>CAXXGT010000017.1:0-400624 GCA_963664045.2 Paracoccaceae bacterium | reverse complement strand
CCCAGTTCAGCCGTTCGAGCCCCTGCCAGACCTTTTTCGTTCCCGGCAGCGGCTGCCGCGTGGTGGGATGGGAACCGACGAGGCGCCCGAGGTCGATGACGACCGTCCGGATGTCGGGCGCCTGCCCGGCGGACATCCTCGCGACGTCCCGGTGGCCCTGCGACTCCAGCATCGTGTGGAGCAGGTCGACGTCCTCCTCCGGAAACACCGTGGTCGCCGGGGTCTCGGGGCGCTCGCGCGCGAGGACGGTCAGGTCGGCGACATGGACGGCGGTGACGGCGTCGAAGGCGAGGCACTTGCGCAGGTCGTCGGCGCTGTCCAGCCGGCGGTCCTTGATCCGGGTCCCGGTCTTCAGCGTCCGGAACCAGGTCTCGATGGTCCAGCGCCGACGGTACCAGTCCAGCACGGTTGCGGCGTGCACGGCGTCGGCCTCCCCCTCTGCCGGGCGCTCGGTGGTCAGCAGCAGCCAGTGCAGCGGGTCGTCGCCGTCGGCGGTCTCGGCCTCGGTGGCCGAGACGGCGAGCATGGGCAGCGGCTCCGCGCCGCGGTCCCGGCGCGGCGGCAGCAGCTTGACCTCCGCCGTGCGGATCTCGAGGCGGGCGACGCGCTCCTTGCGGGCGCGCGGGCCGCCGGCGGCCGGGATCGTCAGTTCCGTCACCGCGACGGGCGACAGGGCGGCGACATGCTCCCACAGGCATTCCTTGCCGCCGTCGGACGTCCGCACGCTCTGCTTTGCCGAACGGCTGGCGCGCACCAGCAGAGCGTCCCCGTCGTCCACGGCGTGGGCGAGCAGGTCCCGGAAATCGCCCTCGCGGTCGCAGACGGAGATCACCCGCGTGCCCGGGCAGGCCTCCGCGAGCTCCCGCGCCCGATCGAGCCCCAGGAGCCATCGGCGGCTGTCTGTCTCGGGATCCTCCCGGAAGGCTGCGTCCATCGTGAACAGGCCCAGGGGCCGGCCCTCCGGCGTCACCGCAAGCCCGGCGTGGGCGAGAATGCCGACACTCCCCTTGCCGCCGCCGCCGAGGTCGGCCAGGCCTTCCGTGGCCTCCAGGCCAGTGTAGTTCAGGGCCGTCGTGTCCTGCACGGCAAGGACCACCGCCTCCCCGCGGCAACGGTCGGCGGTCGCTTCGCAGTGCGGCTCGAGAACGTGCTCCATGGATATCCTCGGGTTCGACAGCAAGCGGTAGGCGGCCTTCTGTTCCGCCTTCTCCGGGAAAATAACCGGCAGCTCCTCCCCCATGTTCCTCAGCCAGGACCGGCCCATCCGGACGATGCGGTCGCGCACCCGCCCGTCGGTGTGGCCCGTGCGTCCGTACTCCCTCTCCGCCCAGTCCGCGTCCGCGCCGTCATATGCGCCGGCCAGCGCCCCGACCGGGCGGCGTTCCACATGGCGGAGCGTCGTCCGCCAACCGTCCGCCAGCGCCAGGACCCGCACCGTGCCGGCCGCGCCCTGCGTCCGCCGGTGCGCCCGGCGACGATCCAGCCCGCGCGATGGTAGCAGTATCCGCTGTGCTCCGGGCCGACATGGGTGTAGGCCGCCACCGGGCGCACAGAATAGCGGGATTCCCAGTCGTCCGCCACCTTCCGCGCGGCCATGCGCAGGACCTGCGACGCGAGGCCGTGGACGCGCACGCCGGCGAGCAGAAGGAAACGATGGTTGCAGATGACGCGCCCGATGTTGGCGGCACGGGCGTCGGCGGACCATCCGATCCATTCGTCCCGCGCCCGGAGCTGCCAGGTCGCCGACCCGAAGCCGATCCCGCCGAGGACGCCGTGACGCTCCGAGCGGATCCAGTAGCGCATCTGGCCACCGGGAGGCCGCGCCCATCCCAGAGGATGGCGCGCCTCCATCATCGCCTCCCAGAGACGGCGGTCGGCGGCGGCGCCCACCGGGTCAAGCGAGACGGGGCCGAACTCCTCCAGCGCGCAGGCCACCCTGGTGTCGGGAACGTCTCCGGCCGGGACGGCGGGAGCGACCGTCGGATCCGGCACCGCGCGCGCGGGCGGAAGCTCGATCCCCACGCGCTCCGCGAGCGCAGGCAGCGCCTTCGCCGCCGCCGACAGGCACAGGCGGCCGAGGGCGTTGCGCCAGCCGGTGCGCTCGCACAGCTCACGGGTCAGGGCGTGACGGGTGTGCTCGCCGGAACGCAAGGCGCCGGCGAGCCAGTCAAGCGTCTGCGAATCGAAATGGCGGAGACCGACCTGCATGCCCGACGCATACACAAACCGGATCACCTATACAAGTGTGGAACTTTGAAAGGGCTCCGGCCGGTGGATGTCCACGCGTTGGATGCGTTTATTGTGGATGTGCTTTGGCCACTTCCGCCGCCTGGCAAAGTATGTGGTTCATGGTGTCCGTCGACACGTCCAGAATCATTTGAGCAATGTCGCCGACCTTCCCCCACGGAATTGGAAAGCTGTCCCCCGGGATCATGCCGTCGTTATCGATCCACATTTTCCGGCACCACCAAGCCCACATGTCGGCGGCTTGCAGGGGCAAAACCTGCTCGTCGTTTGCAAACACCGGTTGTTTTCCGGTTACGGCAAGGATGTCATCCGGGGCGGTCGGACAATAGACTTCGTTCCATGCATCCAGAATGATGTTTTTCTCCTTCTCCGGGCGTTCGTCGAAGATGAAATCGACGGGTTCATTTAATCCCCATTCCCGTTGATGTTGGGCCAGGCCATTCATGATGCGGATGGAAGCCCAATAGTACGGGTTGGCAACCTCTCTATTCGTCAGCCCGCGGCGAGCAACGCCAGCCTTTAGCGGGACAATCGGGACTGCACAGCAGATCCCGCCTTGCACGTGGTCGCGGATCGTTTGGTCGTGCCGTTTTGCGGCCTCGCATTTTCCGGGGCTACAGCGCTGCCTGACCTTTCTCATCTTGAAAACATTCCAGGGCGCTTGGTCCAGGCACCGTTGCCAGTCGCTCGTAAACGCCTCCCACCTTTCGGCTGATGCGATCAGTCCCCGAAAACCAGGACCCGGCCATCACTCATGCTGTCATCGATATAGGCTTGCATCAGGCATCCTCAGCGACCGTGTTCCATATCGGGCATTTATTCAGATCCATCGAGATCGCCGCAATGGGGGTCGATTCCGGTAGAGGACGAAATGACACTCCAAGCATTTTGTCTTCGCCTCTCGTCACATTCACGGTCGATTTCCGCGCATTTGATGCTGAGCGCTGCGAGAATGCGCATTTATCCGGCTTGCCTGTGCCGTTTTACGACGTCGAGGACGGTATTCTTGCTGATTCCGAGGTCACGGGGCGATCCAGCGGTAACTTCGTCCCTCGCTGACGGCCTGAAGGACCTTCGGTGCGAGCTTGTCCGATTTTGGCCGCTGTCCTGGTTGGCGGCCGAGCTTCTTCCCCCGCGCCTTCGCGCTGGTTTCCTAGAGTTTCCGGGCTTTCGGCCTGGCCGGGCGCCCGCCCTTCAGTCCATTGACGCGCGCGGCGGCGGCCTTTTCCGGAGTGCTCACCTTGCCGCCTTTCGTGCCGAGTACGGATGCCATCCACGATCGGGAGCCGAACACGCCGGCAAGCAGCGCAGGCACGTAGATGTCGGCATCAAGGGCTGGCCAGTGGAGGCCGAGGCCGGAAGGGGAAAGTTCGATTTCGGAGAGCGTGTCGGGATCGGCTCCTGCCAGGCCTTCGAGCAGGTGTCCGGGCACGGCCAGCTCGACGCCATTGTTCAGGCTGACGAGCAGGCGGGAGGCTTTCCGGTCATAGCGGGCCGCGGTGGCGAAGACCTTCTGGCGCAAGGCGGCGCCTGCCGCCTCGGCCCGGGCGAAGTTCTGTTCAGTGATGGCCATGAATCTCACTCCATTTCTGGCACAGGTCTGGCAGGTGCGCGGCCAGGCTGTTCTCGATGCGTCCCGTCTCCTGCCGGTTGAAGCCGTGGACTTCCCGCAGTTCTGCTGGCCCGGACGGGCAGTTCAGGAAGAAGACAGCCTCGCGTCCTGCCCCGATCACATGGACATGGGCGGGCCGGTGATCATTCGGATAGATCGCAACCCGAAGCCCGTCGAGACGCAAGACAGTCGGCATGGGACAAGCTTAGCAGAAACCCAAACGCTTGGGTAGTAGATTTTCACGTTCCGGATCCCGGGGCCGAGAGGAACGGCAAACACCCGCTGGCTGGCGGGAACCATTGCCGCCGCACCCGCGATCATCATCGGCGCCATGGCCTTGCTGCCGGCCGGGAGCGGATGAAAACCCGGGTTCCGGGCATTTTCCGCCGGGAACAGGCCTGTGAGATGGAGACTGACCGGGTCAATATCGCAAACAATCCTAATTTCTGAGCGCCCTCGGCAGAGCGTAGAAATAGAACCATGCAAAAAACAAAATAAGGACTGAGCCTCTTGCAAAACCCGCTGAAGACGCGATTTTTCGCCTGAAGTCGACGATTCTGTTCAGGTAATCCTGGCGATCGGGGCTGTCACTAGGTATGGTGTAGTTGTACGCAACACGACCTATGGAGGCAACCCCGATGGCTCTGTCGGGTGTGAATCCCGGATGGCGACATGATTTGGCATGGATCGATGGATTTGACCGCTGCGAATCAGGCGAAAGCGGGTGTTTAGGCGTGATTTGGCCGGTCGAGGTGACATGATTTCGGGTTGGCGCGGAATTTTGTCACCATCGGGGGATTTCGGGAATGTTCCTTCCGCACGACATCGCTATCGTGCGGTTAATTGTAGAGACCGGCGCTTGGCCGGAGCAAGGAGCATTCCCAATGACACTTTCGCACACGGGTTCAGCGTTGTCCAACACTCCCGACATTTCCGAAATTGCCGACGCGGCTGATGCGGGACGACAAGCCCTGGTACCGGGCCGGCGCCACTCACAAGACCATCATGACACTGCTCGGGGAGGTGAGCTATGAGCGCAGCCGCTTTCGCAGCCGCGGCGCGCCAGTGTCATGGATGCCGGTGGACGAGAGCCTCGGGCTGATGGGAGGCTGGATGACGCGGCCGGCGGCGGAGGCGGCGGTGATGACCGTGGCACACTGCACCTACCAGGATGCGGAACAGCTGCTGCAGAAGGCCGGCGCGATGACGCCGTCGGCGAGTGCGCTGCAGGATCTGGTGACTGCGGTGCATGAACACTGGAGCACGGCCGAGGAGACGGTGATACCCCAGGTGCGGGAGGCCGAAGGCATTCCGGGCGCGGCGGTTTCGGCGGCGATTTCGCTGGATGGCGTGATGGTCCCGATGCGTCCCGGCGAGGATGGGCGGGCGGAGGCCTGCTGGCGGTAAGCGGGTAAACGGCGACGTCTGTTGATTTCGCCTGGTTTCTGGTTTCGTCCTGTCGGCTGCGGCCGATCCTGCGGCCTGACATTCTCCAATTTGCTGCTGCTGCGCCGTTTTTTCCGTTTGACACGATAGGGCGCCGGGGCTATTCCCGGCGAATCAAGACGAATCATCGGGGAGAACGGCCATGGGCGCATGGTTTGGATCGAAAGCGACCTCTGGTCTTTGCCAACCGCTCATCGCGATGTGTCCGCCGCATGTCGCATATATTGAGACACATCTTGGGGGCGGCGCCATCATGAAGCGCAAGCCTCCGGCGCTCAGGAACATCGGCATCGATCTCAACCGCCGGGCCATCGACACCTTCAGCTGCGCCTATCCGGTCGAGCTTCACCATGGTTGCTGCCACGCGTTCCTGTCTGATTTCGACTTCGACGGCCGCGAGCTGGTCTATGCCGACCCGCCCTACGTGCAGTCTGCGCGCAAGTCGCAGCGCCGCTACCGTTACGACTATACGGACGCCGACCATGTGGAGCTTCTCGGCATCCTGAAGTCGCTGCCCTGTTCGGCGATGGTCTCCGGCTATCCGTCCCGGCTCTACGACGAACACCTCTCCGACTGGCATTCGCTGGAGATCCAGGTCAACAACCAGTCCTGCATCGTCACCGAGAAGCTGTGGTTCAACTTCGCGCCCGACCGGGTGCACTGGGCGGCCTTCGCCGGACGGAATTTCACCCACCGTCAGACCGTCAAGCGCAAGGCGGCGAGCTGGGGGCGGCGCTACGCGGCGATGCCCCGGGGCGAGCGCCTGGCGGTGCTGGCGGCGATCATGGCGGAGGAGGCGGAGGAATGAGCGGGATCGACCCTCACGACCCGGATGCGGTCCGCCAGAGGCTCGACGGGCTCCATGCGGAGTTCGCGGGGCTGGGCGGCGGCGGCCTGCTGCGGGGGGCTGTCTCCCTGTTCAGGGAGTTGTTCGGGCTTGCCGGGACGCAGTCGACGATCATTGCCGCGCTACAGGACAAGCTCACCGAGGAAGTGGCGAAGAACAGTGCGCTTCGCGACCAGCTCGCCCGCTACGAGCGCCAGCAGTACGGCCGGCGCTCGGAGAAGCGCCGCAACGCCGACGCCGCCTCCGATGGCGCCGCATCGCCGGATGCCGGGGAGGATGAGCCCGAAGCCGAAAGGAAAGGCGAGGCCGAAAAGAAAGCCGAAAAGAAGCCCCGGGGCGGCGTCAACGGGCGCAAGAAGGATCGTGGCGATGCCGTCAACGGCACCGGGCTGCGCTTCGGCCCCGAGGCGACGGTGATCGACATCGACGTGATGCCGCCGGAGATCGAGGGGCTGGCGGAGGGTGAATACGACATCATCTCCGAGCGGGTGTGCTGCAAGCTGGCATCGGTGCCGATCCGCCACGTGGTGCTGCGTTACCATTACAAGAAGGCGAAGATCAGATCCTCCGGCGCCCTGGTCTGCGCCCCGGCCGTCGAGGGCGTGTTCAAGAGCTCCTGCGCCGATGTGAGCTTTATCGCCGGAATGCTGGTCGACAAGTTCGCCTGGCATCTCCCCCTCTACCGCCAGCACCAGATGCTGGCCGAGAGCGGGATCACCGTCAGCCGCAAGTCCCTGAGTGGCTGGGCCAACCGGGCGATCTCGCTGCTGGAGCCGGTGTTCGAGGCCCAGTGCCGCTCGGTTCTGGAAAGTTCCGTCATCGTCATGGACGAGACGCCGGTGCGGGCCGGGCGCGACCCGGACAGGCCGGGCAAGATGAAACAATGCTACTACTGGCCGGTGCTCGGCGACCGGGACGAAGTGGTGTTCCACTTCGCGCCCTCCCGCGCCCACCACCATGTCGCGCGGTTCCTCGGCGATTTCGAGGGCACGCTGGTCAGCGACGGCTACGGCGCCTACGCGGCTTACGCCGAGGCGCGGGGGGAGGCGGTGAGGCAGCAAAATTGCTGGGCGCATACGAGGCGCAATTTCGAGGAGCAGCTGGACAACCATCCGGTGTTCGCCGGGAAGGCGCTGGATCTGATCGGGGGCATGTACGGGATCGAGAAGGAATTCCGTACCCGGCCGCCGCCTGAACGCCTGGAGGCGCGGCGCACCCGCACCCGCCCGCTGGTCGACGCCTTCTGGCAATGGTGTGAGCGGACGCTCGGGGACCCGGCGCTGACGCCGAAGCACCCGATCCGCCGGGCGGTCACCTACGCCGTCGAACGCCAGCAGGCCCTCGAGGTGTTCCTCGAAGACCCGTTGGTGCCGATCGACTCGAATGGTGTCGAGCGCGCACTGCGCCGCATCAAGCTGGGACAGAAGAACTGGCTTTTTTCCTGGACAGAATCCGGCGCACGGAACGTCGGGATCGTCAACAGCCTCGTCGCCACCTGTTTCCTGCTCGGGATCAGCCCTGCAACCTATCTGGGCGATGTCTTCCAGCGCATCGACACCCATCCGGCCGACCGGGTCCACGAACTGACGCCACGCCTGTGGAAGGACCTCTTCGCCGACACCCCGATGACCGGCAGCATCGACATGACCGTCGTCCGGGCTCACCCGGACGCCAGCCGGGGACCGCCGTAACGCTTGCGACGGCGGCGAACGGTGACGTCGATGCCGTCGATCAGGGCCATCAACTCGGTCGAAGACAATGCAAGCGCCGCATGGCCGGAGGCCGGAGGCGGGGCGAACAGGCCCTGCTCCAGGCGCTTGGACCAGATGAAGAAGCCGCCCCGCTCGAAGCCCAGGACCTTTACGATGGTCCGGCGCCGGTTGACGAACACGTACCAGCGTCCATCGGCCGGATTGCACCCGAGATGGCCCGACACCAGCGCGCACAGCCCGTCGAAACTGCGCCGCATGTCGGCCGGGTCCGTCGACAGCCAGATGCCGCCCCGCGGCCAGCCGCCGAGCATCACGACCGCCGAACCCGCAGGACAACCCCGTCGCCCAGGTCAAGCTCGACGTCCCAGCCCGAGGAAACCGGCGGCGCAAGCTCGACAAAGGATCCCTTCCCGCCCCCAGGGCGGAGACGGCACCGCCAGTTCGAGAAGGTCTTCGAGGACAGCCCACGGGACTCGCAAAACTCCCGTTGCGACAGCCCCGAGCGCTCGAAGTCCGCCATGATGCCGCTCCACTCGTCTGCGCTGCGCACCACCGGCGCACGACGGGAACCAGCCGAACCATTCAAACCTGACATGACAATTTCCTCCGATCATTGATGAATGACCGGAATTATCCCCACCCAACCCTCGCGTGAGCAACCGAATTATCAGACGTCGCCATTTACCCGCTTACTGCTGGCGCGAGGCCTCCTGCGGAACGGTGTCCTTCCTCGACAGGGAAGGAACGCGTCTTGCCGGCATTTGCCTGGCGCGCATGCCGGAGGCGGGGATGACAAGCCTGAAGGCGCGTCTCCTGAGCGAGGTTGCGAAGATCCGGGAGGCGCGGCCGGACCTGGTGCTGGTGGCGGCGGCTGACGGGGCGCTGTCGAACTGGGAATTCCTTGCGAAGCTGGATCCGCACGCGGAGGTCCTGGATGTCTGGCACGCGCTCGAACATCTTCATGTCGTCGCGCAATCTGCACGTGATCCGGACAGCTGGTTCCAGAAGTGGCGCGGTGTGCTGATGAACGAACACGACGGGGTGGAGCGGGTCATCCGGGCCATACGCTACCTGCGGGACAGTTGTCACCGCGGCCGTGGAGATGTGGAGCGGGAGCTGGAATTCTTCCGCAAGAACAGATCACGCATGCGCTACCGGGCCCTGCAGGACCGCAATCTCCCGATCGGCAGCGGTGTGGTGGAGGCCGCAAACAAAAGCATCGTGTGCAAGAGATTCAAGGGTTCGGGCATGCGATGGAGCATGGAGGGCGGCCAGGCGATCATGACCTTCCGGGCACTGATCCTGTCAGGCCGGTTCGGCCACGCGTGGAACGCACTGGCAGCAAATGACAACGCCAAACCAACCCGCCAGGCCCTCGCAGCATGAGACCAAAAACGTCGCCATGGTGAATTTACACCCCCGCCGACGATTTCCGCACAAATGGTCTCAATCCGACGACCGAGCTCATATGCCGCCCGATCGTTCCGGCACTCCTGGCGGCCCCTGCGTCCAGAACATGGCGAAACCAGGAACACTCCACCAGGCCCGGCCCGACCACACCAGCTCCCTGTTCCTTTTCTGGGTATGTGGCGCGGATCGACGGGTCCGGTTTCAGTCGGTGAAAAGACCACGGTAAACCTGTCGACGATGCGCAACCCTGATAACCAGAACCTGCCGGGCCGCATCATCGATGTGAACAACGATCCGCCAGTCGCCGACACGGTATCGCCAGAACGAAGTCCCCGATCTCCTGCCGCGCAGTGCCACCCCGCCGCGGCGAGGGTCGTCGTCGAGAGCGATACGTTCCCTCAGGAATGAAGTGATCCGCAGGGAGGTCTGTTTGTCGAGCTTGCGCAAGTCTTTCAGTGCGCGCTCATCAAACTCAATCCGCCAGGCCAAGCTCGCGCTCTACCTCATCCAGAGAATATGTCCGGGACTTGCCGGCGCGATTCTCAAGAAAACGCTGCTCGGCAAGATACAGATCCTCCAGGTTATCCAGATGTTCCAGGATGGCTTCACGGGCATAGAAGGTCTTGGTACGCCCGGTCGCCTTGGCAAGCCGCTCAAGACGGTCTTCGATCTCGGCCGGTAATCTGATCGCAAGCATGATATCTGCCCCTCTCCGCTATACATTTATAGCGGGCGGCCCGAGCCTTGGCTAGCGCACGCTATGCGCCCACCAGCCAGGATGTTGCTTCAGATCGTTATTTCGACGACAGCGAGACCGCGGGGAAGTCCAGGCCCGGAAGGTCTTCAGTGACAACCGGGATTACCGGATCGGCGCCGAGAAATCCGGAAGTGTGAGGTCAATCGACAAGGCAAAAAAAACCACCTCCATCCAGCCAGCGGTGACGAACACAGGCCGGTACGGACCCGAGATCCGGGCATGGAAGGGAACGTCAATCCCGGACATGCACATGCCGCACGCACCGTCGCCCCGCCGGGTGGCGATCGCTGAAAATGTGACTTTGCGTTTATGAGAAATCGGCCGTTTTGCGTTCTGCGCATGGCTGAGCGTCGTTTTGCAACTCCGCGGAACTGCTACCAGGTCGCGATCGTCCGCCATGCGTTCTGGTCGATGTAGCGCAGGATAAACATCGACAGCGGCCGGGGCGCCTTAGTTTGGGGTGTGGATTCTGTATGGCGGATTGCGCTCTTTTTAATGCCTTGTAATTGCGAATTTATTTTGCTGCCTGATCGGCGGTGATCTCCGATTTCACGGGTTTTCGCGAAAAAAACGCTGGACGAGCCGCAGTTTTTCCATTTCCCGGTGATTTCCACTGAATTCCTGGCTTCGGGGTGGGCGAGGAAAAGTGCTCCAACACAAGATGCACCGCGCTGCACAGTGTGATTCGTTCTCACTGCGTCAGAGGTCAGAAAATCGCGCCATACGGGAATCACTCCCTTAGTTTGTCGCTTCGTTGACAGGCTCGAAGATCTCGTGCAGTTCGTCATAAAAGCTCCTGTAACGCTCTTGGAGCGTGTCCCAAATTGTATAATGCTCAGGACAGTTCTCTTCATTCAGGTCTCTGCAATTGGCCTGCTGGAGAATATCCTGTCTTTCCACTTGGGGCCGGGTAGAAGGGGACCTCACGGTGCCCCTTCCCCCGCAGAGCCGGACGTGCTCGCATTAGAGCATCCGGTTCCTCGCATGTCAGTTTCGCTCAGTTGGCGTAGATCGAGTGGACGATCCGGGCCTGTGGCAGCGGGAACATGGTCAGGATTTTAGTTATCCAGGCCCATGTCTGTCTCCCGTTGCGGTGTCGTCGGCCGAGCCAACGGTGCCAGCTGCATATTACCGCCTTACGGAAGCGGTTTAACTGCTTGCCGTTGCCGGTCAGGCCATAGTAGCCGCAATGTCCCCGGATTACCCGGCCAAGGTGCCGGTGCTGCTCCGGGAGCGGGAGGTGCCGGTTTCCCTTGCACCAGTCCCATATGGACTTGACAGCCCGCGCCAACCGGTCGCGGGCCGTGAACTGACGCACGACCAGTCGACCTCGTCGCGACTTGCCCCACAGGTGGGTGAAGCCGAGGAAGTCGAACTTGCCCTGTGCGTCGTGTCCGTCGCCCTGCCTGTGCATGGGACGGAAGTCCACAAAGCGCGTCTTGCCGTCATGGAGCATTAGCCCGAATCTCGCAAGCCGCTTGCCAAGGACAGCGAGCACACGCTCTCCATCCCTGCGGTTCCTGAATGCAATGACAAAGTCATCCGCGTACCGCACCAGCCGGTGCGCCCCAACGCGTGGTGCCACATCCTCGTTCATCCATACATCCAGCACATGGTGCAGGAAGATATTGGCGAGAATCGGGCTGATTACCCCACCCTGAGGCGTCCCTTCTTCGGTGCGTTGCAGGACGCCATTGTCGAGCACTCCTGCTGCCAGCCATTTATCGATCAAGCGTCGAACGACGCCGTCATTGATCCTCTGGTCGAGGAACCCCCGCAGGTGTTTGTGCTCAATGCTTCCAAAGTAGTTCGCAATATCGGCATCGATCACCCATCCGAGGCCTTCCACGGCCAGCCCCGCCCGAAGGTCTTTCAACGCTTCGTGGGCAGAGTGGCCGGGCCTGAAGCCGTACGAGCACGGCAGAAAGTCCGTCTCGTAGATCGGCTCCAGCAGCATCAGAATGGCTCGTTGCGCCACCTTGTCCTCGTAGGTCGGTATGCCCAGCGGTCGCTGCCCCCCATCCGCTTTCGGGATGTCGTGACGGCGTACCGGTGGTGCGCGGTAACGTGCCAGACTTCATCCGCCCCAGGAGGTCAAGCAGGTTGGCCTCCGCGTCCAAGGCAAATCCGTTCTCCGGATTTTTTTCTTTACCTGCATTGACATGACTATTGGAGGTGGACTCTCCCGCAGCACCGGTCTACAGTCAGCCATGGGTGATTCGCGGCAAGGCGGTATGGAACGAAAGCGTGGTGGATCTTTCCCAAGTGTCATTGGAGATGGTGACGAAGGTGGACGAGGCCCGCTTTCGCGCCTTGATGCAGGAGCATCATTTCCTCGGCGACGCCCAGCCGAGAGGCGAGACCATACGCTATGTCGCGCACTGTGGGGGACGCTGGCTGGCGCTGGCGATGTTTTCGGCATCTGCGTTGCTCTGCGCGGCGCGGGATGACTGGATCGGCTGGGAGCGTGGCAGCCAGTTCAGCCGCCTTCACCTTGTCACCAACAATTCGCGGTTCCTGGTTCTGCCCGGCGGGGTGCCGAACCTCGGCTCACGGGTGCTGTCGCTGTGCGCACGGCGCCTGGTGCGGGACTGGCCGCTCCGCTTTGGCCACGAAGTCCTGCTCATGGAGACGTTCGTGGATCCTGCTCATCACCGGGGCACGGTCTACCGCGCCGCCAACTGGCTCTGTGTCGGGCACACCCGGGGCTTCGGCCGCCTGGGCAGCGGCTACATCACCCACGACCGGCCCAAGCTTGTCTTTCTCTATCCACTGCGCCGGGATGCGCGCCGCCGGCTGAGGACGGCCCACCTTGATCCCGGCCTGCACAAGGGAGTTCCGAAGATGACACTCACCGCCGCGCAGATGCGCTCCCTGCCCGATTACTTCCGGCAGGTGGAGGATCCGCGACGCAGGCAGGGGCGGCGGCACGCCCTGCCATCGGTGCTCTCGCTCGCCACCGCCGCGACACTCGCCGGCATGCGCGGCTACAAGGAGATCTCGGAGTGGGTCGAGGACCAGAGCCAGGCGGTTCTGGCGTATTTCAGGCCGCGCTTCGACCAGGGCCGGTACATCCCGCCGAGCAGGACGATCATCCGCGACGTGCTGGTCCGGGTGTGCCCGGACCAGTTCGACGCCGCCCTGCGGCAATGGAACGAAGACCACGGCGGCCCCGACAGTGCCCTGGCCATCGACGGCAAGTAAGCGGGTAAACGGCGACGTCTGATAATTCGGTTGCCCGTGCGGGGGGTGCATGGGGATACTTCCGGTCATTCATCAATGATCGGAGGAAATTGTCATGTCAGGTTTGAATGGTTCGGCTGGTTCCCGTCGTGCGCCGGTGGTGCGCAGCGCAGACGAGTGGAGCGGCATCATGGCGGACTTCGAGCGCTCGGGGCTGTCGCAACGGGAGTTTTGCGAGTCCCGTGGGCTGTCCTCGAAGACCTTCTCGAACTGGCGGTGCCGTCTCCGCCCTGGGGGCGGGAAGGGATCCTTTGTCGAGCTTGCGCCGCCGGTTTCCTCGGGCTGGGACGTCGAGCTTGACCTGGGCGACGGGGTCGTCCTGCGGGTTCGGCGGTCGTGATGCTCGGCGGCTGGCCGCGGGGCGGCATCTGGCTGTCGACGGACCCGGCCGACATGCGGCGCAGTTTCGACGGGCTGTGCGCGCTGGTGTCGGGCCATCTCGGGTGCAATCCGGCCGATGGACGCTGGTACGTGTTCGTCAACCGGCGCCGGACCATCGTGAAGGTCCTCGGCTTCGAGCGGGGCGGCTTCTTCATCTGGTCCAAGCGCCTGGAGCAGGGCCTGTTCGCCCCACCTCCGGCCTCCGGCCATGCGGCGCTTGCATTGTCTTCGACCGAGTTGATGGCCCTGATCGACGGCATCGACGTCACCGTTCGCCGCCGTCGCAAGCGTTACGGCGGTCCCCGGCTGGCGTCCGGGTGAGCCCGGACGACGGTCATGTCGATGCTGCCGGTCATCGGGTTGTCGGCGAAGAGGTCCTTCCACAGGCGTGGCGTCAGTTCGTGGACCCGGTCGGCCGGGTGGGTGTCGATGCGCTGGAAGACATCGCCCAGATAGGTTGCAGGGCTGATCCCGAGCAGGAAACAGGTGGCGACGAGGCTGTTGACGATCCCGACGTTCCGTGCGCCGGATTCTGTCCAGGAAAAAAGCCAGTTCTTCTGTCCCAGCTTGATGCGGCGCAGTGCGCGCTCGACACCATTCGAGTCGATCGGCACCAACGGGTCTTCGAGGAACACCTCGAGGGCCTGCTGGCGTTCGACGGCGTAGGTGACCGCCCGGCGGATCGGGTGCTTCGGCGTCAGCGCCGGGTCCCCGAGCGTCCGCTCACACCATTGCCAGAAGGCGTCGACCAGCAGGCGGGTGCGGGTGCGCCGCGCCTCCAGGCGTTCAGGCGGCGGCCGGGTACGGAATTCCTTCTCGATCCCGTACATGCCCCCGATCAGATCCAGCGCCTTCCCGGCGAACACCGGATGGTTGTCCAGCTGCTCCTCGAAATTGCGTCTCGTATGCGACCAACAATTCTGTTGCCTCACCGCCTCCCCCCGCGCCTCGGCGTAAGCCGCGTAAGCGCCGTAGCCGTCGCTGACCAACGTGCCCTCGAAATCGCCGAGGAACCGCGCGACATGGTGGTGGGCGCGGGACGGCGCGAAGTGGAACACCACTTCGTCCCGGTCGCCGAGCACCGGCCAGTAGTAGCAGTCGCGGTAGGGACACCGGTTGCCCGACGCCCCCCGCACAGATCCCCGCATGCCCGTTAAGGCACGAGGCTCCTACCTCGGGTGATTGACGGCAAACCGTCTGTCCGGCCATGGGTGCACGGTCCGCAGCGGAGGCCAGAAGACCGCCGCCAGCAGGTCGACCTTGCCCCAGGGAAGGCGGTCCTTCTGCGACCGGCGGCGCAAGACGCGCAGCCAAAGTCGCTTGAGACGGAGCCCGAACGTCTGGAGGGATCGGGAGCTGGTCGGGACCGCGTAGTAACGCAGCCAACCGCCCACAACCCGACCAAGCCATATGGCGACCTCGTAGATGTTGTCGTGCATCCGTTGACGCAGTTCGGCCTCGATGCGCTTCAGGGTCCGGGTGACACGCTTCCTGATCGGCTTGCGCCCCAGTCCGAAACGTCCCTTCCGCGTGGTCCGGCAGTAATGCGTGAACCCGAGGAAGTCGAAGGTCTCGGGACGCCGCTCTCCCCGTGCCCGGCGGTTCGCCATGGCGAACCGGCCGAACTCGATGAGCCGCGTCTTGTCCGGGTGCAAGTCGAGTGAGAACGCGGCCAGCCTGTCCTTCAGATCGCACAGGAACCGTTCTGCATCCCGCTTGTACTGGAACCCGACCACGAAGTCGTCGGCATAGCGCACGATAATCGTCTCGCCACGGGCGATCCGGGCGCGCCATTTCCTCTGGAACCAGAGATCAAGGACGAAGTGCAGGTAGATGTTCGCCAGAATCGGCGAGACACTTGAGCCCTGAGGGGTTCCCCGCTGGGTGTCCCGCCATTCGCCCTCTTCCATGACGCCGGCGCCAAGCCACTTGGAGATCAGCCGGATGACCCGACGATCCCCGATCCGGTGCTCCACGAACCTGATGAGCCAGCTTCGATCCAACCGATCGAAAAAGGCCCGTATGTCCGCGTCGACAATCCAGTTGACCTTGCGCCGTTCTATCCCGTACGCCAGCGCGTCGAGCGCGTCATGCGCACCGCGACCGGGTCGGAACCCATAGCTGAACCCGAGGAACTCCGGCTCGAATATCGGCACAAGGATGGTCTCCGCCACCGCAGTCTGGACGATCTTGTCCTCCAGTGCCGCGATGCCGAGCGGTCGTGTTCCCCCGTCCGGCTTCGGTATCTCTACCCGCCGGGACGGAAGCGCCCGGTACGCCCCGCTGTGAACACGGTCGTGCAGGTCGAGCAGGCGCTCTTCCAGTCCGTTCCCGTATTCCTCCCATGTCACCCCGTCCACGCCTGCCGCCGCATCCTTCTTCAGCATGAAGTAGGATGCTTCGAGCGCGTCCGTCGTGATGTGGTGCAGAAGCGCAGTGAGTTTCTCCTTCGGTTTCCTCGTGGCTGCTTGCCGTATCCGCTCAGCCGCCTGTGACATGCGATCCCGGCCCTGTGTCCGGTGCATGCTTTGGCCTCGCGGATTCCCCTTGGTTCCGGCCCTTCCCTCCATCGGCTCCGCAGGAACTGACGTTCCCTTGTTCGCCGACTTCACCGGTACTATGGCCGGATCCGACTGCTTCAATCCGTTCGTCATCGATTCAGACTATCTCCTTTCTTCCGCGGCCCCGGCACGACTGCCGGGGCAGATTGAAGCCCTCCCGAGTCCCGGCTTGGGGCGTACGTGCGTCCCTGGATTCCTTTGACAGCGCGGAGCCCGGCAGTCCCTCACCATGGCGGTCCTGCAGGTGTTGCCTTCGGTCAAACAAAGAACCTCGGCACTCCGAATGATAAGATTTTCGTTGCTCAATCATCCTGGCCACACGCGCCGCTACCGACGCTTCACGTGCACCCTCGCGGATGCACGCGCACGGCTCGCGGTGGAAGTGGTGGTTAGCCTCTCCTTCCTGCCGGACTTTCACCGGCTGCCCCAGCGCCAGTTAGCTCGGCGCTCTTGTTTCATCTTGCCCGGCTTGGCGGGGTCGCGTCCGGCCCGCACCGGCGTCTCGTCCATGACGATGACGGAACTTTCCAGAACCGAGCGGCACTGGGCCTCGAACACCGGCTCCAGCAGCGAGATCGCCCGGTTGGCCCAGCCACTCAGGGACTTGCGGCTGACGGTGATCCCGCTCTCTGCCAGCATCTGGTGCTGGCGGTAGAGGGGGAGATGCCAGGCGAACTTGTCGACCAGCATTCCGGCGATAAAGCTCACATCGGCGCAGGAGCTCTTGAACACGCCCTCGACGGCCGGGGCGCAGACCAGGGCGCCGGAGGACGTGATCTTCGCCTTCTTGTAATGGTAACGCAGCACCACGTGGCGGATCGGCACCGATGCCAGCTTGCAGCACACCCGCTCGGAGATGAGCTCGAACTCGTCCGCCGCCAGCCCGTCGATCTCCGGCGGCATCACGTCGATGTCGATCACCGTCGCCTCGGGGCCGAAGCGCAGCCCGGTGCCGTTGACGGCATCGCCACGATCCTTCTTGCGCCCGTTGACGCCGCCCCGGGGCTTCTTTTCGGCTTTCTTTTCGGCCTCGCCTTTCCTTTCGGCTTCGGGCTCATCCTCCCCGGCGTCCGGCGATGCGGCCCCGTCGGAGGAGGCGCCATCGGAGGAGGCGTCGGCGTTGCGGCGCTTCTCCGAGCGCCGGCCGTACTGCTGGCGCTCGTAGCGGGCCAGCTGGTCGCGAAGTGCACTGTTCTTCGCCACTTCCTCGGTGAGCCTGTCCTGCAGTGACCCGACGAGCGCCGACAGCGTCCCGGCGAGCCCGAACAACTCCCTGAACAGGGCCGCGGCACCCCGTAGAAGACCACCGCCCGAGCCCAGCCCCGCGAACTCCGAGCGGAGCCCGTCGAGCCGCCGGCGAACCACCTCCGGGTCGTGAGGGTCGATCCCGCTCATTCCTCCGCCTCCACAGCCATGATCGCCGCCAGGACCGCCAGGCGCTCGGACCGCGGCATCGCCGCGTAGCGCCGCCCCCAACTCGCCGCCTTGCGCTTCACCGTCTGGCGATGGGTGAAGTTGCGCCCGGCGAAGCGCGCCCAGTGGACCCGGTCCGGTTCGAAGTTGAACCACAGCTTCTCGGTGACCACGCAGGACTGGTTGTTGACCTGAAGCGCGATCGAGCGCCAGTCGGAAAGGTGTTCGTCGTAGAGCCGGCTCGGATAACCGGAGATCATCACCTGGGCCGGCAGTGAACGCAGAAGACGGATCAGCTCCACATGGTCGCCGTCGTCGTAGTCGTAACGGTAGCGGCGCTGCGAGCGCCGCACCGACTGCACGTAGGGCGGATCAGCGTAGACCAGTTCGTCGCCCTGGAAGTCGAAGCCGGACAGGAACGCGTGGGCGCAGCCGTGGTGAAGCTCGACCGGATAATCACAGCTGAAACGCGCGATCGCACGCCAGTTGCGGTCGATGCCGATGTTGCGCAGGGCCGGAGGCTTGCGCTTCATGATCGCACCGCCCCCCAGAAATGATTCGATATACACAGAATGAGGAGGCATGGCCGCAATGAGCGGCTGGCACAGCCCCGATGTCGCCTTCGATCCGAACCATGCGCCCATGGCCGATCCCCCGATGATTCGTTTTACCGCACCGGAAATAGGCCCGGCGCCCTATCATGTCAAACGGAAAATCGGCACGGCAGCGGAAAATCGGGGAATGCCAGGGCCGCAGCATCGGGCACAGCAGCCAAACGATACCCGAAACCGGGCAAAATCAACGGACGTCGCAGTTTACCCGCTTACGACGGCAAGACCATGCGCGGCGCCGTCGATGCCGATGGCGTGCAGACCCATGTCATGGGCGTTGTCGGCCACGACAGCAGGAAATCCTACGCCAAAAAAAAGTCGGAATGAGGCCGGGGGCGGACGACGAGGAGAAACGCACCAACGAAATCGGCACAGCCATCCCCCTGCTCGACATGCTGCCCGACATCAGCGGCCGCACCATCACCGCCGATGCCATGTTGGCGCAGCGGAAACTGGCCACCTACCTCCTCGACCGCGGCGCAGACTACGCCTTCACCGTCAAGGGCAACCAGAAGACCCTGCTCTCTGATATCAGCCTGACGCTCGATGAGATCATGGCCAGCCGTGCGCCTGACTTCGTCGAGCCCGAGTGCAAGCCCGACCACGGACGCAAGGAGAAACGCTCCATATGGGTCTCAAGTGAATTGAACGACTACGCCGACTTTCCCGGCACAGGCCAGGTCTTCGCGGTCCACCGCGAAACCCTTGAGATCAAGACCGGGAAACAGTCGAAGGAGACGGCCTACTGCATCACCAGCCTGACCGAGGACAGGGCAACACCCGAGCGCCTGCTCTGCCTCAATCGCGGGCACTGGGGGATCGAGGCCAACCACCACATCCTCGACATGACCTTCGACGAGGACCGAAGCCGCATCCGCACCGGCCACGGCCCGGCGAACGCCACGCTGCTCCGGCGCTTCGCCATCGGCCTGATCAAGACGTCCAGCGACAATGTCGCCGAGACCACGCGCAGACTGGCCCGAAAACCCAGGCGGGTCCTGGACATGCTGAAATTGACAGGCAACACCCGCCCGCGCACGGCGTTCGGCTGAAGACCCACCACACCCGCGCCTGAGTTGCCTATCCTGTCTCCACCCTCGAAGACGGGGGTGAACAGGCATGTCCGGCAATCGCCAAATCGCCGGAAACGCCACCGGGAAACAGCCCCGGGCGCAGAATCATGTGCCGTGGGGCCTTGTCCGGGGTCGATGTGACGTCACCTAACGTGAAAAAGGGCGCAACGGTGAAATGCGAAAGACAATCGCGTCAAACCCGCATACCGGCAAAAAAACAGAACAGATTCACCCTGCCTCCGCGTCGGTTTCGAAGTCCGTCGCCGTCACCCCGTCGATGCCCACAGCCCCGTCCGCTCGCGTGCGGCTCAGGGCCACGATCATCCAGTCAAGGTCAATGTGGTGGTGCAAGGTCGTGAACACCATGTCCGGGCACGTCCTCGCCAGTTCGGCTATCCGGGCTTGTTTCGTTGACACGATGTCGAAGCTCGACGTCTCCATGTGTTTCCCTCCACCGGGTCCCGATGGACTCGGTTCCCCGCCTTCACAGGTACTATCAGAGCGCTACGACTCCCGATCCCGCCTCCCGTGGGCTTATTGTTTCGCCGTCCGGTACCGTGCGTATCCTGCTGGGGTTCGTTCCCGCTCCTAACGCTCCCGGCATCGTGCAGGACCGATGCCGGACCGGGGTCTGGATTGATCTCGCTGGCATTCCCTCCCCAGCCTGTTCCACGCACGGACGGAACCGGGCCTCCCAGGTTCCCTGGCGGTCCATCTACAGCTTTGCAACATTCCCGCGACCCCGGACGGCCCGTCACGCCTCGCCATGGCGGCGTTTCCGGTGCTGCCCCCGCTTCCACTACCACGAAGGCACCATCATTGCGGATTTCGAGGCTCAATAGTGTTGCTTCGCTGCCCGCTGTGTACGCTTCACGACGCGCGTTGCCGTACGCCATGCAACACTCGCTTCCGGCTGGCTGGCTGGCCTTTACCGGGCGGGGGTTTCACCCGCAGGACCGCGATGTTGGGTTTCAGTATCAATCTACATTTCTACCTCCTCCCAGCCAGAGCTTGGCCTGGCGCAAAGTGGATTCTCTATGGCGGACTGCACATTTTTTAGTGCGCTGTAATTAAGCGATTATTTCTCTGCCTGTTCGTCGGTGATCTCCGGGTTCACCGGTTTTCGCGAAAAAACACCGGATGGGCTGCCATTTTTCCATGACCCGGTGATTTTCGCTCAATTCCTGCCCCCGGGCGGCAGGTATGGTAGAGTGCTCCAAAGCAAAAAAAGCTCCGAAGTCGGGGCAAAAAAGGAGCACTCCGATGCAGAACCTGCAGGCTGAACCTCCCCTTGCCAACTCCACCCTCAACGATGCCGAAGATGTCATGGAGGCGGCAGGTGACCGCCTGAGGCGGGCGAAGAATGAGGTGATCCGGTCCGACGCCGCCCGTGGGATGGCAGATGATGTTGCGGTGATGTTCATGCAGGACCCACTGAAGGCCGAGCTTGTGTTTCGCGACGTGATCCATGACTTCGCCCGCGCGGTCCTCGGCGATGCCTTCGAGCGGATTGACGATCATGGGGACTGCCTGGAAGTCGACGGCCGAACCTACAGGAAGGTCGACGCCACAAGGGGCCATGCGATGACGATGTTCGGCCCGGTCGGCTACGACCGCGCGCGCTACCGTCCGTCGGGCGGGGGCGCGTCGGTGTTCCCGACCGAGCGTGTGCTCGGCCTGACCGAGAGCAGCCTGACGCCTGCGGCGGCGGGCCTGTCGCTTTATCTCATGGCCAACCTGAGTGCGCGCGAGAGCGCCGATGCCTGGGTCCGGCTTTGCGGCATGGGCCCATCGCCGAGTTCCCTGATACAGATGACCGCCGAGGCGGGGCGCCGCTTCGAGGACTGCTCTGGTGATCTCCTGGCGGACCTGCGGTCGGAAGAGGAGGTTCACGAGGATGCGACTGCGCTGCTTGTCTCCCTCGACGGGGTCATGGTCCGCATGAATGCGGAGACGGTGGACGGCAACGCGGTCGAGGCGGGCTGGCGCGAGGCATCGAGTGGCGTTGTCTCCTTGCTCGATGCCGATGGGAACATGGTGCAGAGCAGCTATTTCGGGCGTCTCCCGGAGCGGGGCAAGACGAGCCTGAAGGCGCAGGTGAGCCGGGAAGCGTTCCATTGGCTGGAGCGCAAGGAGGACCTGAAGGTGGTGGCGATCGCCGATGGCGCCCGAGACAATGACATTTCTGGACACGCTCTGCCCCGATGTCATGCTGATCGACTTCTGGCACGTGACCCAGCATATGAAGGTCGCGGCCGACGCCGCCTTCGGTCCGGACAGCGCGGAAGGAGAGGCCTGGTTCGAGAAATGGCGCCACGTCCTTCGCCACGACCCCAAGGGGGCAGGAAAGGTCATCGACGCGCTCCGCTACCTGTTGCGGAAGGGAAAGGCCAGAACCGACATTGCTCGCGAGCTCGGCTTCTTTCGGAACAACCGGAAACGCATGAACTACCGTGAAGTCGCCAATGCGGGCTACCCGATCGGATCGGGTGCGGTGGAGGCCGCGAACAGGTTTCTGGTCAACTCCCGCATGAAGCGATCGGGTCAACGCTGGGGACGTGACGGCGGCCAGGGCGTGCTGACGTTCCGGTCACTGCTCAGGTCGGATCGCTTCGACCGGGCATGGGCTGTGCTCGCCCGGAGTTGGCAGCAATGGAAGCCGCCAACAGCCTCCAACGACAACCTGGCCTTGGCGTTTGCCGCGTGATTCGCTTTTGCAACCTTGATCCGCGAAAAACCGCGCCATAGGGGAATCACTCCCTTCCACTTCAAGGGGCTTGAGGGCCAAGATAGTTTCCTTGTAAAGTTGATAGCCTTGCATGGCCGCTTCATAAAATATTCCATCGAAGTGCCGCTTGTAGGGTACCGCCAGGCAAACCTCGGCGTGTTCCACGATTTCATTCAGGCTATCCAGCATCGAGGTACTGTACTCCGGGTAGGTGTTTATATCTCTGGGCCCTGTATAGCTCGGAGATTCCAGCAGTCGCCTATTCCTATCTCCGGTCACCCCTGCCCCGTACCTCCTCAGGTAAAGGCTAGGCACATTAATTCCTGCGGCCGCGTTTTGACAAGAACGACGCCGAGGTCTGCTCCGCCCACGATTGGAGTGCGAACCGGCTTGAAAAGCGCCTTCAATGGCCGATGACTTTTGGCCCATGCCGATCTGCGCAGGATCACTTTCACATAACCTAAATCAGTTTGTGGATTGGCCTCCAATCCCTCTGCGATGGCTCTGAGCTGTGCGATGAGGAGCGCTTTGTGTTCTCGAAACGCCCGATCGCGATTTGCAAAGAAATCCTTTTTCGGGCCCCACCGGAGGTTTCTCGGGTCTCCTCGTAATTCTCGGTATTGAGGACGATCTGGATCGGGCTAGCCATCGGCACTTACCTCGCCGTTACTTTTAGGTTGGCACTCCCCAAGTTTCCCGAGTTGACGGCTTATTGTGGACTTATCTCGTCCGGCGACTTCTCCGATATCGGCAAGTGAAAAGCTGAGTTCGGGATCATCTTTCATAGCGCGAAACAGGTCCGCCGCTTTGCCGAACAAGAGGGTGCGCCGCCGGGTGTCTATACGAGCGCTGTTGAGCGTCGCGAATTGCCGTAGAGTGTCCAGCAGACGTTGCTGGTTTTGAGCGCGGACTGCCATGGCCTTCTTGTAGGTTCGGACGAGGGATTCGATCTCGGCGCCGGTACATCCTTCGGTAAACCACGCGATCAGCCGAATATGGCTATCCGGAGCGGCGGTTGGCGGCATGAAGTGGCGAGCAATCGCAATTCGCATCTGGAAATCCGGCTTGGGGATTTCAAGTTGAACCTCAAAGCGCCGCCACACAGCTGGGTCTAACAAGCGCTCATGGTTCGTAATTCCAATGGTGAAGCCGATATCCCTACGCGCATCCAGGTTCTGCAACAGGGCATTTACCACCCTCTTGATCTCGCCAACCTCCTGGGGGTCGTCGCGAAGCTTTGCAATGGCGTCGAACTCGTCCAGCAACAGGAGACACCGGTGGCGGTTCACAAATGCAAAGAGATTTCCAATGTTGCGTGCGGTCGTCCCGAGAAACGACGAGATCAAGCCATCAAGCCGAACCACCACCATCGGCAAATCGAGCTTGTAGGCGATCCACAGTGCGAGGCGAGTCTTGCCGGTACCAGGCGCACCATAGATCAGACAGGTCTTTGGCGGCAGAAGATCGACTGCGGAGAGTGCCTCAAAGTTGTCCCATTCCTCTACAATTGTCGCGATCGCGGCAGTAACCGTGGGATTAAACAAAGGTGCATCTTTGTGAATTTCTGCCGGGAACAATATCTCGGCCAGTGGTGCAGAGGTTTCACGATCGACGGGAAGAGGTGTATTTGGGCCGAGCAATTCCCCAGGTATTTGCGTACGCGACCGCGCGAGCCGCGTTGGTGCCATCTCTTTCGTACGTTCGGCAGCGTTGAGAAGGCTTGTCAAGGCAGCCGCTTGCCTGGTTTTTCCGTCTTTGGCGAGCACATCCCGCAACCGCTCCACCTGCTTTCGCAGTGCGGGCGAAGCGTCTGCCATCGCCACCCGGCATAGGGCTTGAACTATCGGGAAGTGCTCCATTCTGTCTCCCGAGAATGTCGTTCAATTGCATATAACTCCCATTATGTTGCATTTCAATACAAAAATATTCCGAATACATGGAGTATCATTGCACAATTTGTAAAATGGTTTCATTTCTTGTTCCAGCAGAAAGAATTCCACCCTCCTTTCCAGGCCTTCCCACCAAGTTCCTTCCTGCCCCCGCTGCTCGCCCTCATGGATGCCACCTGACCGCGTGGTCAAGCCGGGGACTGTCGCTGCTTTCCTTCATCATGCCGTCTCAGATCCGCTCCGGGCCGCCGTACAGCCTGGCCGGCCGACCCTCGCGGCGTAGTTCCGTGCCGAACTTCCCGCCAGCCGTTCCACCTTCACGTCCTTCACCCTGCGCAACATGATGAAATTGACGACGCAAAGGAGGAAAACCAGGTGATTCAGGCAACGCAAGCCAGAATGAACAGGGCGGCAAGAATCAGGATTGCCGTCGCAACCACCAGGCCAATGGCCGCCGCGGCCTGGAAAAATGCAAGAAAGATCGGGGGAACTTCGAATTCGGGATCGGGACGCGGTCGAAGACCCAGAATGACGACGAAGACAGTCACGCCCCATGCCGCCGCAATGAACATGCGGCCCCCGAGGGACTCGAAACCGGCAGACCGGGCAACGAGATCGCCCGCCCCGACGATCATGGCCGCGCACAGCCCGCCGCCCAGCATGGGCAACAATATCGCGGGACGGAACAGTTGAAACACGAAGTGGAAGATCGGGGGCAAGGTCATTGCAGTTTCCTTTTGCTTTCCTCGGTGAATTCCGCGCGGAGCGTCTCAGACATACTCCGAACCGCCGCACAGGCGAACCGGCCCCCCGGGCCACCACCAGGACAGCATGCAGGTCCTGAGCTCGCCCAGGCACTGGAACCGCGTGCCGTCCACGACGGCGGACGCCGAGCGGTGCCAGTGGCCGAAGATCCAGACGTCCGGACGGTGATATTCGAACATCGCGTCGAACGCCTGCATCGTCCGCGACAGCGGGCGGAACAGCCTGACGTTTGGAAACACCGCCTCGATCGCCGCTGCCGGCGCGTCGTGCGTCACCATGATGCGGGGCTTCACCGCGATGTAGCGGTCGACGATCGCGTTGAGCTCCGCGATCGGGCACTCCTCGTCCTCCCACCAGTCCAGCCCCCGGGTGCGCAGGTGCCGGTCGACCGAAACCGCGCCGCCCACGAACATGATGTCCCGGGCCGGGTCATGGTGCCCGTCCGGGATCCACCCCGGCATGACGCGGCAGATCTCCGGGTCGTCGTGGTTGCCGCGGATGAAGCCGCAGGTACCGGCATTCTCCCGGAAGAAGTCCGCGACACCCGCCGCCGTGCGGCGATCGAGAAACCCGTGGCCGAAATCGCCGACCTGCACGACGGCCACCCCCCTGCCCTGCACGCGCCGGGCGAACGCGTGGAACGGCGGAAACATCCCGTGGATGTCACCCACGAGAAACACTCTCCCGATGCCGGCGAAATCGATCATCCGCGCGTCAGTGGATGACCATCCGGTGATCGATGGCGGCGGTGGCCTCGATCATGCGCATGAGCCGCCTGAGCCCGAGCCGGCCGCCGCTCGAGGGAGACTGCGAGGAGATCCTGGAAGGATTCAGTGAAACAATGATTTTGTTCCTTCTCTGCCTTATCTTTCTGTCTTCTCCATATTTTTTGGAGGGGACGTCCGCCTGCTCGGCATCCGCCAGGGGATGTCATACCTACCTGCTCCAGCAGCGCACTTGGGGTCGATTCCGGTAGCATCCGTGTTTGGCGTCAACCCAGATTCAGGGCCAAATGCATGGTTTTCGATCTATCACTGGAAAGTTATCCCTGACTTATCCACATGGTTGTCCACAAGCCTGACTTTCAGCCGATGCTCGGTTCCGGAGCAATGGCCGACCAGTCCCGGTCATCGCGTACAAGCACGTTGGCGAGTATGACCAACTTGCGCATGACCGCTGTCAAGGCGACCTTGTGTGCCTTGCCCTTGCCGATCAGCCGGTCGTAGAAGCTCTTCATGTCGGGGTTGAACCTGATTGCGGAGGTCGCGGCCATGTAGAGGGTATTGCGCGGGAGCATGCGCCCGCCCTTGATGTATCTCTGTCCCGTTCGCTTCCCGCTGTCATCGGGATACGGTGCGAGGCCAGCTAGGGCGGCAACGGCGCGCCGGTCTACGGTGCCGAGTTCCGGGATCTCGGCACAGAGCACGGCTGCGGTGACTTCGCCGAAGCCCTTGATCGACTGCAGGATCCTGGTGCGGCGGGCGAATTCGGGGTTGTTCGCGATGTGGGTGCGGATGGCGTCCTCGAGCCGTGCGATCTGTTGCTCGAACTGCGCGATCATGTTGGCTGTCGCTGCGACCGCCTCGGAGGCCTCGTATTCCCGGTTGGCATTGACGTACGCGGCCTTGTCCGTGGCCAGCTTCGCGCGTGCCCGGCAAAGGTCGACGAGCTGGCGCTGCTCGTCGCCGAGCGGTTCCGTCGCGTCCGGACACATGACCTGGCCCAGCCATGCCAGCAGAGATGCATCGAGGGGATCGGTCTTTGCTATCTGACCTGCGGCTTGGGCGAAGCGCCGGGCCCTCAGGGGACTGACCACCGCCACCGCGGGACCGGAGGCGTGCAGGCTCCGGTGCAGGTCCCGGTGATAGCGGCCGGTCGCTTCGACAGATGTCAAGCGGCGTCCAATTTTGACCCGGCATCGGCGTCCAATTTTGACCCGTCTTGTGCCATCTTTCCTTCCCGGTAGCCTTTTCCCGGTAGCCCGCCCGGCGGGCGGCGTTTTCGGGAGAAGGAAAGATGGAAAGGAAGTCGGATCACGGATTTCGGCGGCTGGCTGACGAGGTGAGGTCCAGGAGGCTGACCGAGGTGGCGCCGCTACTGGGATACGAGCAGGACAGGACCGACCGCTGCCGCTGGCGGCGGGACGGTTCGGTGCTCAGCGTCAATGAGTCCGAATACTACGACCACATCACTGGGTGCGGCGGTGGCGGGGCCATCGGTGAGCGATGCGCCACAATCCTTCCGTTTGCCTTTCCCGATAACACGCCCCACTGGAAATGGGGGGCTCCTGCCCTGCTCGTTCCGGGGATCTTTCTCAGGTCAATACCGCTCTCGAAACTTTTCCTCATTCTCTTCATGGGTTGTAGCAGCGACCGTTTCTCTGTTTCGCGGAAAGAGCGTCAAGAATAACAAAGTTTGCTAATCTTTGTTATTATTGTTATCATAAGTCTAACAATTCGGGATCGAGGGTTGCATGAACATTTCGCTGACAAATGAACTGGAAAATTTTGTGAAAACGCAAGTCGCTTCTGGCCAGTATTCGTCTGCCAGCGAAGTGATCCGCGAGGCATTGCGAGGACATATCCGTTCTGTAAGGCAGAGGGAATTCGAGCAACGTCTTGAACTGTCCCGCAAGGCGTGGTCGGCCGGAGATGTGACCGAAGCGGATGAAGCCTACTTTGATGGGAAGATCGAACGTCTCCGTTCACGACATGGCCTCTGACAATCATGAATATTTACCGGGTTGTGTTCACATCCCTGGCGGACGCCGATCTTGATGACATTCTGGATTACATCGCGGCGGACAGCCCTGCCCGTGCGATTTCCTTCGTGACGGAATTGCGGGACAGGGCGGTCAAGACCCTGAGCGTCGCACCTATGGGCGGTGCCAGGCGCGGGTCTGTAAGGTTCTTTCCCTTCGGGAACTATGTTGTTGTCTATGAAGTTTACCAGGAGCAGCAAACTGTTGTCGTGCACATGATTTCGCACGCAAGCCGGCAATGGCAGGAATTGATCAAGGATAGATTATAGATCTAACGTTAGCGTTAGAGATAAAGACAACGATAACATTGACATTATATTTATGTGAGGATAATCATCCTTCCGTGTTCGTAATTGCCTTCGCCAATCCGAAAGGCGGTTCCGGAAAAACCACGTCTGCCATGCTTCTCGCCGAGCAAATTACCGTATCTGGTGGACGTGTTTCGGTGCTGGACTTTGATCCGAACGCGAACATTCGATCCTGGGCGCAATCGAGGGAAGCTGACGGCAAAGACGTGCCGTTTGCCGTTCATGCCCGTCCACAGGCGGAAGACACGGTTGAGCTTGTCGATTCCCTGGCCGGTGATGCAGACTACCTGATCGTTGACCTGGATGGATCCAGGGATCAGATCGTGACCTTTGCGCTGTCACGGACCGACCTATGCGTGATCCCGCTTGATGGTTCGGCGATGGAAGCCCGGCAGGCCGCGCAGGCTGTTCGACTGGTGCAGACAACCGGAAACATGATCAGGCACGAGATCAACGGGAGTGATTCCCCTATGGCGCGGTTTTTCGCGGATCAAGGTTGCAAAAGCGAATCACGCGGCAAACGCCAAGGCCGGATTGTCGTTGGAGGCTGTTGGCGGCTTCCATTGCTGCCAACTCCGGGCGAGCACAGCCCATGCCCGGTCGAAGCGATCCGACCTGAGCAGTGACCGGAACGTCAGCACGCCCTGGCCGCCGTCACGTCCCCAGCGTTGACCCGATCGCTTCATGCGGGAGTTGACCAGAAACCTGTTCGCGGCCTCCACCGCACCCGACCCGATCGGGTAGCCTGCATCGGCGACTTCACGGTAGTTCATGCGTTTCCGGTTGTTGCGAAAGTAGCCGAGCTCGCGAGCAATGTCGGTTCTGGCCTTTCCCTTGCTCAGCAGGTAGCGGAGCGCGTCGATGACCTTTCCTGCCCCCTTGGGGTCGTGGCGAAGGACGTGGCGCCATTTCTCGAACCAGGCCTCTCCTTCCGCGCTGTCCGGACCGAAAGCAGCGTCGGCGGCGACCTTAAGGTGTTGTGCAGCATGAAAATAATCCATCAGCACCACATCGGGGCAGAGCGTGTCCAGAAATGTCATTGTCTCGGGCGCCATCGGCGATCGCCACCACCTTCAGGTCCTCCTTGCGCTCCAGCCAATGGAACGCTTCCCGGCTCACCTGCGCCTTCAGGCTCGTCTTGCCCCGCTCCGGGAGACGCCCGAAATAGCTGCTCTGCACCATGTTCCCATCGGCATCGAGCAAGGAGACAACGCCACTCGATGCCTCGCGCCAGCCCGCCTCGACCGCGTTGCCGTCCACCGTCTCCGCATTCATGCGGACCATGACCCCGTCGAGGGAGACAAGCAGCGCAGTCGCATCCTCGTGAACCTCCTCTTCCGACCGCAGGTCCGCCAGGAGATCACCAGAGCAGTCCTCGAAGCGGCGCCCCGCCTCGGCAGTCATCTGTATCAGGGAACTCGGCGATGGGCCCATGCCGCAAAGCCGGACCCAGGCATCGGCGCTCTCGCGCGCACTCAGGTTGGCCATGAGATAAAGCGACAGGCCCGCCGCCGCAGGCGTCAGGCTGCTCTCGGTCAGGCCGAGCACACGCTCGGTCGGGAACACCGACGCGCCCCCGTCCGACGGACGGTAGCGCGCGCGGTCGTAGCCGACCGGGCCGACATCGTCATCGCATGGCCCCTTGTGGCGTCGACCTTCCTGTAGGTTCGGCCGTCGACTTCCAGGCAGTCCCCATGATCGTCAATCCGCTCGAAGGCATCGCCGAGGACCGCGCGGGCGAAGTCATGGATCACGTCGCGAAACACAAGCTCGGCCTTCAGTGGGTCCTGCATGAACATCACCGCAACATCATCTGCCATCCCACGGGCGGCGTCGGACCGGATCACCTCATTCTTCGCCCGCCTCAGGCGGTCACCTGCCGCCTCCATGACATCTTCGGCATCGTTGAGGGTGGAGTTGGCAAGGGGAGGTTCAGCCTGCAGGTTCTGCATCGGAGTGCTCCTTTTTTGCCCCGACTTCGGAGCTTTTTTTGCTTTGGAGCACTCTACCATACCTGCCGCCCGGGGGCAGGAATTGAGCGAAAATCACCGGGTCATGGAAAAATGGCAGCCCATCCGGTGTTTTTTCGCGAAAACCGGTGAACCCGGAGATCACCGACGAACAGGCAGAGAAATAATCGCTTAATTACAACGCACTAAAAATGTGCAGTCCGCCATAGGGAATCCACTCCCAACAGGAACCCAGGAGCTGGATCCTGGGGCTGGGCGATCCGAGAGACGGGCCGAGGGACCGGCCTGCACAAACTGTTGCCGCAGGATGTGGAAGGGCTTCTGGAGAAGATCGGCCGCGCACGGTGCGCGGTGGTCTCTGTCCCGGTGCGTGTATTGCTGACCTATGAGGCCGGTTACGCGGGATTCTGGCTGGCGCGGCGTCTTGAGGGCGAAGACCTCGAGGCGATTATCTGCGATCCTGCGAGTCTGGAAGTTGTGCGTCGGAAGAAGAAGAAGATAAAGACTGACCGGATCGATGCGCGGAAGATGGTCCGGGCACTCAGGGCAAGAGGCCTGCACCTCACCTCGTCAGCAAGTCGCCGAAATCCGTAATCCGGCTTCCATTCCATCGTACCATCTCCCGAAAAATCCGCCCGCTGGGCGGACTACCAGGAAAACGCTACCGGGAAGGAAAGATGGCGCAAGACGGGTCAATTTTGGACGCCGCTTGACAATCGCTTCATGCCGATACCGTTTCGGCGCTGCAGGAACTCGAGGACAACGGAACGTCTGTGACCAGGGCCGCGGAGTACGTCGGGATAGGAAGATCAACTCCATACAGGGTGATCCGGCAAACCAGCCCGTAGAAACCGTTCCCGATCCGTTCCTCCTTAACGTGGTTCTACGTACAAACTATCCGATGGGGCCCAGCTGGTCAGGTCCGTCGAAGGCGCTGAGGTGAAAAACAGCGCAAAAACAGTTGCGTAAAGGGATTTTACTCAAGAGCCGCTGGCACCGTTCGGCGGGCGCGGTCGTGGATGGTTCGCGGTTCCAGTGCCTGGGCGAACCCCGGTTCTGTTTGGTGATACGACAGAATTCCGGGGGGACGGTTCGCCAGTGCGGAGGATCGGAGCATGTATGGGGGGGACATAAGAGCTAACTTGTTTGCAATCTTTTGGGAAGTCTGCTACGATTTGCCAAGGGCCGGCATTTCGGAGGCAAGCCATGGACGAGGACTGGACACTGCTCATGAGCTTCTTTCCCCGGGAATGGGACGAGCTCGCGGTTTCGTCGGGAGCCCTGAAGGGGCTGCGCAAGGACAAGGATCCGGAGAGGCTGCTTCGGGTCTTGCTGATCCATCTTGGCTGCGGGCATTCGCTGCGGGAGACCGCGGTCCGGGCCCGGCAGGCCGGGCTTGCGGACCTTTCGGACGTGGCGCTGATGAAGCGGCTGCGAAAGTCGAAGGCGTGGCTTCGGGCCCTGTGCCTGTCGCTGTTCCGCGAACTGGGCGTCGCGGTCTCGGGCGAGGCCGGCTTCCAGGTGCGGGCCTTCGACGCGACGACGGTCAAGGAACCCGGCAAGACCGGCGCCTTGTGGCGCATCCATTACAGCGTCGCCTTGCCGGCGCTGGTCTGCGACCATTTCCGGATCACCCCCACCAAGGGCAAGGGGACCGGAGAGACGTTCCGGCAGTTCCCGGTTTCGGTCGGGGACTTCGTGCTTGCCGACCGTGGCTACTCCACGGCGCAGGGCATCGCCCATGTCGCGGCCTGCGGCGGCCATGTCACGGTCCGGGTCAACACCGGCAGCCTTGGCTTCGTCACCCCGGACGGTTCGCCGTTCGACCTCGGGACGGCGCTGTCGTCCCTGGACCGTCCCGGCATGGTCGGGTCCTGGACCGTGGCGACCGCCGCCGCCGACCCGGTCGAGGGCCGGGTCTGCGCGATCCGGAAGTCCGAAGAGGCGATCCGGCAGGCGCACGACCGGATCCGAAGGGAGGCAGGCAAGTCCGGCAAGGCCCCGAAACCGGAAACCTTCGAGTACGCCAGGTACGTGATCCTGTTCTCGACCTTTCCCGACGATCGCTTCGATGCCGACGCGGTCCTGCAATGGTACCGTCTTCGATGGCAGGTGGAACTGGTGTTCAAGCGGTTCAAGTCCCTGGCCGGGCTGGGACACCTGCCGAAGCACGACGACGACAGCGCCGAAGCCTGGCTCTACGGCAAGCTCCTGACAGCGCTCCTCGCCGAAAAGTTCATCCATCAGGCCCGCGCCGTTTCCCCCTGGGGGTACGGCATCACCACACTGCCGTAGTCCCAGCGCCTGGCGCGAGTTCGCCTTGGTTCACAACCAGATCGTCCGGGCGATCGAGCCGGCCCTGCCCCTCGCCGACATGCTCGCCGAATGGAAAGAGGTGTCCCAAGGACTGGCCGAAGCGCCGCGGGCCAGAAAGCTGCAGTTCGAACAGTACTTTCCCGGCAGGACATAGTTCGGAAAACACGTTAGCGCATATGGGGGGGCGGCGGCCTCTCGCTGGTCGCCCGCTTCCCTGACAGGCTCCTGGTCGAGCTTGCCGGCATCGCCAAACATGACGCCATGCACGCCGATCAGGGCATGGTCAGGGTTCCGCCACCTTGATGGAATCGTCACTTGCCGTCTCGATGAACCGGCGGTCGCAGGTCACCATTGCTTCACAGTTCGTCGCGGCGCCGAGGTGCAACGCATCGGCGAAGTCCATGCCTTTCATCACGCGGGAAAGGGCCCCGGCCAGCAGGGCCGGATTCTCAATCGAGACGCCCGGCAGTCCTGAGAAGGCGCGCAAGGCATCGGCAACGTCCTCGGGCGCAATGCCATAGACACTGCGTAGAACCCATTCGGTTTCGAGCAGGACGGTCGTGGCCACGAAAACGTTGCCAGCGTCGACAACGGCTCTCGCTCTGGCGGCCTGCCCGGGATCATCGTTGGTCAGGTACCGGACGATGATGTTTGTATCAACGGCCCGCATGGCGCCGCCGGGCTTCCGCCATGATCCCCGCTTCCATTTCGGCGAGGGTCCGAGGGGCGCCGGGGCGGGTTAGGCAGCCGAAGACGTCCGCCGGGCGGCTTGCGGCGAATGTGGGCAGTGGCTTGAGCAACACTCCGTTGCCGGTGTCTTCCACGGCGAGGCGCGTTCCTGCATCCCAGCGCCGGGCTTGACGGATGATCTTCGGCAGGACGACCTGACCCTTGGCGGAGACGGTGGTTGTGAGTTTTCCGGACTCGGACATCGTGACTTCCGACAGACAGCTTTCAGGTAAGACAGAAGTAAGATATTTCGGTCGATTAGCCTGATCAAGGGGAAAACAGGGAAAGGTGCGCTGTGAGGTGATCTGGAGCCTCAGAGAGCCTCTCGTGCCGCTCCTGCAGCGCGTCCGTGCAGTATACGAGGCCCTGATGGGACGCTCCCATGTTACTTTACAGGTCCAGCTTAACTGAATTCGTTTTTGGGGTTGGACATTATGACTACAGAATCCGACCGAGATGAACGAGATTCCGACGGCACTTGAAGGCGCGAAGCGCGGTTTCGTGCAGCTTCGGTCCGTTTAGGCCTTTATCACCGTGAATGGGGTGAGAGCGCTTCCACTCGACTCATGCTGTGCGCCGATGAAAGCGCATGCCCCCTTGCCAAATCCCCAGCCCAGTTCATTGCGTTTTCCCGTGCCGTCCTGACACCCTGCGCCGTGGCAAGGACCAACCAGGCATAGCCAGGCCGAGAACGGCGTCGGTGTCGCGGGCCTTGTCGCCGGTCACCGTTCCTCCTCCTCACGGTCATCGAGAAATGACCGGGTAAACGGCGGTATCCGAAAAATCGGTTGCCCTTGCGGGTTCCGCTTCGGGACAATTCAGACGGCAGATGCTCGGTTGGCATCTGCCGCCACCGCCCCGATTCAGGCCGGGTTTGCCCAATGGACCAGATACCGGCTTCGCTCAGGCAAACGAGACAGGTGCGTGCACGAAACCCGGTTCGACATCATCGATCCGGAGGCGGCGTGGGCCATGGCCATTCATGATCCTCTTCGCCACGAGCATGACCCAGCATCACGCGTTTCCAGGGTGAGGGAAACTCTCCGACGAGAACCTCGATCAGGTTCCTGCCCCCTCGCTCGATTGCGGAAGCAAGGTGGTGTTCGAGTTCATCGGGAGAGTCGGCACGCGAAGCCGAAAACCCGAAACTCCGGGCGAGGTCGACGAAATTCGGGCTGGTCAGGTCGGACGCGATGAGTCTCCCGCCGTAGTTTTCACGCTGAATTGTCCGGACGTTTCCGTAGGCATTGTCGTTCATGACAATGATGTTGATCGGAATGTCGTGATGCACGGCCGTTGCGAGTTCTCCAATGGTGAATAATGCTCCCCCGTCGCCGGTAACCGATACAACCGCTGAGTCTCGCCTGGCATCAGCGGCTCCGATGGCCGCGGCAATGCCCCACCCCAACGTTCCCTGGTAACCCGTGCTCAGAAAACTCCGTGGGCAATGCTTCGGGAACGCGAACCTCGCCACGTAGCCGAGCTGCGTGAGTTCATCGACGAAAATCGCATTTTCCGGCATTGCCTTGCGAATGGCCGCGAGCCAGCCCAACTGCGGTTTCAACTCGGCGCCGATGGCCGCGCTGACCGTGTCCCTGGCCACGGCCACCCGGGCCCGCCAGTCATCCCGCTGGTCCTGCAGGGGCAGGATCGCAAGGAGGCGCGGCAGGGCATCCGCGAGGTCCGCATGCACGGCAAGGTCTGACTCGCGGTTCCCCGCCAGTGCATCGACATCGATGTCGATGTGAATCACGCGGATTCCGTCGTCGAGACCCCACAGGTTCTTCTGCTGGACGAGCCGGGTTCCAAGTCCGATGACAAGGTCGCACTCGGGCCAGACGGCGTGCGCCGCGGGGTTTTCCAGACACAAGGAGTCCCCTGTGGGCAGCACGCCATGGCCGTTTCGAAATGCGGAAACCCCTGCACCGACACGCGTGGCCAGAGTCCTGATCTCGTCGCTGAAGTCCTGTGCGCCCCCGCCCACGATGATGAGCGGCCTCCTTGCGGCCGAAATCGTTTCTGAAATTCTCTCCAGTTCCCGCCGACCGACCGCGGGTGGCGCCAGCCTCTTCCCCTCCAGGTCTTCCGGCTCGTAGTTCGTTGCCTTCAACCAGAGATCGACGGGAACTTCGGCAATGACCGGCCCGGGCCGATTCGAAAGGACCGCGCTCCATGCAGATGCCAGGCGCGACGGCGCCAGCTCGGGGTCATCAATCCGCACCGCATGCTTCGCGAGATACCCGGCGATTTCGAGTTGCCCGCTGATCTCGTGGAGCTGCCCGAGGTGTTTTCCAGCGAACGCCGTGGAATTGTCGCCCACGATGCCGAATACGGGAGCATTGAGCGCATGTGCCGTGCACAGCGCCGCAGTACTGTTCAGAAACCCCGGCCCGGGGACAACGCAGAACGCCTGGGGTTTCCCGGTCGCGAGGGCCGCGCCGAGCGCCATGTACGCGGCGCCCTGTTCATGCCGGGCCTGGACTGCCCTGACGGCTTCCATTCGATGGAACAACGCGTCGAAAAAGACGTCATTCTGCACACCCGGAACACAGTACAGGGCATCGACACCGTTCGCGACGAGCGAATCGACCGCCAGGCTCGCAACGGTCTTGCTCATCAACTGTTCCTCAAGCCTGAACAACGGGTCCCGGCCCGGGAAGACCGGGGTTCTCCCGAACGACCGTGACAGTGCCGTGCTTTCATTCCGGTCTCCAAGGGTGACCCACTATCCCGCAAATCTCTCGATTGGATTTGTCGCGCCAGGCTTCCTGCCATTCGGCGTTGACGCAGCATGACACGAGTCCGTGCACGCCTTCCCCGACCACGTCGCCGAAAAGCCAGGGGCAAGGTCATCCCGCCTCGCCCGGGACGACCGGATCAGCCGGCCGTACCAACCTCTCGCCGGGAATTGCGTGTGCGGGAGCGCTGTAGCGGAAACGGTCGAGACGCCAGACGCGTGGCCTCCCGTGCTCATCCCGACGAGTTTCGTGTCAATGCCGGTTCGGGGCAATGTCCATGAGAGCATCAAGGACCACCGGTCTCGGATCACGATCCTCGTTCACGCACACTGGAGCAGTTGCCGCTCGTAACGCCTTGAACGCGCATCGACCGACCTGGCCACATCCTTCAGCCATTCGATGTTTCGATAGCGCCCCTCCAGGTAGCCCTGGTGGCCCTGGTGGTACGCCAGGTACTGGTTATAGGCGTCGGATTTCGAAACCCCGGCCTTTTGGGTGGTCTTGTCCATGTACCATCCCATGAAATCCACCGCGTGCCCGAAGTTGTCTCTCCTTGCAAACCAACTTCCGGTTTCCGATCGATACCAGTCCCACGTGCCGTCGAGGACCTGGGCATATCCGTAAGCCGATGACTGTCGGCCCCAGGGTACCATTCCGAACATCACGTACCGGCGCGGTGTCCTGGCGTCAGCGTCGAACCTGGATTCCTGGTGCATGGTCGCCAGTATGACGTTCGGAGGTACCCCCCATTTCCGTTCCGTGCTTGCAAGGTCGTTGACCCAGGACGGATTGTCGTGCTGAATATCGCAGGCATTGTCGTATTCCCGGGGTCCGGGACCCGACGAGCAGGCGCCGAGGAAGAGAAGGACGACGAGTCCGGCGACAAGAGGCACGAAATCACCACGGACGCGCTCTTTCAGTCGCCCGATGAAATGCGCGCAACCAGTGGCAGCCTCACATTTCCGGTTCCTGGTATCGACTCTGCTCACGGCTTGCTTCCCAAGGACAGTTTGACTCCGAACGGCGCCCGAATTCCCAAGCGGCACAGGTTCGGGCGCGAACTCCGGCGACGAATGCATGTCTTTTCGCGCCATTCCGGCGAGGCGTCAATCAATAACACGTCTGGCCGCAACAATCGTCCCTGCGTTTCGTGAACACACCGTCATCTTGACCTGTTCCCAGGCTCAAGGTCTCGGGACTGCCCGTCAACCCGGGGATGATCACCGGAATTGTTGCTGTTCTCGCACCGCAGACACTGATCACAGGACGACAAGGAACGCCAGTGTCAACGGTATCGTGACGACCGACAACAAGGTCGAGACGATGATGAACCCGGCGACCTCGTCCGCGTTCGCCCCGTACTTTTCGGCCACCAAATAGGCCGATACGGCAACCGGCGTCGATAGTTGCAGAACGAGTACCGCAAGGGGCACGCGGGTCAGGCCGAACAGACTTCCGGCCAGCACCGCAACCGCAACGCAGATGATGACCCGGACCACCGACAACGACAGCGTCAACCGCAGCCTCGACATCTTCAGCCGCGCCAATGCGACGCCAAGCGTGATGAGCATGAGAGGAATGGCCATCTGGCCGATCAGTTCGAGCGTATTGAGAACCAGTTGGGGAGCATCCCAATCCAGGATGACGAAGGCCGCGCCCAGCAGGGCCGCCGGAACCATGGGTTCGTAAAACAGTTTCAGAACGGAGCCGCCACCGGCAACGATCCAGACTCCAAAGGTAAACGAATAGACCGTCATGAAGGCAAAGGAGATGATGGCGTAGTCCAACCCTTCCTGACCAAAGGCGAAATAGGCGAGCGGCAGTCCGAGATTACCGGTGTTGCCGAAAGTGAGCGGCGACAGGTAAGTCCGGATGTCCAGCCCCGCCAGCCTGACCAGGGCAAAAAAGGCGACGGTCAACAGCCCGTAGCCGACGCAACAGGCCCACATCGTCGCAGCCAGATCCTCTGTGCGGATTTCCGTCCTGACCAGGGATTCGAAAATCAGGCAGGGAATGGCCAGCGTCATGGCCAGCCGGGTGACAAACTCGACCCGGAATTCGAACCCGGCGCGCACCCAGATGTAGCCAATTCCCGCCAGCACGAAAACCGGTGTCACGATCTGCAGGACTGTTGCAATGACGTTCATCGGCCGACACTTTTTCTTCTGCCCTTGCATCCCCGGCAAGATGTGTCCACATATAGTAACAGGCCCGGGCTGGCGACCGAGGCAAAAGGGCGGATCGAGGAATGGAAACGGCGAGCGCCAAGTTTACGATTGGACAGGTGGTGCGGCACCGGAAGTTTCCCTTTCGGGGTGTCATCTTCGATGTTGACCCGACGTTTTCGAGTACGGATGAGTGGCTGGAGGCGATCCCCGAGGAAATCCGTCCAAAGAAGGAACAGCCGTTCTACCATCTGCTCGCGGAGAACGACACGTCGTACTACATCGCCTACGTCTCCGAGCAGAACCTGGTGAAAGACAAGAGCGGCGATCCCGTCGATCATCCTGAAGTCCAGAGGTTTTTTGGCCCCATGGGCAAGAACGGCGACTACTCTTTCGATCTCCACAAGAACTGACAGCTTCACGCAGGACCTTTCCTCCCGTCAAGCAACGCATGGCCGCTTGCCCGGCCAGCCTGGGTGCGGCCGGATTCGGTGATCCCGAATGCCCGAACGAACCTGCCTGCATCGAATTGCACCAGCACCAGTCAAAGCCGGGCGAACCCTGACGCCGGCAGACGTTTGCAGCTCATGTCGTGAGATGTCGAAACACCCCTGCTGGGCCGATCATCGGGTCAATTCAGGCGGACAACGGTGCCAGTTCCCGCGCACGCAGTCGTTTCACAAGCAACGAGAACACTGACCTGAGCATCCGGTCGTGGCCGGCGGAGCGATTGAGAAAGAACACGAGCGCCGCCACCTTCGGTCGCGAGATTTTCACTTCCGTCCTGCTCGTATACCCCTTCTGTGAGAGTATCCGCCGCAGAGTCAGAACCGACATCACCAGCGACGTCAGACAGAATTTCCGGATCCCGGTTTCGCTCGACGGGATCATCAGGCTGTACTCCAGCGATTTTTCGAGGCGATCGCCAGCATGTGAAACCAATTCGGTTATCGCGTTCCCGAACGGCGGATCCGGTTGCATGTCAGGATTCAGGGAGCGCAGTTCCAGCCCGGCCTTGTCGAAGACGTCTCTCGGCAACCAGCACTCTCCGCGCTGGCGGTCTTCCCAGACATCCTGAAGAATGTTCGTCATCTGGAGAGCCTCCCCGAACGCAATGGCATGCTGCATCATTCGGTCTCGGTTACGTGCGATGGTCCCGGAGTATTCGCAAAACAGTTCGGTCAGCATTTCCCCAACGCAACCGGCGACAACGTAACAGTAACGTTGCATGTGCCGCACGTCTTCAAGTCCGGACAGCCCGGTGACCTGGCGAAACTCCGCCATGCCGGCCGACATGACGCGAACGCAGCGGGCAAGGATAGCCCTTTGCGCGGCCGAAAAGGTCGAATTGATCGACATGACCCTTTGCGTGTTGGCAACGAGGGTCCTTTCGGCTTCGGGGGCGGAGTTCGACAGCATGGGAACGACGAGGTTCGAGAAGCCTTTCGACGATGCCTCTCCTTCGACGACGTCCGAGAACCTCTCGAGGAATTCGCTCTTGCTGGTTTCCGGCAACTCCGGGTCGTCCTCGATCGTGTCGGCAATTCGGCAAAGGAGATACGCAGTCCCCACGACGGTCTGCAATTGCGGCGGGAGCATCGGAATTGTCAACGCGAACGAACGGGACACATCCTGGAGAACGCCTGCCTGCCAGATTTCGTTCGGAACGTCCTGCTTATTCGCAATTGGCCGAAAGTCCGCCTGGGTCATCGCGTCACCAAGACCAGGCACGATAAGCCGTTTCGACCGCCTTACGGCGTCGGCCCCATCGTTTCGCGTGATCCGAATGTATCAACAGTTCGACCATCGCACCGTTCGAATGATCGCGCCACCCGGCCACAGCGGCCTCGTTGCATGCCGCTGCAATCTAACCCAAATGCCGGGCGATGAAACGCCAAATCCTTCGGCAGCTTCGGACCTCGGTGGTCAGGGCGCTCCCTGCCGGTCATTTCCCGCCCGTGAACGCAAGTTCAGCCGGGTACCGGGTACCCTGGAATCGAACCCTTGCCTGAACCACGGGGACGCAGATGCCGGCTCCGAGGTTGCCGTCAAGTCCTGGTGAACAAGGGGAGTTCACGCTGCGGATGCTCTCGCGATCCCGGAGCGCGAAAGAGGTCTGTCCTGAGCGGGTCCGGCCTTCTCTCGAGACCGGCCCTTCCGCATGCCTTCCGGAAACGTTCCGAAATGAGTTTCGCGGTAATCCCCCGCCCCCTGAGCCGCGCGCCGAACTCCAGATTCCTGTCTTTTCCGCCATGAAGTTCCCGCACGGACCGCAACACCCGTTTCGCCTTTCCGGGGTGGGCGACTTCCAGCCATTCGCTGAACAGTTCGCGCACTTCCAGTGGAAGCCTGATGACGACATAACCGGCGAAACTTGCCCCGGCTTCGGCAGCCGCGACCAGAATCCCTTCGATTTCATGATCGTTGAGTCCCGGAATCACCGGTGCAACCATGACACCGGCAGGACAACCGGCTTCCGCCAGCTGGCGAAGTGCAAGCAGTCGCCTTCCGGGGGACGATGCGCGCGGCTCCATTGACCTGGACAATCGATGGTCAAGTGTCGTCATCGAAACGGCGACTCTCGCGATGCCCTTCCGGCCCATCCTCCCGAGTATGTCGGCGTCGCGCATGACGTTTCCACTCTTTGTGACAATCCCGACCGGGTGTGCTGTTTCCTCGAGCACTTCCAGAATACTTCTCATGATTTCCCGGTCTCTCTCGATCGGCTGATACGGATCGGTGTTCGTCCCAATCGCGATCGACCGCGGTCGATACGCCGGCTTCGACAGTTCGGTCCTCAACAACCCGGCGGCGTCCGGTTTGGCGAACAGCCGGGTCTCGAAGTCCAGCCCGGGGGAAAGACCAAGAAACGCGTGCGTCGGGCGTGCGTAGCAATAGACACATCCATGCTCGCAACCTCGATACGGGTTGATCGAGCGATCGAATCCGAGATCGGGCGACGTGTTTCGTGTAATTATGGTCCGCGCCGGTTCATCCGTAACCGTTGTCCTGACCGGATCATGACATTCCGCCTCGCTCTCCCAACCATCGTCGAAAGGCACCCGGTCATCGCTTTCGTACCGGGATGTCCGGTTCGAAACGGCTCCGCGGCCACGCTGAACCCGGATCGGATTTTTACAACCGGCGTCCATGTGGACTGACAAGATCGCGCCTCCAACATCCAGGACGATCTTACACCAGGATCTGAACAAAACAAGAACAATTGTTACTTCTGGTTTCCTCTCCCGTCACGCGCGAGGCCCTGCATGGCAAGAAAGGGGCGTATATCGATGGTTTGACGGCGCCGTCACGCCGCCGGTTTCCGATCGATTTCACGGGTCGCGGGGTTCGGGAACGCGTGATCTGGCCCCGGGGTGATTCCCTGACAGTTCAGGCAATTCGTGCAATGTGCGTGCGACGGGAAAGTGCTGATTTCCCGTCACCAAACGAACCTTGTGCCGAAGGCCCGACCGCGTGAGCGAGACTACCACATACCGAAAAATATTCTGCCGCCTATTGCCCGGCTCGAAGGCGAATGCGAGACGCCTGGCCGGAGCCGGACAGGCGGGCGGATGCCGAAATGTCCCGCGCAAAATTCAAACAGGGACCTTCCCACCAGCCAGTTGAAGACGGAAACCCGGTCAGCGACGTTGCAGGAACCTTCAATGTTCATCCTGCAATCATCTACCGGTGCATCAGACAACACGCCTTGCAATCCCTTGCCCTCAGGCAATGCAGGATCCCGGACTGCAATATCGATGCGCCGGTAGGCATGGGCATCGCTGTGCAGGGCATCGGCGGGCGAGAAGCGATCGCGGAAACGGTCGAGATGCTTGGGATTGATGGAATGGACCAGGAAGCCGCGTTCCATCAGCGTCTCGACGACGGGACCGTGGGGGACCTCGATCGCGATCCCCGTGACATGCGGCTCGGCCCCGGCCGTCGCGGCAATCCAGTCGGCCATCTCGGCAAGGCCGGCGCCGCCGTGACGAAAGACCCGTTCTCCGAACACCACGCCAGTGCAGCCTGTGACACAGACCTGGTGATTTTCGGAACCCCGGTCGACACCGGCAAACCGTTCGAGATCATTCATGGCGTTCCTTTTTCCGGTTGGGGTTCACGGACCGCCATGATGCCTTCCGATCCCTGCACTGGCGCTCGCGGCGCAAACTCCCCGCGGGGCGTCCATCATGGCCAGGAACCGGGGCACGGGTCCCCCCCAGGTGTTCACGGCGCAGGGGCTCTTGGCTGCTCCCGATTCCTTGGCTCGGCCCGTCCACGAGGGACGAGACGTCCATGATTGCAGGCGGTCCATCGAAGCTGAATGCGCCTGGCGGCGCCCCCTCTGCGACCTGAGCTTTGGAACAAGACCTCAACCTCGACACTATCCCGCCGCACTGGAACTACCGTGATGGGTACAGGGGGAGGGGGTCGGATTCGAGACTCCGATGACCGCCTGCACTTTCGCCTGTCACAAGCCTGGCACGCGCTACGATCTGCAGGCCGGTGACCACGTCAACATCACCCGCGCCGAGACCGCAGCGGAGCAATGATCGCCGCACGGCGTGCGCATATCATCCTCGATTTTGGCTCGGGCTGCGGTCCCGCGGGGACGATGTTTGGCACCTCCGGCCCAGCAGATCCGGGCATGGAAACGATGTGGACCCCGCACATGTCCGGCGGTACGGGAGGAGGGCAAGAGCGCCGATTCGCGATCGCGGGCAGACTGGCTGTCCGCCACCGTCTGCCATCGTTTGAAGCATGCCGCGAACCGGCGCGTGATCGACAACGACTCCAGCGGAACGCCGGTCCTGGTCGCCTCGACGCGGAGTGCGAGCGTGTCCGTCTCGACACTCTCCAGGTGGTTTTCCATCTCCAGGTTTACCCCGCACAACCCGAATTGGGATGTTGTCTTGCCTCTGCAACAGCAACCACCTACGCATGATTTTCAAATGGAGCCCAGCACATGCAACGATTCAGGCAAATTCCGTCATGAACAAAATGAAACTTGGCATCAGTCCCTTGAGTTGGACCAACGAAGCGATATTGGAACTCGGCGACGACATCTGTTACGAAACGTGCATTTCCGAAGCGGCACAGGCCGGGTTCACCGGCGTTGAACTGGGTCGGAAATTTCCCAAACAGCCCGAGACCGTCATCGCGACCCTTGCAAGTTGCGGACTTGAGCCGGTCACGTCCTGGTATTCCGGATTCCTTGCTGGGCGGTCTGTCGAGGATGAATGGCCGGAAGCGTTGCCAATGGTAAAACACCTCGTGGCGCTTGGGTGCCATGTAATGGTCTACGGGGAGTGCGCAGCCGGACCGGTTGGAGGTTCTGCGGCGGTACTTGCACAGACGCCACCCCTGGATGGACTTGACCTGCAAGTTTACGCACGGCGCGTGACGGACTTCGCAAGTCGTGTGAATGAATCGGGTCTGCAACTGGTCTATCATCCCCATGTAATGATGCCGGTGGAAACCGTGGACGAGATTGATCGATTGATGTCCGCTGCAGGTGAGCCGCTTCGCCTTCTTCTCGACACCGGTCACGTGGCAATGGCAGGAGGCGACTACAGGGTCGTAATGGATAGGTGGTGGAACCGGATATCCCATATTCACCTCAAGGATATTCGCAGATCTGTCTTCGACACCCTCGACCCACACAGGCAGACATTTAATGAAGCGGTACATGAGGGTGTCTTCACGGTACCGGGAGACGGTGACCTGGACTACGGCCCTCTGATCGGGAAAATTGCTGAACACGGCTACGATGGCTGGCTCGTGGTCGAAGCAGAACAGGACCCCGTGAAGGCGCCACCCCTAACCATGGCGAAAACCGGGTTTTCGCACATTTCCGGACTACTGGAACGCCTTGCCATTCCTTTTGACAGGAACCCAGATCATGTCCCCGGTTGAGAAACGCGGGCTCAGTGTCTGCCTCGTCGGATGCGGCGGCATGGGAAGGCTTCACGGCCAGTCCATTCTCAGGCATTCCAACGTGTCCAGCCTCGGCCTTTGCGATGTCGACCCCTCGCGCGCCCGAAAACTGGCAGGCGAACTCGGGGTCGAATGGCTGCCGCTGGATGAGGCGTTGTCCTCAAGCATGTTTGATGCAGTCTTTGTTGTCACGCCGGCAGCAGCACATGTGGAACAACTGGTGCGGATCGTTCCAAGTGGAGCCTATGTGTTCTGTGAGAAACCATTGGGGCACGACATGGCAATCATCGAAGCCGCCATGCCGGCACTGAAACCTTTCGCAGGTCGCATACAAGTGGGTTACAATCGTCGTTTTGACCCGCATATGGCGGAGCTGAAACGACGCATCCTGGCAGGAGATATCGGCGAAATTGAACAACTGCGAATCGTCAGTCGGGATTTTTCCGCCCCGTCAGTTGAATCACTCGACAAGTCAGCCGGCTTGCTATTCGAGACAGCAACCCACGATTTCGATTTGACACGCTGGTTGCTCGATGACGAGATCTGCGAGCTCATGTGCCTCGGCGGCGCCATGATCAATCCACGCTATGCCAGTGTGGGTCATATCGACACGGCGACCACGATAATGCGTGGAGCGCACGGACAGCAGGTCGTCATCCAGAACAGTTGGCGCACGAGTTACGGTTACGACCAGCGCGTCGAAGCCTTTGGCGCAGGCGGCCGTCTGACTGTTGCCAATCCCGCCGAGCCATCGGTGTTCTACGAAAATGCCGGCGGCCTGCATCGCGGTCCGATCTCACCCGACTGGTTTGCCCGTTATCCCGAGGCCTATTTCATCCAGGATACCGCATTTCTCGATGCCGTCAGCAGTGGCGATGCAGTCAGGCCGAATCTCATCGACGGCTACATGGCGTCACTGATCGCACAACGAGCCAGCGAGTCCCAAAAGGCGGGTTTGCCCGTTTCTTGCGAGGTTCATGACGGCGAAATCACATGAACTCGAATTGAATCCTGCAATTCCGAAGCCGTTCCGGGGAGGACAAGTAGCCAGGAGCCTGTTGGGATACCGGCAGTTGGACCGGGGTCCATCATGCATGATGGCGCGTATAGGTGTCGGATCGGAGTGCATTGGCGAACCGCGGCAAGTCATCAAGTCCGTTTCGCCGACCGGTCACACTTCCAAGACGGCCCGGCCGGCCAGAATGTCCGGATGAAATCAGCACATGTCCCTTTCACAAGGTGCGCAGAGGTTGTCGTGCTGCTCAAGCGCTGTTGATCAGCCTGTGCATCCGCTTCAGGTTCCAAGCCCTGCAGACCAGGCTCCACACGCCCCGAACGGCCGCGATGCCGCGCCGGCTGAATTGCCCAGGATAAAGGGCAGCCTTGCTGGTCCCGAACACCGGCTCACCCGTCGGCTTGCGCTTCGAAAAAATCCGTTCACCCTGGGCAGAACACATCGAGGTCCTGATGACAAACACGATTCGGAGTTTGGAATCGAACACAACCGGCACGACACCTCCTCAAGTCCAATTCCACATACTGTCCTGCTGTGCCGTCGAACCATTCAGGATGGAATTGATCAACGCGTCGAACGTCGCACAATTGCAACCGGTGCAGTCTTTTCTTGTCTCTCCGCGTAAGCAGAAGCGGGTTTTGCGCTTTTCTGATTTACTCTCGTTGAATCTTGTATTGGGCACTCCAGGCCTGTATTTTGTATGCACGCGCGTGCACAAACTGTATGGTCAAGGAGATCGAATTGCGTCAGAAACTGCTCATCCTGTACCTCCAGAATTCTGCACTCGACTCCCCCGTCGTCGGGTGGACACGGTACGACGGCGACACGGACACGCCGCCTGTATCCGGTGACGAGGATGAGCCGCCTTATGCAACGGGATTGGATGCATTGCGCGACGGATGGCGCGCCATTCAGTTCTCTCCGCTCGAGCCGCGGCCTGGCGAATTGAGCTACCAACCCGGCTGGCAATCCTTCGAAGTGATTATGGAAAAACTCGTGGAGACCCCGAGATGAAGCGACTTGGCGTTGGCGAAATGACTCGCTTTGTGAGGGACGGGTTTCTGAAACTGGAAGGTCTGGTTCCCAGAGACCTTTGCGACGTTTTTCTTGCCGCCTACGTGGCGGATTGTGCGGACGACAGATGCGGCCGTGCGCGATTGCCTGTTGTACCGTGGGGGACTCCGCTCACCAGTGCATTTGACGACAGCGATGTCCTTTCCCGCGTATTTGCTCTGCCGGAACTCTCCGGTGCGATCCACTCGCTTCTCGGGCCGGGATGCAAGGTCGATCACCACGTTATGCACATCCGCGAACCCGACCAGGGAGTGTCGCAACACTTGCATTGCGATGCAATGATCGATGCCCGGGACGCCGCATTCGACATTCAGGTCATGATTTACCCGCAGGATGTGACACGAGAAATGGGCGGAACGCTGGTCATTCCCGGCAGCCATACCCGCAAGGCCGGGGAGACCAGCATTGCCCGGTATCAGAACCTGGCCGGCCAGGTTCGGTTGACTGGACCTGCCGGAACTGTCCTGATCCTGCATCACAATCTCTGGCATGCCGGACGGCGCAACGCGAGCAACGGCGTGCGCGCCATGTACAAGCTGCGCCTGAATCCGGCCGGGTCGCAGACCGGCCATTGGGACATGTCAGATTACGATGCTGCCAGGGCCCGTGCGCCAAAGCCTTTGCATTCGCCGGCAACATGCAAGCATGACGTTCAGGGGCAGTTGTCATGTTTCCATCCGTGGGCAGACATCCGGAGCGCCCATCTCGACATAATCCAGCGGACCCGGCTCTGGAGACTGTTGAGCGGAGACGAAGAATTCTCGGTACACCATTTCCTGTCCAGGCTGGAAAACGAGCCGGCCTGAACAAGTTTAGGCAACGGAACACACGTCAATTTGGGAACGGTTTGAAGAAGGAAGTGCACATGTCCACGTCATCACGATCGGCCGTGGCAAGACGCGCCCGCGCGACCGATGTGGCGGAGTTGGCCGGCGTATCGCGCTCGGCGGTGTCGCGCGCATTCTCGCAGACAGCCTATATCGCTCCGGAAACGAAGGCCAAGGTACTGGAGGCGGCCGCCGAGTTGAATTACAGCCCCGACAGCCTGGCGAGCAGCCTGGCCAAAGGCAGTTCCAACATCGTCGTTGTCGTCTTGAATCAGGTCGATGCGATCAGAGGACCGAGTTTTCACTCCGCGCTTATCCGGTCGCTTCAGGATTCCGGTCGCCTTCCCGTGGTGCTCAACCTGTCTCCAACTGATGACGGCGCGACCTCGCTGAAAAGACATCTGACATTCCCTGTCGAGGGGCTGATCGTCATGTCGGACTCGGTGTCGGTCGACGTTGCCCGGCACGCGGTGCCGTACGTACGCCCGATCATGCTCAATTTCGAACGAACACGTGCCGATGTGGACAGCATTGTCGCCAATGACGCCGCGGGCATTGCAGAGATGGTGAATTACCTTTGGGAAACCGGGCATCGCTCGATCGGATTCATGGCCGGACGAGCATCTTCAATCTCTTCGACAATTCGACGGAATGCGCTTGCCCTGGAAATCGCGCGCAAGGGAATGCATCTTGTGGTCGAGGCGAGTGGCGATTTCAGCTACGATCGGGCCTTCGAGGAAGCTCCTGCTTTCGTGGCGGGCGGGAGACTGCCGGACGCGATCTTTTGCGCCAATGACGTGATGGCCTTTGCCGTCATGGATTTTTTTCGGCTCAAGACGCGCCACCGCGTCCCTGAAGATGTGTCGATTGTCGGGTTTGACGACATATTCATGGCGAGCTGGCCGATCTATAACCTGTCAACCATCCGCCAGGATATTGACAGCATGGCTGCCGAGGTCACGGCGATTCTCGAATGGCGGCGAGATCCGCAAGACCGGAAGCACGATCCGCCGACAATGGTGACGGAGTTGGTCTTGCGCGGGACCATAGGCCCGCGCACGCAATAGGCCTGGCCTGGCACATGATTCTTGCGGCCGTGATCAAATTGTCACGCGTTTGAAACACTATATTGCCGGAGTTGACCTGTCTGCACGCGTGTGTAGACTTGCACTGAACAGTATCTTTCCAAGGCCAAGAGCCAGAAAGGGTCCAAGAGATGAAAAAACGTCTACTCTTTACAGCAGCAGGCTGCGCTGCCGTCAGCTTCGGCTTGATGTCCGCCGCAGCTGCCCAGACCTGCTCCGAATACAATGAATCGCCAATGTTGGCGGAAATCGTTGCAGCCGGTGGCCTCCCTCCCGTTGGCGAACGCCTGCCGGCCGAGCCCCTCGTTGTCGAACCGGCCGAGCAGGTCGGTATCTATGGCGGAACCATGGTGGACTCCACAGGGGGCAACCGTCTCGCCGAGTTTCGTCACTTCGGCTATGAGCCGCTGGTGCGATGGTCGGTTGACGGCGGCGAAGTGCTGCCGAACGTCGCAAAGGGCTGGGATGTCTCTGACGACGCGACCGCCTACACCTTCCATCTGCGTGAAGGCATGAAATGGTCGGATGGCGAAGACTTCACCGCCGACGACATCGTCTTCTGGTGGGAGCATGTCGAAACCAACACCGATATCCAGTCGGGCCCGCGCGGCTTCTTCATCGTCGATGGCGAGCCCGCAACCGTGACGAAGATCGACGACTACACCGTCGAGTTCAAATGGTCGAAGCCGAATGGCCTGTTCCTCGAGAACCTGTCGACCTCGTATGGTGTGCGCGTCGTTCAGTTCGCAGAACACTTCCACCGGCAGTTCATCAAGTCGCTGAATCCTGAAGGTATCGCCGAACTCATGGCAGCTGCCAACTCCGAAGACTACACCCAGTGGTGGGCCGCAAACGTGGGTTCGTACGGCAAACAGTCGGAATACAACAACCCGGAACGGCCATTTATCCAGGCCTGGATCCCGACCGAGCCGTTCCTGGGCAAGGAGCGCTTCACGTTCCAGCGCAACCCTTACTTCTTCAAGGTCGACACGGCCTGCAACCAGTTGCCATATATCGATGCGCGCGCCTGGGTGCTGGTGTCGGATCCTGAAGTTCAACTGGCAAAGACGCTCTCTGGCGAGGTCGACATCTCGCGCGTGAATATCTCTACTCCGGCTAACAGGGGTGTGATGTTCCAGAACTTGGAACAGGGCAACTACCGCTTTGTGTCGGCAAACTCCGCGGACATGAACGTCGCTGACTTGCGGTTCCCGCTGTATTATCCGGCGGATCCGGTAAAAGAAGCGATCTATTCCGACAAGAACTTCCGCATCGGTCTGTCACACGCGATCAATCGCCAGGAACTGATCGACGTGATCTTTCTGGGTCAAGGCATACCCCACCAGATAGCGCCGCGCCCGGAATCTCCGCTCTACAACGAACAGCTCGCAACCCAGTTTACCGAGTTTGACGCTGATCTGGCCAATTCGTACCTGGACAAGGTATTGCCGGAAAAAGACGGAGACGGCTTTCGCCTGCGTCCGGACAACGGCGAACGGTTCACCGTGGTCGTTGACGTCAACAACGAGTTCAAGTCGGACTGGGGCGACATGATGGAGCTGATCGAGGGTTACTGGGAAGCGGTTGGTGTCGATGTCGTTCTCAACTTCATCTCTGATGCGGTTTCGATTGCCCGGCGCAACGATCCTGATCGTGACATCTTCCTGTGGTTGGCCGAGAACGGATCCGGTCGCCTGCCTATGCTTGCCGCCCGCGAGATGATGCCTCGTGAAAAGACTTGGACCCAGGAATGGGAAAAGTGGTACGATTCTGGTGGAACGGAAGGCGTTGAGCCGCCGGCAAGCTATGCACGTGCATGGGAACTGCAGGACGCGATCCCGTCGCTCTTTGGCGATGCGCAAGTGGAGGCATGGGATGAGTTGGTGCAAATAGCTGCGGACGAGTTTGCGCAGATGGGCATCGCGCTGCCAATGGGCAATTACCGCGCCGTCAACAACCGTCTACGCAATGTGCCGGAGCCGCTTCTGGAAGGATGGCTCTACCCGGGCATTTCACCGGCCAATTTCTCGACCTTCTACATTGAACAATCGAGCCAGTAAGCCGCGGACACGACTTGGGAAAGGGCGATCGCGCCCTTTCCCCCGAAGCTGCTGAGGAAATAGAACGTGGCCCGCTTTCTAGCTCGCCGTCTTGTTCTGATGCTGCTTACCGTAATTGCGATTTCCGTCATTTCATTCTTTATCATTGTCCTGCCGCCGGGAGATTTCGTCGACCGGCTGGTGCAGGAAGCGAACCAGTATGGCGAGAATCTGGAGCCTCACGAAATCGAAGACCTGCGCCGCAACTACGGATTGGACCGAAGCGCCGTAGAGCAATATTTTGTGTGGGTCCGGAATATCTTGCTTCGCGGGGACTTCGGCTACTCGTTTGGCTGGGACCTGCCCGTCTCTGAACTGATCGGACAGCGCCTCGGACTGACAGCTCTTCTGTCGGTCGTTACGCTGCTTTTCATTTGGGTCGTGGCAATCCCGGTCGGCATCTATTCGGCAGTGCAGAAGTACTCGCTGGGTGACTACGTCTTTACGTTCATGGGCTTCATCGGCCTGGCCATTCCGAATTTCCTGCTGGCGCTGGTGCTGCTCTACATTTCGTTCCGCTATTTCGGGCAGAGCGTTGGCGGCCTGTTCTCACCGGAATTCGTGAACGCGCCATGGACCCTGGAAAGGTTCGCGGACCTGGTTTCGCATCTCTGGATCCCGGTGATCGTGCTGGGCACCGCCGGAACCGCCGAAGTCATCCGCAAGATCCGCGCCAACCTGCTCGACGAGCTGCATCGCCCGTATGTACTGACTGCCCGCGCCAAGGGCCTGGGCGAGACGTACCTGTTGATCAAGTATCCAGTGCGCCATTCGCTGAACCCGTTCGTGTCGGAACTGAACGATCTGTTCGTCAAGATCGTCTCTGGCGAGACCATCGTGGCCGTCGTGCTTGGCCTTCAGACAACGGGCCCCTTACTTCTCGAGGCATTGAAGGAGGAAGACCTCTACCTGGCCTCGACGTTGATCATGTTCCTGAGCTTCCTGGCCGTGCTTGGAACGCTTTTTTCGGACCTTCTCCTGATGCTGCTCGATCCGAAGATCCGGCGCCAGGCGGCAAGCCAGGAGATGATGTGATGACGTACGCCGCACATCTGAGTCACTCCCAGCTCGTGATGCGCCGTTTCTTGCGCCACCGCCTGGGAATCTTCGGCGCCGTCATGACGCTTCTGATTTACCTGGTGGCTGCCTTCGTGGAATTCCTCGCACCGCACACCCCGGGCACGTACCAGGCCAGGGACGTTTATGCGCCTCCCCAGGGCATTCACTGGATTCTGGAAGGCCCGGACGGCCGGCGTTTTCAGCCGCATGTTTACAGCCTGCGCTCGACGACGGATTACAACACGGGCCAGCGGGTTTTCGAGATGGACCCTGACAGGGTAATCGAGCTCGGTTTCTTCGTGCGCGGCGACAGCTACAAGTTCTGGGGACTCGTCCCGGCAAATCTTCATTTCATCGGCCCGAAGGATCGCGGCGAACGGGTGTATTTCCTTGGCGCGGACCGGCTGGGCCGCGATGTGCTCAGCCGCACGATCTACGCGACGCGTGTCTCGATGACGATTGGATTGGTTGGTGTCGGCATCAGCCTCGTTCTCGGGATTGCGATCGGCGGCGCCTCGGGCTATTTCGGCGGCATCGTCGATCTGGCGATCCAGCGGTTGATCGAGTTCCTGCAATCCCTGCCATCCATCCCGCTCTGGATCGGACTTGCCGCTGCCATTCCGCCCACGACGCCACCGATCAGGACTTATTTTTTCATCACGGCGATCTTGTCGATCATCGGCTGGACCGGGCTTGCGCGGGTGGTGCGCGGGCGGTTCATGTCGCTGAAGGAGGAGAATTTCATCAGGGCAGCACGCCTCGACGGCAACCGGCCGGTACGGATCATCGGGCGGCACATGGTGCCCAATTTCCTGTCGCATATCATTGCCGTGGTTACGCTGGCGATACCGGGGATGATCATAGCGGAAACCTCGCTCAGTTTCCTGGGAATTGGACTTCGGCCGCCGGTTGTCAGTTGGGGTGTGCTGCTGCAAGAGGCCCAAAACCTGAGATCAATTGCCACCGCACCGTGGCTGTTCCTGCCGGGTGCGGCGGTCGTCGTGGCTGTCCTGTCGCTCAATTTCCTTGGCGACGGGCTTCGAGATGCGGCAGACCCTTATGCGAACTGACGCTCTCCTTTCGCTGCAGGGGCTGACGGTCTCATTCAGGGACGGGCGTCGCCGAAGCATAGCGCTTCGGGATGTGAAATTCGATGTGCCACATGCCAAAACGGTCGCGATCGTCGGAGAGTCCGGTTGCGGTAAGTCTTTGACGGCGCGTAGCATTCTCCGCATTCTCGACTCAAACGCGACCATCGACAGCGGACAAGTCCGGTTCGAGGGCGTAGATCTTGCCGGATCGTCCGAGAAAGATCCGGTTCTGCGCAACATTCGGGGCGGACGCATCGGGTTGATCTACCAGGAACCACTCACCGCCTTGTCGAGCTTCTACACAGTCGGCAACCAGATAATGGAAGCGGTCCGCCGGCACCAGGATGTGACGAAAAAGCAGGCGCGCGCGCGCGCACTCGATCTGTTGCACGCCGTCGGCATGCCGAATCCGGCGCAGCGCCTCGATGCGTACACTTTCGAGCTGTCGGGCGGGCAGCAGCAGCGCGTGATGATCGCAATGGCTCTGGGTCCGCACCCATCGCTCCTGATCGCCGACGAACCGACGACCGCGCTTGATGTCACGACCCAGGCCGTGATCCTCGATCTTCTGCAGGAACTGCAACTTAGCCAGGGCATGTCGATCCTGTTCATAACCCATGATCTGGGGGTTGTGTCCCGCATGGCCGATGAGGTCGTCGTGATGTACCTGGGCGAGGTCGTGGAGCAGGGGTCCAAAGCCGACGTGCTGACGACACCGAAGCATCCCTATACTCGGGCGCTCCTGGCGTCACTGCCGGGGCGCGGCCAACACCGACAGGCGACGATCCCGGGAACAGTGCCCACCCTGGAAGAGCGTCCGGCGGGGTGTGCCTTTGCGCCACGCTGTGCATTCGCCATGCCCGGTCTCTGTGAACTGCAACGCCCTGAGCTTGTGCGTTCCGGCGATGTTCATGTTCGCTGCCATGCCTTCGGAGACGCCGCGTCAATGTTCGACCTGTCGTCGCAATCGGCACAGCCGGATACGGCCACCGAGGGAAAACCACGGCAATTCGGCGACAGGATCCTGGACCTGCGTTGCGTCAGCAAGACATTCGAGAAGCGGGAGGGCCTGTTCGGGCAGCGGGTGCGCGAAATCAAGGCTGTGCAGGACGTCTCCCTGGAGCTGCGGCAGGGCGAAACCCTGGCGCTCGTCGGCGAGTCCGGTTCCGGAAAAACCACGCTGGGGCAAACCATTGTCGGACTCCATAGGGTGACGCACGGCCACGTGATGTTCGGGATTGATGGGCGAGGCAGGGACATCACCCACCTTTCTGTTGCTGAGTGGCGCGACGTTTGGCAATCGATGAGGATGGTGTTTCAGGATCCGTTCTCCTCGTTGAACCCGCGCATGACTGCATTCGACATTGTAGCCGAGCCGTTACTGCAACGCCCGGGAGGATCACCTCCCGAACCTGACCTGGTGAGGAGGGTTCACGAACTCTTCCGCCTGGTGGGGCTGGACCCCGAAATGTCAGGCCGTTATCCCCATGCGTTTTCAGGAGGGCAGCGTCAGCGGATAGGTGTGGCGCGGGCACTTGCCCCCGACCCGAAGATCATCATTGCGGATGAGCCGGTTTCCGCGCTTGACGTGTCGGTACAGGCGCAGGTGCTGAACCTGTTGCGCGACCTTCAGTCCAGTCTCGGGTTGAGCTACCTCTTCATCTCGCATGACCTGAACGTGGTGGCGAGCCTCGCTCACAGAGTCGCCGTCATGTATGCCGGCCGAATAGTCGAACTGGCAGAGACGGATGAAATTCTGGACCATCCTTGCCACCCCTACTCCGAGGCACTCTTGAGCGCAGTGCTGACGCCGGGGCGAGCCCATCAGGACAGTCACCAGCGTCTGCGCGGCGATCCGCCGGATCCCTCGAATCTTCCTCGGGGCTGCGTCTTTGCCGAACGCTGCGCTTACGCGACTGACGCTTGCACGCAGGAAATACCTGAAATGCGCAACCTGGGAGGGCATTGGGTGGCCTGCCATCACACCGAAGCCCTTGCCTTGAAGGGATTACGCAATGAGAACTTCCCCGGGAATCCTGCGCCCAACTCATAGCCGCCCTTCGACCCTGGGCATGGTCGTGCGCCCTCCGGTATCCGGGGAAAGTCACTACCTTTATGTCCCGGTCGATATTCCCTGCGGCGTGACACGGATGGACGTCGAATTGACTTATGACAAGGACCCGGACAGCCTGGTCGATATAGGATTGTTCGATCCGCGGGCCGGCGCCTTTCCCACGCAGGAAGGTTTTCGGGGGTGGAGCGGCGGTGCCCGCGACAGTTTTTTCCTGGGTCCGGGCGATGCGACGCCCGGATATGTTGCCGGAGAGATGCTGCCAGGACGCTGGATGATCCTTTTGGGGCTGGTATCAATACCGGAAAGCGGTTTGCCGATCAGGCTAGCGGCGCGTGTCTCAAATGCGCCGGTCGATGAAACCGACAATCCGGAAACCACCGTTCCCCGGCACCGCGGTCCCGGCTGGTACCGCGGCGATTGCCACGCACATACGTTCCATTCCGACGCCAGGGGCGCGCCAGAAGTGCTGCACGAGGAGGCAAGGATCGCCGGCCTCGATTTCCTGTTCATTACCGACCATAACAACATGACGGCGTGGTCAAACTACTTTCGATCCGTATCAAGCGAGGAATTGCTTTTCCTGCCGGGCATGGAAGTCACGACATTGGGCGGACACGCGAACGCGCTGGGAATTTCGCGCTGGGTCGACTTTCGCGTGGAACTCTCCAGAGATCCGGCAATCCTGGCCCAGCAGGTCGCTGCCGCGGGAGGGCTTCTATCCATCAACCATGACAAGCCGCCGATCCCGTGGCGGCATCCACGACCGCGGATAGATTGCATTGAAGTATGGCAACGCCACTGGTTGGCTGCCAACGACGTTTCACTGGCGCGCTACGACCGACTCCTCGGGAAGGGACGGCGCATAACTGCGATTGGCGGCAGCGACTACCACCAGCCCGCCACTATCGACCATACGGTTCCCTTTCGTCTGGGAACGCCGACAACCGTACTTTGTTGTGAGGAACTGAGCCAAGACGGGGTGATACGTGCGTTGAAATCTGGACAGGCGTACGTTACCGAATCTCCGGATGGTCCTTCGATCGTTCTTGAAGCCAATGGATCGGGTATGGGCGGCGTTTTGCCGAGTGGCTCTGCCCGGAGCATTTGCACTTCGATTTCCGGAGCGCCAGGCGACGAATTTGTTCTCGTCAGCGACAAAGGCGAATTTGCGCGTCAAACCATTGATAGCGCGGAGTTCGTGTCCGAGCTTCCTGTCCCGCAAGAAGCGAACTTCGTGCGCGGCGAGATCCAGGCGCGCGCTAGCCGCAGGCGGTTACTCGATGATGCATTCGCCGCGTTCTCGACCAATGGGCTGCCGAGGGGCGTGGACGCTTCGGCAATCGAGCAGACGCCGCTTCGCCGAGCGCTGTCAAACCCGATCTATTTCGGCAATTGGGACTCGTGATTCACATGACGCAAATGGACAGGGAAAATGGCTGCACATTCGAAGGCGTGCTCACCCTCGATGATTTTGCCCGGCATCTGCCGCATGAGTTTGATGTACCCGAAGGTGTCGGCGCACTGCGCGTTCACTTCGAATACGACTCCACGTCACCCCCTGCGGGTGGAATCCCGCACCAGCTCAGCATCTCTGTCTATGATCCGGCGGGCGCGCGCGGGACTCGTCACAACAATTCTGATCAATCCGTGGTTATTTCCGCAGACCACGCATCACCTGGCTACCTGCCGGGGCGAATCGAAGCTGGACGCTGGATCGTCGAGATCGACACGCATCGAATTCTGGCGCCTGGTCTCATCCGATACAGGATCACGGTGGAGTGGGGCGAGGACGCGCCTGACCCGTCTGACCCGTCTGACCCGCCTGACCCGGCCATCGCAAGCGTTGGAGCCAGCAACAGACCCGCCCCCGGTTGGTTTCGCGGCGACCTGCACGGCCATTCCCTCCACTCCGACGCTGGTTGGAGCGTTGAGGAATTTGAAAAGGACGCACGACGGCGCGGTCTGGATTTCGCATTCCTGACCGATCACAACACGATTTCCGGTCTAGGGGACCTGCCGCCATCGAACCAGGGAAGGACACCTGTCTTCGCCGGAGTGGAGTTGACGACGTTCTTCGGTCATGGCTTGGCACTCGGGACGGACCGACATGTTGATTGGCGGATCAAGGACGGCGAGACGATGGCCGCCCGTGTTGCGGAAATCCAGGCCGAAGGCATGCTCTTCGTCATAGCGCATCCGATGTCGCGCGGTCATCCATGGTGCACCGGTTGCACCTGGCAATACCCGGACGTGTATCCTGGACCGGCGACCCATGTCGAAGTGTGGAACGGAGCTTGGAGGATCCCCCATAATGAACACGCGCTTCAACTCTACTATGGCTGGCTGGGGCGCGGCTACAAGTTGTTTGCAACCAGCGGTTCGGACACCCATGGACCGAATGGTCGAGACCAGGCAGGCTACAACATTGTCTTTGCACAAGCTCTCACGCAACGAGAGATCCTCGCAGCCATAAAGAAGGGACGATCCTACCTGTCTTCAGGGCCAGAACTCGGCATCGAGGCGCACACCGAAACCGGCGATAGATTCGGAATGGGTCAGTCTGTTCCAGACCCCATAACCTCGGTCACCATTCACGTCAGGCATGCACCGCCTGGATCGACCCTTCGGCTACTAACCGCTTCGCCCGGCAATGGTGGTGCAAGACTGGCTCACGAGGTCGGCCTGAAAGCGGACGCGAAACTCGAGTTCAATCGAGCCGATTTTGCCTGGACCAATTTCCTGGTCGTCGAGATCAGGGATTCCAACCGGCGGCTTTGTGCCTTGACCAACCCAATCTTTTTGAGACACGAGTCGCAAGAAGCAGAATAATGACGAGATCGCCGCCTCGTTGAATCCGCAGTTTGAGCAGCGCATTCAACGACAATTGCCTACCATGACCCCAATCCTGTTACGCCTGTCGCCCTTCGCCGCGGGCAGACGAAAACCACCGAATGGTGGATTGCAGCCTTTTGCCGGCGGCAGGCCGGGCAGACCAACATGAAACAGCACCCGGCCCTGAGACCGAAAGGGAGATTTCGAGTTTTCCAGCCCCAGTACGTCTCGATCATCGCGAGGATTCAACCTCGTCATTGGCGTGCACGAGGTAGACTGCGCTGGCATGGAGCAAGCCGCGGAAGGGTCCGGAATTACGCATGCCTGAGGGTGAGCAGTGCGTTCAAGCCAAGAGATTTCGGACATCGTGGCGAGAGGTGATCATAGGACAGATGACCCCGTAATTCGCCGCATTCAGCACTTTTCAACAGGCGCGCAGGACGAGCTCCCGACCATGCTCGCGAATTTCAAGGCATGATCCTTGTCGGAACCTGATCAGGGCATGGAACCATGCCAGCCAGTTCCGACACGTTCTTATGAAACATGGTTCTGATGACGCGGGAAATCAAAACGTTCTGATTGCCCGCGCATTGATCCATCCGCCAACACCCGGGATGGGAATCGAGGGCGTTACGCGATATGTGTCTGTCTCGTGCGGGTCTTGCCGGAAAGCGTCCGGTCCGAGGTCGGTGGCAGGCGGTCGGAAGACTAGGCGTCCGCGGACCGCTATCGACGTTTCAGGGAGCGAGGAATGAACAAGGCGGACATCAGCGGCCGGGTGGCGGCCAGGCAATGGCATTTTCTTAGACATTCGGCATTTTTGTTCTGTCGTGCGTGGTGACGCACCACCCTGATTCAAGGTTGGTTTTGTTGTTCCTGGCGATTTCGTGTTTTGTGGGTTGACACGATTTCCCTTCCATGGCATGTTATGTCTGGATTGGACCGCCCTGTCGGGAGCTTGCAGCCATGGACCCGCGAATCACTGCCCTCAAGTCCACCACCTTTCTGGGCCGGCGCTTCACACGGCGCCAGATCGCCGACATCCAGGAAACGGTTGAACTGTTCCCGAACGACAGCCGCAACGAACTGTCCATGACCATCTGCGAGCACCTGAACTGGACCACGCCGAAAGGCGACTACCGGATTTCTGCCGGCCTGCGGCTTCTCGAGCACCTGGAGGAGTGCGGGATCCTGAGCCTGCCTGCGTCGCGCAACCCGGTGGCGAAGACGCGCAAGCCGATCGTCCATGTGCGGGCATCCGACCCGCAACCGGAGATTGCCTGTGGTCTTGGTGCCCTGGAGCCGCTGGTGCTTGAGGAGGCGACATCGCCGGAGGATGTCGCTCTCTGGAACGCGTTCGTGGACCGTTACCACTACCTCGGATGTCCGCGGCCCTTTGGCCCGCACATCCGCTGGTTCGTCCGTGACGGCCACGGACGGTGTCTCGCGGTTCTGCTGTTCGAGGCGGCGGCACGGATGCTGCCGGCCCGGGACGCGTGGATCGGGTGGAGCGAGACCGAGCGTGAGCGCCGGTTGCACCTTGCGCTCTCGAACAGTCGATTCCTCGTGTTGCCATGGGTTCGCGTCGAAAATCTGGCGTCGAAAGTGTTGTCGATGGCGTTGCGCCGATTGCCCGACTGCTGGCAGGAGCGGCACTCCTGCCGTCCGGTGGTCGTCGAGACCTTCATCGATCCGACCCGTTTCGACGGCGCCTGCTACAGGGCCGCCAACTGGCAGCAGATCGGCATGACGGCCGGGAAGCGCAGCGGACGCGGCGCCAAGCCGGCCAAGCAGGTCCTGGTCAGGGTGCTGGATCCGGAGTTCCGCGAGATCCTGAAGGGAGAGAACACGCCCCGCTCACAGCCGAAGCGCCGCAGCAGGCCTCCCGCCTCTGCGGCCGACGACCTCTTCATCGCGATGTGGTCCCGGATCGTCGACGCGGCCACCGACATCGCCGCCCGCCACGACCGGGAATGGATGCAGAGGCGACGGGTGCTGAACAGCCTGATCGTCATGCTGTTCGTGTTCCGCCTGGTGCTGGCGCGCGGACAGAAGGGCTACGCCACCGTGACAGCGGAACTGTGGGACCAGTGCCGACGCTCCGGCATCGCGCTGCCGCAGCCGAAACCGGTCGCCGCCTCCTCGATCTGCAAGGCCCGCGCCCGCGTGCACGAGGACCTGTTCCGGGACCTGCACCGCGAGATCCTCTCACACGACACAGACAACCAACCCTGGAACCAACACCGCACCTTCGCCGTCGACGGCTCCAAGCTCAACCTGCCGCGCCCGCTCGTCGAAGCCGGATACCAGACCCCCAATCCCGATGCATGGTACCCCCAGGGGCTGCTGTCCTGCCTCTACAAGCTCGACAACCGCATGCCGGTCGACTTCATCCTCTCTCCCGATACCAACGAGCGCACCGCCGCGCTCACCCATCTCGGCGCCCTCTCACCCGGCGATGTCGTGGTCCTCGACCGGGGATACTTCTCCTTCGTCATGCTCCACGCCATGACCGCACGCGGCCTGCATCCGGTGTTCCGCATCCCGCGAAACACCGTCACCGCCTTCGACGCCTTCCGCGACGGAGACCGCGACGATGCCCGCATCAGGATCACACCGGGAAAGGACGCCCTGCGGAAGCTGCGGGCCGCAGGCTTCGCAACCCCGGCCTCCCCGGTCGTCCTGCGCCTGGTCCGCTACGACATCAAAGGCGAACGATACGTGCTCGCCACAACCCTCACCGACACGGAGCGCTACAGTATCGCCGACCTTTCCGACCTCTACCATGGTCGCTGGTCGATCGAGGAGCTGTACAAGACATCCAAACATGTCATCGAGGTGGACGAATTCCACGGCAAGACCGAACGCGGCGTCCGTCAGGAACTCTACGCCCATTTCAACCTCATCGCCATGGCACGCCTGTTCTCCAACCGGGGCGACAGCCTGCTCGACGACATGCACGAAAGCGACAGGCCGAAAATGAAGACGAACTTCTCCAACGCACTGGCCATGCTCGCCGTCAACCTCGAGGAGATGATCCTGGCGCACACGGCAGCCCTGGCCGACACCGTCGGGCGCATGGCGGACTCCATCCTCGCAGTGAGGGCACGGTTGCGGCCCGGACGGTCATTCCCGCGCCGCTCACGAAAACCCGTCGGAAAGTGGAGCCGGAAGCGACAGAAGACCGCGTGATCACGGACTGATCCGGACCGGAGAGGGGCAAGGTGGCCCCGGAACAGCCATGCAATCTAAAGGAAATGACGCCGAATCGTTAAAGAAATGCCATTGGGCGGCCAGGCTGCGGCTGCGCAAGGCCGAGGCCGAAGTGGCGGTCGACACCGTGTTCGAGGCGATCGGCGAATCCCTGTCCAGGCAAGAGGCGGTTCGGATCGCCGGCTTTGGCACCTTCGCGACACTGAGCCGGGAGGCGCGTACCGGAAGGAATCCGGGAACCGGGGAGGCAGTCGCGATACCGGCCTCGAAGGCGCCGGCGTTCAGGGCGGCCAAGGCATTGAGGGACAGGGTGAAGCGCGGCCAGGAACCGGGCCCCGGGGATCGTGAGGATGACGGGGACATTCGGGGGCGCGGCCACGGGGCGAGCATACAGGCGCTGGATGTGTCTGCCTGGCCGGGCGGCCTGGATCCGGTTCGGGAGCTGCTGGATCGGGAAAGCATGCTGGCGCTGGGGGAAGAGCCGTCAGAGGATAACCGCGCCCTGCGGCTTGCGACAGATCTGACGGAGGCGGAACTCGCCAGCTCCGCGTTCGTGCGCAATGCCCTGATCCTGCTCGGGGAAATCGGCGGCGAGAATGCGGTCTGGATGACGGATGACGGCAGGCTCAACAAGGCCAGTGTCGCGAGAATGCGGGCCCTGATGTCCTGGCCGGGGATGGAGGCGACCGAACATTTCCGGGCCGGAAAGTCGTATTACGAGCAACTGGTGGGGGAACTGCACCTGCTGCGGTCGGTGACGAACATGGCGGGGCTGATCAAGCCGGGCGGGCTCTGGTTCGAGTTGACGCCGCTGGGGCGCAGGATGCTGGAGCCCGGAAGCCGGGGGGCACTCCAGGCGCTTCTGTTCCGCCAGGCATTCTGGCACAGGGATCTCTCGGCGTTCGTCAGCGGCCGGCCCCGGAACCTGCCGGGCTGGTGGCCGCAGGGCGATATCGGCGCGGTTCTCTGGTCGATTTCCGCCGTAGGGGCGGATTGGCAGAATGTGGCCACCCTGACGGCGTTGTGCACGGTCCCGGACCATACGATGCCGACGGCGGCGCACTGGGATCCGGCAGCCACGATGTTCGCGCGGCACATTCTCGATCCGCTCCGCTGGTTCGGGTTGATGGAATATCGGGGGCCGGAGGTTTCGTCCGATGTCCGGTGGCGCAAGACTGCCCTCTTCGACCGGTTCCTGTCGTTCGACGTTCGGTTTGCGGAAAACCGCACGAAGGGGCATTAGAAGGACATCACGGATGGCGCCTTCGCGCGGCGAGCACGATGGTGTCCTTGCCGCCGGAGTTGTTTGGTCACGAAGGGCGCTGCGGTGGATCGTCTCCCGGCAGAGGTGGTGTAGGGTCCCGAAATATTGGCGATGTCGGCTGTGACCGGGGCGGTGCCGTGATATCCTTGCCGAAGCGCGTCGCGTCTTTTTGCAATCCCGCGCCCCGTTCCGACCGTCTGACGCCTCATGCCCAGGCGACGAAATCCCGGTTCCTGCGTTCGCAGCACATGCTCCGGTTGCCCCGGGCACCTCGCGGCGCATGAACACGCCCCGTCTCTTGCCGAGTTGCCAAGCCCGGCCAGTGCTGCCATATCTGTGGCACTCGTCGGGTCATTGGGGCAGCCGGCAGGATGCGTGAGCCGAGGCCAGCGCATTTGAGGCGCGCCAGTTCAAGAGGACGTCGCATGTCCGACCTCATCCTTCTGGACAACGCAACGATTGTCGACGCCCGGGAAAGTGAACCGCGCCAGGGGTGTCACGTCCTTGTCGAGGGCGATCGCATCCGGGAAGTCGCGGACACCCCGATCAGCGCAGGGAACGCCACCGTTTTCGACCTGAACGGACGCGTCGTGATGCCGGGACTCATCGACGCCCACGCACATATCTACCTGACAGAAGTCGACTTGACGCGCCTCGCGGGTATTCCGATCTCGCTGATCTCGGCCCGCGCCACCGTGGCGCTGCGCGAAATGCTGAACCGAGGGTTCACGACGTTGCGCGACGCGGGCGGCGCGGATTGGGGAATGCGCGAGGCCGTGGAGCGCAACCTGGTGCCGGGCCCGCGCCTGTTCATTTCCGGCCGCGCGCTAAGCCAGACCGGCGGCCACGGCGACATGCGGCGCCGAACGGATGCCTTCGAGCCCTGCGGTTGCAGCAGCGCGCTCGGCTTGACCATGTGCATCGCCGATGGCGTCGAGGGCGTGCAGAAGGCTGCCCGAGAGCAGCTCCGCCAGGGCGCCGATCAGATCAAGGTCATGGTCTCCGGTGGCGTGTCGTCCCCCAACGATCCGCTCGAATCGCTCCAGTACACGCCCGAAGAGGTCCGGGCGATCGTCGCCGAGGCCACGGCCTGGAAGACTTACGTGCTGGCCCATGCCTATACTGCAGAGGCCATTCGCCACGCCGTCGAAGCCGGCGTTCGTTCAATCGAGCACGGCAACCTGATCGACGAGCCGACGGCAAGGCTGGCGGCAGACTCCGGGGCCTTCATGGTGCCGACCCTGGTCGCCTATGAAGCGATGCACCGGAGGGGCGCCGAGCTGAACGTACCGGCCTCCAGCATGAGCAAACTCCGCATCGTGCTCGAAGCCGGCCTGCGCTCCATCGAGATTGCCAAGCGCGCCGGCGTTCCACTCGGCTTCGGAACCGATCTGCTCGGTGCGCTGCAAGTGGACCAGTCGCGGGAGTTCAGCATCCGCCGGGAGGTCCTGTCGGCGCACGAGATCATCACCTCTGCGACCGCGACCAATGCGCGCCTGCTGATGCGTGAGCACGAACTCGGCCTCGTGGCGCCCGGATACCTGGCCGATCTGCTCGTCGTCGATGGCAACCCGCTCGAGGACCTGGTGCTGCTGCAGGACCAGGGTGCACACCTGTCGCTGATCATGAAGGCGGGCATGATCCACAGCACCAGACTGAGCGCGACCTGACCCATCGTTCCGCGACTTGGTGGAAGTGGCCTCCGCGGCGCTTTCACTCCGCCTCGGGCGTATACCCGTAGATGCTCTCGGCATGAGCCGGCGAGACCAGTTCATCGCGCAGGTCGGCAGCGACGGCCGCACGGGGCCGCGCCCGCGGATCGCCATAGCCGCCGCCATTGCCGGTAACCATGCGAATGACCTCGCCTTCGGCGATGGGCATCCGCGCCGTCTTCCCATGTTCCTCGACGGTCCCGTCATTGCGCAGGATCATGATCCGGTTCGGTGAGCCGTCACTGCCGCCAGCCATGCCCCAGGGCGGATAATCGTGCCGGCCGAGGATCGACGTGAGCCAGGCCTGCGACAGGCAGCGGTACTCGACGACGAGCCCCTTGCCGCCGCGAAACTGCCCTGCACCGCCATCCTCCGGGTTGAAGGTATAGCGTTCGACCCGCACGCCATACCGGGTTTCGGCAACCTCGATCGGGATGTTGTAGGTCTCCCCGTTTGCCTGGCAGAACTGGCCGTTGTCGCCATCGCGGTCGTGCCCCGCACCCCAGCCGCCGGCAAGGGGTTCGACGAGGAGATAGAAATCTCCCGTGTCCGGATGGGTGCCCCAAATGTTGGTCGACCCGACCGTGAGGTATCCGCCTGCAGGCAGGCGTTCAGGCACGTGGGGCGCCATCGCCTTCCACACCAGGTCGATGACGAAGTTCCCCGATTCCCAATAGACCGAAGTCGGGGCCGGACGAATCGCGGTAAACAGGGTTCCGTCGGGGCAGATCACCTCCAGCGGACGGAACATTCCTCCGTTGACCGGAACATGCGGAGCGGTGCAGGCCACATAGGCCGCGCGCGCGAAGGAGTTCATGCCCGATCGCGTCGTGTTGATCGAGCCCGGCGCTTGCGGATCGGTGCCGCTGAAATCGATCAGGAACCGATCTTCGGAGATTGTCACCTTGACCTGGGCGCGGAACGGGCCGTTGCCAAGGCCGTCACCGTCGAGCATCGCCTCCGCCGAGAACTCGCCCTTGGGCATGCTCTCCAACTCGGTGCGCACCATGCGCTCGCCGTAGTCGAGGATCCGGGACATCGCGCCGGTCACGGTGTCACGGCCGTAGCGCGTCACCAATTCGATGATTCGGCGTTCGCCGACGCGGTTCGCGGCGACGCTGGCCCACATGTCGCCGAGTGTCATGTCCGGAATGCGAACGTTGGCCTCGATCATGTCGACCAACGGCTGGTTGATCGTGCCCCGGTCGAACAGCTTCACCGTCGGGAACATCAGCCCTTCCTGGTAAACTTCGGTCGAGTCGGTCAGGTTGCCGCCGGGCGCCATGCCGCCGACCTCTGTCCAGTGCGCCTTGTTCGCGACAAAAGCGATCAACGTCCCTTCGAAGAAGACCGGCAGAACCAGGGTCACGTCCGAGACATGCGTGCCGCCGCCGCCATAGGGATCGTTGGTGATGAAGATGTCGCCCTCGTGGATGCCGTCCGGCCCGTGCTTGTCAAGAACCGCGCGCACGGCCGAATCCAGCGTCGCCATGAACAGGACCACGCCGTTGCCCTGGGCGACCAGGTTGCCGCGCGCATCGGTGACGCCGACCGCGAAATCCAGGATCTCGTAGACGATCGGGCTCATGCTGGTCCGCTTCATGGCGGCGAACATCTCATCCCCGACGGCAACCAGCGCGTCCTTCAGGATCTCGTAGGTAAAGTAGTTCTCGTCAATCATGGTCTGCGGTTCCCGAGCCCCTTGGGTTGCGGCAGGCATGACTGTGTGTCGGCGTTGCGGTGACGAGCGGCGGCACCCCCTGCTCGCAGAGCGCTACGGCATGCGGGCATCGCGGCAGAAAGGGACAAGCCTCGCCGACCGGGGGCTCGGCACCCAGCACCGCGCTATCCCAGTCCCAGGACGGTTTCAGCGTCTCCTCCGGCTCGGACACAACCGGAATGGAAGACAGGAGCATCGTGTTGTAGCGGTGCTGCGGACTCGCGAACAGTTCCGCCGTTGCGCCGCGCTCGACCACATAGCCGCGGTAGAGCACGACGACCTCGTCCGCGATGTTGCGCACCACGCTTAGATCATGGGTGATGAACAGATAGGTCAGCCGGTACTGCGCCTGCAGCTCGACAAGAAGTTGCAGGATTCGGGCCTGGACCGACACGTCGAGCGACGAGGTCGGCTCGTCGAGCACGATCACGTCGGGCTCCGACGCAAGGGCCCGCGCCAGGGCCACGCGCTGACGCTGGCCCCCGGAGAGCGCATAGGAATGCCGCTCCATGAAGTCGGCCGGAACGCCCACGACCTCCAGCAGCTCGGCCACGCGTTCGCGGCGCTGACGCCGCGAACGGTCGCTGTGGATCGCGATCGGCAGTTCGAGGATCTGGCGCAGGCTCCGCTTGGGATTCAGCGTCGTGTAGGGGCTCTGCTGCACAACCTGGATCCGCCGCCGCATGTCGGTGCCGCGGGCCGCGGTGATTTCGCGCCCTTCGAACAGGATCCGCCCCGATGTCGGCCGGTCGATACCGAGGATCTGGTTGCCCAGCGTGGTCTTGCCCGACCCGGATTCCCCGACCACCGCGACAGTCTGCCCGCGGCGAATGTCAAGGCTCACGCCGGCGAGCGCCGAAACCGTACGGCTGCCGACAGTGAAATCCCGCCGCAGATCCTCGATGCGGATCAAGACCGGATCTTCCTCAGGGAGCACGACAGGTTCAGCCATCAGGAACCAAGAACACATCTTACCCGGTGCCCGGGTGCCGGCTCGGCGAACGGCGGATTGACGCAGGCGGCTCGCGCATGGGGGCAGCGCGGCTGAAAGCGGCATCCGACCGGCGGGTTGGTGTAGTCGGGCACCTCCCCGGGGATCGGCTGCGGCAGACCCTCGCCTGTCAGCCGAGGCACGGCGGCCAGAAGCGCCTTGGTGTACGGGTGCCTCGGCGCCTTGAACAGTTGCGCCGTCTCGGCCTCTTCGACGATCGTGCCGGAATACATGACATAGACCCGCTGGGCGAATTTGCGCACAACGCCCAGGTTGTGGGTGATCAGCAGCACCGCGGCGCCGACTTCGTCCGTGAGCGCCTTCATCAGGCGCAATGTCTGTTCCTGGACCGTCACGTCGAGGGCCGAGCCCGGTTCGTCTGCAACGACGACCCTGGGCCGGTTGACCAGTGCCATCGTGATGAGAATTCGCTGGTTGAGGCCGCCGCTGAGCTGGAACGGGTAAGAAGCGAGCACCCGCTCGGAATCCACGATATGCACGTGGCGTAGCGCTTCTGCGGCCCGTTCATGCGCTTCCGCCCGTGACGTTCCCGGATCGCCCCGCTGGATCGCCGTGACCAGCTGATCGCCGACTGTGAAGACCGGGTTCAATGCTGCAACCGGATCCTGGAACACCATGCTGATCTGGCGCCCGCGAATGTTTCGCCATCCCCTCTCGCCAAGCGCGAGGAGATTGACTCCTTCGAGCATCACGCGTCCGTCGACCGAAATGTTGCCGCCGTTCATCAGCCCCATCGCCATCAGGGCGGTGCTGGTTTTTCCGCAACCGGATTCCCCCACCAGCGCGACGCGCTCACCGGCGCGCAGGTGCAAGCTGACGCCATTGAGAATGTGCGCCTCGCCCTCGAACTGGCGAATGCGGAGGTGCAGGTCTTCGATCGTGAGGATGGAATCCGAGTTCACCGTCCCTCTCCGAACACGCTGCGCAACCCGTCGCCGACCAGGTTGAACGCCAGAACGACCAACAGGATTGCAAGCCCCGGAAACACCGGCAACCACCACATGTCCGGCTGATAGGTCGCGCCTTCCGCGACCATGGACCCCAGATCCGGTGTGGGCGGCTCGACCCCTAACCCCAGGAAGCTAAGCGCCGAGGCCACGAGTATGACGAAGCCGAGATCCAGTGTGAACTTGGTCAGCACCGACGGCAACAGGTTCGGCAGGATCTCGCGAAACAGGATGTGAAGATGCGAGGCCCCGACGACCTGCGCCGCAACGACGAACTCCTCGTGTCGCAAGGCTCGGGTCTGATTGTAAACCATCCGCGTATACCAGGGCCACCAGAGGACCGCGAGTGCGAGCAAGCCGTTGATCAGGGTGCGATCGAGCACGCCAAGCACCGCCATCGCCAGAACCAGCGCCGGGATCGCCAGGAAGACATCAGTGATTCGCATGATGACCGTGCCGGTCCGGCCGCTCATGTAGCCGGCGACAAGCCCGAGCGTGACGCCCAGCGGCGCGGCGAGCCCGAGCACGACGAATCCGATCACCAGCGAGATGCGGTAGCCGAAGATCACCCGGGTGAGCACGTCGCGCCCGACCAGGTCGGTCCCGAACCAATGCTGCGAGTTCGGTGGTTGGCTGGTATTGCTGAAATCCACAAACCGTCCGGCATGGTCCGGATAAGGCGTCACGACTGGCGCCAGGACCGCCAGGAACACGATCGCGGACAGCAACCCGAGACCGAACACCGCCAGCGGCTCCGATCTGTAGCGGTACCACGCCCGCGAGTTGAGGATACCCGCCATCATTGATCCTGGTACCGGATCCGTGGGTTCATATAGGCGACGACGATGTCGATGATCATGTTGATGATGAGGAAGAAGGCAGAGATCACGAGGACCGTGCCGACAATTCCGTTCAGGTCCTTTCGGATGATGACCTCGACGCCATAGCGCGCCATTCCCGGCCAGGCGAACACCATCTCCACGAGAAAGGCATTTCCAAGCATGATCGCGAAGTCCAGTCCGAGGATTGTCAGGGTCGGCACCATGGCCGGACGCAATGCGTATTTGTAGGAGATCTCCCGCTCCGTGTACGAGAACGCTCGCGCCAACTGGATATACTGGCGGTCGTAGACCTCGGACATGTTCGCGCGGGTCAGGCGCGCCGCGGTGCCGAGCCCGCCCATCGCCAGCGCGATGGCAGGCAGGACGATGTGGCGTACCGCGTCGAAGAAAGTCGACCACATGCCGGCGATCGCGGAATCGAAAATCAGGAGACCGGTGACCATCGGCGGCAGCTCCGCCCCGCGCGACACCCGCCCGGCAATGGGAAATATGTCGAGCGCGAAGGCAAAGACGAGCATCAGGAAAATGGCCCAAACGAACGACGGTGTCACGACACCCAGGAGCGCTGCGAGATTGGCGGCGCGATCCACGCCCGAGTTCCGATAGCGCGCTGCGACAATTCCGAGCGGCACACCGATGAGCGTCATGATCAGCGCGGCGGCGAGGACAAGCTCGAAGGTCGCAGGCAGCGTTGACAGGATGTCGTTGGTCACCGGGCGCTTGGTGTAGAGCGAGATGCCGAGGTCGCCCCGGAACAGATCCTTCACGAACTCGCCATACTGCACGACGACGGGCTCGTTCAGCCGCAAACGCTCGCGCATCAACTCGACCTGCTCGGCCGAAGCCATCGGCCCCAACGCGATCCGGGCCGGGTCGCCCGGGATCAGGCGCGCAATACCGAAGACCAGAATCGAGACCCCGATCAGGACGAGCAACGACCCGAGGAGACGGCCCAGGAAGTAGCGCCAGAGATTCACGCGGGTTCGTTCTCGCAGATGTTCAGGATACGGTTGAAGATCAGGGGCGACATTTCGAAATGCCGCCCCCTCCCGGAGTGATTCAGTTCATGGTCATTTCACGGAACATGAAGTTCATCCCCTGAACCGAATAGGTCTTCCCGTCTTCCTGCAGGGCCGGCACGTGCACCACGTCGCGGATCGGGAAGACGCCGACCAGTTCGTATGCGAAGATCGACACCTGGTCTTCGACGAGCTTGTTGCCGAGTTCGAGGTAGATCGTTGCCCGCGTCGCCGGGTCCGTTTCCGTGCGCCCGGCCTCGATCATGCTGTCGACCTCCTCATTCATGACCCAGTCCACCGAGGCCCAGGTGCCGACAGCATTGCTGTGATACATGGTGTAGAGCATCGAGTCCGGATCAGGCGTCGTCAGGATGAAATTCACCGGGCTGACATGCGGGGTCCGCTCGGCCGTCGCAGCAAGTTCCGTGAACATCGCCCAGGGCGTCGTCGTGATCGTCGTGTCGAAGCCAAGCTCACCGAGATTGAGCTGCATCATCAGCTGGATGCGTTCCTGGATCGGGTTGCCCGCAACCCAGTTGAGCTGGATTTCATGATCGCCCGGATCGTATTGGCACTGTTCGAGTTCTGCCCGCGCGGCATCGAGGTCGAACTGGCCCGCCGGGATGTTCTCGTCGGAGCCCAGCACGCCCAGCGGCAGCGGGCCATGTGCCCGGCGGCCAAACGCGATCTCATCGGTGACCTGCGTCTGCTCCAGGATTGCGTCATAATCGTATGCAAGTGCGAAAGCACGTCGGCAGTGCACGTCATCGAGAGGCGGGCGCTGGTTGTTCAGTTTCAGGTAGAACGAGGAAATGCCGGCCACCTGTCCGAGGGATACCCCCTCTTCGGCCGAGACGGCCGCCTTGATCTCGGGCGCCATCCACTGATCGCCGATATCGAGCTCACCGCGGGTGATCAGCGCGCGCAGGGTCGCCGGTTCGATCGAATATTGCAGTTCGACCGTATCCGGCGCTTCGGCGGGCACTCCGAGGAAATAATCGGCGTTCTTCTCCATCACCGTCAGTTCTTGCGGATTGTGCGACGAGATGGTGTAGGCACCGGTCCCGGCCGTGTTGGACGAAAGATAGGCCTGACCGTAATCGCCCAAATCGCCGTAATCGCCTTCGGCCAGGTTTTCGAGAACGGCATCCTTGTCGACAACCGCGAGCCGAACGAGCGAGCCCAGGAACGGCGCATAGGGTTGCTCGAGAGTGATCGACACGGTTCGTGAATCCGGCGTTGCCACGCTGTCGATCACGCCGGCGAACAGGCTTGAGAAGCCTTGTCCAAGCGCCAGCATGCGCTCGATCGAAAACGCGACATCCTCTGAATCCATCACGTTGCCGCTGTGGAACGGGACATCGTCGCGCAACGTGAACGTGTAGGTCTGGCCATCGATGGACCAGGATTCCGCCAGATGCGGCAGGATGTCCGTGCCGCCCGCGGCGGGAATCACCAGCGTGTCATAGATGTTGTAGAAGATCATCGAGTCGGCGTAGTCGGTCGCCTTCGCCGGATCGATCTCTCCGATCGCATGCTCGTCGAGCCGCAACACCGTCTGCGCCGAAAGCGGCGCGATCACCGCGAATGCCGAAAATAGCAGCGCGGACGCCGCCGTGACCAGTGATCCGTATGGTTTCTTCATGACAGTCTCCTTGTGTCCATTGGTGTTGTGATGTGTCGCAACGACACATCGCCGCGACCCGGCGCGTCGTCAACGCGCGTGGGCCGTCTTGTCTGCACCGGATCCGGAGTCAGATACCCTGACCCCTTCGGCCGGCGCGCCTGAAAACAGATTCCATTGTTTGATTTCCGCGTCTGGAGGCGGAGCGCTACCGCCCACCCGGCTTGGGTACCAACCAAGCCGCTGCGCCGTCCCGGAAAGAAATTCCGCATACATTGTCGGCGCGAGCATAGCGTCGAGGACCGGAACATTCAACGCCAGGCGCAGTCTCTCGTGGAGGCCAAAGCCCGCCGTGCAGCCGAGGATCAAGACCTCGGCGCCGTCTTCCTCGACACAGACCCGGCCTGCCTCTGCCATGCGTTCGAAGACGTCCGGCGCTGTTTGCTGTTCCCAGACGCCGAGGCCCACGGCACGCATCGAAGCCATGGCGTGATCCCGCCCGTAGATCCGAACGTTCTCGCTCATCTTGGGTATGTTCTTTCGCGTACCAACGAGGATCGAGAAGCGGTTGCCCAGGTGCATCGCCATGTCGGTCGTGGCCTGACACGGCGCCGTCACGACAGCCCGGCCGGACACCTCGCGCGCCTCGCGCAAGCCGATGTCGTAGAAGCAGCCGATGACAAAGCCGTCATAGTCGGCGGCACTCGCGTGAACATGGTGGATCAGGTCCGGAACGATGAGACCCTCGTAGGAGTGGAAATCGACATGCCTGGGCCGTTTGGCGGACAAGGCGACAAGGTCGACGGTCGTTCGATCCGAAACAGCCGCGGCCAATTGCTCCTGCATGCGTACGGCATACCGGTCCGATCCGTCTGCCGGATCGCTCCCGACGACATGGAGATACAGCAGTCTGGTCATGCGGCGTTCATCACCCCCTGCCCCTGATTGACCCGCGTCACGCGAAGATTGCCGAATGAATCGACGCGAGATTGCCACCCCGGCGGGATGACGACCGTCGTTGCCGGTTCCTCCACCACGACCGGCCCCTCGAGTACATGTCCGGCGGCAAGCCGGTCACGGATGCAGATCCTGGCCGGATGGACGCCGAGTTGATCGAAATCGACCTCGCGCCGGCCGGCCTCCGGCGGCTCCTCTCCTGCCGGGGCCTCTCCCAGTCGCGGCAACCCGGGCGCGTGCACAAGCCCCTTGCCGACCAGGTGGAAGTTGACGATTTCCACCGGCGCGTCGAGCCGGAACGCGTATTCACGCGCGTGTTCGGCATGGAACCTTTCCACCCATTCGGCCGCCGCCGCCGTGGTGACCGGCTCGGCCGGGAGCACTACCTTGACGGTGTGCTCCTGCCCCTTGTAGCGAAAATCTGCCCAGCGCTCGAAGACCATGCGATCCCGCGACACGCCTTCGGCCAGCAACTCGGCCATGGCCGTATCCGACATCTCGCCAAAGACGGCCTCCAGCTCCCCGGGATCCGCCGCATCCAGACGCACGACCATTGTGCGCACATAATCGCGGCGCAGATCCGACATCAGCATGCCCCATGCCGAAAACACCGCTGCGTTGATCGGCACGATGATCTCGGGGATCAGCAGTTCGCTGGCGAGTGCAACCGCATGCATGGGGCCGCCGCCGCCAAAGGCGACGAGCTTGAAATCGCGCGGGTCGTAACCGCGATTGATCGACACCAGTTTCAGCGCGCTGACCAGGTCGGCATTGGCAATGCGCACGACGCCCCTGGCGGCCTCGATCGCATCGACGCCAAGCGCCGCCCCAAGCTCGGAGAATGCCGCCCTGACCGCGTCCATATCCGGCGTCAGCTCGCCGCCCAGGAAGTTTTCCCGGTTTATCCGGCCGATCAGAAGATGCGCGTCAGTCGTGGTCGGCTCGACCCCGCCCCGCCCGTAGGCGACCGGACCGGGGGTCGCCCCGGCGCTTTGCGGCCCGACATGCAGTTTGCCACCTGCGTCAAATTTGGCGATGCTGCCGCCGCCGCTGCCGATCTCGACGATATCGATGACCGGGGTCCGGATCGGATAGCCGGGATAGGTGCGGGTGCGCTCGATGAAATATTCGTTCATCACATGCGGCGTCGCGTCCTTGATCAGCGAGCACTTGGCGGTGGTGCCGCCGACATCGAGGCCGATGAGATTGCGCTCGCCGAGCATCTTTCCGAGCGCCAGGGCGCCGAGCATGCCGCTGGCCGGCCCGGACTCGACCATGCAGATGGGGTTCGCCGCCGCCGCCTCGATCGTCGTGATGCCGCCGTTCGACTGCATGATGTGGGGACTCCCGGGCAGCCCGGCCGCCTGCAGCTTGTCTGCCAGGGAGCCGAGATACCGATGCGCCACAGGGTGAACATACGCGGCCAGCACCGTCGTGCTCGTCCGCTCGTATTCCCGCCATTCGCGCGTGATTTCGTGCGACGCGAGCACCGAAATTCCGGGACAGAGCTCGCGCAGCCGCATGGCAACCTGCCGCTCGTGATCGGGGTTCGCGTAGGCATGGAGAAAACAGACCGCGACGGCACCGACCTTCTGCTCCTCGAAATACGCTGCGAGCGGCGCGACCTCCTCGAGCACCAGAGGCGTGATCACGGATCCCTTGTAGTCGACCCGCTCCGCGATTTCGCAACGCAGATGGCGCGGCACGAAGGGCGGAGGTTTGCGAAAGTTGAAGTTGAACAGATCCGGCCTGTTGGCGCGCGCGATCTCCAGCACGTCGCGGAATCCCGCCGTCGTGATCAACCCGGTCTTGGCGCCACGCCGCGAGAGCAGCGCGTTGATCACGACCGTGGATCCGTGAACGAACTGATCGAAGCCCGAAGCCTCGACCCCCGCTTTCCGGATGGCGCGCAACACGCCGGCTTCGAAATCCGGCGGTGTCGAATCGACCTTGGCTACGCGGATCGTGCCATGCGATTCCGGCACTGCATCGTCAAACACGACTATATCGGTGAATGTGCCGCCGACATCGGTCGCTACACGCATGGTCACTCTGTCCCCGCAAGGTGGAAAGCCCGCACGACCCTATTGCTTCTGCCCAGCTTGTCAAATATTTTCCTATCATGCAAGTTTATTCCAAAACGACCAATATTCGCGACACGCTGCCTTTCATCCGCAAGAACCGCGCGAGCGTGGAGATGGCAGAGCAGGTGACGGCGGCGACGCTTGGCGCCCGTGTCAGGCAATTCCGGGTCGAGCTGGGCATGACCCAGACCGAGCTCGCCGAGAGGGGCGGGCTCTCGCATTCGGCGCTTTCGAAAATCGAGAGCGGGCAGCTCTCGCCAACATTCCAGACGTTGCTTCGCATCGTCCAGGGTCTCGGGGTCGACATGTCGCGGCTGCTCGCGGCCAGTGGGCCTTCGGTCAAGCGAATGCGCCGGGCCGTCACGCGCCGCGGCCAGGGCCAACGCCATGAGACCGGTCCCTATGTCTACGAAACGCTGGCCGACGAGTTGGTCAACAAGCGGATGATCCCGTTGGTCGCCGAGATCAAGGCGGGCTCGATCGAAACCTTCGGACCCGTGATTGCGCATCCCGGCGAGGAGGTCCTCTATGTCCTGAGCGGCGAAATCGAGTTGCATACCGAAGGCTACGCCCCGGTGCAGCTCAAGGTCGGCGATTGCGCCTATTTCGACAGTACGATGCGCCACGCCTGCATTACCCTGTCCGAGGTCAACGCGCGCGTGCTCTGGGTCTCGACTCCGGATTGAGGCCGGGTGTGGGGCTTCCAGATCCCGAACACCCGGGCAGCGCCTGCCCGGGTACCGGAAAACGAGGATCGCCAAAGCCGGCGCGATGCACCGGGGACTGACCCGCAGGACCATTGAAAGACGAGGGAGGAGACCGGGAGATGCCGCGTGCTTGGGTGATTCAAGGCTACAAGGGCTACCAGGGATTGTCGCTGGAAGAGGTTCCGGACGAAACGCCGGGGCCGGGCGAAGTCCGGCTCCGGGTCGAGGCCTTTGCCCTGAACTGGGGCGACATGGATCTCATGCACGACCGGTATTCGTTCAGCTTTTCCGCGTTCCCGGCCTCCATCGGGATGGAAGCGGCCGGCATCGTGGACGCGATCGGCCCAGGCGTGACGGGCATCGAACCCGGGACACGCATGTGCACCTTGCCGCACTTTTACGACCGCCGCGGGGCCAGCACCGAGCAACTGGTCATTGACCACCGCTACGTGACGCCGGCGCCCGCAGGGTTCTCGGCGGTGGAAAGCGCATCGGTCTGGATGATGTACATGACCGCGTACTTTCCCCTGGTTGAAATCATGCGGGTCTTGCCGGGCACGACCGTACTGGTAACGGCCGGGACGGGAACGGCCGGGACCGCGGCACTGGAGATCGGCCGCCATTTCGGCGCCAGGATGATCGCCACCTCCCGATTCGACCACAACAGGCGCTTTCTCGAGTCGGCGGGAGCCGACCACGTCTTTGTTCCGGGATCCGGGGACCTGGGAGAGTTTCTGAAATCCGTGACCGAAGGACGTGGAATCGACGCTGCCTTTGATCCGGTCGGCGCCGGCATGATCGGGCAATACGCGCCAGCGCTCGCCAAGGGCGCGCGGATCTTCTTCTACGGCACGCTCGACGCCGAGTTCCCGACCTTGCCGATTGTCGACATGTTTCAGGCCGACGCGGTCTTTCACCCGTATTCGCTCTTCAACTACGTCGAGAATCCGGAGTCCCGGGCGCGGGGCAAGGCGTTTGTCTACGATGCGCTCGAGCGTGGACTCGTCACCCCCGGGATTGATCGGGTCTATCCGATGGAAGGCTACCGCGAGGCTTGGGACTATGTCTCCGCCCCGCGCGCGACCCACGGCAAGGTCGTCGTCGAGACGGGGGCGTAGTTTTCGGCACATCCGGAACGCCGGCAACTCTTCGGGACGGTTCCGCTGGATTGTCGGAGATCGCCCGCTTGAAGCCGTTCGGCCCGATGCCCTGCGTACAGCGGCCCATCTGCACCCGGCCAGATTGACTCAAGGTGCCGGCATGGGGAACGCGATCAACGATCAGGCATCGATTCGTGACGCGGCGTAAGACAGGATGCGTTCCGCGGATTCCAGCAACGTGCCGGCGTGCTGCTGGAGACCACCGGTTTCTTCTTCGCCGACGATCAACGCGGCCGTCTCCTCCGTTTCCGAGACACAGAGGCCGTACGCGGAAACTGCCAGGTCTGCTGGTAATTCACCTGCCTCGATCAAGCGGTCGCAAAGTTCGTGTGGCGGGATTTCGTCCTCTTCGTCCGTGTCGATGCCAGCGATGAGCGCCAGTGCTCGTATGGACAATACCGTGATCGACACCGCAAGCTTCGCAGCTTCCTGTTCGAATCCACCGCCCGCCAGCAAGGAAGCCATCTCGCGACGCCGGTTCGCTTCGCCCAACAGCGGTTCGGCTTTCGCCCGCAGCCGATTGGTCTCCCTCTCGTCCCTTTCCTCCGCGGACTCGACGAAAAGCATGTCGATGCGGTTTCCGGAAAAGTCGAGCAGTCCGTTTTCTTCCATCGAAAGCATGGTCTCGTAACTCTGGCGGGTGATCCGTTTTACCGGCAGGGGACAGGACACGTCCTGGGTTTCGTCGTCGACCTCGTCGCCAAGAACCACGAGAAGAGATCGCTGGTCAGACCTGTCCTTGCGGAGTTCCACCGCGAACAGCCTGTCACCAAACGCCTCCTTCAGGGCAGATAGCGAAACCTCGACAGGGTCCGGCTCGACCAGTTTCGTCGCGGGCACATTTGCGCCGAGAACATGCTCCAGTCGTTCCAGGAACGCCTGGCGTCCGGATGGCAGGTCCATCGTGCCGTCCTCGGTCGGACTATCCAGCACCGCGTCCGAAAGACCCTGTTTCGCGTCGAGCAGGTACAGCATCCGGTGCTCGATGGTGTTTTCCGCCACGAGGTTGATGACACTGACGACTTTCTTCTGATGTTTCCTCCAGGCCCGCGCGATGCGTTGTTCGAGCTTTGCCGGGTTCCATGGAAGATCCAGATTGATGACTGCGTTTGCGACCTGCAGGTTCAGACCGACACCACCGCTCTCGGAAGAAAGAAAAACCCGGCAGTCAGGATCTTCCCTGAACCGAATGATCTCGCGGCGACGCTTGTTCTGGGGGACCGCCCCGACGTGCCATGCAAATTCGATTCCCGCATCGTCAAGGCGTTCCTGTACGAGGCTCAACATGCGTACCCATTCCGAAAAAATGATGACTTTCGCGTCGGGTTCAGCGAGCAGTTCATCAAGTATCCGCTCCAGTTCATCGAGTTTCGGGCTGGCCCGTTCATTTTCGTCGAGAATGTAGGCGGTGTCACACAGCATCCTCATGCAGGCGAGCGCCATTTGCAGCCTCTTGAATTCGGCCTCGGTCAGATGCCGTCCCCGCGCCCTCTGTGCCAGTGAACCGACAATGAGTTCGTATTCTCCATAGCGGTCCTCCTGAACCTTGGTCATGGGCAGGAAGAAGTTGTTGACGGTCCTCTCGGGGAGGTCGTCTTCGATGTCCGACTTGCGACGCCGCAGCATCACTTGACCGAGACGCTCGTGCAATTCGTCGAGGTTTTGGAGCGAATCGGGCCGACCGCGGTCGTCGAGGATGAAATACCGGCGATTGAACCTGAAAAGAGGCCCGAGGAGCTCCGGATCAAGGTACTGGACGATCGAATAGACCTCGTCGATCCGGTTTTCGAGGGGTGTGCCGGTCAGAACGAATGCATACGGGCTTTCGAGTTTCTTCACGGCTTCCGCAGTCTGTGTTCGCCAGTTCTTGATCCTTTGCGCTTCGTCGAGAATGACGAGATCCGGTTTCAGGTGTTGCCCGATGTATTCGACGTCTGACCGGATCTGTTCGTAGTTCGTTATCGAATAGAATTCCGGGTTCTTGTATTGCCCGATCCGACGATGCATGGGTCCGAAGACAATGCGACAACGCCTGTCGGTCGCATTCCCGATCTGCTCCTCCCACTCCGCTTTCAGCGACGCCGGGCAAACCACCAGGACACGGCTCACGTTTTCCAGTTGCGAAAGCAACTCGGTCGCGGCGAGGGCCTGCACCGTCTTTCCGAGACCCATGTCGTCCGCGAGCAATGCGCGCTCACCAAGAGCCAGGTGCAGCATGCCCTCGACCTGATAGGGAAACAGGGGAAACTTGACGACATCGGTATCAAGTCGGCCTGATGCAATGTCCTCTCGGGTCGTCCTGCTCCGTTGCAACTTTTGCTGGCTTCTCTGTTGCTGGTTCACCCATTCTTCCAGAAGTCGCGAAATCCTGATGCTGTCCGGGTGCGCGGATTTCAGCTCATGCAGCCTGCGACGGACGTCGGTAACCTGCTCTCCCCGGAGGGAAGCAACCAATTGCGCGACCTCCGTGGCAAGGTCATCGGGAATGCCCGCGCCCGGTGCTTCCATGGTGGGAAATCCGTCGCGGTCGTCGGCAAGGTAGACTTCAATTCGTGGCGATTCAGACTTCGTGGCCCTTTCGAACGCTCGCCCGTTGGCCTCTCTCAACCCGTGCAGCACACGTTCCACGTGCTTGCAGGTCCCTAGGCCGGACACCTTGAAATCCTTGCACGTACAACTATTCCGCAGTTCTTTCGGATCGCGGATCTCGACAAAATAGGATGATCCGGAGGATGAGGCGACCTTGAACGTTCCGAAGTGCCCGAACTCCGGTTCAAGGTTGCTGAAATCGCTGTCATCAGTGATCCCTCTCCACCGCCTTCGTTCGATCTCCTCTTCATCGCTTGTCTTCCAACCCAGGAATTTCGGGGCCTTCAGTTTTTTTCGTGTACCTGTTTCTTTTGATTCCATGTTTCGAATGTTCAATTTCGAGTTTTCATCAGGGCCTCGCGAAGGCTTCCGGCACGTGAGTGGGCGCGTTTTCTTCCGGCAGGACCAGGGTTCAAGGAACCCCGCGGCAAATGGAAGCTGCAAGGCAAACGAGTATCGGAGCGTCGCCCCTCTTTCAAAAACACTCGTACCTGAACTCCGGTTACGGTTTCAAGGCCGACCTGTTCCGAGGCAGTCTTGCAAAGGGATTCCCGGCGATTCCCTGACCGCCGTGTCTGGTTTCTCTCCGTGTTTCCGCCAGGAATTCGACGCCGGACGGACTTGTAGCGGATTCTGCAAGTGGGAGCGTTCGCGGGACGATCCCGGACAACCGCGCCCGTTTCCGCGGGTGCCGCAATGCATCAGGGAAACGCGCCGGGGACTGGCGGGTGTCAGTCAGTTCGAACTTCCCTGTTCGCGAAAACAAGCCTAAACGGCCGTTGAATTCCTTCCGGTCGCGGTCGCAACCAAGCTACGGATGCCATCGCCTTGCCGGAACGCTGGATTCGAAGGGGAAGCGCTCGACGTGGAATTGGAAGAGAGTTGATCAGAATGGATAACCTCAATCTTGAGAGGCATTGGGCCGGGCTCTCGGTATTCGCCCCGCTCGTGGAAGACGGAACGGAACTTTCGAGCCCGGAAGTGGCCACGCTTCTCCAGACTCGGAACGTGAAAGGGATCGGGGCCTCGCTGGCAGGAACGCGCAGAACGTTGTCCGGTGCAGGTATCCGGATGGAAGAGGCGGTCGTCCGGCGAACCGTTCGCGGCCGGAGTGTCTGGAAAGGCGGGCCTCGCATACGTCAGGCGATACACGTGCTCGAACAGGAGCGGTATCAGTGGACCAGGCGCCACAAAGAGGACGATGTTCCTGTCAAGGATTCCCTGCCTGGCGATCCGGTGCTCGTGCTGCGGGCACTCATGTCCCAGGGGAGCGCTTTCCGGTTCACCGGGGGAATGGCGGAACTGGACGAAGTGCTTGACGACGACAGGGACGTGATTTGGGATTCCCGGCACTATTTTATCGGGGAAATCTTCATTTCCCGGATCGAACCGGGCAAGGACGGAAAGACGTATCCGGTGCCCGATGGCTACGGGGAAAACGGAATTTGGGTGCGCGGTAAACACGACCACGCCGAAACACGCGTGCCGGGTGCGATCGGAACCGGACGCTGGCCTACCTTGGCCGCCTGGGTCGGCGAAGCCACCTGGGTCGAGAGGCGGATCGCATTGGTGGACGCGCGCCGCCAGGTCGCAAAAGTCCGTGCCGAATGTGGGCGCCTGTTGTCCGACGACATTGTTGAAAGGTGGCAGAGTGTCGAGCCCGAACATCGCTTCCGTTACGTCAAATGGATCAGTGCATACGGGCGCGAAGGACCATTCCACACACCGCCGCTGCGGATGCGTTTACGCTGCTGGTACGACGTCGTGATCGAGACGAAGAGTGGCAGACGAATCGTGTTACGCGAGGAAGGGTTGCGCAGCGACAACGAGCGCACGGTGAAAAGGGCGATCGCACGTTGGCGCAAGCAAGGGGGTAAAGGGGCGGATGAGCCGTTCACTGTCTGCGAACTCAGGATCTCGAAAAGGCAACCCCGGCCCATGCCCGCAATCCCGTAGGTGATGCACTCGAAGACAGGTGTGATTGACGACAGGCATGAGCCCGTTCATGGACCATCACGCGCAGCGGACATCATGGTGGTCAGTCAGAAAAAATCGGGCTTAGAACCTGCAAAACGACAGGCCAGGATGGCTTGATCGGCTGGCTGTTACCGAAGAGTCAGATTCGCGAAACGATCCCTCTCACCATGTGACGCGATACTGATTTGCCTGAAAAAGGCACCCTGAGGAAAGCGTTTCGATCGATGACCGTTTTCAGGTGCCTGGTTTCACCGGCCTGCCTGAAATCAGGACCTGCCGGACAGCACGATCATCCCCAAGCATGATGAGCGAAAACAGGATTTCACTGATCGACTCTGCACGTCCGCACCTTGCTTCGAGCAGCGGTGTCGCTTCGGGATCGAGAACGCAGATGTCGCCCCCGGCACCCGGCTCCAGCCGTCCGATCCTGCCTTCGAGGCGCATGACGGATGCAGAGCCTTCGGTTGCAAGCCACAGCAACTGGGCGGGATGGAAGACATCGCCGCGCAGCTGGCCAATCTCGTAGGCGGCCCGCATCGTTGCGAGCATCGAAAAGCTGGACCCTCCTCCGACATCGGTCCCGAGTCCGACCCGAACCCCTGAGCGGACGAGCGACGCAACATCGCACAATCCCGAGCCGATGAACGTGTTCGATGTCGGGCAATGTGCAACTCCCGTTCCGGTATCGGCGAGGCTGCCCTTTTCCCGCCTTTCGAGGTGAATGGCATGCCCCATGATCGCGCCGCGGCCAACCAGCCCGTATCTTTCGTAGACCCCGAAATAATCGTCCGAATCCGGGAACATCGACCGGACGCGCCTGATTTCCTCCGGCTGCTCCGAGAGATGGGTCTGGAGGAGCGTATCCGGATGCTCGCTCCAGAGCGCGCCAGCGGCGGCAAGCTGTTCCGGCGACGACGTCAGGGCGAATCTCGGTGTCACCGCGTAGCGCGACCGACCCTTTCCGTGCCAGCGTTCGATCAGCGCCTTCGACTGTTCGTATCCGTCCTCAGGTGTGTCCAGGAGCGCGTCGGGAGCGTTCCTGTCCATGAGGACCTTTCCTGCCGCGACGCACATGTTCCGGGCAGCGGCAGCAGCGAAAAACGCGTCGACGCTCTCCGGATGACTCGAGCAGAACGCCGACACGGTGGTCGTGCCATTGGCGATGCAGATGTCGAGATAGAGTTCGGCGATTTCCCTGGCGTAGCCGGGATCGCCGAATCGCGCTTCTTCCGGAAACGTATAGGTATGAAGCCAGTCGATGAGACGCCTTCCCCATGACGCGATGATTTTCGTTTGGGGGAAATGGGCGTGACAATCGACGAATCCGGGAAGAATCAGCGAACCGCCGTAGTCCAGGATCGAAACGCCCACATTGTCCGCCAGCAGTCGCTCGGCTTCATCGACGCGTTCGATGATTCCGTCGCGGATCAGCACTCCGCCTCGTGGCCGATGAAGGATGGCGTTATCGGGAGGTGACCGGAACGGATCAGCAACCAGTTGAACCGTCTGTCCAAGAACGAGCGCGTTTTCGTCAGTCCGTGGCATGGTTCACGATACGGAATACTGGTGGACCATCGTGCCTATCGGTTCAGTTGCTGCTTCGGGAGATCGTGGCGAGACAGGTCTTCCTTGCCAAGGCACGTTCGATCTCCCGCCACTCCTGTCCGGAACGGTCGCCCTGACCCGCGCGCGGGTCGATTTCCACGGTCCCGTTCGCGGCCTGCTTGCAAGAAACCGCGCATGCTCCACCGGGGAATGTTCTCAAGGTCCCTTGCCCTTGCATGGAGTCCTCCATCGCAACGTTGCCCGGAGCGCCAGGGGCGGTCGTCCGCCGAACCGTACCCGGTCGCCACGGTTGGGTGGCCCGGAACAGCACCCGCGTATCCATACCAGGGCATTGCCGGATCAATACCCTATTGCCGCCCCGTCCTTTCGAGGGTCGGACGCCCCATGCAGAATACCCAGTTCGTGGTCGATCAGAATGGCCTGGCCTCCCCCCAGGGGAACTTCCGGGATCGCCACGTCATGTCCGTGCTCACGCAAGGCTTCACGAACCGTCTCGGGATATCCCCGTTCGACCTGCAACGTGCCGGATTCATGGAAACTCCGGGGCGCGTCAAGCGCGGCCTGGGGTGACATTCCGAAGTCCGTCATGTTCGAGATGACCCGCACGTGACCGGTGGGCTGGTAGGCGGCACCCATGACGCCAAACGGCATGATGATCCGGCCGTTTCGCCTGAGCATGGCAGGGATGATCGTATGGAGGGGACGTCTCCCACCGGCGGCCTCATTCGGGTGGTTCTCTTCCAGGTTGAACCCCGCGCCCCGACTCTGGAAATTGATGCCGAACCTTTCGGAGGCGAGACCCGAGCCGAAGCTGTGATATATTGAGTAGATCATCGAAACAGCCATCAGGTCACGGTCGACCACACAGAGGTACACCGTTTCACGATGGACGTTTTCCGACAGGGTCCGGGCAGATGGCATGGCGCGATCGCGATCGATCAGCGCTGCCAGGGATCGGGCCGCGGAGTCCGAGAGCATGTGATCGAGGCGCGTGACACGGCCCTTGTCACCGATGAACCGATCACGTGCGTCGTAGGCGAGCTTGGCAGCTTCGGCCTCAATGTGGACCCGACTGCTTCCGCGCGGATCCATCGACCCGATGGCGAATTCCGACAGGATCTTCGCCATCAGGATTGCCGTGGCCCCTTGGCCGTTCGGCGGATGTTCGACCAGTTCGACATCCCGGTATCGCCCCGAGATCGGCTCAGTGTACTCGGAAGATGTCGCCGCGAAGTCTTCGAGGGTGTGAACGCCTCCGGCATTCCTGAGGGATGTCACCATGTCTTCGGCAACTTCACCGTGGTAGAACGCATCACGGCCGTGCCGGGCAATTCGCCTGAGAACTTCTGCCTGCCCCGGTGCGCGGAACACTTCGCCAACCCCGAACGCCTTGCCGTCATTCAGGAAGTATTCACGGGCGACCCCCGCCAGGCGAACTTCTGCACGCTGCCAGTCGAATGCCGTCCTCGGCGCTACCGGCACACCTTGCTCCGCATGGTGAATTGCAGGCGCCAGGGATGCCTCGAGACCCAGTCGACCGTAGTCGGCCGACAACCGGCAAAAGGCGTCGACCGCACCGGGCACCGTGACTGTATCGATCCCGGAATCCGGCATCATTCGGAAGCCCCGGGCACGAAGTCGTGCGGCATCCAGGCCTGCGGGAGCCTTGCCCGAACCATTGAGCCCCACGATGTCTTCGGATCCCGCGGGATTGAACAGGACGAAACAATCGCCCCCGAGTCCCGTCATTGGTGGTTCGCAAATTCCGAGCAGGATTGCAGCGGCTATGGCGGCGTCAACGGCATTGCCACCGTCCTCGAGAACCTTCACCGCGGTTCTGGCCGCGAGCGGATGCGACGTGGCACAGATGCCATTCATCGCAAGAACTGGTGATCGGCCAGGTAGCTGAAAGTCCCGCATGATCAGATTCTCCCGCTGGTTGCGCACCGACGTGTCATTCACCCGTCAACCCGATACCCAATAACAGGCGTGAATCCCACATCAAACCATGGCAGGTGATTATGGATTAACCCGTCCGGTTTCGTTTTCGTCCCAACTCATGGCAGGGACGGCATGGTGCGCTCTTACGCGCTACCAGCGACTCGAAGCCAGCGTCGGCTCTCCTGGACGAGTTGCCTGCCTATCGGCTGTTCATCATCGACGAGGCCCTGGCAATGCGGCGCATGGATCACCTGGTCGGCGGGCGCGGCGAGGGTCGTGCCCATGGCATTCACCTGATGCAGAAATTCCGGTCCTATCCGCAATAAGCGGAGAGCTGTGGTTCTTCCGGTGCCGATGCAAGGGAGAATTCGGTCGATGCGTTGGTCATCGGGCTCGTGACCTACGCCGATCAGGCAGTGGTGCCCAGCCGGATGATCGGGCAGAAGACTGTAACGACTTCGTCTTCGGCGCGGCAGCGAAGCAGTCAGATGTTCATGCCTTTTTCGGGGAGTTCCGGATCATCGGAAACAACCCAGCTGCGGGAGACAGAGCTCATCCGGCCATCGGAATTGCGGCATTTGCCTCCCGAGGCAGCGATCATCCTGGCGCCGGGGACGCCACCGATCCTCGCATCGAAGGCCATGAGGTTCACTCGCCGTGAAGTGCAGGCCCTGGTTCAGGATTCCTGGGACGGCGAGTCTTCGGGTGAGGTGGACGTGGCCGCGGACAGAGCGAAAGCTTCCGTTTCGCTGCCCGCGGGAGGCGGCGCGAAGCGTCTCGACGAAACTTCGCCGTCAAAGAGCGGTGCCAGTGACCCCAACCTGAACCCGCCATCGGGTTCCGGTGCGTTTTTCGAGTCTACGAACCACCTCGATGGACTCAGGGCGGGGAGGAGGGGTGGTTTCAGGGTTCTCCCGCTTCCGGCGCTGAAAATTCGGTGACGGAAACGCCAAAGCAGGAACAGGATACGCTCCCGGCAGTGAAGGCCGAAACACGTGATCCTGGCCCATCCCCCGATAACAGGGTTTCCTCTGTTTCGGAGGCCTCCACCGAACAAGCTGGTGACCCGGACGCGGAAGATCGGTCCGAGGCAGGAATTGACGGTGCCGAGGAGAACGAGGCGCGTTCCCCGAGCGAGCATGTGCGTTCAGGGCCTGTCAGCGGGTTCCGGGATGCGACCGCTTCCGCAGAAGAAGAAGAGGTGACGGACTCTGCTGGCGATGAATCTGTTGCGCCCTCCACTCCTGACGTCGATCCGGATTTGGGGGCTGCGATCGTCACCCGTGCGGTCCACGACAGCATCGTGACCCGGGCGGCTTCACCGAAGTCCAGCCAGTTTGTCGACCAGTTTCCGGCCGACCCCTCTGCCGAGGCTCCACCGAGCACTCAGCCGCGTCATCCCTCCCGGAGTGCTTGGACCGGGGGTCGAACACGCTGATACCTGGTCGCTCGTTTTTGTGCCGGATGACGGTCGTTCTCCGGTTCATCGGATCCTGTTCGAGAATGTCGGAACAATCGTTGGGCGGGTCGGTCAATGTCACCGGGTGTAAATTACGGAAAACCTGACTCTCTACAGGAGATACGACACAAGATTGTAGGGCTGAGTGATCACTGTCCGCAAACGGTTATCATGACGGTCAGGTCTCTCGTCATTGAACGCGCCGTTCACGCTGCCACGAATTTCTCCACTGCGATCTCGTCGCCACGGTCGCGGGCCTGCCGCAGGTCGTAGGCCATCTGCAACCCGAGCCAGGTCTCGGGCGTCGAGCCGAAGGCCTTGGACAGCCGTATCGCCATCTCCACCGAGATCCCCGTCCTCTCGTTCACCAGTTCCGAAAGCGCTTGCCGCGTGACGCCCAGTCCTTTGGCGGCCCGCGTCACGGTCAAACCCAGCGGTTCGAGGCACTGCCGCTTCACGATACCGCCTAAATGCGGCGGGTTGTGCATCGCCATTTTCCGTTTCCTCAGTGATAGTCCACGTCGTCCACATCGACCGCCGTGCCGTCCTCGAACCGGAACGTTACACACCAGTTGCCCGAAACCGAAACCACCCAGCACCCTTACAGGCGACCCCTCGGTTCATGCAGGCAAAAGCCCGGCAGGTTCATGTCCTCCGGTCGTCGGCTGACATCAAGCGCCGCGAGGATGTCGCGGAGCTTCTCGACATGCCCCGGCGCCACGCGTCGCGCCGTCCTGCCCTCGTAGAGCACTTTCAGCCCGCGATGACGGAACGACACGATCATCGCGCAACTCTATCCCGTCACCTGTCAGTTGACGAATCGCAATACAATGCATGCCGGTCCCAACGGCCGCTCATCGGCTCCGCGACGCAATCGCCAGTGCCATCGTCCCGTATCGCGGCCGTTCAGCGTGGCACTGGCTGCCGCGACGATGCCTTGCGCCGCAAGAGACCGAGATTCCAGTCGGCACCCCGGCTGCGCTCCGGTAACGGCGTCTTCGGCTCCTTCGAGGCCTTTGAACGAAGTTTGTTTCCTGCCCGGAAACACCAATCTCGACGTTCGGAGATTTCCTGGGCGAATGCGCCCCATCCACATCTTTCCTGGCATCCTTGCGGACCATCTCGCCGAAGGCTTCTAGCACCGTGATACGCTCGCCGGTGACGGCCTCGAGCTGCGCCCCGAGGTATGTAGCGTCATCGGTCACCAGCTCGGTCCGGTCGCACTGTCGCGGTATGCGCCGTCGCCTCCGCAATGGCGTGAAGCCGCTGTTCCGTTTGGCCTGCCCGTGGTCTGCGTTCCTGTTTTCGCACTCCAAACCAGTTCGAGGTGGCGGCGTCACTGGCGGGTCGGACTGGTTGCCCTGGCGGCGCGCTGATTCCTTCCGTCACCGTCGTGAACAATGCTCCTAAATTCATGATCACACAGGCCGTTTGAGGCCAGCGAACCCCTGGCACGGAATTCGAACCGTTTTGTCCAGTCCAAGGTTGTCATCAAATCCCGGCGAAAGTGTGCCAGGTTCTCTGAATCCGCTTGCGTTGGATAAAATCAGTGCGCATGATGCCTTCATGATCCTCGACGGCGTCCGGCGTTCTCCCTCTTCGCATAATCTGTCCGACCGAATGATTTTCACCCGGAAGGAGTTCGGTGAAATCCTTCCCATCTACGGAAGAATGGTAGCTGCAGGCCAGTGGCGCGACTACGACATTTCCTGCCACCGCAACGCCGCCGTCTTTTCCATTTTTCGGCGCGCCTCGGAAACACCGATCTATCGAATCGAAAAAAGGGTGGACCCGCGCAGTCGCAAGAGCCTGTATCTCGTCATCGGTCTCGATGGCCGGATCATCCGGCGAGGGCATGAACTGCGGGCTGTGCTCGGGGTCTTCGATCAAAAACTCCTGCGCATCGTTGCCTGATCAAATCCTGCGTCTCAGAGCGGTCGTGCCACCTCCGGTTGCCTGAATCCGGGTTACTACGCTAGCGAGCGGTTCAATTCTGACGGCCATGTGGTGAGCGTTGGCGTGAATCAACTGTTCGGAATCGACCATCATTCCAACATGACCTGACCAGAACACGTAGTCCCCCCTCCGCATCATGTCACGGTCGCTGAGGACGGTGCCGACCGCGTGTTCCTGCATGTCACTGTCCCGGGGAGCATCAATTCCTGCCGAAGCCAGCGCCAGCTGAACCAGTCCCGAGCAATCGATCCCCCAGTTACTGTCACCCCCCCAGAGATATGGCGTTCCGGCCAATCGCTCTGCCACTTCGACCGGATCTGTTGCGAGATCATTCACCCTCTTGACCTGAGCGGTCGGGATATATCCGCCATTCACGATTTCGATGAATGATTCCGTCTCGTCCGCAGCCTCGACAACCGAAAAAAAGGGCAGCGTCATGACCGGTTCGACCTTGATCCCGGGCTCGGGATAGACATGGGCTCCGAGACTCCAGACCCTGTGGGTCGGGGTCCGGAAATCTTCAAGTCCGTCGCGAGCCACGTAACCGACATAGCCATCTGCCTCGGCCCGTCCGAATACGGATCCCCCGGTTCCCCTTTCATCAAGGACCAGAAAGCTCGCACCGTGCAACAACTGGCGGTCGCGGTCTCCAAGGGGAGAACGACGCAGGTCCAGGACGGGAGCTTTCACGCGCGCAAGCCGACCCTCGACGAATCGAACACGATCCACCTGTCCCTTGAGGGACACATGGGCGACCCGCCCGTTGCACGGAAACAGCCGTCTGTCGATCGTTCTTCTCTTAGTCGCCACCAGTCTCCTCGCAGGACAACCGGCTTCAGCCCGTGATCCCGGTTTTCCAGGGTTGCTATACACTACTCGTCCCGGAATACCCGAGTCCTGGATGTATTACGCCCGATATTTCGGTCTTTTCCTTCTGGGCATGCAGGCGACGACGCATGAGAAGATGTGGAAGAATGCGTTGATTCGAGGCCTGTACCGCGCTTGCCGCAAACCCGTTTCCGAATTGTACAGCGTGACAATCAAAGAGCCGGCCGTGCAGCGGATAGGATGGAAGCTTGGCGTTTCGCCTGCGGATTTGCTGGAGGCGAAGCCGGCACGTGATTTGGTTGTATCTCCAATACTGAGTGAAAGGAGGACAACTGTTGCCACTCCGGACCAACCTGGCAGTGGGACTCGTAGCGGTTGTTTCCGATTTCGCCGCAGCAAATTTCGATTTGGGGGTCGTGGTATATGGCCGGAGCCATCATGCAGCATCCCTCATTGAATTCCGCCACTTGGCCGAACTCAGTCATGCGTGGGCGCAAGACAATCTGGGAAACATGGTCTACTTTGGCCGTGGCGTGAGCCACGGTTGTACCGAGGCCGTAGCATGATACCGCAAAGCGACGGAACAGGGGCCGCCCCTGCCCGTCAAGACCTTGGGTGCATGTACCAGAACGGCGAGGATGGGTCCGAGGATTGTGTGGAATGTTTCGCTTGGGATAACCTGCCTCCGCCGCAAGTTTCCGATGTCGTCGCAAGCGATTCGTACGTAGCGAAAGGCGTTCCAAGCCACGATTGCCAAACGGTACGGCCTTCAATTCAGCACGCTTCGTGACTGGAAACAGAACCGTCCGGAGCCGGACAGGTCGCCTCCTTGTCGCCATTTGCCAAGAATCCGAAACGGAATCGGAGCAATTTGCCGTGGAGCGTCAATCCATGCCGGGAAATCACATCACAAGTTGAAAGGCGTTTATCTCGGCACCGCCACACGTTCGAAAACTGGTTTCACTGTTTCCCCGACTTCACGGGGCGCTCAGCGTGTAGATCTTCTCGTGACCGACCCGAGTTGTTCCAGGCGATTTCAGGTCGGGTGAAGACGGACTCCAGGGGTGCTTTCCGGCTCGTTGGCAAGAAAGCATGTGAAGTCTCCTCAATGACGAACACATATGTCCTGGTGCGCATTTGAGAATGGAGAGAGAGAGAGAGAGAAAAAGGTTGAAAAAATCGTGGTTCCAGGCAGGGTTATCGCCCAAGTTGTCCACATGGGAAATCTTCGAACATTGGCCGGGCAGATATTGAGGAATACGTCCAAACTGTGACTTCGTGATTTTGGGTCAAGGTTTCATGAATTCCGAAAGTTTCCGTGTCGGGATTACCGTTTCAACGTAGCCGAATGTGCCGGTCTCCAGGACTTCCGATGCGGCATCGATCACACCGCTCATCGCGGCTCGATGAAGAGAGCCTGCGAGGCTGATACGGCGTACGCCTGCCGCTGCCAATTCTGACACGGGAAACGACCGCTGCGGGATACCTGCCATGAAATTGACAGGTCTCGACACCGCAGCGCAGACCGCCCGGACTGCTTCAAGATCCGGCAGTCCCGGGGCCATCAACACGTCCGCCCCGGCAGCCTCGTATGCACGCAGACGAAGGATCACGGTCTCGAGGTCCGGCTGCCCGCGAAGAAAACACTCGCATCGTGCGGTCGGGACGAAATCGAAACCGGTTGAGCGCGCAGCAGCTACGGCCGCCCGGACTCTTGCTGTCGCGCCTTTGATGTCATGGATCGGGAATCCGGATTCACCGGTCGCGTCTTCGATGGAACAGCCGACGAGCCCGACGTCTGCCGCCATCCGAACGGTTTCGGCCACCGTGGCGGGATCATGCCCAAATCCGTCTTCGAGATCGGCGGAAACGGGTAGCTCGACCGCGCCCACGATCGCCTGTGCGTGCCGGAGCGCATCGTCGCGAGATACGTTCCCATCACGTCGGCCGATCGTTCCGGCGAACCCGCCACTGGATGTCGCCAGAGCCGGGAAACCCAGACTTTCCAGGATTCGCGCCGAGCCTGCATCGAAAGGGTTTCCGACGACGAACGGCTCGCTGCCCTCGTGCAGCGCCCGAAATCGCCTGGCCTTTTCGGACTGCCCTGCCCGGTGACCGACCGTCTTCCCTGTGCTGTCTTTTTTCAACTTGGCATCACCTTGACTGAAGTAGAACTTTTCCGTCTTCGGCAATGACGATGGCCGAGACGTGTTTGTGCTTCGGATCTTTGGATACTGCCCGAACACACCATTTTCCGAGCATCGTTTCTCTGCCTCCTGCGGCTGCAGCGCTCACCAGCATATTCATTGCCTCGCTGATCGCCTGTTTCTCGATCGCGCCAGACTCTCCGTAGATACTGTGGCGGGCACGATCCATCCCTTCCACATGGCATACGGTCCTATCTGACCAGCGCGTGACTTCTGGCCGGTATGGCACAAGACTTCCTCGCGCTTTCCATTCATCGCAAAAGGATCATCTCCGTGAGTTCTTGCCTCACGAATCCGCCGGCTTTGAGATCGGTTGGCATGGAACCTGGTCCGGAAGCTGTGCAGATTGCAGCGTCCGTACCCGGATAAACCGTGCATGGCTAGCAACCTGGCGTAACGCGGGTGCCGGTTGCCAACGACCAGGACACACGATGAATACCCGTTTGCCCGGTTTGGCGGTCACGAGGCGGAATGGCGTCACGAGATCTTTAGCATTCGAAATCACAGCGGCAGCATCAAACCGCCCTTCCCGTGCATCATTCGGAAGATGGACTGCAAGATTCACATCCGATCATTTTTTTCGCCGTAGGGAACCCGGAAACACCTGAATCCGGCGGCATAGCCCGGGTCCACGGCACCGGAAACACGGGCAGTGAAGTAATGAACCAGATCCACTGTAAATCCTCACAGAGGAAGGCGACTGCTCATCTCGAAAGGGTTGAGTCTCTTGCATGGCGCGCCCTTCGGTGCGTCGTGGCGTAATTCAATGCCGTCAATTTGGACGCGCGTTCGCATGCGGGCCGTTCGAAACAAACATGGGCTGCCCCGAAGGGTCAGCCCCGAGCCGCCGTACAGCACGCCGCCAGCGGGTAATTGACGTAAACATGGTTCCCGATATCAACATTCGCAACCCGCCTGCAGGCCAGTGGGAACCGTGTTTTCGCAAAAGACATGCCTGAACTTGTGTGGTAACGACCGGACCCAAGTTCATGGCGAAAAGTGTTTCCCGCCTCGCGGCCAACCATATTCCGGAGTAGACGATGAAACTGATCAAACGGTTGCTGCTGATCGTTGTGGGCCTCGTTATCATTTTCCTGGCCGGGGCTTACGTGCTGCCGAGGTCTGTCACCGTTGAGAGAACTGCAGTCATTGCCGCAGCTCCTGATCAGGTATTTCCTTACGTCAACTCCATGCAACGAACTGAAGAGTGGTCGCCCTGGCTGTCACTGGACCCTGACACGAAGCTGACATATTCCGGGCCGGAAGAGGGCGTCGGAAACAGGCTTGAGTGGGCGTCTGACCACGAAAGCGTCGGTTCGGGAACCCAGGAAATCACCGTCAGCGTACCCAATGAACGCGTTGAAACCGCGCTTGACTTCGGCCCGATGGGAACAGCCAGCGCCTATTTCAACCTGGAAGCGAAAGGCGATGGCACAGAAGTCACGTGGGGGCTCGTCAGCAACCTCGGCAACAACCCCATTGCCCGCTGGATGGGTCTTATGCTCGACAGATGGGTAGGAGCCGACTACGAAAAGGGCCTCGCAAATCTCGCCGCGGTCGCTGAGAATTGATAGCCCGCCACGGTTGTGGGCACGCAACGGCCATCTCAGGTCGACCATGAATTCCTGTTTTGGCCTCGAAATTGCCAGGAGGGGCCATGGTGGTCCCCTCCCGGTGTGCTGGCTCATGAATGCCAGCCGGGCCGAGGTGGATTATCGACGGCTTCCGGCCCGTTGATCAGCGCAAGAATGCGCCCGATCGGCAGCCCGTTCTCGACAAGGGCAGCCAGGTATCTGGCGGCGAGAAATTCCGCGACCACGCGGTGAACGGGAATCACCCGGCATACTTTCGGAGCCTCGAATTGCTTGCTCCCCAAGCAGCTTCGAAGTGTCGCCAGATCCTTACCCGATACCTGGTCAAGTCCCAGGAAACGGAGATCGCTGTCCTCGCCGGAAAGCGAATTCCCGGCGGCGCCGGTCAACAGCTGAATGGCACAAAGCCTCCCGACGGCATCCATCAGATCGGAAACGCCACCGCGGTTCGGGTTGGCTATACGATGATCTTCATTGTGTTCTTCCAGCAAGACACGGCATGCCTTTTCGAATGTCTGCGTCCTCGTCCTTGGCCAGGCCCCGTCTTTTCCGGCTGCCCGTGCAAGCATCTTCAGGTTTTGAGGATTGGCCAGTAGTTCCTGGAGGCCGTTCCCTTCGGCCTCGGCAATGAAATCCTCCGGATTTGCGACTCTGAGATTTGCACGCAGGGTTTTGCAAATATCATGACAGGACAGCGGATCGAGGCTCAGGACCGTGACGGCTCCGTCAGGCGCTACAGTCTCGAGATTTTCGCTGTCGTTCGCGCCGAACCAGTCTGCATCTCTGCAGGACAGGCGGAACCGAGGGCGCCCCATTCGGTCGAGTTTGGCGCGGATGCTGTCCAAAGGTGTACGACCGTCGGCTGTTCCGGCCCGGGCCTCGTCCAGCCCGTCGACAAAGAGGGTGGTGTCGTGCCACTCGGGCTTGTCGTCGAAGGTCAGGAATTCACGCGCGGTTACGTAGAGCCCGCCCTGGCTTTCAGCTTCATGTTCGAAAACCGTGGTCTTGCCGTAACCCGGAGGGCCAAGCAGCACATAGGCTGCCTTGTCGTCCCATTCCCCTATAGGTCGCGACGGCAATTCCGAGCGGCCGCCAGCGTCCCGAACACCGATTTCACGACATTTTCGTCGGGCGAAGCCCGTCATGAGGTATCAAACCACTCCGACGCCGGTGTCGACAGAAATTCCGAAAGGGGAACCCCGCCCGTACCGACAACGACGGACGCGTGGACTTCGAAGCGTTTCGCAAATTGTTCAAGGCCACTTGTCCTCGGCCTGCGAGCGCCGCTTTTCACTTCGATGGCAACGACTCTTCGTCCGCGTGCCAGCACAAAATCCACTTCGCAGCCATTTTCGCACCAATAATGCAACTGGTGTTCGGGTATGCCCGTGTTGAACAGGTGCGCACCCACCGCGCTTTCGACATGGCGTCCCCAATGGCTCCGATCCGCCATTGCTTCCTCGAAGGTATATCCTGACGCAACCGCCATGAGCGAAGTGTTGAGTACGTTGAGTTTGGGGCTGGAGGATCTCCTCCGATGGATTCCAGCGGCGTACTTGGGGAGACCGGCAATCAGACCCCCGTTCGACAGGAGGTCCATATAGCGTGCCAGGGTGGTTGTATTGCCAGCGTCCTGTAGCTGGCCGAGCATCTTGTTGTACGAGAGTATCTGCCCGGAATACTCGGCGCCGAGCTGGAACAGCCGTTTCAGAAGCGCAGGCTTGTCCACCCGCTGAATCGCGAGAATGTCACGCTCTATGTTTGGCTCGATCAACGCCTCGGCGATGTACGCACGCCATCGACTCTGCTCCGGAACGAGAGGGGCGCTGCCCGGATAGCCGCCAAAGTAGACATAGCGGTTGAGGTCGAAGCCGAATGCGGCCGCCATTTCGGCGAAGGACCAATGCATGAGGCGGACGGTTTCGTACCTGCCGGCAAGGCTTTCGCTCATTCCGTGCTGCATCAGCAAAGGGGCCGAACCCAGAAGAACGACATGGAGGGGGCGATCATGCAGGCGATCCGCATCCCATAGGCCCTTGACCGCCTCTGACCAATTCGGGATTTTCTGAATCTCGTCGATCACCAGAACGAAACCCCGATCGGAACGCTCGGCGGCCATCCGCGCCAGTTCCCATTTTCGGACCAGCCATCGCGTATCTCTTGGACCGCCAAGCGGAACGATCGAGTGGTCCGCAAACTCGGGAGTGAAGCCTCCCAGGTCCGGGACAAGGGGAATGACGGTAGATTCGGGCTCATCTACGGGCACGTAGTGAGAGGGTCGGTCCAGCTTCCCGAGCACCTGCTGAACCAGCGTGGTCTTGCCTGTTTGGCGCGGACCGGTCACGATCGTGAGCCGCTGAGGCTTCTCGCTCAAGCGGTCGAGCAACGTGGACGCCTGGCTTCGTTCATAAACTGCCATGAGGAAATCATGACGTATTGAGTAAATTTACTCAACAGATACGCATTCACCGGTTTTGAGATTTCTGACGATGGCGGGGATGAGGACCCGTTCGCGTCGCCAACACTAGTCTGGCCTTGAACTCGGCATCGGCCAAAGATCGCCTCGACCATTCGCAAGCCGGCGCGGCACGAACACGGTTCGGGCATGCAGAGAATCCTTTTCCGCCGAACACGGTGCAATGCTTGAATCCCGACAGGGTCGTACCATTTCTGATTTCTTGCTGGTTCACTGATCCCAAATTCGGGATGCCAACGAGGATAGAGTGAAGGACTTGCATAATGCCGGAATCGCGCAACCATCGTCGCGCAAAAAAACGCACCGCTGGCCCGAAAGGTCGAACCGGGGTTCGGCTACGGGGCACGCAGTGCCTTGATGCTGTCACCAGAGGCGGACGACCGGCGACAGGAGTCGAACGTAGCGGTTCATCCGCAGGATTGAATGCCGCCGCCCAACGCCTGAAGAAGAGCGGGGCGCCGCAGAAAATTCTGCAGGTTCCGCAAAAATGACATGGGCAATGCAGCCATCGCCATGCGGAAGGCGGGGCTCAGCGGAACTGTGAAAACATGAAAGGCACGAAACGCTTGCCTGTTCGTCGGCCAAAAAAGTGGCGTTCAAGTCAAGGCATCATTCGAACTGCTGTCTACATGTCTGGCACTGTCTGCCCGGCAGTGTAAGGCACTCGCAGCAGCACCTGCCCTGACCTCAAATTCGGCAGGTAAAGGCGTTGGCGACCCATGGATTGCCCGCTGGCCCGGCAACTACGCGCTTTCATGACTTGGGAGGCATAATTCAGGTCGGCGGGATGAAACTCCGCATGTTCGGTAGTCGCTGATACCCGCACGCATCTTCGCACAAATACCTCCGGGAATCAAAATGCTTCGACGGCTCGATCCAGGACTTCGATCAGGTCATCCGACAACGGGGTGAACCGGCGTGTCGTCGCTGATACCCAATGATGGACTCGACAATTGTACCGGTAGTCCAGACATGATTCAGCGGCCGTCAGAGACGGCACACCCACTTTGCGAATCCCACCGCCCGGACGTGCAGATCATCCTTTCTTCAGGATTCGACGCCCGAGAAGTTCAGCGATCTGTACGGCATTGAGCGCTGCCCCCTTGCGGAGGTTATCCGAAACACACCACAGGTTTAGCCCGTTTTCGACAGTAGGATCCTGGCGGATTCGGCTGACAAAAGTCGCATAATCTCCGACACAATCGGTGGGAGTCACGTATCCGCCGTCTTCTCTCTTGTCGATCACGAGCACCCCGGGCGACTCCCTGAGGATCGAGCGCGCTTCCTCCTCGTCGAGAAACTCCTCGAACTCGATGTTGACGGCCTCCGAGTGACCGACAAAAACCGGAACCCGGACACATGTGGCCGTCACCCTGATCGACGGGTCGACAATTTTCTTCGTCTCGGCGATCATCTTCCACTCTTCGCGCGTGGATCCGTCTTCCATGAACTGATCGATGTGCGGGACGACGTTGAACGCGATGTTCTTGGTGAACACCGATGACGCGACATCGTCGTTGGTGGTGAACTTCGCCCGTGTCCGGTCCCACAACTCGTCCATCCCGGCCTTCCCCGCCCCGGAAACCGACTGGTAGGTCGAAACCACGACCCGGCGGATTCGGGCCCGATCATGCAGCGGCTTCAGTGCGATAACCATTTGCGCGGTCGAGCAATTCGGATTGGCGATGATGTTTTTCCGCGAATAGCCCATGATTGCATCGGGGTTCACTTCAGGAACGATGAGCGGAACCGCGGGGTCATATCGAAACAGGGAGGAGTTGTCGATGACGACACATCCGGCCTTCGCCGCTCTTGGTGCATGTGTCCTGGAGGCATCGGAGCCGATTGCAAAAAATGCGACGTCCCAGCCCGAGAAGTCGAAATTCTCGAGGTCTTGCGCCTTGAGGGCGCGATCGCCGAACTGGCACTCCACGCCAATGGACCGTCGACTCGCCAGCGCAACCACGTCGTCCGCCGGGAATTGGCGCTCCGACAAAATGTTCAGCATCTCGCTGCCGACCAAGCCAGTCGCGCCGACCACGGCAACACGGTATCCCATCTCGGCACTCCGTCCTGAATGATGTGAAACCACCTTCATATACGTTTTGCTGCAAAGAAAAACAGCGAATCGGATTCGTCAGAGTCCTTTCCCCGATGAGTGGCTTCACTGCCACCGGAAGTGGAAAGATGCGGAACTCCATGGGTCCGGACATCCCTTCGCTTCGAGCAGGGCGGCTCCCGAGCACGGGAACCGGTGGCATCGTTGCGGATTGCCAAGAGGTACCGAAGGCCGGCGTGGAGGGCGCTCCCGGTTGATCGTTTTGTTCTTGATCCAGGCAGGCAAGAGGGAGGCGGACAACCGGCTGGCCGCGTCCGCTGCTGGGCGTCGGAGCCTGAAATGCCGCACCGAAACGGTAACGTGCCTCCAGGGGAACTACAATTCGAACCGGAGCGCCACGAGCAATGAGTTGATCCGGTACTCGGCCGAGGTCTCGTTGATCGTGACCGGGATTTCCCTCCGGGTTCCGTCCTCACCGTACCGCACGATGGTGATGTCGCCGATATCAGTCCCGATCTCTCCCGCATCGGTGTACCGGTAGCTCAGGTCGAGGTGGATGCTCCTGCCTATTGGTATCGCAACCCCGGCCGTCAGCATCCAGGTGGGGTTCTGCCCGCTTCCTCCGGGAAGGGCCGTGTAGGGAATCTCCCCGGCCGGACCCCGGATGAGGGGACCTTCCGGCTCGTCCGGTTCGGGAAATCGTTGAACGTAGTCGCTCAAGCGGTAACCGGTGATGCCCAGTCCCGCACCCAGAAAAGGCCGCACGCGGCGACCCGAGGCGAGTTTCCAGCCCGGAAATTCATAGAACCCGGCCGGGAGGAGTTGCCAGGTGTCCAGCCGCGCTTCGGACGGCTGATGCCCGCCCGATTTCGGGTAGTTCGTGTTGCCCCGCCAGTCGAGAGCACGAGCCAGGCTGAATTCCAACTGCAGGCGAAATCCGGATGACACCCGGACCCCTGGCGCCAAATGAAACCCAACATTGCCGCCGACCGTCCCGGCATCGAAGGTAAACCTGCTTCCATAGAGCGGGGCGTGACCTGCGCCCCCGCCGTCGAAAAACCGAGTGTTCTTCGGGCGGATCAGGACAATCCCAAGGCTCAGGTACGGCGCATGCCCGATGGCGTTCTCCGCGGCCGAGGGGAACCCGGTCGCGGCTTCCCGGGGCTCCTCCGTCGCAGCCACGGTCTGACCATGGACTGCCAGGACCCAAATCAGCACGAGGAAGAACAGGGCCGCCGCCCGAATTCCCACGCCGCACATCCGGTGAACGTCTGCCTCTTCCCGAATCCGAAGCACGTCATTCCGGCGACACCTGAACAAGATCCCGATGACACTTGACCGCACTTCAGCACACAATTCGATTTCTTCCTTTCCTATATTTGACTTTCTACGCGTCAACGACACTTCGCCGGATGTCAAGAGATTGGTTGTTTTGGCATATTTCCGAATAAAAAAACTCTGGGATCGAATTGAATTTTCCCGATCATCCGGTGGAGCCAGTGTGCTACAAGCACGCGCGCGCAAGAAAGGCGGAAGGTGATGTTCCGGCATCGTCCAACGCCTTGTCCACAACTCCACGTGATCCTGTCGGAACCATGGGGGGTGCTGGTCCGGATCACCGTCGGTGGCGCCGACGTGTCGGCTTGGCAAGGCGCCTGCTATCTCAATCGTTTGAATTGTGTCCTGACCGGTAAAGCGGCGATGCTTGAGGGAGCGCTAGCCCAGGGGTCTGAGCCCGGCAGAGGGAATGCGCGGGATTCCGAGACCGGGTTCACCGCCTCTCGGGCTATCACTTATGACAGGCGTCTTTCTGTCGCCATCGACCGCGGATTGATTGGCGTTACCGGGATTGCTTCAATGCCAAACCGTTCTGGGAATCAGCATCCGTCGCCACCATGGCAATGAAATCCGATCATCTCTTCCGTGACACGATCGGGAACTTCCGCGAGAATCGCGTGCTTGACACCTGGGATTACGACAAACTTCGCGTTCGGCATGACCTCCGCGATCCGGGCGTTCAGTCGTGGGTTGCACCCGCCGTCATTCTCTCCGGTCATGACGAGCGCAGGTGCGGTGATCTCGCCCAGCCAGGGAAGCATTTCGGTCTCGGCATAGATTCGAAACACCTCCGTGAACACGTCGGGATCCGTATCGACAACCTGTCTCAGCCTGCGTTGAACGATCGATCGATTGCTCGCAATGAAACTGTCGGTGAACCAGCGATCGGTCAAGGTGCTGAGAACGGGTTCAATGCCTTTCTCTTCCATGGCTTCGATTACGGCTCTGACGGCTCTTCGGTCATTCTCAGTCCGGCCTGCCGCGGTCGACAGAAGGCCGAGCGACAAGACCCTGTGCGGATACAGACGAGCGTAAGCCGGAACTATCATCCCTCCGAGAGAATGCCCGGCGAAATGACCGCGCTCGAATCCGCTCCGCTCACGGACGCATTCAAGATCAGCCACCAGTGCCTCGAGGTCTCCGAACGATCCTTCAGGGCGGCCTGACGCTCCGTGGCCGCGAAGATCGTACGTTATCACCGTAAAATGCTGGCTCAACGCCGGCAGGACGAATCTCCACGCGTCACGTGCGGCACCGATTCCATGGACGAGGAAGAGCGGCGGGCCACTTCCCGTCACCGAGTATTCGCACTCGATTGCGCGGACATTTTTCGTCACACCGACATCCTTGTGACCTCGCGTGATTTCCACTCGTTGGTTCACCGGTTCGTCGCGTGGATTCTGCCGCGACGTCCTGAATCCGCTCTGTCCGGCCCGACGGTTGCATCGCGGTCCGTAACCACGGAATTCGTGCTGAAGTGAGGCATGACCTCCTCGGCGAACAACGCGATGCTCTCGAGCGTTGCGGACTGGCCCGAGCCGAAATTCACGTTGAGAATGACACGGTCGATTCCCGCCTCGGCATATGGGCCAAGTCTGTCGACCAGTTCATCCGGCGGAGCGATGAGAAGGCTGTCCGCCAGTTCCTCGATCGTCTGCGACCGGGGTAGCGGACGGATCATGCCGCTATCCACGATTCCGGGTCCGGTGAATACATTGTCGAAACGGCTGTAGTAGTCGTGGGCCTCCTGTACCCTCCGATCCTGTTCCGCCTTGTCCCGAACCGCGAACGCGACCCGGGACAAGGATAAGGTCAGGTCCTTTCCCTCGTCGCCAAGCTCCTCCTTTGCTCGCCTGAAACTCGCGACCTGGTCGAGAAGCAGCTGGTGGTTGCCCGATAGCGGCGTCGTCTGGATGTGAAACCCCCGCTTCGTGCAATGGTAAATGCCTTCCGGGTTCAGGACGGCCATCATGATCGGAGGCCCTCCCGGACGCACGGGTCGTGGCATGACGGTGAGGGGAGCGAACTTGTAAAAGGTTCCGTTCCAGGAAACCTCCTCGCCTCCAAGCAACGCCGTAAGTACATCAAGGGATTCATCGAACCGGGCACGGCTCTCGGCGAGAGGCACGCCAAGCCGGTCCATCTCGAACGCGAAGGCTCCCCGCCCGACTCCGAGCAACAGGCGTCCGTTCGTGAATATGTCCGTGACGATCACTTCGCCCGCAAGGATTCTCATGTCGTGGATCGGCAAGACAACGACCGATGTCATGATCTTCACCCGGGTCGTCATGGAGGCGATTTTCACGGCGAACTGCAGAGGAGCCGGCATCAGCAGGATATTGATGAGGTGATGTTCCGTTATCGAAACGGCATCGAATCCGAGTCGGTCGGCGAGGGCCGCCTGTTCGAGCATGTCAGCGTAGAGTTGCTCGCCGCCATAGGACTTGTCCGGATAGTATGCGGACAACTGGATACTGAATTCCACGAAATCCTTTCCCGTTATTCGCCCATTTTGCCGGATCCTCGGCCGGTCGTTCCCGGGCGTCGCAGTTTCACGCGCCATTATGCCTTGCACAGACCCATGACAACGTTCTTCGACACAACTTCCGTCCGTGCTGCCAAATCTCTTTCGGTGTTACACGGGGATCTCGTCAAAATCCGATGGAGTTGATGCCTCCTCCGAAAGCACCCGACACGCCAAGGTGTCGCCATGTATCGACTCTCGGAAAGGACGCGACATCCGTGTCCGGGGTGGACATCATCGGGATCGATTTGGCCAGATGGAATATTCAGCGTCACGGCGCTGCACACGCCCGACAAGGACATGACACACAAGCGACACCATTGTTACGGTCAATGATATCCTCATTCCCCGGCTGATTTCCGGGGTGTCCGCGGTCGCGGAGGCGATCAGGACGACTGGTCCCGGCAAGAGCCGTTCCGTGTCCGTCGGACAACTTCATCGTGACTTGCCCGGCTGCGGAACGACATCCGGAGACGTGCTTTCTGTTCGATGTCCGGTTTCGCGACCACTACCGGCATCGGCGCCTCCTCGTGCAGTCGAGTCCAGTCGGTTTAACCGTGCTTCCCTCCTGGGCTGAAGCACCGGAAGATGGTATGAGCACTGCCTCATGAAGCTGCCTGCTTGCATTTCCCGTCGTTCGCCCGCTCGGAACACCGTTGCGCGGCACCCAGATCAAACCGGGCTGTACGGGAATTCTTCGTCGTGACAGTGAAACCGTTCGTCTCGTTTCCGCTGGATTGGTCATGACGCGAAGACTCCGTTTGGGACTTTACGAAGACTTGCTGACCTCCGCCTTGGAGGCGGAAGTCGATGCCCGAACAGCGGAAGGCTGGTCGGTGAAAATTCGCCCGGCCGACACGGCAGTCCGTTCCGAGTTTCTGGCACGACATGTGTATGAACTCCTGCGACGTGCGCTCGATGGGATTCCCGATACTGATGGATCCCAGGCGACCATGCAGACCGACCTGGTGAACCGAATAGTTGAGGTGCTTTTCGAACATGGCGCGATGGCTGACGACCAGGTCGAGGATGCCGCCCGCCTCCTCCTCGAAGTGGTCGAAAGGCGCGCATTCGGCGATACGCAACCGTCAATCCCACGCCCGGTACTTTCTCTCCGTCGAACCGGGCTTCTCGTCAATGGGCGCCGGGACGTCCAGATCGCCAGCGAAATCACGCGGGAGATCCCCAGTGCGGACCGGATCGACCTCCTGTGCGCATTCGTGCGTCACTCGGGGTTGCGGTTGTTCCGCTCCGAACTTGCGGAACGCGTGCAAGAGGGCGCACAACTCAGGGTGATCGCGAGCGTATACACCGGCTCGACCGAACGTCGTGCACTCGACGAGCTCGACGAACTCGGCGCCAAGGTAAAGGTCTCATACGACGTCGCCCGGACACGACTTCACGCCAAGGCGTGGTTGTTTCACCGCAATAGCGGACTGCACACGGCCTATGTCGGTTCGTCGAATCTCACGCACATGGCCCAGGTTGACGGCCTCGAATGGAATGTCCGTTTGAGCGCAGCCGAAAACCCCGACGTCATCGAGAGATTCAAAGCGACATTCGAACAATATTGGCGGGAACCGGAGTTCGAGGACTATACGCCAGAACGCGACTCCGAACGACTCGACGACGCGCTCTCGCGGCAGAAGAGCGGCAAAACGCGCGACAACATCACGGCACTACCCTTGCTGGTGGATGTCGCACCCAAACCTCACCAAATGGTCGCCCTTGAGGCGCTCGAAGCCGAGCGCCTGCATGGGCACAACCGGAACCTCGTGGTCGCGGCGACAGGCACCGGAAAAACCTGGATTGCGGCTTTCGATTACAAGCGGCTACGTGACCGGGACATGGGCAATTCCCTGCTCTTCGTTGCGCACCGCGAGGAAATCCTCAGTCAAAGCCAGCAAGTATTCCAACTCGTGCTGCGCGAACCGGGGTTCGGTGAGCGGCTGGTTGGTGGAGAACGTCCAAGCAAGGGCCGCCATGTCTTTGCTTCGGTCCAATCCCTTGCCAATCGAATCGACGACATTGAACCCGACAGCTTCGACATGGTCATCGTGGACGAATTCCATCATGCAGCAGCCTTGAGTTACGATCGCCTGCTGAAACGCCTGGAGCCGAGGATCCTCCTGGGGCTCACGGCCACACCCGAGCGTGCAGACGGCCAGTCGGTTCTCGGTTGGTTCGACGGACGAATCGCGTCGGAATCCCGGCTCTGGGACGCCCTCGACCAGGGATTGCTCTGTCCTTTCCACTATTTCGGGGTGAACGACGAGACGGACCTTACGACGGTCCGCTTCGAACGTGGTCGTTATGTCCCGGGCGAACTCGACAACGTATTTACGGGCGATCATGCCCGAGCAATTCGGATCCGTCAGGCTGTCGAAGAATTCGTGACCGACCCGCATGGGATGCGGGCCCTGGGCTTTTGTGCCGGCGTCGGCCACGCACACTTCATGGCGGCCCGGTTCGCTGAATTCGGCTACCCGGCAATTGCGCTCGATGCCAGGACACCGCGCGGCGAACGGCAGGCCGCACTCCTGAGACTTCGTCGCGGCGATCTGCGCGCCGTGTTCGCCGTCGATCTTTTCAACGAAGGTGTCGACATTCCCGAGATCGACACCGTGCTCATGTTACGCCCGACCGAGAGCGCCACGGTGTTTCTCCAACAATTGGGGCGCGGATTGCGGTGGGCCGACGGGAAACGAGTCCTTACTGTCCTTGATTTCGTGGGCCAGGTAAGGCGCGAGTACCGCTACGACGTGCGCTACCGGGCACTGTTGGGTGGCACCCGCCACCAGGTCCGGCGGGCCGTCGAGGAAGGTTTCCCGCTGCTCCCGCCAGGATGCGCGCTCAAACTTGACCGCATCGCCAAGAGAACGGTGCTGAAAAACCTGAAAGAAGCGGTGCGTAACGCCCGGGCACGTCTCGCAGACGACTTGCGTGCACTCGGACCCGAGACTGGCCTCCGCGATCTCATGGAAGCCGCCGGTGTCGAACTCGAAGAAGTCTATGCGCGACCCGGATCGGGATATTGCTTTACGGAAATCCGCAGGCGGGCGGGCTTCGAATCGAGCACAGTTGAGGATCCTCTCCTCAAGGCTGTTGGCCGACTGCTTCACGTGGACGATCACGAGAGAATCAGGACGTGGCGAGAGATCCTGGCAGCGGATCATTCCTTCCGGATCTCGGATCTCCACGGCCGGGAGCATCGCCTGGGCCTGATGCTGTTCGCTGTATTCGGAGGACGCAGGCGATCGATCGACGAGGCCGACCGGATCCTTGACCAAATCCGCGGGTCTGCCGAACTGCGGCGTGAAATAGACGACCTCCTGGACGTCCTCATCGATCGCATTCGCACCGTCGCACACCCGTTCGACCCGACCGGCGAAATTCCCCTCGCGAGTCACGCCACCTTTTCCCTTGGCGAGATCGTTGCGGCGTACAGGCGGATCAGCAGGGACGGGAAATTGGTCATGCCGCAAGGTGGCGTCCTCTGGGACGAAGCCACCAAGACGGACCTTCTGTTCGTCACGCTGGAGAAATCGGACAGGGACTTTTCTCCGACGACTCGATATGCTGACTATCCGATCTCACCGACCCTGTTCCACTGGGAGTCACAAAACTCCGCTTCCCCTGACACGTCGGCCGGACGCCGCTATGTCGAACAATCGTCGCAGGGTTCAAATGTCGTCCTGTTCGTTCGTGAACGCAAAAAGGATGGCAGGGGAGAAACTCTCCCTTACCACTGCCTCGGCAAGGTCCATTACCGAGGCCACGAGTCCGAGCGACCAATGAAGATATGGTGGGAACTCGAACTTCCGATGCCCGGATGGCTGTACCAGGCAGGGAAGGTCGTGGCAGGTTGACGACCTGAGTCACGGTTCCGGTCAGGGATCGGGCGAGACAGGCAGATCCCAGCGGGTATTCACCTGTTCCCGGCGAGCGGACCGTCGGCACCCGTGTCGTTTTCAGACACATCAACGGAAATTCGGTTTGACAGGTCTCGGCACCTGCAAATATCATTTGTATACAAACGAATCACGCGGACACCGGCCCGAAAGTGGATTACGCGATCCCGAAATCACTGGATGATGCTTTTCCGATCCTCGAGGCGGGGACCCATGCGATCGTCGCCGGCGGCACTGATTTCTTTCCGTCCCTCGGCGACAACCCGCCTCCACAAAATATTCTGGACGTATCAGGCATCCCCGAACTCCATGGAATCACCCGTCTCGGGGGCGACTGGCGTATCGGGGGCGGGGTCACGTGGACGGACGTAGTTCGGGCGCCATTACCCCCGGCTTTCGATGCACTCAAGGCAGCTGCACGGGAAGTCGGATCGGTCCAGATCCAGAATGCCGGAACCGTTGCGGGGAACATCTGCAATGCTTCCCCGGCCGCCGACGGAATCCCGCCCCTCCTCGTGCTGGATGCTTCCGTTGAACTGGCGTCACGCCGCGGCATGCGCAAGGTGCCGCTCGAATCGTTCGTCACCAGCGTCAGGCAGGTCGCCCTGGAACCCGATGAAATCGTCACCGCCGTTCACGTCCCGGCCATCGCCGCGGAAACCCGCAGCGCGTTTCAAAAGCTCGGGAGCAGGAAATACCTGGTGATCTCGATTGCCATGGTTGCCGTCGCGATCAACACCGACGAAAACCACCGCATTTCGGACGTCAGGATCGCGATCGGTGCCTGTTCACCTGTCGCAAGCAGGATGACCTCCCTCGAGGATTCCTTGGTCGGACTCCAGGTGAAGGAAGGCGACGATCTCCCTCCATTCGACCCGGCGCACTTTTCCTGCCTGTCCCCAATCTCCGACATGCGCGGAAGCGCCGGGTACCGGGGCATTACAGCGTCCCGGATGACCCGGAATGTCATTCTTGACGCGCTCTTTCCGGGAGCTTCCAACCGTGCATAGCTGCCTCGAAATGCAGCCGGTGCAGTTCACGCTGAATGGTAATGACGTCCAGGCGCACCCGGTGCCCGGCGAGCGGTTGTCGGATACCCTGCGCGAGCGCCTCGAAACCCGCGATGTCAAGGTGGGATGCAATGCCGGGGACTGTGGAGCATGTACGGTCCTTGTCAACGGAAAACCCGTCTGCGCTTGCCTGACACCAACCAGGCAGGTCGCCGGATCGACGGTCGATTCCCTCTCCGGACTCGTAGCCCGCGATGCCACGGCGCAGTCGCTCACCACGGCATTCCTCGATCATGGAGCTGCCCAGTGCGGGATCTGCACGCCCGGGATGATCGTGTCCGCCGTGGCCCTCTTGCGGGATGTCCAGTCACCCTCGGAATCCGACATCGAGGATGCGCTCGGCGGCGTCCTCTGCCGTTGCACCGGGTATCGCAAGATCATCGATGCCGTCATCCAGGCAAGCGGGAACCCGGGTTCCGAAGGAGCCACGTCCGGACGGGTGAACGGTCAAGGGTGGATCGGCACATCGGTGCGGCGCGTCGACGGTCTGGAAAAGGTCGAAGGCAGGGACCTGTTCGGCGATGATATCGCGCACCCTGAATCGCTTGTACTCAAGCTCGTTCGCTCACCGTTTTCCCGGGCAAGTTTCACCTTTGGTGACCTTGATGCCTACCGCAATTCCCGTCCCGGAATGGTCGCCGTACTGACTGCTGCCGATATCCCGGGAGTCAACCGGTTCGGTGTCATCCCGGGATTCGAAGATCAGCCGGTCTTTGCCGAGGTCGAGACCCGGTTTCGCGGAGAAGCCGTTGCGGCAGTGGTTGGCGAACCGGATTTCATGAGTGGATTCAAGGTCGGGGACTTCCCGGTCGAGTGGCATGAATTGCCCGCCGCCGAAGAGATGTCCGCCGCTCTTGCCGAAGGCGCTTACCAGCTGCATCGGGACCGGACCGGCAACATCCTCTGCACCGGTCGCGTGGTTTGCGGAGAAGCCGAAAGCGCACTGGCCGGGAGCGATCACCTGGCAGAGGCGACGTTCGAAACCAGCTTCGTCGAACATGCCTACATCGAGCCTGAAGCCGGGTATGCCGTCTGGAGCGAAGGCCGGGTGACCGTCTACGCATGCACCCAGGCGCCAGTCCTGGACCGGGAGTGCCTGGCCCGGATCCTCGGCATCGGGTGTGAAGATGTTCGCATTGTTCCGACGTCGGTCGGCGGCGGATTCGGCGCCAAGCTCGATCTTTCCGTCCAGCCCTTCATTGCCCTCGCGAGCATGAAAACCGGCCAACCTGTACGGATCACTTATTCGCGTATTGAATCCATGCAATCCACGACCAAACGTCACCCTTCGAAAATCCACCTGCGCATGGGCGCACGGGCGAACGGAAAGATCACCGGCCTGGATTTCATCGGCCGGTTCAATACCGGTGCCTACGCTTCCTGGGGGCCGACCGTCGCCAACAGGGTTCCCGTTCACGCGTCGGGACCCTACAGGATCGATGACTACCGGTGCCAGTCCGTCGCCGTTCTCACCAATGGACCGCCCGCGGGTGCGTTTCGCGGGTTCGGCGTACCCCAGGCCGCAGCGGCTCTCGAAATTCTTGTTGACCAGCTTGCCGAACAGGTCGGGATCGATCCCTTGAGATTCCGGATCATCAATTCCCTGGAGAACGGATCGCATACCGTGACCGGACAACACCTGGCATCAGGCGTCGGAATCAGGCAATGCCTCGAAGCCCTGCAACCTGCATGGTCCCGGCAACTGCGTGAGACGGTGGAGTTCAACGTGGCTGCCCGTTCACGAAACAACCCGCTCAGGAGAGGTACTGGCGTCGCTGCTGGGTGGTACGGGTGTGGAAACACTTCCCTTCCAAATCCGTCGACAATCCGGGCCGGAATCCGGCCAAGTGGAGACGTGGTGCTTCACCAGGGCGCGGTCGACATCGGCCAGGGCGCAAACACGGTGATCGCCCAGTTGTTCGCGACCGCTCTCGGACTGCCCCTCGGGAAGCTGTCGATACTTGGCGCCGATACGGACATCACGCCCGATGCGGGCAAGACATCCGCATCGCGTCAGACATATGTATCCGGAAACGCCGCCCGCCTTGCCGGATCCGCGCTCAAGGCAAGGATTCTCAAGCTGTGCAATGCCTCGGACGACGCCGAACTGGACTTTCGGGCCGGTGAAATTCACGTGTCCGACCCTGGCTCCGAACATGTCATCGACCTGTCCCGAATGCCCGTTGACCGGCACGGGTACGTACTGTCGGCCGAAGAAACCTATGACCCGCCCGTGACCCCGCTCGATGACCGTGGTCAGGGCATCCCGTACGCGCAGTTTGGCTATGCAGCGCACGTTGTGCTCGTGGAGGTCGACACGAGCCTCGGGTGCGTGCGCCCGTTGCACATCACGGCAGCCCATGATGTCGGCAAGGCCGTCAACCCGTTGTTGGCCGAGGGCCAGGTGCACGGCGGCATCGCCCAGGGCCTTGGCATGGCGCTCATGGAGGAATTCCTCCCCGGGAAAACCGAGAACCTCCACGACTACCTCGTCCCCACCATCGGAGACGTCCCGCCGATCGAGACCATATTCGTCGAGGAGCCCGACCCGCATGGGCCGTACGGGGCCAAGGGGTTGGGCGAACACGTCCTGATCCCGACGGCCCCTGCCGTTCTGAACGCGATCACGAATGCATGCGGCATTCGCCTGACGGCGCTGCCGGCTTCGCCATCCCGGGTCCTCGCTGCAATCCGGAGCCAGGAACATGCGTAGGCCGAGACGAGAACGTCCGGAAAAGATCCGCTGCGATGCCTGTCCGGTCATGTGCTACATCGCGGACGGTCGTTCCGGTGCCTGTGATCGTTACGGAAACCAGGGCGGCAAGCTCGTGCGGCTCGATCCGCTGACCGTCGTCGAATCGGGCGTCGAAACCGTCCCGTTCCTGAATTCCGATGACGGCAGCGAATGGGATGGCGACCTGATTCAGGGGAACCGCCAGTTTGTCACGGCGGTCGGGGCGGGAACAACCTACCCCGATTACAAGCCCGCGCCGTTCATTGTCAGCCAGGAGATCGATGGAGTCGACATGGTCACCGTGGTGACCGAAGGAATCTTCAGCTACTGCGGCGTCAAGGTCAAGATCGACACGGACAGCCACATCGGGGATGAATGCGCGGCGGTCCGCGTCGACGATGAACCGGTCGGCCACGTCATGACCAGCGAATACGGATCAAAGATGCTTTCCCTCGGCGGTGTCGAGCACCTGACGGGCGGGGGAAAGAAAGAGGGCCGCGTGACCTGCACAACCCTTCTGTCGCTCTGCAACCGGGAGCCGGTCGAGATGTCGATCGACGACGGTGCAACGATCGTCGTCGAGGCCGGGAAACCTCCAATCATCGACGGCTCGCCAGAGCGGCTCATGCGTGTCGGATGCGGATCCGCCACGATCGGGATGTTTGCCCGACAGTGGCAGCCGCATGTCGACGAAGTCATCGTCATCGACGATCACATCACCGGAGTTCTTTCTGAACACCAGGCGGGAAAACTGCTTGGAATGGAGCCGACGGGCATCAAGGTCAGGGGCCGTCGGTCGACGCCTGGAAGGTACTTCCAGGTGGCGGAACACGGCACGGGCTGGGGCGGCACCACGATCGAGGATCCGCTGGACATCCTGAAGGAACCGGACAGGAGATTCGCGCGACCCGGAATCCGGTTGCTCATGGTCTCGACCACGGGAGAACAATGGGCCTACTACGAACTCGATGAAGCCCTTTGCCCGAAACCGGCCGAGATCTCTTCCGAATTGCTGAAATCCGCGGAACGAATCTCGGAGAATTGCGAACCGTCCGTTTGTTCGGTCCTGTTCATGGGAGGCGCCGGCGGGTCTCTCAGGGCCGGTGTTACGGAAAACCCTGTGCAACTGACCCGGTCCGTGCGCCAGTCCCTGACGCAACTGACCTGCGGCGGAGCGCCGACCTATATCTGGCCCGGGGGTGGAATAACATTCATGGTGGATGTCATGGAGACGCCGACGAACGCCTTTGGCTACGTGCCGACCCCGGCCCTTGTCGCTCCCATAGAGTTCACCCTCAGGGTTTCGGATTACGAAATCCTCGGAGGCCACATCGACCACATCATTCCCCTCGAGAGTGTCATCGATCCCGGTACAGGCGCTCTCGGTGCCGAAGTCGATCATCCTGACGCGATTGCCAGGGGATACGACATTTCGGCGATGCGGCGGACACAGCGATGATGTCCCGGCACGTGGCCGCGCTCCTGCCGTGCCGAAAACGACTACACCTGCAGCACGGCCCGATCGACCTTGTCATCGGTGCGGATGGCCGGTCGAATTCGGGTCAAGGCCGCAGGGAGGCCTTTTCTGCGGCAGAGCACCGTTTCGCCACGATACTCCATGAACTTGTCGCCGAACTCGACGAACTTCGCCGCGGCGCGGATGGCCAGTCCAACGGATTCCGGAGCCCTGTCGCCCTGCGCATGTTCGACGCCACATCTCCCTTTGCACACGACGCGTTCGTCACGCCCATGGCGGCCGTAGCCGGCGCCGTGGCCGACGAGATCCTCTCGGTGATGATCGGTGCGATCGATCTCCAACGCGCATACGTGAACAATGGCGGAGACATCGCGATCTATCTCGGCGGCCCGCGCTCAACCTACCGGGCCGCAATCGCCGGTCTCGACTGCGAAAACGTAGGCTCGGTAGAGCTTGGCGGCGATAACAAGACCTACGGTCTCGCGACCAGCGGGACAGGCGGGCGCAGCCTGTCGCTGGGTATCGCCGACTCCGTGACTGTCCTGGCGCCTTCGGCGGCCGCGGCCGATGCGGCCGCGACACTGATCGCGAACTCTGTTGACCTTGCCGGCGATCATCCCGCGATTGAACGGCGCCCCGCAATCGAGATTGATCCCGACAGCGATCTTGGCGAGCGAGACGTTGTCACGTCACGTGGACGATTGTGCCGCCACGACGTCGAGCGGGCGTTATCGCATGGCGAGGCCCGCGCATGCGAATTCCTGAAATATGGCCATGTCACCGGGGCCGCACTGTTCTTGCAAGGCGAGTCGAGAATCGTCAGCATGAACCTGGCGCTGAACTGAACACAACTGACAAGGGAGTTGCCCGACATGCCTGAACCCGTCGTCCGGAAAACAGTATCGTCGATCGAAGAGGTCTTCCACGAGGGAGGGCCACCGCCGGCGGCAACCCAGCGCCGCGCCTGGATCATGGCGGTGATCGAGAATCCGTTTGCCGGGCGCTACGTGCAGGAAATCACCGGTTTCATGGACGACCTGAAACCCCTCGGCCTGTCCATGGCAGGGCGTCTCATCGAGGTTCTCGGCGGCGACACCTCGCTCGTCCAGGGTTACGGAAAGGGAGCGATCGTCGGAACTGCCGGCGAGCTTGAGCACGGTGCCCTCTGGCATGCCCCCGGCGGTTACGCCATGCGGGAACTCCTCGACGATGCAAAGGCGATCGTGCCTTCAGCCAAGAAGGTCGGTGCGCCGGGAGTTCGCATGGATGTTCCGGTCACGCATATCAATGCTTCATACGTACGAAGCCACTTCGATTCAGTCGAAGTCGGCGTGCACGACAGCCCGCGGGCAAACGAGCTCGCCGTCGTGCTGGTGATGACGACCGGCGGGCGTATCCATGCGCGCTCAGGCGGTCTGGCAGTCGAGGATATCAAGGGAGAAGACGGGCTGAGATGAAAGCACAGATTCGAAAAATCGTTGTCTGGGTTGAAGAAACCCACCGTGAATGCGGCCGCAGCATCGAACCGGCAACGCGCAAGGCCGTCGCGGTCGCGGTTATCGCCAATCCGTTCGCCGGCCGGTACGCCGAGGACCTTGAACCCTTGATGGAAACGGGGGCCGAACTCGGAGGGCTTCTCGGGAAACGATGCGTCGATGCGCTCGGGATCCGTCCCGGTGTCGCCGAGAGCTACGGCAAGGCAGCCATGGTCGGAGAAAACGGCGAACTGGAGCACGCGGCGGCAATCCTCCATCCGCGCCTTGGAGCTCCGCTTCGCGCCGCCGTCGAGAAGGGAGCCGCGCTTGTCCCGTCATCAAAGAAGATGGGCGGACCCGGGCAGGTTCTGGATGTCCCGTTGGGGCACAAGGATGCGGCCTACGTGCGATCGCATTTTGACGGTGCCGAAGTCCGGCTGAACGACGCACCGCGCGCCAATGAGATCATGGTCGCTGTCGCCGTAACCGACAGCGGGCGACCGTTACCGCGGGTCGGGGGGCTGACGACCGATGAGGCAGTTGGAAAAGACGGACTGCGGTGACCGGCTTCCTGCAGGCAACCGCGACGGGAGCTGCGCCGCCGTCCATGATCGTCCCTGCCTGATGGATCGTGCATTGCGGTGCGCCCGTGGCGAATTGTGCCGGAGTCGTGTCCGGACGGGAAACAGGCGGCTTTCCGATGGATAAAGACAGTCCATTCGAAAAGGACGAACCCGGGTACAGACTCGACGACCAGGTCGGCTATCTACTTCGCCTCGCCTACCAGCGGCACACGCTGATCTTCCAGGATCATGCGCTGAACAACCTGACGCCGACGCAGTTTTCTGCAGTGATCAGGCTTGCCGAATGCGGCCGGTGCTCCCAGAATCAGCTCGGGCGGTTGATCGCCGTCGATGTTGCAACCATCAAGGGGGTGGTTGACCGCCTGTACAACAAGAAACTGGTCACGCTTGAAAAGGATGCGAATGATCGGCGGAGAATCCTGATTTCGCTGTCCCCGAAAGGTCTGAACATGGTGGCCGGACTTCGGGCCATGGGTCGCAGCGTAACCGAAGCAACGCTGGAAGCGCTTCAACCCGGGGAAAGAGCGGATTTCCTGAAGCTCCTCAAGAAACTCGTCTGAGCCGTATGCGTGTCCTTGAATGTGCTGGACGAATATTCCGGATCAGGCATGAGATTGGAGATGGCCAGTCGTTCGACCCCGACTTCTACACCCTCCTGATTCACAGCGACTTTGCGCTCATCGAGAAACACTGCGTCTCCTCGCGCGCATCAGCGCCTTGATGACCACATACTCCTCGTCGACACGCGCATTTTCCGCCTCGAGCCCGGGATTTTCCTTGAAACGCGCCCACGGCTCCTTCGGTACAGATTTGTCACACACTGCAGAGGTGCTTGCTGTCGATGCCCGATTGGTGAACTGCCAATAAACTCAGGCATGGGGAAGGCTTTGCGGGATGTCCGGGATACCGGTCAGGAAGATCACGTTGTGTTGATGATTCGAATAAGCGCAGAAGATGTATTCGTTCCAATGGTTGGGGTCCGGACCGTATTTCATCAGGTGATGGCGTGCGCCTTCCGTCCCGGGCGATTTCTTCTTTGCCTTCATCCGTGCGATCTCGCGCTTCAGGTAGTCGACAAAGGCGCGTTCGGGATAGTCTCGGATTACGTAGGGCGTGTTGAACACGATGTGCTGGTGGCACAAGCGGTGGGGCGGAGGAAGCACCCGCACGAACCAGATCTGGCCTTTGCGGCCGCGATAGCCGGCTGGAGACAGGCAGGAAATGACTTTCCGTGTACCGACCTCGCGCAGAAGAACCGCCCCGTCCTTGCTGCCGCAATGTACGTAAAAACCCATCCTCGACTGCTGCATCAGCTCAACGATGTCCATCATCCAGGACAGGTCGCCAATCCCGGGGACAATGTGCAGGATGCAGGTGCCCATGGTTTCCCGGCTGCTGCCGAACTGGACGTCGAACATCGACCACATCGTGAAATAGCTGGTGGTCAACGGGCTCATCGGCGGATAGCTCGGCATGTATCCATCCTCGGCGTCACCGACGATTCTGACAAATCCCTTCGCTTCTCTCAAACCGGAAATGAGTTCGCTCATGACGGATGCGAAGTTCTGCCCCATGGCATAGATGGCGTAGCAAGGGTCATGGTCCGCGAACCTCTTGGAGAGTGCCGGAACGTCGTCACAGAGGCCGGCCTCGAGAGCCAACTCCCTGCCTTCCCGCCAGGCCGCCAGGTCAACGACTTTCGACTTGGCAGACGATTTGAGCTTCTTCGCGATCTTGTTGGCAACGGATCCCATGGATACCTTTCGGAAATTTCCGCCCATGGGGCGCAATCGCAGCAACATACCGGGACTGGCGGCTGACATGAAGTGCCTGTTTCGACTTCATCCGGTGGGGGAATGCACGAGCCTTGGCGAACTGAGTGATTAGGTTGGCAGGTCCGAGAACATCCGTGGAAGCGGCACCCGGGGACGATTGCCCAAATGGTCCCGGTAATGGGAACCCTGAATCCCAAGGGTCTATCGTGACACACACCTTTCCCGGCAATCAGGTTCTCGCAGGATTTCCGGCTCAGGCTTTCGACGGGTTCGCCATTACGCATCCTTCACTCCCCTGAACCGTCCATTGCCGAAACCGGAGAGCGCCACGCCGAAAGCATGTCCGACTTTACGGAAAGGTCCTTACGACGGTACGTCTTCGTGGTCCGGAGGCTCTCGTCTCCCGACCACACTGAAACCTTTGAAGACGCCGCCGGCGCCTTCAAAGGTGCGGTATCGAGGAAAATCGTTTTTTGCGCAATTGATTGCCACTGCTGGCAAACGCTTCAGGCTCCACGGGAAACGCGTTTGAGCCGTACGAGTCTCCTTGATCGCGTTGGGCGACTTCTCCCGATCCGGCACAAGGATCGGACGCCTGGAGCGGGCTTCAACCCGTGAAAATTTTTCGGGGATCCCCGATGGGATTGAGAAGTTATGCAGGATGCCTGCCACGCGAGGACGCGGGCCAGTATGTCGTGCGCGCTTCCTCTTGATGGCCGCACTGTTACTTCATGCTGGCCGCCACCGTCACCGAAGACAGGACTCGGCAGTTGAGGCCCCGGTGCCCCGCCGTCGCCTCGCCCCGGCACCCTGACCGCCCTTCGGTCCATCGGCGTCTCCCCGGTAAACGCAACTCAACACTCTTCCGCCACGCCGGTCGTGCGTTGCCAGTCGGCCATCGCGAATGCTCGGGCGTCGCACGCGCCCCGGTCCCGGCATTGGTCAGTGTCGCCATGTCCGTTTTCCCAAATGCGAATTCCGCCACCTCTCGCCTCTGCGTTAGCGGCTTCGCCGGTCCCCTGCTGTCTTCCAACCGCCAGATTCGAACGGGCGCAACGTCTACCTGCGCTTGATTCCTGCCGCGTTCCCCGGCATGGATATCGGATGGAAGAGCGGAATCTGATTGGCCGGACCGGCTTCTGGGCGCTTGCGATACTATGGCTTCCGGCCGGGGTGGTGGCGCAGGCGGTGGTACGATTCGGGCCGGAAAACGTGATTGCGACAATATCGACGGGGGCAGGATCCCTGGGTCAGGTCGCGCTTTTCGGCCTACCGCTGGCACTTGGCTGTCGCCTGATCTGGCGTCTCGGCTACCGGAGGGCCGCCTGGCTTGCCGGAGCTGGCCTGGGCGCGATTACCGTTCCAGCGTCGGTCTTGGCGGGACTGCTGGGCCCGATCGCGATCGCTGTCTGCGCAATCTTGCTCAGCCTGCCGGTCTGGGTCGCCTGGTTCTGGCTCGCGCGAAGGCGCTGACTCGCACGGCGGCTGGTCGGCTTCGCAGCTGGACAAGCGGAAACGGGAAGCGGGCAAAGAAATCCGAATGACTGTTCCGGAGGATGTGACGGACGTTTTGGAGCGCATGGCCCCGGCACCGTCCGTGACGGCCGCATTGCGGATGAGTTGCATTCGAGCATGCGGCAGCACGCGAACAATGAATTCCGGAAGCCGGAATTGATGCCGGGATCAGGCAGTTTCCGTACGGTGAGGTCTGTCTCGATTCGACTGCGCATCATCGATCGACACGGAGGCAAGGGCTGTTGGGAAAGCGCTGACGGCGGGAACAGGTCAATGCCCGGACATCATCTTTTTGAATGAATCCGCGGAAAATTCTCCACTCAGACCTGGGCAACTCCGCATTTCTTCAGTTCATCCCAAAAACCGGGAAAGGTCTTGGCCACGCATCTGGGGTTCGTTATCGAGATTCTTCCGGCCTTCAGCGCGACCAGCGCGAACGCCATCGCAATCCTGTGATCGTCATGCGAGTCAATACACGCGGGCCGGAACGCCTCTACCGCCGTCTTTGATCCATTGACGATCAGGTCGTCACCTTCAACCACTGCCAAACCGTCCGTGAGCCGGTCAAGTCCGGTCGCGGTTGCCTCGATACGGTCACATTCCTTTACGCGCAGGTTCTTGATGCCGGTAAACCGGACAGGCGAATTGTTGAATGCGGCCAGAACAGCAAGTGTGGGCACGGAATCCTGCATCTGGGAACCGTCAATCACGCGGGGCATGTTCGGGAAAGTCTCGATCACCTGCAGCGCTCTTGCATCAGGCTGTCTGGTTGAACCTGGCTTTACCCCGCGAATACTCAACCCCCTGCATCCCAACACCCTGGCGGCCCAGAAATAGGTGCAGGCGGAATAGTCGGGCTCGATTTCAATCGTGCCGGGCAGATAGTCCTGCTGTTCGAAATCCCAGCTTCCCGGGCCCGGTGATTTCGCACTGACCCCGAATTCCCGCATGATCTGGAGCGTTATGTCAATGTAGCCGGAAGCATCGATCTTCCCGGACGATTCCGTTCTGATGTTCATTCCGCAGGGCAAGGTCGGCGCAATCATCATGAGCGCTGAAACATACTGGGAGGACAGGGACGCATCGACAACGACTGTCGGGCGATGCCCCTCCCTTGCCCATCGCGCGTGCAGCGCGGGGTTTCCGGTTATCTCGAACGGCATTTTCCCGTGCCGCGAGTCATGCCTTGCTCCGATCGACCCGATTGCGTTCAGAATCGGCCCCATTGGCCGTTTGCGCATATGCCTGTCACCGTCGAATCTGACTTTTTGTCCGATCGTGGCTGCGACCGCGATCAGGAAGCGGGCAGTTGTTCCGGCATTTCCAACGAACAACCGGCATCCGTCCGACAGGGTTCCGCTGCAATCCCCGACCAGGACGTTCCGTGGATCGGACTTGTCGATTTCAACGCCCAGTCTTTCTAGGCACTGGAGCATTGCCTCCGTGTCGTCCGAAATCAAAGGATTCCGAACCTCGGTCCTTCCCTTCGCCAGGGCTGCAATGACAAAGGCCCTGTTGGTAATCGACTTCGAACCGGGCACGATGATCCTGGGTGTCGAGGAAGGCTCGTCGCATTTCAACTCGACTTCTGCTTGCGCAGGTTCTGTTGCCAATTCGATGCCCCTCTTCCCGTCCGGCGAAACCGGTCCGGCATTCCTGACGGACGTTGCCGGGCCAACTCGCCCTGTCCGACGGCCGTTTTTCGCCGTCCCGCTCCCGCGCAGTGTCGATCTGCCCCGGCCCGGGTCGCGCGCCGGAGCAGCGGCGAGCCTTGTCACATCCTGCACGGACGGATTCAACAACGACTTTTCCTGCTATCTGTCGAAACTTCGCCGAGTCGGGATCGACGCGACGATGGCGGATTTTCTGATATCCTGAATTTATGTTCGGTTCGACGAGCGATCGGACTCCGTCGGTTCGACGAGCGATCGGACTCCGTCGGCTCGACGAGAAGATCAAATACCGCCTGTCCCGAGGTTCGAATATTCGACATAGTCGTCAATGCCTGTCGGGCACAAAGGCAAGGCAAATCCGTTCTCCGGATTTTTTTTCTTTACCTGCATTGACATGACTATTGGAGGTGGACTCTCCCGCAGCACCGGTCTACAGTCAGCCATGGGTGATTCGCGGCAAGGCGGTATGGATCGAAAGCGTGGTGGATCTTTCCCAAGTGTCATTGGAGATGGTGACGAAGGTGGACGAGGCCCGCTTTCGCGCCTTGATGCAGGAGCATCATTTCCTCGGCGACGCCCAGCCGAGAGGCGAGACCATACGCTATGTCGCCCACTGTGGGGGACGCTGGCTGGCGCTGGCGATGTTTTCGGCATCTGCGTTGCTCTGCGCGGCGCGGGATGACTGGATCGGCTGGGAGCGTGGCAGCCAGTTCAGCCGCCTTCACCTTGTCACCAACAATTCGCGGTTCCTGGTTCTGCCCGGCGGGGTGCCGAACCTCGGCTCACGGGTGCTGTCGCTGTGCGCACGGCGCCTGGTGCGGGACTGGCCGCTCCGCTTCGGCCACGAAGTCCTACTCATGGAGACGTTCGTGGATCCTGCTCATCACCGGGGCACGGTCTACCGCGCCGCCAACTGGCTCTGTGTCGGGCACACCCGGGGCTTCGGCCGCCTGGGCAGCGGCTACATCACCCACGACCGGCCCAAGCTTGTCTTTCTCTATCCACTGCGCCGGGATGCGCGCCGCCGGCTGAGGACGGCCCACCTTGATCCCGGCCTGCACAAGGGAGTTCCGAAGATGACACTCACCGCCGCGCAGATGCGCTCCCTGCCCGATTACTTCCGGCAGGTGGAGGATCCGCGACGCAGGCAGGGGCGGCGGCACGCCCTGCCATCGGTGCTCTCGCTCGCCACCGCCGCGACACTCGCCGGCATGCGCGGCTACAAGGAGATCTCGGAGTGGGTCGAGGACCAGAGCCAGGCGGTTCTGGCGTATTTCAGGCCGCGCTTCGACCAGGGCCGGTACATCCCGCCGAGCAGGACGATCATCCGCGACGTGCTGGTCCGGGTGTGCCCGGACCAGTTCGACGCCGCCCTGCGGCAATGGAACGAAGACCACGGCGGCCCCGACAGTGCCCTGGCCATCGACGGCAAGACCATGCGCGGCGCCGTCGATGCCGATGGCGTGCAGACCCATGTCATGGGCGTTGTCGGCCACGACAGCAGGAAATCCTACGCCAAAAAAAAGTCGGAATGAGGCCGGGGGCGGACGACGAGGAGAAACGCACCAACGAAATCGGCACAGCCATCCCCCTGCTCGACATGCTGCCCGACATCAGCGGCCGCACCATCACCGCCGATGCCATGTTGGCGCAGCGGAAACTGGCCACCTACCTCCTCGACCGCGGCGCAGACTACGCCTTCACCGTCAAGGGCAACCAGAAGACCCTGCTCTCTGATATCAGCCTGACGCTCGATGAGATCATGGCCAGCCGTGCGCCTGACTTCGTCGAGCCCGAGTGCAAGCCCGACCACGGACGCAAGGAGAAACGCTCCATATGGGTCTCAAGTGAATTGAACGACTACGCCGACTTTCCCGGCACAGGCCAGGTCTTCGCGGTCCACCGCGAAACCCTTGAGATCAAGACCGGGAAACAGTCGAAGGAGACGGCCTACTGCATCACCAGCCTGACCGAGGACAGGGCAACACCCGAGCGCCTGCTCTGCCTCAATCGCGGGCACTGGGGGATCGAGGCCAACCACCACATCCTCGACATGACCTTCGACGAGGACCGAAGCCGCATCCGCACCGGCCACGGCCCGGCGAACGCCACGCTGCTCCGGCGCTTCGCCATCGGCCTGATCAAGACGTCCAGCGACAATGTCGCCGAGACCACGCGCAGACTGGCCCGAAAACCCAGGCGGGTCCTGGACATGCTGAAATTGACAGGCAACACCCGCCCGCGCACGGCGTTCGGCTGAAGACCCACCACACCCGCGCCTGAGTTGCCTATCCTGTCTCCACCCTCGAAGACGGGGGTGAACAGGCATGTCCGGCAATCGCCAAATCGCCGGAAACGCCACCGGGAAACAGCCCCGGGCGCAGAATCATGTGCCGTGGGGCCTTGTCCGGGGTCGATGTGACGTCACCTAACGTGAAAAAGGGCGCAACGGTGAAATGCGAAAGACAATCGCGTCAAACCCGCATACCGGCAAAAAAACAGAACAGATTCACCCTGGGCACAAAGGACCCGCGACAGACCCGGGAGTCATCCGGAATCAATGATCATGGTCGACTATGCACAGGCGGCAGTCTGCAGGGAAAACCGAAGAATGCATTCGCACACTGAACTCGCACCGGCGAGACTGTTGGCGTTCATGGCCGGGATTGCGCTTGTCGTCGGGTCATCAATTGCCGATGCCGCCGGTTTTCGGGAGATTTCGGTCGATGGGGTGCAGGCCGGGATCCGGTATCCGAGCGATGCCCGAGCGATGCGCCGACGACAACCCAGCGATCGGGTCCCTTCGATGTCGAGATCGCCAGGAACGCACCGATTCGGGAAGGCAAACACGAACTGGTGCTGTTTTCGCACGGTAACAGTGGTTTCTATCGCAACCGCCACCTTACAGCCCGGGTCCTCGCCGATACCGGGTTCGTGGTCGCCGCGCCGCAGCATGGCGCCGACTATCTGACTGGTGGCCGCAAGACCGCGCAGGCGCTGGATCACAGGTACCTGGAATTGGCTACGGCCCTGAATGCCGTCATCACCGACCCTGAATTCGGTGATCACGTAACCCGGGATACGGTTCACGGTCTTGGATACTCGTTGGGCGGCGCCACGATCCTGCTGGCCGCGGGTGCCGAGTTTGCCTCCGAGCGCGCCGCGCAGCATTGCCGAGAACACGGACGATCCGATGCAGGATTCTGCGAAGATCCCGGCTGGATCCATCGCCTCGTTCAAGCCTTCCGCCAGCATGACGTGAAGTTGCGAAAAACGCCAGATCCGTTCCGGCACGCGCCACTTGTGACTGGCAAGGTTGTCCTGGTGGCGCCCGTTTACCAGGGCATCAATCCGGAGCCTCCGCTTTCAATGACCGCGCTGAGCGTATTCGCCATCGAAGGCGATACTGTCGCGATGCCCGAGTATCATGCCCGCCCGGTATTCGAGGCGGTTGACCGTGACACGCCAAGCGACTTTCAGGCCCTGCCGGGCCGCCACTACGCGTTCATCGCACCGTTTCCGAAAAGGCTGACAGAGAAGGAGGATTTTCCTGTCGCCAGGGACCCGGAAGGGTTCGACCGGTCAGCGTTTCTGAAAGGGTTGAACGCGAGAATCGTGGCAGCGTCCAATGACTCTTGAGTCACGGCAGGTTCGGGCCAACGTGGTCCGCATTCCCTGACGTATTGGATGCCAGGGAAACCACTTAGCCAGAGACGATTTCCGGTAGTCGTTGCGCAGGCGGAGTGTTGCGACTGCGTCCGGTCCGTACAACTCCATCGATGACTGTCATGCCAACACCCGGCAGATTGCCGAGTTCGATCGATTCCAGGATCGTCTTCCCGGGTGCATGCTGCGCCTGATCCATGAGCACAAAATCTGCCGCCCGACCTTCCTCGAGAATTCCGACATCGAGATCGCGCATTCTGGCCGTGTTGCCGGTTGCAAGACATACCGCGGATTCGGCCGCGAGATTCCCGAGGCTGGACAGCATCGCGACCATCCTGAGAATTCCAAGCGGCTGAACACCTGACCCGGCCGGACCGTCCGTCCCGAGAATCACCCGGTCGAGCTGTTTCAACTCGCGTGCCGTGTTGAGCGTCAGCAAGGCCGCACGCTCGTTGCCGTTGTGGACGATTTCCAGGCCGGTCCGGCAGCTTTCGCAGATACAGACGATCTGGTCATCCGGAAGCGCCGAATGCCCCCCGTTGATATGCCCGACCACGTCGGTGGCCGCCTCCAGGACGACATCCTTGTCGATCAGCCCCGATCCCGGAATCGACGGACCCCCGGTGTGAATCGTGCTTTGAATTCCGTATTTCCGAGCCCAGTCGACCATCTTTCGCGCTGTCGGGCCATCCTTCACCGACCCAAGACCGACCTCCCCCATCAGGGTGACGCCTGCGTCGGCAAGATCCTTGAAGTCCTGTTCCTCCATGCCGTGTTCGATGACCGGCGCTCCTGCCAGGACCTTGACCCCCGACGGCCTCGCGTTTTCGTACCAGCGCTGGGCTGCGATCGCCATTGCCTTGAGACCGACGATGTCCCTCGGCCGGCCCGGCATGTGAACCTCGCCCGCCGAAATCATCGTCGTCACGCCGCCATTCAGGGTCGAATCGATCCAGTGCAATTGCTGCTGCCTAGGCGTGTAGTCCCCGACAACGGGATGGACATGACTGTCGATCAGCCCAGGGGCCAGCGTGACGCCCCGCGCATCGACAACGACATCGGCCTCCCCGGTGTCGATTTCAGTCGCACGACCGATCTTCGCAATACGACCATCCTCGGCAATCACGCAATCGGCGTCGAGAATGGGCTGCTCCATCTTGCCCGACAGCATCAACCCGATGTTCCTGATCACAAGCCTGTCGCCAGTACCCTGCATTGTCGCCCCCTGCCGTTCGAGTCGCTTCGTTCCCGTGCATGCTACCTTGAACTCGGCAGATTTCAATCCGGATACACGGGTGAATGCGGCGCGGCGCGTTCTTGCCAGCCAGTGCCAGGCGATCCCCGCGGTGACCCGCGGGCAGCCCGGATGCGCTGACTGACTGTGTGCAGCGTTGCCGGCTCGGATGCCTGCTAGGGTTGAATATGTCGATAAGTTCTCATTCCATCGACAAGCTGGGGTGACACGTACAGGGCCGACTTGTTCGGGAAATCCGTTGCCAAGAGCCGGATGCATCGAAACGATCTTTGACCCCGATCGTCCTTTCAATGATCTTCCGGACCTTCCTCCGATCTCTGAGACCAGGACAAATTCCATTTTTCTCGGCTTAAGCCGTGGACTCAATTGACTGGTCTGCGATCCTGCGGAGCAGAAAGCGGCTGATGGCCAGACGCACGGCGGACAGGAAGTTGCGAGCCGTCTTGTCATAACGCGTGGCGACCCGGCGGAACTCCGTGATCCGACCGAAAAAACGCTCGACAAGATTGCGTGTCTTGTAGGTCTCGCGATCAAGTGACCGTGGCGACTTCCGGTTGGATCTCGACGGAATGACCGCGGTTGCTCCCGCTGTCTCGATCAGGCCGAGAATGGCATCGGTGTCGTAGGCCTTGTCACCGACCACGGTTTCGTCCTGCCCCAGGTCGGCAAGAAGTGCCTCCGCCCGCGTGCAGTCGGCTGCCTGGCCCGGGGTCAGGAACACGGTCTTCACCATCGCGTTGCCATCAATGCCGAGATGGACCTTCGTCGTCCGTCCGCCGCGGCTCACCCCGATCTGCGGAGGCTCACCGTCCCGAGGCGCTCCGGCGCCGTGCCTGTGAACGCGTATCGACGAGGAATCCACCATGCGCAGACGAACCGAGCCGCTCGAGCCGTCATCGCTCCCGTCGTCATCGTCCACAAGCCTGTGAAGCTTCGCCATGATCGACGTCCAGATACCGTTCTTGCTCCACCGGTTGTAGCGGTTGTCGCAGGTCGTGTACGGCCCGTAACGCTCCGGGAGGTCGCGCCAGGGTGTGCCGGTGCGCAGCACAAAGAAAATACCGTCCATCACCCTTCGGTCATGAACCCGTTCCGGGCCCTGGTGCTTGTGGGGAAGTACCGAGTGGAGAATTTTCCACTCCGCATCGCTCATGTCGTGCCGGTCACCGCTCATGCCTCAAATTCCTGTGGATTGTTTTCGGCAAAATTGACAGAAGACGCCAACAAGGTCAAATATTTGGGAACATGCCCTAGGGTGTGATCACCATGGGATTGACGCTTGTTCGGAGAATGCCGGGTTGAATGTCCGGGCGCATGACGGCATCATTCCAGGAGCGCTCACAACACTGGAGGCGCATGATGAAGAGGCTTTTGTTTATCTCGGTCCTGACCCTGGGGCTCGTAGTTCCTTTCGTCGGGGCTCTCGCCCATCACGGCTGGACGTGGACGTCCGGCGGCAATATCGACCTGACCGGAATCATCAAGACCGTCCGCCTGGGCAATCCCCACGGCATCCTGGAGATCGACGTGGACGGCGAAGAGTGGACAGCCGAAGTCGGTCAACCCTGGCGCAACAAACGCGCTGGCCTCGTGGAAGGCGATCTGGCCGAAGGGGTCGAGATCCGGGTGATCGGCGAACCGGCGGCCGACATTTCGGAAAGACTGCTCAAGGTGGAACGGCTGTTCCTGGGCAAACGGGAGTACGTCCTTTACCCCGGGCGCGACTGAGACCTTGGAGGTCCTGTTCGCAGCGCTCGAGGGAACGGCCCTCGCGCAGGCTCTGCGCGGTTCCCGCTGGGCCTATGCCGGGGTCAACGCCGCGCACATCTTCGCAATCGCCTTGCTGGTCGGCTCCATCGTTCCGCTCAACCTGCGGCTACTAGGTGCGTGGCGCGGTGTCTCCCGAGAAGCCGTGGTGCGCGTGCTCGCACCGGTTGCGGCGAGCGGGCTGATCCTTGCCCTGCTCACGGGAACGCTGCTGTTTTCCGTCCGGGCGCGGGAATACAGCGGCATCGGATTCCTGCAGCTCAAGCTGACCTTCATCGCGGTCGGAATTCTGTCTGCGCTCGCACTGTGCCTGTCCCACGGGTTCCTGCTCAAGGACGCCCCCCGCGCGCGCCTTGCCGGTCACGCCGTCCTCTCGACCGCCTGCTGGCTGGGTGCACTGGCATGCGGGCGATTGATCGCGTTCGCGGGAAATTGAGCTCGATGCCTTTCGACCGGAGTTAAGTCCCTGCTCCATGCGAGCGAGCAAAATGCGACCGCTCTCGGATTGTGTGAAGGCATTCATGGAATCCACTTCAGCCGATCACGGGGTTTGCTCGGCCGACTTCACGGGGACTGCCACCGACCCCGCCTTTCACTTGCCGCGATGCCCGTCCCTTCAGCCGTGGTGTCCGTGATCCGTGAGTTGACAGATGGCCTGTACAACTCCATTTGTTCGTATACAAACGATTCAATCCCACCCTGAGTGAACCGCGATTCGCGCGCGGGAAGATAACGATCTCGTTTCATTCGACAATTTGGCCACGGCCAACGATCCCTGGAGCGCAGAAATGACGACAGTTGTGCAGGAGAAACCCCGCGCCTTTCCGATTCCTGCGGGTGTATTCGCGGAAACGGTGACGATGGTCACGCACTACACCGATCGGCTGTTCCGGTTTCGAATGACCCGTCCGCCGTCCTTCCGGTTTCGTTCGGGCGAGTTCGTGATGATCGGCCTCCCGAACGCCGAAAAGCCGGTCTACAGGGCCTATTCCATCACCAGCCCATCCTGGGACGATGAGCTCGAATTCTTTTCGATCAAGGTTCCGGGCGGCCCGCTCACCGAGCACCTGAAGGAAATCAGGCCGGGCGACACGGTGCTGATGAGGAGGAAACCGACCGGTACGCTGGTGAATGACGCGCTCCTCCCGGGAGAACGGGTCTACATGTTTTCCACCGGGACGGGCATCGCCCCCTTCGCCTCGCTGATCCGCGATCCGGAAACCTATGAAAAATTCGGCACGGTCATACTGAGCCATACGTGCCGGCAGAAGGCCGAACTCGAATTTGGCATGGAACTCGTGGACCTCGTCAGGAACGATCCGCTGGTGGGCGAGTTCGCAGGCGATCGACTCATTCACTACCCCACGGTGACGCGAGAGGAATTCACCCGGACCGGCCGGATAACCGAACACATCAGTTCCGGACGCCTGTTCGAAGAACTCGGCCTTCCGTCGATCAATCCGGAGACGGACCGTGGCATGATATGCGGTTCCATGGCCATGCTGAACGACACGAGGAAACTCCTGGAAGGATTTGGCCTGGCAGAAGGCTCGAACAGTTCCCCGGATACCTACGTCGTCGAACGCGCATTCGTCGACTGACTCCGGCAGAAGAACAGCAGAAGACCACCGGGAATCGGCAGTCGCGCGCGCGTCGCGGCCATCGATACCGGTTCGAGTTCACTGCTGATTTCGCGGCACTGCACCTGCTGTCCATGAAACCGACCATCCCGGGGCATGTTTTCACATGCACCGGGTTGACACTTGCGCTCATAGCTTCTTCACTGTCGCACCTTCGCAGGTAAAGACATTCAATCGTCTTCATTCAATCAAGATGGGAGGAATCAATGATATCCAGATTGCTCGGCGCAATCGCCGCATTTACGATCGCGACCGGCTCGACCTCGCTTGCGGCAGAACCGCTCAAGGTCGGGGTGCTTGCAACACTTGAAGGGACATATACCGTCCTTGGAGAAGATGGGGTGCGCGGTCTCAAGACGGCCCTGGCCCAGGCCGACAACATGGCGGGTGGCCGCGAAATCGAACTCGTCATCGGCGCAACCGATGCCAGCCCGGACAGCGCAGTACGCGCCGCCCGCAAGGTCGTGGAACAGGACGGCGTCGAACTCGTGATCGGCCCGCTCTCCGGTTCCGAAGGCATCGCGCTTCGCGATTATTCGAAGACACAGCCGCATGTCACCTTCATCAACGGCATTTCAGGAGCCCAGGAAACGACCTATGTCACGCCGTCCGAGAACTTCTTCAGGTTCAACATGGACGGTGCGCAATGGTCAGCGGGCCTGGGTGATTACATCTACAACGAAAAGGGCTACCGCACGATCGCAACCATCGGGGAAGACTACTCCTTCGTCTATACGCAGGTATTCGGCCTCGTGCTTGAATTCTGCCAGGCTGGGGGCGAAGTCACCGAACGGCTTTGGGTTCCGTTGGGGACGAAGGACTTCGGGTCCATCATTGCGGCACTGCCTGACGATGTCGACGCAATCTATCTCGGCCTCGGCGGAGGTGACGCGGTCAACTTCCTGAACCAGTACCAGCAAGCCGGTGGCGATGCCAACCTGATCGGCGGAACCATCATGGTTGACGGAACCGTGTTGAGTTCAAAAGGATCCGCGAAGGACGCGCTGATCGGTGTGCCTTCCTCAGGTCCTCAAGCGGATACCTGGGACGATCCAGGCTGGCAGGCATTCGTCAAGGCCTACCAGGACACGTTCCCGCCCGACCAGAGATTCCCGAGCCCATCCTTGCTGGCGACCGGCTATTACAATGCCACAAGCGCTGCTTTGGCATGCCTTGGCGAGGTCGGCGGCGACCTCTCCGACGGACAGGAAGCTTTCCGGTCCTGCTTGTCATCGCTCGAACTGGACGCGCCGAACGGCATGATTCGTCTCGACGACAATCGCCAGGCTATCGGAACCAACTTCGTATCCGAGGTCGTCGAACTCGATGACGGCAACCTCGCGACGCAACTGGTCTCGATCAAGGAGAACGTCAACCAGACGTTGGGCATCGATCCAGACGCGTTCGCCAGGATCGGTCTTCCGAGCCGCGAAGTTCCGGAGTGCAAGACGTCCTACGAATAGGGGCGACCGGAATAGGTTGGCTCAAGACAGCTTGCAACCCGGGCGGCCTTGCTGCCCGGGTTTTTGACAACGGAGTCCGTAGTCCTCCGCTCGCGCCTGGTCATAGGGGACGGAGACGGCAACGGGATCGACACGAGTCCCGGGCGTATCGACAACGCCCGGGACCGTCAGGGTTCGACCATGGATTCAAAGCGTAGTTCCATGGGCGGTTTCCGGCCTTGCTTTCGGCACATGGCATGAAGACAGCCCTCGAACGCCACCCCTGGAGGTTCGCGACAGCCGCGATCGTTGCGGCCATCATCCTTTACCTGGCGTTTGCCATCTGGCCGGCCTGGCTGGTCGGTTTGATCGGCAAGAAAAAAGTGTTCCTGAATGCCCTGTTCAACGGCATTACGCTGGGTGGACTGTATTTCCTGGTTGCAAGCGGGTTCACGCTCGTTTTCGGCCTGATGCGAAACGTCAACCTGGCCCACGGATCGCTCTACCTGCTCGGGGGGTATGTCGGATATTTCTTTGCCGAGTGGACCGGCTACTGGCTACTGGCGTTCCCCGCCGCATTCATCGCGGTCGGACTGATCGGAATCCTCCTGCAGGTCTTCGTGTTTCGGAGAATGGAAGGGCAGGATCTCCGGCAGACACTGGTAACCATCGGTATCTCGATCGTGTTTGCCGATCTCATGCTTTGGGCATTTGGCGGCGACTTCTACAACATCGCCGCGCCGAGCTGGCTATCCGGGCCGATGGAGACATTTTTTGCGACCGGCGTAAAACGGTCCACGGGTGAACTCATCTACCTGAAGTATCCGCTCGTGCGGATCGTCATATTCGTGGCGTCCGTGGTTGTCGGTCTGGCCATGTGGGTTGCACTGAACCGCACCAGGGTAGGAATGCTGATCAGGGCCGGGGTCGATGACCGCGACATGTTGTCGGCAACGGGTGCGCGCATTCAGATCGTGTTCGCGGGCGTGTTCGCGTTTGGAGCCGGCCTGGCCGGAATTGCCGGCGTCGTCGGCGGAACCTTTCAGTCCATAGCTCCCGGCGAGGACATCCGGTTTCTGCTGGCATCGCTGGTGGTGGTGATTGTCGGGGGCATGGGGTCGATACCGGGAGCAGCCCTGGGTGCGCTGCTGATCGGAATCGCCGAGCAATTCGGATCCGTGTACTTCCCGACCTATTCCGTCGTACTGACTTTCCTGATCATGGCGCTGGTGCTGGCCTTCCGCCCGCAGGGCCTGCTGGGGCGAAACTGAATCATGGCCGATATCGGTGTGGAAAGAAGCCGTGCGCCCTGGCGACGATGGTTCGAACGCGTTCCGCCCGCCTACTGGGTCGTCGGCGTCTTGCTGTTGATCATGCCCGCTTTCGCCGGTGAATTCGTGCTGTTCCAGATTTTCGGCTGGACCTTCATCCTCGGAATGATCTCGCTGAGCCTCATGTTCCTGGCCGGTTACGGAGGCATGGTCAGCCTCGTTCAGATGACGGTTGCCGGGCTTGCCGGTTACCTGGTCGCGATTTTCGGACATAGCGCCATTACCGACATCAGCCTCGGATGGTCGTGGTACCTGGTCATCCCCCTTGCCCTGCTCATCGCGGCAATTTTCGCGACATTGACCGGATGGCTCGCGGTTCGGACCGAGGGCATCTACACGATCATGATCACGCTCGCCATCGCCTCGGCCTTTTTTTACTTTACCCGTCAGAATTACACCATTTTCAACGGGTTCTCGGGATTCAACGGGGTGTTGCCTCCCGAGGTCTTCAACGTCGATTGGCGCCATCCGACCGCATTCTACTACCTCACCCTGTTCTGGGCGGGATTCTGGTATTTCGTGGTCCTCTACGTCAGCCGCTCTCCCATGGGGCTGGCCCTGCAAGGCGTGCGCGACAATCCGAGGCGCATGGCGGCACTTGGATATGACGTGACCCTGCACCGGGTCGCGGCCTATACCTTCGCGGCGTTCCCTGCCGCGACCGGCGGAATCCTGCTGACCTGGCAATCGGCCCAGATCTCCCCGGGGACCGCGGGCATCGGCCCTGTCATCGATATCCTGGTCATCGCCGTGATCGGCGGGCTCCGGCATCCGATCGGTCCGTTCGTCGGCTCGATCGTCTATGTCATCCTGAAGACTTTCGCGATCGACATTCTGGTCGCGCTAGGTGCTGGCGGCGAGCGTTTTCAACTCCTTATCGGCCTCGGATTCCTGCTGATCGTATTCTGGTCGCCCGACGGGATCCTGGGGCTGTGGGAAAAATTGCGCGTGAACCTGGCGCGCGATCCCCTGCGTGTTCGTGGCGGCGATTCACCGTGACGGAACCCGGGAGTTTCTCCGATCGCCTGTCCGCGACGGGAACGGCAAATGCCCTCGAACTCCGGGGGGTTTCGAAGAGCTTCGGCGCGCTCGTCGCGCTCGACGACATTTCGATGACACTGCGGCCGAGCGAACGCAGGGCGGTACTGGGCTCGAACGGCGCCGGAAAGACCACGCTCTTCAATTGCATTTCCGGTGATTTCCCGCCATCGGCAGGATCGATCAGGTTCTACGGCGAAGATGTCACGAGATTTCCGCCCCATGAACGCATACGCCGCGGATTGAGGCGAACCTACCAGATTTCCCTGCTTTTTTCCGGTCTCACCGTCCTGGACAACGTCTACCTTGCATGCCGCGGGGTCCTGCGCGGCAGGTTTTCCATGATCCGTCCACGGCGAAACGAGTCCGTGATGGCCAGTGCCGAATCGCTCGTGCGCGTGGCCCATCTGGAAACGGTCACGGAGACATTCGTCTCGGAGTTGTCCCATGGCCAGCAGCGGCAGCTGGAAATCGCGATGGCTCTCGCGGGTGCGCCCCGGCTGCTGCTCCTCGATGAACCGGCGGCTGGGCTTTCGCCAACGGAGCGGGGGGAGCTGATCGAGATACTCACGGGGCTTCCCGGCCACATCGGCTACATCATCATCGAACATGACATGGACGTCGCGCTCCAGGTCGCGGAGTTCGTTACGATGATGCACAATGGACGCATCTTCAAGGAGGGCAAACCGGCGGAAATAGAAGACGACCCCGAGGTCCAGTCCCTTTATCTTGGTGGAGGCGGGCATGCGTGACACGAACGGGCCGACCCTCGAACTCCAGAACCTGAACGTCTTTTTCGGCAACAGCCATGCGCTCCAGGGCGTGGATCTCGTTCTGCGCCAGGGAATTCTTTCCGTGGTGGGACGCAACGGCATGGGAAAGACGACGCTCTGCAACGCCATCATGGGCCTGGTAACGGTATCATCCGGCTCGATCAGTTTCGGGGGGAAGCCGCTCGTCGGACTCAATCCGGCCGACATAGCCAGGTCCGGAATCGGTTATGTTCCGCAGGGCCGGCGGATCTGGCGATCCCTCACCGTCGACGAGCATCTCGACCTTGTTGCGCAACGCGAAGGATCGTGGACGAAGGACCGGGTCTATTCCACCTTCCCGAGACTGGCGGAACGGCGGCAGAACCTGGGAGGCCACCTGTCCGGAGGTGAGCAGCAGATGCTTGCCATCGGGCGCGCCTTGCTGCTCAACCCGAAGTTGCTGGTCATGGACGAACCGACCGAAGGCCTGGCGCCGATGATCGTTCACCAGGTCGAAGACACGCTCATTCGCCTGGCGGAGAGCGGTGGAGTCGACGTCCTGGTCATCGAACAGAACATCGGCGTCGCCTGTGCCGTTTCCGAACAGGTCGCAATCATGGTCAACGGCAGGATCAACCGAACGCTGGAAGCCGCGTCGCTCGCCGACGACACGAACCTGCAACAGGCGTTGCTCGGAGTGGGACGGCATGCCCATGACGAACCCGGGCAACCCGGACGCACGCAGGAAACGGCAGCAAGGCCCACGTCAGGCCCGCAACGCGTGTACCTGTCAAACCCGAAGACACCCTATCGATGGTCGCAACCCGTTCCTGTACGCGTCATCGAGGGAAGCGCCCGGACACGCACGGAACTCCGTTCGCGAAACGGCGAAACGGCCAGGGGGTTACAGCCGGTAGCCCGCCAGCACGCGGAAACCGTCCTGGTCGCAGGCACGCTCGATACCAAGGGTGAAGAGCTGCGTTTTCTCCGCGACCGCCTGGACGGTCACGGACTCCGCGTTCAGATCGCCGACCTGTCGACAAGCGGGAAACCGTCCGGCGCCGAGATTCCGCCGCATGTCATCGCAGCGTTTCATCCTCGCGGGGTCCGGGGCGTTTTCACCGGCGATCGGGGGACTGCGGTCAGTGGAATGGCGGTCGCGTTCGAACGCTGGATTCGCAACCATCCGGGGACGGCGGGAATCATCGGCGCCGGCGGTTCCGGGGCGACCGCACTTGTCACGCCTGCCATGCAGTCGCTGCCGGTCGGTGTTCCGAAGCTGGTCGTTTCCACGGTCGCCAGTGGCGACGTCTCGGAATATGTCGGTCCAACGGACATTCTCATGCTGCACTCGGTTGCGGATGTGCAGGGAATCAATACGATTACCCGTGACGTCCTGGCCAATGCCGCGGCGGCGCTGGCCGGCATGGTCAACAGTCGTTCGCAGCGCGCGCAGCAGGAGACCGCCGACAAGCCTGCGGTCGGGCTGACGATGTTCGGCGTGACGACGCCCTGCGTGCAAAGAATCACGTCAGCTCTCGACGGGTCCTATGATTGCCTTGTTTTCCACGCCACGGGCGTCGGCGGGCGTTCAATGGAAAAACTGCTGGACTCCGGCAAGCTTGCGGCAATCATCGACATATCGACGACGGAGGTCTGCGACATGATCGCAGGCGGCGTTTTCGCCGCAAGTGAAGACAGGTTCGGCGCGTCGATCAGGACCGAAAACCCGTACATCGGGGCCTGCGGCGCCCTCGACATGGTCAATTTCAGGGATCCCGACTCGGTTCCCGAACGCTACCGCGACCGAAATCTCTACATGCACAATCCCCAGATCACGCTGATGCGGACGTCGCCGGAGGAAAACGACAGAATCGGACGTTGGATCGGCGAAAGGCTGAACCGGATGAACGGCCCCGTCAGGTTCTTCCTGCCCGAGGGCGGCGTCTCGGCGCTCGATCGGGAGGGACAGCCATTCTGGGACCCGGAAGCCGATGCGGCCCTGTTCCGCGCGCTCGAGGAAAGTGTCCGCCAGACATCGGGACGCCGCCTCATTCGGTCGCCCCACAACATCAACGATGACGCATTCGCGGACGAAGTTGTGCGCACCTTCGGGGAACTGCATGAAGTGACGGGACGGCTGGCAGCGGGGGCGACCGAGAGTGTTTGAACGCGAAGACATCATTGCGAGGCTGCGGCGGAAGATCGCGAATGGCGAACCGATCATCGGAGGCGGCGCCGGAACCGGGCTGTCGGCGAAATGCGAGGAGGCCGGAGGCGTCGACCTGATCGTGATCTACAATTCCGGCCGTTACCGCATGGCCGGACGCGGAAGTCTCGCCGGGTTGATGCCCTATGGCGATGCGAATGGTATCGTCATGGAGATGGCGGGCGAAGTCTTGCCCGTCGTCAGGAATACACCGGTTCTGGCAGGGGTGTGTGCGACCGACCCGTTCAGGCTGATGGGCAAATTCCTCGACGAGCTGCGCGACGCCGGTTTCAGCGGGGTCCAGAACTTCCCGACCGTCGGCCTGATCGACGGTAATTTCAGGGTCAACCTTGAAGAAACGGGAATGTCGTTTGCGATGGAGGTCGAAATGATCGGCGAGGCCCGCCAGAGGGACCTGCTGACAACACCTTATGTCTTTTCCGCCGCCGACGCGGAAGCGATGGCACGGGCAGGCGCTGATATCGTGGTGTGTCACCTCGGCCTGACGACCGGGGGCTCGATCGGTGCCGAAACGGCCCTCACCCTCGAACAGTGTCCGGACCTGGTGGAAGAGTGGGCCGACGCGGCGCGCTCCGTAAGGGATGACATCATTGTCCTGGTGCATGGCGGGCCGGTTTCGATGCCCGCCGACGCGGCGTATATTCTTGCCAACAGTCCAAATTGCCACGGCTTTTATGGCGCGTCATCCATGGAACGATTACCGACAGAGGCGGCAATCATCGAAACGATCCGAGAATTCGGAAAGATCAAGATCGGTCCAGGTGTCCGGAAGGGAGAGCCCAAATGACGGGAGAATTGATTGGACAACTGATTCTGTGGCTGGTTTTTGCAGTCATTGTCATCTTCATCCTGTATTGGGTGATGAATTGGCTGTACCGGCGTTCGACCAAGGAAGTGTCGTTCGTGCGTACAGGTTTCCTCGGCGAGAAAGTGGTGATCGACGGCGGTGCATTCGTGTGGCCGATCATTCACGACATCACCCCGGTCAACATGAACTCGTTGCAGCTCTCGGTATCTCGAGAGCGCGAAAATGCGTTGATTACCAAGAACCGGATGCGCATCGACGTTGATGCCGAATTCTATGTTCGCGTCCGCCAGGACCGGGAATCGGTCAGCCTTGCCGCGTCCACGCTCGGGCGTCGCACCCTGGAACCGGAACGGATCCATGCTCTTCTCGAAGGCAAGTTCGTTTCGGCACTCAGGACGGTGGCGTCGGGAATGACCATGGAGGAGTTGCACGAGAACCGCGACATTTACGTCTCCCGGGTCCTCGAAGAAGCGCAGACCGGCCTCGACAAGAATGGACTGGAAATCGAGAGCGTATCGATCACGGACATCGACCAGACCAATATCGAATATTTCAACCCGTCCAATACCTTCGATGCCGAGGGCCTGACCGCCGTCATCCAGGCCATCGAGGATCGCCGCAGGTTGCGTAACGACATCGAGCAGGAAACGATGATACGCATTCGTGAACGCAACCTCGAAGCCGAACGGCAATCTCTCGAAATCGAGAGACTCTCGGAGTCCGCCCGGCTTGACCAGGAAAGGGAGATCGAGTTCCGCCGCGCCAGGCAGCGCGCTGACCTTGCGAGCGAACGTTCCGAGAGGGAAAAGGAAGCCGAACAGGCAGTGCTGCAGTCACGGGAATCGATCGAAACCGCCCGAATAACCAACGAGCACAAGATCTCGCGGGCCCGGATCGATTCAGACAAGGAGATTCGCCAGCAGGAGATCGAGAGCAAGAAGGTCGTCGACGAGGCGGAAATCGCCACCCGGGTCAGTGTCGAGAAGGCCCGGTTCGACCAGGAATGGACCGTTTCCGAGGCGCGAATCGCGCTGGAACAGAAAACGCGCGAAAAGGAAGTCGCGCGCAGCCTCGCCGTGGAACGGGCAGAAATTTCCTCGCGCGAGGAGGCGGAAAAGCTCCGGGTCGAGCAGGAAAAGAACGTCGCCGCCGAACGTATCCGCTCGGAACGCGAAACACGGAAACTGGAAATCGCGCGGCAGACGTCGGTGGAGGAGGCGGAGATCTCGTCGCAGCAGGCCGTCGAAGCGGCACAGATCGCCTCGCGCGAAGCACTCGAAGTGGCCCGGATTTCCCAGGAACAGGCGATCGCCATCGAACGTATCGCGCAGGAGGAAATCACGAGAACCCGCGACGTGGAGAGAACAAGGGCGATCGAGGCGGCCGAGATCGCGAAAGCGGAATCCGTCGAGGCGGCACAGATCGCCAAGGAGAAAAAGATCGCCGAGGAGCGTATCGCACAAGAGCAGGAAATCCGAGAACGCGAAATCGCGCGCAAGCGGGCCGTCGAAGTCGCGGACATCGCTGCCGACGAGACCATTTCCGAAGCGAGAATCCAGGAAGAGGAACATGTTCGCGCGGCCGAGATCACCCGGGACATGGCCATCCGCGCACGGGAAATCGAGCGGAACGAAAGAATCGAGGCGGCGGAAATCGCGGCCCGCCGAAAGGTCGAAAAACAGCGTATCGAGATCGAAGCGAAAACTGCCCGCGAGAAAATCGCCCGGGATGAGGACATCCGGAACCTGGAGATCTCCCGGAACCGTTCCATCGACGCTGCACAGATCGCGGCCGACAGGGACGTGGAGGCAGCGCGTGTCGGCAAGGACAAGGCGGTAGATGTCGAACGGGTCCGCGCGGAGCAGGAGCTCGAATCGACGAAACTCGCCCGCCGACAGACACTCGAAAAGCTGGAAGTGGAGCGCGTGCAGGCCATACGAGCTGCCGAAATCGCCAGCCAGGAACTGGTGGAACGGGCAAGGATCGACTCGGAACGCGGTCTCGACGACATCAGGATCGACCATGAGACCGAGCGACGGAAACTGGAGATCGAGCGAGAGAAGTTGGTCGAGGAAGCCGCCATGGCCAAGGCAATTTCGCTTTACGAGAAATCTCTCGAGGAAAGTGCTGCCGCCATCGAGGCGGACCAGGCCCGCGCGCGCGCAGCCGAAGCGGCGGAAAAGGTGCTGACCGCGCAGGCAACCGAAGAGGCCAGCCGAAGAAAGTCGATCGACGTGGTCATTGCCGAAAAGTCCGCAATGGAAGTCCGGATCTCCGCCGAGGCGGAACGCGTGCGCGCTGCCGTCGAAGCCGAGGCGCAACGGCTCATCAACGAGGCCGAGAACATCCTGACCGACGGCGCGCGGCGGTCACTGTTCAAGCGGAAGATGCTCGAATATGTCGAAGGCATCGTGGCCGCATCAGCGAAACCGCTCGAGAAGATCAACGACATCAAGATCGTGCAGCTTGGCGGGGACTCTGCGAAAGGCGTGGACGGCGGCTCGGGCGGACAGGCTTCAAGCCCCACCGATGAGGTCATCAATTCGGCACTGCGATACAGGGTGCAGGGCCCCATGATCGACAGCCTGTTGTCCGACATAGGTATCGACGGATCCAGCCTGGCCCGACAGACCAGCCTGTTGCGGGAGGCATCCGACCTGAGCCGCGTACAGACTGCCGTCCGCCACTCGGGTGAGCAGGAGACATCCGGACCGGAAGAGGACGGTCGGGAGGAAGACGGCCGGGAGGAGGAGAAGAGCGACCGGGGCAGCGGCAGGGAGGATCGATGAATGGCCCGGGTTTACGTATCATCGGTGATCAATGCGCCTGCCTCCCGCGTCTGGGAGCGAATTCGCGACTTCAACGGTCTGCCGAAGTGGCATCCCCTCATTCGCGAGAGCCGGATCGAAGATGCCCTCCCGGCCGACAAGGTGGGATGCATCCGCAATTTTCGCCTGCAAAACGGCGACCTGATACGCGAACGCCTCCTTGGACTGTCGGACTACGACCTGTTCTGCACCTACGCGATTCTCGAGAGTCCGATGCCGCTCGAGGACTATATTGCAACGCTTCGCCTGACCCCCGTGACAGACGGAGACCGCTGTTTTGGCGAATGGTCGGCCGAGTTCGCCTGTGACGCCGACAAGGAAAGCGACCTCGTCGGCACGATCAGTGGCGATGTTTTCCAGGCTGGGTTCGATGCACTCAAACGACGGTTCAGTGGCTGAGGAGAACTGACAGTGGTCAAGGTCGTCAGAAGCACGATCCTGCCGGCACCTGCCGATTCGGCCTGGGATGTCCTCAGGGATTTCAACGGGCACGACCGCTGGCACCCGGCGGTGTCGGAGAGTCACGTCGAACGCCGCCGCGGTGCCGACGAGGTAGGCTGTATTCGCAATTTCAGGCTGGAAGACGGCTCCGAACTGCGTGAGCAACTCCTGACTCTCTCGGACCTCGAGCAATCGTTCAGCTACTGCCTGCTCGACACGCCCGTGCCGCTCTTCAACTACGTCGCGCATGTACGGCTCGCGCCCGTCACCGACGGCGACATGACCTTCTGGGAGTGGGAAAGTCGATTCGACACGCCCCGGGGGCAGGAAGAGTCACTGGCTGAGCTGGTCGGTGAACAGATTTACCAGGCCGGTTTCGATGCGATCAAGACCCACATGGGGCTGGATGGATGAGTCAGCTCCAGGTGGATACGTTCGATTCGATCGCCGAAGCCGAGCGCGCCATGACCGGGCAGAGCAGGTACATGGGCGGAGGAACCCTCGTCATGCGCGCCGTGAACCATGGGAGCGATGGTTTCGACCACGTCGTGCGGACGACTGACCCCCGGTTGCGCCGGATCCGGTCGGAGGGGGACAAGGTCGAGCTCGGTGCCGGCGTCACCATGGCAGACATACTCGGTTCGCCGGGCCTGGAATTCCTCGCACCTGCTGCGCGTTCGATCGGCGGCCCCGCCATTCGCAACGCGGCCAGTGTCGGTGGAAACCTGTTTGCGCCGTCACCATACGGTGATTTCGCGACCGTGCTGCTGGCGCTCGACGCGCGGGTGATGTTTGCAAACGGGTCGAATGTTCCCATCGACGAGTTCTTCCGTCAAAGGGATTCCCGTCTCGGCCTCGTGGATTCACTCACCTTTTGCCGTCCGGGCAGCCAGGAGTGTCGATACACGAAGGTTTCGCGAGTCAGGCCGAAAGGCGTGGCCGTGTTGTCCATTGCCGCCCGTCTGCCGCTTCGACTCGGGCGGGTCACCGGCGCGCGTATCGCGTTCGGCGCCATGGGACCGGTTCCGGTGCGTGCCAGGGGTGTCGAGTCGATACTTGAAGGCGAGCGTCTCGATTCCACCGTGATTTCCCGGGCAGTAGACGCGGTGTCCCGTGACCTGTCACCAGCCGATAACGCACTGGCAAGTGCCTGGTACCGCAGGGAGGTGGCGGGTGTTCACCTGGGCCGACTTCTTCAGGACTGGAGGTAGGGACGTGGCAAGGACTCCCGTTTCCTTTCGCCTGAATGGCTCGGAAGTGGCGGCATTCGCCGATGGCGGCGCCAACCTGCTCGACCTGTTGCGCAGGGGAATCGGCGACCTGTCGCCGAAATACGGCTGCGGCCAGGGAACCTGCGGCACGTGCACGGTCCTTATTGACGGGAAGCCTCACCTCGCGTGCCTGACACTCGCTGAATCCGTGAGCGGCCGAAACGTGGAAACGACTGCCGGGCTGGCCAACGGGCCGGAACTCCATCCCTTGCAGCGCGCGTTCATGGAACATTTCGCGGCGCAATGCGGCTATTGCACTCCGGGAATGCTCATGGCGGCAAAGGCGCTTCTCGATCAGACGCCGAGTCCGGACAGGGACCAGGTCGTCGAGGCGATTTCCGGAAACCTGTGCCGCTGCACGGGTTACGAGCCGATCATCGAGGCGATCATGATTGCAGCCGATTCGATGCGGAAAGGAGTGCGACAATGACGACCGTCGAATTCCGCAAGGACCTGTTCGCGGACGAGCGTGATGACAACCTGCAGGAGATCGGCCAACCGACGATCAGGCAGGATATTCTCGGCCACGTCACGGGCCGTTCGGTATACTACGACGACCATCCCTTCGAGGGACTCCTGCACATGCGATGCGTGCGTTCACCGCACCACCACGCCCGGATTCGATCGATCGATACCTCGGCTGCCGAGCGCATTTCCGGTGTCAGGCGAATCGTGCGACCGGGGGATGTCCCGAAAAACCTCAACACGCTGCTGTCGCTGATCGGGTTCGGCAAGGACGACGAACCGCTGCTGGCGCCGTCGAAAGTTGCCTACAAGGGGGAGCCGGTGCTCGCCGTCATCGCGGACAGCGATCGAATCGCCCGCAAGGCCGCGAATGCCGTCAGGGTCGACTGGGAGACGCTTCCACATGTGCTGGACGTGGAGCAGGCGCTACAGCCGGATGCGCCGGTCGTCAATGACACCTATCCCGACAACACCTTTGATTACTACGAGAAATTCGATCACCAGAAGCTCAGGTTCGGCGATGTGGAAGCGGCGTTTGCATCGGCTGACCACATTGTCGAGGGCCGTTACCAGATGTCGCCGATCGAACAGGCTCCCATGGAAACCTGCGGTGCGATCGCCGTTCCCGAAACAAACGACAGGTTTACCTGCTACACGTCGACCCAAGCACTGTTTTTTTCCCTCGCGACGACGGCCAAGCTTCTGGACCTCCAGTCTTCCCGCCTCCACTTCGTTGGCGGCACCGTCGGCGGAGGATTCGGCGGCAAGGTCGACAGCATTGTCGAACCGATGTCGGTGCTTGGCGCGGTGCTGACCGGCAAACCGGTCAAGTTCATGTGGGATCGGGAGGAGGAAATGCAGGTCGGCGCGCCCCGGGGCGCCGAACTCTGGCTGATCAAGGACGGAGTCACGCGGGATGGGCGCATCATCGCCCGGCAGTTTACCGGTTTGTTCGATTCGGGCGCCTATACGCGCCTTTCGTCCTATGCGGTCGTGAAAGCCACCGGGCATCTGCCGGGGCCCTACACGATTCCGAACGTTGCGGCGAACGTCTATTGTGTCTTCACCAACAGGACGCCTGCGACCGCGATGCGGGGGTTCGGAATCACCGGCGCCGACTTCGCCATCGAACGCCAGATGGACAGGTCGGCCGACGCGGCCGGAATGGATCCGGTCGAATTCCGGATCCTCAACGCCTATCGCGACGGCGACATGAAGGCGCACCGCCGTACCGCGAAGAACACTGCCCTGATTGAATGCTGCCAGGTCGCGGCCGAGAAGGCCGCGTGGCCGATCGACCCGGCGATCCTGGGCCAGTCGAGCCGATCGGGCGGAGGCGGTTCCCGGGCGGACATACCCGAAACCGTGACGGACGAAACCGGGCGGATCGGCGAACGCCGCGGTGGCCGAATCCCCCTTGATCCCTTGGCAGGCCCGGGACCGAAGAAGCGGGTTCCCGCCGGAACGGTACGGAGCCAGGAAGTATCCGCGGTTGCTCCGCAACGGCCCGACATGGATCACCGGCCCGCAACGGGGGAACCCGGCGCGCCGCCTGCCCGGGCGCCGTCAGTTCCCCGGCAACCGTTGCCCGTGTCCGCGCCCGCCGTTCCGCCGGTCACGCCCCCTGCCGTGGCACCTCCCGTGGAACAACCTCCGCTCCCGCCGAAAAAACCCTTTTCCGAGGGAGTGCGGCGGCCGGGCGTTCCGCGTTTCCTTTCCGGAACAAGGAGGCGTTGACATGGCGATTCACAAGGGGCGCGGCTTTGCCAGCGTGAACTACCCGATCGGCATGAATCTTGGTGGAGACCCTTCGCAGGCGCTGGTTCACTCCACGCCGGACGGAAAGTTCAAGGTGTCGTTGTCCTCGATCGATCTCGGGCAGGGATTGAAATCGGTGACACGCCAGATTGCGGCAGAAACCCTCGGTGTTCCGGTTTCCGACGTCTATGTGGACACCGCGGACAGTGACACCGGACCGCACTGCATGGGCAGTTTTGCGTCGCGCGGTACGCATCGTGTCGGAAACGCCGTCATTCGCGCGGCGACGGAGGCCCGCACCCAGCTCCTCGACGCGGCTTCGGAGGAACTCGAAGTCGATGCCAGGGACCTGGTGACGGACGGCGCGGGAAACATCCACGTGCGCGGTGCCCCGGGGCGTTCAATCAGCGTGGCGGATGCCTCCATCGCGGCGCAGTTCAAGCAGGGGCGAACTCTTGCCGGCCGCGGGATCTTTCTCGTGCCGCCGTCGGATGCAGACCCGGAAACCGGGGAAATGTCTCCTGTGACCTGTTTCGCGCATGCAGCCCTTGTCGTCGATCTTGAGGTCGACGACGAAACCGGCGAGGTCACGGTACTTGAAATCAACTCGGCGTACGAGGTTGGCCGGGCACTCAATCCGCGGCTGGTGGAGCAGCAACTAATCGGCGGCGCATGGATGGGGTTGTCGCACGCCCTCTACGAGACGACCGAACCGTACTATCCGGCCCGCGACAAAGCTCCGCTGGATTTCAACGAATACGTGATGCCGGGTCCGGGGGACGTGGCAACCCATAACATCGCCATTCTCGAGCGCCCCGCGGAAGACGCGCCGTTCGGTGGCAAGGGGCCAGGCGAGATGTGCGCCAATCCCGTCCTTCCGGCGGTTGCGAACGCGATTTTCGATGCGGTCGGGGTCCATTGCGACCATCTTCCCATAACCGCGGAAAAGATCCTCCGTGGTCTCCGGGCAAATGGCGGTGCGCGGCCGCAGAACAGGGGGCGGCACGCATGACCGGGACAGGTGCTCGGCGCAGACCCGGTGGCATCATGAAGGCGTGCAGTTGATGCCGGTCCGCGCCTCCATCAGCGGAATCGGCAACCCAGAAATACTGAGGCAGGCGCTTGCGTCTGCTCAGTACCTCGCGAGCGCCGAACTTGCGACCGCCTCGTATCTCGCACTCGCGCTTGGAAAGCCGTTGCTGCTCGAGGGCGTCCCGGGAGTCGGCAAGACGGAGGCCGCGAAAGCCATCGGTGCGGCACTGTCTCGCCGCGTGATCCGCTTGCAGTGCTTCGAAGGCATAGATGCCGCGGCGGCGCTCTATGAATGGAACTACCCGCGACAGATGCTCGCCATCCGGCAGGCAAGCGACGAATACGTCAACCTCTACGGAGATGACTTCCTGCTTTCTCGGCCCCTGCTCGAATCGCTTCGTGAGCCGTCCGACACGCTCCTGCTGATCGACGAGGTCGATCGCTCGGACCACGAGTTCGAAGCGTTCCTGCTCGAGTACCTCTCGGATTTCTCGATATCGATTCCCGAAACCGGAACTGTCAGGGCGGCGGTGAATCCGGTCGTCGTTCTGACGTCCAATCGCACGCGGGACCTGCATGAAGCGCTGCGCCGGCGTTGCGTCTATCACTGGATCGATTACCCGGACGCGGAGCTTGAAGCCAGGATCGTCATGGCCAGGGCAAGTTCGGTCGTCCACGCCACGGCCCGTGCAGTCGTGGAAGCGGTTACCCGGCTGCGGGGAGAACCGCTCGCCAAACCGCCCGGGGTCGCGGAGACGGTCGAATGGGCGGAAGCGGCCACGCTGCTGCAGGCCCAGGGCGATGACTGGCCGGCGGCCTTTCGCAAGTCGATTGGAGTCGCACTCAAGGATCATGACGACCTTGCGTTTCTCGAGCCGCAGATGGACACGTTCATACCCGGTCAAGTCGCATGACCGTGCCGGCCGCCGCCGCACCCCTGGTCGGGTTCGCGTCCCTGCTGCGTCGACACGGTTTTTCCGTTGCGCCTGACCAGACCGTCGGATTCATCGAGGCCGTCGGAACGCTGGGGCCTCGCGGCATGGCCGACATTCGCAGCGCCGCGATCGCGCTGTTCGCGATCGCGAAGGAATGGGAGCCGGACTTCGACGCCCTGTTCCGCGCGTATTTCATGGGCCAGACGGTTGCCGCACCGGTTTCCGAAGATCGCCAGGACGATGACGACATCGAAATCCGGGAGGATCGGCGCGGCGAGATCGACGTCCCGGAAGCGGACGGTCCGGAGGAGTCGGGCCGGGCGGCGACAACGGCAGAAAGGCTGGCACGCCGGCAGTTTCCCGAACGCGATGAATCCGCAATACTCGCCCGGTTCAGGAGATCGGTCGTTCGAAGACTGCCGCGCCGGAAATCGCGCCGTTTCGTCCCGTCGCCGCGCGGCACCCGGCCCGACCTTCGCCGGACGCTGCGCGACGCGGTCCGCCACGACGGCGACGCGATGAACCTGTTCCCGAGGGCGCGCAAGCTGCGGCAACGGCGAATCCTGTTCCTCATCGATATCTCGGGTTCGATGAAGGAACGGACGGAATGGGCGCTCAGGCTGGCGCATGTGCTCGCGTCGGAAGCCGACCGGTTCGAGGTCTTCACACTGGGAACGCGGCTGACACGGATTACGCGCGCGCTTTCCGTCCGGGATCAGGGCAGAGCGCTCGCGCGTGTCGGGTCGCTGGCCGCCGACATGGATGGCGGGACGAGAATCGGTGATGCGCTGCAAGCGTTCCTTGCCGTCCCGAGGTACGTCGGTTTCGCGCGCGGTGCGGCAATCGTCGTGCTCTCCGACGGCCTGGAGCGGGGCGACCCGGCAGCGATGATCGATGCGGTCCGCCGGCTGTCACTGGAGGCCTGGCGCCTGTTGTGGTTGACTCCGCTCGCCGGCGGCCAAGAATTCAGCCCGGATACGACGGCACTGACCCGTATATTGCCCCGTCTTGACGGCCTCGGGGACGGCAGCACCCTGGACCGGGTCGCAGAGCACTTTCTCGAACTGGAGCACGCGTGATCGTCGACGCACATCATCATGTCTGGAACAAGCAGGATCTTCCCTGGTTGTCCGGCCCCGAACAGCCAAGGATTTTCGGGGCTTATGGAGCGATCCGAAGAGATTACCCGATCCGGGAGTACCTCGAGGACATCCGGGGGACGGGCGTCGGAAAATCGGTTTATGTCCAGGCGAACTGGAACTCGGCTCGATTCGAGGACGAAGTGGCCTGGGTTCAGTCGGTCGCCGACGACAGCGGCTGGCCGCACGCGATCGCGGGCTACGCCGACTTCACGGTCGCGGACGTGCGCCCGCAACTGGACCGATTGGCAAGACATGCGCTGGTCCGCGGGATTCGGCAGCAGTTCCACTGGCATGAAGTCCCGCATTACCGGTTTGCCTCCCGCCCCGACCTGGCGGCGGATGCCACGGTACAGGAAAACATTCGCTGCCTTTCGGATTATGGCTGGTGTTTCGAACTGCAGGTCTTTTCGGGACAGATGTCGCATGCGGCCGAACTCGCGGAGCGGTGCCCGGACGTCACGTTCGTTCTCCAGCATGCGGGCATGCTGGAAGACGACACCCGGGCAGGCCGCGAACAATGGGCGCAGGGAATGCTCCGGCTGGCGGCGTGCCGCAACGTCATGGTGAAGCTGTCCGGGTTCGGGACGTTCCTTCACAGGAACGATCCGGCGTTCATTGCGAGAATGGTACGCGAAACCGTGGAGATGTTCGGGGCTGATCGATGCATGTTCGGCTCGAACTTCCCGATCGAGAAGTTGTGGACGGGAATGAGCAAAATCGTGGACGCCTTTCATGCCGCGACCGAACATCTTGTTCCTGGACAGCGCGACGCGATATTTCGACTTACGGCTGAACGGGTTTACCGATTATGATCGCGGGTTGAATCGGACCGAACATGAGGGAGAACAACGATGGCCCTGACCATTCACATCCTTGATTACGGCGATATCGAACTGGAGGCGAGTTTTCTTGTCCTTGGCCATGACTGTGGCAGGGTTCGCCGCGTCCCGGTCTACGGCTTCCTCATTCTCGGAGGGACACATCCGGTCCTCGTGGACACCGGGTACCGCGACAACGCCATCATGGAGAGCCTGGGAATGCGCGGCCTGCAGTCGCACGAGACCATGATCGAGAACCAGTTGGCGCGGCACGGACTGAGACCGGGCGACATCCGCTACATCATGCACACGCACCTGCACATCGATCACGCCGGGAAGGATGACCTGTTCCCGATGAACACGACCGTGGTTCTGAACAGGCGGGAAATGGAGTTTTCCGTCTCGGGCATCATGTATCCGCAGTATCCGAAGCCGGACGTCCTCCACCTCGTGGAACGGATTTACGAGCCCGAAGCGATCAGGTTCCTGGACCTGGAAATCACGACAGCCGAAGAGATCATCCCGGGAGTCTGGTGCGAGCCGGCCTACGCTCATACCGACGGGTCCATGAACGTCATCGTGGAAACCGCGGAGGGACTCGCCTGCATTTGCGGTGACGTGATCTATGATATCAACGACCAGGTGATCAATCACGTGCATACGAACAACTGGATGGAACCGCGGGTCACGGGGAATCATTCCGGCTCGAAGAGGGGGGAAAAGGCGGCAATCAAGAAACTCCTCAACAATTACAAGTTCCTGCTGCCCGTCCACGATCGACCCTCCAAGATCGAGAACGCGCAGGTTGTCGGGCGGCTGGGCATGACCGTACCCGGGCCGATCACTGAAACGCTGCCGAACCGGCAGTGGTTCCCGGCCTGAACCGGGCGGCCCCGGCGCCCGAACGAAGGAGGACAGAGAGATGGTGCATGTCAGGTTGGACGACCGGTTCGAAGACCTGATCGACATTCACACGCCGGTGGAGCGGCTTGCGACCGGGTTCACCTTTACCGAGGGACCGATCTGGCATCCGGACGACGGTTACCTCCTGTTTTCCGACATGCCCGCCGATGTTCGCCGCAAGTGGACGCCCGACGGACAGGTCACGGAAGTCATGCGTCCTTCCAACAAGGGAAACGGCATGACCTATGACGCCGCGCGCAATCTACTCGTCTGCGAGCACACGACGAGTTCGGTTGCCCGGTTCCGCCCGGATGGCGTTCGCGATGTCATGTGCACGCATTTCGAGGGAAGGGAGCTGAATTCACCGAACGACATTTGTGTCGGATCCGACGGTTCGATCTATTTCACGGATCCGACCTATGGCCGAATGGAACATTTCGGCTTGCCGCGGCCCCTCAGCATGGGTTTCCAGGGTGTCTACAGGCTGCCGCCGGGCCACAGGCCGGGTGAAGAGCCGGAACTCGTCGTTGACCGTCACATGTTCACGCAGCCGAACGGATTGTGTTTCAGCCCGTGCGAAAGGTTCATGTGGGTCAACGACACTGACCAGGCAAACATCCGCATGTTCGACGTCGCGAAGGACGGACGCCTCGTGAACGCCCGGATATTCGCCTTCGGCATCAAGGACGACACCTTGCCCGGCGTGCCGGATGGCATGAAAGCGGACACCGACGGTAATGTCTGGGTAACGGCCCCGGGAGGCTTGTGGGTCTATTCCTTCCGCGGCGAACTCCTTGGCAAGATCGAAGTTCCGGAAAAAGCCGCGAACCTGCACTGGGGAGGAGCGGACCGGGACACGCTGTTCATCTGCGCAACGACATCCCTGTACTCGGTGAAAACCAGGGCGCGTCCGAGGCTGGAGCCGTTCATGAAACCGCGCACGGCATCCCGGGGACCCGATTCCGCGGGCCTGGACATCGATACGCGGCGGACTGCGCTCATCATCCAGGACATGCAACAGGACGTCATTTCCGAGGGAGGCGCATTCGCGGAGAGCGGGTCACCCGCCCATGCGCGCGCCCAGAACGTGGTGGAAAACAGCCGCCGCCTCGCGGAGGCCTGCCGGCAAAAGGGCATTCTCGTCATTCATGTCTGGTTTGTATGCGAACCCGGGCATCCGGCGATGACGGACAAGGCCCCTCTGTTCAAGGGAGTCAAGGAAGCGAATGCACTGGTCCGGGGAACCCGGGGCGTCGCGCCGGTCGCGGGGCTGGAACCGCAGACGGGTGACCTCGTGGTTGAAAAAATGACCATGAGCGCCTGGGAATCCGGACGCCTAGAGAGTTACCTGCGCGGCGCCGGTATCGACACGTTGATCAATACCGGCGCGTGGACCAACATGAGTGTCGAACATACGGCGAGAACCGCGGCAGACAAGGGATTCAGGGTCATCGTTCCCGAAGACGCCTGCTCCACCATGAATGAAGAGTGGCACCGGGCATCCCTGGATTTCGCGATGCAGAACGTGGCGACGGTAACGACCTGCACCGACGTCATCGCGGACCTTGGCTCAACCTGATGGGGCCCGTTTCCCGGAATCGCCTTTCCATCGCGAGGACCAGATGACAATGACGGAATTTTCCGGGCGCACCGCGGTCGTGACCGGCGGGGCACAGGGTATCGGCGGCGCGGTCGTCAAGAGGCTGGCATCCGCGGGTGCGCAGGTCGCGATCTGGGACCTCGATGTTGCGCTGGCCAGGAAAATCTGTGCCGAGGTCGGTAACCGCTCGATGGCGGTCGAGGTCGACATTGCGGACCAGCAGGCGGTGAACGCGGCACTTGACGCCACTCTCGGGTCTTACGGCCGCGTTGATATCCTGGTGAATTCGGCCGGGGTCGCGGGACTCAACGAAACGGTCGAGAGTTACCCGCTGGACGAGTTCGAACGGATCGTTGCGGTCAATCTCGTCGGAACATTCATCGTGAACAAGGCAGTGATTCCGCACATGAAGGCAGCGAATTACGGCCGGATCGTCAATATCGCGAGTATCGCGGGCAAGGAAGGGAATCCCAACGCGTCAGCGTATTCGGCGTCGAAAGCCGGGGTCATCGGCCTGACAAAGTCGGTGGGCAAGGAACTTGCCGGGTACGACATCGCCGTCAATTGCGTGACTCCCGCGGCGGCGCGGACCCGGATTTTCGATCAGATGTCCGAGGAACACATCGCGTTCATGCTTTCGAAGATCCCGCGGAACCGTTTCCTCGAGCTGGATGAGGCCGCGAGCCTCATCGCTTGGCTGGCTTCGGAGGAAAACAGTTTCACGACCGCAGGCGTATTCGATCTCTCCGGTGGCCGCGCGACGTACTGATTCATCCGGCCGGCGCGAATTCCGGGATCCCGCTACCGGCCATTCCGTTCCACTGCAATCCGGTCCCGCTCCCTCCCGGGGACCGCGGCATGCCCGCCACTCGAGATCGATTCAGCCATGTCCACGGGTTTCTCCGTTTTTTCCGGTCGTCCGGCAGGGATCACGTGTCTGGCCGCTCCGGCTTGATGCCGCCGATCGAGTCCTCCCGGGCAAGACCGGACCGACGGTACCGGCGCGACGCCTCGACGGGCGCCCGGACCAGCATTCTCTCCCCATGACCCGTTTCGCCGGAACCCGGAGAGGACTTCCGGCGACAACATGTTCAGACCCCGAGATAGCGTGACAGGCGATCATGGTCGTCTACCAGCGCGGAGGCGCTGACGGTCTCGCGGCTGCGTCCATCCTCGATGAACGCTACGCGGTCGGCGATCGAGATCACCGCATCGACCCGCTGTTCAACGAGGACGATCGCGACATTGTCCCGTTTCTTTCGCACGACGACATCCCGGATCAGTTCAATCATCGATGGCTGGAGGCCCTCGGTCGGCTCGTCGAGAAGCAGGACCCTCGGTTCGACGCAGAAGGCCCGGGCCAGCGCGAGCATCTGCTGTTCGCCTCCCGAAAGCGTTGACGCCTGCTGGCGCAGACGCTCCCTGAGGCGGGGAAAGAGTTCAAGGACCTGCTCCTTCGTCGCGCGCCCGAGGCCCCGCGCCATCAGGCCGATCTCGAGGTTCTCGTCCACCGTCAACTCGGCAAACAGGCGTCGTCCTTGCGGTATGTACCCGATCCCGAGCCTCGGGATCCGCTCTGGCGGAAGTTCGCTGATGACCGTGTCGCCGAGACTGACCCGCCCGGACATCAACGGCAGATGGTTCATGATGGATTTCAGGACCGTGGTCTTTCCTGCGCCGTTACGGCCCATCAGGCAGAGGATTTCACCGGGAGAAACCGAGAATGAGACGCCGAACAGGGCCTGAACCCGTCCGTATGCCACGCAAATGTCCTGGACGGCGAGCACGGGTCAGCCGGGCGGACCCGATCCGAGGTAGGCGGCCTGCACGGCCGGATTGGCCCTGATCTCGGCGGGCTTCCCCTCGGCGAGCACCGCTCCCGAATCGAGCACGGTGATGTACTCGGCGGTTTCCATGACAACGCTCATGTTGTGTTCGATCAGCAGAATGGTGATCTCGCGGCCGAGGTCACGAACCAGGGTCTTGAACGACTCGACCTCGCTGTCGGCGAGCCCCTGCGTCGGTTCATCAAGGATGAAGAGCCGCGGTTCCTGTCCAAGACCCATGGCGATTTCCAGCAGCCTCTGGTGCCCGTAGCTCAGGTCTCCGGCCGCCTGCCCGGACCGGTCACGGAGCCCGACCCGCTCGAGAACGGATCCGACCTTGCTGTCGACCTCCTGCCGGTTGGGTCTCTCCCGGTTACGGCGCACCGCGAGTGCGACGTTTTCATGCAGGGACAACCGGGAGAAGATCGAGGTGATCTGGAATGTATAGGCCATCCCGAGGCCGATGCGCCGATGCGCCGGAAGCCCCGTGATGTCCTGGCCCGAAAAATGCACCTCGCCGCGTGTTTCCCGGATCCGGCCGCACAGCATTCCGACAAATGTCGACTTGCCGGCGCCGTTCGGGCCGATCAACGCCCGGACCTGCCCCTCGGGGAGGACGAAATCGACGTCCTCGACGGCATGAAGCCCGCCGAAGTTCTTGGAGAGGCCGCGCGTCGAGAGCAGGTTCATGGCAGCCACGGCAGCATGCGCCGCTTCATTTCCCCGGCGAGCCCTTGCGGCGCGAAGAGCGTCAGCAGCACCAGCGCCAGGCCCGCCAGCAGCAGGTATGCCGATGTCACGCCGCTGGACAGGTCGATCAGGTAGAACATGAAGATCGTGCCGGCCAAGGGCCCGATCGTCGTGCCCGCCCCGCCGAGCAGCACCCAGAGGAGCGGATAGATCGAGTACTGGACCGACGCGAAGGTGGCGCCGGCGTATCCGAACAGGAGCGCGTAGGCGGCGCCGGACGCCCCGGACATGGTTCCGGAAATGATGACGGCGACCAGCTTGTGTTTCAGGACGTCGTAACCGAGCAGCCGCGCCCGTTCCTCGTTTTCCCGGATCGCGACCAGGCACCTGCCGAAAGGCGTCTCGACCAGCCACGCCATGAAAACGAAACAGGCGGAAAACAATGCCAGCGCGGCGAAATACCTGTTGGTCGGATCCGTCAGATCGAACCCGGCGATCGAGCGGGCCGCCTGCTGGATGACGAATCCCTCGTCGCCGCGGGTGTATTCGCCGAAGAGGAGAATGGTCAGGAACCCGGCCTGCGCGAACATGAGCGTGACGATCATGAAAGCGACGCCGCTGGTTCTGAGCGCAAGGAACCCGATGACGGCGGAGACAACCAGCGCGCTGGCGATCCCCGCCAGGAACGCTGGCGCCGGAGTGGCTCCGAACAGGTGCATCGGCAGGCCGAGACCGTACATCCCGGCGGCAAAGAACAATGCATGGCCGAGACTGAGGAGCCCGGTGTATCCGAACAGGACATTGTACCCCATCGCGAACACGGCCAGGACCATGATTCTTGCGAGATTCCCGTCGTGATAATCGGGAAGGACGAAATTGAGCAGGATCAGGGCGGCGATAATGCCTCCATGGAGCACCGGCGAGCGATACCTGATCGACGGCCGGTTCATGAGGATTTTCGCCCGAACAGGCCCTCGGGCCGGAATACCAGGACGAAGGCGACCAGCAACGTGGCAAGGATTTTCGCGAGCGTCGGGGAAAAGAAGACCGAGATGATGCCGTCGCTCATGCCAATGAGGACGGCAGCGAGCAGCGTCCCGGGCAGGCTCCCGAGCCCCCCGATGATCACGGCGATGAACGACAGCAGGAGCGGGTCGCCTCCCATGAGGTAATGGGCCTGTTGAATCGGCACAATCAGGACGGCCCCAAGCGCGGCGAGCCCCGCACCGAGCCCGAAAACCAGCGCATAGACCCGGTTCACCGGAATCCCGAACGCGAGCGCCATCTCGCTGTCGAGCCGGGTGGCCCGCATGACGAGGCCGAGACGCGTCCTTTTCATCACGAGCCACAACCCCGAGAGCACGACAACCGCCGCCGCAATGACCGCGAGCTTGTAGGTCGTGGTGCCAAGCCCCCAGGGCCAGATGAGCGCGAAGCCGGCATCGCCATACTCGATCCAGGGAATCGCGAGCCGCTGGTTGAACGGTGGTTCGACCGGCCGGGCGTCCGGCCCGAAGGTCATCAGGGTTGTCTGCTGGATGATGTACAGCAGGCCGATCGTCGCGACGATCGTGCGTTCGGGATCGTAGGCTAATCGCTTGAGCACGAACCAATCCGCGATGGCGGCGATGACTCCCGTCAGGAAAGGTGCGACGACGAGCGCGGCGACGAATCCGACGGCGGGGTGTCCGCCAACGACTGTCACGACCCACCAGGCGATGACGGCGCCGAGCATGAAGAACTCGCCGTGGGCGACATTGACCACGCGCATGACTCCGAAAACGATGCTGAGACCGACGGCGGTCAGGGAAATTACCGCGGCCGTGATCGCGCCTTCGAGCGTCGCCAAAACGAGATGGGGGCCAAAATCCATGATGTCAGCCCCCATCCATTACCGGATCGTGGTGTTCGGGAACCGGTTCGACTCAGAAGGCTTGCGCCGTGTAGTCGGTCTCGTCTTCGTAGAACGTGTCCTCGATCGAGGTGGTGTGCACGACATCGAGCCGGCCCCCGGCGACCCGGGAAATGTACTGGTGGCCGAACACCTGGTGCGTGCGCCCGTTGAAGACCTTCGCTCCCTGCGGATGATCCTCGGAATGGGGAAGATCGGTCATCGCCTCGACCGCCTCGATCAGGGCTGCCCGGTCGTCCGGCCCCGAATATCCCGCGGCCTCCATGCCCGCCTTGACGATGTTCAGGGTTTCCCAGCATCCGAACATGTGGGCGTAGGTCGACACGTCTTTCGGATCCGAAACGGACGCCCCGTTGGCGTCGACTCCGACGGCTGCCCGGTACACCTTGTCGTATTCCGTCTGGTCAGCCTGGGCATAGCGCGGAAAGCCTTCCCAGAAATAGCTGCCTTCGAGGAATTCAAGACCGGGGCTGGTTATGTCGACGGCTTCGAGACTGTCGATGAACCCGAATATCTCGGGACTGCTCGGGCCGAAGAATTCACCGAGTTCCTTGACAAACGTCAGGACCGCCGGCCCGACCATGACGTGGTAGACCACCTCGGTGTCCTGCGGGATCTTCGGGAAATACTTGGTGAACGACGTCTCCGTCGGCGGGATCGCGATCTTCTCGATGACGGTGCCACCCTGCCTCTCGACGGAAGCCGAGAAGTAGTCCCTGTGGTCATGGCCAAAGGCGAAATCGGGAAAGATCATCGTGATCTTCTTGCCGAGGTTTTCGGCGACGTACGGTCCCATCGCCTCGACCTGGCTTTTCACGTCGGTGATCCCGGGCTGCAGGGTGTAACGGTTGAGAATTCCGCTGGCGACATGGTGACCTTCGGAAACGACGAAGTAAGGGAGTTTCAACTCCCCGGCCCTCGGCGCGGAACCGATCACGACGTGGCTGAACAGGGTTCCGAAGGCTATGTCGCAATTGTGCTGGGTGGCGAATTTCTCGACAACTTCGGCCCCTCTCTTCGGGTCGGTCCCGTCATCTTCCGCGACGATCTCGACGGGTCGCCCGTTGATTCCGCCGGCATCGTTGATACGTTTCACCGCGGCGTCGGTCGTACGGTCGTACCAGCGCCCGTAGGCAGCCCCGATTCCGGTTCGGTGGACCTGGAACCCGACCCGGATCGGTTCGGAACTTTGGGCTTGAGCGTATCGTGCAGCCAGGGGCAACGACCCCGCGGCGCCGACAATTCCGGCCCCGGCGGCGAGGCCGCCGACGGCCTGTCTCCTTGTCATGGTTCCCGTGGAAAGCCCGGGTTTCGGTCTCTTGTCGAGCATTGGAGTTCTCCTTTCTGTCGGTTCGAAGCGTGGACACCGGCCCACCGGCGCACCGAGAATTCATCTTTGCGATACTGTGAGCAACCGGCCGGATTGTCCAGTTTTTTTAACGCCCTGCACAGGCGGGCCCGGGCCCGACGGCTTCGCCCGGCCGATTTGTTCCCCAGGCCGGGAACCGGGCGGGCGGGAACCGGCCGCCGCGCGACCTGGGCGAACGGAATCCGCAGCTCCAGGCAGTTCAGATTGGCCGACCGGAGTTCATCGTGGACGGCCATCGACCCTTTCCGGACGGCATGGGCGCAGTGGTGATGCGCGCCGCAGAGGCACCGTGTCCTCCAGGCGCCTCGCGCCCGGCGCCAAACCGTGGTTCCGGGACCCGATCCCGGAAATTCCGGGCTTCACCGGATGCGGTTTTTCGCGTAACGGCCAGCAACAGGACGAGACAACCGAAAAGGACATGTCGAGATGGACGTATCGATCAGGACCATTGACAGCACGAAGGCCGCAAGGATCCGCCATGTCGGTCCGTATGACCAGATCGGTCCGTGCTTCGAACGCCTGGCGCAATGGGCGGGATCAACCGGTAGCCCGTTCACCCGCGTGTTCATGCTTTCCTGGGACAATCCCGACTTTGTCGCACCGGGAAACCTGCGTTCCGACGCCTGCATCGCGCTTGATACGGACATCCAGCCGCCCGATGGCATCGTCTACGAGCAGATCGAAGGTGGACGGTTCGCCGTTTACACTTACCGCGGCCCTTACTCCGGTCTCAGGGACGTGTACATGAGGATGTTTTCGGAATGGCTTCCGGCCAGCGGGGAGAGGATGGCCAACCGGCCCTGCATGGAAATCTACTTGAATTCGCCGCTCGAAGTCGCCCCGGAAGACCTCGTTACCGAAGTCTGTATTCCTGTCGAGTAGCGTTCGGGATCCGGATAACGCAGTGCCAGATCAGGCGCCGCGCGGGGATGCCAGCAGCCAAAGCCCGAGAAGCGTGTAGAAGATCATGAAGGTGGCCATCGGAACCTGACTGGTCACGGCCGCCAGCCGCGATCCGAACATGTCGACGGCGATCGCATGCGCCAGCAGGATGGCAACAACGTGGCCGACGATGACGGCGCCGGCCTGCGTCAGCCAGATGACGCGTACGGAATCGAGTGAATTGAAGAAACCGGTCGTGACGTGAGTGTCCGCGAATCCCAGGTAATTCGCACCGATCGAGAAAGGATCGGAGAACGCGACCAAGGCATACTGGCCGTTGACGAGAAACGCCGTGAGGAAATGGGCGATATGGTACCCGAACGCAATCGGGATGATCGACAGCGCCAGGCGCCCGAATGCCTCGCAAAATCCGACGGTACTGTCGAATCCCACGCGTCTCAGAAGGAACAGGCCGGCCTGGACACAGCCCGCGAACAGGCAGACCAGGAGAACGTTTGCGCCCACGAGGCCGATTATGGTTTCACCGACAATCGCCGAGCGGCCGGGGAATTCCAGCGGGTTCACGCCGAGTTTCGCGAGCCACCAGAAGGTCTCGTTGAGCCCGTCGAAACTGCCGATACCGAGAATGACCAGGACAAACACCGCCTGGCTCGAAGACAGGGCCGGCGAAGACACAATCGACCAGCCGGGGAATCCGATCCTGCTTTCGCTGATTCCGGGTGAAATCGGTGCAAGGCGCGCGTATGCGCGAAGCAGCATGGTGAAGCACTCGCACCGTTCCAGCCATGCATCCGCCCCGAACACGCACATGCCGACGAAAGTGAACATGACATACGCCAGGACGACCCAGGCAAGGCGTTCCGGATCGTCCGGTGCAGGATAAGCCAGAAAGAACGCACCGAAGACAAAGAACAGCGCCACGCCCGGCCACGCGCCGAGACGCTCGGGAAGTGCCGGCCGCGAGAACCTGTCGAGCACGGGGGACAGCAGGCAATGCAGCCCCGTCCATGGATTGACCCAGTACCAGAGGTTCCCGAACGTTCCCTGGCAGGCGATGAAAGCCATCCACCAGACTGTCCAGATGAACAACGGAAGCGGGTTTTCGAGCGGGTCTCGCGAACCCATGAAACCGGAAAAAAGCAGGCCGGTCAGGACTGCGAGAAAAAACAGGCTGGTGCCGCCGGAGACAATCCTGATGTCAGGCACTCCCCAAAGCCGGACGGTCCAAAAAAGTCCTGCCGAAATCCGCGAAGGAAGGTACGCAAGAACCAGGATGGTCAGTACGACCACGGCAATCCCCGCCGCGATATAGACGTCGGTCGGCAAAAGGAGAACGAGCGCCTGTTCAGACACGTGAGCGGCCGCAGGACTCGAAATCAGGGCGCCTGCTGCACCCAGGAGGGTTGCGGCGGTCCGCGAAACCATGCCTCCGAACCCGTCGTTGGAACATTCGTTCGCGGCCGATGGTCGCAACCGGGATTTGCAATCCGTGAAGGTCACCAACATGTCTCGCCAATCAACCCGCAACCAAGAAAACATCGTCCGGCGACAAGCCGCATCAACAAACTCTCCACCTGCCCCGGAATGGAGATGACGCAACCTGAATACATCCCCTGATGCGGGATTGGAAACCTCCCGGGATTCGGCCGCGTGCCGCCGGGCCGGATTCTCTCGCGCCTCGCCAACACGAATTGATCAAGCTGCACGAAGCGAATAGGTGGTGGTCATTCGGCTTGTCGTAGCAGATTCAACGGGGATTCGCATGAGATCAAGGATCAATGACTTCCGGATCCTGACTTTCGATGTCTATGGTACGCTGATCGACTGGGAATCCGGAATGATCAAGGCCCTGGGGCCGCTCACGAGCAGGGTCGGCCGATCCCTGTCGACGGACGAGATCCTGGAATCACATGCCTACCATGAATCACGCGCACAAAGGTGGACGCCGGCCAGGTTGTACAGTGATCTTCTCGCGGTCGTGTACCGCCGCCTCGGAGAGGAATGGGGGATCAGCACGACATGGGAAGAATGCAGGGCCTATGGCAAGGCCGTCGGAAACTGGCCCGCCTTTCATGACAGCCCTGGCGCGCTGGCTTACCTGAAGAAACATTTCCGGCTGGCTGTCCTGTCCAATACCGACAACGCCAGTTTCGAATTCAGCAAGGCAAGACTTGGTGTCGAGTTTGACCTGGTCTTCACCGCAGAGGACATTGGGTCGTACAAACCGGACCGGAGAAACTTCGACTACATGCTCTCGGCCCTCGAGCGCGCCGGTTACGCCAGGTCGGATATTCTCCACGTCGCGGAGAGCCGGTTCCACGACCATGTTCCGGCAAGATCGCTTGGCCTCGCCAACTGCTGGATCTACCGCCGACACGAGAAGCCGGGGTTCGGCGCGACCATGCCGCCAGCGGAAGACCCCGGATTTGATTTCCGTTTCAACAGCATGGCCGAACTGGCCGAGGCCCACCGCGAGGAGTCTCTCGCATCGAATTGATGTCCTGCCCGTTGCAAGGCCCGGTTCACCGATTATCCGGGATTCGCCGGGACTGAAAGTGAGGGAACCGGGAGTACCGTTCGAAACCGGCCGGAACGCCCGCCCTTCAATGGCAAGCAGGAGCGCCGGCCCCGTACCCTGCCCGCCGGCCGAACACGGCGCCCGATGTCAGTCCCGGGCCGCCGGGATAACCGGCGTGAAACACGCCCCCGACCAGTTCGCCGCAGGCAAACAGTCCGTCAATCGCGCTGCCGTCGTCCCGTGACACCTCCCCCCGGTCACCTGTTTGCAGCCCGCCATAGGTAAACGTGATTCCACTGGTGACCGGACAGGCCCGGAAGGGTCCCAGGTCGGTCATCCGGGCCCAGTTCGATTTCGGAAAATCGAGGCCGGTCGTGCATCTGCCGTCAAGGCGTGAGGGATCGAGCTCGCGGTCATCACTGACGGCGGCATTGAACTCGGCAAGCGTCAAGCGCGCCGTTTCACGGTCGACTCCGTCCAGCTTCTCGATCAGTCCGTCCAGGGTGTCCGCTTCGATAAAATGCGCGTCGTGAAACCGGTACTCGTCATGGAGCAGGTCGAACACCTTGCTGTCAAAGATCTGCCAGGCGAACTGCCCGGGTTGCCCGAGTATGGTCCGCCCGAACTGGGCATGGGTATAGTTCCTGAAATCGGAACCTTCGTCGACGAACCGTTTCCCTTCTGCATTGATCATGGCGCCGAGGAAATACGAGATCTTTCGGTAGTTCTTCCGCTCGATCGCCGGCAAATGCAACCCGCCGAAGTCCGCCATGTACAGGTCCAAGGCCGTGGCGTGACACCCGCTGAAATTCCCGTGCCGTGCAGCCCCCGCGTCGAAAGCCATCCTGGGGCCATCTCCGGTGTTGTGCGGAGTTCCCCGTATCCTGCCCCGGCCCACTCCTCACCCAGGTATTTGACCCTCCATTCGAAACAGGCCTCGAAGCCCCCACAGGCGAGGATCACCGCATCCGAAAGAAGCTTCTCCCCGCCGACACAGACACCCGCTACCCGGTCGTCTTCCCGAAGCAGGCCGGTGATGGCGCTGTCGTACCGGATGCTGCCTCCCAGCCGCAGAACCGTTTCAAGCTCAATGTCGAACAACCCGGCACCTTCATTGCGGGCTGCCAGCGAGAGGCCGGCCCAAAAGACATGGCGTCCGTCCCTTTCGAAACTCTGGCGGCTGTAGATCGGCTCGAACCTGACATCGTGGGAGGCCAGCCACTTCATCGCGCCAAGCGACTCCCCAACCAGCGTTTCCTGTTCCGGCGACAGAGGCTTCCCCTCGTTGAAGCGCAAAAGGTCGTTCGCAAACTCATCCGCCGGAAAATTGCCGAAGTCGATCCTTTTCAGTCGCGGTTCGTCCAGATCGCGCAGCAGGGGCATGATGTCCGCCATGCCGTCGTGGGCAAACCGCATCGCGCCGGCCGTGTACTTGGTGTTTCCCCCGGCAAGGTCCGGTCAGCCCTTTTCGAGCATCAGGTCCCGCGCTCCTCGCTCCAGCGCCGAGATTGCCGCGCACAGCGCGGCATTCGCGGTCCCAACAACAATGATAAATCTGGAAATCGTCGCGCCTCGCTTCAAACGGGAAGTTATCAACACGAAAGCGCGGCTCACGTACCACCATCGACACTAGCCCGCCAGTCACCGTCAATCCATCACGGACAGAAACAACAGACCAACGATCCTCTTCCGATAGGCCCGGAGAGAGAACGGACGCTTCAAGAAAAACCTCGCCAACCTCGCCTGCCTGCCGCTGCACGTCACCCACGGAATGCACGCCCTGGTCCACGGCGGCGTCTCCGTGGTCGACCTGCAAATTCGGTTCACAATCCACCGTTCATGGCCGCGCGGCCACGTTCGCTGCCATGCTCGGCACCCTCCGCAGGATCAGCTTGGTCCGGATCCTCGCCGCAAGGCCTCCAGCATGCGCGACCTCACGATTGCCGTTATCGTGGTGCGCATCGTCGATCCTTTCTCAAAGCAGGCCACCGCCAGGGCACTATCGCCGGAGACCGCATCATCGAGCCCCGCGGCCGTTCTCGAACTCGGCCCGGTCACGACTACGAGATGCTGGAGATGCTCGACTGGGCTGCCCTGATCAGGCCGCTTCTCGGCGGAGCGACTGCGCCATGCAATGAACGCCCCCGCCACCCCGTGTAAAACAGTCGAGATCGGGGTCATAGACAGTAAACCCGAGCGCCTTCAGCCGCGACACGAGATCCTTTGCGTGGGCAGGTGCGATCACCCGATCATTTCCGAGGGACATGACATTGCACGCGAGCGCCATCGTATCCTGGTAGTTTACCGGAACGATCTCGATCTTCCGTGATCTGAGCCATTCCACGATTTCCGGATCGGTCGTGTCGAGGCAGACCGCGCACAGTTTCTCGGCCAGCATGCATACCATGAGATCGATGTGCACATAGTGCTCAGCGATCGGCGCGATACGAACCTCCCAGCCTTCCTTCTCGAACCAGCGTTGTACCTGGTGCGCCGACTGTTCCTGGGTGCGTTCGCCGCACCAGCCGATCAGTACGCACCCGGGTTCAATGATGTCGAAATCCCCGCCCTCGAATGACCCGGCCGTAACCATGTCGTAGATCGGGATTTCCCGCTCCATGTAGAAACGGATCACGGGAGCATATTCCCCCCGACGCCACCATTGGGCCATTTGAGTCACGACCGCACCGTATGGAGTCATGAAAGACGAGTCCCGCGAGAAGACCTGGTAAGGAAGTCCGTCGTCAGCCTCCAGCCAGTGAACCCTGACGCCAGCGTCTTGGTAGGCGTCAACCATCTCACGGTGCTGTTTCATCGCGACCTGGTTGTCGAAACGATCGCCCCGCTTGAGCGTGGTCCTCGAGATCGAACTCGTGGGCAACCACCGGAAATGATCGGCCGGCCCGAGAAGAACGTCGGTCAGGACGCCATACTCGGAGTCACAGCCCCAGTCGCTGAGGACTGGTGTGTTTCCATTCTCGTTGCGGCATCGAAACGGACTCACACTCAATGCAATTCCTCCAAGGTCATTTGCGGGACCGCTCGTTTCCAGCCGGTCCGTTTTCGTTTGCCATGTGATGTCGCGATGTTGCCGATCTTGTCAACGGGAAAGGTTGCCACCTGCAACACCCGCAAGGACAGACCAATGACGCGGACCTAAGGTGAAATCAGAAACCTGTGGTTTTGACCACCTTGGCGATTTTGGCCAGACAGGTATAGGCTCACCAGCAAGCTCATTCGTCACGCGGACTCCGGCGTTAGTCAGCAGTGGCAAAGTTGGTATCACCCAGAACGCCATGGCTCGCATAAGCGCACGATTACAATTCCGCGTTTACCAAGAGCATTGTTCCACTCAGGCCGCGCGGTCATGCTGAAAAATTGCCTGCCCAGACCTCGCCTAACGGGTTCCCGTGCCCTCAATTGCCAAACTTTTGGTTTAGCAGTTTCGATTTGGACTCGGGGGAGAGCAACCACACCGGCCGAAGTGTGACGGTCGAGCGGTTGGTCTGGTACAGGAAGGTCAATTCTGTTTGCCGGCTACCGCCGCATCACTAACAGAGATTTTTGTTGATGTCGTTGGGAAGGTGGCGTTACTCGGCGCCGCGGCCAGCGATATATGGGGCGTCCTCCCAATTGAGACGACCGTAGTTCACCAAGTGTGCCTGAATCGTCATCAATGAGACGTTGAAGTGTTCTGCGGCAGAGTATTGCGCTTCTTCCGAGTAATCTCCGTTCAGCAACTCGTCCACCGCCGCAAACGGGCCGAGAAACTCCGCAGCGAAAGCTCGCTGCATCTTTTGCCTATAGCTGTTAGTGCGGGTCGCGGGAAACAGGCGTTCTCCCGTGTAGTTCATTCGGCGGCCCACCACGCGGTCTCCGAGAAGACGCGCCAACTCAAACCGGCGCCCTGTTTCCCAATCCGATCTGAGAACAACACGTGCGGGGCCGTCTTGCCGACCCAGCACAAATGCCATGGCGTCCGACTGCTTGCACGTCTTTGAGATAGCATCGTGCGTTGTTCCCGCGAATTCGGAGAGCATAACATTGCAAATCGGTTGCCCGTCCAAATCCAGGTGGTCGCGCAAACTACGTGCCGCGCTTACTCCGACACGCCAAGCTTGAACACTTCCAGGTTGTGGGAAATCCACCTCATTCGTCAATGAGACAGTATCGTTTATATTGGCATCGAATCCGCTATGCCGTGCGATGTCCGATACCTCGCTGGCGGATAGCATTCGACCCGGTCGGCGACCACAAAGCGCAGCGTCGCCGGCGATTTCTCCCAACGCTCCTTCACCGAGTTCCTCCACATCGGCGAGGTGGCGGCACAACTCATTTTCGTCAGCTTCGTCCGGGTCGTAGCCCAACTGCGCTTCCAGGCGTCGGAACAGTGTAATCTTGGGGTCTAGTCGTTCAGTGTCCAGATCTTTCCAAAGACGGAGAAGATTGGTGTCGTGGACACCATGTTCGCCTAGCCTAACAAGAATATCCGTAACAAATCCGTCGATCGCTGCTTCCAACTCTTTCGTCGGCACCGCCTCACGGTTTGGGGCGCCAATGTAACGGAAAAGGACAGCGCCAGAGTTACAAGAAGGTTCGGACTCAAGGAAGCATTGCATCCCGTCCGAGAAAATCGTGATATTGGGCCAAACGTAGCCTTCACCGACAGTCGACATACGATGGGCGAAGTCCCATTGGTGTCTGGAATCTTGGTCGGAGGGACGTCCCATCTCGCATCGAATCCGCCACCAGTTCCATACTAACCATTCAGCGAGCGGGTAAGCCGCAACGAACGGACCGTGACGGAGTTCGCCGCTGTCGGTATCCTGACCAGCGGTCAAAAGCCGGTCGTTTGCCGTCACCGAAAAAAGGCCGTACGTCGCCTTTTCTTCCGGCGAACCGGAAGCGAGTTCCTCGACAGAAAGCGAGACCGTCAGCTGGTCTGGCATCTCGAAAGCCACTCTTTTGCAACTAATTTTCGCATGCTGTCATCATCCCCACTTAACTCGTAGCCATGATAGTTCCGACTGCCCTTCTCTAGCTTGGATTCGTAAACGCGGCCTTCGCAGTCCACTGCCCAAACATATTTCGGAAGCTCATGTTCCCCCATACTGCTGATCATGCCTCGTTCGATGCCAGTGTGAAAAAGAGCCTCCGCCTCGGCCAGTCGGACGGTTCGACCGCTGCCATCGCATAGTGACTTGTTCGGGCGTGGGTTCGTCGAAGGATGAAACCCATAGTCGGCGGCAGCTCGCTTGTGAAGGGCGCTGCCGGTATACCGGACTTTATCCAAGAGGTGGTCCAAGACGCTCTGGTCAACTTCATCTTTCGGCATGATTCTGCGCTTCGGATTATTCCCTTGACGCTTGGGCACCTATCATTTCCTGGTTGAAAGTTTGAGTGGGCGCGAAACAACGAGACCAAGGAAGCTATAGTCCGGGCACCGTCCTTGCGCAACAACAGAGGTGTATCGGGTGTATCCCAGATTGGTTGCAACGCGGAGGCAGTTGGCTACTCCTGCCTGTCGAGGACAGGCTGATAGCCTAGTTTCATGGTGCAACAATGGCACCTGCGCGTCCGAGAATCGTAACCATCAACCGATTTGGGTTACACTCGGTGTATCCAGTACAACTCCGTTCGGTACGGATCAGATCAATGACATCATTCCGTTCGGTGGATTGTCACGTACCTTGCGAAAGGATTGGTTTCCGCGTGGTTGTCATTTGGTGGGAGAAATTGCGGGTCGGTAATTTCGACCGCCGGAAAGACGAGATAAATCACGGTGGGGCGGCAGTGCGGAATCCGGAGAAATCGCGGATGTCTTGACAATCACCCCTTTTGACGCATTGAGCTTCGTTGACGGATTCCAGCCGCAACGCTTCCCGGAAATGGAGAATCCAAGGACAGAAAATGATGAACAACTTGTTTGATGGAATTTCAAAGGCGAACCCCGAATTCCAAGACAACTCTGCGCGAGTTGAAGCGATTCTCAAATCGATCGACCGGCCGGGGAACTTTTGTATTGGCGGCCGTCTGATCGCGCCTCTTCCAAGCCTCGACGTCGACGGTGTCGGGCCCATCTCGTTCCCGATTCCCGATGGTCAGGCAAAGGCACTGATGGCACGGGCCCTCCGCTCGCAGTTCGGGAAGGGAAGGGAGTCCGTCGTTGATCCGGAGGTCCGCGACAGCTGGGAGATTGATCCCGAGCACTGGACGATTTTCGGAAAGAGCTGGGAAGAAACCTTTTCCCGTATCCTGGAAGACGTAGGCGATGGTCTCGGGTGTTCCGTCGGGAATCTGAAAGCGGTTCCGTACAAGCTGCTCATCTACGCTCCCGGCGGGTTTTTCCTGCCGCACCAGGACGCGGAGAAAATCGACAAAATGGTCGCCACCTTGACGGTCACTTTGCCGTCGACGGGAGAGGGTGGAAAAATTGTTGTCGAACACAAAGGCACCAGCGTCGAAATCGAGCTGGATTCCGAAGACCGTTCCGAACTGACGTACGCTGCGTTCTATTCGGATTGCCGGCATGAAGTCCTGCCACTTCAATCAGGCTACCGTGTCTGCCTCGTATACAACCTCATCCTGGAAGGCGCTGCGGACTCTGACGAGTCCCTTCGCGCCCCGGACTATACGAGACAGGCTGACCAGCTTGCCATGGAACTGTCTCAGTGGTCCCGGAACCTGAAACCCACGGACAAGATCGTTCTGCTTCTTGACCACGCGTACAGCGAGACAGGATTGAGTTTCGACACGCTCAAGAACACCGACGCGGCGGTTGCAGCGACCCTGGTGGAAGCGGCAGGCAAGGCGGATTTCAAGATCTACGCGACGACAGTCCATGTGGAACAGGTCAGCCATCTGGATGAGTATGATGATGGTTATTACTCGTCTGACTATGGAAATGAAGAACTTGTGGAAGACTATCGATACCTTTCAGGTTGGGCGTGTCCGAATGGCAGCCACGACGATCTCGGAAATATTGGCCTTGAACCGGCGATTCTGATCCCCGATCCAGAAAACGTGGCGGACATTGCCAAGCCGACCAGCGAAGAAGTCGATGACTGTATCGGCAACGCTCCGCCAACGATTGAACGAGAGTACCGGTTGGCCGCCCTTGTCACCTGGCCGGAAGCAAATACGCTGGACATTGTCGGCAATGAAGGATTCGCATCGGTTGCCGGATTCGCGGAATCGGAAGCCTCCCGTCTGGGGACCGGAACAGGCTCGCCTGCCAGGGACATTGTGCTGCGTCTCCCCGAGTTCTGGGAAGTCCCAACGTATTCCGCCAGCCACTTGGCCAAAGCCGTCGCAAAGGGAATTCGACTGACCTGCGAACTTGATGACGTTGGTGCACTATCGACGTTCCTGTCACGGGTCGTTTCCAACGGATATACCAGTTGTATCGATTTGGACGATGCGTTGTGTGACGCCATGTCCCGCTTGGGCCCGGAACCGGTAAAGTCTTTCTGGCCGATCCTGGCGGCGGACCGAATGGAGGAAGATCCGAACGGAATGCTGGGAATCGCGGCTTCCCTGGCCGAGGTCCTGCAACGGGACCACCCTGATCACTGTCGCGAGGTCATTCAACTCCTGGGTGAAACGGCAATGAGCCAATTGGAAGAAAGTTCGCACGAACCCTGGGAAAACCCGCCCGGATTGAAACCGATGGGAGGAAAAACGGCCTTACTGACTGAAGAGGTCATCGTTCGCGTATACACCTTCCTGGCCGACCCTCGGAATGACGATATTGCCGATCGCTTCACCAAACTCATTGTTCAGCGTGAGGAACTCGCATGTCCCGATCGCACGCTTCCGGGTGTCGTCCGCCGGCTTGAAAAACTGCCTCGATTCTCATTCCACGAGACTCTTTGGAAGCACGCGGCAGACTGTCTGCTCGGAAGAAGCGAATATCCGCCTGCCTCCCCAAGAGATTGGACAACTCCCTGCAACTTAAAGTGCGATTGTACCCATTGCAGAGAACTGAAGCGTTTCTGTGCCGATCCAGTCGAACACGAGCACCATTTCAAGGCCGTGCAGGGAGTCCGGTTACATCTCGAGCACGAAATCAAGTGGAGTGAGCTGTCCGTCGATCGCAGAACGTTGAGGAAAGGGAGCCCCCATACATTGATCTGCACGAAGAACCGAAAATGGTTCGATCGGCGTCTGGAAGAGTATGCGGAGGACATCATCGAGTTGCGCAAATTGTCACAGACCGCCGGAAGCGACGACATCGGGAATCAAAGGGTGCAGGCTGCCATTGCCCGTTCGACCTGATCAGGCAGAGTCACGGACAGGCAGCTAAGCCTGACATTCCGACCGGCGTCTTGCCGAAGATCCAGTCGTCAAAGCTGGCGGCGGCGCGGCACGTGACGCTGCACGTCCTGAGTCAACGAAAGCCACATGCCATCGTGTCTTTCTTGAAGCCGGTTCGAAGAAAACTTCGCGTTCATTTCTTTATGTTTGTCGCGTCAAGCTATAATATATATATCGTTTTCATCGATTAGAATGAAGAATCTTCCCGAACGACAATGCCCCGACTCATCTCTGCGCCATTTTTCAGCGCTCACCCGGTCTTCCGGCGCGCCGAATACGCCGCGGCTGTTGGCCGCCGCCCGCAGGACGGGGTTGTCACGGCGATGCTCGCCCAGCACCTTCGAGCCGGCAATATCCGGCGCATCGCCCGTGGTGTCTTCGCGTCAGTACCCAAACATGCCGACGCTGCAACATGGCCGGTCGACCGCTTCCTGGCCGCATCCTGCCTGCGCCGCGACAGTACGATCGCATATCACTCGGCCCTTGAGTTGCACGGCTGCGCCTACACGGAGGGGCATGACGTGCAGGTCATCGCGCAGGGAGAGCCCGGCATGTTCGAGGCGGTCGGCTTCGCCTGCCGGTTCGTCAGGCCACCATGCGGCTTCGCGCCTCCGGACGGAGTCATGACGCTCGCCCGCCTGGGGCAAGCGGTCAGGGTGACGACGATGGAACGGACAATCGCGGATCTGTTCGACCGCTACGACTTGGCCGGTGGTGCCGGGGAGCTTTTCAACTCTCTGGATCTGGTTGTTCGGATCGATGCCGTCGCACTGGTCCGATACGCGCGCGCACTCGGAAAAGCCACTGCCGCCGGTGCGCTGGGGTTCTGGCTCGAACGCGAGCGGAAACGGCTGGCCGTGCCGGTCGCCGCGCTCAAGGAACTCCGCACGGTGAGGCCGTCCCAGCATCGATATGCTCTTGGCACCACGCCGGGCAAAGGAAAGACTGCCGAGGATTGGAACGTCCTTCTTCCGGTCGGAATCATTGAACGCCGCTTCGAGGGGTTATAGATGGCTGCGCCGTCTGTCCAAACCCTGCAGAGCATCGCCGATGACACCGGCCACCAGCCTGGCACACTCGAGAAAGTGCTGCGGCTCCTGGACCTGTTGCAGGAGATCGCGCGAGACAAGGTTTTGTCGGATCGGCTCGTCCTCAAGGGTGGTACTGCGCTCAATCTCTTCCATCTCGGTCTCGACAGGCTTTCGGTTGATATCGACCTGAACTATGTGGGTGCGCTTGACAGGGCCGCCATGAAAGCCGAACGCCCGGCTATCGACGCCGCCCTCGACCGTCTACTCACTTCCCAAGGATACAGTTATCTCCGCAAGCCCCACGAACATGCCGGCGGCAAGTGGCTGGCTCGTTACGCCTCGGCGCTCGGTGGAAGTGCCGCGTTGGAGGTCGACGTGAACTACATGGTGCGTCAGCCGCTGTTCGGGATGGCGCGCATGGGATCGCTTCCAATTGGTGACATACGGGCGAAGGAAGTCCTCGTCCTCAACCTCCACGAAGTCATCGCCGGCAAGATCGTCGCGCTCGTCGATCGGCGTGCAGCCCGCGACCTGTTCGATGCGCGGCGTATCCTTTCCGTCGAAGGACTCGACTGGAGCCGGATCAAGGCTGCCGTGCTGGCCATTGGCGCCAGTGGACGGCGTGACTGGCGCACCGTATCCATCGACGCGTGGATTGAAGAGACCGTTGCGCTTTGTCGCGAAAGGTTTGCCTTTTTGTTCGACCTGACCACGAACGAGCGAGCATTTCTCGACGGCGTGCTCGACAGCGGCGAGATTGACGCGGATCTGTTGGACATCGAACCAACGATCCGAACCCGGATTGGGAACATGCCGATGCTCGCCTGGAAGACTCGACATGTCCGAACGCATCGTCGGATCCAGGCCTTGGAGACAGAATCGCATGCACCCAGGTACCCGGAACAACTGCGGGAACATCGGCCATCAGGCCATCCAGCCTGACCAAGACTCAACCAACAATCTGAGTTCGCCATGGCAGAATTCCACCGAACCCCAGAGGAAGGCTGAAGTGATCAACATATCAAGATATTCAGGCGGTCAGTCGGTCGCCTTTGGTGTCGGTCTTGGCAAGGCAGTCGGAAAATACGTTGAGGCGCTGGAAGCCCGCCGGGTCCTGGTGCTGACGACACCGGGGAAATCGGCTCTGGGACTGAAACTGGCGAAACGCCTTGGAGCCAATGCTGCCGGGGTTTTCTCCGGGGCCGAAATGCACACACCGGTCGAGGTCACCGAGGAGGCCCTGGCCCATCTGAAATCTGTTGGGGCGGACAGCGTGCTTTCAGCCGGTGGAGGCTCGACAATCGGTCTCGGCAAGGCGTTGGCACTCCGGCACGAAATCCGTCAAATTGCGCTTCCGACCACTTATGCGGGCAGCGAATGCACGGCGATCCTTGGCCAAACCGAGGACGGCGTAAAGACAACGCTCAAGAACCCGCGGGTCCGCCCGGACACGGTTCTCTACGATCCCGGACTCGTCGCGACGTTGCCGGCTTCCATGACCATCGCCAGCGCTCTCAACGCCATCGCCCACGCCGTGGAAGGCCTCTATGCCGATGATCGAACACCTGGGGACAGCGAACTCGCTATCTTTGGAATCAAGGCATTCAAGGCATCGCTGCCGCGGTTGATCGAAGCTCCGGAAGACCTCTCTGCACGTGAGGAATCCCAGCGCGGAGCCTGGGCATGCGGAACAGTTCTTGCCAGGGTCGGCATGGCGCTTCACCACAAGCTGTGCCACGCACTCGGAGGCAGTTTCAACCTTCCGCACGCCGAGACCCATGCGACAATCCTCCCGCACGCAGTGGCATACAACATGGTGGCCGTCCCGGACCTGCTCGCGCCGGTGGCCGAATTGTTCGAATGCGACGACCCCGCGCTTGGCCTTTGGGAGTTTGCCCGATCCCTCGGCGCGCCACGCGCACTCTCGGACTTCGGCCTGAAGGAAGCCGATCTGGACAGGGCGGCTGACCTGGCAACCCGGAACCCATATTCTAACCCTCGTTCCGTGACCGTCGATGGAATCCGCGGCCTCCTGCATCGGGCCTGGAGCGGTGAGGCTCCGCGGCCATGAACCCGGTTCATGCCAGGACGGCCAATAATGCGTGCGCCTCCAACATGCCGCACAGCCGGGTCTTCATTGCGGGAGACGCAGTCCGACGGCACCTGCCATCGAACCATCTCGGCTCAAATACCTCGATTCCGGGTGCCTCCAACCTTCCCGGCAAACTGCTGGGCCGTTACCGGGGGAGCAAGCCAAGCCAAGACCGTTTGAAGGCCATGCCACGAAGAAAATGCCGGTCACCAGGCGGACTGTCACGCGCCCCGATCGATCGATTGCCGAAATCCGCCCGAAATTCGAGGCGTTCGAATTGGCCGATGACGCGAAAATCCAGTCAGCCAGAGAGCGTTCCAGGCGAACGCCTGTTACGGCCGGTCAAATCCGGGCATTGGTCCCGTCCCCGGACAGTACATCCTGGCGTCGTTTCAAGCGGAACATACCGCTGTGGCGAAAATCCACTCCCGCCGCGAGAGTCCCTCTTTCCCTCGCAGAAAACCGTGGCCACTCGCTGTCGGGGCACCATTCCGGCCGGTTAGATTGCTGGAAGTTTCAAGCGACGCGCGCCAGGGTAACCGGGGCCGTCATGCTGAAACGCGATAAAGGAATTTGAACTTTTTTGGTATTTGGTATTCCAAATATTGTTCAGTCCTGTTACACTCGCAATAATCAAGAACCTGATGTCCGGGGTCGTCGGGTTTTCATGCGACGGTACGGTTTTTCGGTCGTACCCCTCGCCATCAGGCTCATCCTCGGCGGCATGCTCGAGCAGCGGCTTGGCCAGTCCATGGTCATGCTCGACGAGAAATGGTGGCTGATGGCAACCCGGCCGTTGTCATTCCTGTTCCTGGCTTTGACGGCCCTGGCGCTCTTTGGTCGACCGCTTTGGGGTCGGGTAGGACACTGGCGCGCGCACCAAAGGCCACGTTTCCAGCATCCCCCCTAAAATTCCGGACGTCCGGTTTTCCCGGGTCCGGCTTCAAGCGTCAGGCACCCCCCCGCAGGAGTTCGGTGCGGTGCCTTCCGCGACATCCGCCACGCTTAAGGCTGACCCAGCCATGCCCGTGGCAACATCCCGCGTTTGCGCCGCCCTTCGGCTCGACAGCACCACCCGTCATCCGGGTGATATCATCGGTCGACACCGGGCTCTGTGTCCCGGCATGACCTGCCGCCTTCGCCACCTGAGCCCAGAGGCCCTCGCTCCGGACGGGTTATGTTGTTCCGCCCATCACCGCTTAATCGGCCTCATCCGCCAGTCAGGAGAACTCCGTGCCATTTCCCGCACTGCGGTTATTGGCACGGTCCTTGACATTCAAGGGTCACAACATCCTGTCCGTTCTCCTCACCTTCCGGTCTTTCACTGCTGAACTTTCCCGAATTGCCGCCGTCTCTACGCCGGGGGACCCGGTGCGTGCTCACCTCGGTTCTTCCGCACCGGTGCTAGCCATCGGGTAGCAGGCTGACCCTTGGCATCCTCCAATATCCCCACAAGTCAGCTTCCATGTGGGGGCGAACTTTTCGTCGCATCAACAATCGTTCGCTTTCGCTACGGCCCTTCGGTTTGTTCGCCATCCTGACTGACCGGACCGGTTGGAGCCTTGCTCCAGCCACGCCCACGATGGCTTTCTACGTCCCAGCTCGCAGGCACCAGGTCACCCCGGTACCCGTGGGATATGCTACGGCGCCAAACCAAGAATTGCGCCGGCGGGACTCACACCCGCTAGTTCAGCAGCCAGACTCGCTGCACGCCTGCTCATTCGCCGGAACTTGCTTTTCAATTTCAAGGGTAGATAGATGACCAGGATAAAATCCGTTCGCACACGAGTCTGGAACTGGACCGGACCGACAGTACCTCCCCAGGGCCATTTCTGCACCAATGCGTCCGATGCCTTGCGGGAATCCGGCGATGCGATGGCATCGTTCCGTTTCCACCAGTGGCTGACCTGTGAGGTCGAGACGGACGACGGGACCGTGGGCATCGGCAACGCCGCATTGGCGCCGGACGTGGTCAAGAAGGCAATCGACGATCATCTGGCCGGTCTCGTCATCGGCCATGATCCCTTCGATTACGCCTATATCTGGGAAAAGATGTACCGCCGCACCCATGCCTGGGGCCGCAAGGGCATTGGCATGATCGCGATCAGCGCCATCGACATCGCGATATGGGACCTGATGGGCAAGCTCGTCGGCAAGCCGGTGTTCAAGTTGCTCGGCGGTCGCACGAAAGAGCGGATACCGGTCTATTATTCAAAGCTCTATGCCGATGAGATTGACGCCATGCAGGCCGAGGCCGAGGCGGCGGTGACATGCGGCTACCAGGCGTTCAAGTCCAGGTTCGGCTTCGGACCAAAGGACGGAATGGCCGGCATGCGCGAAAACCTCAAGCGGGTCGAGGCCCTGCGCGAAGTGATCGGCTACGACCGCGACCTCATGCTCGAATGCTACATGGGGTGGAACCTCGATTATTCCCGACGGATGTTGCCGAAACTCGCCAGGTACGAACCGCGATGGCTGGAGGAACCGGTCATCGCCGATGATGTCCAGGGTTACTGCCAGCTCAACGCCATGGGAATCGTGCCGATTTCGGGAGGCGAGCATGAATTCTCGATCATCGGCTGCAAGGAACTGATCGAACGGAAGGCCGTGAGTGTCCTTCAATACGACACCAATCGTGTCGGTGGAATCACTGCCGCGCAGAAGATCAATGCGATTGCCGAGGCACACCAGATCCCGGTGATTCCGCACGCCGGGCAGATGCACAACTATCACCTGACCATGGCCAATGCGAACTGCCCGATGTCAGAGTACTTCCCGGTGTTCGACGTAGAGGTCGGCAACGAACTGTTCTACTACATTTTCGAAGGAGATCCGGATGCACGTGACGGTCACCTGGAACTCGATGACGAAACGCCCGGGCTGGGAATCAGCATCACCGACAATCACCTGCATCATTTCGAAATCGTGGAATGATCATGGACATTTTTCGGAATCTCGTTGGTGACAGGCAGGTTGGCGGTCACGACATGGCCGGATCGGCCTTGGCCAAAGTGACCACGGCAGACGCCTCTTTTCCTGTCCCCTTCGATGGTCGAAAGGCCTCGAGCGGCCGGAGGCACGATCGGGGCGGCAACCCACGGGAACTTCACACGACCTCCAGTGCCAGGAAAATCGCACCATGAAACCCTACTCGGGCATATGGCCCGTTGCGCCTACCATTTTCCACGAAGACGGCAGCCTGGATCTCGAAGGCTGCAAACGCGCGCTCGACTGCATGATCGCCCAGGGTGTGGACGGGATCTGCATTCTTGCCAACTTCTCCGAGCAGTTCCTGATCTCGGATGCGGAACGCGAAACGCTGCAACGAGTCAGTCTCGAACATGTGGCCGGACGGGTTCCGGTGATCGTGACGATCAGCCATTTCGCTACCGAGATCGTCGTGCGGCGCGCCAGGCAGGCACGGGAATTCGGTGCCAGCATCGTGATGATGATGCCACCCTACCACGGGGCACTTCTCAGGGGTACGCCGGAACAGATCTTCGAGCAGCTCACCCGCGTCGGGGAAGTCGGCATTCCGATCATGTTGCAAGATGCACCGCTTTCGGGCGTTGATCTGCCGGTGGCGCTCCTGGCACGCATGGCCAGGGAGATTGACATGCTCAAGCTCTTGAAGATCGAATGTCCGGGCACGGCGGCAAAGCTCCGGGCCCTCCTGGACGAGGCGGGGGAATTCATAGAGGGGCCATTTGACGGCGAAGAAGCGATTACATTGATGGCTGACCTCGATGCCGGCGCCACGGGTTCGATGACGAGCGCACTCATTCCCGACCGGATCGGGCCCGTGATCACCGCACATCTGGCCGGCAATCGGGAAACGGCACAGGCAGCCTATGCCCGTGTCCTGCCGGCAATCAATTTCGAGAACCGGCAATGCGGCTTCCGCGCGACCAAGGAAGCCATGGTCGAGGGGGGCGTCATCAGGTCTGCCCATTGCCGCCACCCGGTCCAGCCGTTGCACCCGGCCACCCGTGCGCAACTCATCGAGCTCATCCGACCGCTTGATCCCGTCGTTCTGGACTTCGGCCGGTGAATTCCGCGGGTGCAGTCATCAGGAACCTCCTCAGCGAAGAGGTACAGGTTGCTCCCCGCCGTTCCCTGGCGGTCGAGGCGGCAGATGCACTACGCGAACTGATCCTCCTCGAGAAGCTCGCCCCAGGTACGGGGTGTAGCCCAATTTGTTGTCAGGCAACGACGGCCTGCCTCGCCTGCCAGTCGAGGAAGTCAGGCAGCCTGAAGTTCATGACGCAGCTTTTGAGCGCCAGCATTGCGTTGGCGCCTGTCTCCGACCAGCGGGTTCCGGGACGCTTCAGCCGGAGCCCGTACCGCTTGCAGCCACTTTCCACGACCCCCGATCCAATCTGCATGCCCTGGTCGCGGTATTGGTTGTAGCGCATCCGTTCGATGTTGTTCCGATAGTAGCGGCAGCACGCCTCCACCTCTTTGTACCTGCCGCTGAAGGGCTCGAGCTCCCGGATCACCTTGGCGGCCCGGCCCGCCTCGAGGTCCGCCTTGATCCCTTTGAACCGCCGATCCCGCTCCGCCTTGTCCGGGAACATCGCCTTCACCGCATCGCTGGCGTATTCGAGGGCATGGAACATATCGAGCACGAAGGTGACCTTCCGGCCTCCGAACAACTCCTCGCAGGTATTCCGTATCCATTCTGCGCCGTCCGAGATGACGACGAGTTCTTCGACGCCGTGCAGGCCGCGGCGCAGCGCCTCGCGGTCAAGGCGCATGGCGAAATCGGAGGGATCCCGGCTTCCCGGCGCCGCCGCCGCACTGTCGATGAGGCAACTGGACGTCTCGCTGCCCTTGTCCTTCAGCGCCGCGCCGGTCTCCGGATCCCGCCCCTCGGCAGTGTAGATGACCGCCAGCTTGGCTTCCCGGGTCTTCGCGCTTCCGTCCTCCTGCTTGCCGGCAATGCCTTCGACGTCACCCTTTCGCATCGGCACCCCGGTCCCGTCGATGGAAAGATACATCCGCGATTCCAGGGGGTTATCCTCCACGACCTCCTCCTGTTCGAACCGGAGCGCCTCCGCGCCGAGCGCCAGGGACCAGCGCTGCAGCGAACTCGAAGAGGCGTTCACCCCGGCAAGGTTCGCGATGTGGCGGCTCGCCGCATCAAAGCTCATCATTGGCGTCGTTTCGGCCACGACGCTCAACATCCCCGGTGTGAGCGTGTCACCTTCCAGGCCCAGTGCCCGGTCCAGCGGAAAGAACCCATTGCCGCACGATCGGCAATAATAGTAGCTGCGCTCAACCTCGACCCGGCCAAGCCGGGTGAGCCAGGCTTTCTTCTTCCTCGCCTGGCACCGGTACATCGGCTTGCCGCAGCTCGCGCACTCCGGCGGTGGCAGAGCCTTGTCGAGCTGTTCAAACAGCATCTTCAGCGCCGTCGCGCCGCCACCGAGAGAACTGTCGCGGAGCACCCGCTCCACGCTGTCCAGGTCCGGAACACCCGATGCGAGGTCCGCCGCCAGCCTCGGAAGTTGCGGGCCGAACTCCGCCGACACAGCCCCGAGCAATGCAGAAAGCGGCCCGCCGTCCGGCCTGAAGCCCGCCAGAGGCAACTCGTCCTCCGTGATGTCGCAGCTCCGCACCTCGCCGCCTTCCAGCCAGTAACGGGTGTATCCGCCCTCGTGCTCGCGCAGCACCGCCGCGCCTTCCTCACCCAGGCCTTCCAGATACGCCACCGTGTCTGGATGTCTGTGCCCGCAATCCCTTTTGACCTCCGCCATGTTCCGCGCTCCCTGCCTCGTTGCCTCTGCAAGCGCGCCACCCGCCGGTTTCCCCGGCCGTTATCGGACACGCAGCAACGACAGCGTAGCAAATGCGAATCGCAACTATCAACCAAATTGGGCTACACCCCCAGGTACGCACGTCCCGGAACGGGACCTGGCAGAAGGTCTCGGGATCAGCCGGACCCCATTGAAGGAAGCATTGAGAATCCTGGAGATCGAGGGCTTGATCGAATACAGCCCATCGCGCCGCCCGAGGGTCGCGAACCCTTCCCTGGCGCAGCTTTCCGACAACCTCATGGTCCTTGCCGCCCTCGAAGCGCTCGCGGGAGAACTTGCCTGTAAAACGGCAACCGAGGACGAAATCTCGTCGGCTGCCGATCTCTGTCGGCGTATGCGCGATAACTCCGACTCCGCCCCGCCACTCGAGTTTTTCCGCTGGGACATGGCGTTTCATGCCCAGGTCGTTTCGGCTTCGCGCAACGAACCGCTGATCGCGACCCACCGGCAATACAACGCGCGTTCCTGGCGGGCACGGTTCATTTCGTCGCGAATGCGTACCGGGCACGAGAACACGTTGAACCAGCACGATGACATCATCGCTGCCTTCAGTGACCGCGATTCCGGGGCAACCCACCGTGCCATGCGCACCCATCTAGAGACGGCCATCGAGAACATCGCACGCGCGAAGACACAGGCATCAGGCGAGCAAAGGATTCATGAAACCACGGTTGGCCATCATCCCCGGTGATCCGAGCGGCATCGGTCCCGAACTTGTTGCAAGGGTACTGGCCAACCCCGAAACGGGCCAACTGGCCGATGTGCTGGTTGTCGGCGATGCCTGCGTACTCGAGATGGGCTGCTTGCAGGCAGACGTCGAAGTTTCTCTTCAGCCATGTGATCCGCACTCCGGCGACTGGACGACAACGGATCCCGTTGCCTGGTTGCCGACCGACACGATCAACGAGAATGAAATCACCATCGCCCGTGCTGCAGAGGTTTCAGGTCAATCCGTGCTCGCGACCCTCAAGCTCGTGCTGGATCTCGCCGACGATGGAATTGTCGATGGTTTCGTCTTTGCGCCTTTCAACAAGGAGGCAATGCACATGGCAGGAATCGGGTGTGACGACGAACTGCAATTCATGGCTTCGTATCTCGGGGTCGAGACCCATGTTTCCGAGGTCAACACCCTTGACGGCATGTGGACCAGCCGCGTCACGAGCCATGTTGCCCTCCGCGATGTCGCGAATTCGATTACCGGAGAAAAGATCATCCGTGCCACCCGCCTGATCGACGGCCTGCTGAAGTCGTCAGGCATCAAGCGGCCGCGGATTTCGGTGGCCGCGCTCAACCCCCATGCCGGAGATGGCGGGAACTTTGGCACGGAGGAAATCGACATCATCCGTCCGGCGGTCGAGGCACTGGCACAGTCCCAGATGGCGGTTGACGGGCCATGGCCTTCCGACACGGTTTTCCTGAAGGCAAAGTCAGGTGAAATCGATGCGGTCGTCACGATGTATCACGACCAGGGGCAGATCGCGTTGAAGCTCCTGGGATTCGATCGCGGCGTGACCGTTCAGGGCGGCCTGCCCTTCCCCGTCACGACGCCGGCCCATGGTACGGCATTCGACATCGCGGGAACGGGCACCGCGGATCCTCAAGCCATGCAGAACGCATTGAGGCTCGCCAGCGACATGTTGCAAAATTGGAATTGACCGCATTGTTATCGTGGTTCCGAAAATCCACGGGGCATATCCCGCTGCATTGACACCCTGGCCGAATCCAATTCGGGCTCCGGCAAGAAAAGCCCGATAACCTGAACTTCTTCGTCGTCACCTTCGGCACCATTGGAGCGCTTCTGCTAGCTCCCGTCATCACCCACTTCGGGCTGTTGATGCTTGGCCTGACCTTCGGGTCATCGCTGATTGCCGCCGGAGCGGTCACGGCATGGTTCAGGACCCGTCAGGCGGCCGAAACCGTTGATGGTGAGGCTGAACCGCCTGGCAACCCGGGCTGAAGGCGCTGTAGTCGGCATCCAGGGAACGCCAGACCGGCCGGAAACAGTGTTTCCGACGCTTGACGTGCTATTCGGTACTCAACGGTGCAACCCCCCATTGGCCTGCTCACATGCATTGAAGCCCGATGCCGCTCAAAACGGCCGCACAATGGTGCCTGTGTAGAAGAGCGCGCCGATTCCAACGGTAAAAATAATGTTGCCCGCGACCGCATGCAGGACCGCTGCAAGTGGGAATGATCCCCGCACCTCGTAGGCCCAGGCGAAAACCAGCCCGCCGGCAAAGGTCATCATCGCGACGGTCCAGTTCCAGAAGAGCAGATGCGCCAGCGAAAAGACTGCCGCATTCAGCACCAGTGCAGCACGCGTAGGTGGCAGGATCGGTCCATATCGGCGAAAGAACAGCAGGCGGAACACGATCTCTTGCGGCAGTGCCGAGAAAAACGGATAGAGCATCATGATCGCCAGCCACAACCAGGGGTTCATGCGGTAGACAATCAGCCATCGACCGGGCGATACAGCCATCAGGATCCCGACAGAAACGACTGTCGTGGCAATCGCGAATACCGCTACAACCTGCCAGTCGATCTTACTCCAGCCTCGCGCCAGATCGCGCCAGTGAAAGCCCGGCGTGCAGTGCAACAGGACCATCCCCAATGTGGTGGCCACGAACAACGCCGGCAGCATCGCGGATGGCGGCAGGAACACGGCCAGGACAACCGGTGCAGCGAGGAATAGGCACAGAAATTCGACCCAGAGCCATCGATGGCGTCGTTCCGCAGGACGCGTTGCTTCGGACCCTAAAGAAGTCATCGATCCCTGTCCGTTTGCGCCTGGTCCCGAAATATCCATCTGCAATGTGCACTGCCCGCAGACACAATGCCTTCCTCCAACGCGCCGCCCGTCAGGCCAGTTTGCGTTGGCTCAGCCATGACAGGTGTGGGGATAACGTATCGCGGGATGCCGGGGAATGGCCAGCGTGATGGCCAGCCCGCCGGAGTTGCGGTCACCAGTGCACTCGTCTGGTTGCCGAAATCAGCGTCCGGCGACGTGGTTGAAAGATCATGCTACCAGTGCGCTGGTTTTCCGATCGTCGTACCGGGAATGGGGTCCGGTAGTTGGGACCGTCGCAGGGCGTTCGGCAGGATGTGCCGCGCGAAATCCGCGTGCGCCAAGAGCTGGCGCGAAGGACGGCCCGTTCCTGGCGTTACCAGACCGATCCGCTTGCCGTGATGCCGCCTTACGAGACGCATTCCTTCGGCGATGTCGCTGTCATTGGTCACGACGACCCCGCACTCGTAAGCGTTCAGCCAGCCGTCAATGTCCTTCATTGACGAATGACCGGAATCATCCCGATGCAGCCCCTCATCGGCAACCGAGTTTTCGGACGCCTCCGTTTGCGCTTACGGTCAGAAACCCGGATTCCGGGTCGAACCAGGTCCAAAACGACGATCCCCGTGTCTTTCCGGAGACTGCCCGCCGGCCGCCTGTTTCCCGGCGTATCGCGACAGTTCACCGAGCGTGGCTGGACGGTATCTTTTCGCGGCCGTGTCACGTTCGGCGACTGCCTGTACCGCCTCCCCTGACCAACCACGCGCCGAGCGCTGGCAAGAGCACGACGGCGCCGACCATGTTGACGAGAAACATGAACGTCAGCACGGTCCCCATGTCGGCCTGGAACTTGAGAGGAGCCACGATCCAGGTCGCGACCCCGGCCGCCAGCGTGAGACCAGTCAGGACAACCCCTGATCCGGTCGTGGCGAGAGTCTTCTCGTAGGCCGTCGCGAAGTCGAGTCCCTGCTCGAGGTGGCCGCGCAGACGTCCGTAGATATAGATGCCGTAATCCACGCCGATGCCAACACCAAGCGCCACGACCGGAAGGGTCGACACCTTGAGGCCAATTTCCAGAAGGGCCATCAGTGCGTACGCGAGGAGCGAGACCACCGCGAGCGGCACGATGATGCAGACCGTCGCGGCGACCGACCGGAAAGACAGCAGGCACAGCACGATGATCGCGGCGTAGACATAGGCGAGAATCGGAAACTGGGATGCCTCGACTTCCTCGTTCGTCGCGGCCATCACGCCGATGTTACCGGACGCAAGCCGGAACCTGATGCGCTCGTTGGGATTAGCGGCATCGAATTCCTTCACTGCTTCGACCACCCGCGCGATGGTCTCCGCCTTGTGGTCGGACGTATAGACCGAGACCGGCATCACGCTGCAGTCGAGGTTCAGGAGGCCACTGCTGGTCGGTACCGGGGATACCGATTGAACGAGCATGTATTGATTGCGCGGGAGGGTCCGCCACTTGAGGCTTCCCTCGTTCCAGTTCGCGTTGATAGCGCGCGCAACACCGGCGAGGCCGCGCACGGACTGGACACCATCGACGTTTTGCATGTGCCATTCAAAGTCGTCCAGCGTACGCATGACCTCGAAGTCGATGCAGCCTTCCGTCACGGTTTCCGGGATCACCGTCAGCACGTCCACGCCGATCCTGAAATGGTTGGCGATTGCGGCGGAGTCGACATTGTAGACGGACCCGGCCCTGAGCTCCGGCACGCCCTCATGCTCGTCGCCCACCCGGACCTGGGGCGCCAACAGCCCGCCAACAGCCATGAGGACCACCGCGACGCCAATGACTGCAGCGGCAGGACCACGGCGTGCCACCCGCGCAACCCTTGACCAGATCGGCATCAACTTCCTGTCGAGCGCACGCGCGGCGCGGCGTTCGTCTTCGGTTGCGTCAAAATACGAAAGGAGCACCGGCAGCAGTGCCAGGTTCGTGAGAATGATCGCGGCAACACCAAGGCTGGCGGTGATGGCAATTTCCTTGATGACCTGAACGTCGATCAACGAGATCGTGATGAATCCGACGGAATCGGAGGCAAGGGCAACCGCACCCGGCAGAAGGAGGCGGCGAACGCTCGCCCTTGCGGCGTCCAGGCCGGTCGCACCGCCGGCGGTCTCCGCGCGCACCGAGCTAACCATCTGCACGCCGTGGCTGACACCGATCGCGAACACCAGGAACGGCACGAGAACGGACATCGGATCGATACCGAATCCGAGCGCGGTGAGCCCGCCGAGCTGCCAGACGACCGCGACGAGCGAGCACGCCAGCGGCGGTACCGTAAGACGGAGTGAACGGGTGTAGGCGTATACGAAGATCGCCGTGATCACGAACGCGATTCCGAAAAAGGCCACGACCCGGAGCACGCCGTCGGCGATATCGCCTACCAGTTTGGCGAATCCAATGATGTGCACGTCCACGTTTGCATTCGGTTTCGCCTCGGCCACGGCCCGGATACGCTCGAGTTCACGCGCGACCTCGATGTAATCCAGGCGCTCGCCGGTGTTCGGATTGAACTCCTGCAGCTTCGCGGCAACGATCGCGCCTGCGAAATCCTTCGCCACGAGGCGGCCCACGAGGCCGGCCTTGATGATGTTTTCGCGCAATCTCGCAAAACCGGCAGCGGTCGGCTCGAAGTCGTCCGGCATCACGTTTCCGGCTGCAATCCCGTCCTCGACGACCTCGATGAACCGGACGTTTGGCGTGAGGATCGAAAACACCTGGGTCCGGTCAATACCCGGAAGGAAGAACGTGGAATCCGTCACTTCGCGCAGCGTTTCGATGAAACCAGGCGTGAACATGTCACCATCACGCGCCATCACTGCGATGACCACGCGGTCGGCCCCGCCGAACTCGTCCCGATACTCGAGAAAGGTCTGCATGTATTCGTGCTCGACCGGCACCAGCTTGGTGAATCCCGCGTCGATCCGCAATCCGGTCGCAAGCCATCCCATGGCAAGTGTGATCAGCGCGAATATCGCAAGCACGACGCCGCGCCTGGCGAAAAGCAGTTTTTCGATGCGGCCGGTCACGCGCTAACCCGGGTGATCGCGGCCCGGCAGGCGGCGCATTTCATGCCGCGCAGAGTGCCTGCTTCCGAAATATGAACGCCCGTGTATTCCGGAAACCGGTGGGGCTCGTGTTCGAACTGCCGAATTGAGGTTCGCGGAACCGGCATCGAAACTACTCTCCGAGCGCCAATCGCACGGTGCCGAATTCACCGATCAGGAGCGTCGCGCCGTCCGAAAGAGGTAAAGAGGTCGAAATCCCTTCGCGCGTTTGCAGGTTTCGGGAAGAGACATTGCGGCCATCATCACGGCTGGTCAGCACGCTTCCCTCCAGCCCCGTGACGACGATCACGCCCGACGGAAGGCGGATGGCCCCCGTCAGGGTCGCCTGGGTTCCCGTGGGAATCTCCGTCCAGCTGTCGCCGCCGTTTTCGGAACGGAACAGATGCCCACGCAGGCCTGCCAGGAGCACCTGGTTCTCGTCGAGTACGAGTCCTCCGAACCACGATCCGGCGTAGGGAGACGGCAACTCCCGCCAGGTCTCCCCGCCGTCATCGGAGCGATAAATGACGCCCGCTTCGGCCGCGATGTACAGCCGTTCTGACCCGGTCTCCAGATCCGATGCCGGGACCAGCGCGTTCAGGTGAAAGTCGTCCTCGCTGATGGCGTGCGGGGTCCAGGTTTCGCCACCGTCCCCGGTGGCGAGGGCATAACCGTATGCGCCGACCGCAAGTCCCCTTTGCCCGTCGCGAAACCAGACGTCCAGGAGGGGAAGTTCCTCCTCCGGCGCTTCGTGCACTTTCGTCCAGGTCTCCCCGCCGTCAGCGGTGCGGAGTATGACCGCATCGTGTCCGACCGCCCAACCTGTCTCCGCGTCGTGCATGTATATGGCGGTGAGCATGACCCGGGTCGGCACCCTGGCCCGCTTCCAGTTTGCCCCGTCATCGGAAGAGACGAGGATATGACCACGCTCGCCGACGACGATGATCCGCGACCCGGCTATGGCACCGTCGAGCAGCAGCAGCCTTGCGGGCAGAGGTGCGTCAGCCCCGGCCTCCGCGCCAGCATCTGCCGAAATGAAGAGTCCGGGCAAAACCGCAATCGCGACCCAGACAGCACCGGTGATCCGCCAACCGCGAAACCTGCACGCCGAATCTTCCCTGCCCCGACTCGCCGAGGATGCGGGAAGCACCGACCCCGAGATCATCCGGAAAATTGCGCAAAATTGCTGCAAACGTCGAAAGACCGGCGTGCTGGACCCGACCGGCTGCCAACTGGGCAACGCCAGCCAGAACGGCATCAGGCCGACACTCATGTCATTCCTGTCCGGCGTACCGCCACCCGGTGGAGACCGGGTGACGCGATGGTATCCTGTGGCGGTGGACGGCCGCCCGTCGCCTCATCGCCGCCCTTCGCGGCGGAGCGCTGCCGGCGTGAAGTCCCGGGACTTCAGCCTCCGGTCCCACGTGCACATCGGGAACTCGTTGTCGAGCCCGAAGGCGAGGTACCGCCCCGCCTGAAGGTCCGTGTGCACCTCGAGTGTCGGCCAGATCAGGGGCTTTTCGTAGTAGTTGATGACATGACCTTCGGACACCCGCCACAGCTGATCACGGTTGTCGTAGACGTCGGCCACCAGGATCTGCCAGGAGTCTTCATCGACGTAGAAGGTCCGCCGCTTGTAGATATGCCTCGCACCCGACTTGAGCGTCGCTTCCACCACCCAGACCCGATGCAGTTCGTACCGCAGGTGCTCCGGGTTGACATGCAGCGGCCTCAGGATGTCTGAAAACGAGAGCCTGTCGCTGTGCAGCCTGTACGAGTTGTACGGCACGTACATTTCGCGCTTTCCGACGAGCTTCCAGTCGTAGCGGTCCACTGCCCCGTTGAACATGTCCAGCTGGTCGGCGGTGCGCAGCCCGTCGGACGAGGTCCCCGGGTTGTCGTAGGCGAGGTTCGGCGCGCGGCGCACCCGGCGTTGGCCAGGGTTGTACGTCCATGCGTTGCGCGGCTCGCGAACCTGGTTGATGGTCTCATGCACGAGGACGATGTCACCGGCGAGCCGCGCCGGCGCGAGCGTCTTCTGCTTGAACAGGATCATGGTGTTCCCGAGCTTCCCGACCGTCATGTTCGGCAGCGAGTAGCGGAGTTCGGATTCGATGCTCTGCTTCACGAGGGTATACCTGCCCCCGCGGGTGACCGCGGCCTGTCCGATGACGCAGGAAACCGACTCGCCCCGATAACGGAGCAGGTGGTTCCAGATCACCTCGAGGCCGTTCTTCGGGACAGGGAACGGGATCCCGATCACCGAGTTTGCCACCCCGTTGCCGCCATCCACCAGCCTTGCGGTGGCGGCGACACGCCTGGTGGCGTCGTAGATCCGTTTCGGGGCCGACGCGCTGCGCCGGGTCGGATAGACCGGCATGTTGAAGCTCGGATAGGCTCTCAGCATGCGCTGGTGCCCCACCGTGAGCCGGTCGCGATACCTGTCGAGGTTGCCGGCGTTGATGACGAAGAGCGGCTTGTCCCGGGCGAAAGGATCGCGGTGGTGTTCGCCGACGGAATATCCTGACGGCGGCCTCGTTATGCCGCCGTTCCATGCCGGAATGGTACCCGCGGCGTTCCCGGCCCGCACGCCACCGAGCGGCGTCAGGTCTCGTCCCAGTCGCGCGATCTCGCTGGCGGAGATTTCGGCCACTGCGGGAGTGGCAAAAATGCACCCGAGGACAAGTGCAGCACAGAAGTGTTTTGCAATCGAATTCTTGTTTTTCATGACGGTCATGACCTCGTGGGACCTCAGAACGAATACTTAAGGGATGCGGAGATGAAGTCGCGGTCGCTCAGCTCATTGCCGGCGCCGGCGTAACGCGTGTAGTTGAGATCGGCCTGCCAGCTGCTGAGGTGGTCGGCTCGCAAGCCAAGCGTGAGACCGGTCCGCCCTTCCACGAAAGGTCCGATTGGCGAGGGGCTGTTGCCGCTGACGTCGTGCAGGAACTGCGTGTACGGATAGAGATTGAACGAACCGATCGCGTTGTTGTAGTCGAGACGTGCCGCAATCCGGTATCCCCACGACGTGGCATCCGCATCGGCGGTTCCGGTCGCGAGGATCCCGCCGGCAGGACTCTCAACGGGGTTTTCCTGCTTGTTCGGCATGTTGTGGACATGCATCACGGCCGCTTCCCCTATGAAAACAAGGGCGTCGGCACCAAGCGTGGGCCCGAAAATCCTGGTTGCCGTGGCCTGTAACTGGCTTACGTTGCGCTCCTCATAACCCGGGACCTTCGTTGGCTCATAATTATTGACGTACCCATCCAACGTGGCTTGTGCGGTTTGCGGGTCGCTGGCGCACCTTGGCGTCGTTTGGTCGGCGACGCAACCCAACAAAAATAGGGCCGTTCCGATCGGAGCGAGGCCATCTGCAAGTACCTCGCGTTCGGCCCTTTGCAGGGGTGCACCTAAGCGAAGCGAATACTCGCCCTGGAGGGCCCAGCCTGACGCGCCCAGAACCGTGTTAAAGCTGAGGCCGACGAGCTGAATGTTAGATGGATATTCAAGGAAATAGTTTCCTGATTTTGCGTATCGGTCAACCGCGAGCACTCCTGCGATCTGTGCAGCCTGCTGGAGGCCTCCAGGGGCTTGACTACTAGTGGTTGAACCCGGCGCGCCCACTGCACGCACAACTGCAAGCCCTTCTTCGATCGCTTCCCTGCTTCCTGTTCGCGCACCCACAACCGGGAGGCGGCTGTGATAGTTGATGAAGTAGAAGCCGAACTCCGTCTGGTTGAGCTCCTCTGCCAAATAACGCAACGCGAGACCCCACTGCCCGGAGTCCTTGGGAGTCAGGTCCGGACCCCGCAAAACGGATGCGAAGTTCGGGTCGAACGCAAGCTGGGGGGCCTGCCCCGAAAGGTCGGCATTGATGGCCGGAGTCAGCGGCCCGAATCCGAAGCCTTGGTCTTGTAGAATCTTGTCAGGTATTAGCCCTTCCATGACGGTGGTCAGTACTGCTTTCGTTGCACCCGGTCCTGCATAATCGGTACTTGAGAAGTAACTTCCGACAGGATCGATCTTGGTCTCCGCCCAGTCGAGCTGGTAGAACGCTTCCAGCGACAACGCGTAAGTCGGAGCAACCGACACCGACACCATCGAGACCGGAAGAAGCGCTTCCCGGAGTTCAGAGCCCGGCAACCTCAGCTTGCTCACGTCAAAGGGGTTAATGGCATTGATCCCGTTCGGGATGAACGTGCTCTCTCCCCAGTTGAGCACGTGTTTCCCAAGCCGGAGGTCAACGAATGCATCGCCAGCTTCGAACTCCGTGGTCACGTAGGCATCAAGCAACTCGAAGTCCTTGCCGACTGCATCCTTCGCCGCTTCGCTCAAGGGCGTGCGTTCCCTGGTTCCATTCTGGTTTTCGAAATCAATGAAACCGGTGGTCCTGAAAAAAGCACCGAAGGCATTCGTGTTGATGTCCAGATCCATCGTGAGCTTCGAGGCGCTACTGACGAGACCGCGTTTATAGTTGAGGTTTCCGTCGTTGCCGTTGATGTCACCGGCCAGCTCATCGTTACGCCTTTGGACCCGGAATGTCAGGCCGTGCGAGAGCGTGGTATCCAGGCTGCCCCACAATTCCCCTTCATCGAACTCGATCGCCGACGCCGGCAGCACCAGCAAGATTCCCCCGACGGCAATGGCGCCCAGCGTCAACCCTAGCGAACATGTGATGCGATTCGAGAAAACTCCCCGGCCTTGACAGCAGGTCTTCCACTTGCCGCTCGTTCTCAAGCAAGGACGACCGGCAGTGTCTCGTCTAGGTGCGTTCCTCATGTGAGCCTCCGTATCCTGGCCTCTGGCGCTGCATCAAATCCGCCGCACATCGAAATCCCCCGCAACCTGACGGGTACAAGGTAAAATCCATCCATGTCATGCCCATGATTCCTGGCGATTTCAAACCTGATCCTAAAAGTCAGGAAACGAAATGAGCGGAGTTGTTGCGAAATCCTCTCGTTCAATGACTTTTTTGATGACATGTTTTCCTTCTTGAAGTCTGGTTTCATATTTCAGGGTCAGCCCTGATCTGTCGCATTCCATGAACAAAAAAACCATAGAGATTGCCATGGCTTAGATCAAGGCTGCTCAAGAAATGAGCCATTTGCGCTGCCGCGTTTTTTTGCGTGCGGGCGTCGGTCGGCTGGAAACCCGGAAGGCCGCCGCAGGCGATGACGGGTCCATTTTCCTGATTTCGACGGTTTTTTCTGAAACGCATAGATTTTCAAGGTTCAAATTTTGAATCAGGCACTTCATCCGGCCCAGCGGGTATTTCAGGCTCGGGCGGAATTCATCTCCCCGCCATCGGTGGCCAGTCCGTACGGGCAGGTCGGATTTCGGGACGGGAACTGCCGCGCAGGCCGCAAGCGCAAACATGACCGAGCGCCACACGCACGCCGCTGAGACTGTCGGAGTGAGCCGTCCGATGCGCGGATACGGGTGTCGGCTCCGCTCAATTGCATCGTTCTGGCCTTGGCCCCTCACGCCCATCGGCAAACGCACCCTCCACAATCGACACCGGTGGCCGCAGGCCCACGGTAAAATCAATTAGCCCCGCCGCGCCGCCGCGCGCGAGTCGCTACTTCCGTCGACAATAAACAATAATAGGAGAATTTGTGTAAATTGTGTATGTTGATTTCGACATTTATGATATTTTTTGGTAAAGAACTGACACTGCCATTCCATAGTGCGACATCCGCTTGCGGCCCGCAGGTGGCACCAGGTCAAGTCCGGGGGCTCAGCAGTCCCGGCCATAAACCCCATGAATTCCGGAGGTCATCCTGCAACGCGACATTCATACGAGGTGAGAGTCAGTGCGTAACAACCTGACACTCCCCAACCCGACAACGTCAGGACGCATCCGGAAATCACCCGGTCGGGAGAGCCCGCCTGTGCCGCCTGTCGGAGCCAATCGTGACTTCCCGGAGGTGACGGAATACCACATTAGGGTCAGTCACAACTCCCTGCTGGATGTTATCACACAGCTTATGCAAAGTGTTGAAGGCAGCCCCAAAGAGCGGAAGTGATTCCGGGATGGCGGGATTCTTGCCAATGGTTCCTATGCAGTGCTGCCGGGGTCTTACGCGGCCGCGACCAGGCGACTGTTGTCGTTCCTGACAGGAAGCGATCCGGCGGCCGGCCGTCACGCCCTTGACGCCTGCAACTGCCGCCACGCGGCATCAAAACGGCCGGATTTCGTTGAAACCCGGTAGGACAGGATGGCCTGACTGCATCGCCAGTCCCATCGCTGCCCGCATGTCTTCATCCATTGCGCGACCAGCAGACTGTCCGTGGATTCCACAGTGCCGCTTCCGACCGGAACGTATCGGGCCCTGAAATCCGCATACCGCAGCGGGCCTGGCTCCTCCGGAAAAAGCCGAACTCCCGAACGGTGCCGACGCCGCCCCGGGACCAGAGATGGAGGACGGGACGGATCAGAATGTCGACTCCGTCAGGTCACGTCTCCGCGCCGCACAAGCACGTGACCATTTTACTTTCGCGACAGAACTCAAACCGCGTGGGGGTGGTTGCTCTTGTGCGGGTCGATGGCGGGCGGTCTCGGTGGTCTCCCTCCGTCACGGCTGGCGTTTCCAGTCGCGGTCGAGAGCCAGCAGCAACGGCGGCAGGAGCAGGAAGTCGGCGACCAGCGCGATGACGATCGTGATCCCGACCAGGAGGCCGAGCGTCATGTTGCTTATCAGTCCTGACAAAGTGAAGACCAAGAATCCCAAGGCGAAAATGGCAGTTGTGGTCCACAACGTATGGCCAACGGCGCGAAACGCGGAGCGAACCGAATCGGACGGGAAAAGCCCTTCTTTCCGTGCACTGGCGTATTTGGTCAGGAAATGGATCGTGTCATCGACGACGATGCCGAAAGCTATGGCCGTGACGATCGACGCTGCCATGCCGACACTACCGATGAGATAACCCCACAGTCCAAAGGCCATGGCCGCAGGCAAAAAATTGGGGATCAGGCTGATCAGGCCGAGACGCAGGCTCTTGAAAATGAAAAACAGCAGCAGCGAGACAACCGCCATGGCCGTAATCGTGCCGCGCAACATGTTCTCGATATTTCTCCGGGTTACATGAGCGAATGCGACCGCAATACCGGTGGCTTCCGTCATCAGGTCATGGGCGTTTTCCTCCAGCCAGGCCTGCGCCCGCCTGTCGAGGGCGATCTGGCGTTTCGAGGACAAGCGGTTGAGCACGACCGTCATGCGCGTCGCGGATTTGCCGACATCGATCCGGTTGTTCAGGTCCCGGCCGACCGGCAGAGAGAATTCGTAGAGCAGCAGGTACTGCGCCGCGACGGCCGGATCTTCGGGCAGCCGGTAGAAAGCCGGTCGTCGCCGCGCATGTTCTTGTTCAGGCGCTTCAGGATATCGGGGAACGCCTGCATATGTGTGGTACGGGCACACCGACCGCCGCATTGAGCGATACCGACTTCAGGCTGTCCTGGTGCAGGTGCTTCAGGACTGCTTCCCGGGACATGAACACGTGGATCAGGCCGGCGAGAAACAGCCCATGCGGCAGCGCAACAGCATGGGTCGGAGCAAGAGAAAGGAAATCCAGGAAAAGGATCAGTCGCTCCTTCTTGAAGCCCTGCTGATCTACGGTACGCGTCATTCTTCATGAGAAATCTGCGCCGTGGCATTTTTTTTCGAGCAGACGTCGGTCGGCTGGACATCCGGACGGCAGCCGCGGGCAATGACGGACCCTTTTTCCGACGGTTTCCAGCGATGTCTCCGCCTTGCGTCAATCCGGATCATCAAATTCGGGAAGTTCGCCAGCCATACCCGGAATTCCGGGCGTGCCGCATCACCCGGTGCCGGGTCCGGCATACTTGCCCGGCTGTCGGTGTCGGACCTCGGGCGGCTTTCATGTGAGGGCGGCATGACAAGGGAGCACTTCATCTCCGGAGGTAGGCCCTGTCCTTGCGCCCGCCCATGCGACGACAGGCCGCGCGGCCCGCGCAGTCGAACCTGTTGGCGGTTGCCAGGCAGCGATACCTAAGCATCTCGCGATCGTGCGCGAATCTCGCCTTACGTATGGCGGGGAATCTTCCGATCCTTCTGAACTTCCTTTTGTGAGATGTTTCGCTGTATAGGTGGGCTTCAATTCGCCATTCTTGGACAAGGGGAGGCGCAATGTCCGGGGCCAGTTCGCAAGTCGGCAATTCGACATGAGTTTCGAAGCCTGCACAGCGCTCGTCGTGGGTCGCCGCTGGCTTACTGTCCTGTTCTCCTTTCTTGTCATCCTGGCTCTCGCCGCGGGAGCCCGGAACATTATTGTCGTCGACGTCGATGTACGAAATCATTTTGGCCAGGATGATCCGCACATCGTCGCGCTCGAACAGCTGGAAGAAACCTACGCCCTCTCCGACTCGGCGCTCGTCGCCGTGGCGCCGAAATCCGGCACCATATTCACGCGGGAGGCGCTCGTTGCCATCGAAGAACTGACCGAACGGCTTTGGCACACGCCTTACGTCACGCGCGTCGATTCAATTACGAACTATTCACACAGCGAGGGCTTCGAGGACGAGTTGGTCGTCGAACCGCTTGTCGCAGACGCCGGTTCCCTGGGCGAAGACGACCTGGAACGCATCGAGAGAATTGCGCTCGGAACCATGGAAGTCGCGGGGCGCTTCGTTTCCAGGGACGGCCGCGTTGCCGGGTTGGTCGTCAGTGTCACGCTTCCCGAGGACCGGGAACTCGGCAAGGAGGAGGTCACGGACTTCCTCGCTGCCACGATCGCCTCTTCTCGGGAGGAGAATCCGGCCATCGAGTACCATGTCACGGGCGAACTGCCCCTCAATCGCGCCATGCGCGACGCGATCAACGATGAAACGGCTATCCTCGGCCCCATCGCATTCGGGACAATGCTCCTCGTTGCCCTGCTTCTTCTGCGCTCGATCTGGGGAACGATCGCAATTGCCCTGATGCTGATTGCCGTCATGCTGTCCGCGTTGGGATTCACGGGTTGGACCGGCATGAAGCTGTTTGGTGAAAGCGGTGCGGCGCTGTTCGTCCTGATGGCGGTGACCGTTGCGCACTCAGTGCACATCATAGAAGGAGTGGCAGCGGGATTGAGGCAGGGCATGGACCGAAAGCAGGCGGCCATCCATTCCACGCAGGCGAACGCCTGGCCCGTTTTCCTGACGTCCCTTACGACCGCGATCGGTTTCCTCAGCCTGAATTTCGCCGAAATGCCGCCGTTCAAGGTCATGGGCAACATCGTGGCATTCGGCGTGTTGTGCGCCTTCGTCTACGCGGTGACGCTCCTGCCGGCTATCCTGTCGATAATGCCCATGCGGGCCCGGCCCGTGCGCGACGGCAAGCTGGACTTCTTCGAGCAGATCGGGCGGTTTGTCGTGTCATATCGCACGACCCTGCTCTGGTCCTTCGGCATTCTGATCATAGTCCTCATTGCGGGCATCTCCCGGATCGAACTCAAGGAGAACTGGCTGGAACTTCTCGATGAAAGTTACGAGTTCCGGCGTTCAACGGATTTCATAAGCGAGAATTTCACCGGTGTGGAAACGTACGAGTACTCGCTCAGTGCCGGGCGGGAAGACGGAATAACGGATATCGAATACCTGGGCCAGGTCGATGCATTCGCAGAGTGGTATCGTGCACAGCCGGAAGTGGCTCACGTCTTCGCGATATCGGACGTCATGAAGCGCCTGAACATGAACCTGCACGGAGACGACCCTGACTTCTACACTCTTCCGGACGACCCTGATCTCGCCGCACAGTACCTGTTGCTCTACGAGTTTTCCCTGCCAGTCGGTCGTGACCTGAACAATCTCATCGATGTCGAACGCTCTTCAACACGTGTCACGGTCGTATTGAAGAGTCTGTCCACCCGCGAGAAGATCGACCTCGACGACCGTGCGCAGGCCTGGTTCCGGCAAAACGCCCCTGGCCTGGAAAGCCGTGCAACCGGCGTTGCCGTCGTCGGAGCCAATTCCATACAACGGAACATACACGGCATGTTGGTTGGTACCGTCGTGGCAATGGCCATCGTCTCGCTGCTCCTGCTCCTGATTTTCAGAAGCGTGCGTCTTGGCCTGATCAGCCTGATACCGAACTTCGTTCCTGCGGCAATGGCGATGGGATTGTGGGGGTACTTGGTTGGAGAGGTCGGCGTCGCGGCATCCGTTGTCACCGCCATAGCGTTCGGCATCATCGTCGACGACACGATCCATTTCATGACCAAGTACGTGAACGCAAGGAAGAGCGGGCTGCTGCCGTCAGAATCCGTTCAATCCGCCTTTCGTACGGTGGGCAAGGCTTTGTTCGCGACGACCATCGTGTTCGCATTGGGATTCATGGTTTTCGGAACATCGGGGATGGCGACCAATCAGGCGCTCGGCCTGCTCGTGGGAATAACCGTCGTCATTGCGCTCGTGGCGGATTTCCTGTTTCTCCCGCCACTGCTGATGGCGCTTGACGAGACCAAGGAAACGAGCGAACAGATCAGGGAACGGCTGAACCGGCCAGGCGATAAGGCCTGAACGAGCCGTCACACGGGCAGGAATCCGCAATGGGCCCCGGGTCCGGACATCACTCCATACCCGTCAGACGGGCAGTTCGCGTTTCTGCGCAGCGATGCGAAAATTCGGTTTCCGGCTCGGTTTCATCGACGCAAGCGGGCTGAACCGGAGCTTGTAGTTGGCCGGAGACACCTCGAGATCGAAGTCATGCGCGATCATCAGCACGTTGACGGCCAATTGAAAATCCATCCACCGGGAGCCGAAGCACGCGTGTGTGCCCAGCCCGTACGGCGCATTCCCGGGACCGCGATGCTTACTGCGTGGCGGAAGATAGCGGTCGATATCGAATGTGAAGGGATCCGGAAAGACGTTCTCCATGCATGCGAACGCGTTGAACACGTCGGTGGCCTAACGGAAGGTGAAACCTGCGCCGCGACAGGCGCAACAGTCTTTTTTGGCGTCGGTGGGGAAATCTTCGCTGACCACGATCGGTTCCAAAGAAGTGGTGAACCGATCCGTCACGTGCCGGCCATGACTCAGGCATCCGGGTAGAACTGTTCGCAGTAGCGCCGAAACTTGATGATCTCACCGTCTGAACTGCAAAGGAGCGGTCGGGAGCGATACTGTTTTCGGCCCCAGATGACGACATCCTGCATGACGTCCCGAATCTGGGCAGTGATGATGATCCTGTTCATGATCCGCGTGCGCAGGTGTACGGGAAGGAAACGCATCCCGGCGATCAGCCGTTTCGGTCTTCCGAGTTTTCGGACCTGGCTGACAAGCGTCATTTCGATGAGTTTTCCGTCGATCGGCGTCGCGAGCACCCACAGCCGGGTCTGCATGTCGATCGAGTGTTCACGTACCTCGACGTAGGAATAGCCAAGCCCATGCACATGCGTGACTGCCGACACATCGAACCGGAAAAATGTGATCCCGGCGATTGACCGGGTCCGCTTGAAGTTGAAACAGCTCTTGAGGGAAGCGCCATCGATCGATAGCGGGCTTGCCCTGTTCACGCTGCCGTAACCGTGCACATAGCGGAGATGTCCGAGGTCCACTGAGTTCTCGGCCGTCTCCTGGGGATGTCCTGCAAATCGGACGCTCCGGAATTCCATGCCGCTCCAGTCGGATTCATCCGGAGGAGGTGACGGCGGAAGATACCATTGCGGAGACCTGCCCTCACGACCCCACCAGGCAAAGACGAGACCCAGGATTTCATGCGTCTCGAACACCTTCAGCCTCGCAGTCCTCGGTGGGGGCGCGTAGGGTGTCGCGACACATTTCCCGGAAACATCGTACTCGAACCCGTGAAACGGACAAACGAGGCAGCCGTTGCGCACCACCCCGCCGGCCTCTGGTCCCAGGTCGGAACCGAGGTGCGGGCAGATCGCATCGGCCACGCAGACGTCCCCGTCCTCGTTGCACCAGACAACGATTTCCTCGCCGAGCCAGGTCTTCCGGATCAGCTTTTCTTTCTCGATGGTCTTGCGGCTGGCGATGAAATACCAGCCTTCCGGGAACGGAAACAGCAGGTCGGAACCGTTACGCTCGCCCGGGACTGAATCGAACTGCTCCGGTCTTGCCTGGTCTTCCCTGTCTTTGAATTCGCCTGTCCCCATGGTCCCTTCGACGCGTTTTCCTTGCGAGGATTCCCGGGGGCAGCTTAATGATTCCCGTGAATCAGTCAAAGGAGGAAAACGTCCGTACACCCATCGTCCGTGCACGGGATCGGACCATGTGAAAGATCATTCAAGGAGATCACGCAAGTTCATGGTAAGGCACCGGCAACGAACAAATCCGGGAATGGAATGATGCCAAGAAGAATTGCCATTGTCGGGGCAGGAATCTCGGGATTGGGCGTCGCCTGGGCACTGCATCATCACCCGGATCGTTTTGATTTTCGGCTGTTTGAAGCGCAGGACCGGATCGGCGGCAACGCCATCACGGCCGAAATGCCGCAAGACGACGGTACCTCGATTCCATTCGATATCTCCGTCACCGCGTGCATCCCTTCCGTTTACCACCACATTGTCCTGTTCATGCAACAACACGGTATCGAACTCGTTGATACCAGGTTCAGTTATAGCGTGAGGTACCGGGACGAGATCTACGCCCACGATTTCGACTCCGACCTGAGGCGGCAGCTGCAGCCCGAAATCGAGAAATTCCAGAGACTCCTGCGGCGCCTGAAATGGTTTGGCCGGCTCAGCCGGTCACGGTCGAGACTGCTCAATGCCCTCAACCCGTTCAACTACGTCAGCATGGGCGCGATTCTCAACATGGGCGGGTTCTCGGGGGATTTCCGCTACAAGATACTGAAGCCCATGTTCGTCAACTTTCTCATGGCCACGAACGTGTTCGACATGCCCGCGTCCATGTTCGCCCGGTACCTCGAATTCTTCGACATCGAAACCTCGACCCCGATGCGGACCTGGGACCGGGGTTCGCGCCGGATCTACGAAAACATGTCAGAAGCCTTTCGGGACAAGATCTACCTGGACCGACCGGTCCGAAAGGTGCGCCGACACCCGTCCCATGTCACCGTCGAGGACGAGAACGGAACGACGGAAACGTTCGATGACGTGGTCTTCGCGTGCAATGCCAACCAGACGCTGATGATCCTGGACAGGCCGACCTTCCTGGAGAGAAGTCTCCTCTCCTCGATCCGCTACGACAGCGAGCTGCACAACCACACGGTCGTTCACTCGGACGCCTCCGTTCTTCCTGACAATGCCGCCCGGCCGCTCGCCTCGCGAAGCAACCACATTGAGCAGTACGGGGCCAGACCGGACAACTACGAGATCACCTACATCATGCACAATCAGCAGCCATGGGCGAAACGATCGGACAAGCCTTGCCTCGTGACCTACAATCCGGTCAGCCGCATCGATGATTCCAAGATCGTAAATAAGTGGTGGTTCCAGCACATCGTCCACGATGTGCGCCACGTCGCCCTTCTCATCCATCTGTTCCGATTTGTCCAGGGCAGGAGGCGGACATGGCATTGTGGCGCCCATACCCTGGTCAACAGCCAGGAAACCTGTTTCGTAACCGGCCTCGTCACGGCAAGGCAGATTGGAGCGGACTATCCGTTTCGGGACCCTGACGCGAGGGAGTGGTTCAACTATTACGGGCGCATGATGCATGGCTGGCGTTTCAGGAAGGCGTGAGCCAAGGCCACCCCGGCCGACTCCTTCAATGATCTTCCGATGATTCTTGATTGTCGTTTTCATACAATGGTGATGCTGATCGATACGAAATGTCGGTTCTCACCAGGGCGATCGCAATTGGATCTTTCGGGGCTTAGCATTCTTTCGGAGAAGTGCCGCGGAGCTGACAAGTTTCAGAAGGAACTTTTGTCTTAACCGGCCCTCTTCAGCTTTCCGGCATTGACGTCACTTTTCCGACATCGCTCAACCGCGCCAGGTTCAGCGCCAGCTTCCGCATCAGCGCATCAGCGCAAGGTTCTCGGGGCCGTTGTCCTTCCGGTTGCGAAGGCCGTCCTCTCCCATGGTCACGTCCAGAACCCAATGAAGCGGATTTTTCACAGCCCGGTGCGCGCGCACCGTCCTGAGGAAACGCTCCGGACCGAGCCTTTCGCTGAGGAGGACGTAGCGGTGCTCCGTTCTCCCTTCGTCGCCCCCTGCGTGTGCATTGCGTCGGCGGTCACCGTGCTGCCCGCGATGTCGAGAAGCTCCAGAAGCGCCGGAATCGCCGCGATCTCGTTGGACTTGCCGTCCACACGGACCTGGCCGAGCGCCAGGAGCGCCCTGGCGGCGAAGGCGTTGGCCACGTGCAGCGGCGAACTGCGGCCGCTGCTTCGGGTCGTTTACGGGTAGATCACTTGAAGGATCTAATGACGCCCTGCCATTCCATTCATGCTTACGGTCCATCATGTGTCCTGCCGCAAGAACCTGGACGATCGGGGTCCGGCTGGGCGATATGCTGTGCGCCGTACAAGGGACTCTCATGACTGGCTTGCGCGCAGCATGGCCTCCAGAACCGTCTCGTCTGGCACATGGATTTCGTGGCACTGTTCGGGATACTGACCCGAACTCACATCAGCTATGAATCTTTGGAATGCCTCGACACGCATGACCTGGAGTCGGTCCTCCTCTGCTGCCAGGTCTGCGTAAGTCTTGGAGTGACGCGGGTAGTGGCCACGATTGGTTCCCAGCACGTCGCAGCTGAACAGGTATTGGGTGTCGCAGACCGATCCGCAGCCCATGCCTTCGGTGATCAGCGAAGTATTGCGCGTCACGAAGTCGGCGACTTCGACCGGAACGAGTTCCATCTCGACCAGGCAGGCCCCCGCGTTTTCAAGGTCCTTGACCTTGCGGTAAATCGCAACCGCTTCGTCAGCCGTCTTCCCGACCGAGCGAACACCGGTCCAGGTGGCCCAGCGCGGGACGTAGCCTACATGACCGGATACCGGAATCCCTTCCCTGGCCATCGCTTCGACGATACGGAGGGACCCCGCGAAGCAAATCGCATCGGCGCCGCGCTCGAATGCATCAAAGCCTTCCCGGATCGCGTTCGACTCGTCATGGAGTGTTCCCTGCTCATGGCCGGCCTGCAGGAAGACGCCCGGGGCGGCGGCGCGAATGCCCGGAAGTTTCGCATCGACTTCGCCGGTGAACATTTCGATGCCCGCCTCGCACGCGGCGGCGGCTTCCTCGGCACCGTCGACATGCATGGTGATAATCTGGCGCTTTCTCTTGAATGCGCGCAGGTCTGCGACGGTCGGACGATCATGACGCTCACATCTTCGCCTTTGATCGTTCGCGGCGAAGCTTCAACCGCTCACGCATACGCACGTCGCCCTCTTCGGTGCCGTCATGCCAGGTTCCTGCCCACTTGTCCCAGGGTATCAACCCGTCGGCGTAATTCACTTCGAAATACTTGTGATGAAGGTAGTGCGCGTAGGCATGCGTGTTCATCGCCTTCTCGTCGCCGATGACCATCTTGTCGAATCCTATGTGGCCGATAACGGCACCAAGGCCGGCGATGTGAAGGTGATAGATCGCAAGCAACGGGTGTGACGGCACGATGAAGTGAATCAGCGAACCCGAGAAGTAAATCAGGTGCTCCACGGGATGCATGCTGAGCGACGACCAGGGGCTCGGATTGACCGCTTTGTGGTGGACTGAATGCACATGCCTGTAGAGGAATGGCGAATGGATCATCCGATGCGTGAAATAAAAGTGCGCTTCGTGAATGACGACCATGACCAACCCGAGGCAGATCAGTCCCCAGGGATTGTCAGCAAAGGTCGTCCAGAAACCCCAACCATTCGCATACGCCCAGAGCATCAGGACCTCGTAGGCCGTCCACATCGGCACTCCGGTTCCGAACGTGCGGATCATGTTGTCGATGTTCTGTGACGAGAACATGAACACGTTCGAGCGGGTTTCCTTGGGCCACCTGGGATTGTACTTGAACAGGTTGCCCTGAGCGCGCTGGATGTAGAGGCGCAGTTCGAACGCGCCGTGCAACAGAAACAGCGCGACCGAGTTACGGACCAGTATGTAGGCCACCCAGCCCCATTCGAGCGTTTTCATCGTCTCGACATCCGGGGTCAGGTAGAACCAGAAAATGCAGGCGGTCAGAAAGAAAAGGCCGTTCCAGGGGTAGAAGTAGTGCGGCAGCCACTTAACGACCTTCAGGATGCTCCAGGGCGAGGCGAGAAGCGGTGAAGGATTGATCGGATCCATGGGCCGCCAATGATCGCGTTTGTCACGGGTGCCGAATTGTAGGTCATCCATGGTTGTTCTCCCGTAACTTGCGGAATCTAGCGGACAGATTTGCGTCCGGTTCCGCAAGGTGATGGCTGAAATAGCCATCTTAGTCGATTACCGTCAGAACATCGTGCCTGAACTCGCTGCGGGGCCCTCCTGCACGGCCCCGACGTTCGAAGTCGGGTGCCTAATGTCCGGCAATTCGCGCTGAACATAGAACTCCGGATCTTCCCAAAGCTGGATTCGGGAAGCCCGAACCGCTGTCGTGAAACTGTCACGGTTCAAGGATGTTCAGTTCCTCAAGGAAGGCGATGGTCTACGGCATGTGTCGGAATGACGACACTGACGGCCTCGGGTGAATCATTCACCGCAAACGGCCGCAGTCTTTGATTCGCGAGTCACACGACCTTCACCCTCATGGCACCGAGACCTGCAACCTCGACTTCCATGACGTTGCCCCTGCCGACCGAGTCCACACCCGCCGGGGTGCCAGACAGGATGACGTCGCCGCCGGCGAGTTCGAAGTACTCCGAGAGATAGGAGATCATTTCGGGCACCTTCCAGATCATCTGGTTGAGATCGCCCTCCTGGCGGAGTTTCCCGTCGACCTTCAACGTGATCCTGCCGGAGGACAGATGCCCGACCAGTGAGACCGGATGGACGGGACCGACAGGCGCGGACCGCTCGAAAGCCTTGCCGACCTCCCAAGGCCGGCCGAGTTTCTTTTGCTCACCCTGGAGGTCGCGGCGGGTCATGTCGAGCGACAAGGCATAACCGAACACGTGGTCGAGGGCCTTTCCGACGGGAATGTCCGATCCCCCCGATTTCAACATGACGGCCAACTCGGCTTCATGGTGTACGTCCGAGGAACGCGGTGGATAGGGAAACTCGCCGGAAGGGTCCAGGTTGTCGGGATTCTTCTGGAAAAAGAAGGGTGGCTCCCGATCCGGATTGTGCCCCATCTCGATGGCGTGCGCGGCGTAATTTCGCCCGATGCAGTAGACACGGCGAACCGGAAACAGTGCTTCTGAGCCGACGACCGGCAATCCGACTACCGGCGGCTGCCGAAACGCGAATGATGTCATGCGTGCCTCCGTTCATGTTCGCGAGCGGGGTTGCCAACCCGTGGACCGCCGCCGGCTCTATCGCAAAAATCCCGGGAAACCAATCGCCCTTGCCAATTCCTTTTGGTCGATCTATTGTAGATCAATCACATATATTGATCAACCAATTATGGAGTCGCAGCGGTGTTTGCAAGGCCTGAAACGACAGACCGGGAAGACGCTCTCGCGACGCTCAAGGCCTTCATAGCGGCAGGCCAATACAATCCGGGCGACCGGTTGCCGCCTGAACGCGATCTGATCGTGAGCCTTGGCATGACCCGCACGAGATTGCGCCGGGCCCTCGAGGCACTGGAGCACGAGGGACGGATCTGGCGCCATGTCGGGAAGGGCACATTCCTGGCGGTGAACGGCGCCGACCGCCTGGCGGATCTCAGCAGGAAGGTTACTCCCGTGCAGATGATGAGGGCGAGGTTGTCGCTTGAGCCGGCGCTGGCACAGGAAGCGGCAATCAACGCGTCTGGCGAAGCCCTCGCGACGATCAGGCGGAGCCAGGCCCGGGCAGAGTCGGCAACGAGTTGGGACGAATACGAGGCACGTGACGACCTGTTTCACCGTACAGTGGCGGAGGCCACGGGAAACGTGTTGCTCCTGTCACTCTTCGACAGGCTCAACCAGGTTCGCCGCGCAGTCGCCTGGAGCACGGTCGTTCGAGATTCCGATCGACCCTCCCCCGACCATCCAAGTTTTCCGGAACATGACCGGATCGCTTCCGCCATCGAGTTGCGCCAACCGACATCGGCCTACTCCGCAATGCGTGACCACCTGGGTTCGGTCTCGGCCCGTTTATTCGGCGAGGTGTGATGGCGGTAAACTGAACCAGACCGCTGGGCCGTTGAAAACCACGGCCAAACGTAGCATGACAACAACAAGGAGATACCGAGATGATGAAATTCCTGAAAAAGGCAGGCTTGGCGACGATCCTGCCGATTTCGATTGCGCTTTCCGCACCAGCCTTGCAGGCGGATACCATCCGCATCGCGCTGGGCGAGACGCCGTCGGACGAGCTCGCAGCCTTTTTTGTCGCGCTCGACCGGGCAAAGGCCAACGGGCTCGACTACGAGTGGACTGCCTTCTCTGATGAAGAACTGGCCATTCAGGCGGTGCTCAGCGGTCAGATGGACATCGGCTTCGGTACGCCCTATGCTGCAATGCAGCGGGCGAAAGCGCCGGTACGTATCATCTTCCAGCTCTCGAAGCTGAAGTTCTTCCCTGTGACGACCAAGAAGTACAACAAGCTCGAGGATTTGGACGGTGAACCGATCCTGCTGCACTCCCGTGGCGGCGGAACGGATTCGATTGCCAACGTCATCGAGGACAAATCCGGCATCACGTTCGGTAAACGTTCCTACGTTCCTGGTTCGGCGAACCGTGTCGTCGCGCTCGTGGCGGGCCAGGCGGACGCAACCATCATCGATCTTTCGAACAAGAACAAGGTAATGCGTCAACACGGCGACAAGTTCAACGTGTTGCCCATGTTCGATGTCGAAGCTTCGGACGAGGCCCTTTTTGCCAATCTCGACTGGATCAAGGCCAACGAAGATCAGGTCCAGATCTTTGTCGACGCACTCCTCAGCGTTTGGCAGGAAATGAATTCCGACCCGACAATGGTCCGGCAAGAGACCGATCCGGACGGACCGATCGGTCAACTGCCGAAAGAAATCCTCGACAGTCTCGATAATTTCTACGCCGAAGCGGTCGCGGGCGGGTTGTATGACCCGAACGGCGGTGGCCGCAAGGCAGCGATGGCCGACCTGGAGTGGTACAGCAATGCCGGCCAGCTTGAGGGTGATCCGTCAACCCTCATGATCGAGGACTTCTGGTACATGGCGCCGCTGGACGCAGCCATGAACTGAACAACAAGGGGCGGTGTCCGCAAGGGCGCCGCCTCCAAGCAGGCTTTATCGATGATGAACAGGTCCCTGTCACTCAAGCTTCTCTCCGGAGTGATTGTCTTCGGCGCCTGGGAAATCGCCGGGCACATTCCCGTCAGTTACGGCTTTCCCACCTTCTTCGAATCAATGGCGGCGCTTTTCGCCATGGCGGTCGACGGCTCGCTTTTCCACGCCTACATCGACACGCTCCGGCCGCTTGTCGTCGGATTGCTGATTTCAGCCTTTCTCGGAATTGCCCTTGGCCTCTGGATCGGGCTCAGTTCGTGGTTCGACTGGCTGTTCCTGCCGATTTTCATCGTCATGCAGGCCGCGCCGCTCGCCGCCCTCATCCCGCTCCTGGTCATGGTGTACGGAATCGGGTTGACCTCGAAGGTTTTTGTCGTCTGTATCATGGCAATGCCCGTCATCGTCCTGAACACTGCGGGCGCGGTTCGCAATACGCCTACGAACCTGAAGGAAATGGGATACTCCTTTCTCGGCTCGGAGAGGGACATTATCCTGAAAGTCATCATTCCATCCGCATCGCCGATCATATTCTCCGGCCTGCGCCTTGGCACATCCGCCGGTTTCATCGGTGCGATCCTGTCCGAACTCAAGATTACGCCGACCGGGATCGGAGACATCATCACCTACAGCCGCTCGATCGCCGACTATGCGAGCATGTATGCCGCCATTTTTTCCATCATCCTGCTCGCCGTATGTTTTCTGAATCTTCTGGAACGGATCGAAAACGTGCTCTTCGAAGGGAACGACCGTGGATACGCATCAGACTAGGAGCGGGGCCGAGGTGTCCGACGTGCCAAGGACAGCGGTGTCGACGCGAAACATCTCGAAGACCTACGGCGAAGTGGAGGCGCTCAGAAACCTGACGCTGGAATTTCCGCACGGGCAGCTCACGTCGCTGCTCGGACCGTCAGGATGTGGAAAGACAACGCTCCTAAAGATCATAGCGGGGCTCCTGGAACCCACATCGGGAGAAGTCGAGGTCAATGGCACGCCCGTGACGGGACCGGGGCCGGATCGTGCTTTCGTGTTCCAGGACTTTGCCCTGTTGCCATGGGCCAACGTGCTGCGGAACGTCGCCTTCGGGCTCGAACTCCGGGGTGTGGGCGTGGCGGAGCGTGAAGGGATTGCGGAGAAGTACATCCGCAATGTCGGCCTGGCAGGGTTTGAAAAGAGCTACCCGCACGAGTTGTCGGGCGGCATGCGCCAAAGGGTGGGACTCGCGCGGGCACTCGCCGTAGACAGCGAGGTTCTCCTGATGGACGAGCCGTTTTCGGCGGTCGACGAACAGACCCGCCGGAAGTTCCAGGAGGATCTGCTCGAACTCGTTGCAGGGGAGAACAAGACGTTCCTCTTTGTTACCCACTCCATCGAAGAGGCGGTCTATGTTTCGGACCAGATTGCCATTCTCCTGCCGCGCCCGAGTCGCGTATCGGAGATCATACGGCCCAAGGGCCTTCGCGCCAAGAATGTTGCCGATATCCGGCGCGACCCGGAATACCTGGACATCGTTGACCAGATCTGGGCATCGCTCCGGTATTACGTGGAGTAAGTGATGATCGTCCTCGGGTATCGACTTCCTGGCATGTCGTCGCTCATCGTCTGGGGTTTGCTATGGGAGGCTGTCGGGCACAGTGGACTGACTTTTTTCCTGCCGCCGCTCTCAGAGGTTTTCGCGACACTATACGAGATATTCGGGACACCGGCATTTCAGAAGGCGCTGTCAGAGACCGCGACGGCATTTCTTGCGGGCGTGGTCTCCGCCATCGTGATCGGGATTCCGGTAGGTATTCTCATGGGCAAGAACCGGCTGATCGACGAGTTGTTGCTACCCTGGGTCAACATCTTTCTCAGCGCGCCGCTGACCGCCCTGGTCCCGGTGCTGATGGTGCTGTTCGGATTCGGCATGAAGTCGATCATCATCACGACCGCGCTGTTCGGGATATGGATCATCATTCTGAATGCGCGCGCCGGCGTGAAGCAGATCAACCGTGCGCTGGTGGACATGGCGCTCAGTTTCGGCGCATCGCCCTGGGACGCGTTCACCAAGATCTACTTGTGGGCCGCACTTCCGGAAATCCTGGGAGGTGTGCGGATCGGCGTGATTCGCGCGGTCAAGGGCGTGATCATTGGCCAGCTCCTGATCTCCATCGTCGGCTTCGGGGCCCTGTTCGAACTGTACTCGGCGAATTTCCTCATGTCACATTTCTGGGCGGTGCTGATCGTGCTGTTCGCGCTCGCTTTCACGATCTCAGAGGTGCTTGCCGCCCTGGAGCGGCGCGTGTCCTATTACGCTGCGAAGCGTTAGGCGAACATTGCCTGGTGGGGCCGGCGGATTGCCTTTCCTCGACCCGGTCATCCTGAAGAACCTGTCCGGGCACTTTCGGCAGCAGCATTCGGTTCCAGCATCGGTCGGGCGTAGAGTGTCCTGAATCGATTGTTCAAGAGCGTTCCCGCCGTCCGGCCTGCTTCCCGCGCTGTACAGGAAGAATACGCGGTCTTGAGCGATCGGCCGAAATCCGGGTCACCCGGATGAATATCCGAAAACCGGAGAATGAAGCCGGACCGGACGACATCAGGGTTGAAGAGTGAAAGACGTCAGGATTGAGTCAATGACCGGCTCCGACGACTGGTTCAGGAACAACGCCGACACCACGACAAAGGTTTGAAGGGGAACAAGGTCTTTCAGAAGTCCGCGAATTGCGTGGGGCCTGGTCGCCGCTCCGAAAAGGAGACGAATACCCCTTGTTCACCGGTTCGCTGGCAGCGGAAATTCGACCGGGCTCGCTTGCACAATCAAAACTATGCTTTAGACTTCAAACTTCACCCAAAAATTCGCGGGGCTGAAACCACCTCGACAAAAATGTTGCCTACAGGGAGCCAATTCAATGATGACAAAGCGTTCCAGATCTATTGCCGCGGCGATAACGCTCGCGGCGCTACCGGCGTCCGTCCAGGCCGAGACACTCGTCGTCTCCTGGTGGGGCTTCAATGGCGACAAGCTGAACGAGTATATCGTCCAGCCGTTCCAGGAGCAGTGCGGCTGCGAGATCATCTTCGAGACCGGCAACAGCGCTGACCGGATCAGCAAGATCGAGATCCGGGGCGGCAAGGGGGTCGATCTGATCTACCTGCCCGACAGCTTCGCTCAACTCGGGGTCGACAAGGGGCTGTTTCAGACGGTCGACCGCTCGAAACTGCCAAATCTCGACGGCGTCTACGAGATGGCCGAAGCGCCGATGGGCGACTATGGACCAGCCTATACGCTGGGCCGGGTCGGCATTGTCTACGACTCCGCGCAGGTCAGCGAGCCCATCACCTCGTGGGCAGACCTGTGGCGCGAGGATCTGGCCGGCAAGATCTCCCTTCCCGGCATCACCACAACTGCCGGACCGATGGTCGTCGTGCTGGCCGGCGACAAGGCCGGGGTGAACGCCTATGAAGATCCCGACGCGGCCTTCGCCGAAATCGAAAAACTGAAGCCCAACGTCTTGAAGAACTACAACACAGGGTCGGAGATGATTAACCTGTTCTCGACCGGCGAGATCAGCGTGAGCCTCGCGCAGGACTTCGCGCTCGGCCGCCTGCAGGAAGCCGTGCCGACGGTCGTCTGGGCGGAGCTGGAGGATGGCGACATCGCCACGATGAACACGATCAACATCCCTACCGGCGCCGTGAACGTCGAACGGGCGCATGAGTTCATCAACTTCGTCCTCGACCCCGATCTGCAGAAGACCCTGGGCGAGAACGGCGTCGACGCGCCGGTCCATCCATCGGTCATGCTGACGCCCGCCGCGGCAAAGCTCTGGACCTACGGGACCGAGATGGTCAACGGGCTCAAGCGCATGGACAACGCCAAGATGAACGCCGCCAAGCCCGAGTGGATCGAGCGTTGGAACGAGGTCTTCGGCAACTGAGTTATTCCGGGGGCGCTTCGCCCCGCCCCCGCAGGCATCCGGAACGCGGGTCATTTTTCACGAATTGAAGGGATGGGCGATGGCGGCGCCGGCGACGGCGCTGGTCGTTCTGTGCCTTGTTCTACCGGTGTCGGCCACCATCGCCGTGACCTTCTATGCGGGCGGCGGACCGTTCGACTTTTACGCCGCCTTTCTGGCAAGCGGGTTCCGCCGTACAGTCCTGTGGCGGACGCTGGAGATCTCGCTGATCACGACGGCCTTGTCACTGGTGATCGGCTTCTTCACGGCCTATACCATCAGCCGCACCCCGCCGCGCTGGCGGTGGATCCTGATCATCCTTGCAGTCTTCCCGCTGCTGACGGGCGTTGTGATCCGGTCCTTCGCCTGGCTTATCATCCTGGGAAGCAACGGGATCCTGAACGACTTCCTGGTCTGGATCGGCATCGAAGGCGCGCCCTTCACGATGGTCTTCACCAAGGGTTCGGTCATCGTCGCAATGGTCTACCTGTTCGTCCCGCTGATGATCCTGACCATCGTGGGCGTGCTGGAGAACATTCCCGACGAACTGATCGAGGCCGCGCAATCCCTCGGCGCCACGCCGGTCCAGACCTTCCGGCAGGTAATCTTTCCGCTCGCGGTGCCCGGCCTCATCGTCGGCGCCGTCCTGGTGTTCACAGGGTCGTTCAATTCGTATGCAACGCCGCAGCTTCTGGGCGGCGACCAGCAGATGATGATGGGCACGTTCCTGTATCAACGCGCGATGGTCGCCTTCGACTGGGATGGCGCGACGACGGTCTCGGCGATCATGGTTGCGGTGACGCTGGCCGTTGTGGTCGGCATGACGAGAATTGCCAAGCGCCTGAATCCGATGGCAACATGACGAGGCGCCTTCATCCTGCGCTGATCGCATTCACGGTCCTCGTCTATTTTTTCCTGATGTGGCCGTTGGTCATCGTGATCGGCGCCGCCTTGTCAAATACCGGCTTTCTGACCTTCCCTCCGCAGGGGCTGACGCTGCACTGGTTCGAGCGCATTTTCGAAATGTCGGCCTTCCGCCGCACCATGGTGACGAGCTTTCAGGTCGCAGCCATTTCGACCACCTGCGCACTCATGATCGGCATCCCGGCGGCCTATGCGCTGAACCGGTACCGGGTGCAGTTGCCCGGCTGGCTGTCGACACTGTTCGTTCTGCCAGTGCTGATTCCCGAAATCGTGCTGGGTTTTTCGCTGTTGCGCTCGATCCAGGTGGGCGCGGGGCTGCCGGTGGTCTCGACACTGATCATCGGCCATACGCTCCTGGTCCTGCCCTATGCGGTGCGGGTGATCTCGGCCTCTCTTGCCTCGTTCGACTTTTCCATAGAAGAGGCAGCCGTCAGCCTTGGCAGCCCTCCGGTCAAGACTTTCTTCACCATCGTCCTGCCCAATGTGAAGGCGGGCGTCATTGCGGCCATCTTCCTTGCACTCATCACATCGATCAACGACGTGTCGGTATCGCTGTTCCTGACCGGGCCGGGCATTTCCACCCTGCCGATCCAGATCCTCGCCCATGTTGAACAGTTCTTTGACCCCGTGATCGCCTCGGTCTCCGTCCTGCTGATGGTGCTGACCGTCATCGTCATGGCGGTGGTCGAACGTACTCTCGGGCTGACGTTCCTCACCAAATGACCAGGCCGCTGACCCTTCGAAACCTCACCGCGCATTATGGCGCCACCAAGGTCCTCGACGACCTGTCGCTGGACGTCGGCGCGGGAGAACTGGTGACACTATTGGGTGCGTCGGGTTGCGGTAAGACCACGACCCTTCGCCTCGTGGCGGGATTCCTGCAGCCCACCGCGGGCACGATCCACCTGGGCGAGACCGACCTGACCCGCGTGCTGGCGCACAAGCGCAACATCGGCCTGGTGTTTCAGAACTATGCGCTGTTCCCGCATCTGACCGTGCGCGACAACGTGGCATTCGGGCTGAAACAGCGCGGGCTGGGCGCGGCTGAGCGGGGCCGCAAGGCGGACGAGATGCTGGAACGCGTTGGCCTGTCCGCCCTGGCCAGGCGACTGCCTAGCGCGCTGTCGGGCGGTCAGCGGCAGCGGGTTGCCCTCGCGCGCGCCCTGGTGATTGAGCCTGTGCTTCTGATGTTCGACGAGCCGTTGTCGAACCTCGACGCCAGGCTGCGCGTCGAGATGCGGGTCGAAATTCGCGAATTGCAGCGCGCCAACCGGACGACAGCGATCTTCGTCACTCACGACCAGGAGGAGGCGTTCTCGATCTCCGACCGCGTGGCGATCATGGAGTCCGGACGCATCCGCCAGTTCGACCGCCCGGAGACGCTTTACAGCCGTCCCGCCAACGCCTTCGTCGCCCGTTTCGTGGGGTTCGAGAACCTGATCCCCCTGAACGTTACGGCCCGTGACGCCGGCCGTATCACTGCCGAAGGCGAGGGCGGCATCGACATGAAGCTGTCCGAGGACGACTTTGGCCCGATCCCTGACCAATTCATACTGGCCACGCGCCCCGACGGCCTGCGGGTGTCGCAAGGCGATCACGGCATCCCGGCCCGCCTGGGCCTGCGCACCTATGTGGGCCGAGCGTATCATTACCAGACAGAAACGCCCGCCGGCCATCTCGTCACTTCCGGCCCGCTTGGCCAGCCCAGGGCAGCTGGCGAGACCGTACGCCTGGTTCCCGAGCCCGAGCAGTGCAGCATTCTCACCCACGAGGCGGCCTCATGACGGGCCTGAAGGTCCCCGACGCCGCAATTTTGCACTGCACCCCCCGTATGCCAGTCAGCCGTGCACCGCACGACGGGCGCACGGGTGGCCTCGGCGACATCGTGTTGCCCTTCATGATCAACCCGCACGCCCTTTTGCCCATGACCCTGTTCCACGGTCCGGGCGAGGACATGAACGACCGCCTGTTCCGCTACCTCCCGCCGACGGAGCGGAAGTTCGTCACGCCAGAGATGATGCGCTCAGGCACGGCGCTGGCCGCCCGGGAATCGATTCGCGCCGGCGTTACGACGTTCGCCGACATGTACTATGCGAGGCCGAAGTGAGCCCGGTCCTCGACGCCGCAGACCAACATCGGAAGGAAAAAACGCCATGAATGACGCAACATCCCGCCTTGACTCCGCGCTCGACGCCGCTGACGCCAGCGTCGACGCCGGCCTTGCCCGGCTGCTGGAGCTGGTCGCCATCCCCTCGATCTCGGCCGAGACCGCCCGTGCTCCCGACGTGCGGCGCGCGGCGGACTGGCTGGCGGCGGATCTTTCGTCGATGGGTTTCGACGCCTCGGTCCGCAACACCCAGGGCCACCCGATGGTCCTGGGCCACGATACCAGCGCGCCCGACGGCACCCCTCATGTTCTGTTCTACGGCCACTACGACGTGCAGCCCGCCGATCCGTTGGACATGTGGGACACCGACCCCTTCGCACCCGCGCTCGTGAAACAGCCGGATGGTGAGACCTGGATCACCGGGCGCGGCGCGTCAGACGACAAGGGCGCCTTCATGACCTTCATCGAGGCGTGCCGCGCCTGGAAGGCCGCGACGGGCGCGCTGCCGTGCCGGGTGACCGTGCTGCTGGAAGGAGAGGAGGAGATCGCCAGCCCCTCGCTGGGTCCCTTCATGGAAGCGACGGCGGGCGAATTGCGCGCCGATGTGGCCGTGGTCTGCGACACCGACATGTGGGACCACGACACGCCGGCAATCACCACGATGATGCGCGGAATGATGTCGGACGAGTTCGCGATCACCGCGGCCAACCGGGATCTACATGCCGGCATTTTCGGCGGCGCCGCGCGCAATGCCCTGCAGGTCATGGCGGATGTGCTGGCAAGCTGCCGCGCCCCTGACGGCTCGGTGGCCGTCGAGGGCTTCTACGACGACGTGCGCGAGTTGCCCGAAGAGGTCCGCGCCAGCTGGACCGCGCTGCCGTTCGACGACGCGGGATTCCTGGGCGGCGTTGGCCTGTCGGTTCCCGCGGGCGAGACGGACCGCTCGGTGCTGGAACAGTGCTGGTCCCGGCCGTGTTTCGAGGTGCATGGCTTCTGGGGCGGCTATAGCGGCGAAGGGTTCAAGTCGGTGATCCCCGGCAGGGCCCACGCCAAGGTCAGCTATCGCCTCGTTCCCGACCAGGACCCCGAAATCGTCCGCGCCGCCCTGCGGGATCACATCCGAGCCCAATTGCCGCCCGACTGCAGCGTGGAGTTCACCGCTCTTGGCCGCGCCTCCCCCGTCGCGATGCCAGTGGACAGCCCCATGCTGCACAAGGCATTGGAAGCGCTTCGGGATGAATGGGGAAAGGCGGCGATTGCCGGCACCGGCGGCTCGATCCCGATCCTGGCGGAGTTCCGCAGTCGGCTCGGGCTTGATCCTTTGCTGGTGGGCTTCGCGCGCTTCGACAACCGTGTTCATGCGCCGAACGAGAAATATGATTTGTCGAGCTATGTGCACGGAACGCGGTCCTGGGTGCGGATCCTTGATCGCTTTGCCCGGTAGCGGGCGGTCCGACACCTCACAGAAGCGAAGCGTGACTGTCATTCTCCCTGCAGAACCGGGCTCATTCCCGGCACCTCCACACGGGCCGCACGAATGAAGGCATCGACTTTCTCGAACTCTTGCTCGCGGAGACGGAGGCCAAGCCGGGTGCGACGCCAAAGGAAATCCTCGGCACATTGAACCCACTCCCGTTGCACCGCCCAGAGAAGTTCGGCAGCGGTGATCGTCGCGCCAAAATCCTGGCCGAGGTCACCGGCGCCCTGCGCCTGCCCGAGAATGCGACGCGCGTCGGTTCCATAAGTGCGCACCAGGCGACGGGCCCAGTATGCTTCCAGGAACCCGTAATCGCGGCGGAGGTCGTCAATGAGTGCGGCAACGCCGTCCACGGGAAAGTTCCCTCCCGGCAGATGCGCACCAGCGGTCCAGGGTCCCGCCGTGTTTCCCAGCCTGGGAGCGATCTCGTCCAGTGCGGCTTCCGCGAGTTTTCGATAAGTGCTGATCTTGCCTCCGATGACGGTGAGTAGCGGCACGCCGCCCGTATCGTCGGTTTTCAGCACGTAATCCCGCGTTGCCGCGGTCGCCGACCTTGTACCATCGTCATAGAGTGGCCTCAGGCCGGAATAGTTTGAGACTATGTCGTCACTTGTCACCGGACGCCTCAGGTACTGCGATGCGAAGTCGCGCAGATATCGCGTCTCCTCTTCCGTGCATACCGGCTGATTCTCCGGCGTGGCGTGCTCCTCTTCCGTGGTGCCGATCAGGGTGAAGTCATCCTCGAAGGGGATCAGGAATATGATCCGTCCGTCGCCGCCCTGGAAGAAATAACACCGGTCATGAGCGTAGAGCCGGTGGGTCACGATGTGGCTGCCACGAACCAGACGTACGGTCTTGCAGCTGTCTGATCCGAGCATCTCGCGATTGATCTCGCCAACCCAGGGCCCGCCGGCGTTAACCAGCACACGGGCCTGAACCTGCCACTGAAGATCGCCGGATTCGAGTCCGATCCGCCAGAACCCGCCCTCGCGCCGTGCACTGGCAACCCGGGTCCGCGGCATGATTGACGCTCCCCGGGCAGCGGCGTCACGCGCGTTCAGTACCACCAGCCGCGCGTCTTCTACCCAGCAATCCGAGTACTCGTAGGCCTTCAGGTAGCCGGCCTTGAGCGGCTCACCGACAGGATCCCGGGACAGGTCGAGAATCCTGGTACCGGGCAGGATCTTGCGGCCTCCGAGGTGATCGTAAAGGAACAATCCCAGCCGGACCACCCAATCCGGTCGTCGGTGGCGCGTCCATGGCATGACGGCACCCAGAAGCCGCGAAGCCGGGGTACTGCCCGCAAAATGCATGTCGTTCTGGCAGGGAAGCACGAATCGCATGGGGCGGGCGATGTGCGGGCTCATCCGGAGCAGCACTTCTCGCTCCCGAAGGGATTCCCGTACCAGTCGGAACTCGAAGTATTCGAGGTAGCGCAGACCACCGTGAATCAGCTTTGTCGAAGCGCTTGACGTGCCGGATGCCAAGTCGTTCATCTCGGCAAGGCCGACCGATAGTCCACGGCCGGCCGCATCCCTCGCGATCCCGCAGCCATTGATGCCGCCACCGATGATAAACAGGTCAAAGCCTGAAGGGTTGCCTGCCATCATCGTCACTCACATCCATCGTCTTCGGGCACGATTATCCGTTCCACCTATCTCGTCAAGTTCGCTCTCGGACAATTCGAACCGGATCCGGAAATGGCGATTGTCACCGACCCGTCAGGGTGTTTGGACAACGACAGCTCAATGCGCTTACGGCCCGAAATCTCAACGGCGCACAGAGGCCATGCTGTTTACTGGCGGTCAGGGATGGATTCCATGGAACCGGGCATCAGGAGGAATGGTCTGATTCGGGAGACAAGTATAAGAATGCATGTGCTTCGTCGAATGTAATGGACGCGATGAAGCTGTTTTCCCAATTCGTATTGGTCGAACTCGAAGTCGATCCCGAGAACCCGCCGGATTGGTAGCTTCGCTGCCATCCATCCAGGAGCAACCGAAACCTGCACTTTTCCAGGATCGACTGGCGGAAAGGCGTCCTGCCCGGGAAAGAAGAAAGCCGCTGACGACCCTGGCAAAAGCTAACGCATTTCATGCTCTTGGAGGCTGCCGAGAGGCTCTCCAGATACACCGTGGACGAAAAAGGGGTATCCGTCAGCCGCTGATCTTGAGTGCACATGCCGGCCTGACCGAGAGTAATTTCTTGTTCGGGGTCAGAGCACTTTTTGCGCTCGGATTGGCGCAGAAACACGACCGATGGCATCACATGCCGTCATCCGCCTTACCCGCGTCTGCGCTCACGTCCGGCCGAAGGGCGTCGAGCGGGAAGGCGATGGCTTCGAAGGGAGGTAGCGAGACCGTCGCGTCATCGACGAGAGTGGCCTGCAGCAGCCAATGCCCCTCGCGCAATTCGAAAGCCTCGAGCATCCGTGCATCGGAGTCGACAAACCAGAGATAGTGGACGCCTTCGCGGGCATAGAGATCCCGCTTCTCGCTCTGGTCCAGCCGCCGCGTGGACGGCGAGAGCACCTCGCAGACCCAGTCCGGGGCGATCGTGCAATACGCCGCGTCCGGATATTCGGGCATCGTCTCGCGCCGCCAGCCGGCCAGGTCAGGCACCACGATGTCCGCGCCCAGGTGCAGTTCCGACTCGAAGACGATCCACCAGCCGCCCGGACCACGGACCACCACTACCCCGGCTGAACGGATTGACGAGGCTGCCCCCGAGGATCGAACTCGCCCAGGCATGCCGCATGGCAGGCCTCTGATGGGTATGGAGGGTTCCGGCGATCACCTCGGCAACCTTGTGGGGCGGCGCGTCGAGCACGTCCTGGTAGGTAGCCTGGCGGGTTTCCTTGCGTCCGGCCCGTGCCGCCATGGTCCCTGTTCCTTCCGTTGGTCGTAGCTGCCGATCCGCTTGAATTCATCAAGTGAAATCTGCTCGTCACGGTGGTCAAGAGACATGTCGTCCCCGTGCGGGCATGCCTGGCCAGGAATTGTTCCACCTCGACGCACATCGGAATGCTCCAGACATACCATGATCCCGGTCGCCTTCGCCAAGCCGTATTCGAGCCGGTCGTCGATCCATGCCGTGATGCACATTCCCCAGGCGTCGTGGACGTCCCCAATGCCACGCATGCCGATCCAGCGAAACAAGGCGTCGGCCGCCCGACGCACTGGACGTGCCGTGATGGGTACAGGAGTTACGGATATGGGAAACAAAGAACTCGACCCTGGCGTGGCACGCAGCGTCGCCGAGGAGGGCGCCGGAACGGGAAAGAGGACAGGTTCCGTTGTTCGCGTGGTTTTCAGGGTGGCGAGGCGGCAGGAAGACCCAAACTGCCCGCGGGCGAAAATCGGGCTTCTCTGGGGTTGCCTGCGTTCATTTCAGGGTTGTTTCGGCTTTTCTGATTCAGCGCATGAAACAGCGTTTGTGCGGGTGGTGCGGGTAGGCAAGGAGCATTGGCAACAGGCAAATGTTCGGAAAAAACGGGAGGTAAGGTGCCCTTGTAGTGCGGCACGGCTGGGGCTTCACCAATCAGGGACCGAAATCGCTCTTGTTGCGGGAACGGGTGAATCGAACGTTTCGTTGCAATGCACCTGACCATGAAGGGCCGACAAATGTCGATCTCCCGCTGCGGATCTCTACCGGCGCTCGTCCGATCACGGGTTCCCATTGGACCTGTTATGCGCATGAACACCTCCGGGGAAAACTCGAGCCAAAGGATCGCGAGTTCCAGCTGTCTCTGAAAGGTTTGAGTTCTTGCAGAAACCGGATTTCGACCGTGATGTCTTACTCCGAAACCCGGGTTTCGCGGTGGGACGTGACATTGGTTCCCGTCTCATTACGGTGAGGCATCACGGTGTACCTCAGTGATCGCCTCCCGAAAAAAGACGCCAGACAAATGCAAGAATGATCTTTTGCTTACGCAGAAACCCACCTTGCAGGGCCGCAATCAAGACTCGAACTGGACTATGGACAAAACGGCGCGGGCTCGGGTCATGGCAACATAATGTCTCGGCAATTCCCCGGCGGCCCGATCCGGGGCTGGTAGGTCGACGACGATAATTGCTTCGTTCTCAAGACCCTTGAATTCGTCAATCCGGGCAAATCCGACCTTGTCGACCGGAATTTTGCGAATGGAATACTCGTCCAATCGTCGAATCAGTTTTGCTGTGTCATCAGGCAGAAAAGAAACGGATGAATCGAAGTAGTCAAAAGGAGAAAGAATTGTCACTGAACCGGGCGCAAGACCTCCTAAGTCAACGAGTTCCACGATCTCTCGCGCAACCTGCTCTGCGGCCTCTTGCCGGTTGGGAACAATACACAACCGAACGTCCGGACCTGCTCCAGCCCCACGTGTACCAATGTCAGCGCCCAATTTGTCTTGCACGTATTCAAGGATGACTTTGGTGTTCCGACAGTTTATGCACAGAGGCATACAAACCGGGGCGACCGCCTCAAGGAACGCCTTGGCACTTGAGTCGTAGTGTTCAGAGAGAGCTTGATTGTTGAGATCGTAAAACCAGCACCAGCGCCCATTTTCCAGCCCACCAACCAAAACCTTGTCCAAAATTTCGATGCTGGCCATGTCGAACAGGTCCTGCCCCTCGTCGACGATCAGCGCATCAAAGTAATCCAGTCCCGCCCTGCTACAGTCGAGTCGAACTCCATCAATGAGCGAAACTGAAAGGCCAGGGATCGCCAATCGCGACGCGAGGTGATGCCTCATCCACGATGAACGGCACACCAGAGCGACCTGCATACCTTGTTCGGTCCATTTGCGGGCCAACCTTTCAGCGAGAAATGTCTTTCCGGTTCCGGCGCCACCTGTGCATAGCACTCTCGGATTCGCCAGTGCGACGTCTGCCATGCGCATCTGGTCTGCGGTCAAGCGTTCAATGCGCTGTTCAACCTGATACACTTGTTGATGTAAGGGTACGGTCAGTTCGTCGGATTCAACTGCAGCATCCACGTCTGGACGAATGAACCGTCGGATTGCCGTCAGCGCATCGTCATCTAAGAGTTCCTCAGTTCCGACACGTTGTCTCCAGTATGCGAATAGCTGGCGAAGCCACTGCCCGAGGTCACGGCTACGCCGTCCATCGGCGATCATTTCCCGATCCCATTCCGAACTGTGAGTATCCCAGCTGCAATCAGGAAAAACGACCCCATAACCTGTGGACATGCGATCAAGGACATGACCAGGCAGGTTCTTTCTCAACACGTCCACCAACCCACGCATGGCAGTCTCCGCCTGGCGAAACGGATCCTGCATTCGAAACATTTCGCTGCCATGTCTGTCCTGATAGTGCCAATCGCCGTTTTTGACGGTAATTCGACCGCCCTTGACCTCTAGTACAAACAGCCCTTCTGGTCCGAAAACAGCAAAATCGATTTCTGGAAACTGTTTGTACGGATGCCTCGTTGGCTTCAGGGAGTGAAAGGCAAAATAGCTATCGTCAAAGGCGTGACCAAGCCGTTCGAAAACTCGTTTTTCCGCTTGGCTACCTGTATCGAATGGTATGCCAGGGATCATTCTCATTTCGAAAAATCAGCTAGAACATCTTGCGAATTGGTGCCGCCGATTTGTCATCAAGGTGCGACTCGGCAAGCAACTTGAAGAATTCATCTTTGTCAATTTCAGGAGTCACCTTTGGCTCACCCGGAAGTTCGATTTGAACTGACCCGCCCTTGACCGTCAGTTTGTATTCCCCCGCACGCAGTGTGAAACGTGTTCGGATGCAGTTCCACTTTTCCTTCCGAGCCAGCGCCAATGCCGCCTCTTGCTCCTTGGATCGCCAAGCCGAACTACCGGAAAAAAGTTCGCGTAGCGGACGAACTCTGGGCGGGATTTCACCCAGTTCGAACTGGGTGCTCGCAACCCGGTGCGAGAGGCGAGCCATGCGATGCGACACTGCTTTCGTGAGATCTTGGCCAAGTCGGAGCCGAGTGGGAAGATTGATCCAACCATCTCGTACCCCGAAGAGGATGGCTGCTGCCAACCAATCTGATTCAGTCAACCGGTCATCATCGTAGTCGAGAAGGTCGTCACATTTCTCGCGCAAATTAAACATGATAAAGGCACGATCCAAGGTTGCTGTATGGCGAGCCAACAGTTCGCCGGGCGTGAATTCCGGGAGCCCCGTCATGGCCAAGAGCGTTTCATTAAGCTTCATCACATGCTCATGCGGTTCTCCATCAAGGTCTGAACAAGCCTCGGAAAGAAGTTCAGTGATCAAACTTTCCGCAGTTCCTTCCAGGTGACAGCCCCTCCAATTGACCAATCGCTCAACTGCTTCCCAATACAACTTGGCTTGAACTGCGCCCGATAGTCGGGTTGGATCCGACTCTGGGCTGGTCAACTCTGGCAGAGTAGCCTTCCCGCTACTGATCCAGGACCCAAGGCCAGACAGAATCACTTGATCGAGTTCGGTTGGCGACGGCCCGAAGTCAGGACTGAAAGCAACCTGGCACGCGTGAACCGAGTTTTCGCTGAAGTTGGCGAGATGCAACAGAATCGCCATCACCCCACCGGCCGCGAAGGAGATTTGCAGGGGTGGAGAATGTGCGCCAAGCCCGTCAACGGCCGGCCACGGAATGTCACAAGCCTTTTTTGTAAACAGTCCCTGATTGCGTCCACGTTTGTATTTCGTCAACGGAACATTAATGTAATCTCTTGCATCTGCCTCGATCGTTTTTTTCTCGTCGTTCGACCGAAAAACTATCGACTCAATGCTGGACACTGGCAAGGGTGCGGGAAACAACAGAAAGGTGTGAAAATCCTTGAAATCTTCAGGAAAGCAGATTTCCTCCAACTGGCCGCTTCCGAATGCGAACGCATGGCCCGAAAATCCTGACAAGTTAACCTTGATGATACACGGTTTCAGGAATCTCTCTTCCGCTGTGGAGTCTTCAATGGCTTGCCTGGAAGGACTTCCGATGAACACAGGAATCCAACCAGGAAAAACTTCCAGGGTGTCCTTGTAGTATTTGTCGCCGAAGCCAGCAGGCGGCATTATCAGACCCGCGGAAAGCATGAACATCATGTTCATGTGATTGGTGACCAACAATCCAGTCTTTGGCACCACTCCTCGATCAGTCGGATTGGCCCCGCCGTGTAAGGGCAGTTCCGCCATTACAGTTCCTTCCGTTGCAAGACTTTTGTATCCGTGGGCAATATGCGCTCGATTGCCTTGTTTCCGCCACGACTCATGAACATGAAAACCCTCTCCCTGGCTCTCGCAACCATGACATAGAAACGGCGTTTCAGCCGGTCCGGATCACCGTGGTGGAAAAAATGCTCATTGATATCGGCCAATACGACGATGTCGAATTCGAGCCCTTTGCACGCCTGCGCGTTAATGACGAGAATGCCTCCTTCATCAAAGGTCACCTCCGTTCGGCCTTGGCTGTAGTAGGTGTTGATGGATGGTTGCGCTTTGTCGAACTTAATCTCCGTGGATTGGAGTGCATTGAAATATCGCTCTCTGACGTTGTTGTTTGGTGTAATGATACCAATCAACTTTTTTTGATCGCGGGCAGCAAGACGCAGGACTGCTTGTGCGACAGTCGCCAGTCTGTCCGGATCATACGTATAGAGGAACGGTACAGGTCCAGATGAGGGACCAGGAAGATCGGGAGGCGGGCTTGCCAGATCGCCGGTGTAGAATGCGTTTGCCAGTTTTGCTACCTGAAAGCCATTCCGGAAGTTGTAACGGAGTTCATGTACTTCTTCGGCATCAATGCATAGACAGTTCTCTATGTTTTGCCGGCTGCTATTGGAGTCGGTAATTTGCTGATTCTGATCAGCAAGAACAAAAAAGCGTTCAAAACCAAGGTTGGTCAAGGCTTCGTAAAACTCAGGCGGCATGTCCTGACCTTCGTCAATCACGAGAAATGGCCTCGCCTCGTTTTCCCAGGCCGGCAGTTTTTGAATGATGCTTTCAACTGTGTTCCAGTCAATTTCCCGGAAATCGTTCTTGTCAGGGCCGCAGCGTGGAGTACGCTGACCCGTAATTCCCTCAAACGTTTCAGGGAACCATGTCTTCCACGTCCTGGACACGAGTTTGGAGCCGAACAACTGTCGGCTCGCATCATTGAGCAGATGGTTATAGACAAGAAAAATGTAGTCGTCGTTGTCGGTCTGATGGCGGCGCGACCGGATCAACGCAAGCACGGATTTTCCTGTTCCCGGTCCTCCAACGATCAGGTGTTGGCCTTCTTTGGGGAGCGCGCGCGCCCTTTCCTGTTCCTTGCTGAGATCCTGGATGCGGGGTAGTTCAAATTTGCGCTTGGGCATCAGTCAACCGGCTCGGCAAAATCCAGGAAGGCTGGGATGTCCAGTTTGGCCCCCGTGACAAAGATCCGATCAAGTAGCGCGTTGCCAAAATCGCAACTCGGCTCAGGAACCAGTGCGCAGGCGTGGCACGCGGCACGGTTGAGCAAGTCCGGTCCGTGCCCTTCCTGCTCACAGCACACTGGATCGAGCGAGCACCGGGACGCGGATTCGAATGCTCTGGTTAGGACACGCAGGAACCGATGTGGCTTGGCAAGTTCCATCAGCCCGCCAAGCGAGCCCTCCTCGTCCGGAACCGCCACATAGATCAATATTCCCGCCATCGGCTCGTTTCCCGTGGAACAATAGATGCGTTCCTTGAGTGACGCAGCAGGATATCCGGACCCGGCATCAAGTTCGCGGATCACGAGATGAGCCAACGTGTGGCAAAGGAGGAATCGCGGAGAGACATTGATCTCTTTCCCGGTCGCGGTCTGCCCGGTTCGCTGATGGTATCGCTTGTTGAAATCTCCTGCTCGGGCCTGAATTGCATCACAGTCCTGCCAGTTCCGTAGCATCGCTTCATTAAGCGTGAAGAAAATGCCTTCACCATACAATTCAAGAGCCGGCAGCCAATTGGTCTCACCAGTGATGTCGGGAGAAATGATCGTGTCTCCTCCTTCACGCTGGAACCCGCATAGAACCAAGATTTCCTTCAACCTGTTGACAGAAACAAGAGTGGAAACAGCCTTGACCACGCGCTTTGCAAAATCGTTTCTCAATGTATTTTCGAGTTGCAGCCATCCATCCGTCTGGTGTTCGGTGACGAAATCCTCGTCTTCCTTGAGCCCGGGGATTTCCTCTGTAAGTGCCTTGAATTCATCAACCAACAGATCTGTTCTCGTGATTGACTTTCCGTACAGGGGATAGCCGTTGTCAATTTCTTTCAGTGCATTCTCTATCGCCTCGACACTGCACCGATAGTTGCTGGCAAGCCGTTTGAGAGCCGCCCTGTGTGCCAGGGGGGTTCTGGCGTTCCTAATTCTCTGTTGATCCCTCGCATTTCCATAAAGACGGTCCTCGACGGTTCCGTTGAGAATTCGCGACTCTGGTGGAATGACCAACCCAGAGCGGGTTACGGGAAAGTGGACCCTGACGTCGTTGATCTCAACGACCTTGGCCATGGCTTCAGGCGGCTGGTCAGGCAATCGCCTCACCCAGGGTTGTATCCATGTTCCATTTGGAAAACGGACATGTTCTTCGTTTCGGAAATCGTCGATCGACCCACATCGTATGCAGTGAAGTTGACGCCCCTGGTCCGTCTCGCGCAATGAAATGTAGGCATTGGACCAGTCGCGTTTGCATTGTCTCTGGCTTGGATTTCGACTGTTGCGGTGCGTTAGGTCGTGCCAAGGTACATCGGCGAGATAGCCATCTTCGTGAATCAACACCCATGGAACCTGTTCCAGGCGGCCATTGCAGTCCTTGCAGTTGTAGAATGCGGGTTTGCGAGGAACCGCTCCATCAGCATCCGAACCATCTTCGTTACGTTGACGGTCCAATCTCCAAGGTGTCGGGTGCAGAAGCCCGCAACTGTTCCTTGAACAACGCATCCATGTCGGAAACCTCAAAGCGGGAAGCCACCCGATCACCTCTCCATTGCGCTCAATTGCGCGTGGTGGTGCGCAAAGTAACTGCCCAATGCCCAGTGCACTGCGTACCCGATCTACATAACGGATTTGGCGATCTTGAGGATCGCTTCCCGGAGGCGTCCACGTCCGTGTGTCCTGAACAACCATCAGGCTGTGGCTGTCTGGATCACGAACGATGGCTCCCACCGAGCAGTCACGAAACAGGTGTGAAAGCCGAACCGAAATGCATTGTTCAGTCATTTGATGATGTTACCATCTTCGGACTAATGAGCGAAAAAATCAGTTTGAGCCGGCCCCAGGTGCATTCGGTGGCCAGTCTCGTATTTTCAAAGCTCCGGTTCCTTCAACGTTTCGCATTGAGTTCAAGGTCGGCCAAAGTCCCGGTCGAGACTCTCCGCGCGAATAGAGCAGGCGGTCGGAATTCTTGTCTTTTGCTGCATAGCAAAGCCTCCGTTTCTCTCTCTCGCATCGCCTCGCTTCATCGTGCCATTCATCTCTTAGGCGATTGATGTGTACAAGGGTAGCTTGATGCCTGCTCTCCTCGGTCTCCGCCATTTTGCACCGTCGCTTGAATTTATCGATCACGGCTTTGACCTGTCCGGAATCCCTGTCAAACTTTCCCGCCAAATTATTGTCATGCAGATCTTCAAGAGCATGCCGAATTGCAATCACAAGTGCAGCGTGAAGCGCTCGAGATCGCACTGCCAAGGTTTGAGGGGTTACGCTGCTGGGCTCAACAAATCGGCTGAAGGCTTCGTGGTAAGGGCGGAAACTCTCGTAATGAGAGAGGCTACGAGCCTGATGCCGAAAGAAGTCAACGACAACCAGACCCGGAACGTCTGCGCGACCCACTCGGCTGGTGGCCTGAATGTACTCAGCAGTTGTCAGTGGCTGGCCAACGACGATCATGAGAGCCAAGCGTGCGACATCAAGGCCCACGGACACCATGTTCGTTGCCAGAACTGCATCGAGGCAGGATTCATCACATCGTGAATTTCCCAACCGTTGAAAGGTCTCGGCATTTTCCTTTGGATTTCGACGGCTCGTCAGTTGGGCAATTCGGGGGTTTTGGAATCGAACGTGATCGTCAGCAGAATTGTCGCCTCTGGCGTTCCGCCTTGTGTTCACGAGCCAGCGGCCAAAATCGCGAACGTCCGTGTAGAACGCATTGTGGCTGTTACCCAGGTTCCTGAGACTGCCGTGGTAAATGACCTGTGTCCACCACGCATCGAGCAGCGCGTCGCGATCCGTGTCTTCGCCGAATAATTCTTGTGGTCCGGCAAGTAGCGTAGCGGCTAATGGACCCAGGCAGTGTCGCTGATCAAGCATTGGAGCCAGGAATCCGACATAAAGGCGTCCCGGACGCTCTTTATCAGATCGCGCGAAATACGAGTCGTCGTGTGACAACCCGGGTGGGGGAAACACGGCTAGGTCGCGAGCAAACAACCGTTTTACCTGTTCCTTTGCCATACGAATGGTCGCAGTAGATGCAACGTACTTTGGCCGTACACCTCGATGAACAAGCAAAGTGTCAAGTCCGGCTTCGTAGAGCCCGGCGACCGAACCTAGAGGGCCAGTGATGAGATGCAGTTCATCCTGGATGATCAACTCGGGCGGACGCGACCCGGTGCGGACTCCGAAAAAGGCTCCAGTTCGCTCTTCCCAAGCGAGGCGAGCAAATTTGTCGATCGTGCCAATAAGCAGTGACGGTGGCTGGTCATAGAGTGTTTCGTCCACTGTGTTGCAAGGTAGAGGAAGACTGTTCGCGGTGAAGGCGCATGTGTGGTTAGAGCATCGAAACTGAAATCGCTCGTCTTCGACTACGTAACTGTCCACGGCATCGAACTGCGTATTGCACCAAGGGCAGCGCTCGAGGAGAAGCTCATACCTTGCATCGCTTTGTCCCGACCTTATCTTACTGACGATCTCGTTGGCCTTGACGTTACTGTTGGGGCTTACTTCACCGCCAACCCAAATGCCGATTTCGATCGGAGAACTGCCCAATCGTTCAGGACTGCCGCGACGAATCAATTCCAGGGCGCAGATCATACGCGCGGCGCGTGCGAACTGCTGCCGGGTCAGCAAACGCAAGGTATAACGCATCAATACACACGTGCCATCGCCTGTATCGGGATATTTTAATCGCCGCCAAACTATCAGGAATGCGATGAGGCCCAGATAAGCCTCGGTCTTCCCGCCTCCCGTCGGAAACCAGATCAGATCCAGGGCATCTCTGAACTTGTCTTCATCCCGAATTGTCGACACCATCACAGTCAGCAAGAAAGCCAACTGAAAAGGACGCCATTTGTAATCCTCACATGGCCTGGCTTCTTTGCCTGAAGCCAGATCGGCCTGTCTCATCTGATCCTGCATCGCTTGGTTTGCGAGTTGAAACGACTCGACTGCGAGTGGATCCGTGCGCAGCATCCTGATGGATTCGCGCATTCGGCACTGAGCGACTTCCATTCTTTCGCAAATTCGGGCCGCAGTCTTTTTTTGGTCAGGTGTTGCAAGGCCTGAGCCAATGCTTTTTTGCTCGCATATCCACTCGGCATAGCCGTCTACGAAGCGCTCCAAGTCGTCGGGAGAAACCGCGCTAGCGAGGTTCTTGAGACTGAGGGCGGCATTGTCGTTTCCAATGTTGACGGTCATCAAGGAGACTTCAGCTTCTGGCATGAATTCGGACCAGATACGCGGCAATTGACCAGGCTTGGCGTCCCAATTCGCGGCGGCTCCGTGTCCAATGGCAAAGATGTGTTGTTCCCGGTACTGAAGCTCGAGTTCCTGTTCCTCCTCGGTCAGCATGCTTGCGTCGACCCGAGGGTACTCGACGAGTTCACCATTTTCGATGCGGCATTCGAACCGCGTCTCGAACAATGCGTTGCCGACCCGTTCCCTTTTCCTGCGATTCTGAGGCACGTCTGCGCCGACTTTTCTTCGATTGCACAGGGTAACAGTAAGAATGGTGCCGTCACCGTGTGCACGTGTCCGGACATCGATGCATGCACGGCCTTGAAAAATGTCTACGACCGAATCGCCGACGGGTACGGAACCTGGCCATGCCACACACTCTTCCCCCAACTCCTCGCGCTTGTATCCCGTCCCGTTCCCGACATCCTCGTTCTTGTAGATTGCAGCACAAGCCGTGATTGAAAGGCGTACGTCACCGCGCGCAAAAAAGGAGAATCCCACCGAGGAAGGCGGAACATACCGTCTCCGCCGAACAGATCTGGCGAAAGTCTGGTCCTCAGCATCACCATCCTCTCCGACTTCATCGTCCTGCTCTTCCTGTAGCGATAAATCCTCAACTTCATGTGCTGCAGAAGCAGGGTCGATTCCTTGCATTTCATCAACGATTGGGTGCAATACGCCGGTTGGAAAACGGTCTAACGGAGATACTTTCATACTATTTTCGGCGGGAGGCCCAATCAGCTGATTGCATAGCCAACTAACGAGGCGCTTCCTGGGTTCGACGTACATGATGCCAAGCCGGACACTACAACTCAGAAAAAGTCCAGAGGCTCGCAAATTGCCTTGGACTGGAAAGGCCCGGAATTGCCTCTGACTGAACGAGGATTCATTTCCGAGCATCCTTTAACGGACCTTCAAAGTTGGATCGTTTGTTGATCATGGCATTTCGCCGCAAAATGGTGATCTCCCAACCTGCGAGAGCTTGGACTCACGATCCCACTGGCACGGGCTAACATTCTCCTTGAAAACGGGGATCCAGACCGTACGCCCCGCCACCTGACATTCTCCACCCAGCCCAGAGGTCGTGTCAGCTATCACAAGGCAAAAACGCGCGCAAATGTGGAAGATGATTGGGTCGGCCCACTCCTGCCGTTTACGACCCCGGCGGTTTTGATCCATTCGCCCTTTTCCGGCGACCTCCAGGCTACTCAAGAACCAAACCAGGGGCATCATCACGACCCCATTTTGTCAGCCAGTCCCGGAACGACGGAATCGGGCATTCCAGGCGGCCTCCCTCGTTGCGTTGCAATACACCCTGGTGAACGAGGTGATCCAGGAAACCGGTGGCTGTCATTCCTTCTGGCAGGCAATGACCGGGGCGCCCCTTCATTTCCTTGTCCCGGTCAGCCAGAAATCCAATGATTATCCCGTCGGAGCTGCCTTTCACCGGTATTCTCCCCATCAGGTTTCCGACGAGGCAGTTTGCCTTGTTCATCGCGGGGCTTACGCGGGCGTTGTAGGATGCTTCTCGAAGATGGTGCCCCCTTTCGAAAACGGCTTTGGAATCGACTTGATCGAGTCTACCCCCAGCCACGATCAGTTCCTCCGCGAACCCTTGCATCCCGGTGTGCAGATGTTGGGGCCATGAATCAGACCGCATGGCCAGTTGTTCGCTCCACCATTCTGCGGCCTCGTCGAATGCGGAAACGCGAAAATGCGCCAGGAAACGCCTGACGGCGGTGGCGGCGTTTTCCGGTGAAAGCGCACCCATTGTTAACTCGTGGCCGTGGCTGAAACGCGTAAGCCCACATTCCGCAAGTTTGGCTCGTGAATCTCCGAGGCCAACATAAACCGGTACAATCGGCAGACCGTGAATGCCGCCATGGAGGTTGAGAAGGGCCCGACCATGGATGGATGGATCAACCACTTGTATTTCGTCGACCATCAGGCACAGTGACCTACACCACTCCGTTGGTGGATACCTTTCCGCGAGCGCGGCCAGTGACGGGACGGGAGGAGTGGTGATCGTTTCGTGGCCGCGTTTTATCGACGCTACGTAAGCCTCACCTCCATATTCCGTTCTTGTCGTACGAGTTTGGCGGAACATTTCGTCCGTCTTTTCGCCGACGGCCTTTGCCACCGTCCTAGCAAGTTCGTCCGGGCTCGCGAGCGTGTCCTGATCAATCCTCAGTCCCATGACAGGCGCATCACGCCGACCCCAACTTTCGGTCAAGTGGGTCAACAGTGACGTTTTCCCCGACTCCGGGAGCGCCCTGAAATAATAACGTCATGCTGGATGCCAGCATTCCTTTCTGCACTTCTGCGAACGCATAGGCGGCGGTCTTTTCGACCGCGGCAATCTCAACTTCACGCCCGACGAAAAAGATTGCTTTATCCCGGTCGCGTACCTGGAGGAAGGACTTAAGGCCTTCCAGGTCCGGTCCCGCTGAACTCGATTTGCGGTCTGCCATGGGCAACATCCTAACGAAATATCAAATTCAACGGAAGGAGGCGCCCTGTCTGGCGATTGGATGATTGCATAGAAATTGCATTGAAAATGATGTCGTGTTTACGCGGTCACGGCGCGTTCTCGGTCTGACTCCACCGACGACTTTCGCGAGAGCGTACGGCAGGACCGGTGGAACGTCGTTCTCCCGGAATTTGTCTACCGAATCTGAGCCACTTTTCAGCGATGACTTTCTGCTGACGGCACGGAAATGCATCGGCACCACGACTGCGCATGCCCATGAGCGCGTAAAGGCAACCCCTCGGCCCGTGTCTCCGGGCGGAGTGGTACGGCGGCATTCACCATTCACAACGTGAACACTTCGCCGATTTCTCCCGGTCGGGCTATCACGCTCGCACTCCGTCAGCGGCTCTCGATGCCGTTGCCTTCGGCCAGTGTTCTTGGTGTCGGAGCAAATGCAGGCCGCTCAAGGGCGGAAAGGACGTCGAGTACCTTCTGACGTTCGCCGAGAAGATGGTTGTATTGCACATCGCAACCCGCGACAGGTGTCGGATAGTTGCGTATCTCAGCGCCAAGAAGGGTGAGCGCACGCCTCAGACTTGTCCTCGCGGCATCGACGCAATCGGAAACCTGATCTCCCATGACCCGATCCATTCACGGTGCATGCTTGCTTCGTTTCGACAGTGACGCCCTGGCCTCAACCCCCGCACCAGACGGACCAGGGCACCATGACCTCGCCGCGAGCCAGCAATCGTACGGTTCGGACCAGGCCCGATGAATTCAGTCTGAACCCGTCTTTGGCCCGGTCGAAATCCACGGTCACATCCAACGACCCGGACGCATGCTCCAGGGTGACGGTCGCGGGACTCCCTTCCGGCCCGGTTCCCGGGCCGTCAGCCACCGTTCCCGGCGTCAGGACGCATGCCGACAGGCACTGCGCCCCGGTGACGGCCATTGCCGGATGCGCCGTCCACGGCATGAAATACCGTGCCGCGTCAGTGCCACCATGGCGGGATGGCGCCAGCAGCCCGAATTTCGGCATGACGGAATCCGCGGCGTTCCTTATCCCCATCGCCCGCCGGCCCGGACCAGTACCGACTCCATGCGCGCGAAAACACCCTGTTTTCCTCCAGGTTGGCGGTGCTCTCATGGCCCGAGAGCCCGAAACTCTCGGCCCTGGCAATAACCATTGGCATCGCCCCGTCCATGCTGGTGACGTCGACTCCCTCGATTCGGTCCTGGAGTTTCCCGTTGGCAGGAATGATCCGGTGGTTCCGCCAACCGTGTCGAGAAAATCCAGCACGACCGGAGACGCCGTCCCGGGAACCGTGTTCGGTTCTCGGCGATCCCCACCTTGATCCGTGAAGCGATTGCCAACCTCATCGACAATTCCATTGTTCATGGCGGACCCGGGCTGATCAGGGTCGCTGTTTCGGTTCGGAATTGCGGCGAAAGGGCCGAAGTGACCGTCGAGGACGATGGCGTCGGCATAGCGGCAGAACACCTCGAGAAAGCCCGGGCAAGGTTCGGGCAGGTCAGCCCGTCCTCTGGCAGCGGCCTCGGACTGGCGATCGCAGACGCCGTCGCGGCGCGCCATAGCGGGCATCTCGTCGTCACCCCCCTGTCGCCCGGTCTTCGTGTTGCACTGGTCATTCCGGATGCGCAGCCTTGACGTCACTGGTTTCGCGTCATGTCCGGAATTGATGGCCTGGAGACTTTCCAGGCGAGTCGAATCGGGGGCGTTCGGAAACGATCCGGGAACACAGGCGCACGACCCGCTTCACGGGTAACGCAAGACCCGGTCAGACAGGCGGAGTCCCGTATGTGTGAAAGGATTCGATTGTCTTGAGTCCCCACGCCTGACCCTTTTTCCGTTCAGTCTCGCTCCATGTCACTGTCTCCCAATCGGGCTGCAGGATCAGGCGTGCACCGGTATTCGCCAGCTCGACCCGGTTTCCGGCGGGTTCCCAGACGTACAGAAAGAATGTCCCTTGAATCGCATGCTTGTGCGGACCGGTCTCGATGAAAACGCCGTTCTCCAGGAAGATGTCTGCTGCGCGCAGGACGTCTTCCCGCTGATCGACCACGTAGGTCAGGTGATGAAAACGTCCGTGCCCGCCGGCATGGTCCTCCGTACAGGCGAGATCATAGGTCTTGTTGTTGACCGTGAACCAGCATCCACCCAACCGGCCGTCGTCAAACCTTATCTGCTCGGTTACCCTGGAACCGAAACACGTGACCATGAAATCCCTGAATTCCGAAACGTCGATGGCCAGGAGGTTCACATGATCGATCCTGCGCGGGCAGCAGCCCCGTCCATGGTAGCGCTGGGCGAGGTTCTTGAGCGCCGGGCGTTCATCCCCGGAGGCGACGTATTTGCGTGTCTCCCAGTAAAGCTCGAAGACATGGCCGAATGGGTCCTCGAAACGGAACGCAGGACCGTGACCCAGGTCACCGTCAACCCAGCCGCAGGTCGTGTAACCCGATGCCTCGATCGCTGCCACGCGGCGCTCAAGTGCTTCGGGTGACGACACCCGATATCCGATGTGGCCAACGCCTGTCGCGTGGTGTCTCGTCAGCTTGAGCGTGTGAAATTCGTAGTCGTCGAAAGCGCGGAGGTAGACGCTGTCCCCTTCGCGGCCGCTTTGCGTCAGCCCATAGACACGCGTGAAGAAGTCGAGGCTGTCCTCGAACCGGCCTGTCAGGACCTCAACATGACCGAGATGTGCAACGTCGAAACAAGGTTCCATCGGCTTTCTTCAGACAATAATCGTTCCGTCAAAGGGTCTTCGGGCCGTACGCAGAAGTGCGGTTGACGTGACCGCACCATCCGCCCCGGTCCCGGGAATACCGTGGTGGCTCCGGACGGATGCTCGATCGAGGTCATCTCTATCCGTTCGCCGGGCGTGGCTGCAAGACCTTGGGACGTGGAACCGGGCAACAGGCAAGCAGTCGCAACACTGATCGTGCCAGTTCCCCGTACCCGCGTGACACCGACGCAGCGTGAATGCCCGGGTCGAGTTTGTACCGGCACGTGCGTGCGGGCTAACCGGGGTCATTTTCGAGGCTGTCTCTTTCGTGACTTCGCCGAGAATCATCGACGTTCCGCGAGCCAGGCGGTTCCTTTCAGGCCGTGCGTTCAACTCGACCAGCGCATCGAGGTCCTCCTGGCACTCCTGGCCGCCAATTCCCATTCTTGCAGCGGCGAGAACAACTACCGGCACCCCGTTGTCAGGCACCTCACCGGGTCTCCGTCGTCAATGTCCACCGTGTTGCCCGTCGGCAGGAGCGCACCGCGGGGTTGAGCCCGTGATGTCCTAGAACCCAAGCGGAATGCCTGCGGACGACCCGGGGACACCGTCGGGAGCTGAATCGCCCCCGTAGTTCGGACGATCACCGTCCATGTGCGCCTTGGCAACAACAGCCCGGTTCGAATTATCCGTGAAAGCAGACGCCTATTGCGTCGACTCGGCGACCAGCTTCACGTGTCTGAACTCGATGGCAAAGGGGCTACCCGGTCAGTTTGTTGCCCGTGTTCTGTGAATCCGAAACCGGCGGTTGATCGACCGCCACATGCAGGAAAGGATGATCGACGTCTACTCCGGCCTTTCGGATTCCTGAGCCACGGCCATCCTGGATATCAGCAGGTCAGCGCGCCCATACCGCCAAACTGGCGGGTGTCCCGCGAACCCCTCGCTCTCGGCATGAATGCGTCCCGGTCCGTCGGACGGTCATTCGCCAGGGAATGCCCCCTTTCCAAGTCCCTCCACGCATCCACATGCAGAGGATCCCCTTGACTTTTTTCAGGCCTTTCTCCGCCAACCTTTCGCACATGCCGTACATGTCGAGACCAAGTTTCCTGAAGGAGCGACGTCACCCATTTCTTTCACCCTCGGACGCCAACCGCTGCCGAGATGACGTCAGCCCCTCTGACGCGTTCCCGCGTTCGATGACACGGACACCGACATCATCAGCCGTGACGAAGTCGCCCGAATTGGCGTGAGCTCCTGCACGTACTGCCGGTGTATTGACCGAATCAATGGGCTAATGGTGTCGACCCGACTTCTTCAGTTTGGTCTCAGGGTTTCTTTTGTCGACAACAGGCTGAGTTCGGGGTAGTCGCGCCTGACCCGGTCGATGTCCCAAGCCAAGCGGACCAGGTAGACGACATCGCCATCATGGTCGACTGCCATGAGTGAAGGGTTCTTTTTTCCGAACGCTTCAACGAGCTCGGCCGGACCCTCCATCCATCGCGCGGAAATGAACTGGGTAGGTTCAAACCTGACCGGGATCCTGTACTCTTCCTGCAGGCGGCTTGCCAGGACATCAAACTGGAGCTCGCCGACCACGCCGACGATCCAGTGGACACCGACCCGTGGACGGAACAGTTTTGCCGCACCCTCTTCGGCAAACTGCGTGAGGGCCTTTTCAAGGTGCTTTGACATCAGCGGGTCGTTGACCATGACCGTCCGGAGTATTTCCGGAGCAAATGTCGGGATCCCGGTAAACCGTAACGGTTCCCGTTCCGCGAGTGAATCCCCGATTCGGAGTTGCCCGTGATTGGGGATGCCGATGATGTCGCCCGCCCAGGCTTCTTCGGTCAGGGTTCGGTCCGATGCGAGGAACAGGACCGGACTGGCGATCGAGACCGGTTTCCTCGTACGGACCTGAACGAGTTTCATTCCCCGGCGGAAGTGTCCTGAACACAACCTGAGAAAGGCGACACGGTCCCGGTGCCTTGGATCCATGTTTGCCTGCACCTTGAACACGAACCCGGAGACTTCGGGCTCGTGCGACGACACCTGGCGCTGGACGGCAGACCTGTCGCCGGGAGCGGGAGCAAAGGTTCCGATACCGTCCATGATCTCCCTGACGCCATAGGAATACAGTGCGGAGCCAAACCAGATCGGCGTGAGATTGCCCTCGAGGAACGCCTCGCGGTCCATTGAAGGGAGAAGCGCTCTCGCCATTTCGACCTCTTCGCCGAGCGCGCTCATTTGCTCTTCCAACAGGATTCCGGCGAGTTCCGGGTCGTCGAGAGCAAAAGATCCGGTCGGCCGTACCGTGACATCTCGAGGCGTACGCTCCATGATCTCGACACGATCGGTTGCCAGGTTGTAGCAACCCTTGAAGTCCCGCCCCGATCCGATCGGCCAATTTGCGGGAACCACGTCAATCGCCAGGTTATCCTGGATTTCTTCAATGATTTCCAATGTGTCTCGCGCATCCCGGTCCATCTTGTTGCAGAAAGTGAGGATCGGCATGTCTCGCAGGCGGCAGATCTCGAACAGTTTTCGCGTCTGGCTTTCAACTCCTCTGGCACCATCGATGACCATTATGGCCGCATCGACTGCCGTCAATGTCCGGTAGGTGTCTTCGGAGAAATCTGCGTGGCCCGGAGTGTCGACCAGGTTGAACCTGAAATTGCCGTAATCGAAAGACATGGCCGAGGCGGATACCGAGACACCGCGTTCCTTCTCGACCTTCATGAAATCCGACCGGGTGCGCCGGGCATTTCCCTTGGCCCGGACCTGCCCTGCCATCCGGATTGCGCCGCCGTGAAGCAGGAACTGTTCGGTCAGCGTCGTCTTTCCCGCGTCGGGGTGCGAAATGATCGCGAAAGTTCTCCGCCTGGCGATCTCCGGCGAAACGGAAGAAGTGTCTTGGGGGGAATTCTGCATCGGCGTCCTATACGTACCGCCTCATGGCGAGACAAGAAAATCCGGACGACGGCGTTTGAGACGATGTGTCGCTATGGGTGCGCCTGCCGAGAGACGGGATCACTCGATTTCCAGCGCGCCGATTTCCTTGGCGACTGGAATGGCGCGTTCTTTTCCGCCCCGAACAACAAGGCGGTTGTTTCGTGTCCGGTCCCTTGATTTGGAGGGGAATCCGGACTCGGCCTGCCAGGGAACTGACGGAGTGGTTTTCGTCGTATCCCGCCTTCAGGTCCAATCTCGGTCCGCATATCCTGGCCCGGTAGAGTCTCGGCTTTTCTGCAGGTGCCCAAACATTGCATTTTTTTCACGCATTGCATTGACGTTTGTTCTAGTGGGATCATAGTGGGCAAGCTGGGATTTTCGGGAGAATTCGCTCATGTCTTACAAAGCCTACGCAGCCACGATGCAGAGCGTTTGGTTCAGCGAGGACGAAGGGACAAGCTGGAACCGCCTGCTGACTCCGACCGGGGGCTTCTACAACGAAGCGCGGGTCTGGGCGGTCCACACGCATGCCGACCGCCCGGGCGAGGTGCTGGCGGGCTCGGATCAGGGTCTCTACCGGTACACCGAAGAGGCCGGGCGGTTCGATTACATCTCCTCGCCGATGGACAACCTCCACATCCTCAAGATTGCCCAGTCACCTGTCGACCCGGATTTCATCGTCTGCGGCACGCGGCCGGCAGAGATCTTCATATCCGAGAACAACGGCGCGAGTTGGTGCCGTTCGAATCTCGACGCTTCGACCGAATGCTGGTTCATCAACACATCGCGCGTGACCTCGATCCATTTCGACCCGGCGGACGCCGACACCATCTGGATCACCATCGAGATCGACGGTGTCTTCCGCTCCACCGACCGCGGCCGGACATGGGAGATGATCATTCGGGGGCTGCATGACAACGACACCCACGATCTCGTCTTCCGTGACCGCGATGACGGCCGCCGCACGGTGCTCTGCTCGACCGAGGACGGCGTGCACCGGTCGGACGACAATGGCAAGACCTGGCAGCAACTGGAGGTCCCGCAGGCGAAATGGGACTATTTTCGTTCGCTCAAGCAGCCGGAAGAAAACTCCGACACGGTGATCGCCAGTGTTGGCGACAAACCGTCCGGCGAGGCGGGAGAGCTGCTGATCTCCAGGGACTTCGGGACGACTTGGGAAATCTGCGAGATGTCCCACCCGGCCAATTCCACGATCTGGACCATCGGCACGAACGCTGCCGACACCTGCCTGCTTTTCGCCGCCACGATCTTCGGCCAGATCTTCAAGAGCACCGATGGCGGCGAAAGCTGGCAGAAAATGAAACGCGAACTGGGCGAGATCCGGATGATCACCTGGGCGCCGGTCTGAGGAGGACGAGATGTTCCTTTTGAAACCCCATGTCGCCGGGCCCGAGGGACAGGTCACGACGCCAGACGTCATCGTTGATTACCTTGAGGTTGACGGCAAAAAACGTCCCTTGCGGTTCCTGACCCACGAATGCTGGCAGCAGGTGGACGAGGACACCGCGGCGCGGCCCGCCTACTGTGTCATGGCACTTGGCGGTGGGGCCTTGATCCTTCCGGGTTCAGTTCTTTCGAACGGATTCGTGGTCGTGGCGCGGCAGGCATGGCGCCTCGGCAATCTCGACGGCCACGTCGGAGACGTGACTCTCAACGGCACGCCGATCAAGGACTTTGGCCTGCCTGCCGACGTGATAGAGGCTGCGGGTGGCACCGGGGACGCGCTTCCGCGCGGGTTCCTGCTTGTGAGGACGGCAGGAGCGACCGGAGACGCCGCCGTGCTGTCCGACCGGGTGCTGGGGCGGGAGCTGTCGCACAGGTTGCACCTTGAATCTCTCGACAGGGACAGGTGGGGCGACGCGCGCCCGCGTCCGCGCTATTCGGTGGGACCGACGCAGAAAGAGGTGCCCCACTACATCTGACGTGAAACCCACCGTGGTTGACGGTGACTGGGACTATGTCATCGTCGGTGCGGGCACCGCGGGGTGCGTGCTGGCGAACCGGCTGAGCGCGGATCCGGGGACACGTGTCCTGCTGATCGAAGCGGGCGGGCGCAACCGGAACCCCTGGATCAGGATTCCGGTCGGATACTTCAAGACCATCGGCGACCCCCGCTTCGACCGGCGCTTTCGGACTGAACCGGAACCGCACCTGGGTGGCCGGAGGCTCGACTGGCCGCGTGGACGAGGCCTCGGCGGGTCCTCGGCGATCAGCGGGCTTATCTATGTGCGCGGGCAGCAGGAAGATTTCGATGCGTGGGGGCAGATCGCGCCGGGGTGGTCGTTCGCGGATTGCCTGCCCTATTTCAATCGCGCGGAACGGCAGGAGCGCGGTCCGAACAGGCATCATGGAGACGCCGGACCGGTCGGTGTATCGGACAGCCGCGTACGATTCGAGATCACCGATCATTTTGTCGCGGCTGCGGAAGCATTCGGTCTCCCGCTCAACCCCGACTGCAACGCAGAGACACAGGAGGGTGCAGGTTGCTACCAGACCGCGTCCTGGAACGGCCTTCGGGTCAGCGGCGCGCATGCATACCTCGACCCGATCCGTCGGCGGGCGAATTTGCGGGTGCTGACGGACGCACGGGTTCTCGGTGTCGAATTCGAGGGTTGCCGGGCGAGCGGGGTCCGAGCCCGTCTCGACTCGGAGAACCGGCGGTTCGCATGCAAAGGCGAGGTGCTGCTTGCCGCGGGCGCGGTCGGGTCGCCGCAGTTGCTCATGATCTCCGGCGTTGGACCGGCCGGGGAAATCACGCAGTTCGGGATTTCGCCGATTCCGAATGCTGCCGGGGTCGGCAAGCAATTGCAGGACCATCTGAAAATACACAATGCCTAACCAGTGCGGAACCCGACGCTGAACCAGCGCCTTGGCTCGGTCTGCGGGCGCATCTGGATGGGGATTCAATTCGCGTTGCGGTGCTGCGGGCCACTCACCATGGGAGCGGCCCCGGTCTTTGCCTTTCTGAGGAGCGCGCCGGGGGTCGATCGCGCGGACATCCAGTTCCATGTCTTGCCCTGGTCGTGCGACAACCCGGGCAAGGGGTTCCACAAGTTCCCGGGCTTCACGATTTCAATCTGTCTGACCCGGCCGGAGTCCCGTGGCGAGATCCGGCTGAAGTCACCCGATCCGATGGATCCGCCCGCGATCCAGGCCAACTACATTTCGACCGAGAGTGATCGCCGCACAATCGTGGTGGGATTGCCGAGAGCGCGGGAGATTTGCCGGAACGCACCGGTTTCAGATCAGATCGAGGAGGAGCTCTGGCCGGGGCCTGGTCTCGCGGGGGCAGGCGATGCGGTGCTACTTGAGGGTATCAAGGAACGCGTTACGACGATTTTCCACCCGTGCGGCACGGTTGCGATGGGTGAAGGCGGCCCCCTGGACGCGCGCTGCCGGGTGCGGGGAACCGAGGGATTGAGGGGGGTGGATGCATCGGTCATGCCCTCGATCGTCTCGGGCAACATCAACGCGGCGGTGAACATGATCGCGGAGAAGGCGTGTGGCATGATCCTGGAAGATGCGCGGTAGGCAGACCCATTGCCTCTGGAAACCGGGCACGGACACATTGGGGATTGGTGTGGCAGTTACGGCGAATTGATGGATCTTCATCTTCAAGAAAGGCTGCGAGCGAGGTTTGAAGAGTACGATGTGATGACCGATGGTGGACGGAGCCGATAGTACGCCCAGGATCATCATTCGCGACCGAAGAACCACTTGGTACGGTTCTGGACTACCGCGTTTTCCAGATTAAAAACGACCCGGGCTGCAAGCCACCTTCGCGCAGCACAATGCAGCACGAAATAGTCGCTCTCGGACAGTTGCCATAAACGGCCCTCCGGTATGGTTGGAACGTCCATGTGCCTGATCACCCGCCCTCCTGCTGATTGTCACGAAAGATCTCACACGTGACCTGGTCCGCAACTGAAGATGACAAGCAGTCGTGCCCGGCAACCCGAGAGTATCAAATCGTCGCAACCCGGTCGCAAAAGGTTTTCGCGGAGTAACTCCACGACAAAATCCTGTTCTTGGCGAACACGGGCAAACGACCAGATGAGGCAACGCAGGTTCGAATTCGTGACATCGACAAGGCGGAAGATGATGCGACCGGAACCACCACCCTTGAGATCAGTATCAACTGCAATCGGGGCTTCGGGTATTGCAAGTCGGTGCCGCGTCCGTTGTTTTCGATCAAAGAACCTGAAAGCTTCCTTGAGCAGGTTTCCTGGCTTAACCCGTGTCTTTCTTCCCTGGGCGTCAGCGCCAGCATCCCCGGAGTTTCTTCAGCCCGAGGAGCCCGAATTCATCGCGTAGCAAGTCAATGGTTTTTCGTCATCCGCAAACGCTGTCAAACCCGATAGACGTTGCTGCCTCAATAGCTTGAAGAGCTCTTCATGTGGTCTGACACTATTGCCTTCAGCGCAGTACGCACCGATTGATCAGCCGTGGAAAACACGTGGTAGTCGTTGACAAGATCGTTTTGCAAGACGCCAACAATTGTTTGGTAGCAAAACCTGATCTTGCGTTCGGTTTCTTCTTGGCTTTTTCCCGGGTAGGCGGCTTTCAACCGGTCGACAACGCGCTGCTGGACGTCTTGGCCGGATTTTCGCATGGGTGCCCAGCCATCTTCAGGTTCCAGTATTCGCAGGAGTGACTCTCGGAGAACACCACGCACCTCACTCGAAAAAATGTCGGCCAGCGTGTCGACCAGTTCATTCATGACCTCGCCAGGTGCGAGATCATTGAGACGATTGCGGTCAAGCCTGCGGTCGATGATCATGCGGTCTCGGGCCACCGTTGATGCCTGCAGTGCCCGAAAAAAGGCTTCCTTGTCCTCAAACCGTTTGTAGAAACTGCCAACCGACCGACCGCTATGGCTTGCCAGGTCGGTCACCTTCAGTTCGGCGAAGCGCATTTCGTTCAGGAGCGCGATGCCGGACTCGATGAACGCATCGCGGGATCTTCGGCTGCGATCCTGAAGAGCCTCATAAACTCCATGGATTTCTTCCGAAAAGCCGTCTTTGTACTTGTTCAACGTGCTCTCCTTCGTGCCGAGGCACTAAACCAGAATTTGGCTGGGGCCAAAAGCATTAAGAGAATAGCGATTCTCTTTTATTGACGCCGTACACCGGGACTGCAATAAAGAGAACCAAGGTTCACTTTTGGGGTCACCGTGCCGGCTTCAGGATTTCAAGTCTGGGCTTCGGGATGCGCGCATGTTTCTGCCGACCAGAAGCAGGGTCGCGAGAGTCTTGCCGAGGCCATTTGCCAGATCGAGCGCGATTTTGATTGGGATATTGGCATAAACGTCGGTGACTTCTCGGCGGCTTTTGGGCTGCCAACCGACGAAGAAGGCGAAGAGGTTGTCCGCCAGTTTGAATCGCTTACGCGACATCGCCGAGAAGACATCTATACCATTTGTGGCAACCATGACCGAAACGCGCCCAACGAGCCCGAGGCGTACTGGTTTCGCAAGTGGATTGATCCCATGGGCGAGAACACAAGGCAGTCCGGCGTGGACTTTGGTCGATATCGCTACCCGCCTGTAGGCACCTTCGAGCGCTACTTCTTCGACGTCGGCAATATACGATTCCTGATGATGAGCGACGTCAACGAGATGTCGCAACACAAAGGCAGGGGCGAACTGGGCGGAAATCCCGGAGGTGTGGTGACTGGTGAAACATTCGACTGGTGGATCGATCAAGTAGAAGCAAATCACGAGGACAGAATAATTGTCACGGCGCACCACTACCTGCTGAAAGACTCAACTGTCGCGACAGGTGAATGGGAAGGAATGTCCAAATCTGATGATGGTGGCTGGGAAACGAATTACCATGGCTATTACGAGGATGGGACTCCTCACGCCGCGGCGTATCTCTACTGGGTCGGTGGTCGTCCCGGCGATGCAACGTTCGAGACATGGCTAGACAATAACCCGGGCAAGGTGGACTTTTGGCTGGGAGGGCACACCCACTCCAACCCCGACGATCTACATGGCGGCAAGAGCCATATTGAAAAACGCTATGGCGGTGTGACTTTCGTCAACGTATCGGCCCTGACCCGGCATTTCGTGCATCTGCACGCCATGCCGCATTCCCGCTTGTTCACTTTCGAGGATGGCTCGGACCGCGCGGTTATCGATTGCTACATGCATTCCGACGAATTCCGCGCGCAAGGGATCTATCGAGAAAAGCAGTGTCAGGTGCAACTGACCAAACCGTTTCAGCTCTAACGATGACGTAAACCCAAGGAGGATGCCAATGCTGAAGAAAATCCTAACAGGCGCTGCGATGGCGCTAACCCTAGCGTCCGGCTCGGCACTTGCAGATTGGAAACCCGACGGAACCGTTACGATGATGACGATGTTCCCACCCGGAGGCGGGGGAGACGTTCTTTCCCGCGCTGTAGCCAAGCACTTCGAGGACACTTTCGGTTGGAACGTTGTTGTCGACAACAAACCAGGAGGCGGCGGTGCAGCAATGGCGAAAGTGTTGAAGGACGCGCCTGCCGACGGAATGACAATCGGATTCGCGGTCTCGGAAACCTTTTCCTTTGCTCCGGTAATGAACCCGAACGTGGGGTACGGGCCTGATGACTTCAATTTTCTGGGCGCCGTTGCAAACACTCAAATCGGTTGGGTTGCGCCCGCCGATGCGCCCTACGATTCTCTTGAGGAACTAGTCGAAGCCGCCAAGGGCGGAGCGGAAATCCAGGTGGGCGTTTTCAGTCCCCGGGCAAATGCCGCCATCCGTGCCATCGGCAAGCATTTCGGCGTCGAATTCACGCCTTTGCCAATCAAGAGTGGGCGGGCCGGAGTCAACGATGTCCTCAACGGTCATTTGACAACAACATTGGCTGCAGGACCGCAAGCGCCACATGTTCGTAGTGGCGACTTGAAAGCTCTTGCTTCACTGGAAGCGGACCGATTGGTCGTTGGCGAAGAAGCGATGACGGTCGAAGAATCCGGTGCAGGTGTCGCAACGTTCCGGGTGAAATGGCTGCTGGCAGCGCCTGCCGGTGTACCTCAGGAGGCGTTGGATGCGTGGGCAACTGCGATCGAGAGCTCCATGGATAACGATGGTTTGCGGGATTTCATCACCGAGAAGATGAGCCTGAAGATGGTCTTCACGTCTGGTGATACCCTCAAGGAAGAAATCATTGGAGGCCGTGGAGCCAACGAAGCGCTCATCGGCTTCCTGAAATAAAACTCAAGGGTCGCCCCGCCAATGCGGGGCGGCCGGTCTTCTTTCGGTTCAGAATCATGAAAGACGCCGGCAGTGTAGTGACAGGAATGGCCGCAGCCCTATTTGGTGCTGCAATGATGATTTGGATAATCCCTGCACAAACCGTGCCGGCAATTTTTGCATCTGTGCCTTCAGGGTTTTATCCGAACTTCACCTGCGGATTGCTGACACTTTCCGGTCTTGGATTGATTGTGGCCGGGTTCATTTCTCCCGCACCCAAAGATCCCAAGCCTTCTGCAACCGCAACCGCAACCGCAATCGCGACACGGTTTGTCGCGGCGTTGGTCTTGCTGGTCGGCGCGATGTATCTGACCCCGTTTACCGGGTTCCTCGTGTCGGGAGTGGCCATCTGCCTGGTCACACTGCTGCTCATGGGGGAAACGCGATGGATCCTGATAGCATCCATTTGTGTCGTGGCCCCGTTGGCGGTCTGGGGTGGCTTCGAGGTTTTGCTGGGCCGTCCTCTGCCGTGAGAATGGCATGCCTGTAGGTTTGGACGCCATTGCAGCAGGGATCGTTGATGCGATCACCTACTGGAACGTTCTGCTCGTCGCCGCTGGCGTCACCCTGGGAATACTCGTCGGTGCGATCCCGGGTCTGAATGGCCCTATGGCAATCGCCATAGCCGTTCCCGCAACCTTTTATCTCGAACCGATCACGGCCATCGGCTTTCTGGTCGGGATCATGAAAGGTTCGACCGTAGGTGGTGCCGTGCCGGCAATCCTGATGAACACGCCGGGAACGCCTGACGCAATGGTGACAACGCTGGATGGCTATCCGCTAGCGCAGAAGGGTCAATCAGGCAAGGCGCTGAAGATGGCGCATCTCAGCTCGGTGACCGGCGATACATTTTCGGATGTCGTGTTATTTGTTGCAGCAGCTCCATTGTCGATCCTGGCCATGATGATGGGACCGGTTGAGCAGTCAGCCGTGGTGTTTTTTTCGATTTGCGTATTGGCGGCGTTGATTGGCGACAACCCACTACGCGGGTTGGTCGCAGCATCATTCGGATTTGTCCTGGCTTCGGTCGGGCAAGCGCCGGAAGAAGCTACACCACGCCTTGCGTTCGGCTTTCCAGAGCTGGAAGACGGCATCCCGTTGGTAGCGGTCGGCATGGGGGTCCTCGTCCTTGGAGAGATCGTTCATGCAATCGCCGAACGACGGGTGTCGGCCAAGGGCAGTGTCGCTCCTCACTCTACAGGTGACAACGCCAGGCTCAGCCTAGCCGAATACCTTTCGGTAAAAGGCACGATGTTCCGCTCAGCTGTCATAGGTACAGCGATCGGAACGGTGCCTGGAATCGGCTCGGCGCTGGCTGCCACAATTGGCTATTCGGCCGCCCGCCGCGCCTCGGACAAACCTGAAGAATTCGGAAAAGGCACAATCGAAGGCGTGGCGGCAACTGAAGCCGCAAACAGTGCGGTGTCAGGCGCTAACCTGATTCCCTTGCTGACCCTCGGCGTGCCCGGAAATGTAGCTGCTGCGTTCTTGATGGGTGCCCTGATCATTCACGGTATCATTCCCGGTCCGACATTGATGCGCGACGAAGGACAGCTGGTGTTTTCCATTTTCACATGCATGGCAATTGCCAATCTGTGTAATCTGATCATCGGGAGATTGGGACTGAACTTGTTTGGTCTGGTCGCAAAGGTAAGCGCCATCTACATCTTCCCGACCGTGATCCTGTTGTGCATGGCTGGAGCCTGGGTTAGCGGCGGCGGCCCAGTGGGGCTGGTGCTGCTGGGTGTATTTGGAGCTTTTGGGTATCTTTTGCGCGTCCTGAATTTTTCTGTGGTGATTTTCATTATTGCCTTCGTCCTTGGCCGGATCTGGGAATTCCCGTTGACGCAGGCAATGATCCTGACCCGCGGAGATCCGATGCGGCTTTTGAACTATCCGGCTGCGGTAGCCTTCATTGGCGCCGGTCTTGGATTGATTGTTTTCGTCCTCATTCGGGCACGGTTGGATCGAATGAAAAAACATGTGAACCCGCTGTAGGGTGCCGAAGAATGTACGCAGAGACGCAGCCCAACATCGTACTGATCCTAACAGACAACCAACAGGCGGAGACGCTGTCATGTTATGGCAACACCGAAATTCATACGCCGAACCTCGATCGCATGGCGGATCAGGGAATTGTATTCGACAACGCCTTTTGTCCGAACGCGTTTTGTTCGCCCTGCCGTGCCTCGGTGATGACAGGACTGCTTCCTTCACAGCATGGGGTGCATAGCTGGATCGATGATCGAAACATGAACGAATGGCCGGAAAACTGGCACGTGCTCGATGGGCTTCGCACCTTGCCGGGCACGCTGCAGGCTGCAGGCTACAAGACCGCCCTGTCTGGCAAATACCATCTTGGGGATCCGACGAGCGCAATGGCTGGTTTCGACTATTGGTGCACCATGGCGGATGGCCACGTACGGAGTTTTTATCGCAATCGCATTACTGAAAACGGCGAGACGTATGATCACGAAGGCCACACGGTGGATTTCTTCACGGAGAAAGGTATCGCCTTCATGGAGGAACAGGCGGACGCTGGTCAGCCTTTCTTCCTCTATCTACCCTATCCGGCCCCATACGGTCATTGGCCCGCCACACGGGAAAAAGACCGATGCCGGTATTCGGGACTCTATGATGACTGCCCAATGTCGTCGATTCCACGGGAGGGATTGAGCAAGGGATCTGTCGATGCCTTCTTGCTCAGGCACCGGTATTCTGGTGGAGGGTTGGATTACTCCTTGACCTTGCGGGCACCGAACGACTTGCCGACGTTGCGGAATTACTATGCGCAAATATCCATGGTGGATGACGGTGTTGGCCAAATCATGAAAGCTCTGGATCGATTGGGAAAATCCGAGGACACCATCCTGATATTCACGTCGGATCACGGACTATCAGTAGGCCACCATGGGTTCTGGGGCCACGGGGCAGCCACGTTCCCGTCAAACCTGCACCGTGCGGCGCATTCTGTGCCATTGATGATGATGCACGCACCGAGCGTGATACCGGGTCGGCGATCCAAGGCAATGGTTTCCAACATGGACATCTATTCAACCATTCTGGACTATGCGGACCTACCCGACGAACAAGTTGGAATGACAGTTTCAAGCCGGTCTTTGAGACCGCTGCTGGATGGAAATTGTGCCAACCCGGGAAAAGATGCCGTATTCTCGGAACAAGAAGAAACGCGCGTCGTTCGAACGCGCAGATGGGTCTATTTCAAGCGATTCAGCGACGCTTCCAATCATCCGATCGGGGATGAGTTGTACGATGTCGAACTGGACCCGGGCGAGCAAGACAATCTGGCCGATGACCCGGCCTTTGCAAAGGTCCGCGACGAACTTGACAAATTGCTGAGAGAGTTTTTTGCCTCGCACACGCGCCCTGCAGCTGACTTGTGGAATGGCGGAGCACCAATACAACACAGTGAGCGAAACGAGTTTTGGCGCGATGCCTGGGGTCAAGACTGGAAACCTGTATACGCCTATAACGACTAGGCGGAGGAAAGATCGGCACCAGGCCGCTGGTGGAATTTTGATCAGGCCTTGGCGAGGCTCATCAGACTGGAGGCTCATCAGACTGGAGGCTCATCAGACTGGTGGACTCGCTCGCCCGCGTACTCCGACTGGAATGAGGATTCCGGCAATTCAATTTCGTTGCCAATCACGTCGGCGAGACCGGTGCCAGACACCCTGTTGAATCTGCGTTGAACTTGTACCGCTCTCATCACAAGGGAACATTCAAAAGTCGTTTTTCCCGTGTAGCGGCGTCCTGCATTTTTACAGGTGGCGTCATGGATCATTTCAAACTTGCCCTGCCGTCCTTCACGAAGCGTTTCGTCGCACTTGAAGATCGAATACAGGTAGACGTCATGACAGATGCGATCAATCCGTGCGACATGATCCGGGAATTTTGGAATCAGGTTGCGTTTGCTTGAAAATATTGAACTTCAAGAATTGGCAACGGCTTCAACGATTCAACCGCACCTGGCCAGGGTCCTGAAGTAGGTGGCGCCACAGCGCCTCGAAAACCGGCGTGCCGGTGGTGCCGCACTCGCCAATGATGGCCATGTGGTTCTTGCCGGGGCTTTCGAAATAATCCACCGGGTTTCCGTTCCTTCGAAGCACTTCCGCAAAGTCCCGGGACTGTCGGACAAAGGCCGGCGTCTCGGCCCCGCCACAGCAGACCGAGACCGGAAGGTCCGGGGCAAGAAGATGAAGGCACGGGCTCATCGAGCGGGCGGTATCCGGGTCCATTTTGAGCCAAGTGTTGGGATCCTCGTCAAGCAGTGGGACCAGGTCGTAGAGCCCGGAGATCAGCGTGAGCGAGCGAATGTTACCCTTGGCGGACCCGGTCGCGATCATGGCAGCAAGATGCGCCCCGGCGGAGTTTCCGACGAGGTGGATCCGGTTTGCGTCGATGCCGAATTCGGCGCCGTTCGCCACGACCCATTCGAGCACGGCTCGAGCGTCATCCACGATCTCCGGCAGGGTAAATTCGGGCGCCAGGCGGTAGTTCGGCACGATCCAGGTCACGCCGCGCGGCTGCCATTCGATGGCCGGAAACCACCGGTCTTCCTTCTCTCCGAGCTTCCAGTATCCGCCGCGGAGGAACACGAGCGCGGGCGCATCGTTGCTGGCGGGAAAGATGTCGAGGCGCTGGCGGGGATGGGATCCGAAGGCGATGTCGAACATCGCGCCGGGCAGCGCGGCGGCGGCCTTGGAGCGTTCCGCCATTTCCGCCTGCGCCTCGGCAAAACCGGGCGTGTCCGGAGGAAGGTCGTAGGCGCCCGCCATGCGCTTATTTCTTGTAGGTCTCGCGAGCGGTGACGGAGATCGGACAGGGCTCGACGGTGCAGGCCACTTCGGTCTGGACATGGCGCTCCACGGTCGGCTTCATCGTTCCGCCGCCGGGTTCGCCCCATGTCAGGCTCATTTCGGTTCCCGGCTCCGCTGCTTTTTCATCCAGCAGCGCTAGGGAAATCCAGCTGCGGACATTCGTGGTATAGACCGGGTAGTGAGAGATCCCCACTGTTCGCCCGTTCAACCGCACGTCGTCGTAAGGACAGGTCGCGTAATGGGACGCCGGCATGTCCATGAACTTGTACCGTTCGCCTTCGCCAAGTTGGGAGGCGAAGATCTTCACAACGTCGTCCTTCGACCAGCGGAGCGTGCGCTTGTGCCGGTGCGGTTCGGCAGCCTTCTTCTCCAGAGCGTCGCGACCGATGAAATCATGGTCGAATTTCACGACATGGCCATAGCCGATGTCGTATGGCGTGAGGTAGTAGTCGTCGACCGTCGCGCCGATGAAGGAGCCGCCGAGGGACAGGTTGGCTTCGAGGCTGTCCGCCGAGAGCCACGAGCGGTAATCGGCAAGGGCTTCGCCCGTATAGATCGCCGGCAGCGGTGACGGGAACCAGCCGCTTTCATGGGCGACGGTCGAATAGGTCCTGGATCCCGCCGCGCACAGTGCTTCCGGCTCCCCGGCTTCGAGAATCGCATCCCGGATCAGGTCGTAATCGTCAAAAGGCCCGAAAAGCTCCAGCCCGGCGGCGCCGGCCATGCCGTGGCGAAGTGCGCGAACCCTGTGGCCCGCTATGTTGATCTCTCCCATGCCGAAGAACCTGAAGCCCTCGATCGGTCCGCCATTGAGCTTCTCAAGGATGCTCCAGGCGTTTGGCCCCTGCACCTCGAACCGATAGCTCTTGCGCCGGCCGGTATTGTCGAGCGCCCGGCTATCCAGATCGAATTCCACGTCGAAGCCGTGCCTTTCGCCATGGTACATGACCCAATTGGCATTCATCGGCTTGTTGACGATGTTCGCCATTTCCTCATCGAGGATGAAAATGATCGCGTCGCCGACGATGTATCCGTCTTCGGTGCAATGGACGAACTGCTTGGCAATGTCGCGGCGCCAGTTGGCCATGGAGTTGACGGCGAGGAATTCGCACAGGGCCCTTGTATCCGGTCCCTTGATCAGGAGATCGGTCATGTGGAAGGACTGGTCGAAAAGCACCGCGCCATGGCGCCAGGCCTCCTGCTCGTCGCGCCAGTTGGTGAATTCGGCCTTGATCGGAAACTGGTAGGGACCCGCGGGAGCATTTCTGAGCATCGTCAGCGGGTCGCCTGCGGCATCGATCTTTTCCTGGAGCGTCGCTATCGTCATAGTTGATTCCACTTGGTCTTTTTCGTCTTTACTAGTGGGCAGAAAATGGGCAGAGTGCAAGTCAAAACTGGTGCCGGGGAAAAATGGGCCGGATCGACGCGAAACTTTCTGAACTGGGCATTGTCTTGCCGGAACCACTGGTCTTGCCAAGCCCGAATCGTACACCGGCCGTGCAAGTCGGCGCGATGCTCTACGTTTCGGGTCACGGTGCCGCACTGCTGGAAGATGAGAGCGTGAAGCGCCGGGGAAAGGTCGATGTCGACATTACCGCGGACGAGGCGTACGCAACCGCGCGGGCGGTGGCAGTCAAGATGATCGCGACAATCAAGCATCATGTCGGCGATCTCGACCGGGTCCGGAAGGTTGTGAAGATCGTTGGAATGATCAATTCGCACCCGGATTTCGAAAAGCCGAATGCCGTGTTGAACGGGGCGAGCGATCTGTTCTACGAGGTCTTTGGGCCCGAGATCGGATGTCACGCCCGTTCTTCTGTAGGAGTCGAAACCCTTGTCGACCGCCAGCCTGTCGAAATCGAGGGAATCTTTCTGATCGGCGACTAGGATTGGCTGCGCTTAACGAAGATATCACGGCACTCGTCGAGGAAGTCAGGGATTTCTGCGCCCGGCACGGGATTGCGGAAAGCACGTTCGGGCGACATGCGGTCAACGATGGAAAGCTGGTCAGCCGGATTTCCAGCGGCAGCTGGATCGAGGAAGAAACGGCACGCCGCGTGCATGATTTCATGGAACGGGCCGAACGCGGCGAAGTCGCGCTGCGTGGGCGCCCGAAACGAAAGAAGTCGGACTCAAACGCCACGAAGATGGCGGAGCTCATCTCCAGCGAAAGCTCGGTTCGGACGCCGGGGAGTTTCGCGTTCCACGAACAGCGGCAGCGGTTCCACATTTTCGCCAACACGACCAACGAAAGCTGGGTCGTGGCTGACCGTGTCGCAGCAGAACTCGCGGACCTGACTCCGGGACCGGACGGGTTTCGCCTTCTCTACACGCCAATGGACAACGGGATCATCCTGACCCGGACATTGCGTGCCTTGCACGCGCTTCATCCGGACGTGCCGGTATTGGTGGTTATGAAAGGACGGGGGCTCGAAGACCTGCGGAACACGATGGGGCGGCTTGTCGACCGGATCGCCGAACATCCACTCTCCGTCTTCGTGATGACGAACATGTACCTTCGCGAGGCAGTCGATCTGACAAAGCGGTCAGGGGACAATCCGGAGAACGTGGTCTGGCGCAACCTGGCCCTGGAAGGCCTGCGTTCCTATGACTTTCAAGGCCAGGTTGCAGGACTATACGGGGAACTGGCCAGGGAATGGCTGGTCCACCAGGGGGAAAACGCACAACCGGTCTATGCGGTGCCGTCGGTCGTGACGATTTACCGGTCGGACCAGGAAAACGGATTACGGTCCATTCTGCCAACTCCCGGCGACCCGGAGCTTCGCTACAACTACGCACTCCTGAACCATCCCTACCTGCACAGCCACACGATGACGTTTCGCCTGGTTCACGTGCTCAGGCCGGTTTTCGACCGCCTGGCAGCTGGTGGGCGCATGACCGTCATTCAGGGCTACCCGCGCGATCCCGCGCATGAACTTGTCGGGCGCATTTGGCCCGAGCAGGCACTCCCGGTCATCAGCCGGTACGATGTCATCCGTGACTTGCGCAAGAAGTTGGCAGGAGAAGGGTTTACCGTTTCAGGATTGACGGACACCCGGGCTCTTTTTCGCTTCGACATGCACACCCTTCCCGTTCTGGAGGGCCATAACCTCGGAACGCAGTCGCTGTCGGCCGCCTTCAACAACGCGGTCTATTTTGCGCAGGTGCGCGAAGAGCTGGTCCAGGACGCCATACGTGAAGGTCGCCGGTATCTTGAAATCACCGAACAGGTGCTTCGGGAGAACGGCGGGCTCTGGTTCGTGAACGAGGCATTTTCGGTTACGAGAAAACACGCATGATCGAACTGGACCGCTCCGAAGCCGCGAAACTCGCGATGTGTTTTGCGCCGTCCAGTGCCGCGATCATCGGCGCATCCACCGATCCGATGAAATTCGGCGGGCGGGCGCTGAAGTTCTGCCTGGAGCGGGGGTATCGAGGCCGGCTCTACCCGGTGAATGCCAGGAACGACGTGGTCCAGGGTGTGAAGGCCTTTCGGACGGTCGGCGAATTGCCGGAGGCCCCGGATGTCGCTGTCATCGCGGTGCCCGCACCGCAGGTCAGGGAAAACCTCGTCGCGGCGGGAGAGAAAGGCGCGAGGGTCGCCATCGTCTATGGCGCTCAGTTTGCCGAGGCCGGCGCGGATGGCGCCGCACGCCAGCAGGAGCTCCTGGACATCGCCAGGTCCTTCGATATGCGGATGATCGGTCCCAATTGCATGGGCGTCATGTCATTGGCATCCGGATTTGTCGCGAGTTTTTCTTCGGCCCCCGAACACCACGATGGTAACGGCTGGCCTGACATTGGAACACTTTCCGTTGCAAGCCAGTCCGGTGCGGTTGGCATTCAGATGTTCGCCCAGTTGCGCGACCGGGGACTTGGAATCGCGAACTGGATTTCAACCGGAAACCAGGCGGATATCGATGTTGCGGATGCAATCGCGTATTTCGCAACCGACGATGCCACGAAGACCATTGCCGTCTACATGGAAGACGCCAGCCGGGGCCTGAAGCTGTTGCAGGCACTGGAACTGGCGCGGACCGCACGCAAGCCCGTGGTGACCCTGAAGGTGGGAACGACTCCGCTCGGGGGCATCGCGGCCGCCGGACACACGGCGGCAATGTATGTGGAGGACCGCGTCGTCGGCGATCTCCTATCCCAGTACGGCGTGTTGCGGGCAAGATCGATCAGTGAACTGATCGATCTTGCGGCGGCATGCAATGCAGGGGTGATGCCGGCGTCGAACCATGTCGCCGCAGTGTCGGTATCGGGCGGCGGGGCGGTCATGATTTCGGATGCCGCCGCCACAGGCGGCCTGGAATTGCCCGAGTATTCGCACCGTGAGATCGGGGAATTGAAAGAGGCCAATTCCTTCGTCAACGACCGCAATCCGATCGACATCTCGGCCCCGTCGATGAGCAACATGGCGATTACCGGCGGCCACCTGAAATGGGGAACGGAGCGCGGGCAACCGACCATGCTCGGGTACATCAGCCACGTTCCGCTTGTCCCGCGCACGCGCACGGGAATCCTGCCCCGACTCATGGATTTGCCGAGCGGCAACCCTGACCAGCTGATCGCCATCGCAGGGAATTTCCATGGAGACGACCGGCGAGAGCTGGTCAGGGCGGGCCTCGCGATTTTCGACGACCCGACGGTTGCGACCCGGTCTGTAGCGAAACTTGTCGGTGCCGGCAGGGCATTCGCTAAGGCGCATCAGTGGCCGGAAGCGCCAGCCCCGGCTGCCACCGACGTCGCGGAGGCGCTGGCCGATGCCGGCGTCGCCATGATCGACAACCACCCGGTTTCGGATGAGGCCGATGCGCTGGATGCATTGGACGAACATTCGGAAATCGTGCTCAAGCTGACCGCGCCTGGTTTGAGGCACCGAACGGAGTTGGATGGGGTCCGACTCCGGCTCGGGTCGAAAGGGGAAGTCCGCCGTGCCTTCGATGACTTGTCGGCCAAGATTGCGGATCACGGGTCGCGGTTTCCCGGGCTGTCCATCATCGCCCAAGCGATGGTGCACGGAGCCGAGTTCTTGCTCGGCGTTCGGCGGGACCCGCATTTTGGGCCACTGGTCCTGTTGGGATCCGGAGGCACGATGTGCGAGTTCTTCGACGACCTGGGTTATCTCAAGTCACCGATTTCGGACGGGGATGCGGAATCGATGCTTGGCTCCGTCAGGATGTCCAGGATGTTGGACGGCTGGCGCGGTGCGCCCGCGTTGGACCGGGGCGCGCTCCTGGATGCAGTCAAGAGCCTTGCGTCCGCTGCACCTGGGTTGCCGTCGCTGGAAATCAACCCCTTGATCGTGGCGCAGGAAGGCGCCTTCGGCGTCGACATGGTCATCGCGGACAAGACTGAATGAAAGAGATCCTGAACCTGATCGACGGACGGGACGTCGAAGGCGACGGGCCGTTGATCGAGGACATCGATCCTTCGACCGGCAAACCGATCGCGGCATTCCGCGAGTCGGGCGCGATCCAGGTTCGCGAGGCTGTCGATGCCGCCAGACGCGCCTTCGATGCCGGCAACTGGTCACGGGCGACGATCCCCGAGAGGCAATCGGTGCTCAGGCGGGCGGCATCGGCCATACGCGGAGCCGCGGACGAGATTACCGAACTGCAAATCGCGGACGTCGGAATCGTCCCAATGGCTGTGCGCGGTCAGCTGAAAATAGGCGCGGCCTGGTTTGACTATTTTGCCGATTTCCTGACGACGGTCACCGGGCAGGTCCACGCGCAGACACCCCGGTCCACGGTCATCGTGGAGCAGGAGCCGATCGGGGTTTGCGCGATGTTCACTCCATGGAACGTGCCGGTCGCGCTATCGACCGTAAAACTGGCGCCCGCACTGGCGGCAGGGAATTCGGTCGTTTGGAAGCCTTCGGAACTGGCGCCGCTGGTTACCCGGCGGTTGGCGGAACTAATTCAGGGTGCCGGATTACCCGGGGGAGCGCTGAACGTCGTCAACGGGCGTGGCGCCACGACGGGCGCGGCGCTGACGGAAGCAAACGGCATTGACATGCTTTCCTTTACCGGCGGGCATGCTGGCGGTGCCGCCGTTGCGGAAGCCGCCGCGCGCCGGCACCTGCCGTGCGTGACCGAGCTTGGCGGAAAGTCCGCCACCATCGTCTTCGACGATGCAGACATGCAGGCTGCAGTTCGCGGTGCGGTCATGTCGGCGTACGGCAACAACGGCGAGGCCTGCCTCAACGGCACGCGCGTCCTCGTACACGAGGGAATCTCCGACGAATTCCGAGCAGCGTTTTCCAGGGCCGCCCGCGGATTGAATGTCGGGAACCCGCGCGAGGACGGCGTTCTCGTCGGGCCGATGATATCCGGCCAACACCGGGACCGGGTCGCGTCATACTACAATCCTGACAACGGCCGGACCCTGTTCGGTGGAGACTGTTTCGGAGATGGTTTCTTCATAACGCCGGGCGCTATCGAGGTTGCATCGAGCGACTGTCCGCTTTGGAGAGAAGAGGTCTTCGGTCCGGTTGCCGCGTTTCGGACATTTTCGAACGAGGCTGAAGCGATCGCGTTGGCGAACGACAGTGATCACGGATTGGCCGGATATGTCTGGACCAGGGATATCGGCCGGGCGATGCGCGTCTCAAAGGAGGTTCGGACCGGTACCATGATGGTGAACTCGATCTTTCAGCGAGAGCTCAATGCACCGTTCGGAGGCTACAAGTCCTCGGGCGTTGGCCGTGAAGGCGGAGTGCATTCCTGGATGAATTACACGGAAACCAAGACGACCGTGATTTCGCATGGATAGGATGCTCGACGGCAAGCGGATTATCGTGACCGGCGCGGCCCAGGGAATCGGCGCGGTCCTGGCCGGGGGATTCGCTGCGATGGGAGCCAGGGTCGTGTTGGCCGACATCGACGACCCCGAACCGGCGGCGGCGAACATCAGGGCTTCCGGTGAGGAGGCGAAGGCCGCACGGGTTGACGTAACCCGTCCGGATGACTGTGGAGCGATGGTTGCACGGGCCGAGGAGTCGTTCGGCGGCCTGGACGGTCTGGTCAATAATGCTGCCCTTTTTGGGATCCTTCCAATCGCGATGCACGACGAGATCGAACCGGATCTCTGGGACCGGGTCATGGAGGTCAATGTCAAGGGCCCCTGGCTTTGTACGCGTGCTGCCGTTCCCGCGATGGAGCGCGCAGGAGGCGGGTCTATCGTCATGATTTCGACAAACCGGATTTTTCACGGATACCCGGGCATGCTGCACTACGACGCTTCGAAAGGGGCTGTTCTCGCCATGACCCGGTCCCTGATTCGGGAACTGGGGCCGAAAAACATCCGCGTGAACACCGTGGCGCCCGGTTTGACGATGAGCGAAGGCGTACTGGCGCGTGACGGGATTGCCGACAGGGCGCCGGCAATCGCGGCGGCGCGGTCCATTTCGCGCGATCAGCAACCGGAGGACCTTGTGGGGCCTTGTGCGTTCTTCCTCAGCGATCACGCGGGTTTCGTAAGCGGCCAGTCGCTCGGGGTCGATGGCGGCGGCGTGATTCACTAGGGGACGAACATGGCGATCGTAAGCATTACCATCATCGAGGGGCGAGAGCCGGAAGTGAAGCGCGCGTTGATGGCGCGTTTGACCGATGCAGTCGTCGATGTGCTGGGGGCCGAGCCACGGCAGGTTCGGGTTTTTGTCAATGAGGTCAAGGACGGCGACTATGCGGTCGGCGGCAAGCCGGTGATCCTGCACGGTGACGGCCATGGCTGAAACCCAGAGCTTTGTCGACGGCGCCGCCGGGGTGATCCGGTTCGCGCGGCCCGAGGCACGGAATGCGCTCACCGACACCATGCTCTCGGAGACGCGGGCGGCGATGGAGAGGTGGGAACTTGACAGGTCCATTGCAGCCGTCGTCCTGACCGGCGACAAGATCGCCTTTTGTGCCGGTGGGGACATGAAGGGAACCGTGTCATCCGACATGGCCGTTTTCGACAAGTACCGACATCGCCACAACCAGTCCGTCTGGCATGAATTCATGCGGTTTCTTGCACGCTACACCAAGCCGGTCATCGCGGCGGTCGAGGGTTACGCCGTCGGTGGCGGACTGGAGATCGCGCTACGCTGCGATTTCATCATCGGATCGGAGACCGCGAAGCTGGGGATGACCGAGGCGAGGCTCGGGCTTTTTCCCATCCTTGGAGGAGCCTGGTCACTTGCGCATGCCGTAGGCGAACGCAAGGCCCGGGAGCTTGCTTTCACGGGACGCCGGATCGGTGCGGACGAAGCCCTGGCGCTCGGGTTGCTTAACCACGTGACGCCTTCGGGTTGTGCGGTTTCGAAGGCGGTTGAAATCGCCGGCGAAATCGCCGCGTCCGCACCGCTGGCGGTGATGGCGATCAAGCAGGCGATCAACCGTGCGGGACACCAGACCTTTGACCAGGCGCTGACCGAAAGCGGAGACTTGTCCGCGCTCTTGATGTTCTCGGAAGACCGCAAGGAAGGGCTCGAAGCCTTTTTCGGAAAGCGTAAACCGGAGTTCAAGGGCGAATGAGCCATGACGCCATCATCATAGGCGGCGGCCACAACGGTCTGGCTTGCGGGGCCTTTCTGGCGCGGGCGGGGAAAAAGGTCCTGGTGCTGGAACAAAAACCCTACGTGGGCGGGGCCAGCGTCACGGAGGAGTTTTTACCCGGATTCCGTGCCTCGACCTATTCTTTCATCATGGGGCATCTGCACCCGAAAGTGATTGAGGAACTCGAACTGAAAAAATTCGGGCTGGAGTATTATCCGCAGCCCAATGTCTTCAACCCGACCGAGGATGACGGGATCATCTTCTCCAAGGACCCGGACAAGACGCGTGAACAGATCGCGCGATTTTCGCAGTCGGATGCCGACAACTATCCGAAGTTCTTTGAACGCCTGCAGTCGACCATCGAAATCCTGCGAAAGCTGCAATTGGAAACTCCCGTCAATCCGTTCCGGAAAGATCCGGTTGGCCTCTGGAGGGCGGCGCGATTTGCATGGCGCTATCGAAACGCGGAGAAGGAAACCTACAACCTGCTGCACGCGCTCTCGATGAGCGCGCATGACTACGTGGGACAGTGGTTTGAAAACGACCTGGTCAAGGCCAAGTTCATGTTTTGGGCGACGATCGGCGGCAACGTTGGACCCTACAGTCCCGGCACCGCCTTTTACCTGGTCACGCATCTGATCGGGCAAACCGGAATGAGCTTCTGCAAGGGCGGCATGGGCGCGATCGCCGACGCGCTGAAGGCGAGCGGCGAGGCGCATGGCATGGAAGTGCGCTGTGACGCGTGGGTGGATGATATTCTTGTCCAGGACGGCCGCGCAAAGGGCGTGCGCCTGAGATCGGGAGAGGAGTTGATGGCATCGCGAATCGTTTCCAACGCGAATGCCAAGCGGACTTTTCTCGACATGGTCGATTCCAGGCACCTGCCGGAAGATTTCGTGGATGACATCAAGGGCTTTCGATCGCGCGGCATGAGCTTCAAGTTGCTTTGCGCCGTCGACCGTTTGCCGCAGTACAGGGGATTCTCGAAAGACAAGACCGGCGTTGAGTACCCGGCCTACGCGCACATCTGCCCGACGCCGGAGTTTCTTGAGCGGGCATTCCACGATGCGAAATTCGGATGGTACTCCGCCGAGCCTTTCCTCAGCCCGAACGTGCCAAGCTACGCCGATCCGACCCTGGCGCCAGAAGACAAGCACGTGGTTGTTTTTCAGGGCGGTGTGACACCCTGCGAACTGCGCAACTCCGATTGGGATCGCGAAGGACCGCAACTGGTCAAGAACGCGTTTTCCGTCATGGACCGGTTTGCGCCGGGATTTTCCGACAGCGTCATCGATTATCGCCTGATTACACCAAGGGATATCGAGGCGGACATCAACCTGCCGGGCGGGAACAGCCAGCACGGGGAGTTGACCCTGGACCAGATATTCTTCATGCGGCCGGTGCCGGGATATGCGGACTACCGGTCGCCTGTCCGGGGGCTTTACCAGTGCGGAGCCTCGACCCATCCTGGCGGGGCCGTTTCGGCCGTCCCCGGTCACAATGCGGCACGGGAGATCCTCAGTGACATGCGTTGGCGGCGCGGATGATGCGAAAGTTGTTGATTTGCAACGTTAGTGGGATCATAGTGGGCAGCGATTTCGTGAGACGGGGGAGAAGATGCCGCACAACGTGAAGATACCGGACTACGTGATCGAGCGGATCATGGCCAAGCGTGGCAAGCTGGAAGTCTTCGATGAATTCGAGGCGGCAAAGACCGCGTTCCTGGTCATCGACATGCAGAATTTCTACGTTGCCGAGGTCGATACGGCGATTTCCATCGTGCCCAATATCAACCGGATTGCGGCGGTCTGCCGCGAAAGGGGCGCGCCGGTGATCTGGGTGATCATGCGCTGCGCCGAAGAAGAAGGCGCACCCAGCCAGTGGCAACTCTACCACGACTATTTCTTCACGAGTGCCAAGGCGCAGAACCATCTGACCAAGCTGTCCCCCGGCAATGCCGGTTATGAACTCTATCCTGATCTCGATGTGCAGGACGAGGATCGGATCGTTACGAAGAAACGGTTTTCGCCTTTCATAATCGGTGCATCCGACCTGCATGGCATCCTGCAGGGCCTGGGAGTCGAAAACCTGGTCGTGGCAGGAACGGCAACGAACATGTGCAGTGAAAGCACGGCGAGGGATGCGATGATGCTGGACTACAAGGTGGTGATGGTCGAGGACGCCAATGCGGCCCGTTACGACGATGACCACCTTGCGGGATTGACGTCATTTTACCAGAGCTTCGGAGATGTCCGGACAACGGACGATGTGATCTCGATGCTCACGTGATGCCCAACGGGCACAATTCGGACAAAGGGAGGTCCAATATGCAAGTGAAAACCATTTTGTTGGCGGGTGCTCTGTCTGTCACCGCGAATTTCGCGGCGGCGCATTGCCACAACGACGTTCCCGTCAAGACCATCTCGAACGCCTTCCCGGCCTATGAGATCATGACGGCCGCGATGCAGGCATGCGGAAATGTCGAGAGTGAATTGGACAAGGACCATCGTTTGAAGATCGTCGATGCGTTTTCGGCCAATCCATCGCTCTATTCGATGACGTCGCTGACGAACTCGACATCCGTTCCGATGATCGACGCGGACCTTCTTCGCCCGCTCGATGATCTGATCGCGGCGCACGGCGGCGCCCTGAACGAGAACCAGTTCATCAAGATCGACGGCAAGATCATGGCGATTGCCGCCTTTGCGAATACCCAGCACCTGATGTACCGCGAGGACATCCTGAGCGATCTCGGGATCGCTGTTCCTACCACCTGGGATGAGTACATTGCCGCGGCGGAACAGATACAGGCTGCCGGCGTGGTCGACTATCCGATCGGCCATTATACCAAGGACGGCTGGAATCTCGCGTTCGTCTTCGTCAACCACTACCTCGGCGAGGGCGGCGCGTTTTTCAATGCCGACTGGACACCGTCGATCAACAACGACAAGGGTCTTGCCGTATTGGAGCGAATGGCAAAGCTCGCGACGCTGATGGACCCGGAGTACCTGGTATCCGACACGACATTCGTCACCAAGCAGATGCAGCAGGGCAAGATCGCGATGGCAAACCTGTGGGCGAGCCGTGCGGGCGCAGTCAACGATCCCGCTGAGTCGTCGGTATCAGGCAAGGTCGTGATGGCTGCGGGCCTGCGCGGTGCCGAGCGGATTGCTTCCACGATCTGGTGGGACGGCTGGGCTGTCGCGAAGAACATCGGTGATGAAGAGGCAGAGGCCGCCTTCAAACTGATCGTCGCGTCGATGACCGAGGAGATCATCAAGGTAAACAACGACGACGCCATCTGGCTCGCGCCTGGTTTCGTTCCTGGTGATGCAGCGAAGGGCGCCTTTGCGACGGCAGGAGGCGACGCGGTTGCCTATCCGATGAACAAGTACATCGGGTCGATGCATGGCGCACTCGGCAGCGGACTCGCCGCCTTCATGACCGGCGACAAGGATGCGGCGACAACCCTCGCCGACATCGAGGCAGCCTATATCTCTGATGCCAAGGAAAAGGGCCTGTTGTAACGGGGCCGTGTTCTCACCGAGACGGGCGCCCTGCCTGATCCGGGGCGCCCGCGCACGCTTTCAGGGCGAGGCAAATGAAAAGAAAGACGTTCTTGTTGTTCGTCGGACCATCGGTCTTCATGATGGTTCTTTTCATTGCAGCTCCGCTTCTGTCCGTGCTTTGGCAGAGTTTCCACGTCACACAGCCGGTATACGAAAGGGTTGAGGTCGAAACCTGCACACCCGGTCTTCTCGGTTCCGTTTGCACGACGGACCTGAAAACCCGCCCGATCCTGGACGAATCCGGGAAGATCCTGACCGAGACCACGTTCGTCGGGTTCCAGAGCTATCGGAACGTGCTGGAGCCCGAGAAGCTGCGGGCAGCGCTGAGGGCTGGAAGCTGGCACGAAATCATGAACATCAGGTTCTGGTCGGCGCTGCGGTTCACGCTTGTCTTCACCATTTTGACCTTGCCGCTGGTGCTCGGAACCGGGCTTCTGATCGCGCTTGCGGTGAACAACACCCTGCAGAGAATCAAGGGGCCCGTGATTTTCGTGTCCTTGCTGCCTTTCATAATCACGCCCGTGATTGGCGCCCTGTCGATCCGATGGCTCTTCATCGGCGACGGGATTCTGACTGCGGGGCTGGAATGGTGGCTCCAGAAGGACATCGCCATGTTTGCCCAGGCGTGGACGATCGAACTGATGATGTACATCTACCGGGTCTGGCACGTGGCGCCGTTTGCCTTCGTGGTTTTTTATGCGGGTTTGCAGACCGTCAACAACGATGCGGTCGAGGCGGCAATCATTGACGGGGCAACACGCTGGCAACGGCTGCGGTATGTGATCATACCGCACCTGATGCCACTCGTCATCTTCCTGACACTTATCCACCTGATGGACGCCTACAGGGTCTTCGAGGAAATTGTCGGCTTCTCGTCGTCCGCCCATGTCATTTCGCTTCAGTGGCTCACATACGAATTCCTGCTGCAAGACGGAACGGGAGCGCGCGCGATCAGCCGGGCGTCCGCAAGTGCGATCCTGACGATGATCGGAATTGCGGTTCTGCTCGGTCCACCGCTTCGTCGCGTCTGGCGCGAGCAAGGTGGCGGGGCAACGCTTGTCTAATCCAGCCCTTCGTCAGCCGATCAGCCTCAAGATCCTGTCAAACGGATTCCTGGGGTTCTGGTGCTTCGTCGCGGCCTTCCCGATTCTCTGGATCGGATTCATGAGTTTCAAGACGCCGTTTGACGCCTTTGATTCCAATCCTTTCCGCGTCATCCTTGGCCCGCACACGCGGGAGACGATCGGCGGCCTGTCGTTCATGGACATTGTCGTTGGCCTGGCCATTGCCTGGGTCGTGGTCCGCCAGGCCATTCTCTGGTTGCCCGGGAAAGTCGAAGAGTTTTCGCCTTCCGGGAATACGACCCTCGGCTGGCTGATCGGCGGCGGCGTTTATGCGCTCGTGACGCTCCTGGTTTTCTTCGTGGCGCTTCCTGCCGTACTGGGCATCGTGAACCCGATTACGGGCCCGCTTGGAGTGAACATCGTTGGCTTGACGACGGAGCACTACGAGGCCGTCTGGATCGATCGCGGGTTTACCCGCAATTTCGCGAATTCCATGATCGTGACAACCGGCGTGGTCACCGTTTCGCTCACGGTCGGAACGCTGGCGGGATACGGCCTTGCGCGTTCCGATTCACTGATCGCATTCTGGCTGCTTGTCATCGCCCTGGTGTTTCGCGCACTTCCGCATTCGGTGCTTGTTTCGGGCTACCTGCCCTACTTCATCACCTCTTCCGAATGGCTTTCGCCGATTTTCGGCGAAGCGGCCCCGACGCTCTACGGCAAACCCTGGGCGATCATCGCGGTGCTTGTCGCCATCAACCAGCCTTTCACGATATGGATGCTGAGGTCGTTCTTCCAGAACATTCCACCCGAGCTCGACGAAGCGGCCCGGGTGGACGGCTGTTCGCATTTCGGCGCATTTCGGCGTGTCATCGTCCCGGTCATGTGGCCAGGCGTCATCACCACGGGGCTTTTCAGTTTTCTCCTGGCGTACAATGACTTCCTGGTGACGTCGCTCCTCCTGGACGCACAGAACATGACGATGGTTCCCGCCATCGCGAACATGTTCAATCGCGAAACCACGGCTTCGGACGAGGTCCAGGCGATCGCTGCCGCCGTGTCCATAACGGCGCCGCTTTTTTTCCTCGTGCTCGTGTTCCAAAGGCAGATCGTGTCCGGACTGACAGCAGGTGCAGTCAAGGGATAACGAGCCGATTCTCGCAAAAATCAGTGCAGTCGACTGCATTCGGACACGTGTCGCGAAGGTCCGCCGTCCGCCCGCTTGTCCGGCTCGGCAAAAATTGAAAAGGATCCGTTCCGGATTCCGGGCAGATCGGGAGAACCAGCCGGACATCATGCCCGAGCTTCAGATCTCGCGGCCCCGGCCGTGAGTGTGCGCACGAAAACCCAAGGGGTTTTCGCGGTATGGAAGGATGGGAATCGGCCTGAAATGACGACTGTCTTGTCACAGTGAATTTGGTGGTTTGCGGCGTTGTCATTTCAGGACCGGTAGACTGTCCGGATCGACGAGTGCCCGGATGCTCCGGGGTTGCCCGGAGATGCGTTCGATCAAAAGTGCAGAGTGGCGAGGACTGCACCTGGTTGCTGGTCTGTCTGCCCGCACATGAATGAGCGTCCCCGCAACAACCCGAGCAGGAAACCGAAACAGATACCGGAGACAAGATACCGAAAAAGTTCCCCGCCATGTCGAGCAGTTGGTCATCGACCTTGACGGGGAACTGAGCCGAGCCGAGATTCAGGCCACTCCCGGATTGGCTCGCCGACCACACTTCATCTCCGCTTACCTGCGACCAGCCATTGAGGCCGGCCTGATCGAATTGACGCTTCCCGAAATGCCGAACAGCCGACAGGTAACGGCGTTATCGGCGAACGCCATCCGGGCAGGCCCTGTCACAACGATCCAAGGGCAAGTGCACAGCTGTATTAATACTGCCCAGTCATTTCAACTGTCGGGAACTCTCGCACGACCCTGCCCGATGACAGCTTCGGCCACGGCGATTACCTGAAGCTGCCGACTTCGCCGATTTCCGTAGAGCGTGGCCAGAGTCTCGTTGCCGATGACGAACTGATCCGATTGAATCACAATGGAAGCACACCTGTTCACCAAGCCCGTCACGCGGATTTGCAGCGCTTTGCATGACAAAACACGAATCGTCAGACATTTTTCTGGAAATCTTTCGAATCAGGCTATATGTTCTGGTGGGATTCGATTTCGTATTCCTGATCCGGTCACTTCGCGTTTGGGGCGGCCGGCCGGTATTTCATTGAAGATCAAGGAGGAGATCATGAGAACCCTGACAAGAGTCCTTGGGTGCGCCGCGGCGATTGCGGTGACATCGAGTGGCGTTCTGGCGCAGGAGAAGTTGCGGATCCAGACGCATTTTGGTGCGGAGACCACGCCCGGGAAGCTGATCCAGAAGTTCATCGGCGACGTTGAGACGATGTCCGGCGGCTCGCTGGAGATCCAGATGCACTACTCGTCCGAGGTGGTTGCGCAGAACGAGGTCATGAGCGCGGCGTCCCAGGGGATCCTGGACTGCGACATGGGCGGCATCACCGGCAACGTCGGCAAGGACGCCGGCTGGCAGCTGGCGGGCGACATCATGGGCGGGTATGACACGCCGTACCAGTTCCTGACCTGGTTCTACCATGAGGGCGGCCGGGAGGTTGTGCAGGCGCACCTTTACGATCCGCAGGACATGCACGTGATCGGCTTCTGGCTGCAAGGCCACGAGTCGTTGAGTTCGACGGCGCCGCTTGCGGGCTTTGACGACCTGAAGGACTGGAAGTTCCGGTCTCCTCCGGGTCTTGAGACGGAGATCTTTTCGTCCTTCGGCGCCAAGCCGGTGGTGATGGACTTCGGCGAGGTTCCGAACGCGCTGCGCACCGGCATTGTCGATGGAGCGGACGCGTCGACCCTGAACACCAACGTTGCGCTGGGCCTGTTCGACGTTGCGAGCCATGCGACGTTCCCGGGCTTCCACTCGATGCCGGCCGAGCAGCTGTCGTGCAACAGGAATGCCTGGGCCCGGCTGTCCGCGGGCGAGCAGAAGGCGATCGAGCTGGCGCTCAAGGGCATTGCGCTTGACCTTGCCCTGACCACTGCGGTTCGCGACGGCGAAGCTGCCGTGTTCCTGACGGAACAGGGTGTCACGCTGCATGACTGGTCGACCGAGGACCGCAAGGCGTTCCGCGAGTTTGCGCAGAGCCGCTGGGCGGACTGGGGGGCCAAGTCCCCGGCGGCCCAGGCTGTTCTCGACAGCCATCTCGCCTACATGAAGAAGATCGGTCTGGTGAACTGATCCTCCCCGTGGCCGGGCCTCTTGCGTGGCCCGGCCCTTTTTGTTTTCCGGTCATGGCTGTATCCTGACACTCCTGGGGAGGAGTCCATGGATCAACGCACGAGGGAGTTGGTGGAAGGCCGCGGCGTGATTGGCGGCATCCTGGCCTTCATTGCCGCGCGGCCGGACAACGAGAGGGTGACCGTGGTCGACCGTGTGGTCACGGTGATATCCCGGATGGCGATGTTCCTGATCCTGTTCGGCGTGGGGATCACCTTCTACGAGGTGTTCATGCGCTACATCTTCGCGAGCCCGACGCTCTGGGTCAACGAGATGACGCTGTGGCTCGGGGCGATGATCTACATGGTTGCGGGCGCCTACACGATGCAGCGCCGTTCGCACATCCGGATCACTGCCGTCTACGACATCGTGTCGGGCCGCACCCGCGTGGTCTTCGACTACGTGGCGCTGTTCGTTGTCGTGGTCTACGCGGTGCTGATGCTGGTTGGCGGCTACGACGTGGCCTGGGAGGCATTCATCACCTGGGAGCGGTTCGGGACGGTCTTCGACCCCCCGATTCCTGCGACGATCAAGCCGCTGGTGATCATTGTCACGCTCCTGGTTGCGGTCATGGCCCTGAACAACCTGCTGGTTGACTGGATGGGGATTGGGCGGAAGCGCGACGCGGGCGGTTCCGGTGCGGAGCGGGACCCGTGAAGAGGTCGCCGGTGCTGCCGGTCACGATCTTTGTCGTGGCCGCGCTTGTGGCACTGAGCCCGCTGTTCCTGTTCACGGGTTTCCGCGCCGACCTTGGCGTTGGCACGATGTCGCTGCTGCTTCTGGCGGGGATATTCGTGCTCCTGGTTGCCGGGGTTCCGCTGGGTTTTGCCACCGGTTTCCTTGGCGCTGTCGTCATCTGGCTCAACTTCGGCGAGCCCGGTCTCGGGCTGGTCATGCAGCGGGTCTACGACCTCGTCATCACCCACGCGATCATTGCGGTGCCCTTCTTCATTGTCATGGCCTCGCTGCTGGAGCGCTCCGGCATTGCCAAGGACATGTACGACTCGCTCAACATCGCCATGGGCCGGATGCGCGGCGGCGTTGCGATCGTGACGACGATCATGGCGGTGATCATGGCGGCGATGTCGGGGATCATTGGCGGGGAGATCGTGCTTCTGGGCCTGGTGGCGCTGCCCCAGATGCTGCGTCTTGGCTACGACAGGTTCCTTGCCATTGGCACGATCTGCGCGGGCGGCTCGCTTGGGACGATGATCCCCCCCTCGGTTGTTCTGATCATCTACGGCCTCGTCACCGAGACCTCGATCACCAAGCTGTTCACGGCCTCGTTCATTCCCGGCCTCATGCTGGCGGGGACCTACGTGCTGTACATCATTGTGCGGACGCGCCTGAACCCTGCGCTTGCGCCGCTTCCGTCCGAGACCGATTCGACCGACGAGGCTCCCGAGACGCGTGCGCTTCCCGAATTGTTTCTGAACCTGTTTCCCTTTTTGGTCGGGCTTGTATTTGCCTTTGTTGCCCGCACCATGGGTGCGGAGGGGGTCAACCAGGTTGCCGCCTTCATCTTTTCGAGCGCGCTGGTTGCGCTGTTCCTGATCGTCTGGCTGCGCAACAGGGAGAGCTACCCGATCGCCAAGGGCCTGTTGCCGCCCCTTGTGGTTGTTGACCTTGTTCTCGGGTCGATCTACGGCGGCGTCACCGGCATCACCGAGGCGGCGGCCATGGGCGTTGTCGCGACGGTCATCCTGATCTTCGTGCGTCGCGAACTCAACACGGCGATGGTGCTCCAGGGTCTCGAGCAGACCTTCCGCTCGGTCGGCACGATCCTGTGGGTGACGTTCGGGGCGACGGTTCTTGCGGGGGCGTTCAGCCTCAGCGGCGGCAACAGGTTCGTGGCCAATGCGATCCTGGGTCTCGACGTTGCGCCGATCGTGATCATCCTGGTGATGATGGTGATCTTCTTCATCCTCGGCATGTTCATGGACTGGATCGGGATCGTGCTCCTGACGATGCCTGTGTTCATCCCGATCGTGACCCGGCTCGGCTATGATCCGATCTGGTTCGGCATCCTGTTCAGCGTGAACATGCAGATTGCGTTCCTGACGCCTCCGTTCGGTTCGGCGGCCTTCTACCTGAAGTCGGTGGTGCCTCCGGAGATCGACCTTGTCACGATCTACCGGTCGTTTGGGCCGTTCATCGTGCTTCAGGCGATCATTCTCGCCATCCTGGTGGCGTTTCCGGGGATATCGTTGTTCCTGGTGAGGTAACGGGCGCTTCGGGCAAGGGTCAGGAATGGAACCACTGCGCGTCGGCCTGGTCGGGACGGGGAGGATCAGCGGCATCTACCTGTCGAACTGTGCGTCGTTCGACGCAGTCGACATCGTTGCCTGCGGCAGCCTGGATCCGGAGGAAAGCCGGGCCCGTGCCGAGGCTTTCGGCGTGCCGCGGGTCATGGCCCCCGGGGAGATCATTGCCTGTCCGGAGATCGACACGGTTCTGAACCTGACCACCCCGGCGGCGCATGCCGGGGTCACGCTGGCGGCGCTCGACGCCGGCAAGCACGTCTACTCCGAAAAGCCTTTCGTCACCGACCTCGACGCCGGCCGCCGGGTGCTGGCGCTGGCGGCGGAGAGGGGGCTGGCGGCGGAGAGGGGGCTGGTGGTGGGCAATGCGCCCGACACCTTCCTCGGCGGGCGCTGGCAGACGGTGCGTGCATTGCTCGACAGCGGGGTGATCGGCCGTCCCACGGGGGTTGCGGCCTTCGCCCCGACCCACGGCGTGGAGCGGCATCACCCGAACCCCGACTACTACTATCAGAGGGGTGGCGGGCCTCTCCTGGACCTCGGGCCGTATTACCTGGCGGCCAAGGTCTTTCTCCTGGGCCCGATCGCCCGCGTGGCCGGTCTCGGCCGGCGCACGTTCCGGGAACGGATGATCGAGAACGGGCCGCGCAGCGGCGAGATGATGCCGGTCGAGGTCGACACCCATTGCCTGTCGATGTTCGCATTCGAGAGCGGCGTGACCGGCCAGATGATGGTGAGCTTCGACGTCCGGGAGAGCGAGACGCCGCGGTTCGAGGTCTACGGCGAAGAGGGCACGATCTGCATCCCCGATCCGGACCCGTGCGACGGCGCCAACGTGTTCCAGGGCCCGGTTTGGTACCGCACGCGGGCGGAATCGCGCTGGACCATGCGGCCACGGCCCCGGGCGCCCGCCCACTGGCGGGTGGCCGCGAACGTAATAGGGGCAACTCCTCGGGAATTGGATCTGGCCTGAGGGGCTTTTTCCGGCACTCATTGAAGCGATGATCAACGCGAACGGTCGATACTGCTGTCGCGCTTGTTCGGTCGTCAATGTCAGGTTGTTGCGCGCTGCCTGATGAGGTCTGCAAGCCTCGGCACGTCGGGAGCACCGGCAACTCCGAGACGGTTCCTCAGGTAGTCCCAGAATGACAGGCCAAGCTTCTTGCAGGTCTTCTTCCCTCCGATATAGGCATCGCGTGCGGCCCGCCCGGCCTCGCTTCGGGTCCCGAACGAGATCTTGCGCCGGGTGACATGGTCCCGGATGTCGTTTTCAATCCCGTTTGTGTGGAGCGGTGTCTCCGGATGGTCGAGCACGCGCAACAGCTCGTCCCTGTTCGCCTTCAACCGTTCGAGCAACCGGTCGAGGCTGGCATAACCGGTACGCATGCCGAAGATCTGGTCGAACCGTGTCTCCATGACACGCTTGCGCCGCGGGGTGGGGCGTTTCCGGTAGCGGGCAAGGCTGCGGTAGAGCTTCCACATCCTGTCGAGCACCGGAGCGACCCGTTCATGCTGATACGGGGTGTTTCCGTCCAGCTTGCTGACATTGCGCTCTGCATGAATCCAGCACAGGGCATGGAGGTCGCCGACATCGAACTGTCCGGCATCGTCGCTCAGGATCACGGTTCCGGCAATGCGCCCGCCATCGCAGATCGTCCCCCAGAGCGCGCCCTCCGTGGCGACCTTCACCGGGTTCTTCATCCCGGCAATGCCGAGCGCTTCCAGATGGGCCCGCCATTCATCGCCGTCACTGAAGCGCCGCTGCCCATGGGAGGCGAGACGCGCGATCACCGTCCCCGGAAGTTTCCGTTTCCCCATGTAGTCGAGTGCAGCGTCATTGACCGTGTAGGCTTCCTCACCCGCACAGAGATGTTCGAGGAAATCGAGGCGGCTTTTCGAGCCGCTCGACCGGAAATGGGCAAAGAGTTCGTTGCCGATCGCCGTGCAATAACCGTTCTCGGCCTTGTGGCGGGCACCGGTATCGTCGACGTTGAGCCACGAAGCGGTTTCCATGCCGGCCCTCAGCACCTGCTGCTGTTCCGCCACGATGCCCCCGGTGTCCGTGGTCAGGAACCGCCCCACCTGGCGCGCGGAGATGTCCAGGCCCACATCGTTCAGCATCGACGTAATCCGCCCGATCGTCGACTGGCACTGGTAATACAGCATGATCACCAGAGCCTTGACGCCGGGACCGTACTGTTCGCGTCCCGTCGCCACCTCCGGCGGTAACGGCGCTACATGCCGGCTGCCGTCCGGGAACTCCCAGACCTCGCGTCTGTAGGTGACCTCCTCGGCATGGAACACGATGTCGCGGACCGTGTGGTCCTGGTAGCCCTTGTGCACCGCTCCCTCGGGCACGTCGTCGAGACCCACCTTCACCTCACGACGGTGCAGGTGCCGGTTCCGACGCCGCGGGCCGCGACCTTTCCTGCGGTCCTTGCCGGCCTTCCCCGACCCGCCGGACCCGGAAGAGCCCGATGCCGGATCGTCCGTATCATCGCCTTCCGACGACGCCATTCCGCTCGGTTTCATCCGGGGGCGCTTCGGAAGCTTCTTCAGCGCCCGGATCTCGTCGCGCAGGACCATGTTCTCCTCGCGGAGTTCGGTGAGTTGTTGCGCCTGTTCGGCCAGTTGCCGATCCCGGTGCTTGAGCTGCTCGTTCTGTTCTGCAAGTTGCTGATCTCGTTCAGCGAGCCGGTCGAGGGCCACGGTGAGCTGCTCCCGAAACGCGGCAATCCCCGCCCCTGACGCAGCACCGGCGCCTGTCCGAATGTCCGTCTGCGAATCATCCATGCCCCTTGGAATCACAAGTCGATTCCGAAGGGAATCCCCTCATCGGGAAAAACAACCGGAAGTCACGGAATACCCTGTCAGGTCAACCCGAATTCCCGGAAAGATGCCCCTATTACCCGCGAACACCCACGGGTTCAACCACGACGCCCGCGGCGTCGGGCTCCTGGAGATGGCTTACGCAGTTCGTGCCGGCCACACGCCACGCGCCAACGCCGCGCTCGCATTCCACGTCACCGAAGTGATGGAGGCCATGCTGGCCTCTTCGGACGAGGCGCGGTTCGTCGACATCACCAGCACCTGCCCCCGGCCGGACCCGCTGCCCGAAACCTTCCCAGAACGTGAGCGTTGATGCAGGCGGGCAACAGTCGAGGTGAAGTCATCAAGGTCATCGCGCGATACATGGTGGACATTCGATTTCAATCTCAAGGGACTTGTCTCCCGCCATGAGAGCAGGTTCCCATGCCGGTGGCCATTCGCCAACATGTCGTTGAAGATTTGCCCAAGTGAAGAAATGCGTTGGCGTCGGATGCTACCAGTAGCTTTCTTCGTAAGCGGGTAAACTGCGACGTCCGTTGATTTTGCCCGGTTTCGGGTATCGTTTGGCTGCTGTGCCCGATGCTGCGGCCCTGGCATTCCCCGATTTTCCGCTGCCGTGCCGATTTTCCGTTTGACATGATAGGGCGCCGGGCCTATTTCCGGTGCGGTAAAACGAATCATCGGGGGATCGGCCATGGGCGCATGGTTCGGATCGAAGGCGACATCGGGGCTGTGCCAGCCGCTCATTGCGGCCATGCCTCCTCATTCTGTGTATATCGAATCATTTCTGGGGGGCGGTGCGATCATGAAGCGCAAGCCGCCTGCGCTGCGCAACATCGGCATCGACCGCAACTGGCGTGCGATCGCGCGTTTCAACTGTGATTATCCGGTCGAGCTTCACCACGGCTGCGCACTCGCGTTCCTGTCCGGCTTCGACTTCCAGGGCGACGAGCTGGTCTACGCCGACCCGCCCTACGTGCAGTCGGTGCGGCGCTCGCAGCGCCGCTACCGTTACGACTACGACGACGGCGACCATGTGGAGCTGATCCGTCTTCTGCGTTCACTGCCGGCCCAGGTGATGATCTCCGGTTATCCGAGCCGGCTCTACGACGAACACCTGTCCGACTGGCGCTCGATCGCGCTTCAGGTCAACAACCAGTCCTGCGTGGTCACCGAGAAGCTGTGGTTCAACTTCGAACCGGACCGGGTCCACTGGGCGCGCTTCGCCGGGCGCAACTTCACCCATCGCCAGACGGTGAAGCGCAAGGCGGCGAGCTGGGGGCGGCGCTACGCGGCGATGCCGCGGTCCGAGCGCCTGGCGGTGCTGGCGGCGATCATGGCTGTGGAGGCGGAGGAATGAGCGGGATCGACCCGTCCGACCCGGAGGTGGTTCGCCGGCGGCTCGACGGGCTCCGCTCGGAGTTCGCGGGGCTGGGCTCGGGCGGTGGTCTTCTACGGGGTGCCGCGGCCCTGTTCAGGGAGTTGTTCGGGCTCGCCGGGACGCTGTCGGCGCTCGTCGGGTCACTGCAGGACAGGCTCACCGAGGAAGTGGCGAAGAACAGTGCACTTCGCGACCAGCTGGCCCGCTACGAGCGCCAGCAGTACGGCCGGCGCTCGGAGAAGCGCCGCAACTCCGGCGCCTCCTCCGATGGCGCCTCCTCCGACGGGGCCGCATCGCCGGACGCCGGGGAGGATGAGCCCGAAGCCGAAAGGAAAGGCGAGGCCGAAAAGAAAGCCGAAAAGAAGCCCCGGGGCGGCGTCAACGGGCGCAAGAAGGATCGTGGCGATGCCGTCAACGGCACCGGGCTGCGCTTCGGCCCCGAGGCGACGGTGATCGACATCGACGTGATGCCGCCGGAGATCGAGGGGCTGGCGGCGGACGAGTTCGAGCTCATCTCCGAGCGGGTGTGCTGCAAGCTGGCATCGGTGCCGATCCGCCACGTGGTGCTGCGTTACCATTACAAGAAGGCGAAGATCAGATCCTCCGGCGCCCTGGTCTGCGCCCCGGCCGTCGAGGGCGTGTTCAAGAGCTCCTGCGCCGATGTGAGCTTTATCGCCGGAATGCTGGTCGACAAGTTCGCCTGGCATCTCCCCCTCTACCGCCAGCACCAGATGCTGGCAGAGAGCGGGATCACCGTCAGCCGCAAGTCCCTGAGTGGCTGGGCCAACCGGGCGATCTCGCTGCTGGAGCCGGTGTTCGAGGCCCAGTGCCGCTCGGTTCTGGAAAGTTCCGTCATCGTCATGGACGAGACGCCGGTGCGGGCCGGGCGCGACCCGGACAGGCCGGGCAAGATGAAACAATGCTACTACTGGCCGGTGCTCGGCGACCGGGACGAAGTGGTGTTCCACTTCGCGCCCTCCCGCGCCCACCACCATGTCGCGCGGTTCCTCGGCGATTTCGAGGGCACGCTGGTCAGCGACGGCTACGGCGCCTACGCGGCTTACGCCGAGGCGCGGGGGGAGGCGGTGAGGCAGCAAAATTGCTGGGCGCATACGAGGCGCAATTTCGAGGAGCAGCTGGACAACCATCCGGTGTTCGCCGGGAAGGCGCTGGATCTGATCGGGGGCATGTACGGGATCGAGAAGGAATTCCGTACCCGGCCGCCGCCTGAACGCCTGGAGGCGCGGCGCACCCGCACCCGCCTGCTGGTCGACGCCTTCTGGCAATGGTGTGAGCGGACGCTCGGGGACCCGGCGCTGACGCCGAAGCACCCGATCCGCCGGGCGGTCACCTACGCCGTCGAACGCCAGCAGGCCCTCGAGGTGTTCCTCGAAGACCCGTTGGTGCCGATCGACTCGAATGGTGTCGAGCGCGCACTGCGCCGCATCAAGCTGGGACAGAAGAACTGGCTTTTTTCCTGGACGGAATCCGGCGCACGGAACGTCGGGATCGTCAACAGCCTCGTCGCCACCTGTTTCCTGCTCGGGATCAGCCCTGCAACCTATCTGGGCGATGTCTTCCAGCGCATCGACACCCATCCGGCCGACCGGGTCCACGAACTGACGCCACGCCTGTGGAAGGAGCTCTTCGCCGACAACCCGATGACCGGCAGCATCGACATGACCGTCGTCCGGGCTCACCCGGACGCCAGCCGGGGACCGCCGTAACGCTTGCGACGGCGGCGAACGGTGACGTCGATGCCGTCGATCAGGGCCATCAACTCGGTCGAAGACAATGCAAGCGCCGCATGGCCGGAGGCCGGAGGCGGGGCGAACAGGCCCTGCTCCAGGCGCTTGGACCAGATGAAGAAGCCGCCCCGCTCGAAGCCGAGGACCTTCACGATGGTCCGGCGCCGGTTGACGAACACGTACCAGCGTCCATCGGCCGGATTGCACCCGAGATGGCCCGACACCAGCGCGCACAGACCGTCGAAACTGCGCCGCATGTCGGCCGGGTCCGTCGACAGCCAGATGCCGCCCCGCGGCCAGCCGCCGAGCATCACGACCGCCGAACCCGCAGGACAACCCCGTCGCCCAGGTCAAGCTCGACGTCCCAGCCGGATACCGCAGGCGGCGCAAGCTCGACAAAGGAACCCTTCCCGCCCCCAGGGCGGAGACGGCACCGCCAGTTCCCGAAGGTCTTCGGGGACAGCCCACGGGACTCGCAAAACTCCCGTTGCGACAGCCCCGAGCGCTCGAAGTCCGCCATGATGCCGCTCCACTCGTCTGCGCTGCGCACCACCGGCGCACGACGGGAACCAGCCGAACCATTCAAACCTGACATGACAATTTCCTCCGATCATTGATGAATGACCGGAAGTATCCCCACCCAACCCTCGCGTGAGCAACCGAATTATCAGACGTCGCCGTTTACCCGCTTACGCAGCAGCGGCATGCCGGACTTCCATGTCATCGTGTTTCGGTGTATCGCTCATGATCCAACTCCTGTTGAATTGTGGTTGACAGGAGACGGGTGGCGGCAAGCACGCCTGAGGGGTTTATACTGGCTTGCACGCGGCCGGAGGCCGCCTGCAGCGTCTCAATTTTCTCCACGTTCTCGGCAGGCGTCATGCCTGGCGGAAACACTCCGGGGCGCGGACCCCACGGCGAATGGACAGTTTAGGAACGGGCTCCAGGGCCACAAAAAATAGACGTCCTGTTCTGCCGCCACCCATTCCATGGGCCACGAGATACTCCAGTCCCGGCAACGGCGCCACCGCACGATATCGTCCCGGAAACCGTCAGTCACATGCGAGTTTCATGCTCCGGGGTAAGTGAACGCAGAAAATCATGAACGTTTAGGGGAAAAGCTCTCTGACGTGCGAGAAGGGCTCATAATTCCTCAGAAGCAGGCGAAGAAGGGGCGGTTCTGCCTCAGTGACAGATCATGATTCCGGCTCAGACCGGAGCGGGCGAACCATGTCAGGTCGTACGACTTCGTCCAGGATCGCACCCATGATGGGCGAGCCTTTAGAACGCTCAATATCATCGATGAGTTTACCAGGGAGGCGCTGATGATCCGCGTGGATCGGAACTGAACTCGACTGACGTGGTGGATAACCGCCAGCTGCTTTCGTGAAGGCTGCGCGGGCAATCATGGCTTCCGTCAGCGCGTAATTCCGAAGGTGTTACGGCCCGGGGTTCATCGCTCGGAAGGTTGGAGACTGAATTGGCGCCGTCGGTGCACAGACGGCGTATATCGAGCCAGGCTCACCCAGGGAAACGGCTGCTGCGAAAGCTTCAACGCCCGCTTCCGGGACGTATTCCTCAACGGTGAGATCTTCTACTCCCTGAAAGAGGCCCAGATCTTCATCGAAGAATGGCGGCGCCATGACAACACCGTCAGGCCACACAGCGCCCCGGGATACCGACCGCCCGGCCCAGAAAGCTTTGCCGATCGATCACAGGCCGGTCATCCACTAACAATCAAACTGGACCACCTGCCGAAGGCCGATCAGAGGCGATCCTGCTCTCCATCGTTGACTTGGCTCGGATTGCCGAAGGCGTATCCGCCCGGACGCGAGTCGTGGGTTGCCGAGCCCAAATAGGCACGGACGCGCGCGGTTACTTCTCCCAACCGTCCACGATTGAAGCGGCAAGCTGCAGGAAATCCTGGATCAGTGGCCGGTTGCGACGCGATTTCAGGCAGATGATATAGGCGCGCGTGAACATCTCGGAATCCGTGACCAATAGCGGTTGCAGTTCTGGATGCGGCGCGAATTCCGTCTCGGAAATGACGCCGATGCCGAGCCCTCGGATGATCGCTTCACGCAGACCCTCGCGGCTCTCGATCTCGAAGACCGGTTCCGGCGTCACGCCTTGCGTGGTCGCGGCGCTGTTGAAGGCCTCCTGGGTCGTGGAACTGGTGGTGCGGACGATCATGTCCTCGCCCTCGAGTTCCTTCAGGCGAATGCTGCGTCTCCGGGCCAGCCTGTGCCGCCGGTTCACAACCACGAATATCCTGTGCCGGTTGTAGAACACCGAATGAATGGTGTCGCTGGCGCAGTCGCGCCCGACAAATCCGATGTCGGCCCTGAACTCCTCCAGATCGTTCAAGACATCCTCGATCAGCCCGAGGCGAACGGAGCACTTGATGCTGGGGCGTTTCTCGCGAAAGGCTACGAGAAGTTCCATGACGTCATAGGGACCGACCGCACTGAACCTGAGTTCGCCAATCTCGAGATTCCTGGCCGCATCGAGAAAGGCGATGGCTTCCTGCGCGTGGCCGTGGAGGTCGTGCGTGATGCGATGCAGGGTCCGACCCGCCGAAGTCAGCCTGATGGATCGGCCCTTGCGGTGGAACAGTTCGACACCGAACCGCGCCTCCAGGTTGCCCACGTGCGATGAAATGGTGGGCTGACCCACGTTGAGTTTCTGCGCCGCACAGGTGAAGCTGCCCTCGGTCGCGACATGATGGAACGCTTCAAGCCACTTTTGATACATTGATCAGATCGATGGAATGCTCACGTTTTCCAATTTTACCAGATATCAGGCCGAATGCTAGCCTGCATTGTATTCGAGCCCTGCGAGGACATGAAATTGGCGGTGTGAAGATGGCCAGCAACCAAGCCAAACTGAACGGTATCATCGTGCTGCACAAAACAATGTGCCGGACTGACACTGACGATCCGAACATTCCGGTTGTCGGATTCTCCGGGATCGTTCACCGAAAACCACGGGTCGGGTTGTTACCATGCCACTGACAGGTATGAAGCAGATCCTGCCGCATGCCGTCGCCGGCGGCTATGGTGTGGCAGCGTTCAATCCGGTTGACTACAATTCCGCAAGGGCCATGGTTGACGCCGCAGCGGCGCTGGACGCACCGGTGATTCTGCAGACCTCGGTGAAGACAGTCAAGTACTGGGGCCATGCGGCCTGCGCCGGATGGATCAAGGAACTGGCTGCCGACGCGAGCGTGCCGATTTCATTGCACCTCGACCACTGTCAGGATCTCGACGTCATTCGCGGCTGCATCGATTATGGCTGGACCGACGTGATGATCGATGCCTCGGCCCTGCCCTTCGAGGAGAACCTGGCCATGTCCCACGAAGTCGTAACCATGGCGACAGCAGCCGGGATGGGAGTGGAGGCGGAGCTGGGCCGGATCGTCGGTGTTGAGGACGACATTTTTGTGGATGCGCGCGAAGCCCATCTCACGGAAGTCGATGAGGCGGTGCGGTTTTGCCGCGATCTGGATCTGGCGGTGTTCGCGCCTGCAATCGGCACGGCGCACGGCTACTACTCGGGTGAACCGAACGTTGCATTTGACCGGATCGAGGAAATCCATCGGCGCACGGGAAAGCCACTGGCCCTGCATGGAGGCACCGGGCTGGCCGACGACGTTTTCGCCAAATCGATCGCCCGCGGCTGTGCCAAGATCAACATTTCGACACAGCTCAAACACGCCTTTATCGACGGGTTCGCCGCCTACCACCGTGACAATCCGGACGACTACGAGCCGCTTCGGGTTATCAAGGCGCAGTACGAGGCGCTGCTGGCTGTTTTCACCGACCGGATCGAGCAGTTCGGCGGCGCCGGCCAGGGCTCGAAGATATTGGCCGAGTGATGCCGGCGGCCAAGCGGCATTTTGGGGGGCGACTCACAATCAAGGCACTTCTATTCGACTGCGACGGCGTTCTCGTCGACACCGAACGTGACGGTCACCGTGTGGCGTTCAATCGCGCGTTCGCCGCTAAAGACCTGGGGATCGAATGGCGGATCGAGTCGTACGGTGAGCTTTTAAAGGTCGCGGGCGGCAAAGAACGCATGCACCATTACTTCGATAAAACCGATTGGCCCGACGGCATCGACGACCGCGATGCATTCATCAGGGATCTGCACAGGTCCAAGACCGAGATCTTCATGCAGATTATCGAGGACGGTCGGTTGCCGTTGCGATCCGGAATTGCGCGGCTGGTCGATGAGGCAATAGCGACGGGACTGACACTGGCGGTCTGCTCCACTTCGAACGAACGCGGGGTAACGTTGATCGTCGAGCGCTTGCTCGGTGAAGCGCGTCACAGACGGTTCGCCGCAATCTTCGCCGGTGACGTCGTGTCGAGGAAGAAGCCGGACCCTGAGATTTACGAACTCGCGGCGCAGCGACTGGGACTGGCCGCCTCAGACTGCGTGGTGGTCGAAGACAGCCGCAACGGGCTGCTGGCAGCGAAGGGGGCCGGGATGCGCTGCGTCATCACGATCAGCGGTTATACTGGCGACGAAGATTTTTCCGAGGCAGACGCCGTTTACCCGGAGCTGGGCGATCCGCCGGCTGTACACGTGACATTGGAAGATGTACTGCGGTCGCGACTCGCGATTCCAAGTAGACCTGTCGAGTCGGTGCGAGTTTCATGAATTCCGCGGAAACAACTTGTGCCAAAAGCCACGAGGCCATTGGTCCAGTCGCGGCGTCCGCCCGTCGCCCGCTGCCGGTCGCGGTTGGGGGCGGGTTCCCCACTCCGAACGTCACTCCAAATCGTGCGCAGAACGGAGACGTGAATTATGCGAAGTCGAGGTTTCGCCCCACAAAAGGAAGTGCCGCTCTCGCGCAATGAGCTGGCGTCGGGAACGAGCTGACGGAATCGGAGGCAGAATGTCATCACAAACAGGCAAGGTCGTGCTCTTTATGGGCGTTGGCGTACCACTTGTGACAGCAGAGTTCCCATTACCGGAAGAGCTGGAGCCGGGTGCGATTTTTGTCCGCACCAGCATCGCTACCGTGTGCGGCTCGGACATGCACAGCTGGCGCGGGCGCAGGCCTTTTCCGACCCCATCCGTGCTCGGTCATGAAGGGCTCGGCATCATCGAGCGGCTCGGGCGCGATATCACCACAGATGCCGTCGGCAACTTGCTGTCCGTTGGAGACCGTATCACCTGGTCAATAATGGCCAACTGTGGCAACTGCTATTACTGCAGGATGACGGATCTGCCGCAGAAGTGCCAGAATCTCTTCAAGTACGGACACGACAAGAGCGACGTGCCCCCGTATTTCATGGGCACATTTGGCGAGTACGTCTATCTCAAGCCGGGCACCGGTGTGTTCAAGGTCCCGGACGACATGACGGATGAGGAAGCGTCGCCCTTGATGTGCGCGGCAGCAACGGTAACAGGCGGCCTTGACAGAATCGACATGCAAACCGGCGACACCGTTGTCATCCAGGGGGCCGGGATGCTCGGCCTTTACGCCGCCGCATTCGCCAAGGAACAGGGCGCTGGACGTGTCGTTATGATCGACATCCTGGACAAGCGCCTCGAGTTGGCGAAGGAATTCGGCGCCGATGTGTGCATCAACACCAACGGGTGCACGGATCAGATGCTGATTGAAAACGTCTATGATCTCACCCGTGGCATCGGTGCCGACCTTGTGGTCGAGGTCAGTGGCTTTGCCAAGGTGGTGCCTCTGGGCGCAAAATTGCTGCGCACCGGTGGCAAGTATCTGATGCAGGGGGCGGTCTATCCGAACGACAGTTTCACCCTTGATTCATGTGACGTGATCATCAAGTGTCTGACCATCAAGGGGCTTCACAACTATCATTCGAAGTACCTCGGACATGCGATGGACCTGGTTCATAAGAGCCGATCGAGGTACCCTTATAAGAAACTCTCAGGCCCCAGTTTTCCGCTGACGGCCGAGGGCGTGACATCCGCTCTCGAGGCGTTGGAGAACCGTACAGCCATCCGGCCGATAGTAAGACCTCAATCTGCGAAAGGAGACTCCTGATGGGCAAAATAAGCATGGTGATGTTTGATCTTTCCGGGACGACCGTCCACGACGATACCGGTGTAAGGGATTGCCTGTACAAAGCGGCAGTGGAATTCAACCTGGACACCACGCCCGACGAGATACTACTCAATATGGGCACCAACAAGATTCATCTCTACCAGTTCCTGATTTCCAGGGCACAGGGCAAGGACCTCAAGATAGAGGATTTCGAAAAGACCAAAGATCCCGAAACGCTTGAGGAAGCCACGACGATTTTCGACCGGTACACGGAAATCATGATCAATCACTACCGCAACGAGGTCAGGGAGGTGCCCGGGGCTGTCGATACGTTCAAGTGGTGTCACGACCACGGAATCCTGGTCGCCACCGACACCGGCTTTCATCGAGACGTCACGACTGCCATCATGGACGGGCTGGGCTGGGTGAAGGACGGACTCGTTGATGTCGCTGTCGATGTCGAACATGTGCCCGGCGAACGAGGCCGGCCGGCACCCTTCATGATCTACTACGCCATGAGCGAACTGGATGTCCAGAATGTGCACGAAGTGATCAAGGTCGGGGACACGCCGGCTGATATGCTGGAAGGCCATAACGCAGGCTGCCGCGGCATCATTGGCGTGCTCAGCGGGCCCAGACCCGTCGAGGCTTGGGGACGGTACTGGCACACACACGTAATCCCCAGTGTAGCGGAGCTGCCGGAGCTCATTGAGAGCGAATTTCTCTGACAGGCCACCGACAGGCGTGCAGCAGATCCTGCCGCATGCCGCCGGCGGCAACGGTGCGGCAGCGTTCAATCCGGTTGACTGCAATTCCGCAAGGGCCATGACCCGGATCATCAGGGCTTCGCGGGCGAACTCATCGAGGATGTTGAACATACGGTAGGCACATCCATCGCAGGTTCGGTCCCGGGCGAAGTCACAGGACCAGACATGGATGGGCCGTTCGCTCCTGGCGAACCTCTCGCCCAACGCCCCGAGCGGCTCCGGAATGCGGTCGGCCAGTCCGGACCGGCACCATGGGTCGAGGCGAAGGACGCGTGATGGGCGCGCGGAGTTTTCCTTGAAAGACCGGCAAGCCTGCTGCCAAGCTCGTCATCCACGGTCGTTTTCCGCTTCAGGTCGGGCCGCCGTGGAATCCAAGGGGACTCGGTCGCGCTCCCATGGGAGGAATCGACGAGAATAGCGCGACCGCTACGATCCTCCGAGACGCAGGTCGGCGAGGCTGTCGACCTCGAAGTCGGCCGCTTTGCCGGGTTCCGAGCGGTTGAGAACCCCGGTCTTGACGAGGACTGTCTTGAGGCCGGCATTTCGGCCAGCCGCAACATCGGTCTCGAGCTGGTCACCGATCATGATCGTGCGCTCGGCGTCCGTACCCAGCTTCCAGCGCGCGATCTCGACCAGCGTTGGCTCCGGCTTTCCGACAACGACGTGCGGCGTATCGAGACCCGCGGCCGCGGTGACCGCGGCGAGGAGGCTGCCGGCACCGGGGATGAAGCCGCCTGGAACCGGGTACATACGGTCGGGATTGGTGCCGATCAGAAACGCGCCGGAGCGGACTGCGTCGGCCGCTTTCGCCAGCTTGTCGTAGTGGAAGGCTCGATCCAGGCCGACAACGACGGCGTCCGCCTCACCGGTCGTCACTCTGCAGCCGATCCCACGCAGCGTATCGCGCAGGGCGTCCGACCCCACCACGTGCACCGTGGCACCGTTCGGCCAGCGACCGCGCACAAAGTCGGCCGCTGCCTCCCCGCTCGTGACCACATCTTCAGCCGTGACGGGAATGCCCATGTTCTGCATAGGCTTTGCCGGCAAGCTGTTCGCAGAGGAGATCGAGGCCATCGACATGGGCCCGGTGGAAGCCATTCGGGCAACGGGAGCCAGTGAGTTGATGGTCATGGTTTATGGCGTATTTCCCCAGGTGCGCGTCGCCTTTACTGGCATTGGCATCTATACTTGGGACGTAGCCTTCCGCGCGGCGACGGTTGTCGGCTTCTTTGGCGCCGGTGGTATGGGCTGGTATCTGAAGCGCAACATTCTACAGATCGAAACTTACCGTGTCTCGGCAATCCTGCTCTCGATCGTCGTTCTGGTTCTGATCGCGGAAGGCGCATCCGCCTGGGCGCGGGCCCTGGTGGCGAATGCCAAGTAGCCGCAATCACGGCCCGCTTACTTTTCCCGACCTTCCACGATCGAGGCGACAAGATGCAGGAATTCCCGGATCAATGGCCTGTTGCGGCGTGACTTCAAACAGGCAATGTAGGCGCGCGTGAACATCTCGGCATCGGTCACCGTCTATGGTTTGAGATCCGGATGCGGCGCAAACTCCGTTTCCGAAATAACGCCGATTCCGAGGCCGCGGACGATCGCTTCGCGCAAGCCCTCCCGGCTTTCAATCTCAAAACCGGTTCCACCGTCACGCCCCTCGTGGTGGCGGCGGTATCGAAGGCCTTTTGGGTTGTGGAACTGGCGGTGCGGACGATCATTTCCTCGTCCTGCAACTCCTTTAGGCGAATATTGTTTCTGTCGGCCAACCTGTGCCGCCGGTTCACAACCACAAATATTCGGTGCCGGTTATAGAACACCGAATGTATCGTATCGCTAGCGCAGTCACGCCCGACAATGCCGATATCAGATTCAAACTCCTCCAGATCGTTCAGGACTTCCTCGATCAGTCCAAGACGAACCGAGCATTTGATGCCGGGGCGCCGATCGCGCCAGGCCGCGAGAAGTTCCTTGACATCGTAGGGACCGACAGCACTGAGTTTGAGTTCGCCAATCACAAGATTCTTGGCGGCATTTAGGAAGGCGATGGCTTCCTGTTCATGGCCGTAGAGATCGTGCGAGATGCTGTAAAGCGACTGGCCTGCCGAAGTCAATCGGATAGTCCGGCCCTTGCGGTGGAACAGCTCGACGCCAAATCGCGCCTCCAGGTTGCTGAAATGAGAAGAAATGGTCGGTTGGCCGACATTCCGTTTCTGCGCTGCGCGCGTGAAACTACCCTCTGTCGCCACATGATGGAACACTTCAAGCCACTCTTGATACATTGACTAAATCGATAAATTGCTGACGACTTCCGATTTTACCGGATAGGATGATAGTTGCTAGCTTGCGCCGAAGACGAGCCCCGCGGCGACATAGAACAGGCAGAGTGGAGATGACCAGCAACGGAGCGGAACTGAACGGCATCACCTACAATATGCCGACGACCCGGTCGCGGTTGTCTGCATCGACGGAAGCGATCCGGAATATTTCGACGCCGCCGCGAAAGCCGGCGTTATTCCCAATATCGAGCGCTTCATGAAGGACGGCTTCTCAGGAATTGCCCATTGCGTCATTCCGAGCTTCACCTGCCCCAACAATATGTCGATCGCCACCGGCAGTCCGCCGAAAGAGCATGGCATATCGGGCAATTTCTATCTCGATCCCAAATCCGGGGAAGCGGTGGTCATGACCGGCCCGGAACTGATGCGCTCGCGTACGATCTTCGATGTTGTCTCGAAGATGGGTGTGAAAACGCTGATCGTGACGGCCAAGGACAAGTTGCGCAAGCAGCTCGGCAAAGACCTCGACGTGTCCAAGGGCAATGTCTGCTTTTCAACGCAAAATGCCGACAGCTGCACGATGGAGGAAAACGGGATCGAGGACGCGCTCGGCTTTGTCGGCCAGCCCTTGCCCGACATGTATACCGAAGAGCTGTCCCTGTTAGTGCTCGATGCGGGGATCAAGTCTCTGGAGCAGGATGATCCGCCGAGCCTGCTCTATCTCTCGCTGACGGATTATGTGCAACACAAATATGCGCCTGACCATCCCAAGGCGCTCGAATTCTACAAGGCGCTGGATGACCGCTTTGCCCGACTCGAGGAACTTGGCGCCATTGTCGGCATCGTCGCCGATCATGGCATGAAGGACAAATGCGACGCCGACGGCAACTATAACATCATCTCACTAGTGTCCCATTAAAAACTGAATAGATTCAACTGGTTACTGGGAGTGTCCGGTGGGATCTGTTGAGGTAAGCGTTCGGCGAAGGCGTGATGTTGTTGTCTATCGGCGTTTGGTGACCTTTTTTTCGGGGTTGAATTTTCCACTGGCTACAAGACCGGATATCTGTTAATCCGGTTTCATGTTGAGTTCCGGAGTTTCTGTTTCCGTCGTTCCGCCGGCTCGGTCTGGGGAGGATTGGGAGCGTCTGTACGCACGGGAGCGTGCACGTTCGGAGGCGGCGGAGGCGAGGATCGCGGAACTGGAAGGCGAACTCGGGGCATCGGAAGCCCGTGCCGAGGACTGGAGGCGGGAGTCGGTCCGTGCGCGCTGCGACCTCAACGTCCTTCGTTCGGTTTTCGCGCGCAATCGCGAGAAGCTTGCGGCGGCGCGTGCGGACCTGAAGGAACTGCACCGGAGCCGGAGTACGAAGAATGTGCGCGGGCTGGAGAAGGAGGTCGCGCGGTTGCAGGGGCTTCTGAACGCCGCCGCCATCGAGTGTGGCCGCCACTCGATGACGGGTTTGCGCAAGGAGATTTCCCGACTGAAGGCCGTGATTGCGCGGCAGGCGGAGGAATTGAAGGAACTCGGGGCGGAGAACGAGAGGCTCCGCGCGGCGCGTGAGACCCATGCGAAGGCCCGCTTCGGCCGCAAGAGCGAGAAGAAGGAGAAGTCCGGATCCGGCAGCGGCCGGAAACGTGGCCAGCAGGCGGACAAGCCCGGGCACGGCCGGACACCGCGTCCGGACATGGAGCGCAAACCCGAGGTTCACGACCCGCCGGAGGAGGAGCGTGTCTGTCCCTGCTGCGGCCTGCCTTACGTGAAGAACGGCAGCCATGACTCCGAGACCATCGAGGTCGAGGTCCGGGCGCATGTCCGGACCATCCACCGCAACCGCTGGCGGCGCACCTGCAGCTGTGCGTCGGCGCCGAAGGAGGTGGTGGCGCCACCGGTTCCCCGGCTGTTTCCCGGCTCCTCCTATGGGATCAGCTTCTGGGTCTGTTTCCTGCTCGAGCGTTACGCCTTCCACCGTCCGCTGAACCGGGTCGCGGCATGGATGCGTGACCAGGGGGTGCCCATCTCGGCCGGGACCCTGGGCGACAGCATTCACAGGCTGATGCCGTTGTTCGACCCGCTGTCGCAGGCGATCCTCGCCCACCTGAAAGCGGCCTCGGTGCTTCAGGGCGACGAAACCGGCTGGCGGGTTCAATCCCTCAAGGCCATCCGTGGCACCAGCCGGGCCTGGCTGTGGTGTGCGGTCTCCCGGGATGCGGTGTGGTTCCAGGTGGACGCGCGGCGCAATGCCGAGGCGGCCGGCAAGCTGTTCGCCGGCGTCGGTGCCGGCACGGTCCTGGTTTGTGACGCCTACTCGGCCTACAAGAAACTCGCGCGCGTTCTCGGCGGCATCCTGATCCTGGCCTGGTGCTGGGTCCATGTTCGCCGCAAATTCATCGAGGCCGCGGCCGGCAATGACGCCCTGGAGGCATGGGAGAACCGGTGGCTGGACCGGATCGGGAAACTATTCCACCTGAACAGGGTCCGGCTGAAACACTACGACCCGGAAGCGGGGATGGATCAGCAGTCGCGAAAGTTCGGGATTGCACATCGTCAACTGCAACGCGCGGTCGACAAGCTGTTCGCCCTCGCGGAGACGGAACGCGCGGGGCCTGCCGGTTCGGACCGGCGAGCGAAGGCGCTCAACTCGCTGGTGCGGCATCGCGGCGGGCTCTGCGTGTTCGTCGACAGGCCGGACATTCCCATGGACAACAATTTGCCTGAAAGAATCCAGCGCGGTCCCGTGATCGGGCGGAAGCTGTCGTTCGGCTCCGACAGCCTGGAAGGCGCCCGGTACTCCGCCATGATGTACGGGATCATCGAGACCCTGCGGATGAACGGGATCGATGTCCGCACGTGGCTCGACGACTGGCTCTCGGCCTGCGCGGGCAACGGCGGCCAGCCTCCGGACGACCTCTCACCCTGGCTGCCATGGTCGATGGACGAAGACAGGCGCCGACAACTCAAGGCCACGCAATGACCGCGGACAACACCACGATCGCGTGCCGTTACCACGGGCGTGACTTCACCACCGGCGAGATGGCGCTGATGCGGGACCTGATCGCGGCCTCCCCGCAACAGACCCGTGCCGGGCTGGCGCGCGCGTTCTGCCGCGCCATCGGCTGGGTCAAGCCCGACGGCGAACTCAGGGCCATGATGGCCCGGCTCACCATGCTGAGGATGCACCGGGACGGGATCATCACACTGCCGCCGCCGCGACACGGACCGCGGCCGCGGCGGGTTCCGGAGTTCGGCCCGGAAACCGACCCGCCGCAGACGCCGATGCCGGAGACCCTGGACGCGGTGCGCCCGGTCCGCCTGGTCAGGGTCACCGGCGCCGGCCGTGCAGCCAGTGTCGCCTGGAACGGCTTCATCGCCCGCTGGCACTACCTCGGTTACACGCCCCTCATCGGTGCACAGATGCGCTATGCGGTCCAGGACCGGGAGGGCCGGCCGCTGGCCATGCTCGGCTTCTCGGCCGCCGCATGGAAGACCGCACCCCGCGATGCCTTCATCGGATGGTCTCCGGAAGTCCGGGAGCGGAACCTGTACCGCGTGATCAACAATGCCCGATATCTCATCATGCCATGGATCCGGATTCCAGGTCTGGCCTCCCACATCCTCTCCCGGGCGCGGCGCCAACTGCCGCAGGACTGGCAAAGCCACTACAACATCTCCCCGGTCCTGATGGAAACCTTCGTCGAAACCCCGCGCTTCTCAGGGATCACCTACAAGGCGTCCGGATGGATCCATGTCGGAACAACAAAGGGGCGGGGCAAATACGACAGAAAGAATGAATTCGCAAAGCCCAGGAAAGACATCTGGCTCTGCCCGCTCAGAAAAGACTGGAAAAGAATCCTCAATCAATAGACAACAGACAACAACATCACGCCTTCGCCGAACGCTTACCTGTTGAGCCGTCATGTCAAGCAGTTCATTTAATGGAGTTTTTTCAAAAATCGTGAGGCTCAGAATCTGTAGAATTGTGTGGAGACTCTCATCAATGTTCAGACGTTTGCGGATGATCGCGACGATCACATAGACCGATACCGCGATCCAGATCTGGCTCTTCACAGCGTTCTCCGAGGTGCCGAAGAAGGACTTGATCCGAAGGTGCTGCTTGATCCATTTGAAGAAATCCCTTTACGGATGCTGTCTTTTCGGGAATTTCCCCGAAACCGGTCTTTATCCGGAGACAAAAGCATCCCTATGATGGTCAGGAAGTCAAAATCTTGATGCGTCGCTACCATGCGGCAGGCGGATTGCATCTGCGCGTGGAGATGCCTGACGGAACCCGGTTCCAGATTCCGGCGACCTGGACAACGCTGGTTCCAGTTGATCCCGACTTCGTGCCGTTGCGCGGACGGTTGCGTGACATGTTCGCCCTGGCTGACCTGGTGGAAACGTTGGAGGATCGTCTTGGGATCACGGGAAGAGACGGAGCTGACCTTGCTGGCGCTGCTGGAGTGGCAGGACCGGACCGAGCGGTGGATGAGGTTTCCGGAGGCCGATCGGGTGGCCCTGGTTTCGGAGTTGGCCTGGCTGATGGTGCAAGTGGCGACCGAGGAGAGCAATGATGATCGGCGGCGGTAAAATCGGCCCCAGACATCTTGAGCGTCTCGCGGTTGTCTACGTCCGGCAATCCTCGCTTCGTCAGGTTCGGGAGAACCGGGAATCGACCGACCGGCAATACGCGTTGCGCGATCACGCGCTGTCGCTGGGCTGGCCGGCCGAGCGGATCGTCACGATCGATGCCGATCTCGGGATGTCCGGAGCCTCGTCTGGTGCGCGACAGGGCTTTGAGCAGCTCAAGCTGGAGATTGCCCATGGTCGTGTCGGCGCGGTTCTCGGGCTTGAGGTTTCGAGGTTTTCGCGCAACGTGATCGACTGGTCCCGATTGCTGGAATGGTGCCGGTCCACGGACACGCTGTTGATCGAGGGTGAGCAGGTCTACGCGCCGGCCCGTCATGACGACAGCCTGATTCTGAACATCAAGGGGTCCCTGAGCGAGAGCGAGCTGACCTTGATCCGTGCCCGCCTGCGAGGTGGTGCGATCAACAAGGCCCGGCGCGGCGAGCTGTATCATAACATTCCGGCCGGATTCCTGCTTGAAGGGGGGCGGCTGATCAAGGATCCGGATCATCAGGTCCAGCATGCGATCGGCGAGGTCTTCGCACGGTTCCGGAAACACGGGTCGGCGCGTGGCGCCACGGGGAGTTTGCTGGAGGACGGGATCCGACTGCCGTCCCGCAAGCCCGGCAGCGAGATCAAGTGGGGTGAGGTGACTTATGGTCGTGTCATCGGGATTCTCAAGAACCCGCTGATGGGCGGCGCCTATGCCTACGGCCGCAAGCGCAGTGAACGTGTTCTCGATGATGCGGGTGAGTTGCGCGAGACGAGGAAGACGGTTTCGCGCGATGACTGGCATGTCCTGATCGAGGATCACCATGAAGGCTACGTCACGTGGCAGGCGTGGCTCGAGGTTCAGGAGCGCCTGTCGGCGAACGCGATATCGCGCGAACCGCGGGACGGGGCGGCCTTGTTGCAATCCCTGGCGGTATGCGGCCAGTGCGGCCGTCGGGTTCTCACGCGCTACGGCCGTTCCTGGAGCTATGTCTGTCTGCGCCCGATGGACGGCTCCCGGAAGTCCTGCCTTCACGTGGGCGGCGTTCGTGTTGACGCGGTCGTCGAGCGTGCGTTTCTTGACGCGATCTCGCCAGCTGGGGTGGAGGCGGCACGGGTGGCCGCCGAGCAGGCGCAGATGCGCGATGATGCCGGCTTGCGAAGCCTGCAACTGGAGGTCGAGCGGTGCCGGTACGAAGCCGGGCTGGCGGAGAGACGCTACCGCAAGATCGACCCGGACAATCGCCTGGTTGCGGGCACGCTTGAGCGCAACTGGGAAATGGCCCTGCGGGCGCTGGAGGAGGCGCGCAGTGCGCTGCACAATGCCGAACGGTCGCTGGTGCCGCCACCCGATCCGGCGCGTCTGCTGGCGCTTGGAGAGCGGCTGAGCGACCTTTGGCATGCGGAAGGCACAACGCATCGCGACCGCAAACGGCTGCTTGCCTGTCTTGTCGAGGACGTGATGCTGCGGATTGATCGTGACGCCGGCGCAATCGAGATCGTTCTGCACTGGAAGGGCGGGGAGGTCGACGAATTCACCGTTCCGCTGAACCGTCGCAGGACGGTTGCCGAGGACGGCGCCGACACGGTGGATCTCGTGCGACAATTGTCCGCCCTCTATAACGATGCGGAGATTTCCGGCGTGCTCAATCAGCGCGGACGCGTCACGCCCAAGGGCCTGCCGTTCAACCGGGACCGGGTTCGGCAACTGCGGGATCGTCATGGCATCCCGGCTCATTCGCGCCAGGCCGGCGACAGCAAGGCCCCTGTGGTCGGGGTGGCCGAGGCGGCCCAATGGCATTGAGTTTGGTCGGAACAGATTGTCCTGATTTCTGCAACCGGCCAACGGCCATGTCCTGAAGCGTTTTCTTGCGCACGCCGGGATCTTTCGTTCAGGCTTGACTCATGGACCGGACTGGTTCATGGTAGCGTCGAATCAGTCCGTCCCGAGGGAGGCCACGATGGATCCGCGCATCGAGAACCTGGAGACCACCACCTTCCTGGGCAAGCGCCTGACCCGCAGGCAGATCGCGGTCATGCAGGAGACGGTCGCGCTGTTCCCGAACGACAGCCGGCGGGAGCTGGCCCGCACGCTGTGCGAGAACTTCGACTGGCACACGCCATCCGGAAGCTACAGGGAGCAGTTCTGCCTGCGGGTGCTGGAGCGGCTGGAGTCGCTGGGCATCCTGACCTTGCCGGAAAGGCGCGCGACGGGCGGTCGGCGCGGGCCTCCTGCCCGCACCGAAGCCGGCGAACCCGGGGAGCCGGTCGATGCGCCGCTCCGGGACCTGGAGCCGGTCACGCTGGAGGTCGCTGCCGGCGGTCGGGAGCTGGGCGAATGGACCGAGCTTGTGGACCGCTACCATCCGCGCGGCTACAGGTCGCCGATCGGCTGCCACCTCGCGTATTTCGTCCGTGACGGCAGCGGCCGCCGCCTGGGCTGCCTGATGTTCGAGAACTCCGGGTCGCTTCCGGTCCGCGACGCATGGATCGGATGGACGGAGCGGCAGCGCGAGGCCGGCCTCCAGCGGGTTCTGCGGCACAGCCGGTTCCTGGTGTTTCCATGGGTCCGTGTCGGGAATCTGGCTTCCCGCTCCCTGTCGCTGGCGGCCCGCCGGGTTGCCGACGACTGGCACCGGCGCTGGGGCGTGCGCCCGCTTCTGGCGGAGACCTTCGTCGACCCTCAGGAGCAGGAGGGCAGCTGCTACCGCGCGGCGGGATGGACGGAGATCGGCGCCACGGCCTCCCGTGCGCCCAAGGACGTGTACGTGCTCGCGCTGGAGCCGGACGCCCGTGCCGCGCTTTGCGGCGCGCGGAAGGAGGCGGAACGCAGGCCGGCCCGTGCCCCCGAAAGCGCGCGGACGGTGTAAGCGGGTAAACGGCGACGTCTGTTGATTTCGCCTGGTTTCTGGTTTCGTCCTGTCGGCTGCGGCCGATCCTGCGGCCTGACATTCTCCAATTTGCTGCTGCTGCGCCGTTTTTTCCGTTTGACACGATAGGGCGCCGGGGCTATTCCCGGCGAATCAAGACGAATCATCGGGGAGAACGGCCATGGGCGCATGGTTTGGATCGAAAGCGACCTCTGGTCTTTGCCAACCGCTCATCGCGATGTGTCCGCCGCATGTCGCATATATTGAGACACATCTTGGGGGCGGCGCCATCATGAAGCGCAAGCCTCCGGCGCTCAGGAACATCGGCATCGATCTCAACCGCCGGGCCATCGACACCTTCAGCTGCGCCTATCCGGTCGAGCTTCACCATGGTTGCTGCCACGCGTTCCTGTCTGATTTCGACTTCGACGGCCGCGAGCTGGTCTATGCCGACCCGCCCTACGTGCAGTCTGCGCGCAAGTCGCAGCGCCGCTACCGTTACGACTATACGGACGCCGACCATGTGGAGCTTCTCGGCATCCTGAAGTCGCTGCCCTGTTCGGCGATGGTCTCCGGCTATCCGTCCCGGCTCTACGACGAACACCTCTCCGACTGGCATTCGCTGGAGATCCAGGTCAACAACCAGTCCTGCATCGTCACCGAGAAGCTGTGGTTCAACTTCGCGCCCGACCGGGTGCACTGGGCGGCCTTCGCCGGACGGAATTTCACCCACCGTCAGACCGTCAAGCGCAAGGCGGCGAGCTGGGGGCGGCGCTACGCGGCGATGCCCCGGGGCGAGCGCCTGGCGGTGCTGGCGGCGATCATGGCGGAGGAGGCGGAGGAATGAGCGGGATCGACCCTCACGACCCGGATGCGGTCCGCCAGAGGCTCGACGGGCTCCATGCGGAGTTCGCGGGGCTGGGCGGCGGCGGCCTGCTGCGGGGGGCTGTCTCCCTGTTCAGGGAGTTGTTCGGGCTTGCCGGGACGCAGTCGACGATCATTGCCGCGCTACAGGACAAGCTCACCGAGGAAGTGGCGAAGAACAGTGCGCTTCGCGACCAGCTCGCCCGCTACGAGCGCCAGCAGTACGGCCGGCGCTCGGAGAAGCGCCGCAACGCCGACGCCGCCTCCGATGGCGCCGCATCGCCGGATGCCGGGGAGGATGAGCCCGAAGCCGAAAGGAAAGGAAAGGCCGAAAAGAAAGCCGAAAAGAAGCCCCGGGGCGGCGTCAACGGGCGCAAGAAGGATCGTGGCGATGCCGTCAACGGCACCGGGCTGCGCTTCGGCCCCGAGGCGACGGTGATCGACATCGACGTGATGCCGCCGGAGATCGAGGGGCTGGCGGAGGGTGAATACGACATCATCTCCGAGCGGGTGTGCTGCAAGCTGGCATCGGTGCCGATCCGCCACGTGGTGCTGCGTTACCATTACAAGAAGGCGAAGATCAGATCCTCCGGCGCCCTGGTCTGCGCCCCGGCCGTCGAGGGCGTGTTCAAGAGCTCCTGCGCCGATGTGAGCTTTATCGCCGGAATGCTGGTCGACAAGTTCGCCTGGCATCTCCCCCTCTACCGCCAGCACCAGATGCTGGCCGAGAGCGGGATCACCGTCAGCCGCAAGTCCCTGAGTGGCTGGGCCAACCGGGCGATCTCGCTGCTGGAGCCGGTGTTCGAGGCCCAGTGCCGCTCGGTTCTGGAAAGTTCCGTCATCGTCATGGACGAGACGCCGGTGCGGGCCGGGCGCGACCCGGACAGGCCGGGCAAGATGAAACAATGCTACTACTGGCCGGTGCTCGGCGACCGGGACGAAGTGGTGTTCCACTTCGCGCCCTCCCGCGCCCACCACCATGTCGCGCGGTTCCTCGGCGATTTCGAGGGCACGCTGGTCAGCGACGGCTACGGCGCCTACGCGGCTTACGCCGAGGCGCGGGGGGAGGCGGTGAGGCAGCAAAATTGCTGGGCGCATACGAGGCGCAATTTCGAGGAGCAGCTGGACAACCATCCGGTGTTCGCCGGGAAGGCGCTGGATCTGATCGGGGGCATGTACGGGATCGAGAAGGAATTCCGTACCCGGCCGCCGCCTGAACGCCTGGAGGCGCGGCGCACCCGCACCCGCCCGCTGGTCGACGCCTTCTGGCAATGGTGTGAGCGGACGCTCGGGGACCCGGCGCTGACGCCGAAGCACCCGATCCGCCGGGCGGTCACCTACGCCGTCGAACGCCAGCAGGCCCTCGAGGTGTTCCTCGAAGACCCGTTGGTGCCGATCGACTCGAATGGTGTCGAGCGCGCACTGCGCCGCATCAAGCTGGGACAGAAGAACTGGCTTTTTTCCTGGACAGAATCCGGCGCACGGAACGTCGGGATCGTCAACAGCCTCGTCGCCACCTGTTTCCTGCTCGGGATCAGCCCTGCAACCTATCTGGGCGATGTCTTCCAGCGCATCGACACCCATCCGGCCGACCGGGTCCACGAACTGACGCCACGCCTGTGGAAGGACCTCTTCGCCGACACCCCGATGACCGGCAGCATCGACATGACCGTCGTCCGGGCTCACCCGGACGCCAGCCGGGGACCGCCGTAACGCTTGCGACGGCGGCGAACGGTGACGTCGATGCCGTCGATCAGGGCCATCAACTCGGTCGAAGACAATGCAAGCGCCGCATGGCCGGAGGCCGGAGGCGGGGCGAACAGGCCCTGCTCCAGGCGCTTGGACCAGATGAAGAAGCCGCCCCGCTCGAAGCCCAGGACCTTTACGATGGTCCGGCGCCGGTTGACGAACACGTACCAGCGTCCATCGGCCGGATTGCACCCGAGATGGCCCGACACCAGCGCGCACAGCCCGTCGAAACTGCGCCGCATGTCGGCCGGGTCCGTCGACAGCCAGATGCCGCCCCGCGGCCAGCCGCCGAGCATCACGACCGCCGAACCCGCAGGACAACCCCGTCGCCCAGGTCAAGCTCGACGTCCCAGCCCGAGGAAACCGGCGGCGCAAGCTCGACAAAGGATCCCTTCCCGCCCCCAGGGCGGAGACGGCACCGCCAGTTCGAGAAGGTCTTCGAGGACAGCCCACGGGACTCGCAAAACTCCCGTTGCGACAGCCCCGAGCGCTCGAAGTCCGCCATGATGCCGCTCCACTCGTCTGCGCTGCGCACCACCGGCGCACGACGGGAACCAGCCGAACCATTCAAACCTGACATGACAATTTCCTCCGATCATTGATGAATGACCGGAATTATCCCCACCCAACCCTCGCGTGAGCAACCGAATTATCAGACGTCGCCATTTACCCGCTTACCGGACGGTCGCCGGGATGTGGAGCGCGGTTGCCGCCGCCGCCGCCGAGACGGCCGAGCGCCACGACCGTGAGTGGCGGGTGCGCCGGCGCCTGATCGGCACCTTCCTGGTCATCCTCTTTGTCCTGCGCCTGGTGTTCGGGACGGGGCGCAGCTACGGCGAGGCCCTCGCCGAGATCTGGGAGAACGCACGCAGCCTGGGGGTGGCGCTGCCGCAGGAAAGTCCGGTGACGCCGTCGGCGATGTCCCGGGCGCGGGCCAAGGTCGATCCGCAGGCCTTCAGGGACCTCCACCGGGAGATCCTCGCCCGGGCTCCGGACCGCCCGCTCTGGAAGGGACGCCGGGTCTTCGGCGTCGACGGCGCCAAGCTCAACCTGCCGCGGCCGCTGGCGGATGCCGGATACAGGACGCCGGGCGACCATGCGCACTATCCGCAGGGGCTGGTCAGCTGCCTCTACGAGCTGATGCCGAGGCTGCCGTCCGACTTCGACCTGCACGCCGACACCAACGAGCGGCGCGCCGCCGTCGCGCACCTCAGGACCCTGTCCGCCGGGGACGTGGTCGTCTACGACCGGCGCTACTTCTCCTACGAGATGCTTCTCGCCCACGTCAGCCGAGGCCAGGACGCCGTGTTCCGGCTCAAGGCGAACGCGAACGCGGCTACCGTCGCCTTCCTCGCGGGTCCGCTGCAGGAGACGCTGGTCGAGGTCCGGCCCGACGCCAGGGCGCTGGCCCGGCTGAAGGCCCGCCACCCCGGCGCCGCGTTCGGGCCGCTGAAGCTGAGGCTGGTCCGCTACGCCGCCGGCGACACCGTCTTCGCCCTCGGCACAACCCTCATGGAAGACGACGGCTTCACCGTCGAGGACCTGGCCGGCATCTACCAGGCGCGCTGGCGCATCGAGGAGCATTACAAAACCGCGAAGTGGTTCCTGGCCGTCGAGTCCTTCCGCTCCGAAAGCGAGCGCGGCGTCCTCCAGGAACTCTACGCCAACTTCGTCATGGTCACCGCCACACGCCTCATGACCAACGTCATCGACGCGGAGATCAACGCCGCGCAGGACCACAGGTCGCCGAAAAGGGTGAACTTCAAGCACGCCGTCGCCGCCGTCTTCCGCAACTTCGAGGCCCTCGCGCTCGTCCAGGCCGAGGCCGTCGCCGAAACCGTCGCGCGGATCGTCGACGACATCGCCGCATGCTGGCAGCGGGAACGGCCCGGCCGCAGCTACCCGAGGATGTCGCTCAAGCCGGCAAGGAAGTGGACACGAAAGGGAAAGTCCTCCGCCACAACCTGAGCCACTTCCACCCGAAAGACCGGCTTCCCGGTGCAGGACTTTCCACGTCCCGTTAAGTCAACAACGCCAATTCCTTAAGTCAATGCCATTGCGAGGCGGCCCGGCAGCTTGAGACCAGCGACAGCACCCTCTACCGCTGGATCCGGGAAGGACTGATCGCGGTGGAACCGACGATTGACGGCGCGCCGTACCGGGTCCGGCTGACCGACGCCTTGCGGCAGCGTTTCGGCGCCGAGCCGCCGGAAGGGTTCGTGCCGGCCCAAACGGCAGCCAGGCGCCTCGGTGTCAGCCGACAACGGATCTGGCAGCGCATCCGCGACGGCGAACTTGAGGCTTTTCACATCAGTCGCGGCCAGGACCGGGGCCTGTACGTCCGGCTTGACGAGAGGGCGGCGTTTCTGCCCGGCCTTTTCGATGATGCGCCATGCGATGCGGAGGAATGAGGCGTGACCGATGCCGCTTGCCTGCGTGGTTGCTCCTCTCCCGTTGTCGGCAACATCCGGCCCGATCGGAAAGTTCGATGTCGATGACGGGTGTCCGGCGGCACCGTTACGTAACGGCCTCCAATTGGATGGAGTTATCCGTCGCGACCGTAGCCGCGTGGCAGTTCCAGGGCAGCCAGACTGTCCAGGTCAAGCGCGTCCAGAGCTTCAGGAACCTGTTCCAGAAGCGCCACGGTGGCGGTGTCCTCCAGCACCTCTGGAACCGAGTCGCGCCAGTCCCGGTACTCCTCCCGGATCGTGATGATGGTTTCGATCGCGTCCTTCAGTCGCCCGCTGCGCGACCGCGGGCCCTTCGGCTTGCGATACACCACCTTCGTCTCGCCGGTACGATGGCGTTGACGATACCGCCGTTGCCGCTCCGCATTCGAAAGCGCCATTGGCCTCGGCCTCCTTCATCCAATCCTGCTGTCTATCGTTACGTAACGGGCGGCAGGTTGCAACGCCCGCATCGGTGTACTGGTCCCGGGAAGCGGCTGAAACACCGGCGATGCCGGGACGCATCAGCGGGATCAGCGAGGTTGCGTTGTGCGATGACAAGTGGTGTTCATGCGCCAGATGACACGATCTTCGATGAGCACCCGTGTGACCTGCACCAACGCCGCACACAGCGTGCCGGTGCAGGCGGAACCGCAGCCTTGACGACGGCATTTTCGTCCATGAGCGTCACAGGGAGGCCAATGATGCAGACGGGCTCCGGGATCTTTGGGTTGAAGGCGTCCTGTCGGGCCTCACAGCCTCATGCCGGGACGGAAAACGGCCTCCTGCGCCAAGGCAAACCGGCACTGGTACAAGGTAAAACCGCGACTGCGCTCCAAGACGGATTCCGGAGACTCCTCAAAAAACATTCAATTACAAAGGCATGCGTCATTTTCGGCCAACCCGGCCAACTTCGAGATTGAAAGGAGCATTTGATTGACGAAATCAAAAACAGTTCAACTTGCCAGCGCGACCGGTAGATGTCTGCGACTGACATGGCCGGCAGGGTGATGTTGTTTGTAAGGAAGACCAAGGTCTTGCCGCGCTCCGGGTCGCGGTATTTGATGCGACGGAGCTTGTCCGGGAAATCGGTCGCACTGTTGACGCCGCTTGGCCGCACGACCTGATCGCAGATGAGGCCGGTGCTGCGGTCCACGGGCCGGGAGGAGAGGCGGCGGAGCCTGGTATTCGATTTTGCTCTCAGGACGAAGAAGCCGCCGCAGAGATGGAGGCGATGGAGGCGTTCGAAGTCGAGATAGGCCCGGTCCATGACGTAGAACGCGCCGGCTTCCGGAAGCAGCATGTCCATGACGTTGACATCATGGAGTTTTCCGTCGGATATGTGGATGAAGGCCGGAATGTTCCCATGCAGATCAAGGAGTGTGTGCAGTTTGACGGCGCCCTTTGTCTTGCGGAACCGCGCCCATGGGAACAGCGACAGGCAGAGGTCGATGGTTGAAGAGTCGAGTGCGTAGACGGTATCGTGAACATCAAGGCCGGGGAGCGTGTCATCGGCGTGGATGTTCCGGGCGATGTGAATGAGGTGCTGCGCGAAGTCGGCGTAGATTTTCCAGTCACGGACCTGATTGGCATTGGCGAGGGTGTTGCGGGAGATCCCGCCACGGATGCCCATATGGTAGAGTTTTCCGGACTGGACGCGCAGGCAGGTCTCGATGTCACGCAGACTGGTCCTGTAAGTGAGTTGGGCAAAGGCCATGCACCTGTATTGATCTGCGCAGGTGAACGCCTTGACGTAGCGGTCTCCGTCGTATCGAGAGACACAGTGGCGGAACCTGTGCCATGGCAGGTGTTCCATGATCTGCGCGAAAACCAAGCTGCCGGAATACATCGCATTCTTCCTCGTGACGGTGCATAACAGTGAGGAAGTGTGAAGAGCATGTGCGAAGGGTTCAAGTCGGTAACAGCTGATATGGCGAATTTATGTATTTACATCAGAACTTTAGACGGAACTTCATCACCAGATTTGAAATATTATCCAATGATATCAGATAAGTATCCGATATCAGGCTGGACTCGTACTGGGAACAAACCTGGTCGGATCGATCTCCATCAGTTGAAATGCCCGGCTCTGAAGCGGCGTCGGTTCCGACATCAGCGGAAACCGGTACGCCCGCCGGGCCGGTATGGCCACCTCGTTCAGCGTCAGCGTGGCCAGGTCGGCGAGAAGCGTCGTGAAACTGTGAACCGGCAGCCCGTCGGAGGTCAGTTTGGTGTCGGCCTTGGCCTTGGCGCTCTCCGAGACCTTGGCGGGCGCCACCGGTGACTTGCGTTGTGCCTGCGCGCCCTCACGGTCGTCATCCTCGAACAGGAGCGGCGCCAGGCGTCGGCGCAGGTGCCATTCAACGTAGAAGGCCAGCACGCACAGGAACACATGCGCCCGGACATGATCCTCGGAATAGACGTGGACCGGACGGATCTCCAGCCGCGATGCCTTGAGAATTCGAAATGCACGCTCCACTTGCGCGAGGGACTTGTACGCCACCACCGCCGCCTCCGGCCCGATGGCTTCGGGATCAAGGCTGGTGCGGATCACGTAGACACCGTCAAGCCGTGCCTCGGCGGCAATCCGTTCCTGCCGCCGGCTCCAGGTGATGGCGTCGTCGGTGACGGTGATCTCGAAATGCTTCTCGACCTTCCGGCGGTTGGCATCCCGTCCCACCCTGCGGTTGATGCCTTGCCGGCCCTTCAGCCGGCCCACGCGCACCGACGCCGCAATCGTCTCCAGCGTCTCCTCCGTCGCCTGCAGCAGGTCCTCCCGCTTGCGGGCCCGTTCCTCCCGCAACCGCGGGTTCAGGCAGACCATCAGCCGCTCGCCGGGAAAGTCCGGGCCGGTGACCTCCGCCACCGCGTCGGGAACCAGGGCCTCGGGGACCAGCGGCGGCGGCTCGTCCGGACCCGCCGGACGCAGGAGCTTGCGGATATCCTCGGTCTTGAGGGCCGAGATCCAGTCGAGATCCGCCGGCTTGAGATCCTCGTGGATGCGGGCCGCGGTGATCATCCCCCGGTCGCCCACCAGCGCCACGTGGTCGATGCCGAAGCGGGTGCGGACCCGGGCCACCTGCGACGCCACCGTGGAGGGATCCCCGGTATTGCCGGCAAAGACCTCCACCGCCACCGGACAGCCGTCCGCGGCACACAACAGTCCGTAGGTGATCTGCTGCTTGCCCTTCTTGCCGTCACGGTTGTGGCCGAAGGCCGCCAGGGGGCAGCACCGCCCCTCAAGGAAACTCGACGAAACATCGTAGAGAACAAGGGTATTGCCGCCCGCGAGGTGCCGGTTGGCGAGGCTCTTCTCGATCCAGGGCTGGCGCTTCAGCAGCCAGTCGAGCATGGCCAGCATCTCGTTGCCGGTCACCGGCCCGAGATCGAGCACGGCCCCGAGGCTGGTCGATGCGGTCTCGGGCGACAGCGCCCGGGCGGTGGCCGGCCTGGAGGCGGGATCGACGATGCGCGCGACAATGGCGGCGACGGCGAGATCCCGCATGCGGTCCGCCTTGCGGTCGAGGATGCGCACCAGGTCCAGGGACCGGAGCGTTCCCAGCACCGCTGCCACATGTCCGTGGGGAACCGCCCTCTTGATGGCGAAGACCTCGTTGAGGTTCCTGACGGCGACACCGCCCCTGAGGAGGGTATCGATTCCGCTGATGATGTGTTCGGGCATGCCGGTGAGGTTGGCGCGGGTGCGTTTTTTGATGCGTTTGCCTTCGCGCCAGGCCTCGCGGATGAGGATTGTGGGTTGTGCGCCCCTGTTCGGGATGAACTCGACGTTGATGGCCATGGGAACGACTATGGGGGGATGTATTGCGCCATGTCAATTGGAAAAGTGACGATATCCTGACTTTACATGGGAACATTTGTCCGGAATCGCCTTTTTCGAAATCCGCGTAAGTGATTCTAATTCAACGACTTTCTCACCAATGATTCCGTTTTGTTCCGCTGGAAGTTCCGTTTAGAGTGTGGTGAGACAATTTTATTGGGACAGTAGTGACATCATCTATCTGCAGGATCTTCTCGACGCCGAATTCGGTGCCGGCAATACCAAGGTCATTTGTCCGATCACCGATGCCTTTGTCGGCCATCATGGCTCGCTTGGCGGATTTGTGCGCGTTCATTGCTTTATTGATGTGAGCGCAGAAGATGTGATAGCTTTCATTCGGCCCATGGAGGGCATCGAGACGGTCCTGCGCCGCGAGGAGGCGGCCGAGCAACTCGACCTGACCATCGATGTTAAGGCGGATGTTGTGGTCATTTCCGATACCAGCCACTGTGTCGGCATGGGGCGTGACGATCATGATCTGGCCGGTCTCAATGGCGAGCGGCTCAGAACCTATGGCGGCATCTCCGAGCGCGACGTTCCCTTCGTCATCAGCCGTCCGCTTAACGCGGACTATGCGGCCCGGGCCGCATCGGAACAGTTGAAAAATTACCAGATTTTCGACTACGCGATGAACGGAGCCGCATGAATCAACGGAGCGGATAATAATGGCCAAACGTACGGCCAAGGCTGCAGTTTATGATGCGCCGAATACACCGTTCGAAATCCGCAATTATCCGATGCGCGACGTGCGCAGCGATGAAGTCCTGGTCCGCATTTCGATGTCGACGATCTGCCGGTCGGACATCCATTCCTGGGAAGGCCATCGGCCCAACCCGTGTCCCGGGATTCTCGGCGTTATCGATCAGCTGGGCGAGGACATAAAGCGCGACATGCGTGGCGATTCGCTGAGCGTAGGCGATCGGATCACCTGGACGGAATATTTCCATCACGGAGAGTCCTACTACCGCGATGTCCACGACATGCCGCAGAAATCGAATGGCATGCGCAAATATGGCCATGATCTGGTCGAAGAGGATCCTCATTTCCTGGGTGGCTTTGCCGAATATTGCTATGTCGTGCCGGGCACCGGGATCCTCAAGCTTCCCGGTGAACTGAGCGACGAGGAAGCGACGCCGATCAATTGCGGCGTTGCCACAATGGCTTCCGTGACCGAAGCCTCGGAAATCGGCATGGGTGACGTCGTCGCTATCCAGGGGCTCGGTCTGCTGGGCCTGTATGGTTGTGCAATGGCCAAAGCGCGCGGCGCGCGGCGTGTAATCGGGTTGGACTCTGTTAAGGACAGGTTGAAGACAGCCAAGAAGTTCGGTGCCGATTTCACCATAGATATCTCCGGCCGCAGCGAAGACGACGTCGTCGATGCAGTACGCAAACTCGCCCCGCCGGACGGCGTCGATGTCGTCATCGAGGTTTGCGGTGTGCCGGATGTCGTTACTGCAGGGCTGAAAATGTTACGGATCGGCGGTCGTTACACGCTCGGTGGCATCGTGACGCCTGACGCCAATGTCACTGTCGATGCCAATATGTTCGTCAAGAAGTGGGTCACTCTCAAGGGTATTCATAACTACCATCCGCGTCATTTGATACAGGCGCTTGATTTCGTCGTCGCCAATCGAGATCGCTTCCCCTTCAAGGACATCGTTGATTCCAAGTTCAAGCTCACTGATCTCAATGAGGCCTTCAAGCGCACATCGGAGCATAGCGTTTTGCGCGCGGCGGTCACCCCTTAAACCCAAGGAGCAGACGCAATGGCAGCCACTACTCCCGATCTCGGATTCAAACCGAAGGGCCTTTATATCGGCGGGGAGTGGAAACGGGCGCGCTCCGGCGAAACCATCGTCACGAAGAACCCGGCCAACGCCGATGTCCTCGGTGAGGTCCCCATCGCCAATGAAGATGACGTCGACGACGCTGTGCAAGCGGCCAAGGGCGCATTCCCTGAATGGGCGGCGATGCCGATCACGGAACGGGCCAAATTCCTGAACAGCCTGGCGAACGCGGTAGACGAGAATTCCGATCAACTCGCCCTGATGGATTCCGTCGACAGCGGCAATGCGATTTCGGCCATGCGCGGCGACATGAAATGGACGTCCGATGCGTTGCGTTACTTTGCCGGGTTGATGACCGAGATCAAGGGCGAGACCCTTTCCCGCGAACAGGGACATTTGAACCTGACGATGCGCCAGCCCTATGGCGTTGTCGCCAAGATCAACCCGTTCAATCACCCTTTCCGCTTTTGCGCCGAAAAGGCGGCAGCCCCGCTGGCTGCGGGCAACACTGTCGTCATCAAGGGGCCCGAGCAGGCGCCCCTCTCAAGTCTGAAACTTGGAGAATTATGCGATGGGATTCTTCCGCCGGGCGTCGTCAACATCGTGACGGGCGACGGCAAAACCGGGTCTGCCATGGTCCGCCACCGCGATGTATCGCGGGTCGGCTTCGTCGGTTCTGTTGAAACCGGGCGGATCATCGCCGGGGAAGCGGCAGAGGGCTTGAAAGAGGTCACGCTGGAGCTTGGCGGAAAGAACCCCATCATCATTTTCCCCGACGCCGCCCCCGCGAAAGCCGCCGACGCCGTCGTCAGCGCCATGAACATGACACGGCAAGGACAGTCCTGTTCTTCGACGTCGCGCGTTCTGGTGCACAAATCCCTGCATGAAGTTCTGGTGGCCGAACTGGCCCGCAAGGCGGACGCCATTCAGATCGGGTTCCCCTGGCTGGAGGGGGCGGAGATGGGGCCGATTGTGTCACAGCAACAATATGACCGGATTCTCGGCTTTATCGCCTCGGGCATTGAGCAGAAGGCGAAACTGGTCACCGGGGGCGGGCCGCCCGACGACGCCGATCTGAAGGAAGGTTTCTTCATCGCGCCGACCGTGTTCGACAAGGTTACATCGGAGATGAAAATTGGCAGCGAGGAGATTTTCGGACCCGTCATGTCGATCATGTCCTGGTCGGACGAGGACGAGATGATCGATATAGCCAACGGTGTCATGTACGGCCTCACAGCCGCCATTTTCACCAACGATTTCGCAGCAGCCATGCGCACGGCGGAGCGCGTCGAGGCCGGATATGTCTGGATCAATTCAATTGGTCGCTATCTCGGCGCGCCGTATGGAGGCTGGAAGCAAAGCGGCTGGGCAAGGAGGAGTGTTTCGAGGAACTGCTCAGCTACACTCGCGTGAAGAATGTCAATATGCGCTGGTGAGCGAACCAGGGCGAATTTTTCTGTGAGTGACCGGCCTTTTCTGCATGGCTCTTTCTCAGGGCGACTTCATTGTCCGCCCGATGACCGGCGCGCGGTGATTTGGGGCTGGCCGTTTCAGCCGACACTAACCAAGATATTGTTCTTGATGTGGCGGCGTGCTGGCCATGATGATTCTTCCGTCGCCGGATTCGTCCATCGACCTGCGCGCGGTCACGGAGCGCCCGACCCGTGGCGGGCGTAAGCACCGGCTCTGGGACCACCTGATCGAGGAGCATCACTGCCTGCGGTTCCACGGCATCGTCGGCATGGGCCCGCGCCATGTCGCGCTGTACGGCGAGACCTGGCTCGCGCTGGTCGGCTGGCAGCCGGGCGCGTTCAAGCTGGCCGCGCGCGACCGCTGGATCGGGTGGTCGCAGGAGCAGCAGTTCCGGCCTGCACCTGGTCTGCAACAACTCCCGTTTCGTCTTCCTCACCCCCGGACGGGTGCCGAATCTGGCGTCCCGCGTGCCGGGCCTGAGCCTGCGCCGGCTGTCCGCCGACATCGAGGTCGTGCACGGCTGCCCGGCCTTCCTCGCGGAAGGTTCACGGGCGCCTGCTGCCGCGCGTCGAACTGGCGCGCGGCAGGCGCTGCCCGCTAAGAGCTTGACCTAAACGCTCATGGCAGGCTTCGATCTTCCACCCCGACCGTAAGCGGGTAAACGGCGACGTCTGTTGATTTCGCCTGGTTTCTGGTTTCGTCCTGTCGGCTGCGGCCGATCCTGCGGCCTGACATTCTCCGATTTGCTGCTGCTGCGCCGTTTTTTCCGTTTGACACGATAGGCCGCCGGGGCTATTCCCGGCGAATCAAGACGAATCATCGGGGAGAACGGCCATGGGCGCATGGTTTGGATCGAAAGCGACCTCTGGTCTTTGCCAACCGCTCATCGCGATGTGTCCGCCGCATGGCTAAGTCGATTCATAATGCCCACCTCGGTATGTCGTTGATATTACGCAATATTTTTTGTCACACATCGTGATAACGCCCCTTTCCCCGATACCCTGACCAGTCCGCTGGGCAATCCAGTCCCTTTTTTTGCCCCTGGATGGCGTCCCGGTCGTCGAATTCGATCGTGGCCACCGTATCGGCCTCCCGCCTCCCGCAGGTTGCCGCAGTGTCCATGTTCCCGGCGGACCCGTTGCAGGACCGTTGCGGTCCATGTCGATCATTTTCAGCTCCATTCGATACCGTGACAAGACCCCCCGAACACAAAAGACAACCTGTTGCCCTGTTCTGATCGGAATCGGGACCTGACCCGGTTTGCCCAGGGTTTCGAGGTGTTTTCGGGATCGGGATCGAGTGACGGATTGCAAGGGTATCGTCACCGGCCAGGACATCCTTGACAAGCAGCCTGACGATCCGTTGGCGCTCCGCAACATCCATGGTCTCGGCGCTCTCCTGCAGCCGGGTGAGAAAGCCTGTCAAGGTTTCGGTGAGTTTCAGCCGGGTTTCCTTTTCCCGCGCCTGACTGACGACGGACTGCCATTCGGCGCTGACAGCCTTTTCCTGCTGTCACAAATGCATTGCCCCATACGTCCAGCGTCAAGAGTCGCTGCATTCCCTGCATCATCCGTCCCGCATCCCCCCTGTCAGATTGACCAACACTGTTGCGCACATTCCACGATCTCCTGTCAGTCCCGGCCATAGCCCCGTGGCGGCGTGACGTCCTCGAGGTCCGAAAGGTCCAGATCACAAATGATGCCAAGGCGTTCGCCGGTCTGCGTATCATGGAGCGCCTCGGGAAGCGCGTCATGCCAGTCCCGGTACTCCTCCTGAAGGCGGATCAGGGTCTCGACGGCGTCGGTCCAGCGCCTGTGTCGCGGACGCCGGTCGATCGGGGATCCCGGACGGATCGGCTTTGCCGCGGCCTTGCGCCGGTTCCGGAAACGTTTTTGCCGTTCTGCATTGGTGAGGGCCATGACGCGGTCTCCCGGGCGTTACGTAACGATCGATGTATGGGGTTGAGGCTCCGCGTCGTCTGCAGATACCGGGTCGCGCGCGCCTCGTGGGAAGCGGCCCTGCGGAGCTTCGCATCGTCTGCGGGAACGGGGATGGTGCCCGGCCACCTGGACAATCATGGTGCAGTCTCCCAAGCGTTACGTAACGGATTCTGTATGGAGATCATGTCTCGAGACCACCATCACGTGAGGGCGCAGGTGCAGCATCGGAATGCCGGTCCCGACCCTTTCCGTCATCCTTGACCGGACGGTTACGCCATCCCGTGATCACGCGTGCGCATGAAAAGCCATCTTTCGTGTTCGGGGGGGTAATGGCGCCCTCTTCAGCCTTCGTCAGGCTCTTCATGGCCTGACGCCGTATCGTCGAACAGCGCCAGCTGGGGCGTTTCCGGTCGCGCGCCTGAGCGCAGGCGCTCGACATCGGCCGCAGAGATGATCCAGGGTGCCCCCTTGCACAACTGATGGGCCGGCAGACGGCCCTCCCGCGCCATGCGGCCCGCCTTCTGGTAATCGACCCCCAGGGCGGCGGCGGCCTCGCTCAAGGTCATTTCACCGCGCTCAAGCCGCTCGCCCTCACGGTAGAACGGGATGCCGCGCTTGTTGCGGAAACGGCAGACACTTGCCTTTCTCCAGCTGTGGCCCTTGCCGGTGCGCCGTCCCAGCCGGTTCAGCAATGCCGCGATCGCCATGTCCGGCATCTGTCGCGCCAGTTCCGTGATCAGGGCTCCGGTTTCGGCATCGGTCACATGGCGATGCCGACCCTTGGCTCTCTTGGCGACGAACAGTTCCGTATGGTCGCCGCCACGCCAGTGCAGCAGCAACCTGACCTGCCTGTCCTCACACCAGACCATGATTTCCTCGAGCGCAGCGCGAAGCATTCGCTTGCGGGTCTCCGCGGTGACGCCTTCATGGTTCCATGCCAGTTCAAGATCGGCGCCGAGTTGCAGGCATGCTTCCCGCTCCTCTTCATCCATCCTCATGTCCGCGCAGGCCTCGCGCGCATGTTCCAGGGCGGTCTCGACCGTCTGCACCGCGATCAGGCGCTCGTTCCACCGGCGCTCCAGTTCGCCCGCCACCTGCCGGTTCCCCGGATCGACGGCATCGTATTGCTGCCACGCGCGATGGGCCTCGTAGCGGGCGCGCTCGAGCGCGATCTCATGCTGGCGAACCGCCTCCGACCCCGTCTCGGCATCGTCTTCGATGACGCGGAGCGCCGCCTCCAGGCCGATCGGCTCGAGAATGCGGACAATCTCCCGGCCGACCGCCTCGTCCGCGGGAGCGCCGCCGAACGAGATGCACTTCGGCTCGTTGTAATTGATCACCCCCGAGCGGCAGGTGTAACGCAGCACAGTGCCACTGGTTCCGCTGTAGGTGACCGTCAGCTTGCGCCCGCAGTGGCCGCAGCGCAGCAGCCCGGCAAGCAGGGCCGCACCGCTGCGAACCGCGCCGCGCCGTCCCGAGGGCATCATCTTCGTGCTGTTGTCCGCGATCACGCGCCGGTTCCGTTCGTAGGTCTCCAGGCTGATATAGCCTTCATGATGGTCGGGGATGAAGACCTGCCAGGCGTCCCGGTCGCTCACCACCTTGCGCGTGATCTTCTTTTCTCCGTCGCGGATTTCGACCTGGCTCTCGGTCCGGCCGTAGGCATAGGCGCCGGCATAGACCGGATTGGTCAGGATCTCGTGAACCCGCGCATAGTTCGGCAACTGCCATCGCAGCTGCTCGTTCTCGCCCGTCGGCCGTGACGGCAGCTCAAGACCCTCGTCGTGGAACCAGAGATGGACCTGCCGAACGCTGTGCATCTCGTCGAACCTGCGAAAGACAAGATCGATCGCCGCGCGGACACGCAGGTCCGGGTCCTTCTCGATCGCGTTCCTGCCGACACGCCGGTATCCGGCCGACACGGCCAGGAACAGCGCGCCGCGCGCCGCCTTGCGGTTGCGGCCCTCGATCGAACGCCTGCGCATGTTCGCAAGCTCGAGTTCCGACATGGTCCCGTGCATCCCGAGAACCATCCTGTCCGTCGGCAGGCGGGGGTCGTAGACCGTCTGCTCGTCGGCCAGCAGGCAACCCACGACACCGCAGAACTCGAGCAGGGTGTGCCATTCCCGGCCATTCCGGGAGAGCCTTGTTGCGTCCACCGAGAGGATGATGCCGGCTTCACGCTTGCAGACGGCGTCGAGCATGATCTTGAAGCCGGGCCGCCGGGCGCCGCCGCTGCCCGACAGGCCGAGGTCCTGGTCGATGAAGGTGACGTCCGACCAGCCAAGGGCCTCGGCGCGGGCCTTGAGCCCGTACTGCCACTCCCGGCTCCCCGTGTTGTGGCGCACCTGGTGCTCGGAAGACTGGCGCACATAGACGATCGCCTTTCGTGCGAGATGGTCAGGCGTGATCTTGTTCATGTCCGTCTCCCCCGTCTGGCGTGCGGTTCGTCACCGCCTCCCGGATCAGTTGCGCCAGGAGCGCCAGCAGTTCCGTCTTCCGCTCTCCTTCCATGATGTGGGCGGGTCCGTCCGGTTCGAACAGCCGCCCTTGTCGTGTCGTCCGCCAGTTGCGCGTCATCGTTGCCTCCGTCGTCTGCAAGGTTGCAGACAACAGTATCGACGATCATGCGCAGATCCGACAAAGCCTCACGCGAGAGCCTCGGGGTGTCACGCACCGCCCAGGCTGCCGATTCCGGCCGGGTCATCCATTCGCGAATCGCCAGCGGACGGCCGCTCGCCAGCAGACGGACGTAGAGATTGTTGCCGGACGGCGTTGGACGGCGGCTCTCAAGTTTCACCTTTTCGCCGGCACAGGGATGAAACCGGTAATGAATCGTCAGCTCGGAAGCGTGATAATGGGCAGTATGTCGGGACGTTGGGCGCATATATTGAGACACATCTTGGGGGCGGCGCCATCATGAAGCGCAAGCCTCCGGCGCTCAGGAACATCGGCATCGATCTCAACCGCCGGGCCATCGACACCTTCAGCTGCGCCTATCCGGTCGAGCTTCACCATGGTTGCTGCCACGCGTTCCTGTCCGATTTCGACTTCGACGGCCGCGAGCTGGTCTATGCCGACCCGCCCTACGTGCAGTCTGCGCGCAAGTCGCAGCGCCGCTACCGTTACGACTATACGGACGCCGACCATGTGGAGCTTCTCGGCATCCTGAAGTCGCTGCCCTGTTCGGCGATGGTCTCCGGCTATCCGTCCCGGCTCTACGACGAACACCTTTCCGACTGGCATTCGCTGGAGATCCAGGTCAACAACCAGTCCTGCATCGTCACCGAGAAGCTGTGGTTCAACTTCGCGCCCGACCGGGTGCACTGGGCGGCCTTCGCCGGACGGAATTTCACCCACCGTCAGACCGTCAAGCGCAAGGCGGCGAGCTGGGGGCGGCGCTACGCGGCGATGCCCCGGGGCGAGCGCCTGGCGGTGCTGGCGGCGATCATGGCGGAGGAGGCGGAGGAATGAGCGGGATCGACCCTCACGACCCGGAGGTGGTTCGCCGGCGGCTCGACGGGCTCCGCTCGGAGTTCGCGGGGCTGGGCTCGGGCGGTGGTCTTCTACGGGGGGCTGTCTCCCTGTTCAGGGAGTTGTTCGGGCTTGCCGGGACGCAGTCGACGATCATTGCCGCGCTACAGGACAAGCTCACCGAGGAAGTGGCGAAGAACAGTGCGCTTCGCGGCCAGCTGGCCCGCTACGAGCGCCAGCAGTACGGCCAGCGCTCGGAGAAGCGCCGCAACGCCGACGCCTCCTCCGATGGCGCCTCCTCCGACGGGGCCGCATCGCCGGACGCCGGGGAGGATGAGCCCGAAGCCGAAAGGAAAGGCGAGGCCGAAAAGAAAGCCGAAAAGAAGCCCCGGGGCGGCGTCAACGGGCGCAAGAAGGATCGTGGCGATGCCGTCAACGGCACCGGGCTGCGCTTCGGCCCCGAGGCGACGGTGATCGACATCGACGTGATGCCGCCGGAGATCGAGGGGCTGGCGGAGGGTGAATACGACATCATCTCCGAGCGGGTGTGCTGCAAGCTGGCATCGGTGCCGATCCGCCACGTGGTGCTGCGTTACCATTACAAGAAGGCGAAGATCACGTCCTCCGGCGCCCTGGTCTGCGCCCCGGCCATCGAGGGCGTGTTCAAGAATTCCTGCGCCGATGTGACCTTTATCGCCGGAATGCTGGTCGACAAGTTCGCCTGGCATCTCCCCCTCTACCGCCAGCACCAGATGCTGGCAGAGAGCGGGATCACCGTCAGCCGCAAGTCCCTGAGCGGCTGGGCCAACCGGGCGATCTCGCTGCTGGAGCCGGTGTTCGAGGCCCAGTGCCGCTCGGTTCTGGAAAGCTCCGTCATCGTCATGGACGAGACGCCGGTGCGGGTCGGGCGCGACCCGGACAGGCCGGGCAAGATGAAACAAGAGCGCCGAGCTAACTGGCGCTGGGGTAGCCGGTGAAAGTCCGGCAGGAAGGAGAGGCTAACCACCACTTCCACCGCGAGCCGTGCGCGTGCATCCGCGAGGGTGCACGTGAAGCGTCGGTAGCGGCGCGTGTGGCCAGGATGATTGAGCAACGAAAATCTTATCATTCGGAGTGCCGAGGTTCTTTGTTTGACCGAAGGCAACACCTGCAGGACCGCCATGGTGAGGGACTGCCGGGCTCCGCGCTGTCAAAGGAATCCAGGGACGCACGTACGCCCCAAGCCGGGACTCGGGAGGGCTTCAATCTGCCCCGGCAGTCGTGCCGGGGCCGCGGAAGAAAGGAGATAGTCTGAATCGATGACGAACGGATTGAAGCAGTCGGATCCGGCCATAGTACCGGTGAAGTCGGCGAACAAGGGAACGTCAGTTCCTGCGGAGCCGATGGAGGGAAGGGCCGGAACCAAGGGGAATCCGCGAGGCCAAAGCATGCACCGGACACAGGGCCGGGATCGCATGTCACAGGCGGCTGAGCGGATACGGCAAGCAGCCACGAGGAAACCGAAGGAGAAGCTCACTGCGCTCCTGCACCATATCACGACGGACGCGCTCGAAGCATCCTACTTCATGCTGAAGAAGGATGCGGCGGCAGGCGTGGACGGGGTGACATGGGAGGAATACGGGAACGGACTGGAAGAGCGCCTGCTCGACCTGCACGACCGTGTTCACAGCGGGACGTACCGGGCGCTTCCGTCCCGGCGGGTAGAGATACCCAAACCGGACGGGGGAACACGACCGCTCGGCATCGCGGCACTGGAGGACAAGATCGTCCAGACTGCGGTGGCGGAGACCATCCTTGTGCCGATATTCGAGCCGGAATTCCTCGGGTTCAGCTATGGGTTCCGACCCGGTCGCGGTGCGCATGACGCGCTCGACGCGCTGGCGTACGGGATAGAACGGCGCAAGGTCAACTGGATTGTCGACGCGGACATTCGGGCCTTTTTCGACCAATTGGATCGAAGCTGGCTTCTACAGTTCGTGGAGCACCGGATCGGGGATCGGCGGGTCACCCGGCTGATCTCCAAGTGGCTTGGCGCCGGCGTCATGGAAGAGGGCGAATGGCGGGACACTCTGCGGGGAACTCCTCAGGGCTCAAGTGTCTCACCGATTCTGGCGAACATCTACCTGCACTTCGTCCTTGATCTCTGGTTCCAGAGGAAATGGCGCGCCCGGACCGCCAGCGGCGAGACGATCATCGTGCGCTATGCCGACGACTTCGTGGTCGGGTTCCAGTACAAGTGGGATGCAGAACGGTTCCTGTGCGACCTGAAGGACAGGCTGGCCGCGTTCTCACTCGACTTGCACCCGGACAAGTGTTGGGTTGCAGGATGATTCGGTGTTGAGTGGCCGGATTGTCACGGATTGGATTGATGCCTGATCGAGTGGAAACTGGAATAGTCCGCGACATCTTTTTTTCCTTCCCGGCAGTTTTTTCAGTAGCGCTTTCTTTTCCGGAACATGGCGGACGCGGTTTCCCCGGTTGCGTTGTTTCCGTCATGGCCCGGACGAATTCCCCGGCGGCATTTTCCCGGCAGCGTCACGGATGTGTCCGCCCTGCGTGGCGGGTTTGTTGATTTTCGGGATTGATCGCCTGGGCCGGGTGGTTGATTACGCTCCCTGGCGCGGGGGGTCCGCCTTCCCGGCAGCGCGGGCCGGATCCCGCATGGTGCGAAGCATTTGAGAAGAGGTGGCCCGTGCGGTGCCTGCCGCCGGGCCAGTAGCCGACCATACAACTCGATTGGAATTTGTCGCTGTCCGGCGAGGACTACGTTACCACGCAAGCCTGGCGTGACGCAAAGCTTGATTGCTGTCCCGAACACCCCGGTGGCGGCTGTCGTTTCGCCCGCCACGGCACCTACCGGCGCAAGACCCGCTGGGGGGATGCCCATATTCCGCGCTGGTACTGCCCTGACGCTCACAAGACATGGTCACTGCTGGCCCGCTGCTTTGCGGCACGACTGCCGGGCACCCTGGACGAGCTCGAGGCGGCGGCGCTGGCCGCGGAGACGGAACCGAGCCTGCGGGCGGCGGCCGAGAGCGCCCGTCCCGGCCATGTGGTGACGGAGGCGGCGAACCGCCGCTGGCTCAAGGGCCGGCGCGACCTGGTGGTTGCCTGCCTGGTGACGGTGATCACCCTGCTGCCGGAGCTGTTCGCCGGTTGCGCGGCGTCGGTGACGGCGCTCAGGGGCCATCTCGGAACCACGCGGCTTCTCGTCGAACTGCGCGGCCATGCGGCGTCACATCTCCGGAATCTGGCGCCTCCACTGGGCTTCGGCGTGCGGATTGATCCGGCGCCGATTTCGAATCCGGCCGACCAACACATGATGGGGCCTGATCCGCCGGCCTGAGCGGCGCTATGCCTGCCCGATCCAACCGAAAGGGAGACCAGGCATGAGCCAGAACACCGAAAGACATCGACTTGACGTGGCGATGTTCCGCTATCGCGTCATCGCCCCCCTCATCGACCTCGCCGGACCGGCGCGGATGGCCGAAGTGCGCCGTCTTGCCGGCAAGGCGTGGGTGATTCCCGGCACCAGCCGCACCCGGGTTGCGGAGGGTACCATCCTGCACTGGCAGCGGGCCTGGCGGCGTGGCGGTCTCGACGCCCTCAAGCCCGGGCCGCGCAGCGACCGCGGCAAGTCCCGGCGTCTCACGGTCGAGGCCGCGGAGCTGCTGATCTCCATCCGCAGGGACCATCCCGAACTTTCCGTCCGCGACGTGGTCGCACGCGCCGAACAGACGGACGGGTTCTCCGACCCGGTCTCGCTCTCGGCCGCCTACCGCCTGTTCCACGCCGAGGGGTTGATGACCCCGGAACGGGCGCCGCCGGACCTCAGGCGCTTCGCCCATGCCCATGCCGGCGACCTCTGGCAATCGGATATCATGCACGGCCCGAAGTGCGGCGACGGGCGCCGCCGGCGCAAGACCTACATGATCGTCATGATCGACGACGCGACCCGCATCGTGCCATGGTCGGCCTTCGCCTTCTCCGAGGGCATCAACGACTTCCTCCCGGTGTTCAGGCAGGCTCTCCTGCGTCGCGGAATTCCCGGGAAACTGTTCGTCGACAATGGAAGTGCGTACCGTTCGCGGCGCCTCGATCTCGTCTGCGCCCGTCTCGGCATCGCCCTGATCCATGCGCGTCCGTACCACGCCGCCGGAAAAGGAAAGGTGGAAAGGTATATAAGAACCGTACGCCAACGCTTCCTGCCGGGCCTTGAAGCAGCGGATACTGCCAGCCTCGACATCCTCAACCGCCGTCTCGCCGCCTGGGTCGAGGGAGAGTACCATCACACGCCCCATCGCGGTCTCGAGGGCATGACACCGGCGGACGCATGGGCCGCGAAAGCCCTCGATGTCCGCCTCGTGGACGGCAGCGTCGATCTCGACGACCTGTTCCTCGACGAGGCGGTGCGCAAGGTCAGCAAGGACCGGGTCGTCAGCCTCCGGAACCGGCTCTACGAGGTCGATACCGGCCTCGTCGGGCGGAAGGTCACCCTGCGGTTCGATCCCGCGGCGCCGCCGGGCCGCCCGATCCTCGTCGTGGCGGATGGCGAGGATGCCGGGCAGGCATGGCCCCTCGACCTCAACGCAAATGCCCGGGTGAAGCGCGACAACGCGATCTCCTTCTCCAGCATCGACACCGATGGCGGGGAGGACTGAGCCATGTACCGTCAATCCTTCTCCCTCGAGCGCTGGCCCTTCGGGAGCGACATCGCATCCGACGACCTGTTCCCGGGCCGGGCGGCCACCGAGGCACAGGCACGGCTCAACCATCTCGCGGAGATGCGCGGCATCGGCCTGCTCACCGGCGAGGTCGGGTCCGGAAAGACCGCCGTCTGCCGGCGCTTCGCCGACAGCCTGCCACGCGGCCTCTTCAAGATCGTCTACCTGCCGCTCGCCGCCCCCACGCCGCTCGAAGCCATGAACTGCATCGCGGCCGAATTCGGCCTCGCCCCCGGACAGTCACGCAGCATGGTCGGACGCGCCATCTCCGGCGAGTTGTCACGCCTCGCAGGCAACCGGCAGACGCCGGTGCTGATCATCGACGAGGCCCATCTCCTGTCCAACCCGGTCCTCGAGACCCTGCGCATGCTCACCAACTTCGACATCGATTCCGCCCAGCGCTTCTGCCTGCTGCTCACCGGCCTCACCGGGCTCCGGCGCCGCCTGGCGATGGGGGTCAACGAATCCCTCGCCCAGCGTCTCGTCGTCCGCCACCACATGGACGGGCTCGCGGCAGAGGAGATCGAGCCGTATATCGAGCACCGCCTCCGCATGGCCGGGGCTCCCGACATCCCGATCTTCGGCAAGACCGCCGTGGCTGCCATCGCGCAGACCGCACACGGCCTGCCGCGCAGGATCAACCAGATCGCCCACAATGCACTCGCCGCCGCCGCCGCGGACAAGGCCCGCGAAGTCACCGACAACCACGTCGCCCAGGCGATCGACGAACTGAACCTCAAGGCATGAGCACCAGGCAGGATGACCGGAGCCGGTTGCGGCAGCTGCCGCTCAGGGAGATCGCCCTCGGGCTCGGCTATCGCCGCGATCCCCGCGACCGGAACCGCTTCAGGCGCGACGGATCGGTCATCAACATCACCGGTATGAAGTTCCACGACCACCGGCAAAACCGCGGCGGCGGCGGCGCCATCGATCTCGTCATCCATGCCGAAGGCGGAAGCTTCACCCGGGCCGTGGAACGCCTCCGGCTGCTCGCAGGGGATCTCGCGCCGGAACCGGAGCCGAAAAAGGAACCCCGCAGGGAACTGGCCCTGCCGCCGCCCGCCGCGTCCGCATGGCCCGCAATCCACCAGTGGCTCACCAGGGACAGGGCCCTCCCGGACACTCTCGTCGCAGCACTCAACCGCCGCGGCCTCCTCCATGCCGATGCCCGAAGGAACGCCGTCTTCATCGCAACCGACAGGAACCGGAAACCAACCGGAGCAGAATGCTTCGGAACCGTCATGCCACCGGCCGGCAAGCCATTCCGCGGAATGGCGCCGGGATCGCGAAAAGACAGCGGAAGCTTCTGGATCCCCGCAGACCGTAACACCGTGCACACCCTCTTCATCACCGAGAGTGCCATCGACGCCCTCTCCGCATTCTCCATGCCCGAACTCCGAAACTCCGGGACCGTCTTCCTCTCGGCAACCGGCGCCGGCAGGAAACTGCCCGCATGGGCCGAAGCATGGAAACCCCAACGCATCGTCTGTGCCTTCGACGCCGATGACGCCGGCGACGAGGCAGCAGAAGCCCTCGCAGCCAGGGACCCGCGTACACAACGCCTGAGACCCAAAGGCGGAAAGGACTGGAACGCCGTCCTCGTGGCACGACACCCACGATAAACTGCAATCACGCAAATCGATGAGCGCGGGCCCGCTTTGCCCGTGGCCGTCGGGGCCGGCATCATCCGACGCATTCCGCCTCAATGAAAAAGTGCGCCCTTGGCTTTCCTGTATCGGAGCCCCGACCAGAAGCGCCACAAACCCGTCCGCACGAGATGACCGGAATCAGCCACCGGAAATGGAAGAAAACACCCGGGCAAAAGCCCCGAAGAAATCAAAGCTGTGCGCAACAAGACCCCGGAACGGAACCGAAATAATCAGCAAACCAGCCGCCGGCACACAGAAAAATTCAACAACAAGACGCGGCTCATCGAGTTCGGCCGGTTCGCGATGGCGAACCGCCGGGCACGGGGAGAGCGGCGTCCCGAGACCTTCGACTTCCTCGGGTTCACGCATTACTGCCGAACCACGCGGAAGGGACGTTTCGGACTGGGGCGCAAGCCGATCAGGAAGCGTGTCACCCGGACCCTGAAGCGCATCGAGGCCGAACTGCGTCAACGGATGCACGACAACATCTACGAGGTCGCCATATGGCTTGGTCGGGTTGTGGGCGGCTGGCTGCGTTACTACGCGGTCCCGACCAGCTCCCGATCCCTCCAGACGTTCGGGCTCCGTCTCAAGCGACTTTGGCTGCGCGTCTTGCGCCGCCGGTCGCAGAAGGACCGCTTTACCTGGGACAAGGTCGACCTGCTGGCGGCGGTCTTCTGGCCTCCGCTGCGGACCGTGCACCCATGGCCGGACAGACGGTTTGCCGTCAATCACCCGAGGTAGGAGCCTCGTGCCTTAACGGGCATGCGGGGATCTGTGCGGGGGGCGTCGGGCAACCGGTGTCCCTACCGCGACTGCTACTACTGGCCGGTGCTCGGCGACCGGGACGAGGTGGTGTTCCACTTCGCGCCGTCCCGCGCCCACCACCATGTGGAGCAGTTCCTCGGCGATTTCGACGGCACGCTGGTCAGCGACGGCTACGGCGCCTACGCGGCGTACGCCGAGGCGCGGGGGGAGGCGGTGAAGCAACAGAATTGCTGGACGCATTCCAGGCGCAATTTCGAGGAGCAGCTGGACAACCATCCGGTGTTCGCCGGGAAGGCGCTGGATCTGATCGGGGGCATGTACGGGATCGAGAAGGAATTCCGTACCCGGCCGCCGCCTGAGCTCCTGGAGGCGCGGCGCACCCGCACCCGCCTGCTGGTCGACGCCTTCTGGCAATGGTGTGAGCGGACGCTCGGGGACCCGGCGCTGACGCCGAAGCACCCGATCCGCCGGGCGGTCACCTACGCCGTCGAACGCCAGCAGGCCCTCGAGGTGTTCCTCGAAGACCCGTTGGTGCCGATCGACTCGAATGGTGTCGAGCGCGCACTGCGCCGCATCAAGCTGGGACAGAAGAACTGGCTGTTTTCCTGGACAGAATCCGGCGCACGGAACGTCGGGATCGTCAACAGCCTCGTCGCCACCTGTTTCCTGCTCGGGATCAGCCCTGCAACCTATCTGGGCGATGTCTTCCAGCGCATCGACACCCATCCGGCCGACCGGGTCCACGAACTGACGCCACGCCTGTGGAAGGAGCTCTTCGCCGACAACCCGATGACCGGCAGCATCGACATGACCGTCGTCCGGGCTCACCCGGACGCCAGCCGGGGACCGCCGTAACGCTTGCGACGGCGGCGAACGGTGACGTCGATGCCGTCGATCAGCGCCATCAACTCGGTCGAAGACAATGCAAGCGCCGCATGGCCGGAGGCCGGAGGCGGGGCGAACAGGCCCTGCTCCAGGCGCTTGGACCAGATGAAGAAGCCGCCCCGCTCGAAGCCGAGGACCTTCACGATGGTCCTGCGCCGGTTGACGAACACGTACCAGCGTCCATCGGCCGGATTGCACCCGAGATGGCCCGACACCAGCGCGCACAGCCCGTCGAAACTGCGCCGCATGTCGGCCGGGTCCGTCGACAGCCAGATGCCGCCCCGCGGCCAGCCGCCGAGCATCACGACCGCCGAACCCGCAGGACGACCCCGTCGCCCAGGTCAAGCTCGACGTCCCAGCCCGAGGAAACCGGCGGCGCAAGCTCGACAAAGGATCCCTTCCCGCCCCCAGGGCGGAGACGGCACCGCCAGTTCGAGAAGGTCTTCGAGGACAGCCCACGGGACTCGCAAAACTCCCGTTGCGACAGCCCCGAGCGCTCGAAGTCCGCCATGATGCCGCTCCACTCGTCTGCGCTGCGCACCACCGGCGCACGACGGGAACCAGCCGAACCATTCAAACCTGACATGACAATTTCCTCCGATCATTGATGAATGACCGGAATTATCCCCACCCAACCCTCGCGTGAGCAACCGAATTATCAGACGTCGCCGTTTACCCGCTTACGTTGCGGCGTGCACGGCGTCGGCCTCCCCCTCTGCCGGGCGCTCGGTGGTCAGCAGCAGCCAGTGCAGCGGGTCGTCGCCGTCGGCGGTCTCGGCCTCGGTGGCCGAGACGGCGAGCATGGGCAGCGGCTCCGCGCCGCGGTCCCGGCGCGGCGGCAGCAGCTTGACCTCCGCCGTGCGGATCTCGAGGCGGGCGACGCGCTCCTTGCGGGCGCGCGGGCCGCCGGCGGCCGGGATCGTCAGTTCCGTCACCGCGACGGGCGACAGGGCGGCGACATGCTCCCACAGGCATTCCTTGCCGCCGTCGGACGTCCGCACGCTCTGCTTTGCCGAACGGCTGGCGCGCACCAGCAGAGCGTCCCCGTCGTCCACGGCGTGGGCGAGCAGGTCCCGGAAATCGCCCTCGCGGTCGCAGACGGAGATCACCCGCGTGCCCGGGCAGGCCTCCGCGAGCTCCCGCGCCCGATCGAGCCCCAGGAGCCATCGGCGGCTGTCTGTCTCGGGATCCTCCCGGAAGGCTGCGTCCATCGTGAACAGGCCCAGGGGCCGGCCCTCCGGCGTCACCGCCAGCCCGGCGTGGGCGAGGATGCCGACACTCCCCTTGCCGCCGCCGCCGAGGTCGGCCAGGCCTTCCGTGGCCTCCAGGCCAGTGTAGTTCAGGGCCGTCGTGTCCTGCACGGCAAGGACCACCGCCTCCCCGCGGCAACGGTCGGCGGTCGCTTCGCAGTGCGGCTCGAGAACGTGCTCCATGGATATCCTCGGGTTCGACAGCAAGCGGTAGGCGGCCTTCTGTTCCGCCTTCTCCGGGAAAATAACCGGCAGCTCCTCCCCCATGTTCCTCAGCCAGGACCGGCCCATCCGGACGATGCGGTCGCGCACCCGCCCGTCGGTGTGGCCCGTGCGTCCGTACTCCCTCTCCGCCCAGTCCGCGTCCGCGCCGTCATATGCGCCGGCCAGCGCCCCGACCGGGCGGCGTTCCACATGGCGGAGCGTCGTCCGCCAACCGTCCGCCAGCGCCAGGACCCGCACCGTGCCGGCCGCGCCCCTGCGTCCGCCGGTGCGCCCGGCGACGATCCAGCCCGCGCGATGGTAGCAGTATCCGCTGTGCTCCGGGCCGACATGGGTGTAGGCCGCCACCGGGCGCACAGAATAGCGGGATTCCCAGTCGTCCGCCACCTTCCGCGCGGCCATGCGCAGGACCTGCGACGCGAGGCCGTGGACGCGCACGCCGGCGAGCAGAAGGAAACGATGGTTGCAGATGACGCGCCCGATGTTGGCGGCACGGGCGTCGGCGGACCATCCGATCCATTCGTCCCGCGCCCGGAGCTGCCAGGTCGCCGACCCGAAGCCGATCCCGCCGAGGACGCCGTGACGCTCCGAGCGGATCCAGTAGCGCATCTGGCCACCGGGAGGCCGCGCCCATCCCAGAGGATGGCGCGCCTCCATCATCGCCTCCCAGAGACGGCGGTCGGCGGCGGCGCCCACCGGGTCAAGCGAAACGGGGCCGAACTCCTCCAGCGCGCAGGCCACCCTGGTGTCGGGAACGTCTCCGGCCGGGACGGCGGGAGCGACCGTCGGATCCGGCACCGCGCGCGCGGGCGGAAGCTCGATCCCCACGCGCTCCGCGAGCGCAGGCAGCGCCTTCGCCGCCGCCGACAGGCACAGGCGGCCGAGGGCGTTGCGCCAGCCGGTGCGCTCGCACAGCTCACGGGTCAGGGCGTGACGGGTGTGCTCGCCGGAACGCAAGGCGCCGGCGAGCCAGTCAAGCGTCTGCGAATCGAAATGGCGGAGACCGACCTGCATGCCCGACGCATACACAAACCGGATCACCTATACAAGTGTGGAACTTTGAAAGGTCCCAGAGCCGGTGCTCACGCGCGCCACGCGTCGGGCGCACCGTGACTGCGCGAAGATCGATGGACGACTCAGGGGTCGAAAGAATCACCATGGCCGGCACGTTGCCATATCGAGAACGAAATGGCCAGCCCCAAAATCACCGCACGTCGATCACCGCGCGGACAATAAAATCGCCCTGCGATTCCTTGCTTGTTGCTTGACATCGGCTTATCCAGTGTATATATAGCTTAATATGATTTTCCGCGGCTACACATACGCGCTCCGCCCCACGCAAGAGCAGGAAGACATGATGGCGCAGTTCGCCGGCGTCTGCCGCCTCGTCTGGAACCTTGCGCTCGAGCAACGCCGCAACCATTGGCGGAACGACCAGGCCAGAACAGGCAACAACCTCAACTACGTGACACAGGCGCGTGAACTGACCGCGCTGCGCGCCGAGTTCGACTTTGTCCGTGCCGTTCACGTGACACCGATGCAACGCACGCTGAAGGCGCTCGACGAGGCCTACCGCCGGGCGTGGAAGGGTCTTGGCGGCTATCCCAGGCCAAAGAGAAAGGGCGTGAACGAAGCGTTCGGCTTTGCCGGCCGCGAAATCCGCGTTGAAAAGCTGAGCAGGCGCTGGGCGCGTGTGAAGCTGCCGAAGATCGGCTGGGTCAAGCTGCGCTACAACCGTGCCATCGAGGGCAGCATCCGCGAGGCGCGTGTCACCCGCACGGCTCTCGGCTGGCAGATCAGCATCGGCTGCATGCGCGATGTCGCACTGCCTGACAACGGAATGACCGTCGGCGTCGACCGTGGCGTGGCCGTCCCGCTGATGCTGTCCGACGGTACGCCGTACATGTTGCCGCAGGAGGTCGATCGCCACGAGCGCCTGATCCGGATGGCCCAGGGAATTGCCAGCCGCCGCAGGCGCGGGTCGCGCCGGTGGGTCAAGGCACAGAAGTGGGCCGCCGGGCTCAAGGCCCGTCAGGCGCGGGCGCGCAAGCACTGGGCGCACGAGGCCACCACGGACATTACCCGCCGCTACGGTGGCGTTGTGGTCGAGAGACTGCGCACGAAGAACATGACGGCTTCCGCACGAGGCACGGTCGATGAACCGGGCCGGAACGTTGCCCAAAAGCGCGGGTTGAACCGCGCAATCCTGAACGTCGGTTGGCACCGGATCCAGACCATGCTTGCCTACAAGGCGGCACGGTTCGTGAAGGTCGACCCGTCGTACACCTCCCAGACCTGCGCGTCCTGCGGGACCGTGGACGGACGGAGCCGCGAAAGCCAAGCTGTCTTCGTCTGCACCGCGTGCGGGCACCGGGACAATGCCGACCGCAACGCAGCGGTCAACATTCTCAACCGGGGGAACACTCCGGGCGTGGAGCCGAGCCGTCGGGCAGGTGATGAAGCGCGAACTGTCCAAGTGGCCTAGTCCTCCTGGAAATCCTCGCCCTTCAGGGCGGGGAAGATGTTAAAACGACGCCGAGTCGACGACGACATTTCCTTCTCGTGTCGTCAGTGGTTTGAAACAACCCGCAATTTTCCAGGGCGCTTCACTGAAAGAGCCTTTCGAGCGCGTCGCGCTGGGTACTGTGCTTCTGGGGATCCGCTTGTTTGAGCCTTTCCAGGTTCACCAGCTTCCAGTGAATGGCGGGCAGGTGAGCAGCTTCGGGTAAGCCGATCAAGCGGAAGTCCGGCTCGGCGTCGTGCAGGGCGACCAGGAAGTCCGCGATGTTGCCGGTCAGCCGCGAACCGATGTCGGCATGCAGGCGGAGACGCGTTTCGAGCAGGGCGTCCCAGGAGACGGGCTGGCGAGTCATCCCCACGAATTCTTCGCCGTAGAGTTCCTCCCTGAGGGGCGCTGCTGGCGCCAGCAGTTCGTGCATCGGGCGGTTGGAGCTCGCCACGTAGATCATGAACGTTCGGAAGAGGTCTGCCGTCAGACCTTCGTTCTCATAGAGGAGCTTCACATCATAGAGGTCGCGCGGATGCTGGCGATCGAGGGCGGCAGCAAGCTTCCCGCCGTACAGATCGTCGAACGCCAGTACGGTCGTCTCGACGAATCCGAAGAGTTCCATCACTGTCTCCGAAGCGATCATCGTTCGCGCCGGATACACCGCCCCTCGCGCCACCGGGGAGGTCTCGATCTTTATCTGCGACTGGCCGTCGCTCACCATGATGCGCGTGTCGGCATTGCCGCCACCTGCAGCGCGACGCGCGTTGACCCGCGGGTCGCGGCGAACAATGGCCGCGACTATGCGGTCGAGGGCATCGTCGATGTCCTCGAGTGACGATTTGCGGTCAGTCACTGGCAGGTAAGTCAGGTCGATATCGACGGAGAGCCGCGGCATGTCCCTGTAGAACAGGTTGATGGCCGTGCCGCCCTTGAGCGCGAACACGGTCTCGTTGGCAACATCCTGCAGGGTGCTCAGGAGCAGGCGAACCTGCGCCACGTATCGATCAAGCATCGGCGTCTGCCGCTAGCGGTGTCCCGGGCAGGAATGCTTCGGGTACGTAGATGCGGTAGGCCGGATGAAATCTGCCGCCCTCTACCAAGGCCCGCGGTCCGGACCCGAAATCGACCCCTGAGGTGTCCAGGTGCTTGCGCCATGCGTGCCGGTGCTTGTCGGCAAACACAAAGAACAGCCTTCGTACCTTCACGCTGCGGCACGCCGTCAGGAGTGCCGTAAGTCGCTTGGGTCGCAGCGACACCAGCCCCTCGAACACCTTGTCGAGGTTCTCGAAGGTCGTGTTTCGCGGCAGCTCATCGAGGGCCTCGAGGATGGCGCGTTCCGGCGACGATGTCCTGAGGGGCCAGCGCCACACGTCCACCATCGGTTGGGTTCCCGCAGCCCCGGGATTGGCATCGTCGATACCGAGCGGGTCATTGCCGAAGAGCGTGCGCCGGCGTACGACAATCTCGGTTTGCATGGGCAGCCGCTTCAGCCAGGATGGCACCTCGCCATAGAACTGAACGCGCGATCTTCCTCCGAGGCTCAGGTAATGGGCATAGCCGGCCATGTCGAGGGCGCTCTCTCCGCCGAGATGCACGGCGTACTTCATGAGCCATTGCAGGGAGAGAAGCGGGATTGCCCAAGACTCATTGTGGCCGCCCTGCGCACCTTCGGGTAGCGGCCGGCGGTACACGCCGCGGACGACGCGTTCGAGCCACCCGCGGGCGACATAGTCGTGTATGGACTTCGAGTCGATCCCTTGAGCCCTCAGCCATGGTGTGTCCACCATGAAGCCGGGAGGGACGGTATCCAGGAGCGGTTTCAGGCGTGGCGTTCTTTGAGGGTTCATAACCATTAAAATACTTTATGATCAAAATCACTACAAGCCCTCATTTTATATAGATCACATAAAAATGGCTATAAACCATGCAATAATGAATATGTCAAAATCTCAGTGTGCAGCAAGCGTTGAGCTTCGCGCCGGAAAAGGCCGCTCGCCTCGATGTGGCCAAAGGTTCCGACATCGCTTGCAAATGACAGGCCGGTTGGGCTGTCACGCAATGACAAAGCTCGCGGCCATTCATCGTGACCAGTTGCAAGCTCTTCGTGCCTGGGTGGCGACACCGGTCATTCGGAGCCGCCAGTTCAACATGTCCACGCTGACCCCGAAGTGGTTCGCCAGGCTTCGTGGATCTGTGGTCAATCGATATGCGATCAGGAGGCCAGCGCGTGGCACCAAGAGTGTTCCTGACAGCCATTCGGCTTCGTCTTCCTGCTCCCGTTCATATGAGCTGAGCAGCAAGTGCCCCTCTTGGGAGAGATCGATCCGACTGGGTTCGTGGTCGAGAATGATATGGGCAAGTTCATGGCTCAGGCTGCTGCGCTGCCTGGTTTCTGCGTGCGCGGAGTTGACAATCGTAAGCTTAGCGTCGTCGTGTCGGATCGTTACTGCGGACCAACTGCCCAAATCATGATTGGTGAGCCGCCGCAGGCTCTCCTTGGACAACTCAGGCACGTCTTCCGGTCGTCAGACGATAACTCCGAGGTGGGCCGCGAGCTCCTTGGAATCTAGGGGGTCTACCGGGTTGAGGCCCAGAGCGGTCCGATACCTCTCCGCGGTGGTCTCGCACCACGTCTTGAAGCCAAGACGCATGGGATCACAGTTGTTGGGTCCCGGAATATTCTGGCTTGAAACGGCGGTTTTGTCCCACGTTCCCTGCCGGCAGTTTTTTCAGTGATCCAGGGACAATCCGGGACAAGGCTTCTTCCCCAGGAAGGGTTTTTCAAGTAGCCACCCTGTCCGGTCAGGAACAATATCAAACGGCTTTTCTGGCGCAGGCCGGCCGCGGCCGGCTGCTTTCGCTTGCCTGTCGCTCTTTCCGGCTGGCGGGACGCCACAAATGACCTGAGACAGAAAAGGGTGGCCCGCGCGAATGGCCTTTCGCCGGGCCATGGGCGACCAGTACAGCTACGCTTTGAAACAGAACTGACCGCCGAGGAGTACGTTAGCCGCGAGGAGTGGAGGAATACAACCTTTCCTCCCTGCCTGAAGGATCTCTGCCGACGCGACTGCGGGACGATGCGTCACGGGACCTACGGGCGGAAGACGCCGGTTCCGCTGCGCGTTGCCCGGTTCGACTGCCGTGAATGCCAGGCCACGTTCAGCCGTCTTCCGGATTTCGCGGCGGCCCGTCGCCTGTTTCCCCACCGTGACGAGTTGTCGAACGCGATCCGCGGTCTGTGTGGCGCGTTCGCGGCGGTCTCGGCCTTCCTGGCGGCCGTCAACTCCAGTCGGGCTACGCCCTCCCTACTTTGACGGCCGCCGGAGCAGATTGCCCGGCAGAAAAGATTCTCCCGGGAAAAGAAAGGCCGGCAGGTGGGTCAATTTTGAACGCGAATCCTGGGTCAGTTTTGAACTCGATTTGACACATGTTGTTTCTCTAACTATGTCACCGGTCAGCGCGGTAGTTTTCCCGGTTTAGGTTGACATCGGATTTCCTGGAAATCGGAATAACCCGGGAACCTCTCGCCCCCGTTTCTTTCCCAAGCAGAACTTTTTTCCAGCGGTTGATTCCGGTCAGATTGATCGCTGTCTGCCCGCGCTCCGCCGGAAGCGGGTTCCGGGATCTTCTGATTGCCGTCCCGGCAGCTGCCGTCTACTCACTCGGGTTCTGATCGGCAAAAGAAGAAGTGGCCCGCGCGGACTGACCTCCGCCGGGCCGTGGGCGGTCGAGTGCAACTCATCCACGAGACAGACCTTTCCGCCGAGGATGACGTTAGCACGCAAGCGTGGCGTGACGCAAAGCTTGAGCGCTGTCCGAACCACCCCGACGGGGGTTGCCGGTTCGCCCGTCACGGCACCTACGGGCGCAAGACCCCGACCGGGCTCCGGGTTGCCCGGTACTACTGTCCGGATACGCCGATGACGTTCAGCCTGCTGCCGCAGTTCATGGCGGCAGGAATGGCGGGCACGCTGCACGCGGTCGAGGACAGCGTGGCGGCGGTGGAATCCGAAGGCGGCCTTGCGGCGGCGGCGGAGCGGGTGCGTCCCGGCCGTCACGGCGACCCCCGGGCTGCCCGGCGCTGGATCCGGCGCCGCGCCCTATGGGTCGAGACCTTTCTCGGGATCGTCATCGGGCTGTTCCCCGACCTGTTCGCCGGGACCCCGATCCGGATCGACGCATTCCGGGAGCATGCCGGAACCGGGAGCGTGCTGATCACGCTGCGGCTGCTCTGCACCGATCACCTCCAGGCGCTGCCCACCCCGGTCGGATTCCGGCGCAGCTCCGCCGGTGCCGGATCGCAAACCGGCCCACCAACACACGATGGCCCGTGTCGCGGCCTCCGTCATGCGCCTAACCGCCTGTGAAACGGAACCAACACCCAGACACGGAGGATCACCACCATGAAGACACCCGCAGACCGCTATCGCCACGATGTCGCATTGTTCCGATATGGGCTGATCGCAGATATCATGACACTCCCGCCGGGCACCGAACGGGCAGCCGCGGTCCGCGCCAGGGCGGAACGCGCCCATGCGATCCCGGGCAGCACCCGGACCCGGGTTTCCGTCCAGACGCTCAGGGACTGGATCCGCATCTACGAGCGCGACGGCTTTGACGGGCTGATGCCCAAGGCCCGGTCCGACCGCGCCCAGCCGCGGCGGATGTCTCCGGACGTGATCGAGACGCTGCTGTCGATCAAGCGTGACGCGCCGGAACTGAGCGTCCGCAAGGTGATCAAGCAGGCCCAGGAGTCCGGCGAGGTCGGAGACGACACGCCGCTGCCGCCGTCGACCATCCATCGCCTGTTCGCCCGCGAGGGGCTGATGGTGCGACAATCGCAATCCGTCCAGAAGGACATGCGGCGGTTCGCCTTCCGTTTTGCCGGCGAACTCTGGCAGGCGGATGCCATGCATGGCCCCAGGGTCGCCGACGACCGCGGACGCAAGCGCAAGACCTACCTGCTGGCCATCCTCGATGACGCCACACGGGTCATCCCCTATGCCAGGTTCTCATTCGCCGACAACACGTCGAACTTTCTCCTGGTGCTGCGCGAAGCGATCACCCGGCGGGGCCTGGCCGCAAGACTTTACGTCGACAACGGCAGCAACTTCCGCTCCCGGCAACTGGCCATGATCTGCGCCCGCCTCGGCATCGCATTGCTCCACGCGCGCCCGTACCACGCCGCCGGAAAGGGAAAAATAGAGAGATTTTTCCGCACGGTACGCCAACAGGCCCTGGCCCCGCTCGACCCGCAGGACATCCCCGACCTGGAGACCCTCAACCAACGGTTCCGAACCTGGGTGGAATGCGAGTATCACATGACCCCGCACCGCGGTCTCGACGGCGAGATACCGCTCGACCGATGGGCACGCACCGCAGAGCGGATCCGTTATCCCGATCCCGGCATCGACCTCGAACAGATGTTCCTCTTCGAGGTCAGCCGCAAGGTCACCAAGGCCCGCACCGTCTCGCTCCATAACCGGATCTACGAAGTCGACCCGGTCCTGCAGGGTCAGACCGTCACACTGCGCTACGATCCCGCCGCACCGCCGTCGCGGCCGTTGCTGGTGGTCCATGACGGCAAGCCCGCCGGGACCGCCACCCTGCTCGACCTCTACGCCAACACCAGGGTCAGGCGGGGCTCCCCGGGCCTGCGCTTCGGCCCCCTCGACGATGATCCGGAGACGCCCTGATGTACAAGCCGCACTTCGCCTTCAAGCACTATCCCTTCGACAACACGCTCCGCTCCGACGAGCTCTTCGACAGTGATGCCACACGCGAGGCACGATCGCGGATCCGCCACCTCCTGGACCTGCGCGGCATCGGGCTGCTGACCGGGGAAGCCGGCAGCGGCAAGACCACCCTGTGCCGACAGGCGGTGGCCCAGCTGCATCCGAACCGGTACCGGGTCTGCTATGTCGCCCTGTCCACCGGCAGCGTGCTCGACAGCTACAACATGGTTGCCGGCGCCTTCGGCCTGGAGCGCTTCACCAGCCGGTCCGCGGCCTACCAGGCCATCCGGAGCGCCGTGTCGCGCCTGGTCACCGAATCACGGCAGTACTCCGTGCTGATCTTCGACGAGGCCCATCACCTGCACAACGAAATCCTCGAGGAGTTGAGGCTGCTCACCAACTACCGGATGGATTCCGAGAACCGGCTCTGCCTGCTCCTGGTCGGGCTCACCGAACTGCGGCGTCGGCTGGAAATGGCGGCACATGCGTCGCTGTCGCAGCGCATCGTGTTGCGCTGCACGCTGGAGGGCCTGGGCCGGGATGAGGTCGGCCCCTACATCGCCCATCGGCTGCGCCTGGCCGGCAGCGATGTCGAGATCTTTGAAGAGCAGGCGGTCGAGGCCGTGGCACTGGCCAGCAACGGCCTGCCCAGGCGCATGAGAGTGATCAGAAAAACTGATGTGGATTCGGGCGATTTTGCCCGGATTATTTGATGTTTGGGGTCAGGCGCCCCTCAATTTCCTTGCAAGAAGTCGATCGAGGGGCAATGTCTCAGGTGACGCTCAAATCATCAGAGACAAGGTCGATGTTACACGATTTCTTCCCCGGTTCCATCCTTTCCTGTGCCCGCATCTGGACCTTTCTGACGCGGATTGACGCTGCGGAAGCCGATCGCTGCCGCCGGGACGGCTGCCCGCATTGCGGGAGCTGCCTGGACAGCGCGCCCTATCCGCGCAAGCCGCACGGTCTTGCTGTGTCCCTGCGCGCGGGGGTCCTGCGTTTCAGTTTCTGTTGCCGCGACTGCCGGCGTCGGTGCGCTTTTTCGGTCGCCGCTTCCGGGTTGCGCCGGTGTTCCTTGCGGCGTGCGTCGTGGTTCTGGAGGGCAGCACGCCCCTTGAAGCGGCGAGCCGCATGTGCGGCGTTCCAGTGACGACGTTGCGCCGCTGGCGCCGCTGGTGGCGCGAGATGTTTCCGAAGACGCGGGCGTGGCGCCTGAAGCGGGGCGAACTGGCGCCGCCGCCCGAGGAGGAGGCGCTGGTCTTCCTGGTCCGCGGCATTCGGGGCCGGTCGTTTCGTTCGCGGCTGTTGCGGAGCCTTGCCTGGCTGCGCCCGTGGACCGGCGGGTCCGGATTTTGCGCGTTCGGCGATGGCCGGGTCGCATCCGCAGAGGATGGAGCTTTCACGATAATCCGGGGCTGACTAGCACGGGCCTCTCACGAATCAGCACAGGGAGGACATCGTCATGGGCAAGGGACACGGACCCGACGACCGCGACGGCTGGGCGCGCTTGCGCTTTGCGGTGATCGGGCCGCTCCTGGCGGCGCCGCCGCCGAAGGGCCGGCTGCGGGACGAACTGGAGCGGCTGGCGCGCAAGGTCTGGCAGCATCCCGGCGGCGGCGAGGCCCGCTTCTCGGTCTCCACCATCGAACGCTGGTACTACCAGGCCCGGTCGCAGGACCGGGATCCGGTGGGCGCGCTCCGGCGCCGGCGGCGCTCCGACGCCGGCCGCGAGCGGGCGCTGTCGCAGGCGCTGCTCGAGGCCCTGCGCACGCAGTACAGGAACCATCCGTCGTGGAGCGTGCAACTGCACCACGACAACCTCGAGGCGCGCGTGGATGCCGAGCCGCGGCTCGGGCCGATGCCGTCCTATTCGACGCTGAGACGGGCGATGCGGCGGCGTGGGATGGTCCGCCGGCGGCGGCGCCGCGGCACTGACAGGAAACGGGCGCCGGCCGAGGCGCGCGAGGTGCTGAGCTACGAGGTCTCACGCTCGCATGCGCTCTGGCACTGCGATTTCCATCACTCGCCTGTCCGTGTGCTGACGCCGGGCGGCGAATGGCGGACGCCGATCCTGTTCGGGGTCCTCGACGACCATTCCCGGCTCGGCTGCCACCTGCAGTGGTACCTGGAGGAGACGAGCGAGACCTTCACCCACGGGCTCTGCCAGGCGTTCATGAAGCGCGGGCTTCCGCGGTCGCTGATGTCGGACAACGGTTCGCCGATGATTGCCGGCGAGGTCGAGGCCGGCCTGTTCAGGCTGGGCATCCAGCATGTGCGGACACTCGCTTATTCGTAAGCGGGTAAACTGCGACGTCCGTTGATTTTGCCCGGTTTCGGGTATCGTTTGGCTGCTGTGCCCGATGCTGCGGCCCTGGCATTCCCCGATTTTCCGCTGCCGTGCCGATTTTCCGTTTGACATGATAGGGCGCCGGGCCTATTTCCGGTGCGGTAAAACGAATCATCGGGGGATCGGCCATGGGCGCATGGTTCGGATCGAAGGCGACATCGGGGCTGTGCCAGCCGCTCATTGCGGCCATGCCTCCTCATTCTGTGTATATCGAATCATTTCTGGGGGGCGGTGCGATCATGAAGCGCAAGCCTCCGGCCCTGCGCAACATCGGCATCGACCGCAACTGGCGTGCGATCGCGCGTTTCAGCTGTGATTATCCGGTCGAGCTTCACCACGGCTGCGCCCACGCGTTCCTGTCCGGCTTCGACTTCCAGGGCGACGAACTGGTCTACGCTGATCCGCCCTACGTGCAGTCGGTGCGGCGCTCGCAGCGCCGCTACCGTTACGACTACGACGACGGCGACCATGTGGAGCTGATCCGTCTTCTGCGTTCACTGCCGGCCCAGGTGATGATCTCCGGTTATCCGAGCCGGCTCTACGACGAACACCTTTCCGACTGGCGCTCGATCGCGCTTCAGGTCAACAACCAGTCCTGCGTGGTCACCGAGAAGCTGTGGTTCAACTTCGAACCGGACCGGGTCCACTGGGCGCGCTTCGCCGGGCGCAACTTCACCCATCGCCAGACGGTGAAGCGCAAGGCGGCGAGTTGGGGGCGGCGCTACGCGGCGATGCCGCGGTCCGAGCGCCTGGCGGTCCTGGCGGCGATCATGGCTGTGGAGGCGGAGGAATGAGCGGGATCGACCCTCACGACCCGGAGGTGGTTCGCCGGCGGCTCGACGGGCTCCGCTCGGAGTTCGCGGGGCTGGGCTCGGGCGGTGGTCTTCTACGGGGTGCCGCGGCCCTGTTCAGGGAGTTGTTCGGGCTCGCCGGGACGCTGTCGGCGCTCGTCGGGTCACTGCAGGACAGGCTCACCGAGGAAGTGGCGAAGAACAGTGCACTTCGCGACCAGCTGGCCCGCTACGAGCGCCAGCAGTACGGCCGGCGCTCGGAGAAGCGCCGCAACGCCGACGCCTCCTCCGATGGCGCCTCCTCCGACGGGGCCGCATCGCCGGACGCCGGGGAGGATGAGCCCGAAGCCGAAAGGAAAGGCGAGGCCGAAAAGAAAGCCGAAAAGAAGCCCCGGGGCGGCGTCAACGGGCGCAAGAAGGATCGTGGCGATGCCGTCAACGGCACCGGGCTGCGCTTCGGCCCCGAGGCGACGGTGATCGACATCGACGTGATGCCGCCGGAGATCGACGGGCTGGCGGCGGACGAGTTCGAGCTCATCTCCGAGCGGGTGTGCTGCAAGCTGGCATCGGTGCCGATCCGCCACGTGGTGCTGCGTTACCATTACAAGAAGGCGAAGATCACGTCCTCCGGCGCCCTGGTCTGCGCCCCGGCCGTCGAGGGCGTGTTCAAGAGCTCCTGCGCCGATGTGAGCTTTATCGCCGGAATGCTGGTCGACAAGTTCGCCTGGCATCTCCCCCTCTACCGCCAGCACCAGATGCTGGCAGAGAGCGGGATCACCGTCAGCCGCAAGTCCCTGAGTGGCTGGGCCAACCGGGCGATCTCGCTGCTGGAGCCGGTGTTCGAGGCCCAGTGCCGCTCGGTTCTGGAAAGTTCCGTCATCGTCATGGACGAGACGCCGGTGCGGGCCGGACGCGACCCCGCCAAGCCGGGCAAGATGAAACAAGAGCGCCGAGCTAACTGGCGCTGGGGCAGCCGGTGAAAGTCCGGCAGGAAGGAGAGGCTAACCACCACTTCCACCGCGAGCCGTGCGCGTGCATCCGCGAGGGTGCACGTGAAGCGTCGGTAGCGGCGCGTGTGGCCAGGATGATTGAGCAACGAAAATCTTATCATTCGGAGTGCCGAGGTTCTTTGTTTGACCGAAGGCAACACCTGCAGGACCGCCATGGTGAGGGACTGCCGGGCTCCGCGCTGTCAAAGGAATCCAGGGACGCACGTACGCCCCAAGCCGGGACTCGGGAGGGCTTCAATCTGCCCCGGCAGTCGTGCCGGGGCCGCGGAAGAAAGGAGATAGTCTGAATCGATGACGAACGGATTGAAGCAGTCGGATCCGGCCATAGTACCGGTGAAGTCGGCGAACAAGGGAACGTCAGTTCCTGCGGAGCCGATGGAGGGAAGGGCCGGAACCAAGGGGAATCCGCGAGGCCAAAGCATGCACCGGACACAGGGCCGGGATCGCATGTCACAGGCGGCTGAGCGGATACGGCAAGCAGCCACGAGGAAACCGAAGGAGAAACTCACTGCGCTTCTGCACCACATCACGACGGACGCGCTCGAAGCATCCTACTTCATGCTGAAGAAGGATGCGGCGGCAGGCGTGGACGGGGTGACATGGGAGGAATACGGGAACGGACTGGAAGAGCGCCTGCTCGACCTGCACGACCGTGTTCACAGCGGGGCGTACCGGGCGCTTCCGTCCCGGCGGGTAGAGATACCGAAGCCGGACGGGGGAACACGACCGCTCGGCATCGCGGCACTGGAGGACAAGATCGTCCAGACTGCGGTGGCGGAGACCATCCTTGTGCCGATATTCGAGCCGGAGTTCCTCGGGTTCAGCTATGGGTTCCGACCCGGTCGCGGTGCGCATGACGCGCTCGACGCGCTGGCGTACGGGATAGAACGGCGCAAGGTCAACTGGATTGTCGACGCGGACATACGGGCCTTTTTCGATCGGTTGGATCGAAGCTGGCTCATCAGGTTCGTGGAGCACCGGATCGGGGATCGTCGGGTCATCCGGCTGATCTCCAAGTGGCTTGGCGCCGGCGTCATGGAAGAGGGCGAATGGCGGGACACCCAGCGGGGAACCCCTCAGGGCTCAAGTGTCTCGCCGATTCTGGCGAACATCTACCTGCACTTCGTCCTTGATCTCTGGTTCCAGAGGAAATGGCGCGCCCGGATCGCCCGTGGCGAGACGATTATCGTGCGCTATGCCGACGACTTCGTGGTCGGGTTCCAGTACAAGCGGGATGCAGAACGGTTCCTGTGCGATCTGAAGGACAGGCTGGCCGCGTTCTCACTCGACTTGCACCCGGACAAGACGCGGCTCATCGAGTTCGGCCGGTTCGCCATGGCGAACCGCCGGGCACGGGGAGAGCGGCGTCCCGAGACCTTCGACTTCCTCGGGTTCACGCATTACTGCCGGACCACGCGGAAGGGACGTTTCGGACTGGGGCGCAAGCCGATCAGGAAGCGTGTCACCCGGACCCTGAAGCGCATCGAGGCCGAACTGCGTCAACGGATGCACGACAACATCTACGAGGTCGCCATATGGCTTGGTCGGGTTGTGGGCGGTTGGCTGCGTTACTACGCGGTCCCGACCAGCTCCCGATCCCTCCAGACGTTCGGGCTCCGTCTCAAGCGACTTTGGCTGCGCGTCTTGCGCCGCCGGTCGCAGAAGGACCGCCTTCCCTGGGGCAAGGTCGACCTGCTGGCGGCGGTCTTCTGGCCTCCGCTGCGGACCGTGCACCCATGGCCGGACAGACGGTTTGCCGTCAATCACCCGAGGTAGGAGCCTCGTGCCTTAACGGGCATGCGGGGATCTGTGCGGGGGGCGTCGGGCAACCGGTGTCCCTACCGCGACTGCTACTACTGGCCGGTGCTCGGCGACCGGGACGAAGTGGTGTTCCACTTCGCGCCGTCCCGCGCCCACCACCATGTCGCGCGGTTCCTCGGCGATTTCGAGGGCACGTTGGTCAGCGACGGCTACGGCGCTTACGCGGCTTACGCCGAGGCGCGGGGGGAGGCGGTGAGGCAACAGAATTGTTGGTCGCATACGAGACGCAATTTCGAGGAGCAGCTGGACAACCATCCGGTGTTCGCCGGGAAGGCGCTGGATCTGATCGGGGGCATGTACGGGATCGAGAAGGAATTCCGTACCCGGCCGCCGCCTGAACGCCTGGAGGCGCGGCGCACCCGCACCCGCCTGCTGGTCGACGCCTTCTGGCAATGGTGTGAGCGGACGCTCGGGGACCCGGCGCTGACGCCGAAGCACCCGATCCGCCGGGCGGTCACCTACGCCGTCGAACGCCAGCAGGCCCTCGAGGTGTTCCTCGAAGACCCGTTGGTGCCGATCGACTCGAATGGTGTCGAGCGCGCACTGCGCCGCATCAAGCTGGGACAGAAGAACTGGCTTTTTTCCTGGACAGAATCCGGCGCACGGAACGTCGGGATCGTCAACAGCCTCGTCGCCACCTGTTTCCTGCTCGGGATCAGCCCTGCAACCTATCTGGGCGATGTCTTCCAGCGCATCGACACCCACCCGGCCGACCGGGTCCACGAACTGACGCCACGCCTGTGGAAGGACCTCTTCGCCGACAACCCGATGACCGGCAGCATCGACATGACCGTCGTCCGGGCTCACCCGGACGCCAGCCGGGGACCGCCGTAACGCTTGCGACGGCGGCGAACGGTGACGTCGATGCCGTCGATCAGGGCCATCAACTCGGTCGAAGACAATGCAAGCGCCGCATGGCCGGAGGCCGGAGGTGGGGCGAACAGGCCCTGCTCCAGGCGCTTGGACCAGATGAAGAAGCCGCCCCGCTCGAAGCCGAGGACCTTCACGATGGTCCGGCGCCGGTTGACGAACACGTACCAGCGTCCATCGGCCGGATTGCACCCGAGATGGCCCGACACCAGCGCGCACAGCCCGTCGAAACTGCGCCGCATGTCGGCCGGGTCCGTCGACAGCCAGATGCCGCCCCGCGGCCAGCCGCCGAGCATCACGACCGCCGAACCCGCAGGACGACCCCGTCGCCCAGGTCAAGCTCGACGTCCCAGCCCGAGGAAACCGGCGGCGCAAGCTCGACAAAGGATCCCTTCCCGCCCCCAGGGCGGAGACGGCACCGCCAGTTCGAGAAGGTCTTCGAGGACAGCCCACGGGACTCGCAAAACTCCCGTTGCGACAGCCCCGAGCGCTCGAAGTCCGCCATGATGCCGCTCCACTCGTCTGCGCTGCGCACCACCGGCGCACGACGGGAACCAGCCGAACCATTCAAACCTGACATGACAATTTCCTCCGATCATTGATGAATGACCGGAAGTATCCCCATGCACCCCCCGCACGGGCAACCGAATTATCAGACGTCGCCGTTTACCCGCTTACGCTTATTCTCCACACCAGAACGGCAAGATGGAGGTTCTGTGGTCCTCGACCGAAGGCCGGCTGATGGCAATGCTCGAAGGGCTCGAGGAGCCGCTCACCCTGCAGAAGCTGAACGACGCCACCATCGCCTGGCTCGAGCATGACTACCATCGCCGGGTCCATCGCGAACTCGGGGTCACGCCTCTTGGGCGCCTGAAGCAGAGCGACAATGCCGCGCGGGACTGTCCGGACAGCGCCGCGCTCGGGTCGGCATTCCGGATTGCGGTCAAGCGGACCCTCAGGCGTTCCGACGGAACCCTGTCGCTCGATGGCGTCCGCTTCCAGGTGCCGAAACCGTGGCGCCACCTGCTCGAGGCCCGGGTCCGCTATGCCCGCTGGGACCTGACGGTCGCGGAACTGGTCACCGGGAACGATGACTGCCTGTGCCTGCTTCATCCGCTCGACAAGCGTGCCCATGCCGATGCCGTGCGCAGGCCGGTCGCCGGACCCGGCGATGCCGACGATGGCGATGCCGGAGCCGGCGCCGGAAAGGCGGAAACGCCGGCGCTTCTCGGGAAGATACTGCGAAAGCAGGCGGAAACCGGCCTGCCGCCGGCCTGGATGCCCTTCCGGGGCGATACCGACAATACCGACAACGCCGGCGACGAGGAGGATCATTCGCCATGAACCGTGAGACACTGAGCCTGTATGGCCTCAAATGGAACCCTTTCGCCCCCGACCTGCCGGCCGGGGACCTGTTCACCGCCCCCGCCGTCGACAGCTTCTGCCTCAGGGTCGAGAACCATCTCCTGGGCCAGGGCGGCTTCGCACTGATCACCGGCGAACCCGGCACCGGCAAGAGCGTCGTCCTGCGCCAGCTCGCCCTGCGTCTCGACAGGATCGAGGGATTGCGCATCGCCGCGCTCTCCCACCCGTCCTCGCGGCTCGCCGACTTCTACCGCGAGATGGGTGAACTGTTCGGCATCGCACTGCTCCACAACAATCGCTGGAACGGCTTCAAGCTGCTGCGCGACCGCTGGCGCTCCCATCTCCACGACACCCGCATGCGGCCGCTGCTGCTCATCGACGAGGCCCAGGAACTGCAGGCTTCCGTGTTGACGGAGATCCGCCTGCTTGCCTCCACCGAGTTCGACTCCCGCACCATTCTCTCCGTCGTCCTCGCCGGAGACAGCCGCCTGCTCGACAAGTTCAGGACCCAGGAACTGGCGCCGCTGGCCTCGCGCATCCGCCATCGCCTGACCATGGACGCCATCGACCCTGACGGGCTGGCGGAACTGCTCGACCACCTGCTCAGGGCGGCCGGCAATCCGGCGCTGATGACCGCCGATCTGAAGACGGCCCTCACCGCCCATGCCGGCGGCAACCCGAGGAGCCTCGCCATCATGGCCGACAGCCTGCTCGCCGCCGCCGCCGAAAGCGGGCGCGAGCACCTCGACGAAAGCCTCTTCTTCGAGGTCTTCGGATCGGCCCTGCCGGGCAGGAGGGCACGCCGATGACCGCATTCCCGACACTCAGGCCAGGCGAACTCGAGGACCGCCCGCGCCGGCAGGACTGGCTGGTCGACACCCTGTGGGGCGAACAGGCCGTTGGCATCCTCGGGGGAGAACCCAAATGCGGCAAGACCTTCCTGGCCCTCGACATCGCCGTCGCCGTCGCCCGCGCCGCCCCCTGCCTGCGGCGCTTCCCGGTCGAACGCCCCGGGCCGGTCCTGCTCTATGCCGCCGAGGACGCCGGCCATGTCGTCCGGCAGCGGCTGCAGGGGATCGCCAGCGCCGCCGATGCCGGTTTCGATGATCTCGACATCGCCGTCATCGACACCCCGGTCCTGCGCCTCGACCGCAAGGCGGACCGGGCGAAGCTCGCCGCCACCGTCAGCCAGGCCCGGCCCCGCATCCTCATCCTCGACCCGCTGGTCCGGCTCCATGGCGTCGACGAGAATGCGGCCGGCGAGATCGCGCCCATCCTCGCCTTCCTCCGCGGCCTCCAGCGACAGTTCGAAACCGCCGTCCTGGTCGTCCACCACGCCCGCAAGAGTGGCGCCGCACGGGCAGGACAGGCGCTGCGCGGCTCCGGGGAACTCTTCGCATGGTGCGACAGCATGGTCTATGTCCGCCGTCGCCGCCAGCAGATCTTCATGAGTGTCGAACACCGCGCCGCCCCCGCCCGGGACGACATCGAACTCGAGCTCGCGACATGCGAACACGGCACGGCACTGCGCGCCAGGGAGGCCGCGCCCCGTGCGCAGGCCGAACCCGACGGCGATCCCGGAACCCGGATCGTGCAACTGCTCGACGACGCGGCCCGCCCGCTCTCGCAGCGCCAGCTCCGCCAACGCGCCGGATTGCGCAACGAGACCGTCAGCAGCACCCTCAGGCAGCTGTGCGGGGCCGGAACCGTGACCCGCTCCCGGGACGGCTACTGCCTCGGGCGCACGCCGACACTGTTCCCCGACGACATGGCATCCGGCAGGCAGGCCTGAACCGCTTTCCTTTCCAGGAAGCCTTTCCAGGCAGCCTTTCGAAAGATCGGAACAACGCTGAAGGACAGCACGATGACCAGCATCCATCAGGACAGGAGGACGGCATGACGGGCCGGAAGCGCCTGGCAGACACCGTGAGAGGCCTCCCGCTGGCAGCGCTGGCGCCCCGGCTGGGGTACCGCCAGTGTCCGGTCGATCGCAAACGCTGGCGCCGCCACGGCTCGGTGGTCAGCGTGAACGGCGCGGTGTTCTACGATCATGTGCAGATGCGCGGCGGCGGCGGCGCCATCGACTTCGTCATCCACGCACGCGGCGGCAGTGCCGCCGAGGCCATCCGCTGGCTGGCCGGGAAACCGCTTCCGGCGACGCGCGAGACCCCGGTTGCGCCGGGCGCGGCAAAACCCTTCGTCCCGCCGCCGCCGTGCGCGCGGCACTGGCCGCAGGTGCGGCGCTGGCTGACCGCGGAGCGGGGCCTGAACGCCGAACTGGTCGACAGCCTCAGGCAGGACGGCAAACTCTACGCCGATGGACGCCGCAACGCGGTGTTCCCGTGCACCGACGCCTCCGGAACACTCACCGGCGCAGAATGCGTCGGAACGCGCCGCAGGGCCGACGGCAGACGCTTCCGCGGCATGGCCCGGGACTCCCGCAAGGCAGCCGGGGGATTCTGGGCCAGAAAGACAGGCGCAGCCACCGCACCTGTCGTCTTCCTCGCCGAGAGCGCCATCGACGCGTTGTCGGCACTGTCCATGGACAGCGGCGCACCGGCAGCCATCTACGCATCGACCGCAGGGGTCTGCCAAAACCTGCCGGACTGGCTCGAGGCCTTCGGACCAACCGCCGTCAAATGCGGCTTCGACGCAGATGACGCCGGCGACGCCGCCGCCCGCGCACTGATGGCCGCAGACCCGCGCGTCAGCAGGACACGCCCCGAAGGCGCCAGGGACTGGAACGAAATCCTGAACCGCCATCCCCGGTAGGGCCAGACACGCCCGCACAGGACACCGGCACAGGCACAGGCAGGACGGAAATCAGACAGCCCGCGCAAAACCCTCGACCGCGGTTCCCACACACGCAAATCAACGGAACCGGTTCCCGGAACCACCAGCATCATCACACGCGCATCAGGCCCCCAACCGGATCCCGCCAAAAAACGTGACAAACGCATCATCAATAATCGTGAGCACTCTCAGCGCATCGACCGGATCGCCCATTACGCCCTGCATGCCGCCGCCCTCGACCGCTCCCGGACGGTCTCGATCAATCATGTGGAAAACGCCACCCGGGAACTGGCGCCATGAACCAACCCGGCGCGACACGGGCCGACAGGCTCCGCGCCATCGCGCTCGAGCGGATCGCCGAGCACCTCGGTTACCAGCGCGACCGCAACGACCGGACGCGCTGGAAACGCCCGGGGTCCGTGATCAGCATCAACGGAACGAAGTATTTCGATCATGTCGCGGGACGCGGCGGCGGCGGTGCAATCGACCTCGTTATCCATGCCTCCGGGTGCCCGTTCCGTGCGGCCCTCGACCTCCTGGAACAGATCGCGCCGGAAGACGACGGCACCATGGCAGGGCTGAGCGTGCGCACGATAATTGATGATGGTGGTGTTCACGTTTTTTGGTGGAGCCTGGTTGGGTTTGGAGCTTCTGAGGTGAGTCGGGTGGTTCCGGGAACCGGTTCCGTCGATTTGCATAGGTGGGAAACAGGAACCGGGAACCGGCGAGGATTTAGTGGTGGGCTGGTTGAGTGCGGTCTTGTCCGGTTCGCCATGCCAGCCTCCTGTCCTGATGGACGCTGATCATCGCACCGTCCTTCACCGGTATTCCACTCTCCCGAAAGGGGCTTCTTGGAAAGGAAAAACAATCAGTTCTGCCCACCGGATGCCAAGCGCGAGCGCCCCGGGTCGTCAGGTCCGTTATCCTTCACCGTGTCCCTCCTTGTCCGTTGTTCCGGGCGGTCAGAACTGGTCAGCCCCAGGTATCGTGACAAAAGCGCCGGTCTCTGCGGATGTGCCCCGTCCATCGCCGAGATTGCAAGATCCGGCCAATGGACGCGTTCAAGTCCCGCCGGATCCACCTCCATTGCCGTCGGAACCCATAGACGAAGCCAGTTCAGGCTCCGCATCAGGCGGACAAACGACGCCTCCTCCGATTGCAGACCATCTCAAAGGGTCGTGTGAACAAACCGGAACAAGAGCGCGTCAATCGAGTGCGTGCACGGAAGGTGAGGGGTACGCACCCCCAAACATCAAGCAATTCGAGCAAAATCGCCCGAATCTCCATCAGTTTTTCTGAGCACTCTCAGGGCCGAAACCGGAACACTGGCAACAGGTGCAACGATACCTGACCCGACAACGCGGCCTCGATCCGGAACTGGTCGATCACTGCCGCCGGAAACGCCTGGTCGACGTCGATCGACGCGCCAATGCCATCTTCGTCACCCGCAACGCTGACGGAACGCCGACCGGCGCCGAACTGCACGGAACCCGGCCCGGGCGCCCGTTCAAGGGTATGACCCACGGGTCCCGAAAGGCACAGGGCGGGTTCTGGATCGCACGACGGAAGTCCGGGCCGGCACTCCTGGCAGAAAGCGCCATCGATGCGCTCTCGGCCCTCTCCATCACCGAACTCGGCCACGTCGCAATCGTCATCTCGACCGCCGGTGTCGCCACACGCCTTCCGCCCTGGATCAGGCACCTCGATCCCGAAACCATCCTGTGCGGGTATGACGCCGACGACACCGGCGACACCGCCGCGCGGCGCCTGATCGAAAACCATCCCGCAATCCGCCGCATGCGCCCCGTCGAAGGAACCAAGGACTGGAACGGGCAACTCCAGGCAGCCCGCCACCGACTTGCAGGATAAACCCGGCCCGGCAGCCATCAGACAAAGAGCGAATGCCCTCCACCCGGGACGGTCGTCGCATCCAGGCCAAATGGGTCGTGAGCCGCACTCGGTCAGTGACGCCAAACCCAGAGACGCCAAACCCGTCAAAGGCCGACAGACTCAACTCACGCGCGGAATGAACACAAACCGAAATATCGAAGAAAACCGGGAAAAACCTTCCCACTTGCCACGAAACAACTCGGGAATTCCAGATCAGGGCAGTTCAAAATACAACAACGGCAACCAGACGCGCACCGCGTGCAGGGACGCTCACCAACCCCCTCGACCTCACCGGCACCCGGAATCAGGATGCGCATGGTTGACGAAGATCAGTCGTTTACCGTTAACATCTGCCCAGCCATGAAAGGCGAAGATTTCCTGAAGGACGGGGCAATTGAACAGTACGCGTTTCACCCGAAGGCTCCACGCCCGGAGTGTTCTCCCGGTCTTGATATTTCAGTACCGTTTGGTTTTCGCGGCGGTGAACGAACGGAGACGATGGATTGGCCTGCGCCAAGCAAGGAGGCGTGCTTTTCTCTCCGTCCCGAACGCCAGGGGTTCCAGTGCGGAAATTGGAAGAACAGAATGCAAACAAATCTGTTGACATGAAGAATTCAACCACTAGAATTGTTATCGTTAACAAATTGTCGAAGATCACGAACCAAATTTCGCTTTCCACGTTATGCGTGATTATCGGAAGGCAGGGGCCGAGCGTGGCTCGGCGGTCGCTGACGGGCGGCATCAAATGACATCTAGGAGGATGCCATGTTCAAATCTAATCTAAGCAAGTTAAGTAAGATAATGGTTACGGGTTTGATAGCGATTGGCGCTGTCAGTGCGGTTTCGGCTAATGCACAGACCATCAAATTGGTCATGAGCCCGCCGGCTGTGGAAACGAACCGCTATTGGAACACCCCCGGCGATTTCGCCCTGGGTCCGTCCATGCAGGGGCTGGTCGGCCACGACCCCGTATCGGGCAGCTATGATAATAGCGGTCTTGCCGAGAGCTGGGCACACAGTGGAGATTTCAAGGAGTGGACCTTCAAGCTGAAGCCTGAGGCCGTGTTTCACTTCGGATGGGGACCGGTGACAGCTGCCGATGTCGTGCACAGCCTGGCACTTCACACGGGGCCGGACACGACGTTGAACGGGATCAGCCAGCTGGAGGGTGCTGTCGCAGAAGCGATTGACGATCATACAGTCAAGTTCACATTGCCTGCTCCGCAGGTCGATTTTCTGTTCGTGCATGGTGGCCGCGGATCGCTCGTTATCTATTCCAAGGCCCAATTCGATGCCGAAGGGCTCGATGGCTATGACGCCAAGCCTGCAGGCACGGCCAACCTTCGATATGTCGAACGCAACGTCGGCCAAGGCCTGAACTTCGAAAAGGTCCCCGATCATTGGTCTGGAGAAGATGCAAAGTTTGACCGGCTTGAACTGATCTTCGTTGCGGAGGCCGCAACGACTCTTGCGAAGCTCCTGGCCAAAGAAGTGGATATCGTGATCCTCCCGCGCGAACTCCAAGGCGATGCGCTGGCCGCCGGCTTTGAGGCGATCCCGTCAACCAACGCGTCCAATCAGACGACGATGCTTTTCAACGGCACGTTCCTGTTACCGGGCTATGAGGGTCTGGACGAAACTCTACCTTGGCTAGACATCCGCATTCGCGAAGCGATCAACCGGTCCATCGACCGTCCGACGATGATTGACGTTCTCTACGATGGCCGCGCCGAGATTCTTCCCGTCTTCGGGATGGATCCGCGTCATGAAGGGTATGTCCCCGAACTGGCCGCACGGTTCGAAGCCGAATACGGATTCGACCTGGAAAAGGCGAAGGCCCTAATGGAAGATGCCGGCTATCCGGACAGTTTCTCGAACCCGGTGATCCCGATCCTGTCGTCCACATTGGCAGGCAATCCGGAATTCCCTGCAATGGCGGAGTTGATGCAGGTATTCCTGGATGAGGCGGGATTCCAGACAGAGATCGTCGAGATGGACTGGGCTAACCTTGGCGCCCTTCGCACGGCTCGCGAAGCCAAGATGTTCCACCCGATGCGCAACCTGCCGGTCAAGCCCAGTGCTGTCGGCATCAGAAACTACTATTCGGCAACAGGCGGCCCGCGCAACAACTACGAGGATGAAGTTATCGAAGGATTGATGGAAAAATACATGGCCTCAATCGACCCTGCAGAACGTGACGAACTTGCAGGCGGCATCTTCACCCGTGTGTTTGAGCAATATGCCGTGGCGCCACTGGCCAGCATCTCGGCCGAGGTGATCGTGAATCCTGAAACAGTGGGCGCATGGACGTTTCCGGGCACGACATCGGTCGGAATCAGCCATTTCGGGTCGATAGTACCAGCGGAATAGTCCACACGCGTAACACATTGTCCGGGGCCTTTCTGGCCCCGGCACGTCATTTCCGCTCAGCGCTGGAACCGACAGCATGCTTCGCTTCGTCCTGATGCGGTTGTCGCAAACCCGTTACGCTGCTCGTGATCACGCTTATCGTCTTCAGCTTAAGTCACCTGACCGGCAACCCGATCGACTCTCTCCTACCAGATGACGCGACACCGCAGCAGATTGCATCGCTGACGGAGCATCTCGGTCTGGACCGACCTGATCATGTGCAATACCTGACATTCCTTCAGAATGCCGCTGTCGGTGACTTCGGCGACTCAACCAAATGGAAGGGCAGTACTGCCGCCGAAGTTGTGCTTGAGCGCCTGCCGGCAACACTCCAGCTAGGTGGATTGTGGCGGTTCTGATCAGTGTGGTTACGGCCATTCCGATGGACGTCATGAGCGCTGTCTGGAGGAGGTCCGTATTCGATCGGATGTCCGGCACCATTGCGCTTCTCGGGCAATCTCTGCCCGCGTTCTGGCTAGGCATCGTGCTGATGTGGACAATTGCGGTGACCTTGGGTTGGTTTCCGCCTCTGGCTAAAGCGGGTTGACATACAAGATCCTTACGGCGGTCGGGATGGCCTGGTTTCAGATCGCAGCCCTGACACGCTTGACTCGCTCTGCAATGCTGGAGGTTCTTGATTCCGAATATGTCAAACTGGCGCGCATCAAGGGCGTGAACGAACGCAAAGTGATCTGGATGCACGCCCTCCGAAACGCAGCCATAGTGCCCGTAACCTATTTCGGCATCCTTGCCGGATTGTCGAACGGGCCTTCGGGATCGGGCCAGAGATGATGAGCGAGTTGATGTCCCTGCATGGAGCGGAACTTGAACAAATCGCAATCCAGCAGGGATTTTGAGGAAAGGCGGTGCCAGATCACACAACCGGCAACTCCGGCAAATTTTTTCAACAGAGCCGCTGTCGTTGATCTCGCCGAGATACAGGACCTGACGCTGGTCGACACGGCCGCCGCGCACTCGGCAGTTCTCCTCCACGCTCCAGTAGCGGTGTTCCTTGCCGTCCTTGAAGCGTTTCTTGCAACGCACGAACATGGGCGGAGACTCCGCCGCCGCGATCCCCAGATCAAGGGGGTAGGTCGGCACTACACGCGATCTCGGGAAGTCGGGACCTTGAAAACAAGGCGTTTCCGGCGCCGAAACACGCCGAATTGGCCCAAATGCCTGGCGAGTTTCTGAAGTCGGGGTAGCCTGGCGCACTCTTTGTTGGGATAGACCCGATAATGAACGAAAGGAAAATCTAACGGGAATTGCTGGCGGGACGTTGAAAGGGCCGGGGCTCAACTGCATGACAGCTTACGCAGTGACCGGTATCGCCGGTTATCTGCCTCAATGGCTCACGTTCCTCACAAATCTGTCCGAGAAATGACTGACATCTGGGATGAAATCTGCAGCCGGTTGGCGGATTGACCGGCGAGGGCACCTCACCACGCAGTACGATGGGTTCGTGGCGTTTGTCGATCTGCAATGGCAGTGCGGCAGAAAGGAGTGCCTGAGTATAAGGATGCTCAGAAGCGTCAAACATCTTATCGGTTGGTCCTATTTCAACTAGCTTGCCCAAGTACATAACCGCAATTTGGTCTGCCATGAACCGCGTTGTCCCAAGATCATGGGCAACAATGACGTAGCTGCAACCAAATTCCTGTTGGAGGTCCTTGAACAAATTCATGATCTGCGACCGGATCGAGACATCGAGCGCCGAAACAGGTTCATCGAGAATGATCAGCTTGGGTCGCGCGATGATAGCGCTCGCAATGGCAATGCGTTGGCGCTGGCCTCCAGAGAATTCATGGGGGAAATGCTGCGCCTGTTTCGGGTGAAGCCCTACGGAACGCAGCGCCTCGTCGACCCACTTCGTCAATTCTCCTGAGGTGAGGTTTTCATTGATTCGCAAGGTTTCAGCGACAATGTCATAGACCCGCATCCGGGGACTGAGAGAGGCCCAGGGATCCTGGAACACTGCCTGCACATTGGTCCGAAATTGCCGCAAGGCGGCGTCCGTCAATGTCGCAACATCCTCGCCCTCAAGAAGGATGCGTCCAGCGGTTGGAGTCAACAGCTTCAATAGCATGCGCGCCAAAGTCGTCTTGCCGCACCCGGATTCGCCCACAAGCGCGAGCGTTTCACCATGTGCGAGCGAAAAACAAACATCATCCACTGCACGCACTACAGCCGTATCCCCACCGAAAAAGCCCCTCGAAATCGGAAAATGCTTGGTCAATCCCTCGACTGTCAAAATTGGCAATCGGGTCATGATCCTGATCCCATGTGCCAGCAACTCGCCATGTGACTTGCAGATCCGCTTTGCCCCGCCGATGCTGGCGGTTGTTTCTCCCGGCACAAGTCAGTGGCGTAAGGGCAGCGCGGCGCGAAACTGCATCCAACCTTGTTTGCTGAGAGTTGGGGTGGCTGTCCTTCGATGGCGTAGAGACGATCGACCTTTGAATCGACCGACGGGACAGATTTGAGCAGAGCTTGTGTATAGGGGTGCGACGGTGCCGAAAAGACCTCTCGAACAGTTCCTTCTTCAACAATTTTGCCTGCGTACATTACAGCCAGCTTCTGACAAATGTTTGCAACGATACCGAGGTCGTGGGTGATGAAAATGATGGCCGTGCCGGTCTCACGCTGAATATCCTCCAGCAGTTGAAGATATTGCAATTGGATGGTGACATCGAGCGCCGTTGTCGGCTCATCCGCGATGATAACCTTGGGTGTGCCCGCAATCGCGATTGCCCCTACAACACGCTGTTTCATGCCGCCACTCATCTGGTGCGGGAACGCTTTTACGCGCCGGGCGGCATCTGCCACATTGACCTTTTTGAGTGCATCCACCGTCTTTGCCAGCAGTGACTTCCGCGGAGCCTTGGGTTGATCGATCCTGAGCGCCTCCAAGACCTGACTGCCAATCGTGTAGACAGGGTTCAGGGATGTATGAGGGTCTTGTAGGATCATGCCAATTTCGCGCCCACGGATCTTGTTCATTTCCTGAGGCGCCTTCTTTACCAAATCGTCCTGTCCAAGCAGAATTTCCCCGGACGCTATCCGGCCGACGGGCCGGGGAAGCACCTGCATGATCGACAGCGCCGTCATGGACTTTCCGCTGCCCGATTCACCCACGATGCCGATGGTTTCGCCCTTGCTGACACTGAAGCTGACATCATCAACCACCGGAACCGAGCCGATCCCCAGATCCAGCACGGTTCTCAAGTTCTTGACTTCCAGAATTGTCTCTTCGCTCAAGTCAAACCTGCCTCAACTTTGGATCAAGCCAATCGCGCAAGCTGTCGCCCAACAGGTTCACCGACATCACGGTCAAGAGGATCGCAGCACCGGGGAAAAACGAAATCCACCAATTCGCCACAATGAGTTGCCGCCCGTCGGCCACGAGCAGTCCCCATGCTGGGGTCGGGCGAGGGATGCCAATGCCAAGAAAGCTCAGCGTCGCTTCAAGAACGATGACCACACCGATCTGCAAAGTGGCGAGAACCACAATCGTATTGACGATGTTCGGCAGGATGTACTTCCACAGAATCCTGAAGTCGGAGGCCCCTGCGACCCGCGCTCGAGCGACAAAGTCACGCTCTCGCAGCGACAGCGTTTCGGCACGAACCTGGCGCGCGAAATAACCCCAAATCACAAAGATGACGACAAAGATGACCAACTGAAAACTGGGGCCCGACACCGACGCGAGTGCCAGTGCCAACAATATGCTGGGCAGGGCAAAAGTGATATCGACAATGCGCATGATAATCGCATCGGGCCATCCGCGCAGATAACCCGCGATCATGCCCAGGATGGTCCCGACAACCGCGCCGAGAAATATGCCAACCAACGAACTCACCAGTGCATATTTGGCGCCATGCATGATCCGGCTGAGGACATCCCGCCCCAAACGATCCGTGCCCAGAATGAAGTCCCACGTCCCGCCAAAGAACACCGGCGGTTCCAGCCGGTTCCTGAGATAGGCCTTGTAGGGGTCGTGCGGTGCGATCCAGTCCGCAAACAAGGCAGGAATGATCAGGACCAAAAGAAGGACGACAACCGGCGTGACGGGGATGTTTCTAAATAGTCTTGGCCGCTTCAACACATTCAATCTCTCTCATGTATACCGGATGCGCGGATCAATCGCGGCGTAGACAATGTCCACCAGGAAGTTCGCGAGCAGATAGAAAACCGCAAAGAACATGACGACAGATTGCACGACCGGGAAATCTCGTCCGCGGATCGCGTCGATGGCCAAGAGCCCTGTTCCGGGCCATGCAAACACCGTTTCGATCACAACGGACCCGGTGAGAAGCGATCCGGCCAGCACACCGAAATAGGTGATCGGCACGATGGCCGCGTTGCGAAACGCGTGTTTCCAGATTACCAGCGGCTCGGTGACACCTTTGATTCGCGCCAGTTTGATATATTCGGCGTCCAGGATTTCGAGCATTGCGGACCGCGTGAGCCGGGTGAGTGCCGCAATCTGGAACCACGCCATGGCGACAGCCGGCAAGATCATATGCGACAAACCACCAAATCCGGATGTTGGGAACCAGCCGAGCGTGACGGCAAAAATCCACATAAGCACGATGCCCAGCCAGAAAGCGGGCAAGGACTGACCCAAAAGCGCAACACCGCTCGCCATCGCATCAATGGCCGATCTTTTCCGGACAGCGGCAACCACGCCCAAGGGAATCGCAACGACAACAGAGATCAGCATTGCCAATCCGCCCAATTTCAAAGTCGCGGGCAAACGTTCCAGCACGACTTCTGCTGCAGTGTTGCCTTTCCATTTTGTCGACTGGCCAAAGTCGCCTGCGGCGGCGTTCTGAATAAATGTCAGATATTGAACATGAAGAGGGCGGTCCAGGCCAAGATGTTTGGTAAGCGCTTCAATTTGTTGTGGCGTCGCATCGTCAGGCAAAAGTGCATTTACCGGATCGCCCGTAAGGTGACTGAGGCTGAAAACGATTACGGTTATGACCCATAGCGATACTATCGCATGGAAAAAACGCGTTACGACAAAACGGAACATTCAAGTTTCCCCGAACAGATGGCGAAATGTCCCCCGGCCAAAATAGGGCTGGGAGACATTGTACTTTCTGGGAGACATTGTACTCTTTGCGAGATCTACTGCGCGGTAACGATGGACGAGAAGTGACTGACCCCAACCGACGTCGTACCCGGGAAAACCCAGTCTGACACGGTTTCCGGATTTACGATCACCTCAGCCGATATGCTGGCCAGAGGCGCTACAGCATATTGCTCGAAGACCTGGGTGAAGATACCGTCAGCCAATTCATTGCTTTCCGTCGCATCAATGGAATTGACGTATTTCGCCATCAGTTCTTCAATCACAGGATCTTCGTAATTGTTCCTGGGACGTCCAAGAACCGAATAGTAATTTCGAATGCCTACCGCACTTGGTTTTACTGGCAGGTTGCGCATCGGGTGAAACATCTTGGCTTCGCGTGCGCTACGCAAACCTCCCAGACTGGCCCAATCCATTTCGGCGATCTCGGTCTGGAAACCAGCTTCTTCAAGAAATACCTGCATGAGTTCTGCCATCGCCGGAAATTCAGGGTTGCCAGCAAGTGTCGAGGACAGGATGGGAATAACCGGATTCGAGAAGCTGTCGGGATATCCGGCCTCCTGCATCAGCTCCCGAGCTTTATCCAGGTCATAGCCATAGGCATCTTCGAGTCTCTCCGCCAGTTCAGGCACATAACCTTCAAGGCGGGGATCCATGCCAAACACCGGAAGAATTTCAGCGCGACCATCATACAGAACATCGATCACTGTCTGACGATCGATCGACCTGTTGATCGCCTCACGGATGCGGATATCGATCCAGGGCAGCGTTTCATCAAGGCCTTCATCGCCCGGGGTCAGGAAAGCCCCGTTGAACAGCATCGTCGTCTGGTTGGACGTCTGGGTCGATTGAATGGCTCTAAATCCAGCGTCCAGCGCCCCACCTTGCAATTCGCGTGGCAAGATGACGATATCAGCTTCCTTTGCCAGGATTTTCGCCAGAGTTGTTGCGGGTTCGGCGACAAAAGTCAGCTCCAGCCGGTCTATCGAGGAATCTTCGCCGGACCAATGACCCACTACCCTTTCAAAGGTCAGGCCCTGTCCGACATTGCGCTCGACATATTGAAGTCGAGCAGTGTCGGCGGGTTTGGCGTCATATCCCTCGAGGCTCTCTTTATCGAATTGTGCCTTGGAATAGATCACCAATGACCCACGTCCGCCGTGCACAAACAGAAAATAAACCTGCGGCTTTGGCAATTCGAACGAAACCGTGAATTCGTCTATGGCGGTAGCAACGGCACCCTCAAGCTGACTTATGCCATTGAGGATGGTGTCCGGTCCCGTGTGCAATCTTAGGCTGTGCACAACGTCCGCTGCTGTAACGGGCCCCCAGCCGAAATGAAACATGGCCTCAGGCTTCAGCTTGAAGGTCCATTCCGTAAAATCATCATTGTGCGTCCAGCTTTCGGCCAGCCCGCTGTTGTCATAATGGCCGGTCTCTGGATCGTGCCCAACCAGCCCTTGCATGGATGGCCCGAGGGCGAAATCACCCGGGGTATTCCAATAGCGATTGGTCTCCACAGCTGGCGGGCTCAAAACCATCTCAATCGATTGCGCTTGCGCCGAAACGACGCTCAATGCGCCAAATGCAAACATTGTCGAAAAAGTACAGGTCACAATTTTCTTGTGATGTATAGCATCCTCCCAAAGATGATAGAACGAAGATGGAACTACGTTTGATTCTCGCCTTGCTGTGACGTGGACTTTCACCCGACACAGTTCTCACCCACTTTCAGGTCAACGAAGAGTCTGTTGCAAAGGCGGGAAAGTTATCGTTAACCCTACTTTCACATAGAGATAATATCTGCCTTTGTCAACTAAGCTGAAAATGGTGTGTCGATCATAGCGCGACAATCTGGATGGCAGTTTTGACGTCGCGGCGAAGCTGATGGTTTCGTCATTTTTTGCCGATTGCAAGAGGTTTTCGAACTGGGTTCGAAGGCTCCGGCTTGTTGCGCGACAATCAGGATGGGAATCCTGGCATCGCGGCATGGCGGGCGGGCGGAGTGCTTCGGCACGTTGGGGCGATTGCAGGTGTTTTCTGCCAGTCTCGATTGACGGATGAAGTTTGTGGGACTCATCCGGAGGAGGCAGGCGGGCATCGGGCCCGGAAGATGCGGCGAAGGTGCCTGCCGCGGCTCTGTTTCCTGCCCTCGCCGGGCAGGCAGTCCCTTCCATGAACTGCGCAGACTTGTTCAGGAAGGGACCGCTCAAGGGTGGCCGTTGCAGGGCTGCGTCAACCCTTCCCTTCGGCGCGATCCTCGCCATGTTCGGGCAAGCCCTGCGCGTGGCTCCGCGTGGCTGCGGTCGCGGGGTTGACCCGGCCCTTCCACGGGCGTCCCGGCGCCTCAGGCCTTGGCAATGTCCTCTTCCGTGGCCTTCTTCGCGGGCCTGCCCCGCTTGCGCGGGCTGGCCTTGAGCGCCTCGCGTCTCCGCCGGTAACTCTCGACGTTCATTTCCAGGATTGTGGCCCGGTGCACCAGGCGGTCGACGGCGGCCACCGCCGTGGTCTCGTCGGGGAATATCCGGTCCCATTCGGAGAACGGCTGGTTTGCCGTGATCATGAACGAGCGGCGCTCGTACTTGGCCGAGACGGGCTCGAAGAGCACGCTTGTCTCGGCCTGGTCCTTGCGGACATAGGCGAAGTCGTCGAGTATGACGAGGTGATAGCGGTCCAGCCGCGCCAGAAGGTTTTCCAGCGTCAGTTCGCGGCGCGCCACCTGCAGGCGCTGCACCAGGTCGGTGGTTCTGGTGAAGAGCACCCGGTAGCCGTTCTCCACCAGCGCCAGCCCGATCGCCAAGGCGATATGGGATTTTCCTGTCCCGGGCGGGCCAGCGTTACAATGCCCATTTTCAGCCTGTTCGGCTGACGATCCACTATCGTTTTCATCCGAATTTCGACATGCGGGTCGAGTTGATTTCTCGCCGTCCTTCGCCGAGCGGGACCAATCTCTGCATCCGCCTGCCTGACGCGCGAACCGGTCCGTCAGGTGTGACAGGAATCGCCGTCAAATACGTAGGAATCTGTAGAGAAACCGGGTTACACTTTCAGACGTGGCGAAACTTGCCGATGCGAGCACGATGATCGTGTCCAAAATTAAATGATTTCAACCCAGCCCGGCTCGATACCGGTCGGCAATTCAAGGACCTTTTGTGGCTCCGTTGAACTCTGGGAAACATCAAAAAGCTCTATGCAATCAGCCTTCAACGCGCTTACCAGAATGAATCGCCCGTTGGGTGTGACATCGAAACAGCGCGGGTTCTCTGCGGTTTCGACAGTATGGCGATTGGAGAGTTTCCCGCTTACGTGATCGATATCCCAAACTGTCAGCGTATTGCTCCGGCGCTCTGATGCATAAAGACGTTGACCGTCGGGCGAGGCATGAACTTGTGCGCCCCATGGCGATCCCTCAAATCCCGTTGGCAGGATCGAAGCGCGCATGATTTCGAGCAGCCCGCCCTTCATTGGCTCCATTTCATAGACGATCAGGCTCCCGTCACGCTGGTTCAGCAGATATAGGTATCGGCGACCAGGATGAAAGGCGACGTGACGGCATCCGGCACCACTCTGAAGCGCAATTTGTGGGGGTGAATTTGCCTGAAAGGTCCCCGTCTTTTCATCGAAAACAAGAGAGACCAACACGTCAGAACTCAAGCTGGGGACATATGCAAACTTGTTGGAGTAATCCAGTAATACCTGGTGCGCGCCCGACAATGGTTCCTTCGCATAAGATGGATTAGGTCGGACCTTGCCATGTTCATCAATCGGGTACACCGCGATGAGGCCGGATGGTTCGGACGCGCCCAGAAGAAACCTACCGCGTCGATCCATTGAAATATGGATCAGTTGGGCCATCACGGGCGTGCTCGACACATGCGTCAAACGGCCGGTATCTTGATCGACGGCATATGTGTCGACGACATCCTTTTCGGCACTATCCTGATCTCCGTAGACTGATGCATAAAGCCGACGGCGATCCGGCGAATGGGTCAGACTCAACCCCCTGCCTTTGAGCCCGCGACCTCCGCCCCTGCGGCTTGTCGTTTGAATGTGAGTCAAGTTTCCTGAAACGTCATTTCCGGCAAAAACGTTGACTTCGTTACCGGACCGACAGGATATGTAGGCGGTATAATTTGAGCGTGCAGTCACAATTGCCGACTTCTTGAGTGAGACTTACGAGAATTTGTGAAGGCCGCAAGCGTGCACTGATCTCATTCCCCAAAAGCATTGTGGCACGATCCGGGGCACCACGGCAAATGGCTGGCGCCCCGGATCCAGATCGACAAACCGGGCAGGTTATCCGCCTGCAGCTTCGATCAAGTGCCAATGGCTGACACTATTCGTCGTCACGCCGGGAAAGACCCAGTCGGCCACAACTTCCGGGTCAACCGCAACCTCGGCATGGACGATCGCGAGCGGCATATCTGCGTATTGCTCGAACAGATATGTGAAAGCTTCGGTCGCAATGCGATGACGTTCGTCCGGGTCGATCGTGCGCTCAAGCTCGTTGGCCAGGCCTTCAATCTCGTCATCCTCGAAACCGCCATATGGCGTTCCGCGTTCGGTATGAAAGTTCACCAACGCCGCCTCAGTTGGTCTCAATGGCGCGTTCCGAACAGGGCTGACCGTGTAGGATTCCCGCGCGCGTCCCATGGCACCGAGTGTTGGCCAATCCATTTCCATAATCTTGGTTTGGAGGCCGATTTCTTCAAAATACACCTGAAGCAGTTCGGACATCACCGGAAACTCGGGATTGCCATTCAAGGTTGATGAGACGATTGGAATGACCGGATCTGGAAAGGCGTCCGGATATCCAGCTTCGGCCAGGAGTTCCCTTGCACGCTCCGGATCGTAGCCGTACATGCTCTCAAATCGTTCAGCGAGCTCAGGAACATAACCCTCATTGCGGGTATGCATCAGCCAACTCGGCCCGGGCACGGCCCGTCCATCGTAAAGAATGTCGATCATTTCTTCCCGGTTCAGGGCACGGTTCATCGCCTCACGAATGAGGATGTTGGACCACGGCAAATCCGCATTGTATGCGGGATCACCTGTCTTGCCGTACATACCGTTGAAAATAGCGCCGGTGGCCATCGCCGTGTTCTTGGACGAAACTATCTTCTTGCCCGCTTTCAACGCCTGCGTTTGAAGTTCTCGCGGAAGACTTGCGATGTCGGCTTCACCGGACAGCAGCATGGCAAGAATTGTTGCATGCTCTTGCACAAAGCGGAGTTCCAGCACATCGAAATCCGGCTGTACGCCCTGCCAATGGTCAGGAACAGCCTCAAAGATCAGGCCGGAGCCCGGAATGCGTTCCACATACTGATAGGCCGCTGTACCAGCTGGCTTGGCATTGTAACCCTCAATACCCTCTTCATCGAATTGGGCCTTGCTGTAAATCACCATGGAACCGCGACCTGCGTGTTGGAACGCATAGTCCGTGCGTGGCGAGTCGAATTTGAAGACAGTCGTGAGATCGTCTACAATCTCCACCGATGCCGCCCGAAGGTGCTCAAGCGAGTTGATTGTACTATCGGGTCCGGTTGTCAGTTCGTAGCTATGCAGGACATCGGCTGCAGTTACCGGGCCCCACCCGTGATGGAACTCCGCGTCCTTTTTGAGCACGAATGTCCACTCTGTGAAGCCGTCATTTGCAAACCATTCTTCCGCAAGTTCTGAATTGTCGTACTTGCCGGTTACCGAGTCATGCCCCACCAATGCCTGAAATGATGGCATCCTCTCACCTGTTCCTCCCCAAAACAAGTTTGATTCATTTTGCGGAACAGTCATTGCAACAACGACGCGTTCCGCCGCAATAGCTGATGAGCCAATGCATAATGTCGCCACCATGCCTGCCAGCGCCGACCGCTTGATTGCGTTCGACTTATCTAGATATTTCATTCAATATTCTCCTTTTGTTCTCGCATTCGAGAGCCCTTAGCTTGGATCAAAATACCAAATTTTGTAGGTAAAGTGCCCAAATGGCCGAAATAAGCACATCATATTGTGTGCAAATGCGACTCTTAGATCAAGCCATTGATTTTATTATACAAGATTCCATATTTTAGTCAAGTGCGGATCAATTCGTGTGTCAGTGACATTCGGAAGTGTCCGATAAAGGTAACACGCCATCTGTCCGGTTCTGCGCGCTCTCTGCAGGGACGACCATGCAATGGATGGAGGATAAGAATGCCTTTCGGGTCGCTGCAGGGATTTTCGTCGTTGCTCTGTCGGGAGCTCAGGATGGTCGTGGACACGGAGAGCCTGGAAGCGAGTGAAAGGGCGGGGTCAACCCCGCGATCGCAGCCACGCGGAGCCACGCGCAGGGATTGCCGGTCCCGCCGATTCCCGAGGTCTCGTGTTCCCCCCGGTCGGCGTCCGGATCGGAGCATCCTGCCGCTCTCCCGGCCATAGACCCCGGTGGAGTGGCTTTCGACCGCCTTGCCGTCATGGCCGAGATGCAACCCGGCGTCTGGGATCCCCGTCATCAGCGCCGCCCGCAAGTCATCAACCGTGGCGCTGACCAGGCCCTGTTCTTCCTCGATTTCCACCAGGACCTTCAGGAACCGCGAGACGTTTCAGCCGTTCGGCACCGTGACCGCAATCCGCTCGATCCCGCTCTGCCGCAGCTCGGGCAGCGGATTGAAACCGCGCAGGTCGAGCAGGGCCGGATTACGGTTGAACTCCTGCTGCAGGGATGCCACCGGCGCATGCTGGAAGACGATCCCCGCAATCACCGCCAGCCACATGGCCGTAACCGGAATGTCGTTGCGCCCGGCGCCGTGCCGCCTCCCAAGTTCGGCGATGTGCGCGTCGTCGGAGAGGGCGTCGAGGGCGAGCTCGAGGCGCTGAAGCTCGGAACGGGCCTCGACATCGTCCCAGGAAAGGAGCACATGGGGTTCGGGTGCCATAATGGGTTCCGTCGCGGAAACAGGATCTAGTGGTACAGACCTCCCATCATGCTCCACCTGACCCCTGCTTGGCGAGATTTCGACGGCGCAAGAAAAGGCGCACGGCATTCTGTCTTCCCGGCCCCGATGGCGGTCCGGCAGCATCGCCGTTTGGTTAATGTGGCCCTCAGGCCATTATGGGCGCCGATCCTGATTTGTCCCGAAACTATCGCGCTCCCACCGAAATGGGCGTTTGCACCTTGACTCGCACAAGCCGGCGAAATGAAGCGCGTCGGGTCGACACGTGGACGATCCGGTCTCGAGCCGCCGTTGCCTGGGCAATACAGCCGTTCAGCACGGCGACACGGTAGTGAATGCGGCCGTCGAATTGCGTGCCGACCATCTGCCTGGTCATATCCTTGGATTTGTACCGTACCGGGCTGTCGAGCGTAGCCTCATCGATGCCTGCACTTGAATGGTGGTGGCAAGAATCTGCGGGAAATCCGATGCACCATTGTCGTGATCCTTGCTGAACGAAACCCGCACATCGCCGAAGCCCGGGTACGGGTGCCGGAGCGGTACCGGCCGATCAAGCACGCCGGTGCATACGCCTCAGACTGGATGTCGCGAATGTGGTCATCATCAATTGCGAAAGCTCGTGATCAATGAAACCGCTCCCTATCCGGACCCTTGAAGAACTCCATCAGCGCGGCCTGATCCTCGCCTCCCAGCCCTGCCGCGGTGAGCATCCGGTGAATTTCGGCGCAGGCGGCAGTGAGCGGCATTGCGGTATTTGTCCGCCGTGCGAGATCCTGTACGCCGTCGAGGTCCTTTACCATGTTGTCCATGCGCCCTGTGCGACGGTAGTCCTTGACAGAAAAGCGAAGCATGTATTCCTGCAGAAGCACGCTGTCGGCCCTTCCCCCTTTCAGCGCCTTCGGGATCTTCGCCACGTCGACGCCGGTGTCGATCGCTAGTTGGGCAGCCTCGGCGATGGCCATGAAGCCCAATCCGCACAAGACCTGATTGATGAGTTTGGTGGTCTGGCCGGCACCGGAAGGACCCATGTGGGTGTAGGTGGACGAGAGGTGCTTCAGGACGTTGTGTGCCTCTGCCACATCGGCGACCTCACCGCCTGCCATCAGAGTAAGCTCTCCCGTCAGCGCTTTCTGCGGGCCGCCGGACAACGGGCTGTCGACCCAACGCAGGTCCACTTTCGCGGCACGGGCTGCAAAGGCCTTCGTGGCCCGGGGATCGATCGAGGACATGTCGATGATCAGCGTGCCGGGCTTGGCGCCTACGGCGACGCCGTCCGGGCCGAATACGGCGGCGGCGACGATCTTTGGAGAATTGAGGCTGGTGACAACATGATCACTGACCGAAGCCGCCTCCGCCGCCGAGCCCGCCGGGCGAGCGCCCCTGGCGACCAGTGCCTGAACCCTATCGGCATCGAGATCAAACACGGTCAGCATGTTGCCGGTGTCGGCAAGCCGAGTGCCGATGGCACCACCCATTGCACCCGCACCGATAAGCGCAATTCTTTGAGTCACGATCTTCCCTCCCTGACTGTCGCCACCATTGTTTCGACCAGCTGGTCAAACGGCTGGTCGATATCTGCGGTGATCGCCTTCTCATCCAGACCCGGCGACTCGAGCGTGGCCAACTGGCTTTCGAGCAGCGAAACGGGCATAATGACCCGAATGTTTCGCCATGCGCTCTGACAGCGTTTCTCTGCTGCCCTCCAAATGCAGGAAACAGACCGACTCGCATGCATTGTCGCGGATATTGTCGCGATAGGCACGTTTCAGCGCGGAGCATCCGATGACGACGGGCCCCATTATTTCTGCAAGCCGTTGTCCAACCCTGACAGCCATGGCGTACGGTCGGCGTCGGTCAGCAGTATTCCGCGTGACATCTTCGCAATATTTTCAGGCGGGTGCAGGTCGTCGCCATCAATGTAGTCTATGCCCAGTCTTTCGGCGACAGCAGCGCCAACCGAACTCTTGCCGCAGCCAGACACCCCCATGACCACGAACTTGCCGGCTAGAGGCACGCCGTTATACCGCCGTCGACGAAAAGAGTGTGGCCATTGACAAAGCTGGAAGCGTCGGATGCCAGGAACACTGCCGCGCCGACCAGTTCCTCGACCTTGCCCCAACGGGCCGCGGGTGTGCGGTTTTTCAGCCAGTCGGAAAACTCCGGATCACTCACCAGGGCTGCGTTGAGAGGCGTGTCAAAATAGCCCGGTGCGATGGCGTTGCAGTTGAGCCCATGCTTCGCCCAGTCCGTCGCCATTCCTTTGGTCAGGTTGGCTACCGCCCCTTTCGTGGCGGTGTACGGGGCGATGCCGGGACGAGCCAGCGCCGTCTGCACGCTGGCGATGTTGATGATGCGTCCAGCGCCGCGTTCGATCATATGCCGCGCACAGGCTTGCCCGACATTGAACGTCGTCACGATATTGCTGCGCAAGAGCATCTCGAACATTTCCGCGGGGAAGTCCTCGAGTGGCGTACGGTGCTGCATCCCTGCATTATTGATCAGGATGTGAACGGGACCGCTGCCGTCTTCGTAGCGGTTTATCGCCACTCTGACTGCGTCATTGTCAGTCGCGTCAAAGGGCATCTCGTGGACGTTTGCGCCGTCAGCTCGCAGCTTGTCCGCAGCCTTGGACAATTTTGCCGTGTCGCGCCCGTTTAACACGATCTTCGCACCGCATTCGGACAGACCCTTTGCCAGGGCGAACCCGATCCCCTGTGAGGACCCGGTGACAAGCGCGGTTTTCCCGCTGAGGTCGAACATCGCTGTGCCTGTGGTCATGATCCGCTTCCCAATTCTTGACTCGACAAGACGTGATTCCTTCATCTATGTTAACGATAACACGCCAGTCAACACGAGAAAAGAAATGCCGAAGCCCGAGATTCTTCAGGTTGGTCCATATCCGGAGTGGGATCAGGTTCCATTAGATCAAACCTATACAATGCATAAGTTATTCAAGATGGCGGCCCCGGCATCATTTCTGATTGAGCACGGTCGTGCAATGCGTGGAATCGCGACGCGGGGTGAAATGGGCGCGGACAGAAAGATGATCGAGGCATGTCCGAATCTCGAGATCATTTCCGTCTACGGCGTCGGATTCGATGCGGTCGACCTTGATGCCTGCCGGAAACACAATGTGAGGGTGACCAACACACCGGATGTCCTGACCCGCGACGTTGCCGATCTGGGTGTCGCAATGATGCTGTGCCAGTCACGTGGCATGATCGGAGCCGATGCATGGGTACGCAACGGGGACTGGGCGCGGAAGGGCAACTACCCGCTGAAACGCCGTGTTCATGAAGCCAAGGTCGGCGTGCTGGGGCTCGGGCGGATCGGCCGTGAGGTCGCGCGTCGGCTGACTGGGTTCGACATGGACATCGCCTATTCCGACCTCACGCCAAAGGACTGCGCGCCGGACTGGGCTTTCATCGCCGATCCAGTTGAATTGGCACGCTTCTCCGATTACCTGTTCGTGACGCTGGCCGCTTCGAAAGAGACCAGCAAATTCGTGGATCGCGAGGTGATCGAGGCAGTCGGGCCAGAAGGCATGGTGATCAACATCAGCAGGGCATCCAACATCGACGAAGCTGCACTGCTTGATGCGCTGGAAAGCGGCGCGCTCGGTTCCGCAGCGCTCGACGTGTTCGAGGGCGAACCCGACCTGAATCCGCGCTTCCTGAAGCTCGAAAACGTCCTTCTTCAGCCACATCACGCATCAGGCACGGTAGAGACACGGAAAGCCATGGGCAAGCTGGTGCGGGACAACATGGCCGCGCACTTTGCCGGCCGACCGCTCTTGACGCCCGTACTTTGAGACCTTGATGAAATCTGTCGTCATTCACACGGCAAAGGATCTTCGGATTGAGGACAGGCCAACCGAGGAGCCCGGCGCGGGCCAGGTTGAAATCCGCATGGCCGCAGGGGGCATCTGCGGATCCGACCTTCATTACTACAATCACGGCGGCTTCGGATCTGTCCGGCTGAAGGAGCCGATGGTCCTCGGCCACGAGGTTGCCGGGCACATCACCCGTCTCGGCGAAGGCGTGACCGGTCTGCGAGTCGGACAATTGGTGGCAGTGTCACCTTCGCGCCCTTGCCTTGGCTGTCCCTATTGCAGTGAATCGAAGTACAACCAGTGCCTCAACATGCGGTTCTACGGATCGGCAATGCCGTTCCCGCACATTCAGGGCGCGTTCCGGGAGGTGTTGGTGGCAGACGCCACGCAATGCGCCCCTGCCGACGGGTTGTCCGCGGCCGAAGCCGCCGCGGCCGAACCATTGGCCGTCTGTCTGCACGCTGCCCGCAGGGCCGGCGACCTCCTGGGCAAGCGCGTGCTTGTCACCGGCTGCGGGCCGATCGGACTCCTGTGCATCCTCGTAGCCCGGCGATCGGGCGCGGCAGAGATCGTGGCAACCGACCTCTCGGATTTCACGCTGCGCATAGCCAGGCAGAATGGCGCCGACAGCACCGTGAATGTCGGCAAGGCACCGGAACGGATGGCCGCCTACGAGGCAAGCAAGGGGTACTTCGACCTGCTCTTCGAATGTACCGGTGTGGCGCAGGCATTGGCCGACGGAATCGCTGCACTGCGGCCCGGCGGGATCGTGGTGCAGCTAGGGCTCGGCGGCGACATGCAAATCCCGGTTCAGACCATGACCGCTAAGGAAATTCAGCTCAGAGGCTCGTTCCGTTTCCACGATGAGTTTTTCACTGGCGTCGAGTTGATGCGGAGAAGCCTGATCGATGTCAAGCCGCTGATCACTCATACGGTGGCACTTGACGACTCGGAAGGCGGCTTTCAACTCGCCTCCGACCGGAACCAGGCAGTGAAGGTGCAAATTGCATTCTGAACAGTCACAGATCGCGTTTCGGCGATCAATCGGTTTCCGCGCCGATTTCTGCCAGCGCCGCTCGCGCAACCGCCAAGTCCTGCTCGGGCGAACCGGACCCAACGCCGATCCCGCCAAGCAGCACGCCGTCAATCCGGACCGGCAAGCCACCGGCGAGCCCTGTGACGTCGCCACCGGTGGCCGCCGCGATATGCGGCCGTGCAGATTCGGGGACCGCGGTGCTGGGGGCGCCGATCGAGGCCGCCGTCCGCGCCTTCGCTCGCGCCGAACTGCGGCTGAGGAACTTCGAGCCGGTCATCCGAATCTCGCCAAGCGGTTCACCGCTGGCATCCACGATCACGACGCATTGCGGCTGTCCGATTGCCTCGGCCGATTCCACCGCAGCGCCCAGCATTTTCAAGGTGGCTCTATGGGTCAGAATGCGCGTGCATGCCGTGAATTCCATTGCCAGGACTCCCTTGTCAACCTGCAGTTCCTTGACGCGTTCGAATGGTATCGACAATGGCCGCGTCTGAATAGTCTGGAGCCGCCAAATGTCTTTTTTTTGATCCCGTGACCCCGTTTTCGACAGCTACGTCTTGGGCAACGCGCCGGTCAGGCAGATCGCCACCGGGTTCGACTGGGTTGAGTAGCCGGTCTGGTTCTGCCATGCTGGCTTTCTGCTCTTCTCTGACATACCGAACAGCCGCATCATGCGCTGGACCCCGGGAAGCGGCATCACGACCTATCGACAGCCTTCGAACTACAGCAACGGCCATACGCGCGATCTCGAGGGTCGGCTGGTCTCCTGCGAACACGGCACCCGGTGCGTGACACGGACCGAACATGACGGACAGATCACGATCATCGCGGACAACTTCGAAGGCAAGCGGCTCAACTCACCCAACGATGTGGTCGTGAAGTCCGGCGGCACGATCTGGTTCTCGGACCCGCACTACGGGATCATGAGCAATTACGAGGGCTACGACGCAGAGCAGGAACTGCCATGCAACCTGTACCGTGTCGACCCGGCCACCGGACAAATGGACGCGATCATGACGGATGCCAATTGCCCGAACGGCCTGGCGTTTTCGCCTGACGAGTCGCGGCTCTACATGGCCGATACCGGACGCATGTCCAGCGATGATCCGCAGCACATCCGGGCCTTTGACGTTGGCCCTGACGACAGGTTGACCGGGGGCGAAGTGTTTCACGTGATCGATCCGGGCTGCTCGGACGGCCTGCGTGTCGACAGCGACGGAAATCTCTGGTTCTCCGCCGCCGATGGTGTCCACTGCATTTGCCCGAACGGCGATCTTCTGGGCAAGATCCTGGTGCCCGAACTGGTTTCGAATGTCTGTTTCGGCGGACGCGCGAAACACGAACTCTACATTACTGCGACCACCTCAGTCTATCGTGTCGTTCTGAACCGGCGGGGGATCCAGCACCCATGAGCAGTTCTGAGATCGGGTTGATCGGACTGGCGCGATGGGGGCGATGCTTTCGTCCAAAATTGCTGAACCGTGGACATGCTTGCAACACGGCCAGCCTTCCGCGGATGCGGGAAGTCAACGATACAGATTAAGGAACCATTTTGCCGAAGCCACCCAAAATGGCGGACGTCGCAAAGGCCGCCGGTGTCTCCTCGATGACCGTATCGCGGGCGTTTCGGAGAGACACTCCGGTCGGCGAGGCAACTCGCGAGAAGATTCTGCAGATCGCTGAGGAAATGGGCTATGTATTCGACAGTACTGCGTCCAATCTGCGATCGCAACGGACCGGATTCGTCGCTATCACCATCCCCTCGCTGAACAATTCCAACTTCGCTGACACTGTACGCGGACTCAACGAAGTCCTGCAGGCGGCCGGGCTGCAGGTGTTGCTCGGCTATACGAACTACGACATGGACGAAGAGGAGCGCTTGATTGAACAACTTCTGCGGCGGCGGCCCGAAGCAATGGTGGCGACCGGTGGACGCCATACCGATCGCGCGAGGCGGCTGCTCAAGGGTGCCGGCATTCCGGTGGTTGAAACATGGGATATCCCTCGATCGCCCGTGGGCTATACGGTCGGCTTCTCCAACGCGGACGCGATGGGCCGAATGGTCGATCACCTGCAGTCGGCTGGCGCGCAGCGGCTAGCCTTCATCGGCGGAGACGACAAGGGCGACACGCGTGGCGCCGACCGGAGACGCGGGTTTGTTGCGGCGGCAGAACGGTTGCGGCTCGAATACAAGCTGATTTCACTTGGCTCGCCGCCGATTTCGATGCGTGAAGGTGCCAGGGCGATGGTTGAAGTGCTTGACGCACGACAACCGGTAGACGCCGTTGTCTGCGTCTCTGACCTTGCCGCCTTCGGTGCGCTGACAGAGTGCCAGCGGCGCGGCATTTCGGTGCCTGACGAAGTCATGATCGCTGGTTTCGGGGCGTACGATATCGCTGAGGTTGCCTTGCCCGGCCTTACGACGATGGACGCACATTCGATGGCGATCGGAAGCAGGACCGGAGAACTTCTGGTCGCTTTGCTTCGCGGCGGCGCCGATGATGCCGCCGCGAAGATGATCTCGCACATCGAACCCACTTTGCGAATCTCGGACTCTACCGTTTCGCGATAGTCGTGGCCCGCTTGCGTGGTGGCCGGGTCGGTGTGTCAGCGCTCCAGAGCGCCAACACCGGAGAATCTGAACGCCTCTTCCTGCCGCGCGTCCAATTCCTCGGCACTCGTTTGATCGTGGGCCACGGTGATCCGGCCCGGGAAGACCAACGGCAATTCATCCGCACGGCCCTCCATGTCGGCCTTGTTGGCTTCGGCGGTTGCAGCACCGACATCGTCACCCATGCGCATCGGTGTCGCGTCTAGGGTACCTGCGTGAGTCGCATCGAGTTCGAGTCCCGTTCCGCCCCAGCCGGTCGAGAAGATCTCCTTCTCCTTGCCCATCGCGACCTGTGCCTCGACCGAACCCATGGCCGTGTTCGCGTTGTGAATGATCGTGGCTTCGGGATAGGCATGCAAGATCAGGGAAATTCCGTCGAAACCGCCTTCACGCCGATATTCGCCATAATGCCCGTAGACCGTGGTCCAGTTGCCTTTTTCCTCAACACATGCCTTGAAGTCGCCAGAGCGCTGGTTGTCCGTGATCCTGGGGGATGCCTCGGTTCATTGCCATGGTCACGTCATTGCCCAGGCGGCCAAGCATGTGGTCGAACATGGTCAATGCACCAGCGGCAGATGAAAAGTCAAACCAGGCGTCGGGCTGGTTTTCAAGGTACTTCAGTGGTGTGTGAAATGCCCAGACATATGTCGCGAACCCTTCATTGCCCGCAAGTTTGGAAATGTTGTCGGCCTGGGTAGCCAGTTCGGACGGCCCGAAGATGACATAATCATAGAGATCGGCGTCCTGCTCCACTTGGTGGCGTAGGTCGATTGCAGCGAGTGCTCGATCTGTCGCGAGGCAAACTCGGTCGTCTCATACTGGACGCCCAGCTCTTCCAGACGCTTGGTCATGGCCTGGAAGTTTCGGGCCCAAAAAATCCGACACATCCGCCGACGTGTAGATCAGTCCGATCTGGATTGGCCTGTCCTGGCTTCCGGAGAACGGAACTGCGGCGGAACCGACGACTTCCTGCAGTGCCTCGAGTTTGCCCTCTGCATTCACTTTGCCGGGAATCCAGTAATCGCGATCCTCGATCCCTGGCAGTTCCTTCAGCGGCAGTCGAAGTCTCATTCGATGATCTCAACATCACCGTCAACTTCGGAAGTAGCGCAAACAATCCGTTTCTTGTCAAAAACGGCTTCGCCGACACGGAAAGCGCCATCCCCTTGCTCGGCGACCGGAAAGTGCGCACGCGTTCAAAGACAGCCCTTCCAAATTGTCACATCGCCTGGTGACTTGGAAATTCAGTCTGCGGAAATGGCACGTGACTGCGGTTTGCCAAAGGTGAATCATCATGCGCATGCGTGATGCAAGGACATTGGGGAGCCGACGTCTGACCTGGAGGGATATCGTTTGTCGGGTCACCTCTGACGAACGCGACACAGCTGTGCCTCCCTGATCGGCTACGCAACCTACCTTCCACTTCGCCGACAGACTCTGTCAGGCCATTGAGTGGCGCGGGCATTCACCGTAGCTGATCGTGCGACAACTGAGCCAAAACCGTTCACGAGGCGCAATCTGGTACAATTCCCTTTTCAGAAGACTTGACGATGTGCGCGGCAAAGCGCGTATGTCGCAGCAGACCCCGTTTCGTCAGTTATTTATCAAAAAAATACCATAAAGATTGAAATAGACACACGCAATTTATATAAATCCACCTATAGTTGTCGCCGGAAGCTGGCGCTTGCGTGCACCATCTTGCGCGGCGGGTGGTGCTCCAGAAGCAGCCCATGTCGCCACGGGTCATTCGCGAGCCGCTCAATGACCGGCAATGCCTGGTGCTGCACGATCCGGTAAACGGCAAGCGTTATGTCGTTTCCTCGAGGCTGAGCGCGGAGGCAAAGGTCACCCACGCCACCGTCGGACCGGGTACGTCGGTCCGTCCGTACGGGCTGACCAGCGATGGCAGAGGGACAATATCCGCCCGCGCCGGATGTCGTACCTGATCGAATACGGGGACCCTTGAAAACCGATGCATTCCGAAAATCGCCGAAGTCGGGAAACCGGTCGTGACCGGGTCGTGCGCGACGAGCCGATTATCGAAAATGCGGTGATCCGAGTCCCGTACGGCCATGGACACTGATCGTTTCAGACTTCCTTCACTGAATGCGCTCAAGACGTTCGGAGCGGCGGCACGCCACGGCTCCATCATTGGTGCGGCCAATGAATTGCTGGTGACGCCCCAGGCTGTCAGCCAGCAGGTCAAGCTGTTGGAAGATACATTGCAGATCACTCTGTTCGAACGGCGTGGTCGATCGATTGAATCCACGGAGGCGGCCGTTCTGCTTGCAAGGTATGTGGAGGCAGGGTTCGAAGAACTGTCAGAGGGCGTTCGCCGGGTTACCAACCGGAAGTATCGGGATCGGTTGGCCCTGAACATCTCGCCGTATTTCGCGACCCGCTACCTGCTGCCCCGGCTGTCCGGTTTTCACGAGTTTCAACCGCAGTCTGACCTGCGATTGACGACCATGGTTGAAACTCCGGATTTCAAGCGCGATGACACGGATGTGGCCGTGCAATGGGGCTACGGCGACTGGGGCGGTCTTGAGGGGACATTGCTTCTCAAGGATCCCAAGGTCATTTGCTGTACTCCGGAAATTGCCGCCCGGATGGATTCGCGGCAGGACCTGGCGCGTCAGCGTCTTCTGCACCCGGTGCTGAAAAACTCGTTGTGGTCCGACATTCTGGATTTCCTCGATGTCCAGGCTCCGGATGACGCGTCGGAACTGGCTTTTCATGATGCAGCGACCATGCGCTGCGCAACGCTTTCGGGATTGGGGATCGGTCTGATCTCTCGTATCGACGCGGAACATGACATTCTCGCCGGCAACCTTGTTGCGCCCTTGGGTGTTGACGCGTTGCGTGACATGCCACCTGACCTGGTGCCGGGTTTCTATCTGGTTCTGCCGCGCGCGCACCGTCGGGTCAGCGGGATTGCGCATTTCTGCGACTGGGTGACCGGACAGAATTGGGAGGAAACCACGGGATGAGCCGGGTCAAATCCGCCATTGGCTCGCGGCTGTTCACATCGTGATCAGCCGAAGGGAACGTGCAGGAACCGCGCGGCCGTCGCCCCACTGGCGGTTCTCGTCACCCCTGGACGGCAGGGACGCTTGGGTAAATGCAACCACGTCACGACAGTGGCCGTCAGCAGACCGGCACCTCCACGCAAGCGTGTCGTCCCCGAAATGGACATGAAGGATCTTCAAAGGAAACCGGGGGTGCTGCCCGTGGCCTTGGCGCCGGCATGGCACTCTTCAAGGAAGATCTGACCTGCAAAGATTTTACAAACACCCGCTGGCTTGACGCCTATGGCGACACCGCCGCCGCGGTGCAGGAGGTCGGCGGCAAGATGCGGGTGCTGAGCGTCTGTGACCGGGAGGCGAACGTCCACGAACCGTTCGATGCCCAACGCAAGAGCCCGCGTCGGATTGCTGGACCGCGCGAAGCATGGCCGGCTCCGGTTCGATCCAGAAGGCCACCCCATCAAATCGCCAGGCCGGATTCTCCGTCGAAAAAGAACCTTCGCTGTCCGGTTTTCAGCGATACGGCCTGCCCAGGCTCAAGAGTGCAGTCCGCATCCAGCTTGGCAATGAGCTGTTGCTCTCCCACAGAAACGGTCACAAGTGTCGCGTCCCCGGTCATTTCAATGGCGAAAACAGTCCCGTGAAGCTCGGCCTCGCCCCCATCCGCCAGGGATATCGCCTCGGGTCGTATTCCCAGGGTTGCCTTGGCGCGATCCGGCTTGAAGTGGGCTGCCAGTGAGATTCCTTCAGTACTGAACACGCCGTTCACGATCTTGCCGTCGAGCAGGTTGCAGGAAGGTGACCCTACGAATCCTGCCACAAAGGCCGTATGCGGACTGTTGTAGATCTCCTTTGGCGTCCCTGTCTGCTCGACTTCGCCATTACGCATGACCACGATACGGTCGGCGAGAGTCATGGCCTCCAGCTGGTCGTGCGTCACATAGATTGTCGAAGTCCCGACTTCCCGGTGCAGGCGTTTGATCAGACTGCGCATCGAAATCCTGAGACGCGCATCGAGGTTCGACAGCGGTTCATCCATCAGGAATGCAGCCGGCGACCGGACAATCGCGCGGGCGAGGGCCACACGCTGGCGCTGGCCGCCCGAAAGCGCCGCGGGTTTCCTGCCAAGATATTCAGACAACTCCACCAACCTGGCAGCGCTGTAGATTCTTTTTCGTTGCTCGTTGCGTTTCACGCCACGCGCGCGCAGGGGAAACCCGATATTCTGTGCAACCGTCATTTGCGGGTAGAGCGAATAGTTCTGGAATACCATCGCAACATCGCGTTCGCGCGGGTCGAGATCGGTGACATCCCGTTCACCGATACGGATTGTTCCTGTGCTTGGTTTCTCCAGCCCGGCCACCATCCGCATCGTGGTGGTCTTGCCGCAGCCCGACGGCCCGAGCAGAACCAGGAATTCCTTGTCTTCGATGTCGAGCGAAAGATCCTTGACACCAACCGTGTCGCCCCAGAACTTGCTGACGCCGGATAGCGAGATTGAACTCACATGCTATCCAGTCGTACTGTCCGCACGACATCCATCAGGCGTCGCACACGATCCACGTTGGTGGTATCCCACATCGTCCCGTTGTCCTTGAACGAGACGCCGACAATGGCCCCATCCGCGTGGGCCAGGATCTCGGCGGCATTTTCCGGCGTGACTCCGCTGCCTGCGATGGTCGGCAGTTGCCCGCCTTCCCGGACCAGAGAGATTTCCCTTGCATCTGTCGCATGCCCGGTGCGCACGCCGGTGGCGATGGCGACGTCGGCCTGAAAGAATGCCACATCACGGGCCTGTTCGACGATACTGCGGTCGGCCACGATCGCGTGGGATCCGTGTTTCACATGAACATCCGCCAGGATCGCGATATCATCGCCGTCAATCCACGCCCGATAGCGCAGTGCCTCGGCTGCGGCACCTTCGATCAGCCCCTCGTTGGCCACATAGGCATTTGCCCACTGGTTGACCCGGACGAATCTCGCTCCGGCCGCCTTGGCGCATGCCAGCGAAGCCTTCGCTGCATTTGCGACAATGTTGAAACCCACGGGCAAATCGAACTCATCGACCACTGCACGGCCGAGAACAGACATTGCACTGACCGTTTCGAATCCGATGTTCTCCGGGCGCCGGAAGGGAACGTCGCCGGCGTTTTCGATCAAGAGCGCATCGACGCCGCCCTCTTTGAGCCGCCCGGCTTCGGCCAGCCCGTGCTCGATCAAGGCGTCGATACTGCAACTGCGCGCCCGCGGTGATCCCGGAGTCGGCAGGGCATGTATCATCCCGATGATGGGCTTTTTCACTCCCGTCAACGCATCGAGCTTGTTTGCCTTGCTGCCCATTTATCCAGCCTTCCGTTTTGCTTCGCCGGACTCGAACCGCCAGATCCGCTGCGCATTTGTTCTGAAGACCATTTCAAGCTCGCTGTCGGTCAGGCCGATTTCGCGCAGCTTGAGTTGCTCGACCGCGGTCGACTGGTACGGCGCGTCCGATCCGTACGTCAGACGCTCGGCCCCGACATTGGCGACAAAGGTCTTGATGTCGAAGGGAAACGCCTGGGACATGTCCGCAGTTATGTTCGGGTACTCCTGGCAGGCGATGATGGCTTCCCACAGGAACGAATGCATGCCGATATGCGCCAGGACAAAGCGGACATCCGGATAGGCCTTTGCCGCCTGCGCCTGAAGATAGGGAAGGTCGCGCGCCGCATCGCCCGAATGGAAGAGGACAGTCAGATCATGTTCGCGGCACTTGTCGAGCATCGGCCCGACGACCGAAAGGTCGTTCGGGCGGTAAAAGTCGTAGCCTGCGACCAGCTTCAAGCCGCGGCACCCCCATTCAGCCACGTATTTGTCGATCAGATTCCGGGTATGCTCTGCGCCGAACGTGGGGTTGATGCGGGCGAGACCGGCGATCCGGTCAGGGTATTTGATTGCCGCTTCGCCGACCTGTGTGTTTGCCTTGTCGTAGTCTGCGTCCCAGGGTGGGCTCATCACCCGGTCGTGCGGGAAGAGGACGCCATGACTGGCATTCTGACTGTCAAGGAAGTCGATCACGCTGTCGGGTCGGCCGGCGATCAGGTTCGGGCAACAGGTGTGCGCCGCGACGTTCGGATCGGTCCCATAATGGATATGGGTATCGATGACTTTCAATTCACGCACCTTTCTCGAAATAGATCTTCGCGCGCCGTTCGGCCCTTTCGCGGCCGACCAGGTTGGTCTGGCAGCCCCATTTTTCCACGACGTAACTGGCGGCGGCAGCGGCAATTCGGGCTGCTTCCTGCAATGATGCCCCTTGCGCGATCAACCCGATGGCAGTCCCGGCAAAGCAATCACCCGCGCCGGTCGTGTCCTGGATTCGCGCACAGGGGACAGCGTCACAGTGAAACTCTCCCTCGCCGGTGATCCATCGGCTGCCTTCGGACCCGCGGGTCACGACCAGCGTGGACAGACCGGTCTTCAGAAGGTCCCTGGCCGAGGACATGTCCAGAACACGAAGCAGGGCTTCGCATTCCTTTTCCGAAATGAACAGGAAGTCTGCCGCCTCCAGGAACGTCATTGCCTCCTGATTGGCCGTGCCGACCATGCCATTGATCACGGTTGTCTTCCCCCGATCCCGCGCATGGCGGATCGTGGCCAGCGTGTAGGAGGAGAATTTCTCGCTGACGGCGACAACCCTGGAGTTCTCGATCTGCTGGAGCGGCGGCGCCCAGTCGCTTTGGTCCGCGGCCACGCCCAGGTGCGAAAAGCACATGCCACGACCGCGGTGGTCTGAGATGTTGAAATTATACCCACTGTCGGCGTCACTGCGTACGTCAACGGCGCTCAGATCAACGCCAAGCTCCAGCAGGTGCGCGCGATAGCCATAGCGGTTGAAGTCATCACCAACCACCATTCCCAGGCCGACATCGACTCCGGTCGCCGCGGCCGATGCTGCGAGATTCGCCGAGCAATCACCGAAGAACCGTGTATGCAGCAACTTCGACGGAATTTTCAGTTCGACCGTTTCGCCTTCTTCGGGGTAGTGATCGGCGCGCAGGATGTAGTCGAAAAGCGCCCAAGCGCCGACAGAAAGAACGTCAAGCCCCGTCATCTGACCGCTCCCATCGTCAGCCCCCGCGTGATGTGCCTTTGCAGGTAGGTCGCGGCGATCATTCCCGGCACGGCTGAGACCATGGCGGCCGCCGCCATGAGACCCCACTTGATCTGATCGAAGGTCATTGCCTGCAATATCCCCATCGTGACGGGCCTCGAGTTCGGGCCGGCAAGGACCAGCCCGAAGATCAGGTTGTTCCAGCTAAAGATGAACGCGATGATCATCGCGCTGGCAATTCCCGGTCCCGAGATCGGAAGGATCACCGCCCGAAGTGTCAGCAGGATGCTCGCTCCGTCGATCCGGGCAGCTTCCTCGATCTCGATGGGAACGTCCTGAAAAAAACTCATCATGATCCAGATTACCAGCGGCAGGCAGATGAGTTGATGCGACAGAATCATTCCCACATAGGTGTCATAAATCCCGATCTGCGTATAGATCAGGTACATCGGCAGGATGATCATCAGTTCGGGCGCAAACCGAAAGGAAAGGAACGTGAACGCAATGTGCTTGCGCCCGGGAAGTCCGCCGCGCGCCAAGGCATAGGCCGCGGGAATGCCCAGGAGAGCCGCCAGGGACACGGCTCCACCGGATATGATCAGCGAGTTCAGCAGGAACCTGACGTATTCCGGCAACTCGCCGGCCCGCAGCGTCCCTTCCGCACCCAGGATCGTTTCACGGTAGTTCTGCAGGGTTGGCGAAAAGAGAAACTTCGGCGGGTACGAGATGATGTCGCGGAAGTTCTTGAGCGACATCATGAAAATCCAGATGATCGGGAACACGAAAAACCCGATGAACAGGACTTGCGCCAGCGCGCGCGCGGTGTTTTGGGTTAATTTAGCCGTTTTCATAGGGAACGCCCGATCGCCGCTGCCACCTGGCCATCAGGAACATGCTGATGAAGTATGACATGAGCCAAAGCACGAAGACAGCCGCCATCGCCTTGCCCACGCTCGACCACCGGAAAGCTTCCTCGTAGGCCATGATATGCATCGTCCGCGTGGCGTTCAGCGGTCCGCCGCGGGTTGTCGCGTAAAACAGCTCGAAGCTCTTCAGGCTGTCCGTCACCCTGAACAGGGCGACCAGAACGATGAAGGGAACGATCCAGGGCAACTGGATTGCGCGGAATATCAACAGCGCTCCGGCCCCGTCCACGCGCGCGGCTTCGTCCAGTTCAGGCGGTATCGATTGCAAACCGGCCAGCAGGATTAGCGCGGCAAACGGCGTGAACACCCATGTGTCGATCAAAATGACCGAGAGCAGCGCCGTATCGACGTGCGAAAGCCATGTCTGGGGCGGGATGCCGACGTTGGACAACAGCCAGTTCAGTATTCCGCTTTGCGGCTGCATCATCGTCTTCCACATCAACCCCGCGACGACAGGCGGGATCAGGAGCGGCAATACCAGGGTGCTGCGCAGGATCGGCTGAAACCAGCTTTGACCCAGCAGCAGCAGCGCGATGCCCAGGCCAAGCGGGATCTGTACGAGAATCACGCCGGCGGTGAATGCCAGTGTCCTTAAGATGCTGTCGCGGAACTCGTCATCCGCGAACAGGTCGATGAAGTTCCGAAAGCCGATGAATTCACTGGTGTCGTAATACAGCTTGCGATCGGAAAAGGCCGTCAACACGCCCTGGACAAACGGGTAGAGCGCGAGGGCCAGCATGGCCAGCGCCGGCAGGAACAACAGGAGATAGGTCGTCCTGGCCGACATCCTTCGGCTCGAAAGATTTTCCATGGCGATGTCTTGGAGCTAGCGATCCTGCCGGCCGCGGTCAATCAACCGCGGCCGGCAGTCCCGATGCTCAATTGAACATTTTCCCGACATCATCCTGCGCATCGCAAAGCGCGGTCCTGGTATCGGTTCCGTTGAAATAGACCTCCTGCACGGCCTGAGCCCAACGGTCCAGCATCCGGGTCAGTTCCGGATGCGGCGGGAAGCGAACCGCGGCGACTTCGGCCATCGTCGCCGTCACGTCGCTGTACTGCCCGGGCGTCTCGCCCCAGCTGTTGACCATCGCCACCACGTCGGGGTTTTCCCATGCGGATGCGCGTACCGGGTTCATGTTTCCGGCCAGGTGCGTGGCGATCATGGTGTCCTTGGACGTCACCCAGCTCAGAAACAGCCATGCCGCATCCTTGTTCTTCGACGCGGCGTTGATCGACATCGACCAGATCCAGGCCCCTGCCTTGCGCGTGCCGTCCGGCCCCAGCGGGGTCGGAGCATAACCGACATCATCCGAAACCTCCGACTGCTCGGCGTCCTGGTAGACAGGCGCGAACAAGTCCGCCTCGTTCAGTGACAGGGCGTACTGGCCGGAGGCGAACCCCTGGAGGGCCTCGTACCACGTGAACGCGCCGGCACCCTCGGGCGATGCGGTCTTGATCAGGGTCACGAAGTCATCCGTGGCCCGCACGCTGGCATCCGAACAGATCTGCAGGTTGCCGTCCGCATCGATCATTTCGACACCATAGGACTGAAGCATGGTGCCGAAGGTCAGGTAGGGCAGGTCCCAGTACTTGTCGAAGCGGGTGATCAGCCCGAATTCCGCCGATCCCGTATCGAGCTTGTCGGCAATGGCCAGAAGCTCGTCGTAGGTCTCCGGAACCTCCAGGCCGAGTTCCTTGAAAACGCTCGGACGATAGGCCAGCAGGTAGCTTTCCGAATTGATCGGGAGCGCCCAGAGCGGGCCTTCGCCGATGCCTTGCATCGGCACCCTGGTCCAACGGTTCGAGTTCAGGACACCCTGGAAGAAATCGCCGACATCGAATTCCGGGTGGGTCAGGGCCGGGTTGCCGATGAACTCATCCAATGGCTCCAGCCAGTTGGCGGTCGCGTATTGCCAGTTGTTCAAGGGTGATGTCATGAACACATCGACAGTACCTGCCCGGGACGACAGGTCGGCGAGCAGCTTTTCGTTCGCGGCCTGTTCGGCCAGCACATCGAGATTGACCGTCATGCCGGTCATGTCCTCGAATTCGGGCACCAGCGGCTTCAGCGCCTCGACGAACTGGTGCGAGACGAGCAGGACATTGACGGAACTGCCTTCCTGCTGCTTCCAGTCGAAGTCCTGGGGGACGGCGGCGGTTGAAGCGCCCAGCAGCGCCGCCCCTGCGAATGCCGATACCCAGCTTGCCGATTTCAGTACCTGGAGATGGTCAGGTTTCATGTGGATGTCCTCCGTTTTCTTCTGATGGTCCGAGAATAGCAGGTCTGCCCACGTGACGTCTTGTGCATGTCAGACACGATTCGGTAATATTCAGACACCTGTCGCCTGAAACCGGTGAATGACCCGTGCCATACGAACCGAGAGCCCTGACCGTCGGCGTTCTGCTGTTGGCCGACTACCGGCTTTCGAGTGTCGCGACTTTTGCCGATACCTTGCAGTGCGCGACCGAGCAACTGGGCAGGGATTCCTGCCAGTCCGTCCTGATGTCACCGGCAGGCAAGCCGGCCGTTTCGATCTGCGGAAGATCGCTGACGACCGAAAGCGCACAACTCTGGCCCGAGGATTTCAGCTACCTGGCGATCATTGGCGACTATCGTGACCGGCTCGGCATGCCGGAACACAGCATTCAGCGCTACATCCAGTCGGCGGACCGGCTGGATGTGCCGCTGGTCGGGATCGGAAACGGCGTTGCGACACTGGCGCGGTTCGGTTTTCTCGACGGGCGCGAGGCCTGCGCTGCCGCCGCGATCTTGCCAGATTGGTCACGGCAGTTCCCCGGCGTCAGCTTTCGCTCGGGGCAGCTGATTGTCGAGGACCGCAACAGGATCACGTCCCTTGGCGGGGCCGTCGGCGTCGACCTGGCGGCGCTGCTCCTGGATCGCCATTTCGGGAGACGGCTTGCCCGGAGAGCGGTCGCCGGGATCCTGCTGGACCACACGCGTCATCCGTCCGCCCCGCCGCCATCGCAGTTCGCGATCTCACGCCCCGCGGATACCAGGGTCGCGCGGGCCATCGACGTCATGAACGCCAATGTCCCGGATCCCGTGCCGCTGGCCGCGATTGCCGGCATGGTCGGCCTGTCCACCCGCCACCTGGACAGGCTGTTCATCGCGGCAACCGGGAAATCCGGCGGCCGGACCTACCTGGCCATCCGGATCGACAGGGCTCTCGAGCTGCTCTCGCAGACAATGTTGTCAGTCACCGAGATTGCTCACGCAACGGGATTTGTCGATGGCGCCCACCTGGCGAAGACGTTGAAAAAGTCCGAAGGACTGACCCCGCGCGAGATCAGGTCCCGGGCCGTCGAAAAACGTCTCACGGATCCGGCCAGAAGGTAGCTTACCCACGGCCTCGACACTTGGGCACTTGCATGAAACCCAACTTTCGCCGCGAATCCCGGCTCCACCGTCGACCCTCCAGCCAAGCCTGCCATGTCATGACGGATTTGAGTGAACAATGCGAATTCGCTGCGTTATATCGGCCCAATCATGGCACAGTCCCAGGTCGGCCTCACCTTTCGGGACGAGGTGGCACACCGTTCCGGATCGACCGTGACGTAGTGAACGTCCTTGCTGTTGTCGATCCCGGCACAAACCCAGTTCACGACCTCTAGGCTCTCGGTCTTTCTTCTTCGCTTGCGTGGCATCGAATTCTCTGCCCTGACTGTCTCGCGTCACTCGGGTCAGGGAGGAACCACGGCAAATGCACTTTTGACCTCGACTGCCCCGACCTGCTGATAGTTCAAATCTTCGGAACCGCTGCCGCAAGCACCGTTTTACTTTCGCGACAGTGGCGACGCCGCGTTGGGGGTGGTGGTTCTCGAGGCGCTTTAGCTGCAAATCGACAGAAATGACTGTTGTTGACCGCCAAACGACGCCAATCTAATGGTCAAATCGCAAGCGAATATAGAGTGACTCAACGTTGGCCGGGGAATCTTTGGGCCATCGCACCAAACCGAAAAAAGTGGAATTATGTCGAATGCGAAGTCTCAGTGATCAATATCGGATCTTGATGGATCGCCTTTACCCACGGAGGCGGTTGCGCAGTAAACCGCGTAAAGTGTCGGAAGGCTTCTTTTTTTCCAGCAACAAGAGCTTTTTCTCGGAGCGTTGGGAGGTCAGAGAACGGGCGCTTGTGTCAAGCCTGCTTCCAAAAACTGATCTGTTCATCAACTTTGGAGCCTATCACGGATATTACTGTTGTTTGGCACTTAAGGCTAACGTTCCAGCGATCGCATTCGAACCGATCTCGGAAAACTGCACCATGATTGCGAAAAACGTCATGGAAAACGGCTTGGAGGAGAATTTTTCACTGTTTCCGGTAGCAGTTTCGAACAGGACCGGATTTGCCGAAATGTATGGTTTGAATCGTTCCGACACATCCTTGATCCGAGGGTTTTCAAATACAGCGGACCTGAAAACTTCGGTTGTCCCTGTTCACAAGATAGACGATGTAATTCAGAGACGCATCATTCGACGTAAAAGAGTTCTCGTGTTGATGGACATAGAGGGTTCAGAGGCCTACGCATTGGAGTGCGCAAAAACTCTGTTGCAAGCTGATCCGAAGCCGATCTGGATCATCGAGGTGTTCCCCAAGAAAAGACACGAAGAACTCAATCCGGCACATCGGGTCTTTGGGACGATGTTCGACGCAGGATACACCGCGTTTTCGTTTAACGGATCTGTATTCGATAGCCATAGCACTCGGTCGTCGCTCGTGAAAATCATGAGTGCTGACATTGCCCCAGACTTTGAAGGGGGAAATATTGTGTTTTGTTCGAATGAGATACCAGAAGAATTCACCTCGATATTTCTCCAGAATTGATCAGTTCTTCTGGCCTATCCAAACAAATGCTAGGTTTTTTGCATTCTTGCCGGTGACGTGGTTTGCAGCATCCGCCTAATCGAAGAAAACATCGACGCTACGCACTGGAACGGCCAAAATGTCTACAAAACCGATCTTCCATGTCCTTGTCACTCCCATCCCGACACAAGGCTCGGAAATCCGGACACTAAATGATTGAACTATAGAATAAGAAAGACTGGTTGAAACAATGATTTTCACAACAATTAGGAACCGGACACGACCTTGCCGACGAAAAATTCGTCGGTGGGTCAACTTTCGCCGCATACCTCACCACTTACGTGGTACGGTCGAGGGAGAGTTCACATCGATCTACAGGGCAGGCGTGTGGAGGAGCAAGGAGTCAAAGAGCGGCCCCGGTTCGGAACTCAAACACACGGAAAATCTTCGCAGAAAATTGCCCGAGCTGGTCAAAAAATACGAAGTATCAACTCTCTTGGATGCACCGTGCGGTGATTTCCACTGGATGCAGCATGTACTGCCTGAAATGAGAGTCAAATATATTGGGGGAGAAATCGTTTCTGACCTCGTTGAACGCAATAGTCGCGAATTTGGAACTGGAAATGTCTCCTTCCAGCAAATCGACATCACAAAAGACCAACTTCCTGCTGCAGATCTGATGATTGTGCGTGACTGTTTGTTTCACCTTCCCGTCAAAGAAATGTGTCATTTGAACCTCTTGCAAAATTATCGAGTTGACCGGACGCTGAACAGTGCCGGGTATCCGGCGCGGACTTGCGCGCGACCGTGAACCCCGGAATCCCCGGACTTTCGGCATTCCCTCCCGATTCGCGGGAAAAACAGACGAAAATGCCGGAGCGCTGGCCGAGTTCGACTGTTCGCCGGCTCTTTCAGGGCGTTTCCGTGGAAGATCGTGGATGCCGGAACCGTCCCGAAGGACGGTGAGGCGGGTCAGGGAGGAACAACGAGGCGCATCAACTGGTCAACCGTCAGCGCGAGCACTCCGAACATGAGGTGGCAAAACACTTTTGCATGCCCACGGACACGCACATGACGGGCACCGAACTCGTCCTTGAGACGAGCATTGGTCCGCTCGACCCCGGAACGGATCCGGTAGCGAACACTCTGCGGGGTGACGAGGCCACAGACACGCCGTGCCCGGGCCTCTCGCTTCAGTTCCTGCTTGAGGGCCGTGTCCCGGCGCGGGTTGACATCGATCAGCGGGACATGGCCAAGGCGTTCGCTCATCCGGTGGATCTCGCTGGCGTCATAGGCCGCGTCCATGAGATCGTAGAGGTTGGTCACGCGCTCGGCACTCATCGTCGCAAGAGGGATCGCCACCTGGCTGTCATGGACCGATGCCGAGGTCATGATGGCGCTCACCGGCACGCCGCAATCGGCCGTGTCGAGATGCAGCTTGTAGCCAATCCAGCTGACGAGGAAGCCTTTGGCGTTCTTCTTGGCCCCGTGGTCGCAGGCGCCCGGCAGGTCATCAAGCATCTGCCCGAGGTTCATGCCATCCAACTGCCGTTCGAGACGGCCGGGTTCCTTCGCCACTTCCTCGCCCTTGCGGGGACGGCCGCGCTTGCGCTTCGGCTTCTTTGCCGGTTTCGGTCTTGGTGCCGGCTTCTCCCGCCCCTCGATCGCCGTCGAGTCCCGCGAGACATGACCGATCAGTTCACAGCCCAGGGCCTCCTTCACCAGTGCTTCGTGCATCCGTTCGGCAAGGCGGGCCTCGGAAAACTCGGCAAACGCACGCGAGAATGTCGCCTCGCTCGGGATCGAGCGCACACCCGGCCAGCCGCACAGCCTGCGCAACCGCGCATCGACCTCGATCCTGTCGATCAGGTCTCGGGTTGTCGGCAGGTTCCATATCGCCATGGCAACGAAGGCACGCGCCAGGGCCCGACGACTCTGCTGCGGCCGTCCGGGGCCGCGCCAGTACGTATCGACGAAGCGCTCGACCTCGACCAGGTCGAGGACCTGGACCAGATGTTTGTGCTTCTCCATGAGGGGGCCGACCTCTTCGGCGAGCCCAGGAAAAAGTTCCCCTTGAAACCGGGTCCAGAGATTGGATATGGTCTGTGACAGAGCCATCGGGGTTGCCTCCATAGGTCGTGTTGCGTACAACTACACCATACCTTGTGGCAGCCCCGATCGCCAGGATTACCTGAACAGAATCGTCGACTTCAGGCGAAAATTCGCGTCTTCAGCGGGTTTTGCAAGAGGCTCATTTTTTAACAAATTTTTTTTCAACTCGACAATCGATCTCTTGTTGACCACAACTCATATACATACTGGGGGAAAGAACCACGACATAAAGACCGGTGATTTCCGACATCTCTATCTTTTCTCTGAAACTCTTTTCGGGCTTTGGGCACACTTTCCCCTGGCCGCCGGCACCCGTTTTTTCGGGAGGCAGCCACGGTGACGTCAGTCTGGAAGGCGTCGCCGTTCACTCACTGTCGGCGATTATTCGGGCTCCCCGGAAACGGCCTCGTGACGGGCCGAGAGCGGTTGCGGGCGACGCCGGGGCTCAGGCGGGTCGGGCCGACATGTCGGGTTGGTCCTCGCGTGCCAGCCGGGTGACGTATCCATACTGTTCGAGCTTCTGCAGCCAGCGGCTGGCCTTGCGGCCGATGGAGATGCCCTCATAGTCGATCCCGGGATCGGCATAGGGCGTGCCGTCGCGCAGCATGGCATAGATGGTGCGGAGCATCTTGTGGGCCACGGCGACGATGGCGCGCTTGTATCCACGCCGGCTCTTCACCGCCTGGTGCCAGGCCTGGAACTGGCAGCCCCGGGTCCGGACCGCCGCATGAGCGCATTCGACGAGAATGGCGCGCAGGATCGGGTTTCCCCGCCGTATCCGTCCGCTGCGGCGCTTGCCGGCACTCTCGTTGTTCCCCGGACAGATCCCCGTCCAGGCGGCGCAGTGTCTGGCCGATGCGAAGACCGACATGTCGGGGCCCAGTTCGACGAGGATCGCCATGGCGGATTCGCGGCTGACGCCGGGCAGGGTCTCGAGAAGCCGGACCTGGGCCTCGTGGGGAGCGAGGGCGGCCTCCATCCGCCGGTTGGCCGCCTCGATCCGGGCGGTGTCGCTGTCGAACCGGGCCAGGAGGTCGCTCAGGATCCACCGGCCATGTGCGTCGAGTTCGACACTCAGGGCATCGCCGAGGAGGCCGAGCTTCTTGCGGACATGCCAGCTCAGCCCGCCCAGGATGTCCTCACACGCCTCACCGGCGATGATGCCCTCGAGGATGCGGCGACCGTTGACGCTGTGGGTGATCCGGCTGAGGACGCCGCCGATGCGCACCCCGCCCCGGTCCAGGACCTTCTGGATGGGCAGTTGCGAGCGCGCCCGCTGTTCGATCAGCGTGCGGCGGTAGCGGCTCAGCCCCCGCAGGTCGCGGAAGCTCTTCGGCAGGACCAGGCTCGGGCTCCCGAGGCCGAACTGGCAGATGCGCGACAGCCAGACGCTGTCCGCGATGTCGGTCTTGCGCCCCTTGATCTGCTTGACGTGCTGGGCATTGACCACCATGACATCGAGACCGGCGTCGGACAGAATGTCGTAGACCTTCTCCCAGTAGACACCCGTCGCCTCCATGACGGCGCCGCTCACCCGCAGGCCGAGCAGCCACTGCACCAGAAGGGCGAGGCCGCTCGCCAGCGCACCGAACTCGCGGGTCTCGACAAGGGGGCCTTCCCTGCCCGCGTGGGTGCGCACGGTCGCCGTGACCTGCATCTTGTGGACATCGAGACCCGCGGCGGCGGCATGCCGGACTTCCATGTCATCATGTTTCGGTGTATCGCTCATGATCCAACTCCTGTTGAATTGTGGTTGACAGGAGACGGGTGGCGGCAAGCACGCCTGTGGGGTTTACAATGGCTTGCACGCGACCGGAGGCCGCCTTGCAGCGTCTCGATTTTCTCCACGTTCTCGGCAGGCGTCATGCCTGCTGGAAACACTCCGGGGCGCGGACCCCACGGCGAATGGACAGTTTTAGGACGGGCTCCAGGGCCGCAAAAAACAGACGTCCTGTTCTGCCGCCACCCGATCCATGGGCCACAGGATACCCCGGTCCCGGCAACGGCGCCACCACACGACATCGTCCCGGAAACCGTCAGTCACATGCGAGTTTCATGCTCCGGGGTAAGTAAACGCAGAAAATCATGAAGGTTTTATGGAACCGTTTTTATGGAACCGTTTTCCTTTCCGATTGATCCTCTTGAACGAATAATGGAGAGTGATCAGTCCCCGATAAGACGGGAGATGTGCTTGTTCTCAAAAACTCAGGTAAAGATTGCGCGAGACAAACTCATTAATGCTTTGGCTCACGAAGTTATTGAAACCCCATCTGAATGCGCCCAATAGTCCAGGAAGAATGGTCGGTTAGGTCCTCGACGGAGGACCGTGGCGGATTGAATTTTCGTTGCTTCAAATTCGTCAGGTTTTGGAGAAAAAGCAGTCGGTCAAAGCGGATTATACGAGAAACTAACATTTGATGAGGACAACAATTGGGGCCAGTCTACTTTGCCCCGTTTTGGAAACTAACCATGAAAACAGTTCTGACAATGAAATGGGGAAAAAGGGAATATCGGCCATACTATGTGAATATACTCCATCAGGCAGTGGTCAGAAACACAACTGGCCCAGTTCATTTTGTCTGCTTAACCGACGATATGTCGGGAATTTCATCCGAAGTCGACTGTTATCCGATCCCTGATATCGGCGCATTTGATGCGCCTTTTGACCCTTCGGGAGCTGGAGGATGGCCCAAACTATGTCTGCTTTCCGAAGACCTATATGGCCTTTCAGGTCGTATTCTTTACCTGGATCTTGACACTCTGGTCGTTGGCAATCTCGATCCGTTGTTTGATTTCGGCGAACAAGGTTCCTTTTGTTCAATGCACAACTACCCGAAGCTCAAACATCGTCTCGGCTACAGGAAATTCGCCTTTCAGCTAATGACAGGCGCATTTTCACTTGAGATTGGTTCACAGAAGCACATCCTCACGCGATTCCTTTCGAATAGAAGTTCTGTACTCAGGGATTACGTGATTGAGCAGGATTTTGTAGCTGAACACGCACGGAATGTCACGTTTTGGCCTGATCAATGGATTTCCACTTTTAAGATTCACCATAGAAGAGCACCCGTTGTTGATTGGTTCGCCTCCCCTCGACACCCAGATGGCGGGACTCGCCTCGTTGCGTTTCATGGTTTTCCTAGGCCGCATCTCCTAGCGATGGACTCCGGGCAATCCTGGGCAAAAAACCCCCATTATGGGCGGGGTCCTGTGCGATGGGTGCGTCAAAACTGGATGAGGTACGGGTTTGAGGACAAGATGGTTGGCCAAATTTGATTGGACCCCAACCACTGCTGATTTCAATGGTAGTGGGCCAAAATAGATAAAATGGGACGCTCTTTGGTTAAATTGGCATCTGCCATTTGCGTGTTCTGCGATGGAGGTACTTGGAAACATGGTCCGGTTTGTTGGCCAGGGCGAAAATACCCCTAACGGCAGGCACCACTCCCGGCGACATGGTCATTCGATCTTGGGCGGTGAAGTCTGCACCCGGAACAACTCAGTTACCGAAGCGCTCTACGAGGATTGTGCTGCTGACCGCTGCTCCAGAAACACACCAGTTCCAAGTTTCGTCGACCGACGATGCAAAGTTTCCGCTTGAGTCACAGCGGTTCGTGAATTGAATGATTCTGGTTAATTCCCTCGCCCGTGTTTGTCTGAGTCAAGCGCTCCTCAAAAGCTACCACCCCCGCGCAGCGGCGGCCCTGTCGCGAAAGTAAAGGTCGTGTTTGCTTGTTGCCGTCCGGAGATGTGAACCGGGCAGTCTCGAAGTTCGGCTGGCGCACCAAACAGTTCGGCTACCAGGTGATCAGGACAGTCGAAATCGGAGATATTTGCAAAACTTCGTGGAATCAATGAGATAGCGGTTTTTTACTCAAGAGGCAAGAGGCAGGCAGGAGGAGCGAGACCATGGGCAATGCACTTTTCCAGGATCTGCGGGACTGGTGTGTCCGGTGAATGGAGGAGGGCAACTCCGCAGCGGTGGTGGGACGGATGCTTCTGATCAGCCGTGCGATGGCAAGCTGCTAGGGACGAACGGTCAGGAAACGCTCGTGGCTAAGATCATTGGTCCGCCGACACGGTTCGGGCAGGCTAGAACCGTCCCTGCCTTTCTTCTACGGACTGACCGCGGAGGACCCGGACGTTACATCACACTCAAGGAGATGTAAGATGCCCTGTTCCACGCGCACGTTGTGCAGGCGCATCACTCGTCCATCGACGTAGCACTCAGCGACGCGGGTACACTTCCGAATGGTCCTCATTGCCCGGGAACGCGGCAAGTCAAGGGTCAGGGCCTCACGCCAAGACTTGCTGTGCCGGCGCATGCCGTTCGTGCGGAGAGAGCCGCAACGCCTGGTGTTCATTGATGAGACCGCTGCAGATTCCGTTGGAATCTGTAACCGCCATCACCACCCGGACAACAGCAGCCACGATTGCAGCGCCTCTATGGTGCCGTTCCGTTCCGAAGATCGGGGACCCAGACCATGGTTGTCAGGCAGACCTCGGATGGCTTCATGGCCTTTTGTTCATCCACGGACCCATGGACCGCGACGTCTTCGATGCCGACATCTAAACTCTGTTCGCGCCAGACGTCGAACCTGGTACGGTGGTCATTCTGGACCACCCGAGTGTGCGAAAGAGCAAGAGAGCTGCGGAGGCCCTCAGGGCGCATGGATGCTGGTTCCTGTTCCTGCCGCCATACAGTCCCGACCTAAACAACATCGAGATGGCGTTTTCCAAGCTCAAGGCGAATCTGCGCCGAATCGGCGCCAGGACATATGGAGACCTCATCGCCGCCATCGGCCAAATCTCCGATTTCTTCGCCTAAGACGAATGTTGGAATTATTTCAAAGCAGCAGAATATGCCTCATGATTAAACCGAACCGCTCTTTCGTTTCAAACTTACAATGTCAGCGGCCCGAATGTTCTGGTCGTGAGTCTCAAGTGTGGCGCTTGAGTTGCGTTGCGGTGGCTTGAGGCTTTCGAGTGCTGAATTTTTGTGTTTATTACGCCGACATGACGATTTCGATAATTATTCCAACAAGAGACCGGCAAGAATGCGTTGTGCGAGCCGTTGCGTCGGCAGTGGCGACCCTGCCGACGGAAGGTGAAATCATTGTCGTCGATGACGGCAGCAGGGTTCCGGCACGAAACGTCCTTGAAGAATCAGGGAGGGTGATTGTGATTGACAATCCCGGCCCACGCGGACCTTCTGGCGCGCGGAATGCCGGGGTGAGAAGAGCGTGCTATCCGGTCGTACTGTTTCTGGATGACGACGACGAGCTTTTGCCGGATTACTGTAGTCGAATCCTTGATGCTTTAGATGACCATCCAAACGTGAGTTTTGGCTCTTCCGTTGGTCTGCAACGCAAATCGTTCGGGCGCCTGGCTGCAAGAAGATCCCTGGCGTATCAGTGGATGACAGGACTCTTGGATTCCACCGCACCGCTTCAATCCAAGTTAAGGGTCACATCTGGTTTATGGGTAAAGCGCGATATGTTTTTGGTGCTCGATGGGTTTGACGACGAGCTCTTTATAAGCGAGGATGCGGAACTCTGTATCCGCCTTGTCGCGGCTGGCTGCATCATGTGGAATGACCCCAAGCCAGGCGTGATTAGAAATGTGATCAGGCCTCATGCAGGACAGCCAGACAGGGCGAGCTTGGGACGATCCGCCAGTTCGAAGGGTCGGGTCAGGTGTTATCATAGAATATTGAAAAAGCACGGACATTTCCTGGCTGAGCATTCTCCGTCACTCAGACGGACATATTTCTTGCGAATCTGGAAGTATCGGATCAAGGCGCTTCTGGGACTGTGATAACGGGCGTTATCGTCGCATTTGGACGACATTCCGACACAGTTTACATTTGCGCAATGGTTTCGATTCCTGTGCCAATCATTTTGACTCGTTCCTCTGTCGAACAGTAGGAGCACGTTGAAAGGATTGTAGATCCATTCCCCGCCCGCACGTGGTAGCCGTTGTCCCAAGTACGGATGTCTTGCGGTCCAGTCCGCCAATCTCCGGTCCGAACACTCAAGCCAGAGTATCGTCAGTGTAGCCGTAGATTGTGGCGTTTCGTAGATCTAAACTGATTTCCTTCAAGTTGTTGAGGTCAGAGGACAGGCTGACGTTCGGCGAACATGCTCAAGCCAGTGACGAAGACAAACCTGAAATGTTCAGCACTGCCCTTGACGATGCTGTAGAACCGCGCCGAAAATTCCGGGTGGCGATCGCAAGATCGGGTTCATGGAGCATGTCGGGGATAGGTTTGTCTACTCGTCCACCAGAACGACGACCTGCCTCTTGAAGGCATGATGCAAATGACAGAATGTTTTCTGTAGGCGTTCCGGATCCGTATTGGTGGTCGGTGATGGATTGAGCCCAGCAGCATGTTCAATCAGCGCCAGCTGGTTGAGGATGTTGCGCTCAAGATTCCTGGGATGATTGTACTTCCTATCGAAGCTCAACGGTAAAATCGGATGGCGAGTCGACCTGTCCCAATACTTGTGAATGTCCAACCTCGGAACAGGGTCTCGTGTCCCTTGGACAGCGACTTCAGCGTTTTTAGCAGAAGGCTCTTGCCCAACGGATGCGGCCGGGACTGGAAAGAATCTCCCTCGCACGCCAGTCGCAGGATGAGACGAAATTTGTCGACGAAGTAGGAGTCCTGCTTCTGGATTGTCCGAAAGCCATGGGTCCCCTTCGGAAGTCGCCTGCGATTAATCACCCTCACCAATCATTGGGCGCGGCAATGGTATGCAGCCAAGTGCCCGCACCGTCTCGGCCTCGTTTGCGTGAGTTGTGGCCGCAATCCTGATCGACAGGCAGATCCCTGTGGATCGTTGGCTAAAGGTAAATGGTGAGTCGAAGACCGCAGACGCGATCCTCGATCGCACCGGATTCAGCCAGCCTGACGGCCGGAGTCTTGGGAGTGCCTGTGGTGCAGAGGCTTCGATCCCGGGGTTCGGGACCCGTTGCAACCGTTGCCGGGCGAACGGATCGGTCATCGTGGCCATTGCGTTGTTGAAATTCAGAAGGGGCTCGCTTACGCTCGCACAGGGCTGACCTCCTGCCAGCCACCCGGCATCGAAAAGGAGGAAAGAACCCAGGCTTCAGTTCTGGGAGGCACTTGCGAATGCACCGGCACCGTCAAATGCATAGGAATCTTCAGTCAACGTCGCAAGTCAATTGGCGGGGAGAACCGCTGCAGTTGATCTCATACATATGAGATCTAGTTCAGTCTCGGGTTGCAAAATAGAGGTGGGTTATGCGTGGTCGTATTCGCAGCTATCGTTTTTGACGCCCCCAAGTAACATTGAGTAAGGCGTTTGCAACTGAAATACAACCACACTGCATTCATTGGGAGTGATTCCCACATGGCGCGATTTTCTGACTTCTGACTTAATAAGAACGAATCACGCTGCGAGCGCGGTGCTTCGTGTGTGGAGCACTTTACCACGCCCACCGCCGAGGCCAGGCATGAGGCCGAAATCGCCGGCATGTGAGAATCTGCAGCTTATGCGGAGGCTTTTTCGCGAAAATCCGCGAAATCAAGGCGAATCGTTAGATCATGCGCAAAAAAATTACATGATTACAACGTCGTGAAAAAAACGTATTTCGCCATGCGAAAACCACTCCCCATTCATTGTACATTTTGCCAAACAAAGCGGGCGAGGTCTACTATGATTCGACAGTTCCTCCGGAACCGCCGAAAAGTCAGGCGATTCTCGAGGGACCAAGCTCGGGACAAGCTTCTCTCCAACGATGTTGGCAAAGCGGAATACTGGAAGGAACTGTCCACTGAGTGCTTCGAGAACTCGCTGATTGCGCTTCTCGAACAGGCGTTGGATCATTCAGGTGACGTCGTGGAGTGCGGTGTTTACCGGGGGGCCACACTCCGGCAAATTGCTAGAACAGTAAAAGAATTGTCATCCGAACGTATAATTTATGGTCTCGACAGTTTTAAAGGCTTTCCTGAAAGCGGAATTACTGGAGCCGACGTCAAACTATTCCGGCCAAAAAAAAGGTTAATAGGCAAATTTAAGGATGCTGATGACGTCCCTCAGCGTCTAATGCGGTTTTCTCAGTGTTTCGACGTCAACCTTGTCCTTAAACAGGGATATTTCGAACAGACCCTGTCCGAACTCGCGGACATTTCCATTGCATTTCTCCACATTGATTGCGACACCTACACGGGGCACAAAGAAGTACTGGAAGCGCTCTTCGACAGGCTGGTACCAGGAGGTATAGTCGTACTCGACGACTATCAGGAAGATGCGTGGCCGGGCGCGACAAAGGCGGTCGATGAGTTTCTGAAGGACCGGCCAGAAGAAGTACAACTGTCAACGGCGCGGGCGCAACCGGCTTGGTACATTGTCAAGTTGACCGACTAGAACGATTGTCGTGCCTCAGACTAAACTGACCGCCTCGATTAATTCTTGCTACTCTGCTCCTTTGCCGCTCAGAAGTAGGTCAAGAAAGAGCAAGTTGCGTTGTCTGCAACGGATTGATCTGCAACGGTTTATCGTGGGCCATGGATTTTTCTTCACCCGAAACGGGGCGATTTGCGCGTCCGTTTTGTTGCCGACAGGCCGCATTATATCGTTTTCGGAATCTGTTGCCCTTTACGACCACACAGATCCATCATCGGTGCAGGGGACAACAAAAAGACTCTCATTTTCAATGTGCCAACGAAATTCGATCCAGGAGCCAATTCATCCGCGGCTGGACGAAGATGGCGTTGCGCTGCAAAATAATTGTCGTGGTAATGATGGCGCTGGCACTGGGTCATGTCCTGGCCGGTCAGCCGGAGATGATGCGCTCCCTCGTCAGGAGACCCAGCCTGAAGGCCGCCCAAGGCCCGAATCTCAACCGAACGGAATGAGTACCGGACCCGATGCCGGGCGATGCGGCGTGCCCGGGATTCCGGTTGTAACTGTCAAACGTCCCGTAATCGACGATCCGGACTGGTGACGGTTGGGAACATCGCCGGAACCGACGGAAATGAACCCGTCTTCCCGTGCGGCGACCGACCGGATGTCCAGCCAACCGGTGCTCGCCCACGAGAAAACGCGGCGGCGAAAACGCCTCAGAATGTTTGGCGATCAATTTTAACCGCGAAATTATTCATAAAAGGAGATTGGGCGGATTCCAGAGGTTCGTTAACCCACTTTCTGGGGGAGCGTTCCCCGGGGCGGGCATGAAAGTTGCACATCGAATGTTTGATGCCTCGTAGTTTGAATTGTCTGCCTGGAAGTGGTTCGGTCTCCGAAAACCTCACCAGGTAGGTCGTGCATGGCGGTTCTGGGGCCTTTGGGAGGATCGCCGGGATTGGACGATCCAATCAGACGACATCCACCGTTTGGAATAGTCAGTCGATCGTGGGCTACACAGACCTTGCCAGCGGCATCGTGGATTTAACTACGCACCGTGAAGTGGGCAATTGCAGGATTTTGAATTCCTCTTGCGCGAAGCCGAGGTCTTGCTGCGCTGCTGTGGTTCCACGGTTTGCCTTTCGGTTCTTTCTGCTGCCGACAAGCTTGATCGGTCACGGGCCGTCGTCGAAGCTATCGAACACCTGAAAACGGCCTGTTCGACCAAACTTCCGGAGATCGACCCGCGAAAACCGTAAAAGTTCGAGTCCGGTACGACATTTATCAAGATCTGGATATCAAAAGACGATACGGCAGATGCTCGCGTGCCCCGATAGCATCCGGCAGGCTTCTGCGACTCCCCGGATTGCAACCCCTCTGAGAACGCATCTTCGATCGTTCCCAGTTCGCACCGTCTGGATATCGGGCTGAGATGCGATTCCACTGACGCCAGTCCACTTTCCCAAACAGTAGCGATTTCGACCACGCAGCGTAACTCACCATTTCGTCTCTCTCAAATGACTGAACAGGTGAATCGTTCCGCAGAAAAACCGAAACTGTTATTCCACACTTGAACGGTGTCGATCCAATCACAGACAAATTCATCATCTATGGCTGAAGGTGTGCTCTGACTTCTCCGAAACGGGATTCCGCAGCCGCCAAACGGTCATGATCGGGTTTTTGCTCACCCCGCTTTGGCATGTAACTGAGTGACGTCTTTATCGGTGGTTCCGCCTGCCGGTTTGCGGGACCGGTTATGAGGCCTGACTTTCCCTGATCCGCCTGTTGTGACATTTAATCGGGTGCGGAAGTGGGCATGAGGACGCTTTTTTTGTGCGGCCTTATGAACCCGTTTCCAAACTGTCCCAGGTCAACGGCTTCGAACCCCGCCATGTATCCGGCCAGCCCGAGAACGCACAGCAAAATGCACCGCAGTCCACCCTGGATCTGTGAGTCAGCTGTTCCGTTGACCCGCCCACTTCCGCGTGTGTTCCACCCGAAGGAGGAGGTTCCATGATATCGACAGACACGCTCCATGTCATCCACCCGTGCGCCGCCGGCATTGACGTGCACAAGATGCAGGTCACGGCGACGGTGCGTATTGCCCGGGCGCATGCGGATGCACAGATCCACAACAAGGAGTTCAGCGCCCTTCCGTGCGGGCTTGCCGCCCTTGCCGACTGGCTCCGCGCGCACGGTGTGACGGCGGCGGCGATGGAAGGCACGGGCGTCTACTGGGAGACGGTTTTCGACACCGTCGCCGAGGCCGGCATCACACCCCTGCTGCTCCATGCCCAGCACGTCAAGCAGATCAAGGGGCGCAAGACCGACATTGCCGACAGCGTCTGGCTGGCCCGGGTCTGCCAGTTCGGCCTCTGCAATCCGAGCCTGGTGCCGCCGAAGGCGTTCCGCGAGTTGCGCCGGGTCGCACGGGCGCGCCGGAAGATCGTCGCCGAGCGGACCCGGACGCGCAACCGCGTTCACAAGATCGTCGACAGCGCCGGCATCCGTGTCGGCGGCGTCCTCTCCGACCTCTTCGGGGTCAACGGACGGCGCATCCTCGACGGGCTGGTTGCGGGCAAGGAACGCGCCGAGATCATGGCCGCGCTCTCCGGCCATGTCCGCAGGCATCTCGCGACACTCAACGATGCCCTCGAAAGCAAGCTTTCAGAGGCCGACCGGTTCCTGTTGCGTGACCAGGTCCGCCTCTTCGACCAGGCCGGTGAGCGGCTCGCCGAATACGACGCCGTCATCGACAGGGGCCTCGCCGAACACCAGGTGGCCATCAGGTTGCTGACCACCATACCCGGCATCGACCATCGCGCCGCATCGGCAATCATCATCGAGCTCGGCCCCGACATCTCCGTCTTCCCGTCGGAACGTCACTGCGCCGCCTGGGCCGGGCTCGCTCCCGGCAACAACGAGAGCGCCGGAAAACGACGCTCGGGACGCGTCCGCCGGGCAATGGCATTCGGATAAGGTTTTTTATCGTTCGGATAAGGAAGCCCCCGTGCTTCGGGCGTTTTGCCGGAAGCCGGGGGCTTGATGGTGGTCTGGTTCTGTCAGGCGGCGGTTCGCTTCTGCCACTTGCTCCTTGGTTGCCTGGATTCCCGCTTGTAGCTTCGCCCTGGCCTCTCGCGCTGGATGCACCTTGAGAGGCCGGTCATGATTCTCCTGACCGATTGGGCGACCATCTGGCTCTGCCTGAGGAACATGGCCTCGATTTCGCGCCCCATCAGTCTCATCCCGTTCTTGAAGTTGGTGCGCATGGCCGGCAGGTCATCGTTGGCATTGTGGTTGATGTCATGGTCACAGCGGTTGGCGAACATGCGTGCGAGGGTGATCAGTATGAAGGCGGCATAGAGTTCCTGGCGCACGCCGCGCTCGGACTTTGCGTGGAAGCTCTCGATCACGGCCTTGTCTGTCTTGTATCCCTCTTCGGTCTGCCAGCGCCCGTGGTAGAGGTCCGAGAGTGCCGGGACGGTGTAGCGGCTGTCGTGCAGGGAGGTTGCGAGACAGTACTCGGTGTCGGCGACGGTGTACTTGACCAGGCGGATGCGGAGGCTGCGGCCGCGCAGTTCGGTTGCATCGCGGGGCGCCTTGAGGGTGATGATGCGGTCGCTCTCCCGTGAGGCGGCGAAGGCAGCGAAGGCGGGGTTGGTATTGTTCTTGATGCGGAAGACGAAGTCGAGCCTGCGCAGGTGGTGGACCAGGGCCATCTCGAAGGACCAGTATCCGCGGTCGTAGACGATGACATCGCCTTTTGCGGCATGGTCGAGATGGGTGAGTGCGGCCGCGCGCTCGTTCTCGTGGCTGAAGAGGTCGAAGTCTACGGGCATGCGGGTGTGCAGCCTGTAGAGGGTGCTGATCATGCCCTGCGGGTAATGGGTATTGTCGTTCGGGATGCGGTAGCCGGCGTGCAGCAGTTCTCTCGGCAGGGTGATCTTCGATCCGTCGACGGCGAAGATGCGGTTTCCCTTCCACAGGGGATCGTCGGGACTGTGGGCGAGGATTTCCCTGTGCAGGGTCTTGAAGGCGGCTTCGTCGAGCTTCTCGCGCGCCTCGCTGACCGAGGATGCCGCCGGCGGTTCGTCCTGCGGCAGGGCGATGTCGGACTGCTGGCACTGCTCCCACAGCTCGCAGAGGGTTGCACGGTAGCCCTGCCGGCGCGGAGCGACGACCAGACGGAAGACGAACAGCATGATCAACAGGGTGCTGAACACGCGGCGGCGCTTCTGCCAGCGTGCATCCTCGCGCTCCGCCACGGCGGTGGCGGCGGCGACGAGCGTCTCCCACTGACGGGTGAAACGGCGACAGCTGCCGCCCGAGCGCCCGCGTTCCGCCGTTGTCTTCGGCCTCGCAGGCTTTGCCGCATCCCGGTGTTCGCCGCGCAGGACCTCCCGACTGTCCCTGCACAGCGGCAGGACGTAGACACCCTTGATGGACTTGCCCTTGTCTCCCCCGGTCTCCCCGATGCGTTCCCAGTTGGCCGCACGGTAGCACGTGGCCCTGAAGCGATCCTCCTCGACGAAGGTCTCGCACAGGACCGGCCTGTAGCCATGCAGTTCCTGCCAGTCGTCGCCGAGGCGCCGCGTCGCCAGCGACAGGGCGCAGGAGGCAAGGTTCTTCGACCGTACCCATGGAAACACCAGCCAGCGGGAATTGGTCACCACAAGGGGGCGGTTGCGGTCCCTGCTCCGGTCGTTCCACCCGATCCAGCGTTCGCGGCAGGGCAGCGATTTGGTCGCCGCATCGAACAGAAGGCAGCCCAGCCTGCGGCCCCGGCAGTCCGTCAGGAAGTAGCGGTGATGGGAACATTCCCATCACCGCTATAATGGGAACCGAATGGTTATGGGAACCTTGAATCCCATGTGCCTGTCATGACACGCTTTTTCTCCTGATCAGGTTCCCATAATAATTCCGGCTCAGATGTCGGAAAGCATCGCCATCAACGCGTCCTTCACGCCCGTGAACCGTCCCTTGGCGAGACCCGGAGAACGCCACTCGGAGAGAATGCCCAACTTTGCGGCCGGATCAGTGCGCAGGTAAATCTCAGTGGTCTTGAGGCTCTGATGCCCCAGCCACAGCGAGACCTTGCGGATGTCTCTGGTCGCCTCGATCTCCGCAGGCACCTCTGCCCGCCCGGTCTCGAGCAGGTACCGGAGGAACCTGACCGCAAACTGCCTGCATTGTCGACCGGGCCTCCTGCCGGTCCGACGTCGGCCAGGGCAATGGCATTCATGGCGCATGAAGCGGTCAAGGAGGCGGATGTCGAACGTGTCGAGACCCGGTCCGTTGAGCGCCAGCCAGACCGCGATGTGCCTGGCCGTACTGGTCAATTCGCCGGTCATCCTGTCGGAAAGGCCAAGGCCTTCCAGGTGCTCCGCGTAGCACCGGACAACTCGGGAATCCCGTTCAGGAACCACATCGGGCAGTGGCGGACTGAATTGTTTCGAAAGCATGATCTCTCTCCTGTCAATGTCAAAACCGACAGGAGTAGAGCAGATTATTATGGGAACCTGATCAGGAGAAAAAGCGTGTCATGACAGGCACATGGGATTCAAGGTTCCCATAACCATTCGGTTCCCATTATAGCGGATGTGCGCCCCGAAGGGGCGGCGGTACCCGAGATAATGGTGACGGTCCACACAGGCGTTCCACAACTGACGTCCCTCGGTGTCCGTGACCAGCTCGAGGCCCAGGGGTTGCAACTCCCCGAGCGGTGCCGAAATCAGCGGCCCGGGATCCGATGCCGAACTCCAGACCGGCTTGCTGCTGTCCGGACGGACCATGTTCTGCCGCTTCTCCGGCAGGCGCACAATGCCGTGCTGCTCAAGATGCTCCAGCATCCCCATGCAGGCACCCACCTTGTAGTCGCCCTTCGCCGTCACCCAGTTGAGATGCTCGCAGATGGTCTTGCACAATTCGTTGCGGCTGTCGTTCGGCAACAGGTCAACCGTCTCCTGGACCTCGGCAACCTGGCGCCGGGTCAGCCGGCGGCCGGAGAAGGTGGTCGAATTCAGGGCGGTGATTCGCGGGTCCATCGCATGTGCTCCGTGATGACAAGCACAGCATGCATATTTGCGATAGCTTGACAACCCCCATTTGGAAAAAAAGTTCCACCAGGGGATTCAGGTCGTAAAATCAGAACGTTGCCGGCCGCAGAATAAAATCGCCAAAGCTCCAGGTCTGTCCGAATGCCATTGGTCCGCAGGGGTAATCAGGCGCTGCGCACCCTCCTCATCGAGTGCGCACAGGCCGCCGCCCGAAGCAACCACTGTCAGTTCAAGGGATATCACAAGGCGCTCACCGTGCGCCGTGGCTACAAGCGGGCCACCGTCGCCACCGCGCACAAGCTGTTGCGTGTCATCTACCACATGCTCACGACAGGGGAATTCTATCGGGATCGCGAAACCGACTACGAGGCACTGATGGTCATGTGCAACGCGCCGCGCTGGTTCACCATGCTGCGAAAGCACGGCTTCATGACCAGGGGCGAGGCACAACCAGCGGCATCCTGATCACGGCCATCGCAGCGGCCAACATAACCGAAGGGGATTATATACTTGATTGAAATTCACCGTCTGGCGTGGGTTTCTCGCGGTCGTCTTCCTGGCGATTTTCCACTCTGCGCAACAGGGCGCGGCCTACGTCCTTCGGGGTCGCGCCCCTGTACGCAGGGTTCAGTACCTCGATCGGTTTTCTTTCGTTATCCTCGATCATTCCAGCTTCTCCTTGCCCACCTCGGTTGCAGGAACGCCGACCAGTAGCAGCGGGCACGGGCTGCCAACACCACGCTCTATTCGGCTTTGTAGCTTGGCCCAATGTGTCGTCGCTGCGCCGAACTTGTCAGCGACGAATTTCCTTGCCCAGTCCGCGGCGATCTCTTCAAAGCCCAGCGTTTCATATTGCCCTGGCCGACGATGTTCCGGCGCGACCTTTCCGGTTCGATGCGCAAATCGCCAAGGAGGATCGGCGAGGATTGTCCCAAAAGTCTGTCCATCGAGGTCTACCGCCAAATCTTCGGCGGCACTCACGATACCAAGTCCCGATACATGATCCTCTTTCCGACCATGCGGACAACAACAGCTTCCATCTGTTTCAGCGTATCTTCCTCCCTCACGTTGTGGCGTCCGGCAAACTCATTCACATAGCGATGCAAATGCTTCGCGCTCATGTGATGACAGACGCCGATATACCCGCGCTTCAGCATCGACCAGAACGATTCCATGCCGTTCGTGTGGGCTTGTTCCCGGACATATTCGCCGACCGAATGCTTGACCGCCTCATGATCGAACGGCATTCCCCGATACGCCTTGGCATCGTCGGTGTAGACCTTGGCATCCGGCTCAGCATGGTCTGCAACGAAGCCTTGCAAGGTCGGCGCATCGGTTGATTCGATCACCTTGGCGGCAACCTGGTTGCTCTCACGATCCTTCGCGCCGACAACGGCGGTTTTCCCGACCGCGCCGCGCCCGGTGTCAGCCAGTTCCTCGCGCCTGGCGTTGCTCATGTTCTTGCGTTTGCCGCCCATGTAGGTTTCGTCAACCTCGACCGGGCCAGCGAATGGAACGTCGGCACATTCGCCCGACCACGCTTCCCGGATGCGGTGCAGCATGAACCAAGCCGTCTTTTGCGTCACCTTGATATCCCGATGCAGTTTCATCGAGGACACGCCTTTCAGGCTGGTCATTTCGAGGTAAATGGCAAAGACCCACTTGCGCAACGGAACCTTGGATCGCTCCAGGGCCGTCCCGATCCGCACGGAAAATGCTTGCTGACAACCCTGGCAGTAGTAGGGCAGGCCGGACGTTTTCGCGGCGATCGAAGTTTCGGTGCAACCGCAACGCGGACAGTGCCGGGCATTCGGCCAGATCAGGCTTTCGAACCATTCCGTTGCCGATTGCTCCGTCGGAAACATGTCGGTCAGCTCGATGATGCTGATGCCTTCGCGGTAGTGCTTGCCGGGTGCTGATTTTACCATGACCTTTAACCTCCTGATTCTTTTATAGGAATCATTTGGAGTTCAGGCAAGTATATAAGCCCCTAACCGAAACGCACCCGCGAGCGCACTCCGGCACAGGGCCATGAATGCGGGGAAGCCCTCACCGCCAAAGTCGCCGCAAATGCGTCACATTCCGCAAAATGCTGATCCAGGCCGGATCCAGCTAACCACCTCGTCCGTCCAGCCGTTGGAAAAGTTACACAGCAAAAGACATCCTCGGTTCCGCCGAAATGCCCCTCGCTTCGACCTATTTTGATTCCGTTAGAGATGAATATCGGAAGTGGTTCGAAGAGGTTTCGATCCGATCTTGCAAACAAGATAAACTTCAAAAGGGAAACAAATCATGAAGCGCACTTTGATAGCAACGACCGCGCTGGCCTTTGCTGGTGGCATGGCAGCTGCCGATGTCTCGCTCTCCGGATCCGCCGAGTTGGGCGTCGCTGGGGAGAAGGGCAAGGACGCGAAGCTGCATCGGAATATCGACGCCAGTTTTGCCCTGTCTGGGGCAACCGACACAGGGTTGTCTTTCGGTGCCTCTATCGATCTGGACGAGGCCGCCAAGGGTGGCGGGTTCGCCAGTGATGGCAACGTTCATATCAGTGGTGTATTCGGCACGCTGACACTCGGCGACACCGATGGCGGCTTTGACAATGCGCTGACGGAGGTCGGGTCCGCCACGTCGATCACTGACAACCACACCGGGCACCCCGGTTACAACGGCAACTCGGGTCTTGACGGATTCACTGGCAATGGCGGCAACATCCTTCGCTATGACTACACGCTCGGTGGAATCACCACTACGGTCTCCGGTGAGTTCGGCTCGGACGACTCCAGCGACTCCGCAGTCGGTGTCGGCATCGCGTGGGCTGGCGACCTTGGTGGGATCGGCATAGGTCTCGGTCTCGGCTACCAAACAGGCAGCAAGGACGTGGACGCTGTAGCGCCCAAACCGGCCACAGACTATGCGTTTGGCGTCAAGGCCAAGCCCGGAGAGAGTCATGATGCGTCAATCATCGGGGCAAGCGTCTCGGTCGATATGGGCAATGGTCTCTCAGTCTTCGTGAACGCATCCAGCAAGGATCATGACACCATCAAGGGTGCAGTTGACACGACAGAAAATGCGGAGACAGACGACACGGCGATCAAGATAACGCACGCTGGTGTCGGTGTCGCCTACACTGTCGGAGACCTGACTTTTGGCGTCAATGGCGGGCAGAGCAATACGAAAGGCACAATGGAGCACAAGGCGTCTGGTGCCGGATTCGCTGCGGTCTATAGTCTTGGCTCTGGCGCATCTTTCCAAGTCGGTGTCGGTGGGGGCAAGGGTCCCAATGATGACGGCGACATCGTGAAATCGAGCAGTTGGTCCGCTGGTCTGGCATTCAGCTTCTGACGTGACATCACCAACAACCCAAGGAAATAGAGAAAGGGTAGAGATACGTAACTGCTCGCCCCCCCCCCCCCCCCCCCCCCACTTTCTTGACCATTGGATTTCTTGCCTGATTGCGTTCGGGTCGAGCGTCCGCCCTCTTGCCGTGGCGCCTTGCGCGGTTCTCGCTTCCGACCTCTTGGCCCGTCGAGGATTTTCGCTTGACATCACAGAGCGGACGCTCCATGGTTGGTCGCGGAAGGATCGCTCCGGGGAGGCCGTTTCGATGGGGGCATGGTTCGGGTCAAAGGCGACGACGGGGCTCTGCCAGGCCATCGTGAGCCTCATGCCGCCTCATCGCGCATATCTGGAAACGCACTTGGGGGGCGGTGCGATCATGAAGCGCAAGCCGCCTGCGCTGCGTAACATCGGCATCGATCTCAACGCCCGGTCCATCAGGACGTTCAGCTGCGACCACGAGGTGGAACTGGTTCACGGCTGCTGCCACCGCTTCCTGTCCGACTTCGACTTCGAGGGTCGCGAGCTGGTCTACAGCGACCCGCCCTACGTGCAGTCGACGCGCAGGTCGGGGCGCCGCTACCGCTTCGACTACACGGACGCCGACCATGTCGCGCTCCTCGGCATCCTGAAGTCGCTGCCCTGCCAGGTGATGGTCTCCGGTTATCCGAGGAAGGTATCCGCATAAACCCCACCTCACCACATCGTTGAAATTGCGGTATTTTTTATGTCATCCATGATGTCAACGGACCTCCTTTCTGTCCCTTCGACATGATTGCCTGACCTGCAGGCAGCACGTTGCGCCCTCATTCCTTGCCAGTCCCGGTCCGACCCGCAAGGTTCAGGATCTGGTCTGTTGTTCGCTGGACGGAGTTCAACATGCGCGGCTCTCTGCGCGAAGCGTGAACCCGGATTGACTGTCCTCAAGCCGCTTGCACCACCAGGGGGCTTGTCCGTTACGTAACGATTATGCCGTGGAACCCGGTCAGTCATTTCCGTAGCCAAGGGGGACTTCAATGGCCTCAAGATCACTGAAGTCAAGCTCATCGATGGCCTGCAACTTGAGGCCATAGGGACTGTCACGCAATGGCACCGGCGCGTTTTCAAGCCGCTCACTGTAGTACTCCTGAAGTTCAAGCAGGGTTGCAACGGCGGCGCGCCATCGTTGCGCCCGCGACTGCGGTCTTGCCGACCGGACACGCTTGACCGGCGGCAGCGCGCCCTTGCGTCGGGCCCGGTAGCGGCGTTGCCTTTCGGCATTGGTCAGGGCCATGACCATTCCTTTCGATCCCGTTGTGCAGACGTTACGTAACGAACATGCAGCATACCCGTCACGCGGTCTCCACCTCCTTGTTGAGCGGGATTCCCTTCGAGGATCAACATGCCGGAAACTCGAAACCCGGTTGCTGCGGATCGGACGACGCAGACCCCTTGAACTCAAGGATCGCCCGAATCCCGGGCGCATCGAGGTCGTCTTCCAGAATGATCCAGGGTGCGCCCTTGCAGGCTTGGTGGGCGGGCAGGCGGTCGGACTGGATCAGCCGACGCACATGGGACTGACTGACCTGAAAACGATCCGCGACCTCATTCAAGGTCAACTCGCCGCGCTCGGTACGTTCGCCCTTGCGAAACACCGCAATGCCGTTCGAGGCCCGCAAGGAAGCAACACGTGACTTGTTCCAGCTGTTACCCTTCACGGTCCGCTTGCCGAGGCGGTTCAGAAGACCGGCGATCCCGGCATCGTCAAGCGTGCGCGCAAGCTGCCGCACGATCGTGACGGTCTCGATATCGGTCGTCCAGCGATGTTCGCCGTTCCGCATGCGCGGCACTCGCAGTTCCGTGTGATCGCCGCCCTTCCAGTGCAGTACAAGGTGCACATCCGTCTCTTCAATCCGGGCCGTGATCTCGACCAGGACGGTTCGCAACACCGTCTTGCGCAGTGCGGGCGTCGCCCGGTCGTCGCCCCAGGCCCGGCCAAGATCCTGGCCAAGCGCCAGAAAAGTCTGACGCTGTTCCGGTGCCAGGGCGACAGGCTGAGCCGCCTCAAGCTCCCGGAGCCGGGCTTCGCGTTCAGACACGTCGACAAGGCAGGCCTCCCACTTCGCCGCCAGATTGTGAAACACATTGTGGTTGGACGGATCGACCGTTTCAAACTGGTCGCGAGCCCGGTCCGCCTTGTAGCGGGCTTCCGAAAGGGCGCTGCGCGCCAGATCCAGCATCGCGGGGTTCGCCGCGCCGACGGTCTCGATCGCCGCCATGGCGGCCTCCATCGCCAGCGGCTGCAGTGCGTCGATCACCGCCTGTCCGACCGCCTGATCCACCCGCACTGCACTGAACGACAGGCACCGCTTGCCCGCCCGGTGTTCACCCTGGCAATAGTAACCGACAGACTTGCCGTTGTTGCGCACCTGGATCCGTCGCTGACAATGGCCGCACCGCAGCAGGCCGGTCAGCAATCCACGTCCGGACCGGACCGCGCCACGCTCAACCGTCCGGTTTGCGCTGATCACCGCCTGGTTCCGCTCATGGTGATCCCAGGAGATATAGCCATCATGGCGGTCGTGCAACAGCACCTTCCACTCGGCCGGATTCGCGTCCAGCTTATGTATCACGACCGTCTTGCGGCCATCCCGGATCGTCGTCTCGCTCTGTTTGCGGCCATACGCATAGGTCCCGGCATAGATCGGATTGCGCAGGATCTGGGTTATGCTGCTCTCTGCCGGGATGCGCCATATCAGGCCCCGGCCCGACATGCGTACCGGGATCTCGACCTGATTGTTGTGAAACCACAACCAGGTCTGCCGCAGGCTGCCAACCGCATCAAACGTGTCGAATACCAGGCGGATTGCGTTCCGCACATTCTGGTCCGGCGACATCTCGATGGCGTCGCGTCCGACCCGGTCATAGCCGGCCGGAGCATGCAGGAACAACTCGCCCCGTTGCGCTTTGGCCTCGATGCTTTCCTGTGACCGCTTGCGAAACATCGACAGTTCGAATTGGTTGAACGCACCGCGAAGGCCGAGATACATCCGGTCTTCCATCGCGCCCGGATCGTAGAGCCGGTCTCGATCACCGACCAGGCAACCGACAACGGCGCAGAAGTCCAGCAAGCCCTCCCAGTCACGCCCGTTGCGGGCCAGCCGCGAGGCGTCAGTCGCAAGCACCAGGCCGACCTCACTCTTGCCGACCGCCACGACCAACTGGTCGAACCCTGGCCGCTCAACCCCGCTCGCGGTGGTCCCAAGGTCGTCGTCAATGACCCGGACGTCGACAAATCCCAGTTCGCGTGCGTACGTAACCAAGCCATATTGCAGACGCTGGCTTTCCAGGTTGTTGCGAACCTGCTGCGGGGTGGACTGGCGGATGTACACACAAGCCGCCCGCTGCAGGTGGTCCGGTGTCAGCAGATCAGACTTCATCATCGTCCGTCTCCTCCGGCGCCGCCTCGCCGTCCCTGACAACTGCCGTCATCAGCTGTTCCAGAGCCAAAGCTGCCGCCTTGCGCTGATCCGGGTCCAGGCGGAGCGCCAGGCGATGCCTGAACAGATCCGGCTGTCGGGTTGTGTATCGCTGTCCTGTCATGCGGGTCTCCCGGTAAAGCTGGCTCCCGGAAAAAGCGCGTGAGCAGGGCGCTCAAGTCAGACAGCGCTGTCAGTGACAGGCGCGGTGTGTCACAGAGTTCCCATCGCGATGCCTCCGGAAGCATCATCCAGTCCGGAATGTGGTACCTGCGACCCTGTCCATCGACCACCACCGAAATCGGATCGCCACGAAGCGACCTCTTGCCGACTCGCGTGACCGTCTGACCCGCCAGTGGGTGGAATCGGTAATGAACCGTGACCTCAAAACCCGAAATGTGGGGTTTTTGACGATAATCCCTCCCGTCTCTACGGCGAACATCTGGCCAGCTGGCGCGCGCTCGAGGTTCAGGTCAACAACCAGTCCTGCGTCGTCACCGAGAAGCTGTGGTTCAACTTCGAGCCGGGCCGCCCGCACTGGCACAGCTGTGCGGGCAGGAACTTCACCGACCGCCAGCGCATCAAGCGCAACGCCGAAAGCTGGGCGCGGCGCTACCGCGCGATGCCCCCGGGCGAGCGGCTCGCGGTGCTGGCGGCGGTGCTGGCGGTGGAGGCCGGGTGATGGCGACGCTCAACCCGGCATCGCTGCGCGAGGAGTTCGAGGCGGCAAAGGCCCGCATCGCCGCGCTGCGAAAGGACGGCAAGGTGTCCGAAGAGGTCGATGCCGTGATCGGCGTCCTGTTCACCCTGCTGGGCATCCTGATCACCGTCCTGCTGGAGAAGACGACCCGCAAGACCAGTGCCAACTCCGGCCTCCCGCCGTCGCAGACGGAGAAGGACGAGACCGCACGGCGCACAGGCAAGGGCGCCAGTGGCACGGGCGCGAGGCCGAACCTGCAGACAGGCGACAACCTCCGCAAGACCACCGTCGAGGAGACGGTCGCCGTCGAGGCCTGCGACACATGCGGTGCCGACCTGTCCGGCGTCGACCCCGTCGAGCGGGAACGTCGCATCCTGTACGACATCGTGTTCGAGGTCGTCGAGCGCCGCGTGGAGGCCGAGGTCAAGGAATGCCCCGAGTGCCGGGCCCGGACCAAGGGGCAGTTCCCCGACGCCATGCCGGGTCCGCTCCAATACGGCGCCGGCCTCCAGGCCTTCATCATCAACCTGCTGGTCGCTCACATGCTGTCGCTGCGCCGGGCCGTCGCGCTGGTGCAGGCGATCTCCGGCCTCCGGCTCTCCGAGGCCACCTGCCTCGGCTACGTCAGGCGCCTCCATGACGCGCTGCAGTCATGGGAGGAGGCCGCCATCGCGCATCTCCTGGAACGCCCGGCCCTGCATGCCGACGAAACCGGCTTCCGGGTCGATGGAAAAACCCAATGGCTCCATGTCATCACCGGATCCCTGACCCTGAAGTTCGTGCACCGGAAGCGCGGCAGGGAGGCGATCGACGAGATCGGCATCATCCCGCGTTACACCGGCACGCTGGTCCACGACTGCTGGGCGACGTACTTCGCCTATGACCAGTGCAGGCATCAGCTGTGCGGTTCGCACCTTCTGCGCGAACTGACCTTCGTCGTCGAGTCCAACGGCTTCCGCTGGGCGCGCCTGATGAAGAAGCTGCTGCGCGAGGCCTGCCACAGGGTCAACAGGAGCACGACCAAGGTCCTGACCGAGGCCGAGCGCCTGGCCATGCGCAAGCGATATCGGACCATCCTGACCCAGGGCGGCAAGGAACTGCCCGACATCCCGCCGCGCCCGAAAGGAAAACGGGGACGGATCGCGAAGTCCGACGCGCACAACCTCCATGAGCGCCTCGTGAAGCACGAGGTGTCCGTGCTGCGCTTCATGGGGGAGGTGGACGTCAGCTTCACCAACAACGCGGGCGAGCAGAAAATCAGGATGGCCAAGGTCAAGATCAAGGTGTCCGGATGCTTCCGAACCCGGTTTTACGCCGATGCCTGGTGCCGGATCTCAAGCTACCTGAGTTCCATGGCGGCACTCGGATACAACCCTCTCGTCGCCATCCAGATCGCACTCGCCGGAAACGCCGCCGACATGATAAAGATGCACTACGCAAAGCCCAAAACTACCAAGGGGTGAGCAGTTACAGATGCACTACGCTCAGCCCAATCCCAACAAGGGGTGAGCAGTTACATTTGTTTCCCTTTTGAAGTTTATCTTGTTTGCAAGATCGGATCGAAACCTCTTCGATCCACTTCCGATATTCATCCTTATCGGAATAAAAGGAGTTGCCATGAAATTCACCTCGCACTCGGATGAACCATCCGTTTCCTTGACCTTGACAAGACCGACTCAATCCAAGCTTGTTACGCACCGTGTGGTCATGGAGACTGCTCGAAGTCTCGCTGAGGCAAGCGTCAGCGCGAATACGCGTCGAGCCTATGAGGGTGCGCTTCGGCGCCTTGCCTTTTGGCTGTGGGAACACGCCGTTCCGCTCAACGATGAAAGTCTAGCTGCATATGTTGCGAGCCTGGCTGCTGCCGGGCATGCACCGCCGAGCGGGGCCATGGTCGTCGCCGCCGTGAAGTTTCGAGCACGGATTACCGGCCAATCGTCGCCCGCGGGCGTCCTCACCGCGCAACAGTTGGCAGGTTTCCGGCGCGAGCACTCCGGACGGGGCGTAGGTCAGGTGGTCGGGATATCGTGGCGCGTCGCTGACACGGTCGCTTCAATTGCTGAGCGGAGTGACGCGTCCGTACGAGGGATTCGAGACGCGGCAATTATTTCCGTCGCTTCGGATGCACTCTTGCGCGTTTCGGAGGTTGCAGCCTTACGGGTCTCAGACGTCGAGGCGGAAGTAAGGATCGGGCCGCGGTTATCGACACCATTCCCGGGCGGGTTTCCGGGCATTCGTTGCGCGTGGGTGCCGCCCAGTCATTGGCGGCCGCGGGTGCTTCAATCGCGGACATGCAGGCTGCGGGCCGATGGAAGTCCCAGGCAATGCCTGGTTATTATTCTCGTGGGCAACTGGCGACCCGCAATGCGGTCGCCCGCCTCCGTTACGGCAAGTAGTTCGAAGTTTGAGAATTGAATCGTGTCATTTCGAAGCTGATCGAGGATTCCGGCCTTGCTTAAAACCGTCAACCTCTACGACATTCCGGCTGCCAAAGATCATTGGTCGCAGGTCGAAGTGTTTACGGATGAAAAGATCCCGAAAGGACTGACTCTCACTCGACAAAACCTGTTCGAGCCGGGGTGGATATTGAAAGTGGCAAAATTGCAACAGTCTCATCCGTTCCACGCGACGTGAGAACTTCAAGGTTGTTTGAACACCAAATCTTCACGATGAGTAACGTGCATGATTTCCGATAAGGATAAATATCGGAATGGGGACGAATAGATCTCGGCCCATTCTTGCAGAGAAGATCAAATTCGAAAGGAAAACAAGTCATGAAACGAGTCGTTCTCGCAACAACTTCACTGGTTTTTGCCGGTGGCATGGCAGCTGCTGACGTCGCGGTTACCGGTTCGGCCGAAATGGGCGTATCCGGCGCGAAAGGCGAGGATGCCAAACTTCATCGCGACATCCGGGTCAAGTTCGGCCTTTCCGGCGCGACTGACACCGGGCTGTCGTTTGGCGCGTCTGCGGACTTCCACAATGCGGGCAAATACCGTTCTGGCGGCTCAGAAGGAGCCGTGCATCTGACCGGTGCATTCGGAACGTTGACACTTGGTAATACCGACGGTGCCTTTGACGCGGCGCTCACGGAAGTCGGGGCAGGCACGGCGATTGCCGACAATCACACCGGGCACCCCGGCTACAGCAACAAGTATGATGATTTAGGCGGCGGCAATGCAGGTCTTGACGGATTCACCGGTAACGGTGGCGGCATTCTCCGCTACGACTACTCGCTCGGTGGTATCACCACGTCGGCTTCCGGGGAATTCGCCGCAGATGACTCCAGCAATTCCGCAGTTGGCGTCGGCGTTGCGTGGTCCGGTGATATGGGCGGTATTGGGATCGGAATTGGTCTTGGCTACCAGACCGGCAGCAAAACCGTAGATGGCGTTGCTCATGATGCATCGGTCGTTGGGGCAAGTGTTTCGGTTGATATGGGCAACGGCCTTTCGGTCGTTACTAACGCCTCCAGCAGAGACCACGATATGGACGCGGCTGGCACTGCGGACGACTCGATGGCCAAGGTAACGCATACCAGCGTCGGTGTTGCCTATACAGTTGGTGAACTGACCATCGGTGTAAACGGCGGTCGATCGACCACGAAAGGAACATCGCCGTCGAATGCTTCCGGGGCAGGATTTGCCGCCGTGTACAGCCTTGGTACCGGTGTGTCCTTCCAGGTTGGTGCCGGCGCGGGTAAAGACGGCGGCGAAAAGGAGAGCAGTTGGTCCGCCGGTCTCGCATTTAGCTTCTGACGTGACGACACGAACCCAAGGATACTCAAGGATAAAGAAAGGGTAGAGATACCATGAAAACAAGACTTGGAAAGTTCGCGTTGAAATTTTCAACGCCACTAGTGATCGTCGGAGCGCTGTTCCTGGCGAGCTGCGGCGATAGCAGCGATCCGCCGCCAGAGGATCCGCCACCGCCCGTAGAAACGGGACCGGCCTCCGTCGAGCAGCTTTCGCTGAACATCCTGAATGCCGGGATCAAGGCGGACGCGGCCAACACATCGGCTGAAGACGCCTTGAAAAGCGCAACGGAGAGTGGCGCCAAGCTGTTGACGGACGAAGTCGGAGGCGATTCCTCGGCTGCGATGATGGCTGCCCAGGCGATTGTGGACGCTGCAAGGGACATTGGAACGGCCCTAACGGATGCCAATGATGCATTGACGGCCGCGAAGGCCGCCAGGACGGAAGTCATGGCGCTTGCCGACGACCATCCGGAAAAGGCCACGCTGATGACAACGGTTGACGCTGTGATCGAGGATGCCGAAGGTTTCGTTGACGCGATCAAAGCCATCAACGATGGCACGGATCTGGAAGACCTTGTTGCTGAGGTCGAAGGCACCGACGGGATGGGTACTCCGCGATCCATAGCCAATGCAGTCGGCGAAGCCATCGCCACGGCGCTGGAGCTGAACGCTACCAATACAGGTGGTCTCGGCAGAGGGGTGGGTACGCATGGCACAGCTGCTCCTGCAGGCACGATTGCTGCTTCGCACAAGGTTGTCATGGACGACGCCAAGGGCCACACTTGGGAAGAGATCGTTGAGTACCGTGGCGGTATGGTCGTGACCAAGCCGATCGGCACGGACAATGCGGGCTTGAAGGTTGCCTCGATCGCCGGCATGGAGACGACGAAGGTCTGGGCGACCCTGCCTGAAGCCGAACTTGAGACCATTGACGATGGTGAAGATTTCGAAAATGCCAACTACATGGGCATCGACGGAACCGTCCACTGCCTCGGGACTGACTGCAAGGTGACGGATGGCAAGCTGGTGGGCAGCTGGTACTTTGCCCAGACTGATGCCGCGACGACCCACTATGTTCGCAATCCGGACAGCGTCTTGGGCAGGACTACGCCCTATGTAGACGAAACCTTGTATGCAACCTACGGGCACTGGCTGGATGTGGCCGAGGACGGCGCCGCGACGGTTAACACCTTTGCCACGACCGGCGGAGACGCCACCGGCAGCGGAGTTGCACTCGGTGCCGCTTCCGCCTTGGCAGATGTTGATGACGGCGACAAGGCGACCTACAAGGGAGGCGCTGTCGGGATGTCGGTACTCAAGACAGGCACGGGCGACGACCAGACCACTGACAGCGGCCGGTTCACCGCCGCCGTCGAGCTCAACGCGACGTTCGATGCTACTACTCCAACGGTCCGTGGCACCATCAACAACTTTGAGGGTGACGCGACCAATCCTACTTGGAGCGTGACACTGGAAACCGCAACGCTCTCGGGAGCTTCTCCGGAAACCGGAGTGGCGGTAACAAACGGTCGTGACGGCACGTGGAACGCCCAGGCTTATGGCAACGACGTTGCCAAGCGCCCGACGGGCATCTTTGGAGGCTTCTCGGTCCACTTCGAGGACGGGGACGCCGCCGGTGCCTACGCCACGCGCGATGAATGATCCAGCCTGAAAGGGCATGAAACCCAGGAAGGGCGGCCCTGCGCCGCCCTTTCTCTTTCGGGGTCACCTGCGCGGGCCGCGCGGGTCGTCCCGAAAGGCGCAGGGTCGACCTGGAGAGACCGGCCGTCCCTGCAGGAGCCGCTGCACCACCTCCCCTGGACCCCTTGTCACTGCCCAGCGGTCCCCATGCGACCCTTTGCGGGCCTGTCGTATTCGGGCCACGAATAGGTCAGACGGAATGAAGGGAATTCACATGCACACTCGCTTGAACCTCGCCTCGCTTCTTTTCGGGACCGTGCTGATTGGCCTGCTGGCAGTCCCGACGGCATCGGCTGACGGGCATAACGGCGCTCCGGAAGCCACTGTTCCAGCAGATACGCAAGTCGAAACGGCTGCGGCGCTACTGAGTGAAGGCCGTTGGGAGGCGGCATTCGCCATCCTCCGGCCCCTGACGCCCCGTGACCCACGCGCTGGCGCATTGCTGTTCGAGACCGGCGTGGCCGCTTTGGGGGCTGCCGATCGCCCCGGGATCGGGGAGGCCGAACGTAACGCGCTCCTGGATGTCTCAATCGTGGCGTTCGAGACCATCCTTGCCGCCAATCCCGAGCTGACCCGGGTCCGGCTGGAACTCGCCCGTGCCTTCTTCCTCAGGGGGCGGGACAGTCTCGCCAGGAGGCACTTCGAACGGGCGCTTGCCGCCAATCCCCCGGCGCCAGTCGTGGCCAACATCAACCGTCACCTGGCGGTGCTCCGCGCACGCAAGCGCTGGCATGGGTATTTCGGCGTCGCGCTGGCGCCCGACACCAATATCGGCGCCGCCTCCGCCAGCGAAACCGTTCTGGTTGACACTCCGCTCGGGCGATTGCCGTTCACGCTGGACGATGGTGGGGAGCAGTCCGGCATCGGCCTGTCGATCTGGGCCGGCGGCGAATACCAGGAGCCGCTTGCGCCGAACTGGCGGCTTCGTGTGGGCGGCGACATTTCACGCCGCGAGTATGCCGGCTCGAAATTCGACCGCATGGGCCTGGGCCTTCATGTCGGGCCGCGCTGGCTGATCGATCCGCGCACCGAGGCAAGCCTGCTGCTCACTGCCCGCCGGGAATGGCAGGGCGACAAACCCTCCAGCCGGAGCCTGGGTGTGCGGCTGGAAGCCTTCCGGCGGCTCACTCCGCGTGTCTCTGGGCAGCTTGGCGCGTCCTGGAGCGCGAAGCGCCATGACGTGAGCACGCACCTCGACGGGCCGGTCTCGGACCTGTCTGTCGGCCTGACGTGGTCCGTCAGCCCGACCCTGCAGACAAACTTTCGTGCCGGATGGGGACGCGAGCGGCCCGAGACCGAAGCCGTGCGCAACCGGACACTCTGGACCTCGCTCGGCGCGAGCATCGCGCTTCCGCGCAGTTTCAGTGTCTCGGGAACGCTGACCGGGCGCTGGACCGACTACAAGGGTCCGGGACTGCCTCCGTCAAATGTCGTGGACGGCACGCCGCGCAAGGACGTGACCCGGTCGATCCGGCTTTCCGTACTCAAGCGTGACCTGACCATCGGGGCGTTCAGCCCGCAGTTTTCCATCACGCACGAGCGGCGGGGAAGTAATGCGCAGCAGGCCGATTACAAGCGCACCGGGGGCGAGATCAGTTTCGTGCGGCAATTCTGAGGGCGTCCGTCAGCTCGGCACCCCTCTGGCTCAGATAAGCTCGCCCCTGATCTCAAGAAGATTTCGGGTCTCGCGGCTACACGCCACGCCGATCAGGTGGGCCGGCTTTCCACGGTCCGGTATTCCTCCGCATAACCCCGCTCCCGCGTCTGGGCGATGGCCTCGGACAGCCACGCAATACGCAAGCAAGACCCTGAACGACACGCACACGCCTTACTGACGGTCGTGTAGGTTCCAGTTAAAAGGATGAATCCGCCCGACGGTGACGTACGGGCGGCGGTGGCGCGTGGAGCTCAGGCTGGGCTACGGTTTCCCAGCCTTCGGCGCCCGCTTCACATCGACGCCGGGTCCGGAGCGGGAATGGCGCCCGAACATGGCGGGCGGCTCGATCTCAGTGCCCGGTTCTGATGGGCCACGGTGTGGAATGCTGGCCACGATGAGGAAAAGGAGCGATGATCGATGCCGGAGCGGCTACCAGTTCTTGCCCTTTGCGATCGTGTTTGCAATGTTCCTTCAGCCTCGTCAATGAGACTGACGGCTGTCGTGCACGAGATTCAACGGCCGCCAGGAGGGGGTGTGAGCAGTTGGATTGGGAGAAAATCATGAGGATGCGGGCAGTTTCATTTTCCACATTCGCTGCACTCGCCGTTTTCGCAGCAACAGCGGTTGATGCAGGGCCTCTTGCTCCTGCCCCGCGTGTCGTCGCGGAGCGGGACCGGGATTTTCTGGAACGGACCGGTGCCCAGACTCTCGAGGAGCTGTTGAATACCGGCATCGTCCGCTATTTCTACACAGGGGGGCAGCCGCTGCTGGTTCTGGTCGACGGCAGGCCCTACGCGAGCTCCGCCTCCGATCTTGATACATTGCCGATTTCGGCCATTGAGCGCATCGAACTTCTGAGCGGCGACAGCCTGGGCACTCTCGGCGGTAGCGCCATACGCGGGGCGATCAATATCGTGCTGCGGAAGGACCTGAACGGCTTCGAGACGCGAGGACTCACGCGACTGCCCAGCCGTGAGGGCGGCGATGGTTTTCAAGGCAGTGTATTCTGGGGCGGCGAGGTCGGCGAGGGACGCATGGTTGTCGGTGTTGATATCCTCGACCGCCAGGAAATCGCGGCGAGGCACCGGGAGCACAGCCGTTCGGTCTGGAAGGAAGGCGGCACATTCAGCGAGGCGAAAAACGTCAGTGTCGGTGGCAATACCGTTTGGATTATCAATCGTCCTGGTGGGGAAGGGCGCGGCGTAAGGTCGGTTTCACTGGGTGCGTGCAACCCGGCAAATGGCTATACCGGCCCGCTCACCGATCCGTTTGGGAGCGGCAGCAATGACAAGGGTTGCGGCTTCGCTTTCGGCGAAATTATGTGGGACACTGGCCGCCTGGAGCAAAGGACGGCGATCCTGAACCTGGACCATCCACTCGGGGAAGGGGCAGAACTCCACCTGGATGCGAATATCGGACAAGGAAACTGGGCATTTCGCTTCGCGCCTTCCGTCGGCTTCTTCGGATTCAAACCCAACGGGGATATGATTGATGCGATCAACGAAGCCGGATCGGATATCGGAGCGGATAGCGGCGATATTTTCGTCGTAGCGCACCGTTTTGTCGGGCATGGCAACCGAGACTGGAAATCGAATTGGAACGAATACGACATCGCCTTGAGCATTGACGGACCGTTGGCGCAGGGTCTGGGCTACGACGCGCTCATCGAATCCTATCGGGTGAAAAGTTCCTTGTCAGGCGATACCTTCGTCCACGAAGGCAAGATCAGGGCGGAAATCGCGGATGGAAATTACGATCTCGAGAACCCGTTTTCAACCGATCAGGATCACCTGGGTGCCATAGAACGTTCCAGCTTGCGGGAGGAAATTGATGCCAGCGGAGAATACCTTGGAACCCGTCTGGCGCTGGAAGGGAACACACTCGCGATCGGGGGCCGCAATGCCGCATGGACCGCGGGTTTCACGGCAGGCAAATCAAACGTGCATTCCATCCTGCGCTTCCGCGACAATGACGGCATGAACCATGACGTCACACAGGTTCTGGGCTCCGGAGGCGTCAGCTACGTAAGCGGGTAAACGGCGACGTCTGTTGATTTCGCCTGGTTTCTGGTTTCGTCCTGTCGGCTGCGGCCGATCCTGCGGCCTGACATTCTCCAATTTGCTGCTGCTGCGCCGTTTTTTCCGTTTGACACGATAGGGCGCCGGGGCTATTCCCGGCGAATCAAGACGAATCATCGGGGGAGAACGGCCATGGGCGCATGGTTTGGATCGAAAGCGACCTCTGGTCTTTGCCAACCGCTCATCGCGATGTGTCCGCCGCATGGCTAAGTCGAGTAAGCGTTCGGCGAAGGCGTGATGTTGTTGTCTGTTGTCTATTGATTGAGGATTCTTTTCCAGTCTTTTCTGAGCGGGCAGAGCCAGATGTCTTTCCTGGGCTTTGCGAATTCATTCTTTCTGTCGTATTTGCCCCGCCCCTTTGTTGTTCCGACATGGATCCATCCGGACGCCTTGTAGGTGATCCCTGAGAAGCGCGGGGTTTCGACGAAGGTTTCCATCAGGACCGGGGAGATGTTGTGGTGGCTTTGCCAGTCCTTCGGCAGTTGGCGCCGCGCCCGGGAGAGGATGTGGGAGGCGAGACCTGGAATCCGGATCCATGGCATGATGAGATATCGGGCATTGTTGATCACGCGGTACAGGTTCCGCTCCCGGACTTCCGGAGACCATCCGATGAAGGCATCGCGGGGTGCGGTCTTCCATGCGGCGGCCGAGAAGCCGAGCATGGCCAGCGGCCGGCCCTCCCGGTCCTGGACCGCATAGCGCATCTGTGCACCGATGAGGGGCGTGTAACCGAGGTAGTGCCAGCGGGCGATGAAGCCGTTCCAGGCGACACTGGCGGCACGGCCGGCGCCGGTGACCCTGACCAGGCGGACCGGGCGCACCGCGTCCAGGGTCTCCGGCATCGGCGTCTGCGGCGGGTCGGTTTCCGGGCCGAACTCCGGAACCCGCCGCGGCCGCGGTCCGTGTCGCGGCGGCGGCAGTGTGATGATCCCGTCCCGGTGCATCCTCAGCATGGTGAGCCGGGCCATCATGGCCCTGAGTTCGCCGTCGGGCTTGACCCAGCCGATGGCGCGGCAGAACGCGCGCGCCAGCCCGGCACGGGTCTGTTGCGGGGAGGCCGCGATCAGGTCCCGCATCAGCGCCATCTCGCCGGTGGTGAAGTCACGCCCGTGGTAACGGCACGCGATCGTGGTGTTGTCCGCGGTCATTGCGTGGCCTTGAGTTGTCGGCGCCTGTCTTCGTCCATCGACCATGGCAGCCAGGGTGAGAGGTCGTCCGGAGGCTGGCCGCCGTTGCCCGCGCAGGCCGAGAGCCAGTCGTCGAGCCACGTGCGGACATCGATCCCGTTCATCCGCAGGGTCTCGATGATCCCGTACATCATGGCGGAGTACCGGGCGCCTTCCAGGCTGTCGGAGCCGAACGACAGCTTCCGCCCGATCACGGGACCGCGCTGGATTCTTTCAGGCAAATTGTTGTCCATGGGAATGTCCGGCCTGTCGACGAACACGCAGAGCCCGCCGCGATGCCGCACCAGCGAGTTGAGCGCCTTCGCTCGCCGGTCCGAACCGGCAGGCCCCGCGCGTTCCGTCTCCGCGAGGGCGAACAGCTTGTCGACCGCGCGTTGCAGTTGACGATGTGCAATCCCGAACTTTCGCGACTGCTGATCCATCCCCGCTTCCGGGTCGTAGTGTTTCAGCCGGACCCTGTTCAGGTGGAATAGTTTCCCGATCCGGTCCAGCCACCGGTTCTCCCATGCCTCCAGGGCGTCATTGCCGGCCGCGGCCTCGATGAATTTGCGGCGAACATGGACCCAGCACCAGGCCAGGATCAGGATGCCGCCGAGAACGCGCGCGAGTTTCTTGTAGGCCGAGTAGGCGTCACAAACCAGGACCGTGCCGGCACCGACGCCGGCGAACAGCTTGCCGGCCGCCTCGGCATTGCGCCGCGCGTCCACCTGGAACCACACCGCATCCCGGGAGACCGCACACCACAGCCAGGCCCGGCTGGTGCCACGGATGGCCTTGAGGGATTGAACCCGCCAGCCGGTTTCGTCGCCCTGAAGCACCGAGGCCGCTTTCAGGTGGGCGAGGATCGCCTGCGACAGCGGGTCGAACAACGGCATCAGCCTGTGAATGCTGTCGCCCAGGGTCCCGGCCGAGATGGGCACCCCCTGGTCACGCATCCATGCCGCGACCCGGTTCAGCGGACGGTGGAAGGCGTAACGCTCGAGCAGGAAACAGACCCAGAAGCTGATCCCATAGGAGGAGCCGGGAAACAGCCGGGGAACCGGTGGCGCCACCACCTCCTTCGGCGCCGACGCACAGCTGCAGGTGCGCCGTAAGCGGGTAAATGGCGACGTCTGATAATTCGGTTGCTCACGCGAGGGTTGGGTGGGGATAATTCCGGTCATTCATCAATGATCGGAGGAAATTGTCATGTCAGGTTTGAATGGTTCGGCTGGTTCCCGTCGTGCGCCGGTGGTGCGCAGCGCAGACGAGTGGAGCGGCATCATGGCGGACTTCGAGCGCTCGGGGGCTGTCGCAACGGGAGTTTTGCGAGTCCCGTGGGCTGTCCTCGAAGACCTTCTCGAACTGGCGGTGCCGTCTCCGCCCTGGGGGCGGGAAGGGATCCTTTGTCGAGCTTGCGCCGCCGGTTTCCTCGGGCTGGGACGTCGAGCTTGACCTGGGCGACGGGGTTGTCCTGCGGGTTCGGCGGTCGTGATGCTCGGCGGCTGGCCGCGGGGCGGCATCTGGCTGTCGACGGACCCGGCCGACATGCGGCGCAGTTTCGACGGGCTGTGCGCGCTGGTGTCGGGCCATCTCGGGTGCAATCCGGCCGATGGACGCTGGTACGTGTTCGTCAACCGGCGCCGGACCATCGTAAAGGTCCTGGGCTTCGAGCGGGGCGGCTTCTTCATCTGGTCCAAGCGCCTGGAGCAGGGCCTGTTCGCCCCGCCTCCGGCCTCCGGCCATGCGGCGCTTGCATTGTCTTCGACCGAGTTGATGGCCCTGATCGACGGCATCGACGTCACCGTTCGCCGCCGTCGCAAGCGTTACGGCGGTCCCCGGCTGGCGTCCGGGTGAGCCCGGACGACGGTCATGTCGATGCTGCCGGTCATCGGGGTGTCGGCGAAGAGGTCCTTCCACAGGCGTGGCGTCAGTTCGTGGACCCGGTCGGCCGGATGGGTGTCGATGCGCTGGAAGACATCGCCCAGATAGGTTGCAGGGCTGATCCCGAGCAGGAAACAGGTGGCGACGAGGCTGTTGACGATCCCGACGTTCCGTGCGCCGGATTCTGTCCAGGAAAAAAGCCAGTTCTTCTGTCCCAGCTTGATGCGGCGCAGTGCGCGCTCGACACCATTCGAGTCGATCGGCACCAACGGGTCTTCGAGGAACACCTCGAGGGCCTGCTGGCGTTCGACGGCGTAGGTGACCGCCCGGCGGATCGGGTGCTTCGGCGTCAGCGCCGGGTCCCCGAGCGTCCGCTCACACCATTGCCAGAAGGCGTCGACCAGCGGGCGGGTGCGGGTGCGCCGCGCCTCCAGGCGTTCAGGCGGCGGCCGGGTACGGAATTCCTTCTCGATCCCGTACATGCCCCGATCAGATCCAGCGCCTTCCCGGCGAACACCGGATGGTTGTCCAGCTGCTCCTCGAAATTGCGCCTCGTATGCGCCCAGCAATTTTGCTGCCTCACCGCCTCCCCCCGCGCCTCGGCGTAAGCCGCGTAGGCGCCGTAGCCGTCGCTGACCAGCGTGCCCTCGAAATCGCCGAGGAACCGCGCGACATGGTGGTGGGCGCGGGAGGGCGCGAAGTGGAACACCACTTCGTCCCGGTCGCCGAGCACCGGCCAGTAGTAGCATTGTTTCATCTTGCCCGGCCTGTCCGGGTCGCGCCCGGCCCGCACCGGCGTCTCGTCCATGACGATGACGGAACTTTCCAGAACCGAGCGGCACTGGGCCTCGAACACCGGCTCCAGCAGCGAGATCGCCCGGTTGGCCCAGCCACTCAGGGACTTGCGGCTGACGGTGATCCCGCTCTCGGCCAGCATCTGGTGCTGGCGGTAGAGGGGGAGATGCCAGGCGAACTTGTCGACCAGCATTCCGGCGATAAAGCTCACATCGGCGCAGGAGCTCTTGAACACGCCCTCGACGGCCGGGGCGCAGACCAGGGCGCCGGAGGATCTGATCTTCGCCTTCTTGTAATGGTAACGCAGCACCACGTGGCGGATCGGCACCGATGCCAGCTTGCAGCACACCCGCTCGGAGATGATGTCGTATTCACCCTCCGCCAGCCCCTCGATCTCCGGCGGCATCACGTCGATGTCGATCACCGTCGCCTCGGGGCCGAAGCGCAGCCCGGTGCCGTTGACGGCATCGCCACGATCCTTCTTGCGCCCGTTGACGCCGCCCCGGGGCTTCTTTTCGGCTTTCTTTTCGGCCTCGCCTTTCCTTTCGGCTTCGGGCTCATCCTCCCCGGCATCCGGCGATGCGGCGCCATCGGAGGCGGCGTCGGCGTTGCGGCGCTTCTCCGAGCGCCGGCCGTACTGCTGGCGCTCGTAGCGGGCGAGCTGGTCGCGAAGCGCACTGTTCTTCGCCACTTCCTCGGTGAGCTTGTCCTGTAGCGCGGCAATGATCGTCGACTGCGTCCCGGCAAGCCCGAACAACTCCCTGAACAGGGAGACAGCCCCCCGCAGCAGGCCGCCGCCGCCCAGCCCCGCGAACTCCGCATGGAGCCCGTCGAGCCTCTGGCGGACCGCATCCGGGTCGTGAGGGTCGATCCCGCTCATTCCTCCGCCTCCTCCGCCATGATCGCCGCCAGCACCGCCAGGCGCTCGCCCCGGGGCATCGCCGCGTAGCGCCGCCCCCAGCTCGCCGCCTTGCGCTTGACGGTCTGACGGTGGGTGAAATTCCGTCCGGCGAAGGCCGCCCAGTGCACCCGGTCGGGCGCGAAGTTGAACCACAGCTTCTCGGTGACGATGCAGGACTGGTTGTTGACCTGGATCTCCAGCGAATGCCAGTCGGAGAGGTGTTCGTCGTAGAGCCGGGACGGATAGCCGGAGACCATCGCCGAACAGGGCAGCGACTTCAGGATGCCGAGAAGCTCCACATGGTCGGCGTCCGTATAGTCGTAACGGTAGCGGCGCTGCGACTTGCGCGCAGACTGCACGTAGGGCGGGTCGGCATAGACCAGCTCGCGGCCGTCGAAGTCGAAATCAGACAGGAACGCGTGGCAGCAACCATGGTGAAGCTCGACCGGATAGGCGCAGCTGAAGGTGTCGATGGCCGGCGGTTGAGATCGATGCCGATGTTCCTGAGCGCCGGAGGCTTGCGCTTCATGATGGCGCCGCCCCCAAGATGTGTCTCAATATATGCGACATGCGGCGGACACATCGCGATGAGCGGTTGGCAAA
>CAXXGT010000016.1:0-166608 GCA_963664045.2 Paracoccaceae bacterium | reverse complement strand
GGCGGCGTGGTAGATCACGTTCGCCCCGCCTAGCACCGCCGCCCAGAGCGCCGATTGCGTCTCGTAAACCGCTTGCGCGTCCACCGCGTTCGAGGAGTTGGCGTTCGAGGTGCGATAGGGCAACCCGTAGCGCCGAGCGAGCTGTCCGCTGGCGATATTGGCCTTGGCGTTCTCTGGCGTGCCGAAGGCCGGCGCACCGGTCCGCATGTCCACGTTCGAGGTGAATGCACCGTAGATCACCGGGGTGCCGGGGCGCACCAGTTGCGTCAGCACCACCCCGAACAGCGCCTCGGCATTCTGCTGAGCCAGCGCGGTCGGAAGCGTCACAGCCGTCATCGCGCCCATCAGCGTGAAGGGCGTGACCAGCACGGCCTGGCCGAGTTCGGCGGTGGCGATCAGCCCCCTTGCCATCTCGCCGTCGAAACGCCGCGGCGAGTTGACCGAGATCGGCGCCACGACACCGGGCCGTTCGACAAGCGCCTCCAGGCTTTCGCCGCGGGCCAGCGCCATCATGGTGATGCCGTCGGTCGCCCGCGCCGGGCCGATGGCGGAGATGTGAAAACACAGATCCGACAGCGTGAGATTGGCGAAATAGGTATCCAGGTGGCGGCTCTCGGGCGGTAGATCCAGGGGCGCCACGGGTTGGTTGCCGATCAGGTGGATGATGTTGAAATACTGGGCAAGACGGATCAGGTCGCGGTAGTCCTCCATGCCCGCCGGCCGCCGGCCGCGTTCGGCGTCGCTGACATTGGGCGGACCGGCGACGAGGCCGAAAACCAGATCGCGGCCGCCGATCTCGATCGCGTGGGCGTGGTTGGACGGGGTCAGCCGAAAGTTCGACGGCGCCTTGGCCACGTACTCCATCATCAGGGCGCGATCGGGGCGCACCGTACCGGTGCCGCGGTCGACATCGGCGCCGGCGGCCGCGAAAAGATCGCAGGCGCGCTCGTCCAGCAGCTCAATTCCGAGGGATTCGAGAATCGACAGGGATGAGTCGTGAATGGCTTCGATCTGGTCGTCGGAATAGAAGGCGACCGGGGGAAAGGCGTTCTCGATCGCGCGCCAGGGGCCCTGTTCCAACGCTGGCGTGCGTGATCGCCGGGCGCGGGCATTGCGTCTCCTGCGGCGCTGCACGTTCATATTCCACGATCGGGGCGATAGTCGGTCACCCTTGAAGTCTGGCAGCCCTGCGCCCCGGCAATCCTCTCTATCCGACCTGAGCGGGCGGAATCAGGTCGCATTTGTTCAATCCTTCAGGTCGGTCTCGCGCAAACCATCGGCCAAAAGGTTGAGCCCCAGTACCAGCGACGAGATCGCCGCGCACGGGTAGAGCATCATGTAGGGCGCGAAGGTGGCCATCGAGCGGGATTCGTTGACCATGCCGCCCCAGTCGGGCTGCGGCGGCGGCAAGCCGAGGCCGAGAAAGCCGAGCACCCCGATGGTGATGGTCACGTAGCCTAGGCGCAGGCAGGAATCGACGATCAAAAGCGAAGTGGCGTTCGGCAGGATCTCCACGAACATTATGTAGGGCGCGGTCTCGCCCCTGGTCTCGGCCGAGGCGACGTAGTCGCGGTTGCGCAAGTCGAGCACGATGCCGCGCACGATGCGCATGATCCCCGGCGCGCTGGCGAATGTGACGGCGAGGATGATATTGCCGCCCGAGGCGCCGAAGACCGAGATGATGACGACGTAAAGGACCAGGACCGGAAAGGAAAGCACGATGTTGGCGATGGTCGAGACCACGTCGTCGACCCATCCCCTGAGATAGCCAGCCGCCAGGCCCATGGTCACCCCTACCGCATAGGCCGAGAAGGTCGCCGTCACCGCGAAAAATAGCACCCTCCGGGCGCCGAAGATGATCCGCGAAAGGATGTCGCGGCCCAGGTGATCGGTGCCGAGCATGTGCCAGAGCCCGTCCGGCCCAGACGCTCCCGGCCGAATGAAGGCGGTAGACTGTTCCACCGGATCGTAGGGCGCGATCAGTGGCGCAAAGAGGGCCACCGCGCACCAGAATACCACCACCGCGCCGCCGATCACAGCGACCGGGCTGGTCAGGACCTTCGGCAACACCGGGCGGCGGGCCGTGCCGTGCGGCGGGGAGGCGGAGGCCTCTGTCATGTGAACCGCACCCGGGGATTGAGGAAGCCGTAGCCGATGTCGGCGATGGTCTGAGTGGAGACCGCGACCACCACCGAAACCATGGCGCAGGCCTGCAACAGCCGGATGTCCTGGGTCAGCGACGCCTCCAAGAGAAGCGCGCCGAAGCCGCGATAGGCAAAGAAGAATTCCACGACGATCACCCCCGACAGAAGCCAGTTTATCTGCAGGATGATAACGGTGAAGGGTGCGATCAGCGCATTGCGCAGTGCGTGATGGGTGATCACCCGCCGGAACGGCAGGCCGCGCAGCATCGCCGTGCGGATGTAGTTGGAATGCATCACCTCGGACATCGAGGCACGCATCATCCGCGCCACATAGCCGAAGCCGAATAGGACCAGCACCATGGCCGGCATCACCAGCTGCATCGGTTCGAATCCATCCGACATGGTTGAGGTCGCCGGGAACCAGCCAAGCGTCAGCACGAATAAGAAGGCCAGGAACACCGCGCTGGCAAACTCGGGAACCGAGGTGGTCAGGATCGAGACGGTGGAGATGATCCGGTCGGTCACGCCACCCTCGTTCATGCCGGCGATGACCCCGGCGGTGATCGACAGCGGGATCATGATGGCGAAAACCACGGCGGCCAGGATCGCGGTATTGGCCAGCCGCGGCCACAAGACATCGGCCACTTGGGCGCGGTAGCGGATAGATTCACCGAAATCGCCGCGCACCACGTCCCCCAGCCAAGTGACATAACGCAGTGCGGCCGGTTCGTTGTAGCCGTTCGCCTCCAGCCAGATCTCGCGCTGTTCCTGGGTCGAATAGGGCCCGATCACCTTCACGACGACCGCATCGCCGTTGACCTCCAGAAGCAGAAAGGTCAGGAGCGACACCGCCAGCATGGTGCCGACCAGCATTCCGAGGCGGCGGATGAGGAAGTTCTGCATATCGCCGCCGGTCTCCTTGCCTCTGGCCCTATTCACTCACAACCTGCGACGAGAACTGCGCGTGCAGATAGTCACCGGCCACCACCGGCGGGTATTTCGGCGCCGCGTCGTCCCGGCGGCACGAGAGCAGGCATTCGACCACCGCATCGTAGTTCGGCTGGTGGAAGAAGCCGATCGACAATCGTTCAGAACCGACCGCCAGGTCCGGTGGCGGGTTGACCACCCGGTGCAGCGTAGACACCCATCGGTCATTCGTCCAGCGCGCCATCATGTCCGCGATATTGAGGATGAAGGTGCCCGGCAGTGCCTCAACCGGGGCCCAGTCGCCCTGGGCCGTGCGCACCTGCAACCCGCCCGGAGCGCCGTCGGGTTTCAGAATTGTCATGGTACCGAAATCGGTATGGGCGCCGGCGCGCAGCTGGTCCGTCTCCGGCGGCACCTCCTGGCCGGGGTAGTACATCGCGCTGAGGACCGAGACATGCCGGTCGATGCTGTCGGCGAAATGCTCCTCGTCAAGCCCGAGCGCGCAGGCAAAGAGACGCATCATTTCGGCCGAAAGCCGCCCCATCTCATCCCAATACTCCAGGTAGGCGTCGCGCCAGCCCTCGGGTGCCTCGGGCCAGAGGTTGGGCGCGAAATGGTTGTGGCTGCCGGGGGCGGCGTAATAGGGCCCGGCGTCGGGCGGCGCTTCGGGCCCTATCAAGTAGGTCTCTTTCAGATCGGGCGGCGTGGTCTCGCCGAGCGTGGTGGCCAGCGCCGCCTTGCCCTGGCCGATATAGCCGCGGATGATGTCGGAAGCGGGCTGCGCCGCGTGCATCTCTTTCGCCGACTCGCGCCGGAAGAAATCCTTTGATAGGGCATAGAGACACTCGCTCAACACCTGCGGCACCCGGTGGCCGGCGACGCAGAGAAAGCCGATCTCGCGGCAGGTGCGGCCGGTCAATTCGGCGACCTCGCGGCGGGCAGCGGCGCTGCCGTCCAGAAACGCCGACAGGTTGATCACCGGGACAATGTTCATGGCCGATATCCATACCCGATCCTCTGCCGAAAAGCCTAGAACGAAAGCTGCGCCCGCGTGCGCCAAACCCGACCGGTCTCCGCACGAATCTGTCGCAAACGGAAGGCAACGGCGCGGCTGCGGGTGTAGCGTTTCGGCGTTCGGGGGAGGTGGCGATGGCTCATGATCTGGTGATTTCCGGCGGACGCGTCGCGACCGGCGCCGGCTGCTTCGATGGCGATGTCGCGGTGCAGGACGGGCGCATCGTCGCGCTCGGCCACGGGCTGGAGGGGCGGGAGTGGGTCGATGCCGCAGACCGGCTGGTTCTGCCCGGCGCCGTGGACGGCCATGTCCACATGCGCACCGAGCGCGACAGTTTCTGCTACGACGACACCTTCGCCACAGGATCCATCGCCGCGGCTTTCGGCGGCACCACCACGATCATCGACCAGATCCAGGCCGAGCCCGACAGGACCCTGGCCGAGGAATTCGACACCCGCATGGCCTTGGCCGAGGGTCAGTGCGCGGTCGATTTCGCTTTTCACATGAACATCCGCTCCTCTGATCCCGCGCGGCTGGCCGAGATCCCCGAGATCGTCGGCCGCGGCATCCCGAGCTTCAAGTGGTTCATGGCGATCCCGGGATGGGCGGTGCCCGACGAGATGCTCCTGCGCGGCATGATCGAGGTCGCCGCCTATGGCGGTTTGAACATCGTCCATGCCGAGAACATGGGCACGATCAAGGCGCTGAGGCAGCGCAAGGCCGAGGCCGGGGACCGCGAAATGCGCCGTTTCCCCACCGCCTATCCCGCGGCCACCGAAGGCGCCGCCTGCGAGCTTGCCCTCGGTATGGCCGAGGCCGCCGGCAGTCGCATCCTCCTGTTCCACCAAACCTGTGCGGAGGGCGTCTCCGCGATCCGACGGGCGAAGGAGCGCGGCGTGGCGGCCTTCGGCGAGGCAGGGTTAGCTTGGCTGACCCATGACGCCTCGGTCTACGAGGGCCACCAGGTCGCCGCGCTGCCCTTCCTCCTGACCCCGCCGGTGCGGGAGCCGGAACACCAGGCCGCGCTCTGGCGCGGGCTGCGTCTTGGCGATCTTGACATCGTCTCGACCGATCATGCCGCCGTGCGCATGGTGCCCGAAGACGCCGCGCGCGAGATCGCCGCCGGCTTCGGCGTCGATCTCGAGGCCGGCCCCGAGGGGCCGGACACGCCGCGTGACGCTCGAGGCCGCCTGCTGATGCCGGTGCTGCCGCCGGGCAATGTGGAGACCCGTTTTCCGCTGATCCACTCCGTGGGCGTGGCGCAGGACCGGCTCAGCCTGGAGCGTTGGGTGGAGGTCTGCTGCACCGCGCCCGCCGACCTGTTCGATCTGCCGCGGAAGGGGCGGCTCTTGCCGGGATGCGATGCAGACATCGTGATCTTCGACCCCGCGACGCAGGTGACCTACGCCACCGAAAAACTGCATTCCAACACCGATTACTCGGTCTGGGACGGATGGGACTGTCTGGGCCGGATCGACATGGTATTCAGCCGCGGGCGCCGGATCGTCGATGGCGAGGCCTATCTGGGCCAGGCCGATCATGGCCGCTACCTGGCTCGCACCGTACCCTGAGAAGACGGGCGCGCTGTTGGGGTCGTGGGCGATCGTCACCGGTGCCGTGCGCGGCATCGGCCGGGCCATCGCCGAACGCTTCATGGCAGAAGGCACCGCGGTCGCCGGGCTGGACCGGGCGGAGATCGCCGTGGCAGCGCCCTATCTCGCCTCCGACCGCGCCGCCTTCGACACCGGCATCGACCTGGTCATCGACGGCGGCCTCAGCCTCGGCTGAGCGCGTCACTCGCCTTCTGTCGCCTGAACCTCCCGCGGCGCGATCACCGGCGGCATCGCGTCCAGCACCGCATTGGGCAAGTGGCATTTCAGCTGGTGCCCGCCGCCCCGGCGGCGGGTCGGCGGCATCTCGGTTTCGCAGATCGGGTGGCCGGCGGAGGCCTGCGCCTCGGCCTTGCGCGGGCAGCGAGTCTGGAACGGGCAGCCCGACGGCGGCCGCTCGGCCGAGGGAATGTCGCCCGACAGCACGATGCGGCGCTTCCCGAACCGGTTGTCGGCGATCGGCACGGCGGACAGAAGCGCTTCGGTATAGGGATGATAGGGCGGTGCGAAGACATCGACCGTACGCCCCTGTTCCACCACATGGCCCAGATACATCACCACGACCCAGTCAGCGAGATGGTGCACGATGCTCAGGTCATGGCTGATGAACAGCATCGCGGTACCGCTTTCGGCCTGGATCTCGGTCAGCAACTCGGCCACCGCCGCCTGGACCGAGGCATCAAGCGCCGAGAGCGGTTCGTCGGCGACCACGAATTTTGGATTGCCGGCAAAGGCCCGCGCGATGGCCACCCGCTGCTTCTGCCCGCCGGAAAGCTGCCGCGGTCGGCGCGTCGCGAAGTCCCGTGGCAGGCGCACCCGGTCGAACAACTCCGCGACCGCGGCGCGGCGTTCCCGTGCATTGCCGGCGACGCCGAAGCGTTTCACCACGCGCTCCACCTGCCTGCCCACGCGCCACTTCGGGTTCAGCGTGTCGAACGGGTTCTGGAACACCATCTGGATCGATCGGACGATATCGGGATCGCGCCGCCGCACCTCGGTGCCGGCAATGTCGGTTCCGGCGAAATGAATGCTGCCGTTCGTGGCGATCTCCAGCCCGGTCAGAACCTTGGCCAGCGTCGACTTCCCGCAGCCGGATTCTCCGACCAGCGCCACGGTCTGGCCCTCATGGGCCTCGAAACTGACATTCTCGTTCGCTTTCACCACGGCGCGCCGGGCGGCGAAGATCCCGCCGGAGCGGGCATAGTGCTTCTGCAACCCCTCGATTCGCATGATCTCCGGCCCGAGGGAGGCGTCCTGCGGGACGGCGGCATGGACGTTCTCGCGCCGGGCGTCGAGCGCCTCGATCTTGAGGCAGCGCGAAAGATGCGTATCTGCGCCCCCGACCGCCTGCATGGCGACCGGCCCGGCATTGCACAGGCCTTTCTGGAATAGCGCGCAGCGCGGGCCGAAATTGCAGCCCTGCGGCCGGTCGAAAGGCAAGGGCAACTGCCCAGGGATGGTTCGCAGCGCACGTTCCGACTTGTCGGCATCGGGCACCGGCAACGCATCCAGAAGGCCCTGGGTATAGGGGTGACGCGGCGCCTCGAACACGCGGTCGACCGGGCCGCTTTCCACCGCCTCGCCGGAATACATCACCACCACTCGGTCACAGGCCGCCCGCACCAGGCCCAGATTGTGGCTGATGAAAAGGACCGAGACGCCGAACTTGGCCGACAGCGCGCGGACAAGCTCGACGATGCCTGCCTCGACGGTTACGTCAAGTGCGGTGGTCGGCTCGTCCATCAGCAGTAGCTTCGGCCGCCGCAACAGCGCCATGGCGATCACCACGCGCTGCTGCTGCCCTCCCGAGATCTGGTGCGGGTAGCTCATCATGATGCGGTCGGGATCGGGCAGGCGCACCGCCTCCAGCATCTCGCGCGCCCGCGCCTCGGCCGCGACCCGGTCTTCGCCGTCGACCACGACCAGCGGCTCGGCCAGTTGCCGCCCGATCAGCATCGAGGGGTTCAGCGACGAGGACGGCTCTTGGTAGACCATGGAGATGTCGCGGCCCCAGATCCGTCGCAGCTCGGTGCGGGGCAGTGTCGCAAGGTCCTGGCCCATGAAGCGGATCGAGCCGTCGGTGATTTGGCCGTTGCCGCCGAGATAGCGCATGATGGCGAAGGCGACGGTGGATTTGCCGCTGCCGGATTCGCCCACCAGGCCCACCGTCTCGCCCGCCATCACCCGGCAGTCGAATCCGGCCACGGCGGGGATGTCCACCGCGTGGGTGCTGAAGTTGATCGATAGGTCGGTGACCTCCAGTACAGGATCAGTGGTCATGCGTCTTCCCCCGGGGTCCGGTCAATGTCGGACACCGAAGCGGGGGGACGCAAGCACAAACACGGTCGCCACCAACCCAGATCCGTCGGCAATCGACCCCGATGTCGCATTCGGAGCGGACTTGCCCCCTGCGGAGCGGCACCGTCCGAGCAAGTTACAATTCCGGAGCGTACCCATGTCCGACACCTCCTATCCGCGCGACCTGATCGGTTACGGCCCCACCCCGCCACACGCGGCCTGGCCCTGCGAGGCGCGGGTCTGCCTGTCCATCGCCATTGCCTATGAGGAGGGATCGGAGACTTGTATTCTGCATGGTGACGACCGCTCCGAAGCGGCGCTGGCCGAGGTGGCGGGGATGGAACCGGTAATCGGAGGGCGCGATCCGAATTCCGAGAGCATCTATGAATATGGCAGCCGCGCCGGCTATTGGCGGCTGCACCGCATATTGGTGGACCGCGGCCTCGCCGCGACGGTCTATGCGGTGACGATGGCCCTGGAACGCAACCCGGCGGTCGCCGAGTCGGCGATGACGGCCGGGTTCGAAGTGCTGTCCCACGGCCATCGCTGGTTCGATTATTCGCAGATGCCCGAGGCCGAGGAGCGCGCCCATATCGACCGCGCGGTGGAGGTCATCACCGGGCTCTGCGGCCAGCGTCCGCTTGGTTGGTATACCGGACGGCCGAGCCCCAACACCCGCCGCTTGGTCATCGAGGAAGGCGGGTTCCTCTACGATAGCGACAGCTATGCGGACGACCTGCCCTATTGGGACCGCTGCCATGGGCGCTCGCATCTGGTGATCCCGCACCAGTTCGATACCAACGATTCGAAACTTGTCCACACCAACGGGTTCCCCAATGGCGAGGCCTGGGAACGCTACCTGATCGACACGTTCGATGTGCTCTGGCGCGAGGGCGCGGTCGCACCGCGGATGATGACGGTGTCGCTGCATCCCAGGATCGCCGGTCGTCCGGGGCGGGCGGCAGGGCTGGAGCGGTTCCTCGACCATGTGCTGGCCCATGACCGGGTCTGGATCCCGCGCCGCGCCGATATCGCGCGGCACTGGATCGCGCGTTTTCCGCCAGACGGCTAAAACGCAAAGCCGCTTGACAGATCTGCCCTCCTCGTGTCGGACTGACATAACGCTAGAGCATTCGGGGACAACCGGGGGTGCCGGAACAGGACGCTGACATCGAACGACTGCGCACCGGTCTGGCGGCCGGGGGCGTGGGGCTGCGCGTGCTGATCCATGCCAGCGACCCCGGGCCGGCAGAAGGCGTGCTGGCCACGGCCCTGCCAGGGGCCGATCTGATCTGCCATGACAGCTATGACGGGGTCGCGGAGCTTCTGCAAATGACCCGGCCGGAGCTTTGCCTTTCCTACCGTTTCGGCCGCGGCTACCCGCGCGCACCGCTGGTCGAGGGACCACATGCGCCTGCCTATCTGCATGTGGCGGGGACCGGGTTCGACCACCTGTTGCCCTTCGATCCCGACCGCCAGCTGGTCTGCAATTCCGCCGGTTTCCAGGCGCCGGTGATGGCCGATTACGCGCTGGCCGCGATCTACGCCATCAACCTGGACCTGGCGCATTTTCACGCGCAACAGGCGCGGCGGGACTGGACCGGGCGGATGCTCCGAAGCGCCGAGGGCCAGCACGCGGTAATCCTCGGAACCGGGCCGATCGGCGCGGCGATCGCGCGCAGACTGACGGCGGCCGGGCTACAGACCACCGGGATCAGCCGCTCCGGGCGCGCGCATCCGGATTTCGCCCGGGTGCAGCCGGTCGACGGCTTGGCTGCCGTAGCGGCTTCGGCCCATCACCTGGTGATCGCCATCCCGCTGACCGAGGCGACGCGGGGGTTGGTGTCGGCGCACATCCTCGCCGCGCTGCCCGCGGGCGCCGGGGTGGTCAACCTGGCCCGCGGCGGGATTGTCGACGAGGGCGCGCTGCTGGCTCGCTTGCGCGACGGCAACCTGCGCGGCGCGGTGTTTGACGTCTTTGCCACCGAACCGCTGCCCCCCGACGACCCGCTCTGGCACGCGCCGGGCATGACCGTTACGCCACATTCGGCCGCGCTGTTTGACGGGTGGGAGGCCGCCGCGGCACGGGTCTTCGCCGACAATCTCGGTCGTCTGGCGCGCGGCGCGGCGCCGCTGAACCGGGTCGACCCGGCACGGGGGTACTGATATGTCGAAGCCGGACACCGCCACCCGCCGTGATGGCGCCGCCTCCAGCGACACGCCGGATGCGCTCATCTCCGTCGCATTGTTCGTGGAGCATGAATTCCCGCTGGCGCCGCTGTCGATGGTCCTGGAGGCCCTGCGCCTGGCCAACTGGGTCGAGAACCAGCGCGTGTTCCATCACTGGATCGTGTCGGCCGACGGGCAGCCGCGTGCCTCCTCCTCGGAACAGCCGGCCAATGTCGAACACTCGGTCAGGACCTGCCCGCCAGCTGATATCGTGCTGGTCTGCACCGGGCTGAATTCCGGCCAAATCACCGACTCCGCGGTGCTGAACTGGATACGCAACTGCCATCGCCGCGGCGGGCAGGTCGGCGCGATCTCGGGCGGGGCCTTCGTGCTGGCGCGCGCCGGGCTCCTGCATGGACGCACCGCCTCGGTGCATTGGGAAAGCAGCCACGCCCTGGCCGAGGCCTTTGCCGATGTCACCGTTTCCGACAACATTTTCGTTATCGACGGCCGCATCATCACCTGCGCCGGCGGTGTCTCGACGCTGGACATGATGGTGCACCTGATCGAGACCTTCCGCAGCCGCGCCGTCGCCCGCCAGGTGGCCGATGCGCTGATCTACCAGTCCATCCGCCATGGCGGCGCGCCGGCCCGGATCGACCTGCGCCATCGGACCGGAGCCTCGAACAACGTTCTGTTGCAGGCAATCGAATTGATGGAGCGCAATCTCGAGGAACCGGTGAAAATGTCCGAGATCTCGGCCCGGCTCGGCACCTCCATGCGCCACCTGGAACGATTGTTCGCGCGCAATTTCAATGTCTCGCCGTCAAAATACTACATGCGCCTGCGCCTGAAGGAGGCCAAGGGGCTGTTGTCGCAATCAGACATCCCGGTGATCGAGGTGGCGTTGCGCTGCGGGTTCCGCAACACCTCGCATTTCGCCCGCCGCTATCGCGAGATCTACGACGCACCGCCGTCGGAGGCGCGCCGGGTGGCCAGGGCCATGTCGCAGTCGGGCGGTTGCCGCGCGGATCGGGGCGGTCCGGCGGGCCAGCGCCGTCTAGGGTGAGCAGGTAGGGAGGAAGGAGGCCGAATGGCACAGCGTCTGAGCGGCAAGACCGCGATCGTCACCGGCGCGGCATCGGGCATCGGCCGCGCCATCGCGCTTCTCTTCGCCGGGGAGGGCGCGAAGGTCTGCGTCGCCGATATCCTCACCGATCCCAAGGAGGGCGGCGCCCCGACAGAAGAGGAGGTCGCCGCCCGCGGCGGCACCGCAATGCGCGTGCAATGCGATATCTCGAACTGGGCCGATATCGACGCGATGGTCGGGCGCGTGGTGGCGGAATGGGGCCGGCTGGACATCTTGGTCAACAACGCCGCGCACTGGACCACCACGCCCTTGACCGAAACCACGCCTGAGCAATGGCGCGAGGTGATGGCGGTCAATGCCGACGGCTATTTCATGTGCTCCAAGCGCGCGGTCGAGCAGATGCTGACCCAGAGCGTCGAGGCCGAGGCGCGGGGGCGCATTGTCAACATCACCTCGCAGCACGGCATGATCGGCGCCCCGAATGACATCGCCTACGGCACCGGCAAGGCAGCTTCGGTCTATTTGACCCGCCAGATCGCCACCGATTACGGCCGTCAGCACATCATCTGCAACGCGGTGGCGCCGGGCCGGATCGTCACCGGCAAGCCGGGGGTCAGCATGGACCCCAAGGGGCTGGAGGCCGCCCGCGCGCGCACGCCCTATCCGCGCTTGGGCGAGCCCATGGACGTTGCCTATGCCACGTTGTTCCTGGCCTCGGACGAGTGCCGCTTCATCTCCGGCGTCAACCTGATGTGCGACGGCGGCTGGTCGGCTAGCTGAAGGGGACGCAATGACACTCCTGATCACCGGCGGCGGCGGTTTCGTGATGTCGAACCTGGCGCTGATGTGGCTGAAACGCCACGGCGGGGAGCATGTCGCGGTGCTCGATGCCGGGCCGAAGGATGACGCGCTCGACCGGTTTTGGGCACCGGTGGCGGACCGGCTGACCTATATCCGTGGCAGCGTCCTCGATGCGGAGCTGCTCGCCCGCATCGGCGCCGAGCATGCGCCCGACCGCATCCTGCACGCCGCCACGGTCACCCTGTTCGCCCCGGAAACGCCGGAGGGCGCGGCCATTGCCAACCCGGAGACCGACGTCCCCGACAAGGTTCTGGAGGTCAACATCATGGGCACGGTGCGGGTTCTGGAACTGGCGCGCACCCTGCGGGGCCTCAAGGCCTTCGTCAATCTCAGCTCCGGCGGGGTCTACAACGATTTCGGGCCCGAACCGCCCGGGCCGATGCCTGAGGACGGGTGGGTCGATCCGCCGGAATTCTACGGTATCTCGAAGTATTCCAGCGAGATGATCGTGCGCCACTATGGCAAGAGTTTCGGCTTCGATGTCTGTTCCTGCCGGCTCTCCGGCGTCTACGGGCCGATGGATCGCTGGCGGCCCTCGCGCGCCTATGACTGCCCGCCCAAGGTCGCGCTGCACCGGGCGATGGCGGGCGAGGTGATCCGCATCAATGACACCGAAGGCGTCGGCGACCATATCCACGCCCAGGACGTGGCCAGGGCGATGATGGCGCTTCTGGAGAAGGAGGGCGGCTTCGATCACCCAATCTACAACGTCGCTCAGGGCGAGGCGGTGACGCTCGGCCAGTTGCTGGAGATGTGCCGGGAGATCGAACCGGGCCTGAAGTGGGAAATCGCGTCGCCCGCCGCGTGTGACATCTTTGCCGATCCTCGCTTCAAAGGCGGGCGGTGGGGAACCTACGACATCTCGCGCTTGCGGGGCGAGACCGGTTGGGAGCCGATGCCGCTGCGCCAGGCCCTGAGCCATTACGCCGACTTCATTCGTTCTTTCGGTGCCACGCCGTGAGGTCGAATGGCGGGTGATCCTGGTTCCGTTCTCCCAGACGGTCATTCATGCAACTTCGGGGCGTCCGTGCCGGATACCGAAATCATGCCAAGAGTTACGGGCGGACCGCGTGCACCGAGAGTCCGCTGCGCGGGATTTGCCAAGCCCTATGAGGCCGCCGCTGCGCGTTTTGCCAGGTTTCTCACGGAGGATGCCGCCGTGACCTTTCGCTTGCTGGAATACTGGATCGTGTTTTGAGTGATCCGCGACAAATCGTACAAGTAGTTCACCATCACGCCGGACGAGTTGGCGATGCCCGTTTCCGAAAGATCTGCACCGGAATGGATCGCGTGCACCAATGCGCCATTCCCAAGATGAAAGCGGGCGACCGGGTCAAGAGGAAGGCCGTCGGGCGCCTTGGCCTCCAGCAGGTACTTCGCGGCGAGACGCTCCATGTGTTGCGGATCGTCGCTCTCGCCAGTGATGCCCTTATTGCGGATCCAGCGCATGAGTCCGGGGATCGGCGACAGCGTCACGAATGTCATGATGTTCGGCAATTCGTGCGACAGGTCGCGGGCGACCTGTTTGATCAGCGAATTGCCGAAAGAAACGCCCGCCAGCCCCTTTTGGCAGTTCGAGATCGAATAGAACACGGCCGTGTCGGCTTCCTCCTCGCCGATTGCCTCGCGCTCTTCGGACAGGACGGATTGAATTGAACCGGGAATCCCGCGAGTCAAGGCGACTTCGACGAATATTAGCGGTTCATCCGGCATCGCGGGATGGAAGAAGGCAAAACAGCGCCGGTCCGTCGGCTGTAGACGGCGGCGCAAGTCGTCCCACGTGCCAATTTCATGCACTGCCTCGTAGGCGATGATTTTTTCCAGTATCGATGCCGGGCTATCCCAGTTGATCTGTCGGATAACCAGGAATCCGCGGTTGAACCAACTGCGAAGCAGGTGAAGGAGGTCATGGTCTGTCCTGGCGAGTTCGGGCCGCTCCTTCAGCAAGACCAGCAGGTCCTTGCGCATTTTCACGATTTCAGTTGTGGCGCCCGGTACCTCGTTCAATTGGCGAAACAAGCCCTGTCTTTGCGGTTCGCAAGCCCGCGAGAGCGCCTTGAAGTTTTCCGGTGACGGACGCACGTCGTAGCTCTCCGCTAACGCCTTTATGTCGGTTGCGTTCACGTCCAGCCCGTCATTCAGGAATTCGAAGAAATCAGCCTTTTGATCGGCATCAAACATGCGGTATCGATTCAGGATGGTGGCAGCCAACTGCTGCTCCGACGTCTCTGCAGTCTCGGACAGGAGGTCGAGGCAGATCTCCCTGAACTCGCGCCGGTCCCTGGTCTTCCGGCCAAAGGCCCGCCGGTTGAACAGCGTCGTCAGAAGATCGCCCAGAGTCTTGTTGGCCGTCATTCCGTAACGTCTCGGTCAAGCCAGACCCTGGCCGTGGACCGGCCAACGTTCAACGAGGTATTGCCCTCGTTGATCTGCCACTTGCGTAACGAGTTGCCGCGCGCCGGAATGGTGAGTCGGGTCAGCATCAGCCAATTTCCTGACCTCTGTCATCAAGCCGGCACGGTAGGTGATCAGCCCGGCACATACAATCGAAGGGCGGGTGGCATCCGAACGTGGACCCGCAGGAACCAGTGATCCGCGCTCTTCGGGATCTCGCTGGTAATCCAGGTGCACCGGCAGGTTTTTTTGCGTCCTCGGGCGATTTTTCCGGTGTGGATTCAAGAGCATAAAGCTCCAGCGCCAAGGCGCCGCAGTCATTGGCGATCACTCTGAAGTCATACTGGTCAACCATCAGCGCATCCCGAATGCTGCAGCAAGCATAAAATATCGATTTTATTTGACAAGATGAATAAACGTGGGCAAAAAGCGAAGCATGGAAACGATTCTCTAGGGGATGTCATTGGTGTGGATATCAAATGCATGCGTCATTCCGGGAACCGGGCGTGATCTGTCCGCTTCATGCGAGCAGGAGCGCTGATGTCGGTCGCGCCGGAACAGCTTGAAACGATGCGGCGCGGGGCCCAGGCGGCGGTCCGTGCGCTTCGGCTCCGCAAGGCTGCGCTCGATGATGATTCCATTGACCTTATCCTGCGTGGCGCACGCAGCCATTACGCCTGGTCCGACCGTCCCGTTCCGAAGGAGATACTTCGGGCGATCTACGAGATCACAGCGTCCGGGCCGACCAGCATGAATTCTTGTCCGGCGCGGTTTGTTTTCGTAACGTCGCCGGCTGGAAAGGATCGGCTGGCCAAATCGCTCAAGGCCAAGAACATCGACAAGATGCGCACCGCGCCGGTGACGGTGATCGTCGCGTTTGATCTCGCGTTCTGGACGCGTCTGCCCTTTCTCTTCCCGCAAGAGGATCGCCGTCCCATGTTCGAGGGCAAGACAGCGCATATCGAGGCGACAGCGTTTCGAAACGGCACACTTCAAGGCGCCTACTTCATGATTGCGGCGCGGGCCATGGGTCTGGATGTGGGCGCAATGTCCGGTTTTGACAACGCGTCGGTCGACCAGGAGTTTTTCGTCGGCACAACGCTCAAATCCAATTTTCTGATCAACCTCGGCTACGCAGACGAAACTGCGCTGTTCCAGAAACTGCCGCGGTTCCCGTTCGACGACGTATGTTCGTTCGCGTGAGGAAAGAATGGCCATCCGACAGAAATCCCACATGACGATCAAGCTGGCCGGACGCGGCACGAGCCACGCGCGCAGCGAGGTCGACGTCGACGGGCTGACCACGATTATCGACGAGCCGGCCGCCCGTGGCGGCACGAACGAGGGGCCGTCACCGACTGCAACTGCCTATTCGGCGTTGATCGGGTGCACCAACGTGATCGGCAACAAGTGTGCCAGAAAACTCGGCGTGGACATCGGGCAGCTGAGTTTTGAAATGGAGGTCGATTTCGACCGCCGCGGGGTACTGTTGATGGAAGAAGTCGACGTGCCCTTCACTGCCATCCGCCTCACCGTCACCGCGCATGGTCCGGCCAGCCAGGCCGGGATCGATCGGGTTGCGGCGGAAACCGGGAAATACTGTCCCATATCGAAACTCTACGAACAGGCAGGCACTGACCTGACCGTAACATGGCGCAAGGCTGACTAGCGCCGCAGAAAGGGAGGAATACACATGATAGCAAGGTTGGCACGGCACGTTGCATTGACGGTGACTCTGGCCATCGTCGCGGTGCCCGCAATGGCGGCGGAGACGATCAAGTCGGTGGTCATCGATGGCTATCCGGCGCGCGCTCTCTGGGTGAAGGAATTCACCAACTTCTTCATTCCCGAGGTTGACAAGCGCCTGGCCGAAAGCGGCAACTACGTCATGGAATGGCAAGAAAGCTACGGCGGCTCGATCGTCAAGCCCAAGGGCGTTTTGGAGGGCATCGAGTTGGGCCTGGGTGACATCGGTATTGTCACGACGATCTTCCACAACTCGAAACTGCCGAGCCAGGCGATCTCTGCCGTGACGCCTTTCGTGGCGGCGGATGCGCGTGCGGTGGCAAAGGCGGTGGACGAGATCGCCAAGGAGTTCCCGACGATGCAGAACGAGTTCGCCGCCCAGAATCAGGTTTACCTGGCTACCGGCGTCGTGCTCGACACCTATCAGCTCTTCTCGAAAGAGCCGATCAACTCGCTTTCGGACCTTGAAGGCGGAAAGGTCGCCGGCGCAGGCATGAACCTGCGCTATCTCGAGGGGATCAAGGATGCTGCCGGTGTGCGTGGCGGTCTGACCGATTTCTACAACATGCTGCAGACCGGGTTGGTGGATCACGCCATGCTTTGGCCCGAGGCCGCCAAGACCTTCAAGATCGCCGAGGTGGCGCCCTACATGTTGCGCGTCGATCTTGGCGCGGTGAATTCAAAGACCGTCACCGTGAACAAGGCCTATTGGGACAGCCTGCCGGGTGAGGTTCAGGACGTCTTGAAAGAGGTTGCCGTTCTCTATCGCGACCACGTTGCCGGTATCGCCATGGACCGCGCCGAAGAAAGCCGACAGGCCTATGTTGCGGGAGGCGGTACCATCGTCGAGATCGACCCCGCCGAACGCGCGGCATGGGCGAAAGCGATTCCGGATATTGCGGGCGAATGGGCGGCCAATCTCGACGCCAAGGGCGAGCCTGGCTCCGAGATGCTGAACGCCTATCTTGCCAAGCTGAAAGAGGCTGGCTACGAAGGTGCGCGTGACTGGTCGTCGGCCGCAATGACCAACTGACACTCGGGCGGGCGGCGCGATGAAACAGGTGCTGGCCGCCTTGACGAAAATCACCGACGGCGTGGCGATCACCGCCAACGCCGTCGGTACGCTCGTTGTTCTGATCCTGGTCATGGTCGTGAACTACGACATGGGCGCGCGGAACCTTTTCAACGCACCCTTCAACGGGGCCATCGAAGTCGTTCAGTTCTCGATGGTACTGATCGTTTTCCTGCAATTGCCGGACGTGGTGCGGGTCAATCGCCTTACGCGGTCTGACGGCTTTCTGGTAATCCTCGACGGTCGTTATCCGGACCTCGCGAAATGGACCCGCCGCGCGATCAATCTCGTCTCGGCGATCTTCATGATGCTCGTCGCCATCGCGATCTTCCCTGAATTCCTGAAAATGTGGGAGACCAACGATTTCTTTGGCGTGCCCGGTGTCTTTACCGCACCCTGGTGGCCCGTGAAGCTGACGATCTTCGCCAGTGCCGTGCTCGCCGCGTTGATCTTTGTACTGAAAGTCCTGGGTACGTCGCCAGACACGGTCACCCACATACCAGGCCAGGAAGACGGCATATGAGTCCGATTGAGATCGGCCTCGCCTCGGTCGCGGCGATCATCGTCCTAGTCTACCTGGGGCTTTATATTCCGATTGCCCTGGGCGTCGTCAGCTTCGTCTCGATCTGGCTGATGCGGGACAATTTCACCCTTGCGATGAACCTCTTGAAGATCGCCATCGGCGACTCCGTGCTGGAATATACCTTTGCCACCGTTCCGCTTTTTACCTTCATGGGGCTGGTCGTCAGCAAGGCCGGACTAGGCGCGGATATCTACGAGGTCATGAATTCGAGTTTCCGCCGGGTGAAAGGTGGGATCGGCATGGCGACAGTCGGCGCGAATGCTGTCTTCGCGGCGGTTACCGGATCGTCCATCGCCTCCGCTTCCGTTTTCTCCAAGGTCAGTGTCCCGCAGATGCTGCATTACGACTACAACCCGCGCTTTGCTGTCGGCGTCGTTGCAGGATCGAGTGTTCTTGGCATGATCATTCCGCCTTCGGCGATGCTGATAATCTACAGTTTCGTCGCTGAACAGTCCGTGGGCGAGATGTTCCTCGCTGGAATCATTCCCGGCATTCTCCTCTCCGTCGCCTATGTGGGCCTGATTTTTGCGATGGGCCGGTTCACGCCGGATTTCGTTGGCGGCCGATCGTCCGAAGACCTTGATCCGTTGACATGGGGCCAGATCGTCGAAAGGACATTTCCCATCTTCGGGCTGATCCTTGTCGTTCTGGGTGGGATTTACACGGGCTGGTTAACCCCGGTAGAGGCGGGCGCCGCGGGTGCGCTCCTTGGCTTGATCATTGCGGTGGTTCGGCGCCGCATGTCTCTCAAGGGGTTCTGGGAAGCGCTGCTGGAAACCGGCCATATCACCGCCGCGATCCTGTTCCTGATCACCGCCGCCTCGATCTATTCCCGCATGCTCGGTCTCGCGGGCCTGCCGAACGAGTTGGGCGATGTTCTGAATGAAACCCAACTCGGTTTCTTCTGGATCATGGTGATCTATGTTGCGCTGATGATTTTCCTCGGCACCCTTCTCGACACCGCCTCGATCATTCTGATCATGGTTCCGTTGTTCCTGCCGCTCGTCGAGCCGATGGGCCTCTCGCTCGTCTGGTTCGGCATCATCACCGTCGTCGGGGCAGAAATCGGCCTGCTCACACCACCGCTCGGCATCTCGTGTTTCGTCATCAAGGCCACGCTCGACGACGATCGCATCAAGCTCAAGGACGTCTTTCTCGGGGCCTTGCCTTTCGCATTCATCATGCTCATCGTGTTGATCGTCCTGATCCGTTTTCCCGAACTCAGCCTCGCAATTCTGAACTAGTGGTTCCCAAGGACAGAGTGTGCTCCAGTTTCATGTGCCAAAACGCCAGTGCAGCCCGGCCCTTCCGCTGGCATAGAGGCCGAAGATTTCGTGACGTCATGAAAGAGTAGTATCTAGGGATTGAATCCAGTGTTCAGGAGATGCCCCCATGCGTACCGTCACCAAAGACAACATCACTGACGTCTTCCTTGGCTATTTCGGCGAGGATACCGATCCGCGTATGCGCGAAGTCATGGCGAGCCTCGCCAAACACCTGCATGCTTTTGCCAAAGAGGTGAAGTTGACCCATGAGGAATGGCAAAAGGGCATTGAGTTCATGGAATGGGCTGGTCGGATTTCTGATGCCGAGCGGCACGAATTCGTGCTCTTGAGCGACGTCCTGGGACTCTCGTCGCTGGTCGACATGATCAACTCGGTGCCCGAGGGCACCTCTTCCAGCGTCCTCGGCCCGTTTCACATCGCCGGCGCGCCGGACATCCCGTTCGGGCATGACATGAAGCGCCATTACGAGGGCGAGATCCTTCTGGCCCGCGGGATGGTCAGTGATCCGGACGGCAACCCGATCGAGGGCGCCAAGCTCGACATCTGGCAGACCGCGCCGAACGGCCTGTATTCCAGTCAGGACGAGGAACAGGACACTTTTTCCTTCCATGGCATCCAGACGACGGGCCCGGACGGCCGCTACGGTTTCACGACGGTGAAACCGGTAAGCTATACCGTGCCCACCGATGGCCCCGTCGGCGGGATCCTCAATGCGACCGGGCGCCATCCCTGGCGGCCGTCGCATTTGCATTACATTGTCACTGCGCCAGGGTTTCGCCCCCTGGTCACGGAAATCTTCCCCGACGACGACCCCTACCTGGACGAGGACACGGTGTTCGGCGTCCGCGAGGATCTCGTGATGACCTATGTCGAGCACGCGGCGGATACGTTCCCGGAAGGTTACGCCTTGTCCGGCAAGGTCACCGAACCATACCTCGTCGCCGATTTTGATCTCGTGCTGGTCGCCGAGGTCTGACCTCTCAGGCTACGCGGGTCAGTCGATCTGCTCGGCCAGGAAGGCGCCGGTTTTGCGGTAATGGTCTATCAGGCTGGCACAGGCGGCCGTTGCGTCCCGGTTGACCGCGGCGTCGAATATGGCGAGATGCTCTGCCTCGACATCACGGCTCGAATATGATTTCGACCGGCTTGCCAAGTAACGGTAGCGCACGTTCAAATCGTGGAGCTGGCTGCAAAATCGCAGCAGGATGGGAGATTCACAGGCGGAAAGTAACGCCATGTGAAAATTCTTGTGGTGCAGCTCAAACGTCTCGAGATCGTTGCGGTCGGACCGGCTCATGCGATGATGCGCCAAGACGAGCGCATCCTCCCAAGCCGCATCAGTATTGACCAAACTGTCACGCAGAGCCAGTTCTTCGAGATTGCAGCGCAGTTTCAAGATCTCCTGAAACTGCGCCCGGCTGGTCGCGGTCACGCGAAACCCGCGCTGATCCAGACGTTCGACAAGCTGATTCGACGTCAGGAGGCTGAGTGCCTCGCGGACCGGAGATGCCCCGGTGTCGAGCGTGACCTTGAGCGCATCGATCTTCAACCGTTCGCCCGGTTGAATTCGCCCGGTGATGATATCCTTCCTGAGCGTGAGATAGGCACGCTGGGTCGAGGATTGCGGTGAGCCTGTGTCTTTTACTGGTTTGTCCATAAATGATATTTGTCACCATTATTCGAAAAAACGCAATATTATCGTCTTTTTCAGACGTCGGGTATTCCCCGGCCGGGCCCTGGCAGGCGAGGCCCAACCGCGGTCGCAAGTTGACCCAGGAATTCAAGAGGCGCTTTCCAGAGGCAACGGCGCTCCGGATGCCGCGCACGAAAACTCCTCGGGGTTCTCCCGAACCGTCGCTGCAAAAAGTAGTTTTTTTGGTAGGAATGGACGAAAAATGGGTATAGTGCGGTGACGCAAGCAGGCATTCCAAATCCAGGGGGAACCGATGCGAGAATCTCACTTCGAAGACGGCAAATGGTGGGTCAGTCCCTATAATTTCGTTCCCGAAGTTCGCAGTGAATTGGACCTGCCAGAAGCGGTCGAGATTCATGATGCAACGTTGCGCGACGGCGAACAGACGCCCGGTGTTGTCTTCTCCGTCGACGACAAGATTCGCATCGCCAGCAAAATGGACGAAATCGGAGTCGACCGGATCGAAGCGGGCATGCCGGCGGTGTCGACGCAAGATGCCGAGGCCATCAGGGAAATCGCCAGGCTTGGGCTCAACTCCAGGATTTACACTTTCGCCCGGGCGATGAAGGCAGATATCGACATGGCGCTGGAATGCGGCGCGCATGGGGTGATCATCGAGGTGCCGATCGGCTATCCCAAGCTCGTCACCCAGTTCGGCTGGACCTGGGAAGACGTGTTCAAGAAAAGCCGCGACGTGATCAATTATGCCAGGGAATGCGGGTTGCATGCGGTGTTTTTTCCCTATGACACGACGCGGGCGCGCCCCGAAGACCTGACCAGTCTTTGCAAGGCCATCATGAACGAGTCGCCACCGGATGCGATCGGTGTCGTTGATACGATGGGCTGCGCGACGCCCGAGGCGATCAAATACATGGTCAAATGGGTCAAGGGCATGACGGGATTGCCGATCGAGATCCACACCCACAATGATTTCGGCATGGGCGTCGCCACCGAACTGGCCGCTGTCACCGCCGGTGCCGAATGCGTGCATTCCTGTGGCAACGGGCTGGGCGAGCGAACCGGCAATGCGGCGCTGGAAGAGCTGATTCTCGGTCTCGACCTGCTGTATGGCTACGAGATGGGCTACAAGCTCGACAAGCTGCCAGAGTTGGGCGATTTGCTGTCGGAATCTTCGAACATTCCCATCGCACGCAACAAGCCGGTGCTGGGCCACGGCAATTTCATCCGCGAAAGCGGCATCGGCATCCAGTACGTGATGCACGACCCCCTGGTGATGTTCGGCACCCATCCGGCTCTGACCGGTCGCACAGGCGAAGTCGTCCTGGGCAAGAAGAGTGGAAAGGCCTCGATCGCCTACAAGGTGGAAGAGCTTGGCCTGGGCGAACTGGACGATGCGCAGACCGGCGAGGTCCTGGCCCGGGTCAAGTCCAAGGGAATCGAAAAGCGCGACATGCTGATCGATGACGAATTCCGTGCCATCGTCGATGCCGTGCGCGCAAAAGATGCCGCCTGAAGACGCCGCAAAACCGATCTGGCGCCTGCGCTTATCGCACCGGCCTCTTGCCTGGCGTCTAGCCGGTCAGGATCCGTAAATGCAGTGTGAGAGCAGTGTCAAAAGGCTGATCGCACAGGAGTCCTCTGATGGCACGAGAATTCCGCCGGGTCGTGACCGGGCATGACGAAAGTGGCAAGGCCATCGTGGTCAGCGACGCGGTCGCGACGCAGTTCCTGGAGCGCCCGAGCAGGCCCGGCGTCCGGTTGACGAATTTCTGGATCGAACGCGGCAGCCCCGCCGAATACGACGGCCCGGCGGAAACCTGCACCGGGGACTTCGTCCTTCATCCGCCGCCCATGGGAAGCACGTTTCGCTGCGTCGAGTTTCTCCCCGAAGACCCCGAGGTGATGAAAACGCTCGACGGCAAGGCGGCCTTTGGAGAGATGGGAGCCAGCGCCAGTATCGTCGAAGGCGCCCGGCATCCGTTCATGCATCGGACCGACTCGCTGGACTACGCAATCGTGTTGACCGGAGAGATCTGGATGATGATGGACGACAAGGAGGATGACCTGCTGTTGAAAGCGGGCGACGTGGTGATCCAGCGAGGGACCAACCATGCCTGGTCAAACCGTGGCACGGAACCATGCGTTATCGCGTTTGTTCTTGTCGATGGTGTCGTCCAACGTGATGCACCGGAAGAGAGGCGCAAAGGCATCCACAGGTAAATTCGGTTGCGGTCAATTCCCTTCTTGCAACGTGTAGCGACCAGCAATCCTGATCGGTTCTGCTTGCATCATCGGACCGAACCTGCATTTCTTGCGAACTGGTTAATGCGGCACGGTCCACGCCGCCAACGCGAGATTTCCGTCAGCCCCGCGATCATTCGCAGCATGGTTGACTTGACGCATCCGGAGGGTCCGACGAGCACGACGAACTCGCCGTCGGCTATGCCGATCGGCACACCGTGCAGCACATGCACAGATCCGCAGCTCTTGAAAACGTCCCTGATCCCGACTTGACTCATGACCTGTTCCTAACCGGAATCGAAAAGTCCACCGGCGGACGGAACTACGTGGCGACGACCGGCGAGGCCTTCGGTTTCGGCCGCATCCGTGACAACGGATTACCGAAAATCAAGCTGTCGGGGCCGATGGCGTCGACTGAATTGATTCCGCAAAGTCCCATCGTCTTGTCGAGATCATTGCCGATGATTTCGAGGACGCGAGCGACACCGCGCTCCCCCAGGGCGCCAAGGCCGTATAGCATCGAACGTCCGACATAGGTTCCCTTTGCGCCCAACGCGATGGCCTTGAAGACGTCTTGCCCCGACTGAATGCCACCGTCGAATTGGACCTCGACCCTGTCGCCCACCGCCGCGACCACATCTGGCAGAGCCGAGATCGACGAGATCGCGCCATCGAGTTGTCGGCCACCATGATTCGAGACCACGATCGCGTCGGCACCGCATTCGACGGCGCGCTCTGCGTCGGCGTTGTCAAGGATCCCCTTGACGATCAGCTTGCCCTTCCAGCGCTCGCGAATGAACCGCACGCAGGACCAATCCATGCTCGGATCGAACTGTCTGTCGGTCCAACGCGCAAGCTCGTCCAGATCGTCGAGGCCGTCGATATGCCCGACGAGGGTTCCGAAGCGGCGCCGACGCGTGCTGCCCATTAGTCATTTTTCAACTGGGCAATGAGCTTGTGCAGGGCGCTGTCGTCCCCGATCCTGGCCGCCCGCTCCAGTGTCTGCGCGCCTGACGACATGCGGGCGTAGCCTTCCCAGACCAGCTGGTGGCCCGGCGGGCCGTCATTCTTCCGGTTCAGGTATCCGCCGAGGCGGGCGACCAGCAGAACCGCCTCCCCGAGGGAGACGGCGTCCAGTTCGGGCATCTCTCCGGGGTTCGTCTGGCAGGGCAGGCTGAATCCCATGTGGTGGGCATAGTCCAGCAGCATCGCGATCTCCGACTTCGCGAACAGGTTTTCGGCCGGCAGCTCCGGCGTGGCCCGCCCGAGCAGCGTCAGCGCCGAGAGGCGCCACGCGATCACCGCGTTCAGCGCGACCGCACGCTTGATCCGCTCCGCCGTGCTGTGGGCCGTCTTCTCCACGTCGCACCCGGACTTCAGGATCCTGTGCCAGTCCTCGATGCGCCACCTCAGGGCGTAGAGGTCGAGAACCTCCACCGCCGCCTTCCGCTCCGCGACGGGAAGGGTCGTCAGCAGCAGCCATTCCACCGCCTCGGCGCCGGAGGGCGGCTCGGGCTCGCGGACGTGGACGGCCGTCAGCCGCATCGGCTCCGTGCCGAGCCGTCCCCGCGCCGCCCGCGGCACCGGAACCTCGAGCGCCTGCCAGCGCAGCTGCGCCGTCGCCCTTCGGGCCTCCCGTCCGGCGAAGCCCTTCTGGCCCCGCGCCGCCCGCCGCGGCGAGGCCCTGTCGATCCGGATCTCGTGCTCTCCGTCCGGCGGCGCGTTGCGCATCCGCGTGAACAGGCTCTCCCCGTCGGGGAAGGCCCGGTCATGTTTGGCCCGGACCAGCAGTTCCGCCCCGCCCTCTGCCTGGCGCTCGGCGAACAGCGCCGCGATGTCGCCCTCCCGGTCCATCACCGAGACCGTCCGCGTGCCGGGAGCCGCCGCCGCCAGCTCCGAGGCGTCCCGCCATCCCCGCAGCCAGCGGGCCGATTTCCGTTCCTCCGGCGGCTTGCCCTTGTCCGCCTTGCCGTCCGGGCAGGCGAACTCGATCCGCGCAACCCCGAGCGGCAGCCCGTCCCCGTTGACCGCGAACGTGCTGTGCATGTGGATCCCCAGCGTGCCGGCCGCACCCTTGGTGCGGGAGATGACGCCGAGGCCGGAGCAGCCCCCGTGGGTGGCGAAGTTCAGGTCCGTCCCGTCCTGGATCAGCAGCGCCGTCTCCGCCCCGCGCATGCGTTTCAGCGTCCGCTCCCGGTGGGCCGAAAGGATCGCCTCCGGCGTGAAGCCCCCCTCCTCGGGGCGCTCGATCATCCTGTAGTATCCCGTCACCGCCGCCTGGTCGCCGCAGGCGGCGGAGAAGAAGGTCTTCGAGGGGGCCATCGACTGTATCCTCACGCTCTTCACCATCCGCTTGACCAGCGCCCCGCCGAGCGCGGCCGCACCGAACTCATTCTCCGCCCAGACGTCCATGTCAAGCCCGTCGCCGGGGCCGAGAACCGACCGCGGACGGGGCGGCGGTGTGCAGCCTCTCCCGGGGGCGCCGAGTTCGACGCGCCAGTCCCGGCAGAGCGGGCGCATCCATATCCCCTTGCGCTCCACCCTCTGGCCGGAAGCCGCGCGGCGCCCGCGCCCCGAGCTCTCCCCGACCCATGTCCAGCCCGCCGCCGCCAGGCTCGCGCCGCCGAATTCCGGCCCGGTGAAGGTCTCGCAGAGTCCCGGCGAGATCCCGTAGCGGTCGTGGAAATCCCCCGCAAGGCGGCGGAGGCAGAGGCCAGCGCCTTCGAGGCCAGGTTCCGGCAGCGCACATCCCCGCGTATGAGGAACCGCGACATCCCGACCACCCGGTCGAGACCCGCCCGCCGGGCGTCCGCGTCCCAGCCGATCCAACGGTCCCTCGGGCCGAGCGTCGAAGCCGGACTGGCGAACACGAAGCCGCCGAGCCAGCCGTGGTCCGAACCGACCAGGTAGCGCAGCTGGCGGCCGCCGTGCTGGACCGCGCCCTGCGGATGCTCGTCCCGGAGCAGCCTCGAAAGGAGCCGCGCCTCTTCGCGCCCGGCGACCGGGCGCACGTCAAGGCCGACAACCGCATCGACACGATCCGGAACCCCGCAGGCGGCGGGCACCGGCTCCGGCAGGGCCCGGGGACGGCGTGCAACACCCATGCCAGGTCCCGCCGGCGGAAGCCTTATGCGCCCCGCCGCTTCCAGGTCGCGGAGCGCCGCAATGCAGCTCGATTCGCGCGGATTGCCGAGCGCATCGACAAAATCGAACCGGGCGCAGACCTCCCGCGCGAATGCCGTCCTGCCCGGAAAGCTCCCGGGCGGCGGAAGAGCCGCGAGAACCTCCCGGCCGTGGTCGGAAAACAGTAAGCGGGTAAATGGCGACGTCTGATAATTCGGTTGCTCACGCGAGGGTTGGGTGGGGATAATTCCGGTCATTCATCAATGATCGGAGGAAATTGTCATGTCAGGTTTGAATGGTTCGGCTGGTTCCCGTCGTGCGCCGGTGGTGCGCAGCGCAGACGAGTGGAGCGGCATCATGGCGGACTTCGAGCGCTCGGGGCTGTCGCAACGGGAGTTTTGCGAGTCCCGTGGGCTGTCCTCGAAGACCTTCTCGAACTGGCGGTGCCGTCTCCGCCCTGGGGGCGGGAAGGGATCCTTTGTCGAGCTTGCGCCGCCGGTTTCCTCGGGCTGGGACGTCGAGCTTGACCTGGGCGACGGGGTTGTCCTGCGGGTTCGGCGGTCGTGATGCTCGGCGGCTGGCCGCGGGGCGGCATCTGGCTGTCGACGGACCCGGCCGACATGCGGCGCAGTTTCGACGGGCTGTGCGCGCTGGTGTCGGGCCATCTCGGGTGCAATCCGGCCGATGGACGCTGGTACGTGTTCGTCAACCGGCGCCGGACCATCGTAAAGGTCCTGGGCTTCGAGCGGGGCGGCTTCTTCATCTGGTCCAAGCGCCTGGAGCAGGGCCTGTTCGCCCCGCCTCCGGCCTCCGGCCATGCGGCGCTTGCATTGTCTTCGACCGAGTTGATGGCCCTGATCGACGGCATCGACGTCACCGTTCGCCGCCGTCGCAAGCGTTACGGCGGTCCCCGGCTGGCGTCCGGGTGAGCCCGGACGACGGTCATGTCGATGCTGCCGGTCATCGGGGTGTCGGCGAAGAGGTCCTTCCACAGGCGTGGCGTCAGTTCGTGGACCCGGTCGGCCGGATGGGTGTCGATGCGCTGGAAGACATCGCCCAGATAGGTTGCAGGGCTGATCCCGAGCAGGAAACAGGTGGCGACGAGGCTGTTGACGATCCCGACGTTCCGTGCGCCGGATTCTGTCCAGGAAAAAAGCCAGTTCTTCTGTCCCAGCTTGATGCGGCGCAGTGCGCGCTCGACACCATTCGAGTCGATCGGCACCAACGGGTCTTCGAGGAACACCTCGAGGGCCTGCTGGCGTTCGACGGCGTAGGTGACCGCCCGGCGGATCGGGTGCTTCGGCGTCAGCGCCGGGTCCCCGAGCGTCCGCTCACACCATTGCCAGAAGGCGTCGACCAGCGGGCGGGTGCGGGTGCGCCGCGCCTCCAGGCGTTCAGGCGGCGGCCGGGTACGGAATTCCTTCTCGATCCCGTACATGCCCCCGATCAGATCCAGCGCCTTCCCGGCGAACACCGGATGGTTGTCCAGCTGCTCCTCGAAATTGCGCCTCGTATGCGCCCAGCAATTTTGCTGCCTCACCGCCTCCCCCCGCGCCTCGGCGTAAGCCGCGTAGGCGCCGTAGCCGTCGCTGACCAGCGTGCCCTCGAAATCGCCGAGGAACCGCGCGACATGGTGGTGGGCGCGGGAGGGCGCGAAGTGGAACACCACTTCGTCCCGGTCGCCGAGCACCGGCCAGTAGTAGCATTGTTTCATCTTGCCCGGCCTGTCCGGGTCGCGCCCGGCCCGCACCGGCGTCTCGTCCATGACGATGACGGAACTTTCCAGAACCGAGCGGCACTGGGCCTCGAACACCGGCTCCAGCAGCGAGATCGCCCGGTTGGCCCAGCCACTCAGGGACTTGCGGCTGACGGTGATCCCGCTCTCGGCCAGCATCTGGTGCTGGCGGTAGAGGGGGAGATGCCAGGCGAACTTGTCGACCAGCATTCCGGCGATAAAGCTCACATCGGCGCAGGAGCTCTTGAACACGCCCTCGACGGCCGGGGCGCAGACCAGGGCGCCGGAGGATCTGATCTTCGCCTTCTTGTAATGGTAACGCAGCACCACGTGGCGGATCGGCACCGATGCCAGCTTGCAGCACACCCGCTCGGAGATGATGTCGTATTCACCCTCCGCCAGCCCCTCGATCTCCGGCGGCATCACGTCGATGTCGATCACCGTCGCCTCGGGGCCGAAGCGCAGCCCGGTGCCGTTGACGGCATCGCCACGATCCTTCTTGCGCCCGTTGACGCCGCCCCGGGGCTTCTTTTCGGCTTTCTTTTCGGCCTCGCCTTTCCTTTCGGCTTCGGGCTCATCCTCCCCGGCATCCGGCGATGCGGCGCCATCGGAGGCGGCGTCGGCGTTGCGGCGCTTCTCCGAGCGCCGGCCGTACTGCTGGCGCTCGTAGCGGGCGAGCTGGTCGCGAAGCGCACTGTTCTTCGCCACTTCCTCGGTGAGCTTGTCCTGTAGCGCGGCAATGATCGTCGACTGCGTCCCGGCAAGCCCGAACAACTCCCTGAACAGGGAGACAGCCCCCCGCAGCAGGCCGCCGCCGCCCAGCCCCGCGAACTCCGCATGGAGCCCGTCGAGCCTCTGGCGGACCGCATCCGGGTCGTGAGGGTCGATCCCGCTCATTCCTCCGCCTCCTCCGCCATGATCGCCGCCAGCACCGCCAGGCGCTCGCCCCGGGGCATCGCCGCGTAGCGCCGCCCCCAGCTCGCCGCCTTGCGCTTGACGGTCTGACGGTGGGTGAAATTCCGTCCGGCGAAGGCCGCCCAGTGCACCCGGTCGGGCGCGAAGTTGAACCACAGCTTCTCGGTGACGATGCAGGACTGGTTGTTGACCTGGATCTCCAGCGAATGCCAGTCGGAGAGGTGTTCGTCGTAGAGCCGGGACGGATAGCCGGAGACCATCGCCGAACAGGGCAGCGACTTCAGGATGCCGAGAAGCTCCACATGGTCGGCGTCCGTATAGTCGTAACGGTAGCGGCGCTGCGACTTGCGCGCAGACTGCACGTAGGGCGGGTCGGCATAGACCAGCTCGCGGCCGTCGAAGTCGAAATCAGACAGGAACGCGTGGCAGCAACCATGGTGAAGCTCGACCGGATAGGCGCAGCTGAAGGTGTCGATGGCCCGGCGGTTGAGATCGATGCCGATGTTCCTGAGCGCCGGAGGCTTGCGCTTCATGATGGCGCCGCCCCCAAGATGTGTCTCAATATATGCGACATGCGGCGGACACATCGCGATGAGCGGTTGGCAAAGACCAGAGGTCGCTTTCGATCCAAACCATGCGCCCATGGCCGTTCTCCCCGATGATTCGTCTTGATTCGCCGGGAATAGCCCCGGCGCCCTATCGTGTCAAACGGAAAAAACGGCGCAGCAGCAGCAAATTGGAGAATGTCAGGCCGCAGGATCGGCCGCAGCCGACAGGACGAAACCAGAAACCAGGCGAAATCAACAGACGTCGCCGTTTACCCGCTTACGGAAAACAGCACGCGGCGAATCAGTGTGTTCGTAGTCATGAAGCCGGAATAACGGCTTCAGACATCATTGTCTAAAGGTGATTTGATCAATGGGCAGGACGCGTGAGCAGCATTTGCGCGCACCACCGCGGTTTGGTGAGCAAGTCGGCGAGATTCCTGATCGTCGGGCGGGGGGGCGACGACAGACCGTTTCGTGCGTCCTTGTGCCGATGGCCGGAAAGCGGCAGGTCGAGGGTGAGCACCAGCGCCGAGCACTCCACCGCCGCCGCCCGGTCGACGAGGTCGTTGACGAATTGCCTGTCGCGCATGACGTAAAGCTGAAACCAGAAGGGCTGCTCGACATTGTCCGCGAGATCCTCCAGGCCGCAGATCGCGACGGTGGACAGCGTGTAGGGCACACCAAACTTCTGTGCCGCGCGCGCGGCCAGTATTTCACCGTCGGCATGAACCATCCCGGTCAGACCGGCGGGGGCGATGGCGACCGGCATGGCGACCGGTTGGCCCAACATGGTCGACGCCGTCGTCCGACGAGAAACGTCAACGGCGACGCGCTGACGAAGGTGCAGCAACCCGAAGTCTTGCCGGTTCTCACGTAAGGTCTGTTCCGTCCACGAGCCGCCGTCGACGTAATCGAAGAACACCCGGGGGACCCGCCGCGCGGCCAACCGCCTGAGATCGTCGACGCAGGTTATCGCGGTCACGTCGAACCTCCTTCCGCGCGCGGCCGCCACGCAATTTTCGCTCCCTTCGCCACGTCGTGCCGGCTAACTTCGATGGCATAGCGTGTCGTCCAGCTTTGGCCGGCGTCAAATTCGTGCGCCGTGGCAAAGCCACGCCGCCGGAGCGGGTTGGATACGCTCGCCGCTACGTCGGTGCCCAGATCGAACGGCGCGGCGATCGGTTCGACGCCGATCGCCCGGAACCGCCCGTTCCAGGGGTATGCCTTGCGTCCGTGATTGGAGATCCACAGCATGCAGCCCGGAAACGCGCCCGGATCCCATTGCAGCCGGACGGTGTATCCTTCGTCGGGAACAAACAGTTCGGCGACACCACCCGTGCCGGTTACCAATACGAGTTCCTCGGTCGGGAAGTCGAGTGGATGGAGCCCGAGATCGACGGGTGACCCTTCGATGCGGGGAACCGCATCGAAAGGTACCGCCCACCGACCCGGCTCGAAACTTGAAACGCCTGGTTCGGCCTGCACCGGATAGGTGTGCACTTCCGGCTGCCCCGCAAAACTCAGCTTGGCGGATTGAAGAGCATCGGGCAGCCGGAACGTGGGATGCAGGCCAATCGGCAACTGAACCTTGCCCCTGACGTCAATCGTCAGCTCGAACTCTATTCTGGGCGCGTCGGGTATGCCATGCACAATCCGGGTTACGCGGCGGACGGGATGGTTCTCCGGATAATCAAGCACAAGTTCGACCAATCCCGCGTCTTGGCCCGCCATTCGCCAGACGGCATTGGACGAATACCCATGAAAGTGGGGCCCGTAGCCGCGGGTCGAGGGCGGGCCCTCAAGCCAGTCCGAGGGCAGGTTGCCTGGCGGATCGGGCATGCCGAACGGCACGCAAACCCATTCTCCGCGCAGCCGTTTGAGGAGTGCGGGAAGCGCGTCGAATTCAGGTCCGGTGTCGTTGGACCAAGGCGCCACCGCAAAGGGCTGCACCGGTGCGGCGGTGCCGAGGTCAAACCGCACTGGGCCGAGCATGGCGCCAGTCTTCAATATAGACGCTTCACCACGATTCCAAGAGAGACGCCATTCGGGATCTGCGGTCATCACGCCGCAGCGCCCTGTTCGCGCAGGGCGAAAAGATTTGGGTTCCGTCCGCGGCAGCCTGCAGACATGACGAACAGGCCACCGGCCTTGGGACTTTTTGCGTAATCGGCGCTGGTGAAATTGACTGTCGCCGAAGTGATTGCCAGACGATCAAGACCTTCCCCGCAGAACGTGGCACTGGATGGCCGGCGCACGGGCATCTCAAACCGCTCCTTCACAGTCCCGTCCGGCGTGAGGCGAATCAGCGCCCAACCGTCCCACATCGCACACCAGATGTCGCCCTCGGCTGTGGAACAGGGGTGCACTCACCGGATCCACTTCCCGATTTCCCTGTCGACCACTCCCCGATGGCGAATGTCGGTCAGACAGATGACGACCCGACGAATGCGTTCCATCGACCCCACTGTACCCGACACGGCACGTCAAGCGCAGCGGGATCGTGTTGTGGTTTAGGTATTGTTCCAAAGCTCAGGTCGCAGAGATGCGATGCGCCTGGCAGAGGTCATTGTCAAGATTCTGTACGGGATAGGTCTCATGGGAATTGAACGGACGAATTCTGCGATGCGTTGTCATGTCAGCGTTTCTGCCGATTTCCAGTTACCGTCCTGCCGGCGGCCGGGACCCGGGGTTGCGATCCGGTGCCCACGCCGGGCGAAGCCTGCCACAACCGGGAGGTATTTCCAAATTCCGAATGCCGACGGCCGTCGGGTCCACGCGCTCGGGTCCCCTGAACCCGGGCTCCGTTCGGCCGGGTCCAGCCGGGGATCCAAAGTGCAAGGGAATGCGCCCCATGGCCCCGGCCCCGTCATGGCTCGGGGTTTCGGACATGCCGGGCAGCCAATGGCGCCGTGAGGGTCACGAGAAAGTACCGGATCAGGTGGTGCGAGATGACGAAAGCAAGGTCCGCTCCCGCAATGATTCCGATAATCACCATTTCACCCTGCCCACCCGGCAGGAAAGCCAGAAGGGCGTCGAGGGGCGCGGCCAGACCCAGTGACACCACCACGAGCACGGCGCTGCCGCCAATCACCGTCAGGACCACGCTGTAGGCCGCGCCCGCCGCCACGTCGGTTCGCAGTTCGCGAAGGGTCACCCCGGCGAATTTGACGCCGACGGAGAGACCGATCACGAATTGCATGGCCAAAATCATCTCGGCTGGCGGACGCCCCGTGATGACGCCCGAAAGGCTGAGGCCGGCGGTCAGCAACAGCGGACCGATGATCGACGCTCCGAACAAGCGGATCCGGTCGGCGACCCACCAACCGACCGGCCCCGCCAGAAGCATGATGACTGTCTCCCAGGGATCGATCGGCGGACCGGCAACAGCGGGTGGTCGTGTCAGGTCCAGCCCCCAGAACAGATGGAGGAAAAAAGGGGCAGCCGAGACAATGAGCATGACCCGGGTGGCATGAATGAGTGACAGGGTCCGCATGTTTCCTCCGGCCGCCTCGCCAAAGGTGAGCATCTCCTGAAGCCCCCCCGGCATCGCCGAAAAATAGGCCGTCGCCCTGTCATAACGGAAAACGCAACGGAGCAGCGGATAGCCGACTGCGGCGATCAGGCCGGTATAGATCGCCATGAGCGCCAGCGAGGGCGCCAGCTCCGGCAAGCCCAAGATGACGGCGGGCGTCACCGAGGCACCAACGGTCACGGCAAGATAGGTCCGAAAGAGATCCGAGACGATGCCGTAGCTCTCCATCCTGACCTGCAGCAACGCCGCGACAAGGCAGGCGAAGAGAGACCCAAGAAGCAGGGGAACCGGAAAGTCGAGAACAGCCGCGATCGCCGCACCGGCAGCGGCATATCCCGTGGTCACCGCCCGGCGGCGCCAGATGGCGGGCACGCGCCGGTAACTCGATGACAATCCCGAACTCACAAGACCTGCCGTTCGGACAGCGCGACGGCCTGCGTTCGACGGGCCGCCAGCGCTGTCTGCAACTTCCGGCCTTGTTCGCGGATGTCACGTGCCGCCCTTAGCGTTACGCGCAATTCCAGGGTCCCGGTCGTCAGGGGATCGACGCGGTCCGACTCGCTGTCCGTCCCTCCGTCAGCCGCCAGCGGCGGCCACGCCAACGCCAACCGCTCGGCCTCCTTCACAGACAGGCAGGCAATCATGCGCGCGATACTCCGGACCGCAGGCCCGATCCGTTCTGTCGCCCGGGGATAGCGAGACCGGATCCGCCGGCAGCGATCGGTCGTGGCGATTCCGTCGCGGAAGCGCCCTCCGGATGCAGCGGTCAAGAGACCGTCGGATCGCATGGCGGCGATTTCTGCCGTCAACTGCTCCGAGAATCTCGGTTCGCAGCTGGTTGCCGGATCCCGATCACCACCCGATTCCTGGGTGACCGGGACTCCGGCAGCGTCCTGCAACAGGGCGACGGCACTCTTCAGGCGCCGCCGGTCACTGCGGCCGCCGTGCTCGCCGATCGCATCGATCAGCGGCGCCAGCGCGGCCGCGCTCCGCATCTTGTTCATCGCCCCGTATGGTCTCCAGACTTTGAGTGGCCGACCCCACCAGCTGCCGTCAGAAACCCGGATATCGGATGCTTCGCCCGGGATCAGACGCCAGCCGCCGGGCCCATCCCGAGACGACACATCGACGCCGGCCCATCCGACTACCCTTCCTGCACGGCGGGTTGCAAGGGATTGATCGACTGTATCGGGAATCCGGCCCTGGTTTCACCCTTCAATCGGTCGTGGTGCTTTGGCAAAACCCGATCCCGGCCGTTTTGGAGAGGGTGCCACCGTCCGGGCGAATGTCCGGCGCCGTCAGGACCCCCCCCCCAACAACCCAACGGGGATCCCGCCAATGGTAGTCCGCCCGACGGAAGTTCCTCCTCCCCGATCCCGGCAAAAGGACCCCTCCCCGTGGCTCCCCATCCGCGGCATGGTGGTCGCACTTGGCAGGTCGGCAATCGTCGGCACGCGTCCTGCCCACGATCCGACGTCCGTGAATTACGCCGGAACCGGATGTCACCGACGACATGATGGCGGAGAACGCCTTTCTCGCAGCGCGGCGAAGCCGCCGGCGTCCCGTCCCGTTCCGTCCCCAATCACATGCGGATGCCGTCAGTCTTCCAGTCGCCGGAAGAGGACTGCTGCCACGTTCGAACGCCATCCAGGCCTGGGATTCTCCTGCGTACGCCAAGTGGAGGTCCTCAGCCCCGATGCCATCGCGCTCCTGCAAACGACGACGCCCCGCGATCTCTCACGCATGCGGGACGACCAGTTCGACTACGTTCCGGTCGTCGGCAATCGGGGTTGGCAGTTGAACGATCCGGTCCTCATTCGCCTCGCCGCCGACCGTTACCGGGTCCGAATCGCCGATGGAGACCGGCGCTACGACGCCATGGGGCTCACTGCGGGTTTCGATCTGGATGTCGGGATCTTCGTGCCGGAGGTCTCTCCGCTTGCTGTCCCGGGCTCCCTCGCCGGCACCTTGATCGGTCGGAAATTCGGAGAAGATGTCGTCGCACTCCGGCGCCTCCGGCATCGGTGGGTGCCGGTCTGCGGAAGGGACAATGTGATCGCCCGGTCCGGCTGGTTTCCGCCACCGCCTGGTCGTCGGACCCGGAGACCAATGTCGCCATTGCCAGTCTTGCCAAGCGCGTCCATGCACAGGGGACACGGATTGTCGTCGAGGCATCGGACGGCAGGCGCCCGGCCATCGTTCGGGAACCATTCCGGCTTTGAACCGATCTTTCCGATCGGCCCCAAATCCGCCAATCGGGGCCGAGGGCACGACTCGGGAACGCCGAGGGTATCGCTTCCTCCCGCAGTCGTCAGTGTCCATCGGCCCCGTCCGGTCCGGCACCGAAACGAAGTTGTGCGATTTCCGGCGATGGGCCCCGGCGCTGTTGTCAGTTTGGGTCCACCGGTCCGGTGTCTTTGCCCAGTTTGGGTCGGTCCGGCCTTCCAATGTGATCCGGCAAGGAAACCGGCATCACGAACGTCGCGGAAAGACCGTGACTGACGCAGGTCGCGGGGCTTCCGAGCCTGTTTTCACATCGAAGGATTCTTTATCATGAGAAGGCGCCCGGCGGGTCCTAGGATCGTCGATGATCCGCCGACTGACCACGCGTTTGGAGCGTGCTTCACCGTCCTGCCGCAGGCACCTTGCCAGTTCAGACGACACGAATCCGGGGGCCGGCCAAGCGGAACACGGGCCGGTCCCTACTTTACGACGTCGACCTTGCTGCGATTGAGTGAGATTGCGATCGCCGCGATCAACAACGCACCGAGTGCTACCTGGCTCCAGGATGGCGGAACACCTGCAATGGTCAGACCATTTCGTACAACAGTCAATGTCAGCGCACCAATGATCGTCTTGACGACACTTCCGTATCCACCTGTCAAGGGCGTCCCGCCCAGGGCGACGGCCGCGATGGCATCAAGTTCGATCATCAGGCCGGCTTGTGGCGTCGCAGCGCCGGCCCGGGCAAGATTGACACAGGACGCAATGCCAACCATCACCCCGGCGGCCGCAAAGACCTTGATCTTGAAGGCGGTCACGTTAATGCCCACCAGTCGCAGCACCTTTTCATTGCCCCCGACAGCCTTGAGTTGCTGTCCGAACAGTGTTTTCTCGTAGAATACCCACATGAATGCCGCGACCACCGCGGCGACGATGAAAATCGCCGGGAACTTGCCCATGGACAGCAGCCATGGCGCAGCGACGGAAGAAATATTGGTGCCGCCCGTGACGCTGCCGTCGGTCATGTAGATCGATGTCCCGTCGGAGATGATAATGACCAAGGCCCGTACGATGATCAGCATGGCCAACGTTGTGACGAATGACGGGATCTTCAGAAGCGAAATCACCAGCCCGTTGACCATGCCGACAAGGGCACCCGCCGCGATGCCAAGCGCGAGTCCGGCGGCGCCGAACCAAAGCATGCCCAGGGCCCCCATGAAGGCACTGAAAGCGAGGCTCGAGCCGATCGAGATGTCGATGGACCCGGTCGTCACCACGATCAACTGGGCAAAGGCCAATAGCATCAAGACGGGGGTCTGCTGGGCAATGAATGTCCAGTTCCGGATCGACATGAACCGGTCGCCGCTGATCGACCAGAACAGCAGGATCACCAGGGCGATGGCGATGAACGGGACGAAGTCGCGAACCCTTTCCATTTGACGCGGGCTCAGGAAGCCGCCTGCCATCGTCTTGGACCCGTCCGTCATGTGTCCGTTCCTTACTCGCCTACCGTGATCGCCTTGACGAGGCGATCGGCGGTTACCCTGCCCCGCTCGAATTCCTGCGACGTGACGCCGTGATGGATGACAATGATCCGGTCAGCCAGACGCTGCACCTGGTCAAGATTGTGACTGATAAGAATGAAGGACGTGCCGTGGTTGTCGCGCACTTCTTCGACCATGCGTTCGACCTCGGCCGTCTCGTTAGGACCCAGCGCGGCGGTGGGTTCGTCGAGGATTACGATCTCCTTGCCCCAGGCGATGGCGCGGCCGATGGCGATGGATTGCTGCTGACCGCCCGAGAGATCCGAAATCGGCCGCGAAAGGTCCTGCACCGTCTTGACATTGAGCTGATCCAGTACCACTCGCGTCTTGGCGCGCATGGATCTGTTGTCGGCGAAAATGCCCCATTTCCGTGGCGTACGTCCAAGAAACAGATTGTATGGTGCCGACATATTTGCGACCAGCGCGAGGTCCTGATAGACAACCTCGATACCCCGCTCCCGCATCCGGCTGACGCTGTGGTCGCTCAGGTCGATGGGCTCACCCTTGATCCGGATTTCGCCCGAGTCCGGCGGATAGACGCCGGCGACGGTCTTGATCAGCGTTGACTTCCCTGCGCCATTGGCACCGACCACAGCGATCACCTCACCCTTTTCCAGCCGGAACGAGCCTGTCCGCAACGCCTGCACGCCGCCGAAGGATTTCGAGACGTTTTCGACCTCCAGGAGCGGGGGATCGGAGCGAGGATCGGAGTCCGTCACGACAAGTCTCCTTTTCCTTGGATCAATGTCCCGCGCCTGCAGCCTGAATCGGGACCATCTCTTCGCGGGGATTGGTGAGAAACGTCTGCGCCAGCACGTCGAGGTATGTTCCCTTGAGAACGAGATCGCCGCCGATCTGCGTCAACTCCAGTCGAATGCTCTGGAAGATGCTCGGCAATAGCGACGCTTTCACGTATTTCGCGATCGCCGCCCTGAACGGAGGACCGAAGGCAGCGTATTCGTCGCCGATCACGACCATATCGGGATTCACGAAATTGATGCAGTTTGTGATGCCCTGTGCGAGACAGCGCGCGACGCGTTCGACTTCAGCCACAGCCAGCGAGTCGCCGGCATGATATGCGGCAACGACGTCGGCGAAATTCGCTTCCGGCGTCAGCGTGGTCTCGGGGTTTCCGTCCGCGAATTCCCGCACATCCCGAAGAAGCGCGATCCGCGATGTGAAAAGCTCGAGACAGCCGTGATTGCCGCATTTGCACCGGGGTCCGTTCACATCAATGGATGTATGGCCAAGCTCTCCGGCCAGGCCGAGACTGCCGCGATAGACGTCGCCATTCGTCACCAGAGCGGATCCAATGCCCTGGCCGGCCGATATATAGAGGAGCACCTTTGCACCCGACGGCTTTGCCTGCTCCCGCCAGACGGTCAATGCCGCTGCCTTGGCGTCATGGATCGAGTAGACCGGAATGGTCCCGTAACGCTCGCGAAGCGCGCGAACGAGATCGAAAGCCTGCCAGTCCGGGCTCTCGGTCATCAGGATTACACGTTCGTCACGTTCGAGGAACGGACCCGGCACGGCAACCCCCATCCCGTCAATCTGCGGGTTCCTGTCCGTATGCTGGTCAACGCATTCCGCAATCTGGTCGAAAGTCTGGGAAGGAGCCTGATCCTTCATGATCTGCCCTTCGGTTTCGTCAAGCGTCACACCGGACAGGCTGTAGAGCCCGACCGAAAAGCTGCGCCTCTGGAGGCGAACGCAGATGATGGAGCGGCCGCTGCATGCAAAATTCAGGTTGATCGAGCGGCGTCCACGGCCACTCTTTACGAGACCCACCTCTTCAACGACGCCATCTTCGATGAGGACACCAATTGCGCGGGTTACCGTCGCCTGGTCAAGGCCTGTCGCAACGCTGATTTCCTTGCGGGAACAAGGTCCGAATTCCTGCATCGCCGACAGGATCACGCGGCGGTTGAACCCCTGCACGCCCCCGATGGACAGGCCTTTCTGAACAAAGTTCATCCGCCGCTCCGCATCACAAACCGGGAGCAAAGGATAGCCAATTTCTTGCAGATCGCAAGTAAATTGCTTGCTCGATCAGAGGCAGCCTGTGTCATTGATCACGACCTCCGCGATGCGTTTTCCGGCACGAATTCCCCTGGCATTCGACAGATCGGTTCGGGCAATCTTGGCGATGGCCTCGTCCAGGTTGCGGCCGCCGGACCGATGCCGTTCAAGGAGGCGCTGACGCAAGACCTCGTCAGGGGCGTCAACGAAAACCCGAAAACCGAAAAAGTACCCTATGTCACGCCAGACCGGCGCATCGCAAAACAGATAATTTCCTTCAACGATGCAGACATCCTCATCACCGGTAATCCGAAGGCCGTCGGCAACCGGATCATGCCGGGAGCGGGAGTAAACGGGCCACCAGAAGGCCGTTTTCGCCGATAGGCGCTGCATTGCCGCAAGAAGCCCCAGAGCGTCAAACGTGTCGATCCGCCCCTTGGCTTCACGCAACCCCAACGCATCCAGACGTCTGTTCGGGAGATGGAAACCGTCCATCGGGCAATGACGGGCGACGAGGCCGTGCACCCGCGAGAGATCAATGGCAAGCCGTTGGGCGAGGGTTGATTTGCCCGCTGCCGGCGGACCGGCAATTCCGAGAAGGTACGGACGTCCCGCGGAATCCTTGGTCCGTGCAGCCACTTCGCTCAGCAGGTCAGAGTACAGGGGCAAAACGCCATCAGCCATGCATGTGGCTCCGGGTCCCGGGCGCGTTGCAGGATCGCGCGGCAATCCGGTTGGCGTGTTCAAGTGCAGTGACGAACTCTCCGGTCTCGGCATAAGCGTGGCAGAAGGCGCCGTGAAAGATATCTCCAGCCCCCAACGTATCGACCACCGGGACCTCCAACGCCGGAATCTCCCCTCTCCGGCGGCCATCCTGCCAGATCACTCCATGCGCCCCGCGGGTCATCGCCCAGCGTTCGATCCCGAGCGCGGCGCATTCGGCACCGAAGGCATCCGGTCCTCCGGCGAAAAACGATTCCGAAACGATTGGAATGTCCGCCAGACGCAGGTAGTCGGGTGACCAGTCTTTCCAGCTCCCACCGTCCAGGATCACCGGTCCGCTGAAAGCCCGTATGGCCTCGGCATGGCGCATGACGAAGGGGCGTTCGTACTGGTCGATTTGAATGAGATCGTACTCATTGTCAAACAGACCGGGCAGGTCCTGCAACCAGGCGCATTCTTCGTCGGCTGCGTTGATGATCATTCGGTCCCCGTTGCTGCGGGTCGAGACGACGGTGGAGACCGGGATGCGGTAGTCGGGGTCGGCACTGATGTTGATGGGCTTGACGCCGTACCGGTGGAGATCGTCATAGAGCAGGGCAAGAAAGGGCCCGTCGACACCGAATGCCGAAGCCAGGTGCGCGTCACCGCCGAGATGGGCGAATGTTACTGCGGCATTCAGCGCGGACCCGCCTGGAATGATGTCGTTGGAAACTGCCCTGACCTTGGAATCCGGCGCAGGAAAGTCATCGACAAGGCTGGTCAGGTCAATCACCGATCGTCCGACGAAAAGCGCCCGCCTCATGCCACCGCGACGCGCGGGTCCAGCACGCCCTCCCGATAACGTTGCGCCATTTCAGGCAGCGGGATCACCCGAATGGAGGATCCGTGCCCGGCGGCACCAAAACGCTGAAACCGGTCGAGAACCAGTGTTTCGAGTTCCGCCATCGCCGCAAGGATGAACTTGCGCGGATCGAAGACTTCCGGGTTCTCCCGGATGTATTTCCGAATGGCGCCTGACATCGCCATACGACAATCGGTATCGATGTTGATCTTGCGGACGCCCGAACGGATGCCACGTTCGATTTCGTCCACCGGAACGCCCCAAGCCTGAGCCATCTCGCCGCCGTTTTCGTTGATCAGATCCTGCAGGTACTGGGGGACCGATGACGAACCGTGCATCACCAGATGGGTATCGGGCAGGCGTGAATGAATGGCTTCAATATGGTCGATGGCAAGGATTTCGCGATCGGGCTTGCGGGTGAACTTGTAGGCGCCATGGCTGGTTCCGCAAGCAATGGCGAGGGCATCAATCTTGCTGCGCATCACGAAATCGGCAGCCTGATCCGGATCGGTCAAGAGCTGATGGCGGGTGAGACGACCACGGGCGCCCGAACCATCCTCTTCCACGGCGGTACCGGTTTCCAGCGAACCCAGAATGCCAAGTTCGCCTTCCACGGAGGCTCCAACCCCGTGCACCTTTCGAGACACGCGTTCAGTAACGTCGACGTTGTAGACATAGCTGGCTGGCGTCCTGGCATCGGCCTCAAGCGAACCGTCCATCATCGCAGACGTGAATCCCGCGTTGACTGCCGAAAGGCACGCCTCCTCGGTGTTGCCGTGATCCTGATGCAGGCAGATCGGATTGTTCGGGTACTGCTCGGCCAGTGCTCTCACGATGTTCACGATCATCCGGTCGCCGGCGTAGCTCTGTCGGACGTTCAGGCTTGCCTGCAAGATTACCGGCGCGTCGCAAGCCTGCGCCGCGTTCATGATTGCAAGTCCCTGTTCCATGTTCGAGATATTGAAGGCCGGCACGCCGTAACCATGCTCGGCAGCGTGGTCCAGTAGCTGCCGCAATGAAATCAGTTGCATGGGAAGCCTTCCTGCCGAGGTCAGCAGCGGAACGCGGCGCCATGGAACCGGGCAGTGCCCTCCTGGACAAAAAGCCCCCAAGCCGTGTCTGAAGTCTCGTAGACCCGGAAACTCGCCACGACCTGTTCGGCGACGAAGCACTCCACTGCCGAACCCCTGCGCAACAGTTGAACGCGATAACGCCCGTCTTCGGGAGCGAATGCCAACGGACGCTCGACCAGCGGCGATTCGATTTCGGGCGAAACTTCTATGCCATGGCGCTCACGCAGGACAAGGCTGTCCCAAAGCGGATCCATCGCGGCAGGCCATCGATCGAACAGGACCCGGCACTTCATCGGCTCGATTGCCAGCACATAGCCACTGTCGAGGTTATCGCCGCCCCGAGGCTCGATCAGCACGCCTACCGCTTCGGTTCGGGCGCCGGGCTCGATCACTGCTTCGAATAGCACATCGTCGCGGCCCGGCCCTCTGAGAAAGGCATGAGCCCATGTGCCCGTGGCGTCGCAGGCAATTCCATCGCCCACTTGCCAATCACCGAGCCGCGCATCGAACTCATGGGCGACCGGATCGGTGTAGCTCGCCGCAACTTCGGGCACGAGCCTGCACGTCAGCGTGCCGTCCGACTGCGAAACCAGCTCGCGGGGCGATCCCAGTTCGCCGCCCCAGACCCAATGCTGTTTCGGGTCGTGATACTTGCGAAACGGGATCCAGGCGAAGGTTACTCTTCTTTCGCCGTCACTCGCCGATTTCGCCGCGTAAAACCGGCGCCCGTCAAGGCTGTCCAGCTTGCGGCTTTCCCACGGCCCGGCCGGTGACGGGGCCACGCGATAGACGGTCTGCATCCGCTCGGAGTACCGGCTTTCCACCAGGTACCACCAGTCGCCGAGTTGAAAGACCTCGGGGCACTCCGGACAATGCGTCAGCATTGACGACGCAAGCGGCGGTCCGACCTCCCAATGCTCCAGGTCGTCCGACGTGGCCGTCGCCACACAGCCGCGGCGAAACTGCGGCCCCCCCGACAGTCGTGCCGAGATCAGCATCCTGAACACGCCTGTCCCGGCGTCGCGGAATACGAATGGATCGCGCCAGTCGACGGTTTCGTACCAACGGGGGTCAGGCGAAATCAGCGGGTTGTGCGAGACCTTTTCCCAAGTCAGAAGATCAGTCGACGTCGCCTTGCAGATGGACTGCGGCGACCGCGACTGCCGGTTGTAGCCGGTGTAGAAAAAGTGAAACACGCCATGGTGCTCGATCACAGAACCTGTCCAGATGCCGTCGCCGTCACAGTCACCGGGCTCACCCGGCCCGAAAGCATCTGGCATCACCTCCCAATGCACCAGATCGCTCGAGCGCAAATAGGCGGTCGAGACCCGTGCCCTTTGGACATACTCCCATGCGCCTGACGGAGGCTGCGAGAAGAAAAGGTGCCAGCGACCGTCATGGAAGAACGGCATCGTATCGCCCGCGGCAGCGGCGTGTTCGGGGGCATGGCCGAAGAGCCTCATCGCGCAATCCTCATCATCTCGCAACAGCCGAAGGGACGCCCGCCGGCACCCCCGGTGCCGGCGGGACTTTGGGAAGACCTACTTACTGAACGAATTCCTCCCAGTTCTTCGAGAAGTTGTCGATGAAACCCGGCAGATCTGCATCCGGATTATGCACGCGGCTGAGGCTGCGGATGTCTTCGTCCGACAAGATGCAGCCCTGCAGAAGTCCGTTGGCGTAGGTGTCCACGTTCGCTGCGGTGACCGGAATCAGGCTGAAGAGCGGCTGGGTGTTTTCGACCGGGTGGCCGTGGAGGTAATCGTAGAGCTGTATCAGGCCAAATCCACCGACCATCCAGTGCCCGCCAATCGAGAAGTCAAGCTTGCCGTCCTTGATGAATTGCGCAACCTGTTCGTCGATGTCGGTCGTAATGATGGCGATGTCGTCCCGTCCGGCCTGATCCACCGCGAATTGGCTGCCAAGCCCGGCCACCGCACCGAGCACGATGATCGCATCGATCTCGCCCGGAGCGAAGCGGGCGATAAACTGTTCGGCATACTTCTGACCGTTCTCGCGGTTGAGCCGGTCCCAGGCTTCGGCGATCAATTCCACATCGCCATGCTGGTCGAGCACGCTCTTGACGCCATCCCAGATCTCTTCAGCCGAAGTCACGCCCTTCTGGTTCCAGATCATCGCCACTTTCTTGTGCCCGAGATCGACGGTGGTCTGGCCGATTGCCTCGCCCCAGGTCGTGTTGTTCTGGGTGACCTGCGCGATGAAATCCTCACCCTCGTAATCCGTGTCGTAGTTCGAAACCACCAGTCGACCCACGGCAACGCCCGGGATGTCGTTCGCTTCCAGGAGCCGGGCCACCTGAATACCGGCGGGCGAGGTCAGAGGGTTGAAAACCAGGCCGTCAGGCTGGCTGGCGATAATCGATTCGGCCTGAGACACGTGCTGCTCTTCCGAGTTTTGGTCGTCGAACTCCTTCAAGTCGACTGCGAGTGCACTTGCGACGCAGCGTTCGAACCGGTGGCGATTGATGACCCAAGGATTGGTCTCGGGTTGACCAAGGTCAGCGATGACCAGATCGGTGCGCGCGTGGCCGTCGGCAACGACGGCACTGCCAAGCGGCGATATGACAGCCGCCACGAGAATGGATTTCAGGATTGTCTTGCTCATTCTCTCCTCCCTGAATGAACTGGGGTGCGCACGAAATGCGCATATTCTTGGATTACGGGCGGTTCTCCGCCCTTTTAACTGCATGCCACAACTAAATGCGCTTTGCAATTATTTTTGTTTCTCCGGCCGCTGGTCTTCGGAATCATCGGTCGCCAAGGCACGACCGCCCGTAGCTCGGTCCGAGACGGGCGACCCCGGGGAGCGGGTCGACAAGACCACGCAACACCGCGGCGTCACCTTACAGCCGGGACGGGTCGACATGTCAGGCCTGACACGGTGTGCAAGGCGGCATCGCTCATCCGGTCCCGGTTGGAGTCTTGATTCTCACACGTGTTCAATAGGTTGGTACCCCAGGGGAATCAGAGCAAACCCGGGAGCCAGAGGACAATCCCGGGAAAGGCGATCAATACCGCCACCGTCAACACGTCGGCAGCGAAGAATGGCGATGCGCCCCGGAAGACGTCCTGGGCCGTAATGGGGAACCGGTTTTCCCGGCTGACCCCCGCGACAACGAAACAGTTCAGGCCGATCGGTGGCGTGATCAGACACAACTCCGCCATCTTGACCACGATGATTCCGAACCAGATCCCGCATTCCTCCGCCGTCATGCCGAGGCCGGAGGCCTCCCGCGTGACGTCCGGACCTCCATTCAGGGCGATCACCGCCGGAAAGACCACCGGAAGTGTCAGGATCAGCATTCCGACCGCATCCATGAACATGCCAAGAATGACGTAACAAAGGAGAATGAACGCAAGAGTCAGGAGAGGCGGCTGATTCAGGCCGTCGATCCAGGCGGCAAATGTTCCCGGCAAGTCGGCAAATCCAAGATACCGCACGTAGATCAACACGCCCCAGATCATGGTGAAAATCATGGCCGTCAGCTTGGCGGCCTCCATGAGCGCGCCCTTCAGCTGTTGCCATCTCATCCCCTGCCACAACGCCATCAGCAGCACGATGAAGACGCCAAGAGCGCCCGCTTCGGTAGGAGTCGCCCAACCGAAATAGATCGAATAGATGATGATCAGGACGACCAGCAGGATCGGTGTGGCGCCCGGCAGGCTCTGGAATCGCATGCGCCAGCTGAACCCGGTGACCGGAGGAGCCATGTCCTTGCGAAAGGTTGCCATTCCGACAACGAGCAATGCGTAGATCAGGGCAGACACGGCGCCAGGTATGAATCCGGCCAGAAGGAGCTTTCCGACCGATTCCTCGACGATGATTGCGTAGATGACGAGAATCGCAGAGGGCGGAATCAGGGAAGCCAGGGTCCCGCCGGCCGCCACGACGCCGGCAGCAAAGCGCCGGTCGTAGTTGAGCTGCAGCATTTCCGGTATGGCTATCCTGGCAAACACTGCCGAAGTTGCGACCGACGCCCCCGATACGGCGGCAAATCCTGCTGTAGCGAAGACCGTTGCAACACCGAGGCCGCCGGGAAGCCATCCGAACCATCGTTTGGCAGCCTCGAACAGGTAGCGTGTCAGTCCGGCAAAATACGCGAGATAGCCGATCAGGATGAATGTCGGAATCAGGGACAGTGCATAGGTCGTGGACTTTGAATGGGGAATCTGGCCGGAAAGCTTGGTCGCCGTGATCAGGCCACGTTCGAACCCCTGTTTCTGCATGAAGAAAAGGCAAAGGCCGAAAAATCCGACGAAAGCGGCGGCAAATGCCACACGAACGCCAAGCACGACAAGGACAAGCAGCAGTCCCGACAGCCACAGGGCAATCTCGAACGGGTCGTGCCCCGCCAGCAAGGCCCTGATGTCAAGTAACTCAGCCATCGGCGCCCGTAACCGTACCGGCCTCGTGGGCTGCCTGTGAGGCGGCATCCTGTATCCGCGGTACCGCCACGGGAGCGTCCGGATTGAGGCGAATCGCGCGGCCAAACCCCCATAGCTGGAGCGCAAGGCGCGCCCACAGCAAGGACATGGCAACAGGAACGATCAGCTTGGCTGGCCAAAGCGGCAGTCCAAGATCGATCGAACTGTCCCGGCTCCAGTTCGGAGACCCGAAGTCGAAACTGCGGAGAAAGTGAGACCATGTCCCGTAAATCAGGACCGTGGTCAGCAGGATCATGAACATGATCGACAGGAATTCGACGACCCACAATGAACGTCCACGCAAGTGGCCGATCGCGATTTCCATGCGGATGTGGCCACCTTCGCGCTGGCAGAATGCAAGGCCGGCGAAGACGAAGAACGCCATGAACTGCTCGACCCAGTCGATGAATCCCGGGACCGGCAGATTCAGGAGTTTTCGACCGAGGACGTTGGTTGCCGCAAGGCAGACAAGGGCAAAGATGACGATCCCGCTGGCAAGGTTAAGGGTGGATTCGGTCTTGAGGACCCAACGGTCGATCCGCGACAGCCTTGTGTCGTCAACCGGAACGGCTGTAATTGGCATGGGACTGGTCTCTGTGTTGGCGGAACGCACACTCAGGTGCGTTCCGCCGCGTGCGCGTCAACGCATTTCCTGCAGGGTCGACTGAACCAGGTCGTAGAGTTCCTGCGCCGGAAGGCCCTGGGCGGACATCGCTTCGATCCATGCGTCGCGGACCGGGCCGGCGACCTCACGGAACCTTTCCAGCTCGCTGTCACTGATCGTCACCTTCTGGACATTCTTTTCGGCGAGGATTTCTTCCCATTTTGCCAACAGTTCACCGTAGTTGGCGAGATAATGGGCGATTGCCTCGTCAATGGAGCCGTCAAGGGCAGCGCGGTGTTCGTCGCTGAGCGATTCGTAGGCATCGACATTGACGACAACGGGGCAATTGACCGTGCCGGGATTAAGGTTTTCGGTCCACCAGTCCGCGAGATCGATCGTCTGGAACGACAGGTGGGCGTGCTGGGCAAAGGCAACCGTATCGACGACTCCGGTTTCAAGTGCCTGCTGCGCCTCGGTCGCGGTTACCGATGTTGGAACCGCGCCAACCGCTTCAAACGCCTTGCCGAGCCCGCCCGTCGCACGCACCCGCATTCCCTTGAATTCGTCGAGTTCGTCCCTTGGTTCCCCGGTCCCGACGATATTGTACTGCGGCATCGGCGATGTCATCAGCAGCCTGGCGTTCCATCTGGCAAGATCTGCGGCCGTTGCCGGATGCGCATAGACAGCATTGCTGACCGCAACTTCTTCCTCGAGATTCATGACGCCGAGGAACGGCAACTCGAGAACCGTGATGGTCGGGTTCTTGTCACCATGGTAGCCCGCGCAGAACTGTGCCATTTCGAATGCGCCGACGGAAATTCCGTCGAGGTTCTCGCGGTTTTTCGACAGCCCGCCGTAAGAGCTTGACCTAAAAGTGCGCGGCCCCGCGAGATGTGGTATTCCGGGTCAGGTTTCAACGACAGACGAGGAGGTCCACATGCCCTGGAACAAGGCCGCGCAGAAGACATATAAACGAAATGGCGAACGCTTTGAAACCGATTTGACGGATGAGGAGTGGGCACTGATCGAACCGCTTGTTCCGTCGCCCTCGCAGATGGGGCGTCGGCGCAAGACGGATGTCCGCGAGGTGTTCGACGCCATCCAGTACATGTTGGGAACCGGGTGCCAGTGGCGTGCGATTCCGAAGTGTTTTCCGCCGTTTACGACGGTTCAGAACTATTACTATGCCTGGCGGGACAACGGGGTGTTCGAGGCCATGCTGGACGTGCTGCGCGGGCGCGCACGTGGGTTGGCGGGCCGCTCCGAGGATCCGACGGCGGCGGCGATCGACAGCCAGTCTGTGAAGACGACGGAGAGCGGCGGTCCTGCCGGCTACGACGCGGGCAAGAAGATCAAGGGCCGCAAGCGCCACATTGCGGTGGATGTCGAGGGGTCCCCGATCGTGATCGAGGTTCATGCGGCCGACGTTCAGGACCGGGACGGCGCGCCTGCGGTGATCCTCGGCATGCTTGAGAAGGCGCCGGAGGTGACGAAACTGTGGGCGGATGGAGGCTACCAGGGCCCGAAGCTTGTCTCGAAGCTGGGGGAACTGGGCCTTGGAGCTATCGTTGAGATCGTTGAAAAGCCGCAGGATATCAAGGGTTTCACGGTCCTGTACCGTCGCTGGGTGGTTGAGAGGACGTTTGGCTGGATGTCGCGGTGTCGGCGTCTTGCGAAGGATTTCGAGCGGAGCCTGGCGAGTTCTCTGGCGTGGTGTCAGCTGGCGGCCTGCCGCTTTCTCATGCGGCGGGTGGCACGGGCAGCATCCCATTGAAACAAAACAGAAAAGACCCGCGAAAATGAATTATGATTCAAGCTCTAAGAGATATTCATCGTGAACTCGCCACCGGTCTTTTCGGCTACCAGTTCGGCAAGTTTCTCGACATGTTCAGTAAACGCCCTGCGTTTGCCCCAGAGCGAAACGTTCCATTCGACAGCGCCCGCTTCCCCCGCGATGGCAAGGGCGGCTGCAGCGATAATCGCGGTCCGGACACCGGACAGGTTCCTGGTTCGACTCATTGATAATCTCCTTCTTCTCGTTGCGCCCGGATCTCTAGGTCCTGGGCCACCCGTTGCATGATATCCGGAATCGCTAGCACCGCAAAACCTCCAAGACAACCGACTGAATTGATTATTGGGCTGCGGGTCCGGTGCCGGGCGCTTCGGGGGCCGAAGTGGAACGATAGATCGAGAGCGAAGACGCGGCCGGTTCATCAGCGTCGTGAAGGCCAAGCTTTCGATTGGTGAACCGATCTTGGTCACCCGGGCGACTTGTCTGCAACCCGCTGCCACTGTATTCCACCGGGCAATACCCAGCAAAGGTCGCAGCATGTCCCTAGAAAACAGGATCGTCACCATATTCGGTGGGTCGGGGTTCGTCGGCCGGTACGTGGCACGGCGGTTTGCCCGGGCCGGCTGGCGCGTCAGGGTTGCCTGCAGGCGCCCGAACGAGGCCCTCTTCATTCGGCCTTACGGGGTCGTCGGCCAGGTCGAACCCGTGCTCGCCAATGCGCGGTTCGAAGAGTCGGTCCGTCAGGTCGTCGATGGCGCCGATGCCATCGTGAACTGCATCGGCATACTGGTAGAGAGGGGGGCACAGCGGTTCGAGGCCGTGCACGGCGAGGGCGCGACCAGAATCGCCCGGATCGCGGCAGAACAGGGTATCGGAACCCTGGTCCATGTGTCGTCGCTGGGCGCAAATGCGGAGTCGATCAGTGCCTACGCGCGATCGAAGGCGCTCGGCGAGCAGGGTGTGCTGGAAGCCTTCCCGACAGCCTTCATCATGCGTCCATCGATTATTTTCGGTGCGGAGGACCAGTTCTTCAACAGGTTCGCCCGAATGGCGCGGCTGTCCCCCGTCATTCCTCTCGTTGGCGCCGGCACGCGATTCCAGCCGGTTTACGTGGACGATATTGCGTCTGCCATAGTTTCGGCAGTCCTGGACGCGGCCGGGCCGAAAAATTTCCCGGGCGGAATCTACGAATTCGGCGGGCCGGAGACGGAAACGTTTCGGGAACTGATCGAAAGGATGCTGGCAGTGATCCGCCGCCGGCGCCTGCTGATCAACGTTCCGTTCTTTGCCGCGGGGATCAATGCCAGATGCCTGGACATTCTGCAGCTGCTTTCAGGCGGACTATTCGTCAATCACGTGCTCACCGAAGACCAGGTGCGCCAGCTGAAGGTCGACAATGTCGTCGGTCCCGGTGCACGGACGTTGTCCGACCTTCACGTCAGCCCGACTGCAATGGATGCCGTGCTCGAGACCTATCTCTATTGTTATCGGCAATACGGCCAGTACGCGTCACTGACGGAATCGGCAAAGAACCTCGATTCGACACCCTGAGAATCCTTGAAGGGGCGGCCGAAGTGACGGCGCCATCCGGCGCGAGGCATTCGTCACGCCGGCGCCGGGCGCGGACGGCCGGAACAGGTTTCGCGCCGCACCTTTGGCATTCGGCAGGTTACGTGTACGCGATCCACAACAGCAGGATCCCGAGGCAGACGCGGTAGATGACGTAAGGGGTAAAGCTGGTGTGCCGGAGAAGGCGCATCATGAATGTCAGGGCGCAGAGCCCGGAGACGAATGAGAGCAGGGCTGCGACCGCGCCATCCCTGGCTGCGCGCGCATCGGCCGACGCGACGACCTCGATCCCGAGCAGCGTGCCTGAGGCGAAAATCACCGGGATCGACATCAGCATGGCGAACCGGACGCTGCTTTCCCGGTCGTACCCCAACCAGCGCGCACCCGATATCGTGATTCCGGAACGCGATGTCCCGGGGATCAGCGCCAAAACCTGCCAGAGACCGAGAATCCAGGCCTGCCTGATCGTCCAGTTCCGGGCCTCTTCCCGGCGGGGCGCGTTGCGGTCGCAGACAAAAAGGACAATGGCAAAGACGATGGTCGCCCAGGCCACGATGGAAACGGAACGGAGCATGTCGGCGATGCCGGTCATCCGGAACAAGAGACCGACGATGACGACCGGGACCGTCGCGACCACCAGCCCCAGGAACAGCTGCGCGTCCTCCGTGTTCCTGTCACCGGACAGGAAGCGCAGGAATCCGTTGGCGATCCGGAAGACGTCGGAGCGGAAATAGACCATGACCGCACCGAGCGTTCCCACGTGGACGGCGACATCGATGACCTGGCCGTGGTCAGGAAACCCGGTCAGGTGGGGAACCAGGACGAGATGACCTGAAGATGAGACGGGCAGGAACTCCGTCAATCCCTGGATCAGCGCGAGCATGCTCAGGTGGAACACGGCCATCTTGGAACTCCAGTCGTGACGATTTCAACAATAGATGTGTCACCTCGCCGTGCAACCATGCAAAAAGGGTAACTGCTCACCCCTTGGTAGTTCTGGGCTTTGGGTAGTGCATCTTTATCATGTCGGCGGCGTTTCCGGCGAGGGCGATCTGGATGGCGACGAGAGGGTTGTATCCGAGTGCCGCCATGGAACTCAGGTAGCTTGAGATCCGGCACCAGGCATCGGCGTAAAACCGGGTTCGGAAGCATCCGGACACCTTGATCTTGACCTTGGCCATCCTGATTTTCTGCTCGCCCGCGTTGTTGGTGAAGCTGACGTCCACCTCCCCCATGAAGCGCAGCACGGACACCTCGTGCTTCACGAGGCGCTCATGGAGGTTGTGCGCGTCGGACTTCGCGATCCGTCCCCGTTTTCCTTTCGGGCGCGGCGGGATGTCGGGCAGTTCCTTGCCGCCCTGGGTCAGGATGGTCCGATATCGCTTGCGCATGGCCAGGCGCTCGGCCTCGGTCAGGACCTTGGTCGTGCTCCTGTTGACCCTGTGGCAGGCCTCGCGCAGCAGCTTCTTCATCAGGCGCGCCCAGCGGAAGCCGTTGGACTCGACGACGAAGGTCAGTTCGCGCAGAAGGTGCGAGCCGCACAGCTGATGCCTGCACTGGTCATAGGCGAAGTACGAGGCCCAGCAGTCGTGGATCAGCGTGCCGGTGTAGCGCGGGATGATGCCGATTTCCTCGATCGCCTCCCTGCCGCGCTTCCGGTGCAGGAACTTCAGGGTCAGGGAGCCGTCGGTGATGACATGGAGCCATTGGGTTTTTCCATCGACCCGGAAACCGGTTTCGTCGGCATGCAGGGCCGGGCGTTCCAGGAGATGCGCGATGGCGGCCTCCTCCCATGACTGCAGCGCGTCATGGAGGCGCCTGACGTAGCCGAGGCAGGTGGCCTCGGAGAGCCGGAGGCCGGAGATCGCCTGCACCAGCGCGACGGCCCGGCGCAGCGACAGCATGTGAGCGACCAGCAGGTTGATGATGAAGGCCTGGAGGCCGGCGCCGTATTGGAGCGGACCCGGCATGGCGTCGGGGAACTGCCCCTTGGTCCGGGCCCGGCACTCGGGGCATTCCTTGACCTCGGCCTCCACGCGGCGCTCGACGACCTCGAACACGATGTCGTACAGGATGCGACGTTCCCGCTCGACGGGGTCGACGCCGGACAGGTCGGCACCGCATGTGTCGCAGGCCTCGACGGCGACCGTCTCCTCGACGGTGGTCTTGCGGAGGTTGTCGCCTGTCTGCAGGTTCGGCCTCGCGCCCGTGCCACTGGCGCCCTTGCCTGTGCGCCGTGCGGTCTCGTCCTTCTCCGTCTGCGACGGCGGGAGGCCGGAGTTGGCACTGGTCTTGCGGGTCGTCTTCTCCAGCAGGACGGTGATCAGGATGCCCAGCAGGGTGAACAGGACGCCGATCACGGCATCGACCTCTTCGGACACCTTGCCGTCCTTTCGCAGCGTCTTGATCCGCGCCTTTGCCGCCTCGAACTCCTCGCGCAGCGATGCCGGGTTGAGCGTCGCCATCACCCGGCCTCCACCGCCAGCACCGCCGCCAGCACCGCGAGCCGCTCGCCCGGCGGCATCGCGCGGTAGCGCCGCGCCCAGCTTTCGGCGTTGCGCTTGATGCGCTGGCGGTCGGTGAAGTTCCTGCCCGCACAGCTGTGCCAGTGCGGGCGGCCCGGCTCGAAGTTGAACCACAGCTTCTCGGTGACGACGCAGGACTGGTTGTTGACCTGAACCTCGAGCGCGCGCCAGCCGGCCAGATGTTCGCCGTAGAGACGGGAGGGATAGCCGGAGATCATCACCTGGCAGGGCAGCGACTTCAGGATGCCGAGGAGTTCGACATGGTCGGCGTCCGTGTAGTCGAAGCGGTAACGGCGCCCCGACCTGCGCGTCGACTGCACGTAGGGCGGGTCGCTGTAGACCAGCTCGCGACCCTCGAAGTCGAAGTCGGACAGGAAGCGGTGGCAGCAGCCGTGAACCAGTTCCACCTCGTGGTCGCAGCTGAACGTCCTGATGGACCGGGCGTTGAGATCGATGCCGATGTTACGCAGCGCAGGAGGCTTGCGCTTCATGATCGCACCGCCCCCCAAGTGCGTTTCCAAATATACGCGATGAGGCGGCATGAGGCTCACGATGGCCTGGCAGAGCCCCGTCGTCGCCTTTGACCCGAACCATGCCCCCATCGAAACGGCCTCCCCGGAACATTCCTTCCGGGACCAACCATGGAGCGACCGCTCTGTGATGTCAAGCGAAAATCCTCGACGGGCCAAGAGGTCGGCAGCGAGAACCGCGCAAGGCGCCGCGGCAAGAGGGCGGACGCTCGACCCGAACGCAATCAGGAAAGAAAACCAATGGTCAAGAAAGTGGGGGGGGGGGGGGGCGAGCAGTTACCAAAAAGGACAAATATTATGCCATAAATCTTGGGCACAACGACTCAGTGTTCCTCTCGTGTATTTTCGGCTTCATCAGCGGGATTGTTTTGGCAATTACCGGATACCGGCAAGCGCGAAGGCGCGTCACTAGGCTTGAAAGATACATTCCAAACTCTGGTGCTAACTGAACCCAATTGTTTCAACTCTGCTGATTTAGCCGTACAAATTTGTGGATGATCCACAACAACTATTGCGCCGCGTCAGTGTCGCTTTAGTGGGATCGCTAATGATCCGAGGCTAACCGACCCGACCCCAAGCCGCGACTTGAAGGACGTCCAGAAGGTCGTTTAACCGGGATGTGAGACGGCGTTTAAGCGAGTCGAATCATTGGAGTTGCGGCTACAGAGATGGTGGTTTTCAGAGGTCTGACTCCAAGGATTCGACTCCTGACTCCAAAGATTCTGCCGCGCTACATTGGCCCCAATTTCGGCGCCGGCATGACGGGAGGGATGGCCTACATTCATGATCCGGACCGTCGTGTGTCCGATTTCCTGAATACCGACTCGATCGTGTCCTGTCCTGTTGGGGCGCCGCACTGGCAATCCCGGTTGCAGGAACTGGTTACGCTCCATCGCGACGAAACGGGCAGCCCGCTTGCCGCGGATATCCTTCGCCAATGGGACAGGAGGTTGCCGGAATTCGTTCAAATCTGCCCGAAAGAGATGGTCGACCGTCTGGAACATCCACTCGTTCCGGATGCAAGACTGCGTACGGCGTGAATGGCGGAGTTCCCGAAACGCTGTTGAAAATTCTCCATGAGCATTGCAAACGGTCGGCCGGGTCATGACAATGGACACGAAATGTCGCAGGTTCTTCGCCTTCACCAGTTCCCCTTGTCGCCGTTTTCGCGAAAGGTCCGCATTGTACTCGGGGAAAAACGGCAGCAATGCGAGGAAATCATTGAGAGATTCTGGAATCCTTCTGCCGATTTCCTGATGCTCAACCCCGCCGGCAAGGTGCCGGTTTTGAAGGTCGAGCAGGCCATCCTGGCAGAATCGACGGCGATTTGCGAGTATCTTGACGAGGAATACCCGGAGCCGCCGCTGCTGCCCGATTCGCCGCTCGCCCGCGCTGAAGTCCGGCGGCTGGTCGGTTGGTTCGACGACAAGTTCTACAACGATGTGACCAACAATCTCCTTAGGGAACGGCTGATGAAAAAGGTCACGGGAGGCGGGGCGCCGGAAAGCAAGAAGGTCATGATCGGATTGAGGAACCTCCGGTTCCATATCGATTACATGACGAAACTTCTCGACCGGCGCCGATGGCTTGCAGGTGACTCGATGACGCTTGCCGATGTCTCTGCAGCTGCCCAGTTGTCCTGTCTCGATTACCTTTCCGACGTGGATTGGGATCGGAGCGAATCGCTCAGGATCTGGTACGCGACGATCAAGTCGCGCCCGTCTTTCCGGTCCATCCTCAGCGATCACCTTCCCGGGTATCCGCCTCCGGCTCACTACGCGGACCTGGATTTCTGATGTCGCTCAACGGGCGATCCCTGAAGGATGCGCTCAAGGCCAGGGCATTCGAGGAGGGCTTTTCGGCTGCGGGAATCTGCCGTCCGGATTCAATACCCGAAGCCGGCATCAATCTCGCGCGTTTCCTTAGCCTGGGCTACCAAGGCCAAATGGAGTGGATGGCCCGGCGGGCGAACTGGCGCGGGAATCCCTCTGCGCTGTGGCCGGAAGCCAGGTCGGTCGTCATGCTGGCAGAGGCATACACTCCGGAGCATGATCCGCTTGGCGTCCTGATGAACCGTGGCCGCGCGGCCATCTCGGTCTATGCCCAGAGCAGGGACTACCACGAACTGGTCAAGAAACGCCTGAAACGGCTGGGACGGTGGCTGATTGCCGAGGCTCCCGGTACGGAAATCAAGGTGTTCGTCGACACGGCCCCGGTCATGGAGAAGCCGCTTGCAGCCGCTGCCGGCCTCGGGTGGCAAGGAAAGCACACGAACCTGCTTTCGCGGGAACTCGGCAACTGGTTTTTCCTTGGTTCGATTTTCACGACGCTCGAACTCGAACCTGACGAACAATCCGCTGATCACTGCGGGTCTTGCCGGGCCTGCCTCGACATCTGTCCGACCGGAGCGTTTCCAGAACCATATCGTCTCGACGCGCGCCGGTGCATTTCCTACCTGACCATCGAGCACAGGGGTCCGGTGGATGAAGCCTTGCGGCCGAAGCTGGGAAATCGGGTCTTCGGTTGCGATGATTGTCTGGCGGTCTGCCCGTGGAACAAGTTCGCCGTCCACGCGAGAGAGATCGGCTACCGGTCCCGGGAGGAGCTCAGGACCGCACGGCTTGCGGAGCTCGCGGAGCTGGACGATGCCGGATTTCGGAACCTGTTCCGGAAATCCCCGGTCAAGCGGATCGGTCGTGACAGGCTCGTTCGAAATGTCGTCTACGCCATTGGCAATTCGGGGATGACCGAACTCGTTCCCGTCGCGGCTGCGCGGCTGGGAGATCACGATGCGACCGTCAGGGATGCCGCGCGCTGGGCGCTGGAGCGTTTAAGGAGTGGCGCACGAAGGGACGGCCTCGGAAATGGCTAGGGTGCTCCTCAGCATCGGTCACGGATACACGGCTCGCGCGCTTGCACGGATCATCCTGCCCGAAGGGTGGCGGGTCATCGGCACGACCAGGTCGGACGAGAATGCCGGGACCCTGTTGTCTTCAGGGATTGAAACCCTGGTCTGGCCCGGGTCGGATCTGCGCGATGCCATCATGCAAGCGACGCATGTGCTGGTCTCCGTTCCGCCCGGTGTCGAAGGCGATCCCGTTCTCCAGGGCGAAAGGGACCAGCTCCTGGCCCATGGCAAGCGACTCGGATGGGTCGGCTACCTGTCCACGTCCGGGGTCTACGGTGACCACGGCGGCGGCTGGGTCGACGAGTCCACCCCTCCGTTTCCATCGACCGAACGTGGCAGAAGGCGTGTCCTGGCCGAGACAGCGTGGGCGAAGACAGGACTGCCGGTGCATGTCTTTCGGCTGGCAGGAATTTATGGCCCGGGGCGCGGGCCATTCCGGAAGGTCCTTGATGGAACGGCGCGGCGGGTGATCAGGCCGGGCCAGGTGTTCAGCAGGATTCACGTGAGTGACATTGCGAGAATCCTGAAGGCGTCGATGGAGAGGCCCGATCCGGGTTCTATCTACAATGTCTGTGACGACGAACCTGCACCGCCCGAAGATGTGATCGCCTGCGCGGCGCGATTGCTGGGCGTTCCGGTTCCGGAAGCCATACCGTTCGACATGGCCGAACTGTCCCCGATGGCCCGGAGTTTCTATGCAGAGTCCAAAAGGGTATCCAACCGAAAGATGAAGGCGGAGCTGGGCGTGTCTCTGGAATTCCCCGACTTCAGGTCAGGCCTCGAGGCGCTCCTGCAACAGGCGGGCCGCGACTGACGACGGCCGTGCCGAACTCGCGCCCGGCGGGACGGGCCGAGAAGGCGCATTCATCAGATCAACAGGACCCGGGTTCCGATTGTCGTCAGTTCGAACAGCTCGGCGATATGCTCGTTGTAGAGGCCGATACACCCGCTGGACGAACGCCGTCCGATCTTTTCCGGATCGTGGGTGCCATGGATCCGGTAAAACCGCCAGCTCAGGTAGAGGGCATGGGTGCCCATGGGGTTGTCCGGGCCCGGCGGGACGTAGGCCGGCCACTCCGGGTTACGCTCGAGCATCGCCTGCGTCGGGCGCCAGTCCGGCCCTTCCTTCTTTTGCACGACCCGCGTTCGCCCTAACCGCGTAAGCTCGGGCGAAGCCGGAACGCTTGTCGGGAACAGCCGGTAAGTCTGGCCGTCTTCCGACCAGAAGTGCAGCACGCGACTCTGCGTATCGGCAAGGATCGCGCCATTGCGGAGATTCTGGAAATAGGGCTCCCAGGTGCGTGTCTTGAAACTTGAGACATTTCGTTTGACCATGCTGGGGGGCGCCTTCGGCTCACTGCCGCCCGTTACCTCGTAGATCGACTCGACAACCATCGAAAATGCGGGAGTCGCCGCGAGAGATGTCGTGAGGGCTGTTGCCGCAAAGGCTCTCCTGGTCATTTTCCTGCTCGGCGTGTTCTGCATCAGATCAAGACCTCAACTGTCGAAAACAGGCGGAACGTTACCCCGGCGGCTCCCGGAGATCAACTCCTGCCAATTCCGGAGACCCGGTTGGCTCCGTGATCGCCTGCACATCTCGGCGCGCCATTACACCCGGCTTGTACGTAACCGGGTTCCGTCAATCGGCCTGGAGCCAGGTTCCTGCGGCACCCGCTCCATGCGGCGTCCTAATGTTGCGCAGGTCTTTCGGAAACGGGAAACCTGAAAGCCAACCGATTCCTTCTCTGCCATGCCGGGATGGACAGCACGGTCCGGTCTCCGGTCTCCGGGCTTGAGGACGTGCCGGTGATCGCGGGGACCGTCGAATTCAAGCCGCCGGGGCCGTCTCCAGGGGCGGACCCGGGGCAACCCGAGCGGACTATTGCGCCTATCCTTGAAACCGTCATTGCACCGGGTTCGCCAGGCAACTTTCCCGCAGCATCTCCACAAGCTGCCTGACCACCGGGCTGTCCCAGGTGCCTTTCTTCTTCACAATCCCGGCGCGTCGAACAGGCATTACGGACGCAACAGGGATTGAGACGATCCCGTCCCGCATCGAATCATCAAGTGACGAACGCACGACGAAAGACAGGGCATCGGAGCTTGCCAGTAACTTGAGAATGAAATTCAACGATGTCGATCTGATTACAGGTTCCGGGGCGGGGAGACTGGTGGCCAGGTACAGGCCACGAAGCCGGTCCAAAGCGCTGACCGCCTGATCCGGCATTGCCCATGGGTAGTTGAGAAGCTGAGACAGTTTGGCTTTCCAGTTGCCGGCCAGTGGGTGGCTCCTTCGCCCCGCTACAACCCGCTACAACATACTCGCAGTGAATCAGGGGTTCCTGGTCAAGATCGGAACGCGCCCGGTTGCGCGATGTCTCGGTCAGTACGAAGGCGACTTCACCTCGGTCGAGCATGGTGAGAAGCTGCTTGTCGTAGCCGCCGCGCACGCGGATCGAGACTTCGGGAAAAGCCCGGGAGAGGTCACTGACAACTTCTGGCAGCGTCGCTCTCAGCCAGGTCGGGCCAGCGCCAATGACGATTTCCTCGACCGGATTTTCCGCCAGATAGCTCATTTCGGCCCGCGCGTTGTCGAGCTGCACGAAAACCGCACGGGCGTGGCGAAGATAGGCTTCTCCAAGGCGTGTCAGGCGTATCGAACGCGGCAGCCGCTCAAAGAGCCGTACACCGATCTCCTCCTCAAGGTGGTGGATGCCGCGCGTGATCGCCGGCTGCGTCAGATTCAGCATCTCGGCGGCCCTGGTGGTCGAGCCGGCTTCTGCGACGGCGATGAAATACTTTATCTGATTGAGCTTCATGGCCACGATCAATAAAAAAATGTCATCCCAATGCCATTGGATATTATTTTTTTATTCAAGCCGTCAGCCAAACTGAAAATGAAGCCGCCCGGGGGGAATCCTGGTCCATGGATGCACGTTCCGTGCCAAATTTCCTGCTGGTCCGTACGGACCAGCAACGCCGGGATACGCTTGGCTGCTACGGCAACGCACAGGTGCACACCCCCGTGCTGGATGCGCTTGCCGCTGAAGGCGCGGTTTTCGAACAGTGCTATGTCCAGAACCCGATTTGCAGCCCGTCGCGCGCTTCGCTTTTCACGGGCATGCATGCGCGAAACCACGGGCTTTGGGCGAACGGAGTCGCACTGCCGGATCACCAGAGGATGTTCACGCGGGTGCTGGCGGATGCGGGTTATGATTGCGGAATGATCGGGAAACAGCACCTTTCGCCGTGCGAGGGGTGCAGATCGAAAACCGGTTCGATTACGGGTTCAGGGTTTTCGAGTGGGTGCACGACCCGGTCCACCGCTCACCACGGAACGCCTATCATCAATGGTTGCGCGACGAACACCCCTCCGTGTGCGACGGCCTGTTTCCGGCCGAGGGCGAACCCTGGGGGCCGAGGCCGGCAACAAGGCGAAAGGCGCAACCCAAGCAAACACCGTTCCTGTGGATGTGCATTTCAGCCACTGGGTCGCCGAGCGCGCCATTGCTTTCATCGGTGACCAGGAACGGGACGACGGCCAGCCCTTTTTTCTCATGGCAAATTTCTTTGACCCCCATCATCCGTTTGGGGCACCCGAGGAATTCCGCGCGCTGATCGACAGCGACGCGATTTCGCCGCCGATCCGGGAAGAAGGGGAACTCGACCGAAAACCCGACGTGCAGCGCGCGTATTCACAAAAATCCTATGGTGGTCACGCACCGGGATTCGCGAAATACACGCGCGAAGAAATCCGTGAACTTCGCGTCTCTTACCACGCGATGGTCGCTCTGGTCGACCACGAGGTCGGGCGCGTGCTGAGCGCGCTCGAAAACACGGGGCTCTCCGAAAACACGCTTGTCGTTTTCACCTCGGACCACGGTGAAATGCTGGGCGATCATGATATCCTCCTCAAAGGCCCGATGATGTATGACTCCTGCACGCGCGTGCCGCTACTTGCGCGCTGGCCGGGTCGTGTCCCCGCTGGCCTCCGCGTCCCGAACATCGTCCAATGGATCGACCTTCCGGCTACTTTCTTGGACATTCCTGCGCGCGCGGTACCCACCGCGGGCCAATGGCATTCGGACAGACCTGGAGCTTTGGCGATTTTATTCTGCGGCCGGCAACGTTCTGATTTTACGACCTGAATCCCCTGGTGGAACTTTTTTTCCAAATGGGGGTTGTCAAGCTATCGCAAATATGCATGCTGTGCTTGTCATCACGGAGCACATGCGATGGACCCGCGAATCACCGCCCTGAATTCGACCACCTTCTCCGGCCGCCGGCTGACCCGGCGCCAGGTTGCCGAGGTCCAGGAGACGGTTGACCTGTTGCCGAACGACAGCCGCAACGAATTGTGCAAGACCATCTGCGAGCATCTCAACTGGGTGACGGCGAAGGGCGACTACAAGGTGGGTGCCTGCATGGGGATGCTGGAGCATCTTGAGCAGCACGGCATTGTGCGCCTGCCGGAGAAGCGGCAGAACATGGTCCGTCCGGACAGCAGCAAGCCGGTCTGGAGTTCGGCATCGGACCCCGGGCCGCTGATTTCGGCACCGCTCGGGGAGTTGCAACCCCTGGGCCTCGAGCTGGTCACGGACACCGAGGGACGTCAGTTGTGGAACGCCTGTGTGGACCGTCACCATTATCTCGGGTACCGCCGCCCCTTCGGGGCGCACATCCGCTACTTCCTGACGGACTGCCGGGGCCGCAGGCTGGGCTGCCTTCTGTTCGATGCGGCGACCAAATCGCTGCCCTGCCGCGAACGCTGGATCGGGTGGAACGACCGGAGCAGGGACCGCAACCGCCCCCTTGTGGTGACCAATTCCCGCTGGCTGGTGTTTCCATGGGTACGGTCGAAGAACCTTGCCTCCTGCGCCCTGTCGCTGGCGACGCGGCGCCTCGGCGACGACTGGCAGGAACTGCATGGCTACAGGCCGGTCCTGTGCGAGACCTTCGTCGAGGAGGATCGCTTCAGGGCCACGTGCTACCGTGCGGCCAACTGGGAACGCATCGGGGAGACCGGGGGAGACAAGGGCAAGTCCATCAAGGGTGTCTACGTCCTGCCGCTGTGCAGGGACAGTCGGGAGGTCCTGCGCGGCGAACACCGGGATGCGGCAAAGCCTGCGAGGCCGAAGACAACGGCGGAACGCGGGCGCTCGGGCGGCAGCTGTCGCCGTTTCACCCGTCAGTGGGAGACGCTCGTCGCCGCCGCCACCGCCGTGGCGGAGCGCGAGGATGCACGCTGGCAGAAGCGCCGCCGCGTGTTCAGCACCCTGTTGATCATGCTGTTCGTCTTCCGTCTGGTCGTCGCTCCGCGCCGGCAGGGCTACCGTGCAACCCTCTGCGAGCTGTGGGAGCAGTGCCAGCAGTCCGTAAGCGGGTAAACGGCGACGTCTGTTGATTTCGCCTGGTTTCTGGTTTCGTCCTGTCGGCTGCGGCCGATCCTGCGGCCTGACATTCTCCGATTTGCTGCTGCTGCGCCGTTTTTTCCGTTTGACACGATAGGGCGCCGGGGCTATTCCCGGCGAATCAAGACGAATCATCGGGGAGAACGGCCATGGGCGCATGGTTTGGATCGAAAGCGACCTCTGGTCTTTGCCAACCGCTCATCGCGATGTGTCCGCCGCATGGCTAAGTCGATTCATAATGCCCACCTCGGTATGTCGTTGATATTACGCAATATTTTTTGTCACACATCGTGATAACGCCCCTTTCCCCGATACCCTGACCAGTCCGCTGGGCAATCCAGTCCCTTTTTTTGCCCCTGGATGGCGTCCCGGTCGTCGAATTCGATCGTGGCCACCGTATCGGCCTGCCGCCTCCCGCAGGTTGCCGCAGTGTCCATGTTCCCGGCGGACCCGTTGCAGGACCGTTGCGGTCCATGTCGATCATTTTCAGCTCCATTCGATACCGTGACAAGACCCCCCGAACACAAAAGACAACCTGTTGCCCTGTTCTGATCGGAATCGGGACCTGACCCGGTTTGCCCAGGGTTTCGAGGTGTTTTCGGGATCGGGATCGAGTGACGGATTGCAAGGGTATCGTCACCGGCCAGGACATCCTTGACAAGCAGCCTGACGATCCGTTGGCGCTCCGCAACATCCATGGTCTCGGCGCTCTCCTGCAGCCGGGTGAGAAAGCCTGTCAAGGTTTCGGTGAGTTTCAGCCAGGTTTCCTTTTCCCGCGCCTGACTGACGACGGACTGCCATTCGGCGCTGACAGCCTTTTCCTGCTGTCACAAATGCATTGCCCCATACGTCCAGCGTCAAGAGTCGCTGCATTCCCCGCATCATCCGTCCCGCATCCCCCCTGTCAGATTGACCAACACTGTTGCGCACATTCCACGATCTCCTGTCAGTCCCGGCCATAGCCCCGTGGCGGCGTGACGTCCTCGAGGTCCGAAAGGTCCAGATCACAAATGATGCCAAGGCGTTCGCCGGTCTGCGTATCATGGAGCGCCTCGGGAAGCGCGTCATGCCAGTCCCGGTACTCCTCCTGAAGGCGGATCAGGGTCTCGACGGCGTCGGTCCAGCGCCTGTGTCGCGGACGCCGGTCGATCGGGGATCCCGGACGGATCGGCTTTGCCGCGGCCTTGCGCCGGTTCCGGAAACGTTTTTGCCGTTCTGCATTGGTGAGGGCCATGACGCGGTCTCCCGGGCGTTACGTAACGATCGATGTATGGGGTTGAGGCTCCGCGTCGTCTGCAGATACCGGGTCGCGCGCGCCTCGTGGGAAGCGGCCCTGCGGAGCTTCGCATCGTCTGCGGGAACGGGGATGGTGCCCGGCCACCTGGACAATCATGGTGCAGTCTCCCAAGCGTTACGTAACGGATTCTGTATGGAGATCATGTCTCGAGACCACCATCACGTGAGGGCGCAGGTGCAGCATCGGAATGCCGGTCCCGACCCTTTCCGTCATCCTTGACCGGACGGTTACGCCATCCCGTGATCACGCGTGCGCATGAAAAGCCATCTTTCGTGTTCGGGGGGGTAATGGCGCCCTCTTCAGCCTTCGTCAGGCTCTTCATGGCCTGACGCCGTATCGTCGAACAGCGCCAGCTGGGGCGTTTCCGGTCGCGCGCCTGAGCGCAGGCGCTCGACATCGGCCGCAGAGATGATCCAGGGTGCCCCCTTGCACAACTGATGGGCCGGCAGACGGCCCTCCCGCGCCATGCGGCCCGCCTTCTGGTAATCGACCCCCAGGGCGGCGGCGGCCTCGCTCAACGTCATTTCACCGCGCTCAAGCCGCTCGCCCTCACGGTAGAACGGGATGCCGCGCTTGTTGCGGAAACGGCAGACACTTGCCTTTCTCCAACTGTGGCCCTTGCCGGTGCGCCGTCCCAGCCGGTTCAGCAATGCCGCGATCGCCATGTCCGGCATCTGTCGCGACAGTTCCGTGATCAGGGCTCCGGTTTCGGCATCGGTCACATGGCGATGCTGACCTGTGGCTCTCCTGGCAACGAACAGTTCCGTATGGTCGCCGCCACGCCAGTGCAGCAGCAACCTGACCTGCCTGTCCTCACACCAGACCATGATTTCCTCGAGCGCAGCGCGAAGCATTCGCTTGCGGGTCTCCGCGGTGACGCCTTCATGGTTCCATGCCAGTTCAAGATCGGCGCCGAGTTGCAGGCATGCTTCCCGCTCCTCTTCATCCATCCTCATGTCCGCATGGGCCGCGCGCGCATGCTCCAGTGCGGTCTCGACTGCCTGCACCGCGATCAGGCGCTCGTTCCACCGGCGCTCCAGTTCGCCCGCCACCTGCCGGTTCCCCGGATCGACGGCATCGTACTGCTGCCACGCGCGATGGGCCTCGTAGCGGGCGCGCTCGAGCGCGATCTCATGCTGGCGAACCGCCTCCGACCCCGTCTCGGCATCGTCTTCGATGACGCGGAGCGCCGCCTCAAGGCCGATCGGCTCGAGAATGCGGACAATCTCCCTGCCGACCGCCGCGTCCGCGGGAGCGCCGCCGAACGAGATGCACTTCGGCTCGTTGTAATTGATCACCCCCGAGCGGCAGGTGTAACGCAGCACAGTGCCACTGGTTCCGCTGTAGGTGACCGTCAGCTTGCGCCCGCAGTGGCCGCAGCGCAGCAGCCCGGCAAGCAGGGCCGCACCGCTGCGAACCGCGCCGCGCCGTCCCGAGGGCATCATCTTCGTGCTGTTGTCCGCGATCACGCGCCGGTTCCGTTCGTAGGTCTCCAGGCTGATATAGCCTTCATGATGGTCGGGGATGAAGACCTGCCAGGCGTCCCGGTCGCTCACCACCTTGCGCGTGATCTTCTTTTCTCCGTCGCGGATTTCGACCTGGCTCTCGGTCCGGCCATAGGCATAGGCGCCGGCATAGACCGGATTGGTCAGGATCTCGTGAACCCGCGCATAGTTCGGCAACTGCCATCGCAGCTGCTCGTTCTCGCCCGTCGGCCGTGACGGCAGCTCAAGACCCTCGTCGTGGAACCAGAGATGGACCTGGCGAACGCTGTGCATCTCGTCGAACCTGCGAAAGACAAGATCGATCGCCGCGCGGACACGCAGGTCCGGGTCCTTCTCGATCGCGTTCCTGCCGACACGCCGGTATCCGGCCGACACGGCCAGGAACAGCGCGCCGCGCGCCGCCTTGCGGTTGCGGCCCTCGATCGAACGCCTGCGCATGTTCGCAAGCTCGAGTTCCGACATGGTCCCGTGCATCCCGAGAACCATCCTGTCCGTCGGCAGGCGGGGGTCGTAGACCGTCTGCTCGTCGGCCAGCAGGCAACCGACGACACCGCAGAACTCGAGCAGGGTGTGCCATTCCCGGCCATTCCGGGAGAGCCTTGTTGCGTCCACCGAGAGGATGATGCCGGCTTCACGCTTGCAGACGGCGTCGAGCATGATCTTGAAGCCGGGCCGCCGGGCGCCGCCGCTGCCCGACAGGCCGAGGTCCTGGTCGATGAAGGTGACGTCCGACCAGCCAAGGGCCTCGGCGCGGGCCTTGAGCCCGTACTGCCACTCCCGGCTCCCCGTGTTGTGGCGCACCTGGTGCTCGGAAGACTGGCGCACATAGACGATCGCCTTTCGTGCGAGATGCTCAGGCGTGATCTTGTTCATGTCCGTCTCCCCCGTCTGGCGTGCGGTTCGTCACCGCCTCCCGGATCAGTTGCGCCAGGAGCGCCAGCAGTTCCGTCTTCCGCTCTCCTTCCATGATGTGGGCGGGTCCGTCCGGTTCGAACAGCCGCCCTTGTCGTGTCGTCCGCCAGTTGCGCGTCATCGTTGCCTCCGTCGTCTGCAAGGGTGCAGACAACAGTATCGACGATCATGCGCAGATCCGACAAAGCCTCACGCGAGAGCCTCGGGGTGTCACGCACCGCCCAGGCTGCCGATTCCGGCCGGGTCATCCATTCGCGAATCGCCAGCGGACGGCCGCTCGCCAGCAGACGGACGTAGAGATTGTTGCCGGACGGCGTTGGACGGCGGCTCTCAAGTTTCACCTTTTCGCCGGCACAGGGATGAAACCGGTAATGAATCGTCAGCTCGGAAGCGTGATAATGGGCAGTATGTCGGGACGTTGGCGCATATATTGAGACACATCTTGGGGGCGGCGCCATCATGAAGCGCAAGCCTCCGGCGCTCAGGAACATCGGCATCGATCTCAACCGCCGGGCCATCGACACCTTCAGCTGCGCCTATCCGGTCGAGCTTCACCATGGTTGCTGCCACGCGTTCCTGTCTGATTTCGACTTCGACGGCCGCGAGCTGGTCTATGCCGACCCGCCCTACGTGCAGTCTGCGCGCAAGTCGCAGCGCCGCTACCGTTACGACTATACGGACGCCGACCATGTGGAGCTTCTCGGCATCCTGAAGTCGCTGCCCTGTTCGGCGATGGTCTCCGGCTATCCGTCCCGGCTCTACGACGAACACCTTTCCGACTGGCATTCGCTGGAGATCCAGGTCAACAACCAGTCCTGCATCGTCACCGAGAAGCTGTGGTTCAACTTCGCGCCCGACCGGGTGCACTGGGCGGCCTTCGCCGGACGGAATTTCACCCACCGTCAGACCGTCAAGCGCAAGGCGGCGAGCTGGGGGCGGCGCTACGCGGCGATGCCCCGGGGCGAGCGCCTGGCGGTGCTGGCGGCGATCATGGCGGAGGAGGCGGAGGAATGAGCGGGATCGACCCTCACGACCCGGAGGTGGTTCGCCGGCGGCTCGACGGGCTCCATGCGGAGTTCGCGGGGCTGGGCGGCGGCGGCCTGCTACGGGGGGCTGTCTCCCTGTTCAGGGAGTTGTTCGGGCTCGCCGGGACGCTGTCGGCGCTCGTCGGGTCACTGCAGGACAGGCTCACCGAGGAAGTGGCGAAGAACAGTGCGCTTCGCGACCAGCTCGCCCGCTACGAGCGCCAGCAGTACGGCCGGCGCTCGGAGAAGCGCCGCAACGCCGACGCCGCCTCCGATGGCGCCGCATCGCCGGATGCCGGGGAGGATGAGCCCGAAGCCGAAAGGAAAGGCGAGGCCGAAAAGAAAGCCGAAAAGAAGCCCCGGGGCGGCGTCAACGGGCGCAAGAAGGATCGTGGCGATGCCGTCAACGGCACCGGGCTGCGCTTCGGCCCCGAGGCGACGGTGATCGACATCGACGTGATGCCGCCGGAGATCGACGGGCTGGCGGCGGACGAGTTCGAGCTCATCTCCGAGCGGGTGTGCTGCAAGCTGGCATCGGTGCCGATCCGCCACGTGGTGCTGCGTTACCATTACAAGAAGGCGAAGATCACGTCCTCCGGCGCCCTGGTCTGCGCCCCGGCCCTTTCAATGGTACACTGTTGACTCGGCGTTTGCGTAATCCCTTATGGCCCGGTAGTTTTCGACGAAGAGTGACAGGATCAGGTATCCTTCCCAGAGCTTTCTTGTGCCCGGCAGGGGCTGGCGCTTCGACGGGATGAATCCGGCGAGGCGCGCGGTGTTGACCGCGAACTCCGCGATCGCCTGGTCAGGGTCTGGCGGGCCGCGCTGTTTCCGGTGGTTCGGCTTCGCCATGTGCACGGCGAGGACATGGATCTCGTCCACATGGACGACGGTCTTTGCCGGCGTGTCCGGCGCGGACCGCGCGAGGCGCTCGACGGACATGACGGTGCAGGCGGTGATGGCGTCGAAGGCGAGGCACCGGCGCAGGTCGTCGGCGGCGTTGAGCCTGCGGTCCTTGATCCGCGTCCCGGTTTTGACGGCGGCGAAATACTCCTCGATCAGCCATCTCTTCTCGTACCATTCCGCGATGCGGAGCGCGTTCTGCTCCGTCGGGTCGCCCTCGGTGGTCAGGAGCAGCCAGTCGAGCGGTTCCTTTCCTTTCGGCGGTTCAGGTTCAAGGACGCGCACAGCGAGCATGCGCAGGGGCGGCGTGTCCTTCGGCAGGTCGACGGGCGGGACGAGATCGACGTACCCGGCCCGCAGTTCGAGCTTCACGCCCTTGCGGCCCGTGCGCTTCCGAGGCCCGCCGCAGGCCTCGATGTCGATCCTCTTCGCAGCCACGACATCGAGCCCGGCCGTGTGTTCGAACAGGTCCTCCAGCCCGCCGTCCGCCGTGAAGACCCGCCGCCTGGTCGAACGGCTGGCACGGACCAGAAGTCCGCTGCCGTCAGGAGCACCGGCAGAGGCGCAGCCTTCCGACAGCAGCGCCCACATGTCGCCCTCCCGGTCGCAGAGGTTCACCACGCGGGTCCGCGGACAGGCGGACGCCAACTCGGCAGCCTTGCCGAGACCGTCCAGCCAGCGTTCGCTTTCCTCGCCTTCCACCGCCGTCCCTTTCTCCACCGCGCGGAAGTCGGCATCGAGATGGAAGACCCCCAGCGCGCAGCCGCCCTCGCTGAAGGCGACGCCGAAATGGGCCGCGAGCCCGGTGCTGCCGGAACCGCCGCCGCCGATGTCGACAAGACCCTCCGTCGCCTTCAGCCCGGTGTAGTTCACCATCGTCGTGTCCTGCACCGCGAGCACGACGGGCTGCCTGCGGCAGCGCTCGGCCATCGCCTCCTGGTGGGGCTCAAGAATGTCCCGCACGCCGATCCTCGGATTGGACAGGAACCTGTACGCCGCCTTCTGCTCCGCCTCGCCGGGAAAGATCACCGGAAGCGGCGCTCCCGGACGCGCGCACCAGGCCCCGCCCATCATCACCAGACGTTCGCGCACGCGCGCGTCGCTGTGGGCGCTCCGCCCGTATTCGCGCTCCGCCCATGTCGGATCCTCCCTTGCAACGAGAGGCGGGCCGCCGCCGATCACCCTTTCCGGCTCACGTCCGAGAACCTCCCGCCATCCCGCCGACAGCGGCTTCACGTACACCCGGAACCTCGGCCCCGGATCCTTGCCCGATGCCGGCTCCTTGCAGCACGTCCAGCCCGCCGCACGATAGCTGGCGCCCGTGTGCTCCGGCCCCACGTAGCTGTAGGCCAGTTCCGGGCGGACACCGTAGCGCCCCTCCCAGTCGTCCGCAACGCGGTCGCGGAACAGCGCCAGCGCCAGCGACGCAAGCCCGTAGACGCGAACCCCGGGAAGGATCAGGAACCGATCGTTGTTGACAACGCGCCCGATATTGGCGTCCCGGGCCGCCTGCGACCAGCCGATGTGGAGATCGCGCGCCTTGTGGTGCCAGGAGGCGGCGCCGGCAGTCAGGCCGCCGAGAATGCCGTGTTCGGACGAACGGAGCCAGTAGCGGATGCGCCCGCCAGGACAGGCGGCATCGCCTTCGGGATGGTGCGACGCCATCATCGACCGCGCCAGGCTCTTCTCCGCATCGGCAACCGGAACCACGCTGATCTCGCCAAGATCGTCAAGAGAACACGACAGCACCCTGTCCGGGTAATCCAGCGACGGAGCCAGGGACCCCGCGTCGATCGAACCCATCGGCAGGGCCTCCGGCAGAGGCAGGCCAAGGGCAGAGGACAGCTTCGGAAGGACAGCACGGGCCGAGGCGAGGCACAGCTCTCCCTTCGCGTTCCGCCAGTCCTCGCGCTCGCAAAGCTCCCGAGCCAGTGAAGTCCGGGTACAGTCCCCGGTGCCGAGCGTCGCCTTCAGCCAGTCGACCGTCCCGGCAGTGTAGTGTCGAAGTCCGATTCTCATGGAACCGCGAATACGACGTCACCGATACCGAGTCAACCGTGTCCTGTTGAAAGGCCCCGGCCATCGAGGGCGTGTTCAAGAGCTCCTGCGCCGATGTGACCTTTATCGCCGGAATGCTGGTCGACAAGTTCGCCTGGCATCTCCCCCTCTACCGCCAGCACCAGATGCTGGCCGAGAGCGGGATCACCGTCAGCCGCAAGTCCCTGAGTGGCTGGGCCAACCGGGCGATCTCGCTGCTGGAGCCGGTGTTCGAGGCCCAGTGCCGCTCGGTACTGGAAAGTTCCGTCATCGTCATGGACGAGACGCCGGTGCGGGCCGGGCGCGACCCGGACAGGCCGGGCAAGATGAAACAAGAGCGCCGAGCTAACTGGCGCTGGGGTAGCCGGTGAAAGTCCGGCAGGAAGGAGAGGCTAACCACCACTTCCACCGCGAGCCGTGCGCGTGCATCCGCGAGGGTGCACGTGAAGCGTCGGTAGCGGCGCGTGTGGCCAGGATGATTGAGCAACGAAAATCTTATCATTCGGAGTGCCGAGGTTCTTTGTTTGACCGAAGGCAACACCTGCAGGACCGCCATGGTGAGGGACTGCCGGGCTCCGCGCTGTCAAAGGAATCCAGGGACGCACGTACGCCCCAAGCCGGGACTCGGGAGGGCTTCAATCTGCCCCGGCAGTCGTGCCGGGGCCGCGGAAGAAAGGAGATAGTCTGAATCGATGACGAACGGATTGAAGCAGTCGGATCCGGCCATAGTACCGGTGAAGTCGGCGAACAAGGGAACGTCAGTTCCTGCGGAGCCGATGGAGGGAAGGGCCGGAACCAAGGGGAATCCGCGAGGCCAAAGCATGCACCGGACACAGGGCCGGGATCGCATGTCACAGGCGGCTGAGCGGATACGGCAAGCAGCCACGAGGAAACCGAAGGAGAAACTCACTGCGCTTCTGCACCACATCACGACGGACGCGCTCGAAGCATCCTACTTCATGCTGAAGAAGGATGCGGCGGCAGGCGTGGACGGGGTGACATGGGAGGAATACGGGAACGGACTGGAAGAGCGCCTGCTCGACCTGCACGACCGTGTTCACAGCGGGGCGTACCGGGCGCTTCCGTCCCGGCGGGTAGAGATACCGAAGCCGGACGGGGGAACACGACCGCTCGGCATCGCGGCACTGGAGGACAAGATCGTCCAGACTGCGGTGGCGGAGACCATCCTTGTGCCGATATTCGAGCCGGAGTTCCTCGGGTTCAGCTATGGGTTCCGACCCGGTCGCGGTGCGCATGACGCGCTCGACGCGCTGGCGTACGGGATAGAACGGCGCAAGGTCAACTGGATTGTCGACGCGGACATACGGGCCTTTTTGGAGTCATCGTCATACTGCCCCCTGGTTCATTCAAGCTGTTCGGTAAGCGTTCGGCGAAGGCGTGATGTTGTTGTCTGTTGTCTATTGATTGAGGATTCTTTTCCAGTCTTTTCTGAGCGGGCAGAGCCAGATGTCTTTCCTGGGCTTTGCGAATTCATTCTTTCTGTCGTATTTGCCCCGCCCCTTTGTTGTTCCGACATGGATCCATCCGGACGCCTTGTAGGTGATCCCTGAGAAGCGCGGGGTTTCGACGAAGGTTTCCATCAGGACCGGGGAGATGTTGTAGTGGCTTTGCCAGTCCTGCGGCAGTTGGCGCCGCGCCCGGGAGAGGATGTGGGAGGCCAGACCTGGAATCCGGATCCATGGCATGATGAGATATCGGGCATTGTTGATCACGCGGTACAGGTTCCGCTCCCGGACTTCCGGAGACCATCCGATGAAGGCATCGCGGGGTGCGGTCTTCCATGCGGCGGCCGAGAAGCCGAGCATGGCCAGCGGCCGGCCCTCCCGGTCCTGGACCGCATAGCGCATCTGTGCACCGATGAGGGGCGTGTAACCGAGGTAGTGCCAGCGGGCGATGAAGCCGTTCCAGGCGACACTGGCTGCACGGCCGGCGCCGGTGACCCTGACCAGGCGGACCGGGCGCACCGCGTCCAGGGTCTCCGGCATCGGCGTCTGCGGCGGGTCGGTTTCCGGGCCGAACTCCGGAACCCGCCGCGGCCGCGGTCCGTGTCGCGGCGGCGGCAGTGTGATGATCCCGTCCCGGTGCATCCTCAGCATGGTGAGCCGGGCCATCATGGCCCTGAGTTCGCCGTCGGGCTTGACCCAGCCGATGGCGCGGCAGAACGCGCGCGCCAGCCCGGCACGGGTCTGTTGCGGGGAGGCCGCGATCAGGTCCCGCATCAGCGCCATCTCGCCGGTGGTGAAGTCACGCCCGTGGTAACGGCACGCGATCGTGGTGTTGTCCGCGGTCATTGCGTGGCCTTGAGTTGTCGGCGCCTGTCTTCGTCCATCGACCATGGCAGCCAGGGTGAGAGGTCGTCCGGAGGCTGGCCGCCGTTGCCCGCGCAGGCCGAGAGCCAGTCGTCGAGCCACGTGCGGACATCGATCCCGTTCATCCGCAGGGTCTCGATGATCCCGTACATCATGGCGGAGTAGCGGGCGCCTTCCAGGCTGTCGGAGCCGAACGACAGCTTCCGCCCGATCACGGGACCGCGCTGGATTCTTTCAGGCAAATTGTTGTCCATGGGAATGTCCGGCCTGTCGACGAACACGCAGAGCCCGCCGCGATGCCGCACCAGCGAGTTGAGCGCCTTCGCACGCCGGTCCGAACCGGCAGGCCCCGCGCGTTCCGTCTCCGCGAGGGCGAACAGCTTGTCGACCGCGCGTTGCAGTTGACGATGTGCAATCCCGAACTTTCGCGACTGCTGATCCATCCCCGCTTCCGGGTCGTAGTGTTTCAGCCGGACCCTGTTCAGGTGGAATAGTTTCCCGATCCGGTCCAGCCACCGGTTCTCCCATGCCTCCAGGGCGTCATTGCCGGCCGCGGCCTCGATGAATTTGCGGCGAACATGGACCCAGCACCAGGCCAGGATCAGGATGCCGCCGAGAACGCGCGCGAGTTTCTTGTAGGCCGAGTAGGCGTCACAAACCAGGACCGTGCCGGCACCGACGCCGGCGAACAGCTTGCCGGCCGCCTCGGCATTGCGCCGCGCGTCCACCTGGAACCACACCGCATCCCGGGAGACCGCACACCACAGCCAGGCCCGGCTGGTGCCACGGATGGCCTTGAGGGATTGAACCCGCCAGCCGGTTTCGTCGCCCTGAAGCACCGAGGCCGCTTTCAGGTGGGCGAGGATCGCCTGCGACAGCGGGTCGAACAACGGCATCAGCCTGTGAATGCTGTCGCCCAGGGTCCCGGCCGAGATGGGCACCCCCTGGTCACGCATCCATGCCGCGACCCGGTTCAGCGGACGGTGGAAGGCGTAACGCTCGAGCAGGAAACAGACCCAGAAGCTGATCCCATAGGAGGAGCCGGGAAACAGCCGGGGAACCGGTGGCGCCACCACCTCCTTCGGCGCCGACGCACAGCTGCAGGTGCGCCGCCAGCGGTTGCGGTGGATGGTCCGGACATGCGCCCGGACCTCGACCTCGATGGTCTCGGAGTCATGGCTGCCGTTCTTCACGTAAGGCAGGCCGCAGCAGGGACAGACACGCTCCTCCTCCGGCGGGTCGTGAACCTCGGGTTTGCGCTCCATGTCCGGACGCGGTGTCCGGCCGTGCCCGGGCTTGTCCGCCTGCTGGCCACGTTTCCGGCCGCTGCCGGATCCGGACTTCTCCTTCTTCTCGCTCTTGCGGCCGAAGCGTGCCTTCGCATGGGTCTCACGCGCCGCGCGGAGCCTCTCGTTCTCCGCCCCGAGTTCCTTCAATTCCTCCGCCTGCCGCGCAATCACGGCCTTCAGTCGGGAAATCTCCTTGCGCAAACCCGTCATCGAGCGGCGGCCACACTCGATGGCGGCGGCGTTCAGAAGCCCCTGCAACCGCGCGACCTCCTTCTCCAGCCCGCGCACATTCTTCGTACTCCGGCTCCGGTGCAATTCCTTCAGGTCCGCACGCGCCGCCGCAAGCTTCTCCCTGTTGCGCGCGAAAACCGACCGAAGGACGTTGAGGTCGCAGCGCGCACGGACCGACTCCCGCCTCCAGTCCTCGGCACGGGCTTCCGATGCCCCGAGTTCGCCTTCCAGTTCCGCGATCCTCGCCTCCGCCGCCTCCGAACGTGCACGCTCCCGTGCGTACAGACGCTCCCAATCCTCCCCAGACCGAGCCGGCGGAACGACGGAAACAGAAACTCCGGAACTCAACATGAAACCGGATTAACAGATATCCGGTCTTGTAGCCAGTGGAAAATTCAACCCCGAAAAAAAGGTCACCAAACGCCGATAGACAACAACATCACGCCTTCGCCGAACGCTTACGCTGTTCGAACAGACCTGGATGATTGTCTACGACCTTGATGCGTAACGCTTTTTTCCTGCCTGCGCGAATATGCACCGCATCCAGCTTCCCGTTCTTTACACGTTGCAACACGGTTTGGCGAGACACGCTGAGACGCCGCGTAGCCTCCCGCATTGGCACGTAATCCGGTGGCGCCTGCTCCATGAATTGAGGGCGGAAGGCCTCCGTAATGCGAATGCGCCATGGTGCTCCCGGCGTGGTTTGTTCACCATCGATGAATCCGTCATTGAGCCATCGATGAACTGTCGAGGTTGCGACGCCAAGGATCTCGGCAGCCCGCTTGATGGTTACCAGTTCGGCGTCGGCGGTCCGTGTTGCCGGGTCGAAGCGCGGGATGTTCCAGTGGTTTCGGAGACTCTGGACACGGGTCTTGTTGAAGCGATGTCCGTAGGCTGTGGTTTTGCCCTGACGATTGAGGATGCCCGCAATGGCGGCATCGGGATGGAATTGCGCGAGGCGGCGGACCAGGTCGATCGTGTCGTCGTCCGTGCGGATCGTTGGTTGCCGCTTGCGGGGGCGCTCGACTTCAGCTTCGGTGAACAGGCCGCCACACCAGCGTAGCGTAAGGTGAGCCCGACATTCTCCACGAGGCGCGGAAACGATCACTTCTTCCAGCACCGTGCGTAACAGTTCCTTCTTGTCCCTTATGGTGGTTCCGGGGGCGTCCCAGGCGCGTTGCAGATCGTTTCCCAGGGCCAGGATCGCGGTGCGCTCCGCGTCGGTGAGTTGGCGCGGCCGAACCCGTTTCCGGTGCTCGAGTTCCTTCTGCGCGTCTTCGAGCGCGGCCAGGCTGCGTTCCCAATCCGTCTCAAGGCTGCGCCCGACAAGGCGGTTCTCCGGTTCGACGGCCCGATAGCGGCGTTCGGCGCGCTCGGCATCGTAGCGTGCCCGTTCGACAGCCAACCGCCACTGTTCAAGGTCCCGCTCGTAACCGGTTTCGATCTGTTCGGCAGCCAGCAGCGCGGCTTCAAGGCGTGCCGGTTGGATCGCCTCCAGCACCGCCACGGCGACAGCCTGATCGATCTGCACCGCGCCGATGGACATGCAGGACTTGTGTCTCCCTTCGACCAGCGTCTTGCCCTGGCAATGATAGCCGGGCGAGGAGGTCCGGCCCGTGTAGTGGGTTCTCAGCCGGCGTCCGCACTGGCCACAGGTGGCGATTCCCTGCAGCAACGCAGTGCCCTCGCGGACAGCTCCACTGCCACCGTGTGGTCGTGGCCTCGTGTTGCTGGCTATGCGCTCGAGTATCGCCTCGTGGGTTTGCCAGTCGATATAGCCGGGATGATGATCATGGATCAGAACGTTCCATTCCGATCGGGGCAACTTGCGGTTGCGGACCCGGACCGTGCCGGTGGCATCGACATGGCGTTCGCGCCGCGTCTTTCCATAAACGTAGGCCCCGGCATAGACCGGGTTGGTCAACACCTGGTGGATCGTGGCATACGATGGCGGGATCCAGACAACATCGGCCCCCAGGTGTCGTCGGACCGGAAAGTCCAGACCCTCGGACATGAACCAGAACCAGACACGGCGCACCGATCCGAACTCGGCAAAGCGTTCGAAGACGGAGCGTATTGCCGCCTGTATTGCCTCGTCGGGATCGATCCGGATCTCGGCATTGGCGTCGCCCCGGACATATCCGATCGGCTGTCCCCGGTAGAGTTCGCCACGGGCAGCCTTGTTGCGGATCCCGCCGTCGAGGCGGGCCCGCAGAATGTGAAGCTCGGCCTCCGAGAATGTTCCTTTCAGTCCCAACAAAAGCCTGTCGTTGAACAATTTGGGATGGTAGATGCCATCGGCGTCGCCGATCAGCGTATCAGTATATCCGCACAGGTCGAGCAATTTGTACCAGTCGGTATTGTTTCTGGCGAGCCTTGACACTTCGAGCCCGAGAAGGATTCCGACGCCGCCGAGAGCGACCTCGGTCGTCATGTGGGCGAATCCGCTGCGCCCGTCGGCAGAAGCACCGGACAAACCAAGATCGTCATCGACGACCGTGATCCGGTCGGGGTGCCACCCGAGATCACGGGCACGCTCGGCAAGGGCATATTGACGGCGGGTTGATTCGCGATGGTTTTCGACTTGAGAGGGTGTCGATTGGCGAATGTAGACCATGGCGCGGCGCTCAAGGTGAAAGGCCGTGATTCTGCTGTCAGTCATTGCTCTTGCTCCTGGTTTCCGGGTGAACGGGCGCGGCCTGCATGATCAGTTTGGCCAGCTGCGCGATCACAGTGCGGCGTGTTGCCTCGTCGAGGTGTTCCCACAGCTGGTCGTGCGGTTTCGGGATCTCCGGATAGTCCAGGTGCAGTTGCATGATGCTCCTCCGTTCCAGTACGTCGAAGCAGAGCATTCACCACGAATCGCATGCGTAACAGGTCGTGCGGTTCAGCCACCAATCCACGATTGCCGGTCGGGGCGAATTCGTCCGTTGCCGCGTCCGTCCACTCGAGGGGAACAATGCGACGGCTGCCGTCGGGAAACAGCAACAGCAGCCGAAGGCGCCCCTGGCGATAGAGCTGCTTCAGAACCGGAACGGTCTCACTTTCGAGGACATGCTCCTTGCGGGTGATCCTGACCTTCGCCGGAAGCTCGCGGAGGTGGGTAGTGTGTCGTATCGTCTTTCGATCGGTTGGATCGAAGCTGGCTCATCAGGTTCGTGGAGCACCGGATCGGGGATCGGCGGGTCATCCGGCTGATCTCCAAGTGGCTTGGCGCCGGCGTCATGGAAGAGGGCGAATGGTGGGACACCCTGCGGGGAACCCCCCAGGGCTCAAGTGTGTCGCCGATTCTGGCGAACATCTACCTGCACTTCGTCCTTGATCTCTGGTTCCAGAGGAAATGGCGCGCCCGGATCGCCCGTGGCGAGACGATTATCGTGCGCTATGCCGACGACTTCGTGGTCGGGTTCCAGTACAAGCGGGATGCAGAACGGTTCCTGTGCGATCTGAAGGACAGGCTGGCCGCGTTCTCACTCGACTTGCACCCGGACAAGACGCGGCTCATCGAGTTCGGCCGGTTCGCCATGGCGAACCGCCGGGCACGGGGAGAGCGGCGTCCCGAGACCTTCGACTTCCTCGGGTTCACGCATTACTGCCGGACCACGCGGAAGGGACGTTTCGGACTGGGGCGCAAGCCGATCAGGAAGCGTGTCACCCGGACCCTGAAACGCATCGAGGCCGAACTGCGTCAACGGATGCACGACAACATCTACGAGGTCGCCATATGGCTTGGTCGGGTTGTGGGCGGTTGGCTGCGTTACTACGCGGTCCCGACCAGCTCCCGATCCCTCCAGACGTTCGGGCACCGTCTCAAGCGACTTTGGCTGCGCGTCTTGCGCCGCCGGTCGCAGAAGGACCGCCTTCCCTGGGGCAAGGTCGACCTGCTGGCGGCGGTCTTCTGGCCTCCGCTGCGGACCGTGCACCCATGGCCGGACAGACGGTTTGCCGTCAATCACCCGAGGTAGGAGCCTCGTGCCTTAACGGGCATGCGGGGATCTGTGCGGGGGGCGTCGGGCAACCGGTGTCCCTACCGCGACTGCTACTACTGGCCGGTGCTCGGCGACCGGGACGAAGTGGTGTTCCACTTCGCGCCCTCCCGCGCCCACCACCATGTCGCGCGGTTCCTCGGCGATTTCGAGGGCACGCTGGTCAGCGACGGCTACGGCGCCTACGCGGCTTACGCCGAGGCGCGGGGGGAGGCGGTGAGGCAGCAAAATTGCTGGGCGCATACGAGGCGCAATTTCGAGGAGCAGCTGGACAACCATCCGGTGTTCGCCGGGAAGGCGCTGGATCTGATCGGGGGCATGTACGGGATCGAGAAGGAATTCCGTACCCGGCCGCCGCCTGAACGCCTGGAGGCGCGGCGCACCCGCACCCGCCCGCTGGTCGACGCCTTCTGGCAATGGTGTGAGCGGACGCTCGGGGACCCGGCGCTGACGCCGAAGCACCCGATCCGCCGGGCGGTCACCTACGCCGTCGAACGCCAGCAGGCCCTCGAGGTGTTCCTCGAAGACCCGTTGGTGCCGATCGACTCGAATGGTGTCGAGCGCGCACTGCGCCGCATCAAGCTGGGACAGAAGAACTGGCTTTTTTCCTGGACAGAATCCGGCGCACGGAACGTCGGGATCGTCAACAGCCTCGTCGCCACCTGTTTCCTGCTCGGGATCAGCCCTGCAACCTATCTGGGCGATGTCTTCCAGCGCATCGACACCCATCCGGCCGACCGGGTCCACGAACTGACGCCACGCCTGTGGAAGGACCTCTTCGCCGACAACCCGATGACCGGCAGCATCGACATGACCGTCGTCCGGGCTCACCCGGACGCCACCCGGGGACCGCCGTAACGCTTGCGACGGCGGCGAACGGTGACGTCGATGCCGTCGATCAGGGCCATCAACTCGGTCGAAGACAATGCAAGCGCCGCATGGCCGGAGGCCGGAGGCGGGGCGAACAGGCCCTGCTCCAGGCGCTTGGACCAGATGAAGAAGCCGCCCCGCTCGAAGCCCAGGACCTTTACGATGGTCCGGCGCCGGTTGACGAACACGTACCAGCGTCCATCGGCCGGATTGCACCCGAGATGGCCCGACACCAGCGCGCACAGCCCGTCGAAACTGCGCCGCATGTCGGCCGGGTCCGTCGACAGCCAGATGCCGCCCCGCGGCCAGCCGCCGAGCATCACGACCGCCGAACCCGCAGGACAACCCCGTCGCCCAGGTCAAGCTCGACGTCCCAGCCGGATACCGCAGGCGGAGCGAGTTCGACAAAGGAACCCTTCCCGCCCCCAGGGCGGAGACGGCACCGCCAGTTCCCGAAGGTCTTCGGGGACAGCCCACGGGACTCGCAAAACTCCCGTTGCGACAGCCCCGAGCGCTCGAAGTCCGCCATGATGCCGCTCCACTCGTCTGCGCTGCGCACCACCGGCGCACGACGGGAACCAGCCGAACCATTCAAACCTGACATGACAATTTCCTCCGATCATTGATGAATGACCGGAATTATCCCCACCCAACCCTCGCGTGAGCAACCGAATTATCAGACGTCGCCATTTACCCGCTTACAGCAGTCCGACATCGCCCTGCCGCAGGACGAACCGCCGGCGGCATCCTCGGTCAGCGAGGCGCGCGAGAAGCTCGACGAAGCCGCCTTCAAGACCCTGCACAGGGAAATCCTCGCCCACAGTCCCGACGATCCCCTGTGGAAGGGAAACCGCATCTTCGCCGTCGACGGATCGAAGATCACCCTGCCGAGAGAACTGCTGCACGCCGGCTACCGCATCCCGAACGACAATACCCATTACCCGCAGGGCATGATCAGCACCCTCTACAGGCTGCACACCCGCATCCCGGTCGACTTCGACCTCTTCAGCCACGAGAACGAGCGCGCGGCCGCACTCACCCATCTCGACCATGCCGCAAAAGGCGATGTCATCATCTACGACCGCGGATACTGGTCCTTCGAGATGGCCCTGGTCCACCACCTGCGCAGGCTCGACTTCGTCTTCCGCATCAAGAACAATACCAACCCCGCCTTCGCTGCCTTCGCCGCCTCACGGGAGAGCGACCGCATCATCACCCTCAAGGCGCCCCGCGATGCAACCGAACTGCGCGGCCGCAGCCTCCGCATCCGCCTGGTCAAGTACACCGTCGCCGACACCGAGTACTGTCTCGCAACCTCCCTGCACGACAGCCGCTACACCGTCCCGGCACTCTCGGACCTCTACCACGGGCGCTGGCAGACCGAAGAGGGATACAAGACAGACAAGGCCGTGATCGAGAGCTTCCACGCAAAGTCCGAGCGCGGCGTGCGCCAGGAACTCTATGCCGCCTTCATACTGATCACCCTCGCACGCATGTTCGCCAACCGCTGTGACCATGACATCAACCACAATGCCAACGATGACCTGCCGGCCATGCGCACCAACTTCAAGAACGGGATGAGACTGATGGGGCGCGAAATCGAGGCCATGTTCCTCAGGCAGAGCCAGATGGTCGCCCAATCGGTCAGGAGAATCATGACCGGCCTCTCAAGGTGCATCCAGCGCGAGAGGCCAGGGCGAAGCTACAAGCGGGAATCCAGGCAACCAAGGAGCAAGTGGCAGAAGCGAACCGCCGCCTGACAGAACCAGACCACCATCAAGCCCCCGGCTTCCGGCAAAACGCCCGAAGCACGGGGGCTTCCTTATCCGAACGATAAAAAACCTTATCCGAATGCCATTGGGTGGCGGGCAGGGCAATTCGCTGATGAGCCTTGTCAGGGGTGAAAACGGCTGGCGGAACTGGGCGCCGTGCGAATACCGCGAAAACGGCCACCAGGCCGACATTGCCGTTCACACCACGATGCTGAGGCACGAGCAACACAAGCTTGTGATCTGGCACGGCATCCCTGCCACGGCGCGCGACATGGATGGCGAACTCTATGACCTCGCGGCCGATCCCGGAAAATTGAACAATCTTTACCATGATCCTGCTCACAGGGACCTGCGCGAGAGCCTCAAGGACCAGCTCCTGAACGTGCTCGACGCCACCGAGGACCGGCCGCAGCCGAGGGTCTCGAATTGGTAGGGCTGGCGGCGACATATGCGTCCCGGCAGGCTGTCCTGCCGGAAGGCGGAGCCTACCGGGCGAGCTCGGACCGACATGTTCCCGACGAGGCGCTCCGGCATGTGCACGCGATCGCCCCTTTTCGGATCGCGTCAAAGCCTGCCGCGACAGCGGATTTCCGCGAAAACGTGCGCCAGGCGGGGCATTTGACGGATGCGGACCAGCGTGGCCCGGGGCTTGTTTACGCTGCGCGCGCTGTGCCATCGGGCTCCGTGTCCCCCTCGACCATCCTGAATTGCCGGATGGATGTGCCGGGTGCGTGCCGGCCCCGTCCGGATGGACGGCATGGTCTGGCGCCCGGGTTCGACGATCACCCGGTTGCGCCGGTGAGCTTGGCTGGCGCCTTGGCCTGTGTCGACCGGGCCGGGGGCAAGCTTCCTGCGCGGGCGCAAACGGAGTCTGCGGCGAGCACTGGCCAGGGCGATCGGGAAATTTCCCGTGGCGACGACCGGGTGCCGAAACGGGGGTGTGCCGCGAATATCCGGGCCTGTGGATTTCCATTTGTTTGCGCGCCGGGCCTGCCTCCCCGGGTAACGACTGCCGTCGGGAGTTCCGCTCTGAGCCTGGACGGGTGTTTCGACGTGATCGGCAATGTCTCGGAGTGGACTGGCGGACGGTTTACCGCATGCCAGCGATCACGTTGCCGTGGCTCCGACTCCGGCGCCGCTGCGCGGGCAATCAAGGGGGGATCGCACCTCTGCCCACCGGAATATTGCCTGCGTTTCAGGCCCGTGGCCCGCTTGCCGGATGATCCTGGAACACACGAGCCATGTCGGCGTTCGCCTGGCCTTGCCCGAAGGGGAGGCAAGGTAGTGGGGCGCTTCGGGTCATGCTTGGGCTCGATCAGCCTTTGCCCGTACAATACGGCAAGTGGGCTATCGCCGCCCTTCAGGGCGATCTCGGCACCTCTCCCATCATTGGTCGTCCGGTCAGCGAGCTGATCTGGTCGCGGCTGCCTGCGACGCTGGAATTGGCGGTTGCCGCGATCCTGATCGCCTCGGTGTTCGGCGTTCTCGTCGGCGTCGTCGCCGCGCAGCGTCATGACACGTGGATCGACGCGACGATCACGGCGGTCAATTCCCTTGTTTTGTCCATTCCTAACTTCTGGTTTGGCATTCTGGGTATTCTCTGTTTTGCCGTCTGGCTGGGCTGGCTGCCGTCGGGCGGGCGGAAGTTCTGGCCCGACGGGTCGCTCATAGCCCTCGGCTATCTCATCATGCCCGCCATCGCACTGGCGCTCGACAGCATCGCCATGATCGCCCGGCTCGTCCGCGCGAGCCTTCTCGAAGAACTCTCGCGCGATTATGTCACCGTCGCCCGCGCCGAGGGTGTCGGCCTCGGCTGGCTCATGCGCCGCCACATCGCGCGGAACGCCGCGATGCCTGTCCTGACTGTCCTCGGTCTGCGATTCGGACAGATGTTGGGCGGCGCGGTGCTGATCGAGGCGGTGTTCAACTGGCCTGGACTGGGGCGGCTGACGGTCGAAGCGATCAAGAACCGCGACATCGTGCTCGTTCAGGGTACGCTCATGTATTTCATCGTGATCTACATGGCGGTGAACCTGCTCATTGACCTCTCGTACGGACTTTTCGACCCGCGCGTGCGCAGTTCCGTCGGAGGGAACGTCTGATGGAGGGATTTGCCGCACTTTGGAAGCATCGTGGCGGGCGCGTAGGGATCCTTCCTCCTCGTCCTGACTGTCCTTGTCGCCGTCTTTGCACCGCTCCTGACGTCTTACGGGCCGAACGAGCAGATCCGGGGTCACGAGCTCATGGGCATGTCCTGGGAGCATCCGTTCGGCACGGATTTTCTCGGGCGTGACATCGATACCCGCACGCTTTTCGGTGCCCGGGTCTCTCTGATCGCCGGCTCGCTTTCGGTTCTTCTCGGTGCTGTGCTCGGTACCGTAATGGGAATCACTGCGGGATATCTTGGGGGCTGGACCGAGGCCGTGAAAGCGGGCGGTTCGACACCGGTGCTTGAAGAGCGTCGCGCGGCATACAGGGAAGTTGCGAGGATCTTCCGGGAGGACAGGTTCATTCTGCCGATTATCCCACGGGTTCGGCTGTTCGTGAGCCAGGACGAGGTTAGTAGCGTTGGCTGGAGTGCGGATGGCTTCGCCATCTTCGAGAAGGCGGAGATCAGCGAAAAGAAAGCTGACCCTCACGCCGCCAGGCAAGTCGCAACAGGCTTGAACAGGCTTGAACTTTCTGTCGAAACGCAAGAAAGGAAGTGGCAACACACGGAAACCGGCACCGGTCAGCCGAGTGGGTGAAGTTGTTGAACGGCTCAAACAGAGCAGGTAACACTCGCTACGCATTGTTCACTCCAGGGAGTCGGTCCAACGATGCCACGATTGCTGTCGATGGTGCTGTCAGTTCTTGTCCTGGCCGGGTGTGTTCAGCCGGACGGGGTGGAGCCAGAGGGAGATTTTCTGCGCCTGATTTCCGCAGAAGAAGCGCGATTGATCCCCGGGAGGCATGTCGTTGCCGTCAACGAAGCGCGACTTGCCCTGGGACTCGGGGAAGTTTCGCTCAGCCCGCAACTGCAGGCCGCCGCGCATGCCCACGCGCGGGACATGTCCGGTCAGCGCCGCGTCTGGCATTTCGGCAGCGATGGATCATCGCCGATCGATCGCGTCTCGCGCAGCGGATTCGATGGCCGTCTCATCGGGGAAAACATCGCCGAAACCTTCGAAAGTGATCCGGAGATTCTCGAAGCCTGGCTGCGGGAGCACAATTCACGATCCACGATTCTTCACCCCGATGCGCGAAGCGTCGGATTCGGATGGAAGCAGGACGAAGACGGCAGGCTCTGGTGGGTACAACTCGTCGGGGCCTGACGGGATATGCCCTTGCAGGTCAGGGGCGGATATAGATTGGCGTGTCGAGACTCACCATCGCGTAGATTTCAGACATCTGCCAATCAGTGACGGCGATACATCCGTCTGTCCAGTCACGCCGGTTCCGATTCTTCCACAGGCGTGGCCCTCCGTGAATGAAGATATCGCCGCCCGGGTCCTCGCCCATTGCGCGGGCTTCGGCGATGTCCCGTTTGTTTGGATAGGAGATCCCGAGGCTCAGGTGGTAACGGCTGCGCGGATTACGCCGATCGATTCGGTAGACCCCTTCCGGTGTTCGGCCGTCGCCTTCCACCTTCTTGTCCCCGACGGGGGCAAATCCGAGGTTGACGTTATAAGAGCGGATTATCTCTCCCTCCTTCAGGAGCCACATGCGCCGATCCGACTTGTCGACGACGATATGATCGGCCTGTGGAAGATTTCGGTTGCTGTGTCCGAACGAGGCGAACGGGCCGAAACAACCCGAGAGCGTGAACACGATTGCCAGAAGGGTGCAGACTCTCAACATTGACCAAGGACCCGGTTCGCTGTGCGCTTGGCGAGGACGGGAGTTTTCGGATGCAGTGACTTTGTCCTGAGTTGGCCGCAGGCGGCCATGATGTCCGTTCCTCTTGGTGTTCGAACCGGACTTGAGTAACCGGCGTCGTTGACAATCCTGGCGAACCGGTCGATTCGGGCAGGATCGGAACATTGATAAGGTGAACCTGGCCAGGGATTGAACGGAATTAGATTGATCTTGGCAGGAATCCCGTCGATGAGGCGGACGAGTCGATGGGCGTCTCCCGGACTGTCATTCAGGTCCTTGAGCATGACGTATTCGAACAGGATCCTCTCCGCGTTGGACAACCGCGGATAGGCACGGCAGGCATCCAGCAATTCGGTAATCGGGTATTTCCTGTTGATCGGTACGAGGTGATCGCGCAACTCGTCGGTCGTCGCATGCAGGGAGACCGCGAGCATGCAGCCGATTTCGCGTCCTGCACGTTGAATTCCGGGCACGATTCCTGAAGTCGACAGGGTTATTCTTCGCCGGGAAAGACCAATACCCTCGTCGTCGCGAACGATCCGCATTGCCTGCACGACCGCGTCCGGATTGAGCAGGGGCTCACCCATTCCCATGAGCACGAGATTGGTTATCCGGCGTCTTGAGCGCTTGCGCGGATCTTCCCAGTCGTCAAGGTCGTCTCGTGCCGCAAGAACCTGGCCGACGATTTCGGCGGCGGAGAGATTGCGAACCAGTCGTTGCGTACCGGTATGGCAGAATGAGCACGTGAGCGTGCAACCGACCTGGCTGGAGACACAGAGTGTTCCGCGGTCTTCGTCCGGGATGAAAACCGCTTCGATTTCCTGGCCGTCAGCGAGGCGAAGGAGGTACTTCCGGGTGCCGTCCAAGGAAACCAGGCAACGCGAAATCGCGGGCCGGCCAATGGTCAACCGACCAGCGAGTTGCGACCGCAACGATGCGGGCAGACCGGTCATCGTCTTGAAGGAGGTCAAGCCCCTTCGGAATACCCAGGTCCTGATTTGGGTTGCCCGGCGGGCGACGAGCGGCTTCGGAACCCCGGCCGACAGGAGCATGTCCGCCAGGTCTTCCCTTTGCATTCCCGTCAGGTCGGGCATCGCGGAATATTTCGGCAACCCGACGCATTCAGCGTCAAGTACGAAACTGGCGTCCGGAAACGTTTGTTCAAATTTCTCCTGAAACTCAGGAGCAGAGCTTTTTTGCATGATTGAACGCATCAGTAAATCCGATGAGCGAAATCGTGTCCGTGGTCATCGTTCCCCTGGCGCTGACACCGGTGATGATCGCGGTGGTTCCGCGCCTGAATGCATCATGAACCTTCCGATCTTCGTCCTGACTGCCAGTCCAGGCCCATTCGCCGTCCACGTAAAGGGTGAACGTGTTTCCGCTGACGGTCAAATTCACCGTCTTCTCGGGATCATACGGGTAACCACCGGTATACGAGACTTCTCCGTCTCTTCCCTTACTCGGTTCAAACATCACCGAAATCTGTTCAATGCTACGATTCACACCAACCGGTTTTCCTTCGCGGGTATTGCGTTTGCGTTGCGCTCTCGAGGCCGCAAAACACATTTTCCGGTTTGCCGCTTCGTGGACGTAGACGACCCACTTCTGAAAGATCCCGGCACTTTTGATGGAGTCATCCTGAGCGGACGCGAGTGACGCGGCCATGCTCACAACCATCGCGGTGCATGCCAGTCGTTCAAGACGAAACACGACGGATTCCTGCTGCCTCCATTTTTTGGCCTCTCTGCCACGAATCGCCGAATCAGGCAAGAGATGTGAGATGTCAGGGGAGTGATTCCCATATGGCGCGATTTTCTGACTTCTGACTCAATAAGAACGAATCACGCTGCGAGCGCGGTGCTTCGTGTGTGGAGCACTTTACCACGCCCACCGCCGAGGCCAGGCATGAGGCCGAAATCGCCGGCATGTGAGAATCTGCAGCTTATGCGGAGGCTTTTTCGCGAAAATCCGCGAAATCAAGGCGAATCGTTAGATCATGCGCAAAAAAATTACATGATTACAACGTCGTGAAAAAAACGTATTTCGCCATGCGAAAACCACTCCCAGATGTCAGGGTATCCCGTTTTCGTGTGGTTGGACATTGATGCCTTCGGACAATTCGGAGCACTTTGCCGGGCATGGGCTGCGGTGAGCCAACCACGCTCGCCATCCGGCAGGCATCTTCGGTGACCGCTCAGGAGCGGAACAACGCGAATGCCGTCACATTCTGCGACCGATGTCCAATGTGTGAGAACCGCGTCGGGCCACACAGCCATGTATTTCGGCACACGCTAGGTCGGCGAAGAGCGCGGCGTACATTCAGCACGATCCCCATGTCGCCACGGCAAAACCGGTTTCGTCCGATACTTCGGGGACATGGCGAACCGGTTTCCCGGCAAGTCCGTCCGGTTCGAGCGCACGCTGGCAGAAGGATCGTTCACCGTGCTGCACTGCCACCGGACATGGCCCGCTCTCCCGGATTACGCCGGCATCGACACCTTCCGCCTCGAAGATCAAGGCCAGATTGCCGGGCATTGGGACATCCTTCCTGCAACCCCCGGGAATTCGCGCTCGCGAATGGCAGTTTTTAACGATCTGCCCGCCTCGGCTGAGGGGCGGACACCGACGCCCCCCGGCGCAACTGAAAACGGCTTCCCGCACTGCACGTCGCGGCGGAGGGAACAGAGGCCGCCAAAAGGGGCGGGAGAGGGTCTAGGGTTCAGTCGGTGAGGCTCTCGGCAAGGAGCATCAGGGTCACGGCTTCCCGGCGATAACCGAAGCGGTCGTCACCCGTATTGGCCTCGGCAAGCGCGATCGCATCCTTGTAGGTCCAGTCTCCGAGGTAGCGGCTACCCCTCAGGATTTCCCCGAAACCGGCAACCGCAAAGGCGAATCGGGTATCGGCATTGTCCGTACCGGTGCCAGGCGTGATCGGGAGTTCGATTAGCCGGCTCCCTTCTTCACCCGGTTCCTTGTACCGCAGGCGCAGGAACGCGAGTTCCCCATCTCCACCCCGAGATGGCTGACCGGGATCGGCATAGCGCAAGGGATCATTGAGCACGGCCGGCGATCCGACCGGCGTGATTTCGTAGATCGCCGTCACCGCGTGGCCCGCACCGATCTCCCCGGCGTCAACCTTGTCATTGTTGAATTCCTCGCGCCTGAGAGCACGGGTCTCGTAACCGATCAGACGGTACTCGGCGACGGCGGCGGGGTTGAACTCGACCTGGACCTTGACGTCGTTGGCGATCGGGAAGAGCGCCCCGGTGAGCTGGTCGACGAGGACCTTCTGCGCTTCCGACAGCGTATCGATGTAGGCGGCCAGGCCGTTTCCGTTCTGCGCGAGCGCCTGCATGGTCGCATCGTCCAGGTTTCCGCGCCCGAAGCCCAGGACCGAGAGGTAGACTCCACTCCGGCGCTTGTTGGCGATGAAGGCCTCCAAGTTATCGGGATCCGCGATACCGACGTTGAAATCGCCATCGGTAGCCAGGATCACCCGCGTGACTTCCCCAGCCGATGCCATACCTTCTGCAGTCCGATAGGCGAGGCGCAGGCCCTCTGCTCCGGCAGTCGAGCCGCCGGCGTCAAGCCGTTGGAGTGCGGCGAGGATGGTGTCGCGGTCGCCGGCAGGAGTCGCGTCGAGGGCGAGCCCGGCGCTGCCGGCATAGGTGACGATGGCAACCTGATCTTCGGGACGCAGCTGACCGAGCATCAGGCGGAACGACTGGACCAGGAGCGGCAGCTTGGCGGGCTCGTCCATGGACCCCGATGTGTCGATGAGGAAGACAAGGTTTAACGGCGGGCGGTCCTCGAAAGCAGGCGAGCGGCCCTGAAGCGCGATATGGATCAGCTGCGTGTCCGGATTCCAGGGGGTTTCCGCGACGGTGACGGTGGGGCGGAATGGCGCCCCTTCCGCGTCCGGCTCGGGATACCCGTACGGAAAGTAGTTGATCATCTCCTCGATCCGCACGGCGTCAGGCGGCGGCAGGAGGCCGTGCATCAGTGATGAGCGGACCACGGCATAGCTCGCGGTGTCGACGTCAATGGCAAAAGTCGACACGGGTGCTTCGGCCGTGATCCTGAGCGGCTGCGGATCGGCATTGGCGAAGGTTTCCGAACCGGGTCCCGACAGGTTTTCGTAACCGGCAGGTGAATCGTCCGCGAACGATGCTTCGAGCGATCGCGTCCGGAACTGGACAGAACCGGGCCCTACGGGTGACCCGCTCGCGGGGGCCGGCTCGAGCTCGAGCATCAACTCCTCCTCGAACATGATCTCCTCCTGGACAGGAGGGACGGCGTCCGGCTGCACGAACGGTACCGTGCCTTCTCGGATTACGGGGGTCAGGACGACGAGGCCCAGAGCCGCCAGAGCGGTCGTGGTGGCCAGTGCCGGGCGTGAGGCAAGTGTTGCAAACATGCGTGTGATTCCTTGTCGCAAACGCGCCCATCCAAAGGGGCGGTCACGAGTAGGACGCGGCGCCGTAGCCGTTCCTTGGGCACGTTCGAACAATTCCTGCGCGCGCGCCAGATTGGCGGCGCGGCGAGCCGGGTCCGGCATTGGAGTCGCACTGTCGATTGCGCGTTTCAGTTTGTCGAGCGGATCCGTCATGAACTCAATTCCTCCTCCTGCTTTGCACGGAGGCGCTTGCGGATTTCCGAGAGGCGCCAGCTGACGGTGCCTTCAGAGATGCCGAGTACCAGGGCGGCCTCGGCATGGGTCATTTCATCCCCGAGAACGAGCGCTGCGGTATCGCGAAGCTCTTCGGGCAGCGTGCCCATCGCTTGCCGCAACCATTCGAGATTCTCGGCCGTGTGTTCTGCCACCGCGCGCCGGTTCGCCTCCCAGTGGCCCCAGCCCTCGGCAGACTTCGCCCGTGTGGCGGCGCGCCGGCGCCGATCATGGGCGGCGTTGACGGCCACGCGATAGAGCCAGGTCGTCAGTTTGGCCTTGCCCCGGAAGCTCTGCAGCTTTGCCGGCAAGGCAAGGCAGATGTCCTGGGTCAGGTCTTCCGCGGTTTCCCGACGTCCGGTGAGGCGGAAGCAAAGACGAAAGAGGCCGTCGTAGTGGCGATCCAGGAGCGCGGCAAATGCCGCGCGATCGCCGCCTGCGGCGGCCAGGGCCAGTTGTCGATCATCGTCGGCCATGTACATCGCATGAAGTATGACGCGCGGCCGGCCCCGACCCTTGGTGCGGATTCATGCCGTCTTCGGCAGCCGGGAGGGCCCCTGTGAGGTTTGGTTTCCCCGACCGTGCACGTTTCAGGATCGCGGCAATCCGCAGCGAACCTCGCTGTCGAAGACGGCGCCGCGAATGGAAAAGGGAGACCAGGGTTGATGCCTGCATGTCCGGCATGATTTTCGCCGGCTTTCGAATCGCCGGCGCAGCATGCAGGAATCGTGAAGACATCATCGATCGACGATCGTTTCAGGACTGTCGGCAAGATGTGTCACACGATCGTTTTCGGTTAACTGAGGCAGGGGCGGATCCTGATGAAACCGCGATCAATCACCTGTCGAGCGTTTGTCGGGGCGGACCTGCCTTGCGCAGTGCGCCCGACTCTGGCCGACGAACGTCAGGCTTGTGATCTCCAAGTTGAGTCTCCTGGTGCCGAGGACCGGATTGACGGCGGATCGACCGTGACTCGTGAACGGGGCGAGGAGAATCGGGAGCAGGGTCGACGAGCCGGATATCGCGGTGTGGATACGGGATACTGATCCCGTTTTCCTTGAGCGCGTCCCAAAGTGCGAGGAACGCGTTTCCGCGGACATTGGCCAATCCCTTCGAAGGATCGGATATCCAGAAACGGAGAACGTAATCCACCGAACTTTCGCCGAAAGCGATGATATGGCAGACAGGTGACGGATCGGAAATGACGCGATCGAGGCTGGCCAGGCATTCGGTCGCGACGCGGCGAACCACATGTGGATCGTTGTCGTAGCTCACCCCGAAACTGATCTCGAGGCGGACGAATTCGTCGGAATGGGACCAGTTGACGACCTGCCGGGTAATCAGGTCTTCATTCGGAATCAGGTATTCCTTGCCATCGCGGGTCACGACCGATGCATACCGCGCACCGAGATCCGATATCCATCCGAACGTATTGTCGAGCGAGATGACGTCGCCGGGCTTGATGGACTTGTCCATCAGGAGAATGACGCCGGAAACGAGGTTGGAGACGATCTTCTGCAATCCGAATCCCAGGCCAAGGCCGATCGCGCCCGAAAGAACGGTCAGCGTCGTGAGATCAAATCCGACCGCCTGGACTCCCAGGACGAAGGCGGCGCCGTAGAGGCCAAGTTTGGTCAGCTTGATCGAAAGGACCTTCAGGGACGGGGAAATGTCGTCGTTCCGGTTGATCCTCCTGGCGATCGTCTTGCTCAGCACATTGGCGACGCCGAGAAAGATGGCGATTGCCATGGCGATCTGGAGAATGACCAGGAGCGAAATCCGGGTCGCGCCAAGATTGAGAGCGGCCGCATCGAGCAGATTCTGGAAATAGTCCCAGAGACCGAGAATTTGCAGGGTCACCCAGATCCAGGCCACACCGACTGTAAGCTTGCGGAGCGACCGGTTCCGGATGAGGCGGCCCGCGATGGATATGCACAGCCAGGCAGTTGTCAGCGTTGCCAGTATCCCGAGCAGGTAACTTCGGCTCGGCCAGGTGACCTGTTGCATGATTCCGACGGTCAACCAGATCAGGGCGACAAAGATGATGGCATGCCAGCGCTGGTTGCAGATCGCCATGAACCGCATTTGCCAGAGGGGCCACCTTTCACGGGCCCGAAGCCACCGGGTGAAGCGGCGGGTGACGAATCTGGACAGGACGAGCGAGACGACGACCAGGAACAGGGTGATCCCGACCTGGGTGAGCCGGGACGGCAGCAGCAAACCCGCCATGAACTGCTGGATTTCATTCAGCAGCACGACCGTGTCGATGGCCACGGTCTCGAGAGGCGTCAGGTCTTCCGCGCCCCCGGAACCTCCGGGGAGGGTACCATCTTGTTCGACTTCAGATACCATCGTTCATCTCATAACCCGGGGCCGTCCGGTCCCGGCTCCAGGTCCTGCCCGAATGCAATGATGTGGCCGTCCGGATCCTTCAGGTCAAACTCGAGAATCCCGTAGAAAGTCTTGTGCGGCGGATGCCGGAGCGTCCCGCCGGCGTCGGTGAAGCGCCGCGCAAGAGTTTCCGCATCGTCTACGTAGATGTAGGCAACCGACCCTTCGTGCACGACGAAATCATCCAGTTTCTGAAGTCCGATCGTTACGGTTCCAAGACCGATGATTGCAAAAAAGGCGGTTCCGTCATCATCGCGAAAGAAGCTGTTGGCATCGAATCCAAGCATTTCGGCATAGAACCGGGCAGACGTTTCGACGTCCCGCGCCGGGATGATCGCCATTGATCGAATGCCCGTTACCATTGGTGCTGTTCCTCAACCGGCCGATTGGTGATCATTGGTCATTATGGCGGGAAAACTCCACAAAAGCGAGTACGCGGCACAAGACGGGAGAGCAGAGTATCGACTTCGCCTGTCCGAATCGTCTTCGCCGCCCGGCGGCGAACCGCGCGGGTGAGTCCGACTGCCCCCGGGAGGCAGGGGCCGTGAACTTCCGCACTAGCGCTCCGAGGCCGATTCCGGCACGATGCCGGTTCGCCTGCAACGGATTGATCAAGGGCACATATTTGGCCATATCCGGTCTTGTGGGATGCGCGCAGTATTCACGCGCGCCGGCAGGCCATGCCAGGTTTCGCGCCGTCGTTCAGCTTGCTTCGGGACCGCGGCATGTTCCCCGAGTTTGAAGGAGTCAGCAGAAACCATGAAGAGAATCTACACCTGGGCAGCGAGTCCGGCAGAGAGGAACTGGACGATCGCGGATCTGCTCGCGGGCAAGGGCAAACGCAAATGGGTCCAGACGACGGCCAATTCGGCCGAGGAAGCCGCCGCCGCCGAAACGGCGGGAATCGACCTGATCATCGGAAACGCCTGGAACATCGAGACGGTCAGGCGGGGATCAGGCAGGCTGTTTCTGACCGCAGCGATTGATCTGGTCCGTTACCCGTTGCCCGATGATGTACTGCGTGCGGCAATGAAGGCGATGGAACTGGGCGCCGACGCTGTCATGACCGCGCGCAGCATGAAGATTGTCGAAATGCTGGCCGCAGAAGATATTCCGGTCATGGGCCACCTTGGACTGGTCCCGCGGAAAAGCAGTTGGCGGGGAGGCCTGAGGGCGGTTGGAAAGACAGCTGACGAGGCTTTCCGGTTATTCGAGGACTTCAGGCGACTTGAGAGTGCGGGTGCCGTGATGGTCGAAGCAGAAGTGATTCCCGGCCCCGTCATGTCCGAAATCAGCCGGCGAAGCGGGTTGATCACCGTATCGCTCGGCTCCGGTCCCGGTGGTGACGTGGATTACCTGTTTTGCAACGACATTTGCGGGGAACAGGAGAACAGTCCGCGGCATGCACGCGCATTCGGGAACCTGCTGGAGTTGAAACGACAGGTTCAGGATGCCAGGGTCGCGGCTCTTGCCGACTTTCGCCGGGCCTGCGTCGATGGCGGGTTTCCATCTGATGCCGAGACGGTCGACGCCGACCCTGATGAACTCGACCGGTTTATCTCGCGGCTTGACTGACCCGTCGGGCCGGGCCTTGGCGTGGGCCAGGGCCCGGATTTCGTCTGGCGCGGGAGTGCATGTGGTCCCGAGGCGGGCCGAACAGGACAGGAAGAATGGACAGTCTCGATATTCTTGAACGACTGGTAGGTTTTCCGACCGTCAGCCTCCAGCCAAATCGCGGATTGATGCAGTTTGTCTCGGAGTACCTGGCGTCGTTCGGTATCGGGAGCCGGCTCGTGTCCACTGTGCCTGACGAGCGTACCAACCTATTCGCGACGATCGGGCCGGCAGGGCGCAAGGGAGTCATGTTGTCGGGACACACGGACGTGGTCCCTGCCGACAATCAGGAAGGTTGGACGGTTGACCCGTTCAGGCTCACCCGAAACGGTGAGCTGTTCTTCGGCAGGGGTACGGCAGACATGAAGGGATTCGTTGCCTGCGCGCTCGCAGCCGCCGGCCGCGCTGCAGGTCGCCGGCTTGCGTCTCCCCTGCACCTGGCGCTTTCCTATGACGAGGAGATCGGATGTATCGGTGTCAGGGACCTCATCCCGGCGATCGCCTCGACGGCTTGCAGGCCTGCGTTTTGCATCGTTGGAGAGCCGACTTCGATGGCGGTCGCGACCGGGCACAAGGGCAAGACCGCGTATCGGGCCGTCGCCCGGGGCGTCGCCGGGCACTCGGCGCTCGCGCCACTGGCCGTCAATGCCATCCACCTCGGCACGGAACTGGTTTCCGTTCTCAGGCGAAAGCAACAGGTCCTGGCCGAAGCCGGCAGACGAGATGACAACTACACCGTACCGTGCACGACGGTCCATGTCGGAAAGATCGTCGGTGGAACGCAACTGAACATCGTACCTGATCGATGCACACTTGATTTCGAGATCCGAAACCTTCCCGGAGACGACCCGGATGGCATTATCCGGGAGTTGGACAACGCGGTCAGGAAGCGCATCGCTCCGGTTTGCGGAACGCATGCCGGTTGCGGAATCAGCTACACGACCGAATTCGGCTATCCGGGACTTGAGACGCCGGCGAATTCCGAAATCGTGCGGTTCGTTCGGGCGCTTGCGGAGACCGGGGGCCTGACCCGTGTCGACTTCGGAACCGAGGGCGGGCTGTTTTCGGAACAATTGAACGTACCGACGATCGTTTGCGGGCCCGGGTCGATGGAGCAGGGCCACAAGCCGGACGAATACATCGCCATGGACCAGGTCAGGCGCTGCGACCGTATGATGGATTCGCTCCTCGACGTCCTTGAGTCAGGCCTTTGATCGTCGGAAACTGTTTGTCCTGTTCCGGTAAGGCGACGAGCGTGATCGAATCCGCGATTATCCGAAGCGGGCGAAATACCGGCGGCACAGATGGGCGAATTCATCCGCCAGGCCTTCCAGCCCGTCATCGCGCCTGCGAACGAGAACGACCGGGCTTCCGGCAACGTTGTCGGTAAGCGGGCGCGTCGCCAGTTCGCGGCCATCGTAGGTCATGTCCGACGCTGGCCGCGTCGACAGCAGGGAGTATCCGAAACCGTGCCCGACGAGTCCCCGGACCATTTCAAATGAAGCGAGGCGAAATCGAACATTGGGCTTTAGCCCGACCCCGGTGAACAGCGACACGAAGTATTCGGAACTCGGGGGTGCTTCGAGCAGCACCATCGGTTCCCCGGCCAGCCGTGCAAGGGACAGGGATGGATTCCCGGCGAGCGGGGAGTCCGCTGCCAGCAGGACATATGGTGGAAGGCTTGCCAGGTGTTCCACCGAGAATGCGTCGCCGATCTCGAACCCGTAGATCAGGGCGATGTCGATCTCTCCCGATCCGAGGGCCTGAAGAACCCTGATCTGGTCGCCTTCGACCAGCGCCAGGTCCATTTCCGGTCCGGGCCGCATCCGGGCAATCAGGTTGGGTACGACAACGGGTCCGAACGTGTGAAAACATCCGATCCGGAGGCTGCGTTCGCGTTGTCCTGCGCCGTCGCGAATGGAACCGGCAGTGTCGATGGCCGTTGTCCGGCCATAGCTGCGATGTGAATAGATCAGGGGTGATCCCGCGGTTTCCGTGAAGATATCTTCCACTTCCCCGACAAAGACGTGATGCGTACCGATCCGGTCGCTTTGAATGACCGTGCAGTCGAAGGCTGCCAGGGGATCCAGAATGCGGGGAGCCCCGGTCTTCATGGATGTCCAATCGGCACAATCAAACTTGTCGCCGGAGCCCGGTTTCAGGCGGCCGGCAAACGTGTCGGAGACATAGGATTGGTCGGCGCGCAGGATATTGACGCAGAACGTGCCATTCTCGAGGATTCTGGGTGCGGCCGGGCTCAGGTAGTGAATACAGACAAGAAGCGTCGGTTTCTCCATATCCGCGGAGACCGATGTCATCGCTGAAACGGTAACGCCGGCACGACCGGCTGTCCCGTCCGTGGTGACGACGCTCACGGCGCTTGCAGCATGGGCCATTCCTGCCAGGAATTGCTGGCGAAGGACTCGTGACCAATCGGGGAACGTCGCATCCTGGCCGTTGGACGCCGGAGGACGGTCCGGTTTGTCGGGCGAGGTCATTCCTGCCCTGATCGTGCGGGCGTGCCCGTTTCTGCCTCATGGGCGAATTTCTGGACGACCGCGCTGTCGCCTCGCATCGGGCGCACGGCCGTCATGACCTTGTCGGACAGGCCGGCGGCATCCTTGACGAAGTTCAGAGGGCCGTCCCATCCGAAGTTCCGGTAGACGGCCGCGAGATGGGCGAACGGCGGTGACTGGGCAAACAGCTGAAACGTCAGCCGGTGCCCGGCATAGTCGGAATTGAGAAGATCGCGCGCAAAGGCCAGGAGTTTTCGCCGATCTTCCGCGACCCAGTTCTCGTTGATCGTGTAGTATTTCTCCATCCAGGGACCGGTTTCGGGGGCTTCGAACGTCGCGGCATTGGGAGTGACGCAAATCTGCCCACCGCAAAGCTCCCTCGCCAGGTGCATCATGGCGGGAAGATTAGAAATGGCATGGACCCGGCCGGTGTACAGCAGCGACTGGTTGGGCATGAGCAGGCCTGCCGGGGACTTTTCGGCCAGCGCGACCGCCGCGGTCAGGTGGGCGTTGATGCCCTCGCGCCATACGGCGATCTCGGCCAGCTTTTCCTGGACCGCCGGCTGCTTCTCGAGGCCTGTCTGGCGCGCATTGAACAAAGCCGCTCCGATCATCATGTCGGCCTGCTTGAGGGTGCGCTGGACGAAGGCGAAGGCAGAGTATCTGTGCAGCGTTGCGCGGATGAACGTCGCGGCCTTCGTGTGTCGGTAGAACAGGACATTTTCCCAGGGAATCAGGACATTGTCGAATATGAGCAGGGTGTCGACTTCGTCGAGGCGATTGGCCAACGGGTAGTCCCGAGGGTCGCCCCTGGCCCCCGAGAACCCCGATCGGCAGATGAACTTCAGACCGGGTGATCCGAGGTCGCATATGAAACCGACGGCGTAGTCGGACAGTTCCTCGTTGGCCCAGTTCGCGATGGTTGGCTTGGTGAACGCCTGGTTGGCATACGCGGCCGCGGTTTCGAACTTGGCGCCGCGCACGATGATTCCTGCGTCTGTTTCTCCGGAAACATGCAGCAGCATGTCCGGATCCTGGTCCTGCGGGGCCTTGGACCGGTCGCCCTTTGGATCGGTATTTGCCGACACGTGGAACGGGTCCTGCCGGAGCACCTTGTAGATGTGGTTCTCGATATTTTTTGCGAATTGCGGGTCGACCTGGTTGAGCACGTCCTGGCCATCGTAGAGTGACCACATCTCTCCCACGGTCTCGTCTCCGACCCGCGTAACGATTCCTCCGGCATCTTCCAGCACGAAGTCGGTCGCCCGGCGTTTCATCCACCAGTCGTCCCGGGTAAACGGCAAGGCGTTTCCGACTGCGTTGGTTTCGCCATCCTGCTCGACTGTCAGGATGTGACGGGAATCCGGGTCGTGTTGCAGGTCGTAAATCCGCGCGCGAATGTCGACCAGCGGCTTGAACATCGGGTGGACAGTCACGTCGTCCACGCGTTCTCCATCCATGTAGATCTCGCGCCCGTCCCGGATGGACTCACGATATTCCTCGCCTGTCCTGATCATGTGGGGCTATCTCCCTGTCTGTCTGCCCTGCTGGCCGCCGTTTCTCCGAATCGATAATCGCTGACCGGACGCGCGTAAAGTGTCCCTTCAATCCTTTGTCGCCGGTCCGGGGCCGGCATGGTATCCCGCCCCAACGCCGCGCGATTCCCGTGATTCTGAATTCAGCCCGTCATGAGTCGGTCCGTGAACCTGTCGCTGCCCGGGCATCAAGCTGTATGTTCTGGTCGCTCCTGCTGCTCCACCGGGTACCCTGTCACGCACCCTGGTCTGATCAGTCACGTCCTGTTGCAGTGCGCCGGAGACCGCGCGGGCAGAACAGGAATTCACCGCGCCACGCGATGACACCGTCGAAGTCGTCTACTGCCCGGCGGTCGCCCCTGGGACGAACCGACAAAGGAGGAGCTGGCCACTGCCGCGCCGGATCCGGGCACCGTGATCAACGCACCTGGCCAGCGGCAGGCACATCGGTTGAGGTGGTGCGGACCCGCGCCATTCGTAAAGGGCGCCAGGCCGCCCGTGTATCGTGACAGATGCGCCGCTTATCCGTAAGCGGGTAAACGGCGACGTCTGTTGATTTCGCCTGGTTTCTGGTTTCGTCCTGTCGGCTGCGGCCGATCCTGCGGCCTGACATTCTCCAATTTGCTGCTGCTGCGCCGTTTTTTCCGTTTGACACGATAGGGCGCCGGGGCTATTCCCGGCGAATCAAGACGAATCATCGGGGAGAACGGCCATGGGCGCATGGTTTGGATCGAAAGCGACCTCTGGTCTTTGCCAACCGCTCATCGCGATGTGTCCGCCGCATGGCTAAGTCGAGTAAGCGTTCGGCGAAGGCGTGATGTTGTTGTCTGTTGTCTATTGATTGAGGATTCTTTTCCAGTCTTTTCTGAGCGGGCAGAGCCAGATGTCTTTCCTGGGCTTTGCGAATTCATTCTTTCTGTCGTATTTGCCCCGCCCCTTTGTTGTTCCGACATGGATCCATCCGGACGCCTTGTAGGTGATCCCTGAGAAGCGCGGGGTTTCGACGAAGGTTTCCATCAGGACCGGGGAGATGTTGTGGTGGCTTTGCCAGTCCTTCGGCAGTTGGCGCCGCGCCCGGGAGAGGATGTGGGAGGCGAGACCTGGAATCCGGATCCATGGCATGATGAGATATCGGGCATTGTTGATCACGCGGTACAGGTTCCGCTCCCGGACTTCCGGAGACCATCCGATGAAGGCATCGCGGGGTGCGGTCTTCCATGCGGCGGCCGAGAAGCCGAGCATGGCCAGCGGCCGGCCCTCCCGGTCCTGGACCGCATAGCGCATCTGTGCACCGATGAGGGGCGTGTAACCGAGGTAGTGCCAGCGGGCGATGAAGCCGTTCCAGGCGACACTGGCGGCACGGCCGGCGCCGGTGACCCTGACCAGGCGGACCGGGCGCACCGCGTCCAGGGTCTCCGGCATCGGCGTCTGCGGCGGGTCGGTTTCCGGGCCGAACTCCGGAACCCGCCGCGGCCGCGGTCCGTGTCGCGGCGGCGGCAGTGTGATGATCCCGTCCCGGTGCATCCTCAGCATGGTGAGCCGGGCCATCATGGCCCTGAGTTCGCCGTCGGGCTTGACCCAGCCGATGGCGCGGCAGAACGCGCGCGCCAGCCCGGCACGGGTCTGTTGCGGGGAGGCCGCGATCAGGTCCCGCATCAGCGCCATCTCGCCGGTGGTGAAGTCACGCCCGTGGTAACGGCACGCGATCGTGGTGTTGTCCGCGGTCATTGCGTGGCCTTGAGTTGTCGGCGCCTGTCTTCGTCCATCGACCATGGCAGCCAGGGTGAGAGGTCGTCCGGAGGCTGGCCGCCGTTGCCCGCGCAGGCCGAGAGCCAGTCGTCGAGCCACGTGCGGACATCGATCCCGTTCATCCGCAGGGTCTCGATGATCCCGTACATCATGGCGGAGTACCGGGCGCCTTCCAGGCTGTCGGAGCCGAACGACAGCTTCCGCCCGATCACGGGACCGCGCTGGATTCTTTCAGGCAAATTGTTGTCCATGGGAATGTCCGGCCTGTCGACGAACACGCAGAGCCCGCCGCGATGCCGCACCAGCGAGTTGAGCGCCTTCGCTCGCCGGTCCGAACCGGCAGGCCCCGCGCGTTCCGTCTCCGCGAGGGCGAACAGCTTGTCGACCGCGCGTTGCAGTTGACGATGTGCAATCCCGAACTTTCGCGACTGCTGATCCATCCCCGCTTCCGGGTCGTAGTGTTTCAGCCGGACCCTGTTCAGGTGGAATAGTTTCCCGATCCGGTCCAGCCACCGGTTCTCCCATGCCTCCAGGGCGTCATTGCCGGCCGCGGCCTCGATGAATTTGCGGCGAACATGGACCCAGCACCAGGCCAGGATCAGGATGCCGCCGAGAACGCGCGCGAGTTTCTTGTAGGCCGAGTAGGCGTCACAAACCAGGACCGTGCCGGCACCGACGCCGGCGAACAGCTTGCCGGCCGCCTCGGCATTGCGCCGCGCGTCCACCTGGAACCACACCGCATCCCGGGAGACCGCACACCACAGCCAGGCCCGGCTGGTGCCACGGATGGCCTTGAGGGATTGAACCCGCCAGCCGGTTTCGTCGCCCTGAAGCACCGAGGCCGCTTTCAGGTGGGCGAGGATCGCCTGCGACAGCGGGTCGAACAACGGCATCAGCCTGTGAATGCTGTCGCCCAGGGTCCCGGCCGAGATGGGCACCCCCTGGTCACGCATCCATGCCGCGACCCGGTTCAGCGGACGGTGGAAGGCGTAACGCTCGAGCAGGAAACAGACCCAGAAGCTGATCCCATAGGAGGAGCCGGGAAACAGCCGGGGAACCGGTGGCGCCACCACCTCCTTCGGCGCCGACGCACAGCTGCAGGTGCGCCGTAAGCGGGTAAATGGCGACGTCTGATAATTCGGTTGCTCACGCGAGGGTTGGGTGGGGATAATTCCGGTCATTCATCAATGATCGGAGGAAATTGTCATGTCAGGTTTGAATGGTTCGGCTGGTTCCCGTCGTGCGCCGGTGGTGCGCAGCGCAGACGAGTGGAGCGGCATCATGGCGGACTTCGAGCGCTCGGGGCTGTCGCAACGGGAGTTTTGCGAGTCCCGTGGGCTGTCCTCGAAGACCTTCTCGAACTGGCGGTGCCGTCTCCGCCCTGGGGGCGGGAAGGGATCCTTTGTCGAGCTTGCGCCGCCGGTTTCCTCGGGCTGGGACGTCGAGCTTGACCTGGGCGACGGGGTTGTCCTGCGGGTTCGGCGGTCGTGATGCTCGGCGGCTGGCCGCGGGGCGGCATCTGGCTGTCGACGGACCCGGCCGACATGCGGCGCAGTTTCGACGGGCTGTGCGCGCTGGTGTCGGGCCATCTCGGGTGCAATCCGGCCGATGGACGCTGGTACGTGTTCGTCAACCGGCGCCGGACCATCGTAAAGGTCCTGGGCTTCGAGCGGGGCGGCTTCTTCATCTGGTCCAAGCGCCTGGAGCAGGGCCTGTTCGCCCCGCCTCCGGCCTCCGGCCATGCGGCGCTTGCATTGTCTTCGACCGAGTTGATGGCCCTGATCGACGGCATCGACGTCACCGTTCGCCGCCGTCGCAAGCGTTACGGCGGTCCCCGGCTGGCGTCCGGGTGAGCCCGGACGACGGTCATGTCGATGCTGCCGGTCATCGGGGTGTCGGCGAAGAGGTCCTTCCACAGGCGTGGCGTCAGTTCGTGGACCCGGTCGGCCGGATGGGTGTCGATGCGCTGGAAGACATCGCCCAGATAGGTTGCAGGGCTGATCCCGAGCAGGAAACAGGTGGCGACGAGGCTGTTGACGATCCCGACGTTCCGTGCGCCGGATTCTGTCCAGGAAAAAAGCCAGTTCTTCTGTCCCAGCTTGATGCGGCGCAGTGCGCGCTCGACACCATTCGAGTCGATCGGCACCAACGGGTCTTCGAGGAACACCTCGAGGGCCTGCTGGCGTTCGACGGCGTAGGTGACCGCCCGGCGGATCGGGTGCTTCGGCGTCAGCGCCGGGTCCCCGAGCGTCCGCTCACACCATTGCCAGAAGGCGTCGACCAGCGGGCGGGTGCGGGTGCGCCGCGCCTCCAGGCGTTCAGGCGGCGGCCGGGTACGGAATTCCTTCTCGATCCCGTACATGCCCCCGATCAGATCCAGCGCCTTCCCGGCGAACACCGGATGGTTGTCCAGCTGCTCCTCGAAATTGCGCCTCGTATGCGCCCAGCAATTTTGCTGCCTCACCGCCTCCCCCCGCGCCTCGGCGTAAGCCGCGTAGGCGCCGTAGCCGTCGCTGACCAGCGTGCCCTCGAAATCGCCGAGGAACCGCGCGACATGGTGGTGGGCGCGGGAGGGCGCGAAGTGGAACACCACTTCGTCCCGGTCGCCGAGCACCGGCCAGTAGTAGCATTGTTTCATCTTGCCCGGCCTGTCCGGGTCGCGCCCGGCCCGCACCGGCGTCTCGTCCATGACGATGACGGAACTTTCCAGAACCGAGCGGCACTGGGCCTCGAACACCGGCTCCAGCAGCGAGATCGCCCGGTTGGCCCAGCCACTCAGGGACTTGCGGCTGACGGTGATCCCGCTCTCGGCCAGCATCTGGTGCTGGCGGTAGAGGGGGAGATGCCAGGCGAACTTGTCGACCAGCATTCCGGCGATAAAGCTCACATCGGCGCAGGAGCTCTTGAACACGCCCTCGACGGCCGGGGCGCAGACCAGGGCGCCGGAGGATCTGATCTTCGCCTTCTTGTAATGGTAACGCAGCACCACGTGGCGGATCGGCACCGATGCCAGCTTGCAGCACACCCGCTCGGAGATGATGTCGTATTCACCCTCCGCCAGCCCCTCGATCTCCGGCGGCATCACGTCGATGTCGATCACCGTCGCCTCGGGGCCGAAGCGCAGCCCGGTGCCGTTGACGGCATCGCCACGATCCTTCTTGCGCCCGTTGACGCCGCCCCGGGGCTTCTTTTCGGCTTTCTTTTCGGCCTCGCCTTTCCTTTCGGCTTCGGGCTCATCCTCCCCGGCATCCGGCGATGCGGCGCCATCGGAGGCGGCGTCGGCGTTGCGGCGCTTCTCCGAGCGCCGGCCGTACTGCTGGCGCTCGTAGCGGGCGAGCTGGTCGCGAAGCGCACTGTTCTTCGCCACTTCCTCGGTGAGCTTGTCCTGTAGCGCGGCAATGATCGTCGACTGCGTCCCGGCAAGCCCGAACAACTCCCTGAACAGGGAGACAGCCCCCCGCAGCAGGCCGCCGCCGCCCAGCCCCGCGAACTCCGCATGGAGCCCGTCGAGCCTCTGGCGGACCGCATCCGGGTCGTGAGGGTCGATCCCGCTCATTCCTCCGCCTCCTCCGCCATGATCGCCGCCAGCACCGCCAGGCGCTCGCCCCGGGGCATCGCCGCGTAGCGCCGCCCCCAGCTCGCCGCCTTGCGCTTGACGGTCTGACGGTGGGTGAAATTCCGTCCGGCGAAGGCCGCCCAGTGCACCCGGTCGGGCGCGAAGTTGAACCACAGCTTCTCGGTGACGATGCAGGACTGGTTGTTGACCTGGATCTCCAGCGAATGCCAGTCGGAGAGGTGTTCGTCGTAGAGCCGGGACGGATAGCCGGAGACCATCGCCGAACAGGGCAGCGACTTCAGGATGCCGAGAAGCTCCACATGGTCGGCGTCCGTATAGTCGTAACGGTAGCGGCGCTGCGACTTGCGCGCAGACTGCACGTAGGGCGGGTCGGCATAGACCAGCTCGCGGCCGTCGAAGTCGAAATCAGACAGGAACGCGTGGCAGCAACCATGGTGAAGCTCGACCGGATAGGCGCAGCTGAAGGTGTCGATGGCCCGGCGGTTGAGATCGATGCCGATGTTCCTGAGCGCCGGAGGCTTGCGCTTCATGATGGCGCCGCCCCCAAGATGTGTCTCAATATATGCGACATGCGGCGGACACATCGCGATGAGCGGTTGGCAAAGACCAGAGGTCGCTTTCGATCCAAACCATGCGCCCATGGCCGTTCTCCCCGATGATTCGTCTTGATTCGCCGGGAATAGCCCCGGCGCCCTATCGTGTCAAACGGAAAAAACGGCGCAGCAGCAGCAAATTGGAGAATGTCAGGCCGCAGGATCGGCCGCAGCCGACAGGACGAAACCAGAAACCAGGCGAAATCAACAGACGTCGCCGTTTACCCGCTTACGCTTATCCGTGATTTTGGCCGGAAAGACCACGTGAATGGACCCGTGCCTTCGCGGATAACGGTTTCTGGCCTCTTGACCGCAGGCTTGCGTCGTCTCCAGTTCCTGAATAGGGAATGACACGACCCTGAAATCCGGCGACAGGCGCGATGCACGGAACCCGTGGCCGGTTGCCGAATGTCGGACTGGGGGGTTGTCAGTGAGTTCAAGGGCACCATAGATTGAATACCGGGAGAGCGCCCATGCCAGAACCAAGAACGCTTTACGACAAGATCTGGGACGCACATGTCGTCGACGAAGCGGAAGATGGAACCTGTCTTCTCTATATCGACAGGCATCTCGTGCACGAAGTGACCAGCCCCCAGGCTTTCGAAGGGCTTCGCCTGGCCAATCGACGCGTCAGGGCGCCCGAGAAGACAGTCGCTGTTCCTGATCACAACGTCCCGACGACTGTTGACCGGGTGAACGGGATCGCCAACCAGGAAAGCCGGATCCAGGTCGAGGCACTCGATAGGAATGCCAGGGATTTTGGTATCGAATATTACGACGTCAACGACATTCGCCAGGGAATCGTTCATATCATCGGGCCGGAGCAGGGGTGGACCCAGCCTGGCATGACCATCGTCTGCGGGGATTCGCATACGGCAACCCACGGTGCGTTCGGGGCTCTCGCCCACGGAATCGGCACTTCGGAGGTCGAGCATGTTCTGGCGACGCAGACCCTGATCCAGAAAAAGTCGAAGAACATGAAGGTCGAGGTCACCGGGTCCCTGTCGCCCGGTGTAACGGCCAAGGACATCACCCTGTCGATCATCGGCGAAACCGGGACGGCCGGAGGCACGGGCCACGTCATCGAATACTGCGGCCAGGCCATCCGCGAGCTGTCGATGGAAGGTCGAATGACGGTCTGCAACATGGCGATCGAGGGAGGTGCACGCGCGGGCCTGATCGCCCCAGACGAGACGACCTTCGAATATGTACGTGGTCGACCCCACGCGCCCAAAGGAGCTCTTTGGGAAGCCGCGATGGCGCACTGGAAAACGCTGTTTACCGACACGGGGGCAAGTTTTGACAAGAAAATTGTCCTGGCGGGAGAAGAGATCGCTCCCGTCGTCACCTGGGGCACATCGCCGGAAGATGTTCTGCCGATTACGGGAACGGTTCCGCATCCGGACAGTTTCGAACCCGGAAAGGCGGGTGCCGTTCGGCGTTCCCTGGATTACATGGGTCTGGAACCGGGGACCCGGCTCGAAGACATCAGCATAGATACGGTGTTTATCGGATCCTGCACCAATTCGCGGATCGAGGACCTGCGCGAGGTTTCGAAAGTGATGAAAGGGCGCCGGGTCAAGGAGGGAATTCGGGCCATGGTCGGTCCCGGGGTCAGGGCTTGTCAGGGCGCAGGCGGAGGAAGAGGGAATCGCACAGGAACTTCAGGAAGCCGGATTTGAATGGCGGCTGGCCGGATGTTCGATGTGCCTTGCAATGAACCCTGACCAGTTGAGCCCGGGCGAACGGTGCGCCTCGACCTCGAATCGAAACTTCGAAGGCCGACAAGGCCGCGGCGGGCGGACACACCTGCTCTCGCCGGCGATGGCAGCTGCGGCTGCCGTAACCGGCCACCTTACCGATGTCCGCAACCTGGACTGATCACCGCAATAGGAAGGTCTGGCAGACATGGAAAAATTCGAACCGGTCTCGGGTATCGCGGCCCCCATGCCGCTCGTCAACATCGATACCGACATGATCATTCCGAAACAGTTCCTGAAAACGATCAAGCGTACAGGACTCGGCGTCAACCTGTTTGACGAAATGCGGTACGACGAAGACGGGAACGAAATCCCCGACTTCGTGCTGAACAAGCCGGCATATCGAAAGGCGGAAATCCTTGTCGCGGGAGACAATTTCGGTTGCGGGTCGTCGCGGGAGCACGCGCCCTGGGCCTTGCAGGACTTCGGGATCAAGGTGGTCATCAGCACGTCCTTTGCCGACATTTTCCACAACAACTGTTTCAAGAACGGAATTCTGCCCGTGGTTCTGCCGAAGGAGCAGGTCGATGTCCTGATGGAGGATGCCGAGAAAGGCGAAAACGCCCGCGTCACGGTTGACCTGGAAGCGCAGACGGTTTCGACGACGGATGGAACCACATTCTGTTTCGACGTCGACCCCTTCAAGAAGCACTGCCTGCTGGAGGGGCTCGATGATATCGGGCTGAGCATGCAAAAGATGGATGCGATCGAAGCCTTTGAAGGCAGGGCGCGATCACGCACTCCGTGGATCTGAACACGCGAACGGGTACGGCACCGGGAACCGGTCCGGACTGTGCGCGGTCAGGCCACCAAAGCCAAACGAGAGAATCCGGTCCGGAAAAACCGGCTTGGCCGGCTTGATCGGGGATTGGACGAGGAGGAAGGCATGTTGAAACCGTCTCTGTTGATCCTGGCGGGTGATGGCATCGGGCCGGAAGTCATGGAACAGGTCAAGCGCGTTATTGCCTGGTTCGAGGAGCGCCGGGGTCTCGGATTCGATGTATCCGAGGCGCTGCTGGGCGGGGCCTCATACGACGTCCACGGAACCCCGCTGACTGACGAAGTCATGCAGCAGGCAGATCAGGCCGATGCGGTCTTGCTCGGGGCGGTCGGGGGGCCAGCGTATGATGATCTCGATTTCTCCGTCAAGCCGGAGCGGGGATTGTTGCGCTTGCGGAAGGAAATGGACCTGTACGCGAATCTCCGTCCCGCGCAGTGTTTCGATGCTCTGGCCGACCATTCGACCCTGAAACGCGAGATCGTAGCAGGCCTCGATATCCTGATCGTGCGCGAATTGACGTCGGGGGTCTACTTTGGCGAGCCCAGGGGGATCATCGAGGACAATGAAGGCGGCCGGATCGGTATCAATACCCAGAGATACACGTCAGGCGAAATCCAGAGAGTCGCTCGATCCGCATTCGAACTGGCACGCCGGCGGAACAACCGGGTGTGCTCGATGGACAAGGCGAATGTGATGGAGTCGGGCGTGCTTTGGCGTGAAGAGGTCGATGCCATTCACGCCAGCGATTACCCGGATGTGGAACTCTCGCACATGTACGCGGACAATGGAGCCATGCAACTGGTTCGCAACCCGCGGCAGTTCGACGTTATCGTGACGGACAACCTGTTCGGGGACATCCTGTCGGATTGTGCGGCGATGTTGACGGGTTCGCTTGGAATGCTGCCATCGGCTTCACTTGGCGCGGTGACAGGAACGGGTCGCCCGAAGGCGCTCTATGAACCGGTGCATGGATCGGCGCCCGACATCGCGGGCCAGGGGCTTGCGAATCCGTCGGCCTGCCTGCTGAGCTTTGCGATGGCGCTCAGATATTCCTTTGACCAGGGGCAGGAGGCCGAGCGGCTCGAACAGGCGATAGAGGCCGTGCTGGCGAAAGGGATACGGACCAGGGACCTGTTCCAGGGGGCGGACAACGAGATGCATTCTTCGACGGAAGAGATGGGCGATGCGGTGATCGCCGCCCTTGAGCAAAGCCTTTGATCCCACGTGAATCCAGCGCGTTTCATTTCCGCGGCACTGCGTTCGGAAGGATCCGGACGGCACAACCGGAGACCGGACGACAACCTTCGGGAAATGCCTGTCCATGTCACGCGGAAACCGTGATCCAGATTCTGGCCAGTTTCGAAATGGATCGGGGTTCTGCCAGGAAATTGCCATGAACGAGATCATTGACTCATCAGACCTGACGCTGGGGATCGAGGAAGAGTACCTGATTGTCGATACCGAAACCCGTGACCTCGTCCGCGAACCGGATCCGGATTTCATGGCGGTCTGCCGGGAGATGGCGGGAGACCACGTGACCAATGAATACCTTCAATGCCAGGTCGAGGTCGGGACACCGCCAGTCAGGACAATTGCCGAGGCCCGCCGGTCGCTGGTCGCGTTACGAAAAGCGGTCGCGGAATCCGCCAGCGGATTCGGTTACGCACCGATCGCTGCGTCGACACATCCGTTTGCCAGGTGGCGTGAACAAACCCACACCCGCAAGGAACGCTACGATGTCTTGCGCATCGATCTCGGGCAGACGATACGAAGGATGCTGATTTGCGGGATGCATGTTCACCTGGGGATCGAGAACCGCGAACTCAGAATCGACATCATGAACCAGGCGACGTACTTTCTGCCGCATCTCCTGGCCCTTTCGTGTTCGTCGCCATTCTGGGAAGGTGAAGATACTTCGCTCGCATCCTATCGGCTGGCGGTCTTCAGCTCGATGCCGCGTTCGGGATTGCCGGACCAACTCGTATCCTACGGTGAGTACGAGCGCCTGGTCGCACAACTCGTTGGTGCGGGATGCCTGGAAGATGCCTCGAAAATCTGGTGGGACATTCGTCCGTCGGCCAAGTTTCCCACTTTGGAGGAAAGAATAACGGATGTCTGCAGCAGGATCGATGACGCCTTGTGCATCGCCGCAGCGTACCAGTCGCTTGTGGCGTTCCTGTTCCGACTACGCAGCCGGAACCAGCGCTGGCGGCAGTATCCGGCGACGTTGATCGAGGAAAACCGGTGGAGGGCGCAAAGATACGGCGTGAAGGGCAAAATGGTCGACCATGGCAAGGCCCTGCTCGTCCCGTTTCCGGAACTCATGGAGGAACTCATCGAAATCCTCCTCGATGATGCGGTAGAACTCGGATGTGCCCAGGACTTGTTGCACATTCGGAAAATCATTTCCGACGGCACGTCCGCCGACCGGCAGCGTGCGGTGAGGAAAACGGCGCTGGAATCCGGCGCCACATCGGAAGAGGCGATGCGAGAGGTGGTCGACCATCTTGTCCGGGAATTCCCGGCGCACGCCTGACACGGTCGGCGTTCGGCAATCAGGGTTCAGATGGCAAATTCAAACAGATCATTCGGACCAATGACACCAGCAACACGTCGCAGCCTGGTTCGCGTACTGGGTCTACCGATCGTGCTTGTCCTTGCCGTCTGGCTCACGACGGGTTCCGTTCCGGGACAGGGCACCGGGCTGGAAACTCCGGACCCGGTATCGGACGCACTGGTTCCGGATCCTGCCCTCACACCTGGCGAAGTCGTCAGGATCCAGCTCGAGGCGCTTCGCCACAATCACGGTCAGGACCGCGGAATCGCGGTTGCCTTTCGCTTCGCATCTCCCGCGAACCGTGCGAATACGGGACCGTTTTCGCGGTTTGCGGCGATGATCAAAAACGGTCCCTATGCGCTGATGCTGAACTTCCGGGAAGCCACGTACGGCCCGATCGAAATCGCGGGCAAACGGGCCCGGCAGCGCGTGACGCTCGCCGGAGCAAGCGGAAGAATGACGTACTGGTTCTATCTCTCCCGGCAGGTGATGCCGCCATATGTCGATTGTTGGATGACCGATGCCGTTTACATTGAGCGAAGCGACGAAATGACCATATAGACGTCGTTACAGGATTTTCCGTACGCGGCCGGTTCGGCCCGGCAGTACCGTCCGCGAAAAGGTAGACCACGCCGATTCACACGAGGCTGCGCAGGCTTGGCCCCCGCAGGACCTCACGGCGGAAGCCTGACGCGAGGGTTCCCGACCGCTGCACCAGTGGAATACACCTGACGACATGGTTTTTCGCGTCGTTTGGAGTCGCTTGGAGATGGACGCGACTCGAACTAATGTGGCCTGAACGGCTCGAGACAATCCAGGAAGGGAGATTGACATGACCCTGACACGAGAACAGATTCAAAATCGAACGAACGCAATTTCCATAGGCACCGAAGCGTTCATCAACGGGGCGTATTGTGCCGCCTCGGACGGATCGACCTTCGAGACGGTCAATCCGGCGACGGGCGAGACGCTCTGCGGGGTTTCACACTGCAAGGGGGAAGATGTGGACCTTGCGGTCCGCGCGGCGCGGCGCAGTTTCAACGACGGTGCCTGGTCGCGGGCTGCGCCTGAACATCGAAAAGAGGTTCTCCTTAAGCTGGCAGGCCTGGTCCGGGAGAATGCCACGGATCTTGCGGTACTGGAGAGCCTCGACAGCGGCAAGACCATAACGGATTGCCAGGACGAAATCGGCGGGGAAGTGGCGGATTTCTTCCAGTGGTACGGCGAGCTTGCCGACAAGTCTTTCGGCAAAATCGCCCCGACGGGTGAAGATGCGCTTGCCTTGATCGTAAAGGAACCCGCAGGTGTCGTGGGGTTGGTTCTTCCCTGGAACTTCCCGCTCTTGATGGCGGCCTGGAAACTTGCACCAGCCCTTGCCGCCGGGTGTTCCTGCATCATCAAGCCGGCGGAACAGACACCGTTGACAGCACTGCGCCTGGCTGAATTGGCACGCGAAGCCGGGGTGCCGGAAGGTGTACTCAACGTGCTTCCCGGACTGGGCGAAACAACCGGGCAAGCCATTGGCCGGCATCCCGACATCGATATCGTGTCGTTCACCGGCTCGACCGAAGTCGGCGGTTACTTTCTGCGTTATGCAGGCGAAAGCAATCTCAAGGTCATCGGGCTCGAAATGGGCGGCAAGAGCCCGTTCATCGTCCTGGACGATGCCGATCTGGACGATGACCTGATTGAACATGCTGCAACCTCGGCGTTCTGGAACGGCGGGCAGAACTGTTCGGCGAACATGCGGCAACTCGTGGATGCCCGAATTGCAGATTCGTTCCTGGAAAAGGTCGTTGACCGCGCCAAGGCCTACAAGGTCGGCGACCCGCTCGATCCCGACACCGACATCGGCGCGATGGTAACGGAAGAGCACATGGAGCGCGTGACCGGCTATATCGACAAGGGCTCATCAGAGGGTGCAAACTTGCTGACCGGAGGCGCTCGGGAAGGCAGAGGATATTTCGTCGAACCCACGGTATTTTCCGGGCTGACACCGGACATGACGATCGCGCGCGAAGAGATCTTCGGCCCTGTCCTGGGGGTCCTGCCTGTCAAGGGCATGGATGATGCCCTGCGCATTGCATCGGATTCCGAGTACGGGCTGCACGCCACCGTGTTCACCCGCGATATCGACCGCGCACTGCATATGGCGCACCGCCTTCCGTGCGGGACGGTTTCGGTGAACGGCTTCTCGGAAGGGGATATCAAGACACCTTTTGGTGGCTACAGGCAATCGGGTTCGCTGTCGCGGGACAATGGCACCGAGGCAATGCAACAGTATCTCCAGACCAAGACGATCTGGATTTCACGGGGACGTGCTGCCTGAACACATCGCGGTTCATGAACCGGGTCGGCCCATGTCGGGAGGTTTCACGGAGACCTGTTGGACCAGGCAACAGCACCCGGATAGGAACACGCGGAATAGGGGATGATACCAGATAGGGACGCGATCATCCGAACGCACATGCAAGGTCCGCCACGAACCGTTCGCTGACGTCTCCAGGAGTGATATGTGGCCGCCTGATTCGGTCAGTCTCGCGATGCGGCCGTTTCGGGAAATTCCCGGTGGGCCGCACGCAACCGGATCGGCGGCGGTACCAAAAGCTGCGAACAGCGGGAATTCAGCGATGCAACAGCGACGTGCGCATCAACTTGTCGACACACTTCGGCAGGAGAAAACTGCTCCGTGCGGCGACGTCGATCGCCGGTTTCCCGGCGAATACTCTGGCCGTCATTGACACGTGATAACAGGACAGGCCGAAAAATCGCGTCATGGCTTGCATCGTGAATACCCTCGCAAGAAAGGACAGCGCGTTCTCCGCAAATGCAGGCTTGCCCTTGTGCGTCCGAAACATTAGACGCCACGGCGTATACGGGATTTCGGAGTGTAGCTCAGCCTGGTAGAGCACTGCCTTCGGGAGGCAGGGGCCGCAGGTTCAAATCCTGCCACTCCGACCAATGATACTTGGCCCTTGGGGGCCTTCTCCTTCAACGGCGGCGACTACATATTCCCGCATGAACGGAAGGCAGTGGTTGCGTTGGATACGAGACCACAAGGGTCATACGGGTGAGCAACTTGGGATTGAATTGCGCATTTCCGCCCAAGTGTCCGGCATTTTCCGCAAGGTAATTGAAAATGGACGGAACAAATACGCCGACGCCATCGGCATCCTGGAAGAAGCCGGAATCCTAGCCGAAACCACAGATCGAAAACTGGACTGCTCCTTCGCCTACCTCGACCACCCAAGGGTCGGTTCCGACCTGGACGAGAGGGTGCGATGACTTCGAGGTTCCGCTGTCGCGCGTGTTCGGAGCGGTCTGCCCGTTGCGCTGACGATGTCACCGGCTACGTCGAAGACACCGTCGCGGTTCCAGACAAGGCCCGTCAGAATGAAGTGCCAAATGTTGGTAGTTTCGACGTTGGAACTTGGCGTGCCCTGTCCGCAAAAGTCACTGGCTTCAACACGCCCCCGGTTTCGGAGGAGTGTGATTCTCGAGGGATGAATGCCCGGACCGTGGTCCTTGGCGAGGCGTGCCACGAATCGATACTTCAAGCGAATGACTACCGCAGCGCTTTACCGGCCTTTGCTTCCGCAAAGTGACGGACCGCGGCGTCGAACTTGTCCCGGCATCCCGTGTTGCAGAACCCGACAACATGGCCGTCGTATTCAATCAGCGAGTCGGCCTGCACTGGCTTGCCCGACCAGGGGCAGGTTTCGTTGATACAATCGGCAATATCCAACTCGGCCATCACACCACACCACACCTTTTCTCCGTTCGAGCCACGGGCGACAGGCAAGGACAGTAGGTCGACTCGACCAGCATGTCCAGCCGAGCGAGGCTCTTGTCTGCGTTGGTCCAGGATATCGAGTGCGCGGCATTCGGTGCGTCAGGAGAGCCCGATAGCACAGGGATTGTTTGAGCATGGGCCAAGCCTTCACCGAGGGTTATCTGTGCCGCCGGTCGCGTTCGGACCAATCCGCACGATGCCTGTCCGGCGCCGTGGACGCGACGGAGCCGGCCCGAGGAATTGCCGGAGATCAAGGTGGCGCCGAACTGGTCCGCATGCACCCTGACCCAACCGGATGGCAAGGAGTCATCTTGTGCGCGACGAAGACGCGAATTCCGCGTTGCTCAGCGGGATCGAAAGCGGATTCAGCCAATATCCCAATCGGGTTCCACGGGGCCGACGATCTTCAGGTCTGGATGGAGAGATTTATCGTTGCCAGCAGCCGGTTGCCGCTTTCGGAGATGTTGAAGAGCACACCTTTCCTGCCGATGTTGTCATTTGCATTCAGGACTCTTTTCGTGCGGCGCCCTTCGCCATACACCGGATTCGCGACGATCCTTTCGTTCCAATCCTCGGGATACAGCGCCTGGCCGGTCAGGTAAGCCGTGTTGCCCAGATGAACCTTGAAATGGGTATGGATCGCGCGGCGGTTATAGTACCCCGGATAGATTGCATCGAATTCGACAATTCCATCGGCATCAGCGGCAAGCACACCGCGAAGGAAACGGGTGGGGGAGTCCGGTTCTCGGGGACCGCCCCGATTGACTCTTGGCGGACTGTCGGAATTCACGGCATGGCCGGAGAAATTTCCGTGGGCATCGCATTGCCAGACGTCGACAATGGCGCCGGGAATTGGCGTACATTCCTGATCGGTGACCCGTAACGCCAGCGTCATCGGCGCCCCTGCGAGGCCCTCTGCAATGTTGCGGGCGTTCTTCGTATCGGTGCAGATGAAATAGGGGCCTTCGACCGAGCCCCGCGAAAGCCTGCAACTACCGATGTCGGCGAAATCCGCAACCGCCGAAATGCGACCGGACGTATCCGAGACAAGCACACCGGCGTTGTTGCAGGCCGTGCTGCGCCCTGTTGAAATCATCGGCCGGTCCCCGCCAAGGGCGGGGCCAGCAACAATACCAACTCCCGTGGCACCGAGCCCGATCAGCATGTCGCGGCGGGTCTTGATGGGTTTGATGAGGTGGTGCATCGGGAATGTCCTTCCAGTTTCTCCTGTTACAATGGGCGCTTTGGACGTCCATGCTTTCCGAGGCGCCGTTGGGGTCGAAAGACAGAGTGCGTCTCAATGCGCCCCCACTGGGCAATCTATCAGTCTTCTGCGCGGAAGATGATCCTTCCACGTTGGTTCAGCAGGAGCATTTCACCGGTGGCAGGATGGAAATATCCTTCGACACGTTGGCCGTCGGGTGTCGTCCCGTAGACCTCCCAGCAACCGCCGTCGACCTTCATGCGTCGGACCTGCCAGCCCTTGGCCTCAAGCATCTCGGTCAGCGAAGTTTCCGGCAACCATCGGTCCTGCGCGACAGTTTCACATTCGTACATACCCGTCGCCATTGCCAATTGTGGGACGGAAATTACTATCCCGATTGCAACCAGTCTATTCATGAACCTGCTCCATTGGTTTCAAGCTGCCCTTTTTCGGCGGCGGATTAACAGTTTCCAGACACGATAAGCCTCGAGCGCGCAAAGCGGTATGAAGTGTACCAGTGCCGGGGCCAGGTTGTTGTGAACAAAGATCCAGTGCAGCAGGACAAGGACGGCTGCGGCATAAATGAGGCGCTGAAGCGCCTTCCACCGCCAACCGAGCCGGCGAACAGCAAAGTCGTTGGAGGTCAGGGCAAGCGGCAGCAATAAAAGGGAGGCAAGCCAACCGGTCCAGATTCCCAAGGCGAAAAACTCGCCAAGGATCGCCCGGATGCTTGCCATGTCCACGAGGTAGAGGATCGTGTGGATTGCAGCATAGGCGAAGGCGGCAAGCCCGAGGTACCGCCTGCGGTTCATCAGCCAGCGAAGCGCGTTCGATCCCGGAAACATCGAGCGCAGCGGCGACAGCGCCATTGCAGCGATCATGAGCCTCGCCGAGGTCTCTCCGGTTGGATGCAGCAGAATCTCCGCCACGGGTTCCCCTCCCGGCCCTGCCGACTGCGTTGCCAGTTGCCAGAAGACGGGAAGTGCAGGGACAGAGAGCAGCCCCCAGAAAAAGAGCTTCGAGTTCAAGAATTGCACCAATATCGCTGCTCCTTGTTGGACCTACCGGTTATACGGCTCGCCGCGTTCATTCCGTCGGTCGGTCCGGGGAATCATTTGTCGGAAGGCGGCAAAACCTGGACTGGGGCTCTGACATAGCCACATTTTCCCTGCCGTTCTTGAAACCGGGGCCGTATCTGGCCGGAACTGGTTGCAAGAGCTGTCATTAAGCCACGGACGGCCCCGTTTCGGTTGCTTCGCAACCCTTTTCTGGACGAAGTTCGTTGGCACTTGACCTTTCGTTTTCTCCGCCGTGGTCGATCAAGATGTTGTCTCGGCTCCCGGCGCAAATATCAGATATAAATGATTGTGCCTGTTTAGCGATTGGATTGAGACGAGTCGCGCGAACTGCTAACCATGGAAAAATATCGGAAATTTCGGGCGCACAACGTAATGAAAAGGCAAATGACCACCGTCGGGACAAGTACCTACCAGCAGATCAAGCGTGACATTATTTTTGGCCGCCTGGAACCCGGGTCGAAACTCAAGCTCAATGTCTTGAAATCGCGCTACGCGGCCAGCCTGTCGACGCTGAGAGAAACCCTGAGCCGGCTGGCAAGTGAGGGTTTCGTCGAAGCGCCGGAACAAAGGGGATTTTTCGTCACGCCGGTTTCTGCGGAGGACCTTACCGAAATTGCAAATTTGCGGATCCTCCTGGAATGCCACGCAATCGAGCAGTCCGTTGGCTTCGGTGACGTCGACTGGGAGGGGGACACTGTTGCGGCACATCACAAGTTGAACTTGTCGGAAAAAAAGATGCTCTCGGGGGATCACTCGGAAAAGGAAGCCTGGAAGCGCTACGATTGGGAATTCCACCTGGCGTTGATCCAGGCGTGTCAGTCAAGGAACCTTCTCGACGTTCATTCCATCGTCTTTGACAAATACCTGAGATATCAAATGCTTGTCCTTACATATCGCGGCGAAGAAACCGCTCGGGAGCACAAGAAGGTATTCGAAATGGCCTTGGCGCGCGACGTCAAGGGCGCCCGCGCGGCTTTGGAAGAACATATCGTAAACGGCCTGAACCATACTCTGCAGCACTTGGCAGACAGCGGCTAGACATTTTCGAGCTCAAATTCCCCGCCAGGCACCGCCTGTCTGGTCGGACGCAACCACTGCGTGGATGAATTAGTCCTGTCAACCCTCGCGTTCGCGGCAAACGAAACCATGAATTGGGAACGGCAATGCCGCCTCCTTGCGCACCGGCGGCCGTGGCAAATCCTGTGTGGAGGTTGACCCGAGTTTCGGTCGGCCCTTCGGGGAGTCCTTCCGGCAGCATGCACAGGCCGCTCGATCGCGGCCGCGATACCGTGGCCATGACCGCGGGAGATGATCCGGTCGGGGTCGCCGATGTGGTCGAGCCTCAGTCGTTCGGTGTTCTCCAGGTCCCGTTCCGGCCCGCCTTCGCTGCCGTTCCATCACATGAACAACCCACCGGTGCTCGCTCCAGATCGGATCTTCAGTTGGCACCAGGCCTTGAGTGTCTTGGGCGGATTCCTGTTGTTCGCTGCGATGGCCCCAAATGTCCTCTCACCAGTCGGATTTGCTGTCCGGCCGCGTAAAGCTTCACGGCACGGTCGACATCACGCCGCGGAATGAGAGTTATGCAATTCGTTTGCTTCGCATCGTGTCCTACCTGCCGGGTCAAGGCCTCCGGACGATCCTGAGACGGGCGCGAAGGCCGCCCGGAAAATCCTCGAACGTGAGAGAACCACCGTGAAGTTTGGCGATTGCCGAGACGATCGTCAGCCCCAATCCGGAACCATTGATGGAGGCCACATTGCTTCCCCTGCGAAATGGGGCCATCAATGTCTCCAACTGCTCCGCCGAAGTTGCGGCCCCTTCGTCGTCGACCGTAATGGTCGCAATGTCAGCATCCGCATCAAGCCCGACCGTCGCCCGTCGCCCGTACTTGAGCGCATTGTCCACCAGGTTGGTGATGGCCCGCTGCAACGAAACGGGTCGCCCCGTGATGATGATCTGACGATCGCCGCTGAAGAATCCCTTTCCCTGGCGTGACATGAAAACGGAGCTCGCACCGCGCACGACGACATCTTCGCTTTGACGAAACGTCACTGGGCGTTCCATGTCCTGGTAGTCGGCTACAATTGCTTCGATCAGCGAATTGAGCGACAGTTTACATGGCGGCTCGGCATTCATTTCGGCATGGGTATAGGTCAAGACACTCTCGATAATGCCGGTCATCTTGTCGATTTCGGACTCAAGCCTTTCGCGAAGCTCGTTGTCCTGGATCAAGGCCGCCCGGAGGCGCAATCGGGTGGCCGGCGTGCCGAGGTCGTGGCTTACCCCGGACAACACGGCTGCTCTTTCCTGCAACTGGCTGCGCTCGGATTCGAAGTAGGTGTTCAATGCATCGACGATTTTCTGCAGTTCTCTGGGGCCTTCGGCCTCGTAGCTTGTTGGACCGCCCAGTGCCTTGCGGCCTCGCAGGCGTTCGGCGAAATTCGTAAACGCTGATGAAATGTTGAGCGCGGTTGTGATCAGGATTGCCAACGCGACCAGTGCAATGAGTGCAGCCAGAACTCTCCTGTCCGAAGGCAAGGCATCGCATCCCCATACGGATCTACCGTCGATCTGCACCCAATGTGCATCGTCAATCTGAACCAGAACAAAGGGGTCGCTGCAGTAGGAGGCAAGCAGGCGCGCCAGGTTACCCGTCGCCGATTGAGAGGCGTTCCCGGCCTGGGGAGGCAGATTGGCCAGCGGATACACAAGATCGGCCGAAAGGACCACAAAATCGAGCCTTTTGCCGTTTAGCGAATCTTCGCTGTCTGTCGTGATCGGCACGTTGGTGACGAAAGTGGGTTTGGGTGCGCCCGACAGCCGGCGGAATTCGCCCGCAAGGGCGAGTCGCTGATCGCTGATGGAAAGCGGCCGGATCGAGATGGCGTTTTCCTTGTCGGATCCGTGTAACAGGTCTCCTTGCAAAACGACGCCGGCTGAAAATGCCCGGTCTTGATGCGCACGCCAAGCGTTGACGGATTGCATCCAGATCCACATCGAAAGCAAGCCCGCGGCGAAGGCAGCGAGGACCAGACCGGTTCCCAATGTTCGTAGGCTGCTGTTCACGTATCTGATTCCGTCACGTCCACGGAGAAAATATAGCCGGTGCCGCGTTCCGTTTTCAGGATCCTTGGATCCTTGGGATCGGCCTCAATCTTCGAACGCAGCCTGTTGACCAACATGTCAATTGAACGCCCGGCCTTGTCCTGGGACTGTGCAGCATCGCCCGTAACGTCCAATGCTTCTGCGATTTCCTCGCGTGTCAGTGGAATGTGCTGATTGGCCAGCAAGGTTTGCAACAGTGCCCTTTCGCGCCGGGATAGTGCAACCCGGATGCCTGTCGGAGAAAGCACGACATCGCGCTTTGCGTCATAGGTCCAGCCCGAAAAGCTGTATGTCTTGGTGTTGCGTCGATGGACCAGAGACGACGACCGCCGGGCCCTGGACAGAACCGCCTTTACACGTGCAAGCAACAGTTTCGGATTGAACGGCTTGACGATGTAGTCGTCCGCCCCGACCGCGTAACCGGCCATCCTCTGATTGTCGGCAGAAAGCGCCGAGACCATGATCACCGGAACGTCCTGTTCTGCGCGAAGACTTCGGCAGATATCCAGCCCGTTTTCATCCCCAAGCAAGACGTCGAGCAGGATCAGGTCGATCCGACCGGTCTCCAGGTGCCTGGTTATCTCGACTTCAGTGGCGGCAGGTAGAGCGATTGATCCATTCTGCCGGAGGAATTGCGTCATCATGTTACGCATTTCGCGATCGTCATCAACGACCAGTATTCTGGGAATAGCCACGCCAAAATCTCCCATGAAGCCCGGATCCGTGACTTGCCTGAGTCGGGTTTTGTAACATCATGCAACAGAATCGAGCGCTAGGTAACAACGTGTAACGGTCCGCGCAAAAAACTCGCGCCATGGTCGGAAAAGCGGACCCGTGCTGATTGTATCGTCCGGAATGGCACCTAGAAATTCGACCTCCAGCCGCGATTGCGGCAGCCTTTAGGGAGGAATCCAAAATGAAATCCTATGTTCTCGGCGCTGTTTCCGGACTTGCCCTGGTCGTATCGGGCGCGGCTCATGCAGGTCCCGAAGCCGAAGTGCTTCACTGGTGGACATCCGGTGGCGAAGCAAAGTCCGTAGCCGTTCTACAGGAAGAATTCGCGGCAAATGGAGGTACCTGGACCGATATGCCCGTTGCCGGGGGCGGCGGCGATGCAGCCATGACCGCACTTCGGGCGCGCGTCTTGTCCGGCAATGCCCCGACGGCCGTTCAGCTCAAGGGCCCGGCAATTCAGGAGTGGTACGAAGAGGGCGTACTCGCCGACATTTCTGCAGTTGCGGATGCCGAAGGTTGGGCAGATGTCCTGCCTGCATCCATTGCCGGACACATGAAATGCGAAGGCACCTGGTGCGCAGCGCCGGTCAATGTTCACCGTGTGGACTGGATCTGGGCCAATGCGGACGTACTCGAGGCAAACGGCATTGCCATGCCGTCCTCATGGGACGAGTTCAATGCCGCGGCCGAAAAGCTCCAGGCTGCAGGCATCATTCCCCTGGCCCACGGCGGTCAGGCATGGCAGGACGCGACTGTTTTCGAAGCTGTGGCGCTTGGCATTCTGGGCGCGGAAGGGTTCCACAAGGCCTTCGTCGAACTCGATGAAGCCACGCTCAAGTCTGACGGGATGAAGGCGGTGTTCGATCAAATGCGCATCCTGCGCGGATTCGTTGACCCGAATTTTCCCGGCCGCGACTGGAATCTTGCAACCGCGATGGTCATGAATGGCGAAGCTGCATTTCAGATCATGGGCGATTGGGCCAAGGGCGAATTCCTTGCAGCCGGCAAAGCGCCGGGAGAAGATTTCCTTTGCGCCTCGACGCCCGGTGACGGCTTCCTTTACAACGTCGACAGCTTCGCGATGTTCGCGGTTGACGGCGCTGACAAAGATGCTGGGCAACAGCTGCTGGCCAAGCTGATCGTCGGCAAGAATTTTCAGAAGGTGTTCAACCTCAACAAGGGGTCCATCCCGGCCCGTATCGACGTTGCGCTGGAAGAGTTTGACAGCTGTGCCCACTTGTCGGCAAGCGATATGGCCGCGTCAAGCGAAGGCGGTTCCCTTCTGCCGAGCTATGCCCATGGCATGGCGTTGCGCGGTGCGCAGGCAGGTGCAATCACCGATGTCGTGACTTCCCATTTCAACTCTGACATGTCGTCTGAAGAAGCTGTTCAGCAACTGGCGACGGCCGTTGCAAACAGCATGTGATCGACTGCATGCAGGCCCCGCCGCGGTTCTCCCGCGGCGGGGTCCCGTATTTCGGGAATTAGCTCATGACCAAGTGGCTTGAAGACCACCTGCCCAAGCTGATGATTGCGCCGTCATTCGCCGCGGTGCTCGTTTTCGTGTACGGGTTCATTGCGTGGACAGCGTGGGTTTCGCTGACCCGATCGCGTCTGTTGCCGAAATACGAAATCGAAGGACTTATCCAGTACGAAAGGCTGTTTGCCTCCCCGCGTTGGGACACTGCGCTGAACAACCTTTATATCTTCGGGGCGCTCTTTATCATCATTGCAATGGCGCTTGGGCTCTTGATGGCCATCCTGCTGGACCAGAACATCCGAACCGAAGGCGCGATCCGCACGATTTACCTTTACCCGATGGCGCTTTCGATGATCGTCACAGGGACGGCCTGGAAATGGATACTCAACCCCGGCCTTGGCCTGGAGGCGATGGTTAGGGGCTGGGGTTTCGAGCGCTTTTCATTCGACTGGCTCGTCGATCCGAACATGGCCATTTACACCGTCGTGATCGCGGCCCTTTGGCAAAGTTCCGGGTTCGTGATGGCACTTTTTCTGGCTGGCCTGAGATCGGTCGATGGCGAGATCATCAAGGCCGCGCAGGTCGATGGAATACCAACTTGGCGCATTTACACTGCAATCATCATTCCGTCGATGGCGCCGATCTTTCTGTCCGCGTTCATCGTGCTGGCGCACCTTGCAATCAAGAGTTTCGACCTCGTGATAGCATTAACCGGCGGCGGTCCGGGTTTCGCAACGGATCTTCCCGCGACCTACATGTACGCGATGGCGTTTTCACGCGGGGACATAGGGCAAGCGGCGAGTTCCGCCATGGTCATGATGGCCGTCGTCTTCGCCATTGTCGTACCCTATCTCTACTCTGAATTGAGATCCCAAAAGGATGACTGATCTAGTGACCTCTCCGGACCGCGGGCAAAGCCAGGCCATAAGGCTTCTCCTTCGATGGAGCCTTTACATCGCCCTTGGGGTCTTCGCGATGATATTTCTCATGCCGCTTTTCGTGATGATCACGACATCGCTGAAAAGCCTTGAGGAAATACGCACAGGCGACCTGGTCGCCTTGCCGCGCGAGGTATCCTTCGACGCCTGGTTGTCCGCGTGGTCCGGCGCTTGCACAGGCATAAAGTGCGAGGGAGTGAAGCCCTATTTCTGGAATTCCGTTCTGATTGCGGTCCCTGCCGTCGCGATCTCGACACTTGTCGGCGCAATTAACGGCTACGTCGTCGCCCAATGGCGTTTTCGCGGGGCAAACATCATTTTCGCCCTCATGCTCTTCGGCTGTTTTATCCCCTTCCAAGTGGTGCTGCTTCCGATGGCGCGAGTCCTCGGTATCATGGGGATTGCGGGGACAATCCAGGGCCTGATCTTTGTCCACGTTGTCTATGGCCTCGGGTTCACGACCCTGTTCTTTCGCAACTACTATGTCACGATACCAGCTGAACTTACCAAGGCGGCCAAGGTCGACGGGGCAGGGTTCTTCCGGATATTCTGGTCGATATTCCTTCCGCTTTCACTGCCGATCATCGTTGTGACCGTCATCTGGCAATTCACCCAGATCTGGAATGATTTCCTGTTCGGCGTGTCCTTCAGCCAGGCCGGTACCCAGCCCGTGACCGTGGCTCTCAACAACATCGTGAACTCGACTACCGGGGTCAAAGAATACAACGTCGACATGGCGGCCGCGATCATTGCGGCCTTTCCAACGCTGCTCGTCTACGTCGTCGCCGGCAAGTATTTCATCCGCGGTCTGACTGCCGGATCTGTGAAAGGATAATTCCGATGGCTCCGATCCTTGAAATCGAGAATCTCTACAAGAACTACGGTTCATTGGAGATCCTGAAAGACATCAACGTGTCTATCGATTCCGGTGACTTTCTGGTCCTTGTTGGCCCTTCCGGCTGCGGCAAGTCCACCCTTTTGAACTGCATCGCCGGCCTGGAACCGATTTCGGGCGGGAAGCTGAGAATTGACGGGCAGGACATGACCGACGTCAGCCCAAAGAACCGCGACATTGCGATGGTGTTCCAGTCATACGCGCTCTATCCAACGATGAGCGTTGCGAAGAACATCACGTTTGGCATGAGAGTTCGTGGAGTCGATCCGTCGACGCAAAAGGCGAAGCTAGCGCACGTGGCGCAGCAGTTACAGATCGAGCCATTGCTCAACCGCAGGCCCGCCCAGCTTTCCGGGGGACAACGCCAGCGTGTTGCAATGGGTCGCGCGCTGGTTCGGGACCCCAAGCTGTTTCTGTTTGACGAGCCGCTTTCGAACCTCGACGCGAAACTCCGCGTTGAGATGCGAACCGAGATCAAGGCGTTGCACCAGAACCTGGGGGCATCCATGGTCTACGTGACGCACGATCAAATCGAAGCGATGACGCTGGCGACGAAGATCGTTGTCATGAAAGGCGGCGTGATTCAGCAGGTCGGGACGTCATCTGAAATCTACAATCGGCCCGCAAACATGTTCGTGGCAGATTTCATGGGTAGCCCTGCGATGAACCTGATACCGGCCAGGACGCGATCGAACGGTGATGGCACGAATATCGAAATTTTGCGCAAGGACGGGGAACCGATAATCCTGACAGATCGGGTCAATCGCGATTTGCCGAGCGAAGTTATCCTTGGTGTGCGCCCCGAGGACATCGCAGATCCGGCAATGCGCGGAGGGAGCAACATTCAGGCGGTGGACTGTATTGTCGACATCGTTGAGCCCGCCGGCGCAGACACCTTTGTCGTCATGCAACTTGGCGGCAAGAGCGTCACGGCGCGTTTGCATTCGGAAACGACCGCTCAACCCGGCAAAACCCAACAACTTGCCTTCGATCTTGGCAAGGTATCATATTTCGCACCTGCCACCGGATTGCGTCTGAACTAGGCCGATACGTCTTGTCGCAGACGTTGGTTGTTCGAATTCCCGCCTGGCATTCGCCCATGAAGTTCCGATCAAGAGCATAGATGGATCGACGGTCACGACGTGACCTGTCAAATGACCATCGGTGGAAGTTTGAGAGTTCGCGGTCCGCTGCTCGCGCCGCATGTTTGGACGCCCGGGTCGTGGGCCCGCACGTATTGCGGAAGGATCATGCCGTTCCCCAAACACCCGCAACCCGGTCTTCTCGCTCTCCGGGCCGATGCCTCGCTCGCACCATGAAGTCCCGTAGCACCGGCACGATCCTGTCGGGCGCCTCTCCCGCCAGAAAATGCCGGCCGTCACACCACCGCGCGCAGCCCTTCGAAGCTGCGCCGCATGTCGGCCGGGTCACGCGACAGCCGGATGCCACCCCGAGGCCAGCCGCCGAGCATCACGACTTCCGAACCCACAGGACGACCCCATCGCCCAGGTCAAGCTTGACGTCCCAGTCCGAGGAGACCGGCGGCACAGGCTCGGCAAAGGATCCCTTGCTGCCCCCAAAGGCCGAGACGGCACCGCCAGTTTCCAAAGGTCTTCAGGGACAGGCCCGAGACTCGTGAAAACTTCGTCGCGACATCCCCGAATGCTCGACATCTGCCGTGATGGCGTCCACTCGGCCGCCCTTCGCGCTGTTCAACAGGGGCAGAACCGGAACCGGTCGAACCGTTCAAATCAAACATGACAATATCCTCCGATCATTTTGAATGACCGGAATTGCCCAAATGCAAACCCCGCACTGGAAACCGTATTGTCTGATATCGCCGTCAGCCCCCTTACATGCGTACGGCGGTGAACCTGGCCAACACCGGCTTCACTGAAGACGGCGATGCCTGTCAATCGTGACGGCTCTCGAATGCAAACCCCAACTGGCCGCAAAGCGGCCCTTCGTTCAATCGCCTCTGAAGCGCACAAATCTGCCGTTGGACGTGGGACAGGCGGCCAGAGTTTCATGAGACCTGGCTCAGGCGAAGATTCGGTTTCCTGCGTTTGGCTTGCGAACTGCAGGTGCATGTCAGACGACCATCCAGGACTCCTTCGATGAACAAGAGGCGTTAGACAGGCTTATGACAGCTTCAACGAGTACCCGACTCCGAAATGCCTTCGCCCCAGGTCGGCGAACATCGGAGGAGCGGTTAGATGCAGGTTACCGGATTGCTGCACGGGTCCAGATTGTTGAAGCATGTGGGATTCCCGTGCCCGGAAGTGCTTGGACCCGGTGCAAGCGAAGATGACATTCAGGCACTGATCGAAAGGCACGGGCTGGTTTTCGTCAAACCCATTTTCAAGGGCGGCGCCGGGAAAAAGGGGAAGGCAGGTCTGGTCGCCAGGGTGCACGATCTGAAATCGGCACTGGCCGAAAAGGAGCGGCTTTATTTCGCGAAGCATCGGCATGGCAATGCAATCGCAAAGGCCAACGGGGTCACCTTCGAGGCGGGAGTGCCGGCCGAGCACGAGGTGTACTTCTCGATCACGGATGACAGCCGCTTTCGCGCGCCGTCAATGACGCTGACCCATCGGGGCGGCGTCGATATCGAAGAACTCGGCAAAGACGAGATCGCGACGGTTCCGTTCGACGCGCTGACCGGGCTAAAGGCCTTTGTTGTCGCCAACGCGCTTTCGGACATCAGTGCGCCGAAGGAAATCATTTCGCCGCTGGTTCAGCAATTGCCAAGACTTTGGGAACTGATGCACCATTACGGCATGACCACGCTGGAGCTGAACCCGATCAGGATGCAGCCCGGCAGGAACGGTCGGCTTACACCGATTGCCTGCGACTTCAAATGCGGGTTCGATCGGGACGATCCGCGCGTGTTGCGCCTGGGGCTTCCGGATCAGCTTTTCGCCTCCGACCTCTCGGCGTTTGAACAGGAAGTGAACCAGCTCCGCACCCACCAGGGGCAGTCGGATGTGTTCGTGATCAATGAAAACGGCACCATCCTCGCACCGACCTTTGGCGGTGGTGCAAACAGCCTTGTAACCGAGGCGCTTGGGGATGCTGCGATAATTTCTTCGGATTTCGGTGGCAATCCGCCCTACGAGAAGATGAAGGCCGTGGCAACGATCTGCTACAAGCACTTCCTGGCACAGACGAACGTACTCTTCATCATCGGCGGCAAGTCGAACAACACTGACATTCTCGAAACCTTCCGCGGCATGGGAGATGCCCTTCGCGAGCATTTTGCAACACGCGGCCCAGTGCCGCTCTATGTTGTTGTTGGGCGAGGCGGTCCAAATCTGGTGCGCGGCTTTGGCAACCTGGCCGACACGCTGGACAGCCTCGGTCTGCCATACCGGTTTTTCGGATTCGACAGCGCGATCTCAGAGGTCGTGAACTACGCAAAACAGGTCGATCAATGGATGCGCGAAGGCGGCCGGGACGAGATTGCCCGGCTCCTGGGAATTTCGGCTGCGGCCTAGGAGGAGGAAAGACGATGCACAAGCAAGGTATTGAAGGATTTCCATACTACCTGGGCATTCGCTCGCTTGGCGAGATCGCAACGCGCGAAGATCGAGTCTGCGTTCTGAACGTACTCGGAGGCGAATCCCGGCAGGTCACGCCGACCAGCCATGCGTTCTCCGGCGGAAACGTCGTGTTCGGCACCTCGCCCGGACGCGCAGGCAGCGCACTGGGAACGCCTGTCGGCGACATTCCCGTTTTCAACAACGTGCGCGAAGGGTTGGATGCCGGGCATGTCTTCAACGTCGGCGTGGTTTACTTGCCACCCTCGGCCGTGCGTGACGGGGTGGCGGAACTTGTCCGTGTCAATGAACATCTCACCAAGATTGTCATCATCACCGAAAAGATCGCGGTCCACGACGCCCGTGAAGTCCGCGCAATGGCGCAGGCGAACGGGATCGACGTCGTCGGCGGAAACTGCCTTGGGGTCGCAGACAGCTGGAACCGCGTCCGTATCGGAGGGGCACTTGGCGGGGATCATCCCGAGGAGTCGCTCCTGAAAGGGTCAGTTTCGATCTTTTCGAACTCCGGTGGCTTCACGACCACTATAGCACAGTATCTCGCCAGCGAAGGCTGGGGCACGACAACACTGATCTCATCGGGAAAGGATGTCTATATTCACTATGCCGCACGCGACTTCGCACAAGCGCTGAAAGCCGACGACCGGACCAAGGCAGCCGTGCTTTATGTGGAGCCCGGCGGCTACTACGAGCACGACGTGGATTTCGGCAAACCCACCGTCGCATGCGTGGTAGGGCGCTGGAAATCCAAACTGACCCGTGCGGTCGGGCACGCCGGTGCGATGGCCGGCAGCGGCGACAAGGCCGAGGACAAGGAAAGCTGGTTTGTCGAGGCGTTTGGTGTCGACGGACTCTATGCGCCAGGCAATCCGGTTGTCTCAGAAAAGGGCGCCGTCGTGACAAACATCGCTGATGTTCCGGCAGCACTCACAGCCGTAATGAAACTTTCCGGAGTCGGACCCGATTTTGACTCGACGGGCAGTCTGTCTCTGAAGCCCTGGCTGGCGAATGACAGGGGCCTTGCGCTGCCGGCCAATCTGTCTCTGGCGCCTGTTCGTGCCATGGCGCCTTACGATGGGCAGATCGCAGCTCTCAAGAACCAGGTCGGAGCGGTTGTTGCGCGCCAAATGATGAAGGACAAATCCGGAGCATCGGTGATGGACCCGAAATCGCAGGTGACCAGCGTGCACGGACATTCCGTGCTCGATCTGGCCCTTGAACCGCTCGAGGCGAACTTCGCCCTGCCACTTGTCCGCGAGATTGCGACCGAAAACGACCGTGCCTTGCTGGATATTGCTGTCGCCGCCGAGGTCAATCTGGTCGGTGATCCGATCCTGGTGGCAGCTGACGCTGCCCGCAATGCCGGGAATGCGCCAAACGCCGTGATGGCCGCCGCGGCGGCCATCGTCGGGCCAAACAGGGTCGAACGGGCACTCGCCTGCACGGACATTCTCATTGACTTGTTCTCTCATTCGGGGCTTCTGGACGGCTCCGACGAGATGTTCGACACGAGCGCCATCGTTGTTGATGAAGATTCCCGCGCCCTGTTTCTGGCCGGGCCAGAGGACGCCGACGACCCCCGGCCAGAGACAATGCTTGCCGCCGTGAAGACCCGCGGCGGAGAGTCGGCATTCCTAACCGAAGTTTAACACGCCCGAAAAAAGGTGATTGTTTTTCAGGGGCTTATGCCGACTGAAACCGCGGTTATGGCACTACAGGCCACACCCCATATGATATCACCGACCCATCAGGCAACCATCCTCCGCGTCCTCCCTGGCTCGGGCTCAAGACCAAGCGCCCGGTAGATCTCCCGTTGCCGAGGCTCCGCCCGGGTCGCCTTGCGGATGTGGATAATGCGGCCGTCGGCACGACGGAAACAGGCAGTGACCCGGATCTGGCCCGAAAGAATGTCCCGCAGCGTTCTCCAGCTCGCCGTCTCGCCATGAGCCCGAAGACGGCTGCGAATGACCTGGACCAGCTGGTAGGCCAGGACGCTGATGAACAGGTGACCGTCGGATCGGACCTGCTTCCAGTGATACACGGGACGCAGACCCAGTTCCGACTTGAGCGAACGGAACACCGATTCCACATCCGTCAACATGGAGTACGTCCGCCACAGGGTCTCCGCATCCCAGTCGAGCTGGTTGGTGCGCAGGCAGTAGACGCCGGGGTGGGTGAGCATGGTGCCGCTACGCGGTGTCCGCGTCCAGATGAGCCCTGTCGCCTTTTCGGCGTTCTCCGGATCGGTGACGATGTCGATACTGTAGTGCTGGCCAGCGCCGCGGCTCTTCTGCCGGATGCGTCCGATCCGTTGCCAGACATAGGCGACCTGCTTGTGGGTCCGTGGTCGTGACAACCCGTCGTGCAGCTTCTGCAACTCGTCCTCGAAGCGCGTCATGAAGCGTTCGGTGATGCCCAGTTCCTTCTCGGCCCGAGCCTCGGAGCAACAGAACAGGCGGAGCTCGGAAGCCGCCTCGTCGGTGACAGCCTGGATGTGGACCTTCCCGCGGGAGCGGGTCTCGATCGCCGTCGCCAGGTCGGGGTCGAAGTGGCGGACCCGTTCGCGACTGACCACGAGATAGCGGTAGCCATTGTCGCGGAGCCAGGTGACGTTGTCATCGGTGGCGACGCCGGCGTCCATCACCACCAGCGCATCCCGGGGTGCCGAAAGCCTGGCCAGCATCCCCTCCAGCGTGCTGCTTTCCTGTACGTTGCCAGGGAACACCTCCGAGCGCTGCACGAAGCCGCTGCCGTCAAGAACCAGGCCCAGGGTCAGTAACGGACAGTCGCTGCGCTTCTCCTTCGAGTGGCCACGCCGGGCCTTGGGCTGCTTGTCAGCCGCACCCTCGAAAAACGTGTTCGTCAGGTCGAACAGCGTTACCGTGTGTCCCAGCGAGAACAGGTCCGTCACACGCTCGAACACGTGGGCCTCGATCGCCCGGCGCCGCGACAGCAGCGCATCCGAGGCCCGGTACAGGCGCATCATGTTCATGGTCTCGAAATCGACATCGAGGAGTTCGCCGAGCGCACTCCGCTCGCAGAGCCAGCGCCAGGTCGCGCGCTCCGAGCCCGGAACCGCCATGCGGCCGATGATCAACCCCATGGCCACGGCCCGCGACCGGCGGTTGAAACCCAGGTGCTCCAGGAGTGCCTCGAGGCCGAGTTGTTCCATCGCCCACAGCCCCACGTGCTCGACACCGGCAGAACGCGGGCGCACCATCTCCAGGGACGCCACATCCACCGTTTCCATGTTGGAGCCGGGCCCGGCGCCTGCGACCGGGGGTGAGCGGCTGACCAGCCGGGCAGCGATGCGCTGTGCCTCCGCCTCGACCTCATCGGGCCAGGGGAGCGGCAGAAGTGTCTCCTGGCGCCCGATGAGCTGGGTGATGCGCGCGCACAACAGGCGCCAGTGTCTCTTCTCCACGGGGAAGGCGCTTCCGAGGTTGAGGAGGGTCCTCTGCCTGACCCTGTCGCCCTGTCGTTCGTTGCGGACGAGGCGGTAGGAAAAGTACTGGGTCCCGTCTTCGGTGGTGCGTGTTTTTGCGCGCCTGATGAACATGCGGCGTGTTTATCAGGTTGAGCGGTGCGCTGGAATCCCTTTCCTGTTCGTTTATGGCACCACTCCCGATCATCGTGAATACAATATCGGGCAAAAACAGTGTGTTGTCTGACACGGGAAGTCAGAAATACCGCGAAATCAACAGAATCACGCCAAAAAAAGTTAAACTTGGGCTAAAGTTTTTGGACACGTTGGACGGACGCCTGAATCGCGATGCGATCCTCGCCGCCATCGCCTTGACGATCTCCTGGGGTTCGTTGATGCGAAAGCGGATCACCAAGCTGACGGCACGGACCCTGCCTTGGTACCTGCGGCTCTACGGCGTCATGGTCGGCGCAACAATCCCCGGCGAACACCATAGGCCCGGCTCCCTCTGCGGCATCCCTCGCGAAGAACGCTTTTCGACATGGACCATGACAGACCTCTGCTTTTTGGCCATGACCGGCAAGAAACCGACCGTCGAGGAGGCCCTGCCGCTGCATATTCTTGTCGGGTTATTGATCTCGAACGGCCCGGGCTCGATTTCGGCCCAGGGCGCGAAAGGCGCCGTTGCCGCGGACGGACCTCAGACACCGCAGCGCGTCCAGATCAACAAGGCGATGCTGGGTTTTCTCAGCCATTGCGGCTACAGCCACGGCGGCAACGGGTTTGAAGGGATGGCCTTCCTTCTGGAACAATTTGAAGGCAAGGGCCTGAAGGATCCAACCGACCCAAACCACGGGCTTGACCTGAAGACAATGGCTCGAGATTTCGCGACCGACTACAAACGCGCCAAATCCAACGCGAAGGAATTCGGTGGGGAGGTGCGGGCACTTCCCGGTGTCCACCACCCCGTTTTCAAGGGCAAGCCTGTCAATTTCGACCCGCGAGAGCGTTTCATCGCCCAATTCCTGCAGAAGCGCGGCGATTACAACGTCTTCCATGCGTTCTATCGTGAGTTGGTGCAGGCGCTTTACGATACCGGTACCAGCCGCTACGTGTTTTGCGTCAATGTCGATGCTGTCATCGCGGCGCTTCTGCTTGCGCTGCTCTGGAAGGATTTTCAATCCGGATCGCTCACACGGCGCGATCTTGAAAATGCGGCATTCACCGTGTTCCTGTTTGGTCGCGTGATCGGCTCAGCGGCAGAGATCGATGATCACTTGAACCGGGGGCGAAACATGGACACGCGCACACCTGCCTCGGCCTGTGCACATGTCGTCTGATGTTGTTCCCCCGGGTGGAACAACCTGTCATCCGCACCGCTGCGATGCCAACTGACACGAGTCCGGCAGGGGACATCTTTGGCGGCTGGCCGATGCCTCGGATGGACTTGGCCGCCGGGCTATAGGTGGCACTCACGTCGAGTCGAAGGTCCGGAATGCAACCGTTGCCGTCGACGCGATGAAATTTCACCGGCCTGTAAGGATCGGGGACGAGATGTCGCCATTTGCGTCGGTAGAAGCCCTCGGGCGCCCATCAATGCGGATCCATGTCGAGGCAGCGTTAACGACATGACAAAGGCAGCGGAAAAGTCGCAGGAGCGAATTTCACATTCGTCGCGCCAGGCGCAAAGGGCAAGCCACGGCTAATCGGCTGATTCGCGGTCTCTGTCAGTTGGGAGAGCTGCCCGCCAACGTGCAACGAATTCTCTTCGCTTGTGTTGGTCCAATCCGACCAGCAGCGCGAGCGAAAGTGGAATCGGCCGCAGGCTGACTTCCGGGTTGTCGGGCAATCGCATCGCGGCATGCACGCCCTCGCTTGTATCAACGATCAGATTGGCCGAACGCAGCGCGGACCGACCGGGCTCAGAAAGCAGAAAGTCAATAAACTCTCCCGCCAACTCTGGCATCGCGGCATGCCGGGGGATCAGCGCAGCGCGGGCCAGAACCAACGTGTAGTCGTCAGGCGCGACGACGACAATATCCGGGTTCTCATCCGCGCGGGCCAGCGCATAGGAACCCAGTACATTGTAGGCTATCAGGTAGTCACCGCTGGCGACACCATCGATAATCGCAGCCGAACAGCAGGTTGCGACGGCGCCGCTCCGGCCGAAAGCCTCGATAAGACGGCCGAAGGTCGTGGCCTGCTGCGAGTCGGCGAAGGCAAACAAATAGCCCAGTCCTGATGCCTCGATGTCATAGGTCGCAACGCGCCCGCGAAACGCGCTGTCTTCCGGCCGGAGCAGATCAATCAGGTCGAAGCGAGACCTGGGCGCTTGGGCATCGCCGATCGTGTTCTTGTTGTATACGATAACCGCGGGCTCCCACGTTATTCCGAACACCTCGTCGCGCCAGTTTGAAACTGTTGAAAGCTTCGCTGTTTCGGCGGATCGATAAGAAGCAGCACAGCCGTCATTTGCGAGCTTCAACTGCTGGTCGATCGACGAACTTACGATGAGGTCCGCAGCCACGGAGTTGGACTGGCAATCTGTCTCGGCCGCCAGGTAGAGGTCGTTCGACGCCCACTGCTCGTAATCGATCCGGATCCCGTCGGAGTGGGCCACAAATAGCTGAAGAACCGGTTCAAAAAGAGCGATGTCGGTCGTGCCACGCACCGTCAACTGCACTTCGGCTTGCACCGGCCCGTAGGATTTGGTCGCTTCGGGCACCGGTTCGCATACGGCGGCGCCTCCCAAGAAAACCAAACCCAATTTCACTCCGCCGAAACATCTCATTCTACGTTTTCCGGAAGCAAAGGCAGCTCCAGGGACACCTCGAATGCCGTCTCAGATGGCCGTTCAATTCTCATTTGCCCTCCATGTGCCTCGGCTACGGCGTTCACGATGGCTAGGCCCAGACCCGCGCTCTTCGCGGAAACCCCCGCATTCTTGGTGAACCGCGATCCCGCGTTCTGCCACATCGTCTCTGGAATTCCTGTCCCTCTGTCGCGAACACCGATGTGTGCGAGTCTACCTTGCCCCTGAACGAAGACAGTGACCGGCGACTTGCCATGGTTCAACGCATTGTTGATCAAATTCTTGCAGGCTTCGGCCAACGAAAGCATGTCACCGTTGCAAATCACCGGGCCTTCGGGCAGCGCCAGGCGGATCGCCCGATCCACATCTGACATGGATTGATCCATCTGGTCGACCGCCTCGGTAGCAACAGTTCGCAGATCCACTGGCTCCAAATCAACAGTGTCAGCCCGGTGAATGATCAGAGCGTGGCTGAGCAGCTGGTCGGTGAGGCGACTGAGATTCTTGGACCTTTCGTGAATTCTTTCGACAATTCTGAGGGTTCGTTCCCGATCCGTCTCTTCGGCGGCAAGTTCCGCTTGAGCCCGGAGTGCTGCAATTGGCGTTCGGAGTTGGTGAGAGGCGTCGGCGATCAGTGTCCGCATAACATGGAACTGCCGATCGATCCGGGCGATGAAACGGTTCAACGCATGCACCAGACTACTGATTTCCTGTGGAACGTTCAGGTCCACGGGGGTCAGGTCCTTGCTGGACCGTGCAACGATATCGCGCTCAATACGTTGCAGGGGACTCAACGCGGATTGAACCGCAAGCGCGGCCAACGCTGACATGACAACACCGATTGCCGAAACCGCAATCAGCGCGTTTTGCGTAATCTGTTGCGCAAGTTCGCGCCGCGCCTCGGTGGTTTGGCCGATGACCACATCGACCGACCCCAGAAATGACCGCTCGGCGAACTGGCGCGTGACGCGTACGAACCGTGCGGACTCGCCGGCAAAACTGCCGGTGAAAAAAATGCTGTCACTGTCAGGAGGCGACAGGATGTCGTAACCGGTGATCAGCGTACCGTCATCACGGAACACGCCATAGACGACCCGGTCGCGCGGGGCGAGCGACAAGAGCTCGAAGGCCGAGACGGGGATATCGACGACGACCTTTCCATCGCTGAGCCTGAGGGAGCCTGCAATCTGGGTCGCCGCACCGACGAGGAGGCGGTCAAATGACTGCTGGGCGGCGTTGCGACCGTAGGCGAATGCGGCGAAGGCGACGGCCACGCCTCCAATTGCCAGAACCAGGATGATCCCAACGGCCAGGCGAAATCGTAAAGAACTGGAAAACCGCGGACGCACCGCCGATTCAGTCATCATTTACCAACTGATAGCCAAGCCCGCGCAATGTCTTGATAGCAACCCGGCTTTCGCAGAGCTTTTTTCGCAAGCGGCCAACATACAATTCGACAGCGTTCAAATTCACGTCCTCGTCGTTGAACGAAAACATGCATTCAAATATTTTCTTTTTCGGCACCACTCTCTCGCGATTGATCAAAAGGATTTCCAGCAGATTGAACTCCCGTCGAGCGAGCGAGATGGGGTTGCCTGAGACCTCGACTGTGAGGCCTGCCGGGTCAAATCTGATATCGCCGAATTCGATGATTCCTGAACGGTCTTCGTCCTGGCGGCGCAACATTGCGCGAACCCGCGCGTGCAGTTCGCGCAAATCGAAGGGCTTCACAAGGTAGTCATCCGCGCCCCTGTCCAAGGCGGCGACCCGGTCTTCAATATCAGATCGGGCCGTCAGCATCAGGATCGGTGTCCGGCTGCCTCGGTCGCGCGCGGACCGGAGGACTTCGGTGCCCAGACCGTCCGGCAGGCCGATATCCAGAAGTATGACATCATAGACTTGAACCGCGATAGCGCTCTTGGCTTCGTCGACTGATGTCACCAGGTCGACTGCGTCGCCCCTCCGCTCAAAGCTTGCGACAATTGCATCCGCGACGTCTTCGGTATCTTCGACCAACAACAGCCGCATGTTCGCAATAATCCTCCCAATCAACAATGAGTCTCTTGGAAAACTCGAGACCGAATTCGGTGCAAGCGCGATCTTTGTAGATACCGGTTCGATCTTGGATTTCAACCCTGCGCGAATCGTTCGACTTGACGGTCGAATCCGGGCGCCTGTTGCCGAAAATCCGTCAGAAACCGAGCCGACTCGCGCAATTTTCCTGCATTTCGGGCACAGCCCGTCCGGCCCTCGTCATGCAGGTCGGCCTGGCTTCAGCCTGCTCATGAAGGGCGCCACGATCACGGTCGAGCCGTGGCTGCCATGCACCACGACGACTTTGCCCAGCGTTTCCCTGACCTGCGCCCCATGCGTTCATCCCGAGAGATCGCACTCGGCAAGCCCGGCAGGGGCGCGAAAGAAAGCTGTTTTTGCAACTCCACCATGCCTGATAAGCCCTCATTTCTCAAGACTTCAGATTACAAGTCATCCGCCCAACGGGAAGAATCGGTTCAACCCGGGACGTCTTGCAAGAACATCTCGTGTTTCGAAACGTGTATGGTCGCCAATGACCGATTTTGGCGGATGACATTTGATCCTCAACCGACAGTTTCGCGACAGTTTCGGCCACTATACTGCTTCCGTCTGTGGGCAAAGTTCGTCCTGCAGGTGATTGACAATTCGTGGAGGAGAATATGACGACATTGAAACTGGGCCGTCGCGCCTTGATTGTAGCTGCCGCCGCCTTTGGTCTTGCCGGACCGGTCACAGCCGATGGTCATCAGGTTATGGACAGCGTCCACTTCCTGATCCCTGGCGGTGCCGGCGGTGGCTGGGATGGTACGGCTCGCGGCACTGGCGAGGCTCTGACCAAAGCAGGCCTAGTGGGAACCGCATCCTACGAAAACATGTCTGGCGGCGGCGGCGGCAAGGCCATCGGCTTCCTGATCGAAAATGCCGAGAGCAACCACGGTACGCTCATGGTCAACTCGACCCCAATCGTGATCCGCTCGTTGACCGGTGTTTTCCCGCACAATTTCCGCGACCTGACGCTGGTTTCGGGCACTATCGGAGACTATGCTGCGCTCGTTGTCGGTAAGGACAGCCCGGTCAACTCGATGGCTGACCTGATTGCTGCCTTTGACGCTGATCCCGGAGCGACCGCCATTGGCGGCGGCTCGGTTCCGGGCGGCATGGACCACCTCGTGGCGGCCATGGTGATGGAAGCAGCTGGCAAAGATGCGCTTGGCGTGAAATACATCCCATACGATGCCGGCGGTAAGGCCATGGCAGCCCTGCTGTCGGGCGAAATCGCCGCCCTTTCGACCGGGTTCTCGGAAGCCGTCGATCTGGCGAATGCCGGCGAAGTCAAGATCATCGGCGTGACGTCGGAAGAACGTGTGGACGCGGCCGCCGATGCGATGACCATGAAGGAACAGGGCATCGACACGACTTTCGTCAACTGGCGCGGTTTCTTTGCAGCCCCCGGACTGCCGGACGACAAGCTGGCCATGTACCAGGACGTCATTGCGAAGATGTACGACACGCCCGAGTGGGAGGACGTTCGCGCCCGCAACGGTTGGGTCAACATTCACAACTCAGGCGACGACTTCAAAGCCTTCCTGGAAGGCCAGGAAGAGGTCATCGGTGACCTGATGAGGAAGCTCGGTTTCCTTTGATGGACCAGGTGGTGGCGGAGCGATAGCTCGCTCTGCCACACCACGACATGAGGAGGGGACGACATGGCGTTGGATCGTTGGATCGCACTTGTTCTCCTGGGTATCTGTATGGCGTATGGATACGCCGCCTGGTTCACCATGGATGGCAGTCTTGCCCCGTTCATGAAGCGGAACCCGATATGGCCCAGCACCTTCCCGAAAGTGCTGTCGGTCCTGGCGATCATCGCAACCCTGGTTATCCTTTTGGGCCTTGAGAAGGCCGAACCGAAAGAAGCCGACATCGATTACCGCCGTTTGGGCGAGTATCACCTCGGTCAAGCGCTTCTGCTTCTCGCTCTGATGGTTGCCTATGCGCTCTGCCTGCGTCCCTTGGGGTTCCTGATCTCGACATCCGCCTTCCTGATCCTCGGCTCATTCATCCTTGGCGAACGCAAATGGCACATCATGCTGCCCGTCGCCCTTATTGCCACAGGTACGGTCTGGTATCTGGTCCAAGAGGTTCTCGGCATCTACATGCGCCCGTTGCCCGGCATATTCGGAGGCTGACATGCTTGAAGGACTTCTGATTGGCCTGCAAACGGCGCTTTCCGTCCAGAACCTATTGATGGTCATAGGCGGTTGCCTCATCGGCACGTTCATCGGCATGCTTCCGGGTCTGGGGCCGATGTCGATCATCGCCATCATGATCCCCGTCGCCATCTCGATGGGCGACCCCTCCGCGGCACTGATCCTTTTGGCGGGCGTCTATTACGGCGCGATCTTCGGTGGTTCGACCTCGTCGATCCTCTTGAATGCGCCGGGCGTCGCGGGAACTGTCGCCTCCAGTTTCGACGGCTATCCCATGGCACGCCAGGGAAAAGCAGGAAAGGCGCTAACCGTCGCTGCCATCGCGAGCTTCGCGGGCGGCACTATCGGCGCGCTGCTGCTCATGATCTTTGCGCCTGCCTTGTCGTCCGTGGCGCTCCTGTTCCATTCGGCCGAGTATTTTGCGCTGATGGTTGTCGGTCTCTCCGCCATCGCAGCCTTCGCAGGCACAGGACAAGTCGCCAAGGCCTTGGTCATGACAATTCTCGGCCTGATCATGGCAACCGTCGGCGAAGGCGCCCTGTTCAACTTGCCACGCTTTACCATGGGGATCATGGACCTGCAGTCGGGCTTCGGTTTCATCACGCTCGCCATGGCCATGTTCGCACTGCCTGAAGCGCTGTTCCTCGTCCTGAAGCCGAAGGACCTGCATGGCGACGACGGTGAAATCAAGAATCTGCGGATCACTGGTACCGAGGCGAGGTCCATCGCGCCTGTTATCGGACGTCAGTCCTTGCAAGGCTTCTTCATCGGCGTTCTGCCCGGCGCCGGCGCCACCATTGCGAGCTTTCTCGGCTATGCCGTGGAGCGCAACATCGCCCCCAAGAAAGAACAGGATGAATTCGGGAAAGGTTCCGTCAAGGGCCTCGCGGCTCCCGAAACGGCGAACAACGCCGCGTGCACGGGGTCGTTCGTACCGCTTCTGACCTTGGGCATTCCCGGTTCGGGCACGACGGCCATTCTCCTTGGTGCACTCATTGCATTGAACGTGACGCCCGGACCCCGCCTGATGGTGGATCAGCCCCAGATTTTCTGGGCCGTCATCATGTCGATGTTCATCGGCAACTTGGTCTTGTTGATCCTCAACCTGCCGCTCATTCCATACATCGCCAAAGTCTTGACGGTGCCGCGCAACTATCTGATCCCCTTCATTTTATTCTTCACGTTAATGGGTGCGTATATCGGGCAGAACAATGCAACCGAGCTTCTCATTCTGGTTGGCTTCGGGATTTGCGCGACCGCGCTGAAATTCGCGGATTACCCTCTCGCTCCGCTGCTGATCGGGTTCATCCTCGGCGCGATGATGGAAAACAACTTTGCACGTTCGATGCAGCTCTATGACGGTGTCTCGTTCATCTGGGAGCGGCCGATGACACTGGGACTTTTGGCAATTGCGTTCATTCTCGTTGTCCTTCCAAGCTATCGTGCGCGTCTCGCGAAGGCGCGCAAAGATGGCGCTGCGGACGGGGATTGACAGTCAGGGATCCTACGGCTGCACGCCAATTCGCTGTTCCCCGACCTGCAGCGGTGTCGGCGTCGCGGCCATCTCGAGTTCCGCGGACGATTCCGACCTCGGCTTCGCGCGCATCCTCGACAGGGTTGCAAGGCGGGCCATCAGGGTCTGGAAGCCCTGGGCGGGCAGTCCGGACACCTTCCGGTTCGATGCCGCCTTGAGCATGGCTCCGTCCGACGGCTCGGCAGGGGCGACGGCGGAGGTCGCTATCAGCGGCTCCTCGTCATGGAACAGCAGCGGCTTCAGGCCACCCGCACGTGCCATTCCACGCAGCAGGCGAGCATGCGGAGCGGGACGTGCGCCCGCACCCTGTCGGCAAGCAGGCATGCGGGTCGAACGCCAACGCTTCCGCCTCCGGCCAGCCCCAGGCATCGAAAAGGAGGAATGAACCCAGGTTTCAGTCCCGGGAGAGACTTGCGTGCTGATGCGCGAACCGGTGCCGTCAAATGCGTAGGAATCTGGAATTTCTACACCGCATTGCGAAAACCCATTGATCAACATGATTGAACCGAACCGCTCCAATTGTACGAAAGTGGCCGTTCAGGGGCATACAATACTGCACCTGCAAGGCGCCGCCCGATGCAGAACGCGGCTCAGTTCACCAGGATTATTGTTGGGTCAACCACGTATCGAAACGTACCTTGATCCGGTTATAGAGACTCGCATACCACTCGGTATCTTTCAGGATAGCGGTGCCAAAATGCACCGGGTTGGTCGGAAGGTGATGGCGGATGTCGACACCTGTCTGTGCGTGGGTCGATACAAGTTTCATCGACGACCGCCGCGCTGGACCGTAGGGAATGTACTTCGTCTGGTCTGCTAGCGGTCGCGTGCCAGTGGCGAACCGGATGAACTCCAGAACCTCGTCGAGATTCTGTGTTCCCTTGGGTATTCCCCACGCCCCGAGTTCGTAGATCTGAGCGTCCCAGATGATCTCGATGGGGTGACCGTGAATTACCGCGGCGTCGAATGCTCTTCCGTTGTACGCGGACGCCATTGTCACGTCGCCGTCCACAAGCAGTTCCAATGGTGTGTTCACTGATGTCCACCACCGCACATGCTCCCGAATGTCTTCGAGCCTCTCGAACGCAAGCCATAGTCCCCGCTTGGTGCTCAACGACTGGTATAGGTCTTCGCGTGGCACCCCATATGATTTGAGCGCCCACTCCAAATTCGCTTCGGGTCCCTTCTGCAGGCTTCGTGCCCCGGGGAATCGCTCCAGATCGAAGAGATCCTCGATCCGGGTCGGTCGATTGCCGGGAAATGCGTCGCGATTGTAGGCAATGATCATGGCATAGACGATCGGCGACACCCCGCACTCGGTCAATGCACCATCGATGAAGTCCTGTTCGGCTGGCGTTCCGTCGGGGGCAGGGAGAAGAATCGCGTGATCAATCCGCTCAAGTAGCCCTTGTTTGCAGGCTGCACGATTATCGGCCATCGTCATGTCGACGAGATTCCACCTGGTCTTCTCGTTGTTGCCAACTTGACGGCGAAGCTCTGCAAGTCCTCCGTCGTACCTTTCTATGTTAATGTCGATCCCGGATTTTTTCGTGAACGGTTCGAAATACGCCTTTTCCTGGCTGTATTGATAGGGGCCACCCCAAGTCGCCACGGTGATAGCACGACCGGTGGGCTCGTCAGCTAACGGGCCAATTCCCACAATCGGCCAAAACAATACAATGCAGAGCGCTGAAATCACGATTCGAACTGGATCGGATTGCATCGGTCTCGTGACCACCAGGAGGTCAGGCACCTGCGTTCTCCTCGTGGCGAATGTCGTTCTGCGTGTCCAGATAGGCTTTGACGATACTCGCCTCAAACACCACACCCAACAAGCGTCTGTTATCAATGTCTTCAAGCACCGGGATGCTCTCTCCGACAAAGTCCTCCATCCTCGCCATCGCCTGCCAAACGGACGTTCTTGCCGTCAAGAACAGGGGCTCGGGTTGAGCTATTCGGGCGACGGTCAAACCGGAATCAAAGCCACCGTCCTGTCTTCCGGCGATAAGGTCGCCGAGTTTCACGGTCCCGAGATAAGCACCATCAGCGTCGACCACGTATCCCTCGTGCCTCTTGGTCTGAAGAAGACGCGACTCCGCCTCGACAAGCGACACATCGGGCGCGAATTCGGTGTAGTCTTGAGTCACGTAACCTTCGATGAAACGGCGGTCGAGTATGACCTTGTCGCGGCCGGCGGAGAGGTCGAATCCGCGCATCCCGAGCTGTACATCGAACAGGGATCGGCCGAATACCCGGTATGAAACAAGATTCGAGAAGACCACGCTGACCATTGCAGCCGTCGCAAGATCGTAGTTTCGCGTCAGTTCGAATACAATCAGGATCGTCGTAAGGGGAGCCCCGATCACCGCACTCGCCACCGAGACCATACCACATATGGCATAGATGGCGAGATCAGAACGCAGATCACCGAATACCAATTCCGCGCCGTTTCCTGCCAGCGCCCCGAACAGGATTCCAATAAGCAAGGAAGGGCTGAAGATCCCGCCGGCAAACCCGAACCCGATACACAGGGCAGTTGCCAGGACTTTGGCAACCAAGAGAAACGCCAACTCTCCGGAAACAAACGCATGATCGATGACAGCAAAGCGAAGCGTTTCCTTTCCGATACCGAGAATGTCGGGTAGCCAGATTGCGGCCAATCCCAACGTGGCCCCGGCCAACATCGGCTTGAGGTACTCCGCAATGGGCAGCTGTCGAGCGATCCGATTCGCCTGCAAAATGGCGTGCATGTAGATCACCGCGATGAGAGAACCGACGATTCCGACGAGGATGAACCCCAGAAACTCCGGCGCAAAGCTCACGGAAATTTCCTCTACCCGAAACAACGGAGGTCGTTTGAAGACGACGTTGGCCATGACATGCCCAATCGTGGCCGCGACGGTAATTGGAGCAAAGGCACGAAGCGAGTAATGTCGGAGAATGACTTCATGCGCAAAGATGATCCCTGCAATGGGTGCGTTGAATGCGGTCGAAATCACAGCGGCAACGCCACAGCCTACTCCGACGGTCGCCATCCACCGATTGTCCCGATTGAAAAGGGCCACAAGAGAACCCAGTGTCGCTCCGAGGTGCGCAAGCGGACCATATTGGCCTACTGATGCTCCGGCACCGAGCGACACGATGCTGGCTACCGCAGACAGGAATCCGGTTCGGACAGGAATTCGGCCGTCCATCGTCTGGACGGACTGGATGATATCAGCAGGACCGTGCGAACGCCTTTCGGGGACAGCCAAATGGATGAGTCCGACGATAAGCCCACCAGCTGCCGGAACGCAGACTGTCGCGAAAAGCAGCAGCCGTTCATTGTTCATGATAAAACGGCTGCGCGGCGAAATCAGAAGCCATTCATTCAGGACGGCAACCAGTTCCACGAAACCCACAGCGGCCAGTGATGCCAAGGTGCCGGTCGTAATGCCGAGAGCGGCGATCAAGGCGATCCGGGAGGCTGTGTTCAATCCTGTTCGCATGGCTGGCCACGGTCGATCGACGTGCACATGTTCATCGGCGTGCACACGCAGGGAAAGGTCGAGCTGACTTTAAGGCAGGGAGGCGAGCGCAGTATTGCGCTGTGCCGTGGGTTCAACTTCGATTTTGCTCCAGGGCGACGCGTCAGACAAAGGCACCCAACAGTTGCCGAGCCGCCCGCCCATGTCAATGACAGGCTTCTCGATTTCCAGAACTATCCCAAGCTGACGAATTGCAGAGGAGCCGGACTGCGTGCGCTCGTGGTACCTTGATTCTGTAGTGGATTTCCCGGAGCTTCCCGGGGAAGCCATGCTTGTGGACAAAGCTCTGGCCCAAATACTACCAGGGGCGCACTCATACACTGCCTGTAAACATTGCCTGCCGGAATGAACCGGAAGGGGTGGCCCCGGAATCCACAGCCAAAACCCGCCGAATGACGCGACGACAGCATTGTCGACTTGAGTGAACACGCCACGATGACCGCCGGTTCGAATAGTGCTGACCGCCTGGTTTCCGGCGCGCCTGCCTGGTTTACACGAGCACTTGGGAGCTCCGGTTCTGATCACGCGACTCCGGCGCTTTGTCCGTGGTCCAAAATGGCCGACGCTTGCTGTTGGGGAGAGAGAACTGCCGGGTGTAGGAGGCGAATGTCCTACAGCGCGGATTTGAGCGCCTTCCTCGCCGGACGTGCCGCCGTCGAGGCCCTCGGTGGTGCTTCCCCTCCCTCTTGCACGATGATGCTCCCGGGAACATCATCGTGCACTTCGAACTCCCTGTCCGCGGAGACCGCGGCGAGTGCATCGTGGGCGATCTGGTTGATCCAGCGCAGCAAGTCGTGTGCGGTCCGTGCGATGGCGTCCACGGCGCCCATTTCGAAGATCGGGATGTCAGGAGCTCAGGCCAGGCGGAGGCAGCGCTCGATATCGGGCGCGATCCACTCTGCCGCGAACCCGTCCATGTGGCGGCGGACGACGAGGCGCTGGGCGGGATCGACGTCAGGGTTGATGATCCTGTGCAGGTCCTCTAGGACGGGATCGGACAGGAGATGGGCCACTTCGATGAGGTCAGGTCCGAAAACTGCCTGACAATTAAGGCGGGGCATGCTTCCGATTTCGAGCTCTGGAAGGGCCCGGTTGCCTGTTAGCATTCCTCGTTCCAGGTCCCGGCGGACGGACCCCGTCGTTCGGTAAACCTGACCCGACGCGCTACGCCGTGGTGCACCGGATGGACTTCCAGGGCATACTGCGCCGGCCCCGTGGGAGAGGCCGGCGCATTGACGAAAGGGCCTACAGGTTCGTCTAACGTGCAGATGGCAAATTGCGCAATGGGTCAGCCATGCAACTCCTGGGCAATCCGGGTGCCATCGGGAGCAACCCTTTCAGATGGTGGCATGACCGCGCTGGAATCTTCAGCAAGCGACTTCACGAGCCCCCACGTCATGGCCAGGAGCACGAACGAGATCGGGAAGGCCGCAGCGATTGACGCCGTCTGGAGTGCACCCAGACCGCCGGCAAGCAACAGAACGGCGGCTACAAGTCCCTCGCCAAGCCCCCAGATGATCCGGAAAATCTTGGGCGGGTCGTCGTCACCCATCGACAGCATGGTCGTAATGACCAGCGTTCCCGAATCGGAAGAAGTGATGAACCAGGATGCCAGCAGCAATGTCGCCAGGGCCGATAACGGCCAACTGATCCAGCTCATGTCACCCATCCAGGACGTGGTGCCGAGATTCCCGATGGCCCCATAGAGCGCCGTGGGCAGATCCCAAGCCCGCACGGTCTCGATGATTCCCGCACCGCCGGCGACACCCGGTCCACCGACAGCGTTCAGTTCCTGCCAGATGGCGTTTCCGCCAAACATGCACAGCCAGAAAAAGGAAATGGTCGTTGGGACGAACATGACCCCGACCATGAATTCACGAATCGTCCGGCCGCGGGAAATCCGCGCAATGAACATGCCGACAAATGGTGCCCAGGATATCCACCATCCCCAGTAGAAGATGGTCCATCCTCCCTGCCAGGCAGCGCTGCCGGGTTCACTGGCGGTCCAGAATCCCATTGGAATGAAATTCCAGAGATAGTCTCCGATCGACGTCACGAAAAAGCTCATGAGCCATTGGAAGGGTCCGACGGCGACGAAAGTGGCAAGCAGGATTATCGACAGCCAGATGTTCCATTCGGAGATGATCCGAATTCCGTTTCCGACTCCCGAGACGGCCGAAACGGTGGCGATGGCCGAGATCACCGCGATCAAGATCAGCTTCGTCACGATTCCGTCGCTTATGCCAAAGAGCACATTGAGACCCGCGGCCATCTGGCTGACGCCGAGACCAAGCGAGGTCGCCACGCCGAAGACCGTTCCGAAAACCGCCAGGAGGTCCACCGCATGCCCGATGGGTCCGTAAATCCGGTCACCAATCAAGGGATGCAGCGATGATCGGAGCGTCAACGGTAGCTTCTTTCGAAAACCGAAATAGGCGAGGCACAGCCCGACAATTACGTAGACAGACCACGCATGGAATCCCCAGTGGAAATAGGTCACACGCATGGCATCGATTCCGCGTGCCACCGTCATATCCAGGTTACCCTGCATGTCCGCGTGGGGATTGTTCGGATATCCAAAGGCGCCGGAGTTGTCGAAATAGAAGATCGGTTCGGCAACGCCGAAAAACAGGATGCCAATGCCGACTCCCGCAGAGAACAACATTGCAAACCAGGAAAAGTTCGAAAACTCCGGTTTGCTGTCGTCGTCACCGAGCTTGACGCGTCCCCACTTTGAGCACATCAGGAAAACGCAGACGGCGAAGATGACGATAACAGCGGAAATGTAATACCAGTTGAGCGCTGTCTCGATCCAACCCCTGATGGCTCCGTATATTCCGCCGGCGAACTCAACATTCAGGACGGTGAACAACACGAATGCGACGACCATCCCTTTCGCGGCAATGCCCATCCCCGGGTGCAGTCCGGTAAAAGGCCCGGACTTTGCAACAAGATGTGCGTTGTGATGATTGGTAGCCATGGCGTGTCTCCCCTCGTCCCGATTACGCTAACAAAACTCGTGCCGGGATGACGGGGGTTTCCCGTCATCCGGAAAACTCAACGAACATTTAAGTCTAGCCGCCAGACGCTTGCCCGCACAAGTGCAGAAATTTTGTGGGCGCATCCCAAGTTTGAATTTGCCGGAGATTCGCAAGATTTTCATGATTCGGTCGGCCGAGTGCTCGACAAGGGACTAGCGGAAAGGAAGGCAGTGCTCGTTTCTGACGGATCGAGCGGAGGACGTTCGTCATGACGTGCACAGGGAATTTCCGCCATCCCGATACGGTTGCCTATCACAACGGTCCGAGTCCCGATGAGGCTTTCCGCGCGCAGGTGATTCGCGCGCGCAGGTGATTCGCAAGCATACTGGTGGCTACACGAAGTATCGGGTGGAGGATGGTGTTGTCGGCAGCCGTGGCCTTGCTTTCGGCCCCTGGCTCCGATGGCGATGGCGCGCCAACTCGGGCCTTGCCGAGTGCGACGGCTGAGGAGATTGGCCCGCGGGCTGCCCATGGGACACATTTCGTGCTCGACTTGCTGATTCCGTTGTGCTAACGGGAGGGTATGGATGGGTTTGTTTCGATACCCCGTGCCCTGTCTTCGCCGGAGGGCCTGAAGCGGCTGTCGGCGATTCTGGCTGGTTCCGGCGGTTCCTCGCGTGCCGAGATTGGCCGCAGGGTCTGCCGAGCGTTCGGCTTTGTTGATCCTTCTGGCGCGCCCAAGGTCACCGGTTGCCTCGCTGTGCTTCGCCGTCTTGAACGGGACGGGAAGATCGCGCTTCCTGCGCCGCGGCGCGGCGGGGGTCGTGGCAGGGTTGCGCGTCTGCGGGAGGCGGTTCCGGCTCCTGAGGGTCTTCCGGCCTTTGCCGGCGCGATCGCGGGTCTTGAGCTTGTCCGTGTCACCTGTCCGGCTCTTCGCCTGGTGTTCAACGAGCTGATGGCAAGCGAGCATCCCCGCAGTGCGCGGCTTCACGTTGGTCGTCAGCTTCGCTATCTGGTCGGCTCGCCACATGGCTGGCTCGGTGGTCTTCTCTTTGCCCCGGCGACGCGGGCGCTTGCGGCGCGGGATGCCTGGCTTGGCTGGGATGATGCGCACCGTGAGCGTCATCTTGAGCGGGTGATCGGTTTGGTGCGGTTTCTGATCCGTCCGTCGGTTTCCGTCCGTTACCTTGCATCGCGTGTTCTGGGCATGGCGGCGCGGCGGGTGGGCGAGGACTTCGCGGCGGTTTACGGTATCCGTCCGGTTCTGGCCGAGACCTTTGTTGCACCGGAATACCGGGGCAGCTGTTTCCTGGCGGCGGGCTGGCGCTGTGTCGGCCACACCTCGGGTCGCCGCCTTCGTGACGGGGTTGCGGAACCGGCGAAACGCATCCTGGTCCGGCCACTGGCGGCGGACTGGGACGCGCGCCTGGGAGCGCGGCGAGTGCTGAAGCCCGGGGACGGCCTTGACAGCGCGCGCTGGGCGGAGAACGAATTCGGTGCGGCGGCGTTGGGTGATGCCCGGCTGACGCAGCGCCTGGTCCGGAGCGCGGAGATCCAGGCCCGGTCGCCGACGCGGACATTCTTCGCGGCGGCGGCCGGCTGCGAGGCGACGGTAAAGGGGTACTACAGGATGATCGAGTATCCGGATTACGACGCGGTCTCTGCCTCCACCATCATCGCGGCCCATCGCCAACGGACGCTGCGGCGGATGCAGGGGCAGCGGCTGTCGCTCCTGGTCCAGGACGGCACCGACCTGAACTTCGCGACCCACCACGGCTGCGCAGGCCTCGGGACGATCAGCCGCAACAAGGGCTCTTCGGGGACGGCGGGCCTGCACCTGCACACGACCTTCGCCGTGAGCGGCGACGGGGTTCCGCTGGGCGTTGTCAATCTCGAGTTCGACGCGCCGGACGCCGCCGCCGCACAGGAGCGTCCGGTGGAGGAGCGCACGACCGGGCGGTGGCTGCGCGGCCTGCGTCACAGCGTTGCGGCGGTGAAGGAACTCGACGGGGGGAAGGCCGTCGCGGTGATGGACCGCGAAGGGGACATGTTCGACGTGTTCCACGCACACCGTGCGGCGGGCTGTCGCCGCCTGTCGCTGCTGGTGCGGGCGCAATACGATCGCAGCTTCGGGCGCGGTCGGCCAAAGCTGTTCGCGCAGGTGCGCGCGGCCCCGGAGTCCGGGCAGTTCACCATGACGGTGAAGCGGCAGTCGGCACGCAATTCTGCGCGCGGACAGAAGGCCTTCACCGGGCGAGCCCGGCGCACGGCCCGGGTGAGCCTGCGCTGGCTGGAGCTGGCGGTGCCGCCCCCGGCGAAGGAGAAGGCGCGCTTCGGCCCGGAACCACTGCCACTGACCGCGGTCCATGTCGGGGAGGTGGATGTCCCCGACGACGTGGAGCCGGTTTCGTGGATCCTGCTCACGACACTGCCGGTCACCGGCCTGCACCAGGCGCGCGAAGTTGTCCGGCTCTACGGCCTGAGGTGGCGGATCGAGGATTGGCACCGGATCCTGAAATCGGGATGCAAGGTGGAGACGATCGCCCATCGCACGGGCCCGCGCATCGAACGGGCGGTGGCGATCAACGCGGTGATCGCCTGGCGCATCGCCACCCTCACCCACCTGGCCCGAACCGAACCGGAGCTTCCCGCCACAACCGCATTCACCGATATCGAACTGGCACTGCTCGAGGACTTCTCGAGCGTGCGGAAGCTGCCGCCGCCCGGGGACCTCGGGCGGGCATTCCGCCTCGTTGCGACAATGGGCGGCTACCTGAACCGCAAGAACGACGGGCCGCCCGGCGCGGAGATCGCCTGGAACGGCCAGGCCGCGCTGTCGTTCACCGCGTGGATGCTCGGGCACAGCATCGATGTCGGGGAAACCAGCGCCGTGCGGAAACACATTAGCTAGCTAGACAGCATTTGTGGGTAATGGGCAGTGTGCGGGTGCGGCGGCTGTCTGCTGAACTGGCGTCTCCGTCCCCGGATCACGACAGTGTGGAATTGGCATTACGCGACAGTTCCCTGAGCGTGTCAGGGGTGATGCTGAAAGCGGTTCTGGAACGACTGGATGCGAAGCTTCCGGCCCGGGACTGCAAGGGGTGCGGCGCACGCGTGACCTGTCAGGGGACGTGATGAAAGTCTTGGAGATACGGTTCGGCAAGGTCGATGTAGCCCGTGGCTAACGGCTGTGTGTCATGTGGCAGTCCATGACGCACCTTGGCCAATTCGCCCTATGCCATGACGAAGAAAGGTAAGCGGGTAAACGGCGACGTCTGATAATTCGGTTGCTCACGCGAGGGTTGGGTGGGGATACTTCCGGTCATTCATCAATGATCGGAGGAAATTGTCATGTCAGGTTTGAATGGTTCGGCTGGTTCCCGTCGTGCGCCGGTGGTGCGTAGCGCAGACGAGTGGAGCGGCATCATGGCGGACTTCGAGCGCTCGGGGCTGTCGCAACGGGAGTTTTGCGAGTCCCGTGGGCTGTCCCCGAAGACCTTCTCGAACTGGCGGTGCCGTCTCCGCCCTGGGTGCGGGAAGGGTTCCTTTGTCGAGCTTGCGCCGCCGGTTTCCTCGGGCTGGGACGTCGAGCTTGACCTGGGCGACAGGGTTGTCCTGCGGGTTCGGCGGTCGTGATGCTCGGCGGCTGGCCGCGGGGCGGCATCTGGCTGTCGACGGACCCGGCCGACATGCGGCGCAGTTTCGACGGGCTGTGCGCGCTGGTGTCGGGCCATCTCGGGTGCAATCCGGCCGATGGGCGCTGGTACGTGTTCGTCAACCGGCGCCGGACCATCGTGAAGGTCCTCGGCTTCGAGCGGGGCGGCTTCTTCATCTGGTCCAAGCGCCTGGAGCAGGGCCTGTTCGCCCCGCCTCCGGCCTCCGGCCATGCGGCGCTTGCATTGTCTTCGACCGAGTTGATGGCGCTGATCGACGGCATCGACGTCACCGTTCGCCGCCGTCGCAAGCGTTACGGCGGTCCCCGGGTGGCGTCCGGGTGAGCCCGGACGACGGTCATGTCGATGCTGCCGGTCATCGGGTTGTCGGCGAAGAGGTCCTTCCACAGGCGTGGCGTCAGTTCGTGGACCCGGTCGGCCGGGTGGGTGTCGATGCGCTGGAAGACATCGCCCAGATAGGTTGCAGGGCTGATCCCGAGCAGGAAACAGGTGGCGACGAGGCTGTTGACGATCCCGACGTTCCGTGCGCCGGATTCTGTCCAGGAAAAAAGCCAGTTCTTCTGTCCCAGCTTGATGCGGCGCAGTGCGCGCTCGACACCATTCGAGTCGATCGGCACCAACGGGTCTTCGAGGAACACCTCGAGGGCCTGCTGGCGTTCGACGGCGTAGGTGACCGCCCGGCGGATCGGGTGCTTCGGCGTCAGCGCCGGGTCCCCGAGCGTCCGCTCACACCATTGCCAGAAGGCGTCGACCAGCAGGCGGGTGCGGGTGCGCCGCGCCTCCAGGCGTTCAGGCGGCGGCCGGGTACGGAATTCCTTCTCGATCCCGTACATGCCCCCGATCAGATCCAGCGCCTTCCCGGCGAACACCGGATGGTTGTCCAGCTGCTCCTCGAAATTGCGCCTCGTATGCGCCCAGCAATTTTGCTGCCTCACCGCCTCCCCCCGCGCCTCGGCGTAAGCCGCGTAGGCGCCGTAGCCGTCGCTGACCAGCGTGCCCTCGAAATCGCCGAGGAACCGCGCGACATGGTGGTGGGCGCGGGACGGCGCGAAGTGGAACACCACCTCGTCCCGGTCGCCGAGCACCGGCCAGTAATAGCCCTGTTTCATCTTGCCCGGCTTGGCGGGGTCGCGTCCGGCCCGCACCGGCGTCTCGTCCATGACGATGACGGAACTTTCCAGAACCGAGCGGCACTGCGCCTCGAACACCGGCTCCAGCAGCGAGATCGCCCGGTTGGCCCAACCACTCAGGGACTTGCGGCTGACGGTGATCCCGCTCTCTGCCAGCATCTGGTGCTGGCGGTAGAGGGGGAGATGCCAGGCGAACTTGTCGACCAGCATTCCGGCGATAAAGCTCACATCGGCGCAGGAGCTCTTGAACACGCCCTCGATGGCCGGGGCGCAGACCAGGGCGCCGGAGGACGTGATCTTCGCCTTCTTGTAATGGTAACGCAGCACCACGTGGCGGATCGGCACCGATGCCAGCTTGCAGCACACCCGCTCGGAGATGAGCTCGAACTCGTCCGCCGCCAGCCCCTCGATCTCCGGCGGCATCACGTCGATGTCGATCACCGTCGCCTCGGGGCCGAAGCGCAGCCCGGTGCCGTTGACGGCATCGCCACGATCCTTCTTGCGCCCGTTGACGCCGCCCCGGGGCTTCTTTTCGGCTTTCTTTTCGGCCTCGCCTTTCCTTTCGGCTTCGGGTTCATCCTCCCCGGCGTCCGGCGATGCGGCCCCGTCGGAGGAGGCGCCATCGGAGGAGGCGCCGGAGTTGCGGCGCTTCTCCGAGCGCTGGCCGTACTGCTGGCGCTCGTAGCGGGCCAGCTGGTCGCGAAGTGCACTGTTCTTCGCCACTTCCTCGGTGAGCCTGTCCTGCAGTGACCCGACGAGCGCCGACAGCGTCCCGGCGAGCCCGAACAACTCCCTGAACAGGGCCGCGGCACCCCGTAGAAGACCACCGCCCGAGCCCAGCCCCGCGAACTCCGAGCGGAGCCCGTCGAGCCGCCGGCGAACCACCTCCGGGTCGGACGGGTCGATCCCGCTCATTCCTCCGCCTCCACAGCCATGATCGCCGCCAGCACCGCCAGGCGCTCGGACCGCGGCATCGCCGCGTAGCGCCGCCCCCAGCTCGCCGCCTTGCGCTTCACCGTCTGGCGATGGGTGAAGTTGCGCCCGGCGAAGCGCGCCCAGTGGACCCGGTCCGGTTCGAAGTTGAACCACAGCTTCTCGGTGACCACGCAGGACTGGTTGTTGACCTGAAGCGCGATCGAGCGCCAGTCGGACAGGTGTTCGTCGTAGAGCCGGCTCGGATAACCGGAGATCATCACCTGGGCCGGCAGTGAACGCAGAAGACGGATCAGCTCCACATGGTCGCCGTCGTCGTAGTCGTAACGGTAGCGGCGCTGCGAGCGCCGCACCGACTGCACGTAGGGCGGGTCGGCGTAGACCAGCTCGTCGCCCTGGAAGTCGAAGCCGGACAGGAACGCGAGTGCGCAGCCGTGGTGAAGCTCGACCGGATAATCACAGTTGAAACGCGCGATCGCACGCCAGTTGCGGTCGATGCCGATGTTGCGCAGCGCAGGCGGCTTGCGCTTCATGATCGCACCGCCCCCCAGAAATGATTCGATATACACAGAATGAGGAGGCATGGCCGCAATGAGCGGCTGGCACAGCCCCGATGTCGCCTTCGATCCGAACCATGCGCCCATGGCCGATCCCCCGATGATTCGTTTTACCGCACCGGAAATAGGCCCGGCGCCCTATCATGTCAAACGGAAAATCGGCACGGCAGCGGAAAATCGGGGAATGCCAGGGCCGCAGCATCGGGCACAGCAGCCAAACGATACCCGAAACCGGGCAAAATCAACGGACGTCGCAGTTTACCCGCTTACGCTGCTGCGGGTCTCGATGTCCACAAGATGCAGGTGACCGCAACCGTCCGCACCCACGCGGGTGGAGAAGGTTCCCGTGTCGAGACCCGCGAGTTCAGCGCACTGGCGAGCGGCCTCGCCCTTCTGGTGCAGTGGCTGCTCGGCCTGCGGGTGAGCGGCGCCGTCATGGAAGCGACGGGTGTCTACTGGGAGAAGGTCTACGACATTCTGTCTGATGCCGGGCTCGATGTCATGGTGGTCAATGCCCAGCACGTCAAGCAAATCAAGGGGCGCAAGACCGACATCGCGGACAGCGTCTGGCTGTCGCGCATCTGCCAGTTCGGCCTCGGGAGCCCGAGCCTGGTGCTGCCGAAGAGCTTCCGCGACCTGCGGGGGCTGAGCCGCTACCGCCGCACGCTGATCGAACAGCGGGCGCGCGCGCAACTGCGCATCCAGAAGGTCCTGGACCGGGGCGGGGTGCGCATCGGCGGCGTCCTCAGCCGCATCACCCACGGGGTCAACGGCCGCCGCATCCTCGAGGGGATCATCGCCGGTGACGCGTGTGAGGACATCCTGGGCGGGCTGAGCTGGCACGTCCGCAAGAAGCTCGACCTCCTCGGCGATGCCCTGAGTGTCGAACTTGACGCCCATGGCCGCTGGATCCTGGGCGATCTCCTGGCCCGGTTCGACAGCGACACCGCCCGGATCGAGGCGGCCAATCAGCAGATGGAGGCCGCTCTCGCTCCCTACGAGGCCCAGGTCCGGCTCCTCGAGACCCTGCCCGGCGTCAGCCGCGAGTCCGCCATGGCGATCCTCGTCGAACTGGGCCCCGACATGTCGGTCTTCGCATCGGCCAGACACTGCGCCGCCTGGACGGGGATCTGTCCCGGGAACAACGAGAGTGCCGGCAAGCGCCGCAGCGGACGGATACGGCGGGGCAACCCGGTTCTGCGTGCCATTCTCGTCGAATGTGCCCATGCGGCGGTCCGGACCCGGGGCTGCCAGTTCCACACCTACCACCAGGCGGTGAAGAGCCGGCGCGGATACAAGCGCGCCATCGTCGCCGTGGCCCACAAGATGCTCCGCACCATCTATGCCATGCTGCGCGACGGCACGCCCTACGCCGATCCCGGGATCGACTACGAGGGCATCTCCATCGGCCGCAAGGCCAGCCGCTGGCTGCAGAAGCTCGAACAGTATGGATACGTCACCCGACTGGCACGCGAGGAACAACCCGACATGTCGGCACAAACCGCCTGAGACCCGGCGTCGCCCGCAACCGCTTTCGGCCCATCACGAGGCCGTTTCCGGGGAGCCCGAACAAATAATCGCCGACAGCGACTGAACGGCGACGCCTTCCAGACTGACGTCACCGTGGCTGCCTCCCGAAAAACCGGGTGCCGGCGGCCAGGGGAACGTATGTCCAAAGCCCGAAAAGAGTTTCAGAGAAAAAGAGGCGAAAGCCATGGCGGTCGACATCCTCGACCGGGTCGGCATTCCAGACGCCGGGACGAGGTCGCGCGCCTATCCCCACCAGTTGTCCGGCGGACAACGCCAGCGGGTGATGATCGCCATCGCCGCCATTCGATCGCCGCAACTGCTGATTGCCGACGAACCCACCACGGCCCTTGACGTTACGGTACAGGCTCGGCTGCTGCGGATCCTGAAGGACATTCAGGTCGAATCCCGCATGGCGATGCTGTTTATCACCCACGATCTCACCATTGTTGCGGAAATCGCCGACCGGGTGGCGGTCATGAATCAGGGACAAATCGTCGAAATCGCGCCAACCCGCGAAATCTTTGGTGCGCCCCAACACGATTACACGAAACACCTGCTTGCAAGCCTCCCCGGCCGCCGTCCGCGCCCCGCGCGCGGGCCGAAGGCTGCGCGACTATCGGACAATCCCCTCATCCGGGCCTGCGGTATCTCCGTGACGTTCGGTGGCGCCATGTTCCGCAAAGCCCCACCCGTGTACGCGCTCCGGTCGGTCGATCTTTCCGTGTATCCGGGAGAGCGGCTTGGCATCGTTGGGGAGTCGGGTTCGGGCAAGACAACCCTTGGCCGTGTGATCCTCGGGCTGCAGAGCCCGACCGCGGGGACACTGCGCGTTGGTGGCCGGAACCCGTTTCGGCTCAACCGTGACGAGGCCATACGATTCCGGCGCAAAGTACAGGTGGTGTTTCAGGATACCGCTGCTTCGCTCGATCCGCGCATGGCCGTCGGACGCTCCGTGTGGGAAGGACTGGACGTCCATGGCATTGGCAAACCCGATGACCGTGATGCGCGCGTGCGCGCGGCACTCGAGCAGGTGGGTCTGAATCCCGAGTTCGCAAGTCGCTTTCCGCACATGCTGTCGGGTGGCGAGCGCCAGCGCGTCAACATCGCGCGCAGCCTCGTGATTGAACCTGAGATCCTCATCGCCGACGAACCTGTTTCGGCGCTGGATGTATCCATTCAGGCGCAGATCCTCGATCTGTTGAATGCGCTGCACGACGACCTCGGTTTGACGATGGTGTTCATCTCACACGACCTCTGGGTTGTGCGGGAGCTTTGTGAACGCGTCGCCGTCATGAAAGACGGGGAGATCGTCGAAACCGGGCAGACCGAGCAACTGTTTGAAGCGCCGAGGCATCCTTATACGCGCGATCTCTTGGGAAGCGTCTCCTCGCTTCCGGAGATCGGCGCGAAAATCACCCGTCTCTGAGAGGGCTTCTGCTTCCACCACCCAGGCGGCCTTCAACGGCGCCGCGACCACGCGGGGCGTGACGCCGGAACCGGTCCTTGAGATCGAGAGCCGCGAGGCTCTCCGTGAAGCGATCATCCGCGGGCTCGGCGTCGGCGTCATTGCCGTGACGGAATTCGCACCGCATCGCCAGAACTGCGACCGCTATTGGTCACGGATTCCGAGATGTTCACGCGCGCCAAAAGCACCTGCCTGAAATCGCTCCGCAACCGGCCACTGATCCAGGATTTCCTGCAGCTTGCCACTTCGATCGCAGATGGTTGGGAGAAGTCGCCGCGCGGCGTCCGTACCAATTTGGGCTTGGCAACCGCGGCTCGCGTCCAGGCGGGTATGCCTACGGCAATCCGGGCCAAGTCAACGATGGAGAGCAGGGTTGCCTTTGATCGGCCCCGTCCCCGACCACCACGCGGTGATCACGGGACATTGCCATGTGCATCTTCGAGGATCGCACTCGGTCGCCGGGCACAGGTCGTGATTACACCTTCCCGCATTTCTTGCGAACGAGCCCAGGCCGTTTCAGGCGACTGAGCCCATGGCGGCAGAGAACCATGTGGATGGTGTCATCCGCGAAACGCAACCCGAACTGTCGGTGTCACCCGTTTCGCAACCGCTTGATCCCGCGTTTCCGGCTTCGTCGGAGCGTGACATTCTGTTCCTCTTCAGCCTCACGTACATATTCCATCCGTGCGATCGGTAAAGGCGACGGCCACGATCCTGCAGGCCTGCGATACCCGCCTGTTGATACCGTTGCCGCCATTTGCGGAGCGTCGGTTGCAAGCCACCACACCTACGATAGGCCCGTCCTGCATCTCCCGTCCATCTGGCGACAACCAGGATTAAGCGGCCAGGTTAACCACCAGAAAAGAGAAACGACTTTTACGAACGTCACTCCTAATCGGCAAGCCCGACCTCCGCCAACCATTTTGCGGATGGCAATAAATCCGCCGCCTCCTTAAGCTCCAGCAGAAGCCTTGGCATCTCCGGCAACTCCGCCAGGGCACCGAAAACCGAGTGCCACATGATGGAACCACGGCCGATTTGCCAGTGCCGGTCGGCGAAACCGTCGCCGTCCTGAAGGTGCACATGGGACAGCATCGCGCCGGCGGCCCGAACATAGTGATCCACCGGCGGCGCTCCAGTTGCACCGTGAGCATAGTGGGCATGGCCGGTGTCCAGTGACACTTTGACGGCCGGGCTATCGAATGAGCGGGCCAGCACAACGCGGTCGTGCGGATCCTTGTCTTCAACATTCTCGATTACGATCACGATGCCTTCGTCTTCGGCCCGCTTGACAACCTCCCTCAGCGTTTCGTGAACGCGTTCGATCTTTTTCGCACGTTCACCCGGGCCGCGGTCCAAATTGTGCCAATCCCACGTCCTGTAAGGACTGTGGACCACCATATGGCCGGTCCCCGGGCTCCCCGTAACCGCCAGGCATGCATCGAGACCCGCATGAAGACGCGCCTGGGCGATAGCGCGAATGTCGGGATCGTGGGTGTCCAGTTGGAATCCCTTACTCGGTCCGTGGATGCCGACACGGCCGCGATGACCATCAAGCTTGCCCCTCACCGTCTCGACGATCTGCGACCAATCGGTGCGCAGGGCGTCAACCAGATAGAAATCCCGGATTTCCACGTCACGGTCGCTGTCCATGAGAAAACCTGGCAGACCGTCGATACGCTCCAAATCGTCCGCCCACACGGCGGCACCGACGACCGGCCGGCTGTTCGAGCCTTCATTCATAACGCACCCCATATCCAATCAGAACCTGCACCGATCGCCGAGCCGGCCTCGACCTGGACATCATGGCTTCTCGCCGTGTGCCAGACGGGCGTTGATGTGCTCGATCACTGCCGGCAACTCTGTCTCACAATCTGAACTTTTCCGGCCGACGACCGCTCGTTCAGGCACTGAGGTCTTCGGCCACAAGTATCTCTTCGGGCGTCACGTGAACCGCCGGCGGATCGCCCGGATCCCGGTAAACGGCATCCGTCTCGGTGCCGCGCTATGCAAGTCACACTCAATGAGAAACCATTTGAACAATGCCGAACGTTGCGTCGGAATGGCCGTTGTATTCGGTAAGAATTACACTTCATCCAAGGCATTCGCCTGCAAAATCCACCATTTCGTCGGTCGCTCTTGAGAATTGCTCGGCGGTTCGCTGAAGTGCGGGAAGAGAATTGTATTCATCACGGGTATAGCCATCTTCAGCATATCCTCGTTCAAAATACGGTACCCGCATGAGCTTATCCATGAGTTTGCCGGGGATATCTTCAAGAATTCGGTCTTTTTTGAACGATATCTTTTCAACGCCGGGCATGAGAAGAACCTTGTCTATGAACGTGGGCGGACATGTCACAACGACATTGGCGCCGGCTTTTTCTTCGAGGTGCCAGACACGGTTTTCCCCATCTACGGTCGGCCCAACGATCAGGGAGCATGCAAGCATTTTGCTCGGTCGATCATTGTCTATCAGATACTTGTAAGCCTTCTTGAAAACCGCCAGTTCCGCCAATCGGATTTCGCCATCGGTCAGTTCCACGCCTTTTTCCTGGGCAAGGTCCTTGAGTCCGCCGAGATTCCCGAATCTCCCCTCCATGTGGGTGATGACCGACCGCCACCGGCTCAGGTCCACACCGTTTCTCCTGGCGGTTTCCAGACCGCGCTCGACGCTGTCGGCACAGTCAACCAACTGGGGCAGGACAAAGCTCAGGGTATTATTGGTGGGAATGCCTTTGGACGTCAGATACTCGATCACTTCATAACCCTGCATGGAGCCAGGGATTTTTACCATCACGTTGGGATTGATAGCCGCGATTTCTTCGGCCTGTCTGATCATCGCATCCTTGTCAAACACACTTCTCGGATCGACTTGCCCAGAGAGGAAGCCTTCCTTGTACCCACTGGCCTCGAACAGCGGCAGGTACATCTCCGAGCCAGCTTTCACGACCGTTTTGTAGAGCTTCCAAAAAAGGCCTTCACTGTCCAGTCCCGGATTTTCGGATACGATATCCTTGGCGACCCCTGTCCAATAAGCAGGATTGGTTTGAATCGCCTGCAGCGAAAGTGGCGGATTGGTGGTCACACCCCGAAACAACTGATTTTGGGGGTCGTCTTTGTCGTACATTCGGCTGAATTGCGTTTTCAGCAGATTACGGTCCGCCGGATCTGCCTTGTCGAGCAATTTTCGGCACCAATTATCGAAAACAACGGGAGAAGAATCCCACCAGATTTCCATCCCCGGGCTGATGTCTACCAGCCGTTCGAAAAAGTTTCTTTCTTCCATCATTGATCCTGCTGTGTAACCAAACTGGCTAATGGACGTTTCTTGACCCAGGACAACATGCTCGAACCCTGAGCGGTGTTCTTGTGCGACCGGTGGGATGCACCGGCCAACTGCAGAGCCCCCGCCGTCCATCCGCGAAGCTCGGCGTCGATAGTTCTTTTGAACGAAGCGCTGATACGAACGCGTCCAGTTCCGCCGCACATTTGCGCTGCACATGTTCGCCGGGCAAAGGATAGGGCAGCCCCAAAGCGGTCATCCTGTGAAAAAGACTCGATGTCTTCGTCGAGTACGAACAGCGCCAGCTCTTCGAATTACATGTCAAACAGCGGCTGGCCGCGGAAATCCAGCCCGTCTTCAATCCCGTTCTCCTCCATCGTGCACCTGTCCGCATTTTGCGACGAGAACCACACATGGCACTTGGAAAAGTCGAGGTCGTTGCCGAACTGTGTGCACAGCTTGTCCGTGGCAGTGACCACGACCACTTTGGCGCCCGCCTTCGCCGGCACGTCGCAATGTTACGCGAGCGCATCATCTCCGGCTTTCGTTATCGCCACGCCCAGTACCGACGAGGCGACTCTCACTAGCATGCCATGGATCAGGCACGAGAAATTTTCCTGCCCAAGCATGTCGCTGTACACGATATGATCGGGATCGGCGCCTGCAATCCGGCCCGGCACATCCATCGAGTTCAGGTTGCTCATCATGTTCGGATTGTAGGGCAAGATCCAAGGATCATCTGAAAGGCCCGTTCCGAGTATCGCGTTGGCAAAGGCAGCCGGGCGGGTTGCTGGACCCGCCCAAGCCATTGCAGCATTACTCGCCGACGGTGATTTGACCCGCGCGCAGCGGCAGCGTGAACGGGCGCAGCGCGGTTGGGATCTCGAAGTCGATATCCGCACGCATCGCGTAAGAGTCCGCAGGCTGGTAGAGCGGGATGAGCGGCGCGAGGTCGCTGAAGACTTCGTGCAGCCTGGCATAGGCCTCTTTGCGCTCTTCCACGGTCTGGCCGAAGCGGGCGACCTCGTAATGTTCCAGCCAGCGCGGATCGGCATAGGGGTCGAAATACCCGCGCTTCGCGGCCCAGCTGTCTTCCGTCAGCGCATTGTCCATCACACCCATGATGTCGCTGTACAACATCGGGATCGACCAATTGCGCACCATGGTGCCGGGATCCTTGTCGACCGTGAGCCCACCGACCGGGATATGAACGAGCTTTACGTTGACGCCGATGTCCTGCCACATGTCCTGGATCGCCTGGGAAGCCAGCTCACCGTAGAGGTAGTAGTTGGGGTAGATGGTGATTTCGACATCCTCGCCGTCATAGTCCGACTCGGCCAGCAGTTCGCGCGCGCGTTCGGGATCGTAGGTGAAGATGTCGAGATCGGGGTTGTAGGTCTCGCCCACCTGCTCGTACTGCATCCCCCTCGGGGCCATGCCCTGGCCGCTGAACAGCGCCGCGACTAGGCCGTCATAGTCGATCGCATGGGTCAGCGCCTGGCGCAGCTTCACGTCCGAGGTCACCGGGTGGGCGTTGTTGAAGAGGTACACGTGGTACATCGGATAGGTGACTTCAACGCGCTTCAGCCCCGGCTCGTTGTCGATCAGCGCGTACTGATCCGGAGGGATTTCCGAGACAATGTCCACTTCGCCGTTCACCAGCGCGGTGATGCGGGTCGAGACTTCCGGGATGCGGGTGAAGGTCACCCTGTCGAAGGGTGCCGGCTCGCCCCAGTAATCGTCAAAGCGCTCGAGCACAACGCTCTCGCCCGGCAAGATGCTGGCGACCTTGTAAGGGCCGGCGCCGATCGGATGAAGGCCGTGCTGGTCTTCCTGGCCGTCATTGATCCGCTCCAACGAGCGGATGCCGGCATTGCGCACGGACAGAAGCGTCTCCATCAGCGCGTCGGGGCGCTTGGTGTGGATGCGAACGGTCATGTCGTCCACCACTTCAACATCCTCGAAGTTATAGAACATTTTGCCGTGCGGGTTGCGGTAGCGCTTGTTTTCCAGCTTGATGATCGGATCGAGCGAGGCTTCGACGTCGTAGGCATCCATGGTGTCGCCGTTGTGGAAGGTTACGCCTTCCCGCAGCTTCAGCTCCATGGTGTCGTCGTCGATCATCTCCCATTCGGTCGCTAGACCGGGGATGAACACGCCCGGCCGGAACGCATCGCGTTCGATCAGCGCCTCGTGGATGGCATAGAAGATGCCAGTGGAGGCGTTCGACGTTTCGGTGCGGTTGTCGTGCCCTTTTCGAACCGACGCAACGCCGATCACGATCTCGTCGGCGGCAACTGTAAGCGGGGCAGCCATAACCAGCGCAACCAGTGCGCCAGTTAACATTTTTCCAATTTTCCTCATGGATTCCTTCTTCCATTGTTGACTTTCTGCGTTCGTTGGCTAAATCCCCCTCAAGGTGCTATCGGCTCAAAGGGCGAGCCATCTTGTGTTGATATCTGTGTCCAGCAGGCCCGCGTTTCACGCGGGCCTGATTTCGATACCAATATATGACTAACTAATTCTTCAATATTTCTCCAATCGATTGATTAAATGTAAACTATCATTCAATCAATACCGACATCGTGAGCCACGAACTGGCTGACAGGATCGCCGGCCCTTCATTCCCTCTGAACCTGCCACGCATCATCAAAAGACAAAGCCCTGATGGATGGAATGTCCGCCGATGGGGTTGACCGGCCGCTCCCCCGGGCCAGCGGGTTAGGCTGTGTACATTTAACGTGCGATAGCCACCGGCAAACCCGTTCAAGAAAAGGTCAGGTTAGATAAACTCGCTCTCAAGATTATCTGGCGGCTCTGCTCTTGGGCAAAAAACCGCTATCTCATTGATTCCACGAAGTTTTGCAAATATCTCCGATTTCGACTGTCCTGATCACCTGGTAGCCGAACTTTTTGGTGCGCCAGCAGAACTTTGAGACTGTCCGGTTCACATCTCCGGACGGCAACAAGCAAACACGACCTTTACTTTCGCGACAGGGCCGCCGCCGAGCGGGGGGGGGGGGGGGGGCTACGCTGGAAATTTCGTGTGTATTCCAGTACCGCCTCAGGCCTTGCCAGGTTTGAGCCCGCTGAGCACGCCAATGATGTCGACGCAGTCTACATTATCACCTTCCAGCAAATCAGCCGGCGTATCGCCAACCCTAATCAATCTCCACCAGGTCGCGATCCTTGCCGTTGCGCGCGTGTTGACCTTAGATGCAGTTCCTACGACGCCTCAATTTCAGAAAAGAGATCTAAAAAAACCCGGTCTAGCTTTGAGCAACACCGCTGTGCCTAGTCCCCGAATGAGCTTATTCGCGACAATTTGATTGACGAATCACGCACGACGCTTCGAACTTTTTTCTTTGCTGTCGGGCTTTTGCCTTCACACGGCAAGACCCAGCTGCACAAGATGCTTGGCCGAGCGCAGCACATCGGTCTTGTCTCGGATCTCGATGATCAGGCGGGGATTGAACGACAGGCGGCCCAATTCTTCGAAGACGGCACGCCACGGCACGGTGCCGTCGCCGATCGCCCAGTGCCGGTCTGCGAGCCCGTCTGCGTCTTGTAGATGCATATGCGCCAGGTCTTCGCCCGCCGCGCGCACGAACAATTCCACCGATGGCGCCGCGCCCATCCGGTTCGCATAATACGCGTGGCCGGTATCGACGGAGAGCCTGAGCGCCGCGCTGTCGAAATGGCGGACGATGTCGCGGCGGATCGCCGGGTCGCGGTCTTCGACGTTTTCGATCACCATCTCCACGCCAAGGGCCTCAACGCGTGGCATCATGGGCTCAATCGTGGCGATGAAGTCGGCAAGCTTTTCGGCGCGACGCCCGGGCACGCGATAGAGGTTCTCCTGGTCCCAGTGGATATAGGGGCTGTGGATGACCATCTGAGTCAGTCCCAGCTCTTCACACACATCGAGACACTGACCCAGACGCTCTTGTGCCAAAGCGCGTATCCCTGGATCGTTCGAGGCCAGCGGTACCGAGGCCGGGCCATGCATACCCTGGCGGCCCTTGTGGTTTTCCAAGAGCTTGCGCACGTCGGCGGCGCGAGGTTTCCAGTCGCCGGCAACCAGCACGTCGGGATAGTGAAAACCCTGAAGCTCCAAGTCCCGGACGCCATCGACCAGCCAGTCGATATGGGGCGGCAATTCTTCGGGCCTCAACGCGGCGCCAAGTTTGGGTAGATCGGACATGAGAGACTTCCTTGATTGCTTAAGCCGCAACCGGCTCCGGACAACGCATTTATGACGGGCCCTTGGCTGCGGTCAGAGCCTCACGCGAGTGGACGATGCGGCCCTCTTTTAATGATCCTTCAGACCGCGCTTGGAGATCGCGCGTTACACATCCACGGTCTGCTCCACTAGATGACCAGGGCTCGCTTCGACGTAATTCGGCGCGCGTGGTGCGGTCCCCAAAGGATGCACCAGGCTTTTCAGGGAGTGCGTCAAAATCCGCTGCCTCCGTTCCGCGCGACACGAAGGATCAGCGATCGGTACCGCCTCCAGCAATTGCCGTGTATACGGATGCTGCGGGTTCTCCATAACTGCCCGGCGCGGCCCGATCTCCACAACTCGACCTTGCTGCATCACGGCGACGCAATGGGCGACGCGCTCGACGATCGCCATGTCATGCGAAATGAAAAGATAGGAGACCCCCTGCCGCTCTTGCAGTTCGAGCAAAAGGTCGACGACCTGCGCTTGGATCGAAACGTCGAGAGCCGAGACCGGCTCATCGGCCACAATTAGCGCGGGCGTGAGCGACATCGCGCGCGCAATGCACAGGCGCTGCCGCTGCCCGCCGGAAAACTCGTGCGGAAAGCGCTCGAGGCTGTCGGCGGGCAGATCGACCTCGCGAATCAGGTTCTCCAGCCGCGCGCGGAGCTCGGCTTCGTCAGGAGTGTCGTGGATGCGAACCGGGTCTGCGATCTGGTCAAAGATACGGCGCCTTGGGTTCATCGAGGCGTAAGGGTCCTGGAAGACGATCTGCATCTTGGTGCGCATTTTGCGCAGTTCGCTAGGCTCGAGCGTGGTCAGTTCGGTGCCGTCAAGAGACACGGTACCAGAAACCGGCTCAACCAATCGCAGGACCGACCGCGCCAGCGTCGACTTGCCTGACCCGCTTTCGCCCACAATGGCCAGCGTCTGTCCGGCCGCGATATCGAAGGATGCCATGTCGACGGCATGTACCTCCGCAGTCTTGCGACGCAATAGGCCCGTCCGCACCGGGAACCGCGTGACAAGGTTGCGGACTTTGATCAGCAGTTTCTCTTGGCCTTCGGCGCGACAAGGCGCGTCGTGTTTGGCCGCCGCAAAACGCCGTGGGCCATCCGTCCCCGTCAGAGCGCCCAAGCGCGGTACCGCGGCCAGGAGGGCTTGGCTGTACGGATGGCGCGGGGTGGCAAAGATCGCGTCGACAGACCCGTCCTCGACCTTTTCTCCGGCTTTCATGACGACGACGCGGTCGGCGATCTCGGCAACGACCGCCATGTCATGGGTAATGAACAACAGTGCCGCACCAATCTCGCGCTGCATCTCTCGCAAAAGGTCCAGGATTTGCGCTTGGATCGTCACATCGAGCGCCGTTGTCGGCTCGTCCGCGATCAAGAGCTTCGGCGCACAGGCCAGAGCGATGGCGAGCATAACGCGTTGGCGCTGCCCACCCGACAATTCATGGGGATAGCGCTGGATTTGACGTGCCGGATCCGGCAGAAGGACCTTTTCCAGCAAAGTCTTGGCCCGTTCGCGCGCCTCGGCACCAGACACGCCCCGATGCAGGCGCAATGATTCCATGATTTGCTCGCCAACCGAGTATATCGGGTTGAGCGAGGTCATCGGCTCTTGGAAAATCATAGCCATCGCATTGCCGCGCAGCTTTGGCATGGCGCTGCTGTCCAAAGCCGCCAGATCCACGGGCCCGTCGCCGGAATCGAACATCAACCGTCCGTTCAGAATGCGTCCTCCGTCATACTCCACCAGCCGCATGATGCTGAGCGCGGTCACCGACTTGCCCGACCCGCTTTCGCCCACAAGCGCCAGGACCTCGCCAGGCGCGATCCCAAAGCTCATATCCCGCACTGCCAGCTTCGGGTCGGGGCCGCTCCCAAATGCAACCTGAAGGTTTTCAACCGACAAAAGCAGTGTCATTGTCGGCGTCCCTCTCGCAGGCGCACATCAAACACGTCGCGCAGCCAGTCACCGATCAACTGAATCATCAGTGTCATGATCATGATGACGAACACGGGGCTCAGCGCCGTCCACCAGACCAGCGCGAGATCGTTTCGGTTATCGCTCACCATGCGCCCCAGCGACGGCGTCGGTGGCTGCACCCCCAGTCCGAGGAAGGAAAGCGATGCTTCGAGCAGTACGATGCCCGGAAAATTCAGCGTAAACAGCACGGTGAGGATTGCAACGAGGTTGGGCAGGACCTCGCGCACCGCAACCCGCAAATGGGTCGCGCCTACGGCATAGGCGGCCTCCACGAAAGGGCGCGCCCGGATGGCGATTACCTGGGCGCGGACAACACGGGCATAGGTTTCCCAGCCCGCAATGCCCAGAAGCGCGATCAGCACCCATATATCGGTCCCCAGCGCGGCGATCGCCACCAGCGTCATCAGAAGGAACGGAATGGCAATCTGGATATCGACCATGGTCGATACTAGCCGGTCCCAGAACCCGCCGACAAAGCCCGCCAGCATGCCGAGTGCCGTGCCAAGAACACCGCCGATCACCACGCCCAGCACCGACAAGCCGACGCTCACCCGTATGCCATAGATCAGGCGCGAGAACATGTCCCGCCCAAGCTTGTCGGTGCCCATAAGATGATCAGGATCGCCGCCCTCGATCCAGCTTGGCGCCTTCAGCGAGTTCATGATGTTCGTATCGTTCGGATTGTAAGGCGCAATCCAGGGCGCAAAGATTGCCATGGCAAACACCGTAAATATGCCAAGCAGAGACAGCTTGACGGCAATTGGCGCCGCCCGGATCGTGTAAAACAGCCGCAGCCGCTCGGTGTTGGCGCCGAAGGACGCCGTGTCGCTGGACGGGCTCAGAGTAGTGGTCATGGTCAACTTGCCACCCGCACCCTTGGGTCGAGAACAGCATAAAGCACGTCGACCAGCAGGTTGATCATAATGACAGTGAGCCCGAAAAAGATCACGCCGCATTGCAGAACTGGAAAATCGGCATCGCGCACCGATCCAACGAGAAGCTGGCCGACTCCGCGGAAGGCAAAAACCTCTTCGACGATCAGCGAGCCTGAGACGAGGCTTGTGAGCTGCAACCCAAGCACTGTGACCACAGGGATTAATGCGTTGGGTAGCGCATGTTTGAAGTGGACGAGTTGGTCGCTTAGGCCTTTGGAGCGGGCGGTGCGGACATAATCTTCGCTCAGCACATCGAGAAGAACTGAACGGGTGTAGCGCGCGATCGCAGCGGTGAGTCCGGCAGCCAGTACAATGGCCGGCAAAACGTAGTGGTAAGGGGTGGAATTGCCGACAGTCGGCAGGGTGCGAAGTACATAGCCGAAAAGGAAGATCAGCAGGATCGCCAGCACGAAATGCGGCACCGAATAGCCCAAGAAGGCCACCGTCATGGCCAGCCGGCCCGCGGGTGCGTCTCGCCGTAATGCACCGATTAGCCCCAGACCGATCCCCATGAAGATTGACAGCAAGAAGGCCAGCGCCGCCAGCGTCAGCGTCGCGGGCAAGCGGTCCAGATACATGTCAATGACAGATTCCCGCGAATGGATGGAATTGCCGAAATCACCCTGAGAAAGGTCGAGCAGGTAATAGGAGAATTGCACAGGGATGGGTTTGTCGAGACCTAGCTGCTCCTCGAACGCTGCCTGTGTCTCTGCATCGATGCCGTCAGGGAACATGATCGAAACCGGATCACCTCCAATCCGCGCGGCAACGAAGACCAGCACCAAAATCAAGAACACGGTTATGGCCGCGTTCAGGGTGCGTCTGAACAGGAATTGCGCCAATTTGCGTCCCTACGTGCAGTGCAACATCCGCGAGCCGATATGGTATCGGATGGCTTAACCTGTCAAGCCCGTGCACGAATCGCTAGGTTCCGCGTAGCAGTGGCGCGCTGGCCGGAGATCATTTTCGCCAACCGCGGTCGGATCAGCCGCTTCGAGGCGCGAGACGGTGCCAAGGCGGGTTTTGAGGTCGCGCAGAAGCACCGACGCCGGCGTCCGAACTGATCGATCCGCCGTCGGAGCCTGCCTCGACCCGCCGCCGCGGGCTGCCCATTGATCTTTCAGCTACTAAACAATAGCGGCTTGCGGGTTGATGCCAGGCATTTGCGACACCGTTTCAGGCGTTTGTGGCGAGATAGGGACGCACGGCGCTCGCCTCGCCGTTTTCCTTGATCCGCTCGATGGTCTGTGCGCCGGTGACGAGCCGCGCGTAGCCCTCCCATCCGTCTGATGACCCGGCGGGCCGTCGTTCTTTCGGTTCAGGTAGCCGCCGAGCCGGGCGACGAGGAGCAGGGCCGGTCCGAGCGACACCGCCTCGAGGTCCACCGAATCTTCCGGTCGTTCCCGGCCGGGCACCGGGAAGCCGCCGGCGATTGCGACGTCGAGCAGCATGGCGACCTTCGAGGCCGAGAACATCCTGTGGGCGGGCAGTTCCGGGGTGTCCCGGCCCATGAGCGTCAGCGCCGCCAGGCGCCAGGCGATCACCGCGTTGATCGTCACGGCCGCCTTCATCCGCTCGGCGGTGCGGAAGCCCGACTTCTCGATCTCGCAGCCCGACTTCAGGATCCTGTGCCAGTCCTCGATGCGCCACCTCAGGGCGTGCAGGTCGAGGACCCGCCGCGCCTCGTCCGCGCTCCCGACCGGCAGCGTCGTCAGCAACAGCCATTCGAGCGCCTCCGCGCCGCACGGCGGGGACGGCTCGACCGCGTGCACCGTGGTCAGGGGACGGGTTCGGATCCGAGGCGCCCGCGCTCCTTCCGGGGAACCGGAACGGAAAGATCCAGCCAGCGCAGCTCGACAGCGGCGCGGCGCGCCTCGCGACCGGCGACGGCCTTCTGGCCGCGCGCGGCGCGGCGTGCCGAGGTCCGGTCGACGCGGATCTCGTGCCGCGACCGCGGGGCCGACGCACGCACCTCCGCGAACAGCCTTTCGCCGTCCGCCAGGACGCGGTCGGCCCGCGCCCGGACGAGAATGTCGGCACCGCCCCGGTCGCGCTGCTCGACGAACAGCGCCGCGATGTCGCCCTCCCGATCCATCACCGACACCACGCCGAGGCCGTCGGCCCGCCCCTTGAGGGCGTTGGCCTCGGCGGCCAGCAGGGATCCGTCGCGCCATCCCCGGAGCCGGCGCGCGGACTTGCGCTCCTCGGGCGGCTTGCCGCCCTCGCTGCCACCCTCGGGGCAGTCGAACTCAATACGCGGAACCCCGAGAGGGATGCCCCGGTCGCTGACGGCCAGCGTGCCGTGCATGTGGATGCCGAGAGTGCCCGAGCCCTTTCGGCCGTTGCTCGAAATCACGCCCAGTCCGTCGCAGCAGTGATGCGTCGCAAAGTTGAGGTCCGTGCCGTCCTGGATCAGAAGGACGGTCCCGGCATATCTGTGGCGGTCGCCGCCGGCCGCGCGATGTCCTGTACATGGCAGCCTTGTCGGCGACGACGTACAATCCGGAATTGAAGGCCTTGTACGACCGGCTGAAGGCACGGGGAAACACCACAAGGTGGCACTCGTCGCGGTCATGCGCAAACTCGTGATTCTTGCCAATGTCTTGCTTCGCCACGACCGAACGTGGACGGCCAAACCGACCTCGGCACCAACCGGCTGAGACGGTCAAGAGGGGGTCGGCGAACACCTGTTCCGGTCTGGGCTGCGCCATCGGCGCTCTCGATGGCAGTTACACGCGATGGAGCCTCGGGCTATCGCCAACGGGGCCGATTCGCGTTGTGGAAAACCCGGGGAAACGCTCGGAAAGAGGCATGAAAAACTGTCTTTCAGCCTCAAAAAACAACGGGCGCAGTCAAGACTGCGCCCGTCAGGATCGGCCTTTGGCTGGTCCCTCAACCTGATAGGAGGCATCAACACCCGGGCACCGAACCCTCACGAAACCGCGCGCTTCGCGCGTTCAAGTCCCGTCGGAATCTGTAGTTTTGAGGTATGGAAGACAACATAATTTCCAATGTAGCAGAGCCGCAGGAGCAAAGTGAGAGCGAGTTTCTCTAACCTGTCCTATTTTTGAGCGGGTTTGCTGGTGGCTATTGCGCGTAAAATGCACACAGCCTAACCCGCTGGCTCAGGGGAGCAGCCGGTCAATGCCAGCGGCGGCATCTACCAGGGCTTTGTCTTCTGAAGATGCGTGGCAGGCTCCGAGGGAATGAACGGCCGGCGATCCTGTCAGCCAGTTCGTGGCTTACGATGCCAGCATTGATTTAATGACAGTTTGCATTGAATCAATCGATTAGAGAAATACCGAAGAAATTGCTAGTATATTTTGGTGTCGAATGTGGTCGGCGCAAAAAGGAAAGGAACCGTCATGAAGAATTTATTTATCACCGCCGCACTGGCAGCGATAGTCTCTTTTGGTGCTGAGGCGCAGGAGCTGCGCATCGCGTTTCCCTCCTTCGAAAAAGGCCTAGACCCCCAAGACAACACCGGAAACTCCGGGGCGCCGATGCTCTACCAGATCTATGACACGCTGATCGAGCGCGACAGCTTTTCCACCCCGTTATCGTACAAGGCTGGCCTTGCCACAGAGTGGGCCCAACTTGAGCCAACCGTGTGGGAACTAAAACTGCGTGAAGGCGTGGTGTTCCACAACGGTGATACTTTTGACGCTGATGACGTCGCGTTCTCGCTCAACCGTATGTATCATCATGAGGACCCTGAGTTCTTCAGTGCCTGGGGCCGCTGGCACTACAACTTCTCGGACGTGGAAGTGATCGACAACTATACCGTCCGCATCCACACTCTTCGTGAAGAGCCCGCCTTTCTGACCTTGATTTCGGCCCGCTCGGCCGGCATCGCCTCGAAAGAGTACCATGAGAAAGTGGGCTTCGACGAGGCCAGACTCAACCCGGTCGGAACCGGCCCTTATGAAGTGATTGAGTTTGATCCGGGCCGAAGCTTGATCCTCGAACGCTTCGACGACCATTGGGGTGAACCGTCCGCGCTGGAAAGGGTTACCATGCTCCATGTGCCCGAAGTGGCCAGCCGCGTCACTGGCCTCGTGAACGGCGAATTCGACATTATCGCCCAAATTCCACCCGACCAGGCGTCGGCGATCCCCACCGAGGACTTCCGCATCCAGGGCGTTACCTGGCCCATGTTCCATGTGTGGCTCATCCACCAGACCAATCCGCCCACCGACAACCCACTGGTCCGCAAGGCAGTGCGCCTCTGCACTGACCGTCAGGCGCTGGTCGACGGCTTGTGGGCCGGCCTGGCCGAGCGCCCAACCGCCCACCAGTTCCCCGAGTACGGCGCACCGCTCTACATTGAGGGGTTTGAGCACATCAAACACGACCCTGAGGAAGCGCGTCGACTGCTCGCGGAGGCGGGCTATGACGGCGAGGAGATGGTGATTTCGCATCCCGGCAATTACTACCTGTATGGCGATCTCGCCGCGCAGGTGATCCAGCAGCAGTGGGCCGAGTGCGGCTTGAACCTGCGCCTTCAGGAGGAGGATTGGGCCACCTTCCACTCAAAGAAGCCCCACCACGACGACGTCAACTTCCGCGCTTGGTCGAACCCCATGTACTACCCGGACCCGATGGGCGCGATGGACACCCACTGGTCGCCAAAATCGTGGGCGGCACAGCGCAATCTCTG
>CAXXGT010000015.1:0-349764 GCA_963664045.2 Paracoccaceae bacterium | reverse complement strand
CGCGGCGCACCCGCACCCGCCCGCTGGTCGACGCCTTCTGGCAATGGTGTGAGCGGACGCTCGGGGACCCGGCGCTGACGCCGAAGCACCCGATCCGCCGGGCGGTCACCTACGCCGTCGAACGCCAGCAGGCCCTCGAGGTGTTCCTCGAAGACCCGTTGGTGCCGATCGACTCGAATGGTGTCGAGCGCGCACTGCGCCGCATCAAGCTGGGACAGAAGAACTGGCTTTTTTCCTGGACAGAATCCGGCGCACGGAACGTCGGGATCGTCAACAGCCTCGTCGCCACCTGTTTCCTGCTCGGGATCAGCCCTGCAACCTATCTGGGCGATGTCTTCCAGCGCATCGACACCCATCCGGCCGACCGGGTCCACGAACTGACGCCACGCCTGTGGAAGGACCTCTTCGCCGACACCCCGATGACCGGCAGCATCGACATGACCGTCGTCCGGGCTCACCCGGACGCCAGCCGGGGACCGCCGTAACGCTTGCGACGGCGGCGAACGGTGACGTCGATGCCGTCGATCAGGGCCATCAACTCGGTCGAAGACAATGCAAGCGCCGCATGGCCGGAGGCCGGAGGCGGGGCGAACAGGCCCTGCTCCAGGCGCTTGGACCAGATGAAGAAGCCGCCCCGCTCGAAGCCGAGGACCTTTACGATGGTCCGGCGCCGGTTGACGAACACGTACCAGCGTCCATCGGCCGGATTGCACCCGAGATGGCCCGACACCAGCGCGCACAGCCCGTCGAAACTGCGCCGCATGTCGGCCGGGTCCGTCGACAGCCAGATGCCGCCCCGCGGCCAGCCGCCGAGCATCACGACCGCCGAACCCGCAGGACAACCCCGTCGCCCAGGTCAAGCTCGACGTCCCAGCCGGATACCGCAGGCGGCGCAAGCTCGACAAAGGAACCCTTCCCGCCCCCAGGGCGGAGACGGCACCGCCAGTTCGAGAAGGTCTTCGGGGACAGCCCACGGGACTCGCAATACTCCCGTTGCGACAGCCCCGAGCGCTCGAAGTCCGCCATGATGCCGCTCCACTCGTCTGCGCTGCGCACCACCGGCGCACGACGGGAACCAGCCGAACCATTCAAACCTGACATGACAATTTCCTCCGATCATTGATGAATGACCGGAATTATCCCCACCCAACCCTCGCGTGAGCAACCGAATTATCAGACGTCGCCGTTTACCCGCTTACGCGAAATCGAGGCCATGTTCCTCAGGCAGAGCCAGATGGTCGCCCAATCGGTCAGGAGAATCATGACCGGCCTCTCAAGGTGCATCCAGCGCGAGAGGCCAGGGCGAAGCTACAAGCGGGAATCCAGGCAACCAAGGAGCAAGTGGCAGAAGCGAACCGCCGCCTGACAGAACCAGACCACCATCAAGCCCCCGGCTTCCGGCAAAACGCCCGAAGCACGGGGGCTTCCTTATCCGAACGATAAAAAACCTTATCCGAATGCCATTGCCCCGACGGGGGTTGCCGGTTCGCCCGTCACGGCACCTACGGGCGCAAGACCCCGACCGGGCTCCGGGTTGCCCGGTACTACTGTCCGGATACGCCGCCAGAGCTTCTGCAAGTCCTTCAGGTATGGTCGAATCTGGTTGACTTCGGGCGTGTCTCATCAACTTTTCGCGCTGGAAACCTCGGCGTTCAGGCCGGGGAGGAAAGTGCGATTCCTTGCAGGGCCATTTTATTGTCGAGTCTGCGGGGCCAACGTGACGAAGAGCGGTCATGCTTGATGCGTCCCGGGTCATCTGCGCACCGGTTTTGGCGACGACCCGTGGCCTTCCAGGGCGGGCTGGACACGATTTTCGGGCTGTTCGGGCACGGCTGTTCCTTCGCGCCGTCCGGCGGCGCGTTCCGTGCGCTCCTCGCACGGTCAGGACAGACGGATCACGCGCCGGGCGGGATCAGGATCGCGTCGATGGCCTCCTGGGCGCGGGCTGCGTAGTGCCGGTTCGCCTCGGGCATGTAGCTGAAGCGCCCGTCGCAGCGCACGATGGCGATGGCTGCGTTCGTCAGGCAGGAAAGGTTGCGCGGCATGTGGCGCACATGGGCCCTGCAGCGGTCCTCGTCGTAGGTGAAGTCGCGCACGTAATGGACCCGGTTCTCTATCACCCAATGGTTGCGCACCAGTTCCAGCAGTTCCTCGGGTCCGGCGCATTCGGGGCCGAGCGAGGTGAGGCACCAGGTCACCTCGACGCTGCGCTCGCCGGTCTTGAGAATCTCGCGCTCGCGCTCGATGCGCATGGCCTGCCTGCGCCCGTGGAGGGCGGCGTAGCCGTCCCATTGGGCGCCGGAGAGGTCGACGACGGCGCACTGCCGACGCTCGAAGCGTCCATGGCCCTTCTCGACGGTCTCGTGCAAGGGCGCGTCGTCGAAGTCGATCGCCTTGAGGTCGTCGAGGATGGTCTCCTGGTTCTGCTTGAGCGCGGTGACGACATAGTCGGCGCGTCGCCCGAGAAGGCAGCGCGCGGTCTCGTGCTGGGCGTGCATCGCGTCCATGGTGACGATGCGGCCGGCTGTTGGGTCCCGGAATATTCTGGCTTGAAACGGCGGTTTTGTCCCACGTTCCCTGCCGACAGTTTTTTCAGTGATCCAGGGACAATCCGGGACAAGGCTTCTTCCCCAGGAAGGGTTTTTCAAGTAGCCACCCTGTCCGGTCAGGAACAATATCAAACGGCTTTTCTGGCGCAGGCCGGCCGCGGCCGGCTGTTTTCGCTTGCCTGTCGCTCTTTCCGGCTGGCGGGACGCCGCAAATGACCTGAGACAGAAAAGGGTGGCCCGCGCGATTGTCCCCTCGCCGGGCCATGGGCGACCAGTACAGCTACGCTTTGAAACAGAACTGACCGCCGAGGAGTACGTTAGCCGGGAGGAGTGGAGGAATGCAACCTTTCCTCCCTGCCTGAAGGATCTCTGCCGGCGCGACTGCGGGACGATGCGTCACGGGACCTACGGGCGGAAGACGCCGGTTCCACTGCGCGTTGCCCGGTTCGACTGCCGTGACTGCCAGACCACGTTCAGCCGTCTTCCGGATTTCGCTGCGGCCCGCCGCCGCGGTTCGCTGCAGGAGATCGAGGACGACATGGTCGTTCTCGCCGAGGCCCCGAGCCGATGGGCGGCGGCCAGGCGCCTGTTCCCTCACCGTGACGAGTTGTCGAACGCGATCCGCGGTCTGTGTGGCGCATTCATTGCGGTTTCGGTCTTCCTGGCGGCCGTGGTCACGCTGCGCCCTGACCTGTTCAGGGGAACTCCGGCGGACCTGGTGTCGATGCGCGCCGCGCTCGGCACCGAAACGCTGCTGGTCGACCTGCGCCGGGAGATAACGAGCCAGTTGCAGTTCCTGCCTCCTCCGGTCGGATTCCGGCCTCCCGGACTGGGTGGGAAATCCCCGGCCGGGCCTCCAACACCATTCGAACCCTGTTTCGGGGATGCCGATCGCGGCAGATGGGGCCAACCGGCGCATCGGAGCCCGGAATGACGGAGGACATCACCATGAAAGACACGATCAACGACGAGCGGAAGGACGTCGCACTGTTTCGCTTCGCCATGATCTCGGAGGCCCTGCACCTTCCGCCGGACGAGGTGGCGCCGTACCTGAAGCGGCAATCGCAACGGGAGGTGACGATCCCGGGGTCGGGCCGGCGCAAGGTTGCGGTGACGACGATGCGGAGCTGGATCCGCGCGTACCGAAAGTCGGGTTTCGACGGGCTGATGCCCAAGCGCCGCAGGGACCGCGGCTCGATCCGGAAGATGCCGGGCGATGTTGTCGAGACCCTGCTTGCGACCCGCCGGGAGAACATGGACCTCAGCGTCCGGCAGGTCATCGCGCGGGCGCGGGCCACGGGCGCCGTCCCCGACGATGTCGTCATCGCTCCCTCGACGCTCCACCGGCTGTTCACCCGGGAGGGGCTGATGAAGCGCCGCGCGGACGCGCCGTCCGGGGACCTGCGCCGCTTCGCCACCGAGGCGGCCGGCCAGCTCTGGCAGTCGGATGTCATGCACGGCCCGAAGGTCAGGGACGCGCGGGGGCGGAAGAGAAAGACCTACCTGATTGCCCTGCTCGACGACGCGACCCGGGTTGTCCCGTATGCGCATTTCGCCTTCGGCGAGACCGCGGCCGACTACCTGGTCGTTCTGAAGGAGGCGATCCTGCGCAGGGGCCTGGTGGAGAGATTGTTCTGCGACAACGGCGCCAACTTCCGCTCCCGGCAATTGATGATGATCTGCGGCAGGCTGGGCATCTCGCTGCTGCATGCTCGGCCATACCATCCCGCCGGAAAGTCGAAGGATTCATGATGCATCCTTCTCGTTTTGTTGTGGTGACAGGCCGGGATCCCGGGGACATGCGAGGCCCGGATCGCAGTTTTCGGCGGTGCCGCTGGACAGCTCTTTGTACATGGTGAACGTTCTCCGACCGACCTTGAAGCGGCGGGCCTCGATGCCCTGTTTGCGGTGAGCCCGTTGCCGCACTGTGCACGAATGGATCCCCATTGTCGACGCGAGTTCGTGCTCGCTGACATAACCTTGTTCGCGAAGCCCGGCGCGATGCAGCTGGGTGCAACTGGGCCAGTTCCAGTTGCTCCGGAACTCCTGAATGCACCGCGCCGTATAGGGGTCCCCCCGCGCGTCGGTGCGTCCGCGCCTGTTCAGTTCTTCCGCCACCGTGGCGTTGTCGAGGGCTTGGTCCACGAGGGCGCGGATCTCACGCTTCGCGTCGTCGTCGCGGGGCATGCGTCGGATAGCATCCGGGTAGCGTCGCGGCAGATCGACCCGGAACGTGTGGGTCTTGCCGCCCCGCAGGCGAAGACCGATGCTTGCCCGCAGTCCCTCGCGGGTCAGGGTCGCGTCCTCGATGAGCAGGCCGAGCAGACGTTTGCGGTCGGCGTTGCCGGTCGCGGGGCTATCAATTTATCACACTTAACTCCGGGTTTTCTCCTTTTCGGTTTTTCCTGCCCCATTCCTGCATGGCCTGGATGCCGATGACTGCGGTGGACAGGAACCTCACGCCCTCCCAGAGCTTCTGCGTGCCGGGCAAGGGCTGGCGTTTCGAGGGATGGAATCCCGCCAGGCCGCCGGTGAGCACGACGAAGCCCGCGATGGTCATCTCCGGCGGTCCCCGGGGAACCTTGAAGCCATAGTGTGAGGCAAGGGCACAGAGTGCCCGGATGTCGTCCCCGGTGACATGTTGTCCGGCCGGGTCGTCCGGCCTCTCGCGAGCCAGAAGCGAAAGATCCCACACCCGGAACGCGGTGATCGCGTCGAAGGCGAGACACTTGCGCAGGTCGTCGGCCTCGTCGAGGCGGCGGTCCTCGATGCGGGTGCCGACCTTCAGCGCATGGAAGAACCGTTCGATCCTCCAGCGCAGTTCGTACCAGCGCAGCACCGTGCAGGCGGTGTCGAGGTCGCCCTGGCCCTCGGTGGTCAGCAGCATCCAGTGCAGCGGTTGGTTCTTCTTCTTCTTCCCCGTCTTCGATGCCGGCAGCGACGGGCGACGGGGCGGGTTCTCCTCGAGGGCCGAGACGGCGATCATGCGGCGCGGCGGCTCGTCCCCCCGGTCCTTCGGGGGGAGCAGGTCCACAGGCGTGCAGCGCAGGGTCAGCTTCGCCGTGCGCCCCTTCCTGCGGTTCGGTCCCCCGCAGGCGGGAACCTCGATCGTCCGCCTGCCCACCGGGTCCGTCCCCAGCACATGGTCCCACAGGTTCGCGTCGCCTCCGGAGGCCAGCGCCACCCGACGCTGCGTCCCCCGGCTCGCCCGCACCAGCAATGCCGCCCCGATGTCCCGCGCCCGCGAGATCAGGTCCCAGAAGTCGCCCTCGCGGTCGCAGACCGTCACCACCCGGGTGTCCGGGCAGGCGCGCGCGAGTTCCTGTGCCCGCTCCAGGCCGTCCACCCAGCGGACACTGTCCTTGTCTTCGGCCTGACGGAAGTCCGTGTCCGCCGTATATATCCCGAGAGGCCGGCCCACCGCGTTCACCGCCACGCCGAAATGGGCCAGAATGCCCGAGGTGCCCTTGCCGCCCCCGCCAAGGTCGTCGAGGCCCGAAGTCTTTGACAGGTCGTCATAATTCAGCGTTGTCGTGTCCTGAACAGCCAGCACGAACCGCTCGACGCCGCACCGCTCAACCGTCTGCTCGACATGTGAATCCAGAATGTGGTCCATCGTCACCGCGTCATTGGACAGCAACCGGTACGCCGCCGTCTGCTCCGCACGCCCCGGGAAGATCGACGGCAGATGTTCGCCAAGACAGTTCATCCAGGCCGCACCCATCAGCGCAATCCGGCGCCTGACCCGACCGTCGGGGTGCGGGCTGCGGGCGTATTCCCGTGCAGCCCATCCCCCCGCACAATACAGCGATCCGGACCAGCCGAGAACCCGCTTCGGTGCACGGCACAGAACCTGGTGCCAGCCCTCCACCAGCGGCCTGAGCCAGACCGCGCGGCTCACGCCCGAACGCCGTCCCGACGTCAGCTTCGGGCAGCACTTCCACCCCGCGGCCCGGTAGCTCAGGCCGGACTGCCCCGGCCCGGTGAAACTCTGCACCAGCACCGGGCGCTCACCGTAGGCCGACGCCCAGTCATCGGCAATCCGGTCCGTCGCCAGACGCAGAACCCGGGACGCAAGACCCTTCACCCGAACACCGGGAAGCAACAGGAAGCGATGGTTGCACACGACCTTGGCGATGTTGGCCACCCGGGCATCAGCCGACCAGCCGATGACGCCGTCACGCGGCCCAAGCTGGATCCCGGCCGCAGTGAAGCCGATGCCGCCCAGCACCCCATAGGGCTCCGAACGAACCCAGTACCGGACCTGGCCGCCCGGCGGACGGCGCCATCCCTCCGGATGATGGCTCTCGATCATCGCCTCCCAGCGGCGGCGCTCCTGCGGTGCCCTCACCAACTCAAGCGACAGGGGACCGAGCTCCCCAAGCGAACACGCGACAGAACTGTCGGGGAAGTCCGAAAGGGGGCGGGCGTGCGGATCAAGCGCCAGCGCCTCCGCCTCCGGCAGACGCACGCCCAGTTCCTTGGCCAGGCGCGGCAGAAGCTTGCGCGCCGATGCAAGACACAGCCGGCCAATGCGGCCAAACCAGTTCTCCTTAAGGCAGAGTTCGTGGGCCAGCGCCGTCCGCGACAGCTCGCCGGCGTTGCAGGCCGTCCTGAACCACTCTACTGTCTCCGACGAGATCTGACGCATGCCAATCTGCATGGTCAGGCGAATCGCACAAAATCACCCCAGAGTCAAGTGTGTGATCTTGATAGGTCGCGGGGGCGTCCCAGACCCGCCCAAAGTCGCTCGCCAGCTCCCGGATCCGTTCGTCCGTCCCGGCGGACAGGGCCGCCTCATGGGCTCTGGCGAGCCGCTCCCGCTCGGCGGCGGCCTGCGAGAGGGCTTCGAGACGAGCGTTCCATTCGGCTTCGAGAGAGGCGGCGACGAGGCGGTTCGACGGATCGACCGCCAGGTAGCGGCGGCGCGCGCTGTCGGCGTCCGTGCGCAACGCCTCGATCCGGTTGGCGTGCTGGCGGTCGGCAGCCGCGTGATCTGCACGCAGTTGCCCCTGCACGGCGAGGGCGAGGGCGATGTTCTCCCGGTTCACGGCCGCCACGATGAAGTCCGACACGGCGGCGTCGACGACGTCGCCGCGCAGGCTCTGGCAAGTGCGGGATCCGTGACGAACGACGTTGTGCCGGCAATGATAGTACCACCGGGCCTTCTGTTTGCGGTCCGGCCGGGCCGGGCTGTAACGGCTGGCCATCCGGTGCCCGCAATGGCCGCAAATGACCCGCGACTGGAGCAGGGCGAGGCCGTCGCGCGGCGGCGGCTGGCGCCCGGCGCCGGGCAGGAAGCCGGCACGGTTCGTCTCCAGCGTCTCCTGGTTGCGGCAGAACTCGTCCCAGTCGATGTACCCGGCGTGGGCCTCCGGAATGCAGACCTGCCAGTCCGGCATCGGGAGCCTGGAGTATTGCGTCTTGCCGTCGGGCCGTTTCCGGGTTCGCGAGCGGCCGTAGACGAAGCAACCCGCGTAGCGGGGATTGCGGAGAATGAACAGGATCTGGCTGTGGTTGGGCACCGACCACATCACCTCGCCCTGCAGCCTGTACGGCCGCGCGGGCAGGGTCACGGCGTTCTTGCGGAACCATTTCAGGGTCTGCATCGCCGACCCCGTGCGGCGGAAGGTGGTGAACACCAGGGTGATGGCCTCGACGATCGCGCGGTCGGGGTCGAGAATGACCGTGTCGCGGTCGTCATAGGCCAGGCCCAGGGGCAGGCGCATCCGGAGTTCTCCACGCCTCGCCTTGCTGCGCTGGCCGCCGATCAGGCGCGCCCGGAGGCTCTGAATCTCATATTCCGAAAGCGCCCCCTTGAATCCCATCAGGAGCCGGTCATTGTTGTCGTTGGGATCGTAGAGGCCGTCCTCGTCGAGAATCAGCGTGTCGGTGAAGGCGGCAATCTGGAGGAGTTGCTGCCAGTCCGCCGTATTCCGGCATAACCGGGAGACCTCGAGGCTGAGGACGAGGCCCACATCACCGCCCGCGACACGGTCCATGAGGTCGCGGAAACCGCTCCGGTTGCCGCTGTACTCGCCGGACAGCCCCTGATCGTCGTCGATGACGCGGATGCGTTCGTCGGGCCAGCCGAGCGCAGTCGCGCGCTGGCGCAGCCCGTACTGGCGGCGCGTGCTCTCGGTGTGGTTGATGATCTGCTTCGGCGAGGACTGGCGGACGTACAGGCAGGCCTCGCGGCGGCGGTGATGGGCGGCAACCTTGTATGCCGTGGCGATGTCAGACATGGCCGATTCCTTCGTGGTCGCCGTCACGGCCGAGAAGCGCACAGACCATGGCGGCGGCCTCCTGCATGATCGGAACCGGATCGAACGCCGGCGGGGCGCTGCCGCCGTCCGGCGGCGCGGGCGGCGACGGCCATCCGGCGGTGAGTTCCAGGGCGCGCGCCATGCCGTGATGCCGGAGGATGGCGATGGCCTGGCTGTCGATGTTCGTCCGCCACTGCCGGCGCCAGCGGCCGTAGCGGTCGAGACCCTCGGGATCCAGCCCTCGCCTCATGACGGACGGAACGGTTTTTTTTTGGCCCGCGCGAGTGCCTTCTCGAGCCCGCGCGGATGCAGGGTGACGCCGAACCGTTCGGCGATGAGGGGGACCAGCTTGCGACTGCCGACCCGCCCGTGCCGGCTCCGGTAGTCCGCAACGAAGGCGAGGATCTCGGGCGTGATCTTGTGGGCGCCGCGCGGTCCCCGGCGCCGCGGGAGGAGCGCCTGCAGACCGCCCTCGCGGAAGGCGCGATTGGCGCGCACGCAGGTCGGCACGGACGTGCCGAAGCGTTCGGCGGTCTCCCGCAACGGCGTCTGCCCGGCCCGGCGCACCATCTCGTAGCGCACCTGCAGGAAGTCGCGCGGATCGAAGAAGTCGCTGTCGGCGAACAGGGGATCGGAGACCGTTTCCGGGTGCGGGTTGAGGGTTCCGGACCTATCAATTTATCACACTTAACTCCGGGTTTTCTCCTTTTCGGTTTTTCCTGCCCCATTCCTGCATGGCCTGGATGCCGATGACTGCGTTGGACAGGAACTTCACGCCCTCCCAGAGCTTCTGCGTGCCGGGCATGGGCTGGCGTTTCGAGGGATGGAATCCCGCCAGGCCGCCGGTGAGCACGACGAAGCCCGCGATGGTCATCTCCGGCGGTCCCCGGGGAACCTTGAAGCCATAGTGTGAGGCAAGGGCACAGAGTGCCCGGATGTCGTCCCCGGTGACATGTTGTCCGGCCGGCTCGTCCGGCCTCTCGCGAGCCAGAAGCGAAAGATCCCAGACCCGGAACGCGGTGATCGCGTCGAAGGCGAGACACTTGCGCAGGTCGTCGGCCTCGTCGAGGCGGCGGTCCTCGATGCGGGTGCCGACCTTCAGCGCATGGAAGAACCGTTCGATCCTCCAGCGCAGTTCGTACCAGCGCAGCACCGTGCAGGCGGTGTCGAGGTCGCCCTGACCCTCGGTGGTCAGCAGCATCCAGTGCAGCGGTTGGTTCTTCTTCTTCTTCCCTGTCTTCGATGCCGGTAGCGACGGGCGACGGGGCGGGTTCTCCTCGAGGGCCGAGACGGCGATCATGCGGCGCGGCGGCTCGTCCCCCCGGTCCTTCGGGGGGAGCAGGTCCACAGGCGTGCAGCGCAGGGTCAGCTTCGCCGTGCGCCCCTTCCTGCGGTTCGGTCCCCCGCAGGCGGGAACCTCGATCGTCCGCCTGCCCACCGGGTCCGTCCCCAGCACATGGTCCCACAGGTTCGCGTCGCCTCCGGAGGCCAGTGCCACCCGACGCTGCGTCCCCCGGCTCGCCCGCACCAGCAATGCCGCCCCGATGTCCCGCGCCCGCGAGATCAGGTCCCAGAAGTCGCCCTCGCGGTCGCAGACCGTCACCACCCGGGTGTCCGGGCAGGCGCGCGCGAGTTCCTGTGCCCGCTCCAGGCCGTCCACCCAGCGGACACTGTCCTTGTCTTCGGCCTGACGGAAGTCCGTGTCCGCCGTATATATCCCGAGAGGTCGGCCCACCGCGTTCACCGCCACGCCGAAATGGGCCAGAATGCCCGAGGTGCCCTTGCCGCCCCCGCCAAGGTCGTCGAGGCCCGAAGTCTTTGACAGGTCGTCATAATTCAGCGTTGTCGTGTCCTGAACAGCCAGCACGAACCGCTCGACGCCGCACCGCTCAACCGTCTGCTCGACATGTGAATCCAGAATGTGGTCCATCGTCACCGCGTCATTGGACAGCAACCGGTACGCCGCCGTCTGCTCCGCACGCCCCGGGAAGATCGACGGCAGATGTTCGCCAAGACAGTTCATCCAGGCCGCACCCATCAGCGCAATCCGGCGCCTGACCCGACCGTCGGGGTGCGGGCTGCGGGCGTATTCCCGTGCGGCCCATCCCCCCGCACAATACAGCGATCCGGACCAACCGAGAACCCGCTTCGGTTCACGGCACAGAACCTGGTGCCAGCCCTCCACCAGCGGCCTGAGCCAGACCGCGCGGCTCACGCCCGAACGCCGTCCCGACGTCAGCTTCGGGCAGCACTTCCACCCCGCGGCCCGGTAGCTCAGGCCGGACTGCCCCGGCCCGGTGAAACTCTGCACCAGCACCGGGCGCTCACCGTAGGCCGACGCCCAGTCATCGGCAATCCGGTCCGTCGCCAGACGCAGAACCCGGGACGCAAGACCCTTCACCCGAACACCGGGAAGCAACAGGAAGCGATGGTTGCACACGACCTTGGCGATGTTGGCCACCCGGGCATCAGCCGACCAGCCGATGACGCCGTCACGCGGCCCAAGCTGGATCCCGGCCGCAGTGAAGCCGATGCCGCCCAGAACCCCATAGGGCTCCGAACGTACCCAGTACCGGACCTGGCCGCCCGGCGGGCGGCGCCATCCCTCCGGATGATGGCTCTCGATCATCGCCTCCCAGCGGCGGCGCTCCTGCGGTGCCCTCACCAACTCAAGCGACAGGGGACCGAGCTCCCCAAGCGAACACGCGACAGAACTGTCGGGGAAGTCCGAAAGGGGGCGGGCGTGCGGATCAAGCGCCAGCGCCTCCGCCTCCGGCAGACGCACGCCCAGTTCCTCGGCCAGGCGCGGCAGAAGCTTGCGCGCCGATGCAAGACACAGCCGGCCGATGCGGCCAAACCAGTTCTCCTTAAGGCAGAGTTCGTGGGCCAGCGCCGTCCGCGACAGCTCTCCGGCGTTGCAGGCCGTCCTGAACCACTCTACTGTCTCCGACGAGATCTGACGCATGCCAATCTGCATGGTCAGGCGAATCGCACAAAATCACCCCAGAGTCAAGTGTGTGATCTTGATAGGTTCCGGACCGGTGGAGGCGCCGTGTCTTTCTGTCGGTCATGGCTGGACTCCTTTATGATCATATAATAGTACTCCATGAAACGCCCCCCCGTCAAGCCTGTCAAAGCGGACAAGCCGCGTAACATGCGAGTATTGTGGAACATTCGAACCATTGATCGAAACTGATCGACCCGGATTCGGCCGGAATGCGGCAAATTGCCTGATCATCATGCGCCCTCATTTCTGATCACCGTCCAGCGCATCAACCTGGGCGCGCAACGCCGCAAGATCGTCCGGGCGGAACAGCGAACGGTCGGGTAGGACACTGGCGCGCGCACCATAGGCCACGTTTCCAGCATCCCCCCTAAAATTCCGGACGTCCGGTTTTCCCGGGTCCGGCTTCAAGCGTCAGGCACCCCCGCAGGAGTTCGATGCGGTGCCTTCCGCGACATCCGCCACGCTTAAGGCTGACCCAGCCATGCCCGTGGCAACATCCCGCGTTTGCGCCGCCCTTCGGCTCGACAGCACCACCCGTCATCCGGGTGATATCATCGGTCGGCACCGGGCTCTGTGTCCCGGCATGACCTGCCGCCTTCGCCACCTGGGCCCAGAGGCCCTCGCTCCGGACGGGTTATGTTGTTCCGCCCATCACCGCTTAATCGGCCTCATCCGCCAGTCAGGAGAACTCCGTGCCATTTCCCGCACTGCGGTTATTGGCACGGTCCTTGACATTCAAGGGTCACAACATCCTGTCCGTTCTCCTCACCTTCCGGTCTTTCACTGCTGAACTTTCCCGAATTGCCGCCGTCTCTACGCCGGGGGACCCGGTGCGTGCGTATCTCGGTTCTTCCGCACCGGTGCTAGCCATCGGGTGACAGGCTGACCCTTGGCATCCTCCAATATCCCCACAAGTCAGTTTCCATGTGGGGGCGAGTTTTCGTCGCATCAACAATCGTTCGCTTTCGCTACGGCCCTTCGGTTTGTTCGCCATCCTGACTGACCGGACCGGTTGGAGCCTTGCTCCAGCCACGCCCACGATGGCTTTCTACGTCCCAGCTCGCAGGCACCAGGTCACCCTGGTACCCGTGGGATATGCTACGGCGCCAAACCAAGAATTGCGCCGGCGGGACTTCCACCCGCTAGTTCAGCAGCCAGACTCGCTGCACGCCCGCCGACACCCGCTCAAAGGCGTCAACCGACCGCCGGTCCGTCCAGGCCCGCGGCAGACAGCGCAACGTCTCCGAATCCACCACGCAGCGCACCAGCGGAACCCGGCCCACGGTCACCTCGGAATGAACGCGCAAGACGCGGCCCCGCCACGGGTGGAACGGGTGCGTCACCTCCACGACATCATGCGGATGTAACGACGGAACGTCGGATTTTGCATTCGTCAACCGGCGACAAGGGAAAGATAGAACGCTGGTTCCGGACCGTTCGCGGGCAATTCCTCGCCCCGCTCGACCCGCAGGACATTCCCGACCTGGAGACCCTCAACCGACGGTTCCGCACCTGGGTGGAGGGCGAATACCACATGACGCCTCACCGCGGCCTCGAAGGGCAACGCACGCCCCTCGACCAGTGGGCACTCACCTGCGACAGGGTCCGCCGACCCGACCCCGGCGTCGATCTCGACGACATCTTCCTGTTCGAGGCGACCCGGCGGGTCTCCAGGGCCCGGACCGTCAGCCTCGACGGCCGCATCTACGAGGTCGAGGCGGGAATGAACGGTGCGAAGGTCACGCTCCGCTACGATCCGTCCGCCCCAAAGGACCGTCCGATCAAGGTGGTGCACGAGGGCAAGCCGCGTGGCTGCGCACGGCCGCTCGACCTGCACGCCAATGCCCGGATCAGGCGCAGCGCCGGGCAACCGACCGTGACCTTCCGGGCGCTCGTCCGCGACAGCAGGAAAGAGGAGGACTGACCATGTACCTGTCACACTTCGGGCTCAGGAACTATCCCTTCGAGAAAACGCTCAAACCCGACGAGCTTCTCGACACCGAGACACAGGCCGAGGCACGCGCCCGCATCAGGCATCTCATCGAGTTGCGCGGCATCGGCCTGCTCACCGGCGAATCCGGCGTCGGCAAGACCGCACTCTGGCGACAGGTGACAGACACCCTGCACGAGGGCCTCCACCAGGTTCGTTACGTCTCGTTCTCGACCGGGAATGTCCGCGACACCTACAACGCCATCGCAACCGCCTTCGGCCTGCCGCAGAGCCAGTCCCGTGCCGCGGTCTGCGCAACGATACGCGCGGAGATGAGCCGCCTCGTCGCCGAGTCCGGGAAGCTGCCGGTGCTGGTCTTCGACGAAGCGCACCATCTCGGCAACGATGTTCTCGCCGAGTTCAAGATGCTCACCAACTACCGCATGGATTCCAGCAACCGGCTCTGCCTGCTGATGATCGGCCTGACCGAGTTGCGCAACCGGCTCAGGATGGCGGTGCACGAACCACTGGCCCAGAGAATCATCGTCAACTGCCACATCCCCGCGCTGAACCACGAGGAAGTCGGCGCCTACATCGAACACCGGATGCGCCTGGCCGGCGCCGATGTGCCGGTCTTCGAGCCAGCCGCAATCGAGGCGGTGGCACTGGCAAGCAACCGCATCCCGCGACAGATCAACCGCATCGCCCATCATGCGCTGATCGCCGCCGCCGCCGACAAGACGCGGACCGTCACCGACAGCCATGTCAACCGGGCCGCCGACGAAGTCGTGCTGTGAGCAGCCCCAGGGCACGGGCCGACGCGGTGCGCGCAATCCCGCTGACGGTCGTCGCCGCAGGGCTCGGCTACCGGAAGGATCCCGCCGACAGGGCCCGCTGGAAACGCCCGGGATCCGTGATCAGCATCAATCAAGGCCGCTTCTTCGATCATGTCGCGGGACGCGGCGGCGGCGGTGCAATCGACCTGGTCATCCATGCCGAGGGGTGCAGCTTCCTTCACGCGCTCCAGCACCTCGAAGGGTTCCCGTCCCGCAACCCATGCACCGGAGACCGAACCCCGGGCCTCTCCGAAGACCGGACATGGGCGCGGGTGCACCGCTACCTCCACCAGAACCGGGGGCTCGATCCAGGGCTGATCGAACACTGCAGGCGTATCGGCGTCCTCGGCGCCGACAACCGCGCCAACGCAGTCTTCACCTGCCGCGACCGGGAGCGCAGGAAAACCGGCGCCGAACTGGTCGGGACCCGCCCCGACCGACCCTTCAGGGCCATGGCGCCGGGAAGCCGAAAGGCCAACGGCGGCTTCTGGATCGCGCGACAGGCAGCCCCCAAATCCGCGCTCCTCGTCGAGGGAGCCATCGACGCCCTCTCGGCATGGACCCTCGACGAGGGAAAACGGATCGACATCGTCATCTCCACCGCCGGAGCCACCGGCAGAATGCCGGAATGGATCAACAGGTTCCAGCTCGAGGCCGTCTTCTGTGGATATGACGCCGACCAGGCCGGAGACCTGGCCGCCACGATGCTCCAGGCGCAAAAACCCGCGATCCGGCGCATGCGCCCAGACAGTGATGACTGGAATGAAATCCTCCAAAGGAAGAAAAACAATCCCGAACCCGACACCGAGCCGAAACAGTCACAGTCCGGAAGGACTCCAGTCAGGTCAGCGAAACGTGGGAACAATCGTCCCAAACCGGACGAAACAAATCAGGAAATCCTCGCCAACCTACCCTGAAAAACAACACCGGCGACGTCGAGGCTGCCGGAGAGTTCGCGCACGGCGGGGATCTCGTTGCTCTTCGCGTCGACCTCGACCTGCCGGAGCACCATGCCGGTCCCGTGCTCGACCGCCGCAACCATCATCCGCCGTCCCTCCTCGGTCTGCTTCGAGGCGCCGCGCAGGTCCTTCCCGTCCATGGCGAGCGGCGTGTCCGCGCCGGCCTGCTGGGCGGTCCACCGGCCGATGGCGTCGTCCAGCGTCTCGGGCGGCAGGTCGGCGAGGATGTTGTGGAAGGTGGTGATCGAGGGCGCGGTGAAGAGCTTCCTGGAAGGGCTGAAGAACGCCTCCACCGTCTCGAGCTGCTCCTGCGAGAGCAGGGCGGCGAACTGGGCGAAGGCGGTCACGCCGCGGTAGCCGGCGAGCCGGGCCGCGACGGCGATCGTCAGCACGGTCCTCAGCGGATAGCGCTTGCCCCGGGGCTTGCGGCACTCGGGCACCTCGCCCAGGCACTCGAACAGGCTGCGCAGCCGGGGCGCGGCCATCGGCTCGGCGCTATCGTGCTGCTCCGCGTTCCAGCCTTGCGGGATCTCGTCCCGGCTCAGCGCCGCGACGGCGTCGTCGGTCAGTTCGTACATGAAGATCTCCTTTGGCTGGCCGTGATGGCGCCAGCGTGCCGCGCCGCCGGACTCGCGCGCGAAGCCGCGCGTCAGCCCCAGCGAGCGCCAGTTCGACGCACGGTAGCAGGTCCCGAAGAACCTCGAGACGTCCACGAACGTCTCCGCGAGGAAGACCGGGTACCCGTGCACGGCCTGGATATCGGCGGACAGCCGCCGAAGGCTCAGGCCCAGCACGCGGGACGCCAGGTTCGGCACCCGCCCGGGCGTGAGAATGACGAAACGGGAATTGTTGCAGATCAGGTGCAGGCGCCGGAACTGCTGCTCCTGCGACCACCCGATCCAGCGGTCGCGCGCGGCCAGCTTGAACGCACCTGGCTGCCAGCCGACCAGTGCGAGCCAGGTCTCGCCGTGCAGCGCGACATGGCGCAGGCCCTTGCCGACGATGCCGTGAAACCGCAGGTAGTGGTGCTCCTCGACCAGGCGGTCCCAGAGCCGGTGCTCACGCGCGCCACGCGTCGGGCGCACCGTGACTGCGCGAAGATCGATGGACGACTCAGGGGTCGAAAGAATCACCATGGCCGGCACGTTGCCATATCGAGAACGAAATGGCCAGCCCCAAAATCACCGCACGTCGATCACCGCGCGGACAATAAAATCGCCCTGCGATTCCTTGCTTGTTGCTTGACATCGGCTTATCCAGTGTATATATAGCTTAATATGATTTTCCGCGGCTACACATACGCGCTCCGCCCCACGCAAGAGCAGGAAGACATGATGGCGCAGTTCGCCGGCGTCTGCCGCCTCGTCTGGAACCTTGCGCTCGAGCAACGCCGCAACCATTGGCGGAACTACCAGGCCAGAACAGGCAACAACCTCAACTACGTGACACAGGCGCGTGAACTGACCGCGCTGCGCGCCGAGTTCGACTTTGTCCGTGCCGTTCACGTGACACCGATGCAACGCACGCTGAAGGCGCTCGACGAGGCCTACCGCCGGGCGTGGAAGGGTCTTGGCGGCTATCCCAGGCCAAAGAGAAAGGGCGTGAACGAAGCGTTCGGCTTTGCCGGCCGCGAAATCCGCGTTGAAAAGCTGAGCAGGCGCTGGGCGCGTGTGAAGCTGCCGAAGATCGGCTGGGTCAAGCTGCGCTACAACCGTGCCATCGAGGGCAGCATCCGCGAGGCGCGTGTCACCCGCACGGCTCTCGGCTGGCAGATCAGCATCGGCTGCATGCGCGATGTCGCACTGCCTGACAACGGAATGACCGTCGGCGTCGACCGTGGCGTGGCCGTCCCGCTGATGCTGTCCGACGGTACGCCGTACATGTTGCCGCAGGAGGTCGATCGCCACGAGCGCCTGATCCGGATGGCCCAGGGAATTGCCAGCCGCCGCAGGCGCGGGTCGCGCCGGTGGGTCAAGGCACAGAAGTGGGCCGCCGGGCTCAAGGCCCGTCAGGCGCGGGCGCGCAAGCACTGGGCGCACGAGGCCACCACGGACATTACCCGCCGCTACGGTGGCGTTGTGGTCGAGAGACTGCGCACGAAGAACATGACGGCTTCCGCACGAGGCACGGTCGATGAACCGGGCCGGAACGTTGCCCAAAAGCGCGGGTTGAACCGCGCAATCCTGAACGTCGGTTGGCACCGGATCCAGACCATGCTTGCCTACAAGGCGGCACGGTTCGTGAAGGTCGACCCGTCGTACACCTCCCAGACCTGCGCGTCCTGCGGGACCGTGGACGGACGGAGCCGCGAAAGCCAAGCTGTCTTCGTCTGCACCGCGTGCGGGCACCGGGACAATGCCGACCGCAACGCAGCGGTCAACATTCTCAACCGGGGGAACACTCCGGGCGTGGAGCCGAGCCGTCGGGCAGGTGATGAAGCGCGAACTGTCCAAGTGGCCTAGTCCTCCTGGAAATCCTCGCCCTTCAGGGCGGGGAAGATGTTAAGAGTGCTTCGTGCGATCGCAGCGTCCCGAGGCGTAGGGGGGAGCTGCCGATGAGCTAACGTGTACATGCATGCCTCCTTGGAAGGCGTGACCTCACAGGGTCAAGATACGTCAATGAAATAAATGAAGCAATCGAAGCAAATGTCAATGAAGGACCGGTACCGTTGATGTGTGGGTGTGAGCGACGACGGGGCTCATTCTTTAGGCGAGGATCTGTCTACCGCGGCGACTCGTCCGACAACAGCCTATGTCGGCTCCGTGGGCGCGATGTGAGCACCGATGCTGATCACCGAGCCCGGCCGCCGCCAGCGGCAGCGGTCGGTCCTGTCCTGCTCGTATCCCAGTAGCGTCGCCACCAGGGCAAGAGGCCTGCACCTCACCTCGTCAGCAAGCCGCCGAAATCCGTAATCCGGCTTCCATTCCATCGTACCATCTCCCGAAAAATCCGCCCGCTGGGCGGACGACCAGGAAAAGGCTACCGGGAAGGAAAGATGGCACAAGACGGGTCAATTTTGGAGGAGGAAGGTGGGTCAATTTTGGGTGAGTATTGACACTTTGTGCTGCGCACCGGCACACCCTGGCGCGACCTCCCGGAGCGTTACGGGCCGTACACGACCTGCGACAACCGCGACAACCGGTGGAGCAAGAACGGTATCTGGACGTCGATCATGACGAAACTTCACAGGCTTGTGGACGGATGACGACGGGAGTGATGACGGCTCGAGCGGCTCGGTTCGTCTGCGCATGGTGGATTCCTCGTCGATACGCGTTCACAGGCACGGCGCCGGAGCGCCTCGGGACGGTGAGCCTCCTCAGATCGGGGTGAGCCGCGGCGGACGGACGACGAAGGTCCATCTCGGCATTGATGGCAACGCGATGGTGAAGACCGTGTTCCTGACCCCGGGCCAGGCAGCCGACTGCACGCAGGCGGAGGCACGTCTTGCCGACCCGGGGCAGGACGAAACCGTGGTCGGTGACAAGGCCTACGACACCGATGCCATTCTCGGCCTGATCGAGACAGCGGGAGCAACTGCGGTCATTCCGTCGAAATCCAACCGGAAGTCGCCACGCTCACTTGCTCGCGAGACCGACAAGACGCGCAATCTTGTCGAGCGTTTTTTCGGTCGGATCACGGAGTTCCGCCGGGTCGCCACGCGTTATGACAAGACGGCTCGCAACTTCCTGTCCGCCGTGCGTCTGGCCATCAGCCGCTTTCTGCTCCGCAGGATCGCAGACCAGTCAATTGAGTCCACGGCCTAGGTGGCGGCGAAGACGCCCTGGTGAACATGCTACCGATCAAGCTGCCAGCCGAGATCTACGTTGCATCTACGCCGTACACAACACTATCAAAAGGAATGAGACAGAGAACTGAGTAGCCAGTCCTGTGACTGGCTAACAATTGATCCTAACCGGCGACATGATCGTTGTCTTCATTTAACGCGGAGGCAATGTGGGCACCGATCTTGCCGGATGCGACTCGCAACGGGTTTGTATCTAGATGAGCATAACGTTCAGTCGTGGCCGCTTGTTTGTGCCCGAGGAGAGCGCCGACGATGGGAAGTCCCATCCCGGCACTGGCCAACCGAAGCAAAACTATGGTGCAGATCGTGTAAGCGGACGTCCTCGATGCCCGCGTGGAGGCGGACGGCATTCCATGGTTTTTTGAGGTCGGCGAGAGGTCTGTCGGTCAATTCACCATCGGACGTTAATGTTTGCGGATCGCTTGGAAACACAAACCGCCCTGTACGACACTGTCTCGTTAGGATGTCAATGGCTTGCCGAAAAAGTTGACACCCGGCCATAGACGGTGGAAACACAACCTGTGTGCAGGGCAGTATTTGGGCCTTGGAGTTGGAGTGTCATTCCGCCCCATTTCCGCAAACGATCCCGTTCTTGCTGCCACTGGCGAGCCAGACGCGGTCTGCCGTCACATGCTGGACCGGTATGTACGAACCTGGCTCGCGCTCGAACAACTCGTTCGCAGCAGGCCCTCCCCTCGGGTAAACTTGGGAACCGGGCGCTCGATCCGCCGCGCCTCTGCATCGATTCCCGCCCAAGTCACGTCTTCGAACCTTTCACGGCACCTGAGCCCTTTGGTGCGGCAACCTTGCGACGGACATGAACGCCACCCCGTTCCTTGCGGATATCGAACCCGCCCGATTTCTCCACCAACGTGCTCAGGTTCGCGCAGCCGTAGCTGCGCGGATCGAAGTCAGGATGCGCGCCCTGGATGCGATGTCCAACGCTGGCCAGGTTTTCCCACCCGTCGGCGTCGGGTTCACCGATAGCGCCGGCAATGATCCTTTGTGCCTTGTTCGGAGGATCTTTCTTCTGCGCCGCTGTCTTGACCTGATCCGTCCCGGTTTTCTTCTCTTCCGTCTCGGCCTCCAGAAGGTTCTCGACATAGATGAACCGGTTGCACGCATTCCGGAATGCCTCGACCGCCTTGCGCTCGCCGAACCCGTACACTTCCAGGCCTTCCTCGCGCAGGCGTTGGGCCAGCCGCGTGAAGTCGCTGTCCGAACTGACCAGCACGACGCCGTCGAGCGTTCGCTTGTACATGAGGTCCATCGCGTCGATCACCAATGCGATATCGGAGGCGTTCTTGCCCTTCGAGTTGCTGCGCTGCTGGTGCTGCAGGATCGCCAGTGACTTGACCGCTCCGTCCCAGCCGGAAAGGCGCTTGTCCGAAAAGTCACCGTAAATGCGCCGCACATTTGCCTCGCCCAACTTGACGATCTCGTCGAAGATCGCCTGCGCGTGTTTGGCGCTGGTGTTGTCGGCGTCGATCAGAACGGCGAGGCTTTTGGTCTCCTGCGCGTCCGGCATGGTTCCTCCTTTCGGGTCTTCCCTTTCGGCGAACGCCCGAATATCAATTCCGGTTTCGTTTCCAGGCCTCCTTACGGCCTTGCCTTTGGCGGTGCCATGCCAGAATGGCCCTTCGCATGCCGAACCCGCATGTTTCCTGCGCTTTCCCTTATCAGAACCCCGGTCGCCGTATTTGTTCTCGACTTGCCGGGTCATGGCGATCCCGGTCCCGCAATGGTTGCGGCAACCGTCCGCTCCATCTGCTCTTTGGACATGCCTGGTGATCGGGTTGATTTCGACGTCGCAAGCGTTGAGGCCGCTCCATTCCGCGACGAAAATGAATATCCAGGTGTGCGCTTCAAAACCGGTGCGACCATTGCCCGTGCGCGATTGCCCATCCACGTCGACATCGGCCGTGGCGACGTGATCACGCCCAGGAGCAATCTAGATCGAATACCCTGCCCTTCTCGAGGCGCCTGCGCCAATTCCGCGCGCTTTCCCGCCCGAAAACGTCGTTACCGAGAAGATTGTGCAGGCATTTACGTTCGAATTCGCGAACCTGGCGGATGTCATCCAGCAAACCTTAGAGCGACGCAGAGTCTCCTTGCCGGATCAAGTTCCGGTCGGCCTCAGCGATAGTCTTGCCCATGAAAGAGAAGCCCGGTGGCAGGCTTTCCCGACGCGCAACCGGTTCGAAACAGTACCCGCTTCACTCGTCCAGGCCGTCAATGATCGACGCACATTTCTCGACCGCACTGGTCCACGCAGATGTTGCTCCATGGGCTCCCGGACGCCCCTGGACTCACAGGGAGGTTGTTCCGTGATTTCGTAATCTCCGAGCAAACGGGCGAACCCGGGGGTTGATCCCCGCAAAGTCCCTTTCTTCGGCCAAACCACCCCGGGGACAATGCATTAACATTTGGACGGGCGCGGTTGCGCATGGCATCCGGCAAGCAAAACGGATCTCTTTCCCTTCCAGACAGTTTTTCGGGAGGGCGAAATACCGGCGGAGGACGCCGCGATGACCGGCGGCCATCGGGACAGGAAGCTGACATACCGACCGGACAGAACCGCAATCAGCCTGCCCGCCATGAAATCCCTTGTCGGCGGTCTTTTCTGGCCCCGTGTTCTAAGCACTTATTTTGGAGCGCTGTACAACCACCACGACCCGATCCCAGGCAATCGGGATCGTCGGGCACACGGACACGAAATGAACCGAGGCGTACAATGACGCACTGTCGCAGCGGCGGGCGTCCGCCGTTGTCAGCTACATCACCCGGAACTTTGCGGTGGATCCGGTGCTGGTTTCCGCGCGCGGCATGGGCGAGCGCCAACTCCTGGATCCGGACAATCCAGAGGAGGCGGTCAACCGGCGCGTCGAGATCCGGAACAATTCGCGGATGCTTTAAACCCGAAGAATCCACCCTCCGTCCTGTCGCCCATCATTGCAGCGGCACCTGGCTGCGATTTGATCCTTCTCCCCGCTCGCCCGCCCCCTTCTGCAAATGGCCCTCGGGCGAGCCGTCCCACAAATAGACGGCAAGATCAGTGCCGAACGCCTCAAACCCGAAAAACCAGGCGCGCACATGCGGCGATTGTCCTCGGCGACTTCGTATACGATGGGCGATCAAGGAACCGCACGGACGGTGTTATCGCTCGGGCAAGCTCACGAAAACTCTCGTCGCCCCGGCGTCGGCCGAACCAACCAACGATGGCTCCGTCATCTTCGAACAGGGTCCGATGGACCGGAGAATGGCTATCATACCGCACGCGGTCGCAGACGTCAGCGAAATCGGGCGGACTTCCGCCCGGATACGCTGAGCATCCGGTCCCCTTCCCTGGTCCGTGCGAAATGGATGCCGTTGAACGTGCCGCCAGCCTCGACCTTGGCCGCCAGGTCTGCCTTGATCTGGTCGCGTCAACCTCTCGGGCGGTCCGGCATGTCCCGCGGCGTCGCAGATATACGCACTTGCTCGCTCATGCCGCCAATCCTGCATTCGAAAGTCGCTCCCCTCAACACGACATCACGCGGGAAAAAGCGGCGGCCCGGACTCCCGCGGCAGGTGCAGCCGCCGACGGGCCTCAATGCACGAGAAGCTCCACCGAGAAAAAACGAGCTTCAACCGCCCATATGACACCGGATGCCAGGTCGGTTTCACCGATCCACAATCGCCTTGGGTGGCCCGCCAGACAATTCGTACAATTCACGCCAGGCCACAAACGGAAATTTGGAGGATCAAATAACATGAGATGTGTGGAATTTCGACATCTATGCCAATGCTGATGACACAAAAACGATCCCCAATGCCGCACCCAGCATTTCCGGTTATCTTTCCGGAAATGTAGGCTGCCATGGCCAACACCGATCTGTCCCCCGTCACTCGGTGGCGCAAGCGCCGCCAGAGGCTGGGCTTTGTGCGTGTCGAGATCCAGGTCCGGAAAGAAGACGCAACGCTCGTGCGGAACGTCGCTAATGCGCCGGTCGATCCAGAACGCGAGGCCGAGACGCGCACCGTTCTGCGCGAGAGGATCGTCGCGCAGCGCTCCGGAGGGCTCAAGGCGCTGCTGGCCTCGGCGCCACTCGAGGGGATCGATCTCGAACGCCCGCGCGATTTCGGGCGCGACACCGCCCCATGAACTTCCTGATCGACACGAGCATCATTTCGGAAGTGCGTAAGGGTGACCGTGGCGATCCTGCCTTGGTGTCGTGGTGGAACAGCGTCGGCGAGGACGATCTGTGGCTCAGCCCATTGGTCCTTGGCGAGATCCGCAAGGGAGTGGAGTTGGTGCGGTGCCGTGATCCCCGAATGGCCGAAGCGCTCGAGGCGTGGCTCGCTGAATTGATAACGCGCTTCGGCAATCGCGTTCTATCAGTCGATACGGATGTTGCCGAGCAATGGGGCAGGATAAATGCGGTCCGCCCGGTGCCGGTCGTCGATGAACTCATGGCCGCCACGGCGAAGGCCAATGGCTTGACCCTCGTAACACGCAACGTGGGTGACGTGGCGGGCCTGGACGAGGACGTGTTGAACCCGTTCGAAGCTTGAACAGTGGCTGCTCCGTTTGAGACAGGAATTGGAGCTTGACTTGTTCAACCGCAATAAAGTTGCCAGCCATGCCAAGGCCCGGATCAACCCGCGCCAGCGTGAGCGCTAGAAACGGCAATCACAGATTGAAGCAATGCAAACCTGCATGGCATTCAACTGGAACATCGCGGAAGAGGACAGCCGGCTCGTAACCCGCGCTGGCCGGATGGGTCAGGCCAGAGAGGCCAGCGAACTATTGTACAACTGTCTCACCAACCTGCAGAGCCAGACTCGCGTATGAATGTTGGAGGTCATGAAGGCGAACATCCCGCAGGCCCGCCTCGTCGCGCTCCTTTTGACAGAAATGGTTCAGACCCGGTGACGGACCGGTTCCCGACCTTGCAGGTAAGACCCACACGCTCGTTCGGGGCAGGCCGTCCTGGACCGAGCGGTCGCCGGAGGACAGCCGGACTGCTCGCTGTCCCGTCTTGCTGTCCCTCAGGAAGAGTTGGCCGTCGCGGTAGTCCGCATATATGAATGTTAATCTGAAGTTCTGGACTACTTTGCTCCCGTTTTCACATTTATTTGCGTATATTCAAGGGGTTACAGGGGACAGGCATCTCCCGAACCGGTTTCTTGTAGGCAGTAGACGCTCGCAGTCCGTCTTGCGGCCCGACAGCAGACATCTCCAGCATTTGCCGTAATAACCCCGCATTCTGGCGAAATACCCGCTTGACATCATAGTCAGGATCATTCAGAAGAGGACAAACAAGTAGGCACTAGCTATCAGGGGCACTCCCATGGCCGCTTCCTCATCCATGCATGTCGCCGTCATCAAGTCCCATCAGAACGGAAAAACATACACCTCCGTCCTCCTCAGGCAGAGCTATCGCGACAACAACAACCGGGTGCAGAAACGCACACTCGCCAATCTCTCCCACCTGCCGCCCCACACGATCCCGCTCCTGCGCGGCGCACTCGCGGGAAAGCAGTACGCCGAAGTCGGCGACATTCTCGGGGACCCGGTCCGCTCCCGCCATCACGGGGCGGTGCAGGCAGTGCGCATGGCCATCAATGCCATCGGCCTTCCCCGCCTCCTCGCCCGTGAGCGGTGCACCGAACGGGAGCTTGTCCTGGCCATGGTCGCCGGCCGAATCCTCAGGCCGAACTCCAAGCTCGCCACAACCCGCTGGTGGCGGAACACCACACTGCCGGAGGAGTTCGGCATCGCCGATGACGTCACCGCCGATGACCTCTACGCGGCGATGGACTGGCTCAACGGGCGGCAGGAGGGCATCCAGGGACGCCTGGCAAGACGCTGGATCAAGGAAGACGACCTCGTCCTCTGGGACCTGTCATCGACCTGGTACGAGGGAAGCCACTGTCCGCTCGCGCGCTTCGGCTACAGCCGCGACGGCAAGCGCGGCGTCCCGCAGATCAATTTCGGCCTCCTCTGCGACCGCGACGGCCGACCGGTCGCGGTCTCGGTCTACCCGGGAAACATCACCGACAAGGAGACCCTCCTGCCCGAGCTCGACCGCCTGCAGCGCCGCTTCGGCCTCTCCCGGGTGGTGATGGTCGGGGACCGCGGCATGATCATCAAGGCCACCATCGCGGCCCTGCGCGAACGCGATGGTGTCGACTGGATCACCGCCCTCAAGAGCCAGACCATCCGCAAGCTCGCCCGCCAGGGCCATCTCGACCGTTTCCAGGATCCCGAACACGAGCAGACCCTGTTCGAGATCCGGGACCATCCGGACTTCCCGAAGGAGCGCCTCGTCGCCTGCCGCAATCCCCGCCTTGCCGGGCACCGCGACCGGGTCCGGCAGGAGTTGCTCAAGGCCACCGAAAAGGCGCTCTCGGAGATCGTCACCCGTGTCGAGGGCGGAACCCTCAAGGGCGAGGCCGACATCGGTCTCGCCGTCGGGCAGGTCATCAACAAGCGAAAGGTCAAGAAGCACTTCCACGTCGACATCACCGCGACCAGCTTCAGCTTCCGCCGCAAGCAGCAATCCATCGACGCCGAGGCCGCCCTCGACGGAATCTACATCATCCGCACCTCGCTCAAATCCGACGACATGGCCGCCGCCGAATGCGTCAGGAACTACAAGCGGCTCACCCGCGTGGAGCGGGCATTCCGCTGTCTCAAGCTGAGCGACCTCCAGGTCCGTCCCATATTCCACCGCCTCGAGCACCGGGTCCGCGCCCATGTCTTCATCTGCATGCTCGCCTACCTCGTCGAATGGCACATGCGCAAGGCATGGGCCCCCCTGTGCTACACTGACACCGAACCCGACGAGACCGGGGACCCGGTGCTGCCCGCCCGGCGATCGGAGCCGGCACTGACCAAGGTTCATACCCACACCCTGCCGGACGGCAGCGGCGCCCACAGCTTTCGGACCCTTATCGACAGCCTGTCAACCATCGTCCGTTCAACCCACACGGTTCCACGCACGGGCGGTGGGAAAGGGGAAACCACGATCGAGCTGACGACCCGGCCCGACGCCAGCCAGGCGAGGGCGCTGAAACTGTTGAAGGATATTGCAGCCATGTGAAGGCGGATCCGGCCGGATCCGCCGCTTGTAGGCAGACCGTGACAGTCCCGATCCACGTATCATGTTGATACGATTCAATAATTTTTTGATCCGCCCCAGAACTTCAGGTTAATGAACCCACTATATCTGCGAACGGGTTGTACTGGAAACGGCCCTTTTCCCGATGGTTGGTCCGATCGGTTTGTTGGAACTGATTTTTCAGCGAATTCTGTCTGTTTACCGCGTCTGGAAAACATCGTATGGGCTCGGGCGTCACGCTCGGGTTATCAGACGGTGCTCGCATGCTCATTGGCGTTCCCACGGAAACGAAAATTCACGAATACCGGGTCGGGCTAATTCCGGGCAATGTCCGTGAAATCGTCGCGTACGGCCACCAGGTCGTCGTCGAAAGCGGTGCCGGTGCGGCGATCGGTATGACCGATGCACACTACGAGGAGGCCGGGGCATCCATCGCGGGTTCGGCTGCCGAGGTGTTCGCCGAGGCCGAAATGATCGTCAAGGTAAAGGAACCGCTGGCGCCGGAACGCGCGATGCTTCGCGAGGGGCAGATCCTGTTCACCTATCTGCATCTTGCGCCCGATCCTGATCAGGCCGACGATCTACTTGAAAGCGGTGCGACCTGCATCGCCTACGAGACCGTCACCTCGCCGTCCGGCGGCCTGCCGCTGCTGGCGCCGATGTCGGAAGTCGCTGGCCGCATGTCGGTACAGGCGGGCGCATATTTCCTGGAGAAAACCCATTACGGCCTGGGCATCCTGCTGGGCGGCGTGCCGGGCGTCGATCCCGGCAAAGTTGTCGTTATCGGCGGGGGTGTCGTCGGAACCCACGCCATCCATATCGCGCTCGGCATGGGCGCCGACGTATGGGTTCTGGACCGGAACGTCGACCAGTTGCACCGCCTTTGGCGGCAGTTCGGCCGGCCGCTGAACACCGTGTTCTCGACCAGCGATGCCATTGAGCGCCACTGCATCGCGGCGGATTTGGTGATCGGCGGCGTTTTGGTACCCGGCGCCGCGGCGCCGAAACTGGTGTCCGCCGAACTCGTGAGCCGGATGAAACCCGGCTCGGTCCTCGTCGACGTTGCGATCGATCAGGGCGGCTGCTTCGAGACATCCCGTCCGACGAACCACGATGATCCGGTCTATGTGGTGGACGAGGTCGTCCATTATTGCGTCGCCAACATGCCGGGCGGTGTGCCACGCACCTCGGCTCAGGCGTTGAACAACGCCACGCTGCCATATACGCTGGCGATCGCCGACAAGGGTTGGCGCAAGGCATTGGGAGACGATCCGCACTTGATGGGCGGGCTGAATGTCCACGCCGGCCGGCTCACCCATGCTGCGGTTGCGGAAAGTCTCGGCCGCGAGTGTTTCGATCCGAGGGAGGCAATCGCACACTGACCGGACGGCGTCCCGCTTCGGCAACTTGGCCGTCGGCATTCCTGCGCCGGGCGCCTAGGAATGAGGGGAAGTACCGAGTGGAGAATTTTCCACTCCACATCGCTCATGTCGTGCCACGCGTGGACCCTTTCAATCGCTTCCAGGAAATTTGTCCACGCCAACAACCGCTGTAGATAACTTGATTCAATTCTCTTCATGGATGGTGCCATACAAGGGGCGAAATGACACTTCTAGTGGCATGATCGTTTTTGTGGATTCCATAATCCTGTGGAGTATGATTCAACCTCTCCCGGCGAAGGCCGCACGGTTTTCGAAAAGTGAGCGGAACCGCAATGGCAAAGAGCAGGAGAACCCAGATTACAGATTCCGACGAAAATGAACGCGATTCCGACGGGACTTGAACGCGGGAAGCGCGCGGTTTCGTGCGGGTTGGAGAATCCTACGCATTTGACGGGCGATTCGTGCCACATCTGACGGCACTGTCCGCCCCTCGCGGTCGACGGCCTCCCGTTTCTCCCAAACGGCAATTTCCGAAGACATCGTCTGTTCTCCTGTATCCATCACGTTGGCGGCGCTTCAGTCATCGCCACCGTGCGCGTCCCTGTGGCCTCGGCCTTGGGCAGACGGATCGCGAGCACACCTTCGCGGTATTTCGCCTTGACCTGGCATGCGTCGATTTCGATCGGCACCTCGATAGTGCGGTCGAACTCGCCGTGAAGGCGCTCCAGGCGACGCAGACTGGCGTCCGGGCCGTAGTCAACGGTCTTGAGCCCCCGCAGCAGGATCGCGATTTCCTTGACTTCGAGGTCGAGTTTGGAACGATCGATACCCGGCAGCTCGACCGCCGACAGGAAGTCGTACTTGTCCTGATCTGGTCTAAGATTTTGATCGGCGGATAGGCGCCGAGGCGCTGCTGCCGGTTACACCCAACCAATTGCCGGTACGCGCCATGTCGAGCGACGCCTGCAGGGCGAGCAGTGTCTGGAATGGATCGTTTCTCATCATGGCAGATGATCCTCCGGAACCAGATTGAAGATCATGCAGCAAACACTTGATTTATTCCGCGACGAGCGCGACATTCGCGCCCGCCGCCTGGAAACGGCCCAAGTTGCCGTAGAGCGCGCGCAGCATGATGCCGTGCGCACCGTTCATGTCCCGCTCAACGATGATCGTGCCGTCCGGGACCGTTTTCGCGCCGTCAAGGCGCTGGTTCACGAAGCCGTCCCACACGCGCGTCCTGCTGGTGTCGGCCTCGTTGGCCATGACGCGCCTCTTGCCGTACTTCCGGCACATCCACGCCGGCTTCCGCTGAAAGCGGTCATGCGCCAGGCCCGGCATCGCGCGCACGGTCTTCGTCCTGATCTTCCGCTCCGACCTGGCGCTCATGTCCCTGGTCTCGAAGGATGGAAGGAGGATCACCTCGAAGGCCTGGACGAGATCGCAGGCAAGCCGCCGGTGCAGGTCGTCGACCAGGTTGCGGAGACGGACGGCAAGCCTGTCGATGCGCTTCTCGAAGTGGCGCTTCCGGTCCCCGTGCCTTGCCTTCGCGCGCTGTCCGACCAGGCGGTCGAGTTCGAGCAGGAGCGGAAACACCTTGTCGGCATGGAAGCCGTCACCGTGGCTGGCGGCGTTGTTCATCGAGCATGCGGTCACGAAGGTCCGCACACCGGGGTCAGGGGACACGATGGAGCGGAGCTGGATTTCGTCCTGCCCCACAGTGACAATGTGCATCCGAGCGCAGATGAACCACTGCCCCCGCTCAAGCACGATGGTCGTCAGCTTCCCCCACGCCTCGTCGGGCATGGGTTCTGCAAGGTCGACGTTCCGCGCGACGAAGCCGGCCGAGAGCTTCCGGACGGCAATGCGCTGCCGCATGTCCCCGATGCCGCGAAAGGAAAAGCCGCAACCTTCGCCTTCCTTCCGGCGCCGGATCACGGCGTCCCGGGTCCTGAACGCCGCGTCGAGCGCCTCGTCGCAGTCGGCGGAGCGGAACGCGCCGCCGCGCTCCTCAACCTCCGAACGCACGAAGTCGCGGATCGTTGCGCGGAGAGCGGTCCGCTCGAGATCCGGGCCCTTCGGCTCCACGAGGCCGCGATCGACCTCCATGAAGCAGGCGATGGCGAGGTTGCAGGCGCGGCGCTGCTGGCGGACCAGCTCATGCAGCAACTCGGGGTTCTTCGGGCAGGCCCCGATCTTTCTTGTGCCTTGTCGTTGCTGTCGTTCCTCTGTCTCTCGACGAAAGAGGTCACATATTCCGGAGGTCCAAACAAATGGACTCAAGCACTGCCCCGGCCGCGGCCGCCCAGATCTGCACCAACTGCCGACTCGAAGCAGTCATCTCCGCATTCCATCTTCGTGTCTGCCGTCCGTCCGGCGCCGAAGGCCCCATGGCTTCACACGGACACGGATCCCCGCTGATCCCACGAGATGCCTTGACATCACCCGACTGCCCGAAATCAATCTCACTGGTTGGTGAGGTCAATGCCAACCGGGCCATTGCCCATCGCACGAGGCCCAGTCATTCGCCGATCCCGTTGTCGGCGAGGAAGCCACTGAACAGAGCGAAGCACTGTTCCGGCTCCTCAAGCTGCAGGAGGTGACTGGTATCGGGCACGACAGCATAGTCGATGTCGAATGTCTCGCAGAACAGCCTGCAACATGCCGCGGTCTTCCACGCGTCCTCCGGCTCAGGGTCCGAGCCGACAATCATGAGCGGGCGCGCATGCGGTCCGGGTTTCCGCCAGATCGGCAGCTCGGCAGCCTCTGTGTAGAGGTTGGCCTCGACTTGGCCTGGGCAACAGAGCTGCCAATCTTCGCAAGCTGGATCGAAGCGCAGGACCGAGCGTGCGTTGAGTTCCGCCACCCCTTTCCGCAGGCGACGGAACCGGTTCAGGTAGCAGAATACGTCGGCCAGCTCCCCGGGATTCCGGAACCGGTTCTGGCGGGCCCGGGCGGCGTCGCGCAGCATCTCTGCCGCGGTCATGAACGGGTCTCGCAGTTGGCTGCCTTCCGGCGGAACCACCGGCGGATCGAACAGTAACAGCGCATCCCAGTGCCGGGTACCGTCGCAGGTCGCGAGCAGGGCTGTGATCGCGGACAACGAATGGAAGACTCCGATCGTGGTCTTCTCGCCCATTTCTGCCACTATTGCTCCATGCACCTCCGCGTAGTCGCGCACGAAACGGGAATAGTTGTGCGGCGAGGACGCGTGGAACGGGTTGCGCCCGCAGTTGCGAAAATCGAAGAGGGCCAGGTCGAACCGCTCCAGCATCAGCCGCCAGAACGGGAAGTAGGAATCGCTCGCAAAGCCGTTTCCGTGGCTCAGCACGACACGCGGCCCGGCCGGGTTGCCGTGACGCACGACGCGTATCGGTGCTCCGTCGTCCATCGTGAGATCGAGGGTTTCGGCGGGCTCGGGCAGGACGAACCCGGCAGTTTCCCGGCGAACCTCCACGCCGGAACGTGACTGACCGTTAGCGAAATCGGTCATTCAGAACTACAGTATGGCCATTGGGCCTTACCCATGAGACGGCCAATGACGGTTACTTTTCCCGACCTGTAACAATGCTTTCAACTGACGCAGATGTGTCGGGAAGTGCAACTTCCTGTATTCTTTATTTCCGCTTTGGCCCATTGCGCTTGTTTCACGGTACTTGTCCATCGCTCAGTCGTTCGGACGATGCGCCTGCACATGAGGCCGCGACAAATCCACTGCACGAAGTCATAACGCGCTAATCACCCTGAACCTGGCACGCAACCGGAATCGCCGACACGAGGAAAATCTGCGCCTTGCAGGTGGATTTTTCGCGAAATCAAGGCTGATTGTCAAACCGGGCGCAAAAAATCACATGATTACAAGGTCCTGAAAAACACCTGCACCATGCCTGAATCACTTCTGTCGCGCAGATTGGTCGCCATGTGGTCGCGTGGATTGACATGTACCTAGAATTTCTTGTCACGCTTTTTCGAAGCTGGTCACCCGCTCCACGGATCACGGAATTTGGTGGTCATGTGGCCCGTTGCCGGTCTTTGACGGGTTTTCCGATCTCTCTCTCTTGCTCGGAATGCCGAAATTGCACGTTTTCGTTGATGCAGTTGGCCCAGGTGTTCGGTTGTTCGCCCATGCCATGCCACTTTGGTTCGGAGAGCCTCGACTTCCGTTTTCAGGGGATCGGCGGCTCCTCCCACGGCTTCTCTGAATGCATACCGCAGAGCCTTCGCAGTCAGGTCAACTTTGCCGTCAACGTTTTCGTTTCGCCCATGAACTCCCCCGAATGCTTTGAATTTCCATTGTCTGGTTGTTTTCTCTTGTTCCTCTTTGCAATCGGTCGAACAGTCCGCGAACCTGCATCTTGAGCCAATGCTTCCACATCCGCCGTCTGTAGGCGCGTTCAAGCCACGGATCGTATTCCTCGAGAAGATCGTCATGTTTGTCCAGCAAGTACCTGAACCGGCCGAACGCTTGCTGACGACTGTCCTGCGGCACATGCTCCCACTCTTTGGCGTCCGTATCATCCGCAATGAATCCAGGCTCGGCGTCGAGCCACATGTTGCCGGTCGTGACAAGCCGGATGCACAACTCGCCATCCTCGCCGAACCGCATGGCCTCGTTAAACCCGCCAAGCCTGAAAAGTACGCCCCGCCTTGCCCACAGGCCGGTTGTCCGTGCAAACTTGTGTCTGAGCGGGATGGTTGATTCGAGCTTCCCCGTGCGGACAATGTGCTTCGGGCGCGGCAATTGCCTGTCATGGCACCCGGTCCTCTTCTGGATATAGGACGTCCATCCGTAGGTCACGTCCGGATGATCGCGCGCGATGCGCAGCACGCGTCTGCAGTAGTTGGAGATCAGCAGATCGTCGTCGTCCAGGAACAGAACGATCGGCTGAATGGTCTGCCTCAACCCGGCATTCCTGGCAGCGGATGGCCCCCACTGTCCAAGGTTGTCGATGACCGTGGTTTCCGCCCCGATGTGACCGGCAAGAGCCTCGCCTGCCGGGGTCTTGCTTCCGTCATCGACAACAATGATTTCTCCACCTGTGGGGAGTGCCGCCCGTGCCGACTTCACAGCAGCAACAAGACTTCCGGGCCTGTTCTTTGTCGGAATGATTATTGAAATCGGCAAACGCACCCTCCACAATCAACCCGGCGGCCGCAGGCCCACGGTAGGTACAAAGACCTCCGCTTCGCCGGCGCAAACGAGCGGCAGCTTCCCTCGAAACTATAGGAGGATTTGTGTAAATTGTGCGTGTCGATTTCGATATTTTTATATCAATTTAATAAACAAATGGTGTTTTTTGTGTTTCGATTTTGCTTGGCGCGAACTCCCTAGGTTATTTCGCTCGGTTTGGGACGACTCTTCCCACATTACGCCGATCTGACCGGTGAGGTTCGGGATCTGCCTACGTCTTCAGGAATTCAATGTCAATTCTCGTTCGAATGAGAAGTCAGGCCCTGGAATTTGGCCGACATCAATACGGTGGCTTTTGCGAATTGTTCATCGTGTCATCCATTTGAATTTCATGTGTTTCGGATCGACCGCATTCATCCGGCGTCGATCCGGTTGCGGGGCAAACGCGACGAGGAAAGATTGCTTCGAACCCTTTTCCGGTTTTGGAATCCAGAGTTCTGACCGCGTCGCCTGATCAAGGTCCATGAGGCCGTTGATCGAGCCCCTGAAACTCGTCCGTTTACAAGGGGACGGAGGGCCCTTACGTCGACACTGGCGGACACGACCGGTGCAGCGGAACGGGAGAATGGGTCCAGGCGCCCCTTACCTGAGCGCCTCAATGGCTATCTTTGCGCAAGCCTTTGCATCGGATAACGCATCATGGTGATTCAATGGGATCCCCAGATGCCCGCAGACAGCTGGGAGGGTCGCCGGCGCCAGGTTCCACTTGGCGCGAGCCATGCGCACGGTACACCGAAAGTCATGCATCGGAGGGGCAACCCCCGCGGCTTCGCAGCAAGCCCGCAGAACTCCTTTGTCAAAGGGTGCATTGTGCGCGACAAGGAAGTCTGCCACGTCAATGAAATCCCGCAATTCGGGCCACATTTGTAGAAAAGTCGGGCTGTTTCGAACATCGCTCCAGGTCAAACCATGGATGTAGGTAAAGACGAATTCCTTCCGAGGCGGCCGTATCAGCCGATGATAGGTTTCGGTGATGCGACCATTTTCGACGAGCGCAACCCCAACCGAGCAGGCGCTGTCGCGCCCGTGATCGGCGGTCTCGAAATCGATTGCAGCGAATGTTCCCATGTCCAAACCTCTTGCAGAACACATCGGTTAAACGGATTGATCCAGGATTAGGCAATTTCGGGAGGGATCAACCTGATTCAGGAACCTTCTCTCTCGCATGGAGTCGGAGAGATGGCACCAAGGTGCTTCGATCAATTTCGTGACCTCCGAAAACGCCTTGGATGCTTTCAACCGAAAAGAAAATTCTCTTTGCGCCGGATTCGCACCCACAAGGATGACGCGCCATTCCACGGGGCACTTGGAGTTTCAGGCTGGCGCCGTCAACTCATTCTTAAACTCGATTCCTGGCCTGTAGACGCAAAATTGACCAAAATATCGTGTAAATCCCCAGATTCTTTATTGATGTTCTCTTTTTGTTCCGCTACTCGGTTGAGTCATCAACTTTTCGCGCTGGAAACCTCGGCGTTCAGGCCGGGGAGGAAAGTGCGATTCCTTGCTTGTTGCTTGACATCGGCTTATCCAGTGTATGTATTTGATATGATTTTCCGCGGCTACACATACGCGCTCCGCCCCACGCAAGAGCAGGAAGACATGATGGCGCAGTTCGCCGGCGTCTGCCGCCTCGTCTGGAACCTTGCGCTCGAGCAACGCCGCAACCATTGGCGGAACTACCAGGCCAGAACAGGCAACAACCTCAACTACGTGACACAGGCGCGTGAACTGACCGCGCTGCGCGCCGAGTTCGACTTTGTCCGTGCCGTTCACGTGACACCGATGCAACGCACGCTGAAGGCGCTCGACGAGGCCTACCGCCGGGCGTGGAAGGGTCTTGGCGGCTATCCCAGGCCAAAGAGAAAGGGCGTGAACGAAGCGTTCGGCTTTGCCGGCCGCGAAATCCGCGTTGAAAAGCTGAGCAGGCGCTGGGCGCGTGTGAAGCTGCCGAAGATCGGCTGGGTCAAGCTGCGCTACAACCGCGCCATCGAGGGCAGCATCCGCGAGGCGCGTGTCACCCGCACGGCTCTCGGCTGGCAGATCAGCATCGGCTGCATGCGCGATGTCGCACTGCCTGACAACGGAATGACCGTCGGCGTCGACCGTGGCGTGGCCGTCCCGCTGATGCTGTCCGACGGTACGCCGTACATGTTGCCGCAGGAGGTCGATCGCCACGAGCGCCTGATCCGGATGGCCCAGGGAATTGCCAGCCGCCGCAGGCGCGGGTCGCGCCGGTGGGTCAAGGCACAGAAGTGGGCCGCCGGGCTCAAGGCCCGTCAGGCGCGGGCGCGCAAGCACTGGGCGCACGAGGCCACCACGGACATTACCCGCCGCTACGGTGGCGTTGTGGTCGAGAGACTGCGCACGAAGAACATGACGGCTTCCGCACGAGGCACGGTCGATGAACCGGGCCGGAACGTTGCCCAAAAGCGCGGGTTGAACCGCGCAATCCTGAACGTCGGTTGGCACCGGATCCAGACCATGCTTGCCTACAAGGCGGCACGGTTCGTGAAGGTCGACCCGTCGTACACCTCCCAGACCTGCGCGTCCTGCGGGACCGTGGACGGACGGAGCCGCGAAAGCCAAGCTGTCTTCGTCTGCACCGCGTGCGGGCACCGGGACAATGCCGACCGCAACGCAGCGGTCAACATTCTCAACCGGGGGAACACTCCGGGCGTGGAGCCGAGCCGTCGGGCAGGTGATGAAGCGCGAACTGTCCAAGTGGCCTAGTCCTCCTGGAAATCCTCGCCCTTCAGGGCGGGGAAGATGTTAATTTCAACAAGACGGGCTTCGGCGTGATGCGCGTTCCAGAGGACCACGACAGGAACAAGGTTGTTGAGTTTTTCGGACGACCACGTGGGTTCGGGTTTGAACCCCTGGATTGTCGTTTGGCGAAATGGACTTCATTTCCCGTATTTTTACAGTTCCGAAGTTCCTCGTGACCTCCAAAGCGCGTTACACAGCCGCCCGTGTTTTTAAGGAGGGAGTTACAATGCTCGACGGGACCTCAAAACTCGTCACGGAAAACAGCCAGCCATTTCCGCCGATAACGAACAAGGCCGCAGAGATTTCTTACTCGCTCGCGTATCGCTCACTTGATGCCGATGCCCGTTACGTCCTCGTTGCCGCTCTTCCAAAGCTCGCCGCAAACAACATCGGCGAGAGATCAACCGGAATATCCGACGCAATCAAGGTGTCGGCCAGCGAGTTCGCCGCCATGTGGAAAATTAACGAGCCCGCGCAGGCATTTGTCAGGCTGATTCGCGGCTGCGAAGTCCTGAAAAAATCAACCGTCAGATTCAGGTGGTATCCGGAGCCCGGTGTCCAATGCATCCACGACTCATCCTGGCTCATCAGCAGTTACCTCCTGGAGATTCCTGCCGAAATCGGACTGAGTTTCGTACCACTCTCAACCGGGTCGCTGAAGCGGCTTCTTCAGGAGATTCGCACCGACGAGGAACTGGCTTTTGTCTGACCGCCGAGCCAGGCAGGCCGAAGCGCTTCCTGCCAAACTGGACATTATTGATCGATCCGAACTCCTCGATGTGCGCTCTGTTAACGAGCGAAGTCATCCGCCTGACCACGAGCATAACCCACGACCTCATGGCCAGGACAGGTCAGTCCATAATGTCCAGCGCAACCGAAAGGCTGCCCGAAGACGTGGCCAGGGTCTCTGCGCGGCGGACTGAGGTTGCAGATTTCCTTATGTTACAAATTTGCACTGAACGGCGGGCGAAGGCCTGGAATCAACTCAACAACTGATCGAGGGCCGGGAACAAACCTTAGTCCGACAACAGGTCGCGGAGGTGCAGGTAGGCATCCGTGCCCGTCAGTGCACGGTTTCTCCGGATGAGATCCCACGCCGTCTCGCCGTCGGCAGTCCTCGCCTTAGGGTCGCCTCTGCGGTCGAGCAGGAGCTCGAGAACAGCTGGATCGCCGTTCAGCGCCGCTGCAAAGTGAAGCGGGGTCCATCCATCTTCATTTCTGGCATTCGGGTCCGCTGCAGCATCGAGCAGAAGCTCCACCACCGCCGGATTCTCGCTAACCGTCGCAAAATGCAGCGGGGTCCAGCCATCATTGTCGCGCGCCTCCAAGCCCACTCCGCGATCAAGTAGAAGCCCCGTAACCGCAGGATCGGCGTTGCGTACTGCCAGGTGCAACGGCGTCAGACCGTACGCTTGAACCTCAAGATTGGCGCCACTCGCAAGCAGGAATTCCATGACCGCTAGATTGCCATAATTCGCTGCAAAATGTAGCGGTGTCCAGCCTTCATCATCCCGCGCCTCCAGTCCGGCCCCCAGATCAAGCAACAACCCCGATACCGCGGGATTGCCGTTGTGTAGTGCCGCCCAATGCAGCGGGGTCCAGCCATCATTGTCGCGTACGTCCGGGTCGGCCCCTGCCTCGAGTAGGAGTTTGATAACTGCGGGATTGCCGTTGTACGCCGCTGCAAAATGCAGGGGGCTGACGCCAGCCTCATTGAAATCGTCTGCGCCATGTCCTTGCGCCAGGCAGCGTTCGGCTTCGGCAGGCGTCGCTTCTGCGAAGAATGCGGATGTGTTCCAGTCGCCGCAGCCCGGCGTCTGCGCTAGCGCAGCCGGAACGGTGATTGCCAGCGCCAAGGCGGCAGGCAGGCTGCATCTCATCGGTCCCTCCGTCATGCTTCGAAAACGAAGCCTACCGGGTCCGGGCAATTGCGGCAATCGACGGGAAATGAGGACTAGGACCCTCAGAGGCGCTTTCCGGGCTGTTTCCGGTGGCCGAAACTCATCTTGCCGAAACCGGTCGCCAATTCCACGTAAGTTTCCTTTAGCAGGATTTGGCATCGTGAAAAGGATTCAAACCACTGTCTAGTGCGAGGGAAACGGTGACCGGTGACAATTCCCGCATCACCAACGCTGTCCTCGGCCTGATCGAGATGGCCGGTGCACAGGTGGAGATACCGTCAATCCGACTGGAAGTCGCCGCGGCCGCTTGATCTCGAAACCTGCAAGACCCGCATTCTTTTCGAGCGATTCTTCGGCAGGATCAGGAAGTTCCGCGGGGATTGCCGTGCACCACGGCAAGACGGACGAGAACATTGCGGCGGCAATTCACCTCGTGGCGTACGGGATCGCGGCGACCCGATAATCAACAGACCCCAAATCTCTCCTGCGGCCCGGTGCAGCCTTACCAAGTCATCTTTGCGTTGAGGAAGAAGGTCCGTCCACGGTCGGAATCGAGCGTCCTGTCCGGGCCGTCTTGATCGCTGGGATCGAGGGTCGCACCGCGGTTTGAGATATTGAGGACGCCGCCAGTGAGGTCCAGACCGATACCCAGCACGTCGCGCCACTGGACCGCCATGTCGTGCCCGTACCACCTCTTGAAGCGGGCGGTCTCCCTGCTGTTCAGGTAGCCGGAGCGCGCGTAGGCGTTCCATTTCGCGGTGATGTTACCCCGGCGCGCCTCCAGCACTGCGTGGGCGCGGTCGCGCACATAGCCTCCAGGGTCCTCCTCGCCCAGCACAAAGTACTTGTAATCCATCGTGCGCGTGGCGTGGACATCGAGAGCGAAATCCGCCCAGTCGGTCTCCCAGTCGACGCCCGCGTGCAACGAGATTCCCCGGGTCCTGGATTCCCCGAACGGCCCGATCGGGTCGATGATCAGTTCGATGCTGTTGTCGCCTTCGGTGTCACGCTCCACCGACGTGCCGGGCAGCGGGTTCCCCGCGGCGGCCCGGTCGACGACAACCTGCCAGTTCGCAATGGCGGGGAGGTCGGTGTTGTTGACCGAAAACCAGTCCGCCGCGAAGGTGAAGCCGCCGAAGGTCGTCGTGGCGCCGATGCTGAGTCGCTCCTGTTTGTCGGGCCCAAGGTCCGGGTTCCCGGCGGTTACCAGGTGTTCAACGCTGCAGTGCGGATCGCCGTCCCCGTCCAGAAGGAGCGGGTCGCAGACAGGAACGAAGTACTGAGCCTCGGGCGAATTCAAAGCAAACATGCTTGGCGGGCGGCCGGCCCTGCTCCAGGAAGCCCGGATCGCCAGGTTTTCGTTCAGCCGGTAGCGGTTGGCGGCGAGGAGCGAGACCGCCTCCCCGACATCGTCGTAGTCGTCGCGGCGCGCGCCAAGGGTCAGGTCCCAGCCGTCGAGAATCGGCAAGGTCGATTCCGCCAACGCGGACCAGCGCGAGCGGCCGGCGACAAGCGATGACCCTCCGTACCCGATCACGTCGGCGTTTTCGTAAGATCGGTCCCGGGAATCCCGGAAGTCAAAGATGCTCCGATGATTCCAATTCTCGACCTCGACGCCGACGGTCCAGCGGGCCGCACCGCCCGCCATCGTGAATGTCCGTCCCTCCAGCGTGGCTTTTGCCCGAAGGTACTCGTTCTCCTCATCGTGGCTCGAGCGAAGAGTCGTGTCGCGGATCGCCTTCAGGTGCTCAGGCGCCTGGGAGAGCGGGTTCACGAAATCGTAGGTACCGTCGTTGATGGCAGCAGTGATCAGGCTCAAACTCGCCAGGTTGATGCCGGTTTCGACTTCCCGGTCCCTGTAGTACTCGACATGCATGTCGTAGCTGAGGGCATCGTCCAGCTTTCCCTGAACGCCGAGGGTGAGCTCGTATTCTTCCAGGTCCGTGGTCCATTCCCGGTTGCCGTGCCCGACGAAACGATGGAGCAGCGTGACGGTGCCGTCGGTGGGGAAACTGTAACCCTGCGGCAGATTGATGACTGCATCCAGCAGCCTCTGCCTGACCGGGTTCGTCAGGTCATCCAGATCAATACTAAACCTGTCGAGATTGGGGGCGCTGACACTGAAGGTCTTTCCTTGCGAAACGCGGGCCTCAACATAGACACCCGCGTCGTTGTCAAGCGGCTGGTCCGCTGCGATTTGCAGGCTTTCGCGCGATACCTGGCTCCTGAGCCAATAGGTGTCGGCGGCGGGGAAGCCGCAAACCTCGCCGGCAGGATGCGACAGGATGCCCGTGTATGTGGGCTCTTCGCAGTCGCCGAGGCCAAACCGGCCACCGTCATCAACCCCAGGAAGAATGACCGTATTGCCGTGGTCGGAGACGCCCTCTGTATCTGTGTAGGATCCATCCGGCGTGTACATGGTGCGACTGAAGTCCCGATCCCTGGCACGAAGTTCGTCACGCCCGAAACGCATGAAGCCGACACTCAGATTGCCGCCTCCCAGTGCGCCGTTCCAAAGGGCACTCACATTGCGCGAGTCCATGCCCTTCTGGCTGGGCAGTCCAGCCCCGGCGGAGACCTCGAGGCCCCCGATATCCTTCCTGAGCACGATATTGACCGTGCTGCCGATGCCGTACGCGCTTTGCCGGACCGGACCTTCGTCCAGGATTTCGACGCGTTCCACGGCCGAGAGGGGGATCATCGAGAGGTACAGCCCCGATATCGGGCGACCGTTGACGAGATAGATTGCCGCACCGGTCCCCGACCGCGCCCCGGACAGGCCGAAGCTGTTGAAGCCGAACCGGCTCAACAGCAGTTCCGAGAGGTTTGCGGCACCCGACATCTCCATGTCCTGGCGGTCGATCACGACGACAACCCGCGCCGCCGCCTCGTCCGGCAGCGGAACCAGGTACGCCGCCGCGGCGATCATTAGCGTCGCAGCAAGGCGGGGCGGCAACGGCATCCGGCAGGCGGAGACCGCCAAAAAAGAATGGAGTGAGCGAAAGGAGAGCATGCTGTTCTCCTCTGTCCGTACCAATTGCTAGACCATGACACGGGTTAACGGCAAGAGTTCTAGTGGGTGGAATGGGAATTGTTCAGGCGGCCACGGCCACCTGTGCTTTCCAGCGGAAGACGTCGACCCGCCTCCGATTCTTGCAGCAGCAATTGTTGGCGAGTATGACGCTGGCGTCCTTGACGCTCCAGTTACTCCCGGGCTGTTTCATCCGCAGCCCCTCGATCGGCCGGCAGGCATTTTCAACCACACCGGATCCGCATCGCAGGCTCCGTTGCAGATAACTGTCGGAGTGAATCTGCGCTCTGTTGGCAGTGCAATGGTCGATGCATTTGGCCACGGCATTGTCCGTCTAGCGGTGAGGTATGAGTGCGGAAATGATCTCATCGACCATTTTGGCTTTCGGATCCGCCCTTGTCGCATCCAGCTGCTCTTTTCGTTCCGCCCGGTCCGGAGTGAGCGCCTGCAGGACGGCACTCCTTGATCGCATCCATCAGGTTTTCCCATACGCCGACTTTTTCCATCGGATTAACTGGTTATACCTGGAAGTGAAGAATCCGGGGCAGTACACGGAGCGCTCCGTGAGGTTCGCCACGGGGCTCCGGAGCGAAACATCCAGAGGATCCCGTTCAGCAGGATCCGGGGTGTCCAAGAGAAACTTGCAACTGATGCTGTCGATTAATCAAGCGTGGGGCGCCAGTGAGCCGACGCCTGTGGGTCATTTGCGCTACAGAGTTGAGGCGCACGTCCGGATTGTCCTTGAGGCCTTCGCGGTCCACATCCTTACCGAGGACCAGCATTTCCGGCAGGTCTTGTAATCCGAGATCGAGTCTTGGCTCGCGAAGAACCCGCGCCCGCAGATCGCGAAAATCGCAGTGTTCTTGAGCTGCGGCTTGCGCAGCGTTCCGAGGCCTCCGCACCCGCTGACGCTGCCAAATGACCGCCTATCGGAACAGCAGGATCAATCAGCGAGGGGGAAGGGGATCAAGACTTCATGGGTTGCCGTTCGCCGGCTTATTGAACAAGACTGGGTTACGGAAAGGCGACGATTGACACTGTATTCGTGTTTTTCCGAAGGTGTAGGCGATGAGGCATGACAGGGTATGGACGAAGGCACTGATTGGGGAGCGTTGAGGCGAACCACACCGGAAAGGCTTGACGCCGATGGACACGGTTTCTTGACGCGGTTCGGTGCTGTCGCCTTGCTCTCTCTCGGATTCCTCACATGCGCCAGTGCCGGTTCGCTTGACGAAGCTGCTGAAACCGGGACAGTGCTCGAACCGAAGTGCTCGTTCGTCACCAAAGGCGCAGAATGCTGGAAAGAGCTCGCCGACAAACCCGATTGTCACGTTTGGGATTCCCGTCACGTTCCCGGACAGGCCGTGGTTTGGTCCGGACAATGCGCCGGAGCCGTCATTGTCGGGGAAGGAACGCTGACCTGGACGTCGGACAGTGGTTCCCTGGAGCAAACCGGTACGGCCGCGAACGGAAAGCGGCACGGCCAGTGGGTCAGTCACAGCGCTGACGGAGATGTCGCCGAAGGCCCTTACGTGGACGGGAAGAGGCATGGCCACTGGGTATCGCGCGCGGCCGACGGATTTGTCATGAAAGGCTCTTTTGTTGATGGGGAAATGCAGGGTCACTGGGTATGGCGCAAGGCTGACGGATCGGTCACAGAAGGCCCTGTTGTGGATGGGAAGAGGCACGGCCACTGGGTAAGGCGTCAAGCCGACGGATCGGTTTTCGAAGGATCCTTTGTGGGCGGGAAGAAGCACGGCCGCTGGGTGATGCACCAAGGTGCCGCCGGGTCCTGCACATTCATTGAATTCGACCATGGCGAAGAGATTGATTCATGGGAACCGCCGACGAGCGCATGTCCTTCGGCCGAGGATGCGGCCAACAAACGTTGCTTTCCCGATGCGGTGCCTCCAATCGGCATGCTCCTAGAGGTGGAAGCTCCGCAGGGACTCGACCGCCCACGGCCCGGCGGAGGGCAATCCGCGCGGGCAGACAGCGATCAGCCTGCCTGGAACCAATTGCCGAAAAAAACTCTGATTGGGAAAGAAGGGGGGCGAGAGGTTCCCCGGGTTATTCCGATTTCCAGGACATCCGGTGTCGGCCTAATCCGGGAAAGCTACCGCGCTGCCCGGTGACTTAGTGTGAGAAACAACACCCCTTCAGCCCGAAATGCACCGGCAATTACCCTTGAACAGCACGAGAGAGAACATCCTGGCAGGGCTTTTCATTTCGCTTGTGCCTGAGCTGATCTGGTCAGCGGTTGTTGGTCCGCAATTTGACGGGATCAGAAGATTTCAAAAGATTATCCGATTGCGGCGAAGTCCATGTGCGCCGAGACGCCGGCGACCGCTCCGCGTACTGAGCCGCCGCTTCGGCTGCGCAGCCGACCCTGCGGCCGCGCGTCGACAGGGACCGCCTTGCCGGGATATGGTGAAACCCCTATAGTCCGGATTGAACAGCACCATGTTGAAGCCAGTCCAATGGGTCGGTTCGAGCAAGTCGGATCTGAAACGGTCCCCGATCCCGTTCAGGACCGTATGGGTTTTGCGATCTGCCAGGCCCAGGCTGGTCTCCGGCACCGCGACGCCAAACCGCTCAAAGGCTTCGGCTCCGGCGTCCTGGAGGTGGTGGCACGTCACGACGGCGACACCTTCAGGGGGGTGTACACGGTCCGGTTCGAGACCGCGGTCTATGTCCTGCACGCCTTCCAGAAGAAGGCCAGGCGCGGCATCGCCACACCGAAGCAGGAGCTTGACCTGGTCCGGCGCCGGTTGAGGGTAGCTGAGCAGCATTACCGGAACACGCATGGCGGAGGGTAGAACCATGACCACATCCGAATCGACCGTCGAACGCGGCAGCGACAACGTCTTCGCCGACCTCGGACACCCCGACGCCGACGCCCACCTGCTCAAGGCGGAGCTGGTCAGCCGCATCGACGCCATCGTGCGCCAGCGCGGCATCACCCAAACCGAGGCCGGGCGCCTGCTCGGCCTGTCCCAGCCTGACGTGTCGCGGCTCCTCAGGGGCGACTTCCGCGAGTATTCCCTGGAGCGCCTGTTCCGCCTGCTCACCGCGCTCGGCCGCGATATCGACATCGTCATCCGACAGCCGCGCTCGGCCACCTGCGGGAAGCTGCGCATCGCCACCGCCGAGCCCGTCTGACGCGCTCAGCCCGGCGTTCAGATTTTGGGTTCCTCTGCACAAAGATCCTACGAGGCGCACAGAACTGGCTTTATGTTCTGCATATGTTCCCCTCTTTAGGAGATCTTCAAATGCCATCACATGACGATATCGCAACTCCGGTCATTCTGGAGGATACGACGCTCTATGTTGCGATTGAACTCAGCGGAAAGAGTTGGGGTTGTCGGCGTGAAGACGCCTGGTTCAGGAAAAGTCGGTCTTCACGTATGTGTGCCGTGCGGTCTCGTCCTTCTCGGTCTGCGACGGCGGCAGGCCGGAGTTCCTGCTGGTCTTTCGGGTCGTCTTTTCCAGCAGGACGGTGATCAGGATGCCCAGCAGGGTGAACAGGACGCCGATCACGGCATCGACCTCTTCGGACACCTTGCCGTCCTTTCGCAGCGCGGCGATGCGGGCCTTTGCCGCCTCGAACTCCTCGCGCAGCGATGCCGGGTTCACCGTCGCCATCACCCGGCCTCCACCGCCAGCACTGCCGCCAGCACCGCGAGCCGCTCGCCCGGGGGCATCGCGCGGTAGCGCCGCGCCCAGCTTTCGGCGTTGCGCTTGATGCGCTGGCGGTCGGTGAAGTTCCTGCCCGCACAGCTGTGCCAGTGCGGGCGGCCCGGCTCGAAGTTGAACCACAGCTTCTCGGTGACGACGCAGGACTGGTTGTTGACCTGGACCTCGAGCGCGTGCCAGCCGGCCAGATGTTCGCCGTAGAGACGGGAGGGATAGCCGGAGATCATCACCTGGCAGGGCAGCGACTTCAGGATGCCGAGGAGTTCGACATGGTCGGCGTCCGTGTAGTCGAAGCGGTAGCGGCGCCCCGACCTGCGCGTCGACTGCACGTAGGGCGGGTCGCTGTAGACCAGCTCGCGACCCTCGAAGTCGAAGTCGGACAGGAAGCGGTGGGCGCAGCCGTGAACCAGCTCCACCTCGTGGTCGCAGCTGAACGTCCTGATGGACCGGGCGTTGAGATCGATGCCGATGTTGCGCAGCGCAGGAGGCTTGCGCTTCATGATCGCACCGCCCCCCAAGTGCGTTTCCAGATATGCGGAATGAGGCGGCATGAGGCTCACGATGGCCTGGCAGAGCCCCGTCGTCGCCTTTGACCCGAACCATGCCCCCATCGAAACGGCCTCCCCGGAACAATCCTTCCGGGACCAACCATGGAGCGTCCGCTCTGTGATGTCAAGCGAAAATCCTCGACGGGCCAAGAGGTCGGCAGCGAGAACCGCGCAAGGCGCCACGGCAAGAGGGCGAACGCTCGACCCGAACGCAATCAGGCAAGAAAACCAATGGTCAAAAAAGGGGGGCGAGCAGTTGCCCGATTTCCAGGAAATCCGAAGTCGGCTTAATCCGGGAAAGCTACCGCGCTGCCCGGTGACTTAGTGTGAGAAACAACAATGGGTTGCCAAACACTGCGACGGACGGAACTCCGGCGGCGTCGGTAGATCCAACAATCAGGAGGAAGTCCCGCCTTCCACGGGACTGCGGACGCGGAACGTCGAATCAAACTGAGGGACGAGAGCGAGCGATTCCACTGTCGGGGCCCGCGGGTTTGTTTTCGTGGACTCGATCGCGGAGATCGTGCCCATTCGTAAATGCGCCAGCCGGGCGCGCTGCACCTGTGACAGGATTTGCCGGACCCGGAGTGCCAGCCGGATTCTGATCTATCCGAACAAGGATATGTGACTGCTCTCCGCTCAGCCATCGGACGCATCTCGCAGGAAGTGCTCGATGGCGTTGGCATAGTAGCGCAACATGTCCCGCTCACTTTCATTCGCGCGGTATAGCCCCTCCGACTCTGTCACAAAGTGCCGGAGTGCCAGCATGCGTGTGCCCACGGTGACGGCGTAGTCGCGATCGGTCCGCGGCATGTGCACATAGGCGCCCCGCTGCTCCAGCCTGTCAATCAGCGTCTGTGTCCGCCTCTTGATCTCCAGCAGATCGAGCGCCTCGCTCTCCGCATCGACGAACACCGACGCCACCAGAGACACGGGCAACACCGGGACCGCTGCCGCAACTGCTTGCAACAGTTCGCCGCCGAGCCGCTCCACAGCTGCGTTGCGGGCTTCCGGTCCCAGGGTACGAAAGTCGATCTCGCGGTCTTTCGTATATTCGCGCATGGAGATCGGCGTGGCGAAGTTCACGCAGGCGTAACCGAAACGGTACCAGCGCCGGCGGATAATGAGGCTCACGTTGTGGGCGACGAAGCGGAGCGCGGTGACCACCACCCGCAGCCTGCCGCGCCCGGGTTCGCCGGGGACAGGCGAGCGCACCAGCATGCGATCCTCGAGCACGCGGTCGTAGTTGATCCCCACCGGCACAAAGACGACATCGCGAGCGCCCTCCGGATCAAAGGAGGAGACCATGTAGCCGATCAGGCCGACCTTGGGCTTGCGCAGACGGCCGTCCCTGCTAAGGCCGCCTTCGGGATAGACAGCCTGCACCACGCCGCCGGCGGTGGCCGCCTGCACGTAGCGCGCAAGCACCTGACGGTAGAGACGGCTGCCGGAGCCGCGGCGAACGAAGTAGGCGCCAAGCGAACGCACGAGTGTCCTGATCGGCCAGACCTGCGCCCACTCGCCGACGGCGTAGCTCAGCGCCGAGCGATGCGCCGCCAAGTAGGCGACCATCACATAGTCCATGTTGCTGCGGTGGTTCATCACGAAGACGACACTGGCGCCGGGTTCGATGCGGGCAAGCGCATCATCGTCGGAAAATCCCAACCGCACGCGGTAAAGGAGCTGTACCGTGCGCCGCGCGACGTAATAACCGACGCGGAAATATGCCCAGGCGTTGAAGGACGGCACGATCTCGCGGGCGTAGCGATGAACCTGCCGGCTCAACACTTCACGCGGCGTGCCGGCGGCCTCGGCCTCGGCCTCGATCGCTTCCATTATCTGCGGATCGTGCCTGAGCCGGTCGATGAGCACGCGGCGACGGGTCTGCTGGAACGCCGGGATCTGCAGTTCCAGCCGCACGTTGACCTCTTCGATCATGCGGTTGAGACGGCGGCGCAGGAACCAGCGCGCCCCGGGCATCAGGATCCGGTCCAGCAGTGCCCAAAACGCCAGAACACTGACCACGGCAAAGACCCAAAACGGCAGAGTGATCGAGCCGGTCATGCTCGGCTCCCGTGGGAAATTGCCGGGATTACGGCGATGCCGGGCGGATCGCCGGGTCCCTTCCCCAGGTGCTTCCCCGGCAGTGGGGTCGATTCTGGTACGGGGCGAAACGGCACTCCGAGCATTTGGTCTATGCTTCTCGTCGCATTCACGGTCGACTGTCCGCGAAATTGGAGCTGAGCGCTGCGAGAATGCACATGTTTCCGGCTCGCCAGCGCCGTCTTACGATGTCGAGGACGGAATTCTTGCTGAACCCGAGGTCACGGGCGATCCAGCGGTTACTTCGTCCTTCACTGACGGCCCGAAGGACATGCGGCGCGAACTTGTCTGAATTTGGCCGCCATCCTGGTTGATGGCCGCGCTTCTTCCCCCGCGCCTTCGCCGCGGCCAGCCCCGATTCCACGCGCTCGCTGATCAGGTCGCGCTCGAATTGAGCAATCCCCGCCAGCATTGTGGCCATCATCCGGCCATGTGGCGTATCGGGTCCGAAGGTCATGCCGTTCGTTGCGACGACCGAGACTTTCCATCCCGCCAACCTGTGCAGTATGGCGAGCAGATACCGTGTCGATGGCCCCCATCGGGAAAGCTCGGAGACATGGACGGCACGGATCCGTCGCGTCTGCGCGAGATCCAATATTCTTTTGCGTGCGGCACGATTGGCGGATGTCCCTGTCACGTCACAGCCGCGTCGCTCGGCGAAAGACGTCAATTCCGCGACCTGGCGTTCACAGGACTGGTCCGCGGTGGAAACCCTGGCATCGATGGCCTCCCCCCGTCCCAATTGAACCTCCTCGGATTTCTGCCTCGCAGGTCATTGATTTACATGAGCCGGGATCTGTACCGAACAGACTATACCCCAACAAGGACGATCTCCCACGCCAGGATGCAGGATTCTGATGGCGCGCCAGCGCGCTGCCCTTTCTTGACATGCCGATTGACGAGAAATCCCACCCCCCCCTTGCACCATTTCATGCTGGCGGACGATGATATCGAACATATCCGGGCGCGCAGACGTCAGGAAAACCAGCTGGGTTTCGCGTCAAAGCTCTGCGTCTTGCGCTACCCGGTGCGCATTCTGGGGTCCGGTAAGGTCATCCCCGAGGAGGTTCCCAGGCTCATTGGCGTCTAATCGGGCATCACGGGCGACGCTCTGCTTACCTATGCCGCACGGCGTCAAACCCGTCAGGAACACCTGGTGGCCTCGCGCAGGATCTACGGTTACCGGATATTCTCGTGCAAACGCACGCGCCGGATAAAGTCCTGGCTGGCAAAGCAGGCCGAAGCGGCCCATTCAAGCGAAGATCTTGTACGGTGTTGCGTGGAGGAGCGCCGTCGCAGGCAGATATTTCTGCCTGGCATATCGACCATCGAGAGGCTCTGTGCCGATGCGCTGGTCGCGGCAAAGCGTCGGGTCGAGTCCCGAATTGCTGCGCGCCTCGACAGCCTGCTGAACGAAAACACGGAAGGGCACACGAGCTGGTCCGTCTGACTGAGACAGTTCGAGGTGGGAAACATGCTCGGCGACAGACAGCAAGCGGCAAATCCAGCGCCCTCAGGACCGTCGCAGGCCCGCTCGTGCCCGTCTCGCCGAACCGACAAAAACGGCGCGAAACGACGCCGTCTCCGGATCCGATACTTCGACAGAAGACGGACCGGGCACACTGGTCGGGATATGCAGCCCCGGAGAATGCCCCACATCAAACGGGATCAACCGACAAGGCTGAAAACCCTGAATCAGCTTTCTCCCAGAGGCAAGGTCGCGCCAAACGCGGCTTCGTTCAAAACGGCTTGGTTTCGGCGTTTCAGCCAACACTAACCATGATATCGGGTGCACCCATGATGGCAGGTCGAATGGTGCCGAATCGCCGCGATCCGATGTTCATTAGGGTCGATTCCGACATCGTGTATAAAGCGCGTTGGAGACATAGCCAGAGTGAACAGTTCAGTGCCCGTATAGCTATGCCAGGGTTTCACCTGTCGACCTGGACCCCGATGCCCAGGTCACCGCGCTCGAGGCCGCGGGATGCATCATTTTCAAGACCGAAACCGCCAGCAGTGCCAATCTTGAGAGCCGTCCCGATCTCGGGACCAGCCTCGACTTCACCCATCCGGACGAGACACTGGTCAACACGCGGATCGACCGCTGGGCACGTTCACTGCGAGACCTTCAGGTCATAATCGAGAAGCTCAAGGAGAGGGGCGCCCGTCCCGTTGCGACTGAACAGCCCGTGGATACGTCGACCGCTGCCGGCAGGGCGTTTTTCGACATGCCCGGCGTCTTTGCCGAGATCGAGACCAACCCGTGCTGCAAGAGTCAGGCTGATGGAATTTTCGCGGCCAGGCGGTCGGGCATCTATCGCGACCGACTGCCGAAGATCGATATGGATGCAATCAGGGATCGCATTGCAGGAGGCCGGTCACCGACCAGGATCGTCCGCGAGTTGGGGACCTCGCGCGGAACCTGTGCAAGGCGAAAGGCAAGGCCACAAAGCATGGCATGGCCGATCAGGGTCCGTGAGCAGTCCGTGATGATCCCGCCTCACAGAGTCGCAAAACACGCGGTCTGTTCGCCGTGTGTTCTTCACGATGTCATATATTCAGCTGCGGTCCGTTTAGGCCAAAATGCCGTACATTTCGACCAGCACAACCGTCGGGCCTTTTGGCGCGGCACCCGCGATGCCGATCCCACGCCCCTGGCTCAGCGGCCTGCGATGACGACGTCAAAGTCGCATTCGGGTCGGCGGCTCAAACGCGCCAGTCCAGCAGGCGCCGCTCGACAAGCGCGATGGCGCCCGAAGTCAGGACGCCCAGAAGCGACAGGATCACGACCCCGGCAAAGAGCCGTTCGAGGTCGTAAAGGGATCCGGATTCGAGGATATAGGCGCCGATCCCGTATTGCGCACCCAGCATTTCGGCCGCGACCAGAAGGATGATTGCGATCGCCAGGCTAATGCGCAGGCCCGAGAGGATCCCGGGCATGGCCCCCGGCAGCACGATCTTTCGCACTATCGAGAGCCATGATAGGCCAAAGCTCTGGCCCATGCGGATCAAGGACCGGTCCACGTTGTCGACCGCGCCATAGGTGGCGACGACGGTGGGCGTGAAGGTCCCGAGGGCGATCAGCGCGTATTTGGATCCCTCGCCGATGCCGAACCAGATGACGAAGAGCGGCAGAAGCGCGATCTTGGGGATCGGGAAGATGGCAGCGACGAGCGGCCCCAACCCTCCACGGATGTAGGAAAAGAGGCCGATCAGGATACCCACGCCGATGCCAACGCTCGCGCCCAGTGCCGCGCCCACGAAAAGGCGGCTGAGCGACAGGCCCAAATGCCGGAACAGCAGGCCCGAATCCCAAAGCTCACCGAATGTCGCCAAAACGTCCGTCGGGCGTGGCAGCGTCAGGGCCGAGATGAAGCCAGTCCGTGTCCCCCATTCGATGAAGACGATCAAGATGAAAAAGACGAGTACGCCCATCCAGCGGTACGGGATCGGCGAAAATCCTCCTCCGCGAAAGCGAACCTCAAGTTGTGCCGATCCGTACGGCAGTGTGCTGTCAGACACCGAGAAGCTCCTTGTCGGCCGCGCGCACATCGTCGCGCATCAAGCCCCACAAATATTTCTGGATGCGTTCCAGCTCCGCGTCGGCGTAACCGCGCTCCGACAAAGGTTTGTCAATTTCCACGATTTCGCGGATCGAGCCCGGGCGACGCGACAGAACCACGATCCTGTGACCTAACCGAACGGCCTCGGTCAGGTTGTGGGTGACGTAGACCGCCGTGAACGGCTGACGCTCCCAAAGCGTGATCAGGTCATCCATCAGAAGCGCCCGCGTCTGGCTGTCCAACGCGGAAAGCGGTTCATCCATCAGCATGACGACCGGGTTGACGGCCAAGGCCCGGGCGATCGCCACACGCTGCTTCATGCCACCAGAAAGCTGCCTGGGCAGAGCCCACGCGAATTCCGAAAGCTTGGTGCGCGCCAGCACATCAGCAATGATACGCTCGACCTCGGCGCTACCGATCTTGTGGTCTTCGAGCACGAGCGAGATGTTCCCGCGAACACTGCGCCAAGGCAGAAGCGCGAAATCCTGGAACACGAACGTCAACGGATTGAGGCATCCCTCGGGCGGCGTGCCGAATTGAAGGACCCGCCCCTGTGTCGGCCGTTCAAGCCCGCCGATGAAGCGCAGGAGTGTCGATTTGCCGCATCCTGACGGACCGATCAGGCACACGATCCTGCCCGAGGGGACGTCCATGTCGATGCCGCGCAGTATTTCCGTGTCGTCGTAGGAATGGCTGATGCCATCCAGTCGAATCTCCATGTCGCTCTCTCGGACTGACGGCAGGGCGGCACTGAGGCCACCCCGCCATGTATGACCTCAGGAACCGATGATCTCGACGTAAGAGGGATCGATCAGCTGATCGATCGTGATGTCGGCGTCCACCAGCTCTTCGGACTGGAACCAGCTCAGCTGATCCTGGACCGAGGCTATGTTCAGCGCTGCACCCTTGTTGAGCCGCATGGATCCGTTGATGATCGACGGCGCCGCCTTTTCGCGCGGGCGGTCGGTGTAGACATACTTGTGGATCAGATCGACCATCGCGTCCTGATCGGCCGTCCCGTCGATCATGGCCGCCGTATAGTCGTCCACGCCCTTCGAGAACCCGGCGAGGAAGCTCTCGGTCATCCCCCTCTCGTTCGTTGCGTTTTCCGTCGAGGTGAAGACTGTAGTCACCTGGTAGTTCGGGATGTAATCGGCCACGCTGCCAATGATGTGCACGGCACCCGAACCCGCGAGCGGTTTGGCGATGTGGGGCACGATCGACCAGGCGTCAACCTGTCCAGACTTGATCGCGCCGACGATCGCGCCGACCTTCTGAAGTGGTATGAACTGCAGCTCGATCCCCTCGGCCGCGGCTATCTTCGATCCCATGTAATGAAAGGACGAACCGGACTGCGTTACGGCGAACCTCTTCCCGTCGAGATCCTTCGGTTCTTTCACACCGGCTTCGAACGCCGCGACCGAAACGATGATCTTCGTGCCGTCAATGCCGTCCTCCTCGGACAATGCGCCGCCGATCACCTTGATCGCGCCCTTGTCCGCGAGGTTAACCAGGCCGCCGGTGATCGCTGTTACAGCATAGTCCAAGTCACCGCTGGCGATCGCCACAGCCATGGGCTGTGCGGCCTGGAAAAACTCGAACTCCACGTCGAGTCCAGCATCGGCAAAATAGCCTCGTTCGAATGCGACGAAGCTGCCAGAGTGCGAGGTGAAGCGCAACGCACCAACCTTGATCGCGCGGTTGCTGGCCAGCGCCGGCGCGGCAAGGCCCGAGGCCGCCGCCGCCCCCGTCATCGCGAGCAACTGTCGTCTGTTCATGTGTACCATTGTTTTCTCCCTTGGGTAGTCAGGTCAGGTCTGCCCGTATGTCGTCCTCAAGCAATTGCAGGACCGCGTCTTCGTCTCGCGCGACGCCTGCGGATTTCAGAGCCTCGTGCCGTGCGGCACGGGCCAAGAATCAATACGCCCTTCTCGAAGTAGCTCCAGTCGGAACCGGCGTGACTGGTCGCAGATCCGGCTCGCCATTTCGACCAACCGGGGCGAATCCGAGGCGTTGAGCAGCGTCGCTGAAAATAGCCGGCAGGCCTCGTCCCATTGCAGTGCGGAGTGCCGTCGTGGCCAGTCTGCACCGCTGCGTCCGCGCGCGACATCTGGTGCTGGGCCGCGATCACGGCCGCTCCCGTATCACGCCACCACGCTCCAGCAACCGCATGAGGCCCAGCTTCTCGAATTCGAACCACATCAGGAGAATTTCGCGCCGCATGGCTGAGGCCAGGATCCCGACCACCGTGTCGCAATCGCTCTTCCGGAGAGAGAACATCGTCCTTTCCCCGAATCGATAAAATGTTGAGTATTGATGATGCATGTGTCGTAATTCTATCAATACTTGCTTTTGCATCAAGGGCATGGTCGCAGCATCCCAGGGCCATCCCACGCTAGGTTTTGCTGCTGATTTGATCAGTTATCAGCGGTAGTTGCAATTTCTTCTGACTTTTTGTCGTCGCTTCGATTATTGATGGCGGCATGGGCCACCGCGCGGATGACAGACCTGTCTTCACCGAGTCGCCTGACGACTTTACCCTTGCCGATGTTGTGGTCCGCCTCGTACGTCCGCACGAACGCGTGAAGCGGGATGCGACGGTCGAAGCCAACCACCATGTCAGGGACAGGACCTTCGACGAGGACGCCTGCCTCGCACGCACAGGCTTCGCCCCCGAGAACAACGCGCTGTGCACCAACATTGCCATCGCGCTCATCATCCACAAGACTACCTTCGACAACTTCGCCTCCGCAACCCGGCACTTCGCACTCAAGCGCGAAGACGCCTTCGACGCGATCCTCTCTCCCTGACAGCAAACGTCGGCCATTGCGGATCACGGACGAAGCGCCGGGTGTCGCTCGATCACCACCACGCCCCCGGTTGTTCGCGTAACCCCGGCAGGCACGCACCGGAAACCAGAACGTCAGCACCAGTCGAGCCGTCGGCAGGCGTGTTCACTCAAATCGACGATGCCGTCGTCGCGTCATTTGATCGGCCTTGGCCGTGGATTCCGGAGCCAGCCCTAACGGTTCATCCTGGCAGGCTATGTGAAAAAGTGCGCACTTGGCATATTTCGGCCGGAACCTTGTGCACAAGCATCGCTTTCCCCGCGAAAGTCGGAGAAAACCACGGCAGAATCAACGTAACCCGGGCAAACGTAACCCGAATCGCCCGAAATCCCACAGCGTGGGAAAGTCCTGGGCGACTGGAACTACACCTTGCTTCCGAACCCTGACAATGTATTGGTTATTTCGTGACGAATCCTTATTGCAAGGGCGCCCGAATTCCAGGCGCCCCTGCCAATTGGTTATCGGGTCAATTGCCCTCGTCCAAATACCACTGGTTTGCCCGCCACGGATAGTTCGTCCCCGGTGAGCCAACCACCGAGAAGGCCTTGAAATTCTTCAAGGCGTTGCGGTGGTAGATCGGGCTCGGTGACAAGACCGTGCCAATGTGGAGCAGGTTGGAGACCATGTTTGCCACCAGGCGATTGGCCGCCGCTTCGAATTCCTCGGATCCAATCGCAACTGACTGAAACGTGTCGATGTCCTTGATCAAATCGTAAACGTAGCCCGGAGGTTCGACACCACTGGCGCCATCTGTTTGGATCCATCCAGCCCATTGCAATCCGACCCGAAGACCGTAGTAGTCCGCGAACGGCGGCACCCAGTAATCGTTGGTGCCGAGGTGACCCAGGAGCAAACGGCCCTTTGCCCACACCGCGACATCGAGCAGGCCGGCCGTTTGTGCCGATCGATATTCGTCCGTGGAGATTTCCTTGATGGTCGTCCGCACGCCCGCCTCCGACCAGTTCAGGCTGATGAGCTCGACAACCTGCGCCGGCATTTCCTGCGTGCTGAACTGTATGTTGAGGACAAGTGTGTCGCCATTCGGAAGTTCGCGGAATCCGTCGCCGTCCGCGTCGACCAAACCGACCTCATCAAGCAGCGCGGCGGCCCGGTCCGGATCATACTCGGCATAATGGGACTTCCACTTTTCGTCGATAAACGGGGGCAACGGACTAATCCCGGTATACTGGCTCGGTTCGCCCAGCCCAAAATACGCCGTTTCGTTTATTGCATCCCGATCGATTGCAATTGACATGGCCTGTCGAAAACGCAGGTCTCCGAAAACCTGGCGCTTTTCCAGGTCGTCCGATGTCACGTTGAAGCCGATTGCCACCATATGCGGCGCCGGAGCCAAGTCGACCTGGTAGTCGCCGGCTTCCCGGTTCTCGAGGAGCAGCGGCGCCGATGGCAGGCTCACACCCTGCATCTTGTAGTCGGCCTCGCCGTTCACCAGTTTCAGGATTCGGACCTCGTTGTCGGAGACGTAAACCTCGCCCTGTTCGTTGATGTAGGGCAGCTGATTGCCCGCCGTGTCCACCATGTGGAAATATGGGTTCGCCACCAGTTGACGCCCGTCGACTGTTTCCGAGACGATGATATGGGATTCGAGCGTCGGATATACGTCCGCCGGGAGGTTCGCGACCCTGTCGGAGGCGCTGAGCAGCGCCGACGGCGTGTCGGTCCAGTCATTATTCCCGAAATAGGCCTCAATCACCGCGAGCCCGTTCTCAAAGCCGGCTTCCTGGGCGAGCTTGTCCGCGTCAGGATTGAGGTCCGGATGATAGCGGCCGAGGAAGTGCTTCGGCAGGAAGGCCTGCGCCCACGACGTCGCAAAGTGCACCAAGAGACCCGGCTTCGGGGCCGGCAGATTGAACCTGACCGTTTGCGGGTCGATCACATCCACGGTCATGCGCTCACCCGCGACCAGCGTGTAGTCAGTGGGATTCAGAATGATTTTTGAATCGAGCGCAATGTTGTCGTACCAGAATTTCACGTCGTCGGCCGTGAATGGTGCGCCATCCGACCACCTGTGGCCCTTGCGCAGGAAAAACGTCAGCTGCGTGAAATCATCATTCCACTCATAATCCTTGGCGATGTTGGGCACGACCGTCACAAGGTCATCCGCCAGGCGAACAAAGTTCACATGCCGGAGTGTTATGAAGTCATGGGTTCCGGATGATGTGGCATTTGACATGCCGTTGAACGTGCCACCGTATTTCCCGATCGAATGATAGGGCGCCAAAACCAGCGGTTCTTCCGGCAGCCGCTCTGCCAGTGGCGGCAAGTCCGGGTTGCCGCGGATGCGGCTGTTGAGTTCCGCGATGTCCGGGTTTTCACTTAAGGACAGCGTGCAGCCGGCCAGGGATTCGAATTCGGAAAGCTCGTATTGCTGCGGATACTTCCCGGACGGAACGCCCATGGGGTCAGCGACCGTCACCGGCGGGCAGTCGGCAACGGCCATGCTGGCAGCTGTCATTACCGCAACGACTGAGAGCAGTATTCTTGTCATGATCTCTCTCCTTGATTCAAGAAATCTGAAAGCCACAGGCGACCGGGCAGCAACCAGGACGCATGGCCGGGGACATGGAATGTCCCCCAGTGGAGTCGTTATTTGCTTGATCGCCCCATTCGCGGCTGCCTCGACTCGGTTTTCGCGGTTAGGACTGTTTGGCAAACATCCAGTGCGCGACGTAGTTCCCTGATCCGGAAACCTGCGTCCGACAGGCCCACGCTTCACCCGGGGCAATGGCCCCGGAGTTTTTCACGCGGACCAATCTCAACACCCTTAAAGACATAGCTGTTTCTTCAGTATTTCTCCAATCGGTTGTTTCACTACACACTGCCATAAATTCAATACTGGCATCGTGAGCCACGAACTGGCTGACAGGATCGCCGGCCCTTCATTCCGTCTGAGCCTGCATGTCCGGACTCGGCGCGAATGTGCTCCAGAAGAAGCGTGTTCGCGATGAATGTGCTACTCCAACGACGTGGCTGGTTGGAATTAAGCAGGTACCTCTGCCCGCTCAGCATTCATGATTGACCCGTACGGCTGGCCGTTTGCGGGGCCAGCCCTGGCACCGAGATTGAACACCCAGGCGGCCGCGACGAACGGCAGCCAGCGGCGAACTGGGGAAACTCCCGGGACCTTCATCGCCTCTCCTCCAGCCCCTGTTTCTCGCGGCCGCGACCACCTTTCATTTCACGCGGCGCCATCTTGCAAACCCAGTGGCGCTATCTTTTGTTCACCGTGGCAAACAGGTGTTTGTTTCAGGAGTTTTCCGGTTTTGGCGACGAGTCACCGCGAAACACGGCATGTCCTGTCAAAAACATGCAAGCTCCTGCCGAACCTCGACCTCTGAAACTGGTAAATCTTTAACCGAAGTTTAACGCGCAAAAAAGTTGATTGTTTTTCAGTTGCTTATGCCGACTGAAACGGCAGTTATGGCACTACGGCCCGTGCCCGGACATGCTATCACCGGCCAGTCAGGCAACCATTCTCAGCGCCTTCCCGGGCCCGTGCTCAAAACCAAGTGCCCCGTAGATCTTCCGTTGCCGAAGCTCCGCCCGGGTTGCCCCGCGGATTCGGATTGGCAGTTGCACGATTGCTTGCCGGGAAACAATCGATTCCACTCGTGAAACCGAACGACTGCCCGTTGCACCGCACGACCCGCTGAGAACTCACGATTGAATACCGGCACAACCGGTCATGGCCAAGTTCACTTCGCGTGTAACCGATATTTTGTCTGCAACGCGCCCAGTATTCTCACAGGGCTACAACTCGTAATTTCCAGCCCGGTAAGACGAGGTCCGCGGAATCCTGGCATCAATCCGAAACAGCCCGAAATCGAACCCGGATCACGCAACATGCCTCAAGGGCCACAACGCGAGCCAGTCGGAGCACGCACAGTCACCAAAGTGAGTTTGACACCTTGATGAACAGGCGGCCCGATGGTCCAATCTACAGAATTCGTTTCAATGCCTGGATGTGTTCAACGCCCAATCCGCAGCAACCGCCAATGATCTGTACACCACGTCCAAGCCAGGCCTTCGCACGGACCGCGTATTCGGCGGGTGTTATCGTATCGTCGAAAATGCAGATTTGACCTTCCCACTGGGCAGAATGTGCGTAAACACCGACCGGTCCCGGCCAATGGTTTTCGACGACATCGAGGCACGGATCGATGTCCTCCACTTCCGTGTGCATTATGCTCACAACCGGAACGTTTCTTTCTTTGAGCACATCCAGCGCATCCGCCAACGCGCCGCCGCGCAACAGCGCCATATTTCCGGACTCGTCCGGAGCGCACGACAGCCCGACCCATACAGACAATCCGCTCGCCTGGGCCGCTTCAAGCGTAACCAGCATGCAATCCACGTCGACCATCATCTCCAGCATAAGAAGATCGGCACCAGCCCGCGCCATGATGAATGCCTGTTCTTCCGTGCCTGCCGCCAAGTCCTTCGGCTCCAGCCAGTTTCCCGACCAGGACCAGTAAGAGATGCCTCCCGCGACAAGGACTTCTGGCGCGCGCACGCGTTCCCGCGCTTCGATCGCAAGTTCCACCCCGCGACGATTCAGAAACTCGAACCGATGTTCCATACCGGCATCGCGCAACGCATGCCGATGCGTTGCAAAGGTGTTTGAAATGACGATTTCCGCTCCTTCACGAATGTAATCCTCGTGCACTCCGCACAAGATTTCCGGATGGCTCGATGCGCCGCCGCCGTTCCAGGCATTGTCAAGTTGTGGAACCCCTCGCCTTTCGATCTCAGTTCCCGTCGCGCCGTCAATCAGGATCCGGTCACCATTAGCGATCCGATCCATCAATCGATTATATTTGCCCATCTTGACCTTTCCTGGTGCCGACCAGTCTTCGAACAGGGGCGAAATCCGCCCGACTTCCTGGACCGACGTGCTTGGCCAGAATTCGATCTGTCGCGACCTCGCCAATCGGTTTGCTACTTCTCACCATGCTCACGGTCGATTCACCCGAACGCCCGAACTCTTCCATGGTTTCCTGCACGTCCCCATCTTTGTCAACGGTAACAGCGGGGGCCTCATGACCAGGCCAACCGGATCCCGCGCCCTAAACCCTGATCAGATCGGATCCACGTGCTCCACGAAATCCGTCGTATACACGTTCACTGGGTTGGGCCGGACGTCCCGTGCGGTACCTCGTTGCACGACGCACCCACCGACCTTGATAACGCCCAGGCGGCGCTACAAGGGCCACTTCCTGATTTCGGTTCGCGCCGGGCGCAGTTCCTTCACGGCCTTCTCAGGGTGGCGGTCACGCGCTTTGCCCTGTGCCGTCCCTTCCCCGCCGCGGGCGCCTCGCCGGGCCAGGAGCGGATGTCGCCGTCGGCGTGGGCATTGAAATGCTCGACCACGTAGCGTTCGTCCACGAGGCCGTTGCCGAAGAAGTGAGTCAGGAACATGGTTGCGGTGTTGCTGGGAAATGCGATTGCAGTGCTCATGATGCCATCCTCGTGCCGGCGATTGGGAACGGCGGGGACGCTCTCCCCCGGACGTCCGCGGCTTCCACGCTTCCGGCCTGTAGTTCTTCAAATTGCCTCGGCGTGAATTTCTCGCGCTGTTTCGTCCGGCTCGGGACGTTTCTTCCCACATTACACTGGTCTGACTGGAACTGGGCGCAATTGAGCGGGCGGATCGCGAGCGCAGGTGAGGAGGAACCTGAACTGACGATTGGCGCGGATCGGGAATGGTGTAGCGCTCCGAAAACCAGCGAGATTGCGGACCCCGCGAGAAGCTGCGCAGGGAATGCAGGCCGGACGGGTAGCGCGACAGAAAATGATCCATGGAGTTATTCGAACGAGACGCGATGAACGCGTCGTGAGACATATTGACCCCCGGCTTGAGTTCACGGCGTTGGATTGCGATTTCTTCAATGCCTGCGCCGCGGCAGCCAGTTGCGCGCCCGCCGGGAAGGCATCGCAGAGGGTGGTAGCCCGGACCTGCTCACCGTTAACGACCTTCTCAAATTCCCGGACGCAGTAAAAATGATTCTGAGCTTCCAATGCCTTGCGGGCGATGCAGGTTGTGGGCAGGACGACATCTGTTCGGGCAAACGAACCATCCGGGGCGGGCGAGAGCCGAGTCCGTCCCCGGCAACGGCGGCTTCGGAGACCCGGGGCAAGCCCTACGGCAGTCAGCTTGGGCAGGATCAAGTCGAACGGACCGATGACCACGTTCTCGGGTGCACACAAAGGGCTGGACAGGACATGGCGATAACCTTCGCGGTCGTCCCCTGCGGTTTTCAGACGGAAAATCGGCTGTCCGGCTTTCGGCCTACTGCCGCAAGGCAGTCTTTGTCCGAGACCTGACCGGCGAGAGGTGTGACAAGTTCTCAAGTTCCAACGTCGTTCACGAAGAACTCGTCATCCCACCGTCGTCAGCCGAATGGGCCCACGAGAAATACCCTTCATCACCCGAGGGCGCCCTACGCCTCTGGAATGACATCGAGATCCACGAAGAATTCTACAATCCTAGCCCGACCAGGATCTGCGCGCTGGAACTCATGATCGCGCTGCCCCTGGAGTTGACCCTCGACGAAAACGTGAGCCTGTCCAGCACGTTTGCCCGGAAGTCGTTGACACGACGCGGGTATTCGCTCGACCTGGTTGTTCATGACAAGCCGGGGAATCCGCATGCTCACATCATCTACACCGTACGACCTGCGCTTCCCGGCGGATGGGGAAGCAAGCGCCCGTATGCGCATTTCGCGATAATGAACAAGGATCTTCGCTTTGAGTTCGTGCAAACCGCGAACGTGTTCCTGTCGCTTGCCGGTGAAGCCAAACGCCTGGACCCGAGAAGGTATGCCGAACGCGGGCTTCGATTGGCCCCGGTTAACAAGCTCGGGCCACCTCCGGCAGATCCGTCAAACCACGTGGTTTACACGAAGCGCCTGGCAAGGAACGAGTCGGCCTTGGAAACGAACTCCGACCTGATGTTTTCCGATATCGAAGAACTCGTGAAACTCGCGGGGACGACAACACGGCTTGTGAACCGCCAGTCGCTTGCAGAACAGGCAAAAAGATGGATCCGGTTTCCGTCGGAAACCGACTTTCATGTCTACATGCAACGGGTCGAGAACAGCCCGTCGCTCGTTTCCGTCGGGCGCGAACCTGCGACTCGGGATCCGGTGTTCGCATCCAGGTACCAGATTGCCGTCGAACACAGGTTGGTTGCCGCGGCACAGTCCCTCCTTGACTTGGATTCGCCATCCAACCGTACCGACATTCCGGAACCGGCCGATCAATCGGAAAGCGGCGGTGAGCCGGATCAGGTCACCCTGGCCGTCCGGTCAATCACCAGCACGGGCCGTCTTGTCCTTCTGTCGGGATTCCCTGATGAAGAGCGGGACCGGATCAAGCGGGAAATCCAGTCGCGCGCCAGTTCCGAAGGAGCCGGCGCTGTCATGGTTGTTCCCTACGAAGGGACGACTTTCCCCGCCGCAAGAAACTCATCAATCGAAAGGACAGTTTCCGCGCTGATCTACGGGCTGAGACGAAAACCGCATTTGCTGCCGTCGCCGTTCGTTGCCTGTCTCGATGACGCCGGCCTTCTTGAAACCTGGGAACTGGGAGATCTCCTGGAACTCATGCAAAGCGCTCCCGGCAAGCTCGTTCTCATGGACGACTACGCCCGGCGCGAACCGATTCCGGCCCGCTCCGCGTTCAGCATGCTCTGGGAAACCCTTGGCGGAATCGCATCCGGCGCATTTTCCCACCAGAAAGGCGGGGAGGCCGGAAGCGTTTCGCGATTGATGGCGGCTGCCCGGCCACGTGAGGCGCTCGCGAAACTCGATTCCCGGGATTCTATTGAATTCGCGGAGGACTTCGGCAGCGCGTGCGGTGAGATTGCCCGGGAATACTGGGCCGGTTGCGCTCCAACCCTTGCCATTGTTCCGGAAAGCCCCTGGTCGATGCGCTCAACCGCGAAATTCGGGCGGAAGGAATCCGTACCGGATGGATCAGGGGATTCCGGCAGATACCCGCCGAATACGGAAGCATTGGTTTCGGGTGCGGTGACAGGGTTGTCACGCGAAGTTCCGAGCCCGAACTTCGGGCTCGGTCGGGAATGCTCGGAACGGTTGTCGCGGCGAACGAGGCGGATTCCGGGACGGTCGAGGTTCTTTTCGACGACACGGAATCGCCCGTCGGACTTTCCGGGCCCGCGGCGACCTGTCTCGCGCCAGGGTTTGCGCTCGACCCGAAGCGGGCGCGAAACCAGGTCCTGGAGCGGGTGCTGTTTCTCGCATCGGGTCACATCGACCGCAACATGGCGGTGACGGCGTTTTCGCGACATCGCAGCCAACTCCATGTCTACATCGATCGGTCGAGCTTTGCGTCGATCGAGCAGCTTGCAGTTTGCCCGAATCGGGGGCCTCCATGGTCACGTGGCCAGAACGAACGAGGCGCACGTCCTCTGCAGCCCCGCCTCCGGGTGCAGGCAGATGATTGGAAGGCTGGCTCTTGCGGCGTGACCCCTGCCCCGCCCGGGTCAACGCGATCTGGCCGGATCAACTTGGACAACGGCGTCACCGGGCCTGGCACGCACCCGGCTGGCGGGAGTCAATCCTCGAGCCCGGTTTCGGTTCTTCGCCGAATGGTTTCGGCCCGGGGGTCGGTTACCGCCAGTGAACTTTCCGCGGAACTCGCCCGCCATTCCGGTGACCGGGACAGCATTCGGAGTCGTCGATGGCGTTCTCGACCACGACGATACCGTGGTGCTTGTCCCGGGTTCCCGGGAATTCTCGGATCCGTTACTGTCCATCCTGGATCGGTTGCGGCTGGACGAGACGATCGTCTCTACGGCCGATCGAATTCGCCAGCGTACGCTCCAGGATTGCCTGCGCCTGGAACCCGGGGGTTCGGGCAAGGGATTCCCGGACGAACCCGTCAACGACATCCTTTCCTGTTCAGCTCTTGCGATTGTCGATGGCCCGGATCGCTCCGGCAAGACCGAAACGGCGTGCAACCTCGTGCAACGATTGTCGGAACTCGGGACACGGAACGTATCCTTGGTCGTCGATGACGACCGCGCCGAGGTTATCCGCAGCCGGATCCCCGACAATGCGACGATTTGCGCGCCCGGAGATGTTCAGGGCCTGGTGTCTGCAGACTGTTACGGGCTTGACGCCACGGAAGCGGTCGGGCCAATCGACATGGCCAGCCTGCTCAGGCGTGCGGAAAGGGACCGCTCGGCCGTGGTGATGTTCGGAAACTTCCTCTTGTCGGGGCATCGGCGGGGATCGCCCTGGCGTTTGCTCACTGACAGGTTTCCCGCACGAAACCTGTTTGGACCCGTCTCCCGATCTCGACCGGCCTGCACGAACGGCCAATGCCGATTCATCCCTGAGCAAGCAACCATCGAATCGGTCCTGGACAAGATCGGCCCTTCCGAATCCCGGGTACGTAGCGCCATGTCGATGGACGCCCTGATCCGGAATGCGGCCAATGATTTCATCGCGGATCCGGCCAGGGGAAAATCGTCCTTGCCGCGACACGTGCGCAGGCCGCAGCAGTCAATCGGGAAATCCTGGACAGGATAGGCGATCGGCCGGATGCCTCGGAGACCAGGCTTGCTGACGGATCGCTGATTCTGCTTGCCAGGGGTGATCCGGTTCGCGTCGTAAAGGCAGATCCGGGGATCGGGATCCGGGACAACGTGCTGGCAGAAGTTGTCGCCGCCAGGGAAATGGACCTTCTCCTGGATTTCGATCCGTTCGGCGCAAACGAGACGGAAAACTGCAGGCCGCGATTCATGCAATTGCAGGCGGATCGCGTTGTCCTCGATCATGCCTTTGCAGACACCATCGGGAATTCGGCAGGTTTCCCGGGCTCTCGCCATCTCATGTTCAGCCCCGCCAGTCGGGGACAGTCGATCCGGTACGCATTGTCGTGCGGTGGTCCGTCCAGCCACATTCACGTTCAGGACGAGGATCCGACCAGTTTCCTGTCGAAAATGATCAACACGACAGGCTGGACGAATCCGATGGCGGATCTCGCGTCAATTGGCCGCAAGGCATGGGAGCCACGTCTCCAAACTCTTGCTCCGCGTCTCCTGCAGGGAGTTGAACCGGCCATTGGTGATCGGCGCACGGAATCCGGGAATTCCGTCGGCGCGCGTCAGGATGACGCCGGCGTCGTGAAACGTCTTGGCAATGAACGGGCGCTGAACACCTGGCTCCGGTTGGCGGCAATGGAAGCGGCGATGGAATTCGGTGCGACGCTCAGGGAAAGGTTGGTGCCCGTTGACACGGCGGAACCGGGCGGCGGCGGCAGACCGGGTCGGACTTCGGATGGTCCCGGGGAATGGCGAAGTCTCGTCAGCTGCTTTTGCGGAGAGGGAAACCGGCGCGTTATCGATGCCATGGATACGATGCGCGCGCAGTCCGACCATGGACTCAGGAATCGTTCGGACCTCGACTCGGCCGAGTATTCACGAAGCACGCTGGCCCTTGCGGTCGCGTTTACGGAATTCGCCCCACCGGGAAATTTCGGAAACAAGATCGACATCCATTCACGGATCCTGGGAATGACGGGAAAGGTCGCCTGGCCCGAAGGCAACTGGTTTGAACGTGCAATCGCGGACCCGCGCGTATTCGAAGTCATGCGCGGACACTCGGAGGGACGTGCGGGGCCGGTATGCGGCCGGACCGTCGGTGAAGCCCGGATGCTTGCCATGGCGGCAACCGGTTCCGGTGTGACGCTGGTCGAAGAAATCGCTGCGCGGCTGTTCACGGCGGCCCCCGGATCCTGGGGTGCTTTCGAGAGCGACATTGTCCGAATTCTCCATGGTGCCGTAGCGGAACGTGCTGTCAGGCAACCCGACGAACTTGTCGCTGCGCGTTCGGAATTCCTCGACTCGATGTTGCGCACGCAACAGGTTCCCCGGGAAACACCGGGCGCTGAGGTCAATCCAGGCTTACGGCGGCCCCTTTTCACTGCCCACGAAATGCGCGCTCTGATGACCCCGGGCACAGTACTTCCGAGGTCATTGCCTGGTCTCCCTGCCGAGGGCCGACGTCGTGTCGCCAGGAATGTCACGGCATTGGGGGAAAGAATGTCCGACAGGGGTCGTCAACCGTTCCCGGGACTTTGTTCACGGGTACAGGAAGGGTTCAGTTGGTGAACAATGGGAAAATGAGCGCTGCTGCGCTGGAAAGAGCGCGCGAGCGTCGCAGGGTCCAGGAGATGGCCACAATTCTCGATGCCGCGTCCCAGTCCGGGCTGCTGGACGTTGCCCTGAACAAGGCCGAACTCGTCGCGTTGTTTCGCGAAGTTGCCGAAAATGCTCCCTCGGGACCTTCCAGGTCATGCCAGCTTGGCACCGCCTTGCGGCACAGGATGAAGCGGGACAGCGTCAGGGAAAGTCGCCTGGAGGCGCGCATCATGCCCGTCCTCGGCCAGATCCTGGTTGCCTTGTTTGACCGATATCCCGAGTTTCGGACCCGCGTGATGCCGACCTTCAAACAATTCGTGGAAAACGTTGATTGGAAGGACGGATCCGACCGGGACGCCGCGGAAAGGTTGATAAGTCGGTGGAAGAATCCTGAGCTGAAACCAGCGGCCTTTCCTTCCCCGGCCCGAATTCGCAGGTTGAAACCAGCTGCCGCGTTCAGCAGCGTGTTGAAAATCGGGAAAGGCTCGCTTACGCTCGCGTGGACCGTCGCCGTCAGGCATCCGGAGTCTGCAGTTCGCTACGGCACAGTCAGCGACCCCTCCCTGAAGGGAGGGGCTTGAGGGGCGAAAGCCCTGAAAGTCCATGCTGACCAGCACGAGAAAGGAGACTTCCATCCGATCTACCTTGCATCATGCGTTCAAGACCCACCCTGGCGTGCTTCCTCAGCGCCAGGCCCTGGAAGGTTCGTCAGCAGACACGCCGGGTCAGGCACGAAACGGGACGAATCCAACCGCGGATGTGCAAGATGTGCGAGAGGAGCCCGGCCATGGCCGGCGTCACGGGAGAAGCTCCGGCGACTCCCAGTGCGGCGTAAGCCGCGTTTTCGTTCTCGACCGGCGGGGCGACCCGCTGATGCCGTGTCATCCGGCGCGGGCGAGGATTTTTCTGAAGACGGGGCGCGCCGTCGTGGTCCGCCTCTATCCGTTCACCATCAGGCTCCGGGACAGGACCGGAGGAGAGACGCAGCCCCTGGATCTCAAGATCGATCCGGGATCGAGGAGGACCGGCCTGGCGCTGGTGAAAGACGACGGCGAGGTCCTGTCCCTTGCCGAGATCGAGCACAGGGGCGCGCGGATCCGGAAGTCGATGGAGCAACGGGCGAATTACCGGAGACGCCGGCGCTCGGCGAACCTGCGCTATCGGAAGAAGCGGTTCCTGAACCGGCGCCCGGGACGCAGGCTCGCGCCGTCGCTGCAGTCGCGGGTGGACAACGTGCTGTCCTGGACCGAACGTTTCGGGAGGCTCGCGCCCGTGACCGGGATCCGGTGCGAGACGGTGCGCTTCGACATGCAGGCGCTGGAGAGCCCTGACATCGAGGGCGTGGAGTCCCAGCAGGGCACCCTCGCCGGCGACGAGGTCCGGGAGTATCTCCTGGAGAAATGGGACCGCAGATGCGCGTATTGCGACGCAACGGAGACACCGCTCCAGGTTGATCACATTCGCCCGAAGGCTTGGGGCGGGTCCGACCGGGTCTCCAACCTGACGCTGGCCTGTCCGTCCTGCAACCTGGTCAAGGGTGCGGGGCCGGTGGAGGGCTTCCTGTCCGGGCAACCCGAACGGCTGCGGCGGGTTCTCGCGGACGCCAGGGCACCGCTTCATGACGCCGCCGCGGTCAACGCCACCCGTCGCGTCCTGTTCGAAGGGCTGCGATGCACGGGCCTGCCCGTTTCCGGCTCCTCGGGCGGGCGGACGAAGTACAACCGGACGCGGCTGGGGATCCCGAAGACGCATGCCCTTGACGCGGCCTGCGTGGGGGAGACGCCCGCGCTGAAGGGCTGGGATCAGCCCGTGCTCGGTATCAAGGCCACGGGCCGGGGATCACATGCGCGCACGCGCGTGAACCGGTTCGGGTTTCCCGTCGGCTACCTGATGGCGAAGAAATCCGTCAAGGGCTTCAGGACGGGTGACATCGTGCGCGCGACCGTGCCCACGGGGAAGAGGCAGGGCGTCCATGTGGGGCGCGTCGCGGTGCGGGCCTCCGGATCCTTCAACGTCCAGACCGCCGGCGGCCCCGTCCAGGGCGTCTCGCACAGGCATTGCCGTATCGTCCAGCGCGGCGACGGTTACGGCTACGCCCTCGACACGTTCCGGAAGAAGGAGAAGGTGCCGATGCATGGAACACGCGACATCGCATTCCTCCCCGCCCCGAAGGACGGGGTTTCCTGCGAGTTGGACAGATGATCAAGAGGCTTTTAAAGGCAATTCTCACCGGGCTTGCGGCAACAATTTTTTTCGCGGGCGTCGGCAACGCCGACCCCACGGGGGTATGGCTGACCTCGGCCGGCAATTCGCATATCGAGATTCGGCCCTGTGGCAAGAAACTCTGCGGCAAGATCGTCTGGTTCTCCGAGCCGCACAATGCGGATGGCACGCTGAAACTCGACGATAAGAACAAGAACGTAGCGTTGCGGACACGACCTCTTCTCGGGCTTCAACTGATGTCGGGTTTCACAAAAACCGGCGACGGCAAGTGGACAAAGGGCCGGATCTACAATCCCGAGGACGGCCAGACCTACCGTTCCAAACTGGAAGTGAAGGACGACAATACACTGAATGTCTCTGGCTGCGTGCTGTTTTTCTGCAAGGACCAAGTCTGGACGCGGGTCGAATAGGAACGAACCAGTGGAGTGCCGACGGGACGTCCGGTCGGTCTCCTGGCGGCTTCGCACGTGTTCCTCGACCCGAGGCTCCCGGAATGTGCCGTCGGATTCGCCGCTGCCGGAACGCCGTGGCACGTTCGTTCAGTCGCACCAGAGCAGCCAGTGGTCAATGCAGGACGGGAGGGCCATCGTTCGTGAAGTGAGGAACCGTCCTCCCCGCCGCCGTCAGGCGGCCAGGTGGAAGGGAGGAAGATGGCCGCAAGCGTGCGTGAACTTCAGTGAGTGTTGCGCCCGGCAAATTCGGACGAATGTCGAAACGGATTCGCGGAGGATCTCGAAAAGGCCCACGGGCGCTGGAGCAGCGCTCCATCAGCGTCCTGAGCCCGCACGAGCGCCTGATCAACGACCCAGGCGTTAGCCAGAACGCCCGCGTCACCCGCTACCGGGAGCCGCTGAAGAAGGACGGTGACAATGGCGGGAAGGACGACACCGAGACCGCACATGTCATCACCACGCTTGATGCCGCAGCCGCGTCGCCGGAGGACCTGCTCCGGCTGCATCGCCGTCACTGGGCGGTGGAGAACATGAACCACCGGCAACGAGACTGCGTCTTCGGCGAGGACGCCTGCCTGACCCGCACGGGCCACGACCCGGCGAACCGGTCCAGCCTCAACAACATCGCGCTCGCGGTGGTCTTCGCCAACCGCCGCGAGGCGGAGAGCCTCGCCGAAACACGGCGACGGCTGCAGCTGAACCGCAGCGAAGCCATCGCGGCCCTGACCCGGCCCTGAGCGGTGGCAACGGATCCGGGCGATTCCCGGGTGCCGACGGACAGCTGCCAAACCTCCGGAACGATTCACCCAAGGGCCGAACACTGCGCCTGCACCCCCCTGTGGACGGTTCCGCAAACGCGAAAAACGGCCAGAACACGGCGATTCGTCCTCCGTTCATCGGCTGTATGCAAGATCGGCCGCAGCGTGGGAATGTCCTGGCGACAGCTCTCCGGCGTTGCATGCCGTCCTGAACCATTCCATCGTCTCCAACGGAACCTGTCCCATGCCTATCTGCATGCCCGGGCAAATTGCACGAAATCAGCCCAGAGTTAAGTGTGTGTTCTTGACAGGCATGGGAGCCATGGGCCCCGGCGCATCAGATGGGCAGTTCGCGCCTCTGCTCCGCGATATGGAACTTCAGCGTTTTGTTCGGCTTCATCGACGGCAGCGGGCTGAACCGCAGCGAATAGTTTGCAGGGGATACTTCGAGGGTGAAGTAATGCGCGACCATCAGCACGTTAACGGCCAGCTGCAGATCCATCCAGCGGTTGCCGAGACACGTGTGCGTACCAAGCCCGTAAGGCGCATACCCGGGGCCGAGGTGCTCGTTGCGCGAAGGGAGATAGCGATCGATGTCGAACGAAAAAGGATCGGGGAAGACATCCGCCATGTAATGCGAGGCCGTCTGGGCAATGTAGAGCCGCGACCCCACCGGCAGTTCGTAGCCCTCGACGATGCATGAATTCATCACATCCCGCAGAGACATCGGGACGATCGGGTACATGCGCAGGCATTCCCTGAGAAAACGGTGGGTGACGTCGATTGAAGACGCGGTAAAGGCCTCGCCATCCGGATCGCCGTTCTCGAACAGGGCGTCTGCTTCGCTGCGAATTCTCTCGTGGAGTTCGGGCGCCGCCGCCATGGCGTAAAGCGCAAAGGTGAATGCATCGCCGAGATAAACGCTGGCGATCAGTGCCGCCGACAGAGCGAAGCGCAGGTTTGACTCTGGCACCAGTTGCGGATCGCTCGCGTGCAGGCTAAGCAGGTCATCTGCGAGGACCCGCGGACAACCGACCCGCTGGGCCGGCGTATGAAGGCCCTGGACACGCGCCATCAACGTGTCGATGGATTTCGCCCGGCGTTTCATGCTGAAAGTTTTCAGCATGAATTTGGGCAAAACCTTCAAAATATGGATGTTGAGCGCGCGCTCCTTGTAGGTCATCAAATCCTCGAAAATATCCTGCGAATCGATGCTGATGAAGAGCGGCGAGAGCTGCGCGTTGATCATGCGCCGGCACAGGCGCGTTGCCGGGAAGCGATCGCCGACCGTCCAATCGGCCATGTACTCCCGGCCATGGCGATAAACCCGATCCAGCTGGCCCGCCAGCCTCGCGCGCGAATAGGCCGGCGACAGAGCCTTGCGCAGTCGGAAATGGTCGGCGCCATCCAAGGAGGGCAATACGCCGTGCGCACCGTAGACCTTCTCGAAGTCGGAAAAATAATTCATGGACCTCAGGTAGGTTCGCCCGTGCCGATGCGCCCAGCGGTTTGTCTGTGGCCCGGCGAGGAAGATCATCGGTTTCGCAAACGGCCGGCGAACCTCGAACACGGGCCCGTACTCATTTGCAAGGTCTGCAAAGAGGGCCGGAATGTTGCCGACGCGCAAATGCGGATTGAGCAGCAACCGGCGCAGCGAGACCGCCGGAATTTTCTTGGTCAGTGCCGAACGCCGAAGCAGCGGGTTGGCTATGGTTTTCCGAACCGCGTCGGCTATGGAACGGCCGATCAGATCCATCTTGCAGATCAGGTCGATGCGCTTTTCGGTCTCGTCATCAAGTTCGAATATGAAGCGGAGCACGTCACAGGCATTAACGAGGCAAACGACAACGACGTCTCTCGGATCGGGAATCGCGCCGGTCAAGATAACTCCGCCGATACGCGCTTTGATGGACTGGCTTACGGTCACTTCCCGGGCGCCGTCGTGCCGGTCTGAGTGCCCGCTGACAGGCGCCAGCGTCCAGAAACCGCCGTTGTGGTGTTCCAGGATACTTAACACCACCAGTCGGTCCAGCGTCGAATCGATGATTGTCTCCGCATGGACGGCGAGCCGTTCGATCCAGTATTGTGCGTTCCGTTGAACCGGTTCGTCCGCGATTTCCTTCAGAATGGGGTCCAGGATGGGGTTGCCAGTTTCCGTCGGGTCCACCAGGAGCAGCAATTCCATGTCCGTATCGATGCGCGATAGGAGACAAAGTTCGGCGAGTGCTGCGCCGACCACGGCACAATTCAAATTCCAGCCAGGCACCTGATGAAAGTAGCCGGTTTGTTCGTTGAGGAGCATTAGAATAAGCTCGTCGGGCAAACTTAACGGCTGAGTTGTCACTTCCTCGGGGATATCAGGCATCGGTCACAGCCTCCCTGTTTCCGAATTCGCAGCGCGGCGCGGCGCAAACGCTCCTTGATTTTGGTTCTAAAGATGACATCGCGTAACAGGTATGGCAACACTCTTCGCCATTTCCGCCAGGGTTGATTTTTGTTGGCGGTTGCTTGCGCGTTCGCTTGGCGGGTCGGTTGCTGGCATTGGGTTTTCTGGCAGGTGGTTTTGGCGCCGCCGCGTGGTTTGCGGCGATATTTTGCCCCTGGCGGTCGATTCCAGCCGCGCCCGATCGGCCTGCCTGGCGTTGCCGGGCAGGATGTGTGGCCGTGATGTGGTGGTGTGACCCCTTGCGGGTCTATGCGGCGGACATTGTGCGTGGCCGCGTGTTCTGGCTGAGCCGGAGATAGTCGAGCACGAGGCGCGGGTTCCGGTTCAACTTTTCGACGGTCGGCCTGACCGGCTTGTTGCGCCCGAGGATGAGGCCGATGGCCAGTCTTCGGAGGCAACTGAGGTTCTCCGGGCCATGGCCGCTCCGGACCCGGCACTTGTCTTCGTTCCATGTTCCGGCGTCGTCGAGGATCCAATGCACGCGATTTTCGCAGGACCAGTGGCCGCGATTGAAGCCCGGGATCGCCTCGGCATCGGCGCTCTGCGGCGTGTGGCTGGTGATGCCGTAGACCAACTCGACCTTGGGCTCGCCGATCCTTGCCGGCTCTCCATTGCGCCCACAGCGGTAGGACCGTGTGGTTCGCTTGATCAGGAACACCTGTTCGACCCAGGGGAAGCTGATGCCCGCGACCGGTTCGGTCGCGGTCCGGATCTCCCGCTTCTCGATGCGTCCGTGCGCCGGTTGCGGTGATTGTGCGGCAAAGTCGGGCTCCCTGGGCGGCTGAGAGGCGAAGAAGGCCTTGATGTCATTGGAGAGGGTCTTCTGGTTGCCCTTGGCGACGAAGAGGAAATCTGCGCCGCGGTCGTGCAGGTAGGCAGCGATCGCTGTCTGGGTGAGCAGGGCATCGACGGTGACCGTTCGACCGCTGATGTCGGGGATCAGGTCCATGGTCGGGATGAAGACGCCGATCTCGTTGGTGGCCTTCTCCGTGTCTTTCCCGTCTTCCTCGATGGTCAGCACGGTTTTTTTTGAGCCAACGGCGCGGAGGCGTCGTGGCTGCTGGCGCCGAGCACATGGGTCTTGCGGCCCTCGTCATCGACAGCACCGCGGATGGTCTTGCCGTCGATGGCGATGCCCGCACCCTGGTCCCAGCCATGGTCCCGGCAGAAGCGGGCCGTGGCTGCGGCAAGCTGGTCGGGGTCGACCGTGACCATGATGTTGCGGATGCAATAGATGCTCGGGAGGTCATGGGTGCCATTCCCGGCCCTGGGCAGGCGGAAATGCCTCAGCATCCCCGGTCCGAGGTCCTGGATCCAGGCATGGATCGCCTTCCAGCCATTGGCGCCACACAGCGTGGCCGCAGCACAGAGCGACAGCAACGTCGGCAGATGGTAGCGGCGCCCGCGGCGTCCGCGAGGATCGTCGATTTCGGTGAAGTAGTCGTACAGGCTGGCCATTTCGGCGGTGTTCATCTTGCGCATCTTCTCGGTTCCGTGAAGCTGGAGTTCCGGCGCCAGCGCCGGGGCGGTGAGCCGGGCGCGGACATCGGGCGCGAGCGGCAGCACCAACACCTGTTTCGGTGTCGATCCCGCGACATAGCCGTTGCCGTGGCGGCGGTAGCCGCGGGTCCTGCCGACGGTGATCCAGTTGGCGGCGCGGTAGACCGTGCCGCTGTGGCGCTCCGGGTCGCAGAAGGTTTCCAGGAGCAGCAGCGGATGATGATAGCGGGCCTGCCAGTCGGCATTGATGCGCCGCGCACAGAGGCCGAGAAAGCGGGAACCCAGGTTCGGCTGCCGTCCGCGCAGCAGCAGGCGCACATTGTTGGCAACCAGGTGCAACCGCCCGAACCTGTCCCGCGGGCTCCAGCCGATCCAGCGGTCGCGCGCCGTGCATTTGAGCGCCGCAGCCGAGAAGGCGGCCAGCGCCGGCCATGCGCCGCTGCCGTCGTCGGCCGCATACCAAATGGTTTCGCCGATCTTCGCTCCCGCGCCGAGGTAATGATGTTCGTCCAGGAGATCGCGGAAGCGCTGTTCCTCGCGACGTGCGACCGGTATTGCGGACAGTCTGGAAAGGTCGATCATGGCACCTGATTCGATTCCCGATTCGGTGCCACTATGGACGGGCAGGAGGCAAGAGTCCAGCCCGCGACGTAAATCAATCAAAACAAACGAAAATTGACGCTACAAAAATTGGCCCTGGCATTTCCGCACGGAATCCGCCCCGGTCTCCGCAACCCGTCACGCCACTTGGCCGATCTTTTGGCGTTTCGGCCGGTCGGCCGACCGGCGCTCAACCGGGTTTGCGGGCCAGGAAACAGTATAACGGCGTGAAAATTCCGGTTTTGCCGCCCGCGACATAGGCGTTGGCGGTCCGATCCATGAGCCGGACGACTTTGGCGGCGCCTTTCGGGAACATCCCCAGCAATTCGGCCAGCTTCGACGCCCCGAAAATCGCCTTGCGGCCCATCGGAATCCGGACCAAGGCGTTGCCCAGGTTTCCGTGCCGCGCTTCCAGGGGACGATACCACGGCGTGTTCCCCGCCTCTGCCCGGTCGACGCCCTCGACGATCTGGAAACCCGCCGCTTCGAGTGCCCGGTTCACTTCGCCCATCGTCGCGATTTCCTTGAGCGCAATGCCGTGCATCAAATCCCGCTTGACGGTCAGGTGTCGGCTGTCGTTCGGATCGAACCTGTCGGTCATGCACATTTCCTGGCCCCAGAAAAGGGCGCCGGGTTTCAGCACACGGAAAATCTCGACGAATGCGCCCGTCTTGTCCGGCGCGTGGCACGTCGATTCGATGGCGTATCCCCGATCGAAAGCATTGTCTTCGAAAGTGCTCATGTCCATGAAGTTCGACGTGACGCAGTTGACCGTGCGGTTGAGGCCCGCTTCGGCGTTCAACGACCTTGCCCTTTGCAACTGGACATCGCTGGCGTCGATCCCGACGACCCTGACGCCGGCCTCCCGGGCGACTCGGCGCATCGGGCCGCCGCTTCCGCAACCTATATCGACCACCGTCATACCCTTTTGCAGCGCCAGTTTGGAGATCATCAGCCGCTGATGCCGGATTTTGGAGTCCGTCAGACTCTCGCCGGGCGACAGGGGCGCGAAATGAAGGGATTCGCCCCAGCCGAATACCATGAACTCGCTGCAAAGGTCGTAGTATTCCATGACGGTTTCGGCGTGGTTGTATCCTTCGCCGCCAACCTCCAGCGTAGCCGCCATACCGAGCCAGGCGTCGAAGCGCTCCACGCGGCGGGCGACATTCGACCCGCGGTAAGCCTCCGTCAGCCCGCTGGACAGCTTGCCGAATTGCATGCGCGATTTCTCCCTTCGCTCCGTTTGCCGCGAAATTCTTTCCCTCGGATGGAATGCCCGACTCTCCAGGCGGTCTCACTCGTCCGTGGTCAATCCGGCTGATCCGGATAGAACTGTTCGCAATAGCGGCGATATGTACCGATCCCGCCGTCCTAACGGCAGAAAACCACGGGCCAGTCCGGTATCGTTTCCGACCCCAGATCGCGACATTCTGCAACTGATGTATTTGGAAGGTCGTCAGAAATGTCACGTTTTGTCAATGGGGCACGCTTGGAGCTCCAAGGCAAATCCGTTCTCCGGATTTTTTTCTTTACCTGCATTGACATGACTATTGGAGGTGGACTCTCCCGCAGCACCGGTCTACAGTCAGCCATGGGTGATTCGCGGCAAGGCGGTATGGATCGAAAGCGTGGTGGATCTTTCCCAAGTGTCATTGGAGATGGTGACGAAGGTGGACGAGGCCCGCTTTCGCGCCTTGATGCAGGAGCATCATTTCCTCGGCGACGCCCAGCCGAGAGGCGAGACCATACGCTATGTCGCCCACTGTGGGGGACGCTGGCTGGCGCTGGCGATGTTTTCGGCATCTGCGTTGCTCTGCGCGGCGCGGGATGACTGGATCGGCTGGGAGCGTGGCAGCCAGTTCAGCCGCCTTCACCTTGTCACCAACAATTCGCGGTTCCTGGTTCTGCCCGGCGGGGTGCCGAACCTCGGCTCACGGGTGCTGTCGCTGTGCGCACGGCGCCTGGTGCGGGACTGGCCGCTCCGCTTCGGCCACGAAGTCCTACTCATGGAGACGTTCGTGGATCCTGCTCATCACCGGGGCACGGTCTACCGCGCCGCCAACTGGCTCTGTGTCGGGCACACCCGGGGCTTCGGCCGCCTGGGCAGCGGCTACATCACCCACGACCGGCCCAAGCTTGTCTTTCTCTATCCACTGCGCCGGGATGCGCGCCGCCGGCTGAGGACGGCCCACCTTGATCCCGGCCTGCACAAGGGAGTTCCGAAGATGACACTCACCGCCGCGCAGATGCGCTCCCTGCCCGATTACTTCCGGCAGGTGGAGGATCCGCGACGCAGGCAGGGGCGGCGGCACGCCCTGCCATCGGTGCTCTCGCTCGCCACCGCCGCGACACTCGCCGGCATGCGCGGCTACAAGGAGATCTCGGAGTGGGTCGAGGACCAGAGCCAGGCGGTTCTGGCGTATTTCAGGCCGCGCTTCGACCAGGGCCGGTACATCCCGCCGAGCAGGACGATCATCCGCGACGTGCTGGTCCGGGTGTGCCCGGACCAGTTCGACGCCGCCCTGCGGCAATGGAACGAAGACCACGGCGGCCCCGACAGTGCCCTGGCCATCGACGGCAAGACCATGCGCGGCGCCGTCGATGCCGATGGCGTGCAGACCCATGTCATGGGCGTTGTCGGCCACGACAGCAGGAAATCCTACGCCAAAAAAAAGTCGGAATGAGGCCGGGGGCGGACGACGAGGAGAAACGCACCAACGAAATCGGCACAGCCATCCCCCTGCTCGACATGCTGCCCGACATCAGCGGCCGCACCATCACCGCCGATGCCATGTTGGCGCAGCGGAAACTGGCCACCTACCTCCTCGACCGCGGCGCAGACTACGCCTTCACCGTCAAGGGCAACCAGAAGACCCTGCTCTCTGATATCAGCCTGACGCTCGATGAGATCATGGCCAGCCGTGCGCCTGACTTCGTCGAGCCCGAGTGCAAGCCCGACCACGGACGCAAGGAGAAACGCTCCATATGGGTCTCAAGTGAATTGAACGACTACGCCGACTTTCCCGGCACAGGCCAGGTCTTCGCGGTCCACCGCGAAACCCTTGAGATCAAGACCGGGAAACAGTCGAAGGAGACGGCCTACTGCATCACCAGCCTGACCGAGGACAGGGCAACACCCGAGCGCCTGCTCTGCCTCAATCGCGGGCACTGGGGGATCGAGGCCAACCACCACATCCTCGACATGACCTTCGACGAGGACCGAAGCCGCATCCGCACCGGCCACGGCCCGGCGAACGCCACGCTGCTCCGGCGCTTCGCCATCGGCCTGATCAAGACGTCCAGCGACAATGTCGCCGAGACCACGCGCAGACTGGCCCGAAAACCCAGGCGGGTCCTGGACATGCTGAAATTGACAGGCAACACCCGCCCGCGCACGGCGTTCGGCTGAAGACCCACCACACCCGCGCCTGAGTTGCCTATCCTGTCTCCACCCTCGAAGACGGGGGTGAACAGGCATGTCCGGCAATCGCCAAATCGCCGGAAACGCCACCGGGAAACAGCCCCGGGCGCAGAATCATGTGCCGTGGGGCCTTGTCCGGGGTCGATGTGACGTCACCTAACGTGAAAAAGGGCGCAACGGTGAAATGCGAAAGACAATCGCGTCAAACCCGCATACCGGCAAAAAAACAGAACAGATTCACCCTGCTTGGAGCTCAGTGATTTCCCGCGCTGATTCCGGTTGATTTTTCTTAACGGCGTGCATCGCCGCGTTGCACGCGCCCGCGCGCGCAATGCCGACATCGCCATCGATTGTCACGGTCAGCCCTATGGGCTCGCGATGCCGCCTGCACGCATTCAGGACCGACCGGTTTCCTGTGACGTTCCCATTCTGCACGTGAGATGGTCCGGTCATTGCGATTCGCGATCGCATGGAAACCTGCCCGGTTCACCGGGAAGCCCCCGACGGGTTCTCCCTGTCCGAGGTCGAGGTTCGCCTGACGAAGCCCGAGGAGCGACCGCTCTGGGACGCCGTGATGATCGCGCATCATTGTCTCGGCTTTCGCCGGCTGGCGGGGCGCGGCCTGCATTATGTCGTGGCCTTCAGGGTCTAGTGGCTGGGCCTGGCGGCGTGGCAGAACGGCGCCTTCAAGTGCGGTCCGCGCGACCGCTGGACCGGCTGGAAGCCGGAGCAGCAGTTCCGGCGGCTTGAGCTCATCGCGAACAACACGCGTTTCCTGGTGCTTTCCGGGCCCGGGGTGTTCCCGAACTTCGCCTCCTTCTTCCTTCCACGGATGACCCGTCGGCGCACCGATGACTGGCTGGCGGCGCACGGTTACCGGGTGCTCCTGGCCGAGACGTTCTGCGATCCGGAGCTCTTTCCCCGCACCATGTACAGGGCGGCGGGCTGGGAGGGGCTCTTATGACCCCACCTGTGTCAAGTTCGGTTTTCGTGACCATTTGCTCAAATCGTCCGACCTGGAGGCAGAAACAGCCCGGCGATTTCTTCATTCCAAGTTGCCGTTTTCTTTCGGCAGCTGTTTCTATGTGGGGAACAGGAACCATTCCTATCGGAAGGGGCAGCTTCAGAGCTGTTTCAGGGGAAATTCCAGACAGAACTTCGCGGGTTCCACAGCGCACGTTCAACGTGCAAACTCAGCTCTTATCCGGTTCGTGCAGGCCTCCAAGTCCACGATCCATCGGGTCGTGGAGATGATCGACCCCGAGGCGCTCGGGGACGTGGTCGGCCGCTATTGCGGGCCCGGGCTTCCCCTTGCCCGGGCGCTTGCCGCTGACGGCAAGCGCATCCGCGGCGCCAACCGCAACGGCGCGGACCATCACGAGACCGTGGCCCTTGTCGATCGCCTCTCCGGCGCGCCTTTCGCGCTTCTGAACTTCGGCGACGACGGAGGCGAACTGGCGGCCACGCACGACCTCCTGGAGCGCAACGACATCCGCGGGAGGGTGATCACCCTCGACGCGCTGCACACGACGCGCAAGACCGCGAAGCGGATCACGGAACGCTCCGGCGCCGGAGACCTTTGACAGCATCGACAGAATCGACGGCGAGAGAGACGCCACCGGCCGTTTCGCGGAGGATATCGAAAAGGCCCGCGGGCGTCTGGAGCAGCGCTTCATCAGCGTCCTGACCCCGCTCGAGCGCCTGATCAACGACCCCGGCGTCAGCCAGAACGCCCGCGTCACCCGCTACCGGGAGCCGCTGAAGAAGGACGGTGACGATGGCGAGAAGGACGACACCGAGACCGCGTATGTCATCGCCTCGCTGGATGCCGCAGTCCCGTCGCCGGAGGACCTGTTCCGGCTGAATCGCCGTCACTGGGCGGTGGAGAACATGAACCACCGGCAAAGAGACTGCGTCTTCGGCGAGGACGCCTGCCTGACCCGCACGGGCCACTGCCCGGCGAACCGGGCCAGTCTCAACAACATCGCGCTCGCGGTGGTTTTCGCCAACCGCCGCGAGGCGGAGAGCCTCGCCGAAACCCGGCGACGGCTGCAGCTGAACCGCAGCGAAGCCATCGCGGCCCTGACCCGGCCCTGAGCGTCGGCAACGCGTCCGGGCGGATTCCCGGGAGCCGAAGGACAGCTGCCAAACCTCCGGAACGATTCACCCAAGGGCCGAAAACAGCGCCTGCACCGCCCTGTGGACGGTCCCGCAAACGCGAAACCCAGCCAGAACACCCGATGCGTCCTCCGTTCATCCGCTGTTGGCATGATTGGCCGCAGCGTGGGAAAGTCCTGGTCTCGCGAGACAATTTCCCGTGAGACATCGCACGGCGAGACAAATCCGGATCTGAGCGCTACAAGAATGGCATACCCGCGAGAGGCGTGAGCGGATGATGGATTGTACCGGTCCTTCCTGGCCGCGGGTGTATTCGGGGAGCGAGGCGCAACGCTCTCCCAGTGACAGCCCGGGAAACACCCGTTTCGTTTCGCTTTGCGTAAACCCCCAATGTACACGGGGCCTGACGGCCCGCCACACATCACCTGAACCGAAACGGTCCAAGGGGGCCATTGCGCTTTCGCGGACCCGCGGTTCGGTTTGGCCGGCCGCCGTTTCGCTTACGGGCCCCGCATCAGGACTTTCCGATGGACGTCGTCCCTATGCGCGCAACCCGCGGCGCAACGACAAGGCCGTGGCCAGCGTTCCAGCTTCGATCTCCGAATTCGGCTGGCGCCAGCCCATAGTCGTGAACAAACAGATGGTGGTTCTGGCCGGGCATGCGTGACTGGAAGCAGCCTGCCAGCTTGGCCTCGAGACCGTGCCAGTGCATGTCGCCACGGGGCTCAGTGATGCGCAGGCGCGGCCGTTCCAGATCATGGACAACCGCTCGAGCGAGAATGCCGAGTGGGACGACGAACTGTTGGGGCTGGAACTGGGCGATCTTCTGGAGGTCGAGTTCGACCTCGGGCTGACCGGTTTCACCGATGACGAACTCAGCGCGCTGTTGAACGAGCTGGCCGGGGACGGAACCGGCCCACAGGAAGGCGGGGACGACGTACCCGAGACGCCCAAGGGTCCGGTGATCCAGCCGGGCGACCTCTGGATGCCGGGTAATCACCGGTTGCTCTGCGGCGACAGCATCATAAGCCACCGATGTCGAGTGTCTGCTTGGAACCGTGAAGCCACTGTTGATGGTCACCGATCCGCCCTATGGGGTGGAATACGACCCGTCCTGGCGCAACCAGACCGGCGCGGCCAAGACCAAGCGCACCGGCAAGGTTTTGAATGACGACCGGGCCGACTGGCGCGAGGCCTGGGCGCTGTTCACCGGTGACGACGCTTATGTCCGGCACGGCGCGCTGCATGCGGCCACTGTAGCCGAAAGCCTGATTGTCGCGCGGCAACACGGGAACTGCCGTCGGACAGCTTCAGCGGCACGGTCACGCCGCGCTCAACCCCCGCCGTGGCCCCGTTGTCGTAACCGTTCGGCGGCGGTGTGTTGCACTCTTTTTCCGGTGGCCACGAATAGCATGGTCGAAATCGATCACTAACAACAAGCTGAAGAGCTGTGCCGCAGCTTTTCCTTTGCCGCCATTCTTTCCCCTTGCAGACTTTATTGCTGCACTCCGGTCAGTGCAGCAGAACGCTCCCACAAGGCCGCAGATAGCTCTTTGTCTTCGGTCGACTTCGCAAGGGCTTTAGCCACTGGCGCGCCACGCATCGACATGAACCCGCCCGGTGTGAAATAGGCGTCTCCCCCGGCCTCTGGGTCCGTTGCGGCGCGCAAGACGGGCCAGGCACCCTCTGCCGTTGGATTCATCAAGACGTCTGTCATGACATCGACCACCCGGCGCAAGAAACCATTTGAGATCGACTGAATGGCTTGCTGAGCCCCGTCCGATTTGGTTGGGCCGGGGCCAGCGGCAACACTCACTGCATCGGCTCCCATGCGCTCGAACTCGCGCTGCAATTCGAGCATGAACAACATGTTTGCGAGCTTGCTGTTTGCATAGGCGCCCTTTCTCGCGGCCCCGACCGTGTGAAAGGTCTCCGGGTCAATCTTGCCGCTACCATGCACGCCGCTCGATACGGTCACAACGCGGGACTTCGGCGCGGCGAGCAATCGGTCCAACACATGAACGGTCAGGGCAAATCCGTCCTGCGACTTCTCAGAACCCTTGGCCGCATAGAATCCGGCATTGTTGATCAAGATGTCCAGCCATTCGAACGACGCCGAAAACCGGTCGGCAAAGGTGCGCACGGAAGCCAGATCGCCGAGGTCAAGCTCCATGACGTGCAGCCTTGCGCCCGATTGCTCGGATCGGATCGCCTCTGCCGCTTTCTCGCCTTTCGAGACATTTTGCACAGCCAGGACAACTTCCACGCCCTTCTGTGCCAGCATCCGCACGGTCTCACGCCCGATTCCGGCATTTGCTCCGGTGACTATAGCGACTTTGCCGGACTGGAGCGGAATGTCAGAGACTGACCATCTCATCGCTTTGTTTTCCTTCCGAATACGATTCATTTGAGACTGAGCCGATCAACGGGCGCCACGTGTGGACAGCCAAAACCAAACGCTCAAAAGAATGGCGGAGGCAGAGATCAACGTCATGACAGTGCCGGGAACGAAATTCACGAAGCCGCCCAGGTCCATGAACAGGAAGTAGCCCAAATCTGCCAGGCCGCCGACGAGACCGGCGATGAACATTGCCAGCACCACACCACGCAGGATGAAGACTGCGCTGATCAGCGTGGTCAGGCCGATCCACAGCAAGTTGAACCCGTGCTGGTTGATCAGCGCACCTGCTGCCTCGTGATAGGTGCCTGCCAAAACCTCGGGGTCGACCGCATCGGCAACCGCAGAGATTGCCCCGACTGTTTCCTGAGAGATGATCATCAGACCGGCCAAGGCGTGGACCAGACCCCAGATCACCCAAAGGATCGCGGCTGTCCGCGCTGCGATGGATTGTGCAAAGGTCATGTTGTTTCCCTTGGTTTTCAGGACGCCATGAAGGCTTCCATCCTGGGTTTGATCACGAAGGTCCCGAGTACGCTCATCACCGCGGCGATGGGGAGTCCGGCCAACAGCGCACGCAGCCAGACTGTCGCGAATTCCGCGCCGAACCCTGGATTTGATAGATGGTCACACTCGCCATGAAGCTCTCCATGATCTACGCCATGATGGCGCCCTGAAGCACCATGCGGAGGGCTTCGGAGGCGTCCGGCAGAACTCGATCCAAAAGCTTGCCCAGAACCCAGAACAGCGTGAACCCAACTGGCGCGACGAGCAGACCGACCATGGCCCAGGTCGGCAACCAGGCAGCCCAAGAGCTCTGCCCTTCCCCACGGGCGAAGTAAGTCATCACGGATGTGATCAGGCCGGTCATTCCCAGTATGATCGAGGCCATGACGCCAATCTTTTTCAGAGTTCTGGACATTCTCCCGGTTCCTTTCGGTGTCCGATCAAGCCCGGCCAAAGAGCTTGTTGTATTTGGACAGGAACAGGTCCTTGCCCTTCATTTTGCTGGTGATCCAGTCCCCGGCGGTGAAGGCCATCAGGAAGGCGTTGCCGCGCTTGGGCCCAAGCGGCAGAACGATTGGGGCCTTGCCCCAGGGGGCGTAGGGTTTTGTCTCTTCCACCGGTTTTCCACCCGCGACGGCCTTCAGGGTTCTTTCGAGCCAGGGTTTTTGACGCGAGATCGCAACGATGGTCATGGCGTCGCCGCTGGCCGCGACATCTCCGGCCGCGAAGACCTTGGGCAGGGTCGACGGCCGCAGCCATCGGTCAACTTGCACCCGGCCGATCCCGTCGGATTTGGCGCTGGGCAAAGTCTCGACGAGCCCGCCAACTGCACGCGAGCCGACAGCGGGGATCACAAGATCAGCCTCGATTGTCTTCCCGTTCGACAGCACCACACGGCCACCTTCCGGCGCATCGCGTCCGGGCAACGTGTCGGCCCGTGCGCCAAGGATCACCTCCACACCCATCCGGACGAGCTTGTCTTGGAGTGACCGGCCCAGCTTGGCCGGGTTTCCAGGAAACAGAGTGGCGTCACTCGACACGAGCGAAACCTTCTTGTCCGGTTGCGCATATGCGATTTCGCCGGCGAGTTCGGTGCCGACCGCGCCGGCGCCGATGATCAGCACGGTCTTCGCGGTTTTGAGCGCCTGGTGCCAGCGGTCGTTATTGGCGCGCAATTCGTCAATATCGCCTGTGGCTGTCCGGAACGGCGCGAGATTGACCGAACCGGTGGCCAGGACGATATAGTCGGCGTCCACACGCTGCCCATCGGCCAGCGTCACGCGATCGCCTTCGACCGAGGCCGCCACGCCCCGGAGCACACGGCCGCGCTTCAGCAAGGCATCGAAGGGGATCAGCGCCCGGTCCAGCAGGCCGGGGTCAATCATCGCGCGGATCATGGCGGGCGCATGGGTGAAGTGGCTGGCGCGTTCGATCAGCGTGACTTCCATATCCTGCTCCAGCGCCTTAGCTAGATCCGAACCGAGATAGCCGCCGCCAACAATTGCCAGGCGGGGACGGGTTTTGGGGGGCGTTGCCATGGCGGGGCCTCCTGTCAGACGGTTTCCAAAGCGAGGCCGTCGAGTGCGTGGCGCAAGGCTTCGATGTCTTCGCGGCGGGTCAGGTTACGGGTCTCTGTTTCCCAGGCCTCGGACCATTTGCCGATGCCGTGCTTGCCGCGGATTTCGGCGCCAAAGAACAGTGCGGCCATCTCCTGGCCATCAAGCACACCCGTGCCCGCGCGGAGACCCGGCGTGGCGGCGAGCATCACCAGTGGCTTGCCCTGCCAGAGCTTCGTGTCGATCCGGCTCATCCAGTCGAATATGTTCTTCCAGGCCGCAGTGACCGAACCGTTATGCTCGGCGAATGAGACCAGCACCGCGTCTGCCGCTCCGATCTTGTCGAAGAAAGCCAGTGCCTCTGCCGGAACACCGCTCTCGCGTTCCCGGTCGATGGAAAAGATCGGCATTTCGTAGTCGTTGAGATCGAGGAATTCGACCTCCGCCCCGGGCAGAACTTCGGCTTGCAAGCGCGATGCCGCGTGTTCGACCAGCGCGCGATTGATGGATTTGCGGCTGTTGGAAGCCGCGAAGGCGAGGACCTTCATCGGATTGTACCTTTCAGTCAGGGTTTGCGCTTGCCGAACTACATCCGGCGCAGCAGGCGGTCCTTGAGGAAAAATTGGTGGTAGAGCGTCGCGGCGAAATGCAGAGCGATCAGCGCGGTCAGCGCCAATGCGATCAGCCCGTGGGCGGCGCGTTGCGGCAGTATGGCGGGTCCTGGCGGCAACATGTCGGCCGCGCCGCCATAGACGATCGGGAAGAGGCCCGCGCCGAAGGCCATGGCGAGCCCGGTTAGCACCATCCCCGCGATCAAAACGTAGAAGGCCCAGTGCGTCCAAACCCCGATCCGGTCGAGCATGTCATTGCCCGTACGGGCGTGCGGCGGATGTGTGCTGGTAAGGCGCGTCACGAGGCGGACAAGAAGCAGAACGCCGATGATCATGCCCATGGCCATGTGGCCGCCAAGTCCCTGAATTTTTCCCGCGCTGTCCGGCGGCATGTTGGCAAGGAACAGACCCCCGGCAGCCAGGGCCAGAAGAACCAACAGCGCCATCAGCCAATGAAACGCGACAAGGATTGGATGGTAACGTTGCATGTCATACCTCATTCGGTCGGCTTGCGGGATATTTGGTCTGATATCTGTTCGCGCACAACACTCCGAAAAGCGCATTGTATGCGCGTTGATGCGCCACTTGTCACCTGTTACCGTGCCCGCATGGAGCATTGGACAGAAATGCGCACTGCGCTCATGGTCGCCAGGCTTGGCACGGTGAAGGCAGCCGCCGAGGTGCTTGGCGTGCATCGTGCCACGGTTAACAGGCGTGTCGATACGCTCGAGGCTGCGTTCGGGGCCCCTCTCTTCCAACGGCATGCAAGGGGACATTCCCTAACCGAAACCGGCCGTGAGATGCTCGAAATCGCCAATCGTGCCGACGAGATGTTTACCGATCTGGCAGGCCGGAGCCGTGGGCGGGAAGGTCAATTGTCAGGCAAGCTGGTCGTTACCGCGCTTGGTGGTGTCGCGCCACTCATCACTCCGGCCTTGAGGGAATTTCACATCGCACATCCCGAGATTGCGTTGGAATTCACCGCGGGCGCGCAATTGGCGCGGTTGGAACACGGTGAGGCGCATGTGGCCTTCCGAGCCGGACTATTCCGGAACCGTCGACTACGAACGCAGGTTTCGCGTGGTGACAAGTTCATTCGCCGGGGATGAAGACAGCGAAGTTTCGAAAAGCTACCCGATCGACGCCGACTGGCGGGAGGTCTCGGAAGACTGTTCACGGATCATGACCCGACCGACAAGCAGGCAGGAAACCGTGCCTTGCCCCGCGAGTTACCCGACAGGAATCCGTTATCGCACAGAGTCCGGCATCGAAACCTACACCGACTTCCTTACCGGAAACGACATATCCATGGGAATTGCCTGGTACCGGGATTGGAAGGAAACGACAAACACCTGCCACAAGACCTGGACGGTGCCGGGCAGTCCTGAACACAGGACGACCGGTTGCGACCGATATCAACGTTCGGCAATGGAGCACTGGAGCGAATTCGAACGGGACGGCCATGCGCGTCTTGAGCGAATAGAGAATGGCGGGTGGGTGCACGCCGGAACGATTCAGGGATGCCGGAATGACCAGGATCAGGGCGGCGACCGTGACGACAGTGGTCGCGAGGAGCCAAACAATGGATGGGATGTCGACGGCGACGGCCGGGCAGACTTCGACAACCAGTATGAAGCTGAGAACCACATGTCGAATCAAGGCCTCACCGGGCGACCGAAACCGATCGCCGATGGCTGCGGCGGAGAATGCTGGGGGCCAACGAACCCCAATCCTTTCGATGGTGGCGACAACGGCAGCAATGACGACGGCAGTGGCGGGAATGACGATGATGATGACAGCGGCGGAGGCTGGTGTTTTCTGACCACGGCAGTCACATCCATGCGGGGCGAGGCAGACGACGGGTTTACGCTGACCGCCCTGAGACAGTTCCGCGACGGCTGGCTGGCGGAAACGGCGGAAGGCCGAACCCTGATCGCAGAATACAATGTCCTGGCTCCCAGGATCGTTCCCGCCATTCCCGAGGATCACGCCGGCTGGTTGTGGATCGCGGAACAGGTCGATTCAGCTCGTGACGCGATTATCGCAGGCCTGAATGACCGGGCACTTGCAATTTATGCCGGCATGGTCCGACGACTGCAGGAGAGATGGTTGTGATCCGGCTATAGCGCGACAATCTGGATGAGAACTCGTATTGCCTCATTTTGGAATGTTGCTTTCGGCCGATCCGTTGCCTCGTCAAGAATGTTCGAAGACCCGGCGGTTCTGGAGGTCGTTTTCCGGGGTGGTTTCAGTGACAATTGGAACCGTCCGGTTTTCTTTCTGACCAATTTACAACAAATTGGTTGTTGTTGATCCTGAGGTTTTCGTGGGCGAGAGGCGCGAGAGTGTGGGCGGGCGGCGATTGAACTTTTTGTCCGCGATCACATAGGGATTGCCTTCGACCCGCTGGGCGCCAGCCGGGACCTCGAGCGCAGGTCATTTGAGGGGGATCGTCTTGGCCCCGGTCTTCGATTCGGGCAGGCCCTTGGTTATTGCGGCCCGCATGTTCAAGTATTGCATGTCACAACCGGGGGGTTGACAACGATACTGTTGCCAACGATGTTGTTGCCAACAGTATCGTTGGGATTGGGTCATGATTCGAAAAGGCGGCAGCAACTGGGTCGACGGAAAGAACTTTTTCGACCGGGAGACGGAGCTGGAAGCGCTGGATGAGCGGGTGCGGGAAGGAACTCACACCCTGCTGACCGCGCAGCGGCGGATGGGCAAGACCAGCCTGGTACGGGAGCTGCAGCGCCGCCTGGCCGAAACGGGAGAGTTCGAGGTCGTCTTCGTCGATCTGGAGGCGGCCACTGTTCCAGCCGATGCGATTGCCGAAATCGGGGTTCAGGCGAAGCCCGTGCGTGCGGCTTGGGATCGGATCATGACCGGCTTCGCCAACCTGGTGAGAGGAGCCGGTGGCCGGATCGAGGAACTGTCGGTCGCGGATCTGAAGGTGAAGCTGCGCGCCGGGATCGATGCAGGCAATTGGCCGCAAAGAGGGGACGCGATCTTTGCCGCCCTGGCGGACAGCGGCCGGCCCGTCGTGCTCGCGATCGACGAGTTGCCGATATTCGTAAACCGGCTGCTGAAGGACGAGACGGGGCGCATGACGCCGGAGGGAAAGCGGGAAGCGGACGCGTTCCTGAGCTGGCTGCGCAAGGTGGGGCAAGCCCATCGCGGCCGTCTCACGCTGATCCTGTCGGGCAGCGTGAGCCTCGAGCCGCTGCTTGAGGAGGCCGGACTCAGTGCTCAGGCCAACATCTTTTCTCCCTACGACCTGAAGCCGTGGAGCAAGGAAACGGCCGTTTCCTGCCTGGAGGCGCTTGCCGGGTCCTATGAACTCAGTCTTGCACCGGAGGCTGGCCGGGACATGTGCCGCAGGCTGCGTTGCTGCATCCCGCACCATGTCCAGATGTTTTTCGACAGGATGCACGATCATCTGCGACGCGACGGCCGGAGACACGTCTCGCTGGACGACGTCGAGTGGGTCTATGTGCGGGAGATGCAGGGCGTCCGGGGGCAGGTCGACCTCCAGCATTACGAGGGCCGGCTGGAGACGGTTATCGGGCGAGCGGAGTACACGATTGCGCTGGAGATCCTGACGGCAACGGCCGTCAACGGCGATATCGCCGCCGAGACGGTCGACCGGTACCGCAGCTGGTTCTCGACTCGGGACGCGCAGGCCGGAGACGGGGCGCCCGCGGTCGATCATGTGCTGCACGTGCTGCAGCACGACGGTTACCTGGAACGCAAAGATGGCGGTTACCGGTTCGTTTCCGGGCTCCTGGAGGACTGGTGGCGCGGGCGCTACGGGCAGAGGTTCGTGCCCGTGTTAGACCGGCAGCGCTGAAATCGGGAGTCGGACCGATGGCTGTGACCGCCAGGAAATACAATCCGGGATTTCTCTCGATCGACGAACTGGTCGCGAGCTTCTGCGTCCGGACGGCGGAGTACGAATCCCTGACCGAAGCGCTGCGGGAATGCTCAGGCAGCGCCAACACCCATCAGATCGTGATCGGACCGCGCGGCAGCGGGAAGACGAGCCTCCTGTTACGTGTCGCGGCGGAGGTGCTGCGCGATGCCGATCTTTCGGCGCGCTTCTTCCCGATCGTCTTCGCGGAGGAAAGCTACGAGGTGTCGACCGCCGGCGAGTTCTGGCTCGAATGCGTATCCCGGCTGGCCGACCAGGCGCCACGCCAAGAAGGCGGTGTCGATTTGCACCGAACCTTCGAGGACCTGCGCACCGTCCTTGACGACCGGACGCTGGAAGATCGGTGCGTCGGAGTGCTGCAGGACTTTGCCGACCGGGAAAAGAAACGCCTCGTGCTGATCGTCGAGAACCTGAACATGATGTTCAGGGACATGGGCGACGACAATGCCGGTTGGCGACTGCGGAAGGCGCTGCAGACCGAACCGCGGATCGTTCTGCTGGCGAGCGCGACCAGCAGTTTCGACCAGATGAACGACCCGAAGGAGGCGCTCTACGAGCTCTTCCGGGTGATCCGGTTGCATCCGCTGGACACGGAATGCTGCGCGATACTGTGGCAAAACGTGTCGGGGCAGGCGCGGGCGCCGCAGACGATTCAGGCGTTGCGGATTCTCACGGGCGGCAGCCCGCGGCTGCTGACCATCGTGGCGCGGTTCGGCGCGAATTTGTCGTTTCGCGAGCTGATGGCTGATCTCCTCGATCTGGTCGATGACCATACCGAGTATTTCAAGAGCCACCTCGATGCGCTCCCGGCGCAGGAGCGAAAGGTATACGTTGCCCTTGCCGATCTCTGGAAGCCGGCGACCGCGCGCGAGATTGCGGACCGGGCCAGGCTCGGAACCAGCAAGTGCAGCGCCCAGCTCGCCCGTCTAGTCGACAAGGGCGCGGTCGAGGTGAGCGGCGGCAGCGCACGGCGCAAGCTCTATTACCTGACGGAGCGGCTCTACAACATCTACTACCTTATGCGCCGTGCGCGCGGACCGGCACCGCTGATCAATGCGCTGATCCGGTTCATGGAGGCTTACTACTCCACCGACGAACTGAGGCAGTTCGGCGCCCGCATGGCGCGGGAAGCGCTGGGGTTCGACGGCGGTGCATTGGCGATCTACCGGATGGCAATCGAGCGTCTTGTCGGACTGCCGTCCCTCGAAGCGCATCGCGAGGAGCTGCTTTCGCTTGCGTCCCCTGCCTTTGCGTATGCGCCCAGTGAGTTTTCTGCGGTATCCCCGGCGCCGTCGGCCGCGAGGGAGGTCTTGGGGAAAGCGCTGGCGCTGGCGGAAAGCGGTCGGTTGCAGGACGCCGTGGCGGCCTGGGACGAGGTCGATCGGAGGTTCGGGGCAAGTGATGCGCCGGCGGATCGTGAACAGGTGCCGCTGGCGCTCGTCAACAAGGGAAAGGCGTTGGGCCGGCTGGGGAGAGTGGAAGAAGCATCGGCAGTGTGGGACGACGTGGTGCGGCGTTTCGGGGCGGGCGACGGGGAAGGTCACCCTCTGGCGGTGGCGACGGCGCTCGCGAACAAGGGCGGAATGCTGGGCAACCTGGATCGCCACAAGGAAGCGCTGGCGGCCTGGGAGGAGGTCGCGCGACGCTTCGGCAAGAGCCCGGCGCCGGAGCTTCAGACGCTGGTAACCAAGGCGCTACTCGGGATGGCGATCGCGTTAAACACGTTGAACCGGCCCCGAGAAGCTCTGGAGGCCTGCGATGAAATGCTGGAACGCTTCGGCAAGAGCGGTTCGCCGGCGCTTCACGGTGAATTGGCGGCGGCGATGGTCGGACGGGGTCACGCGCTGATCGCGCTGGACCGTGTCGACGAGGCGATAAGCGCCTGGAGCGCGGTGGTGGATCGTTTCGGGAGGAGCGACTCTCTCAGAATCATCGAGCAGGCGGCCTCGGCGCTCGCGAACATCGGCACGGCGCTCTTCCAGTCGGGCCGGCTGGAGGAGGCGTTGACGGCGTTCGACGGGGTCGTGCAAAGCTACAAGGGAAGCAATGCGCCGATCCTTCGGGAGGCGGTGGCGCGCAGTTTCGCCAACAGAGGCAACGTGCTGGCCGCGCTGAAGCGGGAAACGGAAGCGCTCTCGTCGTGGGAAGAAGCGATCAGGGGCTTCGAGGCGGGCGGTTTGCCGGAGGCGGCAGAACCGTTTTGCAACGCGTTGATGAACAGGGCGGCGGCGCTGCACAACGCGGGAAGGCCGGATGAAGCGCTGCAACTGTGGGGCAACGTGGCGGAACGCTTCGAGGGCGACAACCGGCCGGGGATCCTTGCCATGGTTGCGGATGCCCAAACGAACAGAGGAGCGTTGCTGGAACAGCTGGGCCGATACGAGGAGGCGCTCGCTGTCTGGCAGCAGGTCGAAGACCGTTTCGGGACCAGCGACAGGCCGGAGTGGGTCGCATTGGTTGCAAGCGCCTTTCAGCACAGGTGCGCCGACCTGTTCGACTTGAACCGGCCGGAAGAGGCGCTGGCGACTTGCGACCGGGCGATCGACCGGTTCGGGCAAAGTTCCGCACCGGCGGTTCTTGAGACAGTCGCAGGAATTCTTCTGAACAAGGGAATCGTGCTCATCACTGCACACAGGAACGATGAAGCGTTGGCCGTCTGGGACGAGATCGAACGGCGTTTCGGAAACCGCGACGAGCCGGGAATTTCGAAGCACGTTGCCTCGGCCCTCGTCAGCAAGGGCGCGACGCTTGCCCGTGTGAACCGGCAGGAGGACGCGGTCGGGGTATGGGGTGACGTCGTGCGCCGGTTCGGGGAGGGCGACGCATCCCTGTATCACGAGGAGATCGCGACGGCTGTCCTCAACAGGGTGCTGGTGCTGGACCTGTTAGAGAGGCCGGAAGAGGCGCTCGAGGCCTGCGATGAGGTGCTCCGGCGGTTTGGAAGCAGCGAGGCGCCCTACGCTCTTGGGGCAGTCGCACTGACTCTCGTCAATAAGGGCGCCTTGCTGGTCGCTCTGGACCGGACCGAGGAGGGGTTCGCAGCGTGGGACGAAGTTGTCCGGCGCTTCGAGGCGAGCGATGTGCTGGCGCTTCGCGACGCGGCAGAATCGGGGCTGTGCATGCGGGCACAGCACGAATTGTCCGAAGGCCGGGCAAGGGACGCCGTCGCGTATCTCGACCGCGCGCTGCTGCAGGCACAGGCGGGAATTCCTGACAGCAGATTGCAGGGCCACTTGATCCGGGCCCGGGCGCACCTGGCGGAAGGTGATGGCGAAGCAAGCGCCGGGGATGTCGAGACGGCGTTGTCGATCCTTCCCGAACTGAACATGTTGCCGAGGGAAGTGCTGGTGGCCCTGGCAGACCTCGCGGCGGGTGTCGGGACGGAGAGGATGTGCGACTTGATCAAGTCGTCGCCCGCCAGCGATCTCCTGCTTCCTCTGAGGACGGCGCTGGAGCGGGAACTCGGGTTGGAGCCGAGGGTGGCCAGGGAAGTCGAAGAAATTGCCGAAGACATACGCCGGGAATTTCTTGCCCGGCTCAAAGGCAAGGCTGAGCGATAGACGGTTTGTAACTGCTTGCCCCATCGGAAACTGTCAGCTTCCCGGCTGGTGGGTTCTGTTCAAGCGTTCGCGCCATTATGGCGCTGATGTCTCCGATAGCTTTACGGCTGGCCCCGCCGCCAACATGATCGCTCCCGGCAGGAAGACGATTGTCAGGCCACGCAAAACGGCTCGGGACACTTTCATCCTGCGAGGCCGGCGGCCAGCGGTTCACGCTGGACGTCGCAAGGCCCCGCCGTTGACGCCGCCCCATGACCGAAAACTGTCAAGCGGCGTCCAAAATTGACCCGGCATCGGCGTCCAAAATTGACCCGTCTTGTGCCATGTTGGCGAACCAGAAGGAATTCGATCCGGCATGAGCGTTGGAGCGGGCACAAAACCCGCTGAAACCTCTTTACAACAGGTGGGAAGTCCACGGCGCACGTGAAACTGACCGACTACATAGGCTGAAATTCGGGTGGTACGTTGGTGAAATTTGGCAATCGGATCAGGGGTGGGTCAATTTTGAACGCGATTCCACACCTGTGGCAGACCTACGCGACCCTCACCGATGCCGAAGCCGTGTTCCGCTCGTTGAAATCCGAGCTCGGCCTGCGTCCGATCTTCCATCTCAAACAGGGGCGCGCCGACGCTCACCTGTTCATCTCGGTCCTCTCCTACCAGGCAGTCCAGACACTGCGCAAACCCATGAAAGCGGCAAACATCCACGACAGTTGGACAACGCTGCGCCAGACGCTTGCGCCATTGCAGCGCACGACAACCAGCTTCAGGCGCCGTGACGGCAGGACCCTGCATGTTCGCAAGACCGCATCCGCCTCCCCCGAGCAGGCGGAGATCTACCGGGCGATGGGCCTCGCGCCACCGCCCAGGAACCTCGCCAAGACAATCGTCTGAACCGGTTCCGGCAATTCGTGACGGCGGCCCGAAATGGCCGCCTTTCCGGTTTGTAGTGCCATTCGATATTTTTGTCTGTTTGAAATCAACCCGTTACGCACCTCAATGTTAAAGATGGGGTAGGATTTTTCATCGGAAACCGGAGACAGGACAATCGGAAACCAACGATGCCTGAATACCGACTTGGGAAGATATCGGACTGCGCACTGGCGCGTCCAGGCGCCGTAATTCTGCTTAAGTTCGCCGTATCAATACGCGCCGCTTGACGCCGGAATGCGACCTTCTCAGGAAGCAGAATTACTTCTCACCAGTAGATATCTCAGGCGCTTGCCAAGCGAAATTTTGAGATTGGCGGCCGGCACAACCAATTCGAACGGATCATCAAACTTGACTCCATCAATTCGGACGCCACCGCCGGCAATCAGTCTCTTGAGTTCACGCCTGCTTTTGTGTGGAGCCAAAGTTGCGCAGATATCCAGAAGGTGGTGAGATCCGGGAACGCCATTTGCGAATTCGTCGATGGAAACAAGCACATGATCTTCGTCTCCGGGTCTCTTTTCCTGTACCGTTCGGGCGAATTGTTCCGCGGCCGCTTCCGACAATTCCGATGTGTGATAGCGCTGAACGACATTTGCCGCCAATGCCTTCTTTGCCAGCATCGGATTGGCGCCTCCATCGATAGAAGCGGTGATTTTTCCTCGTTCGTTTGCGGAAAACGTCGTCGTGAGTTCCAGGTAGTGCTTTAGCAAATCGTCCGAGATCGACATGATTTTCCCGAACATTTCCTCGGGTGAATCTGTGAGGCCGACGTAGTTCGCTTTCGACTTGCTCATTTTGTCAGAGCCGTCCAACCCGAGCAAAAGGGGCATGGTGATCACCGCTTGACCCGGTTTCCCCATGGATTCCTGCAAGTTCCTCCCCATCAGGTTGTTGAACAGTTGATCGGTCCCACCGAGTTCGATGTCGGCGTCAACGGCAACAGAATCGTATCCTTGAAGTATGGGATAGAGTAACTCATGCAAGTGGATCGGCAGTCCCGAAGAAAACCGGGTCTTGAAATCATCTCGTTGTATGATTTGCGCTAAAGTCAACCGTGCGATCAATTGAATCGTTTCGCGAAGATCCAGTTTTCCGTGCCACCCGGAGTTGTGCCTGATTTCGATTTCCGAGGTATCCACGACCTTGCCGAGTTGTGCGATGTAGGTGTCCGCGTTCCTGCAAATCTCTTCGTCTGAGAGAGGTGGGCGCATCTTGTTGCGGCCGGTCGGGTCGCCGATTGCCGCAGTAAAATCGCCGATGATGACAACAATCGTATGGCCTGCTTCCTGAAAATCGCGGAGTTTCTGGAGTACAATCGCATGCCCCAGGTGCAAATCTGGAGCCGTAGGATCAAAGCCCAACTTGACTCTGAGAGGTCGTCCTTCGGAATTCGATATCTCCAGTTTCTCCCGAAGCCCGTTCTTCGGCTCCATGATCGCAATGTTGGATTCCAGTCGATTCATCGTATCGTGCATACTTCGCCATCAATTATTGGTTCAAACACATTGAGCGGCTAGAATTCTCAACTCGAGTTGTCGAAGCGACCTAATCACCGCGTTTTTTGCCTACTCAAGAACATGTCGGGCCATGGTGTCAGGCAATCTTTACAATGCCGCCCGCCGAAACTGGAAAGCCTGTCCGAATCCTGCAAGCGTCGCGATTGTGCCTGTTTCCAATATCACCGACCCGATCAAGCCGGAAGGTCGTAAGCGTTGTCTTGAGACCGTGAGGAGGCCAGTTTGACGACCGGAAACTTCCTGGCGGCAAGTCTTCGATTGCCGTTGGTCGAAAAAAGGACTTCGAACATGATCGTAAATCCGTCGGGTACGAAAGGACGATCACGATGAAGTGACGCTTGCGAAAAGAGACGTTGCGAAGGTTCCGTCAAGAGCCCGACGGAAACGAAAGCACCGTGTCGCCGCAACAAACCTGCTGCCGAATTACTATTGAAGCCAAACGAGGCGCGCGTTCGAAGACGCCGCGGACCTGATCGGCGCAATTCATGTCCATGAAACCGGACCCTCGGGGAGAAACTCACCGGCGCGAGCCGGCCCACGTTACGGATCGTCGAGGAAACGTGAACTTGGTGCGAAAGCCACCGCGCCAATCCGGCACCGATGCCGAAGAACCCGTTCACGAAAGCACTGAACCATGCGCGCAAACGCCGGGTCGCGCCCACGGTTACCCGTCAGCTTGACCCCGACGGTCTGATCCTGGACGGCGCCACGGCGCTGCTCGAGGCGGCAGAGACAGGATTACACGCGTCAACAGGCACGGTAACCGACCCATCAATGACGTCCGGAATGTTGACCCATGTTTTTCGCCTCCTTTCCCTCGAAAGTCTTCTTTCGGCGGGCACAGGTCAAGGGACGCGCAATGGCATGCTCGGCATGGGCATCGTCACCGACTTGCAGGTCCCGGCCGACACCGCGGGCCATGACACGCCCGAGGAGAACCTGCAAACGACCAGATTCGAACGATCGATAAACGACAGGGGAAGGGAATTTCATGGCAACGCCAGACCCGCACCGAAAACGGGGCGCCGATGACTCGGCATCGGGGCCGGGACATTTCGGCATCCATCGGAACAATTCTTTTCGGATCATTCATGCCCTTCAGGCAAGTCCCTGCCATCCAGTTTCTCAAGCATTCCGCTCGTGGCGGCAAGCGGGACCACCGCTCCATCCCGCCAAATTTGTTGTTCCGATCCTCCATACACGACAGCCCCGGCGGCGATGCCCGGCAGTTCTCTTGCGACCCTTTTGAGCGAATCGAACCAGTCGGAAGCGACCGTCTCGCCCGACCTGATCTCGATGCCCACCATACCGTTGCCGTTCCCGTACAGCAGGCCGCACTCCAGGCCGCGGCTATCTCGAAAAAAGGACAGATTGGATCGGCGGCCCCGATTGAAACGGTGCTTGAGAGCCTCGACCACAACGGCATTCTCGAACAGCGGCCCACGAAGCGGGTGGGTGCCGATCTGTCCGGCATGTTCGATTCCGATGAGGTAACCCGCCAGCCCGACATCGTAGAAGTAAAGCTCGGGTGACTTGACCAGCCGCTTGCGGATGTTGGCGTGAAATGGCGGCAGCCGGAAAACGACATAGCTCGCTTCCAGGACCGTTAGCCAATGGCTTGCAGTGGTGCGGGACACTCCGGCGTCCGCACCCAATGACGACAGTTTGGCCAGTTGACCCACACGTCTGGCACACAGGCGGACAAACCGGCGGAAGCTCGCGAGATTGCGGATCTCGCCGATCCTGCGCACATCTCGCTCGACATAGGTTTCGAAATAGTCGCCAAACGCCTGAAGGGGTTCGAGCTTCCGGTCGTGAATCCGGGGATAGAAACCCGAATACAGGATGTCGTCGATTCTGTCGCTCGCGCCGGTTCGTTAGCGTTCGACAAGTGAGAACGGCAGCAGTCGAAGCAGAGCCGTGCGTCCGGCAAGCGACTGGCTTATCGTATCGGAAAACCGGAACTGCTCGCTCCCGGTCAGAACGAACAGGCTGTTCCGCTCCGTCTCATCCCCAAGGACCTGAATGTAGGACAGGAGATCTGGAACACGCTGGATTTCATCCAGGATGGCTCCTTCGCCAAGCCGCGCAAGGAATCCTCTTGGATCGGATTCGGCGAATTCCCGAAGATCGGGCGCTTCAAGATTGACATAGCCGAGATGCGGAAAGGCGGCACGACAAAGCGTGGTCTTGCCGGATTGTCTCGGACCGGTCACGGTGACGAATGGATACTGTTTGAACAGTCTGACCAGACAGGGTGCGATCTCACGTTCAATCATGGTGAACCATCGCATGCGGGCACAATTTGCAAGTTCTAATTGCAAATTGTGCGAAAAGGACCGCAATCAGCGATCCATTCGCCGCTGTTTCACGGGCATGACACGGCTGCACATCTGCGACCAAGTCTTGGCAGGGAATTGAGTGATCGTCGTTCGTGATGGCGTATTTTTCATGGTCCGGTCCCTCTTTATCGGCATCCTGCTCCCCTGGTTTGCCGACGAGCATCCCGTGGCCAAAACGATCTTCGCGTCCGAACCGCGCGCGCCTCCGACGAATCCGGGAACAATGCTGACCTGGCGTACCGCGCCTGTCATCGCCTCCGTTGCCCTTCTCCTGTGGCGGAACATGGCACCGGCTGGTTTCATGATCTTCAATCTTCCACCCGATCAGGGCATCCATCCGGTGTCCGGACCGCTCGGACCGCCGATCATCTCCAGGCGACCTCCCGCACCCTCGCCTTCAATCCTGATCCGATTGACCACTTCGCGGATCCGGCCGGGAAGGATGCAGGCAGTCGTTTAGTGCGTGGCCTGCGGCCATACCGCCAACGCCGCCCGGAATGCAGCGGCAAACATTCGGCTCCGGGGAACCTCGCAACCGCTCGGAAGAAGGTCTCGCACCTGGCGAGGCCCGGTTGCGTGACCCGACGCAACCGAGCGGTTATAAGAGTCTCGTTCGTTGACACTTGAAAAGGTCGGGGGTATTGGCGGCCAAGGCCCAGGTGGCGGAATTGGTAGACGCGCTAGCTTCAGGTGCTAGTGCCCTTTTGGGCGTGGAAGTTCGAGTCTTCTCCTGGGCACCAGATCACGCAACGCCGAACCCTCCAACGACCAAGGCCCGAAGCGGTTGATTGAATCCATGTCCATTCACCTGCACACTGACGATCTCCCGGCCGGTCTCGACCTCGGCGACACCGTCGCGATCGATACCGAGACCATGGGGCTTCGAATGGAGAGGGATCGCTTGTGCCTGGTTCAACTCTCTGCCGGAGACGGGGACGCGCACATCGTTCGGATCACCGGTGACCATGCCGCGGCCCCGGCGCTCGAAAAGATCCTGGGCGATACGCGCATTCTGAAATTGTTCCACTTCGGAAGATTCGACATTGCCGTTCTTCAGGCCCGGTTTGGCATGTCGGTTTCGCCAGTCTACTGCACCAAGATCGCCTCGCGGTTTGCGCGAACCTACACAGACCGCCACGGGCTCAAGGATCTCGTCAGGGAACTGCTTGGAATCGAGATCTCGAAACAGCAGCAGAGTTCCGACTGGGGACGCGGGGACCTGTCTCCTGAACAACTCGAATACGCGGCTGGTGACGTGTTGTATCTGCATCGCCTCCGCGACGAATTGAATGCCATGCTCGATCGCGAAGGCCGAACTCAACTCGCCGAGGCCTGCTTTCGGTTTCTGCCGGACCTGGCGAAAATTGATTCATCTGGCTGGTGTGATCTCGATGTTTTCGCTCATTGAACGAGATGCGTCCGGATTGGCCGCACCGGGGAAGCGTCGATGCTGACTTCGACTGAAATGACTGTTTACTCGCGGAGTATCCGGATTCTCCGGTTTGCGTTGATGCTCGGAGCGGTCGGCCTGCTGGCAACCATGTTCGTGATCGGTGTTTTCCGGTCAGGTACCGGCTTTGCGCCTGGTTCTTTACGGCCGCTTTCTGAATCCGGAATGACCACCAATGTTCCGGCGCCGGCGGCAGAGGAAGGCGTCGATTGTTCGGTAATGTCGAACTCTCGATATGCCGACGTGACAACGCGGGGTGACGCCTTTTCCGTTTTCGCCCAAGTCGCAAGGCTGTGCGGACCCGGCCCCGACTCGTTCGTAGCCGAAGACCCGACATTCGAGATTCGCTTCCAAAACAGCGAAAGGTTTCTGACAACGTCAAGGCTGGCAGAGCTGGACTTTGGCGAGGAAACCGCGGTCCTGACAGGCGGGGTCAGAATTGAAACCGCTGGAGGAACCGTAGCCGAGACCTCGGAAATACTTGTGGACTTTCGCGAAAGGCGTGGTTTAAGTCGCAGTAAGGTATACGCACACGGACCGTTCGGCGTCATTGAAGCTGGCATGATGGAGATTTCCCTGGGTATCCCGGATGATGAAAGGAATCCTGCCAGCGGTGTCGATGTAGGCAGCACGCTGACCTTTGCCAAAGGCGTAATGATTACATTCAATCCACTAGACCAACGAGATTAGATCCAACATGGCACGGTTAACGAACAGATTCCTCGCGGCAATTCTGGTGACGCCGTTCGCATTTGGTCCGGGCACCCACGCAAGTCTCGCTGACACGTCGGCGTGCCTGGCACACTCTGCGAAACCTGGCAATCAGTCCGAACTGATCAAGGTTTCGGCGGAAATCGTCACCGTAACCGGCGCGAAGAACACGGTCCTGCTGACGGGCAACCCAGTACTGACGCAAGGGGACCTGTGCCTGTCTGCAGACAGGATATTGGCAACATATGCACCGGAATCCGGCAAACTCGTTACCATATCTGCTTACGAGGACGTCTCGTTCTTCAGGGGGGCGGACCATGCCACGAGCGGGGTCTCACATTACGATGTCGAGACGCGGATACTCGTTCTCGAAGACAACGTCACCCTGACGAGGGAAGGATCCACCATTGCGGCCGACGAGGTTACCCTCAACCTGAAAAACGAAACTGTTACTTTTGCAGGAAACGTGAGCTCGGTCATCAATCCGGTGTCCGGTGAATGATCAAGCGGAACCCATCGGCGGTCCACATCGGGGACAAGGTCTCGTCGTCGCGGGAATAGGCAAGGCGATACGCCGAAAGCCAATTCTCCGCGACGTCAGCATGAACCTAGTTCGCGGCGAAATCGTCGCGTTGCTCGGCCCGAACGGCGCGGGGAAGACAACGTGTTTTCACGTCGTCGCGGGACTCATTTCCCCTGACGCAGGTACGGTTCACATCGATGGTGCGGAGGTCACCGATCTGCCCATGTACCGGCGGGCTCGCCTTGGCCTCGGATACCTCCCCCAGGAACCGAGCGTGTTCAGGGGATTGTCCGCAGAAGACAATATTCGCGCGGTCGTCGAATTCTGGGTTTCCGGCCGCGCCGGCCAGGACTCACGCGTCGCGGAACTGCTCGAAGAATTCTCGATCACCCAAGTCCGGGAATCGCCCGCCATCGTCCTGTCCGGCGGAGAACGTCGCCGCGTCGAAATCGCCCGCTGCCTCGCGAGCAGTCCTCGATACATACTTCTGGACGAACCGTTCGCAGGCGTCGACCCGATCGCGGTCGCGGACATCCGCAACCTGATCCTGAACCTGCGTGAACGTAACATCGGTGTCCTGATCACCGATCACAATGTCCGGGAAACCCTGGAGATCGTCGACCGTGCCTATATCCTGAGCTCCGGGAGCGTTCTGATGTCGGGCACGCCCGCGGAAGTCGCAGCCCACGACGATGTCAGAAAAATCTATCTCGGGGCAGAGTTCGAAATCCGGAAACACCGGGTGGATGCCACGGACGATACGGGTATGTCGTAATCTTCGAGCCTGCAATCGTGAATGGAAACCCGTTTTCAAGTCACGCGATCTCGAATATACGCGAACGTCCCGATTCTCGCATTCATCATCGCCAATCCGGATTCACTCACTGGATTGACGAAAAGGTTCCGTTCCGCGTTAGGCCTGCACTGCTAACGGAGAAATGTCATGCATTTTCAGATCAGTGGCAAACATCTTGATGTCGGTGATTCCTTGAAGGATCACGTTCAGAAGGAAATGGGAACCATTCTGGAGAAATTCGCGATTCGCCCCGTACAGGCGCTGGTTACGTTTTCCCGCAACAGGCATGAGTTCGTCTGCGAGTCCTCCGTACACCTGTCCACCGGATTGACAGCAGCCGCCAACGGACGCGCGACCGAAATCTATGCGTGTTTCGACCTTGCCGCGGACCGTATGGAAAAGCAGCTCAGGCGCCACAAACGCAGGTTGAAAGACCACCACCGAAAACGAACGTCACCGATTGAATCCACGGGTGCGCCGCAGTATATTCTTTCTGCGCAGGACACTGAAAGTGAATCAACGGAAAGCGATTCACTTCAACCCGTCATCATTGCCGAAATGGAAACCGACATTAAGTCATTGTCCGTCGGCGAGGCTGTTATGCAAATGGAATTGACCGGTGAGCCGGTGCTCGTGTTCCGAAATGAAACCCACCAGGGATTTAACGTGGTTTACCGGCGAAATGACGGAAATTTCGGCTGGATTGATCCCGGAATCTCGGGATGAATGTCCTGACACCTCGAACAGGGGATCCACTCGCCGGGTGATCGAATGGACCTGACCAATATTCTCGATAATCGTGCGGTTCGATCGCATTCCGGCGTTCTGAACAAGTCGCGCCTGCTACACTTGATCAGTGATCATGCGGCCGCCATCTATGACCTCGAATCCAAGGGAGTGTACAACGCGCTCGTCAAGCGTGAAAAGCTCGGTTCGACCGGCGTTGGACGCGGCATCGCCATTCCCCACGCCCGAATAGACGACCTCACGCGGGTCGTGGGACTGTTTACCAGGCTCTCGGATCCGATCGAGTTTGGCTCGATCGATCACCGTCCCGTGGACCTCGTGTTCACGCTGCTTGCCCCGGTCCATGGGGGAGCCGAACACCTGAAGGCGCTCGCAATGGTTTCACGGACGTTGCGGGACGACGGAATCTGCAAGAAACTCCGCGCAAATCACTTGCCGGAGAAACTTTTCGCGGTTCTGTCCCAGACTGCCTTTCGCGACGCGGCGTGACAAGGATTTCAGCGGTAGCACGCATCGGGCCTACCTGAGCACAACTCCCGGCGAAAATGCAACGAAATCGGGATTGACGTATCCCGGTTTGCCATATGTGAGGCTGGAACCGTCATCCAGGCGGACAACATCCCCACCTGCTCCCGACAGGACCGCGTGACCTGCAGCGGTGTCCCACTCCATGGTCCTGCCATAACGCGGGTAGAAATCCGCCTCTCCCGCAGCCACGAGGCAGAACTTCAACGACGAACCGGCCGCCTGCCTTCCGGCAATCCTGTAACGGGAGATATAGGCCTCCGTGGCGGCGTTTGCATGCGACCGAGAAGCAATGACAACAAGCGCCTCGTTGTCCGGAAGAGACACCGACAGGGTCTTTCCGTTGACTTTCGGCACGCTGCCCAAGGCGCCGTCCATGTTGGACTCTGCCGACGAGCCGTCCGGACGGGTATAGAACATCCGGCCGCTTGCGGGAGCATAGACGACACCGAATACGGGTTTCGACTTGACGACGTAGCCGATGTTGACGGTGAAGTCCGGTTTTCCCGATATGAAACTGCGCGTTCCGTCAAGCGGGTCGACGATGAAAAAGCTTCCGTCGGTTGGCCGAAGCGCGTGCGACTCCAATTGTTCCTCCGAAACGATCGCGGCACCGGGAAACTCCCTGCTCAGACCATGCCGGATGACCTGGTCGGCCTCCATGTCGGCCTCGGTTACCGGGCTTTCATCCTCCTTGGTCCATGTCATCGTTCGCTGTGACCTGAAGTGTTTCAGTATTCCCGCTCCCGCCCCCAGCGCGAGATCAATCATCGTTCGGCAAATCCGCTCGCCGTTCATGAATCAGTCCTCATGAAATGTGACCATGGAGCCCGGGTCGAATCGAGGATTCCGGGCGGAGACGACCGTCGCCGTCTCAGTCGACAACCCTCAGGGTAACATTGATCCGTCCGCCTCGCGACAACAACCGCGAACTTCCGAACTTAATGCGATCAATCCCGTGATACAGCATCCTTGAGGCCCCGCCCAGGACGGCGATATCACCCGAATCCAGCCAGATCGACTCGGTGGAACCGCCACGTTCACGGTTTCCGATCCGGAATAACGCTGAATCGCCGAGCGAAATCGATACGACCGGCCAGGACATGTCCCTTTCGTCGTTATCCTGGTGCATGCCCATGCGCGCGCCTTGTCCGTAGTGATTGATCAGGCAGCAATCCGGCATCCGCGAAGAACATCCGTATCGCGCCCAGAGCGACAGGACGGATTCGGGAATGTCGGGCCAGGGCTGTCCGTCGGGATGAACCGGTTCATAGCGATATCCGAGCCGATCCGAAATCCACCCGCACCGGCCCGCCGACGTCATGCGAACCGACATTTTGCGTCCGCGACGGGTCGTGGGCGAAATCAAAGCAGCGGCCCGGACAACGGCGCGCAGATCATCGAGCACCCTTTCCTGATATTGCAGATCGAGGGCCCGTTTGTGGATTTCAACCCCACGTACGACGACAACACTATCCGCCATCACTTGCGACCACGCTCCGGTTTCAGCCATTCGGGCAGGCCTGATCCCGGGTGGGATCCTTCCAAACCTGGACAAGTCCGGTAGATATCACGCCCGACTTCGGCAGCCATCTATGATTTAGACATACTCGGTGAACTGAATTCGACCAAGTCGGTTTGGCTGGACTCGCCTGTTGTGCTGGCATGATGCATGCAGCGTCCGGCGGATCGGGCGCGTCGAGTATCTTTCAAATGCCCAGTCACATCCCCGTATCATCAACTTTTCGCGCTGGAAACCTCGGTGTTCAGGCCGGGGAGGAAAATGCGATTCCTTGCTTGTTGCTTGACATCGGCTTATCCAGTGTATGTATTTGATATGATTTTCCGCGGCTACACAGACGCGCTCCGCCCCACGCAAGAGCAGGAAGACATGATGGCGCAGTTCGCCGGCGTCTGCCGCCTCGTCTGGAACCTTGCGCTCGAGCAACGCCGCAACCATTGGCGGAACGACCAGGCCAGAACAGGCAACAACCTCAACTACGTGACACAGGCGCGTGAACTGACCGCGCTGCGCGCCGAGTTCGACTTTGTCCGTGCCGTTCACGTGACACCGATGCAACGCACGCTGAAGGCGCTCGACGAGGCCTACCGCCGGGCGTGGAAGGGTCTTGGCGGCTATCCCAGGCCAAAGAGAAAGGGCGTGAACGAAGCGTTCGGCTTTGCCGGCCGCGAAATCCGCGTTGAAAAGCTGAGCAGGCGCTGGGCGCGTGTGAAGCTGCCGAAGATCGGCTGGGTCAAGCTGCGCTACAACCGTGCCATCGAGGGCAGCATCCGCGAGGCGCGTGTCACCCGCACGGCTCTCGGCTGGCAGATCAGCATCGGCTGCATGCGCGATGTCGCACTGCCTGACAACGGAATGACCGTCGGCGTCGACCGTGGCGTGGCCGTCCCGCTGATGCTGTCCGACGGTACGCCGTACATGTTGCCGCAGGAGGTCGATCGCCACGAGCGCCTGATCCGGATGGCCCAGGGAATTGCCAGCCGCCGCAGGCGCGGGTCGCGCCGGTGGGTCAAGGCACAGAAGTGGGCCGCCGGGCTCAAGGCCCGTCAGGCGCGGGCGCGCAAGCACTGGGCGCACGAGGCCACCACGGACATTACCCGCCGCTACGGTGGCGTTGTGGTCGAGAGACTGCGCACGAAGAACATGACGGCTTCCGCACGAGGCACGGTCGATGAACCGGGCCGGAACGTTGCCCAAAAGCGCGGGTTGAACCGCGCAATCCTGAACGTCGGTTGGCACCGGATCCAGACCATGCTTGCCTACAAGGCGGCACGGTTCGTGAAGGTCGACCCGTCGTACACCTCCCAGACCTGCGCGTCCTGCGGGACCGTGGACGGACGGAGCCGCGAAAGCCAAGCTGTCTTCGTCTGCACCGCGTGCGGGCACCGGGACAATGCCGACCGCAACGCAGCGGTCAACATTCTCAACCGGGGGAACACTCCGGGCGTGGAGCCGAGCCGTCGGGCAGGTGATGAAGCGCGAACTGTCCAAGTGGCCTAGTCCTCCTGGAAATCCTCGCCCTTCAGGGCGGGGAAGATGTTAATGCACCATCAAATGACGCGAGCACTCATCCTAGCGGCGATCAAATGGCGGATTCGTGAGTTCGGGGCGGGGATGCCGTTCTGGTTGGGTTGAGGCGTTCACGGAAAGACAGAAACTCGCCCACGGAGCGAGGTGGACTGCGGAGCGCCGCCGGTAGCTCCGAGCGGCTGCGAGTCAGGCCTCTTGTTTTCGACGGCTTTCGTTTGATCGTTCAATTCGAGGAGAACATCCATGCTGCAGAGCAGTGAGTCGGACTGCTCGGTGTCGTCACCAACCACTGGGCCATTGGTTTGCCGGACCTCTTCGGTCGACACCATCAACGCTGTCAGATTGAAGAAAGTTTCCGTATCACGATACACGACCGTCGCGTGCAGCCGGTGTTTCACTGGAACGACGGGCAGTGCTCGGTATTGCACGATCCGGAGAGATGCTCCATGCCTCGTCCTCGGCATCGCAGCGAAGACCTGCGGCATCCATCAGCGCGAGGCGCAGGTGGTAAGGCGCAGTGTCCCAATGCGCCGCTATCGCGCGAGACAGGAACGACGCCGGAATTCCGTTCCAACGACACAGCACCACCAAGAGATAGAGCTGTCTCGAAGACAATTCCCGCCGCATTGACTCGTTCTGAATGTCCGCGGCGCCCGCGCCGTCGGGCTCTCCAAGGCCCCCGCTATGCGCCGCGAGAACACCGCTATCCAATTTGGCACAAATCGAGGAGATGCCCGGTGCTCCCGGTCCTCGCCGAGGGTGCACGTAACCAATCTCGAACAGTTCGCATCGAAGTTTTCCTCTTCCCATCGCGGATTGCTCGCGCAGCCGAAACGACTCCTCCGCGATCCTCCGGTCCAGAATGCCGACAATGTCGAGTGCGTCTTCGAGATGCATTCCGCTTGCAATCCGTTCCGGAAACGCCCCGAGAAACGCCCGATCGCAACTGCTCCACTGCGCCAGCGAGGACTCTTCGAAAACGACGTAGCTGGGATTCACCTTCCATCCGGAAGCTCACATTGCGCGCCTTCTCCCGGAGCCGAACCCACAGCCCTCGGCAATGCTCCTCCGCCCATTCCCGAGCATGGCTGCCGCATTGCCCATGCAGGCAGGCCCGGATGGAAACAGGGTCCTCCAGCCTCGGCAGCAGCCGTTCGAGCACGCTGTCATCATCAGTGGCCCCTATGACCAGGTCCTTCCGCCCGGCATGCAGCGGTGTGGCAAGCGCTTTCAGGATCGGCCCAGGCAAGCTCGCCGCTCGCCGGATCACCGCTTCGGCCGCGAAGGCATCAAGGAAAATCTCGTGCGGAAAACTCACCCTGTTTCCGCGCAGCGTCAGCAAACCCCTCTCGATAACCAGCCTCCGGAGCTCGGTCGACACGCCGCTGTCATCCATCAGACGATCGAAATCGCGCACGCTCAAGCTGAACGCAAACCGCTCGAACAGCCAAGCGGCCACCTGTGAAAGCACGCGTATGCCGTCGCTCGCCGCCTCGCCCAACCGCGCGCGTGCATAAGCATCGAACAGCTCGTGAGAGTGCTCAGAAAAACTGATGGAGATTCGGGCGATTTTGCTCGAATTGCTTGATGTTTGGGGGTGCGTACCCCTCACCTTCCGTGCACGCACTCGATTGACGCGCTCTTGTTCCGGTTTGTTCACACGACCCATTGAGATGGTCTGCAATCGGAGGAGGCGTCGTTTGTCCGCCTGATGCGGAGCCTGAACTGGCTTCGTCTATGGGTTCCGACGGCAATGGAGGTGGATCCGGCGGGACTTGAACGCGTCCATTGGCCGGATCTTGCAATCTCGGCGATGGACGGGGCACATCCGCAGAGACCGGCGCTTTTGTCACGATACCTGGGGCTGACCAGTTCTGACCGCCCGGAACAACGGACAAGGAGGGACACGGTGAAGGATAACGGACCTGACGACCCGGGGCGACAGCGGCGCCCACCTCTCCGACAAGCCTCGCCTCCAGCCCGGTCGACACCGCGCCCAGCAGAAATTTGATCGCCTCAGACGGGCCCAGCGGGACAATGGCATACGGATAGGCCTGGATCTTCGGCGAATTTTTCCTCGGCCGGTAACATTCTGATTTGACGGCGGAAATTCACCAGGAAAAGTTTTTCTCCAGAGGGGTTGTCTTCCTTTCGCGAATATGCATGCTGTGCTTGTCATCATGGAGCACATGCGATGGATCCGCGAATCACCGCCCTGCACTCGACCACCTTCTCCGGCCGCCGGCTGACCAGGCGCCAGATCGCCGAAGTCCGGGAGACGGTTGACCTGTTGCCGAACGAGAGCCGCAAGGAGCTCTGCCGGATCATCTGCGAGCATCTCGACTGGGTGACGGCGAAAGGCGACTACAAGGTGGGTGCCTGCATGGGGATGCTGGAGCATCTCGAGCGGCACGGCATCCTGCGTCTGCCGGAGAAGCGGCAGAACATGGTCCGGGCGAACAGCAACAAGCCGGTCTGGGGTTCGGCATCGGACCCCGCGCCGCCGGTTTCGGCGCCGCTCAAGGAGTTGCAACCCCTGGGCCTCGAGGTGGTCACGGACACCGAGGGGCGCCAGTTGTGGAACGCCTTCGTCGACCGTCACCACTATCTCGGCTACCGCCGCCCCTTCGGGGCGCACATCCGCTATAATGGGAACCGAATGGTTATGGGAACCTTGAATCCCATGTGCCTGTCATGACACGCTTTTTCTCCTGATCAGGTTCCCATAAAAATCTGCTCTACTCCTGTCGGTTTTGACATTGACAGGAGAGAGATCATGCTTTCGAAACAATTCAATCCGCCACTGCCCGATGTGGTTCCTGAACGGGATTCCCGAGTTGTCCGGTGCTACGCGGAGCACCTGGAAGGCCTTGGCCTTTCCGACAGGATGACCGGCGAATTGACCAGTACGGCCAGGCACATCGCGGTCTGGCTGGCGCTCAACGGACCGGGTCTCGACACGTTCGACATCCGCCTCCTTGACCGCTTCATGCGCCATGAATGCCATTGCCCTGGCCGACGTCGGACCGGCAGGAGGCCCGGTCGACAATGCAGGCAGTTTGCGGTCAGGTTCCTCCGGTACCTGCTCGAGACCGGGCGGGCAGAGGTGCCTGCGGAGATCGAGGCGACCAGAGACATCCGCAAGGTCTCGCTGTGGCTGGGGCATCAGAGCCTCAAGACCACTGAGATTTACCTGCGCACTGATCCGGCCGCAAAGTTGGGCATTCTCTCCGAGTGGCGTTCTCCGGGTCTCGCCAAGGGACGGTTCACGGGCGTGAAGGACGCGTTGATGGCGATGCTTTCCGACATCTGAGCCGGAATTATTATGGGAACCTGATCAGGAGAAAAAGCGTGTCATGACAGGCACATGGGATTCAAGGTTCCCATAACCATTCGGTTCCCATTATGAATAGGCTTTTATGGATTGTGCGTAGCACGGTCGATAAAAGCGTTGAGCTGAGCCGCGCTCGCTGACGGTTGAGTTCTATGGGAATTCTATTCGCCGAGGCGAACTTTATCGCGCCGATCTGATGCGCTTTGCTCCTGGCGTCGATGCTGCTGCGATGGTCCTGGCCGGATCCTTGCCGGGAATTGCCTCGATACCGTGACCTGGGACGGCCTCATTCGCCGCTGCGGGAACGATGCGCGCAGCAGGAGCCTGCCCGGGTCGAGCATCGAGCCGGGATCGGGTCCGGATCACCTTGTGAGACTGCGTCATCATGGGGGAGGCCTGGGCCATGGCACTTGCCACACGGTCTCGGGCGGCGCCTTGGAAATGGGGACCTGCCGCAACGGGCCGTGCCCGCAGTGTTCGCAGACGGTGATGTCCTTCCCGGTCAGGCGCAGCATCATCGCCTGCGTGCTTTCCCGCACGAACGGTTCGGGGGCCGGCTGACCGAGCAGTTCCCGGCAGCGGGCAATCTTGCTGGCGCGGAAGCGATTGGCGAGCAACCCGTAGTGGCGCAGACGGGTGAAGCCGTGCGGCAGCACATGCAGGAGAAACCGGCGGATGAATTCGTCGGCATCGAGCCGCATGACCTTGACCGTGTTGCCGTGCGCGTAGTCGCGCCAGCGGAAGCGGACGTGGGTGCCGTCGAAATCGACGAGACGGTGATTGGAGATCGCCGTCTTGTGTGTGTAGCGTCCGAGATAGCCCAGCACCTGGCCCGTGTCTGCGAACGGGGCCTTTGTGTAGACCACCCAGTCCCTCGATCTCAGCGCGGCTGTCAGACGCGCGAAGGCGTGATCGTCGTCATTGTCGGGACTGTCGGGATTGGAGCGGAGCTCGCCCATGCGGCGGGCGGTGGCGAGAAAGTCGAGATACTTTCCACGGAAGACCTTCGAGAGCGCCCTGGTGGGGAACAGGAAGCCCTTTCGGGTCGGGGAGAGCCAGCGTTCCTTGTCCGGGCTCAGGCCGCCATCGGTGACGATGCAGTGGACATGGATGTGCTGTCCGAGGTTCTGTCCCCAGGTGTGCAGCACCATGGTGATGCCGAGTTCACCGCCGAGCCAGCGCGGATTATGCCCGAATTCGAGCAGGGTGCGGGACGCGGCCTTGAAGAGCAGCTTGTAGATGAGCGCGGGGTTCGCCTGCGCGAGAGGATTGAGTTCGTGCGGCAGGGTGAACACCACGTGCCAGTAGCCGATGTCGAGCAGGTTGGCGCACTGCTTCTCGACCCACTGCGTCTGCGCGAGCGACTGGCACTTGGGGCAGTGCCGGTTCCGGCACGACGCATACTGGATCGATACCGCGCCGCATTCGTTGCAGAGGGTCGAGAAGCCGCCGAGCGCGGCGGTGCGACAACGCGTCAGGTCGTCCACGACCCGGTGTTGCCGGGGCGAGAGCGGATGCGCCGCACCGTAGGCATCGGCGCGTGCGCGCAGGATGTCGGCCACTTCCAGCGCCGGCCGTGCGGCCGGCGCTGCGTGGTCTGCATGTGCCACGGCTCAGGCCGGAACGGCCTTCGGGAACTCCAGCAGATCCAGCGGGGACGGCGTGGCGCTTGTCTTCTCGCGAGCAAGGTGGAGGTAGCGCATGGTCGAGCGGATCGACCTGTGACCGAGACGGCGCTGAATGACAGGGAGGTCGACCCCCGCCTCCAGAAGCCCCGTGGCGTAGCAGTGTCTCAGGGTGTGGATGCCTCCGGACTTGGTGATCCCGGCCTTCTCCTTGGCCCGGTGAAAGATGTATCCTGCTCCGCGGCGGGTCAATGGCCGGTCGCGAAACCGGCTGGGGAACAGACAGGTCCCGGGGCGTTCACGACGCCAGTAGTCGCGCAGTTGCACGAGAAGCCGCTGCGAAAGCGGAACGTAGCGGTCCTTCTGTCCTTTGCCTTGTTCGACGCGCAGGCACATCCGTCCGGAATCGATGTCCGAGACCCGCAAATGGCAGATCTCGCTGGCCCGGAGCCCCGCAGCGTAAGCCGTCATCAGAACGGCACGGTGCCTGGCGCTGGCGGGGACCGAAAACAGGCGTACCAACTCGTCGTGGTTGAGGATCTCGGGCAGCTTCGAAGGCGTCTTGGCTCCTGGGACATGGAAATGCGGGTCCGGCCGACCGAGTGTGATGCGGTAGAGAAAGCGGATCCCCTGCCGCGTGCAGTTGCAGCTCTGCCAGGTCAGTCCGCGCTCCTCGTGAAGGTGGAGCAGATAGTTCTGAACCTCCTGTGCAGAGATCCTCTCGGGGCTGCGCTTGTAGTGTAAGCGGGTAAACGGCGACGTCTGTTGATTTCGCCTGGTTTCTGGTTTCGTCCTGTCGGCTGCGGCCGATCCTGCGGCCTGACATTCTCCAATTTGCTGCTGCTGCGCCGTTTTTTCCGTTTGACACGATAGGGCGCCGGGGCTATTCCCGGCGAATCAAGACGAATCATCGGGGAGAACGGCCATGGGCGCATGGTTTGGATCGAAAGCGACCTCTGGTCTTTGCCAACCGCTCATCGCGATGTGTCCGCCGCATGTCGCATATATTGAGACACATCTTGGGGGCGGCGCCATCATGAAGCGCAAGCCTCCGGCGCTCAGGAACATCGGCATCGATCTCAACCGCCGGGCCATCGACACCTTCAGCTGCGCCTATCCGGTCGAGCTTCACCATGGTTGCTGCCACGCGTTCCTGTCTGATTTCGACTTCGACGGCCGCGAGCTGGTCTATGCCGACCCGCCCTACGTGCAGTCTGCGCGCAAGTCGCAGCGCCGCTACCGTTACGACTATACGGACGCCGACCATGTGGAGCTTCTCGGCATCCTGAAGTCGCTGCCCTGTTCGGCGATGGTCTCCGGCTATCCGTCCCGGCTCTACGACGAACACCTCTCCGACTGGCATTCGCTGGAGATCCAGGTCAACAACCAGTCCTGCATCGTCACCGAGAAGCTGTGGTTCAACTTCGCGCCCGACCGGGTGCACTGGGCGGCCTTCGCCGGACGGAATTTCACCCACCGTCAGACCGTCAAGCGCAAGGCGGCGAGCTGGGGGCGGCGCTACGCGGCGATGCCCCGGGGCGAGCGCCTGGCGGTGCTGGCGGCGATCATGGCGGAGGAGGCGGAGGAATGAGCGGGATCGACCCTCACGACCCGGATGCGGTCCGCCAGAGGCTCGACGGGCTCCATGCGGAGTTCGCGGGGCTGGGCGGCGGCGGCCTGCTGCGGGGGGCTGTCTCCCTGTTCAGGGAGTTGTTCGGGCTTGCCGGGACGCAGTCGACGATCATTGCCGCGCTACAGGACAAGCTCACCGAGGAAGTGGCGAAGAACAGTGCGCTTCGCGACCAGCTCGCCCGCTACGAGCGCCAGCAGTACGGCCGGCGCTCGGAGAAGCGCCGCAACGCCGACGCCGCCTCCGATGGCGCCGCATCGCCGGATGCCGGGGAGGATGAGCCCGAAGCCGAAAGGAAAGGCGAGGCCGAAAAGAAAGCCGAAAAGAAGCCCCGGGGCGGCGTCAACGGGCGCAAGAAGGATCGTGGCGATGCCGTCAACGGCACCGGGCTGCGCTTCGGCCCCGAGGCGACGGTGATCGACATCGACGTGATGCCGCCGGAGATCGAGGGGCTGGCGGAGGGTGAATACGACATCATCTCCGAGCGGGTGTGCTGCAAGCTGGCATCGGTGCCGATCCGCCACGTGGTGCTGCGTTACCATTACAAGAAGGCGAAGATCAGATCCTCCGGCGCCCTGGTCTGCGCCCCGGCCGTCGAGGGCGTGTTCAAGAGCTCCTGCGCCGATGTGAGCTTTATCGCCGGAATGCTGGTCGACAAGTTCGCCTGGCATCTCCCCCTCTACCGCCAGCACCAGATGCTGGCCGAGAGCGGGATCACCGTCAGCCGCAAGTCCCTGAGTGGCTGGGCCAACCGGGCGATCTCGCTGCTGGAGCCGGTGTTCGAGGCCCAGTGCCGCTCGGTTCTGGAAAGTTCCGTCATCGTCATGGACGAGACGCCGGTGCGGGCCGGGCGCGACCCGGACAGGCCGGGCAAGATGAAACAATGCTACTACTGGCCGGTGCTCGGCGACCGGGACGAAGTGGTGTTCCACTTCGCGCCCTCCCGCGCCCACCACCATGTCGCGCGGTTCCTCGGCGATTTCGAGGGCACGCTGGTCAGCGACGGCTACGGCGCCTACGCGGCTTACGCCGAGGCGCGGGGGGAGGCGGTGAGGCAGCAAAATTGCTGGGCGCATACGAGGCGCAATTTCGAGGAGCAGCTGGACAACCATCCGGTGTTCGCCGGGAAGGCGCTGGATCTGATCGGGGGCATGTACGGGATCGAGAAGGAATTCCGTACCCGGCCGCCGCCTGAACGCCTGGAGGCGCGGCGCACCCGCACCCGCCCGCTGGTCGACGCCTTCTGGCAATGGTGTGAGCGGACGCTCGGGGACCCGGCGCTGACGCCGAAGCACCCGATCCGCCGGGCGGTCACCTACGCCGTCGAACGCCAGCAGGCCCTCGAGGTGTTCCTCGAAGACCCGTTGGTGCCGATCGACTCGAATGGTGTCGAGCGCGCACTGCGCCGCATCAAGCTGGGACAGAAGAACTGGCTTTTTTCCTGGACAGAATCCGGCGCACGGAACGTCGGGATCGTCAACAGCCTCGTCGCCACCTGTTTCCTGCTCGGGATCAGCCCTGCAACCTATCTGGGCGATGTCTTCCAGCGCATCGACACCCATCCGGCCGACCGGGTCCACGAACTGACGCCACGCCTGTGGAAGGACCTCTTCGCCGACACCCCGATGACCGGCAGCATCGACATGACCGTCGTCCGGGCTCACCCGGACGCCAGCCGGGGACCGCCGTAACGCTTGCGACGGCGGCGAACGGTGACGTCGATGCCGTCGATCAGGGCCATCAACTCGGTCGAAGACAATGCAAGCGCCGCATGGCCGGAGGCCGGAGGCGGGGCGAACAGGCCCTGCTCCAGGCGCTTGGACCAGATGAAGAAGCCGCCCCGCTCGAAGCCCAGGACCTTTACGATGGTCCGGCGCCGGTTGACGAACACGTACCAGCGTCCATCGGCCGGATTGCACCCGAGATGGCCCGACACCAGCGCGCACAGCCCGTCGAAACTGCGCCGCATGTCGGCCGGGTCCGTCGACAGCCAGATGCCGCCCCGCGGCCAGCCGCCGAGCATCACGACCGCCGAACCCGCAGGACAACCCCGTCGCCCAGGTCAAGCTCGACGTCCCAGCCCGAGGAAACCGGCGGCGCAAGCTCGACAAAGGATCCCTTCCCGCCCCCAGGGCGGAGACGGCACCGCCAGTTCGAGAAGGTCTTCGAGGACAGCCCACGGGACTCGCAAAACTCCCGTTGCGACAGCCCCGAGCGCTCGAAGTCCGCCATGATGCCGCTCCACTCGTCTGCGCTGCGCACCACCGGCGCACGACGGGAACCAGCCGAACCATTCAAACCTGACATGACAATTTCCTCCGATCATTGATGAATGACCGGAATTATCCCCACCCAACCCTCGCGTGAGCAACCGAATTATCAGACGTCGCCATTTACCCGCTTACCTTGTAGTAGCGCGCGAGCCCGGAGACGGAGTGGAGATACAAACGCATCGTGTTCTCGGTCAGGCCGCGAACGGTCATGTCGTTCACCATTCGTTTGCGTAACGGTGTCATGGGTCTTCTCCCTTGAAGTGTGATTGGTCATGGAGAACACCGGAACCTGTAGCGACCGGTGCATCCACGACCGATTGTCACGAAACGAAGGAGAGATGGAAACGCCTCAGTGCGGCAAAACAAGACGATGAATTGCACGAAAGCGGCCGTTCAGCAGGGGCATGTGATACCTGGCGGCACAAACCGCCGCGGAACGCGGCTCAGTTCAATAGCGGTGATGGGAATGTTCCCATCACCGCTACTTCCTGACGGACCGCCGGGGCCGCAGGCTGGGCTGCCTGCTGTTCGATGCGTCGGCCAGGTCGCTGCCGTGCCGGGAACGCTGGATCGGATGGAGCGACCGGACCAGGGACCGCAACCGCCACCTCGTGGTGACCAATTCGCGCTGGCTTGTGTTTCCCTGGGTGAACTCGAAGAACCTTGCCTCCTGTGGTCTGTCCCTGGCGATGCGGCGCCTTGGCGACGACTGGCAGAGCCTTCATGGCTACAGGCCGGTCCTGTGCGAGACCTTCGTCGAGGAGGATCGCTTCAGGGCCACGTGCTACCGTGCCGCCAACTGGGAACGCATCGGCGCGACCGGTGGCGACAAGGGCAAGTCCATCAAGGGTGTCTACGTTCTGCCGCTGTGCGCGGACAGCAGGGAAATCCTGCGCGGCGACCGCGATGCGGCACGGCCCGCGAAACCGCCGAGCCGGACCGAACGCGGGCGCTCTGGTGGCAGCGACCGCCGTTTCACCCGGCAGTGGGAGACCCTTGTCGCCGCCGCCACCGCCGTGGCGGAGTGCGAGGATGCCCGCTGGCAGAAACGCCGCCGCGTGTTCTCCACCCTGTTGATCATGCTGTTCGTCTTCCGCCTGGTCGTCGCACCGCGCCGGCAGGGCTACCGTGCGACGCTGTGCGAACTGTGGGAACAATGCCAGCAGTCCGACATCGCCCTGCCCCAGGACGAACCGCCGGCGGCGTCCTCGGCCAGCGAGGCGCGCGAGAAACTCGACGAAGCCGCCTTCAAGACCCTGCACAGGGAAATCCTCGCCCACAGTCCCGACGACCCCCTGTGGAAGGGACACCGCATCTTCGCCGTCGACGGATCGAAGATCACCCTGCCGCGGGACCTGCTGCGCTCGGGTTACCGCACCCCGAACGACAATGCCCACTACCCCCACAATGGCATTTCTTTAACGATTCGGCGTCATTTCCTTTAGGTTGCATGGCTGTTCCGGGGCCACCTTGCCCCTCTCCGGTCCGGATCAGTCCGTGATCACGCGGTCTTCTGTCGCTTCCGGCTCCACTTTCCGACGGGTTTTCGTGAGCGGCGCGGGAATGACCGTCCGGGCCGCAACCGTGCCCTCACTGCGAGGATGGAGTCCGCCATGCGCCCGACGGTGTCGGCCAGGGCTGCCGTGTGCGCCAGGATCATCTCCTCGAGGTTGACGGCGAGCATGGCCAGTGCGTTGGAGAAGTTCGTCTTCATCTTCGGCCTGTCGCTTTCGTGCATGTCGTCGAGCAGGCTGTCGCCCCGGTTGGAGAACAGGCGTGCCATGGCGATGAGGTTGAAATGGGCGTAGAGTTCCTGGCGGACGCCGCGTTCGGTCTTGCCGTGGAATTCGTCCACCTCGATGACATGTCTGGATGTCTTGTACAGCTCCTCGATCGACCAGCGACCATGGTAGAGGTCGGAGAGGTCGGCGATACTGTAGCGCTCCGTGTCGGTGAGGGTTGTGGCGAGCACGTATCGTTCGCCTTTGATGTCGTAGCGGACCAGGCGCAGGACGACCGGGGAGGCCGGGGTTGCGAAGCCTGCGGCCCGCAGCTTCCGCAGGGCGTCCTTTCCCGGTGTGATCCTGATGCGGGCATCGTCGCGGTCTGCGTCGCGGAAGGCGTCGAAGGCGGTGACGGTGTTTCGCGGGATGCGGAACACCGGATGCAGGCCGCGTGCGGTCATGGCGTGGAGCATGACGAAGGAGAAGTATCCCCGGTCGAGGACCACGACATCACCGGGTGAGAGGGCGCCGAGATGGGTGAGCGCGGCGGTGCGCTCGTTGGTGTCGGGAGAGAGGATGAAGTCGACCGGCATGCGGTTGTCGAGCCTGTAGAGGCAGGACAGCAGCCCCTGGGGGTACCATGCATCGGGATTGGGGGTCTGGTATCCGGCTTCGACGAGCGGGCGCGGCAGGTTGAGCTTGGAGCCGTCGACGGCGAAGGTGCGGTGTTGGTTCCAGGGTTGGTTGTCTGTGTCGTGTGAGAGGATCTCGCGGTGCAAGTCCCGGAACAGGTCCTCGTGCACGCGGGCGCGGGCCTTGCAGATCGAGGAGGCGGCGACCGGTTTCGGCTGCGGCAGCGCGATGCCGGAGCGTCGGCACTGGTCCCACAGTTCCGCTGTCACGGTGGCGTAGCCCTTCTGTCCGCGCGCCAGCACCAGGCGGAACACGAACAGCATGACGATCAGGCTGTTCAGCACCCGTCGCCTCTGCATCCATTCCCGGTCGTGACGGGCGGCGATGTCGGTGGCCGCGTCGACGATCCGGGACCACATCGCGATGAAGAGGTCGTCGGCCGCAGAGGCGGGAGGCCTGCTGCGGCGCTTCGGCTGTGAGCGGGGCGTGTTCTCTCCCTTCAGGATCTCGCGGAACTCCGGATCCAGCACCCTGACCAGGACCTGCTTGGCCGGCTTGGCGCCGCGTCCGCTGCGCTTCCCGGCCGTCATGCCGATCTGCTGCCAGTTGGCGGCCCTGTAGCAGGCGCCGTCGAAACGGGTCGGATCGATGAAGGTCTCGACGACCACCGGACGGCAGGAGTGCCGCTCCTGCCAGCAGTCGGGCAATCGGCGCAACGCCATCGACGTAAGCGGGTAAACGGCGACGTCTGATAATTCGGTTGCCCGTGCGGGGGGTGCATGGGGATACTTCCGGTCATTCATCAATGATCGGAGGAAATTGTCATGTCAGGTTTGAATGGTTCGGCTGGTTCCCGTCGTGCGCCGGTGGTGCGCAGCGCAGACGAGTGGAGCGGCATCATGGCGGACTTCGAGCGCTCGGGGCTGTCGCAACGGGAGTTTTGCGAGTCCCGTGGGCTGTCCCCGAAGACCTTCGGGAACTGGCGGTGCCGTCTCCGCCCTGGGGGCGGGAAGGGTTCCTTTGTCGAACTCGCTCCGCCTGCGGTATCCGGCTGGGACGTCGAGCTTGACCTGGGCGACGGGGTTGTCCTGCGGGTTCGGCGGTCGTGATGCTCGGCGGCTGGCCGCGGGGCGGCATCTGGCTGTCGACGGACCCGGCCGACATGCGGCGCAGTTTCGACGGTCTGTGCGCGCTGGTGTCGGGCCATCTCGGGTGCAATCCGGCCGATGGACGCTGGTACGTGTTCGTCAACCGGCGCCGGACCATCGTGAAGGTCCTCGGCTTCGAGCGGGGCGGCTTCTTCATCTGGTCCAAGCGCCTGGAGCAGGGCCTGTTCGCCCCGCCTCCGGCCTCCGGCCATGCGGCGCTTGCATTGTCTTCGACCGAGTTGATGGCCCTGATCGACGGCATCGACGTCACCGTTCGCCGCCGTCGCAAGCGTTACGGCGGTCCCCGGGTGGCGTCCGGGTGAGCCCGGACGACGGTCATGTCGATGCTGCCGGTCATCGGGTTGTCGGCGAAGAGGTCCTTCCACAGGCGTGGCGTCAGTTCGTGGACCCGGTCGGCCGGATGGGTGTCGATGCGCTGGAAGACATCGCCCAGATAGGTTGCAGGGCTGATCCCGAGCAGGAAACAGGTGGCGACGAGGCTGTTGACGATCCCGACGTTCCGTGCGCCGGATTCCGTCCAGGAAAAAAGCCAGTTCTTCTGTCCCAGCTTGATGCGGCGCAGTGCGCGCTCGACACCATTCGAGTCGATCGGCACCAACGGGTCTTCGAGGAACACCTCGAGGGCCTGCTGGCGTTCGACGGCGTAGGTGACCGCCCGGCGGATCGGGTGCTTCGGCGTCAGCGCCGGGTCCCCGAGCGTCCGCTCACACCATTGCCAGAAGGCGTCGACCAGCAGGCGGGTGCGGGTGCGCCGCGCCTCCAGGCGTTCAGGCGGCGGCCGGGTACGGAATTCCTTCTCGATCCCGTACATGCCCCCGATCAGATCCAGCGCCTTCCCGGCGAACACCGGATGGTTGTCCAGCTGCTCCTCGAAATTGCGTCTCGTATGCGACCAACAATTCTGTTGCCTCACCGCCTCCCCCCGCGCCTCGGCGTAAGCCGCGTAAGCGCCGTAGCCGTCGCTGACCAACGTGCCCTCGAAATCGCCGAGGAACCGCGCGACATGGTGGTGGGCGCGGGACGGCGCGAAGTGGAACACCACCTCGTCCCGGTCGCCGAGCACCGGCCAGTAATAGCCGTCGCGGTAGGGACACCGGTTGCCCGACGCCCCCCGCACAGATCCCCGCATGCCCGTTAAGGCACGAGGCTCCTACCTCGGGTGATTGACGGCAAACCGTCTGTCCGGCCATGGGTGCACGGTCCGCAGCGGAGGCCAGAAGACCGCCGCCAGCAGGTCGACCTTGCCCCAGGGAAGGCGGTCCTTCTGCGACCGGCGGCGCAAGACGCGCAGCCAAAGTCGCTTGAGACGGAGCCCGAACGTCTGGAGGGATCGGGAGCTGGTCGGGACCGCGTAGTAACGCAGCCAACCGCCCACAACCCGACCAAGCCATATGGCGACCTCGTAGATGTTGTCGTGCATCCGTTGACGCAGTTCGGCCTCGATGCGCTTCAGGGTCCGGGTGACACGCTTCCTGATCGGCTTGCGCCCCAGTCCGAAACGTCCCTTCCGCGTGGTCCGGCAGTAATGCGTGAACCCGAGGAAGTCGAAGGTCTCGGGACGCCGCTCTCCCCGTGCCCGGCGGTTCGCCATGGCGAACCGGCCGAACTCGATGAGCCGCGTCTTGTCCGGGTGCAAGTCGAGTGAGAACGCGGCCAGCCTGTCCTTCAGATCGCACAGGAACCGTTCTGCATCCCGCTTGTACTGGAACCCGACCACGAAGTCGTCGGCATAGCGCACGATAATCGTCTCGCCACGGGCGATCCGGGCGCGCCATTTCCTCTGGAACCAGAGATCAAGGACGAAGTGCAGGTAGATGTTCGCCAGAATCGGCGAGACACTTGAGCCCTGAGGGGTTCCCCGCTGGGTGTCCCGCCATTCGCCCTCTTCCATGACGCCGGCGCCAAGCCACTTGGAGATCAGCCGGATGACCCGCCGATCCCCGATCCGGTGCTCCACGAACTGTAGAAGCCAGCTTCGATCCAATTGGTCGAAAAAGGCCCGAATGTCCGCGTCGACAATCCATTTGACCTTGCGCCGTTCTATCCCGTACGCCAGCGCGTCGAGCGCGTCATGCGCACCGCGACCGGGTCGGAACCCATAGCTGAACCCGAGGAATTCCGGCTCGAATATCGGCACAAGGATGGTCTCCGCCACCGCAGTCTGGACGATCTTGTCCTCCAGTGCCGCAATGCCGAGCGGTCGTGTTCCCCCGTCCGGTTTGGGTATCTCTACCCGCCGGGACGGAAGCGCCCGGTACGTCCCGCTGTGAACACGGTCGTGCAGGTCGAGCAGGCGCTCTTCCAGTCCGTTCCCGTATTCCTCCCATGTCACCCCGTCCACGCCTGCCGCCGCATCCTTCTTCAACATGAAGTAGGATGCTTCGAGCGCGTCCGTCGTGATGTGGTGCAGAAGCGCAGTGAGCTTCTCCTTCGGTTTCCTCGTGGCTGCTTGCCGTATCCGCTCCGCCGCCTGTGACATGCGATCCCGGCCCTGTGTCCGGTGCATGCTTTGGCCTCGCGGATTCCCCTTGGTTCCGGCCCTTCCCTCCATCGGCTCCGCAGGAACTGACGTTCCCTTGTTCGCCGACTTCACCGGTACTATGGCCGGATCCGACTGCTTCAATCCGTTCGTCATCGATTCAGACTATCTCCTTTCTTCCGCGGCCCCGGCACGACTGCCGGGGCAGATTGAAGCCCTCCCGAGTCCCGGCTTGGGGTGTACGTGCGTCCCTGGATTCCTTTGACAGCGCGGAGCCCGGCAGTCCCTCACCATGGCGGTCCTGCAGGTGTTGCCTTCGGTCAAACAAAGAACCTCGGCACTCCGAATGATAAGATTTTCGTTGCTCAATCATCCTGGCCACACGCGCCGCTACCGACGCTTCACGTGCACCCTCGCGGATGCACGCGCACGGCTCGCGGTGGAAGTGGTGGTTAGCCTCTCCTTCCTGCCGGACTTTCACCGGCTACCCCAGCGCCAGTTAGCTCGGCGCTCTTGTTTCATCTTGCCCGGCTTGGCGGGGTCGCGCCCGGCCCGCACCGGCGTCTCGTCCATGACGATGACGGAACTTTCCAGAACCGAGCGGCACTGGGCCTCGAACACCGGCTCCAGCAGCGAGATCGCCCGGTTGGCCCAGCCACTCAGGGACTTGCGGCTGACGGTGATCCCGCTCTCTGCCAGCATCTGGTGCTGGCGGTAGAGGGGGAGATGCCAGGCGAACTTGTCGACCAGCATTCCGGCGATAAAGCTCACATCGGCGCAGGAGTTCTTGAACACGCCCTCGACGGCCGGGGCGCAGACCAGGGCGCCGGAGGATCTGATCTTCGCCTTCTTGTAATGGTAACGCAGCACCACGTGGCGGATCGGCACCGATGCCAGCTTGCAGCACACCCGCTCGGAGATGAGCTCGAACTCGTCCGCCGCCAGCCCGTCGATCTCCGGCGGCATCACGTCGATGTCGATCACCGTCGCCTCGGGGCCGAAGCGCAGCCCGGTGCCGTTGACGGCATCGCCACGATCCTTCTTGCGCCCGTTGACGCCGCCCCGGGGCTTCTTTTCGGCTTTCCTTTCGGCCTCGCCTTTCCTTTCGGCTTCGGGCTCATCCTCCCCGGCGTCCGGCGATGCGGCGCCATCGGAGGAGGCGCCATCGGAGGAGGCGCCGGAGTTGCGGCGCTTCTCCGAGCGCCGGCCGTACTGCTGGCGCTCGTAGCGGGCCAGCTGGTCGCGAAGTGCACTGTTCTTCGCCACTTCCTCGGTGAGCCTGTCCTGCAGTGACCCGACGAGCGCCGACAGCGTCCCGGCGAGCCCGAACAACTCCCTGAACAGGGCCGCGGCACCCCGTAGAAGACCACCGCCCGAGCCCAGCCCCGCGAACTCCGAGCGGAGCCCGTCGAGCCGCCGGCGAACCACCTCCGGGTCGTGAGGGTCGATCCCGCTCATTCCTCCGCCTCCACAGCCATGATCGCCGCCAGCACCGCCAGGCGCTCGCCCCGGGGCATCGCCGCGTAGCGCCGCCCCCAGCTCGCCGCCTTGCGCTTGACGGTCTGACGGTGGGTGAAATTCCGTCCGGCGAAGGCCGCCCAGTGCACCCGGTCGGGCGCGAAGTTGAACCACAGCTTCTCGGTGACGATGCAGGACTGGTTGTTGACCTGGATCTCCAGCGAATGCCAGTCGGAGAGGTGTTCGTCGTAGAGCCGGGAGGGATTATCGTCAAAAACCCCACATTTCGGGTTTTGAGGTCACGGTTCATTACCGATTCCACCCACTGGCGGGTCAGACGGTCACGCGAGTCGGCAAGAGGTCGCTTCGTGGCGATCCGATTTCGGTGGTGGTCGATGGACAGGGTCGCAGGTACCACATTCCGGACTGGATGATGCTTCCGGAGGCATCGCGATGGGAACTCTGTGACACACCGCGCCTGTCACTGACAGCGCTGTCTGACTTGAGCGCCCTGCTCACGCGCTTTTTCCGGGAGCCAGCTTTACCGGGAGACCCGCATGACAGGACAGCGATACACAACCCGACAGCCGGATCTGTTCAGGCATCGCCTGGCGCTCCGCCTGGACCCGGATCAGCGCAAGGCGGCAGCTTTGGCTCTGGAACAGCTGATGACGGCAGTTGTCAGGGACGGCGAGGCGGCGCCGGAGGAGACGGACGATGATGAAGTCTGATCTGCTGACACCGGACCACCTGCAGCGGGCGGCTTGTGTGTACATCCGCCAGTCCACCCCGCAGCAGGTTCGCAACAACCTGGAAAGCCAGCGTCTGCAATATGGCTTGGTTACGTACGCACGCGAACTGGGATTTGTCGACGTCCGGGTCATTGACGACGACCTTGGGACCACCGCGAGCGGGGTTGAGCGGCCAGGGTTCGACCAGTTGGTCGTGGCGGTCGGCAAGAGTGAGGTCGGCCTGGTGCTTGCGACTGACGCCTCGCGGCTGGCCCGCAACGGGCGTGACTGGGAGGGCTTGCTGGACTTCTGCGCCGTTGTCGGTTGCCTGGTCGGTGATCGAGACCGGCTCTACGATCCGGGCGCGATGGAAGACCGGATGTATCTCGGCCTTCGCGGTGCGTTCAACCAATTCGAACTGTCGATGTTTCGCAAGCGGTCACAGGAAAGCATCGAGGCCAAAGCGCAACGGGGCGAGTTGTTCCTGCATGCTCCGGCCGGCTATGACCGGGTCGGACGCGACGCCATCGAGATGTCGCCGGACCAGAATGTGCGGAACGCAATCCGCCTGGTATTCGACACGTTTGATGCGGTTGGCAGCCTGCGGCAGACCTGGTTGTGGTTTCACAACAATCAGGTCGAGATCCCGGTACGCATGTCGGGCCGGGGCCTGATATGGCGCATCCCGGCAGAGAGCAGCATAACCCAGATCCTGCGCAATCCGATCTATGCCGGGACCTATGCGTATGGCCGCAAACAGAGCGAGACGACGATCCGGGATGGCCGCAAGACGGTCGTGATACATAAGCTGGACGCGAATCCGGCCGAGTGGAAGGTGCTGTTGCACGACCGCCATGATGGCTATATCTCCTGGGATCACTATGAGCGGAACCAGGCGGTGATCAACGCAAACCGGACGGTTGAGCGTGGCGCGGTCCGGTCCGGACGTGGATTGCTGACCGGCCTGCTGCGGTGCGGCCATTGTCAGCGACGGATCCAGGTGCGCAACAACGGCAAGTCTGTCGGTTACTATTGCCAGGGTGAACACCGGGCGGGCAAGCGGTGCCTGTCGTTCAGTGCAGTGCGGGTGGATCAGGCGGTCGGACAGGCGGTGATCGACGCACTGCAGCCGCTGGCGATGGAGGCCGCCATGGCGGCGATCGAGACCGTCGGCGCGGCGAGCCCCGCGATGCTGGATCTGGCGCGCAGCGCCCTTTCGGAAGCCCGCTACAAGGCGGACCGGGCTCGCGACCAGTTTGAAACGGTCGATCCGTCCAACCACAATGTGTTTCACAATCTGGCGGCGAAGTGGGAGGCCTGCCTTGTCGACGTGTCTGAACGCGAAGCCCGGCTCCGGGAGCTTGAGGCGGCTCAGCCTGTCGCCCTGACACCGGAACAGCGTCAGACTTTTCTGGCGCTTGGCCAGGATCTTGGCCGGGCCTGGGGCGACGACCGGGCGACGCCCGCACTGCGCAAGACGGTGTTGCGAACCGTCCTGGTCGAGATCACGGCCCGGATTGAAGAGACGGATGTGCACCTTGTACTGCACTGGAAGGGCGGCGATCACACGGAACTGCGAGTGCCGCGCATGCGGAACGGCGAACATCGCTGGACGACCGATATCGAGACCGTCACGATCGTGCGGCAGCTTGCGCGCACGCTTGACGATGCCGGGATCGCCGGTCTTCTGAACCGCCTCGGCAAACGGACCGTGAAGGGTAACAGCTGGAACAAGTCACGTGTTGCTTCCTTGCGGGCCTCGAACGGCATTGCGGTGTTTCGCAAGGGCGAACGTGCCGAGCGCGGCGAGTTGACCTTGAATGAGGTCGCGGATCGTTTTCAGGTCAGTCAGTCCCATGTGCGTCGGCTGATCCAGTCCGACCGCCTGCCCGCCCACCAAGCCTGCAAGGGCGCACCCTGGATCATTCTGGAAGACGACCTCGATGCGCCCGGGATTCGGGCGATCCTGGAGTTCAAGGGGTCTGCGTCGTCCGATCCGCAGCAACCGGGTTTCGAGTTTCCGGCATGTTGATCCTCGAAGGGAATCCCGCTCAACAAGGAGGTGGAGACCGCGTGACGGGTATGCTGCATGTTCGTTACGTAACGTCTGCACAACGGGATCGAAAGGAATGATCATGGCCCTGACCAATGCCGAAAGGCAACGCCGCTACCGGGCCCGACGCAAGGGCGCGCTGCCGCCGGTCAAGCGCGTCCGGTCGGCAAGACCGCCGTCGCGGGCGCAACGATGGCGCGCCGCCGTTGCAACCCTGCTTGAACTTCAGGAGTACTACAGTGAGCGGCTTGAAAACGCGCCGGTGCCATTGCGTGACAGTCCCTATGGCCTCAAGTTGCAGGCCATCGATGAACTTGACTTCAGTGATCTTGAGGCCATTGAAGTCCCCCTTGGCTACGGAAATGACTGACCGGGTTCCACGGCATAATCGTTACGTAACGGACAAGCCCCCTGGTGGTGCAAGCGGCTTGAGGACAGTCAATCCGGGTTCACGCTTCGCGCAGAGAGCCGCGCATGTTGAACTCCGTCCAGCGAACAACAGACCAGATCCTGAACCTTGCGGGTCGGACCGGGACTGGCAAGGAATGAGGGCGCAACGTGCTGCCTGCAGGTCAGGCAATCATGTCGAAGGGACAGAAAGGAGGTCCGTTGACATCATGGATGACATAAAAAATACCGCAATTTCAACGATGTGGTGAGGTGGGGTTTATGCGGATACCTTCCTCGGATAACCGGAGATCATCACCTGGGCCGGCAGTGAACGCAGAAGGCGGATCAGCTCCACATGGTCGCCGTCGTCGTAGTCGTAACGGTAGCGGCGCTGCGAGCGCCGCACCGACTGCACGTAGGGCGGATCAGCGTAGACCAGCTCGTCGCCCTGGAAGTCGAAGCCGGACAGGAACGCGAGTGCGCAGCCGTGGTGGAGCTCGACCGGATAATCACAGCTGAAACGCGCGATCGCACGCCAGTTGCGGTCGATGCCGATGTTGCGCAGCGCAGGCGGCTTGCGCTTCATGATCGCACCGCCCCCCAGAAATGATTCGATATACACAGAATGAGGAGGCATGGCCGCAATGAGTGGCTGGCACAGCCCCGATGTCGCCTTCGATCCGAACCATGCGCCCATGGCCGATCCCCCGATGATTCGTTTTACCGCACCGGAAATAGGCCCGGCGCCCTATCATGTCAAACGGAAAATCGGCACGGCAGCGGAAAATCGGGGAATGCCAGGGCCGCAGCATCGGGCACAGCAGCCAAACGATACCCGAAACCGGGCAAAATCAACGGACGTCGCAGTTTACCCGCTTACCCATCGACAACACTTTCGACGCCAGATTTTCGACGCGAACCCATGGCAATACGAGGAATCGACTGTTCGAGAGCGCAAGGTGCAGCCGGCGCTCACGCTCGGTCTCGCTCCACCCGATCCACGCGTCCCGGGCCGGCAGCATCCGTGCCGCCGCCTCGAACAGCAGAACCGCGAGACACCGTCCGTGGCCGTCACGGACGAACCAGCGGATGTGCGGGCCAAAGGGCCGCGGACATCCGAGGTAGTGGTAACGGTCCACGAACGCGTTCCAGAGAGCGACATCCTCCGGCGATGTCGCCTCCTCAAGCACCAGCGGCTCCAGGGCACCAAGACCACAGGCAATCTCCGGCTGCGGGTCGGATGCCCGCACATGGACGATCGGCTTGCGCGTCTTCGCCACCGGGTTGCGCGACGCAGGCAGGCTCAGGATCCCGCACTCCTCCAGGTGCTCGAGAAGCCGCAGGCCGGCAGAAATCCGGTAGTCGCCTTTCGGCGTGGTCCAGTTCAGGTGCTCGCAGATGGTCATGGACAGTTCGTTGCGGCTGTCGTTCGGGAACAGTTCAACCGTTTCCTGGATGTCGGCGATCTGGCGCCGTGTGAAGCGCCGGCCCAGAAAGGTGGTGGACTTGAGGGCAGTGATTCGCGGGTCCATGGCTGCAAGCTCCCGACAGGGCGGTCCAATCCAGACATAACATGACATGGAAGGGAAATCGTGTCAACCTCCGGGAACACGAAATCGCCAGAAACAACAAAACCAACCTTGAATCAGGGTGGTGCGTCACCACGCAGGACAGAACGAAAATGTCGAATGTCTAAGAAAATGCCATTGACTACCCTCAGGGCATGATCAGCACCCTCTACCGGCTGCACAGCCGCATGCCCGTAGACTTCGGCCTCTTCAGCCACGAGAACGAGCGCACGGCCGCCCTCACCCATCTCGACCATGCCGCAAAAGGCGATGTCATCGTCTACGACCGGGGATACTGGTCCTTCGAGATGGCCCTGCTCCACAACCTGCGCAGGCTGAACTTCGTCTTCCGCATCCAGGGCAATGCCAACCCCGTCTTCGACGCCTTCATCGCTTCGGAACAGAGCGATCGCGTCATCACCCTCAAGGCGCCCGGGGACGCGACCGAACTGCGCGGCCGCAGCCTGCGCATCCGCCTGGTCAAATACACCGCCGCCGATACCGAATACTGTCTCGCAACATCCCTGCACGACAGCCGCTACACCGTTCAGGCACTCTCGGACCTCTACCACGGGCGCTGGCAGGTCGAGGAGGGATACAAGACCGGAAAGGATGTGATCGAGAGCTTCCACGCGAAGTCCGAACGCGGCGTGCGCCAGGAACTCTACGCCGCCTTCACGCTGGTCGCCCTCGCACGCATGTTCGCCAACCGCTGCGACCATGACATCAACCACGATGCCAACGATGACCTGCCGGCCATGCGCACCAACTTCAGGAACGGGATGAGACTGCTGGGGCGCGAGATCGAGACCATGTTCCTCAGGCAGAGCCAGATGGTCGCCCAATCCGTCAAGCGGATCATGATCGGCCTCTCCCGATGCATCCAGCGCGAGAGGCCGGGGCGAAGCTACAACCGGGAATCACGCCAACCACGGAGCAAGTGGCAGAACCGAAGACCAGCCTGACAGAACCACACCACCATCAAGCCCCCGGCTTCCGGAAAAACACCCGAAGCACAGGGGCTTCCTTATCCGAACGACAAAAAACCTTATCCGAATGCCATTGGCCGGTGGAGGGCTTCCTGTCCGGGCAACCCGAACGGCTGCGGCGGGTTCTCGCGGACGCCAGGGCACCGCTTCATGACGCCGCCGCGGTCAACGCCACCCGTCGCGTCCTGTTCGAAGGGCTGCGATGCACGGGCCTGCCCGTTTCCGGCTCCTCGGGCGGGCGGACGAAGTACAACCGGACGCGGCTGGGGATCCCGAAGACGCATGCCCTTGACGCGGCCTGCGTGGGGGAGACGCCCGCGCTGAAGGGCTGGGATCAGCCCGTGCTCGGTATCAAGGCCACGGGCCGGGGATCACATGCGCGCACGCGCGTGAACCGGTTCGGGTTTCCCGTCGGCTACCTGGTGGCGAAGAAATCCGTCAAGGGCTTCAGGACGGGTGACATCGTGCGCGCGACCGTGCCCACGGGGAAGCGGCAGGGCGTCCATGTGGGGCGCGTCGCGGTGCGGGCCTCCGGATCCTTCAACGTCCAGACCGCCGGCGGCACCGTCCAGGGCGTCTCGCACAGGCATTGCCGTATCGTCCAGCGCGGCGACGGTTACGGCTACGCCCTCGACACGTTCCGGAAGAAGGAGAAGGTGCCGATGCATGGAACACGCGACATCGCATTCCTCCCCGCCCCGAAGGACGGGGTTTCCTGCGAGTTGGACAGATGATCTTCGGTGAGGAACGCCTCGCTGTCGCCTGAGATGGCGCTGAGGGTTGAGAACGCTATCGGCCTCGGCATGGACCTGCTGTTGCGGATGCAGGCATGGCACGCCGCGCCGCGGATGCGCGCGTGCGCCGACGAGATTAACGTTCGGCGCCAACAACCTGAGCAAGTTCACCCAAGACTCCAATTGCGCGGATACAGGACATCGACTGGCCAGCCTCGCCATCGCCGGAATTTCGTTTCCATGGGGCGAGAACGGCGGGAAGTGTGTCAGAATCGTTGTGTGTTCCATTTTTCTCAATGCGAAAATCAGCCCTGGAGGGAACCGCAATTTCGCCGCAGAACACATGTGATCTTCCACATCCAATTGACCGTACCCACATGCTTTTCAGACATCGCTCTTCGGAATCGAATTCGTGGCTGGGAGAAGAGTTTGAACTGATGCCGAGTGTCCCGAATCTTCGTTACCTACTCGCAAAGCTCCTTCTCAGGCCGCCCGTCACCACGTCATCCGTTATGCAGGGGTCCCTCAGGCGACGACGACACCAGGCAATAGCTGCGCGGCCCATGACAAACGGCGGGAGAAACGCTACCGAAGTACTGTGCTGGGGAAAATCCTGTGGCAAAAACGTCCCCATGAGGTTGAAGGGTCAATGAAGCGTACCTATATAGCCCGGTGTCAACTGTTACATCCCGTGGACACCTCCACAAAGTGAAATGAATTCGGCAGCTTGCCGAGTGCCGTTGTTCACTCTCGCCATTGAAAGGACTCCAGATGTCAAGAGTCATTGGTATCGACCTCGGAACGACAAACTCCTGCGTCGCCGTCATGGACGGGTCGCAGCCAAGAGTCGTCGAAAATTCGGAAGGATCCCGAACGACACCATCGATCGTTGGGTTCACCGATGATGAACGACTCGTGGGACAGGCAGCCAAACGCCAGGCCGTGACCAATCCTGAGCGAACACTGTTCGCCATCAAGCGGCTGATCGGGCGCCCGGTCGGCGACCCCGTCATCAAGCGGGACGTCAAGACCCTGCCGTACAATATCGTCGACGGCGGCAACGGGGATGCCTGGGTCGAGGTGAAGGGAGAAAAGTTCTCTCCGTCGCAGATTTCGGCATTCATTCTTCAGAAGATGAAGGAAACGGCGGAGGCCTATCTCGGCGAGCCGGTCACCAATGCCGTCATTACGGTCCCGGCCTACTTCAACGACGCGCAACGCCAGGCCACGAAGGATGCCGGCAAGATTGCCGGCCTCGAAGTCCGCCGCATCATCAACGAGCCGACCGCCGCCGCTCTCGCCTACGGACTGGACAGGGAGGGCGACAAGACCATCGCGGTCTATGACCTCGGCGGCGGCACCTTCGACATTTCGGTCCTCGAGATCGACGACGGACTTTTCGAAGTCAAGTCGACCAACGGCGACACGGCGCTGGGCGGGGAGGATTTCGACCTCAGAATCGTCGATTACCTCGCCGGTGAATTCAAGAAGGAAAACGGCGTCGATCTCAAGAAAGACAAGATGGCGCTCCAGCGACTGAAGGAAGCTGCCGAAAAGGCGAAGATCGAACTGTCTTCGTCGCAGCAGACGGAAGTCAATCAGCCGTTCATTTCAATGGACCCGTCGACCGGCCAGCCGCTTCACCTCGTGACCAAGCTGACACGCGCAAAGCTCGAGTCACTGGTCGAGGACCTGATTGCACGCTCGATGAAGCCCTGCAGGGCCGCGCTCAAGGACGCCGGGATAGCGAAGTCGGAGATCGACGAGATCGTCCTCGTCGGAGGCATGACACGCATGCCCAAGGTCATCGAGGAAGTGACAAAGTTCTTCGGCAAGGAACCCCACAAGGGCGTCAATCCCGACGAGGTCGTCGCGATGGGTGCGGCCATTCAGGCGGGCGTCCTGCAAGGAGACGTCAAGGACGTGATCCTGCTCGACGTTACCCCGTTGTCGCTCGGTATCGAGACTCTCGGTGGAGTCTTCACGAGGCTCATCGAGCGAAACACGACGATCCCGACCAAGAAGTCCCAGATCTTCTCGACTGCCGACGACAACCAGAGCGCGGTCACCATACGGGTCTTCCAGGGTGAACGCGAAATGGCGAACGACAACAAGCTGCTCGGTCAGTTCAACCTCGAGGAAATCCCGTCCGCCCCGCGCGGCGTTCCGCAAATCGAGGTCACCTTCGACATCGACGCCAATGGGATTGTCTCTGTTTCGGCGAAAGACAAGGGAACTGACAAGGAACAGAAAATCACCATCCAGGCATCCGGTGGCCTGTCCGAAGACGACATCGAACGCATGGTCAAGGACGCCGAAGAAAATGCCGAGGCGGACAAGGAACGTCGGGAACTGGTCGAAGCGAAGAATCAGGCGGAATCCCTGATTCACGGAACCGAAAAGTCGCTGGCCGAACACTCTGACAAGGTGGATCCGGCAACGGTCGAGGCGATCGAACTTTCGGTCAAGGCACTGAAGGAAACCCTCGAAGGAGACGATGCATCGGCTATCGAAGCGCGAACCAAGGATTTGATCGAAGCCTCGATGAAGCTTGGTGAAGCGATCTACAAGGCCCAGGAAGAATCCAAGGATTCCGACGCGTCGATTGATCCCGATGCAGAACCCGCGGATTCGGGCGCCGACGATGTTGTTGACGCGGAATTCGAGGATCTCGATAACGAGAAGTCATGACCTGAGCCCTGCGACAGGACGCCTGCCCCTGCTGGCGTCCTGTTTCGCGAATCCGGGTCCCCTGAGGACAGTCATACATGGCCAAGCGCGACTTTTACGACGTTCTCGGGGTCCCGCGAGGTGCAAGTGACGCGGAAATCAAGAAGGCCTTTCGCAGGAAGGCCAGGGAATACCATCCGGATCGAAACAATGACAATCCGGACGCCGAACGGCTGTTCAAGGAAGTCAGTGAAGCCAATGACATCCTGAAGGATCCGGAAAAGAAGGCGGCATATGACCGGTTTGGTCACGCCGCCTTCGACGGAAATTCATCAGGCCCCGCGACGGGGGATTTCGCGTCGGCGTTTACAAACATTTTCGACGATTTCTTCGGCGACTTCACCGGTGGCGGGCAACGGGGACGCCGTGCCGTGCGCGGCTCCGACCTCCGTTACGACCTTCGTATCCCGCTGGAAACCGCCTTTTCCGGAACGGAAGAGAAACTGTCGATCAGAGGTTCGACAACCTGCCAGCAGTGTGACGGCACAGGTTCCAGGGACGGTTCGGAACCTTCAGGGTGCCCGACGTGCAATGGGCGCGGGAAAGTCCGCGCACAACAGGGATTCTTCACGGTGGAGCGCACCTGCCCCACCTGCCGCGGACAAGGCAGCGTGATTTCCGACCCGTGCAGGTTCTGCAGCGGCTCGGGTCGTCAGGAACGCGAAAGACAACTCAGCGTTCGCGTACCAGCGGGCGTCGAAACCGGCACGCGAATCCGGGTGGCCGGTGAAGGGGAAGCCGGGCTGCGCGGCGGTCCTCCCGGTGATCTCTACCTGTTCGTGGAGGTTGCCGATCATCCGATTTTCGAAAGGGACGGGATGAACTTGCTCTGCCGGGTACCTGTCTCGTTCGTACAGGCAGCTCTCGGTGGCGATATCGAGGTACCGAACATCGATGGCGGAAAGAGCCGCGTCGGGATTCCGCCTGGCACCCAAACCGGCAAGAGATTGAGACTCCGGGGCAAGGGAATGCCCGGTCTCAGGGACCACCGGCAGGGAGACCTTTACCTGGAGGTCTCCGTCGAAACCCCGGTCGACCTGACCTCCCGCCAGCAAGAACTTCTCAGGCAGTTCGATCAGGCCAGCGAAGGTACCAACAATCCGGGGATAACCGGGTTTTCGCAGAGGATCAGGCAGTTCTGGGACAAGGTGACCCAGGGCTGAACATCGACCGGGAGGTGTTCCGCCCGCTGGCGGCTGCGGGTCGATCAGGAGTCAGGAAATAACCGGCACCCGGAATCGGTTGACGCCGATTGAACCAGACCGGTCTACCCGACATCGCATGATGCGAATACAGCCATGTTCAGGATGTCGTTGACCGTGGAGGTCACCGGACACAGTTTGACCGGCTTGTCGATTCCGGAAAGGATCGGGCCGATCACGGTCGCACCGCCCATTTCCTGCATCAGTTTCGTTGAAATCGATGCGGAGTGCCTCGCGGGTACCACGAGGATGTTGGCAGGTCCGGACAATCGGCAGAATGGGTACTGCTGCATGACATCCCGGTTCAGCGCCACGTCGACTGTCATTTCCCCGTCATATTCGAAATCCACGCGCCGCTCATCCAGCACCCTGGGTGCCAGGAGCATTTTTTCCGCACGCTCGGAGACCGGATACCCGAAATTCGAAAAGCTCACGAAAGCAACTCTCGGTTCGATTCCGATGCTCCGCGCAACGCTTGCCGACCGTTCCGCTATGTCCGCCAGGTCCGTGGGTTCCGGCCACTCGTGAACCAGGGTGTCCGCAATCAGAATAATTCTGCCGCGCGCCAGCAGGACCGAAATGCCGACTGCGCCATCGCCGGGTTCGGCGTCAAAGACATGGTTGATGAGCTTGAGGATATTGGCGGATTTTCTCGTCGCGCCGGTGACCATTCCGTCGGCATGACCATGTGCAACCATGAGCGCGGAAAAAACGTGGCGGTCCCGCGACGCCAGGCGGTGGCAGTCCGTCTCGTCCAGGCCTTTCCGCTGCACCCGCCGGTAAAGGAACTCCTTGTAGAGTTCGAGGTGTTCGGTCTTTGCGGCATTGGTGATCGTAATCTCGTCAATGGCGTCCGAAAGTCCCTGCTCGTTCATGCGTCGGATGACGTCATCTTCACGTCCGACAACGATGGCCTGCCCCATTTCCTGCCGCGCATAAACGACCGCCGCGCGAATGACCCGATCATCGTTTCCTTCGGCAAAAACCATTCGGGCACGCTTGTTCCTGGCGCGCGCGTAAAGAGCCTGCAGCATCGAAGCCGTCGGATCGAGCCGTGACTTGAGTGCGAGTTCGTAAGCCCCGATGTCCGGAATTGGTCGACGGGCGACGCCTGTTTCCATACCGGCCCTCGCGACCGCGGGCGGAACAACGTGGATCAGCCTCGGGTCAAAAGGTGTCGGAATGATGTATTCGGGGCCAAAACTGAGATTGGCTCCGTAGGCCAGCGCCACCTCGTCGGGAACATCAAGGCGCGCCAGCTTCGCCAGCGCTTCCGCACAGGCGATCTTCATCTCGTCGTTGATCGCGCGAGCGTGAATGTCGAGCGCCCCGCGGAACAGGTACGGAAACCCGAGCACATTGTTGACCTGGTTGGGATAATCGGATCTTCCTGTCGCGATTATCGCGTCCTCCCGGACTGCCCGCGCCTCCTCCGGCGTGATTTCGGGGTCCGGGTTGGCCATGGCAAATATGACCGGATTCCTTGCCATCGACCGGAGCATTGACTCGGAGACCGCGCCTTTTACCGACACCCCCAGGAACACGTCCGCTCCGACCATGGCGTCGTCGAGCGTACGGGCATCGGTTTCGACCGCATGGCCCGACTTCCACTGGTTCATGCCTTCCGTGCGACCCTTGTAAATCACGCCTTTCGAGTCGCACGCGACACAGTTCTCCGGCCGCGCACCCATCGCCTTGATGAGTTCGAGGGAGGCGATTCCTGCCGCTCCGGCTCCATTCAGGACAATTCGACAACTCTCAAGGGATTTTCCCGATAACTTCAGTGCATTGATCAGGCCTGCGGCGCAGATTACTGCCGTTCCGTGCTGGTCGTCGTGGAATACCGGGATATCCATTTCATCCTTGAGCCGTTGCTCAATGACGAAGCAATCCGGCGCCTTGATGTCTTCGAGGTTGATGCCGCCGAAACCGGTGCCGAGCAACCTGACCGCGCTGATGAATTCTTCCGGATCTTCCGTCGCGAGTTCAATGTCTATGGAGTTGATGTCGGCAAATCTCTTGAACAGTGCCGCCTTGCCTTCCATGACCGGTTTCGATGCCAGGGCGCCAAGATTCCCGAGGCCCAGGATTGCCGTTCCGTTCGAGACAACGGCGACCATGTTGCCCTTGGTCGTGTAATCGAATGCCAATTCGGGATCGCTGGCGATGGCCTCGACCGGAACCGCCACCCCGGGGGAGTAGGCGAGAGACAGGTCTCGCTGGGTTGTCATCGGGCACGAGGCGATGATTTCGAGCTTCCCGGGCTTGGGTTCCCGGTGGTACTGGAGGCTTTCCTGTGGCGTCAGCCGCATTCCTTTGTTCATGATCAACCCGTTGTTGCCATTACCCGTTCGCGAATGTGTCGTTCAACACCCACCGTTGCCAAGACCGAACTGCCGCGTCGAAATCCTGGCAGCGGAAACCGCTCCTGTGCCGTTTTTCCCTGAGTGCCTGCGTCACGCCCCGGAACCCTATACGAAAATCGTCCCGTCGGACAAACGCTTCCGACAAGATATCTGCCATTCACGAGATTTCCTGCCTCCGGAACAGATCGCAAAGGCATCGGTGTCCCGAGACAGCGGGAATCCGGTATGAAATCCGAACGATCAACCCTCAGCCCGAGGCAAGGCGTCTTGCGAAATTGCATTTTCCCCTTGCCTCGTGCGGACCATGGCCGGCGTCTCTGACGAACGCGTCCGTTACAAGTCCCAATGCCGGATGGCAATTTCATTTGCCTGAAGCCGAATCGCCAGGCCAGCCCGTCTCCATTCGGCACGCGGGTCCGGGATCCGGTGCCACGAATTGCATCGGCATCGAAATGAACCCGCCCTTTCTTTGCCGCGGGACGCGGCAACTGTACGAGGCGATTCCGAACAACCTCCCGCACAGAATCAGCTTCGTCGTTACAGGGACCGCGACTTCAGGTCCCACGGTCCGCACCCTACCCGGCCCGCGCATCGAGCACGGCGAATGCCCAGACGGTGACGAGGCCGAGAAATGTCAGGAAGACCATGGCGCTCCCCGCGTCCTTCGCCTTTCGGGCGAGCGCGTGCCATTGCGTGTCCACTCTGTCAACAACCGCTTCGATCGCGGTGTTCGATAGTTCCGCGGCGAGCAATACGAACCCCGCGAAGACGATGACACCTGTCACGGACGAAACGGAAAACAGGTACAAGGCCAGCCCATCCGATACGACAACAACGAAACTCCACTGCCGGAAACTCTTCTCCGAAACCCAGGTGTCGCGCAATCCGTTGAGGGAGTAATTCAGCTTTTTGATCAATGTCCCAAGCATGCTGCCATCTCCGTAGCCAGCACCGGCCGAGTACCGGACGCCACATGATCTCGCGGCGGCGTGCTCGCCGGAAAAACACAATCCTACACCGGTGTCCCCGTAACGGAAACTCTCTCCCACCTTGGGAATCCCGGTGACGTTCCCCTTGGTCGTCGATTTTCGGTTTGTCACCGCGGTCGGGAACGGCCTGTTCCGTGACATCCTCGGGATCCGGAAAACGGCCGATGAGAACGATGCCGGAACCGGACAGGCCTGACATGATTTGGTCAGCGACTGAGTACCCCTCTCTCTGCAGAACTCCGGGGCAAGAATCATCGGTTCATCCATTTCATTTGTGTATCAAAATACGATGTGCTCCAGATCATGATCCTGAGTTTTCGCCGTACTGACACAGAAGCACTCGGCAACGGCTTCCGGGTACACGGGTCCGTGAACATCGAGCGAGTGGCCCGGCGCAAATTCGCACAACTGGATGCGGCCGCAACTCTGGACTTCATCCACGTCCTGCGCGGGGACCGTATCGGCCAGCACGGCATCCGGATTGACGATCAATGGCGCCTCTGCTTTCGCTTCCTTGTCGGAGACGCCTACGATGCCGGGAGCGCCAATTTTCTTTGATGTCATCCGAGGAGGTTTTGCCGTGACACGATTGGAACCTGTTCATCCTGGCGAAATCCTGGAACGAGATTTCATGGATCCTTCCGCACTGTCTTCCACGGCACTTGCCAAGGCGGTCGGCGTCACGCCCGCGCGGATCAGCGAGATCGTGCGCGGATGTCGGGATCTCAAGGGGCCTGATCCCATGCCTGCCGGGTTCTTGCTCGCTCATTACCGTCCGGAAACGGCGACGTTCTTCGGTGGAAAACGGTTGCAAGCGGACTATCCGGAGCGGCAGGAAGAATGGTACCCGGCATCGTCCAGACCCCCGAAGCGGCTTGTGGAAGATCTCGGAACGGGCCTTGTACAACGAAACTGTCAAATGATCCGGGCAGAGTCGTCCGGAAACACATCGGTTTTCTGAAAACGCTCGCACGTGCGCCACGATCGGGTCGTGCAGCGGCGTCAGCGCAACGGCGCACGCACCTGCCTGGTCGGCCCGGGCCGACACGCGGGAGAGGCACACCTGCCCGGACGCCTTGAGCGAATTCGGCCTTGCCGCGCGCCCGAGCCGGCTCCACGATCGAACGGAACTGACGGTGCTCGCCCGCACGCTGACGATCCGGGGAGACTGGGAAGTCTCCGCCCGGGCCGGATCGCAATACGGCGATGCCGCGGCAGATGTTTGGGGAAGAGCCTGCGCCCCGACTCGCGATCGGCGAACCCTTTGACCTCGGCCGTTGCCGTTGCCGCCTTCTCGGCAGCAAGATCATCCTCGCTGGCGTCGGCCGAGAGATCGTCGAGGGCGAACTCAAACCAGTCGAGCAAGCACTCATTGCGCTCTGACCGTTGCCGCAGCGCGCATGGCGGAGCTTCTCGATCACCGGCTTCTGCCAATCGACTTGCGCCATGGCCGCCGACATCCACGCCTGCGATGCCGCGAGGGTTGCTTCGAGGGCTTCAACGTCGGACCGGTTTCGTGAACAGTGCTGCCGCCGCATGGGGCGCGGTTACGGCATCCGCGCGATCAGAAATACCAGGTCAGGTACAGGTATGCGTTCACGGGTGGAGCCCGGAATTCCGCCTCGGCAGGAATGGCCTCTTCCGGAATTGTATCACCAAACTCGGCAAAGACGCTCCCCGACAACGTCGCCGCATCACTGAGGGAATGAGAGAAACCCGGCCCGAGGATCACGCTCCCCGAGTTCAGGTTCCAGAGTGCCAGCCCCGTGAGTTCCCAGAGCGGGTGAACCTGATACACCGCCTGCACGACGGCCTGATCGCGTCCGAGACCCTGCAACTCGCCTCGCACGAATGGATCGGATTGAAGGAGATCCTCGTAATCCTGTCGCCGGGCCGCTCCGAAGCCGTCGTGCTGGTATTCGAGGACGAAACCGAGGTCGCGATTCCAGACGGAAAACGTCCGCGAAATACCGATGGCGCCACGGCCGATCGCGCTTCTCTCGCCGTCCCGGACCACTGCCTCGGCACGCACGGCCCAGTCCGCAATCCCGCCGGCCGCACCAACGGCTGCCGCGGCGTGGCCGTAAAGCGATCCGGCCCAGGCTGAGACTTCCCAGTCTCCCCAGATCGTCAGCGCGCGGGCGAGCACCGTCAGTTCCGTTCGATCCCGAAGCCGGCTCGGGCGCACGACAAGGTCGAGTTCACTCAAGGCGCCCGGGTAGGCGCGGAGCCGGAGCGCGTCGATCCCGCGGCGGTAATCGCGGAGCGTATCCGAAGGTGAGAATGGAACAAAGGGGTCTGCCGGCGTCAGGTAGAGCGTGGTTCCCCAGGAGACCGCTTGGCGGCCGATGTTCACGTCGATACTGTCGTCGGCGCTGAAGGCGAGTTCGAGCCTGTCGAGCCGGTGACGGCTCTCGATATCCCCTCCCCGCGCGACGGGTCCTTCGAGATCCAGCCAGTCCGTGTCGCCTTGTGCCGGTTGTTCCCCGGCGACGCTCACCGCGAGTTCGTAGCTCACGGTGAGACGCGCGGGTCCGAGGTCCCCGTCGAGCGTGAGGCGGATCCCGTTCAACCAGTCGACCTCCGCCGCGCCACCATCGCTCCCTTTCACGAGCAGAGTCGACCGGGCAAGTCCGGAGATCTCGGCGGCCGCCGCCGCCGGACATCCCTGGATCAGGCCGGCCACGATGGACGTCATGGCGAGGGGCCGGAGACTCGCCATCATGTACGGAGTTCGTCCGATGCGACTGCGCCGTCCACTATTTTCACCAGGCGTCGCGAGCGATCCATCACCTTGGCGTCATGCGTTGCGAACACGAAGGTCACACCGAGGTCGCGGTTCAGTTCGCTCATGAGATCAAGCAGCGAATCACTTGCCGCCGAATCGAGATTTGCAGTCGGTTCGTCGGCGAGCACGAACGCGGGCCTGCCGGCGACTGCCCGCACCACGGCAACGCGTTGCTGCTGACCGCCGGATAGCTTGCCCGGTCGCCTGTCTTCAACGCCCGCAAGCCCGGTGCGCTCGAAGAGCGCCGTCACGCGGGACCTGCGTTCGCCCGCCGCAATTCCCTGGAGCAACATCGGAAACTCGGCGTTTTCGAATGCGGAGAGCACCGGAAGCAGGTTGTAGGCCTGGAACACGAAACCGATGCGTTGCAAACGGAACTTCGCCAGTTTCCGCTGCCGCATGCGGCTGATCTCGTTACCGGCGACCCAGACGCGGCCGGCTGTCGGCCTGGTGAGACCACCGATCAGGTTGAGGAGCGTGGTCTTGCCGGATCCCGATGGCCCGGCGAGGGCGGTGAACTCGCCCTTCGCGACGGTAAGGCTCACGTCCCTGACCGCGTGGACCTCTTCCGACGCCTGCCGAAACATCTTGTGGACACGGTCCGTCCGTATCGCCGTCGCGTTCATGCGGTCTTCGATTTCAGGCATGGCTTTCATCGATCGAATTTCAGGACCTCGGTAACGTCGATCTTCGCCGCCCGGAGGGCGGGGTAAACGGATGCGATGGTACCAACCACGAGAATGAACCCGAGCGCCTGCAGGTAGCGCCCGGATCGGAATTCAGGCACGATGATCGGCTCCAGGAGAATGCCGGAAAAGGTCATCTCGTCCATGGATCCCGAAAAATCGAGCCCGTCGCCGAAAAAGTACCATGTGAGAATCGTACCGAGTCCCACCCCGATGAAACCGCTCAGGAGCGTCAGCACCATGCCTTCGATGAGGACGATGACGCCGGTCTGGGCCGGGGACATTCCGATCGCCTGGAGGATGCCGAATTCCCGGTGCCTGTGGAGGACCGACATCAGCACCGTGTTCATGATGCCGAATGCGATGATCCCGAAAAGTAACACCCGCACGATCGACCCGCTGAAATTATCGAGCGCGATTGCCGACGCGAGCGCCGGGTTTGCCGTCTTCCAGTCGAGGACGGCGACGTTCCCTTCCAGGATGTGAGCCGCGAGCGCCTCTTCAAGCGCGCCCACGGTCTCCGGCACCATCGAGCTGTGCACGAGAACCACTTTGACGTTGGTGACGCCGTTCCCGGCGCCGAGCCAGTCATTCGCTGTCCGCAGCGGAACCTGAACGGTTGTCTGGTCGACTTCCGCGACGCCGCTCCGGAAGATGCCGGCGACACGGAAGAGTTGCGAAGCAATCTCGCCGGTAGCATCTTCGGACTGCACCACGAATTTCGAACCGGGCTCAAGGCGAAGGCTCGCGGCCAGGCGCGCGCCGATGACGGCGCGTGCCGCATCGTCCGGTCTGAGGTATCTTCCCGCTATCATTTTTGCATCCAGGGTCGAGAGCACAGCCTCGGCTTCCGGAATAACCGCGGTGATTTTGACCGGGCGCGCACCGGCGGTCGAGCTTGCAAGACCGCTGACGCTAAGCTGGGCGGAGGCGGCCATCACGCGTGGCGCCACGCCAGGTGACGCAAGCGCCCGTGTCACGACTTCGAGAACCTCCCGCGGGAGACGGTTCTCGATCCGGGGCGCACTCCGGAACTCGGGGCGTTCGATAACGATGTGGCCGGTTCCCATGCGCGCGGCCTCTCGGATCCACATCTCCTGGCCGCCATCGGTCAAGCTGAAGCCGAAGATCAACAGGCCCCCGCCGAGTATCATCGCAGCAGCCGTAAGGATCGTCCGCCTGACGTTCAGACGGAGGCTGCGGAGTGCCAGCTTCACGGAGACCCGCCATGCGGGCTCGCGGAAGTAGCGGGTTGATCGTCCAGCCATGTTCAGAGATCGGACAACGTATCGGCAGGTGAAATCATCGCTGCCCGGAAGGCGGGGTAGAGAGCGGCCAATACCGTTGTCAGGAGGAGGACCGCCGTCGCCGAGAACCAGCTGGATACGTCGTACGCGATGCGAAGGCTCGGGGTGATCAGGACGCCCGCCAGCGTCGTGCTGCCGTAGAGCCAGCTGAGATCGGGCGGCGCGACGTGCCACCAGACCATGAGGGGATACGTGAAGAGGGCGCCAGCGGCGAGACTGACGATTCCGATCGCCAGGGCCTCCGTGACCACGGCACCGGCTATCGCGCGCGGTGTCGCTCCGAGCGCCAGCATGACGGCGAATTCTCTACGTCTCTCGAATGTCGCCAGAATCATGGTATTCGCCACGCCGAAGACGGCGATGGTGAAGACGATCGCGAGAATGATCCAGTGCATGCCTTCGGAGAGGCCCACGTAGTCCACGACTGCGGGGTGGAGCTCGGTCCATGGAGCGGCGTCGATCCCGGTTGCGTACTCAACCAGCATCGCCTCGAGGCGCGTTGCGGTCGAGACGGCCTCTGACGGTTTCAGCACCGCGACCGCGATTTCGTGGACGCGGTTCCCGGGAAGCACGATGAACTCCTGGAGATCACCGATCGGCATCACGGCAAGACCGTTGTCGAGCTCCGTAAGACCTGTCTCGAACACGCCCGCGAGCCTGTAGAGCCCGTTTGCCAAGGAGCCGTCCGCTCCGGGGGCGACGACCACGATTTCATCACCTGTTTCGACCGCCAACTGACGCGCGGTTTCCGCACCAAGCGCGATTTCCGACGTGCCCTTGCCCGGTGTACGTCCGACTGTGAGCCGGTTCAGGAACCGGCTGACGCGAGTCTCGCGCGCCACGTCCACGCCGAGGAGCACCACCGCCGAGGTTGCTTCGCCGGAACTCACGAGACCACCGGCGAAGACGCGCGGGGCGGACGCTGCAACTTCAGGATCGGCATCCACGGCTGCGAGCAGCGCGTCCAACTCCACGCCGCCACGCCCGCCGATGGTGTCGTACAGGCTTCTGTCCGGAAGGTACGCGCTGTCGTGGATCTCGATCTGACCGCCGATCAGCGATGTCGCGTTCTCAATCAGCTCCTCGTTGATGCCGCCAGTCCATCCCGTCATGAACACGACGGCGAAGTAACTGACCGCGAGACCACCCGACGTCAGGGCCGTGCGTCTCGGATTGCGACCAATGTTCCGCCATCCGATACGGGCCCATGACGTTATTGCAGCCACGGTAGCGGGTCAGCGGTTTTTCTTGAGGTTGCGAAGCGAAAAGAACCTTTCGGAGACATCGATGTCGAAGTCCAGTTCCTCGTAGCGGATGGTCGTGTGTTCGTCCGGTTCGTCAGCGGGACGCACGTGAATGACGCTCGGCAGAAGCCGGCCATCGAAAATCCGGAATCCCCCGAACTCCATGGACCGCGCGAGCGAACCTGCCTCATCGTGAAAACCAGCCCAAACCGGCATTAGGTCGTCCTGACGCACCCGGTATTCGATGTGCCCCCAGACGACAGCCGCATCGGGTTTCGGGGTAAGCGTGAAGTCCCAGACACGGACACCGGATGAGTCACGGCCATCGAACGACAGGTCGATGTCGTAGTCCTCCGCGAGGCGGCTTTGCTTCACCAGGTCGTCGTTGGTGAAGTGGGATCCCATCCAGGAACCGCCCATCATCGAGGCGGGAATCTTGATGGTTCGGTCAACTTTCGGAAGGTAATTCCAGATGTTGTTTCCGGACTTCAGCGTCGCCGTGCCGGCTTCCTTCTTCGGCCGAAGGAGGCGCACGAGGAAAAAGTCCGTCCCGAGCGACCAAGCTTCCATGGTCAGCGTCCTCTCCCAGTTACCGGTGACGACCTCCATCGTCGCGACCGCCCGGCTGGATTTTCCGCGAAGCAGTTGGTCCACCGTGTCAATGACCTCGACCGGGTCGATCTGGGCGGGGGCCGGGGCGGCAAGCCACAGCGCCGTGAAAACGGCCCCTGCACGTGTCGCGGTGCGCGTGTTGAACATGGTCGCCTCTGGCGGCAGGACATAACCGGTACTGCTCCGATATAGCGGCGACACCTCGGGACTACAATGGAACCGGCCCCGACTTCCAGGACGATCACTAGCTGCGGAATAGCGGATGTTCCGGCCTGGGCGCCCTTGCCTCGGGGTTCGTCAACATCGACGAGGCGACACACACGACGCGTTGCCCGCCGTCCGGATCGAACGGTTCGGCGCACGACACGTCGTCGTCGCGGGGCTCCCGGTGATCCTGGGAAGACAGGACGATTCATCGCTTTAACCACGAACGCGGTTGCTTCCGGGCACTGCCTGCCTTCGGGCCCAAGACATTGACAAAGACACATGCAGCCGCGTTCGCGCCGGTGCCGGGCCAGCCTGAACGGGTCTTCCGGTCTTCCGGTCTTCCGCATCCACAAGGTCTCCGCGATCGCCCGCCTGGGCCGTCGTCATCCTGACGACCCTGGCATTGGCCTGGCCCTGGAAATCCGTCGTTTCCGGAAAACGTGCGCAATCGGACACAGGTATTTCCGTCCGGCCCGGGTTTTCAGGAAAGGAGGCGCCGTGAAACGCACTGCCCGCCAGCCAGGGCCACGCCAGTTGCGAAGCGCGGCCCGAATTTGAATGAGCTTTAAACTCGTGTCGGATTGGGATATATTTTTTTCAAAAATAGGCAGGATCGATCAAATGGCAGACTTCAATCCGAGAACACGTTTCTTTCCTTTCGCGTTGCTGGCGGTTTTTCTCACGGTACTTGCCGGCTGCAACCCCCAGCCGCCGTCGGCATTGGGACCGGGGCATGGACCAGGATCAGTAACTCCGGTCAACGTCGCGCTGCTGGTTCCTTCGGAGTCCGGTGACCGGCGACAGGACATGCTGGCCGAGAGCCTGGTTCAGGCGGCGCAACTGGCAATTTCCGACTTCGGGGATGGCGCGCAGATTGACCTTCGGGTCTACCCCACTGCCGGCAACCCGGAAACCGCCGTACAGGCGGTCCAGCAGGCGGCGGAAAATGACGCCGACATTATTCTCGGACCCTTGTTCTCAAATGTGACGACAGCCGTCAGCCACGAAGCGGCACGCCACAACCTGAATGTCCTGAGCTTTTCGAACAACCCTGAGGTCGCCGGCGACAACGTATACGTGCTCGGCATTTCCTTCCAGAATACTGCCAACCAGTTGATCGCCCAGGCCTCAAGTCGAGGCTTGTCCAGGATCGCCGTCGTCGCCGCGCAGAACCAGGCTGGCAGACTTGCCGCCGGTGCGGTCGAGACGGCTGCCGTGATCAACGGGGCAAGCGTCGTGGGCGTGGCGACATATGAGCGTACGGCGACAGGCGCAATCGACGCCATGCCGATCATCAGGCGCACGGTCGCCGAATCTCTGCCGGATGTCGTCGTCATCGACGCGGATTCCGCGGGTGCACTCCCGATCTTTGCGGAAATGCTGCCAGATCCCGGAACGGATGAAATCTCGATGCCAGAGGATATCCAGTACATCGGACTGACCCGATGGGACATCCCGAAAGCGACGCTTCGGCACGAGGGCCTGCAGGGCGGATGGTTTGCGCTCCCGGACCCGGGTCTGTACGACGCGTTCGTCGTGCGTTTCCACAATGCCTACGGGAAACGGCCGCACATACTCGCCGGGCTAGCGTATGACGGAATTCAGCTCATAGGAACGCTCGCGCAATCCTTCGCTCACGACGCGCTGTCTGCGCGGCGATTGACCAGGGCGGAGGGATTCGTCGGCGTCAACGGCGGGTTTCGCCTGCGCGCGGATGGAACCGTCGTGCGTCGTCTGGCAATTGCCGAGGTTCGCGACGGATGGATAGAAATCATTGATCCAGCGGAACTTCCGTCCGGTGGTGCCACTCGTGCAGGTTCGTAGTGAAGACTGGTCCGAGACCGGCCAGGTCGAGGAACCCTTGCTTGTCGCGGACCCTCGAAGCATCGTTGACCCCAAACAGATCGAATCCAGGATTCGTATTGCGGCGAACCGGACTGCCAGTGAGGCCGAAGTCCGAAAGGCTGTAGCCGGCGTCCTTGTCGAAGCCAACAAGGCCGGTCGCGCCGCCATCAGGGAAACATACCTGGCCAATCCGTATCGTACTCCTCAGGCAATACGATCCTATACCTGGCTTATCGACGAGATCGTCAAGGCCGCGTATTCCGCGGCTGCCAGATCGCTCGGCCTGCCTGAAGACGACAAGACGGTCGGGCGTCTCGCGATCATGGCCGTCGGCGGCTACGGCCGTGCCGAAATGGCTCCGTTTTCCGACGTCGATCTCCTGTTTCTCGTCAACAGGAAATCGCCCGCCATGATCGAGTCGGTCGTAGAATTCATGCTGTATGTTCTTTGGGACACCGGCCTCAAGATTGGACAGGCGACCCGCACGATCAACGAGTGCCTGAGTCTCGGAAAGGCCGACCAGACCATAAAGACATCGATGCTGGAATGCCGCCACATCTGTGGCGACAGGAAGATGTCGTCTCGACTGGAAAACCGCCTTTGGCGCGATTTGTTCAGCAGGTCCGCCTCGGAATTCGTCGAGAACAAGTTGGTCGAGCGCACTGAACGCCATGTCCGCCAGGGTGGCCAGAGGTACATGCTGGAACCGAATGTCAAGGAAGGGAAAGGCGGACTCCGAGACCTGCAATCACTCTACTGGATTACCAAGTACATCAGTCGTGCAAGACAACCCGAAGAGATGGTCGCCCGGGGATTCTTCACCCAGGCCGAGTTCAGCCGGTTTTTCGAAGCCGAGCAATTCCTCTGGACCGTCAGGTGCCATCTCCACCTGCTGACCAATCGGGCAAGCGACAAGTTGACGTACGATGCACAGGTGGAAATCGCCAGGATTCTGGACTTCCGGGATGGCGACGGATTGCGCGGCGTCGAACGGTTCATGCAAACCTATTTCCGGCATGCGACACATGTCGGGGAACTGACCCGTATCTTCCTGACCAAGCTCGAAGCGCAACATGTGAAGAGGCCGCCTTCCCGCTTTCGGCTGCGCTTGGGCCGTTTCGGCCTGGATTCACCCGCGGCCCCGGCCGGTTACGAGATCGTTCACGGCCGCCTGGCGGTCGTCGATGAAGATCGCTTCCTTTCCGACCCCCTGAACATCCTCAGGATTTTCGAAGAAGGACTTTGTTCGGAAATCCTGATTCATCCGGACGCCATGCGCCTGGTTGCCGCAAACCTTCACCTGATCGACGATGAAATCCGGAATCACCCTGAGGCGCGAAGGATCTTCATCGATCTGATGCTGAAGTACGGCAACCCTGAACGTGCGCTCCGCAGAATGAACGAACTCGGTGTTCTCGGGGCCTTCATCCCTGAATTCCAGCACATCGTCGCGATGTCGGAATTCAGCCTCTACCACAAGTTCACCGTGGACGAGCATACGATCCAGTGCATTTCGAATCTCAACCAGATCGAACACGGAGACCTCGTCGAAAGTCTTCCGGTAGCCACGGGAATTCTCAGGGCTGGAGTCAACCGCCGTGTTCTCTATGTCGCGCTCTTGTTGCACGACATCGGCAAGGGAAGATCTGAACACCATTCCATCGCCGGCGAAAGGGTAGCCGAAACCGTCGCGCCAAGGTTGGGACTCGACGAGAAGGAATCCGAAACGGTTGCCTGGCTCGTTCGCAATCACCTGCTGATGTCGGACGTCGTTCAGAAGCGCGACATTTCGGACCCGCAAACGGTTCGCGACTTTGCGAGAAAGGTTCAAAGCACGGCCCGATTGAATCTCCTGACCGTCTTGACGGTCTGCGACATCCGGGGGGTTGGACCCGGAACCTGGACGTCGTGGAAGGCCCAGCAAATCCGGGAGCTTCATGACTTCACCCTACAGGCGCTCCGGGAAGGGTCCGATACCATAACTGCTCATGGTCGGGTCGAGGAAGCAAAGGCAGCGCTTGCCGAGCGGATCTCCGACTGGCCAGCAGGAAAACGACAGACTGAACTAGACCGACATTTCGATCCGTACTGGATTGGTCTCGACAATGATTCACAATTCATAATTGCGGAACTGTTGCGCAGGGTCGGGGAGCCATACGACAACCAGGCGTTCAATATCGATCTCGGCGAAGACACACGGCGGGATGCGACGCGCGTTTGCGTTGTGACCGTCGACCATCCGGGGGTTTTCGCCAGCATTGCCGGCGCGCTTGCGATGGCCGGTACCAATGTCATCGATGCGCGCACCTATACGAGTTCGGACGGGTACGCGACTTCGGTGTTCTGGATCCTTGACATTGCCGGAGGTCACTTCGCTGAAAGCCACCTGCCACGGTTGCACGCGAGGGTCGCAAAAGCCCTGATCAACCAGACGCCTGCCAGGGGTGGCCTCAAGGCACGGGACAAGATCAAGAAGACCGAGCGGGAATTCCTGGTACCGACCGCGATCACTTTCGACAACGATGGATCGGCAATCTATACGATCATCGAAGTCGACACGCGTGACAGACCCGGTCTGCTGTACGACCTGACCCGCACGCTCAGCCAATTGAACATCAGGATTTCGTCAGCCGTCATTGCAACTTACGGGGCGCAGGCTGTCGACGTTTTCTATGTCAAGGACATGTTCGGACTCAAGATCAGGTCAAAGTCCAAACAGGATGTCATCAAGCGCCGTCTCAGGGAGGCCATTGATCGCGGAGCCGAGCAGGCCGCCAGATGAGTCGCAGATCAAGGCTCTATCAGAGCGCGTTCACGGTTGGCAGCTGGACCCTGCTCAGCCGGCTGACCGGGTTTTTTCGTGACATCGTCATAGCGGCACTCTTTGGCTCGGGCCCGATCGCGGAAGCGTTTCAGGTCGCCTTTGCATTGCCCAACCTGTTCAGGCGACTGTTCGCGGAAGGTACGATCAACGCCGCATTTGTTCCGATTTTCTCCAGGTCGCTTGACAACAGGTACGAAGCGGCGGAATTCGCGCGAAACACCTTTTCATGGTTGACCACCGCCCTGATTGTCCTGACCGTAGCGGCACAGGTCGCGATGCCATGGTTCGTCCTGGCGATCGCGAGCGGATTTCGGGACGACGGCCGCTTCGACCTCGCAGTGGATTTCGGACGCATCTGCTTTCCGTACATCCTGTTCATAGCCCTTGCGTCCCTTCTCAGCGGAATCCTGAATTCATTTGGACGATTTGCGGCGGGCGCAGCGGCCCCCGTCTTGCTCAACGTGATCCTTCTCGGAGCGATGGGGATGGCATTGGCGTCCGGGATCGATCCCGGACCGGCGCTGGCGTGGGGCGTCCCCGTCGCGGGCATCGCACAACTCGCGCTCATGTGGCTGGCCTGCCGGCGTACCGGGATCCGGATGGCATTGCATGTGCCCAGACTGACGCCGAAGGTCCGGAGACTCGCCGTCGTCGCATTTCCCGCGGTTCTCGCCGGCGGTGTCGTCCAGATCAACATCCTGGTCGGACGGCAGGTCGCCAGTTACTTCGATGGCGCGATCCAGTGGCTGGCCGTGGCGGACCGGCTGTACCAGTTGCCTCTTGGTGTCGTCGGCATCGCAACCGGAATCGTCCTGCTTCCCGAACTCATGAGGAGACTTGCGGAGGGGGATCACGCGGGCAGCAGGGACGCCTTCAACAGGGCAACGGAATTTGCCTTGATGCTGACGATTCCGGCTGCGTTCGCGCTTGTCGTCATCCCGTTTCCGCTGGTTTCGGTACTGTTCGAACGGGGCGCATTCACGACCGGTGACAGCCATGCGGCCGCGGCAGCCCTGGCCGTGTACGGAATCGGCCTGCCCGCGTTTGTCCTCCACAAGACATTGCAGCCTCTTTACTTCTCCGAGGAGGACACCAGGACACCATTTCGTTTCGCCGTCGTCGCCATGCTGGCCAATGTCGTTCTTGCGATCGGGCTCATTCCCCTCGCCGGATACCTGGCGGCGGCGGTCGGAACCACCTTGTCGTCATGGCTCATGGTATTCCTCCTGTGGAACGGGCGCCGACACTTGGGAGAGATGGCTCGGCTCGACGAGAGATTGCGGTCGTTCATACCACGCGTCCTGCTGGCCTCGGTATTCATGGCGATCGTGGTATTCGGCCTGGCGGAACTCCTGCTCCCCTGGCTCACCGCGGATGGCATCAGGTACGCGGCTCTTGCCGTCATCGTGATGACAGGAGCAATCGCATATTTCGGCGCCGCCGTTGTCCTGAAGGCGATTTCCCTGGCGGAGTTGCGCCAGATAACCCTGAACCGGAAACTGCCCGACGATCACTTCGGGGAGAATTGACCTCGGAGAACGGTAACCACCGGAGCCGGTGTTCCCTGCTGCGATCGGAAACCTGATTGCAATCGGTCGATCGGTTCGCCATCAGGGCTTCATGGAAAGCGCGTTCCGAACGAACTCGACAGGAGAAAGGCTTGTCGATCCCCCGTGTTATGCGCCCTCTCGGGATCGTCCGGAGATGTCGCCACGGGATTCCGGGCACCCGCCCGGTTCGTGCGGAAGCCATGAATCCCGGGCCATGCCTCCGTATCAGGTCGGAACATCCACAAGATGTCCCGCAGGCATCGGAGGCCCATTAGGCAGGCCCGGGAAATGCGGAGTGAATACCAATGCACGTGATGCAGGTCCACGACTGGTATTGTGAGCGGATAGGTGCCGAGCCGAACTTCTGGGGTGAACCAGTCAATGCGGTAACCAACCTCGCCTTTTTTGCCGCCGTGTACTGGTTGATTGTGGAAGCGCGGAAACGGGAACGTCTGGATTCAGGCATCGCCGCACTGATTTTCCTCGTTTTCTGCATCGGTACGGGCTCATTCCTGTTTCACACATTCGCAACAAGCTGGGCGTTGGCCAGCGATGTCATTCCGATCCAGGCCTTCATTATCCTCTACTTCGGGGTAATCCTCTATCACGTGCACGGCCTCGGCCTTGTCATCTCGATCATCGGCGCATGCACATTCCTGCCGCTTGCGGCAGGGACACAATTCCTGCTCGAAGACACACTGCTCGGTGGCGGCAATGCAGGCTATGTGGCGGCGCTGTTTCTGCTGTGCGTGAATGCGGTCATTCTCGCGATCAGGCATCACGCGATTGCACCGTGGTTGGCCGCCGGATCTGGTGTTTTCGTTCTCTCTCTCGCGTTTCGGACTTTGGACGAGCCCGTTTGCGGCGCATTTCCAGCGGGTACGCATTTCGCCTGGCATATCCTGAATTCTGTTGTTCTTGCGATCTTAGCTACTGGCTTCATTCGCCACGGGAGAAGGCAGAATGGACGGGCGGCCACGGCCGACTCCACCGCGGCTTGAATGCAGACATTCGCTTTTTGAAGCCATTTTTCAACGATCTGGTGTCTCGTCATAGTGAATCTGATTCTTTGATTCGTGGATTGGAAGCTTCCGGTTCGGGATAGGCTTTCGCCCGTTTTTTCCTGGCGATTTCGGTTGTGAACATCCCGTGTTGCGGGATCGGCCCGGTCGGCCACAACCGCGCATGTTACCGTCCGTCGGGCGGGGGGCGCGGCGGTGTTTCCGACCGAGAGAGTGCTCAGCCTGACCGAGAGGAGCCTGACGCCTGCGGCTGCCGACCTGTTGCTTTATTTCATGGCCAACCCGAGTGCGCGCGAGAGCGCGAATGCCTGGGTCCGGCTTTGCGGCGTGGGCCAATCGACGGGTTCCCTTGTCCGAATGACGGCGGAGGCGGGGTGCCGCTTCGAGGATTGCCCTGGTGATCTCCTGGCGGACCTGCGGTCGAAAGAGGAGGTTCGCGAGAATGCGACAGCGCTGCTTGTCTCCCTCGACGGGGTCATGCTGCGCATGAATGCCAAGACGGTGGACGGGAGCGCGGGCTGGCGGGCTGGCGGGAGGCATCGCGTGGCGTTGTCTCCTTGCTCGACGCCGCCGGTAACATGGTGCAGAGCAGCTATTTCGGGAGTCTTCCGGAGCAGGGCAAGACGAGCCTGAAGGCACAGGTGAGCCAGGAAGCGTTCCATTGGCTGGGGCTCGGGGACGATCTGAAGGTGGCGGCGGTCGCCGATGGCGCCACGTCCTTCGCCACGACCGCAAAGGGGCAGGCAAGGTCATCAACGCGCTCCGCTACCTGCTGAGCAAGGGAAAGGGCAGAACCGGCATTGCTCGCGAGCCCGACTACATTCGGACCAACACAAGACGCATGAACGACAGCGAAGTCGCCGATGCAGGCTGCCCGATCGGGTCGGGTGCAGTGGAGGCAGCGAACATGGTTCTGGTCAACACCCGCATGAAGCGCTCGGGTCAGCGCTGTGGCCGTGACGATGGCCAGGGCGTGTCGACGTTCCGGTCACTGTTCAAGACAGATCGCTTCGACCGGCCATGGGCCGTACTCGCCAGGAGTTGGCAGCAATGGAAACCGCCGACAACAACCATTCCCTGGCGTTCGCCGCATGATTCGTTTTTGCAACCTTGATCCACGAAAAAAGCGTACAATGCCGGAATCTCACGCCTAATCCTCAGTTCGAACGAGCTTTGACGTCTAATGCATAATAGTATATTTTGTAGACGACTGAAGATCGGCTCCGAGTCGATTGTTTGTGCTTCCAGTTAAAAACGGGAAAATCGAGCTTCTCTCGGCCGGTCCCAGGATATCCTAGGTGCACCTGGAAGGGAGGAACCCAATGCCAAAGCACTTTTCACTGACATCTTTTTCTGCAGCGACGGCGCTTGCGACCTGTCTGCTTGCAACGGGAATTGTCGCGCAAGACAACCCGATCGAAGACATTTCGCCGGTCACCGACGAGATGTTGCTTAACCCGCCTGACGGCGACTGGTTGATGTGGCGGCGCACGTACGACGGCTGGGGATACAGCCCGCTAGACCAGATCAACAAGTCGAACGTCGGCGAACTCAGGTTGGCATGGGCATGGGCCATGACGCCGGGGCGAACCCAGGAGACGCCTCTGGTTCATGACGGGATCATGTTTGTCCAGAACTCCGACCACGTGATCCAGGCGCTCGATGCGGCCACCGGTGACCTGATCTGGGAGTATGAATACGAGCTCCCGGATGACGTCAGGGCCAGGGGTGAACGCAACAAGGCGATCTACGAAGACAAGCTGATCGTCGCGACCCGCGATGCCCATCTGATAGCGCTGGACACGAAAACCGGCCAGCTGGTCTGGGACAAGCAAGTTGCCAACCACAGGTTCGGTTACAGCTTTTCCGCCGGACCGATCGTGGCTAACGGCGTCGTCGTCCAAGGCATGACCGGGTGCGGCCGCGGCCAGCCTGGCGGCTGCTTCTACACTGGTCATGACGCGGATACAGGTGCGGAAATCTGGCGGGTCCACACGATCGCCCGGGGCGACACGCCCGAGGGCAACAGCTGGAACGGTATTCCGCTTGAAAGCCGGCACGGCGCTTCGGCGTGGTTGGCGGCGTCATACGATCCCGAACAAAACCTCATCTTCGCCGGCGTTGGCCAACCCTATCCGTGGATCGCGGAGATGAACGGGCTGCTGCCCAAGAGTTCGGACCCAAATGTCACGAATGACGCGCTGTACACCAACTCCACCCTTGCCATTGACGTGACCACCGGTGAGTTGAAGTGGTATTTCCAGCACCTTCCGAACGACTCGCTTGACCTCGACTATGCCTTTGAGCGGATACTGATTGATCTTCCGGTCAATGGTGAGGAGCGCAAGACCGTGGTGACGGCCGGCAAGATAGGCATCATCGAGGCCATCGACCGGGTTACTGGCGAGTGGCTATGGGGTGTCGAGACCGTGCCGCAGAACGTGGTACTTTCGATAGACCCGGTGACCGGCGAGAAGGAAATCAATCAGGAGGTGATTCCGCATATCGGCGAGACCACGTTCAACTGCCCTGCCGATCCGGGCGGGAAGTCATGGCAGGCCACGGCCTACAGCCCGCGGACCGGGGCACTCTATCTGCCCCTGGTGGAGTTTTGCTCGAACACGACGCCGAACCCGCTTGACCCGGGCGAGGTCTATACCGGTGGCGGCCGGGCGACCTTCGCACGCGTGCAGGTGCCTGACAGCGACGGAAACATCGGCCGCGTCGATGCCGTCAATCTGAGCGACCAGTCGACCATGTGGTCGTACCGGCAGCGTCCGCCGATCACCAGTTCGACCCTGCCGACTGCGGGCGGCCTGGTGTTTGTCGGCAGTCTCGACCGTAAGTTCATAGCGTTCGACGACGAGACCGGAGAAATACTGTGGACGAGCGGGAAGCTGAGCAATTCGCTCGAATCCTTCCCGGTCTCCTACACGGCTGGCGGCAAGCAGTACGTCGCGGTCGTCGCGAACTGGGCCTCCGGTCTGGGCCGGCTGGCATCTTTGACGCCGGAAGTGAAACTGCCGGGGAACGACCCGATTACGGTCTACGCCTTTGCTTTGCCGGACTAACCGGCTAAGCACATACTGAAAACCCGGTCCGGGCGGATTGGAAATCTCCAATCCGCCCGCCGTCGTTGCGAGGTCCGAACTTGCCCGCATTTCTTGCGTTGCCGCGGCTAGCCGGTCCGTCGCTGGCGTTCGCCGTTCTGGTGTTCGCGGCGCTGCCGGGGCCGGTTCCGGGCCAGGAACCCGAGTTCTACGACAGGCCCTATGCCGAGAAACAGTGGACCTTCGGCCGGCGGCTCGACGAGTCGCAATTGCGCTACTGCGTGGACTGGCGCGACCCCGACTGGGAGGTGGCAGGCGCGATCGCGGACGCCCTCGCGCTGGGCCTTTTGCTCGAGCCGCAGCGATACGTGGTCAAAGGCCATATCCCTATCGAGGACATCACCATAGTCTACGGGATCATGTTGGAGCATTGTGACATTCACATGGGCTTCAAGCTGATCCCGCAGGGGTATCCCGACTGGGTTACCGTGACCCGGCCGTACTACGAGGCGGAATACGTCTTTGTTTCCGCCAACCCCGACGTTCAGTCACTCGCAGACCTCCAGCCTTCACGTCCGATCGGCGCAACGATGGGAACTCAGGCGCACCTGCGGCTGGTTTCTTACCTCATGGCGTTGCCGGCGGAAGACCGCTGGCTGACCTACCCGATGGGCACCGGCGACCTTGCACTCGAGTCGCTTCTCAAGGGCACGGTCGACGTTGCTGTCGTCTGGGCACCGAGATTATGGGCCAAGCAACGCGAGGACCCTGCCTATGCGGGTCTTCACGTCATCGATCCGGACCCGTTGCCGCCGACAACCCTGGGCGTTGGCGCGCTGCTGCTCTCGAACGAGATGTTCCTGCGCACGGCCATAGACGAAGCGATCGCGGCGCTGAGAGCAGACGGAACGATTGCCGGCATCCTCGATGAGTACGGATTTCCGGCGAAGGCAAATCCCTGATGCGGAGCATGCCGAATTCCGGGCCAGCCATCCGAATTGATGCCATTTCCAAGCGCTACGGGCGCACGCTGGCGCTCGACGGGATCAGCTTCGACGTTCGCAACAGAGAGCTGTTCGCACTTCTGGGACCGAATGGCGCCGGCAAGACGACGCTTCTCCATATTCTCTGTACGATCCTTCGCCCTGACAGCGGCGTGGCGCTCGTTGGTGGCTTCGACGTCGTCAGGCAGTCGCTGGCCGTTCGCCGGCGCCTCGGCATCGTCTTCCAGGAACCGAGCCTCGACGACCGGCTGACGGTTCGAGAGAATCTCGAGTTGCACGGGTTGGTATTCGGGGTGCCGCGAAAGCTGAGGCGGCAACGAATCGATGAAATGCTGGCGCTGGTGGAACTGACCGACTGGGCCGACAAGCCGGCGCGGACGCTGTCTTCCGGAATGAAGCGCCGGCTGGAGATTTCCCGCGCCCTGATACACGATTCCGAGATCATGTTGCTCGACGAACCGACAGTCGGGCTCGACGCCCAGACCCGCGAACGTATCTGGTCCTACATACGCCGCCTGCACGGCGAGCGGCAGATCACCCTGCTGGTGACCACACACTACATTGAGGAAGCCGAGGGTTTCGACCGGGTCTGCGTCGTCGATCACGGCAAGGTTCTGGCGCTTGATACGCCCGAAGCGCTGAAACGCGACCACGGCCGGCAATTGTTGCGCATCACCCCGAAAGGCGGTGACGACCGGCAGGAAATCCTGACCCGTTACGCGGATCGTCTGGCGGGCGAGGCTGGAGAAACCATCCTGCTGGTCTCGAATGACGCTTTCGTCGAGTCCGTACTCGCCGAGTATGGCACGCGCATTCGCTCGCTTGCGATCGATGTGCCGAGCCTCGAGACGGTTTTCTTGTCCTTGACCGGCCGCGAGCTTCGCGACCAGGCTGCGGGTCCCCGCGAGCATACGCTTGCCTTCGGCAAACGCGGAGGAGAACACACGAGATGATCGAAGTTGACACGACGGCCGACCGCCGCTCGCCACTCCTCATCCAGCTCGGCGGCCTCTACGGTATCTGGTTGCGCGAGGTGAAACGCGCCATCCGCGACCGCGGCCAACTTGTCGGGGGCATCAGCCGACCTATCCTGTGGGTGCTCATTCTCGGCATCGGCCTCAATCCTTACTTCCGAGGAGAGGTCTACGGCGAGGTGACCTTTGTCGTGCCGTTCACCTACCTCCAGTTCATCTTTCCCGCCGTCGTGGTTCTCAACATCCTGTACACGTCGGTTCAGTCGGCGGTCTCAGTCATCTGGGACCGCGAGTTCGGGTTCCTGCGCGAGGTGCTGGTCTCGCCGATGTCGCGGGGCATGGTGCTGCTCGGTAAGGTGCTGGGCGGCGCAACGGTGGCGGTGGTCCACGGCTGCCTGGTGCTGCTCCTCGCCCGCTTCGCCGACGTTCCACTGACCTGGTCCGACTTCATCAAGGCCCTCGGCCTCATGGCCATGCTGGCCTTCGCACTGACTTCACTGGGCGTGGTGATCGCAAACCGCATCCGCAGCTTCGAGGGCTTCGGCGTTTTTTCCAACGCCGTGATCCTGCCACTCTATTTCACATCCAGCTCGATCTTTCCGCTCGACCCGGCGCTGACTCAGGCCCAGGCCCGCATCTCCTATCCCGAGTGGTTGGTCACCCTCGTTGAGTTCAACCCGCTGACCTACGCCGTGGACGCGCTGCGTGGCGTGCTCATCGACTACAACCAGTTCGACCCGCGTCTCGGCATTGCGGTCATGGTCATCTCTGGCATCGTGCTCTTCGCGATCGCGCTATTTGATTTCCGCAAGGCGTAAGCCGTGCTGACTCTGCGGCGATTGGCGCGCGACTTCGGCGGACTGGTCATGGTCATCTCTCTTTTGCTGCTGGTGAGTGTCCTGCCACCGGATACGTCGCTGGACGAGGTCAGGGCAAACGGCGCAATCCGCGCCTGCATTCCGACCGCCTATCCGCCGCTTGTCACCGGTAATCCCGACCGGCCGGGGATCGACATCGAGATCCTGCGTGCGGTTGCCGATCACATCGGCGTCGATCTGCTGCTGAGTCCCAACGACGCCATCGGACGCGACTTCAATCCACGCAACTGGGCCGTTAACCGCGGCAAGTGCCAAGTGCTCGCCGGAGGAGTCGTCGACTCTGCGCTCACCCGATCGTTTCTTGAAACCAGTCCGCCTTACGCCGAGACCGGCTGGTCGATCGTGGCACCGGCGCCGCTCGGGGACGTCGACCGTCTCACCGTCGGGGCGCTGACCCTGATCTCCGGGCTCGACCGCATCGGGCTGTCGAGTTACCTGCGCGCGCGCGATGTCGTCGTCCGCATCGTGCGGAACGATCGCGCGCTCGTCGATGGCCTCGCCAGCGGTGAAATCCACGCCGGTGTCACCGAAGCGCTCCTGGCCGGCTGGCTGGCGGCGGAGAACGGCCTTTGGGTCGCCCCGATGCACGGTGAGTTCTCCCGCTACAATCTGGTTTTCGGTGTCTGGAAGGGGGATCTCACGCTCAAGCGGAAGATCGTTCAGGCCTTCCGCCAGCTTGAAACGGACGGCAAATTGGCCACCATCCTGAATCGCTACGGGGCGGTACCGATTGGGCGGAGTGCTCCGCTCCCCGCCCTGTAGGCCGTTGTCACTGGCCAAGGATTATCGGTGCCAGGACGTCGTGAGCTGGTCCCAGAAACTGACGGACCGCGCCCGCGGCCACTGCCACCGTCAACGCTGCTGCAAGGATCCACTGTAGCTGCCGCGAGACGGAGACACCAAACGCCTCAAAAAGCAGTCCGCCGGTCAGCGGCGGGATCGGGACGAGGGTAAAGAGCGCGAACCAGATCGATAGGTCGCTGGCAGTCCGGAGAAATGCCGCGGTCGTCAATGCGGCCGTGTGCGGCAATGTCGTGAGTGCCGGGAGAACAAGTGCTTCAAGAAGCGCGGCAGTAACATTGAGGCCAAGGAATCCGGCCAGGATGACAACGACGATGCCAATGCGACCGATGCGGAACTGTGCTGCGTCGATAGACACGGGCCTTGTCCAGCCGAAACCGAAGAGGACCAGGATGATTGTACCGACAAGATCCATGTGCCCCGTCGGAACCAAGGTCAGGCGGCCGTCATATTTCGGCCGCTTGTCGCCCAGCAGCACCGCCGCCCCGGCTACAATGCCACCATGCACGCCGGCAATGACCAGCAACGCCAAGACACGAAACGCGATCAACTGGAGGGTGAGATCCGATAACCACATGTTCAGTGCTCGGCCAAAACTCGGCCTCCCGCGCCGCTCGGCGTTCTGATCACTTCTCCATGATCAGGTAGTCGAGTGCGTCGAAGTCCGAGGGCAGTGGCGCACCGGCCTTGAAGCCGTTCCGCTCGAGGATGTAGGCCATCAGGTCGGCATAGGTTCTTGGTGAATAACGCCCCGGCGAATTGGGCGGCATCGTGCTGGTCATGTAGGCAAACATCACCGAGGCTGGTAGTCCGTCAAAGTACTTCTCTGCGAAAGCCAAACCGCGCAATGGTGCCCCGCCACTCAGCCCGCCCTTCAGGTTTTCCCCGTGGCAATCCACGCATTCCTTTGCGTATTTGACCTCTCCGCGATCGGCCTGGTCCGATGAGTACGTGACGGGTGCTTCGACCGGTTCCGCGTTGCTCTGTGCGATCGCCACAGTACCGAGGCCGACGACAAATCCCAAGGCCAACGCGAGCCGCGTTGCGGGACCGTTTATGGTAGGCATTATTGGTTTCATCCCGTTGCTGATTAACCCCGATTCCGGACAAGGGGGTTTCCGGGGTGCTTTCCAATGTCACGCCGTGCGTGCTTCAAGGCGGAGTCGCTTGAACTCTAGCCATGGCCCCCCTCTCGTGTCCTTGTCTATCACCTCTCTAGTCCGTTGTCTCGACGACTCTGCCCGCATGTTCGAAGACTGGGGGAGCTGGACATTGATCCTGATCGGCCATCGGCGTCGGTTGCCTGGCAAGCGCGCACTCGCCGGGATGCTGTTTCATCTCCGTTCAAGGATTTCATGAAATCCTGGACCTTCTGATGGGCGGCAGCCTTGTTGGCCGGCAACCCCAGTCGGAGTGGGCAACGGGACCGGATCCCTATCTCGAGGCCAGCAATCTTTCCGGTGAGAGAGCAGCAATCTGTGCGAACGGCAGCCCCGCCATCGACACCACCTTTTCGAGGAGCAGCACCTGCTCCGCTTCCAGTTCCGGGTGCTACGTTGCGCTCCGTCCGACACCCCGCGACGCGATCACGCCGAACTCGGCGAGCTGGCCCCTTGAGCGAAAAACTGCCTGCATGCACGTCGGTACATGGAGCGCACGGGGGCGACACGGCATGTCATCGGCCTGCGTTCCCTCCGATTTCACCGCCACCAACCGCATTGTCGGGCGCGGCGCCATCTCGACGATCGCGGCCGCGTCGCTGTTGTCGTCGACTTACTATTGGCTAACGGTCTGGCATGCACGAGTGGGATCAGCCTGCACGCGTGACCAAGTGCGATGATATCACCCCAGGTGTTGGCGCCATCGCAAGCATCCATCACGACCAGGCACGGTAGCACTTCCGGCAGAAACCTCGGCAATTTGACACCGGAGAATTACCTGCGAATGACAGGCTTGCCTGCGGCAGTTGCCCCATGCTCCCGAAATCTCGACTTTGAAAAGTTGTTACCGGGGCCCAGCGATGGCGCCCGGGGCTGAAGCGATGTATCTTTTTGGATTGAAGCCAAGGCCGAAGCCGGGCGGAGAGGCAAGATGTTGGTTGGGCGCTGCACCACGCGATGTTCCTGATCCCGTGATGACCTCATTCTGCGATCCCGAAGTTTGCGAGGTCGCGCCCGTAGAATTCGGAGGAGGGGTCGGACAGCACAAGCTCGCGCATGCGTTCCGACAGATAGCTTCTGAGTTCCACGTATCGCGGATCGGCGCGGGCGTCATAGGCCCAGCGAGGCCGTTCGAGTTCGACCTCGACCGTTTTGACAACCCGGCCCGGACGGGGACCCAAGAGCAGAATGCGGTCGGCCAGAATGATCGCTTCGTCGACGCTGTGGGTGACGAACAGCACCACCGGGCGACGGTCCGTCCAGATGCGCATCAGTTCGATCCGCATCAGCTCGCGGGTTTGCGCGTCGATGCTGGCGAACGGTTCGTCCATCAAGAGTATGTCCGGCTCCGTCGCGAGCGCCCGCGCCAGTGCCACGCGCTGCTTCATGCCACCCGAAAGCTCGCCTGGATAGGCGTGCCGGAACCCGGCCAGTCCGACCAGTTCGAGATGGCTGTTCGCCCGTTCCCGTCGCTCATCGCGGCTGAGCGGAGGGCCTTTCAGCGCGAACTCGACGTTTTCCTGGACGCTTGCCCAGGGGATCAACCGGAAGGTCTGGAACACGAAGCCGATATCCGGCCCCGGTTTTGGCGGGACGCCGAACACTTCGACCTGGCCCGCATCGCACTGGATCAGGCCGTCTGCGAGCCTGAGGACCGTGGTCTTGCCGCAGCCGGAGGGACCCAGAAGCGCAACAAACGTCGCGGGTTCGACGGTGAACGAAATGTCCCGGATCGCCTGAACCGTGGCGCGCCCACCGGCGGATGTGAATGTCTTGCTCACCCGATCGAACAGAATAGCAGGCGGATTTTTCAACCGGGCGTTTTGCGCTTCTCCAGCCGTATCGTCGGGCGCCTCCTTCATCTGGTGGGCTGGTCCGCCCCCGGCGCGGTGTCAAGTTCGGCCAGCACTTCGTCAGTCACGGAAAAGTCGACCCATTCTTCCAGCGCCACCGGGGCGAGGTCCTGAAAGTCTTCGGTCTGGTAAAGCCAGTCCTGGGTGTATTGCAACTCCTGCCTGCTGATACCGCCGTTGATGCTCCAGTTACCTTCGAAACTCTTGGCCAGCATACCCAAACCCTCACGCGTCAGGTTGCCGCCATGGGGTGCCATGGCGTCCGCCCAGTCACTGGGGTTGGCAGCAAAATCACGCGAGATCTTCACCAGCGCACGGACCACCGCCACCACCTCTTCACGACGTTCCGTAAGCACGTCAGCGGACACAACGTTGACCTTGTTGACAACCGGTGCTGCCTCGTAATAGGCGTCCAGCGGGATCAGCACCGATAAACCGGTCTTGTCGGGAATTGACAGCCATACACCGATCGACATGGTGGTCGCGTCGATCTGCCCGGCGGCGAGCGCCTGGGCGCGCACGGACGGCTGGCCCAGTGTGACCACGCTGAGGCCGTCCATGTCGACCCCCGCGCTTGCCAACACTTTCGAGCTCAACGAATGGTCCAGGCTGCCGATGCGCCCGACCCCGAAGCTGTGGCCAACGAGGTCCGCCGGGGTGGCGATACCTGATCGCGACGCGATCAGGAACGGCAGCGACTTGTTGGGGGAGGTCACCGCCCGCAGGGTACCAGTGCCCCGGGCCATCAGCTGCAGAACGGCGTCGACCGAGGCGTTGGCCATTTCGCCCTCGCCGGCCATGATCGATGCCAGTGCCGAGGGGGTCTGCTGCACCCGGATCAACTCGACATCCACACCCTCGCGTTCGAAGTAGCCAAGCTCAAGGGCGAGGTCCATTACTGAGTTTGGAACCAGTGGCGGTTCCAAGTGGGTCACGATGAGCCGGAATGGTTCGGCAACCGTCGCGCTGGCCGAGATCAGAATCGCGCACGTGATTGCTGACAACGACCCCGTTATTCGTTTGGTTCTCTTCATGTTCAGTCCTCCGTAGACTATAGTCGGTCAAGTCGACCGACTTGCCCGTTCAGTTTGCTCCACGCCAGCGGGCAAGACGCGTTTCGGCGTGCCGGAGCACTTCGGTAACCACCACTCCGACGGTCGCCAGCATGATTACGACAACGAAATACTCGGCCATTCGGAATGTGTTGCCATAAATGGCGAGCAGACCTCCGAGCCCGCTCACAGCGGTATAGAGTTCGGCGACCACCGTATTGATGAGGCCGATCGTGGCGCCGAGCCGCATTCCGGCGACAACGAAGGGCACCGCGCTCGGCAGAACGATGCTGATGAAGATACGCTGCCGGCGGGCCCCGACTGACCGCGCCATTTCGACGAGTTCCTCGTCGACCGCCAGCACTCCGGCATAGGTGTTGATCAGGATCGGCATCAACGCACCCAGGAAAATGATGAAGATCTTGGCGTCGGCGCCAAGCCCCATGATCACGATGATAAGCGGAATGAAAGCGACACGCGGTGTGGCGGCGAGGGCGAAGACGTAGACTTCGAGCGACTTGCCCAACACCCGGAAACCACCCATCAGCACCCCGACGGGAATCCCGCAAACAACCGCCAATCCAAAGCCGAAAAGATAGACCTTAAGCGACGCCCCTAAAGCGGTCTGGAGCCGGCCTTCGGCGATCAGTCGCTGAGCGGCCTCAAAGGTCGCCAGTGGAGTCGGAACGACATTCCGTCCAAACTGCCGGGCCGCAAGTATCCACAGCGCCACCAGCAGCGCCAGGAACCCCAGCCGGTAGACCCAAATCATCCGCTTTCCTAACTTCAGCGCTGGACTTGACGCGAGGTGCGTTACGAGCGCTTCTGACGGCCCGCATTCCCAAGGCCGGATCGCGTCCCGGCCGGACTTGCGATGCGTACTCTATACTATATCAGTTTGGCGCCTCGCACACTACGTTTTTGCGATTTCGCCGGGATGCCAGGTGGTAGGGATCAACAAATGGCGAGATATTGGCCGGCCGCCTGGCCGGATACCTGTTCTCACGAAAGGCCGGGAGACAGCCGGATTACGTATGCCTGTCAATTCTGATTCCTCCGCTGGCAAACCGTTTACCGCAATGACGTCACCGCAAACAGGAATTGGGCACGGTTCGGGTTTCCAATCGTAGGACTTGCAAGACCAGGAGCCCCGTGCCCGAAAGGGAAAACAGTTTTCTCGGGCTTTATGCCACAGGGCTTTGCCGGTCCCCGGCTTGACGCCGCACGCCGCTGAAATGTGGCGACCGTTTTCGCCTGTGATGAGGAAAGCGGTCGTTTGCCGAAGGTCGGGCCGTTCAAAAGGGGCGAAATTACGATCATAATCCATTATAGTAACTCTGACTAAGGGCGATCTTCCCGGTATGTGCACGGCTGCCCATCGTATTTCGGAGGGAAAACATGAAAGTAATCACGATGTTCGCAGGAGTCGTCGCATCGACGATGTACGCCTCTGTGGGCGCAGCATCCATGGCAGGAGACCCCGTCGCAGGTGAAAAGGTGTTCAGGAAGTGCAAGGTATGTCATTCGGTTGAGGCTGGCAAAAAGAAAACCGCCGGGCCGAATCTCCTGGGCGTATTCGGCCGGCAGGCTGGGGTGGTCGACTTCAAGTTCAGCACGAGCATGACTGAGGCCGGCGAAGCTGGCCTCGTCTGGACACCTGAAACCGTGGACGCATACATCCTGGATCCCAAGTCGTTTCTCCAGGAATACCTGGGCGCGTCGAGTGTGCGCAACAAGATGCCGTTCAAATTGAAGAAAGAAGACCAGCGTGCGGATGTAATCGCTTACCTGTTGTCCCTGTCGGAATGACTGCGCTGTAACGTCCTGTGCCTCCACGGGTTTGGGCAGCTGTTCCTCTGTCCTCCTGGCATCATCGTCCCCGAGTGCAAGCCGTATGTCGTTGAGAAGGCTGAATCCCTTCCGATGTTTCGTGACAATGACTTCGGGTCCCTGGAATAATTGGGGACCAGCACTATTCCTGGAAAAATAGCACGGCAAGGCCTCAAAATGATGCCCCTTGTACTGAGGATTCTATACGGGGTCTGCCCAAAGATCACTGTAGGTCTTGAAATTCTAATCCGAGGGTCACCGAGCGTCAGGAATTCACGGGTTTCCCCTTCATTATCATGGGCGCGCGAGACGCCTAGCGATCCTCTCGTTAGCCCGAACGTCTTGCCTGATGCCTTAGCTTTGGCCAGCCACGGGCTGAGGGTGTCGTGACTGACCGCTCGCACCCCCCAACTTGAACAGGAATTTACGTTGACACCTTCCCCGCCCCGAAGGCCGAGGATTTCCAGGAGGACCAGGCCACTTGAACAGTACGCGCTTCACCCGAAGGCTTCACGCCCGGAGTATTCCCCCGGCCTTGAAATTTCATTGCCGCTCGGTTTTCGCGGCGGTGAACGAACGGAGACGCTGGATTGGCCGGCATCAAGCAGGGAGGTACGCTTTCCGCCCCGGCCCGAACGCCGGGGTTTCCAGCGCGGAAATTGCATGAAGTGATCAATCAAGTCGCCCGTTTCTCCTGACAGAACCGTGTCCTCCTCTGCCCCGATGTTTTCCGTCCACGTTTGATCCCCTATGCCGGAACTTCTCGGAGGCTAACCGAAAAGGGAATTCCCAAAGCGGCGGGACGAAAATTGGCATGGCATATTGAGACGATTTTCGGCCCTGTTTCGTGGACGCGGATTGTCGGCTTGATCCTGTCCGCTGATCGTCGGCGTATGATACGGGATGATGGAACCATCCGGAGTTTCTGGCCGGACGTATTCATCACACGGAGGCAATCGTCCACGCGTTGGATGCGTTTCATTGTGGATGTGCTTTGACCACTTGCGCCGCATGGCAAGGTATGTGGTTCATGGTGTCCGTCGACACGTCCAGAATCATTTGAGCAATGTCGCCGACCTTCCCCCACGGAATTGGAAAGCTGTCCCCCGGGATCATGCCGTCGTTATCGATCCACATTTTCCGGCACCTCCAAGCCGACATGTCGGCGGCTTGCAGGGGCAAGACCTGCTCGTCGTTTGCAAACACCGGTTGTTTTCCGGTTACGGCAAGGATGTCATCCGGGGCGGTCGGACAATAGACATCGTTCCATGCATCCAGAATGATGTTTTTCTCCTTCTCCGGGCGTTCGTCGAAGATGAAATCGACGGGTTCATTTGATCCCCATTCCCGTTGATGTTGGGCCAGGCCATTCATGATGCGGATGGAAGCCCAATAGTACGGGGGTTGGCAACCTCTCTATTCGTCAGCCCGTGGCGAGCAACGCAGGCCTATAGGGGGACAACTGGGACAGCACAGCAGATCCCGCCTTGCACGTGGTCGCGGATCGTTTGGCAGTGCCGTTTTGCGGCCTCGAATTTTTCGGGGCTACGGCGCTGCCAGACCTTTCTCATCTTGAAAACATTCCAGGGCGCTTGGTCCAGGCACCGTTGCCAGTCGCTCGTAAACGCCTCCCATCTTTCGGTTGATGCGATCAGTCCCCGAAAACCAGGACCCGGCCATCACTCATGCTGTCATCGATACAGGCTTGCATCAGGCATCCTCGGCGGCCGTGCTCCATATCGGGCATTTTTTCAGATCCATCGAAATCGCCGCGTTGGCGCGGATTCACCTGAAACCGCGGCAGATGTTCGAGCGCTGCGTTGATTTTCTTGTTCAGCACCGCTTCCAGGTTCCCAGGTCGGGGGGTCCTGGTCGAACTGATTCGTTCGGGGCTGCAGACGCGCAAGGTGGGGCTGATCGCCCTCATGGATGTCCATCCGACCGCGTGGTTCAGTTCCGGAGTTCAGCGTGTTCGGGATTGCACATCGGGACGTTGTCCCCAAGCGTGCCGGGGGAGTGAATCAAGGGCCAGGGGAAGTCCCGGGCCGATGAATGTGGAAATTGTCGATTACCACCGAGAAGGAGAGAACGACATGGAAGTCAGGAAACAGGGCGGCCCGGCGCTGGACGATCCCGACCGGCTTCTGGCCATTCCCACGCCGTTCAAAGACCCGGAGCCGTGGCAAGCGAAACAGGTGTCATTGGGTTTCGGAAGACCGCTCCACGGGAACGATCAGGCAAAACGGTTAGAAATGCGCCGCCAGAAGCTGCAGGCACGCAATCACAACGTCCCGATCAGGGTCGCTTGAGCCCGGCATCGTGGCCCAGCCGGTTTCTATCAGCATGTCGCGGCGCTGATAGCTGCTGGTGTCCTTCAACTCGGTAAGCAATGCCTCGACTTCCGGGTCTTGGCGGGATTGCTCGAGACAGATCGGTGCCAGGGCGGAGACGACAGCGGTCCGCGCCTGTTCGGACGCCAGTTTCTCGGCCGTGCCGGCGGTTACCCATCCTCCCCATGTGAAGCCGACGAGCGCGAGCGCGACGGCACCGACTACGGCACCGTAGAGCCCGGGTTTAAACCATTCAGGAATAATCCGTTTACGTTTATTCATTTAAGCACCTCAATTTGAGAAAACCATTCTCTCATTCTACACAGGTAATACGACAATCCGTGTTGAAATGCACGGTAAAACTTCGGCGGTCGTGGGAGGGCCGGCGGACAGCCTGGCCGGCCGGCCCTCGCGACGTATCACCGAACAGGTCCGGAGTTCGCCAAGGCATTGGAACCGCTTGCCATCCACGACGGCACCCGCCGAGCGGTGCCAGTGGCCGAAGATCCAGAGATCCGGCTGGTGATTTTCGAACATCGCGCCCAGCGCCTGCATCGTCCGCCACATGGGCCGGCGAACCCGGGCGCCCGGGAACAGTGCCCGGATGGCGTCTGCGGGCGCGTCGTGCGTCACCATGATCCGGGGCGTTGTTTGTCGATTTGGATTGGCGCGAATTTCCTGCGTTGTTTCGCTCGGTTTGGGACGGTTCTTCCCACTTTGCGCTGATCTGACTGGAGGGTTCCCCGGACTGGTCACTGGTCCTGCTCGGAGGGCGGGTTCTTGATTGACTTTTTTCCCCCTGTCAGGATGTCATTTCAGCCTTTGACGTCACCGTCACCGCCTGGCCGATCAGAACCGGACTGGCCCGTCTGCCGTCCAACCGCTCATCGACCGCACCCGCAAAACTCGGGCGTTTTCGATTGCCCAGTCAAATCGTCCACCTGTCGTATTGCCAAAAAGCCGCCCGTTAGCGGATTTGCCCAAGTTCGGGAATCGGGAATATTGCCATTTCGGCAAACGGCTGACTTCAGGACAGCTTGCCCTCTGCCGCGCTGGTTCAACCAGTGCTGTCGTCGATGCAGTCAACCGCAGGTGTCGTGGCCGGAGGCGTTTCCCGAAGGCTACGCCTGTTCACCGAGGGCGTACATGTACTTTCTACTCGCGGGCAGCAGATTCTTGTTACGCGTGATCTGGATCTGAAACACGACCTGTGTCCGATTCCTGAAGGTCACCTCACAGGCCGCCAGGTAATATCTCCACATCCGGCAAAAACGGTCGTCGAACATCTCTTTGACTGCATCCAGATTGTTTTCGAATCTTCGCCGCCAGCACCGAAGGGTTTCCGCATAATGGAGCTGCCAAATCTCGATGTCAGTGACAGAGAGCCCTTCCTTTTCGATCGCCGTCATCACTTCCGACAGGGCCGGAACATAGCCTCCCGGAAAAATGTACTTCTGGATCCAGGGGTTCGTGGTTCCCGGTACGTCGAGGCGTCCGATCGTGTGCAAGAGCGCGACACCGTCTCGATTGAGCAGGCGCCGCATGTCACGGAAAAACCGCCGGTAGTGCGGCGTGCCGACGTGCTCGAACATCCCGACCGACACGATCCTGTCGAACTGGCCTTCGACTTTCCGATAGTCGCAAATCCTGAAGTCTGCCCTATCCTCCAGGTTTCGTTCCCTGACCCTGCTCATTGCCAGCGCCTGCTGTTCTGTCGAAAGCGTTATGCCTTCCACCAACGCGCCGTGGTCGTCGGCCAGCGTGAGCCCCATGCCTCCCCATCCGCAGCCTATATCCAGGACCTTCATTCCCGGCTCCAGCAGCAGCTTTCCTGCAATGTGCCGTTTCTTGGCAGCCTGCGCCTCTTCAAGGGTCATGTCGGGCCGTGGGAAATACGCGCAACTGTATTGCCAGTCCTGGTCAAGAAACTGGGAATAGAAGTCGTTCGACAGGTCATAATGGTGCGCAACGTTCCGGTGCGCCCGGCTGATAGGATTGAACTGGGTCAGGTATCTGGTGAGTATGCGGAAGCGATAGAGGATTTGCCGGTAGAGCACGTCTTCGGCGCCTTCGAGATTCCGGGTAACAAGGTCGAGAAAGCCATAAATGTCGTCGCCATCGACAGTCATGGTCTCATTCATGTAAGCCTCACCGAAGGCCAGTTCGCCATTGAGTACGCACTTCCGAACCACGTTTGATGCGTGAATTCGGATTGTCACGGGCGAGCCCGTCGAATCGCCGACCTCGAACGAAGAATTGTCCGGGAAAACAACCTTGAGTGTTCCCTTGCGAATAATCCGTTCGGAAACTGACCTGAAAATCGACTTCCACACAGATGTACCCCTCCTGTGCAATTTTCGCCGAAATATCGATAACACGCATGCGCGTTTTCCGAAAATCGCCATTCATGGTCAACCGAAACCCTGAAGAAATCGATTTCGGAGCAACCCGGACCTTTCAATGGTACACTGTTGACTCGGCGTTTGCGTAATCCCTTATGGCCCGGTAGTTTTCGACGAAGAGTGACAGGATCAGGTATCCTTCCCAGAGCTTTCTTGTGCCCGGCAGGGGCTGGCGCTTCGACGGGATGAATCCGGCGAGGCGCGCGGTGTTGACCGCGAACTCCGCGATCGCCTGGTCAGGGTCTGGCGGGCCGCGCTGTTTCCGGTGGTTCGGCTTCGCCATGTGCACGGCGAGGACATGGATCTCGTCCACATGGACGACGGTCTTTGCCGGCGTGTCCGGCGCGGACCGCGCGAGGCGCTCGACGGACATGACGGTGCAGGCGGTGATGGCGTCGAAGGCGAGGCACCGGCGGAGGTCGTCGGCGGCGTTGAGCCTGCGGTCCTTGATCCGCGTCCCGGTTTTGACGGCGGCGAAATACTCCTCGATCAGCCATCTCTTCTCGTACCATTCCGCGATGCGGAGCGCGTTCTGCTCCGTCGGGTCGCCCTCGGTGGTCAGGAGCAGCCAGTCGAGCGGTTCCTTTCCTTTCGGCGGCGTCTTCTCCAGGACGCGCACAGCGAGCATGCGCAGGGGCCGCGTGTCCTTCGCCAGGTCGACGGGCGGGACGAGATCGACGAACCCGGCCCGCAGTTCGAGCTTCACGCCCTTGCGGCCCGTGCGCTTCCGAGGCCCGCCGCAGGCCTCGATGTCGATCCTCTTCGCAGCCACGACATCGAGCCCGGCCGTGTGTTCGAACAGGTCCTCCAGCCCACCGTCCGCCGTGAAGACCCGCCGCCTGGTCGAACGGCTGGCACGGACCAGAAGTCCGCTGCCGTCAGGAGCACCGGCAGAGGCGCAGCCTTCCGACAGCAGCGCCCACATGTCGCCCTCCCGGTCGCAGAGGTTCACCACGCGGGTCCGCGGACAGGCGGACGCCAACTCGGCAGCCTTGCCGAGACCGTCCAGCCAGCGTCCGCTTTCCTCGCCTTCCACCGCCGTCCCTTTCTCCACCGCGCGGAAGTCGGCATCGAGATGGAAGACCCCCAGCGCGCAGCCGCCCTCGCTGAAGGCGACGCCGACATGGGCCGCGAGCCCCGTGCTGCCGGAACCGCCGCCGCCGATGTCGACAAGACCCTCCGTCGCCTTCAGCCCGGTGTAGTTCACCATCGTCGTGTCCTGCACCGCGAGCACGACGGGCTGCCTGCGGCAGCGCTCGGCCATCGCCTCCTGGTGGGGCTCAAGAATGTCCCGCACGCCGATCCTCGGATTGGACAGGAACCTGTACGCCGCCTTCTGCTCCGCCTCGCCGGGAAAGATCACCGGAAGCGGCGCTCCCGGACGCGCGCACCAGGCCCCGCCCATCATCACCAGACGTTCGCGCACGCGCGCGTCGCTGTGGGCGCTCCGCCCGTATTCGCGCTCCGCCCATGTCGGATCCTCCCTTGCAACGAGAGGCGGGCCGCCGCCGATCACCCTTTCCGGCTCACGTCCGAGAACCTCCCGCCATCCCGCCGACAGCGGCTTCACGTACACCCGGAGCCTCGGCCCCGGATCCTTGCCCGATGCCGGCTCCTTGCAGCACGTCCAGCCCGCCGCACGATAGCTGGCGCCCGTGTGCTCCGGCCCCACGTAGCTGTAGGCCAGTTCCGGGCGGACACCGTAGCGCCCCTCCCAGTCGTCCGCAACGCGGTCGCGGAACAGCGCCAGCGCCAGCGACGCAAGCCCGTAGACGCGAACCCCGGGAAGGATCAGGAACCGATCGTTGTTGACAACGCGCCCGATATTGGCGTCCCGGGCCGCCTGCGACCAGCCGATGTGGAGATCGCGCGCCTTGTGGTGCCAGGAGGCGGCGCCGGCAGTCAGGCCGCCGAGAATGCCGTGTTCGGACGAACGGAGCCAGTAGCGGATGCGCCCGCCAGGACAGGCGGCATCGCCTTCGGGATGGTGCGACGCCATCATCGACCGCGCCAGGCTCTTCTCCGCATCGGCAACCGGAACCACGCTGATCTCGCCGAGATCGTCAAGAGAACACGACAGCACCCTGTCCGGGTAATCCAGCGACGGAGCCAGGGACCCCGCACCGATCGAACCCATCGGGCGTGCCTCCGGCAGGGAAAGGCCGAGGGCCGAGGACAGCTTCGGAAGGACAGCACGGGCCGAGGCGAGGCACAGCTCTCCCTTCGCGTTCCGCCAGTCCTCGCGCTCGCAAAGCTCCCGAGCCAGTGAAGTCCGGGTACAGTCCCCGGTGCCGAGCGTCGCCTTCAGCCAGTCGACCGTCCCGGCAGTGTAGTGTCGAAGTCCGATTCTCATGGAACCGCGAATACGACGTCACCGATACCGAGTCAACCGTGTCCTGTTGAAAGAACCCGGACGGTTCCGGGGCGCGAAGAAAATATCGCGGTGACGCGGTATCCTCTTGGCAAACCGGACTTTCGCGCTCGGTTCACGTCCCGCAACCGGGTGACATCGAATCCCGAATTCCAATGCGAAATCCGCATGATTGACACGGCATTCGGTGCGTACGAACATGTCGGCTTCGAAACGAACAACCGAGGTCATCATGACACGTCCTTTACCCCCCTTTCGCGCTGACCACGTCGGGAGTTTGCTCAGGCCCCCGGCGGTTGCGCATGCAAGGCATCGGCATGAACTGGGATTGATCGACGACGATGAATTGAAATCCGTCGAGGACGCCGAGATTCCAGGGCTCATCGCGATGCAGGTCGAGGCGGGGCTCGAGTCCATTACGGATGGAGAAGCGCGCCGCTCGTTCTGGCATTACGATTTCATGGGGATGCTGGACGGCCTTGATCTGGTGGAACGTGACGAAGGCGTGGCTTTCGCTGGCGCCACGTTACCTCCAATCTTTCCGACGATAACCGGGAAACTGGATTTCCCGGACGATCACCCCATGCTTGATCACTTTCGCTTTGTTGCCGAACACACGGACCTGATGCCAAAGATCAGCATACCCGGGCCAAGTTGCTGCCATTTTCGCGTCGACCCGGACGACATCAACCGTGACGTCTACACCGAGCCCGACGTCCTGTTTTCAGACATTGCCGCGACATACCGGAAAGCAGTCACCAGGTTTTACGAGGCTGGTTGCCGCTACCTGCAGCTCGACGACATCTTTTTCGCCTACCTCTGCGACCCTCAACACAGGGCGGCCAAGGAAAGGATCGGCCAGGACCCGGACTGGCTGATCGACCGATACGCGTGGATGATGCACGAAGCCATCAAGGATCGCCCGGATGACCTGACCATCGGCATGCACATGTGCCGTGGCAACTTCAAGTCGACCCACGCAGCGGACGGCGCGTATGATCCGGTGGCGGATACTGTCTTCAATCGAACAGGTGTCGATATTTTCTTCATGGAATATGACACCGACCGCGCCGGCGGGCTCGAACCCCTCAGGTTCCTCAGTTCCGGCAAACAGAGGGTCATGCTGGGATTCATCACGACCAAGACCGGGGAGCTCGAGGACCTCGACGACCTTAAGAGGCAGGTTGACGAAGCCACCCGCTTTGCCGACCCCGACCAGCTGGGAATCGCGCCGCAGTGCGGTTTTGCCTCGACCGAAGAGGGCAATGCCATCTCGGTCGACGACCAGCGGCGAAAACTCGATCTCGTGGTGGAAGCCGCCGAAAGGATCTGGTGACGCTCACGATTTCATGGCGTACCGCACCGGGAACTCCGCCCGAACAACGTCGAGGTCGACCTCCGGCTTCAGCGGGGTAGCCTTTGGCCCCGTCTTGCCGGTTGCGGCATGGCTCGCGGGCCGGGAAACGGGAAGCTTGCGGTGTTCATCTACGCTGCCTGGTTTCCGACCGTCTGTCGCGGATCGCGTTCGACTTGGATAAAGTCGCGCCATCGTGAATCAGCAAATGGCGAATTCGGGCTTGGGATCGGGCAAGGTAGAGGTAGCAGTCGTACCGGAGTGCCGGTCATGTTGTACGATGGTATAACTGCAGTTATACTGCCACCATGAAAACCGCTGTTTCCATTCGGGACGACATATTCAAGGCCGCGGATCACACTGCATCGGTCATGGGAATCTCCCGAAGCGAACTCTACAGCAAGGCCGTTGAAGAATTCGTTTCGCGCCACTCCAGTGAACACGTGACGAAAACACTCAACAGCGTTTATGACGCCGTTGAATCTGAATCTGCACCCGACAGCCTGCTTGGAGGTCTCCAGTTCCTGTCCGCGCCTACCGATGGCACATGGTGACGCGTGGTCAAATCTGGTGGGCCAACCTGCCTGAGCCCAAGGGGCCCGAAACGGGCCACCGCCGCCCGGTTTTGATCGTCCAGTCGGATGCCTTCAACCGGAGCCGAATTCAAACCGTAGTCGTGATTGCCATTACATCGAACATGCGGTTGGCGGCGGCACCCGGAAATGTTTCCCTCACACGCCGTCAGACAGGGCTGACTAGAGACTCTGTCATCAACGTCTCCCAAATCCTCACGCTGGATAAACGATTTCTCGCCGAGAGTGTCGGCATGGTTTCCGAAGTCGTCCTCGGGCAGGTCGAGGAAGGTTTGCAGCTGGTTCTCGGCTTAAGGCGATAATGACCTCAACCGATCGCCCTTACGATGAAATGCTTGGCCGCGATGACCGCGTCCGCGAATGCTATGCAGCGTATCGTGAGTGGTTCGACGGTGAGAGTTCAGGACGGCTGCAAAGAAAATCGGTGGAAGCCGAAGCCCTGTTTCGCAGCGTCGGCGTGACGTTCAATGTCTATGGGGACGACGACGCCGATGAGCGGCTGATCCCGTTTGATATCATCCCGAGGATTCTCTCGTCCTCCGAATGGTCCCGGCTGACCCGCGGGATCGAACAACGCATAAGGGCGATCAACGCGTTTCTCTACGACCTCTATCACCGGCAGGAGATCATCCGCGCCGGCCGGATACCATTGAGTTTCATTTCGCGAAACGAGGCTTTCCTGCCCCAAATGATCGGGGTTTCCCCGCCCGGAAACGTCTACACGCATATCGTGGGAACGGACATCATCCGTACCGACGAGGACGAGTTCCTCGTTCTGGAAGACAACGCACGGACTCCTTCGGGGGTTTCCTACATGCTGCAAAACCGTGAAACCATGTTGCAGATGTTTCCGGATCTTTTTTCAAAGGTCCGCGTACGACAGGTCAGCAGCTACCCGAGACATTTGCGGCGATGCCTGATGGATTGCCCTCCTCAAATCTGTGAAGGGCGGCCGGTGATTGCGGTTCTCACGCCGGGAATTCACAACTCGGCGTATTTCGAACACGCCTTCCTCGCAGAGGAGATGGGAGCAGAACTTGTCGAAGGCCATGACCTCAAGGTGACCGGCGGCCGCGTTGCCATGCGAACGACGCAAGGGTTCATGCCGGTGGATATCCTCTATCGACGCGTCGACGACTCCTTTCTCGATCCCCTGAGCTTTCGGCCGGATTCGATGCTCGGGGTTGCCGGTGTCATGGATATATATCGGGCGGGGGGCATCACGATCGTCAACGCTCCGGGGACCGGAATCGCCGACGACAAGGCCATTTACTCCTACATTCCCGAGATCATCCGGTTTTATACTGGCGAATCACCCCTCCTCAAGAACGTCCCGACCTGGTGCTGTTCGGAAAGGGAATCGCTCAACTATGTCCTGGACCACCTGGCTGAACTGGTCGTCAAGGAGATCCATGGATCGGGCGGCTACGGCATGTTGGTCGGACCAGCTGCGAGCAAGCAGGAGTTGGCGGATTTCAGGGATCAGCTTCTCGCCACGCCTGACAAATACATTGCGCAGCCGACGATGTCCCTTTCGACAGTCCCGATCTTTACCGAGACAGGCCTGGCGCCGCGCCATGTCGACCTGCGTCCGTTCGTGCTGGTTTCTCCTGACAGGATTCACATCTCTCCGGGAGGGTTGACGCGGGTCGCCCTGAAAGAAGGATCGCTCGTCGTCAACTCCAGCCAGGGCGGCGGCACGAAGGACACCTGGGTCCTGGAGGTTTAGGTTCATGCCGCTTCTCGGAAAAACCGCCGGCGGGCTTTACTGGATGTTTCGATACCTTGAAAGGAGCGAAAACACGGCCAGGCTGGTGGAAGCCGGGTTTCGAATCGCCCTCACCCGCTGGCGTTCCGGTGAAGACGAATGGGTCTCGATCATCAGTACGGTCGGTGCAAGAGACAACTTTCTTGCCAAGCACAAGCAATTCAACGCGGACAGCGTGATCGATTTCATGCTTCGGGATCGTTCGAATCCCTCGAGCGTGATTTCACTGGTCGAATCGGCGAGAAACAACGCCCGTGTCGTTCGCACCGCATTGACGCGTGAAGTCTGGGAAGCCACCAACGAGACTTGGCTGTCTCTCAGGGACGTTCTGTCGGAACCGGTAACGCCGAGGAACCTGCCGAACATCCTTGGACTCGTACGTCGGCAAAGCGCCTACGTCCGCGGCACTCTTCACGGAACCATGCTCAGGAACGACATGTACGACTTCGCACGTCTTGGCACGTTTCTCGAGCGCGCCGACAACACTGCACGGATCCTCGACGTCAAGTACTACATCCTGTTGCCTTCAGTGGTGCATGTCGGTGCTCCTATCGACAATGTACAGTGGGAAACCATCCTGCGGTCCGTGTCGGCGGACCATGTCTACAACTGGTTGAACGAGCGCGAACCGAATCCGGCGAGTATTGCCAAGTTTCTGATTCTGGACAAACGAATGCCCAGGTCCATCGCGTTCTGCTGTGACAAGATCCTCGACAACCTCGGTCACCTCGACACCGATTACGGAAACTCGCCGCCAAGTCTTCGCATGGCGGAAGACCTATGCACGAGTTTGAAGGCACGGGATATCGGTGTCGTTTTCGAGGATGGACTCCATCAGTTCATTCAGGAATTCCTCAATGGACTTGGCAGCCTCAGTTGCCAGATCGAAAAGGACTACCGGTTTTCCGCATAGACTCAGATGGACACGGTTGAATGTTGCTCAAGGTTCTGCACGAGACGACCTACACGTATAATGAACCCGTACGATACGGGCTTCTGCAGCTACGCCTGACCCCGTTGAATGGACGTGGCCAGGAAATCCGGGAATGGGAAACCGAAATCGTCGGCGGCAAGAGGGAAACGACGAACAGGGATCACTTTGGAAACAGGGTGGAACTGGTCAGGCTGTGCCAAGATGCGAACTCCGTGTCCATCAAGAGCGAGGGCCTCGTTCAGACATCTGATACCGCCGGAATCCTCGGTAAACATTACGGGCTTGTCCCCTTGTGGCTGTTCACGCGCCAAACCGAAAGAACAACTCCTGGCCAGGGAATCCGTGAACTGATTCAGGAACTGCGCGAGCGAATCGAAGAAAGGGCAGACGACGGGGATGATGTTGCTCTCTTGCACCAGGTTTCGGCCAGAATTCGGGATCGAATGGCCTACGAACCCGGACAGACAGACTCGTCGACCACGGCGGAAGACGCATTGGCATCGGGAAGAGGCGTTTGCCAGGACCACTCCCACGTGTTCCTCGCGGTGACCCGCGGCCTGGGATTTCCAGCCCGGTATGTAAGCGGATATCTGTTCACCGAATCCGGGGATGATCACAGCGCGGGCCATGCATGGGCCGAAGCACACCTTTCCGGATTGGGGTGGATCGGATTTGACATCTCGAATGGAATATCACCGGATGAGCGATACATCCGCGTCGCGCGCGGACTCGATTCCAGCGACGCTGCTCCAATCAATGGCATAAGGCAGGGGGACGGCGGCGAAACCATGCATGTCAGGCTCCAGGTCCAGCAATGACTGCCTTGTCGAACACCAGGCCAGGGCCATGGGTGGAACCCGGTCGAGGTTCCGGATGACTTATTGCGTCGGCATGAAACTGGACCGCGGGCTCGTTTTCATGGCCGACACCCGCACAAACGCCGGTGTCGACAACGTCTCGGCCTTCCGCAAACTTTTCAGTTGGGAGGTCCCGGACGAGAGAACCCTGACAGTGATGACTTCGGGCAACCTGGCGACAAGCCAGTCGGTTGTCTCGATACTTGACGAGAGCGTTCGCGCAGGCGCGGATACTCCATCAATCCTCAATGCACCGTCGATGTTTCGCGTGGCTCAACAGGTTGGCCGCACGCTTCGGGACACGATCTCCGCCAGTGCGGTTCCCGGTGCGGCGCCCGGTGAAAAGGACGACGGCGAGAGTGTATCCCGGTTTCGGGCCAGCATGATCATCGGCGGTCAGATCAAGGGGGAACCGCCCGGCCTGTTCATGATCTACCCGGAGGGCAACTTTGTTGAAGCGGCCGAAGACACACCGTTCTTCCAGCTTGGTGAAACGAAGTACGGCAAACCGATACTTTCCCGGGCGTACAAGCCGGAATTGAGTTTCGAAGACGCCGTCAAGCTCTTGATCGTCTCGTTCGACTCGACGATCAAGTCGAACCTGTCAGTCGGCATGCCGCTCGATCTTCAGATCCACGTTTCGGACACATTGCGCCTCGGTCATTCCTTGCGTTTCGAGGAACGGAACGAGTATTTCCGGACGATCTCCCGCGGTTGGAGCGATGCAATTGAACTGGCTTTCGATTCGCTCCCCGACTTCACGTTTCCCTGATCGGAACTTCCGGATTTATATCCCCGCGCCAAACTGAACGTCGTCGCAGATCATCGGTGCATTCGCCGCCGCAGACGAACGGAAAGTCGGGCCGGCATCATCGTGAACGCCAGATGCTCCTCCACTTCGCGCCCGGCGCGCACGGGTTCCACCTCAAAATTTCGACAAAGCATCGCGAGGACGGTACGGATCTGAAGCAGCGCCAGATTGCGTCCGGGGCACAGGCGCGGTCCGCCCCCGAAGGGAACGAAGGCGCGGCGGTCGTGCGGACAGAGACTCGCGTCTGTCGCGACAAGCCAGCGATCCGGATTGAAACGGACGCCGTCACCAAAGTTCTCATCCCGGGTCGCCATGCGCCGGACCAGCATAATGATTGGCGTTCCCTTTGGTAAGTGGCAGCCGAGAATCTCGACTTTCGAAACCGTCTCAACCACTTGAAGCGGCGCTACGGGTTTCAGCCGCATAACCTCGTTGCAGAACGCGTCAAGGATCGGAAGCTCTTTCGTTTGCCCCAGGCTCCCGATTACGGTTCCGGGCGCGACCAACGTGTCAACTTCGCGCCGAACCCGCTCGAAGTGCTCTGGATACTTCGTGAAATAGTGGACCATCCAGGCCGTGCTGTTAGCTGTCGTGTCTTCACCCGCCAGCAACAGCGTGCCCGCATTGGCAAAGATTTCCGCATCGGTGAAGCCGGAATCCCCTGTCTCCACCTCACCCACGATGGCCTCCAGGAAATTCGTCGGCGCATCGCGTCGTTCGGGCTCGGCCTTCATGCGTTCCCTCGTCGCGCGGACCATGGCTCCCACTTCTTCCTCCAGCGCATCCAACGCGCGATCGAGCACGCGATCCGAGGGCAGGCTGACGTAGCGCCACCAGGGAAAGGGAGCGTTTATGCGTCGGTGCACAACGGGGAAGACCTTGTCGAGATGCCGCTGAATCACCGGTCCCGGCGTTTCCAGCGTGTTGGCGTCCACACCGAACGCGAGTTGCATGGTGACATCGACAGTGACGCGCATCAGGTCGCGACACAGGTCCACGGGTTCGGCCCTGTCTGCAGCCGCTTCCCAGCGCTGCTGCAGCCGCCCGACGATCATGGCCAGAGAAGGGAACAAGCTCTCCAGCCTGGCACGGTTCAAAGCGGCGATCACTATCCGTCGTTGTCGGCGCCAGTCCTCGCCCTCGGCGGCGAACACGCCCTTGAGCCTCATTTCGGTGGCCACTGCTTCCAGCATGGCGGTGCGTCGAAAACCGTCCGGGCGCTGCACCAGAATGCGTTGAATGGCCGTTCGGTCCGAGATCACCGCAATGCGGTGTGGTCCGATGCGAATCCCGAACATCGGGCCGTAGCGCTCTGCCCATTCTTCCAACGTCAGGTGAAGCCGGTCCAACCGGATCTGAAGCAGGTTGCCCAGCACGGGCAGGCCACGGGGGCCGGGAAGATCCCGAAGCAGCCTCATCTCTTGGTCGGCTTGTGTCATGCCGCCATTTTCCACCACTCTGCCCGATCAGCTTGCAGGCCCAGTTCAGAAACAGATACCCGGTTCCGGAACCCGGGAAATGCCAACCGGTTACCGTCGCTCAATAAAAGGTCCAGACCAGCCCTTAACCGGCAATATCGCCATCCGCCATCACCTCGTCAACGCCGCCCCGATCTTCGCCAAAATGAACGCCGCCTGGCTGCTCCTGGCCAAGCCCCCCTGAGGACGTCCAGGACAACTTCCGGTGCCGGATCACCATAGCCAAGGAGATCGAGAACGCGCATCCCTCGAAACGGCTCGTCGAACCATGCCATCAACAGCATCACCCCCTTCAGAACGAAACGGGCGGCATGACGCGAATGCGCGAGCCGGTAATGCAGGCGCTCGATCGCGTCGTGGTGAGGATCAGATCGAAGTTTTCATTCCTCTCCTTGCTGATCGGGAGGAGGCGGGTCCAAACCGAGAAGCCGATGTCCTTGACCTTCACAAGTGGCTCGCTGGCGCGTGGGATCACGGAACTTTCGCCCGCTGCGGCTGCGGCCACCAACCTGGATAGACTTGTCCTGGCCTCTTGCATGTTTCCGGTCTTCATCCTGATCTTCCCACAGTCCGTGAACCTGGCTGACATTGAGGCCCGTGCAAGCCCGGGAGGATAGGGCCTGTGCCCGTATTTCCGTTTACGCCCCTTTATCAACCGCACCGTAAAACCCCGTCTTTCAGGGCGGAGATATAGGGTGCAACCGTATTTGACTTCTTTGACAAGAAAGCCTGAAACTATGGTCTGGTCAGAATGTTTCTGCAACGGACCACCGCGAAAAGACGGCGAGAACCGAGCGGCTATGGCCAAGGTGAAGGAAAAGGGAAATCGCAAGGACGGATGGTCCGGCCATCTTTGCCTGTGGAAGCTTCTGCGTAAGGTGGGCACAACTACCCTCAATAGCCTGAGAAACAGGAAGACCCATCCTTCAGGGTGGGGAGCAGTCACCGGCGAACCGCGTGAGAGCCGCCCCCATGCGGAATTCGCCTTTCTCTGAAGCCATCGACACGAAACCTTCGTAAATTCGATCACCGGAGCATCGTTCAAGGCTCGAATTCCCGGCCTGCGACAGCACGAGTTAGATAGTGGGTGGAATCTTGTAGCCGAAGGATTGGGCACAGCGACTCGTACCGTACCGCGCCGCGGCCAGCTGCTTGAAGTGTCCGGACCGAAACCTGACGCCAGGTTTGACACGTGGCCGCCATTGCGTGGAAGGCTTTCGGAAGCCTCCGGGACGAGGCGCTGCTCCCGACATCGGTTTGCAGTCCATGAAACCTTGCCGACAAAGGACGCCATGGACCCGCGGCCGGAGGCAGAAGACAGGGGTGCACCCACTGCAGGGTTCGTTCGCGGGCGATCGCACCGATCATTGAGGACGAACTGTTGCGGGGCGAGATTGCGTGTGTTGTTGGTGTTGATGTCCAGACCCTGCGCGACCGGGTTGTGCGCGACAGCGCCCAGGGCCTGGATGGTTTGCGCGATGCTGCACGCTCGGGCCGTCCACGGAAGCTGGACGCGAGCCAGACTGCGGAGCTCGTGTCGAAGATTCAGGCTGGCACCGACCCTGATGCGGGCGAGCCTTCCCGCTGGACGCTTGCCACGGTCCAGCAGTGGATCAAGGATCGGTTCGACGTGGACTATACGGTGGAAGGCGTGCGTCAGATGCCTCGCCGTCTCGGCTTCCGGCATCTGTCTCCGCGGCCGATCCACCCCAAGGCGAACCCCGCGGCCCAGGAAGAGTTCCGTAATACATTCAGTCAGTCAGTTCAGGACAGCCTTCCCGAGAGCGTGTCGAGCGAGGATGTTCTTGTGTACTTCCAGGACGAGGCCCGCATTGGCCAGAAAGGGATGCTTTCACGGGTTTGGGCCCGGAAGGGAACACGCCCGCGCATACGGCGGGACTACCGGTACGGCTACGTCTATCTGTTCTCGGCAGCCTGTCCCGAGACCGGAAATGCGGTCGGACATGTGTGCGACAAGGCGAACATCCAGGAAATGAACCGTCATTTGCAGGATGTCGGCAGGGAGCTTCCCGAAGGCAAACATGCCGCGGTGGTCTTGGACGGGGCAGGCTGGCACCGGTCGAAGGATCTCGAAAACCCGTCGAACGTCTCATTGCTCCGGCTGCCGCCGTACAGTCCGGAATTGAACCCGATCGAGACGCTCTTCTCAGTCCTCAAGCATGGTCACTTTGCGAACCGGGTGTTCGCGAGTGCTGAGCACGTCAGGGAAACCGTAACGCAGGTGTGGGACGCCTTCACCAAAAAGACCGGGGAGATCACGCAAAACACCAGGAGAGACTGGGCAAAACTATGAAAAACCAACCCAAATCTGTCGGTGATTATTTTCTTGGAATGGTATTACACAACGCAACCCCCGATCCAGACAATTCACCCGAATCACCCCAAACAACAAATTTGGGGTGCACTCCAGAAGACAGGAGACACTTGCCAAACCCCGTCTCAAATGTGTAGCTCACTGTCACCGCTTTGGTCATGGTCTTGATGGTATTCCGAAATGGCTGAAATCCGCCTCCAGAATCTCTCCAAACGCTGGGGTTCATTTGTCGGCGTCAGCGATCTCAACCTGACAATACAGGATCAGGAGTTCTTGGTACTTCTTGGGCCGTCAGGGTGCGGCAAGACAACGACCATGCGCATGATTGCCGGCCTCGAAGAGGTAACCGAAGGCGAGATCTCGATTGATGGGAAACGGGTCAACGAACTCGACCCCAAGGACCGGGATGTCGCCATGGTCTTTCAATCCTATGCCCTTTACCCGAACATGGACGCGTTCGAGAATATCCGGTTTCCACTCAAGGTCAGAAAAGTGGATCCCGCAACGCACCAGGACCGGGTCATGCGGGCTGCGGAAATGGTCGAACTGACCGAGTTTCTTCACCGGAGACCCGCAGAGCTTTCGGGCGGCCAGAGACAACGGGTTGCGCTCGCGCGTGCCATTGTTCGCGAACCCAACGTTTTTCTCATGGACGAGCCTTTGTCTAATCTGGATGCAAAACTCCGCGTTTCCACGCGAGCCCAGATCAAGAACCTCAGCCATGAACTCAAGGTAACCACGATCTACGTCACCCATGACCAGATCGAGGCAATGACGCTGGCAGACCGGGTTGTCGTCATGAACGCCGGTGTGGTTCAACAGGTGGGAACACCAACCGAAATCTATGACCGCCCGACCAATACCTTTGTCGCGGGGTTTATCGGTTCCCCCGCAATGAACCTGCTGGATGGCAAACTCGAAGACGGCCGGTTCGATTCCGAGAACGTGAGCATCGAAGGGCTCGACGGACAGGACGGAAACGTCGTGCTCGGATTTCGTGCGGAGGACGCATCGGTCGTCCGCCCTGACGGGCAATCCCAGATCACGGCCCCCGCCTACACGCAGGAACTGCTGGGCGACGCCACCATGATCACGCTCAGGGCCGGAAAGTCACTGGTGTCGGTCAAGGCGGCAAAGGACGTTCGTGTCGAGATCGGCGACACCGTTTCGGTCTCCATTCCTCCGGGGATTTGCCACCTCTTCGACAAGGACACGGGTGTACGGTTGCAAGGCTGATTGCCGACTTCGCGACGCGTATGGAACCGGTCCAATCCCGAATACGCCGTAGAATCCTGCCGCCTGGCTCGTTCACTCCATCCACCTCGCACAAGGAAATGGGAATTCGATGTTTGCAAGACATTTGCGCCTGACAGTCCCCTTGACCGATCGAATACGGAAATGCCGTTTTCGAGCGGCCCGGGGAATGACCTGCACACGTCGCCAGCCCGGAGCCTTCTGCCTTCCCTCCCGCCCATCCGCACATGCCGATCGCCCGGGTCATGAACGATGAAGGGATCACGACCCGAGCAGGCGTTGCTGACCCGCGAAACGGACATGAGGCGGACAGAGGACACGCGGCGCGTCATTGACGCGATGATCAACGGGTTGAACGACCATCGGATTGACGACATCGGCGAGTTTTTTGCCACGGACTTTCGATGGCGCGGCAACTACGGCTGTGGAACAAAACGCGGAGTCAAGCAATTCCAGGACAACTGGCAGCATCCGTTTCAGGCTGCATTTTCCGACAAGGTATGCGTTGATGAAGCCAGGTTGTTCATGGGGGAATGGGCGGCTGCTTTCGGTCGACAGGAGGCGACCCACACCGGCGAGTTCATGGGCGTGGCGCCGACCGGCAAGCGGGTCGAGATCCGGTACATGGACTTCTGGAAGGTCCTGGACGGAAAGATCGTGGAGAACTGGGTGATGGTCGATTTCCCGCATGTACTTGCACAACTCGGCGTCGACATTTTCGATGGAAAAGGCTGGGAGGCGTTCGATACAGGCGACCGCGTTCCACCACGAAGGGACCAGGCAAATGGCAATTGAATTTCTCAAGACAGGGCGCTCCGAGAAACAGCGATCGGAGGACGATTCCCGGGTGCGTACCGTCGTTGAAAACACACTCGAGGACATCGAGAATCGCGGAGACGCGGCCGTCAGGGAACTCAGCAGGAAATTCGACAATTACGATCCGGCATCTTTTCGCCTTTCTTCCTCCGACATCGAGGCGGCGGTGCAGAAGGTTTCTGCCGGGGACATGGAAGACATCCGCTTCGCACAAGCGCAAATCCGTCGCTTTGCCGAGGCGCAACGCGCGTCAATTACCGATATCGAAGTCGAAACACTGCCTGGCGTCATCCTCGGTCACCGCAACATTCCCGTCCAGTCCGTCGGCTGTTACGTACCCGGCGGGAAGTTCCCCATGGTGGCGTCGGCCCACATGTCGGTGCTGACGGCGAGCGTCGCCGGAGTTCCGAGAATCGTCGCGTCAGCCCCGCCCCGCGATGGCAGTCCGCATCCGGCCATCGTGGCCGCAATGCACCTCGGAGGCGCCCACGAGATCTATTGCCTGGGCGGGATCCAGGCCGTCGGGGCCATGGCACTCGGAACGGAAAGCATCGATCCGGTTCACATGCTGGTCGGCCCGGGTAACGCGTTCGTTGCCGAAGCGAAACGCCAGTTGTTCGGCCGCGTGGGGATCGATCTCTTTGCAGGCCCCACCGAGACGATGATCATCGCCGACAGGACCGTCGATGCTGAACTCTGTGCGACCGATCTGCTTGGCCAGGCGGAACACGGCTACGATTCCCCTGCCGTCCTGATCACGAATGACCGGGAACTCGCAACGCTTACAATGGCGGAAATCGATCGTATCCTGGACATCCTGCCCACCGCAGACACCGCTGGGGTCAGCTGGCGCGATTATGGACAGGTTATCGTCTGTGGCGGTTATGAAGAGATGCTCGAGGTCGCCAATGACCTTGCGTTCGAACATGTTCAGGTCATGACCGATCGCGACCAATGGTTCCTGGACAACCTGACATGTTACGGTGCGCTGTTCCTGGGCCCACGCACCAACGTGTCAAATGGAGACAAGGTGATTGGTACCAATCACACGCTACCGACCCGCCGCGCCGGACGTTACACGGGTGGACTCTGGGTCGGCAAGTTCCTGAAAACGCACAGCTACCAGAAGATCATGACGGACGCTGCAGCAGCGGACGTCGGTGCCGTTTGCTCCCGCCTGTGCATCCTGGAGGGTTTCATCGGACACGCGGAACAGGCCAACGTCCGCGTTCGCCGTTTTGGCGGCCGGAACATTCCGTACGGAGGTGCCGCCGAATGAGATCCGGAAAGGCGTACAACCGGAGTATTCCCGATCGGCGGATTCCGGAACCATGCCGCGGTTTCCGGAAGCCCGTTTCGGAGTGGCCCATCTGCTCTCCCTTCATCCGCGATCCGTTCAATTCAGGCGTGCATGCGCCTGTCCGCCCTTACCACCCTTTTGAAAACCCGCAGACGGCGGGGAGTTCGTCGACTTGACCCTTCTCAAGCTGCACGCGGCAGTTCCCGGTCTCGAACCGCCAGACGCCATCGTCATTGCCGGCCCGCGACGTTGTGGCAGGGTCGGTCACAGCGAATTTCAGACTGAAACCCCTCGAAATTCCCGGCTGGGCATTGCACCTACGGCGCAAGCAACTACGATGCGCGTCCTCGACTTTCGGCACGTGCAGGCAGGTCTACTTCCATGAACGGCATTTCCAAAACTCCGTCATTTCGCCTTGATGGCAGGACGGCGCTTGTTGCCGGAGGCACGTCCGGGATTGGTCGTGGCGCCGCGTCCGCGTTGGCAGAATTCGGCGCCGATGTTACCGTGGCCGCACGATCGACTGCCGGCCTCGCGGAAACCCATGACGCGATGATCAAGCACGGCCTTGTCGTGAGAACCATGGAACTTGACCTTGCCGATGTCGAGGCTATCGAAAGAAAGATCGGCGAAGCCGGACCCTTCGATATTCTGGTCAACTCGGCGGGAATCGCCCGCCATGCTTCGGCGATCAACGTGACTGCCGAGAGTTTTGACCGGGTCATGGCAGTCAATCTCCGGGGAGCATTCTTTCTTGCCCAGGCTGTCGCTAAGGGGCTGATCGAGTCAGGACGTTCGGGTTCCCTGATCACGATTTCATCCCAGATGGGGCATGTCGGAGGTGTCGACCGGTCGGTTTATTGCGCCTCGAAACATGCGGTCGAGGGCTTCACCAAGACCATGGCGATCGAGTGGGGTAGACACGGAATCAGGGTGAATACGATCTGCCCGACATTCGTTCGAACGCCATTGACGGAGTCGACCTTCATGGATCCAAACCGGGTTTCGTGGATCGAGGAAAAGATCAAGCTTGGTCGCGTCGGACAAATCGAGGATGTCATGGGTGCCGTCGTGTTCCTGGCGTCGGACGCGTCGGCATTGGTTACCGGCTCTGCGCTGACAGTCGACGGCGGATGGACAGCAGGGTGAAGTCAAAAGACAGGAAGCATCCGGGCGCGTGCCCCAGGCGTGGCCCAGGTCCCTGGACGTCGAGCCTGCGTGATTGACCGCCGCGACCCCGCTGCCGTTCCCCCGCCGCCCTGATTTCAAGGAAAGGACATACGTATTGAGCCATCACAGGCGCGAGTACCGGGATCTCCCTGAATTCATCATCGGAATTACTCGGGACATCTGGGAGGATCGGAACATTTCCTCTCTCCGCAAGTTGTACGCACCCGATATCGTCATGTGTTCACCGGCGTCGATCGTTAATGGAAACGAGGCGGTCATAAACGCGACCATGGCGACGCTAGCCGAGTTTCCCGACCGGTCCCTTCTCGGTGAAGACGTGATCTGGAGCGGTGAACGCGGGTCCGGCTTTCTGTCCTCGCACCGGCTGTTGTCCACTGCCACGCATCTGGGCCAGGGATTCTACGGGCAATCGACCGGGAAGCGATTCACCTATCGGGTCATCGCCGATTGCCACGTCATGGCCGGGAATTGGTGCATCGACGAGGAATGGCTCATTCGCGACCATGGGGCCATCGTCCGCCAACTTGGCAAGACACCAGAGGAATTCGCGCGAGAGCAGATCATTCTGGAGGGTGGTCCTGGAAAGGCCACCATCCCTGTCAGGCATGAGGATACCCTAGGCACCAAGTACAGCGGCAAGGGAAACGACAATCCCTTCGGAAAACACTACGCGGAGATCATGGGCGAGATCATGGACGGAAGCTTCGCGGTCATTCCCAGGGAATACGACCGCGCATGCCACCTCGAATACGCCGGTGGATTCACCGGCCACTCCCACGGAGATGCCGACAGGTTCTGGATGGGCGTTCGAAGCAGTTTTCCGGATGCCGTGTTTCGCATCGAGCATCAGATCGGCCGGCACGACGACAACATGCCTCCCCGGGCAGCATTGCGTTGGAGCCTGGTCGGCACCCACAGCGGAACCGGTGCTTTCGGGCGCCCGACAGGCGTGACCGTTCACGTCATGGGCGCTTGCCATGCGGAGTTCGGCCCGTGGGGCCTCCGCAGGGAGTACGTGCTCATAGACGAGGTATCGATCTGGAAGCAGATTCTCATTTCATCGGAAGGGGAATGAGCGGAACCGGATGCCGCGAAGCGGTCGTTCGGGAGCGTGACCCGCGGTATTGACGTAACCGGATATTTCGCCATGCGACAAGAGGGCCGGCGCAAAGCCAGCCGTTTCATGTTTTTCACTCTCGATAGAGAACACACCCCTCACAAATTTTTCCGGCAGTTTTTTGATTTCACCCGGAGAAACAGTCTTGCCCAGCACTCCCTGCCCTTGCGATGCATTTGCGGGCGATGTGCGTCTGTTGCATTCGACCGATCCCAACAGGACAGATCAGGAACGCAGTTGTTGACGCTCTGGTGTCATCCGTCCTGGTCTGATCTGCCGCGTGGAGCGCGCGCCCGTGCTGCAAGGGCCTTCAAAGGTGCCAATTCCGACCTGACACAGGACACGATGCCAAGCTCTTGGAAGTGGCCGGCTGAAGCCATGGAGAGTCAACTTCCTGCCACCGTTGAGGTGATGCCATGCCGGGTTCATCGTGGCAATGACGACGACCCCATCAGGAACTCGTCTACGGCGCGGGCGCATTGCCGGCCCTCGCGGATGGCCCAGACCACAAGAGACTGGCCCCGGCGCATGTCGCCCGCGGCGAACACCTTTGGCTGCGTGGTGGCGTAGTTGTTCGTATTGGCGAGGACGTTTCCTCGTGCGTCCAGTTCCACTCCAAACTCGTCCACCATGCCTTCATGGACCGGATGGACGAATCCCATTGCAAGCAGCACGAGTTCCGCCTTCAGTTCGAATCCGGTTCCGGGCATTTCCTGCATTCGTTGGTCGAGCCGAACGGCGTGGAGGGTAGAGACTGCCCCGCCGGCGCCCGAAAGGCGATTGGTCGCGACGCTCCACTCGCGGCCCGCACCCTCCGCCTGCGACGAGGATGTGCGCAGCCGCAGCGGCCACAGCGGCCAGGAAGTGGCCTTGTCGGGCTTCTCCGGCGGCATAGGCAGGATCTCGAGCTGCGTCACCGAGACCGCGCCCTGGCGGAACGACGTCCCGATGCAATCCGAACCGGTATCGCCGCCGCCGATCACGACGACATGTTTGCCGCCGGCGGAAATCTCCTCCGCCTCGCCGAGCGCCTCGCCACTGTAGCGCCGGTTTTGCTGGGCCAGGAAATCCATCGCGAATTCGACGCCGCGCAAATCCCTTCCTTTGACAGGCAGGTCGCGCGCCTTCTCCGACCCGCCTGCCAAAACCACGGCATCGTAATCCCGGACGAGATCGCCCGTCTCAAGGTCGACCCCGACATGTGTGCCGGTGCGGAAGGTCAAGCCTTCCGCCTCCATCTGGCTGACGCGCCGGTCGATTAGGTGCTTTGCCATCTTGAAGTCCGGAATGCCGTACCGGAGCAGCCCGCCCGGCTTGGCGTTCTTCTCGAACAGCGTGACGCCGTGCCCGGCGCGCGCCAGCTGTTGCGCGCAGGCCATCCCCGCAGGACCCGAACCGACGATGGCCACACGCTTGCCAGTTCTGGCGACGGGGATGTCGGGAGCCACCCACCCCTCCTCCCAAGCGCGATCGGCGATGGCGGATTCGATCGACTTGATCGTCACCGGTGAGTCGTCGATGTTCAGCGTGCAGGCTTCCTCGCAGGGCGCCGGGCAGAGGCGGCCAGTGAATTCGGGGAAGTTGTTGGTCGAATGCAGCACCTCGATCGCTTCCCGCCACTGGTCACGGTAAACGAGGTCGTTCCAGTCGGGGATGATGTTGTTGACCGGGCAACCCGTGTGGCAGAACGGGATGCCGCAGTCCATGCAGCGTGCGCCTTGCTGCCGCAGCGTGCTTTTGTCCAGCGGTATGAGGAACTCGTTGAAGTGGCTGACGCGGTCGTCCACCGGCGCGTAGTGCTGCTCGTACCTGTCGAATTCGAGAAAACCCGTAACCTTGCCCATGGTTCAGCGGCTCTCCATCAGCAGTGCTGCGGAATCGGCCGGCCGAGCGAGCTCCATCTCCTGCAGCGCGCGGTAGTAGTCGACGGGCATCACCTTGACGAATCGCGGCAAGTAGGAATCCCAATCCTCCAGAAACTGCCGTCCGCGTGCCGAACCGGTGTAACGGACGTGCTTTTCGATGAGGCTTTTCAGGCGCTCGGCGTCGAAGCGGGTCATGTCGCGCATCACGTCGACCAGTTCGCGGGCTTCGAGATCCCCGCCCTGATGCGCCAGGCGCTCAAGCGACTCGTCCTCCGCCTTGACGGGTTCGAGCTTGACCATGGCAAGGTTGCAGCGGCGCTCGAAATCTCCCACCTCGTCGAGGACATAGGCGATGCCGCCGCTCATGCCGGCAGCGAAGTTGCGCCCCGTGCGGCCGAGACACACCACGATGCCGCCCGTCATATATTCGCAGCCATGATCGCCGACGCCTTCGACCACTGCGATGGCGCCCGAATTGCGCACCGCGAAACGCTCGCCCGCGACCCCGCGGAAATAGCATTCTCCGGAGATTGCGCCGTAGAGGACGGTGTTTCCGACGACGATGCTGTCTTCCGGGACAATCGCGCTCTCAGGCGGCGGGTAGACCGCCAGGCGACCTCCCGACAGGCCCTTGCCGGTATAGTCATTGGCTTCCCCGATCAGCTCGAAGGCGACGCCCCTGGCGAGGAATGCGCCGAAACTCTGGCCGGCCGTGCCTCGGAAGGTCACGCTGATCGTATCTTCGGGGAGGCCGGCATGGCCGAAACGCTTCGCGATCTCGCCCGACAGCATCGCGCCGGTCGTGCGGTCGATATTGCGGATCGGCATATCCATGCGGACCGGCAGGCGTTGGGTCAATGCCGTCTGCGCCAATTCGATCAACCGGCGGTCGAGGATTTTATCCAGATGGTGGTTCTGGCGCTCGCTGTTATGGGTGGCAGCACCTGGCGGGGCGTAGGGCTTGGCGAGAAGCCGCGACAGGTCGATGCCCTTCGCCTTGTAGTGCTCGATCGCGCGGCGCTGGTTGAGATATTGGGACTCGCCGATCATGTCCGCAAAGCGGCGGAAACCGAGCTGCGCCATCAGCTCTCGCACTTCCTCGGCAACGAAGAAGAAGTAGTTGATCACGTGCTCCGGCGTGCCAGTGAAACGTTTGCGCAGCTCCGGGTCCTGGGTCGCAACGCCGACCGGGCATGTATTGAGATGACACTTGCGCATCATGATGCAGCCTGCGGCAATCAGCGGCGCGGTCGAGAAGCCGAACTCGTCCGCGCCGAGCAGCGCGCCAACGACAACGTCACGCCCGGTCCGGAGACCACCGTCGACCTGGACCGCGATGCGACCGCGCAGCCGGTTGAGCACCAGCGTCTGGTGGGTCTCGGCAAGCCCGATCTCCCATGGTGAGCCGGCGTGGGTGATCGACGTCAGCGGGCTGGCACCGGTGCCGCCTTCGAATCCCGAAATGGTCACGTGATCGGAACGCGCCTTCGAGACCCCCGCCGCTACCGTTCCTACCCCGACCTCGGAGACCAGCTTCACCGAGACGTCGGCGTCCGGATTGGTGTTTTTCAGGTCGTAAATCAGCTGGGCGAGATCCTCGATGGAGTAGATGTCGTGATGCGGCGGCGGCGAGATCAGGCCGACACCGGGCGTCGAATGCCGCACCTTGGCGATGACCGCATCCACCTTGTGCCCCGGCAGCTGGCCGCCCTCGCCGGGCTTGGCGCCCTGGGCCATCTTGATCTGCATCATGTCAGAATTAACAAGATACTCGGTGGTCACGCCGAAGCGGCCTGAGGCCACCTGCTTGATGGACGAACGCATGGAATCGCCATTAGACATGGGCTGGTAGCGGTCCGGCTCCTCACCGCCCTCGCCAGTGTTCGACCTGCCGCCAATCCTGTTCATGGCGACGGCCAGGGTCGAATGCGCCTCGCGCGAGATCGAACCGAAGGACATTGCACCGGTCGAGAATCGCTTGACGATTTCACTTGCCGGTTCAACCTCGTCGATGGGCACCGGTGTCTCCGCCGGGATTAACTCGAACAGGCCCCGAATCGTCATCGTCCGGTGATCTTGATTGTTCACCTCCTCGGCGAAAGCACGATACTTGTCCGGCAGTTCGCCACGCACGGCGTGTTGCAGGTGGGTGATCGTGTCGGGCGTCCAGCTGTGTTCCTCGCCACGCAGGCGGTAGGCGTACTCGCCGCCCGGATCGAGCGCATTGCGATAGACCGGCGCGTCGCCGTAGGCGAGCCGGTGGCGTTCGACGGTCTCCCGCGCGATCTCCGTCAGTCCGACCCCGCCGATGTTGCTCGACGTGCCGGTGAAGTATTGCTCGACGAAATCCTCGTCGAGGCCAACCGCGTCGAAGATCTGTGCGCCGCAATAGGACTGGTAGGTCGAAATGCCCATCTTGGACATCACCTTCAGGATGCCCTTGTCGATCGCTTTGATGTAGTGTCGGTAGAGGTCGCGGTCGCTTAGCTTCTCCGGCAGTTCGTCCCGCAGCGCCGCGAGGGCCTCGAAGGCGAGATAAGGGTTGATCGCTTCGGCGCCGTAGCCGGCCAAGGCGCAGAAGTGATGGACTTCGCGCGCCTCTCCGGTCTCGACGACCAGGCCGAGGAGGAGCCGAAGCCCCGTCCTCACCAAGTGGTGGTGGACCGCCGAGGTGCCCAGCAGCGCCGGGATTGCGATGCGATCACGGCTGATCGCGCGATCGCTGAGCACCAGGATGTTGTAACCTTCCCGACACGCTCTCTCCGCTTGGCCGCAAACGGCATTGAGCGCGGCACGCATGCCCTCGACACCGTCCGCCGCCGGATAAGTCAGATCGACCGTAAGGGTCCTGAACGCGTTGTCCGCGATCTCGCCGATCGAACGGATCTTTTCCAGGTCCTCGTTCGTCAACACCGGCTGGCGGACTTCGAGACGCCGCTGCGGCGTCGTGTTGTCGATGCCCAGCAGGTTGGGGCGCGGGCCGATGAAGGACAGGAGTGACATCACCAACTCCTCGCGGATCGGGTCGATCGGCGGGTTGGTGACTTGGGCGAAAAGCTGCTTGAAATAAGAATAGAGCAGCTTGGGTCGTGACGACAGCGCTGATATCGGGGTGTCGGTGCCCATCGAGCCGACGGCTTCCTCTCCAGCGAGCGCCATCGGGGACATCAGGAACTTGAGGTCTTCCTGGGTGTAGCCAAAGGCCTGCTGGCGATCGAGAAGCGTCAGTTGGTCGGGCGGCGCGATCGGGATGTTGGTCGCCGGAAGTTCCTCCAGCACGATCTGGGTGCGGTCGAGCCATTCCTGATAGGGCTGGGCCGAGGACAGGTGCGCCTTGATGTCGTCATCGTCGACGATGCAGCCCTGTTCGAGGTCGATCAGCAACATCTTACCCGGTTGCAGGCGCCATTTCTTGACGATGCGGCTCTCGTCGATTGGAAGGACGCCGACTTCTGAACTCATCACGACCAGATCGTCGTCGGTGATGACGTAGCGCGCGGGTCGTAACCCATTGCGGTCCAGAGTCGCGCCGATCTGGCGACCGTCGGTAAACGCCACGGCGGCAGGACCGTCCCACGGCTCCATCAGCGCCGCATGGTATTCGTAAAACGCGCGGCGGCGTTCGTCCATCAACGGATTGCCGGTCCACGCCTCCGGGATCAACATCATCATCGCGTGGGCCAGCGAAAAGCCCGATCGCACCAACAACTCCAGCGCGTTGTCAAAGCTCGCCGAGTCTGACTGGCCCTGGGTGATCAGCGGCCACAGCTTGTCGAGATCGTCACCCAGAAGTTCCGACTTCATGAGATCCCGGCGCGCCGACATCCAGTTGATATTTCCGCGCAGCGTGTTGATCTCGCCGTTGTGGCAGATCATCCGGTAGGGGTGAGCCAGCCGCCACGACGGAAACGTGTTGGTGGAAAAGCGCTGGTGAACCAGGGCGAGCGCGGAGACCATCCTCTCGTCTCGGAGGTCGAGATAGTACTCGCCGACCTGATGCGCCAGCAGCATCCCCTTGTAGATCACCGTGCGCGACGAGAGGGATGGCATGTAGAAGTCGTCGCAGACCTCGCCCAGCGCGTCGATCCGGTGTTCCACCTGTTTGCGAATCACGAACAGCTTGCGTTCGAATGCATCTTGATCGGCGCAGTTGTCGCCGCGGCCCACGAAGACCTGCCGGACGAAGGGTTCGGTAGGAACGACACTTTCGCCCAGCCCCGCATTGTCGACCGGAACGTCACGCCAGCCGAGTACATGCTGTCCTTCGGCCTTGACCAGCTGCTCGACGATTTGAATGCATTCCGCCCGCGGCTCCTCCGCCTGCGGCAGGAACACCATGCCTACGGCATAGTTTCCCGGCGGCGGAATATCGAGTCCGATGTCGCCGCAGACGGCGCGCAGATGGGCATCCGGAACCTGAATAAGGATTCCCGCCCCGTCGCCGGCCAGCGGATCCGCGCCCACCGCGCCGCGATGGGTGAGGTTCTTGAGAATCTGCAAGCCCTGATCGATGATCCGGTGGCTCTTGCGATTCCCTATGTTCACCACGAAACCGACCCCGCACGCGTCGTGCTCGTTGCTTGGGTCGAAGAGCCCTTGCTTCCGGGGTAGCCCCTTATGCATGTGCTGAGCTGGCTCCGTCATGTGTCTGCACACTCCCCCTTTGGTCTACGCGGGATCGGCCTTGCCGGGTCCGAGAGGTCCTTTGGAGGAGCGCCCGGACGAATCTGCAAGATAGGGCAGATACGCCCGTTAGGACAACCCTTTGGGCGTGATTCCAGTATGGCGTGATTTTTCGGAGATCGGGTTTGTCGTACCGAATCACGCGGCGAGCGCCACCAAGGCCTGATTGTCGTTGGCGGGTGCAGGCGGCTTCCATTGCTGCCAACTTCTCGAAAGCCTGGACCACGCCCGGTCGAAGCGACCGGACTTGAGCAGCGAACGGAACGTCAGGACGCCCTGGCCGCCGTCACGCCCCCAGCGCTGGCCGGATCTCTTCAGCCGCTGGGTCACGAGCATGCGGTTCCCGCTTTCCACCGCGCCCGAGCCGATCGGATAGCCTGCATCGGCGACTTCGCTGTAGGCCATGCGTTTTCGGTTGTTCCGAAAGAAGCCGAGTTCCCGGGCAATGTCGGCACTGCCCTTTCCCTTCCGTTTCAGATAGCGGAGCGCGTCGATCACTTTGCCGACCCCCTTGGGATCGTGGCGAAGGACGTGGCGCCATTTCTCGAACCAGGCCGTGCCTTCCGCACTGTCCGGACCGAAGGCGGCGTCGGCCGTGACCTTCACATGTTGGACCGAGTGCCCGAAATCGACCAGCATGACATCGGGGCAGAGCGTGTCCAGAAATGTCCAGTTGTCCCTGGCCGCGTTCGCGATCGCCAAGACCTTCAGGTCCTCCTTGCGCCCCAGCCAATGGAATACTTCCTGGCTCACCTGCGCATTCAGGCTGGTCTTGCCCTGCTCCGAAAGACGCCCGAAATACCGGGCCTGCACAGTGTTGGCCTCGGCGTCGAGCATGGCGACGACGCCACTCGAAGCCTCACGCCAACCCGGCTCGACCGCTTGCCCGTCCACCGTCTCGGCATTCATGCGAACCATGACTCCGTCGAGGGAGACCAGCAGTGCAACTGCATCCTCGTGAAGCTCCTCTTCCGCCCGAAGCTCCGCCATCAGTTCTCCAGAGCAGCCCTCGAAGCGGCGGCCCGCCTCCGTGGAAATCCGCACCAGGGTGCTCGCCGACGGCCCCTTGCCGCACAGCCGTTCCCACGCCTCCTCGCTCTCGCGGGCGGTCAGGCTGCTCATGAAATACAGCGACAGGCCCGCCGCCGCAGGCGTCAGGCCGCACTCGCTCAGCCCGAGAACACTCTCGGTCGGGAACAAGGCTTCGCCGCCGCCCGAAGGACGGTAGCGCGCGCGGCTGTATGTGACCGGACCGAACGGCGTCATCGCATGGCCGGTCGAGGCCTCGACCTTTCTGTAGGTCTCGCCCCCGGCTTCCAGGGACACGCCATGGTCGTCAATCAGCTCGAAGGCATCGCGCAGGACCGAGCAGGCGAGTTCATTGAAGCCGTCGCGAAACGCGACCTCGGCCTTCAACGGATCCTGCCGGAACATCGCCGCAAGATCCTCTGCCATGCCGAGTTCGGCGAACGCCATGGTCAGGGAACCCATCGCCTGTGCGAGGCGTTCCTGCGCCTCCTCCATGACTTCGTCGTTCAGGTCGGTGTTGGCAAAGGGAGTTTCGGCCTGTGGTTTCTGCATCGGAGTGCTCCTTTCTGGCCCCGTATTCGGAGCTCCTTTTGTTGTGTTGGAGCACTCTACCACGCCCATCCCCCGAGGCCGGGCATGCAGTCGAAATCGCCGACATGTGGGAAATCTGCGGCTTGTGCGGGGATTTTTCGCGAAAATCCGCGAAACTGGAGATCACCGCCGAACAGGCAACAAAAAAATGGCGGAATTACAACGCCGTAAAAAAACGCAATCCGCCATGCGAAATACACGCCCAACCCTTTGGCCGGATTCGTGTACTGGCTTGCGGCCAAGGACAAACCGGACTCCAGAATCGTGTCAATGATGCCGGTAAAGCCTGCCAGATCCGTCCGCCGCGCCGGCTTGGTCCGGCGATAGCCCGGCGATCCCGAATAGCTCAGCATCTTCTTCACCATCCGACTGCGCTCCGCCGGCTGGCCGGCCTGAAGGCGGGATCGAAGATGCGCGCGACAATCGCCGCCACGGCGAGGTCCCGCATGCAGTTCGGCTGTTGGCTCAGGATATGGCCGCACCGATAGCCGCGTGCGGTCCGTTGCGCTATGGGTAAAGAGACCGATGACCCGCTGCCGCCACCTACCCATTATCCACAAATGCTGTCTAGCCAGCTAATGTGTTTCCGCACTGCGCTGGCGTCCCCGACATCGATGCTGTGCCCGAGCATCCCATCCACGCGGTGAACGACAGCGCGGCCTGGCCGTTCCAGGCGATCTCCGCGCCGGGCGGCCCGTCGTTCTTGCGGTTCAGGTAGCCCCCCATCGTCGCAACGAGGCGGAATGCCTGTCCGAGGTCCCCGGGCGGCGGCAGCTTCCGCACGCTCGAGAAGTCCTCGAGCAGTGCCAGTTCGATATCGGTGAATGCGGTTGTGGCGGGAAGCTCCGGTTCGGTTCGGGCCAGGTGGGTGAGGGTGGCGATGCGCCAGGCGATCACCGCGTTGATCGCCACCGCCCGTTCGATGCGCGGGCCCGTGCGATGGGCGATCGTCTCCACCTTGCATCCCGATTTCAGGATCCGGTGCCAATCCTCGATCCGCCACCCCAGGCCGTAGATGTTGTTTTTCGATCTGGATTGGCGTGGATTTCCCGCGTTATTTCATCCGGTCCGGGACGGTTCTTCCCACTTTGTGCTGACCTGACTTGAAGGGTCTCCGAGACCGTCACTGGTTCTGCCTGGTGTCGGTTCGTGATTGTTTTCTCGCCCCGTCAGGATGTCATTCCAGTCCTTGACGTCACCGTCATCGCCTGGGCGCATGCGCCGGACGGTGGGATCTTGCGTTTCGAGCATTGTGGCGGCCAGGTCTCCGCCCTGGTCGGCGTCATATCCACAGAAGACGGCCTCGAGCTGGAACCTGTTGATCCATTCCGGCATTCTGCCGGTGGCTCCGGCGTTGGAGATGACGATGTCGATCCGTGCCTCCTCGTCGAGGGTCCAAGCCGAGAGGGCGTCGATGGCTCCCTCGACGAGGAGCGCGGAATTGGGGGCTGCCTGTCGCGCGATCCAGAAGCCGCCGTTGGCCTTGCAGTTTCCCGGCGCCGTTGCGGGCAGGCCGGGGCTAAGCCGCTCGCGCCCCCGCAATCGAAGTAGGCGGTCGCGAGTGTCCAGATGGGCGGGCTGGCCTGATCCAGACGGTAAAGGTCGTAGGCGCGCAGGCAGCCGATCTCGGTGGGACCCTCGCAGGCGATGATCTTGCTGCCGAGGAACGCTTCCGCGTTGGCACCCACGCGTCCCTGAATACCGGGGACAATCGCAAGGCTTTCGAGCGTCACGGTTCCCGCCGCATCGCGCTTGCACGCGTAAAGCTCGTCATCCCCGACATTAAGCTCGCGGATGACGACGGGAGAATGCGTGGTCGCGAAAATCTGCTGCCCGGCGTTCCTCAGCCTGTAGAGCAGGCCCCGGATGCGATGCGGCTCCAGACCAAGCTCGATTTCATCGATCAGGGAAATGTTCTTGCCGCCGTGTAGTTTCATCTGCATGGCCGTGGCAATGAGTCTTTTCGAGCCGCTACCCTTGTTGCGCAGCGGAACCTGATCTTCATGCAGCGAAAGTGCGCCGGCGCCGACGGCCTGGCGCTGGATGTCGATCCGGGGGGAAAGCGCTGTGAGACTCACGCCTGCATCTCGAGATTCCTGCCGGACTGTATCGGCAACGCCCTAGCATTCGGCGACGCCCTGATGCGCAGAAATATCGGTTTGCCGCATGCCACGCGCCAGCTCGGAGAGGACTGCGCTGAGATTGTCTTCGCGGTCCGTGCTCAGGCGCGTGAGGATGGTGTTGCGGCCCCAGGTAAAATGATAGTCGGCAAATGTGTCGAGGCGGCTTAGGCCAAGCGCGGCGCGATCGCTGGCATAGAGGGGCCTTCTCTCTACGCCCTCGCCTTCGTCGCGTCCCTTGACGACAAACCACTTGGGCTCAAGGCCTTTATCCACGCGCAGCGATACCGACACGGCAACCTGCTCTTCCGAGAGGGGTTCGGGCAGCGGGCCGGTGTCATCAAGGCCGCATTTGTACTGGGCGAACGCCTTTTTCTGGAAAAACCTGCGGACGTCCGGCTGGGTTTCATCCCAGCCTGACAGCGTGACCTGAATCACGATGTCCTGATCGACCTGCTGATTGAAAAAATCCGAATCATCGAGTGAGAGGGCCGTGCGGGGGGAGAGCGCATAATCGAGCGCCGTCAAGATCGTGGTCTTGCAAGTGTATCCGGCTCCGATGATGCAATTGAAATCCCCCTTCACATGCCATGAAAGGGCGTTGACCCCGCGGAAGTTCCTGATTTCGATGTGCCTGATTCGCAAGGGTCAGCCTTTCCGGCGGGCTCTCAAGGTCCGCCCGTCACTTTCTGTGCTCATCAACTTTTCGCGCTGGAAACCTCGGCGTTCAGGCCGGGGAGGAAAGTGCGATTCCTTGCTTGTTGCTTGACATCGGCTTATCCAGTGTATGTATTTGATATGATTTTCCGCGGCTACACAGACGCGCTCCGCCCCACGCAAGAGCAGGAAGACATGATGGCGCAGTTCGCCGGCGTCTGCCGCCTCGTCTGGAACCTTGCGCTCGAGCAACGCCGCAACCATTGGCGGAACTACCAGGCCAGAACAGGCAACAACCTCAACTACGTGACACAGGCGCGTGAACTGACCGCGCTGCGCGCCGAGTTCGACTTTGTCCGTGCCGTTCACGTGACACCGATGCAACGCACGCTGAAGGCGCTCGACGAGGCCTACCGCCGGGCGTGGAAGGGTCTTGGCGGCTATCCCAGGCCAAAGAGAAAGGGCGTGAACGAAGCGTTCGGCTTTGCCGGCCGCGAAATCCGCGTTGAAAAGCTGAGCAGGCGCTGGGCGCGTGTGAAGCTGCCGAAGATCGGCTGGGTCAAGCTGCGCGACAACCGTGCCATCGAGGGCAGCATCCGCGAGGCGCGTGTCACCCGCACGGCTCTCGGCTGGCAGATCAGCATCGGCTGCATGCGCGATGTCGCACTGCCTGACAACGGAATGACCGTCGGCGTCGACCGTGGCGTGGCCGTCCCGCTGATGCTGTCCGACGGTACGCCGTACATGTTGCCGCAGGAGGTCGATCGCCACGAGCGCCTGATCCGGATGGCCCAGGGAATTGCCAGCCGCCGCAGGCGCGGGTCGCGCCGGTGGGTCAAGGCACAGAAGTGGGCCGCCGGGCTCAAGGCCCGTCAGGCGCGGGCGCGCAAGCACTGGGCGCACGAGGCCACCACGGACATTACCCGCCGCTACGGTGGCGTTGTGGTCGAGAGACTGCGCACGAAGAACATGACGGCTTCCGCACGAGGCACGGTCGATGAACCGGGCCGGAACGTTGCCCAAAAGCGCGGGTTGAACCGCGCAATCCTGAACGTCGGTTGGCACCGGATCCAGACCATGCTTGCCTACAAGGCGGCACGGTTCGTGAAGGTCGACCCGTCGTACACCTCCCAGACCTGCGCGTCCTGCGGGACCGTGGACGGACGGAGCCGCGAAAGCCAAGCTGTCTTCGTCTGCACCGCGTGCGGGCACCGGGACAATGCCGACCGCAACGCAGCGGTCAACATTCTCAACCGGGGGAACACTCCGGGCGTGGAGCCGAGCCGTCGGGCAGGTGATGAAGCGCGAACTGTCCAAGTGGCCTAGTCCTCCTGGAAATCCTCGCCCTTCAGGGCGGGGAAGATGTTAAGTCTCCCAGGGCTTGCGCGGCGGACCCAGCCGGTCGGTCGCCTGTGCGGCTGAAACGCCGGCCCGGTAGTAGCCGAGCTTCCATCCGCTCGCCGCGGCTTCGGCGTCCTCGATCTCGCAGACCACGTGCCGGTAATCGGCGATGCCGCCATGCCAGGAGGACTGGTCGCCGAAACGGGACGTGCGCTCAGGTCCGGAGAGAAAATCGCCCGCGCTCAAACCAAGGGTCTTAATGCATATTTCGAGCGGCAACTCGTAAGCGGCCCGCCTCTGGTCGGCTCCGGGCCTTCGCGCACAAACCAAACTTTGACCATTGGTCACGATCCCTCCTGATGTTCGCGGCTGAGCGCTTCAAGATCGGCGGGCCGGAGCCGGTAGCGTATGACGTTCCCCTCATGCAGGCCACGGAACTCCTGTCCGACATAGTTGACCACCTGCTCGCGGTCCTCTTCTGGAATGTCGGCCTGCGCGGCCATTTCCATGACTTGCTGCGGCAGGAACGCCTTCCAGCCAAGCACGCAGCGGCGCACGGCCTCACGGACAAAATCGCGGTAGACGAGCGCTGCCTTTTCCGGCGCCTCGACTTCGGCGCGCAGCACGCGATAATTCTCGGCGGACGTCAGATAGGCGTCGATATAGACTTCGCGCAGCAAGGACACATTGTTCAGCTCGTAAATCCCGATCAGGCCGTCGATATAGGTGCCGTCATCCATGGTCAGAAACGACATGGGCCCGAGATCGGCTTTCAGGAGCGGGATGTTGGAGGACACGCGCGAGGTCCGTTTGTTTACATCGTCGAACGCCTGCAAATACGGGATATGGACGAGCAGAAAGAAGGACTGCTCGAACGGATCGGTAATGGCCGCGGCCTTCGTAATCAGGATGTCAAACTCTTCTTCGATCGCAAACCGGTCCTCAAGCGGTCGGTAGCGCGAATGGGTGATTCCGACGGGCATACGCCGGAGGCGTCCGGTCATGGCGGGATCGACCAGAAGGCCGTTGGCGAGCAATGCGTGGATGTTGCACAGGTCCGGCCGGCTGATCGCGATCTGGTCGAGATTGTCCACGACGTACTGGATGGCTTCCTTGTGATTGAGGATCATGACCGCTTCCTTGCGGTCCTTCCCGGAAGCCTCCTGGCCGAAACGGATCAGGCGTTCGGTTTCAAGCAGGTTGTAGTTGTTCCCTTCCATGCGCGAAGACGCCCATGAGAGATCGACCAGCAACCGTTCGAGAATGCGGCGCGCATAGGTGCCTGCCGGAAGCGGCGCCCCGGCGGGCGTGTGTTGGGTTGCAGGATGATTCGGTGTTGAGTGGCCGGATTGTCACGGATTGGATTGATGCCTGATCGAGTGGAAACTGGAATAGTCCGCGACATCTTTTTTTCCTTCCCGGCAGTTTTTTCAGTAGCGCTTTCTTTTCCGGAACATGGCGGACGCGGTTTCCCCGGTTGCGTTGTTTCCGTCATGGCCCGGACGAATTCCCCGGCGGCATTTTCCCGGCAGCGTCACGGATGTGTCCGCCCTGCGTGGCGGGTTTGTTGATTTTCGGGATTGATCGCCTGGGCCGGGTGGTTGATTACGCTCCCTGGCGCGGGGGGTCCGCCTTCCCGGCAGCGCGGGCCGGATCCCGCATGGTGCGAAGCATTTGAGAAGAGGTGGCCCGTGCGGTGCCTGCCGCCGGGCCAGTAGCCGACCATACAACTCGATTGGAATTTGTCGCTGTCCGGCGAGGACTACGTTACCACGCAAGCCTGGCGTGACGCAAAGCTTGATTGCTGTCCCGAACACCCCGGTGGCGGCTGTCGTTTCGCCCGCCACGGCACCTACCGGCGCAAGACCCGCTGGGGGGATGCCCATATTCCGCGCTGGTACTGCCCTGACGCTCACAAGACATGGTCACTGCTGGCCCGCTGCTTTGCGGCACGACTGCCGGGCACCCTGGACGAGCTCGAGGCGGCGGCGCTGGCCGCGGAGACGGAACCGAGCCTGCGGGCGGCGGCCGAGAGCGCCCGTCCCGGCCATGTGGTGACGGAGGCGGCGAACCGCCGCTGGCTCAAGGGCCGGCGCGACCTGGTGGTTGCCTGCCTGGTGACGGTGATCACCCTGCTGCCGGAGCTGTTCGCCGGTTGCGCGGCGTCGGTGACGGCGCTCAGGGGCCATCTCGGAACCACGCGGCTTCTCGTCGAACTGCGCGGCCATGCGGCGTCACATCTCCGGAATCTGGCGCCTCCACTGGGCTTCGGCGTGCGGATTGATCCGGCGCCGATTTCGAATCCGGCCGACCAACACATGATGGGGCCTGATCCGCCGGCCTGAGCGGCGCTATGCCTGCCCGATCCAACCGAAAGGGAGACCAGGCATGAGCCAGAACACCGAAAGACATCGACTTGACGTGGCGATGTTCCGCTATCGCGTCATCGCCCCCCTCATCGACCTCGCCGGACCGGCGCGGATGGCCGAAGTGCGCCGTCTTGCCGGCAAGGCGTGGGTGATTCCCGGCACCAGCCGCACCCGGGTTGCGGAGGGTACCATCCTGCACTGGCAGCGGGCCTGGCGGCGTGGCGGTCTCGACGCCCTCAAGCCCGGGCCGCGCAGCGACCGCGGCAAGTCCCGGCGTCTCACGGTCGAGGCCGCGGAGCTGCTGATCTCCATCCGCAGGGACCATCCCGAACTTTCCGTCCGCGACGTGGTCGCACGCGCCGAACAGACGGACGGGTTCACCGACCCGGTCTCGCTCTCGGCCGCCTACCGCCTGTTCCACGCCGAGGGGTTGATGACCCCGGAACGGGCGCCGCCGGACCTCAGGCGCTTCGCCCATGCCCATGCCGGCGACCTCTGGCAATCGGATATCATGCACGGCCCGAAGTGCGGCGACGGGCGCCGCCGGCGCAAGACCTACATGATCGTCATGATCGACGACGCGACCCGCATCGTGCCATGGTCGGCCTTCGCCTTCTCCGAGGGCATCAACGACTTCCTCCCGGTGTTCAGGCAGGCTCTCCTGCGTCGCGGAATTCCCGGGAAACTGTTCGTCGACAATGGAAGTGCGTACCGTTCGCGGCGCCTCGATCTCGTCTGCGCCCGTCTCGGCATCGCCCTGATCCATGCGCGTCCGTACCACGCCGCCGGAAAAGGAAAGGTGGAAAGGTATATAAGAACCGTACGCCAACGCTTCCTGCCGGGCCTTGAAGCAGCGGATACTGCCAGCCTCGACATCCTCAACCGCCGTCTCGCCGCCTGGGTCGAGGGAGAGTACCATCACACGCCCCATCGCGGTCTCGAGGGCATGACACCGGCGGACGCATGGGCCGCGAAAGCCCTCGATGTCCGCCTCGTGGACGGCAGCGTCGATCTCGACGACCTGTTCCTCGACGAGGCGGTGCGCAAGGTCAGCAAGGACCGGGTCGTCAGCCTCCGGAACCGGCTCTACGAGGTCGATACCGGCCTCGTCGGGCGGAAGGTCACCCTGCGGTTCGATCCCGCGGCGCCGCCGGGCCGCCCGATCCTCGTCGTGGCGGATGGCGAGGATGCCGGGCAGGCATGGCCCCTCGACCTCAACGCAAATGCCCGGGTGAAGCGCGACAACGCGATCTCCTTCTCCAGCATCGACACCGATGGCGGGGAGGACTGAGCCATGTACCGTCAATCCTTCTCCCTCGAGCGCTGGCCCTTCGGGAGCGACATCGCATCCGACGACCTGTTCCCGGGCCGGGCGGCCACCGAGGCACAGGCACGGCTCAACCATCTCGCGGAGATGCGCGGCATCGGCCTGCTCACCGGCGAGGTCGGGTCCGGAAAGACCGCCGTCTGCCGGCGCTTCGCCGACAGCCTGCCACGCGGCCTCTTCAAGATCGTCTACCTGCCGCTCGCCGCCCCCACGCCGCTCGAAGCCATGAACTGCATCGCGGCCGAATTCGGCCTCGCCCCCGGACAGTCACGCAGCATGGTCGGACGCGCCATCTCCGGCGAGTTGTCACGCCTCGCAGGCAACCGGCAGACGCCGGTGCTGATCATCGACGAGGCCCATCTCCTGTCCAACCCGGTCCTCGAGACCCTGCGCATGCTCACCAACTTCGACATCGATTCCGCCCAGCGCTTCTGCCTGCTGCTCACCGGCCTCACCGGGCTCCGGCGCCGCCTGGCGATGGGGGTCAACGAATCCCTCGCCCAGCGTCTCGTCGTCCGCCACCACATGGACGGGCTCGCGGCAGAGGAGATCGAGCCGTATATCGAGCACCGCCTCCGCATGGCCGGGGCTCCCGACATCCCGATCTTCGGCAAGACCGCCGTGGCTGCCATCGCGCAGACCGCACACGGCCTGCCGCGCAGGATCAACCAGATCGCCCACAATGCACTCGCCGCCGCCGCCGCGGACAAGGCCCGCGAAGTCACCGACAACCACGTCGCCCAGGCGATCGACGAACTGAACCTCAAGGCATGAGCACCAGGCAGGATGACCGGAGCCGGTTGCGGCAGCTGCCGCTCAGGGAGATCGCCCTCGGGCTCGGCTATCGCCGCGATCCCCGCGACCGGAACCGCTTCAGGCGCGACGGATCGGTCATCAACATCACCGGTATGAAGTTCCACGACCACCGGCAAAACCGCGGCGGCGGCGGCGCCATCGATCTCGTCATCCATGCCGAAGGCGGAAGCTTCACCCGGGCCGTGGAACGCCTCCGGCTGCTCGCAGGGGATCTCGCGCCGGAACCGGAGCCGAAAAAGGAACCCCGCAGGGAACTGGCCCTGCCGCCGCCCGCCGCGTCCGCATGGCCCGCAATCCACCAGTGGCTCACCAGGGACAGGGCCCTCCCGGACACTCTCGTCGCAGCACTCAACCGCCGCGGCCTCCTCCATGCCGATGCCCGAAGGAACGCCGTCTTCATCGCAACCGACAGGAACCGGAAACCAACCGGAGCAGAATGCTTCGGAACCGTCATGCCACCGGCCGGCAAGCCATTCCGCGGAATGGCGCCGGGATCGCGAAAAGACAGCGGAAGCTTCTGGATCCCCGCAGACCGTAACACCGTGCACACCCTCTTCATCACCGAGAGTGCCATCGACGCCCTCTCCGCATTCTCCATGCCCGAACTCCGAAACTCCGGGACCGTCTTCCTCTCGGCAACCGGCGCCGGCAGGAAACTGCCCGCATGGGCCGAAGCATGGAAACCCCAACGCATCGTCTGTGCCTTCGACGCCGATGACGCCGGCGACGAGGCAGCAGAAGCCCTCGCAGCCAGGGACCCGCGTACACAACGCCTGAGACCCAAAGGCGGAAAGGACTGGAACGCCGTCCTCGTGGCACGACACCCACGATAAACTGCAATCACGCAAATCGATGAGCGCGGGCCCGCTTTGCCCGTGGCCGTCGGGGCCGGCATCATCCGACGCATTCCGCCTCAATGAAAAAGTGCGCCCTTGGCTTTCCTGTATCGGAGCCCCGACCAGAAGCGCCACAAACCCGTCCGCACGAGATGACCGGAATCAGCCACCGGAAATGGAAGAAAACACCCGGGCAAAAGCCCCGAAGAAATCAAAGCTGTGCGCAACAAGACCCCGGAACGGAACCGAAATAATCAGCAAACCAGCCGCCGGCACACAGAAAAATTCAACAGCGTGCCGGCTTCATGCAGGCGTTGCCGCTCGGCCTCGGTTAGGTAGAAGGTTTTGTCCGGCACGTAGCGGTCCAAGAATTCTCGATTGTAGCTGACAGGCTTGCGCCGGTTATAGGGCGTTTGCAGGTAAGCCCGGATCACGGCAGGCCCTGCGAGCGTGTAACCGGTGGCGCGCCCCTTGCCGGAGACCTCCAGCTTTCCCTCATCGACCAGGCGCCTGAGCGCGCGCCATACGGTCGTGTCGCTCGCGTCCGGCGCGGCATGACGCCGGATATCCTCCCGGCGGGCGCCAGCATGGTCAGCGATGTAGTCGATTATGGCCTGGTCCGAGAGGGGCATGAAACGATCCGTCTATCCTGCGAAACGATTATGTATTTGCAATATATAGAGAGTTGCGGCTTTTCAAGGTATCGTTTCACCAAATTTGAAACGATAAGGGCGACCTTGCGGGTGCAACGAAATGCGGCCGGCGTGAAACGCAGGGTGAATCTGTTCTGTTTTTTTGCCGGTATGCGGGTTTGACGCGATTGTCTTTCGCATTTCACCGTTGCGCCCTTTTTCACGTTAGGTGACGTCACATCGACCCCGGACAAGGCCCCACGGCACATGATTCTGCGCCCGGGGCTGTTTCCCGGTGGCGTTTCCGGCGATTTGGCGATTGCCGGACATGCCTGTTCACCCCCGTCTTCGAGGGTGGAGACAGGATAGGCAACTCAGGCGCGGGTGTGGTGGGTCTTCAGCCGAACGCCGTGCGCGGGCGGGTGTTGCCTGTCAATTTCAGCATGTCCAGGACCCGCCTGGGTTTTCGGGCCAGTCTGCGCGTGGTCTCGGCGACATTGTCGCTGGACGTCTTGATCAGGCCGATGGCGAAGCGCCGGAGCAGCGTGGCGTTCGCCGGGCCGTGGCCGGTGCGGATGCGGCTTCGGTCCTCGTCGAAGGTCATGTCGAGGATGTGGTGGTTGGCCTCGATCCCCCAGTGCCCGCGATTGAGGCAGAGCAGGCGCTCGGGTGTTGCCCTGTCCTCGGTCAGGCTGGTGATGCAGTAGGCCGTCTCCTTCGACTGTTTCCCGGTCTTGATCTCAAGGGTTTCGCGGTGGACCGCGAAGACCTGGCCTGTGCCGGGAAAGTCGGCGTAGTCGTTCAATTCACTTGAGACCCATATGGAGCGTTTCTCCTTGCGTCCGTGGTCGGGCTTGCACTCGGGCTCGACGAAGTCAGGCGCACGGCTGGCCATGATCTCATCGAGCGTCAGGCTGATATCAGAGAGCAGGGTCTTCTGGTTGCCCTTGACGGTGAAGGCGTAGTCTGCGCCGCGGTCGAGGAGGTAGGTGGCCAGTTTCCGCTGCGCCAACATGGCATCGGCGGTGATGGTGCGGCCGCTGATGTCGGGCAGCATGTCGAGCAGGGGGATGGCTGTGCCGATTTCGTTGGTGCGTTTCTCCTCGTCGTCCGCCCCCGGCCTCATTCCGACTTTTTTTTGGCGTAGGATTTCCTGCTGTCGTGGCCGACAACGCCCATGACATGGGTCTGCACGCCATCGGCATCGACGGCGCCGCGCATGGTCTTGCCGTCGATGGCCAGGGCACTGTCGGGGCCGCCGTGGTCTTCGTTCCATTGCCGCAGGGCGGCGTCGAACTGGTCCGGGCACACCCGGACCAGCACGTCGCGGATGATCGTCCTGCTCGGCGGGATGTACCGGCCCTGGTCGAAGCGCGGCCTGAAATACGCCAGAACCGCCTGGCTCTGGTCCTCGACCCACTCCGAGATCTCCTTGTAGCCGCGCATGCCGGCGAGTGTCGCGGCGGTGGCGAGCGAGAGCACCGATGGCAGGGCGTGCCGCCGCCCCTGCCTGCGTCGCGGATCCTCCACCTGCCGGAAGTAATCGGGCAGGGAGCGCATCTGCGCAGCGGTGAGTGTCATCTTCGGAACTCCCTTGTGCAGGCCGGGATCAAGGTGGGCCGTCCTCAGCCGGCGGCGCGCATCCCGGCGCAGTGGATAGAGAAAGACAAGCTTGGGCCGGTCGTGGGTGATGTAGCCGCTGCCCAGGCGGCCGAAGCCCCGGGTGTGCCCGACACAGAGCCAGTTGGCGGCGCGGTAGACCGTGCCCCGGTGATGAGCAGGATCCACGAACGTCTCCATGAGCAGGACTTCGTGGCCAAAGCGGAGCGGCCAGTCCCGCACCAGGCGCCGTGCGCACAGCGACAGCACCCGTGAGCCGAGGTTCGGCACCCCGCCGGGCAGAACCAGGAACCGCGAATTGTTGGTGACAAGGTGAAGGCGGCTGAACTGGCTGCCACGCTCCCAGCCGATCCAGTCATCCCGCGCCGCGCAGAGCAACGCAGATGCCGAAAACATCGCCAGCGCCAGCCAGCGTCCCCCACAGTGGGCGACATAGCGTATGGTCTCGCCTCTCGGCTGGGCGTCGCCGAGGAAATGATGCTCCTGCATCAAGGCGCGAAAGCGGGCCTCGTCCACCTTCGTCACCATCTCCAATGACACTTGGGAAAGATCCACCACGCTTTCGTTCCATACCGCCTTGCCGCGAATCACCTATGGCTGACTGTAGACCGGTGCTGCGGGAGAGTCCACCTCCAATAGTCATGTCAATGCAGGTAAAGAAAAAAATCCGGAGAACGGATTTGCCTTGGCGTGAAACGTTTAAGCTATTGATCTGCTTATGATAATTTGCAACACAGAAGAATCGCTTCATCGAAAATGAAACGATATGACACATAGCCCCCGCCCATGACCGGGCTTGGGGCAATTGGCAGGGATCAGGCGGCCACAGGCGCGCTCTCGTTGAGCGCGTGGAGGTGTTGTTTTTCAGGGTAGGTTGGCGAGGATTTCCTGATTTGTTTCGTCCGGTTTGGGACGATTGTTCCCACGTTTCGCTGACCTGACTGGAGTCCTTCCGGACTGTGACTGTTTCGGCTCGGTGTCGGGTTCGGGATTGTTTTTCTTCCTTTGGAGGATTTCATTCCAGTCATCACTGTCTGGGCGCATGCGCCGGATCGCGGGTTTTTGCGCCTGGAGCATCGTGGCGGCCAGGTCTCCGGCCTGGTCGGCGTCATATCCACAGAAGACGGCCTCGAGCTGGAACCTGTTGATCCATTCCGGCATTCTGCCGGTGGCTCCGGCGGTGGAGATGACGATGTCGATCCGTGCCTCCTCGTCGAGGGTCCATGCCGAGAGGGCGTCGATGGCTCCCTCGACGAGGAGCGCGGATTTGGGGGCTGCCTGTCGCGCGATCCAGAAGCCGCCGTTGGCCTTTCGGCTTCCCGGCGCCATGGCCCTGAAGGGTCGGTCGGGGCGGGTCCCGACCAGTTCGGCGCCGGTTTTCCTGCGCTCCCGGTTGCGGCAGGTGAAGACTGCGTTGGCGCGGTTGTCGGCGCCGAGGACGCCGATACGCCTGCAGTGTTCGATCAGCCCTGGATCGAGCCCCCGGTTCTGGTGGAGGTAGCGGTGCACCCGCGCCCATGTCCGGTCTTCGGAGAGGCCCGGGGTTCGGTCTCCGGTGCATGGGTTGCGGGACGGGAACCCTTCGAGGTGCTGGAGCGCGTGAAGGAAGCTGCACCCCTCGGCATGGATGACCAGGTCGATTGCACCGCCGCCGCCGCGTCCCGCGACATGATCGAAGAAGCGGCTTTGATTGATGCTGATCACGGATCCCGGGCGTTTCCAGCGGGCCCTGTCGGCGGGATCCTTCCGGTACCCGAGCCCTGCGGCGGCGACCGTCAGCGGGATTGCCCGCACCGCGTCGGCCCGTGCCCTGCGGCGCTTGGGCATCAGCCCGTCGAAACCCGACTTTCGGTACGCGCGGATCCAGCTCCGCATCGTCGTCACCGCAACCTTGCGCCGGCCCGACCCCGGGATCGTCACCTCCCGTTGCGATTGCCGCTTCAGGTACTGCGCCACCTCGTCCGGCGGAAGGTGCAGAGCCTCCGAGATCAGGGCAAAACGAAACAGTGCGACGTCCTTCCGGTCGTCGGTGATCGTGTCTTTCGTGGTAATTGCCTCCGTCATTCCGGGCTCCGATGCGCCGGTCGACCCCATCTGCCGCGATCGCCATCCCCGAGACAGGGTACGAATGGTGTTGGAGGCCCGGTCGCGGATTTCCCATCCAGTCCGGGAGGCCGGAATCCGACCGGTGGCGGCAGGGACTGCAACTGGCTCGTTATCTCCCGGCAGAGGTCGACCAGCAGCGTTTCCGTCCCGAGCGCGGCGCGCATCGACGCCAGGTCCGCCGGAGTTCCCCTGAACAGGTCACAGGGCGCAGCATGACCACGGCCGCCAGGAAGGCCGAAACCGCCATGAATGCGCCACACAGACCGCGGATCGCGTTCGACAACTCGTCACGGTGAGGAAACAGGCGCCGGGCCGCCGCCCAACGGCTCGGGGCTTCGGCGAGAACGATCATGGCGTCCTCGATCTCCTGCAGCGAACCCCAGCACCGGGCCGCAGCGAAATCCGGAAGACGGCTGATCGTGGTCTGGCAGTCACGGCAGTCGAACCGGGCAACGCGCATCGGAACCGGCGTCTTCCGCCCGTAGGTCCCGTGACGCATCGTCCCGCAGTCGCGCCCGCAATGGCCTTTCAGGCAGGGAGGAAAGCTTGCGTTCCTCCACTCCTCGCGGCTAACACACTCCTCGGCAGTCAGTTCTGTCTCAAAGCGTAGTTGTACTGGCTGCCCACGGCCCGGCGAGGGGTAATCGCGCGGGCCACCCTTTTCTGTCTCAGGTCATTTGTGGCAGGCCCTCCAGCCAATCAAACCGGAGGGCGACCGGACCGCAACGGCCCGCGCCAAAATGCTGCTTGATATGATTCCAACCGGAAAGGGTGGCTACTCGAAAAACCCTGCTTGGGGAAGAAAACCCGTCCCGGATTGTCCCTGAATCACGGAAAAAAACTGTCGGCAGGGAACGTGGGACAAACCAGCCGTCTCAAGCCAGAATATTCCGGGACCCTACAGTAGAGCCGGACCACTTCGCGCGCCTGGTGCAGGCCGGTGACCGGCAGTGTCGTGAGCAGGATCCACGAAACCGGCTCCACGTCGTCGGGGACATCCACCTCCCCGACATGGACCGCGGTCAGTGGCAGTGGTTCCGGGCCGAAGCGCGCCTTCTCCTTCGCCGGGGGCGGCACCGCCAGCTCCAGCCAGCGCAGGCTCACCCGGGCCGTGCGCCGGGCTCGCCCGGTGAAGGCCTTCTGTCCGCGCGCAGAATTGCGTGCCGACTGCCGCTTCACCGTCATGGTGAACTGCCCGGACTCCGGGGCCGCGCGCACCTGCGCGAACAGCTTTGGCCGACCGCGCCCGAAGCTGCGATCGTATTGCGCCCGCACCAGCAGCGACAGGCGGCGACAGCCCGCCGCACGGTGTGCGTGGAACACGTCGAACATGTCCCCTTCGCGGTCCATCACCGCGACGGCCTTCCCCCCGTCGAGTTCCTTCACCGCCGCAACGCTGTGACGCAGGCCGCGCAGCCACCGCCCGGTCGTGCGCTCCTCCACCGGACGCTCCTGTGCGGCGGCGGCGTCCGGCGCGTCGAACTCGAGATTGACAACGCCCAGCGGAACCCCGTCGCCGCTCACGGCGAAGGTCGTGTGCAGGTGCAGGCCCGCCGTCCCCGAAGAGCCCTTGTTGCGGCTGATCGTCCCGAGGCCTGCGCAGCCGTGGTGGGTCGCGAAGTTCAGGTCGGTGCCGTCCTGGACCAGGAGCGACAGCCGCTGCCCCTGCATCCGCCGCAGCGTCCGTTGGCGATGGGCCGCGATGATGGTGGAGGCAGAGACCGCGTCGTAATCCGGATACTCGATCATCCTGTAGTACCCCTTTACCGTCGCCTCGCAGCCGGCCGCCGCCGCGAAGAATGTCCGCGTCGGCGACCGGGCCCGGATCTCCGGTGCATCCTGCGTTGCGGCCTGTGCAGGAGGTGCCAGGTTGCTCAGAAACGGCCAATAGATGACGAGCCAGAGCATGAAGGCGGCGACCCAAGCCAGCGATGACAGGGAATGAATCGGCCCTGGCAACAAGATTCCAAATCCCGGCTCAACGCGGAAAAGAACAGAAAACAGCAGTCAGACCGCCCGAATCGAGCAAGTCGCGGCACCCCCAGCGATCGACCAGTGTGACGAAGTCCAGCGATGCAGAATACCGCATACGTACCAAGGCCGAGGCCGCCCATGAAGGCAACATGGAGACCGGAGACCTCGCTCCACGGCATCCCGAGCCGTGAGGCTCCCGCGAGTCGTTGGCCGATGCCGGCAAGATCGGCCGCGCCGGCCAGCATCAGGATTTAACTCTGTAAAGCGGTGCGACCGATAAAGGCTTCGGCAACGCGGTCCAGGAAGGCTGCGCCGGCAGCGAGTAACAGGTAGCCCAAAATGGCCGGGCTCAACCCGGCTACTTCACCGGCATGGCTATCAGTATGATTCCCGACGTAAGATTGACGCGCTATATATTCCACCTTGAGAATTCGTTCGGCCATGGGAAGAAAACACTGGCCAGTGTGCTCCTTGTGATGAACCTCCTGGCCTTCACGCTCCTCGGAGCCTGCGACTTGTTCGAAGCCAGTTGGCGGCAGGCCCGCAAGACACTCGGAGCGCGGATCCGTCTCTTCGAACACGTCCGGGTCGATCACCGGGTATTACGTCTTCCCGATATGGAAAACCCTGTTCAACTCACTCTTCTCGGGCATCCCGCCGCCACAATGCGGCTGATGATCACGACCACTCCCCGCTCAGCACGGAAAATTCACTTCAAAGCCCATCTTCAAATCCGCCCGACTCCGGAAACATCAGGAGAAAACGTCAAAATGAGAACTGCTGGTGCCAGCCCTCACGCATTGCCTTGTGACCTCGCGCTTCATATAGTGCCGCACTGAAACCGTGCAACGGTTCGGGAGCTGTCGCTGCCGGTGCATGGTGGATGCTGTCACTCAAGCGCCGATCGGGTCAAAAGCCGGTCAAGACACGGCTCTCATCGTCCGGAATTTCGGGCAGTCGGAAAGCGGGATGGAGACACCTTTCGGTATGGCTCTTTTGCTCAAAGCATTTTGCAGGACCAGGACATGAATATGACGGGAGACACCATGGGACCGGTCGACGTTGAAACCCGGACCGTAAGATACGGTACGCTCAAACCGTGCCGGACAGCATTCATTGACGCCCACACGCCGGGCTCCGACAAAAAGGAAAATTTTGCCATCGTGGGCGGCGGCGTATCGGAGAACCCCGACCAGCACGTGCATATCGTCGACACGCCCGGCTTCAATATCGGTGCGGCCGGACAACCGCCGAAGTGCCGGAATTCACTTCATTCGCATCGGACGGCAGAAGTGTTTTTTGTCCTCAAGGGACGCTGGCGGTTTTTCTGGGGACGCTGGGGAACCGCGGGTGAAGTCACGCTCGAGGAAGGGGACATCTTCAACATTCCGACCGGGATCTTCCGGGGATTCGAAAACATCGGCACCGATTACGGAATGCTCATGGCGATACTCGGCGGTAACGACGCCGGCGGGGGCGTGATCTGGGCACCCCAGGTCATCGAGGACGCAGCCAGTCACGGCCTGGTGCTGGCTGAAACGGGCCGCCTTTACGACACGAGGAAAGGCGAATCCTTGCCGGACGGCATAACGCCGATGAAACTCCCGACCGACAGCGAGTTGGCGGGCTTTCCGGAGTTCAAGACCAGCGAGGTCGTTCCAAGTTTTGTCGCCAGGTATTGGGACATGGTGGCGCTTTCCGACCGGGAACCGGCCAAGGTCATCGGTCCGGACGCCATGCTGCGCGACCGACCCGGTTTCGAGGTCGATTTTCTCTCCCGTCAATCCGGAAATGTCGCGCCCTCGCTGACTGACCGCCACGAAGTCCTGATGGTCATGCGCGGACACTGGTGCCTTAACTGGGACGATACGGAGACGATTCTCGCCCCGGGTGATACCTGTGCAGTTCCACCGGGAGTCACGCGAGGTCTCGCGCCGTCGATGTCGGGCGAATCCAGCCTGTTCCGGGTCAGGAGTACAGACGACCCGGCTGGCCCTACCCATTGGCTTTAACCTGACGGCGCCTGTCGTCAACTGACCGCATTGAGGAGACCTTGTCATGGCTTCGATCCTGACGACGCATGTTGGCTCGCTTCCACGAACCCAGGACGTGGTTGATTACCTTTTTGCTCGCGAAAACGGCGAAGAGATCGATTCCCTGGCGTTTGATCAATGCATGGAAGCGGCGTGTTCCGAGACGGTTCGTCGGCAGGTCGAAGCGGGAATCGACATCGTTTCCGATGGCGAGACTTCCAAGATCTCCTATTCCACTTACGTCAAGGACCGTTACTCGGGTTTTTCAGGTGACAGTCCACGCCAGCCGCCCGAGGACCTCAAACTGTTTCCGCAGTTTCTCAAGCGGTTGGCGGATTCCGGAGCGACCGCGAAATATTCGAGACCGCGTTGCACCGGCCCGGTTGTTCCCCGGGATCACCGGGACCTGCACAAGGATATCGCCAATCTGAAGGCCGCGATGTCCGCTCACGGCGCCCGCGAAGGCTTCATGAATGCCGCCTCGCCCGGAGTCGTGTCCCTGTTTCTGCCGAATGACCATTATCCGACACGTGACGCGTATCTCTCGGCCCTTGCCGACGCCATGCGTGAGGAATACCGCATCATCGTCGAGTCCGGACTGTTTCTTCAACTGGACTGTCCCGATCTCGCGCTGTCGCGGCACATGCAGTTTCAGGACCTCTCGGACGAGGAATTCGTGCGTGTTGCTGAAACCAATGTCGAGGCCTTGAACCATGCACTTGCCGAATTGCCCTCGGAGCGAATTCGTGTCCACATTTGCTGGGGGAATTACGAGGGGCCCCATGTCTGCGACATCCCGATGGACGCGGTTTTCGCGACGCTGATGAAATCACGGTCGCGGTTTGTCCTCTTCGAGACATCAAACCCCAGGCATGCCCACGAATGGGAGGTGTTCGTCGAGCGGAAATCGGAGATTCCCGACGACAAGGTCCTCGTCCCCGGCGTCATCGACAGTACAACGAATTTCGTCGAGCATCCCAGGCTCGTCGCCCAGAGGATCGCACGGTTCGTCGACATTGTCGGCGCCGAACGGGTAATTGCCGGATCCGACTGCGGGTTTGGTACGTTTGCGGGCTTCGGCGCCGTGGATCCCGAAATCGCCTTTGCCAAGCTGCAATCGCTGGCCGACGGTGCCCGGATCGCCTCGGGATCGTCCTCATGACAACCGGCCCGGCACGAACTTGCATCACCGCCTTGAGTTCCGCAGTCGCGCTGGCCCCGTTGTCTGCGAATGCCATGTATTGACCAAGATTGCCCGCAGCCCACGCTCACGACCACCCGCAATTCGGCCGTAACCGAAGTCCCGCCGAACGTTCCGCAGCGGCCTGAAACGACCCGACCGCGATGGCCGCGGCACGTGCAACGCGGTGGCGGTTCCGCCGCCCCATTCGGAATGACCGCGTGACAACCGCGGCCGGAACGCGTGGCGCAGCGGCACGCCGCGGCCCCACGTGTTCCTGCAGTTATGTCGAATTCGCCGGTTTTGACATCCACCCGACATGCTGCAACAGTACGACAATCCGCGGTTCGGGGAATCTGCCGACCACGGGGATCGAAACGTGGGCCATGTGCTTTCTCGCTCAAGCGAAAGAGACGCGCGATGCCGATACCTGATCCCATCCGCCAGACCATCCGTCACGCCCGGCACGAGCCGGACGAAACGCTCATCAAGGCCCTCGTTGAAGAAGCCGATTTTCCTGAAAGCCTTCGCGCCAGGGCGTTCGAACGCGCCGTGGATCTCATCGAATCGATCCGGCGCAACGGGCAGCACGGGTTCATGGATGATTTTCTTGCAGAATACGGGCTTTCCACCGACGAAGGCATCGCGCTGATGTGTCTCGCGGAAGCCATGCTGCGTGTCCCGGATGCCGCGACAGTCGATGCATTGATCGAAGACAAGGTCGCGCCCTCGAAATGGAGCGAGCATCTCGGCAAATCCAGCTCGGCATTGGTCAACGCCTCAACCTGGGCTCTCATGCTCACAGGCAAGACGCTCGCGGACGACGGTCACGGAATCGCGGCCACGATGCGTGCGGTACTGAAGCGCCTCGGCGAACCGGTCATACGCTCCGCGATCAGGCGGGCCATGCGGGAAATGGGCCGCCAGTTCGTCCTCGGACAGGACATAGACCAAGCCCTTTCACGCGGCAGGACGAAGACCAGCCAAGGGTTTACCTACTCCTTCGACATGCTCGGGGAAGCTGCGCTGACGGCCTCCGATGCCGAAGGGTACTTCACGTCCTATTCCTGTGCCATCTCCCGTATCGCGTCTGACTGTCACGGGTCCGATCCTGCCTGCAATCCGGGCATCTCAATCAAGCTCTCGGCCCTGCACCCCAGGTTCGAAGTTTCCCAACATGGTCGCGTCATGGGCGAGCTCGTGGAAACGGTTGCCTTGCTTGCCCGGCAAGCTTGCGACGCAGGGATGGGATTGAACATCGATGCCGAAGAGGCCGATCGCCTGGAACTGACCCTCGACGTGGCCGAAGCCGTATCGAGGGATCCGTACTTCAGGGGATGGGACGGGTTCGGAATGGTTGTCCAGGCATATGGCAAGCGGGCCGGGCCGGTTATCGACTGGCTCGCTTCACTTGCAAACGACCTTGATCGCAGGTTGATGGTTCGATTGGTCAAGGGCGCATACTGGGATACGGAGATCAAGCGCGCCCAGGTCGATGGTCTGTCCAGTTTTCCCGTCTTTACCCGCAAGGCGGCAACCGACGTCAGCTATCTTTGTTGCGCTGCGAAACTCATGCGGCTGACCGATCGGATCTACCCGCAATTCGCCACCCACAACGCCGGCACGATCGCGGCAATTCTGGAAATGGCGACTGGTACTGATGCCTTCGAATTCCAAAGGCTCCATGGAATGGGAGAGGCATTGCACGACCTCGTTCGTTCACGAGAGGGTACGCGATGCCGAATTTACGCCCCTGTCGGCAAGCACCGGGACCTCCTCGCCTACCTTGTTCGGCGCCTGCTCGAAAACGGCGCAAACAGCTCCTTTGTCAACCAGATCGTTGACCAGGGCATCGCGTCAACGACGATCGCAACAGACCCGTTCTCGGTTCTTGATTTCGCCGCAAGGCATGAGGCCGTGATCGATCCTCCCGCGATCTACGCACCCGAACGAATGAACTCGAAAGGGTGGGACCTGACCGATTTCGATGAACTGGCCCATGTCGCGAACGGGCGGGACCCGTTCGCGACGACTAGCTGGGAAGTTGGGCCGGCCTTGGCCAGCGAACCCACCGGCAATGATTGGCGCGAGGTCCGGAATCCTTCGCTTCCGGACGAAGTCGTCGGTCGGGTCCTGATGAGCACCGGGACAGATGTGGATGCAGCCCTGGCCGCGGCAGCAACCTGGGACATTCCGGTCGAAAGACGCGCGCAGGTCCTGGTTCGGGCTTCGGAACTCTATGAAGAGAACTTCGGCGAGGTGTTTTCGATCCTCGCGCGGGAAGCCGGGAAGACACCACTCGATTCCGTGGCCGAATTGAGGGAGGCGGTCGATTTCCTGCGCTATTACGCCGCAAGGAGCCTCGAGCTTGTCGATCCACCCCGCGGGATCATCACCTGCATCTCGCCCTGGAATTTTCCACTTGCCATCTTCACAGGTCAGATCGCAGCGGCTCTCGCTGCCGGCAACGGCGTCCTGGCCAAGCCGGCCGAAACGACCGGAATCATCGCGGCTCTTGCGGTCAGCCTGATGCACAAGGCCGGTATCCCACGGAATGTCCTTCAACTGTTGCCCGGCGAAGGCAGGACTGTCGGAACAAGGTTGTGTTCGGCATCCCGGATTGACGGCGTCTGTTTCACCGGGTCAACCGCGACCGCGCAGGCCATAAACCGGCAGATGAGCACGTGCCTTGACCCGGAGGCGCCGATGATCGCGGAGACGGGCGGACTGAATGCAATGATCGTCGACAGCACGGCCTTGCCGGAACAGGCGGTCCGCGACATCGTGACATCGGCATTCCAGTCGGCAGGCCAGCGGTGTTCCGCCTTGCGGATAGTCTACCTTCAGCGGGAAATCTCCGAGCCGTTCCTCGACATGCTCCATGGTGCGATGGACGAACTCGTTGTTGGGAATCCGTGGGAGTTCGACACGGATGTCGGTCCGGTCATCGACTCCAACGCGCGGGCAAGGATCCTTGCCTACATTGACGAAGCAGGATCTGCCGGGCGTGTCCGCAAGTCGCTTGCAGTTCCGGACGTTGGCACGTTCGCCGGGCCGACCTTGATCGAGGTTGACGGAATTCTCGACCTTGAAGAGGAGATCTTCGGCCCCGTTCTGCACTACGCGGTCTTCGAACTCGATGAACTCGATTCCATCGTCGAGGACATCAACACGACCGGCTACGGGCTGACCTTCGGGGTCCATTCGAGAATCGACGCCAGGATCAACCACATCCTTTCCCGATTGAAAGTCGGCAACATCTACGTCAACCGAAACCAGATCGGCGCCGTGGTCGGATCACAGCCGTTCGGCGGGCATGGGCTTTCGGGAACCGGGCCAAAGGCCGGTGGACCCGCATATGTCCGCCGACTGACGAAGCCGCCCGGGCCCGAGGCGGTTTCGGCAACCGGAACGGCGGTTCGCACCGAAATGGTGCAGGACCGCATCAATGCCGCTCGTGCCCGTGCCAGCATCTCCGAGGCAGAACTGGATTCCATGCTCCTTCCCGGTCCCACCGGAGAATCCAATCGCCTGTCCATCGTGGGACGCGGCGTCGTCCTTTGTCTTGGGCCAACGGCATCGATCGCAAGGCAGCAGGCACGGCTTGCGGAAGACAATGGATGTCGTGCAGTCGTCGTTGCGCCCGGCACGGGCGAGAAACTCGGGATTAACGGTGTTCTGGATCTGTCGGCACTCGAAAGGCTAACCGGAATCGACGCAGTCGTCCTCTCGGGCGACAAACGGCTCCAGCGGACGGCACGGATACACCTTGCTGCGAGGCCCGGTCCTCTTGTTCCACTGATTACCGGTGCCACGGCCGAGCATTTTCGCCTCGAAAAGCATGTTTGTATAGATACGACCGCTGCCGGCGGAAACGCCAGCCTGCTGTCCCAGACGAGTTAAGGATTCCGGCGCGGGGGCGCATGTCTCCCCAGTGACGGGTGCCGCGGGGCTGGGTGTAGCCCAATTTGTTGTCAGACAACGACGGCCTGCCTCGCCTGCCAGTCGAGGAAGTCAGGCAGCCTGAAGTTCATGACGCAGCTTTTGAGCGCCAGCATTGCGTTGGCGCCTGTCTCCGACCAGCGGGTGCCAGGGCACTTCAGTCGGAGCCCGTACCGCTTGCAGCCACTTTCCACGACCCCCGATCCAATCTGCATGCCGTGGTCGCGGAATTGGTCGTAGCGCATCCGTTCGATGTTGTTCCGATAGTAGCGGCAGCACGCCTCCACTTGTTTGTACCTGCCGCTGAAGGGCTCGAGCTCCCGGATCACCTTGGCGGCCCGGCCCGCCTCGAGGTCCGCCTTGATCCCTTTGAACCGCCGATCCCGCTCCGCCTTGTCCGGGAACATCGCCTTCACCGCATCGCTGGCGTATTCGAGGGCATGGAAAATATCGAGCACGAAGGTGACCTTCCGGCCTCCGAACAACTCCTCGCAGGTATTCCGTATCCATTCTGCGCCGTCCGAGATGACGACGAGTTCTTCGACGCCGTGCAGGCCGCGGCGCAGCGCCTCGCGGTCAAGGCGCATGGCGAAATCGGAGGGATCCCGGCTTCCCGGCGCCGCCGCCGCACTGTCGATGAGGCAACTGGACGTCTCGCTGCCTTTGTCCTTCAGCGCCGCGCCGGTCTCCGGATCCCGCCCCTCGGCAGTGTAGATGACCGCCAGCTTGGCTTCCCGGGTCTTCGCGCTTCCGTCCTCCTGCTTGCCGGCAATGCCTTCGACGTCACCCTTTCGCATCGGCACCCCGGTCCCGTCGATGGAAAGATACATCCGCGATTCCAGGGGGTTATCCTCCACGACCTCCTCCTGTTCGAACCGGAGCGCCTCCGCGCCGAGCGCCAGGGACCAGCGCTGCAGCGAACTCGAAGAGGCGTTCACCCCGGCAAGGTTCGCGATGTGGCGGCTCGCCGCATCAAAGCTCATCATCGGCGTCGTTTCGGCCACGACGCTCAACATCCCCGGTGTGAGCGTGTCACCTTCCAGGCCCAGTGCCCGGTCCAGCGGAAAGAACCCATTGCCGCACGATCGGCAATAATAGTAGCTGCGCTCAACCTCGACCCGGCCAAGCCGGGTGAGCCAGGCTTTCTTCTTCCTCGCCTGGCACCGGTACATCGGCTTGCCGCAGCTCGCGCACTCCGGCGGTGGCAGAGCCTTGTCGAGCTGTTCAAACAGCATCTTCAGCGCCGTCGCGCCGCCACCGAGAGAACTGTCGCGGAGCACCCGCTCCACGCTATCCAGGTCCGGAACACCCGATGCGAGGTCCGCCGCCAGCCTCGGAAGTTGCGGGCCGAACTCCGCCGACACAGCCCCGAGCAATGCAGAAAGCGGCCCGCCGTCCGGCCTGAAGCCCGCCAGAGGCAACTCGTCCTCCGTGATGTCGCAGCTCCGCACCTCGCCGCCTTCCAGCCAGTAACGGGTGTATCCGCCCTCGTGCTCGCGCAGCACCGCCGCGCCTTCCTCACCCAGGCCTTCCAGATACGCCACCGTGTCTGGATGTCTGTGCCCGCAATCCCTTTTGACCTCCGCCATGTTCCGCGCTCCCTGCCTCGTTGCCTCTGCAAGCGCGCCACCCGCCGGTTTCCCCGGCCGTTATCGGACACGCAGCAACGACAGCGTAGCAAATGCGAATCGCAACTATCAACCAAATTGGGCTACACCCCGCGGGGCTTTTCCTGTTGACATTCCCGGAGTCCGAACCGGTGCATGAATTTCGGTTCGGTTCGGCTATCCGGCCTTCCCGGCGTCCTGCCGCACGGTGCATTCAGTCGGGAACTTCATCGATACCGCTTCCGCCCAGGGGATGACATCGCAGGATGCGCCGGATAGCCAGCCAGCCACCGCGAATTCCTCCGTGTTTGCGTAATGCTTCAAGGGCGTAAACCGAGCAGCTCGGTTGAAACCGGCAGTGCCAGCCGACATATGGGCTGAGCACGAGGCGATACGCGTGGACCGGGATGGACAGCACCCTCGCGAGCGGGCTCACCGCGGCCGCTCCCGGCCAAGATGCACCTTTTCGACGGCATGGCGCAGGTCTGCAAGCAGTTGGTCGAAGCGGCAGGTTGCGGTTGTCCCCGGTTTTCCGATCAGAACATAGTCCCAGCCGGATTGGCCGACGTCGCCGAGAACAAGGCGCGCAGCTTCCCTCAATCGCCGCCGGGAACGATTCCTGGCAACGGCATTTCCGACCTTGCGCGAACACGTGAGACCCAGCCTGACATCCGGCAACCCGTCACGCCGATCTCGTGCCTGAACGATGACGCTTTTTGTCTGAATCCTTCGTGCCCGGCTCGCAGCCCGAAAGTCACGTCGATGGCGGATGGTAACCAATGAACGCACCGGCTCTCCTGCCAGCATGCGACTGACCGGTCGGGGAGCGAAACCGAAAGGGCGGCGAGACGGATCCCGGGATCAACCGGCGCGATCGCCGTTCCGGATCATGCAGAGACCTTGCGGCGACCTTTTGCCCTTCGCCTGTTGATGATGTGACGACCTGCCCGGGTCGCCATGCGCGAGCGAAATCCATGGCGGCGCTTTCGAACACGGTTGCTCGGCTGAAATGTCCGTTTCATTGCGATTCCCCGGTCAGCCAGGCCGTCGGGCGGAAAGTCCCGAGGCCGTTGTCGCTACAAGGCCTCGCCTCTAGCTTTCGCGATTGTCCTTGTCAACGGACATCGCAAATTCATCCGGGCCCGAAAAGGAACGACAGGCTAGAAACAGTGCACCATGCCGGTTTTCCGGTTCGTATTCAGCGACGACCCGTCCCGTTCCGCAGCGATCCGGCAAACTTCGCTTGCGCGAACGACTTCACGTTCAAAATGACCGCCGCATGGCGAGGTGCCACCTTTGCGCGGAGGCGTCTGCCCGTTCTGTCCGGTATGACTCGCTGCGGCCGGTCTTTCTCGGGAAGCCGTGACCTGCCGCACGAAGCCGCCATGACGCGACCAGGCGCACGATCGCGTGACGTTTTCATGTTTGCGGTCAGTCTGGTCCAGCCTGGAGCACGCCCTGGCGGACTTCAGGGCAAGGTGGAGGCAGGCCGGAAAATGGATATCACCTGTCGCGGCAAGGCCGTCGTGCACCTCCCTGCCGATCTGCCCCGCGAGATCCGGGGCGGGCGGCCGTGAGATCGACAGTCGGTTCGGACGCGGTATTCCGGCACCAGATTCCCCGCCTCCTCATCCATCCGGGTCATGGCGATCGATCGTGACTATTCGACATGATTCCTGAAATGTGGAAATGACCGGACATCGGTGCGTTCGGCCTGGCGCAGCCTGGTGTATTCCCTGAAAGTTTCGGCGACCGGTGCGGGCTGCCAGTCAAAAAGCGCAATGCGATAGCTCGGCCGTTCGGAAATCCGCCGGAACCAGGCCTGGAGATGTGGTGTCCATTCAAACGGCCAGTCCATCAGCCTGAACCTGTGGACGTTGGGCATCCACGCCATGTCACTCAGCGTAAACTCCGGGCCTTCCAGGCAGGCCCGGCCGTCGGACAAAAGCCGGTCGAGAAATCGAAACCCTTCGTCGGTTCTGGCAATCGCATCGTTAAGCCGGCCGGGGTCAAAGCCGTTCGCGAAATCAATCCGGAACCGGCGTAACCATTCGTTCTGATGTGACTTCTGGAACGCCTCGGCGGCCTCGGACGAAGGTGGCGGGCCGGCGCGGAACAGAAACTCGAACGTCAACAGCTTCAGGTCCGGCTGCGCGGCATCTGCCATATTCAGGAGCTTTTCCGAGCCGGTTTGTGCCAGCGGGCTGTCGTGCCCGGCGACATGGCCGATGATATCGATCGATTCGATGTAGAGCCGCCCATCGTCAACCAACGCCGGGACCAGCCCCTTGGGGTGTATTCGCTGATATTCCGGCGTTGCGTGTTCATCCTTTTCGAGATCGACGAGGTGACTTTCATAGTCCCTGCCACTTTCGGCCAGCGCGATTCGAACACGCTGGGAACAACTCGACATCGGCGCATGCCAAAGGTGTATCCCCTTGAGCGACTTGAGCGTCTGATCCATTGGTTCGATCTCGGGCATCCGGAATTCCTCCTGGCTTCGAGCGTCTCAGGCCTGGTCTTGGCGAAAGGAAAAGATGAAAAATGTCATACTCTTTTGATAAAAAACAATAAAACCTCAAGCTCGACAGTTCTGCTCGTGACGACCGACAGTAAGTCTCCGAATTCCTCCCGTCAAACCCCTGATGGCTATACGGCATAAACCAAACATGTGTCGACGCATTGCGTCAATTCATGCGGGTCATCGTGTCGGATTCGACAACACTCGATGGGACGGCCAACGCTTTGGGTCAACGAACTCGCCCTTGGATCGTCGGCTTCGTGTTCCTGTGCTCCGGGCCATACGCAATGCAGAAACGCCGCCAAACACGAGTAACGGTTTCAGGTGTTCATTCGACCTGCGTTGCAACGTGACCGGTCAGCCGACCGGGCGAAGCCGTTTTCCGGAGGTTGCCGCCCGTTCATGCGCCAACCCCTATTGCGCGTGGCGTCCCGAAGGCCGTTCAGCCCCGCAGGCGTCCTCTGTCGATTTCGCTGCTCCATCGCGGAGGAATCACGTCAACGGTGCCGACTCCGCGCGTCAACGGCCCATCCATCCGCCGTCCACGGTGAGGATGATTCCATGGACGTAGTCCGATGCCGCGGAAGCCAGAAACACTACGGGTCCGCCGAAATCCCCGGGTGTTCCCCAACGATTGGCAGGAATACGATCGAGAATTTCCCGGTAACGGTCCGTGTCGTTCCGGAGCGCCTCCGTATTGTCCGTGGCAGTGTAGCCAGGGGCAATGGCATTCACGTTGACGCCCTTGCCTGCCCATTCATTCGCGAACGCCATGGTCAGTTGACCGACCCCGCCCTTCGACGCCGAATATCCCGGGACATTGATTCCGCCCTGAAATGTCAACAGCGATGCCGTGAAAATGATCTTTCCCGAACCTCTCGTGACCATGGATCCCCCGAGTTCCCGGGTCAGGACGAACTGGGACGAAAGATTGACCTCGATCACCTCGTCCCAGTACTCGTCAGGATGCTCGGCAGCCGGGTGGCGCCGGATCATGCCGGCATTGTTGACGAGGATGTCGATGACCGGATGATCGGCGCGCACCTGCCTTGCGAATGCGTGAACGGCGTTTCGGTCGGCGAAGTCGCATCGATAGGCAAAAAACCGCCGTCCCATGCCCCTGATTGCATCTCCTGCATCCCCGCCGTGGTCCTCCATCGAAGCGCTCACGCCGATGACGTCTGCGCCAGCACCGGCGAGAGCCTCCGCCATGCCGCGGCCAATGCCGCGACGGGCTCCTGTGACGAGCGCGGTCTTCCCGGATAGATCGAACAGTTTAGCCACGTCGTTCATTTCAGTTCTGCCTGATCAGTGTTTTCATCGAACCCGGAATCTCCGAGAGTTCGTGGAACGCGTCGGCGAATTCCGGCAACGGCCGAACACTCGTGATCAACCGTTCCGCGCCAATTCCGGAAGCGAGCCATTCAACTGCCCCGTCGAAGTCCTCCCGTCCGTAGACCCGTGCTCCGACAATCCCGAGTTGACGCCAGAAGAACACGAACAGATATATCCGGGGTTCGCTGGCGTGAATAGCAAACTCGCAGGTTCGCCCGCGCACCGCCTCTGCCGCAGCCGTCAGGTCAACACCGGCCCGGGTTACGGAATCCACGAACACGGCGTCGTAACCCTTCTTCTCCGTAACGGATTCCAGCTCTGCGCACACTTCAACCTCCGCCAGGTCGAGGGTGTCAAGGCCAAGTTCGCGCGCCAGCCTGAACCGTTTCCGATTGATTTCAGTGATCGTTACCCGGGCGCCCCGTTGCCGCGCCGCAAGCGCGACGTGTTTGGCAGCAACCGCACGTGGCTCGACCAGCGCAGCACGCGCAAGCGGCAATCCAACCAGATTACTGTGGACGTCATGGGCAGTAACCGGATCGAATCCTGCAGGAAAAGATGTTCGATCAAATCGGTCGCCCATATCGTTGATCCTGTCCGCCGGTCAAATGTCGAGGCCGGCAACCTGTGGTGTCGTCGAAGCGATTATTGACCTCTGCATGCCGGGCCCTACGTTCCAAGTACGGCCAGGAATCCGGAATGGCGCCGGAAATCTATTGCTGTACGTGGCATTGGAATCGCATTGGCCCGCCCGACCCTGAACGGTCGGCGGAATGTCTTCACGCGCAAGGATCGGATGGAAGGCCGCATGGACAGGCTGGAAGCCGGCCAGGCGGAACTCCGCGCGCGCATTGCGCACCTGGAGGTGCTGCTGAAATGCCTCGTTGAAGCCATCGTGAACCGGTCCTCCGCCCGGGACTCCCGCGTTCAACGGTGAAATTCCTGCCGTGCGCGCGTCCGGCGCAAAGGCTGTCGAAGAGGTTCGTTTCGGCTGCATGAATGCTGCCGCTTCGGCCACCTGTCCATGCACAGCGCTCTCAATTCCGTTGTGTCCAGAGGTCGAAGCCCATTTGCCCGGCCCCAGACCGGCAGGTTCGGTCGCACAAACGCATCGGGCTGACAGTATCGTGCCGGACAGGCCAACTCCCTTCCCGGGCCACGCGGGACGATGATCTCCTCGAACTGTTCGGGCCCGGGTACCGGATGCAGGCCTGTAGAATTGGCGATATTTTGTTAACAAAAGGGAAACACTCGATATAGGCGGAGCAAGACGGATCGGGAAAGGAAAACTCGCGGCATCGCCGGGACAGCCTTTGAAATCGGTCAATCCTCAGCTGTGCGCCCGAATTCAAATTGGGGTATGACTGAGGGGTTCAGCGGGGTAGTATCGTATCGCGCACCAAAGGGGCCAGGCGGTGCGGTCCAACCCGGTACGAAGCGCACATGTGACGGAGAAAAACCATGATGGACGAAAAACCAAAGGGCGGGCTGAAACCGGGCAAGTTGATCCCGCTTGCAGTGATCGTGGTCGTTGCAATCGTCGGGTTCTTTACGCTCCGTGACTTCCTGACCTTCGAGACGCTGCGCGACAACAGCGAACGCCTGACGTCATGGAGAGATTCGAACTACGCGCTCGCAGCTGCCTCCTACGTCCTGGTTTATGCTGTTGTCGTCGCGTTTTCCCTTCCGGGGGGAGCCATCATGACGCTCGCAGGCGGGTTCATTTTCGGTATCGTCGTCGGCGCTCCCCTGACCGTCATCGCCGCCACCTTGGGCGCAACGGCGATCTTTCTTGCCGCCAAGACCGGACTCGGAGACGTCCTCTACTCAAGACTGCAGAAAAAGGCGGACGACCCGGGGATGCTGAACAAGATCGAGGACGGCCTCCGCAAGAACGAAGTCAGCTATCTCCTGCTCATGCGGCTGGTCCCTGCAATTCCGTTCTTTTTGGCGAACATCGCCCCGGCTTTCCTCGGCGTACGCCTCCGGAACTTCGTCCTCACCACATTCTTCGGCATCATCCCCGGAACCGTGGTCTACAGTTCCGTCGGTGCCGGATTGGGGGAGGTGTTCGCCCGTGGCGAAACCCCTAATCTCGGCATCATCTTCGAATGGCACATCCTGGGTCCGATCCTCGGCCTCTGTGCCCTCGCGGCGATGCCGATCGTGATCAATTATTTCCGGGATCGCAACAAGCCTGGAGGTGCGTCTTGAAAACCGCGATCAAGACCGACGTATGCGTCATTGGCGGGGGCTCCGGCGGGCTGTCATTCGCCGCGGGCGCGGTCCAGATGGGTGCCGGGGTTGTGCTCCTGGAAGGCCACAAGATGGGAGGCGACTGCCTCAACTACGGATGCGTGCCGTCCAAGGCCCTGATCGCTGCAGCGAAACATGCCCACGAAATGACGACAGGAAGACCTTTTGGCATCGGCACTTCCATGCCGGGAGTCGACTACGCGGCAGTCATGGAACATGTCGCCGATGTGATCCGGGGAATAGAACCACATGACAGTGTCGAGAGATTCGAGGGACTCGGTGTCAAGGTCATTACGGAATACGGCCGTTTTGTCTCTCCCGGAGAAGTCGCGGCCGGTGACCATCGAATTCGCGCGCGCCGCTTCGTGATCGCCACGGGATCGTCCCCTTTGGTCCCTCCCATTCCGGGCCTGAGCGAAACTCCCCACCTGACGAATGAAACCATCTTTTCCATTCGCGAAAAACCAGAGCACCTGGTCGTCATTGGCGCAGGACCGATCGGGCTGGAACTGGCCCAGGCCCACCGGCGCCTGGGTTGCCGCGTTACGGTGCTCGAAGGCCTGGTCGCGCTGGGCAATGACGACCCGGAGCTGACATCAACAGTGATCGACCGTATCCGGGCTGAAGGCGTCGAACTTCATGAAGGCACGTTGGTTTCCGAGGTTGAAGGAACCGAGGGCGATATCCGGATCAAGTCGGCTGACGGCACGACATTCGAGGGTACGCATCTCCTAGTTGCCGTCGGCCGGAAAGCGAATACGGCGCGTCTCGACCTCGACAAGGCCGGTATCGGGATGTCCGGAAATGCGGTTCAGGTCGACGCGTCACTGCGGACCAGCAACAAGAGAACCTATGCAATCGGCGATGTCGCAGGTGGATACCAGTTCACGCACGTCGCTGCCTACCACGCCGGCGTCATCATCAGGTCTGCCCTGTTCGGCCTGCCGTCACGCGCCCGCGTCAACCACATTCCGTGGGCAACATATACTGATCCGGAACTCGCTCATGTCGGTCTCGGCGAGGCCGACGCGAAAGAACGGTTCGGGACGGGAATCGAGGTCGTCCGGTTTCCGTACCAGGACAATGATCGTGCCCGGGCGGAACGCGCGACCGACGGCTTGGTCAAGGTCGTGGTTCACCGCGGACGGCCTGTCGGAGCATCCATCGTTGGGAGACACGCAGGTGAATTGATCCAGGTCTGGGCGCTTGCCATCGCAAGCCGGCTCAAGATGTCTGCTGTCGCGGGGATGATATCTCCGTATCCGACCCTGGGGGAAATCAACAAGCGGGTCGCCGGACAGTATTTTGCCCCCCGGCTGTTTGAAAGCGCGATGGTCAAGCGGGTCGTGAGGACCGTCCAACGCTTCGGGTAGCGACATGACGGATTTGACGAGTTTGTTTTCAGCAGCGGGTGCCGGATCGACAGCGGGCGCGATCCCCAGGGGCCGGACGACGCGGTAAAGGGTCATTGATGGTCTTCAGGACTCTTTCCGGGCGGTTTCTTTTTCTGACTCTGGCATTCGTCGTTCTGGCCGAGATTCTGATCCTGGTTCCGTCACTGGCCCGGTTTCGTGTGGATTTTCTTCAGGACAGGCTGGAGCGCTCGCAAATGGCGTCGCTCGCGCTACTGACGACGCCTACGGTCATGATCGATGACAATCTCGAAGCCGAGCTGCTTGCAAACGCAGGTGTTCTGAACGTCGCCCTCAAGCGGGATCAAACCCGGGAGCTCTTTCTCTCGAGCCCGGTTCCGGGACCAATTGAAGAAACCTTCGACATGCGAAGCAGCTCATGGCCGCAACTCACCTGGGACGCCATGGAAGTCCTCTGGCTGGACGGGACGAGGATCATCCGGGTGGTCGGAGAACCGGTCAGGAACGCCGGTGAAATGATCGATGTGATCATGGACGAATCGACGCTCCGTACAGCGATGCTCAACTTCGGACGCAATATTCTGGTGTTGTCCGCAGTGATTTCGATTGCGACTTCCGTCCTTCTCTTTCTCGCGGTTCAGTACCTCATGGTCCGTCCGATCAACCGATTGACGCGGGGCATGCTCCTCTATGCGGAACAACCGGAGGACGCCAGCCGCGTGATTACGCCCCGGGAGGGCGTCACCGAACTCCATGAAGCGGAACGAGCACTGCAGTCCATGCAGACCCAACTGATGGATTCCCTGCTTCAAAAGGACAGGCTGGCAAATCTCGGGCAGGCGGTCTCCGACATCAACCACGACCTGCGCGGAATCCTCGGAATCGCAACCTTGCTGGTCGATCCGCTGAAGGAAAGTTCCGACCCCGATGTCAGCAGGAATGCGCCGAGACTCGTGCGCTCGCTTTCACGCGCGGAGAGATTTTGCGAGAGCATGCTTCAGTATGCCAAGGGCGAGGAACCGCCGCTTCAACTGCAAGACATCAACCTCATGGATCTCCTGGAAGATGTGGTGGAGGGGGAACAGCTCGCGGCCGGAACGGCCATGGTCAAGATCGTTCTTGACGGTCCGAAATCGGCGACTGCCAGGATTGACAAGGAACAGATTCACCGGGTGGCGGCCAACCTGATCCGAAACGCCCGCGAGGCACTTGCCGGGACCGGACGCCCGGGACGCATCACGATCGGAGTAACAGCGCGGCCGGATTCCTGGTCGCTGACCTTCGCTGATGACGGCCCCGGAATACCTTCATCCGTCAAAGAAAGACTGTTCGTCCCGTTCATCGGTCGGGGTCGGGCCAAGGACAGCACGGGTCTGGGGTTGGCGATCTCGCGGGAACTGGTCCGCAGTCACGGTGGCGTGCTTGAACTTCTCGAGACCAGCGGCAGCGGTTCCATCTTTCGCGTGTTGCTGCCAAAATCCGGAAACGGCCTTCAGGATTCGTGACCACGATCCGATCAGGCGCTTCCGCGAACGGTAGCAAGGAGCTGTCCAGAGGCGACGCCTTCAGTTTGTCTCCAATGCAATGGGGGAAGCAGCAGCAGCCAGGCCTCGTCCACCGGAGAATCAGGAAACACGGGAATCTTCGGGCGCAATTCTCGGGCATGTTGGGCCACGAACCCGAACTGTCGAATGGAGGGGCCTGGCACGTGTTTGTGGACCCGTACAGGCGAAAATCGGGAATGTCCCTGACCCTTGGTGCGGCTGATTCCGGCCGCCAGGAATGCGCGGCAAGCGGGGCACGCTTTCGGAAAGACGCTGAAACCGGCGAAGGCCGCGAGGTTCGACCGATGGTCTCGGCCATGACCTCGCCCGCACAGCCATGCACGTCAATCAGGCGGCATGGAGATCGAGTTCAGACTGACACCGACATCTGTCGGCGCGCGCCTGTCCTGTCAGCGCATCACCTCTTTTTGTCGCTTGCGCGGTACAGGGGGGAATATGCCTTGCGTGCCTTCGACAGCCTCGGTCCAGCGAGGCCGTGGTCGCGAAATTTTCGCTGTATCTTCCGTAATCAGCCCCCGCTCGTTCAGGTCGCAACGTGGCTCACGTCTTTGTCCGGAGAGTAAATGTCGAGGATATTCCAGTGCCCGGTCGTTGGGGTCGGGTTATTGATCATCGGGACATCCAGCACCGTAGGCTTTCCGCTGGCGATCGCGGCATCAAGCGCCGGCAAAAGTTCGTCGGCCGATGAAATGCGGCGGCCCTCGGCACCATAAGCCTTGGCAATGTCTGCGTAGTCGGGTCCGTTGGTCGGAGCGTCCGGCGATCCGGGAAAGGTCGTGCCGTAAGTGAGGCCGTAGTGCGCCTTCTGCAAGCCGGCGATCGTCCCGAAGGCGTTGTTGTTCATCACCAGCCACACGATGCCAAGGTCAAGTTCCACTGCTGTCGCCAGCAGCGACGGGTTCTGACCAAAGCCGCCGTCGCCAACGAGGCTGATGACCACGCGACCGGGCGCCGCAAGTTTTGCACCGATGGCACCAGGGGGTCCGAATCCCATGGTCGCAAAACCGCCCGGTGTCAGGATCGAGCCGGGTGTCAGGATGTCGAACTGCTGGCCGACTCCATTCTTGTTCCAGCCGACATCCGTGGTGATGATCGCATCTTCAGGCAGCGCCTTACGGGCGTCGGCAAGTATGCGTTCCGGCATCATCGGAAACGCGCTGCTTTCGGCCATTTCACGGTTCGACTCACGGAAGCTGGTGCGAAAATCGGCAATCCTGGCTTCCAATTCAGGCCGTTTGAAGCCGTCAGGGTAGATTTCCCTTGCGACACGCGCAAGGACCCGCAAGGCAGCCTTGGCGTCGGCGACAACGCCGATCTCGGTCGGATAGTTTCGACCGATTTCCGTGGGTTCAATATCGATGTGGATGACTTTGGAGTCAGGAATATTGAACGTGTAACCAGGATACCAGCTCGAGCAGTCCGCCTCCTTGAACCGGGTTCCAACTGCGAGGATGTAGTCCGCGTTCAAGCAGGATTGGTTGACAAGCGACGTACCCCAGAAACCGGTCATTCCAAGAACCTGTGGATGATCGTCGCGTAGCGCGCCCTTGCCCATGAGCGAATGGGCCACCGGAAGCCCCATGTGTTCGACGAATTCTCTCAAATTCTCGCTCGCATCGGCCAGGAGGATACCTCCGCCCACATAGGCAACGGGGCTTTTCGCGGTCGCCAGCGCCCGCACGATCGTGCAAGCCGTTTCATCGTCAATCGACGGTTTCACCAGCGCCCGCGAATTCGACGCAACGCGGTCGAATGTGTCGGAGGGGACCACCTCGCTGAAAACATCCATGGGTACGTTGACAAGCACGGGCCCGGGCTGACCGCACTCAGCCAGGTGAAACGCCTTTTCCAGGATCTCGGCCACAAGTTCTGCGCGGTCCACCCGCCAGGCGCGTTTTACAAACGGGCGATAGATCTCATACTGCTGGGCGTCGGCATGGAGGTTCACTTCCTGGTGCGGATGCTTGCCGTAGTAATGCGTCGGGACGTCGCCCGCGATCACGACCATGGGGATACAGTCGAGCGCCGCGTTCGCAACGCCGGTCGCGCAGTTCGTCAGCCCGGGAGACAGGTGAGAGAGCACCACCGACGCCTTGCCGCCCACTCGTGCATAAGCGTCCGCAGCGTGGCTGGCGATCTGTTCGTGGCGGACCGTGACGAATTCGATCTCGCTGTCGGCCATTGCCGCCAGCACCGCGATATTGGTGTGGCCGCACAGGCCGAATACGTGCTTCACGTCCCGCATTTCAAGGAAATCGACGATATGCTCGGCGACGGTTTTTCCTGCTGATTTCGATCCGTCCATTAAGCGATCTCCTGGCCGAAGAACTCGCCGAAAAGCTCTTCCTCGGGGGGGGGGGGCGATCTTCGGGAATCGGGCGGCTGACCCAGGTGTAGTTCAACATGTGCTTCAACGTGACATTCTCATTCGTGACATTGCCTCCCCAGATTCCGCAACCGAGGCTGGAGGTTATGAGCATTCCATTGGTCCAGGCACCTGCATTTGCCTTGGATTGCGGCTGGCGCACCATCATGCGGCTCACCGGAGCTACCCTGGCCAGTGCGTCGGTGTGTTCGTCATTGTGGCTGTAGATCCCACAGGAATGTCCCTTGCCGCCGGTTTCGTAGATTGCCCGGACAGTGTCGAGCGCCTCGTCAAAAGCGTCGAAGTGATAAAGCGCCATCAATGTCGTGAGCTTTTCTTTCGAGAAGTTGTGCCCTGGCCCTACCTGTCCCTGGTTTTCGACCATCAGGAACTTCCGGTCCCGGGGGATCGAGAAACCGGCGACCTCCGCGATCTGCTGCGGGCGGCACGCGATGGTGGAAAACGTCCGGTTTCCACTTTCGTCCCACATGGCCTTTTCGAGAAGCGCCTTTTCTTCGTCATTGCAGAGATACCCGCCTTCGGCCCGCAGGGCGGCGACCATCTGGTCGTAAATGGATTTCTGGATAATGACATTGCCATCAGCCGAGCATCCGCTGCCGAAGTCCGAGACCTTCGACATCCGCGTATTGGCGGCGGCGATTTCGATATCCGCGGTATCGTCGATCACGATCGAGGAGTTGCCGGCACCGACTCCAAAGGCCGGTTTTCCGCTGGAATACGCGGCCTTGACCATGGGTTTCCCGCCAGTCGCAAGGGTCAGGTCGCAAACCTCCATCAAATGCCGGGTGAGCGGAATTGACGGTTTGGGAACGCATTGGAACAGATCCCCGGGTGCGCCCACGGCGCGGCAGGCGGCACGCATGACCCTGGTCATCTCGAACGTCGTCGTGGCAGTCCGCGGATGGGGAGAAAAGATCACCGCGTTCCGCGCCTTGGCCGAGTAGATTCCGGTCACGGGCGGGCTTGGCGTATTTCACGAGGCCCTTCGCCTCGTTCACCTCGACGATCCCGGTTGTCGGCTGCCGTAGCGCGTCGCGCAGGACCATGTGAATTTTGAAACGCTTGCCAGGCCGCCCTTCCCGGTCGCCGATGCCGCTTTCGTCGACGCCCATCCGGGCGAGTCGGGTAAAGGTGTTCTCGTTGCCTGCATACCAGCCGATCGACCGGGCGAGGCGATCAAGGGCTTCCTGTCCCCAGTTCTCCACTTCGGCCATCGCCACGCGGGCGCGTTCTACCGTCGCGGTTGCCAATACGCGTTCCTGGTCTGTCAGGTCTCGGGCCATCGTTTCATCTCGGGCGAAATTTCAGGCCGCGATCTGTTCAGGTTCGCGGCGCTTGGAACGGGCAAATCCGAAGGTCCGCTTTGCGTGAGCAAGGCAGCGGCGGGCATGTTCTTCGTAACCCAGTTCGGTAATCCGGCTCTGGTTGGGAAGTTCGATCGAATAGTTCATCGGAGGGCACCGCTCGACGATGCCAGCGAAATCGATCCAGCCTTCGCCGGGGTAGAGCCGTGCATCCCGCGCCAACTGGATCATCCCCTCGCGCGTGTCGGCGATTCCGGGCAGGCAATCGGAGACATGCAGGGTATGCAGCCACTCGGGGGGGACGTGCAGAAGCTCCCCGACGTCGACGCGGCTGAGATGCAGATAAAGCGTGTCGACCAGAATTCCACCGTTTGCCCGGTCGGCGGCGCGGACAATGTCGAGCGCCTCGTCAAGCGTTCTGAGACGCGAGAAAGTCGGAAACTCGAGATCGACGGTAAGGCCGTAAGGCGCGGCCAAGTCGCAGGTTTCACCATAGACATCGAGCAGAAAATTTCGGTCGTCACGCGACTTGGTCCAGGCACTCATGATCATGTGTCGCGCACCGAGCTCACCGCCCAACTCGAGCGATGGTTCGAAACTCCGCGGATCGCAATCTTCCGTAATTCGGGCAAGTTCGATGTCCAGCACTTCAAGGCCCGTCGTCGCGAGCGCTGTCCTGGTTGCCTGAACCTGGGACCTGGAGACCGCGGACTGGGTGAATTCTTCCGGCACGTTCATTGGAATGAACCGCGGGCTGATCGCGTCGTATCCCGCGCGCGCCGCCACGTAGACGAGCTCCGGCGGAGTGCAGTTGATCAACGTCAAATGCGCGAGCGAATGACGTGGCATGGCATTCGCCTTGCGCCAGGGGCGTGGCATTCTGACTGGCTCCAAGAAGACTCCGTTGATTCTATTTAAAACTGATAAAAATTTAATTATCGGATATTTTTTAATTTATCAACCCGAGCTTCTCATGATTGAGGGCTGCCTGTTCAACGGATGCGGTCGGCGTCACAGACCGAATGAGCCTCTGCCCGGTTCGACAGGCATTCCGGGCGTGGATCTCCCGGTGGTTCATGCTCCGATGACGGCTTGGATTGATCCGAACGACCAGGCCTGTATAGCGGCAGGTACTCGGGAAGAATCGGCCCTTTGTTGCGTCCGCCTTCGTTCATCTGCTCCCACGCATGGGCCAGGATTCCGACCGCGCGCGACAGGCAAAACAGTCCACGGGAAAGTGGCGCCGGGAATCCGAGTTCACAAAAGACGACCGCGGTCGCGCCGTCTATGTTCATCGCAATCGGCGCGCCACGGGCCCGCCCGATTTCGGCCTGCACCGCTTCGGCTATTTCGGCAAATCGCCCGCTGACCGTGCCAGCCGTTGCCGCGGCACGTACCATCTCCACCAGCCGCGGCGCCCTTGGATCGACCGGCTTGTGAAACCGGTGGCCAAAACCCGAAACGATCTTTCCGTGGACTTCCCGCCACGCCGCAATTCCGCCCCTGACCGAGTCATCCATCCCACCGCCGCCAGCGATCCGGGAACCAATGTCATAGTAGAGTTCGGCGCACTGCTCACCGGCACCGCCATGGACGTCGCCCAGCATGTTGACGGCGGTCGCCACGACGTTGTTGAGCCCGACACCGCAGGTCGCTGCCATCCGCGCCGCCGCGATCGACGGAGCCTGCGGACCATGGTCCACCCCGGCGACAAGCGCACATTCCAGAAGAGCCGCCTGTTCGGCCGTAGGGAGGTCGCCACGGGTCAGAAACCAGATCATCTGCCCGAAGCTCACGTTGCCGATCAGTTCCTCGACAGGCCGGCCCCGGAAGGCTATGCGTCCTGGCTCCATGTCGATGATGGAGGTTTGCCACCACTGACGGATCTTGTCTGCGTCAGAGTTCGTGCTCACGTTCGGCCTCCATCTGCACATGCTCTGATTGCCAGGCGGTTTGCGCGGCCAACCTGATCGGCGCATTTCGGGCACCGTAGCCTTCGTGACTACTCCCCGCCCTAAAGGACGCGGCTTCTTGTTTCTCAGGCTACAGCGGGCAGTGTGCCCGTCTTACGCAAGCCTCCACAAGCAGAGACGGATAGCCCTTCCGCCTTTAGTTTCAGGATACCTTGCTGTCTGATGTTCTGTGCAGCGTTGATATCGCGGTCATGCTCTGCGCCACAGGTCGGACACGTCCATTGTCGAGCCGACAGGGGCAAACCCTCGATTTTCGAGGCGCAGTGGGAACAAGTTTTGCTGGACGCATACCACTGGTCAATCTGCACCAGGTGCTTGCCTGCCCAAGTCGCTTTGTAGCTCAGCTTGCGCACCAATTCACCCCATGCAGCATCAGCAATGTGTTTGGCCAGCTTTCGGTTTTTGAGCATGTTTTTGACTTTCAGGGTCTCCACGCAGATCGCTTGGTTTTCGTCAATCAGTCGTCTCGACAATTTGTGCTGGAAGTCGCTACGTGTGCTGGTTGTTCTTTCATGCGCCTTGGCAACAAGCACACGCGCCTTGTTGCGATTGGCTGATCCTTTCTTTTTGCGTGACAGGGATTTTTGCTTGCGCCGCAGGTTGGCGGCGGCGCGCTTCAAGAAGCGGGGGTTGCCTTGCTTCTCGCCCGTGCTGGCAATCGCCAGATGGCTCAAGCCCATATCCAGGCCGGTTACGTTCGCCGCCTCAAGCGCCTTGGCAGGCTCAGGAGTGGCTTGTCCGTCGTCGCACAGGATCGAGGCGTAGTACTTGCCTGTTTGGGTGCACGAGACGGTCACGGTTTTGATCCTGCCGACAAGGACACGGTGTAGCACGGCTTTGACTGCACCCACTTTGGGCAAATACAGGGCGCTTCCCTCTACGACCGTCACCCTCTGCGGGTAGGACATGGATTGCTTGCCTCGCTTGCTCTTGAAGCGCGGATAGCGCCCTTGCCGCCTGAAGAACCGCTTGAACGCGTCATCCAGATGCATCACCGATTGCTGCAAAGCCTGGCTGTCGGCTTCTTTGAGCCATTGGGTTTCCTCGTCTGCTTTCAGGCCTGCCAGACGATCCAGCTTCATCCGCCTGGTGATGCGTTCGCCCTTTTCTGACCACGCTTTGCTGCGCCAATCCAGGGCAAAATTGTATACCCACCGCATGGCCCCAAATTGAAATGCCAGCGACTGGCGCTGATCGGGCGTGGGATACAGACGGACTTTGGTTGCTTTCAACATAGCCCGATCGTACCATTGGCCTATGGATGGTTCAAACGAATTTCGCACAGGCAGACATTGCGTTTTTGCTCTCCATGTTCATTTGGTATTTATCACAAAATATCGACGAGATGTGCTCTCAGAACCCGCCATTCAGGACTTACGGCATATTTTTGCCAAGGTCTGCGACGACTTCGAAGCGAAACTGATCGAGTGCGACGGTGAAGACGATCACGTGCATTTGCTGGTCAATTATCCACCTAAAGTCTCCCTCTCCAAACTGGTCAACAGTCTGAAAGGCGTATCCAGTAGGCGCTTGCGGGCTTTTCGACCCGAGATTACAGGTCGCTACCGCAAAGGCGTTTTGTGGTCGCCGTCCTATTTTGCCGCCTCTTGTGGCGGGGGTGTAAATTTGAGATGGCGACGTTTTTGGTCTCATGCTGCGAGGGCCTGGCGGGTTGGTTTGGCGTTGTCATTTGCTGCCAGTGCGTTCCACGCGTGGCCGAACCGTCCTGACAGGATCAGTGCCCGGAAGGTCATGATCGCCTGGCCGCCCTCCATGCTCCATCGCATGCCCGAACCCTTGAATCTCTTGCACACGATGCTTTTGTTTGCGGCCTCCACCACACCGCTGCCGATCGGGAGATTGCGGTCCTGCAGGGCCCGGTAGCGCATGCGTGATCTGTTCTTGCGGAAGAATTCCAGCTCCCGCTCCACATCTCCACGGCCGCGGTGACAACTGTCCCGCAGGTAGCGTATGGCCCGGATGACCCGCTCCACCCCGTCGTGTTCGTTCATCAGCACACCGCGCCACTTCTGGAACCAGCTGTCCGGATCACGTGCAGATTGCGCGACGACATGAAGATGTTCGAGCGCGTGCCAGACATCCAGGACCTCCGCGTGCGGATCCAGCTTCGCAAGGAATTCCCAGTTCGACAGCGCCCCGTCAGCCGCCGCCACCAGCACCAGGTCCGGCCGCGCCTCCCGGATCTTCGCAACCTCGCTCAGGAGACGCGCCTTCAGGCTTGTCATCCCCGCCTCCGGCATGCGCGCCAGGCAAATGCCGGCAAGACGCGTTCCTTCCCTGTCGAGGAAGGACACCGTTCCGCAGGAGGCCTCGCGCCAGCAGGCCTCCGCCCGCCCATCCTCGCCGGGACGCATCGGCACCATCACGCCATCCAGCGAAATCGCCGCCGAAACCGCCGCGCCCGGAATGCCTTCGGCCTCCCGCACCTGCGGTATCACCGTCTCCTCGGCCGTGCTCCAGTGTTCATGCACCGCAGTCACCAGATCCTGCAGCGCGCTCGCCGACGGCGTCATCGCGCCGGCCTTCTGCAGCAGCTGTTCCGCATCCTGGTAGGTGCAGTGTGCCACGGTCATCACCGCCGCCTCCGCCGCCGGCCGCGTCATCCAGCCTCCCATCAGCCCGAGGCTCTCGTCCACCGGCATCCATGACACTGGCGCGCCGCGGCGGCGAAAGCGGCTGCGCTCATAGCTCACCTCCCCGAGCAGTGTCATGATGGTCTTGTGAGTGGCGCCGGCCCGGTACCAGGGCTTGTCGTCCCGCATCAGCCGCGGCGCGGCGTCATCGCGGGCTTCGATCAGGGTCCGCAGCATCTCCCGCCCCGTTGCCGCAACGGAATCGAAAACCAGCATCTCGACCCTGGCAAAGTCGCACGCGACGTCGGCCGAGACAAAGCGTTCGAGGACCTCGCGGCGGATGGCCTCAGCTGCCGCGTCGGCAATTTCGGAAATGTCGGGAGTGTTGGACAACGCTGAACCCGTGTGCGAAAGTGTCATTGGGAATGCTCCTTGTTCCGGCCAAACGCCGGTCTCTACGGTCAACCGCACGATAGCGATGTCGTGTGGAAGGAACATTCCCGAAATCCCCCGATGGTGACAAAATTCCGCTCCAACCCGAAATCCTGTCACCTCGACCGGCCGAATCACGCCTAAACACCCGCTTTCGCCTGATTCGCAGCGGTCAAATCCATCGATCCACGCCAAATCATGTCGCCATGCCGGATTCACACCCTGTGGCGGCGCGCCTCTCGACATCATCCGAAAATACGTTGAAGAGCAACGCACAACCCAAAAGCCACGTTAACGTGGCTACGCCTCATATCCCCGCCCTGAAAGACGGGGTTTTACGGCGCGTTCGATAACCTCCGCGCCGTTCGACGACCTCGAAGAAAAAACCCTTGAACATTGGCGTACCGTAGATCTGGAAATACTCTCCGCGACCGTCACTGTCATAGAGAATCCGGCCTTCGCGCAGCGCATCGAGCAGTTCCTGCGAAAGGCTGAAGATCGACTGAAGGTCATCATAGTAGTTCTGCGGAATCGGCAGACGGCTGAACCCGGTCTCCCTGAGCCGCGCCGAGGTTTCGAAGATATCGTCGGTCAGAAACGCGATGTGCTGGACCCCGGCGCCAAGACTGTTGCGCAGGAAGGAGCCGGCGAGCGTCCGACGCGACCGTGCGCCGTTGAGGTTCAGCCGAACCTCACCTTCGGGACTCGAGATCGCCTGGCTGAGCACCACGCCCGAAGGATCGGCCACATTGACGATCGGTGTCTTTTTCATCTCGAAGGTCGAGGTATAGTAGGTCAGCCAGCTTTGCATTTCACTGTAGGCCATGGTCTGCGCAACGTGGTCCACCCGGCGCAGCCCTGCGGGTGGAGTGGCGCGGGTTTTCGGCACAGGTGCAAATTCTATGTCCCAAACCCTGTGCAGGTTGGACTTTTCGTCGATGAAATGAACAACATTGCCCCCGACGCCCCGGATCGCGGGGATTTCCAACTCTCCTGTTCCTACCTTTTGCGTGTAGCGTGGAGCACCAAGAATACTTGCCCTTTCGACAGTCTTGTCGGCATCGCGAACCCTGATCCCCATATCGCAGACCGTGGGACCATGTTCGTCAAAGGCCTTTTTGGCAAAGCCCCTGGATTCGCTGTTCACCACGATGTTGACGGCACCCTGCCGCCAAAGCTCAACGGACTTGGAGACATGCTGCCGTTCCTTTCGGAAACAAAGCGAGGCCAGCATCCCGGCCAATTCCTCCCCGGACTCTTCATTTGCGGCAAACTCGATGAATTCGAACCCGGAAGCATAAACCCGTTCTGGCAGCTTCGGGATCGGAAAGGCGATCTCCGGTTCGGTCCGGGCGACCTCGTCAAGCAGATTGGCAATCGCGCGATAGCCGTCCCTTGCGATATTTTCCCGGACGTCTGCGGCGTCGTTTTCCTGAACGCGCGCGACCGACCATGACCCTTGATAGCCGGATTTTGCGACAACGCGCACGAAGCTCGCAAGGTTCAGATCGCCCTGACCGGGCAAGAGGCCAAGAGGCCGTTCGAGATTGCGAAAATTGAAATCCAGTCGCGGGGCGTCCGACAGTTGAACATGGAAAATCTTCTCGCCAAGCAGGGCGCGGAGCCGTGCGGGCTGTGATCCATTTGCCAGGGAGAAAAAGGAATTGAGCGCCAGTCCGAAGTTCGGGTGACCGACCATCTGCACCAACTGCGACGCGGCGATCTCGGTTTTCTGATGACAGGCCCATGGCAGCGCGAGGAAGGCAGCGCGAAGGCCCCTTTGCTCCACGCAATCCGCCAGTTCGCGGAAGTCGCCCGCGATGACATTCTCGCCGGCGCTTGCATCGTCACGAGTCGAGGCACCAATCAAAAGCGTTTGGGCGCCGAGCGCCATCATCAGGTCCAGTTTTCGCCTCAGACGATCGAACGCCGCGCGCCGTGCATCCCCCGCAAGACCCTCGAAATCATGGAAAGGCTGGAATACTTCGATGGAAAGCCCAAGATCAAAGGCCATGCGCCTGACGTCGTCGGCATCCCCGTGGTAACCGGTGAAATCGGGTTCATGAAGTTCTATGCCGTCAAATCCCGCATCGGCGATCGCCCGGAGTTTTGCCGCCAGATCTCCCGGAATGGACGTGGTGGCAATAGTCAGACCCATTGGGGCAACCTCCGGTGCGGACGTCGTTCGGACAACCGGCTCATTTGACGCTGTTTCGCTTCGGCGAAGCGGGCCCGGGGAACATGGCCCCCTCTGCTGCTGCCGACTGCAAGATCGCTTCAACAACCTGCAGCGATCGGAACCCCTCACGAGCGGACACGAGAGGCTTCGCCTTGCCGACGACAACCTCGGCGAAATGCGTCGCCTGGGCAACGAGCGGGTCATTGGCCTCGTGCGGTGTTCCGGTTGCAGCCATCGGCGTCCACCAGTCCTGCCCGCAATTCTCATGGGTCCAGATACGCAGGTCGGGCAGCGAAAGCGCACCGTGCGAGCCGCCGATCTGATAGCAGCTTTGCGGCAGTTTCGGGTACACGGGATACTCGCCGGATGTGGTCTCCCAACTCCAGGGGCTCACGATGCTGTCGCTGACGGTGATCGTGCCAAGGGCACCGTTCTGAAACCTCAGCAGGACGGCAGCGAGGTCTTCGTTTTCGAATCCCCTGCGGGACGGTACCGCCTGCGCCCGCACGTCCACGACCTCGCCGCAGAAGTGGCGGAGCAGATCGATGTCATGGACAAGGTTCACCGATACCGGTCCTGCCCCGAACTTTGTGCGCCACGTGGCTTCGGCGAAATAGTGGTCGGGTTTGTAAAACCAGCAGGACGCATGGATTGCGCGAACCTCGCCGATCTTTCCCTCGTCAATCGCCTGTTTAGCCACGCTCACCAGGGAGTTGTGGCGCCGATGATGGCCGACCAGCACAGGCACGCCGTGATCTTCCGACGCCTCCACGATCGCCTGTCCGCGTTGGCTCGTGTCCGCGATCGGCTTTTCGACGAGGACAGGGATGCCGGCACCGATGGACGCCAGCGCCCCCTCGACGTGCAGGGGCGTCGGCGTTGCCAGGACAATTCCCTCGGGCCTGGCCCTGGCGATCAGGTCGTCAATTGTTTCGAAATGCGGAAGTCGCTGCTGGCGCGCAAGCTCCTGTCCGTGGACCCGTGGCTCGACGACCGCGGAGACCCTTGAGTTTCTGCATTTGCCTATGGCGCTGACATGTCGCCTGCCCACGAGTCCCAACCCCACGACCGCGATATTGGCCAAATCGCTCATTTGATCGGGTTTTCCAGACATGGTTCGTCATTGATAGGCATGCGCAATAGCCCTGGCCGAACACGGAGAGATTCTCCAGGCAATCGGTCTTTTATTATTATATCAGATATTTTAGTATTCACCAGATAAACGATCGACTTGGGCGAACTTACCCACCGCAGTGACAGGTTGGATTGTGCCGGATATGTCGAGCAAGCAAGAGATGAACGAGCAAATTCCCACGGTTGGGACGACTATCTACCAACAGGTCAGGCGGGACATAATTTTCGGCAGCCTGGAACCCGGGGCGAAGCTCAAGCTCAATGCCCTGAAATCGCGCTACGCCGTGAGCCCGTCGACGCTGAGGGAAATCCTGAGCCGGCTGGCAAGCGAAGGTTTCGTCGAGGCGCCGGAGCAAAGGGGATTTTTCGTCGCGCCGGTATCGGCGGAGGACCTGACCGAAATCGCCAATTTGCGCATCCTCCTGGAATGCTACGCGATCGAGCAGTCCGTCGCCCTCGGTGATGTCGACTGGGAGGGGGACCTTGTTGCGGCCCATCACAAGCTGGACCTGTCGGAAAAACAGATGCTTTCGGGCGATCACTCGGAAAAGGAATCCTGGAAGCGCTACGATTGGGAGTTCCACCTGGCATTGATCCAGGCGTGCCGGTCAAGGAACCTTCTCGACGTTCATTCCATCGTCTTTGACAAGTACCTGAGATACCAGATGCTTGTTCTCACCTATCGCGGTGAAGAGGCGGTTCGGGAGCACAGGAAGGTGTTCGAACTGGCCTTGGCACGCGACGTCAAGGGCACGCGTGCGGCTCTGGAAGAACATATTGTAAACGGCCTGAGCCACACCCTGCGGCACATGGTGGGCAGCGGCTAGGCTTTTCCGGGCCCGGCTTTCCTCCGGATCCAGGCTGCCGCAGGCAACGATGTCGACTGCGTCGAACGACGCACAGTTCGACAGGTAGATGCCGCTGATCCTCCCCGTCCCGACCAGGCCGACGCGCAGTGGTTCCATTCCTGACCCTTGCCCGAAGCGCCCGTTACCTCACCAGGAACAACGATATCCCCGGAAACGCCACCAGGATGGCGAGAATGATCGCCTGAAGCACGATGAACGGCCCAAACGACCGGTAGATCGTGACAAGGTCGATCTCCGGAGGCACCACCGACTTCAGGTAGAAGGCCGCCGAACCGAACGGAGGCGTCAGGAACGCAATCTGCATGTTCACGCTGAACAGGATGCCGAACCAGATCGGATCATAGCCGAGCCGGGTCACGATCGGGATGAACACAGGCATCGTCAGGAGCACGATCCCGATCCAGTCCATGAACATGCCGAGGATGAAGAAGATCACCATCATCACCAGGATGATCACGATCGGCGCAACGTCGAGACCCAGGATCGCATTGGCCACGAACCTGTTGCCGCCGCTGAGGCTGAACGCCCCCGCAAGAACCGTCGCCCCGAACGTCACCCACAGGATCGTGCCGACCGAGCGGAAGGTCTGCTCGAGACCCTGGAGCACCATCGCCGTGTTGAGTTCGCGACGCACGAAGATCAGGATGACCGTCGCGACAACGCCCATGGCCGCCGCCTCGGTGATGCCGGTGACGCCGCCGTAGATCGACCCGAGAACAAGGTCAACAACCACAAGGGGCGGCAACAGGCCCTTGGCGATCGGGTAGCTCTCCCTGTTGCGCAGCCAGACGATCAGGAACAGCGCAACCAGCGCGCTCGAAAAGATGAAGGCGGCAACCTGGTTGACCCCCTCCGCACCCATGGTGCGGGCAACAAAGGCAAATACAAGCCCGACCAAAAAGGGAAACAGGTTCAGAAACAATTCGGGAAGCGCATGCGTCTCGGGAGCCTCGTCGGTCGAATCGGTCTCGGACGGAAGCGGCGCAAGCGCAGGGTTCAGGCGCGTCCGCACAATGATGTACAGCACGTAGGTCCCCGCCAGCATGAGGCCGGGAATGAACGAGGCCGTGAACAGCTTGGTGATCGAGGTCTCGGTGACGAGGCCGTAGATGATCAGAACAACCGAGGGGGGGATCATCGTCCCAAGCGAGCCGCCCGCGCAGATCGTGCCAATGGCAAGGAACCTGTCGTAGCCAAGACGCAGCATCTGGGGCAGCGCCACCAGGCCCAGAAGCACGATCTCCCCGCCAATGATCCCCGACATCGCCGCCATGATCACCGCCATGATCGTCGTCACGATCGCAACGCCGCCGCGCATCCGGCCCATGGCGATGTTGAGCGAGTCGTACATGTCCTTGGCAATGCCGGAGCGCTCCAGCAGCGAGGCCATGACAATGAAGAAGGGCACCGCAATGATCGCGTGGGTGATGACGAGGTCGTAGACCCGCTGCATGACCAGCCCGAGACCGGGCTCGCCGAAGTTGAGCCAGATGACGACAGCGCCAAGGAAACCGGTGGCAAAACCCAGCGGAACCCCGGCAACCAGGAGCACGAATATCCCCGCCAGAAGCAGCAGCGACATCGTGCCAACGCCAAGGTCGGCGCGGAAACCCGTGAACAGGAACAGCGGGCTCAGTGCCACAAGCGCGGCCACGACAAAGATCGTGACCGGCAGCACCGGCGACCTCTTCACGGGTCCCGCTCCGCACCGGAACCGCCCGCGTCGCGCTTCCGCCCAATCCCCATCCAGTCAACCAGCAGGTTGTTCAGGGCCATGACCGCAACCAGGAGCGTGACAATGATCACCAGCGGCTTGATCGTCGCAGGAATCGGGGGGTCGAAGACCGTCCCGAACCGCTCCCAGGTGATGAATGCCTCCCAGGCCACGTCGTAGCCGCCAACCAGCATCAGCACCGCGTAGACCACGACAACGAACAGCGCCACGTAGTCGAAGACCACGCGGGTGCGGCCCGACACGATGTCGTAGACGGCAGTGATCCGGATGTGCGAACGGCGCTGCATCGTGTAGGCGCCCGCAACCATGTAGATCATCGCCCCGAGCCACAGCGTCATCTCGTTGACCCAGAGCGTCGGGCTCGCGAAGATGTAGCGCATGAACACCTCGTAGAAGGTGATCCCCACGCCGAACAGGATCAGGAACATCGCCATCCGGGATATCACCGTGACCACACGGTCGACCACGGTCACCCTCTCGTTGTCCGGCCGCGCGGCAATGAAGGCCAGGATGCCGCCAATCACGCCGCGGCCTTCCACCAACTCCCTCGTGCGTTGATCCATGGACTCCTCCCCAGGAGTGTCAGGATACAGCCATGACCGGAAAACAAAAAGGGCCGGGCCACGCAAGAGGCCCGGCCACGGGGAGGATCAGTTCACCAGACCGATCTTCTTCATGTAGGCGAGATGGCTGTCGAGAACAGCCTGGGCCGCCGGGGACTTGGCCCCCCAGTCCGCCCAGCGGCTCTGCGCAAACTCGCGGAACGCCTTGCGGTCCTCGGTCGACCAGTCATGCAGCGTGACACCCTGTTCCGTCAGGAACACGGCAGCTTCGCCGTCGCGAACCGCAGTGGTCAGGGCAAGGTCAAGCGCAATGCCCTTGAGCGCCAGCTCGATCGCCTTCTGCTCGCCCGCGGACAGCCGGGCCCAGGCATTCCTGTTGCACGACAGCTGCTCGGCCGGCATCGAGTGGAAGCCCGGGAACGTCGCATGGCTCGCAACGTCGAACAGGCCCAGCGCAACGTTGGTGTTCAGGGTCGACGCGTCCGCTCCATCGACAATGCCGGTGCGCAGCGCGTTCGGAACCTCGCCGAAGTCCATCACCACCGGCTTGGCGCCGAAGGACGAAAAGATCTCCGTCTCAAGACCCGGAGGAGACCGGAACTTCCAGTCCTTCAGGTCGTCAAAGCCCGCAAGCGGCGCCGTCGAACTCAACGACTCGTGGCCTTGCAGCCAGAAGCCGATCACGTGCATGTCCTGCGGATCGTAAAGGTGCGCCTGCACAACCTCCCGGCCGCCCTCATGGTAGAACCAGGTCAGGAACTGGTACGGCGTGTCATACCCGCCCATGATGTCGCCCGCCAGCTGCCAGCCGGCGTCCTTGCCGACGTTGCCGGTGATGCCGCCCATGTCGCAGTCCAGGATCCCCTGGGACGCCGCGCTCATGACCTCGTTCTGCGCAACCACCTCGGACGAGTAGTGCATCTGGATCTCCAGCGAGCCGCCGGACATCGTCTCAACGTCGCCGATGAACTTCTGGATCAGCTTCCCGGGCGTGGTCTCCGCACCAAAATGCGTCTGGATCCGCAACTTCTCCTGCGCCAGAACGCCACTCGATGTCACCGCAATCGCCGCGGCGCACCCAAGGACTCTTGTCAGGGTTCTCATGATCTCCTCCTTGATCTTCAATGAAATACCGGCCGGCCGCCCCAAACGCGAAGTGACCGGATCAGGAATACGAAATCGAATCCCACCAGAACATATAGCCTGATTCGAAAGATTTCTAGTAAATGTCTGACGATTCGTGTTTTGTCGGGCAAAGAAAAATCAATGTGTGCATGGGTTCGGTCGGAATCAGCACGCGGGTTCACGGGAATTCCGACTTGTCGCTGATTCCGGGACCGCCTGAAACCGGATGACAAGAATCTGCCAGGCCGGACAATCCGCCTGAAAACCAGATGATCCCGCACATGATTCGCACGGGAAGAAGTGAGGCTGGTGTCAATTGCACGTCAATCAAAACGAGGGTCCGCACTCAAAGAACCTGCGCATCGTCGTCTGCGCACTCTGCAAGACGACACTCGCAACGTCAGGTCTCTTGGCTATCCTCAACTCGGAAAACACAAGGGAGGGACGGGCCGGCAGTTTGTCAGCGCTTCCGAAAACGACTCCGTATCATCCCCAAGATTTCAAATGTCCGGTCGAGGATCGGGTCGGCGATGGCAGCAGCCCGGTCGCCGCCTTCGGCCAGGACCCGGTCAACCTCGGCCGGGTCGCCAAGCATCCGGCCCATGGCTTCCGAAATCGGGCGCAGGCGTGAGACCGCCAGTTCAGCCAATGCGGGCTTGAACTCGGAAAACGGTTTTCCGGCAAACTGCCGAAGCACTTCCGACTCCGTCATGTTCGCCAGTGAGGCGTAGATTCGAACGAGGTTCCCCGCTTCCGGCCGACCGTCCAGCTCTCCAGGAGTTTCCGGAAGCGGAAACGGGTCTGTCCTGGCTTTGCGGATTTTCCGGCTGATCGTGTCCGGGCCATCGGTGAGATTGATGCGGCTCATGTCGGACGGGTCCGACTTCGACATTTTTCGACTTCCATCCCTGAGACTCATGATCCGGGTCGCCGAACCTTCGATCACCGGTTCCGGCTCGGGAAAGAACGCGACCTCAAAATCATGGTTGAATTTCGCAGCAATGTCGCGCGCGAGTTCAACGTGCTGCTTCTGATCTTCTCCGACCGGGACATGCGTCGCGTGGTATACGAGAATATCTGCCGCCATCAGGGACGGATAAGCAAAGAGTCCGAGGCTTACCCTTTCGGCGTTCTTGCCCGCCTTGTCCTTGAATTGCGTCATCCGGTTCATCCAGCCAAGACGGGCGACGCAATTGAAGATCCAGCCGAGTTCAGCATGGGCCGACACCTGGCTCTGGTTGAACAGAATCGATCGTTCGGGATCCAGGCCGCAAGCCATGAACGCCGCAGCCAGTTCCCGCGTGTTGTGCGCAAGCTCGGCCGGCTTCTGCCAAACGGTGATCGCGTGCAGGTCCACCATGCAATAGACGGTTTCGATCCCGTCGTCCTGCATTTCGACAAATCGTTTCACCGCGCCGAGGTAGTTCCCGAGAGTCAGATTGCCACTTGGCTGAATTCCGGAAAACACACGCGGAGTAAAATCGGGATTTCCCATGCTACGGTTCCTGACTGTCTCTGCCGGTGACGGGTTATCGACCGATGGTTTGATCAGGTCAACAGGCCAAACCGCCGGAGTGCAGGACAATCTCATCGCTGGCAGGGCAGACGCTTCAGGTCGGCCGGCACACCAGGGAGCAGGGCGGCCGATGCCATCGAGAGTCTACCAGACGGTGACAGGCGCGAGGCCGATGCCCTCGTCACAATCGAATCGAGACAGGGCAGCCACGCGCGGTTCCTGCTGCGGGCGCACCATCTCGGGGACGAATTTTGTGCCTGTATGCCATGCAAGCGGCACGGTCGTTCCACCTTTTCTCCTGAGAACGGCAACTGCGTGGCCCCCTTCTGAGGCGCGCGGCGGAGCGATGGAAGTCGTGTTGACGATGCGCTCGGAGCATGAACGCGGCAACCATCCGACCATTGGGTACGCAGCTTCGAACAGGCCTCCCGCTAGGACGGCCTGTTTCTGTCGACCGGAAATCCAACGTTGCGCCGCCGCGTTTCAGTTCATCCGCCATCGTTCCATCCTTGGGCGCCCCTGACAGCCAGATCATTTCGACAATCACGGGAATTGGCCGATGACGGCATTTTGCTTGTACTGCACCTTGACCTTTCAGGGTTGATTCTATTGAACCCTCCGGGTTGACAGGACATTGGGCAGCATGGGCCATGCAGGACAACAACAAGAACCTTCTCCTCGCGACGGCGCTCAGTTTCCTGGTCATTTTTGCCTGGTTCCTGCTCTTCCCCCCCGAGCCTTTCGAGCCCGAGCCCGAACCCGATCAGCAGGTAACCGACGCGCCGGCAGGATCGACCGAAACCGGCGCAGGAACGGCAACGGCCCCGCCCGCGAACGATACGCTACCCGGCGCCGTTGCCGCTCCCGATACGGACCAGGCCGCCCGGATCCCGATCCGGACCGGGCGCCTGAACGGATCGATGTCCATCGTCGGCGGCAGGATCGACGATCTCGCACTCAGCGACTACAATGTGCGTCTCAACGACCCCTCCGAAAAGGTCGTCCTGTTGAGCCCGGCCAACAGCGTTGACCCCTACTACGTCCTCTACGGCTGGTCCCCCGGAGGCGACCTTGAATTCGAGGACGTTCCCGGGGCGAATACGCGCTGGGAGATCGAGTCCGGCACCAGCTTGAGCGAATCAACCCCGATAACTCTTCGCTGGGACAACGGTCGAGGGCTCGTCTTCCGTCGCCAGATCTCGGTTGACGAGAACTACCTGTTCACGATCACGCAATCGGTGGAGAACAGCGGGAACAGTGCAGTTCGCCTGGCGCCGTACGGAATCGTCGCCCGCCACGGAGAGCCCGATGTCATCGGATTCTATATCCTGCATGAAGGTGTCGTGCGGTCGTCTGATGGAACGATCCAGGAAATCGACTATGACGACATGCCTGACCAGGAAATCGACCGTCGCGAGGCGGCCGCGGTCGAAAGCATCGCCGTCGAAGAAAACGGGTGGGTCGGATTCACCGACAAGTACTGGATGACAACGCTGATCCCGCAACCGGGCCAGTCATTCACCTCCGTTTCGAAATACACCGCCAGAACCGATACCTACCAGACCGACATGCGATTGCCGGCACAGGAAATCCCGGCGGGCACGACAGCCCGGACGACGACGATGCTGTTCGCCGGGGCCAAGGAATACACCACGATTATCTCGTATGAGCGGGATCTTGGAATCAACCAGTTCATCGATTCCATTGACTGGGGGTGGTTCTTTTTCCTGACCAAACCGATTTTCCAGTTGTTGCTCTGGCTGAACGGAATCGTCGGCAACATGGGATGGTCGATCATCTGCCTGACGTTCGTCATCAAGGCGCTCCTGTTCCCGCTGGCCTACAAGTCCTACGTCTCGCTCGCGCGGATGAAGGAACTCCAGCCCGAAATGGAAAAGATCAAGGAGCGCGTCGGGGACGACCGGCAGAAGATGCAGAAGGAAATGATGACGCTGTATCGGGACAGGAAGGTCAATCCGGCTTCCGGCTGCCTGCCGATCCTGCCACAGATTCCGATATTTTTCTCCCTCTACAAGGTGCTGTTCGTCACGATCGAAATCCGGCATGCACCGTTCATCGGCTGGATCGACGACCTGTCCGCTCCAGACCCGACATCGATTCTCAACCTGTTCGGGTTGTTGCCGTGGGGAACGCCGGGACCCGAGAGCATTTTCTACCTCCTGTCGATCGGTGTTTTTCCGGTATTGATGGGGGTCAGCATGTGGATGCAGCAGAAACTCAACCCCGCGCCGACCGACAAGACCCAGGCGATGGTCTTCGCGTGGATGCCGTGGATGTTCATGTTCCTGCTTGGCAGCTTTGCCAGCGGGCTGGTCATTTACTGGGTTGCCAACAACATCATCACCTTTGTCCAGCAATACGCCATCATGCGAAGCCAGGGCGTCAAACCGGACGTTTTCGGCAACATCATCGCGGGATTCCGGCGCAAAAAGGCGAAGAAACAGGGCCCGGTCTCGTGATGACCGGAACGGTCACGGAGCTCATTCGTCATCCCATCAAGTCCATTGGGCGCGAACTGCTCCGGTCTGTGCGACTAGAGGAAGACCGGACGATGCCTTGGGACCGAACCTGGGCCATCGTCCACGAAGCATCGGGAATTTGCCGCGAAACAAGGGGCTGGCGGCCCGTCCAGAATTTTACCGTGACCGCGAGAACACCGGGACTTGCCGCGATCGAAGCCTCGGTGGACGTCTCGAGCGGCCGGGTCGCGCTCAGCCATCGCGAACTGGGGAAACTGGACATCGATCCCGATGACGAACTTGACGGGAAACGACTGGTGGACTGGATCAGGCCGCTGGTGCCGAATGGCCGCGCACAGCCGGTCGGGATCTATCGGGCGGGCAACCGCGGCCTGACCGATACCGAGTTCCCCTCGGTTTCCGTCAATTCGCGCAACTCGCTGTCGGAGCTTTCCGAAATCGCCGGGCAGGACATCTCGCTGCACCGTTGGCGCGGAAACATATGGATTGAGGGATTCGCGCCCCGGGAAGAGTTTGACTGGGTCGGCAGATCGATCAGGATCGGGAAGGTCGAACTTGATGTCGTCGATACCATCCAGCGATGCGAAGCGACCGCCGCCGATCCCGAGACCGGGCAAAGAAACCTCGCCACGCTGGACCTGCTCGAGCACAACTGGGGGCACAAGGATTTCGGAATCTATGCCAGGGTCACCAGGGCAGGGAACGTGTCCGTCGGCGATACGGTCACGATCGCCGGATAATGGCTGATCCGGATATGCGGTTCAGGCTCGCATCCGAACCCGCCGGGGAAGAACGTGAACGAGGAGTACGGCTGTTTTCAGGACCGGCGACATTCTTGACCGGTGCGGCTGACCACGACGGCTTTCCCTCTCCCGACAGGATCGAGGTTTGTTTTTCCGGCCGTTCGAATGTCGGAAAATCACGTCTTGTCAATGCGTTGACCTCGAGAAAGTCGCTCGCACGGATATCGGGCACGCCGGGTCGAACCCAGCAGATCAACTTTTTTTCCCTCGGGGACAGGCACTACCTTGTCGACGTGCCCGGATACGGATTCGCGCAGGCACCTCTTCGCTCGGTGAAGAAATGGCAGAGCCTGCTCAGGACCTACCTCGCCGGGCGGGCATCCCTTCGCCGCGTATTCCTGTTGATCGACGCCCGCCATGGTCCCAAACCCCCGGACATCGAGATCATGGACCTCCTCGACCGAACGGCGGTGACGTTCCAGGTCGTCCTGACCAAGACCGACAAGGTCACTCAGGAGGGACAGGAGTCCGCTTTCGAAAGGACCGCCCAGGTACTCGAACGTCATCCGGCAGCCTTCCCCGAAATCGTCCCGACATCAGCAGTGACGGGTTTCGGGATCGATCGTCTTCGCTCGATCATCGCCGGGTTCGAATGACAGCTCAGTATCGGTTGAGCAGGCGGCGAAGGTAATCAAGTTCGGACTCCGGCCGGGTCCGATCGTTCGAACGGCGCCGGATTTCTTCAAGAACCTCGCGCGACCGGTCATAGTATTCACCATCAGGCAATGCCCTTCCTCCTGACACGGCTGAACCGTCAGCCCCCGTCTGGCGCCCCAGGGGATCCCTGGCCCGGAAGTCCCCGCCGTCCTGCTGACCCCCGTTGTCGCCGGCGGTTTCGCCCTGGGCGCGGCTGCGTCGGGCTTCCTGGATCTCGCGCAACCCCTGGCGAAGCGCCTCCATTGCCCGTGCCTGGTCGTCCAGCGCCCTGTTGTTGTCGCCTCGTTCGAGGTTTTCCCTCGCGCTCGACATCGCGTCCTCCGCTTCCTCGAGTGGAGCACCGCCGGCAGCACCGTCATCGAACGGCAGGTTCTGCCGTTGCCGGGCCAACATTTGGCGTAACGCTTCCTGCCTTGCCGCGAGATCCTGTTCCGACAGCTGGCTGCCGGTGCCCGGTGGTCCGCTCAATCCGGTTCCACCGTCAGGGTCGCCGCCGTCCTGCCTGGAAGACATGCCGTCCGGCGGCGGCCGCAAACCCTCCGGCCCGATCGTTCCAGGCCCCGGATTCCCCTGCAGCTGGCGAAACGTATCATCCGCGAGGCCTTGCTGTTGCTGGAGCGTGTCCCGTAACCCGTCGAGGGTTGGGTCTCCTCCCGACCCCGGGCGCATGACGCCACTTTCGAGTGACGCCTGCATGTTTTCCATAAGTCCCTGCAACTGGCGCAGCAACTCCTGGGCCTCGGCCATTCTCCCCTGCTCCATCAGCTCCTGGAGGCGGTCAAGCATTTCATGCAAGTCGTCACTGGTGATCATCTCGCCCTGAGGACGGTCTGCAAACTCCCGGTCGGCGTTCTCGAGCGCGTTTTCGGCCAATTCCCTGAGGTAATCGTTCAAGGCGTTACGCAGTTCCTGCATCAGTTCGGCAATTTCACTTTGTGATGCGCCCTGTTCGATCGCTGCCGCCAGTCTGTCGCGAGCCCGCTCCAGTCGCTCACGCGCATTTGAAAGGTCGCCGTCTTCGATCAAGAGAGCGGTCCGCCAGAGAATCGATGCAACTTCGTCCCGCGCCTCATGCGTCAATCCAACAGGCGCCGACCGGCCGCGGTCGAGCCGCCTGAGCGCGGTTCGCGTAAGCAGATACGTCGACGCATCATCAAAGAGCTCTGTCGGCCGATAGGTTAACGCCCGAAGTATCCGCGACACCCGGGGAGCGTTTACACGCGACCAGCCCAGGTCCTGCTTTTGTTCAGCCAGGCTTGCGGCAACATTGTTGAAGAAACGCCTGCTCGGCATCCTGGTCCGGTACGGTTCGGTCGTGCCGGTATTCCCTGCCGCGTCGCTGACCTCGAGCGTAACCGTGACCGGCAATCCGGCGAACGGATGTTCCGCCAGGTTTTCGGTCAGTTCTTCTTCGAATTCGTCTGTTCCTCCGAAGAATGGCAACGGCAGATCCAGTGCCAGTTCGTCGCGTGGTTCAGGATCGACAGCCAATCCGAATTGCCGCTCGATACGTTCCGGGTCCAGCGCGATCCTGGCCCGGCCGGAGGTAACCCCGTAATCGTCTCCCGCGCGAAATCTCAGCGACATGCCGCCATTGACAGTGGTTTCGATTCTGCCCTGCAATTCAATGAACGGCGGCTCATCCGGGATTATCGTGAAGGACCTGCTCCAGATCTCCCGATCGGCCGAAGCAAGCTCGACCGTTCCGCTTCGCTGGACAACCAGCTGCCTCTGCCAGGTACCGTCCGAAGTGCCGGGTTGCTGCGCGACCGCTTCCCCCGAGATGCCTTCTGACAGCGCGAGGTCGCCTGACGAACCGTATACCCTGAGCGTCAGTACGGTTCCGACCGGAAGGTGCAGCTCATCCTCGCCCTCGTGATTACCGAGGTAGACTGTTGGCCGGCCCGTATAAATCGGTGGTTCCGCCCATCCTTCAAACACCGGAATTGCAACCTCCGGCTCCGTGCCAGGTTCGGCTGAAACCCATTCAGGCTCGTTGCCCCCTGCAAACAGGAGCGCAGAGGAAAATGCCAGGAGCGCAACAAGGCGCAGGCCCAACGGATCAAACCGGGCCAGACGCATATCCGGACCCGCCACACTGACATTCCGGCTGCGTTCGGCCATATCCTCCATGTGGATCGCCCAGAGTTCCTCTGCTTCCGGCTGACCCTGCCCGAGTGCAATCCGGTCCTTCAGAGTCGCGATGGGTTGCCCGGAAACCGAGTTGTCAAGTCGGCCGGTCACGGAGTTGACATCGGGCCAAGTTACCCTCCGCAGTCCTCGCCAGAACAGGAACACCATGACCAGAAGAAAGACGGACACGACCACCGGCATGGCGCCAGGCGGGATGGTCGCCGCGACTCCCCATCGCCAGGCCGCAAGACCAGCCAGGCCCAGGCTTGCCAATGGCCAGAACGCCCTCAGCACCTGTTCGAGCAGCATGGCGGCAAATGTGAGTCTGATCGGTCGGCGCAACGCGTCGAGGGCTCTTGATCGAACGTCCTCGGCCTGTCTGTTCATGGGCACGGGTTATTCCGCCGCAGCCGGCGCCTTCTCATTTCCAATGTCCCCGGCGTCGTTCATGACGCCGTCAACCATTCGGGAACAATATCCCTATTGATCAAATCTTCAACCGGGATGCGTGCCCGGATCACGAAATATCTCTCTCCGTTCACCAAAACCTCGGGTATGAGTGGACGCGTGTTGTACCCGGACGCCATGACGGCACCATAGGCACCGGTCGACCGAAACACCAGCAGGTCACCATCGGACAGCTGTGGCAAGTCCCGCCCGCGTGCAAACGTGTCTCCACTCTCGCAGATCGGACCGACGATGTCGACGGCCATGGTGCGGGCGTTTTCGGCGGACGCAATGACGGGTTCGATCTCGTGATGGGCACCATACATCGCAGGGCGAAGAAGATCGTTCATGGCACTGTCGAGAACCAGGATATCCCGGGCTTCTCCCGTCTTGCGGTAGAGAACGGAACTGACCATGATTCCGGCGTTGCCGGCAATGAATCTGCCAGGTTCGACGTCAACCTCGACCCCGAGGTGACCGAGGGTGTCAGCAAGCAGGGCACAGTATTCGCCTGGAGACGGCGCCGGCTCTTCCGCCGGACGGTAATTGATCCCGAGTCCGCCCCCGGCATCGATACGCCTAATATCGTGGCCGTCATCGCGCAGGACCCGAGTCAGGTCAGCGAGAAGCCGGAATACGCGACGAAAGGGAGAAAGGTCCATGACCTGGGAGCCGATATGGACGTCGATCCCCACGACCCTGACGCCGGGTAGTTGCCCGGCCTCCCGGTAGGCGTCCCGAACCCGCGAAACCGGTATTCCGAATTTGTCACCTGACTTGCCCGTGGAGATCTTTTCGTGCGTGCCCGGATCGACATCCGGATTGATCCGGATTGCGATCGGGGCTACGGTTCCGAGGCTCCCGGCAACCTCGGAAAGCAACCTGAGTTCGGGTTCGGATTCGACATTGAAATGACGAATTCCCCCCCTGAGCGCGGCAGCCATTTCGTCGCGTGTCTTTCCCACGCCTGAGAAAACGATGCGATCGCCGGGAATCCCGGCAGCCCTGGCCCGCACGTACTCGCCGCCCGATACCACGTCCATGCCCGCACCGAGATTCCCCAGAAGCCGCAATACCGCGACGTTCGAGTTCGCCTTGACCGAATAGCACACCAGATGATCGATGCCGGAGAGCGCCGACTGGAACGCCTCGAGGTTCGCCGCGAACGTCCTGGACGAGTAGAGATAGAAGGGAGTGCCGACCGCCTTCGCAATCTCCGGAATCGGAACATCTTCGGCGTGGAGGATCCCGTCCCGATACTGGAATTCGTCGATCACACCAACCCCCTTGCAATCGCCGGCTCGGCAACCGGTCACCAGGCCGGTGCGGCCTTCCCGGGTGTTTGCCGAAACCGGGAGAGAATCAATTGCTCAATTGCCGGCTCTCTGGCCGGAGTACGCCGCCGCCCTGCTTCCCCCCAAATCGTCGGGAACGGGCAGCAAGGGTGCCTTCCGCCCGCACGACACGGTGCCGAAAAGCAGCAGGACAAGACCGATCGCAATGCAGGCACGACGCATCATCTCCTCCGTTCTCTCATCGAGGCCACCTGCTCGCGCCATCGCAGAACCTGCTCCCGGACACGTTCGGGCGCGGTTCCACCATAACTCCGCCGACTTGCGACTGACTCCTCGACCGACAAGGCTGAAAAGACATCCTTGTTCACATCCTGGCCGCAAATTTCCCGGATGTCTTCAAGCGAAAGCTCGTCCAGCGCGCATTCCCGGTCTTCCGCCAGCCTGACGAGCCGCCCCGTCATGTGGTGGGCGTCCCGAAACGCCACACCGAGTTCGCGGACGAGCCAGTCCGCAAGATCGGTTGCGGTCGGAAATCCCCGGATCGCCATCTCCCGCATTCTCTCGCGGTCCGGTTTCATGGTCGAGACCATGGCGGCGGTCGCGGTGGTCGCCAGCATCAGGCTGTCCGCAGCGTCGAAAACCTGTTCCTTGTCTTCCTGCATGTCTTTCGAATAGGCCAGCGGAAGGCCTTTCATGACCATCGACAGGGCGACAAACGCGCCCGTGATGCGGCCGGTCTTCGCCCTGACCAGTTCGGCTGCGTCGGGGTTGCGTTTCTGCGGCATGATCGACGATCCGGTCGAAAACCTGTCGGACAGGATGACAAAACCGTATCCCGGCGACGCCCAGATGACGATCTCTTCGGCCAGCCTGCTCAAGTGCATGGCGCAAATCGAGACCGAAGACAGGAATTCCAACGCGAAGTCGCGGTCGCTGACCGTGTCCATTGAATTTGCCGCGGGGGTGTCAAACCCGAGAGCGTCGGCCGTCATGTCGCGATCGATGGGGAAAGAGGTCCCGGCAAGCGCGGCCGCACCAAGCGGACATTCGTTCAGACGCCGCCGCGCATCATCAAGGCGCCCGAGATCCCGGGCCAGCATCTCGACGTATGCCATCAGGTGATGCCCCCAGGTCACGGGCTGTGCCGCCTGCAAATGCGTAAAGCCCGGCATCGTCCATTCGGCGCCTGCTTCCGCCTGTTCCAGGAGAGACTCGACCAGGTCATGGAGAGCCGCCGTTTGCATGTCGATCGCGTCCCGCACCCACATGCGGAAATCGGTGGCAACCTGATCGTTCCGTGAGCGCGCCGTATGCAGTCGTCCTGCAGCTTCGCCGATGAGTTCACCCAGTCGCGCTTCCACGTTCATGTGGATGTCCTCGAGCGCAGCCGAGAAATCGAAAGTGCCGCTTTCGATTTCTGACATTACCGTGAGCAGCCCTTCCCTGATCGCCTCGGCATCCTTATTGTCGATGATCCCGGTCGCGGCCAGCATGGCCGCATGCGCCCTCGATGCGACGATATCCTGTCGTGCCAGGCGACGGTCGAACGCGACCGACGCGTTGATTTCTTCCATCAGCGCATCCGGGTTGGTTCGAAACCGTCCGCCCCACATGGCGTTTGAAGCGGGACAATCTGGCATTGGCACACCCGAATTCAGGAAAGGTCGATTGCATGAACATCGTCACGGCATTCACGGCGGCCCTGCTATATACCGCGATCGCAATCGGCGCAAATCAGGCGACCGCCAACGAGGGGGATCTCTCGCACCTGGAGTCATTGCGTTCCGGCGACATGAGAAAACTGGTCTTTACCGGCAACACGGCCTCCCCTTCCGACCTCGGCGACAAGATCGTGCTCGACGAAAACGGAAATGAAATCCGGTTTGCGACGCTGTTGGCCGACCGACCGGTCCTGATCAACTTCTGGGCCACGTGGTGCGCACCCTGCCGCAAGGAGATGCCGTCACTCGATTCCCTCGCCGCCTCTTTCCCGGGCCAGGAATTCGCGGTCCTTCCGGTTGCGACCGGCAAGAATTCGGTGGAAGATATCCTGGCGTTTTTCGAGGACATCGAGGTGTCAGGTCTCCCCATACTTCGGGATCCGGGCATGGATGTCGCGGGCAGCTTTGGCGTATTCGGAATTCCGACGACGCTCATCCTGGACCGGTCGGGGGCAGTCATCGCACGACTGTCCGGTGATGCGGACTGGAACTCAGAAAGTGCGCGGGCCATCGTTCAGGCGATCATCGACATGCAACCTTCCTCGTGAGTGCAGGGTCGACTCGAGGGTTCGGGGGGGTAGAGTTGCCACGGCGCGGTTGCCCGTTCCGAAAATTCCGGCGAATGGTCCGAGGATAAGTCAGGCCCCGCACCCGGAGAGGTCGCTCCCGGTTCAGGCAGCACATGCCGGTGTTCACTCCGGACAGGTCGGTACGCTCGGCATATCTGGCAGAATCCCTGATCGGAATTGCACCGTTCGCTTGCGTTTCCCGGTTATGGCCGGACGACAGTTGATGTAAGAACCTGTCCAGAATCGAATCCTGACCAGCAAAAGAGGAAACAGAATGACGAATGTCGTGATTGCATCTGCAGCGCGAACTGCCGTGGGCAGTTTCAATGGCAGTTTCGCAAGTACCCCTGCCCACGATCTCGGAACGGTCGCGATCGAAGCCGTGGTCGAGAGAGCGGGAGTCGACAAGGGCGAAATATCCGAGACGATTCTTGGACAGGTTCTCCCCGCCGGGCAAGGTCAGAACCCGGCCCGCCAGGCCCACATAAACGCCGGGTTGCCAAAAGAAAGCGCCGCCTGGACCGTCAACCAGGTCTGCGGATCCGGACTGCGGTCCGTTGCAATTGGCGCGCAGCATATCCAGTTGGCGGATGCCGACGTCGTCGTTGCCGGCGGCCAGGAAAACATGAGCCTCAGTCCTCACGTTGCCCACCTGAGGTCGGGTACCAAGATGGGTACCGCGAAATTCGAGGACTCGATGATCAAGGACGGGCTGCTCGATGCGTTCAACGGCTATCACATGGGGATAACCGCCGAAAATGTTGCCGAGAAATGGCAGATTTCGCGGGACGCGCAGGATGAATTCGCCGTCAGGTCGCAGAACAAGGCCGAAACTGCCCAGGAAGCCGGCAGGTTCACCGATGAGATCACGCCGGTGACCGTCCGCCACCGAAAGGGTGATGTCGTCGTCGATTCCGACGAGTACATCCGCAAGGGCGCAAATGTCGAATCCCTTCAGAAACTGAGGCCGGCGTTCTCGCGTGACGGGTCCGTGACCGCGGGAAATGCTTCCGGCATCAACGATGGTGCAGCCGCGGTCCTTCTCATGCGTGCAGAGGATGCCGAGCGCCGGAACATCGAACCTCTCGCGCGCATCGTGTCATACGCCACCGTCGGCCTTGACCCCAGCATCATGGGGGTCGGTCCCATCGGTGCATCCAGGAAGGCCCTCGAAAAGGCAGGCTGGTCGGTCGATCAGCTTGATCTCGTGGAAGCGAACGAAGCCTTTGCCGCCCAGGCCTGTGCGGTCAACAAGGACATGGGATGGGATCCGGACATCGTCAATGTCAATGGCGGTGCCATCGCGATCGGCCACCCGATCGGTGCATCCGGGTGCCGTATTCTGAACACGTTGCTGTTCGAGATGAAGCGGCGCGGCGCCCATCGTGGACTTGCGACGCTTTGCATCGGCGGAGGCATGGGTGTTGCCATGTGCGTCGAACGGGACTGACGAATCGCCGTCAACCGAACATGGCCCGAACACTTGATTGGAAAGGAGACAAACGGTGGGAAGAGTCGCGCTCGTAACGGGGGGAACCCGGGGAATCGGCAAGGCAATATCCATCGCGCTGCGGGATAACGGTTATTCCGTTGCTGCCAGTTACGCGGGGAACGAAGAGGCGGCAGCGGCGTTCACGGCCGAGACCGGAATTGCTGCCTACAAGTGGTCAGTCGCCGACTACGACGCCTGCGTCGAGGGGATCGGCCGGGTCGAAGGCGACCTGGGACCGGTGGAGGTCCTGGTCAACAACGCCGGAATCGCCAGGGACAGCATGTTCCACAAAATGACCCCGGAATCCTGGAATGCGGTCATCGACACCAATCTCTCGGGGTTGTTCAACATGACCCATCCGGTCTGGGGTGGCATGCGCAGCCGTGGGTTTGGCCGCGTCATCAACATTTCGTCCGTAAATGGCCAAAAGGGCCAGATGGGCCAGGCCAACTATTCGGCGGCCAAGGCGGGAGACATCGGCTTTACCAAGGCACTGGCCCAGGAAGGTGCATTCAAGGGAATCACCGTGAACGCAATCTGCCCGGGTTACATCGCTACCGAAATGGTCATGGCTGTTTCCGAGAAGATCCGGGACGCCATTATCGCCCAGATTCCGGTCGGGCGGCTGGGCGAAGCTGACGAGATTGCACGCTGCGTTGTATTTCTCGCATCCGACGAGGCCGCATTCATCACCGGATCGACACTGTCAGCCAACGGCGGCCAGTACATGGCCTGATTCGCCGGCCCGGGTCGCCGGTGTCTTCAGACAATGATTTCGCGGTACCGGGACGGCGTTGCGCCAAAAACGCTTCGGTACCTCGAGACCTCCCGGTCCTGCCCCACGGCCTTGTTCGCATCATCGCTCAACTTGACCGTGGGCCTCCCTTCGACCTGGACGAGCTTGCACACAAGGGAGAACGGGTCCAGGGCACCGTCGGAAACCAGCCCCCTGAAATCGTTGGTCAACAGCGTGCCCCAACCGAACGCCACGTTGGTACGCTGCGAAAACCCGCGCGCCAGTCGTTCGATGTCGTCAACATCCAGGCCATCCGAAAATATGATCAGCTTCTCGGCAGGGTCCTCGCCGTGCTCGTGCCACCATCGCAATGCTCTTTCGGCGCCGATTTCGGGTAACCCGCTGTCCACGCGGACACCTCTCCACATTGCCGCCCACCCAGGGGCATTCTTGAAGAATCCTTCGCTCCCGAAGGTGTCCGGGAGCATGATGAGCAGGTTTCCGTCATGCTCCTGCTGCCAGTCGGACAGCACGGCATAGGGAGCTTGTTCAAGTTCGGTGTCCGTCTCGGCAAGCGCGGCATAGACCATGGGGATTTCATGGGCGTTCGTCCCAATGGCCTCGACTTCACGCCGCATGGCGATCAGGCAGTTTGACGTCCCCGAAAACTTGTCGCCCAGCCCTTCCATCATGGCCTGGACGCACCAGTCCTGCCAGAGGAAGGAATGGCGCCTCCTGGTTCCGAAATCAGCCACCGCAAGGGGTTCGATCAGGCGCAATCGGTCGATCTTTTCCCAGATCTTGGTCATGGCGCGGGCGTAAAGTACTTGCAGTTCGAACTTGCCGAGGAGTTCGAGCACCGCACGGGAACGCAGTTCCATGATGACGGAAAGGGCCTTGATCTCCCAAAGCATGGCCTCCGGCCAGCGGCCTTCAAAGGTCAATTCGTATTGGTCGCCCCGCTTCTCGAGACTGTACGCGGGCAGTTTCAAATGCTCGAACCACTCGAGAAAGGCGTGGCTGAACATCTGCCTCTTTCCGTAAAAGGTGTTGCCCCGGAGCCAGGTGCTTTCGCCGCGGGAGAGCGACAGAGAGCGAATGTGATCGAGCTGTTCCCTGAGTTCCCCCTCGTCAACGAGATCGGCCAGGGGCAATGATGTTGACCTGTTGATCAGTTTGTAGGTCACCCTGGTCTCGGGGTACCGCCTGAACACGAACTGGCACATGAGCAGCTTGTAGAAGTCCGTGTCGATCAGGGACCTGACGATCGGATCGATCTTCCACTTGTGATTGTGGACTCGTGCTGCGATGTCGACCATGAATCAAACTTCCATGTAGAAACTGACTGCCGTTGCGAGCCGTGTGACAGGAATCCGGTCTATGGGTCAGGGAATGATCCTGACCCCGTGCGACTCCATGTCCGTGCGTGCCTCGTCGAGTGAACCGTCGAGATCGATCGCGCGGCAGGCCGCCTCCATGACGGTGACGTCAAATCCCAGTCCGGCGGCATCGACGGCCGAAAACCGAACGCAATAGTCGAACGCAAGGCCGACAAGTACCAGGCGCGAGACTCCCCGTTCCCGGAGATAGCCTTCCAATCCGGTCCTGGTCTCGTGATCGTTCTCGAAGAACGCGGAATAGCTGTCGATCGTACGACGAAACCCCTTGCGGATGACGAGGTCCGCCCCGTCGGTATTCAGGTTCGGATGAAAGTGCGCGCCGTCCGAGCCTGCGACGCAATGATCGGGCCAGAGAACCTGGGGGCCATACGGCATTTCGATGACCGAAAACGGCTCCGCGGGGGCGTGATTCGAGGCAAAGGATGCGTGGTCTGGCGGATGCCAGTCCTGTGTCAGCACGCGGAGCGGAAATTTTTCCTGCAGCGTGTTCACCCGTTCGATGATGGATGCGCCGTCTGGGACTGCGAGTGCGCCTCCGGGGCAAAAGTCGTTCTGGATATCGATCATGATCAGGGCGGTATCTTTGGAACGCGTCATCGGAGTCTTCCTGCATGCCAGATCTCGCATTGCTCGAAACGCCCGATTCCCGCTGCCCATGGCTCGAATCCCATGCCAGGGGACGAAAACGCGCATTCGGTCGTGCAAGTCGAGGCGGGTGTCGTGTCCTTCCCGTGAAACACTAGCGGGGACGGTTCGCAGCAAGCCCCCGGGCGACGCAGTCTAAACCGGGTATTGTACCCTCTCAACGTCAAATGTCGCTTGCATCGGCGGACCGGTCACGATGCCACGTCCCGTCATGTCCTGGCTCTTGAATTGAGGATCGGGAAGGCTGGGACGGGTGCGTCGGCACCCTGCCCTGCCCGGTCATACGGAGATGCAGTTCCGAGCGATAGCCGATAGTATCATACTCGCGTTCTGCCGGTTGAATCACGGGGAACCGGGGAGTTGTATGCAATGGAATCGGAATCCGGACCTGCACGTCTTGTGCGCGATGTCATCGATCCCGCCCGCGCAAATGCCATGCATGCAACGCTTGGGGCCGGTGGCGAGGCCCCTGAGGAGGGGATGCATCTGCCGCCATTCTGGCATCATATCTATTTCTGGGACTGTGTACCGAAAAAGGGGCTCGGACGGGACGGACATCCACGTACCGGAGGACTCATTCCTGACACCGGATTCCCGCACCGGATGTGGGCCGGCGGAACCGTCCACTGGTATGCGCCCGCCATCATCGGCCTCGAGGCAGCAAAATCCTCAACCGTAACCCGGTGCGAAAACAAGACCGGCAGGTCCGGTGCGTTCGCCATCGTGACGCTGAGGCACGAAATCCGTCAGAACGGACGCAAGTGCATTGTCGAGACGCAGGACCTGATCTACAGGGCGGAGAGAATGCGGCAACGCCGGGAACCGGATCCGGCGCCCACCGACGAGACCCTTTCGAGGCCTCACCGGTTTTCGACCGTCATGTTGTTCCGTTATTCGGCAATCACGTTCAACGGGCACCGCATTCACTACGATCCTGATTTTGCCAAATCTCATGAAGGCTATCCCGGCCTTGTCGTTCACGGACCCCTGCTCGCGCTCCTGCTGACGCGTTTTGCCGAAGAGGCCCTGGGCAATCTTTCAAGTTTTCGGTTCAGGGCGACATCGCCGGTGACGCACAACGAAACCGTGGAAGCATGCGCGCGAGAGGATTCAGACCGGCTTTCCCTGTGGATACGCGGTCCTGACGGCCGCCTTTGCATGTGTGCGGAAGCGTTTCCGACAGTTCCTGCCTAATCCTTCCCGGACAATCGCCCGGGCTGCGATTCGGACCCGAAGTGGGCGTACCCTCGAGCCTGTGCGAGTTCGGCCTGGCGCTGGCGTTCCCTGAGCCCGCGAACGCGCACGCTGTTGCTGCTTCCAATGCACGAAGGACAGGACACTCCTCTTTCGTAGTGGGGGCTTGCACGCTCTGCCGCCGACAACGGGCGACGACAGGAAAAACAGAGCTCGTAGGACCCGCATTCCAATCCGGGACCTACGGATACGCGGTGATCGAAAACGAAACACTCGCCACGCCAGAGGTTCTTTTCGGGAGGGGTTGCCTCAAGATAGCCGAGAATGCCCCCATCGAGCTGGCAGACATCGCCAAAGCCGTCGTCCAGGACAAGGCTGGTTGACTTTTCGCACCGGATTCCACCGGTACAGAACATCGCGATACGTTTGCCTTCGAAACGGTCCCGATTGGCCTTCCACCACGCCGGGAACTCGCTGAAGCTCTCGATCCCCGGATTGATCGCCCCGGGGAAGGTCCCGACCTCCACCTCGTAGCTGTTCCGTGTGTCGACAATGACCACGCTGTCGTCTTCGATGACCTCGTTCCAGTCGCAAGGAGAGACCCGCTGGCCCGTCGCCGCGAGCGGCTCCACGTCCGGCCGGCCCATCGTCACGATTTCACGCTTAAGCCTGACTTTCATCCTCCGAAACGGATCTTCTTCCGCGAAGCTCTCCCTGTGCCTGATCCCCGCACATCCAGGCAGAGAACGAATGGCCAAAAGGACCCGATCGATTGCGTCGCGGCTGCCTGATATGGTTCCGTTGATTCCCTCTTCGGCAATCAGCACGGTTCCCCTTGTCCCCGCTTCTGCCGTTGAGCGCCGGATGGATTCGCAGACAGCCGCCGGGTCGAAGAAACGGACGAACCTGTAGAATGTCGCGACGAATGACCTGGGCATGACGTAATTCACAGAGGTCGGGTTCAAACTCGTCTTCCGACCGCTCAGCAAGCTCGACTCATTGGCTGGTCGATCGGTAGTGGCTCACGGACGTGTTGCATGATCTTCGTTCATTTTGCAGCATGGAACACCGCCTCGGATCCTCCTTGCCGTACAGTTTTCAAGCCTGACTGACTGCCGGGTCGAGGATCCTTGTGCAACCGCAGATTGTTACCCGGCCTGGCACAGCTGGCATTTTTGGCCACTGCCAGGACAAGCAGGTCGACAACGGCAGATTCCGCACGCCCTGACCCGCAGGTTCTCTGCGCACCATGAAGACAGCAACACCAACAATCAGAATTCGATTCCCTGCTGCGCCTTGATCCCGGCCCGGAAAGGATGCTTCACGAGCTCCATTTCTGTTACGAGATCTGCGGCTTCGATGATTTCGTCCCGCGCATTGCGACCGGTAAGGACCACATGGGTCATCTCCGGTTTTTCTGTCTCGAGGAAACTGGCCACGTCCCCGACATCGAGATAGCCATAGCGGATCGCGATGTTGATTTCGTCGAGCAGAACCATTGAGTTCGACGCATCGCGAATAAGCGACTTGGCCTTTTCCCAGGCGGCCCGGGCCATTTCCGTATCACGGATCTTGTCCTGGGTTTCCCAGGTAAACCCTTCGCCCATCGTGTGAAACGCGCAGAGATCGCTGAATTTTTCGACGATCAGGTCACGTTCTCCGGTTGCCATACCGCCCTTGATGAACTGAACGACAGCACATTTCATTCCGTGCGCGATATGCCGGATGATCATGCCAAACGCAGCTGTCGACTTGCCCTTTCCCTTGCCGGTATGGACAATGATCAGCCCCTTCCTGTCGGTCTTGGTCGCCATGATCTTGTCCCTGGCGACTTTCTTTTTGGCCATCTTCTGTGCGTGACGTTGGGCTTCACTGGTTTGGTTCATTGTCGGCTCCGACCTTGTTCGCCTATGCGAAAAGCAACATTCGCGGGATTGAAGGGCATCTTAGTCCATCCAGCACCAGCGTACCAATAACGATGTATTCTGTCATGATGCGTCATGGTTCCCGATTGAGGCAGCATGGCGCTGTTGGGCAGCTGACCAGTTTCTGCGCACAGCCCGACACCTGACCATTGCTGGCGCCCCTTCAAGGTGGCAAGGCGTGCGGATGTCTCTGCATGACCGTATCGAAGGTTCAGGCAACGGATGCCGGACATTGCCGCCATGAACAGGGCGGCACGCGGGTCCCGCCGACCGCCCCTGATACGCCGTGTCCCGGATATCATGCTCCAAGACATCAACGCCTCGTCGTGCCGCGGACGTCGGGAATTCCTCGAATACGGCAAAATCCCCGCGAAAAAGGTCAACGATGGGCTCGCCAAGCGTGAGAGCTCCAGCCTTTCGGGATTTGAGTCCCGCCGTGTGAAATCGTTGCGGGGCAGGATGGGTCAGGTAAGCGCCGACAATAAAGGCACGCACCGGATTCCTGTGCCACCGAAAGGAATATTCCGGTATATCGTTCGCGACCGGTCGAGAGGGTCGAGGCGCTGATCAACCCGATCCTCCCGGAAACCCGCGATGGGGCGTAAGCGGGTAAATGGCGACGTCTGATAATTCGGTTGCTCACGCGAGGGTTGGGTGGGGATAATTCCGGTCATTCATCAATGATCGGAGGAAATTGTCATGTCAGGTTTGAATGGTTCGGCTGGTTCCCGTCGTGCGCCGGTGGTGCGCAGCGCAGACGAGTGGAGCGGCATCATGGCGGACTTCGAGCGCTCGGGGCTGTCGCAACGGGAGTTTTGCGAGTCCCGTGGGCTGTCCTCGAAGACCTTCGGGAACTGGCGGTGCCGTCTCCGCCCTGGGGGCGGGAAGGGTTCCTTTGTCGAGCTTGCGCCGCCGGTTTCCTCGGGCTGGGACGTCGAGCTTGACCTGGGCGACGGGGTTGTCCTGCGGGTTCGGCGGTCGTGATGCTCGGCGGCTGGCCGCGGGGCGGCATCTGGCTGTCGACGGACCCGGCCGACATGCGGCGCAGTTTCGACGGTCTGTGCGCGCTGGTGTCGGGCCATCTCGGGTGCAATCCGGCCGATGGACGCTGGTACGTGTTCGTCAACCGGCGCCGGACCATCGTGAAGGTCCTCGGCTTCGAGCGGGGCGGCTTCTTCATCTGGTCCAAGCGCCTGGAGCAGGGCCTGTTCGCCCCGCCTCCGGCCTCCGGCCATGCGGCGCTTGCATTGTCTTCGACCGAGTTGATGGCGCTGATCGACGGCATCGACGTCACCGTTCGCCGCCGTCGCAAGCGTTACGGCGGTCCCCGGCTGGCGTCCGGGTGAGCCCGGACGACGGTCATGTCGATGCTGCCGGTCATCGGGTTGTCGGCGAAGAGCTCCTTCCACAGGCGTGGCGTCAGTTCGTGGACCCGGTCGGCCGGATGGGTGTCGATGCGCTGGAAGACATCGCCCAGATAGGTTGCAGGGCTGATCCCGAGCAGGAAACAGGTGGCGACGAGGCTGTTGACGATCCCGACGTTCCGTGCGCCGGATTCCGTCCAGGAAAAAAGCCAGTTCTTCTGTCCCAGCTTGACGCGGCGCAGTGCGCGCTCGACACCATTGGTATCGATCGGCACCAGCGGGTCGTCGAGGAACACCTCGAGGGACTGCCGGCGTTCGACGGCGTAGTTGACCGCCCGGCGGATCGGGTGCTTCGGCGTCAGCGCCGGATCCCCGAGCGTCTGCTCGCACCATAGCCAGAAGGCGTCGACCAGCGGGCGGGTGCGGGTGCGCCGCGCCTCCAGGAGTTCCGGCGGGGGACCGATTCTCATATGGGGACAATTTCGGGGTTTTCCGTGTCGTCGTGACTTTGCCAGTATGGGCCTAGAATTTTCCACGCTGCATCGAAGCGTTCTGACATCACCAATGCCCGCAACGAGAGGATTGCCTCGCCGCCTGACATGCTCCAGGTCATGCCCGACCCCTTGAGCCGCTGCGTGACGAGAAGCTTGTTCGTCGCCTCCACGATTCCGCTTCCAACCATCAGGTTCTCAGCCCTGTACGTGGCGTAATCCATGCGTTCGCGATTGTTGATGAAATAGCCGACGACGCCGGAGACCGAGGGCGCGCGCCGGCGGCTCAGGTAGCGCAGAGACGCGATCACCCGGTCGACACCCCCGGGTTCGGTGAGCAGTGTCCGGCGAAGCGCGCGCCAGCGTTGCATCCCGCGCCCGCTGTCCTTGCCGTAGGCTTGGTCCATGGCCTTCTTGAGGCTTTGAGCCGCATGGAAAAAGTCGAGTACCTGGTCCGCTGCCGGGAAGGCTCTTTCCAGGAAACGCCAGTTGTCATGGGCGCCGTTCGCGATCGTCACCAAGCGAAGGTCCGGGCGTTTCGCCAGGATCGCGTCCACCTCGTCGACCACGAGATCCTTCAGGCGGCGCTTGTTCCGCTCCGGCATGCGGCCATGACGGATCGTGCGGAGAAGCTCCCCCTCAGCGGTTCCGAGAGAGACCGTGGCGCAGGCCGCCTCCCGCCATTCGACGCCGCCTTCGCCCTTGTTTGCACGGGCTTCCGCCAGCATCGGCACCATGACGCCGTCGATCTGGATGCTGGCCACCGCTGCCGTGTCCGGAACCTCCTCCTGGTCGCGGATCCGCGCAAGGGCGTCCTGCGCGATCTCCTCCCACCGCCGCCCGGCCGCCTCGTAGAGGCGCACAAGGCTCGCGACGCTCGGACGCATCCCGCCCTGCTGACGGAAGGTGCGGACGCATTCCCGCGGCGGCAGCAGGGCCAGACGGTGGAGGGCGATGCGGGCCGCGCGCGGCGTCCAGAAGCTCTCGATCAGCCCGGCGCGCCGATCCACCGGAAACAGCGACGGGCGCCCCTTGCGCCGGTAGCGGGGTCGCTCGTACTCGATCGCTCCGAAGGACGTCATCACCCGCTTGCGCGAAACGTCCTCGCGCCGGTAGCTCTCCCCGTCATGCGCGATGCAGGCCGCGCCGTCGTCCAGCGAACCGAAGGCGGTGCGCATGATCGCCGCCGAAAGCCGGTCGCCTGCATCGGCAACGCCGTCCTCGAGGATCTCGGAGGATCCGTGCCGGGAAAAGGCTTCCAGGCGCTCGTGTGTTCCCGCCATGTTCGCCACGAACTCTTCTGACAAATGCCCCGGAAAGAGATGGCCGAGTTCCTCGCGCAAGGCAACAAGACAGCTCTCGGGAAGCGTGGCGGGGCAATCGAAATCCATCCCTCCTGATGCATGGAACGGCACCCGTAGGGAAGCCGACGGGGCGGCCTGAAAGGCCAGAATCGTGACTCAATGGAACGGATTAACAGCAACAGGCGAACATATAGTGCCTGAAAGGTGAACAGAAAGGGAATAACCTACCCCATATCAGAAACGCACCCTCCGGCGGTGGCCGGGAACGGAACTTCTTCTCGATCCCGTACATGCCCCCGATCAGGTCCAGCGCCTCCCCGGCGAACACCGGGTAGTTGTCCAGCTGCTCCTCGAAATTGCGCCTGGAATGCGTCCAGCAATTCTGTTGCTTCACCGCCTCCCCCCGCGCCTCGGCGTACGCCGCGTAGGCGCCGTAGCCGTCGCTGACCAGCGTGCCGTCGAAATCGCCGAGGAACTGCTCCACATGGTGGTGGGCGCGGGAGGGCGCGAAGTGGAACACCACCTCGTCCCGGTCGCCGAGCACCGGCCAGTAGTAGCAGTCGCGGTAGGGACACCGGTTGCCCGACGCCCCCCGCACAGATCCCCGCATGCCCGTTAAGGCACGAGGCTCCTACCTCGGGTGATTGCCGGCAAACCGTCTGTCCGGCCATGGGTGCACGGTCCGCAGCGGAGGCCAGAAGACCGCCGCCAGCAGGTCGACCTTGCCCCAGGGAAGGCGGTCCTTCTGCGACCGGCGGCGCAAGACGCGCAGCCAAAGTCGCTTGAGACGGTGCCCGAACGTCTGGAGGGATCGGGAGCTGGTCGGGACCGCGTAGTAACGCAGCCAACCGCCCACAACCCGACCAAGCCATATGGCGACCTCGTAGATGTTGTCGTGCATCCGTTGACGCAGTTCGGCCTCGATGCGTTTCAGGGTCCGGGTGACACGCTTCCTGATCGGCTTGCGCCCCAGTCCGAAACGTCCCTTCCGCGTGGTCCGGCAGTAATGCGTGAACCCGAGGAAGTCGAAGGTCTCGGGACGCCGCTCTCCCCGTGCCCGGCGGTTCGCCATGGCGAACCGGCCGAACTCGATGAGCCGCGTCTTGTCCGGGTGCAATTCGAGTGAGAACGCGGCCAGCCTGTCCTTCAGATCGCACAGGAACCGTTCTGCATCCCGCTTGTACTGGAACCCGACCACGAAGTCGTCGGCATAGCGCACGATAATCGTCTCGCCACGGGCGATCCGGGCGCGCCATTTCCTCTGGAACCAGAGATCAAGGACGAAGTGCAGGTAGATGTTCGCCAGAATCGGCGACACACTTGAGCCCTGGGGGGTTCCCCGCAGGGTGTCCCACCATTCGCCCTCTTCCATGACGCCGGCGCCAAGCCACTTGGAGATCAGCCGGATGACCCGCCGATCCCCGATCCGGTGCTCCACGAACCTGATGAGCCAGCTTCGATCCAACCGATCGAAAAAGGCCTTAACGTCCGCGTCGACAATCCAGTTGACCTTGCGCCGTTCTATCCCGTACGCCAGCGCGTCGAGCGCGTCATGCGCACCGCGACCGGGTCGGAACCCATAGCTGAACCCGAGGAATTCCGGCTCGAATATCGGCACAAGGATGGTCTCCGCCACCGCAGTCTGGACGATCTTGTCCTCCAGTGCCGCAATGCCGAGCGGTCGTGTTCCCCCGTCCGGTTTGGGTATCTCTACCCGCCGGGACGGAAGCGCCCGGTACGCCCCGCTGTGAACACGGTCGTGCAGGTCGAGCAGGCGCTCTTCCAGTCCGTTCCCGTATTCCTCCCATGTCACCCCGTCCACGCCTGCCGCCGCATCCTTCTTCAGCATGAAGTAGGATGCTTCGAGCGCGTCCGTCGTGATGTGGTGCAGGAGCGCAGTGAGCTTCTCCTTCGGTTTCCTCGTGGCTGCTTGCCGTATCCGCTCAGCCGCCTGTGACATGCGATCCCGGCCCTGTGTCCGGTGCGTGCTTTGGCCTCGCGGATTCCCCTTGGTTCCGGCCCTTCCCTCCATCGGCTCCGCAGGAACTGACGTTCCCTTGTTCGCCGACTTCACCGGTACTATGGCCGGATCCGATTGCTTCAATCCGTTCGTCATCGATTCAGACTATCTCCTTTCTTCCGCGGCCTCGGCACGACTGCCGGGGCAGATTGAAGCCCTCCCGAGTCCCGGCGTGGGGTGTACGTGCGTCCCTGGATTCCTTTGACAGCGCGGAGCCCGGCAGTCCCTCACCATGGCGGTCCTACAGGTGTTGCCTTCGGTCAAACAAAGAACCTCGGCACTCCGAATGATAAGATTTTCGTTGCTCAATCATCCTGGCCACACGCGCCGCTACCGACGCTTCACGTGCACCCTCGCGGATGCACGCGCACGGCTCGCGGTGGAAGTGGTGGTTAGCCTCTCCTTCCTGCCGGACTTTCACCGGCTACCCCAGCGCCAGTTAGCTCGGCGCTCTTGTTTCATCTTGCCCGGTTTGGCGGGGTCGCGCCCGACCCGCACCGGCGTCTCGTCCATGACGATGACGGAGCTTTCCAGAACCGAGCGGCACTGGGCCTCGAACACCGGCTCCAGCAGCGAGATCGCCCGGTTGGCCCAGCCGCTCAGGGACTTGCGGCTGACGGTGATCCCGCTCTCTGCCAGCATCTGGTGCTGGCGGTAGAGGGGGAGATGCCAGGCGAACTTGTCGACCAGCATTCCGGCGATAAAGCTCACATCGGCGCAGGAATTCTTGAACACGCCCTCGACGGCCGGGGCGCAGACCAGGGCGCCGGAGGACGTGATCTTCGCCTTCTTGTAATGGTAACGCAGCACCACGTGGCGGATCGGCACCGATGCCAGCTTGCAGCACACCCGCTCGGAGATGATGTCGTATTCACCCTCCGCCAGCCCCTCGATCTCCGGCGGCATCACGTCGATGTCGATCACCGTCGCCTCGGGGCCGAAGCGCAGCCCGGTGCCGTTGACGGCATCGCCACGATCCTTCTTGCGCCCGTTGACGCCGCCCCGGGGCTTCTTTTCGGCTTTCTTTTCGGCCTCGCCTTTCCTTTCGGCTTCGGGCTCATCCTCCCCGGCGTCCGGCGATGCGGCCCCGTCGGAGGAGGCGCCATCGGAGGAGGCGTCGGCGTTGCGGCGCTTCTCCGAGCGCTGGCCGTACTGCTGGCGCTCGTAGCGGGCCAGCTGGCCGCGAAGCGCACTGTTCTTCGCCACTTCCTCGGTGAGCTTGTCCTGTAGCGCGGCAATGATCGTCGACTGCGTCCCGGCAAGCCCGAACAACTCCCTGAACAGGGCCGCGGCACCCCGTAGAAGACCACCGCCCGAGCCCAGTCCCGCGAACTCCGAGCGGAGCCCGTCGAGCCGCCGGCGAACCGCATCCGGGTCGGACGGGTCGATCCCGCTCATTCCTCCGCCTCCACAGCCATGATCGCCGCCAGGACCGCCAGGCGCTCGGACCGGGGCATCGCCGCGTAGCGCCGCCCCCAACTCGCCGCCTTGCGCTTGACGGTCTGACGGTGGGTGAAATTCCGTCCGGCGAAGGCCGCCCAGTGCACCCGGTCGGGCGCGAAGTTGAACCACAGCTTCTCGGTGACGATGCAGGACTGGTTGTTGACCTGGATCTCCAGCGAATGCCAGTCGGAAAGGTGTTCGTCGTAGAGCCGGGACGGATAGCCGGAGACCATCGCCGAACAGGGCAGCGACTTCAGGATGCCGAGAAGCTCCACATGGTCGGCGTCCGTATAGTCGTAACGGTAGCGGCGCTGCGACTTGCGCGCAGACTGCACGTAGGGCGGGTCGGCATAGACCAGCTCGCGGCCGTCGAAGTCGAAATCAGACAGGAACGCGTGGCAGCAACCATGGTGAAGCTCGACCGGATAGGCGCAGCTGAAGGTGTCGATGGCCCGGCGGTTGAGATCGATGCCGATGTTCCTGAGCGCCGGAGGCTTGCGCTTCATGATGGCGCCGCCCCCAAGATGTGTCTCAATATATGCGACCAACGTCCCGACATACTGCCCATTATCACGCTTCCGAGCTGACGATTCATTACCGGTTTCATCCCTGTGCCGGCGAAAAGGCGAAACTTGAGAGCCGCCGTCCAACGCCGTCCGGCAACAATCTCTACGTCCGTCTGCTGGCGAGCGGCCGTCCGCTGGCGATTCGCGAATGGATGACCCGGCCGGAATCGGCAGCCTGGGCGGTGCGTGACACCCCGAGGCTCTCGCGTGAGGCTTTGTCGGATCTGCGCATGATCGTCGATACTGTTGTCTGCAACCTTGCAGACGACGGAGGCAACGATGACGCGCAACTGGCGGACGACACGACAAGGGCGGCTGTTCGAACCGGACGGACCCGCCCACATCATGGAAGGAGAGCGGAAGACGGAACTGCTGGCGCTCCTGGCGCAACTGATCCGGGAGGCGGTGACGAACCGCACGCCAGACGGGGGAGACGGACATGAACAAGATCACGGCTGACCATCTCGCACGAAAGGCGATCGTCTATGTGCGCCAGTCTTCCGAGCACCAGGTGCGCCACAACACGGGGAGCCGGGAGTGGCAGTACGGGCTCAAGGCCCGCGCCGAGGCCCTTGGCTGGTCGGACGTCACCTTCATCGACCAGGACCTCGGCCTGTCGGGCAGCGGCGGCGCCCGGCGGCCCGGCTTCAAGATCATGCTCGACGCCGTCTGCAAGCGTGAAGCCGGCATCATCCTCTCGGTGGACGCAACAAGGCTCTCCCGGAATGGCCGGGAATGGCACACCCTGCTCGAGTTCTGCGGTGTCGTGGGTTGCCTGCTGGCCGACGAGCAGACGGTCTACGACCCCCGCCTGCCGACGGACAGGATGGTTCTCGGGATGCACGGGACCATGTCGGAACTCGAGCTTGCGAACATGCGCAGGCGTTCGATCGAGGGCCGCAACCGCAAGGCGGCGCGCGGCGCGCTGTTCCTGGCCGTGTCGGCCGGATACCGGCGTGTCGGCAGGAACGCGATCGAGAAGGACCCGGACCTGCGTGTCCGCGCGGCGATCGATCTTGTCTTTCGCAGGTTCGACGAGATGCACAGCGTTCGGCAGGTCCATCTCTGGTTCCACGACGAGGGTCTTGAGCTGCCGTCACGGCCGACGGGCGAGAACGAGCAGCTGCGATGGCAGTTGCCGAACTATGCGCGGGTTCACGAGATCCTGACCAATCCGGTCTATGCCGGCGCCTATGCCTACGGCCGGACCGAGAGCCAGGTCGAAATCCGCGACGGAGAAAAGAAGATCACGCGCAAGGTGGTGAGCGACCGGGACGCCTGGCAGGTCTTCATCCCCGACCATCATGAAGGCTATATCAGCCTGGAGACCTACGAACGGAACCAGCGCGTGATCGCGGACAACAGCACGAAGATGATGCCCTCGGGACGGCGCGGCGCGGTTCGCAGCGGTGCGGCCCTGCTTGCCGGGCTGCTGCGCTGCGGCCACTGCGGGCGCAAGCTGACGGTCACCTACAGCGGAACCAGTGGCACTGTGCTGCGTTACACCTGCCGCTCGGGGGTGATCAATTACAACGAGCCGAAGTGCATCTCGTTCGGCGGCGCTCCCGCGGACGAGGCGGTCGGCCGGGAGATTGTCCGCATTCTCGAGCCGATCGGCCTGGAGGCGGCGCTCCGCGTCATCGAAGACGATGCCGAGACGGGGTCGGAGGCGGTTCGCCAGCATGAGATCGCGCTCGAGCGCGCCCGCTACGAGGCCCATCGCGCGTGGCAGCAATACGATGCCGTCGATCCGGGGAACCGGCAGGTGGCGGGCGAACTGGAGCGCCGGTGGAACGAGCGCCTGATCGCGGTGCAGACGGTCGAGACCGCCCTGGAACATGCGCGCGAGGCCTGCGCGGACATGAGGATGGATGAAGAGGAGCGGGAAGCATGCCTGCAACTCGGCGCCGATCTTGAACTGGCATGGAACCATGAAGGCGTCACCGCGGAGACCCGCAAGCGAATGCTTCGCGCTGCGCTCGAGGAAATCATGGTCTGGTGTGAGGACAGGCAGGTCAGGTTGCTGCTGCACTGGCGTGGCGGCGACCATACGGAACTGTTCGTCGCCAGGAGAGCCAAGGGTCGGCATCGCCATGCGACCGATGCCGAAACCGGAGCCCTGATCACGGAACTGGCGCGACAGATGCCGGACATGGCGATCGCGGCATTGCTGAACCGGCTGGGACGGCGCACCGGCAAGGGCCACAGCTGGAGAAAGGCAAGTGTCTGCCGTTTCCGCAACAAGCGCGGCATCCCGTTCTACCGTGAGGGCGAGCGGCTTGAGCGCGGTGAAATGACCTTGAGCGAGGCCGCCGCCGCCCTGGGGGTCGATTACCAGAAGGCGGGCCGCATGGCGCGGGAGGGCCGTCTGCCGGCCCATCAGTGTTGTTTCCCACTTTATGCCAGCACAGAACTCCCAGATTGATCTGGCTGCTTCATATCGGAATAATTTGACGTGGACGTTCTGGTGCCTTGAAACAATGCCTTCACATCAGCCAGTTACGCTGGTTCAGAATGTCTGCTTGGAAAGGAAAACTGTGGGATCAGCGGCCAGATTAATTTGAGAATGTTCATGCTTTGTCCGTCGACATAAACAGAGAAATAACAATCAGTTGTGCAAGGGGGCACCCTGGATCATCTCTGCGGCCGATGTCGAGCGCCTGCGCTCAGGCGCGAGACCGGAAACGCCCCAGCTGGCGCTGTTCGACGATACGGCGTCAGGCCATGAAGAGCCTGACGAAGGCTGAAGAGGGCGCCATTACCCCCCCGAACACGAAAGATGGCTTTTCATGCGCACGCGTGATCACGGGATGGCGTAACCGTCCGGTCAAGGATGACGGAAAGGGTCGGGACCGGCATTCCGATGCTGCACCTGCGCCCTCACGTGATGGTGGTCTCGAGACATGATCTCCATACAGAATCCGTTACGTAACGCTTGGGAGACTGCACCATGATTGTCCAGGTGGCCGGGCACCATCCCCGTTCCCGCAGACGATGCGAAGCTCCGCAGGGCCGCTTCCCACGAGGCGCGCGCGACCCGGTATCTGCAGACGACGCGGAGCCTCAACCCCATACATCGATCGTTACGTAACGCCCGGGAGACCGCGTCATGGCCCTCACCAATGCAGAACGGCAAAAACGTTTCCGGAACCGGCGCAAGGCCGCGGCAAAGCCGATCCGTCCGGGATCCCCGATCGACCGGCGCCCGCGACACAGGCGCTGGACCGACGCCGTCGAGACCCTGATCCGCCTTCAGGAGGAGTACCGGGACTGGCATGACGCGCTTCCCGAGGCGCTCCATGATACGCAGACCGGCGAACGCCTTGGCATCATTTGTGATCTGGACCTTTCGGACCTCGAGGACGTCACGCCGCCACGGGGCTATGGCCGGGACTGACAGGAGATCGTGGAATGTGCGCAACAGTGTTGGTCAATCTGACAGGGGGGATGCGGGACGGATGATGCAGGGAATGCAGCGACTCTTGACGCTGGACGTATGGGGCAATGCATTTGTGACAGCAGGAAAAGGCTGTCAGCGCCGAATGGCAGTCTGTCGTCAGTCAGGCGCGGGAAAAGGAAACCCGGCTGAAACTCACCGAAACCTTGACAGGCTTTCTCACCCGGCTGCAGGAGAGCGCCGAGACCATGGATGTTGCGGAGCGCCAACGGATCGTCAGGCTGCTTGTCAAGGATGTCCTGGCCGGTGACGATACCCTTGCAATCCGTCACTCGATCCCGATCCCGAAAACACCTCGAAACCCTGGGCAAACCGGGTCAGGTCCCGATTCCGATCAGAACAGGGCAACAGGTTGTCTTTTGTGTTCGGGGGGTCTTGTCACGGTATCGAATGGAGCTGAAAATGATCGACATGGACCGCAACGGGTCCGCCGGGAACATGGACACTGCGGCAACCTGCGGGAGGCGGCAGGCCGATACGGTGGCCACGATCGAATTCGACGACCGGGACGCCATCCAGGGGCAAAAAAAGGGACTGGATTGCCCAGCGGACTGGTCAGGGTATCGGGGAAAGGGGCGTTATCACGATGTGTGACAAAAAATATTGCGTAATATCAACGACATACCGAGGTGGGCATTATGAATCGACTTAGCCATGCGGCGGACACATCGCGATGAGCGGTTGGCAAAGACCAGAGGTCGCTTTCGATCCAAACCATGCGCCCATGGCCGTTCTCCCCGATGATTCGTCTTGATTCGCCGGGAATAGCCCCGGCGCCCTATCGTGTCAAACGGAAAAAACGGCGCAGCAGCAGCAAATCGGAGAATGTCAGGCCGCAGGATCGGCCGCAGCCGACAGGACGAAACCAGAAACCAGGCGAAATCAACAGACGTCGCCGTTTACCCGCTTACGATGGGGCGACAGTCACGGCCACATCGCGCCGGAGCCTTTTCCAGGCGGCGTTGTTCGCCCGGTCTCAAGTGCCCCACCAGCCGCTTCGGCGTCCGTTTGGTCCGAAGAAATACCAGTCAACTGATGTGGGGCCTGGTCCAGAGGTTGAGTTTCCGGCCGATGTTTTGGCGCTGGGCGTTCTCGTATAACTCATACCCCCAGCTTATGTCGAAAACGGCCATACCACAGGCAACGAAAACAATCCGTTGCCTGTCGTTTTCGCGTCCCGGGGTCGTTTCATTGACAACATCACCCATCCCGGTGGAGTCTCCGAGTTGCGGAAGCTTTCCGGCATCAATCAGCTTGTATAACGGTCCGCCGATGACACCACCGTAATGAGCCTGCTTGTCGCCCGACAGGATGGCGTCTTCGACATATGCCTCGTGAAGGGGTGTATGATCGTAAATGATCTTGCAGTCCGTCCAGAAGGCCTCTTCGGAATTCACGGGGCCGGATACAAGGACCGTCGCCCCCTCCCTGATCCATGAGTTTTCGAATTTCAACGGCTCAAGGCGGGACGCCGCGACGGTAATGACGTCCGCTCCGCGGAATCCTTCTTCGGCGGATTCGACGCCAGTGCTCGAAATCCCGTATTCTGCTTCTATCCACGCGGCGAATGCATCTGCCTTGTCGCGGAAGAGATCGAAACACACCGCTTTTTCCACTCTGCCCAACTGGGTCATGATTGCCGCAAAGCAGGCCTTGTTGATCGGTCCGCAGCCAACCACGGAAACAACCCTCGAATCTTTGCGCGCAAGATGCCTGGCACCGACACCGGGAACACCGCCTGTGCGGGCGGCACTCAGCAGGTTCGCGGACATCAGGGCCAGCGGTGCGCCGGTATCCTTGTCGTTCAGCATGAGCGTGAGGATCGAACGCGGGAGTCCCTTGGAGGCATTGTCGTGATTTGAGCCATACCATTTGTTGCCGCAAACATCGAAGCGCCCTCCCAGGTATCCCGGCATCGCGGCAAAGCGGCGATCAGGACCGGCAACGGGCATGTTCGGGAACCTTGTCTCCTTTGGAAAAACGATGTTCATTCCGTGATTGTTGTGATTGCTGCCTCCCATGAGGTAGTCTCCAGCGCCGAGAAGCCTGAAGGTTTCCTCACAGACCTCGACACACCTGGAAGCATCCAGAACACCGGCCTCGATCGTGTCGGGTTCAGAGAGATAAAGAAAGTCAATTGCGGGAAACATTCTCTGTGCCTTTCAACAATGTTCTTGCGTTACATACCGGGATATCTTCACGTGGCCCCGGGTGTGGCCCGATAGAGGGCACGGGGTTGCCGCCTCAGAACTTCACGAGCCCGGAAATGTCATAAAGCCTGCATCCGGGACTTGCGGCATTTGCCCGCACCAGGAAATTCAGCTTTTCGATGCGCTCTCCGGATCGCGGGGCGCCGGTCTTCTGGAACGGCACCTGGAGTCCGACGGAAAAGTCCATGACCACGTCATCGACGACACCGCCGGACCTTCCGGACGGAACTGCGATCATCCGATGGTCCCGGGCAAACCGGTAGGCGTCGAGAGCTTCCGTGACGGTGCCCACCTGGTTCGGTTTCAGGACGAAACCTTCGACGGCTTTCAGCGCGTGGGCCTTCTTCAGGAACTCGATGTTCGTGACTGTCAGATCGTCCCCGAGGACAATCGTCCTGTCGAGTTCCCCGACCGCCCGGCTGAAACCCTCCCAGTCGTTCTCGTCGAGCAGATCCTCGATGAAGACGAGGTGGAACCTGTCACTCAGCCTCTTGGCATAGCCAATCAGTTCGGCAGAGGAAACGCGTTTGCCCTTGAGCAGATATGTTCCGGAGTTCCTGTCGTGCATCCCGCTCGATGCGCAGTCCAGTGCAAATGCGACCTTCCCGGTGTAGCCGCAACTTTCAACGGCCCGCTGCATCAGCGACAGGACCACCTCGGGATCGTCCGACGGGGCTGCGTAACCGTAGGAACTTGCCACCCGCGGATCTTCCCCCAGATGATCCCCGAGTACTCTCTCGAGCATCCGGAACACGGCCACGCCCATTTCGATGGCTTCATCGATCGTATCGGCGCCGAACGGAACGAGGATGAACTCGTTGAATGACTGGGTGAAATCTTCGTAGCGCCCGCCATTGACGACGTTGAAGCAGGGCACCGGGACAGTCTTGATTTCCCCGCCGGCAATGTACCTGTAGAGCGGCATCCTCAATGAATCCGCCGCCGCCCTGAAGACGGCAGTCGATACGGAATAGATGGTGTTTCCACCCAGGCGCCTTTTCTCGGGCGTGCCATCCAGTTCGATCATCCTCCGGTCGATTCCGCGCTGGTGGAATACGTTCATGCCGACAAGCGCGGACCCGATGGCGTTCTCCGCGGTTTCGACCGCCCCGTGAACACTCAGGCCTCCATACGATGCCGGATTGCCGTCCCTGAGAACGAAAGCCTCGTACATACCGACCGAGGTACCGGTCGGCGCGCAACCCCGACCGGTGGCGCCGCTTTCGGTCGTCACGACAACCTCGACGGCAGGGCGGCACTTGCAGTCGATCACCTGCAGTGCCCGGATAGTGGCGATCCTGTCTTCCATTTCGGCTCTATGGGGCACGGGGCACATACATGATGTTCAGGTCACACAGGTTCGTGCCCGTGTTGCCCGTGAACACGGTGTCGCCGATTTCATCGAGCGCTTCAAAACAGGAATGCTCGCGAAGGGAGCGGTAGAAATTGAGGCCTTTCTCGGACGCGGCGGCATGACTCGTTGAATCCGTGATGCCTCCCGCGACGAGGGTCGTGCCATCGGTACCCTCGGTGTCGATCGACAAGAGACAGGCACCCCTGGTGTTCGCGGCCGTAATGGCGAAGCTGACCGCCATTTCCTGACCCGGTCCGCCGTGGCCCATGACTTCGCTGCCATCGGGAATCCGTGTTGTCACCTCCCCGGAACTCAGAAGGACGCAGGGTGGTTCGATCGGGTTGCCATAGGTCTGTATCTCCCTTGCCATCGCGGCGAGGAAAGTCCCGGCATCCCTGCTCTCTCCCTCGAGAAAGGTGGTTACGACCATGGCCGGGACTCCCATCTTCGCACAAATGTCCCGTGCATGCGCGCAGGAATCCGGCAGCGTGTTCAGGAGGTAATACGTGTTGTCGGGGAACGACTTCGGGGTTTCCGCTTCCGGACCGGCATTCAGCAGGTGGTCGACGACGGTTTTCGGAAGCCGGTGCTGAACGTTGCGATTGACGAGGGTGTTCCGGGCATCGTCGAGCGTTGTCGTGTCGGGACCGATCGGCGTGCTCGCGTAGGCTTCGTAGGGTACGCCGATGTCGCCGGTTGCCGGAGACCCGACCGCGTCGCTGATCCCGATGCCGATCAACTCGGCACCGGCTTCCTGGATCCTCTTCGCCAGCATCCCACCGTTCATGGCCGAAATATGCCGGCGCACGGCATTGATCTCGTAGATGCCGGCGCCACTTCTCAAGAGGATGTCCGTCGTGTCGATTTCATCCTGGAGCGAGATGCCGTGCAAAGGACAGGACATGAGCGCAGAGCTGCCGCCGCTGATGACAACGATGAACAGGTCGTCGGGGCCAGCCCGGTTGACGATTTCAAGCATGTCCCGTGACGCCCGGAACCCCTCTTCGTTCGGAAGCGGGTGCCCACCGACGACGATCTCGGTGTTCCGGTAAACATCCGTATCCTCGGCGATCTTTACGATCGCGATCCCCTTGGTCAGGTAATCGCCGAGAACGCCATCGACCGCCATTGCCATGTGGTTGCAGGCCTTGCCCGCACCAAAGAGATACACGCGCCTTTTTTTCGTGAGGTCCCATGACCGCGTCCCGATGCGCAGCATGCCACCATCCAAACTGGCGATACTCTTGATTCGCCTGTAGCTGTCCAGGAGTTCAAGCGTGCTGTCTGCGATCTCCAGCACAATTCTCCTGGATTCACGATCGCCGTGCGAGAGAATTCGTTCCGCGTTCCTGACTTTCGTCATTTCGAACACCTCAGGACATCCGCTGCAGTGCTGATGTCGGTGCAGTTGTCGCTACTGAAACCACGTGCCGTCGGCCGGCGCCTGCAGGAGATCCGGTCGTGGCGAACCCGCCGAGGTTCACCAGGTCTGCCCATCGTCTGCCCATCGTCTTGGCCAGGTCGTCACCTCCAGGTCCTGCCGTCGCCGCGACAAACCGGATGCGCCGACCGCCAACTGGAGTTCGCCCCACCAGGAAAAACGGGGCTTTCCCTGTGCACTGCAGAGTGAACCGTGCAGGGCCGACATCTTTTCGCCAGGTTCCGGTACGACAGGAACAGGTCATCGGCGGGAACCCTCCGGCGCCGGACGCGCCACGCCCGGAGAACACCATGGTCCCGGTCAACCGAAGCCTGCATCGGGGAGTGCCCGTGCGATCTTGCCGATTCCTTCCGGGATGAGAGATTGCCTGATCACCGAGTACCCGAGGCGAATGTGGTTGCGATTGTTTCTCTCGTCGGAAAACGTGAAACCGCCGGTTTCGAAGAACACGCCGTCTGCCTGCACCCGGTCACTGAGAACGCGCGCATCCGCGCCTTCCGGCAGCCTGAGCCAGATGCTTCCTCCGCCATACTCCGGTTTCACGGCGTAACCCGGGAAATGGTCCTCCAGGGACTCGTGCATGACCTCGCACCGCCGCCGGTAAATCTCGGTGATCTTCGCGACGAAGCGGTCATAGTATCCCCGCTGGAGGAACAGTGCCACGCTGCGCTGGTTGTTCACCGGAGGGTGGCGAAGAATGTGGTGCCGCAAGGCCCTCGCCTCCCGGATGAACTCCCGGTCCGCGACCAGGTAGCCAATGCGCAATCCGGGCAGGAGGGATTTCGAAAGGCTGCCGATATAGGTGACGTTTCCCCAGTCATCGAGGCTCTTGAGTGCCCGCGGTTGCGCGAGGTTGAAGCTGATATCGGCTTCGTAGTCATCCTCGATTATGAATTGTCCCGTGTCTTTCGTTCGTTTCAGCAGTTCGAGCTTGCGATCGAGCGGCATCGTGACGGTCGTCGGAAACTGGTGGCTCGGGGTTACGAAAAGGCACCTGCAGCGACCTGCTTTCCCGGACAGGATCAGACCGCCGCGATCGATAGCAAGCCGTTTGACGTCGAAGCCCTCGATTCTGGCCATGTTGATCACATCAGGGTATCCGGGATCTTCGACCCCCAGGGTTTCACCCGGCGACAACAGGAGCTTGATCGCAAGGTACAGGGCTTGCTGGCCTCCGACGGTCACGAGCACCTCGTCCGGATGAGCAACGATCCCCCGTTTGGCGAGCACGCGCTGAATGAGCTGTTCGATCAACATGCTGTCATCGACGGCGGAATAGTCCGTTGCCCAATTCCTGACCTCAACCACGTTGACGGAATCCCGGACGCACTCGCGCCAGCTCGCAATCGGAAAGAGCGACGGGTCAATCAGGCCACATACGAACGGATAACGGAACCGGATGAGACAATCCGCCGGCTTCGCGACGTGCCGCAGATTGAATGTGCGGCCCCTGAAGAAGTCCTTGTAGTCGATCCTGTCCGGCAGGGTGGCAATTTCGTCCGAAACACCCGCCTGCAATGCATGGGCAGGGTCGGCGAGGACATCCTGGTTGACGTAGAATCCAGACCGTGTCCGGGCCTCCACGAATCCGTCCTGTTTCAGGGTTTCGTAGGCCAGCGCGACAGTTGTCACGCTGACACCCAACTCCGCCGCCAGCCGGCGAATCGAGGGCAATGGCCGATGCGGCGCGAACTGCCGGTTGACGATCCCGATCGCGATCTGCCGACGGATCTGCATCTGGAAGCTTTCCGAAGCGTCACGATCGATACTGATCATGTTCTCGTACATTGCGGCCTCTATGACCGGAGCGTGACACGCGGCTGGATCGATCCTCGCATGATTGCATGGAACAGGATTTCGGCCAGCCAGGACTGTGCCGTCCGCTCGGACCTGCTGTCATGACCGGATACCACTTGAACCCCTGGCAGTCTGCGCCTGTATTCACAGTTTTTCGTAACTGTCTGTAGGTGCGTCTCCAGAACGGCAGTAGGTGATCGTTCATGGATCCACACCTGCCAAAGAAGAGTCGCGCACCCTGCGGCCCGGTCATGCCGACACGCAGTAGCCTGCAGTTTCTCGGGGTGGAGCGTTCGCTGCAACGCGCCTGGGCGAAAGGCGCCGGTCTGATCGGCGAGGAGTTCGAACGCCCCATGATCGCGGTCGTCAACACCTACCAGGAGTTTTCGCTTGTAAACGTTCACCTGAGGCAGGTCGGTGACGCGGTCAAGTCGGAGATTCGCATGGCCGGGGGAACGCCCTGCGAATTCAATGCCTTCCACGTCACGGACAGCGAGACCTTCGCCTCTGTCGGAATGCGCTACGTGCTTCCGAGCCGCGATCTCGTCGCCGACATGATCGAACTGATGGTGGAGGGCCACCGCTTCGACGCGATGGTCCTCATCGGTTCGGGCGACGAGGTCGTGCCGGGCATGGTGATGGCGGCGGCGCGCCTGGACCTGCCTGCCATCATGCTCTACGGCGGGCCGACCGGGGCCGGGGTTCACAAGTCACGCAGGGTCTTTCTGGAGACCGTCTACGACGGTGTCGGTGAGCACCTGCGGGGGAAACTGAGCCGGGAAGACCTGGAGGGTCTCGAGGACAACCACTTCCCGTTCCCAGGCGCCTCCGATACGGCGACGTCCGGGAACACCGCCGGCATCTACACGGAGGCCCTCGGGCGCGCGCTGCCCAACACCGGCACCCTGCCTGCCGGAAGCAACCACCAACTGCGTGCAGCGAAATACACCGGCATGCGCATCATGGAGCTGGTCAGGGACGACATCCGCCCGTCCAGGATCATGACACCGGAGGCCTTCGAAAACGCCATGCGGTCGGCACGGCCGTCAGCGGCTCCACCAACATGGTGTTGCACATGATTGCGATGGCGAAAGAGGACGGCGATCCGGTCCGGATCGATCTGGCCGTGCGCAGGCTGGACATCGAGGTGGATCCGGCAGTGCTGTCCGCGCGTCGGGTCAATCGACCGCCGATGCCGGCCCGGGTCACGCGCGGCTATCCCAAGCACTACCTGGAGCACGTGACACCCGCATCGGAAGGTGCGGTCATGCCCCGGTAACTGGCGGAAAGAACAATGGATCTCACAATGGAAATCAAAGTCCCCGGCCGCAAAGGAACCCGGGCAATGCCGCGGGTGGAACCGGCCCCACGCCGGGACTCCGCCGGAAGTGTCATCACGAATGCCGCCTCGACGGGCATCCGGATCGATCGCCGGCGTTTGAAGTCCCTGGCCCGCCGCAGTGACCGTCCGGGCCTTGCGTACCTCGCCGTCTGGGTTGGCGCGATGGTTGCGACGGGATCATGCATCTGGCTGTCACTAGGGACACTCTACGTCTGGCCGGCGATGTTCGTTTTCGGCGTCGTCATGTCGGTGCCGTCCTACTCGCTTAGCCACGAGACAGCGCACGGAACGGCATTCCGCACGCGCTGGCTCAACGAAATGGTCTTCTGGACCATGTCCCTCCTCTATGGCGAGGAGCCCCTGCACCGGCGCTACACGCACACGAACCACCACACCTACACGTGGTACGTCGGCCGTGACAGCCAGATGCCGTTCGACACGCCGCTCGATTTCAAGGGATGGCTCTACGACGTCAGCGGATTGTCGGTGCACGTCTTCCAGGCACGCGTTCTCTGGCAGCTCGCAACGAAGCAGTACACGGACCTGATGCGGAACGTGACACCGGAAGCGGAGCTTCCGAAGATGACACGGAACGCGCGCATCTTCTCGGCTGCCTACCTCGGCATCGCCGTCCTGATTGCTTCCGGAATAACCTGGCCGCTTTGGTTCTATGTGCTGCCCCGCCTTCTTGGCGGTCCGATCATGCTGATGTTCAACATCATCCAGCACGCAGAGTTGCAGGAGAACTCGCCCTCGATCGTCGAGAGCACGCGATCATTCAGGACGAACTGGATCGGTCGCTTCCTTTATCTCAACATGAACAACCACGTGGAGCACCACCTCTACCCTCAGGTACCGTTCTATTCTCTCCCCGAGCTACACAGGGAAGTGGTCGACCAGACCCCGGCGCCGGACCCGGGGTTCTGGCGAACGAACATCGATCTCTTCTGGGTGGTCGCCAGGCGGTCGCTCGGTTACGGCACGAAGTCCGCCTGGATCCGGCAGGCGCCGCACATGATTACCGACGGCGGCCCCTACAAGAAGGTCGCCAGGGCGACGATGCAGTGAACCGCAGGCGCATCTACACCTACGGCGGGAAACCGGCCGAGCGCAACCTCACGGTGGCTGACGTCATCGCTCTGAAAGGCCAGCGCAGGCTGTGCCAGACCTGCCCGGCAACGGAAGAGGAGGCGGCAGCCTGCGCGGAAGCCGGCATCGACGTGCTGAACACGTCCGATGGCGACCTTCCAGCGGTCCGGGCTGGCGCGCCGGAGACCTTCACGATCGCGGATCTGCCGATGACGGCACACCACACTCCGGACGACATCCTGCGCGCCGCCGTCACGGCGGCGGAATCCGGTGCTGACGCCGTCTATACACCGCGAAGCCTGCGCATGGTCGAGATGCTGGCCAACGAAGGGTTGTGCGTGCAGGGCCATCTCGGACTCGTGCCGCGGCTCTCGACCCGGAGAGGCGGGCTGCGGATAATCGGCAAGACGGCGGACGAGGCTTTCGAACTTGCGGAGGACTTTCGCCGGCTCGAGGACGCAGGCGCCTATGCCGCCGAGGTCGAATGCGTGGCAACCGAAGCACTGGCCGCGATCAATCCTCTGACAAGGCTCGTCACCCATTCGATCGGCGCCGGATCCTCGGGCGACGTGATTTTCATGTTTCTCGTGGACATCTGCGGAGAGTCCGACCCTGCTCCCGCGCACGCCCGCGCGTTCGCCGACCTTCGATCGATTCGCAACCACCTCGCCACCGAACGACTGCGTGCCCTTTGCGACTACCGGTCCGCGGTGACTGACGGCAGCTATCCCGACGCAAGGACCTCCGTGTCGATGTTGCCGAACGAGCAGGAAAAACTCCTGGAGGCGCTCCGACGCCGCCAGGTCTTCCACATGTGAGGATCACCGACATGGCCGATTGGATTCACGCCTGTGCCTGTGACGACATCGACGAGGAAGACCTCATCCGCTGGGATCACGCCGGGCGCACATACGCGATCTACAACGCCGAGGACGGTTTTTATTGCACTGACGGCATCTGCACGCACGAGGACGAGCATCTCGAAGCAGGGCTCCTGACGGGCCATGTCATCGAGTGCCCGCTTCACCAAGGCCGGTTCGACATCCGGTCGGGCAAGGTGGTCTCACCGCCACCCTGCACTGGCCTCAACACCTATCCGGTGAAGACGGAGAACGGACAGGTCTACGTGAAGATCTGAGCCCCTGAGTAGAAAAACTCTGGGGAAATATTGCTGACAACCACTGTTGGAAGGAGGACAAAGTCATGCAGAAACGTTTTTGCAAGCCGTTCACGGCCGGTGTTGCCGCAGCGGCCATTGCAGCGGGTGCCTGGGCTCCGGTTGCAAACGCGGATGAGGAATTCATCCTCGCGCACGCAATGAACACCGACCATGTGTTCCATGCCATCTCCGAGCGTTTCCTGGCGGAGCTGGGAGACGCCAGTGGGGTCTCGATCGCATATCATCCGGGCGGCGACCTCGGGGACTGGGTGTCGTTGTTTGAACAGTCCATGCAGGGTGTCGTCCCGATGACGCTCACCTGGGCGTCGTCTGACTTCGACAAGCGCCTGGATCTCATTTACCTCGGCTACATCGTCTCGAACTGGGAGGAAGCGAAACAGCTCTACGGCCCCGGCGCCGGCATGCTGGACGTCTACAATGACATGCTGGCGGACCTCGGAATTCACGCCGTCGGGATCATCCCGACCGATTTCGGATCCGTGGTTATCAGGAAGGGCGTGGGCGAACTTCCGGTCAACTATCCCGACGACCCGGGCGGCATGAAAATCCGCGTTCCCCGGCTTTCAATCGCCGTCGACCGCTTCAACAACCTGGGCTTTGCCGCGGTTCCCATACCGCTGTCCGAAGTGCACACGGCCCTGCAGCTCGGAACGGTGGACGCGCGATCGTTCTCGACCGCGGTCGAGACTTTCACGCTCCGCGACGTCCTCGAAGCCAATATCCTCACCAACGATTACTTCGAGGTCGCGTTCTGGCTCGTGAACAAGGCGTGGTGGGATGGCCTGCCTGATGACGTTCGCAGCAATCTGCAAACGGCGGCAGACACGACGATCGCGTGGTCCTGGGATGAAGCCGAGCGCAAGAGCAACGAGTTCCTGAAGAAGGCCCGCGATGCCGGCATCAACGTCGTCGAGCTCACCGATGACCAGATGAGCGCCGCAAAGCAGATCGTCTACGACAACGAATGGCCGATGATGGAGTCCGTCGTCGGCAAGGACATCATGGACAAGATCCGGGGCGTCGTGGGCATCAATTAGCGCGATCGGCCCCTTTTTTCCCGAAAACCCGTCCGGGCGCCCAGGCGCCCGGACCGCTTGTGGAATTGGAACAAGAATTTGGAACGCGAATCCAAACAGCGCCCCCGGTCACCCGTGGGCGCGGCGTCGTTCATCTACGACCCCGAACTCAGCGACCCTGAACCCCCCGAACACCTGACCGCAATACCGGAAGGGGCACTGGCGGAACGGTTGCGCTGGATCGTTGCGGCGGAGGCGGTCTTCGAACGGATCCTCTACGTCTTCATCATCGTGTTCGGCCTCTGCCTCGCCACCCTGATGTTTGTCCAGGTCGTTCTCCGATACGTCTTTGCCTCGCCGTTCGTCGGCATCGAGGAACTTGCGCTGCTGTTCGGCGCCTGGTTCTATTTTCTTGGCGTGGCCTATGTCACCCGCAACGGCGAACACATTCACGGCGGGATCCTGACCATGGTCGTGAAGAACCCGAACATGGTGCGCGGTGTCAGGCTGCTGATGACGGTTCTCGGCATCATCGCGTGCGCAGTGTTTGGATACTATGCAATCCGGTACGCGCTGTTCGAGATCCTGACCGGACGTCTGAGTTCCTACATGCGCTGGCCGAAGGGATGGTGGTCGGCCTCGCTCATCTTCGGATTCACCGGCACGGCGGCTTACATGGTGTTGCAGGCCGTCAACCAGTTTGCCGACCTGCTGGCCCACCTGGGCAAGGACAGGGAGGGCTAGCAATGCTGATTTTCGTTGCCTCCCTCGGGCTCATTGTCGTCCTGCTCCTGGCCGAGATGCCGATCGCCTTTGCATTTGGCATCGGCGCGCTGGTCTTTGGCATTGCCTCCGGATCGGATGTGTCGTTCCTCATACCCTTTGCCTACCAGACGACTTCGAGTTTCGCCCTTCTGGCGCTGCCGCTATTTGTCATGGCCGGGACCTTGATGGCCGAAGGCGGCATCTCCGACAGGCTCCTGGCTTTCGTGAACGCCTTCGTCGGCCGCCTCAAGGGCGGACTGGGTGCGGTGACCGTGGTGACCTGCGCGCTGTTCGGGGCGATCTCCGGCTCGTCGTCGGCGGCAATTGCCGCCATCGGGCAGATCATGATCCCGCGCATGATCAAGGAAGGTTATCCCGCCGGCCACGCCACGGCGCTTGTGGCCTGCTCGTCGGTGCTGGCGCTGATGATCCCGCCATCGATCCCGATGATCGTGTTCGCAGTGACCGGCGGGCTGTCGGTGGGTGCGGCATTCCTGTCGACGGTAATCCCTGGCGCCATTCTGACGTTTGTCTACGTCTGCCTGAACTTCCTGTTCCTGCGCAACGTCGACACCATCAAGGTCGAGGACAAGATCCCGTTCAGGGAAGCGTTGGGGAACATCGCCAGGACCGGGACCGAGGCGTTCTGGGCGCTTCTCATGCCGATCATCATCCTCGGAACCATTTACTCCGGCATCGCGACTCCAACCGAAGCGGCGGCAATCGCCCTGGTTTACGCGATCCCCGTCGGGTTCCTGTTTTACCGCGGTCTGACGTTCAGGAACTTTCCGTCGACCATTGCACGTGCCGCGATCACCACCGGTTCGATCATCGCGGTGCTGTTCTTCCTGTTCGTCATGAGCCGTACCATGATCCTGCAGCAGGTTCCCAAGGAGGTCGCCGAGGCACTGGTTGCGCTGACCGAGAACCGGATCCTCGTGCTGCTGATCATCAATGTCATCCTGTTGCTGATCGGCATGATCGTCGATGACGTGTCTGGCAGTGTGCTGGCGGCGATCATCCTGCTGCCGGTGGCCAAGGAGGTCGGGGTGCATCCCATCCACTTCGCGGCGATCGTCGGCACCAACCTGGGTCTCGGAAACGTGTCCCCACCCTGTGCCCCGATGCTCTACATGGCGGCCGGGGTGAGCAAGCTCACGCTCGACAAGTATGTCGTGCCCACCATGAAGCTGCTCGCCCTCGGCCATCTCCCCATGGTGCTCGTCGTCACCTTCGTGCCGGAACTGTCCCTGGCACTGCCGAGACTCGTGCTCGGCATCGAGTGATCCGATCACGGGAACCACCGGCGACGGAACGGGTTCTCGTGTCGCGGCCGGCTCTCGGATACCGGCGCCGGGCCGGTCGGTATTCTCGAAGCCCATCCGTGTTCGGCGAAGGCAGGCTTCCCGCGTGGTCTCCGTCTCCTCGTGGACAACCGGTGGCAACGCAGGCCGGTTCCCGCTGCCCCGGTGTGATCGAAGCCGACGGTGCGGGCGCCATGGCGGAAATCCACTGGTCAGGCCCGAAGTCCCCGTCTCCCGCGCCGGTGTTCGCGAGAGAGGCCAACGCGTGCGGCAACGGATTGATCCGTTCATGTTTGAGTATGGGCCCTGCAACAGGCATCGGTAATCCGAATCCGGATGCGCGGGAATGCCGCAGCATGCCTTCTTCGAAGATCAAGGCACGGTGAACGGGGAAGACGCGCTTCATCCACTGCTGACACATCGTTGCGCCTTGACCGGGTGCAAAGCGAACCCTGGCATTCCTGCTCGAGGGGAAATCCGCTGATCATTTGCAGGGGCAGAGCAACCGCGAGCCATGCATCTGACAACCATGCAGGGATGAACCGGGGCCGGTATGGACGGCCTCGGGCAGCCTCCACGCGCTGACGAAGGCACGCCAGCCTGTATGCATGAAATCCGGAATCTGGTTGTAAATTTCTCGACGCCCCTATCGTAGTTTTCGCTGACGATTCCGAATCGACCTGGAGAGGCGGCGAATCATCTTTCGGACGAGTGGGCATCGACACGTGACAGGTCGCGGGACCACCGTAGTGTTTTTCCCGAACGTCCCGCCGCATCCAGGCCGGGCTGACCTGGATTCCCGGAGATCCGGGACATGTCCCCGGAAGTGCTCGACACCGGAATCCGGACCGCAAACGAACATTCGTAGCCCGTCCGTGAATGCGGACTCGTGGTGGCCGGGGAGTCCGGTTTCCTCGACAGCCGTGTTCCGCGCAGGGCATCCGACGCGAAGGCGGATCCGGCGGCGAAACCTCTGCCGCCGGAGGCATGATCGAACATGGCTCGTGTCTCCGCGAGTGCCTCGTTTCGGTTTCGGGGTTCGCGTGCATGATCACGGGACCGCGTTAGCGCGTTTCCTGTCAGTGCCTGGTGCGGAACTGACAACACATCGGGTACTTTCTGGGCATGGCGAGACACCGAACGCGATCAGCCCGTTCTGCGAAAGACGACGAACAGCAACGCGGATGATTCAAAGGAATGAAATTGATTGCGTCGCGTGAGAAACTTCTCGGGATTTCAGAATCCTTGCGGCAGTATCTCGGGTGCCGAGAGACGACAGATGTATTGGGCACACTCGAAAGACTCGAAATTGCCGTCGAATTGGTAGAGAAGGCATGGAGTGGGTCCTGGCTCGGATACCACGCCAACACTTACTACACCGGGCTGAAAACGCCGCCGAAAACAGTGCAATTCAGCCAGGAGTACGGCCTCACGGACACATTTACGGGACAAAGGACCAGCGTTTGGACCGAGTTCGATCCCGAGACAGTCATTGCCAGGACATGTGAGCATGCAGGCATTGACGATATCGAGCCTGTGCGGACCCTTCATGATGAGATATGCCGTCAGTTTGAAGTCCGGAAGTCGCATGCGCTGTCGATCATCAGGGGCCGGAAACGGTCCGATGCCGTCCTGGAGCAACTTGGCCTCGATGTCGGCAGACTGGAAATCCCTGACCGGGAGGAAACTCTCGAGACGCTCATGCCAAAGGGGAAACTGGTAACGCGCGACGCCGTCGCGGCGACTGCCGGAATTTGCACACCCCCGCACAAAGCCGTCCTCGTGGAGGTGATTGTCACCAGGCAAGCGCTTGCAACGCTGGAACGTCTCGCAGACCTGTTGCAGGCGGCGGGAACGCAACGCTCACAACGTAATCGTCACCGGTAACATGAAACAGTCGGAAAGGTCTGGGCAAGGCAGCGCTGTTGTTTTCGCCCTTGCAGACCGTCGGGGGTTTCTGACACGCCCCCGGCACGCGTCTTGCGTGCTTCGGGATCCGCCAACTCCTGAAGGTCGATACGGCCAAGAGCATGTTGGTTTGCCCGAAGGGGCGTGGCGGGAACCACCGAAAACGCCTATCGCTCCGGCACGCGATGGCCCCGTTCGACACTTCATTGTTGCGCCCGCGGACGTATGACTTTCCCGCCCGAGTCAAACAGGTGGAGGCAGTTTCGGTCAATCCTGACCCCGACGTGATCTCCCGGGTTCAGATCGGTTCCTGCGATGACACGCATCGTGAGCGCGTCATCCATGAGCCCGGTCTGCAGGTACACGAGCGACTCGGCACCGAGATCCTCCACGATTTCGACGCGCGCCTGAAAGTCACCATCATCCGCAAGGGTCGGCGAAAGATGCTCTGGCCGAATGCCCAGCGTGGCCAGGTCAGCCGGGACGGGCGCACTGCCGATCCGAATTTTCGCGTCTCCGCACACGATAACCGGCGTCGTCTCGCTGATGTCCACGGTTGCAGGTGCAAAGTTCATCGACGGCGCCCCGATAAATCCCGCGACAAACATGTTCGCCGGCCGCTCGTAAAGTTCCATCGGCGTGCCGAACTGTTCGATCGAACCAGCGTTGACGACGGCAATCCGGTCCGCGAGCGTCATCGCCTCGGTCTGGTCGTGGGTGACGTAGATCATGGTCGCCCCGAGCCGCCGGTGAAGCCGTGCTATCTCCAGCCGCATCCGGATTCGAAGTGCCGCGTCCAGGTTCGAGAGCGGCTCGTCGAACAGGAACACCTTCGGATTGCGAATAATCGAACGCCCGATCGCCACACGTTGACGCTGTCCGCCGGACAGCTGCCGGGGCTTGCGTTCGAGGAGAGGTTCGATCTGAAGCACCTTTGCGACATCCGTCACACGACGCCTGATTTCCTCGCGTGGCGTCTTGGCGAGCCTGAGGCCGAATCCGACGTTTTCCGCCACGGTCATATGCGGGAACAGAGCGTAGGACTGGAAAACCATCGCCACTTTACGCCTCGACGGCGCCACGTGGGTGACATCCTGCTCGCCGATGACGATCCGGCCGTCCGTTACGTCCTCGAGGCCGGAGATCATCCTGAGGACGGTCGACTTGCCGCAACCGGAAGGTCCGACCAGAACCAGCAATTCGCCGTCCCCGACTGAAAGGTTCAGGCCATCGATAACCCGCACCGATCCAAAGGACTTTGCCACACGTTCCAGTCGGACTCCCGCCATATCGGCCATCTCCCCTTGCCCTCTCGGGTTGGCGCAGCCATGCCTTGCACCGTTATCCTTTGACCGCTCCCATGGTCATACCCTTGATGAAGTAGCGCTGAAAGAAAAGGAACACGATCAGCGTCGGAAGGCTGGCGATCAGCGACAGTGCGCCTTGTACACCCCATGCCACCGAATACTGACCCTTGAGGTTGACTATTCCCAGCATGATTGTGCGTTTCTCGTCGGACTGGGTGAAGATGAGCGGCCAAAGAAAGTCGTTCCAGATCCACGTGAACTGGAGCGTCGCGAGCACCGCGAGTGCCGGCAGGCTCAGGGGCAATGCAATCCGCGTGAGCACTTGCCACTCGTTCGCTCCCTCCAGAATCGCGGCCTCCCTGAGTGCACCCGGCACGGTGGCAAAGAAGTTCCGCATCAGCAGTGTGCAGATCGGGATGCCCATGGCCGTGTGAATGAAGATGATCGGCCAGAGCGTGTCGATGAGGCCGAGGCCGTTGAACAGGCGGAAGAGCGGGATCAGGATCACCTGCGGCGGGAAGAACATCCCGGAGACGATGGCGAGAAACAGGAGGTTTCCACCCCGGAACGGGAGTTTCGCGAAAACGTATCCGGCGAGCACGCCGAACGCGATGGAAAGCGTTGTCGCCGGCACGGTCACGAGGAACGTATTGAGGAAGTATCGGTGGACCGCGGGGTTCGAGATGACCTCGGCGAAATTCCCGAGATAGATCCGGGCCGGAATCGACCAGAGCTCGCCAAAGGCGATTTCCCTCGTGGTCTTCACCGAGGACAGGAGAACACCGAGCGTCGGCGCCAGGAAGAGCACCGCGAGGCAGAGCAGAATCACGAAGATGGCAGCCGGCCAGGGATCGAACGGTTTCGGCGCATGCACCGCGGTTCCGGTCCCGCCACCCAATCTGCCTGTTCCTCCGAACTCAGCCATGGATCTCGTCCAGCTTGCGCAGCTGCCGGAAATAGATGCGGATGATGGTGAGCGCGATCAGGAACAGAACCACGGAGATCGCGCTGCCGTAACCCATCAGGTATTTTCGGAAGGATTCATTGTACATGTGCATCGCCAGCGTGTCGGAACTGTGGAACGGCCCACCGCCCGTCATGATGAACAGGATGTCGAATCCCTTCAGTGAGTTGATCACGCTGAGCGCGATGACGACAATCGTCGCAGGCGTCAGCAGCGGGATGATGACCAGCCGGATCCGCTGCCAGGTCGACGCCCCCTCGATTTCGCAGACTTCAAGGAGTTCCTCCTGAATGGACACCAGCCCGGCGAGATAGATGACCATTGACAGGCCTGTCTGCTGCCAGGACCAGGCAGCGATCACGGACCCGAGCGCGGTCGCCGGCTTGGCGAGCCAGGCGATCGCTGGCTGCTCACCGGTCACAACCCAGATGACGGTGTTCAGCAAACCCCAGTCCTGCTGGTAGATCCACACCCAGATCTGGCCGACCACGACCGCCGACAGGCAGATCGGCAGGTAGAAGATGGACTTGAAGACGCTGCCGCCGGGAACCCGGCTGTCAATCAGCAGGGCCAGGCAAAGTCCCAGAAGCGTCGGCAGCAGGATGGCAGCAGCCATCCAGATCGCGGTGTTGATTGCAGCGTTCAGGAACAGCTTGTCGGTGTAAATCCGGGCAAAGTTCCGGAATCCCACGAATTCGTAGCGGGAGTCGAATCCGTTCCAGTTTGTAAAGCTGTAATAGAAGGAACTGACAAGCGGCCAGACAACGAGAACGGTGAAAACCGCCAGCGGGAGGGCCAGGAGTACGATTCGCCAAAATCGATTTTCCCGTTCCAATCAGGCTCTCCGCGCACAACGGGCCGCCGATTCGCAACCGGCGGCCCGCCAATGAAAACTCGGAAGCCTATTGGGTAAAGGCTTCAGCGGCCGCGACTGCCGCGTCGGCCAGGATTTCACCCGAGCGCGAAGGATCGTCCATGAATTCGGCGAACATCGACAGTCCGACTTCGGCGACCGGTGGTGGTGTCGCCAGATCGTAGTTGAAAGCGAAATGGCCCGCCGCCGCCACCGTGGCGTTGGCTTTCTGCATGACCGAATTGTACTCGGAGGGATCGACCATCATGTTGGCCGAAAGCGCTCCCTGTCCCTTTGTCCATCCTGCCTGAACATCGGGATCCGATACCATGAACGCGAGAAATTCCTCGGCACCTTCCGGATTCTGGACGTTGGACGAGATGACGAGCCCGTCAACCGGCCCGACAACCGACACGGGCAAACCGTCGTCTATCGCCGGGAACGGGAAGAAGTCGTAGTCATCCCCGGCCATGAGCTCGAGGCTGTTCCAGTAACCGGTGATCCAGGTTCCCATCAGGGTCATCGCCGCTTCGCCCCTGGCAACCCGGTCGGACGCGTCAGTCCAGTTGTCGGCATTTGCGTTCGGCACGAAATACCCGGCATCGACCAGGCCTGCCCACATCTCCATCGCCCGCGCAACCTCCGGATCATCGTAGGAAGCGGAGCCGTTCATCAGTGAAGCCCGATATTCCGGCCCGGCCGTGTTGAGCAGCAGGTAGTCGAACCAGAACTGCGCCGGCCATCGGTTCATTGACCCCAATGCGATCGGGGTCACGCCCATGCCCTTGAGCTTCTCGCAGAGCGCGAGAAATCCATCCCAGGTCGTCGGGAACTCGGTGACACCCGCGTCGGCCATGACCTTCGTGTTGTAGAACATTCCGGAGTAGTGGTAGTTGAGTGGCACCAGGTAGCGGTTGCCGTTGTACATGGTGGCACTGTCGGCGACCGATTTGGCCACGACGTCGTCAAGGCCTTTCTCATTCCACATTTCGTCGATCGGATGCAGGCTTCCGGAATCGACCACGAACTGGACCCGAGCGCCTGCCCAATAACTGAAAACGTCAGGAAGGCTCTGCCCGGCGGCCCGCACAAGAATTCCGGCCTTGAAGTCTTCATGCCCGATTGGGCTGTCCTTGACAGAATAGCCGGTTGCGGCCTCGAACTTCTCCACTTGCTCGTCAAAGGATTTTTTCCCCAGCTCGCCGGTGAAGTAGTGCGTGATGGTGACATCGCCCTGCGAGAAGGACGGTGACGCGGCTAGCAAGAACGGCAGAATCACCGCGGCGATTCGTCCGCGGCCACTGACAGGTATTGACATATGTTCCTCCCAAGGTTTGAGTTTACGAATCTTGAACTTTGATGCGGAATCTCCGTACGAATCGATAAAAGTACAAAGATATGATATTTGTCAACACAAAGCGGCACTCAACCCCCCGGATCAGTTACCGTGGACCTCCCCGCCAGATGGTTCCATGCCGGTGCTGAAATCGCTGACGCGGGGGCTTCAGGCGCTTGACATTCTCGCAACTGCTGGCGGGCCGGTACGCCTTACCGACATGGCATCGTCGCTCGGCGTGGAGAAATCCAATGCCTCGCACATCATGAAGACCCTGGTCGCCATGGGATACGCGGAGCAGGACGCCTCGCGCCGTTACCGGACGACCTGGAAGCACCGGCCGGGAGACAGCCGGCAGCGCGTACTCGATGACATCATCGCATGCCGGGATTCCTGGCGGCCGACGCTTGAAGCGATCGTCGACAAGACCGGAGAATGCGCGCATTTCGCGGTTCTCGTGCGCTCCGGGGTCTGGTACGTCGACAAGGTGGATTCCCGGCTGCCGCTCAAGGTCGACCACCCGATCGGGTCGCTGGCCCCGCTGCACTGCACGGCGCTGGGCAAGGCATTTCTTGCATTCTCGGATAAGCAACCGGAAGAGCCGCTGACAGCATACACACCGTCGACGATCACCACCCGGGAAGGGCTTCGCCGCGAGCTTCAAAGGACCGTCGAACGCGGGTACGCAATCGACGACGAGGAATTCGCTCCCGGAATCCGCTGCGTTGCCGGACCGGTTCTCAACAGTCAGAACCAGATGATCGCCGCCATCGGAGTTTCCGGGCCAACGGTTCGCATTGACGACGCCCGTCTTCTTGAACTGGGTGAAATCATCCTTGCCTTGTTGCGCAGCGGCACGACCCATACGCCATGAACGGCAGGGCTTCACCCTTGGGAGTCTGCTTCATCGGGACCGGCAGAATCTCCGACCTTCACGCGCTTGCCTACCTCGACAACACGCGAGCACGGGTCGTCGCCCTCTGCGACAAGGACACCGGGCTTGCCCGGCGCCGGGCCGGGGAGTGGGGCCTCGCGGACGTGTTCGTTACGGACGACATCGACATACTTTTGGCGCGGCCCGACATCGACCTCGTCGAGATACTGCTGCCGCACCACCTGCACTTTCCAGTCGCAATGAAGGCCATCGCCTCCGGCAAGGCCGTATCGTTGCAGAAACCGATGTGCACGACGCTTGACGAGGCCGACCGCCTCGTCGACGCGGTGGAGGCATCCGGACAGCCGTTCCGCGTCTTCGAGAACTTCATCTTCTTCCCGCCTGTCGTCCGGGCACGGGAACTGGTGGAGTCGGGCGCCATCGGCGACCCTCTCGCGATCAGGATCAAGAGCAATTCCGGAACCAGCAAGACGGCATGGGAAGTGCCGGAAGGGGCCACGCGCTGGAGACAGATGCGTGATCATTCCGGCGGCGGTCCGCTCGTGTTCGACGACGGCCACCACAAATTCGCCCTCGCCCGGCATTTCATGGGCGAACCTGAATCCGTTCATGCGTTCATCGGCAGAACCCTCAAGGAGGACGGCGTCGTACTGGATGCACCCGCGATAATCTCGTTCCGTTTTCCAGGCAACCGTATCGGCAGTTTCGAGGTCGTGCACTCACCCGAACTCGAAATCGTCACGCGCCACTATGCCCAGGACGACCGGGTGGAGATCACAGGGACGAGCGGAGTCATCTGGATCAATTGCGGCCACGGTCAGTTGGGTGATGTGCCACCGGTTGTCGTCTACAGGGACGGCAAACTGACCATTCATGCCGACATGCCGACCGGGTGGGAACAAAGCTTCGTCATGGCGTCGCATCACTTCCTTGACAGGCTGGCCGAAGGGCGCGCTGCGGATCTCTCGGCCAGCGATGCCCGGAGGGTTTTGCGCTTCGCCCTCGCGGCCGAGACTTCCGGACGCACGGGCAGCAGGGTCGAGATGTCGTCCGGTTGACCCGGGGAGGAACCGTGCGACTGACGAAATCGTCCGGGATTTGGGCGCCCGCCGTCTCGGCGGGTCCGTCACATAGGGGCATCGATCTCGACGGTGAGTCCTGTCGCCGTTGAAGCAAGCGAACGCAACCAACTGGCGGCAGCCCCGCCAGTCTAGTTCCCATGACGCTCAGGGCGGTCGTCTGATGTTTTTGTTCAGGCATTGACGGCTTCACCCGAACCCCCATGGAGGCGACGCGGAATTTCCATGTTGTCACCAAGGATTGTCATCCCAGAAATGCGGAATGCCATCTGTGCCGGACCGGTTTCACAGTTCGCCAGGAATTGCTGGCCGTGAAAAGACCTGTTGGTTGCCCCGTGGGATTTCGGTACGACAAGACGCATGAAAATCGTTCGGACGGATCGTGAACTCCAGACACCAATTGTCGATGCAACTCTGCGAGAGGCAGGGCATGAACTGGTCCTCTTGCCGGACGGCACGTCTGAAGAGGAACTTGTTTCACACGTCCGGGACGCTGAACTTCTGCTCATGTGCTATCAGCCCGTTACACGGGCAGTCATCAAGGCTGCAACCAGGCTGAAGGGCATAGTCAAATACGGCGTCGGGGTGGATGCAATCGACATCCTGACCGCAAACGAACGCGGGATTCCCGTCGTGAATATCCCCGAGTATGCGGAAAGAACCGTGGCTGAAGGTGCGTTTGCGTTGATGATGGCATTGGCCAGGAGACTGCCGCCCCTGCTCAAGCACATGGATAAGGAAGGGGATTATATACTTGATTGAAATTCACCGTCTGGCGTGGGTTTCTCGCGGTCGTCTTCCTGGCGATTTTCCACTCTGCGCAACAAGGCGCGGCCTACGTCCTTCGGGGTCGCGCCCCTGTACGCAGGGTTCAGTACCTCGATCGGTTTTCTTTCGTTATCCTCGATCATTCCAGCTTCTCCTTGCCCACCTCGGTTGCAGGAACGCCGACCAGTAGCAGCGGGCACGGGCTGCCAACACCACGCTCTATTCGGCTTTGTAGCTTGGCCCAATGTGTCGTCGCTGCGCCGAACTTGTCAGCGACGAATTTCCTTGCCCAGTCCGCGGCGATCTCTTCAAAGCCCAGCGTTTCATATTGCCCTGGCCGACGATGTTCCGGCGCGACCTTTCCGGTTCGATGCGCAAATCGCCAAGGAGGATCGGCGAGGATTGTCCCAAAAGTCTGTCCATCGAGGTCTACCGCCAAATCTTCGGCGGCACTCACGATACCAAGTCCCGATACATGATCCTCTTTCCGACCATGCGGACAACAACAGCTTCCATCTGTTTCAGCGTATCTTCCTCCCTCACGTTGTGGCGTCCGGCAAACTCATTCACATAGCGATGCAAATGCTTCGCGCTCATGTGATGATAGACGCCGATATACCCGCGCTTCAGCATCGACCAGAACGATTCCATGCCGTTCGTGTGGGCTTGTTCCCGGACATATTCGCCGACCGAATGCTTGACCGCTTCATGATCGAACGGCATTCCCCGATACGCCTTGGCATCGTCGGTGTAGACCTTGGCATCCGGCTCAGCATGGTCTGCAACGAAGCCTTGCAAGGTCGGCGCATCGGTTGATTCGATCACCTTGGCGGCAACCTGGTTGCTCTCACGATCCTTCGCGCCGACAACGGCGGTTTTCCCGACCGCGCCGCGCCCGGTGTCAGCCAGTTCCTCGCGCCTGGCGTTGCTCATGTTCTTGCGTTTGCCGCCCATGTAGGTTTCGTCAACCTCGACCGGGCCAGCGAATGGAACGTCGGCACATTCGCCCGACCACGCTTCCCGGATGCGGTGCAGCATGAACCAAGCCGTCTTTTGCGTCACCTTGATATCCCGATGCAGTTTCATCGAGGACACGCCTTTCAGGCTGGTCATTTCGAGGCAAATGGCAAAGACCCACTTGCGCAACGGAACCTTGGATCGCTCCAGGGCCGTCCCGATCCGCACGGAAAATGCTTGCTGACAACCCTGGCAGTAGTAGGGCAGGCCGGACGTTTTCGCGGCGATCGAAGTTTCGGTGCAACCGCAACGCGGACAGTGCCGGGCATTCGGCCAGATCAGGCTTTCGAACCATTCCGTTGCCGATTGCTCCGTCGGAAACATGTCGGTCAGCTCGATGATGCTGATGCCTTCGCGGTAGTGCTTGCCGGGTGCTGATTTTACCATGACCTTTAACCTCCTGATTCTTTTATAGGAATCATTTGGATTTCAGGCAAGTATATAAGCCCCATAAGGAAGGCTGGGCCTGGCCGGAACCTTCGTGGATGGGTTCCGACATTGCGGGTCAGACAGTCGGGATCATCGGACTGGGTCGCATAGGGCGAAGCTTTGCACAGATTGCGGGCGCGGGATTCCAAGCGCGAGTACTGGCCTATGATCCCTACGTGAACCGCAAAGGAATGAACCGGCTGGGAGTCATTAAGATTGATTGCCTCGAGGATCTCTTGCGACAAGCCGACTTCGTGTCCATCCACACGGTTCTGAACGAAGAAACCCGCCACCTCCTTGGCAAGAATGAACTCGCGCAAATGAAGAAATCCGCGTTTCTCATCAACGTGTCGCGGGGTGAAATCGTCGACGAACACGCGTTATTGCCTGCATTGCTGAATGGACGCATTGCAGGCGCGGGCCTGGACGTATTCGGATTGGAACCACTTGACCGCGAGGAACATCCGCTCGCTTCACTGTTCGACATGCCCAATGTGATTTTGACTCCGCACCTGACGTTTTACACTAGGCAGGCCATGGAACGTCTTGAAAAAGAGGTATTGGATCGTTGCCGTGAGTTGCTCGACGCGCGCCCGGTCACGTTAAAATCGGATGATCCCCGACTGCGCGAGCAACGCGGGGCCATCAGGTTCGAGTAGAGCTTGACGCACGCCGGTTGATCCCTGGCATGAATTTGCTCCCGTTCGCATTGATCCCGTCAATCCAATTCGCTCTGCGTGAACAGGACGGACCGGTACCGGCATGTCGGCATGGGGCCGGAAAGTGCGTTCACCAATTCTGAAAGGCACGAAGGCGCCCGCCATCTCCAGCACCAACCCGATCGGTTCATGAGCGCATTTTGCCGGCCGACCAGAATGGGTGCGTAACAATTGCCGTCATAAGGCAGAGCGCGACAAGGGCCGCGAATGCTAGTGTTGGACCGAGTTCCATGCTCTCGGCCACGAAGCCGGAAATGTCCTCCTCCTCGGCACTGCTCCCGATTGCAAGGTTGACCATGAGTTCTTCCCACACCTGCTCATATCATCGGCGGTCCTTGCCTGGATTCCGGACCGACAGGCGATTCCGAATGCACTGTTGGAAGCGGACGTCTCGGCGCCAGGCCATTTGTGCGTCCCGCCAGCCGGAAAGAGCAACAGGCAAGCGAAAACAGCCGGCCGTGGCCGACTTGCGCGAAAAAAGCTGCTTGATATGGTTTTAACTGGACAGGGTCGCTACTTGAAAACCCTGCCTGCGGAAGAATCCCAGTCCCGGATTGTCCCCGAATCACTGAAAAAACTGCCGGCAGGGAACGTGGGACAAACCCACTGTTTCAAGCCAGAAAATTCCAGGACCCAAAACCATCCCGCGACACTGCTCCCTCGGCCCCGTCTCGGCCTCTCTGTGGCGGTCTTCGTCAAGGTTGTCGGCAACCGGTCTACAGCCTCGCGTCGTCCTCTTCTTCGTTCCACAAACCCTGCAACGCCGCCATCGATGCGAGCTAGTGTCTGCCAGACGTCCCTTTTCCTGCGATGGCGGACTACGGTTTTCGAACGACCTGGATTCCGCACGGCGGCAATTCGCCGCGCCTCGGCATGTTCGCGCATCTCGAACGGCAGGTCTTCTGCCTTCAGAGCCATATTTTTGACCCGCTCCAACAACAGCGTATTGGGACTGTTCCCGCTCAGGGCGGGTTACCAATGAACCGGTGTCTTGGGGGCGCCGTCAGGTATTCTTGATCCAAGACAGGTCCACTGAGGTCAGCAGGGATGCGCGTCTCATCTGAACCGGGTCGGGAAAACCGATCCTGAACTTCTCCCCGGCCGTTTACGACTTGCGCGCCTTTCGTTTGATGTCCCTGACCAGCTTGTCGGCAGCGCCCTTCGATGCTCAGGGTTTTGTTGTTCAAGTACTCGACGTTCTTCGGCAAACGCCTACGCCAAGACGGGGCTAGGCAATTCGCTGTGCGCGTGCCGTGCACGAAATTGCTCTTGAACGATCCCGATCGCTTCATTCGAGCGAATTCAAAGCGAAATTTCTTGATTTTTGCCCACAATCGGCCCACTAGTGTTTTTCGGGCTTGGTGCTCGCGCGCGGAAAGGTTTGTCAATGCTCTGATGCGTGTTCCGAAACTGCTTGCCAAGGATACGTGCGAGAACTTCGGCACTGGACATGCCGACGCGGCGGGAACCGCGCAAGACCAGGAGTTACGGCAAGAAGAACACTTACAGGCGAAACCCATCGGGATGCAGAAGAACGACACATAGGAAAAAACGATGAAACCAAGCAAGATACTCGGAAGATCAGCCATCGTCGCAATGCTGGCGACACTGCCCCTAACATCGGCTGTTGCTGAAACGCTGCGCCTGGTGACCAACTGGAGTACCAGTTCGTACTCCGTGGCGCGCACATTGCAATTCGTCGAGGATTTCAATGCCAGCGATGCAGCCAAGGCAGCCGATATCGAGATCGTCCATTTGGGCGGTCCCGAGGTGACGCCTGCCACCGAACAGCTTACGGCATTGTCCAACGGCGTGTTCGACATGCTCTTTGGCGCAGCTGGATACTATGTCGGCACGGTTCCGGAATCCCGTGCGCTTTACGGCACGGCAATCACACCGATGCAGGCGCGAGAGACCGGCGCGACCGAACTTCTGAACACAATTTACGAAGACAAGGCAAATGCGCATGTGCTGGGCTGGGTGGCGGCCGGCGTCGGTTATCACATCTGGCTGCGCGATGAACCGAATCTCGACGAGAACGGCCTGCCGGTACTCGACAACGTGAAAATCCGCTCTTCCGGCTTTTATAATGCCTGGCTGGGGAAGTACGGCGCCACCACGGTGACTGTGCCCGCTCCCGATATCTACAACGCCATGGAGCGCGGAGTGGTCGACGGTGCAGCGTGGCCCGGTCTCGGGATCACGGACTACGGTTGGGAGAAGTTCGTTGGATACCGTATCGACCCGCCGGTCTGGCAGTTTGACAACCTGATTTGGGTCAACAGGGACAAGTGGATGAGCCTCACCGACGCTCAACGTGCCGCACTTTCCGAAGCGGTTGCTGCCTATGAGCCAGTTGCGCATGAATTTTACGCCAACCTGCGTAAAGAGGAGGATGTCGAGGTGGCTGCCGCGGGCGTTGAATCCTTCAGGATGAGCCCGGAAGCCGAGGCCGCCTTTGTGGCGCATGCCCGGTCGGTGCAGTGGGACAAGCTGCAGGAGGCGAACTCGCCTTATTGGGATCAGCTACGCGCCACGCTTCCTGCCGAATAGGACCATGCGAGGCATGGCCAAGGTCATCCGCCTCTATGACCGTATGATCGTGATGCTCGCGCTCGCCGCGAGCATCATCATCGGGGCAGTCTTTGTCCTGATCGTCGTCGATGTCAGCATGCGCACGGCTGGCATGCGCCCTCCGGTATTCTCCAGCGCTGTTTCGGAGTATTCGCTACTGTACGTCACGATGATGGCTGCGCCCTGGCTGGTCAGGGAACGCGGCCATGTACGGATCGACAGTTTCCTGACCTTCTTGCCGGGCTACGCCAGGCAATTCCTCGAACGCGCGCTCATCGTGGTCTGCGTTGCGCTCTGCCTGACGGCGACCTGGCTCAGCGCTGATTTCGCCATTGAATTTTGGCGGAAAGGAGAGATCGACATCCGCTCCATCGAAATCCCGCGTGCGCTCCTGTACGTGCCGATGGTATTCGGGTTTTTCCTTTGCGCTGTCGAATTCGCGCGTCTGTTACTGATCGGAGAATCGCTCTCCGCGCCCGGTGGTGACGGTCAGTCTCCTTTCGAGGGCGAAATCTGATGGTCACCGTAACGAAGGGCCGCGGCCGTGCCTGAATGGTACGTCTCGGGCGGAATCGCATTGGGAGCGATCCTGTTCCTGATGTTCCTGTCCATGCCCGTGGCTTTCGCTTTTCTGCTGGTCAGTCTCGGTGGAATGTACTGGCTGGCAGGAATGCCGGGCGTAAGCCAGGTGATTGCCAATGCCAGCGTCTCGGTCACCCATTTCGTCTTCTTGCCGATCCCGCTGTTCCTGCTCATGGGCGAGTTGTTCTTCAACGCCGGAGTCGCTCAAAAGGTGTTCGATGCTGTCGACACACTTATCGGCCGAATGCGTGGACGGCTGTCTTATGTCACGATTTTTGGCGGCACGACGTTCGCCGCGCTCACGGGCACCTCGATGGGCAACACCGCAATGCTTGGCTCTCTGCTCGTGCCTGAGATGAGCCGTCGCGGTTACAAGAAGCACATGGCAATGGGACCCATTCTCGGCGTGGGCGGGCTGGCGATCCTGATCCCACCCTCGGGTCTCGGCGTACTCCTGGGCAGTCTTGCCAAGATCGACATCGGCCGACTGCTGATTGCCGGCGTTCTTCCCGGGTTGCTGCTGGCACTTCTTTACCTGATCCTGATCTGGGTAATGATTCGGCTCGATCCGACATCGGTGCCGGAAGACACACCTGTGCACCACTCGCTCAACACCAAGCTTCGGGTCATTGTTACCCATATCCTGCCGTTATCGGTGATCATATTCATGGTGATCGGCCTGATTCTCCTGGGTATTGCAACGCCTACGGAAAGCGCCGCCTTTGGCGTGCTGGGCGTGCTGATCATCGCCTGGTCCTTCGGCGGACTCACCTGGTCTGCGACCCTCAAATCCCTCAGGGGAACCGTAAAGGTCACGACCATGATCCTGCTGATCGTCGCCGCATCTTCGACCTTTTCCCAGGTTCTGGCCTTTTCAGGCGCGACGTCCGGCATGATCCGGGCGGTCAGCGCGGTGGAGTTCTCTCCCGTCATGGTCGTCGTGGTGATGTTCGCTATCCTTCTGTTCATGGGCATGTTCATGGATCAGGCCTCGATCATGATGCTGACCATTCCGATCTTCTTTCCCATTGCCCAGGCGCAGGGATTCGATCTGATCTGGTTCGGCATCATCATGTTGCTGGCGCTGGAAATGAGCGGCGTCACGCCTCCCTTCGGTCTGAATCTTTTCGTCATGCTCGGCGTTGCACCCAAAGGGACAACGATGGCCGAAGTGGCGAAGGCCGGCCTGCCGTTCCTGGGATGCGGGCTGTTGCTCTTCGTGCTGTTGGTGGTCGAGCCCGACGCGGCGCTCTTTTTGCCGTCGCTGATGAACCGATGAAAGAAGATGACCTGATTCTCTATCACCACAACTCTTCGGTCTGCGCAGCCAAGATTCGTGTCGCGCTGGCCGAGAAAGCCCTGGATTTCGAAAGCCGCCTCCTCCGCCTCGATGGCGATCAATTCCACCCCGAATACCTGGCGCTGAACCCAAATGCCGTCGTTCCGACACTGGTTCATCGGGGCCGGTCCGTCATCGAATCGAACATCATTCTTGAATACCTGGAGGACGCGTTTCCCACGCCGCCGCTCCGTCCTGCCGATCCTCATTCCCGAGCCGGCGCCCGGCGATGGATGGCGAAACTCGACGGCGACGGCGGCATCCATCACGCCGCCTCGGTCGCCACCTTCGCCATCGCCTACCGGCACCATTTGATCTCCAGGGCCGGCGGCACGGATCGGGGAGCACTCCTGGCCGCCATCAACTCCAGCATGAATCCCAAGAGCCGCTCCTGGTTGCAGGACGTGGTCTTCCGAGGCATCGAATCCGCCGCGTTTCGCAAGGCGCTCATCCGGTTCGACAGGTTGTTCGCCGATCTTGAGACGCGACTTGGGTCGGTGTCGTGGTTGGCGGGTGAAGCCTATTCCATCGCGGATGTGGCGTTCACCCCCTACCTGATTCGGCTCGATCTTCTCGGACTCGATCACTTCTGGCAAGCACGCCCCGCCATCCGAGATTGGTATGCGCAGCTCAGAGGGCGAGAAAGTGCCGCTGCCGTGCTCGGCTGGTATGACCCGGAAAACATCGAATTGCTAACGACACGGGGCCGGGCGGCGGCCGTGCAGGTGAAGGCGATGTTGGCGGAGAGTGGCGGAGGGAGTAGCGGTTTGAGCAGTGACAGTCCCGACCCTCCCGCGCCATCGGATTGATATCCTTCCTGCCGCGCGGCGCCCATTCCAATGCCGGAGATCTCCGTGCTCCCTGGAACCGCCATGCCGATGGCCGTATTGAAGAGATCGGCGTGGGGTGCAGCCGGCCAATCGCTGAAGGGATGTCCCGAGCCGGCTGGGGCAAGGATCAAACTTCCGATTCCTGATCATCCTTCACGATGTCTGCCGGGACGTCGAAAACGGTTGCAACGGCGTTCTTTGCAATCTCGAAATCGGCAAGTTCGCGGCCTTGGCATACCATTTCGTGACAAATCGGGCTGATTCTTCCTGCCGGAATCGCACCTGCTGCCTCTGCAACCGTTTGTTCGTCGCCAATCATCCGGATTGACGCGCAACACGTGACTCTGGTCCCTTGCGGTCTATCCGGGACGGATCAATGTCGAGAAGGCTTGCGGGATTTCGTGGATTGTGCACGGAGTACTTCAGTGCAAACGGAAAGGAAAACCCGTGCCGGCGCTGAACCATCTGGACCGCCTGGAATCCGAGAGTATCCACATCATTCGGGAGGTGGTGGCGGAATTCCGTCATCCGGTCCTGCTATACTCGATCGGCAAGGACTCGGCAGTCCTGCTGCACTTGGCTATCAAGGCATTTGCGCCGGGCAGACTGCCTTTCCCACTCCTGCATGTGGACACCACGTGGAAGTTTCGGGAAATGATCCGGTTTCGCGACGAGACCGCAGCAAGGCTTGGCCTTGAGATGATCGTTCATGTCAACCAGGACGGCCTGGCCCGCAATGTCGGCCCGATCAGCCACGGGTCACGGGTGCACACGGACATAATGAAAACCGAGGCATTGAAACAGGCGCTGGATCTGCATGGCTTCGACGCGGCCTTCGGTGGTGCCCGGCGGGACGAGGAAAGGTCACGTGCCAAGGAACGGATTTTTTCTTTCAGGGGAGCTTCGCATCGCTGGGATCCCAAGAACCAGCGCCCCGAGTTCTGGACTCTCTACAACACGCGCATCGCGCCGGGAGAAGGCGTACGCGTGTTTCCCTTGTCCAACTGGACCGAACTCGATGTCTGGCACTACATAAATCGAGAGAACATTCCGCTCGTGTCGCTTTACTTTTCTGCCCCGAGACCGATCGTCAGGCGGAACGGTCTGCTGATCATGGTTGACGATGACCGGCTGCCGCTCGAGCCGGGCGAAACGCCGGCCGAGTTACAGGTACGTTTCAGAACCCTCGGATGTTATCCGCTTACGGGGGCGATCGAATCCACGGCTGGCACCGTACGGGATATCATATTGGAGTTGGTGCAAAGCCGCGGTTCCGAACGCGAGGTCCGTGCCATCGACAACGACCGGGTTGGTTCCATGGAAAGGAAAAAGCGGGAGGGATACTTCTGATGCCTTCGAACGCTGGCCCCGGCGCCGCGACGCACGAAATCGACACTGTCCTGGCGAAACAGGTCGCCAAGGACCAACTTCGGTTCATCATTTGCGGATCAGTCGATGACGGCAAGTCGACTCTCCTCGGTCGATTGCTGTACGATTCCAGGAACATTTTCGACGACCAGTTCTCGGCCGCCGAGTCGGAAAGCCGGATATACGGCACCCAGGGAGATTCGGTCGATCTCGCCCTGCTGCTGGACGGCCTGCAGGCGGAACGTGAACAGGGTATCACCATCGACGTTGCCTACCGCTACTTTGAAACCCCCAAGCGCAAGTTCATCGCGATCGACGCACCGGGGCACGAACAGTACACAAGAAACATGGCAACAGGTGCGTCGAATGCCGATGCCGCGCTGATTCTCGTCGATGCACGAAACGGCGTGGTGACGCAAACCCGCCGACACAGCCATATCATCGCGCTGATGGGGATCCGCCGCGTCATTCTTGCGGTCAACAAGATGGATCTCGTCGATTACGATCAGCGTGTCTATTCCGACATCGCACAGGAATATCAGGCCGTCGCCCGCGACCTCGGGACCGAAGAGATCAGTGCGGTGCCGGTGTCGGCACTGACCGGCGAGAATGTCTTTTCACATCGCGGGAACACGCCGTGGCATGACGGCCCGACCTTGCTGGAACTGCTTGAGAATGTCGAGGTGCGGCGCGACGAATTGGCAGCTGCATTTCGCATGCCAGTCCAGTGGGTCAATCGGCCAAACCCCGATTTTCGCGGTTACAGCGGTACCGTCGCTTCCGGACATGTCGAGCGCGGAATGAGTGTCGTTGCCAGCCCGTCGGGCAGGCATTCGACCGTTGAACGCATTCTCGGGCCGTCGGGCGACCTCGAAGAGGCGATCCCCGGTCAGTCAATAACCATCGTGCTGGCCGACGAGATCGATATCAGCCGCGGTGAAATGATTGCAGGCACAGATAGTCCGCCCGAGATCGCCGATCACTTTGCAGTGCACCTGATCTGGACGGATTCGCAGCCCATGCTTCCGGAACGTTCCTATTCGGCCCGCTTCGCCAGCGCTTCCGGAATAGCGCAGATCACGGATCTCACCCACCGAGTTGACGTCAATATCCGGAACCGCCTGGCGGCCAAGACGCTTGAGCTGAACGAAATCGGCTACTGCAAGATCACACTGGACCATGCCATTCCTTTCGATACTTATTCGGTAAACCGCCAGACGGGCAGTTTCGTGCTGATCGACAGGTTCACCAATGCCACCGTTGGTGCTGGAGTGATCGATTTCGCGCTCCGCCGAGCCAGCAATATTTCATGGCAGGAGATGAAGGTCGACAAGGCAACGCGAGCACGCGCAACCGCCCAGAAACCATGCATCCTGTGGCTGACCGGGTTGTCGGGGGCGGGCAAGTCGACCATCGCCGACCGCCTGGAACAGAAACTCCAGGCGCGCGGCCGGTACACCTATCTTCTGGACGGCGACAATGTCCGCCACGGCCTGAACAAGGACCTCGGCTTTACCGAAGAAGATCGGGTGGAAAACATCCGCCGGGTTGCCGAAGTCGCGCGGCTGATGGTTGACGCGGGTCTTATCGTGATCGTTTCCTTCATCTCGCCGTTCCGTTCGGAACGCCAGATGGCGCGATCGATGGTGGAAGACGGCGAGTTCTTCGAAATCCACGTCGATACGCCTCTTGATGTTTGCGAGGAGCGCGATCCAAAAGGGCTGTATGCCAAGGCCCGGAAAGGCGTTCTCGTCAATTTCACCGGAATTGACTCTCCGTACGAGCCACCCGAGAGACCGGACTTGCGCATCGACACGACAAGGGTGACAGCCGACGAAGCCGCGGATGATGTTATCGGATTCCTGAGGGGTACGGGGTTGGGTTTCTGTTGACCGAGGGAGCGGGAAAGGCACCCGAATACGACCGGCCAGTTCGCTAGCGGCACCTTTGGCGCCACAGGCGCGCCGCATCGAAACCATCCGCTAGCTCTCAGGGCCGGGAAAAGGCGGCAACGTCTTCAAGAGGGAAAGCACGTACTCCCGAGTGAACCGGATCCCCGATGTGCTCCCGCGATTCCAGGGGCGCCGGATACTCGATCGGACAGGGTGCCGTCAAATGTATCAACACGTTCATCGTCGCAGAGCACATGAAGCGCTCGGGACTGCACTCGGGACGGGTTGGTGGAAAGGCGGCGCCGACGTTCTGGCGCCCAAGAAGTCGGGCAAGATTTCGTCGGGCAGACCGCAGCCTGCGTTGTCGACCGGAGGCACTGCCTCGTGTCGTCGCGGCTTTTCGTGCGTCGTCCTTACGGATCCTGGTGAGGAGCGTTTCGAATTCCGCGTTGCCTGCAAGTAACCGGCCGGCGGGCGGGCATCACGTAGCCAGTGCGGCGAAAACCTCTTGTAGTGCGGCCCAGCGGGCACGGTTTCGGGCAACCAGAAGATGGCCGGTGGTTCTGCTCGCACGGTAGCGGCTTCCATCCGTCAGCATCGCGGCAAATCCGCCTGCCTCGCGATAAACCAGTTCGCCTGCAGCGTGGTCCCACGCCTTCATCAGACCCGAAATGGAAAAATCACAGGCACCCTTGGCGAGTAGCCAGTACTCAAAACACGAACAACGGAGGGACATCGTGCGATCGAATTCCGCAAGCCTGAGCGCCAACTTCCTTCGCGTCGCGGACGGAAACAGATGCAGCGGCACGACGCCCACGGTTCCGCATCCCGTTCTGTCAATAAAAAGCCTGCGTTTGGCGCCTCTGGAGGAACAATAGAATGCACCCTCTCCGGAACTGGCCCGAATCCACTCGTCCGAAACCGGGTCGTACAGGAGTCCGAATGTCGTCTGTCCGTTTTCGACAACGGCCAAAATGACCCCGAAAAGGGGCAAACCATTTGCAAAGTTCCATGTGCCGTCAATCGGATCGATGATCACCGCGAGATTTGCTTCGGGCAGCGCGTCCAGAATGCCTGCGTCTTCATCCACCGCCTCTTCCCCAATGACCAATGCACCCGGGAGCAGCCTCGCAGCCGCCTCCGAAATGACGCGCTCGGCGGCGCGATCGGCAATGGTCACAAGATCATCGGGACCGGTTTTCGTGTCGATTTCGTTGCTGGTCGTATTGCGAAACCGGGGCATGATCTCGGTACGGGCAGCAAAGCGCACGGCCTGGATCAATCCATCGAAGACGCATTCTGTCTGCGGCATGGCGGTCTTTTCCAAAAGTCAAAACCCTTATGTCAAAAGCTTCACCGGCTCGAAATGATGCATGTTGTCAAAGTTGCAGAATTCAACGGGACCAAGGTCAACGAGACCAATCTCATCTATGTATCTTTCGGCCACCTCCGCGCCAAAAGCCGCGATCCCTCGCGCGGTTGCCTCCGGCACCCACTCGAGCAAATAGGCCAACGTGATGTGAAACACGTAGTTGTCGAAATCGTCGAAATCTATCCTTGTTGCACCCCAAAGGGCGACCCGGGTTTCGCGCAGGGATTTCTCCTCTTCCTCGGTAGCGCCCTCCATGGTCAGGCTGCACCCACCAAAGAGCCCGGCAACGCGCATTCGGTGGCGCTGGGGTAGCGCAATCCCGTCGATACGGCCAAGCAAGGCATTGGTTACGTCGTCACGCGAAAAATCCTGAGGCAGTCCGGCGGGCCATCTTGTGCCTGGCTTGGGCGTGGGCGAGACACCCTGGAACACTGTCATGTGAAAGCTAGCAGGCGGCAGGAAGGTAAAGAACTTCTGAAACGCACTCGCCTTCAACTCCGCCTGTAGCGCACAAATGGCCTCAAACGCCTGCGAATTGCGATCAACATGGCAGATGAAGGTGTTTCCGGGCCAAATCTGCACGCGTCCGTCGGTCGTGAATTTCCCGCCACGGCCCTCAAGGGATACCCAAGGCGGGAGAGGATCATCCGACAAACGGCCGGTGAGATAGTAGATTTCATTGGGACGCCTCGGAGCCATTCTTTCCTCGTCGTTCACAACCGCAGACCATCCGCAGAATCAAACAGATGTAGGTCTTTTTCGGGGAACGTGAGATTGAACTGGTCAAGACCCGCCAGTTCTGTCCCAATGGGTGTGGCAACGTTGATTTCCTGTCCGCCATTGAGGCGCACCACGAAAGAGGTGTGCGATCCGAGATCCTCGCGATAGATCACTTCAGAGGCAACCACGCCTTCACCGATCCCGATTCTCTCCGGACGAATACCGAGAACGACCGGGCCGGTTCGCCCGTGCGGTGCAATCTCGGTTCCGTCCGCCAGCCGCAAGTACCTGCCATCTCCAATGACCTCGATCAGGTTCATCGCAGGCGTACCGATGAAGCCGGCAACGAAGGTCGTCGCCGGTCGGTGGTATATCTCATGCGGCGAAGCGAACTGCTCGACACGCCCGTTGCTCAGGATCAGAACCCGGTCTGCCAAGGTCATGGCCTCTACCTGGTCATGGGTGACGAACACCGTCGTTGCACCGATGCGCATGTGAAGCTCGCTCAATTCCATGCGCATGTCGTGGCGAAGCTGCGCATCGAGGTTCGAAAGCGGTTCGTCGAACAAGAGCACCTGCGGTTCGCGCACGATGGCGCGGGCAATGGCGACACGCTGGCGCTGGCCGCCGGAGAGTTCCGACGGCCGCCGTTCTAGAAACCCGGAAAGTCCTACAAATTCCGCCGCTGCACGCACCCTGCGTTCGCGATCGGGCTTGGGAACGCGCGCGACTTTCAGCGAATAGCCGATATTGCCGGCCACGCTCATATGCGGGTAGAGGGCGTAATTCTGGAACACCATGGCGCAACCTCGGTCCTTGGGTTCCACGTCCTGCACTTCCTGCTCGCCGAAGAAAATCCTCCCCCCGCTCACCCGTTCCAGCCCGGCGATCATGTTGAGCAACGTGGATTTGCCGCAACCGGACGGTCCGAGGATCACGGTGAACTCGCCGGCGGCAATTTCGGCCGACAACTCGGGGATGACCTCAATCTTGCCGAAGCTCTTCTTCACACAATCAAGTCGGATTGTATTGGCGGTCAAAGGATCATTTCTCCGAAAGGTTCATGCCCCGCACAATCTGGCGTTGCATGACGGCGATCAGGGTGACGGGAATAATGGAGACAAACAATGCCCCGGTCATGAGCATTGGCACTTCGGGGATACGCTCGGGATCCGTCGTGGCCAGTTTTGCGAGGCCCACCACCGCAGGCTGCGCGTCGGGTGTTGAAGCGGCGATCAGGGGCCACAGGTAGGATGTCCAACCGCCGATGAACCAGAACATGAAGGTGGCGATCAGGGGCGTCCAGGACAGCGGCAGCAGGATGTCGACCATGAAGCGGAGCGGACCGGCTCCGTCCATTGCCGCAGCCCTTGGCAGATCCCGTGGCAGGGTCAGGAAGAACTGCCGGTAAATGAATACGGACGTGCAGGAGGTCGCGATTGGTGCGGCGACACCGATATATGTGTCGAGCAGACTCAGGCGCAGCTCCGGCACGCGAACGCCTGCGAATTTGTCGGCAAGCCAGTCGATTCCCGTGGCCTGTACGACCCAGTTTACCGGCATGAGGACATTGGCGACGATCTGGTAGGTCGTGATGACAACCAGTTCCAGCGGAAGCATCACCGTGGCGATCGTCACCGCGAAAATTACCCGGTTCATCCGGTTTTCGAAGAAAACCAGTGCGAAAGTCGCGGCGAAGGCAAAGGCGCATTTGATCGCGGCGACGAGAAGCGAAATTACGAAGGAGTTCCATAACTGCTTCGGTAGTTGGGTTTCGGTAACGATCAGCCGGATGTTGTCGAGAAAATGCCCACTGATCCGGAACCGGATCCCGCCTGCCTGGACGAACTGCTGGTAGGACTGAGTCGCTGTCACGAACGCGATGACGAGTGGAGCAAGGACAAAAGCCATCCCCAGGAGGAGAAGCACGGTCGCGGTGCGATCAATTGCAGTGGACTTCTCGATCACGCCGATTACCGCTCGTACTTGACGTGTTTCTCGAGCCGAAACTGGAGGAGAACCATGGCGATCACGAAAATCATGAGCAAAACGGTCTGTGTAGCCGCACCGGACAGGTCATAGGCTTTGAAGCCATCGACGTAGATCTTGTAGATCAAGAGCGTCGTCGCCTCACCCGGTCCGCCCTGGGTCATCGTGTCGATCAGCCCGAAGGCTTCGACCACCGTACCTACGAATTCCAGCACGAATGTCAGGAATAGCTGGGGGGTCAGGAGCGGCAATTGAATGTCGAGGATTCTCCGCCACGACCCTGCCCCGTCCATCGCCGCGGACTTGGTCAGCGTATCGGGGATGGCTTGCAGTCCCGACAGCAGGATGATGAAATTGAAGGGGATGCCGTTCCAGACCTGCGCCACCACGATCGTCACAAAGGCATCGTTCCCATCGATCCTTGGGTTCCAGAGCCCGGGAAACAGATCGTTGATTGGCGAGAAGATCCCCAGGAACGGGTTGAAAATGAACACGAAGACAACGCCGATCGAGGCGCCTGCCACGGCCTTGGGCCAGATGACGATGTTGCGTGCAGCCTGGGACAGACGCAATCCACGATCGGCAGCAAGGGCGAGGACGAGCGAAATACCGATCGCGAGCCCTGGCGCGACGATCATGAACACGACCGTGCGCCGCAGGGCCTCCCAGTACACCGGGTCGGACACCACGCGCGAAAAGTTCTGCAATCCCACGAATTGCGAGCCTCCTCCGAAGGGACGCTCGAGGAAGAACGACCAGAAGAAGGCAAGACCTACGGGGACGTAGAAGAACAGGGATATCAAAACCAGGATTGGCGCGACCAACATTGCGTAGGTCACGCGCCCGACATAGAAGCCCTGTCGCATCTTGCCTGCCTTATGAATACCGGCGGACCATGCCCGCCGGTACACTTATAGTCCATCAGGGAAGCTCGACACCCTGATAAGTTTGCTCGAAGCGGCGTAGAAGCTCGTTCCCACGGGCCGCGGCATTGTCCAGCGCAGCCTGGATTTCTTGCTCGCCATTCAATGCCGTGGTCACTTCCTGGATGAAGATGTCACGGAACTGGACGTAGAACCCGAGGCGAATACCGCGGCTGTTGGCATCGCCCGGCATGTTGAGCGAAGCCACGCCGATGTCGGCGGTTGCAAATTCGGGCTCGCCGGCCATGTCGCTGGCCTTGAGGGTTTCGAGGGCCGCGTTGGTCACCGGCACGTAGCCAGTGTGTCGGGTGAATGCGATCTGCTGGTCATGCTCCCGGACGAAGTTCAGGAACGCGCGGGCTGCGTCGTAGCTGGCATCATCATGGTCCTTCATGACCCAGATCGAAGCCCCGCCTATCAGCGTGTTGCGACGATCGTACCCTTCGTAGATCGGGGCGAAGCCGATGCCGACAGCATCGCCAAGCGCGGCCAGGGCACCACCATATCCAGCGGACGAGGATTCAAGCATCGCGCATTCGCCGGCATTGAAACCATTCCTGCCAGCCGGTGTGTCGGCAGGGAGGCGAAACAATCCCTCGTCCCGCCAAGCGGCGATATTGACCAGATGCTTCGCGACGAGCCCGGTGTTGAACGTGTACTCGGCGTCCAATCCACCATAACCGTTGTTGTTCGAAGCGATTGCTTCGCCGTGACGTGCCGAGAACTGCTCGAGCGAGAACCAGGGATGCACGCGTTGCAGTACCGGGCAGGCGTGACCATTGTCTCTCAGCTTGCGTGCAACTTCCACGACGCCTTCGTAAGTCTCCGGGATTTCTGTGACGCCCACTTCGCCGAGCATCTCCATGTTCGCGTAGAAGATCATGGTCGAACCGTTATAGGGCTGAGAGTAGAGTTCACCGGTCGAGGTCTCGTAATAAGACCGCGCGCCGCCAATATAGTCGTCCCATGCCACATCCGGCATGATCGCCTCGACCGACAGGACGGCACCCGAAAGCATCAGGTCCAGCGTTCCTGCGTCGAAGAATTGGATGAGCACCGGGTGCTCACCGGTTCGGTAGGCGGCAATGGCTTTCTGCATGCCCGCTTCGTAGCCACCTTGACCGACACAGGTGATTCTGTGGGTGTCCTGATCGGCATTGAAGGCATCGCAGGCGTTTTGGATGGCTTCTTCGACCCGGCCGGTATTTCCATACCAAAACTCGATTTCGGCGGCGTTTGCCGCCGGGACCCCAGCGCTCAGAGCGAGCGCGAGCGCGGCGAAAAAATTGGTTTTCATGGGAGCCTCCTAGGTTTCGCAAACAATGGACCACATGTCCGAATCCCATTAATACACATAAAGTGTAATAATGTCGCGAAAAATTTCGGAGCACTTTTCGGAGTTGACCCGTTCCGTTTTGTTCTGTTTCGGGTAGGGTTCGGCCATGAGTTCGCATCCTTATGATCCGCTTTCTCGTATCGAACCGCTCTACTTGCGCGGGAACAGTGATTCTCGGGTGGTATCCAGCAACGAGAGGCGGGTCCTTGCCGAAGTCTGGCAAACCCCGGGGAGGTCGCGAGCGGCATTCAGAACCCGGTTGAACCTCGCACAACAATCGATTTATCGTATCGTCACCCAGTTGGAAGAACGCGGAATGGTCCAATTGGGTGAATTGGTGCCGCCTGCGAACAAGGGCAAACCCAGCCCTCGGCTTCATCTCAATCCGCGTTTCGCGTGTTCGGTTGGCGTCTCGATCAACACAGACAGCGCGGGCATATGCGTGATGGATTTCTCGGGCGGCTTCGCATCCCGCACGGTGTCCATTGACGCATTGACCATGGACGAAGCGATCGGGGTCACCGAGAGTGAAATCGATGAACTACTGAAGGCAAGCGGTTTCCGATGGGAAGATGTATTCGGAATCGGATTTGCAATTACCGGTTTCCTTGTGGAGGGCACGCGGTTCAATGCCCCCGAACCGCTGTCGGAGTGGTCGGCGGTACACCTCGGTCCATTGCTTTCGGACCGATTCCAAAAGCCGGTCTGGACGGAGAACGGCGCCAACACGAGTGCTCTGTGCGAACGGATGCTTGGCGTAGGGCGACGCGTCGACAACTTCGTGTATCTGTCGTTCAATTACGGCTTCGGCGGCGGAATCATTCTCAACGGCGAACTCGCCCGCGGCGGCTTCGGAAACGCCGGCGAGTTGAGCGGCATGTTTGCGCCTGAGGAGATGGGGGATCGGCCCAGGCTGCGCAGTCTTCTTAAGATGCTCCAGGAAAGCGGCGTCGATGTGCGCACAATCGACGATCTGACACAGCGATTTGACATGGCCTGGCCTGGTGTTGCCGACTGGCTCGACCGCGTGTCGGCCCACTATAGTCGTGTGATCAACGTTTTGAGCGCCGTTGTCGATCCCGAAGTCATCGTGCTTGGTGGGCAAATTCCGCGTCAACTTGCCGAGGAATTGATGGAACGAACCATGTTTTACGAAACGCCGCGGCACGGTATCCACCGCAAGATGCCACGGCTTCACGCCTCGGAGATCCAAGGGGAAACGGCCGCGATCGGGGCTGCAAGCTTGCCGTTGAAGGAGGTCTTCTTCTGAGGGAGCGGGAAGGGATGGCGGGACCCATTTCCTTCAAGTTGTCGAATTGTCCTCCCTGGTGTGAGTAATTGCCTTCAGACCTAATGACCTGACAACCTCGGTGACCGCCGTGCGGAAGAAATGCGCCGGGTGGCTACGTGCAGTCCGTTTTTTTTTGCGTGTCACACGCCGCGCCGCGTCAAGAGCGGAAAACCAGGTCGTGCCGCGGAAGGTCCGAAACACATCGGGAAGCATCTCCACTACTGGCGATTGGGGGGCTTCGACATATCGATCTGCCCCCTCGGCCAGCCACTATCTGCGGGTATTTCCGGTCCGCGAAATACCATTGCCGACCGATCGGTCGCGCACGAACTCGATGTATGCGTGACCCTCGTCGATCAGCCTGTAGTGTTGGGGGTTGCCGCGCCCGAGCGTGCGTCGGTGAACGGGTCAGGACAGCGATTGCTTGAAGAAGCAAGCGAACGCAGCAATGCCAATACCGCCGGTCCGGATCATCAGGTTCTTACATTTGCGCCGGTCGTGCTTGCCGCGCGCGTTCCTCCAGCGCCATGTCTGGACATCGCTTGAAACGCTTAACGGGCCTGCAGGAGTCACGGAATGGGGGTGGTTGTGCATCCCGAAAATGCGGGAAATCGGCGAAAAATCGACCGAATCCGACGCGAAATCATCCCCCGGTGCCGGAACCCGCCTGGCACGGCGATTTCACGGATTTTGCCAGCACGCACAAATATCGCTTACATTCAATGCGCTACGGAGCAAGAAAGTCGAAATATAACTGCTGCCCGGTGACCCGGTAAACACGCGCAACACCGGCGACGATGGCATCCTCGTCATTATCCTGACCCGCACAAGTTCGCATTCCAGTGCGTGCTGCCTTTATGGCATCGGACGCGGCCGGTCTCTCGAATGGCATTATCCGCGTGGCCGGGCGGAGGTTAAGCGCAGCAATGTCATCCATTGCTGCCCGCTGAACCCTATTGACCGGTAATGTAGACCGGGTGCCCGAGATCAGAAGGCGTTCCCGGCTTGACGGAGGTCGTTTCCGTCGCGCCTTCGCAGATGCATCGCGGCTATAACCGTCGCATTGCCCTGGAATGGATCAATTCCCGCATTGACCGGGTCTACGGCATGGAGAGCCATTTTATCCGCGGCCGGGCGAAGATGGCGCTGCGCTGCAACCCGGTTGCGGTGGTGATGATGGCGATGGCGCTCGGCTATGTCCGGGCCGGCCGGCCGGAGACGATGCTTTCCCTTGTCAGGGGGCCCTGCCTGAAAGCCGCCTGAGGTCCGTATCCCGACAGCCTGAATTGAACGCCGGACCCGACACCGGGCGACACAGCATGCGCAACATGCCCGGGATTCCGGCTGTGGTCGTCAAACGTCCCGAAGTCGACGAATTTGACGGGTGACAGTTGGGAACATCGTCGGCGCAGGTGGAAGATGAACCCGTCTTCCCGCGCGTTGGCCGTCCGGGTGTCAGGCCAACCCGTGGCCGCCGACGAAAAAACGCCGTAGCGCAATCCTGTCACAATTTCAGAATGTTGACAGTCTGACAACTGCCTGATACGTCTTTTTTCCGATATGTCGGAAGTAGAGAAAGGATAAAACGATGAGAACTTTATTGAAATTCCTGGCCCTGGCGCCATTGTTGTTTGCCTCCGTAGGCGCGGCATCGGAGATGCAGGGTCCGACGGAAGCCGGAAGCGTTACAATGTGCCCCGCGGCCTGCGTGCCGGCCGATGGCGGAACCTTCACCATTTCCGCCCGCGGATCAATATTGCCGTTTCCGTGGAAGTCGTCGGAAAACCACCAGTTCACGAGGCTCAATTTCGGGAACCTGTATGTCAAGGATCCCTTCAACAACGTCCTGCTCCCCGACCTTGCGACGCATTGGGAGGTCTCCGATGACCTGACCAGGGGAACATTTCATCTGCGCGAGGGCGTGCAGTTCCACGACGGCACGCCGCTGACCGCAAAGCATGTGGAATGGAGCTACCTGCTGACCATGAATCCCCGGGCGGAAGGCGCGGACTTCCTGATGCAGGCGGCCCGTCTGACGGAATTGAAAGGCGCCCAGGCCTACATTGATGGCACGGCGGACAATGTCGAAGGCATCACGGTCGTCGACGACCATACGATCGTCTTTGAAACGGCGGTCCCAAACGGCAATTTCTTCGAAACTGTTGGCAAGGTCTACATCCTTCCGGCGCATCTTTTTGAAGATACGCCAATGGAGGAATTGCCGGCGACTGACTGGATGTCGACCGATGTGAGAATTGGCACTGGCCCATTCGTGTTCGAGGAATTTGTCGAGGGACAATACGTAGCCGTGGCCGCGAATGAGAATTACTGGGCCGGCCGGCCGCATCTGGACCGGATCGTGCAGAGGTTTTTCGAAGAGTATGAAACCGGAACGCTTGCCTTTGAAAAAGGGGAAACGGACTTGCTGGAATTTCTCTCAGCCCAGGACGTTTCGCGATATGGCGCGGATCCCCAAGGATTGGTCTTCCTGCGCGGTCAGCCTCTGAGTCCCAACTACATCAACGCCGCCGACAAGCCCTTCCTGAAGGATGAAAGGGTCCGCCAGGCGCTTTCCTTCGCAATCAACCGTCAGCAGTTGATCGATGTCCTGATTCCCAACGGGCTGAGGGATCCCATGTATACCCTGTTTCCTGCTGACCATGTCATGTTCAATCCCGATGCTGCGGCCTATCCGTACGACCCTGACCGGGCGAGGGAATTGCTGGCCGAGGCAAACTGGGATCCGGACCAGGTCGTCGAGCTGGCGACATACTACAACTCCCAGGAGGCTCTCGACTGGCTGGCCTTCATCCAGCAGCAGCTGGGCGATGTGGGCGTGAAGGCCACCGTTCGGCAGATGGACTGGCCGGACATGGAAAAAGCCGGCGAGGCGGGCGAGCTGGACCTGTGGTTCACCGGGTATTCGAATGATGTGGTCGGCGATCACCTGGCTTATTTCGGCACCGAAGGCGCATGGAATTACGGCAAGTACAACAATCCCGAGTATGACGAACTCATGACCGCTGCAATTCGCAGCGGTGGAGAGGAACTTCGGCAGATCTATATGAGAATGCAGGAGATCTTCAACCAAGAGCTGCCCGGGATTCCGATATGGAACCGGACCAAGTTCAGTCTGGTCAAACCGCAATTCTGTGGTGTTACCGAACAGTGGACGGACCAGCATTTCTCGTACCTGAATGAAAACAACATCTACATGTGCGAGGGCGCGACGGGCACGGTCTCCGTCAAGCCTGGAACTCCGGCCAGTCTCGCGCATCCCGGCTACGTCCTGGGAAGCCAGTAGAATAGATCGGGCGGCAAAGGTGACTTTGCCGCCCCTTCCCGCCGGTTGGTCATGCCGGACCGGGCGGTCTGCGTGGTTGCTCGCTGATTACCGGATTGGCGATGATTGACCGGCAGGACAGCCACACACACTGCGAAGCCATTGCCGCCAGGGTAAATCTGTTCTGTTTTTTGACGTCCCTTGGGTTTGACGCAAGTATCCGGATATCAAGCGGCGCGAAATGGCGCACGTTGCGCGTCAGAACCGTCAGGTCGCGGCTGCCGACAGTGTCTGCGAAGGCAAGGTCAGCAAATCCGGGCGACTGTCCTGTCGCGCGTACCTTGTCCATCAACTTCCCTGAAAGGCGTGCGGCAGTTATGTCGAACGGGATCACCCGGTCGCCGTAGAGATGGAACACGATGTCGAGCCAGTCTTTCAGCCGGGCCGCCTTCGCGGTGGCTCCGGTCCGCTCCAGCCTGGCGATCCCGTGGCAAACCTCGGTCACGGTGACCGCGGACAGGAACAGCGCATCCGAACGCGCATCCATCCAGCCAATGAATTCCGCATGCCTTTCCTGTCGGCCAGGCGCCCCGGTCGAGAGGACGTTGGTGTCAACCAAGTACACGGCATGCCCTACAACACGGCGTCGCGCGGTGGGCTCGTATCCCTGGGCGGATGATCGCCGTCTTCAAGTCCCGAAGCACACAGCAGATGCCCGAAGGTTGGGACCGTGCTCAGGCGGTTCCCTTTGTCAACGCCGAGAATGACTGCCCGGGGGCATCCGCGGCGCGTGATAACGGCCATCTCTCCCCGTGCGGCATTTTCCACCAAAGCCGACAGCGTGGCCTAGGCTTCGCGAAGCTGAACTTTTCGCATGGTTTCCCCTGCGTCATCACACATGAGTTGCTCGACGGGCTGAAAGACAACGCCTCAGCGGACCGGCAGCGCCGCGAACCTGCGCGCCCGTATGCGCGGTTCCAGTCAAGCGCATCCTTCGCAAACGCGGCAATCCTCGCGGCCACCAGAACGCCGTCGCGCAGACTATCCTGAAACGGGGCGGGGCGCTTTCGGTACGTTGGGCAGCGCAGGCAGACCAACCAGTCCATCAAACGGCATGTTCATCGATTTCATTTGCCAATGCTGGAACGCGAACTATGACTGATCGTGACCTGCTCCCGCACATGCACACGCCAACAGACTCGGCGGATCCGTCCGCTGTTTCATGATCAATTTTTGAGACAGCGAAGCAATGAGAGCTGAACGCGTGAACATGAAGGCATTGTTTGTCATTGCAGTTCTCAAGGCAAGCGGTGCCAAAAGCCGAAATTCTGGACGTACCCTTGATTGCTTTGCCGGATTTATGCCAACGTTCGAAACCGTCAAGATGATTCATAAACTAGGAATTGAGCCGTGGTCAGCCGACAGTCCGTAAGTGATCTTCGTTATGCGTTAAGCGACACCGAGGTGGATTCCTATCACCGTGACGGGATTATCGGCCCGTTCACGCTGATGTCGCCGGAGGAGATGGAGGAGGAACGGTTCGCCATCGATCGCGAAATCATTGCACCGGCCGGGAACGACGACGACCCCGATATGCACTATCACGACCGCCATCTCGACCAGGCTTCCGTTTGCAGAATCTGCCGGCGCCCGGAACTCGTCGAGAGGATATCGTCTTTGCTGGGCCCGGACGTGTTGATCTGGCGCTCCAACTTTCAAGTGAAGAAACCGGCCGCGGCAGCGGTAGGGGATGCGAAGAAATACACGAAGGTGCCGTGGCACCAGGACGGCGCGTACTTCGACCTCCAGCCGCAGGTTTTGGTGTCGGCCTGGATTGCCATCACCGAATCGACCGAGGAAAATGGCTGTTTTAAGGTGGTCGCTGGTTCGCACTTGCAGACATTCGATCACGACATAGACCCAGGGAAGTACGAGTTCGAACGCTCGGTTCCGGAAGACGCGATCGACCACAACTCGGTACGCGCGTTTGTAATGCGTCCCGGGGAATTCGTGCTGTTCAACGAGAACACCGTGCACTCCTCGGGTCCCAATCATACGTCGCAACCGCGTGTCGGACTGACGCCACGGCTCAGTGTTCCTTTCGTGAAGGTGGCCGGCAATCCGCGCTACGCCGGCAGCAACTGGGCCGACCGGGCCCGCGACGCGCCCGATGAACTGCGCGAAGTGGCGATGTTGCGCGGCCACGACTATACAGGCCGGCACCGGGTCGTTTCCCTTCCCTGCGGAGAAATCTGACGACGGGGCTGGCCGCCGCGAACGTCACACAAGTTGCATCGGCCGGATTGTATCTGCTCACACACATGTGAAATTCTGCGTGCGGCGGTTTCCGCACCTGTGCTACCGAAATGAGAGCGCAGCCCGAACGGAGGGTTCGACGGCTCCCGCTCCCGATAATCTCAAATGTGTGTGAGCAGGCACAGCAAATAATTCCCAACGAAAGACCCTGCGCCATCGTCGGAGCGAAGTGTAAGAGCGCGACCGGCAAGGATCCGTTTGTTGAAACCATTGCTGGCATCGATTCCGGAATACTGAAAAATCTGGTAACTGCTCACCCTTTTTTTGTGTGGTCTGTGTGTAGTGCATCTTGATCATGTCGGCGGCCATTCCGGTGAGGGCGATCTGGATGGCGACGAGGGGATTGTATCCGAGCACGGCCATTGAACTCAAATAGCTTGAGATTCTGTACCAGGCCTCGGGGTAGAACCGGTTTCGGAAGCATCCGGAGACAGCAGTTCTCAATATGGATTTTGCGGCGTATAAAGCGTTGTAATAGTGTTCTTTTATTTCACGCGGTGAATTATTTCGCATTTCGTCGCACCTGCCCTCCCGATGGGCCGGAAGTGATTCTAAAATGCAACACCCGTTGATTTTCAACGATTTTTCCCGGAATTCCGCCTCCCGGGGATTCACCTCGCGGCTATTCCGTGATTCCTCCCTCCCCATGAAGCTGCTCGGCAGATATCTCGCCCGCCTGCGGAAATGCTGCGCCAACATGCTGGACCTGCGCAGCGGAAAGAACTGTCAATACTCCATGGCCGATGCCGGCATGGCGGCTTTCTCCGTGTTCTTCACCAAGTCGCCCTCCTTTCTCGCCCATCAGAAGTTGCTCGCCGAACGCCGCGGTCTCTCGAACTGCCTCACGCTCTTCGGAATGGAGAAGATCCCCTCCGACAACCAGATACGGAACCTCCTCGACCCGGTGCCGCCGGAGCATTTCGACACGGTCTTCATCGACGTCGCCAGGGACCTCGACAACCGCGGCGCCCTGGCTGCGCTGCGCAGCCGCCGGGGCGGCCTCAACCGCAAGACCCTGATCGCCCTCGATGGCACCGAGTCCTTCAATTCCTGCAAGGTCAGTTGCCCGAACTGTTCGACCCGGACACACAACAAGGGAACCGATGACGAGGTGGTCGAGAACTATCACGCGGTCCTTGGCGCCGCCATCGTGGGCCCCGGACAGGTCGCGGCGGTGCCGTTGCCGGTGGAGATCATCAGGCCGCAGGACGGGTCAAAGAAACAGGACTGCGAACGCAATGCCGTCAAGCGCTGGATGCAGCGCATCGGTCCGCGTCTGAAAGACCTCGAACCCGTGTATCTCGGTGACGACCTCTACGCCTGTCAACCGGTCTGCGAGGCCATCCGGGCGGCGGGCGGCAACTTCATATTGACGGCCAGGAGGTCGAGCCACAAGGCCTTGTATGAGGAACTCGACCGCTGCCGTCCGGAAACCCTCGACAAGAGAGTGACGCGCGGCATCAGGAAGCCGAAGAAGTTCAGGTACAGGTACAGCTGGCAGCCGGACCTTCGGATCCGTGGCGGCGAAGCTGCCATGCCGGTGACATGGGTCTGCCTCGAGATCCATGACATGGCCGAGAAAAAGCTGACCTGCAGAACCGCCTTCGTCACCGACCTGCCGGTCAGCAGGACGAATGTTGCCGACATCGTCGCCTGCGGACGCTCCCGCTGGCGCGTCGAGAACGCAGAATTCAACGTCCTCAAAAACCTCGGCTACAACCTCGAGCGGAACTTCGGCCATGGAGAGAAGAACCTCGCCTCCGTGCTCCTTGTCCTGAACCTCCTGGCCTTCGCGATGCACACGGCCTGCGACCTCGCGGAAAAGCACTGGCAGAAGGCCCGGACGGTCTGCGGAACACGCGACTGGATGTTCCGGAACCTGCAGGTCCTGACCGCCAGGTTCGTGTTCGATGACTGGAAGCGCCTGATGCAGGTGCTCGCCGGAGAAGTCGAAATCCCTCCCTGAACCAACTCCCGCGTCAGCTCACATGCGCCCGACGTGGCGTTCCGAAAATTCTCGAAAAACCGAAAATCCCAAGGTCAGGAAAACAAAAATGCCATATTGAGAATTGCTGATCCGGAGACCTTTGACTTGACATTCGCCGTCCTGACTTCTGTTCGTCGGTCGGGAAATTGTCCGCGTTCTCGAACCGATCGGCATGGAGGCCGCACTCCGCGCCATCGAAGACGATGCCTACGCCGGGTCGGAGGCGGTTCGCCAGCATGAGATCGCGCTCGAGCGCGCCCGTTACGAGGCCCATCGCGCGTGGCAGCAGTACGATGCCGTCGATCCGGGGAACCAGCGGGTGGCGGGCGAACCGGAGCGCCGGCGGAACGAGCGTCTGATCGCGGTGCAGGCGGTCGAGACCGCCCTGGAGCATGCGCCCCATGCGGGCATGAGGATGGATGAAGAGGAGCGGGAAGCATGTCTGCAACTCGGCACCGATCTCGAGTGGACATGGAACCATGAAGGTGTCACGGCGGAAACCCGTAAAAGCATACTCCGCGCCGCGATCGAGGAAGTCCCATTATGCCGAGTATGATCCGGACCGGGCCGCCGTGCTGCTTGATGAAGTCGGCATGGTCGACGCGGACGGCGACGGATTCCGCGATCTTCCGAATGGCGACACATTTGTCCTCAACATACAGTTCACCACGCAGGAATTGCTGGCGCAGCTTGTAGAGCTCATCAGCCTGAACTTGTCGGAGGTGGGCGTTAACACGACCATCAAGGAAATCCTCACGGACGAATACAGATCGGCACAAACGGCCGGCCTGCTCGATTTCATGGTGTGGCCAAAGGGCGGGTTGCTCCTGGGTCACCTCGGCTCCAACGATCAGTGGGTGCCGCCGTTCGGGAGCTACTGGAATATTCGGGTCGGGTTGAAATGGGCTGAATGGATTGATTCAGACGGAACCGCCGGAATCGAACCTCCTGACTATGTTTATGACATGATCAATGACATCGACACGTTTCATACAGTTGCGGTTGGATCCGAGGAATTCGCAGCGGCGGCCAACCGCCTGGTGGAAAACATGGTCTCCAACCTGCTCTTTATCGGCACGGTCGTGTCGCCGGGCCCGATCTACCACGGCAACGCCTTGAAGAATTTCAAGACCTTCTCGGTGTATGGCGGACCGGGGGTGAACTATCCCTGGCGGGCAAACCAGTGGTATTTTGACGAGGGCAATTGACCCGATAACCAGTTGGCAGGGGCGCCTGGAATTCGGGCGCCCCTGCAATACTGGACAATCCTGGTTTCAACGGTTCTGGACAGGCTTGGTTTCCGGTGCTCCGACCGGTGGCAACGCGTTGTGTCATGAGGTGCCGGCTGGTAAGGGCAGACGCATGCTGGCGGCTCCTGGATCGCTGATCTGATGCGCCTGATGCCATGGATTTGCAGCCAGAAGTTGTGCGCGCAGGGAAAGGCGTCCTCAAACTTGCCCTGACCGCTGCCGGCAAGGCTTCCACACCGGTGCCGGCAACAGAGATTTCCCAATCTCGAAAAGGCTCTCAACACGTGCCCCCGGCGCCTTTGAAAATCCGCACCGCGGACAGGCATAGGGCTGTTCTTCAGCAGTCTCCCGCGAACGAAAACATGCATGCTGCCCACAGCGGATTTCGCCAGATTTCAATCAGTGGGCTGGCAGACCTGGCAGAACCGGTCCGGCTGTGCCAGGGCAAGTGCGAAAATCGTGCCAAAGCCGCAACGATAACGGTGGTTTGACTTTGCCGGGCGCGGATTCAATTTCAAATTATCCCGCCGGCGGAGATAAAGCGATAACGCTGGATGGAACTGCCAATTGCCGATCAAAGCCGGAATCCTGCATCCGTCCTTCCCTGATCAAGAATCTCCGCGTACGGCCGAGGCCTGCCTGGATGAGGCGGTTTCTCTGGCGATGGCGCTGGGCTTCACGGCCGCATTCAAGCAGGTTGTCCGGCTTCGATCTGTCAACAGCGCAACCTTGTTTGGTTCTGGAAGATGTGAAAGTCTGAAGCAGGAAATTTATGCAGCCAATGCATCGGCCGTGGTTGTCGACGGTTCGATTTCAGCGGTCCAGCGGCGAAACCTGGAAAGGCTCTGGGATGTCCGGGTGCTGGATCGAACGGGTCTGATTCTGGAGATATTCGCCAGCCGGGCGAAAACCCGGGAAGGTGTGCTGCAGGTTGAACTGGCACAACTGGAATACCTGAAATCCAGACTGGTCCGCCGCTGGACCCACCTCGAACGTCAGCGGGGCGCCCTTGGGTTCGTGGGCGGATCCGGGGAAACCCAGATCGAGTCCGACCGGAGCACGATTGACGATAGGATAATTCGTGTGAAGCGCAGGCTGCTGGCGGTCAGACGCACGCGCGGGCTGCACCGGTCGGCCAGAAAATCCGTCCCATACCCAATCGTTGCGCTTGTCGGCTACAAGAACGCCGGAAAACCAACGCTGTTCAACCGCCTGACCGGCGCAGAAGTATGGGCAGATGACGCATTGTTTGCGACGCTTGACCCGACCATGAGATCGGTCACGCTCCCCTCAAGCCGGAAAGCGGTGTTTTCCGACACGGTCGGCTTCATATCCGATCTTCCGAAGCAGCTGGTCGCTGCATTTCGCGCAACACTGGAAGAAGTCACCAACGCTGACATCGTCGTGTATATCCGGGATCTGACGCACCCTGAATTCGATTCCCAGGTTCTCGGCGTCAATGAAGTTCTCGGAGAACTGAACGGTGATCCCGCCGACTCCCGAAGAGTTGCGCAAGCCTGGAACGCGGTCGATTTGCTGGCGACCAGCGACAGGGAAAACGTGCTGACCGGGAACGGGTGCAGCCAGTCTCATTTTCCGATTTCGGCGATTTCCGGCGACGGGCTCGACGATTTGCTGGAGAAGATTGACGAGCTTCTTCGCGCCGGCGACCGAACGGAAGTCGTGCGGGTATCGTGCCGATGGCAAACAGCGGGCCTGGCTTTTCGGAGAGAGAGTTTCGCAAAACGAGACTCGGCGCGACGAGTGCCTGGAATTCAAGGTGTGCTGGCCAGACGCCGGTTCTGTCGCGGGCAAATGAGCTGTCGCCCGCTTTCACTGCCGTGCGGCGCCTGTCAAGGCACGGTAATCGCGGCGGGTTGTCCTGTTCTGTCACCGCCGAAGCGCCACGGTTCAGCCTGATCAGAAAGCCGTCGGACCTTCCGGCCTGATTCAACCCTCGTGCGAATTGGCGTGGTCTTTGGCGGCTGTCTGTCCCGGTCCAGGTTCCGCGCTGTCCGATATTGTGGTTCACTTGCGTTCGACCGGATTCGATGCGGGCGTGCGCCTAGTCGACTACCTCTCCGGATTTGTCAATTTCACCGGACTCGGCTTGCGGACCTTGAGTGAAGAACCTGGCATCGTCACAGAGGGCCGCTTGGCTGCCCTTCAGCGCCGACACGCGCCCTCTCATTCCGCCCGGAGAGTCCAACGTGCGCAGAGTCAAGAATATGAGAAGATCAGCGGGTTCTGGCTTTCATCGTCAAGCAAGTCACCGACACTGATTGTATTCAGGATCCGTTCAGGCAGGACATTGGGTTCGCCATTGAACCGACTGTGGTCGGGCATGTAGGCGCAGGTAAAAGCCCGCCGCGGTCTCGGCGTCATGTTCGCATTGGCGCCATGAGCCACCAGACCGTTGTGAAAGGAACATCCGCCCGCAGGCATGATGACAGGCACGGGTTCCATCCTGCCGAGTTCAGGATAGGCTCCGAATAAGGCACCCAAGTGGCCTTCCGTAGGGTAGTCATCCAGTCTGCGCTTGTGCGTGCCCGGCATGAAAAACATGCAGCCATTCTGAATAGTCACATCGTCCAGCGCGACCCAGATGCTTATGGAGTGTTCCGACTCGAAGGACCACTTCGTATTGTCTTGGTGCCACGCCGTGGGGCTTGCCCAGGGTAATTTTATCAACGCCTGATCGTGCCATATGCGAATTCCGTCGACCCCTGCCAAGTCGGCCGCCATTTTGCCCAGCCGGCCGTCCAGCATTATTTCGCGCACAGCGTCATGATCCATCCACAGGTTGATGCGTTGCTGGAACACGCTCTCTTTCTCTGGCTCGTTCTCAATTTGAAGGAATCCGTCGGGCAGCACACTGTTTTCCCGAAGGGAGACCGCTTCGTCCACCGCCGCCCGCCAGATGTCCAATTCGGCTTTGTCCAGAAAATCCTCGATGATGAGAAAACCGTTTTCCCGGTAGAAGGAAATCTGCGCGCTCGTCAGTTGATCATTCATAGATCCGTTCCTTTCGCGTCGACTGTCCTCTCAGGCTATCCTCTGGCTATCCGATCCGAATGGCAGCGCGCGACGGACCTGACACCTGGAAGACGCGTGTGCGCAAGAAAGTACACGCTGAGATTTGCTGTATGCAACTGATTTATGGTGCCGTCCGTCATGTTGAATGTTGCAAAGCAGAGAGCAAACATCTGAATCCTCCCCGGCGTCTGCGGGGGAACCATCGTTGAAAAGCCTAGTCGCCAGAGGGCGTCCACTCCATCGCCTACGGACATACGACAGTGCCCGACCACAACCACCTGGCTACGCGAATTCCCGATTGCACAAAAGGGGGGTACATACGATATGGGTTCTCATTCATGTTCAAGGATCACAAATGAACTGGAGCGCGAGTGCCCGTATGCCCGCGAGAAACGAGGAGGCGGTGATTCCGCCTCAAGAGAAAGGAGCGGTGGCGACGTAGTCATGCGTCGACCTGCGTGGTCGATGCAGGAGCGGGCGAGTCGCCGCAGAATCGATGAAGCACGACGTGAGGGATTTCCCGTGACCGAACCGGACATGCGCCTGGCCGCACAACGATCGTTGCAGGTGTTTCCCGCAGGCTCCAACGGGGAATTCAATCTCCCCCCCGAACTCAGCACGGTCATCAGCCGGGGCGAGGGATGCGAGATCGTGGATGCGACGGGCGCCGAATTTCTCGATTTTTCCATGGGCTGGGGCTCGGTGCTGGTGGGCCACGCCCGACCCGAGGTGACCGAGGCGGTCGTGCGCCAGGCGGCGCTCGGTGCGAACTTCGCGTACGTGAACGAGAACTCCCTCGCGGTGGCGGAGGAGATCTGCAGGGTGAGCCCCGCCTGCGATCGGCTGCGATTCTGCGCATCCGGCACCGAGGCCAACATGTACTGTCTACGTCTTGCGCGGGCCGCCACCGGGCGGCGCATGATTCTCAAGTTCGAAGGCGCCTATCACGGCGCCAACGAGGTCGGGGTGACGAGCCTGTTCCCGCACCGCCTCCTGGACTTCCCCCGACCCGATCCGTCGAGCGCCGGCATTCCGCCGGCGACGGTCGACGACATACTTGTCGCTCCCTACAACGACAGCGCGCTCGCGGAGAGTATCGTCGCCGGGCACGCGGCCGACCTCGCCGCCGTCATCGTCGAGCCCCTGCAGCGATGCACTCCCCCGAAGGAGGGCTTCCTCGAGACCCTGCGCGCGGCCTGCACCAAGCACGACGTGCTACTCATCTTCGACGAGGTGGTCACGGGATTTCGCCTCGCCTACGGCGGAGCGCAGGAATACTACGGCGTGATCCCAGATCTCGTCGCATATGGTAAGGCGCTCGGCGGAGGCTATCCGATCGGGGCGTTCGGCGGGCGGGCAGACGTCATGGACCAGGTGCGCGAGGACCGGCTGGGAGGCTCCGATTACGTGTGGGTCGCGTCCACTCTCGGCGGGAACCCGGTTTCCACCGCCGCGGCCCTGGCGGCCCTTGGCGTGTTCCGGGAGCCGGACCGCTACCGGCGCCTTCGCGACTTGGGCCGCTATCTGCGCAACGGCATGCGCCGGGCGCTCGAGGAACACCGGGAGCAGGCCCAGGTCATCGGCGACGGGCCGCTCGCCCAGGTCGTGTTCTCGCCCGAACCGGTCAACGACTATCGATCGACGAGGCGCGGGGACGGCGCAAAGGGTCGCGCCCTCATGCTGGCCCTGTTCCGGCGGAAGGTCTTTCTCAACCCGATGGGCACCAAGCTCTACCTGTCGGTAGCCCATTCGCAGTCCGTCTGCGACCGCTTTCTCGACCGCTTTGCGGCCGCGTTGCGAGCGGTGAGGATCGGCCGGGAATAGTCGCGGCCCGACGCTTCGGCACTCGGCCTCCGCCTTCGCGCGAGGCAGGTCTCCACGCAGTCGAAGGGCTCCGGCGTTCTATTCGAACAACGTTGCAACCTGGAAGCGGCGACCGAAAAAGAGCACCGACGCCGGCGTCTGCCGGACGCGGCAGTTGCGGCAACAGAAACTGAAACGCCTAACATCCTCGCGCAGGGACACAGCAAGACCGTGCGGCTTGCGCGGATAGGACGCGCTGTCCAGGCAGCTCCCGCAATGCGGGCAGCCATCACGGCGGCAGCGATCGGCTTCCGCCACGTCAATCCGCGTTAGAAAATCCCAGGTGCGGGTGCGGGAAAGGATGGAACCGGGGAAGAAATCGCGTAACATTGACTCTGTCTCAATGGTTCGTGGAAAAACCGGGACATCGCCCCTCGATCGACTTCTTGCAAGGAAATTGAGGGGCACAAGACCCCAAACATCAAGTAATCCGGGCAAAATCGCCCAAATCCACATCAGTTTTTCTGAATACGCTTGAACGAAGGCCGCTCACGCGGCCAGTTGTGATGCTTCCCCGGTTTTCCTTTTTTGGATCGCGGCTTCATTTTCTGTGTTGATACGCAGGTTGTGGGTTTCCCATGACCTCGGGTTGGTGCTCAATCTCCCCGGTGCCCCGGATGTTCGGGGCCATTTCGAACAAGGGAGATGAGCATGAAAGCCACGATATCGCCAGCCCGCAGGAAGATGATCGAGGTGATGACCTTGAAGGGTCTGTCGCCGGGTACGCAGGACAATTACCAGCGCAGCGTCAGCACCCTCGCGCGCCATTACGCTCGGGCACCGCAGGACCTGTCTGCCGACGAGATCGGTGCCTGGGTGATCGCCCGGATCGATCGGGGGCTGTGTCCACGCACCACCAATGGCGACGTTTCGGCCCTGCGCCTGTTCTACAGTGACGCGATGGGCCAGCCCGAGAAGGTCGCGGGACTGCATTGCCGCAAGGTCCCCGACCGTCTGCCACGTTCCATTCCCGAAGCCGACGTCGAACTCCTGATCAAGGGGATCAACGACCTGCGCTATCGCACCGCGACCCTGACCGCCTATGGCGCCGGCCTGCGGATCTCCGAGGTGGTGGCGCTGCAGGTCGGCGACATCAGGAGCGGGGAAGGACTGCTCCATATCCGTAGCGGCAAGGGCGGCCACGAACGCATGGCCCATCTGCCCGACCCGGTGCTCCAGACGCTGAGGCGGTACTGGAGAAACACCTGGCCGCGGCCCACGACCTGGCTGTTCCACGGCAAAAGCCCCGACAGGCCGATCACCGTCGAGAGCTTGCGCACCGCCTTCAACAGGGGCCGCGATCGAGCCGGGCTCGATCGCGGCATCAGCTTCCACTGTTTGCGCCACGCGATCGCAACCCATGTGCATGAACGCGGGGCGCCGATCAGTGTGGTCCAGGATCTTCTCGGACACAAGTCCCCGGATGCGACACGCGTCTACGCCCGGACCACCGGAACCATGTTCCGCAAACTCGACCACCCGGTGGCCGGCTTCGCCAGCGCCGTCTGAGCGGTGGCCGACAACAGGCCCGGCGTGGCGGACATCTTCCGCCAGGCCGGGCCCGCATTCCGTGCGCGCCTCGCGGGCGCTCTCGACGCTGTTGCGCTGAAGGTCATGGACTGTATCGCGTGCTGCCGGACGGCGGTGCTCGGCGGCACCGTCTACCAGTGCACCGATTGCGGTCATGTCCATGGCGTCTGGAAGTCCTGCGGCAACCGCCACTGTCCCTCCTGCCAGGGCGCGGCCGCGCACAAGTGGATGGAGAAACAGGCAGCCTGCATCCTGCCGGTGCCCTATTTCCACATCGTCTTCACCCTGCCGCGGCCGATCGCCCGGATCGCACTGCAGAACCGCAAGACGGTGTTCAACATCCTCTTCCGCACCGCCGCCGAGACCCTGAAGACCATCAGCGCCGATCCCCGGCGCTTCGGGGCCAGGATCGGCGGCACCGCGGTGCTGCACACCTGGAACCAGAAGATGGAATGGCACCCCCACCTGCACTGCCTGGTGCCCAATGGCGGCTTCGACGTCGGCACCGGACAATGGAAGGCCGGAAGCGACAGCTTCTTCGCACCCGTCAAGGTGCTCGCAAGCTTCTTCCGACGACGCGTCCTCGAGGAACTCGCAAAGGCCCATGCCAGGCAGGATCTGGAGTTCCACGGCTCAATCGCCCACCTCGCCTGTCCCCGCGCCTTCGCCCGGGTGCTGAAGCAGGCCCGAAAGCTCAACTGGAACGTCCACGCCAAGCCACCGTTCAACGGACCCGCGGCGGTGATCCGGTACCTCTCGCGCTATACACACCGCATCGCAATCTCCGATGCCAGGATCCTGTCCCTCGACGACGACACCGTCACCTTCCGCTGCCGCAAGCCGACAGCGAAAGTCGGCGACAGGCCGTCATACGGAACCATGACCCTGAGCGTCGATCAGTTCATTCGTCGATTCCTGATGCATCGCCTCCCGGCAGGCTTCCACCGCATCCGGCACTTCGGCATCCTCGCAAACGCCTGCCGGGCCAGGACCCTCGAGGCCGTACCGGAAGCCGGCCGCCACGAACCCCCACATGCAGCCGGTGACGAAACCGGAACCGGGGAGACGGACAGACCGGATGCCCCGGCCTGTCCGAATTGCGGCAAACCCTCCGAGCCCGTCCTGACCATCCGAAGAAACCCCACCGACCGGGAGGTGGCCAAGGCAATGGAGATCATCCGAAAACGCGGCCCTCCCCGTCCTCACGAAACGACATGAAGACAACGCCAGAAAGCATGCAGCAAATCCAGCGGCCCCGGGACCGCCACGGGCCCGCTCGTGCCCGTCGCGCCGAACCGACACAAACGGCGCGAAATGTCGCCGTCTCCGGACCCGATACTTCCACCGGAGACGGACCAGACAGGCCAGACGCTCCGTTCGGGACATGCGGTCCCCGAAGATCCCCCGCATCAAACGGGATCAACCGGCCAGGCTGAAAACCCCGAATCAACTTTCTACAAGAGGCCAGGGTCGCGCCAGGCGCGGCTTCGTTCAAACCGGCTTAGTGTCGGCGTTTCAGCCAACACTAACCAAGATATTACCAAAGGTCGAAAATCACGCCATAGCGGATTCACGCGCACATCCAACATCCAAACAAACTCTTTACTCAACTTGAAAATATTGCGTACGGTCGTCGTTGCGTGGTTCAGGCGCTGAACCTGACAGTGGTGGACGCCTGCAAACAACCGATTTCCCAGTCACAAGGAGAAGGGCATTGATCGACAAGAAAAGTGGAAATGTCCTGTTCATCGTTGCGGACGATCTTCGAGCGGACTGCCTGCAACTGGCCATCAACGATCAGGCGGTGCTGCCAAATCTCCGGGAATTCATGGAGGATGCCGTCACATTCCGCAGGCACTATACGGTCACCTGTCCCTGCGGTCCGTCCCGGGTCAGTCTCCTGACCGGCCTCTATGCGATGAATCACCGGTCCGTGCGCAATGGCACACCGCTGCGCGCGGACATTTCAAACCTCGCGCTCGAAGCACGAAAATCGGGTTACGAGCCATTGCTGTTCGGTTTCACCGATACCAGCTACGATCCCCGATTCCTGCACCCAAATGATCCGGCGGTCAGGAACAGCGAAAGCCCGATGCCGGGGTTCAAGGAAATCGTGGCCCTGCAGCTGGGATACGACAGCTTTGCGTGGCAGGCGCATCTGAAAGCCAAGGGTTATGAACTGCCAAATAATTACAGCAGTTTCCACTCACCGCAGGTATTTGACCCGGAAACCGGGCCGCGCCCCGACGATCCCGCATTCTACCGTGCCGAGGACAGCGACACTGCATTTCTGACGGATGCATGCCTGAGGCAGCTTGCCGTCCGGGCTGAACAGAAATGGTTTGCTCACCTGACCTACATCCGGCCGCACGACCCATTCATCGCCCCGGAGCCCTATAACCGGATGTACCGCGCGGATAAAATTCCGCCGCCGGCGCGTATGCCGACCCTGGAAGCGGAAGCGGCAGTCCATCCGTTTCTTGCCGCCGATCAGGTGGGGTTTGATATGATCAACGCCTATATTGAGGCTTCCGACTGCCATCTCGACAATGAAGATCCGCGCGATGTGGCAACCTTGCGTGCGGTCTATTTCGGGCTGGCCAGTGAAGTTGACCATCATGTTGGCCGCCTGATCCGGTTCCTGAAAGACACCGGGCAGTACGACGACACACTGATCATTTTCACCTCCGATCATGGCGAGATGCTCGGGGACCGGCGGCAGTGGGGCAAGTTGTCGGTCTACGATGCCGCAACGCACGTGCCGTTGATAATCCGCGACCCGCGGCGCCCGTCCTGCAACGGCAGTCAGTTCGATGCCTTTACGGAATCCGTGGATGTGTCACCGACGATTCTCGACTGGCTCGCGGGCGAGGTGCCGGTCGCCATGAACGGCGCATCGCTGTTGCCGTGGCTGGAGGGAAATGCCCCGTCCGGCTGGCGGGACTATGCCTACGCCGAGATGGAATTTGGCGATCCTGAATGCCATACCCGCCCGCGGGAATGGGTGGGCCACACCCCATATGCGCTAACCTGTTTTCCGACCTATGTCCTGCCGGGAAAGTACTGTTCGAACTGCAGCTTTCTGGCCCGCGGCGCTTCGGCCAGTCCTTGGGACACCTCTTTCCATTCGGCGAGCATGTCGGCGAGGGGCGGGGCCGGCTCGATCGCCCGGACGATCTGGTTGTGAACCAAGGCGAACTCGCGCCAGGCGCTGGGACTACGGCAGTGTGGTGATGCCGTACCCCCAGGGGGAAACGGCGCGGGCCTGATGGATGAACTTTTCGGCGAGGAGCGCTGTCAGGAGCTTGCCGTAGAGCCAGGCTTCGGCGCTGTCGTCGTCGTGCTTCGGCAGGTGTCCCAGCCCGGCCAGGGACTTGAACCGCTTGAACACCAGTTCCACCTGCCATCGAAGACGGTACCATTGCAGGACCGCGTCGGCATCGAAGCGATCGTCGGGAAAGGTCGAGAACAGGATCACGTACCTGGCGTACTCGAAGGTTTCCGGTTTCGGGGCCTTGCCGGACTTGCCTGCCTCCCTTCGGATCCGGTCGTGCGCCTGCCGGATCGCCTCTTCGGACTTCCGGATCGCGCAGACCCGGCCCTCGACCGGGTCGGCGGCGGCGGTCGCCACGGTCCAGGACCCGACCATGCCGGGACGGTCCAGGGACGACAGCGCCGTCCCGAGGTCGAACGGCGAACCATCCGGGGTGACGAAGCCAAGGCTGCCGGTGTTGACCCGGACCGTGACATGGCCGCCGCAGGCCGCGACATGGGCGATGCCCTGCGCCGTGGAGTAGCCACGGTCGGCAAGCACGAAGTCCCCGACCGAAACCGGGAACTGCCGGAACGTCTCTCCGGTCCCCTTGCCCTTGGTGGGGGTGATCCGGAAATGGTCGCAGACCAGCGCCGGCAAGGCGACGCTGTAATGGATGCGCCACAAGGCGCCGGTCTTGCCGGGTTCCTTGACCGTCGTCGCGTCGAAGGCCCGCACCTGGAAGCCGGCCTCGCCCGAGACCGCGACGCCCAGTTCGCGGAACAGCGACAGGCACAGGGCCCGAAGCCACGCCTTCGACTTTCGCAGCCGCTTCATCAGCGCCACGTCCGAAAGGTCCGCAAGCCCGGCCTGCCGGGCCCGGACCGCGGTCTCCCGCAGCGAATGCCCGCAGCCAAGATGGATCAGCAAGACCCGAAGCAGCCTCTCCGGATCCTTGTCCTTGCGCAGCCCCTTCAGGGCTCCCGACGAAACCGCGAGCTCTTCCCATTCCCGGGGAAAGAAGCTCATGAGCAGTGTCCAGTCCTCGTCCATGGCTTGCCTCCGAAATGCCGGCCCTTGGCAAATCGTAGCAGACTTCCCAAAAGATTGCAAACAAGTTAGCGCTTATGGGGCCACACCCACTGCCAGCGGGAATTGGGGTTTGGCCTGCGCGAGGCCAATTTTGCGATCATTCAGGAGGACCGCTACCGGTTTGCGCATTTCAATGGCGGCCTGCCGCCGCTGTTGTTTGACATGCAGTCGTCCGACGGCGAGTTCCGAAACCTCGCGGACGATCAGGATTGTGCCGGCGAAGTTCTGCGCCTGACCGGGAAGATGCTGGATCATCGCATGCGCCATGCCGACCATACGTTGTCCGATATGAAAATCACAGACAGCGGAACCGTCAATATCCAGCCGTAGGATTTTCGACTGCGCCCCCGTGGGGCCGCCACCCGGGTTTCGACAGGAAGTCTGCAGCCAGATCGATCGGTGTCATCGCGCCGCCAAATTGATTATCAAGCGGCCAGTCGGCAATTGGCCGAAATAGCTGCCCGTCCGGGCCTCCATCGCCGGACGGTTTTGTAAAGAAAGTTCTGCAAAAGCGGATGGGGAGTTCAGCAGATCACAGGCGTAACGGGTCAGGAATCCGGAACGGACGGGTCGGCAGCCTGCGCATCAAGCCGCCGGCCTTCATTTCTGCAGGCTTAAAGCGCGGCCGTCACCAAGTCTTTATAGGGGATCCGGCCTGCAGCTAACGGGACACGGCCAGGCCTCGTGAATGGGCACGGGCATGCCGGTGATTGTCACGGGCCGGGCGGCGTGCCGGCCTTCACCTCCGGGAATCCCCTGATTGCGATCCTGCGGCAACTCCGGAGTCATGCGGAGCGCGGGTCTGGCCAGGCTGCGGTCCCGATGCCGGCCTCGAGATCCTGCCACCGGTGGCACGCGACATTGTGCTCGATTTCGATGATTTCCGGCGCCGGTTCCTCTTCCCGGCAGTGATCGATCGCAAACGGGCAACGGGTCTGGAACGTGCAACTGAATCGGCAGGAGACCGGTCCAGCGCGAGCGCCTTTACGGAACTGGTGAGGCCACGGCCTGCCTGCCCGTGTCTCCTCTGTGCCTGTGAAGCGTATCGGCAGGACGAAAAACTTCCAGACGGTTCATGCCGCAGCATTAACGTTCCTTGACGACCGCAAGCAGGCCAATTCCGGCTGCTCTTCCTGCTACGCAACAGCGGTGGATCAGGTCTGCACGGCGGTGCCGCGCAGACACCTGCAGATTGTCGCACAGCCCCGGGGCCCGGCTTGTCGCAGCCTCCTGGGCATCCTATAGATCCTGTTCAAATTCCATGACTTCCGGAAACCGGCTTGCTCCCCGGACGACCCGGCCCAGGCGAGGTCGATTGTTGTTGTAGACCTCGACCGCATCTGCATCGGCGTAGCGTATGAAGAGTATGCGCCGGTCCCGTTCCTTCGAGTTGTTGCCATCGGACCGGTGATAGGTCCAGCAGCTGAACATCAGGCATTGTCCCGGCTCCATCGGCATCGGAATGGCGTTGCTGTCGTCCGGCTTGAGTTCGATCTCGATCAGCGCGGTTCTTTCTTCCTCCGTGAAACCGGCTCGCCGCTGACCATCCTTGTGGCTTCCGGGCGCAATCCACAGGCAGCCATTGGCTTCGTCACTCTTGTCCAGAGCGGTCAGGCAGGTAATGGCGTTGTAGGGCGCCAACTCGCCATAGACGTTGTCCTGATGCCAGTGGACACGTTTCGTGTTCCCGCGCAACTTGAAGGTAAGCTGTGCCGTCACACCCTTGACATTCGGCCCGATCAACCGCTCCGCGATATTCACCAGCGGACCCTTGAAATAGTAATCGCGGACAATGGGGGCATGGTGGTGCGCATCGTCGAGGAGCATGTTCTTCAACCAGCTTCCGTCGGGATCATAACCCTCTTTTTGCGCGGACCAATAACTCATGCACTGGTCCCTCATCTCTGCCACACCCTGTTCCGTCAGCACATCATCCAGAAGGAGGAATCCCTGATCGGCATAGGCCTCCAATTCCTCAGGAGTAAGATGGCGGTAGTTAAAGTGGTCCTCATGCCGGTCCTGGACCGGCTGCCGTATTTGTTTCATCCCTGTCTCCCTGGTCAGTATATGGTTGCGCAGACGAACAACTAAAGCCGAAATCGACAGGAATCAATTATATCAACCAGATACCGGAATTGCGAATGGCGCCAGCGTTGGGCGTGGACCCGAAGCACACCGCGCCGGTCTGCTGTTTCCGCATCCGGCAGTGCACCGTATGTCGCCGGCGCTTGCGGGGAGACGCTCCAGCACGAAAGATTGTGCAACGATCGCTTACTCCATGCGCGGTTGCCGAAGCCCAATGCACCATATTCGCCGGCCAGGCGCTGCCGGTGGCAGAGGAATTGCTAATGCGTTGCGCGTGGGTCGAGGGCATCTCTGAGTCCGTCACCCATGATGTTGATGCTCAGCACCGTGACGGCGATCATTAAGCCCGGAGGGATCCATATCCATGGCATGGATTTCAGGACTGATACCGTCTTGGCTCCTTCCAGCATATTTCCCCAGCTCGGTGTCGGCACCTGGACCCCCAGTCCCAGATAGCTCAGGGCAGCCTCAAGAAGGATTGCCTCGGCGACGCCAAAGGTCGCCGCAACGGTGAGCGGGCCAACAAGGTTCGGAAGCAGGTGCCGACTCATGATTCGAAAATCCGCTGCTCCGATACAGTGCGCAGCCATGACATATTCTTTTTCCCTGAGCGAAAGAAACTGGCCGCGCACGAGGCGGGCAATCGACGCCCACCCGAGGAAACCGATAATCAGGATCAGGTTGCGAATGCTGGGACCGAGCAATGCAACGCTTGCCAGAACAATGATCAGGGTGGGAAGCGACAGGAAGACATCCGTGATGCGCATCAGAACACTGTCCACGATGCCGCCATAGTAGCCAGATATCCCGCCTATCACGGTGCCGATGACGAGACTGATCGAAATGGCCGTTACGCCAACGAGAATGGAAATCCGGCCGCCGTGAATCAGCCTGCTCAAGATGTCCCGCGCCACTGAATCCGTTCCCAGCCAGTGCTGGGCGCTGGGCGGCTTGAAAATGCCGGATTCAATATTGATGGTGTGGGGATGATACGGGGCAATCCATGGGGCAAGAACAACCATCACGAACAGGACGGCCAGGACGCACGAACTGACGACGGCCAGCTTGTGCCGCCGGAACCTGCGCCATGCCCTGTGCCCCCCGGTTCTTACGTCGACGTTCGACACTCCAGGCTCCACGGCAGGATCGACGGTCTCAGACATGCCGGGATTCACTCATACCTGATGCGGGGGTCCGCCACCGCGTAAAGGATATCCGCCAACAGCCCGGCCGCCAGAACGGCGACTCCGTAGACGACCAGCTGCGACATGATGATGTAGTAGTCCCGTGCGATCGCCGCATCCACAAAAAGTGATCCCAGCCCAGGCCACTGGAACACCGTTTCCAGAATGGCTGATCCGCCGAAGATCCAGGGAAGCTTCAGGGCAATGATCGTGATCAGGGGCAGCAGCGCATTTCTGAACGCATGCCTCATCAGGACATGCCAGCCCGACAACCCCTTGGCGCGGGCGGTTGTGATGTAATCCTCCCTGATCACTTCCAGCATGCTGGCCCTTGCATAGCGCATGATGTCGCTCATGATCACGAGCGCCATCACGAGTGACGGCAGCACCAGATGCCTGATATGGTCCCCATACGTGAACGGCACAGCAGGCGTTCTTGCCCCGCTGGTCGGAAACAGGTCCAGATTGACCGAAAAGACGAAGATTGCCAGCATCGCAATGAAGAAAACTGGCACCGAGACTCCCGAAAAGGCCAGCACTGTAAGGATGTAATCGATCGATGTGTTCTGTTTCAGAGCCGAAATCACCCCTAGGGATATGCCGAGGAAACACGCGATAACGAGACTCACCCCCATCAGTTCAAGCGTCATCGGTATTCGCTCGACCAGCAGTTTGGCGACAGGTTTCCGATCCCTGAACCGGTAGCCGAAATTGCCCTCGCTGAGGCCTTTCATCCATTTGACATATCGTATGTACGCCGGATCGTTGAAACCATGCATCTCGCGTAGCCGCTCCAGTTGTGCGGCCGATATGTTGCCGAGGGAGGTGGAGGAGGTTTGCATGATCATGGCCGAAACAGCATCACCCGGAGCCAGTTCGATGAATGTAAAACTCGCAACCGTTATCAGCCACACCACGGGTACGGAGATGAGAAACCGGCGGAATATGTATTTGATCATCGGTATCCGGTCCGGAAGCCGGGCCGGCCGGGACCCAACGGCTGTTCCTGAGCAGTGCAGCCCCCGAGTTGATCAGGGCGGACTTTGCCCAAATGACTTCGCGACACTTTTCCGTTCAACTTGCCAACAATGCGCCCGGCCGGACAGGCAGTCGGCCGGACAGCGGGAAAACAATTTGGAATCTTGTACATCAGTCCGGAAACTTGTCAATTTCCGGCGCTGCCACCTTGGCCAGGAAACAAGGCAGGCTGATACGCCGTGTGCCCCGATTCCGGGCACACGGGTTGCCGCCGGGCACGTGCCTGGCAGTCCGCAATCCCGTCCGGCGCCATGAAGGCCGGCTTGGACGGGCAGCGAGGGGAAGCATGCGTTCAGGTCTGGTGGTTCCCTCTCCGGCCGTTATCAGGACCCGGGCCGCGCCTGGCGGCCACGTCCTGGAATTCTGTCCGCACCCTTGCCGCGCCGGGCAGTGATACCGATCTCCGGAACCGGACACATCAGTGCGCCGCCGGCCCGGCAACGGCCCGTCGAGAACCATGGCGTTCATGGCCTGCCGGACCGCGGGAACCTGCCGGCAAACCCGGCCGCCCGGCTCAACCGTGGCCGTCGCAGGCTTTGCTGACTCAAACAAAATGACACGCGCACCAGGTATTTGACGAAACCCTCCGGAGTTCGGGCTCTTCTTCGAAGCATCTTGGTTTCGCCGCCGGGCACCTAGTGTTGAAATTGCAGCCCCGCGGCGGGTTGGCCGGGCTTGGTACATCGCCTTCCAGGATAATCCGGTTCCTCCTGGCTTCTATCTCGGGATCATGAACCGGAATCGCTGATAAAAGGGCTTTGGTGTAGGGGTGCAGCGGATTGCCATACAGTTGATTGCGGTCCGTGAGTTCCACGATCTTGCCCAGATACATGACGCCCACACGATGGGACATGTGCCGGACCATGCTCAAATCATGTGAAATGAACAGATAGGTCAGGTTGAATTCATCCTGGAGGTCCTCGAGCAGGTTGATGATCTGGGCCTGTATCGACACATCCAGGGCCGAGATCGGTTCGTCGCAGACGATAAAATCGGGATTGAGCGCCAGGGCGCGCGCGATCGCGATGCGCTGGCGCTGACCGCCCGAAAATTCGTGGGGAAAGCGATTGCATAGCGCGGATTCAGCCCGACCTTGTTGAGCAGGTCGCTCACTCTTTCCGAAATCTCGGTGCTCGGACACAGTTTGTGAATCCGCATCGGTTCGCTGACGATTTCGTGGACCGAAGCTCTTGGATTCAGGGAGGAATAGGGGTCCTGGAACACCATCTGGATCCGGCAGCGCAGTGTCCGCAATTCCTTCTTTCCGAGTTTTGCCAGATCTTTCCCGGCGAAGATCACTTCCCCTGATGTGGGACGGTACAATTGCAGGATCGCCCGGCCGGCCGTTGTCTTGCCGCAGCCGCTTTCACCCAGCAGGCCCAGGGTTTCACCCTTGTGAACATCAAAGGATACCCCGTCGACGGCCTTCACGGCGGCACCCCGGCTGCCGAAGCCAAATCCGGTGCCTACCGGAAAATACTTCTTCAGATTTCTGACTTCGACAAGAACCGGCTTTTCAGAACTCATGTCGACTCAATTCCCGATATTCACCCAGCACGCAATTTCATGATCGGCCGCAATACTCCTCAATGAGGGGTTTCTTGTCCGGCAGTCCGGTATCCTGTGCCCGCACCGATCAAGAAAGGGGCAGCGGTCCGGCATGTCAATCAGGTTTGGCGGCAGACCTTGAATGGAGGTGAGCCTCTCACGGGTTGTCGAATCCGGTCTTGGCAATGAGCCGAGCAGGCCTTTGCTGTAGGGATGGCTGGGGTTGGCATAGAACTCCCGGACCGGCGCCGATTCAACGATCTGTCCGGCATACATGACGATCACCTTGTCGACGCAGCCCGCCACCACGCCCAGATCATGCGTGATCCATATGACCGCCATGCCGAGGTCTTTGCGCAGACGCATGACGAGGTCGACGATTTGCGCCTGCGTGGTGACATCAAGCGCTGTCGTGGGCTCGTCCGCGATGAGGAGCAGCGGATCGCATGACAGGGCCATGGCAATCATGACGCGCTGCCGCATTCCGCCGGAAAACTGGTGCGGATAGTCGTCCAGCCGGTTGCCAGCGTCCGGAATACCGACCGTGTCCAGCAGATCGATCGCGTGCCTGCGGGCCTGTTCCTTGTTCCTGTCGGTATGCAGCAGCACCGTTTCCATGATTTGCCGGCCAATAGTCAGGACCGGATTGAGTGACGTCAGGGGATCTTGGAAGATCATCGCAATCTGGTTGCCGCGAAGATTTCTGAGATCGTTCACGTTCATCCTGAGGACGTCGCGCCCCTGAAACAGCACTTCTCCTGCCACGATTTTCCCGGGCGGTTCCGGAATCAGGCGCATCAGGGACAGTGCGCCGACGCTCTTGCCGCAGCCGCTCTCCCCGACAATACCGAGCGCTTCTCCCCTCTGCAATGAATAGGATATGCCGTTGACCGCCTTGACCAAGCCGTCTTCCGTCGTGAAGGTCGTCTGCAGATTACATACTTCCAGCAAATTCCAGTTCCGTCCCTCTGATCGTCACCAACCTTGTGTCCCCTTCGCGGTTTGTGAACCTGACGGCACACCTCCGGGCCAGGTCAAAATTGTCAAGGGCCATCCCGAGCGCCAGCGCAAACGCGCCTGTCCCCGACGAAAGGGGAGCACGGCCTGCATGATTGGCACGGCCGGCGGCGGCAGTGTCAATCGCAGTGCCGCGCCGGAATGCCGACTTCAACCCAAGCCCGCCGAACCCAAAATTCAATTCCCTGCCTGTCCGGCATCCCGGCAATGACCGGTCCGGCCTGCCGGGCAATCCGCAATGACAGCCGGAACACGAAGCCAATGCCGCTGCCGGCGCCTGCGGCCCGATACTCCCATGCGTCCTGTAGCAGTGCCGGCCCTGGGAAGTCCAGACATTCCCCCAGAACCAGTCATGACGCACGGCCTTTAAGTCATGCCCCCGTTCCCAATAGCGCGCAACCGGACTGTCCCGCCATTCCTTGTCCAGGGTGTCCCAGGTAAATGGTTCACCCACATCGGGGGGTCGGGGCGAAGCCATCTCTCACCGATGGCGTGGCTTTCGCCGGCATAGCGAACATCGATCGAGAGCCGAATTTCATCAGGCGTCCGATTGGCGGCCGCAGCATGCACAGTGAACATCTTGAACAACAGGATGTCGCCACACCGAAAGCCGGATTGGTGCCACTCCAGCGAGGGATCGACATCGACGGTTTTTCCCCCGGGCCCTCCAGCCTGCCGCGGTTCGAGGAAACCGGCCTTGTGGCTTCCCGCCAGAACTCTCAAGCCGCCGACGGCCTCCGGCACATCACCCAACGGTATCCAGCAACTGATGGTCTCCGTCGAGCCTCCCACAAAAATCCAGTCCCGGTTCGGCCGCGTGAAATGTTCGGCGGTCGTGGGAAACGATATGCGGGCGATCGTCCTCGGAAACGGCACTGCGCACTCCTGGATAAGATCCTCCATGATGCGGATCAAGTGTAAGCGGGTAAACTGCGACGTCCGTTGATTTTGCCCGGTTTCGGGTATCGTTTGGCTGCTGTGCCCGATGCTGCGGCCCTGGCATTCCCCGATTTTCCGCTGCCGTGCCGATTTTCCGTTTGACATGATAGGGCGCCGGGCCTATTTCCGGTGCGGTAAAACGAATCATCGGGGGATCGGCCATGGGCGCATGGTTCGGATCGAAGGCGACATCGGGGCTGTGCCAGCCGCTCATTGCGGCCATGCCTCCTCATTCTGTGTATATCGAATCATTTCTGGGGGGCGGTGCGATCATGAAGCGCAAGCCGCCTGCGCTGCGCAACATCGGCATCGACCGCAACTGGCGTGCGATCGCGCGTTTCAACTGTGATTATCCGGTCGAGCTTCACCACGGCTGCGCACTCGCGTTCCTGTCCGGCTTCGACTTCCAGGGCGACGAGCTGGTCTACGCCGACCCGCCCTACGTGCAGTCGGTGCGGCGCTCGCAGCGCCGCTACCGTTACGACTACGACGACGGCGACCATGTGGAGCTGATCCGTCTTCTGCGTTCACTGCCGGCCCAGGTGATGATCTCCGGTTATCCGAGCCGGCTCTACGACGAACACCTGTCCGACTGGCGCTCGATCGCGCTTCAGGTCAACAACCAGTCCTGCGTGGTCACCGAGAAGCTGTGGTTCAACTTCGAACCGGACCGGGTCCACTGGGCGCGCTTCGCCGGGCGCAACTTCACCCATCGCCAGACGGTGAAGCGCAAGGCGGCGAGCTGGGGGCGGCGCTACGCGGCGATGCCGCGGTCCGAGCGCCTGGCGGTGCTGGCGGCGATCATGGCTGTGGAGGCGGAGGAATGAGCGGGATCGACCCGTCCGACCCGGAGGTGGTTCGCCGGCGGCTCGACGGGCTCCGCTCGGAGTTCGCGGGGCTGGGCTCGGGCGGTGGTCTTCTACGGGGTGCCGCGGCCCTGTTCAGGGAGTTGTTCGGGCTCGCCGGGACGCTGTCGGCGCTCGTCGGGTCACTGCAGGACAGGCTCACCGAGGAAGTGGCGAAGAACAGTGCACTTCGCGACCAGCTGGCCCGCTACGAGCGCCAGCAGTACGGCCAGCGCTCGGAGAAGCGCCGCAACTCCGGCGCCTCCTCCGATGGCGCCTCCTCCGACGGGGCCGCATCGCCGGACGCCGGGGAGGATGAGCCCGAAGCCGAAAGGAAAGGCGAGGCCGAAAAGAAAGCCGAAAAGAAGCCCCGGGGCGGCGTCAACGGGCGCAAGAAGGATCGTGGCGATGCCGTCAACGGCACCGGGCTGCGCTTCGGCCCCGAGGCGACGGTGATCGACATCGACGTGATGCCGCCGGAGATCGACGGGCTGGCGGCGGACGAGTTCGAGCTCATCTCCGAGCGGGTGTGCTGCAAGCTGGCATCGGTGCCGATCCGCCACGTGGTGCTGCGTTACCATTACAAGAAGGCGAAGATCACGTCCTCCGGCGCCCTGGTCTGCGCCCCGGCCGTCGAGGGCGTGTTCAAGAATTCCTGCGCCGATGTGAGCTTTATCGCCGGAATGCTGGTCGACAAGTTCGCCTGGCATCTCCCCCTCTACCGCCAGCACCAGATGCTGGCAGAGAGCGGGATCACCGTCAGCCGCAAGTCCCTGAGTGGTTGGGCCAACCGGGCGATCTCGCTGCTGGAGCCGGTGTTCGAGGCGCAGTGCCGCTCGGTTCTGGAAAGCTCCGTCATCGTCATGGACGAGACGCCGGTGCGGGCCGGACGCGACCCCGCCAAGCCGGGCAAGATGAAACAGGGCTATTACTGGCCGGTGCTCGGCGACCGGGACGAGGTGGTGTTCCACTTCGCGCCGTCCCGCGCCCACCACCATGTCGCGCGGTTCCTCGGCGATTTCGAGGGCACGCTGGTCAGCGACGGCTACGGCGCCTACGCGGCTTACGCCGAGGCGCGGGGGGAGGCGGTGAGGCAGCAAAATTGCTGGGCGCATACGAGGCGCAATTTCGAGGAGCAGCTGGACAACCATCCGGTGTTCGCCGGGAAGGCGCTGGATCTGATCGGGGGCATGTACGGGATCGAGAAGGAATTCCGTACCCGGCCGCCGCCTGAACGCCTGGAGGCGCGGCGCACCCGCACCCGCCTGCTGGTCGACGCCTTCTGGCAATGGTGTGAGCGGACGCTCGGGGACCCGGCGCTGACGCCGAAGCACCCGATCCGCCGGGCGGTCACCTACGCCGTCGAACGCCGGCAGGCCCTCGAGGTGTTCCTCGAAGACCCGTTGGTGCCGATCGACTCGAATGGTGTCGAGCGCGCACTGCGCCGCATCAAGCTGGGACAGAAGAACTGGCTGTTTTCCTGGACGGAATCCGGCGCACGGAACGTCGGGATCGTCAACAGCCTCGTCGCCACCTGTTTCCTGCTCGGGATCAGCCCTGCAACCTATCTGGGCGATGTCTTCCAGCGCATCGACACCCACCCGGCCGACCGGGTCCACGAACTGACGCCACGCCTGTGGAAGGACCTCTTCGCCGACAACCCGATGACCGGCAGCATCGACATGACCGTCGTCCGGGCTCACCCGGACGCCACCCGGGGACCGCCGTAACGCTTGCGACGGCGGCGAACGGTGACGTCGATGCCGTCGATCAGCGCCATCAACTCGGTCGAAGACAATGCAAGCGCCGCATGGCCGGAGGCCGGAGGCGGGGCGAACAGGCCCTGCTCCAGGCGCTTGGACCAGATGAAGAAGCCGCCCCGCTCGAAGCCGAGGACCTTCACGATGGTCCGGCGCCGGTTGACGAACACGTACCAGCGTCCATCGGCCGGATTGCACCCGAGATGGCCCGACACCAGCGCGCACAGACCGTCGAAACTGCGCCGCATGTCGGCCGGGTCCGTCGACAGCCAGATGCCGCCCCGCGGCCAGCCGCCGAGCATCACGACCGCCGAACCCGCAGGACAACCCTGTCGCCCAGGTCAAGCTCGACGTCCCAGCCCGAGGAAACCGGCGGCGCAAGCTCGACAAAGGAACCCTTCCCGCCCCCAGGGCGGAGACGGCACCGCCAGTTCCCGAAGGTCTTCGGGGACAGCCCACGGGACTCGCAAAACTCCCGTTGCGACAGCCCCGAGCGCTCGAAGTCCGCCATGATGCCGCTCCACTCGTCTGCGCTGCGCACCACCGGCGCACGACGGGAACCAGCCGAACCATTCAAACCTGACATGACAATTTCCTCCGATCATTGATGAATGACCGGAATTATCCCCACCCAACCCTCGCGTGAGCAACCGAATTATCAGACGTCGCCGTTTACCCGCTTACGATCAAGTTGCGGTCGAGTTTCAGGCGGTGAAACGCTTCCAGGGCCTGGACCCTGGCGTACACGTCCAGGTATTCGTCATCATTTTCGTAAACAGGATCGCGGTCGGCAATAGCTTTCAGAGGGTCTTCTCCGGAGCACGTCCAACCGGCCTCTGCACAGAACTCGAGGATTTGGCGTCTCAGATCCAGAACCTCGTCCTGCGGCAATATGCCCCTGAGAAACAGATAACCGTCATGACGCAACCGCCTGCGCAGCCCGGGCGGATCATCAAGCAGACTGTTCGATTCCACAAATGGCTGCATCGCGCATTCCCCTCAACCTGCAGCGCCGCCGCCCGCAAAGCGAAGGAACAGGGCGGCAAACCCTCCCGGCGGCCAGCCCAGTACCGGGCTTGCGGAATGCTATTTCACTGCGTCGGCATCATCAATTGACTTTATCCGAGGCTGTTAGGAGCAAATGATCTGTCCGCAGTTGTAGCACCGGGAAACGCTCAAGTACCGCTGCCCGCCGGCGGCCTACGGGTTCAACTGTGCAGGCCGTGGTGCCTGCCACCACATGTGCGGGTGCAAGGCCGGGGCCAACGAACGGATTGCGCGGATCCCGCTCAGGGAGACAGACCGTCGGATCTTCACGCCGACGCCGTGGGGAGCCCCTTCTGGCAGCGCGGCTACAACCGTCGCAGTGCCCTGGAACGGATCAATTCCCGCATTGACCGGGTCTACGGCATGGAGAGCCATTTTATCCGCGGCCGGGCGAAGATGGCGCTGCGCTGCAACCTGGTTGTCGCGGTGATGATGGCGATGGCGCTCGGCCATGTCCGGGCCGACCGGCCGGAGACGATGCGTTCCCTTGTCAGGCCCCCCTGCCTGAAGGCCGCCTGAGGTCCGTATCCCGCGACAGCCTGAATTGAGCGCCGGACCCGACGCCGGATGATGCAGCATGCCCGGGATTCCGGCTGTGGCCGTCAAACACCCCGAAATCGACGATTTCGGTGGGCGACAGTTGCGAACATCGCCGGCGCAGGTGGAAAATGAACCCGTCATTCCGCGCGGTGGCCGTCCGGGTGTCAGGTCAACCGGTGGCCGCCGACAAAAAAACGCCGCAGCGCAGAGCAAATTCCTCGCATTGGAAAATTTTGATAGTGGCGCAATTAAACTGAAGTTCTGGGGCGGATCAAAAAATTATTGAATCGTATCAACATGATACGTGGATCGGGACTGTCACGGTCTGCCTACAAACGGCGGATCCGTCCGGATCCGCCTTCACATGGCTGCAATATCCTTCAACAGTTTCAGCGCCCTCGCCTGGCTGGCGTCGGGCCGGGTCGTCAGCTCGATCGTGGTTTCCCCTTTCCCACCGCCCGTGCGTGGAACCGTGTGGGTTGAACGGACGATGGTTGACAGGCTGTCGAGAAGGGTCCGAAAGCTGTGGGCGCCGCTGCCGTCCGGCAGGGTGTGGGTATGAACCTTGGTCAGTGCCGGCTCCGATCGCCGGGCGGGCAGCACCGGGTCCCCGGTCTCGTCGGGTTCGGTGTCAGTGTAGCACAGGGGGGCCCATGCCTTGCGCATGTGCCATTCGACGAGGTAGGCGAGCATGCAGATGAAGACATGGGCGCGGACCCGGTGTTCGAGGCGGTGGAATATGGGACGGACCTGGAGGTCGCTCAGCTTGAGACAGCGGAATGCCCGCTCCACGCGGGTGAGCCGCTTGTAGTTCCTGACGCATTCGGCGGCGGCCATGTCGTCGGATTTGAGCGAGGTGCGGATGATGTAGATTCCGTCGAGGGCGGCCTCGGCGTCGATGGATTGCTGCTTGCGGCGGAAGCTGAAGCTGGTCGCGGTGATGTCGACGTGGAAGTGCTTCTTGACCTTTCGCTTGTTGATGACCTGCCCGACGGCGAGACCGATGTCGGCCTCGCCCTTGAGGGTTCCGCCCTCGACACGGGTGACGATCTCCGAGAGCGCCTTTTCGGTGGCCTTGAGCAGTTCCTGCCTGACCCGGTCGCGGTGCCCGGCAAGGCGGGGATTGCGGCAGGCGACGAGGCGCTCGTCGGGGAAGTCCGGATGGTCCCGGATCTCGAACAGGGTCTGCTCGTGTTCGGGATCCTGGAAACGGTCGAGATGGCCCTGGCGGGCGAGCTTGCGGATGGTCTGGCTCTTGAGGGCGGTGATCCAGTCGACGCCGTCGCGTTCGCGCAGGGCCTCGATGGTGGCCTTGATGATCATGCCGCGGTCCCCGACCATCACCACCCGGCAGAGGCCGAAGCGGCGCTGCAGGCGGTCGAGCTCGGGCAGGAGGGTCTCCTTGTCGGTGATGTTTCCCGGGTAGACCGAGACCGCGACCGGTCGGCCGTCGCGGTCGCAGAGGAGGCCGAAATTGATCTGCGGGACGCCGCGCTTGCCGTCGCGGCTGTAGCCGAAGCGCGCGAGCGGACAGTGGCTTCCCTCGTACCAGGTCGATGACAGGTCCCAGAGGACGAGATCGTCTTGTGTGATCCAGCGTCTTGCCAAGCGTCCCTGGATGCCCTCCTGTCGCCCGTTGAGCCAGTCCATCGCCGCGTAGAGGTCATCGGCGGTGACGTCATCGGCGATGCCGAACTCCTCCGGCAGTGTGGTGTTCCGCCACCAGCGGGTTGTGGCGAGCTTGGAGTTCGGCCTGAGGATGCGGCCGGCGACCATGGCCAGGACAAGCTCCCGTTCGGTGCACCGCTCACGGGCGAGGAGGCGGGGAAGGCCGATGGCATTGATGGCCATGCGCACTGCCTGCGCCGCCCCGTGATGGCGGGAGCGGACCGGGTCCCCGAGAATGTCGCCGACTTCGGCGTACTGCTTTCCCGCGAGTGCGCCGCGCAGGAGCGGGATCGTGTGGGGCGGCAGGTGGGAGAGATTGGCGAGTGTGCGTTTCTGCACCCGGTTGTTGTTGTCGCGATAGCTCTGCCTGAGGAGGACGGATGTGTATGTTTTTCCGTTCTGATGGGACTTGATGACGGCGACATGCATGGATGAGGAAGCGGCCATGGGAGTGCCCCTGATAGCTAGTGCCTACCTGTTTGTCCTCTTCTGGATGATCCTGACTATGATGTCAAGCGGGTATTTCGCCAGAATGCGGGGTTATTACGGCAAATGCTGGAGATGTCTGCTGTCGGGCCGCAAGACGGGCCGCGAACACATACTGCCTACAAGAAACCGGTTCGGGAGATGCCTGTCCCCTGTAACCCCTTGAATATACGCAAATAAATGTGAAAACGGGAGCAAAATAGTCCAGAACTTCAGATTAAATGAAATATAAAGTGGATAATGGAGGAAGAAACAATGATGAGTGTATTGAAGAGTCTGGCCTTGGTGCCATTCCTGTTTGTCTCCGTAGGCGCGGCCGCGGAGATGCAGAACCCGGCGGACGCCGGTAACGTAACCATGTGCCCCGCGACCTGCGAGCCCGCCTACGGCGGAACCCACACCATTGCCTACCGCGGATCACCACGGCCTTTTGTGTGGGGTGCGGGGGCGGACAACCAGCTCTCGAGACTCAATTTCGGGAACCTGTTTATTCTGGATCCGTTCAACAACGTCCTGCTCCCTGACCTTGCGACGCATTGGGAGATCTCCGATGACCTGACCACGGGGACATTTCATCTGCGCGAGGGCGTGCAGTTCCATGACGGCACACTGCTGACCGCAAAGCATGTGGAATGGAGCTACCTGCTGACCATGAATCCCCGGGCGGAAGGCGCGGACTTCCTGATGCAGGATGCCCGTCTGACGGAATTGATAGGCGCCCAGGCCTACATCGACGGCACCGCGGACAGTGTCGAAGGCATCACGGTGGTCGACGACCATACGATCGTCTTTGAAACAGCGGCCCCGAACGGCAATTTCTTTGAAAGGGTTGGCAAGGTTTACATCCTTCCGGCCCATCTTTTTGAAGGTAGGCCAATGGAGGTTGTGCTGACGGAGGACTGGTGGTCGCCCGAGATGAGAGTGGGCACCGGCCCATTCGTGTTCGAGGAGTATGCCGAGGGACAGTTTGCATCCGTGACAGCGAATGAGAATTACTGGGCCGGCCGGCCGTATCTGGACCGGATCGTGCTGAGGTTTTTCGAAGAGTATGAAACCGGATCGCTTGCTTTTGAAAAGGGGGAAGCGCACCAGCTGGATGGTCTCACGACCCAGGACGTTACGCGATATGCCGAGACGAATCCCGAGGGTTATGTTTTCCTGCGCGGAAACCCCTTGGCCGCCAACTACATCAACGTCGGCGACAAGCCCTACCTGAAGGATGAAAGGGTCCGCCAGGCGATTTCATTTGCCATCAACCGTCAGCAGATGATCGATCTTCTGATTCCCTACGGGATGAGGGCTGCCATTTACACCATGTTGCCTGCTGACCATCACTTGTTCAATCCCGATGCTGCGGCCTATCCGTTCGACCCTGATCGGGCGAAGGAACTTCTGGCCGAGGCGAACTGGGATCCGGACCAGGTCGTGGAGCTGGCGACATACTACGAGCACCAGGACGCTCTTGACTGGCTGGCTTTCATCCAGAAGCAGCTTGGCGATGTGGGCATGAAGACCACCGTTCGGCAGATGGACTGGCCGGACATGGACAAAGCCGGCCAGGCGGGCGAGCTTGATCTGTGGCTCACCGGGTATTCGAAAGATGTGGTCGGCAATCATCTGGCTTATTTCGGCCCCAACGGCGCGTGGAATTTCGGCAACTACAGCAATCCCGAGTATGAAGAACTCTTGAGGATGGCAGGCCGCGCCGGCGGAGAGGAACAGCGGCAGCTCTTTATGAAAATGCAGGAGATCTTCAACGTAGAGCTGCCCGGGATACCGATTTGGAACATTACCACTTTCGTTCTGGTAAAACCGCAATTCTGCGGTGTTGTCGAGATGTTTACCGACCAGCATTTCTCGTACCTGAATGAAAACAACATCTACATGTGCGAGGGCGCGACGGGCACGGTTTCCGTCCGGCCCGGAGCTCCGGCCAGTCTCGCGCATCCCGGCTACGTCCTGGACAGCCAGTAGAATGGATCGGGCAGCAGCGGGTGACGTTGCTGCCCCTTCCCGCCCGGTTGGTCAGGCCGGACCGGGCGGTGATTGACCGGCGGTAAGCGTTCGGTAAGGGCGTGATGGCCTTGCCAACTGTCATCGATTGAGTGTTCTTTTCCAATTTTTTCTGAGTGGACAGAGCCAGACGTCCTTTTTCGGTTTGGCGAATTCCCTCTTTGTATCGTATCGCCCGCGTCCCTGGCCGGGTAGGAAGGGTCGTTGCCGAGTCCTTCCCCCCAGTTGCGGTAGGAATGCGCATTGCTGCGCACCCCCCGCACAGATCCGGGCATGGACGCTAATCCATCCGGCTCCTACCTCGGGTGCTTGACGGCGAACCGCCGGTCTGGCCATGGGTGGCGGATTGAGGCGCGCGGCCAAAGTATCTCAGTCATGCGCTCCATCCGCTTCCAGTCGAACCGGTTTCGCTGGGACCTTCGGCGCAGCGCGCGCATCCACAGGCGTTGCAGCCTGCGACGGAACACACGTGAGTGCCGGGATGACCCTGGGACTGCGAAGTAGTTGAGCCAGCCATTGTAGACTTGCCCGAGCCACCCTCCGACTTCCCAGATGTCGTGGTGCCAGCGCATGCGAAGAATCTCGTCGATACGCGCCAAGGATCGATTCATCCGTTTCGCGATCGGTTTGCGACCAAGCCGGAATCGGCCTTTCCGGGTTGTCGTGCAGTCATGCGTGTACCAGAGAAAGTCGAAGGTTTCCGGCTTGCCCACCCCACGTTTTCGGCGGCTCGCCTCAGCAAAGCGTCCGAACTCGACGAGGCGGGTCTTTTCCGGGTGCAGGCTGAGACCAAACCGGGCCAGCCTTTCCCGAAGGTCGCGGAGACACCTCTCCGCATCCCGCTTGTGTTGGAACCCGACCACGAAGTCGTCCGCATAGCGGATGATGATCGCTTGGCCTTCCGGAACCTTTGGGCGCCATGACCTCTGGAACCACAGATCGAGAGCGTAGTGCAGGAACACGTTCACAAGGGCTGGCGAAACTACTCTCCGACACAAAAGATATCCTGTTGCCCTGTTCTGATTGGAATCGGGATCTGACCCGGTTTGCCCAGGGTTTCGAGGTGTTTTCGGGATCGGGATCGAGTGACGGGTTGTAAGGGTATCGTCGCCGACCAGGACATCCTTGACAAGCAGCCTGACGATCCGTTGGCGCTCCGCAACATCCATGGTCTCGGCGCTCTCCTGCAGCCGGGTGAGAAAGCCTGTCAATGTTTCGGTGAGTTTCAGCCAGGTTTCCTTTTTCCCGCAGCGTGGTATGGCCGAGCATGCAGCAGCGAGATGCCCAGCCTGCCGCAGATCATCATCAATTGCCGGGAGCGGAAGTTGGCGCCGTTGTCGCAGTACAATCTCTCGGGGCATCCCCTGCGCAGGACCGCCTCCTTCAGCACGACCAGGTAGTCGGCCGCGGTCTCGCCGAAGGCGAAATGCGCATACGGGACAACCCGGGTCGCGTCGTCGAGCAGGGCAATCAGGCAGGTCTTTCTCTTCCGCCCCCGCGCGTCCCTGACCTTCGGGCCGTGCATGACATCCGACTGCCAGAGCTGGCCGGCCGCCTCGGTGGCGAAGCGGCGCAGGTCCCCGGACGGCGCGTCCGCGCGGCGCTTCATCAACCCCTCCCGGGTGAACAGCCGGTGGAGCGTCGAGATGGCGATGACGACATCGTCGGGGATGGCGCCCGTGGCCCGCGCCCGCACGATGACCTGCCGGACGCTGAGGTCCATGTTCTCCCGGCGGGTCGCAAGCAGGGTCTCGACAACATCGCCCGGCATCTTCCGGATCGAGCCGCGGTCCCTGCGGCGCTTGGGCATCAGCCCGTCGAAACCCGACTTTCGGTACGCGCGGATCCAGCTCCGCATCGTCGTCACCGCAACCTTGCGCCGGCCCGACCCCGGGATCGTCACCTCCCGTTGCGATTGCCGCTTCAGGTACGGCGCCACCTCGTCCGGCGGAAGGTGCAGGGCCTCCGAGATCATGGCGAAGCGAAACAGTGCGACGTCCTTCCGCTCGTCGTTGATCGTGTCTTTCATGGTGATGTCCTCCGTCATTCCGGGCTCCGATGCGCCGGTTGGCCCCATCTGCCGCGATCGGCATCCCCGAGACAGGGTTCGAATGGTGTTGGAGGCCCGGCCGGGGATTTCCCACCCAGTCCGGGAGGCAGGAATCCGACCGGAGGAGGCAGGAACTGCAACTGGCTCGTCATCTCCCGGCGCAGGT
>CAXXGT010000014.1:0-839795 GCA_963664045.2 Paracoccaceae bacterium | reverse complement strand
TGCCAACCGCTCATCGCGATGTGTCCGCCGCATGGCTAAGTCGAGTAAGCGTTCGGCGAAGGCGTGATGTTGTTGTCTGTTGTCTATTGATTGAGGATTCTTTTCCAGTCTTTTCTGAGCGGGCAGAGCCAGATGTCTTTCCTGGGCTTTGCGAATTCATTCTTTCTGTCGTATTTGCCCCGCCCCTTTGTTGTTCCGACATGGATCCATCCGGACGCCTTGTAGGTGATCCCTGAGAAGCGCGGGGTTTCGACGAAGGTTTCCATCAGGACCGGGGAGATGTTGTGGTGGCTTTGCCAGTCCTTCGGCAGTTGGCGCCGCGCCCGGGAGAGGATGTGGGAGGCGAGACCTGGAATCCGGATCCATGGCATGATGAGATATCGGGCATTGTTGATCACGCGGTACAGGTTCCGCTCCCGGACTTCCGGAGACCATCCGATGAAGGCATCGCGGGGTGCGGTCTTCCATGCGGCGGCCGAGAAGCCGAGCATGGCCAGCGGCCGGCCCTCCCGGTCCTGGACCGCATAGCGCATCTGTGCACCGATGAGGGGCGTGTAACCGAGGTAGTGCCAGCGGGCGATGAAGCCGTTCCAGGCGACACTGGCGGCACGGCCGGCGCCGGTGAACCCTGACCAGGCGGACCGGGCGCACCGCGTCCAGGGTCTCCGGCATCGGCGTCTGCGGCGGGTCGGTTTCCGGGCCGAACTCCGGAACCCGCCGCGGCCGCGGTCCGTGTCGCGGCGGCGGCAGTGTGATGATCCCGTCCCGGTGCATCCTCAGCATGGTGAGCCGGGCCATCATGGCCCTGAGTTCGCCGTCGGGCTTGACCCAGCCGATGGCGCGGCAGAACGCGCGCGCCAGCCCGGCACGGGTCTGTTGCGGGGAGGCCGCGATCAGGTCCCGCATCAGCGCCATCTCGCCGGTGGTGAAGTCACGCCCGTGGTAACGGCACGCGATCGTGGTGTTGTCCGCGGTCATTGCGTGGCCTTGAGTTGTCGGCGCCTGTCTTCGTCCATCGACCATGGCAGCCAGGGTGAGAGGTCGTCCGGAGGCTGGCCGCCGTTGCCCGCGCAGGCCGAGAGCCAGTCGTCGAGCCACGTGCGGACATCGATCCCGTTCATCCGCAGGGTCTCGATGATCCCGTACATCATGGCGGAGTACCGGGCGCCTTCCAGGCTGTCGGAGCCGAACGACAGCTTCCGCCCGATCACGGGACCGCGCTGGATTCTTTCAGGCAAATTGTTGTCCATGGGAATGTCCGGCCTGTCGACGAACACGCAGAGCCCGCCGCGATGCCGCACCAGCGAGTTGAGCGCCTTCGCTCGCCGGTCCGAACCGGCAGGCCCCGCGCGTTCCGTCTCCGCGAGGGCGAACAGCTTGTCGACCGCGCGTTGCAGTTGACGATGTGCAATCCCGAACTTTCGCGACTGCTGATCCATCCCCGCTTCCGGGTCGTAGTGTTTCAGCCGGACCCTGTTCAGGTGGAATAGTTTCCCGATCCGGTCCAGCCACCGGTTCTCCCATGCCTCCAGGGCGTCATTGCCGGCCGCGGCCTCGATGAATTTGCGGCGAACATGGACCCAGCACCAGGCCAGGATCAGGATGCCGCCGAGAACGCGCGCGAGTTTCTTGTAGGCCGAGTAGGCGTCACAAACCAGGACCGTGCCGGCACCGACGCCGGCGAACAGCTTGCCGGCCGCCTCGGCATTGCGCCGCGCGTCCACCTGGAACCACACCGCATCCCGGGAGACCGCACACCACAGCCAGGCCCGGCTGGTGCCACGGATGGCCTTGAGGGATTGAACCCGCCAGCCGGTTTCGTCGCCCTGAAGCACCGAGGCCGCTTTCAGGTGGGCGAGGATCGCCTGCGACAGCGGGTCGAACAACGGCATCAGCCTGTGAATGCTGTCGCCCAGGGTCCCGGCCGAGATGGGCACCCCCTGGTCACGCATCCATGCCGCGACCCGGTTCAGCGGACGGTGGAAGGCGTAACGCTCGAGCAGGAAACAGACCCAGAAGCTGATCCCATAGGAGGAGCCGGGAAACAGCCGGGGAACCGGTGGCGCCACCACCTCCTTCGGCGCCGACGCACAGCTGCAGGTGCGCCGTAAGCGGGTAAATGGCGACGTCTGATAATTCGGTTGCTCACGCGAGGGTTGGGTGGGGATAATTCCGGTCATTCATCAATGATCGGAGGAAATTGTCATGTCAGGTTTGAATGGTTCGGCTGGTTCCCGTCGTGCGCCGGTGGTGCGCAGCGCAGACGAGTGGAGCGGCATCATGGCGGACTTCGAGCGCTCGGGGCTGTCGCAACGGGAGTTTTGCGAGTCCCGTGGGCTGTCCTCGAAGACCTTCTCGAACTGGCGGTGCCGTCTCCGCCCTGGGGGCGGGAAGGGATCCTTTGTCGAGCTTGCGCCGCCGGTTTCCTCGGGCTGGGACGTCGAGCTTGACCTGGGCGACGGGGTTGTCCTGCGGGTTCGGCGGTCGTGATGCTCGGCGGCTGGCCGCGGGGCGGCATCTGGCTGTCGACGGACCCGGCCGACATGCGGCGCAGTTTCGACGGGCTGTGCGCGCTGGTGTCGGGCCATCTCGGGTGCAATCCGGCCGATGGACGCTGGTACGTGTTCGTCAACCGGCGCCGGACCATCGTAAAGGTCCTGGGCTTCGAGCGGGGCGGCTTCTTCATCTGGTCCAAGCGCCTGGAGCAGGGCCTGTTCGCCCCGCCTCCGGCCTCCGGCCATGCGGCGCTTGCATTGTCTTCGACCGAGTTGATGGCCCTGATCGACGGCATCGACGTCACCGTTCGCCGCCGTCGCAAGCGTTACGGCGGTCCCCGGCTGGCGTCCGGGTGAGCCCGGACGACGGTCATGTCGATGCTGCCGGTCATCGGGGTGTCGGCGAAGAGGTCCTTCCACAGGCGTGGCGTCAGTTCGTGGACCCGGTCGGCCGGATGGGTGTCGATGCGCTGGAAGACATCGCCCAGATAGGTTGCAGGGCTGATCCCGAGCAGGAAACAGGTGGCGACGAGGCTGTTGACGATCCCGACGTTCCGTGCGCCGGATTCTGTCCAGGAAAAAAGCCAGTTCTTCTGTCCCAGCTTGATGCGGCGCAGTGCGCGCTCGACACCATTCGAGTCGATCGGCACCAACGGGTCTTCGAGGAACACCTCGAGGGCCTGCTGGCGTTCGACGGCGTAGGTGACCGCCCGGCGGATCGGGTGCTTCGGCGTCAGCGCCGGGTCCCCGAGCGTCCGCTCACACCATTGCCAGAAGGCGTCGACCAGCGGGCGGGTGCGGGTGCGCCGCGCCTCCAGGCGTTCAGGCGGCGGCCGGGTACGGAATTCCTTCTCGATCCCGTACATGCCCCCGATCAGATCCAGCGCCTTCCCGGCGAACACCGGATGGTTGTCCAGCTGCTCCTCGAAATTGCGCCTCGTATGCGCCCAGCAATTTTGCTGCCTCACCGCCTCCCCCCGCGCCTCGGCGTAAGCCGCGTAGGCGCCGTAGCCGTCGCTGACCAGCGTGCCCTCGAAATCGCCGAGGAACCGCGCGACATGGTGGTGGGCGCGGGAGGGCGCGAAGTGGAACACCACTTCGTCCCGGTCGCCGAGCACCGGCCAGTAGTAGCATTGTTTCATCTTGCCCGGCCTGTCCGGGTCGCGCCCGGCCCGCACCGGCGTCTCGTCCATGACGATGACGGAACTTTCCAGAACCGAGCGGCACTGGGCCTCGAACACCGGCTCCAGCAGCGAGATCGCCCGGTTGGCCCAGCCACTCAGGGACTTGCGGCTGACGGTGATCCCGCTCTCGGCCAGCATCTGGTGCTGGCGGTAGAGGGGGAGATGCCAGGCGAACTTGTCGACCAGCATTCCGGCGATAAAGCTCACATCGGCGCAGGAGCTCTTGAACACGCCCTCGACGGCCGGGGCGCAGACCAGGGCGCCGGAGGATCTGATCTTCGCCTTCTTGTAATGGTAACGCAGCACCACGTGGCGGATCGGCACCGATGCCAGCTTGCAGCACACCCGCTCGGAGATGATGTCGTATTCACCCTCCGCCAGCCCCTCGATCTCCGGCGGCATCACGTCGATGTCGATCACCGTCGCCTCGGGGCCGAAGCGCAGCCCGGTGCCGTTGACGGCATCGCCACGATCCTTCTTGCGCCCGTTGACGCCGCCCCGGGGCTTCTTTTCGGCTTTCTTTTCGGCCTCGCCTTTCCTTTCGGCTTCGGGCTCATCCTCCCCGGCATCCGGCGATGCGGCGCCATCGGAGGCGGCGTCGGCGTTGCGGCGCTTCTCCGAGCGCCGGCCGTACTGCTGGCGCTCGTAGCGGGCGAGCTGGTCGCGAAGCGCACTGTTCTTCGCCACTTCCTCGGTGAGCTTGTCCTGTAGCGCGGCAATGATCGTCGACTGCGTCCCGGCAAGCCCGAACAACTCCCTGAACAGGGAGACAGCCCCCCGCAGCAGGCCGCCGCCGCCCAGCCCCGCGAACTCCGCATGGAGCCCGTCGAGCCTCTGGCGGACCGCATCCGGGTCGTGAGGGTCGATCCCGCTCATTCCTCCGCCTCCTCCGCCATGATCGCCGCCAGCACCGCCAGGCGCTCGCCCCGGGGCATCGCCGCGTAGCGCCGCCCCCAGCTCGCCGCCTTGCGCTTGACGGTCTGACGGTGGGTGAAATTCCGTCCGGCGAAGGCCGCCCAGTGCACCCGGTCGGGCGCGAAGTTGAACCACAGCTTCTCGGTGACGATGCAGGACTGGTTGTTGACCTGGATCTCCAGCGAATGCCAGTCGGAGAGGTGTTCGTCGTAGAGCCGGGACGGATAGCCGGAGACCATCGCCGAACAGGGCAGCGACTTCAGGATGCCGAGAAGCTCCACATGGTCGGCGTCCGTATAGTCGTAACGGTAGCGGCGCTGCGACTTGCGCGCAGACTGCACGTAGGGCGGGTCGGCATAGACCAGCTCGCGGCCGTCGAAGTCGAAATCAGACAGGAACGCGTGGCAGCAACCATGGTGAAGCTCGACCGGATAGGCGCAGCTGAAGGTGTCGATGGCCCGGCGGTTGAGATCGATGCCGATGTTCCTGAGCGCCGGAGGCTTGCGCTTCATGATGGCGCCGCCCCCAAGATGTGTCTCAATATATGCGACATGCGGCGGACACATCGCGATGAGCGGTTGGCAAAGACCAGAGGTCGCTTTCGATCCAAACCATGCGCCCATGGCCGTTCTCCCCGATGATTCGTCTTGATTCGCCGGGAATAGCCCCGGCGCCCTATCGTGTCAAACGGAAAAAACGGCGCAGCAGCAGCAAATTGGAGAATGTCAGGCCGCAGGATCGGCCGCAGCCGACAGGACGAAACCAGAAACCAGGCGAAATCAACAGACGTCGCCGTTTACCCGCTTACTCAGCTACGCCGGGGAGCGCAAGGCAGTCGGGCTGTTCACGGAGATGTCGCTGCCGCTGACTGAAACCCTCGATTTCAGGGTCGCGGGTCGTGCGAGCGACCTCGATGATGTGGGCAGGCTGAGGTCCTGGAACCTTGCAGCCGAATACCGGCCGCACAACGTCATCGCGCTGCGGAGTTCATTGAGCGCGGGACAGTCTGCTCCTTCGATGCGTCACCTCTACAGCACCGAATCCCAGGGCCACCCTTATGTCGACTGCATCCCCGACTGGGAGGACGACGACCGGCCCCGCGACTGCCTGGGCATGAACTCCCGGCAGGTGGCACGCGAGTCCACGGGCAACCCGAACCTCAAGCCCTCGGACACCAAAAGGTTCGCCATCGGCGCTGAGGCACGCACATCGCGGAACGTCCTCAGCGTGGAATGGTATCGGCTGTCACGCTTCGGTCTGGTGGAATTGAATGATGCTGATTGGGCCTTGCGAAATTTTGAAGAGTGCCCGGAGGTTGGCGAAAGGTCGGAATGCATCGAGCAGGCAGGCGGCGACATCACCATTTACGACAGTTACGCGAATGTCGGCGAGACCGAGATTACGGGCGTCACGACCCGGTTCGGTTCGGGGGGCTTCGAAACGCCCTTGGGCGAGTTCGGGATAACCGGAGCATGGCGGCACGTCATCGACGCCGAACGGAGCACGAACAGAAACGAGCGCCTGTATGCTTTCTCCAAGAACATGGCCCGCCTCAGGTTTCACTTGCAGCGCGGCAGCCTGAGCACCATCTGGACCACCAATTACCGAGCTGGCTACAATACCGAGTCGGGCAGTTTCAAGTCCTGGACGGGCCATGACCTGGTGCTGGACTGGAAGGAGCCTCTGGGGATAGAGGACATGCGGGTTGCGGCCGGCGTATTCAACCTCACCGATGCCGGCCTCACGATCAACACCGCCAACCCCGACAGCGTGGATGGACCCTCGGTGGCCGGTTGGGGGCGCACTTTCTTCCTCACGGTCAACATGCGGTTCTGAAGGATCGAGATCTCCGTTACCAGCTCGAACGGCAGCCGACTATCGGCAATTGATAATGCTTCTGGTGATCCACGCGTGGTCGCCGGGCGCCGACGGCGGACTTGCGACAGGGACAGGTGGAACCGACGCGTCATTCGTTGGCGCTCATTCCGGACCCATACCTGCAGCGGCTCTTGAGAGCACTCGTGTCAAGCCGGAAAATCTACAATCCTTCCGCGCAGGATGGCAGCGCCCGCGACGCTAGCGGGAAAACCACCATCCGCCACGTTCCGGAAAGGAAGCGCTGCTGAAAGGCTACCGGGAAAGAGAAAAAACGTTGCGGACTATTCCGATCTTCACGCAATCAGACAACAATCCAATCCGTGACAAACCGGCCACTCAACACCGAATCATCCTGCAAACCAACAAGAGGCTTATGTCGCCCGACTCCCGTTACGTCCGGCACGCGCCAGGAAGTCAAGGCTAGTTGTTCGGCTGCCGGTTTCCGCCGAATGATCCAACGACTTTGCTGCGTTCGAAGATGCCCACGACGCTGCCGTGGTTTTCTCCGATGAAGTGGCCCAGGATGTAGTCATCGCTTCCGGCCGGCTTGGCGCCGAAGGAGCCGCGGTCGAGAGAAATGTTCTGCCAGCTGGCGATCGTCCTGTCGGCAAGCCTGGCCCCCGTGTCCAGATCCCGGAAATCGCTGAAAACAACGTCGATATCCGGATCGGAGAGATCATCGATAACGAGCGTGGCATCGCCGCGGAGAAACTGGCCGCGGGTGACAGTATCGCTCACATCCGCACCGATCATCTTGCCCACCCAGGTTGCCGTAATGCCGTGCACGGGCGCTGGTGCCGCGTCGTTAACCACGCCAAGGGCGCTGGAGTCGAAGACGATGCCCAGGCCGACGGGCTCACCGCGCTCGTCCCGGACCGTCAAGGTGGTCTCATTCACGAAGAACGCTCCATCGTCGAGCCAGGCACCGTAGAACCTTGCGCTGAACGGCCGCTCTCCGGTGCGCAGCCCGTAACCCTCGACGAGCGTGACACCGTTCACTGCCCGGGTTTGTGGATTGAGTTCCAGGGAATCCTCGAGTCGCGCCGCAAAATGGCTGCTTCCGAAGTCGAACCGGGCATCGCTCGATGCACGCGCAAGGGCAGCTTCCAGGCCTCCGGAAGTCGGACTCACGCCGCAGACCGTCCCGTCGCACGCGGTGAAGGTGCGCGACGATCGGCCGTCGTATCGGAACACATGTTGATCGCTGGCAACGACAGCCGTGGCGGATTGCACACGTGTCAGCGTGGCGTGACCGACCTGTTCCGCGCTCGGAGCGAAACCGGACATCTCGCTGCCGCCGCAGCCCGCAAGCAAGAACGCCACCAAGGTGAATAACGCCAAACAGACCGACCGGCAGTTGCCATCCTTCACGCTCTCCGAAGTCAATTCGCCCCGTGACGGCGAGCTACCGGCTCACGTTCCGGCGTACTCCTGCTTCCGTCCGAGAGGGCGAAGGCAGCAGACCGATCTTGCCCGTTCACTACTTTGTGTTCATTTTCCCGTCAAGCTGATGCCTTCTTGCTCCTTGCCGGACGGAACGCGCCTCGGGTGCCGGATTGCCACGTTACGGTCATGAACACCGCTGCCGCAGGCGATCAGGCGCTCGCCGCAACGGCGTGTATGTTCGTTCAGCCGGTCATGAAGCGCGTTTCCGCTGGCGCCGGACGGACGGAAGCACACACAATCACAGCATCTCGTTCGATCACATGGTCAATACGCTGATCATGTGATCGGCATCGAAAACACGCATCGTCGCACCAATCAGCATGAAGTCTGGGTGCGTTGCCATTTGGCGCACCCGGGAAGCTCAAAAACACTTGGCGTAGGATTTCCGCCCTCCTCCGCAAACGACACCTTCCTGTCGGGAGACAACGGACGATGGACGCCATTAGCCTTTCAAGAAAACCGTGACGTGCGCTACGAACCAGCGGCTCCATGTTCTTGTCCGAAGAAACATGGACTGAATTGGCGAGGCGCCTTGCATGTCAAAATGCAATCTGCTCCTCCTCGGTCGGAGACGAATCCCGGCAGTCCTCGACAATCAACGTGCGCAAGGCACAACGATCCTTGCGTGGCGCGCCGAACACCAAGGTGCCGCATGATCGCAACACTGTGACGACGCGCATTGACATGATGGAAGCGAAATTTTCCGGTGTCCGGCACGGTCAGATCCAGTTGCTGGCCCAGGCACTGCAGCCTTCCAGGCAGAGTTCGTCCTCGCGAGAAGAGAGACGTCCATGTGTCCGGAGGAACCGGAGCTGGATGGCAACCCTGACCGGGCTGCCGAGATTGAAACCTTCATCGAACCCCACATCATCGAAATCCAGGCTCCAGCAATCCAGAAAGGATCGATCAGACATGAACGCTTCCCTCAGGCAAAGATGCCCGATCGCAGGTCAAAGGAATGCTGGCATCAATGCCCATTTTTACGCGTTCTGGTCTACAAGATGACCACATATGCAACTTTGGTCCGATTAGGTTCGGCACCACGAACAATGCGGACCGCCGCTGGAACGAAAGGAACGCGCCGGAGACCGGTAATCCCGCCAGGCTGCGGTCGTGATGCCGGATCCGGTGGCGGGACGGTCCCGGTTTCAGTCAGTGAAAAGACTACGGTAAACCCGCAGACGATGCGCAATCCAGGTAACCAGATGCTGGCCGCATCACCTATGTGAACGACAATCTGCCACTCGCCGACATTGCCAGGAAGCGAAAAGGAACCGCGGCTGCACGACGGCGGGCCGCCCACCTTCCGGTGCCGCTGAAAGGCGCCACAACGGAACCGCTTCAGAAGCTGTACCCTATTGAAAGGACGGTTTTCGTTTCCTCGGTGCCGATAGCCCTCAATACGTCGTCGGTTGCTTCGGCTCTGGAATGGTTGACGCCGAGATTGACGGACAGGCCGCGCGCGATATCGACCTGGACGCCGAGCGCCGCAGAGATCTCGTCGCTGCCTCCGATGCGCCATAGTGTCCTTCGAGCGACAGGCTCAGGGCGCCGGTCTTCCTGCGGACGCGCGATGAGGCGAACCAGCGATTGGCACCCGGACCATGTCATGTGAGCGTCAGGACAGTACCAGCGGGGAATGTGGGCATCCCCCCAGCGGGTCTTGCGCCGGTAGGTGCCATGGCGGGCGAAACCACAGCCGCCGCCAGGGTGCTCGGGGCAGCTATCAAGCTTTGCGTCACGCCAGGCTTGCGTGGTAACGTAGTCCTCGCCGGACAGCGACAGACTCCAATCCAGTTGTACGACCGCCTGCCGGCCCGGCGGGGGCTGATCCGCACGGGCCGCCTCTTCTCAAATACTGCACACCATGCGCGGGACCCGACCCGCGATGCCGGAAGGCAGAACGCACCCCATGGCCGTCATCAACCATCACGTTCAGGTGAATCAATCCCGGAAGTCGACAATCCCGTCACGCCGGATGGCAGCGCCCGTGACGCCGCCAGGAAAACCCGCATCCGCCACATTCCGCAAAGGAAGCGTTACGACAAAGGCTGCCGGGAAAGAGAAAAGATGTTGCGGACTATTCCGATTTCCACCCGATCAGACGCCAATCCAATCCGTGACAAACCGGCCTCTCCACGCCGAATCAACCTGCAACCCAACAGTCACAATGTATGCCCTGTCGCGAAGCTCCGTGAGTAATAGGGGCATCTTTCCGGGAATTCGGGTTGACCTGACAGGGTATTCCGTGACTTCCGGTTGTTTTTCCCGATGAGGGGATTCCCTTCGGAATCGACTTGTGATTCCAAGGGGCATGGATGATTCGCAGACGGACATTCGGACAGGCGCCGGTGCTGCGTCAGGGGCGGGGATTGCCGCGTTTCGGGAGCAGCTCACCGTGGCCCTCGACCGGCTCGCTGAACGAGATCAGCAACTTGCAGAACAGAACGAGCAGCTCAAGCACCGGGATCGGCAACTGGCCGAACAGGCGCAACAACTCACCGAACTCCGCGAGGAGAACATGGTCCTGCGCGACGAGATCCGGGCGCTGAAGAAGCTTCCGAAGCGCCCCCGGATGAAACCGAGCGGAATGGCGTCGTCGGAAGGCGATGATACGGACGATCCGGCATCGGGCTCTTCCGGGTCCGGCGGGTCGGGGAAGGCCGGCAAGGACCGCAGGAAAGGTCGCGGCCCGCGGCGTCGGAACCGGCACCTGCACCGTCGTGAGGTGAAGGTGGGTCTCGACGACGTGCCCGAGGGAGCGGTGCACAAGGGCTACCAGGACCACACGGTCCGCGACATCGTGTTCCATGCCGAGGAGGTCACCTACAGACGCGAGGTCTGGGAGTTCCCGGACGGCAGCCGGCATGTAGCGCCGTTACCGCCGGAGGTGGCGACGGGACGCGAACAGTACGGTCCCGGCGTCAAGGCTCTGGTGATCATGCTGTATTACCAGTGCCAGTCGACGATCGGGCGGATTACGTCGATGCTGAACGATGTGGGCCTGGACATCTCCGCGCGCCAGGTGGGGCGGTTCCTGACCACGGACACCGGGGGCATCGTGGCGGAACAGCAGCAGGTGCTGAGGGCCGGCATGGAAACCGCTTCGTGGCTCAACGTCGACGATACCGGTGCCCGCCACAAGGCCGAGAACGGTTATTGCACGGCGATCGGCAACGAACTCTTTGCCCATTTCCGGTCGAGCGGCTCGAAAAGCCGCCTCGATTTCCTCGAACATCTCTGTGCGGGTGAGGAAGCCTACACGGTCAATGACGCTGCACTCGACTACATGGGGAAACGGAAACTTCCGGGGACGGTGATCGCGCGTCTCGCCTCCCATGGGCAGCGGCGCTTCAGTGACGGCGATGAATGGCGGGCCCATCTGGAAGCGCTCGGCATTGCCGGGATGAAGAACCCGGTGAAGGTCGCCACGGAGGGCGCGCTCTGGGGGACGATCTGCGATGGCGGGCGCATTGCCGGAACCGTGATCCTGAGCGACGATGCCGGACAGTTCGATGTCGGCGACCTCCATGCCCTGTGCTGGATTCATGCAGAGCGCAATGTCAGCAAGCTGGACGGAAACACCCCGTATCAGCATGAACGGGTCGCTCCGGTGCTCGACAGGATGTGGAAGCTCTACCGCAGCCTTGCCCGCTACCGGAAACGCCCCACCCCGCGGCGCAAGCGTGTCATGGAGACACGGTTCGACCAGATCTTCGGCATGCGTACCGGTTATGCCAGCCTCGACCGGTTGCTCGAACGGTTGAAGGCGAACAGGGACGAGCTGTTGCGCGTGCTCGACCATCCGGAGACACCGCTCCACACAAACGGGATTGAAAACGACATCCGGGACCATGTCACCCGGCGCAAGATCTCGTTCGGGACCCGAAGCGAGGCCGGGCGGGCCGCACGCGATGCCTATATCGGAGGGAAGAAGACCTGCAAGAAGCTTGGCCTGTCATTCTGGGACTACCTGAGGAACCGTCTCGGAGTTGCCGGTGCTCCCGACGTGCCGAGGCTTGCAGACCTCATCAGGCAGCGCGCAACAACCTGACATTGACGACCGAACAAGCGCGACAGCAGTATCGACCGTTCGCGTTGATCATCGCTTCAATGAGTGCCGGAAAAAGCCCCTCAGGCCAGATCCAATTCCCGAGGAGTTGCCCCTATTACCTCCGTGACCGTCCCGAACGGCAGCCAACGTATGAACCGCCGGGCCTTGGCCTTCGTCAGTATCAGTGTCAGGCTGCACTCGATGCACATGTGAAATTCACATTGACTGCCAGAAAATGTCGACCTAATGACCAAACTGCCGCGACCGGCTGGAGCAATTGCAACAGTGGTCGGAATGCCCTGTAGGGATGCATCCATCGTCCATTCCCAATCAGGAAAGGAGAAGAAACAATGGAAGCAGTAATTGCACTCTTAGTTCTTCTGTTCGGCTTTGCCGCAAGTGAGCAAATTGTCGAAGAGGAAGTAGAGATGGAAGAGACCATGGAAGAAATGGTTATGGAAGAAGAATCCATGGAAAAGATGTAAATGCACCCGATAGCGTCTGAATTTCGCCGTGCGCAATGACATCTGCGAGTTCCAGACCTGCATCGCCAACAACGCCCATCGAATCTGCGCAGGGGACTGTCGCGTTCAGGCGACAGGTGAATGCGCGCTCCTCGTTGTAATGTAACCCGACAGATGCATACCGATCATATGGCGAGCAGATACGCCTGGAATCCTGCGGCAGACTTCGCGCTTGAGTATCACCCGGTTCGGTGTCCGAAGTACGGCCGAAAGGTATTGACCGGTTAGGGGTCGAGGTGCGGCTGAGGCAGATCCTAACCGAGGATGCGGACGAGAAGGGCATGACGATCCGCGCAATGGAGATCATGCCAGACCACGTTCACTTGTTCGTCGAAAGCGATCCGACGCTCCGCGTGGAAGAAATGGCTGATAATCGCGACCCATAATTGAGAAGTTTACAACCGCGATCATACCGTCATTCCGCCCCCTTCCGCAAACGACCCTTCATCGCCGCCCTTCGCGGCGGAGCGCTGCCGGCGTGAAGTCCCGGGACTTCAGCCTCCGGTCCCACGTGCACATCGGGAACTCGTTGTCGAGCCCGAAGGCGAGGTACCGCCCCGCCTGAAGGTCCGTGTGCACTTCGAGTGTCGGCCAGATCAGGGGCTTTTCGTAGTAGTTGATGACATGGCCTTCCGATACCCGCCACAGCTGCTCGCGGTTGTCGTAGACGTCGGCCACCAGGATCTGCCAGGAGTCTTCATCGACGTAGAAGGTCCGCCGCTTGTAGATATGCCTCGCACCCGACTTGAGCGTCGCTTCCACCACCCAGACCCGATGCAGTTCGTACCGCAGGTGCTCCGGGTTGACATGCAGCGGCCTCAGGATGTCTGAAAACGAGAGCCTGTCGCTGTGCAGCCTGTACGAGTTGTACGGCACGTACATCTCGCGCTTTCCGACGAGTTTCCAGTCGTAGCGGTCCACTGCCCCGTTGAACATGTCCAGCTGATCGGCGGTGCGCAGCCCGTCGGACGAGGTCCCCGGGTTGTCGTAGGCGAGGTTCGGCGCGCGGCGCACCCGGCGTTGGCCAGGGTTGTATGTCCATGCGTTGCGCGGCTCGCGAACCTGGTTGATGGTCTCATGCACGAGGACGATGTCACCGGCGAGCCGCGCCGGCGCGAGCGTCTTCTGCTTGAACAGGATCATGGTGTTCCCGAGCTTCCCGACCGTCATGTTCGGCAGCGAGTAGCGGAGTTCGGATTCGATGCTCTGCTTCACGAGGGTATACCTGCCCCCGCGGGTGACCGCGGCCTGTCCGATGACGCAGGAAACCGACTCGCCCCGATAACGGAGCAGGTGGTTCCAGATCACCTCGAGGCCGTTCTTCGGGACCGGGAACGGGATCCCGATCACCGAGTTTGCCACCCCGTTGCCGCCGTCCACCAGCCTTGCGGTGGCGGCGACGCGCCTCGTGGCATCGTAGATCCGTTTCGGGACCGACGCGCTGCGCCGGGTCGGATAGACCGGCATGTTGAAGCTCGGATAGGCTCTCAGCATGCGCTGGTGCCCCACCGTGAGCCGGTCGCGATACCTGTCGAGGTTGCCGGCGTTGATGACGAAGAGCGGCTCGTCCCGGGCGAAAGGATCGCGGTGGTGTTCGCCGACGGAATATCCTGACGGCGGCCTCGTGATGCCGCCGTTCCATGCCGGAATGGTACCCGCGGCGTTCCCGGCCCGCTCGCCACCGAGCGGCGTCAGGTCTCGTCCCAGTCGCGCGATCTCGCTGGAAGAGATTTCGGCCACTGCGGGAGTGGTAAAAACGCACCCGAGGACAAGTGCAGCACAGAAGTGTTTTACAGTCTTTTTCTTGGTTTTCATGACGGTCATGACCTCGTGGGACCTCAGAACGAGTACTTAAGGGATGCGGAGATGAAATCGCGGTCGCTCAGCGCGTAACCATCGCCGTCGTACCGCGTGTAGCTGAGATCGGCCTGCCAGCTGCTCAGGTAGTCTGCCCGCAAGCCGAGAGTGAGTCCGGTCCGTCCCTCGATGAAAGGTCCGCTCGGCGAGGGGCTGTTGCCGCTGACGTCGTGCAGGAACTGCGTGTACGGATAGAGATTGATTGATCCGATCGCGTTGTTGTAGTCGAGACGTGCCGCGATCCGGTATCCCCACGACGCGGCGTCCGCATCGGCCTCTTCGCGCCTCAAGATGGACGTGGGATCGTTTGGAATCGGGGGCAGACTCGGAAGGACGCCGCCGGCCGGACTTTCAATGGGAGCGTTCGGCATGTTGTGGACACGCATCATCGCTGCTTCTGCCACGAAAACAAGGGCATCGGCATTCAGAGTCGGTCCGAACACCTTGGTTGCAGTGACCTGGAACTGGCTCACGTCGCGCTCGATGTGACCCTGAACCTGCTTTGGGCTGTATGTGCCAAGGAAAGCAGGAAGGTTCGATGGGCTGGTTGCAGAGAGAGTCAGGGCTCTCACAATCGGAGCGAGACCGTCCGCAATCACCAGACGTTCAGCCACTTGCAACGGTGCGTCCTTACGAAGTGAGTACTCGCCCTGAAGAGCCCAGCCGGAGGCGCCCAATACGGTGTTGAAGCTCGCTCCAAAGAGTTGAATGTCCGCAGGATACTCAAGGGAGTACCTTGCGGACTTCGCATAGCGGTTGATGGCAACAGCAGACGCAAGCGTTGGGGGGGCCGTACCAGCGGCGGCTAGCGCTGCAACGAGATCATCTCTCGGGCCTTGCCTCGCACTTATCACCGGGAGACGGCTATGATAGTTCATGAAGTAGAAACCGAACTCTGTCAGGTTAAGGTCTTCGGCCAGGAAACGCATTGCGAGACCCCACTGACCGGAATCGGGGGGCGTCAGGTCAGGTCCACGAAGCACGGAAGCGAAGTCCGGGTCGAAAGTTGTCGGCGACAATCCGCAACCCCGATCAGCGCCTCTTGGACAAGCGCCCGCCTGTTGTAACCCATCCGTGACTTGAGTGATGACCGCTTTTCTCGCGCCGGGACCGGCATAGTCGGTGCTCGAGAAATAACTTCCGACCGCATCAATTTCAGTGTTTTCCCATTCCAATTGGTAAAACCCTTCCACCGTCAAGTTGGCAGTTGGAGATACTGACGCCGACACCATGGATACCGGTAGAAGCGCTTCACGGAGCTCCGAACCCGGCAACCTCAACTTGCTCACGTCGAAATGGTTGATGGCGTTGATCCCGTTCGGGACAAAGGTGCTCTCTCCCCAGTTGAGCACATGTCTTCCGAGCCGTAGGTCGACGGCCGTGTCGCCTATGTCGAACCCCGTTGTCACATAGGCATCGAGCAGTTCAACATTCCTGCCCACTGCTTTCTTGGCTGCATCGCTCAAGGGAGTGCGTTCCCGGGCTCCGTTCTGGTTCTCGAAATCGAGGAAGCCGGTCGTCCTCAGGAAGGCACCGAATGTGCTGGTGTTGAGGTCGAGGTCGATGGTGAACTTGGAAGTGTTGCTGACAAGGCCGCGCTTGTAGTTGAGATTCCCGTCATTGCTATTGGTATTGTCGGCCAGGTCTTCATCACGCTTTTGGACTCGGAACGTCAGGCCGTGCGAGAGCGTGGTATCCAGGCTGCCCCACAATTCCCCTTCATCGAACTCGATCGCCGACGCCGGCAGCACCTGCAAGATTCCCGCAACAGCAACGGCGCCCAGCGTCAACCCAAGCGAACAAGCGGTGCATTGCGAGAAAACTCCCCGGCCTTGACAGCAGGTCTTCCTCTTGCCGCTCGTTCTCAAGCAAGGACGACCGGCAGTGTCTCGTCTAGGTGCGTTCCTCATGTGAGCCTCCGTATCCTGGCCTCTGGCGCTGCATCAAATCCGCCGCACTCCGCGAACGGACAGCGGGCCGTTCATTCCATTACAGGACGTCCGTCGATCCCGTTTATTCGCGATGCGCATCAGAATGAGATCCAGTACGGGATCGCCGGTTTCTGTGGAAACACCCGGTCCAGCGAGCCGAAGTGCACGATACCTCATACCTCAACATTCCTCTCAGCCCCGAGGCCCGAAGTGGCGAATTCAGCTGCTTGACCCTGCGAATCTTGGTGGTTCCCTGATGTACACCACAGTGCGAATGACGGAAATTATACCCGTGCATCCCGGGCTGAACAACACGAGAGAGCCACTCTTGGACGCGGACCCCTGCCGAAATGTGGTGATTTCGGGTTTCAGCACCAAGCTGGTTGAGATGTTGCGGAAGACAAGACGCGAACAATTCAGTTGGGCATTATAATGAGAATTTGACATTCATATCGCCAGTTCCTTATTGATTTCTCGGGTCATTGGGGCTGCCAGCGCAAACGCCCCTCGCTGAGCAAGAGTACTATTGATATCTTCCCATTTTTCGGCCGTACTCTCCTAGATCAGGCAGGCTGTCGATCTTTAGTTTGGCGACTTGTCATCGTCCCCGCCTTGAAAGGCGAGGATATCCAGGAGGACCAAGCCACTTGGACAGTTCGCGCTTCACCTGCCTGACGACTCGGCTCCACGCCCGGAGTGTTCCCCCGGTTGAGAATGTCGACCGCTGCGTTGCGGTCGGCATTGCCACTGCACCCGGACGCAGTGCAGACGAAGACAGCTTGGCTTTCGCGGCTCCGTCCGTCCACGGTCCCGCAGGACGCGCAGGACAGGGAAGTATACGACGGGTCGACCTTCACGAACCGCGCCGCCTTGTCGGCAAGCATGGTCTGTATCCGCTGCCAACCGACGTTCAGGATTGCGCGGTTCAACCCGCGCTTCCGGGCAACGTTCCTGCCCGGTTCATCGACTGTGCCTCCTGGCGACGATGCCGGCCCACTCGGAAACAATGGCCGAAATGCCAAGCCTTACTGCCGCTTTTCAAGACTGAGGTTGGATAGACACATGATGTCACTTCCCCGCTTTTTCGTCCCGATTGCCCTGATCGCCATTGGGCTGTCCGCGTGCTCTTCCTCTTCCCTCCCGTCGTGCATCGCCACCTTCGAGGACGGCTGCGTTGAAGGCGAGGAATTCCGGCAACTTGCCGACGTAAAAGCCACGGCTTACGCGGAAGATCCCGCCATTCAACTGCAGTGGGGCCTCGAAGCGATCGGCGCTCCGAAAGCCTACGCGCATCTGGAACTGGAGTTTGGTCCCGATACCCCACCCGGACAAGGGGTTCTCGTTGGCGTTCTGGACACCGGTATCGACACCGCTCACCCGGCCTTCCGCAACAAGAACATCATCGAACTTTTCTTGGCGGGTGCCAGTGACGAGGACGGTAGCGAATTTTCCCACGGCACGGCGGTAGCAAGTGTCATCGCCGGGGAGGACAATCCGGACTGGTCTTTCGATTCGCCGGGCGTGGCCTGGGGTGCCGATCTTGTCGTGTTCGCAATACCTCTCGGAGATGCGCCCGAACTCTACAATCCGATCACGCTAAACAGGCTTCAGGCCACGTCCGAGAGTATTGCGCGAATCGGTAACGAGGTCCTGTCCTGGAGCGATGAAGGCCGAAGCATCGATTTCCTGAACCTGAGCCTCGGTGTCTCCGGTGTCATCGACAATTTCAGCGAAGCCGATCTCCGGGAACGTTTCTCGGCAGCAACGGCCACATTCGCCCAGGCCGACTCCGACGAAAAGGTTGTCTTGATCTGGGCAGCGGGCAACGCGCACGGAACGCCTTGCGACACCCCGGTCGTCGAATGCGTCGACGGCGTCGTGGATGCAGTGTCTCCCGGCCTGTACGGCGGACTCGCCGCGCGCCTGCCGGAGCTCCGGGGGCACACGGTCAGCGTCGTGGCCATCGGCGAGGACGGCGAGATCACCGACTTCTCGAACCGTTGCGGAATTGCGGCCGAAAATTGCCTCGCTGCTCCGGGAGAAGTCGTTCGGGTTGCCTATTTTGGACCCTTCCAGGATAGACTAATCCGTGGAGTGCATCCAAGCATCCGGGGCACATCGGTTGCAGCGCCGATGGTGACCGGCGGCCTCGCGCTGATGAAGCAGTACTTCAGGGGGCAGCTCTCCAACACGGATCTCCTCGCGCGGCTGCTCAAAACGGCGGACCGGTCCGGTCCGTATGCTGACGCCGAGATTTACGGGCGCGGCCTGATGGACCTTGGCACTGCCACATCACCCGTGGGCGCGGAGACCGTTGTGGTCAGCGGCCATGTGAACGGTCCGGGCGCCACGCTTCAGCAAACGAGCCTCGAGCTCGGCACGGCTTTCGGTGACTCGGTCGCGATGTCGCTGGCCGGGCGCGAGATGGTCACGTTCGATTCGCTCGGCGCGCCGTTCTGGCACCCGGCCGGAAACGTCACGACGCTGGCAGCCGGACCATCTCAGGCCGCGCGGCTCCGGGAATTCCTCAACAGGACGATCCCGACTCTGGACCGGACACCGGAAGACGCCACGCCGATTCTCCTGTTCAGCGGAATTCCGCGATCCGGCGGGGACACCCCGGCCTTGCGCCTCACGGATTCCACGGGTTCTGCCGCGGCACGTGCGAGCCATTTCGGGCTTGCCGGTCAGAGCCTCGTCCTGACCTTCCCAATCACGGCTTCCCTGTCCGCAACCGCACTGACCTCGGAGGGCGTGGGAAATCGGGCGGCCATGGCGGACACTTCGATCGTGGCGTTCGTGTGGCAGTTTTCCGATGCCCCGGTCAGGTTCAGGCTCGGCAGGACGGAGGAACCGCGGTCCTTGCTCGGTGCCGTGGCGGATGGAGCCTTTGGGCACCTCTCGGCGGGCACGACGTTTGCGGGCATAGAAGCCGAATCCCGGCTTGGCGCGTGGCAGCTGGGCTTCAATGCGGAGGCCGGCACTGTGAACGCCGACGCGCGTGACGGTCTTCTGGATGGCGTCTCGGATATTGCGACGAGCGCGTTCTCGTTCCATGCCAGCCGGCCAACCCGTAACGGGGGCGCGTTCCGTGTCTCCTTCTCGCAGCCGCTGCGCACCGAAAGCGGTCACGCGGAACTTCACCTGCCAGTGGGTCGGACGAAGTCCGGCGAAGTGGTTCGCGATGCCTTAGCCCTAGGCTTCGAGCCAAGCGGAAGGCAACTGGACCTGGAGCTGCATTGGCAACACCCGCTCAAACGCGGAAACCTTCATTTCGGAGCCGTCCTCTCGCACGAGCCTGGACACCGCAGGCATGAGGATCCGGAACTGATGGTGCTCTCGGGCTGGACGAGCACGTTTTGACGAACACCGAGGAAACACCAAGTTTCGCAGATACACGTCACGGGGCCACGCATTCATCGCTGTCGAGACAAAATACTTCTTTGACAACATCGCGTTGTGCAGCTTTCGCCTCCGATCTGTTGGATGCCGAAAGTGCAGCGGCGTGCCATTCTCGGTCAGAACAAGGGTGAGGCGCGCCATGACCTGAAGAGCGCCCTGTGGCTCGGACGCCTGGGAGAAATTCGCGCCCGGACATCCACAGCCCAGCATTTCCTGTCGGCTCACATCCTTCTCTTGGGCGAATTCAGGTGGCGAGGAGAGGCCGTTTCAAGAGCGTATGATTCTTCCCTCCGGAATCGAAGCGCTGTAGGTGTTCGGACACCGTCCGCTGCCGATTGGCATAGTCATGGATGGTTTCCGATCCAACGCACAAATGCAGCGCGGCGAACTTCAGGATATCGTCTTCTGTCTTTTTGAGCCGGCACCGCATCGCTCTGTCTTTCGCTACCGGTCCAGCATCCGTTCCCGCACCCGGCCAAGGCGTGGCGGTCGCCGGAACTCCAGGCGTCAGCTGCCATGCCCGGACCCGGTGCAAGCTCTCGGAAATGGCCCGGCCACGGAATCGCTTTCCGACCGGCGCACCCCGACACGCACAAAAGGATCAACGCCGGACCGCGGCAACGCGACGGGCAACGCGAAAACCGACAACAGCGACAACAGGAGCGCGACAATAGGGAAAGAGCACGATCGCGCAAAAGCGCGGCGAATCACCAGATTTACGCGCTTTCTCGTAGCCACCGACAAAGCCTCTGTTCCAACTGGTGATTCCGATCACGGGCTCGCATACTCAGAAGAAGAGGCGATGGACTTTGATGACGGCGAGTCTGGTTAACGCCTTGGAATCCATTTTCAAGGTCGAATCAGGTTATGGCCGCTGGCCCGGCCGGAGGAGGAGCTGCGCCCGCTGCTGGGCGTCGGAGGCCCGCAATGCCGCGCCGAAACGGAAACGGGCCTCCTGAGGAACTACAATTCGAACCGGAGCGCCACGAGCAATGAGTGGATTCGGTACTCGGACGAGGTCTCGTTGATCGGAACCTGGATCTCCCTCAGGGTTCCGTCGTCCCGGTACCGCACGATGGCGATGTCGCCGACATCGGTCCCGATCTCTCCTGCATCGGTGTAACGGTAGCTCAGGTCGAGGTGGACATTCCTGCCAACTGGTATCGCAAGCCCGGCTGTCAGCATCCAGGTAAAGTTCCACCCGCTACCTCCGGGAAGTGCCGTGAAGGGAATCTCGCCGTTCGGACCCCGCCGGAGGTATCCTTGCGGGTCGTCCGGTTCGGGAAAGCGTTGAACGTAGTCGCTCAAGCGGTAGCCGGTGATACCAAGCCCGGCGCCGAGAAACGGCTGTACGTGGCGCCCAGAAGCGATTTCCCATCCCGGGAAATCATAGAACCCGGCCGGGAGAAGCTGCCAGGTGTCCAGCCGCGCCTCGGACGGCTGATGCTCGCCCGACCTTCGGTAGTTCGTGTTGCCCCGCCAGTCGAGAGCACGGGCCAGGCCGAATTCCAGCTGTGCGCGTAGCACGGATGACAACCGGATGCCTGGCGCGAAATGAAACTGAAAACCGCTGCCGATCGCTCCGGAATCGAAGGTAACCTCCCTTCCGTAGAGCGCGGCATGACCGGTGTCCCTGCCGTCGACAAACCGAGTGTCCTTAGGGCGGATCAGGGCCATCCCAAGGCTCAAATAGGGCGCATGCCCCATGGCGTTTCCCGCGGCTGCCGGGAGCCCGGTCGCGGCTTCTTGAGACTCTTCCGCGGAAGCGACGGTCTGAACATGGACTGCCAAAACCCATGCCAGCACCATGAAAAGCAAAGGCCCCGCCCGCACTCTCGCGATGCTCATCCGGTACAAATTGTCTCCTCCAGATTCCGTCGTTCGTTTCCCCGCCGACACGTGAACTCACGTCAACACACAATTCGACATCTTTCCCAACTCCTGTCTTCAACTATTGTCGCGTCGACGACGCGTCGCCGGATGTCGAGAAATCGGTTATCATGCATTAAAGCACATCAAATCCCTGGCCATCAATATTCAGGGATTAAAAACTGTTGTTGTGGATCGTCCCGCGGACTCAGTGGGCCGCAAGGTACGCACGTGCAGGGAAGGCAGCAAGTATTCTCTGGCGTTTTCCACAGACTTGTCCACAACTTCAGCAGCGTCAGAATTGTGCGCCGAGTGACAGCCGGGATTCTCTGCACATGTCTCATGGCCGCCGCCGATCGGCCCTGTGGTGGCCTTCGATGCGGTTCCCGGAGGGCGTCGCCGCTGGCAAAGTCGACATTTTCCTTTGTGAGGTTCCGCCCACTCATAGATTATTCTTGGAGGCCATTCCGCGCATCTGAGGGCTTCATTTGCGATCTGTGGCGACGCGTGACGACAGTTTCAGGTCTCGGCCTGTTGTTCCCGACCGGACGCCAGCAACTTGGCACCTGCCACGGCCTGCGGCAGAGTGACGGGAGCGTCTGAGCGAAAGGGCGTTTGCCGGCCCGTCTGGCGATCGGGCGCCAACCAGCTTCGCGTTGAAGCGGATGGCTGCCCGGCTCAGTTTCAGCATTACGGGCGAAAACCTGTCTTTGTCGTGGCGGTACCGCAGGTATCCCGCCAGCCTCCCGTCCATAAGCGGCCTGCCAGCCATGCATCGAGGGCGCGAAGCGCAGACCGGTAGGTTCGGGTCGTCGACGGCCTGGCCCTACAGGTCGCGGCTTGCGTGACGTTTGCACGTTCGTCCATTGCAGGCGACCTCCTGTTGCTTCCGTCGTGACCAGTTAGGAGACGGTATCTGACACGGGAGGCGTCAGACTTCGTTCAAACATGGAAAGGGTTGGAAGCCTTTGCATAGCCCCCGAGTCTGTGAACAAGGGTCATCTGTAATATGACCGGTGAGGAGAATGTGGCCCCATCTGCGGCTTCTCCGGTGGTTGCCGGCGCAAAAGATTACCGAATTACGCGATCCGGCTTTCATCGCCACCCTGGCCTGTACGATCGCGCGGATTTGCTCGGCCGTGGCTCTGAATGTGAAGGATGTCCATGCGCGCGATTTTCGCTGGCACTTGCGACTTTCCGAATAGGGTGGATCGTCTTGTTCAAGCGATCGGTGCGCTACATGCCCTCCGTCTCGCGGCGGTCGACGATACGGTCGGACCGGTCTGCGCCTGGCATTCGCGGAATGGGGTCAGTAGAGGCCAAGATATCGCGCCGGTGCAGTCAGGCAGCACACATGTACTTGTGCAATGTGGTGGAGACGAATTCCGCCACAGTACACGCCTTGCGGGAATGCGTCATCCGGGTTGTGGATGATCACCGGCCCGCATACCTCGTCAAAATGGTGTGCATGGGGCCTGGTTTCGCGCCATTTGCAAATGAATACAGCAAGTTTCAATACAACAGGGATCAGACCCCATGCAGACAGAGTGTACGTGTTTGCACTTGGAATTTGAAGCCCTTCGACGACGCCGGATCGATGGTGGCCGGCTGACCTCCGGCTGTGGCGCTTTGCTGCTGCGGTAATCCGATCGCTTATTCGACGTCACCGGGCGCCTTGCGGCCTGCTTTTCCGATCATCGCGATCCCGGACGCGTGGACATCGCCTCGAAACCCTCGTCGCATGACCGGTGATGGCTGTGGCGCTCGGCTATGAACGCCTCAACGATCATGACCGGCTACCCTGAACTCCCGTTTTCGTCCGGTGCCACGTGAAATGCTGAGGGATGTGCCCGCAGCAAACCGAAAGGCGCCGCCGGTATCCGGGAAGATGACTTCGCGCCCGGAACGACGCGTGAGAATCGAGCCGATGCCGGTCGGAACCCCGATGAAAGCCATCTTTATTGCGTCATCGTGGTCAAAAACCGGAACTGTCTCACCTGTCACACAATGGCTTGTCCATCGCGCCATTGCAGGTTGACGATTTCCACGAGGCCCCCCTTTCTCGACAGGGGATTGCTCCCGCGTACGCGTTCCTGAAACCCCGGATACTTCATCAGGGACCGAGGGTCTGCGAACCTGACATTGGTATCTTACCTTCCGCGGAAGATGGCCTCCGACAGATGCCATGATTTTGGGATGCGGCGTGCGTCGACCTGCGGTTGGACCGGAGGCAGGCGTAAAGTGGCAAGGAGCGGAGTTTCCAACGCTCAAGGCTCCTTGACAGAAGAAAGATTGTAGCAACGGATGGTTGAGACAATCACAGATGCTTACGGAGGGTACTGTCGCGATTTGCGCGGCATAGGAAATCAGCGACAAGTGCTGCGTCAGTGACAAATGGAACTGTCTGGTTTGACACAAGCAGATTCTAGACTTCGTCGTTTTCCTGTTGGGGATGCCGTCGCGAGACTGGGCCACGCGCTCGGCTGGCGACACCTGATCGATTTCTGTCTCCATGCGGACAATTCGATCATGTCCAGGACTGCTTCATCAAGATCGACCGCGATCACGACGTCGGCTCCTTGTTCGCGGGACGCAGCACGCGTTCGCCTGGAAGTGCCTCGAATTCTTCGACAACGTCGATCAAGCATCTGGCCTTTCCCAGGCCGCCTGATCCACCAGTTCGTGGGCACGGTCCACGGTTTCTCGATCATGCCTCTTTGGTCGTTACAGCGAAGCGCAGGACGTTCATACAAACCGACTTTTCATCGGATGGGACCGCGTTCAGTTTCCGAATGGAGTTTCTGTTTCGCCCGGAAATGCGGTAACATCAGACTTGTCGGGAGTTACCGGCGTCAAGGGGGTAAGGGAGTCGCGTCTTCTGAAGGCGTTGGGATCATCATTTGCGATTAATCTTTTTGCCAGTCTCACACGGCGGGAGGACAATGGTGGCGGTCAACTCGGAGACGCCGTTCGACGGGCGGTCGGAGATTCTGCTGAAACGATTTCCGAGAAATTGCTGGAGAGAGACCTGAACCAACTGCCGACATTTCGGGTTTCCGCAGGGATCCCAATGAACATAACACTGGAAGCGGAACTATGGTTGCCGGCGTATTGAGAAACTTGATTGTCGGTTCACTTGTTTTTTTTGCGATTTCAACGCGGGTTGACGCGTTGCAGGATCGAGCCACAATCCTCGACTTTATCGCCCGATATGAAGCACCGAGCGGTTACGATTCGATCCACACGGCGACGCGGGAGGCGCCGCCCATACCGTTGACCCAAATGCTCTTGCATGAGGTCCTGTCGTGGCAACGGGATGTTCGATGGAAAGTGGTTTCAACCGCGGTCGGGAGATATCAATTCACCTATCGGACACTGACGAGATTGTCCCGGGATTACAACATTGATCCAGACAGGTTGTTTGACGACAGTCTTCAGGATGAACTTGGGAACCTGCTTCTTGATGAATGTGGTTATGGCAAACGCCATCTCTCATCTTTCGGGAATTGCCTTGCCATTGTTTGGGCGGCACTCCCTCGCGTAACCGGAAAGGATGCCGGAAGATCAGTGTGGCACGGCGTCGCCGGAAACCGTGCATTGGTTTCCCGAGAAATGTTTGTTCGGTTCCTGAAGGCCGGAAATCAATCGGAGTTGATCGAAAGCACCGGTACCGGCACCGATAAATTCGTGATGCCTTTGACTCGACCAAAGATCCAATTCCACGAAATCAGGCATGCAATCGATCGAAACATCAACCAGGCACGGGAAAACGAATCTCTTGGCGAGTCAATTGTGGTCACGTTCCAGTTGGATCCGTATCGGATTCAGTGACGCCATTGCTGCGGTGGGATTTTACATCACAGGAATTCCTCTCATCGCCGGAGCGACGGGACTTGTCTTCGATACCTTTACGAGAAACCGTCGCCGTCGATTTGCCGTCGCGTTCGGGTGGCACGTTGCGGCTTTTCTGCCGGTCTGGACAGGATTCCTGAATCAGCAGGTCGACCTTTCAATTCCGGTCGGATTGCTCTTGGCGTTCCCCGCTGTTGCTGCGCTTGCTTTTGCCTTTCTGAATGCCGGAATTGCCGTCGCACTTGCCTTGATGTTCCCTTGGTATGTTGGTTCGCCTGCTCTCGTTGCGGGTGACTTGTGGCCAGGTACCGGTGTAATCGGAGTCCTTTTGATTCCCCTTCTATTGGCAGGATTGGATCTAAGAGCTTGAATCATAATTCATTTTCGCGGGTCTTTTCTGTTTTGTTTCAATGGGATGCTGCCCGTGCCACCCGCCGCATGAGAAAGCGGCAGGCCGCCAGCTGACACCACGCCAGAGAACTCGCCAGGCTCCGCTCGAAATCCTTCGCAAGACGCCGACACCGCGACATCCAGCCAAACGTCCTCTCAACCACCCAGCGACGGTACAGGACCGTGAAACCCTTGATATCCTGCGGCTTTTCAACGATCTCAACGATAGCTCCAAGGCCCAGTTCCCCCAGCTTCGAGACAAGCTTCGGGCCCTGGTAGCCTCCATCCGCCCACAGTTTCGTCACCTCCGGCGCCTTCTCAAGCATGCCGAGGATCACCGCAGGCGCGCCGTCCCGGTCCTGAACGTCGGCCGCATGAACCTCGATCACGATCGGGGACCCCTCGACATCCACCGCAATGTGGCGCTTGCGGCCCTTGATCTTCTTGCCCGCGTCGTAGCCGGCAGGACCGCCGCTCTCCGTCGTCTTCACAGACTGGCTGTCGATCGCCGCCGCCGTCGGATCCTCGGAGCGGCCCGCCAACCCACGTGCGCGCCCGCGCAGCACGTCCAGCATGGCCTCGAACACCCCGTTGTCCCGCCAGGCATAGTAATAGTTCTGAACCGTCGTAAACGGCGGAAAACACTTCGGAATCGCACGCCACTGGCACCCGGTTCCCAACATGTACTGGATGGCGTCGAACACCTCGCGGACATCCGTCTTGCGCCGACGCCCCATCTGCGAGGGCGACGGAAGAAGCGGTTCGATCAGTGCCCACTCCTCATCCGTCAAATCGGTTTCAAAGCGTTCGCCATTTCGTTTATATGTCTTCTGCGCGTCCTTGTTCCAGGGCATGTGGACCTCCTCGTCTGTCGTTGAAACCTGACCCGGAATACCACATCTCGCGGGGCCGCGCACTTTTAGGTCAAGCTCTAAGGTCGTTGAGGGTACGGACTGCAACTGTCGTCGGGGCATCAATTGCATCCATCTGTTGCTGGTTGGCCCACGAACCCGTCGAGGCAGGAGGGTTCTCGGAGGTTGAGATTTCGCCACATCCGGCGTTGACCACAGCGAGTAGTGACCGCCGCCTGCTTGATTCTCTTCCGAATGCGAGCGTTGTTTTCCTTGGCGAAAACGTCATTGACCGCACCAACTCTTTTTCAATTGATCGTTGGTGCGGGTACGCGAATACACGCAAGGCGGTGATCTACGTCGGCGTGATCGAAAAGAGTGGACGCTCAGCAATATACAGGATCAACGGCGACGGTAGCTGTGACCCCGAGCCTGTCTATGAAAGGCCGATCGCCTTGCCGGTAAACGCCGGTAATCCAACCACAGACTGGAAGGTTGGGGCGGGGAGCCTTTGGACCGTTCATGTCGGTCCTTACCGAGTCCGTTGGCTCATCTGTTTCGAGGTGTTTTCACCGACAGCCTGGTTTCTCAGCGAGTTGGAACCGAACGATGTGATCGTGATTGCGGCAAACGATTACTGGACACGGCCTGTGCCGGTCGAGATTGCCAGGTCAAAAGTCGGTCGATCAATGGCTCGGTTCTGGGGCGTCGCCACGATTTCTGCCGAGACCAATAGCCGCATTTAGAGTTATGTCTTCGAGTCTTCGTTTCATCCGTGCGACGCTGTGCGAACTGTGGGAACAATGCCAGCAGTCCGACATCGCCCTGCCCCAGGACGAACCGCCGGCGGCGTCCTCGGCCAGCGAGGCGCGCGAGAAACTCGACGAAGCCGCCTTCAAGACCCTGCACAGGGAAATCCTCGCCCACAGTCCCGACGACCCCCTGTGGAAGGGACACCGCATCTTCGCCGTCGACGGATCGAAGATCACCCTGCCGCGGGACCTGCTGCGCTCGGGTTACCGCACCCCGAACGACAATGCCCACTACCCCCAGGGCATGATCAGCACCCTCTACCGGCTGCACAGCCGCATGCCCGTAGACTTCGGCCTCTTCAGCCACGAGAACGAGCGCACGGCCGCCCTCACCCATCTCGACCATGCCGCAAAAGGCGATGTCATCGTCTACGACCGGGGATACTGGTCCTTCGAGATGGCCCTGCTCCACAACCTGCGCAGGCTGAACTTCGTCTTCCGCCTCCAGGGCAATGCCAACCCCGTCTTCGACGCCTTCATCGCTTCGGAACAGAGCGATCGCGTCATCACCCTCAAGGCGCCCGGGGACGCGACCGAACTGCGCGGCCGCAGCCTGCGCATCCGCCTGGTCAAATACACCGCCGCCGATACCGAATACTGTCTCGCAACATCCCTGCACGACAGCCGCTACACCGTTCAGGCACTCTCGGACCTCTACCACGGGCGCTGGCAGGTCGAGGAGGGATACAAGACCGGAAAGGATGTGATCGAGAGCTTCCACGCGAAGTCCGAACGCGGCGTGCGCCAGGAACTCTACGCCGCCTTCACCCTGATCACCCTCGCACGCATGTTCGCCAACCGCTGCGACCATGACATCAACCACGATGCCAACGATGACCTGCCGGCCATGCGCACCAACTTCAGGAACGGGATGAGACTGCTGGGGCGCGAGATCGAGACCATGTTCCTCAGGCAGAGCCAGATGGTCGCCCAATCCGTCAAGCGGATCATGATCGGCCTCTCCCGATGCATCCAGCGCGAGAGGCCGGGGCGAAGCTACAACCGGGAATCACGCCAACCACGGAGCAAGTGGCAGAACCGAAGACCAGCCTGACAGAACCACACCACCATCAAGCCCCCGGCTTCCGGAAAAACACCCGAAGCACAGGGGCTTTCTTATCCGAACGACAAAAAACCTTATCCGAATGCCATTGGGTCGCGAGCGCCCGGAATCCCGCCAAGCCGGACACGGTTGCGCATCGAATCCACCTCCTCGTTTTCGTTGTCGGTGATCTTTCCCGTGCGTACGATGAAATCGGCATTCGGCGTTGGTTTGATCGAAAGCGCAATCGCCTGGACGGCGTGACTCCCTCCGACGCGCATGGAGAGGGTTGGTCTCCGGATGAGCCGGAAGCGAGGCGTGTTCGAGACTGCCCGAGCCTTCAACTTGTCGCCGTTAACCTGATCGCATTCCTTCACGCCGACGCATGTGGCTGCATGACGAAAGTAGACGCTTTCCTCGATACCAGCATGCCATTCTGCGCATGTGAAAGAAATAGTGCCGATTTTCATCGCACGATCAACAGGGCAATCCAGTTAGCATCGAAGTGTCATTGCAAGACCCTGGCGCAGAAGAATGGTATCGACGGACGCCCTTGACGCAGGAAGGTGGGTGGAACGAACTGGCGGCCGGGATTTCAATTGGCCGCAATGTGGCGGGAGTTTATTTCCTTGCCGATTACCATGACGGCTCAAGCATGGGCGAAGTCATCGCGATCGGAATACTTGAAGAGTAGGGGCTCTGCGATCCGACTGACGAATTCGTGCTCCACGTGCCGAAGTTCGACGGCGGATTCGTGGGGATCGGCGGCAGATGGCAGGGGGGACAATCTGTAACCCGGTGTTCAAGCGACCTCGCCCCGGACTCCATTCGCTGTCACACCTGCGCCAAGGACATGTGCACGCAATCGAGGCAGAGAAGGCGAGGCACCCGGCCGGAAATCATTGCGGCGCCCCATGGATGGCGAGAGCAATGAACCGCCGTTTGCTGCCGATCGGAATCCAGAACTTCCGGATGATGCGGGAGCAGGACTTTCGCTATGTTGACAAGATTCCTCTCGTCCAGCGGCTGGGTAGGCGACGGGCGCAAGTATCTCCTGTCCCACCCGCCGGGTCGGTTCGGCAAGAGCCAACTGCTGGATATGCTGAGATCGCTGTTCAAAGGACATGAGGCACGCGTAAGGGTTTCTCGGCCGCAGTGCAGGTCGTTGCCGAGCAAGGCTTCGATCCATTCTCAGTGGACGTCGGCGATCAACTCCGCACGGAAATTGCCACCGCCCGTGTTTCGCCGTCCATGACAGACCGGAACGACCGCCGCACCTGGCGTCGGCGGCCGCTCACAGGCCCTCGGCAACGGGCAACGCGATCGTCGTGCGCAGTCCGCCTTCCGCGCGGTTCTCGAGGTGAATGTCGCCGCCGTGGCCACGCACGATACTGCGCGCAATGGCAAGCCCGAGGCCGCTGCCACCGGTGTTGCGGCTGCGCGACGCCTCGAGGCGGACGAAAGGCTCGAACACCCGTTCCAGGTCGTCCTCCGGAATTCCCGGGCCCTCGTCCTCGATGACGACACGGACCCCGGACCCGTCGCGATCGACCCGCGCCGTCGCCCGGGCTCCGTGAACGGCCCCGTTTTCCAGCAGGTTCCGCAGCGCCCGCCGCAGCGCCACCGTCCGGCAGGCAAACAGGACCCGGTCCGTGACCGTGTCCGTGACCGCGACTTCGTGCCCGAGCTCCGCGAGATCGGCGGCGACGCTGTCGAGAAGCGCATGAAGGTCCACCGTCCGCGTCTCCTCGCGGTGCATGTCCTCGCGGATGAACGCGAGCGTGTCCTCGGTCATCCGCTGCATCTCGTCGAGCGCGGCGACGATCTTCGCTTTCGTTCCGGCATCCTCGACGAATTCGGCGTGCAGGCGCAGGCTCGTGATCGGAGTCCTGAGGTCGTGCGAGATTGCGGCCAGCATGGCCGTACGGTCCCGGACGTAGCGGTCGAGTCGCTGGCGCATGCGGTTGAACGCGCGTACCGTTTCCCGGGTTTCCGCCGGTCCGGCTTCGGGCAGGTCATCCACCGCCTCGCCCCGGCCCAACTGGCCGGCCGCTGCCGCGAGGCCACGCATCGGTTTCGCGATCCGCCGTCCGGTCAGGACAGCCACGAAGGCAATGCCAACTGCCGAAAACAGGAAGGACATCATGAAAGTCCAGCCCCAGGGCGGTGCGCCCGGAGGCGGAGCTACCGCGACGTTCAGCCAGGTGCCGTCCGGGAGAGCCAGTGATGCCGTGAACCAGTCGGGCTTACCGTGGTCCGGGCCATCATCGTGACCGTGGCGCCGGTTGTGGCCCCGGTCGTCGTCCAGGTGCCGCGTCCACAACGGCGCCACGCGAATCCGCTCCGGGCTACCGCCAAGGGCGGCAGAGAGACCGCGGGCGATTGCGACGGCCCGCGCCCCGGTTTCGATCTCTCTGACCAGGGGCTCCCGGCTGAGCAGGAAACGGGTGAGACCGGTGCTCGCCGCGGTGATCACGGCGTCGTGCAGGTCTGGCGGCGTGTCCGCGAGCAGCCGCGCCACCGTGACGGTGCGAAGGATGGCGTTGTCCCGCTGCGCGTGGCGCACCGCCTCGATGCGTTCCAGGGCGAAAAAAGCCACGGCGACACCTTGCGCGACAGCGAGCGCGATCAGCAGCAACAGCGTGAGCTGGCCGGCAAGGCTTTTCGGTGCGAACCTCATATGCGTTCCACCTCCCCCATGAACCGGTAGCCGCCGCCCCACTCGGTGACGATGATCCTCGGATTTTTCGGATCGTGCTCGATTTTTCGGCGAAGGCGGCTCACCTGGTTGTCAATGGCGCGGTCGAAGGGGGCGGCACGACGGCCGCGTGTCAGGTCAAGCAACTGATCTCGCGAGAACACCATGCCGGGACACTCCAGCAGCGCAACCAGCAGCCGGAACTCTCCCGTCGAAAGCGCCGTCACCACGCCGTCCTCGTCCACCAGTTCACGTCGCCCGGCATCCAGTGACCAGCGGTCAAATCGCCAGGTCCCTGCCGTTCGGGGTCCGCGCACGGGCGGCAGGCTCTGCGTGCGCCGGATTACTGCCTTGATGCGCGCCAGCAACTCCCGGGGATTGAACGGCTTGGTGACGTAATCGTCAGCTCCAATCTCGAGTCCCACGATCCGGTCCGTTTCCTCGGCCATTGCCGTCAGCAGGATCACCGGGATGTGCGTCGTCTCGCGCAAGTGCCTGCAGAGCGCGAGTCCATCCTCGCCGGGCATCATGATGTCGAGGACCACGAGGTCGACCGCCGCCGCGCGCAACGCCCGGCGTGCCGCGGCAGCACTTCCCGCCACGGTTGCACGCACTCCGTGACGTTCCAGGTAACGCGCGAGCGGTTCGCGAATATCGCGGTGGTCGTCGACAACGAGAACGTGCGGGGAGGCGTCCATGGGAGAGAACTTACACGCATGCCCGGCGGCGATACAAAAAAATTGTAACAAAATGTATCGCGCCGCTCCCTTGCCACGGCGCGCGACACACTGGCCGCTTCGAAGGCATGGTTTTCCGATGTCCCTTGCCTACATTTCCATCCACGACCAACGACCGGTTAAGGAGTTAATCAATGAAGACGAAAACGAAGACAATGACCGCGATTGCCGTTGCCGCAGTGCTCGGAGGCGGCGCACTCGTCGCGGGGATCGCCTACGCCAATCACCGCGGCGGCGGGTTCGATGATGACATGGGTTTCCTCAAAGGGGGGCACTTAGGCGTGACCGCAATGGAAATGTTCGAGACCATGGACGCGGACGGCGACGGCAGTCTCTCGCAGGCCGAGATCGACAAGCTGCGCAATGACCGCCACGCCGCTCACGATGCCAACGGCGACGGTAACCTCGATCTGGAGGAGTTCGCGGGGCTCTGGCAAGAGACCACGCACCCGCTCACTGTGCGAATCTTCCAGATGCTCGATACCGACGGCGACGGGATCATCACCCGCGCCGAATACGACCTGCCGCTGGCGGATATCGTAAGTCGGCTCGACCGTGACGGCGACGGCAGTCTCTCCATGAACGATCGCTGGCACCACGACAGTGACCGCGGACACAGGCGGAACCACAACTAGGAGCAACCCGGCGGCGTCCCGGTGGTTCGCCGGGATGCCGCCTCGTTCTGTGTTCCGTTCTGCAGGGAGTGGGACAGTCTCGGAAGGCGCACCGAGAAGGTGGGCTTCACCCGAGCCGCCGATCGTTTGGCGCGAGAGGCGTTCCGCCTGGAGACCTTTCCGCGGCTGAAGGGCAGCGACAAGGCGCAGGAGAAACCGGACGGTAGAGTTGCCGGCCGCGGCTCAGCCTGAATCGCGGATTGCTGCAGCACCTGGGCAAGCCAGTTGTAGAGGCGACGGGCCGGGGCGGGGAACACTGTGCGCTCCCTGAGGCGAACGATTTCGTGGGATTTGCCGACCGGTTCCGCTCATCCGTTTCGGGATTCCCATATCAGTGGCACGCGAGTGGCGGCCTCGACCGCTACGAGGCCTTGAATGCGAGTCTCCTGCATATGGGGAACACCAAGATCCCGGAGGTCAGCACGTTGCGGAAAAGTGGCTCTCGCGATCCACCGTCTCGATTTATGGTACTCCAGAATGGTTTGCGGCAACGGCCACTCGGTGGTCCCGTCGATTGACCCCCAACTATATGGTGCTTCCAAATGACTTCAGTCTCAAACACGGATGTCCCGACGCGTGAGCAGGTTCTTCACGATCGCAACACCGCGGTCCGGGAAGCGAAATCTCACGCCACCGCGCCGAGACCGTTCTTCGCCACCAGCGTCAGCAGTTTCAGCAACGCGCCCCGCGGGCGCTTTTCGCCGCGCCCCCACTGGCTCACCAGACCCGTCGTCATGTTGAGGTAGCGCGCGAACACCGCCTGGCTCGCATACGCGCGCAGCCGAAACGCGCGGATGCCCTCCGGCGTCATCTCCTCGACGGGCGTGAGACACATTTCATCGAACGAACGCATCGTGCGTTTCGACATGACGCCCGCCTCTGCCAGACCGAGCGCAGCCTCGCGCACCGACGCCAGCACCTCGCTCTCATACTGCTTGGTCATCGCATTCCACCTCGATTATCGCTCCAACAGCCTGCGCGGCCGCAAGCCCCGCCGCGTCTAGTGCCAGGTACTCGTTTGCCAGTAACCGCAGTGCCGAGAGTTCCTTGTGATGGAGGTTGTCCCGGGCACTCTTCGCAAACCGGTCGACGAAGAACGCCGGCTCGCCCCGGCGAAACACCACGATTGTGCGGAACCCGCCGGACCGGCCACCGCCTTTGCCGGCGATGCGCTGCTTGATCACACTCCCTCCGAGGTCGGCGTCGACCAGACACCATGACCTCGGTTTCAGCGGGTTTCGACCTGCGGTTGTTTCCGCGCAGCAGTGGAGCGGCAAGGAGCCGGGTCAGGTGGCCACGTCTCATTGCCTGAGCGTTGAAAGTTGTGAAGTGTCCGGGCCAGCAGGTCGAGGGTCTCTGTCGCTTCCCGCAGGCCGCGTTCAGCCAGCCGGCGCTCGTTCAGCGTATAGCCACGCACCGATGGTCGCGGAGCGCGCGGGTCGCCCATTGGCGGAAACGCACCCCGCGCCGACTGTTGACCCGGCAACCAACTGACACGATGGCATCGAGGTTGTCGTGCTTCAGCGTACGCCGGACCCGGCGTGTGCCCTCGGTCCGAACGACCAGGAATTCCTCAGTGGTTGCATTTGCTTCCAACCCCCCGGAAGCCAACACATTGCGGAGGTGCATCAGCACGTTCTCGGGGGTGGTGTCGAACACCTGGAGAATCCTGCGCATTTGACGGGGGATTCCTGCGACACTTGACGGCGATTCCGCCATAGGATTTTGCATCTTTGGTTTCTTGATTTCGTTCTTCTTCATCCAGTTCGAGAGATTTGCGGGCGTTGTGATCGACATTCAACGCTACCTTGTCGAGAAGTTGGTTTCTGCAAAGCCGCTCCTCTTTGTGTCGTCGAGTTGTGTTTCTGGACCGGAGCAGTAAACCAATTCTTGGCGGAGAATTTCTGCTGACCTCCTCTTCACGCTGATGTAGGCGATAACCGGGCGGCCATGTATGGTCAGACACATTTTGACCAATCAAACACTCTCTCACCGCGAGGTCCCATAGGGTCAGTTTTCGAACGGTCCGGTGAATCTTCAAGTTGGAGGCGAACGCCTGCACCAAAGTCGTGCCATGTTCCACGCGCTTCCAGCCGTCGTCGATAGTGACGTCTTCCTTTTGAGCGAAGGTTTAGCCTTTGGCTGACAGGCGGTTCAGGAGTTCGGCGGGTTCGATCCGAAACGCCTGGGCGATCGCATCCACCATCGACATGCGCGTCGTTTGCCCACGCTCGATCTGACCGATCGTTTTCAACCTCAGGTCCGATCGCCGGGCGAGATCCTGAATGGGTCCACCGGCGGCGTTTCCGCCGCCCTTTCACGGTCCGGGCACCCGCCATGATCACGCTTCTACGAACGATCAAGATTGTCTCCGACTCTGAGATTGACGAAGTCGCAAGGCTTCCGGGAAGAAAAGACGGCACGGACCTCGGAGACAACAAAACCCAGAATCAAACGATTCCCTACTGAGGCCCGTGCCAGCAAGCTCAATCAACCCCACAGGGAGAGCGTATTGAAACGCACACGGTAGATCGGATCAACCCGCACGGAAACCTGAAAAGGTGTCATTCGGGGGATACAGAGGGAAAGCTCTGTACGGCCGATCACCACGGCTGTGGTGGCTTTGACTGATCCGGCAGGGCGAACGAATCGTCCCTTTTGCTTTCGACCACGGGTTCTTGCCCCGATTGCGGTTCCGGCACCTCCTCAGGCGGCGGAGCAGGGGGGTAATAGACACCCTTGTTCGTCACACCATCGTTCGCGTGAAGCATGACCGGGTCGCCGGTGAGGATTCGTTCGGCGCGAATAGTGGCTGCATCGCATCTCTGTTCTGCACGGACCCCCAGATAATTCACGAATGCGCGAAAGTTCCCCCTGTCAGCCACTTGCAACGCATCCAGGTAGTCTGACTTGTTGTCTGCCTGAATGATCGGCGGAAACTCCCCGGCCTTGATATAAGGATACGCCATGAGCAGCCGTGAGACCCTTCCGTTTCCGTCCTGGAACGGGTGGACCCGGACGAACTCGTGGTGCAGCCAGGCCGCCTCGACCTCCGGGGCCAGGTCAAGGCCCTCGTGATCGCGATGGAATTCCAGGAAACGGTCCATTTCGCTTTGGGTCTGTTCCGGCGGGCAGTATTCGTGAACCACCCCGTCCGGACGCCGGGGATTGTTCGGTCGGATCTTGTATTCTCCGCGGCGAAGCGGAATCTGTATTCGGTTGCCAAAGGGATCGATCCCTACCGCCGTCTTCTGGTGCCGGGTCATGAGCGCATACCATTCCTTGATCACATGATTGGATAGCGGCCGCTCGTTCTTCACCGCCGCGAATACCATTTCCAACGCTGCTTCCTGGTCAACCAGCAAGCCCTTCAGCGTTCCATCATCGATGGCCGATAAGGAATGGGCTCCGCGGACACTCTCGAACCCTTCCGTGATCAGAGCTTCGGTGATCCCGGTCGGGAGCCTGTACAGACCCTCGATCTGGCCGGTCTCGATCGCGAAAGCCCGTTTTTGTTCCTTCAGCCAGACATCCATAAGAGATCGATCGATGTCCGGATCCTCGAGTTTTCGTCTTGCATCCGCCCAACGACGGGACGCCTCGCGGGCGCCCGCATGGGTCCAGCCCCGGCACTCGCCCGGAAGATCACGCACGGGACGCCAGACGGAATCAATTGGCTGCTGGTTCTCTGACAGCATGAGTGGATTCTAGCACCTTACCCGACGGTTGTCGCCGCCGGTCTCCCGGTTGTCTCGCAAGATCTGGCACGATTTGCGCCGAACGCGTGGCGGAAGATCCCCACCGTCGCGGGTCGCAACGCCGCGGAGCTGCAATACGACGTCCAGCCATGTGCAGAGCGCAAGATGGCCGATCTCTCAGGCGGTGGTTGCAGCGGCACCGCGTTGAGTGCCTGTCTGGGCTTCAAACAAAAGGCCATCTCCGGGAATACGTGCTCGCCAGGAACCAAAGGACGCGCGTCAAGTTCATCCGGGATGAAATGACGCTCGCGAGGCCCGAAAATGGCTTCTGCGGCGATTGGAAGCAGCGCGTCAGTTTCCCGTCGTGATAAACCCACGGCCATCTTGACCTGATTGCACGGTTGTACCAGATTTGTACCAGGATGCCTGCCACAGGCCGGGGGATCCGCATGGCAAAACGGTGGACCTGGAGTCGGGGGAACCGGGGAAAGTCCCTGGCGACGATCTCGCGGCGCATCGCCAGGTTTGACGAGAGCGTTGTCGCGCGGCTTCTTGACCCGCGCAGGCAAACCCTGGATGTCGTAATGCTCGAGCAGGTCGGCGTAGGTCTCGTTCAGGACCGGCTCGTAGCGTGACGGGTTCTTCACCGCTGCCTTGACGTTGTCGGGCACGGCAACCTGCGGCGCCCAGCCCATGTCTTCGAAGCAGCGCACGTGAGAGCTGCACCAGTCATCGATCTTCTGGCTGAGGGTCGCTTCGGCGTAGGCCCGCCCCGAGACCCCCATCGCGGCGACGAACACCTGCGCGGCATGCTCAACCCCGTCGAGAAAAAGCGGAATGGTCATGCCGGCGTAATCGACGAACAGCCGTTCGCCGGGACAGCGGTTCTGGCGCATCGTCACATCCCCGCACGGTCGCCAGTCGCGGAACCGGCGCGTCCGGGTCACATAACTCATGCCGTCGGGATGGGTCTCGCGCCATACCTCCCACAACAATTTCAACGTCACGCCACGACCCGAAAGGTCTTTCTCAACCTCCGCCCAATCCACATCTTCGTCCGCAGGCCGAATCTGCCGTGCCGGATAGAGCGCCGCCTCCAGCGTCGCATCGTCCATGTCGGCCGCTTCCGGCCAACTCAAGCCCGAAGCTGCAAACCGCTCCAGGGTCTGTCCCACCGAGCGTCGGGCAAGGCCGCAGTGGGTCGCAATCAACCTGGAGCTGCGGCCCTCGTCAAAGTGAAATTCCAGTATCTTCCTTGCTTTCCTCATGGGCAGCCTCTTCTGTGCCATTCCATACTCCTCGGACTGATCGCTGAAATCCGAGTTGTAGACCGGCACTCTGAATCAAACCAAAGCCAGTCACCCCGAGGGGTGGCTACCATGGTGAAATCAGGTGGCTACCTTGAGTGAAATTTTGCAAGCAGCAGCCGCGCTATGCGTGGACAGAGCGTGCGGGTCTTGCCGGAACCCGCGCCGACGATGATCATGACCGGGGAGTTGAACCAGGCAGAGGCGGCAGCCTGCTCGCCGTCGAGCCCGCCCAGCAGGTTCCGCGACGGGGTGGAGGATGGTCGGTCATTCACGGAATTTGCCATCCAAATTCTTCTGGACCACGGCGCGGATCCGAACATGACCATCGCCCGCGGCCAGGATTGGGCAGCTCTCCTCGTGGCTAGCCATGCCGGCCGGCCAGAGGTTGTCAGGCTGCTGTTGAAGCACGGCGCAGATGCAACTGCGGTAACCTCTCAGCGCGGCTGGACGCCTCTCCATCGACTCGCCTGGAGCGGAGGAAGGAACCTGTCAGACACCACCGGGACGGCCCGGACTCTACTTGAGGACGGCGTGGATCCGGTCGCGAAGGACGCGAAGGGCCGGACCGCCTGGGACTTGATATGGACCGCCACGGCTACGCGCTGGGGAAAGCGCTCGAGGACGGCGAGGCGTCCGCGGAGACGCAGACGATTCTCGTGCGGCTCCAGAAAGCCGCCAGGAGTTGACCGACGCAGGCAGGGTGGACAGGTGATGCGAACTGCCGGCAACGGTGACCGATGGCGCCTCAACGAGTACGGCCTGCATATGTCCAACCGATCTTTTCTGGAATGCTGGAGCCTGAATTTCGACGATACGGGTTCAGTCCGGTGATTGCAGGCTGGTTGCAAACAATCCTGGTTATCCGCCAAGCAGCCGGGCCATCATGTGCCGGATGTGGTCCTGCCCACCGAAGAATATCGCCAGTATACGGACGGTCCGGCGGTCGTCGTCGACATCGAACCAGTAGACCGCCAGCCTGATGGTCAGGTGCCACAGGCCGGGCAGGATATTGTCATGTTTCCGGCCACGGTGCGGCGCGACTGCGATGCGGTCCGCCGCTGCGCGGATCTCCAGAATCCGGGCCTCTGCATGGCCGAGTGCGTCCTCAGGGGGTTCGCCAAAGCCAAGATAGCTGTCGAAGAGATGGTCGAATATCAGCCCGAAATCGCGTTCCGCCTCAAGCGAGAACTCAAGACGGTACGTCACGCGCGCGCCGTTTCTCTGCAATCATCCGGGCTAGACGGCTGTCCATCCGTTCCGCACCGGAAAAGGCGCCAGCACGGCGGCGTGCGAGAATCTCGCGCAGTGCTACGAGTTCCAGTTCTTCGGCGTCAATACGCTGACGCAACAGGTTGACACCTTGCTGGAAAACCGCACTGAAGCTCCCGTAGCGTCCTGTTTCCACCAGCGCCCTCGCGAAGGCATGCTGTTCATCGGTGAGCGAAATCGAGGTCTTGACGGTCATGCGGGTCTCCTGCCCAACAAGGTAGTACCAGGTAGCACCCATGTCAATGGCGGTCCTGTTCCGGAATCGACGCCTTCCTCAGCGTCTTTCCGACCAGACCGCCTCCCGTGAAGACCGATTGGCGCCTTAACGAGTACCGGACCAACTGCGCGTTCGGGTCGCCCTTGTCTTGCGGCGAGGGTTTCGGATCAGGTCCCGACCGGATCAGTTGCGCCGTGCGCCGGGAGAGATCAGGGAGCCATTCCGGGACCTAACAGCATGGCCGGCGGCTCCTTCATCGAGGCCGAGCGTAACGGAATCCTGATCGGTGGAACGGGCACCGGCAAGACGCATCTTGCCGTGGACATTGCCCGCAATTGCATCCGCGCCGGCGCCCGCGGCCGCTTCTTCAACATCATCGAGCTGGCCAACCTGCTCGAGCGCGAGTTCCAGGACGGCCGCCAGGGGCGCCTCGCCGACGCCCTGCGAAGGCGTGACTTCGTCATCATCGACGAACTCGGCTATTTGCCGGTCTCGCGCGATGGCGGCAATTTGCTGTTTCACCTCATGTCCAGCCTCTATGAATGGACGCCGGTGATCATCACCACCAACCTGCAGTTCGGCGAATGGTCCAGCGTATTCAATGATGCCAGGATGACCACCGCCCTCCTGGACCGGCTGACCCATCATTGCGACAACATCGAGACCGGCAATGACAACTGGCGCCTCAGAAGCCGCGATTGAGCAGCGCATTCCAGTCCTTGGCTCCGGACGGGCGGGCGCGGCAGCCCCGTTCGTCGGATGCAATGAGCGCATCGGCGGCGCCGTCACCGGATTCGTCAGCGTCGAAGCCGCAGATGACGAATGCCGGTCCGGCATCGCCAAGCCAGTCCGGCAGGCGCCGGCAGGTACCGGCGGCCGACGCCCATATCGATGCCGGTTCTCCGGCACCCAGGGCACATGCCGAGAGGGCATCGATGGCGCTCTCGGCCAGGAAGACACCGGCAGGCGCCTTCGCATCTCCGCTTCCGAACCAGAAGCCGCCGGCGGTCTTGCGCGAGCCCGGCGCCATGCCCCGGAAACGCCGGCCATCGGCAAACGGGCGGGCGCCGACAAGCTCGGCCCCGGTGATCTGGCCCCGTGCATTCCGGTACGCGAACACCGCGTTCGCCTGCGCGTCCGCCCACAGCATTCCGGCCCTCTTGAGATCGTCGAGGCGAACCCCGTCGAGACCGCGATCCCCGGTCAGAAACGCCCGGACCTCGTCCCAGCTGCCCTCACAGGGCGGCGGCAGTGCCAGTGCCCGCGCCCGCACCGGCGCTGCCGGCCTGGCGGTCCCCGGAGGCGATGGCCGTCCGGCCAGCCAGTTGATTGCCTGCATCGGGGTGCAGCCGCGGGCATGAATGACCAAGTCGATCGCCCCGCCACCACCGCAGCCGACGATGTGGTCGTAGTATTTGGGCCCGTTGATGCTGATCACCGAGCCCGGCCGCCGCCATCGGCAGCGGTCGGTCCTGTCCTGCTCGTATCCCAGTAGCGGCGCCACCAGGGCAAGAGACCTGCACCTCACCTCGTCAGCAAGCCGCCGAAATCCGAAATCCGGCTTCCATTCCATCGTCCCATCTCCCGAAAAATCCGCCCGCTGGGTGGACGACCAGGAAAAGGCTACCGCGAAGGAAAGATGGCACAAGACGGGTCAATTTTGGAGGAGGAAGGTGGGTCAATTTTGAGTGAGTATTGACACCTGTCGAACTCGGCTCAACTTCAAGTCTCGGGCGAGGCCCATGACAGGGAAGCGATCAAAGACGTTGGTGCACGCGTTCGATGAGATCGACAGCTGCCGTGGGGGAAGTTCGCCAATTGCGAAGAGGGGGCGAGCAGATACAAAGTAGGTACGTTGAATAAGCCCGGCTGCAGCTACTGTTTCGTGGCAGTCCAATCAGTAACTTACCGGGCAAGTCCGTTACGCGAAGTTCCGGGTGGCGAGATGCGTGAAGTATTCAGCGGCCTTTGACAACGTCTTTTCCTTCAACCGAATCAGCGTCAACCTGACTGGAATCTCCGGAAGGAAAGGAATCGATACGACCCCGCGACCGGCGGTCGACCGCGCGAATGAGGGCTCGACGATCGAAACACCGAGGCCCGCGGCAACCATCGCGATCACGGCATTGGTGGTACGCGCCTCGAAGGCCACCTTGCGCAGGATACCAGAGCGCTCGAACAACGTATCCACGAACTGTCGATATTCAGAATCCGCGCGATACCCGACAAAGGTCTCCTCCGCCAAATCGACCGCACACACTGAATCCCGTTTTGCGAGACGGTGACCCCTGGGGACAATGCACTCTGCTGCACCAGTGCAGATCGTCTGTTTGTCAATGGCTGGCGCATGCACCGGAAGTGAAGTCATGCCAAGTTCGCATTTCCCCGTAGAGATCCACTCGAATATTCGCTGCGAAGGCTGCACCTCCAGCGAAACAGCAATTTCGGGACGGTGACGATGAAACTGGTCAACAAGTTCGACGGCGATATTCGTGGACAGGCTTGGAATGCAGACAAACGACAATCGTTTCCCGGAATGCTCCAGAATATCCGAAGCTGCCTGCCTGAGGCGTTCAATCCCGACAAAGGACTGTTCGACATGGTCATGAAAGTGCTGCGCTTCCTTTGTCGGAAATAGAAGCCGGTTTCGGCGCTCAAACAGCGCGAAACCAAGTTCATATTCCAACGTGGTGACAAGGCGGCTCACCGCTGGTTGCGAGATATTCATCGTCCGTGCAGCAGCAGTCGCTGTCCCGGCGGACATGACTTGCCGGAAGGCTTCGACTTGACGGTGCGTGATCATCTGTCCCGTCCCTCTTTGTAATCGGCTGAATCCATAACATTACCTTATTGAAAGGCAAGAAGATATTGTTGACGACGGTGAATGCGTGTGTCTTGCTCAAGCAACGAGGAGAGATTCGAAGAAGGTAATGACGTGAACGAGACATCAGAAAACCATGAAACAAACACTGCTCAGTGCAATGGAATTGCTTTAACCGAGCAGGATTGTGCATGGGCGAACGAGATGCGCAGGTATATCGAGGATCGAGTCGCAGTTCTTCGTGATGTAGAACCATATATGATAGATATGTCGTCTCGTGAAGCGACGCTCTCATCCTATTTCGGTCACACGCTCGACGACAAGAAGGAACTGCACCGCCTTGCACGCGATCTCGGGTTCGACAATTTTGGTCTTCCCAATTTTTTTGCCTTCCCCTCCGTAGTGGATGAGTTCCTGGACTACCTGGTGGCCAGCGGGGAATCGCTCGATCCCTTTTTCTCGACAATTGCAGTTGAACCGCTGAAGGATGGGGCGCCTTTTCCCATGGGACCGGCGGCGAAGAAAACTGTCGAATTCGGCATACCTAACGTAATCCTGCTGGTCGAGACGTGCCCTTCCGTGGTCGAAGCCATCGGCTCGTCCAGGGAAAAGATGATTGCCGATCTCAGGGCCCATATTCTCGAATACCAGCGACTCCTCCCACCGCCGGGCGACAGGAGGGGACGCATCTATATTCGTCTCGGCGATCCGTTCGATACATTCGATCAAGATGTCGAATACCTGACCAGGATCATCAAGATGCTGGGAACGATGAACATCTCGGGCGTGTTGTTTGAGGACGTGAAAGGAACGAGGTTTCCGTTCGAGACATTCGCACTGGTTACGCTGATGCGGCGCTATCTGCCCAAGCCGCACAAGATTCTCGCCCATTCCCACCTGGGCAACGGGACCGAGGATGCCGCCGGCCTGGAATGCATTCTGGCAGGTGGTGATGGCGTCTGGTCGGGCTTCACGCCGCAGGCGGCGCAGGGCGGGCATGGATCAGCACTGATGCTGCTGACTAACCTCATGCGTGCACGTAACCCACATGTGCGCAAGCTCTTCAACACAGAGAAATTCCAGGAAGTGGCAGAACGGATGTGGCAAATCCACGACCATACCGGCGTCCCGCCGAACACGGCAGTCGTGGGTGAGCGAGCCTATCTCTACGTCGACAAGTATTTTGAGCAGACTGACAATCCGCGTGATCTGCACCCGGGCCTGATCGGGCGAACACCGGGATACCAGGTGATGCCAAGCTGGGCCCCAACCTACGTGATTGGCAAACGCCTGGCTGAACTTGGCTATGGCAACAACATCGCACGCAACGCCACTGTCCTGAACGGTATGCGCGCCAGGATGAACGCGATGCTGATGGAGGGCAGGCAGATGCGCTTCGACGATCCTGCCAACATGAAGATGCTGCTTGACCTCGTGCTCGAGGATATTGGCGGTTTGGACACGGCCATGGACACGGCTGATGAAGATGAAAGCGCGGCGCTGACGCAACGCTACAGGTAACGCGTTCCTCCCTGCCGGACCGACAGTCTGCGGCCGCGAGAAAGGGAATACGGGAATGCCCGGATGAGAAGGAGCAATAGCATGAATCTACCCAACATGAATCGGCGTACCCTGCTGCAAGGCGCATCCGCAGGAGCAGTTATCAGTGCGTGTGGCATTGTCCTTTCGTCACCGGCGCATTCGTCTCCCCAGCGGGGCGGGCACCTGAGGGTCGGTACAGGATTCGGCTCCACAACCGACACGCTGGACCCCTATCGGGGCTCCAGCAGTTTCATTGCCACGACAAACCTGACCCGGCTTGCCTATTTGACCGAGATCAGTTCAGGCGGAGAACTCGTCGGCGATCTTGCGGAAAGCTGGGAGTCGGGTGCCGATACCTCTGTATGGCATTTCAGGTTGAAAAGGGGCGTCGAGTTCCACAATGGCAAATCCCTTGGCGCGGACGATGTGATTGCAAGCATCAACGCCCACCGGGGTGAAGACTCGAAGTCGCGCATGAAAATCTTTGCGGAGCAGATCGACGAGATCATCAAGGAAGACGATCACAGTCTGACTCTCCGGTTGAAGCTTCCGAATACGGATTACCCGACATTGTTGACCAGCAGCGGCTTCGGCATTCTGCCGGCTACCGATGGTCAGATTGATCCCGGGTCCGCCATCGGCGCAGGCGCCTACATGATTGAAGCGTTCAATCCCGGCGTCAGCATAAGTTTCAAACGGCATCCGAACTACCACAGGGAAGACCGGGCTTATTTTGACAGTGCGGAAATGTTTGCACTGATCGATAGTGCCGCCCGCCAGAACGCGTTGCGGACCGGTGAAGTGGACGTGATCGACAGAGTCGATATTTCAACCGCGCATCTATTGGAAAGAAGTTCCGATATCGAGGTGCTCGATGTTGCGTCTCGCCTGCATTACACCTTCCCGATGATCACGGAATTTCCGCCGTTCGACAACAATCACGTTCGGCTGGCGCTGAAATACGCCATCGACCGTGATGAACTCCTGGACAAGGTATTGCGCGGTCACGGTTTGCTTGGCAACGACCATCCGATTCCGGTCAGTGACCCGTTTCATGCTGCCGACATTCCGCAACGTTCATACGATCCGGACAAGGCGAAGTTTCACCTGAAGGAAGCGGGACTTGACGGGCTGGATCTCCAGATCACTTCTTCCGAAGGCATCTGGAACGGGGCCATAGACGCAATTCAACTCTACGGTCAGCAGGCCCAGGCAGCAGGTATCAATATCTCGATCAACCGGGTGCCCAATGACGGTTACTGGTCAAAGGTCTGGCGCAAGGTTCCCTGGTCGGCGGCATACTGGGGAGGCCGGGCGACGGCGGATCAGATGTTCTCGGTTGCATACTCCGAAGCGTCCAGCCGTAACGATACTCGCTGGAAAGATGCACGCTTCAATGAACTGCTGGTCTTGGCCCGAGGCGAGACAGATCAATCCAGGAGGAAGGAAATGTACGCAGAAATGCAATTGCGTATCCGTGACGAGGGCGCCACGCTGATCCCGCTGTTCGCAAATTTCGTGATTGGGGTGAGGTCCAATATTGCTCACCACGAAACTGTCGCCGGCAACTGGGATCTTGATGGTGGCAAGATTTTCGAGCGCTGGTGGCAAGCTGCATAGAAGACCAGTGAGGGGTTTGTTCAACGTCGGGGAGGCGAGCCGGAATTCGGAATGTGAATAGCGTGCCTCCCTGGCAAACCGAAGGTGCACCGAATGATGAACCCATTGGTGCGGACGATCCTCGTGCGTCTGGCAAGCGGCGTCATGACTCTGGTTGCCATTTCCTTGATCATCTTCTTTGCAATTGAGTTGTTGCCAGGCGATGTTGCGGAAGAGATCCTTGGTCAGGACGCCACCGAAGAGACCGTAGAGGCGCTCAGGCGCGAGCTTGGCCTCGACCGCCCAGCCTTCGAGCGCTATCTGAGTTGGCTGTTCGGGGCCATTCAGGGTGAATTCGGAACATCGCTGGCGTCGAATCGCGAGATTTCGGAGCTAATCGGGGTACGGCTTGGCAACTCGGTTTTTTTGGCGGTGCTGAGTGCGTCGATTTCTATCCCGGTTGCACTTGCACTGGGAATTCTGACCGCTCTCTACCGAAATTCAGCATTTGACCGCGTCGTGAACATACTGACGCTGATGGCTGTGTCATTGCCAAGTTTCTTTGCGGCCTATGTATTCATACTGGTATTTTCGGTGCAGCTGGGATTGTTTCCCTCGATTGCGAATGTCGGAACCGACGACGCATTCTGGACCCGGGTCGAAAAGGCGTTTCTTCCCGCCCTGACGCTGACGATCGTTGTGATCGCCTATACCATGCGGATGACCCGTGCCGCGATAACCAGCCTGTTGAACAACGCCTATATCGAGATGGCGCATTTGAAGGGAATCCGAAAGGCGCGGATCATCGTGATCCACGCCCTTCCCAATGCGTTGTCACCGATCATCAACGTGATTGCCATAAACCTGGCCTATCTCGTGGTGGGTGTGGTGATTGTTGAAGTGATCTTCGCCTATCAGGGTCTGGGACAGCTGCTGGTTGACGCGGTTGGCGTGCGCGACGTGCCCGTGGTCCAGACCGCCTGCCTGATATTTGCAACCGTGTACCTGGTGCTGAACCTGCTGGCGGACATATTTTCCACCCTCAGTAATCCACGCTTGCTGCATCCGAAATAGATCGAGACCTCGAAATGCAGCTACTCTCAAATTTCCGTTACGCTCCGCTTACAGCCAAGATCGGAATCTGCATAATCTGCCTTTACGCATTCGTATCAATTTTTGCATTCCGGATTGCCCCCTACAGCGAAACCGAAATCGTCGGCGGCAGTTATGAGATGTGGTTCGGCGAATTTTTCCTTGGTACCGACAATCTCGGCCGCGACATGGTTTCGCGACTGATCTATGGGGCGCAGAACACCATCGGCATAGCGTTTGTCACAACGGTCCTTGCCTTTGCGCTTGGGGCCGGGCTCGGGATTTTCGCAGCGCTCGCCGGCGGCTGGCTGGATCAGGTAATCAGCCGCATCATCGATTTGCTTTTTGCCATTCCGTCGCTGATTTTTGCGCTGCTTTTCATCACCGTCTTCGCCGAAGTGGGGCCGGTGGATTTTGGTCTGTTTGCCTTGGATGAGCGTCAGATGAGCATCGTGACGCTGGTTATTGTGATAGCAGTCATAGATTCCACCGTGGTCTTCCGCCTGACCCGCGCCGTTGCGAACGACATCATGGTCCTTGAGTATATCGAGGTTGCCCGGCTGCGCGGGGAAAGGACCTGGTGGCTGATTTTTCGCGAGATTCTGCCCAATGCGCGCGTTCCACTCGCTGCGGAATTCGGGCTCCGTTTCAACTTTGTCTTCCTCTTTATCGCGGCACTGTCCTTTCTCGGACTCGGCCTGCAGCCGCCGACTGCCGACTGGGGCTCAATGGTGCGTCAGACCGCAAACCTGATCATGTTTGCCAAAGACGATGTCTATCTTGGCCTGACACCACTCCTGCCGGCAGCGGCGGTGGCAATGCTGACCATCTCGATCAATTTCGTGGTTGACTGGGTGGTAACGATGTCCGGCTCGGAGGGGCACGCATGAACGCGGCACCGGAAGCTGAAAGGGACGTAATTCTTGAAATCGACGATCTGCACATGGAGGGAGTCGCCAAAGGCAAGGCTGTTGGTATCATCCGAGGTATCAGCCTGTCACTCCGCCGGGGTGAAGTCCTTGGCCTGATCGGTGAATCGGGCGCAGGCAAGTCAACTCTCGGGCTTGCGGCCATGGGATTTTTCCGCCCGGGTTGCAGGATCACGTCTGGTCGTGTCAGGTTCGATGGTACCGACATGTTGTCCAGTAACGGCGAGCGGCAGCGCCGGCTACGCGGCGCAGAAATCGCCTATGTCGCTCAATCGGCTGCCGCAGCATTCAATCCGGCGCACCGCCTGATCAATCAATTTTCCGAAGGACCGGTTCATCACGGCAAGTTTGCCAAAAGCGATGCCCGCTCGCGTGGCATCGAACTTTACCGTCAGATGCGAATTCCAGACCCGGACAGTTTCGGGTTTCGATATCCCCATCAGGTCTCGGGCGGTCAATTGCAGCGGGCAATGACCGCGATGGCTATGTCCTGCCAACCAAAACTGATCGTCTTTGACGAACCAACGACAGCGCTTGATGTCACGACCCAGATCGAGGTGCTGAGCGCGATCAGAGACATTGTGGCGAGATATAGCACCGCCGCAATCTACATCTCGCATGACCTCGCAGTGGTGGCCCAAATGGCCGACCGGGTGATTGTACTGCGCCATGGCCGGATGATTGAGCAAGCTGAAACGCGGCAGATGCTTTCCGCCCCCCGGGAGGAATATACTAAGTCCTTATGGTCGGTGCGGGAATTCCGGTCTCCGGCCAAGCCTGCGCCTCCTGAACTGGAAGCGCCGGTATTGGACATCGTCAATGTCCACGTCCGATTCGGACAGTCAGTTGCTGTCGAAAATGCCAGCATCCGCTTCCACGAGGGTCGCACCGTAGCAATCGTGGGGGAGTCGGGAGCCGGGAAGACCACCGTTGCACGGGTTGCAAGCGGCCTCCTGGCACCAGCATCCGGGCACGTGTTTCTTGCAGGCAAACCCATCTCTCCTCTCCTGAAGGGTCGAAGCCCTGCCGAGCGGCGCCAGATACAATTCCTGCACCAGATGGCGGACACGGCGATGAATCCGACCCAAAGTGTCCGCGACATCATTGGACGCCCGCTGGATTTGTTTCTCGGCTTGAGTGGACGAAAGAAGATTGAGCGCGTGCGCGAATATCTCCGTCTCCTGGACCTGGAACCGGATGAGTTCATTGATCGTTATCCTGCCGCGCTGTCCGGTGGCCAGAAACAGCGGATTTGTCTCGCACGGGCACTCGCTGCGGAACCGAAATTCATCATCTGTGACGAGATCACCTCGGCACTGGATCAGCTTGTTGCAGAGAACATTCTGCAACTGCTGGCTAAGCTGCAACAGGAATTCTCACTCTCCTATCTGTACATAACTCACGATCTCTCAACCGTCCGGGCGATTGCGGATGACGTCGTCGTTATGCATCAGGGCAGATTGGTGCGAAGCGGGACAAAAGAAAAAGTTCTTGCTCCACCCTTTGATGATTATACTCAGACTCTTCTGGCGTCCGTTCCTGAAATGAATCCCGATTGGTCAACAACTGTCCTGTCGTCAGATCAAAGGCTGGAAGCAGCCGGAGAACGGAAGGGGCAGAGTTGGATGCCTACCGGATAGCACCTGCGTGCTTCGGTCTATGGGTTCGTCATGCGACAACCGAAACTGTGCTGGGGGTTGTAAGGAAAGTTCCAGTCACCATGGAAATCGGTGCGTCGGATGTCCGGGGCCGCCACCAGACGCATTCAGACTTGAAGGACCACCTGCCATCATGGACATCTCGTCCCTCGTGGACGGGTCGGCCAAAGGGATCGGGAGCAATCAGGCGCCCCTTCGCCGCTACGTTTGTGACCTTCTGTCTACCTCCGTTGCCGGCGTGGGTCCGTCATGATCCCGGGAGTCTCATTCTGGGTTGGCGCTGACGTCTGACAAACACAAAAAAGGGCAGCTTAAGCCGCCCTTTCAATTGTCTCCCCTTGCGGGGAGAAACGGTGATCTTTTGCAAGGCCCCGCAAGTGATGGACAGTCTTGAAGCGTCAGCTTCGGTCTGTCAAGCGTGTTCTGGTAGATTTGCCATCACCTTTTGCACAATTTTCTGAAAATCTTTCACATCCATCCTGGGGATTACGCGCCTCTGCGGAGGCACCAGTCTGCTGACAGCCACTGTAGTGATGTGGTTGCATATGGCCCAAGCGTCCCGGCCGTCCAGAGGTGATCGGATATACACTGAGAAGCGATCATCGTCTTGCGAGCGGCTGGTAAGAGGAATAACCGTTGCGATACCTGAGAGCGTTGATTTCCTGGACAAGATCACAACCGGCCGTGTTTTCCAGAACTCCGGAAGATGTAGATGTTCCGCCGGTGGATATTGACACTTGTAGACCTGCATGATTCGGGGAGCCCCCACGAGCTTTGGCTTATGTCTCGGTGGTTGTTCAACAACATTCATCAACTTTTCGCGCTGGAAACCTCGGCGTTCAGGCCGGGGAGGAAAGTGCGATTCCTTGCTTGTTGCTTGACATCGGCTTATCCAGTGTATGTATTTAGTATGATTTTCCGCGGCTACACAGACGCGCTCCGCCCCACGCAAGAGCAGGAAGACATGATGGCGCAGTTCGCCGGCGTCTGCCGCCTCGTCTGGAACCTTGCGCTCGAGCAACGCCGCAACCATTGGCGGAACGACCAGGCCAGAACAGGCAACAACCTCAACTACGTGACACAGGCGCGTGAACTGACCGCGCTGCGCGCCGAGTTCGACTTTGTCCGTGCCGTTCACGTGACACCGATGCAACGCACGCTGAAGGCGCTCGACGAGGCCTACCGCCGGGCGTGGAAGGGTCTTGGCGGCTATCCCAGGCCAAAGAGAAAGGGCGTGAACGAAGCGTTCGGCTTTGCCGGCCGCGAAATCCGCGTTGAAAAGCTGAGCAGGCGCTGGGCGCGTGTGAAGCTGCCGAAGATCGGCTGGGTCAAGCTGCGCGACAACCGTGCCATCGAGGGCAGCATCCGCGAGGCGCGTGTCACCCGCACGGCTCTCGGCTGGCAGATCAGCATCGGCTGCATGCGCGATGTCGCACTGCCTGACAACGGAATGACCGTCGGCGTCGACCGTGGCGTGGCCGTCCCGCTGATGCTGTCCGACGGTACGCCGTACATGTTGCCGCAGGAGGTCGATCGCCACGAGCGCCTGATCCGGATGGCCCAGGGAATTGCCAGCCGCCGCAGGCGCGGGTCGCGCCGGTGGGTCAAGGCACAGAAGTGGGCCGCCGGGCTCAAGGCCCGTCAGGCGCGGGCGCGCAAGCACTGGGCGCACGAGGCCACCACGGACATTACCCGCCGCTACGGTGGCGTTGTGGTCGAGAGACTGCGCACGAAGAACATGACGGCTTCCGCACGAGGCACGGTCGATGAACCGGGCCGGAACGTTGCCCAAAAGCGCGGGTTGAACCGCGCAATCCTGAACGTCGGTTGGCACCGGATCCAGACCATGCTTGCCTACAAGGCGGCACGGTTCGTGAAGGTCGACCCGTCGTACACCTCCCAGACCTGCGCGTCCTGCGGGACCGTGGACGGACGGAGCCGCGAAAGCCAAGCTGTCTTCGTCTGCACCGCGTGCGGGCACCGGGACAATGCCGACCGCAACGCAGCGGTCAACATTCTCAACCGGGGGAACACTCCGGGCGTGGAGCCGAGCCGTCGGGCAGGTGATGAAGCGCGAACTGTCCAAGTGGCCTAGTCCTCCTGGAAATCCTCGCCCTTCAGGGCGGGGAAGATGTTAAGGAACTGCTTTCTGCACTTGGCGAACGGGTGCCGTTCTTCTTCCTGGGAACTTCTGAACACCCGTGTGCAACGGTTCCCCCAAGTATCAACTCTCCCCCAAGACGCACCCGTCTTTAGTTGGTGTCGAGGCACGCCGCGCGGTCATATATGATCGTAAGTGTTGTTTCCCACTTTATGCCAGCACAGAATTCCCAGATTGATCCGGCTGCTTCATATCGAAATAATTTGACGTGGAAGTTCTGGTGCCTTGAAACAATGCCTTCACATCAGCCAGTTACGCTGGTTCAGAATGTCTGCATGGAAAGGAAAACTGTGGGATCAGCGGCTAGATTAATTTGAGAATGTTCATGCTTTGTCCGTCGACATAAACAGAGAAATAACAGTTGCGTTCGGCGAAGGCGTGATGTTGTTGTCTGTTGTCTATTGATTGAGGGTTCTTTTCCAGTTTTTTCTGAGCGGGCAGAGCCAGATGTCTTTCCTGGGCTTTGCGAATTCATTCTTTCTGTCGTATTTGCCCCGCCCCTTTGTTGTTCCGACATGGATCCATCCGGACGCCTTGTAGGTGATCCCTGAGAAGCGCGGGGTTTCGACGAAGGTTTCCATCAGGACCGGGGAGATGTTGTAGTGGCTTTGCCAGTCCTTCGGCAGTTGGCGCCGCGCCCGGGAGAGGATGTGGGAGGCCAGACCTGGAATCCGGATCCATGGCATGATGAGATATCGGGCGTTGTTGATCACGCGGTACAGGTTCCGCTCCCGGACTTCCGGAGACCATCCGATGAAGGCATCGCGGGGTGCGGTCTTCCATGCGGCGGCCGAGAAGCCGAGCATGGCCAGCGGCCGGCCCTCCCGGTCCTGGACCGCATAGCGCATCTGTGCACCGATGAGGGGCGTGTAACCGAGGTAGTGCCAGCGGGCGATGAAGCCGTTCCAGGCGACACTGGCTGCACGGCCGGCGCCGGTGACCCTGACCAGGCGGACCGGGCGCACCGCGTCCAGGGTCTCCGGCATCGGCGTCTGCGGCGGGTCGGTTTCCGGGCCGAACTCCGGAACCCGCCGCGGCCGCGGTCCGTGTCGCGGCGGCGGCAGTGTGATGATCCCGTCCCGGTGCATCCTCAGCATGGTGAGCCGGGCCATCATGGCCCTGAGTTCGCCGTCGGGCTTGACCCAGCCGATGGCGCGGCAGAACGCGCGCGCCAGCCCGGCACGGGTCTGTTGCGGGGAGGCCGCGATCAGGTCCCGCATCAGCGCCATCTCGCCGGTGGTGAAGTCACGCCCGTGGTAACGGCACGCGATCGTGGTGTTGTCCGCGGTCATTGCGTGGCCTTGAGTTGTCGGCGCCTGTCTTCGTCCATCGACCATGGCAGCCAGGGTGAGAGGTCGTCCGGAGGCTGGCCGCCGTTGCCCGCGCAGGCCGAGAGCCAGTCGTCGAGCCACGTGCGGACATCGATCCCGTTCATCCGCAGGGTCTCGATGATCCCGTACATCATGGCGGAGTACCGGGCGCCTTCCAGGCTGTCGGAGCCGAACGACAGCTTCCGCCCGATCACGGGACCGCGCTGGATTCTTTCAGGCAAATTGTTGTCCATGGGAATGTCCGGCCTGTCGACGAACACGCAGAGCCCGCCGCGATGCCGCACCAGCGAGTTGAGCGCCTTCGCACGCCGGTCCGAACCGGCAGGCCCCGCGCGTTCCGTCTCCGCCGCCTCCGAACGTGCACGCTCCCGTGCGTACAGACGCTCCCATTCCTCCCCAGACCGAGCCAGCGGAATGACGGAAACAGAAACTCCGGAACTCAACATGAAACCGGATTAACAGATATCCGGTCTTGTAGCCAGTGAAAAATTCAACCCCGAAAAAAAGGTCACCAAACGCCGACAGACAACAACATCACGTCTTCTCCGAACGCTTACTCGCATCAGGCCGATGACCTGACATTCTGACCGTTTTGACCATGCAGCAGGCAATAGAACTGCATTTGCGGGTCGATTCTGTCGGCAACCCTGCATTCCGACCCCTTCAAGAGAGTCTCGGAGTTGCTCCTGGCCGAGTTTTGGGAGCCAGAAGGAATATTATCGAACGCGCCGTAAAGCCCCGTCTTTTAGGGCGGGGATATGAGGCGTAGCCACGTTAACGTGGCTTTTGGGTTGTGCGTTGCTCTTCAACGTATTTTCGGATGATGTCGAGAGGCGCGCCGCCACAAGAGGCGGCAAAATAGGACGGCGACCACAAAACGCCTTTGCGGTAGCGACCTGTAATCTCGGGTCGAAAAGCCCGCAAGCGCCTGCTGGATACGCCTTTCAGACTGTTGACCAGTTTGGAGAGGGAGACTTTAGGTGGATAATTGACCAGCAAATGCACGTGATCGTCTTCACCGTCGCACTCGATCAGTTTCGCTTCAAAGTCGTCGCAGACCTTGGCAAAAACATGCCGTAAGTCCTGAATGGCGGGTTCTGAGAGCACATCTCGTCGATATTTTGTGATAAATACCAAATGAACATGGAGAGCAAAAACGCAATGTCTGCCTGTGCGAAATTCGTTTGAACCGTCCATAGACCAATGGTACGATCGGGCTATGTTGAAAGCAACCAAAGTCCGTCTGTATCCCACGCCCGATCAGCGCCAGTCGCTGGCATTTCAATTTGGGGCCATGCGGTGGGTATACAATTTTGCCTTGGATTGGCGCAGCAAAGCGTGGTCAGAAAAGGGCGAACGCATCACCAGGCGGATGAAGCTGGATCGTCTGGCAGGCCTGAAAGCAGACGAGGAAACCCAATGGCTCAAAGAAGCCGACAGCCAGGCTTTGCAGCAATCGGTGATGCATCTGGATGACGCGTTCAAGCGGTTCTTCAGGCGGCAAGGGCGCTATCCGCGCTTCAAGAGCAAGCGAGGCAAGCAATCCATGTCCTACCCGCAGAGGGTGAAGGTCGTAGAGGGAAGCGCCCTGTATTTGCCCAAAGTGGGTGCAGTCAAAGCCGTGCTACACCGTGTCCTTGTCGGCAGGATCAAAACCGTGACCGTCTCGTGCACCCAAACAGGCAAGTACTACGCCTCGATCCTGTGCGACGACGGACAAGCCGCTCCTGAGCCTGCCAAGGCGCTTGAGGCGGCGAACGTAACCGGCCTGGATATGGGCTTGAGCCATCTGGCGATTGCCAGCACGGGCGAGAAGCAAGGCAACCCCCGCTTCTTGAAGCGCGCCGCCGCCAACCTGCGGCGCAAGCAAAAATCCCTGTCACGCAAAAAGAAAGGATCAGCCAATCGCAACAAGGCGCGTGTGCTTGTTGCCAAGGCGCATGAAAGAACAACCAGCACACGTAGCGACTTCCAGCACAAATTGTCGAGACGACTGATTGACGAAAACCAAGCGATCTGCGTGGAGACCCTGAAAGTCAAAAACATGCTCAAAAACCGAAAGCTGGCCAAACACATTGCTGATGCTGCATGGGGTGAATTGGTGCGCAAGCTGAGCTACAAAGCGACTTGGGCAGGCAAGCACCTGGTGCAGATTGACCAGTGGTATGCGTCCAGCAAAACTTGTTCCCACTGCGCCTCGAAAATCGAGGGTTTGCCCCTGTCGGCTCGACAATGGACGTGTCCGACCTGTGGCGCAGAGCATGACCGCGATATCAACGCTGCACAGAACATCAGACAGCAAGGTATCCTGAAACTAAAGGCGGAAGGGCTATCCGTCTCTGCTTGTGGAGGCTTGCGTAAGACGGGCACACTGCCCGCTGTAGCCTGAGAAACAAGAAGCCGCGTCCTTTAGGGCGGGGAGTAGTCACTGTCAGAACCTTTTCCGGCCACGGATCCGTGATGACAACAGTCCCGTCGGGTTCGCCAAATGTCAGCCCCGCGGTCTCCGTGCGCATCAATTGACCCCGGAACAGGGTCCCGTTCAGGCAACGCTCGACTATCTGACCTCCGACGAGGTCAACGCCATCCTGGATGCCCCGAACAGGGCAACCCGGACTGGAATACGCGATCACGCGATGCTGTATCTCGCCTACGACGCAGGACTGCGGATCTCGGAACTGGTCAACCTCCACCTTGCCAGTCTCAACCAGCCCGAACGCGACCAGGTCAGGGTCATGGGCAAAGGCCGTCGCCGCCGCGTTCTGCCGCTGTGGAAGGCCACCAGTGCAGCTCTGCACAACTGGATAGGTGTGCGTCCGGACGGACCCGACCAGCACCTGTTTCCCAGTTCCTCCAGGAAAGGCATGACGACACGGGGCTTCGCCAAGCGCGTTGACGTTCACGTCGCCACGGCCGCGACGGTTGTTCCTTCCATCGCCAAAAAGACCGTGGCTCTCCAAACGCTACGACACGCCTGCGCCTTTCGCATTCTCGAGGCGACCAACGACATTCGTCAGGTCAGCACCTGGCTCGGCCACGCGGACCAGAAAACCACCGAGATATACTTGCGGCTCGATCCGGCCGAGAAGCTCAAGATCCAGTCGAGACAGAAGCAACCCGAGACATCCGCAGGAAGTTTTGAAGGTGTGGAGGACGAGCTTTTTGCCGCGCTCGCGTAGATCAAAGCGTCATCGTCGTAACTTGATCCAGGCAGGGATTGTCAACTACCGACACCCAAACGTTCCGATAAGCAAAACATTCCGATAGCGCACCATGTAGCCGGCCAACTGCGACGGCGTGCCGAGATCAGCATGGCTCTTGTGCTCGGCAAGCACGTACACGAACGCCGGACCACCGGAGGCAAGCTCGACCTTGAACAGCATGTCGGACTGGCTTCCGCGCAACGCCTCGTCCACGAAGCTGCCATCCAGCGGCACGGGCATTGCATCCGTCAGAAGCCCCGTGATCCGGTTGGGCAGATGACCGCGGATCAGGGCCGCGGCGCGTCCCGGATCGGAAACAAGCGCCCTGAACAGACTATCGTGAGGGGTGGCAGGAACGGTGCGGGTTCCGCTCTTTCTCCCGCGCGCCTCCTTTTCGCCTGTCCGGCCGGGTGGTCCGGCCTCTTCCTGTTCGTCGAATTCGTCTTCGGCCATGGGGGCGGCGTCAACGGCGGGGCCTTGCGACGTCCAGCGTGAACCGCTGGCCGCCGGCCCCGCAGGATGAAAGTGTCCCGGCCGTTTTGCGCGGCCTGACAATCGTCTTCCTGTCGGGAGCGATCATGTTGGGGGCGGGGCCAGCCGTGAAGCCATCGGAGACATCAGCGCCATAATGGCGCGAACGCTTGAACAGAACCCGCCAGCCGGGAAGCTGACAGTTTCCGATGGGGAAAGCAGTTACCTATTAACAAAGAAATGTTGTGGCCGGAATAGTGGCTACAGGGAGCGATCCTGGTCGGTGACCGGCCTCCTGCAATGCGATCCCCGATTGCGTCCATATCGATCTTCGACGGTCGGTCGCGATAGATGCCCGTCCGCCTGGCCGCGACAATTCCTTCAGCCTGACGCTCGCGGCGCAGGTTGGTCTCGATCTCGGCAAAGACGCCGAACATGTCGAAAAATGCCTTGCCGGCAGCGGTCGACGTATCCACGGGCTGTTCAGTCGCAGCAGGGATGGGCACCCCTCTCCTTGGGCTTCTCGACGACGACCTGAAGGTCTCGCAGTGAACGTGCCCAGAGGTCAATTCGCGTGACGATCAGTGTCTCGTCCGGATGGATGAAGTCAAGGATGATCCGGAGTTCGGGGTGGCTCTAAAGATTGGCGCCGCCGCTGGATACGGTCCGGAAAATGATGCATCCCGCAGCCTTGAGCGCGGTGACCTGGGCATCGGGGTCCTGGTCGACGGTTGAAACCCTGGCATAGCCAATGCGGGCGGTTGAACTGTTCATTTTGGGTGTGTCACTGATATTCAGTGTACATTGTGTTGGAGACGACCCTCAGTAAACGTCGAATAGTACCGATGTGGTGTATGATCGATCCGTTATTCCGAGTGTGTGCCCAATTTGACGTCTGAGGTGAGGGACGCTCGATGTTTTCAGTACAAAATCCTTCTCACCTTTCGAATTCCGATCACATTCTGTTCTACCAGATTGTCAATAAACGCAGCTCGGGTCTCCTGGGCCTGCAACGAGGCCAGAAGCAAGCCCCGTTGCGACCGCAAAGCCCACCAACAGCAATTTCCTGCGCGGCAAGCTATTCATCCGGACCCGTGGCGCCTACGCCTTGAATGGGAACATCGACCACAACCCTGCCCGCCTTCTCAAAGATCAGGGACATCGCGAAGCGCTCACCTTTCGTGAGCTGCTGTCGCAGCTTCATCAGCATGACATGAAGCCCCCCGGGTTCCAGCTCGATCGAGCCCCGGGCGGGGATCTCCACGGGGCCAGCGGGTCTCATTTTCGAGACACCGTCCGTCATTTCCGTTTTGTGGACTTCCGCGATGACGGCGACTGACGTCTCGATGCCGGTAAGTACCTCGGGAGCAGCTCCATCATTTCGGATTGTCATATAGGCCGCAGCCGGACGGGACATTCCGATCGATGCGCGCGCCCAGGGCCTTTCGATGACCAAATCGCCGGCGCCGACTGTCTCGGAAAATGCAGGTGGCAAAGGGCCAGAGAACCAAAATGCCAGGAATGCGACGACGAATAGGTGGGGCATCCTGAACCTCACATTCTTTCACGCAAGTCCTTGACGATCTCGACCGGCGGTGTGTCAAAACTGTAGGTGCGGATGAACGCACCCTGGGGCGATATGAGATAGACTGCCGACGTGTGGCCCATGGTATAGCCATCAGGCGCCGATTCCTGAGGTTGCTTCTCGTAGTAGGCCATGAATGCACGCGCCGCATCGGCGATCTGCGCATCGCCTCCCGTCAGTCCAACGATTGCCGGGTGAAAGGCCGACACGTACTCCGACAAGCCTTCCACACGGTCGCGTGCCGGATCGATCGAGATGAACATCGGTGTCACGCTATCCGCCTTGTCCTCCAGCCCGTCCATGACGCTGGCGAGCTCGGCCAGCGTGGTCGGACAGATATCGGGACAGTTGGTGAAGCCGAAAAAGACCAGCAGCCATTTCCCCCGATAGGTTCGCTCGGTGACGGTTCTTCCCCGATGGTTGGTCAGGGCAAAGGCCGGCTGAAAAGAAGGTGCCACGTTGCCCGAAATCTCGCCCGATCCGTCTCTGTCGGTACGATGCCCAAAACTGAGAGCGAGATAGACGGCCAGTGTTATGGCGACGCCTGCCCAAAGAACGAACCGAACCTTTTTCAAAGGTCTTCCACCTCCGCCTTTACCAAGTCATGAGGCTGTTGCGGGCCAAATTCCTCAAGAGCTCCCCATTCAGGAAGAATGTGGGTGTCCTGCTGTCAAAGACGGCCTTCACATTTCTCGCATCTTGGTTCAAGACGCTGACGATATCCGGCGTCCTGGCGTCGTATCCGGCCTGTTAAATTTCGAGCTCCATACCTGCAAGCACCGACCAGGCACTATCGGCCGGACGCCCGTGTGGAGCCCATCGCGGCCGGGTTTCGCGGAGGTGTTCAAGCACCACTTCGAATTTCCTCTGAGTGCGCGCCGCCTCCGAGATGCAAATGGCCTCTTCCGACGGGGGATGAAATGCGGCGTATCGGAGTATGACCCGGACCTTTCCTGGGACGGCTCACTCTGAATGACATGGAATTAGGTTTCAACAGTCTGACCATTCCCCAACATTGAAATCCCGACTCAAGCGTCTTCCTGCTGTAAAGTGTTGGTCGGGGCGTAGATTAACCATAAAAGAACGCCGGATTCTGGATCCGGAAGATGCGGCTTTGAGCCCCACCACCCCGACTAACAGACTGTACCTTGTAAGAATTCAGAATGACACAGGATACTCTCTGTTCCGAAGGTCGTCGAAACGACTTGGCGCTTTCGATGTATATTTTCACGCAAGTTTCCACACGACTAGGCTGCCGAAAAGTGGTCTATCGAAACGCGCTGGCCAAACGGCGTAAACTGTCCTGACTGCGGCTCGTTCAACATCAATGAGCGACCGAGCAGAAAGCCACAGCCCTACCGATGCAGAGACTGCCGGAAAGACTGTTCAGTCAAGACGGGAACCGTGAAGCACGGCTCCAAGTTGAATCTTCCGGTATGGGCGTTTTCCGTCTACCTGATGAATGTGAACCTCAAGGACGTCTCGCCTATGAAGCTGTACCGTGAGTTAGGCATCACGCAGAGGACGCTTGGTATTTTTCGCACAGGATCCGGTCAGCATTTGATGACTCGCCACAGGCGTTCAAGGGGCCTGTCGAAGTGGACGAGACACTTGTCGGCGGCAAGAAGAAAGGGAACCTCCGCAATGGCGTCGAGAAGCCTGTCGTAGGGGTCAAAGACAGAGCCACAAAGAGAGATCGTGCCAGAGTGATGGCGATAGGCAAGAAGTTGCAAGAGGACTTCCTTCTTGACGGCATCGAGGAAGAGGCAGACGTCTATTCAGACGGTTGCATACAAGGACTTGCCAAATCACGACTCGGTAAACCAGCTCGGCTGGCGAGTACGTCAGAGGGGACTTCCACCAGGATCGAGCAGTCGCTCCGTTGATCGCAGATGTGCACGATCCGTTCCTCCTTGGAGAAATCCAGCGAACAAGTCATGCGATGACGCCAAGGCGGGCATGAGAGGCTCGGCGGGGCACCTACCATGTGGCGGGCTTGTGAAGCTGGGTCCCCGGAATTGGGTCTGGAAGCTGGCAATTCTGGAGCGCACAGGTCCGGATATGCCTTCTGAAATCGGCAAGGGCGGAAAGCTGTTGTGACGGCCGCCTCGCCCCGGGTACGATCAACCCGATGCGCTTCTGCGGATGGTGGTGTTTCACGAGGCGCATGGCTTCGGAAAGGTCGCTGTCGTTGCTTACCACGACTGCGCAATCGTAGCGATCGAGCCAGGCATCGTTGAGCAGATGCACGGCGAGGTTGACGTCCGATCCCTTTTCCTCGGTCTTCATGACATTGACCATCCGGACATTTGCTGTCGCTGGCGCGCGCGGCATTTGCACGATGTGGGTCAGGAAGTGACCGAAGATTGGCTCGACTTCCGGTCGATGCGTCGTCAATGCCCGGAGATAGACGTTCTGACGCTGTGGCTTCGCGGGATCTCTGGGAGTTGCCGAGACCCTTGCCGTGAGGTATTTCACGGCAACGATGCCATGGTGAGGTTGCAAAACTCCCCGAAAGAGGGCGACCAGATCGAGCCATCGCCATGGCGTGCGTTTGAGTGCGCCATAGTAGAGGTTGAAACCGTCCACATAGATGTAGGTGCGCATCAAACGGTCCGTCATAAAAGCAGGGGCCTCCGAAGAGGCCCCGCACCCTGCGGTCGAGAACCGCAAGGGATGTCGAATACAACCTGTATCAGGCCCGCGGGTAAGTCAAGCATCATTCATCATTTTTTCACAGGGCTGATTTTTGTTGGCGGTTGCTTGCGCGCTCGTTTGGCCCGCCGGTGGGGGTCATTGGGTCTCCTGGCGGGTGTTTTTGCCGGCGATGGGTGATTGGCAGCGCTATTTCGCCTCGGGCAGGCGATTCTGGTCGCGCATGATCGGCCTGCCTGGCGTTGCCGGGCAGGGTTCGGTCCCTGATGTGGTGGTGACGCCTCTCGGGTCTACGCAGCGGACATTGTGCGTGGCCGCGAGTTCTGACTGAGCCGGAGATCGTCGAGCACGAGGCGCGGGTTCCGGTTCAACGTCGCGATGGTCGGCTTGACCGGCTTGTTGCGTCCGAGGATGAGGCCGACCGCCAGGCTTCGGAGGCAACTGAGGTTCTCCGGGCCATGGCCGCCCCGGACCTGGCACTTGTCTTTGTTCCATGTTGCGGCATCGTCGAGGATCCTATGCACGCAATTTTCGCAGGTCCAGTGGTCGCGATTGAAGCCCGGGATCGCCTCGGCATCGGCGCCCTGTGGCGTGTGGCTGGTGATGCCGTAGACCACCTCGACGCTCGGCTCTCCACTCCTCGCCGGCCATCCATTGCGCCCGCAGCGGTAGGACCGGGTGGTTCGCTTGATCAGGAACACCTGCTCGACCCAGGGGAAGCTGATGCCTGTGACCGGTTCGGTCGCGGTCCGGATCTCCCGTTTCTCGATGCGTCCATGCGCCGGGTGCGGTGATTGCGTGGCAAAGTCGGGCTCCCTGGGCGCCTGTGAGGCGAAGAAAGACCTGATGTCGTTGGAGAGGGTCTTCTAGTTGCCTTTGGCGATGAAGACGAAATCGGCGCCGCGGTCGTGCAGGTAGGCAGCGATCGCTGTCTGGGTGAGCAGGGCATCGACGGTGACCGTTCGACCGCCGATGTCGGGGATCAGGTCCATGGTCGGGATGAATACGCGGATCTCGTTGGTGGCCTTTTCCTTGTCTTTCCCGTCTTCCTCGATGGTCAGCACGGTTTTTCTTGAGCCAATGGCGCAGCGGTGCCATGGCTGCTGGCACCAAGGACATGTGTCTGCCGGCCCTCGTCATTGACAGCGCCGCGGATGGTCTTTCCATCGACGGCGATTCCCGCACCCTGGTCCCGGCAGAAGCGGGCCGTTTTGGGGCCGTGGTGGCAGTTGGTCGGCCCGACTTGAATCGCTTTGACAGATGTCGTCAAAGGCGCGTTGCGCCAGTTCAAGGGCCGTTAAGCCCTGGGAATTCGGCGCTCGCAGATCGGCGCGTGCCTAGAGCAGTAATGCAACCGCTCCGACCTGGCCCGATTGAACTGCGACATGCAGCGGCGTCACGTTTCCGTCGATGACAACGTTCGGGAAGACGCCGGCCTCAAGCAACACGTCAACAACTTTTCCTCCACGGCGGGCAGCTTCGTGGAGCATGGAATTGTACGTGCCAGTTACCATTTTTCCGTATGGCGCCGCTCCCGCGCGGAGGAGAGCTTCAGCGGCGGTTGTATTTCCCGCAAGACTGCTAACCGCAGCATGTTTCTTGAAAAATCCTGCGCAGTCGGCCGTTCGGCCAGCGCAACAATTGCCTTCTCGGGATCTGCGTGCGCCAAAAACTCCTGACGGCACAATTCGCCTCAATCCGCGCAAAAAAATCAAAAAAATGTGTCCATAGGCAGGAACAGCAGCCGACGCAGACATGAGAACAGCACTCGAAACTCCCGCCATCCAAATCCGATTTTCTCGCACGGCATACATCAGTGACTTTCCTGGCAGACTTGGTCGCCAATCCAGGTGACGACGCTCACTTTGGCCCAGACAAATGCACGCAGACGGTGTGCATGCCTGCTCCGGATCCGGGCAGGCCTCTGCGCGATCCCTTCCGGCGCCGCCAGCTTCGGGGTCGGCTCCGGCTGAGTGCAGGATAGTACGATAAGCTCATGCAGTCATCGATTCAGGCGTTCCCAATCCCGGCGACCCGGGAAATCGATCGAAAACTCGGCATGACCGCGCCGTCAATCCATCGATATAGGCCCCAACGATTCCCCTTCGTTGTTCAAGCCTTCAGTGCAGGGTACTCCCGCTTGCAATTCGCCAGTTGAGTTCGCTGATCCCTGGCATGCTTGCGCGTAGTCGCCTTCGGTTCTCTTGCGGATCGAGGTGGTACGCGTCCGTACGGTTTCGGAAGCACTCATTCGTTTCATAGATGTTCCTCAGGCCGGCGCTTCCGAACAGCACTTGTCGTACCCGTGTCGCATCACTGAGGAAGCGGATGAAGTCTCCCGCCTCCATCCACTGTTCCTTGAGGTTCCTCCCTGCTTGCGCCATTGCGTCAGCATTGCTGATGAAGAGCAATTTGGGTTTCGACCAGCTTTCCCGCTTGTACAGCGTGTACATCGCTCCGTAAGGAGTGGCCTGCTCGTTTGCACAGGCATTCATGATTCGGTGCGCGTGCGCTGGGCCGAACTCGTAACGTCGCCGTCCCGGCGGCCGCTCGCACCGCATGACAGACAACTCGTGGGTGCTGCGCCAACTGTTGGCGTAAGCGTTCCTCACCCTCTCTGCCAATACTTCGCAGGCATCGTCGGCATCTTCGTCAGTGTACCCTTCAACCATGACCATCCGCCGCTGGTACCCATCGTGCCGGCGGTCGTTGTCGTCTTCCTGGAGGAGGATCCTCTCCAGAATCTGCCCGAGCACTCCTTCGCGCGTTCCCGGGTACGTGTCCATTGGCATTGTCTTCCTCGCGTTTCTTGCCGCACTTGCCTGCCTGCCGATTACTGGCTGTACTGCCATCATGGATCGGAGTTGTCCATGTCATGGGCAGGTCAAGATCCGGGCTCCGGCACTTGCCGGACGGCAGCCCGATAGGCTGGTATTCGGCTGGCTGCATGCAGCTTCGACATGTCAGCCCAATCGAATGGAAGAAAGTCATCCTCTACGGCAAAATCAAATTCGATCCTGAAAAACTGCCGCCGGAGGGCCGTTGGCGTTAATCGGAATGTTGCGATTACTCCGTGTATTTCAACACGAATCTTGCAATTGCCCCACGACGCATGACTAATTTGTGAAAATGACACCGGAAGGCGCTCCGCGAGGAGGCTCGTTGCTAGCTGACTCGACCTTTACCGGCGGCGAGCACGTAGCTACATTGAGGCCACAATAGAGGGGTAACACCATGAAAGGTGACGCGGTCGTGCGCGCACGCATCGATACGGCCACCAAGGAACGGGCGTCGGCGGCACTGGCTGCGATGGGGCTCTCGGTTTCCGACGCGATCCGGCTGCTGATGCTGCGGATCGCGGACGAACAGCGCCTGCCGTTCGACGTGAAAGTTCCGAATTCGGTCTCGATCAAGGCAATGAAGGAACTGGACGCGGGCAAGGGACGGCGGTTCGAGACTCCCGAGGAACTCTTTTCCGATCTGGACATCTAAACTGCTGACGCTTGTTCGATCGTTACGCTTTCGCAAGGACGTGAAGCGGGCAAAAAAGCGCGGCAAGGACATGGCGAAACCGCGCACGGTGCTGACGATGCTGGCGCGGCAAGCTGCCTTGCCCCCGGAATATCGCGATCACGCCCTGCGCGGGGACTGGATCGGATTCCGCGACCTGCACATCGAACCGGACTGGTTGCTGCTTTACCGCATTGAAGGCGACGAGGTGCAGCTTGCACGGGCAGGCACGCACTCGGACCTGTTCCGAAAGTAGCAGCCGCGCCGTCGCTGGACCTCGACGGCGAATTTCTTCCAGCCTCCCACGGTCTTGCGTAAGGCGATTTTCTGTTCAGGGCCCCTGCGCCCTTGCCCACTCGATCATGTGCGGCGGCGTTTGCGGATCAATCAGGATCGATCGGACGAGCAGCTTGCGATTTCGTTCGTGAGCCGCAAAGATGTGCGGCTTGTTCTTCTCACGTTGCCATGAGCCGCCAGGCTCGGCTTTGGGCAGCGACACGCCCGCATCCAAAAAAAGCTGTACCAGTTGCCGCGAGGCATGGTTGTCGCCCCTGATCGTGGCGCGCAAGCCGAACTCGATCGGGGTTGTTGCTCCCGTCCTTTTGTTAGGCAGTGTTACGATGCAGGGCACGTATCCGCACCGTGGGTCTATCCGAACAAAGATCCCATGAGGCGCGCGGAACCGTTGCTGGTGTTCCGCATACGTTCCTCAGGAGGAGATCCCGAAATGCCATCACATGATGAAGTCGCGACGCCGGTCAGTCTGGAGGATACCACGCTCCATGTTGCGATCGAACTCAGCGGAAAGAGTTGGGTCGTTGGCGTCAAGCCTCCCGGCTCAGGGAAGGTCGGCCTTCACGTCTTGAAAACTTCGGATACACGAGGATTGATCGCGTTGATCGAGAGGCATCGCAAAGTTGCTTCGGACAAGTCCGGATCCGCGGTGCGGGCCCTGAGTTGCTTTGAAGCCGGTTTCGAAGGGTTCTGGCTGGCGCGCTGCCTGGACATGAATGGGTTCGAGACAATCGTCCTGGATCCGTCGAGCCTTCTGGTGAACCGCAAGGCACTGTAGCGCAAGACCGATCGAATTGATGCGAAGAAGATGATCCGGGCGCTGCTCACGAATGATCGCGGCGATTCACAGGTTCTCGGCCGTGTTCGGATTCCGAGTGTTGCCGGGGAGGACCGAAAGCGTTTGCTGCGCGAACGCAAGCGGCTCGTGAAGCAGCGCACGTCGATAACCAACAGCATGAAAGGGCTACTGCGCCTTCAGGGCATCCCCGGGGTCTTGAAGACAGGCTACGGAGAACCATTGGGCGAAGCTGCGCAGGGCGAGCTCGGAAGGCTCCGCGTGGATCTCGACCTGGTGCAGGTTCAGATCGATGTGGTTGAAGTGCAGCGGAACAGAATGATCCCAGGGCAAGCTGGTTGCTGGCGCGTGCGCCGGCGATTGCGACAGCAGGGACCGCACGGTAACCCGGATCGCCTTGCTGACGGAATTGAAGGGATCGGCCCGAACGACGCGACATTGCTTGTGAACGAGGTGTTCTACCGCAGAATCCAGAACAGGCGAGAGCTTGCCAGCGTGGTTGGCCTGGCACCGACGCCCAGGGCGTCTGGTGCGATAGAGCGTGATCAGGGCATCGGTCGGAACGGACCAGGCTGGATCCGTGCCATGCTGGTCCAGATGGCTTGGCGCTGGCTGCGCCATCAACCCGACAGTGCGCTGAGCAAGTGGTTCAACGACCGGTGCTGCGAAGCGAAGGGCAGGGTCCGCCGCGTGATGATCGTCGCCGTGGCGCGCAAGCTTGTCATTGCCTTCTGGAGATTCATCGAAACGGGCCTCGTGCCAGACGGCGCAGAATGCGCCTGAACGACATGATGCCTTGAATCCGGATCGGTCGGACGCGGCCGAACTGTAGGCGGGTAGTGTGTGACCGATCAGGTACCTGGGCTGAAAAACGCCGAAACAAAGAAGGGTCCCGCCACGCGGAACGTCGCACCCGCACAGCAAGCGGGATTGGGGTTCGCAATCGGCTCAAGGCCGAACAGCGACCGGATGAAAGGTGGGTGCGCGACAATCGTGACCGAATGCTGAGACGTTCCGAACCTGGCAACCAGAAAGGGCAGGGAGGATCGATATGAACTGACAAGCGATATTCACACTTGACACACCACGCCTCATGAAAGGTACCGAATCCGCCGTAAGGGTGTTAGCCAGATTCGTGTTGAATTACACGATAACGGCCGGAATTCAGCCCTCGCGTTGCCATGAAATTGTAGGGGGGTGATCGGTAAACGCCCGAATCCTTTGCAATCACTGTCCTTGAGACGCCGAGTTCGATGAACTGGCGGATTTCGTCGTCCTTTCCTTCCAGGCGTGGCACACTCAAGGATCGTTTCGGGCGTCCGAGTGTCCTGCCGGAGGCGCGAAAGAGGAAAGGAGACCGGCCGGCATGCCGAAGGGAAAGCAGGGGAAGAGGCTCAGGGGTCGGACCGCGGCCGTCCAATTGCGGGCCCCGGCGCCGTGAAGCGCGACCGCTCATTCACCGCGGCGCAGCGGATTGGCCGGGCGGCGGCCGAGCTTCGGCAAGACGGCTTCGCGGTCGGCGATGTGGCCGACGCGGCAGGGATCGCGGACCAGGCGCTCGCCGGCGTGCACCGCGCCGCGAACGCTTCACGCCGACGCTCTGGGGGAGCCCCACCTGGCAGCGCGGATACAACCGCCGAAAGCGCGCTGGAACGCATCAATTCCCGCATTGACCGCGTCCACGGCATGAAGAGCCGCTTCATCCGCGGCCGGGCGAAGACAGCGCTCCGCTGCAACCGGGTCGTAGCGGTGATGATGGCGACGGCGCTGGGTCACGTCCATGCCGGCCGGTCGGAGATGATGCGCTCCCTTGTCAGTGGGCCCTGCCTGATGGCTGCCTGAGATCCGCGCCCGGCAGCCTGGAACGAGCGTCGGACCTGCCGCCGCACAGTGTCGCGTGCCCCGGATTCCGGCCGCGGCTGTCAAGCGTTGGGAAATCGGCAATCCGTGCAGGTGCCGGGCAGGGACATCGACGAAACCCGACGAAAAAACGGGCCTGCCTTCGCTCGTGGCGGCCGTCCGGACGTACTGCCAACCGGCGCGCGCAGGAAAAACGCCGCAACGCAAACGCCTTGGTCGGGTCTTCCCTGGTCTCCCACGCAATTTCGACCACTATGCCGCTCTCAGGCAAGTTTGATTTGACAACGCCTTTCGGGCGTCATCGCCAGCGGTGCGACGGCTGAACGCCCGTGTCGGATGTGACAAGATCCGGCCTGGATGATAACAGCAAGAGCAATCCGGGGGAGCCGTTGCCCGACAAGGGTTCTGCCTCTTCTCGGTTGCCCGGGACCGATGCCCTCACTTCGAATTCCATCGGAGCATCATCAAGGAGACGACACCCAATGCAAAGCGCTCAACAGGACATGAATGTCATCGATATGATGGAGCCCGGCGGGCCAGAGGTCCTCGTCCGCAGCAAACGTCCCATTCCCGATCCCGGCCCAGGCGAAGTCCTGGTCAAGGTCGTCGCGGCCGGTGTGAACGGCCCGGACATGATGCAGCGCAAGGGTCTGTATCCGGCTCCAAAGGGTGCGTCGGATCTACTTGGACTGGAGGTTTCCGGCGAGGTCGTGGCAATTGGCGAGAATGTCGACATGTGGAAAGTCGGCGACGAGCTTTGCGGGCTCGCCAATGGCGGCGGTTACGCCGAATATTGTGCGGTCGAGCAGAACCATTGCCTGCAGATTCCCGACGGCGTCGGGATCGCGGATGCGGCCGGTCTGCCCGAGACCTACTTCACCGTCTGGAGCAACATCTTCATGACGGCGGGGCTTCGGTCCGGCGAGACGCTTCTTGTGCATGGCGGTGCCGGCGGTATCGGCACCACGGCCATCCAGCTCGGCAAAGCCTTCGGCACCAGGGTCTTCGCCACCGACAGCCCGGCCGAGCGGATCAGGATATGTTCCGACCTCGGCGCCGACCGCGCCATCGATTACAACGAAGAGGACTTCGTCGAGATTGTCCGGGAGGCCGGGGGCGCCAATGTCGTCCTGGATATAGTCGGCGGCCCCTACATCGCCCGTAACATCAAGGCGTGCGCGCCCGGAGGCCGTATCGTCCAGCTGGCCTTCGCGCTCGGCTCGAAAGTCGAGATCAACCTGATGCCAGTGATGCTGAAACGCCTGCAATATGGCGGCTCAACGCTGCGCAGCCGTCCCGATGCGGAAAAATCCGAGATCGCCCGTCAGCTCCGCGAGACGGTCTGGCCCCTGTTCGGCGCCGGAAAACTCAAGCCCGTCACCGGGACCACTCTGCCCTTCACCGCCGCCGCCGACGCCCACAAGATTATGGAATCCGCCTGCCACACCGGCAAGATCCTGCTGACGATGTAGGGGCCGGCGTACTCTGATCCTGAATTGCCATCGGACCGGCACCAGATCGATCGTCGACGATGGTCGCGCGATACATCTGGCGGACGTACTTCTCTCCGTCAAAACCGGTCGCCGGGTGGATCGTTGCGCGATTGTCCGAGATCGACACGTCGCCGACTTTCCGGCTGTGGCGATAGGTGAATTGCGGATGGGTCAGGAAATCGCGCGAGTCCCGTAGCAGCGTCTCGCCCTCCTCCAGGGGAATCCCGTCGACGGTACCGGCCGGGATGTCGCTGGAGAAGAGCTCTTGCAGCCGGACCCGGGGTGCGTGCGGGCCAGCGGATGGAACATATCGACACAGGCGGCAACCTGTTCCGGTGTCAGCGGCGGCGGATGCGGACAGTTGACCGGCAAGGATCTGACCCGGTTCACCTTGTTGGTAAGTCCTGCCACCTTTTCCGGAATTTCCTGCGGCAGGGCCTCGTGGACGGGGGCCACATTGGCGAACTATGTATTGCCCAAATCCAGCCCGTTGCCATTGGGGAATATCTTGGCGGGCAGGATGCCGGCGACCGACGGCAGCTTCTCGAGTACGAGGCCGATATGCCAGGATTTGCCACGCTGAAGCGTACCGACCTGCCTGCCGTCCTGCTCCAGGTTGGAGAGAACCAGGATCTCGGGATGCCCATCCAGTATGAATTCGGCCATCAGGTCGGTCTTCAGCGTGCCGAAGCGCCGGCTAAAAGCGAGGTGCTGCCCGACCGTCATGTCATGCTGATCCGGCAGCACCAGCACCAGTTGTTCGAGAAAGTCTGGATGGATCTGGTCGACGGTCGCGTCATCTGGGGGTGTGAAAAGACGACACCCGGCACCCTGGCCACAAGGCCGTCGGAAAGCGGTTGGATCTCGATCGTCAAGCGCTGTTCCCACCGTGCACTACCGGTCGAGCCCGCCGACCAGGACGTATTTCAATTCGACGAACTCATCGATGGCATATTTGCCGCCCTCGCGCCCAATGCCGGATTCCTTCATGCCGCCAAAGGGCGCGGTTTCGTTGCCAGAACTGCCGACATTGATCCCGACGACGCCGGACTCCATGGCCTCGGAGACCCGCCAGACACGGCCAAGGTCGCGGCTATAGAAGTAGCAGGCGAGACCGTAACGCGTATCATTGGCCATCGCGATGGCCTCGTCTTCCGTCGAGAACCGCACGATCGGAGCGACAGGGCCGAAGATCTCCTCCGCCATGCAGGCCATTCCCGGCGTTGCATCGGCGAGCACGGTCGGCTCGTAGAAATTCCCGCCCCGGCTGTGGCGCTTACCGCCGGTAAGCAACCGTGCACCCTTGTCGACGGCATCGGTGACGATGCGATCGACCTTCACCAGCGCCTCGCCGTCGATCAGGGGACCGACCTCGGTCTCCGCCTCCAGCCCCGGCCCGATTCTGAGCGCGGCGGCGGCCTTGGCCAGCCGCGCGACGAATTCGTCATAGATCCCGTCCTGCACGAAGAACCGGTTGGCGCAGACGCAGGTCTGACCTGCATTCCGATACTTCGAGGCCAGCGCACCGGTGATCGCTGAATCAATATCGGCATCGTCGAAGACGATGAACGGCGCGTTGCCGCCGAGCTCCAGGGAGACCTTCTTGACCGTATCCGCACACTGGCGCATCAGCAGCTTGCCGACCGCGGTCGAGCCTGTGAAGGATAGCTTGCGGACAACGGTGCTGGAGGTCAGTTCGCCACCCACCCCGGTCGGATCCATGGCAGTGACGATGTTCAGCACACCCTTCGGAATCCCGGCCCGCTCGGCCAGCACTGCCAGCGCCAATGCGGAGAGCGGCGTCGCCTTGGCCGGTTTGATCACCACCGTGCAGCCGACGGCCAGTGCGGGTGCGCATTTGCGAACAATCATGCCATGGGGGAAATTCCACGGCGTGACGGCTCCGACCACGCCGATCGGCTGGCGCATGACCAGAATGCGCTGGTTAGTCGCGGCTGATGGCACCATGTCACCGTAAACTCGGCGGGCCTCTTCGCTGTACCACTCCAGAATATTGATGCCGGTGCCGATCTCGTTGCGCGCCTCGTTGAGCGGCTTGCCCTGCTCGGTCGTCATGATGGTCGAAAGATCGTCCAGGTGCTGCTGGATCAGCGCCATCCACTTGCGAAGGAAGTGAGTGCGTTCCTTGGCGTTCCGCTTCGACCAGGCCGGAAACGCCGTTTCGGCCGCGGCAATGGCGCGCCTGGTCTCGGCGACACCCATATCGGGCACCGACCCGATCACGGCACCGTCGACAGGATTGGTGACGTCGAAACTCGCGCCGGACTCGGCATCCATCCAGATGCCGTCGATATATGTCTGCTGGCGCAGAAGCGCCGGGTCATTCAGCTCCATTCGATACTCCGTGATGCCGGCGGAGGACCCGACGGCGCTGGTTTCAGATCGTCAAGAGGCCAGGGCCTGCGCCTCTTCGGCCGCCATGGCCCTTGTGCCGCAAATCCCGAGCTCTTCGAAGCCCTCACGCAATTCGGTGAGATGGGGCTCTCCAACGGGTTGCAGCGGTGCCCGGGGATAGCCGCCTCGCAGCCCCAGCACATTCATCGCCGCATGGGCGGCGCTGTACATGTAGCGGCCATTCGCCTCGATCAGGCGGCGCACCGCAACGCCCTTCTTCTGGACCTCGAGGGCCCGAACCAAATCGCCCCGCTTGGTCGCGTGATAGATTTCCGTGGATTCGTACGGCCAGTAATTCTGGTTTCCCTCGACATAGCCGGCCGCACCGACGGTGAGCGCGGCGACACCGAACAGTCCGCCAGGGCCGATGAACACATGGATCCGGTCGCCGGCTGCAACATAGGTCTGGTAAAAATTGACGAAGTCACGCGAGCTTTCCTTGATCGCCACGACGTTCCTGACATCCGCCAGCCGGTCGACGACATCCGGCGTCAGCGACACCGAGGCCGCGGACGGGATGTTGTAGAGCATCATCGGGATCTCGACTGCCTCGGATACTGCATCGTAATGGGCGACGACATCGTCGATCGGCGGCTTCACGAAATAGGGCGGCAGCACCATGATGCCGTCGCAGCCGACCTGCCTGGCGACCTTGGCATGCTCGATGGCTTCGGCCGTCGGTATCGCCGAGGCGTTTCCGATCACCGTCGCGCGCCCGGCGGCGGCCTCGACACAGAGTTCCAGAATCCGTTGCCGCTCGGCGGCGCTCAGCGACCAGAACTCACCCATGCAGCCATTCGCCACCAGACCCGTGCAGCCATATTGAATGCAAAGATCGGCATTGTGCTGATAGGCCTCCTCATCGATCTTGCCCTCGGCGGTGAAGGGGGTGACCAGTGCGACCCACGGGCCAAACCAGTTGACGTCAGACTTGTCCATGGGTATGCCCCTCTTTCCTGATCTTGCTCATCTTTGCTCTTAAGGGAAGCAGAATGAGCAGCGTTTCGCAATGGCCTCGTTGGGACGAATGGCCTGGGGCCGGGTTTGGCCGCCCCAGGCCGAGTGAGGTGCATTGATCAAAGATATGGAGAAATTTCCCATATGAGCAATACTGACGCCGACATTGCCAATGTCGATGCTGAGATTGATGCTTGGGTGGAGAAGACAAAGGCGCTGACCGGCAAGGCCTGCCAGGAACGCAAGCCCTGGAACAATGACGTCTCGGCCGATGCAATCCAGCATTTTGCCTTCGGTACCAGCGACTCCAATCCGCTCTGGACCGATCCGGACTATGCGGCCAGGTCGCCCCTTGGCAAGCTGCAGGCGCCGCCAGCCTTCCTGGTCTCGAACCTCTATCCGATCCTGCACGGCGCGCCGATGAAGGCGCCCCTGGCCTCGCTGATCGGCGGCGTCGAATATGAGTGGTACAAGCCGATCCTCGTCGGCGACCGCTTGTACCCGGAAGCCCGCCAGAAGGACTTTCAGGAAAAGGCCAACAAGGCCGGCCGGCGTCTCAATTTCGTTACCTCCGACGTCACTTATCACAATCAGGACAACGATCTCGTGGGCCGCGCGAACTGCTTAATGATCATGGCCGCCCAAGTCGGCACCCAGCTCATGATGGAGCACGAGATCCGCGCCTACTCTGAAGAAGATATCGCCAACATGGAGAAGGCCTGGCGGACCGAGGAGCGCCGCGGCGGCACACCCCGGTATGTCGAGGATGTCAATGTGGGCGACGAGATTCCGTCGATCCTGCGCGGACCCCTGACCATCGGCGACATGGTTGCCTGGAATGCCGCCATCGGGCCCTCCTACAAGGCCGGCAGCTGGGGCTATCTCGACCTGAAAGGCGCCATGCACACCGCGATGTTCAATCCTGATACGAACTTCCCGGTCAAATATTCCCAGCAGCATGAGGACTTCAAGCTGGCCGCCGGCCGTGGCATGCCGGCGCCTTTCGACAATGGCGTCATGCGTTTTGCCTGGATTGCCCCGCTGTATACCAACTGGATGGGCGATGCCGGCTTCCTGAAGCGGCTGAAGGTCCAGATTCGGATGCCCGGTCTCTATGGCGACCTCGTCACCTACCGGGCCACGGTTACGCAGAAGAACGATGCGACCGGATCGGTCATTCTCGACCTCGCCGGGACCAACCAGAACGAAAAGGTTGCGACCGTCGGCTCGGCCGAGGTGGTCCTGCCAAAGATAGGCTGAGCAGCCGGAATTCCAGCGACTGGGGTCTGTCCTGGATCGGACTCCCTCGGCACCGTACCGGACACGATTTTCCTCCCAATCTCGGATTTGGCGAAGGAAGAGAGTCAGTGATCAGGGTCCGGATGCTGGATCTGGAACTTGGCGCCGGACTCCGGATGCCAAGATTGCCACTGAAGATGTGATCATCTCCGGGCTCCCCTCAGCTCTGGAAGGGTGTACGGGATGAAAACCGGGCCCAACCCCCGGCGGCGGCCCGGATCGTGCCGTTCTCGATCGTCGGCGCCCCTTCCGCAGGAACGCGGGCGATGCCGAGGTCCGGCTCGCCGCAGGTCTTCGGCTGAATCCGCCTGAACCCCTCGCCGCGTGCTCCGACCAGTGACGCAGCCATCACCTCCGGCGTATCCTGGGGGCTCGACGCGTAGACTTCAACCGTCACACCGGTGCGCCCGCTCACGCTATTCGCACTTGTGGCTGACGCCGCCATCGCAGCATAGCTCGATGCCGGTGGTGTTCTTGGCCTCGTCGGACGCAAGATAAAGTGCCGCATAGGCCACATCCCATGCATCGCCCATGCGGCCCATCGGGATCCCCTTGCTGCGCTCGTCGATCAGGTTTTGCAGGTCCCCGCCCCGATATTGCTTGGCCAGCCGGTGCTCGACCAGTGGCGTCAGCACATGGCCGGGAATGACCGTATTTGCGCGAATGCCCTTTGGCGCGTATTCAACGGCCAGGGTTCGCGTAAAATGCATCAATCCAGCCTTCGCGGCCTCGTAGGCCGCATGATAGTGGCCCGTGTGGCGGATACCTGCCAGCGACGACACACAGATGATTGCGCCGCCACCTTGGCGTTCCATGACAGGAATCACGTGCTTGCACGTCAGAAAAACGCTCTTGAGATTGAAGGTTATCTGCTGATCGAAGACGTCCTCGGGCATGTCGACCGGTCCGCCCGGGACCGATCCGCCGACATTGTTGTGCATGATGTCGACGCGGCCGAATTGCTCGAGGCAGGCTTGGATCATCTCCTCGACCGCGGCGTTTATCGTCACGTCGGCCTTGAAGGGAACTGCCACGCCACCCTCGTCGACGATGAGCCCGGCGGTCTCTTCTGCTGCCTTCATGTTGATATCAACCGCAAACACCCTGGCACCTTCACGCGCGAACACCACCGCCGTTGCCTTGCCGTTACCCCACCCCTCCGCGACGGAGCCCGCTCCCGTTACGATCGCCACCTTGTTTTCCAGCCGTCCCGCCACTGCAGTTTCCCCCCGAAAGATCCAATATGCTTGACACACTCCTGATCATGATCAGATACTTGCTCATGGCAAGCCCCGGCCCAGGAGGAGCAGCGATTCCCGGTAACTTGGACGTCGGCGGTCCGGTGCCCGTGCGCGGTGCCCGGAATGGCCCGGCCATTCGGGGCGGGCACCACTTCCGGTCGGGCCGAGCGAACGGCCCGGCTTGTTCGTTGCCATGAGGAGTGGAAGCGGGGTCGTTCGAGCGTGGTCGGAACGGCTACGGCCCGGTGCGGACCAGGCCGGCGTCGTCTTCCTTGCCCGGTTTCTCTGCAATCGCACGGCAGAAGGTCTCCCGGTCCGGAAACGCGAATGTCCTCGCCGGTTCCTGCAACCCGTTCCAGAGGTAGAGGTTGCGCGCCTGCACGGGGTCCTCGCCGCGGCGGACCTGCCGGTCGAACCTCGGAAGAGACGGCATCTTGAGCGAAAACTCCGCGAGTCCCGACATCAGGCAGTCGGGATGGGCGATGCCACGAGTGTCGAGCGGGCCGGGAAGTCGCTCGAAGGAATAGCGTACAACGCGAAGCATGCCCGGCATCGACAGATGCCTGCGGATGGAGTTTCTGGACATGACCCTGCTCCGCTTTGCCTGTTTTGCCACAGGCAAGCAGGTCCGGCCTGGAATGTCGACGGAAAGAGGATCACGTTGATCACGCAAAAGGCCGTGATCCAACAAGAAAAATCATGACGGGAATTGCTGCAAGAGAAGGCAGATCCAACACGTGATTCCCGATCTCGATTCACGCGGCGCAACAATCGGAGTCGTCGGTGCCGGCGCCATGGGCCGCGGCATCGCGCAGGTCGCCGTTGCCGCTGGCTATTCCGTGCTGCTGACCGACCAATCTGCTGCTGCCACGGAGGATGCCGCGGTCTTCATAGCAGCCATGCTCCGGCGTGCGGCCGAAAAAGGACTCATGTCGGCCGGTCAGGCCGAGGCCGCTATCGGCCGGCTGCAGCTGGTCCCGGGGCTCGAAGCGCTGAAGGCGTGCGAGATGGTCGTCGAGGCCATCGTCGAAGATTTGGATACCAAGCGGAAACTTTTCGCCGAACTGGAGGCCGCCGTTTCCAAAGACTGCATCCTCGCATCGAACACTTCGGCCCTGTCGATCACCGCCATCGCCGTCGCCTGCGAGCGGCCCGAGCGGGTGGTCGGCGCCCATTTCTTCAATCCCGTGCCACTGATGAAGCTGGTGGAGATCGTCGACGGCGAGAACTCCGACCCGGCGGCCGGCGATGCCGTAGCGGCGTTCGTGGCGCGCATTGGCCACCGGGGGGTCAGGGTCAAGGACGCCCCGCTGTTTCTTGTCAACCATGTCGGGCGCGGCTACAGCACCGAATCCCTGGCCATTCTGGAGGAAGGTGCGGCGACACCTTTTGATATCGACCGCGTGATGACCGACGTCGCCGGATTTCGCATGGGGCCGTTCGAGCTGTTCGATCTGACGGCTCTTGACGTCTCGCATCGGTCGATGGAATCCAGCTTCGACCAGTTCTATGGCGAGCCAAGGCTGCGCCCGTCGACAGTGCTGAAACGGCGGATGAATGCCGGGCTGTTTGGACGGAAGAGCGGACGCGGCTTCTATGATTATTCCGGCGGCAAAATCGAACGTCCCGAGGAACCCCCTGTCCCGTCGGCGCTGCCGGCCTCGGTCTGGATCAGCTCGGCCGATCCCGATGGGTTCAGAAAAGTGCATGCCCGGCTTGAGGGCCTCGCCGGCAAAGTCGAGATCGAACCCGCAGACCGGCCGTCCCGCACCGCCCTTTCGCTGGTCACGCCGCTCGGCAACGATGCAACCACTCAAGCCGTCGCGGAACATCTCGACCCCGCACGCACGATCGCCGTCGACACCCTGTTGAGCCTCGAGACACGTGTCACGCTGATGGCAACCCCGGCGACCACATCCCGGAATCTCGACGACGCCCACGCCCTCTTCGCTGCTGCCGGCAGCAAGGTCACCGCGATCGCCGACTGTGCGGGCTTCATCGCGCCGCGCATTCTGGCTTCCCTGGTGAATATCGCCTGCGTGGTGGCGCAGCAGGGGATCGGCACACCCGACGATATTGATGAGGCCGTCCGCATCGGGCGCGGTTATCGCAAGGGACCGCTGACCCTCGGTGACGAGATCGGCCCGGGGCGTATACTGACCATCCTTCAACGCCTGCATCACCTGACTGGCGAACCGCGCTATCGCCCCAGCCCGTGGCTCCGGCGGCGGGTACAGCTCGGCCTCTCATTGAAAGCGCCGGCCGCGGCAAGGTAGGAACGACGATATGGAAGATGCCTTCATCTACGACGGACTTCGCACACCCTTTGGCCGCTATGCTGGTGCGCTCTCCTCGATTCGGCCCGATGATCTGATGGCCAGAACCGTCGCGACCCTTCTCGCCTTCTCGCCCTTCGACGGCGACGATGTCGAGGATGTCATCATCGGCTGCTGCAATCAGGCGGGCGAGGATTGTCGAAATGTCGGACGCCGCACGGCCCTTCTCGCCGGCCTCCCGGTCGACGTCGCCGGCTCGACCGTGCACCGGCAGTGCGGCAGCGGCATGAACGCGGTTCTGGACGCGGCACGCTGCTGCGAGGCAGGCATGGGCGAGCTGTTCGTGGCCGGTGGCGTGGAGTCGATGAGCCGAGGCCCCTATGTGATCAGCAAGGGCACAAAGCCGTTCGATCGCGGCGTCGAGATGTATGATTCGACCGCCGGCTCGCGCTTTCCGAACCCGGCGCTCACCAGGCTCTATGGCGACCACACCATGCCCGAGACCGCCGACCATATCGGCTGGGACTTTGGAATCAGCCGGGAGGAGAGCGACGCCTTCGCACTCGCATCCCAGCAGAAATACGCCGCGGCCAAGTCGCGCGGCTTCTATGAAGACGAGCTGTTGGATTTGGAGGTGCCCGGCCCGCGCCGGGGCGAGACGGTGACCGTGTCGGAGGACGAGCATCCCCGCCCCGACAGTAATGCCGAAGCGCTTGAGAAACTGCGCGCGCTGAACAAGGACGGCGTCGTGACGGCGGGCAATTCCTCGGGCATTAATGACGGCGCTTCTGCCCTGATCGTCGGCACGCTGGCTGCCGGGCAACGCGCCGGCGCCAAGCCGATTGCCCGCATCGTGGCCGGTGCCGTCAGCGGCGTCGAGCCGCGCGTGATGGGTCTCGGTCCCGTGCCAGCCAGTAAGAAGGCCTTGGACCGCTCCGGGCTGACGCTCTCCGACATCGATGTGATCGAGATCAACGAGGCTTTCGCCACCCAGGTGCTGGGCTGCACCAGGCAGATGGGCATTGCCGGCGACGACAGCCGCCTCAATCCCAATGGCGGCGCCATAGCCATTGGCCACCCGCTCGGCGCAACAGGCGGACGCCTTGTCCTGACGGCCATCCGCCAACTTCGTGCGACAGGCGGCCGCTACGCCCTGGTGACATTGTGCATTGGTGTCGGTCAGGGCATTGCCACCATCGTCGAATACCTCGACTCGACCTGAACGGCACGCCTCCGAGTTCAGAGAAATCCATGGAAGAGCTGCGCCGGGGCGCAGTATAATCCCACACCCCGAGCGAAACGGTCTCACAAGAGTAAAGGCATCACTGATGGCAATGAAAACCTATACCCAATCGACATTTAGAGGGCAGATCCATATTCCTGCGCCGGTGACGCCGTTCAGCACCAAGGGCGATCTGATGCTGGACTCCTACGCTAACCTGTTGCGTCACTATCTGGACGTCGTACAGGTCGATGGCCTGATGGTCGCTGGCGACAACGGCGAGGGCTATGCGCTCGAGAACGACGAACTGCGCCAGGTCGTCGACACTGCAGTCGCGACGGTGAAATCGCGCGTGCCGATCTATGTGCACGTAACCCGCACCTCCAACCGCGAATGCATCGAGCGTGCAGAGATCGCCGCGACGGCAGGTGCGCAGGGCCTCGCCCTCGGCCAGCCCTACATTCACGACGCCTCTGCGTCGAAGGTCGTCGATCGCTTCGAGGAGGTGTCGAAGGCCGTGCCGTTGCGGATGATGGTATACAATCTGCCGCTGATCAGCCATTTCAACATCACCGCTCCGGTGCTCCGGTCGATCTGTGATGTTTCCCCGGTCGACGTTGTCAAGGACGCGCCGATGGACATGCAGCACATCACTGACATGCTGTTCGAAATGGGCGACCGCTTCCCGATCCTCTACGGCCAGCGGCTGACTCTGGTTCCTGCGCTGCTTCTCGACGCCGGTGGCTTCGTCGGAACCGGCCCGGAGCTCTATGGCAGACGTTGCCGCGACTTCTTTCGGGTGCACGAGATGAGCCCGGCCGAGCGGCTTGACCTGCACGCCAGATATGTCGTGCTCAACGATGCATTGCTCAACTCCCTCGGCAAGGCGCCGGCCGGCATCAAGGCGGCGCTCAATCTGCAGGGCTTCAATGTCGGCGTCCCCCGCGACCACGTGGCCCCGCTGACAGGTGACGAGACCGCCAGGCTGCGCGACATCATGATCCATGCCGGCGTTCTCGACCGGGAGCTTGCGAAGACGGCTTGAAGGGCGTTGCCCAGGAGGTAATGCGCCGATGCAACCGACAGTGGGTTGCCTTTGCTACGCACCACCCCGGCGAAAGACAAGGTCCTCTCGCCTAACTTCCCGGGTCGCTGAAGCGGGCGATGGAGAAGGGTCGGATGTCGTCCGACGGGCGGTCACCCAGCAGGACTTCGGCCAGCAGGCGAGCCGAGATCGGACCGGTCGTGTAGCCGGAACTCGACGGCACCGCGTAATGGAAGCCGGTGACGGCCGGATGCTCGCCGAGAATCGGGTTGCCGTCAGTGATCAGTGCTTCGCCGGCCCAGGATCGGAGCAACCGAAGGCCGCCGATCATCGGCGCCACGGTGAGTGCCGTGGTCAGGCTGGTCTGAAAACTCTCCCGCATCACCGCGACACCGCCGGCGGTGGGCCTGCCGGGCAGGCCCCCGCCGATGACGATGTTGCCGCTGGACGCCTGTTTCAGCGTCAGGCGCCGGCCGATATGCTGCACCAGATGCGGGATTGTCGCCGGTGCTGCCTCGGTCACGATCATATTCTGGGGCCGGGGCGTGACCGGCAGCTCAGCGCCGACCATCGCGGCGATCACGCCTGCCGAACTGCCAGCGGCATCGATAACCAGCCGGCTCTCGATCGCGCCGGCGCTGGTCTCGGCGACGAAGGCCGCGCCACGCGCTACGAGCCGCCGGAGTTCGACGCCGCGGCGGATGCAGCCCCCCGCCTCGACGGCGGCCTCGGCCAGGGCAATCGTTGCCGCCAGCGGATTGACCTTGCCCTCACTCGGGCAGAACGCCGCTCCGACGATCCGCGGCGAAAGATAGGGCGCAACCCCATGAATGTCGTCGCCGCGCAGCACGTCGGTCTCCAGCCCGCAGTTCCGCTCGAGCCCGACCTTTTCCTCCAGCAGTGCCATCTGCTCATCGGTCTCCGCCACCATCAAGCCGCCGCCGATGTGGAATTCGATGTCGCCCCTGAGGTCCTGGCTAAGGCGCCGCCACTCCGCCGCGGCGGCGACCGAGAGCGGGATCAGGGCCGCGGCGGCCCGCAGCAGCCGGTCGCGCGGGGTCCGGGTGAAGAACGGAGCGGGCAATTGCAGATGCAGGCTGCCGGCATTGGCGCCGGAGCCACCGGAATTCAGATCGTCGCGCTCGATCAGCAGAACTTCGGCGCCACCCCGTGCGAGATAGTAGGCCAGCGCGCACCCCATCACGCCGCCACCGACTATCAGAACATCGACGGAAGTCTCCGGCGATGAGGCCGCACCGCGCGGGCGCCTCATCGATTCCTGGAACCGGTCAAGCGCGTCTGGCCCATGTTCCTGCGTGCATCCGATTAGAAGAACGGGCGCTCGAGCCTCTCCGGGTCGCATTCGGCCGGCACTGCAACACCGCCGCCTTGCCTTGGAAGCACGACGGGGAACAGGCTGCAATCCATCCGGTCGCCGGGGGTGAGGCCCGGGTCGTGCAACAGTGTTGCCTCGCGGCGCTTGCGCATATAGCGAATGTCATCGCCCATCCAACGCGTCGAGATCACGCGGCGGCGGCGCTCGGAGAGATTGCCCGGCGCGCCATGCAGGGTCAGCCCGTTAAACACAACGGCGTCCCCGGGGTTCAGAAACCAGGAAACGATGTCCCATTTGTCCCGGTCCGCCTCGATATCCGGCAACCGTTCCGGATCGTCAGTCTCGGGCAGGCTCTGATCGTCGCTGTCCTGTGGCTGGTTCTTGTCGTTGGCGAAAACCAGATCTCGGGAGAATGGGCGTTCCTTGAGCAGGTGCGAGCCGCGGACGAACTCCAGAGTCCCGTTTTCCTTGTCGACCCGGTCGAGCGGCATCCAGACCGAGCTGATCTGCCGGCCGCTGAACGGCCAGTAGCTGACGTCTTGGTGCCAGGGGCTGGGGGCCGCCGCGCCGGGTTCCTTCACCAGGATTTGGTCGAAAAAGATGTTGGCCCGCACCGACCGCATCAGCGTCGCCGCCGCGGCGGCGGCGGGGCTGCTGAAGACGTAGCGCCTGAAATCTCCATCAAAGGTCCACATGAACTTGTCGCTGACGAATTCACCGGGCTCGTCAGGTCGAAATCGCTGGCGGAGAGGCCCGGGATTGTCCAGGACCTGGTCGACGGCACCCCGCATCCGCTCGACCCAGTCCGCATCGAAAACGCCGCGAAGGCATACCACCCCGTCGCACTCATAGGCCCGCACATCGTCTTCGGTCACCGTGAATCCTGAATCGTCGTCGATAGCCATGCCGCTCCCCCATGCAAAGCAATGTCAATGACGGATCAGACCCTCTTCACCGATCCCCGGCCAGCGCCAACCGAGGGAAAGAACGCCGCCGGCTAGACATCGATGGTGCGCGGCGTTTCGGTAATGATCAGCTTCGGCTCCGTCGCGGCCTGAACCTCCTCGACCGTCAGGCCTGGCGCGATCTCCTCGAGCACCAACCCGTCCGCCGCCACCGAGATCACCGCCATGTCGGTGAAGATCCTGGTTACCGCGTGCTTGGCGGTGACCGGATAGGTCAGCGTCTCGACGATCTTGTGACTGCCGTCGCGGGTCGTATGGGTCATCATCGCAAAGACTTCGCGGGCGCCGACGGCGATGTCCATTGCACCACCGACATTGCCACCCTTCTGATGGGGTAGCTTCCAATTGGCCAGATCGCCATTGGCAGCGACCTGGAAGGCCCCCAGGATGGCCACATCCAGCCGGCCGCCGCGGATAATTGAGAATGAATCAGCGTGATGAACGTAGCTGCCGCCGGTCACCAGCGTGACCGGGCCCTTGCCGGCACCCAGCAAATCCGGATCGGCATCTTCTTCAGCCGGAGGCGGACCCATGCCGACAATGCCGTTCTCGCTGTGAAGGATCACGTGTTGGTCCTCCAGCACATGGGCAATCGCGAGTGCCGGCATCCCGATCCCGACATTGACCAGCCAACCCTCCTGCAGATCCTGCGCTAAGCGCTTTCCGATCTGCTCCCGACTGAGAAGGCACTTTGTCAATACGGCGGTCTGCATGGCGGAGTCCCGATTGATTGCGCGTTCGATAGACCGCTAGCTGCAGATGCAAAAGCGGTCGACATAAACCCCTGACGTGATGACGTTCTCCGGCTCAAGCGCGCCCAGCGGCACCAGCTCCGTTGCCTGGACGAGAGTCCGTTTCGACGCCATCGCCATGATCGGATTGAAGTTACGCGCTGCTTTGCGGAAGGTCAAATTGCCCCAAGGGTCGATCATGTGGGCCTTGACCAGGGCAAAGTCGGCCCGAAGCGGCATTTCGAGCACATAGTCGCGATCCTCGATCCGCATGGTCTGTTTGCCTTCGGCGAGTTCCGTGCCGACCCCGGTCGGGGTCAGAAACCCGCCGAGCCCCGCACCGCCGCAGCGGATGCGTTCGGCCAGCGTGCCCTGGGGCACCAGATCGAGCGCCAACTTGCCGGCGTCGAAGATCTCCTTGAACACGCCGGATTCGGCAGGTCGCGGATAACTGCAGATAATCTTGGCAACACAGCCTTCGCGCAGCAGCCTTGCGATCCCGGTCTCGCCGGTACCGGCGTTGTTGCTGATGATCGTCAGGCCAGTGATGCCACTTGCCGAGATCGCGTCCGTCAACCGCTCTGGCACTCCGGAACGGCCGAACCCACCGATCATCACCGCGGCACCATCGAAGACTTCGGATATGGCCTCTTCGGGGCTTCCAACCTGTTTCGACTTCATGTCCTCTCCCGCCTCCCGCAGCTATAATGCATTCATTGCAACAATCAGCGGGCTCAACGCCATCTGTCGGTAGAATTCGAACCAGGCTGTCCGGAAGGCAACCGAGCGGCGCCCTGATCGCACCGGGTTTGCGTCCTCGTCGCCCTAGTCGCGAGTTGCGTGACACGAGTCGCTGTTACTTGGATATCCCGTATCTCAGTCAACTTCGCCCCGAGAGACTTTCACGGCGGCGGCATGGCGCGCCTCCGCTTCCTCTACGCTCGGATGCTCCGGTCCAAGTACCCCTCGACGCACAATGATGACCCGTTCAAGCAACAGGATACCGGTTTCGTAGCTTTCTGCCTCGAGATATCGGCCGGCGACGTGAGAGATTGCATCGGCATAAATCAGCATGACATTGTCCAGGGTCGTCTCGGCCGAGGGCGGGTCGAAGCCGGCGCCGCTGGCGTCAGAGCCGGCAATCACGGCCGGCGAGTCCGGCCAAACGATCCACTGGACGGTGCCGACAACGGCAAGAACCGCAATCAGCAACACCAGAAGAATGCCGGACTTCCGCCCCGTCACCATGCGGACGGTAGCACCGTCCCCGTCGATTTTGTCGCCCGCCAATACGAGATCCCCGAGATGCAAGCGATGGCTCACCATTTTCTTGACATATTATACAAGACAGTGCTGTTTGCTCCAGATGGAATATACTTTTCAATGGAGGGAGGCCTTCGAGCAGTTACCATATTTGCTCGGCGGTGCGTGGATCACACTCCATTTGTCCTTTCTCGGGTTTTGGGCGGGCTGCACGATCGGCCTCTTCGGTGGTCTGGCCAAGACGTACGGTCCGCGCTGGCTAATCCGGCTTGTCGACGTCTATGTCGTATTCTTCACCAACACGCCGGGTCTGGTCACCGCTTTCTTCATCTTTTTCGGATTGCCAGAATTCGGCATCGTGCTGTCACCTTATGAGGTGATGCTGCTCAACATTGCGCTCAATTCCGGGGCCTACATGACCGAGATCATGCGCGGCGGGTTCCTTTCGGTGCGCCAGACCGAGCTCGAAGCGGCCACCGCGATGGGCTTTAGCCTGCTTCAGCGGCTTAGACACGTCATTGTGCCGCATATTGCCAAAGTGCTCTTCGCGCCGCTGTCTAACTGGTACATCTGGATCATCCTGGGCACAGCGGCCGCCTCAATCTTCGGTGTCGAGGAACTGACGGGCCGCGCCTTCAATGCCGCTTCAGATACCTTCCGGTCGATTGAAATCTATATCATCGTTGCCTTTTTGTATGTCGCGATCACCATCCTCGCAAGCATCGTCCTGGCGATGATCGGGAGGTGGCAGTTCAGGGTCAGGGTGAAGGTGTTCTGATGTTCGATGTGTTCCTGCAACAGCTTCCCCGATTTGTGACCTGGGAGACGGCGTCATTCTTCTACCTCGCGATGATCACAACCATTCAGATGACATTGATCGGCTGCGGCATCGGCTTCGTAGTGGGCTTCCTCGTCGTGTTCCTGCGCACCACGCCGGGCCTGATCTACCTTCCGCTCCGTCTTCTGATGATCGCCTATGTGGAGTTCTTCCGGCGCGTGCCGTTCCTGGTGCTGCTGTTCCTGGTCCTGTTCATTTCCAAGGGTTTCGGCTTTAGCCACTCGCTCTTCACCATTGCCTGCATTTCTATCGTCATCCTGTCGACGGCGTTCATCAGCGAGATCATTCGCGCCGGCCTGGAATCGGTTCAGCAAACCCAATGGGAGGCCGCCTATGCGATGAACTTCACCCGGCTACAGACCCTCTATTACGTAGTCTTTCCGCAAAGCTGGAAGGTGATCCTGCCGCCGGCATTTGCCTTCATCGTGATGTTCATCAAGGACACCGCGCTGGCCTCCCAGGTCGGTGTGATCGAGCTGACTGCGGTGGGCAAGTACTTCAACAATGTCGGATACTCAGCGATCCTCTCCTATGGCACCGTGCTGGCGCTCTATTTTGTTCTCTCCTATCCAATGACGCGCCTCGGGTGGTGGATGGAGAAGAAACTATCCAGGAGCAACAGCGCGAATGTGGACAAGACCGCCGAGGCGGTGAAATCCATCGTGCAAACCCCGGTCCCGTCGGCTAAGGTATAAGCAGCCACGGGATGTAATGAGGGAGTGGGGTCACATGTCTCCAAAGCGTGAGACAACCAGCAAAACTCAACTCTCGGTCAGAGAAAAAGAGAGTCGGGAGCGAGCAATTGCCTCATATTGATATCAAGGATCTGAATGCCAGCTATACTGGCTCGATCCCTGTCTTGACCGACGTCAGTCTGCACGTCGAAAAGGGTGAAGTGATCGGCATCATCGGCCCCTCCGGTTCCGGCAAGAGTACCTTGCTCAGGGTGTTGATCGGCCTGCTGCTGCCGACTTCGGGAACGGTCGAATTCGATGGCGACATCATCGACTATGGCAGCAAGCGCGATGTCCGGCGCCTGCGCGACCGCTGCGCCATCGTGTTCCAGCAGTTCAACCTGTTCCAAAACATGAGCGCGCTGCACAATGTCAGTATCGCCCCGACCAAGATCAAGAGACGCAATCGCGGCGAAGTGGACAACGAAGCGAAGCAGCTTCTCGCCAAGGTTGGCCTCGGCGAGAAGCTGGATGCTTACCCGGACGAGCTTTCGGGTGGCCAGCAGCAGCGCGTCGCGATCGCCCGCGCGCTCGCGCTTCACCCCGAGATCATGCTGTTGGACGAGGTCACCTCGGCGCTGGATCCCGAACTCGTCAACGAGGTGCTCGACTCCATCCGCTTGCTCGCCGCCGATGGCATGACGATGATGATCGTCTCCCACGAGATGGCCTTCGTGCGCGAGATCTCAACTGCAGTCGTGATGATGGATGACGGCCGGGTGATCGAGACGGGGTCGCCGGCGCAGATCTTCGACAATCCCCAGACTAACCGCTGCAGGGAATTCGTCGGCAAGATCCTGCGCCACTGACACGCATCCTGCCCGGCCCGCCCATTACGAGAAACACCGGTCGTAAGCGCCGCCATGCTCGTGAGCGAACATTTGGAAAAAGTCGCACGACTGGAAGAGATGCGCGCGCGCCTCGACCCGGCCGAAGACTATGAGCTCTGGTATTTCTCCGGCCTGAACCTTTGCGTCAACGCCATGAATGCCGCCCTGCATGCCCTCGGCGCCACAACGGCCGAACGTTGCTTCGCCCACAATGTACCAGTCTATATCCGCGAGACGGAAACGCCCGGCATGTTCGTACCGGTCATCCGTCCCTTCGGCGATATCGAACATATCGAGGGCCCGGAGACCGAGGCGCTGGTGCCGGCCGAACTCGACGAGGCCAAGCGGGCCCTGATCTGGATGGAAGACATTCGCGATCCGAGCGTTCGTGGTGAGTTGGAGATCACCGACGCGGTGATCGAGGGCGTGAAATCGGCCTGCGACATATGCCTGCAAGTGACCTGCGCATCCATTGAAAAGACTGAAGGCGGCGGTGCTGGCGGTCGAGCCAGATGAAGGCCGAGGCCCATCGCCGCAAGGCTGAACGCCTTGGCCGAAGTCTGGCGAAGTGCAGCGCGGAGGACACCGAACTGGTCATCGACGGGGTGATGCTGGCCGTCACCCACTGGATCAATTTCGCCTTCCACACGCTCGAGTTGACCGCGCCGGACGACGACATCATGCACTGCTATTTCGTCACCGGGTTCGATCGCCAATATTATGGGCTGGCCGCGGACCCGGTGTTCCTCGATGCGCTGGAGGAGATCGACGATCTTCGCCCCCTCTATGTCCGCGGCAATGCCGCCGGCAGCGGCGCTGCCGGCCTGCGTGCGCTGGAGTTGCATGAGGCGGTGCGCGACAAGGCGCTGGCGCTGGCCTGAATGCATCCGGCACCGAAACGGCATCGGTCGGATGCCAGTCCTGCAGACCTCACGTCAACTCGTCACCTTCGAAAGTCTTGGAGGTGATGCCGTCCGGGGTTTCCCTGGCGATCATGTGGATAGGCACCGGTTTGATCGGGGGGCGGGGGGCGAAGAAGGAATACTCATCCGCGGCAACTCCGCTCTGTTCGGCGACCAGCGCGGCAATGTGAGATCCGCAGTAGCGGCCCTGGCAAAGCCCCATGCCGGCCCGGGTCTGACGCTTGATCGCGCCGGCAGTCGATGTGCCGCCATCAAGGGTTTCCTTCAAATCCCCGAGTGTGACCTCCTCGCAGCGGCAGACCAGCGTGTCGTCCTTCGCGAGTTGCAGGCCGACCTGTGGCGCGGCGAACATCTCCCAAAGCGCCTTCTGAAAGCGGCGAGCCACCTGCCGCCGCCGCCGGCTGGCGTCTAGCTCGGTCTCCAGGTCACCAGGCAGCTCGCGCCCCAGGCTGCGTGCCGCCGCGGCTCCGGCGATGAAGCCGTCCTCCATGGCGGCGCTGGCGCCACCAAGGCCGCCGCAATCGCCCACGATGTAGACGTTTTTCGCCGAACTCAGACCATCATCGTCCTTTTCGGCGACCAAACCGCCCCTCAGGGGATCGACACGGTGCCGGCAGTTCAGCGCCCGCGAGACATCGTTGGAAGGTAAGAAGCCGTAGCCCACACAGACCGCATCGACATCGAAATCGCGCCGGCTTTTTTCATTGATCGCGCCGCTTGCATTGATCTTCGCGACCGTGACCTGCTCCACACGGCCGCTGCCGGACGCCCCGACGACCACATGGCCGGAGAGCACCGGCACCCGCGCCTGCACCAGCTTGCGAATGTAGTTCATGCCATCGAAAATCAAATCCGGTGACTGCCGGAAGGCTCGAAGAATTGCCGGAACACGGGCTGCGCTCATCAGCGGCGCCGCCTCGGCGACCGCCGCGACTTCGACCCCGGCCATCGTGAGTTCGGAAGCGACCTGCAGATTGAGTGGCCCGTTGCCGGCCAACAGGATGCGCTTGCCCGGAGAGACGCGATAAGAGCGGAGCAGCGTCTGGGCCGCGCCGGTGGTCATGTAGCCTGGCAAAGTCCAGCCGGGCAGCGGCACGCCGCGCTCATAGGCCCCAGTCGCCACGATGATGTTGGCAGGCTGGAACACGAGCGAGTGCCCCTCGACCAGCACGCAGACCTCGCGCGGCTCAAAAGCGCCCCAGATCAACGCGCTGCGGTAGATTTTCACCCCCGCCGCCTCGACCTCGGCAACCAGCTTGCCGCCGGCCCGAAACTGCTTGTCCATCCGCTGTGAATCATCGAAGACATGGGCCTTCAGCAGCTGCTTGTAATACTGGCCGCCAAGGCTGGAGCGTTCGTCGACGAGCACAACCTCGCAGCCTGCCATCGCCGCCGCCTTGGCTGCCGAGAGGCCCGCCGGTCCGCCACCCAGCACCAGAATGTCCGGCATCAGCACATCCGTCTGGACATCAAGGGCCGTCTCGGTCGCGACCGGCACCGCGCCCGGGAAACCTTTGGCATGGACATGCGGTTCGACGACCATGCCCTCGACCAGCGGTGTCATGCAGGCATTCAGACTGGAACGGCCGTCGACCTCGACAAGGCATTCCGAGCAGACGCCCATGCCGCAGAAGATGCCCCGCTCGACGCCGCTCTTGGTCGTGCGAAATCCGCTCACTCCGTTGGCGGTCAGGCAGGCGGCAAGGCTCTCGCCTTCATATCCGCTGATTTTCTTTCCGGCGAAGGATATCTCAACAGGCGGGCGCGTGGTGCGGATGTGCCGGTCGTTCACTCGCATGGGGCAACCTCGTGCGATTGGCGCAAATCAACGCCTGACACGGAGCAGCCGACGGCGCCCGGCGCGGCCATGGAGGCAAGACTTCAGGTCGGAGTCTGGACGAGACTTCCGATCAGAACTTCCCGGCGTCCATTCGGAAATGGGCACCCGTCATACTGCCAGAATTGCCACTCGCAAGGAAGTAGACACCATTGGCGACTTCCTCGCAAGTCGTAAACCGGCCAAGGGCGGAATTCCTGGCTATCCGTGCTTGGTCGTCTTCCACACTCGCGCCGACCTCCGCACTCCGCGCCGATGCATTTTCGCGATAGAGATCGGTGACGACGGCCCCCGGACAAATGGAATTGATGCGGATGCCGAACTTGCCGACCTCGTAGGCGATCGACTGGGTCATGTTGATAACCGCGGCTTTGCTGGCCCCGTAGGCGATCTGCCGCATGTTAGACTTCAACCCGGCGGTCGACGCGACATTGACGATGGTGCCTCCCTGGTACCGGAGTGACGGAATGGCGTGTTTGACGCAGAGCATCACGCCGCGGGTGTTGACCGCAAAGGTTTGGTCCCAGACATCGATGTCGACCTCTTCGGCCGCCATCAATCCGCCGCCGCCAAAGCCGGCATTGTTGATCAGGATATCAACCCGCCCATAGGCCTCCATCGCAACGGCGAACATGCCCGCGACCTCGGCTTCGACCGAAACGTCGCAGGCGACCGCCTTGCCGCCAAGCTCCGAAGCAACCTGCTGGACCAACCCCAGCCGCCGCCCGGCGAGCACGACCCTGGCGCCCTCCCCGTGAAGCCGGCGCGCGACCGCTGCGCCGATTCCGGTGCCACCACCGGTGATCACCGCCACCATGTCCTGCAGCGCGCCGGTCATCGGCGATCACCGGCGAACAACGGGACCGGATGCCTCACGCGCCAAGGCCCCGTTGTCTGGCCGTGTCGATGCCCCACCGAAAAGTACGGAGTTCGTCCGGTCATGCTGCAGCGAGCTTCACCACGTCGAACCCGAGCCTCGCCATGCCATTGCGCAACTCGCTGATATCCGGCTCTCCGAGCGGCCGGAGCGGTGGGCGCGGATAGCCGCCGGGCAGACCCTGCAGGTTCATGCCGGCCTTGATGGCGGGATAGAGGTTGCGGTGATTGGCGAGGGCAATGTCCCAGAGATCAACGGCTTTCTTCTGTAGGCGCAACGCCTTTTCCCTGTCGCCCTTGACGCAGGCATTGTAGAACTCGACCGATTCCGCACCCCAGATATTCGGAGCGCCTGAGACCGCCCCGACGACGCCGTGCTCGATGGCGGCGAGACCGTAAAGGCTGAGCTGACCGGTGAAGTAGAGGATGCGGTCCTTGGTGAGTTCGAAGGCCCGGTAGAAATCGCCCCAATCAGTCGCGCTGTCCTTGATCGCCACGACGTGTTCGATATCTGCCAGCCGGTCGATGATCTCCGGAGTCATGACGTTCTTGTTATAGGCCGGAACGTTATAGGCCATGATCGGCAAGTCGACCGCGTCCGAAATCGTTTGGTAGTGGCAGACCAGATCGTCGGCGGAGTGGAGCCTCGGGAAATAGGGCGCAACGATCATCGAGCCATCGCAGCCCACGTTTTGGGCGTAGCGGCTCATGTCGATGACGTCGCTGGGGCGGATATCGCCGGTGCCGGCGAGAACCTTGATCCGGCCCTTGGCCGTGTCCACCGCGAGTCTGAACAGGTGCTTGCGTTCGTCGAATGTCTGAGCCCAGGGCTCGCCCGAGCAGCCGGTCACGACGATACCTGTGACACCCCAGTCAATGCTGAGTTCGATGAGGCGGCAATAGGCATCCTCATTGAGCTTGCCGTCGCGGTGAAATGGAGTCACGATTGCCGGCATTACGCCGTGCCATTCCACAGATGATCGATCCATAATTTGCTCCTTGGTATGCGGTGGGCAAATATTATTCCTCACTGAGGACATTTAACAGCGAAAAAGCGAGAAACTCCGGTGTCTACCAAATGAAACAGCAGGTTGCGCTCGCCCCGGCCACCCGGTCACAGAGGCTGGCTTCAACGGACGTTCTGATCGTCGGCGGCGGCATCATCGGCTGCGCGACGGCCTATTATCTGGCGCGGGAAGGCGTCGAAGTTATCGTCATCGACCAGAACGACGTAAATGCGGAAAGTTCGGGCAGCAACGCCGGCAGCCTGCACGTCATGATGATATCGCGGTTCTTCAAGAGCGTCGATCCGTTGTGGGTCAGTAGCCGCGAAGAGCTGCTGCCGCTACTGCTGCGCGCCATTACAACCTGGCAGGACCTTGCCGGGGAACTCGGCCGCGACGTCGATCTGAAGCTGAGCGGCGGCCTTATGGTTGCCGAGACCCGGGAACAACTGGAAGTGCTCGAGCGAAAGGCCGAGATCGAGCTCCGTCACGGCCTCGACGTTGATATCCTGACTGGCAGCGATCTGCGACGTGCAGCCCCCTATCTATCGCCAGCGATCGTCGGCGCCGAGCGTTGCGCAAACGAGGGCATGGTCAGTCCGATTCTGGCAACACCAGCCTTGGCTGAAGGCGCCAGGCAGGGAGGCGCGCGCGTCTTTCGCGCCACGGAACTGGTGGCGCTGAACGCCACTGACAAGGGCTACGAGGCGCACACCAGTGCCGGCGTCATCGCCGCAAAGCGCGTGGTCAATGCCGCCGGTGCCTCCGCTGGCAAGGTCGGCGCGATGGCCGCCATTTTCCTTCCCATCCGTCGCTTTCCGCGCCACATGAACGTTACCGAGGCAGGCCCGGCGCTGTTTGCGCCGCTGCTGCAACATGCCGGCCGGCTGCTGACCCTGAAGCAAGCGTCCAACGGTACGGTTCTCATCGGCGGCGGTTGGCCATCAGAACCGGACGAGACGAAGAGCCGGCTGCGCATCAAGCGAACCAGCATCGAGGGAAACCTGGGGGTGGCCGGGAATGTCGTACCCGGGATTGGCCGGTTGCGGCTGCTGCGGACCTGGCCCGGCGTGATCGTGCTGACGCCCGACGGCAACGGCATCCTCGGCGAGGTGCCGAACCACCCTGGACTGTTCAACGCGGTACCGCCGAATATGGGCTATACCGCCTCGCCGCTCTGCGCACGCCTGCTAACCGAAGTCATGCTGGGCAAGTCGCCGTCCTTTGACATCTCCAGCCTCGCCGTCGAAAGGTTCGCGGTCTACGGTGCCCGGCTTGAAGGCCAGAGTTAGAGCTCCGCGCATAAGCAAAGCCCGCCGTCCCGGTGGGCGCGGCGGGCTTCAAGCTCGCTTCAGGTCAGGCCCTACGGAAAATAAGGCGAGGGCACGACTGGGAAAGCCGGCGCGGAACCGTACCACTTCTCCCAGAGTTCATTGTGCAGGTTCTTGCTCTGATAGTCGTACAGCCAGATGTTAAGCCAGCGGCGAAGGTCGTCATTGCCCTTCTGCATGCCGATGCCCCAGTAGCCGAGATAGATCGTGTCCGGCAGGACCTTCCACTCCACATTCGGGTAGTTCTTGGTGAAGGTCAGCCAGTTGTCAATGATCGCGATGGTACCGTCGGCACGTCCCTGACCAATTGCGCGAATAACGTCGGCACCGCTGTCGAACAGCAGTTCCTTGGCATTCGGCGCGTTCTCACGCACCCACTGCGCCGGAACGCTGCCGCGAACATTGGCAAGCGTAATGTCTTCGCGATCGAAATCTGTCCACTTCGTCAGGCTGTCCCATTTCGATGTCGTAAGCACGACCTGGGACTCGGTGAATGTCGGCAGCGAGTAGGAGATCAGTTTGGCCCGGCGGGCGTTGCGAGTCAGACCACCGAGCATGATGTCGGCCTGGTCGGAGACCAGAATTGGCACGCGCTGCGGCGAACTCGCAGCGACGAATTCAGCCTCGACACCGAGAGCTTCGGCGATAGCGTTGCCGAACTCAATGTCCATGCCTTCCCAACTTCCGTCGGGCTTCAGCGTGCTGTTGGGTGGCAGATTCGGCTGAACGCCAATGCGGATCTTCTCAGTCTTGATGATCTCGTCAAGACTGGCTGCATTTGCGGCCGAAGCAAAGGCGAATGCGGCCGCCATGACGAGCACGACCGGACGGAGTAGAAATTTAAGCATGAGATACCTCCCTGGATATTGTGATTAATCAAGCGACCCGGCGGGAAATTGCAGGCCACTCGGGCATCCCTAGGGTCAGCCACTCCCATGCATGACTCTGACAATCTGACAGCGCGCAGATGTGACTTGGGCGTGATGTTCGCATGATCTGTGATTAAGGGCAAGGCTATGACCGCGGTTGGGTGTGAATCCGGCATGGCGACATGATTTGGCATGGATCGATGGATTTGACTGCTGCGAATCAGGCGAAAGCGGGTGTTTAGGCGTGATTTGGCCGGTCGAGGTGACAGGATTTCGGGTTGGCGCGGAATTTTGTCACCATCGGGGGATTTCGGGAATGTTCCTTCCGCACGACATCGCTATCGTGCGGTTAATTGTAGAGACCGGCGCTTGGCCGGAGCAAGGAGCATTCCCAATGACACTTTCGCACACGGGTTCAGCGTTGTCCAACACTCCCGACATTTCCGAAATTGCCGACGCGGCAGCTGAGGCCATCCGCCGCGAGGTCCTCGAACGCTTTGCCTCGGGCGACGTCGCGTGCGACTTTGCCAGGGTCGAGATGCTGGTTTTCGATTCCGTTGCGGCAACGGGGCGGGAGATGCTGCGGACCCTGATCGAAGCCCGCGATGACGCCGCGCCGCGGCTGATGCGGGACGACAAGCCCTGGTACCGGGCCGGCGCCACTCACAAGACCATCATGACACTGCTCGGGGAGGTGAGCTATGAGCGCAGCCGCTTTCGCCGCCGCGGCGAAACCATGTCATGGATGCCGGTGGACGAGAGCCTCGGGCTGATGGGAGGCTGGATGACGCGGCCGGCGGCGGAGGCGGCGGTGATGACGGTGGCACACTGCACCTACCAGGATGCGGAACAGCTGCTGCAGAAGGCCGGCGCGATGACGCCGTCGGCGAGCGCGCTGCAGGATCTGGTGACTGCGGTGCATGAACACTGGAGCACGGCCGAGGAGACGGTGATACCGCAGGTGCGGGAGGCCGAAGGCATTCCGGGCGCGGCGGTTTCGGCGGCGATTTCGCTGGATGGCGTGATGGTGCCGATGCGTCCCGGCGAGGATGGGCGGGCGGAGGCCTGCTGGCGCGAGGCCTCCTGCGGAACGGTGTCCTTCCTCGACAGGGAAGGAACGCGTCTTGCCGGCATTTGCCTGGCGCGCATGCCGGAGGCGGGGATGACAAGCCTGAAGGCGCGTCTCCTGAGCGAGGTTGCGAAGATCCGGGAGGCGCGGCCGGACCTGGTGCTGGTGGCGGCGGCTGACGGGGCGCTGTCGAACTGGGAATTCCTTGCGAAGCTGGATCCGCACGCGGAGGTCCTGGATGTCTGGCACGCGCTCGAACATCTTCATGTCGTCGCACAATCTGCACGTGATCCGGACAGCTGGTTCCAGAAGTGGCGCGGTGTGCTGATGAACGAACACGACGGGGTGGAGCGGGTCATCCGGGCCATACGCTACCTGCGGGACAGTTGTCACCGCGGCCGTGGAGATGTGGAGCGGGAGCTGGAATTCTTCCGCAAGAACAGATCACGCATGCGCTACCGGGCCCTGCAGGACCGCAATCTCCCGATCGGCAGCGGTGTGGTGGAGGCCGCAAACAAAAGCATCGTGTGCAAGAGATTCAAGGGTTCGGGCATGCGATGGAGCATGGAGGGCGGCCAGGCGATCATGACCTTCCGGGCACTGATCCTGTCAGGACGGTCCGGCCGCGCGTGGAACGCACTGGCAGCAAATGACAACGCCAAACCAACCCGCCAGGCCCTCGCAGCATGAGACCAAAAACGTCGCCATCTCAAATTTACACCCCCGCGGTTTTCGGTTTTCGGCGTTGGCCGACAATGACCGAACGCGCTGCGCGGTGTCGTGGAAGATCCGCCGAGCAGGAACAGCTTTTCAAGCATATGCAGCACATCCTGGCTGGCCAGCCGGCACAGGGTATCGGTCTCGATGCACGGGCCGGTGCATTTGTCCATGACCGTCAACACGTGGACAGCCGTGCCGCCTTGGATCCGATCTTGAAGGAATCATGGGGCCGAACAATTGCGGGGTCGCAAGACGGACCTGCTGCAAGACAGGTTCGTTCCGTCTGGGTCAATTGTGTCTGTTTCCGGTTTTCCGCAGCGGAGAGGCGAAGCTCCACAAGAGGAACACCGCAACCGGCAACGCGCCGGAAATCATGAATGCCGTGTTGTAGCCGATGATTTCGGACAGCACCCCGAGTGTCGCCGCTCCGAACGCGCCGGAAGCCCCGGCTACGACCGCCCAGGAACTCATGATCCGTCCGCGGAGGTGGTCTTCGATGCTGGTCTGCATCGCGCTTTGGCACAGGATACTGGTGGCCGTGGAAAAGCAGGACACGCAAGCGACCAGAATCAGGACCGAAGACCAGTCGGTCACGGACCCCAGGACGGCGAGGCTTGCCAACCCGAGGAGACCGAATGTTCTTGCACTTGTCGGCCTCGATCCATCGGGATGGGTTGGACGGACGGCGATCCAGAGGCCAGAGATGACGGCACCCAACCCCGCTGCCGACGTCAGCGTCCCCAGGCCGGTCGCGCCCTTGCCAAACGCCCCGTCGGCGATGACAGGCAGGATTTCAAATCCACCCCTCAGGAAGAACGCGACAACCGCGGTCCAAAACAGGGCTTCACGGAGTGTCGCGTTGCCGGAAATCTCTCGCATGCCTTCCCAGAAAGCACCTGACAACGTTTTCTGGACGATCTTGGGGACTTCGCGGGTCCGGAGATCGACCAGTGCAAGCGAAATCAAGAGTGGCAGGAACAACAACGCGGTGATGACAGTCGCCGTTTCAACTCCGAATGTACCGATCGCCCATCCGCCGATAGCCGGGCCAGTCATGCGCGCGAGATTGAAATTGATCACGACGATGTTCACGACTGAACTGATTCTGGCCCTGTCGACCAGGCGGGGCACGAGGGACAGGCGCACCGGGCCATAAGCAGCGATCGCAAGGCCGACGACAGTCGCGTAGACCATCAAGGTCACTTTGTCCGGTCCGCCAAACGTGCTGAGGGTCCAGAGCAGGAACGCAAGGCCCATGAGTGAGGATTGTAGGAGCAAGGCCGCCCGCCGCACGTCGATGCGATCGGTGATCACCCCGAAAAGCGGTCCCGCAATGACTGTCGGCGCGAAATACAGGAAGGCAATAAATCCCACGTAACTTGCCGAATTCGTCAAGTCCCACGCGACCCAAGCGATCGTGACCCGTAACATCCACAAGGCGTTGGTCGAAAACAGGCTTCCGGCCAAATAGATCCGAACGTTTCCCGACCTGAGGGCAGAAATGTTCATTTCAGGACATGGTTCGGGTTATCGCGGGAACGGGCGTGCCAGCCCGATGCCGGTCTCGCCTGCGCAAGAACAGAAAAGCCAGAGATCACCCCCGTCACGCAAGACGCAAGGGTCGCGAAGCTGGTTTTCGGGTGCGTCAGCCGGACCCGGTACTGAAGGTATCCCGGCAGGTTTCCCCTTTCCCAATCGAAATACGAACGCAGAAGTTCTTTAGGTTCCAGCACCGTCCAGGTTCTCCAGTGGCCGTCAGCCTGAACCCGGCTCGACATGAGACGCTCGGGTGAACCCACTATGCAGGAAAAGATCAAGTTGAGGCGATCATTGTGAACGACTACCGCAACATGGCGGACCGATCAATCTGTGAAGCGGACCCTTTCGGGGAAAGTCAGACCTCCGTCAAGCGAACGATAAAGCCAGGGCGTGATTTCGGTATGGCGTGGATTTCGACCTTCAGCGCGTGTCAGCGCCTGATAGTCATTGGCGGTTGCGTGCGGCCTCCATTGCTGCCAATTCCTGGCGAGCGTGGCCCATGCCCCGGTCGAAGCGACCGGAATTGAGCAGCGTCCGGAACGTCAGGACGCCCTGGCCGCCGTCACGCCCCCTGCGCTGGCCGAATCTCTTCAGCCGCTGGGTCACGAGCATCCGATTCCCGCAATCGACCGCACCAGAGCCGATCGGATAGCCTGCAACGGCGAGTTGGCTGTAGTTCACGCGTTTTCGGTTGTTGCGAAAATATCCCTAATCGGAGTGTTTTCATTTTGGCCACATAATGGGAACCGAATAGTCATGGGTACGTTCGACCAATTGGATCGAAGCTGACTTCTGCAGTTCGTGGAGCACCGGATCGGGGACCGGCGGATCATCCGGCGGATATCCAAATGGCTTGGCGCCGGCGTCATGGACGACGGCGAATGGCAGGACACCCTGCGGGGAACACCACGGGACTCGAGCGTCTCGCCGATTCTGGCGAACATCTACCTGCACTTCGTCCTTGATCTCTGGTTCCAGAGGAAGTGGCGCGCCCGGATCGCCCGTGGCGAGACGATCATCGTGCGCTACGCCGATGACTTTGTGGTCGGATTCCAGCGCAAGCGGAATGCAGAACGGTTCCGGTGCGATCTCAAGGACCGGCTGGCCGCGTCTCACTCGATTTGCACCCGGACAAGACCCGTCTCATCGAGTTCGGCAAGTTCGCGATGGCGAGCCGCCGGGCACGGGGAGAACGGCGTCCCGAGACCTTCGATTTCCTCGGGTTCACACACTATTGCCGGACCACACGGAAGGGACGTTTCGGACCGGGGCGCAAGCCGATCGGAAAACGCGTCAATCGGACCCTGAAGCGCATCAAGGCCGAACTGCACTGGCGGATGCATCACAACATCTACGAGGTCGCCACATGGCACGGTCGGGTCGGGGGCGGATGGCTGCGGTATTACGCAGTGCCAACAAGCTTCCGATCCCTCAACAAGTTTGTGCTTCGCCTCAAGAGGATGTGGCCGCGTGCCTTACGGCAACGCTCGCAGAAGGACCGCTCTACATGGAACAAGGTCGGAATACTGGCGGCAGCCTTCTGACCACACATCTTGATCAACAATGCCGGTTTTTACGCGGCCTAAGGGTTTTGAGAAGTCGCAGGACGGATTTGCCCTGACCGTTCATGTGTTGGACCGATTGCTCGCCGCGCCGAAGTCCCGCGTTGTGACCGTATCGAGCGGCGTGCATGGTAGCGGCAAGATTGACCCGGAGACCTTTCACACGGTCGGGGCCGCGAGAAAGGGCGCCTATGCAAACAGCAAGCTCGCAAACATGTCGTTCATGCTGGAATTGCAGCGCGAGTTCGAGCGCATGGGAGCCGATGCAGTGAGTGTTGCCGCTGGCCCCGGCCCAACCAAATCGGACGGGGCTCAGCAAGCCATTCAGTCGATCTCAAATGGTTTCTTGCGCCGGGTGGTCGATGTCATGACAGACGTCTTGATGAATCCAACGGCAGAGGGTGCCTGGCCCGTCTTGCGCGCCGCAACGGACCCAGAGGCCGGGGGAGGCGCCTATTTCACGCCGGTCGGGTTCATGTCGATGCGTGGCGCGCCAGTGGCTAAAGCCCTTGCGAAGTCGACCGAAGACAAAGAGCTATCTGCGGCCTTGTGGGAGCGTTCTGCTGCACTGACCGGAGTGCAGCAATAAAGTCTGCAAGGGGAAAGAATGGCGGCAAAGGAAAAGCTGCGGCACAGCTCTTCAGCTTGTTGTTAGTGATCGATTTCAACCATGCTATTCGTGGCCACCGGAAAAAGAGTGCAACACACCGCCGCCGAACGGTTGCTAGGGAAATCACTCCAACGCGCCATGGCGGTCAGAGCGACGAGCAGACCAGGAACATGCCGACCTGCGCAAAAACGTGGATTTCCTTCACATATTTGAAGTCGTAGGTCTTGTCCTTCTTGATGCCGGACCCCCCGGAGCCCCCGATAATGAGCTTGCAGGCCGTTTCATCCTTGTCGAGGCCGCTCCCATTGCAGGTGGCCTTCAGATCGAGTCCGAGCTCGTCCGGGACGGTGGCGGAAACCTCCGATTTCGAAGCGACCGGAATCGTAAGTTCGCCGGCGCCCACGACGCAATCCACCGAAATGCGATTGATCACTGTGATGTCGGCCGCATCAGCGCTGTCCATAGCGGCCAGCCCCCAGAGCAATGCCGCAAAGCCCGCCAGCACTAGATTCTTGCACATCGTGGTTAGTACCCTTCCTCGGAAACCAAGATCCATGCCCGCCGGATCGTTCATTTGCCCGGCACATGGCACCTCGCACCGCGTGCGTCCCGCACCATTGCGATCGGCGGGTTCAGCCGTAACCTCCGTTTACATGTTATCGTGCGGAAAGACAAGCAGACTCGACCCTGCGCCAGGACCATCCCACGCGAGGATTTGCTGCTGAATTGACCAGTTATCAACGGTAGTTGCAATAACGTGCGCCTCACGCCCAGCCGAACTTTCCGAGCACCTCGCGGCTTTGCAGAAGTCCACCTTCAGGGTCGTTCGCCGTGACCACTTCGAGCATCGAAAACCCTTTGTAGCCGATCTCGCGAAGGCCATCGGCGACTGGCGCATAGTCGATATTGCCGCGCCCGATCCCTTCTTTGCGGTGGCCCTTGCCGTCATTGTCGGCGAGATGCACCAGCTTTAGACGGTCCTTCACCCGCCGCACCGCATCCACCGGTTCCTCGCCGGCGGTCCGGGCATTGGCGATGTCGAGGTTGACTCCGATGCTCGTTTCGCCGGCATGATCCAGCGCCCGCATGATGTCGTCTGCACGCGGCAAAAAGGCCGAGGGGACATTCTCGATTAGGAGCTGGGTGCCGGCATCGGCGGCCCGTGGCGCCAGGGTGCGCATCGACTGGACCAACCAGTCCATCATCCAGTCCTCGGGTTGGGGAAAGAACGGATGCACCTTGCCAGGCAGCAGCAGCACGTAAGGGACCTTCCATTCGCCAGCCAGATCGATGATTTGTTCATAGAAGGTGACTGTCGCCGCGCGGATCTCTGGCAGGATGCTGTTCAAATTGTTGTCGTCCATCGGGAAGCAGAACGAGCGGATCTTCAGGCCCCGCGCCGCCAGCTGGCGCGGTATTTCTGCCCGTGTCGCCGTGTCGAGCTCCGACGGCCAGATATGCGGTGGCGTGATGACGAGCTCAAAATCCTTGAACCCCAGCGTCGCCATATGCAGCATCGAATCAAGCGCGCGGTGAGTGTAGACATAGGAAAAGGTGCTGGCGCCAAGGCGGAGTTTAGCCATAATGAGATCCTCTTCTTCATGGGGTCCATTGCCCGGATGGTGCGCAGTCGATTTCGCAGCCCCGTTTTCATTGCGCGCCGGTGGGGTGGTCAGTAACCACACTAACATAGCCAAAGACAATGCGCAGAGGCGCTGCACCGAGATGAAAATGCTGGCCGGAAAAGTCGTCGTTGTCACTGGCGGAGCCGCTGGCATCGGCGGTGCGATCTGCCGCAAGTTCGCTAGCGAAGGTGCCAGAGTCGTCGTCGCCGATATCGATGCGGCGCTGGCCAAATCGATGGCCGAGGAAATCTCGGGCCTCGGGATCGCCGTCGACGTTCGCGACGAGGAGGCCGTCAAGGCCGTATTCAACGAATGCGAAAGTGCCTATGGTCGTCTCGACATGCTCGTCAACAATGCCGGCATCGTGCCACCGAAGGCCAATATCTGGGAGATCGATCTTGCCGGCTGGCAAGCCGTCCTCGATATCAATTTGCGCGGCGCATTCCTGTGCATTAAGCACGCGATGCCGTTGCTTAAAGTATATGGCGGTTGTATCCTCAACATGTCCTCGCGCATGGGCCTGTACGGCGCGCCGATGCAGAGCCACTACTCAGCCAGCAAGTTTGCCATGCGGGGCCTGACCGAATCCGTAGCCAAGGAGGCCGGCCCCTTCGGTATCCGCGTCAATTCCATCTGCCCGGGGACGGTTGAGACAGAGCGCTTCCGCGAACGAATTGTCGGCCGGGCCAAGGCGGCCGGGATCACCGAGGCGGAACTGATCGCCAAGAGCTTCACCGATACGGCGGCGCTGCGCAGGGTGGTTCAGCCTGAGGAAATCGCCGCCACGGCGCTGTTCCTGGTCTCTGACGCTGCGGCCGCGATCACCGGGGAACACATCAGGATCGACGCCGGACGCTAATGCAATTCTGGCAGATTGAAGGCTGAATCCTGAATGTCAGGGCAATTCAGAGAAAACGTGGTTTTTGGCAACAGCAATGGGTTTGACGGCAGTACCGCGATCATCCTGAACCAATTCAATCGCTCGGGGCGGTGATTTTGCGATGCGTTTGAGGAGAGTCAAGGTGCCGCTGGTGAGTGTGAAAATATTTTGCGGCGCATGGTCAGAACGGTTCGTGTGGCGATCCTCTCCCAATGTCACGTCCTTGTTGCGATGCATTGTCTCAAATAGCATAGTGTTGGAGTGCGTGATTGGGTCCATAGATTGATGAAGCGTTCAAGACATTCTATTGGATTACGCAAAACCGCGAAGGGCCTCCGACAGGACCGCCCAGCGCGGCGAGATCGGATAATCTGCCGGGAAGTGAACGGATAATCTGCCGGGAAGTGAACGGATAATCTGCCGGGAGTTTTCGTATGGCGATAGAGATGAGAGAGATAATATCGGAAAAGGACGTAGAGGCCTACCAGAACCAAGGCGCAATTTGCATTCGCGGCCTGCTGGATGCGGAATGGATCGAAAGGATGGGTCGCGCCGTAGATCACATCACGGAAAACCCCGGACCGATGCGCGAAAGCTACTCGCCGGACCAACCCTTCAGCTTCTTCAGCGAGAAGTTCCTCTGGACCGTTGATCCGGAATTCAGGAATTACGTCTTCAACACCCCTGTCGCCGCCGCCGCCGGGCACCTGATGCAGTCATCCAAGGTCAACCTCTTCTACGACCATCTGCTGGTCAAGGAGCCTGGCACCAAGGCCGAAACCGACTGGCATCAGGACTGCAATTTCTGGCCGTTCGAGGGCAAACAGATATGCAGCGTCTGGGCGCCTCTGGACGTCGTCGACGAAACCAATGGGGCGCTGGAATTCGTCAGTGGATCCCATGAATGGTACGATCACCCGATGTCCCGCGTGGCGCTGTTCGGCAATCGCGACGGTCAGCCCAAGGAAATCGACGACGACAGCGCCGAAGCGATCGACGCCGCCCCGCCGCAGCCGGATATCGAGGCCAACCGGGACAAATATGACATCCTGCGCTGGCGGCTCGAACCGGGCGACGTGCTGATCTTCGCGGCGATGACCCTGCACTACGCCCCTCCGAACCTGACGGACGGCCGACGCCGCGCGCTCTCGACCCGCTGGCTCGGCGACGATGTCCGCTTCCATCGCAAGAGGAAGATGCTGCAGATGATCAGGGACCCCGGCCTATCCGATGGCCAGCTGCCCGATTGCGAACTCTTCCCCACCATCTGGTGTAACAAGTTCCTGGATCGCCAGCCAACCGGGCTGGCATACGACAAAAAGACAAATGGAGATGCACTTTGAACAATAAGACTTACAGCCAGTCCAAGCTGCGCGGGCAGATCCACTGCCCGGCGGCGGTCACGCCCTTCGGGCCGGACGGCGAACTGCTACTCGACGATTTTGCGGCGGTCCTGCGCTATCATCTGGAGGTTGTGCGTGCCGGCAGCCTGCTGATCGCCGGTTGCAATGGGGAGGGTTACGCGATCAGCGACAGCGAACTCGGCCAGATCACGGAGGTCGCCAACGCGACTCTCGGCGACCGCATGCCCTACTATGTCAGCGTGACGCGGACACCGCTCGCCGAATGCCTCGCGCGCGCTGAGATCGTGGCAGAAAATGGCGGCTACGGCATCGCCCTGGGCCAGGCACAGATCTATGATATGACCGAGAGCGAGGTCGTCCGGCGGTTCGAGACGGTCGGCAAGGCCGTGCCGCTGCCGATGATGATCTACAACATGTCGCACCTCTCGCACTTCAGCATCGGTCCGGAGACCATGCGCCGCATCTGCGATGTCGCGCCTGCCGAGATCATCAAGGATGTGCCGACGGACTTCGATCACATCAAGCGGATGATCGTCGAAGTGGGAAGCCGGGTCCCGGTGCTCTACGGGCACAAGGACACCCTCATTCCGGCACTGCTGCTCGGCTCAGGCGGCTTCGTCGGCACAGGCCCGGAGCTGTTCGGCATACACGCTCGGGACATGTTTTTTGGCGTGCACGAGATGACACCGGAGGAGCGCATGGGGGTCCACTACCGCTATGGCGCAGTAAGCGATGCGCTGATGTGGTCGGTCGGCAAGCCGCCGGCGGCGATCAAGGCGGCGATGAAGATGATCGGGATCCCCGGCGGACTGCCCCGCGAGCATGTCCTGCCGCTGACCCAGGCCGAAGAGAACAATTTGCGCAACATCCTGATCGACGCTGGTGTCCTCGAGGGAAAAATCGCCAAACTGGCTTGAGCGGCTGGGCGGCCATTGTGGACGCATTGACCCCCATCGCGCCGACACAGGGGCGCGCGGCCGTGGCCTAGCTCCTTTTCGCGATGCGCCGTAGCCGACAGCATGACTGATAGCCTCGGAGCGCCACCGACAGAGACCGATGTCCTCGTCATCGGCGGCGGCGTCTCTGGCTGTTCGATGGCCTACTACCTCGCCCGCGAGGGCATCGATGTCCTGGTTATCGACCGCGACGAAATCAACACTGCCGCCTCCGGCCGCAATGCCGGCAGCCTGCACCTGCAATTGATGGCTTTCTCGTTTCTCCGCGCCAGCCTGGCTGAACGGCGAGGTCGGCAAAGGGTGCTGCCGCTGTTCCTCAAGGCAATCGAAACCTGGCACGAACTCGGCCGCGAGCTCGACTGCGACATCGAGTTGAGCCGCTGCGGCGGCCTGATGGTTGCCGAAACCGACGAGCAGATGCGCTTTCTTGAAGCCAAGATATCGCTGGAACGCACTGAGGGGCTCGATGTCGAGATGCTCACCGGGTCCGAGGTCCGCGAGCTGGCACCCTACATTTCGGATCGGGTCGTTGGCGGTGAGTTCTGCCCGGACGAAGGAAAGCTCAACCCCGTTTGGGCGGTTCCGGCCCTGGCCCGCGGCGCCGAGCGCGCCAGCGCACGCATCCTGCGCCACCGCCGGCTCATCGCCCTCAATCCTGAGAACGGTGGATTTCTCGCCGAAACGACGTCCGGGCCCATCCGTTGCCGGCGCGTCGTCAATGCCGCCGGCGCATTCTCCGCCACGATCGCAGACCTGGTCGGTGTAAGGCTGCCCGTGAGCCAGAAATGCGTGCAGACCCACATCACCGAATCCGCGCCAGCCGGAACCGTTGGCCACCTCGTCTATCATGCCCAGAAGATCCTGACCCTAAAGCAGGTTGCCAATGGTAATGTGATCATCGGCGGTGGCTGGCAGGGGCGCATCCACCAGACCCATCAGCAGCCGACCGTCGTGCGCAACAGCATCGCCGGGAATCTCTTTACCGCAGTTCAGTTGGTGCCCGGCCTCGGCCGGCTCCGCATGCTCCGCAGTTGGGCCGGCATCAACATTATCAGCGACGGCATGCCGGTCCTCGGGGAAGTTCCGAGCGTCCCCGGATTCTTCAACTCGATCCCGTCCGATGCGGGTTTCACCCTCGGCCCGGTCTGCGCCCGACTCGTGGCCGAACAGATCGCTGGCAAGGTGCCCTCCTTCGACCTTAGTCCCTTCACCATTGGCCGGTTCTCGGAAGCCGCATGAAGACCAGCCCCTATGGCTGAATGTCTCTGGAGAGCAGGTCGGACTGAGGGGGAAGCGGTACGCCGCCCCAATCCGTGACAAACCAGAGATTATTGGCAGCGCTTGATCGACTCGAAAGACGATTGGGCGTATTCGGGCGTTCGTTCTTATAGTCTGACGGCCCCGATCCGCTCCCTCGCCTGGTCGCGCTCAGAAGGCATTTCCGCGGGTGACCGGCAAGAGTTGCAAAATTGAGGCAAATTCGCGACCACAACCGGATGGCAGGGCGCGGGCCAAGGCTGTCCGAGCGTGACTGACTCTAGTCGCGATCCCGGCAGCGCCTGTTGTAGTAATTGCCGACATCGAGACTGTAGAAGGCGACGCCCGTGAGCTTCCCGCTCGCCCTGAGATCCGCGATGATGCGGTTGAATTCCGAGAATCTCTCGGCCCTCTCCATTTCGCAAATCAGGTCCAGATCACCCAGTTGCTTGTTGGTTTCGAGGACGATCGCCTTGACGTTTTCGGAAAGACGTTCGAACACCTCATTGCCTTCCTCCGCCGTAGAGATTGTTGTCGTGCCAACGACAAAAGTCAGTGCAAAGGCCGCGCCGACGACGGACGCACGTTTCCAGTTCAACATAGGCACCTCACGCCAGACCAAGTGAATGAAAATATCGCTCTAAACGATGCGTGGGCCACCGGCGCGACAAACGCCAAATGGCCCGAGCCGTTATTGCAAGCCGATCATCAGAAATAAGGCTGCGGCACAACCTTGACGATCATCGGGATGCCGTAGTGCTTCTCCCAGAGCTGGTCATGCAGCCCTTCATTCTGGATCTCCCAGAGCGCCTGATTCAGCCAAGTCTGCAGGCCACGATTGCCCTTCTCCAGACCGATACCGTTATAGGCAGTCTTGATGATGTCCGGCAGGATGACCCAGTTCACGTCCGGGTAGTTGCTCATCAGCACGGGATAGAAGTCAAGATTGGCGACGAGACCGTCCGCGCGGCCCTGAGCGACAGTCCGCACCATGTCGGCGGCACCCTCAACCAGGAGCTGCTCGGCCTTCGGAAGGTTTTCCTCGACGAACTTCGCCGGTGTGCACCCGCGGCAGCCGACGAGCGTAATGTCTTCCTTGTTGAGATCTTTCCAAGAATTTATGCCCTCGACTTTGTCGGTCAGAAGGACCGCCATATTCTCGGTGTGGAGTGGGAACGTATAGTCGATCACCTTCATGCGGCGCGAATTTCGCGTCAAACCGCCCAGTGAAATGTCGACGATACCGGATACGATGTTTGGTACGCGTGCTGGCGTTTCTGTCGGCACGAATTCGGCTTCTACGCCAAGCTTCTCTGCCAGCAATTTTCCAATATCGATATCAAAGCCTTCCCACTCCTGGTCCGTGTTTCTCGAACTCAGCGGTGGAAGGTTTGGATGAACGGCAACTTTGAGCACGCCTGATTTAATTATGTCATCAAGTGATCTGGCTTGTGCCACGTTGGACAGGGCGAATATGGCGACTATTGCAACAAAAGCAGCCGTTAATCTTCTAATCATCTTAACTCTCCCGATTGAAAGGGCTCAATCGTAGCAGTAGAGCACCTTTTTTTGTGGATTCAGTCCTTTAATAACAGCACCATGGAGGTCGATTGTCAAGGCGTCATAGACGTTCTTCGGGGCGGACCCGGTTCAAGTTCAGCAAGGATTATTCTGTCGTGACAATGGATTAACCCTGTTTCCGGACATCCGATTCGAACCGTACCACACCTGATTTGCGGCGAATCAGCGAAGGGAGCGGCGCGAAGGATCTGGCGGAGGTGTCTGCCCGCACCGTTGCGGAAGGGAGGTGGCCTGCGTCCGGAGCCTGATGCAGGAGCACCATTTCCTCGGCCCACAGCCGGCCATGGGCGGGACCATGGCGTGCAGTTCCACCGCCTGCACCTGGTGAGCAACAATTCCCGTTTCCTCATTCTGCCGGGAGGTCCGCACAACCTCGGCTCGTGGGCGTTCGCGCTGTGCTCATGCCGCTTGGTCCGGGGCCTCACTACGGCCCGCAGCTGACTCGGTGATGCAATTCCGGTTACAAGGCCAGGCATGCATGTTGGTCTCCATCAGTTTCGGGCTGAGACCATCAGTTGGTTCTGCGATGCGGTTACCGAAGAGGGTCGCACGCGGAATTTGCTTGCCCGTGATCTTTGCGGCCTGGAAGGCTGGATCCGTGCTGGAGGTGCGTAATGTCTCGGCTCGGAGCGCAATGCGCTGCCGGAGGTGCGGACGTGGCTCGGCTCTGGACGTTGCGCCGCCGGGTGGGTCACGGACTATACGGACCGTTCGCTGCGGTTTCGGTTTGCCGATCTGGGCTCGGTCACGCTGGCCGAGGTCTCGGTGGATGTTGAGATACGCCTTTGGGAGTCGATGATGGCAACGCATCACCCGCAAGGCTGAGCCCGTGCGCCGGGCAATGGCATTTCTTTAACGATTCGGCGTCATTTCCTTTAGATTGCATGGCTGTTCCGGGGCCACCTTGCCCCTCTCCGGTCCGGATCAGTCCGTGATCACGCGGTCTTCTGTCGCTTCCGGCTCCACTTTCCGACGGGTTTTCGTGAGCGGCGCGGGAATGACCGTCCGGGCCGCAACCGTGCCCTCACTGCGAGGATGGAGTCCGCCATGCGCCCGACGGTGTCGGCCAGGGCTGCCGTGTGCGCCAGGATCATCTCCTCGAGGTTGACGGCGAGCATGGCCAGTGCGTTGGAGAAGTTCGTCTTCATCTTCGGCCTGTCGCTTTCGTGCATGTCGTCGAGCAGGCTGTCGCCCCGGTTGGAGAACAGGCGTGCCATGGCGATGAGGTTGAAATGGGCGTAGAGTTCCTGACGGACGCCGCGTTCGGTCTTGCCGTGGAATTCGTCCACCTCGATGACATGTTTGGATGTCTTGTACAGCTCCTCGATCGACCAGCGACCATGGTAGAGGTCGGAAAGGTCGGCGATACTGTAGCGCTCCGTGTCGGTGAGGGTTGTGGCGAGCACGTATCGTTCGCCTTTGATGTCGTAGCGGACCAGGCGCAGGACGACCGGGGAGGCCGGGGTTGCGAAGCCTGCGGCCCGCAGCTTCCGCAGGGCGTCCTTTCCCGGTGTGATCCTGATGCGGGCATCGTCGCGGTCTCCGTCGCGGAAGGCGTCGAAGGCGGTGACGGTGTTTCGCGGGATGCGGAACACCGGATGCAGGCCGCGTGCGGTCATGGCGTGGAGCATGACGAAGGAGAAGTATCCCCGGTCGAGGACCACGACATCGCCGGGTGAGAGGGCGCCGAGATGGGTGAGCGCGGCGGTGCGCTCGTTGGTATCGGGAGAGAGGATGAAGTCGACCGGCATGCGGTTGTCGAGCTTGTAGAGGCAGGACAGCAGCCCCTGGGGGTACCATGCATCGGGATTGGGGGTCTGGTATCCGGCTTCGACGAGCGGGCGCGGCAGGTTGAGCTTGGAGCCGTCGACGGCGAAGGTGCGGTGTTGGTTCCAGGGTTGGTTGTCTGTGTCGTGTGAGAGGATCTCGCGGTGCAGGTCCCGGAACAGGTCCTCGTGCACGCGGGCGCGGGCCTTGCAGATCGAGGAGGCGGCGACCGGTTTCGGCTGCGGCAGCGCGATGCCGGAGCGTCGGCACTGGTCCCACAGTTCCGCTGTCACGGTGGCGTAGCCCTTCTGTCCGCGCGCCAGCACCAGGCGGAACACGAACAGCATGACGATCAGGCTGTTCAGCACCCGTCGCCTCTGCATCCATTCCCGGTCGTGGCGGGCGGCGATGTCGGTGGCCGCGTCGACGATCCGGGACCACATCGCGATGAAGAGGTCGTCGGCCGCAGAGGCGGGAGGCCTGCTGCGGCGCTTCGGCTGTGAGCGGGGCGTGTTCTCTCCCTTCAGGATCTCGCGGAACTCCGGATCCAGCACCCTGACCAGGACCTGCTTGGCCGGCTTGGCGCCGCGTCCGCTGCGCTTCCCGGCCGTCATGCCGATCTGCTGCCAGTTGGCGGCCCTGTAGCAGGCGCCGTCGAAACGGGTCGGATCGATGAAGGTCTCGACGACCACCGGACGGCAGGAGTGCCGCTCCTGCCAGCAGTCGGGCAATCGGCGCAACGCCATCGACAACACTTTCGACGCCAGATTTTCGACGCGAACCCATGGCAACACGAGGAATCGACTGTTCGAGAGCGCAAGGTGCAACCGGCGCTCACGCTCGGTCTCGCTCCACCCGATCCACGCGTCCCGGGCCGGCAGCATCCGTGCCGCCGCCTCGAACAGCAGAACCGCGAGACACCGTCCGTGGCCGTCACGGACGAACCAGCGGATGTGCGGGCCAAAGGGCCGCGGACATCCGAGGTAGTGGTAACGGTCCACGAACGCGTTCCAGAGAGCGACATCCTCCGGCGATGTCGCCTCCTCAAGCACCAGCGGCTCCAGGGCACCAAGACCACAGGCAATCTCCGGTTGCGGGTCGGATGCCCGCACATGGACGATCGGCTTGCGCGTCTTCGCCACCGGGTTGCGCGACGCAGGCAGGCTCAGGATCCCGCACTCCTCCAGGTGCTCGAGAAGCCGCAGGCCGGCAGAAATCCGGTAGTCGCCTTTCGGCGTGGTCCAGTTCAGGTGCTCGCAGATGGTCATGGACAGTTCGTTGCGGCTGTCGTTCGGGAACAGTTCAACCGTTTCCTGGATGTCGGCGATCTGGCGCCGTGTGAAGCGCCGGCCCAGAAAGGTGGTGGACTTGAGGGCAGTGATTCGCGGGTCCATGGCTGCAAGCTCCCGACAGGGCGGTCCAATCCAGACATAACATGCCATGGAAGGGAAATCGTGTCAACCCACAAAACACGAAATCGCCAGGAACAACAAAACCAACCTTGAATCAGGGTGGTGCGTCACCACGCACGACAGAACAAAAATGCCGAATGTCTAAGAAAATGCCATTGGTGCGCCGGGGGGCGAGCTGCGCAACTGGGTGTGTGCGTCGGTTCATGGCGGCGTCGGCTTCAATGCAGCGAGCTGGCACCAGGAGGCGCGCGACGGGTTCTTTGGCCGGTTGGCCAATGCGCGGGTGGCCAACCTTTCGCTTCCGATCAAAACCAGCGCTTTCCGGTACTGCCCGGCGTCCGGGAGCAAGGGCTGGCCTCGCGGGTGCTGGTGTTGGCAGCAGACAGGGTAGGGCCGGACTGGAAGGCGACATACACGGTGCGCCCGGTTCATGACATAGTAGTATGAACCCCTACGCCACTGGCTGATACCACCTTGCTCTGGCAAGGCTGCGTCTACAAGCGAGTGGCAACCCGATATACTGCGCCCTCAAGGAATTCGACATGATCAAGTTATGAACAGACTCAAATGTAGCGTGTTTTGAGACCCACGACTGGCCGGCTCGCTTCGGACACGAGATCCTGCTCCGGAGACCTTCGCGGATCCGGCGCGCTTCCGGGGCCCGGTCTACCGTGCCGCCGGCTGGACCGAGGCCCGGCTCACCTGGGGCTTCGGTCGAGCCGGGAACGGCTAACGGAAGCATGCCGAGCCGCAGCGCGTGTTCTTTCTGACTTTCGTGCGAGACGCGCTGGCCCGGCAGCGGAACGCCCATCTCGAAACCGGCCTTCAGCAAAGAGATCCCGAGGTGGCCCGCAGCAAGGAACAGATGATGTCCATGCCGGAGGTCTTCACAGGCATCAACGACCCCTGGCGACGGGCGGGCCGACGCCACTGCCCCCGGTCCTTGGCCTCCCCCGGGGGGCGACAGTGGCCGGCGCCCGCGACTACAAGGCGATCAGCGAATGGGTGAACGACCTCTCGCCCTAGGTACAGGCGCCATTCGGCGTATGCTTCCGGAACATGACCCGCATCCCGCCAAGCCGGACGGTGATCAGCGGCGTGTCCATCCGGGTCGACCCGTATGGTCACGATGACGTCCTTTGGAAATGGACCGCAACCAATGGCGGGACGGACGGAAGGCTCGCGATCGACGGATGAACGATGCGCGGTGCCGTGGACGACGACGGACGCTAGACCCACGTGCTCGGCATCGTGGGCTACGGTCCAGGAGCCAACCACGGGAAAAAGGTCGGCATGAGAGCTGATGCAAACCAGGATGAAAAGCGGACAAACGAGATGGGCGCGGTCATTCCGCTTCTCGATACCCTTGCCGACCATCTTCTGAAACGCCGCGCGGACCGCCTTTTCACGGTAAAGGGAATTCAGAAGCCGCTGCAGGACGACATAGCCTCCTGATGGCCGATGGCAAGGAGAGCTGCGTCCCCGGTTTCGTCCAGGAAAGCGGGAAGCTCGAACACGGCCGCCTCGAGCGGAGATCGATCCGGCATCCACCGAGATCAATGACTACGTGAAGTTCACCGGCGCCGGGCAGGTCCTCGCCGTCCGCAGGGAGGTCTCCGAGGCCACGACCGGCGAGAAGCGCGTCGAGACCGTTTTCGGGGTTACAAGCCAGAAGCCCGGAGGTGCCTCGCCGAAGCACATGTCTGGGGTCAACCGCGGGCAACGGCGCATCGAGGTGGCACATCACATTCCGGGCTGGAGTTTCGACGAGGACCGCAGCCGGATCCGCACCGGCCACAGGCCGGCGAAAACGATACTGTTCCGGCGCATCACCATCGGCCTCATGCAGCAGCGCGGAAAGGAGGTCGCGGGGACGATGTGCGCCATGGCCAGAAGGCCGTGGCGAGAGCTCGACCTGCTCGGGATGACCGGGACCACGCGGCCGCTGACAACCGCCGCCTGAAAGAGCCTTCATCGCCGCAGTTGCCGCCCTCCGGAAAACACCGAGGCGATCAAGTCTCCCCGGACGATGCCCAGTTGCCCGCCAAGCCATGAATCCATGCTCCGAAACACCGATCAGGTTGTCCCGGACAACCAAGCGCAGGCCTTGAATCGCAACGAAAGGGTCCGGAGGTGCCGCGGAAACACGTCGGAACATGGCGCGCGGTTGGAACAGATTTGCCCTGAAACATGCTTGCATGGGTGGAAAGCCGACGACAGGCCGGCCGTGTCCTCACCGTCGGTTTCTGACGGAGCAACGAGGGTCGTCGGGGATGGAATCGCCTTTAGCCTTGGGTTAGCATATTGCACATGATCTGATCAGAACCGGAACCGTCCGTCGCCGATGAAGTTACCCTTCAACGGAGCGGTGACGCGTGGGATATCGACGGAACGATTGCCGAATTTGTCATGGGGATGAAATCGAAGATGCCGAAGAAGGAAGTCGAAGGCGAGTGGATCCTTGGTTGGCCGGACCGCAAGCGTCCGCGCCCCGAGGTATTCAAGGACTCCGAAGGACGAGTCGTTTCCGCCCGCACCCCGATCCTCGAGCAAGAGGGGTTGATCACCCCGACCGACGCCACCCACATCGTGGCCCAGCTCCAAATGCCCGAACCGATGCATCCCGACGACTATCAGTTTTCAATTTTCGGCGAAGTCGAAACCCCTCGCGACTACACCCTCGACCAGATTAAGATGCTGCCCGGTCGCACCGTACGCGCAGTCATCGAATGCGCTGGCAATGATGCCGACTTCTTCGCCTATCTGCGCGAAGGAAGCAATCGCGCCAAGCCCTCGCTCGAGGTTTCCGAGGCCGAACGGACCCATTGGAAACACAGCGATGGCACCCGGCGCGAAGAAGAACCCGATGCCGATGCTTTGTTCAATGCCATCCCCAGCACCGGCCATGTCAGCGGCGGCGAGTGGACCGGCGTGCCCCTCGTCGAAGTGCTGCAGCGTGCCGGTCTAAAGGACAACGTCGTTGCCATCCGCTTCGAAGGCTGGGACGAAGGCCGCCCCGATCCGACCACCGTCTACCGCTCGGCCCAGCGCACCGATTTCGATGTGTTCGATCCCGGCATTATCAATTACGACAAGGGTCTGCCGCTGGAAAAGGCCCTACATCCGCAAACGATCCTCGCCTGGGCTCACAATGGCGAGAATCTGCGCCATGTCCACGGTGCCCCGCTCCGCCTGGTCGTCCCCGGCTGGGCCGGCAACTGGTGGGTCAAATGGCTCCACAAGATCGAAGTCATGGACCACATGCCCGATTGCTATCACCAGACCCATTATTTCGTGTCGGGCCTCTCGCCGGACGATCCCAACAAGGAGATGATGACTGCCCTCGGGGTCAAGAGCGTCATCACCGAACCGCGCGACGAAACCGAGCCACTCAAGAAGGGCACCAACGTCATTCGTGGTCTCGCCTGGAGCGGCGAAGGCGCAATTGGTCGCGTTGAGGTCAGCACCGATGGCGGCGAGAGCTGGAACGACGCCCATGTCGAGGACTCGCCCGACAAATGGCTGTGGAAGCGCTGGTCTTATCTTTGGAAAGTCGAGTCAGTGGGCAAGTACCGGATTATGGCGCGCGCCACCGACGAAACCGGCCGCAAGCAACCCCATACCGAGTGGAATTTCATGTACAAGCACTTCGACGGCATCGTGCCTGAAGACGTGGTCGTCGAGTAGCCGCCGATATGCATATTCTTGTCTGTATCAAGGGGATCATCGATCCGGATGTCCCCACTGCCCTGTTCGACGTCGACGAGGAGACAAAGGTCCCCGCCCCGCACTCCGGGGTCCGAACGCTGATGAATCCTTTCGACAAGCAGGCCATCGAAGGCGCCTTGCGAATTCGCGATACGCTCGGCGAGGTCAAGATTACCCTCCTCTGCATGGGCCCGGACTCGAGCCGGATAATCATTAAGGAGGGCCACGCTCTCGGCGCCGACGAAGCCTACTTGCTGACCGATCCGCTGTTCGAGATCGCCGACAGCTTCACCACGGCACGGACTCTCGCCGCGGCCATCGCCAGGATCGGCGATGTCGATCTGGTGCTGACCGGGCGTCAGGCTGCCGACTGGGATTCCGGTGTCGTCGGCGGCGGCATCGCCGAATTACTGGACATGCCGGCTATCACCCTCGCAGCTTCCATCGAGATTGACGACCGGACAGTACGCGTTCGCCGCGCCGTCGTCGACGTTGTCGAGATTGTCGAAGCACCATTGCCGGCCGTGGTCACGGTCGCCCATGAGATGGGCACCCCCCGCAACGCAAGCCTGCGCGAAACCATGCGCGCCGCCCGCAAGCCGATTACGATCTGGACCGCGAGCGACATCGGTCTCGCGGCCGGCGAGATCGGCGAACAAGGCCTGCGGGCCGTGCCCGAACGCCTCTACATCCCTGTCAGCGATGTGAAATGCGAATACATCACCGGCGAGACACCGGCGGTGGTGGCATCAGCCCTCATCGCCCGTCTGCAAGAGGAGAAATTGCTTTGATGAGCGAGGTCGGCCGCACCCCAACCGGGAGCACCGGCTCATGAGTGCTTCGGGGATACTGGTCATCATCGAGACCGAAGCCGGCGTTGCTGCGCCGCTCGGCTACGAGATCCTTGGCCTGGCGCGCCGTCTCGGCGATGAGCAGGGCCATGATGTGACCGCAATGGTGCTCGGCACCGGACTTGGAGAGGCCGGCAAGGACTTGCCGAGCCGTGGCGCCGACCGGGTTGTGCGGATCGATCATCCAGCCCTCGGCAACTACCAGGCCGACGCCTGGCTCCCCGACATTGCCAAAACGGCCCGCAAACTGGCACCGGCGCTCGTTCTTTCCGGCCATTCGATCGTCGGTCTGGATTTGGCGCCCCGGCTGGCCTTCCGGCTGGAATCGGCCGTGACCACAGCTTGTATCGAGGTCGCCGCCAAGGATGGCAAACTGATGTTCACCCGCAACTGCTTCGGCGGCAAGGCCCGCGAGGTTTCGTCATTCCGGACGGCGACCGTAGTGGCAACTATCCTGCCAAAGTCCCAAGAGGCATTGCCCCCCGACCCGGCACGATCCGGCGAGATCGTCGATCAGAATTCCGTTCTCGATGCTAATGCCATCCGCACCCGTATCGTCGAGCGGGTCCGCGACGCGAACACCTCCGCTGCGCTCGAAACGGCGAATATCATTGTCGCCGGCGGTGGCGGGATGAAGGGCCCGGACGGATTTCGCAAGGCCGGGGAACTGGCGAGCGCACTCGGCGGCGCGGTCGGCGCCAGTCGCCTCGCCTGCGACCTCGGCTGGTGTGCACCCGGCCTGCAGATCGGCACCTCCGGGCGGACCGTCGCACCCGAGCTCTACTTCGCCATCGGCATCTCCGGCGCTGTCCACCACATTGCCGGCTGCGCCAACTCCAAGGCCATCGTCGCCATCAACAGCGATGCGGATGCTCCGATCTACGCCTTTTCCCGCTTCGGCATCGTTGGCGATTGCCACGACCTCATGCCGGCCCTCACTGCAGCCGTCGAGGCAACGAAGACCTGAAGCATGTTGCGTCAAATAGGATTCACTGTACTTTTTTGTCTTTTCTCCAACACCGGTGTCCACCCTTGAGAGGCACGCTTTAACGGGCTGTTGAGAAACAGGGCCAGCGGCCCGAAGACGACCACGACATTGGCGGAAGGCAGCGCGCGAATCTGCTGCTGTAGTAGTGGTTTTGGCGTGGCGAAAGTCGCGAGAAATACCAACCAGAAGAAATCGAAATGCAGCGCTCAATCCGGTACCGGGCGGGGTTGCCAGTTTCATCCAGATGAGCTCGGCGACAATGGCGATGGGAATGTCGTGAGGAACCGACCGCCAGTCAGTTTTTTGGGTGAGGAACGTGCCCGCGACCGTCCCGGACGTGTTCGACGATATCGCCACAGTTGCCAGATACTCCTGCCTGCGACCGCGATCTCCTGGCCGGACAACCTCGCCGACATGCGCCTGGAAGAGCGTCATCAGCCCGCCACCGCCGGACCCGTGCAGAACCCGCGAAAACACCAGTATGGTCAAACCGGACGCCATCGCGCACAGCACCAACGAGACCATGAATATGGCCAGCTTGAAGGACATCAGCTTCCGCCGCCCGAAATGGTCACACTGGCGCCCGTAATCCGGGGCCGCGTTCGTCGATGCCACAAGATAGGCGACCATCACCCAAATCGGCAGCAATGGTCGGCAGCGCGGCGAAGATATTGGTGGAATCGACCATCGCCAGGACAATCGGCACCATGATGATCGGATAGAGCCTGAACGGCAGGCACGCGACGCCTGCTCCGACGCAGGGGGGGGGGGTCGGGCTCGTCGCTGAAACTGTTTTCGCCACCCTCGACTGTAGCGTTCAAATCACAGCCCTGTTATAGGAGGCTGGGCCTGCACCGAGGGCAGCAGGCGGAACGGGCGCGATGGTGCAGACAAAAAGGCACGGGCGTAGAATTGCATCGCATGAGGATGGCATCGGACGTGAAAGTGGCAATGGTCACCGGCGGCGGGTTTGGTCTTGGTGAGGCCACGGCCCGGAAGTTCGCGGCCCGAGGATACCTTGTTGTCGTCGCAGGACGTAATCTGCAACGTTGCCGCGAGGTCGTCGACAGCATCGGTGGTCTCGCCGTCGCTGCTGACGTTACACGGGAGCCGGACGTGGCCGCGCTTTTCGAGACCTGCGCTGAAAACTTCGGGCGGCTCGATGTGCTGGTCAACAATGCCGGAGGCGTGCTCCCCTGGAACAGGATTGAGGACATCCCCACCGCCGATTGGGACCGATTGTTCGCCCTGAACCTCGGCGGCGTCATGCTCTGCACCCGCCAGGCGGTGCCGCTGCTTAAGAGAAAGGGCGGCTCCATCATCAATATCGCTTCCCGGGTCGGCCTTCGCGGCATCGCGCTGCAGGCTGCCTATTCGGCCAGCAAGTTCGCGGTCGTCGGCTTCACCGAGGCCACGGCCGCCGAACTTGGCCCTTACAAGATCCGGGTGAACGCCTTGTGCCCTTCCGCGATCCGAACTGAGACTCTACTGGTGCGGATGGCGGCCCGCGCCGCGGTGGGGGGGGACGCAAAGGCGGGTCCGTGCAGGAACGGCGCGAGGGACTCGGGGGCCATCGAAGGTTTGATAGAGCCGGACGAAGTTGCGGATGCGGCGGTGTTTCTCGCCGACGCGAGCGCGATCACTGGGGCTGCAATCGGGATGGGTCCTGTCACGACCTGATCTGCGAAGCGCCAATCGACGGTGTCCCAAAAACCTGCAAACCTGCGTTGTCGCCGGAAAACGGCGCAATTTAAAGGAAAGGTGCCATGGATCAAATCATCGAGGGTTCGGCACCGGCCAGTCCGAGCCCAAATGTTGCGCTCTCCCGGTCAGCGCTGGCCATGAATACGACGGGCCGCCCATGAACTATACGTTCCAATGGGGAGAGGCTATTCTCTTCGTGCCCGATCTCCTGGCGGGCGCGCTCGTAACCCTCCACCTTTCCTTTCTCGGCTTCTGGAGCGGCGCGACGATCGGACTTTTCGGCGCCATGGGAAAGACTTATGGAAGTCCGCTTGTCAAGAAACTGATCAACGTCTACGTGATCTTCTTCACCAACACCCCGGGCTTGGTCACGGCCTTCTTCATTTTCTACGGCCTGCCGGAATTCGGAATTCTGCTGACGCCTTACCAGACGGTGCTTCTCAATATCGCGCTGAATGCCGGGGCCTACATGACCGAGATCATGCGCGGCGGGTTCGTTTCGGTGCGCCAGGCCGAACTCGAAGCGGCCACAGCCATGGGCTTCGGCCTTCTGCAGCGGCTCAGATACGTAATTGTGCCGCATATTGCCCGGGTGCTGTTCGCGCCTCTTTCCAGCTATTACATCTGGATCATCCTCGGCACCTCCATCGCCGGCATTTTCGGCGTCGAGGAACTGACGGGGCGCGCCTTCATCGCGGCCGCCGAGAGCTTCCGCTCGATCGAAATCTACCTGATCGCCGCGGCGTTCTACGTCGTCATCACCGTCATCGCGAGTGCCATCCTTGTCATCATCGGCCGTAACGTGTTCCGCGTCAAAATAAAGGTATTCTGATGTTCGATCTGTTTTTCGAGCAGTTGCCGCGTTTCATGACCTGGGCGAATGCCGGCTACTTCTTCCGGGCGATGATGATCACGCTGTTTCTGGCCGTAGTCGGCTGCGGAATCGGCTTCATCCTCGGATTTATTGTCGATCTGATCAGGCGGGCGCAAGGGTGGATTTACCTCCCCTTCCGGCTACTGATTATCGCCTATGTTGAGATTTTCCGACGGGTGCCCTTTCTCGTCCTGCTGTTCCTTGTGCTGTTCATCTCGAAAGGGCTTGGCATCGATATCTCACTCTTTACGGTCGCCTGTATCAGCATCGTCATCGTCTCGACGGCATTCATCGCCGAGATCGTCCGCGCCGGGCTGGAATCCGTCCACGCGAACCAACTCCACACTGCCATTTCGATGAATTTCACCGAACTTCAGGCGCTGCGCTACGTGCTGCTCCCCCAGGCCTGGAAGGTGATTATCCCGCCTGCTTTCTCCTTTTTCGTGATGTTCATCAAGGACACGTCCCTCGCCTCCCAGGTTGGTGTATTGGAGCTCACCCAGGCTGGCAAATACTTCAATAATCTCGGCTATTCGGCTATCCTCTCCTTCGGCACCATCATCATCCTCTACTTCATCCTGTCATATCCGATGACTTTGCTGGGCTGGAAGATTGAGGAGCGGCTGATGGACCGGACCAGGCGTCGCGATACCATCAAGTCCACCCGCCAAAAGGCCTTCGAAATACGTTAAGGCGATTTCAGAAGGCGTCGAAGCCGGATTTCCGGACGGACTTGCGTGAAGATGTCAACTCTCGGGCGCTTGAATCGGGTCTTGGGTCACGAACAGGCCTGAGGAGCTCACAAGCCCGCCATCGGGTCCGACATCAATCAAGTGCTGAGAAAAGGAGCGAACCCCATGCCGACATCCGCCAATAATGAGTTTCGACTGCACCGCCCGAGCTATACCTACAACTACTCCGAGTTCATCGGCATCGGCGACAATGGCCACCTGTGGATGGAGGGCTGTGACTGCGCCGAGCTCGCCAAGAGATTCGGCACCCCGCTCTATGTGATGAGCGAGGCCCAGCTTCGCCATAACTATCGACGCTTCCGCGATGCCTTTGCCACAGCCTATGACGATGTCGAAATCCTGTTCGCCAACAAGAGCAATAACGGCCTGGCAATCCGCCACATCATGAACCAGGAAGGCGCTGGCGGGGACTGCTTCGGCTACAACGAGATGTACCTGGCGCTGCTGGCCGGCTCGGATCCGAGCAAGATGGCGCTCAATGGCAGCAACAAAGAGCCGGCCGAGATCGAACTCGCCATCGCCAACGGCGTCTGCGTCAATATCGACGCCATGGACGAGATCGACATGATCGAAGAGATGGCCAGGCGTCTCGACCGCGAAGCCCATGTCGGCATCCGCGTCAAGCTGGAACTGCCCGATCTGAAGGATCATCACAGTACCGGCGTCCACCATGGCGCCATGCCCGAAATCGTCCGCCACGAAAAATGGGGCGTGACCTACGATCAGGCGTTGGAACTTGTCGAACGCATCCAGAACAGCGACGTTGATCTGATTCTACACGAGCTGCATTTCCATTTGAGCCGACTCGACAATCAAGCGGACGCCTTCGCGCTGATGGCCCGCGACATGGTGCGCTGGGCCGCCAAGCTCAACGACGATACCGGCTGGGCCGCGCCCTGCATCGATCTCGGCGGCGGCTGGACCTTCGGGCGCAAGGAAAAGACCGGTCCGCGCGGCGGCGTCGACGACGAGCGCGTCTCAAGCTACGAGGCGTATGGCCGCGAAGTCGGTCTCGCCGTCAAGGACGAGTGCGAAAAACTGAACTTCCCACTGCCCACGCTTCGGATCGAACCGGGCCGGGCCATCTCCGGCACGGCCGGGATCTCGATCGGCCAAGTCGGGGCGATTAAGGACTGGCCGGAAAAGGGTTTGAAATGGGTGAACCTCGATCTGAGCGGCAATCACGTACCGTGGATCACCATTCCCCACCACTACCACATCGTGCCGGTCAACAAGGCAACGGCCGCGCCGAAGGAGACCGTCGACATTGTCGGGCCAATCTGCACCCATGACGTTCTGGGCAGCAGCCGCGAGATGCCGGAACTGGTGCGCGGCGACCTGATCGCCTTGCTCGACACCGGCTGCTACGCCGAAGCTCTCGCCGCCAATTTCAATGCCCAGTGCAAGCCGGCAACCGTGCTGGTCAGCGGCGACACCGCCGAAGTGATCACTGAGCGTGAACGCCTCACCGACGTGATCGGTCGCTTCCGCGTGCCGGCCAGGTTGCTCGGCGCCTCTCAGGTACTCCACGGCGTCCCACACTGACACAACATCGCCGCGGAACCATTGCAGCGCTTTACGGTTTCACCTGGAGCGTTCGACACCCGGACCCTCGTTTGGTCCGGCCGCGGTGCGCCCCCCGCGATTTTACTAGAGCTGTGCGTTCTGCACACCGCGCCGCATATGGCCTACGCCTTAGGCCGCCTTCCAGTTCTTGTCGCGGACCAGTTCGTCGGTGATATCGGCCACCACCCCCTTGGCGATCTCCACGACGCGCTCAACCTCGTCGGTAGTAATGCAGAGCGGCGGGGCAAAGCCGAGAATGTCGCCGCCGGGCATAGCCCTTGCGATTAGCCCCTGCTCCAGGCAGCGCGCCGTGACCTTGGCCCCGACGGTCAGGCCGGCGTCGAAACGCGTCTTGTTTTGCTTGTCGGCAACGAACTCGACGGCAGCCAGCAGGCCAACGCCTCTCACTTCGCCGACCATCGGGTGATCGTCGAATTCTTCATGCAGGCGGGCATTGAGAAGGCCGCCGGTTTTTCCCGCATTCTCGACGAGGCCTTCATTCGCTATCACGTCGAGGTTGGCGAGCGCGGCCGCCGCGCCGAGCGCATGTCCCGAGTAGGTGTAGCCGTGTGAGAAGGGCCCGAATTTCTCCGAGCCCTGTTTGAGAACTTCCCAGACCCGATTGCCGACGATGACGCCTGACAGTGGCAGATAGGCGCTGGTCAGGCCCTTGGCGACAGTCATCAGGTCCGGCTCGATGTTGTAATGTTCGCAACCGAATTGCGTTCCGAGCCGGCCGAACCCGGTGACGACTTCGTCGGCGATCAACAGCACGTCGTGCTTCTTCAGCACTTGCTGGACGTGGCTCCAGTAGCCTTCCGGCGGTGGCACGATGCCTCCGGTGCCCATCATTGGCTCGGCAATGAAGGCCGCGACCGTGTCGGGGTTTTCTTTCTCGATCATCGCATCCAGGGCGTCGGCACATGCCTTGGCGTAACCGGCCTCGTCCACCCCTGGCTCGGCGCCCCAATAGTGGTGCGGCGCCACCGTGTGGCGCACCATGTCGAGAGGCAGGTCAAAATTGGCGTGGAACCGGGGGAGCCCGGTCAGGCTGCCCGACATGATGGTCGAGCCATGATAGGCGCGCTCGCGTGAGATGATCTTCTTCTTCCTGGGGCGGCCGAGCACATTGTTGTAGTGCCAGGCGATCTTGACCTGGGTCTCGTTGGCGTCTGAGCCGGACAATCCGTAGAACACTTTGCTCATAGCCACTGGTGCCAGTGACAGAATGCGGTGTGAGAGCCGGATCAACGGCTCGTTGGACGTGCCCCGATAGGTGTGGAAATAGGCGAGCTTCTTGGCCTGTTCATAGATCGCCTCGGCGATTTCGGTGCGGCCGTAGCCGATATTCACACAATAAAGCGCGGCAAACCCGTCGATCAGGTCGCGGCCGTTCTGGTCGTAGATGTGGATGCCCTTGCCGCCGGTGATGATCTGCGGGACGCTGGCGCCCGAGGCATGGGCGTTCAGATCTGTCAGGGGATGCATGACGCATTGCCGATCCATCTCTTCAAGGCTGAGGCTGTCCGTCGATACTGCGTTCATGTGATGACTCCTGATTTGGCGGCGAAAGGCCTATCCTCTTGGTTGCGGCACCACAAGATGTTGTGTCGGTGGCCGAGCGACGGGATCGCGGGATCCGGCGCAGCTTCCGCGCCGGCGGCGCTGGGGGAAGGTGCTGACAACCTTGTCAATAGGCGTCCAAAATTGACCCACCATCGGCGTCCAAAATTGACCCGCCTTTTCCCGCCTTCCTTTCCCGGCAGTTTTTTTCGTCGGACATCGGCGGGAGGGCGCGTGATGGCGGGAAGAGGACGACGGGAGCTTCGGGATCTGGCGGACGCAGTTCGATTGCGGCCACTGGAAGAGGTGGCGCCATTTCTGGGTTATGTCCGGGATCCGACCGACCGCTCGCGCTGGCGCCGGGACGGCTCGGTGCTCAGTGTGACGGGCATCCGTTTTTTTTGATCACCTTCAGGGCCGGGGCGGTGGAGGAGCCATCGACCTGGTGGTCCACGCCCGCGGGTGTGGCCCGGCAGCTGCGATCCGGTGGCTGGCCGGTCAATACCTTGCGGCGGTACTTCGGACACCAGACCAGGTGAGGCTTGAGCGCGAAGACTGCTGCCGGGTTCCCGGCGTATCTGTTCGTCGTATGACCGGTATGCATTTGGCAGGTTATTGCAACGAGGAGCACGCATTCACCTGTCACCTGAACGCGACAGTCACCTGCACAGTTACCGATGGAAATTCTAAATGCACGAGCACACGCTTTACGGACGGCAGGAAGGCATATGCAAAGTAACCGGTCAAACAGCGACGTGCGACTGACGTGTAAATTCCGTGTATTTTGGTCCAGGCAGCGCGAGAATGCGAATCTCGAGCACGAATCCCTGCCTGAATTCATCGATCTCGGACCAATACAGGGTGTTTATCCGCCAGAAAGCAAACAATGCACCCTAATGCGATAGGGATAGTGGTACTGTTCCAGAACAGAGAGAGGATAAGCGCGAATAGCCCGAACCGCGAGGCGGCATCGCCCAAATTTCCAGGAGGAGATCAGGTGATGCGCAAGATTCTCATAGCTGCCTTGTCGGGGTCGTTTCCGGAAGGGGGGTGGAATCCTCTGCGCTAAGCGTTTGATTGTCCTTTCTGTGCACGTTCATGGGAAGCAACAGGAAGTTCTCATGAACCCCTGTCCCGTCAAGTTCCTACTTCTGTTTCTTGTCCCAACCAGGAGCGTTCCGGTCATGGCAACAGGAAAGTTTCCCTGTGCATCCTTCTAAGGTGCCGGGACGTAGCTCAGGGGATTGCCGTCTTCACCTTGATTGACCAGGTAATATTGGTTTTCGGTAGTGTCGAAAACGAGAAATCCCTCTTGACCAGAAGGCTTGGTTTGTTCGCCCCAGGGTGCCTGAATGGTGATCGCCTCTTCAATTCCATAGCCGATATCCGAGAACCTGATCATGTCTACAGGCACTGTCTTCAACGCCCCCACGAGGGATGCGTCTCGCGCTTCCAGCAGTTCCATGACATCCGGCACGTTTTCCAGGCGACCCATGAGTTTTGCATTCTTGGCAATCACGTCCTCCACTGCGACGACTTCGTACTTTGAGTCAAACACATCCTTCCCAATGATGTAGAAATCCGGCCCGCTGCCGGTCATCTGCAAGGCAACGATGCTGCCAAGATGCTTTGCCAGATACTCGGACGTGTAGCCGGTCTGGTCTACGCTGCCCAATTCGTCCCGGATTGCTTTTGGCAGATCTTCAATCTGATCGCTTGAAAGAGTCCAGCCAAGAATGGGCAGATCCTTGACAAAAGCCTGCATCGCCGGGCTTCGTTCACTGATGCGTTGCTGTAATTCTGCCTGAGTGCGGACCGTTGTATCCTGGGACAAGGCCTTTTGTGCGGTTGCAAAAAATCCGGACAGGCTGGCCGCAAAAAGAACTGCAGCACAGATAGATGCGGAAAACAACCGATTGCGGATTGTAGGTGTCATATCAAACGTCCTCCCGTGGTCATAATCACTGTAGCGGAGCGTGAAGTGTGTTGTCAAAACGTTGACGTCAGAAATGTCGGGTGTAACCGGGTAATGGCCCCGGCAGAGCTCGTGTTCATTGACCGGGCCGAAATCTTGCACCCGGTCAGTCCACCCGGGCCAGATTCATGATGCACACGTTTCTACCCTATTGGCCTTAACCCGCCATGGATCGTGCGCCGTGGAATGGCGCGTCATCCTTGTGGGTACAAATCCCACCCAGCAAGTTGTCGCTTCGGCTGGTAGCAGCCAGGGCGGCTTACGGAGGCAACACGTGTCAAACGGCGACCAATTTTGACCCGGCATCGGCGTCCAAAATTGACCCGTCTTGTGCCATCTTTCCTTCCCGGTAGCCTTTTCCCGGTAGCCCGCCCGGCGGGCGGCGTTTTCGGGAGAAGGAAAGATGGAAAGGAAGTCGGATCACGGATTTCGGCGGCTGGCTGACGAGGTGAGGTCCAGGCCGCTGACCGAGGTGGCGCACTGAAAAGAAAGGGAAAATCCGTCGCACAACATATCAGCGAAACAGAATCGTTCTGCAATTGGATTCGCACACCCCTTGAGGCCGCGGCATGAAGATCGGCTATGCGCGTGTCTCCACGAGGGAGCAGACGCTGAAAGACCAGTTGTCCAGGCTGGCCGGCGCCTGCTGCGAGATGCTCTTTGAGGAGGAGATTTCCGGAGCCGCAAGACTGCGCCCCAGGCTCGAGGCCATGCTTGAACAACTCCGCAAGGATGACGTGGTCGTGGTCACCAAGCTCGATCGCCTGGCGCGCTCAACGGCCGAAATGCTTCGCACAGCCGAAGTGCTGAATGAGAAAAGCGCCTGCATACAGTCGCTTGACGAGCCCTGGGCCGATACAGCTAGCCCGTCCGGAAAGATGATCATGACCGTCTTCGGCAGTATCGCCGAATTCGAGCGATTCCTGATTCTGACACGGACGCAGGAAGGACAAGAGGCAGCCGTGGCCCGCGGTGTCGCGTTCGGGCGGCCTTCGAAGCTTCAAGACGATCAGAAAAAGCTTGTCCTCGAACTCGTCAACACCGGCAAGTCAATCTCTGCCGTCGTAAGGACATTCAACGTCCATCCCGCGACAATCTATCGGTGCATCAACGAATTTAGGTCCTTATGATACATCTCCGTTCCTCTCAGCCCTGAGACCCGATGAGAGGATGCGCATTCGCGGATTGGGGCCCGGAAAGGAACGGTTTCCAGAGACCGTTCAAAAATGTGGCTTTTCCCATTGTGGTCAAACAGGATCGAGTCTCCCTCTGGGAGCGCGGGTTCAATGGACTCGCCTTGCGCCTGAAGGACAGCGCATTGGGCCGGGTCGAGGCCGAAGCGTTGCAGCCAGTCACGGCGGGATCTCATCGCTCTCGTTCTGCCGATGACGATTGCCAATTCGGAAGGGAACATCAGGAAAATTGCTGGACGTTAGCGACACGGGCTGGTGTGAGGGGAATGGAGGAGATCAACTCGGCGGACAGCAGCGTGACCTGGCCACGTCGGCGCTTCGCGGGATCAGGCCGCTGGCGATATTCGTTCGATCTTGACTTCGTCAGCATGCTTCATCGCTTGCGCCAGATCGTAGGCAGTCTGGAGCCGCAGCCACGTGTGGGCACCGCCCCCGAATGCCTTGTCGAGCCGAATGGCCATTGCAGGTGAAATGCCCGCGTGACCGTTAACAATGTCGGAAAGCTGCTTACGGCTGATGCCGAGGTGCCTGGCCGCTTCGGTGACATTCAGCCCCAGGGGCTCCAGGCAGTCGTGCCGCACCGAAAGGCCTGGATGCGGTGGGTTCTTCATCGGCATAGCTCGTTCCCTCTAATGATAGTCGATCAGATCGACATCGCTGGCGTGACGACCCTCAAAGCGGAAGACGACGCGCCGGTTGCCGGACACCTTGACCGACCGGAAACCTCCAAGGTCGCCCTTGAGGCGGTGTAATTGAAAGCCGGGCAGGTCCATGTCGTCCGCCTCCGACGCTTCTTCGAGACGCGCGAGAATACGCGTGATCATGTCCGCGTAGTCCGTTTGTACCTTCCGCCGGTCGTCCCTCTCGAACAACAGCTTGAGGCCTTTATGGCGGAAGCTTTGTATCATATGTAAAGTGTAACCACGCGCTTATCATTTTGCAAGAAGCTGGCCCTAAACGCACATAGGCACCGATTCCGCCATAGAATCCCTATGGAAAATTCGAACTTGATCTGCGTAGCCGACTCTAACTTGGCAAAATGGCGGCGTGACACTCTTTACAAAGTGTGCGAATTGTCCAGAGTTCCAGAATGCCTGCCCTGTAAATCAAGGAAAACAAGAGGCTCTGGAAATGCCGCCCAACCGGCGAATAGTAAAAAGAGAAGCGCAAAACCGGACCACTGATGCACATGAACGCGCGCGAGATTTTCTGGGTGACACAGAGATCGATCGGTTGCTGGCAGCCGCCAAACGTGGTCGTCACGGTGTTCGGGACCACCTGCTGCTTCTGCTGATGTTTCGCCACGGCTTGCGTGTATCAGAGGCAATTGCCTTGCGTCGAAGCGATGCCAACCTTGCTCAGGCCCGCCTCTGGATCTCACGTCTCAAGAATGGTCTCAGTGTCGAGCAGCCATTGGCAGGCGACGAACTGCGCGAGGTCCGCCGCTGGCTGGCCTTGCGTGACGACGTTCTGCCCTGGTTGTTTGTCTCTGAACGTCGGCAGCCTCTCACTCGTCAGGCTGTGAACTATATCGTCACGCAAGCAGGGGAACGCGCGGGTCAGGATCACATCCATCCACATATGCTTCGGCATTCCTGCGACTTCGCGCTAGCCAACAAGGGACATGATCTTCGCCTGATCCAGAATTACCTGGGACATCGCGATCCAAGGCACACAGCACATTACACACGCACGGCGGCAGGCCGTTTCGAAGGTCTTAGGTGAGAAGAAATGACCATCAGGATACCGGCGACCGTATTTGACGGCCTTGTGAAATGGATGGTGCGGGGGCCTTGGCCCGGATACTTCGAGGAGGCGATAGACGATCACCTGCATGCCTATTGCGACGCGTACGATCTCGACACGTTCGAAGAGCTTGCGGCGAAGATCGGGGCGCACTGGGTAACAGCACTGAATGACATCGTCATGACTGATTTCCTGAGCAGGGAAACCAGGGATGGCAATGTCGTTGACCAATACCTCAAACGGCGCGGCTGGAATGAAAAGGCCATTCCCAAGGCCTATTTGAAAGGCATCAGGGATTCCACGATGAGCATTTTCGAGGTCAGTGATATCCGACCGGGTGAGTCCTTCATGGCGCGCGACCTGATCCTCGGGGGTGATCCGTTCCCGGTTTCGGAAAGATCCGCCACCCGGACAATGCTGCCATGGGAACATCTTGCGATGCGCGTCGTCAAGGTTCGGCGGCATCATATCATTGCGGGCGGATTGCTGCCTTACCAGCCGGAACTGTCGGCGAAGGTCATCGACGAGGTCAACTTGTGCGGCGACAAGGTTGAGGCCGAAGTCAGGGCGAAGCTCGGCAAACAGGTTGAACATGCCAGCCCGGAAGTGATCCGGGGCGTGTCGCTCGCCATGATCCTGAAAATGTCAGCGCCCGTGTTCTCCGCAGTGTGGCTGGCGGGAACCCCGTTTGATCCGGATGACATGGAACTTCCCGCCCTGATGAACGCGGAAGAGGATGAAATCGAGTTCATTTAGTTGCATTGTTCATTTGCCAAAGGCACGACACAGAAACAATTGGGAGACCTGCTGAACGTTGCACCCGATATGGAAGCAGCATCCTCAGGAATCTGGAACTGGGTTTCACTGGCAGGGGAAGAGGCCAACCCCCGAGCCAAACGGGCAGGCGGCATTCTCGACAAGGCGCATCTGGGAAGCGGCACGCTGTCTCTCGCCAAGATCGAATTGAAGGGCCAAAAGCTTTTTGCAAATGTCAATTCAGCCGAGCGCGCGAAAAGGCTGAAGAGCCGTCTGAAGGACATTCTGGGCAAAAAGGTGTCGGAGCCGATCATGGTGCACCAAACCGTGGAGCAGGCCATGGCGACGCACCGCGCCATTCCCGCGCCCGATGAGCAGGCCGTCCTGCCTCCGGAAGTCGAGAATCAGATCATCAAGGAGTTCTACGACCGGCATTATCGCGAAACTCTGGATCAACCCATCCCGATGCTTGATGACACATCTCCACGGGTTGCCGCCAAAACACCGGAGGGACAGGAAAAGGTCGTTGCCTGGCTGAAGGTTCTGGAAACGGGTGAGGCACGGATGCGTCGGTCCGAGGCAATCGAACCTTACGACTTCTTATGGATGTGGCAGGAACTCGGGGTTTCGCACCTCAGAAAGTAACGTCCTGCATTTTCAAAACATTCGACGTTTCAGACGTTCGGAATTCAGTCACATGGCAGCCATCCTGTTTGGCAGTATCAGGCGTCCACATCATTTTCCATTTCGTGGCCAAATAAGCAGCTTCGAGCCCATTACCCCACGTTAAGCGATTTTTCGCCTGCTCAACGTTCGATAGACAGTCCTTTCCGGACACCAATCCGCGAGATCCCCATGCCACGAATGCGCATCCTCTCATCCAGTGAGCAGGAGGTTTTTTGATAAGCCGCCGCAATTCGATCACCGCGAACGGAAACAGTTCCTCGATGGCCTAAACGGACCGAAGCTGCATATATGGACATCTTGAAGAACAGAACGCGTACGAAAGAAACATTGACAGCACCCTTCCGTTGATCTGGGATCGGGCATCTTTGCCTGGGGGAGGCGCACATGTCCGATCGATCCTTTCTGGAATGCTGGAGTCTGAATTTCGACGATATGGAACTCGTTGAGGGTTTCAATCTCAACAGCCGGATCTGGGTGCCTTTCAACTCCGGTTCTTCCGGACACATGGACGTTTTCCTTCCCGCGGTGACGATCTCTGCCCGGAAGGCGTTCAGTATCTGGGCCGCCAACTGGACCTGACGGTGCCGGCCACCGGACAATTTCGCTTTCGTCATGTCAACGCGCGTCGTCACCGTTTTGCTATCCTGCGGTATCTCGGTGTTCGGCGCGCCACGGCTCGGAATCGTTCTGCCCTGCGCAGCTGGATTGTCGAGGAATGCCGCGGCTCGTCTCCTACCGTAGAGGAGCAGGTTGCATCTGGATACGCATGGTGTCTGGCCAATTCGGTATATGTCTCTTCGGACAAGATCATGGTGCGGCTGGTTCGTGGGCGCCTGGCACGATTTTCTCGAAGGGTTTCTGGAATCGACTGCCCGTTCCCTCCCGGCCGACACGCGAGAGGAACTTGATGGCAGTCTCTCGGAGCCCAGAAGCCTCACCGGGGTTCACCACATGAAGAGCGAGGTGGGTGCTGCCACCCTCGGTAACGTTCTCGGCGCCTGTGATCGATTGACCTTTCTCGATAGCCTTGATTTGCCGTGGGATCATCTGGCGGGAGTTGATCCGGGCTGGACCGCGATGCTGTGTCGCCGTGTCGATGGCGAGAACGCCTCGGAAATGCGGCGGCATGGCGAGGGGCGGCGCCTTGGCCTCGATGCCCTGTATCTCATGGACCGGCACCGCAAGCTGACGGATGACCTGATTGATCTCCTCCTGGAGATCTTGCACCGCCTTCAGACACGGTCGCGTCGAACGGTGATCACCGGGATCGCACGTGACATCGAGCGGGTTCACGGCAAGGAACGCCTGCTGTTCGACATTGCGGAGGCGGCGATCGAAGACCCGGAAGGCCGGGTAATCGATGTCATCTATCCGGTAGCCGGGATTGCGAAGTTGACGGCCGTGATTGACGAGCACCGCGCCAAGGGCACGCTGGACAAGCGCATTCAGACCGTCATGCGGGGATCCTATGCCGGCCACTATCGCCGGATGATGCGTGCGCCGTGGAAGGCGCGTCTTCCTTGTGGGTGCGAATCCCACCCAACAATTGTCGCTTCGGTTGGTAGCAGCCAGGGCGGCTTACGGAGGTTAACGATGTAGGCTGAAGCACTCTGGTGTCAAAGGGCCGCCTTGGGCGGTTCAGCGAGCAGACAGGCGTGCAGCGAGTCTGGCTGCTGAACTAGCGGGTGGAAGTCCCGCCGGCGCAATTCTTGGTTTGGCGCCGTAGCATATCCCACGGGTACCGGGGTGACCTGGTGCCTGCGAGCTGGGACGTAGAAAGTCATCGTGGGCGTGGCGGGAGCAAGGCTCCAACCGGTCCGGTCAGTCAGGATGGCGAACAAACCGGAGGGCCGTAGCGAAAGCGAACGATTGTTGATGCGACGAAAAGTTCGCCCCCACATGGAAACTGACTTGTGGGGATATTGGAGGATGCCAAGGGTCAGCCTGTCACCCGATGGCTAGCACCGGTGCGGAAGAACCGAGATACGCACGCACCGGGTCCCCCGGCGTAGAGACGGCGGCAATTCGGGAAAGTTCAGCAGTGAAAGACCGGAAGGTGAGGAGAACGGACAGGATGTTGTGACCCTTGAATGTCAAGGACCGTGCCAATAACCGCAGTGCGGGAAATGGCACGGAGTTCTCCTGACTGGCGGATGAGGCCGATTAAGCGGTGATGGGCGGAACAACATAACCCGTCCGGAGCGAGGGCCTCTGGGCTCAGGTGGCGAAGGCGGCAGGTGTGCAGCGAGTCTGGCTGCTGAACTAGCGGGTGGAAGTCCCGCCGGCGCAATTCTTGGTTTGGCGCCGTAGCATATCCCACGGGTACTGGGGTGACCTGGTGCCTGCGAGCTGGGACGTAGAAAGCCATCGTGGGCGTGGCGGGAGCAAGGCTCCAACCGGTCCGGTCAGTCAGGATGGCAAGCAAACCGGAGGGCTGTAGCGAAAGCGAACGATTGTTGATGCGACGAAAAGTTTGCCCCCACATGGAAGCTGACTTGTGGGGATATTGGAGGATGCCAAGGGTCAGCCTGCTACCCGATGGCTAGCACCGGTGCGGAAGAACCGAGGTACGCACGCACCGGGTCCCCCGGCGTAGAGACGGCGGCAATTCGGGAAAGTTCAGCAGTGAAAGACCGGAAGGTGAGGAGAACGGACAGGATGTTGTGACCCTTGAATGTCAAGGACCGTGCCAATAACCGCAGTGCGGGAAATGGCACGGAGTTCTCCTGACTGGCGGATGAGGCCGATTAAGCGGTGATGGGCGGAACAACATAACCCGTCCGGAGCGAGGGCCTCTGGGCTCAGGTGGCGAAGGCGGCAGGTCATGCCGGGACACAGAGCCCGGTGCTGACCGATGATATCACCCGGATGACGGGTGGTGCTGTCGAGCCGAAGGGCGGCGCAAACGCGGGATGTTGCCACGGGCATGGCTGGGTCAGCCTTAGAGCTTGACCTAAAAGTGCGCGGCCCCGCGAGATGTGGTATTCCGGGTCAGGTTTCAACGACAGACGAGGAGGTCCACATGCCCTGGAACAAGGCCGCGCAGAAGACATATAAACGAAATGGCGAACGCTTTGAAACCGATTTGACGGATGAGGAGTGGGCACTGATCGAACCGCTTGTTCCGTCGCCCTCGCAGATGGGGCGTCGGCGCAAGACGGATGTCCGCGAGGTGTTCGACGCCATCCAGTACATGTTGGGAACCGGGTGCCAGTGGCGTGCGATTCCGAAGTGTTTTCCGCCGTTTACGACGGTTCAGAACTATTACTATGCCTGGCGGGACAACGGGGTGTTCGAGGCCATGCTGGACGTGCTGCGCGGGCGCGCACGTGGGTTGGCGGGCCGCTCCGAGGATCCGACGGCGGCGGCGATCGACAGCCAGTCTGTGAAGACGACGGAGAGCGGCGGTCCTGCCGGCTACGACGCGGGCAAGAAGATCAAGGGCCGCAAGCGCCACATTGCGGTGGATGTCGAGGGGTCCCCGATCGTGATCGAGGTTCATGCGGCCGACGTTCAGGACCGGGACGGCGCGCCTGCGGTGATCCTCGGCATGCTTGAGAAGGCGCCGGAGGTGACGAAACTGTGGGCGGATGGAGGCTACCAGGGCCCGAAGCTTGTCTCGAAGCTGGGGGAACTGGGCCTTGGAGCTATCGTTGAGATCGTTGAAAAGCCGCAGGATATCAAGGGTTTCACGGTCCTGTACCGTCGCTGGGTGGTTGAGAGGACGTTTGGCTGGATGTCGCGGTGTCGGCGTCTTGCGAAGGATTTCGAGCGGAGCCTGGCGAGTTCTCTGGCGTGGTGTCAGCTGGCGGCCTGCCGCTTTCTCATGCGGCGGGTGGCACGGGCAGCATCCCATTGAAACAAAACAGAAAAGACCCGCGAAAATGAATTATGATTCAAGCTCTTAAGCGTGGCGGATGTCGCGGAAGGCACCGCACCGAACTCCTGCGGGGGGTGCCTGACGCTTGAAGCCGGACCCGGGAAAACCGGACGTCCGGAATTTTAGGGGGGATGCTGGAAACGTGGCCTATGGTGCGCGCGCCAGTGTCCTACCCGACCATGCCGGGACACAGAGCCCGGTGCTGACCGATGATATCACCCGGATGACGGGTGGTGCTGTCGAGCCGAAGGGCGGCGCAAACGCGGGATGATGCCACGGGCATGGCTGGGTCAGCCTTAAGCGTGGCGGATGTCGCGGAAGGCACCGCATCGAACTCCTGCGGGGGTGCCTGACGCTTGAAGCCGGACCCGGGAAAACCGGACGTCCGGAATTTTAGGGGGGATGCTGGAAACGTGGCCTATGGTGCGCGCGCCAGTGTCCTACCCGACCGGAACGCGAGTGAACGCCGAGCAGGCCTCGAAACGCGCAATGCGGGAGCCGACCCTCCGCGTTATAGGGGAAGGCCGACGACGGTTCGGGAAGCAAGCGACAGATGCACCGGATCGCTCCCGCCGGGGTAGTGGCGCCGGCATGTCTGCAAGACGGAAGACGATGCAACACGGGAAGCCCTGACGGTGGTGTGCACGCACCAACCGGAAATCCGCGAGGACCAGTCCGGGCCGTCAGGGTGGCGGAGAGGCCCGTAGTACTGAGGACGCCGGGTAATGCCGGTCGAGGGAAGGAGCCTCAGGTGCGGAGGGACGCGGAAAGGAATAACGCCTGCGGGAGTGGCCCAGCCTATAACCCCGCCTTGAGGGCAGAGACTTCGGAACGCGTCACATGCGGAAGCGAAGGGGTCGGACCCGAATGGTTCGACGCCGCCGGAGCGTGAACAGGTCTGGCGGCACACCGGAAACGACGTGGGAGGCAGGATGGCTGTCGTGCAGCGGCCTCGGGCTACCGGACCAACCGGCTCCTTCCTCCCACGACCCGTCCCGGTGGTCCGTGTGCGAGGTGCATGATCCCACTGGAGAGCCCGGTGCGGGAAATCCGCACGCCGGGTTCGGAGAGCGGGGGACTGGAAACGCGGCCATGGGAGCCGGACTGAGGCCCGGAGCGAAAGCGACGGACAAGCCACCGGACCCTAACGCTGGCGCGCCAGCCCCCGACTCTACCGAAGCTCCTGTCGGTTCTGCGGTTCCGGTCGAACAATGCGGTCTGGCATCCGGTCCTTGGTGCCGTGGAACTGATCATCAGCTTGAGAGAAGAAGGGCGCAGGACAGTGCCTGCCGGAATTGCGCCTGCCGGATCCATTCCTTCCGGCTGGAAGGAGTTTGTTGTTGACGGCAAGGGCCGGCTGAACGTGATATCCTACGAACTCTGCGTGCTGAGCCAGCTCCGCGACAGCATCCGTGCCCGGGAAATCTGGGTTGAAGGAGCTGACCGCTACCGGGATCCGGACCATGATTTGCCAGCTGATTTCGACGAGCGCCGCGAAACCTATTACGCCGAACTCGGCCTTCAGCAGGACGCCCGTGCGTTCGTGGCAGATATCCGTGCCAGCCTGGAAGAAGAACTGCGATTGCTGAACGCGACGCTGCCGAAGAACGGCATGGTCCGGTTGCGACAGACCGGGAAGAACCTGATCTGTGTCACACCTCTCGATCGCCAGCCGGAGCCCACGGGACTGATCGAGCTGAAGAACGAGATCGGCCGGACCTGGCCGATGACGGGTCTTCTCGATGTCCTGAAGGAGACCGCGCTCGATACGCAGTTCCTGGATTGCTTTGAAAGCTCGGCCAGCCGTGAGGTATTGGCGCATGATGTTCGCAACCGGCGTCTGCTCCTGGCCCTGTATGCTGCCGGCACCAATGCCGGTCTCAAACGGATTGCCACCGGAACCGAGGACGTCAGCATCGACGAACTTGCCCATGTTCACAGACGCTACATCGATGCCACGGCGTTGAGAGCCGCCTGTGCCAGGGTGACCAACGCCACGCTGGCCATTCGCAATCCCGAGATCTGGGGTCCGGTTGGGACAACCTGTGCTTCGGATTCCACGAAGTTCGGTGCCTGGGATCGAAATCTCATGACGGAATGGCATGCCCGCTATGGGGGCCGGGGGGTGATGATCTATTGGCATGTCGAGCGCAAGGCAGCCTGCATCTATTCCCAGCTCAAGCGCTGTTCCTCGTCCGAGGTCGCGGCCATGATCGAGGGTGTGCTGCGTCATTGCACGGACATGGAAATCCAGCGCCAGTATGTCGATACCCACGGCCAGAGTGCCGTCGGGTTCGCCTTTGCACATCTTCTCGGCTTCGAACTGGCCCCGCGGCTCAAGGCGATCGCGCGCCAGAAACTGATGCTGGCATCGCCAGGCCAGCGTGCGAGCCTGCCCAACCTTGCACCCATTCTTTCGGGGGTTGTGAACTGGGACGAGATCGTGCGCCAATACGATGAAATGGTGAAATACGCGGCTGCGATGCAACATGGCACCGCTGAGCCGGAATCAATTCTGCGCCGCTTTCCCCCGGGGCGATGTGATGCACCCGACCTACAGGGCGCTGGCCGAGCTCGATCGCGCTATCAAGACGATCTTTCTCTGCCGCTATCTCAGGCTCGAAAGCTTCCGTCGCGAGATCCACGAAGGTCTGAACGTGATCGAGAACTGGAACAGCGCGAACGGCTTCGTGTTCTTCGGGAAGGGCGGCGAGATTGCAACCAACCGGGTCAGCGACCAGGAGATTTCGTCGCTGGCACTCCAACTTGTCCAGGCCTCGCTTGTCTACGTCAACACGCGCATGGTGCAATCGATCCTGAACGATCCGGGTCGGGCAGACCGGCTGTCGTCGGAAGATATGCGCGGGCTCTCGCCACTGTTCTACCTGTACATCAATCCCTACGGCCGCTTCGAACTGGATCTCGACGAGCGCATCGACTTCGAACAGAGGGCTGCATGAGCGTCATTTTGGGTGTACCCATGATGACAGACTGTATGAACACCCGATCACTGCTTTCCAGTGTTCAATTTGGGTCGTTTCCGGCATAATGCACAACACACCCTGGAGGCATACCCGAAATGAACAGTTCAACCGCCCGCATCGGCGATGCCAGGGTCTCGACCGTGGACCAGAACCTCGATGCCCAGGTCGCGGCACTCAAGGCCGCGGGATGCACCATGATCCGGACGAAACCGGCAGCGGCGCCAGTCTCTAACGCCGTCCTGAACTCGGGATCATCCATCCGGACGAGACACTGGTGGTCACGCGCATCGACCGCCTGGCACGTTCATTGCAGGATCTCCAGGTCATTGTCGCGTAGATCAAGCATAGAGGTGCCCACCTCGCGGCCACCGAACAGCCCGTGGACACTTCGAGCGCTACAGGCAAGGCATTCTTCGACATTCTTGGGGTGTTTGCCGAGTTCGAAACCAACCTGCGCCGTCAGCGACGGACCGAAGGAATTGCCGTGGCCAAACGGCGGGGCACCTATCGCGGCAGACCTCCGAAGATCGACATGGAAGCGGTCAGGAACCGACTTGCCGAAGGCCAGTCACCGACCAGTATTGCCCGCAAGCTGGGGATCTCGCGCGGAACCGTGTACAAGGCGAAAGGAAAGGCTGGAAAACGCGACGAGGCAGATCAGATTCCGTGAGCCCATTCCGGAAAATCTTGCTTCGTGAAACGTCACAAATCCAGCGATCTGTTCTCAGTGTGTTCTTCAAGATGTCCATATATGCAGCTTCGGTCCGTTTAGGCCTGGAATGGAGCGGTACTGACATTGCCGACGCACCTGACCGAAGGTACGGCCATCTCCGCCCGGATGTCCGGGCTCTGGTCAGTAGCAGGGCCGCCCGGGTCCTGCGCGATCAGAATGGAGAACCCAATGACCACGGAAACCGCCAAGCCCGACGCGTCGAAACCGATCCCGGTGAATGCCACCGGAAACGCCAGGACAAAGGCGAGGACGACCAAGAAGGCGCAGCTGATCCGGATGCTGAACCGGAAGGACGGCGCCGATGTCGCGACCCTCAGCACGAAGCTCGGCTGGCAGCAGCACACCACGCGCGCGGCGCTGACCGGCCTGCGGAAGTCCGGATACGAGATCGTCTCGGGCAAGCCGGGGCAGGGTGGGGCGTCGCGGTACCGCATCGCGGCCGAGCCAGTCGCCGCTTCCAGCTGATGGCTGGCGAGGAGGCCACCGCGGCGCGTTGGGCGGCTCTCGGTCGGATGGACCGGGCCGCCCTTAGGGTCGCCTGGTCGGAGGCCTTCGGCGCGCCGCCGCCGCATTTCCTGTCGTTGATGTTCCTGCGCAAGGCGCTGATCTGGCATGCGCAATGCAGGCAATATGGTGACCTTGACGCGGACCTGTGGTGCACGCTGAAGGCCCTGGCCGACGGCAAGCCGCTGCGCCGGGCGACCGCGTCTGCGCCGCGGCCGGGCACCCAGCTCATTCGCGAATGGAACGGGCGCAAGTGCCGGGTGGAGGTTCAGGGCGACGGCTACGTCATGGACGGCGAACGCTTAAGATCGCTCTTGGCCATCGCGCTGCGGATCACCGGGACCAGTTGGTCGGGACCGCGAGCAGCTCGTAGGCCTCAAAGCGCGCTCGGGCAGGCTTTCCGTCGGCGGGCGGATCATGGCGCCGGGCGCCTCCGGTCCGCCTTGCGCCACCGAAGGCTACGTGTCGTCGGCGTGCTTCAGCCCGACGCTTCAGGCCTCGATCGGCCTCGCGCTGATCGAGCGTGGCGCGGCGCGTCTCGGCGAAACCGTCCGGATCTCGGACGGCGGTGCGGTGGTCGAAGCGGATATCTGCCGGCCTGTCATCTACGACCCCGAAAGCGCGAGGCTGAAGTCATGACGCTGGCCGCGCGTACGGGGCTGGACGCGGCAATCGGCGGTGAGCACGTGATCGACCTCGTGGCGGATGTCTCCCTGACGGAGCCGAGCGGCGGCGCTTGCGTGTTGTGCACGTCGGCCGTGCCGGCGGATGACGTCCGCGATGCCCTTCCCGGAGCGCTCGACGTCGCGCTTCCGGCTTCGCCGGGCGTGACGGTTGCCGCTAACGGCCGCTGGGCGTCCTGGCTGACGCCGCGCTCGTGGCTGGTCTCGGTTGGGGAAGGCGCAGAAGAGGTGGCGCTTGAAACCGTCGCGAGGCGTTTCCCCGATCACACGGTCCACGCGAGCCGCTACCGTGACAGTCTCATCTGGCTGGCGCGCAGTCGCGCCGCATGGTTCGTAGACTGGATGCGCGCTTGTCTCGACGGCGCGGCGGGAGAAAGCTCATGACGGACCGTGCGCTCGTCGATCATCTGAAAGGTAAGCTTGAGGTGCATGCATCGCGGCGATCTCGCCTGAGCGCCGTCAAAGCTGCGGCCACCTGCGCCAGACATGCGCCAACGTGCGGCGAGCGCAACGAGAAGACCAGCCTCTGCGGGCTCGCGATCAACGTCGTGGAATGCTGGCCGCGCCAGAAAGGGTGGGGAACGAGATGATCTTGGTGATTGGAGCAGCCGGCCAGATCGGCACGGAACTCGTCGATGCGCTTCGCGCGCGCCGTGGCGGTGATCGGGTCATCGCCGGGTGCCGCTCGACCGCGCCGGAAGCGTCGATCGCCGAAGGCGGTCCCGTCGAGTACTTCGATGCGACCGATCGGGCCGCCGTCGAGGACGTGGTCGGCCGATACGGTGTCAGGGTGATCTACAACCTCGCCACGATCCTCTCCGGCGAGGGCGAGGAGAAACCGCAACTCGCCTGGCATGTGAACATCGGTTCTCACAAGACCGTGTTGGACGTCGCGGTCGAACGAAAACTCGATCGTGTGTTCTGGCCGAGTTCCATCGCCGTTTTCGGGAGCACGACGCCGGCAGACGACACCCCGCAGCACACCGTGCTGGAACCCGAGACCATGTACGGTGTCACCAAGGTTGCCGGCGAGAACCTGGCGAACTACTACTCCGCCAAATTCGGCCTCGATGTGCGCAGCCTTCGTTATCCGGGACTGATCACGGTGAGGAAATTCTCTGGCGGAGGCACATCGGACTACACCGTCGAGATGCTGCTCGCGGCGATGTCCGGCAAACCGTACACCTGCTTCGTGCGGCCCGATACGGTCATGCCGCTAATGGCGATGGAGGATGCCATCGACGCCACGATCGCCCTGATGGAGGCGCCGGTCGAACGGGTATCGGTACGTACCAGCTACAACGTTGCAGCACTTTCGTTCTCCGCTGGCGAGTTGGCCGACGAAGTGAGAAAGTACGTTCCCGACTTTGCGTGCAGCTACAAGCCGGATTTCCGGCAGGCGATCGCCGATTCCTGGCCGAATACGATTGACGACTCCACCGCTCGCGACGACTGGGGCTGGCAAGAGAAGGTCGATCTTTCGCAACTGGTCGCTGGCATTCTGCGGGCCAATGCTGCCATCGGATGAAGTGCCCCTCGGCGAGTTTCGCCTCGCCGCGGCTGTCCGGGGAGGCCGGACGTAGCGTCAGTCGACGTAGGCGTGTCGGAGCCCCGCGCCGAGGGCCGTAAGCAAGGCCAGCAACGACGCGTTCTGCCAGCCAGCGATATCGGCAACCGAGATTCCATCCCCATCCATCGGGCCCGCCAAGAAGACCTCGTCGCCGACACCCGCATCGGGAAGGTCGGAGAGGTCGAGGATCGTGCTGCTTAGGCAGACGCGCAGCACCGGGACCGGCCGGCCGTTGAGGATCATCGTCGACTGGGTACCTTCGACGGGCGAGCGATAGCCGTGCGAGAGCCCGACGGGAACGACGCCGGTTCGCGTCACGTGCCTTAGAAAGGGAGCCGCCCCGTCTTCGGGCGGTGCCGCCCCCGCCTTGACGAGCGTGGTGCGGATCGAGCGGAGAGCTGGCCGCAATCCGAGCGCCTGGAACCGACCGGAGAGCTCCGGCTTCATCGGATCGAGACCAAACAGCAGATGGCCGACGGCGACGGCGTTCAGGCGGTTGTCGGTTCGTGCAACGATTCCGGGGCTGGCGATTGCCTGCGCTACGGGGACCGGTCCGCCGTCCGCCTCTATTGCCTCGATCAGGCTTGCGAAACGTGCGGTCTGCATTTCGGCCCAACGCCTTCCGGCGTCGTCCGAGAACGGGATGTGGGTGTAGACGCCTTCGACCGTTACCGTGTTGCGGGACCGCGCCGCGGAAACGAAGTCGCGTGCTTCGGCGAGGGGAACACCGAACCGACCGAAGCCGCCATCGACCTTGATGAAGACCGGCGGCGAGGGCGGCCCGGCCGAAGCGACGGCATCGAGTGCCGGGATCGCGGCGACCGTCGGTATGAACCCCTGGCGGGCGAGGGCGGCGGCGATCGCCGCCGGTGCCTCGCTCAGAACCAGAACGGGCGTGCCGGTCCGGGCGGCCGCCTGCGCATCGGCCAGCGTATCGACGGCCAGGTAGTCGACGCCGCACTGGGCGAGAACCTCTGCGGCGCCAGCGGCGCCATGGCCGTAGGCGTTGGCCTTGATGGTGGCGATGATCTTGCGACCGGCGCCGACCGCAGTTCGAACGGTATCGACATTGCGCTCGATCGCGCCGCGGCTGACTGCGATGACGGCCGGATAGGTGCTGTCGAGGGCGGCGTCTTTCATGGCGGGCGAATCCGGTCGGTTGGCTTCCTGCCGCCCGCAGGTGATCCAGATCTTTGCATGGCGCGTCCCGTGTTCGCCTGGCAACCGCGTTACCGGGCGATGGTTGAGGGGAGAAAAGTGGCGATGGACGGGAAGACCGTCAGGACGACGATAGCGATCGCCATGATGACGACGAAGGGGAGGCTCCCCATGATGACTTCCGAGAGCGGCTGCTCGGGGCGAATCCCGTGGATAGTGTAGATATTCAATCCCACCGGCGGCGTAATCATCCCCATCTCGATCAGAATCACCACGACGATCCCGAACCAGATCGGGTCGTGTCCAAGACTGACGATAATCGGAAACACGATCGGCAACGTCATGACGATCATCGAGACGGTATCGATAAACAAACCGAGGATCACATACATGATGCAGATGATGATGAAGATCATCAGCGCCGGGACGTCGAGGCTGAGCACCCAGTCGGCGAGCTGATCGGGAATGTGGGCGAGCGCCAGCACTCCGCTGACGATGCTGGCATTGATCATGATGAAGATAAGCATCGATGTCGCTTTGACCGTGCCAAGCAAGCTTTCACGGAGCACGGCCCACGTGAACTGGCGGAAGACAAGGACGAACAGGAGCGCAAGGGCGGCGCCCATCGCCGCGGCTTCCGCGGGGGTCATCACGCCGAGGTAGATCCCAGCGATGATCACGAACATGATCAGGAAGACCGGCCACATCTTGACGATGTCGCGCAGGCGCTGGCGAACTGGCATGGGTGTGTAGGCCGGTGCGATTTCCGGTTTCAGCCAAGCGCGCAGCCAGATATAGGCAATGAACAGGCTGGCGAGCATGATCCCGGGGAGGATGCCGGCTACGAACAGGTCTCCGATCGATTCCTCGACAATAACCCCGTAGATGATCAGCGCGGTGCTGGGCGGGATCAGGATGCCGAGCGTGCCGCCCGCCGCCAATGAACCCTTGGTGATCCGACTGTCGTAACCGCGGCTTTCCAGTTCCGGGATCGCCATCGCGCCGACGGTCGCCGCGGTCGCGACACTGGAGCCCGTGATCGCCGAGAAGAAGCCCGACGCGACGATGTTGGTTTGAAGCAGGCCGCCCCGTGCGCCACCCACGAGCGCGCTGCTGCCCTCGAAGATCCGCCGGCTGATACCGCTGTGGAGCAGGAGCTGCCCCATGAAGATGAACAGCGGGATGGCGCCGAGGATGAAGTTGTTGCTGACGTTCCAGGCCGCATAGGCGACGACGCCGCCCCGGTCGAGGAACAGATGAGTCGACAGCAGACCGACCGCGCCCAGCGCGACCGCTACCGGCACGCCCGAAAACAGGAAGGCGAAGACCAGCACGAAAATCGCGATGGCGATCTCGTACCATTCGGTGAATGCCATGCTTGTCCCGCCCCGCCGCTCAGTCGGTGCCGGCGTCGTTGCGCGCGGCGACGGCGCGCGCAAACTGCAATGCCAGGAAGACCGCGAGCAGGAAGAGGCCCGCGGGGATGACCGCCTGGAAGGGCCAGATGATGATGTCGATGCCGGTTCGTGAGGTCGAGCCGAAGCGGAAGCTCGTCATCATGGCGCCCCAAGTGCGGTAGCCGAGATAGACGGCGAGCAGCAGGAACAGCAGCAGACCCAGGAGATTGACGACCCTGCGAAGCCCGGCGGGCAGCTTCGCGACAAAGAAATCGATACTGATGTGGCCCTTTTCGCGCTGGGTGTAGGCGAGGCCGAAGAAGACGATAACGACGAGCAGGTAGGCGGAGAACTCGACCGCCATTCGCGTGCTGCCGCCGAACAGGAACCGAAAGAGGACGTCGACCGTGACGAGCAGCACCATCGCCAGAACGGCTGCGCCGGCGATGTAGCCGAACGCCATGACCAGCCGATCAACGATCCATTCCAGCCTGCGCATCTGAACCCGGTCCTTGTCCTGGAATGGGTCCCGGATACGGGCACAACCCGGGATGGGCATTGGCGCAGCGCAGAACCACCCGCGCCGCGCCTATTGCCGAAACTACCTGACCGACCGACCTATGGCGGCTTCTATCGCGTCGACGACTTCGACGCCCGCATCTCCGCTCTTTTCCAGTTCAGCCGCGAGCGTCGGCTTGGCGAGCTTCTCTTCCATCAGCGCAAACCAGGCGTCACCCGGAGCGTCGTTGTAGCCTTTGAGGCCGCCGGCCATCTGGATCGCCACCTGATCGGAGATGATCTTCGGGACGTTGGACTGGATCGAGAGGGCCGCGTGAGCGAGTTCCTCCAGAACGATGGCTTGCCGGCCGGCCGGGATCGAGTTCCAGATGTCCTTGTTGATCCCGACGAAGGCGGCGGTGTTGTTGAGATATGTACGGTGGGCATACGGGGCGACTTCATGGAGCTTGGCACCGGTGAAGGATTCCCAGCCTGTGAAAATGCCCTTGACCAGCCCGCGCTGCAGCGATGTGTACGCCTCCGCCCACTCGACCGGCACCGGCTCGCCGCCTATAGCGGTGACCATGTCGGAAAGGAGCTTCGACTGGGCACGCAGCTTGACGCCAGTCAGGCTGGAGATGTCCTCGAACGGCTCGGTGGTCCAGAACCCGAGCTCACCGAAGGGGACAGGGGTTAGAAGCTGGACGTTAAGCTTGTTCGCTTCGCGCTGCAGGATCGAGAAGGCCGCCGTGGTTGCCACGTTCTTCTCGACCTGGTCGCGGAAGAGGAAAGGCGTCTGCAGGAGACCAAGCAGCGGGAAGTCGCCCGCATGGTAGTCGCCCACGATCATCGCCATGTCGAGATCACCGCTGCCGACGGCGCGTAGCCAATCGGCACTCTGGATCGGTAGGGTGCCTGCGAAGATCGTCGTGACCTTGAACGCGCCGTCGGTGCGTTCCGTTGCTCGATCGAAGGCAGCAGCGATCTGCTGATCGTCGAAGGCGTTGAGGTTTGAGCGGACAATCTGGAAGGAGAGATCGTGTTCCTGCGCCAAAGCCGGTGCCCCGTGGGCGGCGGCGAGGACAAGCGGAAAGAGCAGGGCTATTGTCATCTTGTTCATCGGTTACATTCCTGAGTCTGTCGCTGGCTCCAAATGGAACTTGACCCGCCAGCACCACGTAGCCTATGTATTTAATACACGCATGTCAAAAAGTTTCATACACATGCAATTTCTGTCGCGTGAGCCAGTTGGAAGGCTCATCCCCGGCTTCCTTTTCCGGGTATCGGGACGGCGCTGAGGAAATCCGGATGACAAGGGCTGGGACCGGTGAAGTGCAGACAGTGAGAGGGGCGGTTTCGCCGGCCGATCTCCGGATCACGCTGATGCATGAGCATCTGCTGCTCGATCTGCGCAAGGTCTTCGTCGAGCCAGACGATCCCGAGGAGAAGGAGCGCTCGCACGCGCCGCTGGAGCTAGGGAACCTGTCAGAGGCAGTAATGAACTGGGCGAAGTTCGAGGACAATCTCGTCCTCGATGATGTCGACACGGCAATCCTCGAGGCAGACCTGTTCAAACAGGCCGGCGGCAGCACCATCGTTGACGTCACCAGCATCGGTCTTGGTCGACGGCCGCGCGAATTGAGAAAGATATCGGAGGCGACCGGGCTCCATGTCGTGATGGGCACCGGCTATTACCACGCGCTGTTTCATCCGCCTGAAGTCAGCACGAAGACCGAGGACGCGATCTGTGACGAGTTTGTCGCGGATATAGTGGAGGGCGTTGACGGAACCGATGTCCGGGCTGGCATTATCGGCGAAGTCGGCTGCTCGTGGCCGCACCGTCCGGACGAGGAGAAGGTCCTGCGCGCTAGCGCCAAGGCGCAGAAGCGCACGGGCGCGCCAATCACGATTCACCCCGGCCTGCACGTCGATTCGCCGAACCGGATCGTTGAAATCCTGGTCGAGGCCGGTGCCGAACCCGATCGGATTGTCATGGGCCACATCGAGCGCACCGGCTTCGACGACGACCAGCTTCTGCGGCTCGCCCGGACAGGATGCTATCTCGAGTTCGACTGGTTTGGCGAGGTGCGGCCAGCCTGGCCCAACGGCATTGTCGACGTTCCGAGCGACGGCGAACGCCTGAACCGGATCGCGTTCCTTGTCGACAAGGGCTACGGGCAGCGGGTACTGATGTCCCAGGATGTCTGCTTCAAGACGCGGCTCGCCGCCTTCGGCGGCCCCGGCTACGCGCACATACCCCGCTACGTACGCGGGTGGATGCGCGTCAAGGGATTCAGCGATGCGGTGATCGAGGACCTGCTGGTCGGCAATCCGCGGCGGGCGCTGGCCTTCGCCTGAGCTTTATGCATGTCCAGGAAGTGGCCACCAGCGCAGCTCTCTGGAGAGATCGGGCCGCGATCCCCTGCGGTGGAACTCAAAGACGACATAGGCACAAGGTGTTTTGAAAGAAATGTTCCGCTTCGTTCTGCATCGAATCGTGGTGGCTGTACCGATCCTGTTCGGTGTGGCGGTAGTCGGGTTTCTACTTCTCAAGATGCTGCCCGGCGATCCGACGTTCTATCTGCTGGGTCCGTGGGCGGGGCCGGGCGCGCGGGAAGCTCTGCTTACGCGACTCGGCTGGGATCAGCCGGTCCCGATCCAGTTTATCAAGTGGCTAACCAACGTCCTGAGCGGCGACTTCGGCACTTCGACAACCTACAGCGTTCCGGTGGCGGAGATTCTCGGCGACAGGATTGCCAACAGCGCGATACTCGCCTCGGTCAGCTTCGTCATCGCTACCGTGTTCGGATTTGCCGGCGGCGTCTTCGCCGCGACGCGTCAATTCTCACTCCTGGACCGCTTCACCACGGCGGGCGCAATCATCCTGGCCAGTGCGCCGGTCTATTGGCTCGGACTACTGCTGGTTTATCTGTTCAGCCACAAGCTCGGCATTCTACCGGCATCCGGGATGCATTCTACGGACCACGAGGGTGAGCTGCTCGACCTTCTGCGGCACGCGCTCCTCCCGGCCTTCACGACAGCGCTGGTGCCGATGGCGGTCATCTACCGCCTGACCAGAGCGGCGATGGGAGACGTGCTTGCTCAGCCTTATATCCAGGCAGCGAGGGCGAGAGGTATCGCGGAGCGCGAGATCGTTCTCAAACACGCCATCCCCAACATTCTCGCGCCTACGGTCAATATCACCGGCCTGCAACTCGGTTTCATCTTCACCGGCGCGCTGTTCAGCGAGGTCGTGTTCAACTGGCCGGGGATCGGATACCTGCTGTTTGAGGCGCTCGGCGCCCGCGACGTCCCCGTCATGCAGACGGTCATTCTGTTCACCGGTGCTTTGTTCGTCGCGATCAACCTGCTGACCGACATCGCTCAGGCGGTGATCGATCCGCGTACGTTGAGGCACTAGGTATGGCGGGTTCTTCAAACGGTCCGGGCGGCGGCGTTGTTCGGATGTATCGGTCGCAATTCGGCCTTGGCTTGCGGGCGCTTTCCCGCGACCGGCTGGCATCGGCCGGGATTGTCATTGTCGTCCTGGTATCGCTGAGCGCGCTGCTCGCGCCGGTGATCAGCCCCCACGACCCCGCTGCAGCGGACCAGATTGCCGGCAGGTTGGCACCAATGGGGACCCCGGGGCACATCCTCGGCACGGATGCGCAAGCGCGTGACATCCTCAGCCGCCTCATCTGGGGTGGGCGGGTATCGATCGTCATCGCAGTGCTGCCGGTCCTGGTCTCCGCGTTGGGCGGACTGGTGCTGGGACTGAGCGCGGGTATGGCCGGAAAGGTGACAAGGGGCGTGATCATGCGCTTGCTCGACGTGCTTTTCGCGTTCCCGCCGGTTCTGCTGGCGCTGGCTGTCGCCACGGTCCTTGGGCCCGGCATGATGAATGTGATGATGGCGATCGCGATCGTCTCGATCCCGTTCATGGCGCGAGTGGTCTACGTCGAAACGCTGTCGGTTCGGAGCAGCGATTTCATCGAGGCAGCACGCGTTGCCGGCACGCCGACGCGACGGCTGTTGATACGCGAGGTCCTGCCCAATGTCCTTCCGCCCTTGGTCGTCTATGCGACCACCGGTATCGGCGGACTGATTGTCATGGCTGCAGGGCTGAGCTTTCTTGGTGTCGGCGTGCAGCCCCCCACGTCCGACTGGGGCATCATGACGGCCGATGGCCGTCTGGTCCTGCGGCAAGCCCCTCACGTGGCTTCGATTCCCGGGGTCATGATCATGGTCGTCGCTCTCGCCTTCAACGTCGCAGGCGACGGGATCCGTGACGCGATGGACCCCCGTCGTCGCAGCGGCCACGGTTAGGCTGCCGCGATGTCTCTGTCGGAAACGCCCGTGGCGAAGGGCATGGCGGCCGCCGAACAAGGCGCCCCTCCGCTGCTGCGGGTCGTCGATCTGACAACCCGGTTCGACATTGGCGGCGTGACGATCCACGCGACGGAAGGGGTCAGCCTTGACGTCCGCAAGGCAGAAATTGTCGCAGTCGTCGGCGAGTCGGGATCGGGGAAGAGCGTCACCGCGCTCTCGGCCATGCGGTTGATCCCGGAGCCGCCGGGAAAGATCGTCCGTGGGCACGTGCTGCTCGATGGCGAGGACCTGTTCGAGAAATCGCCGGAGGAAATGCGTCATGTCCGCGGCGGACGGATCTCGATGATCTTCCAGAATCCCTATGCCGCGCTGAATCCGCTTCTTAGCTTAGGTGATCAGTTGGTCGAGACATTGCGGCTTCATCGCGATGTCGGCAGGGGAGAGGCACGCGATATTGCCGAAACCCAACTCGGTGACCTCGGCATTCCCGAGCCCGACCGCATTCTCAAGGCACGTTCTTTCGAGGCGAGCGGCGGCACCAACCAGCGCGTCATGCTCGCTCTCGCCCTGGCGGGCGAACCGGAACTTCTCATCGCCGACGAGCCCACCACCATGCTCGATGCGATCACCCAGCTTGAGATCTTCCGGCTGATTCTGCGGATCAGGTCGGAGATGAACATGTCCGTATGGCTGATCACGCACGACTTCGGTGCCGTCGCCAAAATGGCAGACAGGGTCGTTGTCATGTATGCGGGGGCTCCCGTTGAATGGGCGGATGCGGCGACGATCATGAAGACCCCTAAGCACCCCTACACGGCGGGCCTCATCGACTCGGTACCCGCCATGGGTGACATCCCCCAGTGCCTGTCGCAGATTCCCGGCGAGCCGCCGGATTTGCGCCACCTCCCCCCGGGATGCCCTTTTGCTCCCAGATGCCCCCGGGCCATGGACATTTGCCGGGTCGAGAACCCGCCGTCATTCCACCTGCAAGACGACAGCGACGTCCGCTGTTGGCTCTATGACGAAGAAGCCGAGAGAGCGGAATGACGGAGTCGGCCCCTCTGATAGACGTGCGCAACGTCAGCAAGGAATTCCATGGGCGTGGATCCGCCAAGGTCTCGGCCGTTCGCGACGTGACGTTCCGGATCATGCCCGGTGAGTCGTTCGGCCTTGCCGGTGAATCCGGCGGCGGCAAGTCGACGATCGGCAGGATGGTACTGGGCCTCATCAGCCCAACCTCCGGTACCATCGCCTTCGACGGCCGCGAGACCAGTAGTCTCTCTCGGAAAGAAATGCAGCCGCTTCGGCGCCGCATGCAGATGGTGTTTCAGAACCCGCTTGGTGCCTTGAATCCGCGTAAGACGGTCGGTGCGAACCTCGAACTCCCGTTGATAAATTTTGCCATCGGAACAACCTCGGAACGGCGGGAGAGGGTGGCGGAACTGCTCGAGTTGGTTGGCCTGGAAGCACGCCAGGCGGAGCGATATCCGCACGAGTTCAGCGGCGGCCAGGCCCAGCGGATCGGCATCGCGCGTGCCCTCGCCATCAGGCCGGATTTCGTCTTTCTCGATGAGCCCGTGTCGGCGCTCGACGTCTCGATCCAGGCGCAGATCCTGAACCTACTCAAAGATCTCCAGGAAAGGCTGGGGCTCACCTATCTATTCGTCGCTCATAACCTCAACGTCGTGCAATTCATGTGCGAGCGTTCCGCCATCGTGCGCTCCGGCGAAATTGTCGAGATTGGACCGACGGCTTCGGTGTTCGCCAACCCGCAGCACGACTACACACGGCAGCTATTGGCTGCAGTACTCGACGTCGCCCGTTGAGGGCTGCCGTCGACACAGGCAGAAAAATAGGGAGGCGGAAAAGACCGGCCCCCAGACCGCTGACAAAGGCCTGGCGGGAGCCGGGCCTTTGTGATTCAAGATTGCATGCTGAGGAAGCCCGAACCGGAACAGACGTGCCTCGAGATGGTGACGCTCGATGAGTTGGTTCCGAAGGATCACCTGCTTCGCAAGATCGACGCGGCGATCGAATTCTCGTTCATTCACGATCTGGTACGTGACCTCTACAGCCTCGACAACGGCCGTCCGGCGCTGGATCCGGTGATGATGTTCAAGGCCCTGTTCGTGGGCTACCTGTTCGGGGTGCGCACCGAGCGCCAGCTGGTTCGCGAGATCGAGGTCAACGTCGCCTACCGCTGGTTCCTGCGGCTGAAGTTGAGCGAGCCGGTGTTCGACGCCTCGACGCTGTCGCAGAACCGGCGGCGGCGCAAGCGATCTTCGATCGGATCGTGGAGCAGGTGATCGATCTCGGGCTGGTGGACGGGACGGTTCTGTACACCGACTCCACTCACCTGAAGGCCAGCGCCAACAAGAACCGGTTCGACAAGGGAGCGATCGCACGGACGCGCGCCAGCTTCTGGAATGATCTGTATGCGGCGATCGACGCGGATCGGATCGCTCACGGCAAGCGGCCACTGCCGCAGAGGGAGCGCAAACCGGCGGCGAAGGAGGGGATGGTCTCGCGCACTGATCCCGAGGCCGACTACATGGTGCGCGATGGCAAGCCGAAGGGCTTCTTCTACCTCGACCACCGCACCGTGGACGGCTGGCACGGGATTATCACCGACAACAGCCATGCCACACCGGCCACCGTGCACGATGCCGTGCCGTATCTCGACCGGCTCGACCGCCAGCGCGCACGCTTCGGCTTCGATGTGCAGGCGGTGGGGCTGGACGCCGGGTATGCCAACGCCGCCATCGCCAACGGGCTGGAGAACCGCGACATCCTCGGCGGGCTACCTCAATCCGGTACTTCCCAGGCCAGGAATGATGCGCAAGTCGCGCAAGTCGCGGTTCGTCTACGACCATGGAGCGGACGTGTATCGCTGCCCCGACGGCAAGGCGCTGACCTACGCCACCACCGACCGCAACGGCTACCGCCACTACCGGTCCGACCCGGCGATCTGTCGGGACTGCCCGCTTCTGGCCTCCTGCACTTCGAACGCCAAGGCGCAGCGCACCATGACCCGCCACGTCTGGCAGGACGCTCGCGAACGGACCGACGCCCACCGCAAGACGCGGTGGGGAAAGGCGATCTACAAACGTCGGAAGGAGACGGTGGAGCGTCGTTCACCGACGCCAAGCAGCTGTTCGACCACCGCTACGCAAGGTTCCGAAGTCTGACGCGGGTCCGCGTCCAGTGCCTCCTTGCCGCCACCGCCCAGAATATCAAGAAGATCGCCCTCGCGGTCGCCAGACAACCCCGGCACGGGTTCGCTTGAGTCGATCCGGCCTCAGCTCGCCGGCGGCCGGAGCCTCCCCACTCACCCCTCCAACGAAAAACCCCGCCGAAAACGGCGGGGTTCGTCAGCGGTCTGGGGGCCGGAAAAGACCGGCCCCCTCAGATGGCGCTGCCCGACGCGGGTACCGGGCGGCGACGGTCATTCCTCGACCCAGACGATGCGATAGTCAGTCGGCCAGTCGGCAGAACGCACGAACCCCTTCACCTTCGTGTGCATGGCAACGGGGAAGGTGTCGTTTACGATCGGAGCGTGGTGGGCCTCTTCCATCTCGCGTTTTGCTGCTTCCCTGATAAGACGAGCACGCTCGTCGAGATCCAGGGCGACATTAGCCTGCAGCAGATAGTCGTCGAACACGGTGTCGGTGTGGTGGCCAGAGTTTGCCTGCTCCTTGGAGTAGGCGACCAGGAACAGCCAGTAATCCGAGTTCGAACCGGTCGAGATCTGGTTCATGCCGATGCCGGGCTCGAGGCCCGCATACCAGCGACCTACGTATGTGTTCCACTCGTATGTCCGCAACTCCATGTCGATACCGATCTTGGCGAGATCGCGCTGCATCCATTCACCCATGGCAACCGGTAGGATCTGGCCCGAACCCGCAGTGGAGGTCTCAAACACGGTTTTAAACCCGTCTGGATACCCCGCGTCTGCGAGCAACTGTTTCGCCTTCTCCGGATTGTATTCGTAGCCGGTCCAGTCAGGCGCCGGATTGAAGGTCGGCGAGGTCCGGCCACAGAAGCATATCGCCGGCAATGCCGAGCCGCTGAGGAGCTGGTCTGCTATACCCTCCCGATCGATGGCGAGATTGACTGCCTGCCGGACGCGGACATCGCTGAACGGCTCCTCCGAGTGGTTGAATTCGACGTACCAGATATGCGGCGTCGGGCCCTTGGCGATGACATAGCCGTCCGCCTGGAGCGGCTCGAACTGGTCCGGAGGAACGGCTCTGATCAGGTCCACCTCGCCGGCCAGCAGCGCATTGACTCGTGCGGCCGGGTCGGCGAGCGGCTTGAAGATCAGCCGGTCCAGATACGGATACGGGCTCTGCCAGTAGTCGGGGTTCTTCTCGAGTTCGACCCGCTGGCCCTTGACCTCTTCGACGAAGCGGAACGGACCGGTACCAACGGGGTGGTTCCTGACGTCCTCATTGCCCCACTCCATCACTGCGGCCGGGCTGATCATCCACGGCAGGCCGAGGCCGATCGTGTCAGCCAGCTCCTCGATGAAGAACGAGAACGGTTTTGAGAGAATGAACCTGATCGTGTGGTCGTCGACGACCTCGATGTCCTGCAGGCTGATATATACGTAGACGGCCAGAGAAGAGGCGCCACCTTCGTAGAAGTACTCGAAGTCCTTGTCCCACATGCGGCGAACGTTGAATTCAACCGCTTCGGCGTTGAAATCGGTTCCGTCGTGGAACTTGACGCCTTCGCGCAAGCTTACGGTGTAGACTAGCCCGTCCGGTGAGACCTCGTATCCGGTGGCCAGGCGCGGCAGAATCTCCGGCGGAGTGCCATCGTTGGGCTTCGTGTAGTCGCGGGCGAACAGCTTCTCGAAAATCTGCTCGTTGATGTTGTGGGTCAGGCCCGAATTGCTGATGTGCGGGTCGAGGAAACCGATCAGTCCCTCGACTCCGATAACCACGGTTCCGCCCGGCTTCGGGTCGTCGGCTCGCGCCGCGACACACGCGAAGGCGACGAGCGCCGCCAGGGGCAGCGTCACCATCCATTTCTTGAACTTGGCCACAGTGTCCTCCTAAGGAATTGTGAAATCGCAGGAAACGCGCGGTCCCGGCAGGGGATTGACGCCTTCGAAAGAGGCTCGAAAGCCCCGCGAATTCTCTTATGCACGTACTTGCATTTTGTTTAATACACAAAATATAACCCCACTTCCAGTCCGAAGTGCAACGTCGGCCATTTCCGTAGCGAGGGCGTAACCCGAGCGGAGGAAATGGCCCGGCGGCGGGATTTTCCTGCCCCGGGCACCGGCAATCCGGGCCAGATCATGTCCGTTTTCCTCTCGGACTGCCCCCTGAAGGACGATCCGGGACGGTTTCCGTCAGGGAGGACGCGCCTTCCGGAACGCCTCTTCCGGCGTCAGGTAGCCGAGCGACTTCCTCGGACGCGCGTTCAACCGGTCCTGGACCGCCTTCACCTGCGCGTCGGTGACCTGGCGGAAGCCCGTCCCCTTCGGAAAATACTGCCGCACAAGACCGTTCGTGTGCTCGTTCAAGCCGCGCTCCCATGAATGGTAGGGCGTGGCGAAGAAGAACCCTGCACCAAGTGCCTTTGCCACGGTGGCATGGCCCGCAAACTCCTTCCCGTTGTCCGCGGTGATCGTGTGGACCAGCGCGTACAGCGGCAACAGCATTCTGAGCATCGCGTTGCCGACCGTGTCCGCCGTCATCCGGCCGACCAGCTCCAGCAGCGTGTATTTCGACGTACGGTCCACCAGCGACACAAGCGCGCAACTGAGGCCCTTCCCGATGATCGTGTCCGCCTCCCAGTCGCCGACCCGCTCCTTCGCCTCCATCACCGCCGGACGCTCGGAGATGTCCACGCGGCCCGGGATGTGCCCGCGCCCCGCATGGCGTCCGCCTTTCCGGTTCGGCCTCTTTCCGCAGCGGAGCGGGAGCAGGTACAGCTGGCCGCCGGCCTTCCGGTCCGCGCGGACGTGCCGGTAGATCCACTGCCGCCCCGCCATCGGGACGCCCTCCTTCCTGAGACGGCAGGCGATCTGCTCGGGGCTCCAGCCGTCGGCCAGCCTGTCCTCCACTATGCGCCACCGCTCCGGCGTCACCTTCCTGGGAACCGACGAGGCCGCTTTTCGCCGTGCCGACGCCTTCCCTTGCGCCTGCTTGTGCCGATAGCCACGGCCGCGACCGCTCCGGCGCACCTCGCGCCAAACCGTCGTCCGGTCGCGGCCCAGCTGCCGCGCGATGGCTGGTTCCGAAAGCCCGCTTTTCCTCAGCGCGCAAATCTGGCACCGTTCTTCTTGGGTCAGGTGGCGATAGCCCTTTGGCATGGCAATCTCCCAGCTTTCACAACCGGGACGGTCGCCGCCATCTGGCTAGGATGCAACATCCTGTGCCGAAAACACAGAAACCCACTACCTCTGGTGTTACACTTCAGAGTGGAACGGGGGTAAAAAGATGCACCGCTATTTTTGAAAGGAGCTCACGAAGCGCCGAGTGGCGCTCGTGGCGTTCGGGAAATGCTGACTGCCGCCGTTGTACGAATTTCGAGGCTGGCCTGCGGGTGTCGCGGGACGCTGGACGACCGTCTATGTCCCGGTTGTGCAGCGCCTTCTCAAGTTGCTGCACGGCCACGCTTTCGACGCGAGGCGCCCCCTTATGGCCCTCGTGAGGAAGATGATGCCGTGGGTGGCGCCGTTGTGGCGGGGGCCAGCTTATGCCGGCCGCGAGAACCCGTTGAGCCTTGTTACGTGTGACTGCCGTTGGCAATGACCTCCCGGCGGGGGCGGTCGCTGAGTTTGATGGGATTGGAAAACGAACTCCAGATGTAAGCTTCCAAGCGCTCGCCGATCTGCCGTGCGTGGGCTTGGGCGAATTCGTCCGCCGCCTCGCTGTCACTCGCCGCTATAGCATCGGTCAGCTGCTGGTGTTCGTCATAGACGTCCGTGAAGTACCGCTTGTAGTGAGGCACCCAAAGTTTGGCTGTCGAAAGCAGCGACAGCGAGAGGCGGTGATGCTGCGGGAGCAGGCTTTGATAGAGCCTTACCATGTGCCGGTTACGGGCACTTCGGGCGATGGCGAGGTGGAAGTTGCTGTTGGCCTCGCTCATTGCGAGATAGTCGTCCCGCTCGCTCGCCTCTTGAAGGTGGACTTGATGGTCGCGCATGCTCTCAAGGTCTTCTTCGGTGCGCCGTAGCGCCGCCCAACGGGACGTTACACGAAGGCACAGCTCCATCGACTCGAGGAGTTCGGGAATTTCCTCAATGTCGAGCGGACTGACGCTGGCGCCGCGATTCGGCAGTAGACTGACGAGGCCGTCGGTGGAGAGCCGGATGAGTGCCTCGCGCACAGGCGTTCGCGAGACCTCGAATTCGGCCACAAGGGCGTTCTCATCGATGCCGCTCCCCGGCGGCATCTCCAAGGCCAGGACCCGTCGCCTGACTTCTTCGTAGACCCGTTGGCTACCGGTACCTTTCGGCCGGCCGATTGGTCGCTGAGCATTATCTTGCATAACGGTTGTGCGCCTGTTTCTCAGCCTAGTTCTGTCGTGCGTAAGGACGATCCATGCAAAGTCAAGCAGAGGTTAGGTATCTGCTAAGACCGATGGCACGGTTGGCGCGCCACGCAGGAACCGGTTCGACGGGCCGGAGATGCGGTAGGACGGCCAAATTGTCGTCGGACGATCACGCAACAGCTTGCTTCCGTCGTTTTCGAGAGCGGTTTTGATTCGACGAATCGCGGCGACTGCGGGGCGGTCGGGCTCAACCGGACCGGGGGTCCGGGCCGGCGATCTCGATTGCCGCCCCCGCGCGAAAAAGCATGGCCTCCTGCCAACGACCGGCGATGAGCTGAAGCCCGATCGGCAGTCCGTGCTCGCCCGAACCGCACGGCACGGTCAGCGCGGGGTGCCCCGTCAGGTTGAGCGGGCAGGCATTCTTGTTGCAGTCGATGGCGCCGCGGCCTTCCCACGAACCGGGCCTCAGCTCCGTCGTCAGCCTTGACGCCTTGATTTGTACCGTTGGCGTGACCAGAACATCGATTTCGCTCGTGATCCGGTCAAGATCGGCGGCAATCGCCACGCGGGCATTCTGGGCCTTGGAGTAGTAGGTGCTGCAGTAGTCTTGACGGAGATACTTGCCCATGATCATCTGGACCTTGAGCAAGGGCGGGAAGCCGTCGCTGCCCGCCCGCCGCGCTTTACCGAACGCCTCCTGCCAGGTCGGATCGCAGACGCCGCCGCGCCAATAACCTTCAAGGTCGGACTCGACCATCGCCGAATGCGAGTGGCAGAGGACGCCAAGTAGAATCGAACCGCAGTTCCGCCACCACGGGATCGATATCTCCGTAACCTTGGCGCCTTTCTGCGCGAGGCTCCTGACGGCCCCCCGCACGGCCTCGTTGACGTCTGCCTCCGAGTCGTCCCAGTCGAGAGACTCACCGATCACTCCGACCCGCAATCCCTTGACCGGCTGGCCAATGGCGGCGGAATAGTCATCTGTCCTGATTGCCCCTCGTACCCATTGCGGATCACGCGGGTCCTCACCGGCGATCGCCTCAAGTGCGAGTGCCAGGACATCGAGGGTTTGTGCAATCGGACAAACGAAGTCGATCGTATGGTCCAGGTAAGTGACGCCAAAGCTCGGCACGAGTCCATGGGTCCCCTTGATCGACGGCACACCGCACCATGATGCCGGTATCCGCGCACTGCCTCCTTCGTCGACACCGAGCGCGATGTCGACTTCCCCGGCCGCAACGGCAGCCGCGCTGCCGCCGGAAGAACCACCGGCGGAATAGTCCGGATTGCGCGGATTGCGAACGGCGCCGTAGTCGCCGGTTTCGCTCGTGCCGCCCATGGAGAAGTTGTCCATGTTGAGCTTGCCGACGATCGTGGCGCCGCCGTCAAGCAGCCGTTCGGCAACCGTCGCATCCCGAGTCGGCACATATTCGTGGAGCAGTCGCGAGGCGTTGGTCATCGGTATGCCGGCGAGTCGGATATTGTCTTTCAGTCCAACGCGCTTGCCGGAGAGCTTGCCTTTTGCCGCGCCCTTCACCGTGCACTTGCGTATGAAGACGTTGTAGGGATCTTCGTCAACGGTCGGCTGATGACCTCGATCGCGTTCAGGATGCTTGACCACATCCTCAGCGAAACGGAAGTCGTCCAGCATCTCGATCTGCCCGAGTGACAGATCGATCAACGCACCGATATCGCGGGCCTCCTCGTCGGTGAAGTTCATGTATTCGCTGGCCGCCAGGGCGCGAATACGCTCAGTCGTCGGTCGCCGTATGCGTCCGGCGAGCCTCAGTCTTTCCATTCAGTTGCTCCGTCAGTGCGCTGCCGAGACAGGTTCGCGAGGGGAGGGGCGATTTCGATGTTGTGGTACCGCCCTTCTGGATGGGGAGATTGTTCGGCTGGGATCGACGACGGCTACTGATATGGCCACGCCGGACGAGTAATTGATGGCAACCGATCATTGTCTCACCGTGATTGAGTATACTATGTATTTTAATTTGCGGCAATCCGCCGTGGTGCCTGGTCCCGCCATCCAGACAGCCGTTCGTGGCCTCTTCGCTGGGTCCGTATGGTCGTCGGACCGCGGTTTCGAGGTGCCATTGCGATTTTAATTCAGAAAGTATAATAACTGCGACCACGGTCAGTCGACGTGGTTGCCACGTGCACCCGCACTTCGGTTGAAGAGCCAGAAAAATGCTCCGGGAGCGCGTTCAAGTGGAAAACTCGGGTTCCGACAGCAGTAGCCAAATGCGGTTTCGAGTTGGCGTAGACGTGGGGGGGACCTTCACCGACGTCGTGATGGTGGACGAGATGTCGGGCGACATACTTGTCGCCAAAGTGCATACCGTTCCCGCGGATCCCTCGCAGGGGTGTATCGATGGGATCGACAAGGCGCTCAACGCCTATGGCGTGAATCCGGAACAGATCTCCTTCGTCGTCCATGGGACCACGATTGCCACCAATACGATTATCGAGGGCAAGGGGGCGAAGGCCGGCCTGATCACATCCGATGGGTTTCGCGACGTCCTGGAGATCGCTTACCAGACCCGGCCCAACCTCTACGACGTCTTCTTTGACAAGCCTAAGCCTCTGGTCCCCCGTTCCCGCTGTCTCGGCGTGCCGGAGCGGATCGGTCCGGACGGTACGGTCCGTACGCCGCTTGACGAACAGGCCGTGCGAGAAGCAGCGAAGGCATTTCTCGACGACGGCGTGGAAGCGATCGTTGTAGCGTTTCTCCACTCCTATCGCGATCCAACCCACGAACGGAGAGCCGGATCGATTCTGGAGAGCGAGTGCGGCGACTTACCGATCGTTCTTTCTTCGGACGTCTGTCCCGAGTTCCGGGAATACGCTCGTACCAGCACCGCGGTCGTCAATGCGGTGCTGGTGCCGCGGGTTTCACCTTATATCGCGCGGCTCGAAGAGCGGCTTCGTAACCGCGGAGTCAATCCGCCCCTGCACCTGATGACTTCGGCCGGCGGAATCATGGCTTCGGCGACCGCCAAGGTTCAGCCGGTACACCTAGTCGAATCCGGGCCGGCCGCCGGCGTGATCGGTGCTGCGTTCGTTGCCCAGCTTTCGGGGTTCGACAACCTGCTCGCACTCGATATCGGTGGCACGACGGCCAAGGCGGCGTTGGTTAATCACGGGCTGCCGCAGATTGCGGAGCAGTTCGAGGTAGGGGCTGCCGCGATTGCCAACGTGACATCGCCAAAAGGGCAAGGGTACCCAGTGCTGACCCCGGTTATCAGCCTCGTTGAGATCGGCTCCGGGGGCGGGAGCATCGCCCAAGTGGATCCGGGTGGCGCGCTCACGGTGGGGCCGCAGAGCGCCGGGGCGGTTCCGGGCCCCGCCTGTTATGATCTCGGGGGGCGCGATGCGACGATAACCGACGCGAATGTCGTGCTCGGACGCATCAACCCGGAGTTCTTCCTTGGAGGAAGCGTCGCTCTCGACCCCGCGCTATCGGAAGAGGCGATCCGCACACAGGTAGCCGAGCCCTCCGGTCTCAGCCTTACCGCCGCGGCCCAGGCGATCATCGACATCGCCAACGCCAAGATGACGAGCGCCCTCTACTTCATCTCGGTCGAGCAGGGCATAGATCCGCGTGACTATGTGCTGGTTCCCTCTGGCGGTGCCGGCCCCTTGCAGGCCGTAGCCATTTCCCGCGCCTTGGGAGTCGGCACCGTCCTCGTGCCCCCGGCGCCTGGCGTGAATTCCGCGGTAGGACTGCTCGCAAGCGACCTCAAGCACGATGTGGTCCGGACGTACATGAAACCCGAAACATCCGTCGATCCCACCGAGTTGTCTTCCGTCTACTGGGAGATGGAAAGTGGCGTGCGGTCGCTGCTGCTGAGCGAGGGCGTCACCGACAGGGCGATCGTCATCACGCGCGAAATCGAGATGTGCTACGTCGGCCAGTCCTTCCGGCTGAAACTGCCTGTGCCCAAGCAGATCGACGCGCATTCGATCGCCGATCTGATCGATGCGTTTCATGCCCGCCACGTCGACGCCTATGGCTTCTCGAATCCGGGCGAGCCGATCCAGTTCGTCAATCTTCGTCTGAACGGAACCGGGCAGGTTGGCCGTCCGACTCTCAGGCATCTCGCGACAGGAGACACGCCCGTCTCGCGCGCTGTGAAGGGACAACGCAAAGTATATTTCGATGACCCGGATCTGCCGGTCGAGGTCGATATCTACGACCGCGAGCTTCTGTGTGCCGGAGATCGCTTCGTCGGACCAGCCATTATCGAGCAGATGGACACGACCATCGTTTGCCCTCCTGGGGCGGAGGTGATCGTCGCCGAAACCGGCAGCCTCGTCATTTCGACCGGGATCAAGGTGGCTCAAACCCCACGAACGGCGTAGCCGGTTGAACAGGAGGAACCGTCGTGAATTTTCAGAGTGTTGACCATGGCCTGCGTCCGCAGATGGACCCGGTGACCTTTGAGGTGATCCGCAACGCCCTCCTCAACATGACGGAGGAAATGGCGGTCACGATCAGGCGCGCGGCTTATTCCACCAACATCAAGACGCGGGCCGATTTCTCCTGTGCGTTCTTCGACGCGAAGCCACGCTGCGTCGCTCAGTCGTTCGCCCAACCGGCGCATCTGGTCTCGATGTCGTCGATAGTGCCGGTTCTCATTAGCGAGGTCGGCGCAGAGAACATGAAGGGAGGGGATGCCTACCTCATCAACGATGCCCATCGCGGCACCAGCCACCTCAACGACATAACGGTTATCACGCCGGTGGACGTCGACGGCTACCGGATCGGCTACCTGGCCAATATGGCGCATCACGTCGATGTCGGTGGATCGGCGCCTGCCAGTCTGGGCGTCAGCCGCGAGATATTCCAGGAAGGGATCATCCTTCCGCCAACGCGGGTCGCCAGCGCCAACGTCATCGACGCCAACGTCCTCAACCTAATCCTCGCGAACATCCGCGCACCGCGTGAGACCAACGGTGACCTGCGCGCGCAGATGTCGGCCAACGTTGTCGGAGCGCGCCGGATCGAAAGCCTCTTCAGACGCTATTCCGCGGATACGCTCGAAGAATTCTTCGATGAACTGATCAGATACACCGAGCGTTGGACGGAGCGGGAGATTCGAACCCTGCCGGAAGGCGTCTTCGAGGCGGAGGGATTCCGCGACGACGATGGCGTCACGGACGAGCCGGTACGGTTGATGGCGAAGGTCACCATCAAGGACGGGCGGGTCCGCTTCGACGTGACGGGCTCGTCGGAGCAACGCTCGGCTCCGCTCAATTGCACACGATCGATGGCCCGTTGCGCTATCGCCTTCGTGGTCCGCTGCCTGTTCGATGATCGCGTTCCGGTTAACGATGGCTTCCTCAGCCGTATCCATATCGACGGTCCTGACGGATTGTGCTGCACGGCGCTACGCCCTGCGGCGGTTGTCGGCGGATGGGAACTCGCCGCGCGGCTGACCGACACCGCCTTCAAAGCGCTTCATCCGGCCTTGCCCGACCGGATTGCGGCCGCCGGAAAAGGGCTGATCGTGAACCTCGGCTTCGGTGGCAATGATCCGCGGACGGGTGAATACTACTGCTACATGGAGACGATCGCCGGGGGCAACGGCGCGCGCCCTACCAAGGACGGCCCGGACGCGGTCCAGACGAATCTTCAGAACACCGAGAACGCGCCGATCGAGGAGGTTGAACTCAACTACCCGATCTCCATCACGCGGTACGAGTTGATTCGTGACAGCTGCGGTGCCGGGCAATTTCGTGGAGGTTTGGGCGTTCGCCGCGAGTTTGAATTCCCATACGGTCCCGCGACCTGCACCATCCTTTCGGACGGCACCAAGTTTCCACCGTGGGGCCTGGCCGGTGGTCACGATGCAAAACCCGCTCGCTTCATTCTTGATCCCGACGGCGAGCACCGCTTGCTTCGGTCGAAGTGCACGGTCGATGTTCCGATCGGGGGCCGCATTCGGGTCGAAACCCCCGGCGGCGGCGGGTTCGGTCCGCCGTCGAAACGACAGGCGGAGGCGGTCGCGCGTGATCTCGCCGACGGCAAGGTCAGCCCTGACTGGGTTCGCGCGATCGGCGCGGAAACCTAATAGGCCCCATCGGATAGTTTGTACGTAGAACCACGCTAAGGAAGAACATCGCGCGAACACCCGGTTTTGGGCCCAGGCTGCCGATCTTCTGCTCGAACTGAGGTACATTGGCCGCGCGATTTTGCGCTCAGCTGCACCAGAATGCCAGTCGAAGTTGCCTGTCAGGATGATATGCTCCCAGCCAAGTGGTGAGGTGAAGGGCAACAGGCCTGGATCGGGCATCTGGCCGGTCACTCCGAGATGATCTGTCGCCTTGTCCATGTACGGCGTGTTCCAGAATACGATGGCGGCGATGACGAGGTTGAGAGCCATGGCGCGTTTCTGCTGCGCGGCGTCCGATCGATCATGGATGCGACCCTGGGAATGGGCGAAGACGGCCGGGCGAGAGAGTGACGGGATTCACCCTTGTTGAGGTCGGCCTGGCATTCCATGCGGAGGTTGCGGTTCTCGATCCAGTCGAGCATGAACAGCGACCGCTCGATCCTGCCGATCTCGCCGAGCGCGAGATACAGCCGGTTTTGCTGCCGGTACGCGCCGAGCTTGCGAAGAATGGAGGACGGTTTCAGGGAACCATCCCTGATACTTGCGGCAAGCCGCAACACGTCACCCCGGTGCTGCCGGATGACGTCCTCGTTTATTGGCCTTCCCATCATCGGCGCCAGTGTCGGCCATTGCTTCGGTGAGCCGAAGTACCCCAGGCGGCGATGCGGGAAATCGCGAAGCCGCGGCGCGAATATCAGGCACAGCAGGTGGAAGAGTGCGAAGACATGGTCTGATACGCCGCCGGTGTCGGCATAATGGATCAGCGGATTGACGACGATCCCATCGAGAACGAAGGGTGCTTCGCCCACCGTCGCGCCGATCACGGAGGAATGGAACGAGCCATACTGGCCGGACAGGAACGAGTAGATCTTCAATCCCGGATCGGGGCCGTGCTTGGGGTTGATCATTCCGCCGCCCCGATAGGCGGAGAAGAATTGTCCGTCGGATGATGTTCGCTCTGCCTCTCCCCGCTCCAGCGTTCAGGGCTGATCAGATAGGCATCCATCGGGCGGTATCTGTAGGACCGGGCGAGGTTCAGGTCGCCGGATTTGATCTCAGCGGTGATATGCTGGAACAGAAACACCTTGTAGAGCGAGATCCTGAATTTTCCGTCAGCATTGTTCAGCGCCGATCGCTCGCCAAAGCGGTCGTTTAGTGTCGCTTATGCGCCCACATCCGATCAGATCAGGCCAACTCGAAATCATGTCATGCAAAAATCGATGCACTCGTTCGCTCGGGTTCCACGGAACGCCGAGTCCTGGCAGACAGCTTGATCGCCTCCACAACAGCAAGGGTTTAAAGCCCATCCCGTCCATTCACGAGCGGGGCGGCTTTTCCGGAAATCACGTCACCGAAATTCTGCAACTGCCTCACCAGTGGATCCCCGCCGTGTATTTGAGCGTTTCATCAACTTTTCGCGCTGGAAACCTCGGCGTTCAGGCCGGGGAGGAAAGTGCGATTCCTTGCTTGTTGCTTGACATCGGCTTATCCAGTGTATGTATTTGATATGATTTTCCGCGGCTACACAGACGCGCTCCGCCCCACGCAAGAGCAGGAAGACATGATGGCGCAGTTCGCCGGCGTCTGCCGCCTCGTCTGGAACCTTGCGCTCGAGCAACGCCGCAACCATTGGCGGAACTACCAGGCCAGAACAGGCAACAACCTCAACTACGTGACACAGGCGCGTGAACTGACCGCGCTGCGCGCCGAGTTCGACTTTGTCCGTGCCGTTCACGTGACACCGATGCAACGCACGCTGAAGGCGCTCGACGAGGCCTACCGCCGGGCGTGGAAGGGTCTTGGCGGCTATCCCAGGCCAAAGAGAAAGGGCGTGAACGAAGCGTTCGGCTTTGCCGGCCGCGAAATCCGCGTTGAAAAGCTGAGCAGGCGCTGGGCGCGTGTGAAGCTGCCGAAGATCGGCTGGGTCAAGCTGCGCGACAACCGTGCCATCGAGGGCAGCATCCGCGAGGCGCGTGTCACCCGCACGGCTCTCGGCTGGCAGATCAGCATCGGCTGCATGCGCGATGTCGCACTGCCTGACAACGGAATGACCGTCGGCGTCGACCGTGGCGTGGCCGTCCCGCTGATGCTGTCCGACGGTACGCCGTACATGTTGCCGCAGGAGGTCGATCGCCACGAGCGCCTGATCCGGATGGCCCAGGGAATTGCCAGCCGCCGCAGGCGCGGGTCGCGCCGGTGGGTCAAGGCACAGAAGTGGGCCGCCGGGCTCAAGGCCCGTCAGGCGCGGGCGCGCAAGCACTGGGCGCACGAGGCCACCACGGACATTACCCGCCGCTACGGTGGCGTTGTGGTCGAGAGACTGCGCACGAAGAACATGACGGCTTCCGCACGAGGCACGGTCGATGAACCGGGCCGGAACGTTGCCCAAAAGCGCGGGTTGAACCGCGCAATCCTGAACGTCGGTTGGCACCGGATCCAGACCATGCTTGCCTACAAGGCGGCACGGTTCGTGAAGGTCGACCCGTCGTACACCTCCCAGACCTGCGCGTCCTGCGGGACCGTGGACGGACGGAGCCGCGAAAGCCAAGCTGTCTTCGTCTGCACCGCGTGCGGGCACCGGGACAATGCCGACCGCAACGCAGCGGTCAACATTCTCAACCGGGGGAACACTCCGGGCGTGGAGCCGAGCCGTCGGGCAGGTGATGAAGCGCGAACTGTCCAAGTGGCCTAGTCCTCCTGGAAATCCTCGCCCTTCAGGGCGGGGAAGATGTTAATCTGAATTGGATTCCACCAGTTCCCACCCTGGAGTTGCGACCAGAGCTGAAGATCAGGAATCGAAAGTGAACCTTCTGTCCCACCGATCTGATAACTCGGTACTCTTGTTTTGGGATAAGCCATATTTTCGCCGCTGGCGAATTCCCAACTCCAGGGCGCGACTGTCGTATCCGAAATCGTGACAGTGCCCAAGGCTCCGCTTTCAAACTCCAAAAGCATCGCGGCGCTGTCTTCGACGTCAAAACCTCGCCTGTCCGACGACTGGCGCGCCTCTACCCCAAAAACTTCCCCGCACAGATGGCGCAGAAGGTCAATATCGTGGATCAGATTGATGAAGATCGGACCTGCGCCTGCTTGCCGACGCCAGGTTTCGTTGAAGTAATCGTCAGGCTTGTAGAGCCAGAATTGCGCATTCACTACCGTGACCTGCCCCAGCCGACCACTGTCGATGACCTCCTTGGCGGCAGCAATCAGAGGATTGTGGCGACGATGGTGCCCGACGAGGAGCGGGACGCCCGCGATCTCGGCAGCGGTCACCAGCCTCTCGGCGCTTTCAAGCCTGTCGGTAATCGGCTTTTCGACAAGCACCGGCACCCCCGCTTGGATGCAGGCCAGTCCATGCTCGCCATGCAAGTGGTTCGGCGTCGCAATGATCGCCCCGTCGACGCCATGCGCAAGACACTCCTCTAGATCCGCGAACCAACGCGCGCCGAGGTCTTCGGAAAAGGATTTCACCTGCGGGTTCGGGTCGACAAGGGCCGCAAGTTGTCCGGCACGGCCCACGATTTCCGCGTGCTTGCACCCGATCAATCCTGTGCCGACTATGGCCAGTTGCGGAAGGGTACTCATGTTTTCACCCTTTGGGGAACCAGACGCTTCATGGCGGCAACCCGGTAAGGCGCATTAGCTGCGCCATACCCGCCGTAGCCGTCGCGGCGCTCAACGATCTCGAAGAAGAAGCCGTCTCCATAGGGCTGGCTGTAGAGTTGAAGGAACTGCCCGTCGCCATCCTCGTCGTAGAGAATGTTGCCGGCCTTCAGCCTGCCCAGGAATTGGTCATCCAGGCCGAAACGTGCGGCAAGGTCATCATAGTAATTCGCGGGGATCGGAAGCGCCTCGAACCCCAGCGCGCGCAAACGGGCTTCGGTTTCAAGGATATCTCGCGTCGCAAAGGCCACGTGTTGCACCGCCGAGCCCATGCGACCTTCCACGAAAAGGCCCGCCAGGGTGCGGTTCGTATCGGCCCCGTTCAGGGTCAGGCGCAGCTTGGCATCGGGGCTCTCGATCACCTGGCTGCGCACAACGCCGCCAGGGTCAATGACGTCCACCACCGGTTTCTTCGACACGTCGAAGAGCGACGTGTAGAACAACGACCAGGTCAGCATTTCGTCATAGCTCATGGTCTGGGCGATATGATCCACCCGGCAAAGACCCGCATTCTTGGCAACGTTGCCGGTGGACGTGAACTCTACGTCCCAGACCCCGGTCAGACCGCTGGCAGCATCAAGAAAATGCATGGCCCCACCCCCGACCGACTGGATCGCAGGAAGCTCTAGTTCGCCCTGATCTATGGGCTGGTGAAACAGCCTTACCTTAACCCATCTTGTAACTGCTCACCCCTTGTTGGGATTGGGCTGAGCGTAGTGCATCTTTATCATTTCGGCGGCGTTTCCGGCGAGCGCGATCTGGATGGCGACGAGAGGGTTGTATCCGAGTGCCGCCATGGAACTCAGGTAGCTTGAGATCCGGCACCAGGCTTCAGCGTAGAGCCGGGTTCGGAAGCATCCGGACACCTTGATCTTGACCTTGGCCATCCTGATTTTCTGCTCGCCCGCGTTGTTGGTGAAGCTGACATCCGGGTCCTCCATGAAGCGCAGCACGGACACCTCGTGCTTCACGAGGCGCTCATGCAGGTTGTGTGCGTCCGACTTGGCGATGCGTCCGCGTTTTCCTTTCGGACGCGGCGGGATATCGGGCAGTTCCTTGCCGCCCTGGGTCAGGATGGTCCGATATCGCTTGCGCATGGCCAGGCGCTCGGCCTCGGTCAGGACCTTGGCCGTGCTCCTGTTGACCCTGTGGCAGGCCTCGCGCAGCAGCTTCTTCATCAGGCGCGCCCAGCGGAAGCCGTTGGACTCGACGACGAAGGTCAGTTCGCGCAGAAGGTGCGAACCGCACAGCTGATGCCTGCACTGGTCATAGGCGAAGTACGTCGCCCAGCAGTCGTGGACCAGCGTGCCGGTGTAACGCGGGATGATGCCGATCTCGTCGATCGCCTCCCTGCCGCGCTTCCGGTGCAGGAACTTCAGGGTCAGGGAGCCGTGGGTGTAGCCCAATTTGGTTGATGATTGCGATTCGCATTTGCTACGCTGGCTTTGCTGCGTGTCCGAATACGGCCGGGGGAACCGGCGGGTGGCGCGCTTGCAGAGGCAACGAGGCAGGGAGCGCGGATGATGGCGAAGGTCAAAGGGAATCGCGGGCACGGACATCCAGACACGGTGGCGTATCTGGAAGGCCTGGGGGAGGAAGGCGCGGCGGTGCTGCGCGCGCACGAGGGCGGATACACCCGTTACTGGCTGGAAGGCGGCGAGGTGCGGAGCTGCGACATCACGGCGGACGAGTTGCCTCTGGCGGGCTTCGGACCGGTCGGCGGGCCGCTTCCTGCATTGCTCGGGGCTGTGTTGGCGGAGTTCGGCCCGCAACTTCCGAAGCTGGCGGCGGACCTCGCGTCGGGTGCTCCGGACCTGGACAGCGTGGAGCGGGTGCTCCGCGACAGTTCTCTCGGCGGCGGCGCGACGGCGCTGAAGATGCTGTTCGAACAGCTTGACGAGGCTCTACCACCGCCGGAATGCGCGCGCTGTGGCAAGCTTATGTGCCGGCGCCAGGCGAGGAAGAAAAAAGCCTGGCTCACCCGGCTTGGCCGGGTCGAGGTCGAGCGCGGCTATTATTATTGCCGATCGTGCGGCAATGGGTTCTTTCCGCTTGACCGTGCGCTGGGCCTGGAAGGTGACACGCTCACGCCGGGGATGTTGAGCGTCATGGCCGAGACGACGCCGATGATGAGCTTTGATGCGGCGAGCCGCCACATCGCGAACCTTGCCGGGGTGAACGCATCCTCAAGCTCGCTGCAGCGCTGGTCCCTGGCGCTTGGCGCGGAGGTTCTCCGGTTCGAACAGGAGGAGGTCGTGGAGGACACCTCCTTGGGATCACGGATGTATCTTGCCATCGACGGGACCGGGGTGCCGATGCGAAAGGAAGACGTCGAAGGCATTGCCGGCAAGCAGGAGGACGGAAGCGCGAAGACCCGGGAAGCCAAGCTGGCGGTCATCGACACTGCCGAGGGGCGGGACCCGGAGACCGGCGCGGCACTGAAGGACAAGGGCAGCGAGACGTCTAGTTGTCTCATCGACAGTGCGGCGGCGGCGCCGGGAAGCCGGGATCCCTCCGATTTCGCCATGCGCCTTGACCGCGAGGCGCTGCGCCGCGGCTTGCACGGCGTCGAAGACCTCGTCGTCATCTCGGACGGCGCAGAATGGATACGGAACACCTGCGAGGAGTTGTTCGGGGGCGGGAAGGTCACCTTCGTGCTCGATATGTTCCATGCCCTCGAATACGCCAGCGATGCGGTGAAGGCGGTTTTTCCGGACAAGGCGGAGCGGGACCGGCGGTTCGAAGGGATCAAGGCGGACCTCGAGGCGGGCCGGGCCGCCAAGGTGATCCGGGAGCTCGAGCCCTTCAGCGGCAGGTACAAACAAGTGGAGGCGTGCTGCCGCTACTATCGGAACAACATCGAACGGATGCGCTACAACCAATACCGCGACCAGGGCATGCAGATTGGATCGGGGGTCGTGGAAAGTGGCTGCAAGCGGTACGGGCTCCGGCTGAAGCGTCCCGGCACCCGCTGGTCGGAGACAGGCGCCAACGCAATGCTGGCGCTCAAAAGCTGCGCCATGAACCTCAGGCTGCCCGACTTCCTCGACTGGCACGCGAGGCAGGCCATCGTTGCCTGACAACAAATTGGGCTACACCCCCTGACGGGCGCAGTCTGGACTGCGCCCGTTGTTTGTGCAAGCGCCGGAATCGGCAGCCTGCCGGTGACAAACGGAACCGCCCGGTTTTTCTCTTTTTCCCATCTCCCCCAAATTGAAAACGGGTTGGTGTTGATCCTGTGGGATTCGTGGGCGAGAGGCGTGAGAGTGTGGGCAGGCGGTGGGCAACGCCCGGCGTTGTCCACGGGCTGTCCACACGGCCCGGAGGGCTCACGCCGGCCCGAAGGGCTCGTCCACATTTCCACAGGATAACGCCCATCGCGTTCAGCCCGCCCGCCCGCCCGCTGGTCGCGGTGCTGATCGCGTAGAAGATGGCGAAGACCTTGGATGCTGTCGTCGTTGGCACGAGGTCGCCGAACCCGATGGTTGCAGCGGTCATGACACTGAAGTAGATCGCGTCGATCCAACTCCATCCTTCGGCGGAGCGATAGAACAGCGTCCCCGATAGTAGGATCAGGACCGCAAGTGACGAGGTAGACCGGAAATACGGGTTGCCCCAGGATCGAGAGATGCCCTGGACGACTCGGGCGAAGGTGAGACCGAACGACAGCACTGCGCTTCTCCATTTTTGCTATACAAAACCATAGCCGGGTAATGTCGGTGCGTGCAAATCAGCAGGGCTGCTTGAAAAGAACCTGGAATTAGAATTCCAGCTGTTTTCGACAACAACTCGGATGCCAATCGGTATTAGTCGGAAAACGGGGCAGAGATTTGTGAAAAAGGCATTTCGCAGGCTTATTGTAATTGGGGTGGCTGTTGCGGCCGTTCTTTTCTGCCTGCGGGTTCTGTTTCCGCTCCCGGACATCTCTGATCGCGGAGCATCCTTCAGCACACCGGCGGATAGCACCACCGCCCTTGGCCGCTTCATGATTGCAGAGCAAGGCCAGCATCCTGAAGGGTTCACGGGCGTCCGGTCACTAGAACGCAACGACGATGCCCTGATCAGCCGTCTCAGCCTGATCGAAGAGGCCGAAGTCTCCCTCGATGTGCAATACTACATCTGGCACGATGACGTGTCCGGTGTGATCCTGCTCGACGCTCTGGATCGCGCGGCGCAGCGCGGCGTTCACGTCCGGCTTCTCCTCGATGACAATGGCATTCCCGGCATGGACGGCATCCTCGCGACCTTGAACGACCATGAGAATTTCGAAGTCCGTATCTACAATCCGTCAACGATCAGGACGCCGAAACTTCTGGGCTACGGCTTTGATTTCTTCCGCATCAATCGGCGGATGCACAACAAGGCGCTGATTGCCGATGGCGCAGCCGCGATCATTGGCGGGCGGAACATCGGCGATGAATATTTCCAGGTCGGTGTCGAAAACTTCTATTTCGACCTCGATGTGCTGGCGATTGGCACGGCGGTTGAGGAAACGCGGCAAGTCTTCGATGACTACTGGAACAGCGGCTCCGTCTTTGAAGCCGAAGCGATCTTCTCAGCCGATGTGGACCGCGCAGCCTTCGACGCGCGGGTTGCCGAAATCCTGGCACGGGAAGACGCGCAGGAAATAGCGGCTCTCACGACCGAAACCGGGCTGGTGACGGAAGGCGCGTTCGGGAACTTCGAATGGACAACGGTACAGGTTGTGGCCGACAGCCCGTTGAAGGGGGAAGGCATCGCCGTCGATGACGATCTGATGATCAACCAGCTCGGCGCGGTCCTCGGCGACGTGGACACCCGCCTGCTGCTGGCCTCGGCCTATTTTGTCCCCGGAGAAGCGGGCACGGAATATTTCAACAGCCTTGAAGCGCGCGGCGTCGAGGTGAAGATCCTGACCAACGCGCTCGATACGACTGACGTGTTCCTCGTCCATGCGAGCTACAGCCGTTATCGGCGCGAGCTTCTGGAAGGCGGCGTCGACCTCTATGAACTGAAGCTCCGGGGAACACCGACAGAAAGCGAGACCTTTCAGGTCCTCCCGTTCGGTCTCTCCGGGGCTTCCCTGCACGCCAAGACGTTCTCCGTCGATGATGATCGCGTGTTTATCGGTTCATTCAACTTCGATCCCAGATCAGCCCTGCTCAACACGGAAATGGGCTTCCTGATCGACAGCCCTGACATGGCCGCACGCATGAGCCGCTTTTTCGAGAACACGATCATCACCTTAAGCTACCAGCCGCGGTTGACGCCGAACAGCAACATGGTTTGGCTCGATGAACAGGTCGATGGCGATACGATAACCTACCAGCAGGAACCCGGCGCGTCGTGGTTCCAGCAGGTTTCCTTCGCGGTCATGGGGCTGCTCCCGATTGAATGGCTCCTATGACGGCCAGCGAACCGAACGCGAAAACTTCGTCCATACGTGTCGCGAGCTACAACATCCGCAAGGCCGTGGGCCTCGACTGGCGTAGGGACGGCGAGCGGATCGTCCGCGTTCTGGCGGAGATTGACTCCGATATCGTCGTCCTCCAGGAGGCCGACAAACGGCTCGGCCCGCGTCCGGGTGTGCTGCCGACAAAAATGCTGTCAGATGACCTCGGCTATGAGTTTGCGGATTTCGACCCGGAATCACCCAGCCACGGATGGCACGGCAATGCGATCCTGTTTCGCTCGTCGCGATTCAGTCTCGTCAGGAACCGCAAGATCAGCCTGCCGACCTTGGAGCCGCGTGGCGCGGTCTCGGCAGTCTTCGAAACGCCCGTCTTCGAGATCATCGGCGTTCACCTTGGCCTCACACCGGGCACCCGCCGGAAACAGCTTCGCGCCCTGGCGGACCATACCGCCGATGTCGAACGCCCGGTTCTGATTGCCGGTGACTTCAACTCCGCCCTGGCGAATGAACAGATCGAAGGGCTGTTCGACAACCGTGTGGCCGTTCTGAAACCCGGCCCCACGTTTCATGCGTCCCGTCCCTTTGCGGCGCTCGACCGCTTCGTTCTCGCGAACTTCACAGGCAAGACAAATAGCTTCGTCCACACATCGGAGCTGACCCGTCGCGCCTCTGATCATCTGCCGATCGTCATCGACATTGATCTCGGCCAGCGCCCGACAAAAGGAACGCCTGTGCCCTGATCTGCTATCCTGTCCCCTGAAACGAAACCGGAAATTTTTTGAACACAAAGATGGCGATAACCCCATGACCTACACACCTTCCGCTCTGGATCAGGCACCTCGATCCCGAAACCATCCTGTGCGGGTATGACGCCGACGAGACCGGCGACACCGCCGCGCAGCGCCTGATCGAAAACCATCCCGGAATCCGCCGCATCCGCTCCGTCGAAGGAACCAAGGACTGGAACGGGCAGCTCCAGGCAACCCGCAACCGAAATACGGGATAAACCCGGCCCGGCAGCCATCGGAAAATGGGGGAATGCCCTGCACCCGGGACGGGGTACCCGTCCAGGCCAAAAGGGTCGTGAGCCGCACTCGGTCAGTGACGCCAAATCCAGAGACGCAGGATCCGTCAAAGACCGACAGACTCAACTCACGCGCGGAATGAACACGAACCGAAACATCGAAGAAAACCGGGAAAAGCCGTCCCACTTGCCACGAAACAACTCGGGAATTCCAGACCAGGGCAGTTCAAAAAACAACAGGGGTCAGGCGATGCCCGTTGTGCGCTTATTTCAGTCCGCCGGCCAACCCGCGTACAAGATGCTTCTGAAATAGTGCGAGGAGCAGCAGAATTGGGAGTGACGCGATAAGACCAATTCCCATTAGTCGGCCCCAGAATGTCTCGTCTTCCGTAATCAGGGTGGCAATGAAGGTGGGCAGCGTGAAGTTGGATGGCGTCTGAATGAAAAGGAGCGCGTAGACGAACTCGTTCCAGGCGAGAATGGCCACCAGAATGAAGGTCGCGGCAATTCCGGGTGCCATAATCGGCAAAACAACCGTGATGATGCGATAGACGAGACTTGCCCCGTCCATCATCGCTGCCTCTTCGTAGGTGGGAGATACGTCGCGCACGAAGCCGATCAGCATCCAGATTGCGAACGGGAGCGTATAAACCTGGTAGACGAGTATCAGGCCGGCAAGGGTATCGAGGAGGTGGATTCCGCGGAGCACTTGGTAGAGCGGGATCGCCAGTACGAGGGGTGGCGCCAGTTTCACCAGCAGCACGAATACCAGGAACGCCGCGTCCATGCGCTTGGGAAGCTGCAAACGTACAAGGGCATATGCGGCAGGAAAGCCAACAGCGAGTGAGATCGTGGCAGCCCCCAATGTAACGATAAGGCTGTTTGCCACCTTTTTCACGATGTCATCTTCGAGAAGCTCGCGATAGTGCTCAAGACCGGGTTCAATGGGAAGGATCGCAATTGACCGGGAGACAAACTCGATTGGCGGCTTGAAAGAGGTTGTCACCATCCAGAAAATTGGCCAGAGCATGATTGCTGTCACGACGTAGACCGCGATGGTCGACACTTTAGGCATTTCTGGCACCGCTTAGAATCCTGGCGGCATACACGGCGGCAAGTATGCCGGCGACGATGACCATGATCATGGCGACGGCCGATGCCATGCCGACTTCAAAGAACTTGAACCCGAGACGGTAGAGATACATCGAGAGCGTCTCCGTGGCCTGGCCCGGCCCTCCGCCTGTTAGCGCATACACCTTGTCGAATATTTTGAAGCTCTCGATCGACCTCAGTAGCGCGGCCAGCAGCATGTGCGGAACAAGGAGCGGCAGAGTGATGGTGAACAAGACCCAAACTGGCCCCGCGCCATCCATTCTGGCCGCTTCGTAAACTTCCTCATCGATACCCTGAAGCCCGGCGAGGAGAATCAGGAAGACCATCGGTGCGGTCTGCCACAAATCGACCAGCACGATTGAATAGAGGGCAAGATCGGGGTCGAAGAGCCAAGGGGCGCCCTCCAGCCCTGCGAAACGAAGGATGTTGTTGAGATAACCGACGTCATAATGCATCCATGCGCTCCAGATCGCGGTGACCACCATCGTGGAGAGCACGAACGGGGCCACAAGGAGCGGAATCACAATACTTCGGCCGGGAAACTTGCGATTAACCAACAATGCCAGTGCGAGACCAAGAGCGAGTTCGCTGAAGGTCGCAAGCAGCGTGAACCAGATCGTGTTGGTAGTGGCTCGCCGGAAAAAACGGTCGCCGAGAAGGTCGACGTAGTTTGCCGGGCCCACGAATTGGGCGTCTTCAAATCCGTATTCCGTGGCGACAAACGATAGCGCCGCACCCCGTGCAAGCGGGTAGAGAGTCAAGCCCGCCAGCAGCAGGAGGGCAGGCAGGATGAACAGGATTCCAGTGCTGTATCTTTTCCTCAAGGCCAAATGGGCCGCGTGTTGCCACGCGGCCTCCAACTCGGTTGTTTCAGGTCAGCTTATCGCGCCAGCGCTCGTGCGATCCGTTCGTTGGCTTCGGCTAGGGCATCCTTCGGGGCCAACTCGCCGATCAGGGCCAACTGTAAGTAGTCGCCCATTATCGCTTCGATCTTGGACCAGGCTGCTGTACGTGGTCGAGGCTGCGCCTCTTGCAGGGCGGCAACCTGGGCCGGGTACCAGCGATATGCAGAAATGACCTCCTGATCCGCATAGACCGAGGCACGGGTCGGCGGGGTACCGACCTCGAGCGCGAGGTGCTTCTGCATGGCAGGCGAAGTCAGGAAATCAATGAAGTCGCGTGCCGTGTCCGGGCGCTCGGAGGTTGCCGGGACTGCAACCAGCCATGTACCCAACATCGGTTTTGGACCTTCGACTTGACCAGGTGCAGCCATGATCTCGATCTGGCCGACCACCTTGGACGCAGCGGGATCATCCATGGATGGCACCCAGGACGGCCATACTTCAATTGCCATCGCAGTCGCGCCGGACTGGATGGCATCGCGTACTTCCGAGGAATTGTACGTCTCGACACCCTTGGGTGCATACTTCGCCAGATTGAGGTAGAGATCCAACGCGTCGAGAGCCGCCTGACTGTCCAGTCCGGCATTCCCCTCTGCGTTAACGATACGTGCTCCGTGCGCCCAGAGAATCGGCAGGAAACCAGTGACGATGGGGTTGGCCTTCTTGCCGCGAAAGACAGCGCCCGCGATGCCGTCTTCGGCTTCGGAAATGGTCTTCGCCGCGGCAAGGACATCGGTCCAGCTACCGGGCCGGGACAGACCGTGCTTGTCGAACATGGCCTTGTTGTAGGCGAAAAGCTCCACGTTTCCGACGAACGGCACAGCATAGTAAGGACCTGACCCGACAGGGTAACGCGACACGTCGCGTGCAGGTTTCACGAAGTCTTCGTCAACGCCTCCGCCAAGTTGATCGAGATCCGCTAACCAACCCTTGGCCATGAAATCGGGGGCCCATGGGTCATCCAGCATGATCACGTCATAGGCAGATGACCCTTCACGCATCGCTATCGTGACCTTGTCCAACAGGCCTCCACCCGTCAACTCCAGCCGCTCGACTTCGACAGAGGGGTTCTGCGCCTTGTAGGCCTCCACGGCGATTTCGAGCGCCTTGGCATAACCACCGTCCCGACCTGCGATCACAAGTTTCTCGGTCCAACCGGTGCCGGCACTAAGCACAAGTGCCGTTGCCAGGATGCAACCGAACGAGATGCCAGACAGATTTTTCATTTCCCGTACCTCCTGAGGTGCGAAACGCGCGTTATTGCAAACGTTTTCAAGCCTTAACCTACTCAAGAAGCGGCGTATAGTCAATACGCCCAATAATCAGAGGATCAGATAAGTAAAACCATGTTTCTTCCTTTTTTATTCTCGCTCAGGGCATCTTGCACAGTTGGAAACGATTGCAATTCATACTGCAAAGGGTTATATCTCTCCCATGAATCCTGCGACCATAAAGGATGTTGCTCGACGTGCGGGCGTTTCGATTTCTGCTGTTTCACGTGCACTTTCCGGCGGCAGTGTCAGCGCTTCGAAAAAGGCGGACATCTTGCGGGTTGCCAAGGAGTTGGGATACCGGCCTTCGACTGCAGCACGGAGCCTCGTGCGCCGACAGTCTCATGCAGTTACTCTGGTCACCGGCCGGATGCACGACACCTTCGACTCGCATTTTCTTGATTGCCTGGCGGAAGCTCTTGCAGACACCGGACGACGCCTCATCGTCGCGCCGGCAAGCAAGCAGGATGCGACTTCAGGTGGTGTCTACCAGGCGATCGACGACCGCTCGGATGCCGTGATCATCTCAGCCGGTACCACTTCGCTCGAAGCCTCTCGGGCGTGCGTTCGAGCGGGATTGCGTGTCATCCTGGTGGGTCGGGAGCTGAAGGAACAGGGGGTCGATTCTGTCGTCGCGGCCAATGCCGACGGCGGCCGGCAGGCCGCCGAGTTGTTCGACCGCACGGGATGCCGGAAACCCGTCTATTTCGGTTTGAGCAGCGAGAGCTTTTCCGATCGTGAGCGTTTTGAAGGCTTCCGGGATTACCTGTCTGGGTGCCGCATTCAAACGCGCGCGTTTCGTGTTCGGAGGCAGGACGAGGAGGCCATCTACGAAGAGGCCTCTCGGCTGCTGGTCGCCCCCGACCGGCCCGATGCAGTATTCTGCGGAACCGATCGGCTCGCTTTCGGTGTGATCGAGGCGGCCCGTGCGTTGCGTCTGTCGGTCCCGGGGAACGTGTCAATCATCGGCTTCAACAATGTACGTGCCGCTGCACGCCGAACCTTTCAGCTGACGACACTTGACTACCCGGTGGATCTGATCGTCAGTGAAATCATGGAGACTCTGAAGACTCGGGTTGCCGAGCCGGGGCGCCCGCCAATTCGCAAACGCATCCCGGTGAGCCTGATCGTTCGTGGGACAACCCGGTAAAGGAATGAAATCGGGTCGTTTGACGACGGCGCAAATCGTCTGGATGGCGGTAGTAACTGGCGGTTTCAGTCAATTTGCCGTTGCAGGAGCGAAAGCATACAGTCAGGTACGCGACAAGATCGGAGGCTCTGTGTTCATTGCACGATGACCGGATTGACATTCCTGAACAGGTATCCCCCGCGAGAACCAAGGCGACCATCACCAAACAATTCGGGGGCCGACATGGCCTTTGTTGAACTGCGTGGAGTCAACAAGCTGTTTGGCCAGACCCAAGTCGTCCAAAATGTACACGTCGAGTTCGAAGAAGGCGAATTCGTTGTCGTACTCGGGCCGTCGGGATGTGGGAAATCGACCTTGCTTCGCATGATCGCAGGCCTGGAACAGGTCTCTTCGGGAGAGGTTCACATTGCGGGAAGACGGGTCGACACCATGCCCCCGAAGGACAGGGGCTGCGCGATGGTCTTTCAGAACTATGCGCTCTATCCCCATCTCAGCGTGTCCGGGAACATCTCCTATGGCTTACGCGTGGCGGGAATGCCGAAGAAGGAGCGGCAGTCCAGGGTTCTGGAGGTGTCGACGATGCTCCAGATCGACCACCTGCTGGATCGTAAACCCGGACTTCTGTCGGGTGGACAGAGGCAGCGCGTGGCAATCGCCCGAGCCATCGCGCGCGAACCCCGTGTGTTCTTGTTCGATGAGCCGCTTTCCAACCTCGACGCGAAGCTGCGAACCGCCATGCGGAGCGAACTTCGCAAGCTTCACGACCGGATCGGCGCGACAAGTATATTCGTAACTCATGACCAAGTGGAGGCAATGACGCTCGCTGACAAGATTGTCGTCATCAATCAGGGAAGAATAGCCCAAATCGGATCACCTCACGACATTTACCACACTCCCCGATCAAGGTTTGTCGCGGATTTCATCGGTTCGCCGGCAATAAACATCTTCGATGCGACGGTTCAATCCGACGGAGCGACTGCGGTCACCAACTTCGGCCTTTCACTGCCGGTGCGCGGACTTGTCCCCGGTAGTTCAGTTGGAAAGCAGATTGCCGTGGCGATCAGACCTGAAAACCTGATCGTTGCCGAGAGTGGACTTCCCGTCAACCTTGAACACGTCGAGGACATGGGAAACCACAAGGTTCTGTTCTGCGAGACCAAGGGACAAGAGATTCGGGTGCTCGGACCAGGCGACAAAGCGTTTTCGGCACGCGGCATCCTTTACTTGCAGGTCCGCAACGACCAAGTCATCGTGTTCGACGGAGAGTCGGGGGACGATATCATCTCGGCTTCACGCTGACGGGCAGCACAAACTTTGGACGGACACGAGTCCTCGAGGACCCGGCAGCATCGCAATACGCACGGAGCCCGAAACCACTGTATTATTTTGTTCACCTGCATGTGTGATCATTCCGCCTAATCGGAAACGGTTGAAGTTGCAGACACACGCCCTCCTTGCCCGCTTATCGACAGTGCATCTGCCGCTACGCCCGGGGACGGTTCTTCAATGCCGTCGAACAGGTCAATCTGCTGGAACAGGAACAACACGACAACCGCGGGGTCGATTCCGGTAGAGTGCGAAATGACACTCCAAGCATTTTGTCTTCGCCTCTCGTCACATTCACGGTCGATTGTCCGCGCATTTGATGCTGGGCGCAGCGAGAGTGCACATTTATCCAGCTTGCCTGTGCGTTTTACGACGTCGGGGACGGTATTCTTGCTGATTCCGAGGTCACGGGCGATCCAGCGGTAATTTCGTCCCTCGCTGACGGCCTGAAGGACCTTCGGTGCGAGCTTGTCCGGTTTTGGCCGCTGTCCTGGTTGGCGGCCGAGCTTCTTCCCCCGTGCCTTCGCCGCGGCCAGCCCCGGCTTCACCTGCTCGCTGATCAGGTCGCGCTCGAATTGAGCGATCCCTGCCAGCATTGTGGCCATCATCCGGCCGTGTGGCGTATCGGGTTCGAAGGTCATGCCGTTCATTGCGACGACCGAGACCTTCCATCCTGCCAGTCGGTGCAGCGTGGCGAGCAGACCCTGTATCGATCGCCCCCATCGTGATAGCTCGGAGACAGGGACGGCATCGATCTGTCGCGTCTGGGCGAGATCCATCACCTGGTTGCGAGCGGCACGATTGGCGGATGCCCCTGACGCGGTTTCCCTGAATATCCCCGCCACGCCGTAGCCGCCGCCGGACATCGTCGGAATACCTGCCGAGGGAATGCAGAAGGAACATCCTGGCCTGGTGCCAAAAGAGCCCGAGCCCCAGTATTTCCTCGACCCAACCCGCGAAGTTGAGCGGAATGGGAGCATCAGGCATCTGGTCGCCTTCTCCCTCGATCCAGGTGTGGGTGTGATGGCTGGCATGGGAATAGCGTCGGTGCATCGGTTCTTCGAAATGAAGCAGCGAGGTGAACCAGAAGACGGCTTCGTTCAGCCAGCGGGCTCGGAAGGCGGTGCCATGGGCGCATTCGTGGGACAATGCACAGGCCGGAATCGCAATGATCCCCGAGTAAAGGAGCAAGGCGGGAATGATGAACCAGGTGCCTGCCGACAGCAGAACCAGCGTGCCCGTGACCGCCAGGAGCGCCAGCCAGCAGCCCAGGCAGATCAATCCGGGCCGATCGCTGCGCCTCAACAGTGCTTTCAGTTTTTTCCTGTCAATCTTTACGCCGGACGTTTGCGCGTTGGTGATCATGCCTATGCTCCACCGCCAGGAACCCGGTTGCTACTGCAGCCAGGCATCCTTTTCATCGATCTCGATCACTGTCGGTCCGTCGGCCTCGAGCGCATGTTCCAGCGCCATCCGGAATTCCCCGGCGCTTTCCGGACGGTGGCCGTAGGCGCCGAAGGCTTCGGCGATCCTGCCAAACTCGGGGTTGTATATGGTGCAGCCGACGGTCGGCAGGCCCTTGCTGTCCATGTACTCGCGAATTTCCTGGTAACCGTCATTGGACCAGACGATGATCGGCAGGGTCAGCTTCTGCTCGACTGCCGTTGCCAGTTCCTCGCATGTCATCAACTTTTCGCGCTGGAAACCTCGGCGTTCAGGCCGGTGAGGAAAGTGCGATTCCTTGCTTGTTGCTTGACATCGGCTTATCCAGTGTATATATAGCTTAATATGATTTTCCGCGGCTACACATACGCGCTCCGCCCCACGCAAGAGCAGGAAGACATGATGGCGCAGTTCGCCGGCGTCTGCCGCCTCGTCTGGAACCTTGCGCTCGAGCAACGCCGCAACCATTGGCGGAACGACCAGGCCAGAACAGGCAACAACCTCAACTACGTGACACAGGCGCGTGAACTGACCGCGCTGCGCGCCGAGTTCGACTTTGTCCGTGCCGTTCACGTGACACCGATGCAACGCACGCTGAAGGCGCTCGACGAGGCCTACCGCCGGGCGTGGAAGGGTCTTGGCGGCTATCCCAGGCCAAAGAGAAAGGGCGTGAACGAAGCGTTCGGCTTTGCCGGCCGCGAAATCCGCGTTGAAAAGCTGAGCAGGCGCTGGGCGCGTGTGAAGCTGCCGAAGATCGGCTGGGTCAAGCTGCGCTACAACCGTGCCATCGAGGGCAGCATCCGCGAGGCGCGTGTCACCCGCACGGCTCTCGGCTGGCAGATCAGCATCGGCTGCATGCGCGATGTCGCACTGCCTGACAACGGAATGACCGTCGGCGTCGACCGTGGCGTGGCCGTCCCGCTGATGCTGTCCGACGGTACGCCGTACATGTTGCCGCAGGAGGTCGATCGCCACGAGCGCCTGATCCGGATGGCCCAGGGAATTGCCAGCCGCCGCAGGCGCGGGTCGCGCCGGTGGGTCAAGGCACAGAAGTGGGCCGCCGGGCTCAAGGCCCGTCAGGCGCGGGCGCGCAAGCACTGGGCGCACGAGGCCACCACGGACATTACCCGCCGCTACGGTGGCGTTGTGGTCGAGAGACTGCGCACGAAGAACATGACGGCTTCCGCACGAGGCACGGTCGATGAACCGGGCCGGAACGTTGCCCAAAAGCGCGGGTTGAACCGCGCAATCCTGAACGTCGGTTGGCACCGGATCCAGACCATGCTTGCCTACAAGGCGGCACGGTTCGTGAAGGTCGACCCGTCGTACACCTCCCAGACCTGCGCGTCCTGCGGGACCGTGGACGGACGGAGCCGCGAAAGCCAAGCTGTCTTCGTCTGCACCGCGTGCGGGCACCGGGACAATGCCGACCGCAACGCAGCGGTCAACATTCTCAACCGGGGGAACACTCCGGGCGTGGAGCCGAGCCGTCGGGCAGGTGATGAAGCGCGAACTGTCCAAGTGGCCTAGTCCTCCTGGAAATCCTCGCCCTTCAGGGCGGGGAAGATGTTAACGGGTAATGGTAGAGCCCAGTGTAACAGATCTGCGAAGCGTCGGCGCTGATGATCGTGTCTTCGGGCAGCACGTCATGGATGATCTCCAGCGCCTTCCTGTGCTTGGGGGAAGATCTGCAAAGGTCGCCACTGAATTTCGCCCTGGTCGCGGCCACGACTTCCGCAGCAGACCGGTCGCTCCGCGGGCCGTCACGATCCTCCAGCGCCTTCAGGATCGCCGAAACCGCGAGGCTCGAGTCACTGTAAAGCGCCGCGGCAGGTCTCGCGTAATGCATGATTTGACCTGGATCGATATCGATGCGGATCAGTCTGCCGCCGATCGGATAATCCTCCGTGAAATACCTGTCGGGTTCGGCGAACTCGGTACCGATGGCCAACACCACATCCGCGTCGCGCAACAGGTCACGCACCGGATCGAAGGCCTGCGCAAAGCCGAGGCAGTTCGGATGATCCTCCGGGATCACGCCCTTGCCCGCGCAGGAATTCACGACCGGCGCATCAAGCCGTTCGCTGAGTTCCAGCACCTGTCCGGATGCCGGAATGGCACCGCCGCCCACCAGGATCATTGTCGATTTGCTCTCCGACATCATGCCGGCAATCCTGTCCACTTCTCGCAGGTCGGGACCGGGTTTCGGAGCGGGCGGCCAGGCCTCGATCCCGAACGTTGCAGGACCTGCCAGCACGTCCTGCGGAATCTGGATGCAGACCGGACGCGGACGCTGCCCGGTAAACACCGCGAACGCACGGGCCAGCACTTCGGGCAGATTGCGCTCGTCCAGCAAGGTATGTGTAAAGGCCGTGACCTGGTCCAGGATGTCCGATTGCGAGCGCAATTCATGCATGCGCCCGCCATGCATGCCCAGTTCATGGACGTTGTTCATCGTGGTGAAGACCAGCATCGGGATCGAGTTCGAATAGGCCTCGCCAATCGCCGTCGTCCCGTTGGTGACGCCGGCACCGGTGACCAGGAAGCAGACGCCCGGTTTGCCGGTTGCCGCAGCGAATCCATATGCGCCGTAGGTCGAGCCTTGCTCGTGCCTGGGCGTGATCTGGCGGATGCCGGTTCCGTCAAAATTCCTGTAGAATTCGACCGTGTGGTAGCCGGGAATGCCAAAGACGGTGTCGACGCCGTACAACTTGAGCAGATGCAGCAGGGCCTCGCCGCAGGTCATGGGTTCGTCATCACGATCTCGCATGGTTTATCGCGTTCCTTCAACGACACAGTGGTCAGGGCGGCCGGTATGTGCATAGGTGATCACGTTTCTGACCGCGCGCGAGCGGCCTTCCTCGTCGGCTTCGACGGAGTAGTAGGCCGCGTGTGGTGAGACCAAGGTGCGCGGATGGTGCAGCAGAGGGTCGTCGGGGTCGGGCGGTTCGACTTCGAACACGTCCAGGGCAACGCCGCCGAGCCTCCCGCTGTCCAGCGCCTCCAGCAGGTCCGCCGGGTCGATCAGCGCCCCGCGCGACGTGTTGACGATGTAGCTTCCGGGCCGCAACCGGTTCAGCAAGTCGGCGTTGACAATGCGCATGGTGTCCGCCGTCAGCGGGCAATGCAGGGAAATGACATCTGCCTGTTCGAACAGGGCTTCCTTGGTGTCGACCCGTTCGATCCAGGCGGGGAACTCGTCGGCGGGCATGCAGGGGTCGTGGGCGATGACCTTGCCGAAGCTTGGCGCGGCGCAGCGGGCGGCCTGCTGCCCGGTCCGGCCGCATCCCAACATCCCGAATGTCAACAGGTGGGGGCGGTGCAGCTTGCCGGGTTCCGCGTAATTCCACCGGCGCGCACGGACTGACCGGTCATGGAACGGCAGGTGCCTGACCAGTGACAATGCCATAGCGGCGGCATGCACTCCGACCTCCGGCACCCAAGCATCGGGTACGTGCGCGATCCAGACGCCGTGACGTTTGGCCGCAGCGGTGTCGATGGCATCGACGCCCACCAGGGGAACGCTGACGACCCGCAATTCAGGCAGGGCCTCGAAAACCGCCTCGGTGATCGGTGCGTAAATCGACAGGATGGCATCGGCCCCGCAGCTCTTCACAAAATCGATCACGTCTTGAGCGGTGGTGCAGTGCGGAATCGCCACGGCCATCTCCAGCCCGGCACCGGCGATGAGAGCAGCTTCCAGGTCAAGATCTGGCTGAACAAAATCGGTAAATGCGATTTTCAACCTGGGATGTCCTTGCCAAGCCTTGGAGCAGGCGGATTCCTGTTCGAAATCAATAGAGGATGATTGGTGCAGTCTTTTCAAACGACTAATTCCAACCTAACGTGCGACGAAATGGAATGTCAGGGTTGATGCAAGCCGCAATGCAACCGAACGAGAAGATCATGGTGACTCCACCGCTGCAATGGCTGCGGGCCTTCGCCGTATCTGCCAGGCATCTGAGTTTCACCGACGCGGCTGATGAATTGCACATCACGCAATCGGCGGTCAGCAAGCAGGTGCGGCTTCTTGAGCAGGCCCTGGGCCAACCGCTTTTCGTGCGCCGGCATCGCGGGCTCAGCCTGACGGAGGCGGGACGGAACTACCTGCCGACCGTCGAACGGGCATTCGGTACGCTGGAGCAGGGCACGCGCTCGTTTCTGGGCTATTCATCCGAGCGCAACCTGCATGTGAAGGTCAACTATGCCTTCGCCACGTTCTGGCTGGCACCGCGCCTGGACGAATTCATGGATGCCAACCCAGACGTGGAAATGACCGTGTCGACGGCGCTATGGGAGCAGGAATACCTGGGCAGCAACGCCAATGTCGAAATCCATTACGGCCGCGACGGAACATTCGGGGGCGACACGATCCTGCTGCGGCAGGAACAGCTCTTCCCGGTCTGCGCGCCCGAAATCGCGGAGCGTCTTGATCTCCCGGAGGATTTGCGCGGTGAGCGTATTCTTGACTTGATAGGGATCGGCGATACCTGGGATTACTGGATGGCGCAGGCGGGGTGCCGCCTGGAGTTGAAGCAAAGGCAATATTTCAGCACCTACGTGCTGTCGCTGAACATGGCGAGAGAGGGAAAAGGCGTCTCGATGGGACACGACACGCTGGTCGACCGCATGGTCGGGCAAGGGGAGTTGTGCGTTCCGTTCGATCTCGGCGTGCCGGGGCGTGACGGGTATTTCCTGGTCCAGAACCGGAACGGAAGGCCGAATCCTCATGCCGCTCGGTTTGCCGACTGGGTGCGCGGCAAATTTTCCGAATGCAGTGAACGGGATCACCGTCAATGCTTGCCCGACAAGAGGTTCCGATGACCGGCCCCGTGCTCGTGGAATTTGACCGCGCCCGAGCCATCGTCGCACGCCTTTGTAATTTTCGGCTCACCCGGAGCTCGATAACGGTAAGTCCGTCAAACCGGTGTTATCGGCGCTCTCATCAATATCCCAGTTCCGGGTCGACTGGGTTCAGCAGCGGCTTTCCCTCAAGGAACAGTTCCATGTTGCGAAAGAACAGGTCCAGTGTCAGTGGGACGTAGGCATCTCCGTCATCAGCCGAGACGTGCGGAGTGACGATCAGGTTCCTCGTGTTCCAGAGACGGGATTCAGGGGAAATCGGTTCAGGGTCGAAGACATCGAGAATGGCGCCTCCCAGGCTGCCGTCATCCAGCTTGTCGCAGAGCGCATCATAATCCATCACCGCCTCGCGCCCGATGTTGACGATGCCCGCGGTGGGTTTCATCAGGTTCAGCCGCCGCCTGTCCATCAGGCGGCGCGTCTCGGGCGTATCGGGAGTGGCAATGAGAAGGTAGTCCGCCTGCGGCAGAACCTTGTCGAGTTGACCGGTTGTCACGCAATAGTCGCAGCCTTCGACGTCCCGGCCCGAGCGGTTCACGCCGATCACGTTGACTCCCAGGGGCTTGACCATCCTTGCCCCCGATCCGCCCAGGGAACCGGTGCCGAGAACCACGAGTGTCTTGCCGGCAATCGGCGAGCTATAGAGCGATTCGAAACATGCGCGACGCTGGTTCGTGGTGATGGCGGGTATGCGCGCGTGCAGCATCAGCACGGCCATGAGGCCGAACTCGCCCGCCTTGGCAGTGTGCACGCCCTTGTTGTTGGTGAGTGCGACGTGATCCGGTAGCCAGTCAAACGGCAGCATGTGTTCCACGCCTGCGCCGATGCAGTGAATCCATTTCAGTTTTGGTGCGACCGTCGCCAGGTCTCGAGTGGGCAGGTTCCAGGTCAGCAATACATCGGCATCGGCCATGGAACTTTCCCAGTTGTCGGTATCCCAGTCGATGTAGGCATCGAGCTTGCCCTCGAAATCCGGGTAACGACCCTGGGCAGTCTCAAAACGCGCGCGGGTGATGGCAAAGACCGCTTCGCCTTCCGGAGTATTCGGGAAGGAACCTTCGGCCCAGCGGTTGTTCTTGACATGAACTTTCACCGGCATGGTCTTGTCCCTTCCCGGTTTGCCCGAAAGGGTCCTTGCGCAGGCTCTGCGCCGGACAGGCCTGGCATTCAGCCAATCCCCCCGGTTTCCATGTCCTTGAGTCCGGCGATGATCGCCTCGTCACGTTCGCCGTCGGACCGGTCCTCGTGTTCGAATTGCATGTCCATCACGGCCGTGCCGATCCTGAGCAGGTAGGACCTGTCGTCCTGCCCTCGAAGGGGTGGCAGATGCAGGATCGTATCCTGGCCGTATGTCCGCACCGAATTGTCGCCGTGACGAACCGGTTGAGGCGGCTCGATTCCTTCGTTTGCGAGGTCACGGATCGCCTTGCGGACACGCCGGCGATAAAGCGATATGCCCCGGTCGGTGGGCATCAGGTTCTCACCCTTGTGCGTCGAAATCGAGCCCATTCCCTCGACTGCTTCGGAATCGGCCGGGAAGCGTTGCTTCTCCTCTCGGGTCCGCTCCAGCACCTCACCCTGTTCGATCATCTCGTGACCTTCCCTGGTGTTGTACTCATGCGGATCCCAACGGTCGCCGAAATTGGCCCAGGCGTAGACGACGGTGTTCTCGTCATCCGCCGGAACCACCCAGCGGGTAAAGCAGGAACGGCCGAAATAGCGTTGTTTCGTTCCGTCTGCGGCAAAGGCCGATCCGGCCTGCGTGAAGTTGGGCAGGATCAACTCGTTTAGCCGCACCCAGGCGTTATCCCCGATCCGCCGGGTCGAGGAGCCCAGAAAATGGTTCTCGTTCCGCTCGTAGAACTTGAGCTCTCCTGCCGCCATCATTCCATCCGAGAATTGCGGACGGCTGTTCTGTCCGTGCAGGAAAGTCGTGTGCGTCGGATCCATGATTGCGTCCTGCACCTGGATCCAGTTGCAGGCATAGGGGGCCTTGTAGGGTGCGCTCGTCATGCCTTCATGTTCGAACGCATCGTAGATGGGAAAGCCTGGCTGCTTGTCTGGCGGACCCAGGTAGGCAAAGATCAGCCCGAGGCATTCGACGACCGGATAGGCGCCCAGCCGCGTGCGTTCCCTGACAGTCTCAACTGCCCGGGCGGTCGGGTCTTCGGCAGGGGTTTCGAGAATTTCGCCGTCCGGGGCGAATAGCCAGCCATGATAGCAGCAGCGGATACCCCGGTCCTCGCACCTGCCATATTCCAGCGAGGCGCGACGATGTGGGCAGTGCTTGTGCACAAGGCCGATCCGCTGCTTGTCCTGCCCGCACCGGAACAGCACCAGTTCCTCGCCCAGGATGTTGATCACCTTGGGAATTTCTCCCAGTTCGCCGGTGATGTGTACGGGATGCCAGAATCGGCGCATGTATTCGCCGCCGGGAGTCCCAGGTCCGATGCGGGCGATTTCTTCGTCTATCCCGGCTGATCGGGACCGGGAGTATCCCTGGAAATTGCCCGCGAACATGTCGACTTTTGCCTTGTCAGGTGAGGACTTCATTCTTGCCCATCTCGTCGCCGGCCGCGCGTCTGCACCAGGCTGCACCTCTCTGACTCATTGCGTTTCAAGCTGTGGATTGCAGAAAACGGGAAGTCAATACTGATTTTGACTGGCGAAATTTATGATATTCGTAGTATATTACGATAAACGGAAAAAATTTGAGGTTAAATCATGACTGAAAACGGAGTGGGGGCAGGTGATCTCGGCCAGGTTCCGGAAACCCCCAGGCTGCGGTACACGGCATTGCTGGACGAGAGGCTCAACCGGGAAATCGTCAACCACCTGCAGAAGGACGGACGCAGGGCATTCTCCGAAATCGCCCAGAAGTTAAACGTGTCCGAGGGCACGGTTCGCAATCGGGTCAAGCTGATGAAGGCAAGTGGAAGCCTGCGCATCGTTGCGATCACGGACTCCGGCGCTTCGGAGTATCGCACCGAGGCGGTGATCGGCATCAGGACAGCGGCTGGACACAAGCCCGAGGCTGTTGCGCGGCGTCTCTCGGACATTGAAGAAGTGGTTTATGTCGTCTGGGTCAGCGGCAACTATGATCTGTTGATCGAGGTCGTCTCGGATGATCGCGAGGCTTTCCTGAAAATCCTCAGTGAACACGTTCACGGGCAGGATGACATTGGTTCGAGCGACGTGATGACCGGGTTGGTGAATTTCAAGAACCAGTTTCTGCTGAAAAGCGAATGGGGTTGAGAGGCGAAAGGGAGGCAATTGCGGAGTGGGCACCCGTGTTGTTCATAAGCTGCGAATTCCGTAATTTGAGGAGGAATTATCCTACCTAAAGGAAAAAATTTGTTAAAATAGTTGCGTAATTCACAATTTGTATTCTATGATGCTTCACATCGGATACCCGAATCAGACGTGCCACGCCGTCAACTGTCCCGGTGCAGGAGGGAATGGGCATGGACCTGGAAGCAAAGTCGAAGCAACCCGGAGGCTCCTCCACTGCCTTTGACAATGGCGCAGAACCCTGCGCCCGGATTTCCGGACCCGGTCTGAACGTACGCCATGGCGCATCCCGTTTCCTTGACGGGACATGTGTCGGGGATACGGACCGCGATTTGGCCGGGTGCTTCCATTCCCGCACGGGCAAGTTTGTTGAACGACTCCATGCCGCTGCCCCGGCAACCGTCGAGCGCCCCTTGGCAGGCGCCGCGCAAGCGCGAGAGGAAAGGGAGCGAACACTTCCGGCCGAACGTGGCCATGTCCTGCGTCGTGCTGGCGCCATCATGAGCGAACGCAATCATGAACTGTCGGTTCCCAAACAATTGCTCGAACACGCCAGCGGATCCGTTGCGGAACGAAACGGTACAGCGTTCAGCAAGATGTACCCGGAAAGCGCGCCGGACAATTTTGGCACGGAAACCCGGTTCCTGGATCCGGGCAATGCCTGTCAATCCAACAGAAGGAGAACTCTCGAGATGAAAAAGACACTTTTGGGAAGCATTGCGTCGGTCGCAATCGCCGTAAGTGCTGCCACTGCTCTTGCGGGTCCGCTTGAAGATCGGGTGGCCGAAGGTGAACCGATCCGCCTTGGCTTTGCAGCTGCTGCGCCCTGGGCGCATCCGGGCGAAAACGGAGAGCCGCTCGGATTCGTGAACAAAATCACCATCGACCTGCTGGAAGAGATGGGTCACACCAATGTCGAGCCGGTCGTGACCGATTGGGCCGGACTCATTCCAAGCCTGATGGCAGGTCGGGTCGATATCATTACAGGCGGCATGTACATACTGGGCGCACGCTGCGAGAATATCGATTTTTCCGAGCCGATCGGCCAGTTCGGCAACGCCTTCATCGTACCCGAAGGCAACCCGGAAAACCTGCAGACCTATGAAGACATCAAGAATGCCGGTGTCACCATGGCTGCGGTGGCCGGTTACGTGAATGTCGAGGAGGCCATGAGAGTCGGAATCCCGGAAGGCAAGATCATGCAGTTGCCCGGCATCACCGAAGTGCTGGCAGCGGTCAAGTCCGGACGTGCGGCCATCGGAGCCATGACGGCAATCGAGGCTCATGATCTGTCGTCAAAGACCGAGGGCATCGGATATACCGATACCAATGCGCTGCCCCAATGGACCTTCAACTGGGTTGGCATCGGCTTTCACCCCGACGATGATGGCTTCCGCACCGAATTCAACGCGGCCATGCCGGGATACATTGGATCGGAAGGAATGCTGGCGGCAGTCGCACAGTGGGACTACCTGCCGGCGAATGTGCCGAATGACACCACGACAGAATGGGCCTGTGCCAATCGCTGACTGAAACAGTGGCTGGTCGTGAAAGTAAACCGGCATCGTCCTGTACGATGCCGGTTCACCTAGCCTTCCCGCGAGTGGAACACGAGGCCTTCGGCATTGTCCTATATTGAGTTTCTGCGGGTCCACGACGGACTGTTCATCAGTGGTTCGCTGATCACGCTCGTACAGTTTGTCCTGGCAACCTGCGTGGCGGTTTTCGTTGCGCTGGTCTTCGGCCTGATGCGCCTTTCAAACCATTTGGCGGTCAAGAGCTTCGCGACGGTCTACATCGAGATCTTTCGCGGCACGTCCCTGCTGGTGCAGCTGTTCTGGATTTTCTTTGTCCTGCCACTGTTCGGGATCACTCTGGACAAGTTCACGGCAGGATTCCTTGCCGTTGGTCTGAACATGGGTGCCTATGGAGCCGAACTGGTGCGGGGCGCGATACTTGCAGTGCCGAAAGGGCAATGGGAAGCCGCGAAAGCCATCAACATGACACCCGCCCTGCGGATGCGACGGATCATATTGCCGCAGGCTTTTGTCATCATGCTTCCGGCCTGGGGAAACCTTGTCATCGAAATTCTCAAGGGTACCGCCCTGGTTGCCCTGATTTCGGTGACCGACCTCATGTTTCAGGCTCGGCAGATCAATATCTCGACATTCCAGTCCGTCCAGGCATTCGGGACCGCATTGGTGATTTACTACGTATTTGCCCGGGTCCTGGTCACGCCGTTCATGCGTTTCTTCGAGCGCATGATGTCGCGCAAGGTCGGGAGGGCGTAGACGATGGAATGGCGCTGGGGCTGGACGTGGGAGTTGGTGCCACGCTTCATCGATGCGACGGGCAAGACACTTCTGGCTGCAGGTGGCGGCTATGCGATCGCGATTGTCCTTGGACTTGTCCTGGTGCTCGCGCAGCGCACGCCGTACCGCCCGTTGACACTGGTCGTTCGCGAATTCGTCGAACTGATCCGCTCGACACCGCTGTTGTTGCAGGTGTTCTTCGTTTTCTACGTGGGGCCCCAGTTCGGTATCGAGTTATCACCCTGGACCTCGGGCCTGATTGCAATAGGGCTGCACTACGGGGCGTATCTGTCCGAGGTCTATCGAGGTGGAATCGAGAGTGTCCCCAAGGGGCAGTGGGAGGCTGCGACCGCGATCAACATGTCCATCGTCCAGACCTACCGCCGCATCATTATTCCACAAGCCCTGCCCCCGGCGATCTCCGGGATGGGAAACTACCTTGTGGGCATCTTCAAGGATACCCCCATGCTGTCGGTAATCGGCGTTGCCGAACTGATGCACACCGCCAATGCCGTTGGCGCGCAGAGTTACCGCTACCTGGAACCCTACACGATGGTCGGCGTGATCTTTCTCGCGATCTCGCTGCCAACTGCCTTTTTCGTCACCCTGTTCGATCGTTGGGTGCGGGTCCGGATGGGACTTTAGAAAATGACTGAAGACATGCGCCAATACCCCCTGCTGCTGGATGGTGACGACACCCCGATGGTTCGATTCCGGAACGTGCGGAAGAGTTATGGCTCATTGACCGTGCTCGACGATCTCAACCTGGACGTGGCTACGGGCGAAATGGTCACCATCATCGGTCCGTCAGGATCCGGCAAGACAACCGTTCTGCGGATGCTGATGACTTTGGAAATGATCAATTCCGGCGTGATCTACGTTGATGGCGAGCCTCTGACCCATATGGACAAGGACGGCGTATTGGCTCCGGCGAACCCCGCCCATATCCGGCGTATTCGCAGCAAGATAAGCATGTGTTTCCAGCATTTTAACCTGTTCCCGCACATGACCGCCCTGCAAAACTGCATGGAAGGTCCTGTCCAGGTGCTGCGAATGCCACGGAAAGTGGCGGAGGACCGCTCCATGGAATTGCTGGAAATGGTGGGCATGGCCGACAAGCGCGACCAGCACCCCTCGCGCCTGTCCGGCGGTCAGCAGCAACGGGTCGCGATCGCGCGCGCGCTTGCCATGCGACCCAAGATCATGCTGTTTGACGAGGTCACTTCGGCACTTGATCCGGAAGTGATCGGCGAGGTGACCAATGTCATCCGCAAACTGGTCGGCGCCCACAACCTGACCATGCTCATGGTCACCCACCAGATGGGTTTCGCAAAGGATATCTCGGACCGGGTCTGCTTCTTCTTTAACGGCGCAATCGAGGAACAGGGCTCGCCAAGGGAACTTTTCGAGAATCCCCAGCGCGAACGGACACAGCAGTTCCTCAACGCGGTTCTCGAATCGAATTGATGCGGCTGCATCCGCGTCTGTTCAGCGTTGTTCGATTGACCCGCATCCGTCACCAACCTGATGATCAGGTTCGTCTTGCCCGGAACGGCGTCACATTTCCATGTCGACAATGAATTTGCGTCGCGTCTGTTTCGAATTATTCAAAATAAGGCTGAAAAAGAACCTACATTCTACGTTTTCGTCAAAAAAATTTGCGAATAAGAGAAAAAATTCTGGACAGCGCAATAATCTCGCAGTTCACTGGTGAAAAACTAGACACGCGATGCCGATTGGCGAACCGGTAGAGGCGAAGCCTGAAAAAGATGGGAGGTGGAAGAATGACAAGTGCGATGCAATCCCTGCTGCAACCCTTTTTCGAAGAAACGGAACCCAGGCGCGGGCTGCCGGCGGCCGCCTACACCGACAGTGATTTCTGGAAGGCCGAGTGCAACTCCGTGTTTTTGCGGAACTGGGTCTGTATCGGATTTGCTCACGAGTTGAAGAATGCCGGTGACACTGTGCCCGTCACCGCGGCAGGCCACCCGCTTCTCATGGTACGCAATGGCGAAGGCGGAATCAGGGTCTTCCACAATATCTGCAGACACCGGTGTCTCAAGCTTGTCGACACACCGAAAAATGTCGGCAAGCTCATTCGCTGCCCCTACCACGCCTGGGCATATGATCTGAACGGAACACTGAGGGCGTCACCGCACTTCGGAGGTACCGGCCGGCAGGACGCCAAGGGTTTCGACAAATCGGGCAGCGGCCTGGTTCCTGTTCGAACCCATGTCTGGCACGACTGGGCCTTCGTCAACATCAGCGGCGATGCACCGCCTTTCGAAGACTATGCGGGATCGCTGATTTCGCGGCTTGCAGAAATTGACTGGGACAAGGTCGATTGCATCGGCACACTGGATTTCGGCGAGGTCGCAACGAATTGGAAGTTCATCATGGAGAACTTCATCGAACCATATCATGTGCAGTTCGTACACAGTTCGACCACCGACCAACCCTTGTCGGATCACTACACGATCATCGACGGAAACTGCCTGGGCAGTGCCGTTGATCTGGAGAAAGAGATCGGCACATCGGGCAGTCTTGGTGTCAGTTCGCGATACCTGGCGCTCTACCCGAACTTCATCGCAGGCCGGTACATGCCGGATCAGCTGGGAATCTATCTCAACATCCCGACCGGTCCGGAAACGATGACGCAGAAGCGCGGGCTGTACACGACCGGGGGTCAGCAATTGACCACGGCCGAGGTCGAACAGCTGAGAGCGCTTTGGTGGGACGTCCACAAGGAAGACCACGCAATGGTCGAGCGACTGCAGGCTGGCCGGGCATCGCGGATTTCCGAGAGCGGAGGCGTTCTGTCCCCGGTCTGGGAAGACAGCGTGCGAGCGTTTCAGGACCTCGTGGCGGGTGACGTGATCAACTGCGACAGGACTTAAGGAAAGGAAAACCGTCATGGCAGACAACTCCGGAATCTCGCGCGGCTTCCGCCTCGCTCATACGATGATGCGTGTCCTGGACATGGATAAGTCGCTGGAATTCTATTGCGGCATTCTTGGGATGAGTGTCCTTCGCCGCACCGACTATCCCGAAGGCAGGTTCACCAACACCTTTATCGGTTACGGTCCCGAGGCGGAGTATCCGACACTGGAACTGACGGCCAACTGGGATCGGGAAGAGCCGTATGAAAAGGGAAATGGCTGGGGTCATGTCTGCATCGAGACCCCGGACGTCTACAAGGCATGCGAAGAACTGGCCGCGGCTGGCGTCACCATCACCCGTCCACCCGGGGCGATGAAAGGCGGCACCCGCGTGATTGCGTTTTGCGAGGACCCGGACGGCTACAAGGTGGAACTGAATGAATCCATTCTGAAACATCTGGCCAAGGAAGGATCCTGATTGATGGGCATGAGTCCGCAGCGCCTGGCAGCGATCCTGACAATCATTGCCCGGGTTCCGGTTCCAATCATGCCAAGTCCCGGCGGCCCGGACCCGGTGCCCGAAATCTGCGAGGTGGCGGCGCAGAACCGCACGTTTTCCGGGCCTGCGGCAATCTGGCCACATAGATAAACGCGGTGAAACCCGGACAGGAGGAAAACAAATGCCCACGGACAAAGTAAGCGGCAGAATTTACTTTGATCACATCCGCGACGCAGTCGAACGCAACCGGCCGAGAATCCCTGATGCCAGGAGGCGACTGGAAGAAGCGGGCGTCAAATACGTGATGGGCGCGTGGATCGACCTGCACGGAATTCCGAAGACCAAACCGGTTCCGATGAGCGATTTCGAGGAACTGTGCCTCGGAAAGGGACCTCAATTCGCCGCACACTCGATTTCATACGTGCCTGAACTTACCCCTGCAGACAGTGACCAGGTGGTCATGCCGGATCTCGACGCCGTTTACATCTGCCCCTGGGACACGTCGATGGCGATCATCTTTTCCGATCTCTATTGGGAGGATGCCCCCTACAATGTCTGCCCGCGCCAGGCGTTGAGGCGCATCATGCAGGAAGCGGCCCAGAAGGGATATTCCGGTCTCGCCGGAGTTGAACCCGAGTTCATCGTCATGAGATATGACGAGGCCGGCAAACCGGTCAAAGCCTTCGATGATGATCCAGCGGAAGGCCTGCGGCCACGCCGCCAGGCCTTTGGCTATGATGTGGAATACTCAGTGGATTCGATGTCCTTCCTCAAGGATATGATTGACTACATCGAAGAACTGGATTGGAATCTCCATGACGTGGTGGCAGAGGGTGCCTACTCACAGTTCGAGCTGGATTTTCACTACACCAACATGCTGGAGATGTCCGATCGCCTGGCATTTCTGCGCATCATGTTGAAAGAGGTGGCAAAGTTGCACGGCTGTTTCGTGACCTTCATGCCGAAACCCACAATGGGTGATTGGCGGTCTGGTGCGCATATCAACGTGTCGATCGGCCATGAAAGTCGCCCCGGCGAGAACATTTTCAGAAATGTGGGTGGCGATTGGAGCGATGAGTGTCGCTGGGCCGTGGGCGGGCTGATGCAGCACTCCGAGGCAATTACGGCGATCACTTGCCCGACCGTGAATTCGTATAATGGTCTGGTCCCGCGCGTGGGCGGATTCGAGGGCGGCACAGTGACTTGGGCACCTACGAACGTCACCTACGGTCACAACAACCGTTCGGCTCAGTTCCGACTGCCTCAGAGCCGTTACTGCATCGAGAACCGCGCCTGCGACATGACGATGAACGTCTACCTCGCCATGGCGATGCACCTGGCCTGCATGGTGAAGGGGATCAGGAACAAGATCGAACCTGGCAAACCATCCGACTTCGACCTCTACTCCAAGACCGAGGCCGAGTTGTTCGAAATGGGTATCCGCCGTCTGCCGCGAACCCTTTTCGATGCTGTCGAGGCACTTCGCCGAGACGAGATTGCCGAACATGTCCTGGGTCAGGTGATGCTCAATTCCTATCTCGACTACAAGACCGACGAATGGGAACGCTATCACCAGTCGGTCACCGACTGGGAGGTGAAGGAATACCTTCGACTCTATTGACGTCCGAGCAGGCGGCGTGCCCGTGAAGTTTGAACAAGGGGGGTTCTACCGGGAGGAGAAGGACAGTCATGCCGGACTACCAGATTCTTGAACTTGGAGATTTCCCACTGCTGTCGGGCGAGACACTGAAGGATGGCAAACTGGCCTACCAAACCTACGGCAAGCTCTCGCCCGCGCGTGACAATGTCATTGTCCTTCCGACCTTCTACACCGGAACGAACACCCGAAACGAGGGTTTCTTCGGACCAGGACACGCCATTGATCCCGCTCGTCACTTTGTCGTCAGCCCGAACCTGTTCGGCAACGGACGCTCATCGTCGCCATCGAACGCATCCGCTCCACAGGCCGGGCCGCGCTTTCCGTTGGTGCAAATGTGGGACAACATCGCCGCGCAGCACCGCTTGATTCATGGTCATCTCGGAATCTAGAAAATTGCGCTTTTCGCAGGTTGGTCCATGGCCGGGTGCCAATCCTACCAATGGGCGACGCAAATCCCGGATATGGTCGAGGCGATCCTGCCGTTCTGTGCCTCCGCCAAGACATCCCCGCACAACTTTGTCTTTCTTGAAGGCGTCAAGGCAGCACTTTGCGCCGACCAGGCCTGAAATGGGGGCGATTACGACGACCCGCCGGTCGCCGGGCTGAGAGCCTTTGGCCGCGTCTATGCCGGATGGGCATTTTCGCAGACCTTCTTTCGCGAAGGACTCTATCGTCAACTGGGATTCGAAACCGTCGAGGTTCTTCTGGTCGCCTGGGAAATCGATCATGTCGAAGAATGGGATGCCAATGATCTGCTGGCCAAACTGGCTACCTGGCAAGCCGGTGATATCTCAGCCGGACCACTATACAAGGGCGATTTCAGGGTTGCTCTCGGGACAATTAAGGCACGGGCCATCCTGATGCCCTGCACGCAGGACCTCTATTTCCCCCCGGAGGACAATGTGCTTGAGGCTCAGCACATGCCGAATGCCGAGTTCAGACCATATTCTTCGCCTTGGGGTCACTGCGTCGCAAACCCGGGGAACGACGCCGGCTTTACCAGGGCTCTGGATGCAGGCATCCGTGAGCTTCTCGGGGAGTGACCGTTCGGGGTTACTGAGTTTGCCGCAGGGAACAACCACGTCGTAAAACGGATCTCCTGCCGGGCCCGTAAACACGATGGCTATGCTGCCTGCACGCAATGGAACATTGTCGATCCGTTCGAAGACACCGGTCGGAACACTGATTCCAGTTTGATGTTTCGCAGCCTGGGCCGGTATGTTCAACACCACCAAATTCGGGCATAAGACAGACTTTGTGTGAAAAACATATAGGGATCCGGAGCAAATATGCCGCATAAGCCAGGGCCGAAAAAGGCGACAAGAAGGAGAGGCACCCATTCCGTTGAAGGGCGGCTAAACAGCGAGATCATTCAGATACTGGAAGATGACGGACGGAGGCCGTATTCCGAAATCGCGCAGAAGCTCCAAGTCTCGGAAGGTACGGTCAGGAACCGGGTGAACGGCATGAAGGATGCCGGACTGTTGCGAATTGTAGCCATCGCTGATCCGACCGCATCAGATTACAAGGCAGACGCAATGATCTGCCTCAAGGTGGCCCCGGGCGTCACCCCCCAGACCGTGGCCGAACGGCTGGGTAAACTATCCAGCGTCGTGTACATTTTGTGGGTAACGGGGCGGTTTGACCTGTTGGTCGAACTGATCTGCGACGAGCCGGATGATCTTGCAGGTTTCCTGGAAGAGCATATCCATGGCGTCGAGGACATCGTGGATGCCGAAGTGATGCTGGGGTTAAAGAATTTCAAGAACCAGTTTCTCCTCAAGCGCAACTGGGAAACGCGCAACACCTGAGCAAGCTCAACAATGCACCGTCGGTGGAGGAAGAAAGCCGGCGCGCGGTGTTCGAGACGAGCGAGCGTGCGTCGCTGGCGCTGCTGCCAACAAAAACGTGGGAGTGGGGCGAGCGGCTGAACCGCCAAGTGGTTCCAAGTCGTCAGGTACCATGTGAGGTTCCTCTGCACGAAGGTACATGAAGTCCCACCGGGAATTCGACCAAACGCTGGATTTGCCTGAACATTCGCCCGTTTCAGCACCCCCGAATCCGATGCCGTTGCAGGCACCCGATTTCAGTGGGAGGATTCCGATGGCATCTCGGAGTTTTTCGCCGGAGACGTCGTACTCGCCGAGCATGTTGATGTGCGCCCATGACATGGGCAAATGATCATTGAACGTACGCAGGAGAGATAATCTCGGCCATCGCCAGAGATATGAAAAAAGCCGGCGGACCATCATTCGCATCAGAGATCGGGGCTGATCCTGTGGGACTTCATGTACCTTGGTTCGGATAGACCCGCCTCTACCCAAAAGCCCCACATCGGGTCGGTTCTGGTAGGGGACTGTATTCCTGCTGATCCCGAAGCCATCAACCGGAGCTCTCAGAGGCCGTTGATGGGTAAAAATGCCCAGGCAAACGCCGCTGATTGCGGCTGAGAGCATCGAAAATTCCCTGAAATTTCGCCTATATGCAAAATCCTATGACACTTGTCGGTGATTCCTGCGACACTTGACGGTTTTGTCCGGGTCGCGGGAGGTTCCGGTCAAGGGTTGCACGGTAACGGCATCCACGCGGGAGATGCCCTCGCGATTTCTCTCTCGGCATGGTCTCATCATCGATCCATCGATCGGAATGAGGAGGCCTGGGCCAATGAAGAGAATCGCCATGATCAACATCAAGACCATTTTGCGCCTGCGTCATGACCTGGAGTTGTCGCGAGACGATATTGTCGCGGCTTCCGGCGTGAGCGCGGGCACGGTATCGAATGTCCTGGAACGGGCGGCGGCGGCGGGCCTGGCCTGCTGGCCGCTGCCGGATGACCTCGACGACGGGGCGCTCCGGGAGCGGCTATACCCACAGGTCGAACGTGACGGCGGGCAGGTGCGGCCGAACTGGGATGATCTTGTCAAGGAGTACAGGAAGCCACGTAAGCCTCGCCGTCCCGGGCTGACCCGGCGTCAGCTCTGGGTCGAGTACCGCGACGAGGCCCTGGCGCAGGGCGGCACCGCCTACAGCTACAGTCGATTTTGCGCGCTGTTCACCGAGCGGTTGAAGGAGCGCGCGTCCCCGCAGATGCATTTCGACTACGAGCTGGGGTTCTACGGCATAAGCGACTTTTCCGGCAAGACCCTGGCGCTGCGCACCGGAACTGGCGATGCCGATGTCGAGATCTTCGTCGCCGTTCTGGCCCACTCGAACCTGATCTACACCGAGGCGGTGCCGGACCAGAAGGTCTGCCACTGGACGATGGCGCACCGCCGCGCGCTCGAATACTACGGTGGCACTGCCCAGAGATGGATCATCGACAATCTGAAGTCCGGGGTTGTCAAGCCGGACCGCGAGGCACCGCATCTCAACCCGAGTTTCTGCGAATTTGCGAAGCATTACCGCCTGGCAGTGCTGCAGGCGCGCAAAAAAATGAACCGACGGACAAGGGGCTGGTCGAGGGTGCCGTCAGAGCTGTTCAGACCCGCATCCTGCTGGCACTGCGCCACGAGACCTTCTTCTCGCTCGAGGCAATGAACGCCGCCATCCGCCGCGAGCTTGACCGGCTCAACCACGCCCCGATGTCCTGCGGAACAAGTCGTCGTACGCTGCTCGCCCATGATCGTGGCGAAGGATATGGCGCCATTTCTCAAACCAGGCCTTACCATCCGCGCTGTCCGGACCGAAGGTGGCATCGGCCGCGACTTTCAATTGCTGGTCTGCGTGCCATCTATGCCGAATTCGGCACAGCCGCCACATTTCACACTCATTCTGGCACTCGAAATTCTCTTCGGTTACACATCGGACGAAAGGGACAACTGCCGTTCGCTGATCTTCAGTGCGGATGTCGGCTTGGCCGAAAGCCTCTTCATGTTCGGTGCCCGTGCGTCTTTTTCAGCCTGTCCAGCGCAGAAACACGGGCAAATTGAATCCCGTGCTCAGCAATGGTGGGGTCGTATGCAGGAGGGGAGGGTTTCAGCCAGGCACGAGTTGAAAAACACGCCTTATGGATTGACCTTGTCAGATTTCGGCATTCATCCACTTCCTGGGACGCGCCAAATTGATGGTGGCATTATGAAATGGTGGCGGCGATGGGTCCCCTGCCATGAAGTATCATCCGGGTGGCGGACATCCCGTCCGGCCCGCTTCCTCGCGGCGATAATGCTTGCGGCCTTTGCCTCCGTGCTCGCGCCGGATGTCGATGCGCAAGCCCGAGGTTACCTGTCAACAGTCAAGCCAGTCATGGACATACGAAAATTGGAAAGCCGATTGCACGAGCTTGTCAATGCAGAACGCGTCAGACATGGGTTGCCCCCGTTAAGACACATAGAAACACTCAGACTGATAGCCCGTTCACACAGCAAAGACATGGCGAAGCGGGCTTACTTTGCACATACAAATCCCGAAGGACGTAATCCCACAGCAAGAGGTGATTTGGCGGGATACAACTGCCGAAAGGGTTACGATTCCAATTACACTTATGGTCTTGGCGAAAACATTCATCAGGCCTGGTTGTACAAATCCTACAAAACGCGAAATGGAAGAATAGTGTCGTATGACTGGTTTACACCTGAAGGACTGGCACAAAGGGTGGTGACTGGCTGGATGAACAGCAAAAGGCACAAGAAAAACATTCTAAAGGCTTCGTATGACAGGTCGGGCATGGGTGTAGCCATCGCAAATGACGGCAAAGTCTTTTCCACGCAGAACTTTTGCTGAAAACGAAGGGATAGGGAAGTCCATGAGGCGTGTATTTCAACACGAATCTGGCTAACCCGCATAGCTCACCAAAACAGGTGTGCATGGGGCCAGATTTGTGGTATTGGTGAATGAATACAACAACATACGCCACCACGAGGACCGGACCCCATGCAGACAGAGTGTCCATCGCCGCAACTGGAATTTGAAGCCCTCGGGAGACGCCAGGTTGTCGGGAAATTCGACGGCGGCCGGATGACATCCGACGCCGGTGCCCTGCTGCTGCGGGAAGCCGATCGCCTGTACGACGTCACCGGACGTCTCGCGGCCTGCTTCGTCGATTATCGCAATCCCGAGCGTATCGAGCATCACCTTGAGACCCTTGTCGCACAGCGGGTGATGGGCCTGGTGCTGGTTTACGAGGATATCTACGGTTGTTGAGCGGCGTGCAAAATTGACCCACTTTTGCGGGAATCGGCGTGCAAAATTGACCCACCTTCCCGGAAGCAAATCGTTCATTCTCGCGACCGTTTCATGGTTTGCGGGAGAATCAGAGGATGCTGGTAGTGGAAACAATTGCAAATATTTGCAGGAAACATACTGGAGAAGGAAAGTCGATCCGCTCAACAGCCCGGGAGCTCGGCATCTCGCGCAATACGGTTCGCAAGGTTGTACGCGACGGGAAGGCGGAGCACCGCTATGACCGGTCGGACAAACAGCCCCGGCCGAAGCTGGACGGCTTCACCCAACTCCTCGAGACCGAACTCGAGAACAACGCGAAGCGGACCCGGCGCGATCGCCTGACGCTCAGGGAGATCTGGCGCCGGCTCTGCGACCGGGGCTGCGAGGCCGGCTACGACGCCGTGCGGCGCTATGCCCGGAAGTGGATCGTGATCCCCACTCTCTTCTGGAGAGGCTGCCGGTGGGTTTCGTCGGCCACGCGTCCCAACTGGCCTGCCGGCACGTCTCAAGAAGCGCCGAAAAGGTAAAAGTACCAACTATACAGGGGCGTAACGAAATTCCCTATGGCGGAATCGGTACCTATGTGCGTTTAGGGCCGTCATCTGTCCAACTCGCAGGAAACCCCGTCCTTCGGGGCGGGGAGGAATGCGATGTCGCGTGTTCCATGCATCGGCACCTTCTCCTTCTTCCGGAACGTGTCGAGGGCGTAGCCGTAACCGTCGCCGCGCTGGACGATACGGCAATGCCTGTGCGAGACGCCCTGGACGGTGCCGCCGGCGGTCTGGACGTTGAAGGATCCGGAGGCCCGCACCGCGACGCGCCCCACATGGACGCCCTGCCGCTTCCCCGTGGGCACGGTCGCGCGCACGATGTCACCCGTCCTGAAGCCCTTGACGGATTTCTTCGCCATCAGGTAGCCGACGGGAAACCCGAACCGGTTCACGCGCGTGCGCGCATGTGATCCCCGGCCCGTGGCCTTGATACCGAGCACGGGCTGATCCCAGCCCTTCAGCGCGGGCGTCTCCCCCACGCAGGCCGCGTCAAGGGCATGCGTCTTCGGGATCCCCAGCCGCGTCCGGTTGTACTTCGTCCGCCCGCCCGAGGAGTGTTGTTTCTCTAACTATGTCACCGGTCAGCGCGGTAGTTTTCCCCAGCAGTTCTCAATATGGATTTTGCGGCGTATAAAGCGTTGTAATAGTGTTCTTTTATTTCATGCGGTGAATTATTTCGCATTTCGTCGCACCTGCCCTCCCGATGGGCCGGAAGTGATTCTAAAATGCAACACCCGTTGATTTTCAACGATTTTTCCCGGAATTCCGCCTCCCGGGGATTCACCTCGCGGCTATTCCGTGATTCCTCCCTCCCCATGAAGCTGCTCGGCAGATATCTCGCCCGCCTGCGGAAATGCTGCGCCAACATGCTGGACCTGCGCAGCGGGAAGAACTGTCAATACTCCATGGCCGATGCCGGCATGGCGGCTTTCTCCGTGTTCTTCACAAAGTCGCCCTCCTTTCTCGCCCATCAGAAGTTGCTCGCCGAACGCCGCGGTCTCTCGAACTGCCTCACGCTCTTCGGAATGGAGAAGATCCCCTCCGACAACCAGATACGGAACCTCCTCGACCCGGTGCCGCCGGAGCATTTCGACACGGTCTTCATCGACGTCGCAGGGTGAATCTGTTCTGTTTTTTTGCCGGTATGCGGGTTTGACGCGATTGTCTTTCGCATTTCACCGTTGCGCCCTTTTTCACGTTAGGTGACGTCACATCGACCCCGGACAAGGCCCCACGGCACATGATTCTGCGCCCGGGGCTGTTTCCCGGTGGCGTTTCCGGCGATTTGGCGATTGCCGGACATGCCTGTTCACCCCCGTCTTCGAGGGTGGAGACAGGATAGGCAACTCAGGCGCGGGTGTGGTGGGTCTTCAGCCGAACGCCGTGCGCGGGCGGGTGTTGCCTGTCAATTTCAGCATGTCCAGGACCCGCCTGGGTTTTCGGGCCAGTCTGCGCGTGGTCTCGGCGACATTGTCGCTGGACGTCTTGATCAGGCCGATGGCGAAGCGCCGGAGCAGCGTGGCGTTCGCCGGGCCGTGGCCGGTGCGGATGCGGCTTCGGTCCTCGTCGAAGGTCATGTCGAGGATGTGGTGGTTGGCCTCGATCCCCCAGTGCCCGCGATTGAGGCAGAGCAGGCGCTCGGGTGTTGCCCTGTCCTCGGTCAGGCTGGTGATGCAGTAGGCCGTCTCCTTCGACTGTTTCCCGGTCTTGATCTCAAGGGTTTCGCGGTGGACGGCGAAGACCTGGCCTGTGCCGGGAAAGTCGGCGTAGTCGTTCAATTCACTTGAGACCCATATGGAGCGTTTCTCCTTGCGTCCGTGGTCGGGCTTGCACTCGGGCTCGACGAAGTCAGGCGCACGGCTGGCCATGATCTCATCGAGCGTCAGGCTGATATCAGAGAGCAGGGTCTTCTGGTTGCCCTTGACGGTGAAGGCGTAGTCTGCGCCGCGGTCGAGGAGGTAGGTGGCCAGTTTCCGCTGCGCCAACATGGCATCGGCGGTGATGGTGCGGCCGCTGATGTCGGGCAGCATGTCGAGCAGGGGGATGGCTGTGCCGATTTCGTTGGTGCGTTTCTCCTCGTCGTCCGCCCCCGGCCTCATTCCGACTTTTTTTTGGCGTAGGATTTCCTGCTGTCGTGGCCGACAACGCCCATGACATGGGTCTGCACGCCATCGGCATCGACGGCGCCGCGCATGGTCTTGCCGTCGATGGCCAGGGCACTGTCGGGGCCGCCGTGGTCTTCGTTCCATTGCCGCAGGGCGGCGTCGAACTGGTCCGGGCACACCCGGACCAGCACGTCGCGGATGATCGTCCTGCTCGGCGGGATGTACCGGCCCTGGTCGAAGCGCGGCCTGAAATACGCCAGAACCGCCTGGCTCTGGTCCTCGACCCACTCCGAGATCTCCTTGTAGCCGCGCATGCCGGCGAGTGTCGCGGCGGTGGCGAGCGAGAGCACCGATGGCAGGGCGTGCCGCCGCCCCTGCCTGCGTCGCGGATCCTCCACCTGCCGGAAGTAATCGGGCAGGGAGCGCATCTGCGCAGCGGTGAGTGTCATCTTCGGAACTCCCTTGTGCAGGCCGGGATCAAGGTGGGCCGTCCTCAGCCGGCGGCGCGCATCCCGGCGCAGTGGATAGAGAAAGACAAGCTTGGGCCGGTCGTGGGTGATGTAGCCGCTGCCCAGGCGGCCGAAGCCCCGGGTGTGCCCGACACAGAGCCAGTTGGCGGCGCGGTAGACCGTGCCCCGGTGATGAGCAGGATCCACGAACGTCTCCATGAGCAGGACTTCGTGGCCAAAGCGGAGCGGCCAGTCCCGCACCAGGCGCCGTGCGCACAGCGACAGCACCCGTGAGCCGAGGTTCGGCACCCCGCCGGGCAGAACCAGGAACCGCGAATTGTTGGTGACAAGGTGAAGGCGGCTGAACTGGCTGCCACGCTCCCAGCCGATCCAGTCATCCCGCGCCGCGCAGAGCAACGCAGATGCCGAAAACATCGCCAGCGCCAGCCAGCGTCCCCCACAGTGGGCGACATAGCGTATGGTCTCGCCTCTCGGCTGGGCGTCGCCGAGGAAATGATGCTCCTGCATCAAGGCGCGAAAGCGGGCCTCGTCCACCTTCGTCACCATCTCCAATGACACTTGGGAAAGATCCACCACGCTTTCGATCCATACCGCCTTGCCGCGAATCACCTATGGCTGACTGTAGACCGGTGCTGCGGGAGTGTCCACCTCCAATAGTCATGTCAATGCAGGTAAAGAAAAAAATCCGGAGAACGGATTTGCCTTGATCGACGTCGCCAGGGACCTCGACAACCGCGGCGCCCTGGCTGCGCTGCGCAGCCGCCGGGGCGGCCTCAACCGCAAGACCCTGATCGCCCTCGATGGCACCGAGTCCTTCAATTCCTACAAGGTCAGTTGCCCGAACTGTTCGACCCGGACACACAACAAGGGAACCGATGACGAGGTGGTCGAGAACTATCACGCGGTCCTTGGCGCCGCCATCGTGGGCCCCGGACAGGTCGCGGCGGTGCCGTTGCCGGTGGAGATCATCAGGCCGCAGGACGGGTCAAAGAAACAGGACTGCGAACGCAATGCCGTCAAGCGCTGGTTGCAGCGCATCGGTCCGCGTCTGAAAGACCTCGAACCCGTGTATCTCGGTGACGACCTCTACGCCTGTCAACCGGTCTGCGAGGCCATCCGGGCGGCGGGCGGCAACTTCATATTGACGGCCAGGAGGTCGAGCCACAAGGCCTTGTATGAGGAACTCGACCGCTGCCGTCCGGAAACCCTCGACAGGAGGGTGACGCGCGGCATCAGGAAGCCGAAGAAGTACAGGTACAGGTACAGCTGGCAGCCGGACCTTCGGATCCGTGGCGGCGAAGCTGCCATGCCGGTGACATGGGTCTGCCTCGAGATCCATGACATGGCCGAGAAAAAGCTGACCTACAGAACCGCCTTCGTCACCGACCTGCCGGTCAGCAGGACGAATGTTGCCGACATCGTCGCCTGCGGACGCTCCCGCTGGCGCGTCGAGAACGCCGAATTCAACGTCCTCAAAAACCTCGGCTACAACCTCGAGCGGAACTTCGGCCATGGAGAGAAGAACCTCGCCTCCGTGCTCCTTGTCCTGAACCTCCTGGCCTTCGCGATGCACACGGCCTGCGACCTCGCGGAAAAGCACTGGCAGAAGGCCCGGACGGTCTGCGGAACACGCGACTGGATGTTCCGGAACCTGCAGGTCCTGACCGCCAGGTTCGTGTTCGATGACTGGAAGCGCCTGATGCAGGTGCTCGCCGGAGAAGTCGAAATCCCTCCCTGAACCAACTCCCGCGTCAGCTCACATGCGCCCGACGTGGCGTTCCGAAAATTCTCGAAAAACCGAAAATCCCAAGGTCAGGAAAACAGAAATGCCATATTGAGAATTGCTGAGTTTTCCCGGTTTAGGTTGACATCGGATTTCCTGGAAATCGGAATAACCCGGGAACCTCTCGCCCCCCCTTTCTTTCCCAAGCAGAACTTTTTCCAGCGGTTGATTCCGGTCAGATTGATCGCTGTCTGCCTGCGCTCCGCCGGAAGCGGGTTCCGGGATCTTCTGGTTGCCGTTCCGGCAGCTGCCGTCTACTCCCTCGGGTTCCGGTCAGCAAAAGAAGAAGTGGCCCGCGCGGACTGCCCCCGCCGGGCCGTGGGCGGTCGAGTGCAACTCATCCACGAGACAGACCTTTCCGCCGACAAGAGCCAATCGACATATCTCGGGTCGATTCCGGTAGGTGTAGCGGCTTGAGATTATCTGACGCCGCTACAGGTAAGGGTTGAAATCGAGGCACAAATGGCAACGCCCGAAGGCAGGCGGGAAATTGAATCCATGTCCGCCCGATCTGCGTCACAAATGGGCGCACTCAACGGTGACATCCGGATGTGACACTCCCGAACGTCACAAATGGGTCGAATATCGACTTCTGTGACAGCATCGGGTGCCAAGCCACCCTACTGTGACAGGTGTCATGCCCAGAATCGAATATGCCCGGGTCAGCTCGTCGTCCCAGGACCTCGAGATCCAGGAAGCTAGGCTCAGCGCGGCGGGCTGCGAGGTCATACGCACCGAGACCGGCTCCGGTGCGTCCCGCGAAGGCCGCGCCGAACTGCAGGACATCCTGAAATTCCTACGGGAAGGCGACGAAATGGTCGTCCATCGTCTGGACCGGCTTGGCCGTTCCACCCGTGACGTGCTGAACCTGGTGCATGAGCTGGATGCGAGGGGTGCGTCGCTCCGCGTGCTCGAGCCTGAAGTGACCACTGCGGGAGATCTCGGTCGCCTGGTCGTCACCGTTCTCGGCATGGTGGCCGACATGGAACTGATGTTCATCCGTGACCGCCAGCGCGCCGGGATCGACGCGGGGAAGAAAAAGGGCATCTACAAGGGCCGGCAGAAGCAGGTCGACGAAGAGATGATCAGGCAGCTTGCTGCAGAGAAAGTCCCGAAAGCGCAGATCGCCCGTGACCTCGGGGTATCACGGATGTCGGTCTATCGCGCCCTGAAGAATGGCGCCGGTTCGACGGCATAGATCGGTGCGCGCACGCCTGTCCCGACGCTGAAAACGGTCAGGGCGCACCGTCGATGCGAGAGCGCCAGCACTGACTGAAGTCATTTGTGAAAAACGACAGCGCCTCTACGCGGTAATCCTCACATGCATTCCCAGCGCCCGGGTGACCCGCATCACCGTGGCAAAGCTGGGGTTGCCATTTTCCGACAATGCCTTGTAAAGCCCCTCGCGGGTCATCCCGGCCTCACGCGCCAACCGGCTCATGTTCCGCGACCGGGCGATGTCGTTCAACGCAGCGCGGACCAGGCTGCCGTCGCCCGGGTCCTCCTCCGCACACGCCTCCAGATAGAGCCGCGCGTCTTCCGGTGTCCGCAGGTGTTCTGCAGCATCCCAACCTGTGAATATCTCGTTCATCGTTGCCTCCAGTCCCGCGCCAGCTTCCCGGCGCGTTCGATATCGCGTTGCTGACTGTCCTTGTCGCCACCGCACAGCACCACCGCCGTCCCGGCCTCGCGGAGGAAATACACACGGTAGCCGGGACCATGATGAACCCGCATTTCGTTTACGCCGTTGCCCACCGCCCTGACATCGCCGGCATGGCCCAGTGACAGACTCCGCAGCCGGGCGTTGATCCGGGCAACCCCTCCCCGGTCGCGCAATGCACGGGTCCAGCGCTTGAACGTGGCGCTTTCGACGACTTGGATCATCCGACAACTGTAAACTACAGTTCACACCCGATCAAGCGGGGGATCGGCTCCGGCTGAGAGCAGAATGACACTCCAAGTATACGGGTCTCAGGGCTGAGAGGAACGGTGAGGTATCATAAAGGCCCTAACCCAACATAGATCCTATGAGGCACGCAGAACTGGCGTTATGTTCTGCATATGTTCCCCTCTTTAGGAGATCTTCAAATGCCATCACATGACGATATCGCAATTCCGGTCATTCTGGAGGATACGACGCTCTATGTTGCGATTGAACTCAGCGGAAAGAGTTGGGTTGTCGGCGTGAAGACGCCTGGTTCAGGAAAAGTCGGTCTTCACGTGTTGAAGCCTTCGGACACGCCGGCCTTGATCGCGTTGATCGAGAGGAATCGCGAAGTTGCTTCGAACAAGACCGGATCCGCGGTGCGGGTTATCTGTTGCCATGAGGCTGGTTTCGAAGGGTTTTGGCTGGCTCGTGAGAGTGCTCAGAAAAACTGATGGAGATTCGGGCGATTTTGCTCGAATTGCTTGATGTTTGGGGGTGCGTACCCCTCACCTTCCGTGCACGCACTCGATTGACGCGCTCTTGTTCCGGTTTGTTCACACGACCCATTGAGATGGTCTGCAATCGGAGGAGGCGTCGTTTGTCCGCCTGATGCGGAGCCTGAACTGGCTTCGTCTATGGGTTCCGACGGCAATGGAGGTGGATCCGGCGGGACTTGAACGCGTCCATTGGCCGGATCTTGCAATCTCGGCGATGGACGGGGCACATCCGCAGAGACCGGCGCTTTTGTCACGATACCTGGGGCTGACCAGTTCTGACCGCCCGGAACAACGGACAAGGAGGGACACGGTGAAGGATAACGGACCTGACGACCCGGGGCGACAGCTCTTGGCATCCGGTGGGCAGAACTGATTGTTTTTCCTTTCCAAGAAGCCCTTTTCGGGAGAGTGGAATACCGGTGAAGGACGGTGCGATGATCAGCGTCCATCAGGACAGGAGGCTGGCATGGCGAACCGGACAAGACCGCACTCAACCGCCCACCACTAAATCCTCGCCGGTTCCCGGTTCCTGTTTCCCACCTATGCAAATCGACGGAACCGGTTCCCGGAACCACCCGACTCACCTCAGAAGCTCCAAACCCAACCAAGCTCCACCAAAAAACGTGAACACCCCCATCATCAATTATCGTGCGCACGCTCATGGAATCCGGTGATTTTTCAGAACCGGTACGCGGTCGGAGTCTCATCTGGGCCTGTGTAAACGAGAGAGGCACGGTCAACCTGGCCGAGGGCAAGTCTCGCATTGACGTCTTGTGCTCCCTGTCCCGCGGCGAACCACGGCCGGGCGGCGTCAATGTCGAACCGCGGCTTGCGCGGACTCTTGGCCATCTGGGCCTGAATCGTGGCCGCCACTTCGGTCACCCGGTAGTAGCCCGGAAAATACGGCGCCGGCATGTCACGCTTCTGCAACGCCTGTCTCTTGACCTTCAGCTTCCCGGCGACATCCGCAAGGCTCACCATGTCCGGGCGGACTTCACGAAGCGAGGTGCCTTTCGGAAGAACTGAAAGGATCCGGCGCGCAGTTTCGACAATCACGCTCTCGGCGGCTCCGCCTTCGACATCGATCGCAACAGCAAGCAGACCGGCGTGAAGCCGACCGCTCCCGATTACCGCATCCTCGAAACCAACCGCAAAAACGGCATCGGACAGGTCCATTACATCGAATTCCCCCCCAGGTAGCGCAAATATCAAATCGAATTCAAAGTTCGCCATCATGCCGGCCTTCCTGGTTAAGAACGATGCAGTTCAAAGCCTTGCTCACCAGTTTGGCTGCATGCCGAACCGGGTCTCTAGGCGTTGAGTTAACCGTCATCTGGCAGAACTCACCACAACGGCAGTCCGGGTCATTGTATGGGCACCTAACGATCCCCCAGGCGTGTGTTTTCCCATGTCGTTCGATTACGCGCCATCCAAACGCCGTAACTACTCGCCCCCTTTTCCCTTCTAGTTTTCTATCGCCGGGTATTCGAGTCCCGGAATTTCTTTCACCGGAGCTTGAAGAGGAGCTTTTCCCTTCGGTTTGTCCTGCCGGTGTCCTGACTGTCTTCTGCGCGTGGGTTCTGCCGGGCGTTTCGGTCGACGGGTTTTTCGCTTGGCATTGTAGCAATGACACTCTACGTTCCATCCCGAACGGGCGAATCAGTGAGGGATGTATCGGTGGGCACATGGTTCGGGTCCAAGGCGACAACAGGGCTTTGCCAGGCGATCATCGCCTTGCAGCCCCGTCATTCCCTGTATTTGGAGTCCCATCTTGGGGGCGGCGCCATCATGAAGCGCAAGCCGCCTGCGTTGCGCAGCATCGGCATCGACCTCAACGCCCGGGCGATCCGGAACTTCAGTTGCGCCTATGAGGTCGAACTGGTTCACGGGTGCTGCCATCGGTTCCTGGCCGCATTCCCGTTCGAGGGTTCCGAACTGGTCTACAGCGATCCGCCCTATCTGCACAGCGTCCGGAGATCGGAGCGCCGGTACCGTCATGATTACGCGGAAGCCGACCATGAGGAACTTCTCGCCCTGCTCAGGGGACTGCCCTGTTCGGTGATGATCTCCGGCTATCCCTCGGCGCTCTACGACCGGGAACTGAAGGACTGGCGCAGCGTGTCTATCCAGGTGATGAACCAGGCTGGCGTGGTCACGGAGAAGATCTGGTTCAACTTCGATCCCGACCGCCCGCACTGGCACAGTCATGCGGGCAAGAACAACACCGACCGCCAGCGCATCAGGCGCCTTGCCGAAAGCTGGGCCCGGCGCTACCGGGCGCGACCTCCGGGCGAGCGTCTCGCGGTGCTGGCGGCGGTCATGGCTGTCGAGGCCAAGTGATGCCCACACTCGACAAGTCGTCGCTGCGCGAGGATTTCGCGGCCTACAAGGCGGACTATGAGAACCTCTGCCGCCAGGGCAAGGTCAGCCCGGAGTGCAAGGCCATCTTCGACGGCCTGCTGCTGCTCATGCAACTGCTGATTGCCGTGTTCCTGGAAAGGACGACACCAAAAGGGTCGGGGAATTCCGGCATACCGAGTTCGCAGACCTCCGGCGAGGATGAGACCGCCAGCAAGCCCGGCTCCAAGGGGAAGGGACCGAAATGCGGGGATGACGAGAGCGAAAACACCCGCAGGGTTGAAAGCACCACGGTGTCGAAAGTCACCGCGTGTCCATGCTGCGGCCGCGACATGTCCGATGTCGGATGCTGCGGCCATGAACGCCGGACGCTGATCGATATTGTCTTCGAGATCCGGCATGAGCATGTCGATGCCGAGATCAAGGTCTGCCCGGACTGCGCGACCGAGACGCGCGGGACGTTTCCCGACACCATGCCCGGCCCGCTTCAGTACGGCCTCGGCATCATTGCTTTTGCCGTCCACATGCTGACGGCGCAGATGGTTCCGCTCAAGCGCACCGCGCAGGTCCTGAAGACGATCACCGGGCGCAGCATCGCCGAAGCGACCCTGCTGTCCTGGGTCTGGCGCCTGCATGTGGCACTGGCCGCGTGGGAGGCGGCGGCGATCGAGCAGATACTCGCCGCGCCGGTCATGCACGCCGATGAGACATCGATCCGCATCAAGGGGAAGAACCACTGGCTACACAGCTACAGCGCCGGCAATCTGACCGTGTTGTTCTGTCATCCGAAGCGGGGCCGTGCCGCTGTCGATGACCTGAATATCATTCCCCGCTATGGCGGCGTCCTTGTCCATGACCGCTGGGCCACCTACCTGTCCTACGACAACTGCAGGCACGCATTGTGCGGCAGTCACCTGTTGCGTGACCTCCAGTTCATCATCGACTCCAACGGACACGGCTGGGCCCGGAGCATGAAGAAACTGTTGAAGGAGGCTGCCAGGAAGGTGAGCAAGAGCGAAAGCAAGGCCTTGACCGATCAGGAGTTCAAGGCCGTGCGCAAACGCTACCGCACCATCCTGACCAAGGGGAAAAGGGAACTCCCGGAACCGCCGCCCCGTCCCCCCGGCAAGCGCGGGCGCATCGCGAAATCCGATGCCGAGAACCTGCACGAAGCCTTGAGCAGGTACGAGGACGAAGTCCTGCGCTTCACATGGGAAGCCGAAGTTCCGTTCACGAATAATGTGGCGGAAAGATCCGTTCGCATGTCCAAGGTCAAGCAGAAGATCTCCGGTTGCTTCCGCTCGCTCAAGTTTGCCGAGGCCTACTGCCGGATCTCCAGCTACATCAAGACAACAGGCCATCAGGGAATCAACCCGCTCGTCGCCATCGGGATGGCCCTCACGGGCAAGGCGGTCGAGACGCTCGAAACCAGGTGACGGGCACCTCCCGGCCAAACTGCCCATCAGAAACACCGTGAACACTGGAAGTCCCGCTTCCGGATCCGGCATCCGCGATCCGTCGCAAACCGCGAGACTTCCGGATGCAAGTCCGACCACCGCGCAATGGTTCGATCAAAATCAGCAAATCCGCCGTCACAAACCTAGCGCAACAAATCCGCCTTCTCGAGTGATCTCGCCAGACTGAAAAGGCTGGCAGTGACGAATAGAAAATCAATGGTAAAACAGGAGGGGGCGAGTAGTTACCAAACGCCTCGAGTTTGGTGAGAGCCGCCTCGACCTCCTTTTTTGGGTGCCGTCTTCTTGGCAAGATACTAGTCCTTAGGGTTTATGTTGTCAAATGACAACATAAAGAGGTGGACTCAGGCGCTGACATCGCGCGACCCGGGAACCGGGCAGGCCTGGACAGGTTGTTCGCCGGGTTTGTGACGCATTATTGATCTGAAAGAGAGGCAGTACATGCCCTAAGCCCCTGAAGCTGCCGTTCCGGGCCACCTGCATTCGCCAGTGAGCAGAACGTGCCCGAGGTTGTGACATTAACCACCGTTCTGTTGATCTTCTACATCGCAAACTCCGTCATCGCTGCGGGGATGGAGCAGAAGCACTGATACGCCTCGCCGTCAGGGCAGCCTGACTGTCCGGGGAATCGCAATCCGGACACGGCTCATGGTATCTTCGGGCCATTCGGGCCTTTCCGGAGCCTCTCGCCAAGTCGTGGTTTCAAAAGCCCACTTCTTCGGCTTCACGAGCCTGATAATATTCCTCCCGGTCTTCGTCATTAGTTTGCCGGAGCGTCCGTTGGCTAACGGCCAAATATAGATCGACCATTCGCGCGTTCATCTCGGTCGGAATCTGTATTCCGGGCGTCTGGCTTGCGGGTGCGTACGCATCCAGACCCAAATCCTTCTTGCGTTGGCATGCAATGAGTTGAGGCCAGCGTTGTTTGCCTAGTGTTACCGCCAGTCCCTGGAAACGCATCCCATCCTCGTAAGAGATGAGCTCATTGAGCGCTGTGTCAATTTCCGTTCTTCGGACGGTCATGTGCATTCTGCATTGCGTATTTTGGCAAGCCGGTCGGATCAGTGCCCGCGCGGTTTACAACCAGATGAAAACCTGTTCATGCCTGATCTTCCTCTTCGCGTGAGCGATTTCCAGACAGGCACGGGAAATTACGCGATTGGCGGCCACGCCTTTTCATGGTCCGGGGATCAGCTTCAAGGCCTCGACAGTCGCGGCAACTTCGATTTTCCGCGGCCCGTGTCCGAGGACCCGCTGGCAGCGATTCTCTGCGAAATCGACCAGAGGTCTGGCCATACCACACCCGACAGCGCGGCCATCAACATGATTGGTACGAAGCGGTTTTCGTTTTCTGACGGTCTTCTGCCATGCGCTTGAAACCATTGCGCCAGCGGTGGCCGTAACCGGCAACGTAGTTTGGGTCGTAACCATTGGCCAAAACTATGTCCTCAGCATGTGCAACACTTCGCGGCCAGTTGGGAAAGAGGCCCTCACCCAACCAACCCAGCGCAAGAAGATCAATATACGCGTCTTCAGACAGTTCGCGAATCGCGTCGATCAGGCGCCGGTACGACGGTGAATTGAGAATGGGTTCTCAGTTCTTGCCAGTGATGATGCGTGGTCCTTGCGTTCCGGCGAACAACTCATCGAGGACATGTTTTTCGGTCTTCTCGAGGACATCGAAAGCATCGGCCAGTTCTTCGATCTGGCGGTGTCCAATCACCGGAGCAAACGCCGCCGCCGCGATGCACTGTCGGACACTAGGATCTCCCAGAAACAAGACCTGAAATCGCGGTGACTCCACCCTGGCCCATTTGTTGGCGAGACGATTGTCAGCCGTGACCAGGTTCGAGCCAGTGGCTTCCGCAGATGCGAGGTACAGGCAGTCGTAGATCGGATGATCGATGTCGGTGGCGAATTGTGAGGCGCGCATGACGAGGTCTCGATCAGGGAAGAGCGAAATGACATCCGGTAGATCAGGAATTTCACCCAGATAGAGCGCCGCATCGGGGATCTCATTTCTACGGGCTTTCTTCCAAATAACATTCGCGTACTCCGAGAGCACCAGATCGGGCGCATGCAAATGGATGCGCCGTGCGAGCAACAGGCGCGCTTCATCCGACAGCGTCTCGGAAACAAACCATTTGACAACGATGTTCGCGTCCACGGTCAGTTTCAACGGTCGCGGTCCTCACGCAACAAATCGACGCTGTCCGTCTGAGCCAAGTCGGTGGTCAGAGAAATCAACTGTCGTGACCGCTCGCGAACGGCCGCAATCCGGGTGAGACGATCAAACTGCTGCGTCAGGAGATGACGGACTTCCCCTTCGAGTGATCTGTGATTTGCCTTTGCCTGTTTCTTGAGCTTTTCGATAACATGGTCATCCATGTTCCGGACTGTCAGGGTGCCCATCGGCTTCTCCTTGTAAAGGCGTTTTGCTATCATAATGAAAGCAAAACGTCAAACTCAATTCCGATTGACCGGGCGGATAGGAAGTCCAGGTTCGGATAACTTCATTGTTAAATCGATCCGATGCTGTCCAGTGCTGCTAGATCCGGGCATATAGTCCATTGCTGAGTTTCTGAGCGTCAGCAATCTGCTCCCGGGATAAATTGCAGATCCCGACGGAATCTGCAGTTGCGCGCACCATTTCGTAAGAATCCGCACTCTGGGTGAGGCCAATCCATTGCAGCCAGGCTGATCCTTTTACAGCAGCGTCACCTCAGGCACGTTCGTGTGTGATTGTGCGTGAAGAAAACCATTTGTGCGGTGAGTGGTCCATAATCCCCTCACATCGGCAGAAATCGAAATGCAACTGCAGGACTAGTACCAGTCTACTTGGGTGCCAAGCTCGTCCGAAAGATAGCTGCAAATTGCCCTATCAGTGGATTCCGCGAGTTTCTCAAAATACTTCGGGAGGCGGCTTGCATATTGGTGGTGAATAGTCGGTCGAGGACGTGCACCGTGAGCAATTTGATGTCGATATTTCAGTGCTTTCTCCAATCGTGTTTTCGCACGTCCACGGGGAGTACCTTGCCATTGCCACGACATTGAAATGTCATTCAAACCAATCGAGTCCCGAACCAACTGTATGACATTTTGAGCGTTCGGCGTGTTTAGTCTTCCAGCCGCGGATTTCACGGCTGCCATAAGTGCCGGCCAGTTTCCGAGGTGATCACCCGCTGGCCGCAATGCTTCCGTTGCTTCAATGGTCACATTTTCGACGTAAGCTTCCCACGCAGACAAAGTAGTTAGTGTCCGCCAGAAAACCCCCTCTTTTCGGCGACGGCGGGTTACGGTTTTCGACGGAACTGGATGCTGCGCTGCGGCAATTCACCCGGCTTCGGGATATTGACGCGTCCCGGACGGCTGGTTTCCTGCCTTTGGCACCGAATTTCGCGGCTTTCGCCGCCATCAGCCCATAGGGGGCCGTTCCCGCTCCGGGCGGGCGACGAATGAACCGGTGTTTCGGGAGCGCCGTCAGGCGGCGCGTCGTCGCCGCGCCTTTCGACGCAGCAGAAGGCCGATGCGGTGGATGTTGAGGGCGACCACGGAAAGCGCCACCACGCGGGCAAAGCCCTCCGCTCCGTACGCCAGGACCCGGTCGAGACCGCGGTGCTCGAGGTTGTTGATCGCCGATTCCACCGCCGGATGCTGGCGTCGCATCGCCACGAACTCGTCACCCTGCTCGCGCTCACGCTCCGCCTTGTTGAGGTAGCCCTTCTTCGGCAGCACGTTGTGATCGAGCAACGCGTCGAGGCGGACACGGTTTTCGGGGCTGTGAAAGCCGCGATCGAAGCTCACCGCGCGAAGATCGGGAAACCGTGCCTGGGCGGCCTCGACCATCGGGACCGCGTAGTCCACGTCGCTGCCCTCCCACATGACCTCATGGTGCAGGACGAAGCCGTGCCGGTCTTCCAGGATGCAGACCGGAACCCCCAGTTCCACCGGACATCCCGCCTTGCCCTTCGAGATCCAGCGCGTGTGCGGCTCGAAGATCGAGAACACCTTCTCATCCCGGGGGATCGTCTCGCCCCGAAGAAGACGGCGCTCAACCTGGTCGATCTGACGCTGCGCATGCGCGATGTAGCCCTCGGTCTCCACGATCTCCCACGCTTTCACGCCATGTGCCATCAGATCCGCAAGGCTCGCCTCCGCGCGCATGACAAGTTCAAGGCAGCGCCCGAGATATGCCTCAACATGCTCCGGACGCGCCCGCCGCGTTGCCCGCACCCTGTGGAACAACCGCCGCACCAGCCGCGTCAGGTGCTTCCATTGGCGCCAGCCACGGGCACCGCTCTTCGCCGCCGCACGGCCCACCGCACGGATCAGGCAGCGCATCGCGTCCCACAGGAGACTGACATCCGTCGGATAGTGCACGTCGGTCTCGACCACGAAGCTGTCACAGCGCCCGGCCAAGGGCGCGCCAGGCTTTGTTCCCGCGACCGCATGGCCGCTCTCCACAACCAGATCATTGACCGCAACAAGCAGTTCGGGGCGCAGAAGGCTCACATTGTCCACCAGCCTCTGGTAGCCGTAGCGATAATCGTCCCAGACATCCCCATGGTCAAGGAACCGGCGCAAGGTCTTGTGCTCGTTCACAAGCTCGTGGAGACGGTCGAAATCGCAGCCGAGACCCTGCTTGATCACCCCCATCACGAGGATCCGCCACATCTCCATGCCCGGCCGGCCGACCTTCCTGTCGATGCCGGGAAGGATGTGCTCGTCGAGGAGTGCGAACAGCCGGGAGCGGAAATGCTCGTCGGCGTGGAGATGCTGCAGTCCCAGCAGCAGGGCCGGGATGTCGTCCCTGGACTTGAGGTCCAGTTCGATGTCTTCGATGTGAACCTCGCCAAGTGTCATCTGCGGATTGCGTACCTGTCTCATCCTTGCCTCGCGAAGAAGTGTGCAAATCGGCCCGAATTGGGCCTGAGGGGGTCGAAAACGGCTTTTCCGCCGCAATTTTCGCACCGAGAACACCACGATTTATTGCATAGAATCAACAAATAGTGTGTTTTCGGGCAAGAACGAATTACTGTAAGCGTTCGGCGAAGGCGTGATGTTGTTGTCTGTTGTCTATTGATTGAGGGTTCTTTTCCAGTCTTTTCTGAGCGGGCAGAGCCAGATGTCTTTCCTGGGCTTTGCGAATTCATTCTTTCTGTCGTATTTGCCCCGCCCCTTTGTTGTTCCGACATGGATCCATCCGGACGCCTTGTAGGTGATCCCTGAGAAGCGCGGGGTTTCGACGAAGGTTTCCATCAGGACCGGGGAGATGTTGTAGTGGCTTTGCCAGTCCTGCGGCAGTTGGCGCCGCGCCCGGGAGAGGATGTGGGAGGCCAGACCTGGAATCCGGATCCATGGCATGATGAGATATCGGGCATTGTTGATCACGCGGTACAGGTTCCGCTCCCGGACTTCCGGAGACCATCCGATGAAGGCATCGCGGGGTGCGGTCTTCCATGCGGCGGCCGAGAAGCCGAGCATGGCCAGCGGCCGGCCCTCCCGGTCCTGGACCGCATAGCGCATCTGTGCACCGATGAGGGGCGTGTAACCGAGGTAGTGCCAGCGGGCGATGAAGCCGTTCCAGGCGACACTGGCGGCACGGCCGGCGCCGGTGACCCTGACCAGGCGGACCGGGCGCACCGCGTCCAGGGTCTCCGGCATCGGCGTCTGCGGCGGGTCGGTTTCCGGGCCGAACTCCGGAACCCGCCGCGGCCGCGGTCCGTGTCGCGGCGGCGGCAGTGTGATGATCCCGTCCCGGTGCATCCTCAGCATGGTGAGCCGGGCCATCATGGCCCTGAGTTCGCCGTCGGGCTTGACCCAGCCGATGGCGCGGCAGAACGCGCGCGCCAGCCCGGCACGGGTCTGTTGCGGGGAGGCCGCGATCAGGTCCCGCATCAGCGCCATCTCGCCGGTGGTGAAGTCACGCCCGTGGTAACGGCACGCGATCGTGGTGTTGTCCGCGGTCATTGCGTGGCCTTGAGTTGTCGGCGCCTGTCTTCGTCCATCGACCATGGCAGCCAGGGTGAGAGGTCGTCCGGAGGCTGGCCGCCGTTGCCCGCGCAGGCCGAGAGCCAGTCGTCGAGCCACGTGCGGACATCGATCCCGTTCATCCGCAGGGTCTCGATGATCCCGTACATCATGGCGGAGTAGCGGGCGCCTTCCAGGCTGTCGGAGCCGAACGACAGCTTCCGCCCGATCACGGGACCGCGCTGGATTCTTTCAGGCAAATTGTTGTCCATGGGAATGTCCGGCCTGTCGACGAACACGCAGAGCCCGCCGCGATGCCTCAGCAGCGAGTTGAGCGCCTTCGCACGCCGGTCCGAACCGGCAGGCCCCGCGCGTTCCGTCTCCGCCGCCTCCGAACGTGCACGCTCCCGTGCGTACAGACGCTCCCATTCCTCCCCAGACCGAGCCAGCGGAATGACGGAAACAGAAACTCCGGAACTCAACATGAAACCGGATTAACAGATATCCGGTCTTGTAGCCAGTGGAAAATTCAACCCCGAAAAAAAGGTCACCAAACGCCGACAGAAAACAACATCACGCCTTCTCCGAACGCTTACGACCGGGCCGGGAGGCATCCCTGGCACCATAACCCCTTGAATATAAGCAAATAAACGAGAAAACGGAAACAAAATCGCCCAGAAATTCAGACTAAAGAACCTCTTGCAAAACTATTGAGTTGAGCTGCCGATGAACAGGGCCGTGTTCTCGGCGCGGTCAAATGCGCGGCCCGAGATGCCGATAATCGCGGATTTTCGGCGTCCCTGCAAAATGCACGGGAACAAAAGACGAACAAACTGGGGCGTCGGCCGAGTTTCGCCATCCGCCGGCTTTTTCAGGGCGTTTCCAGAGGAGATTGTGGACGCCGGAACCGTCCCGAAGGACGGTGAGGCGCGTCAGGGAGGGATAGCGAGGCGCATCAACTGGTCAACCGTCAGCGCAAGGACGCCAAACATGAGATGGCTGAACACTTTCATATGTCCCCGGACACGCACATGGCGGGCACCGAACTCGTCCTTGAGGCGGGCGTTGGTCCGCTCGACCCCGGAACGGATCCGGTAGCGAACACTCTCTGGCATGACAAGACCGCACATACGCCGTGCCCGGGCCTCGCGCTTCAGGTCCTGCTTGAGCTCCTTGTCACGACGCGGGTTGACGTCAATCAGCGGGACATGGCCAAGGCGTTCGCTCATCCGGTGGATCTCGCTGGCGTCATAGGCCGCGTCCATGAGATCGTACAGGTTGGTCACCCGTTCGGCGGTCATCGTCGCAAGGGGGATCGCCACCTGGCTGTCATGGACCGATGCCGAGGTCATGATGGCGCTCACCGGCACGCCGCAATCGGCCGTATCGAGGTGCAATTTGTAACCTCTCCAACTCACCAGGAAGCCTTTGGCATTCTTCTTGGCGCCGTGGTCGCAGGCGCCGGGCAGGTCATCGAGCATCTCCTCGAGGCTCATGCCATTCAACTGCCGTTCGAGACGCCCGGGTTCCTTCTCCACTTCCTCGCCCTTGCGGGGACGACCGCGCTTGCGCTGCGGCTTCTCCACCGGTGTCGGTTTCGGCGCCGGCTTCTCCCGCCCCTCGATCGCCGTCGAGTCCCGCGAGACATGGCCGATCAGTTCCTCCCCCAGGGCCTCCTTCACCAGTGCTTCGTGCATCCGCTCCGCAAGGCGGGCCTCGGAAAACTCGGCAAACGCACGCGAAAAGGTCGCCTCGCTCGGGATCGAGCCTACACGCGACCAGCCGCACAGCCTGCGTAACGGCGCATCCACCTTGAGCCTGTCAATCAGGTCACGGGTCGTCGGCAGGATCCAGATCGCCTTGGCAATGAAGGCTCGCGCCAGTGCCCGGCGGTTCTGCTGTGGTCGTCCGGGGCCATGCCAGTACGTATCGACGAAACCCTCGATCTCGACCAGGTCAAGAACCTGAACGAGGCGTTGATGCTTCTCCAGAAGCGGACCGACCTCTTCAGCCAGCGCGGGAAAAAGTTCCCCTTGAAATCGGTTCCAGATATTGGATAAGGTTGATCTCAGAGCCATCGGGGCTGCCTCCGTTGATAGTGGGTTTGACAAATACACTATACCTTGTGGCGGCCCCGATCTCCAGGATCATCCGAGCAAAATCGTCGAAATCGGCGGAAAATTCGCCCGTCAAACGGATTTTGCAAGAGGCTCTAAAGGAGATCGTTAACAGGCGGGGTGTTCCCTTTGACGAAGACGATCCGCAATGGCTCATTGATCTCCCGGGTTGTCCAATCGAATTCTTCATCTGTCCAACTCGCAGGAAACCCCGTCCTTCGGGGCGGGGAGGAATGCGATGTCGCGTGTTCCATGCATCGGCACCTTCTCCTTCTTCCGGAACGTGTCGAGGGCGTAGCCGTAACCGTCGCCGCGCTGGACGATACGGCAATGCCTGTGCGAGACGCCCTGGACGGTGCCGCCGGCGGTCTGGACGTTGAAGGATCCGGAGGCCCGCACCGCGACGCGCCCCACATGGACGCCCTGCCGCTTCCCCGTGGGCACGGTCGCGCGCACGATGTCACCCGTCCTGAAGCCCTTGACGGATTTCTTCGCCATCAGGTAGCCGACGGGAAACCCGAACCGGTTCACGCGCGTGCGCGCATGTGATCCCCGGCCCGTGGCCTTGATACCGAGCACGGGCTGATCCCAGCCCTTCAGCGCGGGCGTCTCCCCCACGCAGGCCGCGTCAAGGGCATGCGTCTTCGGGATCCCCAGCCGCGTCCGGTTGTACTTCGTCCGCCCGCCCGAGGAGCCGGAAACGGGCAGGCCCGTGCATCGCAGCCCTTCGAACAGGACGCGACGGGTGGCGTTGACCGCGGCGGCGTCATGAAGCGGTGCCCTGGCGTCCGCGAGAACCCGCCGCAGCCGTTCGGGTTGCCCGGACAGGAAGCCCTCCACCGGCCCCGCACCCTTGACCAGGTTGCAGGACGGACAGGCCAGCGTCAGGTTGGAGACCCGGTCGGACCCGCCCCGGGCCTTCGGGCGAATGTGATCAACCTGGAGCGGTGTCTCCGTTGCGTCGCAATACGCGCATCTGCGGTCCCATTTCTCCAGGAGATACTCCCGGACCTCGTAGCCGGCGAGGGTGCCCTGCTGGGACTCCACGCCCTCGATGTCAGGGCTCTCCAGCGCCTGCATGTCGAAGCGCACCGTCTCGCACCGGATCCCGGTCACGGGCGCGAGCCTCCTGAAACGTTCGGTCCAGGACAGCACGTTGTCCACCCGCGACTGCAGCGACGGCGCGAGCCTGCGTCCCGGGCGCCGGTTCAGGAACCGCTTCTTCCGATAGCGCAGGTTCGCCGAGCGCCGGCGTCTCCGGTAATTCGCCCGTTGCTGCATCGACTTCCGGATCCGCGCGCCCCTGTGCTCGATCTCGGCAAGGGACAGGACCTCGCCGTCGTCTTTCACCAGCGCCAGGCCGGTCCTCCTCGATCCCGGATCGATCTTGAGATCCAGGGGCTGCGTCTCTCCTCCGGTCCTGTCCCGGAGCCTGATGGTGAACGGATAGAGGCGGACCACGACGGCGCGCCCCGTCTTCAGAAAAATCCTCGCCCGCGCCGGATGACACGGCATCAGCGGGTCGCCCCGCCGGTCGAGAACGAAAACGCGGCTTACGCCGCACTGGGAGTCGCCGGAGCTTCTCCCGTGACGCCGGCCATGGCCGGGCTCCTCTCGCACATCTTGCACATCCGCGTTCGGATTCGTCCCGTTTCGTGCCTGACCCGGCGTGTCTGCTGACGAACCTTCCAGGGCCTGGCGCTGAGGAAGCACGCCAGGGTGGGTCTCGAACGCATGATGCAAGGTAGATCGGATGAAAGTCTCCTTTCTCGTGCTGGTCAGCATGGGCTTTCAGGGCTTTCGCCCCTCAAGCCCCTCCCTTCGGGGAGGGGTCGCTGACGCAGATGGCAGCCCACATTCACAACCTCAAACGCGTTGGTCATAACACTGACAAGGTGGTACGCAAGAGGGAAGCGTGTGAGTGTGAGGGACGAGTCGGGGATTCTACTATCATGGTTACAACAATGATGTTGTAATGCGATGATGTCAGTAACGACCTAACTTGTCAGCGAGAAAATATTGACTTGCCGAACGCATACCACCGGAAATGCTCGTGCGTGTCGACCGGACATACCATGCACTTGTCGCCCGGTTGCAATTTGTGCAAACCGGCTGAGGGACAATGCATGATCCTGAAACAAACCGAACTTCGCGAGAACAACCGCCACTGCTTGAGGTCGAGGACCTCTCGACCCACTTCGTGACACCAAGGGGGATCGCCCGCGCGGTCGATGGAGTATCGTTCGAGCTCGAACATGGACGCGTGCTCGGCATCGTCGGGGAATCCGGCTCGGGCAAGAGCGTCCTGTCCCGCTCCATCATCGACATCCTCGCCCACGACGGTTCCGTCACGTACCAGGGCAAGGTCGTTTTCGAAGGTCGGGACCTGCGCCAGCTGACGCCCGGGGAAATGCGCGAGGTGCGGGGACGCGAAATCGCGATGATCTTCCAGGACCCGATGTCCTCCCTCAACCCTGTCATGAAGATCGGCCGCCAGTTGACCGAAGTGCTGACGCGGCGTTGCGGGTTGTCATCCCGGCGGGCACGCGAACGGGCGATCGAACTTCTGGATTCCGTCGGCATTGCCGACCCGGGGCGCCAGATGGGGAACTATCCCATGCATCTCTCGGGTGGAATGCGGCAACGCGTCGCAATCGCCATCGCCCTTGCGGGAGAGCCGAAGCTGCTGATCGCGGACGAGCCCACGACGGCTCTCGACGTAACGATCCAGGGGCAGATCCTGCAACTCCTCCGCCAACTTCAGCGCCAACGGAACATGGCGATCATTCTCATCACGCACGATCTCGGGATCGTCGCAGGATTCGCGGACGAGGTTGCCGTCATGTATGCGGGCCAGATCGTCGAGCGGTGCGAGACCGTCGAACTGCTCGAGAACCCCCGCATGCCATACACGGAGGCGCTGATGAAATCGGTGCCCGTCATGTCGGACCCGCCGCATACACGCCTTTACTCGATACCGGGTCTGCCGCCCAACCTGCTGAACGTTCCTGGCGGATGCCGCTTCCACGAGCGCTGCACGTACGCACGCGATGATTGTCGCAAGCGTCCGCCGCAGCTGGTCTCGATGCGCGGGTCCGATCATCACTACGCGTGCTGGTATCCGCTGGCCGGGACAGAGCCGTGAAGGCTCCGAACGGCCCGATCCTGTCGGTCAGGGACGTGTCGGTCGAGTACGCGACCGAGCACGGACGGTTTGCGGCGATCCAGGGCATTGATCTTGACCTTGAAGAAGGCGAGACGCTCGGCCTCGTGGGCGAATCCGGTTGCGGAAAGTCCACGACAGGGCGGGCGATATTGCAGTTGCCAAGACCGACCTCCGGCAGGGTGTTTTTCGAAGGCGCCGAGCTGACGGGGATGTCGCAGGCGGAATTGCGGCCCGTGCGTCATCGCCTGCAGATCATATTTCAGGATCCGGTGTCGTCCCTGAATCCGCGCCGCAAGGTCAAGGACATCGTCGCGGAGCCAATGGTGATCGCGGGTGTCGGCACGCGACAGGAGCGGGAAGCAAGGGTGCGGGAGGTGCTGAACGCGGTCGGCGTGGACCCGGACACCAGCATGGAACGCCGGCCCCACCAGTTTTCCGGAGGACAGTGCCAGCGCATCTGCATTGCCCGCGCGCTGATCATGGAGCCGAAGCTCATCGTCTGTGACGAACCGGTTTCCGCACTCGACGTTTCGGTGCAGGCGCAGATCCTGAATCTCCTCGAAGACATGAAGGAACGCTACGGTCTGACGCTGTTGTTCATCAGCCACGACCTGGCGGTCGTCAAGAATATCAGTGACCGGGTCGCGGTCATGTACCTCGGAAAACTTTGCGAAGTTGCAGATTCCGCAAGAATCTACGATGCTCCCGCACACCCCTATACGGCAGGCCTGATTTCCTCCATTCCCGCCATCGACAAAGGACGGTCCGGACGCGGTCGGGAAACCGTACTCGCGGGCGAAATCCCGTCACCTCTCAGGCCGCCGAGCGGATGCCGCTTCCGAACGCGTTGCAGGATTGCCCAGAAACGGTGCCAGCAGGATGTTCCCGAATTGCGGCAGGTAGACGGGCAACACCATGTTTGCTGCCACTTCCCGTTGACGAAGTGACCGGTACGGGCGTGTGAGGCAGCATCGGGAACGCGGATCCAAAGCCGTCGGTATCTGGCGTCCTTTCCCTCCGAATTCCGTCCGGCACCCCGGAAGGGCCGGGGTCTCCCGACGGCGTGAACGCAACCTTCTCTCCCGTTGCCGATCGGCGCGACGAGCGAGCCGGGAGAACAGCTACATCCTGCGCGGAAGCCGGGACCGGCCAATGGGCTGTCGTCCTTGTCGGATGATCGTGGAATCGCTGCATGTCCCCGCGGGGTCATCATCGTGTCGTGACAGGGGTGGCCCGTTCGATTGCGGCGACCGGTGCTGCAGGCAGTGCCGGAATTTGCCCCTGTTGTCCGCTCGCCGCAAGTCGTCCATAAATCCAAGAGGCTATGTCGGGACGCCGCCGCGAAAGAACGCGAGAATTCGGGCCGCCGGTCTCGGACAAGCCCAGGGAGAATAGTGGCGCATGGCCTATTTCCGCAAAAGGCTCGTTCATCTTGTCCCCGTGTTTTTCCTGGTGACGTTCGCGAGCTTCGTGCTCGTGAACCTGCTTCCCGGCGATGTCGTGGATGCCATCCTCGCCGACGACGAAGCGGCGAACGATCCCGAGTTGCGTCACCAGATCATGGTCGATCTCGGACTCGATAAGCCTTTGCTTGTCCGCTACTTCACCTGGCTGGGCGATCTGGCCCAGGGTGACCTGGGGCGTTCGTACATCACCGGGAAGAAGATAGGCGACCTCCTGGTCCAGCGCATACCGGTAACACTGCAACTCATGGTCATGTCGCTGGCCTTCGCCCTCGTGGTGGCTGTCCCGCTGGGCATTCTCTGCGCTTATCGGAGCAACAAGGCCATCGACAGGTGGATCTCGGGCAGCGCGTTCGGAATCGTGGCAACCCCGCCGTTTGTCACGTCCATCCTGTTTGTCTGGGTTTTCGCCGTCATTCTCAAGGCCTTGCCCGCGGCAGGGCACGCGCCGATGTTCATGGGCGTATCGACGAACCTGAAGTATTTCATCCTGCCGACGCTGGCCATCGGGTTGAGCGAGGTGCCTATCTTTCTTCGCGTGCTGCGAGTCGACATGATCACCACCTTGCAGGAGGATTACATCGCGCTGGCGAAGGCGAAGGGCATGTCAACGGGCTACATACTCATTCGACATGCGCTGCGGCCGTCCCTGTTCACGCTCGTCACCGTCCTTGGATTGCAGGTCGGACGATTGATCAGCGGATTGGTGATCGTCGAGAACATCTTCGCGCTGCCCGGAATCGGCAAGTTGCTGATCGACGCCATCGACGCCCGGGATGTCCTTGTTGTCCAGGCGATCGTGACGTTTTCAGCCATAGCCTACGTCGTGATCAATTTGACTGTCGACATTCTCTATGCCGTGCTGGACCCCCGCGTGGGTCGGCGACCGGAGGCAATCTAGACGATGGTCGGGTTCATGCGAAAAACCTGGCGCCTGCTCGGTCCCGCTGAAAGGCCGACGAAAGAGGACACGCTCCAGCCCTGGTGGGCGCGTGTCGGCCTCGTGTTCTGGTTTGCGTTCGGCTGGCTGGTCCTGATTTGCCTGAGCGCCATTCTCGCGGACGTTCTGCCCATCGACGATCCGCTGAGCACCGATCTCGACAGGCAGTTCGCGCCGCTGTTCTCGGAAGGATCCATTCTCGGAACGGACGCCGTTGGCCGGGACATGCTGTCACGGGTCATCTACGGTGCGCGGATTTCGCTTCAACTCGCGTTCACCGCTCCCTTCCTGAGCCTCCTGGCCGGGCTCGTGCTCGGCCTGTCGGCCGGGTATTATCGAGGCCGCGTGGATTCCGCCGTCAGCATTTTCACCGACTCGATCCTGGCGTTTCCCAACATCGTGGGTGTCATGGTTGTCCTGTTCTACTTCGGAGCAACGCTTCCGGTCATGATACTGGCGTTGGCCTTTTTCGGAATTCCTGCCGAGGCACGGGTGGCGCGGGCGAACACGATCCTTTTTGCGGAACGGGAGTTTGTCCTGGCTGCACGGGCCCAGGGCGCTTCCAGCCTTCGCATAATGGTCCGGGAACTGCTCCCGAACGTGATCGTTCCCATGCTGTCCCTGGTGCTTTTCGGGATGTCGATCGTGATCATCATCGAGGGTTCACTGGCATTCCTCGGTGTCGGGTTTCCGCCGCCCACGCCAAGCTGGGGCAAGATGATTGCCGACGGTTTCGAGGACATCGGAAGGGCTCCCCAGGTCACGCTGGTTCCCGCTGCGGTGATGTTCTTGACGATTTTGTCGCTGAACATGATCGGCGACAGTCTCAGGGCACTCAGCGATGTCAAGGCGAGCTCGGTCTAAATTTCGGGGCTAATCCCGAATGTTTGACACTGTATTTCGCCGTCATCCGAGCCACTTCACGGGCCATCGAGGTTGCCAACGCTTTCGCTTTTCGCAGTGCAGGTATCCCAGCCTCCTGGCCATACTCGGCAACAGCCTGTTTCGGCCTCGTAGGGCAAGGAAATAATGGATGCGCCCTCCTTGCCAATCATCCGGGATTGGCTTCAATAGTAAGTGAATTACCGTGCACAACCCGTGCCGTCTCGTTTGTGGGACCGGTGAAGACCGGAAAGAAGACCAATTGCTTTTCGGTCCGCCTACTCGCGGCAACGTGTCCCGACCGGTGCGAAATAGGTGCTCGTCATGCCGTCAGGGACACTTTCTCGCATCTGCCCTTACCTCTGGCCCATTCCGAGCGAAGCGAAGAAAAGCTCACAATTCTTGCTCAGCGCGATCATGTGATGGCTGCCTGAACCAAGAGGCCGGGAGTTCGTGTGATGTTCCTACTTTGCGCGGTTCATCGAACAAGCTATCTGGTGGCACTTCACTACCGCACCCGAATACACGAATCCTCGACGATCCGGGATTGACTGGCAAGTGCCGCATTGGAAAAAACACTGGGAAACCGGGATCCGAGCATCAGGATTCGATCGCGGGACTGTGTGCTCGGACGAAACATGTCAGGTCCGGAATATGCGTCGGGCGGGTATGTTCGAATGTCTGCAGAATCCGTATCGAGCGTAACAATGGCTCGGCCTTCGCGTTTTCAAACTGACGCAAACAATTCGAGTGAGCGCCTGAAAGATTCCGTGTGTGCCGTATAATCGTGCATTCTCGCGAGGGGCGGTACGAATGCGACATGTAACGAAGACAAAATGGGGTCTCGGATCCGGTTGGGAGGTAGAATCCTACGCCAACCGAGAGCGCCCGTGACAAAGGTATCCACGACGATCCGGCTGGATAGAGACGTAATGGACGTTTGCAAGGCGTCCGGAGCCGGGTGGCAAAGCCGTATGAGCGCCGCGCTGCGAAAGGCGTCAGGACTGGAGTAGGGCCTTCACCCACCGGGCAACCATTGCAGGGTCGCGCGAGTTCATGGTTTTCGCCATTTTCCGCACGCGCGGTCACATCGGGCCAAAGGGCGTCGAGCGGGAAGGTGACGGCGGCGAAGTGAGAAAGCGAAACCGGTGCGTCATCGACGAGCGTCGCCTGCAGCAGCCGATGCCCCTCAAGCAACTCGAAAGCCTCGCGTCGAGCGTCAGTGCGTCGGAATCAACGAACATGAGATGGCGGCAGCCCTCGCGGGCATGGAGATCCCGATTCTCGCCATGGCCCAGCCGCTGCGTAGAGGGGGAGTGTACGTCGCAGACCCAGTTCGGCGCAACCGTGGAAAACGCCGTGCCGTCAGTCAGTCGTTGCCGACGCCAATTTTTCCGGCATCGTGAACTACCTTGCCACCAACAACTGTCAGGACCGACGTAATGTGGCGAATGTCCTCGTCGGACACGGTTCGTTCATCAAAGTAGTCGTCGCTGAGGACGGCAAGATCTCCGAATTTTCCGACTGATATGCCGCCCATGTCTTTTTCTTCGCGGCAAAACCAGCCCTGGGGCGCAGTCCAGATGCGAAGCGCGTCTCTGCGGCTGATCGTTTGGTCCGGATTGATCATCTTGCCGGCGTAGTTCCGTCCGGTTACCGTGTAGAAGAGCATCACCCACGGGTTCATGGCTGAAATTCGCGCGCCGTCAGAGCCGCCACCCATGACGATTCCGCTCTCCATGATCATGCGGAACGGTGGATTGCCGGGAGGATTCGCGTGGTCGCCCAGGTAGGGCGAAGAATGCGAACCGATGCCGACGCCGAGGTCGATCGCGCGGTTCAAGGTTTCCCGGTCCATTCCGTAGCAATGTTCCATGGACCAGTGGAGATCGGCCAGCTTGACGCTCCTGTTGACCTCCTCCCAGACGCGCAGGTGCTCTTTTTGTTCGGCAAGACTGATGAGATGCTGCCTGTATATCCAGCTTCGTTCGGCCACCGCGCGCGCCGCGTCGGCGTAAAAGTCCGGCAAGCGTTGCCTGCGTTGCAACTTTACCGGGATCAGCCATTCCCCGATCCCGGAAATTCGTACGACATCGTTGCCGAAATCGTTGAACGTGTGATCGAGCCGGGCCATCAGGCCGGGCAGGGCGGCGTCTTCTTCCAGAACCGGAAGAAATACCCGGACCCGCAAGGGAAGACGTTCCTCGCGCATGAGCTGCAGGATGGGATTGTATCCGGATGCCGGATCCAGCCAACCGCCTACCGGTATCGTGCCCCCCATGTCAAAAACGCATGTTACGCCCATCGAGAGCTCAAAGCCGATCTCGCGTTCCGTCTGGCGAAGCATCTCATCGTAGCCGTGCATCGCACTCAGTGCAGTCCACGCGCCGACCGTGTCTGCGCCTTTCGCAACGATCCCTTCCTCTCCGACAGGCACGCCAAGGTCCCGAAGGAGGTCCTTCGCAAGTGAATTGGTCGCACCGGGCCCCCAGTTGGATATGGACAGGTAGACCGGGTGGTCGGGTGCCGCGTCATTCAGTTCGGCCAATGAAGGGTATCGATTTTCGACAAACTGCCCTGGACGGATTCCGCCGAGAGCACTCAACAGCTCGCCCTTGGGCGTGGTCCGGGCGCTTTCCCGGATCACGGACAATGCGTCGCCGATCGAGAACGCGGTCTCCAGGTGTCTCATGTCGTGACCTGGCAGGAGGCCTGTACGGAGAAAGTGGACATGATTGTCTATCAGGCCCGGGATCACGGTTGCGCCCTCGAGATCGATTATCTTCGCATCCGGCCCTCTTGGCCCGACGTCATCGCCGATGGCCGCAAAACGGCCACCCTCGATGGATACTGACGAAACCACGGAATCTTCATCGTCCATGGTATGGATCCTGCCATTGGTCAGGATCAATTCGTCCAGCATTTCAACGCCCCGCCTGAACAAAAAATGCCGGGGCCCGGAACCCCCGAGCCCCGGCGTTACCTTACCCGGTTATTCGTCCACCCAAAGACGGTGAACATCGTACGAGGAACCGAACGGGTTCTTCACACCCTTGACGTGATTCCGGAATGCAACGTGCTTTCGGGGATGATCGTAAATGATCATCGCAGCTTCGTCCGCAAGTACCTGCTGATACCCACAACTCGCTTCGTAGCGTTCATCACGATCCGTCGCCGCCTGAAGCCTCTCGATCGCCGCATCGATTTGCGGGTTCGAAAGGTGAAACTGCCGGCTCGAAGGATGCTGCGAATGGAAACGGGTCGCAACGAGACTTGGGTCCGCGTTCGAGAAATTCTCGACGAAGGTGAAGATGTCGAACTCACCGGCGAGCAGCGGGCGAATGAAGCCCGGGCCACGGGGGCCAGCCTTCTGCGTCGCCTCAATGCCGACTTCGCGCCACATGTCGATCATCGCCGTGACCGACTTCTCCGCCCATGCATCCGGGAAGTGATCGACGTTGAATGTCAGGGGTGTACCCGTCTCCGCGACATATTCGTCGATCAGGGCCTTGGCCATGTCCGGATCGTATTCCGGCCATGTCACGTCCGGGCAGGCCCAGGGATGGCCGTCCCCATACATGTCGTTCTCGGCCCGGTCCCGGCAAATCCCTGTATGCGCGCACGTGACCTTTTGTCGATCAAGCGCATGGATAAGCGCCTTGCGCACCCGGATATCGCTGTACGGCGGCTTGGAATGGTTGAATCCAATCGCCTGCCCCGCGGAAAGTCTCGGTCCCGAGGCCACGGAAATGTCGGGGTCCGCTTCGAGGTCGGGAATGAAGCCCCTGGTGACATAGATGAAGTCAATGTCGCCGGCCTTGAGGGCATTTACCCGGTTGACCTCTGGGGGAATGAACAGGAACGTCAACTCGTCGAGGTACTGCTCATCCTTGTTCCAGTAGTGAGGGTTCGGGACCAGGCGCACGTAGGCTCCGTCACGCCATTCATCGAGCATGTACGGACCGGCGCCAACCGGAGATTCGTTGAACTCAGGCTTTCCCTGGTTCTCCATGAGGTGCTTGGGTGCCGTGACCCACCACGACATGTTCGGCTGCGCCGCCATGTCCTTGAATCCCGGGTTCGGGACCTGGAACTTGAAGTCAACGGTATGGTCGTCGACCTTTTCCACGCCGATCAGGTGCGGTCCCATGAGGCGCCTGTAACGTCCAGCGAATTGACCGTCATTGCCTGTCAGGAGACGGTTGAAGTGGGTTACGTAAGCGTCGGCATTCATGTCCTCGCCGTTTGAGAACTTCACGCCTTCCCGCAGAACCACACGCCATGTCTTGTGGTCATCGCTGGGCGTCGCCGAGAGCGCGTGAACAGGCTTGATCTCCTGGGTATCGCCGTCGACCTCGAACATCCGTTCATATACGGCCGCCAGGATATATTGCCGAAAATACGCGAAGCTGAGTGCGCGGAAATTGTCGAATCCCGCGATGTCCTGCTGCAACCCCACGACGAGTTTGCCACCGCGCTTCGGAGTCTCGTCGGCGGCGACTTCAGCGGTTTGTGCCAGCGCGACGATCAGTGCCGCAGCGCCGGCAAGGGCAAAATTGCACAGCCTTGGTCGTTTGATCATGTCATGTTTCTCCTTTGTGTTTATCCTGTGGTCGGCTCGCGCATCCGCTCGTCCGACGCCATGAACCTGTCTTTTGAACAGAAACGGTTTCGCCAGTGGCGGATGAATTGGCGGTCCAGCACGGCCATCGATCGAATCCTTGCGACGACAATCCTCGTTCCACGATCAGTTTTCCTCTTCCGGAAAGAACTTCATGGTACCGGCCCAGATGTTCCAGTGATCGAAACGTGGTCAGCCTGGATCTCGTTTCGAAAGGCAGGCGTGATTCCGTGGTTTCCGGGAATCATTCGAAATTGCGCAATTGCGAACGCAGCGTGGGCAACGGCCTCCTGGTCTGTCCAACCCGAACGATACGTCGGCCCGGATTTCGCATGTGTCTCGCGTAAGGCCTGTCGGGTGATCGTGTGGCTCCTTGGTTGGACTCTCCAAAATAGGGCCAGGACACTTGCTGGCTCCCGTCGGGTTCGCGAGGAAATTCATTACCCAGGAAATCGGAAATGTAAGGCAGAGGACTATGTCTAACAAGCGCATTTTTTTGAATTGGTATGCCATTTTAGGCATATATTTTTCAATCGATGGCCTCCGTGCGAATTTCAACCGAATTCCGCATGGCCGTCATTGAAATTTCGCAGGATTACGAAATCACCGAGATCGGTCGCGTTGCAACCCCCACGATTGCAGAATGGCAAGCCTGAACCTGTGGGTCATGGCGGTCGTGTTGCGCAAGGCCGGGGGCCCCCGCCACGTATCTTCCCGGCCGTCTTCGTGATGGAGAGCCACGAGGTTTCGCCCACGAGCAAATTCCGGCTTGAGCCCGTTTCTGGCCTCGCGTTTTGCCGCACGGCGACGCCCACGTCAAAGCTCGTTGCCGATCTCATCGCAAACTGCCTTGATCTCGGAGATCAGCCCCCTGCACGCAAGCGACAGCTGACAATGCTTGCGGGTCGTCAGGCGCACCGGAAAATGGAATTCCTCGGTAGCAAGCGGGAGGGCTCGAATGAGCCCAGCGTTCCTGTCCTTCTCCACGAGCTTCCGTGGAAGCAGAGCCACGACGTCCAGCTTCTTCACGAGTTCCAGGGCTGTCATCGAAGGATATGCGTTTATTGGGCCAGTCGGCGGCTCAAGTCCGTAGCGGCGGAAAACCTCGTTGATACGGGTCCGCGCATTGCTGCCTTCGACAGACAGAATCCAGTCGGCTACCGCGAGCGTCTGAAGGTCAACGGTTTTCTTTTCAGCCAGCGGATGATCGCGTCTGACGACAAGGACCGGCCGGGTATGGGCAAGGGTCTCCCACTGAAGACCATGCGCCACGTCCCCGATCGGGGCCGGGCCCAGGATGAGATCGATTCCTCCACCCAGCAGCTTTTCGGCCAACACGTCGTAGTCACCCTCGATCAGAACGACCTCGAGGTCCGGGCGGCGGTCGAACATTTTGGCAATTGCCCGGTGCGCGATGGTGAACCCTTCGTAGGGGCCGATGCCCAATCGGATACGCCCTCCGCGTCCGCCGTGAACATTGTCGAATTCCTCTGCCGAAAACCTGAGGTTTGTTTCGACGATCCTGGCATAGCCGCATAAAATCTCGCCATACCTGGTTAGAGCGACGCCAGCCGGCCCCCGTTCAAACAGCTTGACCTGAAGTTGATCTTCGATCGTCCGCAACGAGCGACTGAGAGCAGGTTGTCCCATCGAGAGGCGCTGGGCCGCGGCACGAATGCTCCCTTCCTCTGCCACCACGACCAGCTGCCGAAGCTGTCGCAACTTTATTCGCGACATTGGATGATAGAACATGCAGACCTCTTTACACGTGAATTCCGGTTCATTCCGCGTGTCCTACGCGGCAGTCATCCGAAAGAGTTCGTTTCGAATCGATCGCATCGGTTCGTCTTCAGGTGGCTTCCGTGTCCGCCATCGTGTTCAATGCGAATGCTTCCTCGGCTAATCTGACAGGATCCGGTACCGGCCGGAAGCCCAGTCTCCTTCACTGAGGCGATCTTTGCCTTCTTCAACGAAGTTCTTCTCCGAGAGTGGGAATCCGTCGCCGATGCCGTCGCCGACAAATCCGCGTCATGAAATCGAAAAGAACAAAACGCCGTAATGTTCGTTGGAGCGACGGAGGAAGCAGAAGAATTTAAGCCGGCACATACTGCCGGAGTAGTCTCTTACCATTCCGCGAAACTCCCGTCATTGTGCCGCCAGATCGGATTGCGCCAACGGTGTCCTCGTCTTGCAGCATCGCGCAGAGCGTCTTCATTTATCTCGATTCCAAGCCCCGGGCGCGTGGGGATCATTACCATGCCGTCGGCATAGTGGGGTTCGCATGCCGGCTCTATGTAGGGCATCGGTACATCCGGGTCATGCAGTTCCAATCGTTGCTCCTGCAACTGGGCATTGTAACAGACGCCATCCAGCTGCAGGCATGCGGCCAGCGAAACAGGGCCGAGGGGGCAGTGAAGCGCCACGCCAACGTCATAACACTCGGCCATCGCCGCGATCTTTCGAGTCTCGGTGATGCCGCCTGCGTGACTCGGATCAGGTTGGATTACGTCGACATGACCGGACTCCAGGAGGGGCTTGAAATCCCAACGGGAGCAAAGCCGTTCTCCCAGGGCAATTGGCGCCGACGTCACCCGCGAGATCCCGGACAACGCAGTTGCATGCTCACAGAGGACGGGTTCCTCGATGAACGCGGGACGAAACTGTTCGAGCGCGGATACCAGCGCCTTTGCCACCCCGCGATGAGCACGGCCATGGATATCGATTCCGAGGCCGATCTCCGGACCAATCGCGGATCGAACCGCGTCGACACGGGCAATTGCCTCGTCGATCGCGGAATTCGAAGCGATGAACCCGATCGCTTCAGTTGCGTTCATCTTGATGAACTTCAGGCCTTTCCTGACGTGGTCGAGTGCCTGTCGTGCGAGATCTTCCTTGTTGCTTCCCCGGACCGAAGTGTAGACCTGTACCCGATCTCGCACGGGACCACCCAGGAGAACATGTACGGGTTGGCCGAGTGATTTCCCCTTGATGTCCCACAACGCTTGGTCAATTCCGGCGAGCGCACTCATGTGCAAGGCGCCGCCGCGGTAATATCCGCCCCTGTACAGCACGTTCCAGTGATCCTCGATCGGCCCGGGGTCCTTGCCGATCAGGTAATCGGACATCTCCCCGACCAACTCGGCAACCGTGTGCGCGCGTCCTTCGACGACCGGTTCGCCCCACCCCGTAATACCCGCATCCGTTTCGATCTTGAGAAAGCACCAACGCGGCGGGACCAGGTATGTTTCCAGTCGCACGATTTTCATTTGGCGGTCCTTGCTGATGTGGCTCCGGATCGAGGACGGCCGCATGACGATCCGGTTGTCACGCGGCAGTGCCCGATCTGACCGAAAAGCCCGGGATCCGGCTGCGGATCACGGTTTGAACGAACGTTTCCGCATCCGCCCCGTTTCGCGTCTCTCGAGGTTCGCGAACGCGAGCCCATGCCTGGTCCGGATCGGGTGACGGGATGGATTCGACCAACTGTAAGGTGTAGGGGTGTTTCGGGTCACAGATGACTTCGTCCGGAAGCCCTGCTTCAACGACCTCTCCCCGGCGCAGGACAATGACGCCGTCGCTCGACCGGTGGGCGGTGGCCAGGTCGTGCGTGATATAGAATACCGATATTCCGAAGTCGTCCCTGAGCTGCCGGATGTTCTCGAGAATCGTCGCCCGCAAGGACGCGTCGACCATCGATACAGGTTCGTCCGCGACGATGAACTTCGGCCGAAGCGCGACCGCCCGCGCCACCATGATCCGCTGCCGTTGTCCGCCGGACAGCTGGTGTGCGTGGCTTCCGAAGGTCGCGCTCGGCTCGAGGCCCACGCGCTTCAAGGCGTCGGCCATGATGTCGTAGGCCTCTGCCCGGTTCGCCGCGATGCCGAAACGGCGCAGCGGAACGGTGAATGCGTGGTCGATGGTATAGAATGGATTGAACGAGGCATACGGGTCCTGGAATACCGCCTGCACCTGCCGCCGGAAGTCCGATTTTTCGCGCCGGTCCATTGTCGCAACATCCCGGCCTCCGAACATGATCCTCCCGGTGGTGGGTTTCTGAAAGCCCAACATCAGGTTGCCACATGCCGATTTCCCGCTACCGCTCTGTCCGACCATGGCAATGATCTTCGGATTGCTCCGGGAAAACCGCAGCGAAACGGGCTTCAGTGCTACCACGTCCTCTTTGAAAAAGCCGCGCCTGTAGGTCTTCGATGTATTTTCCAGGCTCAACAGTGCATCATCGTCCTCGATATGGTCCGGACCTTCCCCGTCGTACACGGGTTCGACAGATCGGCGCACGGGCATGGCCGGAACCGAGGTAATCAACTCCCGCGTGTACGCCGCCCGGGGCGACTTGAATACTTGCCTGGTCGATCCGACCTCGACGATTCGGCCTTCGCGCATGACCACCAGTCGATCCACGAACTGCGCCATCAGGCCCATGTCGTGCCCGATCAGGATCAGGCCCGAGCCAAGTTCACCTTGCACCCGGTCGAGCGTCTGCATGACCCGGCGCTGCGTTATCACGTCCAGCGCACTGGTGGGTTCGTCGGCGATCAGGAGTTTTGGCCTCAGCGCGATCGCGATCGCGATGCAAGCGCGTTGTTTCATGCCTCCGGACAATTCGTGCGGATATTGCGCACTGGCGTCATGCGGCAAACCCGCCTTTTCCATGAGTTCCCTGACAACGGCACGACGTTCACCGCGTCCCATCCGTACACCGTGGTCTTCCATTCCGTCGAGCACCGAATCCCGGACCTTCTGGACGGGATTGAGAGAGTTCATCGCCCCCTGTGGGATGTAACTGATTGTCCTTAGCCGTTTGGCCTTCATGTCTTCGCGCGACAAGGCGAGCAGGTCGAAATCATCCATCCTGGCGACCCCATTCGTGACCCGGCCCGGGTTCGGAACCAGGCCCATGAGTGCGAGGGCGGTCGTAGTCTTGCCCGAACCGCTTTCGCCGACGAAACCCAGTTTCTCACCGGGGGCTACATCGAAACTGACGTTGCGTGCCGCGTTTATCCTGTGGGTATCCGTAACGAAGCTCACCGACAGGTTTCGGACCTTCAGGAGGGGGGTCATCAGTGACTATCCTGGCGAAGGCGTGGATTGGCGAATTCGTCCAGGCCGGAAGAGAGCATGTAAAAACCAACGAAGAGCAGGATGATGACGAAGACCGGCGGCATGATCCACCACCAGAGGCCCTGCAAGAACGCCGAGTAGTACATCATCCAGTAGACGGTCATCCCCAGCGTCGGTTCATTTTGCGGCCCGAGGCCCATGGCCTGGAGGCCGACGGCAGCAAGAATCGACGCAGATACGGCTAGGACGAAAACGGCCACCAGATAGGGCAGCAGGTTCGGCACCAGTTCGCGTACGATGATTTCGAAACCGGACATGCCAGAGAGGCGAGCCGTGTCGACATACCCCATGTTCCGCATGACGAGGACCTGGCTTCGAACCTGCCTTGTCGGGCGGCGCCACGCCAGGAGCGCGATGATGAACGCCATGGATAGCGAGGACAGCTGGCCCGGGATCGACGCGGCGATCACGACAAGGATCAGTATCGCCGGCACCGTCAGAAGGACATCCACGATCCAGTTTACGACATTGTCGACCCAGCCGCCGAAATAACCCGATGCAAATCCGAGTGTGCTGCCGAGCGCGGTTCCAAGCGCCGCGGCGATGATGCCTGTACGCATGGTCAGCCAGGTGCCGGCGATCGTGACGGCAAGGACATCCCGGCCCTGTGTATCGGTACCAAAAGGATTTTCCGCGTTCGGCGGCATGTACGGTGCTGATGACAGGGGTTGAGAGAGTTCCACGGGCCAAAGGAAACGCCCGAGTCCGGCGAACGCCACCAGGAAGCCGAGGATCCCGAGACCGATTGGAAATGCCGGGTTCCTGCGGCAGTAACCCAGGAGCCTGGCAAGGAAATGACGCTCATGCGCGGCCGTGGTTCCAAGCATGACGATGTGGTCTTCGGACTTCGGGTTTGCGCTTGCGGGATTCGTTTCGCCGGTCGAGGCATGCCCCTTCGTCATGGCGCGCCCTGACGAACCCTCGGGTCGAGGAAGGGATAAACGAGATCCAGCACCAGGGTGACGAAGCTGATCGTCAGGACAAGGATCATGACGATTCCGTACACCGTAAAGTAGTCTGCACCGCGCACAGCCTGCAGAAGCAGGTTACCCAGGCCAGGGTACGAAAAAACGATCTCGACAAGTATGGCGCCGGTGACCACCTGTCCAAGCGCCAGTCCCAGCGTCGTCACCTGGGGCAGGATCGCGTTCCGGATCCCGTAGCTGAAAAACATACGCCGGTCGCTCAGGCCGCGGGCGCGGGCGAAGGTCATGTAGTCCTGCCCCGTGACGGTGACCATCATTCCCCGCATTGCCAAGGCCCAGATGCCAATCGACGAAAGGACGATCGAGGCGGCCGGCAAGCTGGCGTGGTAGAGGACGTTGAACGCGAAGTCCAAATTCCAGCTGGGCAGCATCAGGGGAGAAAACCCGCCGCCGGTCGGAAACCAGCGCAGTTGGTACCCGAGGAAGAAGATCAGCAGGAGACCGACCATGTAGAAGGGAACGGCGGCAAAGATCATCATGAGCGGCATGAGCGTGCCGGTCATGGCGTTTCTCCGCCATACGGCAAATGCTCCCAGGAACGACCCGGCCAGGAAGGCGATCAGTGTGGTCGTGATCATCAGCCCGATCGTCCAGGGAAGCGCCTGTCCGATCAGGGTCCAGACACGCGTCGGGAAATAGGCGATCGAATACCCGAAATCCAGGCGCATCATGTCCCAGAGATAGTTGAGATACTGTTCCCAAATCGGCAGATCGAGCCCGAAGCGCTCGTTGTAGCTGGCGATCATGGCACTCAGGGCGTCGGCACTCATTGTTCCGCCGGAATCCCCCAACTGCGCCAGCCGCTCGGCGATCGGGTCGCCGCCCGAGAATCTCGGCAGGAAGAAATTAAGTGTTGCGGCACCGAAAAAGACAAAACCCGTCAAGACGAGTCGCTTTATGATCCCGGAAAGGTTCATGGCCCCTCCCAAGCCGCGCCGGTCATGGATCCGGTGGAACGAGCACGGCACGTGGCTCTGGTTTTCCGGAGAGGTCCGGCGGGCAGGTCCACCGCCCGGCCCGCCGGACACGGGGGCTCAGTTCTCCGCGCGTTCCAGGTTGAGGAACAGGTATCCAGCCTGGCCGGTAATGTACCAGAACGCGGGCTGAATGTACGGGTTTTCCGCACTTGGGAAATTCGTCCAGTAGGTTTGGTTCATCGGAATGCGATGGTACCACTGGCTGAGCGGTGCTTCTATGGCATCCGCGTACCACAGGTCCATCGCCTTGGCGAACACATCCAGCGCCGCAGGATCGCCGTCCGCGAATGTCGCGAATTCATCGACCAGCGCGGAATACTCTTCGTTGCACCAGCGCGCGATTGCCCGGCTGACGATCCCGCTGTCCATCGGGAACGCATTGTCGCAGTGGTAAAGCCGCAGCGTCTCGAGCGGTGAGTCGATCGACCCGTTGTGACCGAAGATCCCGATATCGTACTGACCGGTGAACAGCATCTTCGGCGTTTCCGGCGAAGAAGCAAAGCTCACGTCGAATCCGGCGTTTCGCAATAACTGGATGACGACCGGCCCGACTGCCCGTTTTGGCGGTATCACCTGGACTTCGTAGGAAACCCGCTGGCCGTCCTTGGCCCAGAAACCCTCTGTGTCCTTCTGATAACCGGCGGCTTCCATCAGCGCCACGGACCCTTCGGGATCGAACATCGCAGCACCATGCCTTTCTGCCGCCACCTCGGACAACTCGATGTATGGCATGAGCGGCGCATAGGCAGGGAATGGCGTCCGGGAGGCTTCGGATGCTCCGGTATAGGCCACTGCGATCAGCCTTTCGCGGTCGATCGCCAGGTCCATTGCGCGGCGAACGGCCTTTTCGGGCAGGTCGTCGGACTGCATGTTGAAATACAGCGAGCTTTCCCACCAGTCTAGGCTGCCGTAGGGATTGGCGTCGCCGCTGAAGGTCGTCACTTTCGGGTTCTGGCGTATGATGTTCTGGATCAACGCCGCGGTCGGGAAATCCATCGTGATGTCGGCGGTGTTCGTCGCAATCAGCTGGGCGCCCCGGTCCGTGTTCACGAACGGAACCCCGACGATCCGTTCCATTTCCGGCGGCGCATGGAAGCCGGTTTCGGCTGCCCACCAGTCATCGCGGCGGTCCATGAAGATCTGCGTTGGCGAAGAAACGACGAGCGTCCAAGGTCCCGTTGTCACGGGCCATCCCGCCTCGGGGTCGTAGTTGGTGAACTCGGCCGGATTGTCGGCCACGGACCAGATGTGTTCGGGCAGCCAGAACAGACCGTTGCCGAAATAATTCATCAGGAAGCGGCGGGCATAACGCGGCATCGGGTTCTTGAGATTGAACTGCACCGTGAGATCGTCGACTTTCTCGGCACTCTCGGTTGCGGCCGCGAAATCCGTCGCACTGAACAGTTCCGCGTTCCCCGCAGCATTTTCGATCAGCAGGTCCGCCGTGAACACGACATCGTCGGCATTGAATGGCTCACCGTCGCTCCATTTGACGCCGTCACGCAGGTTCAGCGTGACGGTCTTGAAATCATCGCTGAACTGAAACCCCTCTGCCAGCCAGGGGATCTCCCTGTCCTCGAAGGCGTTGTAGTAGAACAGTGGTTCGAACATTGCCTTGATGCCGGTTCGGATATCGGCTCCAACAAGGTAGGGATTCGCCACCGCAGGAGACGGAAAGGTCGTCTGACCCGAGGACGGGCCGGCGATGACGAGGATGTTCTCGCGCGAGACTTCCTTGATGTTCTGGGCTTCGGCCGGTGGCCATGCCAGGAAACTTGTACCGGCCAGCACGGCCGCGGCACAGGTGAGTATCAATCTGTTCTTACGCATTTTCTTCTCCCTGTTTCGGTTGTCTGTCAGGTTGCGGGTTGTACTGCTCGATCCGAGTTCTGGATGTGCGCGCCCCCGGTCGCATAGAGCGTTGCCCCCGTTATGAAGGCGGATTCCGGTGACAGCAGAAGAATGGCGCTGGGGACCAGTTCCGCTGGCACACCGGCGCGGCCCATCGGGTTGGCTCGGTTCTGGATTGATTCCCAGTTTTCGGCGTCGGCACGATGGCGTTCGTTCCTGTCCGTTGCGATGAGTCCGGGAGAGAGGGTGTTCAGGGTTACGCCCTGAGGCGCATATTCCAGGGCAAGGCCCTCGATCAGGGCCTTCAAGGCAGCCTTGGTCATGGTGTAGACCGGCATTTGAACCGACGGTGCGAGTTCCTGGACGCTGCCGATCGAAAGGACGCGGCCATATCGGTTCGCGGCCATACCGGGAAGTGTTTCCTGCAGGATGGCAATATTCGCGCGGAGGTTCAGCAGGAGTTGTCGGTCGAGATCATCGTGCGTTTGTTCAACAAACGGTTTTTCGACCTGGATCGACGCCGACAGCACGAGGCAGTCGATTCTGCCGAGCACACGCCTTGCTTTCCGGACCACGGCGCGTCCGGCGTCGTTACCCAAAAGGTTCATGTCGATCGACACCGCGCGTCCGCCGATTTCGTTCATCGTCCCGACCAGTCTTTCGCCGGCACCCGATTGACCGGCCAACCTGTCGGCTTCCGGGCAGTGATTTATTGCAACATGCGCCCCTGAAGCGGCCGCGCCCAATGCGATGGCGGCGGCAATGCCCCGGCTTCCGCCGGTGACGAGGACACGCGCGCCGTCAAGCGACCCGACCGCCGCCTGTGCCGCCGTCGGTCCCACAACGTGCACTTCCGGAGAGGATCTGATTTGCGAGTTTTTTCTTATGGGTTTTTTCCAGACAAAATCACCATATGTTCCATATTCTAGTAGTAAAGTCGTTCTGTCAATGATTTTGTCCAAATACATGGAAAGAAATGTCCGGACTTGTTAAGGTGAGCAGATGACCAAGGATGGCTCTCCACCACAAACCCGGGTTCCGGAGGTACGCGGCGCGCAAACGCTCTATCGCGGCCTCGACGTCCTGTTCGCAGTTGCGCTGGAGGTGGAGAAGCCGAAATTCGGCGAGCTGCAGGAAAAGCTCGGAATCCCCAAGGCATCGCTGCATCGCCTGCTCGCGGCGCTCCAGAGTCGGCAACTCGTCCGCTACGACCCCCAGATCCGAAGGTATTCGATCGGGTCACGAGTGCTCGACCTGACACGCGGGGCGCTGGACTGTTCAGACCTCATCAAGGCGACCAAGCCTGAACTGTCCCGGCTGACCCGCCGGCTTCGCGTCCCCGCCTGTCTGTATGTTCGGGACAGCGATGCCGTTTTCGTCCTGGATTTTGAAGATCCCGACGCATCACAGAGCAGCGTTGTCACGGTCTGGCCGCGGCTGTCCATGAATGACAGTGCCCCGGGTCACGTCATTCTGGCTGCCCTGCCGCCCGGAAAGCGTTCCGGTGAAGGCGGCCATCCGGACATCGCCCTGGCGAAGGCCCTCGGCTATACGATTCGTGCGGATGATGTCACAGGTTCGACACGGGTCGCATCAGGCATCCTTGACATGACAGGCCACCCGAGCGGCGCATTGTGCTGTGAGTTTCCACCGGCGTCGCATGAATCCGGCTACTATCATGAATGTGGACGGGTGATCGCGGAAGCGGCCCGGCGCGCATCGTCAAATACGTCGCTGGGCATGTCGACGCCTTACGTGGCGCCCGTGCAGGATGCCCCGACGGACAAGCGGGTCGAAGTGCTGGAAACCGGGCGCGATTACATGGGAGAAAATCCGCTTTGGGATGAGGAACGAGGCAGGCTCTATTGGCTGGATATCCTGGCGCCGGCGCTGCGATCGTATGATCCGGAGACCGCCATTTCGGGTCGCGTCATTCTCCCCGAGATCATAGGAGGCGTCGCGCTATTGAAGAACGGCACCCTGGTGCTCGCCGGGCGGCGGGGGCTTTACCGGTGGGATTCGGGCGCGCGGACGATTACCCTGTTGCTGGACCCGGAACCCGAAAAGCCGGACAATCGCTTCAACACGGCGTCGGTTGACCGGAATGGACTCCTCTGGGCGGGTACCCAGGCCCTGGACAATGCGCCAGGGCAGGGCAACCTGTACTGCATAGATCAAGACCTATCGTTCAGGGTCGCCTGTCCGGGAGTCGGCCTACCGAAAAACGTGGCCTGGAGCCCGGATGGACAGACCCTTTATTTCTCGGACGGCTTCGACCAATGCGTATGGGCGTTTGATCTGGCGGCCGGTAACATGCTGCAGAACAAGAGGAAATTCATTGAAGGCGACAGGGATGTCGGTGTTCCTAACGGCATTACGGTCGATGCCGAGGGACGCGTCTGGGCGACCATGGTCGGGAACTGGAGCATCCAGCGGTTTACCCCCGATGGCGTGCTGGACGAGCGGATTTCGCTGCCTGTCCCCATGCCGATGAATCTCACTTTCGGGGGAGCAGGCCTCAAGACACTTTATGTAACCTCTACGTATTTGCGCCTGCCTCCCGGGTTTTCCAGCCGTGCACCGCATTCCGGCAAGCTGATGACCGTGAAAACGGATACGCACGGTCTGCCGAAAACCCGCTTCGGGTTGGCAACGGCATGATCGACTTCGGCTTGGCAGACTGAAAGCGACAATCCCCGACTGATCCGATCAAAGGCCAACAGGCCTCGCCGGACGGGCGTAGTGCTCTCGTGCACCCGGCTGATCATGTTTCAATGTCCATCCGAGACATGCAACCTGTTTCCTGGCTTTGCCCACCGGTAGTCGCAAGATGGGCGAGAAGCACTTGGATGCCAGCTCGACCGGAAGAAACCGCGTCGAGCAGGCCGGCGCCAAGGCAGAGAAGTTCGACTTGAAATCCAAGGTCGAAAGTTTCAGGTTTCAGGTTTCAGGCCTGAAACGCATATGACCTGGTGGCCGTGGCCGGTCTTCAAACTGGAGGGATACGCCGAAAACAACCGGGAATTGAATCGATGTTGCCGGACCCGTTTCAGCCGAGACCGGCATTCGATCGAAGTTCCGGTCTGATCTGTTGCGAGTCTCAGGTATTAGAAGGGTCTTCCGGGAAGGAGCCATGCTGGGCCGTGCGCGTGCCCGCACGGCATGGCCACAGGTGCGTTGCGCACGATCTCAACCGGTCCGCGTGGGCCTTGCCTCGAACCACTGGGCCGGTAACGGGCGCCACCGCCTTGATGCGCCTGACGGCCGAGACAGAATTGAACGCGTCGTCGACCCCCGGAATAAAGTGGCCTTCCTCGACCGCCTGCCGACGCGCATTGTGCCAGCTGGGAAGAGCTCGACGAATCCACCCGAGATACCGGGCGCCACCACTTCTTCTTGCCGGAACACAACATACTGTCCTTGCGGATAGCGGATCTGAAACGTCTCGTCACGGATCCCGCGGCGTGGCGCTCTTGAAAAAAACCACTATCGCATTGATTCCACGAAGTTTTACGATATCCCCCGATTTCGACTGTCCTGATCACCTGGTAGCCGAACTGTTTGGTGCGCCAGCCGAACTTCGAGACTGTCCGGTTCACATCTCCGGACGGTACAATCAAACCCGACCTTTACTTTCGCGACAGGGCCGCCGCTGCTCGCGGGGGTTACTACTTTGGGCGACATTCGGGTGGTTCATTGGTGAAATTCGGCATTCCTCCACGAAAATGGGCAATCCGAACTTGGTTCTACATGTACGTGGTTTGACGTCCTGTCGTGGGGAGACACCTGGCGACCAGTCAAAATGGACGGTGGCAAGCAGCAAGAAATGACGTGACCTCCTTGGCGTGCCCGACAAAGGCGTGAGCGTACGCTTGTCCGAGTACATTCATATTGATATTTGCAGGCATTGAAAGCGTGATTGGATTTCGCATATGGCCATGTTGACCGTCCGCAACCTGCCCGACGAGGTGCATCGCGCCCTGCGTGTGCGGGGCTGCCCTGCGCGGCCGTAACACCGAGGCGGAAGTGCGCGCCATTCTGGGGGAAACGGTTCTGCCGGAAGGACGGACCGCGCTGGGGACGCTGCTGACTGCCGTCGGTCGGCGTGCCAGGTTGACGGACGAAGAGTTCGAGAGCTTTGCACAACGCGAAACCGCTCCGACCCGACCGGTCGATCTGGAATGATCCTGGTAGACATCGGCGTGATGTCGGAGCCGCTGCGCGGGGCTCCGGAATCGCGCGTCGCCGAATGGCTCGACGCACAGGCGGCTGGAAACGCTGTATCTGTCCGCCATCACCGTCGCCGAGCTGCGTTTTGGGGTCCGGTCGCTCCCGGCCGGCCGTCGCCGGGATCGACTGCACGAGGATCTGGAGGGGCAGGTATTGCCGATGTTCCCCGGGCGCGTACTGTCCTTCGATCTTGCGGCTTCGCAGGCCTATGCGGAGCTAATGGCGAAGGCGCGGTCCGAGGGGCGGACGATCCCGGTGTCCGACGGTTACATTGCGGCGACCGCGGCGGCCAACGGCATGATGGTGGTGACGCGGGACACCGCACCGTTCGAGGCGGCGGGATCGAAGACCGTGAACCCATGGACGGTTTAGGACATGACCGGTGTGCGCATGGCTTTGTATTGCGAATTTTTTTCGATCGCACGCTAGGCACCGCATGAGCTGCCTAGCGCCCTTGAGCTACGCAAGTGCATGATTCCATGCAGGAAATACCCTACCGGCAGAATTTGACATGGTCGGATCGTGGTTCCAAATCGACTCCCGGAGGCGTGTTGTTGCGGGAGGCGCGAAGAGATGCCGGAGAGCGAAGATCGCGGATATTCGGGCGCGCGCGGCGGGACGGCGAACGGCAGTGGCGGCGCGAAAGCCCGGATCGATACCGCAATCATGACGCTCGCCCGCCTGCTCGGCCGCCGCATCGCGCGGGAGGAGTTCCGGCGGCTGAAGGCCGCCAACGACAACGCACCGGCGACGGACGCCGGCGAGAGATAGGAGACCGAAGACCATGACGCTTTGCTGTGTGCTCTATGCCCGCTATTTCTCCGACCAGCAGCGCGTGGCCTCGATCGAGGACGGCGGCTATGTGCGAGGCATGTCGGACCGGCTACGCAAGCTGGAGGCCTGCCAGGACGAGCGCGCGGAGCGTCTTGCGGCCGCCCTCCCAGACGTCCATCCGAACAAGGCCGGGATTTACCGCCGCAAGGTGGCGCGGCTCGCCGATGCGCTGAAACATCCGGAGGACCGTGACGAGGCGCCGACGGCGATTCGGGGCTTGATCGAGCGCATCGTGCTGACGCCGGGCGAGCAGTGGGGCGAGGTTCATCAACTTTTCGCGCTGGAAACCTCGGCGTTCAGGCCGGGGAGGAAAGTGCGATTCCTTGCTTGTTGCTTGACATCGGCTTATCCAGTGTATGTATTTGATATGATTTTCCGCGGCTACACAGACGCGCTCCGCCCCACGCAAGAGCAGGAAGACATGATGGCGCAGTTCGCCGGCGTCTGCCGCCTCGTCTGGAACCTTGCGCTCGAGCAACGCCGCAACCATTGGCGGAACGACCAGGCCAGAACAGGCAACAACCTCAACTACGTGACACAGGCGCGTGAACTGACCGCGCTGCGCGCCGCGTTCGACTTTGTCCGTGCCGTTCACGTGACACCGATGCAACGCACGCTGAAGGCGCTCGACGAGGCCTACCGCCGGGCGTGGAAGGGTCTTGGCGGCTATCCCAGGCCAAAGAGAAAGGGCGTGAACGAAGCGTTCGGCTTTGCCGGCCGCGAAATCCGCGTTGAAAAGCTGAGCAGGCGCTGGGCGCGTGTGAAGCTGCCGAAGATCGGCTGGGTCAAGCTGCGCTACAACCGTGCCATCGAGGGCAGCATCCGCGAGGCGCGTGTCACCCGCACGGCTCTCGGCTGGCAGATCAGCATCGGCTGCATGCGCGATGTCGCACTGCCTGACAACGGAATGACCGTCGGCGTCGACCGTGGCGTGGCCGTCCCGCTGATGCTGTCCGACGGTACGCCGTACATGTTGCCGCAGGAGGTCGATCGCCACGAGCGCCTGATCCGGATGGCCCAGGGAATTGCCAGCCGCCGCAGGCGCGGGTCGCGCCGGTGGGTCAAGGCACAGAAGTGGGCCGCCGGGCTCAAGGCCCGTCAGGCGCGGGCGCGCAAGCACTGGGCGCACGAGGCCACCACGGACATTACCCGCCGCTACGGTGGCGTTGTGGTCGAGAGACTGCGCACGAAGAACATGACGGCTTCCGCACGAGGCACGGTCGATGAACCGGGCCGGAACGTTGCCCAAAAGCGCGGGTTGAACCGCGCAATCCTGAACGTCGGTTGGCACCGGATCCAGACCATGCTTGCCTACAAGGCGGCACGGTTCGTGAAGGTCGACCCGTCGTACACCTCCCAGACCTGCGCGTCCTGCGGGACCGTGGACGGACGGAGCCGCGAAAGCCAAGCTGTCTTCGTCTGCACCGCGTGCGGGCACCGGGACAATGCCGACCGCAACGCAGCGGTCAACATTCTCAACCGGGGGAACACTCCGGGCGTGGAGCCGAGCCGTCGGGCAGGTGATGAAGCACGAACTGTCCAAGTGGCCTAGTCCTCCTGGAAATCCTCGCCCTTCAGGGCGGGGAAGATGTTAAGCCACGCTGCACGGGGACATCGGGACGATCCTCGAATGGACCGCGGAAGGCGACGGCAAGAACCAGGGCGGAACCTCGCCACCCGGATTGTCGGTCTCGCCTGAAAAGGGGATGTATTCATGATGTCTTACCGGCTTCGGGCCGGCATTCCCGGCTATGCCCACGATGCCTGGCTTTTCGCGACGTTCGGAAATCACCCGTGACAAGGCGCTTTTTCGAAAGGACCATGTCATCACTCGTCCGGGACGGAATTCGATGAAGTTCGCTCCGAGGGTTGTGGGCATCGCCCTCTGCGCCTTGGTCATCGACCAGTTCAGCAAATGGTTGATCGTTTTTGGTCTTGGTCTCCGGGAAACGCGCGAACTGGACGTTTTCCCACCTTTCCTCAGGTTTCGGATGGCCTGGAACGAAGGAATCAATTTCGGTCTTTTCTCGGATGGATCTCAATTGCTGCGTTGGATCCTGGTTGTGGTATCTATAGCGGCAGCTGGATTGATCCTGTCCTGGTCCCGCCGCTTCGAAGGTTGGCTGGGGCCGGTCTTTGCGGGCGGACTCGTCGGGGGAATACTTGGCAATGGAACCGACCGGATTGTCCATGGCGCCGTTGCGGACTTTCTCAACATGTCGTGCTGTGGTGTCAGCAACCCTTTCAGTTTCAACCTGGCTGATGTATTCATATTTTCAGGCGCGTTCGGAGTGATATTATTCCAACAAAGGTTCGCGGTTCGGTCCGGACGTGGATTGAACGAAAGTCGATCAGACTAGCATGCTGTGGTTGTCTTACGGGAGAAGGTACTTGAAGAATCGGCTTTCCGCGATCGTTGCCGTCATCGCTGCCCTGATGCTGGTTTCGGGGTGCGGCAACAACCAGGGTGGCTTCTTCGGTCGTGAAGGGCCAAACGAGTTTTCCGTCGTGCCGACCGAGCAGCTCGAGCGTCCGGAAGACCTGCCGCAACAGGTCGCCGAATTGCCGAGACCTGTACCCGGCTCAACAAACCGCGTTGACATGTCGCCAGTTGCGGACATTGCATCTGCGCTTGGCGGAACAGGTCGGGGCCAGAGAGACACTGGAGTCCCGGCAGGTGATCAGCGCTTCGTCAATGCTGCAACCCGATTGGGATCAGACGCGGATATCCGCAGGGAACTCTCGGCTGCCGATCGTGCGTTCCGAAACGAACACAGGGCCCGGCCCCTCGAAATCGCCCTGGGTACGAACGTATATTATCGGATCTACAGGGACGTGACACTCGATGCCTACGCGGAATTGGGGCGCCTGAGAAACGCCGGCGTCAATACGCCCGTCGCACCGCCGCAAAGGGATGAAGAGAGTAGCGGGGACAACAGCCCGTTCGTTTTCCAAAACTGACTGGCCAATCCCGGTGAATCCGGGTGGCTACCTTAGAAGATTTTGCACGTCGTCGGTCAAGAGTCACGGATCTGGATCTGGCGGGGATTCCAGGCACGCTTTTCCATCCCCGACCGGCACCCGTAGGCCGCCAGGGGCGGCATGTCGCTCTCGATGGCCTATTGGATCATCGACCGGTTTTCGGTGGATGCCGCCATCACGCTCGAAGACCCTCCAGCACCGCCCCCCCGGCCATTCTTGATGCCATTCTTCGGCATGGTGGGGGTCACGTCGCGAACGCCAGCGGAATCACAGGAGATCGCCTTTGTCGATCCCGAGCTTCACGATCTTCTCATTCAATGTTCTCCGCCCGATTCCGAGCGCTTCCGCGACGGCGTCCATGCGCCCCGCTTGGCTTTGGATGGCCTTGGCCGCCAGTTGCCGTTCGAAGAATGCAACACCCTCGCGCAGGGTCGGCGGCACTTCGTCGATGAAACCGTTCCTCTTGATCGCCTCGCTCGCGGAGCCACGTCCGCGCCGCTAGGCAAGAATGCGACGCTCGGCGACATGGCGGAGTTCGCGGACATTGCCCAACCAGTCATGGCTCATCAGCGCCGCGATGTCTTCAATCGTCGGTTCGGGACCGTCGACCCCATAGAGTTCTGCGTAATGGTCAACGAAGTGCGAATAAAGCAGGGCAATGTCATCGCCGCGGTCACGCAGCGGCGGAATTCGGATGATCACGGTATTCAGCCGGTAGTAGAGATCCCGGCGGAAGACGCCGGCATCCATCTCGGTGTCAAGTTGCCGGTTCGAGGCGGAGAGGATCCGGAAATGGGGTTCACGTGTTCCAAAGCCCTGCGCGGTTTCGCTTCCGTTCCATTCGATGACACGAAGCAGCTTCGCCTGGACGTCCGGAGGGCAAACCGCCAACTCGTCAAGGAACAGGGTCCCGGTCTCCGCTCCGGAGAAGGCATCGGGGACGCGCTCGGTCCCGATTTCGAAGTCCTGCAGCGGAATTGTAGCACAATTGACCGGAACGAAAGGGCCTCCGGAACGCGAACCGAGACGGTGGAGCGCGCGGGCCACGAGTTCCTTGCCGGTGCCGGTCTCACCGAGGATCAGGACCGGCGCATCGCTCAGAGCGATGTCCGCGATGTCTTCACGAAGTCGGCGCATGTTCGGGCTCTCGCCAATCAGGATGGAATCGAGGCCTGACAACCGCTCGAGACTCTCCCTGAGCGCGGCGTTCTCGCGCTTGAGTCGGCCATACGATATCGCTCGCCTGATGGAATCGAGCAGCCGGCTCGGTTGAAACGGCTTCTCGACGAAATCAAACGCGCCGGCTTTCATCGCCTCGACCGCCATCGGAACGTCGCCATGCGCGGTGATCAGGAGCACCTGTGGCGAGAATCGGAACGACGCAAACGCGTCGAGCAAGTCCAGCCCGCTCATCCCGGGCATCCGGACATCGGTGACCACGACGTCCGGCCGCGCGGTTTCGAGCCGTCTCAGGGCGTCTTCGGCTTTCGCGAAAGCGATAGCCCGGCATCCGGACCTTGACAGAAACTGCAGCAATGACTGACGCATTTCCCGATCGTCATCGACGACGACGATATGCGGCAGCGCGTCACTTCGCTTGAGCATCGGCTGTCTCTGGTGCGGGCAACTCCATCACGAACTCTGCCCCTCCGCTGTCGTTGTTGCTGGCAAACAGGCTTCCGCCATGTTCCTTCACGATTTCGGCCGAGATCGCCAAACCGAGACCCATGCCTTCTCCCGACGCCTTGGTCGTCACGAAAGGCTCGAAGATCGTTGTCTCCGATCCGCCCTCGATTCCCTTGCCGGTATCCCGGACGATGATCCTGGCGCGCGCTCCGTTCTCTTCCATCGCAATCGACAGGTGCTTGCTCGGGTTGTCCTGCATCGAGTCGAGCGCATTGCGGATCATGTTGACAAGGACCTGCTCCAGCCGCACCCGCCCTCCGCGAACGATCATGCCGGGGCTGGCGATCCTGCATTGCAGTTTCACGCCCTCCGCCACGATCGCCGGGCGCATGTTCTCGAGCGCACCCGCGACGACGTCGGCCAATGCGACGTCGTCGAAGGTTTCGCTTCCGCGTCTTGCGAAGAACCGAAGCTGCCGCGTGGTTTCGCTCATTCGGTCAACCAGACGGTCGAGTTGTTGCAGGACTTCGTCCGACTCGTCGATCACCCGGCGTCGCGCGCACCCGGGTGTCGCTTCAGGTAAATGCGCCCCGGCGATATATGTTTTCATGGCTGAGAGCGGCTGCCCCAGCTCGTGGCTGACGGATGCAGCCAACTGACCGAGCACCGCGAGCTTGGATGTGCGCTTGAGGTCGTCCTGCGCGCGTTTCAGCCGGGCTTCGGCCTCCCTGCGTTCGACGATTTCACGCTCCAGGTCCCGATTGAGGCGGTTGAGCTCGTCGCGCTCGCGTTCCGAACTGATCAAAAGGCCATGCTTCCTTTGCGAGCGCCGGAACTGGATGAAGGCAGCAAGCGAAGAGAGCAGGACGGCAATGATTGCCAGGATGAGCCTGATGCGCTCCTGGACGTGGTGATACGGGGAAAGAAATGAAACTTCCAGCCCAGCCTGCCCACCTCCGCGACATGTTCGACGTACCTTTCTCCATCGATTGCCACCACGCGCCCCTCGCGCTTGATGTCGATCGGGGACAGTTCCACGGTTCCGAACTGTCGCCGCGCGGCGATCAGTTCCCTTGTTTCGGCGTCAAGCGAAGCCACGGTTCGGAACCTCCAGGAAGGCTGGCCCGACAGCACAATAATGCCGTCGAGTGCCGCATCCGTGACTGGCGGGCACGCCACGGCCCCGATCGGGAGGTGATTTTCCGACAGACGCACAACCCCGACCGGCTCGGCCAACGGATCAGCCAAAGTGCAAAAAAGTAAGGGCGTTATCACAACGTGTGATAAAATATTCTGCTTAATATCAATGGGATACACAGGTGAGCATTATGAATCGACATGGCTATACGGTGGTATTTTCGCAATGAGCGGCTGGCAAAGACCGGGGGTTGCGTTCGATCCGAACCAAGCGCCCATGGCCGATCCCCTGATGATCCGTCTCTCCCACCGCGGCATGGACCCGGCAAGCTATCCTGTCAAACGGAAAGACCGCACGGCAAAATAACAGGGAAACCGGAAAGCCGCCGCACCTGGCGCGGCCGCCAAACAAAACCCGAAACCAGGGAAATTCAACGACGCCGCCGATTACCCGCAAAAGCCGGGAGAACAGATGGTTGCAGAGGGCATGCCTGCGATCGAAATCACCATCAACTCTGTCTTGCAAGGGCTCGGGATCACCAAGGTCGCATGCTCCCGTGTCTCGGGTTACGGGGAGCCGTTTTGGAAGGACTGCTTTATCCGATTTCCTTGCTCTGGCAACGGATTCCCTGCGTTTCGGGTCCTGCGAAGGCCTGAACCGGCCGGGTTTCCGGCACTTCGCGCGGAACCCCGTCTTTTGCCCGTAGTACGGGGGGAACGGTTTTGCGGCCTCGGGGCCTTTCTGGCGGCGTTTGGCCCACGGACCAGGCGCGGTGAATGTGGGCTCTCCTTGAGTCGGCGAGTACAGTTGGACTTGGCGAAATCCGGTGCCGGAAGTGAACAGAGATAAGGCATGACTGGTTGCTTCGTGCACCGGGCGGCATTATTATGGAATTCAGGGGATTTCGGGGCAGTTTTCGGTTGCACATCGGCGGAGAGCGGCATGATGCCAGGACGGATTGACGGTTTTCGGCAAACTTTCTTGAAGACGGGGTTGCGCATTGCCGGCGCCGTCTCGGTCATTCTGATTCCGCTGAATGCTATCGCCCAGGAGACTGATTCTGAACGGTGGGAACAGATAAGTGACTGCGAAGACCTGATATCGGTCGAGATGTTTCTGGTGGAATATCCCGACAGCCCGCACGCGGATGATGCCAGGAATTGTCTTTCGAGGGGCCGGAACGGTGACCAGGTTGAAGATGAAGCGATAGACGAAAACCCGTTGGATGCCATCCTTCAGACATGTCGTGACCATCTGGCCGCAAATCGTCTGACGACGGGGCAGGGTGGCACGGCATTCGACTGCTACAACGATGTCCTGTCAGAAGATCCGGATAACCAGGAGGCCAGGGACGGGCTCCGGAAGATCGCGGACAAGTACGCCGGTTGGGCGAATTCGGCGGTCAATGCGTGCGGCAAGCTGGACAAGGCGCAGAGCTATCTGGATCGTTTGGTTCGTGTGAACTCGGGGGATACGCGGATTTCGGGCATCCGTGCGACCCTCGCAGACAAACGGGAAGCATGCCGACCCAGTTCAGGGGGTGTCGACACTGCGGATGAAGGCGCGGGCACCGGCCCGGAGCCGGTTGATGAAGCAGCTTTGCAGCGGCGCCTCGGGCAAGTCCTCGGACGAGGATTCTATCCTCGACGCAAGGATGAAAACGGCTGGACCGATCTGCATTTTGCGGCGGTCCTCGGTCTCACGGGATTCGCATCGGCCCTTCTGGAAAACGGGGCAAATTCCGTTGCACAGTTGAATACAGGCGACGAGCTATTCAGTGACCGGCTTCAGAACAGGCTTTTTGCACTTGATGCTGGCGAAATCGGTCGATGGCGCCTGAGCGGTCAGACACCGCTCATGGTCGCTGCGTATGCGAATAATCGAAGTGTCGCGGAACTGCTCCTTACGCGTGGGGCCAGCGTTCGGGAGAGAGACAGCAACAGGAGGACACCTCTTCACTACGCGGCCGCGGGTGGCGCGATGGATGTCATCGATTTGTTGGTGTCACGCGGCGCGGACGTTAACGCAGTCGGTCAGCATCGAAGGACGCCCTTGCATGAAGGGGTTCGTTCGCCCGAAGTCATTGCCGCGCTTGTTGAGCGCGGCGCGAATTTTGAAGCTGGCGACGAAAAAAAACGGAAGCCGATGCACTATGCGGCTGACGCGCCGGAATCCATGGCAGTTCTTCTCTCCCGTGGTGCCAACATCGAAGGCAAGGATAACAAGCAGCGAACGCCCCTGCATTATGCCGCCATGGCAAATTCCGCGGCAGGCGCCGCGTTCCTCCTTGACCGGGGAGCGTTTCTCCATGCCAAGGATTACAAAAAGCGCACACCTCTGTTCTTCGCCGCGACCGACAACAGGCTGGAAGCGGCGAAAGTCCTGCTTGCCCGTGGGGCGTCGGTACACACAACCGCATTTCTCGGTCAGACCCCCTTGTCGGTCGCCAAGCTCAAGAATTTCCACAAGATGATGGAACTGCTCAATCGGTACCGTTAGTATTGAACACGCGTTACAGGAATCGTTTTCCGTGGCCTGTAGCTGCCGGGAATGCGCCCGCGGAGGGGCATTCGGCAAGTATGCGTAACTTTTCGGACCATTTTGCGCCGGGATTGATACCAGAAAGAAAACCGGTCTGGTGTTGTTGCTCCCGAAACATGCGTCGGATTGTTTGGTCCTTTGTACCGGTATTGCGGCTCAGTGTGTTTTCAGTACCGGCATCGGCCTTTTTCCAAGCCACAATGGGTCAGGGAGCCTGATCTACCCGCGCCGACACCTCCTCGACCAGTTGGCCCCGACACTTGAGACCATGCTACTTTGGGTTCAGATGATCTGAAATTGAGCACCAGTATTTGTGCTCAAGGCACAGGTTCCCATAGTTCGATTGCGTTGCCCTCAGGGTCGTGTATGCGGGCGAAGCGCCCGATGCCCTCCAATTCGCTTTCATAGCTGATCTCTATACCCGCGGACTTCAGCTGCAAGATTATCGCGTCCAAATCGGCCACGCGAAAGTTGAGCATGAAGGTCTTGTCCGCAGAGAAATAATCCGTTTCAGCACCGAAAGGCGAGAAAATCGTGACCCCGGCCTCGGTCATCCAGGGCACCATTTCCATGTTGGTCGGGGCAGGGTTAATACCAAGGTGATCCTGGTACCATTTCGTAAGTCGCTCGGGGTTCTTGGCCCGAAAGAAGAAACCGCCGATTCCCTGAACTTTTTGCATGCCACGTCCTCCCGTCTGTGCAGAGGTTATCACAGATGTCGGGGAAGACTACAAAAAGCTCGGCTCCTTGCCTCTCTTACGACAGTCTCGATCAAATCGAAGATCCCACTCCGCCGCAACCAGGGTCATGGTATCTGGGGTTAAGCGGTGTTCGGCTGCCGGTCAGGATTTGCGTAGCATTCCCGGTTGGTGAAGGATCGGGCATGAAAAAATAATGGATCGGTTTTGCAGCCCATGTACGTCTGCTGACAATCAGTCCGAAGATTTCGCGGCAGTCTGGAAAACCGTCCCTGAACGGGATCCTTCGGAAAAGGCGATGACATTGTTGCGCCAAATTCAGATGCCGAATCTGGACGACTTTCCCGATGTCCAGGCGCGCCGAAAACCGGAACTCCGGGTGCAGGAGTTGTGAGCCCCGCATGCGAGTTCGAACTGACTCGATAATTGAACTCGATTCTCAAAATCAAGGTAAGTCAATCCGTGTTGCCTGACCGCCGGCACAGATGGCAAGTTCCAGCGTGAATTGAGGGCATTCTTATTTTACCTTGGCGGCAAAGCGGAAACTCATGGTTCCCGTTTCTACCGATCAGGGTCAAGAAGCCGCGAAACAGGTGAATTCCTGAGATTGTCGTTTCCCTGAATCAGGTCCCACGGCGTTAACCCGTCCACCGTCAGCGAGCTTCTGTCCGCGCATTCCCTGAGGAGAGAAACGATGATCTCGGGTGAACTGTTCTTTTCGGCGGCAGAATGAAGTGGCGCCCATCCTGATTCAGTCCTGATATTCGCAGAAACACCCGAGTCCAAGATAGCCGAGATGATCTCGGGATCAGTCGCACCCCGCGCTGCCATGTGAAGGGGAGTCCACCCATCATCTGAAACCGATACCGGATTCGCTTCAGCCTCGATCAGCATTCTGACGATCTCCGATGAATTACTGAATCCTGCAGCGAGGTGAAGTGGAGTCCATCCGTTTGCCGATTTCGCGTTCGGATCCATTCCATTCTCCAGGCAGCGGCCGACCTCTCCAGGAGATGCAAATTGAAAGAACCGAAGAGTCAGCCAGTCTTCACAGCTATATGGACGAAGTCTGTCCATCAGGTCGGAATCGGCAAGCGCCGTGTTTTCGCGGGCAAGCTCTAAAGGCGTCTTACCAGCGGACGTTTGAGCCCTGATGTCGGCATTCCTGTCGATAAGGACTCTCACGGACTCCGGTGATTTGCTCCGTTCGGCAGCTACATGGAGCGGGGTCCGGTTGCCGTCTGACAGTGCATTCAATTCGGCGCCAAGGTTGAGAATCATCTCGATGACTGCCGGATTCCGATTGTGGCGTGCCGCCGTATGGATGGGAAGCATTTCCCCTTCGGCCCGTGACTGCATGTCTGCTCCGGCTTCGGCAAGCGTAGCCAGGACGCCGGGGTCTGAACTGAACCCCGCCGCGAGATGAAACGGTGTCCAGCCATTATGCGAGCGCTCGTTGACATCGGCACCTGTCTCCAGGCACGCTTTGACTTCTCGTGCCGACGCGCTGGCAAAAAACCGCACGGACAACCAGTCCGCGCAATCGGCGGGACGCAGGCGATTCAGGACCTCGGATCCCTCGATGGCCCGGTTCCTTTCTCCGAGCTGCAGGGGGAGCGTTCCGGAATCCGTTTGAGCGCCTTTGTCCGCGCCGGCTTCGAGAAGTGTTTCGATCGTCTCGGGATGTTTGGTGAACGCGGCGGCGAAATGCAGCGGCGTCCATCCGGAAGCCAACCTCGTGTCGAGGTTGACACCTGATTGCACGCATCGGGCAACGGTATCAGCGTTGGCGCTTTTGAAAAATCCTGGCGTGTCCCAGCCCGAGCAGGGTTCATCACCGAAGTCGACCGTACAACCGACCGGGCGGAGGCGTTCAAGTGCAGCCGTTCCCCTCAGGTTCCGGTTCCAATGCCTCGCCAGGTTCCAGGCGAACTCGCCGGAAAAGTTTGCCTGCGTCTCGTTCGCACCTGCATCGAGAAGGGCGTCGACAATCCCGGGGTTTTTGTTGAGAGCAGCCGCCCAGTGCAGCGGACTGGCCCCCGAAGAATCCTGCGTCGAGAGGACCGCACCGTGATCGATCAGGGCCCGTATGACATCGACGCTGGGACTGAATCCGGCCGCGAGATGAAGCGGCGTAGCGTTACGACCATGCGCTTCCGGAACCAGGGATTCCGGCTGCCCGGTCGCCAGCGGGTCTTGCAGGAACGTTGACAAGCTGATTTCGATTCTGTCGTCGACTCCGACGCCACCACTCCCGAGGCAGTATTCAACATCCTCCTTCGATGCAGTTTCGAAGAAATCCGGAAGATCCCAGTCAAGACAATTCGGGACCCCGCCAGCTCGAGAAACCAGTGAAATGCCGAATACGATTCCCAGGAAACAGGTTCTGGTTACAGTGTGAGCCATTTTCACGCGTTCACATCGACCGACGAAGGAAAAGCGCAAATTGAATTCTTGGATACCGCAATTGCGCTGTCGTAGTCGTAACGAGGGCCATGTTTCGACGCAACCTGACCGACTTCATCAAACGAGAGTCCGGTGCGACTCATGTCTTTGTGCCCGTTTTCTGGGTCTTGCGATCATGACCGGACGTGTATCATGACTAGGTAAACGACGCAGGTACGACACGACCCGTAGACGGGAATCACATTGCGCCAACCAAAGCTCTGGATGGGAGGAGGTGTCAATCATGGGACTTTCGATCTCGCGAATCTCGAAGCTGTACGCTTACTGTTCGGTGAATTTCAGCTCTATCCTCCGGTTCCGGGCAAGGGATTGAGGATCGTCGCTCTCCGAGATCGGCCGGTGTTCGCCGAACCCGGTCGCGGCCAGGCGGTTGGCAGGAATCCCCAGTTCGTCGATCATGTAGCGAACCACCGAGAGCGCCCGCGCCTGGCTCAAGTCCCAGTTGTCATCGAAAAACTCGTTCGCCCGAACCGGCGTCTTGTCCGTGTGCCCGTCAACCCGAAGAACCCAGTCAACCTCCGGCGGGATCTTCCCCGCAACATCCCTGATGATCTCCGCAACCCGGCGGATCTCGTCCTTCCCCGTATCGCCGAGAACATCCGAGCCCACCTCGAACAGGATCTCCGATGAAAACGCGAAACGGTCCCCGACAATGCGCACACCTTCGCGGCCACCGAGCACATCCTGCAACTGGGCCAGGAACTCCGAGCGAAAGCGCCTGAGGTCCTGGGCCTCGGCTTCCAGGCGCCTGCGTTCCCGCTCCTCCAGGTCCGCGCGCTTCTTCTGCTCCGCGGCCACACGGGCAAGCGCCTGGTTGAGATCCTTCCCCAGGCTGGCAATCTCGACCTGTGCAACCGTCAACCGGGCTTGCACGTCCGATGTTTCCGCACGCGCCGCCGCCAGGTCTTCCCGGGTTCTTTCCAGGTCCGTCCGTGAAACCGAGTACTGCGCGCGAATCTGCGCAAGTTCTTCCTGGGTCTTCTCAAGGGCTGCTCGCGACACTGAGTACTGCGCGCGGATTTGAAAGAGTTCTCCCCATGGTTCCTCTAGCTCATCCTTTGACTGATCGAGTATGTCTTGGGCGATCATCAATTGGACCTGAGCCCGTGCCGCTTCCGCACGGGTTGTCGCCAGTTCATCCCGGGTCTTTTCCAGGTCAACCTGTGAAACGGAATACTTCGAGAAAACCAGTGAGAGATCTTCACGGGCTTCCTTCAACTCGTCTTGCGATCGGTCGAGCTCGCCCTGGGCGACCGTCAATTGGTTCTGAGCTTGCGTTGCTTCCGTGCGAGCTGCCGTCAGTTCATCCCGTGATCCTGACAATAGTTGACGAACCCGTTCCAAAGCGGCCTGTGTTGTGGACGGCTCCTGACGGTTGGCATCAAGCCTTGCCCCAAGCTCAGATGCCGACGATCGGCTGGCATCGAGTTCATCACGTGCCTGATTCAGAGCCAACTCAAGGTCAGTCTCAGATTGTTGGCTGTCGGCAAGTTCTTTGCTGGTGCCTTCAAGCAAGGCTTCGAGCGCAGCCATTCTGCTGTGGACTTCAGAGATCTCCAACCGTGCTTCCTTGAGCCCTGCATTCAGGCTGGTTGCTTCAGCATGACCCCGTTCCAGCTCAGACCGGGCCTCGGTCAGGCTCGCCTCAAGTTCTGCAATGGTGTTTTTTCTCTCTTCCAGTTTGCTTCGCGTGTCGGAAAGCAGCGTATTGAGCCGCACAACCTGCCGCTCCAGTTCATTTTGGGTATTGTCAAAACTGCGCTCGCCACTCTCCAATTCCGCGAGTTTGGCATAAGCTTCGTCGGAGTATGCACCCAGTGGAAAAGTGGACAGATAGTCCCGCAATGCTACCTGAGTCTTGGCATTTCGTGCATCAAGCCACGCGTGGCGTTCGCGTGCCTCTCCCAATGCCATCAACCCATCTGACTGTTCGGAAGTCAGGAACCCGGTAGATGGGAGCCCCTTCACTTGCTGGTATTTTGAAATCGCTTGCCGCGTTCGGTTGCCAAAAACCCCGTCCACGATACCTATGGTATGGTCCAGGGAATTCAGGCCGTGCTGAATCAGAACACGCTGCTCAAGAGTGAGTTCGAGCATGGCCTCCAGTTCCTCGGGAGCGGGTGCATGCGACCGAGGCATCTCTCCGTCGCCGGTAAGCACGTCGGTTTCGGAACCTCTGAGGGTGGCGAGACAGGTTCGAGCCTCCTCGGCAAAGCGGCTCTCGGGAAACGCTTGGATGAACATCTCCACATCGACCGTGTCAGTACAACCAGAGACGTCCTGCCAAGCGTCCTGTGCCCGGTCCTGCGCGCTGGAGCCCCCGGCATATGCCATCGAGATTGCGAAAGCCGCCGCCAGACAAATTCCTGGGGAATGAGCTACGCCAAGCCGTCCCGGCCGATCAGACAGGCTGTTCATACGCAATCCCGTAAGGTCTTGGCACATCAGGCAACTCCATCGACCAGCTTCGCAAAGTCAGAACAACCGGTGCCTCTCGAGCCGTGCGGCCCGGAATACTGACGACATCAGTCATCGTGGTCAGGATACAATGCGGCGGCTGCCAACACCATGACTTGCAACCAAGGGACGAGCGCCTGACCGGGTCCGATTGTCCGATCCAGACAAGTTGACACGATCTCGCGATGTCTGGCAAAGTCAGGGACTAGCACTTGAGGATTTGCATCGTGATGATTCCGACAAGCTTACCGGTCCGACCGATTTGCGACTGGAAAGAGGACATCACCATAATCCCGTACTCGGGCATCCAGATTCTTGATTTCGGATTCGCACTTGACGAATTGACTGCACTGCGCCCCGCGCGCTTCGTCGAGAGGGCAGGAAAAGTCGAAGGGAACCTGGAGGAACGGACGCTGATCCCGTATTCGGGCAACCAGGAACTCGACGAAAGGATCGAGGCGGAACAGCGCGACGACGACGATGAATATGCGGTTCGTCCGCTTGCTGCGATTGAGCCGTTTCTGGGCAAGTGGATCCCGGTTCCCGTCCTCCGCCTGAAAAACGTGGGTAGCGTAACCGGCATGGAACGTTACGACCCTGGTCCGTCGACCTGGGCAAGGATGCGAATCGTCGAATTGCCCGAAACCGTCGCGAGACACACCCATCACGTCCAGCTCGCACTTGATACGACCCTTGTCCAGGACGAGGCCGCTACGCCCGGGCGCTATCTCGCGCCTTCTCACCAGGACTCGGCTGCCCGGCGTGAATTCCGGTTTGTCAGCAAACCCGCCGACATGGGGTGGTTCCTGCGGCGCCTCGAAACTCCAGAGACCGGTCGGCCCCGGCAGGATCTGCAGAAGTGGGTGTCCGACTGGATCGAAGACTGCTTCCTGCGTTTCAAGCGCGCCCAAAGGCCGGGGCGGCCGTTCGACAAGAGCAGCCTTCCGCACTTCCTCGAGCATTGGGCAAGGTACCTGGCCTGTATCGGGAACATCCAGAAGGTCGTCCGGATTCCGAAGATCCGCCTGGCAGATACGGTGTCCAAGGACGACGCACCCAACCCTGTCGATGTGGATTTTGTCCTCGACGTCGGTAACTGCCGGACGTGCGGGATCCTGATCGAGAGTTTTCCGGATCAGCACGGGATCGACCTTTCGAAGTCCTTCCCACTCGAATTGCGGGACCTCGCGCGGCCCGAACTGCAATATTCCGGCCTGTTCGAAAGCCGTGTCGAGTTTTGCCAGACCGAATTCGGGCCGGACCGGTTCTCGCGGGCCTCGGGACGCAACAAATGTTTCTTCTGGCCTAGCCTCGTCAGGATCGGGCCTGAAGCGATGCGCCTGATCGGGGACGAAGAGGGTACGGAGACCACCTCGGGCCTTTCATCGCCCAAGCGCTACCTCTGGGACGATTCCGAGGCAGAGCAGAACTGGCGTTTCCATAATCACGAGATCCGGAACGAACTCCCGGGAATCGCCAGGGCCGCAATGGTTCGATTGAACGAGGCCGGCGACGTGATCGCCCAGGTGGAAGCCGACGTGAAGGCAAAACTGCGGACAAGAAAGAAATCCCGGAACATGCCGGCCATCAGGCCGCGGTTCTCGCGGTCCTCGCTGTTCGGATTCATGTTTGGCGAACTCATCGCGCACGCCCTTGTCCAGATCAACGATCCGGCATCTCGGTCCGGCCGGGCGCAGTCCGATCTGCCCAGGCGCCTCAGGCGCGTGATCCTCACCCTGCCAACCGCGACCCTGGTTCAGGAACAGGCCATTATCCGCTCCAGGGCAAAGGGAGCGATCCAGCTTCTCTGGTCGATGGCCGGACAGTCCGAGACGGCATCCCGCACCACCGGAAAACCCGATCTCGTCGTCGAGTGGGACGAGGCGAGCTGTACACATCTCGTGTTTCTCTACTCCGAAATCGTGCACCGGTTCGAAGGCCAGATTGACAGCTACCTCGGGCTCAGGGGACGGGAACGGCCGAGAACGGAGGGAGGTCCGTCCGAGCCCTCGATCCGGATTGCCTGTGTCGATATCGGAGGTGGTACGACCGACCTCATGATCACGACCTATTACGGCGAGGACGGGAGGGTCCTGCATCCGGTCCAGGTATTTCGGGAAGGGTTCAGGATCGCCGGGGACGACCTGGTCAAGGCGGTCGTCGAAGACATCATCATTCCTCAGATCCAGCAGTCCGTCGAGGACGCGGGCGGGACGGGCGTCAGGGAGCGGCTGAAGGAGCTTTTCGGAGCGGATGTCGGCGGAATCGACCAGCAAATGATTCAGCGCCGACGGCAATTCGGAATTCGCGTTCTCGCACCGCTTGCAACGGCCATCCTCGAAAGGTCGGAACAGTCCGATGACCGCGAGACCGGCGACCTGGCATTGTCCGATGTCTTTGGAACCGTGGCATCGGAATTCGACTCTCAGGCGGAACCGGAGGAAACGCGGGACCTGAACCTGGCGCAACAACTGCTGGACTATCTTGAAGAACCGATGCGGCAGGTCGGCGCCTCGGAATGGCGCCTCGCCGACCTCAACCTGAAAGTCAGCCAGGCGGCCATCGACCGGGTCGTCAGGAATGTCTTTGGTGAAGCCGTCGGCAATCTGACGGAAGTGATCGCACATCTGGATTGCGATATCGTGTTGCTGACCGGACGCCCGTCACGGCTTCCCGAACTCAGGTCGCTCGTCGAGGAAAAACTGGCGATCTCTCCCGACAGGCTGATCGCAATGCACGCCTACCGGGCGGGCAGTTGGTATCCTTATCGAGATCCCGCAACTGACAGGATAGGCGATCCGAAGAGCACGGTTGCAGTCGGAGGAATGCTGACGATGCTCGCAAAGAGCAGCATAGCAAACTTCCGGATCATGACGGACAACCTGAGAATGCGATCGACTGCCCGATACATCGGCGAAATGGAGCGGAACGGGAAGATCCTCGACTCGCGCGTCATCTTCCGCGATGTCGACCTCGACTCGTCGAATCGCTCCGATCATGAAGCGATCGTCAAGCTCTACTCGCCAATCCATATCGGATCGCGGCAATTGCCGCTTGAGCGATGGATCACGACGCCCCTCTACAACCTCAAGTTTGCCAACGCCGCGGCAGAAAACCAGGCGCCGCCCGTTTCCGTTACGCTCGAGCGAACGGAGGTGGACGATGACGTGGGAACCGATGCCGAGGATGTGCTGCGCCGCGAAGCGGCCCATGAGGCTTTCGAAATCACCTTCGTGGAAGCGGCGGACAATACCCCGATGAAAACCACGGACGTCAGGCTGAGTCTGCACACGCTCGGATTCGAAAATGACTACTGGCTGGATTCGGGCGTGTTCGTGTTGAATTGATGGTACGGTAACTGTGACGACCCGAGAACCGAACGCCCTGGAACAACGGGCCAATGACGTCATCCGCCTGATCGGCGATGCATTGGCATGGACGGCCGACGAAGCGAATGCTTCGCTGGTCGGCGAAGAACGGACCTCGCTGACGCGAGCCTTCCGCCAGAATCAACGAAGGGCGCGGCGGCTTGCCAGGGCTGCAGGGTCCAAGATGTGCGTCAGTGTCTTCGGGCCGAGCCAGGCCGGGAAGTCGTATCTCGTCTCGGCTCTCGCCCGTCCCGAATGCGGACAGCTCGTTGCCGACTACGCCGGAGAAGACGGCCAGCTCGACTACATCAGCCAGATCAACCCCGAGGGTGAGGGAGAATCGACCGGGCTCGTTACCCGCTTTACGATGTCGAGGGCCGAGACGCCCGAGGGATTCCCGATCCCGCTGCGGCTTCTCGGCGAAGCCGACATCGTCCGGATTATCCTCAACAGCTTCTTCATGGACGGTGACCGCAAGGACCGCCCGCCCGAGGCCGCGGAACTCGAGGCGCTGCTCAAGGCCTCCAGGGGCAAGGCGGCTGGCGGCGAGACCGGAGGGATCAGCGAAGACGATGTCTGGGAGATCAGGGATTACATCGAAGCGAATTTCTCGGACGCCGCTTACACCCAGGCTGTCGCATCGTTCTGGGAAGGGGCGGCCGAGGTCGTGCCAAGGCTCGCCATGGGCGATCGCGCCGAATGCCTGTCCATTCTCTGGGCGCGGCACGGTGCTCTCACCGATCTCTACGTAACGCTTTCGGAAGCGCGCAGACACTGCGGAGACGGGGAATTCGTCTATGCACCCCGCTCGGCACTGGCCCCCCGGGAGGAGTCGATCATCGACGTCAAGACGCTGCAAGAGCTCTGCGTTCAGGACGATCGGGAGCCATTGCCGCTCCAGCTCGAGTCCGGCGGCCGGGTTTCCTTGCCCCGTCCACTGGTATGCGCGCTCGCGGCCGAACTCGTCCTGCCGATGCGGGACAAGCCCTCGGACCTATTCGACCACACCGATCTTCTCGATTTCCCGGGCGCGCGAAACCGGTTCAAGGCGCCGCTCGCACAAACCCTGAGGGAAGCGGAAAAGACCGTGCCGCAGTTATTCCTGCGCGGAAAGGTTGCGTATCTGTTCGACCGTTATGTCACCGACCAGGAGATCACCTCGATGCTCCTGTGCATTCCCGACAGCAACATGGAAGCCATCGATCTCCCGGGCCTGGTTGAAAACTGGATTTCCCTCACCCATGGCCCAACCCCGGAGGAGCGCAAGTTAGCGGAATGCATCCTGTTTTTCGTGATGACCAAGTTCGACAAGCACTTGATCGATGTCGGAGGGTCGGACATCAATCCGGTTGAACGATTCCAGCGAAGGATTATGGCTTCGTTCGAGAAATTCGGTCAAATGGTGGACAGCTGGCCCCTGAAATGGGTGCCCGACGCTCCGTTTCGGAATTGTTTCTGGCTCAGGAACCCGATCTTTTATGCCGAGGCGATTATTCGTTACGATCAGAGCCGCGAGCCGTGGCGAGAGGTCGAACTCCTGCCGGAAAAACACGCCCGGATCGAAGAGCTTGGCAGGGGACACAATTCTGCGCCCCTGGTGCTCAGGCACTTTTCCGATCCTGCTGCCGCGTGGGAGGCGGCGCTCGCGCTGAACGATGGCGGTGTGTCCTTTCTCCTGTCGCGGCTGGCAGATGTCTGCGTTCCGGGCACGAAGGAAAGGCAGGTTGCCGCTCAACTCTCGATCGTCGTGCGTGACCTCGAAGAACGTCTGCAACCCTATTTCGTGTCCGAGGATCAGAAAAAGAGACTCGACGAAAAGATGGTTCTGGCCGACCGGGTCGTGGACGCGATCCACCATGTGCTCGACAGGGGCAAGTTCGGACCGCTTCTCGGCGCCCTGATGGTTGGCGCGGATGCGGTCGCTGACCGGATTTCCCGTGTGCCCGACAATATTCGCATTGGATCGAAACCTTCCGAGGGCAGTCGGATCAGGCCCCACCGGCCAGCCGGCGGCGCACCCGCCCCGGACCTGCAACCAGCGTCGAGAAGACGGCCGCGGCCTCGTCCGAGACCGGGCAGCGGTGCGGAAGTTCGGCAGCCGGGAGTGCCCGTCGCGAACCCGGCAGAACAGGGCACCTCGCAAGAGTCGGAGATTCAGGTGGTGACGCGCGAAGAGTTCCAGGCTGCGGCGGCGGTCCGATACTGGATCGAATCCATGAGGCGGGTCAGCGATGATCCGAAATCCATGGAACGTCTCGGGATTTCGCGTGGCGATGCGAATATCATTGTCAGCGAAATCATCCACGCGGCACGCCGGGCCGGCCTGAAGAAAAAGATGACGGAGACGCTTGAACCGGTCAATTATTCGCTGTCACCACGGGCGCAGTCGATTCCGGCGGGGCTCGTTTGCGCCGAGGAAATCAACCGTTTTGTCGAAGCGCTCGGGCAACACGAGATCGACCCGAAGGACCGCCCGGCAGTCGAGGCTGGCGATGGTGAGTCCAGGCCGGTGTTCATGCAGAGGCAGATCCGGTTTTCCGCGGCCGATCTTCCGGCAACCCCTGTGAACCACGCTGAAGATTTCGGGGACGACTGGGTGTTCGCCCTCGACGAGATGTTCAGGCAGAATGCGCTGCATGGGGACGACGGCACGGTGAACCTGGAACAGAACCTTCGTCTTGGCGAGATTCTGGCCGGGCTTCGCGAACGGAAATCCGGGTGAGATGAGCATGGAAATCAATATCGTTCCTGATCCACGGCATCCCAACGGTGGATTCGCCATTCTCAAGTTCAAGGCTGCCTCCCCGCAGTCCGAAGTCGAACTCGCGATCCGTGATCTCCGAAAGGACATCTGGCTTTCTCGCGGCGGCTGGCAGAATGAAAGCGCGTCGCTTGGCCAGTATGAAGTCAGTGACGCGGGAAACGGATTGTCCCAGATCGGACTGGGGCCCGATGTCGTGGACCGGGTGCCGGAAGACTCCTACTTGGAATTCCACCTCGGGTCTGAAAGTGGGTGGGCGATCTGGCCGGACAGCATACATTGCTCGCCGTCCGCGGCCGGATCGGGCACGATTGCAACAGGTGATCACGCGCCGGAGCCGGAGTTGAGTGGTGACAGGCGCTTGTTCCAGCATCCTGCCCCTCCGCCGCCGCCCGAACCAGAGGCCACCGATGTTCCCGAAGAAACACCGGTTGAGGTGGAACCCGGGCCGGACGAACCGGCGGCCGGTCGAAAGTTCTCGCCGGTCCTCTGGATCCTGGTCCTGTTGTTCCTGGCCGCCGCCGCAGTTGGCGGATATTTCCTGGTGCAAGGCATAGATGAGACCGGCGAGCGCCAGCAACCGACCCAGTCGGCGGATTGCTCCGACGCGGGATTCACCGGACGTTTGAACGAACCGAGCGAAGTGCAGTTTTCCGCGTTCGTCGAATGCGACAAGGACGTCAGCGAGGCGATGGCGTACCGGGTCCTCGACCGGCTGGTCGCGACTGGTTTCGCCCCCGCACTGTTCATGTACGGCCAGATGTACGACGCCGCCGCGACCGCCGATCTTCCATACAGCTTCAGCCCGAATCCGGCGATCGCGGCGGAATACTACGCGAGGGCATTGGCTGCGGGTCACGCAGAGGCCGACGAGGCCCTGAGACGAACCTGTTCGGGTCTCTCGCTGGGTGACGAGCTACATGCAATGGCCCACGAAACACACTGCCCATAGGAGGAATCAAAGTGGTACGAGATCAACCGTGCCGGTTCGTATCGGTCACGACGGCGGTGTTCGTCATGGCCGCCGCCCTTGCCGGATCTGCCACGGAACCTGCCGTTGCCGCGGAACGACCCTTGCTCAGGGACGGCACGAATACGCTTTACCAGAGGGTGCTGACTCGTCCGGGAGCCCGCAAGTTCGCCGAACCGGGTGTGAATCCGGACGGCCACTTCGAGCCGTTTCAGCCATTGTATGTGTTTGAGCGGCAGGACGATTGGATCCGTGTGGGGCATTCGCCGTCACGGCCCCCCGAGGCCTGGATCGAAGCCTCGCAATCCATCGAGTGGAAGCAGAACATCGTTACGTCATTTACCAATCCCACCAACCGGAACCGCCAGGTTCTGTTTGATTCGCGCGACAACCTCGAATGGCTGCTCAATCACGAGGGAATCCGCGCCATGCAGGAAAAGCTCGTCGAGGATTCCGACAACAATCGACTCGATCCGGAGTTCGGCGTTCACTCGGTCGAACCGAGCGAGTTCGTGGATATTCGCGAGCGGTTTTATCTCATGCCGATCCTCGAATTCGCCGAGGAGTTTCACCCCGTCGACTACACTCCGATCCTCATGATGCGTATTGCCTCCCTTCCGCTGGACCAGGGTCCTCAGTCGGCGCGGGAGCCCGTCGAATTCGACGCGGGTGTCGTATTCGTGATTGACACCACGCAGTCGATGGAACCGTACATCAGGTCTACGCGCCGGGCGATCGAGACTATCATGGCCGGCGTGGCTGATTCCGAAATCGGAGAAAAGATCCATTTCGGCGCGATCGGCTTCAGGGACAATCCCGAGGCCAAGGCCGGAATCGACTATCGTACGAGGGAGATCGCGGCACTGGAGCGCGACTCAGGCACGGATGTCATCGTCCGGGCGCTCTCGGAAACTGGTGTCTCCCCGGTGAGCACGCGCGGTTTCAATGAAGACAGCCTCGCCGGCGTCGAGGATGCCATCATCAAGTCCGACTGGGAACAGGATGGCAAGCCGTTTGCCGGCCGTTACATCATTCTGATCACGGATGCCGGCCCCAAGTCGCCGGTCGATCCCAATGCGCGGACGAATATCAGTGCCCATGAGATCCAGACGCTTGCCGAGAACGAGGGAATCGCGATTCTGACGCTCCACTTGCAGACGCCGGAAGGTGAGGCAAATCATCGGTATGCGGAAGAACAGTACCAGACGCTCTCACAGTTCGACCAGGGGACATATTTCTTCCCGGTAGAGGGAGGTTCGGAGGCGTCATTCGAACGAAAGGTTCGCGAGACCGTCAGCGCGTTGCTCGATCATGTTCGAATCGCCATGGACCAGGAACCCGTATCGGAGGACATCGACCCCGCGCTCTTGAGTCTCGGCCACGCCATGCGGCTCAGGTTCCTCGGCGGATGGCGGGGAACTGAAGCCCCTGATGTCCTGTCGACCTGGGTCACGGACAGGGCCGCCGAGAAGCCCGAGGTCGAGGCGTTGACACCCCGGCTCCTGATTACCAAGAACGAGCTTTCGACGATCACGAGTATACTCGAAAAGATCGTGCGACTCGCGGAATCTGCGGAGTTCAGCAATTCGCAGAACCAGCTGTTGAGGCAGGTACGCGACGCGATCTCGCGACTGGCAGTGAACCCGGACCTCGTCGTGAATACCGACTTCGAGACCCTCGGCGGGGCCGTTGGCGAGTTTCTCGAGAATCTGCCCTACCAGAGCCGCATCATGAATATCACCGATGAACGCTGGATCGAGATGGGTACGCTGAGGCGGGAGATCATTGACGACCTGCGGCAGAAGACCGCGTTGTACCGGCGTTTTCACGACAACCCTGAAAACTGGACAGCGCTGTACGCAGGGGCGCCTGACGGCGAACACGTATTCGCCATTCCTCTCAGCAGCCTTCCCTGAGACTGTGCAGATTGTTCTTGAGAACGTATCCGCCACGCTCCGTGAACCCGGGCGTGAATTCCGGATTTCGGTAGATGACGGGTTGAACCTGTCCGCCGGAGAGGCTTACGCCGTGACGGGCAAGAGCGGCACCGGAAAGACCCTGTTCCTCGAGTTGCTTGGCCTCCTGGTTCGCCCAGACCCGGGTGGTGTTTACAGGCTTGCCCATCCAGACGGCTCGCTCGAGGATCTCGCTACGTTGTGGGATGGTGCCCGTGCGGCCCTCTCGGACTGCCGGGCCAGGGTATTCGGATTTGTACTCCAGACGGGCGGACTGTTTCCGTTTCTGTCGGTTCGCGAGAATGTCGCCCTGTCCCAGGAGGTCACGGGCCGAACGGACAATGCCCGCGTGAGCGATCTGATCGATTTGCTCGAACTCGGTGATATAAGCGACTACAAACCGGACCAGCTCTCCGTGGGACAGCGCCAGCGAACGGCGGTTGCGCGCGCGCTTGCGCACAGGCCCGCATTTGTCATCGCGGATGAACCCACGTCCGCGCTTGATCCGGAATTGAGCGAAACCGTGATCGAGTTGCTGTTCGAGGCGTCACGCGAGGATGGCGCTGGTGTCGTCATCTCGACACATGAAGCCGGGTTCATCAGGACTTTCCCGGTCACGCAGATTTCGGTCGCGCTAGATCCGGCAGCCGGCGACATTGAGCGAACGAACAGCCGGGTAACCCGGATAGCGGCATGATCCTGGCCGCAAGGCTCGCACTCTCCTCGTTGTGGCACGAGCGGGTGCACCTGTTCTGCAACGTGGCGATGTTGGCCGGGGCGCTCGTGCCTTTGCTGGTCTTGTTCGGCGTCAAGACCGGGATCTACCGTGCGCTTCTGGACGAGCTCCTGAGCGACCCCAATCTCCTCTATGTGACCACCCTGGGAGACAATGATTTTTCGGAAGCAGACCAGGCGGAGATTGCCGGCTGGCCCGAAGCTGCATTTGTCGCACTCAAGACACGGGCGATCGCGGACGACGCGCTTATCCAGCCGCTGGAAGGCGGTCGGGTTGGCCAGGCGACCCTTGTTCCAAGCGGTCCGGGCGATCCGTTGCTGCCGGAGGAACTGGAGGTATCGGAGCGCCGGATCGCTGTTTCGCAGAGACTTGCGGACCAGTTGTCGATCGAGGCGGGAGCCGATGTCAGGGTCATCGGACGCACGGAATTGCGCCGACCCCTGATCATCAACGTTTCCGTTGTGACGATCCTCGCGCCGGACAGTTCCGCAGGTAACGTGATCCTGATGACGCCGCATGAAATGGACCTGTTCGAGGCATATTTCGATGGTTACTCGATACCGCAATTCGGGCTGGAGGACGGGAAGCCGATCGAGGAGCGTGTCAGCAGTTTCGAGGGACTTCGCCTGTATGCTGACGGGCTCGAGAACGTGCTGCGCCTCGAAAACAGGGTGCAGGACCGATTCGGTGTCCGTACCCATTCGCGGGCACGGGAAATCGAAGGCGTGCTTGCCCTCGGCCGAAACCTTGACCTTGCATTCCTGTTGATCGCAAGCACGGCGGTCGTCGGGCTGGGCGCTGCGCTGCTCTTCAGCTTCTGGGCGGAGGTCGACCGCAAGCGACGGGTATTCGCAACTTTGATGCTTGTCGGATTTCGTCGAAGCGAAATCGCCGTTGTCCCGCTTGTCCAGGCCGTCGCTGTCGGACTGGCGGGCGTCGCCGTCGCGTTCATCCTGTTCGGTTTGGCGGCAATAGGTGCGGATGTCATGTTTTCTGACCGTATGCCGGCGGGACAAGGGGTGGTGGCCCTGTCTGTCCTGGCGGCTGTCCTTGCGATCGTGCTTCCGCTGGTGATCGTGCTGGTTGCCTCGCTCCTGGCCGTTCGAACGGTTCTCGGGATCGATCCGGCCATCACCCTGAGGACGACCTGAAGGATCCGATGACCAGGTCGGCGATCATCGTGGTTTTCGTGGCCCTTCAGGCGCTTCCGGCCGCCGAGGCCCGGGTCGTGCCTGACTGGCCGGTCGAGTTTTACGACCCTGCGGCTGAACACGGGGACCCGGCCGATCTCGTGCTGCCGCTGCCGTGTGGCGGCGGCATGGCGTTTCAGAAGATCGAGGTGCCGACGGATCCGGAGAACCCGCTGTCTGACCGGCCGTTGCGGTTGGGAGCGTCTGATCAGGTAAGCGGGTACCTGGACTATTTCGTGAGGGCATATCTTCGCGGTTCGTTCGAGAACGGCGATGCGGGAAACACGCATTATTTCCTCGCAAGGTACGAGTTGACCGGCGACCAGTTCGCGGCGATCGAGAACGATTGCAGGGATCCGTCGGTTCCCGGCCGGATTCCGAAGTCCGACCTCAGCTGGTTCGATGCTGTGGATCTTGGCAGGAAATATACGGAGTGGTTGCGCAGCCACGCGGCAGAAGACCTTCCATCCCGTCACGGGATTCCTGCCTTTGTGCGTTTACCGACCGAAACAGAATGGGAATACGCGGCGCGGGGGGGCTCTCATGTTAATGCGTTGGAGTTCGGCGCGCGACGTTTTTTCGAGAGCAGCGAGGGAATCGATTCCTATGCCTGGCACCAGGGAACTTCCCGCAACAAGGCACGGCCGGTCGGGACGCGGAAATCCAACCAGCTTGGGCTCTTCGACATTTACGGGAACATGGAAGAACTTGTCCTCGAACCGTTCCGCATGAACGCGGTCGGCCGTCCGCACGGCCAGACCGGCGGAGTCGTCACGCGGGGAGGTTCGTTCAGATCGACTCCCGGCAACCTGTACAGTGCCCGGCGGACCGAATGGCCCTTGTTCAGGATTTCGGATGGCCGTCCCTCTGCCGAAGACAGTTTTGGCGTCAGATTCGTTCTGTCCACCCATGTGAGCGTATCCGACCACCATGTTGCGGGTATTCGTGACAAGTGGATTAACATATTTCTGAATCCGGTCGTCGATTTCGACGATCCGGTTGCCGAGATATCCGGTCTGATCCAGGGTGAAACGGACGCGCGACGGAAGGCGCAACTCGAACGGATCGGCGAACAGATCAATCTTGAACGCAGGACCCGGGTCGAAGTCGGGATCAATTTCCGCAGGTCGCTGGTCCGGAACGGGGCCTTGTTGCTTTGGGTCATTCGCGACTCCAACAACGAGATCAGGCAATTGAGCAGAAGGCGGGCAAGGCTGAAGGTCTGGCTGGACCGCGAGACGGATGCCTCCAAGAGACGAGAATTTGAAGAAACCCTCGCGACGACGGAATCCGAAATGGCAAGACAACAACCGGTTCGCTTCGACTCGCTTCAAAACTACGCGGAAATTCTCGAGATCATCGCGTCATCGGAGGAACTGGAGCAATACGACGGCGCGATCGACTTGTTGCAACAGGAGTTGGAGACTCTCGGACGTGTTCAATTGCAGGAACTGGTCGAAGAATTTCGTCGCGACCTCGAGTTGTATATGGAAAGGCGGGACATGTCGGGCAGGGAACTGCTCGACCTCGCGGTCGAGTCCTGAGTCCGTGCGATCCGTTCGAGGAAATCAGGGCTGCTATCGTTCGTATGTATATCTCCAGACTTCACCTTCACTCGATACCCGCCCCTGGACTTCCTGTGTCGCACCGCCATCCTGGATCCTGAGAGTGAAGTCGTGCGCGCGAATGTTCAGACGTTTACTATAAAGCTTGACTTCGACTTGGTAGCGCCCGCTTCCCGCACGGGAGAAAAAGATGTTCTCGACGGGGTCCGAGGTGGCTGAACTCGAACCGACGTTCGCATCCACGTCGAGCTCGCCTGTGCACGAACTGTTGTTCTGTGTCTCGTTTCTCCAGTCTATTCTTGACCCGTACGGACAGGTCACGGCCAGGTCAATGTCCGAACGGTTGTTCCACACGAGCGTGAACGAGAGCTCGCCCTGCTGCGCATTCTCGCGCTCGAGGCGCCGATCGATTTCGTCGGGTTCATCGGGGGGAGGTGCCTCGACAACTTCCTGGGGAGGCTCGGGCACAACAGGCTGCGCACGACACTGGCCTTCGAGCGTGGCCAATTCGAGTTCCAGGCGGGCGATTTCGCCTTCCAGTTGAGCTTGCCGGGCTGCCGCCGTGCGGTCAACCTCGGCAATGGCCGCCGGGCAAAGATGCAGCGTACCGCCGAACGGTAACCGAACTCCGCACGGCAGAACCAGGAGCCACAACAGGTAGGCCATCGCGATGCCCAGGACCAGCCAGCCAAGCCACCAGAACACCCACCACGGAAACGCGGTTCGCGCGGCAGGTACGGCTACGGGCGGGGCTACAGGAGGCTCGGGCGGCGCAGCACGATGTTGACGCGGAACCATGGTGCTGAGGACGCTGACGGCCATTGGCTGGTCAGTTTTTCGGTGTGACCAGTTGGTGAGAACCGGTTGAAACGGACACCCGTCCAGTGAATCGACCCGTCGTACGTAAACGCACGCCTCGTCCGGAACCTCGAGGATGTTGGAGAGCGCGGCAGAGAGTCGCAGGTTGTCAGAATCTCCCCGGGCGGACATGCGGCCGGCGAGTTCCTCGATATCGGACTTGAGGCGGCCGAGCTCGGCTCGGGCGGCTTCCTGGTCGGCCTCGGCAAGATCAATGAGCTTTGTCGCAGTGCCGTCAGAATACCAGTCTGTCCAGCGGCCGTCCGGCGAAGTCACCGGCTCCGCCAACAGGTCGGCGTGCCGTTCGGAGAGCTTCTCGAGCAGAATGCCTTTCAGGAGGTCAAAGGAACGCTGACCAGGATTCCCGAGAGGTTCATGCCCGTCGGAGGTCGTTGACGCAATTTTCATCTGTCCAACTCGCAGGAAACCCCGTCCTTCGGGGCGGGGAGGAATGCGATGTCGCGTGTTCCATGCATCGGCACCTTCTCCTTCTTCCGGAACGTGTCGAGGGTGTAGCCGTAACCGTCGCCGCGCTGGACGATACGGCAATGCCTGTGCGAGACGCCCTGGACGGTGCCGCCGGCGGTCTGGACGTTGAAGGATCCGGAGGCCCGCACCGCGACGCGCCCCACATGGACGCCCTGCCTCTTCCCCGTGGGCACGGTCGCGCGCACGATGTCACCCGTCCTGAAGCCCTTGACGGATTTCTTCGCCATCAGGTAGCCGACGGGAAACCCGAACCGGTTCACGCGCGTGCGCGCATGTGATCCCCGGCCCGTGGCCTTGATACCGAGCACGGGCTGATCCCAGCCCTTCAGCGCGGGCGTCTCCCCCACGCAGGCCGCGTCAAGGGCATGCGTCTTCGGGATCCCCAGCCGCGTCCGGTTGTACTTCGTCCGCCCGCCCGAGGAGCCGGAAACGGGCAGGCCCGTGCATCGCAGCCCTTCGAACAGGACGCGACGGGTGGCGTTGACCGCGGCGGCGTCATGAAGCGGTGCCCTGGCGTCCGCGAGAACCCGCCGCAGCCGTTCGGGTTGCCCGGACAGGAAGCCCTCCACCGGCCCCGCACCCTTGACCAGGTTGCAGGACGGACAGGCCAGCGTCAGGTTGGAGACCCGGTCGGACCCGCCCCGGGCCTTCGGGCGAATGTGATCAACCTGGAGCGGTGTCTCCGTTGCGTCGCAATACGCGCATCTGCGGTCCCATTTCTCCAGGAGACACTCCCGGACCTCGTCGCCGGCGAGGGTGCCCTGCTGGGACTCCACGCCCTCGATGTCAGGGCTCTCCAGCGCCTGCATGTCGAAGCGCACCGTCTCGCACCGGATCCCGGTCACGGGCGCGAGCCTCCCGAAACGTTCGGTCCAGGACAGCACGTTGTCCACCCGCGACTGCAGCGACGGCGCGAGCCTGCGTCCCGGGCGCCGGTTCAGGAACCGCTTCTTCCGATAGCGCAGGTTCGCCGAGCGCCGGCGTCTCCGGTAATTCGCCCGTTGCTGCATCGACTTCCGGATCCGCGCGCCCCTGTGCTCGATCTCGGCAAGGGACAGGACCTCGCCGTCGTCTTTCACCAGCGCCAGGCCGGTCCTCCTCGACCCCGGATCGATCTTGAGATCCAGGGGCTGCGTCTCTCCTCCGGTCCTGTCCCGGAGCCTGATGGTGAACGGATAGAGGCGGACCACGACGGCGCGCCCCTTTTTCAGAAAAATCCTCGCCCGCGCCGGATGACACGGCATCAGCGGGTCGCCCCGCCGGTCGAGAACGAAAACGCGGCTTACGCCGCACTGGGAGTCGCCGGAGCTTCTCCCGTGACGCCGGCCATGGCCGGGCTCCTCTCGCACATCTTGCACATCCGCGTTTGGATTCGTCCCGTTTCGTGCCTGACCCGGCGTGTCTGCTGACGAATCTTCCAGGGCCTGGCGCTGAGGAAGAACGCCAGGGTGGGTCTCGAACGCATGATGCAAGGTAGATCGGATGGAAGTCTCCTTTCTCGTGCTGGTCAGCATGGGCTTTCAGGGCTTTCGCCCTTCAAGCCCCTCCCTTCAGGGAGGGGCCGCTGACGTTCGCCATCTTTGGACCCGGGGCAATTATTCTGTCTGGCCGGTTTCTTCAGGTGTCTGGGTGACCAGGGTCGGAATGCGCGGGACGGCCATTGCAACGCAATCGCCTGCATCTTCCGAAACCTCGTATCCGTTCGATCTGAGAAACCGGACCAGGTCGCCGGACACGATCGAAAAATTCAGGAAACGCTCGTCCGATGTTCGTCCAAAGGTGTTGACCCCGACGACCCTCCCGCATGCATCCACGAGTGGTCCTCCTGAGTTGCCCGGAGAAATCCTGGCCGTGTGAATGAGAACATTTGCCAGTCCGGCGAAATTCTGTTCCGTATTCACGATGCCTTGAGTGACGCTCATCTCGGGAATTGCCGTGGCGTCGCCCGCGATCAACGCGTGATAGGCAGGGTCGGTCTCGATAATCGCGCCTGGATAACCCGACGCGACGACTCTCTGAAGTTTCATGGTCGCAGCGGAGTTGCGGACCGTGAAAAACGGCTGATTTGCGCCGCGCGCCCTGAGCAACGCGAAGTCGCCTCCCGTCGATTCGAACGGCCCTGCCGAGATCAGGACCTCCGCAGGGTACAGGCGCCCGAGTGACCGACTGGCGACAAGGACTCTCGTGACATTCGCGACGACGTGGTGGTTCGTGACGACGAGGTCTGGTCCGACAAAGAACCCGCTCCCGTTTACTTGGCCTTCGACCCCGTCTGCCAGAACCAGCACGGTCTGCTGCTCGAGGAGATTGAGGAGATCGGTTTGTGCACCGGTTACGGCGCCATCGTCGCCTGGTACGCTTTGTTCGACCGCGACCCGCTCCGGCCCGATCGGCAGGAGAGATTCTCCCTGGATTGCGACCGGTACGTCCGGATCCTGGATCTCACCTTCCGCGATGACGGGCGGCATGGACCCATCGGGCAGGCTCCCGTCTTCCAGCACGAGTTGGCCTTCATCCGTACAGGTGGCTCCGGCAATCGCTGCCTCAAGTGCGGCCGCCCGTTCCTCAAGTGTTCGGTTCACCTCCTCCGCGATTTCTGCAGAGCGGTTTTCGTCGATCATTGATTGGGGCGGTGGCGGTGGATAGATCAGGTTGCCGGGAGAGAGCAGCCAGGCGAGCGCCGCGCCGGCAATCAGCAGGAGCAGGACGAGTGGAATCCAGTGAACCCAGCCGCTCCGCCGCGGCTCGGGCGCTACGGTGACCGGCGCAACCGGAATTCCAGCAGGTGTGCCCGCGGGCTGGCTCGGAACTGAACCTCCCGAAACCTGGCCTCCTGAATTTGCGGCGGAGGCGGAGGCCCCCGAGCTTTCCTCGTCGACCTTTCCGGCTGGAATGGACGCCGCAGGCGCAAGGCTCGCGCGCTCCACCATCTCCGAGGATGTCAGCGGCGGTGCCGCCTGCATGGGGAGGAACCGTCCGAGCGTTTCCGCAAAATGCCGGTCCCTGCGAGACCTCGATTGTGCAACGCCCGGCGGAATCGTTCCCCAGTTGACCAGAACCGGATTGCCATCCACGACCCAGATGTCATCGTTCGAGCCGACATGGAGCGCTGCACCCACAAGTGTTCCGTAGTCCGGATCATTGATCAAGGAGCCGAGCGCGAGGAGTCTCTCAGTCAGCCGGGATTCCGCATGATTACGTTGCTCTTCGCCGAGGGCCGCCAACCTCTTGCCTTCTCCTTGCCAGGGGACGTACCAGGACACGGTGGGGGGCGTTTCATCGTTGCCACGGCTGAGAACCGGTTCCGCCAGCACTGTCGCGGTCTCTTCCGAAACGCGCGTTGCGACCAGTTCCCTGAGGGCCGCGTAGCTCTCGAGCGCGCTGCGCCCGGAGACCTCGATAATTCCTTCCCGATCCAGCGTCGTCTTGGTCAGAAAATTCTCGGCCATCTCGCCAATCTCCTATTGTCGCCGGAATCGGGTAGCGGGCGACCACGCATTTTCGGTTTCAGAATGATGGAATCGTTTACTATTCGCCCCACGGGCGGGTAGCAAAACCAATCGAACGACAATTCACATGACGCAATTCCGGAGCAGTGCGTCTCATTGATTCGATGAGACCACCCTCTCGCGTATCGGTCCGTCCGGGTAATCTGGGTCATCAGCACGAAACCGTCAACGAGCCCGGATCCTGACGTGGCTAGAACCGCCTTCACGACTGGGTTGCCGACTTAGACAGGATGCCGTTCCGTCTGGTTGAAGGTCACAGGTCATGACACGCCGATAGATATACGATTGGTCTGAACAATTGACATTGGAATTGTCCCTGATCTCCAACTGGCCTGCAGCATTGAACCGTGCGGTGGTTCCGGACCGACAGGTTCTACCGTCGTCGAACTGAAGGTTCTGGCTGCCGACGCCATCAGCTTCGAAGCACATGTTCCAGCCGGAAACTGTTGATACCTCACCAGTTCGAACATCTTGCGTCTGATAATGGGAGTCGAGTTGCCAACATCCTTCGAGCATCTGGATGTCCTGTTCTTCCCATTGTTCGGCGTCCATTCCACCTTGTGGCTCAGGCTCAGGCTCAGGAGGTGGCGGACGGGCCGGAGGGCACTCGAGCCGGGCAAGGCGCGTCTCCAGATCCGTAACCTGTGATTCCAGTATGGCCTGTCGGCCAAGAGCTGCTTCAAGACGGGGATCAGGCACGTCTGCTACGGCGGTCTGGCAACCGGGAATCCACCACGTCGAAAGTGGCGACAGTACTCCACAGGCGCCGAGGATCACGAAAGCGGAAATACCCACCAGGATCAACAAAAAGGACGCGAGGATCCAGTGGAACACGCGCGTTCGGGGTGGATAACCTGACCAGCGCATCACTGATCAAATGCATAGGCGTGCATGACAAATGCACATCCGCGCTGCAACCGTTGCAGCAACTGAAACGTCCAGAACAGCGAAGACCATGTCGAGGTATCCCCATGCAGGATCAAGCTCAGAAACAGGTGTCAACATCATTTGATCATTTTCCCGAAACATCGACCACGCTGCAAGATCGCATTTCCGAAGGCCCGGCCACCTTGAGTATGTTGCACAACTGCCGGTTGACCAACAAGGCCTCGAATTTGCCTCCAATTGCCAGGGAAGGAAATCTTCCACCTTGTCAGCCAGCCAGGGTTCTCAAGTCACTTGGCAATGTGACAATCAAAATACGCTATTTTCTGAATGCGGGGAGCGGTTTCGGTTGCCGAGCCAGGGGGTAAGTCTAGGCACGTCGAAAACTTCGGTGCTCCTGCGTTCGGCGTCAACGGGGGGTCGAGTAAAACTCCATAGTGTATCCTTTTGATTTGAGGCCAGATGGGACGCTGGATTTCGGTTCGGATGAAGAAGAGACCTGGCAAATGAACTTGTCGAACCCCGGCCGGATTATTGAACTCGGTGAATTGGTTACCGTTGTGGCAGATGGCGAGGAGTCGACCCATCGTATTTCCGGCTTGAAGCCGTTGTTCAATGCTAGTGTTCCTTAGCGGCATTTTTTCGTCGGCGGGTTTCGGTTGGCCTGATATCCGGACGGCCGCCGGTCGTTCCGGCGGTACTGTCCGTGTAGAGGGCGGCGAGTTCGCCTGCGTTGAGCGACCGGCTGGCCAAAAGCCGTGTCTATCGCGACACTGTCGGGCTCCTGGCCGTCTTCCACGGACCGCACAAGCTCGCGGAACAATCATTCCGATGACTCGGCCGTTGCCGTTCCGGTCGCCGACGTTGTGTGGGCGCAGGCGGGCTGAACGAGACAAACGCGATCCTGTGAGGATTTTTTCTGCCCTGGTTTCCCCTCCGCGCTCCGGGGAAACCGGGGCAGCCGCGGGGCGGCGATCATCAGGCATCGACACAGGTACAGGAATTGTAGACGAGCCCTCCGGGCCGTGTGTTCGGCTATCGAGACAATCTGGAATCGAGTTTTTGGTACCAGTCCCTTTTCGTATCAGTTCCCGTTCCTCCCGTATTCGTAGCGCCATTCCCGTCTTTCCAACGAAACATAACCCGGAAAATCCAATGTACGACCGCCATCCATGATCCTGACCACGAAATCTTCCCGGTGGTTGTTGGTGCGGTCCCGAAACAAATCGACCTTCACGATGTACCGTCCGTTTGTCGCACGGGTAAAATAGACATTCTCGACGGGGTCGCGCGTAACGGTGGGCGCGTCCCTCCTGCCGCCATTCGCGTCTACGTCCAGCTCACCAGCGCAGGAACTGTTCTCCTCCCGCTTATTTCGAGCCCATATTGTCCGCCCGTTTGGACAACTCACGTATAGGTCGAGATCCGACGTCGTGTTCCAAACAAGTGAAAACGAGAGTTCACCGCTTTGGGCGTGCTCCCGTTCCAACCGTTCGTCGATTTCATCCGGTTCATCCAGTGGAACGGTTCGGGCAGGCTCTCGCGTGATCGTTTCTGCGACGACATGCGGCAGGCATCGAAGACGCGCCAGTTGTATTTCAAGCGCCTCCACATTTTGCTCCAGAACGGCTTGTCGCCCAAGTGTGTCCTCGAGCCGGGAGTTCTGATTTGCCGCGGGGGACCGGCAATCAGAAATCGCCCAAGGAGGGAATGGTAAAATTACCCCGCACGCTCCAATAACCAGTTTCGCCGAAATGCCTGCAACAACAACCAACAGCAACGCCAAACCGGCCGCCCAAGTGCCTAACCTGATACCGTGCTTGGGAACAACCAGAGTACGTGGGGTCATGCGGCGTTCACCTTGGAGCTTGACCCAAATGTGCGCGGCCCCGCGAAATGTGGTATTCCGAGTCAGTTTTCGACGACAGACGAGGAGGTCCACATGTCCTGGAACAAGGCCGCGCAGGAGACTTATAGACAAATTGGCGAGCGCTTTGAAACCGATTTGACGGATGAGGAATGGGCATTGATCGAACCGTGTGTGGACGCCCCCTTGCGGTGCTAGCTGGAAGTTGGACAGCATCTGACATGCGGACAAGGTACTGTCGAATTTCCGGCCTCTGAGAATCTGCATTCATGCGCTGCGGGCCCATATGGTGTTCGTGGACCGGATCCGAAACGCTTTCAAAGGCTCGAAGCCCCACGGTCAAAACACTTCCGACATCGCCGGTGATGGGCGGCCGGTCCCCCACAGCTTGAAGACCAGGAAGGCGCGAAAGACCGCGCCGGCGGGGATCTTCCTCCTGCCTGGCATGCCGGCATCGGCGGCCAGCGTGTCGAGGCCCAGGGTTTCAAGGAAAGCAGGAACAGGAACGGTCCGCCGAAAGGCGTGTGAAAGCGGTGCGGCGTAAGGCCAGGCTTACGAACATCGGGCTTGATCCTGGGGGACGGTTTCCAGGCACCTCCGATCCGGAAGATTCTAGAGCACCATCAGGTCTTTCCCGATCACCAGCGGACCCGCGTATTTCGACCTGATCTGCCGGTGGAGGCCTTCCGGAACCGACGTCGAAAGCATGTGTGTCGTCACGCAGAGCTTGGCGCGGGCCTCGGCCGCCACGTGGGCGAGGCCCGCAGGACTGGTGTGTGCATGCTCCATGTGGCCAGGCAGGATATCGGCGGCCGTCCATTCGCCGTATTCAACGCATTCATGGATCAGGACATCCGCATCCCGGCCATGGCGGATCAGGTTCTCGTCCGGGCAGGTGTCGCCGGAAAAGACGATTTTGCGGGATGTGCTTTCAACCCGGTATCCGAAGGGTTGTTCGATCGGAAAATGGGTCACGTCGAAGGGTGCGACGGTGAGACCGTCGTTTTCGAATGCAAAGCCCTCTTCGATTTCGGTGACGTGAATTTCTGGCAGTTCGGCTGGTGCCGTCCTGATCTTCCGGCGGTAATCCAGGTCCTTTCGGTGGAGTGCCAGGAGCCCGTCGACGAGGCCGCGCAGCCCCGCGGGGCCGTATGCGTTGAGTGGCCTGCGATTGCCCCGGATCCAGCGATTCACGATGAAGGGGCCGAAATCGGCCCAGTGGTCGAGGTGGAAATGAGTGAAGAAGATGTGGTCGATCTCTGCCGCGCTTGAACCCGCCTGGCCAAGACGCAGGAGCGCCCCTGGACCACAATCGATCATGAAGCGGAAACCGCCCGCTTGGAAAAGGTAGGAGGCGCCGGCGCGCTCGGGGGTGGGATTAGGCGTTCCCGTGCCAAGGAGGGTGACCGAAAGGTCGCTCATCCGGTTTCATCCGGCAACTCAACGCTCACCGCGCAACTCATCCCGATTGACGTCCTCGCGGAAGATCGCCTTCCGGAGCATGCCCTGCCTCTCGGTCGGACCGGCCGGACGGCCGCGACCTGCCCATAGTCCTTTCATCCACTGGACAATAGCGGTTCTCGGGGTCGACATGACTGCAAGCGTGGAACGGACTGGCGCGACATTTCCGACTTCAGCGGGCCGGTTGGCTATTTCGACCTGTTCCGTGCGAGGTAGGGATGCAGTGCGCTCGCCTCGCCGTTCTCCTCGATCCGTTCGATGGTCAGGGCACCGGTGACGAGCCGGGTGTAGCCCTCCCAGACGGTCTGGTGGCCCGGCGGGCCGTCGTTCCGCCGGTTCAGGTAGCCGCCGAGCCGGGCGACGAGCAGCAGGGCCTGTCCGAGCGACACCGCCTCGAGGTTCACCGGGTCCCCGGGCCTCTCCCGGCCCGGAACCGGGAAGTTGCCGGCGATGGCGAAGTCGAGCAGCATGGCGATCTCCGAGGCCGAGAACATCTTGTGGGCGGGCAGTTCCGGGGTGTCGCGGCCCATGAGCGTCAGTGTTGCCAGGCGCCAGGCGATCACCGCGTTGATGGTCACGGCCGCCTTCATCCGTTCGGCGGTGCGGTAGCCCGATTTCTCGATCTCGCAGCCCGATTTCAGGATCCGGTGCCAGTCCTCGATGCGCCACCTCAGCCCGTACAGGTCCAGGACCCGGCGGGCCTCCTCCGCGGTCCCGACCGGCAGCGTCGTCAGCAGCAGCCATTCGAGGGCCTCCGCGCCCGACGGCGGCGCGGGTTCGAAGGCATGCACCGCCGTCAGCCGGACGGGTTCGGAGCCAAGGCGCCTGCGCTCCCTCGAAGGCACCGGAACGGAGATCTCCGACCAGCGCAGTTCGACGGCGGCGCGCCGCGCTTCGCGTCCGGCAAAGGCCTTCTGTCCGCGGGCGCCGCGCCGCGCCGAAGCCCGGTCGATGCGGACCTCGTGGTGCGCAGGTGAAGCAGACGTCCGCATCCGTGCGAACAGCTTCGCCCCGTCCGTCAGGACCCGGTCGGTCTTCGCCCGGACAAGAAGATCGGCGCCGCCCCTGTCACGCTGCTCGACGAACAGCGCCGCGATGTCCCCCTCACGGTCCATCACCGATACGACCCCGACCCCGCCGGCCCGTGTCCCCATGGCGTTGGCCTCCCGTGCAAGAACCGAACTGTCGCGCCATCCCCGGAGCCAGCGCGCCGACTTGCGCGCCTCGGGCGGCTTGTCGCCCTCGCCGCCGCCCTCCGGGCAGTCGAACTCGATGCGCGGAACCCCGAGAGGAATGCCCTGCTCGCTGACGGCGAAGGTGCTGTGCATGTGGATGCCGAGGGTGCCCTTGCCCTTGCGGCTGTTCTTCGAGATCACTCCCAGACCGTCGCAGCCGTGATGGGTCGCGAAGTTGAGGTCCGTGCCGTCCTGGATCAGCAGCACCGTTCCGGCGCCGCGCATGCGCCGCACCGTCCGCTCCCTGTGGCCGGCGAGAATCCCCTCCGGGGTCAGGCCGACATGCTCGTAATCCGCTTTCCCGATCATCCTGTAATACCCGCGCACCATGGCCTGATCGCCGCAGGCCGCCGTGAAGAACGTCTTTGCCGGCGCCGTCGCCTGGACCCCGGCGCTCGCCACGAGCCGGGCGCGCAGCTTGCCGTGCAGCGCAGCCCCGCCGAACTCGTTCGCGGCCCAGCGGTCCCTGTCGAGACCGTCCCCCGGACCCAGAACGAACCGCGGACGCGGCGGCAGTGCCGGAGGCTCGCCCAGGCCGCCGATCTCGCGGCGCCAGCCAGCCGTCAACGGGCGCAGCCACACCGCCTTGGCTGGAACCCGTCCGCCCGTCGGCGCCCGACGTCCGCGTCCGGCACTCTCGCCCACCCAGGTCCAGCCGGCCGCGCTCAGGCTGCTGCCCGTGTAGCCCTCCCCGACGAAGGTTTCCACCAGAAGCGGGGGAATGCGGTAGCGTTCGAGAAAGTCCGCGCCAAGACGCCGCAGGCACAGCGCAAGCACCTTCGAGGCCAGGTTCCTGCAGGAAACGCTCCGCCGGACCAGAAACCGCGACATGCCGAGAACCCGGTCAAGTCCCGCTTGCCGCCCGGCCGCGTCCCAGCCTATCCAGCGGTCCCGGGCAGACAGCTTCGGCGCCGGACTGGCAAACACGAAGCCGCCGAGCCAGCCATGATCCGACGTAACAAGATAGCGCAGCTGACGGCCAGCGTGCTGCGAGGCACCAAGCGGATGCTCGTCGGCAAGCATCCGCGCCAGAAGCTGCCGCTCCGCGTCCCCGTCGACAGGCCTCACCGCCAGCCCGCGGACCTTGCCCGCCCGCGACGGCACGCCGACCGGTTCCACGACCGCCGCGGACGGCATCCTCGGCACCCGCGCCACGCCCTTGCCGGGACCTTCGCCAGGAAGACGGAATCCCCCCTCCGCCTCGAGGGCGACCAGGGCCGCAACGCAGCTCGACACCCGCAGCCGTCCTCGGGCATCGACGAAGCCGAGACCCTCGCATACCGTACGGGCCACCGCCATCCGCCCCGGAAACCGGTCAGGCGGCGGAAGGCCGGCCAGGAAGGTCCGCCCGGCTTCCGACTTCAGCACGGCGGGAATGGAAAGTGATTCGGTCATCGCCGCAGCAGCATAGCCGCCCGGAAACAGATTGTCTAGGGGTTATCTGGACCATGGGCAGCCCGCGACACCGTGCACGGAGTCTTCCCCGCCGCACATAGCGCACATCCGAAATCCGTTTTCACCATCCATGCAGCCGGCATCGCGGACCGACAGGGCAGGACCGTGAGCGGGGAAGCGGATGCAAGTCGACGCCCGCAGGCTCTATCCGGCGGAAATTTGCCCTGGTGCTGCCGAAAGCCCCGCTGCCTCTACTCTGACCGCCGAGAACTTGAATTCCGGAATCTTGCCGAATGGATCAAGAGCCGGGTTGGTCAGGACATTGGCCGCCGCCTCGACGTAAGCGAAGGGAACAAAGACCATGTCTTCGGAAACCGCCCTGTCCTCGCGCGCCATGATCGTGATCGATCCTCGCTTGGTCGAAATCTTGACATGGTCGCCCGCGGCAATCCCCAGTTGCCTGAGTGTTCTCGGGTTAAGCGAACAGCTGGCTTCCGGCTCGATCGCGTCGAGAACCCGTGCCCGCCGCGTCATCGAACCCGTGTGCCAATGTTCGAGTTGCCGCCCCGTGGTAAGGATCATCGGGTAATCCTCATCAGGGACATCGTCAGGAGGCACGATTCCGGCCGGGGTGAATTTACCCCGCCCGTCCGACCGGGGGAATCCATCTCCGAACACGATCGGCTGACCCGGATCGTCGAAAGACTCGGTCGGATATGTCACCGCATTCTGCTGCTCGAGCCTGTCCCAGGTAATGTTATCGAGCGAACGCATGTTCTGCTTCATTTCCGCGAACACTTCCGATGGGTGCGTGTACTGCCAGGGAAGGCCAAGCCCCCTGGCCAGGTCGACGATGATTGCCCAGTCCTCCCGGGCTTCACCCGGGGGTGCAACGGCTGGACGACCCATCTGGACCTGACGATTTGTGTTGGTGACGGTTCCGGATTTTTCCACGAAGGCTGAAGCCGGAAGAATGACATCCGCATAATTCGCGGTTTCGGTCAGGAAGATATCCTGGACCACGAGGTGATCCAGCTTGGCCAGCGCGTCGCGGGCATGATCGAGATCAGGATCGGACATCGCCGGATTCTCGCCAAGAATGTACATTCCGCGGATGTCTCCGGCATGAACCGCATCCATGATCTCGACGACTGTCAGGCCTGGCTCGTCTGAAAAGTCCCGGGAATTCCAGGTGTTCGTGAAACTCTTCCTGATGTCGTCGTTCGTGACGCTCTGGTAATCCGGCAGGAACATCGGGATTAACCCGGCGTCCGACGCTCCCTGAACGTTGTTCTGCCCTCTAAGGGGATGAAGCCCGGTCCCGGGGCGTCCGACCTGGCCGGTCATGAGAGCGAGCGAAATCAGGCAACGGGAATTGTCGGTGCCGTGAACGTGCTGGGAGATCCCCATGCCCCAGAAGATCATCGCGGCACGTGCACGTGCAAAGGTTCGGGCGACATCTCTCAGGGCGTCTGCCGATATGCCGCAGATGTCCGCCATTTTCTCGGGCGGGTATCCTTTCAGGTGAGCTTTTTGAGCTTCCCAGTTTTCCGTGTAGGCGCTGATGTACTGGCGATCGTACATCTCTTCCTCGACGATCACGTTCATGATCGCGTTCAGCATCGAGACATCCGTTCCGGGACGGAATTGAAGCATGTGGGATGCATGGCGCCTCAAGGCCTGGCCTCGAGGGTCCATCACGATCAGTTTCCCGCCGCGCTTGGAAAACTGCTTGAAGTACGTCGCCGCGACCGGGTGATTTTCGACCGGGTTTGCGCCGATCACGATCGCGACATCAGCATGTTCAATCTCGTTGAACGTCGCCGTAACTGCACCGGAGCCGATGTTCTCCATGAGAGCCGCGACCGAGGATGCGTGACAGAGCCGGGTACAGTGGTCGACATTGTTGTGACCAAATCCCTGCCGGATCAACTTCTGGAACAGATAGGCCTCTTCGTTCGTGCATTTGGCCGATCCGAAACCGGCAATCGCCCGTCCGCCATGTTCATCCCGAATTCTCGCCAGGCCTCCGACCGCGGCGTCAAGGGCTTCCTCCCAACTGGCTTCACGAAAATGCTCCAGGGGATTCGCCGGGTCGACGTCAAGACGCTTCGGAAGGTCCTGACGACGAATGAGAGGACGGGTAAGCCGGTGCTCATGGTTCACGTAGTCGAAGCCGAAACGTCCCTTTACGCAAAGGCGCTGTTCATTGGCGGGCCCGTGGGCTCCGTCGACCCAGAGAATCTTCTCGTCCTTCACCTTCAGACTGATCTGGCATCCGACACCGCAGTAGGGGCAGACCGAGTCGACGGCACGGTCAAAATCACGGCTGTCGCCGGTCTGGTCGGCGTCGACCAGGGAGGCAGGCAGCAAGGCGCCGGTTGGACAGGCCTGGACGCATTCGCCGCAAGCGACACAAGTCGAAGCACCCATGGGATCGTTCATGTCGAACACGATCTTGCTGTCATGTCCGCGGCCCGACATTCCGATAACGTCGTTCACCTGAACTTCCCGGCACGCACGAACGCACAGGTTGCAATGTATGCACGCGTCGAGATTGACCTTCATCGCCACATGGCTGTCATCAAGCAGCGGAACGTGGCTCGTCTCGACTGCCGGGAACCGGGACTCCGAGATATCCTGGAGACCGGCCATGTCCCAGAAATGGGAAGACCGGTCATGAGCAACCTCGCGTTCGGGCTGGTCTGCCAGGAGCAGTTCCGAAACCAGCCTGCGCGCCTTGACGGCCCTGTTGGTCGCGGTGTGTACGACCATGCCTTCCGTTGGCGCCCTGATGCACGACGCGGCGAGCGTCCGCTCACCCTCGATTTCAACCATGCACGCGCGGCAGTTTCCGTCGGATCGGTAACCCGGCTGGTCCGCGTGGCAGAGATGCGGAATCAGCGTGCCCTGGCCCTTGGCCACTTCCCAAATGGTTTCACCGGCTTTGGCTGTGACGGCAGCGCCATCGAGAGTGAACTTGGTGTCCGACATGGTATCCTCGCAATTCCCAGTCATTCGGCGAGATTCTGGAAACTCCTACAACGAATTGTCGATTGGGTGCAATTCGCATGTACCGATCCCCGGGAGGTCAGGTAACACCGCGCCACACAGGCCGGAAACGAATTGATTCTGAATCGTCAAAGGCTTGATTTCTTCCATGAATACCCCGGTGCGTCCCTGTCAGCTGTCAGCTTGTTGACATATGCCCGGGGAAAAGTTTTTCCGGTATCTTGTCATATTCGGAATTTCGGATGTGCATCTCCACATGGATCTTGTTCCAGAGCGCATTTACGCGAAATCCCGCCAACTCCCGACGTGACGGCAGACGCTCTGCATTTTGAAATGAAATGAAGACAGATGCCCGTGGAATTCCGGCAACTCAATATCGCCTCGGCCGTTTCGGCCTGTGCCCTCATGGCGTTGAATGCTCCGTCGGGACCTGAACGAGGACACCAGTTTGACAGGTAGGCCGGTTCGACCTAGTGTTGATTTCCGTCAACATGCGTCAGGATTTTAAGAGTCGCTCTGAGTGTCTGTGACTGTCGCACTTCGCATACGCACGTCTGTCGGCGTTATGCTCACGGCTACCGCCTTGCTGTTTTTCCCGCCTTATGATGGTGGGAACACGACGGCGCGGGCAAGTGAGTTCTTCAAGCTCTCCGGGCACGGTGGGCCAGTCAAGGGGATTGATGTCTCCTTGGACAGCGACGCGATTCTCACTGCCAGTTTCGACTATTCCGTTGGTTCCTGGATCGATGCCGGGCCCAGGTGGCTCGAGGGCCACAATGCTGCTGTCAATGTCGTCAAGTATATTGATGCCCGAACCGCAGTATCTGGCGGAGATGACATGGAACTGAGAATCTGGGATCTCGAGTCAGGCACATCCCAGAGACTCTCCGGCCATCGCGGCAAGATCATGGGACTCGATGTGTCGCCGGACGGACAGTATGTCGCGTCGGCAAGCTGGGATGGCACGATCGGAATCTGGAGCCTCGACGGGACCTTCCCGCCAAGATTCCTGGCGGACTCCGGCACCGCGGTGAACGATGTCGCGTTTTCCGCTGACGGCATCACGGTCTATTCGGCGTCCCGGGACGGGCGAATTCGACAGTGGAACGTACGAGCCGGATCAGTCGTTCGAAAAATGACCCAGCACGGATTCGGAATCAACATGTTGATTGTCAACGAGACCGAGGGTTGGCTGGCATATGGCGCCGTGGATGGTGGAACCAGGGTTATCGATCTTGAAACGGCTGAAGTCATGGCCGACCTGACTCTGGACCGGCGGCCAATCCTGGCAATGGCGCTGTCGCCCGACCGGAGCCGGCTCGCCGTCGGGGATGGCGATGGCTTCATCATGGTCGTGGACACGGCCAATTGGACGATCGTCAAGGACTTTCGGGCAGCCGAGCGCGGTCCCGTTTGGGCGCTCGAATTCTCGCCCGACGGCAGGAGCATCTACGCTGGAGGGATCGACGACGCCATGTTCGCCTGGCCGCTCGATTCGGTTGACCAGATCGAACTCATGGCGGAAGGCGAGCGGACGTTCCTGATTGACCCGGAGCAAATGAACAACGGAGAGCGGCAATTCAACCGGAAGTGCTCGATTTGCCACACGCTGACTGGCGGTGGCGCAAGGAGGGCCGGGCCGACACTCGCCGGGGTCTTTGGACGCGAGGCCGGCGCCGTCAATGGATACAACTACACGGATGCGCTCGAGTCGGGAGGAATAATCTGGTCGGAAGAAACGATTGGGTCATTGTTCGAGCTTGGCCCCGATGTGTTCGTCCCCGGAACCAAGATGCCCATGCAGCGCATCGCGAGGAAACAGGATCGGGACGACTTGATTGCCTTTCTGAAGGCAGCGACCGTGACCGGTAGCGACAGGTGATGACGGCGGAATTGCCCCTCTCCGAATTCAGGACGCATCCGGAGGCGGACTGACCGGCGGGGGCGGTTCGAGTTCATCGAAATCGAACTCGTCGATCAACCCCGCCTGGCGCTTGAGCTTTCCCGTTGAAACCCTGATCTGATCGACGTCCCTCGCGGCCTGGCCGAGATGGCGCTCGAGATTTTCGACCCGATCGTAAAGCCGGTCGACGTTTTCGATCAGCAGACCCGTGATTCCACGGAGTTGAGATGCCTGTTCCTTCAACCGGACGTCCTTCAGGATCGCCCGGAGCGTGTTCAGTGTCGCCATGCATGTCGTGGGCGAAACGATCCAGACCCGCTTCCGGAATCCTTCGCGGATGACATCGGAATAGTTCGCGTGCAATTCGGCATAGACGGCCTCGGAAGGCAGGAACATGATCGCACCGTCAGCCGTCTCGCCCGCAAGGATGTACCTTTCGGCAATGTCCGAAATGTGCTTGCGGACCGAAGCCCGCATGAGTCGGGCGGCCGCCTTCCGCTGGTCATCGTTTTCTGCATTGCGGAGCGCTTCGTAGGCCTCGAGCGGAAACTTGCTGTCAATGACGATATCGCCGGGCGGGTCGGGCATGCGGACAATGCAGTCGGCCCGTCTACCGTTCGAAAGCGTCTGCTGCATGCCATACGCGTCGGACGGCAAGGCTCTCGAGACGATGGCTTGCAACTGGATTTCGCCGAACACACCCCGCGTTTGCTTGTTCGAAAGAATGTCCTGCAACGACAGTATGTTATTGGAAAGACTCGTAATGGTTTCCTGGGCCCTGTCCATGGTCTTGAGCCTCGTTCGAAGTTCGCCGAGCGATTCCCTGGTTTCCTTCGCGATTTCGGTAACCGTCTGGCCTATCTCGGTGCGCGTCTGATTCTGGCTGGTGCCGATTTGTTGAATGCGGCCTTCGAGCCTGTTCAGGCTGTCCGACACCGCCAGTAACGTCTTCGCCACGGCGGTGTCCTGGGCCGAATTTCGGTGGCCGTTCCTGCGGCGGACAAGAATGGAAAAGAGGACCCCGAGAACGAGTCCGGAAAACACGGCGACTGCAATCAGGGTCGCGAGTGTGGAATCGATTCCCGAAATGGTCACGGACCCGGACCAGGCCAGGACCGACGAGAAACTCGAGGAACCCGGCGGTCCGCCTGCGGGTGGGCCGGACTACCGACGGCCGAACAGTCTCTCGATGTCGGCAAGTTTCAGTTCCACGTAAGTTGGTCGGCCGTGATTGCACTGGCCCGAAAAGGGGTTCCCCTCCATCTCCCGAAGCAGTGCATTCATCTCGATCGTGGACAACTGTCGACCGGCGCGAATCGACCGATGGCAGGACATGACCGACAGCAACCGGTCGATCCTGTCGTTGAGCGCACTGCTCTGCCCGGAACCGGCAATCTCGTCACAGATGTCCTTGATCATTGCAGAGACGTTGAATTCGCCGAGAATGGCGGGAACTTCCCGAACGCAGACCGCGGTTCCGCCAAAGGCCTCGACTTTCAGCCGGAGTTTCGCGAGGTCATCGGCAACGGCAAGAATGTTCTCCCTGTCCTGTTCGTCCAGTTCAACGATTTCGGGAATCAGAAGTGGCTGGCCATTGACCGAGTTCCCGGACAATTGCGCCTTGAACCTCTCGTAGACAAGGCGCTCATGTGCCGCGTGCTGATCGACGATGATCATGCCGTCGCGGGTTTCGGAAACGATATACGTGCTGTGAAGCTGCGCGCGGGCGGAACCGAACGGCGCCTCCTGGAGAAACACGTCGTCTTGATCACCGCTGACGACTGCATCGGAGGGGAGATCGGTTTCGGGAGAACGTGCCGGTCTCTCGCCCGGCCCTGCAGGCCAGGCATGCGAATCCTGAAACCCTACGGGACGTTGCATGTCAAAGCCGGTGTGGATGGCCTGCCGGCTTGGACGCCCCCGGTTCAGAACATGAAGGTTTGGCTGCGATTCCGGTCGGGCGGCATCAACGAATTCGGAGGCCACCCGGACGGATGTCCGCCGTCCCTCGGACTTGAGAACCTCCCGCACGCCCGTGAATGTCAGATTTCGCACGTTCCGAGGCTCCCGGAACCGCACTTCCGCCTTGGCGGGGTGAACGTTGACATCGACGCGGTCCGGGTCGCAGTCGAGAAACAGAGCCACGGCCGGGTGCCTGTCTCTGGACAACAAGTCGGCGTACGCGGCGCGGATCGTGCCTGCAAAGAGCCTGTCCTTCACGGAACGCCCGTTGACAAACAGGAACTGCGAAACCGCGGCGCCCCTGGAGTAGGTCGGAAGCGCGACATAACCGTGGAGCGCATACCCTTCTGTCGTCGCATCGACAGGAAACGCGCTTTCGACGAAATCCTTTCCGATGATGCTTCTCAATCGACCCCGCAGGGCTTCGGCAGGTTCGCCGGTTTCCCTGTCGGCGCGGAATCTCTGGCGGCCTGAACCGCCACCCGAGACATCATGAAGCGTGAACGCAACCTGCGGGGCGGCGATGGCCAGTCTCTTGACAGTGGCATTTATTTCGCGGGCTTCCGCGGTGTCGCTTCGCAGGAACTTGAGCCGCGCGGGAATCGCGCGAAAGAGCCCGGCGAGTTCGACGACGGTCCCGGACGACAGGGCGGTCGGCTCCACCGTCCGTGCCACGCCTCCGTCGACAACGATTGATGCAGCTGCCGGGCTGCCCGTCGAGCGGGACCGGACGGTCAGGCGTCCGGTTGCGCCCATTGCGGCAAGCGCTTCTCCGCGAAACCCCAGACTGTGAATATTGACGAGGTCGGATCCATCGATCTTCGAGGTCGCGTGGTTCCGGACGGCGAGGGGCAGTTGGTCGGGAGGAATCCCGTGGCCATCGTCGATGACGCGAATGAGGGTCTTGCCCCCGTCGGCATAGGCGACATTGATCGTGGTCGCCCCGGCGTCGAGCGAGTTCTCGACCAGTTCCTTGATCACCGATGACGGGCGTTCCACGACTTCGCCGGCGGCAATGCGATGAACCGCGGCGTCGTCCAGCTGACGAATTCGCCGGTGCAGAATTTCGGATTCGGTTTCGGTGTTGGCCATCAATTCAATGATACCATGACCAGCCGTCCAGTTGAATCGCAATTGGCGAGAAACGGGCCAGACCTTGTGCAGTCCGGGCATCCCGGTTTCCGGTTTCTCGATGCATCCATACCTCGCCGGCAATCGTGGCCACACGGACACGGCTGCCTTGGCTGCGGAACAGCATGCACTCGGGAATTTGTCCGCGGAAAACGCGGAGGCCGGCTGTTTGCGTCAGCCGGAAACCTGTACGGCGATCCGAAGATACGTGACCTCGGGCACATGCCAGGGACAGAGGCGCATCCGGGGTTCTCAACTGCAAGAATGACCTGTTGCCATCCGAGCCTCAATTCCTGGCTTCACGCGGCGCGGCTGAAATCGCGGCAATCAGACCGGGCCGATCGACCGCGTACCGGGCAGCCGCAGAATCGGGCACGGAGGCGCTGGCGCTGTACGAGCTGAACATCAGCCTGTCGAACCGTTTTCCCGAGGCGCTCAGCGGCCTCGAGGTGGTGCTTCCCAATGCCGTCTCCACCGCGGTCGCCTCCCGGCCCCGACCGGGCAGACGACGCGATTTCGCCAACCTCGAGAGCTGATCCCTTTCCGACAAGGGTCAGGCATGCCATGCCAACCGGAACCCGTGGCGCGTATTCGGAACGGAACGAAAACCGCGTGCGAAAGGACCGCAAACTGCGCGAAATAATGGAATCATGGCATCATGGAGGGCGCCGGTGACGATCGTGCAGTACTTCCCGGTTCAGACCAGGCATGGCATTTGCCTTGCTTCTGCACTAAATGCGGCGCCATTGGCCGTTTCATCCCAAACCTGTTGGAACTCGAACGGAGACCGTCAAAATGATCGTTCGTACCGTGGAAGATCTGAGAATCCTCGGGTCATTTCGCGAAAATCCGGGCGTTTGGAGCAGTGCCCGTTACTTGCTGAGCCGGGACAACATGGGGTTTACGTTGACCCAGACGAGGATTTCGGCCGGCTCGTCGCAGACCATGCAATACAAGAATCATGTCGAGGCCAACCTGGTCATCGAAGGGAGAGGCCTGCTGACCGAAATCGAGACCGGGGCCGTCCACAAGCTGGAACCGGGCACGATGTTTGCTCTTGACCGGCACGACCGGCACCGGATTGATGCCCGGACCGACATGCGGGTCGTATGCGTATTCCTGCCAGCCCTGGTAGGCCCTGAGACGCATGACGAGGACGGTTCCTATCCCGCGCTGGAACAATAGCACATTGCCTTGCCGCCTGTCTGCAAGGCCCGGCAGCCTATCGTCTGGAACGGCAGACCGGGCTGTTTCGCCGGGGAATCGCGCAGGTGCGGACGACCTGGTGGCGGACGCACCGAGTTGTCCCTCCAAACTTCCGAAGAGGTCATTGCCGGCCTCGAGACAGGATACGGATGCTTGATGACCGAGATCGAGAAAACCAAGTCGGAACTCTACGAAAGACTGCACGAAATCGCCGAAGGGGCCGATGTCGGAATCGCCTATCATCCTGACGCTGACTGGTGGGGTAGCCATCCATTCAACGAGATGAAGGGTATCGAGGCCATTTCCGATGCCTGGTCCCGGCTGCGTATGGCAATGCCCGACCTGGAACGACGCGACTCCATATTTATCGCGGGATACAGCGCTTCGGACGCACGGCCGAAACGCGATCCGTCTGGCGATCTCATCGTGGCTTCCATGGGGCATCTCCAGGGGACTTTTCAGCGCGGCCTTCATGGTATTCCCGCAACCTCGGGCGTCGTGCACCTGAGGTGTTGCGAGGCTCACAGGGTTGTGCACGGCAAGATCGCCAGATCTTGCGTCCTGATCGACTTCCTGGACTTGATGCGCCAGGCAGGCGTGTGGCCGATTGCCAGGTCGCTCGGATCCGAATGCATGTGGCCGGAACCGCGGGGCGGCGGCGGCGTCAGGCCGGAGATCACCCGGGCGGACACTGGCCAGCAGTCTGTCGCGACGGTTCTTGCCATGCATTCGGCCCTGGGCCGGTTTGACGGGCGCAGCCTCGAGTCGATGCCGCATGGCGCCTACTGGACTGATCGGTTTCTCTGGTACGGGCCGGCGGGAATCGGAACCACGCGCGGCCTCGAAGGATTTCGCGCGCACCACCAGGTCCCATTCCTCACCGGATTTCCGGATCGCAGCGGCAGCGGCCACTACATGCGGATCGGCGACGGAGAATTTGCGGCGACCGGTGGTTGGCCCTCTGTTGTCGCCACGCACAAGGGTGAATGGCTGGGCCTCCCGCCAACCGGGCGAAGGGTTGGAATGAGGGTCATGGACTTTTACCGGCTGGACGGCGGGCTTATCGCGGAAAACTGGGTTCCGATCGACATCATACACGTGTTGTTGCAGATGGGAGTCGATGTATTTGCCCGAATGCGGCATCTTGCAGGGTCCCCGGATTCCGGTTTGCTGAGATGAATGGCCGGCACAAATGAAGCCATTCCTTTGACGTGTCGCCCGAAATCCTTCCGGGAAAGACGCGTCGTCGCGACATGGCCCGGTTGGCTGGACACGAGGCGATGCCGTGGCCGGAGGTCCCGGCGATGCCGGCAGCCGGGAGGATTCGGGGAAATGCGAACGCACCTGGCGATCAGCATGTGTTTCTTGTGACAAAAGGTGGCAACCATGAGGATTGATGCGCATCATCACCTGTGGGATCTCGGCGCTGTCCATTATCCCTGGCTCGAAGCGCGCGACCAACCGCGTTTCTTTGGCGACCCGAAGCCCATCCAGAGGAACTACCTGGTTGACGAATTCCGTGAAACGGCGGCCGAACGCGGATTCGATGCGTCCGTTCACATTCAGGTTGGCGCCGAGGACGGTCTCACCGAAGCGCGCTGGGTGGATTCGGTTGCCGGCGCCAACCCGGGCTGGCCTGCTGTCCAGGTCGCTTTCGCCGACCTGACCGGCGACGCCTTCGATGACCGGCTTGCATCACTCGCCGAATTGCCGAGCGTTCGCGGCATCCGGCAAATCGTTGGACGCGCGCCCGTGGAAGATCGGCTCTCGGGCACCGGTAAGCTCCTCGACCATCCGGACTTCATGGCCGGTTTGCGCAAGGTTGCGCAGGCCGGTCTCACGTTCGACCTGCAGTTGCATCCGGAACTGATGGATGGGTCGGCCCATGTGTTCGGCCGGGTTCCGGAACTCGGCGTGGCACTGTGTCACGCGGGATCTCCGATCGATCGGACCCCGGAAGGACGGCAATTCTGGGCGCGCGAACTCCGAAAGCTATCCGAATTGCCGAACATGTACTGCAAGTTGTCGGGTCTCGGGATGTTCGAGCATGACTGGACTGCCGATTCGATCAGGCCTTTCGTCGAGACTTGCCTTGAACAATTCGGCTCAGGGCGATGCATGTTCGGTTCGAATTTTCCGGTCGACAGCCTGACGTCGGACTATCCGACACTGGTCGATGCATACTCGGAATTGATCCCGGCGCAATTTCACGAAGCGGTCTTCGGCGGGACGGCAAGCGGATTCTACCGGATTGCCTGAGCCACACGCGCGGGCTCGAGCCTGTTCGGCCGGGCCCCTACTCGAGTCTTGAGCCCGGTTTTCGCGATCGCTTTCCCCATGGGCCGACGGAATCTCCGCCGCGCCGATACGCGGAACCAGGTTCCTGGATGTCGTCCTTTGAATCGACTGACGTTGTGTCGTCAACTGAATCATCGTGGGGGAACGACTTGCCCCATGGGTCGGTTTTCGGCCGTCGAGGCCGCCGGGGATGGCTCCACGGGCCAAAGGGAACCTGGTCGAGGTGACGTATCTGCAGTTCGGGTTTTCGCATGGGAATGACGAGGAGCGCTCCTGCCACGAACCCCCCGATATGGGCGTACCATGCGACGCCTCCGCCACCTGAACCCAAGGAGAGCGCGTAAATCAATTGGCCGCCAATCCAGACTCCGAGAACGCTCCAGGCAGGAAACCTGACCGGCATGACATAAACCAGCACCCAGACCCCCCTCTTGGGATAAAGCATGAAATACGCGCCCAGGACGCCGGAAACGGCGCCGCTCGCACCTATGGTCGGGATCACGGACGAGGGATCGGCAACCGCATGGGTGATGCCCGCCACCGCTCCGCACAACAGGTAGAAGCATGCAAATCGCAGGTGACCCATCGAGTCCTCGACGTTGTCGCCAAAAACCCAGAGATAGACCATGTTCCCGAACAGGTGCCAGAAGCCACCGTGCAGGAACATCGAAGTGAACACTGTCAGCCAGGGTGTCACCAGCGCCATCTCCGGATCGCGCCTGCGATCGCCAAGGATCGTCTCGGGGATCAGTCCCAGGCGGAAAACCAGCCTGGAATCGAAGGCCGCGCCTCCTTCGGCCTGGACAAGCCAGACAAGGATACATGCTGCGATCAGGAACACGGTGACATATTGAAAACCGATGCGGTGCAGCGGGTTTTCGTCTTTGAGCGGGAGAAACATCTTGTCGTCGACACGTCTGAAGCCCCGAGGCGTCGCGGCTGAACCGTATTCTGCAACTTTCAGGCGACCGCTCAACCCCGCGTTACGGGATTCATCCGATGATGCCCCGTTGTTGAACAACCGTGATGTTCGGGCTGTTCGATCTGTCCGGTGGCGTAGGATCATCGGAGCCGCCGGATCGCCGGACCCAACCCGCTTCGTGCATGAGACCTGCCGTGTCCGTTTCTTTTGATCTTTTTTCCGGCGTCTGATCGTGCCTATACTGAATGCACGGAACGTTCGGTATTGTGATCGAACGAAAAGAGTGCCTTGACCGCTCTGGTGGCTCGATGTTTCGGAAGGAGGTTGTACATGACCGGATACGTTGAACAAATGGACGCTGCGATTCCTTCTGCGGAAAGCATAAGGGAGACACGCGAACGACTGGAGAGTGAGGGTGTCAAGTACCTTCTGCCAGCGTGGATCGACCTGTTCGGCATCCCGAAGACGAAGCCCGTGCCGATCAGTGACTTCGAGGATCTCTGCGTCGGGAAGGGTCCGCAGTTTGCCGTCCATTCAGTTTCCTACGTGCCCGAATTGACCCCGGCCGACCCCGACCAGATCATTATTCCCGATCTGGACGCCGTTTACGTCTGCCCATGGGATACATCCATGGCGATGATTTTCTGCGATCTTTTCTGGGAGGGCAGCCCCTATAACGTTTGTCCGAGGCAGGCGCTGAAACGGGGAATCCGCGACGCAAGGAAGGCAGGATTTGTCGGCAGCGCCGGGATTGAACCGGAATTCATTGCGCTGAAATTCGACTCGGACGGCATGCCGGTCAAGGCAGTGGAGAACGACCCGCCCAACGCCATCGACCCCCGCCGCCAGGCATTTGGCTACGACCTCGAGTATTCGATCGAGGCAATGCCGTTTTTCAAGGACATGATCGACACACTGGGCGAACTGGGCTGGGACCTGCACGACGTTGTCGCCGAGGGCGCATATTCGCAATTCGAGCTGGACTTCCATTACACGCATGTCCTCGAAATGGCCGACAGGCTGGTCTTTCTTCGCATTCTCCTGAAGGAAGTCGCGAAGAGGCATGGATGGTTTATCACCTTCATGCCGAAACCGACTGTCGGCGACTGGAGATCTGGCGCCCACATCAACTTTTCGCTCCAGTCCGTTGATCGCCCGGGGGAGAACCTGTTTGGCTCGCGTGATACCGGGTGGACGGATACGGCACGTCATGCCGTGGGTGGATTGATTTCCCATTCGGAAGCGATGACAGCCTTGACCTGTCCGACGGTCAATTCCTACAACGGTCTGGTCCCGAGAGTCGGTGGCATGGAGGGTGGAACGGTGACCTGGGCGCCGACCAACATCACCTATGGTCACAACAATCGATCTGCGCAGTTCAGATTGCCGCAGAGTCGGTATTGCATCGAAAACCGGGCCGCCGACATGTGCATGAACATTTACCTGGCACTGGCGATGACGCAGGCGGCTGTCATCGAGGGCATAACCAACCAGATTGATCCGGGTCCGCCGACCGACCGCGACCTTTACGCCATGACAGAAGAAGAGTTTTGCGAGCTTGGCATTCGCCGGCTTCCGCGAAACCTGTGGTCGGCCATCGAAAGTCTCGGCCAGGACACGCTCGCGGAGTCGGTCATGGGGCATGTCATGAGGAATTCCTACATCAACTACAAGGTCGATGAATGGGAACGGTACAGCCAGGCCGTTACTGACTGGGAGGTCAAGGAGTATCTCCGTCTGTTCTGACGCGGCGGGGGCCGGAACGTGAAACCGAAACACGAGACCTTCGAGCTAGGCGATGTTCGACTTGCCTCTGGAGCATCCCTCCACTCGGCCAGTCTTGCGTACAAGACCTACGGCAGGTTGAACGAGAACGGGGACAATGCCGTACTCCTGCCGACATTCTACACGGGCACCCATCTCCGCAACGAGGGGTATTTCGGTCCTGGACGTGCACTGGACCCGTCCCGGTATTTTATCGTGTCGATCAACATGTTCGGAAACGGCCATTCGACCTCACCCAGCAATGCCGTGGCGTCGTGTCGGGGGGCGTCATTTCCCGAGGTCCGGCTCTCCGACAACGTGGCATGCCAGCATCGCCTGCTCACCGAAGAACTGGGGGTGCGGCGGCTTCGGCTGGTCGTGGGCTGGTCCATGGCAGGATGCCAGGCATATTCATGGGCAATACAGTATCCGGACATGGTCGAGGCAATCCTGCCCTTTTGTGCATCGGCAAGAACCTCTCCGCACAACTGGGTGTTCCTCGAAGGCGTCAAGGCGGCGTTGACCGCCGACCCTTCATGGAACGGAGGCGAATACCATGATCCGCCGAAAAAGGGACTGCGCGCGTTCGGAACCGTCTATGCAGGGTGGGCATACTCCCAGACCTTTTTCCGCAACGGGCTTTATCGGGAACTCGGGTTCAACTCTCCAGGCGAACTCCTCGACGCGTGGGCGCGGGAACACGCGGACGATTGGGACGCCAACGATCTTCTCGCCATGTTGACGAGCTGGCAACTCGCCGACATCAGTGACGGTGCGAAGTTCAACGGCGACTTCGAGAAAGCCTTGCGTTCAATCAGGGCCCGCGCCATTCTCCTGCCTTGTGCACAGGATCTGTATTTCCCTCCGGAAGATAACGAGATCGAAGCCAGGTACATGCCTGATGCCGAGTTGCGCATATATGACTCGCCATGGGGGCACTGTGTCGGCAGTCCCGGGAATGACCCGGGATTTGACGATTTCCTTGATTCTTGCATCAACGACCTGTTGTAGGCGCCGTACCGGTCCGGTTCGGAGATCCGCTTGCTCCGGTCCAATGACGACCGTGCACTGCCAATGGCCTGACAACGCTGTCTTGTTTCACGGGATCGCGGCCATGCCGCGCATGCCGCATCCAGCATGCAATGCCGGGCCTGTTGCGGATTACGGCTTTCCCGGACCAGTTGCTTCCAGCATTGTGTGCGCATGATCGCGTCATAGGGGGCCGATTGGGCCGACATTTGAGAGTGCTCACGATTATTGATGGGGCGCCTGACCCCAAACATCAAATAATCCGGGCAAAATCGCCCGAATCCACATCAGTTTTTCTGAATAAGCTTAAGATTTCCTGAAGACACATCTTACCTGCTTGACAGGGAGACCGGTTTTCAAGAAGCCTTGAGTGCAAGTAGTCGAAACGCCGCGATCGCACATCGGGTTCATTTTCCCGCGCGTTCAATGAGTTCGACTTCATTTCGGTACGGCAAGGACCGCTGGCATTGCGCAATACCCCACTTCTTGACGAAATTCGGTTTCCCGATGACCTCCGACGTCTGAAACCCTCGCGTTTGCAACAGGTCGTCCGGGAGTTGAGGGCGGAAACAATCGATGTGGTTTCGGAGACCGGTGGACACCTTGGCGCCAGCCTCGGGGTTGTCGAGCTAACGGTAGCGTTGCACTATTTGTTTGATACTCCGAGAGACAAGATCATATGGGATGTCGGACACCAGGTATATCCTCACAAGATTCTGACAGGCCGCCGTGACCGCATTCGGACACTGAGGAAAGGGGGAGGCCTGTCCGGATTCACGAAGAGGTCCGAAAGCGAATATGATCCATTTGGAGCTGCCCATGCATCGACATCGGTTTCGGCTGCCCTGGGATTCGCCGTTTCACGCGATCTCCAGGATAGAAAAAACCATGTCATAGCCGTCATTGGCGACGGGGCCATGACCGGAGGAATGGCCTTCGAGGCGCTCAACAACGCGGGCGCCATGGAAAACAGGCTGCTCATTGTTCTCAATGACAATGAAATGTCCATCGCTCCCCCTGTCGGCGCATTGTCCGGATACCTGTCGAAGCTGATTTCATCGAAATCATTCTTGTCGATCAGGGATTTTGGCCTCAACCTGAGCGACCGAATACCCGATCCGGTTCGATCCGCAGCGCGCCGGGCCGAGGGAATTGCCCGCGGCGTGTTGTCTGGAGGCACATTTTTCGAAGAGTTGGGCCTTTATTACGTCGGCCCGATCGATGGTCACAATCTGGATCACTTGTTGCCGGTAATTCGGAATGTTCGCGAAAGCGATGCCACCGGCCCGGTACTGATCCATGCGGTTACCCAAAAGGGGAAGGGTTATCCGCCTGCCGAACAGTCCAGCGACAAGTATCATGGCGTCAGCCGCTTTGATGTCGCGACCGGCAAAATGTCCAAGGCTAAGTCAAATGCACCCAGTTATACGCGGGTGTTTTCTGATGCCTTGATACGGGAAGCCAGGGCCGACGACAGGATTGTCGCGATTACGGCGGCAATGCCGTCTGGTACCGGCGTCGACAGATTCGCGGAAGTTTTCCCGGACCGGAGTTTCGATGTCGGGCTCGCTGAACAGCACGCCGTGACGTTCGCCGCTGGCCTGGCTGCTGATGGGATGAAGCCGTTTGCAGCGATTTATTCGACGTTTCTTCAACGTGCTTATGACCAGATCATTCATGACGTCGCGCTCCAGGACCTTCCGGTTCGATTCGCCCTTGATCGGGCGGGCTACGTCGGAGCCGACGGCCAGACACATTGCGGGGCATTCGATATCGCATACATGGGCTGCGTACCCGGAATGGTCCTGATGGCTGCTGCGGACGAAGCCGAGTTGGTGCATATGGTCGCGACGGCTGCCGCGTTCGATGATGGGCCCGTGGCATTTCGTTATCCGCGCGGAAGCGGGACAGGAGTCGACCTTCCGGAAGAGCCGGAGATCCTGCAACCGGGAAAGGGACGGATTCTCAGGGAAGGGACCAGGGTGGCCCTGCTTTCATACGGAGCGAGGCTGTCCGATTGTCTCGCCGCCGCGGAGGAACTTGACGAAAATGGCGTTGCGACGACTGTGGCCGATGCCCGCTTTGCGAAGCCGATAGACCAGGACCTGGTTTTTCAGCTGGCCAAAAATCACGAAGTTCTCGTGACAGTCGAAGAAGGCTCTGTCGGTGGATTCTCCGCCCAGGTTGTTCACGTTCTTGCGACGAACGGAATACTGGATCAGGGAATCCGGTTTCGCCCCATGGTCATGCCCGACGAGTTCCTTGATCAGGATGCACCGGAACGGCAGGTCGTTCAGGCTGGTCTTGACGGAGCCAGCATTGTGAAGATCGCACGAGCGGCGCTTGGTTAGAAAGTGCGGACACCGGGGCGGCGCCGGACCTGAATCGACGTGTTCTCGTGAGGTTGCCACCGGATCGACGGATGACCGGGCACCCTCGTGGAGAACCACGACGTGGCCGGCGACGTGTCGTCCTGAACGCGGCGGGCATGGCTGCGGCCAATGACGCCAAGCACGACAACAGAATCTGACAAAGGAGGAGAAGTCTCATGTTCAAACGCGCACTTTCAAGCATCCTTGCCGTGATTTTGGTTGCTTGGGGCATTTCCGTAACAACTGCTCCTGCAGTCGCGGCGGAATACAGGATTGACCACGCTCACTCATTCATTCAGTTTCAAACATTGCACATCGGAATCAGTTGGCTTGTCGGCCGATTCAACCAGTTTGACGGGAGCATGACCTATGATCCCGAAGCCGGTCCCGAAGCGCAATCGATCGAATTTGAAATCGATATGGCAAGCGTTGATTCCAATCACGCCGAACGTGACAGGCACTTGCGCGGCAGCGGGTTTCTGAATGTCGATGAGTATCCGACGGCTACCTTTGTCAGTACCGGTTTTGAAGGTGACCGGTCAGGGGGTGTGCTTTCAGGTGATCTCACGTTCCTCGGCACGACCAGGAATATCTCGTTCGAAGTCAAGCTGACCGGCGAGGGACAAGATCCGTGGGGTGGATACCGGGCTGGATTTGAAGGTCAGTATGCGCTTGATCCGACCGAATTCAACGATGGGCGCAGAATGGGTCCTGTTTCCGGTGCAGTCATCATTGACATGAATATTGAAGCGATCCGGCAGTAGGCTCTGCGAGAATATCCAAGGGCGAAATGATCAGGAATACACCCTCTCGCTACGGTCTGGTGAGCAAGTTCCTGCACTGGCTTGGCGCATTCTTGATGATTGGCTTGATCTGGCTCGGCTGGTGGATGGTCGGGCTGGATTATTATGACCCATTCTATGGATTGGCGCTGACGCTGCACAGATCGTTTGGCATGGTGACGGTCGGAATCGCGCTTGCATTCGTTGCCTGGAAAGTCGTCTCGCCGTCTCCCGCGATCCAGGAACGGATCCCTCGCTGGCAACGGCTGGCAGCCCATGCGATGCATGGATTGCTTTTGTGCATGATGATTGTGATTCCTGCCTCGGGCTATCTTTTGACGACATCGGCCGGGTCTGGGTTCGTGATTTTCGGAAGTGTGAGCATTCCGGCCATAATTCCGGTGAGCGATTCCGTTCGGGACTGGTCCGAACTGGTCCACTACTACGCAAGTTACGGGCTGCTTTTCCTGGTTGGCGGGCATGCCGGCGCGGCCGTCAAGCACCAGTTTTTGGATGGAATCGGTACTTTGCGGCGGATGATATGAGGCCGGGCCGTCGCCAACCAGGGCTACGCGACCGGTTCCCTCCACGCCGGTCTTGGCCCAAATGCCGGGCATCTTTAGGGCCAACACGCCGCCATCCATCAGGTCCGGGACCGTTCCCGGAATTTGGGTCTGCCAGATGGAGCTTTTCGGCGGCAAGTGAACTCCGACTTGACGCCGAGTCAAAATGCGGCTGTTCCCATTGATTCACATGTCGGGTCCGACACCGAAATCACAGTTGACTCGGGAAGGATTCCCTGAATTCAAGAGTGCCGTGTTTGCGGGAGGTTCATCAACTTTTCGCGCTGGAAACCTCGGCGTTCAGGCCGGGGAGGAAAGTGCGATTCCTTGCTTGTTGCTTGACATCGGCTTATCCAGTGTATATATAGCTTAATATGATTTTCCGCGGCTACACATACGCGCTCCGCCCCACGCAAGAGCAGGAAGACATGATGGCGCAGTTCGCCGGCGTCTGCCGCCTCGTCTGGAACCTTGCGCTCGAGCAACGCCGCAACCATTGGCGGAACTACCAGGCCAGAACAGGCAACAACCTCAACTACGTGACACAGGCGCGTGAACTGACCGCGCTGCGCGCCGAGTTCGACTTTGTCCGTGCCGTTCACGTGACACCGATGCAACGCACGCTGAAGGCGCTCGACGAGGCCTACCGCCGGGCGTGGAAGGGTCTTGGCGGCTATCCCAGGCCAAAGAGAAAGGGCGTGAACGAAGCGTTCGGCTTTGCCGGCCGCGAAATCCGCGTTGAAAAGCTGAGCAGGCGCTGGGCGCGTGTGAAGCTGCCGAAGATCGGCTGGGTCAAGCTGCGCGACAACCGTGCCATCGAGGGCAGCATCCGCGAGGCGCGTGTCACCCGCACGGCTCTCGGCTGGCAGATCAGCATCGGCTGCATGCGCGATGTCGCACTGCCTGACAACGGAATGACCGTCGGCGTCGACCGTGGCGTGGCCGTCCCGCTGATGCTGTCCGACGGTACGCCGTACATGTTGCCGCAGGAGGTCGATCGCCACGAGCGCCTGATCCGGATGGCCCAGGGAATTGCCAGCCGCCGCAGGCGCGGGTCGCGCCGGTGGGTCAAGGCACAGAAGTGGGCCGCCGGGCTCAAGGCCCGTCAGGCGCGGGCGCGCAAGCACTGGGCGCACGAGGCCACCACGGACATTACCCGCCGCTACGGTGGCGTTGTGGTCGAGAGACTGCGCACGAAGAACATGACGGCTTCCGCACGAGGCACGGTCGATGAACCGGGCCGGAACGTTGCCCAAAAGCGCGGGTTGAACCGCGCAATCCTGAACGTCGGTTGGCACCGGATCCAGACCATGCTTGCCTACAAGGCGGCACGGTTCGTGAAGGTCGACCCGTCGTACACCTCCCAGACCTGCGCGTCCTGCGGGACCGTGGACGGACGGAGCCGCGAAAGCCAAGCTGTCTTCGTCTGCACCGCGTGCGGGCACCGGGACAATGCCGACCGCAACGCAGCGGTCAACATTCTCAACCGGGGGAACACTCCGGGCGTGGAGCCGAGCCGTCGGGCAGGTGATGAAGCGCGAACTGTCCAAGTGGCCTAGTCCTCCTGGAAATCCTCGCCCTTCAGGGCGGGGAAGATGTTAATTTTAAAATCGAACTGGCGACAAGGTTGCGAAGAATTTGGGCCGTGCCGCCACCGATCGTGAACATCCTGGCATCGCGAACCATGCGTTCAACGGGCAGGTTTCGCGAGTAACCGGCGGCACCGTGTATTTGGAGTGCATCGTTGGTGACCTTGATCGCCGTCTCCGAGGCAAGGATCTTCGCCTGTGCCGCTTCCATCATGTCGGGAAACCCCGAGCCGGCGTTCCAGCCGGCCTTGTAAATTACGGCCTGTGAAGCGGACAGGGCTGTTGCCATGTCCGCGAGCATCCACTGGATGCCCTGGAACTCGGCAATCGGCCGTCCGAACTGTTCGCGTGTTTTCGCATGCGAGAGGGCGGCTTCGTAGGCACCGCTGGCGATTCCGTGGGCGACCATCGCCGCGCCAAGTCGCTGGCCATTGTATGCTTTCATCAGGCCTGCAAATCCCCGCCGAAATCCGTCCGCGAGCCGGAGGACCATGTCATCAGGGACTTCGAGGTCTTCGAGTATCACTTCGGTTTCAGGGATTCCCCTGAGTCCCATGGCCGGTTCCCGACGTCCGGTCTTCAGGCCGGCGTCCTCGCCGCGAACGGCGATAAAACCGCCGCTTCCCTTCCTTTCCCCGCCTTCCACGACTTGCGCGAAAATAAGGTGGACCCGGGACACGCCGCCGCCGGTGATCCAGTGTTTGGTGCCGTTCACGACATACCGATCCCCTGCCTTCACGGCAGTCGTCGTCATCTCGGTCGCGGCGCTTCCGGCACCGGGTTCAGTGATGCAGATCGCGGGCTTGTCGCCGTCAAGCACAAGCGGAGCACAGCGCCGTTTCTGTTTGTCCGTGCCATATGCCATGATTGCTCCCAGGGCACCCATGTTCGCCTCGACAACGATGCGGCCGGTCACACCGCAGGCGCGCGCCATTTGCTCGATGACAAGAAGGACATCCATGCAGTGCAGGCCTTGGCCGCCATACTCGCGCGGAATCGTCATCCCCATGAAGCCGGCGGATGTCAGTTTCGCGACGTTTCCCCAGGGATATTCTTCGGTTCTGTCGATTTCGCCCGCGTGCTTGCAGATCTCCGACTCCGCAAGCTGGCGCGCGGCATGCTGTATTCTGCGCTGATCATCCGTCAATTGGAACATTTCGACTCTCCCGGGACTCCTGGGGCGTGAGCACTCGTGTGCGCCACGTCTCCAGGGACGTGGCGTATCGTGCAGTCGGTATCGGTATCACAAGTTGGTGGCGCGCGGTGGTAGGTCACGGGTGTCAAGACCACCTTCAGCGGGCAGCCAGCAAAATTGACCGTTCCGCCGCCAGCCGCCACATGCGGAAGGGCGACTTTCATGTCCCTCGCCGAGGCCTGGACGGAGGCAAAATCCTCCAGTGGCGTGAGGACCGGATCGGCAGAAATCGAACGGGAGTCCGTGATTTCCAGCATCTTTCCTTGAGGATGATTCGCACCAGGGAAGCGATCTTCGTTACGAACGTCAGGCGGTGGCGCGTTTGGCTCTCGCTGGTCGAGAACTGATGACCGGAGTCCAGATGCGGCGTGCCGACGGCATGACAGAACCTCTCAAACTCGAGGACGTTTCCGGTGGCAACACTACCATGACCGTCGGCCACTTCGAAGACCTGGCATGGAATGATGTTCGGGTGCGCGTTTCCCCGGCGAACCGGTGGATCGCCTTATGGTGCGCGCATCGGGGTCGCCCGCGCGTAACGGTTCCTCCGATCGGGTCAGAAACATCAGCAACTCGAATTGGTCAAGCTGGACCTGGTCTGTCAAACCGGCCTTGCTCGCGGGAACTTGGGTGCCGGGATGGCAAAGAGGGTCGTCCGTCGCGTGGCAGCGACATTTTACCTGCTTTTCTTGATGAAAGATCCGCTGACGGCCGAGCGCGATGCATCGCCCTTCGACCCGCGCCTTTCAAGGTCCGAGAGCGTCTCTGCCGACTTTCGGCTGAAGGTCGTACCTTAAACCCTTGAGAATTTCTCTGCCTTGCCTTTGCCCAAAGGTCTTGGGACAAAACGACCGATTGCGACGGATTGCTTGATGGCTTGCTTCTTCTTCATGCTGCGATTTCACCTCACCAAACCCATGTCATGATGTGCACCTTCCGGTATCCGGAATGTGCCGAATTGGCATGTCGTTGCGTTTGCGGATAGTCGAGCATGTGCGGAACTTCGGTCTTGTTCTTCGTTGGTCGCAGCAGCAGGTTGTCGAGGCTGGAATGACCGGTGATCGTGCTGGGGAGTTGGTCGAACCGTTTCTCCATGCCGCATTTGCGCAGCGGGTGAGGCGGACAGAGCTGCGGTAGGGCTTTCATGGCTTGTCGGGCACCTTATCGACCCGTTCATGCCAACGCAGATGTGCCGCAGGGCCGACTCTTCGTCCGCAAGCGGTGCCGCGTTCATTCTCGGCACGCTGCGATCAAGATCACCTGTACCGCCCGATATCCTGCGCGAGGAAGGCCGTCGCAGAGATCCGGAATATGCCGAAAACTCGTTCAGGAGAGGCGAGCGGTTTCCATTCCGTCAAATTGGGGAACCTGGTGGGCCCGACAGGATTCGAACCTGTGACCTACTGATTAAGAGTCAGCTGCTCTACCAACTGAGCTACGGGCCCGCCCGGAATTCACGCTATGGACAAGGATGCGAAATGTCAAACGAGCAACGGATTCAGCGGACTCACGTCGTTCCAATTAACTTGTTTACGTATACCTGAAAGGTTACTAGACAGTCTCAATCACGCTTCCGGAGCTTGGGACAGGCTATGCATAAGCAGCTGACATTGGTGGTGCTCTGTACTGCAATTCTTGCTGGTTGCGGGTCAGGTGGCGAACGGAGCAATGCGCAGTCTCGTGAAGCGGCAGAAGCTCAGCGTCAAAACGCTCCTGAAGGCTTCAGGGGAGAAGAGCGCGAGACGATCTGGGACCTTTTCGATTCCCAGGAGCCGGAGTCCGGCGTTGCGGTAAACAAGTACATTTGGCGCGCCGCGCTGGAGACCCTCAGTTTTCTTCCGCTGGAATCGGCGGATCCATTCTTCGGTACGATGATCTACGATTGGGGACGTGCGCCCGGCTCGAACAGCGATTACAAGGTGACGGTCTTCGTATCGGATGCGGCACTGGATGCTCGTTCGCTGAAGGTTGCCATCCAGACCCGGCAAGGATCGGCAAGCGCAGCGACCGTACGCGAAGTCGAAAACGCGATACTGACTCGTGCACGCCAGCTATGGCGGGAAGATCCGGCGCGCTCGACCTGAAATCCTGACTTTCGACCGTGGAATCGTCAAAACCCGGAAAATGGTTAAGGTAGATCTTGACGCCAGAATCCGGGTCAGGGCGAGACGCTTCCGTTCTCGATGAAGAACACGAGCACCAACGGTCATCATTCGCAACCGGAAAAGATCATGTCGAGGTACAATCCTGTTGAAATCGAGACCAAGTGGCAGACAGCCTGGGACGATTCAGGTGTTTTCGAGGCCCATCCCAGGCCTGGATGCCCGAAATACTACGTCCTGGAGATGTTTCCCTATCCGTCCGGGCGGATCCACATGGGGCACGTCCGAAACTACGCGATGGGGGACGTTGTCGCCCGCTACAAGTCCGTAACCGGACACTCGGTCCTTCACCCCATGGGCTGGGACGCCTTCGGGCTGCCAGCCGAGAACGCCGCCATGGAGAAGGGCGTGCATCCCGGAGAGTGGACGTACCAGAACATCGATGACATGCGGGCCCAGTTGAAGCCGCTCGGGCTTTCAATCGACTGGTCCCGTGAGTTCGCGACCTGCGATCCGGAGTATTACGGACAGCAGCAGTCCATGTTCATCGACATGATGGAAATGGGGCTCGCTTACCGCAAGAGTGCCACCGTGAACTGGGATCCGGTCGAAAATACGGTTCTCGCGAATGAACAGGTCGAAAATGGAAGGGGCTGGCGGTCGGGAGCCCTGGTTGAACGCCGGGAACTCACCCAGTGGTTTTTTCGAATTTCCGACTTTGCGGAGGAATTGCTTGCATCGATCGACGACCTCGTCGACTGGCCCGAAAAGGTACGGGTCATGCAGCGTAACTGGATCGGCAAGAGTTCGGGCCTCCAGTTTCGTTTCCAGACCGTCGATGCACCAGTTGGATTCGAGCACCTGGAGGTCTTCACGACTCGCCCGGACACCCTTTTCGGCGCGAGTTTCGCCGCGGTTTCCTTTGACCACCCGTTGGCCAGGCTTCTTGAATCTGATCTGGAAGTGGCTGCATTCAACGAGGAGTGCAGGCGTGGGGCAGTTTCGGAAGAGGATATCGAAAAAGCCGAAAAGACGGGACTCGACACTGGAATCCGGGTCGTCCATCCGTTTCTCGATGGCGTGGATCTGCCGGTTTTCATAACGAATTTCGTACTCATGGGCTACGGAACGGGTGCGATATTCGGTTGTCCGGCCCATGATCAACGCGACCTCGAATTCGCCCGCAAATACGGCCTCGACGTGGTTGCCGTCGTGTGTCCGCCTGACGGCGATCCGGCCGCCTACGAAATCGGCGAAGAGCCCTACCTCGGACCAGGGAGAATGATCAATTCCGGGTTCCTGAACGGCCTCGAGATCGAGGAGGCAAAGGCCGAAATCATTCGGAAATTCGAGGAATCCGGATCAGGCGAGGGAAAGGTCATGTATCGCCTGAGGGACTGGGGGGTCTCGCGACAACGGTACTGGGGATGCCCGATCCCGGTCATTCATTGCGAGGATTGCGGCGTGGTCGCCGAGAAAAAGGAGAATCTCCCGGTCATCTTGCCAAATGATGTACGTTTCGACGGACGCGGCAATCCTCTCGAAAAACACGACCGCTGGCGAAATGTTCCGTGCCCGGCCTGCGGCCGGATGGCGCAGCGAGAGACTGACACGATGGACACGTTCGTCGATTCCAGCTGGTATTTCGTGCGTTTCACGGCGCCTCGGGCCCGAACGCCGACGGTCCGGGAAGACGTCGAATACTGGATGAACGTCGACCAGTACATTGGCGGTGTCGAACACGCGATCCTGCACCTTCTCTATTCGCGGTTCTTTACCCGCGCGATGCACCTGACCGGACATCTGCCCGAGTCGGCAGGCGAGCCGTTCACGGCGCTGTTTACCCAGGGCATGGTTTGTCACGAGACGTACAAGGACAGCGAAGGCCGCTGGTTGTCTCCTGAAGATGTCCGCCCGTGCACGGGGGGTTGTCTTGAAACGCGGGACGGTGGTTCGGTCACGGTCGGCCCTTCGGTCAAGATGTCGAAATCCAAGAAGAATGTCATTGATCCCCAGGATATAATCGAAAGGTTCGGTGCAGACACCGCACGCTGGTTCATTCTTTCCGACAGTCCGCCTGACCGGGACGTCGAATGGACCACGAGTGGAATTGAGGCCGCTTCCCGGCACTTGCAACGCGTGTGGCGCCTGGTCAGCTCAACGGTCGCGCAGCTGGATGCGACGGGAGACCGGGCAAGCCGGGATGAGGAAAATGCGAATCTGGTCAAGGCGATGCATCGGACGATCGACAGCGTTACGAATGACCTTGATAGTTTTTCGTTCAACAAGTCCGTCGCTGCGCTTTACGAGTTCACGTCAACTCTCGCCCGGTCGACGGCGGAACCTGCCAGAAAGGTCGAGGCGATCAAGGTCCTGGCGCAGCTGATGCAACCGATCACGCCGCACCTTGCGGAAGAAATCTGGGAAATGGCTGGCGGCGATGGCCTGGTGGTCTCGAGCCCGTGGCCAGTGGCTGACCCGGACATGCTTGTCGAGGACACGGTCGTGTTGCCGGTTCAGGTGAACGGAAAACGGCGCGCAGAGATCCGGGTAGCCAAGGGATTGAAAAGAGACGAAGTCGAGGCGTTGGTTCTGGAACTTGGCCCGGTCCGGAATGCTCTGGGTGGCCGGAATCCCAAGCGCCTGGTCGTTGTTCCGGACAGGATCGTCAATGTGGTTGTCTGACGCGAAATTCGTCTTGGCTCTGGCCGCTTTGCTCCTTCTTGGAGCTTGCGGGTTTCAGCCGGTTTATGGTCCGGGGCCTGATGCGCCGGGATTCCAGCGGCAGGTCTGGGTTGAACCTGGCCTGGGCCGACGTGATTTCGAGTTGCGTGAGCGCCTGGTGGACAGGATCGGCCACGCATCCAGGGAGGCGAGATACACATTGCGTTTCGATGTCGACACCAAGGAGACACGTCTGGCGCTTGAAGTCGGAGGGCGGTTTTCCCGAAACAGCCTGATGGGGACAGCAAGATACAGCGTCGTCGACAATTCTTCCGGAAAGACGGTTCATACCGGAGAGGTCGGGTCCAGAGCCGCGTACGGCGGCACGGCGGAAACATATCCGACGCAAGTTGCGGCGGACGATGCCGAATTCCGGCTTGCGCGGTCGTTGGCCGACCTGATTGCCAATCGAATCGAGTTGACCTACGCGAGTTGGCCGGGATGATTCTAAAGGGCGCACAAGCCCGTACGTATCTGGCAAACCCCGGGAACCGGTTCGGCTGCGTTCTCCTGCACGGCGCTAATTCCGTTCGCGTGACCGACAGGCGGATCGACCTGGCAAAGCGCCTGGTTGGCCCGGATGGAGCGCACGATTTGAGATTGACCGTGTTGCAGGCAGCGCAAGTCACCAAAAAGCCGGGTGCCGTTGTCGACAGCCTCAAGGCCGTGGGATTCTTTCCCGGGCCGCGCCTGGTGGTGGTTGAAGGGGCGACCGATGCCGTGCACAAGCAGTTGGCTCGGGCGTTGTCCGCTCGAAATGAGGGAGACGCCTTTCTGATTGTGACCGCGGGCGCACTTTCGACGCGATCAAAGGTAAGGAAACTGTTCGAAGGGGACAAGGCCTCTGTCGCAATCGGGGTCTATGATGAGCCGCTCGACAAGGTGACCATCGAGGCGATGGCGTCCGAGGCGGGGCTCACGGCGTTGCCTCCAGAGAGCATCGGGCACCTGGTCCAGTCGTCCGCCTTTCAGACGGCATCGGAAATACGAAATACGCTTGAAAAGCTCGCGTTGTACGCGATGGGGCGGCAGCAACCGGTGACCCCGCGTGACATCGAGATACTCGCACCGGATGCACGGCTCGCAGGGATGGAGGACGTGTTGTTCGCGGTCGCGGAGGGCAGGCCGTCGGATGTGGTCGTTCCGTTGCAGCGCCTGTATGCACAGGGTGTTTCGGCCGATTCGGTTTGCCAGTCGGCCTACACGTACTTTCGGTCGCTCCAGAAGGTCGCCCTGCATGAAGGGCGCCTCGACGCCGCCTTTCTGAAACTGCGCCCCCCGGTGTTTGGCCCTACCCGTGAGCGAATGGCGAGCCAGGTCCGTCGCTGGGGTGAGGAGCGACTCGAGGCGCCGCTGCGTGAACTGTTTGACGTCTGCCTCGCGCTCAGGTCGACAAACCGGGGTCCCGATTCAGCGGTTGTCGAGCGGGTGCTCCTGCGGATCGCGTGGATGGCGCCTAAACCGGGATTTGGGCAAGCGAGGTGATTCGACCGGGACGGCAACCCGATTCCAGGGCAAACGGAATCCTCCGGTCCTGGCAGGACGGACGGCGTTCGGGAAAATTGGCGTCGTCATTCAGGCAGGAGAACCGGTTCTCGCTTCCCGTGCATCCACCCTGACAGGCCGGGTTGCATTACCGCGTCCACGAAACACGAACCGAATCCTGTTGCGAAGGGAGCACGTCATGGGGGACCGCAAGCAATCAGCTGCGATATTCGCTGAAAATGTTCCGGCGCGAACGAGGCCGTCCAGCTACCCTGAGCCGTTTGCCAGCCGCATGAGCAAACGCGGGAAGAAACCGCTCGGAGACTTTTTCGGCCTGAAGAATTTCGGGGTGAACCTGACCAGGCTGGCGCCTGGCGGTGAGTCGGCACTGATGCACGCCCATAGCAGGCAGGACGAGATGATCCTGGTCCTTGAAGGGGAACCGACGCTCGTGACCGAGACGGACGAGACCGTCCTCGCACCCGGCATGTGCATGGGTTTTCCCGCCGGCGGCGATGCACATCACCTGGTCAATCGGACCAGGCAGGACGTCGTGATTCTGGAAATCGGCGACCGGACCTCGGGCGATGCAGCGACGTATCCGAGGGACGACCTCCAGGCTGTCATGGGCAACGGGGGAAAGTGGCAGTTTACACACAAGGACGGAACGCCGTACCAGGGATGTGGCGCGGCGGATTGATGTCTCAAGTTCGGAAACTTCGGCGTCCTGCTGAAGGTGATCGCCATTCAGTTTTCTGGACGGTCGACCTTTCTCCAGACCGGCCTGCTCCAGGGCAAGTATTCACCCGAAGGCGGATACCATTCCGACGGCCGCGACCGGCAACCTGGTGCGGACCGGGCGGTTCTATCCCGGCAAGGGAATGCGCCCGTCCTTGCTCCAGGCAGATCAACGGTCACCGGTGCGCGGTTATCGGAGTGCGAAAGTCCCCTTTCCCTGTGGGGTATTTCGGATACTACCTTCGGAATTTCGAGTTTCGAGTGTTCCCCGCCGGGCCAATACGGCAGGCCATGTGCGGATCCATGACGTGATCGCGATTGCCGGGCCTTGTTCCTGCCCGGTCAGGAAAATGTCAGCCAGATGACGGTGAATCGCATGGACGAACCCGAAACAGCCTTTGTCTTCGATGTCGACGGGACCCTCGTTGCCAGCAGTCTGCAACTGACGGATGATAACCGCGAGACGCTGCTGAGATTCAGCGAGGCCATGCCAACCTACCTGGTTTCGGGATCCGAATTCGAAAAGACCAGGTGGCAGATTGGTGACCTCGTCTTCGGGCCCGTCAGGGGGGTATTCAATTGCACCGGCAACAGTTTTCGCGTCGGCGGATTGCCGGTTTTTCAATCGTCGTTCGATTTGACGGGGGAACTGGCCGATTTCCTGCAAGACCTCCTCGCCGGGAGCGGGTTCCCGCTGAGAACCGGGCGTCACATCGACCGCCGTGCCGGATTGGTGAACTTCTCGGTTGTCGGCAGAAATGCGGATCTCTCCGAGCGCCGAAAGTACGTTGCGTGGGATCAGGCGAATGGCGAGCGGGAGAGAATTGCGGAACTGATCAATCGTCAGTTCGGCGACGTCGTTTCGGCACAGGTCGCCGGCGAAACAGGCATCGATCTGGTCGAGCCCGGGAGTGACAAGGGGCGTGTCTATCGGTTTCTGAAGGACCCGTTCCATTGTTCCCGAACAGGGTATTCTCATGCCGGGTTTGCAAGGATCGTGTTTTTCGGGGACAATTGCCATCCGGGCGGCAATGACTACCCTTTGGCGATGCAACTCGATCAGCGGGTCGATACCTGCCACAAGGTCACGTCGATCGGCGACACCTACCGTACGCTGAAAAGGATACTGGCCGATGCAGCATGACCTGATCAATTCAAGAAACACGGAGAACCGCCAATCGGTTACAGGGCTCGGGGCAATTCCGTTGGCGAGGCCGGCGCCGCCGGAGTCCGGTTCTTGATGTCGTCCCGACCGGTTGATGCGCCCGGCACGCAGTCCGGTTTGGGCGTGCCTTCGATCACGAATCGCCGAGCCCCTGCGGCCCGCCCGACGTGCGCGCAATCTTTCCCGGTCAGCGACATGGAAGATGCGAACCGATGAGCCTCGAATCGACCTATGCGGCGATCAACGCGGCCGAACAGCGGGCTGGCCGGCCAAGGAACTCCGTACGGCTTGTCACGGTTTCCAAATTGCAAACCGGGAAACGGGTCGCAGCAGTCCTTGCGGCTGGCCATCGGCTTTTTGGCGAAAACAGGGTTCAGGAAGCGATGGAGCGGTGGCCGCCGTTCCGGGAACGACATGGTGACATCTCGCTCCACATGGTTGGACCGTTGCAGACGAACAAGGTTCGGCAGGCGCTGAAACTGTTCGATGCGATCCATTCGGTCGACCGGGTCAGCCTCGCCGACAAGCTCGCACGCGGCATCCAGTCACTCGGCCGGGCGCCGGAACTGTTCGTGCAGGTCAATACCGGCGAAGAGCCGCAAAAATCGGGGGTTCCGCCGGCCGAAGCCGATGAGTTTATCCGTTACTGCCGGGGCATCGACCTGCCGGTTACCGGGTTGATGGTGATCCCCCCGGCCCGGGAAGAACCGTCGCTTCATTTTGCCCTGCTCAGGAAAATCGCGCTTCGAAACGGGTTGGAAAACCTCTCGATGGGGATGAGCAGTGACTTCGAGACCGCAATCGCGTTCGGAGCGACCCATGTCAGGGTCGGATCCGCGGTCTTCGGACAACGTCCCTACCGGTGAATGAACACCCGCGAGTGCGGCAGCCATGATTCAATGATCTCCGCGAGGATCTCTTTGGGAAACGCGATACATCCGGCGGTCGGGCAGCGTGGACCGCGCCAGGCATGGAGAAAGATCGCGCTGCCGTGACCCGGCACGGGATCCTGCAGATTGAAATCGAGAACGGCGATCAGGTCATACATCGAGTCGGCGCGCCAAAGCCGTTCGTGACCGTACGGATATTTCGATCCGTCAACGACCGAAACGTGACGATTGTAGGCGGGATCCGCGGGATCGTCCGACCAGGTGTCGCCGGGCCCGGTCTTGCGAACCCGGGTCGACGTGACCTTCGAGCGGGGCGTGGCCATGGACCACCGCAGATCAGGCATCCCGGAACGGCACCGGAAATGCCGGGGAACATGCAGACTGACCCTGTCGGGCCGATACATGATGGCGACAATTCGAAAACGGCCGGCAGGACTCAGGCCGTCGCCTTCGCGGGTCTTCTCTCCGATCCCCGCGCAGCCCGTCGCACAGGGCAGGTGACGGCCACGGAACCGCGCGCGCCAGGGGGTGACCACGAGGTCCGTGGGCCCCGGCTTCACAGCAGGTGTCCGCTCCGTCGGGCCTTTGTATCGAGATATTCGGCGTTCAGCCGGGTCCTTTCGACGATGAGCGGAACTCTTTCCTCGACGGCAATTCCGCTGCGGCGCATGAAGTCGACTTTTGCGGGATTGTTTGTCATCAGGCGAACTGACCCGAAGCCAAGCATTTGCAGCATTTCGGCGCCAAGGCGGAAGTCCCTTTCATCATCCTCGAAGCCGAGCCTGTGGTTTGCATCGACCGTATCATAACCCTGGTCCTGGAGCGTGTATGCCCGCAGCTTGTTGGCGAGCCCGATTCCGCGGCCTTCCTGGTTCAGGTACAAAAGGACACCGGCCCCGAGTTCGCCCATTTCGCTTAGCGCAGTACGGAGCTGGTACCCGCAATCGCATTTCAGGGAATCGAGCAGGTCTCCGGTGAAACAGGCCGAATGGAGCCGCGTGAGAACCGGTGCATCGCGGTCGGGATCGCCTATTTCGATCGCGTAATGCTCTTCTCCCCCGTCTGATGGCCGGAAGACATGGACTCTTGACCTCGAGGAGACTTTCAAGGGGACATTCCCGCGCGCCACCTCCTGTAGATGAAAGGTTCGCCTCTCGTCATGGCAAAGGAGCTCGCAGGACTCGGCCGTCAATTCGTCCGGCAACGATACGTGGTCCGGGACAGGAGAGATGACCGCCGCGGGCAGAAGACGCGACTGCTTGCACTGCCGGATCGCGGCCCTGGCGACGGTCGGCGATCCTCCCCTGAGGCTCCTGAACGGCCCTTTCATGGGAGTTTCAAGATCCCGGGATGGATCGGCTATGGATCGAATCCAGCCCATATCGGCCTCGGCCGGGACAATCAGGCGGGCGAGGTCGCCGTCGTAAGCCCTTGCGGCCAGCGTCCGGGCTCTTCGGACCGTAACCGCGACGTGGATGGTTCCGTCTCCCGCGATAGCGCGGAACTGGCTGATCAAGTCGGATTCCGCTGTCTCGACGGCGGCTACAAGATGGGCAATCCCGTTTTCACGAATAACGATTGGCGCACCCATTCTCAGGTCGGCGTGAATACGTGCGATTCTCTGGCCTGTCGTCAGACCGAGTTTTGCGACGCCTGGATGTTTGAGAACTGTTACCATTTGGGGCGGGAATATAGCTTGCGGACGCCGAAGTTGAAACAAATCCCCTGATGACGACACATCTCCGTGACCGAAGCTTTTCCGGCATGCCAACCGTGCCAATATGTTCATGAACGCAACCCATCAGGAGAGCAACGGCCATGAAAGGTGACAGACTGATACTTCTCGTCGACGACGAAGCGGATTTCCGCGACGTCCTGTCGGAACAGCTGATCGCGACCGGAGACTACGAGGTCATTGAAGCCGAAAACAGCGCCCAGGCCCGCGCACGAGCCGAACAATCCACGATCGATCTCGCGATTCTCGACGTCGACCTGCCGGACGGCGACGGGCGGGACCTTTGCCGGACGCTTCGAAAACAGGGGATGACCTGCCCGATCATCATGATGACCGGAAAACACATCACCGACGATGCCACCATCGTCGGGCTGGATGCAGGTGCCAACGACTACGTGATGAAGCCATTCAAGATTTCCGTCCTGCTTGCCCGAATCAGGGCGCAACTTCGTCAGCACGAGTTCTCCGATGATGCCGTCTTCACGATCGGCCATTATTCGTTCAAGCCCTCGCAGAAGACCCTGTCCGACAATGACGACCGGCGGGTCAATCTGACGGAAAAGGAAACCAGTATTCTCAAGCGGCTGTATCGTGCGGATGGCAGCGTCGTCTCCCGGGATTCCCTGCTTTCCGATGTCTGGAAATACAAGACGAAGTCGACCCATACGCTTGAGACGCATATCTACCGGTTGCGCCAGAAAATCGAGGTCGATCCAAGGAATCCCAGCCTGTTGATAACCGAGGCAGGGGGCTACCGATTGGCCAGCTGAACATTGGCCGTCCGGGCGGAATGGAAATCTGCCCTGGCTATTCCGGCAAGGATCGTTCCGCGTCGGTTCGGAGGGACCGGCCGTCAATGCGAATCCGGGAAGCCGTAACCCGGGCCGGGACAGGCTTTCCGTTCCGCTCCCCGGCGATCACGAGGACCGACTCGTTTCCAGGTAACGCATGGATGCGGCACGCGCCGTCTCCACGTAACGGTGAAGGCGTTCCCGGCTCCCGGGGAAGTCCTGGCGCGGTTCGACCCAGCCGAGGCATGCGAGGCTGCGAAGAAGGTGGAACAGGGTCAGCGTTTCCCAGTGTCCGTCGGGCAATTCGCGGTGTTCCCGGTAACCGGCGACGAGGCATTCCGAAAGCCCTTCGTGGCCGGGCTCGTCAATTTGCCGGTACGTTGCAACGGCAAGGTCGTACATGCGGAAACCGTAGCCTGAATCATCGTAGTCGATGATCACGGGCCCTGACCTGGATATGAAAATGTTGTCGGGAAGCGGGTCGGCGTGGATGAGGCCGAAGTCGGCGCCATCCTGGAGAAATCTCTCCAAGTCTCTGCGGGCTGCCTCCCGAACCTCCTGCATCAATCTGGCGTCGACCATGGTCAAGCCCGAGTGTTCCCAGAACCGGCCCCAAAGCGGCTCCTCGCCGAGGAATCCGTCGATGTCCCAGGAAGGCCGGACAAAACCGGCAGGTGGCCGAAACCCGTCAGTCGCATTGTGAAGCTGCGCCAGCGCGGCACCGATTTCACGGTAACGATGTCCGATCGGCGCGGGGTCTCCGGCGGAACCGGGATGGTACCCCGAGACCCAGCCGAGCAAGGTCGCATGACGGCCCGTTGCGGTTGTGAGTACCAGTCGGTCGCCTTCGGCGCAGAACGGGGCCGGGACGGGGAATCCCTGGTTGGACAGGTATTGCAGCCAGAGCATTTCCGAGTTGATGGACCGCGCATCCTGGTAACCCGTCCGGTGCAACCTGAGCACGCCTCGCCTCCGGCCCTCTCCATGGACCTCGAAAATCGCGTTCTCGCGGACGGACAGGAGTCGCTCGACCCGGGTCCACCGTGGAAAGGCGGGCAAGGCGCCGCGAGCTTCCGCCCAGAGTCCGGAAACATCCTGGAAGCCAGGGTCGGCCATGATCAGGTCAATTCGTCGAGAACGCGAATGAGGGTGTCGCAGAGAATGTCGATTCCGGACGTGTCGATCGACATCGGCGGCCTGATCTTGAGGATGTTGCGATGGCGTCCGGTGACATTCAGCAGGACGCCGTTTCTTTTCATTGCATCTGGAAGCAATCCCGCAAGCGTCCTGTCGGGCGCGCCGCGGACATCGACAAGTTCCGCCCCCAGAAACAGCCCGGCTCCACGCGCTGCTCGAATTGCACCGTGCGACGCCTCGATGGCACTGAGTCGATCCAACGCGTAGCGACCCGTCTCTTGTGCAAGTGGCACGAGATCTTCCTGGTCGAGAACGTCGAGAGTTGCTGCGGCCGCCGCAACCGCGACCGGGTTGCCGCCAAAGGTGTTGAAGTAAGGAATCGCGTTTCTGAATTCCGCCATGATTTCCGGGCTCGTCACGACGCCCGCAACGGGGTGTCCATTCGCCATCGGCTTTCCGAGCGTCACGATATCCGGCTGGAAACCAAGACGCTGATGTCCCCAGAAATCGCTGCCGAGACGGCCAAATCCGGGCTGGACCTCATCGGCGATGACAAGTCCACCGGCTTTGCGAACCCGTGCGACGGTTTCGTCCAGGAATCCTTTTTCGAGGGCAGGAAACCCCTCGTTCGCGAAGTATGGACAGACGATCAGGGCAGCAATGCCATGGCCGTCCTCTTCGAGACTCCCGATCGCGGACCGTACAAAATCGGCAAATTGCGAGGATTCGTCCGCGATAATTTCTCCATCAGCCGTCCGCGTTCCGACCGGGCTTGGCACATGACGCACCCAGGGGGCGTACCCTCCGATCGGAGGTGTTCGCGAGCCGAGTTGGCTGACCAGGTCGGTGTTCCCGTGATACGTGTTGTCCGTAGCGATAATCCCGGTCTTGCCGGTTGTCGCCCGTGCCATGCGAAGTGCAACGTCGTTGGCTTCCGATCCGCTACACACAAGCATTGCGGAGGCGAGCGGATCGGCAAACCTTTCGCTCAGGCGTTCGACATAGTCGAGGATGTCCGCGTGAAGGTAACGTGTATGCGTGTTGAGGCGCGCCGCCTGCTCGGCGATGGCGGCAACGACCCTTGGGTGGCAGTGTCCGACGTGCGGGACATTGTTGTAACAATCGAGATAACGGTTTCCATCCCGATCCCAGAGCCACGCACCACGACCGCGAACGATATGGACAGGTTCGCGATAGAATGTCGGCGTGTTGGGCCCGAGAAGCCGATGCCGCCGATTCAGAAGATCTTCCGGAGATTCCATATCGTGTCCTTCTCGGCTGTCCGTGCAATGCCCGACTCCGGCAGGGCTGCTCGCCTGTCGGTGGATCGCTATGTCTCAACCCCCGGGGTTCGGCGCAAGGCCTTGACCTGTCCTCGCCTTGTCTTTGAATCAAGCCTGCGTGTGACCGACGCGCGCGACGGCCTCGTTCGCCGTCTCGGTCTTGGCACGAACAACGCCTTTTTCACGAGTGCCGCGAGTTTCCGGCGGACGAGTTTCCTGTTCATCGCTTGCGAGCGATGCGTGCTGGCCGTCAGGACGATGATCCCGGACTTGTTCCACCTGTGACCGGCGACTTTGCGCAGCCGGTGTTTTTGATCGGGCGTCAAAACCCGGGACGCACCTGCGTGGAATCGCAATTCCACCGCGGTCGAGACCTTGTTGACATTCTGCCCACCAGGTCCCGATGAGCGATGAAATGTCTCTTCGATCTCCGATTCCGGAAGCACGATATGATCATTGATCCTGATCATGAATGTCTCCAGCGGTCTTGGAGATTGGCAGAGATTTCCGTCGATGTGAACCGACCGGTCGGAAAGCGCGATGCCCGGGAAATCCGGTTCTCTGGCTGCCTGAGGAACTCGGCAATGTCAAACTGCCGGGTTCGGCAGATTCCTCGCGATGAGGCGAAACGGAATGAGCGCGGCCAGGGCGATCGACAGTTTGACCATGAGGTCAGCCGTCGCAAGTGACACCCAGAGCGGAACAACCGGCCCGAATCCGATCAACGGCAATAGTTCGCCTGCCCATGATACGTCGTTGGCGGGCTCCAGCATGCTCAGGCTGGCCGAAAACGCGATCGTGAAGAACAGGGCGGTGTCAAGTGTCGAGCCCATGAGCGACGACAACAGCGGTGCACGCCACCAGTGGCCGTGACGCAACCGGTCAAATACCAGGACATCGAGCAATTGGGCCGAAAGAAACGCGATACCTGATCCGAGCGCGATCCTCTGGGTAACCAATGGACCGAACTCGCCCTCGATCATTGTTCCGGCGAATGAGCAGGCTATCCCGACCACGAATCCGACAAACACCACCTTTCGTGCACTGCGGGGACCGTAGGTTCGATTGGTCAGGTCGGTCACAAGGAATGCGACAGGGTAGGTGAAAGCACCCCATGTCAGCCAGTCGCCAAACAGGAACTGAACGAGGATATTCGAGGCAACGACGACCATTGCCATTGCGGCGATGCCAATCATGATCCCGAGTCGCATGGGTGCGCCCTTTCGGAATTTCGGCCTTGCTTTCAGAGTCCGCGCATAAGCGTGGATCCGGTCGTGTACAAGTCCTTGCGCCTGTGCCACCTCTCCCCGCGGGCTGGGAGTCGGACCCGAGGCCCGTTTGGTGTGTCCGGGTCAATCCCGCTTGGCCTCAAGTCATTCGCCGCCCTCGCCGATGCAAAGGGCACCGAAAGGTTCACGACGGAACTGCTCCTGCGCCGTGGGGATATGTTCGGGTCAGCAGGCCCGAACACAAGGGGCACGCGGTTTCCGGTCGCGTGCAGTTTTGCCAGTTGGTTACGGGCCCGATGAACGCAACGAAGACCCGCGCAGGGGACTGAATCCGCGCGGCACACGCTGTGCCAACCCGTATTGCGATTCAGACGGACTCAGGGCCCTTGACCTGCATCTTGACCATCGCATTCCCCGTGTCAGGGGCGGCGAAGGCGACCAGCCAAACCGGATCAGGCTATGCGGCAACCGCAACACCCGGAAGGGCGCGAAGGCCTGGGGCCTGTTTCTCGATCAGGATGCGCCAGGCAGCCACGCCCGGCAGTGGGGGAATGACACGTCGGTTGTTCGAAAACATGTCGAAAACCAACGCGCGCGCGGGATTCTGCGCCAGGGCGTCCGCGCCAAATTTCCCTACCCTGAGCATCCGTGCTTGATTTCAACCCCTCGAACGGGATTTCCCACGCTTCCCCCTGGCCACGTCCATTTCAGCCACAGGCAGCCTACGGGTCCGTGCCGCGCGGCGCAACGCGGGTCGAGGCGTCGAGCTCGGTGGCCTGCCGGCCGATGGCCTTCCTCCTGCGGCGCCGACGCCTCCGGGCGCACGATGCTGCCGATGGCGGCGAGCCTGGTTGCGTCGACCTGGTCTGCAATTGGCGGTCAATGATGCCGTATCAGCTCTTGGTCTGACCGGTGGTGCGACGCATCCAGCGCCAGTCTCCAAGCCCAAAGCCGATGTCCTTCGGATCACGCATCCATTGCGCCATCCCAGTCGTAAACGACGACTGCGCCCGTCTCCCGTGCACCAAGCCCACGGAAGAGCGCGCGCGCAGCGATATTGTCTTCCTCCGTGGCAAGCCAAATGCCATGACATCCCCGATCTCGCGCCACGCCGATCAGCATCCTGCAAAGCGCCGTAGCAACGCCTTGGCGCTGATATTCTGGGGCAACGTCGACCTCGTTGACGAAGAAAGCTGCCGCCTTATCGGGATGCAATAACATTGAGCCCGAGGCGAAGCCGATAATCGTCTTGCCTGACGTTGCAAAGACCAGCTCGTGCCCGTCATCGGCCAGGAATTTGGCTAGTTGCTCAGGATCGACAGGGTTGTCGAATACTTCTGCCAGGTCAAGCAATTGGACATTGTCGTGGCTAAGCCGATGATACGTCGTCACATCATTCATGACTTTCCGCCGCACGGCAATCCATTGTCAGCGATCGACGCCTTGCACGTCAGACATTTGCCGATCAATCCGGTCACGGTCAGAAACACAGGCAAGACAACCCGGAACAAAAAATGGATACTCAAGACGAAAAAAGTGGGATTCAACTCGCACCGACACTGCCGCAACATCCCGCGTACCGGTTGACCAGTTCAGTGTTGTCGGTGTGTACGCAACCGGCAAGTAACGGTGGCTGCCGGAATACCGACCGAAACCGGGTCAGCGAGCCGGAAAAATGAAGCGATTCACCCAACGCGAGGTGCAGGATCCCTAGTCATCCCTGGATGTCGTGGGATCGATCATTTTCGAGATCGCAGTGACCTTCGTTGCCGGGAATCCGCTGATTTCGGCGTGCTTGTGGATGATGTCTTCATCCTTCGCAAGATAGACACAGAATGTCTTGTTGGCGGCGACAAAGCTCTCCACCCACTGGATGTCCGGCGACAGCTCCGCCAGGACCTCGTTCGACTTTGCGGCCGCCGCTCGCAGTTCGTCGCGTTCCAGTGTTCCGACATCCGGAATGTCCCGCTCGATTATGTATCTCTGCATTGTCATCGTTTTTTCCTCTTGCGATGCCCCCGGGGGGCATCATTGTCCGCCCGGGATGGGTCGGTCGGCCGGGGCCGGCCGGGTTCGCGGCACGGGCCGCGGTCTCGTTATGTCTACACCTCCGGGTTCAAACCGGCAATTCACGTGATGATCAGAGGGCGCGTCCGTCATCAGGGGACGCGAGTTCCGGTTCATGCACCGACCGGCAACCCTTCCGGAAGTCTCGCGGCGTTTCGTTTCGTCGCCTGGAGCGTCCCCCCTGGTTTTCCGGATCCTGCATATGGAAGTACTTCTAGGTGGCGGGAGCACCGGATTGCGATCTGGACGGGAGTACTGCACAGGGCGTCAGATCCCCGGGCCGGCGATGTGACCAAGCGTCCGGGATCAGATTCTCATGAGAACGACTCCGGTAACGATAAGACCGATGGAGATCCACCGCCAGGCACCGACCGGTTCACGGATCAGGAACGCGGCTATGAATGTTGCAAAGAGAATACTGGTTTCCCTCAGTGCCGCGACCAGTGCGATCGGTGCGATCGTAAAAGCCCAGACCGCGATCCAGTATGAAACAAGTGACATCGCACCAGATCCGAGTCCGGTCCGCCATACAGGCAAAAGCGCCGGGATCGCGGAGCGGCCCCCGACCAGGACGGCAAACGCCAACATCCCGATCGCGTCGCCAATCACCATCCACATGATGTACCCCGATGGCGTCCCGGCGATCCGCGCCCCTACGCCGTCGACGACCGTGTAGCTGGCAATCAACACGGCAGTGCCGATCACGTATCCGAAGGACCTGCGTTTCATGGGTCGCCCGTACTGTCCCTTGAATGCCATGAGAACGACACCGGTCGAAATGGACAGGACTGCCACGGTCTCGACCTGGTTGAACACCGCGCCGAGAAAGATGACGGTCACGAGGAATACGGCAATCGGCGCCGTTCCCCGTGCCAGGGGATAGGCTTGGCTTAGATCGGCATTTTCGTAGGCGTTGACCAGGAACACCTTGTAACCCGTGTGGATTACGGCCGACGCCACGATCCAGGGAATTGCATCCACGGCCGGAGCGGGCACGAGTACGAGCACAGGCACCGCAATCGCCGCCTGCGCCAACGTGGCAACGCATATCGTCGAGAACGGATCGGATCCGACCTTTACCAGGCTGTTCCAACCCGCATGCAGCAGAGCTGCCACGAGGACTGCAAGAAAAACGTTCGTATCCAAGGCTGCGGCCCCCGGAGTGATTCGTACACGACCTGGGAGCGTTCGCGGGCCCGGCTTTCCGGGGACAATGCACGGCGTGTCTTCCCGCTAGCGGCTTCGCGAAAATCCGAGATAATGCTGATTTCGGCATTATCGGTGGAAACGACGGAGGTCTACCTGCGAGCAGACCGCCGCACCACGGAAAACGCCAGGGATTGGACCGACCGGCATTCGGGATGTTCCCTGATCGAGCCCGGACCCGCACGATTGCGCCAGTTGCTCCCGCAGAATTCTTCAGGAACGTACGCGATGATGCCGAAATCCTGGCTGTCGACTGCGCCGGCAGGCGGTTGCGTGCCGCCAGGTCACCCGGTTTCGATTGGCACGTCGGCGGACATGCCCCACTCCGCCCAGGAGCCATCGTACAACGAGTGGCTGCGGTGGCCGAGCTTTTCGAGGGCAAGCGAAAGTACCGCGGCAGTGATTCCGGAGCCGCAGGTCGTGATGACCGGACGCGACAAGTCCACCCCACCGTCAATGAAAATCTTTCGAAGTTCGGTTTCGGGTTTGAGCGTACCGTCGGGATTCAGCAAATCGTTGAAGTAGACGTTTCGGGAGCCGGGAATGTGGCCGGGCCTGAGGCCCGGCCGGGGTTCGGGGGCCTCGCCACGGAAACGGTCCGGCGATCGGGCATCGACAATCTGGGCGCCTCCGGTTTTGCATGTGGCAAGGACGTGCGGCAGGTCGCTGAACAGGGCGGCATTTCGTCGCGCCGTCATGTGGCGGCTCTGGATCTGGGGAGCCAGGTTTTCGACGGGATGGCCTTCCGCGACCCATTTGGGAAATCCGCCGTCGAGAACGGCAACATCGGTCTTGCCCATGTGCCTGAACAGCCACCAGACCCGTGCTGCCGAAAACAATCCGGCGCCATCGTAGACGATGATCTGGTGCCCGTCGCCAACCCCCATCGATCGCATCCGCGAAGCGAATTTCTCCGGTTGCGGCGCCATGTGCGGGAGCGATGAATCCGAGTCCGAGATCTCGTCGATATCGAAAAAACGCGCCCCGGGAATGTGCGAAGCCTCGTACTCGGCACGTGGATCGCGCCCGTCCGCAGGCAAGTACCACGACGCGTCGAAAATCCGGATGTCCGGTGAATTCAGGCGGTGCCGCAACCAGTCGGTTGAAACCAGCATCTTGTTGTCGTCATCTGGCATGTGAAACCTCTGTCAGGCCGAAACGTCCTTGTGACGGGGGACCACCACCCGCCTGTGGGAACATGGCTCGTCCGGTCGAGGCGGCGGTCATCCAAATTACCTGTACCGGGCTATCCCCGTTCCCGCAACAATCGCGCCTTCTGGCGACTCCAGTCACGGGATTTCTGGTTCTCCCTCTTGTCGACGAGTTTTCGTCCCCGCGCGACGGCGACGAGGATTTTCGCCTTTCCGGCGGAGTTGAAATACAGGCGGAGGGGCACGAGCGTCATTCCCTGGCGCTCGGTTTCCTGTCGCAACTTTGCAAGTTGCTTCTTGCTGACCAGGAGCTTTCGCCTGCGGCGCTCTTCGTGCCCGAAACGCCCGGCCATCTCGTAGCGCGCGATGTGCCCGTTGATCAGGTAGAGTTCGCCGTTTTCGACGCTGGCGTAGCTTTCGGCGATATTGGCCTGTCCATTCCTGAGAGACTTGACCTCCGACCCGGTCAGGACCAGTCCGCACTCCAGCGTGTCCTCGATCGAGTAGTTGAATCGAGCCCGGCGATTTTCCGCAACGAGACCGCTCCTGTTCTCCCGTTTCTTTCGCCGAGAGGCCATGCAGTCAGGAAATCAGGCCGGCATACCGCATGGCATCGTCGATCCTGGCGCGCGTTTCGGGCAAGGCAGGCGTCAAGGGCAGGCGAACCTCGTCGCTGCACTTGCCGAGCACCGAAAGGCCGTACTTTGCACCGACCAGGCCGGGTTCAATGAAAATCGCGGTGTGGAGCGGCATCAGGATGTCCTGAAGTTCGAGCGCCCTTGAGGTGTCGCCGGCAAGCGATGCCTCCTGGAATTCCGCGCAAAGGCGTGGCGCCACGTTGGCCGTCACCGAAATGCAGCCGGTCCCGCCATGGGCATTGAATCCGAGCGCGGAAGCGTCCTCACCGGAAAGCTGGATGAAGTCCGCACCACAGGTCGCGCGTTGCTGGCTGACGCGGACGACATCGCCGGTCGCGTCCTTGACGCCGACGATGGTAGGCAGCTTCGACAACTCGCCCATGGTGTCGGGGTTCATGTCGATGACCGAACGGCCGGGGATGTTGTAGATGACGATTGGAAGATCGCAGCACTCGCTGAGGGCGCGATAATGTTCAATCAACCCGTGTTGGGTCGGCTTGTTGTAATAAGGCGTGACAACCAGGCCGGCATCGGCACCGGCACGTTCGGCGAATTGCAGCAGGCGAACGGCCTCGGCGGTTGAATTCGAGCCGGCTCCCGCGATAACCGGCAGCCGTCCCGCAGTCGCTTGCACGACAACGTCGATGACATGTTCGTGTTCCTCATGGCTGAGTGTCGGGCTTTCGCCGGTCGTGCCAACCGGCACCAGACCATGGGATCCCTCTTCGATGTGCCACTCAACCAGCGACTTCAAGGCTTCATCGTCAACTGCGCCGTCGCGGAACGGAGTGACCAACGCCGGATTCGATCCCCTGAACATGAACTTGCTCCCCACTCTCCCGATTTATTCGCTAATACCCCAGGATGGCCGGAATGTAAGCGGCGAATACACGGCGAAATCGGGTCAATCGACATCCCGGACTGTTGTTTCCTGCCAAGTTGCATTAGAACTTGACCGCAAGAAGCAAAAAAAACCAGGGACCAAAGAGCAGAGAACGGCCTCGTGAGTACTTTTGTCCTCCGCCTGGCTTTGGCGGCAATTTTCGTCATGCCGACGTTCGCGTTGGCGCAGTCACAAGATACTTCCCCTGGCGAAGGCGATGACGTCATCGCCGCGGCGATAGACGCTGCCTACAGGGAAGACTGGCCCACGGCAGAAAGGCATGCGCGCGCGTTCGGCGACCCGGACGCGCTCGACCTGGTCGCATGGTGGAGGCTGAGAGCAGGTGATGGAACATGGCAGCAATATCAGGATTTCCTGGAGCGTAACGGGGATTGGCCAGGGCTGAAACGGTTGCGCCGGAGAGGTGAAGCGCACATTCCGGAGTCCGCCAACCCGCACGCGGTCACGCAGTACTTCCTAATACAGCCTCCACAATCCGGCACGGGCGCCTTGCGACTGGCAACGGCGCTGAGACAGCTGGGTCGGGGTGAAGAAGCCAGGGCCGAGGCACGACGCGCCTGGCTCGAACTTGGCATGGGCAGGAAAGTTCACGAGGAATTCGTTTCGGACTTCCGCGGCGCGATTTCCGACCTCCATGTCCGGCGTCTCGACCATTTGCTCTGGAAGGGCAGGATCGATTCGGCACGACGGATGCTGGATCTCGTCCCCTCTGACTGGAAAGCGCTGGCAAAAACCCGGATTGCCCTGAAAAACAGGGATTCGGGCGTCGACGCCATGATTCGTGGACTTCCGGATTCGGTGCGGAGCGATGGGGGGCTCGCCTACGACCGGTTCATTTGGCGATTGAACTCCGGTTTCGATGATTCGGCCAGGGAATTGATCCTGGAGAGGTCGCAATCGGCGGAAGCACTGGGTCGGCCGGAGGCGTGGTCATACCGGCGCCGCGTATTGGCAAGGGGTGCGATGGAGGCCGGAGAGAACCAGGTGGCGTATGAGCTTGCCAGCCGACACTGGCTTGGCGAAGGTTCCGATTATGCCCAGCTCGAGTGGTTCGCAGGATACATTGCACTTCGAAAGCTGAACGATCCGGACCGGGCGGCACGGCATTTCTTGCGGTTTCGCGACGTCGTAAAGTCTCCTATCAGTCTGGGGCGGGCGTATTACTGGCTTGGCCGCGCCCACGAAGCACTCGAAGACCACACGGCCGCCAACGAGTTCTACCTGATCGGTGCCAGGTACCAGACAACCTTCTACGGCCAGCTGGCTGCCCAGAAGATCGGTGCCCGGCCTGATTCCGTGCTGGTCGGGAACGAACATTCGCCCGACTGGCGAACCGCCGAATTCGTGGATTCGGGTACCATTCGCGCTGCCAGGCTGCTCTTGCGCGCCGGTTGGGAACCCCATGCACGGTGGTTCTTCGCCCATGTTGCGGAAGAGCTCGATCGAACCGACCTGATTCGGCTTGGAGACATGGCGCTCCACCTTGGCTCGCCGCACGTTGCAATAGGGGTGGCCAAGGAAGCCGCAAAGTCCGGAATCGTACTCCCCCGCTCGTATTTTCCGGTGACCGATCTGTCTCGGCATTCCGGGCCGGTGCCCCCGGAGATGGCCCTGGCAATCACGAGGATGGAAAGTGAATTCCGAATCAACTCTGTCAGCCGGGCAGGTGCGCGTGGGCTCATGCAGGTCATGCCTTCGACCGCACGCGAGATCTCTGAGCGACTCGGCGAAAAGTACTCGGATTGGCGCCTGACGAATGACTGGCATTTCAATGCGAAGATGGGAACTGCTTATCTGGAAGAGCTTCTCACGGGGTTCCAGGGCTCCCACGTCCTGACTTTCGCAGCCTACAATGCCGGGCCCGGTCAGACGCGGGCATGGATCAGGCGTTTCGGGCACCCGCACCACGACTGGAGCGACCCTGTCGACTGGATCGAGCACATCCCCTACCGGGAAACCAGAAACTACGTGATGCGGGTCATGGAATCACTCCATGTCTACCGGTTGCGGGTCGCGGGACAAGTGAGGCGAATCCGTATTCATGAGGACATCAGTCGCGGCGCGTAGTTCGAGTCGGCGAGAATGTCTTTGCCGGGGCGAAAAACCGCATGCGCCACGCAATCGGGATCTGCGTCTCCGATACACTGAAAGAAAAAAGGCTGGCTCGCGAAAGGTCGACGTCAATACGGCGTCATTCCTGTGTTACGATACCCGGTCCGGCTTCCACCCTTGGGTCATGTGTCTCTTGCTGCCAAACCCCGGGGTGCGGCAAACGGAAAAACCTGATGCGCCCAACCGGCGACGGACGTGGCCCGCGGACGAGTAGGTGGCGAACGTGCCGTTCGGGACGGTGCGGACTGCTACCGAGCGAAGGAGCCCGGCTTCCCAGAGTTCAGGATTGCAGGAAGGGCTGAATCCATCAAGAAACCATGCATCAGCTGCGCCTTCCCAGGCCTCGACCGTTTTGCGAGCGTCTCCGATGATGATTTCGGCGTTGAGTGAAGCGGTTTTCAACCGGGTCCGTCCATCCGACCAACAGTCAATCAGCTGTCGGGACAATTCCGAAAGTTCCGGCCACTGCGCGAAAACCCGCTCCATCGCCGAAGACGAGACCGGGAAAGCCTCGAAGCCGACATAGGACAAATGGCCAGTCTGACCGGAAGTCAGCCAGTCGCACCAGGCTGCCAAAAGGTTGAGGCCGGTTCCGAAACCAAGCTCGGCGATACGAAACCCGGGACGGAACCGCTCGGGGAGTCGGTTTCCCGCGAGAAAGACATGGCGCGCTTCGGCCAGCCCGCCAGCCGAGGAGAAATAGGTGTCGCCGAACTGCCTCGAAACCGGCACGCCGTCACCTTGCCAGTCCAGTTGTGCGAAATCATCCGTCTCCGGCTGGAGCCGCCTCACCATCTGGCCTAACCTCCTGGCAGAAAGTAGCAGACCATAGGATAATTCCGGCAAATGGCAACGCTCGGAGAATGTGATGTCGCGATCGTCGGCGGCGGTATTTTCGGGCTCGCTTGCGCCTGTGCATGTGCCAGCAAGGGATGCACATCGATTGTCCTGGAAAGGGATGCTGTCGGGTCGGGCGCGAGTGGAGGGCCGGTCGGGGCCATGGCGCCGTTTTCTCCGCGTCCCTGGACGCCCCTGAAACAGTTTCAGTTCGACGGGCTGGTTTCGGCGGCGGCGTACTGGGAAGGCGTCGACCGTGAATCGGGAACAGAGTCCGGTTATGGCCGGGTCGGCCGCATCGTTCCCCTTTCGAGCGAACAGGCGCGCGAACGCGCGCTCATCAGCGCGTCCGCCGCAGAAAGTCATTGGGGCGGGCAGTTCTCCATGTCGATCGAGCCCGGCGACGGAATCCTGGCAGGATCCGGCTACGGGCGATTCGGTATTGTCCGGGATACGCTTTCCGCCCGAATTGGACCCATGTCGGCATGCCTGGCCCTGCGGCAGGTCGCCCGAAATCTCGGGATCGAGATCCTGGAACATTGCGAAGTTCTGCGCGCGGAACCGGGAGGCGTTCTTACCAAGGCGGGCGAGATCAGGTCCGGGACAACCGTCCTGGCCGCCGGTGCCGATACCTTTCGGCTGCTCGGTAACGCTGATCCCGAAATCCTCGGCGGTGGCGTCAAGGGTCAGGCCGCACTCGTGGAATACGACCTGCCGGGAGCGCCGGTGATCCAGGCCGGACGCATCTTTATCGTTCCGCACGCGAACGGGACTATCGGAATCGGTTCCACGAGGGAAACCGAGTGGGACGACCGCTTCGGGACGGACGAGCGGTTGGAGGACGTCATCGACGAGGCAGGTTCAATCCTTCCCGCCTTGAGGAATGCAAAACTGTTGCGCCGCTGGGCAGGTCTCAGGCCACGGGCGGTTCGGTCAAATCCTCTTGTTGGACCCGTCCCTGGCCGGAGCGGGCTGTACGTCGCAACCGGGGGATACGGAATCGGGTTTTCGATTGCCCACATGGTCGGAGAGGTGGCCGCGGCAATGATTCTTGGCTTGCCGCACGATCTTCCGGCGGAATTCACGCTCTGATCCCGTCCGAAAGACATCCCGACCTGTCGAAATGCCAGTTCAGGTCTTGCCCCGCCGCGTATTGCAAGACGTAGATGCTGGCCATGGGATCAGCCATCAGGGGAAGTCGGGATTTGTCGAGGACCTCGGCGAGAAACGAGCGAAAGGCGGATAAACGTAGAGCCGAATCAGCCCGCCGTCCGACATCTGGTCACCTCAAAGGGTCAGGTTCGACGTCTCCGATTCGTACAGGGCCGGATGATCGTCAGGCAACATTGGCAGGCGTGCAGCGAGTCTGGCTGCTGAACTAGCGGGTGGAAGTCCCGCCGGCGCAATTCTTGGTTTGGCGGCGTAGCATATCCCACGGGTACCGGGGTGACCTGGTGCCTGCGAGCTGGGACGTAGAAAGCCATCGAGGGCGTGGCGGGAGCAAGGCTCCAACCGGTCCGGTCAGTCAGGATGGCGAACAAACCGAAGGGCCGTAGCGAAAGCGAACGATTGTTGATGCGACGAAAAGGTTGCCCCCACATGGAAGCTGACTTGTGGGGATATTGGAGGATGCCAAGGGTCAGCCTGCTACCCGATGGCTAGCACCGGTGCGGAAGAACCGAGGTACGCACGCACCGGGTCCCCCGGCGTAGAGACGGCGGCAATTCGGGAAAGTTCAGCAGTGAAAGACCGGAAGGTGAGGAGAACGGACAGGATGTTGTGACCCTTGAATGTCAAGGACCGCGCCAATAACCGCAGTGCGGGAAATGGCACGGAGTTCTCCTGACTGGCGGATGAGGCCGATTAAGCGGTGATGGGCGGAACAACATAACCCGTCCGGAGCGAGGGCCTCTGGGCTCAGGTGGCGAAGGCGGCAGGTCATGCCGGGACACAGAGCCCGGTGCCGACCGATGATATCACCCGGATGACGGGTGGTGCTGTCGAGCCGAAGGGCGGCGCAAACGCGGGATGTTGCCACGGGCATGGCTGGGTCAGCCTTAAGCGTGGCGGATGTCGCGGAAGGCACCGCACCGAACTCCTGCGGGGGGTGCCTGACGCTTGAAGCCGGACCCGGGAAAACCGGACGTCCGGAATTTTAGGGGGGATGCTGGAAACGTGGCCTATGGTGCGCGCGCCAGTGTCCTACCCGACCGGAATCGAGATGTACGTCGTGCCTGCGCGAGTGAAGAAATGCCCGCGTCGCGAACCTTGGATCAGCGTCCCGCGGCGCGTTGCTGATTGCGGTATCGTGCATGCATTCCGCAAGACTGAACGGGCTGATGCCCTCGAGCTGTTCCTGGCAATGGCTGGAAAGAGCACGCCTTTCATGTTTGCCGGGCCTGCCGAGTGGATACCGGTCAAGATCCACGATGTCGCGCTGGTCAGCCTGCTCTCGCCATGCGGGATTCCAGCGGGGATTCCCTCACGGGCAGGTGAATTGCGGCGGAAAAAGCCGCGACGCCGATTCCAACCCACCATACGGTGCTGTAGCTGCCGTAGAGGTCGTGCAATATTCCGCCCAGCCAGACCCCGAGAAACCCACCGATCTGGTGGCTGAGAAAGACGATACCGTAAAGCGTTCCCATGTAGCGGAGTCCGTAGATGGCAGCAATCAGCCCGGATGTTAGGGGCACGGTCGCGAGCCAGAGAAATCCCATTGCCAGGGAAAACAGTACGACCGAAAACGGGGTAATCGGAAACGTAATGAAAAGGATCGAGATGATCGTACGCGACGTATAGATGAAAACCAGCAGGTGCTTTTTGAGGTAGTTTCGTCCGAGTGCGCCTGCAAGCACCGTTCCGATCACATTGGTGAACCCGATCAATCCGATGGATATCGCGCCGAGCGCCGCGGTCGTCGCGACTCCGATACTGGCGAGAAATCCGTCCGGATCAATCGGGCTGGACATCTCGGTGACCATTGCGGGAAAATGGGCAGTGAAAAACGCGATCTGAAATCCGCAGGAAAAGAACCCCAGGAAAACCATTGAATAGGAGGGGTCCTTGAACGCCAGGATCAGGATTTCGGACAGTGATTCCTCAAGGTCTTCCACGGCGACCTGGTCTCTTCGGCCGAGTATCGGCAAAGCGAACAGGACCGAAAGGATCAGTACGGAAAACACGATAAACACCATGGACCAGTTCATGTAGGCGAGCAGGACCGCGGCAAACGGCGGCCCGATGATCTGGCCAACGGAACCGGCGGCAGTTGCGATTCCGAGCGCAAGCGAGCGATTGGAATCTGGCGCAGCGCGTCCGACGACAGCGAGAATGACCCCGAATCCCGTTCCTGCGATGCCGAATCCGACCAGGACTTCAAGCAGTTGATGTCCGAGGGGAGTTGCCGAAAAGCTTGAAAGGGCGAGACCGGCCGAATAGAGCAGGGTGCCGATCAAGACAGCAAGACGAGACCCGAATTTTTCCGCGATGGCGGCAAATATCGGCTGACCGATTCCCCAGGCAAGATTTTGAATCGCGATCGCGATCGAGAATTCGGCTCGAGGCCAGCCAAATTCGGCAGCAATCGGTATCTGGAATACACCGAAGGACGCTCGAATCCCGAATCCGACGAGAAGGATGATGCTTCCTGCAACGAGTACAGGCGTGAAAACTGACGATGATTGAGGTCTCATTTCCGCCCAGTTCCGGTTTGTTGTCGGTACGTGGATGAATTGATATTCGTCGTCAAGCCGCATGAATGCCGGCGGGAGGGTCATGTGACGCTGACTCAACGCTACAGAAGGCTGGTTGAATCGGGTGAAATCCGGAACGATCCGGCGCAATCCGATGCGCTTGGGAGGTTGGAACAACTTTGCCTGGCGCTCGGGACCGCCAATCGACGTCCATCCCTGGTCGCTCGGCTTTTCGTCCGGTCCGCGCAGCCCGGTCCTCGAGGCATCTATCTATTCGGTGGGGTCGGAACTGGTAAATCGATGCTGATGGACCTGTTTTTCGAGGCAACGGGTCCAATGGCGAAGAGGCGCGTCCATTTCCACGCGTTCATGCAGGAGGTTCAGGAAGCCCTGCACGAGCGAAGAAAGTCGGGGAGCGAATTCGTACTCGAGCCGGTCGCGGCAGAGATCGCCGGCTCTGCGGAGCTCCTCTGCCTGGATGAAATGCAGATCACCGACATTGCCGATGCCATGATCGTCGGCAGATTGTTCGAGCAATTCTTCGAGGCCGGGGTGACCGTCGTCACGACCTCGAATCTGCATCCCGACGACCTGTACGCGGGCGGGCTGAACCGGCAGCTGTTCTTGCCGTTCATCAAACTGCTTACGGATCAACTTGATGTCGTTCATATGGACGGAGATGTCGATCACCGGAAACAGCAGTTGAAAGGAGAGCGTCGATATTTCTGGCCGGACGACGATGCCGCGTTACGGGCCGTCGAAGCGATCTGGGACAAGCTGACAGGAGGGATGTCAAATCCCCTGATACTCAGGAACAAGGGCCGCGACATCCGCATTCCCGCGTTTTGCAACGGAATTGCCAAGGCGGGGTTCTCGGACCTGTGTCGCGAAGCGCTGGGCCCGGGAGACCTGCTGCTTGTCGCCAACTCAATCCGGTTACTGTTGTTGTCCGGTATTCCGGTCATGAGCGACGACGACCGTGATCCTGCCCGACGATTCGTGACCCTGATCGATGCCCTTTACGAAGCACGGATTCCACTTGTCGCGTCGGCTGCGGCTGCACCCGAGGAACTGTATCCATCCGGAAAGGGGGCATTCGAGTTCCGAAGAACGGCGTCCCGACTGGTTGAAATGCAATCCGAAGAATGGTGCGCTGATTGCGGCCGTTAGCGTAATGACGCGGCGCTAACCCAAATGTTCGAGGATCTCGTTCGAAACGTGACCGTCGGGAATCAACCCCGCCTCCCTTTGAAACCTGCGGACTGCGGCGCGCGTATCCGGCCCGACAAGGCCGTCGACCGCCCCAGGGCCGAAACCGAGATCGCGCAGCCTTTCCTGCAACTTCATGACGTCGTGCAAGGATAGCGTGCTGACATTGGTCGGCCACTCGGCCTGAACGGGCCCGGCCCCGTCAATCCGGTCTCCGAGCAGGCCGACCGCCAGTGCGTAGACTCCCGACGCATTGTATTTCTGGAGAACAGAGAAGTTGCGGAAGACGAGGAACGCGGGTCCCGCTGCGCCTGCCGGAAGAAATACTGAAGCACCATCCGTTCCCTGCAATCTTGCACTGTCCGCGCGGTTCAAGGCTGTCATTCCCTGGTCGCTCCAGACGCTGGCGGGTTTCGATACCTGCGGATCTGCCTGGAGAAAGTTAAAATCGCTTGGGAGTCGAACCTCCATCCCCCATGGGGAACCTAGCCGCCATCCGGATCGGGCGAGGTAGTTGGCGGTCGATGCCAGCGCGTCAAGAGGATCGGAGGGATTCCAGATGTCTCGCCGTCCGTCACCGTCGTGGTCGACCGCGAACGCCAGGAAACTTGAAGGCATGAACTGCGTATGACCCATGGCCCCTGCCCACGAGCCGAGCATTTCGCCCGGTCGGACTTCCCGGCTTTCGAGAATCTTCAGGGCGTCAACCAGTTCGCGTTCGGCCAATTTCCGGCGCCGCCCTTCGCACGCCAGGGTAGCGAGGGCTTCGATGACGAGATAGTCGCCGGTGTTTGTTCCGAAATCCGACTCGATGCCCCAGATGGCCAGAATGGTCCGGCGTTCGACCCGGTATTTCCTTTCGATCCGGGACAACTCGTTTTCAAGAAGGCCCCGGTGCTCCGCACCTCGCGCGATTCGTTCAGGTGGCATGGCGCGCCGGAGGTAGTCGCCGGCGGTGAAGGCATTTTCCGGTTGATTTCGGTCTGCCGAAATGACCGAAGGATTCGGGAAAACCCGATCCAGCGATGAATGAATGACAGACCTGTCGATCCCGCTCGATCTGGCCTTTTCTGCGAAATCCCTTGCCCAGGATTCGAACCGGTGTTCTGAAATGCTTGCCTGAGGACTCATTCCGTCCTGAAAGGGTTCGTTTATCATGATCGCTCAGAAATGGCACTGGGAAGTTGGCATTATCGGCTCGAACCCGTGAATTGCAATTCCGGACCTGCGCGGGTTGACGGGATGTTCCGCTGGATCTGACCGGTGAACTTCGGGTTTCTCGGGTTTGTTGGTAAACGATGTGAAGGCTGGTTGGCCTGAAACTTCTTTGACGCATGGCAGGACTTCAGCGGTTCCGAAAAAGATCTCCCGTGGCGATCCGGACTCCCCGGGAATTTCGCAGACCGCTGGTGAATTGGCATGCCCGGGGGTTGCTCCCTTCATCCTTTGCGTTGATTCTGAAATCCGGGGCTTTCGCGATGTGTCGGTGCCTGATCGCCGCTTTCGTTATTCGACGGGCGTGCTGAAGAGGTTGGATTGTTGGTGGATCCTCTTTCCGAGGCCGGCTTTGCGCGATGACGGGAAGTGCTCCGGATGTGCTCCCCTTGCCACTCGACCGAAAAAGACGTGCTGCATGGGCCTGGTCCCAATCTGCAGGGAATAATGAACGCTTCGGTGGCGGTCGTGCCAGAATACAGGGAGTACCCGGGTGCACAGCGCGACGACGACGGAACATGGACGGTCGAACGCCTTGACGCGTGCTTGGCGTCACTGCGCAACAAAATGCCAGAAACCACCACGGCATGTGCTGGACTTGAGGATCCGGAAGATCGCACTGTCGTCATTGGATTTCCGAATACATGCAGTGACTCGCCGGTCGAAGTCAGGCGACCATACCTCCGTGCAAAGCAGATTCCGGCAAGATTTCGCAGCGTACGAAGCGTCGCGCAAGCGGGCCCGAATTTCCGGTGCACACCGAGTTTCGTGACCGGCCGGCCCTGTTCTGATGCCAGCCCCGTGTTTTTCCTCGACTGGCTTGCATCACAAAGGTGCTGCCAAATCGTGGCTTGTGACCGTCTGCGGCTGACTCTTCGTGACATGACAGTCGCAAGGTTTACTTCGGCTTCGCCGGTTGTCGAATCCGTAACCGAATAGTATGGCGCTTCGATCCGTGGACGACGTGAGCCTTTCAAATGTCTACTGACCCCGTATCTCTGGCTGCCGAACTCGTCCGTTGCCCGTCTGTGACTCCGGATGAAGCCGGAGCGTTGGAGGTCATTCAGCGCAAATTGGCTGCTGCAGGCTTTGAGTGTACCCGTGTCGACCGGAATAACGTGGCGAACCTTTTCTGCCGATGGGGACGGGCTGAAGGCAGCAGAACATTCGGATTCAATGGCCATATTGACGTCGTCCCTCCAGGCGATGATTCACTCTGGTCGTGCGAGCCTTTCGGAGGCGAAATTCGGCACGGAAGGCTTTACGGCCGTGGGGCCGCCGACATGAAATCCGGGGTCGCGGCCTTTGTTGCAGCGGCCATCGATACGGTATCTGCGCGACCGATCAAGGGTTCTATCGCCGTGTTGATTACCAGCGATGAGGAAGGTCCCGCCTTGGATGGAACCCAGGCGATTCTGTCGTGGATGGAAGCGAACGGGGAACGGATGGATCATTGCCTTGTCGGGGAACCAACGTGCCTCGACCGGTTTGGTGAACGGATCAAGATCGGTCGCCGGGGTTCCGTCACGGTCAAGTTCACCGCAAGGGGAGTGCAGGGACACTCGGCTTACCCGGAACGAGCAGTCAACCCGGTTCCGGCGATCGCGGCACTGGCAGTGGAACTAAACCGAATTCCGCTCGACAAAGGCTCGCAGCATTTCGATCCATCGACGCTATCGCTGACGTCGATTGATACCGGGAACCCCGCGAGCAATGTCATCCCCGCTGCCTGTACCGCGGTTGCCAACATCCGCTTCAACGATGTCCACACGATCGACAGTCTCGTGGCGCGGATGGAGGATCACGCGGCGCGCGTATCGCGACTGACAGGCGTCGCCATTGATGTCGAATGCGATGTGTCCCCGACTGACTGGTTCCTGACACCTCCCGGCGAGCTGTCCGATCTCGTCGCATCTGCAATTGAGTCGGAGACCGGATTGCAGCCGGAATGTTCGACCTCGGGTGGGACGTCGGACGCTCGTTTCATCAAGAGCCATTGTCCAGTCGTCGAATTCGGGCTTTGCGGAAAGACAATGCATCAAGCGGACGAATTCGCCGAGATTGACGAGATCCGTGGCCTCAAGGCGGTCTATGAGCGGGTTCTCTCGGATTATTTTGCTTGAACCGCCAACTGTTCATCATGGCGAAAGCGCCCCAGTGCGGTCGCGTCAAGACGCGCCTTGGGCAGGACATCGGCATGGTCAGCGCACTTTGGTGGTACAGGCACCAGTTGGGCAGCTTGATCAGGCGGGTTGGATACGACCCGCGCTGGAAAACGGTACTTGCCGTCAGCCCTGACAAGACCGCGATGAACCCGAAATGCTGGCCTAAGGGACTCCCGCTTTGGCCCCAGGGAGGCGGGAATCTGGGCGATCGCCTGGAGCGGGTATTACGAATTTCGCCGGGCGGGCCGATTCTCATTATCGGAACGGACGTTCCGGATGTTGCGCCGCGCCATGTCGAACGCGCTTTTCGGGGGTTGGGTCGCCACGATGCTGTACTCGGTCCATCCGCTGACGGCGGATTCTGGGCGATCGGACTGCGTCGATTGCAGAACACTCCGAAGGGACTATTCCTTGGCGTCCGCTGGTCAACATCGCACGCGCTTGAGGATACCAGGGATGCGCTTGGAAGTCGACTATCGCGTGACCGGATTGGTTACGTCGATTCTCTTGCCGATGTCGACACTGCCGATGACCTCAGTTAGCGCCAGACAATTCGAGAAGGCGCACAGTTTGGCAATCGAACGATCGAGTAGTCGAGGTCGCGGACTCAGCCGGAAATTTCGAAATGCGGATAAACGGTCCCCCAACCGAGAATGCCGGCGCAACCCGGGACGTTGTTCCCCAATTGACCGTACGTCATTGCCTCCGGTCAATTCAGGCCTGATGGGGCTTGCATACCACAAAAGGAGATTTACATGAAAACCGCTGTCAGAGTCGTGACGTTGGCAGCCTAACCCGTTTACAAGTGTTAGTCTGGTCAGGTCCTGAGCTTGCCAATAATCCAAGCCTGACCCTAATTTGTGTTCGTTTGATTTGGCGAACTATGCGCATTCGGTCTCAGACAGATTCTGTCGAGACAGTAAACATGTTCCAGAGCCGGTGCTCGATTCCAAGGATCACGCTCATGGAGCTGGCGTGTGAATTGTGCAAGACGTCGGTGCCGGGTAACCGGTGCTCTCATCACGACACTATTGTTGCAAGGGCGACGCTCGGACAATAGCTGTCGTAATCTCGTCTTTTGGCGTCCATGCGAATTTTCAATCAGGAATCGAAAAGTGCTCAAGCGTCAAGGAAACATTCCGAAACGCAGAATTATGCCGAAAGATGAAATTGACCAGAGCGTTCCGGACCGTCTCTTGGATGAATCCCGGTATACCGGTAGTGCCCATCACAAGCGAGTGGCCGCCAGCTAAAAGTTTCATCCACCGACGGACCCACGCCCGAACAAGTCACTGTGCGACGGCAGCGGTCGGATCGTGCCGTTGCCCGAGGCGGAGGCTCTCTTCCGCGGAAGCATCGAACGAGGAATGATTAGCAGTACTGACGATTGCGAGTTTCCAAAATATGTTTGGGCAGTGGATTCTGAAGGCCGCGTTTAAGAATCCAAGCTTGAGAAGGGTAGTCGAAACTAGCACGGCTTCGAGTTTGGCGGGGATGAAGATGGCATGCGGAAGGTGGTCGCAAAAGAGGCGCTGGGGTTCGGCCTGGCGCTGGTGCCGGATTACCTGGCGCAGGCGGAGATCGCGGGCGGCCGGCTGGTGTGCGCCTTTCCGGGCCGCACCGAACAATCCGGCCGCTATTACCTCGTCTGGCCCGAGGACAGCGAGCCGCGAGCGCCGCTGCGCGATCTGATCGACTGGCTGAAGCAACTCGGGCCGGACGATCATCTTTGAACTACGCCGGTTCCCGCCGCCGGCCCTCGGTGTCGAAGACGTGGAGCCTGTCCGGCGGTAGCGACAGCCCGGCCGCATCGCCCAGCGCCAGCGGCGGCGCGCCGCGTACCGTCACGGTCAGGCTGGCCCAGCCCAGATCGACGATCAGCGCGGTGTCCTGACCGGCGGTCTCGGTATAGATCACCTTGCCCGGGTGGTCCGCGCCGTCGGCCGGACCCAGCACCACGTTCTCGGGCCGCATCCCCAGCGTCACCGCCTCCCCGTCCGCGGCCGGCCGGCCCGCCAGGGGCAGCGCCACCCCGGCGGGCGCCCCGGCGGGCAAGGCCGCGCCGCCCTGGGCCACGCAATCCATCAGGTTGATCGGCGGCGAGCCGATGAAACTGGCGACGAAGGTGTTGGCCGGCCGCCGGTAGATCTCGGCCGGCGTCGCGATCTGCTCCACCCGCCCGTCGCGCAGCACCACGATACGGTCGGCCATGGTTAGAGCCTCGATCTGGTCATGGGTGACGTAGATCATCGTCGCGCCCAGCCGGCTGTGCAAGAGCTTGATTTCCTTGCGCATCTCCACCCGCAGCGCGGCGTCCAGGTTCGACAGCGGCTCGTCGAACAGGAACACCTGCGGATGCCGCACGATGGCGCGGCCCATGGCGACGCGCTGGCGCTGGCCGCCGGACAATTCGCGCGGGTAGCGTTCGAGATAGTCGCTGAGCCCCAGAAGATCGGCGGCCTCCCGGGCGCGCCGCGCCCGCTCCGCCCTGGGCATTCCCTGGATGCGCAGCGGAAAGCCGATGTTCTCGGCCGCCGTCATGTGCGGATAAAGCGCGTAGTTCTGGAACACCATCGCCACGTCGCGATCCTTGGGCGGCAGGCCGGTCACCGGGTGATCTCCAATCAGGATTTCGCCGGCGCTTGTCGTTTCCAGCCCCGACAGCATCCGCAGAAGCGTCGACTTGCCGCAGCCCGAGGGGCCGACGAAGACCACGAACTCGCCGTCGTCCACCGCGATGTCGAGGTCGCGGATCACCTCCAGCCCGCCGAACCGCTTGACGATCCCGCGAAAGGTCACGCTGGCCATGCGCCGCCCCCCTTCATCGCACGCTGCCGGCGAGCGCGCCGGACACGATGCGCCGCTGCATCGTCATGAAGACCACCACCACCGGCAGCGCAAACACCAGCGCCGCCGCCATCTGCAACTCGTGCAGGGTGAAATACTCGCCGCGGAACGACGATATGCCGGTCGCGGCGGTCCACAGCTTTTCCGAGTTGATCAGCGTCTTGGCGAACAGGAAATCGTGCCAGGAGTTGACGAAGCCGTAGATGAAGATCGCCGCCATGCCCGGCGCCGCCAGCGGCATCGCCACGTACCAATAGGCCTGCAGCCGGGTGCAGCCGTCGATCCGGGCCGCGCCCTCCAGATCGGCCGGGATCGTGTCGAAAAAGCCCTTCGACATCCAGATCGCCAGCGGCGCCACCAGCGAGATGTGCCCGATCACCATTCCCTGCATGCTGTCGAGCAGCCCAAGGTCGCGAAACAGGATGTAAAGCGGCACCACGATGGAGGTTTGCGGGATCATCTGCGTCGCCAGCACCAGCATCATCAGGATGCCGGTGCCGCGGAACCGGATCCGGCTGAGCACATAGCCGCAGGAGGTGCCGAACAGCAGCGACAGCAGCGAAGACAGGGTTGCCACGACGATCGAATTCACCATCCAGCGCCCCATCGGGCGCTCGGTGAACAGGGTGACGTAATTGTCCAGCGTGACCCGCAACGGCCACAACCCGCCCAGCGTCCGGCTGAACCCGGTCGGGGTCAGCGAGATCACCACCATCCAGTAGATCGGGAACAGCACGAAGGCGCCCAGACCGACGATCGCCGCCGCCTTGAGCGTCTGGCCGGCCACGCTTTCGGCGCGGCGGCGTCTGGCAAGCGCCGCGGACATCAGGCCGCCGGTCCCCGGCGCCGCTCGGTCCGGGTCATCAGGCGCATATAGGCGACCACCATCAGCAGCGAGATGAACAGCGCAAGCAGACCCAGCGTGGCGGCATAGGAAAAGTTCAGCTCGCGAAAGGCGGTGTTATAGGTCGCCACGGTCAGCGTTTCGGTCGCCCCGGCTGGACCGCCGCCGGTCAGGATGAAGATGATGGGAAACGACTTGAAGCCCATGATCATCAGCAGGATCACGATCACCGCGAGGATGTAGCGCAAATGCGGCAGGGTAATGAAGCGGAACTGCTGGAAGGCGCTGGCGCGGTCGATGCGCGCGGCCTCGTAGAGTTCCTCGGGCACGGCGTGCAGCCCGGCGAGAAAGAAGATGTAGGCAACGGCGAACTCGTTCCAGGCCTGTGCCACGATCAGCGCCGGCAGCGCCGTGGCGTCGTCGATCAGCCAGTTGCGCCCGGTCACGAAGGGCACCCAGTCCAGAAGGCGATTGATGACGCCGAAATTGCCCTCGTACATCACGCCCCAGACCAGCGCGGTGACCACCGCCGGCATAGTCCAGGGCAGAAGGAAGGTGACGCGGGCGATGCCCCGGAACCGCACCAGCCGCCGCGTCAGCAGCGCCGCGGCCAGCGCCAGCGCCACCGACAGGACCATCGTGCCGACCATGTAGATGCCCGAGCGCAGCACCGCCATCCAGGTGTCGCCGTCGCTGAACAGCCTCGCGTAGTTGTGCAGCCCGTAGGTCCCGGCCGCGGCGGGCTGGCGCAACGTGATCGTGTCGAAGCTCAGCGCCACCGCCCGCAGGATCGGGATGCCGATCACCACCCCCAGCACCAGCAGCGACGGCAGCAGCATTAGCAGGACGAAGCCGCCGTCCTCGGTCGCCCAGCGGCCGAGGCGGCCCCGCATCGTGCGGGACCGCCCTGGGGATCGGTCGGGCGCCGGCGTCGGGCGCAACGCGGCGTCGCCTCCCGGCGCCTAATTGGCGCAGCAGTCTTCGAGTTCGGCCTGGGCCTGGGCGAGCGACTCCTCGGCCGGCACGTCGTTGCGGAGGGTGCGCAGCACCGCGTCCACGATGATTGGCCAGATCTGGTTGAACTCGTCCTCGTGTCCCGGAATCGCCACCGGATGCGCGTTGCCGGAACTGGCGATGTAGGGCTCCAGGTAGGGCTGCGCCGCCAGCTGTTCGTCGGACAACGCATTGACGCCATAAGGGATGAGGGGGCTGTAGTTCGAGAACTCGCCCTGCAGTTCCGGGCTGGCCGCGGTCTTGAGAAATTCGAACGCCGCCTCGGGGTGGTCGGTGTTGGCGTCGATCGCCAGCGCCATGTTGTTGCCGCCGGTCCCCGGCCCGTCCCAGGGATGCTGGGCGACCTTGTAGCAGTCGAAGTTCTCGGGGTTGTTTTCCCGGATGAACGGGAATTGCCACTGCCCGTCGATGCTCATCGCCGAGCCGCCGGTGGCGAACAGCGAGCGCTGGTCGGTCTCGGTCATGCCCTGCGGCACCAGTTCCTCGTCATAAAGCGTCTTCATGAAGTTCAGCGCGTCGATCACCGCCTGCGAGTCGACCGTGAAGTTGCCCTCCTCGTCGGCGTAGGAACCGCCGTGCGCGATGGACCACATCAGCAGCATCTCGTAGGTCGGATCCTCGTTGGCATTGACCATGTTGGCGCCGTAGCGGGTGACCCGGCCGTCGTCGCCGCGCCGCACGAGCTGGCGGGCGTAGTCGAGAAACTCCTCGGGCGTGGTCGGCGGCCCTTCGAGCCCGGCCTCCTCGAAATAGCAGGCGTTGTAGATCAGCTCGAGCGTGCGGCCGGTGATCGGCAGCGCGTAGATCTCGCCGCCCTCGCTGAGCGAATCGAAACCGCCCTCGACGATCCGGTCCTTCAGCCCGGCCTCCTCGATCATGTCGGTCAGCGGCAGCACGGCCTCGGCGGCCAGCATCTCGCCCAGGTTGTTGGGGTTCACGATCAGAACGTCGGCGCCCGCCCCGCTCACCGCCTGGATCAGAACCTGCGAGTAATATTCGCTCGCCGGCGTGTTGCGCGGCACGACGGTGTGGTCGCTTTGTTCGTTGTAGGTGTCGACCAGCAGGTGCCACCACTCGCCCATGCCGGGGGCGTCGTAGTCGATGACGAGGAAGCTGATTTCCTCCTGCGACTGCGCGGCGAATGGAAGCGCGATCAGCATCAAGCCGGCCAGCAGCGCCATCTTGGTTTTGTTGAACATCGGGTCTCTCCTGTTTAGACACGGGTCTTTCGTCGCCGCCCGCCCCGCCGACGGTCCGGGTCGGTCGCCGGTCGGGGCGGAGGCTCCTGTTAGTACCTCAGGACCATTTTATTGTCGAGTCTGCGGGACCGACGGGCAGGACCATTTTATTGTCGAGTCTGCGGGACCGACGAGACGGAAAGCGGTCATGCTTGATGCGTCCCGGGTCATCCGCGCACCGGTTTCGACGACGACCGGTGGTCTGCGAAGGCTGTCTGGGCACGGTTTTCGGGCTGTTCGGGCACGGCTGTCCCGTCGCGCCGTCCGGCGGCGCGTTCCGTGCGCTCCTCGCACGGTCAGGACAGACGGATCACGCGCCGGGCGGGATCAGGATCGCGTCGATGGCCTCCTGGGCGCGGGCTGCGTAGTGCCGGTTCGCCTCGGGCATGTAGCTGAAGCGCCCGTTGCAGCGCACGATGGCGATGGCTGCGTTCGTCAGGCAGGAGAGGTTGCGCGGCAGGTGGCGCACATGGGCCCGGCAGCGATCCTCGTCGTAGGTGAAGTCGCGCACGTAATGGACCCGGTTCTCTATCACCCAATGGTTGCGCACCAGTTCCAGCAGTTCCTCGGATCCGGCGCGTTCGGGGCCGAGCGAGGTGAGGCACCAGGTCACCTCGACGCTGCGCTCGCCGGTCTTGAGGATCTCGCGCTCGCGCTCGATGCGCATGGCCTGCCTGCGCCCGTGGAGGGCGGCGTAGCCGTCCCATTCGGCGCCGGAGAGGTCGACGACGGCGCACCGGCGGCGCTCGAAGCGTCCATGGCCCTTCTCGACGGTCTCGTGCAAGGGCGCGTCGCCGAAGTCGATCGCCTTGAGGTCGTCGAGGATGGTCTCCTGGTTGTCCTTGACCGCGGTGACGACATAGTCGGCGCGTCGCCCGAGAAGGCAGCGCGCGGTCTCGTGCTGGGCGTGCATCGCGTCCATGGTGACGACACGGCCGGTGACGTCGAGGCTAGCGGAGAGCTTGCGCACGGCGGGGATCTCGTTGCTCTTCGCGTCGACCTCGACCTGCCGGAGCACCATGCCGGTCCCGTGCTCGACCGCCGCGACCATCATCCGCCGTCCCTCCTCGGTCTGCTTCGAGGCACCGCGCAGGTCCTTCCCGTCCATGGCGAGCGGCGTGTCCGCGCCGGCCTGCTGGGCGGTCCACCGGCCGATGGCGTCGTCCAGCGTCTCGGGCGGCAGGTCGGCGAGGATGTTGTGGAAGGTGGTGATCGAGGGCGCGGTGAAGAGCTTCCTGGAAGGGCTGAAGAACGCCTCCACCGTCTCGAGCTGCTCCTGCGAGAGCAGGGCGGCGAACTGGGCGAAGGCGGTCACGCCGCGGTAGCCGGCGAGCCGGGCCGCGACGGCGATCGTCAGCACGGTCCTCAGCGGATAGCGCTTGCCCCGGGGCTTGCGGCACTCGGGCACCTCGCCCAGGCACTCGAACAGGCTGCGCAGCCGGGGCGCGGCCATCGGCTCGGCGTCGTCGTGCTGCTCCGCGTTCCAGCCTTGCGGGATCTCGTCCCGGCTCAGCGCCTCGACGGCGTCGTCGGTCAGTTCGTACATGAAGATCTCCTTGGGCTGGCCGTGATGGCGCCAGCGCGCCGCGCCTCCGGGCTCGCGCGCGAAGCCGCGCGTCAGCCCCAGCGAGCGCCAGTTCGACGCGCGGTAGCAGGCTCCCGTGAACCTCGAGACGTCGACGAAGGTCTCCGCGAGGAAGACCGGGTACCCGTGCACGGCCTGGATGTCGGCGGACAGCCGACGAAGGCTCAGCCCCAGCACACGGGACGCCAGGTTCGGCACCCGCCCGGGCGTGAGAATGACGAAACGGGAATTGTTGCAGATCAGGTGCAGCCGCCGGAACTGCTGCTCCTGCGACCACCCGATCCAGCGGTCGCGCGCGGCCAGCTTGAACGCGCCCGGCTGCCAGCCGACCAGCGCGACATGGCGCAGGCCTTTGCCGACGATGCCGTGAAACCGCAGGTAGTGGTGCTCCTCGACCAGACGGTCCCAGAGCCGGTGCTCACGCGCGCCCCGGGTCGGGCGCACCGTCACCGCGTGAAGATCACCGGGCGGACAATAAAATCGCCCTGGTTAGTACCCGCATCGACTATGAATTGGTACCCGCATCGACTATGAAAGCGGCCGCGGCGTTCGGCAAAGCCACTTTTGGGAGTACCAGGATGCCGAAATTTCCGGCTCCGGGTGATCGACCGACCCGGGCGGTCGGCTAGTCTGGGCGTGGCGCCGCGGCGTGGCAGGAATTCGGACAGGACGGACAGGTGTGACCCGGACCACCTTGACGCAGCTTCACGGCCGGGCCTTCGACGCAGTGATCGTCGGCGGCGGCATCAGCGGCGCCAGTGCGGCGCAGCACCTGGCGGCGGCCGGCTATTCGGTGCTGCTGGTGGAGAAGAACGATTATGCCTCCGCCGCGACCAGCCGCTCGGGACGGCTTCTGCACTGCGGGCTGCGCTACCTGGGCCCGGCCTATTCGCCCTGGGAGTTCCTGCGCGATCCGCGCAAGCTGACCAAAGCGGTCTCGGCCGCCTGGCGCTCGATCCGGTCGAGCAGCGAATTCGTCCGCACCTCGCCCGGGCGCCAGCGGCCGATGAACGTCTACGCGGTGATCGAGCGCGGCATGGCCTATCGCGGCTGGCAGGTCGACATCGGCGCGCGGCTGCTGCAATGGGCCAACCTCAACCGCCAGTCGTTGGGCTACCGCCGGTTCCGCGCCGGCCGCAGCGCGGAGCTTCCCTATGTCGGCTGGCTGCGCGACACCGGGCGGATGACCGACGTGATCCGGATCCGGGACCGGCAGTTCTGGTGGCCGGAGCGGATCTGCATCGACGCGGTGATGGACGCACAGCGGCTCGGCGCGGTCGTGCGCAACTATACCGAGGCCAGCGGGCTGGAGCGATCGGCGGCCGGCGGCTGGCAGGTGCGGCTGGCCGATACGCTGTCGCCGAACGACACCGCCGAGGTCTCGGGCAAGGCGCTCCTGAACATGGCGGGGCCGTGGATCGACCGGCTGAACCGGATGACCGGGCAGGACGGCGTGCCGCGCAAGATCGTCGCGGTGAAGGGGGTGCATATCCTGGTGCGGCTGCCCGACCGCCTGCGCGGCGAGGGTTTCATGGGATTCAACCGCATGAACGAGGGGCTGACCTGTCTGCCCTGGGGCGAGATGCATTTCGTCGGGCCAACCGAAACCCTCTATGACGGCGATCTGGACGACGTGCGCCCCGAGGAAGCGGACGTGCGGGAGATCCTGGAGGAGGTCAACCACCTGCTGCCGGGCATCGGGCTGACGCGCGGCGACGTGCGGCAGGCCTGGGCGGGGGTGCGGCCGATCACCTATCACCCGGATTTTCCCAAGGGCGACCGGATGTCCTTCAGCAAGCTGCACGACATGACCGACGAGGGACTGCCCAACGTCTTCACGCTGACCTGGGCGGCGATCATGTTCCACCGCTCCGCCGCGCGCGAGATCGTCGCCGCCGTGGGCAGGCGCGTGGCGCCGTCGGGGGCGCCGCGGGCGCCGTCCTTCGCGCCGCCGCCCCGGCCCCGCGGCGCCGCGCCGCCGGTGATCGAGGGCTCCGACGCGGCGACGCTGGACGACGTGGTGCACGCGGTGACGCAGGAGCAGGCGCGCGGCCTGGTGGACATCCTGTTCCGCCGGCTGCCGGTCGGCTGGTTCATGTCGGTCCCGCCCGATGCCGTGGAATGCGCCGCCCGCGCCGCCGCCGGCCCGGCGGCGTGGAGCGAGGCGCAGACCCGGCAGGAGATACGCGCCTTCCGGGACTACGTGGCCCGGTATCACCTGGACGACGGGCTGACGCCCTGGGCGGCGGCGTGACAGGCGCGCCCCGGCGATGATCCCGGCGCGACCGACGCCGTCTTCGCAGCGGCGCCGGGAATTGATGAGTCAGGGCCGAGGGTCGCAAACCCGCGCATCGGCGATCCGCGGGTTGGCGACCCGCCGGCAGTGCAACGCGATTTATGGTGCAATGACCGCAATACATGCGCACGGAGCGCCCAGCCTCACAAAATCGCCGAGCCGATGGGCGGGCCGGCGATGCGCAGCGGCCTGCGGCCTCGATTCCGCGCCTGGCGCCCAGTTGTCGTGTCCTGAACAGCCAGCACGAACCGCTCGACGCCGCACCGCTCAACCGTCTGCTCGACATGTGAATCCAGAATGTGGTCCATCGTCACCGCGTCATTGGACAGCAACCGGTAGGCCGCCGTCTGCTCCGCACGCCCCGGGAAGATCGACGGCAGATGTTCGCCAAGACAGTTCATCCAGGCCGCACCCATCAGCGCAATCCGGCGCCTGACCCGACCGTCGGGGTGCGGGCTGCGGGCGTATTCCCGTGCAGCCCATCCCCCCGCACAATACAGCGATCCGGACCAGCCGAGAACCCGCTTCGGTGCACGGCACAGAACCTGGTGCCAGCCCTCCACCAGCGGCCTGAGCCAGACCGCGCGGCTCACGCCCGAACGCCGTCCCGACGTCAGCTTCGGGCAGCACTTCCACCCCGCGGCCCGGTAGCTCAGGCCGGACTGCCCCGGCCCGGTGAAACTCTGCACCAGCACCGGGCGCTCACCGTAGGCCGACGCCCAGTCATCGGCAATCCGGTCCGTCGCCAGACGCAGAACCCGGGACGCAAGACCCTTCACCCGAACGCCGGGAAGCAACAGGAAGCGATGGTTGCACACGACCTTGGCGATGTTGGCCACCCGGGCATCAGCCGACCAGCCGATGACGCCGTCACGCGGCCCAAGCTGGATCCCGGCCGCAGTGAAGCCGATGCCGCCCAGAACCCCATAGGGCTCCGAACGAACCCAGTACCGGACCTGGCCGCCCGGCGGACGGCGCCATCCCTCCGGATGATGGCTCTCGATCATCGCCTCCCAGCGGTGGTGCTCCTGCGGTGCCCTCACCAACTCAAGCGACAGGGGACCGAGCTCCCCAAGCGAACACGCGACAGAACTGTCGGGGAAGTCCGAAAGGGGGCGGGCGTGCGGATCAAACGCCAGCGTCTTGTTGAATTTTTCTGTGTGCCGGCGGCTGGTTTGCTGATTATTTCGGTTCCGTTCCGGGTTCTTGTTGCGCACAGCTTTGATTTCTTCGGGGCTTTTGCCCGGGTGTTTTCTTCCATTCCCGGTGGCTGATTCCGGTCATCTCGTGCGGACGGGTTTGTGGCGCTTCTGGTCGGGGCTCCGATACGGGAAAGCGAAGGGCGCACTTTTTCATTGAGGCGGAATGCGTCGGATGATGCCGGCCCCGACGACCACGGGCAAAGCGGGCCCGCGCTCATCGATTTGCGTGATTGCAGTTTATCGTGGGTGTCGTGCCACGAGGACGGCGTTCCAGTCCTTTCCGCCTTTGGGTCTCAGGCGTTGTGTACGCGGGTCCCTGGCTGCGAGGGCTTCTGCTGCCTCGTCGCCGGCGTCATCGGCGTCGAAGGCACAGACGATGCGTTGGGGTTTCCATGCTTCGGCCCATGCGGGCAGTTTCCTGCCGGCGCCGGTTGCCGAGAGGAAGACGGTCCCGGAGTTTCGGAGTTCGGGCATGGAGAATGCGGAGAGGGCGTCGATGGCACTTTCGGTGATGAAGAGGGTGTGCACGGTGCTACGGTCTGCGGGGATCCAGAAGCTTCCGCTGTCTTTTCGCGATCCCGGCGCCATTCCGCGGAATGGCTTGCCGGCCGGTGGCATGACGGTTCCGAAGCATTCTGCTCCGGTTGGTTTCCGGTTCCTGTCGGTTGCGATGAAGACGGCGTTCCTTCGGGCATCGGCATGGAGGAGGCCGCGGCGGTTGAGTGCTGCGACGAGAGTGTCCGGGAGGGCCCTGTCCCTGGTGAGCCACTGGTGGATTGCGGGCCATGCGGACGCGGCGGGCGGCGGCAGGGCCAGTTCCCTGCGGGGTTCCGTTTTCGGCTCCGGTTCCGGCGCGAGATCCCCTGCGAGCAGCCGGAGGCGTTCCACGGCCCGGGTGAAGCTTCCGCCTTCGGCATGGATGACGAGATCGATGGCGCCGCCGCCGCCGCGGTTTTGCCGGTGGTCGTAGAACTTCATACCGGTGATGTTGATGACCGATCCGTCGCGCCTGAAGCGGTTCCGGTCGCGGGGATCGCGGCGATAGCCGAGCCCGAGGGCGATCTCCCTGAGCGGCAGCTGCCGCAACCGGCTCCGGTCATCCTGCCTGGTGCTCATGCCTTGAGGTTCAGTTCGTCGATCGCCTGGGCGACGTGGTTGTCGGTGACTTCGCGGGCCTTGTCCGCGGCGGCGGCGGCGAGTGCATTGTGGGCGATCTGGTTGATCCTGCGCGGCAGGCCGTGTGCGGTCTGCGCGATGGCAGCCACGGCGGTCTTGCCGAAGATCGGGATGTCGGGAGCCCCGGCCATGCGGAGGCGGTGCTCGATATACGGCTCGATCTCCTCTGCCGCGAGCCCGTCCATGTGGTGGCGGACGACGAGACGCTGGGCGAGGGATTCGTTGACCCCCATCGCCAGGCGGCGCCGGAGCCCGGTGAGGCCGGTGAGCAGCAGGCAGAAGCGCTGGGCGGAATCGATGTCGAAGTTGGTGAGCATGCGCAGGGTCTCGAGGACCGGGTTGGACAGGAGATGGGCCTCGTCGATGATCAGCACCGGCGTCTGCCGGTTGCCTGCGAGGCGTGACAACTCGCCGGAGATGGCGCGTCCGACCATGCTGCGTGACTGTCCGGGGGCGAGGCCGAATTCGGCCGCGATGCAGTTCATGGCTTCGAGCGGCGTGGGGGCGGCGAGCGGCAGGTAGACGATCTTGAAGAGGCCGCGTGGCAGGCTGTCGGCGAAGCGCCGGCAGACGGCGGTCTTTCCGGACCCGACCTCGCCGGTGAGCAGGCCGATGCCGCGCATCTCCGCGAGATGGTTGAGCCGTGCCTGTGCCTCGGTGGCCGCCCGGCCCGGGAACAGGTCGTCGGATGCGATGTCGCTCCCGAAGGGCCAGCGCTCGAGGGAGAAGGATTGACGGTACATGGCTCAGTCCTCCCCGCCATCGGTGTCGATGCTGGAGAAGGAGATCGCGTTGTCGCGCTTCACCCGGGCATTTGCGTTGAGCTCGAGGGGCCATGCCTGCCCGGCATCCTCGCCATCCGCCACGACGAGGATCGGGCGGCCCGGCGGCGCCGCGGGATCGAACCGCAGGGTGACCTTCCGCCCGACGAGGCCGGTATCGACCTCGTAGAGCCGGTTCCGGAGGCTGACGACCCGGTCCTTGCTGACCTTGCGCACCGCCTCGTCGAGGAACAGGTCGTCGAGATCGACGCTGCCGTCCACGAGGCGGACATCGAGGGCTTTCGCGGCCCATGCGTCCGCCGGTGTCATGCCCTCGAGACCGCGATGGGGCGTGTGATGGTACTCTCCCTCGACCCAGGCGGCGAGACGGCGGTTGAGGATGTCGAGGCTGGCAGTATCCGCTGCTTCAAGGCCCGGCAGGAAGCGTTGGCGTACGGTTCTTATATACCTTTCCGCCTTTCCTTTGTCGCCGGTTGACGAATGCAAAATCCGACGTTCCGTCGTTACATCCGCATGATGTCGTGGAGGTGACGCACCCGTTCCACCCGTGGCGGGGCCGCGTCTTGCGCGTTCATTCCGAGGTGACCGTGGGCCGGGTTCCGCTGGTGCGCTGCGTGGTGGATTCGGAGACGTTGCGCTGTCTGCCGCGGGCCTGGACGGACCGGCGGTCGGTTGACGCCTTTGAGCGGGTGTCGGCGGGCCGTTCGCTGTTCCGCCCGGACGATCTTGCGGCGTTGCGCGCCCAGGTTGATGCGCTGGACGGTGATCAGAAATGAGGGCGCATGATGATCAGGCAATTTGCCGCATTCCGGCCGAATCCGGGTCGATCAGTTTCGATCAATGGCTCGAATGTTCCACAATACTCGCATGTTACGCGGCTTGTCCGCTTTGACAGGCTTGACGGGGGGCGTTTCATGGAGTACTATTATATGATCATGAAGGAGTCCAGCCATGACCGACAGAAAGACACGGCGCCTCCACCGGTCCGGAACCCTCAACCCGCACCCGGAAACGGTCTCCGATCCCCTGTTCGCCGACAGCGACTTCTTCGATCCGCGCGACTTCCTGCAGGTGCGCTACGAGATGGTGCGCCGGGCCGGGCAGACGCCGTTGCGGGAGACCGCCGAACGCTTCGGCACGTCCGTGCCGACCTGCGTGCGCGCCAATCGCGCCTTCCGCGAGGGCGGTCTGCAGGCGCTCCTCCCGCGGCGCCGGGGACCGCGCGGCGCCCACAAGATCACGCCCGAGATCCTCGCCTTCGTTGCGGACTACCGGAGCCGGCACGGGCGGGTCGGCAGTCGCAAGCTGGTCCCCCTCATCGCCGAACGGTTCGGCGTCACCCTGCATCCGCGCGGGCTCGAGAAGGCACTCGCGCGGGCCAAAAAAAAACCGTTCCGTCCGTCATGAGGCGAGGGCTGGATCCCGAGGGTCTCGACCGCTACGGCCGCTGGCGCCGGCAGTGGCGGACGAACATCGACAGCCAGGCCATCGCCATCCTCCGGCATCACGGCATGGCGCGCGCCCTGGAACTCACCGCCGGATGGCCGTCGCCGCCCGCGCCGCCGGACGGCGGCAGCGCCCCGCCGGCGTTCGATCCGGTTCCGATCATGCAGGAGGCCGCCGCCATGGTCTGTGCGCTTCTCGGCCGTGACGGCGACCACGAAGGAATCGGCCATGTCTGACATCGCCACGGCATACAAGGTTGCCGCCCATCACCGCCGCCGCGAGGCCTGCCTGTACGTCCGCCAGTCCTCGCCGAAGCAGATCATCAACCACACCGAGAGCACGCGCCGCCAGTACGGGCTGCGCCAGCGCGCGACTGCGCTCGGCTGGCCCGACGAACGCATCCGCGTCATCGACGACGATCAGGGGCTGTCCGGCGAGTACAGCGGCAACCGGAGCGGTTTCCGCGACCTCATGGACCGTGTCGCGGGCGGTGATGTGGGCCTCGTCCTCAGCCTCGAGGTCTCCCGGTTATGCCGGAATACGGCGGACTGGCAGCAACTCCTCCAGATTGCCGCCTTCACCGACACGCTGATTCTCGACGAGGACGGCCTCTACGATCCCAACGACAACAATGACCGGCTCCTGATGGGATTCAAGGGGGCGCTTTCGGAATATGAGATTCAGAGCCTCCGGGCGCGCCTGATCGGCGGCCAGCGCAGCAAGGCGAGGCGTGGAGAACTCCGGATGCGCCTGCCCCTGGGCCTGGCCTATGACGACCGCGACACGGTCATTCTCGACCCCGACCGCGCGATCGTCGAGGCCATCACCCTGGTGTTCACCACCTTCCGCCGCACGGGGTCGGCGATGCAGACCCTGAAATGGTTCCGCAAGAACGCCGTGACCCTGCCCGCGCGGCCGTACAGGCTGCAGGGCGAGGTGATGTGGTCGGTGCCCAACCACAGCCAGATCCTGTTCATTCTCCGCAATCCCCGCTACGCGGGTTGCTTCGTCTACGGCCGCTCGCGAACCCGGAAACGGCCCGACGGCAAGACGCAATACTCCAGGCTCCCGATGCCGGACTGGCAGGTCTGCATTCCGGAGGCCCACGCCGGGTACATCGACTGGGACGAGTTCTGCCGCAACCAGGAGACGCTGGAGACGAACCGTGCCGGCTTCCTGCCCGGCGCCGGGCGCCAGCCGCCGCCGCGCGACGGCCTCGCCCTGCTCCAGTCGCGGGTCATTTGCGGCCATTGCGGGCACCGGATGGCCAGCCGTTACAGCCCGGCCCGGCCGGACCGCAAACAGAAGGCCCGGTGGTACTATCATTGCCGGCACAACGTAAGCGGGTAAACGGCGACGTCTGTTGATTTCGCCTGGTTTCTGGTTTCGTCCTGTCGGCTGCGGCCGATCCTGCGGCCTGACATTCTCCAATTTGCTGCTGCTGCGCCGTTTTTTCCGTTTGACACGATAGGGCGCCGGGGCTATTCCCGGCGAATCAAGACGAATCATCGGGGAGAACGGCCATGGGCGCATGGTTTGGATCGAAAGCGACCTCTGGTCTTTGCCAACCGCTCATCGCGATGTGTCCGCCGCATGTCGCATATATTGAGACACATCTTGGGGGCGGCGCCATCATGAAGCGCAAGCCTCCGGCGCTCAGGAACATCGGCATCGATCTCAACCGCCGGGCCATCGACACCTTCAGCTGCGCCTATCCGGTCGAGCTTCACCATGGTTGCTGCCACGCGTTCCTGTCTGATTTCGACTTCGACGGCCGCGAGCTGGTCTATGCCGACCCGCCCTACGTGCAGTCTGCGCGCAAGTCGCAGCGCCGCTACCGTTACGACTATACGGACGCCGACCATGTGGAGCTTCTCGGCATCCTGAAGTCGCTGCCCTGTTCGGCGATGGTCTCCGGCTATCCGTCCCGGCTCTACGACGAACACCTCTCCGACTGGCATTCGCTGGAGATCCAGGTCAACAACCAGTCCTGCATCGTCACCGAGAAGCTGTGGTTCAACTTCGCGCCCGACCGGGTGCACTGGGCGGCCTTCGCCGGACGGAATTTCACCCACCGTCAGACCGTCAAGCGCAAGGCGGCGAGCTGGGGGCGGCGCTACGCGGCGATGCCCCGGGGCGAGCGCCTGGCGGTGCTGGCGGCGATCATGGCGGAGGAGGCGGAGGAATGAGCGGGATCGACCCTCACGACCCGGATGCGGTCCGCCAGAGGCTCGACGGGCTCCATGCGGAGTTCGCGGGGCTGGGCGGCGGCGGCCTGCTGCGGGGGGCTGTCTCCCTGTTCAGGGAGTTGTTCGGGCTTGCCGGGACGCAGTCGACGATCATTGCCGCGCTACAGGACAAGCTCACCGAGGAAGTGGCGAAGAACAGTGCGCTTCGCGACCAGCTCGCCCGCTACGAGCGCCAGCAGTACGGCCGGCGCTCGGAGAAGCGCCGCAACGCCGACGCCGCCTCCGATGGCGCCGCATCGCCGGATGCCGGGGAGGATGAGCCCGAAGCCGAAAGGAAAGGCGAGGCCGAAAAGAAAGCCGAAAAGAAGCCCCGGGGCGGCGTCAACGGGCGCAAGAAGGATCGTGGCGATGCCGTCAACGGCACCGGGCTGCGCTTCGGCCCCGAGGCGACGGTGATCGACATCGACGTGATGCCGCCGGAGATCGAGGGGCTGGCGGAGGGTGAATACGACATCATCTCCGAGCGGGTGTGCTGCAAGCTGGCATCGGTGCCGATCCGCCACGTGGTGCTGCGTTACCATTACAAGAAGGCGAAGATCAGATCCTCCGGCGCCCTGGTCTGCGCCCCGGCCGTCGAGGGCGTGTTCAAGAGCTCCTGCGCCGATGTGAGCTTTATCGCCGGAATGCTGGTCGACAAGTTCGCCTGGCATCTCCCCCTCTACCGCCAGCACCAGATGCTGGCCGAGAGCGGGATCACCGTCAGCCGCAAGTCCCTGAGTGGCTGGGCCAACCGGGCGATCTCGCTGCTGGAGCCGGTGTTCGAGGCCCAGTGCCGCTCGGTTCTGGAAAGTTCCGTCATCGTCATGGACGAGACGCCGGTGCGGGCCGGGCGCGACCCGGACAGGCCGGGCAAGATGAAACAAGAGCGCCGAGCTAACTGGCGCTGGGGCAGCCGGTGAAAGTCCGGCAGGAAGGAGAGGCTAACCACCACTTCCACCGCGAGCCGTGCGCGTGCATCCGCGAGGGTGCACGTGAAGCGTCGGTAGCGGCGCGTGTGGCCAGGATGATTGAGCAACGAAAATCTTATCATTCGGAGTGCCGAGGTTCTTTGTTTGACCGAAGGCAACACCTGCAGGACCGCCATGGTGAGGGACTGCCGGGCTCCGCGCTGTCAAAGGAATCCAGGGACGCACGTACGCCCCAAGCCGGGACTCGGGAGGGCTTCAATCTGCCCCGGCAGTCGTGCCGGGGCCGCGGAAGAAAGGAGATAGTCTGAATCGATGACGAACGGATTGAAGCAGTCGGATCCGGCCATAGTACCGGTGAAGTCGGCGAACAAGGGAACGTCAGTTCCTGCGGAGCCGATGGAGGGAAGGGCCGGAACCAAGGGGAATCCGCGAGGCCAAAGCATGCACCGGACACAGGGCCGGGATCGCATGTCACAGGCGGCTGAGCGGATACGGCAAGCAGCCACGAGGAAACCGAAGGAGAAACTCACTGCGCTTCTGCACCACATCACGACGGACGCGCTCGAAGCATCCTACTTCATGCTGAAGAAGGATGCGGCGGCAGGCGTGGACGGGGTGACATGGGAGGAATACGGGAACGGACTGGAAGAGCGCCTGCTCGACCTGCACGACCGTGTTCACAGCGGGGCGTACCGGGCGCTTCCGTCCCGGCGGGTAGAGATACCGAAGCCGGACGGGGGAACACGACCGCTCGGCATCGCGGCACTGGAGGACAAGATCGTCCAGACTGCGGTGGCGGAGACCATCCTTGTGCCGATATTCGAGCCGGAGTTCCTCGGGTTCAGCTATGGGTTCCGACCCGGTCGCGGTGCGCATGACGCGCTCGACGCGCTGGCGTACGGGATAGAACGGCGCAAGGTCAACTGGATTGTCGACGCGGACATACGGGCCTTTTTCGATCGGTTGGATCGAAGCTGGCTCATCAGGTTCGTGGAGCACCGGATCGGGGATCGTCGGGTCATCCGGCTGATCTCCAAGTGGCTTGGCGCCGGCGTCATGGAAGAGGGCGAATGGCGGGACACCCAGCGGGGAACCCCTCAGGGCTCAAGTGTCTCGCCGATTCTGGCGAACATCTACCTGCACTTCGTCCTTGATCTCTGGTTCCAGAGGAAATGGCGCGCCCGGATCGCCCGTGGCGAGACGATTATCGTGCGCTATGCCGACGACTTCGTGGTCGGGTTCCAGTACAAGCGGGATGCAGAACGGTTCCTGTGCGATCTGAAGGACAGGCTGGCCGCGTTCTCACTCGACTTGCACCCGGACAAGACGCGGCTCATCGAGTTCGGCCGGTTCGCCATGGCGAACCGCCGGGCACGGGGAGAGCGGCGTCCCGAGACCTTCGACTTCCTCGGGTTCACGCATTACTGCCGGACCACGCGGAAGGGACGTTTCGGACTGGGGCGCAAGCCGATCAGGAAGCGTGTCACCCGGACCCTGAAGCGCATCGAGGCCGAACTGCGTCAACGGATGCACGACAACATCTACGAGGTCGCCATATGGCTTGGTCGGGTTGTGGGCGGTTGGCTGCGTTACTACGCGGTCCCGACCAGCTCCCGATCCCTCCAGACGTTCGGGCTCCGTCTCAAGCGACTTTGGCTGCGCGTCTTGCGCCGCCGGTCGCAGAAGGACCGCCTTCCCTGGGGCAAGGTCGACCTGCTGGCGGCGGTCTTCTGGCCTCCGCTGCGGACCGTGCACCCATGGCCGGACAGACGGTTTGCCGTCAATCACCCGAGGTAGGAGCCTCGTGCCTTAACGGGCATGCGGGGATCTGTGCGGGGGGCGTCGGGCAACCGGTGTCCCTACCGCGACTGCTACTACTGGCCGGTGCTCGGCGACCGGGACGAAGTGGTGTTCCACTTCGCGCCCTCCCGCGCCCACCACCATGTCGCGCGGTTCCTCGGCGATTTCGAGGGCACGCTGGTCAGCGACGGCTACGGCGCCTACGCGGCTTACGCCGAGGCGCGGGGGGAGGCGGTGAGGCAGCAAAATTGCTGGGCGCATACGAGGCGCAATTTCGAGGAGCAGCTGGACAACCATCCGGTGTTCGCCGGGAAGGCGCTGGATCTGATCGGGGGCATGTACGGGATCGAGAAGGAATTCCGTACCCGGCCGCCGCCTGAACGCCTGGAGGCGCGGCGCACCCGCACCCGCCCGCTGGTCGACGCCTTCTGGCAATGGTGTGAGCGGACGCTCGGGGACCCGGCGCTGACGCCGAAGCACCCGATCCGCCGGGCGGTCACCTACGCCGTCGAACGCCAGCAGGCCCTCGAGGTGTTCCTCGAAGACCCGTTGGTGCCGATCGACTCGAATGGTGTCGAGCGCGCACTGCGCCGCATCAAGCTGGGACAGAAGAACTGGCTTTTTTCCTGGACAGAATCCGGCGCACGGAACGTCGGGATCGTCAACAGCCTCGTCGCCACCTGTTTCCTGCTCGGGATCAGCCCTGCAACCTATCTGGGCGATGTCTTCCAGCGCATCGACACCCATCCGGCCGACCGGGTCCACGAACTGACGCCACGCCTGTGGAAGGACCTCTTCGCCGACACCCCGATGACCGGCAGCATCGACATGACCGTCGTCCGGGCTCACCCGGACGCCAGCCGGGGACCGCCGTAACGCTTGCGACGGCGGCGAACGGTGACGTCGATGCCGTCGATCAGGGCCATCAACTCGGTCGAAGACAATGCAAGCGCCGCATGGCCGGAGGCCGGAGGCGGGGCGAACAGGCCCTGCTCCAGGCGCTTGGACCAGATGAAGAAGCCGCCCCGCTCGAAGCCCAGGACCTTTACGATGGTCCGGCGCCGGTTGACGAACACGTACCAGCGTCCATCGGCCGGATTGCACCCGAGATGGCCCGACACCAGCGCGCACAGCCCGTCGAAACTGCGCCGCATGTCGGCCGGGTCCGTCGACAGCCAGATGCCGCCCCGCGGCCAGCCGCCGAGCATCACGACCGCCGAACCCGCAGGACAACCCCGTCGCCCAGGTCAAGCTCGACGTCCCAGCCCGAGGAAACCGGCGGCGCAAGCTCGACAAAGGATCCCTTCCCGCCCCCAGGGCGGAGACGGCACCGCCAGTTCGAGAAGGTCTTCGAGGACAGCCCACGGGACTCGCAAAACTCCCGTTGCGACAGCCCCGAGCGCTCGAAGTCCGCCATGATGCCGCTCCACTCGTCTGCGCTGCGCACCACCGGCGCACGACGGGAACCAGCCGAACCATTCAAACCTGACATGACAATTTCCTCCGATCATTGATGAATGACCGGAATTATCCCCACCCAACCCTCGCGTGAGCAACCGAATTATCAGACGTCGCCATTTACCCGCTTACGGCACAACGTCGTTCGTCACGGATCCCGCACTTGCCAGAGCCTGCGCGGCGACGTCGTCGACGCCGCCGTGTCGGACTTCATCGTGGCGGCCGTGAACCGGGAGAACATCGCCCTCGCCCTCGCCGTGCAGGGGCAACTGCGTGCAGATCACGCGGCTGCCGACCGCCAGCACGCCAACCGGATCGAGGCGTTGCGCACGGACGCCGACAGCGCGCGCCGCCGCTACCTGGCGGTCGATCCGTCGAACCGCCTCGTCGCCGCCTCTCTCGAAGCCGAATGGAACGCTCGTCTCGAAGCCCTCTCGCAGGCCGCCGCCGAGCGGGAGCGGCTCGCCAGAGCCCATGAGGCGGCCCTGTCCGCCGGGACGGACGAACGGATCCGGGAGCTGGCGAGCGACTTTGGGCGGGTCTGGGACGCCCCCGCGACCCAATGGCATTCGGATAAGGTTTTTTATCGTTCGGATAAGGAAGCCCCCGTGCTTCGGGCGTTTTGCCGGAAGCCGGGGGCTTGATGGTGGTCTGGTTCTGTCAGGCGGCGGTTCGCTTCTGCCACTTGCTCCTTGGTTGCCTGGATTCCCGCTTGTAGCTTCGCCCTGGCCTCGCGCGCTGGATGCACCTTGAGAGGCCGGTCATGATTCTCCTGACCGATTGGGCGACCATCTGGCTCTGCCTGAGGAACATGGCCTCGATTTCGCGCCCCATCAGTCTCATCCCGTTCTTGAAGTTGGTGCGCATGGCCGGCAGGTCATCGTTGGCATTGTGGTTGATGTCATGGTCACAGCGGTTGGCGAACATGCGTGCGAGGGTGATCAGTATGAAGGCGGCATAGAGTTCCTGGCGCACGCCGCGCTCGGACTTTGCGTGGAAGCTCTCGATCACGGCCTTGTCTGTCTTGTATCCCTCTTCGGTCTGCCAGCGCCCGTGGTAGAGGTCCGAGAGTGCCGGGACGGTGTAGCGGCTGTCGTGCAGGGAGGTTGCGAGACAGTACTCGGTGTCGGCGACGGTGTACTTGACCAGGCGGATGCGGAGGCTGCGGCCGCGCAGTTCGGTTGCATCGCGGGGCGCCTTGAGGGTGATGATGCGGTCGCTCTCCCGTGAGGCGGCGAAGGCAGCGAAGGCGGGGTTGGTATTGTTCTTGATGCGGAAGACGAAGTCGAGCCTGCGCAGGTGGTGGACCAGGGCCATCTCGAAGGACCAGTATCCGCGGTCGTAGACGATGACATCGCCTTTTGCGGCATGGTCGAGATGGGTGAGTGCGGCCGCGCGCTCGTTCTCGTGGCTGAAGAGGTCGAAGTCTACGGGCATGCGGGTGTGCAGCCTGTAGAGGGTGCTGATCATGCCCTGCGGGTAATGGGTATTGTCGTTCGGGATGCGGTAGCCGGCGTGCAGCAGTTCTCTCGGCAGGGTGATCTTCGATCCGTCGACGGCGAAGATGCGGTTTCCCTTCCACAGGGGATCGTCGGGACTGTGGGCGAGGATTTCCCTGTGCAGGGTCTTGAAGGCGGCTTCGTCGAGCTTCTCGCGCGCCTCGCTGACCGAGGATGCCGCCGGCGGTTCGTCCTGCGGCAGGGCGATGTCGGACTGCTGGCACTGCTCCCACAGCTCGCAGAGGGTTGCACGGTAGCCCTGCCGGCGCGGAGCGACGACCAGACGGAAGACGAACAGCATGATCAACAGGGTGCTGAACACGCGGCGGCGCTTCTGCCAGCGTGCATCCTCGCGCTCCGCCACGGCGGTGGCGGCGGCGACGAGCGTCTCCCACTGACGGGTGAAACGGCGACAGCTGCCGCCCGAGCGCCCGCGTTCCGCCGTTGTCTTCGGCCTCGCAGGCTTTGCCGCATCCCGGTGTTCGCCGCGCAGGACCTCCCGACTGTCCCTGCACAGCGGCAGGACGTAGACACCCTTGATGGACTTGCCCTTGTCTCCCCCGGTCTCCCCGATGCGTTCCCAGTTGGCCGCACGGTAGCACGTGGCCCTGAAGCGATCCTCCTCGACGAAGGTCTCGCACAGGACCGGCCTGTAGCCATGAAGGCTCTGCCAGTCGTCGCCGAGGCGCCGCGTCGCCAGCGACAGGGCGCAGGAGGCAAGGTTCTTCGACCGTACCCATGGAAACACCAGCCAGCGGGAATTGGTCACCACAAGGGGGCGGTTGCGGTCCCTGCTCCGGTCGTTCCACCCGATCCAGCGTTCGCGGCAGGGCAGCGATTTGGTCGCCGCATCGAACAGAAGGCAGCCCAGCCTGCGGCCCCGGCAGTCCGTCAGGAAGTAGCGGATGTGCGCCCCGAAGGGGCGGCGGTACCCGAGATAATGGTGACGGTCCACACAGGCGTTCCACAACTGACGTCCCTCGGTGTCCGTGACCAGCTCGAGGCCCAGGGGTTGCAACTCCCCGAGCGGTGCCGAAATCAGCGGCCCGGGGTCCGATGCCGAACTCCAGACCGGCTTGCTGCTGTCCGGACGGACCATGTTCTGCCGCTTCTCCGGCAGGCGCACAATGCCGTGCTGCTCAAGATGCTCCAGCATCCCCATGCAGGCACCCACCTTGTAGTCGCCCTTCGCCGTCACCCAGTTGAGATGCTCGCAGATGGTCTTGCACAATTCGTTGCGGCTGTCGTTCGGCAACAGGTCAACCGTCTCCTGGACCTCGGCAACCTGGCGCCGGGTCAGCCGGCGGCCGGAGAAGGTGGTCGAATTCAGGGCGGTGATTCGCGGGTCCATCGCATGTGCTCCGTGATGACAAGCACAGCATGCATATTTGCGATAGCTTGACAACCCCCATTTGGAAAAAAAGTTCCACCAGGGGATTCAGGTCGTAAAATCAGAACGTTGCCGGCCGCAGAATAAAATCGCCAAAGCTCCAGGTCTGTCCGAATGCCATTGCCCCGCGACCGGCAACGCCGACCGCAAACGTCTGCTCGGCCTGCTCATCGAGGACGCGACCCTGACCCGCGAGGGACTGCGGGCAAGCATCGGTCTTCGCCTGCGGGGCGGCAAGACCCACACGTTCCGGGTCGATCTGCCGCGACGCTACCCGGATGCTATCCGACGCATGCCCCGCGACGACGACGCGAAGCGTGAGATCCGCGCCCTCGTGGACCAAGCCCTCGACAACGCCACGGTGGCGGAAGAACTGAACAGGCGCGGACGCACCGACGCGCGGGGGGACCCCTATACGGCGCGGTGCATTCAGGAGTTCCGGAGCAACTGGAACTGGCCCAGTTGCACCCAGCTGCATCGCGCCGGGCTTCGCGAACAAGGTTATGTCAGCGAGCACGAACTCGCGTCGACAATGGGGATCCATTCGTGCACAGTGCGGCAACGGGCTCACCGCAAACAGGGCATCGAGGCCCGCCGCTTCAAGGTCGGTCGGAGAACGTTCACCATGTACAGAGAGCTGTCCAGCGGCACCGCCGAAAACTGCGATCCGGGCCTCGCATGTCCCCGGGATCCCGGCCTGTCACAACAAAACGAGAAGGATGCATCATGAATCCTTCGACTTTCCGGCGGGATGGTACGGACGCGCATGGATCAGGGCGATGCCGAGACGGGCGCAGACGAGATCGAGGCGCCGCGAACGGTACGCACTTCCATTGTCGACGAACAGTTTCCCGGGAATTCCGCGACGCAGGAGAGCCTGCCTGAACACCGGGAGGAAGTCGTTGATGCCCTCGGAGAAGGCGAAGGCCGACCATGGCACGATGCGGGTCGCGTCGTCGATCATGACGATCATGCAGGTCTTGCGCCGGCGGCGCCCGTCGCCGCACTTCGGGCCGTGCATGATATCCGATTGCCAGAGGTCGCCGGCATGGGCATGGGCGAAGCGCCTGAGGTCCGGCGGCGCCCGTTCCGGGGTCATCAACCCCTCGGCGTGGAACAGGCGGTAGGCGGCCGAGAGCGAGACCGGGTCGGTGAACCCGTCCGTCTGTTCGGCGCGTGCGACCACGTCGCGGACGGAAAGTTCGGGATGGTCCCTGCGGATGGAGATCAGCAGCTCCGCGGCCTCGACCGTGAGACGCCGGGACTTGCCGCGGTCGCTGCGCGGCCCGGGCTTGAGGGCGTCGAGACCGCCACGCCGCCAGGCCCGCTGCCAGTGCAGGATGGTACCCTCCGCAACCCGGGTGCGGCTGGTGCCGGGAATCACCCACGCCTTGCCGGCAAGACGGCGCACTTCGGCCATCCGCGCCGGTCCGGCGAGGTCGATGAGGGGGGCGATGACGCGATAGCGGAACATCGCCACGTCAAGTCGATGTCTTTCGGTGTTCTGGCTCATGCCTGGTCTCCCTTTCGGTTGGATCGGGCAGGCATAGCGCCGCTCAGGCCGGCGGATCAGGCCCCATCATGTGTTGGTCGGCCGGATTCGAAATCGGCGCCGGATCAATCCGCACGCCGAAGCCCAGTGGAGGCGCCAGATTCCGGAGATGTGACGCCGCATGGCCGCGCAGTTCGACGAGAAGCCGCGTGGTTCCGAGATGGCCCCTGAGCGCCGTCACCGACGCCGCGCAACCGGCGAACAGCTCCGGCAGCAGGGTGATCACCGTCACCAGGCAGGCAACGACCAGGTCGCGCCGGCCCTTGAGCCAGCGGCGGTTCGCCGCCTCCGTCACCACATGGCCGGGACGGGCGCTCTCGGCCGCCGCCCGCAGGCTCGGTTCCGTCTCCGCGGCCAGCGCCGCCGCCTCGAGCTCGTCCAGGGTGCCCGGCAGTCGTGCCGCAAAGCAGCGGGCCAGCAGTGACCATGTCTTGTGAGCGTCAGGGCAGTACCAGCGGGGAATATGGGCATCCCCCCAGCGGGTCTTGCGCCGGTAGGTGCCGTGGCGGGCGAAACGACAGCCGCCACCGGGGTGTTCGGGACAGCAATCAAGCTTTGCGTCACGCCAGGCTTGCGTGGTAACGTAGTCCTCGCCGGACAGCGACAAATTCCAATCGAGTTGTATGGTCGGCTACTGGCCCGGCGGCAGGCACCGCACGGGCCACCTCTTCTCAAATGCTTCGCACCATGCGGGATCCGGCCCGCGCTGCCGGGAAGGCGGACCCCCCGCGCCAGGGAGCGTAATCAACCACCCGGCCCAGGCGATCAATCCCGAAAATCAACAAACCCGCCACGCAGGGCGGACACATCCGTGACGCTGCCGGGAAAATGCCACCGGGGAATTCGTCCGGGCCATGACGGAAACAACGCAACCGGGGAAACCGCGTCCGCCATGTTCCGGAAAAGAAAGCGCTACTGAAAAAACTGCCGGGAAGGAAAAAAGATGTCGCGGACTATTCCAGTTTCCACTCGATCAGGCATCAATCCAATCCGTGACAATCCGGCCACTCAACACCGAATCATCCTGCAACCCAACAGCCCTCCGCCTCCGGCAGACGCACGCCCAGTTCCTCGGCCAGGCGCGGCAGAAGCTTGCGCGCCGATGCAAGACACAGCCGGCCAATGCGGCCAAACCAGTTCTCCTTAAGGCAGAGTTCGTGGGCAAGCGCCGTCCGCGACAGCTCTCCGGCGTTGCAGGCCGTCCTGAACCACTCTACTGTCTCCGACGAGATCTGACGCATGCCAATCTGCATGCCGGGGCGAATCGCATGAAGTCACTCGCGAGTCAGGTGTGTGTTGTTGATAGGATCAGGGGCGGTCTCCGCCGCTCAGAACGGTGGCGGGCTGGAAAACGCCATCCACGCCCCGCCGTCGGGATGGCGAAGCCTGAGACTCGATGCATGGAGTTGCAGCCTGCCGACGGATCCGGTCAGGCCCGGTTCGCCATAGAGGGGGTCGCCAAGAACAGGGTGTCCGATTGCCTGCATATGGAGTCGCAATTGATGGCTTCGCCCGGTTCTCGGATACAACAACACGCGCGTGGCGTCGTCTTCGAGATGTTCCACTTGCCACGCAGTCAAGGCAGGACGACCGGTGTCGAAGCAGACTTTCTGAAGAGGCCTGTTTGGCCAGTCAGCGATGATCGGGAGTTCGATCACACCGTCTGGGACCGGCATTCGACCTCGTACCCGCGCCACGTAGGTCTTTTCGACGACGCGATCTTCGAATTGGCGGCCGAGATGCCGCTGCGCGAGAGGCGTCAGTGCGAAAACCATGATCCCGGAGGTGTCACGGTCAAGGCGGTGAACGAGCAGCGACGCGGGAATCTCCGCCTGAACACGCGCGAGGAGGCAGTCCCGCAATGCATGTCCTTTCCCGGGCACCGACAGCAGTCCTGACGGCTTGTTGACGACGAGCAAGTGGTCGTCGACGTGGATGAGTTTCAGGGGCGATTTCGGCGGATCGTAATCCGAGCCGGCCCGCGGTGGAGGTGAATCCTCCGGCGGGCGCCCGGCATCCGGCAGATCGCGGGCGGCAACCCGTCCTGCGACATGGTTCATCGGCTGGTCATGCCGACATAAAAAGTGCACCCGGCTTGCGAACGCTACATCCGGACGCGGGAGGCGTCAGGGTCATAGAGCGGGCGAACGGACGTTGCTGCCGGGACACGGGTTCCCGCGACGTCGATTTCGTAGGAGGAAGCCAGGAGGTCGGCCACGGTTTCTCCCCGGCTCGGAATGTATCCGAGACCAACGGCGGCGCCGAGCGTGTGCCCGTAGTTGCCTGAAGAGAGATAGCTTACGATTTCCCCGTCCCGGATCACGGGCTCGTTGTGGTAGAGAAGCGGCTCGGGATCGTTGAGCCGAAACTGGAGCAGCCGGTTGTCCAGGCCTGCATCCCTCTTTGCGAGAACCGCGGAGCGACCGATGAATTCGGGTTTCGAGGTCCTGACCGCGAAACCCAGGCCAGCCTCGAGAACGTGGTCTTCACAGGTGATGTCGTGTCCGAAGTGTCGAAACGCCTTTTCGATCCGGCAACTGTCCATCATGTGCATGCCACACAGCCTCAAGCCGAAGTCGTCTCCGGTTTTCCGAAGGGTCTCGAACAGGTGCCCGGCCATGTCGGACGAGACGTAGATTTCCCACCCGAGTTCACCGACATAGGAAACACGGTGGACCCGGGCCAGCCCCATCCCGATCTCGATCGCCTGCGCGGTTCCGAACGGATTGTGTTCATTTGAAAAATCCCCGGGCGAGACCGAACTCAGCAGTTCCCTGGATCGGGGACCCATGACGGCAAGGACTGCCTCCCCGGCAGTAACGTCCGTCAGGACCACGCGGTAACCATCGCCGTGCCGGGCGAGCCAGATCTGGTCCGCAAGCCTGGTGGCCGCGGGCGTGACGACAAGATAGAGCGTCTCGGACAGCCTCGTGACCGTGACATCGGCCTCGATTCCGCCTTTGTCGTTCAGGAATTGGGTGTAGACGATCTTGCCGTCCGGTACGCTCAGGTCTGCGCCGCAGACATGGTTGAGAAAGGCTTCCGCGTCGGGTCCTTCAACCCGGATTTTCCCGAACGACGACATGTCGTACATGCCGACGCCTTCCCGGATCGCCCGGTGTTCTTCGGCGGCGTTCTCGAACCAGTTCTGCCGCCCCCAGCTGTAACTGTACGCGCGCTCCTGACCGTCCCGCGCAAACCAGTTCGGGCGCTCCCAGCCGGCGATTTCGCCCATGACTGCGCCGCAGTCCAGGAGTTGACGATGGAACGGCGAGCGACGGATTCCCCTGGCGGTTTCTTTCTGGTGATAGGGGTAATGATCGGCATAAAGCAGGCCAAGCGTTTCGCGGGAACGCTCGAGAAGGTAGTGCCGGTTCCCCTGGAACGGCTGCATCCGGCCAATGTCCACGTCGCCAAGGTCGAATGGCCTGGAGCCGTCTTCCATCCATTGGGCGAGAGCCATTCCGGCGCCGCCCGCTGACTGAATCCCGACCGAATTGAATCCCGCTGCCACCCAGACATTGTCCCGTTCGGGCGCCAATCCGAGGTGATAGGCAGCGTCCGGCGTGAAGCTCTCCGGCCCGTTGAAAAAGGTCTGTATCCCCGCGCCGGCCAGGATCGGCATACGCAGGCAGGCTTTCTCGAGTATCGGTTCGAAATGTTCGAAGTCCTCCGGCAGCTGATCGAATTCGAAATCCTCCGGGATTCCGTTCATGCCCCAGGGCTTGGATTCAGGCTCGAAAGCGCCGAGTAAAAGTTTGCCGGCATCCTCCTTGAAATAGGCGCACTCGTCCGGAACGCGCAGAACCGGCAAACGGGCCAGACCGTCAATGGGCTCGGTTACGATATAGAAATGTTCGCACGCGTGTAGCGGAACATTGACTCCGGCAAGTTTGCCGACCTCGTGTCCCCACATCCCGGCACAGTTGACCACTGCCTCAACGCTCATTTCACGTGTTTCACTGCCGGATTCCCAGGTTATTCCTGAAACCCTGCGACCTTCGACGCTCATTCCGGTCACCCGGGTGTTCTCGCGGATGGTAACGCCCCGGTTTTGCGCACCTCGTGCCAATGCCAGGGCTATATTCGCCGGATCCCCCTGACCGTCGAGAGGAAGCCAGACCCCGCCAACCACATCGTCGGTGTTCAGGTGTTCGTATCTTTTCGCGATCTCTTCGGGCGTGATTTCATCGACTTCGACGCCAAACGCCCTGGCCATGGCCGCTTGTCGGAAGATTTCTTCCTTCCTGTCTTCAGTCAGTGCGACCGTGATCGAGCCACAGCGACGTAAACCCGTCGCAATACCTGTCTCGGCTTCAAGGCTGCCGTAGAGTTCCTGCGAATACTTGGCGAGGCGCGTCATGTTTGCCGTCGCGCGCAACTGCGCAATCAGGCCGGCAGCATGCCAGGTCGTTCCGCAGGTCAGTCGCTTGCGCTCGAAAAGGACGATGTCCGTCCAGCCCAGCTTCGCAAGGTGATAGGCAACGGAACATCCGACAACACCTCCGCCGATGATCGCGACTCTGGCGTGGTTACGATTTGCAGCCATGTGCTTGATCCCTTCCTTTAATCCCGGATTTTCTATCTTGTTTCCGCGCCGGCTCCTGACGCATCAGGCGAACGAAACGGGCCGGGTCAAAGCGCGGCGATCCGGTCCTTCCAGTGTTTCCTGAGGTCGGCTTCCACGCCCCCAACTTCGTAAATCGGACTCGTCAAAGGGCGGATTTCCCCGATCGGGACAAGTACTGCGAGATTGAACAGTTCCTGTAGCGTCGGCCAATGTTCCATGAACAGGGGTTCAAGCCCGGCGTAGGTTATCGAGTCCTTTTCGTGGATCTCGGCGCGCCCCCTGATCCGGATTCCCCGTCGGTTGAGAATGTCGACAAAGTTGATCTCGACCTCAGGATTGCCCCGGAGGTTTGCAACCGTAACCGGGGAGCGCATCTCGGCGAAGGCAATCGAGGCGTCATCGACGATGACGAATGTCCCTTTGGGAGACAGGTTCGGCAGGCCATTGGCGCCGACCGTCGCGACAAAGCCGAGCCGCCACGTCTCGATCGTTTGCCTGCCAAATTTCGTCAGCATCGTTCCGGCCTCCCGAACCGATCGGCCAGCACACGGATGTGCGCGGGGCCAATCTCGCAACAGCCGCCAACGATTTCGGCGCCGAGCGCGATCCACTCCGCGGCAAAGTCGGCGTATCTTTGCGGACCCAGGTCCATTCGCACGTCAAGTTGGTCCGCCGTGCCCTGAGTGGACTTGAATGCATCGGCAATCCCGGCGAAGCCGTTCGCGTAGGCCCCGAGGCGGGTTGTTCCCGTTTTCGGTGCGAGTTCCCCGATGGCCCGCGTCGTCGCTTCGGGTTTCGAGCAGTTTACCAACAGGGCTTTGGGGGGAAATTCATCGACGAGATCATGGATCCCGGTGACCGCCTCGCCAGATCGAAGACGGCTTCCGTCGTCATCATCGACTGTCACCGAGAGCCATGCCGGCTTTCCGGAAATCGCGGTTGCCGCCAGGGCACCCCGGGCCTGGTCGACCGACGACATGGTCTCGATCAGGAACAGATCGACGATCGGGTCGTGCAGGCGAACGATTTCTTCATAGATTTCTGCTGCGACGTTCCACGGCGGCGCAAGTTCGGGCAGGTACGACCAGCCGATCGGGCCGAGGGACCCGGCAACGAGGCCGCTTCCATGTGCGTCGCGCGCGGAAACCGCCATCTGGCAGGCAAGAACGTGCAGTTCCCGGAACCTGTGGTCCAGGCCGGCAGGAAGCAGCCGGTCGTGAAGTACCGAGTAAGTGTTGGTGGTCGCGATTTCCGCGCCGGCTGAGAAATAGTCATCGTGGACTTCGCACACGACCTCAGGATGGTCGATCATGACCCGCGCAGACCATAGCGGGGTCGGCTTGGATGGCGTCCGGGCAAGAAGTTCCTGCCCCATGCCACCGTCAAGTATCGTGGTTCGGGCCAAGGTTCATCAACTCAACTACGCAGGCGTTCGTTGCCCGGGTCCCAGAGAGGTTGGTCCTTTTCTACCCGGGCCGGGAACCGCTCGCCGTAAATCTCGATCTCGAGTTCCGTCCCGGGTTGTGTCAACCCGGATCGAACCATCCCCAGTGCTATCGAGCGATTGACGCGGTATCCCCATCCTCCGGAGGTGGTTTCGCCAACGACCTCCCCGTCGTGCCAGACGGTCGACATGTATGGAGCATCGCAATTCCCGGCTTCGACCGTCATGGTCACGAATTTCTTGACGGGGCCGTTGCGCCGTTCTTCGGCAAGGGCGGATCGGCCGGGGAAATCCTCGTTCTTGTCGAAGTTGATGAACCGGTCGAGCCCGCCCTCGAGGAGCGAGTAATCGGTGGAGAGGTCTCCCTTCCATGCCCGGTACCCTTTCTCCAGCCTCAGCGAATTCAGGGCCCACATTCCGAACGGTCTTGCGCCGGCGGCGGTGACCGCCGCGAAGATATCGGGAATGTGTTCATTTGCCGCATGGACCTCCCATCCAAGTTCACCTGCATAGCTGACCCTGAGGAGGACTGCTGGGCGGCCAGCAACGACTGCAGGCTGATGGGTGAGCCAGGGGAGCGAGAAGTCGGCTTCAGCGAGCCCTTCAAGCAATTCCCGGGATGTCGGGCCGGTGACGATCAGGGTCGAGACTTCCGCCGTGTGGTTGGCCAGCGACAGGCCGTCGGCGAGGTGACGTTTCAGGTATTCGTAATCGTGCCACTCGGCGGCCGCTGCAGTGATCAGCGTGAAGTCATCCTCGTCATGGCGCACGAGCGAAATCTCGGTCAGGATCCGTCCCCGCGAGTCCGGGAAATACGCGAGGTTCATCCGCCCTTTTTTCGGAAGTCCGCCGGCGATCAGCGTGCGCAGCCAGGAAGCGGCGCCGGATCCCGTCAGGCGGAAACGGGAAAACCCGGGCAAATCCAGGACGCCGACACTGTTTCGAACTGCCTCGCATTCCTCGCGAATCCTGGGCTCCCACGGACCGCCGCGCCGCCACGTGCGGGCAGCCTCCGCCGAAGTGTCATCGCCCGGCCGGGCAAACCAGTTGGCCCTTTCCCAGCCACCATAAGCACCCATCTGTCCGCCTAGTTCCACGATCTTGTCGTGCACTGGCGAAAGCTTGCGGTCAGCGCCCGCAGGCCAGCGGTACCACGGGAAATGCATCGCGTATTCGTGCCCGTAGACCTCGACGGCCTTGGAAACGCAGAAGTCGTGGTCGGTATAGTCCGTGTACCGGCGGGGGTCGACCGACCACATGTCCCACTCGGTCTCACCCTCGGTTACCCATTCCGCGAGAACCTTGCCTGCGCCGCCTGCCTGCGCAATTCCGAACGTGAATACACAGGCTTCAAAGGCGTTCGGCACGCCCGGCATGGGGCCGATCAGCGGATTCCCGTCTGGCGCGTATGGTATGGGACCATTGATTATCCGCGAGATTCCGACGGAACCGAGCAGTGGCACCCGTGCCATCGCGTCTTCGAGGTACCATTCGAGGCGGTCAAGATCATCGGGATACAGCTGAAAGCTGAAATCCTGCGGCAACGGATCTGAGGGGGTTACCCAGTGTGCCTTGCAGTTCCGTTCATATGGGCCGAGGTTCAGGCCATTCTTTTCCTGCCGGAGATAATACGAAGAGTCGACATCCCGAAGAAGCGGGAGTTTGCGTCCGTTTTCACGGGTCCATTCCGCAAGCTCCGGGATTTCTTCCGAAAGCATGTACTGGTGGCTCATGACGGCCATGGGAACCTGGCGTCCCCCGAACCTGGTGAACCATTCTCCCACCCGTTGGGCGTAGTAGCCGGCCGCGTTAACCACGATCTCGCAGCGTATGTCGCCCGCATCGGTATGAACGATCCATTCTCCATTGCTCCTGCTGATGCCGGTTACGGGCGTCATGCGAAAAATGCGCGCGCCCATGTCCCGTGCGCCCTTTGCAAGCGCCTGTGTCAACTGTGCGGGGTCAATGTCGCCGTCATAGGGATCGTAGAGAGATCCTTCGAGATCGTGGGTCTCGAGAAAAGGATATTGCTCCCGGGTTTCATCCGGTGACAGGATCCGGATGTCCATGCCCTGGTAGCGGCCCATCCCCTTGGCACGTTCGAACTCCTGCATGCGCTCGCCCGAGTGCGCGAGCCGAATTGAACCGGTGACATGGTAGTTCATCGGGTAATCGACCGCATCCGCGAGGCCCCGGTACAGCTCTGCCGAATATCTCTGCATGTTCATGAGCGACCAACTCGTCGAGAAGGTCGGTACGTTTCCCGCAGCGTGCCACGTCGAACCAGCGGTCAGTTCGTTCTTTTCGAGGAGTATGCAGTCGGTCCAACCCGACTTGCAAAGGTGATACAACGACGACGCACCAACCGCTCCTCCGCCGATAATTGCGACCCTAGTTGTTGTCGGGAGTTCTGCCATCGTCTGCTTTCCCTTCCTGGTTGGTCAGGTCGATTGGTTCGATCCTTGCGCAGAGTGCTTGGGCGGCGTTCGTTCCTGCGGCACACCGTCCTCGATCTCGTAGTAGTCGCCCTTGTCGGCGACGAATATGTGTTTTTGCAGGCGAAGGCCGGTGGCATGTTCCAGCGCGCCCGCCATGACGGAAATGTACCGGCCGTGGTCAGGTTTCCAGAAAAGGCTTGAACCGCAAGTCGAACAAAACCCCCGGGTCGCGATGTCCGAAGCCCGATACCAGGAGAGGCCATCGTCGGACGACATGACCAGCTGGTCCATCCTGATTTCGACGCCTACCTGAAAGTGGCCGGAGGACTTGCGGCACTGGCTGCAGTGACAGGCAATGATTCCGTCCGGCATCCCCCGGATTTCGAATGACACGCCCTTGCACAGGCATGTGCCGGTCAACCTGTTCAGTTCGGTGGCATTGTTCAATGTCTTTCTCCTGTTGCGCATTCTCCATCGGCGCGCCGGGGATGCACTCAATACACGGGCGGTGCAACGATCCAGATTGCGGTTGCGGGTTCGGTGTACGGATTCGACCACCTGTATGCTTCGCGCCGGAACCGGAAACTGTCACCGGATCGCAGTGTAAACCTCCTGCTGTCGCCGATTTCAATGTCGAGGCGGCCGGAAATGATATAGCCGACCTCGGTTGTCGGCCTGAGGATGGGGCGGTCCATGCTTGTTCCGGCTTCGAAGATGGAATGGACGACCTCGAAGTCGTCAGTCAGGTCCGGCGAAAGCAATTCCTCGACCAGGCCCGCGTCCAGGCGGCCCAGCCGGCGCCGGTTCTGGCGGCGCACCACGTAACCCGCCTCTTCCGGGATTGATTCCGCCTGGCCAAAGAAGATTGAAACCGAGGCCGAGAGGGCGCCGGCAATTTGACGAAGTTCGCCTATCGACGGCTGCGAAATATCCCTTTCGACCTGGCTCATCCAGCCAACAGATCGCCCGACCCGCGATGACAACGCCGCGAGGGTCATCCGCCTGGACTTCCGCAGTGCCCGCAGGTCGGCGCCGAGGGAGGGAAGTTTGTCAACTGCAGGTTCTGTCAGCACTTCAAGGTTCCCGTGAAATTCCAGCTCTGTTTTTCACGGAATTGTCCGTCCGACTGTCTTGGTTGCGACAAGAGCCTGTTCTGAATGCGACCGAAACACACCGCCGGGAAGAATTCGGGCGACGTGAACGCCAAGGGTTGCGTGCCGGTGCTCCGTGGTTGACAACGGATGACCGCCCTGTCTCTTTCGGCGGCGGAGCCGGGAAGAGAGATCAAGCGCAAACCGCGTATCCGGAAAACCCGTGCCCGATCGCGGAAGAGGGCGTTTTCGGAGAGGCGGGCAAAGGGGCAGGAGGTGCCGATGTCCATGGCGAACCCGAACTGGATTGGCGTCGACTGGGGAACCACGAATCTCAGGGTTTGGGGAATGTCTCGGGAATCCACGGTTCTTTCCCAGGTGAGCACGGACCAGGGAATGAATGGCCTTCATCCAGGGGATTTCGAGTCGATTCTCCTGAAAAACGTCGATGTGTGGTTGACGGGGTCCGGTCCTGTTCCGGTGATTGTCTGTGGCATGGCCGGCGCCAAAGGTGCCTGGGAAACCGCGCCTTACCGGGAAGCGCCGTGTTTGCCGCTGTCGGCGGAGGAATCCGTCGCGCCGCGAACAGCCGATCGTCGGCTGGCGGTCCGAATTCTTCCCGGGATCTGCCAGACCAGGCCGGCCCATGACGTCATGCGCGGCGAGGAAACCCAGATCGCCGGATTCCTTTCGGTGTATCCGGGGTTTGACGGTATCGCCTGCCTTCCGGGCACGCATACCAAGTGGGTTCATTTGAGCGCAGGTGAAATCGTTAGTTTCCGTACCTTCATGACCGGTGAGTTGTTCGGTCTTCTTCAGAGGTACTCGGTTCTGCGGGAGGTTCTGGACGGGTCGAACTGGGACGAGGCCGAGTTCGCCTCTTCGGTCGAGACGCAGATTTCGCGTCCGGAAGCACTCGCTGCGCGGATATTCACAGCCAGGGCGGAATCGCTGATTTCGGGCCTGGAAACGGCGAAGGCGACCGGGCGATTATCAGGTGCTTTGATCGGCGCCGAACTCGCTGCTGCGCGCACCTATTGGCTCGGGAGAGACGTGGTGCTGATTGGCCCGGATCGACTCGCAGGTGCCTATGCCCGGGCTCTGGCAGTTGTCGGGCAAACCCCGCGCCTCGAGAACGCCGCACGCATGACCGTACTCGGGCTGATTGCTGCGTTCGCGATGTTTAGAGCCAAGGGATCTCGTCCGTGATTCTTGCTCTGTCAAGGTCGCGGTCGCTTCATACGGTTTTTCTTTGGCGGCGAGTTGTCGGCAATGACGAATGACCCGGAAAAGGTAACATGTGGAAAGGTCCGCAATGCCCTGGTGAAGAACGCCCGGGTAAAGAGTGCCGGTTTCCTCGCCTTGGCCTGATCGCGAACAACTCAACCGCATTTTCACCCTTGGCAGGTTAGGAGCGTTTTTCCCTTGCCAAGCCTCATTCATATCGGCTGGGCGCCGTCCACCGGGCACGGGTTTGGGTCACGAGGATTTTCGGAGCCAGGAAGCGCCCGTATGGCTTCAGGCGAATGCGGGTACGTCCACCGGTGCCTGAAACTGGGGCACGTGCCCGGAGGTCCGCACTCGTTCGGAACAGATCCGTTCAGGGATACGCGGACGGCACCAACGTCTGGTCGGAAAACGGCGGCCGCACGTAAGCACCGGCGTCTTCGCGTTTCGGAAGCTTGACGGGCTCTGGCGTCAGGTCATCGTACGACACCATGCTCAGGAGATGATTGATGCAGTTCAGCCGTGCGTGCTTCTTCACGTCCGCATCCACGACATACCAAGGTGCCTGCTTGATGTCGGTATGCGCGAACATGACGTCCTTTGCCTTGGAGTAATCGACCCACCTTCGCCTTGACTCCAGGTCCATCGGGCTCAGTTTCCAGCGTTTGTGGCCTTGTTCGAGGCGGCTCTGAAACCTGCGTTCCTGCTCTTCGTCGGAGACGGAGAACCAGTACTTGATGAGTTTGATTCCCGAGCGCACGAGCATGCGCTCGAACTCCGGGCAGGTGCGCATGAACTCACGGTATTCCTGGTTGGTGCAAAATCCCATGACCTGCTCAACACCGGCACGGTTATACCAGCTACGATCGAACAGCACGATCTCGCCCGTCGCCGGCAGGTGGGGTACATAGCGCTGGAAGTACCACTGAGTTTTTTCACGCTCGGTAGGGGCGGGCAGTGCAACGACCCGACAGATGCGAGGACTGAGGTGTTGGGTGATCCGCTTGATGACGCCACCCTTGCCGGCCGCATCACGTCCCTCGAAGATGACAACCACCTTGAGCCCTTCGTGCTTGATCCACTCCACCATCTTCACGAGTTCGAGCTGCAGCTTGAACAGTTCTTTCTCGTAGCGACTGTTCTTGATCTTTTTTGGCTTCGCGCATTCGTTGTCGTGGTTTGCGTCTGTCTTTCCGTGCGCAGTGATCGCAGCGGACCACTGTGGATGCGCAGTCCGTGACTCTTTCGAAGTGCGGCCAGACGTTTCCGTTTTTTTTGATGTATCCATTTCTCCCTGCCTCCCTGGGTTTGGACGCTTCCGCCGCTATACGTGAAAGGATAAGGCTGAATCAGAACGCGAGTCCACCTTCTGTTTCCCGTTGTCACCCGTCAAAAGGAAAGACCGAACATGTCTGCCTCCCGCGACGCCCCATTCACCATTCGGAAAGGGCCCCGTCCGCCTGACTTCGGATTGGAAGCTCTTCGTGTTCCCGCTCCCCTGAACCCTCCGCATTCCTGATTCCGGAACGGCGAACACGGCCAGTCGAGTGAAACCGAAAGGAGACAGTGTGCCGAAGAGAATCCTGGCGACCTCCCGGCCGGTGCGGGTCACGTCGCCATGCGACAATGGCAGGGCCAACGCGATCTGGCCGGCGCGGGGAACCCGGGGCACAGGCGGCGATATTCGGGTCTTTCAGTCGAAAGTAGGATCCCGGCAAGGCCGGAATACCCTTCTGTTCTTTTCGCTCCTGCAAAACGGTGACCAGCGATGTTCCTGAATTCCGGACTAATTCGGTCTACGCATCTCTTGGTACCGGTTATTCCTCTGACAGGTGAACGCTGCCAGGTTACCCGCTGGAAGCCACCGCCGAAATGTTCATGGCGATTTCGTGACCGCGCCCCAAGACCAAGCAGACCACCAGCGACGAGAAACCGACACCGTCGCATTCCAGGCATGCGGTGGGGCTCGCACTCGGGACCGTTCGACCGCCGGGCGCAAACGAAACCGACGAAGAACGGGATGATCGTGCCGTCGTCGTCACGAGCGATGCGGCATCGATTCGGATGCCAAGGTCCGGTCCAGGACCTTCACAGGCAGGATCCTAGGCAGCTGCTGCGCAATTTCGGTCCAGCTTTCACCCTCGCAAGGCTGGCAAAGACCGAGCCCGAATTGGTGCCGAAATAGACTCCGGCCGGTTCGCCTGCATCACCTGCGATCGCCTGCCGAAGCACGGTGAAATAGCAGCACTTCTGCGGCAACCCCATGCGCAGGGCCTGCCATGACCCGCCCCCGTCGCGCGTCCGCCATACCGCTGCAGCTGCATCGGGAAGAATGCGGCCCGCCATGTCGCTGTTGAGTGGCAGCGTCCAGACCGTCGCGGGGTCGCGGGGATGTGCCAGGATCGGATACCCGAAGGTCGAAGGCAGGCTGGCGTTCATGTCGTCCCAGCTGCGTCCTCCATCGTTTGAGTGCCAGACCCCGTGATTGTTCTGCTGAAAGAGCACATCTCTCTCGCCCGGCGTGCATCATGTTGTGCACGCAGTGCCAGGTTTCGCCATCCCTGGGCGCGGCCGGGTGATCGTGCCCTTCGCAGGCGTTGGCGTTCGACAAACGGTTGCGACGCTGCCATGTCAGGCCGCCGTCTTCGGTCGAAAACACCCCAGCGGCAGATATGCCGACCCAGATCCGCCGTGGGTCGTGGGGTGCGCGACAGACAATCGTGTGAAGGACCAGTCCTGTTGCACCAGGTGGCCAACTGTCCGCGATAGGATGGCTGATCAATGCCTCGGCCTGCCCCTGTGATTTACCGCGATCGCAGCTGGAAAGGAGGCCTGCGGGCTTTGAGCCGGCGTAACGTGTGCCGTGGGCGATTGCGAGGTTCGAGATCTGCGAGAACTCGCCGCCAAAGGGCAAGGGATCGTCTGTCCAGCTGACCATATGGGCGAAATCCGGATCGTTCGCCGCCCAGTCATCCATCTGGCCCTTGGTGAGCCTGACGACCTGCCAACTGTCCTCGCCGTCATCGGGCCGCCAAACAGCGGCGCCATGCCTGTCGCCTCCTCCCACCGGCCCAGATCGTGCCGGTTTCGGGGTCACCCGTTACGTGGTTGACGGGCCAACCGTCACAGAAGGGGCCGCTAACAGCCCATCAACTGCGCTCGCACCCGCCCGAGATCACGAACGCACCCTTGGTGATCCCGTCAAGCACATCCTAACTTCCCATTGCCGCTGATCCCCCGCACCGAACGGCGGCAAGCTACCATCGGCCTGCTGATATACAGGGATTTTGTGGGGGCCAAGCCGTACCTGGGCTCATGGTTCGCGAAAACGGTGCAATGTTGGCGTGCGGTATCCAATCGTGCTGGACAGGGCTCTTCCTATCGGCCTCGGTGTCTGTGATATCGGCATCGATAGCGTTATCCGGCAGACACGGGGGGAATGGATTGTTGTCCGGCGCACGTGCGGTGATGACCTGCATGTCCTCGGAAAATGGGTGGCGGGGCTACTTGATTTCCACGCCGCCAGAGGGAGGTGATTGACAGTTCGATCAAATTGCAATGAAGCTTGCGGGCGAAACAGGGAGAATGAACATGCTCAAAATTGCGGTTCTCGGCTGCGGCCGGATCGGGCGGATGCACGCCTCCAATATTGCGGCCCACCCGCGCGCTCGCCTCGCGACCGTATATGATATCCAAAGGCCGTCAGCGGCAGGCGTTGCGGAAACGCACGGGATTTCCGCCGCGGAGAATCCCGAATCGGTGTTTTCTTCAGACGATGTGGACGCGGTGCTGATCGCGACCGTGACACCGACCCACGCAGACTACATTGAAGCCGCCGTCGTTGCCGGAAAACCGGTGTTGTGCGAAAAGCCGATTGACCTTTCGCTCGCGCGTGTGAATGTCTGCGCCGAAAGGGTCGTGGGCAAGGGTGTACCGATACAGATCGGCTTCAACCGCCGTTTCGATCCAGGCCATCGGGCCGCCCACGATGCCGCGGCCGCAGGTGAAATCGGCGATCTCCAACAGGTCATCATTACGTCGCGCGATCCTGGCATGCCGCCCAGGTCCTACTGCGCGGAATCGGGAGGCCTGTTTCGCGACATGGTGATCCACGATTTCGACCTTGCACGTTTCATGCTGGGTGAAGAACCGGTTGAGGTTTTTGCCGTTGGAGGGAGGTTGATCGATCCTGCGCTGATGGATGAGCTTGACGATTTTGACACATCGATGGTCATCATGCGCACGGCCAGCGGAAAACAGTGCCACATTAACACGTCGCGCTTGTCGACGTACGGTTACGATCAGCGTGTTGAACTTCTCGGCACCGACGGGATGGTCCAGAGCCTGAACCGAAAGCCGAACGAAATGCGCAAGTTTTCGGCAAACCATGCAGAAGCGGCCGAACCATACCTGGAGTTCTTTATCGAGCGCTACCGAGAGGCATTTGATGCCGAGATAGACGCCTTTGTCGATTCAATCGAAAACAACCGACAGGTCCAGGTGGACTTTGAGGATGGACGGAAAGCGTTGGTGCTCGCCGAGGCAGCGTTGAAATCTGTTGCCGAAGGCCGGGTTGTCAGGGTGGACGAGATCGACTGATTCTCTGTCGACCGGATGGGTCATCGGCAGGAAGGAAACGATCAAGGACAATGTGCAATGGCATGCTGCCCTGACCGGCGATCATTCTGGCGTCAACCGGATCCGGTCCGGGGTCAGGGTTGCCCCTTCCTCGCAATGACGCGACGCAACAATGAAATCCGCGCGAACCGGAATTCCGGAGCGGCGCTCATCTTGCAGGAGGAGCCTCGAGTCTTCGATCATCGGTGACCGTGATTCTGTGCATGATCCTTCTTTGCGGGGCATAATCTCCGAGCGCGTAATGCATGGTACATCTGTTGTCCCAGATTGCCACGTCGCCGCGCGTCCATCGAAAACGGATCTGGTATTCCGGCCGAATGATGTGATCGAACAAAAAACTGAGGAAACTCCACGAGTCGGAAGCCGTCATTCCCTCGATGTGGACCGTGAAGCCCGGGTTGCAGAACAGGTATTTTCGGCCGGTCGCCGGGTGTGTCTGAACAAGTGGGTGGATGGCGCTGCCCATACGGGAGTGCGCATCCGCGAGCGCCGATGCCTGTCCGTCAGGTTCGCCTGTGGTGAAATTGTTCCGAAAGTCCCCCATGTCGTGAACGCATCGGACGGAGGAAAGGTCGGATTTGAGACCGGGGGAGAGCCCGTCGTAGGCCGCCGCCATCGAAAGCCACAGGGTATCGCCACCGACCGGCGGAATCGTGTGGCCATGAAGCACCGACGCAAATGGCGGCGAGCCCCGATACGTCACGTCCGTGTGCCACACGTCGGTGTCAGGAACCGCATCTCCGCCGAATTCGAGTCGCATAATTGACGGAAAGCCTTCGAGATGAGGATAGACCGGGTGTGGCGGTTCAGGCTCCCCGAAGTTTTCCGCGAGCGCCATATGCGCTGCAGGACTCATGGACTGTTCCCTGAGAAATATGACCTGGTGTTCCATCAATAGCCGATAGAGAACGTCACAGGTCTCGTTGTCAGGTGGATCGGCGAGGTCAATGCCGGCGACTTCGGCACCGATCGAAGGTGTCAGCCTTGTCACAGAGATTCCGGTCACAGGTTTGTCTCCCGATTTGTGAAAGCCCGAACCGTTTTCGCCGAGCCCGGAGCAATTCGAACGGCATCCGGCAGCGCCAGTCGGGCGATTGCAGTCACCATCGTGCCTTACACGGATTCAAGAAGCCGGAAAATGCATGTTCTATGTTGCGGTCGTTTTCATGTTGCGGTGGCTCGGAAGAGTCAAGGTAAACAGCGGCGTCGCTGGAATCTCCGCAACATGATATTTTGCATTCCACTTGTAATCGATGGACGCATCTCTTGCGATGAGGTGTGTCGCCAACCTCGGGCTTCCATCCGTTTGTCCTCCTGTTCGGCCAACTCAGACGCCCCGTGGCTGCACACATTGCGACCCGGGTTTCTGCTGGCACGGGCGCAGGAGATTTCCCTTGCATGGAAGGCCATCACGTAATGAGGAATTGCGGTGAGCCGGAACCGTGATCCGGGGATCGGGGCCTTCCCGCTCACCGCAACATAATCCTTTCCGCTCAGAGTTCGTCGAGGAAGGCCATCAGCCCCTTGTTTGCCTTCCGGGGCTTTTCCTGTCCGGGTTCCGCCGCATCGCACAGCGCCATCGCACGGGCCTTCATCCCGAGATCGATCTCGGCGTAGATGTTGGTGGTCTCGAGACTGACATGTCCGAGCCAGGCACGGATGGTGTTGATGTCGACCCCGGACTGAAGCAGGCTGCAGGCTGACGTGTGCCGAATGACATGGGGGGTAACTGTCCTGCCTTCGAGCGCGGGCACGCGGGCGGCACAACGCTCCACGAGCCGGTAGACGCCGAAACGCGTATAGGGCCGCTGATACCGGCTCAGGAAGACGGCGTCGTTGGCGGCCCGCCCCTTCACCAGTTCGGCGAGCACGCCTTCGGTCCGCGGCCAGAGCGGACACTGGCGCCGTTTCCCGCCCCTATGCCGATATCGGCATAGGGGCGGACATGCCGACAACCGGATTATGCCGCGTTTGTGGCCCGGGGCATTGAATCCCCGGGCTTTTTTGCCGGAATTGTCGGCATAATCACGTCCGATCCGGACCCTCATTCCCTTTACGCCGAATCTCTTGTCGAGTCCGTCTTCGGCTCGTGACAGGCCGCACAGCCTTTGCGTTCGAATGTCATTGCCGGATGCATTCTCGACGACTTTGATGATCACGTGAGCATTTGTTTCCAGGTTTCTGTCCTGATCATGCAATCCTGCTCGTTCCACTCATTCGCAACAAAGGAACGAAAGGATGCGATCAAACTCAATTGTCATTCCATTGCCAAGGGGACAGGGGCCAGATTGGCTGCTTGCCTTGCGCAACGGATTTCTGGCCTCGCTTGTTTCGCTTGGCCTGAAGACCCGTACCATCAAGGGTTATGTCCATGCAGTCGACTGGCTTTGCGCCGAAGTCGGGCGTCGCGGGCTGATGATACCGGACGGTGTTGACGAGGCAAAGTTCAGGCAAATTCGAGACCCACTGCCGGCGAGGCTTTCCGATTACAGTCGGCAACGATGGACATGCGCTCTGGATCGGTTCATCGCCCATCTTGTCAATGAGGGTGCCATAGCTGCCGTGCCGCAGCCAGCACCGATACCCACAGCCCTCGAAACATTGTGCGCGGATTATGGCACCTGGTTGCGCACCCACTGCGGGTCGGCATCCAGCACCGTCAAAGTGCGTCAAGGCCAACTCCGCAATTTCCTGACTTTCCGATTTGGCAATGCAGCTCCGGGCGACCTGAATGCCATCACTCGGGCCAACATTGTTGCCTGGCTGGAAGCGACGGACGAGGCAGGCGTGCAGCGAGTCTGGCTGCTGAACTAGCGGGTGGAAGTCCCGCCGGCGCAATTCTTGGTTTGGCGCCGTAGCATATCCCACGGGTACCGGGGTGACCTGGTGCCTGCGAGCTGGGACGTAGAAAGCCATCGTGGGCGTGGCGGGAGCAAGGCTCCAACCGGTCCGGTCAGTCAGGATGGCGAACAAACCGAAGGGCTGTAGCGAAAGCGAACGATTGTTGATGCGACGAAAAGTTCGCCCCACATGGAAGCTGACTTGTGGGGATATTGGAGGATGCCAAGGGTCAGCCTGCTACCCGATGGCTAGCACCGGTGCGGAAGAACCGAGGTACGCACGCACCGGGTCCCCCGGCGTAGAGACGGCAGCAATTCGGGAAAGTTCAGCAGTGAAAGACCGGAAGGTGAGGAGAACGGACAGGATGTTGTGACCCTTGAATGTCAAGGACCGTGCCAATAACCGCAGTGCGGGAAATGGCACGGAGTTCTCCTGACTGGCGGATGAGGCCGATTAAGCGGTGATGGGCGGAACAACATAACCCGTCCGGAGCGAGGGCCTCTGGGCTCAGGTGGCGAAGGCGGCAGGTCATGCCGGGACACAGAGCCCGGTGCCGACCGATGATATCACCCGGATGACGGGTGGTGCTGTCGAGCCGAAGGGCGGCGCAAACGCGGGATGTTGCCACGGGCATGGCTGGGTCAGCCTTAAGCGTGGCGAATGTCGCGGAAGGCACCGCACCGAACTCCTGCGGGGGGTGCCTGACGCTTGAAGCCGGACCCGGGAAAACCGGACGTCCGGAATTTCAGGGGGGATGCTGGAAACGTGGCCTATGGTGCGCGCGCCAGTGTCCTACCCGACCTTGCCGGTGCAGGATCGAAGGCCTATTCCCTGCGATCCCTGTTCCGCTTCCTGTATGCGACCGGTCGGATCGATCAGAACCTGGCCCTCTGCGTCCCGAGCATTGCCCGGCCCCGATCGCCTGCTCCCACCCGACATCTCTCGCAGGCAGAGGTTGAACGTGTTCTGGCAGCGGCCAGGGGAGACAGCGCCATCGCCCGCCGCGATTATGCGATGCTGCTGACAATGGCCCGGCTCGGCCTGCGCGGCCAGGAGATCATCGCCATCCGCCTCGACGACATCGACTGGCAGGCGGGTGAGATCCTGGTCCGCGGCAAGGGTGGGCAACAGGCGACCATGCCGCTTCCGGTCGACGTGGGCGAGGCCATGGTGGACTGGATCCGGCACGGACGACAGGGCAACTCACGGCATCTCTTTGTCCACATTCGACCGCCCTTCCTGCCCTTCGCCCAATCGCGCCCGATCAGGGAGGCGCTCCTCAGGGCTCATGCAGCGTCCGGCGTCGCACCGCCCGGGGGCAAGGTTCGCAGCCATGTATTTCGGCATTCCCTGGCCATGAGCCTGCTGCAGGGCGGAACACCGTTGGCCGACATCGGCAACCTGCTGCGTCACAACTCTGCGGAGACAACGACGATCTATGCCCGGCACGACATCCAGGCATTGCGTCCACTCGCGCGTCCCTGGCCCGTGCCGCAGCCTGTATCGGAGGGCGGATCATGACGTCGATCTCCGCTCGGCTTTCCGAGTATCTTGACCATCGACGCCGCTTCGGGGCCGACATGACTGCGGTCGGCCTTGACCTCAAGCCATTCGCCGCCTTTGCTGATGCGGAGGGCGCCGAATGGATCACGACGGAACTGTTCCTGCGCTGGAAGGAGACGTTCGGGTCGGCAGGCTCGAATACATGGGCCGGCCGGCTTTGCCTCGTGCGTGGTTTTGCCCGTTGGCTGCAAGGACTTGACGACCGTCACGAAGTCCCGCCCAAGGGACTGATTCCATGGCGTCGCGCACGCCCACGACCATGGATCTACAGCGAGGCGGAGATCGAGCAGATCGTGATCACCGCAGCAGCACTGCCCTCGCGGTCGGGACTGCGTGGCGCGACCTGCTCGACCCTGTTCGGCCTGATCGCGGTGACCGGCCTCCGGATCGGCGAAGCCCTTGGGCTCGATGACCGGGATGTCGACGCCGTGAACGCCACCCTGTCCGTCAGGCACGCCAAGAACGGGAAGAGCCGCGTCATTCCGGTCACCCGGTGCTTGGTCACGAAGCTGCAGGCTTACCAGCAATTCCGTGACCATGTTGTTGTCCGGGCCGGCAGCGGTGCGCTCTTTCGCGCTGAGAATGGCAAGCGGACAACCGCCAACAACGCACAATGGAACTTCGCCAGGGTCGGCCAGGTCATCGGGCTGCGCCGGCCCTCGCCGGGAAATGGCCACGGACCGCGGATCCACGATCTTCGTCACGCGATGGCCTCTTTGACAATCCTCGACTGGTTCCGGCAGGGACGTGACGTGGATGCGGAGATGTACAAGCTCAGCGCATACCTGGGACATGCAAAACCGTCCGGCACATGGTGGTACATCGAGGCCGTGCCGGAGTTGCTGGCCCTGGCGAGCGAACGTGGTCTCAAAACCCTTGGCGATGGAGGCGCGTCATGACCGGATCCGTGCCGACGCCGCTGGCGCCGCTGGTGCAGAGGTTCTTCACCGAGCGGCTCATCAATCAACTTGCGGCCAGTGCGAACACGATCGCAAGCTATCGTGATACCTTTCTACTGCTCCTTGAATTTGCCGAGGCCCAGTGCGGAGTGGAGTCAACGGACATGGATATCTCCGACATCGATGCCGAACTTGTCGGGAACTTTCTCGAACATCTCGAGACCGAACGCGGCAACAGCGTGAGGAGCCGCAACATCCGCCTTGCCGCCATCCGTTCCTTCTTCCGTCATGTCGCGGTCAACGAACCTCAGGTCCTGCACCATTGCCAGAAGATCCTGCACCTGCCGACAAAGCGGCACAAAAGAACCACCGTGAACTGGCTCACGGAAGACGAGATCAAGGCACTCGTCGCCGCGCCCGACCTCTCCACATGGTACGGACGGCGTGACCGGGCGCTGCTGATGCTCGCCACGCAGACCGGCCTTCGGGTGTCAGAATTGATCGGCCTCAGGATCCGGGACGTCGAACTCGGACGCGGTGCCCATGTGCGTTGCCATGGCAAGGGGCGCAAGGATCGTGCGACACCTCTGCGGAGCGATACGGTGAAGGTCATCGAAGCCTGGATCAATGAACAGGACAACGTGGCGAACGCTCCGCTGTTCCCCAGCAACCGCGGCGGCCCACTCAGTCGCGATGCGGTCGAGCGTATCGTCGCCAAACATTGTCGCACCGCTGCCGAAACCTGTCCCTCGCTCGGAGAGAAGAAGGTCACCCCGCACAGCCTTCGACACAGCGCCGCCATGGCCCTGCTCCATCGGGATATCGGGTGCACGGTGATCGCTCTCTGGCTCGGTCATGAATCGGTGGAGACGACGCAGGTCTACCTGCACGCAGATCTCCGCCTCAAGGAAAAGGCCATGGAGACGACCCGCCCTGTCGGGGTCGAACCCGGGAGGTTCAAGCCGGACAATACCCTGCTGGGCTTCCTGAAATCGCTGTGATTATGCCGACATTTCCTGAAAAAAAGTCCGGGGATTCAATGCCCCGGGCCACAAACGCGGCATAATCCGGTTGTCGGCATGTCCGCCCTTGCCGTGGAGGGTCACGAGTGCATGCCTGTCGCCACATCCCCCGAGTTCGAGGTCCCGCACCACCAGGGCGGTTGCTTCGGAGACGCGGGCGCCGCTGTTGTAGAGACACAGGAGCAGCGCGTGTTCGACCCTTCCTCTCGGTGTTCGCCGGTCGGGGGCATCGAGCAGCGCGTTCATCTCTGCCCTGGTGAGCCAGCCTATGGGTTGGGGCGTTGCCTTCTTCACGGTGATCGCGCGGATACCGGAACTCCACTCCAGGTGAGCGGGATCACGGCTGGCGATGAAACGGGCAAAGGCACGGATTGCCGACAGCCGCAGATTGCGGGTCTGCACCGAACAGCCGCGCTCGTCCTCGAGATGGGCGAGGAACTCCAGCACGCGCCGGGGCGTGAGATCATCCACCGCGAGGCGTTCGACCGGCTTTCGGGCCCTGGCACTGACGAACGGCACCAACAGAGCGAAGGTGTCGCGGTAGCTGAGCTGGGTGTTGCGGGCGAGATTGCGTTCGGTGACGATGTATTCGGCCAGGAAGCGACGAAGCCAGGGGCCGAGGTTACGGGGTTCATTCATGATTGTCTCCTTCGACATAATGTTCGAAACGGACAGAGGCCTGATGCAGCAACTCGGGCGTCATCGTGAGGTAGACCCTTGTTCCGTCGAGGTGGGCATGGCCGAGCCAGGTGGAGAGCGCCGGCAGCAACCGCTGCACATCGGCGCCCTGTCGGTACCAGGCTTCCAGCCTGTGAATGGCTGCGGCATGGCGTAGTGAGTGCAAGCATGGCGGACGCCGTCCATCGTCCGTGTCGTGCCGGATCCCGGCCGCCTTGAGCACCTTGGCGAATGCTTTCTGAACGGTGCTCTTGGCCAAGGGCGTGCCATCGCGGTTGGCAAGGAAGGTCGAGGCCATGTCCTTCGGCAAGGGGTGTTCCCTGCGCCTCGCAGCGTGACTCCGCAGAGCCTCGGCGAGCTGACTTCCGAGGGGAACAAGGCGGTTCTTGAAGAACTTGCTGTCGCGTATGGACAGCACCGCATCGTTCAGGTCGACATCATCGAACGTCAGGCGTTGTGCTTCGCCGAAGCGAAGACCGGCGCCGTAGAGCAGCAGGAGCAGCACCCGCAAGGTGGCGGCATCGAGCTGAACCGGGTGTTGCTGGCTGGTATCGATAGCCCCGAACAGGCACTGCAGTTCGTCACGAGAGAAGACGTACGGCGGTGCCGAATCCGGCTCTCGCGGCTCGTCATCTCGCGCGGGAAGCGGTGAGCGGGCGGCATGACCGCGGCTGATCGCGTAGCGCCAGAACCCGGCCAGTGCACCGTACCTGTTTGCCCGGGAACGGGTCAGCGGCCCGTTGCCGGCAAGGAAGCCGAGAACATCCTCTTCCCTGACAGCATCGCAGTCGAGGCCGTCACCGACACGCGTGCAGAACTGATGCAACACCCGTGCGCTTGTGATGAACCTCGCGCCGTGAGCTCGTCGCCAGTCGATATAGGCGTCGATCGCTTCCAGGAGGGTCATGCCAGGCCCTCCAGGTCGATCTCGCCGACCTCGCGCAGTGTGTCGAGTTTTACCCTGGCGTATGCGGCAGTGGCCGAAACGCTGCGATGGCCCAGGTAGTCGCCGACCTCCTTCATCGTCAGGCCGTGGTCGAGAAGATGCTGGGCCGTGCCGTGCCTGAGCGCATGGGGGCCGCGACACTTGCCGACGATCCCGATGCGGTCGATGCGGCGTCTGACAACACGACCGATCGAGCCCCCGGTTATCGGCCGGATCGGAGCATTCAGTGTCAGGAACAGCACTCTTTCCGGACGCGGTGGACGAACCTCGCGGATGTAGCGCAGGATCGCTTGAGAGTGCTCAGAAAAACTGATGGAGATTCGGGCGATTTTGCTCGAATTGCTTGATGTTTGGGGGTGCGTACCCCTCACCTTCCGTGCACGCACTCGATTGACGCGCTCTTGTTCCGGTTTGTTCACACGACCCATTGAGATGGTCTCCAATCGGAGGAGGCGTCGTTTGTCCGCCTGATGCGGAGCCTGAACTGGCTTCGTCTATGGGTTCCGACGGCAATGGAGGTGGATCCGGCGGGACTTGAACGCGTCCTTTGGCCGGATCTTGCAATCTCGGCGATGGACGGGGCACATCCGCAGAGACCGGCGCTTTTGTCACGATACCTGGGGCTGACCAGTTCTGACCGCCCGGAACAACGGACAAGGAGGGACACGGTGAAGGATAACGGACCTGACGACCCGGGGCGACAGCGCTTGGCATCCGGTGGGCAGAACTGATTGTTTTTCCTTTCCAAGAAGCCCCTTTCGGGAGAGTGGAATACCGGTGAAGGACGGTGCGATGATCAGCGTCCATCAGGACAGGAGGCTGGCATGGCGAACCGGACAAGACCGCACTCAACCAGCCCACCACTAAATCCTCGCCGGTTCCCGGTTCCTGTTTCCCACCTATGCAAATCGACGGAACCGGTTCCCGGAACCACCCGACTCACCTCAGAAGCTCCAAACCCAACCAGGCTCCACCAAAAAACGTGAACACCCCCATCATCAATTATCGTGCGCAAGCTCATCGCTTGCCCGACACCGCGCGACAGCGGATAGTGATGCGTGCGACCCGGCTTCGGGCAGCGCACCTGCACCCGCTCCTCTGTCCAGTCCAGGTCATCGAGCCTGAGGCCGGCAACCTCGCCGGCGCGCAGGCCGTAGGTGATCAACAGCATGAGAATGGCCCGGGCGCGGATATCGGCGGGCCGGTCACCTTCGGTAGTTGCAAGAAGGCGCACGACCTCGCCCCGGTCCAGTCCCTTCGGGATCGTCTCGCCGGGGTGAAACCGCGGCGCCATGATGCCATCGGCGAGCCGCGCCATGCACCAGCCCCGGTCTTCCGCAAAGCGGAAGAAGGTGCGCAGGTGTCTCGCGTAATTGCGGATTGTCACCCGGCTGAGGCCACAGGCATGCCAGTAGGCGATCTGCCCGTCGATATCGTCGATGCGGGCCGACTCCAGCATGACCCCGCGGTCGTCCAGTCTGTCGAAGAAACGATCAACTGCGTTGCAGCAACTGCGAACCGTCTTCTCGGCCCAGCCCTGCTCCGCGCGCATCCAGTTTGCAAAAGTCGCGACTTCGTCGGTATGCGCGTGTCGCGGCAAGCACGGCTCCTCCGCGAACATGTCCACGAAACGCAGCCATTGCACTGCGCGGCCGACGAACCTCCGTCGGGCGTCCGGCGTCGCATGCGTGTTGAATCGGCGAACGCCGGGCAATGACCATTGCTCCGCAGCGGCTTCGACGCGTCTGATGTCGACGCGGCGATCACCGGCCTGCAGGTCGAGAAGGTGAACCAGGTGGACCTGATGACCGGCGACATTGCGTAACGTGTTCTGCCGGGCACCTGCTTCTGCGCAATGCCCAAGCCAACAAAGGCGCTCATCGAGGAGCGGTGTCGCGCGGTATCTCTCGATGGTGGGACCATCGGTGAAGAGTTTCTCGAACATGATCGTGTCTCCCTGTTTGTCTGGAAGACGGGGTCATGCCATGCTCTGGAAAGGAAAAGAATCATGTTGCGGTGGGAGCGCGCCCTCTCGTAACCGGAGTTCTGGTTTCCACGCTCCGCAACAGGTGCTCCGGCAAGTCCAGAGTATCAGGAGAGGTCATGATTGCGGTGTTATCCGGGGATGCCATGACGCAGCCGAAATCCCGGCACGTGTGCAGCTATGGGGGCGTCTGAGCGGGTCGAAAAGAAGGGGACAGACGGAAGGAGCCCAAGATCGACGTTTCGCCTCGTCACCGGAGACACGACCATCGAATACGGGTGGCGTTCAAAATATCATGTTGCGGAGATTCCAGCGACGCCGCTGTTTACCTTGACTCTTCCGAGCCACCGCAACATGAAAACGACCGCAACATAGAAGACCCAGTGGCTCCATGTCATCACCGACGGCTCCCTGACCCTGAAGTTCCTGCACCGGAAGCGCGGCAGGGAGGCGATCGACGAGATCGGCATCATCCCGCGTTACACCGGCACGCTGGTCCACGACTGCTGGGCCTCGTACTTCGCCTATGACCAGTGCAGGCATCAGCTGTGCGGCTCGCACCTTCTGCGCGAACTGACCTTTGTCGTCGAGTCCAACGGCTTCCGCTGGGCCCGCCTGATGAAGAAGCTGCTGCGCGAGGCCTGCCACAGGGTCAACAAGAGTGCGACCAAGGTCCTGACCGAGGCCGAGCGCCTGGCCATGCGCAAGCGATATCGGACCATCCTGACCCAGGGCGGCAAGGAACTGCCCGACATCCCGCCGCGCCCGAAAGGAAAACGGGGACGGATCGCGAAGTCGGACGCACACAACCTGCATGAGCGCCTCGCGAAGCACGAGGTGTCCGTGCTGCGCTTCATGGGGGAGGCGGATGTCAGCTTCACCAACAACGCGGGCGAGCACAAAATCAGGATGGCCAAGGTCAAGATCAAGGTGTCCGGATGCTTCCGAACCCGGCTTTACGCCGAAGCCTGGTGCCGGATCTCAAGCTACCTGAGTTCCATGGCGGCACTCGGATACAACCCTCTCGTCGCCATCCAGATCGCATTCGCCGGAAAGGCCGCCGACATGATAAACATGCGCTACCCAAAGCCCAGAACCAACAAGGGGTGAGCAGTTACGATTTCACGAGAGAAAGATTGTCTGAGGTAGACTTGACTGGTCATTCTGTCCGCTAGGTTCGAGACTTTGATAACTTTCACTTCGAGATCTCAGGAATGTGAGAATGTTAACGGCCAGCGCATTAAATTCGCTGCACATGAAGACGTCGGCGGTTCCGTGAAGTCGCATGCCTGGACACGCCCTTGAGCGATACCGACCACAGGCACATGGCAATAATCAGCGTCAAGCCATCTGGACTTGGTGCTTGCGCAGCTTCGAATTGCCGTCTGGCGAGACCAGGTGGCCTTCGACAAGCTCAGCTAGGGATTGCCGTGTAAGCACCGAACCGTGTGCTCTTCTCGACATGGGGTGTGGCCTCCTTTGAGGGTCGGCGCAAAGCCAGCCGTTTCATGAAATTCACTCTCAATAGGAGACACACCACTCAAAATTTATTCAGCAGTTTTATGACTTCACCCTCGCAGGCCAAGCAGATTCTAGAGACCCTATGTTCGTGAAACCAACGCAACAGCTTCGGGTAAACAAGAGTATGGAAACTGTGTGCCTTCCTCGTCTTGCGTTTTGGTGGCCGGATCAGGTCTCTGCATGCCGGCGGCGTTGAGAGCGCGAGGCGGTTAGCCGCGTCTGGGGGTGCGAAGAAGAGTTGAGTGGGAATGTCAGTTTACGACGGTAACTCACGGGATGCGACCGATGGCGCCATGTAGGGAAGTCGAATTGGCACGATGTGCCTTTTGGAACAAGACACGAAGGCGACGAAGCCATCGGTTAAATCTGCGAAACCACAACCAGTTCAGAACGGGTGCATGTAATTGGAGAACCGCGAGCCGATCCGGCTAAATGCATCCACGGGCGGATCACGCTGTCCTTTGCCTTCCGGGTTAAGCCCGCCCATAACGCCAGTTCTGCGCGCCTCATAGAATCTTTGTCCGGATAGACCCATGATCGCGGAAAAGCCTCCGCTGGCAATCGACAGCCTCGGCGGCCAGGTCCATGAAGTCGAGTTTGGCGATCTGGGGCCGGACGGCCGGTCAGTTCTGGCTGGGAAAAACTGGCCAGCAACCCGATGGGTCAACCCTCACAACAAGCCACGCCGGGTGGGTGATTATTTTCCGGTTTTGGTATAAGAGGGTGATAGTTTTACACGAAACGCCCGTGACTGGTCTATAAATGACCGAAACCGAAACAGCCCGAGCGTTGCCGAAATAATTTCGCCTTCGCTCTCGTGGTGTCGTGTGAATGAATACACTTGCTCTGTCGCTCTGGGTTGACAGCAGAGTGCAAATCAAAACGACTTGGAGGGGGACGAAGGATGTCCGAAGCTCAACAAAAGTCTACGCCGAACCAGATCACATTGGGTCAAGATTCAGCGCGGGTTGATTGGGTCCGGTCCCAAATGCCGCTTCTTCGATCTGTCCGCCGAGATTTCGAAATCCGACGGCCATTCCAGAATCATCACATTGGCGTCTCTCTTCACATAGAACCGAAAACCGCGGTTCTGTTAGAGATTTTGCAGGCTGGCGGCGCCCGGATTATCGGCACAGGCAACTATGGCTCGACGCAGGATGATGTCGTGACTTATCTTAAGTCGCTTGGCATGACGATCTTTGGCCACAGGGATGATTCCTTCGATGCCCATCAGTGCAATATAGAGAATGTCATGGACGGTGCGCCTAACATAATTCTGGACAATGGTGCCGATTTGATCGCCGAAGCTGCAAAACGCGGTGTGGCCGGCTCCATCATTGGCGGAACCGAGGAAACCACATCTGGCGGTAACCGCTTGCGGCGTGAACTAAAGGAACACGTAGCCTTTCCGGTCATCGTAATTAATGACAGCCCGCTGAAAGCCATCGGCGAAAACAAACATGCCGTAGGCCAATCAGTGGTCGAAAGCTTTATGCGGATCACCAATTCAATGATTTCAGGTCAGCGGATTGTCGTTGTTGGCTATGGATGGTGCGGTCGTGGAATCGCCCATTATTTCAAGTCCTTTGGTGGCAAAGTAGCAGTTGTCGAGGTTGACGAAATCAAAGCCCTGGAGGCCTGTTTTGACGGATTCAAAGTTGGCCGCCTAAATGATTTTCTTGACTGGGGCGACGTATATGTAACCGCCACTGGGCAGGACCATGTAATCAAAGCTGATGACGTCGAAAAAATGCGCGACGGTGCAATCTTGATGAATGCCGGGCACTTTCCGTGGGAAATTGACGTTCAATCCGTTCAGGACAGAGCAACGCACGCCGCCACAGTTGACAACGCGATTGAGCGACTTGATTTGCCAAATGGCCGCCATGTTTATGTGATTGCTGAAGGAAGGATGGCCAATTTGGCAGGGAGTGCACCCAAAGGAAATTCGGTTGCCTCAATGGACTTGGGGTTCACCCTGCAAGCGTTTTCTCTTGAGCGGGTTGCCAACGGGGCCGAGGGTTTGATTGCGGGGGCGCAGCCGGTTCCCGACGACATTAATCGGCGGATTTGCCGGATGATGATGAAATCAATGGGCAGCGCACTCTGAGCGGCCATCTAGCCCGCATCGGTCACAAAAAAAGGTGCGCATGGGGTCAGATTTGTGGTATTGGTGAATGATTACAACAACATACGCCACCACAAGGACCGGACCCCATGCAGACAGAGTGTACATCACCCCAACTGGAATTTGAAGGCCTCGGAAAGAGCCAGGTTGTCGGGAAATTCGACGGCGGCCGGATGACTTCCGACGGTGGCGCCCTGCTGCTGCGGGAGGCTGATCGCCTGTTCGACGTCACCGGACGCTTCGCGGCCTGCTTTGTCGATCATCGCAATCCCCTGCGTATCGAGCATGACCTCAAGACCCTTGTCGCACAGCGGGTGATCGCCCTGGCGCTGGGTTACGAGGACATCAACGACCATGACCGGCTACGCGATGACACGGCCCTGGCCCTGGCCAGCGGATGTGCGGACGTGACCGGTGCCGGGCGTGTCCGGGAACGCGACCGGGGTCACGCGCTGGCTGCGTCGAGCACGCTGAACCGTGTTGTTTTTTGAACTGCCCTCTTTTGGATTTCCCGAGTTGTTTCGTGGCAAGTGGGAAGGCTTTTCCCGGTTTTCTTCGATGTTTCGGTTCGTGTTCATTCCGCGCGTGAGTTGAGTTTGTCGGCCTTTGACGGGTTTGGCGTCTCTGGATTTGACGTCACTGACGAAGTGTGGCTCACGACCCGTTTGGCCTGGATGCGTCGACCGTCCCGGGTGGAGGGCATTCGCTCTTTGTCTGATGGCTGCCGGGCCGGGTTCCGTGCAATTCGGTGCCGGTCGGCGTTCCGTCAGCGTTGCGGGTGACGAAGATGGCATTAGCGCGTCGATCGACGTCGACCAGGCGTTTCCGGCGGCAGTGATCGATCAGTTCCGGATCGAGGCCGCGTTGTCGGGTCAGGTATCGTTGCACCTGTTGCCAGTGTTCCGGTTTCGGCCCTGCCATGGTGCCGTCGTGTTCCGGCGCGATCTGTTCCAGGAGGTCGAGGGCCGCACGGAACGGGCACCCGGAGGCATGGATAACGAGGTCGATTGCACCGACGCCGGCGTCTGCCGACGGCGGCAGTCGCGGCAACAGAAACTGAAACGCAGGACCCCCGCGCGCAGGGACACGGCAAGACCGTGCGGCTTGCGGGGATAAGGCGCGCTGTCCAGGCAGCTCCCGCAATGCGGGCAGACGTCCCGGCGGCAGCGATCGGCTTCCGCAGCGTCAATCCGCGTCAGAAGGGCCTGGATTCGGGCACAGGAAAGGATGGAACCGGGGAAGAAATCGTGTAACATTGACCCTGTCTCTGATGATTTGAGCGTCACCTGAGACATTGCCCCTCGATCGACTTCTTGCAAGGAAATTGAGGGGCGCCTGCCCCCAAACATCAAATAATCCGGGCAAAATCGCCCGAATCCACATCAGTTTTTCTGAATACGCTTAGACGGGGGTCGCCGTGATGGCCGGGACGCACCCGTTCCGCCGCCGCCGCAAGGCCGTCTTCGGATTCCACCGCCGCCACGCTGTCCTCGACCGCGTGCAGCGTGCCCGCCATTCCTGCCGCCATGAACTGCGGCAGCAGGCTGAACGTCATCGGCGTATCCGGACAGTAGTATCGGGCAACCCGGAGCCCGGTCGGGGTCTTGCGCCCGTAGGTGCCGTGACGGGCGAACCGGCAACCCCCGTCGGGGTGGTTCGGACAGCGCTCAAGCTTTGCGTCACGCCACGCTTGCGTGCTAACGTAATCCTCGGCGGAAAGGTCTGTCTCGTGGATGAGTTGCACTCGACCGCCCACGGCCCGGCGGGGGTCGATCCGCGCGGGCCACTTCTTCTTTTGCTGACCGGAACCCGAGGGAGTAGACGGCAGCTGCCGGGACGGCAATCAGAAGATCCCGGAACCCGCTTCCGGCGACGCGCGGGCAGACAGCGATCAATCTGACCGGAATCAACCGCTGGAAAAAAGTTCTGCTTGGGAAAGAAACGGGGGCGAGAGGTTCCCGGGTTATTCCGATTTCCAGGACATCCGGTGTCGGCCTAATCCGGGAAAGCTACCGCGCTGCCAGATGACTTAGTGTGAGAAACAACAACCGGATGATGTGACCCTTGAATGTCAAGGACCGCGCCAATAACCGGAGTCCGGGAAATGGCGCGGAGTCCTTCCGACTGGCGGATGAGGCCGATAAAGCGGTGATGGGCGGGACAACATAACCCGTCCGGAGCGAGGGCCTCTGGGCCCAGGTGGCGAAGGCGGCAGGTGTGCAGCGAGTCTGGCTGCTGAACTAGCGGGTGGAAGTCCCGCCGGCGCAATTCTTGGTTTGGCGCCGTAGCATATCCCACGGGTACTGGGGTGACCTGGTGCCTGCGAGCTGGGACGTAGAAAGCCATCGTGGGCGTGGCGGGAGCAAGGCTCCAACCGGTCCGGTCAGTCAGGATGGCAAGCAAACCGGAGGGCTGTAGCGAAAGCGAACGATTGTTGATGCGACGAAAAGTTCGCCCCCACATGGAAGCTGACTTGTGGGGATATTGGAGGATGCCAAGGGTCAGCCTGCTACCCGATGGCTAGCACCGGTGCGGAAGAACCGAGGTACGCACGCACCGGGTCCCCCGGCGTAGAGACGGCGGCAATTCGGGAAAGTTCAGCAGTGAAAGACCGGAAGGTGAGGAGAACGGACAGGATGTTGTGACCCTTGAATGTCAAGGACCGTGCCAATAACCGCAGTGCGGGAAATGGCACGGAGTTCTCCTGACTGGCGGATGAGGCCGATTAAGCGGTGATGGGCGGAACAACATAACCCGTCCGGAGCGAGGGCCTCTGGGCTCAGGTGGCGAAGGCGGCAGGTCATGCCGGGACACAGAGCCCGGTGCTGACCGATGATATCACCCGGATGACGGGTGGTGCTGTCGAGCCGAAGGGCGGCGCAAACGCGGGATGTTGCCACGGGCATGGCTGGGTCAGCCTTAAGCGTGGCGGATGTCGCGGAAGGCACCGTACCGAACTCCTGCGGGGGGTGCCTGACGCTTGAAGCCGGACCCGGGAAAACCGGACGTCCGGAATTTTAGGGGGGATGCTGGAAACGTGGCCTATGGTGCGCGCGCCAGTGTCCTACCCGACCATGCCGGGACACAGAGCCCGGCGCCGACCGATGATACCACCCGGATGAAGGGTGGTGCTGTCGAGCCGAAAGGCGTCGCGAACGCGGGATATCGCGACGGGCATGGCCGGGTCAGCCTTAAGCGTTGCGGATGTCGCGGAAGGCGTCACACCGATCTCCTGTTGGGTTGCCTGGAGCTTGAAGCCGGACCCGGGAAAACCGGCGTACGGAATTTCAGGGGGGGGGGGCGCTGGAAACGTGGCCTATGGTACGCGCGCCAGTGTCCTACCCGACCGTCCATGTCCAGATCTGTCGGGGGGTGTGCAGCAATGCGCATTCCTACCGCGACTGGGGGAAGGGCTCGGCAACGACGCTTCCTACCCGGCCAGGGACGCGGGCGTTACGACACAAAGAAGGAATTCGCCAAACCGATAAAGGCCATCTGGCTCTGCCCACTCAGAAAAGACTGGAAAAGAATCCTCAATCAATAGACAACGCAATCACGCCTTCGCCAAACGCTTACTGACAAGACGGCCTGCAACTTCCTGTCCGCCGCGCGTCTGGCCATCAGTCGCTTTCTGCTCCGCAGGATCGCAGACCAGTTACTTGAGTCCACGGCCTAGGGAAGGCTAGGGAGGAAACGTGCCTGCGGATCAATTGAAATTGCATGTCATTGGGGCGGCAGGCGGTTATCCATACGGGGGTCACGCTTGTTCCGGATTCTTGCTGACCGCTGGAGATTTCAAAGTATTGTTGGATTGCGGCCCGGGCGTCGCGGTAAAGCTTCTGAAAGACCAAAACGCATCGGATCTGGATGCGATTGTGCTTTCGCACTTGCACCCCGACCATTCACTTGACCTGATTGCCGTTGGCTATGCGTCGATGACCGAATGGATCAAGCTGCGCCACAGACGCCGTGTGCGCCTGTATCTGCCATCGGGGGGTATCGCATTTTTCGAAAACCTCGCGGGCCTGTTCGGGCACAAAATTTGGCAATTCGTTGATTCCGATTATGGCCCGGGGTATGCCGCAATGGGCGCGGCAATAAAGGAAGGGCGCGACTGGATGTTCGAAGTGTTCGATGTCTACGAATTCGACCCCGGCGACACTGTTTGTACCGGCGCGTTGGCCTTTGCCACGGTCCCTGCAATCCATACACCAGAAGCCGTTTGTTTGCGCGTGGATCACGGGGGTGTGCGATTGGTCTATACCGCCGACACAAAGCCCTTCTCCGGGCTTGCTGATTTTTGCAAGGGAGCTGATCTTCTGATTGCCGAGGGGCATTTTTCGGGGTCCCACCCCCCCGGTGGCTCCCACATGACCCCAACCGAGGCCGGGCAAATGGCACAGGAGGCGGGTGCAAAACGCATGCTGCTGACCCATATCGCCGCAATGGAAGACGCGGACAGTGCTTTGGCTGCAGCGCGGGCGGCCTATGATGGCCCCGTCGAACTGGCAATGGATTGTTCGGAGATCACTGTATGAGCAATCCGAACGCCGAATTGCTGCGCAATCCCGTCCGACCAACAAAACATCTCGCGCTTGGTCAGGGGATCGCGCCCTACGTGTTCGTTTTACCCTTGATCATCCTGACCATGGCCTTTGTGATCCTGCCTGCCCTTATGACGGTTGGACTGATGTTCTTTGACGTGGACATACTTGCAGGCACAACCAAATGGGTGGGCTTAAAAAATCTGGACCGGGCCATCAGTCGGGGCGAAATCGCGAATTCGCTTTGGGTCACTGGCCTTTATGCGCTTTTGACGGTCATCCCTTCTGTCATTCTAGGTTTGATTGCAGCACTTGCCATTAACTCCCTGTCGGGCGGGGCAGCAATTTGGCGGGCGGTCTATTTCTTACCTGTCGCAGCAACATTGGTCGCCATGTCGATTGTTTGGCGTTGGATGTTTTTGGCACGCAACGGCGTTGTGGACCAAACAATCGGCGCTTGGACAGGTCTAACCGACTGGCTAAACTCAACGACACTGGCGCTGCCTGCGGTCGCCATTGTTGGAAATTGGCAGCAAATCGCCTTTGTTTCCATCATCTATCTGGCAGCCCTCAGTGCGGTTCCCAAACATCTTTTGGAGGCCGCACGCCTTGATGGCGCTTCAGCCGTATTTCGCTTTTGGCATGTAACTTGGCCGGCGCTTGGCCCCGCTACAGTTTTTGCCGTGGTCATCAGTTCTATCCAGGCGCTGCGTATATTTGATACGATCGCCACGATGACTGATGGTGGCCCTTCGGGAAGTTCCGAAACATTGACCTATTTGCTTTGGAAACGAGGCATTTTTTATTTCGACATCGGTGGCGGCGCAGTTGTGACCTTTGTTTTGCTGATACTGGCATTGCTTGCAACTTATATTCAGAAACGCGCCACGAGTCGCCTTGAATCAGCAGGGAGCCGGTAGATGGGGAGGCACCGCAAACAATTGGGCCTGCATCTTGGCCTTGCCATCGGCGGGTTTTTCATGCTGTTGCCGTTTTGGTTGATGCTCAGGGCATCACTGACGCCAGAGACACAGATATTTTCCGGCAACCTTTTGTGGTTGCAGAACTTTACCTTGGAAAACTACGCAAAGGTTTTTGCCGAGGTCCCGATTTTCCGATATTACTTCAACGGTATTTTCGTGGTTGCAGCGATATTGATCGGCCAAATTTTGATTTGTGTTCCGGCGGCCTATGCTTTGGCGCGGCTGAATTTTAGTGGCCGGGATCTAGGCCTTTGGTTGGTTTTGGGTGCTTTAATGGTGCCTTATCAAGTCACGGCCATTCCGGTTTACGTTATTCTTGCAAAATTCGGATTGATCGACACGCGCGGCGCGCTGATAATTCCTTTCCTTGGCTCGGCATTCAGCGTTTTTTTGCTGCGTCAGTTTTTTTTAACAATCCCGGCATCTGTTTTTGATGCGGCGCGCCTTGATGGTGCGGGTCCAGTTCGAACGCTGACACATGTGGTGTTTCCAATGGCACGCCCTGCCATTCTGACCTTTTGCATTTTCAGCTTCGTTTCCCACTGGAACGATTACTTCTGGCCGTCTTTTGTACTGCGCAGCGACAAAGCCGCGACCGTGCCTTTTGGGATCGTCAAGTTTCTTGACCGGGAACTGGGCGGGGACTATGGCGCCCAAATGGCTGCGGCCACTTTAACCGTTCTTCCGCTTCTCGTCGGATTTCTTCTGGCACAACGGCAATTTATCTCTGGCATCGCAATGTCGTCGGGGCAAGTTGAATGATTAATTGTTTTCAAGTGAACCTCTTGCAAAACTATTGAGTTGAGCTGCAGATGAACAGCGATGGGTGTTCTGGCGGTCATGCGCGCGCCCGTGAATCTCGGAATTCCCGGAATTTTGGCGTCCCTTCCCAATGAACTTGAACAAAGGGAAAACGCGGCAGAACGCAGGCCGAGTTCCACCGCCCGCCCGCTTTTTCAGGGCGTTTCCAGGAGAGATCGCGGACGCCGGAACCGTCCCGAAGGAAGGTGAGGCGAGTCAGGGATGGACAGCGAGGTGCGTCAAATGATCAACCGTCAAGGCAAGGACGCCGAATTTGAGATGGCTATACACATTGGCATGTCCCCGGTCATGCACATGTCGGGCGCCGAACTCGTCTTTTCCTTTGCGATCTGATGGAGAGGCAGGTCGCAATCTCACTCGAGTTACGCCCTGACAAACTCGTCTCATCGAGTTCGGCAGGTTCGCGAAGGCGGACCGCCGTGCACGGTGAGAACGGCGTCCCGAGACCTTCGACTTTCTCGGGTTCGCGCACTACTGCCGGACCACGCGGAAGGGACGTTTAGGACTGGGGCGCAAGCCGATCGGGAAGCGCGTCAACCGGACCCTGAAGCACATCAAGGCCGAACTGCGTCAGCGGATGCACAACAACATCTACGAGGTTGCCATATTGCTTGGTTGGGTTATGTGCGGTTGGCTGCGTTACTTCGCGGTACCGACCAGCTTCCGATCCCTCAGCAGGTTCGTGCACCTCCTCAAGCGACTGTGGCTACGCGTCTTGCGTCGCCCGTCGCAGAAGGACCGCTTCACATGGGACAAAGTCGACCTCCTGGCTGGGGTCTTCTGGCCTCGGCATCGGATTCTTCACACATGGCCGAACAGGCGATTTGCCGTCAACCACCCGAGGTAGGAGCCTCATGCCATAGCGGGCATGCGGTGATCTGTGCAGGGGGAGTCGGGCAACCGGCGTCCCTACTGCGACCGTCATCGTTGCAATGGGGATCGCCCACCTAGCTGTCATGGACCGATGCCGAGGTCATGATCGTGCTTACCGGCAAGCCGCAATCAGCCGTGTCGAGATGGAGCTTCTATGTTGCGGTCGTTTGCAAAGTTCAGGTTTGACAGCAGCATCACTGGAATTTCCGCAACATGAGGAGAAAAGTTCTCCTTGAAATCGGTTCCAGATATTGGATAGAGTTGATCTCTGAGCCATCGGGGCCGCCTCCGTTGGTAAAGTGCTGAATAACTCTACCATACCTTGTGGCAGCTCAGATCTTCAGGATCATCCGAGCAAAATCGGCGGAAAAATCGCCCGCCAAAGGGATTTTGCAAGAGGCTCAACAGAAAGGAAGTAACTCATGAGGAATATTCTAAGAAGCGTGGCGGCTATCGCATTGACGCTGGGTGCTACACCTGGATTCGCTGAGACAACAATCACGATAGTATCAGGCCAAGAAAAGCAGAGCGGCGACATCCTAAGAGAAGTATTCGAAGGCTTCGATGCCGCTAATGCGGACGTTGCCATCAATTTTCAGTTGGATAATAAAAGCGATCTGGAAACCGCTCAAATGGTTTTGGCCGACATCGTTGCAGGCTCACCACCCGATGCAGTTCGTGTCACTGGCGCAATTTTTTCCACTATCGTCAACTCTGGCCGCGCTCAACCGCTTGATGCCTGTCTAGACAGACAGCCGGAATTGATGGCTGAACTCGATCAGGGCCTGTTGGATAACTTCCGCGGTGCTGATGGCAATCTTTATGCGATGCCATTCTACACGACGTTACCCAGTCTTTACATCAACGTCCCTGCTTTCAAGGCCGTAGGCCTTGATCCAAACAATCCACCCTCCACATGGAGCGAGTTAGAGGCAGCAGCAGCCAAATTATCTGACAAAGATAACGGCCAATATGGCATATTGATGTATATGCCAAACACATATTTGTTCGAGGCCCAGATGGAATCGGCTGGCGGTTCGTGGGTTGATGGCGAAGGCAATCCGACCTTCAACAACCCAGGCGCAATCGCCTCGTTAGAATACATGCGCGGGCTGGTTGAAAAGGGTTATATGCCTGCCATCGCACCGTCTGCGTTTTGGGGCCAATTCGTATCAATTTTCCGGTCTGGTGATCTGAAAATGCTGGTATCGTCATCCTCATCATTTCCAAGTCTGTCAAGTGGTCTGAACTTTGAGATGACAATGGTTCCGATGCCAATCGCCGACAACGGATCAATGATGGCGAATGCTTCTGCCAACGGCTTTGTCATGATGGCAACAGACCCAGAAAAACAAAAGGCGACCTGCGCCGCACTTTCTTCGTTGGTGACTGCAGAGAATGTGACAAAAATCGTCAAGGCAACCGCAACAGTACCGCATAATATCAAAGCAGCGACCAGCGACGAACATCTGGCATCATTCTACACTGAGAGCCCTGCATTCGTCGCCGTTAACGCGCAGAATTCGGATGCTTGGTATGCAATGCCCGGCCGTCAGAACAACGAATTCCAAAGCGTTTTTGCCGACATTCAATTCCAAGTCTTGTCTGGTGATATTTCGGTGGAAGAAGGGGTGCAAAAAATGCAAGACATCATGGTCGAACTTCTCGCTGATGGTTAAATCAAAAATATATGATTCAGAGCCCCCGGACGTATTTGTCCGGGGGCTTGGGAAAACTTTTCCAGGTGAGACAATCCCAACGCTTGATAATTTGACGGTTCAATGCCCTGCGGGCAAAGTCACCGTGGTAGTAGGGCCTTCAGGATGTGGTAAATCGACGTTTTTGCGGTGTGTTTGCGGCTTGGAAGAGGCCAGTTCGGGAACCATTCATTTTGGCGAACGCGATGTTACGAATGTCGATGCCGTACACAGGGGCGTGGCGATGGTGTTTCAGAACTATGCGCTCTACCCCGATAAGACCGTTGCGGAAAATATCGCCTTTCCACTGCGCATGGCTGGTGTTCAGCGCGAAGAACGCAACGCCCGTGTCAACGCCGCTGCCCGCCTTGTAAGGATAGAAAAATTTCTTGAACGCAGGCCTGCCAACCTGTCTGGCGGACAACGCCAGCGCGTCGGTATTGCGCGTGCAATTGTGCGTGGACCTGATGTGTTGTTGATGGATGAACCGCTATCAAATCTTGACACAAAACTGCGCGCCGAAATGCGTGCCGAGCTAGGCACAGTGCAAAAGGCAATCGGCGCGACGATGATCTATGTCACCCATGACCAAACCGAGGCCCTGACCCTGGCCGATCACCTGATTGCCATGGACAACGGGGTGGTGGCGCAACAAGGCAAACCAATCGATGTGTTCCAAAAGCCGGCATCGGTTTTTGTCGCGGATTTCTTGGGCCGAATGAACACCTTTGAAGGCTCGCGCAATGGCAATCATTTGCGGCTTGCCATGGGCGGGGATATCCACCTGCCTGATGCCTTCGGTCCCGCGCCCCACGACATGATCCTGGGTTTTCGCGCCGAAGAGGCCGCGATTGGGGTTCATACTCTGCGTGTGCGCCTGTCTGCTAATGTTGAACATGTAGAACTGCTTGGCACAGAAAATCTAGTCTCGGCGCGGATTGGACAGACTGTCTTTCGCGTCAGGGTCCCGGTCGGGCAAGAGATTTCCGATCAAATTGATGTCTCGGTTGAACCGGCGAACATCCACATCTTCGATGGGAAAGGAAACCGTGTGTGACCCATGAAACACGTCATCTGGGACTGGAACGGGACCCTTTTGGATGATGCGGATATCACCATTCAGGCCTCAATTGGTTGGCTGGAAAAAATGGGCGTGGGCGGTGTTACCAAGGCCGAGATCCGTCACCATTGCGTGCGAAACTTCACAGATTTTTACGAACCCTTTTTAGGGCGCAGACCGGACGACGCCGAAATCCAGGATGCCCGAGATTTCTATTGGTCACTTTACGAACCTGCCAAACGCAATTTGCCATTGGCTGGTGATGCGCGCCAGGCCCTAGGCATTGTGATCGCCAGCGGGCAGTCGCAATCGGTGCTGTCGATGGCACCGCACGGAGAACTTATCGAACTTGTCGACCAACATGGGCTTAGTGACCACTTCCTGAGGGTCGATGGCGATAAAGAGGCTTCGGCCCACAGCAAACTTGAAAATTTGCGCCAACATCTGAGGGACCTGGGGATCAATCCCGCGCAGGTCGCAATGATCGGGGACGCGCTGGATGACTATAAAGTATCAACGGCCCTTGGCATACGACCAGTCCTGGTTGAGACGGGCATGTATTCGCGCAATCGGCTGGAAAAAACCGGAGCCCCCGTGGCGAAAAACTTGATCGAGGCACTACAGCATCTGGGATGAACGACGATTTTGAACAGAACTTAGAGGCAGTCGTGAGCAACTACGCGGGCCAGTCGGATGGCAGCCACGACATGTCCCATATGCGGCGGGTCAAACAGGTCGCGCTGCGCATCGCTCAATCCGAAGGTGCAGGCGACAAAGTGGTTTTGATTGCAGCGGCCTATCTGCATGATCTGGTCAACCTGCCAAAATCCAACCCCAACCGATCCAAAGCTTCGGCCATGTCCGCCCAGGCGGCCCGACCGATCATGACCGAACTGGGAATGTCACCCGATGCAATCGCCAATGCCTCTCACGCCATCGAAGCACATAGCTTTTCCGCAGGTGTCCCAGCTGAAACAATTGAGGCCAAAATCCTGCAAGATGCGGACAGGTTGGACGCCCTTGGCGCGATTGGCATTGCGCGGGTGTTCCATATTTCGGGCGCGATGAAACGACCGCTGTTTGATGGCGATGATCCCTTTGCGCAGGCGCGCAAACTGGATGACAGCAATTTTGCGTTGGATCACTTCGACGTAAAATTGTTCAAGCTGCCCGCGATGATGCAAACCGTATCAGGTCGCGCGCTGGCCGAAGAACGCGTTGCTTTCATGCGCCAATTCGTTGAACAAATCCGGGGCGAGCTTTTGCCAGACGCCTAAGGCGCCGCTTGCGAATGTGATCGCGATCCGTTCGCCCGGCAACCTGGCTAGGATCGCGCCCCATCAACACGGGCCAAAAGTGCTGCCTTTTCGCGCGAGTCCAACATTCCGGCCTTGATTGCGTTTCGTGTCAATTCAAACAGTTCCTCATCCGAAAACCCGAACACATTTTTGGCGACGCCATATTCCTGGGCCAATGTCGAAAAGAAATACGGCGGGTCATCGGAATTCAACGTAACCGTCACCCCTTGGGCGTGCAATTCCCGCAACGGGTGGGCACTCAGATCACTATAAACTCCGGTGCAAATATTGGATGTGGGACAGACCTCCAATGTAACGCCCCGCTCAACCAATGCCTGAACCAGCGACGAATCTTCGATCGACCGTACACCATGCCCAATCCGGGTAATGCCCGGTATTTCCAGAGCGGCCCAAACACTTTGCGGCCCCATCGCCTCGCCCGCATGAACAACGCCCTGTAAGCCGCCATCCTGCGCAATCTGAAATGCCTTTTTGAACATGTCTGCGGGATGGGTAATCTCATTTCCGGCAAGGTTCACCCCCCGCACAATTGGGTCGTCCAGCGACACCGCCCATTTGGCAACACGTTCACAATCCTCGGGGCCATAGTGACGGACCAGAACAATCTGAACCACAGTTTTTATTCCAAACCCTTCCTCTGCATCCGCGATGGCCTGTTTGACCGCGTCCAAGGCAACCTCGCCCGCCAGACCGTTCTGCACCGCCAATCCGGGCCAGAATATTAACTCTTGATACACAACGCCTTGGGCCGCAGCTTCGCCCAGATATTCCCATGTGATGTCATAGTAGTCGCGTTCATCCAGCAGACAGCTACCCACGATTTCGGTCAGTTTCAAAAATTCCGGGAAGTCTTTGTAGCAGTAATTTCCTTTGGCATCAAAAACTCTCGATGGAATATCAATCTTGTTCTTAGCCGCCAAAATACGGGCACGGTTTGGGCCGATCGAACACTCTAGGTGAACATGAAGTTCGGCCTTTGGCAGTTGCATTTTCACATTTCTCTCCATCTCTATGTGTGGCAACCTGCAATCATAATCGCTTCAGCTTGCAATCATCGTGATATTGAACGAAGGCCGTTCACGCGGCCAGTTGTGATGCTTCCCCGGTTTTCCTTCTTTAGCCCTCCGCGCGGCTTCATTTTCTGGCTTGATACGCAGGTAGTGGGTTTCCATGACCTTGGGTTGGTGCTCAATCTCCCTGGTGCTCCGATTTTCGGGGCCATTTCGAACATGGGACATGAACATGAAAGTCACGATATCGCCAGCCCGCCGGAAAATGGTCGAGGTGATGACCTTGAAGGGTCTGTCGCCGGTTACGCAGGACAATTCCCAGCGCACGGTCAGCGTTCTGTCACGAGATTGCGGCCGGACGCCGCAGAACCTGTCTGCCGACGAGATCAGTGCCTGGGTGATCGCCTGGATCGATGAGGGCGGCCAGGCGATCATGACCTTCCGGGCACTGATCCTGTCAGGCCGGTTCGGCCGTGCGTGGAACGCTCTGGCAGCAAATGACAACGCCAAACCAACCTGCCAAGTTTTCGCAGCATGAGACAAAAATGTCGCCATGATAAAATTATACGCCCGTCCGTGCCTGGCTCGGACATGTCAGTCTCGAGACCACCAACATCTACGCCGAAATCGATCTCGGGATGAAGGCCCGTGCCATGGCGCCGTGCGATGCGGCGGAACCCGGACCGGAAAAGCCCTGGAAGGCAAACAGGGGGCTGATGGCCTTCCTTGATGCGCTCTGAGCGGAAAAGGAATATGTTGCGGTGAGCGGGAAGGCCCCGATCCCGGGATCACGGTTCCGGCTAACCGCAATTCCTCGTTTTGCGATGGCCTCGCATGCAAGGGGAAGTGCCGCTTGCACTGCCTCCGATGCGGATCGGTGTCACTTCGGCGCAGCAAATATCCCGGTACGTGTGCGGCCATGGGGGCGTCATGCGGATCGAAAAGGAGGGGACAGACGGACAGGAATTAGAGGTCGGCGATTCTCCTCATCGCCGCAAATCCGACCATCAAATACAGGTGACAGTCCAAATATCATGTTGCGGAAATTCCAAGAACATCACTGAAAAACTTGGGTTTTTCGAGCCACCGAAACTATCTTGGTTAGTGTTGGCTGAAACGCCGACACTAAGCCGGTTTGAACGAAGCCGCGCCTGGCGCGACCTTGGCCTCTTGTAGAAAGTTGATTCGGGGTTTTCAGCCTGGCCGGTTGATCCCGTTTGATGCGGGGGATCTTCGGGGACCGCATGTCCCGAACGGAGCGTCTGGCCTGTCTGGTCCGTCTCCGGCTGAAGTATCGGGTCCGGAGACGGCGACATTTCGCGCCGTTTGTGTCGGTTCGGCGCGACGGGCACGAGCGGGCCCGTGGCGGTCCCGGGGCCGCTGGATATTCTGCATGCTTTCTGGCGTTGTCTTCATGTCGTTTCGTGAGGACGGGGAGGGCCGCGTTTTCGGATGATCTCCATTGCCTTGGCCACCTCCCGGTCGGTGGGGTTTCTTCGGATGGTCAGGACGGGCTCGGAGGGTTTGCCGCAATTCGGACAGGCCGGGGCCTCCGGTCTGTCCGTCTCCCCGGTTCCGGTTTCGTCACCGGCTGCATGTGGGGGTTCGTGGCGGCCGGCTTCCGGTACGGCCTCGAGGGTCCTGGCCCGGCAGGCGTTTGCGAGGATGCCGAAGTGCCGGATGCGGTGGAAGCCTGCCGGGAGGCGATGCATCAGGAATCGACGTTGATGGGAACATTCCCATCAACGTCGTTATGGGAACCGAATGGTTATGGGAACCTTGAATCCCATGTGCCTGTCATGACACGCTTTTTCTCCTGATCAGGTTCCCATAAAAATCTGCTCTACTCCTGTCGGTTTTGACATTGACAGGAGAGAGATCATGCTTTCGAAACAATTCAGTCCGCCACTGCCCGATGTGGTTCCTGAACGGGATTCCCGAGTTGTCCGGTGCTACGCGGAGCACCTGGAAGGCCTTGGCCTTTCCGACAGGATGACCGGCGAATTGACCAGTACGGCCAGGCACATCGCGGTCTGGCTGGCGCTCAACGGACCGGGTCTCGACACGTTCGACATCCGCCTCCTTGACCGCTTCATGCGCCATGAATGCCATTGCCCTGGCCGACGTCGGACCGGCAGGAGGCCCGGTCGACAGTGCAGGCGGTTTGCGGTCAGGTTCCTCCGGTACCTGCTCGAGACCGGGCGGGCAGAGGTGCCTGCGGAGATCGAGGCGGGCGGAGACCTCGCGACGCAGTTCCGGGATTCCCTGGAAGAGCGGGGATACGCGCTTTCGGTGATCAGACAGAGCGGGACCCTGTGCCGCCACTTCATTGTCTGGCTCTACCTGTCGGACATTCCCCTTGCGGAAACCGACGAACGTATTCGGCGTCGCTTTCTTGTCCATGATTGTGCCTGTGTTCATCCGGGGTTCTTCGGCAGGTCCACCAGGTTTGCCGGTGCCAGTACCTCCGGATCAATGCTCCGACTTTTTGCTGCGTTCATGGTAGGCAGGAATGTCATCCCGGCGGCGAAGCCCCCGCAGTCCCACGCGGAACATGGCGAACATCTCGATGCATTCCTGCACTGGCTTCGACGGCATCGCGGCCTCAGGGACACGTCCGTCGACAAGTACGAACGGCGTATCCGTACGCTGCTTCCGGCTCTCGGCGACGACCCGGGGGCGTATGACTCCGCCCGGGTTCGGAACACGATCCTGGACCGTCTCGAAACCGCCTCTCGCGGACAGGTCGGAGACGAGACGAGTGCATTCCGGATGTACCTGCGCTTTCTCGGGTCGAACGGCCTCTGCCGGCCGGAACTCGTCCACGCGGTCCCGACGATCCCGAGGCTCCGGGGCGAGAGCCTGCCCCGGCATGTCGGTCAGGATGACATCGAACGCATGATCGCGACCTGTGACGTGACGACGCCGATGGGGATGCGCGACCGGGCAGCCCTGCTGCTGCTCGCCCGGCTTGCGTTGCGGGCCGGCGACGTCTGCGGGCTGCATCTCGACGACATCGACTGGGACAGGGCCGTCATCCGGGTCAGCGGCAAGTCGCGGCGCGCGGCGGAACTGCCGCTGCCGCAGGATGTGGGCGACGCGCTGCGGGACTACATCCTGGAGGCCCGGCCGCGCAGCGATGAGAGAGCGGTGTTTCTCCGCTGCAGGGCGCCATACCGCCCCGTGTCGCGACAGTGCATCAGCGGCTCGATCGTCAGCCGTGCGATCGAGCGGGCCGGTATCCGGGGCGTCGGCCCGACATCGTCACACCTGTTCAGGCACTCGGCGGCGACGAATCTCCTGCGTGACGGCGAGCCCCTGGAAACCATCGGCACCCTGCTCAGGCACAGCTCTCCAGACATCACCGCGATCCATGCCCGCGTCGATGTCCGGATGCTCCGCGAAATCGTGCAGCCCTGGCCGTTCGAGGGAGATGCCCGATGACCATGACGGATCACGCGAAGGATTACGTCGCAAGCAAGAAAGCACTGGGCCTGTCATTCAGGGGACAGGAGCGGGTGTTGATGCGTTACGCCGAACATGCCGACGCCAGGGGCGACAAATTCGTACGTACAAACAGTGTCCTGGACTGGGCTGGCACGGCAGCATCGGTCCGCGAGGCACAAAGGCAATTGCGCATCGTCCGCGGCATGGCCGTCTTCCTCCATGTCGAGGATGACCGTCACGAGGTGCCCCACCGGGACGCTCTCGGCAAACCGAGACGGTATCGGCCACCGCCGTACATTCCATCGCCGGAGGAGATCCGGAAGATCTTGACGGAGGCGCTGTCCCTGCCACCGGCTGGGTCACTCACCCCGCTGACCTTCCACTTCATCATCGGTCTCATGGCATGCACCGGCCTGAGGCGCTCGGAAGCGGCCGGGCTGCTGTTGAGCGACCTGGGACCGGACGGACTTCTGGTCAGGAACACCAAGAACCGCAGGGACCGCCTTGTACCCCTGCACGAGAGCACCCGCCGCGCCCTCGACGACTACCTCGTGGCGCGGAAACGGCAGGGCGGAAACGGCGAACACCTGTTCGTGCTCGAATCCGGCCGGCCGGTGAATCCGGATTATCTGACCAGGATCTTCATCCTGCTTGCACGCAAGACTGGAGTACGCGGCAGTGCCGGAGAACCCGGCCCCAGGCTGCACGACCTGAGACACGGGTTCGCCGTCCGTGCGCTGGAAGGCTGCATCTCTTCCAGCCGGAAGGATGTCGGCCGACACATGCTCGCACTGTCGACCTACCTCGGACACACCAACGTCACCGACACCTACTGGTACCTTGAGGCAACACCCGTCCTCATGCGCCAGGTGTCGGAGGCGACCGAGAAACTGCACATGAAGGGAAAGGAAAGGACAAAGACATGACCCTACTCGCAACCCCGCTGGCAGCCTTCCTGCGGGAGTATCTCCCCCGTGACCGGGGGGCAAGCCGGCATACCATCGAGAACTACGTCAGGGGCTTCAAGCTGCTCGCGCCTTTCGCCGCAAACAGGTACGGTATCCGTCCCTGCACGCTCGAGGTCGGGCATCTCGATGTCGACACCATTCTCGCCTTCCTCGACCATCTCGAGGCGGAACGGGGCAACAGTGTCAATACCCGCAATGTCCGTCTGGCCACGCTCAAGAGCTTCTTCCATTTCCTCGAGTTCCGCTACCCGGAATATCTCGATATTGCAGCTCAGGTGCATGCGATTCCGCAGAAGAAGGGCGATGTTCCCGCGCTCGACTATCTCGACCGGGACGAAGTGAAAGCGCTGCTCGAGGCCCCGGACACCGCCACCAGGTCCGGAACCCGGGACCAGGCGATGTTGTACCTCGCCTACAATGCCGGGCTCCGCGTCTCCGAACTGGTCGGCCTCGGTCTCGACGATGTCAGAATGCCGCAGCTCGACGAGGTCCGGGTCATGGGCAAGGGACGGCGAGCCCGTGTCCTGCCGCTTTGGAAGGAAACAGGCGACGCGCTCGGTGCATGGCTCTCAATCCGCCCCGAGGTTCCCAACCGCCACCTGTTCCTGAATGCGATGGGACGGGGGATTAACCGGCGCGGCTTCGCCAAGCGGCTTGCGCTCCATGTCACGACGGCGGCGCGGAGCCAACCGTCGATCGCACACCGGAAGGTAACGCCACATACTCTGAGGCATGCTTGCGCCTTGGATACTCTCGAGGCGACCAGAGACATCCGCAAGGTCTCGCTGTGGCTGGGGCACCAGAGCCTCAAGACCACTGAGATTTACCTGCGCACTGATCCGGCCGCAAAGTTGGGCATTCTCTCCGAGTGGCGTTCTCCGGGTCTCGCCAAGGGACGGTTCACGGGCGTGAAGGACGCGTTGATGGCGATGCTTTCCGACATCTGAGCCGGAATTATTATGGGAACCTGATCACTGGAAAAAGCGTGTCATGACAGGCACATGGGATTCAAGGTTCCCATAACCATTCGGTTCCCATAACGACGTATGAACTGATCGACGCTCAGGGTCATGGTCCCGTATGACGGCCTGTCGCCGGCTTTTGCCGTCGGCTTGCGGCAGCGGAAGGTGACGGTGTCGTCGTCGAGGGACAGGATCCTGGCATCGGAGATTGCGATGCGGTGTGTATAGCGCGAGAGGTACCGGATCACCGCCGCGGGGCCGTTGAACGGGGGCCTTGCATGGACGTTCCAGTTGAGCTTTCGGGCCTGCTTCAGCACCCGGGCGAAGGCGCGGGGACAGGCAAGGTGGGCGATTGAGCCGTGGAACTCCAGTTCCTGCCTGGCATGGGCCTTTGCGAGTTCCTCGAGGACGCGTCGTCGGAAGAAGCTTGCGAGCACCTTGACGGGTGCGAAGAAGCTGTCGCTTCCGGCCTTCCATTGTCCGGTGCCGACGTCGAAGCCGCCATTGGGCACCAGGCAGTGCAGGTGGGGGTGCCATTCCATCTTCTGGTTCCAGGTGTGCAGCACCGCGGTGCCGCCGATCCCTGGCCCCGAAGCGCCGGGGATCGGCGCTGATGGTCTTCAGGGTCTCGGCGGCGGTTCGGAAGAGGATGTTGAACACCGTCTTGCGGTTCTGCAGTGCGATCCGGGCGATCGGCCGCGGCAGGGTGAAGACGATGTGGAAACAGGGCACCGGCAGGATGCAGGCTGCCTGTTTCTCCATCCACTTGTGCGCGGCCGCGCCCTGGCAGGAGGGACAGTGGCGGTTGCCGCAGGACTTCCAGACGCCATGCACATGACCGCAATCGGTGCACTGGTAGACGGTGCCGCCGAGCACCGCCGTCCGGCAGCACGCGATACAGTCCATGATCTTCAGCGCAACAGCGTCGAGAGCGCCCGCGAAGCGCGCACGGAATGCGGGCCCGGCCTGGCGGAAGATGTCCGCCACGCCGGGCCTGTTGTCGGCCACCGCTCAGACGGCGCTGGCGAAGCCGGCCACCGGGTGGTCGAGTTTGCGGAACATGGTTCCGGTGGTCCGGGCGTAGACGCGTGTCGCATCCGGGGACTTGTGTCCGAGAAGATCCTGGACCACACTGATCGGCGCCCCGCGTTCATGCACATGGGTTGCGACCGCGTGGCGCAAACAGTGGAAGCTGATGCCGCGATCGAGCCCGGCTCGGTCGCGGCCGCTGTTGAAGGCGGTGCGCAAGCTCTCGACGGTGATCGGCCTGTCGGGGCTTTTGCCGTAGAACAGCCAGGTCGTGGGCCGCGGCCAGGTGTTTCTCCAGTACCGCCTCAGCGTCTGGAGCACCGGGTCGGGCAGATGGGCCATGCGTTCGTGGCCGCCCTTGCCGCCACGGATATGGAGCAGTCCTTCCCCGCTCCTGATGTCGCCGACCTGCAATGCCACCACCTCGGAGATCCGCAGGCCGGCGCCATAGGCGGTCAGGGTCGCGGTGCGATAGCGCAGGTCGTTGATCCCCGCGATCAGGAGTTCGACATCGGCTTCGGGAATGGAACGTGGCAGACGGTCGGGGATCCTGCGGCAATGCAGTCCCGCGACCTTCTCGGGCTGGCCCATCGCGTCACTGTAGAACAGGCGCAGGGCCGAGACGTCGGCATTGGTGGTGCGCGGACACAGCCCCCGATCGATCCGGGCGATCACCCAGGCACCGATCTCGTCGGCAGACAGGTCCTGCGGCGCCCGAGCGTAATGGCGCGCGAGGGTGCTGACGCTGCGCTGGTAATTGTCCAGCGTACTCGGCGACAGACCCTTCAAGGTCATCACCTCGATCATCTTCCTGCGGGCTGGCGATATCTTGACATTCATGCTCATCTCCCTGGTTGGCAATGGCCCCGAACTTCCGGGGCACCGGGGAAACTGAACATCAAACCACGCTCAGGGGAAGCCCGACAACGCACGCATCAGGACAGGAAGTGAATTCAGCCTTCTACAGAAGGCAAAGTGGGGGAAGCGTCACAACTGGCCGCGTAAGCGGCCTTCGTTCAAATAATCCGGACCGCAACATTTGGTCTTGCAGACAACCCGGGAGTAACGGCGGAATGCCTTGTTCGAGCGGGAAAAGAGGCCGGAAGGGAAGTCGACCAGAACTCTTGCGCATTTCTTGACCTTCGCCTCACAGGTTGCGGTTCCGGCATGTTGCAAGACGCACTGCACTGATTTGTCGCAGATCGCGCCATTTTCAAGGCATGTGCGCAAATCGGCGCAACTAGAATTTGCTCAACCATCCAAGGCTTAGCTCTGTCTGCCCGTCAGGCCTGTACTCGGCACCGAGAGGCCGGGTCCAACCCAGATCGGAGATCAAGCGGAAGATCACGCGATAGTTCAATTCTCCACGGTTCGGCGGGCCGCGGTCCGGGACCGAGGCAAACTGGATATGTCCGATGATTGGCATCAGCTCCTGCAACCGCGTCGTGACATCGCCTTCGGTGCGGCCAACATGATAGCAATCGAACATCAGCTTCAGGTTCCGCTCGCCGATCAATTCGATAAGCGAACTGGCCTGGTCTGTTGTCTGCAGGAAATAGCCTGGTGCATCGTGGCGGTTGAGTGGCTCGATCAAGACGGTGCGGTCGCCTGCACGTGCGCAGGCATAGCGTAGATTCTCGACGAAGGTTTTTTCCGCCTCTGGCCCGGATGCGTATCCGGCCATGACATGCACGGCATGGGCGCCGATGGCCTCTGCGTAGATCAACGCCTTGTCAATAATGGCCCTGGCCTCCCTGACACGGCCCGGTAACGCGGCAAGCCCGTTTTCACCCGCTGCACAATCGCCGCGCGGGGTATTGAGCCCGAGCATGGGAAGGGAAGTGGCTCTGAGTGCGGTCTCGACCGCCGTGCACGGCGTATCATACGGCCAATGGCATTCAACCGCGGAAAATCCGGCAGCGGCGGCGGCGTGGATGGCTTCGGGAAGGCTTCGGTCGGTCCAGAGGAAACCCAAATTGGCGGAGAATTTCATGTATTCCGGTCCACGTCAGATTTCGTTACGGCCTCCAGGATCAGATCCGGGGATTGGCACCGCGCAGGCATGCCGCGGATCGGGAGCGTCAGTTTCGCGGCCTCTTCCGGTTCTTCCGCCGCGTGGCACGCAGCCTCGATGTCCTTTCCAGCCACGACCGGACCATGATCGGCGAGCTTAACCGCTTTCCGACTGCCTGCCAGCCCTCTGACCGCTTCGCCCATTGTGCCGGATTACCCGGCAGAAATAAATGAAAGAGGCGCCACCTTGGCGAATTTCGATATCGCATATGGCATGTCGGGTGGCAGAAAGTTACGCCGAGAACATTGGGACCTATATCGAGTTACAGAAAGGGGCGGTCGAATTATCGACTGCCCCCTTGAGACTTCCGGCGACATCGTGCCGTCGTGTCACACACTTGGAAGGCGCGGGCGTTACGCCTTGACCATCGGTGTGGAGGACAACGGCTGACCCATGTCCTCAAAGTACTGGCGCGTGACCTTGAACACCATCGGTGCAAGCAACAGGAGTCCGATCAGGTTGGGCACGGCCATCAACCCGTTCAGCGTGTCGGCAAGATTCCACACGAAGTCGACCTTGACATTGGCGAATGACAAGGCCGCGAGCACCCACAATGCGCGGTAGACGTACAGGCTCTTCTCGGAAAACAGGTATTGCCAGCACCTTTCGCCATAGTACGACCATCCGAGAATTGTGGTGAAGGCAAAGACTGCCAATGCGATGGTAACGATGTACTGGCCTCCGGCGATGGATTCCTGGAAGCCCGTGGACGTCAGGACCGCGCCGGTGAGACCACCGCCGTCGGCTCCTGTCATTGTCCAGGCGCCGGAAGTCAGGATGACGAGTGCCGTCATCGTGCATACGATGATCGTGTCGATGAACGTTCCAAGCATGGCGATGATGCCTTGCCGAACCGGGCTGTTTGTTTGTGCCGCAGCGTGCGCGATCGCTGCCGACCCCAATCCCGATTCGTTGGAAAAGACACCTCGTGCGACACCAAACCGTATGGCGGCTGCAACGGCCGCACCGGCAAACCCTCCGGTCGCGGCGGCTGGCGTGAAGGCATACGTGAAAATCATGCCAATCGCGGCTGGAACTTCGGCGATGTTGATGATGATGATCACGAGAGCCGCGCCAAGGTAGAGCACGATCATTGCCGGGACGAGCTTGCCGGCAACGTCTCCAATCCTGTGGATTCCGCCCATGATCACGACGGCTACGAGGGCCGCGACAACGACTCCCGTAATCCAGGTCGGCATTCCGAAGCTGCTGCCGAGGGCGGCGGCCATCGAATTGACCTGCACCGCGTTTCCGATCCCGAAGGCGGCGATGGCTCCGAAGATCGCGAAGAGCAGTCCAAGCCATTTCCCAAGCTCGGGAGCGAACTCCCCGACGCCGTTTCGCAGGTAATACATCGGGCCGCCGACGTATTTGCCGGACGCATCGACTTCACGATACGTCACCGCGCAAACAGCTTCGGCGTACTTTGTTGCCATTCCGAACAGAGCGATCAGCCACATGTAGAAAATGGCGCCGGGACCACCCAGGGCGATCGCGGTCGCAACGCCGGCGATGTTTCCGGTCCCCACGGTTGCCGACAATGCCGTCATCAGGGCATTGAACGGCTTGACCTCGCCCTCGCCGGCAACAGCATCCTTGTCGAATAGCAGGCGGAACCCGTAACCGACCTTCCGCCACGGCATGAAAACGAGACCGAGTGTCAACAAGAGGCCGGTGACGCCGAGAATGCCCAGCATGGGCGGACCCCAGGCGAACGAGTTCACCGAATTGATGATTGAGTTTAACTGGTCCATTTTGATTTCCCTCCTGAAACCGGGCAAATTTGACACGGCGACTTCCTGCCATGATCCCCGGTTTCCCGACGCTTGAAAACAATATAATTTTCCGAAAAATGGAAGTAAATGTTGGCTGTAGGTCTACGGTCGGCGGGGCGGACAGGGGTGATTGTCCCGACTTGTCGTATCGGGACAGGGCCGACGTTGCAGTGGTGAAGAGTTGGTCTGGATTTGCTGGCAATCGAGCTGCCGAGATGCAAGACATTGCCTTGGTTTTCATGTTCCTCTGGACACCGGGGAGGGTGGATTCGACCTGATGTGGGACCTGGTAGGCCGGACATGTTGAGTCCGCATGTTTTGCACTGCGATCGTCTTCCTGATTGGAGTTGGAAAATGGTTCCAGCGAACTCGACAGTTCGAGCCATTGAACAAGGGCCTGTCAAATGTGCGGGCGAAATGGGCGACTTGACGGCTTCCACAATGGTGCGCCGCAAATCGCGATTTCGGGAATTCCTCCTTTCCGGCGGCCTGGGTAGACTGGCCTGACGATGTTCCGATGAGCTCGGACAGCGGTAATTCGATCCTCGGGCCCGGGTTGTACATTGTTGCGACGCCGATCGGCGCTGCGAGGGACATCACCCTCAGGTCGCTTGATATCCTCAACGAGGCGGACATCCTCGCCGCAGAGGATACGCGGCGGATCCGGCATTTGCTGTCCATCCACGGCATTCCCCTCAAGGGTCGGAAACTGGTTCGTTACGACGATCAAAGCGGCGCAAGCCAACGAAAGCGTCTTCTTTCCGCCGTGGCCGGGGGAGCCCGAGTCGCATTGACGTCCGATGCCGGTACGCCGCTTGTTGCCGATCCCGGGTTCCGGCTGGTTCAGGAATTCCGCCAGGCTGATCTGAACGTGTTCCACGCGCCTGGACCTTCTGCGGTCCTTGCGGCGCTGGCGGTATCGGGCCAACCAACGGACAGGTTCCTGTTCGCCGGGTTCATGCCTGTCCGCCCTGCTGCCCGCAGGGCGTTCCTCCGGAAAATCTCCGATATCCAGGCGACCGTGATCCTGTTCGAATCCCCGGCGCGCCTGGGTGCTGCGCTGGCCGATCTCGCCGCAGAGTTCGGCATGAACCGCCCGGCATCGATTTGCCGGGAATTGACCAAGGTCCACGAGGAGGTGTTGACTGGCAGGTTGCGCGAGCTCGTTGACCAGGTCACGGGTAGACTGTGCGGCGATTCCCGTTCCATTCGCGGCGAGGTGGTCATCGTCGTCGGTCCCCCGATCGACAACCGGGTGACATCGGATGCGGAAATCGATCGGTTTCTTCTCATCGTTCTTGACAAGCTATCGCCGAGGGACGCGTCCGTGCTCGCTGCACGATGCCTGAACGTGCCGCGAAAGCGCGCATACGCCCGAGCTGTTGTACTGAAGCCGAAACCCGAATGACGGCGAGACCGGGATGCATGCGCACGCGTAATCCGGATCCGGTGTTCTGCTTCTGCTGGCCGACTCGGTCGTTTTACCGATTTCGATCACGTTTGAAGCCTGATGCCGTTGACTGTTGCCGGAGCGGTCGCCAAATGATTCACGAACGGATTCGGCGAAATCGCGATTCGCCACGTGGTGGCGAGGTTCGTGGACCGCCGCCGGATCGATCGTCAGGAACGGCCGCGGCCTTGCAGGTCGCTTGAACAGGATGAAAATCGTGGACTGGTCACCGGACAGGACGCAGGTCAACAGTTGGAACGAATGGGACCCGCTCAAACACGTCATAGTCGGATACGCGACGGACTGTCACATTCCGCCGCCGGAACCAGCCCTCGAAGCAAAGGTCCCCGAGGACTCCGACATGAGGGGGAAATGGGGAAAGCGACCCCAAGACATGATCGATCGAGGCAACGAGCTGCTTGATGCGTTCGCAGAAATGCTACGTGGTCGCGGCATCAGGGTTGACCGTCCGACTCCGATAGACTTTTCCCAACCTGTCATAACGCCGGACTTCGAAACCGGCAGTGGATTCGGATGCATGCCGCCCCGCGATGTCCTGCTGACGGTCGGGAGTGAAATCCTGGAAGCGACAATGTCCTATCGTTGCCGCTGGTTCGAATATCTGTGCTACCGTCCCTTGTTGAAGAGGTACTGGGAGGAGGACCCGAACTTTCGGCACGAGGCTGCGCCGAAACCGAGACTGACCGACAACAACTATCGCCCCGATTACCTTTCCGGAAACATCTGCATCGAAACTCGGCTGGAGTGGACAGCGGAAAAGTTCTTCGTGACGACGGAGGAGGAACCGCTGTTCGACGCCGCGGATGTCTTGCGATTCGGAAAGGACCTGATTGTACAGCACGGGTTCACGACCAACCTGAAGGGAATCGAATGGATTCGGCGCCATTTTCCGGACCACAGGGTTCATGCGACCAATTTTCCGGGAGACCCGTACCCGATTCACATTGATGCGACCTTCACGCCGATCAGGCCAGGCCTCATCCTGAACAATCCCGAACGCCGCTTGCCGGACGATCAGAGAGCACTGTTCACAAGGAACGACTGGGAGATCGTCGATGCTTCCCGACCGGCCCACAATTCGCCACCGCCGCTGTGCTATTCGTCGACATGGCTGTCGATGAATGTCCTCGTGCTTGATCCCAAGACCGTTTGCGTGGAGAAGTCGGAGGTCCACCAGGCGGAGCAACTCGATCGTCTCGGGATGGAAGTTGTTGAGGTTGATCTTCGTGACGCATATGCGTTCGGGGGAGGTTTGCACTGCTGTACCGCGGACGTATACCGGGAAAGCGGATTCGAGGACTATTTCCCCAACCAGCCTGATTTCGCCGGGGCGTTGTAGCCGCGGTTTCAAGTACCAGTGAGCGCGTTTCCCAAGTTCGGGAAGACTGCCATTGCTTTTGCCCTGTGCGGTCTGATTTGACGACCAGACGGAGGAAAGCAAGCTTCCGGGTGGAAAACACACATTGAGGCTCATGGCCCGAAGGTCTTGGCTTTAAATCCCGCATCCGAAATCACAGAAGACCCTGAAATAATTTGATGTTCTCAGTGACTTTCGATTCCGGATTCGATATGGCTTTCAACTGCCGACACATGGTCAACATGGTTATGTCCGGTGTGGCCGGCCTTGTTGAGGCATCCGTTCGGTCAGACTGCGGAAGTCTGCCAGAACAGAGGTCGTGCTAGTCCGCCAAGGCAGGGAAAGGGTCGGTCGCGCGGTGCCGGAGAACCGTACGCGTCCGGAGTGACCGCCCTTGCGTGATCGGGCGTCAGCTTCGGGCACTGCCGCCGACGCGGTGTTCCACGCCGGCAACCCGTCGATGCAGTTGATCTTGTAATCGGGAATGCGTTCGAGGATCAGAGCGAGCCAGGCCTGCCGGTCGATTTCGTTGAGCACACGGGGCCGGCCGGCGCATGAAGACCGGTACGCCGGTGGAATCATCATGGAAGACATGATCAACGACCACCGGAAGGATGCGGCAGTTCGCTGCCTTCGCTCGGCAGGAGTCATCGGCACGAGCCAGGTTCATCCCTATCGTCGCGCGAGTGATCATCGGGAGTCTTGACCGAATGAACGCCACGGTTCCGAACCGGGCCACCGCCTGCCATACGGATCCGCGCATTTCGTTGCCCCGGGTCTCGCCAAGGCCGTCACCGGCAACAGGCGCCTGAATGTCACGAAAAACCACCTCGTGATCGACAAGACCCCGCGCCCCGCGCCGCACCCGAGAATCGGACGATGATGCAAGGAAGGAAACGTGTCCCACCCAGGCTATCCTCGTCCTGCCCGTGATCAAGTGCTCGCCGGGACAGGTGGGCAACGGTGTTTTACGTCCCGGGTTCACGGCGGCCGGCGCGCAAACATTCACCATTGCTTCGAAACACCGCAGTGTCCCCGGTCACGCGAAACCCGGGAAACGCTTCAGCGAGAACGGCCTGAGCAGGTCGGGTGTCACGCCATCTGCGATGGCCTCGGCCATGAGCTCGCCGAGCGCCGGTGCCAGGGTAATGCCGCTGTGGGTCGCGATCAGGTACAACCCGTCGGCTCCCGGGAACGGGCCGGCAATGCTCTTGCCGTCATGCGGAACCGGACGAATCCCGATGGTGATGTCGCATGCGTCGATGCAGGCCTCGCCGGGAAAACCGGGAAGCACGGCTTTCGCGCGCCGAAGAAGCTCGATCGCGGCGCGGCGGACTTGCTCTGGTGACGGGTCCTCCGCCACCCATCCATCGGTTTCCGGCGCGCCCATCCGCAGCCCGCCATTGGGAGCCGGGCGCAGGTGGATCTCACCGGGCTCCACGTCGAAGTAGGTGATATGGCGGAGCAGCCTCGCGGGCGCCGTGCTCGGACTGGTGACCAGGAGCCCGGGAACGCGATTCATGGGAAAGCGGGTGGCAATGGCCTCGAAGCCGGTGAGCTTGCCCAGAACCTCCGGCGTGTCGGGGCCTGCCGCCACCACCACGCGTGCGGCCTCGAACCGGCCCCGCTCGGTGATTAGGCCGGTGACCACGCCGTCGTCACTCACCGAGAGTTCCTTCGCCGCACATTGCTCGAGGACCAAGGAACCCATGGCGCGCAGTTCACCGGCCAGGCGTCGCGCAAACCTGGGCGCGTCGAGCCAGGCGTCGGCCATCGCTATCAGCGCCTCGCCGTCATCCCCGCAGCGGACATGCGGTTCGAGGGCGGCGAACACACGTGCGCCCACGGTGGCAACCGGATAGTCAAGAGCCTGCAGGCGTTCGGCGCGATGGCGCATCGCCTTCAGCCGGCTCTCGTCGCCAGTGCTTACCCACTGCAGCATACCGGCCGGATGGTACCCGAGGTCATCCTCGCCGAACTCGGCCGCGAGTTCCCTGTGTCGGACGGCACCCATGGCATTCAGGCGAAGATAGGTGTCCTCGGCCACCTTCGCGGTGGCGTTGATCCAGGCAAAACTGGCGCTGGTGGTGCCTTCGCCCACCCTGTGGCGTTCAACGAGAGCAACTGCCAGCCCCTGGCGGGCCAGGTAGAAGGCCGCAGAGCAGCCGACGATTCCGCCACCCACCACGATCGCATCGAAACGGTTCGGACCTATTGTCATGACATGCTTTCTCGTAGCCACTGACAGCCGGGTACCAACTCCCGCTGCGGGTCTTTTGGCGAAGTATGTCCCAACGCTCCCGGGCGTTAGCGGTGACGATCAGTTCCACCCCGTAGGTTTCCAAGGCCCGCATCCAGGCAGCGCCGACGGTCTGCACCGTAATGATCGCGCAATTCAGCCCGGCGATAGCGGCGTGGGCGGCGAGCGACACACCGGCATTGCCGCTTGAGGCGGCAGCCACGGTCTCGTGCCCCGTTGCCAATGCGCGCGCAACGACCAACGGGCTTATCCGTTCCTTGTGGGAGCCGGTCGGGTTCTGACCCTCATTCTTAACCCAGACCTGTTCGAGGCCAATGCCGTGAGCCAGCTTCGGTACCGGCACCAGCGGTGTCGCTCCTGCGCCAAGGCTGGGAAAGTCCAAGTATGGCAGATAGTCCCGGTATCGCGCCATTCCCTTTTCCGGGCCGGCGGGCGGCCAACAGTGGTTGCAACTGTATGTCGCGTACAGGCTGGCGGGAAACCCTTCCTTGGCTGATTTAGGAGCCCCTTCGTGGTAGTCCCCGACTGGCAGTCTGACTCCGGTGCGCAGGCAGGTGAAACCGCTGAGCCTCGGATTGATCTGAAACATCGTGGATTTATGCAATGACCATACGGAAATTGACAAGTCCATCATGTGACAGGAAACGGAATGCGTCAGGACGATTGTCCCGTGGCGGAACGCTGTCGCCCTGGAGTCTCCCGCGCCCTCGGCGCGCGTATTGACGGGTGGGTGGCGTTTCGCAAGAAACGACGCCTCAGGAGACCCCCCAATTCCCTGTTTTGCAGGCATGCTGTGTGGAAGCGATTGAGGCCGGCGCGAGCGTCTTCCGAAAAGGGGAGGCGGCCACTACCGAGAGGTCAAGTCCCAAAACTGGACAATTTGGAGGGGCGTGCTTCCGTTGTCGGGCTTTGGATGGGCGCGTTTGCCTGTTGGAATTCCTCGTCCAGTTCCTTCCTTATCTGCTCCATCTGGCGCCGCTCGAAGCCGGTCACCCCGATCGACCGCCACTTCTCCCGAAGCCCGGGTCATGGGCCCGAACATCAGTAATGAGAACCATCAGCTTGTGCACCGCCTTCTCCCCCTCATGCGTTGGGGACCACTTTCAGACGCCTCCACAATCTCGCGACTGCTAACTTGCGGCTGCTCCTGCTGCACGTTGGCAGGCTAGGACCTGGCAACTTCTGCCCAGTTTTCGACCGTCGTGACACTCACGCCGCCTGCTTCGGTGACCACGTAGCCCGGTTCGCCACAAACTGCGCGAACGGACCGATATCCTGATCGATGCTGGCCCTTTCGAGCGCCGCCAGGTAGACGTCACGATCCTCGACCCGGATGACGGTCCACAGATAGCCGCCGGATGCCAGCATCGCGTTCATGACAAAGCGAGTCATCCGCCCGTTGCCGTCCGGGTAAGGGCGGATATAGTCGAACAGGCAGTGCCCAAGCTCGACTGGAAACAGGAAATTGCGATCCTTGCTTCCGAAATGGATCGGACCCGTAATGCCATGATCCGCGGAAACACCCGTGCCGTCGGATTTCTGGTCAGGAATGCCGTCTCTGCCACCGTAATCCGCCATGACGGACTGATTGTACAGGCAGAGACCGACAAACTGGAGTTCAGGTGAAAAATACCGGCAATTACGTCATCCCGTTTTCATCCGACGAATATGCGGGCCGAACTGCCTGTGTCCGGTCGAATATGCGGGAACGCGGCCTGGACCTGCTGATATGCCAGGATCCGGCGAACATGTGCTGGTTGACCGGCTACGACAGCTGGTCGTTCTATACGCCACAGGCGGTCGTTCTCGGTGTGGCGGAAGACTGGCCGATCTGGTTCGGGCGACCGCAGGACGTCCGGGCAGCACAAGTCACGACAATCCTGCCCGACGACAGGATTGCCTGTTTCGACGAAGCGCTCGTCCATCACCCGGAGCGCCACCCGTTCGACGATCTGTGCGTCATGCTGCGCGATCGCGGATACGGGCGGGCCAGGATCGCGGTCGAGATGGATGCACACTACTATACAGCCCGGGCGCACCGGCATCTTGTCAGGGGTTTGCCTGATGCCGGGTTCGAGGATAGCCGGGAACTGGTCAACTGGGCGAAGGCGGTCAAGTCGGACGCCGAGCTGAATTACATGCGCCAGGCCGGCCGGATCTGCACTGCGGCTCTCAATGCGGCCGTGAAGGTCATGGCACCCGGAGTGCCGGAGTCTCGTGTGGTGGCGGAGGTCTACAAGTCGCAGACCGTCGGAGTCGACGGCGTCAGCGGCGACTATACCAGCCTGTGCCCACTGATCCAGGTCGGCGGACGCACGAGCACGCCCCACCTGACATGGTCCGAGGCGCCCTTGCCTGACGATACCCTCGTCATGCTGGAAATCGCCGGCGCGAGGCGGCACTACACGGCACCGATCACGCGTACGATCCACCTCGGTGCGCCGCCGCAGGCGATTGCCGACCTCGCGGAGATCATCGTCGAAGGAGTCGATGCGGCGCTGGACATGGCGCGCCCCGGTGAAACCTGCGAGCAGGTCGAGGCCGTCTGGCAGAAGATACTCAACCGCAACGGCCTGGAGAAGAAAAGCCGTGTCGGCTATTCCATCGGCCTTGCTTTCCCGCCCGACTGGGGCGAACGGACGATGAGCCTGCGCCCGGGCGATGCGACCGTCCTGGAAAGCGGCATGTGTTTTCACTTCCAGTCCGGTGTTTGGCTTGACGCGTATGGCGCGGCGATTTCGGAGCCGTTTGTCGTCACGGACGGAGGCGGGGAACGCCTCTGCGACGTCGAGCGGCGGCTTATCGTCATCGACTGACCCGTTCGCCGCCAGCCGGAATGCCCTTTGGTCCGGCCCTATCGGACGATCAGCAATTCAGGTGTCTGTTTTGTCAGCATTTCGCAGCCGCAGCGAATCTTGCGCGCCCGCTACCCGGACGGACGCGTCGTCCGTGATGTTGGATCCGGGTTCAATTTCGAGCGACGAGGCCTTGTCGCCCTGTTGGAACGCGCGTTGCGCGGAGAGGCAGTCCATGTGGTGGCTGCCACATCGGACCGCATCACCCGGGCCGGCTACCCGCTCATCAGACACGTCATCGAACTTTCGGGAGGAAGCATCGAGCTTCTGGAAGAAGACGATCGTCCCGGCCCGTTCGACGTCCGCTGCCTCGTTGGGTCTATCGTTTCCTTCTGCAACGCCCACCATGGGAAGCGTTGTGGTCAAGGACACAGGAAAGATCGGGGCCTACCCGAAGAACCCTGAGTTGCTGCATGAGCTGGTCCGCCAGCAGCGCCGCGCCTGCAACCTCGCGATCTCCTGCTTCATGGAGGCCGATCGCGGCCTCGTGGAGCCGCAGGGCCCGGATCTCGGGCAGACCGCTCTTCGCGCAACGATCCGCGACTTCGTGCGTTCGGAGGTTGAGGAGCGCGGCGGCGCGTTCCGCTCCGCCGACTGCGACGAGGCGCTCGACGCGGCGTTCAGGACCCGCGACGCCGTGATCCGGCGCCGGAAGGAAGGCGAAGGTTGCGGCTTTTCCTTTCGCGGCATCGGGGACATGCGGCAGCGCATTGCCGTCCGGAAGCTCTCGGCCGGCTTCGTCGCGCGGAACGTCGACCTTGCAGAACCCATGCCCGACGAGGCGTGGGGGAAGCTGACGACCATCGTGCTTGAGCGGGGGCAGTGGTTCATCTGCGCTCGGATGCACATTGTCACTGTGGGGCAGGACGAAATCCAGCTCCGCTCCATCGTGTCCCCTGACCCCGGTGTGCGGACCTTCGTGACCGCATGCTCGATGAACAACGCCGCCAGCCACGGTGACGGCTTCCATGCCGACAAGGTGTTTCCGCTCCTGCTCGAACTCGACCGCCTGGTCGGACAGCGCGCGAAGGCAAGGCACGGGGACCGGAAGCGCCACTTCGAGAAGCGCATCGACAGGCTTGCCGTCCGTCTCCGCAACCTGGTCGACGACCTGCACCGGCGGCTTGCCTGCGATCTCGTCCAGGCCTTCGAGGTGATCCTCCTTCCATCCTTCGAGACCAGGGACATGAGCGCCAGGTCGGAGCGGAAGATCAGGACGAAGACCGTGCGCGCGATGCCGGGCCTGGCGCATGACCGCTTTCAGCGGAAGCTGGCGTGGATGTGCCGGAAATACGGAAAGCGGCTCATCGTCGCCAACGAGGCCTATACCAGCAAGACGCGCGTGTGGGACGGCTTCGTGAACCAGCGCCTTGACGGCGCGAAAACGGTCCCGGACGGCACGATCATCGTTGAGCGGGACATGAACGGTGCGCGCGGCATCATGCTGCGCGCGCTCTACGGCAACTTGGGCCGTTTCCAGGCGGCGGGCGCGAATGTCGCGTTCGTCGCGGAATAAATCAAGTGTCGCGGACTCGCTCAAAGGATTTCCGGTCGCGCAGGATAATGTCAAACGTGATGTGGTCCACGCCCGCATTCTTCGAGCGGATCGTTTTGGAAAGATCTTTCACGTCGTCGCTCATCTCGTAGCCCCCATCCCGATGTTTTATCGAATTGTCATGGGCGTACTCGTGAACAGTTCCGTGCCATGTCCGACTTCCACGACATGGTTGAGCGTCCACCGGTAATCCGCTTCGCCGACCAGCACTTCGTCCGACATGATGGCGTCGGTGCCGACAGTTCCCTTAAGACCCGGACGTCTTGCGTGGAAATGGTTTCGGGTCGCAAGGACGGCAATCTCCTCCACCCTACCCGCATCCTTCGAGATGGCTTCCATGATGACGCATAACTCGTGAGGTTCGCCCGGAGCATCCGGTTCCAGATCCTTCATCACGCCGTCCCTGCCGTAAGTGTGGAAATGCACCTCGTAGCCATCCCCCGGGGCTCCGAAGCGCTCCGCCAATTTGGCGCGCGACCAGTCAACTGCCTGTTCGATGCGGGAAGTCGTCTCGGGATCGCGAACTCCGATGATGGCCAAACGACGTTCTTCCACTTTGCCCGCTTCTTCCAACTTCGCCCTGAAAACGGGCGCATTGACAAACTCTGCTCCCGTTGCCTCGGTCGTTCGCTCATTCACCTGAATGTAAACGCATTTTGACATGTCCTGACAGCCACAGGCAACATGTTCATGAAAGGAATCGTGGCGTTCCAGGGCATCGCCATAGCACGCGCGCAGGGCCTTGCCGTCGATACGGCGATGTTTTCTGGGGACTCTACCCCAACCTCACTGCCCAGCCGTTGGAGAGGCGCAAAAGGATAGAGCGCAATTCTTCGGAATCGAGGCTGTCGGTGACGTCGGATGTCCTGTAGGGAACCGGATTGAATACGGTAAAATTCGCTTGCAGGCTTAATCCTGATGACAATATGTGCGAAATACCGACATCTCCTGGAACCAATGAACCAACGAGGAATGAACAATGTCACAAAGCTCGAGGATTTCTGTCGGTGACGCCGAAGTCATTGCCTTGCAGGACGGAGCGACCGAGTTCGGCAAGGAAGTTTTTCCGAACGCGGATCCGGACCAGATCGACTCCATCCTGTCCAGCGGTGGCGCTTCGGCGATTGAAACGAGTTTCAATGCCTTTGTCGTGCGCCGGGGCGATACGAAAATGCTGGTTGACAGCGGGGTGCGGGACCTGTTCGGCCCGGTGGCAGGCCGTCTCCCCGAGGCCTTGAAGGATGTCGGCACTTCCCCCGGTGATGTGTCACATCTCGTCCTGACGCATTTGCATCCCGACCACATCGCCGGGGCCATCGATGCGGATGGCAATGCCGTGTTCGGGAATGCCGAGGTATTCGTCACGGAAACCGAGCATGCCTTCTGGACGGATGACGGAAATTTTGCCGGGGCGGACAGTACGGCCGCCGAATGGCAGGCTTTGGCGAAATCGGTGCTTGCAGCATATGGGGACCGGGTCACGTTGGTGAGTGGCGACGCAGAGCTCGCGGGAGGCGTGACATTGATTGACCTGCCAGGCCATACTCCCGGGCATGTGGGTTTCCGGGTTGATTCCGGTTCCAACAGCTTTGTCAGTATCTGTGACGTGTTGCACAGCCAGGTCCTGCAACTGGCTGATCCCGAAATCTGCGCTGCGTTCGACGGTGATCGACCCGCCGCGATTCAATCACGAAAACGCGTACTCGATATGGTAGCGACTGACCGGCTGCCATTCAGCGGCGGGCACATACTCGGTGCAGAAATCTGTAACCTGGAACGATCCGGTTCCGGATATCGCCTGGTGTAAGGCGCGGTTCCGTGTCTCCTCAGGAGCTGGCCGAGGCCACCCTGGCAGGATCAATGCAGCCGGAAAAACGCACCTTGGGACAGGCGGGAGGCATGGCGGAAACATGCAAGACGTGGCACGAATTCGCCGACAGGGCGAATGCTGTCACCGCCCGGTCACGGGACGGATCCCGCAGACGCGAGCTAGTGGTTCCGCTGGGTAAGAGATGGAGGAGCTGATGTTCGAGAAGCTGTTGATGTTCCGGCCTGGAGGATTCCCCGGTGCGTGATTGGCAGGACCTGGCAGAGTCGTTGCTGGATGCCGCCACGGCTGCCGGGGCCGACGCGGCTGATGCATTGGTCAACTCGGGGCAAAGCGTGTCGGTTGAAGTCAGGAACGCGAAACTGGAACAGGCCGATCGCTCGGAGGGAACGGAAATCGGCCTGCGGGTGCTTGTGGGAGCACGGCAGGCTGTCGTGTCCGGATCGGACACCTCTGCCCGCGCTGTCGGCGAAATGGCTGAACGGGCCGTGGCCATGGCGCGCGAAGCGCCGGAAGACCCGACCTGCGGTTTGGCGGACGAAAGCCAACTGGCCAGTCTCGGCGAGAGTGATGACCTGGACCTCGTGAGCGCGGAACGGCCTCCGACGCCCGCTGAATTGCAGGCGTGGGCGCTCGAGGCCGAGGCAGCTGCGCAGGGGGTCAGCGGAGTGGCAAAGATCGATGGTGCCGAGGCGTCCTGGGGCACAGGCGAGAGCATCATCGCAGCGACCAACGGGTTTCGCGGAAAGAGAGCCCGAACCTCCTATTCGCTCGGTTGTGTCGCGATTTCCGGAACCGGTCTCGAGATGGAGCGGGACTACTGTCTTGAGGACCGCGTTCATCGTGAAGACATGCCTGACGCGCGCGAAGTCGGCCGCATCGCGGGTGAACGCGCCGTGGCACGAAAAGGCGCGAGGAAACCCGAGTCCGGCACATATCCGGTGCTGTTCGATGAGCGCGTCTCCGGGTCTCTTGTCGGTCACCTTCTCTCGGCGATCAATGGATCAATGGTCGTCCGTCAATCGAGCTGGTTGATCGACGCCATGGACAAGGAAATCCTGCCCCCGGACTATTCTCTTGTTGAGCGGCCGCATCGGCCGAGGATAATCGGCTCGAAGCGGTTCGATGCGGAGGGACTTGCAACAGAGGAGCGAAGGTTTGTGGATGCGGGGGTTCTGAAGAGCTGGACCCTGGACCTTGGTACGGCCCGAAAACTGGGCTGCGAAAGCACGGCAAATGCCGCAAGGGGGGTTGGCGGGCCGCCGTCACCTTCTGCGGGCAATGTTGTTCTTGAAGGCCCCGAGCATCCGCGGCGGTCCTTGTTGGAACAGATGGGGACCGGTCTTGTCGTGACTTCGCTGATGGGACGGGCGATCAATCCGACCACGGGCGATTATTCGCGGGGAGCGTCCGGACTCTGGGTTGAAAGCGGTGAAGTCACCGTGCCAGTCCATGAATGTACGATAGCGGGGAACCTGCGGCAGATGCTGCTGTCCGTCGTGGCCGCCGACGATGCCCGACCACATCGTTCGAACCTGGTACCCAGCCTTCTGGTCGAAGGATTGACGATCGCGGGAGACTGAAGTGGAGACAAGAAAAGTTGCCCTGGTTACCGGTGCGGGGACCGGTATCGGAAGAGCCGCTTCCCGGGCGCTCGCCCGCGACGGTTACAGCCTTGTGCTCGCGGGGCGGAGACGACCTCCGCTCGATGAAACCGCCCGGCTTTGTACCGGTATCGGTGCTGACAACCAGCAGGTTATCACCGTTCCAACCGACATCAGCGTCATGGCTGAAGTCGACCGTCTGTTCAGTCAGGTGATGGCGACGTTCGCCCGACTCGATGTTCTGTTCAACAATGCCGGCACGGCTGCCCTGGCGGCGCCGGTTGACGAGTTGGAGTTCGACGACTGGCAGCGAAGCGTGGATGTCAATCTCACGGGCGCCTTTCTTTGTGCACAGCGTGCTTTCCGGATCATGAAAGCCCAGGACCCGAAAGGTGGCCGGATCATGAACAACGGTTCGATTTCTGCCCATGTGCCCAGGCCGAACAGCGTCGCTTACACCGCGACCAAGCACGCGATCACGGGCCTCACCCGCAGCATCTCGCTGGACGGGCGCGCGCATGACATCGCCTGTAGCCAGATCGACATCGGCAATGCGGCGACCCCGATGACGCAAAACATGCAGGAGGGTGTTGCCCAGGCCGATGGCAGCATCAAGGCAGAGCCGACGTTCGATGTCGACAACTGCGGTGACGCGGTGGCATTCATGGCATCGCTCCCGCTTTCGGCGAACGTGCCCTTCATGACGATCATGGCGAACAGGATGCCCTACATCGGGAGAGGGTAACCTTTCGAGCCACGATCATGCGCATCCTTGAGCATCCTTGAGCATCCTTGAGTGTGGCTTCCGGGTTCAGCACGATCGGTTCGCCGAAGACGGAAATGATTGGTTGCTTTTGGAAGGTGCCGTGACGGAGATTCGAAGGCGCGCCTGTTCCGGTCTTCGAACCGCTCGCCGCCGTCATAGAAGCGCTGACGGCGGGACGAGGTTTCGAATGACCGCGTGATAGCCTGAAGGCATATTGGACATGTCGAAGCAATCAAGGAGGAGAGAACGATGGGACGTCGCTTGCATCTGGTGTTTGGCGGCGAATTGGCAGATCCGGAACGAATGATTTTTCGGAATCTCGAGGAAATCGACATCGTCGGAATTTTTCCCGATTACGAGTCCGCGCGCGATGCGTGGAGGAGTAACGCCCAGCGGACCGTCGACAACGCGAGAACCAGGTACTTTATCGCCGACCTTCACCGATTGCGCGAAGATGTTGATGAAAGTGCCTGAGGTTGCGGCACCTCCGACCGAGCGCTGCCAAAAATCAGGACGCCAGGACCGGTTGTACCGGGACCTCGCCGCTTGGGGCAGTGATCCTGCCGACAACGAAGTCCGCGATCCATGCGAATTGACCCTTTGTATTTTTCCCGGCGGTAAGTCGAAAGCGCGACTTCGGCCGCTGCCGGCACAATGCGCGTCTTGAAACCGCCTGTATTCTGGTTCCATCCGCCGAATCGGCCGGGTTGGTTGTCGACGGCCGTTGTTCCATTGGCCTGGGCTTGGAGCGCTGCCGCCAGGCAGCGCCTTCGACGCGGACAACGGGCGACCATTGGCGTGCCGGTGATCTGCGTCGGGAATGTCAGTATCGGCGGCAGTGGCAAAACCCCGACCGTGATCGAAATCGTCTCGAGGCTGCATGAGTCGGGTCAACATCCGCACGTTCTCTCGAAGGGGTACGGAGGATCGTCGAGAGGTCCGGTGCTGGTCGACCCTGCAACGCACACTGCCGATCAGGTAGGCGACGAGCCCCTGTTGCATGCCGCCTTCGCTCCAACCTGGGTTGCGCGGGACCGGCTGCGCGCGGGGCGGGCTGCCGCGGCTGCCGGAGCCACGATCGTCGTGATGGATGATGGGTTCCAGAACCCCGACCTGAGCCACGACTTGTCCATCATCGTAGTCAATTCCGCGGTCGGATTTGGTAACGGCCGGGTCGTACCCGCCGGGCCGCTGAGGGAATCCGTTGGAGATGCCGTGTCGCGGGCGGACTTGATCGTGGCGATCGGATCCGAAACGGAACTCGAAACCCTGATGAGAATATGGCCCCAACTCCAAGGCGTTCCCGGAGTTCGGGGGAATATCGAGGTGCTTCCCACGGGCATGGACTGGGACGGTCAAAGGGTTCTGGCATTCGCCGGTATCGCGCACCCGCGACGGTTCTATGAAACGTTACGAAGTCTTGGGGCCGATGTCGCTGCGACCAGGAGTTTCCCGGATCATCACAGGTATGGTCCTGCTCTGCTGAGGCGGCTGGAGGGTGAAGCGGCCAGGATCGATGCTCAGCTTGTGACCACGGAAAAAGACGCGGTGCGTCTGCCGCCATTGTATCGCAAACGGGTGCTGACCTTGCCTATACGGCTGGTCATTCGTGATGATGCCACGCTCGGAAAAAAGTTGGATGAAGTCCTGGGCGGTTACCGGAACTCACCGTGATATCTTTTGAATTCCTCGATCCTTGGCTTCGGGAAGCATCGCGAAATGATTCCCGGCAAGTGTCGATATCAGCTGCCAAGTTCGTCATCGATCAGGGCCTTCAGTCTTTCGTAGCTCAGATTCCCGTGATTAACTCCGTTGATGACGAGGGTAGGAGTCGAATTGACGTTGTCTCCCCGCCTTTCGGCATCGGACTTCTCGACCATTGCCAGGGCGAAGTCGCGATCGGTCATGCATGCCTTGATGGTCTCGTCACTCATTCCCGCAACGCGTCCGATGCGGAAGAGCTGTTCCGTAACCTGTACGGGATCGCTTTGACGGGACCAGTCATCCTGGCGTTCGAACAGCAGGTCGATGACACCGAAATACCGGGTCGGTCCCGCGCAACGCGCAAGCATGGCTGCCCAAAGCCCTGAACGGTCAAAATAGACTTCGCGAAAGACAAAACGTATCTTGCCGGTGTCGATGTAGTCGGCCTTCAGATCAGGATAGACGTTTTCGTGGAATCTTGCACAGTGGGGGCAGGTCATCGAAGCGTATTCCCTGACCTCGACGACGGCATCGTCGGAACCCAGCCACATCTCGATCACTTCGGTGTCCGTGGCAGCTTGCGCTTTCCATGCACCCGGCGTCACCGCAAGAAGACCGAAAGAAACCAGCGAGACCAGGATAGCTCTTCTCGCAGGTTCGACCACCGAATCAGACCGAGGGAGAATCATGTCTTGTTTCCTTCCATTTCCTGGCGCCTTCGACTGTCTTGCCGATGCTGGCGGTAAACATTCTCACCGAAGGCGGTGATGGCCCGCCTGAGATCGGTGTTTTCAATGTGTTCAATTGCGTTCTGAACGTCTTCGGGCAGGGGTTCCAGACCGCCATCATCCGCGCCCCGGGATTTTCCCTGATGTCGCTTTACCGGAATTCCGGGCGTTGCAGAAGAGGTCTGGGTTAGAGAAATCTCCGTGATCGCCGAGTAACCGTAGTATGCATTGATCCGTCGCATGATCTCGGGTGTTTGCATCTGCAGGACAGGTGCAAGTGCCCCGTTGACCTGTACAGTCAATGTCGAACCGGTCCCGGATCTTGAACGGCTCACTTTGACCGGCAATGTGGAGGCGGCGAATGCTTCGCCAACGATTTCCGGCCAGTGGGTGATCAATCGCATCTCGGCGAATCCGCGCTTGCCGAAGATTTCGCGAAACCTGTCCCTGAGCACATCCGCGATTCTCACGGCGCCGTGCCCGGATCGTCTCCATGGATTCCTCGCTTGACCTGCGCTCATCGGACTCGACTCTTTTCGCGGTGCCATGCCATCACAATACGGCTGGGTTTCGAAAATGCCACAGTGATCGCGAGGGAGACAATCAAGGTTGTGTGATCGCAAATGGTTTTCAGGAAATCTGCTCGACTGGTACGACCGAAACGCCAGAACCTTGCCGTGGCGGGTCGGTCCGGCGGAGAGGGCGATCGGGAAGCAACCCGATTCCTACCATGTCTGGCTTTCCGAAATCATGCTGCAGCAAACAACCGTGCCCGTTGTGGAAAAGTATTTCACGCGCTTCGTCTCGCGCTGGCCGACGGTTCACGACCTCGCGTCCGCGAAAGACGAGGACATCATGGAGGCCTGGGCGGGACTGGGTTACTATGCGAGAGCCCGAAACCTGGTGAAGTCAGCCAGGATCGTGAGCAGGAAATTTGGCGGAGACTTTCCCCGGGATGTAACCGAGTTGAGGGCTCTGCCCGGGATCGGTCCCTATACGGCTGCTGCGATCGCTGCGATCGCTTTCGACAAGCCCGTCGCAGTCGTGGACGGCAATGTCAAACGGGTTCTCGCGCGGCTGGGCGGATTGCGGTCCATTCCATCCGGGACCGGGGAATTGCAGCAGTTGGCGCTGGGCATGACGCCGGGCACGCGTCCCGGAGACTATGCACAGGCCGTCATGGACCTCGGGGCGTTGGTATGCAGGCCCCGCGCTCCGCATTGCGGCACTTGCCCATGGATCAGTCGCTGCGCTGCGTATGCTACGGGTAGTCCGGAGAGTTTTGCGGTTCGGATTCCGCCACGCCGGGGCCCGGAACGAAAAGGCGTCGCCTTTGTCGCAATTCGGGAAGATGGAGCGGTCTTGCTGGAACGGCGGCCCTCCCGTGGATTGCTCGGAGGCACCCTGGGCTGGCCGGGGAGCGCCTGGAGCGAATCGGGTGTCACGCAGGCTCCTCCCTGTCGTGCAAACTGGAGGAGGTTGGAAAGTCGTGTCCGTCACAGGTTCACCCATTTCGACCTGTGGGTCGCAGTGATGAAGGCGGACGTGCCGCTGGGTTGCAGCCCTGATCGAGGGTTCTTCGTCGATCGTTCTGCCTTCAGTCCGACGCAACTGCCCACGGTCATGAGGAAAATCTGGGACCTGGCGGCGTCATCTGCCGAAGAGCGGCGCCCGGAGTCGATCCCCTGATGCGAGCGATGAAGTTGAGAGGCGGCTTGAGAAAATCCCCCGAAATGCGGACGATTGGCCTTGTCTGGCTGCCGACCACGAGAAGACGAACTCTCACGGCGAACGGCTTCCACGCGGGAGGCGCGTGGATTGCCACAAGACTGTGGAAAGGTGGGACATTCGACAGATGATGACATGCACGAATCCGGATTTCCCGCAGCCGGAGCGAGACGAGTCGCTCCGACCGGCAGGTTTTGCGCCGCTGGAAGGAGTCCGCGTCGTGGAATTGAGTCATCTCATATTCGGACCGGCTTGCGGAATGTTCCTTTCGTTCATTGGTGCCGAGGTCATCAAGGTCGAACCGGTTGGTGGGGACAAGACCCGCCACTTGACCGGCATGGGTGCATCGTTCTTTGCTCTGTTCAACCGGGGAAAGAAATCCGTCGTGCTGGATTTCGGCCGGGCCGAGGGCCGAGAGGCACTGGATCGCCTCTTGTCGTCGGCCGATATTCTTGTCGAGAACTTTCGGGATGGCACGCTTGCCAAAATGGGGCTTGACTTGACTCAGGTTCGCACCAGGTTTCCCGGGCTGATCACGGTCTCCTGCAAGGGATTTCTCGACGGGCCGTACGCCGACCGGCCCGCACTGGATGAAACCGTACAGATGATGACGGGCCTCGCCCACATGACCGGCCCGACCGGGATGCCGCTCCGAATAGGTTCGTCTGCAAATGACATCATGGCAGGCCTTGCGGGCGCCTATGCGGCCGTGGCCGCGCTGCGCGAGAGGGAAGCAACCGGTGTCGGCCGTGAAATTCGTGCAGGGCTGTTCGAAAACAGCCTTCTGCTCGTCGCGCAGCACATGGTTCAGTTTGCCCTGACCGGACTTGAACCCGCGCCGATGCCCGAACGCGCGTTCACCTGGCCGGTCTACGACATATTCGTGACCCGCGATGATCGGAAACTGTTTGTCGGGGCCGTGACATCGGGGCACTGGGTGGCGCTCTGCACGCTGCTGGGATTGGAGGAAATGCTCGAGAACCCCGCGCTCGAAGACCGGATGGATCAGATCGGCGCGCGTGACTGGACGCTTCCGAAGTTTCGGACCGCGGTTGCCGCGTGGAGGTCGCCGGACCTGATGCGCGAACTCGAAAATAGGATGATCCCCTTTGCTCCGGTGACGACTCCCGCCGAGATGTTCACCGACCCGCAGGCCGAGCCCGGTCTCATTGGAAGTGCGCTCGCGGACGGAACGACATTCCGTGCGCCCGGCTTTCCGGTCCAGGTTGATTCAGCCAGAATTGTCCCTTGCCTGGACGTGCCGGGACTTGGAGTCGACAGCGTCGATGTCCTGTCCGGCCTTGGCCTGGATAGGGGCTTTGTTGAACATGCGACCGGAATGGAAGGTGGAGAATCGTGATGAATATCCTGGCGCTGTATCCGGAAGGCCGGATCACACTGAGGGAGCTTGGGCTTCGGGACGGTCTGCAAATGACCTCGTCATGGCCCGGAACCGCGGCGAAACTGGAATGGATCGAGCGGGCTTGCCGGGCAGGCGTCAGGAACATCGAGATCGGTTCGTTTCTGCCCAGGGCCCGATTTCCCCAGTTTGCCGATGTCCGGCAGCTGATTGAACGCGTAGATCGGATGCCGGATGCCTTTTCTTCCGCCTTGACGCTCAATGAACGTGCGGTCGACGATGCGCTTGCGACGATGGTCTCGGAAATCGTTGTCGTCGTTTCTGCTACCGAAGCACATAGCCGTTCAAACGTGAATCGGTCACGGGAATCCGCCATCGAGCTGTTGCGTTATGCAAGGGCCGGCCGTGAAGCGACCGGGACGGGGCCCGTGATCTCGGCGGCCGTGTCCGTTGCCTTTGGCTGTCCGTTCGAAGGAGACGTCAAGCCGGAATCGGTGATGCGTGTGGTCGATCGCTGCCTCGGCGCCGGGGCAGAGGTTATTTCGCTTGCGGACACGGTCGGCGTCGCCGGGCCTCGCCAGGTCACCGAACTGCTCGGCCTCGTGAATCCGAGGATCGGGGACGTCCCGGTCGTGATTCACCTGCATGACACGAGGGGAACGGGAATCGCCAACGCGTCCGCTGCACTTGACGCCGGGGTCCGTGTCCTCGACGGCACGATCGGCGGACTCGGCGGGTGTCCTTTCGCGCCGGGTGCAACCGGGAACGTCGTGTTCGAAGACCTCGTCTACCTGTGTGAACGATCCGGGTTTTCAACCGGTATCGACCTTGACCGCCTTATTGGAATTCGCTCGATACTCGAGCGAGAAATGCCGGGCGAGAACCTGTTCGGAGCCATTGCGCGCGCGGGAACTCCGGAATCCATCTCCTGGAAAGCCTGAACCTGCCAGAGAGGACCTGGCGTTCATCAAGCGCGTGGTGCGCCGCATCGGACGCCGGCGGGGCCAGTCCCCCGGCGCGATCAGGAGGCGAGTTCAGCCCGGAGCTGTTCCCTCAGTGCGTCGATCGGAATGTGTTTGCCGCGTTTCCGGTAACACCAGTATGTCCAGCCGTTGCAAGAAGGAGCGCCCTCAAGAATGGCTCCGATCTTGTGAATCGATCCCCTCTTGTCGTTCGCAACGAGTGACCCGTCGGCACAAACGACGGCCGAGTGACGTCCGTTTACAGACTGAAGCGTGTTCCCAGGCTCCAGCAATCCTCGTTCAATCAGATTCCCAAAAGGAACGCGGGGCGCCGTTCGGGCGTCGGGACTTACTTTCAATGAATGTGTGTCGGCCTGCTCGATGCGATCAATCCGGGCCTGCGCGATTTCGACGTACCGGGTTTCACGTTCTATTCCAATGAAACGCCGGCCGAGCTTCTTGGCCATGGCCCCCGTCGTGCCGGTGCCGAAGAACGGGTCGAGAATGACGTCACCGGGTTTGGTCGTGCCGATTATGATCCGGTGCAGCAGGGATTCCGGTTTTTGGGTCGGATGGGCCTTTTTTCCGTCGTCGTTCTGCAAACGTTCGCTGCCGGAGCACAGTGGCAAACGCCAGTCGGAACGCATCTGGAGATCGTCGTTGAGGGCTTTGAGGGCAGCATAGTTGAACGTGTAGCGGGACTTCTGTGACTTCGCTGCCCAGATCAGGGTTTCATGGGCATTGGTCAATCTCCGGCCCCTGAAATTCGGCATGGGATTGGATTTTCGCCAGATCACGTCGTTCAGGATCCAGTACTCGAGATCCTGAATCGCCACACCCAGCCTGAAAATGTTGTGGTAGGTGCCAATGACCCATATGGCGCCGTGCGGCTTGAGGACTCGCCGGACGGCCGATAGCCACGTTCTCGAAAAGCCGTCGTAGCTCGTGAAAGTGGAAAACCTGTCCCAGTCCTCGTCAACACCGGCGACCAGCGAATTGTTCGGCCGGTGAAGATCGCCTTTCAACTGGAGATTGTAGGGTGGATCCGCGAACACGAGATCCACTGATTCTGCCGATAACGAAGCCAGGATTTCAGAACAATCGCCCGTCAGAATCCTGTCGAGCGGCAACGCGACGCCATCGGTCGCTGCCGGATTTCTTGCCATACTGCTGCCTCAATGCGCATTTCTTGCGTCTTGTTGATTGAATCTAAAAGGAAATCGTCACGGCCGTCAAGAGTCCACGGATGAAAAATCTGTTGGGCAGAAACACGTATCCGGCGACCGGGGTTCAGCACTTTCGTGCGCAGGGCATGGATCCGGTCATGAGGTGATGGAGGCGCCATGCGCCGCCTGCCGTGGCCCGAACGCCGCCATGAACAACGACGCTGCGCCGCGGCGTTCGAAATGGTCACGCGGCCGATTCCTTTGGAGAAAGCACCCGGACCGTCGAATAAAGGATTTGCCCGAGATCTCGCTGACAGTCAGGCCTCGTGCAGCGACGCAACCCGGCAACAGATGATTTGGTGATTCAAATCAAAGACTTGCCATCACCTGCACGGGAACGGCGGTTTAAGGAATCTCCGACAACGGTCCATGGCCTGCAGCCAGATTGTGGAATGGTTTCGACACCCCCGTGCCGGCGCCACCTGACCGGGAAGACGCCGCCTGGGCGCCGGATGCCGACCAGAGGGGCTTCACCTGATGGTGCGCATCAAGCACCATGGGGTTCTCGCGTTGGGGGAGGTCAGCCGGTAGTGGCGGTTCGGGTTAGCCAGGGCCTTGTGTCAATTCCCGTCGGCCGCGGCTTCAAGTGCGGCGAGGTCGATCTTCCGCATTTTCAGGAGAGCTGGCCAGACCCTGGAGGCCATCGGTCCGTTCAACAGGTCGACCGCCCGTTTCGGCACGACCTGCCAGGACAGTCCGAAGCGATCCTTCAGCCAACCGCATTGGCTCTCGGCGCCGCCGTCGGCAACGAGCGCATCCCACAGCCGGTCGGTCTCTGCCAGGTTCTCGGTTGTCACGGTAATCGAAACCGCCTCGTCGAGAGTGAAGTGTGGACCGGCGTTAAGCGCCGTATAGGGCGTGCCGGCCAATCTGAACTCGACCGCGAGCACTGTGCCGGGTTCGCCCATGTCCTGCCCTTCCGGGTAACGACCGATCCGCTCGATTCGGCTCCCCGGCAGAAGGGCGCAATAGAATTCTGCCGCCGGCAGCGCCTGGTCGTCAAACCACAGGCAGGTTCCGACTCCGGGGACCGACAACGGTGCCGGCTCGGCGGACGGAAGGGACCCGGCGAGCACTTCGAGCTGGTCGATGGATTTGCCCCAACCTTCATGAAAGCCCATGCGCTCAGGATTTTCGAGCGCCGCCTTGTCCCAGTGCATCGCACGGGTGAAGTAACGGGTTTTCCCTTCGCCCGCGTTCTCAAACAGCGTTTCGGCGGTCATGAAGGCCCGTTCGCTGGGGACCCATCCCGGAAGGAACGCATCGGTGAAAACGAGACGTCGCCCTGGTTCCACGTCGAGAAAGACACCGGAACTGGCGAATGATTCGCCATCCGGGCCGTTCATCACCATCGAGAACTCGCCGCCGGGCCGAAGATCGATCCGGATACCCGAAGCATGCCAAGGCCCGGGACAGAACCACTGTTTCACGAGAGCGGGTTCGGTCCAACATCGCCAGATCTTCTCAACAGGCGCATCGAGTACGCGTTCGAGAGTGAGAACGTGTTCGGGTTCGGGCTTGAATTCGGTTTCCGTCGACACGATGTCGTCCCCTCGTTTTTGGCGTCGTCAGGCGTTCCGCCCGGCAACGACGGAGCGGCGATATCCGGTGGCGGATCGATACGGGACCAGGCGACCCGAAGCGCCTTGCGAACGCGAACATGACATACAGGTCCCGGGAAATGTCACCTACCGCAACTGGAGTCCGGATTTCTGACGGTTGCCGGGATCTTGTCGTTTCGCCGCCACCTTGGCCGTCGGCAAAGAACATGAAATTGAGTGTTGCCTGTCCCTTGTGGAACGCCCCGGAAGGAAACGCCCGGAACCGCAATTGCCGCCATTTTCTCCCGAAATTCCGACTTGAACAGGTTGTACCCACCGGGTTGCCTTTTCTGCGGCGGAGTCAGCAAGTGGCCCTTGGGGATCGGCGGTAAGTGGCAGGCAGATCCAACGGCAATTTCGAACGGCGAGGCCATCGAATCCCCGCCTGTGCCTGGCAGTTCGGTCACCATCGGCTATTCTTCTGCACGTGAAACCGTGGCAAGTGAGATGAATTAGGAGCAACACATTACGAGAATGCCACGGAATGGGACCTGGCCAGGACGTGTTGGACGCTCGTCCACCCATGGTGGCTGAAGTTGTTGCCGGTACGCTCCACATACGTCCCGGGCCTGGCAAGCGGCATGCGTGGGCCAGTTCTGTCAAGGGAATCGAAATCGGAACTCCCTTCGGTCGCGGACGAGGCGGACCGGGCGGCTGGCTGATCATTGACGAGCCGGAATTGCATGTTGGTGAGGACATCGTCGTGCCGGACCTTGCGGGATGGCGGCGCGAGACCATGTCCGAGGACATGGATGGAGCGTATTTCACGCAAGCGCCGGACTGGGTCTGCGAGGTGGTGTCGCCATCGACGCGGAGGTTAGACCGGGGCGAGATGCGTAGTGCATATGCCTGCGAAAAAGTGCCCCATCATTGGTTCGTGGATCCTGACGCGCGGACGCAGGAGGCCTTTGAGCTTCGCGGGGAGCTGCGGGTGTTGCCGGCAACGCTGATCGATGACGCCCCCGTTTCCCTGCCTTCCTTCGAGGCCATCTCCATCCCCCTTGATGCCTTCTGGCCAGAGGTGACGGCGACAGTGGTCAAGGAGGGTGAGAATACGTGGCAGTTGCCCATGTCCCGACCTTGTACTTTTCCGGAAACGCTCCATTCCTGCTGGAGCCGCCTGAGATTTGTCTCTGTTATCGACTGCCAACGTCTGCGCTCGCCGCTCTCCGACCCTGCCGGTCCGGGGACAACCTCGTGGAGGTCGGCGAGATCGCACTGAAGGCATCGATCCGGGCAACCTGCCTCGGGGACGGTGACGAATTTTTCGGGGGGTCGCCCGCCCGCTACCGGCGGGCGCATCCCCTGCATCGAACGCGACCCTCCTTCCGGGCAGACACCCGGGATCTTCTCGTCCGTGAAGGCGGAAACCCGACTCGGACTGCCCGGAAAACGGGACGATCTTAGAGCGAAAGCGCGTCTGCGACAGGGCGGAATGAACGGCGATGGTGGCGTGTTACACCTGATTCCGTCAGTGCCGACAAATGAAACGCGGTTGGGTAGCCCGCGTTTCGTTCCCACCCATACTGCGGGAACTCCAACGCAAGGGATTGCATGTAGCGATCACGTACGACCTTCGCCAGAATTGAGGCGGCGCCGATACTCTGATGCCGTGCATCGCCCCGAACCATTGCCTGACCAGGCACCGGCAGGTCTGGCGGAACATGGGGGCCGTCGACAAGGACGAGATCCGGGCAAGGACGAAGCTGATCGACGGCAATGCGCATGGCCAGCATGGAAGCGGCCAAAATATTGGTCCTGTCGATCGTGGCGACATCAACGAACGCGATCGAACAGGCGAACGCGTCCAGGATCCGGTCGTAAAGAAGTTCACGCTGTTTTCGGGACAGTGTCTTGGAATCCGCGATTCCTTCTGGGATGACGTTTCCTGCCGGGAAAACGGCGGCAGCCACCACGGGACCCGCGATCGGTCCGCGTCCGGCCTCATCAACCCCGGCAACCAGCATTCCAGTCTCTGGCCAATCGCAGGACAGCCTCTCAGTGGTTCTGTCGAACGTCATCGGCTGCTTTGACACTTGAGACGAACCGTCCGAGAATCTCGGGATCGAGTGCACCGTTTGGTCTGAGGCCGGAACAGACGTCCACGCCGAGTGGTCGGGTCAGGCCGATTGCTTTCCCGACATTCTCAGGTGTCAGTCCGCCCGCCAGCCAGACCGGAATCGGGCATTTCCGAATGATCCTTGCGGAAAGGGTCCAGTCGTGGGCCCGGCCGGTACCACCAAGTTGGCGACCGGATTCCGCGTCGGGATTTCCGCTGTCGAGGAGGAGCATGTTGGCACAAGGCACGGCCTCCGCGAGTGCGGCCACGGCCTCTTCGCACTTGACATGAACGACCTGGATGATGGCGAGATCGGGAAATTCGGCCTTCACGCTTTCCCGAATTTCGGGAGAAACATGATCGACCAACTGCAATGCGGCAGGACGACAATAGTTTACGTGTTCGCGTATGCCATCGGCCGAGGTCCGACTGCTCAGCAGCACTGTCATGCCATCAGGAAACGCACTGATTACGTTCCGAATTCGCCAGTCGGGAATTGGGCCGGGACCTGATGGCATATCGGAGACAAGACCGACAGCGTCAACGCCGGCGGCAAACGCCAGCTTTGCCTCGTCCGCGGATTGAATGCAGCAGATCTTGATATTTGTTCTCATGACAGCACCGGGTAATGCTTCGCCTTGCCCAGGCCGGGATTGCGATTTTCGGTTACGCTGCGGTCTTCCTGCATCGCAGGCTGACCGTGCTGTTCTTGATCACGTCGGGTGACGAATACGAACGACCGTTGCACATGCAAGTGGCGACCCCGAGTGGATTCGAACCACTGACCTACCGCTTAGGAGGCGGTTGCTCTATCCTGCTGAGCTACGGGGCCGACGACGGTCTGTATTATGGTCTAAACACTCCGGTAATCCACCGCAAAATTGGTATCGACGGAAGCGTAACCAAGGCGCCGGTCACCGGAAGCATGCCAAGAATGCGCTGGCCAGCCATTGTGCGCATATCAAGGATGACGAGATCGCCCCGCGAACCGATCGAACAGCTCCAGTTGCTTCTCGGCGAGGCCGGCGAGCAAGACACATGCGTTGGAGGTAGTGGCGCCGCCGGAAAGCTCTGTGTCGATACGCCGTTTGGTGAGGCGGCCAGGGGTTAGGAAGGAGAGTTTGGGGGGCCGCGGTTTCGAGCATGAATTATTCGGGTTGGCTCGTACAGGCCGCACGTGTTTGGTTAGAGGTCCTCAGGCGGTGATCCGGCGGGTTCTGCGTTTGATGCCGCCTGAAATCGAACTGGCGAGGTCTTCCGGGAAACCCTTGGGAAGCTGGCACAGCGTCTCTTCCAATGCATCGTCAACGTGAGCTGCCGTCTCCCTCAGGAAATTCATGGTCAGCCCTTCGCCGATCCCTCCGGCTTTGGCGGATTGTACGAAATGACGTGCCACGACTTGATCGAGCCGGTAGTGGTTTCTGCGCCCGGGCGACATGGCAGTTTTGAATTGCCCACCCCGAATTTGTCCTTTGTCCACCGCTGTCTGGGCAGAAAGCACGTCATACAGGGGCGTCATCGGGAAACCTCCACCGAATTTCAACTGAACACTGAAGTTCTTTGCGTGAGCGTCTGTAGCTCCGAGCAACCAGAAGAGAACCTGAGCCCGCAAGAATGACAGCTGGTCCTCCGTGGGATCATCGCTGGCGCTCAACAGTTCAAGACACCTCCGAATACCCGGACCTCCGTCGGCTTGGTGTTTCTGGCTCGGTGGGTATCCCAGCGCCTGGCAAGAGTCCTCCTGGGGGACGCGAAAGAGCCGGTCGTCTCTTGTCCATTTGCGGTCGAAGCGTTCGATTACCATTGCGCGAACACCGTCGAAGTCCACCATTTCGACGTCGGCAACCTCTGCACCCATCGCTGCACAGAACCGCATGCAAAAGAACTCGTTCTCGACACCGTCCGAGAGGTTGATCCCGTTTGGGAGTTGACCGAATTGCGTCTTCAGAATGTGTGAGGTTGGCGTCATGCCGTGTGGCCGAAACCACTTCCCGTTCAACCTGAGGAAAGCGGTTTTGTCCTGTGCTCCGGCGATTGACATGCGGAAGTCAACGTCCGCCTCGATCCCAAGTGGTGACGTCGCGAGGTTCTTGAGCGTGGTGGCAACCTTGTTATCCGACACCGGGCTTGCCCGGATCGCGCCTGGTTTGTCTGCGCCTATGTCCTCGTCACCGACGACAAACTGCAACGCCCCGACGCAGTCCCTTCCCAGTTTCGCCAGCACGTTGTCGGCATCAGTGCTTCCAGCATGGACTGTGGCCGCGATCCGGTTCCGGATTGCCTGATTGTCTGGCAGCAGGTTCTCGATTCAGGCAAAGACCGCCGCCCCTTGGTGGGCCTGCTCACGGAGAGGGAGCGACAGGGAGACGGGCACAGCATGTTCCCAAGCCAGCCAGTCCGGAGCATAAGCAAAGGAAATCGCGCCGCTGCGCTCCTTGTGCAAGGTGCCAACGAGCCGTTCGTTCATGAGGACGTTCACCTGAGAATTTCGCCGCCCTGGTTTCACGAGAAGATGTCCTCAAGATCGACGTCTCGAGTTTTGCCTCGCTCGCGCAATACAAGCTCCAGGTTCAAGGCTTTCAGGATTCCGGTCAATGTCTTGAGTCGGGTGCCTGGGTCGCCATTCTCGACCGAGGAGATGGTGGCTTGTCGCATGCCGACATGCCCGCTGATGTCTCTTTGGGTCAGTTGCTTGAGCTTGCGAAACCGCCTCAGGGCGTCTCCCATTTGCTGGAGTGTGCGGGCAACCAGGTTCATCTGTTCTCTCCTGTACGCTATAGCCCAAGTGTCAAGAAAATACGCTTTGGCGTATCAAGTTGCAGTCCGAATATTGCAGGACTTGGTTTGTCAAGACAGGATCAGAGCACGTCGACGGCTTGCCGCTTCAGATCGTCTCTGAATTCGGCGTCGTGTTGTGTCACTGTCAGGTGCTTGTGTCCGGCAGGTTCCCGCGCATTTCCGCGAGCATTCGGAAAATTGGTCTGCTGAAGCCGTTGACGCGATGTGCTATGACTCACGCGTCCCATGAATTTCGGTCCACCTCGCGATCCTGAAACGCTCAAGAATGATCCGTTAACAACGTGCCGGCAGAACGTCCCGCGATACCTGACAGATGGTCTCGACCCGTACGGACATGCGGCCATGGTTTCTCCTGAACAAAATCGGATGGTGTCGGAACTGCGTCTGAAGGACGCCGTCATTCGAAGCGGGCTTGTCAGGGAGGATTCCAGGTGGACCGTCTTGCCCGGCGGCAGGACAAGCCCTGTCTGGCGGGTTCGGTCAGGAGCGGACGACCTGGTCTGCAGGTATCGCGTGGAATGCCGGGAAAACCCTCTCTTTCCAAGCCTGCCACGCGATGAAATCCGTTGCCTGGAATGGCTCCGCCAGACTGGATGCGTACCCGGCATTCGGGATACGGTCAGTGTCGGAAACGGGATCGTCCTGATTTGCGAATACGTCCCCGGCAAGCCTTGGTGCCTGCCGTCATCGGCGGCGGCCAGGAACAGGGACCTTGCCGAGGTCGCGCAGTTGCTCGGCCGTATTCACGGTGTTCGCCCACGCGCTGACCTTGAAGCCCGACCGGCCGGAAGCGACGAGTTGCGACAACACGGCCGCAGTATTCTATCGATGTGCGCCGGTGAAGACGCAAAGAGACTCAGCCGTCTTGAACCTCGATGCAATTCAGTGGTCTGCAGGCAACGGACCCTGGTCCACGGTGATGTTGTTCCTGGCAACCTCATTCGCTCAAACGACGGGCTGACCGTGATCGACTGGCAATGCCCGGGAATCGGTGACCCGGCCGACGACATCGCCTGTTTCCTGTCCCCGGGCATGCAGATGACCAATGGCGGGGTCGTCATTGACGCGTCGTTGATCGAGGCTTTCATCGAAGCCTACCCCTGTCAGGATACAATCGATCGGTACCGAAAATTGCTGCCGCTCTTTCACTGGCGAATGGCGGCATACTGCCTTTGGCGTACGCAAATCCCCGGCCCCGGCTATCCGGAATACCGGGAAGCAATGGAGGCCGAAATCGCGGCAATCGAGTAGATTGACGGCTTTGCTGCGGTCAATTCAACCTGGATCGACGGGCTCCGATCCAGCCTTGCGTCGTCCTGATGGCGGGGAGAGGTGATGGCCACGTGCGGACCATGTGCGTTCAGGTCGCCGCCATCATTCCCGGTCGAAATCGAGAACCATCTCTCGACGGGTCGTAACTAGATCACGTCCGCCAGAAACAGGGCCAACACCACTGTAATGACCCCGATCGAGAACCAGGTTACGGCAGTGTCCGCGTTTGATCGGGGGGCCTGGTTTTGCTGCGATCCGTCCCTTTCGCGATTGAGACTCTCTTCGATTATCATCGGAACTCTCGGGCCGAAGCGTGAAAGGATTTCGAGCGTTCTCGCGGCATCGCGCACGACCGCCTTCGGGCCGACGTTATCCTTAATGTACTGTTCGACAACCGGTTTGGCAGTTTCCCAGATGTTCAGATTGGGGTTGAGCGAGCGGGAAACACCTTCGACAACAACCATCGTCTTCTGCAGCAGAAGCAGTTCCGTTCGCGTTTCCATTCCGAATCGTTCCGTGACATCGAACAGATGTCGGAGCAGGCGTCCCATGGAAATGCGCGTGGCATCCTGCCCGAAGATCGGTTCTCCCACCGAACGCAGGGCCTGGGAAAAGGCGTTGATGTCCTGGCCGCGGGGAACGTACCCGGCCTCGAAATGCACTCTTGCAACCCGATCATAGTCGCGCCGGATGAATCCGAACAGGATTTCCGCGTAAACACGCCGGGTATAGTCGTCGATCCGGCCGGTAATGCCGTAGTCGAGCGCAAACAGCGATCCATCGGAGGTGACCATGAGATTCCCCTGGTGCAGGTCCGCGTGGAAGAACCCGTCACGAAGCGCATGGCGCAGGAAACTCTGCACGACCCGCCTGGCAAGATCGTCGAAATCGACTCCCTGCGCGCGGAGTGTGTCCGGGTCGCTCAGGGGAACGCCGTCGACCCAGTCGAGGGTCATGACCCGCCTGGCCGAGAGCTCCCACACAAGTGACGGAACCGAGAATCCCTTGTCGCCGGACGTGTTTGCGGAGTGCTCGGCCACTGCCGAAGCTTCAAGGCGCAAGTCGATCTCCGCGAGAATGATCTTTTCAAAGTAGCGGATGACGTCCGTGGGATGCAGTCGGCGCGTGGCCGGCAGGAAGAACTCGATGAACCTGGCCGAAAAATAGAAGGCGTCAACATCTCGCCGGATGGCGCGTTCGATTCCCGGGCGAAGAATCTTGACGGCCACCTCTCGGCCCGACGATCGAACGCGGGCGCGGTGAACCTGAGCGACCGAGGCGGCGGCGACCGGGGGACTGAACTCCGAAAACAGTTCGTCGACGTCCTGGCCGAGTTCCTTGCGTATCGTCCGTTTGGCTTCTTCGTTGGAAAAAGGGGGAAGCCGATCAAGCAAGACCTTCAATTCGTTCGAGAAATCGTCGCCGACAATGTCCGGACGCGTAGACAGGTTCTGACCCAGCTTAATGTAGGCCGGCCCCAGGGCTGTCAGGGCCCGTGCGACGGGCGGGAGGTCAGGCTCCCCCTTGATGCCGAGCAGTTTGAATGGCCACCCGATGATCCGGAGAGCGATGCGAATTGAAAGCGGAGCCTCGAGTTTTTCCAGCGCGTATTTCATTGCGCCAGTGCGCTCGAAAGTCGAGCCTGCTCGAACAAGCCGGAACAGATTGTGCGGGCCGCGCATCGATCAGATTTTCCAACCGGAGTGAATCGCGACCACGCCCATCGTCAGGTTGCGGAATGCGACGCGTTCGAAACCGCACCCGCTCAGCATTTCAGCAAAGCTGGCCTGGTCAGGAAATCGGCGAATGCTTTCGACGAGATACTGGTAACTGGCCCGATCATTTGCAATCATGGAACCGAGCCAGGGTATGATCCGAAAGGAATAAAGGTCATAGATCTTTCGCAGCATTGGAACGGGCACCTGGCTGAATTCCAATACCAGTAACCGCCCACCGAACCGAAGAACGCGATATGCTTCCCGTATGGCATCCTCTTTTGCGTCAATGTTCCGAATTCCGAAGGCCATCGTGCAGGCATCGAACCTGTTGGAATCGAACGGAAGTCGGGTTGCGTCGCCATTTACCCACGCGATCCGGTCATCGAGTGACAAAATCTTTGCCCGTTGCCTGCCGATGTCCAGCATGCTTTCGGTCAGGTCGAGCACGGTTGCGTGGGTGCTTCCCGCACGTGATAAAAAGCGAATGGCGACGTCTCCGGTCCCTCCTGCGATGTCGAGAAGCTCCTGCCCGGGTTTCGGCGCCAGCCAGTCGATCATGGCATCCTTCCACAGGCGGTGAATGCCGAAAGACATCGCGTCATTCATGACGTCGTAACGCGAGGCGACACTCGAGAACACGCCGCGCACGAGTCCCGGCTTTTCGGCCCGGGTTACTGTCCGGAAACCGAAGTCAGTCGTACGGTCCGAGTTTCCCAACCTCCCGAATTCCTCCCATGCCGGCCCGAAGGGCTCTGGTTTCGTGGTGGGACCTCATTATATGGTTATTCCTGCAAGCGAAATGTGCCAAGCGAAGATCGGAAAATTGCCTGAACTTCCGGAAGTCGAGACGATATGCAGGGGTCTCCGCATTGCAATTGTCGGAGGGACGATCGTGGATGCGGTGGTTCGCAGGCCGGACTTGCGTCGCCCGTTACAGAAGGACCTGGCTCAAAGGTTGCGCGGCGCCGTGGTTGCTGGCCTGCATCGGCGGTCGAAATACATCCTGTGCACGTTGTCTACCGGTGAAACGCTCATGATGCATCTCGGCATGTCCGGCCGAATCCGCCTCGAAGCGGCACCGGACGCCCGCCCGGAAGAAGACGGCAAGACCGTGCGTTCGTTCGAAAAACACGATCATTTCTTCCTGGGGTTTGACGACGGCGCAACCCTGACATTCACGGACCACCGACGATTCGGCATGATCGAACTGATCCCGACACGTGCGCTTGATTCGCACGCATCCCTGGCGGCTCTCGGCCCCGAGCCCCTTGGAAACGAATTCTCGCCCGATCTGCTCTCGGGTCAGCTGTGCAATCGGAAGGCGCCGATCAAGAACGTCCTGCTCGATCAAGGGGTCGTTGCCGGACTCGGAAATATCTATGCGTCCGAAGCCCTGTGGCGGTCCGGAATTGCCCCGGACCGGGAGGCGAGAACGATTTCGACGCCACGGGTCGAACGACTGTGCCGTGCCATCCGCGAGGTCCTCAACGACGCGATTGCTGCGGGAGGTTCGTCACTTCGCGACTACCGCCGGTCGGACGGTGAACTCGGGTACTTCCAGCACCTGTTTTCGGTCTACGGCAGGGAAGGCTTCCAGTGCACGGCGGAATCGTGCGAAAGTACCATATTGCGAATTCAACAGTCCGGTCGGTCAACGTTCTATTGCCCTGCATGCCAGACGTAACCAGGTCACTTCCGGAAAGGTGTGCCGATAGCCGTTTCGTCCCGTTGAACGCAACGGCGTTCGTGAACCCGGATTGATGGGTCGGTTTGAATGACTTGACTGTTTTGCTATTCGATTTCGGTAACAGACAGCCGGAGGCGGCACATGGCTTACGAAACACTCATTGTCGAAATCAGGGATCACGTCGGGATCATCAGGCTGAACCGCCCTGAGGTTCTGAACGCCTTGAGTTTCAAACTGCTGGGCGAACTCGGGGATGCGCTCGGCGCTATGGAAGGGGACGACGAAGTCCGCGCCGTCATCCTGACCGGCAACGAGCGGGCGTTCGCGGCCGGTGCCGACATAAAGGACATGGCGAAGCGGAGTTTCGTGGACATGTTTCGCGACAACTGTTTCGCGGGTGAAGCGGAGGCGGTTCTGCGATGCAGGAAACCGATCATTGCAGCAGTCTCGGGGTACGCCCTCGGGGGTGGATGCGAACTGGCGATGATGTGCGACTTCATCATCTGCTCGGAGTCGGCCAGGTTCGGCCAACCGGAAATCAATCTCGGCGTCATCGCCGGAATCGGTGGCACGCAGCGGCTGACACGTTTTGTCGGGAAGTCGAAATCGATGGAAATGCATTTGACCGGGCGGTTCATGGATGCGGAAGAAGCCGAGCGGTCCGGATTGGTCAGCCGGGTTGTCCCCGATCAGCAGTTGATGGACGAGGTGCTGGCAACTGCTCAAAAGATCGCCGAGAAGTCCCCGATCGCGGTAATGGCGGTAAAGGAAGCAGTGCATCGAGCCTATGAAACCACGTTGTACGAGGGCATGTTGTTCGAGCGGAGAATTTTCCACTCGCTGTTTGCAACAGAGGATCAAACCGAAGGAATGGCAGCGTTCTCGGAAAAACGGACGCCGCAGTTTCGGGGGAAATGACACTCTCTCAACCTTTTGCAACTGCCGGTTCTCGTGGCCTGCAGGATGCGGTACGTGAGCCATTCGGGTCTCTCGAATGCCTTCCGGATTTACGGTCGTCCGGCGCCCATGGGCAGTTGACTTAACCGATTTGCCGCCGTAAATGGCGTCGCTTCAAGCACTTCAGTCCATGTGGCTATGGACCTGAACAACGCATGCTCCGGAAAGACTGGCGATGGCGAACTCACAACAGGCACTCAAGCGGGTCAAGCAAACAAGGCGCCGCACCGAGGTCAATCGGGCGCGAAGGTCGCGAATCCGAACTTTTCTGAAGTCCGTAGAAGAAGCGATTTCTTCCGGAGACAGGCAGGCTGCCGCTTCGGCGCTCAGCGCGGCGCAACCCGAGATCATGCGTGGCGTGACCAGGGGTGTCTTGCACAAGAATACGGTCAGCCGGAAAATCTCTCGCCTGTCTGCCCGGATCAAGTCCATGGATTCTTGAGGGCGCATCCTCGAAACGCCCTCTCGTGCAACGAAAGCCTCGAACACGCGCGCCGGATTGTGGGCTGTTCGTTCGGTTTCGCGAAGGGAAATCCGGGTTTTGCTCTCGTAATCCTTGAGCCGGTGATGATCATCGCTCCCGGCGCAGGGTCATGTTCGGCCGTTCTGCGCAAGGTGCGGGAACCCCGGAATTGATTCCCCGAACTGCTCGAACCTGCTGGTGAAGCGCAAGCCTGAATTCATCGTCATAGGCGAATCGGGTTTCCCCGGGGATGGATTCGGCTGCGGGGACTCCCGGAACGAAGAACGAATTTCGCCGATGTTCCGGTTGCGGCGGCATGCCGGGAGAGCGGAAAGCTCCTCACGTTTTCGTGATCACTTGTCAGATTTCCCGGATTTGGCTGACCTCCGGCGTCACCGATTCAGTGAGGCGGCGGGCGGTAAATTGTGGGTCGGTGCAGGCGTGGCACGTCATGATGGGGACAGCAGGAAACCCGATTGCCAGGCTGACTTCAGGCGTGAACCCGAATACAGTTTTTGCACGTTTCGGGCTGATTGATTTGGCGGCTGTTGTCTGGCCCGACGGAATGATCGGGAAAATCACGTTGAATTGAGTGCATGCCATCGGTACCCTTTTCGGACGAGCAGAATCACTCTGGGGGGGCATTGTGTTCGGTTCGCCGCCTGAGAAAATTCGGCAGGTGTCACCGGTTGAGGTATGGCGTGATCTCGAGACCAGTCGGGACGCCGTACTTGTCGACGTTCGCACGAAACCTGAATGGCAGTTCGTCGGAGTTCCGGATCTTTCCGCACTTGGAAAAAATGTCGTGACCCTCGAGTGGAATCGTTATCCTGACATGTCGATAGACCAGGGTTTTGCTGAAGAGTTATTCCGAATCGTAGGAGAGGACAGGCCTGATCGCATCTATTTCATCTGCAGGTCAGGTCAGAGATCCATGGCTGCAGCCCAGTGCGTGGCGTCCGCCGCCAGAAAGGCGGGCCAGGTCGTCAAATGTATTAATGTTTCGGAAGGGTTCGAAGGAGACCGCAATCAAGATGGTCGGAGGGGATTGGTCAACGGCTGGAAGTTCCGTGGCCTGGACTGGGTGCAGTCCTGATCGGGGGAGTATTGGAGCGCCATGAATTGCGGCGCCTCCTTTGGAGAAATCATGAACGATGAACAATGGCTTCGCGTATGTGGCGAATTACAGAAAATCATTGGCCGAAATAGTTTCAAGAACTGGATCGAACGCATAGAATTTCAGGGAGTTGACGACGGGACCGCATCGTTTCTGGTCCCGACGAAGTTTTTCGGCGACTGGGTGAATCGAAATTACGGCGACAAGATTCGCTCCTGTTTTGAATCCGAAGGAGTCATCCTTGAACATCTCCTGTTTCGGGCGGAGGAATCGCCCGTAGCGGGAATCGCGATCGACGACGGGGCAGGGGAGCGGCCAAGACGGCGCGCAACCGTGAACGAGCTCGAATCCGCGGAATCCGCCGGATTGCCGGGCGCCCCGCTCAACTCCAGGTTCACCTTCGACCAGTTCGTTGTGGGCAAGCCGAACGAACTCGCGCATGCCGCTGCCCGGAACGTCGCGCTGCACGACACCGTGAATTTCAACCCGGTGTTCCTTTACGGGGGCGTTGGTCTCGGCAAGACCCATCTGATGCACGCGATCGCCTGGAAAATCCTGGAGCGGAATCCGGGAAGCGCCATCCTGTACCTGTCGGCCGAGCAGTTCATGTATCGTTTCGTCCAGGCCTTGCGCGACAACGAAACGATGAGTTTCAAGGAGTTGTTTCGCTCCGTGGATGTCCTCCTTGTCGATGACGTTCAATTCATCGCAGACAAGGACAGCACGCAGGAAGAGTTCTTTCACACGTTCAATTCGCTGGTGGACCAGAAACGAAAGATCGTGATTTCCGCCGACCGGTCGCCCGGCAAGATCCGAGGTCTGGAAGAGCGCATCAAGTCGAGGCTTCAGTCAGGGCTGGTCGTCGACATCCACCCCCCCGATTACGAACTGCGGCTGAATGTCCTGAGGGCGAAATCGGAGGCGCAGGTCGGTGTTTTCCCGAATATCAGGCTTGAAGACGGAGTCCTTGAGTTTCTTGCCCAGCGGATTTCCGGCAGCGTCAGGGTCCTTGAGGGCGGCCTCAACCGGCTTTTCGCCTTCGCTGATTGCCTGGGGCAGAACGACAATTTGATGATCGACCAGAAGCTGGCCCAGGAGTGCCTCTCCGAAGTGTTGAGAGCGTCCGCGAGCAAGGTCACGGTCGATGAAATCACGCGAAGGGTTGCCGATCATTACAGTGTCAGGATTTCCGATATCCTGAGCCACCGGCGCGCCCGTTCGATCGTCAGGCCGCGACAGATCGCCATGTATTTTTCGAAAAACCTGACGACACGTTCCCTACCCGAGATCGGCCGATATTTCGGCGGTCGCGATCACACCACCGTTCTCCATGCAGTCAGGAAAGTTTCGCAACTCGAACGCGATGACGTACAGTTCGCGGAAGACCTTGAAATCCTGAGAAGAATGCTTGAAGGCTGAGGGAGCGCCCCGTCCGTCACGGGGCTGACGACTGGAGGGAAAATGAGATTCTCGATCGAACGTGGTGACTTGCTGAAATCGATGACGGTGACAAATGGCGTTGCCGAGAGGAACCCGGCGATCCCGGTTCTTGCAAACGTGCTGATTGAGGCCACCGACGACAGGGTCTCCTTCCGCGCCTCGGATGCGAAGCTGGAAGTCATATTTCGGGCTGATGCGCAAATCGAGCGGACAGGCCACACGACGGTCAGTGCACACTTGCTGCACGATATTGCGAGAAAGATGCCTCAGGGGGCCATGATCGAGGTCGATACCGATGCCAATGTCGGGCGCCTTACGGTTTCGGCCGGGCGTGCGATTTTCAAGCTTGCAACCCTGCCAGGGGATGACTTCCCGCTCATGCAGCGCCATGAATTCGATTGCGGGTTTTCCCTGCCTGTCGGGTCGTTTCGTCCCCTCGTCGGAAAGACCCGGTTTTCGATGTCCCAGGATGATTCCCGAAAATACCTCAATGGAGTCTACCTTCACATTGTACCGGGCGACGACCCGGAGTCGGGCATGCTGCGCTGCGTCGCGACTGACGGCCATCGGCTCGCGCTCGCGAGCATGGATGTTCCGGACGGTGCGGAGACGATGCCCGGAATCATCGTACCCCAAAAGACCGTCGGAGAGCTGTTGAAGGTGTTCGAAGACACGGAAGAACAACTGCACGTTTCGGTGTCGGAAAAAATCGTTCAGTTCGAGTTGCCGTCGATCACGATGACATCGAATGTCGTTGAAGGCACCTTCCCGCAGTACGAAAACGTCATTCCGAAAAACAACGAGAACCGTCTCGAAATCGACCGAAGCGCGTTCATTGAGGCGGTCGACCGGGTCACGACGGTCAGTACGGAGCGAGATACGGAAGCAGTGACCGTCGCGATCGAAACGGATCTCATCAAACTGAACCTGAATACCGTCGACAAGGGGACTGCAGACGAGGAAGTTGCCGCCGCATACTCGGGGAATCCGATGAGGATGGGCTTCAATGGTTCCTATCTCAAGGACGTTTCCCAGCACATCGATCAAAGCAGCGTCGTTTTCTGGCTCGACTCCCCCGAAGAACCGGCCCTGGTCCGCGATGGAGACGACATGAGCAGTTTGTTTGTCGTGATGCCGATGCGGATCTGACATTGGCCCGCCTCGCGGTCCGAAACCTGACCGTAACGTGTTTCCGATCACTTAAGCGCGTAAACATCGAGGCACGTTGCGAGTCGGTCATTTTGATCGGAGAGAACGGTGTCGGAAAGACCAACGTTCTCGAGGCAGTTTCCTTGCTGACTCCCGGACGAGGTCTCAGGCGGTCGGCGTCAATGGAAATGATCAGGGCGCCCGGCTGTTCGGGCTGGAAGATTACCGCTGACATCGATTTCCCTGATCGCCCTTGCGAAATCGAAACTTCCTTTGGAGGAAGCGGTTCACGCGTTGTTCGTCTCGACGGCAAGTCCGTTCCCCAGACCGCGCTGGGCCGGGTTATGCCGGTCATGTGGCTCGTGCCGGTAATGGACAGGCTGTGGCTGGAAGGTTCGGACGGTCGCCGACGATTCCTGGACCGCCTGACCCTGAATTTCAGGCCTGAACACGCCGGTGTCAGCCTCGTCTACGACAAGGCGCTTCGCCAGCGCAACCGTATGCTGAAGGAAGGGGTTCGGGACTCCGGTTGGTTCGATGTTGTCGAACGGCAGATGGCGGAATCCGGGGCGACGGTGGAAGCCAACCGCCGGGTCGCGGTTTCAAGGCTCAAAGACGCACAGGCGGGAAACACGTCCGGATTTCCGGTCGCAAGACTGTCGCTGCGCGGGCCGGAAAAGTCCGTAAGGGACGTGACCGCGGACGAACTCATCGACGAATTCAGGACCGCCCGGCCCGGCGACATGCGCGCGGGCCGCACCCGTAGCGGGCCACACAGGACGGATCTGCTCGCGGTGCATGCGGGGAAGGGAATTCCTGCGCGTCAGTGCTCGACCGGGGAGCAAAAGGCTTTGCTCATGTCGCTGGTCTTTTCAGGCGCACGGGCGATTATCTCGGAAACCGGCATTCCGCCAGTCCTGTTGCTCGACGAGGTTGCGGCGCATCTCGACGAGGTGCGTCGTTGCCAGCTCTACAGCGAACTTGCGGAAATCCCGGTCCAGGTCTGGATGACCGGAACCGAACCACAGGTCTTTGAACCTGTCGACCGTAACGTCCGCCGGCTGGCGGTGACGGCTGCGGGCGGGGAGACACTGATCACGGAATGCAATCGCTCGGGAAGGTCCGTCAATTGAGACGGGGAGAGAAGATTCTTGAGTGGCCGTTCAACGCGTTGAACGGCCGGCTCGGACGCGTGTATCCCATGGATGGGCTCGGAAACCGGGCGCGTCGATGACCGCCCGGTTGCCATCATCTTGGCGGAATTGCCCGCAATGGCGGTCAACCGTCGGCGCGAATCCGGGCGTTTTGCGAGTCATATGGGCTGTCAGGGACGACATCGACGTGCCATAACCGGTCCAGCATGCGGGCATTGAGGACATTGCCCGGGGTTGCGGCGTCGGGTTTTACGTAGCCCATCCCGATCGACTTGCCAAAATGGACCGAAAACCCGCCTGAAGTCAGCCGGCCCACACGTTCGCCTTTCGCATCGTAAAGCGCTTCCCGCCCCCAGGGGTCCGCGTCTTCGGGCCCGTCGATCAGGCAGGTCACGCACTGAACCCTGATGCCGGTGTCTTCCATGGCCTTTCGCCCCTGGAAGGCCTTCGACATGTCGACGAAACGGGACAGGCCCCCCTCAAGGGGGGTCGCGTCGCGTCCGAGTTCGGTGCCGAACGCACGGTAGCTCTTTTCCTGGCGCAGCCAGTTTTGCGCCCTGGCGCCGACCAGTTTCAACCGGTGAGCCTCTCCTGCCTCCATGAGCCGGTCAAACAGGTAGTTCTGCATTTCGATCGGATGGTGAAGCTCCCAGCCCAGTTCGCCGGTGTAGGCTACCCTCGCTGCCAGCAACCGGCACATTCCCACCTCGATCCGGCGGGTGGCCAGCCACGGGAACCGCCGGTTCGACAAGACGGTCGCCGGATCGGCGTCCCTGACGAGAGGCCTCAGGACATCCCGGGCGAGGGGTCCTGCGACGGCAAAGACACCCCACTGGGACGTGACATCCTGTATCTCGATGCGCCCGAACCGGATTTCGCGATCCTCGGCGCATTTTTGCAGGAAGTCGCCGTCGTATTCCGCCCATGCCCCGGCAGAAACCAGGTAATAGCTGTTTTCCGCAAGGCGAAAGATCGTGAATTCGGTCCGGGTCGTTCCCGCCGGAGTGAGCGCATATGACAGGTTGACCCGGCCGACTGACGGCAATCGGTTGCAGGTCAGCCAGTCCAGGAACGCCGTCGCCCCTTCGCCCGTGACCATGTGTTTGGCGAAAGCGGTCGCGTCGACCATCCCGACGGCGTTCCTGATTGCCCGGGCCTCTTCGGCCGCATGTTGCCACCACCCCCCGCGACGGAAACTGCGGGATTCGCGGTCATTGAATCCGTCCGCGGCAAAATAGTTGGGCCGCTCCCACCCGTTGACCTGGCCGAACTGGGCGCCCCGGGCCTTCATCCGGTCATAACAGGGTGCGGTTCGTAGCGGCCGGCATGCTTCGCGCTCCTCGTCGGGATGGTGAAGGATGTAGACGTGTTCGTAACACTCTTCGTTCTTGCGTTCGGCGTATTCGGTCGTCATCCACTGGCCGTAGCGCTTGGGGTCAAGACTTGCCATGTCGACTTCGGCTTCGCCATCGACGATCATCTGGGCCATGTAATGGCCGATGCCGCCGGCAGCCGTGATCCCGAAACTGAGTCCTTCCGCCAGCCACATGTTCCTCAAACCCGGAGCCGGCCCGACCAGGGGATTCCCGTCGGGCGTGTAACAGATCGGGCCATTGAAATCGTCCTTGATCCCGAGAGTCTCGGTGGACGGAACCCGGTGAATCAGCGACATGTACTCCTCCTCGATCCGGTCGAGATCGAGAGGGAAGAGATCTGCCCGAAACGTCTCCGGAACTCCGTAACCGAACCGGGCTGGCGCTCCGCGCTCGTACGGACCGAGAATCCAGCCTCCGCGTTCCTCCCGAACGTACCAGCGAGCGTCGGCGTCCCGTAAGACCGGGTGCTGCGGATGGTCCTGCCGGAACTCAAGCAGCGCAGGATCGGGTTCGGTTACGATGTACTGGTGTTCAACAGGTATCGCGGGAATCCTGATATCGAGGAGACCGGCGGTCCTCTGGGCGTGATTGCCGGTTGCGGTGATCACGTGTTCCGCGTGGACGGCAAATGTCTCTTCTCCGGGAACCAGGTTGCCGCCGACTTCGGTCATGCGGGATCCCCTGATGATCCATTCCGAACCAGTCCACTTGAACCCGTCTGCCTGCGTTCGCCGGTGGATTTCGACGCCACGCTGTCGTGCGCCTTTTGCCATTGCCTGGGTGACGTCTGCAGGGTTGATGTATCCGTCGGTCGGGTGAAACAGCGCACCCCTCAGGTCGTCGGTCCGGACGAGGGGCCATCGATCCCTGATTTCCTCTGGAGACAGCCATTCGTAAGGAATCCCGACGGTTTCCGCCGTGGACGCATAGACCATGTATTCGTCCATCCTGGCACGTGTCTGGGCCATGCGAAGATTGCCGACGACAAAGAACCCGGGGTCGAGCCCGGTCTCGTCCTCGAGGGTCTTGTAAAACTTGACCGAATAGTCGTGAATATGGCTGGTTGCATAGGACATGTTGAACAGCGGGAGCAATCCCGCCGCATGCCACGTCGAGCCGGAGGTCAATTCGTCTCTTTCGAGCAGCATGACATCTTCCCAACCGGCTTTCGCGAGATGATATGCGATCGAGGTGCCGACTGCCCCACCGCCTATGACACAGGCCCTGACGTGCGTTTTCATGGTTCTTCCCAGAATTGAAGAAATCCGTCTTGCCTCGGGGTTGTGACAAAACTGCGAACAAAGGGAAAGGGCGCACTCCCTGAAATGGTCTCCATCGCCGGCCGGACTCGCCGTAATCCATCACCTGTTCGGGACGTCCCGGCAAGGATTCCCCGGTCACATGCGTGCGGCGTACTGCCGTTCATGCGGAATTCGGTCACAGACTGCGGGCAGCCTTTACCATGTTGCGCAGTTTGGTCAGTGCGAACTCGTGCCCGAGAAACCCGAGTCCGCAGTCGGGAGCGGCGACAGCGGGGTTGCATCGCTTCGAAGCCTGTACTTGTATGCCTTGGCCTGGCGGGTCGTGGTGCGACACGATTCGGGGAACAGCCGACATTTCGATTGGGAATTGCCATGCCTGAAAACCCTTTGCTCAGGGAAACCTGGAATCGTCCATTTGAACTGCCGCCATTTGACGAGATCACCGAAAACGATTTCGCTCCGGCCTACGATTTTGCAATTGAGAAAACGCGAGCGGATATCCATGCGATCGCCGAAAACCCGGAACCGCCCGATTTCGCCAACACGATCGAGGCCATGGAACGCGCTGACCGGCGACTTGACCGCATCGGCGGCGTTTTCTGGAATCTCTCGGGCGTGGACAGCACCGACGGGATTGAAGCACTGGAACGTGAGTTGTCACCTCGACTCACCGCGTTTGAGTCGGAAGTCCTGATGAATCCCCGGCTGTTTGCCCGCGTCAAGGAACTGAAGGAGAAGGATGACTCCCTCGACCTGTCGGACGAGCAGCGCCGCGTGCTGGACCTCTATTTCAAGATGTTCGTCCGTGCCGGCGCCGCATTGGATGCCGGGGGGCGCGAGCGGTTGGCGGCCATCATGGAGAGGTTGGCGGAACTCGGTACGGCCTTCTCGCAGAACCTGCTTGCGGACGAGCGTGACTGGACCATGGAGTTGTCCGGGCCGGATCTGGATGGTTGTCCCGATTTCGTCAGGTCGGCGGCGGAACAGGCGGCTCGCGAGCGTGACCGCGACGGATTCATCATGACGCTGTCGCGCTCCCAGATCGTGCCTTTCCTCCAGAATTGTCCGCGAAGGGATCTGAGGAAGCGGGCGTATGAGGCATGGATCGCGCGCGGCCGAAACTGTGGCGATACGGACAATCGCGAAATCGTCAGGGAGGTGCTCGCTCTTCGCGAGGAACGGGCGCGGCTGCTGGGATACGACAGCTACGCGGAATACCGGCTGGAGCCTGAAATGGCGAAGTCGCCGTCGGCAGTTCGTGAATTGCTGATGGCGGTCTGGGCACCGGCCAGGGCAGCAGCCCTGAACGACGCAAAGAGGCTTGAAGCCCTGATGCACGACGATGGGATTGGTGGAAAATTGCAGGCATGGGACTGGCATTTCTATTCGGAGCGATTGCGCAGGCAGGACCATGATTTCGACGAAGCGGCCTTGAAACCATTCCTCGAGCTCGAGCGCATGATCGAGGCGTGCTTTGATTGCGCAAACCGGCTTTTCGGGCTGACCTTCACGCCGGTTGACGTCCCGCTCTACCACCCCGATGTCCGTGCCTGGGACGTGCGCAGGAATGGCAGGCACCTGGCGGTGTTCCTGGGGGATTATTTTGCCCGGCCTTCGAAACGGTCGGGGGCCTGGTGTTCGCGGTTTCGCCCTCAGTCAAGGCTCGAGGTTGAAGTTCGGCCCATCGTCTTCAATGCCTGCAACTTCTCCAAGGCCAGGGACGGTGAGCCGTGCCTGTTGAACGTCGATGACGCCCGGACACTTTTTCACGAGTTCGGACACGCGTTGCACTCGATTTTGTCGGATGTCACCTACGCTTTCATCTCCGGAACCAATGTCGCGCTCGATTTTGTGGAGCTCCCGAGTCAGCTGTTCGAGAACTGGTTCTTTGTCCCGGAAGTGATCGAACGATTTGCCCGCCACGTTGAAACCGATGAGCCGATGCCACGTGAACTGGTCGAACGATTGCTCGCGGCGCAGAATTTCGATCAGGGATTTCGATCCGTCGAGTTCACGGCGTCTGCCTTGGTCGATCTTGCCTTTCACGAAAGGAGCGCACCTGCCGACCCGATGGAAAGCGAAGCCGAAGTGCTGAGGGAAATCGGCATGCCCGACGCGATTTCCATGCGTCACGCGTCGCCGCATTTCGCCCATGTATTCTCGGGAGACGGATACGCGAGCGGATATTATTCGTACATGTGGTCGGAAGTCATGGACGCCGACGCATTCGCGGCGTTCAGGGAAGCGGGGTCTCCTTTCGATCCGGACGTCGCACAACGGCTCCACGATCATATCCTTTCCGCTGGCGGGTCCCGCGATGCCGCGGAACTCTACACGGCGTTTCGCGGCAAGTTGCCCGGAGTCGACGCCTTGCTCAAGAAACGGGGATTTGACCCGGAACATGCACGGGACCACGACCGGTGAAAGCGATCTGGTACGAAACCCAGGGTAGTGCAGACGACGTTCTCGTGTTCGGCGAAATCGCCGATCCTGCGGTTCGGCCTGGCGAGGTACTGGTTCGCCTGCGCACGTCCGGATGCAATCCATCGGATGTCAAGCTTCGGGCCGGCGCCCGCCCGATGGGCTTCGAGCGGATCATTCCGCACTCGGATGGAGCCGGCGTGATCGAAGATGTTGGTGCCGGCGTCGATCCCGGAAGGATCGGTCAGCGTGTCTGGCTGTGGAACGGGCAGTGGCAGCGACCGTTCGGGACATGCGCGGAGCTCATGGCCTTGCCGGCGTCCCAGGCTGTCGTCTTGCCGGACGGCGTGGGTTTCGCGGGTGGCGCCTGCCTCGGTATTCCGGCAATGACGGCCTATCACTGCGTGTTCGGGGATGGGCCGGTTGCGGGAAAGACCATCCTCGTAACCGGTGGGGCCGGCACCGTTGCCCGCTATGCGATCCAGCTGTCGGCACTGCAGGGCGCAACTGTTATCACGACCGTAAGCGGTCCTGCGAAAGCGGCGTATGCCCGCGCGGCGGGTGCACACCATGTCCTGAATTATCGGCGGGACGACGTAGCGGCCGCCATCATGGACCTGACCGGCGGCGTCGACCGGATCGTCGAGCTTGAATTCGGCGCCAATTTGCCGGTCACGGAACAGATCATCAGACCGAACGGCGTCATCGCTGCCTACGGTTCAGCCAATGAGATGACGCCGGTTCTGCCGTTCTATCCCCTCATGTTCAAGGACGTGACCGTGAGGATGGTGCTGGTTTACCTGCTGAGCGACGGTGTGAGGCGCGCGACACTCTCGGGACTGACCGAGATTCTGCAGTCGGGAAGTTTGACCCACTCCGTTGCACACCGGTTCGATCTTGCCGAGACGACCGAAGCGCATCGAACCGTCGAGCAAGCCGGCAAGATGGGGTCGGTGGTCGTCACCATTCCATAGCGCGCGCGGGGGAGTCGAGACTTTGGTTTTTCCGGAATTCCGGAGAGGTCTTCGGGCCCTGGCGGCGTCAATCGATGATCTCGTCATCGAAGACGCCGAACACATGGTTTTTTTGAACCCACCCCGAAAACCCCTTGCCGGACACCCGGCACCACTCCGGGGTACATTCCTTGAGAAACGCGATCACCCCCTTGTCAGCGTAGGCGAAAACGAGCTCCCCGATGTCCGGTTGATCATGGATCGGCGTACCGCTTTCGCGGAAAACGACGGTTCGGACTCCGGAAAGAAGGCGGAAATGCATCCATCCTCCTTCTCCATCAACGTCCTTCACGCGGCGCCAGAGATCGTGTTCGCCCGTTACCAACAGTGGTGTGTTCGCATGGTTGAAGACCCAGTCGATCCGGTAGGCGAACCCGGGTCCCCGCCGCGCGTTCCCGACGGATGTCTTCATTGACACGAAACGGGGCAACGGAAAGCCGGTGACCTTGCCGACATCCCGCGCAACATCCTGTGCAGCGCCGGGAAATACCAACGCCATCATGACGAACCATGCCAACAGAATTCGCGTCATCCGACCCTGGTGTCCAAACAAATGAGGGATTGCCCAATTGGTCCTTGCCGAGTTTTCCGGTTTCTTGTCAGAATGGGCAAGTGAATAGAAGATTCAGGTGGTAGCGAATGCGACGACAAAGGCTCAAGGTCGTTCTGACCCGAAAACTTCCCGACGCCGTCGAAAACCGGCTCGGTGAACTGTTCGACGTCGAGTTCAATTCTTCCGACCAATTGTTCACCAGGGACCAGTTGGCTGCTGCTGCGCGGCGGGCCGATGTACTGGTGCCGACGTTGAATGACACGATCGACGCCGGAATCCTTGCCCAGGCGAGCGACGATCTGAAGCTGATCGCCAATTATGGATCCGGTTTTGATCACATCGACGTGCATACTGCGCGACAGCGGGGAATCATCGTCACCAATACGCCCGATGTGCTGGCCGACGACACGGCAGACATGACGATGGCGCTCATTCTCAGTGTACTGCGTCGGATCCGGGAAGGCTCGCTTCATATGCAATCGGGCGACTGGAAGGGGTGGTCCCCGCAGGCGTTCCAGGGGACCCGGGTCGGCGGAAAGGCTCTTGGAATTTTGGGCATGGGCCGGGTCGGGCAGGCTGTTGCGCGCCGCGCCCGCGCGTTCAACATGGCGATCCACTATCACAACCGCAAGCAGCTTCGCGAGGAAACGGAAACCGAACTGCGGGCGACATATTGGGATAGCCTGGACCAAATGGTTGCCCGCATGGACGTGCTGTCGATCAACTGCCCGCACACACCGTCAACGTTCCACCTCATGAATGCGCGACGCCTGCGCCTGATGAAACCGACAAGCATCGTTGTCAACACGTCGCGCGGCGAAGTCATTGATGAAAACGCATTGACGCGTTTGCTGCGATCCGGAGAGCTTGCAGGAGCGGGCCTGGATGTCTTTGAGCATGGAACAGAGGTCAATCCGCGGTTGCGGGGGCTCAATAACGTCGTGCTGCTGCCGCACATGGCCTCTGCGACCAGGGAAGGGCGCCACGAGATGGGCGAAAAGGTCATCATAAACATCAAGACATTCGACGACGGTCACCGCCCTCCTGACCAAATCGTTCCGAGCATGCTTTAGTTCTACAGCCGCGTTCGTTTTGGGGATCATATCGAACAGTGCCATCAAGCAGCCATTCGATCGAATGCAAGGGTCTCAGGGGTTGCCGACCCAAGCGTCTCTCGCCGTGGAGAATGAGTCTTCCTCCTTCACCCATGCCTATCCCCTCGTGCCGGACGACACAGGAATCCATGTTACGCAAATTTTGTGTCATTCGGGAAAAATTCGGGGATCGCGTGATTCGAATCACGCGCGTGCAGGCGCAAAGTGCGCCAATCGTCTTCGACTGCCTGCGCGGAATCCCGCCTTAACCCCGGGAAACCCGGGAGCACCGTGTTGGGAACTTCGCGGCTGTACAGCCATCGGCCCATCGCCGTCCCGGCTTGATCGGGGCTGCTTCGAGTTGGCAACAGGAACGGGGAGAAAGTCTCTTCAAGGAAACCATGCCGAAATGCGCAACGGAAGCAGATGCTTGATCATGTGATGCGTACATTGTATACAAAGAATACAAATAATTCCGGGAAGAGTTGGAGTGGTTGATCGCGTTAACTGTGTCACCACGTCCGAAATCTTCCGGCGTTCAACTGCCCACTGGACGGGTCTGAGTTCAGAACAAGCTTGGGAAATCCATGACCTATAAAAACTCGATTTTGCTCGGAACGATAGGTGCCTACAGAGATCGATTTCACCAGTATCAAGCCAGTCGGTCATTCGAGCAACGGCTGGAAATCGCGAAGACGATTCCGCGCACCCATGGTGTGGAACCCGTGTATCCGCAGGATCTGGGTGCCAACGGGTCAGGGGTGGCCGCGATGAAGGCCAGCGGTCTCGACGTCTCCGCGGTCAATGTCAACGTCAAGGCGGAAGACAAGTTTCGCAATGGGTCAATAACCAATCCAGATGCCGGAATCAGGTCGGAGGCGGTCCAATACCTTAAGATCGCAATGGACATTGCGGCAGATCTCGGTTCGGACATGATTACGGTTTGTCCGCTGATTGATGGTTGGGATTACGCATTCCAGGTTGATCACATTCAGCAGTGGAGGTGGGCCATCGATGCGTTCAGCCAGGCCGCGGCCCACCGCGAAGACATCAAGGTCAGCATAGAATACAAGGCTTACGAGTCCCGAAATCATATTATTCTGCCGTCAATGGGCAAGACGCTGCACCTCTGCGACCGCGTCGGGGCGAAGAACATCGGTGTCACAATGGATGTTGGCCACGCGCTCATTGCGGGCGAGTGTCCGGCCGCAGAGGTCGCTGTGGCGCACGAGGCCGGGCGTCTCTTCTATGTGCATTTTAACGACAATGACCGTGGAGCAGACTGGGACATGCTGCCGGCTTCGGTTCATCTCTGGCAGACGCTCGAGACACTCTTCTACTTGCGCCGGTTGGGCTACGATGGCTGGGTGGCATACGACGTCTTCACACGATCCGGCGATAACGCCGAAGCGATATCCGCAACATTCGAGATCATGGAGAACCTGGACAAACTCCAGGACAAGATCGGTGCAGAATCGCTCGAAGGAGCCATCCGGGGTGGCGTGCCGGCAAGGAGCTATCGAGAGTTGATTAAGGCATTGCTGTGAACCTGGGTTTGGGGTCCTACACGTTCCGTTGGTCGATCGGGCACAAAGGGATTGCGCCGGAACACCCGATGACGGCATTGGACCTTCTGGATGTCGCGTCACGGCACGGGCTTCGCGTGGTACAGTACGCCGACAATTTGCCACTTCATCTGCTTCCGGATTCCGATTTGGACTTGCTCGCCAGACAGGCGTCCGATGACGGCATTGCTCTGGAGGTGGGGGCTCAGCCATTTGATGTGGATCACATGGGTCGCTACATCGAGATCGGTCGGCGCCTTGACGCGAAGATCCTCAGGGTTGCACTGGATGGACCGGACGCCGCTCGGCCAATTTCCGAACTTGCCGCTGAATTTGCGCTGCTCCTCCCGTCGGCCAGGGACGCCGGGATACGCATAGCCATCGAGAACCACTTCAACTTTCCATCCAGGCGACTGGTTGATCTTCTGGCGGCGATCGATGACGATCAGGTCGCGGTCTGCCTGGACGTCGCGAACTCGATTTGTGCCGGTGAATGGCCAGAGGAAACGGTCAGCATCCTGGCATCTCATGCAATCAACTTGCATCTGAAGGATTATGTCATCGTTCCGGATCCCCATGGCGTTGGATTTGCAATACACGGCTGCCCTCTCGGTCAGGGGCGGACGAATTGTCGCGCGGTCATGGACGCCGCGCCGTATCCCGCGGACATGAGTGTGATACTGGAGCAATGGCTGCCGAGAGGTCCTGATATGGCTGCCGTGCGTCGACGGGAGCACGCGTGGCTGGAGCAAAGCGTTTCCTATGCCCGCGGTGAACTTCACCTGTGACTCCAGGGGAGGCTGATCGGCGGACTGCGCACATGCGTGGAAACTCCGATGGTACCCGAACGCCGTCACCGGAGTATGCAAGGGCCGGATTCGTGATCTAATGAACCCCTGACGTAGTCAGGTGGCCGACTGGCGAACTGATGAGAAGACACTTCGGCCCTTCAATGGTGACAATACGACTGTTTCCGATCGCGGCCCGACGAGTGAATCGCGACAGGTACTGGAACACTTGCCCGTTCCTGCGAAATGGTGTCTCGACATGGACGGTCCACGCCGCGGTTGGCGCAACGCCGATAGCGACAACGTATGCGGACGGGCAAGACCGGCGATTTATCCGTGGAACACGATGTCAGCGTGCGTGTTTGCGCGCTCGAGTTCAATTCCGTCCGAGTCGGCAGAGGCGCGTTGATCAAGTTTGACGAAGAGGCTTGCGTTGGGGGTGTAGCCCAATTTGTTGTCAGGCAACGACGGCCTGCCTCGCCTGCCAGTCGAGGAAGTCAGGCAGCCTGAAATTCATGACGCAGCTTTTGAGCGCCAGCATTGCGTTGGCGCCTGTCTCCGACCAGCGGGTGCCAGGGCACTTCAGTCGGAGCCCGTACCGCTTGCAGCCACTTTCCACGACCCCCGATCCAATCTGCATGCCGTGGTCGCGGAATTGGTCGTAGCGCATCCGTTCGATGTTGTTCCGATAGTAGCGGCAGCACGCCTCCACCTCTTTGTACCTGCCGCTGAAGGGCTCGAGCTCCCGGATCACCTTGGCGGCCCGGCCCGCCTCGAGGTCCGCCTTGATCCCTTTGAACCGCCGATCCCGCTCCGCCTTGTCCGGGAACATCGCCTTCACCGCATCGCTGGCGTATTCGAGGGCATGGAAAATATCGAGCACGAAGGTGACCTTCCGGCCTCCGAACAACTCCTCGCAAGTGTTCCGTATCCATTCTGCGCCGTCCGAGATGACGACGAGTTCTTCGACGCCGTGCAGGCCGCGGCGCAGCGCCTCGCGGTCAAGGCGCATGGCGAAATCGGAGGGATCCCGGCTTCCCGGCGCCGCCGCCGCACTGTCGATGAGGCAACTGGACGTCTCGCTGCCCTTGTCCTTCAGCGCCGCGCCGGTCTCCGGATCCCGCCCCTCGGCAGTGTAGATGACCGCCAGCTTGGCTTCCCGGGTCTTCGCGCTTCCGTCCTCCTGCTTGCCGGCAATGCCTTCGACGTCACCCTTTCGCATCGGCACCCCGGTCCCGTCGATGGAAAGATACATCCGCGATTCCAGGGGGTTATCCTCCACGACCTCCTCCTGTTCGAACCGGAGCGCCTCCGCGCCGAGCGCCAGGGACCAGCGCTGCAGCGAACTCGAAGAGGCGTTCACCCCGGCAAGGTTCGCGATGTGGCGGCTCGCCGCATCAAAGCTCATCATCGGCGTCGTTTCGGCCACGACGCTCAACATCCCCGGTGTGAGCGTGTCACCTTCCAGGCCCAGTGCCCGGTCCAGCGGAAAGAACCCATTGCCGCACGATCGGCAATAATAGTAGCTGCGCTCAACCTCGACCCGGCCAAGCCGGGTGAGCCAGGCTTTCTTCTTCCTCGCCTGGCGCCGGCACATAAGCTTGCCGCAGCTCGCGCACTCCGGCGGTGGCAGAGCCTTGTCGAGCTGTTCAAACAGCATCTTCAGCGCCGTCGCGCCGCCACCGAGAGAACTGTCGCGGAGCACCCGCTCCACGCTATCCAGGTCCGGAACACCCGATGCGAGGTCCGCCGCCAGCCTCGGAAGTTGCGGGCCGAACTCCGCCGACACAGCCCCGAGCAATGCAGAAAGCGGCCCGCCGTCCGGCCTGAAGCCCGCCAGAGGCAACTCGTCCTCCGTGATGTCGCAGCTCCGCACCTCGCCGCCTTCCAGCCAGTAACGGGTGTATCCGCCCTCGTGCTCGCGCAGCACCGCCGCGCCTTCCTCACCCAGGCCTTCCAGATACGCCACCGTGTCTGGATGTCTGTGCCCGCAATCCCTTTTGACCTCCGCCATGTTCCGCGCTCCCTGCCTCGTTGCCTCTGCAAGCGCGCCACCCGCCGGTTTCCCCGGCCGTTATCGGACACGCAGCAACGACAGCGTAGCAAATGCGAATCGCAACTATCAACCAAATTGGGCTACACCCTTGCGTTGGCGCGTTGTTGCGTTCATCGCGTTCATTGTGTACAATGAATACATTGGATTAACGCCAGGCCATTTGCGGTCAATTTCAATGTCGACACCTCTTGAAGAAGATGTCTACCACCGGTTGCGCGACATGATCCTGTCAGGCGAGTTTGTTTCGGGTGAGAAACTCGTACAGGAAGACTTGTCGGCACGACTTGGAGTAAGTCGCACGCCCCTGCGCGCGGCGATCGCAAAACTGGACGCCGAGAATTTCGTTCGCATGTCAAAGCGGGGAGAGGCCTCCGTTTCCGAGTTCGGCCTTCGGCAGATTGCCGAGGTTTTCGAGATGAGGGCTGTCCTGGAAGGGCTGATCTGCCGGTTGTTGGCACCGAAGATCGAGCGCAAGCACACGATTTATCTCAGGTCCCTCATGGCGTCTGTCTCGGACGCAGTGAAGACAGGGGATGATGCAATGTATCGCGAAGTCGATGTCGAGTTTCACACATACCTGACGAAACTGATTCCAGGGGGAAATCTCGGCAGGTTGCTGGAACCGGTTCATACGATCATGCGCATGTCCCTATCGCAGGGGATCTTGCGATCACCTGCTGAAACGTACTCGGAACACATTGCAATCATCGATGCTTTGGATGCGCGCGATTCCGACAAGGCAGAGCGGGCCATGATCGATCACATTCGCAAGACGATAGTGTTGCTGCAAAAGAAGGCCGATGAAGAAAATCGGACTTGACCAGGTTCCGTCCGGGCTACCGTGGGTTATCCGGCGCGGTTCCAAAAAAGGGAGGAAGAAAACATGAAGAAGCATAAGTTGACTACGTCGGTCGTAGCCATGGTGGCCGGCCTCGTATTCGCCGGTCCGGGAATATCCCAGACGATCGAGTTTTGGACCCAGCACTACGCGGACAAGTTGAACTGGAACGCGACGATTGCCGAGCTGATCGAGGGTTTTGAAGCCGAGAGCGGCATCAAGGTCAATCACGAGGTCGTTCCATGGAACGCCGCGTTTCAGACTTGGCTGACGGTGGCCAGGGGCGGGGCACATCCGGACTGCGCCGACATGTATTGGATGCACTCGTTTTCCGCCATCGGAGGAGACCAGTATGGCCCGATGCCGATCAACGAGTATCGTGACGAGTTTCCGACACTGGAAGACGACTTCTATTCCGGCGCATTGCGCGATGTGATCTGGCAGGGCGACTTCTACGGAATTCCCTGGCGCGGCGATATTCGCGCGATGATTTACCGGACGGATGTCGCGGCCGAAGTCGGAATTACCGGGCCTCCGGACACTTGGGACGAGATCATCGAATACGCGAAGAAAATGACGCTTCGGGACGAAAACGGCAACATTGAACGCTGGGGATTTGCCTACGGTTCCGCCGGAAATGTCGTTTCCTGGCTCCTGCCTTACTATTGGCAGGCCGGTGGCGAGATGATGACCGAGGACGGCAAGACGGCGACCATCGACAATGACGCGATGCGGGCTGCCCTGACCTTCATGCGTGATCTGATGTGGGAGCACAAAGTCGTCAACGAAGACAGCATGGAGCAGGGCTTCGACGCCCTTCCGCTCTTCGTGAATGGCAAGATCGGCATCATTGGAAGTGGTCACCAGGCATGGGGTGTTCGCCTTGACCGCGAGTATCCCCAGATTGACGGAACCTGGGCCATGGCAAGGAGCGCAATGGGACCCGATAATCGCGCCAGCTTCAGTGGCGCGGGTTATATCGGCATCCTGCGCGGTTCGGAGAACGTCAAGGAGTGCGTGGAATGGATGAAGTACCTGAGCCGCGACGAGAACATGCTGAAGTTGTCGGCAGCCTCTGGTGCGGTCGGAACGAAACCCGCGGTAATGAGTTCTGAGTTCTGGTCGGATCGACCATGGAAGGTAGTCGTGGGACAAGCGCTCGAAGATGCGCACACGTCTCAGCATCCCGCTCCGGCCTGGAGCAGCATTGCCACTCCGAAGCCCGGTGCCGTTCTTTACGACCTGATGTATGACACCATCATTCTGCAGAAGGACATGGATGCCGCCATTGCAAAGGCGCAGGAGCGCATGCAGGCCGAACTGACTCGATAGGCGTAGCATTCTTGCCGGGCCTGACTATAACGGGGGAGCTTTACGGGTTCCCCCGTATGATATTGCTAAGCGCGACCAGCCAACCCAAGATCGGGCCGCGACCGCCGGATGAATGAAAAAAACCTCTTTTGTTACATCATGGTGGCGCCTGCACTCGTTGTCACTCTGTTGCTTGGCATCTACCCGATGCTTGCCTCCATGTTCATCAGTTTTCGCAGCTATGACCTCCTGAACGTCCAGGAGCGGGGCTCCCATTGGGTCGGCCTGCGAAACTACTTCACGGTTTTTGCGGACGAGAGATTTGTTCAGACAGTCATGCAGACCATCCTGTTCACGGTGCTCGCCGTTGCGATTTCCGTTGTGATGGGGCTGTTTCTGGCGCAGGTCATCAATGTCAAGTTCCGGGGCCTCTCGGTCGTGCGTACGCTGATCCTGGTTCCGTGGTTCGTGCCGCCGGCCGTCGCGTCCGTGATCTGGATCTGGCTGCTGAACACCGACCTGAGCCCAATAAACGCGCTGTTGCGCGATGTCGGCTGGATAGATTCGAACATTCGCTTCATGACGGATTCCCGGACCTGGGGACCGATCAGCCTCCCCATGATGGCAATTGTGGCTGTACGCGTCTGGAACGGCCTGCCGTTCATCATCATTTTTCTTCTGGCCGGATTGCAGTCCGTTCCGAAGGATTACTACGAGGCCGCTGAAATCGACGGCGCCAACATCGTTCAGAAATTCTTCCACGTGACGTTGCCGACGCTCAAGCCGGTCCTGCTCATCCTGCTTGCCCTCCTGTTCATGGGCGGAATAGGCCATTTCGAGATGAACTTCATCATGACCGGGGGAGGACCCAGGAACCTGACCAACGTGATGGCGGTCTATGCGTACAACCAGGGGTTCCTGTTCTTCAAGTTTGACGTGGCCGCGGCGGCAAGCGGCGTCATTCTGATGATGACCAGCGTGATCTGCATCTTCTACCTGTGGGCGCAATCGAGGGATGATCTGCGGTGACGGTTGCGGTCGAATTCCCGGTCGCCAGATCCCGGACCGGTACGAGCGACGCAATCACCAGGGCCGTCATCTACGTCGCTCTTGCGATGATGTTGGTCTATCTCCTGCTGCCGGTTTTCTGGATGATCAAGAGTTCTTTTCAATCGAATTATGAAATCCAGCGGATCCCGCCGCTATGGCTGCCCTCCGACGTCACATGGAAACCCTATGAGAATGCCGGCCTCCTGATCCCGATGTGGCGCTACATCTTCAACTCGCTCTTTGTCTCGGCAGTAACGGCATTTGTCGCGAGCGGAATTTCTTGCACGGCCGCCTATGTACTTGCCAGATTCCGCTTTCCGGGTGCCACGCTGATCCTGGCACTGATCCTGATCACGCAACTCGTCCCGCCCATCACGCGGGTGTTTCCGGTGTACTTCCTGATCCAGAGCATGGGGATGTTGAACACCTATTTCGGGCTGATATTTGCCTATGTCGGATTTTCGGTCCCCTTCGCGGTTCTTTTGCTGCGCGGCTACTTCCAGACAAGCTGTCCACCTGAGCTGGAAGAGGCCGCAATGATGGACGGATGCACCCACTTCAGCGCGTTTTGGAGGGTCATCCTTCCCATTTCCCTGCCAGGCATAGCCGCGGTGACCATCTTCACTTTCCTCAACGCATGGAACGATTTTCTTTGGGCGAGCCTGTTATTGAGTTCCGGTGAAATGAAAACAATACAGGTGGGTATCGGTGAATTCGCGACCGAGGGCGGCTCCACCGAGTACCAGAACGCCTTCATGGCTGCCTGCGTGGTCTCGACGCTGCCAGCCCTCATTCTCTTTTTCTTTGTTCAACGCTGGCTCGTCGGCGGTTTGACTGCCGGCGCAGTGAAGGCCTGATAAAAACACGGGGTGAAATGATGACAAGAATTTCGATTGACGGTCAGAAGTTTCTGATCAACGGAGTGCCGCTTCACCAGGGCCGCACGTACAAGGGCAAATCGGTCGAAGGGCTGCTGTTCAATTGCAGGATGGTGCAGGCTATTTTTGACGACGAAAACCCTGAAACTGTGGAGAACTGGGCGTATCCGGACACCGGCAAATGGGACCCGGAGCGCAACGTCGACGAGTTCATCGCGGCAATGCCTGACTACCTCGCCCACGGTTGCACGGCGGTTTCCGTGAATCTTCAGGGCGGCATGCCGATCACGAAAACCGAGCGAGTCCAGCCGTGGGTCAATTCCGCGATCGACCCTGAGGGCGAACTGAAGCCAGCCCATATGGACAGGCTTCTGCGCCTTCTTGAAGCGGCCGACGAACTGGGAATGATCGTGATTGTTGGATTCTATTACTTTGGCCAGGACAAGTTCCTGGTCAGCGAGGAAGCAGTCAGGCGCGGAACAGGAAATGCGAGCCGGTGGCTGCTCGATACGGGCTTGGAGAACATCCTGGTCGAAATCAACAACGAGAGTGACGTTCCCATCTATGTGCATGAAATTCTGAAGCCACCGCGGGTCCATGAACTGATCGAATTGTCCCGCAAGGAGGAAAGGGATGGGCGTCGTTTGATCGTTTCCACGTCATTCACTGGCGGTTCATTCCATGGAAGTATTGCGAAGGGAATACCCACGGAGGCGGCGCTGGAGGTTTCGGACTACGCGCTTGTCCACACCAACCGGCACGACACGCAGGGGACGCGCCAGGTCGTCCAGGGTGTGCGCCAGATGGCAGCATACAAGGCTCGCCCGATGCCGGTTGTCATCAACGAGGACTCCATATCTGTCGAAAACCTGTTTGCCGCGGTAGAGGAATATGCCCCTTGGGGTTACTACGACCAAGGTGACAACAACTACAGGGACGGATTCCAATCACCCCCGGTCAACTGGCGTATCAATACACCGGAAAAGAAGCGCTTTTTTGACGGTGTCGCCGAGATTACGGGGGGCGGAAGGTAGCTTCCGCCAGACAAGCCGCACAGAAGAGGGACCGCCAGGAGAATGTCGTCGGTCAAGATTCGAAACTTGAGGAAATCATTCGGATCCTTGGAAGTCGTTCACGGTGTTTCGCTGGATATTTCTGACGGCGAGTTCGTGATACTCGTTGGCCCGTCGGGCTGTGGAAAATCCACATTGCTGCGCATGATTGCCGGGCTGGAAAACATCACATCCGGTGAGGTGATCTTGGATGACGTGATCATCAACAAGCTGCCGGCGCGCGAACGCAATATTGCCATGGTTTTCCAGTCCTATGCGCTCTACCCGCACATGACGGTCCGAAAGAACATGGCGTTTTCCCTGAAACTCGCCAGAAGGGCCAAGAACGAAATTGCCGAAAAGGTCGCCATAGCCGCGGAGGTTCTCGCCCTGGAACCTCTTCTCGATCGCAAACCTGCCCAGTTGTCAGGGGGGCAAAGACAGCGCGTTGCGATGGGCCGTGCGATCGTGCGAAATCCAAAGCTGTTTCTGTTCGACGAGCCGCTATCGAACCTGGACGCCAAGTTGCGCGTACAGATGCGGGCCGAGATCAAGGAAATGCACCAACGTCTCAAGACGACGATCATCTATGTGACGCACGACCAGGTCGAAGCCATGACCATGGCGGACCGGATCGTGGTGATGAACGAGGGCAGCATCGAACAGGTCGGCTTGCCAATGGAACTCTACTATCGGCCCCAGACCCTGTTCGTGGCTTCGTTCATAGGTTCTCCGGCCATGAATGTCGTCGAGGGAACTCTGTCAGAGAATGGTCACTTCCGGTCAAGGGGTGGTCCCGAGATCACTTTTGGCGACACGGCACCGCATGTTGCCAACGATCAGAGTATCGTGCTCGGTATCAGGCCTGAAAACATCAATACCGACGGTCAAGGAATACTCATCGGCGATTCCCGGATTCGCGTCGTCGAACCCATGGGTTCTGAAACCCTGCTTTCGACCTCCGTAAACGATGAAACCATTGTCTTCCTCGACAGGAACCGGCGGGAATTCGCTGTGGGCGATACCCGGCAGTTATATGCTGATCCGACCGACTTCCACTTTTTCGAAAAGACCAGCGGGAAGCGCCTGTCGCGAACTTCAATGTGACAGGGCGCGACCATCGATCAGGTCTTGTCACCCTTCCAGCCAGGGTGAATCTGTTCTGTTTTTTTGCCGGTATGCGGGTTTGACGCGATTGTCTTTCGCATTTCACCGTTGCGCCCTTTTTCACGTTAGGTGACGTCACATCGACCCCGGACAAGGCCCCACGGCACATGATTCTGCGCCCGGGGCTGTTTCCCGGTGGCGTTTCCGGCGATTTGGCGATTGCCGGACATGCCTGTTCACCCCCGTCTTCGAGGGTGGAGACAGGATAGGCAACTCAGGCGCGGGTGTGGTGGGTCTTCAGCCGAACGCCGTGCGCGGGCGGGTGTTGCCTGTCAATTTCAGCATGTCCAGGACCCGCCTGGGTTTTCGGGCCAGTCTGCGCGTGGTCTCGGCGACATTGTCGCTGGACGTCTTGATCAGGCCGATGGCGAAGCGCCGGAGCAGCGTGGCGTTCGCCGGGCCGTGGCCGGTGCGGATGCGGCTTCGGTCCTCGTCGAAGGTCATGTCGAGGATGTGGTGGTTGGCCTCGATCCCCCAGTGCCCGCGATTGAGGCAGAGCAGGCGCTCGGGTGTTGCCCTGTCCTCGGTCAGGCTGGTGATGCAGTAGGCCGTCTCCTTCGACTGTTTCCCGGTCTTGATCTCAAGGGTTTCGCGGTGGACCGCGAAGACCTGGCCTGTGCCGGGAAAGTCGGCGTAGTCGTTCAATTCACTTGAGACCCATATGGAGCGTTTCTCCTTGCGTCCGTGGTCGGGCTTGCACTCGGGCTCGACGAAGTCAGGCGCACGGCTGGCCATGATCTCATCGAGCGTCAGGCTGATATCAGAGAGCAGGGTCTTCTGGTTGCCCTTGACGGTGAAGGCGTAGTCTGCGCCGCGGTCGAGGAGGTAGGTGGCCAGTTTCCGCTGCGCCAACATGGCATCGGCGGTGATGGTGCGGCCGCTGATGTCGGGCAGCATGTCGAGCAGGGGGATGGCTGTGCCGATTTCGTTGGTGCGTTTCTCCTCGTCGTCCGCCCCCGGCCTCATTCCGACTTTTTTTTGGCGTAGGATTTCCTGCTGTCGTGGCCGACAACGCCCATGACATGGGTCTGCACGCCATCGGCATCGACGGCGCCGCGCATGGTCTTGCCGTCGATGGCCAGGGCACTGTCGGGGCCGCCGTGGTCTTCGTTCCATTGCCGCAGGGCGGCGTCGAACTGGTCCGGGCACACCCGGACCAGCACGTCGCGGATGATCGTCCTGCTCGGCGGGATGTACCGGCCCTGGTCGAAGCGCGGCCTGAAATACGCCAGAACCGCCTGGCTCTGGTCCTCGACCCACTCCGAGATCTCCTTGTAGCCGCGCATGCCGGCGAGTGTCGCGGCGGTGGCGAGCGAGAGCACCGATGGCAGGGCGTGCCGCCGCCCCTGCCTGCGTCGCGGATCCTCCACCTGCCGGAAGTAATCGGGCAGGGAGCGCATCTGCGCGGCGGTGAGTGTCATCTTCGGAACTCCCTTGTGCAGGCCGGGATCAAGGTGGGCCGTCCTCAGCCGGCGGCGCGCATCCCGGCGCAGTGGATAGAGAAAGACAAGCTTGGGCCGGTCGTGGGTGATGTAGCCGCTGCCCAGGCGGCCGAAGCCCCGGGTGTGCCCGACACAGAGCCAGTTGGCGGCGCGGTAGACCGTGCCCCGGTGATGAGCAGGATCCACGAACGTCTCCATGAGCAGGACTTCGTGGCCGAAGCGGAGCGGCCAGTCCCGCACCAGGCGCCGTGCGCACAGCGACAGCACCCGTGAGCCGAGGTTCGGCACCCCGCCGGGCAGAACCAGGAACCGCGAATTGTTGGTGACAAGGTGAAGGCGGCTGAACTGGCTGCCACGCTCCCAGCCGATCCAGTCATCCCGCGCCGCGCAGAGCAACGCAGATGCCGAAAACATCGCCAGCGCCAGCCAGCGTCCCCCACAGTGGGCGACATAGCGTATGGTCTCGCCTCTCGGCTGGGCGTCGCCGAGGAAATGATGCTCCTGCATCAAGGCGCGAAAGCGGGCCTCGTCCACCTTCGTCACCATCTCCAATGACACTTGGGAAAGATCCACCACGCTTTCGATCCATACCGCCTTGCCGCGAATCACCCATGGCTGACTGTAGACCGGTGCTGCGGGAGAGTCCACCTCCAATAGTCATGTCAATGCAGGTAAAGAAAAAAATCCGGAGAACGGATTTGCCTTGCCCTTCCAGCCCGCATTTGTTGACAATACGACAGTGATGTTTGTTTTCTGCCATGATTGATGGCGATCGGCGATGGCGCCGTGATTCCGGAAGCCTCCAGCGGGGTCGCGGTCAGCGTCTGTCCGAAGGTCACCTTTTGTAACGGACACCTCACTCATTCGGGGAGAGGGTACGGGCCAATGTGTTCGTCAGTGTTTTTCGTGTCGGCGGCCGGAAAGAAGCGCGGGCTCCCGGCGCGTTCCCGGGAGGCAGGTGGAGGGTCGGCTGACCCACTTGTCACGGGGCTTCCGGGACCGGAATTCACGTGACCGTCACCTGTTCGGATCCCAGGACGGCTCTGGCTGATTGATACTTGCGGTGGCTCCGCCACTTCCGAAGGAAAGGTATCGGCGGTCAAGCCTTCCTCAGAACGTCTCCAACAGAAACGACGCCGTCACCGACAATCTTGCAGAGGATTCCACGGAGGCGAAAATGCCTGTACTCGGGGCGGTTGAGCCACTGATAGGATTCGTCCCCATACCGGACCTTCCATTTTGCACAGGCATTGTTGAACAGATCTGACACCTCCAGGACCGCCGTTCCCGCGGTAATCCGGCTGCCGACCGGGAAGTTGCTTTCCGAAAGGTCGATGTCTGCAATCATCGTGTCGCCCGGATGGATGACATTAACCCGGTCCGTCCAGATGGAATCGAGGACGCGTTTCGAAAGTATGCTCACCTGAATCCTCGGGTCGGGACTTCCGTCGGGCAATTTGACCCAGGGATGTTTGAGCCACCGTTCGTCTTCTATCCCGGCTGCCACCGTCAGGGTCAGTCTGTCAGGGAAACTGCGCTCGGAAAACCCGGGGCGGTGACAAAGCAGATCCACTGAAGCTTCCCGGGGCGCCGAGGTGATCCAGTCAAGCTTGCTATCGAGTTCAGCGCCGGTTGCGAATTTCATTGGTTCTGCCCTCCCGGTTTTCCTGGCGAGCGTGTGTTCGCCGACCCCGGTGCTTCGCCGCACACCTCGCAATCATGCCGGCGCATGAGCCTGATCTTGCGGCATTCGCCCTGAAGCGCGTCGTACATCAGCAGGTGTCCCATCAGGGCTTCGCCTGCTCCGGTGATGACCTTGATCGCCTCCGATGCCATCATCGACCCGATGATCCCCGGCAAGGCACCGATTACTCCTGCCTCGGCACAACTTGGCGCGACACCGGGCGCGGGCGCGTTCGGAAACACGCAGGCATAGCAGGGGGTGCCGTCCGCCACTGAAAAAACTGTAACCTGGCCTTCCCACTGACTGATCGCGCCCGAAACCAACGGAATTCCGAGCGACACGGCTGCCCGGTTGACGATCTGCCGCACACGAAAACTGTCTGTTCCGTCAAGGACCAGGTCATGGTGTCGAAGCAATTCGTCGGCGTTGGCGCTGTCCAGGCGCATCTGAACAGGTGTAACCGAAACCCCGGGGTTCAGCCGGTGGAGCCTTTCCTTTGCCGCGGCGACCTTGGCCTGGCCAAGGTGCTGCTCGTCGAAGAGGACCTGTCGCTGGAGATTCGACAGACTGACAACATCATGGTCAACGATGCTGATGGTACCGACGCCTGCCGCAGCAAGATACTCAAGTACCGGCGAGCCCAGGCCGCCGGCGCCGACGACCAGGACCTTCGCCGCACGGAGCCTGTTTTGCCCGGCGCCGCCGATCTCGCGAAGCACGATGTGACGTGCGTATCGTTCGAGTTCGGAGTCGGTCATCGGGGCCGGACGTGCGGCATCCTTGGCCTTGGCCGAGCCATCGGGCGCGTTCGGCGTCCGCATCATTGCGTTACCATGGACGAGGCGGCGTTGCCGATGAATCCGCAAGGCGGAGGTATCCGCGCGCCGTCATTCGTAATGGACGAAGAGGACCGAGGCTCGCTGTCGCAGCGGCGCCAGGTCGCGAAGTCTGCGTGTTCTTCGGTCACGATGTTCCGGTCGAGCCGAAGCCGCGGTGACCACGCCCGGTTCCTTCCCCCGGCTCTGTCACTTCCCCCGGCTCTGTCACTTTCCACTGCAGAGACGTCACCGGTGCAACGATCATCTGGGCAATCCTGTCGCCGTGGCGAACGTGGAATGAGTGGTCGCCGTGATTGATCAGAATGACGTTGATTTCGCCACGGTAATCGGAGTCTATCGTGCCCGGTCCGTTCAGGACCGAAACCCCGTGTTTGCTTGCGAGCCCCGACCGCGGCCGGATCTGCGCTTCGAAACCCCTCGGTAACGCCATCCGGATTCCACAAGGGATCATCCGGTACGCGCCCGTCTCCAGCGTGATCCCGGCACGACGAACTTCTTCCTGCAGATTGGCCCTGAGGTCGAGGCCGGCCGCCCCGTCTGTCGCCGGAGCCGGCAAACCCAGCCCCGGGTCCGCGCCTTCCGAAAACGTGATCCTGACAGTGACCCGGGACATGTCAACCGGTCAAGGCCTCGGTCAATCGTTTGACGAGGCGCTGGGCAACATCGACCTTCGACATCCGTGGCCATTCCTCGACTTGGGTTTCGGAAACCAGGATGACCTGGTTGTCGCCGCCGCCCATGTTCCCCGTTTCCGTGTTCACGTCGTTGGCGATAATCCAGTCGCACCCCTTACGCCTTCGTTTCGCCCTGGCTCGTTCGATCACATCGTGCGTTTCGGCCGCGAACCCGACAACAATGCGTGGTCTGTAATCAGGTGAGTTCGAGACCATTGCAAGAATGTCCGGGTTTTCAACGAGTTCGAGCTCGAGGCCATTCGTGCCGCCTCCCGGTCTTCCGGACGGCCCGTCATTTGCCGTCTTGCTGATCTTGGCGTTAGAGACACGCCGGACGCGCCAGTCCGCAACTGCCGCTACCATGACGGCGGCGTCAGCCGGCAGCGCGTTTTCGACAGCCTCTTTCATCTGGATGGCCGTCTGGACCTGAACGACATGGCAGCCGCCGGGCTCGCGACTTGTCGCCGGTCCCGTGACGAAGGTCACGCGCGCGCCCGCGGCGCTCAGTGCGTCTGCTATGGCTGTCCCCTGATTTCCGGAGGACCGGTTGCCCAGGTAGCGCACAGGATCGATCGGTTCGTGGGTCGGACCTGACGTGACCACGACATGCATGCCGCTCAAGGGGCCGGCCGCCAGGGCAGCCTCGATTGCAGAGATGATTTGATCGGGCTCGGCCATCCTGCCCGCGCCGTGTTCACCGCATGCCATGTCGCCCTCGTTCGGCCCGACGGTGCGAACCCCGTCGCTCATGAGGGTCTTGAGGTTTCGCGATGTCGAAGGGTGACCCCACATGCGGACGTTCATCGCGGGAGCGACCAGAACTTCCTTGTCGGTCGCGAGGAGAATCGTTGACGCAAGGTCGGTGGCGATTCCGTTGGCCATTCTTCCGATGAGATTGGCGGTGGCCGGGGCAACGACGATGAGGTCGGACGTTCGTGACAGCTGAATATGGCCCATCTCGGCTTCGTCAACGAGATCGAACAGATCCCGGTAGACGCGATGGCCGGCGAGGGCCGAAACCGAAAGTGGCGTGACGAACTCCTCGGCCGCCTCCGTCATGACCGGAAGAACCTCGGTTCCGTATTCCTTGAGTCGCCTGATCAGTTCGAGTGACTTGTAGGCGGCGATCCCTCCGCCGATGATCAGGAGAATACGACGGCCAGCGAGCATGGGAGTATCCCGGGTGTCAATGCGTCTGTTCGTGATGTAAAGACGGCGAGAACGCCTGACAAGGTATTACCGCTTTTCCGCAGTCAAGGCGGGATGCCTGGGATACTCTTGTTCCGCCTTGTTGGACCTGACCTGCTGGGCCTGAGCCGATGACAACGCGATTGCCAGGACTCACGTTTGTACTCGGCGGCGGCGCATCGGGTAAGTCCCGGTTTGCGGAACGCCGGGCGCTGATGGCTGGCCCGAATCCTGTCTACGTGGCGACAGCGTCATCGCAGGACGAGGAAATGCGTCTGCGGATTGAACGACATCGGTTGCGGCGCGGACCCGAGTGGACGACGATTGAAACGGCGGAAGGAGATCTGCTGGAAACACTGGCTGGGCTAGCAGGGAGGCACGGCGACAATGTGATCCTCGTCGATTCCCTGACCATGTGGACGACCGACCGTCTCCTCAGTGGTGCAAGCGACCGGGAGGTTCGGTCTGCGATCGCCTCACTGAATGACGTCTTGACGAACCATCGCAGCCCCCTGATCTGTGTCTCGGACGATGTCAGCGGGGGAATCGTGCCGGCTGACCCGCTCGGCCGACGGTTCCGGGACATACACGGCGAAATGAATCAACTCGTCGCCGCGAATTCCGACCTTGTGGTTCACGTAACCGCGGGAATTCCATTGGTGTTGAAAGGCGAACTTGAAGGATTACGGTGAGGGCAAATGACGACGTGGTGGTGGGTGCGTCACGGGCCGACGCATGTGAAGACATTATATGGCTGGACCGATTACCCGGCTGACCTGTCGGACAGGGATTCCCTCGATCGCTTGCAAGGGTACTTGCCTGCGGACGCGATTGTCGTTGCATCGACCTTGCGGCGTGCGTCGACGACCGCCGATGCCATACAAGGCGGGCGAACGCGCTTGCGGAATGAACCTGACTTGCGCGAGGCGAACTTCGGGCTTTGGGAAAGGCTGGCTCCGAACGACCTTGAAGGCGCCGACCGGGAGTTGGCGATGGAATACTGGCGGTCGCCGGGGGATGTCGCTCCTCCCGGGGGAGAGAGCTGGAACCAGGTCCGCGCCCGGTCCTCGGATGTGGTTCATCGCCTCAGCCAAGCCCACGAGGGGAAAAACATCGTCGCGGTGTCACATTTCGGCGTCATCGTGGCCCAGTTGCAACACACCACGGGAATGAGTCCTTCCGTCGCGACGAAATTCCAGGTCGGCACCCTTTCCGTCACCTGTCTTGAGCACCTTGGGAACGGACGTCCCGAGCCGGGCTTGTGGAGAGTTCGCTGCGTCAACCACCGGCCGTGACGCGATTGGCCAAGGTTTGACAATTACCCGGCCAGTTGTGTTTCGACGGTATCCCAAATCAGGGCGGCTGCATTGGTCCCCTCGAATTGCTCCAACTGGGGAATTCCGGTTGGCGACGTGAGGTTGATCTCCGTCAACCATCCGCCAATGACATCAATTCCCACGAAGACTTGACCGTGCTCCCTGAGCAAGGGCCCGATGGCCGCACAAATCTCCTTGTCCCGGTCGTTGAGGCTCGCCTGCACGGGAATGCCGCCGACGTGGAGGTTGGATCTGGCCTCACCTTTCGCGGGAATCCGGTTGATCGCACCCGCGGGTTCTCCGCCAATGATGAAGATTCTCTTGTCACCCTCGGTAACTTCAGGAACAAATTCCTGGATGATCAGGGGCTCCCGCGACGCGTCAAGAAACATTTCGCAAAGTGAGCCCAGGTTCGGGTCTTCCGGAGTCAGGTGAAACACGCCAGCCCCCCCGTTTCCAAAGAGCGGTTTCACGATAATGTCGTGATATTCTTTCCGAAATGAGCGAATGCTCGCCATGTCACGCGTAATCAATGTTGGTGGAGTCAGCTCCGGAAAGCGAAGAACCAGCAGTTTTTCGGGGAAATTTCTTACCCACTTGGGGTCATTGACGACCAGGGTTTTGTCGGAGACCAGTTCAAGAAGATGCGTGGTGGTCACGTAGGACATGTCGAAAGGAGGATCCTGGCGCAGCCAGACAACGTCCACCGACCCGAGATCGATCAATTGCACCCGATCCGCCGTGAAGCGTTCCTTCAGCTTCCGGTCAACCGACACGTAGCTGCCCGATGCCTCGACCTTGCCATTCCGGTATCGCAACTGCTCCGGCAAATAGTGAAATACGCGGTAGCCGCGGTCCCGGGCTTCCTCCATCAATCGAAACGTCGTGTCGCTCGTGATGTCCATGGTTTCGATCGGATCGGCCTGGAAGGCGACGTCCAGCGAGTTTCTCTTGATCTGGTTCATCAGTCTGGACTCCACTTTCGCCCGAACTGCCTGTCAAGGGCTTTCGCCCGTTGCCTTGGAAGCGGAGACCGAATCCGCCGCCATCAACAAGTTCAACGGCTGCGTTCGGGCCTCCCTGTTGCACGAAGCCGGGCTTCGGCCTTGTCGAACCCGAGCGTTCGGGTTTCGACAAGAACAGTTCCGGTTTTTCCCGTCGATTCCAACCAGAAAACAGCGGACCCTCCCCGAAACGGAAGAATCCCGGGCCCGACGAGGCGTGCCGCTCCCGTGACACGGATCGACAAGGGCTCGTTGAAATGAACGAGGATATTGCCGGCCTGGTCAAGAACGCGGACAACAACCCGCACCAGGTCCTTTTCCGACGCCAGCAGTTCATCGGAATCCGGGGTGATCCCGAGGAAGGTCGGTAGCGGGTTGGCAACAAGGTGAAGCTGTTGAACCGGCTGCCCATCCAGGATGCCCGTCAGGAACAGATCGTACCAGGCCATGCCCCAGCGATCGAGGTCGCCTGGAGAAACGTGCCTGTGATCGATTATCACCGGAGGATGCGGCAAGTTCGGGAACCGGGATCGATCGGGCAACACCGTTCGCACGGGGCCGCCTCCGAGGCGAAACTCCACCGCGTCACAGTTGGTCAGCACGACCAGCGGGAGTGAGCCGCCGATGCTGCGTTCGCCGCGCGCCCAGCACGTGACCGGCTTCATGACGACCCCGTCGCCCGGATCGCCCTGGCTTGCGTAGGCAAAGGCGGCAGGTTTCGGTTCGCGAAACATGTCGAGTACGCCGTGATGACAGATGCGATCACCAGATCCGAAATCCTTGTGGGTGTTGTAGTCCGCCATGCACCAGCCGACACACCCGCTGATGTTGGCCGAACCGTATGCCGCATCGAGGACCTCAAGATGGCGCAGGACGTGCTCGACTTGCCGTTCTTCGGGGTCTGTTCGCTTGGTCGGAAACATGTGGCCATTGAATTCGGTCACCAGGTACGGCACGTCCCGATCGAATCCGGTCACGTCCCTGGGAGGCCGCAACGCCGTCCTGGGTCGATTGCCTCCGGGCAACGGCGCAGCCGAACTTCCCTCCGAGCCAAGAACAAAGTCGTTCATCGTGTAGACATCTTCCAGGAACTCGCTGCACGTGAAATTCCTGACACCGCCCGTTTGGCGCGAGGGGTCGAGCGCGCGCGCTAGGTCGTTGGACCGGACGTAAAATTCGTGATCGTCTGGTGACTCGTTGATCCTCGTCCCCCACAAGACGATCGAAGGATGGTTCCAGTCCCTCCGGATCATGGACCGAAGGTTGTCGAGTGACCGGTGTTTCCAGTCAGCCCCGCCGATGTGCTGCCACCCCGGAATTTCCTCGAAAACGAGCAGACCGATTCGATCACAGTGATCGAGAAACCATGGCGATTGAGGATAGTGGGAGGTTCGTACGAGGTTGCACCTCAACGCGTGCTTCAGAAGCTCCGCGTCGCGCTCCTGGGCGCGGCGGCCGGCAGCGTAACCGATGTATGGCAACGACTGGTGACGGTTGAGGCCTCTCAGCGTCACCCTCCGACCATTGAGGAAAAACCCCTCCGGCCTGAACTCTGCCGTTCGAAATCCGAAGCGAGTGGCCAACTGGTCGTGACGCCCCATGCATTCGAGGCGGACATCGATCGAATAGAGAACCGGGGTTCGAAGATCCCAACGTGAAATCTTCCGAAGATCTCCGAACGACAGGGTCACGGAATCATCCCGGGAGGTCGCATTGGCTTCGCATTGCGAAATCACCGTTCCGTCCGGGGACCGCAGGGTCGCGGTTAGGGCAATCGGCTCATTGGCCCGTTCGCTGTTCCGGATGTCGCAGCGAACCGAAGCCGAAAACGCCGAGTCCGGTAGCTCGCAGGTCTCGACACGGACCCGTTCAATGGAGACGGGTGCGGTGCATTTCAACCAGGCATCCCGGTATATTCCCGCATAGGCGAGATAGTCGATCTGGCCGCCAAAGGGTGGGATTCCCGGGTTTTCGGAGCCATCAATCCTGACGCACAGCAGGTTTTCGCCACGATGGAGGTAATCCGTAAGCCTGACCTCGAAAGGCGTGTAGCCGTCGGGATGCGCGTGGATTCTCCGGCCGTTCAGAAAGACGACAGAATCGGCCATGACGCCATCGAAGACCAGCGAAACCTGCCGGTCTTCGAACTCCGGTCTCCAATGCAACGATTTCTGGTAGGTGAATGGCCTCTGGAAGCTGGTTTCGTCCAGGTAGCCGTACGGGAGATCCACCGCATTGTGCGGAAGTTCGACTTCCTTTCCGGGCTTCAGCCCGGACTGCAGGGATCGGTCGTTTCCTTCATGGAAAACCCACCCCGAATTGAAAGGAACCACGATTCGCATGTCACGGAGTTCAGTCAGGATGCCCGGCCGAGGGACCGGTGGACATGTTCAGGCTGGTTCCGGCCTGGTTTTTGTTCGCTCCTGCGCCGGGCCACCGAAGCAGGTGGATGTGGCAGCTGCCGTATTTCCTGATGTCCAGAGTCTCGAATCCCTTCGGGTTTTCCTGCCGTTCCGCTTCCTCCCAGACAACAACCGCGCCATCTGCGAGCCAGCCGTTCCCGGACGAATGGCTGAGCATGCGGAATCCCAGATCATGACGATAAGGAGGGTCGAGAAACACCAGGTCAAACGGACGCCAGGGGCAGGGGCCAAGGGCGAGCGCGTCTCTCTGGAGACATCGGGTCACAACAGGTTCGCGGAGACGCCCGATGTTCCGGCGGATCACTTCACACGCTCCCGGGTCATTGTCGATGAAGTGAACAGAAGCCGCGCCGCGTGACAGCGCTTCGAGTCCCAGCGCACCCGACCCAGCAAAGGCGTCCAGAACGCGAACCCCGGCAATGCAATCCCCGAGGCGACTGTTCAACAACAGGTTGAACATGTTCTCCCGGACTCTGCCGGTGGTCGGCCTGATTCCTGTCCGGCGGTTTCCCGCGCCCGGTTTAGACAGGCTCGCCAGTTGCGTTCCACGGAACCGCCCGCCGACGATTTTCACCGCAGCAAGGCTTTCAGTTTACTGTTGGGGTCGGATATGGTTTCCCGGTTCGGGGTCTTGCCCGCCTCGATGAGACGCCTCCCGACCATATATGATATGGGATCGTTCATTGCATCCACTGCCAGGAGGCGGCTTGACCCGAAGTACCAGAACGACACGCGAGACCCGTCGTCACTGATCCTCGAGACGATTTCCGTATGCCCCGTGTTCAATCCGGCGATCTGCAACTTGAGGTCGTACTGGTCAGACCAGAACCAGGGCGTCGGATCGTAGGGAGTTTCGCGGCCGAGCATGTTGATGGCAACCGTTTCCGCCTGGTCGATCGCGTTCTGAACGCTCTCCAGCCGAATCCGATTGCCACGATATGGAAACGAGGCACAGTCTCCGGCCGCCCAGATGCCTTGAACCGAAGTCTGTCCGAGGGCATCGGTCTTGATGCCATTGTCGATTTCGATTCCGGCTGCCGCTGCCAATTCGGTGTTCGGAAGAATTCCCACACCGATGACGACAAAGTCTGCCCGGATTCGTGACCCGTCCGTGAGTTCCGCGAACTCGACGCTTGCGTTGCCGACCAGGCGCTGAATGCCGATCCGTTCACGAATGTCCACGCCATGCGTCTGGTGAAGTCTCCGGATGTAGTTCGATGTCTCCCTGGCGGCGACGCGCTGAAGAATGCGATCGGCGACTTCGACGACCGTAACGTGGAGCCCGCGTTTGGCGGCGGCGGCGGCGGCCTCGAGGCCGATGTAACCGCCCCCAACCACGAGTGCCGATGCGCCTTTCACGAATTTCGGCGCCATCGCGTCGACATCTGCAAGCGTCCTGACGGGATAAACACCACCCAGCAGACCTCCTGCGGACTCAGGGAGCATCCGGGGGATCGCCCCTGTGGTCAGTGCCAGCTGGTCATAGCCGATTGACCCGGAATCGAGCGCAACCGTCTTCGCCTCCGGATCGATCGCCGAAACCCTGCTATCGGTCAGCAATCGGATGTCCTGCTCGGCGTAGTACGATTCGGGTCGCAGGAACAGGCGTTCAAGGGGCATTTCGCCGAGCAGGTATGCCTTCGACAACGGCGGCCGCTGGTACGGCGGGACCGGTTCCTCGCCGATCAGGGTGATACCACCGTCAAACCCGGCCCCGCGAAGCCGTGCAACGAGTGCGGCACCGGCCTGTCCGGCGCCCACGACGACAATTTGTGACATAAATGCCTCTCCGCCGGTTGATTCCGAGCGCAACTGATGCCACGAAACTGATCCGAGTTCATCTTTAATGTTATTGTTGCGGAGCGAAATTCGGAAAACGAAGGGACGAGAACATGACATCAACTGAAAACGCCTGCATCGCCGATATCGACCTGTTCGTCATGGGCGATGACGGCCCGGAAACAGTGCGTCTCGGAGACCTGATCCGGGGCAAGCGGGCCGTCATTTTCACGGTCCCCGGCGCGTTTACTCCGACGTGCCACAACCAGCACATGCCGGGGTTCATCCGGAACTCGGAAGCCATTCGCGCGCAGGGCGTTGACGAAATCATCTGCGTGACGGTCAATGATCCGTTTGTTGCAGATGCCTGGGCACGTGAGACCGATGCCGCTTCAGCGGGGATTCGCGTATTCGCCGATCCCGGGGCGGAACTGACGCGCGCATTGGGGATCGAACTCAATGCTCCGGCGGCTGGCCTTCTCAACCGCGCCCACCGGTGCAGCATGCTTGTCGAGGACGGCAGGATTCAAGGCCTCTATCGCGAAGACAATCCCGGCGTTTGCGACGTTTCTTCCGGCGAATCCTTGCTGGATCACTTGTCCGGCGCCGCTTCCTGATCTGACCTGTACAGGGTCATTGCAGGGAACGGGATCTGGATTCCGTTGCTGGAGAACGCGTCCTTTACCGCGCGCGTCAAATCGTGCCTCAGGGTCCAGAAATCGCCGCTATCGCACCAGACACGGACGACAAAGTCTATTGAACTGGTATTCAGGTTGGCGACCCTGATGTACGGTTCCGGATTTTCATGGACCCGCTCGTCAGCAGTGATTGTCTCGTGCAGCACGGATTCGACCTGTTTGAGATCGGAACTGTAGTCGACGCCGAACGTCAGGCTGATCCGACGTGTTGCGTAGAAACTGTGGTTGATGATCGACGATGCCCAGACCTCACCGTTCGGAACTATGATCTGGGCATTGTCGGGCGTCGACAGTTCTGTCGTGAACAGCGTGATTTCCCGGACCGTACCCCCCTTGCCGCCGACTTCCACGTAGTCGCCTACCTTGACCGGTCGGAAAACGACGAGCATGACGCCCGCGGCGAAGTGCGAAAGCGTCCCCTGTAACGCCAGGCCGACCGCGAGACCTGCGGCACCGAGCATGGCAATGAGCGAGGTCGTCTCGATCCCGAAGCGGCTGAGGATGAACAGGAATGCGATCGCGAGGATGGAATAGCGCAGGATTTGCCCGAGAAATCCGAACAGCGTTGGGTCGATTTTCTCGTATCTTTCCGCGCTCGCCACCAGCCGCGAGCGAGCCCATCCGCTGGCCAGGTAGGCTACGCCAAAGATGATGATGCCGTAGAAGACGTTGAGCGTGATCGTGATGACATACTCCATGTTCAGTCCTCCCCTATCCTCGATAGATCAAGCGACGCGATGATACCGCCTGTCGCGCGGCCGGCAATGGACTATGCCGGGTTTCGTTCCGAAAGGGTGTTCATGACACCTGCAAGCTTGATGTCCTTTTCCGTCAGTCCGCCGGCATGATGTGTGGTCAGAGAAACCTCGACCCGATTGTAGACGTTGGACCATTCAGGATGGTGATTCATCTTTTCTGCATGAAACGAGACCTGAACCATCCAGCTGATCGCGCCGCCGAAGGAGCCGAATCTGAAGACTTTCCTGATCGCGTCACGCCCTGATTCGGTCGACCATCCGGATTTCGCGAGTTCCTCGAGGGCGGCTTCACGGTCGTTGTCACGCAGCAAGTCTGCCATAAGACATCCTTTCACTCTCCCTGTCCGGGCCAGGCCGGTGAGGCCGGCACGAACAATCCGGAATTCCTCGTTCGAGATACCGGCCCAGCAAGCGCCGCGTGACCGGTATCAACGGCACGCGCAGACGCCGGGATGACCCTTCTCCGTCAAACCGGGCCTTCCCTGCTCGAGTTCCGCGATGCCATGCATTTGGTCCGCTTGCTCCCGTTCAGCAGGATTTCCGGAAGATAGCCTTCAAAGGTGATGTTCAACGCGTCCCTTCGCGCCAGTGCCTCTTCGTCCGGCGAGCGGACGGTCCAGCAAAGGATGTCGATACCGTGATGTCTGGCAGGCCCCAGGTTCCCCGATTCCAGGTCTTGCCATTCGTGGGAAACGAATGATGCACCCGTGCTGTCAAGGGAGGATAGCGACCTGAGTTCGGCAAGTCGATGTTCAAATACGCCAGGCCAGTCTCCACTGCAAAAGCTGCCGGTCACGAGGCCTCGCGGGACATCCGGCGCGAGTGACGCGCAGCGGGCGACCGATTCCGGATGGAATGACATCAGCGCAACCGGTCCGGAGTACCTCCTGGCCTGGTCGCAAACCGCCTCTTCGAGCCTGCCGTCGATCGGATTGAACATCTCGTCGACGTCCTTGATTTCGATCAGGACCGGTACGCGTCCGGCGACCACGTCGAGAATGTCCGACAGGCGCGGTATTGTTTCGTTCGAGTGAAGCAATCTGGTCTCGACAAGCGAATCTGCCGAGACCTCGCTGATCAGCCCGGCCCGCCCGGTGAGTCTCGACAGGTCTTGATCATGGAAGACAAAGGCCTCGCCATCGCCGCTGACCTGCACGTCGACCTCTATTCCGTACCCCGATCCCATTGCCGCCAGGACGGCTGATCTGGAATTTTCGGGGCGCCCGCGGCTCGCGTCATGCAAACCCCGGTGTGCCAGTGGAACGTCAATGAATTCCCGGGACAGCGCCATCAACGGACTTGGAAGATCCCGTCAACTTCGACTGCGACCCCGAGCGGCAATGATCCGCAGCCGACGGCGGTTCGTGCGTGGCGCCCGCGATCCCCGAAAACGTCGACGATCAGGTCCGAAGCTCCATTGACGACGGCTGGCTGGTCGGTGAATTGGGGCGTGCAATTCACGAATCCGCCCAGCCGGACAACCTGGACCATCCGGTCGAGGTCGCCTCCGCAGGCCGTTCTGAGCTGAGCCAAAAGGTTTAGTGCACAGGCACGTGCTGCAAGGCGGCCTTGTTCGACCGACATATCGTCGCCAAGCCGGCCGCAAATCAGCCCTGACGAGTCAGCCGAGACCTGGCCAGAAACGAACACCAGAGCGCCGGAAATCACGAAAGGCACGTAGTTGGCTGCCGGCGCGGGTGCCTCGGGGAGTTCGATTCCCATTTCCTTTAATCGGCCGTCTATCCTGTTCGACATGTCAACCTCCAGTTAACCGCACTCCGAGCGCATCGGTACCGGCGAGCGTGGTCTTGAACACGGGTCGCGACAAACCACGGGTGGCCGAGTGAACTACCGCCTCCAATAAGCCCGCGCCGTCGATACGACAAGGACTTGCCTGCCCCGAGACGTTTGCGCGCCGAGTTATGTCCAGAGTTTTCTGCAATTTTGGTTTGGCACTCCGTTTGGGTTCGGGAGCCTGGCCGCCGTCAGGCGGCCTTCCGCAAGCGCGCGCGACGGTGTTCCCGCAGATGGATCATGTTCAGATACCGGTTGGCCTCCAGCCAGTCCTCGTGGGTCTCAATGGCCAGAGCCCGCATCAATCTCAGCGACGCTGTCGCTTGGCATTTCAAGCGCGGCGTTCGCTCGCGTAGGAGCGTCGTGGAAGCAATTCAAGCTTGTGTATGATACGCCCCGGACCTTTCAATGGTACACTGTTAACTCGGCGTTTGCGTAATCCCTTATGGCCCGGTAGTTTTCGACGAAGAGTGACAGGATCAGGTATCCTTCCCAGAGCTTTCTTGTGCCCGGCAGGGGCTGGCGCTTCGACGGGATGAATCCGGCGAGGCGCGCGGTGTTGACCGCGAACTCCGCGATCGCCTGGTCAGGGTCTGGCGGGCCGCGCTGTTTCCGGTGGTTCGGCTTCGCCATGTGCACGGCGAGGACATGGATCTCGTCCACATGGACGACGGTCTTTGCCGGCGTGTCCGGCGCGGACCGCGCGAGGCGCTCGACGGACATGACGGTGCAGGCGGTGATGGCGTCGAAGGCGAGGCACCGGCGGAGGTCGTCGGCAGCGTTGAGCCTGCGGTCCTTGATCCGCGTCCCGGTTTTGACGGCGGCGAAATACTCCTCGATCAGCCATCTCTTCTCGTACCATTCCGCGATGCGGAGCGCGTTCTGCTCCGTCGGGTCGCCCTCGGTGGTCAGGAGCAGCCAGTCGAGCGGTTCCTTTCCTTTCGGCGGTTCAGGTTCAAGCACGCGCACGGCGAGCATGCGCAGGGGCCGCGTGTCCTTCGCCAGGTCGACGGGCGGGACGAGATCGACGAACCCGGCCCGCAGTTCGAGCTTCACGCCCTTGCGGCCCGTGCGCTTCCGAGGCCCGCCGCAGGCCTCGATGTCGATCCTCTTCGCAGCCACGACATCGAGCCCGGCCGTGTGTTCGAACAGGTCCTCCAGCCCACCGTCCGCCGTGAAGACCCGCCGCCTGGTCGAACGGCTGGCACGGACCAGAAGTCCGCTGCCGTCAGGAGCACCGGCAGAGGCGCAGCCTTCCGACAGCAGCGCCCACATGTCGCCCTCCCGGTCGCAGAGGTTCACCACGCGGGTCCGCGGACAGGCGGACGCCAACTCGGCAGCCTTGCCGAGACCGTCCAGCCAGCGTTCGCTTTCCTCGCCTTCCACCGCCGTCCCTTTCTCCACCGCGCGGAAGTCGGCATCGAGATGGAAGACCCCCAGCGCGCAGCCGCCCTCGCTGAAGGCGACGCCGAAATGGGCCGCGAGCCCCGTGCTGCCGGAACCGCCGCCGCCGATGTCGACAAGACCCTCCGTCGCCTTCAGCCCGGTGTAGTTCACCATCGTCGTGTCCTGCACCGCGAGCACGACGGGCTGCCTGCGGCAGCGCTCGGCCATCGCCTCCTGGTGGGGCTCAAGAATGTCCCGCACGCCGATCCTCGGATTGGACAGGAACCTGTACGCCGCCTTCTGCTCCGCCTCGCCGGGAAAGATCACCGGAAGCGGCGCTCCCGGACGCGCGCACCAGGCCCCGCCCATCGTCACCAGACGTTCGCGCACGCGCGCGTCGCTGTGGGCGCTCCGCCCGTATTCGCGCTCCGCCCATGTCGGATCCTCCCTTGCAACGAGAGGCGGGCCGCCGCCGATCACCCTTTCCGGCTCACGTCCGAGAACCTCCCGCCATCCCGCCGACAGCGGCTTCACGTACACCCGGAGCCTCGGCCCCGGATCCTTGCCCGATGCCGGCTCCTTGCAGCACGTCCAGCCCGCCGCACGATAGCTGGCGCCCGTGTGCTCCGGCCCCACGTAGCTGTAGGCCAGTTCCGGGCGGACACCGTAACGCCCCTCCCAGTCGTCCGCAACGCGGTCGCGGAACAGCGCCAGCGCCAGCGACGCAAGCCCGTAGACGCGAACCCCGGGAAGGATCAGGAACCGATCGTTGTTGACAACGCGCCCGATATTGGCGTCCCGGGCCGCCTGCGACCAGCCGATGTGGAGATCGCGCGCCTTGTGGTGCCAGGAGGCGGCGCCGGCAGTCAGGCCGCCGAGAATGCCGTGTTCGGACGAACGGAGCCAGTAGCGGATGCGCCCGCCAGGACAGGCGGCATCGCCTTCGGGATGGTGCGACGCCATCATCGACCGCGCCAGGCCCTTCTCCGCATCGCCAACCGGAACCACGCTGATCTCGCCAAGATCGTCAAGAGAGCACGACAGCACCCTGTCCGGGTAATCCAGCGACGGAGCCAGGGACCCCGCGTCGATCGAACCCATCGGGCGTGCCTCCGGCAGGGAAAGGCCGAGGGCCGAGGACAGCTTCGGAAGGACAGCACGGGCCGAGGCGAGGCACAGCTCTCCCTTCGCGTTCCGCCAGTCCTCGCGCTCGCAAAGCTCCCGAGCCAGTGAAGTCCGGGTACAGTCCCCGGTGCCGAGCGTCGCCTTCAGCCAGTCGACCGTCCCGGCAGTGTAGTGTCGAAGTCCGATTCTCATGGAACCGCGAATACGACGTCAACGATACCGAGTCAACCGTGTCCTGTTGAAAGGCCCCGGACCCGTCAGTCCCTTTTCATCAGAAAGGGTCCCGCTTCCGACAAGCCCCAGCCAGCCAAGGCAAGAACGAAGCCCGCAAGCACGGCGCGAACGGTGTTCCAGAACTGCCAAGGCCCGGAGTAGTTTCGCCAGGTTTCCTGCGCCTCGGCAAGGTCGAGTGGCGTCTCGACGGCGGCCAGCGTCTCGTTTAATGGCACGTTGACCGTCATTGTCGGAACCATCGCGCCCAGCACATAAATGAGGCTGGCCACGGCGAAGCAGAATGCGGCACGCCGCTCCCCGACCCTCCAGACGGCCAGCGTCGCGAATATCAACAGCATGGGTGTGCCGAAGAAGGCCGGCGCGAAGGCCCAGTTACGCACACTTGCATTCATCGCCTGCATGGCGGCGATGGCGACGTTGGGGTCCGCCGCATCAAGTCCCCACATGGTGGAGCAAACCCAGGCGAAGAAGAACCCGAACATCGCTCCCGCAAAGATGAGCGACAGGAGGACCAACAGCGTCACCGTAATGACGCCGCCGCCGCCGTCTTGCCGGGTTGCTTTCGACATCACGCCCGGCTCCCGCTGGTCGAGCGCATCAGTCGAAACGCCCGAACGACTGCCCGGCACAAGATGACCGCAATTGCGAGTTGGGCGACGATCACGGCTGGCCAGATTTTGGGAAACGCGGGATCGAAGTATTTTTGTGGGCCGTAAGACACCAGCGCCGTTAACGCGAACAGAAGCGCAATCGCCATGGCGAATCGCATGCCGCGGACCACGAGGCCATAGGCAGCCGCTCCTGTCGCCAGCGACGCTGCAAGGAACGGCCCGAGCGCGACGGGCTCGACTTCCAGCGGCAGGTGAGGCTCGATACGAGTAAACAGGGCAAGTAGCATGGCGCTCGTAAGCACCAGGAGCGCCACGATTGCCGTTGAGGTATAGCCACTTCCGGCTTGGCTTGTGTTTGGCTGCTCCTGCATCTTGCTCCTCACGGGGATATCCGAACCCATGGGTACGGGTTGACATTACCGTACCCTTGGGTTCGTCTTTGTCAATTCTGAAATTGCGGATGTTCGAACATGAAAGAACTTGATCGCAGGCAGCGTCGCGACGCTATTCTCGATGCCGCCACCGCCATTCTTTGCGAAAAGGGGTACCGCGGTACCACAATGCTGGATGTAGCTCGGCGAGTCTCGGCTTCGAAGGAAACGTTGTATGCTTGGTTCGGAAACAAGTCAGGACTCTTCCAGGCCGTCATTCGCCGCAATGCCGATACAGTACGTACCGTGCTCGAAGGGCATGTCGACGGCAACACACCGGTAGAGGAGGCCCTCGCCGATATCGGTCGGGGACTTGCCGGGCTCGTTCTCGGTGATAGCGCCGTCGCAATCAACAGGGCTGCAATTGCCGAAGTGCAGTCGGAGCCGGTGCTTGCGCGAATATTGGTAGAGACAGGCCGCGAGGCGACCCTGCCGTTCTTCATACGGTATCTCGAACGATGCCGCGGACGCGACCTGCTGGACTTCGATGACCCTTGGGAAGCGGCGGAAACTTTCCTGGGACTACTGCTGGGTGACAAGCAAATCCGACGCTTGCTTGGGGTCGTCGATACCCCGGACACCGGGGAAATCGAGGCGCGGGCGAAGCAGGCTGCCATCAAGTTCCTGAGGCTCTATGGAGGTAAGCGCCGGGAGCAGGGCACCTGACAAGCGGTCAGCTGAATGCTGAAGAAACCTCTCATCATGACCCAAACGTTCATGGCAGGCTTTGCATTTCCGCCCCGATCGGCATGAAATCCTGGTGACACGGCCCGTGCCGTTGCTGCATGATGCGGTAGGGAGGCGGCACAATGGCCGTATCCTTAATGGTGAGCCATCGGCTTCGCGAACCTGAACTGGTCCGAGATCGGACGGTCCGAGCCCCGAAATGTCTCCAGTCGTTCAGGGCTGTGAACGTGCATCAAAATGCGCCATTGCCCCTCGTGGCACGTGGCTATCCAAACCCGTCCGGTCCCGCTGCTTCCGTACAGTTGATTTCGGATCAGAGGGCCTGAACGCCAGCTGCGGACACCTGTTTGTCAGGAAGTCACTCCCGACGGGTTTGATGCCGGGCCACAATCGGGGATGCCCGAACCGTCAATCCATCGGCGCGGATGCCTGGCAGGTCCTTTCGCAGCGCGACTCTGCGAACGGAATCGCTCGTCTCAACCGGTCATTCCCGGGTGGGGAATTCCACATCAACTTCAACGAGCCAGGAGAGTATCTGCCGCGCGTCGTTCCGGGGTCAGACATGAGACGAACGACCGGGTACTCCATAATCGACTTTGGTTCTTCTGTGTCCGCGGCGGCGCCAGTCTCCGTCCGGGTCCAACTTGTGGAGAAGGCGAAGCCGGAAGCACAAAGATGCGGCAGTATGCCGTGGACAGCCGGGACGACACACCGCCATCGTCAAAACCTGCTGACAGGCACCCTTTTCTGCATTGTTGGTCAAGCAATGAGCACACTCATTTTCCTGCTACCGGAATCTGTCTGTCCTTGAATGTGCGCGTCCAATCGGTTGGGCTCCTCCCCGTCACGCGCAGGAACTCCCGGTTGAAATTCGACTTTGTATTGAATCCGGAGGACAGCATTGCGGCTGTAACGTTTTCACCTGCAGAGAGGCATGTTTGTGCGGCCGCAATCCGGGCGTTGTTGACGTAGCGGGACACATTCTGCCCGGTCGACCGATTAATGGCGGATGACAACTGTTTTGCAGGAATCCCTGTCTTCCTCGCCAGCTTCATCAGGGTGAGGTCGGGGTTCAGGTAAGGTCGCTGCGTTTGCATGAGTTCTTCAAGCCTCTCCATCACAGCGATATCGGACGGACTGATTCCGACCTGTACGTCCCGATCACTAATCGGTTCGGTTCTGAGTGCCCCAGTCACGCCAAGTACTCCGATCAACAGAAGGTTGGCAGTTGAAAATCCGCTGATGAGCCAGGGTGTCAGCCGTAAGGCGCCGTGCGACTGGGCTACGGCGATCAACACGTCAATGAATGCAGACACGCCCAGCGACAGTGCAATAACCGCCCAAAACATGGCCGGAAGATAGCCGTGTTCCAGACGAACCCGTGCGAGGGCGTCCGGACCGCGCAAACAATGCAAGCCAATTGCAATCCCGTATCCCAGGAATGCGCCCGGGATGAGCAGGTCGAGGAGCGCAGGCTTTGAATTGAGAGCCAGGACAGCGCAAATCGGTCCAGAAGCGTGGATGATATCGAGCCAGCGGAAGGGCCGCAGAATGGTGGTTGCAAAGGCAAGCCAAGCAGCAGCCGGTATCAACATGGCAGATATCGGCTGGATCAGTCGCATCCCCGGCACCTGGTAGTGCTGTGCCAGGGAGATAATCAGCGACTGAAGCGCGCAGAACGCGATCAGCACGGACAGGGATCCAAGGCGGCGCTCCAGGACACACAGACGCAAGAAAAGAAACCCAAGCACCAGCGCGCCAAACATCGGTATGGGAAACGTGAGCATGGTCTTCCTTCAAACAATCCTTCCAGCTGGCTGTTAGACCTTGATCCGGTTTTTAACGACCTAAAACCGGATCAAGGTCGCTGGATCCGGGTCTCTCTGTCAATTCCAGTTCCGGTAACAACTCGATGGAGAAACCCATGTACATGAAGACCTTGGCACTTTCCTTGACCCTGGCGGGAAGTCACGCAGCAGCAGAGCAGGCAGGGTTTCGTTTCCTGGAACTCGTTGCTCCCCATCATGAAAGGACACTTGAGACGGCAGTCTGGTTTCCATCGGATGGTTCTGGCAACCAAATCGTGTTTGGACAAAACCCGGTATTCCGCGGCGCCAACGTTCTTGATGGTGCTGACATTGCCGATGGGCGCTATCCGCTTGTGCTGCTGAGCCATGGCATGGGTGGCACGATCAGGTCTCTCTCGTGGCTTTCTGCCGGACTTGCGGAGCACGGAGCAATCGTGATCAGCGTCAACCACCCGAATTCGACCTGGGGAGATTTTGATCTGGCAGTCAGCATGCAGCATTGGACCCGCGTGCAAGATCTCAAACGCGCTCTTGATTGGGCATTGAGCGATGAAGGTCTCACGCCGCATGTGGACCAGTCCCGAATCATGGCTGCTGGATTTTCATTCGGCGGCTGGACGGCGCTTTCGATGGGAGGACTTCGGGCCAATCACGAAGGCCTCGTTGCTTCCTGCAAGAGACTGCGTGAGGCACTCGAGTTTTGCGATGAAATGCTGTCTGACGAAATTGATCTTCCCTCCATTGATCCCGGCCCATGGAACGCAACCTATCGCGATGACCGGGTTACCCATGTCGTGGCCATCGATCCGGGCCTTGTCTGGGGTCTCAATCAGAGCGACACGGGTGAACTGATTGACGAGGTCACCCTAATCGGGCTTGGTGAGGGAAATTCCCGCCTCCTCGCAACAGATTTCGACGCTAGCGGTTTGTTGGAATATCTGCCAGGCGCGAGAGTCAGGCGGCTTCGATCCGCCACGCATTTCACTGCGTTGCCGCTATGCCAACCGGGCGGAGAAGTGATCCTCCGAGCGGAAAACGACGATTCGGTTTGTACCGATCCCGCGGGTACCAACCGCGAGGCAGTTCATGCGGACATTCTGTCGCAAATCGTATCCGATCTTGAACTTTGAACCTCTGGCGTTACCGCAAGGTTTGTTCTTCCCAGGAGCAGCACGGCCAAAAAACTATGCTGTCGCGCAGCCCGGTTGATGAAGCAAGTTTCTGCGCCGGGCGGCGAGACCGAATTCCACGGGTCTCTTGAACAGCCGCCCTGCCGGGTGTGCGCACGAGCCCCCGACAACTCGCCCCGCACGACGGCGCCGACGCGCAAAGTGAGGACCGTGATTGAAGCCGCATTAGGGCTGCCTTCAACCTGAAAGTCCAAATCGAAGGCGAAGCGAGTGTAGCAGCTCCATTGAAAATTGCGCGAAAGCGGCCTTTCCTTTTGAGTAATTCCGGGTGAAGTCCCTGAGTTTTCCTGGCGTAGCCTCGCCGGGTCTGTTCCGGCAGGAGAGGGACTCCGGCCGTAGTTTGTCCTTTGCCCATGCGACGGGTCGGGAGTGAGCCCGAACACGGGCGTCGGGTTCACAGTTGTTCACGGTGGCGCCAACTGGTTTCATCATGTAGAAGGCACGGTCAGGTCGGGCGCTGCCATGATCAAGGTCGACAAGGCTGATCTGGCATCGCGTTCGGTTCGAACCTCAGTTGGTGATCCTTGCTCATTTCAAGGGGTGCCGGGCAGAAAGGTAAGCTTCGACCGGGGGGTATGGACACGATGCCTGTTTGCAGTTCCCGAGCAGCGATGACAGTTTTCCTGGCAGGCATCATGATGGCGTCCTTGACGACGCAGTGTCTCGCTGATCGCTGGAGCGATGCCGATCCCTTCGAAAAATCCAACAGGCAGACTCACGAATTCAACAAGGGCTTCGATCGAGGTTTCTATCGCCCGGCTTCAAGGGCTTACGGGGCAATTGTCCCCAGCCCGATCGACGTATTCATCAGTAACTTTTCGAGGAATCTCAATCTTCCGGGCCGCGCGGTCAATTACCTGTTGCAGGCGGACTTGACCGCCACCGCCCTGGTGGTCGGCAGATTCGCGACGAACACGATCATTGGGTTCGGAGGGATCGGCGACCCGGCGACTGACATGGGTTTCCCGGACGAGCAAACCGATTTCGGGGTAACTTTGCACACTTGGGGCGTGGAGAGGGGCAACTACCTCGAACTCCCGTTTCTGGGCCCGCGAACCGTGCGCCAGGCGACCGGGATGGTCGTCGACGTTTTTCTCGATCCGATGTCCCAGGTTCTGCCGGCACGCTACGACAGGGCAGTATTCACGGTTTCGTTTCTTGAACTCTTGTCGCGGCGGCAACGATCGGGTGACTTTCTGGACCAAATGCTGCATGAATCGGAAGACAGCTACGTCGCGACTCGGAGTGCCTATTTTGACAACCGGGAGAGAGTGCTTAACCGAGGCCTGCTCGAGGACGACCTTGAAGACCCGTATGCAGAGTGAAATCAATCCTGTCCGCCGGATATTCGTTTCGGTCTTCGTGACCGTCATGATGTCCGGCGCTCTCGCGTTCCAGCCGGAGCCGGCGCACGCCTTGACGACAACCGAGGTGGAAACCCTCATCGAAACTGTTGCCAGGGAAATCCGGAAGGCGATCAACGAGAGCGAATCCGAAACGGAAATGTTCGAGCGTTTCGAATCCGTTCTCGAATCCTATGCGGATCTTCCGATCATCGCCCGAAGTGCGTTGGGAGTCGAATGGCGGCGAGCGACGGCGAATCAGAGACGCGAGTTCACGGCCGCATTCTCGCGTTACCTGGCGCTGAAATACGGCAAACACTTCCGGTCGTTTCAGCAAGCACAGGTCAAGATCAGGCGTTCGAGAATCGTGAAGAGTGGTGTTCTGGTCGAGACTGTCGTCTCCAGGTCCGGAGCATCGCCTTTGTCAATCGACTGGCAGGTTTCGGACAAGAGCGGTGAAACCCGGATCTTTAACCTCTACATAGAAGGCGTCAGCGTGCTTTCCATCGAACGCCAGGAGATCGGCTTGTTGCTCGATCGGGTTGGTGGCGACATCGACGTGCTGGTTGCCGAACTGCAATCACACGGCTGACGGCGTCGTTGTTCCTGTTAACTGATCACGCGGGCCAGGTCCTGCCCGCACGGCCAATCGATCCGATCCCCCGGACTAACCGGTGCTTCGGATCTCCCGTTTTCATTACCGGTCCGTTCCGAACAGGCTGTCGAAAAACCTGGCCAGGATTGATGTTGTCGGCGCCGATGACGACGTCGAGCCAGCGACGAGGACGTCCCGGCGGTCGCGTTCCGGTTTAGGCTCGATCATCGGTAGTGGCTTTGCCGGAAGGTCTCCGTGGATTCGGGCCATGGTTTCGCGCCAGATATCCGCCGGCAGGCCACCGCCGGTGACGCCGGTCAGCCGCGTATTGTCATCGTACCCCATCCAGACACCTGCGACGTAGTCGGCCGTGAAGCCGATGAACCAGGCGTCCCGTCCCCCTTGCGTGGTCCCGGTCTTGCCTGCTGCCGGCCGGTGTTCAAGGAGTGCGCGATTTCCGGTTCCGTTCTCGATGACTTCGTTCAGCATTTGCACAAGCTGCCGCGCGGACATGTCGCTGATCACCCGGTTGCCCGAGGTTGCCGTGCTTTCCATGAGCGCGGCGGGGTCTCCCGGGAGACTGATCCCGCGAATTCCCCGCGGGGCCACTGATCGGCCGAGATTCAGAAAACCCGCATAGGCCGCGGTCATTTCCAGAAGTGTCGATTCCGAGGCTCCGAGGGCGACTGCGGGGCCCTGCGCGAGAGAGCCCGAGATTCCGAAACCGTGTGCAATATCCCGAACTTTTTGCCTGCCGACCGTCTCGGAAATCCTGACAGCCGCGGCATTGGCGGAATTTGCCAGTGCCTTGGAAAAGGTGGTGAGCCCGAGGTAACGGCCTTCATAATTTCTCGGCTTCCACGGACCGGAACCCGAAACATCGACCGTCAGCGGAGAGTCCTGGACCCTGGACGTGGGACGATAGCCGTTTTCGAGTGCCGCGGCGTAGACGAACGGTTTGAACGCCGACCCGGTCTGGCGAATCGCTTGCGTTGCCCGGTTGAACACGCCGGGCGTGCCACTGCTGCGGCCGCCCACGATCGCCCGCACGTTTCCGTCCGACGACATCACGACGATGGCAGCCTCCGCGCGCGAGCCTTTTCGGACCTTTTCTGCAAAAACCTGCGTGAGGGCCGCTTCGGCCGCGTCCTGGATGTCATTGTCGAATGTCGTTCTGATGACGACGTCCTCGGTGGTATCCTTGAGGAGGAAACTTGGTCCCGTTTCCACAATCCAGTCAGCAAAGTACCCCCCTGCCTGGCGGGCCGCAGCACGGGACAGGCTTGCCGGGTTGTTCCTGGCGTGGGTCGCTTCTGCCTGTGAGAGGTAATCTTCGGCTTCCATCATGCCGATGATCAGCCGGGCGCGACTCCTGGCCCCCTCGAGGTTGCGCGTTGGGGCATACCGGGACGGCGCCTTGAGGAGTCCGGCGAGCATGGCCGCTTCGGAGGGGTCGACGTTCCTGGCAGATTTTCCGAAGTACCGCTGGCTTGCCGCTTCGAACCCGAACGTTCCCGCGCCGAGGTAGACTCGGTTCAAGTAGATATTGAGGATTTCGTCCTTGCCGTACCTGAGCTCCATGGCCATGGCCATCGGAACTTCGCGGACCTTGCGATTGAATGACCGCAGTTCCGGGAAAAACACGCGCTTGGCCACCTGCTGGGTGATCGTGGATCCTCCGTGACCGCTGAACGGTGAACGACCTTCGCGAAGATTGATAAAGACCGCTCCCGCGATTCCCTTGAGGGAGATCCCGAAGTGGCGGAAAAACCGCTTGTCTTCCGCCACGAGAATGGCGTTTTTCAGGTGAGGGGACACCGTTTTCGAAGAAACAAGTCCGCCGAATTGATCGCCTCGCCAGGCGAATACCTCGTCATTGCGATCAAGCAGTGTGACGGCACCGTTAGATCGGTCGTCCATAAGCTCCGCCGCTGGAGGAAGCGAATTGAAATAGTGGAGTGTCCAGGGGCCGAAAACGAGAAGGAAAACGACGGCGAGGCGGATCGAGACCCAGGCGGTTCCCCTGAGTGCCAGGCGAATGCACGACCCGAAGAATCCTCGAATCAGGCCCTTGCCACGGCGTCTCTCCGAGGCCGGGTTTCCCTGGGGCAAATCTGGATTCTGCCGCTTGCGGACGGGTTTGCCCCGCCGCCCGGCCTGCTCGCCTGCCATTATTGTTCTCTTTTCCTGCGAACCTAGACGGGCGCATTCGACCGGTCAATAGCGGGCGATTGCCAACCAAATCCGCTCAGGGCGTGGCTTGACCGGGCCGGGCCCTTCGCAATCGGCCGGCAGGTACAGGGAGGCGCTTGGGCCCTGTTTGCGAATTCGGATGCTTTCTTGCCGTTTGGCGGCCGCGCAACGACGGAGCCATTCGGCCTTCAGGTGAGGAAAAACCGCAGGAATTCTGACCAATGGCGCGAATCGCCTTGTCCGGCCCTGTCAGGGACACGAGGACAGGACGCGCCGCGCGCCCTGTTGCATTTTGGCCACAGGGTTGGGGTTTCAGCCAGAAATCCGCGCCCCATCGGATATTTTGTTCCCTTTTTGTTCTTGCCTTGTTAGGCACGTACCCTTTTCAAGACATCAGGGAGTTAAATGTGACGATCCCAAACAGTGCCTATACCGACATCACCCTGCAAATCATCGAGGCACTGGAAGAGGGCCGACAACCCTGGAATCCCGAATGGACGGAGAGCGCGGCGCCCTTGTCGCTCCCGAGGAGATGGACTGGCGAATCCTATCAGGGCATCAATGTTCTCATGCTGTGGCTGGCGGCTGCCGAGAGGGGATTCACGTCATCCCGCTGGTTTACCTATCGCCAGGCGAGAAAGGTGGGTGGGCAGGTAAGGAGAGGCGAACGGTCCACCCGGGTAGTCTATTTCGAAACCAGGACCCGGCTGAACGAGGAAGAAGAAGAAATCCATCATCGGATTCTGAAAAGATACGCGGTTTTCAACGCCGACCAGATCGACAATCTCCCTCCCGAATTGAAGAGCGACGATTCCAGCGGTGTTCCCGCTGGAAACCGTGGCGATATTGACCGGATGATTGCGCAGACCGGCGCGAACATCACCGAGAGGCAAGGTGAGAGCGACGCCTATTATCTCGTTAGCGCAGACCGGGTTGTCGTGCCGCACCGTGACAGTTTCGACCCGGTCGAACAGTTCTACGGGGTTCTCATGCACGAGCTTGTTCACTGGACGGGCAACCGGAATCGCCTGGGCCGGCTCAGCAGGGACGATACAGACAAGGACTATGCGTTCGAGGAACTCGTGGCGGAAATCGGCGCCTGCTTCGTCTGCTCCAGCCTCGGGATTGCTCCTGACCTGCGGAATTCTGCGGCGTATATCAAGAACTGGGCGATACGGCTGAGGGCCGACCACCGCATGATTTTTCGCGCCGCGGGCGCCGCCCAGAAAGCGGCCGATTACTTGTTGGCACGGATGAAATCCGCATGTCGCGCCGAATGCAGAGGTCGACACCGGCCGACGGCGACAACAATGATTATGAATTCCATCGGCCAGCTCGAAACGGCCGCAAAGCCCGGTCGGGAACAACCGGTCGTGATTTCCCGATGGCTGCAACCACGGTTGAGCGCATCCGTCGGCCGAATACCGGGACCGTCGTCAGGTGTTTCCCCCAGGCGATCATGGCAGGCTTCGATCTTCCACCCCGACGGTCATGAAATGCCGGCTGGTATCCGGAGTGTGGCTGCAAGACGATAAGCGACGCTTTACTGCCGGAGACCGCGCCGATCAGGTATTGTGCCGCGCCATGGCCGGGGCTGCCGGAATCGTCAGCCCGTCCGCGTGAGGGCCGGAAAATTGTTGACCGCGCAATTCTGCCGACGATGTTGTTTACCTCCGACGGTCATGTTTCGTCGGAAATTCATGTCAAATTCCTTGTTGACCACTCCGCTCACAAGCCGTGTAAATGGGCACGGTACTCTGCGACCGGCGCAAGGGGACGGATTCCACGATGGCTTATCAAAATGCTGCCCAAAGGGTGAGGGATCCGCGTTTCGGCGCGAACATCGAATTCTGGCAGGAACGCGTCGATCTGGCGGCGGCATTTCGCTGGGCGGAACGGCTTGGATTTCATGAAGGTGTGGCGAATCACTTTTCCCTGGCCGTCGGCAACGACAGGACCCAGGTCCTGATAAACCCGAACCAGATGCACTTTTCGCGCATTCGCGCCTCAGACCTGCTGTTGCTTGACGTCGATGACCCGGATGTTCTTGAAGGACCGGATTCTCCTGATCCAACCGCCTGGGGACTGCACGGTTCTCTTCACCGGTTATGCGAGCACGCCCGATGCGCCATGCATGTTCATTCAGTGCATGCGACGGTGCTGGCCTGTCTGGAAGACAGCATGATTCAACCGATAGACCAGAATACGGCGATGTTTTTTGACCGGGTCGTCGTCGATGACTGTTACGGTGGCCTTGCGTTCGAAGAGGAAGGCGCGCGCTGCGCAGCCCTGTTTGTCGATCCGAAGAAATCAGTCATGATCATGGGTAATCACGGAATCCTCGTGATCGGCAAGACGGTCGCCGAGACCTTTAACCGATTGTACTATTTCGAGAGGGCGGCCCAGACTTACATTCTGGCCTTGCAGACCGGCCGCAAGCTCCGCGTCCTGCCCGACGACATTGCCGGCAAGACGGCCGACGAAATCGGGTCCTATCCGGAACAGGCCGAGAGACACCTGTCAGAAATCAAGGCGATTCTCGACGGCGACGGATCTGATTACGCCAAGTGACTGGGAGAAGGGTTCGCCCTGCCGCGCGAGGCGGGATGTCTCGAACCTGGGGACGGGCGATGGAGAATACGGACACACACACACGCACAAGGGCTCCGCGGGACCGCAACCCCGACTGGAATTTTCATCCTGATCTTCCGATCCCGACCTCGCCGCTCTTCGCTTGGCCGCCCCGGCCCCGCGAGGCTTTACGCTGGCTTGCCGCCTCCTGGCTCGCCGTCAGCATGATCCTGCTCGAACTCGGGCTTGCAGTCCTCGTTTACCTGGCGTTCCTTCCAGACCTCGGGGAAATGCAGACAGTCACTGCCGACTGGGTAATCCAGATCTGGCTTCGCAACCTGTGCTTGCTCTTCCTGGTTGCTCATGCCCTTCACCTCTATTTCCATCAGATGCGTCAGCAAGGCACGACACTCAAGTTCGACCGGCGTGAAATCGGCGGGAAGAACAGCCGGTTCACGTTTCGGAGTCAGTTGCTGGACAACATGTTCTGGTCATTGGCAAGCGGTGTTACCGTGTGGACGGCGTATGAGGTCCTGTACTTTCTGGCCGCGGCCAATGGCCTGGTGCCGGTCGTTTCATTCACCGGCACTCCCGTCTGGTTTGTAGTCTGGTTACTCCTGATCCCGATCTGGTCGTCGTTGCACTTTTACTGGATCCACCGTCTGCTTCATTGGCCTCCGCTGTATCGAATTGCCCATTCGCTCCATCACAGGAATATAAACGTCGGGCCATGGTCGGGTATTTCGATGCATCCGATCGAACACCTTCTCTATTTTTCGTCGTTTGCGATCCACATCATTGTCCCTTCCCACCCGATCCACTTCCTGTTTCATGCGTTCATCAACGGATTGAATCCGGCAGCATCACATTCCGGATTCGACGGATTGGTCGTTCGCGATGGAAAACGCGTCGAACTTGGCGACTTTTTCCATCAGCTGCATCATCGCTATTTCGAGTGCAATTACGGTACAGCCGAAATGCCCTGGGATGTCTGGTTCGGCTCGTTCCACGACGGGAGTGACCGGGCGACTGTCGAAACGCGGCGCCGCGGGAGCCGGATGAAAGCAAAACCGGAATTTCCGTCCGATGGTCACGGAACGTGACGCTCACACCCGGTCAAACACGCGGGTAATTCGGTTCCTCTGGTCAGACTGTATCGTTTTCGACTTCCCCCGTCCCGATACTTGCCGCATTTGATATCGTTCCCGGGAAATTCGTGACTCGATCTTGTTGTGACTGTATCGCAGTCCGGATTGAAGATGCGCTCGGACGAGGCGATCCGACAGCTTGACGCTTCATGATGCGTCGCGTGGCGGGGAACAAGAGAATAGAGGAACCGTCATGTTCGTGACTTTTGATTCGAGATCCAGGACGGCAGTTCGAATCACTGCCCCAAGAATCGTGGATCCATTTACGGCATTTCTCCGCGATCAGTTCTTTCGCCCGAAGGACGACGTCGCAACAGCAGCAATTACGGTCGCGCCGATCAGCATTTCACGGATGTAGCTGTCGACCTTCATTTGCGTGAGCCCGTTGTCAAGGATGCCAAGGATAAGGACTCCGACCAGCGTTGCGAGGACACGTGGCTCGCCCTCCTTGCCCATCGTCATTCCGAGAAATACCGCGGCAATCGCATCGAGCATCAGTCCGGCACCCTGGGTCGGATTGGCCGAGGCGACGCGACTCGCGTACATGAGCCCGGCAAAGGCGGCTCCTAGACCGGTAACGGCGAAGGCGCTGAGCCGAAGGGCGCGCACTCGAATACCTGCGAGGCGCGCGGCCTCGATATTGCCGCCGATTGCATAAAGGCGGCGGCCGTAATTGGTTTGTTCAAGCGTCAGCCAGATCACGGCCAGTACGGCGAAGGCGGCGATCGTGAGAGAAGGCAGCTTGAGTCCCTCAAGCCCGACGCCGTCCAGGGGGATGCCGGACCGGGACAGTCCGGAGAACTCCCCCGGAATGTCACGACCAAAGATCGTGCGCCCATCACTGACATAGAATGCCAGCCCGCTGAAAATCGTGAGCGTGCCGAGCGTCGCAACGAACGGCAGGATACCGACCAAGGACACCAGGATTCCATTGAAAACTCCTCCCAACAGCCCCACGGTCAAGGCCGCCGCGATCCCGGCCCAGACAGGGAAACCGGCGGCAAACATGGTGGCCGCGACGATGCCTGACAGGCTGGCCATCGATCCAACCGAGAGGTCAAAATCGTTCATCACCATCACGACCGTCATGGAAAATGCGACCACGGCCAGCATCGAGATTTGCTGGCTGACATTGAGCAGATTGCGCGGTGCCAGGAAGGTTTCGGGCAATTGCACCGTAAAGAAAAGCAGGATCAGGAGCAGGCCAATCGGCGTACCGGTCTGGCGTAGCATCGTCTTCATGCGGTCATTTTTTCCTGATGGTGATAAATCTTGTTGAGGAGGACTTCGGGTGTCAGTCCGTTTGCACACAGGATTTCGGTCTGCCGTCCGGCATCGAGCACGAGGATACGGTCGCTAAGGCCCACAAGTTCAGGCAAGTCGCTGGAGGCGACCAGGGCACTGCACCCCTCAGACACGAGCGCCCGGATCAGCCCGTAGATCTCAAACCGCGCGCCGATATCGACGCCGCGTGTCGGTTCGTCGAGCAACAGGAGCCGTGGCCGCCCGCCCACGGCTCGAGCGAAGACGACCTTTTGTTGGTTGCCGCCCGAAAGTTGCCAGACCGATTGCTCGCTGCCCTCGGCCTTGAGCTTGACTTGCTCTGACAGTTCCCTGGTGCGCCGCCTTTCGCGCCTGATACCGGCCGGAATTCCGAGCAGATGGGGCAAGAGCACGTTGGGCCGCACGTTCATCCGCATCATTAACCCTTCGGAGCGGCGCTCTTGCGGGACATAGGCGATACCGTTCGTCCAGGCGGCGCTTGGCGAGGCTGGCACGGGTCGGTTCAGGTAGCTGGCCTCTCCCGAGCGTATTTTCTCCAGTCCCAGGAAAAGGCGCAGTAGTTCGGTCTGCCCGGCACCAGCGAGACCGACGATGCCAACGATTTCACCTTGCGCGATGTCGAGACTGATCTCCATGAGTTGGTCGCTTGCCACGCCCCGCAGGCGCGCCAGTGGCACAGTACCGACCGCCGAGGTTCTTGGTGGAACCGTATCGCCCAGGTCCTTGCCCGTCATATCCCGTACCAACCGGGCCTTGTTGGTCTCCTGGATCTTGCAGGTCCTGATTAGTTTGCCATTACGCAAGACCGAAACATCATCGCAGAGATCGGTGATTTCCGTGATCCGGTGGGAGACATAGAGTATGGCCGCACCGTCGTCGCGCAGCCCTCGTATCACGGAGAAGAGTTTCTCGACCTCGGTATCCTTCAACGCAGCTGTCGGTTCGTCCAGAACATAAAGGCAAGGGGCGGTAACTTCATTTGCCACCAGCGACGAGGCGAGTCTGATCAGCATCCGGTCTCCGGTCCCCAAGTCGCCGGCATGGCTGCGCACATCGATGTGATCCACGCCGAGCCGGTTCAGCGCGTTCCGTGCGCGCAACGCCATTTCACGCCAATTCACGAAAATCCCCAACCGTCCGGGAACCCGGTGCCCCAGCAGGATGTTTTCGGCGACCGACAGCTGGGGGACGATGTTGAGTTCCTGATGGATAAAACGAAACCCGGCGGCGGCGGCGTCTGTGGCGGAGTGCAGCGGGATTTCCGTTGACCCCTTACGCAGCCTCATCGAGTCGGCAGATACGACCCCGGCAATCAGCTTGATAAAGGTGGATTTTCCCGCCCCGTTTTCGCCCATGAGCGCGTGGACCCGGCCAGGTTCCAGCGTGACCGACACGTTATCCAGCACCGAGACCGCGCCATAGCGCTTGGTCATGCCTTCAAATACGAGAGGCTCGTTCATACATGAGGCAGGGACAGGGGCCGCCATCACGACGGCCCCTTCCGGGTGCAGTTACTCATTCACGTTGGCAATTGTGATGAGTTTCGTCGGTACATAAGTCACCGCGGCCGAGCTGGGCTCGCCGGTAAGGGCGCGTGCCGTGGCGGCGGCCACGGCGCTGCCTATGCCTTGAAAATCCTGTGCCATGGAAGCCTTGAAATTGCCTCCCGCGGCAATCGCATCGCGTGCTTGCGGGTTGGCGTCCATCCCAACGATCACGATGCCTTCATCGGCGCGACCTGCATCTTCGATGGCTTGCAACGCGCCCAATGCGGGTTGATCCCAAGCCGCCCAAACGGCCGCGATGCTGCCCGGGTCGGGGTTGGCGGCGAGCACGGCCTCCATCTTGGCACGGCTGTCGGCGATCCCGCCATCCTGAACATCTGGGGTGATGCGGTCGATCACATCAATATCAGGGAAATTGTTAAAGACCGCTTCGGCGATCGCGCCACGGATTTGTACCGGCGGAAAGGCATCAAACACGAACATGACGACGTTGCCAGCGCCTCCGATCTGGTCGGCGACAAAAACGGAGGTTTCGGCCGCCATGGCGTATCCGTTCGAGGTGACGTTGGTGTAAAGTAGCGGGTCCATACCGGAATCCATGCCGATAACCGGAATGCCGGCATCTGCGGCGGCCTGCAGCCCGACTGCGATCTGAGCCGGATCGACATTGATAATGATTGCATCCACATTTTGCGTTACCGCGTCTTCGATGCGCGAGATCGCAGCGGCGACATCACCCGCCGTGTCGATTACATTGACGTCCCACCCCGCGGCTTTGGCATCCTTTTCGAACCCTTCCAAATACATCTGTGTGCCCGGTTGAGCCAAATAGGGGGTGACCACCGTCACGTCCTGCGCCCAGACCGGTGTTGCGGCAACCGACACGGCCACCAGTGATACGACTGATTTGATCATGAACCTTTTCTCCCTGTTAGAGTTTGACCAAGAAACAAGTGGTTTTTCGTGAACATGAAACATTCTTGTCACTTTGGAAACAGGGCAAGGATATACCCGCGGCTTCGAACGAGACCACTCAGAATCAGAATTGGTTTCCAACAAATCGGTTTGAAACCGATTTGGATTCGTCAGCAATCAATCGAATCACGAAGTATGTGGGATCGAATGTGTCTTGGCGGAACCTGATTGTGTCAGGTCTCCTTGATGATCGGGGAATCAGGGCGATCAACTGCCCGAAACGCCATGAACTTGACGAAAACCGATGCGAAACGACCGCGAAAGTCGCCAATGATCAAGCTGAAGCGTAGAATGTGCGGTGCCGCAGCTTCAATGGTGAAACGAACTTCACCCGTGTTCTCGCCCCCCGGCATGGAGCGTCCAATTTCGTGACGAGCCCCCCCCCCGGACGAATGAGGAACGGTCCGTGATCGAGCCACGTCCCTCCCACACACACTCGAAGAAGGGATCTCCTCGCGGCACTGACCTTCGGGGGGTGTTTTTAACTTGATCCGGTTCGTGCTCGGGACCGGATGCGGGAAACGGGCAATTGCACGGTGTCTGCTGTAGTTCGGCACCATTCCGATTCCTGGAGCAGCAACAGGGCTCGAAACCACATGGCAATTTCCCTTCTCACGCGCGCGAGTTGGCGGACAGAAACAGGAAACGTCACTTCAATGACTCACGATTCTATCTTCGAGATCGTTTTCCGTCGCAACCCTGTCACGTTGCAGGCATGTGCGGATGATGTTGGTGCAATACTCTCAGGTCCCCACGCGGCTCAGGCTCTCAAGTCAACCAGCCGTTTTCCGAGAGTTTCATTGTTTGCGATGGCTTCCTTGTAGATGCCGAACAGGTCTTCGTGGAAGCCGAGCGTGTTCGGGTCGGGCTCCCATACTTGGTCGAACCTTTCAAACGGCCTGTGCGCCTCCTCTAGTGACGAAGCCATGCCGGTTGCTGCCGCTGCGAGGCAGACTGCACCGACAACCCCCGTCTCTTGCACCGCCAGGCGTTTAAGGCGTTTGCACAGGATATCGGCGCGGATCTGCCCCCAGGGGTCCGAACGGAAGCCGCCTCCGCCGCAAGAGACCGTCTGCGCCTCGGTGGCCGTGGAGGCTTCAATCGCGTCAAGTACATGACGTGCGGATAGCGCTACGCCTTCATAAACGGCTCGGGCGAAGTCTGCCGTCCGCATGCCCGTTTCGATCCCGAGAAAAACTCCGCGAAGATCGGCGTTCCAAAGCGGCGCACGTTCTCCGGCCAGTTGCGGCAAAAAGAGAGGGGTCGGTTGACGGCGCTGCGTGCTGGCCACCAGCTCGATCATCTCCGGGATACTCAGCCCGGTCAGATTGCAGAACCATTGTTGCGAGGCGCCGCCCGATTGGGTGGGACCGGCGTGGAGCCTGAGCCCGTCGGCCTCGGCAAAGACCACGACACCCGGCTCATTGGTCACTTTAGGCGAGGCCGCTCCCAGGATTTCACTGGCGCCGCTGAGATAGGCAAAGGCGCCCGCTCGGCAGGCGCCCGTTCCAAGTAGTCCTACCCATCCATCCATGGTGGCCGTCGCCATGGGCATACCACCAGGCGATTCGCCAATGATCTCGGTTATGCCGCGGATCGGCGGCATCCGCTCGACCGCTCCCGGTACGAGATCAAGGATTTGCGGCACAAACCGCCCATCTAGCCCAACGAGGCCGATATTCGACAATGGATCTGTCGCCAGTTCTCCGGTCAGGTCGTGAATTGCGAAATCCTTCGGCAACAGCACGAATCGGGTCTTGTCCCAGATCTCGGGCGCATGGCGTTGCACCCAGAGCATCCGCGCGAGCGGGTGCGAGGCATCGACGGGAATAGGTGCGCCCAGCCATGCGATCTTGTCTTCTTCGTGCAGCTGATCGTCGAGTTCCGCCGCTTCGTCTGCTGCACGCGTATCCTGCCACATGATCGCGGGCATGAGCGGCTGCCCTTTGCGATCCACAAAAACGTGGGTGTTCACCTGGCTGGTCAGCGCCGCTCCGGCAATCTGCCCATGCAGCCCTGCCGCCGCAAACCGCGTGAGCGCCTCGTCGATCAACCGTGTCCAGTGCCGGGGGTCCTGTTCACATACCCCCCCGTCTTTGCGTATGGTGGGGTAGCTTTCGCCAAATGTCTCCAGTACGCTGCCATCGGGCGTGAAAACGCCAGCCTTGACTGAAGTGGTGCCAAGGTCAACGCCCATGAGATAGTCAGCCACCGGTCAAGACCTCCCGTATCTGCCCCAGATGAATCACACGGCATCGGGCCTCTTCGGACAGCTTCACCAACTTGGAGGCGATAACAACCCCTCATGCAGTACGGCATCAAGGAACATCAGGAACTGATCGTTTCGACCGTCAGGTCTTTCGTTGAGAATGAGATCATTCCCCACGAGGAACGGGTCGAAAAGTCGGGCGAAGTCCCACCGGAAATAGCCGTCGAGATCAGGCAGAAGACGATCGATCTTGGTTTTTACGCCTGCAACTTTCCCGAGGATGTCGGCGGTGCCGGATTGAATCATCTTGAGTTCGCGCTGGTTGAACGGGAACTGGGGCGGGGATCAATGGCGCTGACGCATTTCTTCGGTCGACCACAGAACATCCTGATGGCGTGCAAGGGAGACCAGCGAGAGAAATATCTTCTGCCAGCTGTACGCGGCGAACGCATGGATGCCCTCGCGATGACGGAACCGGGCGCAGGGTCCGACATCCGCGGCATGCTGTCGACCGCGGTTCGAAAGGACGGGGACTGGATCGTTAACGGAACCAAGCATTTCATATCGGGCGCCGACCACGCGGATTTCGTCATCGTGTTTGTCGCGACCGGAGTGGACGAGACGCCTCGCGGCGCCAAGAAAAGGATTACGGCGTTCCTGGTCGATCGCGGAACGCCTGGATTCACGATTCGCGACGGCTACGAGTCCGTCAGCCATCGTGGCTACAAGAACATGATTCTTGAATTCGACGACTGCCGCCTCCCGGACAACCAGATCCTCGGTGAAGTCGATGGCGGGTTTGCGGTGATGAACACCTGGCTCTATGCGACCAGGATCACCGTTGCCGCGAACTGCGTGGGAAGAGCGCGCAGGGTTTTCGATTATGCACTTGGCCATGCCTCCGAACGCGAACAGTTCGGGCAGAAAATCGGAAAATTCCAGGGCGTCGGGTTTCAGTTGGCCGACATGATTACGCAAATCGACGCGGCCGACTACCTGACATTGGCGTGTGCGGACCGGCTGGACCAGGGTTTGCATTCAAATCGCGAAATCGCGAGCGCCAAGCTGTTCGCATCCGAAATGCTTGCGATGGTCACCGACGCGGCGATCCAGATCCACGGCGGCATGGGACTGATGTCAGATTATCCGTTGGAGCGGTTTTGGCGGGATGCGCGCGTGGAGCGCATCTGGGATGGAACTTCCGAAATCCAGCGGCACATCATCAGCCGCGAACTTCTGCGCCCGCTTGGTGCGTGACCAGGTGGCTGAATCCCGGAGGCCAGGGCTTCCAGTTTCGTTGGAGCAGGTTGCCAGCTATCGTGATTTCCTTGTTCATCCCGCGCCTTGGGCGCGCCGGACAGGTCGGAGGGCAGGTTTCATGCCCCACCAGATCGTTCAGGAATTGATCGTTTCGACGGTGCGAATCATCGCGGACATCACGGGGCCAGCGCACTGGATCGCATGTACCTTGCCTCGGGAACTGCCGATTCACGACGTCTCCCTCGACGATCCGGATAAACTCAAGGTTGCGTACGGGGATGGAAGTGCTGTCACCCGGAAAACGTGTTTCATGGCTGGCCGATGGCACCAACCAGTGGCCGGCGAGAAAACTGCAGGAGATTACCGGGTCCTGGCTGGCCACCAGCCTCAACGTCGACGCGAGGCAGCAAACGGATTCTGCAAGGCCAAGCCATCTTCGCAGATATCTTCCGGCGCCCGAAAGCTGGCGGAAGAACCCGCGGCATTGGCGTCGTGAAACCACTCGGACGACTGTTTCATCCATCCTCGATCGCCGTCGTCGGCGGGGGTGCCTGGTGTCGATCCGTGATTGAGCAGTGTCGGGCGTTCGGTTTCCCCGGCGGCATCTGGCCTGTTCACCCGACGGCCAAGACGGTTGCCGGCGAGCATGCCTACCGATCAGTCGACGAGCTTCCGGACATTCCCGATGCGACATTCATCGGCGTCAATCGAACGATAACGGTCGGTATCGTCAGGAAACTCGCCCGGCGCGGAGCCGGTGGAGCCGTTTGCTTTGCCTCCGGTTTTCGCGAGGCCGAGGAGGAGTTGCCCGGTGGCGCGAGACTGGAGGACGAGCTTCTTGCAGCGGCTGGCGACATGCCGATCCTCGGACCGAATTGCTATGGGTTCATCAATGGACTCGACGGCGCCCTGCTCTGGCCGGACCAACACGGACTTGAAAAGGTTCAGTCAGGCGTGGGGATTGTTACCCAGTCATCGAACATCGGTATCAACATCACCATGCAGTGCCGGGCAATTCCCGTCGCCTTCGTGGTCGCGGCGGGGAATCAGGCACAAACCGGCATAGCCGACATCGGCAGATCGCTCCTTGAAGATGATCGGGTGACCGCCCTTGGCCTTCATGTCGAGGGCTTTGGTGATCTCGGTGCACTTGAACAACTTTCGAGTTTCGCCGAGAGCCTGGGAAAACCGGTGGTCGTCCTGAAAGTGGGTCGTTCGGAGGAGTCCCGACGGTTGACGGTGTCACACACGGCGTCGCTTGCCGGCAGCCATGCAGGGGCGGCAGCCTTGATGGCGCGGCTCGGGTTTGCAGCCGTCACGTCACTCACCGCGTTCCTCGAGACACTCAAGGTGTTGCATGTCGGAGGCAGACTTCCATCAAACCGCGTCGCATCGGTCAGTTGTTCAGGTGGTGAGGCGAGCCTTGTGGCCGACACTGGCAAGGCCCACGGACTAAGGTTCCCGGCTCTCAACGAGCGCCAGCTGAAGGACCTGCGGGCAGCTCTGGGCCCACGCGTTGCGCTGTCCAATCCCCTCGATTACCACACCTATATCTGGCGGGACACCGAGGCGATGGCGCGTGCGTGGTCAGCAATCGTGGACCCGTCTCTCGCCATGACGTTTCTGGTCGTGGACTTCCCGAGAACCGACCGCTGCGACGCGGGAGACTGGCGTTCTGCGATCAATGCCGCCATTGAGACGCGACGCCGCACAGGCGGCCGGATAGCCATGGTGGCAACGTTGCCGGAACTCATGCCCGAGCATGTCGCAAATGATCTGATGAAAGGCGGCGTGATTCCGTTGAACGGCCTCGACGACGCGCTTGCTTCGGTGGCGGCAGTCGCCGCCATGAGGACGAGACATCCTCTCGGCTTGCTGGTGCCCGGCGCCGAAACGGCAGATCGCGAAAAACGACCTGTTTTCGTGAGCGAAACCGAAACCAAGACGGCTCTCGCGGAGTTTGGTCTCGACGTTCCCCGTGCACGGCGGGTCGCGTCACGAGATTCGGTTGTTGATGCCGCGGAAGAAATAGGCTTTCCGGTCGTTCTCAAGGCAGAAGGGCATGCCCACAAGACGGAGTCCGGGGCAGTTGCGCTCGACCTCGCATCCGGATCGGCAGTGAAATCGGCCGCCGCTGCCATGGGGGCCGAGAGGTTTCTGGTTGAGGAAATGATATCCGGGGTTGTTGCGGAACTTCTGGTTGGCGTCGTGTGCGACCCCGCGCACGGGTTCGTCCTGACGGTTGCGGCAGGCGGGACTCTGGCCGAGATCATGCGTGACCACCAATCTCTCCTGGTGCCGTGTACGGAGGGGGAAATCGGAGATGCCATCGATCAACTTGGCATTTCCCGGCTGATTGCGGGCTGGCGCGGCGGGCCGGCAGCCGATCGTCGCGCGATCGTTCGAAGTGTTCTTTCCATACAGGACTACGTGCTTGCCAACAGCCGCGGCCTGGAAGAGATCGAAGTCAACCCGCTGCTATGCCGTCCTGACCGGGCGGTAGCTGCTGACGCATTCATGAGGAGAGCGGCATGACCGATTCACCGGTAAGGATTCGAGAGGATGGCCATGTTCTGGAGGTCGTGCTCGACAGGCCAAAGGCGAACGCCATTGACCTGGAGACCAGCAGAGTCATGGGCGACATTTTTGCCGGGTTTCGGGATAACCCCGAGCATCGCGTCGCCATTGTCACGGGCGGCGGAGAGAAATTCTTTTGCGCAGGTTGGGACCTCAAGTCGGCAGCGGACGGCGAAGCCGTTGACGGAGATTACGGCGTCGGTGGGTTTGGCGGACTGCAGGAACTTCGCGATCTCAACAAACCCGTGATCGCGGCGGTCAACGGAATCTGCTGCGGGGGTGGTCTCGAGTTGGCACTTTCCGCTGACATCATTCTTGCGGCAGAACATGCTCGATTCGCGTTGCCGGAAATCCGTTCCGGTACGGTCGCCGATGCCGCTTCCGTCAAGCTCCCGAAGCGAATCCCGTACCACATCGCCATGGAGATGCTCCTGACCGGTCGCTGGCTCGACGCGGACGAGGCGAACAGATGGGGGCTTGTCAACAAGGTCCACCCCGCAGGCCAGTTGATGGACGAAGCCCGCGAGCTTGCCCGGTTGCTCGCGTCGGGTCCACCGCTCGTCTATGCGGCGATCAAGGAAATCGTGCGGGATGCGGAAGACAGCCGGTTCCAGGATTCGATGAACCGGATTACCGGCCGCCAGTTGCGCACGGTCGACATCCTGTATTCGTCGGAAGACCAAAAGGAAGGCGCAATGGCTTTTGCAGAAAAACGCGATCCGGTCTGGAGGGGCCGGTGAGTTCGAAGTGCCCGTTCGGAATTCGCGACGGGAAGCTGACAGGTGAGCCGGCACCGAGACAACATTCGTAACGCCGCCCTGATGTGCGTGTCCATGGCCGGGTTCTCTGCGAATGACGCCATCATCAAGCTTGTCGGAACTGAATTCGGACTGGCCCAGTCCGTCTTCATGCGCGGCACGATCCTTTGCCTGATGTTCGGCACCTACGCATGGTTTCGCGGTACTTTCCGGACAATACCCGGACGTCGGGACCAGACTGTCATCGCCGTCCGGACGGTTGCGGAGATCGGAATCACGGCGTGTTTCCTGACCGCGGTGTTGAACATGCCGATCGCCAACGCCACGGCGATCCTGCAGTTTGTCCCGCTAGCCATTGTCGTTGCCGCGCATTTCGTTTTCGGGACTCGTGCCGGGCCGATGAGGTTCGCGGCGATTTTCGTCGGCCTCGTCGGCGTTCTCATCATCATTCGCCCGGGGACCGACGGATTCAACGCTTACAGCCTTCTGGCGCTGCTGGCGGTGCTGTTTGTCGTGCTGCGTGACCTGGCGTCCCGAAAGTTGTCATCGGCTGCGGATTCGCTGTTCGTCACATTGGCATCCGCATTGATGGTGACGATGGTTTTCGGCTTGGCCACGCTTGTTGAGGCCAGGTGGACTCCACCTTCACGAACCGAATTCGGACTGCTTTCCCTGTCGGCCGTGTTTCTTTTCGCGGGATACTATTTCGGTGTCGTGACGATGCGTACGGGGGACATCTTCTTTGTGTCACCATTTCGATATTCGATCATGATATTTTCGGTCACTTTCGGGACTCTCCTGTTTGCGGAAATCCCGGACGCCTGGACGGTCTTGGGCATCCTGATTCTCGTGGGTGCCGGAGTATTCACAATTCGGAGGGAAAAGGCCGCTCTCGCGGGTTAGCGATGCCGTGGTTTCATGATGCCGACACCAACCCCAACGATTGTGCCTGCCTCCTCGACCCCCCCCCGATGACTCGATATCATTTGCTGGCACCGCGCTTGACAGATGCGGCCTCTGACCGCGAAACTTGCTTGCGTCGTCGCCATGACATGCTACCGTCCGTACTATGGACAATGTCGGAAGCTGAAGCAGAAGTCCGGTGACTGACAAATTTGGAATTGGAATAGGTAGGAGATTACTCAATGACCAAGTCAAGACTGACAGGGATGATCGTCGGTGCGGTCGCCGTCTGCCTTGCGTGGACACCCGCGGCCCTGGCGCAGACGGAAATTCACTGGTGGCACGCGTTCACCGGACGCCTTGGCGATCTGCTTGCCGAGCAGGTCGAGAAATTCAACGCGTCGCAAGACGAATACCACGTGGTTGGCAGCCACAAGGGCAACTACTCGGAAACCCTGAACGCCGGGATCGCGGCATTCCGCGCCGGCGAGCAACCACACATTCTCATGGTGTTCGAGGTCGGCACGGCCACCATGATGGCCGCCCGGGGTGCGATCAAGCCCGTGTACGAAGTGATGGCCGAAGGCGGAGCCGAGTTTAACCCGGATGGCTACCTGGGAGCGGTCAAGGGTTACTACACGACGACGACGGGCGAATTGCTGTCCTTGCCATACAACTCTTCGACCCCGGTGATTTACGTTAATCGCGATTTGTTCGCCGAGGCGGGACTCGACCCGGACATGGACCTTTCGACCTGGCAGCAGGTTGATGCGGCGCTGACGGCGCTCAAGGAAGGGGGAGTGGACTGTCCCTTGACCACTGCCTGGCAGAGCTGGGTCCATCTGGAGAACTTCTCAGCCTATCACAACGTGCCATTTGCCACGAAGGAGAACGGCTTCGCCGGGCTTGATACGGAACTGGACTTCAACGGACCGGTCCAGGTCAAGCACATTGAGACCATGGGGCAATGGGCGGCGGACGGCAGGTTCATTTACGCCGGGCGACGAAACGAGGGCGGCGCGAATTTCCGTGGAGGTGAATGTGCCCTGTTTACGGAGAGTTCGGCCGGTTACGCGGGTGTCAAGGCCCAGGCCGAGTTTGATTTCCAGATCAGGTCGCTCCCCTACTGGGACGGTGTGGAAGGTGCGCCGCAAAACACGATCATCGGCGGTTCTTCGCTTTGGGTCCTTGCCGGTCACGATGCCGGGGAATACGAGGGTGTTGCGGAGTTTCTGAGTTTCCTCTCAACCTCGGACATTCAGGCCAAGTGGCATCAGGACACCGGCTATCTACCGATTACTCTGGCTGCGGCTGCGCAGACGAAGGATGAAGGGTTCTACGAAGCCAACCCGGGCACCGAAATCGCAGGCATCCAGATGACCGCGAAAGACCCGACACCCAATTCCAAGGGATTGCGGCTGGGCAATTTCGACCAGATTCGCGGAATCATTGACGAAGAGCTGGAGGCAGTGTGGGCAGGAGACAAGACCGCGCAGGCCGCGCTTGACAGCGCAGTTGAACGTGGCAATGCCTTGCTGCGGCGTTTCGAGCAAGCGAACCGCTGACCGGCAGACTGACCGAGTGCCAAATGCCTGGAGCCGCCGTCTCACGCGGTTCCAGGCGGAAACTCCGGCAACAGGCAGCGTGGACGATCGGCGAACCCTGGACATTTGGCCTTTGCGCGGCGCTTCCATACGTACGCGGCATCTGTGCCGAAACCCGCTGCCGCTCTTCGCACTCCACGGAAAAGGGGAGTCGCCGACGTGCAACCGTGTTTCCACCGGGAATAGTGTTCCCGCCCGTAGCATGAAGCGCAGGTCTGGCTGAACCGATGGACAAGCGCGTTACATTCCGTGGCTGGCTGCTGCCAGCGGCCCTTGTTGTTCCCCAACTCGCCGTTACCGCCGTATTCTTTTTTTATCCTGCAGGGCAGGCGGTCTGGCAGTCCCTGTTCATTCCGGATCCTTTCGGCCTAAAATCCCAGTTCGTTGGCACAGGGAACTTCGAATTCCTGTTGAACGACCCATTCTATCGCGCAAGTTTCATCACCACTGCTGTTTTCTCGTCACTGGTTACGCTTGTTTCAATGGGCGTGGCACTTTGGCTGGCCGTTCTGGCGGACCGCCTGATCAAGAGTTCCGGCGCGTATCGAACACTGCTGATCTGGCCGTACGCAGTCGCCCCGGCAGTGGCGGGCGTGTTGTGGCTGTTCATGTTCAACACGCGGGTCGGTCTCGTGTCCTGGTACCTCGGCCTTCTGGGTTACGACTGGAACCATGTGCTGAACGGGGAAGAGGCCATGGTCCTTGTCGTGATCGCTTCGAGCTGGGGGAGGATCAGCTACAACTTTCTGTTTTTTCTGGCCGGGCTACAGGCAATTCCCCGATCCGTTATCGAGGCTGCCGCGATTGACGGGGCACGTTTCTGGAAGCGTTTCTGGACGATTGTTTTTCCGCTCCTGTCGCCCACCACGTTTTTCCTGCTGGTCGTAAACGTCGTGTACGCCTTCTTTGAAACGTTTGGTGTAATCCACACGATCACCAGCGGCGGACCGCAACAGGCGACGACCATTCTTGTCTACAAGGTTTATGCCGATGGATTCGTCGGGCAGGACCAGGGTTCGTCCGCTGCCCAATCGGTGATTCTCCTGGTCGTTGTCGGGCTTCTGACGATCGTTCAGTTCAAGTACATCGAGCGGAAGGTCCACTACTGATGTCCGGAATGGTCGAGAAACGCGGACTGTCTTACTGGATGATCCACGCCGCCCTGATTCTCGGCGTCTTGCTGATTTTCTTTCCAATCTGGCTGGCATTTGTCGCATCGACGGTTTCCCAGGCTGAAATCGTGAAACCTCCCATGCCACTCTGGCCGGGCGATCAGTTTTTCGAGAATTACCGGCGCGCACTCGTGTCCGGCGTCAACGCACCGGTTGCAAAAATGCTCCTGAATTCTGCCGTCATGGCAATTGGAATCGCGGTCGGAAAGATCGTCATCTCCCTCCTGTCGGCGTTCGCCATTGTCTATTTCCGGTTTCCGTGCCGCCAACTCGTCTTTTGGCTGATCTTCCTGACACTGATGCTTCCAGTGGAAGTGCGGATTGTGCCGACCTACGAGGTTGCCGCCCGATTTGGCATGCTGAATTCGTACTCTGGATTGATTTTTCCGCTGATTGCTTCAGCGACGGCAACATTCCTGTTCAGGCAGTTCTTCATGACTGTTCCGGACGAATTGGCCGAGGCAGCCCGCGTCGACGGCTCGCGTCCGATGCGCTTTTTCGTGGACATCCTGTTGCCAATGAGCCGCACCAACATCGCTGCTCTTTTCGTGATCCTCTTCATCTATGGCTGGAACCAGTATCTCTGGCCGCTGCTGATCACCACTGATCCACAGATGAACACGATCGTGATGGGGATCAAGCAAATGTTCCCGTCCGGTGATGACTACGCGGAATGGCCCGTCATCATGGCGACCTCGTTACTCGCCATGATCCCGCCGGTATTCGTGGTGATCCTGATGCAGAAACTGTTTGTTCGCGGTCTGATTGAAAGCGAGAAATAGAAGATGGCGACAATCGCGCTCGACAATGTCCACAAGAAGTTCGGCAACACCGAGGTCATACATGGAGTATCGATCGAGGTTTCCGAAGGGGAGTTCATCGTCATTGTCGGCCCTTCGGGATGCGGGAAGTCAACGCTCCTGAGGATGGTGGCAGGCCTGGAGACCGTGTCCGCGGGGGAGGTGAGGATTGGTGGTGTGCGGGTCAACGAAACAGAGCCCATGGACCGCGACATCGCGATGGTATTCCAGAACTACGCACTCTACCCGCACATGTCCGTGTTCGACAACATGGCATACGGCCTGAAGATCGCCCGCGTGCCGAAGCCCGAAATCAGGAAACGGGTCGCTGCTGCTGCCGAAATGCTGCAGCTCGAAGCGTTTCTGAACCGGAAACCCAGAGAACTGTCCGGCGGCCAGAGGCAGCGTGTCGCCATGGGTCGTGCCATAGTGCGCAAGCCCAAGGTGTTCCTGTTTGATGAACCCTTGAGCAACCTGGACGCAAAGCTGCGCGTGCAGATGCGGCTCGAGATCAAGGACCTCCAGAAGGAGCTTGGAATCACGTCGCTCTACGTAACCCATGATCAGGTGGAAGCCATGACGCTTGCGGACCGGATGATCGTCATGAAAGCGGGGGTGGCCGAGCAAGTCGGCGCACCGCTCGACGTGTATTCGGACCCGAGAACCGAATTCGTTGCCGGGTTCATCGGGTCCCCGGCCACGAACTTTCTGCCTGCCGGGGCCGCGGGTGAGTCGGATCGCGGAGCGGCGAAGCTGGGAATTAGGCCTGAGCATGCGCGGCTGTGCGAGCCGGAGGCAGGGTTCATCCGCGGGCGCATGACGTATGCGGAGGCGCTGGGGGCGGAAACCCTGCTGCATATCCGTCTGCCGGACGACACGCTCTTCACGCTGCGGCAGGATGGCGACGATCCCATTCCGCATGAGGGCGACAAATGTGGCATTGCATGGGAGGAGCGCAACCAGCTCCTGTTTTTGCCGGATGGTCGCCGCCAGTGAAACGGTCTTCCCTCACAGGCGCAAAATCAGTGCTCCCGCGATATCGAACCTGCGGCCTCCGGGGGCTGTACAAAAGCGATGACAGGCATGGCCCTGTTAGATCCGGAAGCTGTTCGATTCTCTGAACCCCAAGGTATGAAGCTGCGGGACAAATCGGAGTTCCATTTGATGAAGGCAGAGTTCAACTACGCAGGCTGCAACGTTTTTGTCGCGGGGGGAACGAGCGGAATCAACCTCGGGATTGCCGAAGCCTTTGCCCGGACCGGGTCAAACATAGGTGTCGGAAGCCGGAAACAGGAGAAGGTCAGTCGAGCGATTGCCGGGTTGTCGAAACTGACCGGCAAGGCTTTCGGATACTGTTTTGATGTTCGAGACGCGAAAGCAGTCGATACCGCGATCGCCGGCTTTGCCGAAGAGGCTGGCAAGATCGATGTGCTTGTGTCCGGTGCAGCCGGGAACTTTCCGGCGTTGGCTCATGACATCAGTGTCAACGGGTTCAAGGCAGTGGTCGATATCGATCTTCTCGGAACCTATCACGTGATGAAAGCCGCTTACCCCCATATGAAAAAACCCGGGGGAAGCATCATCAACATTTCAGCCCCTCAGGCGGTCGTGCCCATGTCGCATCAGGTCCATGTTTGCGCGGCGAAAGCAGGAGTTGACATGGTCACGCGATGCCTTGCGATCGAGTGGGGTGGTGAAGGACTTCGTGTCAACAGCGTCATTCCCGGGCCGATTGACGGCACGGAGGGCATGGCGAGACTGGCCCCGACCGCGGAAATGCGCGAAAGAGTCATCGGGACCGTGCCGATGAGGCGATTGGGCGTGCCCGAGGACGTCGCCCGCGCCTGTCTCTTCCTGGGTTCGGAGGCAGCGGGATTCGTGAATGGGACCATCATGACGGCGGACGGAGGCTGGACTCAAACAGGGGCCGCACTCGAATTGGATTCTGTCACCTGAATCACCAAGTGTCGCGACCCCGAAGGCCTGCCGGGATTGTGACATCGCGAAGACCGGGATTGGCGTCGTCCACCTTCGGGAGTCGACGCCACCAGGGACTGGTTCAGAAAGCGTTCACGTGCCGCCAGGAGAGGCGGGTTTAGTAGTCGAGGTTCGCAACGCTGAGTGCGTTTTCCTGGATGAAGTTCCTCCTCGGTTCGACTTCGTCGCCCATGAGTTTGGCAAATAGGTCTTCGGCATCCACACGGTCGGCGACCCTGACCTGCAACAGGCTTCGATGTTCGGGGCTGAGAGTTGTGTCCCAGAGCTGTTCCGGGTTCATTTCGCCGAGGCCCTTGTAACGTTGGAGCGTCGATCCTTTCTCACCCTCCTCCATCACGACATCGAGCAATCCCGACGGGGCGTAGATGTCACAGGCGCGATCCTTGCGGCAAAACCGGGCCGGCAGGGCGTAGGTCTCGCCGAGCGGTCCCGCCTGGTCGGCCAGCAACCTCGCCTCGGTGGACCCCAGGCATGATCCATCCAGCGTGTGACTTTCGTCAACTCCGCGCACAACCCGGCTGACGCGAATGCCGGCGTCCTGGGTTGGGCGTCCAATCCAGCCGCGCTCGTATTCCTTCGAGATCAGGTCCATTCGTCCTGCGAGACAGTCGGCATGATCCTGCAGGGAAGTTCCCGGCCGGCGTGAATAAAGGATGTCGGCAATGGCGGCCTGCTCCAGAACCCTGTGGCTGTACCGTGTCGGAAACGCGTCAAGCAGGCTGCGGACAGTGCGTGCCTGCTGGACGATTCCATGAAGTTCCGCTTCCGTAGCCTTTTGACCGTCTCCGAGAACCAGGATCGCATCTTCCGTTCCTTGCTTGACCAGAAGATCGTCGAGTTCCTGTTTGTCCTTGAGGTATGATTCGGACTTTCCCCGTGTCAGTTTGAACAAGGGTGGCTGGGCAATGTAGAGGTGGCCGGCCCGGATAATCTCGGGCATCTGCCTGAAGAAAAATGTCAGCAGGAGAGTCCTTATGTGAGCGCCGTCGACATCGGCGTCCGTCATGATGACCACCTTGTGGTACCGGAGTTTTTCCAGATCGAAATCGTCCTTGCCGAGGCCGGTTCCGAGGGCGGCGGCAAGGTTCTTGATCTGCTCGCTGTCCCAGATCTTGTGAGGCCGGGCCCGTTCTATGTTCAGGATCTTTCCTCGAAGCGGCAGTACGGCCTGGTTTTCCCGCGAGCGGCCCTGCTTTGCAGACCCACCGGCGGAGTCACCCTCCACGAGAAAGATCTCTGCCTTGGCCGGATTCCGCTCCTGGCAGTCGGCGAGTTTGCCCGGAAGCGTCGCCGATCCGAATGACGACTTGGCCTTCAGCTCTTCCCTTTTCTTTCGAAGGATTTCGCGTTGTCGCGCAGCTTCGACGATCTTCTCGACGATCGTCTTTGCCTGGTCAGGGTTTTCTTCCAGCCACTCGGAAATCTTTTCCTGAACAAGGGACTCGACGACAGGACGAACCTCGGAAGAGACGAGCTTGTCCTTGGTCTGGCTGGCGAATTTCGGGTCGGGAACCATGACCGAAAGCGCACAGGTCAGCCCTTCCCGGGAGTCCTCTCCGGACAGGTTAACCTTTGTTTTTTTCGTCACCCCGCGGTTCGCCGCATACGTGTTGATCGTGCGGGTCAGAGCCGACTTGAAACCCTGAACGTGGGTTCCTCCGTCCACTTGCGGGATGTTGTTCGTGAAGGGGAGCAGAATTTCGTGGTAGCTGTCTGTCCACCACATTGCCAACTCCATTCTGACAGCTTCCCTTTCTCCGACAACATGAATTGGTTCATTGAGCAGGCTGGTCTTCGAGCGGTCCAGGAAGCGGACATACTCGCTCAGCCCTCCATCGAAATGAAACCTGTCCGTCTTGGGATCCGCCGGCCGTTCGTCCCGGAGCGTGATCCGTACGCCGGAGTTGAGAAAAGCCAGCTCCCTCAGGCGATTCTCGAGCGTGTGGTAACGGAACTTGCGGTCAGAAAATGTCTCAATTGATGCGAGGAATCGGACGCTTGTCCCGGTCCTTCCCCCGGAATCGCCAGCCTCGCGGATTTCGTCGACGGCCTCACCGTTTTCGAAACGCGCGACGTATTGTTTGCCGTCACGCCAGACCTCGAGTTCAAGCCATTCGGAAAGCGCGTTGACCACAGAAACCCCGACGCCATGGAGGCCGCCGGAAACCTTGTATCCGTTCGATCCGAACTTGCCGCCGGCGTGGAGCGTGGTCATGATCACCTCCGCGGCCGACCGACCTTCCTCCTCGAGGATGCCAACCGGAATTCCGCGACCGTTGTCGACAACGGAGACACTGTCATCGGCATGAAGCGTCACCGTCATGCTGTCAGCGAATCCCGCCATGACTTCGTCAACACTGTTGTCGACGACCTCATAGACCATGTGGTGGAGACCGGACCCGTCGTCCGTGTCGCCAATGTACATTCCGGGTCTCCGCCTGACAGGATCCAGACCTTTCAGTACCTCGATGTCGTCGACACCGTATTCGCCCGCTCCGGCGGAATTCTCGCGCATATCGATCATCTCTCAGACTACCTACACATTATATAGTTGATTGACCGTCAAATGTCACCGTGCGGAAAATCCGGGTTCCGTTGTCGTGAGGAGCGATGCCCGGGAGTGAATTCCGGGAGGGTTTCTCGCGTCCACGAGGCGGCAGATGCTCAGCCGCATTCGGAGTTTTCGGTTGGTTCGGCGAGGAATCCATCGTCGTCGAGAGGCCAGAACGGGTTGAACGCCAGTTCCCAGACATGACCGTCGGGATCGGAAAAATAGCCAGAATAACCGCCCCAAAACACCTTTTCCGGCACCTTCAAGGGTGAAGCGCCGGCGGCAATGGCCGCGGCAAATGCGCGGTCAACTTCCTGTTCAGACGGATAATTCTGGGCCAGCGTGATTGCCCCCGTGCCCAACGGCGCGTTCGGTCGCCCCTGGTCCTTTGCAAGAGCTTCCTTTCCGAACAAGCCAAGCATGCATCCGCGCAAGCGGTAAAACGTCACTTCCGGAAGATCTTCCGCCGGAACCCAACCAAGTCGACCGTAGAATTCACGCGATGCCGCGAGGTCTTCGACCCCGAGCGTTATCAGGTTGACGCGTTCCGATTTCGGTTGAGTCATGTGAAGCTCCCTTCGCAAGTCGTTCCTGGGTATTCATCGGCGATTGTTTCACGTTAGAGCCCGAAAATGTGCGCGCCGGACTCGCCTGACACCTGGTGCTGGTCCCAGCTTCAAGTGAGCATTACTGACACATACTGTCCCCTGAATGAAGTGCCTGCCGAAGATTTGTAGGAAGCTCCAAAACCCCAGGCTGCCAGCGTCGAGGGAATGCACTGAAGGAACCGCCAATGATCCGGCCTGGTCCCGGGGTCAGAAGAGTCGTGCTCCCACGTTCTTCACAACGCCAAAATCGCCTATTGTCCATGGACGGGTGCTCGATACGTTGAATCCCGACAATCCGCCTTGGATTTTTCGCGTTGACGGTCGTCAAACACAAGATGAATTGCCAAAATCGAGGTCAAATGATGAGTTCAAGGCTAAATTCGAAAACGGCAATATCCACGATTACTGCGCGGTACCAGACGTCGGTCCCGAAGACGTTCGGCGCGGCCCTCGGTGTTGGTCCCGGGGACAGGCTGCGTTACGTCATCGAGGGTCTCGGCCATGGCCTGGGTCGGGCGTCCGATGCCCCACAGCTTGAGCGCGAGCAGGGAGCGCAGGGCATCCCCGGCGGAGATCATGCGGCTTCCCGGCAGGGCGCTGTCGGCGGCGAGGGTGTCGATGTCGATCCGGGCGAGATCGGGGGCAAACAGGAACAGGCCGCCAAAGTCGGTGCGCAGGCTCCGGGGCGAGAGATCCGCACCCGTTTCTCCGCCGCCGCAAGGCCGCCTTCGGACTCCACCGCCGCCACGCTGTCCTCGACCGAGTGCGGCGTGTCCGCCATCCCGCCAGCATGAACTGCGGCAGCAGGCTGCACGTCATCGACGAATCCGGACAGTAGTATCGGGCAACCCAGAGCCCGACCGGGGTCTTGCGCTCGTAGGTGCCGTGTCGGGCAAACCGGCATCCCCAGACGGGGTGGTTCGGGCAGCGCCCAGGCTTTGCGTCACGCCACGCTTGCGTGCGAACGTCATCCACGACCCGGACGACGCCTTCCCGACATGGCAAACAACGTACCCGAAAAACAGGCAGACTACACGAGATCCTGTGAGTAGATTACTGTGGCTATTGACAATTCTGATTTTACTTCCGATCGTAACCTTCTGCGACGTATCGCGGATACGATACTACATCTCGGCGGTCTGCTGGTTCTTTTGGCGATCTACTCGTTCATGTTGTGGACAAATTCGTCGAAATCAATGGGTGGGTCGTCGAAGTCAACGGGAGGAAACACGAATGAGTATTGTGAATATTATCAGAATAACACTATTGGGTGCTGTCTCGGCAGGTGCGCTTGCGTTCGGATTTCTTGCCGGCCCGGCTGCCTCACAGGATCGATCGATAAAGGTCTGGTTCGGGCGTGAGAATTTCATTCCCGAAGATCAATTCGCGACTTTCCATGCCGAAAATCCTGATATCACCGTTGAGTTCGAAGTGATCCGCCTCGAAGATGTGAACGCGCAGCTTGTCCTTGCGATGCGGTCAGGAAATGCGCCTGACATCGTGCAGATTCGTGACCGTGATGTCGGACAGCTCGCCATCAACAAAGTGGTAAAGGACGTCACTGGCTGGATTGAAGAACTCAAGAACCGTTTCCCGGAGACCTACGCACAACTTACTCCGCTGGCTTGGACCGGCGCCTCGGACCCCGACGGCAAGATCTACGGAGCGGCCGTGTATTCCACGTCGATCTATCTCGCCTATCGAACCGACTGGCTTGAGGAAGTGGGCATGCAACCGCCCCTGGAAACAACGGACCGGATTTTGGAAGCCGCACGGAAAATGACCGAAAGTGGTGATGGCCGAAAGGGTTTCAGCCTGCTTGGATGCTGCAACGCTCCGACATGGGAACTGCCGCTTTTTCTTTCCATGGGCGGCGAGATCGTCGATGGGGTTCCCCAAATCGACAACGAAATCGGTGTTGAGTGGATAAAGTTCTATCAGACGCTGATGAACGACGGCAGTGCCCACCCGGACACGCCATCGTGGGATTCCGGCCAAATGCGTGCAGCCTTCATCGGTGAAAGGGCCGGCATGATGTTTGAAGGCGAGCACATCTATGTCCCGATCCACGAGCAGCTACCGTATGAGGAAGGAAATTGGGCGTTCGAAAGGCTTCCTATGCGTACCGGCCAGGCAGGGCCGCATGTCCAATCCGGATATGCCTTTCCCTTCATCGTGACCACGGGCAACAAGGATGAAGAGGCAGCCATGCTGGCGTTGGAGTATCTGGCACGGCTGGAGTTCGCCAAACAGGTATCGATTCGTTACCAGCCAACAACGAATTCCGCCGTTGCAGAAGATGCAGAATACCAGGCGGCCAAACCCTGGGCGGTCGACGTCGCGCCGCTCGCCGCCAGCATGGTTACGATACCAACCCATCCGACTCGTGCCATACAGGTTTACGACGTTCTCAAAGAACTTCGTGACCGGATGGTTGCAGACCCGGGTGCAGACCCTGCAGCCTTGGCTGCAGAATATCAGCAGGCGCTGAATAGTGCGGCCGGCCTCTGATTAGGCCCAGAACTCACCGAACCGGATGTGATCTTCTCTCACAAATCGAGAAGGTCACATCCTTTCGTTGAAAAGGAAACGGCATCGACAGAATGAGTTCGACGCTTCAAGACCCGGACATCTTGACGGTTAGCGAACGGGTTTCGGAATTCGTCAAGAGGCTGATGCCGTATGTTTACGTAATTCCGGGTCTTATCTTTGTCCTGGGTGTTCTCGGATATGCGGTCGCCGGCGGCTTCGTCTTGTCCTTGCACGAAACCGACATGTTCCTCAACAAGACGTTTGTCGGTTTCAAGAATTACAGTGCGATTTTCCATGATCCCCGGTTCCAGAGCTCACTCTGGAAAACGGTCGTGTTCGTTATCTCGTCTATTGTCCTCGGCATAACCATGTCGATGGTCTTTGCGCTTACGCTCTACTACGTCGGTTTTGGCCGCCGCTTCTTCCGTGGGCTCAGCCTCGTTCCCTACTTCGTTTCCGGCATCGCCGCGGCCGTCATGTTCCGTTTCATCTTCACGACAAGCGGTGGATTCGTGAACTATGTGCTGACCGGACTCGGACTTCCGGCACCGTCCTGGCTCGGCAGTCCTGTCCTCGCCTTCTGCGTCGCGGTTCTTGCCAATTGCTGGTTCATGGTGCCGTTCGCCACATTGATTCTTCTGGGCGGACTACAGACCGTCGACAAGGATATCTACGAGGCTGCCAAACTCGACGGCGCATCCGGCACGAAGACTTTCTTCAGAATCACGCTACCCCTGATAAAACCCATGATGGGTGTCAGCCTGATCTGGATTTCATACATCAGCTTTAGCACGTTCGACATCATTCTGGCGTTGACAGCCGGCGGACCGGCGCGCGCCACCGAACTGATATCAGTATATATGTATCAGATTGCATTCCTTGAGCTCGATTTCGGCCAGGGTTCCGTCCTCATGCTGGTGCTGCTGTCCTTCAACACCATTTTGAGCTTTGTATATCTTTATATCTTCGTCCTGGGCGACAACCGTTACAAGAACGTGCAATGAACATGCACTGCTCGGTCAACAGGAATTCGGGATCTCCGCCATGGTGAGTATTTCAAAGACCGAACAGGAGTCGCTGAGCGAAGGCACCGGATTCGGCACGACCTTGCGCTACCGTATGGGTCGTTACGTGCTGATCGGCGTGCCTTTGACGATCCTGGTTGTCTGGACGACGGTCCCGATTTTGTGGGCACTTCTTGCATCGTTCAAGGAACCGCTTGAGATCTACGAGTCGAATACGTTTTTGCCATCCGATCCAAATCTCGACGCCTACAAGACGGTCTTGTCGATGCGCGGATTTGACGCCTGGATGTTCAACAGCGTCCTGGTCACCATTGTCGCGACGATCGTGCCTCTGACGGTCAGCATACTAGCCGCCTACGGTTTCGCCCGCTATGCGTTCCGATTCCGGCACCTCTTGCTTCTTCTCTATCTTATTCCACGCATCATTCCACGCGTCAGCCTGATTGTACCGCTCAATAATCTGATGAGCGATCTTGGCCTCATCAACACATACTGGGTGCTTTTCCTAACCTACTCAGCAAGCGCAATTCCGCTTTCAACATGGATTCTGGTCGGATTCTTTGGCTCGATTCCCAAGGAAATTGAAGAATCGGCCACCATTGACGGTGCCAATATGTGGCACCGGCTGACGCGCGTCATACTCCCTATCGCCTGGCCCGGGGTCGTGACCGCGGGCGTGCTTTGTATCCGCGAAGCCTGGAATGAATTTGCCTTCGTTTTGGCGCTGATCAACGAGACTCTGATGCGCACGCTGCCCTACCAACTCTACATGCTCAAGGATTCTATGGGTGTGCAGGATTATGCCGTTTACAATGCCTTTACGGTTCTCACCGTTCTCCCGCTATTGGTCGTCTATCTCCTGCTTGAGCGGCGGGTGGTCGACAGCATTGTATCTGGCGCTGTGAAATAGCATGTCAAGCATCAGCAATCCGGCAGAATCCTCGAGACTTCAACTTTCAGGATCTGTTCAATGAGCAATTTGCTAGTGGAGCTTCGAGACCTTCGAAAGAACTTTGGCACTCTTGAAATCTTGCACGGGATTGATCTCGCGATCGAACAACATGCCTTTGTCGTCCTTGTCGGCCCCTCCGGCTGCGGCAAGACAACCTTGCTCCGCATGATTGCCGGACTTGAGACGGTTACATCCGGTGTAATCGGTATCGGCGGGCGGGTCGTCAATCGGGTTCCGGCCAAGGACCGGGGTATCGCCATGGTTTTTCAGTCCTATGCGCTCTATCCGCATATGACGGTGCGGGAAAACCTGTCCTTCAGCCTGGAGATGACCAAGACGCCCAAGAAAGAAAGACAGACCCGGATCGAACGGGCCGCCGGAATTCTACATCTCATTCCTCTTCTTGAGCGTTATCCTGCCCAGCTTTCAGGTGGCCAGAGGCAGAGAGTTGCAATGGGCCGCGCGCTCGTCCGGGAACCAGAATTATTCCTGTTCGACGAACCGCTTTCAAACCTTGATGCAAAACTGAGAGTCGAGATGCGTGCCGAGATCAAGGCTTTGCACCAGCGTTTGAAAAGCACGACGATCTACGTCACGCACGATCAGGTTGAAGCTATGACCATGGCCGACCTTGTCGTCGTCATGAATGACGGTCGCATTGAGCAATCGGGGCCACCGCTGGAGCTCTATGACAATCCGGCGACCGTATTCGTGGCGGAATTTCTCGGATCGCCGGCAATGAACCTGATCGAGGGCACGGTCATGGCAAGCGATTCGGGACCCGTGCTTGACATTGGGGACGATCTGACCTTGCCCATCCCCTCAGATGCCGCTGCCACTCCCGGTTCAAGAATCGTCTATGGCTTGAGACCCGAACACTTCAAGATCGGAGAATCTTCGTCGGGACTTTCTGCCGTGGTTGCACTTGTTGAACCCGCTGGTTTCGAAACACACTTGCACGCCAACATCGGGTCTCACGTTGTACGCGTTATTTCCACCGAAAGGCTGGAGGTTGTGCCCGGCGATCAGGTAACCCTGGTCCCGGACACGAGGCTCGTGCACATGTTTGACGCCCAATCGGGAAAGCGGCTGTCATAGCTTTGCCCAAAAAAAAGTGGGAACAGGGGCTTTCCCGGGGTCAACTGGATTGCCGCGGCCGAATTTGATCGACTGGAGGATACAAGGTGGCTGCATGGATCAGGATGATCTCCGATGACGAGGCAGGCCCTGAGCTGCGCGAGGCATTGGAAATGGCGCGGACGCCTCATGGCACGGTGGACAACGTGATGCGCGTTCATTCATTGCGCCCGAATTCCATGCGCGGTCACGTCATACTCTACCGGGCAGCTTTGCACGACGACGACAACACGTTGCCGGTATGGCTGCAGGAAACCATCGGGAGCTATGTTTCCCTGTTGAACCGGTGCGACTATTCCTACGCTAATCACTGGACGAACGCGCGAACGCTGATCGGTGATGAACGTCGAGCCGAAGTGATTCGCGAGGCCCTGAGGACCCGCCGTCCGGATCTGGCTTTCGTAGGCAGCGAACTGGCGGTTCTCGAATACGCGGAAAAGCTGACGACCTGTCCCGGTGAAGTGGTCGAACACGACGTGATCAGGCTCCGTGATGCAGGACTGGATGACGGGCAGATTCTGGAAGCCAACCAGATCATCGCCTATTTCAATTACGTCAATCGCCACCTCAACGGCCTTGGTGTCACGACGAGTGGCGACGTGATCGGATTCTATACCGAAAGTTCAAACGGAGCGTCGACAGCGGCCGGTCATTCCACTTCGACGGAGTCGAAGCGATAATCGCGATTCCCCTACGGCTGCCAGGCTCCTTCAGGAATCACAGTTCGCCCAACAGTCGACGCATGCAGGACAGGTAGGATCCGGTTAGCTCGTCATGACTCACGTGCCGTCCATTGCGGACGATATGCCGACCTGCCGACCAGACGTCTGAAACCATCCTGTCATCTCCGCAGAAGATGAACCCGTCCAGAAACGCGTCTCCGCTTCGGTACGAAAGGTCCGGGTCGGCTCCGTCGAAAGCCAGCAGATCAGCCAGGCGACCGACGCCGATCTCACCGCTGTTTCTGCCCGCAGCCGCGCTCCCTCCAAACACTGCAGAATCGAACAGAACGCGACCGGTCGACCGGTCGGGGTCTCCGATTACCGATCGAGACCTGTCTTTCAACCGCTGCGAATACTCGAGTGCCCGAAGTTCGCCGGCCAGGGAAATGCGAATGTTTGAGTCCGTACCTATTCCGAAATGACCACCTTCCTGAAGCAGTGGCGAAACCTCGAATATCCCGTCGCCCAGGTTCGCCTCCGTTTCGGGGCACAGACCGACAACTGCTCCTGTCCGGGCGAGGCGCCGGGTTTCTTCCGAAAGCAAATGCGTGCAGTGAATCAGGCACCAGTTGGCGTCGACATCCGAATTGTCGAGCAGCCACTCCGCCGGCCGAAATCCGGTATGCATGATCGACTCGTCGACCTCGGCCGTTTGCTCGGCGAGATGCATGTGTAGTGGTCCCCCCGAGGCAAGATCGGACGCAAACCGCAATCCTGTCGCATCGACAGCCCTGAGTGAGTGAGCAGCCACGCCCAGCTTGGCGTCGGCGGGGAGGTGTTTCACCGCAGATGCCGCCTCTTCGAACAACCGTTCGAACTGCACCAGATCGTTACCGAATCTGCGCTGGCCTTCGGCAAGGGCGCGCAGGTCGAAGCCACCGTACTGGTAGAGGACAGGCAGAAGTGTCAGCCCGATGCCCGTCGAGGCTGAAGCTGCCGTGATCCGTTCGGATGTCTCGCCAGGATTCGCGTAGGCGGTCCCGTCCGGCTGGTGATGCAGGTAGTGGAATTCCGCAACCGCTGCGAACCCGGCTTCCGCCATCTGCATCTGGGCAAACGCAGTAATTGCCTCGATGTCTTCCGGACCGAGGAATTCCAGGAACCGGTACATCGATTGACGCCATGTCCAGAAGCTCTCCGATGCCCGGGGCCCACGTCTCTCGGTCAGTCCTGCAAGGGCTCTCTGGAATCCGTGGCTGTGGAGATTCGTCGGTGCAGGCAGAAGAATGTCGACGTGGTGATTGCCAGTCCCGTTGCCTGGCGCGATCGAGGAGATATGGCCGCCGGGATCAATGCCGACGTTAACGTCGGTCTCCCAACCCGTACCCAGCAACGCGTGTCGTGCCCGAAGTGTCGTTGTCCTGACTTCCATGGCGAGTGCTCCGCTTGCAGATGTTCGAGCCAATCATGTCACCGGTCCCTCCAGGGCGCAGTGGTCGTGGCAGGCAGTTCGACTGTCAAGGGAGGCATCCTTTTCGCCGCGGCCGGATTTGGGTTCAGGCAATGTCCCACGAAGCTGAAATCCCGAACCGGCGTACCTTATGGCGGAAATGCGCGAAACCTTCGTTTGTTGCGGCAACAATCAGAACAATCAAGGAATCGTTGACAACCGAACGATCGCGGACTTATCTCCGATTATCACTCCAAAGGCAAAACCTGAACCAGAGGAGGAGACGGTCTTGTGACCGAGCCCCCCGCAGAAGTGTGGACCAACGCGTGCATTGCCACGATGGATGGTTCAGAGCCGTTCGGGCTCATTACCGACGGAGCGGTCGCTCTCGGGAAGGATGGAATTCAATGGGTCGGGAAACGCTCGGAACTGCCGTCCCCGTATGATCGAAGGCCTGAAAAAGACCTTCAAGGCAAGCTCGTCACTCCTGGCCTGATTGATTGCCATACACATCTCGTTCATGGCGGAAACCGCGCCCGTGAATTCGAGATGAGGCTGACGGGAGCCAGTTATGCCCAGATTGCCAAGGAAGGCGGCGGGATCATGGCCACCGTGCGTGCGACCCGGGCGGAAACGGTGGAAAGCTTGTTCAGGTCGGCCCTGCCGCGTCTTGACGCACTCATCGACGAAGGCGTCACGACCGTGGAGATCAAGTCGGGTTATGGCATGGATTTCGAGACCGAAACCACGATGCTCCGGGCGGCCCGCGCACTCGGATCATTGAGGCAGATATCTGTCCTGACGAGTTTTCTTGGCGCCCATGCCGTTCCAGGAGACTTTCGGAACGATCCGGACCGTTACATTGACGAAGTCTGCCTCCCGGCGCTCGATCGCGCCCATGCAGATGGATTGGTCGATGCGGTCGACGGGTTTTGCGAGACGATCGCCTTTACGCCAGACCAGATCAGACGTGTCTTTGAGCGGGCGCGGCAGCACGGCCTTCCGGTGAAGTTGCATGCCGACCAGCTGTCCGACCTCGGCGGTGCGAAACTCGCGGCCGGATTCGGCGCGCTGTCCGCCGATCATCTCGAGTACACGAACGAAGCCGGTGTGCGCGCAATGGCTGAATCGGGCACGGTGGCGACGCTTCTGCCCGGAGCTTACTACACGCTGCGCGAGACCAGGATGCCCCCGGTGGACGTGTTCCGGAATCACGGGGTTCCCATCGCGATCGCCACCGATGCCAACCCGGGATCATCGCCGATAACCTCGTTGCTGACGATCATGAACATGGCCTGCACCCTGTTTCGATTGACGCCCGAGGAGGCGCTCCTTGGAGTGACAAGGAACGCTGCCCTTGCATTGGGTCTTCATGATCGCGGGATCGTCAGGGAAGGATTCCGGGCGGATCTCGCCGTCTGGGACGTCGACCATCCCCGGGAACTTCCGAGCCGGATCGGGCCGAATCCGCTCGTCGAGCGGATTTGCAGTGGTGGCACATGAACGAGGTTGTCTTATCCGGCGACAGGGCACAGCTTACGGATCTCGAGGCGATTTACGCGGGCCGGGCGACGATCAGGATCGATGGTGATGCCCGGAGCATCGTTGACGCATCGTCCGCTGTCGTTGCCGCTGCTGCTGAAGGTGATGAACCGGTATATGGCGTCAACACCGGTTTCGGAAAGCTGGCATCCGTGCGGGTTGAACGGGAAGATACCGAGAGACTGCAACGAAATCTGATTCTGTCACACTGCGCCGGAATCGGTTCGCCGGCAGATCCTCGCATTGTTCGGCTCATGATGGTTCTCAAACTGCTTTCGTTCCTTCGAGGCGGTTCAGGGGTGCGTTGGGAGCTCGTCCGATTGCTCGAATCCCTGGTCAAAAAGGAGGTGATTCCCGTTGTCCCGTCCCAGGGATCCGTCGGCGCTTCAGGCGACCTGGTTCCACTCGCGCATATGTCGGCAGTTCTCGTCGGCGAAGGACAGGCCATCAGGCAAGGCCGGCGAATGAAGGGCAGGGATGCGCTGGAATCAGCCGGACTTGAGCCAATCACGCTCGGCCCCAAAGAAGGCCTGGCCCTGATCAACGGAACCCAGTTCTCCAGTGCCCTTGCTTTGGCTGCATTGTTCGACGCCTGGAAAGTACTTCAAAGCTCGATCGTGACCGCGGCACTGACGACTGACGCCGTCATGGGCTCGACCACGCATCTGAACCCGGAGACTCACAGGCTCAGAGGTCACGCCGGCCAGATCGAGGTCGCAACGACTTCGCGCAGGCTGCTCGAAGGTTCGGAAATCAGGGAAAGCCATCGCCGTGACGACGCGCGTGTACAGGACCCGTACTGCGTTCGCTGCCAGCCGCAGGTCACCGGCGCCGCGCTTGACCTGATGCGTTTCGTGGCACGAACCCTGCTGATCGAAACGAACGCGGTAACCGACAATCCGATCGTGCTTGTCCAGCAGAAGGAGATTGTATCCGGAGGCAATTTTCACGGGGAGCCGGTTGCCTTTGCTGCAGATCTCCTGGCCATCGCCATCGCGGAGACAGGCTCCATTTCCCAGAGACGGGTTGCGGTCCTGGTCGACCCTTCGATGTCATACGGGCTTCCGCCGTTTCTCGCGGCCGACCCTGGGCTCAACTCGGGATTCATGGCTGCCGAAATCGCCACGGCTTCGCTGATGAGCGAGAACAGGCACCTGGCGAATCCGTGCAGCACGGATTCGACTCCAACGAGCGCCAACCAGGAAGATCACGTGGCCATGTCCGCTCACGGCGCATTCAGACTGTCGCGAATGATTGCGAATCTGGCCGGTATCGTGGCTGTTGAGGCAATGTGCGCCGCCCAGGGCATTGAGGGTCGCGCGCCACTCCGTACCAGTCGTCCGCTGGAACAGGCTGTCGAGCTCTTGAGGGAGCATGTTTCTCCCTTGAACAGGGATCGTGAACTCGCATCGGACATCGATGCGGTATCCCGGCTTGTTCGATCGGGCGAACTTCACAGGGCAACCGGGCACGGCATTCTTCCGTTTGACGATTCAGGATTGTCTTGACCGGGAGCCGTCGGAGGAAAGCACGGGCCGGAATGAACCGTCGACTGAACCGTGGTTTCGAATACAGCGTTGAGACAAAAGGCGAGGGTCGCGCTTAAATGGAAAAACAACGAAGAAATGTTCGGGTCATCAAACCCCCGACCGGACCGGAACGCGTTGCACGGAGCTGGGCCACGGAGGCGCCGCTCCGGATGCTCATGAACAACCTTCATCCGGACGTCGCCGAGAACCCGCAGGAACTCGTTGTCTACGGAGGGATCGGGAGGGCCGCGCGGAACTGGGAGGCCTTTGACCTTATCGTGGACGAGTTGAAAAGGCTGGGAGAAGAGGAAACCCTTCTGGTTCAGTCCGGAAAACCCGTCGGGGTCTTTCAGACGCACGGGGATGCTCCGCGCGTCATTATCGCCAACTCGAACCTGGTTCCCGCCTGGTCCAACTGGGAGCACTTCCGGGAACTCGATCGCAAGGGTCTCATGATGTATGGACAGATGACGGCCGGCTCGTGGATCTACATTGGCACGCAGGGAATCGTTCAGGGAACCTACGAGACTTTCTGCGAGGCCGGCCGGCGCCATTACGAAGGAGACCTTTCGGGCCGCTGGATTCTGACGGCGGGGCTTGGCGGCATGGGAGGCGCGCAACCGCTTGCCGCGGCCATGGCCGGCGCGAGCTGTCTTGCAGTGGAATGCGACCCCGACCGAATCGATTTCCGCTTGCGCACGGGGTATCTCGACGAGTCCGCGGAAACACTCGACGAGGCCCTCGAGATGATCCGCACCTGGAGCGGGAAGGGTCAGGCCAGATCGGTCGGATTGCTTGGCAACGCGGCGGAGGTTCTTCCGGAAATCGTGAGGAGAAAGGTCAGGCCGGACATCGTGACCGACCAGACATCGGCCCATGATCCGGTGAACGGTTACCTTCCCCTGGGGTGGACACTGGCGAAGTGGAGGGACGAGCGGCGATCGAATCCGGATGCTGTCGCGAGTGCGGCGCGCAAGTCGATGCGCGTACACGTCGAAGCGATGGTCGCCTTCTGGCGGCAGGGAATACCGACCGTCGATTACGGGAACAATATCCGCCAGGTGGCCATGGATGAGGGATTCGAGGACGCATTCGCGTTTCCCGGATTCGTTCCGGCCTATATCCGGCCTCTCTTCTGCCGCGGAGTTGGCCCGTTCCGTTGGTGCGCGCTGTCGGGCGACCCCGAGGACATTTATCGGACCGACGACAAGGTCCGCGAGTTGCTGCCGAACGACGAACATCTTCACAATTGGCTGGAAAATGCACGAAGGCGGATACGATTTCAGGGCCTGCCCGCGCGCATATGCTGGGTAGGACTCGGCGACCGGCACCGAATAGGCCTTGCGTTCAATGAAATGGTCGCCAAAGGCGAACTCCGGGCTCCGGTTGTCATTGGGCGCGATCACCTCGACAGCGGATCGGTCGCAAGCCCCAACCGCGAAACGGAAGGAATGAAGGATGGCTCGGATGCCGTCAGCGACTGGCCGATCCTGAACGCTCTTCTCAACTGCGCTTCAGGTGCGACATGGGTCAGCATGCATCATGGCGGCGGTGTTGGAATGGGGTATTCCCAACATGCCGGGATGGCAGTCGTTTGTGACGGAACGGAGAACGCTGCGCGCCGAATTGAAAGGGTTCTCTGGAACGACCCGGCGACCGGGGTCATGCGCCACGCGGATGCCGGTTACGAAGATGCCGTCGAATGTGCACGTCGTCACGGCCTGGCTCTACCCGGGATCACGGCGACGCAGGGGTGAGAGCACGATCATGCCCGGTGACCGCCGGGGTCGTCCCGGTTTCGGGATCCCCAGCCGATCCCGAACCGGCGCCGAAATGCCGGCCTGGCATGAATTGCGCGATTGCCGAAACGGCGCACCTCGACTGACGACGTTGTATGCATCGAGAGGACGATGCAGGTTGCATCCGCTGCAGCAGTTCTCAATATGGATTTTGCGGCGTATAAAGCGTTGTAATAGTGTTCTTTTATTTCATGCGGTGAATTATTTCGCATTTCGTCGCACCTGCCCTCCCGATGGGCCGGAAGTGATTCTAAAATGCAACACCCGTTGATTTTCAACGATTTTTCCCGGAATTCCGCCTCCCGGGGATTCACCTCGCGGCTATTCCGTGATTCCTCCCTCCCCATGAAGCTGCTCGGCAGATATCTCGCCCGCCTGCGGAAATGCTGCGCCAACATGCTGGACCTGCGCAGCGGAAAGAACTGTCAATACTCCATGGCCGATGCCGGCATGGCGGCTTTCTCCGTGTTCTTCACCAAGTCGCCCTCCTTTCTCGCCCATCAGAAGTTGCTCGCCGAACGCCGCGGTCTCTCGAACTGCCTCACGCTCTTCGGAATGGAGAAGATCCCCTCCGACAACCAGATACGGAACCTCCTCGACCCGGTGCCGCCGGAGCATTTCGACACGGTCTTCATCGACGTCGCCAGGGACCTCGACAACCGCGGCGCCCTGGCTGCGCTGCGCAGCCGCCGGGGCGGCCTCAACCGCAAGACCCTGATCGCCCTCGATGGCACGGAGTACTTCAATTCCTGCAAGGTCAGTTGCCCGAACTGTTCGACCCGGACACACAACAAGGGAACCGATGACGAGGTGGTCGAGAACTATCACGCGGTCCTTGGCGCCGCCATCGTGGGCCCCGGACAGGTCGCGGCGGTGCCGTTGCCGGTGGAGATCATCAGGCCGCAGGACGGGTCAAAGAAACAGGACTGCGAACGCAATGCCGTCAAGCGCTGGTTGCAGCGCATCGGCCCGCGTCTGAAAGACCTCGAACCCGTGTATCTCGGTGACGACCTCTACGCCTGTCAACCGGTCTGCGAGGCCATCCGGGCGGCGGGCGGCAACTTCATATTGACGGCCAGGAGGTCGAGCCACAAGACCTTGTATGAGGAACTCGACCGCTGCCGTCCGGAAACCCTCGACAGGAGGGTGACGCGCGGCATCAGGAAGCCGAAGAAGTACAGGTACAGGTACAGCTGGCAGCCGGACCTTCGGATCCGTGGCGGCGAAGCTGCCATGCCGGTGACATGGGTCTGCCTCGAGATCCATGACATGGCCGAGAAAAAGCTGACCTACAGAACCGCCTTCGTCACCGACCTGCCGGTCAGCAGGACGAATGTTGCCGACATCGTCGCCTGCGGACGCTCCCGCTGGCGCGTCGAGAACGCCGAATTCAACGTCCTCAAAAACCTCGGCTACAACCTCGAGCGGAACTTCGGCCATGGAGAGAAGAACCTCGCCTCCGTGCTCCTTGTCCTGAACCTCCTGGCCTTCGCGATGCACACGGCCTGCGACCTCGCGGAAAAGCACTGGCAGAAGGCCCGGACGGTCTGCGGAACACGCGACTGGATGTTCCGGAACCTGCAGGTCCTGACCGCCAGGTTCGTGTTCGATGACTGGAAGCGCCTGATGCAGGTGCTCGCCGGAGAAGTCGAAATCCCTCCCTGAACCAACTCCCGCGTCAGCTCACATGCGCCCGACGTGGCGTTCCGAAAATTCTCGAAAAACCGAAAATCCCAAGGTCAGGAAAACAAAAATGCCATATTGAGAATTGCTGCATCCGCTGCCCGCGGGTTGCGTTTCCATGCCTGTTTCGGCTAGGTAACGGTTCAACTGATCTCAATTCGGCGAACGGAGTGCTGCTTGGCGATAGCCGCCGATTCAATGTCCCGGTACCTGCCTTCTGGTGATGGTAGCAGCCTCGAGTTTCCGGACAACCGCCTGCTGGTCAGCCTGTGCGGCGAATACGATCGGAACCTGGCGCAGATTGAAGCCGAAACTGGTGTCCTGATCACGCGCCGCGGCAATCTCTTGCATGTCCACGGTGACGGCGACGCGACGCGATCGGCCCTCAGGATTCTTGGCGCCCTTTACGAACGACTTGAAAGCGGGCGATCCGTCGATGCCCAGGATGTCGACACCGCCATTCGATTCGAGGGCGGACCCTGGCCTGCGGCGCCGGATTCGCCGGCAAGCGCGAAGGGCGGAGGTGCGCATTCCGGTGAAAAAGACGGCGAGCGACTCGAGATCCGGACCCGGAAGAAGATTGTCGAGCCCCGGACACCGACCCAGGTTGATTATGTTCGCCGACTGTTCCACGACGACATGGTCTTCGGCATCGGGCCTGCCGGCACGGGAAAGACCTACCTGGCGGTGGCCGTCGCCGTCTCGATGTATCTGTCCGGCCGCGTCGACCGCATTATCCTGTCCCGGCCCGCTGTCGAGGCCGGAGAACATCTTGGGTTCCTTCCGGGGGACATGAAGGAAAAGGTCGATCCCTACATGCAGCCGTTGCATGCAGCTCTCAACGACTTTCTTCCCGGCAAGCAGCTGGGGCGCCTGATTGAAGAAAACCAGATCGAGATCGCGCCCTTGGCTTTCATGCGTGGTCGGACGCTCGAAAACGCCTTTGCAGTGCTCGACGAGGCTCAGAACGCGACATCGATGCAGATGAAAATGTTTCTGACGCGCATGGGCCACGGATCGCGCATGGCAATCACCGGCGACAGCAGCCAGATCGACTTGCCACGCGGTCACGTGTCTGGACTGGTAGAAGCCGCCGGCCTGCTTCGCGGAATCGACGGAATCGGGTTCGTTCGGTTTGGATCGGGGGACGTGGTTCGACACGGAATCGTTCGAAAGATCATCGAGGCCTACGACAGTGGACAGTCCGACGCCAGTCGAACCGGTTGACGTGCTGGTAGAGGACCGTCGCTGGAAGGAAATCGACCTGCGGCAACTCGCAACCCGGGCCCTGTTGGCCGTGCGCAATGAGTTGGGGCTCGAAGCGTCAATTCCCGGTTTCGTCGTCATGGCGGCCGACGATGCGAGATTGGCGGAACTCAACGGAGTCTTTCGCAACAGCCCGACCGCGACCAACATCCTGACCTGGCCGGCTTCCGACGACTGGCCGCACGTCGGTTTCGGCCCGGGCTCCAAACGTCCCGCACCGCCGAATGGCATCGGCGATGAAAATTGGCACTGGAGCGGGAGTCTCGGTGATGTCGCGCTCGCATATGAAACCTGTGAATCCGAAGCCGCCATGCAGGGCAAGTCGCTTGACGACCACGTGACGCATCTCTTGATCCACGGCGTCCTGCATCTCCTGGGGTATCGGCACGACACAGATTCCGAAGCTGGAACCATGCAGGCGATAGAAATTTCAGCCCTTGCCAAACTGGGTATCGGTAACCCATATTGAAACTGCAGCTGAATGGGATGACGCTTCAAGGCCATCGCCAAGAACACATGAACGAGACGACTGAAGGTTCCCCTGGTGCAGCGCGTGGCGCGCGCTCAAGATCCGGGCAAACCCTCCTACATTACCTTGCAGGCCTGTTGCGGCTGGCTTCGCCTCCGGTCGCGCCGCCATTGGTTTCCGGCCAACCGTTACCGGAAGGAGGCATTGGCAATCTGCTTTCCTTGCGGGTCGAGGATGTTGCTGTTCCACGGGCGGACATTGTCGCCGTTTCTCATGATCTGGGAAGGGAGGAACTTGTGCAGGTCTTCAGCGACAGCGGCTTTTCCCGTCTACCCGTCTACATGAACACGCTCGATAATCCGATCGGAATGGTCCATTTGAAGGACCTGGCGCTCGCGTACGGGTTCAACGGCAGGTCGAGGAAATTCAATCTGAAGACACTGATCAGGCCTTTGCTTTTCGCTCCTCCTTCCATGCCCATCGGCGTGTTGTTCCAGAAAATGCAAAGTGAACGCAAGCACATGGCGCTCGTCATCGATGAATATGGCGGTGTTGACGGTCTCGTGACCACGGAAGACCTGATCGAACAGGTTGTCGGTGAAATCGTCGATGAACACGACGCCGAGGCAGACGTGCCATGGATTGAAGAGAGGCCGGGCATCTACCTCTGCCAGGCAAGGGCCTCGCTGGACACGTTCCAGGAAGCTGTCGGCGAAATCTTCCTGGACGAGCCGGACAACGAGGAAATTGGCACACTGGGTGGCCTTGTGTTCAGGGCCTGTGGCCGTGTTCCCGTACGCGGTGAAGTCATCCCCCTCGGAAAGGGTTATGAAGTCGAGATCGTCGAAGCGGACCCGAGACGAATCCGTCGTTTGCGGGTACGCAAGGCCGTAAGCAACGCGTGAGTGATTCCCGCAGGTTGAAACAACGCGTCATGGCCGGGCATCCGGGTACCGGTTGGGTAAACTCGACAACGAGATTCCCGGGTCTTGACCTGGTCGCATGTGCCGGGCTTGGCGCGGTCATGGGCCTGGGGCATGCACCCGTGTCGTTCCCTTACGGGGTGCTGCTGGCACTTCCAGCCCTGGGATGGATGTTCCTGCGCGCGCACGGGTCCCGGCAGGCGTTCTTAGTCGGCTTGCTTGCCGGAACCGGATACTTCGGTGCGACGATGTTCTGGATCGTCGAACCGTTTCTGGTTCAGCCGGAAAGCCATGGATGGATGGCGCCGTTCGCGCTTGTTCTGACGGCGACCGGAATGTCGTTGTTCTGGGCAATTCCGTTCAGTCTTGCCCGGCGATTCTTCAGCCATGGGATATTTGCCGTTCCGGCCTTGGCGGCATTGTGGAGCCTTGCCGAGTTTTCCCGCTCGATCCTGTTTACGGGATTCCCGTGGGGATTGATCGGGTATGTCTGGAGCGAGCTCCCCCTGTTCCAGCTCATGGCGGTTACGGGGCCTTTCGGACTCGGTTTCGTGACCTATGTCGCGTGTCTGGTACCGGCCATTCACGAGTTGCCACGTCTCATTCGTTTTGGCTTCCCAGTGTCTGTTCTTGCCTTGGCGATGTTCTTCGGCTGGGTTCGCCTGGAGGGCGCGAAAGATCCCCGAGCGGACAACGAGGTCAGGGTCAGGGTTGTACAGCCAAACGCCGAACAGCAACTGAAATGGAAGCCGGGAATGGTTGAAGTTTTCTTCGAGCGTATGCTCCGGTTTACTGCTGATCGCCCGGACGGAACCGATTTTCCGAACGTGGTGGTTTGGCCGGAAACTGCCTTCGCCTTTTCGCGCGACCGGAATCCCCTGGTCCTCGAAACGATTGCCGAAGCCGCGGGTTCCCGATCCATGGTGATCGCGGGTGTACAGCGACGGGAAGAGGGCAGGGTCTTCAACAGCGTCGTCTTTATCGACGGGTCCGGGCAATTGGTCGATGTCTACGACAAACACCATCTGGTGCCGTTCGGCGAGTACGTGCCGCTTGTCGGCCTTCTGGGATTCGGGGGAGTGGAAGGAATTGCAGGCGGTGGATCGAAGGGGTTTTCGGCGGGTCCTGGCCCGCGCGTTGTCGAGTTGCCACAGCTTCCGCCGGTATTGCCGCTGATCTGTTATGAAGCTGTCTTTCCGGCGGATGTCAGGGTGGGAGGTGACCGGCCGGGTTGGCTGCTTCACGTGACCAACGATGCTTGGTTCGGCGAGATTTCGGGGCCCTACCAGCACCTGGTTCAGGCCCGGGCGCGCGCGATTGAACAGGGATTGCCGCTCGTCAGGGCCGCGAACACCGGAATTTCGGCGGTTGTCGATGCATATGGTCGCGTCGTGTCGAGCATTCCTCTTGGCAAGGCAGCTTACCTGGACTACGACCTTCCGGCTCCGATTGCCCCCACGCTCTACGTGCGCGGCGGCGAATGGCCATGGATGGTCATTGCGTTCCTTACCCTGGTTGCCGCGCGGGTCGGGGGTACGGCGATGAGTCCGCCGCGGGCGCCGGGACAGCCGCGCCCGGAAGGCACGTATTCGGACGACACGAATTGATGCGCTCTTCCACGAGACCAGTCGGGAATGGTCTGGGCACGGGTACGTGTTGCCTCGCCTGTGCGCATTGCGCGTATCGTGGGAGCACGGCCCCCTGGCCCCTGTCGTCTGTACGAACGAACGCATGCCGTGATCGAGCCTTGAATGACCATGAATCATGATATTGGGCACAGGAAAATTCATGGACGACGTCGCGGACGTCGGCTCGGGAATCGCCAGTTTCTCAATTTCAGGGAACGCGCGTCGGAATACCAGATTCCGGGCGTGGGCCAGATGGAGAATCCGGGAAGATCTCCCATCGATCTTGCGGATTGCGGAGTCCGGCAAGGGGATCAGCCGGTTTGGCTCGAGATCGGATTCGGATACGGAGAGCACCTGATTCACCTTGCCAGGGCATATCCCGAGGCGAGATTCATCGGGTGCGAGCATTACGTCAACGGTGTCGCAAGACTGGTCGGAGAACTCTTCGAGGCAGGTATCGGAAACGTTCGAATTCACGTTGGCGACGTGAGAGATCTACTGGAAGTCTTGCCAGGAGAGTCGATCGACAGGGCGTATCTTCTCTATCCCGATCCATGGCCCAAACGGCGACATTTCAGACGCAGATTTGTTACTCCTCAGTATCTCGACCCGTTGGACAGGGCATTGAAATCGGGCGCGGAACTTCGGGTCGCAACCGACATCGGGAGTTTCGTGGCACAAGCACTGGAACAGATGCTGTTTCGCATGAAGTACGAATGGTCCGCATGCGGTCCGAAGGACTGGCGCGAGCGGTGGACAGACGGCATGTCCACACGATACGAACAGAAGGCTCTCAGGGAGGCGCGGGTCCCGACTTACCTCACCTTTGTCAAGCCGTGACGTGGGCGCCGGCGCGATTGTGCCGAACTCGTGCGCCCGGGATCGAAAGACGATCGAAACAGACTGCCTCCCCGGGAATCGTCAAACAGGTCGAAGGGCAATGGAATGGCGGGATACGAAGAACCTCAAGAGTTGATTTCATTCGGTTCAGGTCCGTTGAGTGGAACCGCCTCGGTGCCCGGCGACAAGTCCGTGTCGCACCGGGCGCTGATCCTCGGGGCGCTTTCTGTCGGCAGGACAGGCATCCTGGGGTTGCTCGAAAGCCAGGATGTCCTGAACACGGAACGCGCCATGCAGGCGTTCGGTGCGAGGATTGCCCGGGACGAGGACGGACACAGGGTCGTGCACGGGGTCGGGACGGGAGGGTTCGCTGAACCCTCCGACGTGATTGACTGCGGTAATTCCGGGACTGGCGTGCGCCTGATCATGGGGGCCGCTGCGACGCAGTCGATCGCGGTGACATACACCGGAGATCCGTCACTGCGCTCGAGACCGATGGCGCGCGTAACTGAACCGCTGACCCTGTTTGGCGCGAGAGCATATGGCCGCTCCGGTGGCCGCTTGCCATTGACACTGATCGGCGCGCCGAACCCCGTTCCCGTCGAGTTCGAATCCCCGTTCCTGTCGGCACAGGTCAAGTCCGCGGTTCTCCTTGCCGGCCTCAATACACCGGGAATTTCCCGTGTTATCGAGTCTGTACCGACCCGGGACCATACCGAACGCCTTCTCAGGTCGTTTGGCGCTGACGTCACGACGGAAAACACGAACGACGGACAGGTGATATCCGTGACGGGACATGCCGAACTGTCTGGCGGCGAAGTTGTCGTACCACGTGATCCGTCCTCGGCCGCGTTTCCCGTGTGTGCCGCCTTGATAACCGAAGGTTCCGATGTTCACATACCGGGCGTCAGCCGGAACCCGACAAGGAACGGGCTGTACGTAACGCTTCTCGAGATGGGGGCCCGCCTGGATGTCAGCAATGAACGTGAAACCGGTGGTGAGCCGGTCGCCGATCTCAGGGTTCGATTCAGCGAACTGAAGGGCGTCGACGTGCCCCCGGAACGCGCGCCGTCAATGATTGATGAATACCCGGTCCTTGCGGCCGTTGCGGCGTGTGCGGAAGGCCGCACGACCCTGAGGGGAATCGGCGAACTGCATGTCAAGGAATGCGATCGAATCGACGCAACCGCCCGGGGGTTGAAAGCGAACGGAGTATCGGTTGAAGAGACCGGCGATTCCCTGGTGATCCACGGCAGGGGAGTTGCCGGCGTCCCGGGTGGCGGAATTGTCGGAACATGCCTCGATCATCGGATAGCGATGACGTTCCTCTGCCTCGGGTTGGCGTCCCGGGACGGGATCGCGATCGATGATGGAAGAGTCATCGATACCAGTTTCCCGGGATTCGTTCCGCTGATGCGGAGTCTCGGAGCGCGCCTCGAGATCGCGGACACCCGCGCATGAGTTTCACGGTCGCGATTGATGGTCCCGCGGCGGCGGGTAAGGGGACGATAGCGCGGGAGATCGCCGAACGGTTCGGGTTTCATCACCTGGATACCGGCCTGTTGTATCGGGTTGTTGGTCTGAAACTGCTCGAGGCCGGACCGTTGACGGACATCGAGGCTCGAGCCCCGGTGATCGCGGGTCGGATCGTCGAGGCGGATCTCTCGGACAAACGCCTGCGTGACGAGGAGGTTTCAGCAGTCGCATCGACCGTCGCGGCAATTCCCGAAGTCCGTGGCGCACTGATCAGGTTTCAGCGTCAGTTCGCTGCGCGTGAGGAAGGTGTCGTCTTGGACGGGCGCGATATTGGGACCGTCGTTTGCCCCGATGCAGAGGTCAAGCTGTATGTCACGGCCCGAGAGGATATTCGTGCCGAACGAAGGTTCGCCGAGACGCGCGTTCACGCAGACGCCCCTGGCCGCCAGGTCGTTCTTGAGGCGATACGCGCCCGGGACTCACTTGATTCCGGTCGATCTGTCGCTCCGCTTCGCAAGGCGAAGGATGCGGTGTTGCTAGACACGAGCGAAATGTCTATAGAGACCGCAGTCGCGACGGCGATAGCAGTTGTTGAGGCTAGATATGGGCAGGGTCGGTAGACAACCGGCCCTTCTCTTGTTTTTTGGCAACTCCATTCGCTACGGGGCCGAAACGAAAACGCAGAATACCGTACCAAGACCCGCACTGACTGTCGCGTGGCCAAACCGGCAAATTCCAGGAAGACAACATCAATGACAATGCCCGCCAGTGCCTCGATGCAGGAGTTCGAGGCTCTCCTGAATGAAAGCTTTGAAATCGACACCCCGATGGAAGGATCCGTCGTCAAGGGACGTGTGATCGCGGTTGAGGCCGAAAAGGCGATCATCGATATCGGTTACAAGATGGAAGGCCGTGTTGACCTCAAGGAGTTCATGCGGCACGGCGAGGCATCGGAGATATCCGAAGGCGACAGCGTCGAGGTTTATCTCGAGCGGGTCGAAAATGCCCGCGGCGAAGCTGTGATAAGCAGGGACAAGGCGCGGCGGGAAGAGGCATGGGACCGGCTCGAGAAGGCTTATGCCGCGAGCGAAAAGGTCGACGGCAAGATCTTCAACCGGGTCAAGGGCGGATTCACGGTTGACCTTGGCGGAGCCGTGGCGTTTCTGCCCGGCTCGCAAGTCGATGTCCGTCCGGTTCGTGACGTGACTCCGCTCATGGAAATCCCGCAGCCTTTCCAGATTCTGAAACTCGACCGCAACAAGGGCAATATCGTGGTGTCACGGCGGGCGATTCTTGAAGAATCCCGCGCGGAACAACGCGCAGAAGTCGTCGGGCGCCTGAATGACGGCGATGTGGTTGAAGGCCTGGTCAAGAACGTCCTCGATTACGGAGCCTTTGTGGACCTTGGCGGTGTTGATGGATTGCTGCATGTGACCGACATGGCCTGGCACCGGGTTCGCCATCCGTCCGAAGTGGTTACTGTCGGTGAGACGGTCAAGGTTCAGGTCGTCAAGATCAACCGGGAAAACCAGCGGATCAGCCTGGGCATCAAGCAACTCCAGGAGGACCCGTGGAAGTCCGTCAGGGAGACGTACCCGATTGACACTGTCCATACCGGGCGCGTAACGAACATCACGGATTACGGCGCCTTTGTTGAATTGCAGCCGGGTGTCGAGGGACTGGTCCATGTCTCCGAGATGTCGTGGACGAAGAAAAATGTTCATCCGGGCCGAATCGTGTCGACGTCTCAGGAAGTGCAGGTCATGGTTCTGGACGTTGATACCAACAAGCGGCGGGTGTCGCTGGGTCTCAAGCAGGTCCAGGGGAATCCGTGGGAGAACTTTGCGGCGAACTATCCTTCCGGCAGCGAAATTTCAGGGGAGGTCAAGAACATTACCGAATTCGGCCTGTTCGTGGGACTCGAAGGGGGCATCGACGGCATGGTGCACCTGTCCGACCTGAACTGGGATCTCCCGGGAGACCAGGCGATCAAGGAATACCGCAAGGGAGACACGGTCGATGTTCTCGTCCTCGACGTCGACCCGGCAAAGGAGAGGATCTCGCTGTCGGTCAAGGCGCTGAATGACCCGTTCGTGAAGGCGGTTTCGGGGCTGAAGCGCGGAGAGGTGGTGACGGTAACCGTGACGTCGATCGAAGACGGCGGAATCGGCGTGGATTACCGTGGAGCAAAATCCTTTGTTCGACGCGCCGATCTCAGCCGTGATCGATCGGAACAACGCCCGGACCGTTATTCGGTCGGTGACAAGATTGACGTTCTCGTCACCGGAATCGAGCGGGGAGGGCGCAAGCTGAAGCTCTCGATCAAGGCGCGTGAAATTGCCGAGGAGCAGGAAGCCGTTGCCCAGTACGGATCTACCGATTCGGGAGCGTCGCTGGGAGACATTCTTGGCGCTGCCCTGCAGAAAAAGGAAGACGATTGACGCGGGCGGCTCGTTCGCCGTCATCGGTCTCACAAAACCCGTTCGGGCGTGCGGTGCAAGAGTCGGGATCTCTGGCAGGGCGGCCGTCGGCACGTGCGACAACCTGGCGACGACTCGATATACCTTGCCGCTACCGAAATCCTTTACGGAGATAGGCCTGACGTGTAATCTGGTAATCGGTTCCTGTGTATTATTCAGTCAGGAAGGGGAGCTTCCATGGTGAGGTCCGATTTGATCACGATGATCGCCAGGGATTTCGGTCTCAAGAGAGATTATGCGGAACGCGCGGTAACAACGGTGTTTGATGAAATCGTCTCTGGATTGACCGAAGGGAATCGTGTCGAGTTGCGTGGCTTCGGAACGTTTGCCGTTCGGCAGCGCCACGAGCGCCGAGCCCGTAATCCCCGGACGGGCGAACCTGTCGAAGTGAGCGAAAAACACGTACCTGTATTCGCGACAGGAAAGCAGCTCAGGGATCGCCTCAACGGCCGGGAGTAGAGAATTCGATACCCGGTGGCGGGCTGAGTTTGGATGGTCCAGTTCTTTCGAATCGTCGTCCTGATCGTCCTTGCAGCATTCCTTGTCATGCTTTGCCTCGTCAATCGCGACATTGTCACGTTCCGATTGTTCCCGAGGGGTGTCGGGGACATCCTGGGGGTCACGGGCGCCTATCTGGTCCCGCAATACGTGATCGTGTTTGGTGCGGTGCTCGTTGGGCTGATCGCAGGGGCGGTCCGCGAATACTTTCGCGGTCATCGCCAAAGGCGACAGGCGAGCGAGCGTGGACGCGAAATCCGGCGGCTCGAACGGGAGGTCGAAGACCTCAGGTCAAGGTCCGGGGAAGTCCGGGGAAAGGACGAGGTTCTTGAACTCCTGGAAAAGGACGCGCGATGAGGGTCAAGATCTGCGGGCTGTCGGACGCGGCATCGCTGGACGCGAGCGTTGAGGCTGGCGCCGACTACGTCGGCTTCGTGTTTTTCCCCAGGTCACCACGAAACGTGTCGGTCGAGCTTGCGCGTGATCTTGCTGCCAGGGTTCCGTCAGGCGTATGCCGCACGGGACTGTTTGTCGACGCGGATGACAGGCAAATCGGGAACGTTCTCGATTCGGTGGCGCTTGACATGATCCAGTTGCACGGCTCCGAGTCGCGGGAACGTTCGAGAGCGATCAGGAGGACGTTTGGGTTGCCGGTCATGAAGTCACTCGGAATATCGGCGAAATCCGATGTCGAACGGACTGGAAATTGGCAGGATTACGTCGATCAGCTTCTTATCGATGCGCCTCAGGCGAAACACATGGATCGGCCGGGAGGGCAGGGAATTGCCTTTGACTGGAGTCTTTTGGCGGACCGGGAATGGCGTCTGCCATGGATGTTGGCCGGCGGATTGACCCGGGAGAACATAGCCGATGCCGTTCGATTGACAGGCGCTACGCAACTTGATGTGTCGTCAGGGGTTGAATCGGCTCCCGGAATGAAGGATTGCGACCGGATCAGGAGTTTTCTTCGTGCGGCCAACTCACTTTCTGATCAGGTTGCGGTGCTGTAACGACGGAATCCGGGTATTGCTGGCGGCAACAGATGGACAACGGGATGAGTGAGAACCGGACATGGCAACCGAAGGATTGAACACATATCGGAGCGGTCCGGACGACCGCGGCCGGTTCGGGGAATATGGTGGCCGGTTCGTGTCAGAAACGCTGATGCCGCTCATTCTGGAACTGGAGGCGGAATACGCACGGGCGCGCACTGACCCGGAGTTTCTTGACGAGATGGAGCGATTTCGCACCTACTACATCGGTAGGCCATCGCCCTTGTATTTTGCCGAACGGCTCACGGATCACTTCGGCGGTGCGCGCATCTACCTGAAACGCGACGAGCTCAACCATACGGGTGCACATAAGATCAACAATGTGCTCGGACAGGTATTGCTGGCCCGGCGCATGGGCAAGACCCGGATCATTGCCGAAACCGGTGCCGGGCAACACGGTGTCGCAACAGCGACGGCCTGTGCACGGTTTGATCTTCAGTGCGTGGTCTACATGGGTTCCCACGATGTCGAGCGGCAGGCTCCAAACGTATTCCGCATGAAACTTCTCGGGGCCGAGGTCGTTCCCGTCACGGCGGGAAGGGGAACCCTCAAGGATGCCATGAACGAGGCGCTTCGGGATTGGGTAACTTATGTGGAGACCACGTTCTATTGCATCGGGACGGTTGCCGGACCACATCCCTATCCGGCAATGGTCCGCGACTTTCAGTGTGTCATCGGCGACGAAACGCGGAAGCAGATGGACGAACAGGAAGGCAGGCTCCCGGACACTTTGGTCGCCTGCATCGGAGGCGGGTCCAATGCCATGGGGCTGTTCCACCCGTTTCTGGATGAACCCTCCGTGAGGATTATCGGTGTCGAGGCCGGAGGCAAGGGAGTCGACGAGAGGATGGAACACTGTGCTTCGTTGACGGGTGGCCGCCCCGGAGTACTTCACGGGAATCGGACGTACCTGCTGCAGGATCCGAACGGGCAGATTCTGGACGGCTATTCGATATCGGCTGGACTGGATTATCCCGGAATCGGTCCCGAGCACTCATGGCTTCGTGATTCGGGACGGGTCGAATACGTTTCGGTGACCGACGCCGAAGCGCTTGAGGCGTTTCAGTTGTGTTGCAGGTGCGAGGGGATCATTCCTGCCCTGGAGCCGTCACATGCCCTGGCCCATGTTGCACGAGTTGCGGGCACCCTTCCTTCGGACCATCTCCTGGTGATGAACATGTGCGGACGCGGCGACAAGGATGTCTTTTCCGTTTCCAGAATTCTTGGCGAGGAATTCAAGGAAGAGTGACGAACTGGCGATGACAGCCAGCTGTACCGGGAAGAACACCAGGAAAATTGCCGAATCGTCCGACCAGGAAAGGTCAAACATCTGAAGGGACCTGTCGACGATCAGGAATGGGTGCTGGAGGACCCGGAGCGATTCGAACGCCCGACCTTTTGATTCGTAGTCAAATGCTCTATCCAGCTGAGCTACGGGTCCTCAAACCTGCTGAAACCAATGGCGCTGTTTCGGCAAGGCCGGAACCGTATAGTGGGTGCCCTATGCCTTTGCAATAACCGGTGCGCCGAGTTGACCGGCTCTGCGAAGCAGCGAAAATCCGAACGGACGAAAGGCCAGCCACCAGGTCCACCGCGAGGAGGCCGGGATCGGGAGCGTGCTGACCGCGCTTCGGCTGAGCTACACTGTCAACTTGAATTCGAGCGGCTGGAACCTTGGTTCTGGTTACCCGCTTTGCGCCGGTCCATCGACGGCGACGACGAGGATTTCGCGCAGCGCGTTCGGCAGACACTCGGGTGAGCGTCGGGTTGCCGGATGCACCGACATGTTGTTGGAGATCGAACGGAAAGACGGGTGCGGTGCCCTCAGCATTGCGTGGCGTCCACCAGTGCGTTTCGTGAATAAAGGGCCAACTGTCACGTCCGACCGAAAGCGCCACCCGGGTTGCCCGGCAACGTGGCAGGACAAGACGGGCCAGGGTCGATTGGTGGCGTGTAGGAATGTCCCGTCGTCCTGACTTCAGCCCTGCCCGATGACTTCGGGCAGGGCTGCGCAGGGAACAGTCGTGTCGCTGCTCAGGTCGTAAACTCGGGGTAAGCTTCGATACCGAGTTCTGTCATGTCGAGACCCGTGATCTCGCTTTCTTCGTCAACGCGGATTCCGATCGTGAGTTTCAGGATAGACCAGATAATCCAGGACGCGGCGGAAACGAATGCACCCACGATGACGATGGACGCGATCTGCCCGAACAGTGTGGCGTCAGGATTCGTGAACCAGACCGCGAGCGTTCCCCAAATTCCGGCAAAAAGGTGTACCGGAATTGCACCGACAACGTCATCAATCTTCAATTTGTCAAGGAACGGCACGCTGTAGACCACGATGACACCGCCGACACCGCCGATAAGCAGGGATCCGAAGAGCGACGGATAGAGAGGTTCCGCTGTGATCGACACGAGTCCTGCAAGTGCTCCGTTCAGCACCATGGTCAAGTCGACCTTTCCATACAGCAACTGGGTCAGGATCATTGCGACCACCGCGCCAGAAGCGGCGGCCATGTTGGTATTCGCGAAAATCCGGCTCACGTCGGCCGCGTCGCCAATGCTTCCCATCGCCAACTGGGACCCTCCGTTGAACCCGAACCAGCCGATCCAGAGGATAAACGTACCCAATGTCGCCAGGGGCATGTTCGACCCGCGTATCGGAATCACCTGGCCACCCTGGTACTTGCCTTTTCGTGCACCGAGCAGAAGGGCGCCGACCAGCGCTGCCCATCCTCCGACCGAATGCACGACAGTCGATCCAGCAAAGTCGAGGAAACCGAACTGGGAATCCAGGAAGCCGCCTCCCCACTTCCAGGATGCCTGTACGGGATAGATTATACCGGTCAACAGGGCTGTGAACAGGAGGAATGGCCACAGTTTGATGCGTTCGGCGAGCGTGCCGGAGACAATCGACGCCGCAGTTGCGCAGAACATGAGCTGGAAGAAAAAGTCCGATCCCGTGGACGCGTAGGACAGATCGTCTGCGCCATCCGGTCCGATGCCCACGGCTTCCAGGGCCGCAAGCCCGAACGCGCCGAGATAGCCTCCGGCCTCGTCAGTTCCGAGCGACCAGTTTCCGAGCGGATACATGAGATTGTAGCCGACCAGCCAGTACATGATCGCGGCAATGGAAAACAGCCCGAAATTCTTGGTCAACTGCGTCGTGACGTTTTTTGACCTTACCAGGCCGGCCTCGAGCATCGCGAACCCGGCAGCCATCCAGAACACGAGAAAGCCGCTGACGAGAAACAGAAACGTGTTGAGAACGAAGACCGTGTGCACAGCGACTTCGGTTCCCGGCGAACCCTGAGCCGCTGCGGGCGACGCGGCTAGCGCGACGAGAAGCAGGCAGGGCAAGTATTTTGCGAGTTTTGACATCATCTCTTTTCCATTGATTCAGGCAAGGAATAGGTCGTTCGACTTCACCACGGCACCGGCGGCAGTCATGGATGGATCTCCCTTCGGCACCACTGGATTTGCGGTCTCCGAGCACGTCACCGTTGATGACGTCCAGAATACACCATGGCATCTCAGCAGAAGACGTAGAGAATTTCGGAAAGATGACCAAAAATTATACAGCAAATCCTGTAGTGATTAACTTCTAATCATATAACTCTTCGACCCCTGCATGAGCGAGTTTGAATTTACTCCGGTATGATTCCCTCGACCCGCCAGGTCCGGGCGCTGGCATGATGCGACCACCCTGCGTTGGCGCGACGGGCTCTCGCCGAATAGATACGCTGGTTCCAAACTGCCGGTGCGCCGATCCGGATCCGGTCACAAATCCATCCTGCCCGCATGCGTTTTCGAGGATTTGCCACTTGATGCGAACGGCGCCAAGAATGGATTCGTTTGCAGGTCGGCGGACAGCGGGGCAAGCTGCGAGCATGGCAAGGGCTGCCGTTTTTCACATCGATCGCCGGCAATTCCACCGGGACCCGTACCCTGCTCTTGCAAGAATGCGCACCGACGCCCCGATCTGTCTGGTCCCGCAACTCAACGCCACGCTGATCGCAAGGCACAAGACCATATTCGAACAGGAAAAAGGTGTCGGCACGTTCTTCAGCTATCAACCAGACGTCTACGATGTCACCCGCGACACAACCCGCAGCCTCGCCTTAGGTACGGGTCAGAAATTTTGTGCCGGTGCCGCCGCGAGCAGGGCACTCGTTGCCGGGGTTGCGCTCCCGGCGTTGTTCGAACGCTTCCCCTGCCTTCGCCTCTCGGGCGACGTTGAAATTGCCGGCTGGGCATTTCGCGGTCCATAAAAGGTGCCCGTTGCCTGGGATGGCGAGTCGTTCCGATGACCGGCTCACGGTCGTTCTTGCCTGGAGGCGCCCCGATGTTGGTGCACATTTGAAGGAAAGGTGAACCGCTCCCCGGTGCAGGCCGTGCGGCCAGCCGCACCTTGATCGGGTTCATCGCGCGCCGGCGCCACCTCGGCTATACGCCTTTTGTCGGTCTGCGGATGCGTCACGCGGTGCTGGACCGGCAGGGCCGGTGTCACGATTCAATGGCCGTGTCTTTTCGCGCAGGAAGTCCGCGAATGTCTGGCTGACCAGCGTCATGGGTGTCCCCCGGCGAGTTACCAGTTCGATCTTCGTGTTGAGGCGAAAGGTCTCGGGCAGGACAGTGCGCATACGCCCGGTATTCACCCACCGTTCGGCGTACGAGACCGGCAGGTAGCCCAGGTGCCAGCCCGACAGGATGAGAAACGCTATGCCCTCGATCTGCCGGGCTGACGCGGTTGATCGCAGGTCTGCAGTAAGTGGTGCGACCTGCCGCTCGGACAGATAGGCGCGGTGAACAAGATCAGTCGTGTCCAGGTCCCTGCGGTCAAGTTCGCCGGGGTCCCGGTCGAACAGCGGATGCCCCGAGCCACAGTAGAGCTCGACTGGATCGTCGTAGAGTGCCTCGTAAAGCAACCCCGGACGGTGCTGGTGGAAGACACCAATCCCGAGGTTGACCCGGTTATCCAGCACCGCGTGCTCGATCTCGTCCGGCGCCATCGTGTGAAACTGAATGTGGACGGACCGGGCCCTGGCCCTGAATGCCCTGAGCGTGTCCGCCAGGGGATAGCAGCTCTCGGTCGCCCAGTTGTCGATCACGCCGATCGAAAGGTCCCCGATCAGCTCACCGCGAAGTGCACCGACCGTAGTGCGGAAGCTTTCGAGTGCCGTCGAGAGGTGCTGGCATGCTTCGTAAACGGCTTGGCCCTTGTCGGTCAGCCGGAAGCCGACCCGCCCGCGTTGACAGAGGCGCATGCCCAGGCGCCGTTCGAGATCGCCGATCTGCCTGCTGATGGTCGACTGGCTGACGTTAAGGGTCACTTGTGCGGCCGCGAATCCACCACTCTCGGCCACTATCCTGAAAACTGAAAGCAGATGAAGATCGGCCTTGTGAAGATGGGGAATGGTGGCCGCGCCCTTCTTCCTTTTACGTGAACGTTCTTGCATGTTAACATTCAATGTTTGATATTTTTTCTAACCAGGAATGTGCTTACGGTCAAGCTATGGACTACGAGATCGCGGCATAATCGAAGATCCCGCTCACGACCGGAGTTCGTGGATCGGCAATATCGACCGCTCACGAGACGAAGTTGCTGCGCGTTCACTGGCGCGAAACGTCGCCCGCATATTGAGAAGGAAGGAAACGATGACAATGCACCCGAACCGCAGAACCGTGCTGAAATCCGGTGCGGCCACCGTCGCTGCCACGGCATTGACTTCCCTGTCCTCGCATGCCGCGAGTGCCCCCAGCCGAGGTGGCACCCTGCGTATGGGCGTGGCCGGGGCCAACACGTCGGACAGCTGGGACGGGCGCACGCATTCCGACAGTTTCATGATCGTTCACGGGCACGGAGTTGTCTTCGATTGTCTCACCGAGGTGACGGCAAAGGGCGAACTCATCGGCGAACTGGCAGAAAGCTGGTCATCCAGTCCCGATGCCAGGGTCTGGACCTTCGACCTCCGCAAGGATGTGACCTTTCACAACGGCAAGCCCTTCGGTGCCGACGATGTGCTTGAGTCCCTGCAACTCCACACGGCGGAAGGCGCGAAGTCGGCGGCGAGACCGATCGTTGAACCGATCGTCGAGATGAGAAAGCTGGGCAAGCATCAGGTGGAATTCACACTGGCCTCCGGCAACGCTGACTTCCCCTATCTCATGTCGGACTATCACATCCTGATTTATCCGGCCGGCATGATCGAGCAGGCCATTGCTGAAGGAATCGGGACCGGTCTCTACCGTGTCGAGAGCTTCGACCCTGGTGTCCGGTTCGTCGGTTCGCGCGTTGAGGGCCACTACAAGGACGGCAGGGCCGGGTGGTTCGACGGGATCGAGTCGATCGCCGTTAACGATGCATCGGCGCGGATGAATGCGCTGATGACCGGACAGGTCGACGTCGTCAACCGGGTCGATTTCAAGATCGAATCCCTTCTCCGGGCAAATCTCGAAGTCGAGATCTTCGAGGTCACCGGCAACCAGCACTTCACCTTTGCCATGCGGACGGATACGGACCCCTTTACCGACATCAACGTCCGCAAGGCGCTGAAGTATGCCATCAACCGCCAGGAAATGGTTGACAAGATCTTGCTCGGCCACGGTGCGGTCGGTAATGATCACCCGATCGGGCCCGCCAACCAGTTCTACCATGCCGAACTGGAGCAGCTTGAGTACGATCCCGACAAGGCGAACTTTTATCTGAAAGAGGCTGGCATCGATTCACTTGCTGTCGACCTTTCGGCGTCCGAGGCGGCGTTCCCGGGCGCTGTGGACGCGGCCCAACTCTACCAGGCGTCAGCCAATGCCGCAGGTATCAACATCAACGTCGTTCAGGAATCGGCGGACGGCTACTGGTCGAACGTCTGGCTGAAGAAGCCGTGGTCTGCCGTTTACTGGAGCGGCAGGGCCACCGAAGACTGGATGTTCTCGACCAACTACGAACTGGGCGTACCGTGGAACGATACCTTCTGGGAAAACACGCGGTTCCAGGAACTGCTTCTGCTGGGGCGTGCGGAGCTCGACAGCGGTAAGCGCCGGAGCATCTACTACGAAATGCAGGCGATCGTGTCAGCGGAGGGCGGCACCGTTGTTCCGATGTATGCCAACTACGTGGATGCCAATTCGACAAGAGTGGCACATGGTCCGGAAATCGGAAACCTGTGGCAACTCGACGGGTCACGAATTGCCGAACGCTGGTGGATGGCATAGGAAGCAGCTGGTTCAACGGTCCCGGGTCATTGGGTTCGCCGTGAAGCGGGCGGGAAAGTCACGGAAGTGTGGATTTGAACACCTGACAACGGGTAATCCGTGACCTCCTGCACATGGGCGATCGGCGACGACTGTGCCGCTGCAATGACTGTACTGCCTCGGTCGACGCCCACATCGAAGTCAGATTGCCGATAGTCGTTGGTGAACCGGACATGCCGCTGCTGTCGGTTCAGTTGCGGGCCGGACTTCCAATGGCAACGGTGCGTGCGAACGTGAAACTCGCAATCTCCTGTGGTCAGAATGAGCCACGCGATGCGATCGCCGGAACGGCCTGGGCTCTTCTTACCCACCCCGATCAGCCGAAAATGGTCCCGGAAGGGCGAGCGAGTTGGCGGATTGCGCTCGAAGAGTGTGCGGGCTGTATTCCACCGATCGGCATGCCACCTCGACGGGTCGCCAGGGAGGATACCGTCGACGGTGTCGACTTCGAACCCGAGAGCCGTGTCTTTTTCATGTTCGGTTCGGGCAATCGGGATGACGACGTGTTCGGGCATCCGGACGTCTACGGCGTCACCCGCGACACGGCCCGCAGCGTCGCCATTGGTGCTGGTCCGCATTTTTGTGCCGGCGCCGCCGCGAGCGGGGCTCTCGTTGCCGCGGTCGTGCTCCCGACGCTGTTCGAACGCTTCCCCGACCTCTGTCATTCGGGCGACGTTGAATTTGCCGGCTGGACGTGTCGCGGTCCATCGAAGGTACCTGTCGCCTGGTGTGTTGCGTCGGTCCGATGACTGGCTTACGGCGTTCCTTGCGTGGATGGCGCCGCAATGTTGGCGTACACTTGAAGGAAAAGGTTACCCCCTCCCCGGTACGATCAACGCTGACTTTCGTAGACGGACGTGACGGCGAACCGGAACTTCACCGGCGAATCAGTGCCGGTGCGACACCCGGGTTAACCAATCCCCCGCCAGGGCCGTTGTCCGCCGATCAACGATATGTTAGTCGGCGACAATGGCGGCCAAAGGGCATTCAGCGTGGCGTATTCGAATTTCCGAAAGAGGTTTGAGCAACTCATGGCGGTCGCGGATATCCGGATCAACGGCGACCGTCCTTGGGACATGCGGGTGCACAAGGAAGAGACATTTCCGAGAATTTTCGCCTTTGGATCTCTGGGTGTGGGCGAAAGTTACATGGATGGCTGGTGGGACTGTGAACAACTGGACGAGATGGTTTGCCGTGCAAGCCGCATTGACCTTAAATCCCAATTCCGCCCTGGCGATATCTTCCGCGCGGCCCACGCGCGGCTGATCAATCCAAAGGGAAACGCGCCGCGTTTCGCGGGCGGGGAAGCCCACTATGAGGTCGGGCGGGATCTGTATCGCGGCATGCTCGACAAGCGTATGGTCTATAGCTGTGCATACTGGGCAGATGCCAAGACACTCGATGAGGCACAGGAGAACAAGCTGGTTCTGATCGCCCGAAAACTAGGCCTCGAACCCGGCATGAAGATACTTGACATCGGTTGCGGCTGGGGCGGTGCGATACATTTTTTTGCCGAGCGCTACGGAGTCTCTGGCGTTGCTGTCACGATTTCGCCGGATCAATTCGACGCGGCGCGGGAACTTTGCGCCGGCCTGCCGGTGGAAATACGCCTCCAGGACTATCGCGAGGTCGACGAGCAATTCGACCGCAGCTATTCCATCGACATGCTCGGACATGTCGGGCGCAGGAACTATCGCAATTACATGGAGTCTGTGAAGCGTTGCCTGCACCCCGGAGGTCTGCACCTTGCACAGACCGCTGGTAGCGAAAAAAGCGCAGTCAAGGCGGATCCGTGGGTCGACCGGTACATATTCCCTGGTGGACATATTCCATCACCGAAACAAGTCGTCACGGCCGCGGAGGGTGTGCTTGGACTGGAAGACTGGCACTGTTTTACGCGGGATTATGACCGCACCTTTATGAGCTGGCATGAAAATTTGTGCGCCATCTGGAATCAGCTCGAATGCCGCAACGACCAGCACCTGTTCCGAATGTGGCAATACTACCTTCTGAGTTTTGCGGGCGTCTTTCGATCGGGTGCCAGCCAGCTCTGGCAGATCGTGTTTTCCCATGCGGGCGCAAACGGAGACTACGTCCGTTAGCGTGCCTTGCTCCCAGGAAGATGTTCTCCAGGATACTCAGAAAGACCGCCGCCGATTCCGCCCTCATCGAGAAGCCGGAGTTGGCGCCGCATTTCGAATTCCATCCGGTCGACGATCAGCAGGTGTTTCTGGTTTCTGAGAACTTCAACACGCTGCTTCACGGCCGCGTCCACCCCGATCTGTTGCCGCTTCTCGACGGCCGTCATTCGGTCAGAGACATTGTAAGCGCGCTGGAAGGCGCACATCCTGAGTCCGCCGTAACGTCTACACTCGTCTCGCTTGCACGTAAGGGCTATATCGTTTCGGGCGAGTATACGATGGACCGCGGTCGGGCGGCGTTTTTTTCCTTGCTTGGCGTTTCGCCGCGTTGGGCCGAGGAGCGCCTGGCAGAGGCGACGGTGGCCGTATCTGGCCGTGGCGAAGGACTTGCCGCCCGCCTGGAGGCAATGGGCGTGGAAGTGGACGATTTCGCGCCCAGGCTCTCGGTCATCGTCTGCGATGACTATCTGGACGATCGCCATGCGGGGATCAACGAGCGCCGGATCGCGTCGGGTACGCCTTGGATGCTCGTCAAGGCGGGCGGCTCGCAGCCTCTTTTCGGCCCGGTTTTTCGGCCAGCGGAGCAGGGGCCGTGTTGGGCTTGTCTCGCCTATCGCCTGCGCGGCCATCAGGAGGTGCATAATTTCCTGCGAAATCTGAATGGCGATGGTGTTTCCCCGACACCACGGGTTGCCGAATTTGCCGTTCAGGACGCAACTCTCGGTTTGGCAGCGGTGGAAATCTTCAAGTGGCTGGTGCTTGGGAAACATACGCCGATCCATGAGCATTCGATTTTGCTAGATGCCACTGGCATGACGGTTGCGCGCCATCGGGTCATGCGCCGTCCGCAGTGCCGTGCCTGTGGCCAAGAAACGCTGTACCGCGCCGACAGGGAGCCAGCTCCAATACGTTTACGCACCAGTCCGAAGAGCGTTCGCAACAGTGGTGGCCTGCGTTCCGTTTCGCCCGAAGTAACGCTTGCAAAATACCGGCATCTCGTTGGCCCCGTCAGCGGTGTGGTGACATGGGTGAGGCGCACGACCAGCGCGACCGACCCTTGGTTGAACGTCCATTGGGCCGGCAGCAACATCGCCCTCAGGAACAGAAGTATGAGTGTGCTTCGTCTCAGTCTTCGAACGAAGAGTGCGGGCAAAGGCAGTACGCCGCAGCAGTCGGAGGCCAGTGCACTATGCGAGGCGCTGGAAAGGTATTCCGGGGCGTTCCACGGCGATGAGATCCGCAGCCGGAAACGTTTCTCGGAATTCGTTGGAGCGGAAGAGCAGAATGCGATTCACCCGAATGACATACAGCTATTCAGCGAGTCTCAATTGGAAAACGCAACGCGCATCAACGCCGAAGGCCACCCCTACAACGTGGTTCCCTCCCGTTTCGATCCTGTTGCAGTGACCGACTGGTCGCCGGTGTGGTCGCTCACACGGGGCGTGCATGTATTTCTGCCGACTTCCCTGCTCTACTACGGCAAGTCGGCCGATCATCGGAGTATCGGGGATTTCGTCGCCGATTCAAACGGATGCGCCGCCGGCAATACGCTGGAAGAAGCGATCCTCCAGGGGTTTTTCGAACTGGTGGAACGCGATGCCTTCGCAATTTGGTGGTATAACCGCCTGCGTCGACCTGCCGTGAACCTGGACAGTTTCGGTGACGACTATCTCACATCCGCGCACGAATACTATGGCGGCCTGAACCGCGACCTATGGGTGCTGGATGTCACCTGTGATTTCGGCATTCCGGTTTTCGTCGCCATATCGCGCCGGACCGACAAGGAGGCGGAGGACATCATCTATGGAGCTGGGGCGCATACGGACCCACACATCGCGGCGTTACGTGCCGTATGCGAATTGAACCAGTTTTTGAATTGGGTTCAAGGTACAGGGCCAGGCGGCGCCGGCTACCGGGTCGACGATCCGCAGTGCTTGTGGTGGTGGCGGAACGCGACGCTTGCCGATCATCCCTATCTTGCGCCGGCAGAAGATGCCGCACTGCGTAGCAGGTCCGATTATCCCGTTCCCGAGACGACGGACCTGCGAGAGGATGTCGAGAAATGCCGGGCGCTGGTCGAAGCAAAGGGGATGGAATTCCTTGTGCTCGACCAAACCCGCCCCGACATCGAACTGCCCGTGGCACGGGTGATCGTGCCTGGCATGCGCCATTACTGGCAACGCTTCGCGCCAGGACGCTTGTTCGATGTGCCGGTCGAGATGGGATGGCGCGAACGCCCTCTTGCGGAAGCGGAATTGAATCCCGCCCCGGTCATAGGTTGATGAACGGCGGAGGCATTCATGGGCTGCGGCGAGATGCCGGCGCGAGGAAGTGGATGATCCCGGATCAAGCATTCCGCCTTCCGCCACCGTGGGCACGCAGATAGTATCGCGCCATGAGATTCAGTGAAGACTGGACTTACACGGAAGAACGCCTGGAGCTTGTCGCGGGTACCATGGCACAGCTTTTGGCGCAGATCAGGCCGCGGATTTCTTCCCGTTTCATTGATGGCAACGGATGGGACCGGCTGCTGGAGCGCGCAAGGGAAATGCCGGCGACAATGGGGAGCTTCCCATTCGGGTTCGAGATTCCGCTGCACGATGCGAGGCCGATCGCGGATTTTGGCGTCACGCTGGTCGGCGGCAGCCGGACGGCGGCTGGTTACCAGGACAGGAAGCGTTCGGGCGGCGCGGATAGATCGACGGCGACACTTGCCGAACTGTTGGACGAGACCGACCGCGAGGATTCGCTGGTTCGCAGTGTTGTGGGCAGGAAAATGCTACTCGAATACGATATCGATCCGGAGCCCGGCGACGAGCGTCCTGATCCGGGTGTCTTTCTCTATCCTGCCGACGATGCGCTGGCCGGTGGCCGCGAACGGTTGCGGGAGCTGGAAGCGGTCCACGACGCGATTGTACGCGTGGGCGGCTGGGCGCCGGACCCCGCCGAATTCAGGGAATTGGAGCGGCTCTACCGGGTGTTGCCAACGGACACGCTGATCAAGGCCTTCGGCACGTTTCCGTCCCGAGCAAGGACGATGCGAATTGCGGCGGCGGGCTTCAAGACTGCGCGCGACGTGGAGGCGTTCCTTAAGCGCACGGGGTGGCTAGGGGAGGTCCAGGCTGTCCGCAGGGTCGTGTCACTCTTCGAGGAACGCGGCGCTTTCGCCTATCTGGGCCTTCATTTCGACATCACCGGGAACGGTGTGGGCTCTAGGCTGGGACTGAGTTTCTTTGCCAGGGAACAGGATTGGCTGAAGGATATACGGTTCTGGAGGGCGCTTATCGATGGCATCGGCGAGCACGGATATGCCCTTTCCGACAAACTGAAAGAACTGGTCGGAGGGTCGACGGGTTCGACCACTCTGATTGCCAGGTCCGGGCCGATCATGCTGGTGCAAGGCATACACCACATCAAGCTGGGGATAACCGGGGACCGGGTCGAAGAAGCAAAAGCCTATATCTTCTTCCTGATGATGTGCATGCGGCCCAAAGGCGACGGCGGGCCGGGTTAGATGGCGGCAACGCGCCCGACGGAGACAGGCAGCAACTGGCAACCGGAAAGAGAACGAAAGATGCCGATCTGGCGGTACCCATCCCGGTCGTTTGCACCCCCTGAAGTCTCTTTCCGCGATTGGCGCGAAGACGACAATGCATGGTTTTTCCGGGCCGCGCATCTGTGCGAACCTCTACCGGACAGGGAATCGATGGCAATACCCACTGCTACGGTCAGGGCGGTTCCCGTGTTTGCGCGGGCGGCGGACCCGGCAGCCAAACGGGCGGCTGTGAAGCATTGGGTGCCAGGTCGCCCGGGTGACACTCGGCGACGCACTTGCCTACCGACACCGGGTTCTCCGGCGACGCACTGCGGGTCTTCCCGTGGATTCGCTTCAAGTACCGATTCCGGAAGGTCTCTTGTCGGCCTTCTCGGGGCATGCCGGAAACTTGGAAGGCATCGTCACTCTTGTTTATGCTTGATGCCGCGGAATTTGGCCATCTGTGCCGTCGGTTGCCGGTAAGGACTGGAGGCGGTCATGGCGAACGCCGCTCTCCCGAAACACCCGTGAGTCGGACAGTGCCATCGCGGTCGCTGCCCGGGTCGCCAGGTTTTCCGGGCGGAAAATACGTGAGTACATCTGGCAAGCCGTCAGCATCCATGTTTGACGTCAGCGGTTTCTTGAGGCCGAAAGGTGGATTCGACCAGCCGGGATGCCGCCATGCGCTTTGAAGACGAGTGGTCCGCTAATGAGGATTGCCTTGACCGGGAAGCCGGCTCTTTGGGAGAGCTTCTGGATCGCATGAAGGGTACCTTTTCCCCGTTGCTGTTCGGCCGCAAGGAGTTGAAGGAACTGACTGCGCGTGCACGTCGTTTGCCGCCGACGCTGGCTGGCTTTCCGTCGTGGCTGGGCTTTCCGATCGATGATTCCCCGCCAGCCGTTTGTTTGGAGGTGTCGTTGCTGGGTGGCACCCGGTCGGCGGCATTTGTCGAGGCGGCGAAGTTATCTGCCGGCAGGGATCCGGAAACGGTCGCTGCCGCTTCCCTCCTTGAAGAAACGGGCAAGAAGAATTCTCCGTTGCGCCGTGTGGTAGGTGACAGGGTGGTGTTGCATTACAGCATCGACAAGTTGCGGAGTGAGGAAGTTGAAGTCAGCGCACTGTTGTACCCCGTTCGGCCAACACTGGCGGGCGACGACTCCGGCGGGTGCCAGAAGGATTTCAGGCTTGCGTTTGACGCCATGGCTACCGCCACCGGCGGGGAGCCGCATGAGGCACAACGCCGACACCAGGAGCGTGTATATCTTGCAATGGGACCCGACACGCGCGTCGGTGCCATCGGTGCCTCACCGGCGCGAAAGGGTGCGCTCCGCCTTACCGTACTGGGGTTTCCCGGGACAGAAGCCGCCATCGCGTTTCTGAGCCGTGCAGGTTGGCGCGGGCGGAAAGCAACGGTCGTTTCGGCCTTGTCACGGCTCGAGGCATATGGCGCCATCGCCGGAATGCAACTTGGAGTCCAGTTCGATGTCACCTCGGCCGGAATCAGGCCGCCGCTCGAACTGCAGATTTTTTCTCCGGCCACGATTTTTGACGACACGGGATGGTTCAAGGATAGGGATTGCTGGACTGGTTTGATCGACGGCTTGCTGAAGGAAGGACTTGCCGATCCCGGAAAACTGCGGGAAATGAACGACTGGTCGTTTGCGGCAAAACCTTTTCTCGGCCGGTCCGGGCTTTTCCTGCTCTTGCAGCGGATCCACCATTTCGCAATCGTGATCGACAGCAAGGGCTGGACCCGCGTCAATGCCCATGCGTTCCTTCTGTTGTCCCGCTGGCCGCGCCGCGGAAATGGCTCCGGCTAGGGGATTTCTCGCAGGCGCACCTTACCCCGGCTTCGTTGCCGATACCAGACGGTAAGTGAACACGCCTTTCCGTAGCAGCCGATCGAAATCAACCGTAGCCTGCATGAACTCATGCAGGGACAGGTCTTCCGGCTTGGGCGGCGGTGTCAGGAACACCACCAGCTTCCACCATTTGCTGCGCCTCTCTGTTTCCGGTAACACTTCCTCGTCGAGGTTCCGCTCCCAAAGCATTTCGAACCCGGTCTGCTCAAGCGTTTCCAGCACTTCGCTCAACTTGGCAAAGGGCGGTATTCGGTATCCCCGCTGCACGTCGACGAGAACCTCTTGCTGGGATTTGGAAATCGGTTTTCCACTGAGTACGGGGTCCGTCATCCGCCAATGCCCTGTCGGTTTGAGTACCCTTTTCACGCCTTGCAAATAGGCACGTTTGTCTGGCGCATAGCAGAAAGACTCCTGATTGATGACAACGTCAAAAGTCGCGTCGGGGAACGGCATGTCCATGAAATCGCCATGGCGGAATTCGACCAGGTGGTCCACGCCATGCCGAGCGGCGAACTCCGTCGCCTCGACGGCGTGGGGTTCGCAGTTGGTTAGACCCGTGATGTATACGCCGTATTCCCTCGCCAGCGCGACCGCGGGGCCGCCAAGGCCGCAACCAGCGTCCAGCACCCGTTTCCCGGGACCGAGACCGCATCCCTCGACCAGAACATGAATGGAGCGCAACTGGGCGTCCGCTTCTGTCTCGACACCGGTTCCCCCCCAAAGCCCGAGATGAATCGTCCGCAAATCGCCGGTGACCTTTATCAGCCAGTCCGTCATGTCCGCGTAGTATGCAGAGACGGATGTATCCCTTTGCCGTTTGGCGTCCTTTTCAAGGGTCATTCTTTTACATTTCGTTGCCTGTCCACCGTCATCAAGAGAGGTGGGAGAAACAGGTAGTCGCACACCAGTGCAAGTGCGATGACTATTGCTGTAAGTTGCCCCATCTGCGCGGTCGGAAGGAAATCGGAAAGGCCAAGCACTGAAAATCCAGCCACCAGTATGACCGTGGTCATGAATAGTGCTCCGCCGACAGTCCGGAACGCGTAGCGCACCGCGTCTTCCGGCGAATGGCCGAAGTCCCGCCGTGCACGGAAATACTTGCTGAGAAAATGAACGGTGTCGTCCACCACAATGCCGATCGTCATGGCCATGACGACCGAGAGCGCGAGGCCGACCTCGGCCACGACCAGGCCCCAAAGTCCGAACGCCATCAATCCGGGAGCGAAATTTGGCACGAGGCTGACCAATCCGATGCGAAACGAACGGAATGCCGCGACGAGAAGAAGGGCAACGACGAGAAAGGCGACCGCCGTTCCGACCAGCATAGCGCGAATGTTTCGCTGGCCCATATGTGCAAACATCAGCGATGCGCCCGTGCTATCGACCCGGGAGAAGTTTGGCGCGTTTCCCGCAAGCCAGGCTGTTGCGCGTGCATCCAGCTTCAATATTTCCTTTGTGGAAAGTGTTCGGGTGGTCACCGTCATCCGCGTTGCCGACTTGGAGACGTCGATGCGATTGTTGAGGTCGAGACCGAAGGGAAGCGAGAGTTCGTAGAGGAGCAGGTATTGTGAAGCGAGTGAGCGGTCTTCCGGAAGCCGGTACGCGTTCGGATCGTCGCCGTTCATGCTCATGTTGATTTTCCGGAACGTATCGCTGATGACCTGGACGTGGCGCGTTTCCGGTTGCGCCCTGTACCAGTCGGCAAAGTCAGAAACATCCTCGATGAATGCTGGCTCGGCGATACCGTCCGGCCCGTCCGACACGATCGAGTACTCGAGCACCGTGTTGCCGCTCAGGTGCTCGTCGAGAAAGTCCGTATCGCTGCGTATCTGAACTCTTTCATCGAAGAAATGCGTCAGCACATCGTTCAGTTCGTTACGCGGAATACCCGCTGAAAGAACCAGGACCACGACAATCGAAGCCCAAAGCAGAACGCGCCTTCGGCGTATCGTCAATTCGGCAATGGCTGCAATTCCCCCGAGTGCCCGCTGCGGCAGGGGTTTTCTCATGGGGAAAATGGCGAGCATCGCTGGCAGGAATGTGACCGAGAGGACAAACGAGATCCCGGTGCCGATCGCAACGAGCGTCCCCAGGTCCCGGTATGGGGGCACCTCCGAAAAATTCATCATCAGGAAGCCGACCGCAGTTGTCGCGCTCGCAAGAAAAATCGGGTTCAGGTTTGTCTCGATGGCATCGGCCACGGCCTCGTGGCTCGAACGCCCGGTTCCGATGCGTTCCTGCACGGCTACAAGCACGTGCATGCAACTGGCCACGACCAGGGTCAACACGATGATCGGCGTTGCGGATGTCGATGTCGAGAACGGAATTCCGACCCAGCCAGCCAGCCCCATGGTCGCAAGAATGGCGATAACCGTGACTGTTCCGGTTGCAGCCAGGCCCGAGAAGCCGCGCGTCAGGACGCCGATGATCAGCGCCATTGCAGCCAGGGATGCAGGCAACACCGTGGTCATGGTGCCCACCGTCGCTTCATTGAAAGACTGGTTCAAGATGACCAAGCCGACCAGGCGGATGTCGATGCCAGAAAAACGTTCTTCTGCCTCGGCTGCGATTTTGCGAACGAATTCCGCGACTTCCGCTGTATTCGCCGCGTTGTCGCCGTCAGGCAGCTTCACCGTGATGTTGATGGCGCTGACACTTCCATCTCGCGCCAAGAGGTTGCCTGCAAGCCGCGGTTCGGCGAGCGCTTCTTTCCGGATCCAGGCGCGTTCATGTGCATCCTGGATCTTCTCCGGGTCGACCAGATCACGCACATACAGGTCGTCGTCTTCCGCAGTCATGAGCGGGAAGTTGATGATCGAATCAACGCGCGACGCATAAGGTGTCTTCCACGCTGTCTCAACCAGCCAGACGGAGGATGCGAGAGCCTGTTCTGATGTCGCGTCGCCGTCGTCCGGTACGATCAACACGAGGACATTGTCACTTTTCTCGTACGTACTCTCAAACGATTCGAACTCAACAAGTTCTGGATTGTCGTCACTGAAGAAGGTCCGGTAATCAGTCGAAGGTTTGAGGTGCAATACGCCGCTCGCCACCAATGCGGCGAACGCCAGGGTCACAACGACGATCCACCAGCGGGCTGTGACCGTCCACTCCCCGAACCGAGCCCGGAAGTCCCGCACTTCGGCGTCTGGCTTATCCGTCACCACTGTCCCCTTCGCGACAGTTTCATCGCACTCGTGTCGTCATGGTCGCTTTTCGAATTGGTCGGCCTGGCGGAAACGCACCAAGGGTGCCAGGACGTTGCCGGGAGGTTTGATCCGGCATGACGCTATCCGCGCCGTCCCGCATGAGGAACTGGTTCGTTCTTCAGCGCGCCGCCCTGCGAAGCCAAGACGATACATGAGGTCAGCAAACACTACCGTACTGCGCGGCAAGCCGCACTTCACCGGTGCCGCTGATACCCGGAAGCAAGCCGGTGAACTTCGGATCATTGTTGAAAGGTCAATTCCCGAGAGCGGCTACCAACAGCGTCCTGACTATCTCGCGTAACAGGAACAAACTGCGCCAACGAACGTTTCCCGACGCCTAGGTCGTTCAGAAGACAAATGCCCGCAACGGCCACATCAAATGCTGTCTGCAATTTCCCCGCGACAGCGCCGCTCTCCCAAGGGCAATGTACGGGTTTTCGCCCGGAGTGCCCCGTATCCAGGAGTTTACCATGCACCGTGAATATTTTCATGGTGCATGGCGGGGTCACCCTTCAGCAGCAACAACGGCCAGCAGCGATCGCCTCGAGTTGCTCCTCGCTGAGTTCAGTGGCTGGCAAGGCCAGATGAAGCGTGCTCTCATCGCTCACGTGGACCTTGATCTGGATGTCGTCAGGAAGATCGAAACCCAATTCCTTCGAGATCGTTTCCTTCGGTTCTGACACCAGTGCAGCCCTAAACCTGTCGTCGGTGATCGCCCTGTCCGTTATCTGGCGCCGAATATCCTCGGCCGACTGTAACGGCGTTTCTGCAAAAGTTTGCCATTCCATATCTGTTCTCCTCACCGGAATTGGAGTTTCCTGAAGTTGAGGCCGCAGTCCTTTTGGCCTCAATCCCGTCGGTTACAGAACCGTAAATTAAAACTCAATAACATAAATTAAAACTTGAGAAAGACCATCGTCAATACGATAATCGTCCGAATCGATACCAATCCCGTATCAACCGGTCACTTGCGTCGACACCCTTGGCGCTGTGTCGATAGCGAACTGTCTGAGAGCCGGAAAACACGGCGAGTCCAGGATTCGTAGTCCATGTTGAACAGGCTGGGACTGAACGAGACCGCTGCGAGCAGAAGAAAACGCCAGCAACTCGATCATCTGTTGACCGTAACGGCGCCGCATGAACTCATTGTGCTGGCTGGTATCGCTTTCCTCGTGTTTTGGCTGCTTGTTTGGTCGCTCTTCGGCAGCATCGAGAATGGATTCACGATTGAATGCGTCTTGATCAAACCGGGAGCCCGCCACCATGTGGTCGCCACCGAAACCGGGCACTTGCTGGAATACTTTGTCGCTCCCGGGGACCGCGTGGAAGAGGGCTCGCCGATTGCCCGGCAGAGCATGCCGAAACTGGCGCGCGAAGTCGCCGCCTTGCGCGACCGGGTCGATCTCCTTGAGCAGGACGCCATGCGGGCGGCGGATAGCGACGACGCCTTGGCCTTGACGCTGGCTGCGGCTAGGGCAGAGGCGCTGAAGATGGAGGCGCTCCGTTCCGTGCGCGAGATGATCGTCACGGAAAGCGGCGGAGAGGTGATGGCGCTGAATTCGGAGCCCGGAAGTCACCTCTACGCCGGTGCGCCGATCGCCCGCATCCGTAGCGAACCCGTCGCGGAAGATGTGCCGATGCACGCAGTAGCACGGCTCGATTCGCGCGTGGCACAACGCCTCAAACTGGGTTTGGCTGCCACCGTGGATGTGCCAATGCGCGAAGGAAAAATGCTCTCGATTCCAGGAGTGCTAACGTCCGTGACCGCAGGGCCGTTGCCAGGATGGCTGGCGGAAAAATTGCCGGCGGCCGACGGCGCGGCACACCGGATCGATGTTGCGTTCAATGCGGTGCCGAACCCGTCTGTTGTGGACGGTGCCGACTGCCGTGTAGGGATCATCCTGGGCCGGGTCCCTCCTGCGGCCCTACTCGATCCCGGACGTTTCTGAATGTTGCCTCGCCGTCTCAAGGAATTGGTGCGACCGAAAAGCACGTCCGCAGGAGCAACCAAGAAACTGCAGGTAGTAACACCTCTGGTGATGCAAATGCACATCACCGAGTGCGGGGCGGCATGCCTCGGCAGCATTCTCGCCTGGTTTGGGCGGTGGGTGCATCTGAACGAGTTGCGCAACCTTTGCGAGGTAAGCAGGGACGGGTCGACGGCTGCGGGAATCTCGCGCGCCGCCAGACATTATGGACTCAAATGCAGTGGGCGAAGTGTGAATGCTGGACATCTCAGAAGCATGCCGCTGCCGCAGATTTTGTTCTGGGAACTGAACCACTTCCTCATCCTCGAAGGATTCGACGGAAATTCGGTATTGGTGAATGACCCGGCGATCGGGCGTCGTAGACTGTCCTGGAAAGAGTTCGTCGATGGCTTTTCGGGAATCTCTCTGTATTTCAGTACAACGCCGGATTTTCGACCCGGCGGTATTCCCCCGAGCATTTTCGAACGTATTCGGCCATGGTTCGAAGGTGCCTGGGTAGCGTTGGTCTTTTCGGTCGCATGCGGGCTAATGATGGCTGTTCTGGGACTTAGCCTGCCGATATCGCTAAACCTGTTCGTTGACCGTGCATTTACAGGGAAGGAGCCCTACGGCGGGCTCGCGGCAGGCGCATTGGCCTTTGCGGGACTTCTTGTATTTTGGCTGAGTTGGATGATGCAGCGGTGCATGCGGCGCCTTGCTGTCCGTATGTCGATCATTGCCGGCGACCGCTTCCTGACAAGACTGCTGAGGCTGCCGCTGACTTTTTTCAACCATCGACTCGTCGGTGAGTTGACCGATCGCATCCTGTCCGTCGACAGGGTTGCAAAGGGACTGTCGAAGAATTTTCTTGACTTGTTGATCGAAGTCGCGATGGGAGTGGTCTTTCTTGCGGCCTTGTTCACATACAATGTCAAATTAGCCCTGATCGTTCTGGTGCTCGCGCTTCCGAACTTTGCGCTCGCGCACTTAATCTCCCGTATGCGGGTCGACGAGCACTCCATGCTGCGGCGGGAGCAAGGTCTGCTGTTCGGACTGGGCATGCTGATGTTGCGTCAGAGCGACACACTGCGGATGACCGCTGCGGATGACGGGTTTTTCTCTCGCTGGAGTGGTCACCAGGCCCGTGAGGTCGCGGTGCGTCGGCGGTTCAATGAACTGGGCCACATCAACGCGGCCCTGCCGGGCCTGTTCACACTGCTGGCCCAAACAACAGTACTTGCCATCGGGGCGGGAGAGGTCATGGCCGGCGACATGACACTCGGCGCGCTTGTGGCATGCTTTATTCTGGCGTCCATGTTCTTGGCGCCGGTCGGACGCCTCGTCGACTTTGCCAGCGAAAGACAAGCTCTCGTGATCGGCCTGCAGCGTCTGGATGACATCGCGAAAACCGAGGAGGACACGCGTTTTTCGCGCAGTCGCGCAGAACCGGGGTCCGGGGCGACGGTGAACGGACGCCTGCGGTTGGCCGGCCGCGTGGAACTGAGCAATGTGACCTTTGGATACGATCGCGGCCGTCCACCACTCATCAAGGACTTCAACCTTGTCATTGAACCGGGTCAGAGGGTCGCCGTTGTTGGCGCCAGCGGGTCGGGGAAATCGACATTGGCCAGTCTTGTCAGCGGTGCCAACGAGCCCTGGTCCGGCGACATTCTGTTCGACGGCTGCCTGCGGCACGAGGTTCCCGACGCAATGATGACACGCTCGCTGTCGATTGTGGATCAGAATCCCATCCTTTTCTCAGGGACCGTGCGCGAAAACGTCACCCTTTGGAATTCCGCCGTTCCGGATGATATTCTGGTTGCGGCAACCCGCGACGCTTGCATTCATGACCGGATCGTGGACCGGTCGCTTGGCTATGCGACGCAGGTTGAAGAGGAGGGGAGCAATTTCAGCGGCGGTGAGCGGCAGCGACTGGAAATCGCCCGGGCGCTGGTGGGCAACCCGACAGTGTTGATTCTCGACGAAGCGACCAGCGCGCTTGACGCCAAGACCGAAAAGGCCGTCGACGATGCGCTACGCCGCCGCGGGATAAGCTGCCTGATTATCGCGCATCGGCTGAGCACGATCCGTGACTGCGATCAGATCGTCGCTCTCGATCGGGGCATGGAAGTACAAAGAGGCACGCACGGCGAACTCATGGCAGATCTGGACGGCCTGTACCACCGGCTCCTCCGGGAGGGCTGAGCGTGCGCCCTGGAAAGTCTCCGCGAGGACTCACCTGTGCCAGTCGGTACAAGGCGAGACGGACAATGACACGGGGCCGGATCGAAACCGAATCGCATGGTGCCGGGTCGCATCGACGGACACCGTTTCCCTTCGCCCGCGGGCGAAAATCGGCGGGGCAACGAATCGGTTGCCGAGCGAGGCGCCGGTTTGCAATGGCACCGAATCCGGAGAAAGGCGAGGTCTATGCCTGACCGGGACGGACAATCGTTTGCCGATTTTGCGGTGGCATCCGGAGAGCGGGTACCATGCGCCGGCAACCTGCCACTCGACCTGGATGATCCTGAATTCGTCTGGTTCGTTGAGCGAGGGGCGGTCGACGTATTTCTGGTTGAACTGCCAAAAGGGGAAGAGCAATCGGCCCCGCAACACTTGATGCGGATCGAAGAGGGTCGCCTCCTGCCGGGCGTAGCGCCGCAAGCCGGCAAGACGACGCTGGGCCTGACAGCCAAGGGACTGTGGGGAACCGTTTTGCGTCGTGTGCCGATTGGGAGCCTGGCCGAAGTTCAGCCAGGTGACATTGCTGCGTTGGTCGACTCGTGGATCGTCGACCTCAGCGCCATGCTGGCCCGAGATGTCATTTTCCGTCCGCAGCCAGACGTATTCGTCGAGGCCGGTGAACCTCTGCGAACCGAAAAGGGGAAGCTATCGGTGAGACGAGGAGTGGCATGGCTGCGACCATACTCCCGTGACTCGGCCCTGTTCATGGATCTGGTCGAGGTTGCGGCAAGTTCATCGACTGATGGGCTGGACGTGATTCCCGTCACGTCCTCAAGCTGGGTTACGTTGCCGTCTTCGCAACAGATTTCCGCGGTGTCTTCCGAGACCCTGTGGGCCTCAGGACAACTGCTAATTTCCCTGAAAAAATTTCACGAGCTCGCACTATCCCTGGAACGACTCAACCGGAGTCTCGCGATCGCGGACCAGTACAATCTGGACCGCGCCGACGTGATGGATCGCCGCATCGACGAGGACAGGGCACGGTCCCGCCTCTTCGATCCGTACGGCCTTTCCGGGCGGGAGGGGGAAGACAGAGCAGATTCCGCGCTCGGCGAGGTTCTACGCCTGGTCGGCGAGCATGAGGGGATCGACTTCGAGTGGCCGAAGAAATCTGCCGCACCTGACTTCGTGCCGTCCCTGGACGAAATTCTGGATGTGTCGGGTGCCCGGAGACGGCAGGTGCGGCTCACCAAAGAAGATCGTTGGTGGATCGGCGACAGTGGCGCGATGCTGGGGTTTCGGGCGGATGACGGTCGACCCGTGGCATTGCTTCCCGGTGCGCTGGGACGTTATCGGATCGTCGATCCCACGACAGGGCGGACGACCTCGGTCACATCCGGAAACGCACCAACGCTACAGGGTGAAGCCTGGTCTTTTTGCCGCCCATTGACGTCGACCAGTGCGGGGTGGCGTGATCTGTTGCAGATTGCCAGGAAGGGCATGTTCGCAGGCGCCGCGCGCTTTGCCGCAGCAGGTCTTCTGGGCGGTCTGATCATGGTACTACCCGCTGCAATACTCGGATTCATCGCGGATCGGGTCATCCCGGCCGGCGAAGTCGGAGTGCTGTACATGGTAACCGCGGCCATGGCACTGTTCGCCGTCGTCTGGGCGCTGACGCATGTATTCCAGGGCATGGCATTGATGCGAATTGAGGGACGTGCCGCTGCACGAATTGAAGCAGCGTTCTGGGATCGTTTGCTGCGGTTGCCTCTACGGTTTCTGCATCGGTACCCGACCGGTGATCGCGCGATGAGGGGCATGACATTCCAGCGAATTCGCGACGCCGTTCAGGGTCAGGTCGCGAACGACGTGCTGTCCATTGTCTTCCTGGTTCCTGCGCTGGCCATCATCTTTTTGTACGACGCCGCCCTCGGAGGCGTAACGGCCGCCTTAGGTCTTCTGAGCTTGTCGGCGACAGTGCTGCTTGGTCTTTTGCAGGCGCCGCCCCGTGGCAGAGCGGCTCGCGCCGTCAACCGCCTGACTGGTCGACTATTCCAGATCTTCAATGGCATCGCCAAACTGCGTGTCGCCGGCGCGGAGGGATCGGCGTTCGCTGCCTGGGCACGCGACTTCAGTGAACAGCAACGCGCCGAACTGGAACTTGGCGCACGTGAGGCGCTTTTGCGTGCATTCGGTGCCGCACTGCCTTTGTTCGCCAGTGCCGTTCTATTGCTGGCGGTTACGCTGCGCGGTTCAGGGACGTTGACGGTCGGTGAGTTCCTCTTCATTTTCATCGCGTTCACTGTCTTTGTTACGGGACTTGTCCGGTTGGGTGCTTCGTTCGGTGCCATTGCGACCATTGTGTCCGAGTACACTCATATCCGGCCGTTTCTTGCCGAAACACCGGAAACGAGCATCGGCGGGGAACCGGTCGAACACCTTGGCGGTGACATCGTTTTCGACCGTGTCACGTTCAGATACGTCCCCGATGGACCGTTGATTCTGGACAATGTCTCGATCCAGGCCCGGCCCGGAGAATTCATCGCCATTGCTGGCGAGTCAGGGGCCGGCAAGAGCACGTTGTTCCGGCTTGCCCTCGGTTTAAATCAACCGACGTCTGGAGCGATTTATTTTGACCGGCGCGACCTGAGGCAACTGAACGTAAAGCAGTTACGCCGGAAGATCGGCGCGGTTCCCCAAGAAGTGCAATTGCATCCGCAAGATATCTGGGACAACATTGTTGGCGAACAGGATGATGCATCCGCCGATGCCGTGTGGCAGGCGGCGCGAACCGCCGCAGTCGATGAAGAGATAGCAGCGATGCCAATGGGCATGCTGACCTGCGTCGGCGACAGCAGCAGCGTCACATCGGGCGGAGAGAGCCAACGGATCATTATCGCCCGCGCACTGATGCGCAATCCCCGCATCCTGCTGTTCGACGAAGCGACGAACTGGCTGGACAACGTAACCCAGGCCAGGATCATGGAAAACCTCGCGCAGATGACCTCGACACGGATCGTGATCGCCCACCGCCTTTCCACCTTGCGCCAGGCGGACCGCATCTACGTGTTGGATTCGGGCAAGGTTGTGCAGGAAGGTACCTTCGCCGAATTGACGATGGTCGAGGGCGTTTTTCGGGACCTTGTCCGGCACCAGGAAACTTGAGCGAGGCGCACGCCGTGCCAGAGACGGCGTTTCTTGACTCTGCGACGTCCAGCACAGACCCGGTGGGTGCCGGTTCTGTCTTCCTGTACGGTTTGAGGCAATCCGTTGACCTGCGCGTCGGCTCGCGGCGACTGTGGTCGCAGAATTATTCGCCGTCCGGCGGCGAATTGCCTTCGACTATGGCGCTCGCGGCGTTCAGCCCGCTTCGCAGAGCGGAGTTGACCGATGGGACCCCAAAATAGTCGCCGGCAAGAAACAGGCCGCTGGCACCCTCGAATTTCCGCCGCCGCAGACAATCCAGTGCCGTCATGACGCCTCCGGGCGCCAGACTCAGGGCTTCGCGCCACCTATGCACGACGGTGAACAAGGGTTCACCTGTCATCGCAGGAAAATAGGCGTGGATCTCGGGCAGTACCCGATTTCGTATCTGGTCGTCACTCAGTGCGAATAGTCCGTCCGCCTGCCTTTCGATCACGAGCGCATCGATAATTGCCTTCCCTAGCGGCGCGGCGTCCGGCGCCAGCACCGCGGCGTTGCTCATGCCGGTCATGAGCGCTCCTGTTTTCCGCGGAAAAGCGACTGCATACCAATCTCTTGGAAACGGGCTGGAGATTACGCCGAAGAATACGCGGCAACATCTCGAATAGGTGACTCTGCTGAGGACGTTGCTGATGGCGTGTGGCAGATCTGGCGCGATTTTGATGGCTGCCGGGGCGGTCGTCGCGCAGACAATTGCGTCGCATTTCGTGAAACCCGTGTCGGTGACGACTCCCTTTGCGATACCGCCCTCGATCGCGATGTGGTGTACGGGGGTTGAGAGCCTGATGCTCGTGCCGCAGGCATTGACCAGGGCATCCACGAAGGCGCCGATGCCGCCTTCTGGAAGACAAGGCCATGCAACCCCGTTCAATCCGGTCTGCCAGGCAATCGCCATAGCGCAGGCCGCACCCACCTGTTCGGGATGCGCAAACGTATAGCCGCTCAGGCCCGGGCCAAATAGCCAGTCGAGGGCCTCGGTCCCGAGGTTCGATTCGAAAAATTCGGCGGCGCTTTCCCCGGTATCGAGATCCAGCATCCCGGAGACGTCTTCGAAGTTCAAGTCGTCGCCGCGCACCCGCAGAATTCTGGCGAACCTGGCGACCTGCCAGAGCCCTTTCGGCGACAACAGCTGAAATGACAGCAACGTGCGTGCCGTTTTCCATGCATTGGTCATGCGATTGTCGCCGTAGAGACCGTGAAACCTGCCATTGCGGTAAATGCCGCTGTGTATCGGGATACGGGTCCGCCGTAATGGAACGCCGAGGTCTTCCGCCATCCCTCTCGTGGTCTCGTAAGTCTCGAAGAAGAAATTGGCACCGAGATCGACGCGAAAGCCTTCGATTTCCTTCCGGATGACGCGACCGCCCGGATACGGTTCGGCCTCGAACAGGGTGACATCAATCCCATGTTTGCGAAGAGCATAGGTCGCGGCCAACCCTGCCATTCCGGCACCGACGACGACGACTTTTGGCTTCATCTTACACTTTCCTTGTCGATCCGGTTTCCAGGCCATCATAGTGATGACAGGCGGTGCCACGCCCGTACCCGTACGAGTGTGTGCACCGATTTGATCTGCCTCGTCGGTTTAGCCTTTTCGGACAACCCATCGGCTGAATCACCGCCGGCCTTTTGGATTGGCGGTCGGTTCTTTCACCACCAGCCTGGCTGCGGGAACACTGTCCTCAACTGTCGATAGCTTCCGCGATGGAGGCCGCCGCGCGGGTTGCCATCGGTCGGACTGCGTCCGTCAAACTGTCGATATCGTCCAACCCGCATGACCACGCGATGACAGCCTTCGCCTTTTGGGTGGCCGCTTTCAACGAAGCGTTGTCGTCCCCGACTACGCGGACGATACCGCGCAGGTTTCGCCACATTGTGGCGGCCTCCAGCAGGTTCTCGGCGGTTTTGGCGGCAATCGATCCGTTCGCGCCAGCGGCACGAAAGATGGGCACTGCGTCAGGAGCGAGGATCCCAGGCGTGTCGGCTGCGTGGACCAGTTGCAGGTAGCGCGCGGCGCGCTCGACGTCCTTGTGGCCGCCCTTGATGTCGTCGATTGCAAGCGGGTCCGACACGTCTGCACGGGTGCGCATTTCACGAAGTTCGGTGATCAGTGCGTCCCGCGAGGCCCCATGGGTCAGGGCATCGCGCCTGGCCTTTTCGAATCGCTCGCCAGTCCTTCTGTCGCCGTATGTCTGCACATGCCGCACCCGAGTAAGATCCAGGAGTTCGGCGGTGGTTCCGGCCGTTCGGTGGCGCTCGGAGAACTCTTCCAGCGAGCAGGCGTGCCGCATTTTCCGGTCGCGTGGAAATGGAGCGAACAACAGACTGTCGCGTGTCAGCGCGCGAAACGCTGCATCAATTTGGCGGAACTGCGAAACGTGGCGTTTCGCATGGTCGTCCTCATATACCAGCATGACATCCAACTCGGCGCCCGGCATCGCATTGCCGCTGGCCAGATCGCCCAGAATCGCTATGGTATGTCCACTTCCGCCGCGACCATCGGCAAGGACCAGATCAACTGTCCACAGCACGGAGGCAATAGAGGCTTCGGCGATATTGGCTAACGCTTTGCCTGCTTCGGCCGGCGACAGGTTACCGCGCAGGGTGTGCATGCAGACCTGAAAGGCCTTGTTGTTCGACCAGTTCCGCGCAACATCGACAGCTTCCGGCACAGTCTGAACTGGAATATCATTAATCCTGGCCAGCATTTCGGCGGAATCCAGTTCATGCGTCCAGTACACGCGCACAAGGCCGTGTTGCGCAATGGCGTCGAATTCCGGTTCCGTCTTGTACTCTTTCGGGAGGTCGAGATCCGTGAATTCCCGGCTTCGGATGCTTTCCAGCAGTTCCGGACAACGGTTTATGTGTGCGGCGAGAAAGGACGACGCGTCGAAAATTTCTGCAATTGTGTCGAAGTCGTCCGGCCGCGACCAGTAAGCCGTGCTGTCGTAAACGGCCCAGTCGTCGATCTCGGGATAGCAGCGCGTGCGCCACTGATCGACCAGAGGGTCCATCTTCGTGAACCAGCGCTGTGGCCACATGACAAGGCTGCCCATGGTGCCATAACTTCCCGGCAGTTGCGGCGATTCCTCTGCGCCGCAATGTTGCAGGACCGGGTATAGCCGTGATGCCGCGATGTGGTGGTCTGCATGGCGTTGCGAATTGTAGTAGAGCCAATTCGAAAGCTTGAACGCTGCCGTCCATGAATGCCGTGTTTGGACTCGCTCGAACCTGCCTTCCGGCGTGCGGATACGTTGCAATCCGTAGTGCTGGATGTAGTCGGCCATCCTCAACTGAAGGATTCCCATGGCGCAAACTACGATGAGGACGAGAATCCCCCAGGCGCCCCCGATCCAGTACGCCAGTGCATACCACACCGCGGTTTCGAGGACGTAACGCCAAATCGGGTTCGTGTGGTGCCAGACCGGCAGGCGACGGCGGGCCATCCGGTCCCGTTCGTAACACCAGGCGTCGACGTAGCTGCGGGCCACCGAACGGGGCAGGTATCGCCAGAAGCTCAGGCCTTTTCTCGGGGTCAGGGAGTCCTTGGGCGTACCTACGTGGGCATGGTGGATATAGACATGCTCAGTAACTTCCTGGGCAAAGGACACGGACGCCATCAGTAATTCGCCGATGCAGCGCTCCCACATCTTGCGCCGATGCATCATGTCGTGACCGGCATTGAGCGTCATCCGGGCCATGGCGCCAAGCGCCAGCACGATCAATACGACCTCCCAGATGGCAAGGTGGCCGACAACGAAAATCTGCCAAAACACGAAAACAAAGGTAACAGGATAGAGTGCCACCCAGATCCATACGGCCAGTTTGTACCAGAACAGCCGGCTGCTGTTCGCCTGCCCAGGGTTCATGTTCATCTCATCGGTGCCAAGAGCCGTGTCGAAATGGTCGCACAGCCAAAAAAAGACGAATGGGCCAGCAAGCCACCACTCGCCGTAGCCGGCCGCGCACGCCAGCAGTGGAAATATCACTATGGAGGCGAAGTAAGGGAGCGCATGGCTGATCGACGGCTCAATTGCCGCCCCCAGGTCGTCGATCATGGTGATATTCGACGCACCTTTCTGTATGCTGTCTCCGGCCACATCGACCTCCCACAACGTCCGTCACATCAGCATTGTATTCTTTACATATTCCCCCTCTCTTCTGTCTAGATTTATCTGTTATTTCAACTTGGTACTTCGGTTGGTTTCCAGGGCTGTCGTCAGGCGGGCACCTGCACATGCTTCCGGCGGTGCTCCTTCAGACGGCCCATGCCCGGACAAGTGTTACCCTCGCCTGGCCTCCTCGAACGGCAGAATGCCGCTGAGGCAAGACTGAATGCCCTCTACGTCGACGGCGAACGCCGGATGCGCAATTGGAAACGTCGCATCAAATTCCGAAGCTCCGCGCATGGGAAAAACTCTTGGGTTTCCCCGTTCAGCTGGTCAGGACATGGACGACCTGGATCCATGGTCGCCTGGTTTCGGACAGTATCTCGTCGGATAATTTCTTGCGATCGGGCAACATTGGATTTACCACTCGTCAAAACGGAGTTGCCAGGAGGATAGCTTGATGCACGAATTCAGAAACAAGACGACGTCGGCATTTGCCGGCCTTTTGCTGGCTGCCGCGACCGGAACATCCGGGATGGCCGCCGATGAAGGTCTGATAATTCTTGATTGGGCCGGCTACGACGACCCCGGGTTTTTCCAGGGTTATGTCGATCAGCACGGAGATTCACCGACTTTTGCATTTTTCGGTGACGAGGAAGAAGCGTTTCAAAAACTTCGTTCGGGTTTCATGGCAGATGTATCCCACCCTTGTTCCCAGTCCGTGACGAAATGGCACGAAGCCGGGTTGATAGAACCTCTTGATACCTCGCGGATCGACCGCTGGGACGATGTAAATTCAGTCATGAAGGAAGCTTACAAATTTGACGGAGAGTACTATCTGCTGCCGATGGATTGGGGCACGACCGCGTTGACCTACAGGGCGGATCTGGTCGATTCAGCCGATGTCGACAGCCTGGAGATATTTCTGGACCCAAAATACTCTGGTCGCACGTCAATCGGTGACAATGTAGACGACGCCTATGCCCTGGCCTATCTCGCGACGGGCACCACTGACTGGTCGAAGGCCACGGAAGACGACTTTGAAAATGCGTCCGACTGGTTGCGTAAGGCTCACCAGAACGTGCGGGCCTACTGGCTTGACGGCGCCGAGTTGTCGCAGTTGATGTCAAGCGGCGAGGTCCTGATCTCGTGGGCCTGGAACGAAACCCCGACGACCATGCAATCGGAAGGTCATGACGTCGTTGCCAATCGGGAAACCGTTGAAGGATCATCGACCTGGTTCTGCGGGTACGTGAATCTGGCCGATGGCCCCAACGATGAAGCCAAGGTCTACGACTACTTCAACGCCTGGCTCGATCCGTCTTCAACCGACTACCTTGTCAATGCCTGGGGGTACGGACATGGCAATCAGGCCGCGATGGATGAATTGGGTGCAGACATTCTCGGAACGGTGGGACTCGGAGCCGTTGATGTGCCTTTGCTGGCCCAGATCCCGATGGACAACGCCTTGAGAGAGCGGATGATCGTGGAGTTCGAGAAGATCAAGGCTGGCTTTTAAGCGTTTTCGCGCATGTCGAGCCCGGTTACCGGGCTCGACCGCAGTTCCTTTCAGTTGGATCCTCTCCTTGCTCTTGTGATCGGTGTTCCGGCGGGATGGCGTGAATGCACGCCTTTCAATCGTTCGTTATGATCTCGTGTGCAGTGGCTTGAGGACCACCGCGGGCGGTGATTGAAGACAGGTCCGCCCGTCAGATTCCAAAGGATCTATTCCATGGTCGAATCCCTGGAAATTTGGAAGGCAGACAGGGACCATAACCTCCACCCGTGGACCCACTTCGAGAGTTTTCGTAACGACGGACCACAGTTGGTGCTGTCAGAAGGTACAGGTTGCCGCCTGAAGGATTCGAAAGGCAATTCATATCTGGATGCCGTCGGCGGACTCTGGTGCACGAATATTGGGCTCGGTCGCGAAGAAATGGCCAATGCGATCGCAGAACAAGTCCGCAAGCTCGCCTATGCGTCAACGTTTGTCGATATGGCCAACGAACCAGCAGCCCTCCTTGCAGCACGGCTCTCCGAACTCGCACCACCGGGACTCGACCATGTTCAGTTCACAACCGGCGGGTCGACCGCGATCGACAGCGCCTATCGGTTGGTCCAGTTCTACCAGTCCTGTGCCGGGAGACCGGAAAAGACCCACGTGGTCTCGCGAGAGGACTCGTATCATGGATCGACATTTGCCGCGATGTCGATTGGCAAACGATCAGGCGACCGGTCGCCGGAATTCCGCTATATCAATGACAACATCCATCACCTTTCGTCCCCGAACAGGTACAGACTCCCCGAGGGCGTTTCGGAGGATGGCCTGACGGACTACCTGGTGAGGGAATTCGAGGACTTGATCGCGGAAGTCGGTCCGGCGCGGATCGGAGGCTTCTTTGCCGAGCCGATCATGGGGTCGGGCGGAGTCATTGTCCCGCCATCCGATTACCTTGTAAGAATGATGGAGGTCTGCCAGCGTCACGAAATCCTGTTCGTCGCGGATGAGGTCGTCACGGCATTCGGGCGGATCGGGCACTGGTTCGCATCGGAAAGCGAATTCGGAGTCGTCCCGGACGTCATTTGCTGCGCCAAGGGCCTGTCATCGGGATATCTGCCTATCGGCGCTGTCATTTACTCGAACAGGGTTCACGATACCATTTCGACCGGCGATCCCGAGAGATGGTTTACGCACGGATTCACCTACTCGGGGCACCCCGTCTGTTGTGCCGCTGCTTTCAAGAACATTGAAATCATCGAACGGGAAAACCTTCTGGAGAATGCGCGAAGGGTCGGCGGATACTTTGAACGGCGGCTTCGCGAGCTCCGGTCGCTACCGACAGTTGGAGATGTCCGGGGACGTAACCTGATGATGTGCATCGAGAATGTCAGGGACAAGGAAACGCGGGAACTGTTTCCTGATTCGGTTGACATCGGCAGGCGCATTGCCCTGGCGGCGGAGCGGCTGGGTTTGATCGTACGGCCGATCGGGCATCTGAACGTGATGTCTCCTCCGCTTGTCATTACCCGCGAAGAAGTGGACTTTATCGTCGAATCCCTCGACCAGGCCATACGGGACGTTTCCGATGACCTGACCCGGGAGGCCGCTTGGTGAGCCGAAGGACATGCGGATGACGGAGGCACAGGCCAAGGCGTCACTCGGTCGAAGAGCGATACCGAAAGACTGGGACCGGGGCGGGCTGCCCGGCTGGACGTATTTTTCGGAAGAGCTCCACCAGCTCGAGCGACAAAGGGTTTTCCGCAACCGCTGGCAATATGTGTGTCACGTCAGTGAGATCGCGCGACCGGGGCAATTTGTCACACTGGATATCGCCAACGAACGCGGACTCGTGCTGAGGGGGAACGACGGTGTGCTTCGCGCGTTTCACAATCTCTGCCGTCACAGGGGGTCTCGCGTCCTCGCCGACGAACGTGGAACATGCAAACGCGCCATCGTCTGCCCGTATCACGGCTGGATCTACAACACGGATGGCAGCTTGAGGGGCATCCCGTGCGCGGAGAGTTTCCCCGAGCTTCCAGCCGCGGAATGGGGGTTGAAACCCATCGAACTCGATGTCTGGCTGGGTTTTGTCTTCATCCGCTTTTGTCCCGGGCCGCAACCCGGCGTCCATGACATCATGCGGCCACACCTGGAGGAAGTCAGCCAGTACAGGACAAACGAGCTTGTTCCGGCCGAAGAGGGAACGATTTCCGAAGAAATGCCTGTCAACTGGAAGTCCGTTCGCGACGTCGACAACGAAGGCTACCACGTCCGGCAGGCCCATCCGGGCCTGCACGACCTGTACGGAGAGAACTATGTCGACGAACCGCCGGTTGGCTGGACATCCCGCTCCGTCGGCGGGTTCAATACGCATCCCGGGAAGATCTGGAGTGTTCGGCACTACCGCAGGATTCTCCCGGAGCCGGCATGGCTCGACGAATTTCATCGCAATGCGTGGATCTACATCGGGATGTTCCCGAACTTTGTACTCGGGCTCTATCCTGACAGCGTTATGTATTACCAGGAGATCCCCTTGTCGGCGACGAGGACAGTCCAGCGAGGCGCCGTTTACAGGTACCCCGATGAATCTCGGGCCATGCGTCTCGCCAGGTACCTGAGCGGCCGCATAGACCGCATCGCTTCCGACGAGGACAGGATGCTGGCGATCTGGTCATCGGAAGCTGTCAAGTCTTCCGGATTCAGCGGAGTCATCTATTCCGACCTCGAGTATGGGCTGCGCAGCTTTCACGACCACCTCCGTTCGATCATTCCGGAAATGGGCCATGAGAGGGAGCCGGCACCCGGTTCCCTGTTGCGTCACGAGGCGCACGTGGCCTCTGCGGACCGATAGGGGAAGACGACAAGGGATTGCCAATGGCAATTGCGGCGCCGACAGCGACACGAGGAATTTTTCGAGGCGAGGCAGTCAACGGCCTGATGCTCATCGGCCCGACGTTCACCTACGCGCTGCTATTGCTTGCGGCGCCACTCGTAATGGTTGTTGCACTGAGTTTCTGGACTCAGGATTTTCTGGTGCTTCACCGTGATATGACGCTCGAGAACTACCGGATCGCCTGGACTGAGCCCATCTACCAGGTGCTTATGCTGCGCTCTTTGAAGATCTCCGCTCTCGTCACGGCACTGACCGTCATCCTGGCCTTCCCGATCGCGTATTTCATTTCTTTTCACGTCTCGCAAAGGCGTAAACCCCTCTGGATCTTCATGATCACGATCCCGTTCTGGACGAGCTACCTGGTTCGAATCTTCCTTTGGAAGGTCATCCTGGGCTTCAACGGCGTCGTCAACGGGTCGCTGCTGGGTCTCGGATTCATCGAGCAGCCGTTGAGTTTCATCCTTTACAACCAGAACGCCGTGGTTCTGACCCTCAGCCATGCATGGGTTCCGTTTGCAATCCTTCCGATTTATGTCGCCCTCGAAAGGATTGACAGATCGTACCTTGAGGCTGCCGAAGACCTGGGAGACGGACCGGTTCGACGGTTCCTGAGAATTACGTTGCCGTTGGCGATGCCGGGGGTCATCGCAGCAACCCTGATCGTATTCATACCGACCATCGGAGACTACGTGACTCCGCGGCTCGTTGGCGGACCCAACGGGCTGATGATCGCGAACATGATCGAACTGCAGTTCAAGAAAGCGAACAATGCACCCCTTGGCGCAGCACTGGCGATTTCGGCCATGTTCATCGTTACCGTGATTTCGGTTGTGTTTCTGTGGATGAACCGGCGCTACCTGCAGGGAGGCACCCGGTGAAATCCTTTGGCGGCTCGCCATGGCTTTACGTCTATACGGCGTTTTTTCTTGTTTTCCTGTATGCGCCTGCGGTGCTGTTGCCGGTTTTCGCCTTCAACTCGAGCAAGATCGTCGCGTTCCCGCTCAGCGGGTTCACCTTTGACTGGTTTCTGTTGCTGTGGAACACGGACGCGCTTTTTGACGCGACGAGGAACAGCCTGCTGATCGCGATAATCACGGCGGTCTTCTCGACCTTCCTGGGCACATTTGCCGCGCGGGCATCCACGAGGTACCGTTTTCCGGGCAAGCGGGGCATCATGGGATTCGTCATGTTGCCCCTGGTCTTGCCGGAGATCATCGTCGGCGTCTCCCTGCTCGTCGTAATCCTGCAAATGGGATTGAGCCTCTCCCTCTGGAGCATCGTCCTCGGGCATGTGCTCATTTGCACACCGTTTTGCATTGCCATTCTGAGCGCGTCCTTCCAGGGACTCGACAAGAGCCTTGAGGAAGCGTCGCTGGATCTCGGGCGTAGCAGGTTGGCGACATTCGTGCTGATCACGTTGCCGCTGGTGACTCCCGGAATCATCTCCAGCCTGCTCGTGTCGTTCACCATTTCCCTGGACGAATTCATCATAGCCTTTTTCCTGTCAGGGACCGAGGCAACATTGCCGGTCTACATCTGGGGGTTGCTGCGATTCCCGCAACGCCTGCCAAGCGTGATGGCTCTCGGAACCTTACTTCTTCTGGTATCGCTGACCTTGCTGATCACGGCGGAGTATTTCCGGCGGCGCGGTGCCAGGCGCACGGGAATCGAAAGTTCGGGAGGGTTTCTTTGACTGAGCCGATCATCCGGCTGACGGCTGTCGAGAAATATTTCGGAGACGTCAGAGCCTTGGAAGGCATAACTGCTGATGTGTCTACCGGGGAGTTCTTTTCGCTGCTGGGTCCGTCTGGTTGCGGCAAGACGACCCTGCTGCGCGTAATCGCCGGATTCGAGGATCCGACGAGCGGCGAGATCCTGATTGACGGGAACCCGATGGATGGCGTTCCAGCCAATCGACGGCCGACGAACATGGTGTTTCAGAACTATGCCGTGTTCCCCCACATGAATGTCGTCGAGAATGTCTCGTACGGGTTGCGGGCCAAGAAACTGGAACGCCAGGAAATCGAGTTGCGCGTTGGTGAAGCTCTGGAAATGGTCGGACTTGCCGGCTTTGGAACACGGCACGCGCATGAATTGTCGGGCGGACAGCGCCAAAGAGTGGCGCTGGCTCGTGCACTCGTTCTCAAACCGAAGGTTCTGCTGCTCGATGAACCACTATCAGCGCTCGACAAGAAGCTTCGGGAACAGATGCAATCGGAAATCAGGCATCTCCAGCGGGCTGTCGGGATCACCTTTGTTCTGGTTACGCACGACCAGGAAGAAGCGCTGACGATGTCCGACCGAATTGCGGTGATGTTTGATGGCAAGATTGCCCAGCTCGCTGCTCCGCAGGAACTGTACTGTCGACCGGTCAACCGGAGAGTCGCCGGCTTCATTGGCGTCATGAGCTTTCTTGATGCCCGGATTCTCGCTGAACGCCCCGATGGCTATGAAGTTGACGTCTCCGGCCTGGGCAAGGCCGTGATTCCGGAAGCCCAGGCACCGGGCGGGTTTGGCGCCAACATGACCGCAGGTGTACGTCCCGAAATGCTGACCATCCTTTTCGATGATGATGCGGGGACGGACAGGGAAGCCGCCGGTACGGTCGAGGAGGTCGAGTATTTCGGAGATATGACTCATTATGGCGTAAAGCTCGACGGCACCGAACAGCAGGTCTCGATTTCGATGCGGAACACCGCGGGCCGAAACGTGCTGAAGCCGGGCGCACGTGCCAGAATAGGCTGGAGCGTTGATTCCATCCTGTTGCTTGGACACTGAGAGTATCGTGCTGCCAGAGTGCGATCGGCAAACAACCGGCAATGTGTCGAAATGACATTGACACATTGCACGCAATTCACCGCAGTACCGGTAATGGTTGTGTCCAAGGTTCTCAGGAGCTCGGTTTCGGCATGACGCTCCCGTTGGTTTCAGGAGCCGGACCTCTCGGTTTCGTCCGTAGCCATCGTCTCGGAGGTGGCTGAGGCTTCCGTTCAAACGCGTCGTCGAAGAACGCAAGCTATGGCATTGCAACACCAGATGCCTCGGTTCAGCATCGCGCAGTTACCTCGGGACGGGACATTTGATCGGCGCCTGACGGACGCCACCGAGGAACGCACGATTGATGCGCCTGACGCATCCGTCGGTTTTCCGAGGCTCTCTTTGACGCTTTCCGACATTGGCACGACGGAATGGAGATGGCGTAACAACAGGGGTTTCATCAGAAAGGCGCGATGGCAGAAAATCGAGACGCGGCGCGTGCCCGTACCACACATGAGCCGAACCGTGACGGGGACTTCATCTTGTGAACCGTGACGCGTTGTCCAGGCGGGATGTCGAATATCAATCACACTGAACGAAGGAAGCGGGTTACCTGATGTCCACGATTCGACTCGATCCGAAGTCACTTTGCGGCTGTTGGACGGCAGAGATACTGTGGTATCACCCTCGCGAATTCGTGCAGTTTTCCATTATTTGGTGGCTGCGCGACCGACGACGGAGGAAACGATAATCCTGGACCCGGTTCAAATCCTGGAAAAGCTTGTTGGGTTTCCAACGGTTTCAAGCGAAAGCAACCTTTCATTGGTTGCTTATGTCGAAGAGCTCTTGGGCCAATTCGGCGTCGAGAGTTTTCGAGACTACAATTCTGATCGGACGAAAGCCAACCTGTATGCCCAGATCGGGCCGGAGGTTTCCGGTGGTGTCATCCTGTCGGCCCATACGGATGTTGTCCCGGTCACGGGTCAGAACTGGTCCGGTGACCCTTTTCGATTGTGCGAACGGGAAGGCCGCCTCTACGGCCGGGGAACCGCGGACATGAAGGGTTTCCTGGCGGCAGTGTTGGCGAACGTATCCGACTGGGTCGACGCAGATTTGAAAAGGCCGGTTCAGCTTGCGCTCTCATACGATGAAGAAGTGGGTTGCCTTGGCGCTCCGTCGATGATCGGGAAACTCTCGGAACGATTTTCGCGGGCCGAATCCGTGATCGTCGGCGAGCCCACGATGATGAGGACGGTGAACGGGCACAAGTCCTCCGTCAATTTCAACGTCCATGTTCGCGGGTACGAAGTTCACTCCTGCCAGGTACACCGCGGCGTTTCGGCCGTCATGAACGCCGCGCGTCTGATCGGCTGGCTGGAAGACAGAACCAGCGAAAACCGCGCGAACGCGGGCGGGACTCCTGATGATGCCGGCGGGGCGTCTCCCGGATTCGATCCGCCGTACACGACATTGCACGCGGGCATGGTGTCGGGAGGGACGGCATGCAACATAACGGCACGGGACTGCCGGTTCTCGACCGATATCAGGTGCGTTCCGTCCGAGTCTTCGGCCGACTGGCTCAACAGGTTTGAACAGCATGCCGCAGGACTGCAGGAGCAAATGCAAAGCGTGAACCCTGAAACCGGTATTCGACTGAGTGACGTGAATGTCGTTCCCGGGTTGAAACCGGAACGTCGCGGTACCGCAGAGACACTGGTCCGAAGACTGACCGGTGACAATGATACCAGTGTCGTGTCTTATGGAACCGAAGCCGGCCAGTTTCAGGAGGCCGGGTATTCGTCGGTAATCTGCGGCCCGGGCTCAATCGATCAGGCCCATCAACCGGATGAGTTCGTCTCGCGTCGACAACTCGAGGAGTGCAATCAATTCTTGCGCCGCCTGACGACCGATCTGGCGGCCTGAGAGGAGGATAATCAAGCCATGCCCATCAAGAACCGTCTCGCCGATCTTCATGAAGAAATCACTGGTTGGCGTCGGGACATTCACCAGAACCCGGAATTGTTGTTCGACACCCACAGGACATCCGCACTTGTCGCCGACAAGTTGTCGGAATTCGGCTGTGATGAGGTCGCAACGGGCATCGGAAAAACCGGAGTGGTTGGGGTCATCAAGGGCAGGTCCGACGGAAACGGACTGGTTGTCGGGCTCAGGGCAGATATGGACGCGTTGCCGATGCAGGAAACGACCGGTCTGGACTATGCATCCCGGACCGACGAATGCATGCATGCATGTGGGCATGACGGACACACGGCAATGCTGCTTGGCGCAGCGAAATACCTGGCGGAAACCAGGAATTTTGACGGCACCGTGGTGGTCATTTTCCAGCCTGCCGAAGAAGGCGGTGGCGGTGGCCAGGTAATGGTCGACGACGGCCTCATGGATCGTTTCAACATCCAGGAAGTTTACGGCCTGCACAACATGCCGGGACTGGAAACTGGAAAATTTGCCATTCGAAGTGGAGCCTTCTTCGCGGCCGCCGACCAATTCACCATTGTCGTCAAGGGCAAGGGCGGGCATGCAGCGCAACCGCACAAGGGAATCGATACGACGGTCGTTGCCGCGCACATTGTTCTGGCATTGCAATCCATCGCGTCTCGAAATGTCGATCCGCTTCACTCGGTTGTCGTTTCGGTATGCAGTTTTCGAACCGGGAGCGACGCGTACAACGTCATACCACCGGAGGTGGTCCTGAAAGGAACGGTGCGTTCGCTGATCGAGGAGGTGAGGGATCTTGCAGAGAAGCGGGTCGGAGAGATTGCCTCACGGACAGCGGAAGCGTTTGGTGCAGAGGCAATGACCGAATACGAGCGTGGTTATCCGGTCATGGTGAATTCCGAGGAGGAAACAGGATTTGCCGCCAAGGTCGCGGAAAGGATTACAGGCCAGGCCACGAAAGAGAACCCTCCGGTGATGGGAGCCGAAGACTTTTCATACATGCTGGAAGCCCGTCCCGGGTCCTATATCCTGGTTGGGAACGGCGATACTGCACCGGTTCACAATCCGAATTACGACTTCAATGACGAGATCATTCCTGTCGGATCGTCCTACTGGGCCGAATTGGTCGAGATACGCATGCCAGCTGCCTGATACGGTCTAGGAGGCTTGGCGTGACGCTCTGGCGGTCGATTGACCGATGCGGAATTCATTACCCGTGAACCAGTAGCCGGTACCCGCTACCGGTTCCCGGGCAGGATTGAAACGGAAACAGCCGTCCCGGGGGCGAACGAGCGTTTCCGGAGCGAGGCCTTTCGGCGCGGACCTGGAAGACGGCGAATTGAGCAGGCAAGCCGGTGAGTCAGGCCGCAGGACGGCTCTTATTCGGACGCGCCGGCTTCAACGCGCAGATCAATTGCTGCCGCCATGAGCGACTTCGTATAGTCGGTTTCCGGGTGATCAAAGATCTTGTCGACGGAGCCAGCCTCGACGACATCGCCGCGGTACATGACCAGGACCCGATGGCTGAGTGAGCGAACGACCTTCAGATCATGGCTGATGAACAGGTAGGCGATACCGTATTTCCGCTGTAAGTCCCGAAGCAGCTCGATGATCTGAACCTGGACCGTGCGGTCGAGCGCAGAAGTTGGCTCGTCGAGAACCACCAGGCTGGGTCGAAGAACCATGGCGCGTGCAACCGCGATGCGTTGCCTTTGTCCTCCGGAGAATTCGTGTGGATAGCGATCGGCCATGGACGGATCGAGACCGACCTCCTGCAGTATCTCCAAAACCTTCCTTTCGATCTCGCCGTCGCTCCATGAACCGTGAACCAGGAGCCCTTCGGAAACGATTTGCCGGATCGTCATCCTCGGGCTGAGAGACCCATACGGGTCCTGGAACACGATCTGCATTTCGGCCCGCAGCGGTCTGAGGGTCTTGTTGCGCAGCCCCTGGATGTTTCGGCCTGCAAGTGTCACCGGCCCGTCCGAAGAAATCAGCCGCATGATTGCGAGTGCCAGCGTTGTCTTTCCCGACCCGCTTTCCCCGACAACGCCGATCGTCTCCCCTGCGCGTATTCTGATCGTCGCGCCGTTCACCGCCTTTATGTAACCCACGGTTCTTTTCAACAGGCCGCGCGCTACCGGAAACCAAACGCGAAGACTTTCAGTCGTCACGATCGTTTTTGCGTTGGGCGCTACGGGCAGCGGTGATCCGGTGGGCTCTGCCGAGAGAAGCTGTTGCGTATACGGGTGTTCCGGTCGTCCGAAGATCTTCCGTGTCTCACCCTGTTCCACGATGCGGCCCGCCTGCATGACACAGACACGGTCGGAAAATTTCTCGACGATCGTCAGGTCATGGGTGATGAAGAGGAGACTCATGTGCTCGGATTTCTGAACCTCTGCAAGGAGGTCGAGAATCTGCGCCTGTATCGTCACATCAAGTGCAGTCGTCGGTTCATCGGCAATCAGGAGTGCAGGCTGGTTCGCCAGTGACATGGCGATCATGACGCGTTGACGCTGCCCTCCAGAGAGTTGGTGCGGGTAGTCGTTAAGGCGACTTTCAGGATCCTGGATGCCAACCCGGTTCAGCAAGGTCACGATCCGGTCACGAGCGCTCTTTCCGGTGAGACCCTGATGCACGGCAAGGCTCTCGCCAATCTGCCGGCTGATGGTGTGAAGAGGATTGAGCGACGTCATCGGTTCCTGGAAAATGAAACTGATCGCATTTCCGCGGATCCGGCGCAGCGTTCGCTCATCGGCGGCAATCAGATCAGTCTCGCGAAAGGTCACCGCGCCTGATCGGAAGGCGTTTTCGGGAAGAAGGCCGACCGTTGACAGCGCAGTCACGGACTTGCCGGAGCCGCTCTCGCCGACAATTGCCAGGGTTTCGCCGGGGAAAATGTCGAACGATACCCTGTCAACGACCGGCGCGTTCTGCCCGAAACGAACGGACAGGTCACTGACCGAAAGAATGGGTGCGCTCACTCGAACGTCTTTCTTGGATCGAATGCGTCCCGTACGCCCTCGAAGATAAAGACCAGCAATGACAGCATGATTGCAAAGGTGAAAAATGCCGCGAACCCAAGCCATGGCGCCTGCAGGTTCTGTTTGGCTTGCAAGGCCAGTTCGCCGAGCGACGGGTAGGAAGGCGGCAGGCCGAACCCGAGAAAATCAAGCGATGCGAGACCTCCAATTGCTCCCGTCACGAGAAATGGCAGCAAGGTCAGGGTTGCGACCATCGCGTTTGGCAGCAGATGGCGAAACATGATGGTCCAGTCGTTGACCCCCAGCGCCCGGGCCGCCCTGGTGTATTCGAAGTTACGCGCCCGGAGAAACTCGGCGCGGACGACGCCGACAAGAGATGTCCAGCTGAACAGGGCGATCAGCAGTGTCAGGAGCGTGAAGTTCATCGTGAAGAGGGCAGACACGATGATGATGATGTACAGGCTCGGAATGTTGGCCCAAATCTCGACGATCCGTTGAAACAGGAGATCCACCCAACCGCCAAAGTAACCCATCGAGGCGCCCGCGATGATTCCGGCAACCGACGATACGACGACGACGACGAAGGCAAACAAGGTCGATATGCGAAATCCATAGATGATGCGTGCAACCACGTCCCGGGTTTGGTCATCGGTTCCAAGAATATGGTTGTCGTCGGGGGGCGATGGCGCCGTTTCCACGTCGTAATTGATGGTGTTGAAACTGTAGGGAATGGGCGGCCAGAGGATCCAGCCCGAATCGACCACCTTGCCGCCAACGAATCCGTCCTCGGCATCGAGCAACGTTTCGTCCGGGTCGTCGAGGCACTGGTCCATCCCGCCAGTCTTGATCAGGCACTTGACCTCGGGTGAAGGGTATTCGGCCTCGGTCTCGAACTCCCCGCCGAAATCGGTTTCCGCATAGAATTTGAAGGATGGCGTGTAGAAGTCTCCTCGATACGAGACGAGCAATGGCCGGTCGTTGGCGAAGATCTCCGCGAACAGGCAGACAGCGAAGATGATCCCGAATACCCAGAGAGACCAGAAGGCGCGGCGGTTGGAACGGAAATTCTGCCATCTGCGCCGGGCAAGCGGTGTGTTGAGCAGGCCCATTCTCAGGTTTCCCTGGTCTCAAAGTCGATCCGCGGATCGACCCAGACATAGGTCAGGTCGGAAAGGAGGTTAACCAGCAAACCGATCAGGCCAAAGACATAAAGAGTCGCGAAGAGAACCGGATAATCCCGGTTGACGGCGGCCTCGAAACCGAGGCGGCCGAGGCCGTCGAGCGAGAACACGATTTCGATGATCAGTGATCCGGAAAAGAATATCCCTATGAACAGCGCAGGAAAACCGGAGATGATGATCAGCATCGCGTTGCGGAAGACATGGCCGTACAGCACCCTGCCGTCTGTCAGCCCCTTTGCTCGAGCAGTCATGACGTACTGCTTCCTGATCTCTTCGAGAAAACTGTTCTTGGTCAGAAGAGTGAGCGTGGCAAAGGCGCTGATCGTCGAGGCGACGACCGGCAACGTGATGTGCCAGAAGTAGTCGGCGACCTTGCCGATCAGCGAAAGCTCGGAAAAGTTGTCGGATGTCAGGCCGCGTAGGGGAAAAATCTGATAGTAGGAGCCGCCCGCGAGCAAGACCAGCAGAAGGATGGCAAACAGGAACCCCGGAATTGCGTAGGCGAAGATGATGGCACCGGACGTCCAGGTGTCGAAGCGCGTTCCGTCCCGAACCGCTTTCCGAATGCCAAGGGGAATCGAGACAAGATAGGAAAGCAGCGTCGACCAGAGGCCGAGGGATATGGAAACGGGCATCTTCTCGAGAACAAGGTCGAAAACCGTGATGGACCGGAAGTAGCTCTCACCGAAATCGAACCTCAGGTAGTTCCACAACATGAGGAAGAACCGTTCCACCGGAGGTTTGTCGAAACCGAACTGTTTTTCGAGATCCTTGATGAAGTCTTCAGGCAGCCCTCGGGCGCCCTGATAACCGGAGTCTTCGCGACCTCCGGCCTCGAAACTACCGCCGGCAATCCTGGCGGTTGCTGACGTTTCCTCTTCCAGCTGCGAAAGGATCTGCTCGATCGGTCCTCCGGGGAGGAACTGTACCAGAACAAAATTGATGACCATGATCCCGAAAAGGGTCGGGATCATGAGGAATAGCCGCCTCAGGACATATGAGCCCATCCTGTCAGAGCGCGCCGTCAGCCTTCAGTTTTTCGGCCTTTTCGGCGTTGTACCACCAGAAATCCGCTTCACCGAGCGCATAGGGCGGCAGGGTTTCGGGATGTTCGTAGTAGTCGAAATACGCAAGGTTGTGCGAACCCTTGTACCACTGGGGAATCCAGATGTGCATCGCACGGAGACTTCGGTCGAGCGCACGAACTGCGGAATTGAGCGATTCCCGGTCCTTGGCGCCTTCGATGGCATCAAGTAGAGCGTCGATCGCGGGGTTGGCAACTCCGGAGAGGTTCGATGAGTCCTCTGTGACGGCGGACTCACTGCTGAATATCGACCGCAACTCGATTCCTGGCGTCAATGACATGACGAAACGGGCAACCGTGACGTCAAAGTCGAATACCTTGGTCAGTTCGGTTGCCTGTGCCGCGTCGACCATTCGGTGTTCGGCGTCCACACCCAGTTTCTTGAGATTCTCTATCCACGGGTTGATGATTCTCTCGAAGGACGGAGAGTCATTGAGAACCGTTATGCCGAGGACCTCGCCGGCCGAGTTCTTGCGAATGCCGTCCTGGAGTGTCCAGCCGGCCTCGTCGAGGAGTTTGCCGGCCTTGCGCACCGCGGACCGGTCCAACTGATCAGGCCTGGACACATGAGGGGTCCACGCCGGTTCGGTAAAGACCGACTCGGGAAGGTGTTCACGTAGCGGTTCGAGAATTGCCAGTTCGTCTTCGGGGGGCATTCCGTCGGCCTGAAGGTGCGAGTTCTCCCAGAAACTGTCCGTCCGGTCATACAGGCCGTAGAAAAGCGTCTTGTTCGACCACTCGAAGTTGAACATGAGTCCGAGCGCTTCCCGCACCTGCGGATCCTTGAGCTTCCCCCGGCGTGTGTTGAGCCAGAATCCCTGTGTTCCGGATGGGCGGCCATCGGGGAGGGTTGCGCGAACAACCCAGCCTTTATCAATCGCCGGGAAGTCGTACGACGTCGCCCAGAGCTTGGAAAAGAACTCTTCCCTGAAATGGTAGACGCCTCCCTTGAAGGCTTCGAACGCGGACGTGTAGTCGGCAAACATCTCGACGCGAATGTATTCGAAGTTCTCGCGGCCGATATTGATGTTGAGGTCCTTGCCCCAGTAATCGTCCCTGCGCTTGTAGACGACAGTCTTCCCGGGAGTCACCCGATCGAGGACGTACCGGCTGGACCCCAACGGAGGATCAAGCGTGCTTTCCGCAAAGTCCCGATCCGCGTAATAGGCCTTCGAGAATACGGGAAGCCCGGCCGCTGCCTGGGGAAGTTCGCGCGTGTTGACCCCTTCCTTGAAGGTGAACTTGACTCTCAACGGACCCAGCGCTTCGATCTTCTCGAAATCGCTGAACGTCGTCTTGTAGATCGGTCGGCCCTTTTCGATGAGGACATTGAAGGAAAAGACGACGTCTTCGGCCGTCACCGGGGTTCCGTCGGAAAACTTCGCCTCCGGGCGAAGGTTGAAGATCGCCCATTGACGGCTCTCGGGGTACTCGATGCTCTCGGCAAGCAACCCGTATAGGGAGTCGGGTTCGTCTGCCGTCCCGGTCATCAGAGATTCAAAGAAAACCGAGGACAATGGTGCCGCCTGCCCCTTGAGAATGTAGGGGCTGAGGCTGTCGAACGTCCCGAAACCCCATGTCGAAAATGTTCCTCCTACCGGGGCGTCCGGGTTGACGTAATCGAGGTGGGGGAATCCTTCCTCGTACTTGAGTTCACCGAATGTCGATATTCCGTGTGACTTGATCACAACCTCTTCCGCAGTTGTGACTGCGGTCGTGGCGAGAGCAAGTACGACTCCGGCGATCGAGCCAAGGCGGATGGCCGGGTTCGGCATTTTGGCGCGTTTCCCATGTCCGGCTCCCCCACGTCGCATGGCTTCTCCTGCCAATTGTAACTTCACCTGGGACCTTCGTACCCTGACCATGACTTGCCATCCTTTTTGTCCGGTAATGAATTTTCGACCCGTCGAGCCTGCCCGAAGATGCTAGTCATTTAACCGAAAAGGATCAACGCGCAGTTTGGTCAATTCGGGACAATCAATCGTTATTTCAGGAAATACAGACTTGTAACGCGGCAAGACAGGCCGCTCGCGGATCGTTCTTCCGAGACGGGGCCGCGACGCGGTCAATTGCGTCGACGGGTGTCCGCCTGTGGGCGGCACTGCGCAGAACCGTTCGCCGCAGCTTCCCAATACCCGCAAGTCCGGGGAATGTCCGGCTGAATCATCCAAAAGAAGCGGCCGACCTTTTCGTCAGCCGGAATTCGATACGCCGCACTCGTGGCTGAATCCTGGGAAGGAGTACAGACGACGGCAATGAAGCCGTCAGGGCCGCGATAGACTGGCCGCTACTGCCTCAGGCTCTCGAGATACGCGATAACGTTGGCCCGATCCTTGGGTTTCTTGAGACCCACGAAACTCATGTTGGTTCCAGGAGCAAAATCGGAAGGTCTCGTCAGGAATTTGTCGAGTTCCTCGTATCCCCATTCCCCGCTCAACGCCTGGAGTGTTCCCGAGTAAGCGAATTCGCCAACGCTTGCGACCGGCCTGCCGATGACATTGTACAAATGCGGGCCTGTACTGACGCCGCCTTCTTCAAGCTTGTGGCACGCCTTGCACTTCGTGAACACTCTCTTGCCACGTCCCACATCGGCTGCCGCAATCAGTTCGAGCAAATCCGGCCCGTCCGCGTCGACGGCGACGGTTTCTTCTTCCTCGACCTCGATGACGTACGCCGCTTCATAGCTGCCTTCGCCATGGCCACCGCCGGGTTCGTAGATCGCCCCGCTGGCCCAGCTGACCAGCAAAAGGAAGAGAAGCGAGCCGCACAAGGCACCGAAGATCTTGGTCAGATCCATTGTATCCATGGCAAGACATACCTTGACGGTGGTTCTTTGACGTACCCGGAGATTCCGGCAGCGGTCTTCTACCGTCTTTCGCTTATGGCTTGCAAGGAGTAGAAACCGCGAACTTGGTTCGCACGTACGTTTTTGAGGAGGCCGCATGGAGCACATGCCAAAGCTGAATGCAATCGCCTACCAGGGTGTTCCCGGGGCGTATTCCCACAAGGCCTGCCTGGAGTTGGGCGAGGGAATCGATGCCGTCGGATGCAATACCTTTGAAGGGGCGATCGCGGCCGTGGTCGATCACAAGGCGGACCTCGCGATGTTGCCGGTAGAGAACTCGACCTACGGACGTGTTGCCGACATCCATCGGCTGCTTCCTGAATCCGGGCTTCACATCGTCGGTGAGCACTTTCTCCGGGTCAATATCAACCTGCTCGGCGTCAAGGGTTCCCGGCTGTCCGATGTCCGCATGGCGTACAGCCACAGCGTCCTTCTTGGACAGTGTCGGGACTTTCTGATTCGAAACGAAATAAAGCCGGTTCCCGCTGCCGACACGGCCGGATCAGCCGAACTTGTTCTGGCCGAGAACAGCCGGGAAACCGCTGCTCTCGCTTCAGACCTCGCCGGGGAAATCTACGGGCTCGACATTCTCGTTCGAAACGTCGAGGACCGCGAGCACAACACGACCCGTTTTCTGCTGATGGCGCGCGAACCCTATCAAAGCGCACCGGAAGAAGGTACCGTTTTGACGACCTTCGTCTTTACGGTCCGAAATCTTCCGGCGGCTCTTTACAAGGCGCTCGGGGGGTTCGCGACAAACGGGGTCAACATGGTCAAGCTTGAAAGCTACATGATCGATGGGTCTTTCACGGCGACCCAGTTCTATGCCGACGTGGTCGGACATCCGGAAGAACCGCAACTTGCCCGTGCTCTTGAGGAGTTGAGATACTTCACCTCGCACATGAAAGTGCTTGGGGTCTACCCGACCGAGCTGCGCAGGTAGGCATTCCTTGCCGCCACGAATTTGGGATCGGGTTCAGGAATTGGACCGTACTCGCCCGCGTTCAGAAAACCATGCGATTCAGATTTTTCCCGACAGCCACTGGAGCATGAGGAATTGAGCGATCGAGCCCGGGCGTGGAGGAGAGATCGCGCCCGACTGACCATCAAAGACTTGGGCCAGTTCTTCGCGGCTGATCCATCGTGCGTCCGCCAACTCAGCCGGATCGACGGTGAGTTCGGACGTGAGCGCTTCTGCCCAACATCCGATCATGAGCGATGCCGGGAACGGCCAAGGTTGTGACGCGAGATAGCGCACGCGGCCCACAATCACGCCCGCTTCCTCGCAGGATTCCCGTCGCACTGCCTGCTCGATCGTCTCGCCGGGTTCCATGTAGCCGGCAAGAAGCGAGTACATTTTTTGCGGCCACTGCGGTGAGCGACCGATCAGCAAGCTGTTGCCACGAGTGACGAGCATGATGACAACGGGGTCGGTTCTCGGAAAGTGGATTCGCTGGCAGGTGGCACATCGGCGCTGCCATCCCGCTGCGGCAGGCGTACTGGGCTTGCCGCAGGCAGAGCAGAAACTGTGTGATCGGTGCCAGCTCGAAAGTGCACGCGAGACCGCGGCGGCTTCCGCATCAAGACTCTCGAGAAGGCACATAGCGGACCGAAGATCGGTGAACCTGTGATTGGCATCCAGGGACCCGTGGCCAAACACGCCAGCTTCGATCGGGTAACGGGAATCGGCCGGGTCTGAAGCCTGGGGGGAAAGATCTTCCCGGGCAGAAATGTCGACGGAAAAATGGCACGTGGCGTTGATCTGGCCGACCAGAATCGGATGTTCGGCGGGGCCTCCGAAAATCGGGTGGCCGGTTGGAAGCCAGACAAGGCGTGCATATTCTCTTCCGGGGTTCAGTTCCAGCAGGCTTCTCGATCGCCAAATCGGAGTCGCCCTGGCTTGACCGTTGGACCACGAGGCGGCGACCGCGTCATGATCGTTTCTCAAGGCGTCGTTTCTCGGCAGGCGGCCACCGGTGAATGCCGGTGTGGTCGAGATTTTCATTGGCTGAAAACTCCTGAAAGATCGGTCCCCAGTATTGGTTCTTGCCTTGGCTCCCGCAAGCCTCTAGTCATCTGGTCCGAGAGGTTGTGTGGGCAGGCGCCTCGCCAACCCGGTCAGGTCCGGAAGGAAGCAGCCGTAACGAGTTCCGCTTGGGCCACGTGCCAACCTCTCACCCTTCCTGGCGATCGTCGGGCGGATTCGGCCCCGATGTGGCACGGGTGACTGATTCCACCTGCGGGTTCCCGGGATCAGGCTGGAAGTGTTTCCTGCCTGCGGCGAAGATTGGGTCAGAGTCTTGCTCGGGAATGGCTGAAGGAAGACCGGAGGTCCATGAAAACCAGTTCCGATCATGGTTACCGCGTCTTGGCACGCGTCTACCGGCCGCAAAAGCTCTCGGACCTGATCGGGCAGGACGCGGCCGTTGAGACCATCCGGAACGCGTTCGCTTCCGATCGTATCGCTCATGCCTTCCTGATGACCGGCGTCCGCGGCGTTGGCAAGACAACGATCGCCCGAATCATTGCAAAGGGACTGAACTGCGTCGGCCCGGATGAAAAAGGCAGCCCGACCGTCGAACCGTGTGGGCAATGTGACCCATGCAGGTCCATCGCCGAAAGCCGGCACATGGATGTCATCGAAGTCGATGCTGCCAGTCGAACGGGAGTTGCGGATGTAAGGTCGATCATCGAGTCGGTCCAGTTCCGGCCGACCTCGGCACGCTACAAGGTCTACATAATCGACGAAATTCACATGATGTCCGTAGCTGCCTTCAACGCGTTATTGAAAACCCTGGAAGAGCCGCCGGATCACGTCAAGTTCATCTTCGCGACGACCGAGATCAGGAAGGTCCCGGTCACAGTCATGTCACGGTGCCAGCGGTACGATCTCAGAAGAGTCGAGCCGGACGTCATGACCGCCCACCTGAAGTGGATTTCCGAGAAGGAAGGAGCCGACGTTGCCGACGATGCCCTGGCGTTGATCACGAGAGCCGCGGAGGGATCCGTGCGTGATGCCCAGTCGATACTTGACCAGGTGATTTCGCGGAGGACCGGGCAGGTGACCTCGGTGGAAGTCCGCACCATCCTGGGACTTGCCGACCGATCCCGCGCCATGGACCTCTTTGACCATGTCGTTTGCGGCGATGCTGCAAGTGCGCTGGTCGAGGTGAGCGAACAGTACACGGATGGCGCCGACCCGTTCGCCATACTCAGGGAGCTTGCGGAAGTCGTCCACTGGATATCGGTCGTCAAGATCACGCCCGATGCATCGAACGATCCGTCGGTGTCTCCCGATGTTCGGGACCGGGGCAAGGAGGCGGCAGAAAAGCTGTCTCTCCGCGTCCTGACACGAATGTGGCAGATGCTTTTGAAGGCCCTGAACGAAGTTTCGACCGCGCCTAATCCGCGAATGGCCACCGAGATGGCAATCATTCGGATGACGCACGCTGCCGATCTACCGACGCCGGAGGATGTGATTCGTAAGCTGAGGGGGGAGGCGGCCCGGCAAGATCAGCCAGCACCGGTTACGCCAAGCAAGGATACGGCGCAAAAGTCGGAGGGAGGCCGTGCCGAGAGTGGCAACGACAACGTGCCCGCGGGTCACGCCCTGGTCGCGGAATCTTCTGAAGACCATCCGGCGCCGGCGGTCGAGTCCTTGCCCGTACCCGAACAACTTCATGACTTGTCCGACGTCGTGGACTTGATCCTTGACCGGACACGGAACATGGAGTTCGCGATCGAAGTTGAGAAATTCGTTCGCCCGGTCAAATTTCAGAAGGGTCTGGTTGAGATTGAACTCGATGCCGATGCGCGTCCCGATTTGCCTGCGCGCCTGGCCCAGCAACTCGGGGACCTGACGAACGAACGCTGGAGCGTTGTTCTTGCCAAGGGCGGCGGTCCGACGGTCGGGGAGATGCGCGCGATGCGCGAACGGGAACTTCATGATCAGGCAGCGATGAATCCGATCGTCCAGGACATAATCCGGGAGTTTCCCGATGCGCAGATCGTCTCGGTCGCCGCCTCGGGATCGCGCGTCCGGAATCGATGAAAGATGGTTGACTCGTCCGCCGGGTATCCAGACAAGGCAGCGGCGAAAACGCGCGCGCAAAAAGGGTGAAGGAAAGAACTCATGTTCAAGGATTTCATGAATCTTGGCGGTATGGCCAACCTGATGAAGTCGGCGGAGGAGCTTCAATCCAGGATGGAGGCCGCCAAGGAATCCATGGAAAAAACCGAGGTGATCGGAGAGGCGGGAGCCGGTTTGGTCAAGGCGCGGGTCAACGGACGCGGGACGCTTGTCGGCTTGGAGATCGATCCGGATATTTTCAAGGCGGAAGACAAGGTCGTGGTTGAAGATTTGATCGTCGCTGCCGTTGGTGACGGGGTGAACAAGGCCAACGAGAAGAGCCGAAACGAGATGATGAAGTTGATGGGTGGACAGGACTTGCCGCCGTGGATGAAGGGACAGATTTGATCACTTCGATCTTTTGCTCCGCTTGACAGGAGAATTGTGGTGGAGGGCAGGGACCAGGAACTCGAGACCTTGATTCAACTCATGGCGAAACTGCCGGGGCTTGGACCGAGGTCAGCGCCTCGCGCGGTTCTCCACCTCTTGAAAAAACGAACACAGTTGCTGAATCCGCTAGCGGCAGCAATGGAACGGGTCGCGCGGCACGTCAGGTTCTGCGAGACCTGCGGCAACATCGGGACGGCGACGCCATGTGACATCTGTTCCAACCCCAAGCGGGCCAACGGCCAGGTCTGTGTCGTTGAAGACGTGCCTGACCTCTGGGCGATCGAGCGAACCTCGGCCTATCGCGGGCGCTATCATGTGCTTGGCGGCGTGTTGTCGATCCTGGATGGAGCTGGTCCGGAAGAACTGCGGATACCGGGGTTGCTGCAGCGTGTTTCCGAGACGAACGTCACCGAGGTCATCCTGGCATTGGGCTCTACGGTAGAAGGCCAGACGACCGCGCATTACATCGCCGATGAACTCGAGAACACGGACGTTCAGGTCACGTCGCTTGCCAGGGGGGTTCCGATGGGTGGGGAACTGAATTACCTGGACGACGGCACCATAAGCACTGCGCTCCACGCACGGAAAGTCCTTTAGGATTTCACCTGCGTCTGGATTTGATAGGTGTGCAGCCTGAGTCCCGAATGATCCATTTTCGGCCGGATGTTGCAGAACGCCCGGTAGAGCATCTCGGAAAACCCCGGTTTCAGAGGTGCGCGCACGTCGGGCATTCGTGTACCTTTGCCTTCAAATGACATGAGAGGTTTCGGGCGAGGCGCATTGATGAGGCGCATTGATCCGGCACTTGGAGTCGGTTCTACTGCATTCGAGTTGCGGCCATTCACATGCAATTCTGATTTGACCGGGACCGCGGATGCAGGGTTGTCGCGATTGCGAAACCCGCAAATCCGTGTCAGTTCTTGCCGGTGGCGACGGTGAACGGAAACGGGAGGGAATCGTGGCGGAAGGCCTGAAGACTGTCGAGCATGATGGCGATGTTGGCGAGTTCCTGAATTCCGTCGAAAACGCCCGGCGCAGGGAAGATGCGTGGACAGTGCTACGCATGATGGAAAGGGTGACCGGTGAAAAACCCAGGATGTGGGGAACGAGCATCGTCGGATTTGGCCGGTACACCTACAGGCGGTCCGACCGTTCGGAACATACCTTCATGCTCACCGGGTTCTCGCCGCGAAAATCTGCCCTTGTCGTTTACATCATGCCGGGGTTTTCGGCGTACAGCGACCTGATGGCTTCCCTGGGCAAGCACCGGCATTCGGTTTCCTGCCTCTACCTGACGCGACTTGCCAACGTCGACTTCGACGTTCTGACTGAACTGGTAGGTCGGTCCGTAACGGATATGCGGGCGAAATACTCTGGGTGATCGTTCTCCGTGATCGAGATGGCGGCGCCTTGAGGCCAGCAGTCCTCAGTATTGGCTACCCACCAAAGACAGGCATTCTCCAGTGGTCCGTGGCTGCTGTATTGGCAGGCATCGTCGGAATTTCTGCCGTCCAGATTGTCGGTGCCTGTGGAGTTCTCTCGCCCATGTTCGGTTGGAGAATTGCGACTTGTCCTGTCTCTGTGGCACATGAGCCCGACAGCCGCCTTGAAGCGGTGTTTGGCCGACAGGCTGTCCTCGAAGAACAAGTCACCAGTCTCGAAAGGCAACTTGCCAGACTTGAGTGCCCTCCTTACCTGCGGCGGGAACCGGCTTCCCCTGAATCGGTTGAGCCCGAATCCACCGGTGGATTGAACGCCGAACAATGGGAAGAACAGGATGTACGACTGCTTGTAGGTTGCTGGGATCTCGATTCTGATTATCAAACCCAGAATGTCGAAACCGGTGAGATTTCAGAAGTTGCCAGCTTGAACACGTGTTTTGACGCAAACGGCGTCGGAAATCAGGCCCTCAGGTATGAGAACGGGACGACATGTCAATCCGGGACCACCGCACGATTCAATGCTTTGGGCCAGTTGGAAATCAGTGACGATTCCGACATGAATTGTTCGGACCGATCATCCATCTTCAAACAGGTCAGAACCTGCAATCTCGAGCCGGACGGAACAGCGACGTGCACGATCGTTACGCCCGGCTACGCAGGTGGCCCTTATTCTCCCGTAAGGATTAAGGCGCGGTGATCGGGTTGCTTGATGGTCAGTGTTTCCTGAATTCCCCGCCATTGCATCAAAGAGAAGAGTTGGTGCAGGCCAAACGCCTTCGACATCGACGGCATTCTGCATTAAAGGACGTCCTGACCCGGAAACCTAGGTTTACGGGATGTGCGGGCGTGGCGGAATAGGTAGACGCAACGGACTTGAGACATCTTGGGTGCCTTCGGGGAAACCCGGGGAGTAGAACCGCTCAAATTCGGGGAAGGCTTCCGGTACGGCCGATGCTGATCCCGAGCCAATCCCGGCAACGGGCAGGTGTAGAGACTAGACGGGCGGCACCTGGGGCTACGGCTACGGTGAAGGGATAGTCCAGACCGTCAAACGCCCTGAACGGGGCGGCAGGGAAACCTGTAGCGGTACGAAAATCCGTTTTCCGACAGGAAGTGGGGGTTCAAGTCCCCCCGCCCGCACCACTCAACCGGACTCCGGTCGGCGCGGTCAGACAAGCCTGCGCCGGAACGACTTTTCCCACTCCTGTTCATGAACGAGGTCGTCTCCGAGCCAGGCCTTGAGCCTTGCCTCCAGGTGAAAATGCGTGGCCGACGACGTCACGATCGTCCGGGTGCGTGACGACACGTTCCAGTCCTCGCGGGAAAATCTCTCCGTCCAGACGATATCACACTTGGCCGAGTTGGGATCATCCGGGTGAATCGTATAGATTTCTTCATGGGTCGAATCCACCATCCAACCGTCATATTCGTCGTATGTCGTGGCGCCTTCATCGAACCACTGCCGGCAAACAACGACTCCGTTTGTCAGATCTTCTGTGGCGGTCCACTCGAACGACGATTTCCTGCTTACGGTCTTCCTCAAGGGAGGAGCCGACTCGGGAGGTTCGAATTCCCGCAGGTCCTGGTCGGCCGCCTTTCCGGTTCGGATCGGGAGGTCCAGGGTCGCCGTTCCGACAGTCACACGGAGGGACGATTTCTCGGGCGATGGCCACACGACCGGCCAGTATGCGGTTGAGATCGACAACCGAACCCGGCTTCCGGCCGAGAACCGATGCGCGATTTCGTTCAACCGGATACGAACCCGATATGTATCGCCAGGGACAAGCGGTTCCGGGACCTGGTGGCCGTTGCGGTGCGCGAGGTTCAGGATTCCGTAGCTGATCCTGGTGATGGCGCCGTCCGGAAGGATTTCGTTCAGACAGACGATGATCTGAGCGGTTTCCTGCCGGCTTGAGACGTCGACGTTGAAGATCGGGGCACCAAGAATCTCCAGATCCGCTTCAAGGAATTCGGAATCGAAGTTCAGGGACCCGCCAGCCTCCTTTCGCTGGTCTGACGGCTGGTCCGGGTCTTCGCCATGCGGACACCAGATACCTCCGGCGAATCCGACTGTTTCGGGGGAGGATATCTCCATGGCTGCCGGAGCCTCGCCTGTCTCGCAGAGCCCGGACGTGTTGACGAAGAAACGTCGATCGACAATGTGGCTCGAGGGCCATGTGTCCTCTGCGACCCACCGACCTGGGCGGTGTGCATAGTACGTCCTCGGCGGGACCGGATCCTGCATCCAGCAACGCAGGCGCGGTTCGTCCATTATGCCCGTGTCGATGCCCTTGAGCCAACGATCCCACCAGCGCAGGCACTCCTGGAGGAATCCAATGGACGGTCCAGGGCCGGCAAAATGCGGATATTTGTGTGCCCAGGGCCCAACAAGTCCTTTGGCAGGAGCCTTGAGGCTTGAGAGCAGGCGAAAGACCGCGTTCGAATACCCGTCCGCCCATCCCCCGACGGCGTACACGGCGCACTTGATGTCATCGTAGTTTTCGCACACCGAACCGTGCTTGTAGAACTCGTCCCGATGCTGGTGTTCGAGCCAATCGGAGAGCCACAGACCGCTGCCCTTGAGCCGCCTAGACCAGACGGTTTCCCAATTGTCTCCATGAAGTCTCGGGTCAGGAGGCGTTGTGTTGATCGAAAACATGTAGGTTGACCAGGCGATGTTGTCGCAAAGCATGGATCCACCCATGTAGTGAATGTCATCGGCATAACGGTCGTCGGTCGAACAGATCGAAACGATCGCCTTCAAGGCTTCCGGTTGCCGCGCAGCGATTTGAAGACCGTTGAAACCACCCCACGAGATCCCAATGATTCCGACAGTGCCTGAACACCAGGCCTGGCTGGTGATCCATTCGATGATCTCGAGAGCATCATCCTGTTCCTGTTTCAGGTACTCGCCGAGCAATACGCCTTCCGAATTACCTGCTCCGCGCATGTCGACGCGAACGCTCGCGTAGCCATGGCCTGCGAAATACGGATGTGTTACTGCGTCCCGGTCCGCTGTTCCGTCCTGATAGCGGTACGGCAAGTATTCGAGGATGGCCGGAACCGGGTCCGATTCTGCGTCCTCTGGCAGCCAGACTTTTGCGGACAATCGCACTCCGTCCGAAAGCTGAATCCAGGCTCCGTCAATAGTCCGAATTTTTCGGGGAAACTTGTCGAGCGTTTTCATCGCAACCTCGTGCAAAAAAAGGAAGTGCCTTGCGCACCCGTCAGGAAATGTGACCTTTGCGCGAGGATGGAGTCCTGTCAACTCGATGTCCAGCGTCGCGTCGCGTCGCGTGAGAATCAGGGTTCTACCTTTTTCTCCTCCCGCAGCTACAGCTCCCGTTCGGTCCCGCCCCGCCGGACATACGATCCCGGACCCAGCTTTCTGGATCCCGAGGGCGCAGGTTTTCCTGCGTATCTGGAATCCATGAAACGTTCTGAACTGAAAGAATGGAATGAATTGAAAAAAGGCCATGGAACTCTACGGAAGAAAAACCGGGCTGTTCCATGATCTGAGAATCCGACCTTTGGGGGATGATCCGGGCAGTGATTCTTTCCAGGTGCAGGTCAGGCAACGCGTCCGGGAAGTCGATGGGCCTTGGCGCTATCTCATTGATGTCGGTTACGGGGTTGGCCAGATACTGCCAGTGATCATCGAATTGATCCGCACTGATGCGCCACAAATGCTCCTGCTGCAGCAACCTGAAGTACATCTCCACCCGAGTGCCCAGGCTGGACTCGGCTCGATTTTGTGCGATGTCGCATCGTCAGGCAGGCGTATTTTGGTTGAAACACATAGCGACCATTTGATTAACCGAGTTCGTATGGATGTGCGGGACAGGAAAACCAGCCTCCGGTCTGGCGACGTGTCGATCCTCTACTTTGAACGCGGTGGACACAATGTCCGGATCCATAGTGTTCGAGTCGATGACTGTGGTAACGTTGTCGATCAACCACCAAGCTACCGGGAGTTCTTCCGGCACGAGGTGAATAGGTCGCTGGGCATTTATCATATGCGCGATTGTTGACGAAAACGTTGTGGGCATGGTGTTCGGCAGTAGCCAAGGACGCCCTGAAGCCGCCAAATTTTTTGATCGAATGGACAGTGGCAAGTTGAAACTGGTAGTGCGAGGAAGACTGACTCAGCAATTTTGTACGCATACGAACTTCAGGGAATGGCTTGGCGAAGCTGTCCAGAGTGGAAACAGCCCGCACCGTGTCCTCGCGGGAGGTTCACGAAGAGGAAGCACTGTCAATTGGACCGAGAGGCCAGCCAGATTGTAGGCCTCCACGTAATTCAAGGATGGGGACCTACAGAAGCCGTACGCCCTCCCGAAGTCGGGTATACGGGATCGCATCCAACTGGCACGGATTGTATCCGGGTGACTTCACCGGGATGATTTCAGCAGCGAGTCTCTCGAAGTCCGCCCTGAAATGTACTGTGCTCTTGACGGCCAGCAATGCCATTTCAGCAGGTTCGATCCCGAGATGGCCGAACAGGGCGCGGTCGAGACATTGAACCCTTTGCCCGACCACCACAATCCGGATGTCGGAGCGGTCGTCGACAAGGCGCACTGCTGCGGTGGGCCCGAGTTTCGCGCGAACGCCTTTCATCATTTCGCCACGCCAGTCGAATGCACCGTCGCTGAGCGATGTGACGACAAATCTGCCGTTGAAGGGCGGGTTTTCCGGGCCTCCCGTCCTGCCACCGAGAGATGCATGGACTTCGTTTCCCACTCCCGCCCGGTGCGCCATTTCGACGAACTCGGGGTCACAGATGGCGCCTAGGGCCGCATGCCTCGCGCCGGATGACGCGAGTTCGCACAGGAGGCCCGTGGTGTCCGAACTTGCGCCGGCGCCGGAGTTGTCCTGAACGTCTGCGAGCACGACAGGTCGCCCTGGTCGGCCGGTTTCCATCGCCCTTTTGACTGCCGCGGAAGGTGACGTCAGTTCGACCGGGAATCTCGTCTCAACCGCGAGAAAACGGCGTTCCAGATCATCGACCGCCGATTCAGCCGCGTCGTACGAGTAGTTCGTGGCAACAAGCGCCGGTCCGCACATCGCGATGTCTCCGGGAGGGAAACCCATCGCGATCTCGGCATTTCCGGACGTGCAGGAACCGTTTTCCGGAAGGCTGCCATAAAGCGCTTGGACAGGATCCGACTTCGTGTGCTGAGCTTGCAGCGGAATCATGTACGGCAGTTTCCGGAAGGCCGTGTGAGGCCTTCCCCCGGTCTTGACGATCTCCAGCAGGAGATCGGCGGCGCGGGCACCGGCTTCCGCCATGTCGAGATGCGGATAGGTTCTGAAAATGGTGGTCGCGTCGGCATGGGTGACCATTTCAGGAGTAAGGTTGGCGTGCAGGTCGAGACTGACGGCGACGGGAACATCGGGCCCAAGGAGATTCCGGACACGCGCCAGGAGTTCGCCCTCGCCATCCTCGTGATCTTCGGTGATCATGGCGCCATGAAGGTCGAAATATGCGCCGTCGAGCGGCATCGCGGCAGCCAACCCGTCGATGATCTTGCCCGAAATCATCTCGAACGCCTCGGTTTGGACAAGATTTCCCGGTTCGGCACTGGCCCAAAGGACGGGCACGATCTCGGCCCGGTCCCGGATGCGATCGATGCATCCCCCGATCGGGATGTTGACCCCCGAGAACGTGCCGACCATGGCCGAAGACTCCGTGAGACCCGGCCATCCGCCCGGTCTGATGAAATCTTCGAGCCCGGTTGCGACGGGAGAAAAACTGTTGGTTTCATGCTGGAATCCCGCGACAGCGACTCTTGGTTTCGCTTGATTCGTGGTTCGGGCGTCGTCAGGAATGACGTGCATCGTACTCGTTTCTGTCACATTGCGGGTGGGACGGATGCCGGTAGCCCGGCAGGCTTGGAAACAACATAGCTGACTCGGCGTGACAGCACCATCACCGGCGACGGGCGGAAACGGAGACCTTCGGCAGGTACAAGGCAGCGGGACAATCTGGGCACCGCCGGGGATTGCGACGGAATGCCTTCGAACCGGCGTAAGGCACCTTTTTCCTCAAGTGTCGGTTTCGACTCCGAGATAACTGCGAAGATCGGGTGAATCAGGGCGGCCCAAAACCGTCTCTGTCGGTCCGAACGTCTGAACCGTTCCCTCGTGCATGAAGGCCGTAAACCTGGCAATCCGTCTCGCGTCCGCGGGGTCGTGGGTCACCATGACCACGGTCATGCCAGTGTCTCTGCAGAGTGCATCGACCAGGTCGAGCATGGCTCGTCTGAGTGCCGGCCCCAAGCCGGCAAACGGTTCGTCGAGCAGAAGAACCGGTCTCCGCATGACCAGTGCCCTGGCAATGGCAACCCTTTGGCGTTCTCCGCCTGAAAGATCCTTCGGCAGACGCTCCTGCATCCCGTCGAGGCCGACACGATTCAGCGCGTCGGCCACGTCATTCCGCTGTTCAGGCGTCAATCTCAGGCCCGGATCAAGGCCGAGGCCTATGTTCTGGAATGCATTCAGGTGAGGGAACAGGTTGTGTTCCTGGAACAGGATTGCAATTGGCCGCTCGGCCGGGGGAAGGCCGGTCACGGGACGACCTTCGACCAGGATCTGGCCGGAAGCGGGTTGTTCGAATCCGCAGGCGAGGGCGAGAAGCGTGCTTTTCCCGGCGCCACTGGCCCCGAGAATTGCCGTGACCGAACCGGATGGGGCCTCGAAACTGGTTCGAATGGCGAATCCGCCGATCTCTGTGCGGAGATCTCGAAACTCAAGCCCGGCGGCCAATGCGACCTGCTCCTTCAACGACAACAAAGACGGCCAGGCATGTTACGGTGAGCAACATTGCAAGTACGGCCGCTTCACCCATTCTGTATGTCCCGAGTGCACTGTAAAGCAACTTGGCGAGCGTATCGGACTGGCCGGAGCCAAACAGGACGATCGCCGTCAGGTCCCCGGTCGCAAGGGCGGCGGAAATCGCCATGGCAGTCGTTGCGGTACCGGCCACGGCAGGCCACTCCACGAGAACAAGCCGGTTCAATCCAGATAGTCCCAGGCTTGCACACAACCGGTCGTGATGCTCTGCATTTCGCCTGAGAACCGGGCCGACCAGACGGATCACATACGGAATCGCGATCAATCCGTTGAGCACGATGGCAAGGGGTATCGCCCAGTCGAAAACCGCGATATGCGGAATGAGGAGAACGAACAGGCCGGCCCCGAGAACGACCGGTGAAACGATCAGGGTCTGGCTGCCGAGGATCTCCACCCAGTCGGCAAGGCCGGTACGCTGTGCCCGGATCGCAAGATCGCGAGCAGTCACTGCCAGCATGGATCCGAAAGCCAGTGCGAGGAATCCCGCCGAGAGGCCGATGACCACACTGCGCACCGCTGCGGCCCAGACCTCTTGACGTCCAAGAACATCGGGCAACGGGCCCGAAATTCCAGCCGCGACGGCAGCGGCCAGCGGGGCTCCGATCCAGAATGTTCCAACAGACAGCCACAGAATATCTCCGCATTTGCTGGCGGTTGAAGAAATGTCAGGACGCAGGATTCGACGTCCCTCCGTTGGTCCGGAGACCGTTGATCTTGCCATGCGATAGAATGCGATCCCCGCGATCAGGCAGGCGGTGACCTGAAGCCCCGCGAGCGCTACGGCGCGGTCGATTTCGAACTCGAGGCGCAGTGCCTGCCAGATGGCGACCTCGAGCGTGGTTGCTCCTGGACCTCCTCCAAGAACAAGAACGACGGAGAAACTGGAAAAGCAGAGGAGGAAACTCAGCATCGCAATTCCGGGAATGACCGGAGCGATTCGCGGGAATTCGATCAGGCGAAAAATCTGCCAGCTGGACATGTCGAGTTGATTGGCAAGCCTCCAAGATTCACCGGGGATCGAATCCCACACCGGGAGAAGCAAGCGTACCGCCAGAGGCATGTTGAAAAACGTATGCGCGATCAGGATGCCGGAAAGGCCGTAGAGCGGTGCAAATCCTGGCAGTCCCGCAGCAACTAGCGTGCGACTGACTGCGCCATTGTGTCCCCAAACGGCGACAATGCCAAAGACCGCAACGATGACCGGCAAGACGAGGGGTAGTCCGAACAACCTGATGAGTGCCGTGCGGCCCGGGAATCGGGAACGCCTCGCCAATGCGCGTGCCACCGGAAGCGCAAACAGGAGCGCCAGGACTGTCGAGAGCGTTGCCTGATAGACGGTGAAACGCAGAACGTGCCAGCTGTACCCGTCAAGTAAGGGTCCGGTTTCGTTTCGGGTGGCCGCCCCGAGAAGTGCCAGTACGGCAACAACGGCCAGGCCCGGCGAAGCAATGAGTGCAAGGGCGCCGGGCCAAAGCAGCAACCGTTGGCCGACGATCATTTCGTGCCGACGGCCTCCAGCCATTCACGGATCCATTCCTTGCGGTTGGCCGCGACATCTTCAGGCGCAAGCAGAAGCGTCACGTCCGGCTTGTCCAGGCTACGAAACACTTCGGGCAGGGCATCTCCGGCATCCGTTGCCGGGTACATCCAGTTTGTCGTCGGAATGATTTCGGCAAAACCCCGCGAACCGACAAATGAAAGAAACTGCCGTGCGAGTTCCGGCTGGTCGGTTGATGCCGCGACTGCAGCCACTTCGATCTGCATGTAATGGCCTTCTGGAAAGATTACGGCCTTGTACCGGGTCTCGTCTTCGGCCAGCTGGTGATACGCTGGCGACGTCGTATAGCTCAGGACCATCGGCGCTTCGCCTGCGAGAAACAGGCCGTAGGCCTCGCTCCATCCCTGGGTTACCGTCAGAAGGCGTTCCGACAGATTTCCCCAGACCTCGGTCGCATCGTTTCCGTGAATGGCCTTGATCCAGAGCAGAAGGCCAAGTCCTGGGGTGCTCGTCCGCGGGTCCTGGATGATCAGATCCCGGACAGGGCTTTTCGACGCAAGTTCGGCAAGCGATGTGGGTGGGTCCGTCAGGGTCGCGCTGTCATAAATGATCGCGAAGTAACCGTAGTCGAACGGTACAAAAACGGGATCATTCCACTTAACAGGCAGATCGAACTCGAGCTGGCCCAGACCGTGCTCCAGTACGACACCGGCCTGGACAGCTTCAGCCATCAGGTTTGTGTCGAGCCCGAGCACAACATCTGCCCGGCCTGCATCGCCCTCAAGGCGAAGTGCGGTCAGCAGCGTCGCGGCATCTCCTTCGGCGACCCACTCGATCGTGCAGTCGCATTGGCTTTCAAATTTCCTCTGGACCTCCGGCCCCGGTCCCCAGTCACTGACAAAGGATTCGTACGTGTAGATCGTCAGGGTTTCGGCCCATGCGGTCTGTAAGGACAATGCAGCCGCAAGACAGGTGGCATAAATGCTCTTCATGGATTCCCTCCTTTCGGGGCGAGGGAATCGGAATGGCAATTTGTACGATGCGGTCCATCTTCTCATTCCCTACGCCGGTATGATCCGGATCAGGTTCGACGGGTCAACGCGCGCTGCGTTTCTCAGTTCCGGCGGGAACTCCCCGTGAGTGATGACTGTACAAATACCACCATGGAGCCGGATGCGCAATCGGTCCGGCATTCGAACGTAAAATTATTGCAGGACCGGAAACCGGGCAGCCGCTCGCGTCTTTCAGCTGGAGAGAGGAAAGTGGCAGGAAACACGCCGGCCGTCGCCGAGTCGTTTCAGGGGCGGTGAGGTCGTACGGCACAAATCCTTGGCGTATGGGCAGCGAGGGTGGAATTCGCAACCACGCGGACGGTTGGTCAGGCTCGGCACCTCTCCCTCGATCGAGACCAATTGCCTGCGTCGCGTCGGGTCCGGGCGCGGCGCGCCCCGGACGAGTGCTTCGCTGTACGGATGAGCGGGCGTCTCGAATACTCTCGAACAGTCACCGCTCTCGACGATGCGGCCAAGATACATGATCGCGAGTGTGTCGCTGATTTGCCGAATGACGGGGAGGTTATGGCTGATGACAAGATAAGCCAGGCCGTGGCGCGATTGAATTTCCATCATCAGGTTGAGGATTCCCCCCTGAACGGAAACGTCCAGACCGGCAGTGGGTTCATCAGCGATGACCAAGGCAGGATTCAGGGCGAGCGCACGGGCGACGCCCACGCGACGAGCCTGACCCCCTGAAAGCTCGTGCGGGTAGCGCGGAAGGAAGTTCCGCGGCAGACTGACCATGTCGCAGAGCCGATTGGCCTCTTCGTGCAGGGACTTGCCGCCTTCGCCATGGACGATCAGCGGTTCGGTCAACAGCTGTTCGACGGTTTGCCGCGGACTGAGCGAGCCGATCGGGTCCTGAAACATCATCCCGATATCGCGTCTCCGCTTCCTGTAGCCGGCTTGCGAGAGACCGACAAGGTCCGTTCCCTGAAACCTGATGGTTCCCGAGTGAACTTGGTTCAAACCCAGCACGGCGCGCCCCAGGGTCGTTTTCCCCGACCCGCTTTCTCCGACAAGGCCAAGGGTCTCGCCAGCCCGAACTGCGAGGGATACGCCGGCAACCGCATCGACAAACGGATCCCGGGTACCTGTCGTGAGTGCACGGACCCTGTTCATTATCCTGAAACGAACCCTCAGGTCACTGATCGCGAGCAAGTGTTCGGATTCGGGTCCCGATTCAATCCTGGCCTGGACCAATGCGCTGGCGGGCGCGGCACCGTCGGATTCGACTTCCGAATGCCGCAGTCCAGAGGCAGGATCATGCAGGTGGCAACGCACGGCGTGAAGTCGCTCCGAGCCGCTTCGGGTGGAATCGGTCTCGATATGCGATGGACGTGCATTCCGGCAAACCTCGCCGGCGTGCAGGCAGCGCGGTGCGAACACGCATCCCCCGGGAGTCTGGTGCAGGTCCGGAACGTCACCGGGGATGGTCGGAAAGAACCGGGTCTGGTCAAGGTCGTGGGACGGGTCGCACTCGAGAAGCGCCCGCGTGTAGGGATGCCGTGCTTCGAAGAAGATGCTCTCGACGTCGCCATGCTCGATAACTTCGCCTGCGTACATCACGACGACTTCGTCGCAGAGTTCGGCAATCAACCCCAGGTTGTGTGACACGACCATGACCGTGCACCCGTGTTCCGCCTGGACCTCCCTGATCAGGTGGATGATCTGGGCTTCCATGGTCACGTCGAGCGCGGTCGTGGGTTCGTCGGCGATCAGCAGTGCCGGGTCGGTCAGGAGCGCCATCGCAACGCTTGCCCGCTGCCTCATCCCGCCGCTGAACTGGTGCGGGAAGTGACGGATCCGTTCATCTGCGTCCGGTATTCCGACGCGATGCATGAACCGTGTCGCCAACCCGGTTTTTTCGGATTGCGACAACCAGTTCCGGCGGTACAGGACATCGGTCATTTGGCGCCTGTAGTTGAGTACCGGAATCTGGGCAGTCATCGGATCCTGAAAGATCATCGAAATGTCTTCGCCGCGAAAACTTCGGCACGCGGATCCGTCGAGCTGCAGGATATCCTGGCCCTTGAAGGTGATGGATCCGGACGTGACTGTTCCGTTCCCGGCGAGAAGCCGCATGACGGCCCAGACGAGCGTGCTTTTCCCTGAGCCGCTCTCGCCGACGATTCCGATGACCTTCCCACGTGGAACCCGGACATTGACATCGCGCAGTGCATGGACCCGGCCGCGCACCGTCTGGAAATCGACACTGAGCTTGCGGATGTCGACCAGCGCGTCGTTCGTCGCTTCCATGACCTAGCGGTTGCCTCGAAGCTTGGGGTCGAAAATGTCCCGCAGCGTCTCTCCAAGGAGTGTGAATCCGAGGGTCGTCAGAACCAGCGGAATGCCACCCGCGATAACCGGCCAGGGCGATGTGCGAATGACCAGGTACCCCTCGTTGAGGATCGTCCCCCAGCTCGCCGTGGGCGGAAGGACACCGAGACCAAGGAAACTGAGTCCGGCCTCGATTGTCACGACAACAGGGACATCCATGGCCGCGAGAATCAACAAGGGTCCGATGATATTGGGCATGACATGGAGGAACAAAACCCTGCGCGCGCGCGCTCCGATCGCGCGTTCGGCAAGGATGAATTCCGTGTTCTTGAGCGCCAGCGTACTGGTCCTGGCCAGGCGAGCATAACCGGGGATACTCGTGACGATGACAATGGAGAGAACCAGGTTGAGACTGGGGCCGAGCAGGGAAACCGCCGCCAAGGCAAGAACGATGGTTGGAAACGATCGAATCGTGTCGAAGACCAACAAAAGGGCATTGTCCAGCCAACGGGGACCGTAACCCGCGATCATCCCGAGAACGAGTCCGATTACCAGCGACGCGGTCACGCCAATTGCAGCGACTTTCAGCGCGACCCGTCCCCCGTACAGAATTCGGGAATACGTGTCCCGTCCAAGCTGGTCGGCGCCGAGCCAGTGGTCCGCGCTTGGCCCCGACAGTCGGGCCGGAATGTCCAGCTGGTTCGGATCGTGGGTTGCGAGCCAGGGAGCGCACAATGCGCTAATGAAGAACATGGCAACGAGTACGAATCCGAGCACCCCAAGCCGGTTGCTGAGGAAAAGAAAGAGCTTTTCCCGTTGCCGGATGGAGTTGCCGATCGAAGTTGGAGATATCGCCGCCATTGCTTTCACAGGGTATCGCGAACGCGAGGATCGAGGTACGCCACCATGAGATCGGAGATCAAGGTGACGACGACGTAGAGGGCGACCGTGACCATGACGGCTCCCTGGACAACCGGAAAGTTCCGGTTCAGGACCATGTCGTAGATGATCTTGCCGATCCCCGGACGGGCAAAGATGATTTCGGCGAACACCGTTCCCGAAAGCAATCCACCAAACCCAACCCCCATCAGGGTTATCGTCGGCAGGATGGCGACCCTGAGCGCGTAGCGATAAACGATCTTGCGTTCGGGCAAACCGAATGCATGCGCGGAACGGATGTAATTCTCGCCCATGACCTCGAGCATCGAGGCTCGAACCATGCGCGCGAGGTAACCAACCCATCCCAGCCCGACCGCAAAGGATGGCAGGACGAGATGCAGCGCCTGGTCCACGATGTCGCCTTCGTCACCGGCCCCGATGACGGGAAACAGCCTGAGGTAGATCGCAAACAGCAGAATCGCCCAGATCGACACCAGAAACGATGGGATGGCGATCGTTCCGATCGAGACGACACCGGTCAACCGGTCAACCCAGCTGCCGCGCCGGGTTGCCGACAAGCACCCGATCGGTATGCCGATGAGTGCAGCCCAACCGAGAGACGCAACAGCGAGCGTGATCGTGTAGGGCAGCTGCTCGATCAGGATCGTCGTGACGCTTCGGTTGCTGAACACGTCGGTCCCGAGATCGCCCTGCAGCACGTTCCCGAAAAATATCAGGAGTTGCGTGACGAGCGGTTCGTCGAGATGCATCTTGGCCGCGTAAGCCGCCTGTATTTCCGGTGTGGCCCTGGGGCCGAGAGCAATGCTGACCGGATCCCCCGGAATCGCGTGCAGCATCACGAAGAGCGAAAAGACCGCGACAAAGACGATCAGGATCGCGAGTGCGATCCGCTTGACGAAGTAGATCAGCATGCCGGGAACAGGTGGCGCCGCCGGATTGACCGACCCGGCGGCGCTGCGGCGTCAGGCCGCGGTGAAATACGCCAACTGCATTTCGCCCGATGGCGCGAAATGAGTCGCGATGTCATCACGATGAATGAACACCTCAGGTTCATGCGTGAGCCAGACATAGGCGCCTGTTTCTTCCATGATTTCCTGCATCCGGGTGTAGATCTTGGCGCGTTTGCCGGGGTCGACTTCCTCGATGCCCTGGGCGAATAGGTCTTCGAATTCGTCCGAGGACCAGCGTTCCCAGTTCCAGATTCCGACCTGGCCCCTGACAAACCACTGGAACGGTTCATACGGATCGGGCCCGGACCCGTAACGCATGATCCAGATCTCCAGGTCTTTCCAGGTATCGCCCTTGCTTTCCTGGCCCATTTCCCAGAACGGTCCCGCATCGAGCGGCATGACCGTCACGTTGATGCCGATTTCGGCGAGATTGGCCTGGATGATCGTCGCGGCGAGAACGCGCTCCTGGTTGTTGAGGGTTCTCAACGTGAGGTTCAGGCCCGATGCTCCTGCTTCGTCGATCAGGCTCTTGGCCATGGCCGGATCATAGGCGTATCCGGCACTGGTCCGTTTGCCGACGAGGCCCGGGCTGACAACACCGAACGACGGTTCCGCCGTGCCCGCATAGGCCGCTTCGATAATGCTTGCCTGGTCCACGGCCCGCTGGATCGCCTGCCTAACCCGTACGTCCTGCAATTTCGGGTGCTCGATATTCATCCCGAGCCACATGTACTGCAGGGCACCCGCGACTGTCAGCGTGCTGCCGGCGGGCGGGTCCTTGCGGTAGCGCGCCAGGGCTTCCGAGGAGATCTGCGCACAGTCGAGCTCACCGGCTTCGAATGCCAGGGCGGCCGAGTCATCTTCGGTCACGACAATGCATTCGATCGTGTCGAAATACGGCATGTCGCCTGTCCATTCCGGGTTCCTCGTCAAAACGACTCTTTGCCCCGGGGTCCATTCATACACGTACGGGCCGCATGTTGCCGGCACTTCGGTCGTGTATGCTCCGCCAACGCTTTCCAATGCCTTTCTCGAGAGAATGATCCCGGTTCCGGAAGCGAGCGTCGTGTTCATGAAGGGGGAGAACGGCTGATTCAGGACGATGGTCCCCGTGTGCGTGCCGGTCACGTCGACCCTGTCGAATGCCACGTAATCGTTTTTCCAATCGCTGGTGGTCATGCGTTCGTAGCTGAACGCGACATCGTCAGCCGTCAGTTCACCGAAGCCATTCGACCACATCAGACCCGGCTTCAGTTCGAAGTCGATATGGATGGAATCGCGAACGACGACGCTGTTGACAAATGGCGACGGAACCCAGCCGCCCGGACCATAGTGCACGAGCGACGGCATGCAACACCAGTTGATGTCGTTGTTGGGATGACCCCCGACATAGAAACCGGGGTCAAGGCTGTCGAAGTCCCGGTTGAACCTCACGGTCAGTTTCCTGTCGTCTGCGGCAAAGGAAACGCCGGGCAGGACACCCGGCAAGGCCGAAGTACTGGCGAAGGCTGCTGCCTGCAGGAAACGTCGTCTCGATAGTGCGTATGTCATTTGTCACCTCGTATTTTCGTGTTTTGGGGGTCGCAGGATGCGGCCGCAATTGTACAGCGGCCCGGTTACCCGGCAACCAGGAGAACACTCCAAGAAATGCCCGCATGATCGGGGATTGGCAAGGGAATTTGTGGCAGGCGACGGGAAGCCCGGCCCAGTCCGTGGTCCGGCGGGGCTCGCGAACGCGGTCCGACTGCGGGAATTCCTGCCGTTTCTGCGCCTGCTTTCCGCGAAATATTCGAAAACTGTTGACGCAGGCACAATTTTGGGAACGAATGCCGGAAGCGGAACACGATCATTGGTTTGGGGAGAACGGTCCAATGGATGATCTTGTCGGTTTCGACAACCCCGCACGAGAGTTGGCGGAATGTGTCTCGGTGCCTTTTGAACGGGCTCGGGCAATGCCCAAGAGTGTCTATATATCGGAGGAGTTCCTGGATCAGGAAATCCGGAACATCTTTCGAAAGGAGTGGTTCTGCATCGGGCGGTCGGATGGACTTCGCAACCCGGGCGACTATTTCGCTTCCGAACTGGCAGGTCAGCCGATCATGGTGGTTCGCGACATGCAGGGAAATCTCCGGGCTCAGTCCAACGTCTGTCGGCACCGAATGTCAGTGCTGCTGACGGGCAAGGGAAATACCCGAACGATTGTCTGCCCTTATCACGGTTGGACTTACGGGCTGGACGGAAGGCTTCGGGGAGCACCCGGGATGGCCAGGAACCAGGGGTTTGACCGGTCATGTTATCGCTTACCGGAAATCCGCTGCGAGGAATGGCTGGGTTGGGTCCTCGTCTCGCTCAACCCGGAAGCCCCCCCTGCGCGGGAGGTTCTCCACGAAATCGAGGACATGGTCGGCGATTTCGAGATGGAGAACTATTCGCAGGCCTTCTTTGAAATCCACGAATGGAACACGAACTGGAAGATTCTCGCAGAGAATTTCATGGAGAGTTATCATCTTCCGGTATGCCATGCGGCGACAATCGGCGGCCTGTCGAAAGTGGATGAAATCGAATGCCTGGAAGGGCGAAAGGCATTCAACTACCACACGTTGCAGAAAGCGGAGGAGTTTTTCCTCTCCGTGGCGCATCCTGACAATACCAGGCTCACCGGCGAGCGCCGGTTCAAGACCTACCTGTTTGCCATCTATCCCAGCATGCTCGTGACGCTGACGCCGGGTTATTTCTGGTACCTGTCTCTGTACCCGATGGCTCCGGGGAAAGTGCGGATCTATTTTGGCGGTGGGCTGGCGAAGGAATTTGCCAACGATCCGCGGGGCAGGGAGCACTTTGACGATCTGAAACGCCTGCTTGACGAAGTCAATGATGAAGACCGGGGATGTACTGAACGCGTCTTTGCCGGAGTTCGTTCCAGCCTCTCGTCGCCTGGCCACCTGTCACATCTCGAGAGGCCGAACTTCGAGTTCGCCACCTACATCTCGAAGCGGATTCCGTATTGAGGGCCGGCTGCTTTGCCGCTTGAGGCCAGGCAGCAGCAACCCCGGAGAATTGCCCGTACGGGGTGCGAAGTCGCTTCATCCGGTTCGATCGCTGACGCGTTGCCTTGGTGACGGGGACCAAGTGTGGCCGGTTGCTCCAGTCTCCCAATCGATCCCGCGACAGCCCTTCTCAATCCTCGTGGATGACATCGGCCGCGAAAGCTCCGCCTTGGTAGACCGCACGTGCATCATTTGCATCCGGCGGATCCATTCGCTCGTCCAGTTGACTCCTGAAAATCTCGGAATTGTCCTGGGGCCGCCAACCCAGGTACGCAACTTTCCGATTGTCCCACCAGGTCGTGTCATTATTCGAAACCCCGTAGATGATCGGGCATCCCAGCCTCCGAACCGTGAAAATGCACTCGATAAGGCGAATGAAGTCGTCGTGGCTCATCCACGTGGAGAGCATGCGGTGGTCGGCCGGTTCGGGAAAGCAGGATCCGATTCGAATGCAGGCGGTCTCGATCCCGAACTTGTCATGGTACATCGATGCGAGGGCCTCGCCAAAGACCTTCGAAACCCCGTAAAGACCGTCCGGACGGGTAGGGGAGTCGGCATCGAGCAGCTGCGTCTGCCGGTAAAACCCGATTGCATGGTTGGAACTGGCGAAAACGATGCGCTTGACTCCGTGCTTTCGCGCAGCTTCGTAGAGGTTGAACATGCCATCGATGTTGGCCCGGCGTACGATTTCCCACGGCGCCTCGACCGATTGTCCGCCCATGTGAACGATTCCGTCGCAGCCATCCACCAGGGCATCGACTTCGGACTTGTCGCCGAGGTCGCATCGCATGATTTCTTCGTGGGGTTGAGGATTCCCGAGATCACCCCGGCATGACAGGCGGATGAAATCCGCCAGATGGGTGAGTCGCTCCCTGCAGACAACACCCAGGTTGCCCGAAGCGCCGGTGATGAGTAACCGTTTCATTGTCTGTCCCTTCATTGGCTGCAGGTCACGGGATTCCGCGGCGACCGCACGGTCATCCGGGGTTTGCGGGTACCGGTTGCGCACATTCGTGGTTGGCCAGCCGCGCCCACGATCACATGGTGAATGTGAATCCCGATATGAGTGTCATCCGGCAAAACGCGTTTGTCGAACGCCACGAATTCCAAGCCCGGTTATGGCAAAAAGGCCTCCTGCGTCCAACTGGCGGGACTCGGTGCCGTCCGTCAACCCGACTCCAAGCGATGTCACGAAGAGAACATCAAGGTTCTTGCCCCCGAACATTGGCTTGCTCGGTCTCTCGACGGGCATGTCGATGGCCATGAGGACGTCGCCGTTCGGAGAGATCCGGTAGACCTGCCAGCCGTCGATTCCCGCCTGCCAGTAACACCCCTCGGAATCGACGGTTCCCCCGTCCGGCCTGCCTGGGACCGATCGCGTGTCGAAGAAAACTCTCGGTTTTCCCGGCTCGCCCGTATCCAGATCATAGTCGCACTGCCAAATCGTTCGCACGCCTTTGTTGCTGTCCGAGAAATACATGCGGTCTCCGCTCGGGGAGAAGGCGATTCCATTTGTCGTATGGATCCCTCCAGGACCGGCAGCAACGCTATGGTCGGGATCGAGGCGGTAGAAGCGGCCGATGGGTTCGGGCTCTCCGCCGTCCTTCATGGTCCCTGCCCAGAAACGGCCGGCGCCGTCAGTTGTGCCGTCATTGAAGCGGTTCATTTCGAGATGGGACTCCGGGTCGTGGATCGCCTCGCGATCGCCGGATTTCGGATTGAACAGCCAGAACCCCGACTTCGTGGCGAGGACCAGGCCGCCGCTTTCGCGAACGGCCAGGCAACCGACCGGTTCACCGTAGTCGATCGTGTGGTTGCCGCCCTTCGCAGGATCGAAACGGTGAATCAGCCCGGCCGGAATATCCACCCACCACAACACTTCGTCGCGGTCGTCCCAGACCGCACCTTCTCCGACCCTGCTTTTCGTCGGGGCCACGCATTCAATCTTCACATCGGGTTCCTCTGCTTAACTCTGCTCACCCGCCCGAGGCATTGCCGGCACATGATCACTGGCAAGGCGGTGGCCGGGAATCGCACCTGGAGAAGGCTGCGCCGGTAATGATGATCCGAACAGGCGTGACGGTCAATCTTTGCTCTGGCCATTCCTTCAAAGGGTCCTCACATGTGCCGGGTTTCAGCCGAAATCGGGAAGAGTCAGCTGCCACCCCGGACAATTGCATGCCGGCGAAAGGGGCACCCGCGCCGGGAAATCGGTGAAATCGATCGATCGGATAGCGCCATTGACTCTTGTGGACAATGCCCGAAGGATTGTCCGGATTGAAAGGACAAGCTTCGTCCACGTCTCACGCGCCATTTGCACGATGAGCCGGACGGAACCGGCCCGATCTCGTGATCCGGCACCGAGCCTCCGGGGGAACCACAATGCCGGATACACGAATTGCGGAGGCTCGAATTACGCCCATCGCCTTTGTGGATCCTCCGCTATTGAACAATGCAGGGTGCCATCAGCCATACGCGCTTCGCTCGATCATCGAGATTGAAACGGAAGGTGGAATCATCGGACTTGGCGAAAGCTATGGTTCGACGATGGTTCTTGACGGCTGCCTTAACGTCGCGCCCCGGCTGAGGGGCATGGAGATCACCGACCTGAACGGTCTCCGCGCCCGTGCGGATTCGGCGGTCCGGGATGCGGTGGAAGGGTATAACACTGGCGCCGGTCGCTTGGTTCCACGGGTGATCGGAGCCTTCGAGGTCGCGATGTGGCACGCGTTTGGCAAGGCCACCGGCCGAAGGGTTTGCGACCTTCTCGGAGGACCGGTTCGGGAGCGAGTGCCGTTTTCCGCATACCTGTTCTATAAATTCGGCAAGCATCACGGCGAAGATCAAACGGACGAATGGGGCGAAGCCCTGTCGCCGGAAGGTCTCGTGGAACAGGCCCGGCGCATGATCGGACTCTACGGTTTCGAGGCGATCAAGCTAAAGGCAGGGATTCTCGCGCCGGAAGAAGAACTCGCGGGCCTCGAGGCGCTGGCCTCGGCATTTCCGGATGCACCGCTGAGAATCGATCCGAACGGAGGCTGGAGTGTCGATACGACCTTGCGTTTGCTCCCGCGCCTGGAAAGGCTGATCGAATACCTGGAGGACCCGACGCCCGGAATCTCCGGAATGGCCCGCGTTCAGGCCGCGACCGATATCCCGTTGGCGACAAACATGTGTGTCGTGGCTCCTGAACATGTCCCACCAGGGATTGCAGAGGACGCGGTCCGCGTCATCCTTTCAGACCACCATTACTGGGGCGGGCTTCAGGCCAGCAGGGAATTGGCCAGGATTTGTGACGTCTGGGGAATCGGACTGTCCATGCATTCGAATTCGCACCTGGGGATTAGTCTTGCGGCCATGGCGCATCTTGCCGCTGCGACTCCCAACCTGACCTTTGACTGCGACACCCATTATCCGTGGCAAGGGGACGAAGTGATCGAGGGCGGCAAGTTGAAGATCGAAGGCGGAACAGTTGCCGTGCCTAACGGGCCCGGGCTTGGCGTTTCCCTGGATCGGGCGGAACTGAGGCGTCTTCACCAGAACTATCTCGATTGCGGGATAAAGGTCCGGGACGACGAGAGCGAGATGAAAAAGCACTGGCCTGAATGGGAATTCGGCAGGCCGAAGTTCTGAAGGTCGCGAGACGTTGTGCGTCGAGTACATCGGGAGAACCGACGCTCGCCAAATCAATCAAGAATGGCCGTGCTCTTCAACAGCCCTTCGGCGGTCTTGATCCGACCGGTACGGTTGCCGTTGCAGCAGCCGCTCCCGGGATCGCCGCCGCGCTCGTAGTCGCCCTGGCCAGAAGCATCACGGTTCTCTGGTTCCAACGTTTCTTCGATGATCAGACGGGTCGCCAGGCGGACCCAGTCCGCTGCGGGCATCCGGTGCAGGAAGGCGTCCTTCGATCAATTCCGAAGGAGTCTCGCGCCTGCGCGTCGATCCGGGTTGTACCTGTTTCATGGGGCGTGTCCTTCCGTTGCGGCCAGCACAATGCCGACGCTTTCGGTCAAATCAACGGACGCATGCCCCTCCTCAATCATCCAGCAGTTCCCAGAATTCGCCCAGGCCCGCTACGAAGACTCTTCGGTGCGCTCGGCGACTACCGTCGTGACAGAAGCTGCCGCGTTTCTGAAGACCGTGACGAAGCCCAGTGCTGCGGCGACGAATGCAAAGGTGGCGGCGAGGCCGAACATGTGCGGCCATGAGATTCCCGCCGCGATGCCGGCAAACACCGCACCAAGTGCACCGATACCGTCCAGCAGCGCGAAGGCGAGACCCAGAGTCGTCCCTTCGCTGTGGCCGGTATGATCGACTGCTCCAGCAAGTACGGCGGCACGGATCGCGTGCAGCGCGGCGACTGCGGCCGTCATCGCGGCGATCATGGCCCAGAGCGATGGCTGAAAAACCAGTGAGCCGATCGCTAGTGCCGCCATGAGATTGCCGAACACGACCACCGGTCGGCGTCCGGCGATGTCGGAGATCTTGCCGACCCAGGGTTGCGCCAGTGCGCCGACGATCAGCATGGCCGAGAACGCGATGCCAGCAGATTCCGGCCCGAATCCATGCCGGTCCGCGAGATAGAGCGGGATCATGCTGAGAAGCGCCATCAGCGCCATGTTGTAGAGGCAAATCATCGCCACCATGCGGAGACCGTTACCCTGCCGCCACATGTTCAGGAGACCGAACATGTCCTGCTTGCTGATCGACTTTTTCTCGATACGCGGAACCACGCGCGCCACCCAGAAGAAGCACAAGCCCATGAACGCGGCGGGAAGTGCCGACACCGCCAGCGCCTCGCGCCAGTCGACGTACGCGAGAAGAAAGCCAACGGCGAGCGGCGACAGCACCTCCGCCAGCGAACCACCGATGGCGTGAATGCCAAGTACGTGCGCGCGCCGTTCCTTGATTTCACGAATGAGCACGCCCGTGGCGATGGGGTGCCACGCCGCATCGCCCATGATCGCGATGGCGAGCAGCAGCGCGAGACTCCAGAATCCCGGCGCCAAGGCGGCAAGCAGGTAACCGACGGTGACCCACCAGAATGTGGCAACCAGCAGGCGGCCACGGTTCGAAACGTGATCGGCGATTATTCCGGCTGGCAGATAAGCGAGCGCACCGCCGATGTTGCAGATCGTGAACAGCAGGCCAACTTCAGCCGGCGAGAGATCCATGGCGATGCCAACCGCCGGCACGATCAGCCAGAGCGAACAGACTGACCAGTCGTTGGCGAAATGACCGAGTGCGAACCAAGTCAGGAGGGTGCGGTTTTTCATGGTTGTGGCAAACTGTGTTGCGGAGGCGCGGACATCTTGCCCGGAATGCCTGCATGCCTGCACACATTATGTCGGACAAGTATGTCTTGCAATCGATAATTTATCGAATTATATCTAGATTTCGTCAAGCCATGGTCAACCCGAAACACCATCCCCTGAAGGATACCGGCAAAACCCGCGTGCCACGCTATCGGGGTGAGACAATCAGGCCGACGTCCGGCGAGAGCTACGACCGGCATTCCCATGACTTCGGCCAGCTCATCTCGGCCGTTTCGGGGTCGATGTACGTCGGCACGCCGGGCCGCGCCCTGTTGCTCAGCCCCTCGATGGCATTGTGGATTCCGCCAAACGTTGAGCACTGGATACGATTCGGATCGAACAACGAGATGCGTTACGTCGACGTGCGCCGGGACGAAGCCGAGAAGGTCGGCGCGCCATGCCGGGTCATGGCGATGACGCCGCTGCTGAGCGCCCTGATATCCGGCACCATGCCCGACAACGGAACTGGCCGCGCGAGTGATCACAACGACGCGCTTCACGATCTCCTGCGTCATGAACTCATTGCCGCTCCGGACGTCCCGCTCTCAATCGCAATGCCACGAGATCATCGAATTCGCCGATTTGCCGAAACAGCGCTCGACGACCCGGGCGTTGTCGAATCGGTCGACTCCTGGCTCGCCGAAGCTCCCGCCAGCCGCAAGACGATCGAACGTCTGTTTGTCGCCGAAACCGGTATGCCGCCATTGCGCTGGTTGCGGCACGCGCGCATTCTTCACGCGATTTCAAGGCTTGCCGCTGGCGAGAAAGTCAGTTCGGTCGCGTTCGACATCGGTTATGCGTCTTCAAGTGCGTTCAGCTACATGTTCCGCCGCACCCTCGGGCGCAGCCCGAGCGATTTCTGCGTCTGAGCCCCAGGCCGAAACGGTTTTCACCATTCGTCAAGGGTGAGCGAGCGGCCGAATGCCGCCGAGGACGAATCCGCCGATACTGCACAAGCCACTGTGCCGGGCGATCGGAAAACAGCTTCATGCGATGTCATTTGTGATCCGGATCATGACAGCCCCCGGATTCCTGAAAAATCAGACAGCCGCCAGGAACAGCCCGGCCCCGTTTGGCAGGTTCGGGCACCCCGCTGATGGAAGTCTGCGGGCGCCGAGAAGCAGACTTCGGCCGAACTGCGTTCATGAATTCATGCCCAGGACCTCCAGGGACGATCGCCAGGACCGCGAGAACCGAATTCGGCTACCGTGCTTTGCGGAGCGCTGTGTCCCGTTTCGGACCTGCGCGTTGTGCACCCGCAGATAACGTTGCCGCGGGTGAATAACGGGACCTGATCAGCGGGTGAATTTTCGGTATTTCACCCGCTTGGGTACGAGTGCATCGGTTCCGAGACGCCTTTTCTTGTCCTTTTCGTAATCTCCAAAGTTGCCGTTGAACATTTCGACGTGGCTGTCGCCTTCAAAGGCCAGGATATGCGTGCAGATGCGGTCGAGGAAAAAGCGGTCGTGGGAAATGATGACCGCGCACCCGGCGAAGTCGGCGATCGCGTCTTCGAGAACCCGAAGAGTTTCGACATCAAGGTCATTTGTCGGCTCGTCGAGCAAAAGGACATTGCCGCCGCGACGGAGAAGCTTTGCCATGTGAACACGGTTTCGCTCGCCGCCGGAGAGCAGTGACACCGGCCTTTGCTGGTCGCTTCCCTTGAAATTGAACGCCGAACAGTATGCTCGCGAATTCATTTCTGCATCGCCCAGCCAGATGAACTCGAGTCCGTCGGAAATTTCCTCCCAGACCGTGCGGCCATCGTCGAGATGGTCCCTCGACTGGTCAAGGTACGAGAGCTCAACCGTTTCTCCGAATTCGACCGAACCGGAGTCAGGGTTTTCCAGGCCGGCCAGCAATCGGAAGAGCGTGGTCTTGCCCGCCCCGTTTGGACCGATGACTCCGGCAATGGCGCCGGCCGGGAGGCTGAAGTTCACGTCGTCAAACAACAGGGTATCGCCGTAGCTCTTGCGAAGGCCCGTGACTTCGACGACCTTGGAGCCAAGCCGCGGGCCGTTGGGAATGACGATCTGGGCATTCCGGATTCGTTCGCGTTCCGTCTGGGAAGCGAGCGTGTTGTAGGCATCGATCCTGGCCTTCTGCTTGGCCTGGCGCGCCCGGGGACTCTGGCGTATCCACTCCAGTTCCCGCTCGAGGACCTTTCTTTTCGACCGTTGATCGCGGTTTTCCTGTTCGAGGCGGATTGCCTTCTGTTCGATCCAGGAAGAATAATTTCCCTCGTAGGGGATTCCGCGTCCGCGATCGAGTTCAAGAATCCACCCGGTGATCCTGTCCAGAAAGTACCTGTCGTGGGTGATGATCAGGCATGTGCCCCGATAGTTGATGAGATGTTGCTGGAGCCAGGCGACAGTCTCGGCGTCGAGATGGTTGGTCGGCTCGTCGAGCAGCAGTATGTCCGGTGCTTCCAGCAGCAGCCGACACAATGCGACCCTGCGTTTTTCGCCGCCCGAGAGCGTCCCGACTTCCGCGTGGTCGGGAGGGCAACGCAAGGCGTCCATGGCAATGTCGATGCGGGAGTCGAGGGACCAAAGGTCTTCCGCATCGATCTGGTCCTGCAGGCGCGTCATTTCTTCAGCGATGTCATCGGAGTAATTCATCGCGAGGAAATTGAACCTTTCGACAACCTCCTGTTTGTCCTTGACGCCCAGCACTATGTTCCCGCGGACATCGAGGCTCGCATCGAGTTCGGGTTCCTGCGGCAGGTATCCGACGCTGACGCCATCCGCAGCCCACGCTTCGCCGCCGAAATCCTTTTCGATTCCCGCCATGATGCGCATCAGGGTTGATTTGCCTGAGCCGTTGACGCCGACGACACCGATCTTGACTCCGGGCAGGAATGAGAGCCGGATGTTTTCAAAGCAAGTCTTTCCCCCGGGATAAGACTTGGAAAGCCCGTCCATGTGGAAGACATACTGGTGCTGCGCCATCGTCTTTTCCCACCTTGCTTCTCGATCAAGCGCCGTCTATCGATTTTGCGGTCGGGCGACAATCTCGGAGAAGAGCATGAGCATGCGGCAATTCTGCAGCGTCAACCGCCGCGACCCGAGTGCGTTCACTCAACGGAAACCCGGAATTGCGGTATCCGGAGTATCCGGCAGACTTGGGGAGAAACATCGGTGTTCCCCGCCCGGCTGGGAGCGGCCTTGATTTGGTGAGGTCCCGGATACCGTTTGCCATTCCCGGAATGCGTATCGGGCTGTTCGGCGGGTCATTCGATCCTCCACATTCCGGCCACCTTCACGTCTCGCTGGAGGCTTTGAAGCGGTGCAGGCTCGATCGGGTCTGGTGGCTGGTCTCTCCGGGCAATCCGCTCAAGCGGGACGCGCCGGCGCCGATTTCGAAGAGGGTGGAGGCTGCACGCCGATGCGCCCTGCATCCCAGATTGCTGGTGTCCGACCTTGAGCTTGAACTGGGAACCGGATTCACGTCTGAAACCCTGAACGCACTGAGATCGGTGTATCCGGGGATCAGGTTCGTCTGGATCATGGGAGCCGACAACCTTGTCGGGTTCCATCTGTGGAATGACTGGCGCTGGATTCTCGAGAATTTTCCTGTGGCGATTGTTTCGCGCCCGAACCAGAAACTGAGGGCCGCGGGTTCGGTTGCTGCGCGGTCGTATCGGCGATTCAGGCTTGCGCCGGCGGATGCGGGTAGACTGGCTTTGTCGGAAACGCCCTGCTGGTCCTTGCTGGAAGGACCGACGCTCGAGATCTCGTCGAGCGGAATTCGCAACCACACGCCTGGAGGATTTGCCGCGCACGCTTGAGTAGCGGATGACAACGCGTATACGTGGCATGATTCGAAAAGGCGTTCTCTTCGGTTGTATGAGGGTGATTTCGGAAAATGGATTCCGTGAGAACAGGTGACGGAATGGTAGCAGAACACGAGCCCGTTGACGCCTTGCGCCCATACGCGGAGTCGTCCCGTGCATGGCCGTTCGAAGAGGCAAGAAAGCTCCTTAAACGACTTTCCGGAGAAACCCCGCCGAAGGGTTACGTTCTGTTTCAGACTGGATACGGACCATCGGGACTTCCCCATATCGGGACCTTTGGTGAAGTTGTCAGAACAACCATGGTGCGGCGGGCGTTCGAGGTGCTTTCTGACATCCCGACACGCCTGATCTGTTTTTCCGACGACATGGACGGGCTCCGCAAGGTTCCGACGAATGTGCCTCGTCAGGAAGAACTGAAGGAAGACCTGAATCTGCCGTTGACTAAGGTTCGCGACCCGTTCGGGACGCATGAAGGATTCGCTCAGCACAACAACGCCAGACTGTGCGAGTTCCTCGACAGTTTCGGCTTCGACTACGAATTCGCATCATCGACCGATTATTATCGGGCCGGCAAGTTTGACGAAATGCTGTTGGTTGCGCTTGAGCAATTCGACAAGATCATGGGGATCATGTTGCCGACCCTGGGTCCGGCCAGACGGGAAACATATTCGCCGTTCCTGCCAATCAGTCCCCGTACCGGCCATGTGCTCCAGGTCCCGACCCTGGAAAGGCGCCCGGAACGTGGTACGATTGTCTATGCTGAGCCTGACGGCGAAAAGATCGAAATCCCGGTCACTGGCGGAAACGTCAAGATGCAGTGGAAACCTGACTGGGCGCTTCGCTGGGCGGCACTCGGGGTTGATTACGAAATGTCAGGAAAGGACCTGATCGAGTCGGTGGTTCAATCAAGCAGGATTTGCCGTTCACTCGGGAAGCGGCCACCGCTGAGCCTCAGCTACGAACTTTTCAACGATGAGCATGGGCAAAAAATCTCCAAGTCAAAGGGAAACGGGCTGTCTATCGAGGAATGGCTTCGCTACGCGTCGCCTGAAAGCCTGGCTTATTTCATGTTCCTGAAGCCTAGGGTGGCCAAGAGGCTGCACCTTGGGGTCGTCCCCAAGGCATTTGACGAGTACCACCAACATCTCGTTGCGTACCCGCAACAATCGCCAGTTCAGAAGCTCAATTGTCCAGTCTGGCATGTACACAATGGCACGCCCCCGGCATCCGACATGGTGCTCTCCTACTCCATGTTGCTCAATCTCGCGTCTGCGGCTTCTGTGGGTGACGAGTCGACACTCTGGAATTTCATCTGCAAGTATGCTCCGGACGCGAGCCCGGAGACACATCCCGGTTTGGACAGGGCAGCGAAGGGCGTCGTCAGGTATTTCGAAGATGTCGAGCGACCGAGAAAGTCGTACCGTACACCTTCTGCCCAGGAGAAGTCTGCACTCCTGGAACTCGTCCGGCGCCTGGAATCGTGGGATGGTGCGACAGATCCCGAATCCTTGCAGGGAATCGTGTATGCGGTTGGCCGAGAGCTTCAGTTCGAGCCGCTTCGGGACTGGTTCAAGGCGATCTACGAGGTGTTGCTCGGAGCAACACAAGGGCCAAGGTTTGGAGGGTTCATCGCGGCGTACGGTATTTCCGAGACATGTGATCTGATCAGATCCAGGGTGGAGGATAAGGCGTCGTGACATTCGGTTCGGCGCACGAACCGCAGGATTTGGGTCCGTGAAAAGGACCTGTCCAGCGAATCCACCAGAACCTTTCGTTTCATTTGGCCTTGGAATGACGCAACAGGCAGTCATCCCATTGACTGAAGGAGCTTCATGCCTGGGTGTACACCTGACCTCCACCCGCCATTTGGACTCCTGATCGGTAACAGCGTAGGATTCTGCCCATTGCAGGAACCGTCCCCAATTGAAGGTTTGGTGGGGGCGTTGTGGTCAGGACGATTGAGGTCCGAGGTCGATGCCTCCGATCGCGGCCAGGGAGCGGGCGATTTCGGAAACCCCGTGATGCGTCCGCAGTTCAGCCAGAATCGTTGGGCGATCGCCGCGCATCCGCCTTGCATCCTGTTCCATGACATCGAGGCGGGCTCCGACATGGGGAGCGAGATCGGTCTTGTTGATGATCAGGATATCCGAACGGGTAATCGCCGGCCCGCCCTTGCGTGGAATGTCTTCGCCTCCTGCCACGTCAATGACATAGATGGTCAGGTCCGCGAGTTCGGGGCTGAAGGTTGCCGACAGGTTGTCTCCGCCGGACTCGATCAGGACGATTTCGACGTCGGGGTGGCGATCGACCAGGTCCGCCACTGCGGCCAGGTTGATCGACGCGTCTTCGCGAATCGCCGTGTGCGGGCAGCCTCCCGTTTCGACGCCTATGATCCGGTCACCCGGCAGAACCTGCATCCGCATCAGCGCTTCGGCGTCCTCCCGCGTGTAGATGTCATTGGTGATCACGCCGATCGAATGCGTCTCCCGAAATGCCTTGCAAAGCGCGGAGGTCAGTGTCGTCTTTCCGGCACCGACCGGGCCGCCGATGCCGATACGAAGGGGGCCGTTCATGTTCGAAAGATCCTTGAGTACTGGGTCTCGTGGCGCATCGACGCGATGTCGGCAGCAAATACCGACGTCCCGATACAGTCGAGATCACCGGGTTCTGCCTCCTGGGCGATGCGGTTGCAGGTCGGCAGCAGGTCGCGGATGATCTTCTGGCCTTCCGACTGTCCGACCGGAATCATGCGGATGCCGGCCGAAGTCAGATTGGCAGCGAAGGCCTGAAGGAATGTCGCAGCGGTCAACTGCTGGGGCAGTCCTGCAAGGCGCGCGGACAGGCCGACAACCACGGGGTAGACGAGATCCGGCAGCGCCTGCCCGAGTAGGTTTCCGGTGACGGCCCCAAAGGTCCGACCCATGTCGACGGTCTCGCGAAGCCGTTCGGCCGAAGGCGCCATCGCGCGCGCAACCTCGTCTATTTCCCGCAGTCGTTCGCCGCTTCCTGCCCGGTAGGCCGCCGACAGAAACACGGCATCGGCGGCTCCGGCACCGTGCATGAGGACATCCCGGATCCAGTCCCGCAAGGTCCCGCCATCCGAGACCTCGCCGCCGTCAACGGCGCCTTCCAACCCGTGGCTGAAGTGGAAGGCGCCGACCGGGTAGGCGGGCGAAAACCACTGTTGGAGCGTCAGGATCCCGGACTCAGTGTTGATGTCCATGGGTCCGCCCGAATCCGTAGGCACCGCCCTCGGGCGTGAAAGGCGCCTCGACGTAGCGCAGGTCGGCGCCGAGGCGTTCCAGCATGTCGCAGAGAACCGGGTCTCGCCGGATCAGCAGCTTGCCCGGAGCGAACTGGCAGGGGGTATGGCGGTTGCCAATGTGCCAGGCGAGTCGGGCCAGATTGTCACCTGTCACCTCGAGCAGCGGCTCCGGTAATGCACGGACGCTGATCCTGCGTCCGTCTTCACACTGGAACGCATCGCCATCGTCGAGCGATGTGGGCCGCTTGAGGTCTACCAGGAAAGCCTCGCCCGCGTCTGACCGCAGGACCCGGCGACGCAGGAACCGGTCCTCGTAACCGAGGCTGACGCGATCACGCGTGTTGCGGTCACGTACGACAAGGCGACAGGTCAACATGCCGGCACCTCAAAACAGGAAGTAGCGCTGCGCCATCGGAAGTTCCACGGCGGGCTGGCAGGTCAGGAGTTCGCCGTTCGCACGGACCTCGTACGTCTCCGGATCGACTTCGATCGCCGGAGTTGCGGCATTGAACGGGAGGTCCTTCTTGCCGATGTCACGGGTCCGGCTGACGGCAATTGTCTCCTTGGCGAGACCGAGGCTGTCGCCGATACCCTTCGACGCCGCTGCTTCCGAAACGTAAGCGGGTAAACGGCGACGTCTGATAATTCGGTTGCTCACGCGAGGGTTGGGTGGGGATACTTCCGGTCATTCATCAATGATCGGAGGAAATTGTCATGTCAGGTTTGAATGGTTCGGCTGGTTCCCGTCGTGCGCCGGTGGTGCGCAGCGCAGACGAGTGGAGCGGCATCATGGCGGACTTCGAGCGCTCGGGGCTGTCGCAACGGGAGTTTTGCGAGTCCCGTGGGCTGTCCCCGAAGACCTTCGGGAACTGGCGGTGCCGTCTCCGCCCTGGGGGCGGGAAGGGATCCTTTGTCGAGCTTGCGCCGCCTGCGGTATCCGGCTGGGACGTCGAGCTTGACCTGGGCGACGGGGTTGTCCTGCGGGTTCGGCGGTCGTGATGCTCGGCGGCTGGCCGCGGGGCGGCATCTGGCTGTCGACGGACCCGGCCGACATGCGGCGCAGTTTCGACGGGCTGTGCGCGCTGGTGTCGGGCCATCTCGGGTGCAATCCGGCCGATGGGCGCTGGTACGTGTTCGTCAACCGGCGCCGGACCATCGTAAAGGTCCTCGGCTTCGAGCGGGGCGGCTTCTTCATCTGGTCCAAGCGCCTGGAGCAGGGCCTGTTCGCCCCGCCTCCGGCCTCCGGCCATGCGGCGCTTGCATTGTCTTCGACCGAGTTGATGGCCCTGATCGACGGCATCGACGTCACCGTTCGCCGCCGTCGCAAGCGTTACGGCGGTCCCCGGCTGGCGTCCGGGTGAGCCCGGACGACGGTCATGTCGATGCTGCCGGTCATCGGGTTGTCGGCGAAGAGCTCCTTCCACAGGCGTGGCGTCAGTTCGTGGACCCGGTCGGCCGGATGGGTGTCGATGCGCTGGAAGACATCGCCCAGATAGGTTGCAGGGCTGATCCCGAGCAGGAAACAGGTGGCGACGAGGCTGTTGACGATCCCGACGTTCCGTGCGCCGGATTCTGTCCAGGAAAAAAGCCAGTTCTTCTGTCCCAGCTTGATGCGGCGCAGTGCGCGCTCGACACCATTCGAGTCGATCGGCACCAACGGGTCTTCGAGGAACACCTCGAGGGCCTGCTGGCGTTCGACGGCGTAGGTGACCGCCCGGCGGATCGGGTGCTTCGGCGTCAGCGCCGGGTCCCCGAGCGTCCGCTCACACCATTGCCAGAAGGCGTCGACCAGCGGGCGGGTGCGGGTGCGCCGCGCCTCCAGGCGTTCAGGCGGCGGCCGGGTACGGAATTCCTTCTCGATCCCGTACATGCCCCCGATCAGATCCAGTGCCTTCCCGGCGAACACCGGATGGTTGTCCAGCTGCTCCTCGAAATTGCGCCTGGAATGCGACCAACAATTTTGCTGCCTCACCGCCTCCCCCCGCGCCTCGGCGTAAGCCGCGTAAGCGCCGTAGCCGTCGCTGACCAGCGTGCCCTCGAAATCGCCGAGGAACCGCGCGACATGGTGGTGGGCGCGGGACGGCGCGAAGTGGAACACCACCTCGTCCCGGTCGCCGAGCACCGGCCAGTAATAGCCCTGTTTCATCTTGCCCGGCTTGGCGAGGTCGCGTCCGGCCCGCACCGGCGTCTCGTCCATGACGATGACGGAACTTTCCAGAACCGAGCGGCACTGCGCCTCGAACACCGGCTCCAGCAGCGAGATCGCCCGGTTGGCCCAGCCACTCAGGGACTTGCGGCTGACGGTGATCCCGCTCTCTGCCAGCATCTGGTGCTGGCGGTAGAGGGGGAGATGCCAGGCGAACTTGTCGACCAGCATTCCGGCGATAAAGCTCACATCGGCGCAGGAGCTCTTGAACACGCCCTCGACGGCCGGGGCGCAGACCAGGGCGCCGGAGGACGTGATCTTCGCCTTCTTGTAATGGTAACGCAGCACCACGTGGCGGATCGGCACCGATGCCAGCTTGCAGCACACCCGCTCGGAGATGAGCTCGAACTCGTCCGCCGCCAGCCCGTCGATCTCCGGCGGCATCACGTCGATGTCGATCACCGTCGCCTCGGGGCCGAAGCGCAGCCCGGTGCCGTTGACGGCATCGCCACGATCCTTCTTGCGCCCGTTGACGCCGCCCCGGGGCTTCTTTTCGGCTTTCTTTTCGGCCTCGCCTTTCCTTTCGGCTTCGGGCTCATCCTCCCCGGCGTCCGGCGATGCGGCCCCGTCGGAGGCGGCGTCGGCGTTGCGGCGCTTCTCCGAGCGCCGGCCGTACTGCTGGCGCTCGTAGCGGGCCAGCTGGCCGCGAAGCGCACTGTTCTTCGCCACTTCCTCGGTGAGCTTGTCCTGTAGCGCGGCAATGATCGTCGACTGCGTCCCGGCAAGCCCGAACAACTCCCTGAACAGGGCCGCGGCACCCCGTAGAAGACCACCGCCCGAGCCCAGCCCCGCGAACTCCGAGCGGAGCCCGTCGAGCCGCCGGCGAACCACCTCCGGGTCGGACGGGTCAATCCCGCTCATTCCTCCGCCTCCACAGCCATGATCGCCGCCAGCACCGCCAGGCGCTCGGACCGCGGCATCGCCGCGTAGCGCCGCCCCCAACTCGCCGCCTTGCGCTTCACCGTCTGGCGATGGGTGAAGTTGCGCCCGGCGAAGCGCGCCCAGTGGACCCGGTCCGGTTCGAAGTTGAACCACAGCTTCTCGGTGACCACGCAGGACTGGTTGTTGACCTGAAGCGCGATCGAGCGCCAGTCGGACAGGTGTTCGTCGTAGAGCCGGCTCGGATAACCGGAGATCATCACCCGGGCCGGCAGTGAACGCAGAAGACGGATCAGCTCCACATGGTCGCCGTCGTCGTAGTCGTAACGGTAGCGGCGCTGCGAGCGCCGCACCGACTGCACGTAGGGCGGATCAGCGTAGACCAGCTCGTCGCCCTGGAAGTCGAAGCCGGACAGGAACGCGAGTGCGCAGCCGTGGTGAAGCTCGACCGGATAATCACAGCTGAAACGCGCGATCGCACGCCAGTTGCGGTCGATGCCGATGTTGCGCAGGGCCGGAGGCTTGCGCTTCATGATCGCACCGCCCCCCAGAAATGATTCGATATACACAGAATGAGGAGGCATGGCCGCAATGAGTGGCTGGCACAGCCCCGATGTCGCCTTCGATCCGAACCATGCACCCATGGCCGATCCCCCGATGATTCGTTTTACCGCACCGGAAATAGGCCCGGCGCCCTATCATGTCAAACGGAAAATCGGCACGGCAGCGGAAAATCGGGGAATGCCAGGGCCGCAGCATCGGGCACAGCAGCCAAACGATACCCGAAACCGGGCAAAATCAACGGACGTCGCAGTTTACCCGCTTACTCCGAAACGAATGAAATCGTCGCGTGCTCGACCGCCCTGCCGAAGGCACCGAACATGGGCCGCGAATGGACAGGCTGGGGTGTCGGGATGGAGGCGTTCGGATCTCCCATTTGCGCCAGTGCGATGGTGCCGCCGAGCAATACCATCTCGGGCTTGACACCGAAGAAGGCCGGATCCCACAGTACCAGGTCTGCGCGCTTGCCCATCTCGACGCTGCCGATATGGGCCGAGACCCCGTGGGCAATCGCGGGGTTTATGGTGTATTTTGCGATGTAGCGCCGAACCCGGTGATTGTCGTTGGTGCCTCTTTCCTCCGGCAGCGCGCCTCGCTGCCGCTTCATCTTGTCGGCGGTCTGCCAGGTCCGAATAATGACCTCGCCGACGCGCCCCATGGCCTGGCTGTCGCTGGCGATGATCGAGAAAGCGCCCATGTCATGCAGGATGTCCTCGGCGGCGATGGTCTCGCGGCGGATCCGGCTCTCGGCAAAGGCGACATCCTCCGGAATCGATCGGTCGACGTGATGGCAGACCATCAGCATGTCGAGATGTTCCTCGAGCGTGTTGACCGTGAACGGGCGGGTCGGGTTGGTCGAGGAGGGCAACACGTGGTCCTCGCCGCAGATCCTGATGATGTCGGGGGCATGCCCGCCCCCCGCGCCTTCGGTGTGGAAGGCATGGATGGTCCGCCCCCCGATGGAGGCGACGGTATCATCCACGAATCCGGATTCGTTCAGCGTATCGGTGTGGATCATCACCTGCACGTCCATGGCATCCGCAACCGACAGGCAGCAGTCGATGGCCGCAGGCGTGGTCCCCCAGTCCTCGTGCAGCTTGAGCGCCGCGGCGCCGGCCAGAACCTGTTCCTCGAGGGCGGCGGGCAGAGATGCGTTCCCTTTGCCGGAGAAGGCCAGGTTCATGGGAAAGGCGTCCGCTGCCTGCAGCATACGCCCGATATGCCAGCTACCGGGCGTGCAGGTGGTGGCAAGCGTACCATGCGCCGGACCGGTGCCGCCGCCGAGCAGCATGGTCAGCCCCGAGTGCAACGCGTCGTCGATTTGCTGCGGACAGATGAAATGGACGTGGCTGTCGAAACCGCCGGCGGTCAGGATCCGGCCTTCACCGGCGATTGCTTCCGTTCCCGGTCCGATGACAATGTCGACGCCCGGTTGCATATCCGGATTGCCGGCCTTGCCGATCCCCGCGATCCTCCCGTTCCTCAGTCCGACATCGGCCTTGTAGATGCCGGTCACATCGACGATCAGCGCATTGGTGATCACGGTATCGACGGCGCCGTCTGTACGGGTCGCCTGCGACTGGCCCATGCCGTCGCGGATGACCTTGCCGCCCCCGAACTTAACCTCCTCGCCATAGGTGGTCAGATCGGTCTCGACCTCGATGATCAGTTCGGTATCGGCAAGCCGGACCCTGTCGCCGGTGGTCGGTCCGAATATCGCCGCGTATTCGTGGCGGGCGATTGTCGTCGGCATCTAGAGAGCCCCCATGACCCGGCCATTGAAACCGAACACCCGCCGGGCACCCGAGATGGGAATAAGCCGGACCTCGCGCCGCTGGCCGGGTTCGAATCGCACCGCCGTCCCGGCCACGATGTCGAGGCGCATGCCGCGGGCTGCGTCGCGGTCGAATGCAAGTGCGCCGTTGGCCTCGGCGAAGTGAAAGTGGGACCCCACCTGGATCGGCCGGTCGCCCGTATTGGCGACCGGGAGCGAGACCGTTTTCCGCCCCGCGTTGAGGATGATCTCGCCAACTGCGGGGATTATTTCTCCGGGAATCACGGTTGCATCTCAACGAATCGGGTTGTGGACTGTGACTAGCTTGGTGCCGTCAGGGAAGGTAGCCTCGACCTGGACATCTTCGATCATCTCGGCGACCCCGGGCATGCATTGATCCCGGGTTATGACCCGTGCACCGGCCTGCATCATCTCGGCGACCGATCGCCCGTCCCGTGCACCCTCGACGACCGCGTCCGTAATCAGGGCAATGGCCTCCGGATGGTTCAGCCGAACTCCGCGTCCGAGCCGTTTCCTCGCCACTTCCGCAGCCATGGCGACCATGAGCTTGTCCTTCTCTCTCGGGTTCAGCATCATTTCAGAGCATCCAGGGTCGAGGTAGTGGCCGTCCGGAGAGTCGTTCGATCAGACTGAGGAGCGACTTTCGCAGTTCATGCCCGTCCTTCGCCAGCTGCCTGATGACCAGGAGGTCAGTCCTGAGCAGGCTGGCCCCGCACGTTCCGGGCAGGAGTGAGCGGATCGGCCTCAGCAACGCCTCGGCGGCAGGTGCCAGGAAAACGAGGGAAGCTCCGGCACCGGCGCCACCGGCGATGCCGGGCCGCCGCAGATGGCTGGCCAGATTTCCGGCCAGAGCCAAGGTGTCGCGATAGACCAGCTTGCCGCCCCTGCGGACCGAGATCCGGTCACGGAGGCGCGCACGGGTCAGGATCTCGCCCATCTCGGTGCGTCCGAAGACAAGCGGTTCGACCAAGAGTGCGGTGGCGCCCGGCTCCAGGTCGACATCAAGGGACCGGCTGATGTTGCAGCCCTCGAAGAGGATGGTTTCCTGGGGGAGCCAGTCGACATGTCCTCCTGCCCGGACCTGGAGCCGGGTACGCACGCGGCCGGGTTGCTCCCCCTGGCTTCGGTAGGCGCGTTCCGCCGCCTGCGTGCACAGCGCGAGGCGAGATCCTCTTTCGACCGTGGCGGTGATGGCAAGTTCGTCGCCGCCGGTGATTCCCCCGGCGGTATTGACCAGGACCCCCTGCCGGCACGCGGTGTCAGAACGCGGAAACAGGAGCCTCAGGCAACCGCTCTGCCAGAGGTCGGAGATGACCGTCGGCCGTGCTGATCGAACGGACAACCGCACCTCGCCGAAGCTTCGAGGCAGTGTCAGGCTCCCGGATGCAAGTGTTCTTGTGTCCAGGTCGAAGATGATTCGCCCCCCTTTTGCCGCCAGACTAGGGCGGCCGGGCGACGATGCACGCCTTGGGCCGTGACATTCCGCCCATTTTATCCGCGAGAATCGATGTATGCTTATATTTTGGGCATATTAATGCCTTCCGATCAAATTATGATCATGTCATGGCAAAATCCTGTCCCGGCCACGACTCGGATTTGAAGCCATTTCTGCGTTGCGAAAGCCTGGCGACGCCGACGCGGACGGGACCCCGAACCTGGGAAGCTCCGGTGTGCGATTGCGGGTTGGAGCTAAATTTCTCAGCAGCCGCCACACGGTTGCAACTACAAGGTTGCGGGACAGGTCAATGCGCCGCGCCGGGACGTTCCGCGTCCGCTGGACGAGGATTGCCGCTGTCCGGCATGCCGACACGACAGCCGCAACTGCCTGCAGCAGGTCGTCGGAGTGCCATGGAAATCATCAGTGTGATGTCCGGAAAGATCATCAAATCGATGACGGCAGCCAATCCGTTCATCCCGCTCGAAGAAATCGACAGGATGGGCCGGGATTTCGGCGTTGATCGCGCCCCGGCGGGTGAAATTGCCCGGCTCGTAGAGCGCTTTGTTTCTACCGAAGATGTCGGGTGCAGAGGCTCTCATCACCCTCCAGATCCTCGTGCTCAAGCGCGTTCGGAATTGTGCCGAGGCAAAAGGGTCTTCTTCGGGGCAGTTCCGGGTCAGGCGGACGGGAAACGCCCTGGCGTTGTCGAATTCGTTTCAAAGGGCGAAAACGTCGGTTCCGCTGCCCGCTCCCTCGCCCGGCAAGAGATTGATATGTCAATTCGAGCCGGTTCCGGCAACAAAGGGAAGCTCAATGCGTCCAGCTTTCCTTGCGATCATGGGCGAAGTTCTCGCCATATCCTCGCTTGCGAAGAACCGGCTTGCGCACGTTTGGGTTGGATTCCCTGAACGCGATTCCCTTGCTTCGCGCGTAGGATACGGCTTCTTCCCGGCTACCGAACTCCAGCCGCACCTGGTTTCTGGTGTCGGACGATCCGGTCCAGCCCATAAGGGGATCGATAGAGCCCGAGGATTCGGGCTCGAACTCGAGAATCCAGTTTTTCGACCGTGCAGTGCCAGATTGCATGGCACTGGGTGCCGGCTGATAGATCCGCGCGCGCATTTGATGATCTCCGAATTCGCGGAATGAATATTCGGCCTGTCGCCGCTTGACAAGGTTTTGGATTACCCGGCGAAAAATTTTCCGGAAAACAACCGTTACCCACCTCCCGTTCCGGCACGAGCGGGATGGTGACAGGGGCTTTGTCGCCCGGGATACGGACTCTTCTGCGAGCCTCAATGCGCGCGTCGTGTTCGATTACGGCTCGAGCCGGAAAGCTACAGAAATCGCGCAGTGATCCGGATGCGGCTCACGACGCGGCCGCTCCCGAAAAGACCCCTCCACAAGCATCGTCTCGGCGCCACCTCCAACTGCAATGTGATCTATGAATTCCGAGAAACGAGGGTCGCAGTCAAATGGTACCCCCGCGGTCACGAGGTGGAGAGGTGCCGAGGCTTGCGACAGCAGCAGCCAGCCCCAGTCTCCTGGCAAAGCGAGACGGCGGTTGAAGTCTCCCAGGATGACGAAGGCCGTGCCTTCGGTATGCCGTGCGTCCACCCACGCCTTGAGGTGCTCGATCTGGCCACGTAGCGTCGCACAGGTGTTCCGCCTTTTGTCGTCCCGATCCTGCGCGTCACCCCAGCACCCGCTCTTGAGGTGCACAGACAAGAGACGCAAGTCCCGGCCCCCTGCGGTTATCGTGATGTCTGTTCCCCAGCGCTGGAAGGAATCGTCACCGCCGAGCACCTTCAGGTCGGCATTGCGGCGATATGCAATGTTACGCCCGACGGCGAATCCCGTCGCCAGGTGACCGAGCTGTGCCTCGGGCCGGTCCCAGCAGGTGCGGTTCTGCCGCTTCGTTGCACGCTCCGACATTTCGACATGCCAACCGGTTGCCGTGAACACGCGGTACGCTGCCGCGGCGTTCTCGACCTCCTGGAACGCGACGACGTCGGCGTCCAATTCCTCGATGCGCTGCGCGAGCGCGACATAGTCGGAGATATTCCGCCCGACGCAACCATCGCCATCGGTATCGTCCAGGTGTTCGAGGTTCCAGGCCGCGACATGCAATTCACTGGCAGAGCCCGCCTGAGCTGCGATGGCCGCCAGCAGCAACGCCACCACCGAACGGCTGACCGACCATATCATCGTTTTCTTCGTTGCCTTGGCAAACGGTCTTCGCATCACAAACGCCTCCGGTGGGGAAATTCTTGTTGCGCAACCGGCCCACTCCTCGTTGCGCTCTCGCCTTTCAAGACAACCATCCCGCATCCTGCAGGGCAAGGTTGCACGCAACTGCAAGGATCGCAAATCGGCGATTGTCGATACAAGGGCCCGTTTCTCGTTTCCGGGATCGAGCCTGTTCGTGGCCGTGGGCGCACCGGACAGGCATTGTCGTGGGGACCCTGTCGCGATTTCGGCCAACGAGTCCGTATCCCGAATAACGGACGTGCACTTCGTAGGGTCGCGCTGTCGCGTACCGTCCGCCTTGCCTGTCGTGCCATTCGCCTTACCGTGCCTGCGCCGGCTTGGAACATCGCACATTCCGGCCCTGGGCGTCTCACGACCTTGGCCGGGATGGAGTTCGAGCTCCTTCATGTCGGTTGCCGAGACCGTCGATGATCGGGCAATCCGGCCTGTCGTCGCCCTTGCATGCGTCGACGAGGTGGGTGAGTTCATCATGCAGCGACTGCAGTTCTCGCTGTTTCTCCGCTATCTCCTCCAGCCTCCTTGTGGCTATTCTTTTCACGTCGGCACTCGAACGGTACTTGTCCTCGTATAGGCTCAACAGTTCCCTGCACTCTTCAATCGAGAATCCGAATTCCCTCACCCTGCGCACGAATACAAGCTTCCGCACGGCGCTTTCATCGTAGGTCCTGTAACCCGCTTCTGACCTAGACGGCGCCGACACCAGCCCGATATCCGCGTAGTAGCGGACAGTTTTCACCGGCAGACCGGCTGCCTTCGAGGCGGTGGAAATATTCAAATGTGCCCCTTGACCTTCCAGTAACTGGAAACCTTATATTCCAGTTCGAGACGAATCAAGAGGTATCCGCATGGCCTCCATTGCCGAAAGGACCGCCATTGACTGGCGATGCCGCCACACCTGGCGGCGGGCATCGAAGAACACGGCCTGGTGCCTGCTCGGCTGCGCCATCGGTGATTTCGGCACGATCGCCTTTTTCCAGTTTACGGGCATCCCATGGCCGACACTGGCGATCATGACCCTCGCGATCGTGAATGGTCTGCTGACTTCGATTGCCCTGGAGACAATGATCCTGGTTCGACAGATGGATCTCCGGACTGCCTTCGGGACGGCGATCGGCATGTCCTTCATTTCGATGGTTTCCATGGAGGTCATGATGAACGCAGTTGACTGGGCGTTGACCGGCGGAGCCAAGCTGACGTGGTGGGTCGTTCCGATCATGCTGGCGGTTGGCTTTGTCACGCCGCTTCCCTACAACTACTGGAGACTGAAGGAGCTTGGCAGGGCATGTCACTGAGCCGGGCCGCGGTCCAGGTCGTCGAGGCCGCAGCCATCGGCGTTGCGGGGACCCCCATGGCGGTGACCGCGACGACGCTGGCGACAGCGGAATGGTTGCCGGAAGCTTGCGGACTCACATCCAGCGTTTCACGGCAATGCGACCGGTCGAGGGGTTGACCCGCCGAGACGGCATGGCGATCGTTGGCCATGATGCACACCGTAACACGCGACTCCATAAGATGAGGGAACCAAGATGAAGGCGTTCTTTTTTGCCGGACTGCTGGCCTTGGCGGCAACGCCGGCCCTTGCCCATTCGAATCTTGAAACGACCGATCCGGATAATGGCGCCGTGCTGAGCGATGTGCCGACCCACATCGTACTTTCTTTCACCAGGAGCATTCGCCTCACCCGTGTCCGAATGACCCATGATGGCACCGGGGCAGTCGATCTTGACCTTGGCGGCCTGACCGCGTTCGCGACCCGCTTCACGGTTCCCCTGTCCGACATGGGCGGCGGTCTTTACCGAATCGAATGGCGCGGCCTCTCGGAGGACGGACACGTCATGCGCAACGCCTTCACTTTCGAGGTACAATGATCCATGCCCGACGTCTGGGAACTCGTGTCGGCCGTCGTGCGGTCCGTGCTCTATCTCGGGATACTCGCAAGCGTCGGCCTGATCCTGGTCTGCATCGTCTTCCACCGGGAGACCATAGGCCTACGCGGCTCCATCGTCCGGCAGGCAACGACCCTCGCGACACTTGCACTTCTCGCCGCTGTAGCTGGTTTCTTCCTGAAGGGTGCCGCCATGGCCGGCGAGATTTCAGGCATGATCGACCCATTCATGCTGGGAATCCTCTGGCAGACCCCGGTCGGGACGGCACTCGTCCTTCGGGTTGCCGGCCTGATCACGATTCTGGTCGCCCTGCGAATCCCCGCTTTCGGCTTCGCTCTCGCGGCCGCCGGGAGCGTGGTCGCGCTGTGGTCGTTTACCCTGGTCGGGCACGTCGCGGATGCGGAACCAATCTGGTTAAAGTTCCTGTTGCTGTTACACCTCATTTGTGCTGCCTTCTGGATCGGTGTACTCTCGCCCCTTCGGACGCTCTCCGGAGACGGCAGGGACCTGACTCTGGCGGCTGACCTCGGCCACCGTTTCGGACGGATCGCCGCATTTACCGTGCCGTTCCTGATCGTTGCGGGAATTGTCATCGCTTGGCGCTTGCTCGGAGAAATTTCTTCCCTGGTCGGAACTGGATTCGGTCTCATCCTTCTGGCGAAGACCGGCACGGTAGCTGTCCTGCTCGCCGCGGCTGCTGCCAACAAGTTCCGTTTCGTTCCGGCCATGAGAAGGGGCGACCGGAGCGCCGCCGTCGCCCTGCGGCGTTCTATCACTTTCGAGTGGGCCGCGGTCTGCCTTGTCCTCCTGGCAACGGCGGTGCTGACCACGGTGCCTGACTTGCCAACATGAGTGTTTTTTCATGAACCGACGGGAGTTTTTCTTGACGTCGTCCGTGGCAGCCCTGCTTCCCGCAACTGGTTGGGCCGCAGTACAGCTACGGTTGAAGGCCGGACCCGTAGACGCCCAGATCCTGCCGCGGTCTGAAGGTCCCACGCGTCTGCTTGGCTTCAACGGATTGATCCCCGGGCCAGAACTCCGCGTACGCCAGGGGGATCGGGTGTCGGTGGCATTTGAGAACGGATCGGAACAGCCTTCGAGCATTCACTGGCACGGTGTCCATCTCGAAAACGCGATGGACGGGGTGCCGGACCTGACCCAGGCGGCGGTCCGACCGGGCGAGGTCTTTCAATATGCGTTCGATGTGCAGCATGCCGGCACATACTGGTACCACGCCCACCATCGTTCATGGGAGCAGGTCGCCAGGGGGCTCTACGGCCCACTGATTGTCGAAGACCCGGACCCGCCCGCTGTCGACCGCGACATCACAGTCGTCCTCGATGACTGGCGGCTGGATCAAGACGGGCAGTTGCACGAAAGTTTCGGCAATCAGCATGACTTTTCCCATGCCGGCCGGATGGGAAATTTCGCCCGGGCCCTGTTCTCAAGCGATTTGGTCCGGCGCGGCGACCGGGTCCGCCTGAGGATGATCAATGCGGCCACGGCAAGGATATTTTCGGTCACGGTCACCGGGGGAACGGGCAAGATCGTGGCCCATGACGGAATGCCGCTCGCCATGCCAGCACCGCTGGGCGACGTGCTCCTCGCCCCTGCGCAGCGGACCGATGTCATCCTGGACGTGGAAGGGCCGATTTCGTTCGCGCTGCCGACCCGCGACGGGTCCTATCCGCTTGGTACCATCGCCGTCGGCGGATCGAACCTCGCACCCGCCGATAAAACGATCCAGCCTTTACCGCCGGCCGGGGTGCCAGAACCCGAGCCCAACGGGGCTGTCCGTCTCACTCTCGTCATGCAGGGTGGTGCCATGGGCGGACGGCACGGGGGCAACGATTTCTGGGCCTTCAACGACCGCTCGGGCATGCCTGAGACGCCTCTGCGCCGCTTCGCCCGCGGCGAGACGGCCCGTATCACGCTACGCAACGACACCGCGTTTCCACACGGAATCCATCTGCACGGCCATCATTTCCACGAGATCCGGGATGACGGCACCCTGGGCAACTACAGGGACACGACCCTGGTCGGTCGCCAGGCGAGTCGCGAAATCCTTTGTGTGTTCGACAATCCCGGCAATTGGCTATTGCACTGCCACACGCTCGGGCACCAGGCATCCGGCATGAAGACATGGGTGGAGGTGGCGTGACGCGCATCCTGTCGGTTTTCGTCATGCATTTGCCGGTCCTGGGCAAGGTGAACGGGAAATCAGTGGCACCCAACGTCCGTCGCCGACGACCGGAGCAATCGGCAGCCGCTTCCGGCACGATGATAAGCACTCGCTCTATCCTGTGGTCGGAGTTCTGAGCCGAGAATACGCTGGGTTGGCGGATCCTTGTCGAACCGGACTGCCTTGATCGGCAAATCGAGTATTAGCCGCGTCGCTGCCGGAGCGCGGCTCGGTCCCGATGGTTCAAATGATACCGTAACAGGCCAGCAAGGATCAGCCGGTTGGATGTTGATGAAGCTGGCCCCATGCCGTCGCGAGCAAACGGCAGATCACAAGGCGGAATGATGGGCGAGCGAATCGCTCGATTCCGCACCGAGTTGCAGGAACTCGAACCGAAGGTATGGCGGCGCGTCGGCATGCGTTTGTCGACGACGCTGGAGGAATTGCTTGAGGCAATCCAGATGATCATGGGCTGGATGTTCTCGCACCTCTGGGCATTCGAGATCATCGGCCGATGCCGCAGCGATCCGTCATTTTGCGAGCTTGGCGACAAACTGGAGATATACAAAGCCGGAACCTGCAGTTGCGCGCCTCGATTGCGCGGAACGCGGAGCGATTCGTCTATGTCTACGATTACGACTACTGGCGCCACGACGTGATCGTCGAACAGATTCGCGACAGCGATCCGGATGCGGAGTATCCGGTATCAGTGGACGGAGAACGGGGATGTCCGCCGGAAAATGTCGGCGGAACGTATGGCTTCATGGACATTCCGGAAGCGGATCTCGATCGAACACACGAGGAGCACCAGGAAATGCTCGACTGGTAGGTTGAGCCGTTCAATCCAGTGAGACACGCTTCCGTTTTGACATGGAGACCATTGCACCGCGACGGCGAGGCCCGGTCTCCAGCCACAGGAGCGGGTCGCGATTGCTGAGGCAGTAAACGCGCCGCGCCGATTCGCGGGCAGTATCAAGGGCACGCTCCCCGGACAGCGAATTCAGGCGATCTTCTGTGCCAGCCGTTCGAGTTGGTCGGCGGCAGTATTCCATCCCACCTTAAAGCCCATTTCGAGGTGTTGCCGCATTGCCGAATCAGTAGCGTGACGCGCGCGCCAAACCATGAGAGTTGCGTCAAGGCCCGACTCCGAAAGTTCAACGAAACCGGTCATGAACGGATTGGGTCGCGGCATGTAGTTCTCGGAAAATGCGTCGGTGAAGACCAGCCGGGACGGCCGAACGATTTCCAGCCAAATGCCGGTATTGTCGATCCGTTCGCCCTGAGGCCCGGCCATGACGCAGTTCATCCTGCCGCCTGGGCGGAGGTCAAAATCTGCATCGGGGACCGTCCAGGGCGCAGGACAGAACCATTGGCGGAATAGATCGACTTCAGTCCAGCAACGCCAAACCGCGGCGCGCGGCGCGCGCAGCAGCCGGTCGATCTTCAGTGTGAATCGGTCAATGTCGAGGGTCGTCTCTGTCATGGTTGGCGTTCCTCTCCAAGCTTGGCACCTTGCCGCGTTCCGTGACGAAAAAGTCTTACCGGTCGGCAGCATCACCAGCGATTCGGCGTTCGTATTGCAGCATCTCGAATATCACGGCGGGTTTCGGAATGACGAGCCCGGATTCCTTCTGTAATCGTGCCGTTGCGATCCTGGCCGCCGCATGGGGATTTCGCGTGGAAGAACCGAAGACCATGAACTACGCGGAATGGAGCCTACTGGTTCTGCTCTCAGTCTTGTGGGGCGGTGCATTTTTCTGCGTTGGCATTGCGCAGTTGGAACTTCCGCCACTGACGGTAGTTCTGGCCCGTGTCAGCATCGCCGCTATGTTCCTCCTCTTGCTTTCATGGATTCTTGGCCATTCGCTGCCCCGCGGCGTGTCCGCGTGGATGCCTTTTCTGGTCATGGGAGTCCTTAACAATGTGGTGCCTTTCAGCCTCCTGAATGCCGGACAAACCATGGTCAGTGTCGGATTGGCGTCCATCATGAATGCTATGACACCTATGTTCACCGCGTTGGTCATGGCGTCGTTCCGGGAAGAACGGTTGACGGGGAACCGGGTGGTTGGCGTGCTGATCGGAGTCATCGGCGTGGTTGTCATCGCGCAGCCAGACGCGCTCTCGCCGGGCACGCGGCTTCTGGGCATCGGACTGTGCCTCTCCGGTGCACTCAGCTATGGATTTGCAGCGCTCTGGGGGCGTAGGCACTTGGCCGACATTGCACCGGTCACGTCCGCGACCTGCCAGCTCGTTTCATCGACAATCGTCATCGCAGTTGTGGTTGCGGTCGTGGATCGTCCATGGACATTGCCGCTGCCGGGAGCCGGGACCTGGCTCGCCTTGGGTGCGTTGGCCCTGCTCGGAACCGCTCTGGCGTATATCGTTTTCTTCGAGATCCTTGTCCGCGCAGGTGGCAGCAATGCCATGTTGGTCACACTGCTGATTCCCGTCTCCGCTCTGCTGCTTGGAAACCTGTTCCTCTCGGAGCCAGTCTTCATGTTCGAGATCGGAGGGGCCGCAATCATCGGGCTGGGATTGCTGTTCTTCGACGGCAGACTTCCTCACAGGATAACCCGCCTCGCCGCTACCCTGACAGACTTCCCCCGCCGTTGAACTTGCGTGGAACGGTTCACTTTGGCCAGGGCCTCCTGTTTGGTCAGTTCGGCAGGGCTTCGCCCGTCGTGTTCTGCAGTATTGTTCAGTGTATTCAGATTTTCGATTTGACACTCCGGTTTGGTTTCAAGCTGCCATCCAATTGCAGGACGGACTTTCGCGCTGTTTCAACCATTTGGCTGAAACCGCAGACCGCATTCCCATGGGAGCAATCTGGCCGGCATCTTTGGCACCTACCATGATCTGGCCCATCAGCTTCCGTACACGGTCAGGATTGCGTTCGGTGAACGGGCCGAGTGGCTACACGTTTCGGGCAGGTTTTGCTGACAAGGGTATGTTCCTCACGGCGCGCATTTCCGGTATCTTGTCCTGACAGATAAAATCCTTCGTCAATCATTAGCCCGAAATCGCGTTTCTTGTTTGGCATCCGGAACCCGGGCTTGCGCAACTCACCTTTGCGGGCGATGGTCCGGACGGGTAAAACCTTGGGGAATCTTGCCAGAGTTCCGACCCCCGGGCTTTCTTGCGCGGTGTGCCGAATACCCCGTCGGGGCGTAACCTGTCAGGCGTACCAGGTGAAGGGTCAAAAGGTGGAATTGGGTCTCAATACAGCTCCCGGAGAGGTCAAGGAAAATGATGACTCTGTGCGGCCCAAGCTTGAGGGTGGCCGAAAGATCGTCATGCATACCACGTTCAAGGCCGCCGGCGATCAGCCGACGGCCATTCGGGAACTCGTTGAGGGCATCGACACTGGAGAACGTAACCAGGTGCTGCTGGGCGCAACCGGGACCGGCAAGACGTTCACCATGGCCAATGTGATCGAAACCACGCAAAAACCAGCGCTGATTCTTGCGCCCAACAAGACACTTGCCGCCCAGTTGTATGGAGAATTCTCGTCGTTTTTTCCCGACAACGCCGTCGAATATTTCGTCAGTTACTACGACTATTACCAGCCGGAAGCATATGTTCCGAGGACCGATACATATATCGAAAAGGAGGCTCAGATAAACGACAGGATCGATCGGTTGCGCCACTCGGCGACCCGGTCGCTGCTCGAACGGGATGACGTGATCATCGTTGCCTCCGTCAGCTGCATCTATGGAATCGGTGCGCTCGAGACATATGGAGCGATGGTTCAAAACCTTGAAACGGGCAAGAACTATGCCCTTCAGCAAGTCCTGGCGCGCCTGGTCAGCCAGCATTATCGGCGTAACGACACCGCGTTTCAGAGGGGTACGTTCAGAGTCCGCGGGGATTCGCTCGAAATCTGGCCGGCGCACCTTGACGACAGGGCCTGGCGGTTGTCGTTTTTCGGAGATGAACTCGAAAAGATCACCGAATTTGACACCCTGACCGGCGAACGCACCGATGTCCTGGAACATATCCGTGTCTATGCGAATTCTCACTACGTGACCCCGCGGCCAACCCTTCAGCAGGCCATCAAGGGAATCAAGTCGGAACTCGTTCAGCGCCTGAGTCAGCTCGAATCCGAGAGACTCCTGCTCGAGGCGCAGAGACTCGAACAACGAACGAACTTCGACCTGGAAATGATCGAGACGACGGGAAGTTGTTCCGGAATCGAAAACTATTCCAGGTACCTGACCGGTCGGGCGCCGGGTGAGCCGCCGCCGACACTTTTCGAGTATATTCCGGACAATGCCCTGGTTTTCGTTGACGAGAGCCACGTCTGCGTTCCGCAACTCAACGGCATGTACAAGGGAGACTTCCGCAGGAAGTCGACGCTGGCGAAACACGGTTTCCGCCTGCCTAGTTGTGTCGATAACCGCCCCCTGAAATTCGACGAATGGGATGCCATGCGCCCGAGAACGGTGTTTGTATCGGCAACACCGGGGACATGGGAGCTGGAGCAGACAGAGGGCGTGTTCGCCGAGCAGGTGATCAGGCCTACCGGGCTCATAGATCCTGACGTCAGCATCCGGCCGGTCGAATCCCAGGTTGACGACCTGTTGGCCGAAGTTCGGGAGGTCGCCAGAAGGGGAGCCAGGACTCTCGTCACCACCCTGACGAAACGCATGGCAGAGGACCTCACCGAGTACCTGTTCGAACAGGGCATCAGGGTTCGCTACATGCATTCGGACGTCGACACTCTCGAACGGGTCGAGATCCTGCGTGACCTCCGGCTTGGCGCATTCGATGTTCTGGTGGGCATAAACCTGCTGCGCGAAGGTCTTGACATTCCCGAATGCGAACTGGTTGCCATTCTGGACGCGGACAAGGAGGGATTCCTCCGCTCCGAGGTATCATTGATCCAGACAATCGGCCGGGCGGCCAGGAACGCCGAAGGGCGTGTCATCATGTATGCTGACAGGAAAACCGGCTCCATGGAGCGCGCGATCGAGGAAACGGAACGCCGACAAAAAAAACAGCACGAGTACAACGTCCGGAACAACATAACACCGGAGACCATTCGGAGAAATGTCGGTGACGCGCTGGCCGGTCTGTTCGAGGCCGATACGGATCAGGTCCGGATTACGGCATCAATAGAAGCTCCGATGGTGGGCTCGAACTTGGAAGTCCATCTCGAGGCCCTGCGGCAGCAGATGCTGAAGAAGGCAGAGGACCTGGATTTCGAAGAAGCGGCGCGAATTCGCGACGAAATCAAGCGCCTGGAGACGACCGACTTGATGATTGCCGACGATCCGTTCGCACGGCAGTCGGCAATCGATGCCGAAGTCAACGCCTTGAACTGAAGCGATCGTTCCGCAACCCGCGTTCACCCGCGCGGACCGAAACGAACGCGGACGGTACGCGATCAGATCTTTTCCCACTTTCCATCGGATGCGTGCGAACGGACAGCGGCAATAATGAACCGAACGCCATCGGTTCCGTCTTCGACCAGGGGCAATTCAAGCCAACCCTCCGGAATTTCGCAACCGTCACGCCTTGCGGCGACGGCAAGGGCGAATTCCGTGTAGAGATTGGCCCAGGCTTCGATCAATCCTTCCGGAAACCCGCGTGCGGTTCGCAAAAGGCGTTCCGTTCTTGGCGATACCCCGTGGCCATGTCCCCGGCTAATGATCCTGTCGGGTTCTCCGAAGCGGCTGAGCTTGATTTGCTCGCACTTTTCCATGTCCCATTCGAGACCGGCGTCGGAGCCGAAAACCCTCAGGCGCAATCCGCCCCGGTTGCCGGGAGCCAGGCGTGTTGCCATGAGCGTGCCGGGAACCGAACCGGCGTATCGGGTTGCCATGAAAACGGTGTCTTCAAGCGTCTTCGGTGCACCGCAGACATGAAAATCGGCCCTGACATGGCTCAAGGGCAGGCCAGAGACAAAACTGGCCAGGTGTGCGGCATGTGTGCCTATGTCACCAGTACAGCCCGAAGGTCCCGAAAACGTCGGATCAAGCCGCCATTTAACGTGCGGTGCCTCCGCGAAACCTTCGGGAATCATCCAATCCTGCATGAATTCGACATGAATCTGCTGAACCCGGCCGAGAGCGCCGGAAGTGACGATTTCGCGGGCTTGCCGGACCATGGGATAGCAGGACATGACATAGCATACGCCAAGTATGCAGCCCGATGACTTCGTGAGTTTGACGAGGTCATCCGCTTCCGTAACCGAGTTGGTGAGTGGTTTTTCGCAAAGGACGTCGATTCCAGATTCCAGAAATGCGCGTGTTGCAGCGTGGTGGAGATGGTTTGGGGTGGTGACCATGACCGCGTCGACTCCGTCGGGTCGACGGGCCTCGGCCTCGGCCATCTCTTTGAACGAGATGTACGAGCGATCGGGATCAAGGTATGAACTTTCGCCGCGTACGCGTGCCTGCTCGGGGTCCGACGAGAGTGCACCGGCGACAACATCCCATCGATCGCTGAGACGCGCCGCGTTCGCTTGCGTTCCGGCGATTCGCCCTCCTCCGACAACGCCGAGCCGCAATCGACGTGAGAGACGCGGAAACGGACCGTCTGGATCCCACTCGGGAGGAAGCATTCTTTCGGCCATGTGTACTCCTCAGGCTGGGGGTGTCGCACCCTCCGGCAACATTTCTACTGCCAGAAAGATCGATGGTGTGATTGTCTCGTACTGATGCCAGGGGTAGTTGCCGTGTTCATCATACATCGGGCGGTGAGTCGCGCCTGGCGCCATAGGCTCTTCCAGGAAAAGCGTTGACGGGTTGTTCTCGCGACACTGCTGCATTTTGCCGATACCGACGATTTGCGTGTGGACCTCGCGAAACCCGGGAACGGGGCAGAATGCATGATCGCGATGCAAGCCCACGTTAAGCGGAACCGAACCGGAATGGTACATGGTGAACCCGAAACGACCTTCCCAGATCTTGGGCGACATGTAGTGGGCAATTCCGCGCAGCCGTTCTTCCTTCCTGACATCGAACGCCGACGGCCATGTCGCCCTCACGTTCCTGAACAATTCGTCCTCGTCAGGGTAATCGGCGAATCTGTCGACGACGACCGCGTGGGAAACGTTCCGGATCCTGGTGTTGGTCACGATAACCGATTGTAGTGGTCCCAGCGACTGGTTCCTGATTCCCACGGGGGATTCGGACAGATTCAGGAGGATGGCCTTTCCCGCCAGCTCGAATTCCGACTCGTCGGAGATGAGGCGAAGACCAAAGAACGGCTCGGCGAGGTCGAGGGTAAGAACAGACATGATCACGGTCTTTGTTTTCTGGAAATTTCTCTGGCGTCGGCTCCGGTCATGCGCAACGGTAAAGTGAATCAACGAAACAAACCCTCGCGAGCGATGGCAATGTCCGTTTCGTCGAATCGCCGACGTAAGACGTTCTCTCACCAATCGCGCGACAGGCGGTCGCGACGTATCGCACGGAGCAGATCCAACAGGTTGAGGCCACGCGCGTCCCGGTTGAATCCATGGATGTCTTGCGCTCCTCTCGGTTATGCCTGTGGTGAAGAACTGTAGGGGTAGAAGACATGTCTGAGGCCTGGCGGCCGACCGTTGTGCGGGTGTTCGTGATTGTTGGGCCATGAACGCGATCAATCAGGGGAATGTCCGCTCTCGCTTCCGAGCCGACCAGATCCGCACTCGGGCAAGTTGGCACGAACAGAGATGCCAGGCTTTCCATGAATTCATCCGAAGATCGATTTGAAGCGATCGATGCAGAGCCGGAATCCGGCCTCGAAATCACCGTTCCCGGGATGATAAACGCTTTCCAGACTGATCACTCCTTCGTATCCATCTTCCCGAAGTGCACCGGCGAACGGCTCGAACTGGTCTGCAAGCAGACCTTCACCCAGTCGCCGCACCTCGAGAGTCGCTCGTGGCGTGTCCACCTGGACATCCTTGATATGGACATGCCCCAGGTAACCGCCGCGCACTTCATCGTAACCTTCCGGCCAAGCGTGTTCATGGCACCAGCAGTTGTTGGCGGGGTCCCAAAGGACCTTGAGCACGTCCCTGGCGTCCAGGTCATCAATCAGCTTCCGGGCCGTGTAATTCGAGTTGACCATCGTACCGTTTCCGGTCTCGACGACCAGCATCGTGCCCGAAGCCCGCGCCAGGTCGCAGGCGGGTGCGATCAACGGTAACGTCTTCTCCCAGGCGCCGTGGGCGACATTCCACTTCTCGGCGCCGTTCCGGCCCCAGAGAATTTGTTCCTTTTTGTTGGTCATGATTCGAACAAGGGGGCTGCCAACCTGGTGCGCCATATCGATGACGCGTTTCAGCGCATCCATGTGTCTCGTGTGCTCTTCATCCCCCGGGACATTGGCAGTTGTCAGGCCGGCAAAAACATGCCGCGACAGGCAGCTAACCGGTTTGCCTCGATCGCGCAGGAGGTAATCGATCTCGGAGATCTCGGCCGATGAATGGTCTCCTACTTCCTTTTCCCCGACGAACTGGAGTTCCGCGTACTCGAGCCCAAATTCATCCATGACATCGACCGCGTGCCTGAGGTTACGGCTGATGCCGTCACAGATGACGCCGAGTTTCATCGGGGGCCCTCCCGGTGGAGTTCCACACCGACGATTTCCTCGATGACTTTCGTGCAAGCCCAATTGTCGCCATCGGGAAACCTGCTCTTTCCGGCGTGAAAGATCTGCATGGCGGTTGCAGCCGTATGCATCGGAACCTCCAGCTCCTCTGCGAGATCGAGCGAGATGGTGAGATCCTTGTGCATGGTGCCGATACCGCTGCCGGTGTTGGTGAACTTACGGTCAATGATCGCTTCAAGGGCCGTATTTGCGCAACTGCACCCGGCGGCGGACGTTGAAAACACCTTGAGCAGGGCGTCTCCTTCGACCCCTGCCTTGGCGGCCAATACGGAGGCCTCGAACGTGGCGGAAAAGATCGATCCGATCAGTGTCTGCAGACAGGCCTTGACTGTCTGGCCCATGCCGGGTTCGGTGCCGACACGGTGAATGACTGCCGAAACCGCTTCCATATGCGGCTCGAACGTGTCCAGCACGGTATCGGGCGCAGATGCCATCAAGGTCAGGGTTCCGTTCTGCGCGCCGGGGAAACCGCCCGATACGGGACTGTCGATCAGGTGCACGCCGGTTTCTGCGAGTGCCTCGGCGATTTCCCTTGCCTCGCGTGGCTTGATGGTCGCGGTCAGGATAACCGCCCCGCCCGGAGGCAGACTGGCGGCCACGCCTTCGTTGCCGCAGATAACGGCCTTGGCCTGATCTCCGTTCATCACCATGACAAAAACCGCATCGGCGTTCGCACCAACCTGGCCAACGGATTTGGCAGCTGTGCCTCCCATCTCCGCAATGGCTTCCATTCGGACACGGCTGATGTCCAGCCCGGTGGTTTCGAATCCGTTTGCAATCAGGTTTCTGGCCAAACCGCTGCCCATATCGCCAAGTCCGATCACGCCCGCTCGTTTCATTTCAAACCTCTTGTTTTCTCCAGACCGGCCACGTCGTCGACGTGGCATGATCGGGATTTGCCTGCGACGGTAGACCATTCACCTGGATTGGTGATTGGTCCAAATTTGCGTTTCGCGTCCTGTCATTCAGTCATCCATGAGTCGAGCTCAATATCCGAAGAACGCTTGTGAGGTCCACATGACCAATTGCGGAAAACAGGCAAAATTGGGCTCAAGGACCCTGGAATTTGCCATGAGCGACCGGGCAGTATCAGCGAAGATTGGACCGAATTCCGTTCGGGAAAAGGCCGTCGCCATGTTCTGGCGGTTACGGACAGATGGAGTACATGCAACCATCGAATGCCGGGATACAATCACGCCAAATGTCGGCAACCACTCGTTCCCGGCAACTGACAGCACGATCTCCCTCAAGAACTTGGGGACGCAGGTCGATGTGGCCACCTCCCGCTTGGCCGTGCAATAACCAAGACAACCAGGTGCTACGACCGAAGTGAAGAGCGAATCTCGCTCGGCAAAGGAGTTGGCAACCCGGAAAGTCACGCCCGAACACGCTGACCGAGCGTCGATTCGGGCAAGGGATCAGGCTACGGGATGTTTTCAGATGTGTAGATTCTGAAGTCCAGGTGGGGCGACTCCGAGGGGCGCCCGAGAAGTGACGAGCGTATGCGGTCAACCGTGCACTCAGCGACCTTTTCGATCGGTGTCGAAAGGATGACGTCGACCAGACCTTCCTGCAAGGCATTCCTCGCGATCGGAGTATTTTCGTGACAAATGTAGACAATGTCGTTCCCCGTTTCTCGAAGTGCGCGTACGACACCGCTGATTCCCCCCACCGCAATGGTAGATGCCGACGAGGTCAGGGACAGAGCCGATCAATTTCGAGGCGGCCTCGTAGGCGACACGCGCATCGTCAAGATAGACGAAAGTATCTCGCAGTCGCCGGCCCCGAGCATGCTCGCGCATGTAACTGCGAAACCCGGCGTCCCGATCCTCCTGACCGATATAGCGATGCGAGCCGATCAGGATTCCGACCAGGCCAGGCGCCGTTACGCATCGCGCCATCATCCATCCTGCCGTGCGGCCGGCTGACCGTCTGTCAATACCGACATAGCCCGCGACGTCCGGAGAGTTGATGCGGGAAAGCATCGACAACACGGGAACGTTGTCACGGACGCAATCGAAAATCGCTCGATGGACCAGGGGGTGATCGATCGCAACCACGCCGATCGCATGGACACGTCCACGCAGGTCAGCGATGGCCGCCGATAAATCGTCTGGGGAGAGGTGCCTGACTAAATCGATCTCGACGGTGGCACGAATATCACGCAATCCAGCCGCCTTGTCGCAGAGAGCAGCACCAAGCTTCCGGTAAAGCCATTTTTCCTGGTTTTACGGGACAAACCCAAGCGTCCTGGCCGGTGCCATCTCCTCGATACGGCGTCGAAGGAGGCCCTGTGCGTGATAATCGACCCGCTCCGCCGCCTCCATAACGCGAATTGCACGTTTCTCCGCAACTGGCGCCCGGTTGTTCAGGACACGGTCGACCGTGGCGATGCCGACACCCGCCACCCGTGCGACGTCTGCCATGGTTGCACGTTTCATGAGGGCTCCTGACGAAATCTATCAGAGTGTTCGTCTTCAGAATGACAGTTTTGATAAAATCTATCACCAATTTGTTGACGCCTTCGAATCAATCGAAAAAATAATCGGATCCGATAGTACATGGAGGCCTGCAATGTCCTCGCCGCCACTGACATGATTACAGCCTCACCGGAAAAGTGCAGGAACGGGTTTCGAGTTTTCAGACAACTACACGACCCCTGTCCCGAGAAAACGACTGAAGGAGTTAAAGAAGCGACGCGACAAGCCGCCCTTGATCAATTTCGGAATCTGGATCGGGTGCATGGCCGTGCTCGGATCCCTCATGGTGGGCTTGTGGGGCAGCGCCTGGGTCGTACCGGTCGTCATCCTGTACGGAGTATTTTACGGCTCCGGCGGCGATAGCCGCTGGCACGAACTGAGTCACGGGACAGTATTCAGAACCCTTGGCTCATCGAGGCGTTCTATCAACTCGCCGCGTTCATGTCGTTTCGTAATCCCTACCTGTGGCAGTGGAGCCACGCGAGCCACCATACCGAGACTGTCGTTGTCGGCAGGTACCCCGAGATTGCCTTTCCTCGCCCGCCAGGGATCAAGCAATGGATCCTGAATCTCCTTTACGTTCCGGAACTCCTGACGGAGTTTGGCAAGATGATCAGGTTGTCATTCGGTTGTCTGACCAGGGACGAAATGACGTTTCTTCCGGCTTCCGACTGGCGAACGGCCTTCTGGGCGTCCCGCATCCAGCTGTCGATGTACGCACTCGTTGTCCTGGCCTCGCTGGTCTCTGCCTCCTGGATCCCGGTGATGCTGGTCGGACTGCCGACGTTCTACGGGTCCTGGGTACATCACGTTCTGGCAACGACCCAGCACGTTGGCCTCGCCGAAGATGTCCCGGACCACCGGGTCAACTCGCGCACGGTCTACCTGAATCCCTTCTTCAGGTTTATCTATTCCAACATGAACTTTCATGTGGAACACCACATGTTTCCCATGGTCCCCTATTATGCGCTCCCTGCCCTGTACGAGGAAATCAAGAGAGATTGTCCTCGCGCAAATCCGTCGCTATGGCAGTTTGTCGGGTGATCATTCCCGCCATTGTCCGGTGGCAATCGGACAATCGCCGCGTTGAGGAACGCTAGCCGCCGCCAGGCGCTCTGCCAACGCCGGGAACCCCGCGCCATGCATTGAGCCTCACGGCGTGAAGAAAGGAAATTGAGATGGCTAACTGGTTGAGGGCATGTGCCTGCGACGACGTGGAAACCGAAGACCTGATCCGTTTCGACCACGGTACCGGTTCCTATGCAATTTACCGCAGCCCCGACGACGACTTCTATTGCACCGATGGTCACTGCACTCATGAGAAGGTTCATCTGGCGGATGGCCTTGTCATGGACAATATCATCGAGTGTCCCGGCCATAACGGGCAGTTCGATTACCGAACCGGGGAAGTCTTGCGGACACCTGCCTGCGTTGCCCTGAAGACCTACAGAGTCGAGGTTCGGAATGGGGAAGTCTACATCGATATCGGTGAATGATCGCGAGCGTCGCAGCGCCCATCGCGTCCTGAACTGGGCCAGGTTGCCGGAGTCGGATTCAAGTCGATCGCTCGAACAATCCCATTATCAGCCAATCCGCGACCAGTGCCGGTTTCGTTCGGCCCTTGATTTCGACCTCCAGCCCAAGGGTCCGGAGAAGGCCGTTCTGACGATGGACCCGGACGGATTTCAGGCGGAAGTGACCGCGAACCAGATCACCTGAACGGACGGGGCTGATGAATCTCACCTTGTCAAGGCCGTAGTTCAGACCGGCGATCTGGCCAGGAACCGGTTCGAGGGCCTCACGGGAAAATCGGCTCGCAAGCGACAAGGTCAGGAAGCCGTGTGCGACGGTTCCGGAATACGGTGAACAACGGCTCGCCTTGTTCGGATCGACATGAATGTACTGGTGATCGTCGGTCGACTCCGCGAAGAGGTCGATCATGCCCTGGTCAATGCAGACCCATCCCGAAGTTCCGATGGTCTGGCCGACAAAGGGTGTCTGCGCTTGAAGCGCCGCTTCAACCCCGAAAGTCCCGGGATTCATCAAGTACTTGTTGCCCGCGGAAGGTGGTCTGCAACGCTCAAAACGGGCCGGTCGTTTCCAGAATGCTCTTTAGTCGAGGCGCACGGCATCGCCCGACGTGCGGTCTTCGGTTGAAAACCCGGAAAAATCCAGTGCGTAGTCCGCACCGATCGCGATGACAAAGACGGCGATGAAAGCAACGATCATCGTTTTCATTTCAACGTCCTCTCGAAATTGGTTTACTCAGCCGCCGCAGCTTTTCCCGTTTCTCCCGGTTGTGCTCCACCCGCGGCCTTGCCGTCAAGTTCCTTGATCCAGATACCATGATGTTCCTTCGCCCACTGACGATCGACTTCGCCCGTGGACATTGCGTCGAATGCGCCCTGCATGCCGACGGAACCGAGGTAGATATGGGCAAGAATGACGGCCATGAATGCAAATGCAACGATCGAATGCCAGAGATGGGCATACTGCATTTCTTCATGCGGCGTGAGTTCTTCCGGCAAGGTTCCCATGCCAATTGCCTGCGGAATGCCGGCTTCGTTGAGATGATGAAATGTCGAGGCAAACATTGGCAGTTCGAACGGGAACAGCAGAGATAGTCCTGACGCCGAGATCGAAACACCGAAGATGATGACGATCCAGAAGATGATCTTCTGGCCCGCGTTGAATTTTCGGGCAGGAGGATGCACCCCTTTCGAGAAAAGCCCGCCGCCATGAAGCAGCCATTTGACGTCGTGGCGATTCGGGAAATTTTCGATGATCCAGAACAGGAAGACGATGATCAGCCCGAGCATGAATGCCCAGGCCACGTTGTTGTGAATCCACTTGCTGGCCAGGGCGACCGGAGCAAAGGCGTCCTTCCCGATCAGCGGAATGATCGCCGTTCGGCCGAACAGGGTCAGAAGGCCCGTGAGCCCGAGAAGTATGAACGAACCGGCCAACAGCCAGTGACCGAACCGCTCGAGCGCCGAAAACCTGACGATCTTGATGCCGGTCAATCCGCCATCGATACGAATCTTGCCCCGCATCGCGTAAAACACGGCCAGGACAATCAGAGTCAAGATGAGAAGGTTGCCTCCATACTCTGCGAGGGCGCCCCGGCGTAGCTGCAGCCAACGCATACCGCCGTCCTGGATAACCACCTCGGCGGCGGGGCCTGCAGACGATACGGTGATCGAGGATTGCCCGTAGCGCAGCGCCCTGAAGATCTCGGAATTCGACACACCGCCGAGCGTGCCGAGCTGCGACGAAATGTCCTGGGCCGCCTCGGGATTCCCGAGGGCGCCGCGGCGGAACTGGTCGTCAATACTCTTTCCCTGTTGCCTTGCCAGGATATCCTCGAGAGTCTGGGCGCCTCCTGTAACCGAACGATCGGTCGCGCCCTGTCCGATTGCGCCTGTCGATCCGATGCACAGGCAAATCAGGCTTATCAAAAGAAATGAAACTGTGTTTGCTGGTCGTACGGCCATGACGTTTACCTTTTGAGATATAAATTACCGGTCAATCCAGCATAATGTAACAGGGCAGTACAGTCTGACCACCCTGTTAACGAAATTTGATTGGGCCGGGACCATTTGAGGTCCCGGCCTGCGGCATCAGCCGCCCTTTTGTCCGTACGCTGTACCCCAGCCCCAGGCGCCAGAGCCGAACCCGCGCGCAACGACACGTTCGCGATAGATATCGGAAACGATGTCGCCGTCGCCGGCCAGCAGGGCCTTGGTTGCGCACATTTCGGCGCAAAGCGGCAGCTTGCCTTCTGCGATACGGTTTCTTCCATACTTGGAGAATTCCGTCAGCGAATGGGTCTCTTCAGGCCCACCTGCGCAGAAAGTGCACTTGTCCATCTTGCCACGGCTGCCGAAGTTCCCGGCCTGCGGGAATTGTGGCGCGCCGAAAGGACAGGCATAGAAGCAGTAGCCGCAGCCTATGCACAAGTCCTTGGAGTGCAGCACGATACCGTCGTCTGTCTGGTAGAAACAGTCGACCGGGCATACCGCCATGCATGGTGCGTCCGAGCAATGCATGCAGGCAACCGAGATTGACCGCTCGCCGGGCGAGCCGTCACCAATGGTGACAACACGACGGCGATTGATCCCCCAGGGAACCTCGTGCTCGTTCTTGCACGCGGTTACGCAGGCGTTGCACTCAATGCAGCGTTCGGCATCACAGAGAAATTTAGCTCGTGCCATTTTTCTCAAGCCTCCTTAAGCGTTGTAGATCTTGCAGAGAGTGGTCTTGGTCTCCTGCATCTGGGTAACGGAATCGTACCCGTAGGTCTGAGCCGTGTTGGACGCCTCACCAAGCACGTAAGGGTCCGCACCGTCAGGATACTTGTGCCTGAGGTCGGCGCCCTCGAAATGCCCGCCGAAGTGGAATGGCATGAATGTCACGCCGGCTCCGACACGTTCGGTGACCATTGCCATGACCCTGACCCGTGCGCCTTCCGGACCTTCTACCCAGACCTGCGATCCGTTCCGAACGCCGAGATCATTCGCGTCACGCGGGTTGATTTCGACGAACATGTCCTGCTGAAGCTCAGCAAGCCACGGATTTGACCGGGTTTCATCGCCACCACCTTCGTACTCAACCAGGCGACCGGACGTCAGGATCAATGGATAATCCTTGGAGAAGTCCTGTTTCTGGATCGAGGCATACAAGGTTGGCAGACGATAGAACTTGCGGTCTTCGTAAGTCGGGTAGTCAGCGACGAGCTGGCGATCGGGAGCGTACAGAGGCTCACGATGCAACGGGATCGGATCCGGGAAGTTCCAGACCACGGCCCGGGCTTTCGCGTTACCAAAAGGCGCGCACTCGTGGCTGATGGCCACGCGCTGGATTCCGCCCGAAAGGTCGGTCTTCCAGTTGGTCTTCGGTCCCGCGACAGCATCGATTGCCGCACGTTCTGCATCGGTCAGTTCGCCATCCCAGCCGAGATCCATCAGCATCTGCATGGTGAATTCCGGATAGCCGTCCTGGATATCCGATCCCACCGAGTGGACGCCTTCGGCAAGCAGGTTCTCGCCATCCCTTTCGACACCAAATCGGGCCCGGAAGGTGAGCCCACCTCCGGATACTGGTTTTGACATGTCGTAGAGATTCGGCGTGCCCGGATGCCCCATCTCGGCCGTCCCCCAGCATGGCCAGGGCATTCCGTAGAAGTCCCCGTCTGCCGGGCCTCCAACCGCCTGTAGCGTCGTGCGATCGAAAGTGTGCTGGTTGGCCATATGGAGCTTGATGCGTTCCGGGCTCTGGCCGGTGTAACCGACCGTCCACATGCCGCGATTGAACTCCCGGGTGATGCTTTCGACACTCGGCGTTTCAGCATCTTCCATTTCGATATTGCGGAAGAAACGGTCAGCCCAGCCGAACTTGTTCGCGAACTTGGCCATGATGACATGGTCAGGCAAGCTCTCGAACACCGGATCGACGATCTTGTCGCGCCACTGCAGCGACCGGTTCGAAGCGGTTACGGAACCGCGGGTTTCGAACTGGGTTGCCGCCGGAAGCAGATAGATCCCGTCCTGCTTGTCACTGAGGACTGCCGAAAAAGTCGGATATGGGTCGATGACGACCAGCATGTCCAGCATTTCCATGGCTGTCTTCATTTCCTTCAGGCGGGTCTGGGAGTTTGGGGCGTGGCCCCAGAACACCATGGCACGAACCGTGTCTGGCTGATCCGTATTGGCCGGGTCTTCCAGAACACCGTCGATCCAGCGGCTGACAGGAATCCCCGAAAGGTTCATCAGCGCCTTCTCTTTGCCGTCGGCCCCCGTTGTTGTCGCGAACTGGCCTTTCAACCAATCAAGTTCTTCTCCCCAGACGCGCGCCCAATGAGCCCACGCACCGGCAGACAAGCCGTAGTAACCCGGAAGGGTATGGCTGAGAACACCGAGGTCGGTCGCACCCTGGACATTGTCATGGCCGCGGAAAATGTTCGTTCCGCCACCAGTCGTGCCCATGTTGCCAAGCGCGAGTTGAAGCACGCAGTAGGCCCGGGTGTTGTTGTTGCCGTTCGTGTGTTGGGTTCCACCCATGCACCAGATCACGGTTCCCGGCCGATTGTTGGCCATGGTCCGTGCGACCCGACGCAGCTGGCTGCCCGGCACACCGGTGACCCTTTCGGTTTCCTCAGGGGTCCACTTGGCGACTTCGGTTCGAATCTGGTCCATTCCCCAGACGCGGGTCCGGATGAACTCCTTGTCCTCCCAGCCGTTGTCGAAGATGTGCCAGAGAATTCCCCAGATCAGCCCGACATCCGAGCCCGGACGGAAACGAACGTATTCGTCCGCATGGGCAGCGGTCCGCGTGAAACGCGGGTCGCAGACAATCAGCGGCGCATTGTTCTGCTCCTTTGCACGAAGGATGTGCAGGAGCGAAACCGGGTGCGCCTCGGCGGGGTTGCCGCCAATGAGGAAGATTGCCCTGGAGTTGTGGATGTCATTGTAGGAGTTGGTCATGGCGCCGTAGCCCCATGTATTGGCAACCCCGGCAACGGTCGTGGAGTGACAGATCCGGGCCTGGTGATCGACGTTGTTCGATCCCCAGTAGGCAGCAAACTTGCGGAACAGGTAGGCCTGCTCGTTGTTGTGCTTTGCCGACCCGAGCCAGTACACCGAGTCTGGACCGCTTTCCGCACGGATCTTCATCATGCCATCGCCGATTTCATTGATGGCATCTTCCCAGGAGATCCGAATCCATTCTCCACCGACTTTTTTCATCGGGTACTTGAGACGGCGTTCGCCATGCGCGTGTTCACGGACCGAAGCACCCTTGGAGCAGTGCGCTCCGAGGCTGAACGGGCTGTCCCAGCCCGGCTCCTGTCCGATCCAGACACCGTTGTCGACTTCGGCAATGACCGAACAACCGACGGAACAGTGCGTGCAGACGGACTTGACGGTCTCTACGGCGCCCATTCCGGCGCCGGTAGCCGCTTGCGCGACAGTACCGCCTGTTACCCCGATCGCTGCGAGGCCGCCAATGGCGAGTCCCGAGCCCCGAAGGAATGTACGGCGGTCGACCGTTGTCTCAGAGATACTGGAAAGGAGTCCTGTCCGTTGGGGGCGTCTCGCTACCCCGTTGGTCTTTTTCCTTAACATTATCCTTGTCTCCTTGCTTCAACCGGCCACAAGGCCGGCCTTGCTTGGTTGGTTGATAATCCCCGACCCGGTGGGCGTCTCGCAACCGGTGGGCCGGAAACCGTGTGAAACCGTCCGGTCAGAACCGGGCGGTTTCGAAGTAGGCACGGGTATGTGCCGTATCGCGCAGGCCTTCGCCTGCCAGGTCAGGGGCTTCTGCCACCGCCTCCTGGCCGCTCACGGCAACGGCAACCGCCGCTGGAGCGGACACGGACGCAAGTTTCAGGAAATCCCGGCGGCTGGATTCAGTCGCCTGGTTTTCTTGACTCATGGCCGATCTCCTTCTGTTTGTGATCGGCACGGAGTGCCGACCGGTTGATGCGGGTTACCCCGCGGTCATTCGGAACGCTTCGCGTTCGATGTTCATGAACAGCCGGCCGGTCGTTCCGACCGGAGCAAAGAACACCGCGTTTTTCGCGCGTTCCAAATCCGAAAAGAAATGTTCTGCCCAGGTTCCGATGTTCCGGTTGAAAAACTCGCCCTGGCGGGCGAGGCTGGCCGGTTGTCCAAACCTTCCCGTGATCAGGACGGCCATCACCTCGCACAGGCTGGCAATCTGGTCCTCGGGTTCGAAGACGTCCGGAGCCCGGGTAATCCTGAACTCAGGCAATTGCTTGCGCAGCGTCGCCAGCGGTTTTTCATTGAGGAAGCCCGTCATGTAATAGCTGGCATACGGCAGGAGCTCTCCGCGGCCGAGCCCAATGAACAGGGCGTGAAACTCCCGTTCCACGGATGCAGCCGTGGTCGAACGGGCTATCCGGGCAAGAACGTTGATTGCCTTGCCGAGCTCCGAATCGTCGCCTTTCAGTGCTCCAGCCTTTTCCAGCAGCTTGGCATCCGGCGGCCGGGCAAGAAGCGCAGCGAGAAAATCATAAAGTTCCGCGCGCATTCTGTCTTCGGGCTCAATGTCGAATACTGCATCCTTGCCGTCGACCCGTTCGTTGCCGTCAACAAATTCCGTATCGGTCAGGACTTCGTCGGTCATGCCGTTATCCTGAATCTCATTCTTCGGTGAGCTGCCGGGAAACCATGCTTGCGCGGGACCTCCCGGGCCTCCGGTTCCACCAGGCTGATCAGATCATCGTGATCTTCGGCTTGGTCCCCGTGCCAGGGTTCCGGCGATTCCACTTCCGGTTCCACCTCCGCGTTTGCGGAGATATTCTCCCCTGGTTCGCCGTCGGCGATCTCTTCCTGCAAGGGTTCCGGCTCCGCCTCCGCTTCGTCTTCTGCCATGACATGACGCAGCATGCCCTTCCCGACCTGGTATGCAGTCTGCAGGTTATCGACGACGGTCGCCGCGTCGGTGAAGTCCTCGCCGTAGTCGACCAGTTCGTCGAGATTGGCCAGGACAGGATTACTCAGCCAGAGCTTTCGCAGGGCCCGCCGGCGAATGGATTCGGGGACTGCCGACTTCATGAAGGCCGAGAAGTCGTCTCCCGGCCCAAGGGTGTCCGGATCAGGAAGGTCGAGTTGTTGGAGAACCTCGGCCTCGGAACGGTCATCGAGGGATTGATCCCCCGCGTCCGATTCGACGTCCGTGGCAACTCGCCGGGCCCGCTCTGCCTCCTGAGCATTCTCAACGGCGACGGCAGCCTTTCGGCGGGTCCAGAAGTCTGTTGTTTCCTGACGCGTCAATGGATTGTCTCGCCTGTAGCTGACGACGGGATTCCCCTCTGCGTTCTCCTCGGCGCGCGATAGACATCGGTTGCCTGGCAGATGCGTGAATCGCCGATGCCGTCCTGTTTGAGATCGACACGTATCTTGTCGCGCTGACGTTTGTAGAAAACTTCTTCCTTGTGGTGAAGATCGGAAAAGTCCCGGATCCAGGCAATGACGGCCGGCGGCATCGGGACGGGTTCAACGACTTCCTCACCGCTGTCCATGTAGTCCTGCGCCTCAAACGGAGACGCCGTCACGAGAGTCAGCTCAAGATCCGGCGAAGAGTCGTTCCGATGGGAATGACCTTGACGCATGACGACAAAGAGAGATGGGGTGCGGGCGGACAGGCCCTGCTTGTAGGCTTCCGTATCCGAGCGGTAGATTTCCAGCGGAAGGGTTCCGGCGTGATAATCCACCACGTTGCCGTCACGACGGATTTCTCTCCAGTTCGCGTCTCCGCAACCTGGTAAAACGCCAACAACCTTGTGGTTCCATTTCGCCCAGCGGGTGACCCCGGGTGAAACCCTGATGACCACTCCAATCGGCATTACTGCCTGCCGTTCAGGCTCTGGATCCCGTGTCGATTTGCGACGAGAGGCAGGAGAACTCTCGGGTTGAAGTTTCATACTGCAAATCTAGCGGAATTTGGCAAAAGGAAGCAACAAAAACAGAAGGCTGTACTGTCGATTGCTGAGTCTTTTTGTCAGTTATCAAAATGACGCAGAAATTGGTCGGCGCACGCGGAATTCGTGGGGAATGCTCGGCGTTTTCCTGGTCATCAAGCTCCAATAGTGGCGGCCTTCCCAGGATCCTGTGCGCAAAGTCAAACCACGTGATAAGGTGAGTGGCTTTCATTGATCGATGTGCCATGTTCATCCATTGACTTCGGCCCTGATGTTGTGACCACGGGTCCTGGCATCCGGGAAGAAGCATTCGATGCCCCGGCGACGACGATAGAGGCGCAGTGCACTTCGGGGGGTCTCAAGGTTTGTCGCGATGATGAGGCTCTCATTTCCCCGGATCCGCTTCGCCGCGAACTTCGGCCGGTTTTCCTGCTCCCCTGCCATGGTGCTCAGCCAGCCGGTTCAGGTGCGTCTGCTGCCTCTGGGGCTCTTGTGCACCAGTGTGCGGAACTGCCTCGGCATCCCATCGTCTTCGGTGCGGACCTGCAGGTTTTCACGCAACCGGACACAGAACGGGACATTGCATTCATTGAGGAATTCCAGCCATCGTGCACCGACGAACTCCCGATCGGCGCGCAGGGCGTCAATCGAGGATGGGTCGAACAGGTGCAGATAACGCCGCATCAACGCGATGCGTTGCGCCGTTGACGAGTTGCCCCCATGCTCGAGCAGGCTCCACATCGGCGGCACGCGGAACCGTTGCGTCACGATGGCCAGAACCGGAATGTTCACGTCCCATGAGCCGAGTGTCCAATTGGTCCGGTCCAGGGCCAGGACCTTCAGACCCGCAAGACCGAGAATGCGCACCACCGGGACCGCGACCACATCACCATCAAGACGGACATACTGAAAGAAACGCTGAAGCCGTCGATAGTTCGATGCGTGCAGGGCAGGTCCCGGGAACTGCGTCGCAAGGTGGCTCGAATTCACGGTCCGACAGTTTGCCAGGCCAACGAGCAGGACCGACAGTGTTGCGAGCCTCGTCTTGCTCACATCAAAAAGCGGTTGTCGAGTGCTCATCAGAGAGGCGAGGAGACATCCGAACATCGCGAAAATCCTTCGTGTTGAAGACCTTGCGAGAGTCCTCAACTCGAATCCTTTTCGCCTCTCAATTCAAGTGCGTCGTGTACTGTGATGCGCACCACCAAAATCCCCGGAGTTTCATCGCTGACAGGTCTCATTTTTGATCTGCGTTGGCCGAGTTGGAATGCCTCCGCTGACGTGGTCTTCGGGGTCCTTATGCCAATTGACCCGGGGGATCTTGGTGGTTCCCAGTTGGGATAATCCGGGAACTCTGGGCTGACAAAAAGTAAGAAACAACACTTGCCAGCGTTACGCCGCACAACGAAGATGTGGTTGCAGAAGTGTCCCCCAAGCCAGTCGGGCTGGTAGTTCTCCGGCGGGGCGCCAACCTTGTTGACCTTTGAAATTTGGGAGAATCCCATGAAGTGCATGACATCTTTCGTGACGGCCTTGTTCCTGGCGGTGTCGGCCGACGCCGACGAACTCCGGGGCACGGCCGAGGAAGCCCAGGCTATGGTGGCCCGCGCCATCGCCTACTACGACGAGATGGGGGCCGAGGCAGCGCTGGCAAAGTTCAATGGCGATCCGGCGCCGGAGTTCCTGGACCGCGACCTCTATATCTTCGTCGCTGGCCCTGACTCGTTCCTTGCCGCCCATGCCACCGACCTGTCACTGCTGGGCACGCCGGCCGCATCCTTCGTGGACGAGACCGGTAAGCGGCACGGCGAGGAAATGTGGGAGACCGCCGACGAACATGGTGTGTGGGTGGACTACCGATGGCTGAACCCTGCTACCGGCGAAGTTGAGAACAAGTCGAGTTGGGTGGTGCGCCATGACGGCTACGTATTCGGCGTCGGCATCTACGCCGGGAATTGACGCCAGCCAATGCGACGAGCCCAAGAGGAGATCGACCTGCTATGGCAGCCGACGATGCGCCTCATCCGAATCTGGCCACCATCCTCAAGTGGAATCCGTCAACGATCAAACGATTCGCCTGTTTCGCAACGAGCCCTCGGAAGGTGCCGTTGGGGAATGCATCATGCCAAATCTTGGAGTCTATCGCCGTGAAAACGACATGTACGCAGACATTGTTGGCGAGGAAAATGGAACCTTGCACTGGAGTGATCCGCAATCGACCTACAATGACCCAGCATTCAATGACCTGGTATTCGGACGAGCATTCGAGCTTCGCTCTTGGCATATCTGCAAAGCGCCTGAGGTATTTGCCGCGCGTATTCGCGAAGGCCTAAACATAGCCGCAAGAGTATGGGGAAGCATTGATTTGCTGCGATGAAAATCACGAGGCAGCAAAAGCCCCCACTTTCGAAAAGGCGCAGGCCCTGGGGGAACCGACACCCCGGTTCGAAATGCGGGGCTCCAGGAGACCAGTACGGCCGAGCAACGGCAATTCACGCGCCAAAGCCAAGAGCCGCGAGCAAAATTCCTGCGAACCTTGAACGCGTATCAAAGCGCGCACGCGCCAAACATCAGGGAATCAAACCGGCAATCAGCACAACGCCGGAATATCCCGGCTTGATCAGTACCGTTCGGGCATCCGGGGACAATCACTGGCTACCTGGTCTTTACGCAAGGACATCGATGTTGAACACCCTCGTCACTGGTACCCCCACGTGGAAGCGGACTGGTCCTGTCTCGGAGTACGTCAGGAGAAACTGCCCTGAACCGCAACCGGAAACCAGCACAATACAGAGACCGATTGGTCAAGCCGCCGAACGACAATTCCTCCCCGGGATCCTGTTCGACTTTACTGGAAACAAAAAACGTGAAAGCATCGTAGGGTCAGATTCGAGCGGCAAGTCGACCTGGACGAGCCGCTTCCCCAAAATTCCTGTGCGCAGATGTGGAAATGCCCAAACAACTAGTTCTTTGCGATTGCGAAGGAACGCAAACTGTCGATCGAAAACTTATCGAGAGTAACTGTGGCATCTCCTGTTCACGAGTCCATACGGCACTGTGTACCCGGGACCTCTCGGCGGCGGCAGAACTCATGGGCAAGGGAGACTCGATTTTTGCTTGCCAGCAAGAAACCGCGGTTTTCGATGAGTTGGCTGCGGAACTTGACGTCGAACCGCCACGCTACGTTGACATTCGGGACCGGGCCGGCTGGACTGCCGACAAGTCGGCAACCGGCCCGAAGATGGCGGCGATTATAGCCGACACTTTGCTGGAAGTGCCGCCTGTCAAGTCGATTGACGTCCAGTCGGAGGGACTCTGCCTGATCCTGGGATCGCCGGACATGGCATTTCCGGCGGCCCTGCAACTGTGCGAGGTTCTTGGGGTAACCGTTCTGGTTGAGGGGAACGCAGACATTCCACCCGACCGGCGGTTCGAGGTCGTTCGGGGCGAGCTTTCCGGGGCGAGCGGAAGCCTGGGGAATTTCAAGGTCGGCATTCGCAACCTGCAACAGCTGCAGCCGGGCGGACGTGGTGATTTCGTTCTGGGCGAGGCGGTGGCGAGCAGCCAATCGGAGTGCGACCTGATCCTGGACCTGAGCGGGAAACCGCCGCTGTTTCCCGCACCGCGAAAACGGGAAGGCTACCTGAGGGCAGACCCGGGTGACCCACTTGCCGTTCAGCGCGTCGTCTTCGAGATATCGCATCTGACCGGGATGTTCGAACAACCGCTCTACGTGAGTTTCGATCAGCATCTCTGTGCGCACTCGCGTGCACAGAAAACCGCCTGCACGCGTTGCCTGGATACCTGCCCGACAGGCGCGATTTCATCGGCCGGCGATTACGTGGCCGTCGATCCGATGATCTGTGCCGGTTGCGGTGCCTGTTCCTCCGTCTGTCCGTCAGGAGCCGTTTCCTACGAACTCCCGCCGGCAGGGTTCCTGTTTCGCCGTCTAGAAACCCTGTCGCGCGTATTCCGTGATTCCGGTGGCAGGCAGCCTCGTCTGCTTGTTCATGACGAAGACCATGGCTCGGAAATGATCTCGCTCTGCGCACGGTACGGGCGCGGGCTTCCTTCTTCCGTCATCCCCCTGGCAATCGAGTCGATTACGTGTTTCGGTCACGCGGAAATGCTGGCAGCTGTTGCGACGGGGTTCGCGTCGGTCGACCTGCTGGTATCTCCGCACACGGAACGGGGTGTACTTGAACGTGAATGCGCGCTTGCGCTCGCGATCATGGACCGGCCGCGCGTTCGAATGCTCGACGTCCTCGATCCGGAGGCACTGTCGGATGTCCTTTTCGGGTTCGAGGCGGGCGAACCCATTACGGAAACGGTATTTCCGCTCGGAGGGCGCCGCGAGGTCACCCGAATCTCGGCAAAGGCATTGAATCCGGACATGGAACAACCGATCGCGCTTCCCGATGGAGCACCATACGGCGCGATCGTTGTGGACACGGAAGCCTGTACCCTGTGCCTTTCATGTGCGTCGTTGTGTCCGTCCGGAGCGATTGGCGACAACCCTGAACTCCCACAACTTCGATTCCAGGAGGACGCCTGCCTGCAGTGCGGATTGTGCGCAAATATTTGTCCGGAAAACGCCATTACGCTCCGGCCTCAGCTCGACCTCAGTGACGCGGCGCTTGGGCAACGGGTGGTGAAAGAGGAAGAGCCGTATTCCTGCATCGAATGCGGCGCGCCGTTCGGCGTCAAGTCCACGGTCGAAAGAATAGTGTCCAGGCTGGAAGGCAAGCATTCGATGTTTGCGTCTTCCGATGCCGGTCGCCTGATCCGTATGTGTGACGATTGCCGCATCAAGGCGCAGTATCATTCTCGGGAAAACCCGATGCAGATGGGCGAGCGCCCAATTGTTCGAACGACTGCAGACTACATGAATGGAAAGGGCCGGAACTGAGTTCTTCGTTCCGTCGCCCCATTATTGCATTCGGACGGGCGCACCGAGATCTGCCGGTTCCATGCGGCTCACGTAGGCCAGGATCGCTTCCAGGTCCTCAATCGTTATCTCCACGGGGACGATCGGCGGTGGCCGAGCGATATCGAATGGCTCCGTTATTCCATCGACTTGAGTGAAGGAAGGATGGGGGTTCCGGGCAAAAAACGACTGGAATCGTTCAAGCCAGCTTTCGTTCGCCCTGAGAGCGCCGAACGACGGGGTCGAACCCAACCCGGCCATGCGATTTGACTCGTTGATAACGTGACAACGGCCGCAATGGGCAAGTGAGAGTTTCTCACCGAGGAGCGCGTCTCCCGGCAGGGATTCGTCCGCCACCTCTTCAATCGCCGCCTCCGCCGGAACAAAGGTCTGGCCGTCTTCGGGCTGGAAGGCAGCGATCGTTCGTCGTCCGGTTTCTGAAACCAGCCAGTCAATGAACGCCTCTACGTGGCGGGTTCTGCCATCGGTGAGAACAACGGCAACATAGTCAAAGGTGCGCGCACCTGTCCTGTGATGGAACACCGGGGTCCGTTCCATCGCCGGTCTGAGATTGCCGGCGCCAATTTCGTCACCGGTGTCGACCACAAACCAGATTTCGTCGGGTGCCGGCGCCGAAAAGTCGGCCATTGGATCAGCGACGGGCGAATGCGTAACCGCGATGCCGGTCTTGAGCTTGAACCGCGGCAGAATGTGCATGAGGAGTCCCGCGTCTGCCAGGGACGCGGGCGACAGAAGCCTGACGACGTTGTCCTCGGCCAGCCCCGGGCCTGAAGGCGTCATTGATAATGCGAACGAGAAAAATACCGCCGCGGCTGCAACCGGCGTTCGGTTGAGTATTCGAAGTAACGTTCGGCTGACTTGTCCCAGAGCGTAATCCCGGTCTTGATAATCCTACACAAAAGACGGCCGACAGTCCCCATGTACGAGAATCATTAAGTCTCTGGGGGCGGTCCGTCAATATCACCACCACGACTCAACGCCTCCGGCCTCGCCAGCCCGGGCTAGCCATTGCGGAATCCTCTTCGGAGCGGTCTTTTCTTGAATTTCCGGGCTCCGCATTCGTTGAAATCGCCAGCAGGTGGCTGTTCTGTCTCGACTTTCGCGAGGTCGGCACTATGTTGCCGAGTCATCCATCGACATCCGGAGGGCTTAATGAGCGAAGAATTCAACATGACCATGCGCAAGTATCTCAAACGGGTAGGTGTCACATCTCAACAGGCAATCGAAGCCGCCATGAGGGACGCAGGATCGGAACGAACCTCGGGCCAGGAATTCTCTGCTCGTGTCGTGCTCACGATTGATGATCTCGAGCTTGAACATGTGGTAGAAGGACAAATTGTCGGACCTGATTGATCATGACCGCGGATCGAAAAACCGTCATTGAGGTACTGTCCCGGATTGTCGATCCCGCGGTTGGCAAGGACATCTGGAATCTTGGTCTGGTTCGCGCCCTGAGCGTTGAGGGCGGCGCGGTTCGGTTTGTGCTTGAGGTCGAGCCGGACAGGGCAAAGGATCTCGAACGGGTTCGGCAGGCGGCAGAAGAGGCGGTCGGCGACCTGCCGGGCGTGGACAGTGTTTCGGCGGTCATGACTGCCCACTCCAAGAGTCCCCCGCCGCCCGACCTCGGGGGCAGAGGCGCGGCGCAACAGCAGGGTCCGGCAAGAATCGCCGGAGTCGACAGGATCCTGGCAATTGCCTCAGGCAAGGGCGGAGTCGGAAAATCGACCGTCGCGGCCAACCTTGCAGTGGCGCTTGCGGTTGCCGGCCGTAGGGTGGGCCTGCTCGACGCCGATGTCTACGGACCTTCGCAGCCAAGGATGCTCGGCGTTTCCGGCAGGCCGGCGTCTCCTGACGGAAAAATCATCCTGCCGCTTCGGAACCATGGCGTAACATTGATGTCCATCGGACTCATGGTTCGCGAAGATGAGGCGGTCGTCTGGAGAGGGCCCATGCTGATGGGCGCGTTGCAGCAGATGCTGAACCAGGTTCAGTGGGGTCGGCTCGACGTGCTTATCGTCGATCTGCCTCCCGGTACGGGTGATGTTCAGATGACGTTGACGCAAAAGGCGGAGGTCACGGGCGCACTCGTCGTGTCCACACCCCAGGACGTGGCCCTGTTAGACGCCCGTAAAGCATTGAACATGTTTGCTAAAATGAATACGCCCGTTGCCGGGTTGATTGAAAACATGTCCACCCACATTTGTTCGAACTGTGGCCACGAAGAGCATGTGTTTGGCCATGGCGGTGTTCGGGCCGAGGCCGATCGTCTGGGATTGCCCCTTCTCGCCGAGATTCCATTGCATCTTGACATCCGTCGCGCCTCCGACGGAGGAACGCCGATCGTGATTTCCAGCCCGGGGTCTTCCCAGGCAGGTATTTTTCGCGGCCTCGCGGACAAGCTCGTCGGCCGGGGACTCGGTTGATGACTCCTGGCGCCGACCCCGTACTGCCACCGCTCCTGACTCCGATGGCAGTTTCCGCTGCGGTTGACCCCTTCGAAAAGGCGGTTTCTATGGCGTCGCTCGGTTGCGACGCCGGGACTGTCGTCCATGGTGTCTTCATCGATCGGTTGCGCGCATCGATCATCTTCGGACCGGAACACGCGCTGGAGGACGCGATGGCGATGTGGTGCGCGTGCGGTGTCGGTTTCAGCAATGCTCTCGGTGCGCTCGCACCTCCAGAGGTCGCGGTTCACCTGGAGTGGAGCGGAGGAATACGGGTTAACGGCGCGTCCTGCGGGAGACTTCGGGCAAGCGCATCGACGAGGGACCCTTCTCTCGAGCCCGACTGGCTTGTGATCGGGATTGAAGTCCCGTTTATCCTGGTTGCCGAATCTCCTGGGATCACCCCAGACCAAACGGCGCTTTACCTCGAGGGGTGCGGCGACGTCGACCCGACCATGTTGCTTGAATCCTGGGCGCGACATACCCTGTCTTGGGTCAACAGGTGGCTGGAGGACGGCAATGCTCCACTCCATGCGGAATGGCGGTCCATGGCCCATGACATGGGGGAGTCCATATCGCTGACCTATGGCGGAGACGATATCTCCGGTATCTTCGTCGGGATCGACGAACGGTTCGGAATGCTGGTCAGGGCGGCCGAGAATACGCGCCTGTTGCCGCTCTCCGGACTCCTTGAATAGGCTGGATGCACAGGTGAATCTTGCCCGCACAATTCGGTTTGATGAAAGCGACGACAATGTCTTTCATCGTGCGGCCCAACCGGGCGAGTGGGCAATCAGCGGCGGGTTCGAGTTTTCGAACTGGACCGATGACGACCTGGCCGGGAAGTCCAGGCAGGCATTTACCAATGGTTGGCTGGGCCTTGACAGCTTTGGCAGGGCATCGCTCGTTTCGGTGACCCGGATCGAGCCGCCCGAGTTTGAAGCCCTTGTGAAACGCCTGGCCGAGCATTTCGTCGAAATCTACGGTGCGCCTTCGGTGGAAGCGGCTTTGCCGGTTTCCAGGGAGGAACTGAATCACATGCAGGATCTCTGTGACGATCAGTCGCCAAATGACGTCCTGGTCGTTTACCGGGAGTTGACGGATTCCGGCGTGCGCGAACAGTTTCGTTCCATCCGGTCAACAGAAGCGGATTTGATGCAGGTCGCCGTCCACGGATCGATCGAGTGACGGGCATGAATGAAATTTCGCGCGGCAGGCCGGTCCTTGAGCCATGATCTACTGCCGCCTGACGAAGATACGCGGTTCCTGGATGTCGGGCGCATGATGGAGCCGGGATTTGCGGTCGAACGTCCGGTTTCGACCTCGGGTCCGATCCGGGAGACCGCGGTACGTGTCGAAACCCGGATAAGTCAGGCTTTCGTCGGAGAAACGCGCGGCCGGGCATTCCTTGTTCCCTCCGGGTCATGGCAGTTCGGGTCCGGACCGGCCTCAACCGGGGTCCCGGACTGAATAAATGGGCGCCGGTATCGTCCTTCTCGGCACATTCGAGACCAAGGCCGAAGAACTTCTTGACCTGGAATCTGCGCTCATCGCTGAGGGTCTCGATGTGATGAGGATGGACCTGTCGCTCGGGTCCGGTGGAACGGCAATGGCGTCGGATGCTAAACTGGCTCGAATGAGAGACAGGGCCGAGAGGGCGGCGAAGGCGATTTCGGGGAACATGCCGGCGGCCGTGGTCGGTGTCGGAGGGGGCACGGGAAGCGAGATGGTTTTTCGGGCGATGGGGCCTCTCCCGCTGGACCTGCCGAAGTTCCTGGTCACGACCTTGCCGTTCGACCCGAGGGGCAATCTTGCGGACTGCCCGGTCACGTTGATCCCGTCCCCCTGTGACATCCAGGGAATGAATTCGACACTTCGACAGATATTCGCTCGGACCGCGGTGATGGTTGCCAGTGTCGTCGACGAGCGGATCCGCAGGATCGAGCTCCGCAAGGGAATCGCGGTGTCGCTGCTTGGGGTCACGCAGGCGGCCGGGGAAAAAACCATACGACTGCTGCGGGCTGCCGGACACGAGACAGCGACCTTCCATGCGTCGGGATTCGGCGGCGCAGCGCTGGTACGATTCGCCCGCGAGGGGATGTTTGCGGGCATGATCGATCTGACGGTCAACGAAATCGTCCGCATGCATGTCGCGGGAAGCCATACCCCGATGCCCGAGCGATTCACCTGTGGCCGTGATCTTCCTCGAATAGTTGTTCCAGGAGCGCTCAACTTCCTGGATGGCGGTACTCCGAAAACGCTGCCTCGGTCCTGGCGCGTACGTGCCCATTATCGACATTCCAGCCATTTTACCCATGTCAAGCTGAACGAGAGCGAAATCGTCAGGGCGGCGCGCGCGTTGGCGACCGATCTGAACTGCTCAAGAGCACATTGCGAGATTCTCCTGCCAATGGGAGGATTTTCCAGCGAAGATCGTCCCGGGGGCGCGATCGAAGACCCGGGATTGCGAGAATGCGCGGCTGAGGTATTTGAGAACGAGGCAACCGCGTTCGAGGTCACACGCATGCCTGACCACATCAATTCGCCTGAAGTGGCGAAAAGGGCGGTTGCCGGGCTCTTGGCTAGACTGCCATCGGGAGACTCGAATCCATGAACGATTCACTTGACCCTGACGACATCACGGCCAGAAAAGACGAACTCGTCTCGACCGCGAGGCGGTGTTTCGACCTGCGGTTACAGACGAATGCCGGGGGCAACCTTTCGGTCAGGCTGAAATCGCGGGACGCCATCGTGATCAAGCCGTCCGGGGTGGGATTCCGCGAGTGTGCCCGTGAAAATCTCCAGGTGGTAATGCTTGACGGGACCGTTCAAGCGTCGTCCGCGCACCTGAAACCGTCAAAGGACCTGGAGTTCCATCTCGAGATCTACCGTCGCCGGGGTGACATCAACGCCATCGTTCATTGCCACAGTCCCTGGGCGACCGGATATGCAAGCGCTGGCATGGAAATCCCATGTCTGACGGTGCAGGCGGTCGAAAAGATCGGCAGGTTGCCGCTAATCCCGCTATCCGAGAACCTCGGCCCGCAAACGGCCGCGGTGATAGGCCCGGTTTTCGAGGACCATGGAATCAGGGGAGCGGTCCTCGCCAATCATGGAACCGTCGGGGTTGGAGCAACGCTAACGGAAGCGCAATACCTTGCAGAAATCATCGAGGAGACCGCCCACATTGCCTTCGTCCGGGATACGCTGCTCCTGTCGCGAGGGCGCCCGGCATCACGCGAACCACGATTCGGGACAGCCAGTGATGAACTGGCCAGGTCTTCCGCCGGGTCACAGGCCAGGTAGGGATCGAAACCCGTGCCGTCATCAACATCATTTGATGGTTGGACCATCGCGAGTTCACGGCGCACTCGATCGCAACGACCAGTTTCGACGGCGGTGAGAGAATGACGACAGGGGAGCGGGATCTGCGGGTGGCGATCGTCGAGAGCTGCATTCGCATGAATGCAAACGGAATCAACCAGGGGACCTCGGGCAACATCTCGGCCCGGTTCGGAACCCGGATGCTGATATCGCCGTCCGCAATTCCATATGACCGGATGACTCCAGAAATGGTCGCCTCGATCCGGGTGGACGATCTGTCAGGCCGCTGGGATGGGCCGCTGAAGCCATCGACAGAGTGGCGCATGCATCAGGCGCTGTTTCGGGGCAGGGAAGACGTCCACGCGATCGTTCATGCCCATCCGACCTTTTGCACCGCTCTTGCGATGGCCCGAATGCCGATTCCACCATGCCATTACATGATCGCCGCGTTTGGCGGGAACAACGTTCGGTGCGCCGACTACGCCACCTTTGGATCAAGGAAACTCGCGGACTCCGCCCTGTCGGCAATGGACGGACGTACGGCCTGCCTCCTCGCCAATCATGGCATGATTTCGGTCGGCACGACACTTGACGAGGCGATGTGGCGCGCAACCGAACTCGAGACGATTGCCCGGCAGTACCACCATTCATTGCAGGTCGGCGGACCCGCATTGTTGAGCAATGCCGAGGTCGGTGAAACCCTCGCGGCCTTTTCGGACTACGGAAACCATGCCGGCGACAGCTGAATTTAGAGGAGTCGTGTCAATGGGCGGGCAGCGACGAACATTCGGGCCTTGCGGTCACGGGCGAATCGAGTTCACCGTGTTTGCTTTAACCGTACGCTGGGACCCGACGGACCGGAGTCGGCGCAGCCGGGCGGGATTGATGAGCATTTGCTGAAAGGCGTCGCCCGACGCCAGGACAGGACCAGATCGAAAGGAATCGTGCATGGGCAAGGCAAGTACGCGGATTTACCCGATCAATACGGGATGGCTCGAGGCAGACCTGGGGACCTATGTCTTCTGGAAAGGACCAGCCGGGAAGAAGATCTGGAATCCTGTTTACTGTTTTTACGTTGATACCGGTGATCACAAGATCATGGTGGACACCGGACTTTGCGACGAGGAACGGGCGACCAGGTATCACCACAAGTGCCAGAAACGTGGATGCCTCGAAGCCCATCACCATTTGCGCGACAAGTTGGGCGTTGATCCGGGCGACATTGACATCGTGATCTTGACCCATTTGCACTGGGACCACGTGCAAAACATGAAGGAATTCCGGAACGCGCGCTACATCTGTCCGGAAATCGAGATCAAATGGGCCTACAACCCGCTGCCGCTGTACTACAGGACCTACGAGTCCCCGATCCTCGGGATCGAACCGGCCTACAATGGATGCAACTTCGAACTCGTGCACGGCAATACGACCATCGTGCCGGGGATATCCATGTTCGCGACGCCCGGTCACTCGCCCGGTCATATGTCCGTCACCGTTTCAACGGAAGCAGGTGATATCGTCATTGCCGGCGATGCGATATTCCAGGCACGCAACATGGAACCGAATGAAGAGGAAAAATGGCGGTACTGGGTTCCGGCGCGTTTCGTGAATTCGATCGAGGGTTGGAGATCCGTCGAGGAAATCGACAAGCGGGCTGACTACATTCTTGCCTGTCACGACGAAGCCGTGGGAGATCATCCTGTCTATCCCTTTGAAGGCATGAAGCCGAGGGTACGCAGGCAGGTCATTCCCGGTTATTCGTTCTATTTTGCCGATATGCCCGAGACCGCGTGACTTGACCGTTCTGATCTCCAGCCTGAGAGAAGTCGCTGACCGCTTCGACGTTGCCGTTCTGGATCAGTTTGGCGTTCTTCACGACGGGAGACAGCCATTCCCCGAGGTCAACCACGCATTGGAATGGCTGCGGAGAAAGAACAAGGGTGTGGTTATCCTGTCCAACTCGGGCAAACGGGCTGATCTGAATCGCGCCCGGATCAGGAGCCTGGGAATGGACCTGCGGCAAGATGATCATGTCGTTACTTCCGGTGAAGTTTGCTGGCACGACCTCGATAACGGGATCCTCGCGGTTTCGAAGAGCGGACCCCAGAGACTCCTTGCAATTTCCGGGAGGGAAGGGGACGCCGAGGCATGGGCAAGCGGCAATCGGGGAGCGGAACTGGTCTTTGATCTCGAATCCGCCGATGCCGTTCTCTTGATGGGAGTCCCGGGCGAAGGTTCGGTCGGGAACGCGGAAAACGTGCTGGCGCGGGCGCTCGACCATGACATTCCTCTCGTCTGTTCCAATCCCGACCGGTCCCGCTATCTCAAGGGCAGGATTGCCCCGGCAACCGGGTCGCTCGCGGAAGCCTTTTCAGATCGCGGAGGGCGCGTGTTGTGGTACGGCAAACCGTTTGGCGCCGTGTTCGACGCAGTTTGCTCGCTCTTTCCCGACATCGGCAGAAAGCGGATTCTGATGGTCGGTGATTCCCTCGAACTTGACGTGGCGGGAGCGAGGAACGCTGGACTGGCAACGGCGTTCGTGTACGGAGGAATCCATGCTTCCGAGTTCGCGGGTTTGACCGAAGGCGAATCGATCGCCGAACGACTTGAACATCTCGTGGGCACCTTCAACGGGTCCGAGCCGGATTATGCGATGCCTTTATTGACATGAACCATGGGAAGCAGGTTTCGGGGAAGCCTGGTCCTCCTCCCGAGGACTTTCTCGGCTTGTCCAGGCGCATCGGCTGCGACCCGATGCTCGTACAGGGTCCCGGCGGGAATACATCGGTAAAGTCCGGTGGGGCGATGTGGATCAAGGCGTCGGGAACCCGGTTGGCGGATTCCGGCGTACACCGGGTATTCCTTCCCGTCGACATCGACCGTGTGATTGCCGAATTCAACGGTGGAGGGGACGGGTCTTGCACACAGGCGGTGATCGGCTCGTCCCACGGATTGCGCCCTTCCATCGAGACGACGTTCCATGCCGTGTTACCCCGGCGTTTCGTGTTCCACTACCATTCCGTGCTGGCGCTCTGCCATTTGGTTTCTCCCGAGGGCATTGAGACACTTCCACGCAAGCTTGCCGGACTTGACTGGACGCTCGCCGATTACAGGAAACCTGGAATTCCGTTGACCAGGGAAATCGAAGCGTCACTGGGTGCCGGAAATCCCGAAGTCGTTCTCCTGAAGAATCACGGTGTCATTGTTGCCGCCGACCGGATTTCCAGGGTTGCTTCGCTCATCGAGGAAGTCGAGGACCGCCTGGAACTTTCGGTTTCGATTCCGCAATCCGGCGATGACGAGTCACGGCGGAAGGGTTTTCGCCAGGTCTCCCCGGTCAGCAGGCGGACCGAAACCGTTTCAACCTGGGTGAGGTGTCCCGGAACCGGTACTCTCTCGAGCCAGCCGGAGTTGCGAAGAAGGCTGTCTTCGGGGTGTTATTTCCCGGACCAGGCCGTGTTCCTCGGGCCGAAGCTGCCGCTCCTTTCCCAAAGGGAAATGGAGGAGGGAGCAGCCCCTGGCGTTCCGGCCGTCATTGTTGATGGTGCCGGCATATTTGCGCGCCGCGACTCCCTTCCTGAAGTCAGGGAAATGGTTCGTTGCCTGTCTGATGTTTTCGGTCGCCTCCCCCGCGCGTGGTCCGTCGTCACACTGGCTCCGGGCGAAGTTGACGAATTGATCAACTGGGATGCCGAGGAATTCCGCCGCAAGTCGGCACGGACGCGGAACTAGGCATGTCCCTGTTCCTCGGTGTCGACTTCGGTACATCCGGGGTTCGTGCGGCCGTCATCGATGAAACAGGAGTTCACGTTGCTTCGCGTTCCGTTCCCATGCCGGCGCCGACCTTCTGGAGACGTCGACCTGTCCAGAATCCGGAGGTCTGGTGGGACGCGTTCGCGGCGTGCATGGATCAGCTTTCGATTGAACTGGGCGACGTCAAACGGAAAGTATCCGAGATAATCGCGCTTTCGGTTGACGGTACGTCGGGAACATTGCTTCTCGCCGATTCCCGCCTTCGCCCCGTCACACCGGCATTGATGTACAATTCTGCCGGATTTGATGCCGAGTCAGATGCGATTTCGCGATGCGCACCAAGGGATTCGATTGTCAGGGGTGCGTCGTCTGCGCTTGCCCGTTTGATTTTTCTCCAGGAACTTCCGGAGGCAAGGGACGCGGCCTTTGCGATGCACCAGGCGGACTGGGTCGCTGCGCGGTTGGCGGGCGAGGGAGGAAATTCGGACGAAAACAATGTCCTGAAACTCGGATATTGCCTTGTTGCGAATTCCTGGCCAACGGAGATGTATGGACAACTCGCGGTCAGAGTTGAGTTGCTTCCCGAAGTGCTGCCGGTCGGACAACAGACCGGAACTGTCTGCCGTTCGATGCGTACCAGGTTTGGATTCAGGCCGGGGACGCGTGTCGTTTCCGGCACGACCGACAGCGTTGCGTCCTTTGTTGCGTCCGGCGCCACTCGGGTTGGCGAAGGCGTGACATCGCTCGGCACAACGATCGTCCTGAAGTTTCTGTCGGATAATCAGATCAACGACGCGCGGTACGGCGTCTACAGTCATCGGGTCTTCGGCCAATGGCTTGCCGGTGGAGCATCGAACGCTGGCGGTGGCGTCCTTCTTGATCACTTTTCCCTGGAACGGATGGCCAGGCTCGGCGAGGACATGGATACTTGCTCGAATACCGACCTCGATTACTATCCGTTGTCGGCTGTCGGGGAGCGGTTTCCAGTGTCCGACCCCTCGCTGAAGCCGAGACTGACACCGAGACCGCGAAGCGATGCGTTGTTTCTGCAGGGAATGCTGGAGGGCCTCACCCGAATCGAACGCACGGGCTATGAGGTCTTGCACGAACTTGGCGCTCCCGAGGTCAGGACAATTTGGACCACCGGAGGCGGAGCGAAAAACGAAGCCTGGATGCGGATTCGGAGGCGAATGTTCAATTGCCCGATTTCGGTCGCTTCCGCGGACGCAGCGACGGGAAGCGCGATGATCGCACTTCGCTCGGCTGCCTGAACGATTCCGTTCGGAAGGAGAATGAGTCCATCGAATGGAGCAACTGTGCCGGGTTCCGTTCCGCCTTTCGGACGGGGAGGCGTTGGCACCGACATGACGCCGGAGCTGGAATCGCGAATCGACAGGGAAGGGGACGGAACACTGGAATCGCAATCACCCTTCGCACGGGCATTCCAGGAACCCGCGGAAGACGGCAATCCCTGCCGGCCTGCTTCTTCGTTGGATTGAACCCTTGAACTGGAACCGCAGAACTGCCCCGGACGTCTCGGACATGGAGTCGATGGCGCTGGCGACGGTGGCGGCGTTACCGGCTGCATTTCGCTCCGCTGCAAAGGCGGTCGTGATCCGGATTGAGGAATTCCCGAGCGAAGAAATGCTCGACAGTCTTGATTTGGAGGATTCGTTCGAATTGACCGGGCTCTATGACGGCACGCCGCTGACCGACAGGTCGGTGTCCGACCAGGCGCCACAACCGGATACGATCTGGCTGTTTCGGCGCGCTATACTGGACGAGTGGGTTGCGCGCGGAAATGTGACGCTCGGGGAACTCGTCGCGCACATCGTGATCCATGAACTCGCCCACCATTTCGGCTGGACGGACGAAGACATCGCGTCGATCGACAAGTGGTGGGACTGATCAATCTGTGCAGGACGGATCGGCATGCCTTTGACCTCCCGGTTGGTAACCTGCCCTGGAATACCTGGAAGATACCTTCCACCATTCCGACCGTTCTATGGACTGCCTGCCCCCATGCGTCGTCCTGGCCGTGTCGCCAACGCTACGAGTGCCGTTGGTTGGCGCCAGTACTCACTGCACACCGGTTTGGCATCGAGGTCGGAAAAACGGAATTGCCGCGCCTTGAGAAAACGCAAGTTCCGCTTGAACACGCAGGCTGGATTGGCAAGTTGAAGACGGGCGACGGAAGTCAGAAAGCCGAAAGGTGGAAATGGAATTGGAGTCGTGAAATGCCGCGTATGTCCTTTGCCTGTAGGTTGGCCGATCTTCAATGCAATGAATGGCATGTGCGAAGGATCAGTATGTCAATTGCGAAGATGAAGCTGCCCGTATCTCCACTTGCACGGAAGAGCCATTCAAGGGACCGTGAATCCGGTTGGCGAATGGATCGTTTCACGGGATGACAACCAGTTCGAAAGAGCGAAGTCCGCGTGATCCCCGATCGGGTTTTCCGGGCCGCACGAGGCGGTCACGGCGACGGCTGCGCGGGAGAGATTCTTCGACCAGGCCCACGGCCAGGGAAGTGAACTACAGGGTTCTGCGAAACCCCTTCACCCCGGCAACGGTATTTTCCGAAGACCGGGTCGAGGCGATTCACGGGGCGGCGCTGGATGTGCTGGAAAACCTGGGGATGAAAATCCTCCTGCCCGATGCAAGGGCGAGGTTTCGTGCGGCAGGTGCGCTGGTGGACGATGAATCCGAAATCGTTCGAATCGGGAGGGAGATCGTCGAGGAGGCGATCGCGACCGCGCCGCGATCGATTCCGGTTCGCGCCGGATCACGTCGCCGGGACCTCGTCATCGAACCGGGAGCGCTGGCAATCCAGACCGGGGCCGGGGCTCCGAATGCCACGGACCTGAAACGGGGAAGGAGGCCGGGACGCCTCAACGACTTCATTGAACTGACGAAGCTGACCCAGGCATTCGATGTCTTGCATATGCTCAATCCCGTGGTTGAGCCGCAGGATGTGGAGCCACACGTCCGGCACTACGAAGTCACCCGAATCCAGCTTGAATTGAGCGACAAGCTTCCATTCGCCTTCAGCCGGGGGACTCGGCAGGTCGAGGACTGTTTCGAAATGATCCGGCTGGCGCGAGGCGTCTCGGAGGACGAGTTTCGCCGGCACCCCCACTGCCATTCGATCGTCAATACGAACTCGCCGCGGCAACTGGATGTTCCGATGGCCCAGGGACTGATCGATTTCGCGCGGTGGAAACAGTTGATGGTTGTCACGCCGTTCTGTCTCATGGGCGCGATGGCTCCGATCACGGTCGCAGGCGCGTTGACACTTAGCCACGCCGAGGCACTCGCGGCGATCTCCCTGACCCAGGTCACGAATCCGGGAGCGCCCGTCTGTTACGGGGCCTTCGCCTCGAATGTGGACATGAAATCCGGCGCACCCGCATTCGGGACACCGGAACAGGTCAAGGCAAACCTGGGCGCGGGGCAGTTGGCGCGCCTGATCGGATTGCCGTGGCGAAACTCGACCGGCGCATCCGGCAACGTCAACGATGCACAGGCTGCCAATGAAACCCAAATGGGCGCGTGGGGGGCATTTCTCGCGGGAGCGACGATATTGATCCATGGTGCCGGGTGGATCGAAGGCGGCCTGGCAATTTCTTTCGAGAAACTGATCACCGACCTCGAGATCATGCAGACCTTCGCCGAGCTTTGCACCGAAACGCCGGCAGACGACTCGTCCCTTGCTCTCGATGCACTTGCAGAAGTCAGCCCGGGCGGGCACTTTTTTGGCGCCGCCCATACACTGGAGCGTTACGATACCGAGTTCTACGAGCCCCTCGTGGCCGACTGGTCAAATTACGGAACCTGGATCGAAAGGGGCAGCAAGGATGCGAGCGTCCGGGCAACTGAGATCTGGCAACGCGTACTCGAGGACTTTCGACCACCTGAAGTCAGTGATGTCCGGATTGCCGAGGCCATCGCGTTTGCAGAAAAACGCAAGAACGAAGGAGGGGCGTTACCTCCTGGATGACTGGATGCACGCATGTTCGCGATGCCTCGCCGTGACGGAGTTCGGATGGACCCGGGCAGCGATCGCTTCCGGATGCAGGTGAAGCGATCCATGGCACGGTCGAGATGACTCGGACCGAGCAGGGATTCGGGCCTGGCGCACGGACGAAGTCTGTTCGTTCCGGCGGGGTCACCATGAGGATCGTCCAGCAGGGGTCGGGACCGGACATTCTCTGGATTCCGGGAGGCGATGCCGCGGCGGAATACTGGGTGGAGCAGTTTCCCAATTTCACCTCCGATTTTCGGTGCACTTCCTACGACCCGCGGGGTGTCGGGAAAACGGTCGCGCCTGAACCTCCATGGTCGATCGAGGATTTCGCCCACGACTGTGCCGCGGTCATCGAATCTGCTTGTGATTCCCCCGTCGTCCTGATCGGCCTGTCGATGGGCGGTCTGATCGCCCAGCAGGTTGCAATTTCATTTCCCCATCTTTTGCGTCTGGCCATTCCGATGGGCACCGCGGCTAGGATAACCGGTTTTACCCGCGACTGGATGGAGGCCGAAATCGAATTCAGGCAGAGGGGCTTTCGCATGCCCGCCCGGTTCGCGGCCTGTCATTATGCGGCCTTCGCTTACCCGGCCGCCGCGCTCGGCGAACCCGCAACATGGGAAAGGATCCGGGCCGCGTATGAGGTGCGATTCGGAGACAGGGACCCGGGCCAACTCGTGGCCCAATGGCAGGCGTGCCTCGATTTCGATTGCCGGAAGGAACTGGCGAACTGCAAGGTGCCGGTTCATGCGGTCGCGTTTTCGGAGGACGTTCAGACCCAGCCCGGAATGGTGCGGGAAGTCGCCGAGATCTGCCCGAAAGGCGTCTATCACGAACTTCCCGAACTTGGTCACGTGTCGTTTGCCCGCCATCGCCCGGGCATCGTTGCCGCCTTGTTGCGGCAGATCGTGACGGCGGACAATTCGTGAACGGTCGACGAAGAGCCTGCATCCCCGGCACTGCGCCGCCTGGCTTCCCGACCTTCCTTCAGGAGTGTCCCGTGACTGACCGCGAGTTCGATGTTTTCGGGGAGATCCGCCGGCCTGCACGGATCCGAGCTGGCCAGGTGGGGCTCATCAAGAGGGGGCGGGCATTTCCATACGGGCGAACAGGCCAGCCTTGCCTCAAACTCTCACGACCTTGAGCCGGGTTTTCAGGTCCGTGCGGCAAAGCGCATGCAGGAAGCAGGTTTGTTCCGAGATGTCCAGCATTTCCTGCGCGGTCTCATCGCTTTCTCCGGTTTCCAGGTGAACGTGCGTCTCGACCGGGTCGGCCTCTCCCGCCTTGCCGGTCCCACCCGAGGCGCCACCCAGGCTGAAATGGGTGTCCTGCACGATGCGATAGTCCGGCAGGTCGAGCTTCAGCATCGATACGAATCGCCCGAACTGCGTCATGAAACAGAAGCCGATACCCGCGCTGATCAGTGTATTGGCATCCGGAGCGCGCCCGTCCTCGGAACTGAGGAAACGAAACGAGGTGCCATGGGGCGAATATTGCATCTGCTGGATACCCTTGATCCCGTCCTCGCGCAAAACCGCCACGGCGCCGATGTTCAGGCGCCGGTCCTGTTCGTCCGAGAGTGACGAACCGCCTGCTGTCGTGCCCTTATCCACGTCCTTCTCGGGGGTACGGCCGACTGGTTCCACCAGCTTCGCGACACCCGCGGCCGGAACGGCCCTGGCGAAGTGGTTGCCTGGATCCGGGAAAAGCGGCGCATCGAGTTCTCCGGCCTTGGCAGTGGGAAGTTCGGCGCCATTCTTGCCCAACTTGAAAAGGCTCGCCAGCTGGCCCCGCATCAGCCCGTACGGTGGCGAGGCACAGGTTGCGTTGACAAGGAATCGGTTCAGTGCGTCGTCGTCCAGATTGCAGTCGATCTCGACCCGCAGCTCGACATCCTCGGCCCCGCCTACCATGGTGCGTTTGGGCATCGAGCCCTTCATGGTGTAATAATTGTCCTGGACAAGCTTCAGCTTGCCGATTTCGACCCCCTGCAGATCTGCGAGCGCAAGGATTTCGTTCATGAAGCTCGCCGCCATGCCGGTGCTGAGGAAGGCCAGGGGACAAGGGGCGGCGTCGTGGCCGTTCAGATAGGGCCCTTCGTCCGAAACCAGGCGCCACGTGTCCCCGGTCCTGGCCGATCGTACGAGCGCCTCTTTCTGGAAGCCCGAGAGCGAGCGAACCCAGGTGCGTAGCGCGTCACCCTTGCGGTTGTCCGGCGCATCGATGTCCACTTCGCCGGCATTCGTCAGCTTGAAGAATGGCGGTAAACCGCTGGTGCCAATGATGTCGTCGCCAAGTCTTGCCATGCTGATTTTCCTAACGTGCTTCAGTTCTCGAGGGAGACGCAGCGACTCCAACGCCCCTCCTTTCGATCAGGTCCCTGGCGCCGTGCGCTCGGGCAACGGCCCGATCTGGACGATGTCGTATTTGTCCTCCAACGCTTTCATCCTGGCAGGGTCTTCGAAATCGGCTTCGTTCATTTGTGCCATTTCCTCCAGGAATTGATCGAAGCCGGACGGTTGATAAATCATCAACATCCGCGCTGCCGAATGTCCGTCCGACATGACGCAGGCGTGCGGGATTCCCGGAGGTATGTGCAGGCAGACCCCGGGAACGGCGGTCACCCACTCGCCATCGACAAAGAAATCGAGCGACCCTTCGAGGATGTAGAAGGTCTCGGCGTGGTAGCGATGCATGTGAAGGCCCAACGCGAAATTGGCCTTCAGGTTGTCCTCCACCAGCGTGTACTGGCCGCCAGTGTCGGCGGCAGAGACTTTCACAAAGGTATGGTCCGCCGACCAGTCGTAGTCCTGGCCACCGCCGGGGGGCAGGAATTTGAAGTGTTTGGACATGGTCTCGGCATTCTCAGACATTCACCTTGCCTCCGTCCACGTTCAGCGTCTGCCCGGTAACGAAATTGCTGTCGGACGAAGCAAGATACATGAGCGTACCCAGCAGGTCTTCGGGCAGCATCTCGCGTTTGATCGAGCGCGTGGCGATTGTCGGTGCACGCGCCATGTCAAAGCCCGTGTTGGCCTTCACGCCTTCGCTTTCCGTAAGCCCGGGCGCAATGGCATTGACCTGAATGTTCTTGTCGCCCAATTCGCGCGCGTGGCAGCGGGTCAATGCAATGACCGCGCCCTTCGAGGCTGTATAATGCGACAACCCCGGGGGGCCGTAGTAAAACGTGCCCGACGCGATGTTTATGACCTTTCCGCCATTCGCCTGAATCATGGTCGGGACGACGGCGCGCATGACCTGGTGCACGCCCCGGGTATTGACCCGCATGATCAGGTCGAACTCGTCGTCTTCGATTTCAAGGAAGGGCTTGGGTTTGATCGTGGCGAAGATCGAGGCATTGTTGACCATGATGTCAAGCCCGCCCAGGTCGGTCCTGGCCGTTTCGACCATGGCCGCGAGATCGTCGTTTGATGTCACGTCGACCTTCATGCCCCGGGCTGTCCCGCCGGCGTCGGTGATGGCCTTCACCGCGTCAGCGGTATCCTGCACATCCGTCACCAGGACCTTTGCCCCTTCGTCGGCCATTGCCTTGGCCATGAGTGCACCAATGCCTTGCGCGGCTCCGGTGATTACAGCTGCTTTTCCTTCCAGTCGACCCATGGTCGCCTCCCTCTGTCAGATTTCGATTTCGAGTATATTCGCGACCTCGCGCCAACTCTTGGCCCCGTTCGCGTGCAGATCATCGGTCAGGTCTTCAGGCACCCAGTCCAGGAAGCACCTTTTGAAATTGGGCCGCGCCTCGATTCGTGCAAACCAACGCTCGACATTGGGCAGACGCCCGCCCTCCCACATGCCGCGCATCGACATCATCGCAAGGCGATTGACATAAGGCGTCATGGCGATGTCGGCGATCGAGAACCTGTTACCGACCAGCCAGTCATCCCCGCCGCTCAGCGCGTCTTCCATCTTGTGAAGATAGGTATCGTAGAGCTTGACCTTCTCGGCTGCGCCTGGCGCCGCGAACCCATAGCGTACGAAGGCGTCTTTCCGGCTTTTCCAGTCCGAGGTTACCGAGATCTTTGGCGTCGAGGCAAGGAACTCCTTCACCCCCTGTGGACCGAGGTTCTTCAGGACAGTGTGCCGATGCGAACAGACAAAGGTGACCGCTCCGCAGGCGGGATGCAGATCCTCGTCAACTGCCTTGGTCCAATAGCGGACCTGTGCCCGCTCCCAGGGGTCAGTCGGATGAACGCTGGTCTCCGGCGCGATCTGGTCGAGGTATTCGATGATGACGGTTGAATCCGGGATGACGAGATCGTCATGAACAAGCGTCGGCACAACGCCCTTGGGGTTGAGCTTCAGATATGCCGGGTCGAACTGCTCGCCTTTCAGGATATCGATATAGACGCCGTCCCATTCCAGTTCCTTTTCATCCATCGCAAACCGCACCTTGGCGGCGCAGACGGACGAACCGTGGTGGTAGAGCGTGAACGTCATAACTGCACCGTGACCCATTTGAGCTCGGTCATCGCTTCCATGTCGGCATCGGTTCCCTCGCGGCCAACGCCGGATTCCCCGTTGCCGCCGAAAGGCACGTGCGCTTCATCGTGAATGGTCGGACCGTTGATGTGGCACATGCCTGCGCCGATATTCCGGGCGAAGTGAAAGGCCTTGTCGATGTCCTTGGTAAAGATTGCCGATGACAGGCCGTATTCGGTGTCGTTCGCCTTTTCCAATCCTTCCTCATAGCTGTCGATCGGGTAGATCGAGGTGACCGGGCCAAAGGTTTCGGTCTTGCAAACGGTCATGTTGCCGGTGACCCCGGTCAGCAAGGTCGGCTGGCAGCGGTTGCCTTCCCATTCACCGCCGGCAACCACTGTCGCGCCTTTTGCGACGGCATCCTCGATGTGGTTCCTGATGCGGTTCCGTTGACGCTCCGAAATCGCGGGCGCGATGACCGTGGCGGGATCACGCAGGTCACCCATGCCGATCTTCGAGACCAGCATCGCAAATCGCTTGACAAATTCGTCGTAGAGCGGGCGTTCGACGTAAAACCGGCTCGACGCGATACAGGCTTGGCCGGCGAACATGAAGATGGAGCGCGCGGCCAGAGGCATGATCTTGTCCAGGTCGGCGTCCGCCAGGATGACGGTCGGGCTTTTGCCGCCGAGTTCCAGCGTATTGGGCGTCTTGTTCTTCGCGCAGATTTCGTTGATGTGCTGGCCGACGACGGTTGAACCCGTGAACGTGACGAAATCAACGTCCTCGTGGCCGGTCAGGTCGTCGCCGATCTCATGCCCATAACCGGTCACGACATTGTATGCCCCGGGCGGGAATCCGGCTTCAGCCACGATTTCGGCGAATAGCACGGTCAGGTGTGGCGCCATTTCCGAGGGCAAATGGACAACCGTGTTTCCGACCGCAAGTGCATTCGCGACGAGACGGGTGTTCTTGATGAGCGGAACGTTGAACGGCGTGATGACCGCAACAACCCCAAGCGGTTCACGGATCGACATCGAGAACTTGCCCGGTGCGTCCGACGGGATCGTTTCTCCGCGCACGTTGCGGCACATGCCGGCGGCGGCCCGTACCATGGTCAGGCCCTTGTTGAACTCGAACAGGGCCTTCTGTATCGGCGAACCGATCTCGTCGATCAGGCAGTCGATCAGTTCGGACTTTCGTTCCTCCATGATCTCGGCAATGCGCAGCAGCCAGCGCTCGCGCTCCGCAGGCAGCGTTTCCTTGTATTCGGGAAAGGCCGAATTCGCCGCGGCAACGGCCATGCGCATATCCGCGCCGGTGCCTTTCGCCGCATAGGCGTAGAGTCTATCGTCCAGCGGATTCAGGACCTCGAACGTTGCACCGTCTTCCGCGCCAACCCAGTCTCCCCCAATGAAGTGTTGAAGCGTTTTGAATTCTGTCTTGGTGTCCATTTGACGACTCCTGTTGCCGCTATCCGCCGACAATCGTCTGCGGCAGGAATAGCGCGATCTGCGGGAAGAGGATGAGAAGGGCGATCATTCCGGCCATGGCGAACCAGAAGGGCCAGATGCCGCGGAATATCTGGCCCATCGGAACCTCGGGCGCGATGGACTTCACGATGAAGACATTGATGCCGACTGGCGGGCTGATCATGCCCATTTCCAGCACGATCACCACGATGATGCCGAACCAGATCAGGTCCCAGTTGAGACCGATGGCGATGGGTATCACGACCGGAATCGTAAGGACCAGCATCGCCATGGATTCCAGGAACATGCCGAGGAACATGTAGGCGAGGATGATGACGAGCAGCACACCGACATCGCCGATCGGGAGTGAAGTCAGAATCGTCACCAACTGGGCGGGTAATTCCGTCAACGACATGAACGGGATGAAGACGAAAGCCCCGATGATGATGAGAAAGACGGTCGCCGTGGCATTCATCGTCTGCAGGATGACGGTGCGCAGCGCTTCCAGTGACAGGGATCGCCGCCAGGCGGCAACGACGAATGTCAGGAAAGCGCCGACCGAAGATGCCTCGACCGGGGTGAAGAATCCGGTATACATGCCCCCGATCGTCACCAGAACGACACCTACAATTGGAAGAGCACGCCAGAGCGCGGCCAATCTGTCCGCGCGTTCGGAGCGGTCTCCGCGCGGACCCGCCTTCGGATTGCGCGCGACGACAAGATAGATCGCCCCGATGAAGAGAAGGGTCAGAATTACGCCCGGAAAGACCCCTGCCATGAAGAGCCTCCCGATCGACTGCTCGGTCAGCACCGCATAGATGATCATGCCTCCGGATGGCGGGATCAGGAAACCAAGAGTGCCGCCGGCGGCAACGGAACCGGTGGCCAGGCTGTCGGAATACTTGTAGCGCTTCATTTCCGGCAGCGCGACACGGCCCATGGTGACCGCGGAAGCGAGCGACGAGCCGGAAAGCGCCGCGAAACCCGCGCAGGCCGCGATGGTGGCCGATGCGAGCCCGCCGCGCATGTGCCCCATCCAGCGATATGCGGCGGCGAAGAGGTCGTTCGACATTCTCGAAACCCCGGCCAGGTTTCCCATCAGCACGAACATCGGGATCACGAGCAAATTGAAGTTCGAGGCGGCTTCGAACGTCTCGCCGGCCAGGTTCGAAAAGGCGATCTTCCAGCCCCGTGCCCATGCCTGATCCGGGGCCATGCCGACGTTGATGAACTTGTTGGCGTTGGCGATCACCGTGCCGACGAAACCCACGCCCAGCATCGACAGCGCAACCGGCATGCGCAGGGCCAGCAGGACAAACAACGCCAACAGTCCCAGAAGGCCAAGAAGCGTCATGCTGATCATATCGGTTCACCGCCGATCTTGAGCGACACGACCCTGTTCGAGCGCAGGAGCTGGCAGATATCGAGCACCAGGACCACGGCGTAAACTGCCGTCGACATCGCGAGCATGTAGTAGAATGGTTCGAACGAAATCAGCAATTGCTGCGTGGTTTCACCAAATCGTTCCGCGCTTTGACCCGAGTGCCAAAGGCGCCACGCCATGACGACAAGAAGCGCTGCTCCAAGCAGTTTGACGGAGATCATCGACCACTTTGCGAATCCCGCCGACATGCGTGACTCCAGGACCTCGATTTCGATATGCGCCCCCGTTCTCGCCCCGAGCGGGACAGAAAGGGCAACGATCACGACGAGAGTCAGGACCAGCAAATCCTCCGCGCCGACGATTGGAGAGTTCAGCGCCTTGCGCATGATCAGCACATTCCAGGCCGAAAAGCCTGTCATGAAGACCAGCGCTGCGCCGCCCAGAATCAAGGAAATCCAGGTTAGCGGAGTATCGAGCCAATCAAGCGCGAGAGGCGGTCGACCCGGGGTCTTGTCGCTGTTCGGTTCTTTTGACATCCGACGATTTCTTCGCAACCGGCAGTTTACACTTTCGAAAAGTCAGGACACCACTTGAGGATGCCCTCCTGGTAACTCGCCTTTTCCCCGAGAGCCGCGGCCCAACGCGAGATTTTCGGATGACGCTCGAACGGGTATCCACAGCCAATGAGCACGAAGTGTAGCGGTATCCAGGCGATATCGGCCAGGGTGAATTGGTCACCCATGATCCAGTCCCGGCCCTCAAGTGCGAATTCGAGCTTGGTGAAACATTCGTCGAGAATCTGCCGCGCCCTGGCGATGTCTTCCTCACCAAAGGCACTGCTGCCGGCATGTTTTGCGTGGAACTTTTTCAGCTCTTCGTTCTTCTGAAGCTCGTCGTACTTTTTCTGTTCCTGGGCTGTCTTCTTCACCTTCTTCTGTATCTTGGTCGCGTAGACATACGGCTTGACTGCGGGCACATGGATCGACGCGGCAAGTCGAAGCCATTCCAGCATCTCTTCCTCGTTTGCTGCCGTGCGCAGCGAGGGTTCAGGGTAGGTTTCGTCGAGATAGTCTATGATGTCGTTGGACTCGATATGGACCACACCGTTGTCGATCAATGTCGGCACCAGACCGTTCGGATTGATGGCGAAATACGCGTCCGAAATGTTCTCTTTCTTCTTCAGGTCGAGGTGATGACTGGTCCAGGGAAGTCCCTTTTCTATCAGCGTCATGCGCACGCGCATCGAGCAGTTCGAAATGTGGCCGTGGTAAAGGTGAATTCCTTCAAGTGCTTCCACGGACTTGTTGGTTGGGACGATGACTACCATGGAAGGGGTCTCCGTTGGTCACGTGTGAGGGGTCCCGGTCGTGTCTGCGCCCCGGACGAGCGCCGGGAGGACCCACGGCCTGGGCTGGTTGTCCGGGGCGAAGTCGATCTCGTTGCGCGTCAACGATTGAGCGCCTCGTAGATCTCGCGAGCATTCGCGATCCCCCGGTTCTCGTAGTCCGCGAATATCGCCTTGAGACCCTCTGCGACGGCGGCGTCCATCCTGGCGCGCTCTTTGTCCGATACGACGATCCACTCGTAGCCCTTGTCCGCTTCCGCGATCATCTTTTTCGAGCGCTCGTCTGCACCGTCAAAGGACTCCGCGAGCTTGAGCGACATGGGCAATCCGGCAAGTTCGTCGATAATGGCACGATGCTCATCCGAAAGACTCATGTACCTCTCTTTGTTCATGACCGCGAAAGTGACTGCAAAACTGACAGGCACGTTTTCAACCACATGGCTGGCCACATCCCAGAAGTTCCACGGCGGGGTCAGGTTGTTGTAGGAAGCCGTCGTCACGTCGATCGTGCCAGTGCTGAGACCAGTATACATTTCGGTGACCGGCATCTGTACAGGTACGGCTCCGAGCGCTTCGACGATTGGTGTCGTCATGGCCGCAAACGGTACGAGCTTGGCACCTTTCAGTCCCTCCATGGTCGAAACGTCGCGTGTGCCGACAAACAAGCTGCCAGCAACGGTGCCCACGGCGAGAACCTTGACATCGGAATACTCGTCGGCGAAGTACTCGTCAAAAATCGTCCAGATACGCCGCGTGGAATCGTCGGCATTTTCTGCGGCGCCTGGCAGGATCGCCAGCATCGACTTCGGAAAGAGTGCAGGTGTATAGGCCGCCACGCCAAACGTGATGTCTCCGACGCCTTCAACCGCGCGCTTGAACTGCTGGACCGGACCGGCACCGAGTTGGCCCGCCGGGTAAAGTTTCATGGTCAAGGTCCCGCCGGACCGCCTTTCGATCTCTTCGCCGAACCACTTGAACATCACCTCGTTGGTGTGGTGCTGCGGCGGCACGAAGGTCGCGACGCTGAGTTCTTCGCTGACCGCTGATTGTGGGGCCAATCCAAGCGCGGACGCAAGCGCCACGACCAGGCCGAGACGTGTGATTGTCATTTTTTCCTCCTCCAGAGTTTGTTTGGGTGGCAACAACGATTTAGGATCCCAAACTGGATTCTCGCTGCGCCAAATTCCCGTCATTTGGTTGGACCTCGCCGATATACTGAGAAATGGGATCCCATTTCAAGCGAAAGTGTTGGGTTTTGGCTAGGTATCAGCCGCGAGTCTTGACTTTGGGATCCCATTTGGTGTCAATGAACACATGGAGTCCATTGATACAGAACTCGCGGCACGAATCCGGCAGGACATAATCCTGGGTGCCTACGAAGGAGGCGAACGTCTCTCGGAGGCACAGCTTTGCGAGACCCACAATGTTTCGCGCACACCCGTCCGGTTGGCTCTGCGTCTGCTTGAGCGCGAGGGAGTCATTCGCCGCGGCGAGGGCCGCGGATACCTGGTGCAAAGCCCGACCGTGGACGACATCCTCCAGGCGGTAGAGGTCCGCGGCCATCTTGAAAGCCTTGCGGCGCGGCTGATGGCTCAGAACCCGGACCGCTCGGAACACCTGCCCGATATGGCCCGCGCCATCGAAACGATCGAGGATGCGGTCAGGAAACTCGAACATCTTGGCGAACTGGACGATGCAGTGATCTGGCAGGCGCAGGGAGCAAACAAGGCGTTCCATTCTGCGATCCTGTCTGCGTGCAGAAACGAGTATGTCGGCTACACCTGCAAACAGATCAGCCATTTGCCCATGCTGGCCGTCGGATCGATGGTTTTCGACCGCTCGGTTGGCGACACGCCGGATCAACTGGAAAGAGGCCTGTTCCGGTTACGTCTGGGTAATGCCCAGCACCAGGTGATTCACGAAGCAATCGAGAAAGGCGATCCGGTTCGCGCCGAAGGCATGATGCGAGAGCATTCGCACACGATGATTGAATACATACAAACTTTCGAAAAGCGGGATGAAAGCCTGACCGTTGCCGATCTGGTCGCGTACTCAGCCACTCATCCGACTCCCTCGAATCTCCTGAAGAACGACATGCCCGAGTGACCGACGGCCCCTGCCGCTGTCCTTGGCTTGGCGCTACAACGAAGAATGTCCGCGCGGCGCCGCCGGGAATATCCGAACGGCAACTCCGGCAAACGCACATGGCCAGAATAGCTCGCCTCGCCGAGAGAGGCGGAGTTCTCTTGCGCGAAGATCAATTGGTCGGGTCGCAAGGTAAACCATGCACTTGCCGACCGGGCGTTTTTTCAGAGTTGCCGCCGGACGTGGCCCGTTATCGCACCGGTTTGGAAAGCCAGGTGGCGATTTCGGGGAAGAGAAACAGTAGCAACGAGGCCGCCCACATTGCGAATATGCATGGTGCGGCACCCTGGGAACCCTTGGGCAAACCTAAGTCGGGCCTTCACCGTCTCCGAGAACAACGACATCATCGAGTTGATGCTCATTCCCGGCTCCGGGATTTCCAATTGGTTGCTGAGACCAGGCGTGGCGGCGTTCCAGGACGTTCGGGTATCTGCGACATGTCTGGGCGCGTTTCACCATAACGACTGAATTCGATACAGCCTGTAGAGTGTCTGCGGGTTGTGCGAGAACTGAGCCAGGCTGCGCGTCTTGATCTCTGTCTGTGCGATTGGACCTAACGTTCAAACGGCACCTTTGCGGACACATTCGATAGCATTGCCCAGCGCTCTCGGGAAAACAGACACGTCGCTGCCATAGCTCAAGCATCGAAAACCCTGCTGAAGCCGTTGTCTAGCATCCTCAAGAGAGTTTGCTAAGATCCCGGCTGGCTTTTCGTAGCGATTGCAGGCCGCGAGGAACCGATCAAGAGCTGCCACGAAATCCGGATGATCGAACTGCCCCGTAATGCTCATGGAGTCGGTCAGGTCGAAATGGCCCATCCACGCCATGTCAATGCCGTCGACCGAAAGAATGCTATCCACAGCCGCGATGCCGGCTAGCGATTCGATTAGCGGAATGGCCAGCATGTTTTCGTTGGCGACCTTCGCACGCGGGGCAATCTCGCCTAACCCATAACCGTCATGCGCAACGCCGAATCCAATCCCGCGCGTACCGTCCGGCCTATACCGACACCATGCGGCAAGCTGCTCTGCCTGCGCGCGGCTCTCAATCATCGGAGCAATGATACCCATCGCACCCGCATCCAATACGGTGGCCACGAGATGTCGCTGCAATATGGGAACGCGGACGATTGCAGTGACATCTGTGCCCCTTGCGAAGGCGATTTGCCGCTTGACTTCGTCGATCCCAAATCCGCCGTGCTCCATGTCGAGCACGATGAAATCAAGGTTGGCGTTGGCAACGATCCGGCAAAGGCCTGGCGACAGGAACTCCGTGACGAAAATGCCGTACGCAACATCGCCGCGCCGCAACACATTCTTTGACAGGTTTTGTTGCATCGCCTTCATTGATGTTCCTCGATATAGTCGCTGACTTCAACGCCGACGCTATGGGCGGTGGCGGCAAGTTGCGCGTAAGTGGCGGTGTCGACGGGCAGTCCGTTTCTAAGGCGTTCGCTACGGAGGCGCGCCTCGATTTCCCCCGGCAACAGAACCTCACCACCCTCACCGAGCGGCGGCGATCCCTTGATCCAAGCTACGAGCGCGGCGACATCCTGACGGAAGAAATCAGCTCCACCAAAGGCGGCTGGGTCGAATGCAATCGACGTCATGTTATTCACGAGGTGGCTTGACGAGGGACTGCTGGGATTGCTCGCGTAACCACCTGAAAGGGACCCGGCCAGTAACTCGCAGAAGAAGGAAAGCCCGGAGCCCTTGTGCCCGCCGAATGGAAAAATTGCTCCAGGCGGATCGCTGTAGAAGGCTTCCGGATCGGTCGTTGGTCGTCCTTTGCCGTCGATAACGGCGCCGTTCGGTAGCCGTTCGCCTCGATTGCGCATTACCTGTATCTTGCCTTCGGCGATTGTTGATGTTGCGATATCGAGCACGAGCGGCGCACCCGACTCATTCGGGGCACCCGCAGCGATAGGATTTGCCGACAACCGGCGGTCCGACCCACCATGCGGAGCGACGAGTATGCCGTATCCCGAAGTATTGACGAAATGCACAGATACGAGCCCGCTTTTCGCGAGATACTCCGGCCATGCGCCAATGCGCCCGAGATGCGCCGAGTTACGGATCACCACCGCGGCGAATCCCTTCTCCTGAACCCGCGATCGAAGGAGGTCCATAGCCTCCAGCCCGATCACCTGCCCGTAGCCGAATTGCCCGTCGATGAGAATAGCCATCCCATGGTCGGACGCGATCTCGGCATGTCGATTTGGGTGCACATCTCCGTTTCGACACCATTCGACATATTTTTTTACGCGTAAGAGCCCATGAGACTCGTGCCCGACGAGATTCGACTCCACGAGGTGGTCGGCAATGATCTCGGCTTCCTCGGGACGGGATCCGATAGCCTCAAAAATCTTGCGAGCAAACGTTCTTGCGGCCAGCGGCTGGATGAGCTTCATTCGGCTGCTGCCTTGCCATGCGTTGCAGAATGCATCTGCTGGTTCCCGGTCAGACGGAACGCGAAGTCGATAGCATCGATGAGGCACTGGGGTGAAGCCAATCCCTTGCCGGCGATGTCAAACGCGGCCCCGTGATCAACAGAGGTCCGGATGAACGGCAGGCCAAGCGTGATGGTGACACCGTTGAGTTTGACCAGCTTCCCCGTGCTGCCGTCCATCCTTAATCCCGGGAGTTTGACCGGTATGTGTCCCAGATCGCAGTACATCGCGACCGCGGCATCGAATTCTCCGGTTGCCGCCCGCACGAAGACGATTTCACCGGATTTTGGGCCTGATACTTGCTTGCCAGCTTGCTGGTACTCCCCAATGACGTGCCCTATGACTTCGTGGTCTTCCTTCCCCAAAAACCCTCCTTCCCCCGCACAGGGGTTCAAGGCGGCGACTCCAATCTTTGGTTCAGCCACACCCAGCGACCTCGGCGCGTCAATGGTTAGGTTGTTGACGGACCTAGTCCGATCCTTTGTCACTAGTGCTGGAACATCAGCCATCGCGGCATGGGTCGATATATGCGACACGCGAAGGCGATCATGAGCCAGCATCATGCAGCTTTCCGAAACGCCGCATAGAGCGGCCAGCAGTTCCGCATATCCGGCGTATGGAAATCCCGCGCGAGGCAGTCACATTGGCGCCGAAAAAGAGCCTGCCATCGCGCACGACACGCCCCTGTGCCGGAAAAGGCAACGTTAAGACCACGGATGCAAACGCCCCATGTCGACAGCAGATTGCAATCTCATGTGTTGTATTGCCACGCAAGAGCGAATCGATTTCATTGAAGGCGATAACGGCACGTGATGCCGTGCTAAGGGCATCGAGGAGGCGCCTCCTTGGACTGGCTCCGATGGCGTTTCGTGTCGGCGTGCTCACGGCATAACGGTTCGAATGACGGCGAGCGCACCAGAAGACATCGACCGGCGCGTTCGTCGAGAATGCGGCTGCGGCGTCCATCGCGCCAGTCAAATCGTCTGCAACAATAGCCAATTCGCACGTCGCTCGCGCTCACCAATGACTCACGAGCGAACATTATGGTCGTTTTTGATACATAGTGAAAGCTCCTGATTAATTGCGATCAAGGATGAATCGGTTCCAACTCGGTATCGCGGTCGTGCCCCACTGCAGTCTTCGTTCCGCCTGTGTGACACCGCGTCGTCGCGGAGACTACGAGCAAGGCTGTCGTAGCGCCGACTTTTTTGATCATCTGTCGATAGCTGGAGAAAGGCGATGATAGCTGCGCAGCGCCAGGCGCCGTACTTGAATTCCTTCACAAGCATGGAGGCAATTCGGTGGTCGAATTCACCCAAGCCGTGGGCGCGATCTCGACTTTCTTGCCGAAGCCGGACCAGTAACTGTCCCGTACCAACTGGCTATCTGGGGAACCGCAATCTATGGCGAGGGCAGACAACTGCCTCACATTCATCCGAACGGATGGTTGAGCTGGGTCGTCCATGCGGCAACAGTGGGTGCACCGATAAACCACGCTGATACCGGGGTATTCGAGTTCGGCCAACTCGATCCGTTTCAAGATACCACCGAGATGAATCAAACGGTTAGAGTTGCGCCGCTACCAGGGTTGGTGGTGTTCTTTCCGACCTACTATTACTATCGGACTCGCCCGACCCATTCCGCGCATCACCGAATTTGCATCGCCTTCGATGTTGAACTTGAGAGCTGTCGTATAGTGCCCGATTCTGTCGACACCCGCGATGTCGGATAGGCTAGGAGTCAGGCTTGCCATAAGGCATTAGTGCGCCCACCGGGCGACGCGCGTAATTGACATAGACCGTTTTTTTTCGGAGATACGCGTCCAGACCATACTCGCCGTCGTCGCCACCGATTCCGCTTTGGCGGTACCCGGTGTGGAAGCCCTGCAAAGACTCTGGACCAATGCGGTTGACGTACACTTCGCCGAAATCAATATCGGCGACGGTGTCCATTACCTTTGTGAAGTCATTGGTGAAAACGTAGGCGGAGAGGCCATAGCGTGAGCTGTTTGCGATGGTAACGGCCTCGTCGAAGTCAGCGAACGGCACGACGGGGATAACCGGACCGAAAACCTCTGACTGCATGATCTCGTCATCTTGGGGAACGTCGACCAGGACCGTTGGAGTCATCCAGTAGCCGCCAACCGTCGGCGGCTCATCGGGTCGCCCACCCCTCAACGCGGGCCGAGCTCCGCGCGCAATAGCTCCGTCAACCAGGGCCTCGACCTTTTGCAGTTCCCGCATGCTCACCTTGGGCCCGATATCCGTCGTCTCCTGCATGGGGTGTCCGACCCGAAGCGTCTTGGTGAGCTCGATGAAGCGTTCCAAGAATTCGTCAAATAGTGGCTGCGCAACGAGGGTGCGCTCGTTGCAGATACAGACCTGCCCGCAGTTCATGAACCGTGATGTGACGGCACTGCGTACGGCGAGATCGAGATCCGCATCCTCAAGTACGATGAAAGGGGCCTTGCCTCCGAGTTCGAGCGAAAGTTGCGTCAGATTATCGGCGGCCGAACGCATGATCTGTTTCCCTGCCCGGACACTCCCGGTCATTGATATCAGCGCCACGTCGTCACATGCTGCGAGGGCCGCTCCGACGGACGGCCCGTCACCGGTAACAACGTTCACTACGCCCGAAGGAACGCCTGCCTCCTCGAAGAGCGCGGCCATGTGCAGGGCCGAAAGCGGCGTCATCTCATGCGGCTTGATGACGATTGTGTCGCCGGCGATCATTGCCGGAGCGACTTTCCGGCTGACCAACGCCGCCGGGTAGTTCCACGGGATGATACCGGCCACGATGCCAACTGGAACGCGCTGGATCCAAATCTGCTCGCCTGGCACATCCGACGGGAGAATGTCGCCGCGAATCCGTCGTGCGAACTCGGCAAAGTAATCGAAGAACCCAGCCGCGCCGGCGACCTCTCCGCGCGCCTCGGAGATCGGCTTGCCCTGCTCCCGGACCACTATCGAAGCTAGCGGGTCCGCGTCTCGACGGATCAGATCTGCAACCCTACGCATGACCGCGGCTCGCTCCACCGTAGTGCGCCCAGCCCACTGAGCGCCGGCCTTTCTTGCCGCAACAACGGCAGACTGCGCCTGTTCTATCGTTGCATCACGCACTGCCACGAAGGCTTCGCCCGTAGCAGGGTCAATAATCTCCCGTGGTTCGCCGTCACCTTCCAACCAGCGCCCGCCGATGAAGTTAGTGGTCTGATAGGCTTCATCCTGCATGGATAACGTTCTCCGACTCTTTCGATACCCTCAGTGTCATACTGCCAATTCGCGTCGCAATCGATCAGATTCGACCGGCAATCGCGCTTTGACGGTTTCCCGACGCCATAGCAATGTGTATCCGGCACGAGCCCTCAATACCATCTCTGAGCCAGATCCCACCGTCTGGCAATTCAACTCCCGAGCGGGTCGGCTTCTTCTACGGCTGGCCAGAAATTGTCACTCACAGCTTCCGCCGCTGCGCGCGCGGTCGTGTCGAGTTCGGCGAGTGTGCTGACACCGGGTATCGCGGAGGCCACAACCGACGGCCGGAGACAGTAGGCAAGCCCGGCGCCCGGAAGCGAAACGCCGAACGCGTTGCAGACCGCCTCGATCTGTCGTACGCGAGCCACGATCTCCGGGTCGGCGCGTGCGTAGTCGTACTTCGCATCCTTGACTGCACCGCTCGCCAAGATGCCACTGTTGTATGGGCCTCCTGCAATCAGGCCGATGCCCTTTTCTTTGCAGAAAGGAACGAAGCGGCGTTGTGCAGAACGTTCAAGCAGGGTGTGCCGTCCCGCGAGCAGAATGCAATCGATGTCGACCTCGCGGGCAAAGGACTCGCACACTGCCCATTCGTTGACCCCGAGGCCGATCGCACGTACGGCCCCTTGGTGGCGCAAATCGTCCAGCGCACGGTGCGCACCTTCAAGCGCTTCTCGGAAACGCATAGGCTGCGCATCGCCGTGTGTGAAAGTATCGATGTCGTGAATGAGCGCGATGTCAATCTGCTGCAGGCCCAGCCGTTCACAACTCGCTTCGATTGACCGCAGCGTCGCGTCCGCACTGTAATCAAACACAAACGGCATGTCGGCGCGACGTTGCTCGGATGGCCCCAGCAGGCGCCGACCCACCTTGGTCGACACGACGAACGCCGAACGATCCTGAACGCGCAGAAAAGCTCCGAGGCGCCGTTCGCTCGCGCCGTATCCGTAATAGGGTGCTGTGTCGAAGTAACGGATGCCGTGGCTCCACGCGGCTTCAACGAGCTCAAAAACATCATCGTCGGCACGTTCACTTTGAAGCCATCCGGCCGGGCCGCCCCCGAAACCGAGTTCGCTGAGCCATATGTCCGTCCTGCCGAGTCGTCGCTTCGAGTGCTCAGCCACGCCAACCTCGCGCCTAAGGGGTGACTAATTCGATCCCGAAGGGGTCGGTGCCATCAAAGTCGAGCCGATATACACGAGCAGCCGTTCTGCCATAAATTGCTGCCTGATCATCATGACTGGCGTCTTTCAAGAGTTCGCGACAGACTTGTCTCCAGGATTCGTATGATGAGGCAAGGTCAAGCGGTGGCCAGTCGCTTGCCCACATCACTCGGTCTGGCCCGAACTGATCGAGAACCATATCCGAATAAGGCCTGATATCATCGGCCGTCGCGCCGGGTTGCGCACAGTTCATCAAGCCCGACAACTTGCAGGTAACATTGCGGTTGGATGCAAGCCTTCGAATATCCCGTTCCCAAACGGCTCGCCGGTCCTTCCGGATGTCGGGCTTGCCACAGTGATTCAGGACCACGGCGAGCGTGGGAAAGGTCCTCGCTATTTGGTCAGCCACCGGGATCTCGTCAGGATTCTGAACCAGCATGTCAAAAACCAGTCCCGAACCTTCGAGTTCGCCAATACCCTTCAAAGCCTCGGGGCTCAGCATCCATTGCACCGAGCGGTTGTCGTTACGCACGGGGCGAACGCCCTTGACCACCGAGATGCCAGAGAGCGTGTCGATCTCCTCAATCAGCGATGGCGACGCCAGATCAATCCAGCCTATTACGCCCGAAATCCAGCCATACCGCGTCGACAGCCCGATAGTATAGAAATTTTCCGCTAAGGTTTCCGCCGCTTGCACGGCAACAGCGCGCTCAACGCCGACGGTATCCATGAGCGGCTTCAGATGGGCCGGTTCGCGGTCGGCGTAAATGGACTTCATCTCGGGCGACAGGGCGGTGTTGTCTCCTCGCGCAAGGCGCCAGAAGTGGACGTGCGAATCAACGATCACGCGGCGGCGGCCGGTTTCCTGCCGGCGATGATCATGGCCAGGATTTCGTCCTGATTGGCATCAGACGTCTTGACCGAACCGACGAGGCCACCGTTCTTCATAACAGCGAGCCGATCAGCGAGGCCAATCACATCGTGTAGGTCGTGGCTGATCAAGACGATGCCGATGTCCTGCTCCGCCAGCCTCCGGATCAACCGTCCGACCTTTTCGGTTTCCTCGGGGCCGAGGGCGGCAGTTGGCTCATCCATGATGAGTACACGCGCCTCGAAATGGACAGCCCTTGCGATGGCAACCGCTTGTCGTTGACCGCCCGATAATTTGGCAACGAGCTCATGGTAAGAGGGGAGCTTCAGCTCCATGCGGTTCAGCGTGACTTCGGCCGCCGCCTCCATCGCCTCTTCATTCATTATCCCAAATGCGTTCCGGATTTCGCGGCCAAGGAACAGGTTGGCAACTGCGTCCAAGTTTTCAGATAAAGCCAGATTCTGATAGATTGTCTCAATGCCAAGCGCCTTGGCATCGCGCGTCGTTCGAATTGACACTGGTTGCCCGTCCATGAGTATTTCGCCGGACTCCGCTTGATGAACGCCAGACAGCACCTTAATCAAGGTGGACTTTCCGGCACCGTTGTGACCCAGCAATCCCAATACTTCGCCGGAGTCCAGATGGAGCGAAACGTCGTCGACAGCCTTAACGCCGCCGAATGATTTCACCATATGGCGAATCTCGACGAGGGGTGCCATCAGGTCCCACCGCGCCGCCGTACGATCATGTCGAACCAGACAGCACCAATCAGAACGAGTGCGAGCAGCATCTTCTGCAGCGGAGTTGGTACACCCATGAGAATCATGCCATTCTCCAGGCTCTGCATGATCAACGCACCTATCAATCCGCCGAGAATCGTACCCACGCCACCGGCGAGCGATGTCCCTCCAACTACCGCCGCCGCAATGACGTTCAACTCTGTCATGGTTCCGGTGACGCTGGCGCCTGCGTTGAGCCTGGCGGTGACGACAATCGCCGCGAGGCCGCACAGAAAACCCATGGCCGCAAATACGATAACGGTCAGCCGTCTTGTGTCGATGCCAGCGAGCTCGGCGCTATCGGGGTTACCTCCCATTGCAAAGACGTGTCGGCCAAAGGTGTGGGCGCGAGCCAGGACTGATGTCGCGGCGGCAACGACGATGAGTATCAACACCGGGATGGCGATACCCATGGGAATGTCGGTCCTCGGAAAAGTGTGAGTGTTCATCACCAACACGAATCCAATAACGACAGCCGTCCAGATAATTACAAAGGATGCGTCAATAAGACCAGAACGCTGGCGCACACTGAGTTTGGTGCGCCTCTGGCGCGCACGGTATACGATGAGAACGATGCACCCGATGGCGATGGCAGCAAAAACCCAACTCCATAATGAACCCAAAGTACCGTTAAGCCCTCCACCTAGCCGCTGATAGGTCTCGTTCAGCGGCGAGATGGTGCGGCCCTGATTGATGAGCCAAGCCGCGTTCCGGAAAAACAGCAAGCCCCCAAGTGTGACCACGAAAGACGGGATGCCGGCATATGCGATGAGCGCCCCTTGGGTAAAACCAATCAAGCTGCCAGTGGCCAGCATGACTAGGCACGTCTGCCACCATGTGGCAGCACCGTCGACGGGCAATATGGCGGTCTGGAAGAGAGCGCCGAATACGCCGATAAAGCCAAGCTGGGATCCCACGGAGAGGTCGATGTTCCGTGAAACAATGACCAGAACCATGCCACACGCCATGATTCCGACGACGGCCACCTGAAGGGAGAGGTTAAACAGATTTCTGGCGGTGAGAAACTTGCCGCCAGTCAAGAAGTTAAAGATCAACCAAATACTAGCGAGGACGACAACCATCGCAAGCAGCCTGAGGTCAACTCCGACTGCTTGCGATACCCGTTGCGAAGTCTCGCGCGAAACCACCCTAAACGAGGCCGGGACGCTACTGACAGGCCGTCGGTGGGTTCTCAGTCACACCGTTACAAAGGGCGTCCTTTGAGATCCAGCCGGCATTGACTACGAGATCAAGGTTGTCATAGGTGATGGCAATTGGCTCAAGTAGAAGCGCTGGCTGTTCGGCGCCGCTCTCAGTCATGAAGGTCGTGGCACCCATCACGTCCGACAGCGCTTTGCCCTCCGCCAGTTCGATGGCCGCCCGCGCCGCTGCCTGACCGAGCAGGTCAGCGTTCTTCCAGATCGTGACAGTCTGCTGACCCTTTGCGATACGGTTCAGAACGGTATGGTCTCCGTCTTGTCCCGATAGGGGTATGCCCAGCATCTGCCGGCTGGCAAGCGCTGACGCGACACCCGTCGACATGCCGTCGTTCATGGCCAAAACAGCGTCGACCTCGTCACCCTGCTGGGTGAGTATCGTTTCCATGGTCGACTGGGCCAAATCGGGCTTCCAGTTTTCAATGTTCTGCTGGGCCACAACCTCAATCTGTCCGGAGTCGATTAGCGGCTGCAAAACCTGCATTTGACCTTCTCGGAAAATGTTGATGATCGGGTGTGCCGTGTCACCTTCTATCAGAACCCAATTGCCGTCATCACGAACATCAACCATCGCCTCAGCCATTAGCCGGCCGACCGCGATGTTGTCGAAACTCGCAAACAGGACCTCCGAAGAGTCGATCGGTGCATCATACGCGATCACCGGCACTCCTTCCGCATTCGCCTGAGCAACAGCCGGCAACACCGCCTTCGAATCCTGTGCTAGAAGGATCAGCGCATTGCAACCTGAGGCGAGCATCGCTTCGATATCGCGCAACTGTTTCTGGGGATCCGATTGCGCGTCGGCGCTAACATAGGTCCAGCCCGCCGGGTCCAAGACCGACTTTATCCCGGCCTCATCTATGCGCCAGCGCTCCTCCTGAAAGTGGCGCCAACTTACGCAAATCTGATTGTCCTGTGCCAGAGCAGACTGATCGACCAGAATTGCGCCGAGCATCACACCCAGCGCTAGCGCTGACGAAATTTTCTTTTCCTTTTTTATATGAATTGACCGCATGGGTACCTCCCTTCAACTCACAGATTCAACAGAACCGGGGATTTCCCGACCGATGTTGAAATTGGCCGGGTCGGCACTGCGGTCTGATCATTAGGCCGCTCTCGCCTGACGGTCAATGACGATGTCATTTGCCGATCCGTTGCGATGGTTCTCCAGTGCGGCCTTCAGGACCAACAGTTGCTTGTATGCCTTGAGGCGTCGAAAGCCTTTCTTTGCTTCCAGCATCCCCGCACCCGTCCGTCGCAAGGCCATCCGGGCGGATTTGCCAGCGCCTGACGTTGCGACCCACCTGGGGCACGACACCGTAGAGGCCCTCGATCATGTTGGTGCAGGCGAGCGACCGCCTGAGTTCCGGCGGCAGTATAGTGCTGCCCGCCCAGCTGCGCGACGTCCTCACCCATCATCTCCTACAGGCTTGAAATACCGGCCATTGCGCAGAAGCGTTCAAAGCTGGCGCCAACGGCGTCCCGGGCCTCATGGACCATGGCGTCAAGGTCGATGTCACTGGTAACGGGGTGGAGGATGATGTGTAATTCTACATGGCGTTGCTTCCATTTTTTTGGATTTGGTGCCCCGAGCATTGCGCTCAAGGGAAGCAACGCCAACCGCAACTCAGAATTTCAACATCAATCGGGACATCCACCTAAATCGCCGATGACCGCATTCTGACAGCGACCACGTTCATTCCGATTGATGGCATACTGAACCCTGACTCGACAACAAGCATTGCAGTGGTCCCGAACCAGATCATGTCGACTCCCAATGTAAAGGCAGCGCAGGCAGAGACACCGGAACGACCAAGAGCATGATCCCGAGGGACCAGGAGACTATTCACAGGGCCGGCCGCCATTTTGAACCGTTATTTTGTTCGATTGCACAATGTAGGATCCCAAATGAGGCAATTTTCACGAATTTTTCCGAAAATTCAGGATTCTTCTTGACTTTGGGATCCTGAATAGGCCCATTAGCCGCAAGATATGCCGTGGGATGGTGTTTTGAGGCGCAGGTGACGACTTATCGGTGGCGACAGAGGTGTTCGCGAACCAGGCTACCGACGCGCTGAAAAGCACGACTACGCACGCGCGAGACGCGAACCGGAAGAGTTCGATTGCGACGAACTTGAGCCCGAAACGGGGGGGCGCGGAACTTTGAAATGGGAGGAAAGAATGCTCAGGAAACTAAGGACAGCGGCACTTGCCGCAACGGCCGCGCTTACCGCTTCGGCGGCATCGGCCCAGGTCAACTTGACATCGGAAACTGCCGGTGCAGGCACCGTGGTCGGTCTCACGGCATCGGCCCTGGTCGAATATGCGTCCGAACGCGGCATCGCCAATATTCAACTGAAAGATGGCCAGACAGGGACGATTTACATCCAGGCCCTTGCCGAGGGAAAGGTCGATATTGTGAACGGCCCGTTCATGATACCGTTCCTCTTGTCGCGCGGCGTTGGGCCTTATTCGAGCCTCGGGAAGGAAAAGGGTGCTGAACTTGGGTCAAACCTGCGTCTGCTCTATCCTTATACGTTGAGCATATTCTACCTGTATGCCTACGATGCCAAGGGGATTACCGGCTGGAAGGATCTGGCAGGACGCAAGGTGCTGAACGGACCACCGCGCGGTGCGGCCGTGTCAAACTCTCGTGCCCTTATCCAGCTGTTCGCCGGCCTGAAGGCCGACGAAGACTATGAATCGGTCACGGTCAACTGGAACCAGGCGGCAGCATCGGTGATCGACGGAACCGCCGATGCCGCTGTTATCCCGGACTTGTTCCCCGGCGTCAGGGTCACGCAGATCGGTGCAGCCGGCGCGATGACGGCGTTCTCGTTGCCGAAGGATATATACGAGACCGAAGCCGCACAGAAATTGCTGAACAAACCTGGCTCCACTGCATTCGAGATCCCGGTGGCCGATGTTCAGGCCGGGCTTGGCGAAGGTTGGACCATCGTTTCGGAAGACGGCACGTTCCGCGGAATGGCCGTTGTCGGCGGCGACATGGTCAACAAGAGCATGGATGAAGAAGTGGCCTATCAACTCGTCAAGGCGCATATCGAGAACCTGGACAACCTCATGGCGAAAGCGCCTTTCATGGAGACGGTGAACTTTGGTGTCCTTGATCCCAAGGTTGCGGGCCTGTGCGGTGCGAACCTGATCAAGTTCCATCCCGGTGCCGTGCGCGCTTGGGAGGAAGCGGGTTACACGGTTCCCGACTGTGCAAAACCCTGACGTTGACTCGAGACCCGCGCGGGCGGTCTGCGACGCCGCCCGCACAACTTTCCTGGCTGACCCGCGCGCGGGAATGCCCGACTGAGGCACAATGACAGACCAGAACCAAGAGCGACAACAGGAAGACTCCATGTCGACCGTCGAGCGCCTGACCTATTGGCTGGGTCTGCTTCTGGTGGTGGTCGGGCTCTTGAACGTGACTCCTTCGATACCCGGCTGGGATGAACTTTGGAGATCTCTGACAGGGGCGGAGTTCTTCAAGGTCAGGCGGTTCCCGACCGAATGGCTGTATCCGATCATCTTTTTCTGGATGATGGTGATCGTCGCGTTGAAGCATTCGATGTGGCGAAGTTGGACTGACAAGGCCCCCGTTGTTCGGGGGGGCGGGCTCTTTCTCGACATCGCACTGATCGTCGCGGCAGCGTCAATCTCGCTGAGCTACCTGATCGAACTCGACGCCGTCTGCCTGATCGATGTGTTTACCGGCGACCGGGCGCGGTTGATGGCCGAGGCTCTGGAAGCCGAGATCGAGTACGCCAAACTGCTCGGGTTGCCGATCCCGGACACCGCTGACGATCCGAAGTGCCTGAATACCACATTTGGCTGGTTGCCATTCATATTATTCGGAGCGGTCATTGTCTTCCTGGCCTACAACGTCAAGGTCTGGAGCCTGCCGCTGGTGTTGGTATCGATCCTGATCGCCACCTACACGTTCGGCACGGTGATGAACTGGTACTTTTTCGGTGCCGAAGGCCAGAACAAGTACCTCATCACCATTCTGAGCAGCGAAGAGCCGCGTAGCCTGGCCTCGGGTCGTGAATTCGTGCGCGACGCGTTGGTCAATAACACTGCAGGTCTGCTCGGGCGATTCATCAATGTCCTAATGCTTCTGGTGTTTCCCTACATCATCCTTGGTGGGCTTTTTGGCCGCTGCGCGGGGGGCCACGCTCTGATCAAGCTTGCCTTTTCGCTGACCCGAAACATGCGCGGTGGACCGGCCCACGCCGCGGTCGTTTCATCGGCCATGTTCGGCACGATTACCGGTGGGCCGGTGGTCAACGTGCTGTCGACCGGTGTTCTCACGATCCCGATGATGTTGAAGCGCGGGTTTTCCAGGGTCTTTGCGGGCGGCGTCGAGGCCGCGGCCTCGTCCGGCGGATCGATCATGCCACCGATCATGGGCGTCGCCGCATTCGTCATGTCGTCGCTGACCGGTGTTCCCTACCGGGAGATCATCATCGCAGCAGCGATCCCGGCGTTGCTCTTTTTCTTTTGCCTGTTCCTGTCGGTGATCTTTCAGGCCCGCAAACAAGACATCCAGCCTGTCGGCGAACTGCCCGATGAAATGCGTTTGAACAACACCGACAAGTTTCACCTGGTTCAGGTGTTCGCACCGGTGCTCCTGATTCTGATTCTGCTTTTGACACCAAAGGACGGTGTGGCTTGCAGCTGGATTTCGATCATGCTGGGCGCCGAAGTCGAAATGCACGGCCAAACCTGCAAAGTCATTACCGTGCCCTGGATCATCGAGCTTTTCCAGAACGCGGCCGGGGACGCCAGTGCCGCCGGCTGGTGGGCAGTGATCCTGCTTCTGGTGCTGATGTTCCTGGATCGCGAATTCCGCGCGCGGCCGGGAAAGATCCTCGACGGCCTGGCTCAGGCAGGCGTAACGGTCTCAACATTATATCTCATGTTTCTGGCCGTGACCGTTATCGACGTCAGTCTGAACTTCACAGCAGTCGCGAAATTCGTGGCGATCGACGTGCTCGGCTTCCTGAAGTCCTTCGACGTCGCCAGCGGCTCCGCCGGATTTCAGCTTTTCGCGCTGGCGTTGACCATGCTCTTGGCTGTGCTCCTGGGCATGGGAATGCCCGCGGTTCCCGCCTATATCAACGTCGCGCTCCTGATGGGCCCGATGCTGGTGGGCTTGGGCATCGCGACCTTTACTGCGCACATGTTCATCTTTTACTTCGCTGTCGCCTCTGCAATCACGCCACCGGTGGCACTAGCGGCATTCGCCGCTTCGACGATCACTAAGGCCGACCCGATGAGAACCGGGTTTTCCGCGGTGAAATCGGGCATCGTGATGTTCACCGTTCCACTCGTTTTCGCCACATACCCGGAGCTTCTCCTGATCGACAAAGCCGTCCTCGATCCGGCTTCCGTGGGGAATTTTCTTCCCGGCTATGACGGCGAATTTCACGCTGGATGGCTGACGTTTCTGATTGCCCGGCTGGTCCTGGCGCTCTATCTGGTGTCGAGTTCCTTGTCGGCCTTTGACCGCAACGCCCTCGGCGGCGTCGAGATTGCCATACGACTTGCGGTTGCGGTGCTGATCATGGTCAGGCCTGTCGAATTCTATGCACCCGCGCTGGCTGCCGGTGTCGTGATCATTGGGCTTCACGTGTTCCGAAGCCGGGCAGTGGCTCAGGCCTAACAGTCCAATTCAGAGACCAATGCAGGAAACTGATTTCTATCGGATGGATGAACGCGTGATCGAACGACCAAGCTACATTCTCTTTATCACCGATCAGCAGCGGGTTGATCACCTTGGATGCTATGGTCATCCGGTTTTGCAAACCCCGAATATCGACGAAATGGCCGGGCAGGGCGTTACATACGATCGGTTCTACGTGGCCTCGCCCGTCTGTATGCCGAACCGTGCCAGCCTCATGACCTGCAGAATGCCATCGAGCCACGGCGTCAGAACCCTCGGTATACCCCTGGATTTCAACAACGTGACCTTTGTCGAAATGCTGCGCGCCGCCGGTTACGACACCGCGATGATCGGCAAGAGCCACCTGCAGAACCTGACCGACTGGCCCACTCAATTCGAGCCCAGGCAATTCCGGGAAGGTTACCAGGCGCCGCCGGACGAACTGGCGCAGGCCATTCGTTCGGATCGGGAAGATGCGGACTACCAGGTGGAACTACAACCGTTCTGGATGCAGGACAATCCAACGACGCCGACCCCGTATTACGGTTTCGATCACGTGGATCTCGTCTTGAGGCACGGAACCATGAATGGCGGCGACTACGAGATCTGGCTGAAGAAGGAGGCGCCGGAGGTTCTTCCCTTGCGGGGCCGCGATTGTCAGCTCCCACACGAATATGTCTGCCCTCAGGCCATCCGTACACTTGTTCCGGAAGAGTTCTACTCAACAACGTACATTGCCGATCGCGCCTGCGAATGGCTTGATGGTCGCAAAGGCAACCCAAAACCATTCTTCCTGATGGTTTCCTGGCCCGATCCCCACCATCCGTTCAACCCGCCCGGCAAGTATTGGGACATGTACCAGCCAGAAGACATGGTGGTTCCGCCTGCCTATCTGGCCAACGAGTGGGATCCGCCGGAATATGTCAAGATCGCTGAGCGCGACCGAGCAAGGGACAAGACTCTGGGCCAGCGGTCGGGAATTACGGTTGCCGTGTCAAAACAGGAAGCGCTGGAAGCCCGCGCACTGACCTGTGGCATGATCACCATGATCGACGATGCGGTCGGCCGGGTTCGAACGACGGCGCGTGCTGCAGGTGTCGCCGACAACACGGTTCAGATCTTCACCTCGGATCACGGCGATCACCTGGGCGACCACCGGCTCCTGTTCAAAGGGGCTGAACAATACGACACCCTCACCCATGTGCCATTCATCTGGGCCGACCCCAACGGACGGCAAGGAGAACGATGTGGCGGACTTGCGCAGACGGTCGACATAGGGACGACGATACTGGAACACGCGAAGATCGAAGCGCCGGACGGCATGCACGGTCAGGCCCTGTCCGTCGCTGGCGGCGCCGAACGCGTCGCGGCACTCATCCAGTACGACACGCAGCGTACCCAGGAGGCGTTCGGACCCGAGCCGCGCGCCCACACGATCATCCACGATCGTTGGCGCCTGACTCTTTATCGCGGCATATGCCGGAATGAGCTATTTGACCTCGTGGAAGATCCGGGCGAGATGAGGAACTTATGGGAGAGCGCGGCCCACGCGGATATCAAGAACACCCTGATCGAGATGCTCGCGGAACTCGAAATCGCCGCGATTGACCGGGTGCCATTTCCAACAGCCCAGGGTTGAGGAAGGGCGATTGCGTTTGGGTGCCAGCGATGGCTTGGCAGACGTTGCCGCGCAGATCGATGATTTCAATGACGTGCGCCAGCTTTGAGCCGGGTGCCATGCAGACTCGCTGAATGTCGCGATCACGAACGTGGCGTATCTGCGAGATTCGTCAGGTCTCTGCCTGCTCCGCTGGTCACGTCGTAGCGCAGTTCCAGAACGTCCCCGACATGGCGAAGGACACGCGGCCGCGGAATTCGGCGGCGGATCTGACTTGAACATCCATCGCGGCCTTTCCGGTGATACGGAACCCAGGTGTTCACCATCACGTGCGAGTCATGGGCAGGGCCAGGCTCGATTGATCTTCCAGCCAGGACCCTTCAATTCGCGTCTTGCCGTCTTCGCCTCGGAAGCAGTCCTGGATCCTTGCCCTCCGCGTCCTTTTCATTCCAGTATCCGATTATGACGCCGAGTTGCTCTTCCATTCCGGTCATTTTGACATTGCGCTCTTCTGACCAGGTTTCGCGCTGGCGATATTGAAGCGCCCAGTCGGCGAGCATGTTGAATAGTGATTGACGAATTCTTGCATGCTCCGGACTGCGCCCGAGATCGACCAGTTCGTCGGGATCGTTGACCAGGTCGAACAATACCGGCGGGTATCCCGGCGCATGCACGTATTTCCACTTGTCGGTCGCGATCATGTAGGAACAGCAGTCGAGCGGCATTCTCCCGGTCTCGGGTCTGAATACCTGGCAGGAATAATCGTATTCGCTGATTACATAGTCACGCCAATCGGTATCTTCCCCCCGGATCTTTGGCATCAGCGAGCGCCCGTCCAGGACATGGCGGGCGATCTCGCCCCCCTGGTATTCAACGAACGTCGGAATCAAATCGATCGCTTCAACCAGTGAGTCGTCGACAGTGCCGCGCGTGCGGTCTGCAGAGTTGCTCGGGTCCACTATGATCAGCGGGATTTTTGCGGATGGATCGTGGAAATAGTCCTTGTCGCCCATCCAGTGGTCGCCCAGATAATCGCCGTGGTCGGACGTGAATACGATCATCGTGTTGTCGAGCAACCCGCGCTCGCGCATGAACTCGAACAGGACCCCGAGTTGATCATCGATCTGGGAAACAAGCCCCATGTACACGGGGATGACCATTTCTCGGGCGGCCTGGTTGCTGAAAGTCTTTCCGGCGACCCGGTCCATGAAATGTTTGGAAAGCGGATTCGGATCGATCAGTTCCGCGTCCGACTTGACAGCGGGGACCACGTCATCCGCGGAGTACATGTCGTTGTAAGGCGCAGGTGCAACATAAGGCCAGTGCGGCTTGATATAGGACAGGTGCAACAACCATGGCGTTTCACCGTCGTCTCCGGACAGGAACTCGATAGCGCGCCTCGTCATGTAGGGGGTTTCCGAGTCTTCGTCGGAGACCCTTGAGGGCAGATCGACACGGTCGTTAAAAAACCCGGACCGAACTCCCCTTTCGGTTTCGACCGAGTTTGCCGCCCAGTGCCAGGGGTTGCTGTCTTCGGTATGTCCCCTGGACTTCAGGTAGTTGTTGTAGGCGAGATCGGCGCGAACCATCGAGTCCGGGTGCACGCCGTCGTCGCGCTCATAAACCTCGAACCCGCCTTGAGCATGATGAACGCCAACGGCGCTTCCGGGGTCGATCCCCAGTCTCTCCATGCCCTCCTTGTCACCAACCATATGTGTTTTTCCGACCAATACAGTCCTGACCCCGAGCGGGTTCAGGTGATGCCCGATATTCTTTTCACCAATGCGGAGTGGCGTAAAGTTTGAGGACGCACCGTGTGATGACACATACCTTCCCGTATAGATGCTCATGCGTGACGGACCGCAAATCGGCGATTGGCAGTACGCGTTGCTGAATCTCACGCCGCGTGCCGCCAGCGCGTCGATGTTGGGCGTCTTGATTGTCGGATGACCGCTACAGCCCAGGTAGTCGAACCTCAACTGGTCGCACATGATGAAGAGTATGTTCTTGCGTGCCATTTGCCGATCACCGCCTGCAACCGATCCACGCTTTTTTGATTGTCATCGGGTGAGCGCCCATCTGCTTGAATCAAAGGCTGCATGCTTCATGTCACACATTTGGGATCCCAAATCAACAAAAAGGTAAATGAATTTTTGACAAATTCCGAATTTCTTGCACTAGGGATCCCAAGACGCTACCATGTCTTCCGGCAACACATGGGCGGAAGCCACATAGTGCTGTCCGCGCCAGCCGGTGAATCGCAGCCGATCACCATCGGCGCTGCCAGGTGTAACGTCGGTACCAAAGGATGGTACGGTACGCATTCATCGGGGCTGAAAACCAGGGATCACCCCCTTCGGCGACTTGTCGATTCGCCAAATGTTTGGAGGAAAGAAATACAATGCACCCGGAATTGGAAGCCCACCCCGAATACTTTCGAAAGGAAGTGGTTCAGATCGCTGACAACGTCTACCAGGCATTCGGATTCGCTGCCTCCAACGTCTACATGATCAGGGGTGACGATGGCCTTGTCATCATCGATACATCAGAATCCACCGGGGCAGCCGAAAACATACTGGCCGAGTTCCGGAAGATTTCAGAACTTCCCATACAGACGATTATCTATACGCACTCGCACCGCGACCATGTCTCCGGGGCCACGGTTTTCGCGGAAGGCGGACAGCCGGAAATACTCGCCAGCACCAGGTTCTCGGACGATTCACTGATCGTGGCAACTGCGCATCCCCGTCCAGCAAAGGCAATGCAGGTGCGGACCAAGCGCCAGTTCGGCATCGGGCTGTCTTATCCGGATGAAATCATCGGCATCGGTGTTGGTCCGGGAGACCGGCCGCTAAAGGGCCTGGGCGCGGGAAGTGTTCCTCCGACCCGAAGGATTGACGACGGAGGAGAACGCATTTCACGGTGTGGCGTTGACCTGCAATTGGTCATGGCCCCAGGTGAGACACCTGACCACATGGTCGTCTGGTACCAGGAAAAGAAGGTACTGTTCTGCGGGGATAACTTTTACCATTCCTTTCCTAACCTGTATGCCATTCGCGGGACCGAATACCGGGATTTCGACGCCTGGGCAGACACGCTTGACCTACTCATGGGTTTCGACGCCGACGTGCTGGCACCCGGGCATACGAAGGCACTGATCGGCGCAAGTCAAATCAAGGAGGTGTTGCGCGATTACCGCGACGCCATTCGCCATGTTGTCGATGAAACCCGGAACGGCATGGACGCCGGTTTGACCATCGACGAGCTGGCGCACTCCGTCAAACTACCTGATGAACTGGCTGAGAAGCCTTACCTGCGCGAATTCTATGGGCGCGTGGACTGGTCGGTTCGCGCCTATTTCGTTGGCACAATGGGCTGGTTTGATGGAAACCCGACTTCCCTTGACACGCTCGCGCCCCGTGATGAAGCAAGACGGTTCATTGAATTGATCGGCGGCCCGGATGCGGTCCTTGAAGCAACGGAAAACGCCCGGTCCGCCGGTGACTATCAATGGGCGCTACAGTTGATCGACCGGTTGATTTTTTCGGGCCAGGAGAATTCACGGGCGGTCAAGATCAAGGCCGAGATCTTGAAAGAGTACGCCGACGAACAGATCAACTGCACCGCACGACACTATTATCTGCAGTGCGCCAAAGAGCTGGACCAGGCCATCCCGTAACCTGGCCATTGCGGTTTTTCGGACCAGATCACGACCGTGGCCAAGAATTCGTCGACGTGATCGGGCACCCGCAGGGAAACAGTTTCCGAGCCTGATCGCGGGCGATCGCGCGGATGACGCGGCCGTCCAGGAGGTTCATGGCCTGATAGACCCGGTCGAGATCGAGCGTTGCCCGGGATTCGTGCGCCGACAAGGCACGTCGCCGGCTGAAGGCGATGGATTGATCAGGCTGCGGCTGGCCAATTCGAGCCGGTGTCAGGCGAGAATGCCGAGCCGGCGCGGGAGCGCATTCATGCTTTCCGGTCCCGATTGGGTTATCAGAAACTGGTCTTCGAGATTGAATGTGGCAATACCCTCGACGTAGAGGGGGATTTCGTAGGCCAGGACCATGCCCGGTTCGATGATGGCGTCACTGTCCGCGGCAATGAAGGGCCATTGCTCGCAAAACACCGATTGACCCACCCCATGGCCAAAATGCCCGCGCCGGTACGACGGCAATCCGTACTCGGCCAATGCCGCCGTTGCCGCCGCATGCACTCCGCGCAACGGCTGTCCGGGCCGCAAGGCCGCCAACCCGCGTTCAAATACGTCCTCGGCGATCGCGTGCAGCCGGGACTGGTCGGCCGAAGCCGGTCCGAATACGAAATTCCTGGACATGTCAGCCTGGTAGCCATCAACTGAGCACGCCATATCGGCCTTTACCGGGTCACCGGTTTCGGCTGGTTCCGTCACGGGTCTCTGCCGGGCGCCTATGGAAACGAATTCCACCGTCGATACCTGAAAACCCGCTTTGCCGGAGGCCTCGGCAACGCCTTCACGGTACAGTTCGATCAGATCGCTCTGGCGCATGCCAGTTGAAGCATACGCCTCGATCCGTCGAAAGCCCTGCTCGGAGAACCGTATACCGCTGCGCAGCAAGGCAATTTCGGCTTCCGACTTGAATGCGCGCAACCGATCGAGAACCGGGCTTCCGTTCTGAAGTTCGTGACCGGCCAGCAGTTCGGCGATGATTGCGAAATCGGCTGCCGGAACGAAATCCAGATCGAGACCCAGCGTGCCACCACCCAGCCCGACGTCGTTCAGCAACGCCTTGAGTTCACGGATCGATCGCCTGGGTTCGAAGGTTGCGGGGCGGGCGAAGTCCGTCGATCGTCCCGATTCCAGTATGGCAGCCTCGACCCGCCGTTCGAGCGGCATATCGGCCCCATTCCGATCGACCACAACGGTTTCAATCCATGATGGATGGGTGCGAATCTCGATGTCCGGCGCAACGCTTCGCAGCCGACCCGCATCGAAATCGGTGACGACGGCGCAGACGGGGAGGCCGGAATCCTTCGGTATGACGACAAAGTGCGAGCCGGCACGCCGAAACAGGCTCGCCGGCCCGGCCCACGCCCCGAGAACATACCGAATTGCTTCCGGTTCACAGAAAACCAGCGCATCGAGTCCCCGGTCGTGCATGAGGCCGCTGGCGCGGTCGCGGTCGAGAGCCTTGCCGGTCATCATCCCCGTTCCTCTTCTTTGTCCGTATTGCGGTTCACCAAGAACGATCGGTGGTCTGGAATCGGCATTTTCTTCACGCGTCAGGGCCTCACTGCGGTTCGCGAAGTCACGACTCTTGCACAGCTTCCTCTTGCGACTCACCGGGAAGGCCGCCCAGAAAGACTGAACGGATCCGCTCGTCGCCGAGGATTTCCTCCGGGGGACCCTCCATGACATTCCGCCCGAGATCCATGACCACGACGTGGTCCGAGATTGCCAGTCCGCCGCGAACGTTCTGCTCCACCATCAACACGGTAACCCCTTCCCTGGCGAGTCTCCGAACCGTCGCGAGCACTTCGTGCATTATTTTCGGTGAGAGGCCGAGGGACGGCTCGTCGATCAGCAACAGGTCAGGCTCAACCACCAGCACCATTGCCATTTCCAGCATTTGCTGCTCGCCGCCGCTCAGATTGCCGGCCATGACGGTCCATTTTTCCGTTAGTACAGGAAAGGCGGCAGCCTGTTTGTCAATTGCCGGGCCGGCCGCTCGCCTGTCCAGGGTATAGGCGGCAAGTTCGAGGTTTTCGGCGACGCTCAGGTAGGGAAAATTGCAACGCCCCTGTGGAACGAACGACATGCCACGGGCCATGCGCGCTACGGGAGGCAGGGTCTCGACCGCCTGCCCCTTGAATGTAAGCGTGCCGGAAAAACGCTTGATCGTTCCGTAGATACTCCGAAGAACCGTGGACTTTCCGGCTCCGTTGGAGCCGACAATACAGGTGACGGTCCCGGGTTCGAGATCAAGAGAGAGGTTCCGGACGATTGGTTCGTCCAGGTACCCGCAGGACCAGTCCCGCAGCGAGCACATCGGGCTCCTGATCACAATTGCCGCCCCACCGCTCCGCCCATGATGTAGGCTTCCAGGACCTTTTCATCCGTGCGGATCAGTGACGGTGGGCCTTCCGCGATCTTGCGGCCGAGGTCAAGTACGATGACCCGATCGCACAATTGCATGATGAACTCCATGTTGTGGTCGATAACGACAAGGGTAACGCCGCGGCGGTTGAATTTTCCCAGGAGTTCCCTGATCTTGAGTATCATGCTCGGATTGACCCCGGCGACCGGTTCGTCGAGGAAGGTGATGACGGGGGTTGTGATCATGGCACAGGCGATCGAAAGCAGCTTGCGCTGGCCGTAGGAGAGAAAGCTCACCGGCATGTCGGCCATGTGGGTCAACCCGACGACCTCCAGGAGATCCTCGGCCTGTTCCTCCAGATCCGCATCCGCCTCCCGGGTCCGGCGAGAGGGCACCAGGCTCTTCACCCAGCCGAGTCCATCAAATTCCTGGGCGGCGACGCAGACATTGTCTCGCACGCTGAGGCGGTCATATGCGGGAACGGCTTGAAACGTCCGGGTTATTCCAGAATGCGCAATGCGATACCTGGAAACGGATGACAGGTCCTGCCCGTTCAGAAACCAGGTTCCCGAATTTGCAGGCTGGAAGCGGGTGAGGCAATCAACAGTTGTCGATTTTCCGGATCCGTTTGGACCGACAAGGCCGACGATCGTTCCCGCTTCAACCGAAAATGACAGATCGTCCACGGCCGGCACGCCGTTGAAGGTCTTCGTCAAGCCGTTCAATTCAAACAACGCGCTCACCTTGCCCGCTCCTCCAGGTCCCGAACGGACCGGCGCAGGCGGTCGAAATGCCGCTTGCGAAGAAGACCGGCGAACCCTTCGGGCATCATCAACATGGCGACGATCAGGATGAATCCATACACGACCAGACGCAATTCGTTGCTCATCCGAAGGATTTCCGGGACGATAGAGAACAGGATGGCGGCGGCGATAACCGGCCAGAAACTCCCTGCACCGCCGACGATGACCATGATCAGCATCGCCTCGGTGTAGTAAAATCCGAAAACTGACGGATCGACGATTGTCAGGTAGAGACAGAACAAGCCTCCGGCAATTCCCGTGACAAATGCCGAAAAGGCGAATGCCAGCAACTTGTACCGAACAACGTTGATCCCGTGGGAATAGGCGAGCGGTTCGTTTTCCCGAATGGCGACGAAGGCTCGCCCGATTCGCGACCGGAGCAGCACCCACGTCCCGCCGACGGTAATCAGCACCCAGCCCAGGATCAGGTAGTAGAAGCGATGATCGGCGTCAAAGACGATCTTGCCGATCCCGGGCAGAGCCAATTCGAGCGGCGGCAAGCCAGGTATTCCCATGGCGCTGCGGGTAACGGATGTCCAGTCGAAGGCGATCTGCTGCAGCACCAGGGCAAACACCAGGCTGACTATGGCGAACGAGTGGCGTGATACCCTGACCGCCGCATAGCCCACCACCAGGCTGCAGACCGTGGCCATGAAACCGCCACAGAGAACCGCCAACCACGGCGAGACGCCCATTGTCGTTGTCAGAATTGCGACGACGTAAGCGCTCAGGCCCCAAAATGCCACTTGGCACAGGGACAGCAGGCCGACATAGCCGTAGACAAGGTTGAGACCGACCGCGAGTACGCAGAATGTGCAGGCGCTGACTGCGATCGACATGTGGTAGGGTGAGGTAATGAACGCCGGCAGAAACAGCAAGGCAGAGACCACCGCACCGATAGCGAGAAACCGCCGGCTCGCGCTCAATCTGTTTCCGCGCCGGATGTCCAGTTCTTTCGGGCGGGGAGTCAAGCGCGTTTCCGGGTTGGCGCCGCAGCGAGGCCGCAGCCAATCGAGGTCGAAACGGCAGACACCAGGTTACTGCTGGCGGAAGAGCACTTTTCTGCCGCACGGGAACGGTTCAAGCGTAAGCTCCTGGATCAGGCGAGAATTCGAATGGGGAACGGGATCCAAGACAAATCTCGGTCTTCGCCTTCAGGCCGGAAAAGGGGCTAGATTCGCACACGCCGCCCGAACAACCCCAGAGGTCGAAACAGGAGCAGCAGGATCATTGCCGAAAAGATCAGGATATTTGCGGTTGCCGCGCCGTAGAACAGTCCGAGAAAACTTTCCAGGAACCCGATGCCCAAGCCGACCACCGCTGCTCCGGCTATGCTCCCCAAACCACCAATGATGACGATCGCGAACGCCTTGAACACAAGGAGTACGCCCATTGCAGGGTAGATCGTATAGATCAACGCCAGTACCGCTCCGGAAAGGCAGCAAAGGGCGATGCCAGCTGAAACCGCGAGCCGACTGACATTTTGCGGCGGGATGCCTACCATGATGGCGGCATCCCGATTCTGCGCGACACCCCGGAGCGCCAGTCCGGCGCGGGTGAAGTAGAGCCCCGCATAGACGGCAGCCAACGCGAGAACGGCGACAGCCAGGGCGATCGCCCGTGTCACTGGCACCACAAGCGACCCGATCTCGATAATGCTGGCGACGAATTCCGTTTGCAGCAATACCGGCGTGGGGCCCCAAACGAACAGGGCACCATTCTGAAGAACCATTGCCAGGCCAATCGTGATGAGAATGCTCTTTTCGAAATCGCCCTGGCGCAGGCGTTTGAGCAGCAGGTCATAGAACCCGACACCGACGACTGCACTGGCGCAAAGGATGATCGGAACACTCAACCAGTATTGGAGTCCGGCCGTATGGACGAGCGTGGCCGTGACCATCGCTCCGAGCATGTAGAACTCGCCATGGGCGAAGTTGACAAATTCCAGCACTCCGAAAATCAGGGCCAGCCCGATCGCAAAGAGAGCGTATATGGCGCCAATCAGCAGGCCATTCAGGAGCACTTCGACAAACAGGGTGGTAGTCACCGCAATTCTCCGCAGGTTCTGTCCCGGACTCCCGCGCTGGTGGCAAGAGTAAAGGGGGCGGAATGCCGCCCCCTCAATCCGTCAGGCGACCGGATTCGCACCGTTCAACCCGGGGACAGGCCAACGACCATTATCTCTCCCTCGCTGAACGCGGTAACCACTGCGTTGTTGCGGGCCTGGTGTGACTCGTCAAAGCTGATCGTGCCGCCCATCATCGACTCGTACTGGACTTTCCTGAGACCGTCGCGGATGGCTGCAGGTGATGCATCTTCCGCGACTTCGATCGCTCTGGCCAGCACATGCATGGCTTCGTAGACCATGAAGCTGGGTTGATTTGGCGCTTCGCCGAACCGTTCGGTGAACTTTGCGACAAAGTCCCTGTTCTCGGTGGTGTCGATGTCCGGCGAATACGGATTTGTGCCCGTCGATCCGTCGAGGCCGCCACCGGCAACGAATTCCGGAGTGACCGCTTTCTTGACAACCTCAAGCAGCAGCCGTCCGGTGCCCGGAATCTTCAGCCGTGCCGCCTCGTATTGACGGAAGAAGGCAGTCAACGGCGTGGACGTGAAATAGACGGCAACCCGGTCCGGCTGATTGGCTTTCAGCTTTGTTATGATCGCGGAGAAATCCGGTGACGTTGGATCGACAAAGTCCGCCGACACGAGTTCAAGGCCGTTTGCCTGCAAAGCCTCGGTAAAGATTTCCGCGCCGCCGCGCCCGTAGTCCGTTTCTTCGCCGACGATTGCAACACGCGTGACCCCCTCCTTCTTCAGATAGGCGACCATGGCATGTGCCATGCCATCATCCGCAACCGTCGAGCGGAATCCCCAGCGGTTGACGTCTTCGCCGATCTGGTCGGTGATTGAAGCCGCAGTCGAGGATGAGGTAACCATCGGCACCTGAGAACGCTTGACCACGGGTAACGCGGCAAGTGTGGCTGAACTGCAGAGCGCGCCGAGAATGGCGGATACGCCATGCTGCGAGATCAGCGCGTTGACCGCCTTGACCGCTTCCGCGGGGTTGCACCGGTTGTCCTCGTAGACGACTTCGATCTTCTTGCCGAGAACACCCCCATTGGAATTTATTTCGTCGACCGCCATTTCGATGCCCCAGCGCTGGTGCTTGCCGTAAAAGGCGGCCGGTCCGGTGAATGATGAGGTTGACCCGATCTTGATCGAGTCCTGAGCGACTGCTGACGAAGTGCTGCAAAGCAGTGCGACTGCGGCCAATGCCACTCCAGTTTTGAAATTCCGCATGTCTTCCCTTCCTGAAAACGGTTGAAGATTGTTGGTGACTGTTCCTCGACCTTACGGGCGAAGCCCCCCGCTCCGCGGGATGCCGTCGGTGTTCCATCGGTCTTGCGTATGCTTAAGCAGTTAGAGTCGGATGGCACCTACCGCCATTGTCTTGAAAACCATTTCGGACGGATCCTCTGCATTGCATCAATGTTACTGTCGATGCAGATAGTCTGGCTCCGCCTGTCTCTTGTCAATTTGGCACCGTGCAAGGCGATGCATCATCCTTGACAGCAAGTCAAGACACGGCCGGGGCGTCGCTGTCGTCGTGTGCGTTCAGGTTTTTCGTCATTTATCTGGAATCGCTATCGTGAGTATATTCCCTTTACCCGATTGACTCTGCGCCGTTCTCCACACCCGAACCTTCGACGAACCGGGCCAGCTGGTTGTCGAGCTGTTTGACGCCCTGACGAGGTTCAAGACCGTCAGTTTAACACGGCGCTGCTTGCAGGCCTCGATTTCGCTTTCCACAAATTTCTCGCTGCCGGTGACCGGCATGTCGACCAGGCGCGCAAGCGCACGTGCGGTTGCAGTGATCGCGACCGGTGCGTCCTTTCGGGCGGAGCGCGCGCAGTGTCCAATGGCATTTCTTTAACGATTCGGCGTCATTTCCTTTAGATTGCATGGCTGTTCCGGGGCCACCTTGCCCCTCTCCGGTCCGGATCAGTCCGTGATCACGCGGTCTTCTGTCGCTTCCGGCTCCACTTTCCGACGGGTTTTCGTGAGCGGCGTGGGAATGACCGTCCGGGCCGCAACCGTGCCCTCACTGCGAGGATGGAGTCCGCCATGCGCCCGACGGTGTCGGCCAGGGCTGCCGTGTGCGCCAGGATCATCTCCTCGAGGTTGACGGCGAGCATGGCCAGTGCGTTGGAGAAGTTCGTCTTCATCTTCGGCCTGTCGCTTTCGTGCATGTCGTCGAGCAGGCTGTCGCCCCGGTTGGAGAACAGGCGTGCCATGGCGATGAGGTTGAAATGGGCGTAGAGTTCCTGGCGGACGCCGCGTTCGGTCTTGCCGTGGAATTCGTCCACCTCGATGACATGTCTGGATGTCTTGTACAGCTCCTCGATCGACCAGCGACCATGGTAGAGGTCGGAAAGGTCGGCGATACTGTATCGGTCCGTGTCGGTGAGGGTTGTGGCGAGCACGTATCGTTCGCCTTTGATGTCGTAGCGGACCAGGCGCAGGACGACCGGGGAGGCCGGGGTTGCGAAGCCTGCGGCCCGCAGCTTCCGCAGGGCGTCCTTTCCCGGTGTGATCCTGATGCGGGCATCGTCGCGGTCTGCGTCGCGGAAGGCGTCGAAGGCGGTGACGGTGTTTCGCGGGATGCGGAACACCGGATGCAGGCCGCGTGCGGTCATGGCGTGGAGCATGACGAAGGAGAAGTATCCCCGGTCGAGGACCACGACATCGCCGGGTGAGAGGGCGCCGAGATGGGTGAGCGCGGCGGTGCGCTCGTTGGTATCGGGAGAGAGGATGAAGTCGACCGGCATGCGGTTGTCGAGCCTGTAGAGGCAGGACAGCAGCCCCTGGGGGTACCATGCATCGGGATTGGGGGTCTGGTATCCGGCTTCGACGAGCGGGCGCGGCAGGTTGAGCTTGGAGCCGTCGACGGCGAAGGTGCGGTGTTGGTTCCAGAGTTGGTTGTCTGTGTCGTGTGAGAGGATCTCGCGGTGCAGGTCCCGGAACAGGTCCTCGTGCACGCGGGCGCGGGCCTTGCAGATCGAGGAGGCGGCGACCGGTTTCGGCTGCGGCAGCGCGATGCCGGAGCGTCGGCACTGGTCCCACAGTTCCGCTGTCACGGTGGCGTAGCCCTTCTGTCCGCGCGCCAGCACCAGGCGGAACACGAACAGCATGACGATCAGGCTGTTCAGCACCCGTCGCCTCTGCATCCATTCCCGGTCGTGACGGGCGGCGATGTCGGTGGCCGCGTCGACGATCCGGGACCACATCGCGATGAAGAGGTCGTCGGCCGCAGAGGCGGGAGGCCTGCTGCGGCGCTTCGTCTGTGAGCGGGGCGTGTTCTCTCCCTTCAGGATCTCGCGGAACTCCGGATCCAGCACCCTGACCAGGACCTGCTTGGCCGGCTTGGCGCCGCGTCCGCTGCGCTTCCCGGCCGTCATGCCGATCTGCTGCCAGTTGGCGGCCCTGTAGCAGGCGCCGTCGAAACGGGTCGGATCGATGAAGGTCTCGACGACCACCGGACGGCAGGAGTGCCGCTCCTGCCAGCAGTCGGGCAATCGGCGCAACGCCATCGACAACACTTTCGACGCCAGATTTTCGACGCGAACCCATGGCAATACGAGGAATCGACTGTTCGAGAGCGCAAGGTGCAACCGGCGCTCACGCTCGCTCTCGCTCCACCCGATCCACGCGTCCCGGGCCGGCAGCATCCGTGCCGCCGCCTCGAACAGCAGAACCGCGAGACACCGTCCGTGGCCGTCACGGACGAACCAGCGGATGTGCGGGCCAAAGGGCCGCGGACATCCGAGGTAGTGGTAACGGTCCACGAACGCGTTCCAGAGAGCGACATCCTCCGGCGATGTCGCCTCCTCAAGCACCAGCGGCTCCAGGGCACCAAGACCACAGGCAATCTCCGGCTGCGGGTCGGATGCCCGCACATGGACGATCGGCTTGCGCGTCTTCGCCACCGGGTTGCGCGACGCAGGCAGGCTCAGGATCCCGCACTCCTCCAGGTGCTCGAGAAGCCGCAGGCCGGCAGAAATCCGGTAGTCGCCTTTCGGCGTGGTCCAGTTCAGGTGCTCGCAGATGGTCATGGACAGTTCGTTGCGGCTGTCGTTCGGGAACAGTTCAACCGTTTCCTGGATGTCGGCGATCTGGCGCCGTGTGAAGCGCCGGCCCAGAAAGGTGGTGGACTTGAGGGCAGTGATTCGCGGGTCCATGGCTGCAAGCTCCCGACAGGGCGGTCCAACCCAGACATAACATGACATGGAAGGGAAATCGTGTCAACCCCCGGGAACACGAAACCGAAAGAAACACGAAAACAACCTTGAATCAGGGTGGTGCGTCACCACGCAGGACAGAACAAAAATGCCGAATGTCTAAGAAAATGCCATTGGCGCAGTGTCCGGCACAGATGAATGTGTGATGATTCCGGGCCGCCGGGGCATCCGTACGCAGGGATTTCGCGAATTCGTCGATTTCCCTGGGCGGGTTGGCAGGGGTTGCCTTTATACGGCTTTCGCTTTCCTGGCTGCCGCGCCCGGTGAACCCGGAACCCGGAAAAAGATCCGAAACAGCCCGTGGTGCAATGGCAGGCGAGTCTCGATTTCGATTGCCGGAAAGAGTTGGCGAAATGCAGGGTGCCGGTTCATGTGGTCGCGTTTCCCGGGGGACGTTCAGACCCAGCCATGGGCGGTGCGGGAAGTCGCCGAAACCAGGCCGAATGGCTTTTTGTCACGAGCTTCCCGAACCTGGTCACGTGTCGATTGCCCGCCGTTGCTCCGGAGTCGTTGCGACAGATCTTGACGGCGGACAATTCCTGACCAATCGAAAGCGAGCCAGGATCCTTGGCACTGCGCCACCTGGCTTCCCGAAGTTCCGACGGAAGCAACCCGTGACAGACAGCGAATTCGATGCCTGTGGCGAGATCCGGCGACCTGCACGGAACCGAGCCATCCCCATGGCGAAAGGGAATGGCGCACATCCTCGGGTGATGGACCGAATGCGTGGACGGAATCCGACATTGGTGTCGGAAATCAAGCAGATTCCCCGGGATTTTCAGGAATTCTCGTGCACGCAATGACGGGGTCGATCGTATGTGGCGGCAATGGTAATTCGGGATCGGGCGCAGTTGAGCATCCTGTGTGCGCTCGGTTCGTCGGTAGCGTTCTCGCTGAATGACGTATCGGTCAAGTGGTTGAGCGCAGACTACCCGTTGCATCAACTGGTCTTGATGCGGGCCACGGTCGCCCTGTGCATTACGCTATGCGTGGTTGTCCCGCTTGAAGGCGGCCTGGAGAGGCTGAAGACGCGGCGACCGTTTATCCACCTCCTGCGCGGTCTTTGTGTTGTCGTTGCGAACATGGCATTTTTTTCCGGCATTGCGGTGATTCCGTTGGCAGAAGCGACCGCGATCTTCTTCGTCGCGCCACTGCTGATAACCGCGTTTTCAGCGGTGTTCCTGAAAGAGCCCGTGGGGGTGCGAAGGTGGTCGGCGCTTTCGATCGGGTTTGTCGGTGTCATTGTCATCGTGCGACCTGGCGGCCTCAGCTTTGAGTGGGCGTTCCTGCTGCCGTTGCTCGCCGCCACTGCCTATGCCACGCTTCACACCTTGACGAGAAACATGGGGCTTTCCGAACGCGCATCGACGATGGCGTTCTATATCCAGGTGACGTTCATCGTTGTGTGCACGGGCATGGGAATTGCTTTCGGAGACGGCCGCTACGCGGGTTCGGGCCATCCTGCTATCGAATTCCTGCTGCGGGCGTGGCATTGGCCTGATCCATCCGACTGGTTGATCATTGCCGGCATGGGACTGTGCAGCGCTTCGGCCGGTTACTTGATTTCCCAGGCCTACCGAATGACCCAGGCAGGACTCGTCGCGCCATTCGAATACACGACTCTCGTTCTTGCCGTCCTTTGGGGCTACGTCATCTGGAACGAGTTTCCGGCCGCCCTGTCCATGATTGGAATTTTCCTGATCCTCGGATCGGGAATCTTCGTTGCCGTCAGGGAATTGCACGTCGGTGTCGGCCAAAGCACCAAGTGGTTTTTGAAACGTCGCTGATCTTGGTGCGACGCATCATGACCATTGCGACAAGGAAATTCTGGTGACGGTCAAATCCTCGATCTCGCTCGAAGATGAGCAGCACGCATTCGCGAGGGCGCCGGTTGAGTCCGGGCGCGACTCAAACCCGAGCGCGGACCCGGAGCAAGGCGCCGACATGTTACGTCGGCGCATGGACGCCGAGGAGTTGGGGACCGTGGCATTTCGCAAGCTTCCGTCCCGCCGTCGCGTTGGCGCTTTCGTTGACGCCGGGCTATGGATGCGCGGCTGAGCGCGATGGTCGTAGGTAAGCACCGTGCCTATGGCCATCCGTCTTGCGTTCGCGGCCGAGGCAGAACGCGACTTCGGGCTGAACTTCAAACTTCTCCAGAGAAGCTACCTCGAACTTGGCGAGAGCCAGGAGCGCGCGCTCAATCACAGGGAGTCACGGGTCAATCAGCAGAAGGATTGATTTCGGACGAGGATTGCGACGCGAGCCGAATTGCGTCAACGATCTGCAATGCACTTAGTCCGTCCCGGCCTGATACGAGAGGCGCTTCGTCCCCCCGGATTACCGCGGCAAAGTGTTCGATTTGGTTCGCCAGCGGATCTGAAAAGTCCCTTGGTACCGTGGTTGCCGAAATCGGCGACCACCAGTCGCGGGATTTCGGGTGAGCCCAGATCTTCAGGTCGGGAATCGACAGCGATCCGTGAGAGCCTCCGATCAGATAGCAGCTTTCGGTCGTCGGCGGGTAAACCGGATACTCGCTTGACGTAAGTTCCCAACTCCACGGAGCAACTATTCCGTCGGAAACAGTCATCGTCCCGATCCCTCCTTTGGAAAACTGCAACAAGGCTGCCGCGATATCCTCGTTTTCAAATCCTCGCCTCGAAGAAACAGACGCTGCCTGAACGGATGTGATTTCTCCGCACAGGTAACGGATCAGGTCGATGTCGTGCACGAGGTTGACCGAAACCGGACCCGCACCGCAGCGTTTTCGCCAAGGGGACACATCGAAGTACCGGTCGGGCTTGTAGAACCAGCAGGTTGCATGGATAGCCCGAATCTCGTCGATCCTGCCTTCGATGATCAATTCTCGTGCCTTGCTGTTCAGCGGATTGAATCTCCTGTGGTGTCCGACCAGCAGGGCAACCTGTGCATGTTCTGGCGCTTCAACGAGTTTCCGTGCACTTTCGGCATCGGTTGCGAGCGGTTTTTCGATCAGAACAGGGCACCGGCACTCCGAACATGCACCCCCCTGAGCCGCGTGCAATCGAGTCGGAATCGAAAGAATCACTCCGTCGTGCAGATCTGCCGCCAGCATTGCTTCGAACTTCTTGAAAGTTGACAATCCATGGCCTTCCGCGAGGCGCCGGAATTCGGGATCAGGATCGGCAATGGCGGAAAGCGACACGTTTTCGACGTGTCTTATGGCTTCGGCGTGGCGTTGTCCCGCCAATCCGAATCCAGCGATCGCCAGCCTTACAGGTCGGAATTCAGACGGCACTTCCGATCAATCCTCCGAAGAAGTCATGAGGAAAGTTCATTCCTGTCGTGGGGCGCCAATACACGGGCCCTCAACAAACAGCACCTGCCGCCCTGCATCGCCCCGACCTCTTGGTGAGGGAGGATTCGAACCGCTGGTGCATCGGCGTCAAACACTTTCTATAAGGTATTCGGGGCCTTTATTCATGACTGGACGACACGTTGCCGGGTCAATTCCGTACATGCTTTCACGCCTCTTGAAATGGGTTGCCAACGCAAACGCCCCTCACTGCGTGGACCAAGGAAAGCGTTGCGCGCAACACTTTGGCTCTAGCCTCGATTTCCAGCCGTAGCAGTTGATGTGATGGAATTCTGCGGATTTTCCTGTGAATGCTGCACCGCGTGACGGAAGTTCGAAGGCCACACGAAACGGATTCTCAAGGTGCGGTTTTCCAGCCAGGGGACCCCGGTTCCCATGTCGCCGTGGCCTGCATTGAGCAGGAATGGATTGTTTGCCCTGTGTCCGATCCGCACGATGACCTGCTTGTCCTCGATGCGGATCTCCGCAGAGGCCTTGATGAAGTCCCTGAACAGGGTGCGCGCCTTTGAGACCTCCTGCCCGTTGCCGAGACGGACGGCGAGCAGGCGGTAGAGCGTGTTGGCCATGAGGGTGAGTTGAGGTCGAGAGCGATGCGCATGGGCACGGCGGCAGACAGCGCATCCATGTGGAAATAGTCGATGGCGTCGGCGATGGTGTTTTCGATCACCATGCGCCGGACGTAGCTGTCGACGAGCCTGGAGGCGGGCTCGTCCATCTGGTTGCTCAGCAGCAGGGTCGGCTTTTCATGGCCGAGTTCGGTGATGGCGATCTGGCGGACCTCGCCGGGATAGTCCCTGATGCGCACTCTGCGCTCGAGGATGCGGGGCTTGCGGTAGATGCGCCCGATATTGGTGAGCGTGATCCTGCGCCACGCCTCCGGCGGCTCGGCGAGCAGGGCCGCGACCATTCTCGCCGTTCGTCGGCGCAGCGTCAGGAAGGCGATGCCCATGGCGTCGGGCCGGGCCAGGTTGGCACAGGTGGTCAGGCGGCTGTCGGCGGCGAGTTCGGCAGGCAGCGCCCCGGTCCGCGCCCGCCAGGCCTCGACGAGACGCAGAACCTCGTCGTTCTGCCGGCTCTTGCGCAGCCCGGTGTCGGCATAGGCGAAGACCCGGGAGTCGGCATCGCGGGCGAGGGTCGGGTCGCGGTTCCGGGGCCGTTTGAAGGCGTTTCCGAGGAGTATTTTGCGCAAGCCACCAAGGTCATCAGCTCTGCAATTTCGCCCGCAGTTCCCATGGCTCGGCTTTTGGCCATCGAAGCCGGGTTTATGAGTAAACCATTGATCAACATGGCTTCGGCTTTCGTTTCCGATGCTACGACGGTGTCCCCAGCCACTTTGAGGTCGCAGGTGGAGTCGAGGTGTAAGGTGCCATTCACTTTGCCGGCGGCGAACGACTGCCTGTCGCCAAAACCGGCAAAAGCAGCTTCCCAGACTTGTTGCCCAGACTCGACCGTTTCCCAGTGCTTGGCAAAACTACGCGTTGGGCTGGATGGACGTGAAAGTCAAATCCGGGAGTTCACGACGTTGGCAGGTGGCATGCGGCGTTTTTTCTCCGGGGGACCGAGAGGCCGGAACTGCCATGTGATGCCAATCCGAGGAATTGATGTCTCTTGAGTGAAAGTAGAACGTCGCGTGTGGTGCGGCCGATGCAGCTTGGCATATCTCGTGGGTAAGCAACAACTCACAAGGAGAAAGCAACGCTAGCTGGCATGGAGGTCACGAGCACCGACCGAGCGTTGGAAAAGATGAAACGCCATCTCGTCGACATTGCCGCCGCCGTGCCACGGGGCCGCTTTGAGCCGGTCGTTGTCGACGGTGCCCGGTGGCGCCGTTCGAAATGCCTGCACGCACCGGAATCCGTGTCCTTGCGGCATCTGCCTCAATACAGCCCGGCACCGAACGCCGGTTGAATCCGGGTTCTGGGTCGTCAAGCACCGCAACCTTGCCATCAAGGTATTCGTCACGCCACGGCCGAGGTTGCCAAAGACAGGGTCGAACAGGTTTGGAACGACTTCGCCTGCGCACCCGGCCGGGTTGTTTCGCCCGGCAAACGAAGCCGGGCGAAGGACAGCTAATCACGAAGTAGCGTATTTTGAGTAACTACTCGCCCCCTCCTGTTTTACCATTGATTTTCTATTCGTCACTGCCAGCCTTTTCAGTCTGGCGAGATCACTCGAGAAGGCGGATTTGTTGCGCTAGGTTTGTGACGGCGGATTTGCTGATTTTGATCGAACCATTGCGCGGTGGTCGGACTTGCATCCGGAAGTCTCGCGGTTTGCGACGGATCGCGGATGCCGGATCCGGAAGCGGGACTTCCAGTGTTCACGGTGTTTCTGATGGGCAGTTTGGCCGGGAGGTGCCCGTCACCTGGTTTCGAGCGTCTCGACCGCCTTGCCCGTGAGGGCCATCCCGATGGCGACGAGCGGGTTGATTCCCTGATGGCCTGTTGTCTTGATGTAGCTGGAGATCCGGCAGTAGGCCTCGGCAAACTTGAGCGAGCGGAAGCAACCGGAGATCTTCTGCTTGACCTTGGACATGCGAACGGATCTTTCCGCCACATTATTCGTGAACGGAACTTCGGCTTCCCATGTGAAGCGCAGGACTTCGTCCTCGTACCTGCTCAAGGCTTCGTGCAGGTTCTCGGCATCGGATTTCGCGATGCGCCCGCGCTTGCCGGGGGGACGGGGCGGCGGTTCCGGGAGTTCCCTTTTCCCCTTGGTCAGGATGGTGCGGTAGCGTTTGCGCACGGCCTTGAACTCCTGATCGGTCAAGGCCTTGCTTTCGCTCTTGCTCACCTTCCTGGCAGCCTCCTTCAACAGTTTCTTCATGCTCCGGGCCCAGCCGTGTCCGTTGGAGTCGATGATGAACTGGAGGTCACGCAACAGGTGACTGCCGCACAATGCGTGCCTGCAGTTGTCGTAGGACAGGTAGGTGGCCCAGCGGTCATGGACAAGGACGCCGCCATAGCGGGGAATGATATTCAGGTCATCGACAGCGGCACGGCCCCGCTTCGGATGACAGAACAACACGGTCAGATTGCCGGCGCTGTAGCTGTGTAGCCAGTGGTTCTTCCCCTTGATGCGGATCGATGTCTCATCGGCGTGCATGACCGGCGCGGCGAGTATCTGCTCGATCGCCGCCGCCTCCCACGCGGCCAGTGCCACATGCAGGCGCCAGACCCAGGACAGCAGGGTCGCTTCGGCGATGCTGCGCCCGGTGATCGTCTTCAGGACCTGCGCGGTGCGCTTGAGCGGAACCATCTGCGCCGTCAGCATGTGGACGGCAAAAGCAATGATGCCGAGGCCGTACTGAAGCGGGCCGGGCATGGTGTCGGGAAACGTCCCGCGCGTCTCGGTCGCGCAGTCCGGGCAGACCTTGATCTCGGCATCGACATGCTCATGCCGGATCTCGAAGACAATATCGATCAGCGTCCGGCGTTCATGGCCGCAGCATCCGACATCGGACATGTCGCGGCCGCAGCATGGACACGCGGTGACTTTCGACACCGTGGTGCTTTCAACCCTGCGGGTGTTTTCGCTCTCGTCATCCCCGCATTTCGGTCCCTTCCCCTTGGAGCCGGGCTTGCTGGCGGTCTCATCCTCGCCGGAGGTCTGCGAACTCGGTATGCCGGAATTCCCCGACCCTTTTGGTGTCGTCCTTTCCAGGAACACGGCAATCAGCAGTTGCATGAGCAGCAGCAGGCCGTCGAAGATGGCCTTGCACTCCGGGCTGACCTTGCCCTGGCGGCAGAGGTTCTCATAGTCCGCCTTGTAGGCCGCGAAATCCTCGCGCAGCGACGACTTGTCGAGTGTGGGCATCACTTGGCCTCGACAGCCATGACCGCCGCCAGCACCGCGAGACGCTCGCCCGGAGGTCGCGCCCGGTAGCGCCGGGCCCAGCTTTCGGCAAGGCGCCTGATGCGCTGGCGGTCGGTGTTGTTCTTGCCCGCATGACTGTGCCAGTGCGGGCGGTCGGGATCGAAGTTGAACCAGATCTTCTCCGTGACCACGCCAGCCTGGTTCATCACCTGGATAGACACGCTGCGCCAGTCCTTCAGTTCCCGGTCGTAGAGCGCCGAGGGATAGCCGGAGATCATCACCGAACAGGGCAGTCCCCTGAGCAGGGCGAGAAGTTCCTCATGGTCGGCTTCCGCGTAATCATGACGGTACCGGCGCTCCGATCTCCGGACGCTGTGCAGATAGGGCGGATCGCTGTAGACCAGTTCGGAACCCTCGAACGGGAATGCGGCCAGGAACCGATGGCAGCACCCGTGAACCAGTTCGACCTCATAGGCGCAACTGAAGTTCCGGATCGCCCGGGCGTTGAGGTCGATGCCGATGCTGCGCAACGCAGGCGGCTTGCGCTTCATGATGGCGCCGCCCCCAAGATGGGACTCCAAATACAGGGAATGACGGGGCTGCAAGGCGATGATCGCCTGGCAAAGCCCTGTTGTCGCCTTGGACCCGAACCATGTGCCCACCGATACATCCCTCACTGATTCGCCCGTTCGGGATGGAACGTAGAGTGTCATTGCTACAATGCCAAGCGAAAAACCCGTCGACCGAAACGCCCGGCAGAACCCACGCGCAGAAGACAGTCAGGACACCGGCAGGACAAACCGAAGGGAAAAGCTCCTCTTCAAGCTCCGGTGAAAGAAATTCCGGGACTCGAATACCCGGCGATAGAAAACTAGAAGGGAAAAGGGGGCGAGTAGTTACTATTTTGATCGATCAGGTAGTCCGCGCCGACCAGAGCTGCGGCAGCACCGATTGTACGTGCCTGCCGCCCTATTTGTCCTGCTTCAACCTTGGGCATGAGAACGCCTTGCAAATCGGTTTTTTCCAGTTGACCCAGAACCTCGTCGACCAATCGATTCTTGACATCTGTCGGGATTGCTCCGTCGATGACCACTGCTTCGAAGTCCAATACGGACAACGACGATACAATGGCGTGGGCCAGGTTCCTGCCTGCTCGAGTAATCCACTGCGAAACAAGTGGTTCGAACTGGTCCCAATCGGCATTTTTTTCATAAAGGGCAAATGGCTCCCCTCCTTTTGCCGCGATATTTCGCTCCAGGACAACAAGAGACGCGTGGTCTACAAGCCGGTTACCGCCTGCCTGGTCAGGGACTCGCATCGGACCGAAGCTGCCTGCATTTCCTCTGCGTCCTGGAAAGACGCTGCCATTAAGGACGACGCCGCCGCCGATGAAGGTGCCCACGTAGAAGTATATCCAGTCCTGTTTTTCGGCGTGCGGACCAAAGGCAACCTCTGCCCGGCAAGCAGCAGTCGCATCATTCTCGACCAGAATTTCCCAAGGTACGATCTCTCCGATTTCATGTACGGCGTCAAAGTCTCGCCAGGCTTCCATTTCGTCCGTCGGGGCGCCGAATTCTTCTGTCCAACTCCACAACTCGAATGGCATGGCGACGGCCATTTTCGAAATTGCCCTTCGGCTCTTTTTTGCCGACCTCAACACTCTGCTTAGCTCGGATTTGACGAATACGAGCGTCGCCTTTGGAGTTGGGAATGGTTGAAACCTGTCTTTGCCGGAAACAACCTCGCCGACGAAATTCACCACCGCAAGCTCCATGCGGCGGCGGCCAATCTTCAGCGCTATGTAATGGTGAGCTTCTGGATTGATGCGCAATGGCGTCGACGGTTGTCCAATCCGACCTCGAATCGGCTCGCCACGGAGCAGAAGTCCCTCTCTTTCAAGAGACCGGAAGATTACCGAAATCGCATTTGCCGAAAGCCCGGTCGCACGGGTTGCTTCAGCCTTTGTGAGTTCACCATGTTCCCTTACCAGCTGAAGCACGAGCCTTTCATTATAGCTGCGAACTGCGACCTGGTTTGTTCCCTTCTTGGGGTTCGCGTGCAACAATTTTTCTTTGGTTTCTTGGTCCATCCCGAATTACATGTGCCTTTTTTTCAAGCAATTTGGCAAGCAATTTGCTTGCTGTATTTCGTCGAAGCCAGCGAGGGGCCTCGGTTTTCATCCTCCAATTCCCTTTTTGTTAATTCATAAATAATTAATTATTGACAGGCGCTATTTGTTGGCGCTAAGCGAGTCGTTGACGGCAACACCGTCGTTGGGAGGATGAGCTGGGGAGATGCGGAGTGAAGAGGTTGCCCGCAGGCCGTCAAGCAAATCACTTCCAGAAACTTTGCGTCGCGCTGCTTCCGATCTCGCATATCGGCATGGCGTGCAAGCTGAAAAAAATTGGGAGACCGAAATGAAATATCTCAAAACCGGTGTCGCTGCCCTTGCGACTTCAGTGTGTATGGCAGGAGGTGCCGCCGCCGACACAAGTGTTTGTCTGATCACCAAGGATGCGACCAATCCGTTCTTTGTGAAAATGGCACAGGGTGCATTCGCCAAGGCGGCCGAGCTCGGCGTTGAATTGCGCTCGTACGCGGGGAAATTCGATGGCGACCACGAGACCCAGGTTTCTGCCATCGAGACCTGTATCGCGGCGGGCGCAGGCGGAATTCTTCTGGTTTCCTCAGATACAAAGGCCATTACCTCGTCTGTAGAAAAGGCGCGTGGAGCTGGCCTGGTCGTCCTGGCGCTCGACACGCCGCTTGACCCGATCGATGCGGCAGACATGACATTTGCCACCGACAACTTCCTTGCAGGAGAACTGATCGGTCTATGGGCCGCAAAGACCATGGGCGACACGTCCGGCGCCAAGATCGGCCTCTTGAACATCAATGTGTCCCAACCGACCGTCGGCGTTCTGCGCAATCAAGGGTTTCTGACCGGATTTGGCATCGACATCGGCGATCCGTCGAAGTGGGGCGATGAAACGGACTCGCGCATCGTCGGTCAGGAATTGTCGAACGGCAACGCTGAAGGTGGGCGCAAAGGCATGGAAAACCTCCTTGCAATCGATCCAGGCATCAATGTGGTCTACACGATCAATGAGCCTGCAGCCGCCGGCGCATATGAAGCGCTCAAGGCCGTTGGCCGCCAGGACGATGTGATCATCGTGTCCGTTGACGGCGGTTGCCCGGGTGTTGCCGACGTCGCTGCCGGTGTGATCGGGGCGACTGCACAGCAGTATCCACTGGACATGGCTGGACTTGGTGTCGAAGCGATCGCAAAAGCAGTTGAAACAGGCGAAATGCCTGCAGCCACCGAAGGAAAGGCGTTTTTCGATACAGGTGTTGGTCTTGTCACCGGCGCTCCCGTAGACGGACTGGACCAGTTGTCGGTTGAAGAGGGCAACGACCTCTGTTGGGGCCAAAAGTGCAGGCAAAACCGAGTAGGGCCGCGAATGCGGCCCTACTACGCTCGGGTCGAGACATCCGATAAGAACTGGCCGAGCAAAAGGAGGGAATCTTGACAGACGCTTTGAACCGGGTGGACGAAGAGCTGCCAGAGAGCGAAAGCGTCGCCGAATTTTCAATCGAAAGTAATTCGATCGGCAGTCGTATCGCTCATTTCCTTCACGACAAGCCGGCCGTCGTGCCGTTGATCGTGCTATTGGCCGCGACGGTGACATTTAGCGCCTTGATTGGCGAGAGGTTCTTTTCCGCATTCACGCTCACTTTGATACTGCAGCAGGTAGCCATTGTCGGAATTGTGGCCTGCGCACAATCGCTGGTCATCCTGACCGCGGGCATTGACCTCTTTGTCGGCGCTATCATGGTTCTATCCTCTGTCGTCATGGGGAAATTCACATTTGATTTGGGACTACCCCCGGGCTTGGCCGTTTTGTTCGGGCTGGCGTGCGGACTTCTTATTGGCTCGATTAACGGGGTTTTGGTGGCATTCGTCAAATTGCCGCCGTTCATTGTTACGCTTGGTTTGTGGCAAATCGCATTGGCAGTGAATTTCCCCTATTCCGGAAGTGAAGTAATCCGCAGCCAGGATATCGCCGCCAAGGCGCCATTACTGCAGTTCTTTGGGCGAACGTTGGAGTTGGGCGGGGCAATTTTTTGCATACGGCGTCGTGTTGATGTTGGTTCTGGTTGCGGTTCTAACCTACGTGCTCAGCCAGACCGCATGGGGGCGCCACGTATATGCGGTGGGCGATGACCCGGAAGCCGCGGAGCTTTCCGGGGTCAACGTCAAGTCCACCTTGGTTTCGGTCTACGCAATCGCCGGGCTGATTTGTGCGTTTGCCGGCTGGGTACTCATTGGTCGGCTGGGATCGGTCTCTCCGCAGGCCGGTCAACTCGCAAATATCGAGTCGATAACCGCGGTGGTGATCGGTGGCATTTCGCTCTTCGGCGGGCGCGGTTCGCTCGCCGGTTCCCTGTTCGGCGCACTGATCGTTGGGGTGTTTTCACTCGGGCTGCGTCTGCTCGGGGCTGATGTCCAATGGACCTACTTGCTGATCGGCATTCTCATTATCGTAGCTGTTACCGTGGACCAGTACATCAGGAAGGCGAGCGCGTAATGACCAAACCGGTTCTTTCTGCACGCGGACTCACCAAACGTTACGGCCGCGTCACTGCCATGGAAAACTGCGATTTCGAATTGATGCCGGGCGAAATTCTGGCGGTCATCGGCGACAACGGTGCCGGCAAATCGACACTCATCAAGGCTCTGTCGGGCGCTCTCCGTCCGGATCACGGAGAGGTAAAGCTCGACGGAGCAGTCGTCTCATTCAATTCTCCAATCCATGCGCGGGAACACGGAATCGAGACGGTCTACCAGACATTGGCGATGTCCCCGGCGCTCTCGATTGCCGACAACATGTTCATGGGGCGGGAAATTCTGAAGTCCGGTTTGATGGGCAAGGTTTTTCGTCAGCTTGACAAGAGGCGAATGCGTGAGATTGCACGTGAGAAACTCTCGGAGCTTGGCCTGATGACGATCCAGAATATCAATCAAAAGGTCGAAACACTCTCTGGCGGTCAGCGGCAGGGCGTTGCCGTGGCCCGCGCCGCTGCGTTCGGATCCAATGTCGTGATCCTTGACGAGCCAACGGCGGCACTCGGTGTCAAGGAAGGCCGCCGTGTCCTCGATCTGATCCTGGAGGTCAAGTCCCGAGGCATCCCGATCATTCTGATCTCGCACAACATGCCTCACGTCTTCGAAGTCGCTGACCGGATTCATGTGCACAGGCTCGGGCGCCGACTTTGCGTGATCGATTCCAAAGACATTTCCATGTCGGAAGCGGTCGCACTGATGACCGGCGCAATGAAACCGGAAGAGGCGGGTGCGGCGGCATGAACGGATCTTCCCTGGAACACGACGTCGGACTCGTTTGTGAATTGGTGACAGATAGGATGCGGGAGGGTGCGGGTGCGCGGACCGTCGTCGGCATTGCCGGCCCTCCTGCTTCCGGAAAATCGACTCTGGCCGAGGTTGCGGTACAGGAACTCAACCGGGCGAATGGTTCTTCCGTCCCGACGGCTGTGCTGCTTCCCATGGATGGGTATCACCTGGATAACCGCCTGCTGGAGTCCAAAAGCCTTCTTGCACGAAAAGGCGCTCCCGAGACGTTCAACGCCCACGGCTTTTGCGAAGCCGTCAAGCGGTTGTCAAAGACCGATAGGGAGACCTTTCACCCGAAGTTCGACCGGCAGATGGACTTGGCAATTGCCAACTCGATCGCAATTCACCCAGATACGCCTGTCGTCGTCGTCGAGGGCAATTACCTGCTTCTACGTTCCGAACCGTGGTCGTCGCTGCGTGAGGAGTTCGCTGCAACGGTTTTTGTCTGCCCTTCCATGGAAGATCTCCTGGACAGATTGCAGCAAAGGTGGATCAGGCACGGGCTCGATCCAGAGTCGGCGATGCTGAAGGCCACCAGGAACGATCTGCCCAATGCCGAACTTGTATTACGCGAAAGCCGCGAGGCCGATCTCCGGCTGAGTCAGAACTACACCGAGTTTGGCCTGCGTTACGCATACTGATCCCGACCGGGTAGCCGGCCTTGGCCGCAATGCTCACCGGGCATCGGACTCTTTGTGGCCGCATTTGAAATCAACGGCTCTTCGACCTGCCAGCCGATCCCATCACAAATAGGAACAATGATGAAATCCTTCGCGGTTACGTCCGATTTGAATGGCATCATGACCTCCTGACAACGGGCCTCTCGGATGGCCTGACAACCGACCCCGGTCCGGTTGTCAGGTCGGGCCGAGACTTCAAGGAATTTACCGCGGAATTTCGCGGCCTCACGGAAACTCCCGTTTCCGCGGAAGTCTCGGCGTTCAATACAATGGGCATGATGGTCGAGGGGCGAGCATCTGGCCGGGATCGCAAATGTCGTCGTCGTTAAATTGCCATCGACGTTCGATGGCTAAAGGGCCTGCGCACTTTTCAAGCGCAACGGGATCATGATGAACGTCACACTGCGCCTCCCGCCAAACCAGGAATTGCCGGCAGCAAAAGCTTGCGACACAAATCTGTCGCCATTCATTGGGAGGTTGGACGACATCGATCTCAATGGTTCTGATCTCATTCAGGACATTCGCGTCATTTGCGACAATTTCGACTTCAAAACCGAGTTTATCGCCACATCGATCAGGACTGCCAACAATGTCGCTCGGGCAGCGCCCGCCGGAGCCGAATTTGCAAAGATCCCTCACTGTATCATTCGCAATTTGGCCTCGCTTCCTCTGACCAGCATTGAGATGGATCAGTTCCTGATGGATCGGGAAACTGCCGGACAGTCCTTTCCGTGAAGGATGGGCGGTTCCGACACGTGTCAGATCGCGGCTGACATTACGGCAACTCTGCAGGATGTGTTGAATCGGATCGGTGGCTTCTGCAAGAAACCTGGCTCCAAGTCCTACTCCCGCCGGAAAGGGGTGACAGAGATCTTGCGGAAGTCGCCTCGTACTCGGAATTTATCGCTGGTGCATGGCCCCGCCACGCTGCGTTCTTCAGACGGTCAGGAATGAGCCCTTTGGCGAGTCTTGATGTCTGTTTCCTGCGGGTTATCGACTTTTGAGGGTTCAGGCGAGAAACTTGGAAATTCGTCCTACGGCACGGCGGATGTTTTCCTGGCTGTTGGCGTAACTCAAGCGAATATACCCTTCACCAAGCACCCCGAAATCCGGACCGCCTACGGTGGCAACACCTGCCTTTTCCAGCATCTCGGAAGCGAATTCCTTGGCCTTCCAACCGGTGCCTGTGATGTTGGGAAAGGCATAGAATGCGCCCCTGGGTGTAACGCAAGATATGCCCGGGACTTCGTTCAGGAGGTCGACGACAAGCTGTCGGCGCGCATCGAACTCGGCGACCATTTCCCCTACGGAATCCTGAGGTCCAGTAAGCGCCTCGATCGCGGCGAACTGCGCCGGCGCATTGACGCATGACCAGGCATTGACCGCAAGCTTGCGTGCCTTGTCATACAGCTTCTGCGGCCAGACCGAGTAGCCCAGGCGCCAGCCAGTCATGGCGTAGGTCTTGGACCAACCGTTGAGGAGAATCAGCTGGTCCCGGATCTCGGGATAACCGAGCAGCGAAACGTGCTCTTCACCGCCATAGAGGATTTGATCGTAAATCTCGTCCGACAACACGGAAATGTCAGGCCGGTTCGCAAGCCCCGCAACCAGACTGTCGATCTCGGACCTTGGAGTCACGCCGCCGCAAGGATTTGCAGGCGAGTTCAGAATGACGAGGCGTGTCCGTTCCGAGACAAGCGACAGTGCCTCGTCTGCAGAAAATGCGAATTCAAACTCTTCGCGGATCGGAATAGGAACGGGATTCGCACCGGTAAATTCGATCATCGAACGGTAGATCGGAAATCCTGGATCCGGGTAGAGGATCTCTGCGCCTGGTTCACCGAACATGAGGATCGCGGCAAACATCGTTACCTTGCCGCCCGGAACGATCAGCACCAAATCGGGATCTACCTCAACTCCGAAACGGCGGTGAAGATCGGCGGAAACGGCCTCGCGGAGGGGCGGGATGCCCGTGGCTGGCGTGTAGCCATGGTGACCATCGCGAAGCGCCTTCACTGCCGCTTGGACGATGTTTTCTGGCGTCGGAAAGTCCGGCTGGCCGATGCCAAGGTTGATCACGTCCATGCCCTGCGTGGCCAAAGCGGCGGCACGTGCAAGGACCGCAAAGGCGTTTTCTTCTCCAATTCGGTCAAATCCCTCGACTGTCTTCATTACCCTGCCTTCCTGTCAGCATCTGGTGTTTCGATTCAATCGCTTGGTACCACGGAAACCCAAGCCATGGTGACGGGATGTTGGCTGTCCCTGTCCGTTTTATCAATGGGAAAGATCGCAACATTTTGGGAACAAGAATGGAACTATTCATCTGGTTTTCGCGCTGGAGCCGCCGGCGTTCAGGCCGGAGGAAAGCGCACGCCCGTGCTGATGTCAGCAAGTGGAGCCCCCATAGACCCTCCATAGACGGGGATGCGAGATAACGCGGATACGCACACGAATTGCGCCCCACGGAAGGACAAACAGTTCTGATGGCGCAATTCGCCGGCGTTTGCCGCCTCGTCCGCATCCTGGCGCTGGAACAGCGCAGAGACCACTGGATACTGTAGCGGGAACGCACCGGCGACAGCCTCAACGACGTTGCGCAGGTCCGCGAACTGACGGAACTCCGGGCGGAGTTCGATGTCATCCGCGCCGTGCATGTCACCCCGTTGCAGCGCATGCTCAAGTCGCTGGATGATGCCTGCCATCGCGCGTGGAAGGGGCTCTGCGGTTACCCGAAGCCGAGGAAGAGGGGCGTCCATGACGCTTTCAGCTGCGCAGGCCGGGAAGTCCGTATCGAGACACTGTCTTCGCGCTGGGGTCAGGTCCGTCTGCCGAAGATCGGTTGGGTCAGGTTCCGCCTGACGCGCCTTGTCGCTGCCTCCGCGTTGACTCTCATCTTGATTGCCGCTGTGCAAGGGAGGTCGGTGTGACGCGCACGGCCATCGGGTGGCAGGTGTCCATCGGCTGCCTCACTGAAGGTGAACAGCCTGACAACGGGGCCACGGTGGGGGTCGAGCGCGGCGTGACAATGCCGCTGATGCTGTCCGACGGCAGTTCCTGTGAATTGCCGCATGAGATCGAGCGGCTGGAGCGCAAGCACCGTCGGGCACAGCGGGTCATGGCGCGGCGCAAGCGCGGTTCGCAACGCCACAAGAAGGCCATGGAGCCGGTCCGTCGGGGCGGTGATGAAACGCGAACTGTCCAGGTCGCTTAATCCCCTTGGAAATCCTCGCTCCTCAGAGCGGGGAAGAGTCAATTTACGTCCATCCTTCCCGAGGAGCTTCAGCCACCGGTCCCGAGTCCCGACTGTCCATGAATGTCGCTAGCCGACCAGGAACTGGCGGCATTACAAGGCCCGGCCCTGATGGCAGATTTACGCGGCCATTCTTGACGGTGATGATGTCACCGCAGAGATCGGATCTCAGGGCGTTCTCGTTGACATCCACTTCACAAGATGAGGTCTCGCCAAGGACCGCCGTGATCGACAGAGCCGCGATTTGACCGACGGCGGTGCCCATGAAGTGTGGCCAGAGGTATGTCCCCCTAGGCATTGCGCGAACCAAGTCCAATGCGCCTGTCAAACCGCCCCATTTTGCGACGTCCGGCTGCAAAATCCGCAGCCCGGCATTCGCCATCGCGCAGAAGTTCTCGATTCCGTAGATGTTCTCGCCACCGGCAAGCGGAATGCCCGTGGACGAGGCAAGGTCTTCCCAATCGGCCAGCGGTGCGTTCGCGGGCAGCGCCTCTTCCGCGAAATAGAGTGAGAGGTCTTCCAGTTTTCCGAGCGTCTCCTTGGCTGTCGCAAGTGTCCACGACTGGTTGCTGTCGACCATTATGCGCGACCCGTTCGGACACAATTTTGCGGCCCGTTCCACGAGTTGTCGATTGCCGTGTTCTGCAAATCCAATCTTCAGCTTGAAGTAGGTTTGCCCGAGAGACGCGTGATGCGGGATCAGGCGCTCAAGGTCGCCCGCGTTGATCGAGGTCGCGTAGGACCGAGCAGACGAATGGGAAAGCCCCATGAATTCGGCGAAGGATCGGTCTGCATTCCGCAGCGCGAGATCCCAAAGGGCCGTGTCGACGCCGGCAAGTATGTGCTCGAAGACCTCAAGCTGCCCAACGTGAAGAAAATAGATAGAGAACTGTTTGCGGAGGAATGCGCCAATCTCTCGAGGTTCGACAAACCGCGCGCTTCGCAGGCGTGGCGCCACGACGTCCTCGATGATGTGCGCTTTGTGAAGATTGGCGCGTGGCGGGAAATTGGCCCAGACCTCTCCCCAGCCAAAGCAGCCGTCTGTGTCCTCGATCCGGATCAGCAAGGCGGGCCGCGTAGGCATTGAGCCGAGCGCCATGTTTGGCGACACGCCGCCCTTTGCCCTGATCGGGTAAACGGCGATGCTCGCGAGAGTTATGCCGTGCCGAAACGTCAACGCCTACCAAGCCACATAGGCCGAATGCTCGGATGTATAGAAATTCACCGCTGTCGGCCCGACCGAATAGGCCCCGACACCGGAATTCTTGATCCCGCCGAAGGGCATGTTGTTGTCAGGCACCGTACCGTGGTTGACGTGGATCATGCCGTTCTGGCTCTCGGCCAGGAAGCGCTGGATCAGATCGTTGCGGTTGGAGAAAAGCGCGGAAGTCAGGCCGAATTCGGTCCCGTTCAGCATCTCCATCGCCTGATCGAAGGTGTCGTATTCGAGAACCGACAGGACAGGGCCGAAGATTTCTTCCTGGCCCGCGATGGAATTATGCTGCACGTCGCCAAGGATGGTCGGGCGATAGTAGTAGCCGTCTTCGGGGCGATTTGGCGCAGACCCGCCAGCCAGGGGGGTGGCGCCCTCGCTAATGGCACGTTGGGTGGTGGCGCAGACATCCGTCCAATGTGGCAGGTTGCAGAGCGGGCCAAGGTCGCTGTCGGCTTCAAGCCCGGGCCCCAACTTCATTGCGTTCGCCTTTGCCGTAAGGATGCCCCTGGACTCGTCGGCCAGATCCTTGCGGACGAGGATGCGGCTGATCGCCGTACAGCGCTGGCCGGAGGTCATGAAAGCCGCCCCCATGATCTGAGTGATTGCGCCCTCTAGGTCGTCGGAGTCGTTCAGGATGGCCCCGTTCTTTCCGCCCAGCTCCAACTGTGCCGGGATGAGGTTCTGCGCAGCTGCGACATAGACCAGTTTGCCGGTCGACACCGATCCCGTGAAGCTGACGCCATGCACATCGCCTTTTGATACGGCCTCGCTCGCTGTGGGGCCGGAGACCATGGCGACCTGAACGAGGCCGTCGGGGAAGACCTCCCTGGAGATCTCGGCGAGGAGGAAATTGGCCGCCGGCGTGAATTGCGAGGGCTTCATCACCACGGCATTCCCGAATGCCAGCGCCGGGCAGATCTTGCGCATTGGCGTGGAAATCGGGAAATTCCAGGGGCTGATACAGAAGATCACGCCGCGCGGGCGCCGCAGGATCTGGTTGGAGAACCCGGCGCGACCAGACGCAATGGCCATAGCGCCCATGCGGGCCGCTTCTCCAACCGAAAACCGCCCCTCGGCACATGATTTCAGCGCTTCGCCCTTTGCCTCGCGGAAGAGCTTCCCCTGTTCCAAAGTGACCGCGGTCGCCAGCTCGCCGGCGCGCCCTTCAACTGCGTCGATGAAGGCGTTCAGGCGTTGCGAGCGTTCCAGCCCGGGCACACGCGCCCATTCCCGTTGAGCCGCGTTCGCCCGCTCAATCGCTTCGCTCAGTTCATCCGAACCCATGATCGCGTAGCGCCCGATCTTCTCCTGGGGATTGGCAGGGTTGACGGTTTCAAAAGCGTCTTTGCCGGATCCGTATTCGTACCTGATGGCCATGCTCATCCCTTCCGTTTCACGACATCGCTCGCCGCTTGCGCGATGGCCGGGGCATCGAGTCCAAACTTGTTCATCAGATACGGCGTTGTGCCGCCTTCGCAGAATTGATCGCAGACACCCACGCGCCGGAACGGTAACCCGATCCCGGTGTCGGCCAGCACTTCGGCCACGGCTGAGCCGAGACCGCCTATGATGTTATGGTTTTCTGCCGTGACGATGGCGCCAGTGGTTTTTGCGCGTTCGATGATCAGCGCTTCGTCAATCGGTTTGAGCGAGGCCATATCGACGACGCTCGCCTCGATCCCTTCGCTCGAGAGAGTGTCCGCCGCCTTCAGCGCTTCCGTCACGCAAAGCCCTGCGGAAATAATCGTGAGATTGCCGCCTTCGCGACGGATGACGCCTTTTCCGATCTCCAGCGACTGTGGCTCGAAAGGCGGCGGGGCCGTCTCTGGCCGTTTCATCCGCAGGTAGGCCGGCCCGTCCCAATCCAGCGCCAACTTGACCATGGCCGCATGGTACTCTGGCCCGGAAGGCTCGAAGATTGCCATGTTGGGCACTGCGCGAAGGATCGCCACGTCCTCGATGGCCTGGTGCGAAACGCCCAAGAGCGTCGCCACTCCCGGAAGGAACCCGACGATTTTCACGGGCAGGTTCGGATAGGCCACCTGCATCGTGATCTGGTCGAGCACGCGCTTGGTGATGAAGGCGCAGAACGAATGGCAGAAGGGGATTTCGCCCGAGCGTGCCATGCCGCCGGCCATGCCGATCATGTTCGCCTCTGCGATACCGACATTATGGAACCGCTCGGGCAACTCGTCGCGGAAACGGTCGGTTTCCGTTGGCGGAACGAGGTCGGCGCAAAGAGCAACAATGCGCTCATCGGCTTTGGCGGCTTCAATCAGCGCGTCACCATAGGATCGCGGCAGAGGCTTGAAGGACCGGTTGATGAAATCCTCAGCTTCGAGTTTGGTCAGGGTCTCGGTCATGGCCATTCAGTCGCCTGTTTCAATTCTGCAGACATTGTCGCCTACCGGGACATCGTCTCCTTCATCGGCGAGGTGCTCCAGCATCGTGCCGTTGCAGGGCGCCTCGTATTCACTCGTCACCTTCTCGGTTTCGATAACGTAAAGGATATCTCCTTCCCTGAAGCTTTCGCCCGGCTGGACACGCCACGCGACAAGGGTGCCTTCTTCCATGTTCATGCCGATCCGCGGCAATTTCAGTGCAACCTTCATGGCTCAGGCCTCTTCAGTGGCGGCTTTGCCGAGAAGACGGCGAACGGTGTCCGAGATACTGACTTCGTTCGGCAAAAGCGCCTTCTCCAGCGGCGGTGAATAAGGCAGTGCCACATCCGGAACCGTGACACGCCGGATCGGAGCCTTGAGGGCATCGAAACACTGGTCGGCACAGATCGCAGCGATTTGGGATGCCGCGGAACACATGTCGCGCGCCTCGTCCACGACGACCAATCGACCGGTCTTGCGGACGGATGCAAAAATCATCTCGCTGTCCAGCGGCACGACCGTGCGGGGATCGATCAGGTCGACACCGATCCCCTCCCTGGCCAGTTTTTGCGCCGAGCGAATTGCCGGCCGCACCATGGCACCAATCGCCACGACCGTCACGTCATCTCCTTCCCGAACCGTCAAAGCCTTGCCGAGTTCGATGACATGATCGCCATCGGGGACCTCGCCCTGTTCACCGCCTCGCCCGGCCGCCTGCAAGAACACCACCGGATTCGGATCATGAATTGCCGACCGCAGCAGGCCCATTGCATCGGCCGGTGTCGCGGGCAGGGCAACCTTGATCCCGCCCAGATTCATGAACATCGGGTGCATCGCATCGGAATGCTGTGCCGCAGCTGATCGACCGCCTCCGAACACACCCATGTAAACAATGGGCAAGGTGATCTGCCCGGCAGTCATGTAACGCAGCTTGCTGGCCTGGTTCGCAATGCTGTCGAAGCCGGTGTACATGAAGTTTCCGAACATCATGTGGCAGACCACCTTGTACCCTGCCGCCGCGGCGCCCACGGCCATGCCGCTCATTACCGTCTCGGAGATCGGCATATTGCGGACGCGGTGGGCTCCATGCTTGTCCTTCAACCCGCGCGTGTCGCCAAACAGGCTGATCTCGACGTCCTCGCCGAACACCACGACCTTTGGGTCCTTGGCCATTTCGCGGTCAAGCGTTTCATTGATGGCCTGGATCATGCGTTTCTTTGCCATGTCTCGGAATCCCTTACGCAAACATGTAATTGGTGCCCTGCGCGGCAGGGTCGGGAAAGGGTGAGGCTTCGGCGAATCGGACTGCGTCGGCCACTTCGGCGGCGATGTCCGCCTCGATCTGATCGAGATCGGCCTGACTTGCCTGCCCGGCGGCCATGATGCGCTTGGCAAGGGCAGGGATCGGGTCACGTGCGATCCACTCGGCAACTTCATCATCCGATCGGTATTTCGACCCGAGGAACGACGCCTCGGCCTCGACGTGGCCGCGTTGCCGATAGGTGCGTGCCTCGATCAGGGAAGGCCCGTTGCCAGCTCGCGCATTCCTGATGGCCCGCGCAGCGCATTGGTGGACGGCAATCAAATCGTTGCCGTCCACTGCTTCGTGGCCGGCGCCATAGGGTTTGGCCCGGTCGACGATACTGCCCGCGGTCACGGTCGAGGAGGGTGAGAACTCGGAAAATCCATTGTTTTCACAGACAAAAATCACCGGCAGATTCCAGAGCATGGCCACGTTCAGTGCCTCGCCCAAGACACCCTGGTTCGCGGCGCCATCGCCAAAAAAAGCAACGGCGACGGCTCCGTCGCCGTCCATCTGTGCAGCCCAGGCCGCGCCTGTGGTGATCGAGATTCCGGCGCCGACGATACCATTGGCGCCGATAATTCCCCTGGAGAAATCCGCCACATGCATGGACCCGCCATGTCCCTTGCACATGCCGGTCTCGCGACCGTAGATTTCGGCCATCAACAATTTGCTGTCTCCGCCCTTGGCGAGGTAGTGGCCATGTCCACGATGGGTCGAGGCAATCCAGTCGTTGTCCGTGAGCTGCGAGCAAACGCCGACGCCGACCGCCTCTTGCCCGATGTAGAGATGCACGGCGCCAGGGATGTTTCCGGCCTTGGCGTCATTGCCGATCTGCTCTTCAACCCGACGAATGCGCAGCATTTCCCGGTAGAACCCGAGCATCTGCTCGTCTGAGAAGTTCACGTCCGAAGCAGATGTGGTCATTTTGACAAGTCCTCGCTGCCATACCGTCGGGAAGTTGTGATGCGGGTCGCAAATGGTTTCACCCGCAATGCGCGGCGAAAGCCATGGCGTCCGTGCGGTGGGCTATCTGGAATCCGGGGATCAGGCATTGACAATTCCGCCATCGACATTGATCACTTGGCCGGTGATGTAGGATGCATCGTCGGACAAAAGAAATGCGATCACCCCGGCGACATCCTCGGGCTGGCCCAGCCGGCCGAGCGGGATAGTCGAAAGAAGAGCGTCGCGGCCGCGTCGTTCGACCAGATCATCCGACATCCGCGTTTCGATGATTCCGGGCGCCACGGCGTTGACGCAGATCCCCCTGTCTCCGATCCGCCGTGACAGTGCGCGGGTCAGCCCAACGATCGCCCCCTTAGCCATGGAGTAGGCGGCATGGTCGGGCACGCCCCGGTGAAACCCGAGCGACGAGGCAAACACGATGCGGCCGCCATCGGTCATGCGCGGCAGGACTGCACCGGCGAGGTCAAAGGCGTTCGTTGCATTGTGCTGCATCGTCTGGTCATGGATCTCGCGGCTGCCGGGACCAAGGCCATGGGGCACGAAGATACCCGCCAGATGCACCAGCGCGTCGATTCGATCGGGTGCATCCAGCAGCGCCGCCGCGCAGGCCGCCGGATCTTCCAGTCTGCTTTCGGCAATCGTGATTCCTTCGGGCAGCGCCTGTTGCAGTGACTCCAGCCGACCGGCATCGATATCGACCAGATGGAGCCGCCATCCGTCAGCAGCCAGACGACGGGCAAGTACTGCGCCTATTCCGCCGGCGGCCCCCGTGATCACCGAAACCGGTGCTGTCATGTCTTCCCTTCCGGTTCGTGCGCCGAACAACTTCGCGCGCGGCGTTGGCGATCGCGGTGCCGCCGATGCCGTGTTTTCAATTCCGTTGCGTCGATCGGTCGAAGGCCGGTCGCGCGACCGGGATGAATGTCACAGCTGGGCCTCCAGTTCAGCGCGGGCCGAGGCGGCAACCTCGGGTGGGAAGCGCAACTGGTGGAACATCAACCCTTCGAGCGAGGCGACACCCTTGCCCATCAACGTGTTGGCCTTGATGAAGCTCGCTTTGCCCTTGGTCTCGCGTGCTCGATCATAGGCTCCCAGCAACGCTCCGATGTCGTTGCCGTCGACCTCCTGACAGGCGAAGCCAAAGCTTTCCATCTTGTCCGTCAAGGGTTCCAGCGACATGACCAGATCCATCGGCCCCTCGGACTGCACGAAGTTGTAGTCCACGACCAGGCAGAGATTATCGAGACTCTTGGCGCCCGCGAACATCGCGGCCTCCCAGACCTGGCCCTCTTGCATTTCGCCATCGCCGACGATGACGTAGACGCGGCTGGCGCGTCCCTGCCGCTTTGCAGCCAAGGCGCAGCCGACGGCGACCGACAGGCCCTGACCAAGTGAGCCGCAGGTCGCCTCGACAAACGGGCCCATGCGCTCGGACGCGTTTATTTCGAGCGCCGAGCCATCGGTGACGTAGGTTGCGAGCTGTTCGGTGTTGAAAAAACCGCGCTCGGCCAATGCGGCATAGAATATCGCGGTGTTGTGAGCGGTGGTCAGAAAGATCCGGTCCCTGTCCGGCCAGTTCGGATTGGCCGGGTCCATCGTCGCCTCGGCGAAGTAAAGCGACGTGAAAATATCCGCTGCTCCGAGGCCCTGCTGCACGTAGCCTTGGCCCGAAGGCGCGACCATGTCCACCACGTGCATGCGAAGCCGCGTCGCGATCCTTTCAAGCTCTTCCAGATTGTGTCTTGCTTGCATTGAGTGCCCGGAGCGATGTAAAAAGCTCTGGAACTTTGTACCTATGAATTGGGGGATATTGTCAAGATGAATCTTCAGTCCATGAAGCGGAAGGCGGTCCCGTTGCACGCCGAAGTGGCCGAAGTTCTGCGACATCAGATCATGTCCGGGGACCTGCACCCGGGTGCACGTCTTCCCGCGCTTCGGGAATTGACCGAAGAACTAGGCGTCTCGAGGATGACCGTGGTGCAAGCGATGAACACGCTGGAAGATGAAGGGCTTATCGAAAAGCACTCCGGTCGCGGAACCTTTGTACGCGAGGTGCAAATCCCTGACCGCGTTTCACTACAGGTGCGCGCAGAGATTTCACAGATCTATGCAATGGTGGACCAGCTCGAAGTCTCGGTACGCAAGGGCGACGCAACCATAGAGAAGTCCGATGATGGAAGGTATTTTCGTTGCATGCGCCGTATTCATGCGCGGGGCGGCAAGCCTTTTTGCCTGGCCGACATCCAGCTCGATGATCAGGTCTATGAACGCGCACCAGAACGCTTCAAGCAGGAAATCGTCGTCGCCGTTCTGCGGGACCTCGGCGTAGACATCGCGAATGCGCGGCAGAAAATCACGATCGGCTACGCCGATTTTGGCCTCGCGAAAGCGCTCGGAATCAAGGTGAACTCGGCTGTCTTCAAGGTGTATAGAGAGTTTTTTGACGAGCACGGAGTCCTGATCTACTCGGCGAAGCTGTTGTATCCCTGTGACACGCTTGAGCTCGAGATCGAGTTTTCGACTGACAACCCCGCCTGAGCTGAATGCAGGTGCGGGCGGACATGTGTCTTGACATTTCTTGCGCCCGCAACATAGGTACATACATCTAGACCAACCAAACTCCAGATAAAAGCAAGGGAGGCTTCAACATGAACCTTTTCAAAATCGCAGCCGCCGCTACAGCCGCGTTGGGCCTCAGCGCCGGTATCGCACAGGCTGAATACCCTGAAAAGCCGATTACGCTGGTCGTGTCGTTCGCAGCGGGGGGTAATGCGGACATCGGCGCGCGTCTGACGGCTGAGGCTGTCAGCGTGAAGCTGGGCGTGCCGATCAATGTTCTGAACAAACCTGGTGGCGCGCATATTCCTGCGACCATGAGCGTGCTTGAAGAGGAGGCGGATGGCTATACCATCTTTCAATGGTCCCCGCCGAGTTTCATGGTTGTTCCGCTGACCCGCGCGGTGCCTTACAGCCCGAGAGAGGACTTCATTCCGTTCTATGCGGGGCCGACGGCATCCAATGCGCTCTACGTGCGTGCTGACAGCCCGATCGAGACATTCGAGGACTTCCTTGAAGCCGCCAAGAGCGAAAAACTCAGCATGGGTGTCAACAATCTCGGCGCGCCGCCGAACCTGAGCGCCGTCCAGCTTGCGTCCGAGTTTGGCCTGGAATTCAAGACCATCGCACTAAAGACCGTTCCGGCAACCATGACTGGTCTGATTGGCGGACAGGTTGACGTTGGCGTCGGACAGATCGCGACGATCAACGCGTTCAAAAACGAAATCCGTCCGCTGATCATCCTGGACAACAACCGTCAACCCTACTTTGAGCAGCATCTGCCCGGTGTTCGCACTGTTGGCGAAGCTTTCCCGGGCAAGGAAGCCGGCGTTTGGGTTCACGGAGGTTGGGCTGTAAAGGCCGGAACCCCTCAGGAGATCGTCGACAGGCTGATTGAAGCGACCGCTGTACTGGGCACGGAAGAGTTCATCGCCACCCTGCCTCCGGGCATTGACTGGCAGTTCGTACATGGCCCCGGCAATGTTGGGCAGTTGCTGCAATCCGGGATCGACCTTTACTCGCCGATCCTTGAAGGACTCGGACTGCTGCACAAGTAAAACGCACGTTCCGAACCCGTCGGGCGCCGCCTTTTCGCGGCGCCCGTTCCATCAACTGCGCACCAGGGACACTGATTCATGCTGACCCAGCGAATGGCAAACATTGTCTTCACGATCCTGGTCATCATTGCTTGCGCATATTTTGCAGTTGTTGCGCAGGGATTTGAGGCCGCTGGACTACTGGCCAGTTCCGGGCTGCCATCGAGATTCTTTCCGCAGCTCCTGCTGGGATTCACGGCACTTTGCGCGGCAGTCGTACTTTTTACCTACGTCACGAAGGGTGAGGCAGGAGACGAGGGTCAAACCGTTTTTGCTTCGTCCGCCGAGGCCAGGCACGGTCTGCTGGCACTGGCTGCTGCAGCTGTCAGCTACATTGTCTGGAACAACTTCGGATACATCGCGATGGCGCTGGTTTCTGGGCCGCTCCTTTGCATGGCGATGGGCGTGCGTAGCCCAGTCATCTACGGCGTCGTCCTGGCGTTGGCGGCTGGCGTCTATCTGGTCTTCACCCAGTTGCTGGGGACACAATTCTAGTGTTTGACGTCGCCGCAGCAGGGGTCGCCTTTGCGAACTTTTTTGATCCGTTCACCATGTTCTTGCTGGTGGCTGGCATCATTCTTGGATTGGTCATCGGAATTCTTCCAGGCCTCGGGCCGCCGATTGCGATTGCGCTGGCATTGCCCTTCACATTCTACATGGAAGCGGTTCCGTCGCTGATTCTTCTTCTCGCCATATACAATTCCGCGATTTACGGGGGGTCGATATCGGCGATTGCTGTCGGCATTCCGGGAACGGGGGCCGCGATCGCGACCGTCATGGACGGACACGCGATGTACAAACAGGGTCGTGGAGGCGAGGCGCTGGGCCTGTCGCTGACCGGCAGCATCATCGGCGGGCTTGTCAGTGTTGTTTGCCTTACCTTTATCGCGCCCATACTCGCTCAGGTCGCGATCAAGTTCGGGCCCCGGGAGTTTCTGGCCATCTCCATATTCGGACTGGTCGTCGTTGTCCGAGTCGCGGGTGCGAACCTCTTCAAGGGACTGCTTGTCGGTGGTCTGGGAATCTTTCTGACGACCTGGGGACTGGATGAACTGAATGGCGCAGAGCGTTACACGTTCGGGACCTATCACTTGTACGAAGGCATTCCACTGGTCCCGTTTCTTGTCGGCATTTTCGCAGTGTCCGAAGTCTTGATCGGTTCGGAAAAGGCGCTGAAACACATCGAATTCGACAAGACCAGCCTGACGGTGAAGATCCCGGGCTTGAAGACCTTGTCCAAACTCAAGGGCAATCTGGCGCGGTCTTCTTTCCTTGGCACGATAATCGGGATCATTCCCGGTGAGGGTGCCGCGGTCGGAGCGTTCTTCGCATATTCGGAAGAAAAACGTCGTTCCAGGGAGCCGGAGAAATTCGGCACAGGCGTTCCCGAAGGCATCGTTGCTCCCGAAACGGCGAACAACGCGACCGTTGGCGGGGCGCTGGTTCCGACGCTGACACTTGGCGTGCCGGGCAGTCCGGCGGCGGCGGTTCTGCTGGGCGCATTCCTGATTCAGGGCCTGGCGCCGGGACCGACGCTCTTTGATGAGCGTCCGGACATCATGTACTCCTTGTTCCTCGGGCTCTTTTTCATCAACATTCTGTTGCTGTTCATCGGGCTGTTCGTGATCCGCTTTGCCGCGATGCTCATCAGAGTTCCGATGACCGTGATCGTGCCGACTGTGCTCTTGCTGAGCTTCACCGGCATCTACGCGGTTTCAAACAGTCTCTTCAACGTGGGTGTCTTGCTTGCTGCGGGGGTGCTCGGATATGTCGTCAGGAAACTGGGTTATTCCATTGCGCCGCTTTCCATCGGGTTCGTGCTTGGTCCGATTCTGGAAAACTCCCTGCGTCAGTCCATCACGATTGCGGATGGCAGCACGGCTGAGTTCTTCAACACCCCCATCGGTCTCGGGATCTACGCAGTCCTGGCACTGACAATTCTGTGGGGACCAATCTCGGCCTGGGTGAAAGGCCGTATGGCGTGAAAGTTCAGTGACTCATGAGGAAGAGACCAAACATCCTCCTGATCTATGCCGACCAGATGCGGTACGACGCAATGGGTTGTGCAGGCAATCCGGTAATCAAGACTCCGCAGATCGACAGGCTGGCCAGCGAAGGGGTTCAGTTCACCGAGGCTTACACGTCGTACCCGCTCTGCTGCCCATTCCGCGCCTCTGTCATGACGGGCAAATATGCCCAGGGGCACGGGATGATTCAAAACCACTTCCCGCTGCGTGGTGACCAGGTTTTCCTGGCCGATCTCATGAAAGATGCCGGCTATCGGACCGGGTATATCGGAAAATGGCATCTCGAAGGCGGTCCCAAGCCCGGCTTTGTGCCGCCCGATCGCCGATTCGGCTGGGATCATTTCATAGGCTTCAACCGCGGTCACGAATACATGTCATCGATTTACTATGATGACGATGGTCAAGCCTATCATTCGAGACGCTATGAACCGGACTACCAGACGGATCAGCTGATCGACTTCATTGTTGACGCGTCGACCGCAAAGGACGGCAAGCCGTGGATCGGGTACGTAAGTTATGGTCCCCCGCATTTCCCGATGGATATGCCGGACTACCTGCGCAAGGTTTACAGGCCCGAAGAGGTCCCCCTGCCGGCAGGCGTTCCCAACATGGAGCATCAGCGCAGGTTCCAGAGAATTCGAAACGAGGTATGGTGCGGCGGCGATCCGCGTTCCGGACATTCGAGCCACGCGGCTTACGACACCAAACCCGTTGGTGAGCCGGAAACAGAGGCCGAAATTCGCCAATTCATCGCAGAATATTATGGCATGATCCACAATGTCGACTGGAATGTCGGGCGGGTCCTGAACGAACTTGATCGTCAGGGAGTCGCGGATGACACGGTCGTGCTGTTCTTCAGTGATCACGGCGACATGTGCGGCCAGCACGGTCACTACTGCGGAATCAAGAACCAGGCCTACCGGAGCGCCATGCACGTGCCGTTGATCGTCCGTTATGCAGCGCGGTTCAAGCCGCAGAAAACCGAGGCTCTCGTTGATGTTGGCCCAGACATGATGCCAACAATCCTCGACATTGTTGGTGCAGGCATACCCGAAGATCTCGATGGCCAAAGCTACCTTGCCGTTCTCGACGGTGAACAAACCGGGGCGCGCGACGCGATCTGGTACCAGGTTTTTACCCAAAAGGGCGCCAACCCGCACGAGTTCGCGCCGTTTGCAGAACGCGGCATACGCACCAAGGACTGGCTCTATATGCGCCACAAGGACAAACGCCTGCTGCTGTTTGACGAGCGCGCGGATTACCAAGAGCAAAACAACCTGGTGGATGATCCGGCGTATCGGAAGTTGATGGACGAATTTGACGCCCGGATTGCAGCCCATATGGATGCGACCGGCGATGATTGGGAGATGGCGGCGGACTTCCCGCCACCAGATTGGGTTACCCACGCCGAGGCGAAAGAGTATCTTGAAAAAGAGCTCCTGCCGAACGCGATCGAGGTATCCTGAACAAGACAATTCGACGTTGCGGTCAAAGCACGGAATGTTCGCCGGCGACCAGGCCCGAACGGGCCGAGCCGAGATGACTGGGAGCACCCGTTGGATATCAAGGGAGATCACGTTCTGGTCACCGGTGGCTGCGGTGATATCGGACTCGGTATCGCGCGCGCTTTTCTGGATCAGGGCAAGCGGGTCACGCTGGTCGACCTGGACATTGTGCCGGGAAAGGCGCTCGCCGCCGAGCACGGGCGTATCAGCCTGGTCGAGCTTGATCTCGCCGATGCCGATGCCGTCGAGACGCGTCTGGGTCCCCTTGCGCGACTACCTGACGCACCGGATGTTCTCATCAATGGCGTCGGCTGGACGCCCAAGACGAGCCCCGAGGGCAAGCCCTGGACGACCTGGGAAATGCCCGTGGAGCATTTCAGCCGGGTCGTGGCGGTCAATCTTACCGCGGTTTTCCAATGCACCGGCCTCTTCATTCCGGCCATGCTGGAGCGCGGACACGGGCGCATCATCAATATCGCATCACTGGCCACGCGGATTGGCGGTGCCGTGGCGCCGGTGCATTATGTCTCGGGCAAATCCGGGGTGCTGGGGCTGACCAAAGTCGTCGCGCGCGAGTTGGGAGGCACGGGGCTGACCATAAACGCGATCAATCCGGGTCGGATCGACACCCGAATGATCAAGGACGTGGCCGACGAGGTCAACCAGGCCATCGCCGCCCGGATTCCGGTGGGCCGGCTGGGTCTGCCCAGCGATGTCGCCAAGGTCTGCTTGTTTTTGGCCTCTGACCTCGCGGACTACCTGACCGGGACAACGATCGAGGTCAATGGCGGCCTTTACCTCGGACCGTGAGCGCCCTGAAGAGGCCATCGTATTCCGGGTGCGAAGGAGCGAACAATGCCAGGCGAAGGCGCGAGAGCAATGAACGGCGGAGAGGCAATCGTCGAGATGCTTCGCCGATTCGACGTGGATGCCATGTTCGGTCTGCCGGGCGAGCAAACCCACATTCACGATGCAATCTACCGCCGCAATGACATCGGTCATCTTCTGGTGCGGCACGAACAGGCCGCGGCAAAGATGGCCGATTCCCATGCGCGCGCAACCGGCAAGGTCGGTGTCTGCGATGCCACGGTCGGGCCGGGCGCCACCAACTTGATCAGCGGCATTTCAGAGTCCTTTCTCTCGGGCATTCCTGTCGTGGTCATCGTCTCGGACGTTCGGGCAGATTGGCGGGGACGCGAATCGTTCCAGGAGATCGACCAGACAACGCTCTTTCGCCCGATCACCAAGAAGGTCTTCTCGGTGGATCATGTCGAGCGAATTCCGGAATTCATGAAACGAGCCTTTCAGATCGCAACCACCGGACGACCCGGGCCCGTGCTGCTGAACTTCCCGATGACGACGCTGCGGGCCAAGCACGAATTCTCCGAAGAAGACCTCGAAGTTGACACGCGCTATGCCCGGTGGCCCGCATACCGACCGATGCCGCCCCTGGACGAGGTTTCGACCGCGGTCGACGCCATACTTTCTGCCAAACGCCCGATCATCCTGGGCGGTGGCGGCGTGATGGCCTCAGGGGCGATGGACGAAGTCAGGGAGCTCGCTGAACTGCTCGATATGCCTGTCGCGACGTCCTACATGGGCAAAGGCACGCTGCCCGAGAACCACCCCCTCAGCCTCGGGCCCTATGGTCTCCTCGGCCGGCCGAGTTCGAACGAATACGTCCTTCAGGCAGACCTGGGCCTGGCTCTGGGGACTCGTTTCAACAATGTCGGCACGGCGGCCTGGCGTATTCCGGACAGGAAGACGCGACTGGTTCAGATCGACATCGAGCCGACCCAGATCGGCCGCAACTACACGGTTGAACTGGCACTGACGGGTGACATCAAGGCCGTCCTGCGGGAGATGCTCAATCTTCTCGAGTCTGGACCGCGTGTCGCGTCCAAAACGACACAGCGCAATGCCGTTTCCGCCATTACCGCGAAATGGCGAAAGGAAAAGGGAGTCGAGTCACCGCTTGCCCTGGACAATGATGCCAAGCCGGTTCACCCGATCCAGGTCATCCGCGCGATGCGCGATGCCATGCAGGACGACGATGTTCTTGTCTGTGATTCCGGGTTCAACCAGATCTGGGGCGGCCAGTATTTCGAGGTGCGGAGTCCGGGAAGAAACTACCTGGGCCCCCGCGGCTTCGGTGTGATGGGCTACGGACTGCCTGCCGCCATCTCACGCGCATTGGCAACGCCGGATCAGAAAGTCGTCTGCCTGACCGGAGACGGCGGATTTGCCATGGTTGTCCAGGAGTTGGAGACTGCCCGGCGTAGCGGTGCCAACCTGACTGTCGTCGTCATGAACAATTCGAACATGCATTTCATCAAGGACAACCAGAGGCTCTTCTTCGACGGCCGTTACATATCCACCGAGTTTACCGAGTTGGACTACGCCGATATTGCGCGCGCCTTTGGCTGCGTCGGCATTCGGGTCGAGAACAGCGGTGAATTGGAAAACGCATTTGCCGACGCGATGCGCAGCAACAAGACGGTCGTGATCGACGTGCATATTCTGGACGATGTTGTGCCGGAGCGAGTCAGCCTCCAGTCTTTCAGCTGATGAAGGTGGATCCGGCCGGATCCTCCCGTAGTAGGCAGAACGGGACTCTGGAATTTTGTACCCGTTGACGCTTTGTACCCGTTGACGCAAAGCCTTTTCCCGAAAATCCCCCTGGAGTTTCAGATTTGAACTTCTGCCGATTTTGGCGTGCAGTTCGTTCCGACGTTCCAAACCCTGTTTGACGACAACCGCGAAGTTGGCAAATCCCTTGCGAGTGTGAGGCGTCTGCCAACACGGGGAGACTTGTAGACTTGTGGGCAATTTGCAAAATTCGAATTCATGCGCCATTGTGTCAATTATTGTCGAACCAAGACACGGCGTGTGTTGTGCAAGAAGAACTGAGCCGAATTGACGACCGCAGAAGTTCGGGATCAGGCGAACTGATCAACCGCAGGAAAGCTCTCCTGGGACTTTCCGTCTGCACGGGCGCGATTGCCGCGATTTCCCTTGGTCCCGTTCCGGCTGCATCCGCCGTTCCGGAAATGCCGGAATGGTTGCAGACGCTGGTTCGGGACAGGCTGGGAAGATCCGACTTCGTGGAAGGGCGCGTCGTGTTGGAGATGCCAAACCGGGCTGACACGGGCCTGTCCGTGCCGCTGACGGTTTCGGTTCCAGATTCGCCGATGACGGAATCAGACTACGTCAAGAGCCTGCATGTATTCTCGACGAGGAATCCGCAACCGTTGATCAGCGACTACTACTTCACTCCGAGGTCGGGGGTTGCCAAGGTCTCGCAGCGCATTCGACTGGCCCAGACCCAGCATATCTACGGGTTCGCTATCATGAGCGATGAGTCCGCATGGATGTTGGCGAGACATGTGACTGTTACCCTTGGAGCATGTGCAGTCGAGATTTTCTTGCCGGACGCAACGTAGTCGGGCGGGATACGAGGATGGACTTTGGACTTGAACCGCGGAAATCCTGGAACCGTTGCACGCGGCATGCGGAAAGACGGTTGAAATGACCAAGATCAGAACCCGCCTGTCTCTCCCTCCGATCGTGCAGAAAGGCGAAGTCTTCGAAGTCAAGACCCTGGTTACGCACCCGATGGACAACGGGTTCATGTTTTCGAGGGACGGTCAGCGTATTCCCAGGCATATCATTCATCGATTCGAGGCTTCGTTCAACGGCGCGCTGGTCTTCCGTGCCGACTGGCACGAGGCCGTATCCCCGAACCCCTTCATGTCATTTCACGCATCGGTGCAGGAATCGGGTAAGTTCGACTTCAGATGGTACGACGACGACGGAACGATTCACACGGCGTCGGCCGAAATCGAAGTCGCTTGAAACCCGGGAGATGCCCACGGCCAATGCGGTCGGCGCCGCCGATATTTCTGGCAGCAGGATTCCTTGCGGCCGCCTTATCGCCGGTCGCTGAAGAACCCGATCTGTTCGGCGCCGAGTTTCCATTATCGGGTTATCACTACATGGGTGAACAGGTCCGCGCCCTGCAGGATGACGAGTTCCTCAATCCGGGGTTGTTCGCTGTCGAATACGGCGAGGAACTCTGGTCCACACCAACAGGTGGCAAGGGATTTTCGTGTCGGTCCTGCCACGATGACGCAACCGAATCGATGCGAAGCGTTGCCGCAAGGTATCCGCAATTCGATGAAGAACTGGGTTCACTGGTCAATCTGGAAGCCCGCATTAACGAGATGCTCACGGCCTACATGGATGCGCCCGCCTTGCCTCAGGAATCCGACGAGCTTCTTTCGTTGACCGCATTCGTGACCTATCAGTCCCGGGGCATCCCGATTGGTGTCGATATTTCGGGTGAGGCAGAACGATACTGGCAGGAAGGTCAAGAATTCTACACGCAGCGGCGGGGACAGTTGAACCTTGCGTGCAACCAATGCCATGATGACCTCGCCGGATTCAATCTGCGCGGCGACAGGATCAGCCAGGGCCATGTCAACGGGTTCCCCGTGTATCGATTGTTGTGGAACTCAATGGGTTCGCGGCATCGCATGTTTCGCTGGTGCAACTGGGCTGTCCGCGCCGAACCGTATGAACTCGGCTCAAGGGAGTATCTGAGCCTGGAACTCTATCTTGCATGGCGGTCGAGTGGCCTGCCGGTCGAAGCACCCGCCGTGCGACCGTAATGCGGTCCGTCCCCGGCGGCGGACTCTGTCGGAGGAAGGCGGTTGATATGAAAGGGGAAAATCCATGTCCAGAGTCATGCCGCTGTTTGCGTTCTGGTTGATCTTCGTTCCAATTCATGCCTTCGCATTCGACGAATTGCAGGATTGTGCGATGTGCCCGCTCATGGTGAAGATCGAAGGCGGGTCCTTTCCGCGCGCAGGAAACCTCAATGACACGCCCGTCACGGTGAACATTGACTACGACTACGCGCTTTCGAGATGCGAGGTCACGGTGGGAGAGTTTGCAGAATTCGCGAATGCCACGGGCTTGGAGTCAATGGGATGCCAGCTCTTTCGAACGACAGGTGATATCGACTACCCGGAAGGCGGGTGGAACGATCCGGGATTTCGCCAACGGGACACCCGCCCGGTTGTTTGCGTAAGCTGGGATGACGCGAATGCATATACCGAATGGCTCTCGGACCGCACCGGACAGGCATATCGGCTTCCAAGCGAGAGCGAGTGGGAGTTTGCCGCCCGTGCTGGTGCCGGGCATGAATCGAAGTGGTATGTCCGGGGCAACCTCAAGACGGGAGAAGCAAAATGCGCCACCTGCTTTGGTTCGGACGTGATGGGCCGGGAGGATGAACTGACTTCGGCGAATGTCGGGGGCAAGTACAGAAATCCATTCGGCCTTGCCGACATGCTGGGCAATGTATCGGAGTGGACACTTGACTGTGGAGAAGGCGAGTTGGCGGGATCACCGGTGGACGGGAGTGCCCGGCTGGGCGAAAGCTGCGGTCAGCGGATAACCAAGGGCGGGGCCTTCCACAGCGATTGGGCGGGGCTGTCACGGTTCAGGGTTTCGAGGGGCCAGGGCCGGAACGATCTGGGATTCCGGGTACTGAGGGAATTGGATACGTCCGGGATTGACCCTGCATTCGAACACTACGCTTCGAGCGGCTTTGAATCGGCCTGCAAGTGAATTTCGCCTGACCATGTTCCGGAAATTGCTTTCCGTTGCTGCCGTTCTTGTCGCAATCGTGGCCGCGGCAGCGATCTGGGCCAACCTTCACCCGGAAATTGCCCCGGTCGAACGGACCGGAGGTGCCGAGTTCGACACGGCTCAATTGCTCCTGGGTGAAGCGCTGACAGGCATAGGCGCCTGCGAGGTCTGCCACACTGCGCCGGGCGGAGCTCCTTTTGCGGGTGGACTGGCCCTGGCGACCCCTTTCGGCACGATCTATTCGACGAACATTACGCCTGATGCCGCAACCGGGATCGGCAGCTGGTCGGAGGAGGCATTCCGGCGCGCCATGCGGGAAGGCGTCGACCGAAACGGGCGGCACCTTTATCCTGCCTTTCCCTATGATCATTTCACAAAAGCGAGCGATGAGGACATTCGGGCGATCTACGCGCATCTCACGACGCTTGAGCCGGTGGAGTACGCCCCCCCGGAGAACGAACTCGGATTTCCGTTCAACATTCGGATGCTGCTCGCGGGCTGGAAACTGCTTTTCCTGGACAAGGGGGAATTCCAGCCAGACGGTCTGAAAGACGAGGAGTGGAATCGCGGGGCATATCTTGCGGAGGGGCTGGGACACTGCGGGGCCTGCCATTCACCGCGCAACATGTTCGGAGCTGTCATCCAGGCAGCGGCGTATGATGGTGGCGAGGCCGAGGAGTGGCACGCGCCCGCACTCAATGAAATGTCCCGGACTCCCATTCCCTGGAACCAGTTCCAGCTTGTCGATTACCTCTTCGATGGGTGGGACGAGGAGCACGGGATTGCGGCCGGGCCGATGGCTCCGGTGGTGAATCATCTCTACGACCAGTCGGAAGACGACATTTTCGCGATCGCCGCCTATTTCGAATCGATTCAGCGACGGCAACTTTCCGATGCCGAGAAGAATGCCGTTCTCGAAAGAGCGCGCTCCCTGGATTGGGGGACGGAATTCGGCTACCGGCCGGCAGAGGTTCCCGATGACCCTGAACTCCTTCGCGGAATGGAAGTGTTTGCCGACCAGTGTGCGTCCTGCCACAAGAGCGGCATCGGGCAGATTCCCGTGTCGCTGGCTTTGACAGGCACCGTCAATGCACCGGACCCGAGAAACGTCATGCATATCATTTTTGACGGAATCCGGCCTCCGCGCGGTGCCCTGCAACGGTCGATGCCGGGATTCGGGGCCTCGATATCGGACAGCGATATCGAGGATTTGCTGAAATACATACGATGGCACTTTACCGATCTGCCGCCGTGGCAGGACGTCAGCGGGCACGTCGCGGCCAAGCGGGCTCACTGGTAGGCAAGTCAAGTCACCCGTGAAAGCCTGCTCAGGCGAGGATGTCGCATGCATCTGCCGCTAAGGCCACATTGTCAAAACCAACGAAGATGGCTCCGTGTTCCGGCACCTTGCGCCAAGAATCACGTTCATTGGAGTCGGAGAGCCACGAGAATGCCGGTCCCTGTCGGAATTCGCAGTTGCCCTGCCTTCGCGATGGGACTACTCTCTCCTTGCGTTCCTGTGAGCGAACCGGTTTTGCCGTTCAGGATTGCCCGCAGCACAACCTCCTCCGCTTGTTGGGACGTGGAGTTCCATAATGGAGGATGCGTGAATGGCACTTACACTCAACGTAAACGGCACGTCACATACAGTTGATGTGGAACCGGAGACACCGCTCTTGTGGGTGCTCCGGGACAATATCGGCCTGACAGGCACAAAATACGGTTGCGGCATCGCAAAATGCGGAGCCTGTACAGTCCATATTGACGGCAAAAAGGCTTTTTCCTGCACGATGAAGGCTTCTGCCGCGGTAGGAGCGGAAATCACCACAATCGAGGGACTTTCGGAAGACAGCTCGCATCCGGTGCAGCTCGCCTGGGTCGAGGGAGACGTTCCGCAGTGCGGTTACTGCCAGTCAGGGCAGATAATGGCTGCCGCGGCGCTGTTGAGCCAGCGACCGGATCCGTCCGATCTCGATATCGATGCAGCGATGTCGGACAACATCTGCCGATGCGGTACATACGCCCGAATTCGGGCTGCCATCCATCGGGCTGCCGAAATCGCGGGAGGATAATGACAATGACAACAATGGAAATTGACCGTCGGACATTTATCGTCACGAGCGCTTCCGCTGCCGGCGGACTGATGCTCGGGTTCTATATGCCGACGGGTGCAGATGCGGGCGTCATGGGATCGCCATGGACCGCAGCAGAAGGTGGCCAGGAGGTCAACGCCTGGCTGGTTATCGATCCGGATAATTCGGTTACGATCCGGGTTGGCCAGTCGGAGATGGGCGAAGGCGTCTTCACCGGAATGCCGATGCTCGTTGCCGAGGAACTGCAATGCGACTGGTCCAAGGTTCGGGCAGTGTATGCCGATGTCAACCGACACGTGCAGAACTTTGCCGAACCTTACATGGTGGCTGCCGGAGCAGCCAAGGAAACCGACAACCTGTACCAGCGGATGGGAACGGGTGGCTCAGGTGCGGTTCGCCGTTCACGCCTGTACCTGATGCAGGCGGGTGCCAGTGCGCGCGAACGCCTGAAGCAGGCCGCAGCGGATGCGTGGGGCGTCGACAGGTCGGCAGTCACAGCGGAAAACGGCATGCTGAGTGCCGGCGACCGGTCCGGAATGTTTGGTGAATTTGCGGCAGCGGCTGCAGGCATTCAGCTTGAATCCGAACCGGAAATCAAGACGCCCGACCAGTTCACACTGCTCGGTACGTCAGTTGCACGTCTGGACACGCCCGTGAAAGTCAACGGAAGCGCCGTCTACGGCATTGATGCACAGGTGCCGGATATGGTTTTCGCGGCGGTCGAGGTGGCCCCTGTTCCCGGCGGAAGTCTCGTCAGCTACGACTTCGACGCGGTCAAGGACCGCCCGGGAGTCATAGCGGCATACCGGCTCGGTGAAGGCGGTATCGGGGTTCTGCATTACAATCTCGACGAGGTTGCCAACCGCGTGACCGGAATCCAGAGCGGTGTGGCCGTGATTGCCGATACCTACTATCGGGCGCTTACGGCCCTGCAGCTCATGCCCAAGGAATGGGACGACGGCGGACATGGAGATGTCACCGACACCAGCATCATCGATGGTGCCCTGGAGGTCCTGGCGAATCCGGATGACCCAAGCTACAACCCGGCGGATTCGGTGGGTGATGCGCGCGCAGCGATCGCCGCGTCTTCCAATGTGATGGAAGCAACCTACACGACCCCGTACCTCGATCATGCCTGCATGGAGCCGATGAATTGCACCGTGCATGTGACTGCGGACCGGGCGGATGTCTGGGTGGGTACCCAGAACCCGCCGAGGGCAATCGCTGCTGCGGCCGAGGAAGCCGGACTTCCCGAGGAACAGGTGCACGTGCACAACTGCTTCCTGGGCACGGGATTTGGCCGGCGTTCGCGGCCTGACGAGGTTCGCCAGGCTACGGCGATCGGAAAGGCGCTGGGTCAGCCGGTAAAGGTGATCTGGACGAGAGAGGAAACTGCCCGGCAAGCCAAGATGCGGCCGTACTCGGTCTATCATTTCGCGGCAGCGACAGATGCGAACGGGAAGCCGGAGGCATACTGGAATCGTGTGGTTTCGCACTCGATCTTCAACCACCAGATACCGCAGTTCCTGAGGGACGGGATCGACAGCCAGGCAGTTGAAGGGCTGGACGAGCGTCTGCCCTATGACATTGCCCACAAGCAGGTCGATTACGCCATTCGTGATTCACATTTGCCGGTTCACTGGTGGCGTGCCGTCGGGGCTTCGCAGAACGCGTTTGCCCTGGAAGGGTTCATCGATGAACTCGCTCACGCGGCGGGTGCCGATCCCCTGCAATTCCGGCTGGATCTTCTTCCCGAGGACTCGGAATTCCGTCGTCCGCTCGAAGTGGCGGCGGAAGGAGCTGGGTGGGCCACGGATCTTGGCCGCGGTGAAGGGCTGGGCATCGGAATGGCAGAAGCGTTCGGTACCATCGTGGCGCATGTTGCCTATGTGACCGTCAGCCGCCGCGGACAGTTGCGGGTTGAAACGGTTGATGCCGCGATCGACTGCGGACACGTCATTCATCCGAAGATGGTCGAAATGCAGATGGAGAGCAATATCGTGTATGGCCTGACGGCCGCGCTGTACGGAGAAATCCATATCGACAAGGGCGCGGTGGTGGAGGACAACTTCGACCAGTATCTCATGCTGCGAATGAATGAGATGCCGGAAGTCCGCACCCATTTCGCCCTTTCGGGTGGTGGCAAGTGGGGAGGTGTCGGCGAGCCCGGTCTTCCTCCAATCGCACCGGCGGTTTCCAACGCGATCTTCGCGGCCACGGGCAAGCGGATCCGCAGTTTGCCGATCCGCAATCATGATCTGATCTGATCATCCGGATCAAATCGGCAACATACCGGCGGCCGTCTGAAGCGGCCGCCGGTCGAAAAATGGTTACCTTGCCTAGAACCGGAATTTGGTTGGCACCGCTCTTGGTAACAGCCGCGGTCTCTGCGGAGATCGCGGAAGCGGACGAGTCGTGGACCGGTCTCCTGGCGGAAATGTGCGCGGCCTGCCATGGCGAGACAGGAGAGAATCCGGGATCGGTTCCGGACATCTCCGAACTGGACTCGGAGTCCATGCAGGCGTTCCTGATCGGTTTCCGTGACGGTGACATCGAGGCTACGGTCATGGACCGCATCGCCAGGGCGCTCGGTGATTCCGAAATTGAGGCCCTGTCCCGGAAATTTGTCGAAAACCGGCAACTCTTGCACGGCGATCCGGACGAGGAAAATGACAACCAGTGAATGTTTCGGAACGCGCCGCGACCTCCTGAAACTCGCAGGAGCCACCGCTGTTGCCGGCGCATTCGCGGACCGCGTATTCGCAGATGCCCTCGGATCGGTTGTCGTGGTGGGTGGCGGTTTCGGCGGCGCAACCTGCTCGAGGTACCTGCGCCGCCTTGCACCCGGTCTCGACGTGACGTTGGTTGCCCGCAACGAGAGTTTTGTTACCTGCCCGTTCAGCAACACGGTCATCGGCGGGATTCAGGAACTCGGTTCGGTGACCCACGGCTATGACGGCATCAGGCGGGCAGGCGTGAGCGTGGTCCATGATGAGGCGGTGGCGATAGATGCCGAGAACAACCGGATCCAGCTTTCCGGCGGCGACCGGCTGTCCTATGACCGGCTGGTTCTGTCGCCGGGGATCGAAATCAAATGGGCTGCGATCGATGGGTATGACGAGGCGGCGGCACAGCGCATGCCACACGCGTGGATTGCGGGTTCGCAGACCAGGCTGCTTCGGGACCAGTTGGTAGCGATGGAGGATGGCGGATTGATTGTCATGGCGGCTCCGGCCAATCCGTTCAGGTGCCCGCCCGGCCCATATGAACGGGCCAGCCTCATTGCCAATTATCTCCACCGGCACAAGCCTCGCTCCAAACTGCTGATTCTCGACAGCAAGGACGGGTTTTCGAAGCAGGGACTCTTCCGTGAAGGGTGGGAACGGCTCTATCCGGGCCTGATCGAATGGGTCGGATTCTCGGAAGGCGGAAACGTTGTTGCAGTCGAGCCTGACACCATGACCGTTCGAACGGATTTCGACATGTTTCGGCCCGATGTCGCCAACATCATTCCGCCGCAGAGATCTGCGAGGCTCGTTGACACGGCCGGCCTGACTGAAGATGATGATTGGTGCAGTGTCGACCAGCGGACCTTTGAGTCCAGGGTCGTTCCGAATATCCATATCCTGGGCGATGCGATCATTGCCGGGGCGATGCCGAAATCGGGTTTCAGCGCGAACAGCCAGGCAAAGGTCTGTGCCCATGCAATCGTGTCCCTGCTTGCAGGGGAAGATCCGCCGGAACCTGCGTTCATCAACACCTGTTACAGCCTGCTCTCGGCCGAATACGGAATCTCTGTTGCAGCAGTATACAGGCTGGACGAAAACGGGGAGATCGCTTCAATCCCCGGATCGGGCGGTGTCAGTCCTGCCAATGCAACCGACGAGTTCCGGCAGGCCGAAGCGGAGTTCGCCAAGGGCTGGTACGCCAGCATCACCGCCGACATGTTTGGCTGAAGTGGGCCGCCTCATCCGGGTTTCGGCCTGCTCTCGCATTGTTCTTCGGGCAGTTGCGTTTTTCGGGCTGTCTGCAGTCATGCCGGCTGCCGGACCGGTTGATTATGAAATCGTTGATTTCGCCATTCCGAATTCACTTACGGGTGCGGTCGGGGATCCGGAAAAGGGGGAGCTGATCGTGCGCGATGCGGACAATGCAACGTGCCTCATCTGCCACGCGGTACCGATAGAACGGGAGCCGGACCCGGGAAATCTCGGTCCTCCACTCGACGGTGTGGGCAGCCGCTATACCGCAGGTGAACTCAGGCTGCGCCTGGTCGAGCCGCAGTATCTGAACCCGGAGACCGTCATGCCTTCCTATTACAGGAGCGATGGGCTGCACCGGGTCGCCACCGAGTACGAGGGCAGGACCGTCTACGACGCCAGTGAAATCGAGGATGTGATCGCCTACCTCATGACCCTGGTTGAAGATTGAAAGCGCTGGCCCGGCTACTGTTCGGCCAAAACGCACCAAGACGGCACACGGGCACCCTCTCCTGCAGCTTCACAATTGTCGATAGGTGTCCACGACGCACCCGTCTTTTCCCTCCTTCCTTTCCCGGCAGCGTTTTCTCGGCAGACACCGGCTTGAGGGCTCGTGATGGTGGGAAGAGGAAGACAGGATCATCGGGACTTGGCGGACGCGGTGCGGTTGCGACGGCTGGACGAGGCGACACCGTTTCTGGGTTAGCTCTTGACCCGGCCGACTGTTCGCGCTGGCGCCGGGCCGACGGCGATGACGACAAGATACGGCGTGTCACTGACTGCCACGTCAACCGGGCCACCGAAGAGGTCGCGCTGCGAGGCGCTGCAATGCCCGGGCCGACTCCGCGCGGACAATTCCTCTACCGGTCGCTGCCAACAGCATGATTTACCGGGAAGATGCTCCTCGTTCGTATCAGCTTGAAACCGCCATGATTTCGGTCTCGGTTGTTGCGAGCCCGCGCGGCCCAAATCCTCATCATTCTGCCAGGATAACAGGGCTTCTCGTCTCCCTGGCGTGTACTCCTGCCGCCAGTCTGATGCTGCATCCGCGAAGTCGGCGTTTGATGCCAGGTACGTGCAGGTCGGCAGGCGAGTCCATCGCGCCAAGACTGTCCGAAGACGATGCGAGGGATTCCGCGACCGAAGGCCGTCCGAGACAGTCGGACGGATATGGACGGATCATTCCCGCTTGTCTTCCACCAGGAGCCCATGGGCTTCCCCTCTCACCTGTTCGATGGTTTCCGCTGCAGATTCCGCCAAGCGCTCTTCGGGCACGCGCTGCACGGCGCCGAATGCGAACAGCGATTGTGCCACGGCGTCCGGAAGGCCCGCGAGAGTGAATTCCGTAGGCTTCGCCCTGGCGATGTCCAGCAGTTCCGTATTTCCTCGTTTTGGGATGTTACTTTCGGCCGGTCCGTTGCCTCATCGGGAGTGTTACCGAAGACCCGGCGGTTCTGGAAGTCGTGTCCGGCGTGTTGACGGGGACAAACGGAACCGTCCTTATGTTCTTTTTCATCGATAGTCGCCAAGCACCGCCATGCCGGGCGACAAGGCAGCAAACGGACATGGACCGAACCAACAAGAATCGCGTGCTTTTTCGGATATTGTCGCGCTTCAAATCACATGTGCATGTTGCGTGTAAGTCCGAATCCACACAGCCTCGGACATTGCGTCCACCACTATATCATTGAAAGTAAAAGGATGTTTGGTAGCGGAGGAGGGACTTGAACCCCCGACACGCGGATTATGATTCCGCTGCTCTAACCAACTGAGCTACTCCGCCACAGCCGTGTGACTAGGTGACAACAAGATTTCCGTCAAGGCTGAGTCGTGTCGGATTGGCAGGAACAGGCTGGCAACTGCCTATGCACGGGCGAAGACTTGCGGGCGACACGTCCGTCTCAAATCACTTCCGGTTCGCATTCGGCACCATTCTGAGAAATCCGTTGGCAAATCCCTCGAGTGGTCGCTATGGACTGCCAGGTCTTTCAGGGCCACGGTGGCTCAAGAGGTGAGATTGGTTCATGCGGTTACTTGTCCAGAGGGTCGCGTCGGCGGAGGTCAGGGTGGACGGTGAGGTCGTCGGGCAGATTCCCGGGGGTCTGCTCGGGTTCTTCTGTTCAATGTCAGGCGATCGGGATGAACAGGTTGGCAAACTTGCGCGGAAGTTCGTCAATCTGAGGGTATTTCGCGATGATGCCGGGCGCATGAACCGATCCTTGTTACAGATTGGTGGAGAGGCATTGATTGTCAGCCAATTTACCCTGGCAGCGGATACATCGCGGGGAAACCGTCCGGGGTTCTCGGGGGCTGCCTCGCCAGACGTTGGCGAACGACAGTACGGAGATTTCTGCGATGCCGTACGAGATCTCGGTGTTGGCGTGAAAACAGGGGTTTTCGGTGCCGAGATGGAGGTCACGCTCACGAATGATGGCCCTGTCACAATCCTGCTTGAGTGCTAGGTGATCTGGCCTCGAAGCCGGCACGGAATCGGCTGGTCTGGATCGGATAAAATCACTCTTCGGCAGCAGAATGACAAATTGCTGGATACAACCCGGAAAGGACTGACAGATGGAATCGCGAAGCAGTGACGAAGCCATCACGCGGGAGGGTTTTCGGGGCCATTCAAACGAAGCAACCTATTCGGGGGTCGTCAGCTTCCTGCGGCGAAGCTATTCCAGGGATCTTGAGCATGTAGATCTCGTCGTTACTGGGGTGCCGTTTGACTGCGCAACCAGCAATCGTCCGGGGACGCGTTTTGGCCCGCGGGCGATACGCGAGGCCTCGGTGCTCCAGGGATACGAGGCACCGTACGGTTGGGACGTCGATCCCCTGACGGAGTTGAATATCGCCGATTTCGGCGACTTCGGGTTCGATTATGCCAGGATCAGTGAATTCCCGCGGCAACTCACCGAATTCATCGCCGACGTCATCAAGACAGGTACGACGGTTCTTGTCCTTGGAGGCGATCACTACATCACCTATCCGATACTCAGGGCTCACGCCGAGGCCTTCGGACCGCTGGCGCTGCTGCAATTCGATGCCCACTCCGATACCTGGCCAGACCCGAACCCGGAACGGATCGATCACGGAACGATGTTCTACCATGCGGTTCATCAAGGCCTCGTGAAGCCCGAACTCTCGGTTCAGGTCGGTATCAGGACGAGCAATCCGGACACGCTCGGCGTCAAAATCCTTGATGCGCGATGGGTGCATCACAACGGACCCGAACAGACGGCCAGGCGGATTCGCGAGATCATCGGAAATCATCCGGTCTATTTGACCTTCGACATTGACGCACTGGACCCCGCTTTCGCACCCGGGACGGGAACTCCGGTATGGGGTGGCCTGACATCCGCCCAGGCATCGGTCATCTTGAGGGACATAGCGGGAATAAACCTGGTCGGTATGGATGTCGTCGAGGTCTCGCCCCAGTACGACGTCTCCGGAGCAACGGCCGTGGCGGGCGCACATGTCGCAACCGACCTGATTTGCTTGTGGGCGACGGGAAAGAAAGTGAACGGCGATTACGGTTGAACCTGGCGCGTCGAATCGGCGGAATCGAAAGCCATGAAAGGAAACACGGTATGAAGGCAGCAGTTTGCCGGGAATTCGGAAAACCCCTGGAGATCATTGACGTTGACCTTCGACCACCGGGCCCCGGCGAAGTTGAGGTCAACATCGCCGCATGTGCGATCTGCCATACGGATATTCACTACATGGATGGGGCATGGGGCGGGGAATTGCCAGCGATATATGGCCACGAAGCCGCCGGAAACATCAAGGCGCTCGGTCCCGGAGTATCGGGAATTGCTATTGGTGACCCCGTGCTCGTTACCCTGATCCGTGCGTGCGGATCATGCCGGTCCTGTTGCGACGGGAACCCGGTCACCTGCGAGACTCCGTTCGACCGGGTGAATGCCAGCCCGTTGCGGATGCGTGACAGCGAACGTACCCCGATCGAACAGGGTGTCAGCACGGCGGCCTTCTCGGAAAGGGTGGTTGTCGATCAAAGCCAGGTCCAGAAAATCCCTTCCGACATCAAATTGGACGTGGCCTGCCTGCTGTCGTGCGGAGTCATTACCGGATTCGGGGCGGCGACCAACACCGCAAGGGTAAGGCCAGGCAGCAATGTCGTGGTCATCGGTGCCGGCGGGGTCGGGTTGAACAGTATCCAGGGCGCAAGAGTGGCCGGCGCGGCACGGGTGATCGCAGTCGATGTCATCCCTGAAAAACTCGAAGGCGCGCGGGATTTCGGTGCGACCGATACGGTCCTTGCCGACAATCGCAGCGCACATCGCGAGGCCAGACGGCTGGCCGGAGGTAGAGGCGCCGACTATGTTTTTGTGACAGTCGGTGCCGGCGGCGTGTATGAACAGGCTCCGAAATACCTTGGAACCCGGGGTGAACTGGTCGCGGTGGGAATGCCGGCGTCGGACGACATGGCCCAATGGTCTCCGCTGATCTTTGCCTTTCTTGGACAGAGCATTCGGGGATCGCGCATGGGTGATGCGGTTCTGTCGCGTGACATTCCCTGGCTTGTCGACCTGTACAGGCAAGGCCGGGTCAAGCTCGACGAGTTGGTCTCGAAACGCTTTCCGCTCGAGCGGATCAATGATGCGATTGCCGACACTCGTACAGGAGCGGCGCGCCGGAACGTCGTCGTCTTCGGCTCGCTAGAGCGATGAAGCTAGCCGATCTGGAGATCTTCACGGTTGAAAACCCGCCACCGGGATGGGGCGGACGGTACTTCATCTTCGTCAAGGTCACCACCGCCTGCGGCATCGTCGGCATCGGCGAAGTCTATGCCGCCACCGTCGGTCCGGCTGCAATGGAGCCCGTGATCCGGGATGTCTTTGAACGGCATATGGAGAGTGAGTCTCCGGCGGACATCGAATTGATGTTTCGCCGCGCCTATTCCTCCGGATTTACCCAGCGCCCCGATCCTACGGTCATCGGGGCATTTTCCGGGCTTGAGATGGCGTGTTGGGACATCCGGGGGAAAGCCCTCGATCAGCCGATCCATGCCTTGATCGGAGGCAGGATCAATGATCGCGTCCGATCGTACACTTACCTTTACCCGCTTCCCCGGCATGACCTGGACAATTTCTGGGCGGACGCGGAAATGGCGGCCGAGTGCGCCAGCGAAATGGTCGATCTTGGGTTTACCGCGGTGAAATTCGATCCGGCGGGTCCCTATACCATCCGCGGAGGCCACCAGCCTTCCATGTACGATATCGAACTTTCCGCCCGTTTCTGCGGGCAGATCCGTGCTGCCGTCGGGTCAAGGGCGGATCTCCTGTTCGGGACACACGGGCAATTCACGACGTCAGGTGCCATTCGCCTGGGCAGACGCCTGGAGGTGTTCGATCCACTCTGGTTCGAAGAACCCGTCCCTCCGGACAATCCGGATGAATTCGCAAGGGTTGCAGCCGCGATCCGGATTCCGGTTGCGACCGGTGAACGGCTGACGACAAAGTCGGAATTCGCTGCAGTACTCAAGACTGGTGGCGCTTCGATCGTACAGCCGGCTCTGGGTCGTGCCGGTGGAATTCTGGAAGCGAAGAAGATCGCGGCAATCGCCGAGGTCTTCAATGCCCAGGTCGCCCCGCATCTTTATGCCGGTCCGGTCGAGTGGGCGGCAAACGTCCAGTTCGCGGCTTCGATCCCGAATCTCCTGATGGTCGAAACCATCCAGACCGGAGGAGACTTTCATCGTCGTCTGATCGGTGACACCTTGCGGTGGGACAACGGTTTCATTCGATTACCGGACGGACCGGGGCTGGGAATCGAGTTTGATGAAACACTTGCGCGCAACCACCCCTATGGCGGTGCAGGCCTGCACCTGGAAATGCAGGAGGCACCGTGCAGTTATGATCGCCCAAACGCGTTTTTGGGTGGCGCGCCACCGCGCCATTGAAAGCTCAGCGAACGTTTCAAGGATGAGGTCGCCCTGGAACAGGGAAATTCCTTGCCCCGATTTTGCCGGGACAGGTTAGTCACCGCCCGGGTGAGTGATTCGGGAGCCCGGCCGGCGCCGACGAAACGGGCAACGCCCCAGGTTGATGAAACCGGAAAGGAGGGCAGGAGTGACGGAGATCGGTAGAGAGCTCTGGAAACTGAGCGCGGTCGAACTCGCGGGCTTGGTCCGTGCACGCAAGGCATCATGCGTCGAAATCATGGGTTCGATCCTCGATCGCATCGCCGCACATAATGAAGGGATCAATGCCATTGTCCTTGAATGCGGGGAAACGGCGCTTCAGGAAGCCGAGAGAAAGGACCGGGAACTTGACAGAGGCACCAATTCCGGACCACTTCACGGGATCCCGGTCACGATCAAGATCAATGTCGATGTCGCCGGCCAGGCAACGACCAATGGATTGCCCGCCTGCTCCGAACTGATCGCGTCAGACCATTCTCCCGTTGTCAAAAACCTCCTCGATGCTGGCGCAATCATTGTCGGTCGGACGAACACCCCCGAATTCTCGATGCGGTTAACCACCGATAACCCGCTTCACGGACGAACCGTCAATCCGTGGGGGAATGATATTTCGACCGGAGGGTCGTCCGGAGGTGCCGGCGCCGCGGCCGCGATGGGATTCGGTCCAATCCACCACGGGAATGATATCGGGGGTTCACTGCGGGTTCCGTCATTTGCCTGCGGTGTCGCCACGGTAAAGCCGACGTTTGGGCGCGTCCCTGCCCATGTTCCAAGCGCCATTGGCGAGCGCGGGATCCTGGCGCAGTTGATCGCGGTTCAGGGCGTGATTTGCAGGGAGGTGCGCGACGTGCGGCTTGCGACACGAGAACTCGCCCATGGTGACCCACGGGATCCCTGGTGGGTGCCGGTTCCCTTTGACGGATCCAGACTCGATAAACCCGTGCCGGTGGCGGTGACTTCCGAATCGTATGGCTATCCTGCACATCCCGATATCATCGATGCGATTGACCGGGCAGCTGGCATTCTCGATGATGCGGGATACCGGGTCGAGCGCGTAACGACGCCACCAATGGACGAACCGGCAAGGGCGTGGTTCGATGTGCTCGTCAGCGAACTCTCGTGGCATTATGGCCGTTCGATCCAGGAGGTAGGAAGTGACACGATCAAGCAGATCTTCAGTCACTATGAACGTATTGGAAACCCGGTGGATGCAGTTGGTTATCGACGTTCGATTGGAGAACGAACCGCGTTTCTGCGCGACTGGAACATTTTCCTTGATCGATATCCGCTGGTTCTCTGTCCGTTCCTCCTGCGCCCGACCCATCGCTGGGATCGCGACGCGCAGGGTTTCGAGGAAGTGAAGGATCTCTTTTCGTCAGCGCTATACAGTACCGGCGTCAACTACCTGAGCCTTCCGGCAGGCGTTGTCCCGATCGGCTATGCGGGAGGTTTGCCGGCAGGAGTGCAAATCATCGGGAGGCGGTTCCGTGAGGACGTGGTACTCGACGCGATGGATGCGATCGAGAGTTCAGTAGGAGTTCTCTCGCATGAGCTGTGGGTCAGGCAGAGAGTTTCGATGTCTGAAAATACCGACGCGAGCCCATGAGCGCCGATTTGCCCTGGGTCAATCCTGATCGTCAGTGGTTCAGATATCGCAGAAATGTTGACGCGCAAGTCGTCGCGGGATTAGCCTTTGCGGCCAGACCATCGCCGAGATTGCCGATGTATTCGGCTCGAGAGTTCCGACCGTCTTGAGGATCGGAAGTCACCTCGAAACCTGCCGAAAGGCAGGATCCACGCGCGATTCACTTCCGTTGCGCATCGCCTTCCATCTCCATCGCGTGGAGGCCTCGGCACCGGTTCCATTCAGGTGCACCTCGCGCACCTGGTGCCAGCGGGCTCCCCGAGGCCTGAGTTTTATTGATCGGCAGACAGGTCGGGGACCTTGTCAGAATCAGAGCCCAGCCTCTTCCTGCGGGGAGAACTGCACCGAAACAGGACCGGGGGTCCGCCCGTCACATTCAGCGCTTCCGGCCAGTCCCGGAGATCGTCTCTTCCGTTTGGGTCAACCGTGATCAGGCGTCATTCGCACCTGCCCGAACATGGCAGGCGGCAAGATGTTCATTACCGACACGCTGCAGGGCCGGCACGGTTTGGCTGCACCGGGGTTCGGCGATCGGACATCGGGTGCGGTACCTGCAGCCGGACGGGGGATTGAGCGGGCTTGGCACTTCGCCGACCACAAGTCCTCGAGGTTTCCGACGGCGGTCCATCGAGGGAACCGACTGCATCAGCATTTCGGTGTAAGGATGCCGCGGCGCGGAGAAGAGGTCCCGCTTGGGGGCGATCTCGACCAGTTGGCCCAGATACATGACGGCAACCCGGTCGCTGATATGCTCGACCACGGCGAGGTCATGCGAGACGAAGAGATAGGCCACTCCGGTCTCGGCACGTAGCCGGGCCATCAGGTTGATGACCTGTGCCTGCACCGAGACATCCAGCGCGGAGACCGGTTCGTCGGCGACAATGAGTTCCGGCTCGAGCGCGAGCGCGCGGGCGATCCCGATTCTCTGCCGCTGTCCGCCGGAAAATGCATCTGGATAGTTTGTTGCGAGTTCCGGACGCAGGCCCACCTGCCGGAAAAGTGCCGCCACGCTTTTCCGGCGTTCTGCGGAAGAACCCCGCCGGTGTTCCCGAAGCGGCTCTCCGACGATCTCGCCAGCGGTCATGCGTGGATTGAGCGAGGAGTAGGGATCCTGAAACACCATCTGCACCCGGCTGCGGATGGGGCGCAACGATTCTTCGGACAATTCGGAGATTGTCTGTCCGTCAAGCCGGATCCGTCCCGCCGTCGGTCGGTGAAGACAGGTGATCAGTTTCGCGATCGTCGATTTTCCGCAGCCGCTCTCGCCAACCAGCCCAAGTGCTTCCCCGCGATGGATTCGGAAAGAGACGTCGTCGACGGCCTGTACGATACCCTGCACCGAACCGAACGCGCCCTGTCGGACGTTGAAGTGCTTGGTCAGCCCTTCGGCCTCGAGGAGCACTTCGGGACCACGGCTCGCGTTGTTCATGCGTCCGCTCCGACCAAGGCGCTCCGAAAGCAGGTAGCGCCGTGTCCATCGGCGATTTCCTCGAATGTTGGCGCCTCGTTGCGACACCGGTTGATCGCGTAGCTGCATCGGGGTGCGAAAGGACAGCCGGCGATGGGCCGGTCGAGCAGCGGCACGACGCCGGGAATTTCCGAGAGCTGGTGTGCCGTTCCCTCTTCGAGACTCGATCCAAGCCTGGGGACGGCCCGGATGAGTCCAAGAGTATATGGATGCCTGGGATTGGTCAGCAACTCATCCACCGGACCCTCTTCGACCTTGCGGCCCGCATACATGACCATCATCCGATCCGCGTACTCGGCGACGACCGCGAGGTCGTGCGTGATCAGGATCATTCCTGCACCGGTCGTCCGTTGGAGGTCGGAAAGGAGGTCCAGAATCTGCGCCTGTATGGTCACGTCGAGGGCAGTGGTCGGTTCATCGGCGATCAGGAGGCGTGGCGAACAGGCGAGGGCGATTGCAATCATGACCCGCTGCCGCATGCCGCCGGAAAGCTGGTGCGGGTAGGCATCCAGTCGCTCTTCCGCGTCCGGGAGCTGGACCTTTTCCAGGAGGTTGCGGGCATGCGAGAGCGCCTCCTTCCGATCCACTCCGAAGTGCCGGGCATGGGCCTCCGCGATCTGCCACCCGATCTTCATGGACGGATTGAGCGAGGTCATCGGTTCCTGGAATACGTAGCTTGCCGCCGGACCGCGCAGTTCCTGCAGCCGTTTCTCGGGCAGTTGAATCAGGTCGACACCGTCGAAGAGGACCGATCCGCCGGCGATCCGGGCTGGCGGCATGGGGAGAAGCTTGAGGAGGGACAGCGCGGTGACGCTCTTGCCGCTTCCGGACTCGCCGACGATGGCAAAGGTTTCGCCTTCTCGCACGTCGAACGAGATGCCGTTCACCGCGTGAACGGTCCGCCGGAGCATCTGGAAGCGCACCGAGAGATCACGCACGCGCAGGAGAGGCCCCGCGGATGCGACGGCATCCGGGCGAGGTGCGAGGCGTTCAATCGCCTCCGTCATCGGCCGTCGTCGGGACGGAAGAGGGAGAGGCAATTGCCGCCGAAGACGGCGGCGCGTTCGGTTTTTGTCAGGAAACCACTGTTCAGCAGGACATAATCGAGGCTCTGCCGATAGGTGCAGTAGCGTTCCACATTCGGCATGTCCGAGCCCCAGATCATGCGGCCGGCGCCAAACCGGTCATGGAACTGACGGACATGGTGGATTGCGGCAGTGTAGGGATAGGCGTGGTCGCGCCCCCAGGCGATCGGGTAGAGAACCTCGGTGAATACCGGGAAATCCTCCTGGATCCGCGCCACGACGCCGGGCCAGCGGATTTTGCCGGAACCGTCATCGAAGGTCGCAGTCGGCCAGCCATGGACGATGACCGAGCGGATGCGAGGGAAACGCGCGAGCCAGTCCGCAAAGCGGTTCATCTCCTGCAGGAAATCGCACCAGGGGGTTTCGGCGGGAAACACCCAGAAGACGGGAATCCCGAGACGGTCAACCGTCGTCCAGAAATCGTCGAAGGCACCGGCGGCATAGGTCTCCTTCCAACCCGAACGCATGAAACCGTTGAGTGTGAAATACAGCCCCGACATCCCGGATTCGGTAATCTGGTTTTCCAGCCGTTCGATCTCCCGGTCTTGCCAGGCGAACCCCTCCTCGACCTGCGCGAGGCCGATGAACCGGCCCGGATGCCTCTCCATGGCCGTCTTGAAGATGCTGGCCGAGTTTCCATAAAGGTGATCATTTTGCAGAACCATCGCCTTGACACCGATATAGTCCATCTGCGCAACGATGGTTTCCGCGGGACTGTCGCAGTGGCGCGTCCCGGGGCTCAGGAATTGAACGAAATGGTCCTCACCTGCCACGGTCCATGCAAGGCGGCCATTTCCGTCCACCCGGAAATTCAGATCCTCGATCCGGCCCTTCTCGGAGGAATCGTCCGAATCCCAGAGATGTCGTTCGGAAACGGTCGTGCCGTCCCGGTTGCGTACCACAGGCTGGGCTCGATGGGTGTGCATTCCCCACTGCAGGTAGAGGAGGTGCTCCGCGCTGCTCGTGAATCCGCAGGGCTCGGCAAGCGGCGGAAAGATGTGCCCGTGGCAGTCGATGATTTGCATAACGGTTAGTCTCCTTCAATTCCCGACCCTTGGATCCAGCCAGTCCCGAAGTCCGTCTCCCAGAAGGTTGAATCCCAGCACCATCAGCGAGATCGCGAGGCCCGGCGCAATGACCATGAAGGGTGCTACATGCAGGTATTCACGCCCCGAGCCGAGCAGCGTGCCCCATTCCGGCGTCGGTGGCTGCACGCCAAGCCCCAGGAATCCCAGCGCGGTTGCCGTCAGCACCGCCTGACCGGCCTGCAGGCTCGCCTCGATGACAATAACCGTGGCCGCGTTCGGCAGGACATGGCGCAGGAGAATGCGCCAGCGACGGACTCCGATGGTGCGCGCAGCCGCGATGAAGTCCTCCTCCCGAATCTCCATCACGCGTCCGCGGACGATGCGGGCAATCGGCGGGGTGAAGGAGATGCTGATGGCCAGGATCAGCCCTGTCAGCCCGGCGCCCATTACGGCTGCGATGGCGATGGCCAGAACCATGTTCGGGATGGTGAGGGTGACGTCCACGGCCGCGTCCACCGCGATCGCCAGCGGGCCCCGAACGAAGCCGGATATCAACCCGAGCAGAACGCCGAAGGAACAGGAAAGGCCGACCGAGATGAGAGCGACGGACAGGGTATGCCGGGTGCCAATCACGACCCGGCTCAGGAGGTCGCGCCCGAGCGGGTCGGTTCCGAGCCAGTGCGCGGCGCTCGGACCCTCGAGGGCTTCCAGCAGGTTCTGCTTGTCCGCTCCGTAAGGCGCGATCTGCTCCCCGAAAAGCGCCGCGACCAGGAAACAGAAAAGAAGGAAGGAACCGGAAGCGAGGTAGATATTCTGCCGCAACCAACGTGCGGTAAACGTGCCACGTGCCATCACCGATGCGGTTTCCGGTCCCATGGTGTTCATGCTGCCCTCATGCGCGGATTGATCAGCACGTAGAGCAGTTCGACGATCAGGTTGATGATCAGGAACGCGATCACGAACAGGATGGTCACGGCCTGTGCGACGGCGTAGTCCCGTTGTCCGATCGCGTTGATCATCAGGTCGCCGATTCCAGGCCAGGCGAAAAGCCGCTCGATCACAACGGATCCGCCAAGGAGATAGCCGGTCTGCAAACCGATCACGGTAAGGGTCGGAATCATCACGTTGCGCAGGACATGACGAAGCAGGATGGCGGTTCTGCCGAGTCCCTTCGACCGTGCGGTTCGTACGTAGTCCTTGCCGAGTTCGTCGATGGTGACGCCGCGGGTCATCCGCGCCACCAGCGCGATCAGCCGCGCCGCCAGTGCAAGGGACGGCAAGATCAGGGAGGCAGGTCCCGAAAAGCCGAAACTCGGAAGCCAGCCGAGTTGCACGGAGAAATAAGAGAGCAGCAGCAGCCCCAGCCAGAAATTCGGGACCGCAAGCAATGCGACCACGGATACCGAGATCGCGAGATCCGGGATGCGGGTGTGGAACAGGGCCGAGACCAGGCCTGCCGGGATGCCGATCAGGATGGTCAGGCCGATCGCGGAAGCCGTCAAGGCCAGAGTCGCCGGGATGCGCTCGAGGATGTAGGGAAGCGGTCCAGACTTGAAAGTTTCCGAGGTGCCGAAATCGCCCTGGATCAGGCCGCTCATGTGCCGAAAATACTGAACGAGCAGGGGATCGTTCAGTCCGAGCGACTCCCGCAGCCGGTCGATTTCCGCCTGTGTCGACCCGGGTCCGGCAAGATAGGCGGCCTGGTCTCCCGGAACCAGGCTGAAGAGGAAAAAGAGGATGGTGGCGACCGCGAATGCGATCGCCACCGCGCGAAGCCCCCGAAGTCCGAGGAAACGGAGAATCGGGGTTGATGCCGCAAGGGCAGGCACTGCCGGGCCTTCACGAGGATCCAGCCGTGCAGGGTGCGGTTAGTAACTCCCGCTGCGGACGATGGTGAAGATCACCGGCCAGACCTCGACCCCACCGAGATCGGCGCGCGACGCCGAGATGATGTTGTTGACATGCAGCCAGATGTACGGCGCTTCGCTCCAGATGATTTCCTGCACGTCCGCAAGGATGGCTGCCCGCGCATCCCCGTCGACGGTTACCGTAGCCTTTGCCAGCAAATCGTCGACTTCCGCATTGGCGAAGCGGGTGATGTTCCAGACGGAGGGACGGTCTGCGTTGTCCGGATTGGAGGTGTACATCGAATCCAGGTGGTACAACCCCGATGCGTTGGACGGGTTGAAGCCGAACATTCCGATCTGCCATCCGGTGTCCGCGACCGGCAGGCGCAGCGTGTCCCAGAAGGAACTCCGCTCGATCTTGCGGATCTCGATGCCTACGCCGACGTCCTGGAGCGCCGCCGCGGCGGTCTCGGCAACCAGCACGTCATTCGCGAACACGCCCTCGGGAACCAGGAGCGTGAACGAAAGATCTTCGCCGTCATGCTCCACGATGCCGTTTCCGTCACTGTCCGTCAGCCCCGCGGCGGCGAGCATTTCACGCGCCTTGTCGGGATCGTAGGCGTAAGGCTCGTTGCCATGATGTCCCACGGTATTGAACGCGAGCGGCGAGTTCGAGGCCATCGCCTGGCCGAGGAACAGCTTCTCGGCGATGGCGTCCACCGGAATCGCGTGGTTCAGCGCCCGACGCACTTCGACATTGTCAAGCGGCGGGATGGTGGTCAGCATGGCGAGGCCCATCGGACGAAGCGATGGAGCGGTCAAGAGCTGCAGCCCATCGTCGGATTCGATCTGCGCGACCAGATGCGTCGGCACGTTGTCGATGACGTCGACCTCGCCGCTTTGCAGTGCCGAAACACGGGTCGCGGCCTCGGGCACGTAGCGGAAGATGATCTTGTCGAGCGATGGTTTGCCGGCCCAGTATCCCTCGTAGGCTGCCAGCACGAGTTCCAGTCCGGGATTGAACGATTCCACCATGTAGGGACCGGAGCCGACCGGGTTCTGCGTCTCGCTCTCCTGTCCGTTTTCCATGATCGCCGCCGGGCTGAGAATGGCGCCGGAACCATGAGCAAGCGTGTTGAGCAAGAGTGCGAACGGTTCGTGGGTCAGCAGACGCACGGTGAGATTATCGACAACATCTGCCCCCGCTATCGGATCCCAGAGCGGGCGGTTTGTCGTGTTGATCTCCGGATCCATCATCCGTTCGACGTTGAACTTGATCGCTTCGGCGTCGATCGGCGTTCCGTCGTGGAACGTCGCGCCGGCCCGGAGCTTGAAGGTGACGGATTTCTGGTCATCCGCGATTGTCCAGCTCTCGGCGAGTTGCGGATTGAATGTCAACTGGTCGTCGAAGGTGACGAGGCGGTCGAAGATCACGAACCCGGCCTCGTAGCCCGCCGGGTATTGCAGGAACGCGTTGAATGCCGGCCCGATGTCGGTAATCGCCACACTGTGGCCGTAAACCAGCGTATTGTCGTCCGGTCCCGCCGACGCGCTCGTCGTGGCCGCCATCAAGCCAGCAGTGCCCGCGAGTAGCAGGCGTTGTATTCTGAGGATAACAGGATTCATGGTTCTTCTCCCTTCCTGAGTCTGGCCCGCCGATCGAGCCAGAGATGGTTGTGCGTGAAGATCGCGGGCGTGCCGCCCGTGTGGACGAAGACCACGATCTCGTCGCGCTCAAAATCGCCGCGGCGGATATGGTCAATCATCCCTGCGGCGGCCTTTCCAGTGTAAACGGGATCAAGCACGATTCCTTCCGTTCGTGCAAAAAGACGAACCGCCTCGTTTCCCGCATCGCTCGGAATTCCGTATCCGGCACCCACATGGTCGGTATCGTTGACAATGTCCTCCGGCGTTACATCCAGGTCGAGCCCCAGTGTATGGGCCGTACGATTCGCGATATCCGCGCCGCGAGTCGGGATATCGAATTCGTCCGTGGCCGTGACGCCACAGACCCGGAAACCCCCGAGCAGTTTCTGCGCCAGGACCTGTCCCGCCTGTCCCTTGCCGGAGGAGGACATGTAGAGGCAATCGGGCGAAAGGCCCTGCATCGCGAGAGTTTCGATGATTTCGCAGGTGCTTTCCAGGTAGGCGATGGCCGATCCCTCGTCGAACATCGGAATATCGTTCAGCAGGCATGGCGTTCGACCGACGGCCCGGGCTTCAGCAACCGCGTCCCGGCTCATGCGCTCCTGCTCGGCGCGGGAGGGTGCGAAGCGCACGTCGGCGCCGAGCAAGTAATCCACGAGCAGGTTGCCCTGGATTTCCTCCGGTTCGGAGCCTTCCAGGATCAGGATCGTGTCCATCCCGAGCCGATTGCAGCAGCCGGCGGTCTGGCGGGCGGAGTTCGACTGCCGGTCCAGTTCCATCACGATGACATCCACGCCGGACGCTTTCGCGGCCGCCAGCCGGAACTCCAGGTTCCGTGTCTTGTTGCCACCGAAGGCAACACCAGTCAGATCGTCGCGCTTGACGTAGATGTGTGGTCCCCCGAGTGCTTCCGAAAGGCGCTTCGCTTCTTGCAAAGGTGTGGGCAGGCAGGCCAGACCGACCCGCGGGATGCTGGCAATGGCACCTCGGATTGCCTGCATTGTCGTCCGAGAGAGTCGTTGACTCATGCTGTGGATTCCGGCTCTATCACCAGGGACCGGGGATCTCGTCATGTCCGGCTTTTGCCAGAACGGACGGCTTGCAGTGGCGCACCTCGAACCACACGGTTGACGGGTAGTCCAACAGGTCGGGGTCCGGTTTTGGCAAGGCGCTACGGCAGAAATGTCGAACATTACAAGGCGTTTGTGCGCGGTTGCCATGATTCGAAACAGGCACGGGGCATTTCGACGCGTTGCTCTCGATTTTCCAGGTATGGCGCTGCATGATGATGAAACCGGCGAAGAGTGTCGGGTGCGATCATAGGATCAATGGTTCGCCCTGTCACCTCGGATAATTCATGGTACGAGGCAGGCGTACCCCGTACCTGCCGTAACAGGGTTTCCCTTATGCCCCGCCCGTCAAGCCTGATTCCAGCCTGGGCCTTGTTGTCGGCAACACGTGCATCTCGCCCGCTGTCACCGTCCGGCCTCGAAGGTCGGGAAACTCAGGAAGCGCCGTGATCTCGTTCGACTTCCCGTCCACCGCCACCCGCGTGAGAACCGGCAACGACCCGGCGGCGAAGGCTGCAAGAGATGCAGGGGCCGGCATTGGCCATCGGCGAAAGACCGGTACGGGCCTTGCCCTTAATGGCGATTGATATCGTCAGGGAACTCAGCCGCCGGCCGTTCCGCCCAACCCCTGGAAAGGCATGCGAAGACATGGCCTGACTTGTCGGAATCGAGGCTGTTGAAGAGGTCGGAGAAGGCGTTGTTAGTGGCTGGAATACGGTGGCGCAGTGTCATGAACCGATGCAGGATTTTTTCCTGATCTTGCGGTGTTCGGCCATGTCGGCACAGGTTTTGCCCCCGGGAGAATGGTCAGGACGTCAATCGTGAGCATTTCATGAATGCCGAGGCGGGTGGCGTTGCTTCATCGGGGCGGCGGCAATCTCCCCGAAACATCGGAAAGAAATTCCTTCATCTGTCCAACTCGCAGGAAACCCCGTCCTTCGGGGCGGGGAGGAATGCGATGTCGCGTGTTCCATGCATCGGCGCCTTCTCCTTCTTCCGGAACGTGTCGAGGGCGTAGCCGTAACCGTCGCCGCGCTGGACGATACGGCAATGCCTGTGCGAGACGCCCTGGACGGTGCCGCCGGCGGTCTGGACGTTGAAGGATCCGGAGGCCCGCACCGCGACGCGCCCCACATGGACGCCCTGCCGCTTCCCCGTGGGCACGGTCGCGCGCACGATGTCACCCGTCCTGAAGCCCTTGACGGATTTCTTCGCCATCAGGTAGCCGACGGGAAACCCGAACCGGTTCACGCGCGTGCGCGCATGTGATCCCCGGCCCGTGGCCTCGATACCGAGCACGGGCTGATCCCAGCCCTTCAGCGCGGGCGTCTCCCCCACGCAGGCCGCGTCAAGGGCATGCGTCTTCGGGATCCCCAGCCGCGTCCGGTTGTACTTCGTCCGCCCGCCCGAGGAGCCGGAAACGGGCAGGCCCGTGCATCGCAGCCCTTCGAACAGGACGCGACGGGTGGCGTTGACCGCGGCGGCGTCATGAAGCGGTGCCCTGGCGTCCGCGAGAACCCGCCGCAGCCGTTCGGGTTGCCCGGACAGGAAGCCCTCCACCGGCCCCGCACCCTTGACCAGGTTGCAGGACGGACAGGCCAGCGTCAGGTTGGAGACCCGGTCGGACCCGCCCCGGGCCTTCGGGCGAATGTGATCAACCTGGAGCGGTGTCTCCGTTGCGTCGCAATACGCGCATCTGCGGTCCCATTTCTCCAGGAGATACTCCCGGACCTCGCAGCCGGCGAGGGTGCCCTGCTGGGACTCCACGCCCTCGATGTCAGGGCTCTCCAGCGCCTGCATGTCGAAGCGCACCGTCTCGCACCGGATCCCGGTCACGGGCGCGAGCCTCCCGAAACGTTCGGTCCAGGACAGCACGTTGTCCACCCGCGACTGCAGCGACGGCGCGAGCCTGCGTCCCGGGCGCCGGTTCAGGAACCGCTTCTTCCGATAGCGCAGGTTCGCCGAGCGCCGGCGTCTCCGGTAATTCGCCCGTTGCTGCATCGACTTCCGGATCCGCGCGCCCCTGTGCTCGATCTCGGCAAGGGACAGGACCTCGCCGTCGTCTTTCACCAGCGCCAGGCCGGTCCTCCTCGATCCCGGATCGATCTTGAGATCCAGGGGCTGCGTCTCTCCTCCGGTCCTGTCCCGGAGCCTGATGGTGAACGGATAGAGGCGGACCACGACGGCGCGCCCCTTTTTCAGAAAAATCCTCGCCCGCGCCGGATGACACGGCATCAGCGGGTCGCCCCGCCGGTCGAGAACGAAAACGCGGCTTACGCCGCACTGGGAGTCGCCGGAGCTTCTCCCGTGACGCCGGCCATGGCCGGGCTCCTCTCGCACATCTTGCACATCCGCGTTTGGATTCGTCCCGTTTCGTCCCTGACCCGGCGTGTCTGCTGACGAACCTTCCAGGGCCTGGCGCTGAGGAAGCACGCCAGGGTGGGTCTCGAACGCATGATGCAAGGTAGATCGGATGGAAGTCTCCTTTCTCGTGCTGGTCAGCATGGGCTTTCAGGGCTTTCGCCCTTCAAGCCCCTCCCTTCAGGGAGGGGTCGCTGACGGTTCTGCCTCACCGTGCTTCGTGCAAGGCAAGATGTAGGCAAGTCCGCGAATCCGGAAAAGAAAATCTCAAATGCGATCACCTTTCCCCGATGGATCTCTCCCTCCCCTTGGTCGCACCCCTTGGCAGCCTTGACAAGTCAACCATCGCCAAGCCCACATGTTCTGCAACTGTCTGCGCTGGGCGTTCGCCGAACCCCGCTGGCCCGCCCAGACACGGAACAGTCCGCTCGGAGCCCTTCGGCATGTGGTCGTTCGCGCAATTGCCTTTCGGAACCCGAAAGGAGTCAAAATGTTCCTGCCCGGGGCTGCGATTACTCGATTTCGCTTGCAAGACGATTGATTTCCGCGATTCGGTCCTGATGGCTCGGGTGGGTCGAGAGCCAGCCTGGCCCGGCAAATCCCGAATTGTCGTCAAGCCGTTCGAAGAACTGTGCCAGGGCCGCAGGGTCATATCCGGCGTTCGCGGCCAGAGCCAATCCAATGCGGTCGGCCTCGGATTCGTGCTCGCGGCTGTAGGCGAGCGAGAACAGCAGCCCTCCTTCCAGGAGGAGATCACTGAGGACCGGGCCGACGTCGCCGAAGATGACGGCGACCGCAAGATACGTGCCCAGACTTCGGTAAACCTGCTTCAGTCCATGCGCTTCGGCTACATGAGCCAACTCGTGGCCGAGCACACCGGCGATCACGTCCGGGTCGCGGAAGGACCTGACGAGCTCGTCGGTGATGATCACCGTTCCTCCCGGCAAGGCAAAGGCGTTGGGTCCGGCAGCCGGAATGTTGCGGAAAACCAGCCTGTAGTCAGAGAATCGTGGAGGTGGCGCTACGGCTTTCAAACTGTCGAAAACCAGGTCGACCCTGTCTCTTTCTGTCGTATCCAGAAGCGACGGGCTGGCCCATGTCAGGTCGCTGAAGGCCAGGTGACCGTCGTCAATGGCACGGGGCATGCCATCAGGGGTCAGGAAAACTGCGACTGCGACCAGGATACCGAGGCCCCAACGCCAGACAGCAAACGCAGCCATGAACGAAAGCGCGACCACGAGGGCCAACCTCGGACGGAACGCTTCCCAGTTGTGGAGGCGATCGGATTTCCGCAAGCGGAGTATCGAGTCGACCTCTCCATGATCGTGGCTGTGAAAGTGCCAGCCGTCGGGAAACCTGAGGACCATCGGCAGGTTTCCAAGCCTCTGTTCCCGAACGATCCGGGAAGTCGGCGCATCCGTCAACAAGGCGCCACTGTCGAACTCGACCAGGCTGATGGTGCCCGCTACGCCTGCAACCAGGCGCGCCCGGACGAGCCGGGAGGAACCCGGGGCGTAGGCATCGCCTTTCGGGACAGCCTCGCGCAATTCAGACAGCCGCCCCGATGTCGACGGATTCGATGTCCATGTAGGCATCACCGATTGCGGTTGGCGAACGCCGCAGATCTCCGGCAAAGTCGTCAAGCGAACTGTTGGGCGCTACCCAGGAATGCGTGCACAGGTACCTAGCAACCCTAATCCGTGCCCAGGGCAGCAACAGGCCGAGCGAAAAAACGACCGCCACCGAATTGCTCAGGGCGATCCAGATCAGGGTCGTCGCGGAAATCGTCGATTTGAACCTGTTTCCGTCTTCAAGGACAATTCCCTGGTAAATGGCGTTGCGGGTAAATGCCGAGTAGATCGTTCCCAGAGGCAGGACGACCAGCAAAAGGATGATCACCGAAACCAGGATCAGGATGAACGAGAGGCCATCTTCGGCATTATTGATCGGGTTCGAAGGCCCGTCCGGAGATAGTGCCAGCGCCGCCAGCAAAAGGCCGGCGGCAAGTGCGAGACCAATGACGATCCAGAGTGCTGTCTTCAAGAAGGCAATGTAAAACGGCCTGATCGAGCTGTCGAAGGAAAACTCGTGATCGCCGAGGCTGTGACGCCCGATCGTGTATCGTGAAATTGCTCTCGATAGGTACGGGAACGCAAGGTACAGGCTCAGAATGGTCAGGAACGGGTAGAGGACAAAGACCAAAAAGGCCGGCCAATAACTCCCGCCGAAACGAAAGCGAACGTTTGACCAGCCCGTCATTGCGGCGTTGAAACTCAGTCCGCGGTTTACCAGCCAGGGAAATGCGCCAACAAGGACAATCGCGACGATGATATTGGCTGTTGGAGAAATCGAAGATGACACCGACAGGATAATCAGGGCCGCAACGACGATGATCCTGCCGATCAGGATCTGGCTTCCTTTTGCATGGTATTCGAAAGCGCGTTCACCGATCGTCGTGTTCCCCAGAAAATACTTTTTGTTTCGGACCTTGGCCCACGCCGAGTAAATGCCGAGTGTGACGATCGACAGGCAAAGATTGACGATCCATATTCCGAAGTACTCGCGGGCATTCCCGGAAAAACGTACTGGAATCAAATCCTTTGAAGTTTCCATGCCTGCCTTTTCCCGGCTGCGCCTTTTGGACGTCTATGCAGGGAGCCACATGGGAAATGCAACCACCATTTGCCCAAGATCCAAGCGTCTTGCTCCAAGTGAATCCTTTCCCTAAATCGCCTGGGGCCCCAGCCTTCTGTCGTGACGCTCGGTTGGACAAGACGAGACCAGCGTGCCCGCGCGCCTTCCTGATCCGTTTCGAGTTGACGAGGTCATTCCCGCTGAGCCTTGCATTCGCCGTTCCCGTGTCCAGCCCGAATGAATTCCGACGATCACTGAGCCGCTGTTCGAGGGACTACATCGAAACGGAAAGAATACCGAAATGGACCTGAATCCGGCAAGTCCGGTTCAATCCGACGGTCCGGGAATTGCGATCAGAATTTGGCGGGAGGCCGGCTGGAGCCATCGATCCTTGCGGCAATCAGCCTGGAATTTCGCGCAACTTCGACCAACGATTCTCATCCGGATCAGGCTGGCACGTACAGGCCGCCTGAACGGTTTTCAGGTGGACGAGTTCGCCAGCTTGTGCTCGTCGCACGGTTGGGAACCGTGTGACCTGGCAAGGCTCGGTCGAATTTGTGCGAATGATCCGAATTGATTGGATGGTTCCCGTGTGCCCGGCGTGAAATCGCCCGGAGAGCAACACGGGAACCAAGACCAGGGACTTGCCGCGTTCAGTTGGGGATTTCCCCTTCAACCCCCTCGACATAGAAGTCCATCGCAACCAGCGTACCATCATCCGCAGTCTCGCCTTCGGCAAGCCATGGGGTTCCGTCCTGGCGATTGATCGGTCCGGTGAACGAATGCATCGTGCCAGCGGCAATCGCGTCCCGGATCGCGCCGGCCGACTCTCGAACTTCGGCAGGAATCCTGTCCGAAAACTCGCCGATCTCGACCATTCCGGGTGCGATTCCATCCCACGTGTCAATCGACTCCCAGGTCCCGTCGAGGACGGCCTGGGTGCGGGCCACGTAATACGGCGCCCAGTTGTCGATGATGGACGACAGCCTTGCGGTTGGCCCGAATTCCATCATGTCTGAAGCTTGGCCGAAGGCGAAGACGCCCTTTTCCTCCGCAATCGTCATCGCGGCCGGTGAATCGGTGTGCTGCATGATGACATCGGCGCCCTGTTCGATCAGGGCAGTTGCGGCGTCGGCTTCCTTGGCAGGATCAAACCAGGTGAACACCCAGACAATCTTGAACTGAACATCCGGATTGACTGCCTTGGCCGCGAGATACGCCGAGTTGATTCCCCGGATGACCTCAGGAATGGGGAACGACGCGATGTAGCCGACGATGTTGGATTCCGTCATGTGGCCCGCGATGTGCCCGATCACCGTGCGACCTTCGTAGAAGCGGGCCGAGTATGTCGAGACATTGTCTGCACGCTTGTAGCCGGTCGCATGCTCGAATTTCACGTCGGGAAATTTCGCAGCTACATTGATCGTGGGATCCATGTAGCCGAATGATGTCGTGAATATCAGCTTGTGGCCCGACAACGCCATTTGGGTCATGACCCTCTCGGCGTCAGCGCCTTCGGGTACGCTCTCGACGTAGGACGTCTCGACCCGATCACCCAGCGCATCGTCAACGGCAAGCCTGCCCTGGTCGTGCTCGTAACTCCAGCCGAAGTCACCGATCGGTCCGACGTAGACGAATCCGACCTTGAGTTTTTCGTCTGACGCAAATGCTGCACCGCCGAGGCCGAGGCCGAGGACGAGTGCCGCGGCGCCGGCAAGACAACGCCAAAAATGTTTCATGGTGATTCCCTCCACAAATGACCAATTGAGCCTGAAAGGTACGGTGTGCCGTCTGGGGCCGTCTCTTTCAGGAAATGGCAATCAGCCCTGTCTCCGTCAGGCAGAGGCATGAAATGCCCGGCCGAGACAGGCCGGAGCATTCAAACTGGTCCGCCGTCGGTCCGAGGACATGACAACCAGTACGAGTATTGTAACGAGATACGGAGCCATCGACAGATACGCAACCCCAATCCCGGCGCCTGCTGCCTGCAGGTTCAGTTGCAGCACTGTAACGCCCCCGAAGAGATAGGCGCCAAGGAGAATCCGCCATGGTTTCCAGGAAGAAAAGACGACGATCGCAAGCGCGATCCACCCGGCCCCGGCAGTCATCCCCTCTGTCCATTGAGGCACCCTGATCAGCGACAGGTAGGCGCCGCCGAGTCCCGCCATCGCCCCTCCGAACAGAATGGCCGCCAGGCGCACCCGGATCACCTTGTAGCCAAGCGCGTGCGCAGCGTCGTGATTGTCTCCGACTGCACGAAGGACGAGGCCCGCACGGGTGTATCTGAAGACCAGCCAAACGACGAAGACCAGGAACAGGGACAGGTAAAGGACACCGTCATGAGAAAAAAGCACCGGCCCGAAGAACGGGATCTCCGAAAGGACCGGTATGTCGAGCCTGGGGGTCGGGGGTGGTTTGATCCCCGCGTAACTCTGACCCATCAAGGCCGCCAGTCCGAGGCCGAACAGCGTCAAGGCGAGTCCGGTTGCAACCTGGTTTGATAACAGGAATTGAGTCAGTATCGCGAAAACCAGGGACAGGATGACCCCTCCCGCGACAGCTGCCAGCAGGCCAAGGAGGGGAGAGCCGGTTTCGACGGCGCCAATGAAACCGCACACGGCGCCAATGATCATCATGCCCTCGACCCCGAGATTGAGAACCCCCGATTTTTCGACGACCAGTTCTCCGGTTGCCGCGAGGAGGATAGGCGTTGCCGCAACCATCAGGCTCGCAACCAGTGCAGCCGGCGAGACCCCGGCGAGATCGATCACGTCTGTCCCTCCTTTCTGTCGCGGGCCTGTGCCGTCACTGGGGCGCGGGGCGCAGAAGGGGCGCCGGCAAGGGCAGGCTCCGAACCTGACCGGTCACGGGCCGGACCCTTCCACCGAATTCGGAAGTTCACCAGGATGTCTACGGCCAGGAGAAAGAAAAGCAGCATGCCCTGGAAAACCTGAACTGCGGCCGCGGGAATGTTAAGTGTGAACTGGGCCAGTTCTCCTCCGATATAGGTCAGTGCCATCAGCAGTCCGGCGAGAAGGATGCCGACCGGATGCAATCGCCCGAGAAACGCCACGATAATGGCAGTGAACCCGTAACCAAGGGGAAAGTTGGTCGAGAGCTTTCCGGCCGGTCCGGCGACCTCAAACAGCCCGGCCATTCCTGCGAACGCACCGGAAAGACCGAGACACAGGGCGGTCAGGAGCGCTGCATCGACACCTGCGAATCGCGCGGCCCGCTGCGACTGGCCGGCAAGGCGAACCTGGAATCCGAAAATGTGGTTACGAAGCACCAGGAAGCACAGGACAACGAGCGCGAACATGACGATCACGCCGAAATGGACACCCGTGCCACTCAGCAGTTCCGCATTGTGCGCACTTGGATAATCCTGAAAATGCCGGCTTTCGGGCCAGTTGAAACCCTCCGGGTTTCTCAGTGGGCCCGTGACCATTTCGGCGAGAACATTGAAGGCCACGTAAACCAGCATCAGGGATACGAGGATTTCGTTGGCGTGGAAGCGGATCTTCAGGATTGCCGGGATCATCGCCCAGAGACAGCCGCCGAGTGCGCCAGCCAGGATCATCATCGGAAATACCCAGAAACCCTCGGCAGGGTAGACGGCAAGCCCGAAGCCTCCGCCGGTAATCGCGCCCATGATGAACTGGCCTTCGGCGCCGATGTTCCAGATACCGGCCCGAAACCCGAAGGAGAGCCCGAGCGCGATGATGATCAACGGTGCTGCTTTGACCAGAAGTTGTGGACGGGTGTAACTCGCGACGGTCGAATCAAACAATGGATTCCAGAAAAACACCCTGATCGCGTCCAGGGGGTTTGTTCCGAGAAACGCGAACAGAACGGCTCCTGCGGCCATGGTCAGAGCGACTGCGATGAACGGGGTAACCGTTCGCATCGCCCGCGAAGGTTCTGGCCTGGGCTCAAGCAGCAGCACGTGTATCTCCGGTCCGTCCCATCAGCAGCCCAATCTCCTCGGCCTTGATTCCCGCGGTTGCGTGAGGTTCCGAAAGACGGCCGCCGGAAATCACCGCCAACCTGTCGGAAATCTCCATCAGTTCATCAAGGTCCTGGCTGATGACCAGCACGCCTGATCCACGCTCTGCAAGTTCAACAAGGGTTGCGCGAATGAATGCGGCGGCTGCCGCATCCACGCCCCAGGTCGGCTGGTTGATCACCAGGACGCGCGGATCCTGCAGTATCTCGCGCCCAATGACGAATTTTTGCAGATTCCCGCCTGAAAGGGATTTAGCCGCGCTGTCCACGCCCGTCGTCCTGACGTCAAACCGCTCCACGACATCGCCGGCGAATCCTGCAGCCGCTGTCCAGTCGAGGACACCGTGACGAGCGAGGGTACGCCGAATGCGCGCAGTCATCATCGCGTTTTCGCTGAGCGACATGTCGGGCGCGGCAGCGTGCCCCAGCCTCTGTTCCGGTGCGGCCAGCATCCCCCGTCGCCGCCTCGTGTTGGGTCCCGACAGACCGACGTCGCCGCCACCCAGCATGATCACGCCGGGTGTGGATCGCTCTTCTCCGGACAACGCCAGGAGCAACTCGTCCTGACCATTCCCGGCGACCCCGGCAATGCCGAGTATCTCGCCTGCCCGAAGTACGAAATCGATGTCTTTCAGACTTGTGCCGAAATGGCTTCGGGATCGGAGCGACAGGCCGGATACGCTCAGCAGGTCCTCGCCCGGAGCATGATCGCGCCGTGCCGGAACCGCGAGGTTCATGCCGACCATCATGGCGGCAAGGCTCCTGGCCGTTTCATCGGCAGGTGTACATGTGGTTACGACCTTGCCTTCCCGAAGGATCGTCGCGCGGTCACAGAGGGATCGGATTTCCTCAAGCTTGTGCGAGATGTAGAGGATCGATGTGCCTTCGGACGCCAGCTTTCGCAACGTGTCGAAGAGGAGCTCCACTTCCTGTGGGGTCAGCACCGAGGTCGGTTCGTCCATGATCAGGAGTTTCGGTGATTGCAGCAGGCACCGAACGATTTCGACTCTCTGGCGTTCTCCCGCCGAAAGATCCCCGACAAACCGGTCCGGATTGATTGCGAGCCCGTAGCCGGCAGAAACCTCGCGGATCCTGGATGCAAGGTCCGAACGGGACAGATGAACTTCCATGCCAAGGGCAATGTTGTCGGCAACGCTCAAGGCTTCAAAAAGCGAAAAGTGCTGGAACACCATCGCGATGCCATCGGCACGCGCGGCCCTCGGTTCGTGCGGGTTGAACGGCAGGCCTTCGAGGAACATGTGGCCGGAATCCGGACGAACAAGCCCATAGATCATCTTGACGAGCGTGGATTTTCCAGCGCCGTTTTCCCCGAGGAGGGCGTGAATTTCTCCTGTCCCGATTTCCAGTGAAATGTCGTCGCAGGCGAGAACGCCCGGGTAGGACTTGGACATGGCTCGGATGTCGAGCAGCATTGTCACCCCGGGACGCCTCCGATCCTCAGTGTTCCGATGTCGTTCGGGGCATCGACCAGGTACGCGGCCGCGACGCCGACGGCAATGGCGCGAGGATGTTTTCCGAGGCCCGGTATCCCGATCGGGCAGGTCAGGCGCGAAATCATCTCGTCCGAATGGCCAAGGGAACGCAATCTCCCGGCAAACCGTTGACGTTTTGTTCGGGATCCAATCAGGCCAAGCGACCGGAACTGCCGCCGGAGAACACGATCGCAAATGTCGAGATCGATGCTGTGCGTGTGTGTCATCACCAGATGATCGGCATCGCCAGGAGCCAGCCCGGCTGCGTGCAGGGAGTTCGGGTCCGTCACCAGCGGACGGACAGACGAAGGCACCTCTCCGGGGAATCGGGAGGCCTCGAAGTCGACCCACGTTATCGCGAACGGGAGGCCCGACAGGACTTCGACCACCGATCGCCCCACGTGACCGGCCCCGTAAACCCAGATGTTCCGCTCGGGCCGCGCGCTCGGCTCGATGAGCCAACCGTCAAAGAGGCAGGTGGACCGCGTTCTTGTTCCGCTACGCATGGCATCGACGACGCGCTGAACCCGCGGCGGCGGTCTGTCAGGGGAGGCCGCAGGCTCCACCGGCGGTCGAGTCATTCGAACGCGCACGGAGCTGTCGTCCAGTTCGTCGAGGGCCGCCTCTTCAAGAATCTCGATGACGAGGCTGACCGCCCCGCCACAACATTGGCCGATTCCGGGACCAAGCGGCAAGTTCAGCGTTGAGACGTCAGGACCCGATTCGAGCACCTTTCGCGCTTGATTGATCGCAGCCAGTTCGAGTGCCCCGCCGCCGATCGTTCCCGACTGGCCGTCCGACCAGACTTGCATCGACGCCCCCGTCTCCCTCGGGGTCGATCCCTTGTGGCCGGCAATGACTATGCGCGCAACCGTGCCGTGCCGCCGAACGGCGTCCCGGAGTTCGATCCGGTCGAACCCGTTCACCAGTCCTGCCCCCGAAGCTGCATAACGGCCCGGAGTACCCGTTCCGGCGTGGCCGGAGCGTCGAGACCGCCAAAACCATCACCGCAAGATGATACGGCGTCCGAAATCGCCATGAATGCCGAAATCCCGAGCATGAGCGGGGGTTCCCCGACAGCCTTGGAACGGTGGATCGTGTTTTCCGAATTGGCATTTTCGAACAGCGTGACATTCAGGGTCATCGGCCGGTCCGAGCACGCGGGAATCTTGTATGTGCAAGGCGCGTGAGTCAAAAGGCGTCCGTTTTCGTTCCAGACAAGTTCTTCGGTTGTCAGCCAGCCGGCGCCCTGAACGAACCCACCTTCGATCTGGCCGATGTCGATTGCCGTGTTCAACGATTCTCCGACATCATGAACGATGTCGGTGCGAAGAATCCTCGATTGACCGGACAACGTGTCAATCACCGCCTCGGTGACCGCGGCGCCGTAAGCGAAGTAGTAGAAGGGCCGACCCCGGCCGGATCTCCGTTCCCACTGAATGTCGGGCGTTGCATAGAACCCGGTCGCGGAAAGCGAGATGCGTCCCTCGTGGCACAGACGTGCGGCCTCGCTGAACGGAATGGATACGTCTCCGATCAGGACGTGTCCGCCTTCGAAACGCACGTTCGCGGGTTTCTGCTGCCATTGCTCAGACAGGTGAGCCGCCATCCGGTCACGTATCGTCCTGCAGGCGGAAATGGTCGCCATTCCATTCAGATCCGAGCCGGAAGAAGCCGCCGTCGCGGATGTATTCGGCACCTTGTCGGTGTCAGTAGCCGAAACCCTGACGGTGTCGGGCGGCAATCCGAAAGCCGAGGCAGCGACCTGCATGACCTTGGTCATGAGTCCCTGGCCCATCTCGGTCCCGCCGTGGTTTACGTGAACGGACCCGTCCCGGTAGACATGCGCCAGTGCGCCCGCCTGGTTGTAATGGGTCAGGGTAAACGAAATTCCGAACTTGACCGGTGTCAGCGCGATGCCTCGCCTGAGAACTGCATTGCGGGCGTTGAACCGGGCAATGGACCGGCGCCTTTCGTGGTAGCCGGAACGTTCAACGAGGCTTGCCGTGATTTCCCGAACGACCGAGTCGCGGACCTCCATATGATAGGGAGTCGTCTGCACGGCCCTGGTTTCGGCACGCTCTTCGGCCGTTGGTGTATCATCCAGGGATCGCGGGTTGTTCGGCAGCATCTCGCGGGAAACCCTCGATCGATAGAAATTGACCGTCCGCACATGCAGTGGGTCTCGTCCGAGGGTCCGGGCGATTCGCTCGATCACATGCTCGATTCCGACGATTCCCTGGGGGCCGCCGAAGCCGCGACATGCGGTCGCCGACACGGTGTTCGTACGCAGCCGGTAAGACGTGATCCGGGCGTTCTCGAGATGATAGGCATTGTCGGCGTGCAGCATCGCCCGATCGGCGACCGCGAGAGACAGGTCCTGTGACCATCCGCACCGGACATAGTGGTCGAAGATTATTCCCAGGATGCGGCCATCGTCGTCAAAGCCGACTTCGTAGTCGATCCGGAATTCATGCCTCTTGCCGGTGATGAGCATGTCGTCATCGCGGTCGTACCGCATTCGACATGGTCGGCCCGTTGCAGACGCTACCACCGCGCAGGCCATTGCCGGGGCATTGCACTGGCTTTCCTTCCCGCCGAAGCCGCCGCCCATGCGGCGAACCTCGACCCGAACACGGCCGAGGTCAACCCCGAGACCCTCGGCGACCTTTTGCTGAATCTCGCTCGGATGTTGGGACGAACTGTAGACCAGCATGCCTCCGTCTTCCCGGGGAACGGCCATTGCCGCCTGTCCTTCGAGATAGAAATGCTCCTGTCCACCCGTTTCGACCCGACCCGACAGGAAATGAGGTGCAACAGCGATGGCAGCGCCGGGATCTCCCTTGCGGTAAACCACCGGGCTTTCCAGATGGCTTCGCACGGCAATCGCTTGGTCAATGGTCAGCACTGGCGGGCGTTCGACGACCTCGATGCACCCGAGGCTGGCAGCGTGGCGGGCGATGCGATGGCTCTCCGCCGCAGCAATGAAGACGGGCTGCCCGAAGAAATGAACGTCGCCAACCGCCAGAAGTGGTTCGTCATGCGCGATCGGGGAAGTATCCGCTGTCACCGGAATATCCGATGCGGTCAGCACGGCCGCGACACCGTCGGTGTTCCGGACCGCCGTGACATCGAGCTTTGCGATCTTTCCGCATGCCGCCTTCGCCAGGCCAAAGGCCAGATGCAGGCAGCGCGGCGGTGACGGGATGTCGTCGAGATAGGTCGCACCGCCCGTGACGTGGAGTCGCGCCGACTCGTGGGGAATTTCGAGGTTCGCGCTCATGGTGCCACGTCGAGCACGCGCGCCTCGCCGGAGGAATCCTCGAGAAAACAGCGGCGCAGCATGTTCCGCGCCGCTGCCATGCGGTAGCCCGCACTGGCGCGCAGATCCGAGATCGGGACAAAGTCGGACTCGAAAGCCAGGGCGGCCGAGGTTACCGTCTTCTCGTTCCAACGCTGGCCGATGAGGCGAGTTTCCACCGCATGGGCGCGCTTCGGGATCCCTGCCATACCGCCGAATGCGATCCTGGCCGACTCGACGGTTCCGTTTTCGCCAACGACGATATTGAAGCAGCCGAGAACGGCGGATATGTCCTGATCGAATCTCTTGGACAGCTTGAAACACCGAAGACGATCAGGGACGTCCGGTATGTGCAGAGACTCAATGAATTCACCGGGTTGAAGGTCCTGGCGGCCATACGCGACAAAGAAATCCTCGATGTCGAGGGTTCGGCGGTCATTCCCGCGGCGAAGCGTCAATGTCGCACCGAGCGCAATCAACGGCGGCGCCCCGTCCCCGATCGGTGATCCGTTGGCGATGTTGCCCCCTATGGTCGCGACGTTCCGGACCTGTTCCGATCCGAACCTGCGCAGAAGTTCGCCGAAATCCGGGTAGCGGGATTTCATGGAATCGCGCAGCCTGGAAATCGACACGGCCGCTCCCACGGTGAGCCCTCCGTCAGTCGGCGACATGTCGTTGAGGTCGCGAACCTGCGAAACAAAACACATCGGCATGATTGACTTCATGTCCTTGTTGACAACCAGCCCGAGATCCGTGGTGCCACCGACAAGGGTTCCGTCCGGATTGGCGAGACTCCAGTCAGCGAGATCATCAGCTGTTCTGGGCATGAAATATCGATCCTGCCGAAAAACCGGCGCCGAGGACTTTCCTTCGGAAACAAGCCGTCGGAGGCTGTCGGCATCGGTTTCGAGCCAGGGTGCGGCGGCATCATCTTCTGCCGCCCGGGCCGCGCGAACGATCGGTGCATAACCCGTACACCGGCATAGATTGCCGGCGAGAATGTCGTCGTGGTCCTGCCGTCCGGACCCGTGGGCCGCGACCATGGACATGACGAATCCCGGAGTGCAGAAACCGCATTGGCTCCCATGGTATTCGACCAATCGTCTCTGGACCGGATGCAGGGTACCGTTTTCGTCGGCAACGCCTTCAACTGTTCTGAGCGACTTGCCGTCGAGCTGGGGCAGAAACAGCAGGCAGGAATTGACGGCTGAACGAACCGCCACGCCGTCATTTGCGATCGAGGTCAGCATTACCGTACAGGCACCGCAGTCCCCCTCGTTGCAGCCTTCCTTCGTGCCGGTGAGATGGCGCCGGATTCGCAGCCAGTCGAGAACCGTCTCCTCCGGATTCGGGTCCGCGAGTTTGACGCTCCTTCCGTTGAGCAGGAAACGAACTGCCGCCATCAACTCCCCCTGTAGGTTGCGTAGCCGTAGGGCGATAGCAGGAGCGGGACATGGTAATGCCGGTCATCCACGATGGCGAAACGAACCGGAATCAGGTCAAGAAACACGCCTGCCGGCCGGACCGCTTCGGTTTGTTCGTGGTATGCGCCCGCGTGGAAGACGAGCTCATATGTTCCGGGCTTGCATTCCGCACCGTCAAGCAACGGTCGGTCCACGCGGCCATCCTGGTTGGTAACGGCAGTCGCGAGTTTCAGGCGTTCCATCCCGATTGCGTAAAGATCTATTTTCAGACCGGCAGCGGGTCGGCCGCGCGCAGTATCCAGAACATGTGTGGTCAACCGTGCCATGACTCCAGACCTTCCTCTCGATCGAAGATTCCCGCCTTCCGTCCGCGCAGGCATGCGCGGGGCGAAACGGGAGTTCCCGGTTCTGCAGAAATGTGAATTGCCCGTGCATCAGATGCAAGCACGATATTGACCAGACCGCGGCACTTTCGCGAAACTGGTTGGAGGGATAAGGTGATCCAATGGCCGTCGAACCCCGATTCATCCATTTACGTGTCCATACGGTCTATTCCCTCCTGGAAGGGACCATGCATATCGATCAGTTGGTCGAAAGTTGCAGGGAGCAGGGAGCCCCGGCAGTCGCCGTGACCGACAGCGGTAATCTGTTTGCCGCCCTCGAGTTTTCCGAAATTTCGGTTTCGAACGGTATCCAGCCCATCATAGGCTGCCAACTGGATGTGGCAAACGGATCGCCTGCAACGTCACGGGAGACGCGATCCCATATACCGGCCGTGAGTCCGCTGGTCCTGCTCGCCGGGAACGAGCGCGGTTACCGCAATCTGGTCAAGTTGAATTCATATGCATTCCTGGAATCGGGATTCGGGATTCCCCATGTCGGTCTTGAACAGCTCGAAGACGGGCCTGAAGGGCTGATTTGCCTGACCGGAGGTGCTTCAGGTCCGGTCGGACAACTGATCCTCGAGGGGAAGGTCGAGCAGGCGCGTGACCTGGTTCAGTCTCTTGCAAGGATCTTTGGCGACGGCCTTTACGTGGAAATCCAGCGTCATCCGTCAGGTTCGTACAAGGCAACCGAAGAGGAACGCGCGACGGAGCCCGCGTTTCTCGATTTCGCCTATGATCTTGGTCTGCCCTTGGCAGCAACCAACGATGTCTACTTCGACAAGCAAGAGATGTACGCGGCCCATGACGCGCTGATCTGCATCAAGGAGGGGAGTTACGTTGACCAGAAAGAGCCACGACGCCGGCTGACAGAACATCATTTCCTGAAATCCGCCGAGGAAATGGCCGCCTTGTTCAGCGACCTGCCAGAGGCTCTCGTGAGTACCGTTGAAATCGCGCAGCGCAGCGCGTTTCGGGTTCCGGCGCGTGACCCGATTCTGCCAAGACTGGCGGAACAGGAAATGGATGAACTTCGACGCCAGGCGCGGGAAGGCTTGGATCAACGCCTTGCATCCATTCCACTCGCCGTCCCCGAACAGGAATATCACGAACGCCTGGATTTCGAACTTGGCGTCATCGACGCCATGGGATTTGCCGGGTACTTCCTGATCGTCGCGGACGTCGTGCAGTGGGCGAAAGGGCAGGGGATACCCGTTGGTCCCGGCCGAGGGTCGGGCGCCGGTTCCCTGGTCGCGTATGCCCTGACGATCACTGATCTCGACCCGCTCCGGTATTCGCTCCTGTTTGAACGGTTCATGAATCCGGAACGGATATCGATGCCTGACTTCGACATCGACTTCTGCGTGGACCGCCGCGAGGAGGTGATCACCTATGTCCAGGATCGTTACGGGCGGGATCAGGTTGCCCAGATCATCACGTTCGGTGCGTTACTGTCCCGTGCCGCCATCCGGGACGTAGGGCGTGTTCTGCAGATTCCGTACAGCCGGGTTGACCGCCTCGCAAAAATGATTCCGGTCGACGGGGTCAAGCCGGTCTCGCTGAAGGAAGCGATGGAACAACGGCCGGAGTTTACGGAAGCGGCAGATGCTGAACCAGTCGTGGCCAGACTGCTGGAGTACGCCTCCCGGCTCGAAGGTGTCTACCGGAACGCTTCGACCCATGCCGCCGGTCTGGTTGTGGGCGATCGTCCTCTCGATGAACTGATACCGATATACAAGGACCCGCGTTCCTCGATGCCGGTTTCGCAGTTCAGCATGAAATGGGTCGAACGAGCCGGGTTGGTCAAGCTGGATTTCCTTGGACTGAAAACCCTGACCATTATTCAGGAAACGCTTGACCTGCTTCGGCAACGTGGAGTCGAGGTCGAAATAGCGACGATCCCGCTGGACGATCCGGAGACATTCGAGTTGTACGCATCGGCCCAGACGGTCGCGTTGTTCCAGGTCGAAGGTGCGGGCATGAAGGATGCCCTGAGGCGCATGCGTCCGACCGGCATCGCCGATATCGTCGCGTTGGTGGCGCTGTATCGGCCCGGTCCGATGGAAAGCATTCCGACGTATTGCAACGTCAAGAACGGGATTGAACCGCGGAAGTTCCTTCACGAATCGATCGATCCGGTCCTCGACGAAACCCAGGGAATCATCATCTACCAGGAACAGGTGATGCAGATCGTCCGGGCGATGGCCGGATATTCGCTAGGAGGTGCCGATGTTGTCCGCCAGGCGATGGGAAAGAAGATCCAGGCGGCGATGGACGCGGAAAAACCAAAGTTCCTGGAGGGCGCCAAGGCCAACGGTGTCAGCCGGACGAAGGCCATGGAAGTCTGGGACCTGCTCAACAAGTTTGCCAACTACGGATTCAACAAGTCACACGCTGTTGCCTATGGGGTCGTCAGCTACCAGACGGCCTGGTTGAAGGCGCACCATCCGGTCGAATTCATGGCCGCGGTGATGAATGCCGACCTGGTCAACACCGACAAGCTGAATGTCTACCGGCAGGAGGTCGAGCGTCTTGGAATCGAGCTGCGGCCGCCGTGCGTAAACCAGTCTAGCGCACGGTTCGTCGTTCGGGACGGCCGGTTACACTATGCATTGGGCGGGCTGAAAAGCGCGGGTGCCGAGGGAATGAAACTGATCGAGTTGGCGCGGAGCGAGGGCGGCCCGTTCACGGACATCCTTGATTTCGCGCGCAGGGTCGATCTCAAGAAACTGGGCCGTCGACCGCTGGAAACCCTGGCACGGGCCGGCGCGTTCGACGGCCTGGAACACAACCGGGCGAAAGTTCTCTCGGCAATCGACATCCTGACGGATTTTTCGGCATCCGCTCACGAAGAGCGGAACAGCACGCAGATCGGGCTGTTCGGCAAGGAGGGCGAGGAGTTGCCGCCTCCGCAACTGCCAGTGACGGAAAAATGGGAGCCGGTGGAGCTGCTGCAAAACGAACATGAAGCTGTCGGCTTCTACCTGTCCGGGCACCCGTTGGACGAAATGCAGGACGAACTCGCGAGGCTGGGGGTAATCCGATTTGCAGATCTCGAGCGGAGAATGGAACAAGCCGGGGAACGGGAACTGCTGAGTGTCAGTGTCGCGGGGACGATCATTGGCCGCCAGGACCGACGATCGAACAGGGGAAACAACCTGACATTCGTCCAGCTGAGCGACCCCAGCGGCGGCTACGAGGTCACGTTGTTTTCCGACGTGGTCGACAAGTCACGCGGCATGCTTGAGCCCGGCAACAATGTCGTGGTGTCCGTTGATGCAGGTCGGGACATGGGCAACCGGAGGCTGCTGGCGCGCAGGGTCGAGTCTGCGGATGAGGTTGCCGCCAGGCTTGCACCACCCGGGATCAGGGTATTCATTGAAGGAGAGGATGCGATTCGTTCGGTCGTACGGCAGGTTGCGGGTCATGCGAAGAACGGTTCCAACGGTCGTCTTGGTTCGGTTCACCTGGTGATTTCCGACCAAAAGCTCCCGGGCGACGTGGAGGTCGCCGTTCCGTTGCGTTGTCGGGTAACGCCACAGGTCAGGGGGGCCATTTCGAGGATTGAGGGTGTTCTCAGGATCGATGACCTCGATGGCTGAGCGTTCGCAGGAGGACGGAAGCGTGCCGCGGTGGGCAGATACCGAGCTGCCGAGGCGCTTCATTGTGCGTGAAAGGGCGGGGGCACAGCTTGAAGGTGTGAGCGCGGATGAACGGTACGCGAAGGGGCGAGGACGGAACCCGTGTCCATCTTTCGTGCACTTTCACCAGAGGTGCGCTCGGTTCTCGCGCAAACAAGAGCAGAAAATACCCGACAATCTTGGATGGGCGAAGACTCTGCGGCGTTCAATCACGTTTGGCGCAGAAGAAATGTCGCTTTTCGCTTCGCATATGGCGAATCGTGCGAACGGATCATGATCAGCAAAACGGGGTTACTCCTGTAGAGGTACGCGGGTGATTGCGAAGTCGCCTACTTCCTCGGGATACTTCCCGCGTACATCTTGGTTCCTGCAGCGTTTTTCGGCGAAGTCATCGCCATCGTGAGCGAAGGCGACGAAAACATCTCCAACAAGGCGTCAAGCCCCAGCCGCTCAATGCCTTTTCGTCCTTCTTTTCCTGTCTGGGCCTCGGCATTCGGCCGCATTTCAAAGTGAGTCACTGCCGGTTTTCCGGTTCCCATGACAAACCCGGGATAGCACTTTATACGGCCACCGGAATCATCTTCCATGCGATTGTGTTCGCATGAACTCACTGCGGCGTTTTGACGGAATGACGGAATGGCAAAGCAAAAGGCTCAGCGAAATCAACGGCCCCGGGCGCGCCTGCCGAAAGGGTTCCGGGACTACTTCGGGCCGGAAGTCATCGGCCGCGAGGAGATGCTGGAGACGATCAGGGAAGTTTACCATCGTTACGGTTTCGAACCCCTGGAGTCCCCGGCCATCGAGACCGTCGAGGCGCTGGGCAAGTTCCTGCCCGATGTCGACAGGCCCAATGAAGGCGTGTTCGCATGGAAGGAAGACGAGAGCGACTGGCTGGCGCTTCGATACGACCTGACTGCGCCACTCGCCCGGGTCTATGCCCAGTTCAGAAACGAGTTGCCCTTACCCTACCGGCGTTACGCGGTCGGAACCGTCTGGCGAAACGAGAAACCGGGCCCGGGTCGATTCCGCCAGTTTTACCAGTGCGACGCGGACACGGTCGGTTCGAAGAGTCCGGCCGCCGATGCGGAAATGTGCATGATGCTGGCCGAGGTTCTGGAGGCAGCGGGGATACGGCGCGGTGATTACAGGGTCCGGCTGAACAGCAGAACTGTTCTCGATGGAATCTTGCGGATGGCCGGTGCCCTGGGCTCGGACATGTCCGGAGATTCCGAACGGCGCCGGGACTCGGTCTTTCGGGCCATAGACAAGCTCGACAGACTGGGGCAGCAGGGCGTACGCGCCTTGCTCGGTCAAGGCCGGAAGGATGAGAGCGGCGACTTTACCGAGGGGGCGGGCCTCAATGAAGACCAGATTGAACAGATCATGGATGTGGTTGCGCCTGGCAAAGGGAGCGACAATGAGGTGATCCTGGCCCGACTTGACCACCTGGGATCTGCAGCCGAAGACCTGTCAGCGATTGAACGCCTGGTCCGTGCTCAGGGATTCGGGCCGGATCGAATTTGCATCGACACCTCGGTTGTCAGGGGGCTCGGCTACTACACGGGCGCGGTTTTTGAAGCCGACCTCACGTTCGAGATCACCGACGCGAAAGGACGGCGTCAGCAATTCGGATCGGTCGCCGGAGGAGGGCGTTACGACGGTCTCGTGCGGCGATTCACCGGCCAGGATGTTGCGGCGACCGGGGTATCGGTCGGTGTTGATCGCCTCCTCGCTGCCGTTGCCGCGCGGCGAGGTGACCCTGTCGGCATTCAGGGAGGATCAGGGCCGGTCGTGGTCACGGTGATGGATCGCGATCGACTGGATTCGTACCTGGGGATGGTTTCGGAACTACGCGCGGCCGGAATCCGGTCCGAGATGTATCTCGGAAATCCGAGGAATTTCGGAGGTCAGCTTCGCTACGCTGACCTGCGCGAAAGTCCCGTTGCCGTCATCGAAGGATCGGAAGAACGGAACCGGGGTGTCGTGCAGCTCAAGGACCTCGTTGTCGGGCGCATGGTTGCCGTGGAGCTGGAATCCAGCGACGCATGGAGAAACCGGCCGACCCAGATCACTGTTCCGCGCGAACATCTCGTCGAAGAGGTATGCCGCCTCGTGGCAGTTTTCGACTTGCCGCTCGCGGACCAGAAAGCAGAGCTCGCACGTCGGCGCGCAGTCTATCTCGATCAGGTCTGAACCCGTGACTCTGCGGCTCCAATGACGGAACTTCCGGAAATGCAATCGACGCCAACAGGATCTCGAGGCGAGGCGACTGATGGGGCGCGTTCTGGATCCGAAGGAGGTGCGGAAGCCCGCGACGCCGCACGCGGAATCCTCGCGACCTTTCAGCGATCCGGCGCAATCCTTGCCGATACGGAGATCCTGCAACCAGCCGATCTCTTGCTTGATCTTTACGGTGAAGACATCCGCGCTCGCGCTTTCGTCACGCGTGACCCGGTCCGGGGTGAATTCATGCTTCGGCCCGACTTTACGGTTCCCGTGGCACGGAAGTACATGGAGGGAATTCCCGGAGAAACCCGGTTTACCTATCTGGGTCCTGTCTGGCGCATTCAACCTCCGAATTCGGTGCGTTCGCCCGAATCCGTACAGGTTGGATACGAGATCTTCGGATCTGAAGATCGTGCCGGAACGGACGCGGAGGTGTTCGGGCTCTTCAACGAGGTCTTGGCGGCGGACATGCTTGATGTCGTCGTCGGTGACATGGGTATATTGCGCGCAGCGATCGCTGGCCTTGAGACCCCTGAGCGCAGAAAGGCGATGCTTCGCAGGCACTTGTGGCGTCCGGGTCGATTTCGGAAACTTCTGGACAGATTCTCCTGCGCCCGGGACGAGCACCGCTCCCCGAAGGCAACGCGGACACGTGCAAAAGAACCCGAACAAGACCGATTTGGCCGCACGGGTGACGAGGAGCCTGTGCATATCGGTCGCCGAGAGCCCACGGATATTGCTGCGCGCCACCGGGCACTTGACGAGGAAGCGTGTACGCCGCCGATCTCGTGGCACGAAGTCGCGACGATCGAGGCTGTACTCGATCTCGGCGGCACGATGACGACGGCACTCGCCGAACTCGAGAGGTTGCTCTTGGGCATGCCCTCGCTCGAATCGGCAGTTGCCGCGTTCTCCGAACGGAGGGACGCGTTACGATCGGTATCGGTGGATGTTGACAACCTCCGTTTTGCATCCGGCCACGGCCGCAGAACAATGGAATATTACGATGGGTTCGTTTTCGGTTTCAGAGCCCGAGACCGACATGAGTGGCCGGCTGTCGCCAGCGGTGGCCGCTATGATGCGTTGACAGGGCGCCTCGGGCAGGGGCGGTCGGTACCGGCAGTCGGTGGGGTCATTCGGCCTGAAACGCTGACCGCGATCAGGGCTGGCCTGACGTGAGCCGTCTCAAGATCGGACTTCCTGCCAAGGGACGGCTCCGTTCTGCCGCAACCGACTGGCTGGGCAGCTTTGGCGCAAGGGTGGTTCCAATGGGATCCGAGCGTGCCTACTCTGGAAGCGTGGCAGGGTTGAACGGCATCGAGCCGGTCTTTCTGCCGGCTGGCGAGATCCCCGGCGAACTGCAACAGGGTCGAATTCACCTCGGAATAACCGGGCAGGACCTGATTCGCGAAAAACTGCCCTTTCGCCAGGCGCATGTTGACGAAATTTGCACGCTTGGGTTCGGTCATGCCGACCTTGTCATCGCGATTCCGACGTGCTGGACGGATGTCTGGACAATTGACGATCTCGACGAAGTTGCAGGTCAATTCCGGGACCTTCATGGCCGGCCTCTTCGGATCGCGACAAAATACCATAATCTTGTCCGGGAATTTCTCGCCGGGCACGAATTGGCTGACTACCGGCTGGTTGACAGCCAGGGGGCGACCGAGGCGACGGTCAGGAATCTGGCGGCCGAGGTGGTCGCCGACATCACTGCGACAGGCCAGACACTTGGCGCCAACCACCTCAAGGTTCTTGACGACGGAATTGTCCTGTCGTCGCAGGCCGCGTTGTTTGCCTGCCGTCGCAGGCCATGGACGAGGTCAGAGACAAACATCCTCGAAACCTTTGGCGCACGGGCCGGGTTCGACGTTCCGGAGTCCACCGGTGATTCGGCGCAATCCGGGAGTTGACGTCCCGGCCAGGGCGAAAATTCAGAAGATTCCGATCTCGGCCAGCGTACGTTCAAGTTCGGGAGGCAGTTCATCGCTGCTGTTTATGCCCAGATCCGCGGGGCTGTCGTCAGCGGAAAGATAGCGCCAACCCTGGAAGGGTCGGCGGGGGAATAGGATCGTTCGTACCAGAACCGGGTCCATGACGATGCGGCAGCGCCGGATCGCGTCGCTGCCGATGCAGGACTCGAGGTCGAGAATGGTTTGCCGGACCTGAATTTCTCCCCTGATCACCCAGTACAGTGATCCTCCGGACAGCACCTCCGCCTTCCGTTTCGGAAACATCCTGGTGACATGCGAAGGCAGATACGATTCCCCTCGCGCCCGGGCTTCTGCCGCTCGATGATTCTGCCACATCGCGAGTTCGTCAACGCTGGAAACGCCGACGCACAACTTCACGAGATTGACGAATCGACTGGTCACAAGGGCAACGCAATTCCGGTATCCGGAAATAGTTTCGGCCAAAGCGTGGCGAAAGGCAATTCCGACGGGCGGAAGGAGGCCCGTCGGTGGCATTGCATGGTTCGCGTCATTCGGGTTCCCCGAACTGGAGTGAAGTGTCTGGGCTCAGAGAACGCGTTTCCTGCCAGGGGAAACGCGCAGTGGTGCCCGCGTGCGGCAAGATTTGCCTCGACTGGTCGCCGTGACAGCCGACCGGTCGAGGCCAGCGTAAATCTGCTTGCCTGACCGTCTTGACCAGCAGTTCGCGATCCGCATACTCGGATGACGGACAGCCGGCAAGGACGAAGCTCAGGCGGCTCGTTTTCTCCAACTGAACTGCCGTTCCGATTCGTTCGGCAGCAAGTGTCATTGACATGCAGCCAAATGTTCGCCATACAGTGTTCTTCTTTTGTTCCAGACAGGATTCTCCATGAACGTATTCTCCGTGCCAATTGCCGAACAGATCTGGGACATGAAATACCGGCTGAAGGATGCGTCCGGTGTCCCGCTCGATGGAACCGTCGAGGACAGCTGGCGGCGGGTGGCCCGGGCGCTGGCGGCGGTTGAAGCGGATCCGGTTCGATGGGAGGGGGAATTCCATGGCGCGCTCGAAGGATTCCGCTTCCTTCCTGCAGGCCGCATTCTTGCCGGCGCCGGCACCGGGCGTTTGGTCACCCTGTTCAACTGTTTCGTCATGGGAACGGTTCCCGACAGCATGGACGGGATTTTCGCCATGCTGAAGGAAGCTGCCGTCACCATGCAGCAGGGCGGCGGGATCGGGTACGATTTCTCCACGATCCGACCGAAAGGCGCACCGGTTGTCGGCGTCGCGGCCGACGCTTCGGGCCCGCTCTCGTTCATGGATGTCTGGGATTCGATGTGCCGGACCATCATGTCTGCCGGGTCGCGGCGGGGCGCAATGATGGCGACGATGCGCTGCGACCACCCGGACATCGAGGACTTCATTGCCGCCAAGTCGGACCCTGCCAGGCTGAGGATGTTCAACCTGTCGGTACTGGCCACAGATCCGTTCATGGAAGCGGTGAAGGCCGATCGCGGCTGGGACCTCGTGTTCGCCGACAAGGTCTGGAAGACTGTTCGCGCCCGTGATCTGTGGAACCGGATCATGGAGTCGACCTTCGACTATGCCGAACCCGGCGTCATTTTCATTGACCGGATCAACGAACGCAACAATCTCCACTATTGCGAGACGATTTCCGCGACCAATCCGTGCGGGGAGCAACCCTTGCCGCCTTATGGCGCCTGTCTCCTGGGCTCGATCAACCTGGCCCGCCTGGTTCATGATCCGTTCGGGTCGAATGCACGAATCGACACGGACGAACTCGACCGCCTGGTAGCTGTCGCCGTTCGCATGATGGACAACGTGATCGACGTGTCCCGGTTCCCGCTCGACGCCCAGCGGCGGGAGGCACGGGCCAAGCGGCGAATTGGCCTGGGCGTGACCGGTCTTGCCGACGCGCTGCTGATGACCGGAGAGCGCTACGGGAGTGCGGAGGCCGCCCGGGTCACCGAAGGCTGGATGCGCCGGATCGCCCGTTCATCCTACCTGGCGTCCACCGGGCTGGCCGTCGAAAAGGGTCCCTTCCCGCTGTTCGACCGCGACGCCTTCCTGGCGGGCCGAACCATGCAGGCAATGGACGAAGAGGTCAGGGAGGCGGCCTCTGCCAACGGCATCCGCAACGCTCTTCTGACATCGATCGCGCCGACGGGGACGATTTCGCTTTATGCCGGCAATGTGTCTTCGGGGATCGAGCCCGTGTTTGCGTTTTCATACAACCGCAAGGTGCTGCAGCCGGACGGCTCGCAAGTCGAGGAAGAGGTTGTCGACTACGCGGTCCAGCTCTGGCGCGACATGTTCGGCGACAAGCCTCTGCCCGGGCACTTCGTCGACGCCCAGTCGTTGACACCCGAGGATCACGTCCGCATGCAGGCGGCGGCCCAGAAGTGGGTCGACAGCTCGATTTCCAAGACGATCAACTGTCCCGGCGACATCGAATTCGATGACTTCCGGGCCGTGTACATGTCCGCCTGGGACCAGGGGTGCAAGGGATGCACGACCTATCGCCCGAACGAGGTCACCGGATCGGTGCTGAGCGTTGCAGAAGCCGACGAGGCGGCCCCGGAAGCCGACAGGGGTGCCGAGGTGATCTATATCGCCAAGCCGCTGGACCGGCCGGAGGCGCTTGAAGGCCGCACATACAAGATAAAGTGGCCGGAAAGCGAACACGCAATCTACATCACGATCAATGATACGTTGCAAAACGGAGTTCGGCGTCCGTTCGAGGTGTTCATCAATTCGAAGAACATGGAGCACTATGCCTGGACGCTGGCGCTCACGCGAATGATTTCCGCGGTGTTCCGCCGGGGAGGAGACGTTCGGTTCGTGGCCGAAGAACTGAAGGCCGTGTTTGACCCGAGAGGCGGTGCCTGGATGGAAGGCCGATACGTCCCGTCGATTCTGGCCGCGATTGGCGGGGTCATCGAGCGTCACCTGGCCGAGACCAGCTTTGTCGGAGATCCTGTGCTGCAAACCGCGACAGAGGAAGGAATCCCGTCCGCGGGCCACGGTGACGCCGAAGCCCGTCCGGCTGACGTCGTTTCTCTGAAGCGGAAAAAACCGGGGTCGTCATGCGCCAATTGTGGTGGCTTTGACGTGAGGATGGTCGAAGGCTGCGTCAATTGCCTGGATTGCGGACACTCAAAATGCGGCTGAACTGACGTCCGGGACGTGGAAGCCGCGGAGCCAGACTACACCGTCGGCATTTCGATCACGACCGTATCCCGTTTCGGTTCCTGCTGGTTGTCGCCATAGAGGATATCGCGCGCCGCGCGATGACCGGAAAAAACGGCGGATTGAATCGTTCCGGGAACCAGGCAGTCACCGACGGCGTACAAACGCTTCGATCCCGCAATCGCTTGACCGACACCTTTCACCTCGACAGGTATCCTGGCCCCGACAAACACAAGGTTGCGATCGCCTATTTCCGTTGTCTCACCGGTAAAGTTGTCAACGAGGGCCAAAGCATCGCTCAGCGACGTGTTCAACTGGATGGATATTCCCAATTCGCGGAACCGCTCGATGATCCGGGATTGCTCGAGCGTGTATTCGGTCCATGTCGCGACTGCCGGTAGCGGCGTTACGTACGTGACAGATTGGCCGAACGCGCACAACTGTTCGGCAATCGCGCTGGCCATGTAATAGTGATCGTCGTCGTAAACGATCGTGGTCCGATGTGGCAATTTCAGCCTGGATGTGGACATGACATCGTCAGGCGTGAAGACGGGTACGTCGTCGAAGTTCATGGCATCGAACCTCGTGGACCCCACGCCGTCCGCACGCCACTTCGAGCCGGTTGCAAGAACGACAGTATCGCAGTCAAATTCGGCGATGTCCCGCGCATCCATGACGCTGTCAAGATATAGCCCGCACCGCGGACTCTGCATGATGGGCCCGAGACGATGGTCCGTCACACGCTTCCAACTCACGAGACCGGGTAGACGGCATTCCAGCGCCACCCTTCCTCCGGGTTCGGCGGCGGAATCCGCGATGGTCACGGCATCACCTGCCGCGAGCAGCGCCCGCGCGCACTCGAGGCCGGCGGGGCCGGCCCCGACAATCAGGTGTGATCGCTGCCTCCTCGCCGCAGGCAGCATCTCGGGATGCCATTTTCGGCGCCATTCTTCGGAGATCGTCGGATTTTGTGTGCACCGGATCGGGAGGCCGTAGGCATCCATGCTGACGCAGACATTGCAGCCAATGCATTCGCGGATGTCATCAACTCGTCCCAGGCGGATCTTGGCAGGCAGGAACGGATCGGCGATGGACGGACGGGCGCCGCCGATGAGGTCCAGCTTCCCGTTCCTGATCAATGACACCATGAGGTCAGGAGAGGTGAAACGCCCAACGCCGACGACCGGTTTCGAGGTTACCGACTTGACGAAGTCGGTGAATGGCAGCTGAAAACCCTCTTCGGCGAATCGGGCGGTCGCACTGTCGTTCGGCCAACCCGAAATATTGACGTCCCAAAGGTCCGGAAGCTCGGCCAATGCTTCAACGACGTCCTGGCCCTCGCTGTCGTTGGCAAGCGCGGACAAGGATACGGGTTTCGCGACTGAAAAGCGCAACGCGACCGCACGTTTCCCGGACACGACGTCGAGCGTGTCTTCCAGCACTTCCCTCAGCAGCCGCACTCTGTTCGTCAGTGATCCACCGTATTGGTCAGTACGCCGGTTTGCGGAGACCGAAAGGAAGTGGCTGAGGATCGACAGGCCGTGTGCTGCATAGACGTAAATGATGTCATAGCCTGCCGTCAGTGCCCGTTGAGCCGCCGCCCTGTGGGTCTGGCGAAACTCACGGATATCAGTCAAGTCCATTGCCCGCGCCTGCCGGGGAACCTCGGGCCGCATGACGGGCAGATTGCTTGGTCCGGGAACGGTCAGACCGGTAATCATGTTTCGCGACCGCATGCCACCGTGGGCGATTTCGATTGCCGCGAGGCTGCCGTGCCTCTTGATGGCATCAACCTGCGCCCGATGGCGGGGAATGTCGCCCTCGTCCCAGATCCTTTCCATCGGGTGATTGCCCATGTCGGAGTCAGGACTGATTTCCGTGATCTGTACGGCTACGGTTCCCCAACCTCCCTCGGCTTTCATGGCGCGCAGGGCGATTGCGCCGTTTGGCTGGTTCCAACCGTGCCCGGTGGCGTGGGGTACGGCAAAGAACCGGTTCGGAGCGGTAACAGGCCCGATTCGGATCGGTTCGAACAGGACCTCGAATTTGCCGGCGGTCATGAATCGCTCGTGCTGATGATCCCCGTCTCGACCCAGTCATCGAAGACGCCGAGTACAGTCTCCGAAAACGCGGGATCGTTGATATGGGCGTCGATCTCGGTGAATTGCAGCGGCGCCTGGACAGCCTTTCGCGCCTCATCGAGGAACGCCGCCAGTCCGTCCGGGTCATGCGCAGGTTCGCCCGGCTTGTCCCATTCCTCGATCCCCCGCGACGGAAGAATGAAATGAACGGGCGCCCTCGATCCCTGCAGTCTCCGCGCGACCTCTCGCGCCGTTTCGCGCCTCTCCTCGTTGTTCAACGCAGACGACTTGATCAGTCGATTGTGAGCGTGGAACGGTCTGTCGTCGTACTGGGCAGGGATCTGCTGCCAACCGGCAAAATCGATCAGGTCCAGGCATCCGGGCGCGACCAGCTGGGGAATGCCCGCCTGTCCGGCGTTGGTCATTCGATCAGTGCCGGCATTGACGACAGAACCGGCGAGGAGGTTGCCGATTTCCGGCAGGGCGAAGTCCATGACGCAGGCGAAGCCCTTTTGCGCTGCAATCCGCTCGTAAGCCATCCCACCCATCCCTGTCGCGTGAAAGATCGCCACTTCGAATCCGCGAGCCTCAAGCTCGGGTTTGAGTATTTTCATGTACGAGAGGCATGACGACCCGAGCGATGTCATTCCTATGGTCGGACGGTTCCGCGCCAGCTTCCTGACCGCCCTGGCAGCGCCGAGAACAGCACCCGCGGCCTGGCTGAGCGATGATCTGCAAAATGTGTTGAGCCCGTAGAGTCCGCCTGCCCATAGGATCATCTGGATGTCGGGAGACAGGCGATCCGCGGGAATCAGTGGGGAAAAAGCGACGGTCGAGACGACATATTTCGGGACTCCCAGCGGCAGGGCCTGGCAGACATCCAGCGCGAGGTCCGTGCCCATCGTGCCGCCCAGTATGATGACACCATCAATCCGCCCACTCGACTGGAGGTCGGCAGCAAGCAGCGAAGCGCCCCGGGCCATGATCTGCATGGCCTGGTTTTCATCGCCGGCGGCGGCGGCGGCTTCGATCGAACTCCCGGCAGCAGCCGCAACGTCGTGTTTGGAGACGTCGCACGCGGCGGGCGGTTCCCCGATAACGCTGACATCCATGGAGAAAACACGGCCGCCCTGGCTGCTGATGCAGTCCGACAGGAACAATAGTTCGTCTGCCTTCGTATCATAAGTCCCGACGACGAGGATTGTCTTGTTGGCCATGATTGTGTCACCCTCCGAAAGTCCTGCATCAAGCCTGAGATGAACTCGCGTGACGGCACGAATGCGCGCGCTTCAAGACATGAGCTCTACCGCTACCCCTTGACCGCGCCCGCGGTCATTCCGGCGATGATCTGCCGCGCCGCGAAAAAGGTGAATATGAGCGGAGGGATCACGATCAATGTTCCCATCGCCATAATCCGGCCCCATTCCACGCCCGTGTCCGTTATGAAGCCCGCTGCGCCAACCGGAAGCGTCCGGGTCTTTCGCCCTGTCAACAGCAAGGCAAGGATGAACTCGTTCCACGCAATGCGGAAGGTGAATATCCCCGCCACGGCGTAGCCGGATTTCATCAGAGGCAGAAGTACGCGGAAGAAAACCTGCAGGGGCGTCGCTCCGTCGATGATTGCGGCCTCTTCCAGTTCGACCGGAATCTGCTTGTAGAAGCCGAAAAGAAGCCAGACTGCGAAAGGAAGGTTGAGCGCAACATAGAAGAACGTCAGAACGGCCAGGTCATTGTCGAGGCCGAAATTGACAACCATCGCGAAGGCCGGTACCGCAAGCACCGCGGGTGGAACCATGCGAACGAGCAACGTCGAATTGGCAACGAGAACCCGCCCACGGAATTCCGTCCGCGCGAGCGCATAGGCGCAAAATCCTCCGAAGAGGAGCGTGAAAAAAGTCGAGATCGTTCCGACAATGATCGAATTCCACAGGTAGCGATCGAACTTGCCGCGGGTCATGATGTATTCGTAATTGTCGAGCGTCGGGACAAAGAAGAACCACACGGGTTCCTTTTGCTGGACCAGAACATCATTCTTGAAACCGGTCGAAATCATCACCCAGATCGGCATGAGCGTGACCAGGGCGAGAATGGCAAGGCACAGGTAATGCACGGCAACCGTGCGCCTGCTCCCGATTCTCCCCGCGACAGGTTCAGACATCCGATCGCTCCTTGAGCGGGTTCCCCATGACGAGGATGGTAAAACTCAATCCGAACACGATCAGGATCAACAGTACGGAAATGGCCGATGCATAACCCAGCTGCTGGGTGTCGAACGCACGGTTGTAGATATGAAGGGAGAGCAATTCGGTCGCCCGGCCCGGCCCGCCTCCCGTCAGGATGTACATGACCTCGAGCGCCCTGAACACGTCGATCAGACGAAGCAGCAGGGCGATCAGCAGGATCGATCGAATCATTGGCAATTTCACGAACAGGATGTGTTGCCACCAGTTCGCGCCGTCAATCCTGCTGGCTTCCATGATTTCCGATGGCAGGGCCTGCAGTCCGGCAATCACGATGATGAATATGAACGGCGTCCATTGCCAGATGTCCGTAAAGACGATCGCGAAGAAAGCCAGTTCAGGGTCGCCCAGCCAGACCTGCGCTTCTATCCCGATTTTTCCGAGATAGTAATTGATCCACCCGATCCGCGCATCGAAAAGGTAACGCCAGATCAGGCCGACCACGACCGGTGAAATCATCAACGGGAGGATGAATATGGTCCTGAAGACCGATGCTCCCCGGATCGGCTTCTCCAGCAGGAGAGCGAGCGAAATTCCCAGGACCATTTCGATCAGGATGGTCCAGAAACCGAACTTGAGCGTGACCCAGATCGACTCGTGGACATCGGAATCGTGGACCATGCGCGCGAAATGCCGAAACCCGACATACGGGGCGTCGTCAAACGAGGTCCCGATCTTCCAGTCGAAGAAGCTGAGATAGAACGCCTGGATGACCGGATAAACCAGCCCGCCGAGCATGATTGCGGCGGCGGGCAGGATAAAGAAATACGGCCCGAGCGTCTGCATGATCGGAACGCGCCGCATTGGCGGTGCTCCCGGGTCCTGAACGAGGCTGGTCATCACGTGATCAGGCAGTCGGGCTCGCCGAACCAGGGACGAGGCGTGAGCCTCGCCCCGGATATCATTCGATCAGTTTTCGCGATAACGTGCCCAGGAGTAATATCCTTCCCTTTCCATGACCGCGCGGGCCTTTTCGTTGGCCTCGTCCATGATCAGTTGGATGGGCTCGTCGGTCGTGATGACCCGGGTCAGAGCCTGGCCAAGGACGTCGATGTTGAGCTCGTTCCATTCGGGAATGAGCGGACGCCAGTCCGGATCGGCGCAGGGCAATTGTTCCGCGACGATCGGGTAGTCCTCAAAGGAATCCGCATTTTTCATCAAGGTCGAAATCCTGACCGGATCTCCACCGAGTTCAACCATCCTCTGATCGCCGGCCTTGTTGGTCAGGTATTGAACCAGGAGGAATGCCGCTTCCTTGTTCCGGGAATTCGACGGAATACCCATCGCAAATCCGCCGGTTTCAGATCCGCAACGCACGTCTGTCGGATGAAGTGCGAAGCCAACCTTGCCGTCGATGGTCGAGAGCTTCGGGTTTCGCGACATTGCGGCGATCTTGAGGGTGTCAAGATAAAGAGCCGCGTCACCTTGCAAAAACGCCGCAGAGGCTTCTCCGAAGCCGAATGTCTCGATTCCCCTCGGTCCGGTCTTGACCGCGTGGCGCATGAACTCGGCTGCCTTGACGGCTTCGGGTGAATTGATCCACAGGGTTCCATTCGTCGTCGAAGATCTTCCCGCCCATGGGCGCCAGGTGGAGAAGCCATCCGGCAGTGACCTGGTGACCGGTCTTTCCTCGCGACGTCAAGGCCGGGATGCCGGCGTCATGCAGTTTGCTCATCACGTCACGCAATTCGTCGTAGTTCGTGGGAACTTCGAGTCCCTGCTCTTCGAAAATGTCCTTTCGATAAGCGAGGATCGAGGTCTCGGCCCCGAACGGAAGGCCGTACAACGCACCGGACTTGCCCGGCATGTACCCCTTCTTGCCGCCGACAACCCCGCCGTTCTGCAGGTAGGCGTCCGCAATGTCGTCGATGTCAAAGAGCGGGTCGACCAGCGCACCATTGGTGAAGAACTGCGACAATGGCGTCAGCAGGCCCTTTGAAACATACTCGCCTTTCCACATGACGACCCAGGACACGATGTCGTACTCGCCCTCGTCCTTGGACATCTCCAGCAACTGGCGATCGCGCAGCTTGAGGTACTGGAGCGCATCGACTTCGACATCAATCCCCGTCTCTTCGGTGAATTCTTCGAGAAGGGTCTCGGCGGCGTTGAAATGGGCCAGTGCCGGCCAGCTGACGACCAGCGTCGTGCCTTCGTACTTTTCGTACGGATTGGCGTTGGCCGCGACGGCCCATGCCAAGGCGGCCAGAACGCAGATTCCTTTCATAAAGGATGCGACACTACGTTGAATTACCATGAATTTTTCTCCTTTTCTGGCAATTGGTTTCAGGCGATTGACTCGCCGGTTTCCGGATCAAACAGGTACATCCGATCCGTATTGAACAGGTATTCCCCCGTTTGCAGCGTCTCACTGTCGGGGCCGACTTCGATCGATGCCGTGGCGGGTACGCCGCCGATCCGGGCGGCGAGGTACTGGCTGGAACCGATGTACTCGACGACTTCGACGGTGAGATGGACAGGCGCGTATTCCGATGGCGTTGTCGCGTGAATCCCTTGTGAGGCAAAATGCTCGGGGCGCATTCCGACAATGACGCGCCTGTCTGCACGCGAACGTATTTTTGTCTGCAGCCTGGAGTTGAGAGGGAGATCAAATCCGTCGCCCCGCACCCGGATCGAGTCGGTTCCGGTCAGTTTGGCGGCCAGGAAATTCATTGACGGCGATCCGATGAAGCCGGCGACGAACTTGTTCGTCGGATGATTGTAGACATCGCGAGGCGAACCGATTTGCTGAACGATTCCCTTGTCCATGATGACGATCCGGTCTGCCATGGTCATCGCCTCGATCTGGTCGTGGGTGACGTAGATCATGGTCCGGTTCAGTTTCTTGTGCAGAATTGCCAGTTCCGTGCGCATCGTCGAGCGGAGTTTTGCGTCCAGGTTGGAAAGGGGTTCGTCGAACAGGAAGCAGTAGGCATCCCTGACAATCGCCCGCCCAACCGCAACACGCTGCCTCTGGCCGCCGGAAAGGTCTTTCGGCTTTCGATCGAGGTACTCGGTCAGTTCCAGCATTTCCGCCGCTACACGGACCCTGCGGTTGACCTCATTTCGGGGACGTCCCGCCAGCCGTAATGCAAACGACATGTTCCCGGCGACATTCATGTGGGGATAGAGGGCATAGGACTGGAACACCATTGCGATGTCACGTTCCTTCGGAGCCACCCAGGTCACATCCTTTCCGGCAATGAAGACGGAACCACTTGAAACCGCTTCAAGCCCCGCGATCATGCGCAGCGTCGTGGACTTCCCGCAGCCGGAAGGACCGACGATCACGACGAATTCCCCTTCATCGCAACTCAGGTCCATGGTGGGTATGACGTTGATTGCGCCAAAAGACTTTGTGACGCGGGAAAGCTGGACTCCGCTCACGAAATGAATCCTCCCCGAGACGCGTCGATCTGCGCATGCGATTCGGATGCCGGCAAAGCTGCCTGCCTTGCCGGGCCACGCCACCATGTGCAATTCAACCGGACCGCTGACGTTACAGACCTTATCATGGTCGCTTGATCCATCAAGTTTTTCATGTTCCGCATTTCCGGCGAGCCGGTTCTGCACCCCCCGGTCACTGCCCGTAGTCCTCGACATACATGCGTCTCGCTTCCTTGACGAATTCCTCGTCAAGGGGGCTCAGAGTTCCGTGAAGCTGGGCTAGGTGAATGATTTCGGCCTCTTCTTCGACGTAGACCGCGTATTTCAACGCCTCTCCGGGCGACACGCCAATGGTAAAGACGCCGTGGCTCCTCAGCAGAATTGCCGAACCCTGGCCAATGCCCTCGACAATTTCCTTGCCGATTTCCTCTTCACCAATGGTCGCAAGGCCGGAGACCGGAATATCCCCTCCGAAAAGCGCGGCAGCCGTGGTCGTGTACATGCGAATCGGTTCTCCGCGCACCGCAAAGCTCGTTGCGTATGGCGAATGAGTGTGGACGATTCCGTTGATGTCGGGACGATTCCGATAAACGTGGAGATGCGACGCCGTATCGATCGACGGTTTCAGATTGCCGTCCGCCACGGTGCCATCAGCATTGACAATGACAACATCCTCGACGCGCAATTGATCCAGGCGTATTCCGCTCGGCTTGATTCCGACCAGCCCGGTATCGGGGTCCCGGCCGCTCGCATTCCCCTGGGCCCAATGCACGAGTCCTGCCCTCGGAAGGGCGGCGTTGGCCTCCCAGACCGTTTCACGAAGATCCCGAAACCTCATCACAGTGCTTCCAACCGTTCGCTGTCCTGTCTTTCGTCAACATGCGGTGGCGGATAAACCGGAACGGTTTCCGCGCGCAGATCGTCTTCCGTCAACTGGAAGTTCTCGCCGAGAATCGTTTCTACCTTGTTCACGAGAGCCATGGCATCGATTCCATGTTTCCTGAGCAGATACGGGAACGATGCACCCTGGGCATAGGTATCCCGGATACCCATGCGGTGAAGCGGGCCGCCGATCCGCTTTTCAGCCATCATTTCCGCAACCGCGGATCCCAGGCCGCCGGTGACCATGTGATTTTCCATCGTGATTACCCCGCGATCCGAAGTTGCGATGGTTTCCTCAACCAGGGGATCCGAAAACGGCTTTAGCGTCGAGACATGGAGGTGGCGAATGGCAACACCACGGCAAGCGAGCGCCGCGGTCGCCCGCATTGCCTCGCTCGTGCAGTGTCCGGACGTGATCAGGGCAAGATCGTTGCCCTCGCGAACAGCCCGCGCCCGGTTCAGCCGGATGCGCTCGTTTGCCGGAAACAGACGGGCCACATCTCCGCGGAGCATGCGAACGTAGATCGGACCAGGGATCTCTTCGGTGAGGTCGAGGACGGTCTCGACATCTGTCGCGTCTCCCATTTCCAGGATCGTCAGGTTGGGAATCGCACGAAGCACGCCGATGTCATTGATCGCCTGGTGCGTCACCCCGCCCGGTGTATTGAGACCGGGCAGGAATCCGACCAGGCGGACCGGGAGGTTCGGATAGCACACCGACATTTCCAGCTGGTCCAGGGGACGTCGGTACAGGAACACCGCAAAGGTATGAAGGAATGGAACAAAACCTTCGCGTGCGAGCCCGCCGGCCCAGCTCAGCATGTTCTGCTCAGCCATCCCCATGGAAAAAAAGCGATCCGGATACGTGTCCTTGAACAGCTGGATTTCCGTGGACCCGGTCAGGTCGCCGGACAGGACCAGGACGTCGGGCCTGTTTCCGGCCCATGCAACCAGGTTTCCTTCGTGCGGCTTGTGGACGAGCTCAATCATGGGATCAACCCGTCCGCGCCCAGTTTTCGGCCACGGCCCGGGCCTGCTCGCGCTCGCTGTCGTTCCTGAAACGGACGAAGTGAAGTTTCGGTTTCCGCGCGGCGAGCATCGGCATTCCGCGCGCACTGTCGGTATAGCAAAGTATGACCAGCGGGCGGCCTTCGTGCGGGGTTCGCTGAATTGCCCGGTCGATCGCCTCGACATCATGACCATCGACTGAAACCGCGATCCCGCCGAACCCCGTGATCCGGCTTTCGATCGGTTCGATGTTCATGACTTCGCTTGTCGCGCCGTCGTATTGCATCCCGTTGACGTCCACGCAGACGACAACCGAGTCGATCCGGTAATGACCGAGGCACTGCAGCGCTTCCCAGGTCTGGCCTTCTTCGAGTTCGCCGTCCGACATGAAAACGAAAACACGGCCGGAGGAGCCGCGGAGGGAATTGGCCATGGCAATGCCGCCGGCCTGGCTCAACGCCTGTCCGAAGGAACCCGTCGTCAATTCGAATCCCGGAGAGTGTTCGGCTCCGATCATTTCGAGCTGGCTACCGTCGGTGTTGAATTGATCCAGTGCTTCGGGCGCCATCCTGCCCGACGAGATCAGGGCCGCGTAGACGGCAACCGCGTAATGGGCGGGTGAAATCAGCAGTCTGTCGTAATCGGAGCCCCGCGGCCCGTTGTAGGCAGCGCCGTGACCATGGCTGACTCCCGCCTGCCCGGGGACGCCGGAAAAGGCCGGGGGGACAGCAGGGCCCAGGCTGGGTCCGAGGCGTGCAGACCGCGTGTAGAGAGTCGCGAGAATTTCAGCGCTCGACAACGCCTGGCTCAGGTAGCATCCGTCGCGCCCAAGCGTAAGCTCAAGGACATGCCTGCGGATTTCCCGAGCCATCCGGCGCGCATGGTCAGGCCAGGTATTCGGTCTCCCGGAAGGAGAGTTCGTCACGGTTCCGTTCCCGTTTCCACCGGTGTCCACTCAGGCAGCCTCCATCTTGCCGGGAGGTGCCCCGCGAGACAGGCGCAGCACTTCATTGACCAGGGCTTCGTCACCGATGAGGCAGTTGTAAAATCCTCCGCGAAGAGCCCCGAGAACTGCCGCGGCCTTTTCGACCGAGGCCGCGATGCCGACCGACCATCCGGCCTTCCTGATGTCCGCAAGCGGTATTCCGATGACCCTGTCCGAGAAATCACCGACCTCTTCCCCGTATATTCCGATGATTCGGGCGGCGACATGGCCGACGGCCCCCGCTGCGACGGCCGCTTCGCGTTCTTCCCGGGAAATGAAACTGGCCCGGCGCAGGCTCGACATGCCGGACGCAAGAGTCCCGACACCCTGGATGACGACATCGGGCGATTCCGCCCGTTTCAGTGCAGACCGGATCTGCGGCTGACCCAGGAACAGTTCACGCGTCTTGGCTGAATCGACAATCGCAGGCGCCGGAATCAGATGGCAACGAGCTCCCAGAATCGCTGCCAGCCGAATGGCGGACCCCGGTCCGCTTTCACCGGGAGTTTCCGGGTCGACCGAACCGGCGATCTGGACAACTTCGACATTGTTCAATGACTGAGGTTCCATAGAGTGGAGAACTGCGGACAGTGTTTCTCCCCATGTCACGCCGACCTTGACACCGTCCTCGATGATCGCCGGAAGGAATTCTGCTGCCGTGCGCACGACGTCCCGGAAACCCTGTTTCCGGTTAGTTCCTCCGCGGACAACTAGGGCATCGCGCAGACAGAAGGCGTTCCGAAGTTCGACGGCAAGCTCAGGCGCCGTTTCGACGGAGTGCGCAACCCGGATTTCAACGATGCGCTGTTCGCGTGCTTCCGCGAGCAGCCGCGAGACCGTAGCGAACGAACAACCAAGAATCGACGAGATTTCCCGTTGGCTCAGGTGTTGCTCATAGTACAGTTCTGCGGCGCGGCGCATGCGGGTCATTCGCGTTCGTCTTGCCATCCGATCTCCGTTTCCCTTCGCCCGTCCCGAAATTCGGGATCAGGCCTTTCGCCGTGACTGCCGGTCCAACGGCGATCGGTCTCGTTTCCGGCGATTGTCCGCGCCCGGGACCGGACCGGATCGGCGGTAACGCAGCGCTGTTTGCCAAAATTTGAAAAAAATTGCAATATACCGCAAAAAATCTTCAATTGTCTTCCGTTCTGGCAGGCTGTTTTGTGTCTGTCTCGGAACGGATGCATGAATCGGGGGATTCGGATGGGCAAAGTTCGGACAATTCTGGGTGACATCGACTCGGCCGACCTCGGCTTCACGATGCCGCACGAGCACATTCTCACAAAGCCGCGGGGATCAGGCGTCAAGGCGACCGGCCACGTCGGGACAGATCACGCGCTTGATGATCTCGAGCGCAGTATCGAGATGTGCACACAATACAAGGAGGCCGGGGGAGATTCGCTGGTGGAGGCGACGCCGGAGACATGGGGGCGAAACACCGGGGGAATGGTTGAATGCTCGCGGGTATCGGGAGTGCATGTGATTGCCTGCACGGGCGTCATCTGCGAGGAACACGGCATGGACCCCGAGACCTCCGGGAAATCGGTCAACCAACTCGCGGACGAAATGATTCGGGACGTTGTGGAGGGAATGGACGGTACCACGCACAAGGCAGGGTGGATCAAGGTTGGCACGGCGTACATGAACGTCACGGCCAACGAGGAAAAGTACATTCGCGCCGGGGCATTGGCTGCAACGAGAACCGGTGTACCGCTTCATGCTCATACGACCGGCGGCACCATGGGAATCGAGATTTGCGAAATCTTGAAGGAGGAGAACTTCGACATGGACCGGATGATCATCGCCCATGTCGATCGGAATCCGGACCTTTGGTACCATCGTCAGATGCTCGGCTTCGGTGTGTACCTGATTTACGATGGTCCCGGAAAAGCGAAATACTATCCTGATACGATTCGTGTGGACCTGCTGCGCCAGCTGGTCAACGATGGGTATGCAGACAGGCTCATGTTGTGCAACGACATGGGCAGACGCAGTTATCATCCCGCCTATGGCGGAGGTCCCGGGCTTTCGTGGATCAAGGAGAGGTTTCTCCCGCGCCTCAGGGACGAAGGATTCGACGAAATCGTCGTGAACGGGTTCATGTACGACAATCCGGCCCGGATTTATTCCATGGTGCCGCCGGGGTAAGGTGGCGACGGGATGTCCGAATTTCCAATGCTGCAGTTGGCCCTCGACGATCCGAAGGACGCCCTGGAGACAGCACGGCGCGCCGGCGCGTATTCCGATGTCATCGAGGCCGGAACCCTGCTTTGCCTTTCCGAGGGACTCGGGGTCATCAAGTCTCTTAGGAAAATCTGCCCCGAGCAACCTGTCGTCGCCGATGTCAGGATCGTTAGGGCCGGGCACGCTGTCGCATCTATGGCGTTTGATGCCGGGGCGGACTGGGTCACGGTGGCTGGCGAGGCTCCATTGGGAACCGTCGAAGCGGCTGTTCGCGCCGCAATGTCCTGCCACGGGGAAATCCAGGTCGAGCTTCACCCGGACTGGACGCACGAGCAAGCGAAGGAGTGGCGGCAGCTCGGGATTCGGCACGTGATCTGCCAGAGTTCCTCCGAGATCGCCGCGGTCGGAAGCAGGCCGTCAGGAAAACTCGTTGAGTCAATTCATCATCTTGCCGCTCTCGGCTTCGATGTTTCCCTTGCGGGGGGCATAACCCGGTCGACCGTGACAATGTTTTCCGGAACTCCGGTCCGGATTTTTGTTGCGGGGAGGTCGATTGCCGAGGCTTCCGATCCCGGAAACGCTGCGCACGAACTCAGGATCGCGATTCGACAGGGCGCATGACCGAACCCGATATCGGCATCTACGAAAAGGCATTGCCGGGTAACCTGGGTTGGGATTTCCGGCTGGGTGTGGCTGCAGAGGCAGGATACAGGTTCGTGGAGCTTTCCATCGACGACGATCCCGTTCGCCTGGCTCGCCTCGAGTGGACACCGTCGCAGCGCCGGAACATGCTCCGTTGCACGGATAAGGCTGGTGTCCCCGTGAACGCGATCGTCCTCAGCGCCCACCGGCGTTACCCGCTCGGAAGCTCGTCGCCGGAGACCCGAAAGCAGGCGAACCTGATTCTCGAAAGAGCAATCTGTCTTGCCGCCGACATTGGAGCACCAATCGTTCAGATTGCCGGTTATTTCGTGTTTTACGAAGCGCATTCCGCGGGATCACGTGCCCGGTTTCTGGAGGGCCTCTCGAAAGGGTGTGATTTCGCTGCGTCCGCCGGCATCGTGCTGGGCCTGGAAACCATGGACGGTGAAGATGTCACGAGCGTCACCGACGCCTTGGGGATCGCAGATTCGATCGAATCCGAATCGCTGAAGATCTACCCTGATGTGGGCAATCTCTCTGCGAACGGGCATGATGTCGTGGAGGAACTTCGGGCATGCCGTGGGCGGATCGCCGGCATTCATCTGAAGGATACCCGACCAGGCGAGTTTCGCCGTGTCCCGTTTGGCGAGGGTTCCGTCCCGTTCGTTGATGCCTTTAGGGCACTTGATGAGATCGGATACACGGGGAATTATCTGGTCGAGATGTGGAATGACGATCATGAGGATGCAGGTGCGATGATCGCGAACGCGAGGAAATGGATCCTTGAGCGGTTGGCGCGGACGGGTCTGCTTGAGACACGCGAGAGAACTCCGAATGCGTGAACCGGGTACACATCCCCGTCGTTTCGACGTCACCACTTTCGGCGAAGCCGTTATCCGTCTGAGCGTTCCCGCGGGCCAACGCATGGAAACCGCCTCCGGATTCGACATCGATGTTTCCGGAACCGAGGCCAATGTCGTCGGCGCGTTGTCCCGGTTGGGATGGAGGTGCGGTTGGGTCAGTGCATTGCCCGAATCCCCGCTCGGTCGACGTGTCCAGAACAAGTTTCGTGGTCACGGGATCGACCTTTCAGCGGTTTCCTGGCGGCCGGAGGGGCGTATTTCGACTTATTTCGTCGAATTCGCCCACGCACCGCGTCCGATCAGGATCTATTATGATCGCAAGGACTCGTGTTTCACGCGTATGCGGCCCGAGGACATCGACTGGGATTACCTGTTGAATGCGCGGCACCTCCACTTGACCGGCCTGTCCGTTCCGCTGGGGCCGAGGACCGGGGAAATCATCGAACGCGCCATCAGGCTGGCAAGGAGCCGAGGGATAACGACAAGTGTTGACGTCAATTACCGGTCGCTGCTCTGGACGACCGAGGAGGCGCGCGCGCGGCTTGTGCCGCTCGTCGGTGGTGTCGACCTGCTGATGTGCAGCTTGAGAGACGCGAAATCGGTTTTCGGGTGCGAGGGGTCGGCCGAGGGCGCTGCCCTGCAATTGGCCGACCTGACCGGTGCAGCCAATATCGTCCTGACCTTGGGACAGGAGGGCGTTATTGCATTTGACGGATCCCGGCTGCACCGGGAGGCGGCGAGACCGGTGAAAATCGTTGACCGGATCGGAGCCGGCGATGCCATGGCCGCCGGTGTTCTCCATGGGTGGTTGCAGGATTCTCTGCAGGCCGGTCTCCGCTATGGATCAGTCATGGCGGCGCTCGCACTCAGCCAGTTCGGAGATGCCGTGGTCACGCATTCCGGTGAACTCGATCGCATTCTTGGCGACTCCACAACGGACATCCAGCGCTGAACGAGGCAAGCGGCCCATTGGAAGATGAATTGACAACAGACAAGATCGGTGTGTCCCTGATCACCGGTTTTCTGGGCAGCGGCAAGACCACCATCGTCAATCGATTGCTGGTTGCGCCGGAGATGTCCGAGACCCTGGTGCTCGTCAATGAATTCGGACAGGTTTCCATTGATGACGACCTCATCCGGCATTCGGGTGAGTCGGTGGTCGAACTGAAGAACGGATGCGTATGCTGTTCGTTGAATGATGACCTCGGCACCACCCTTCGGCAGTTTGTCGACAAGCGCCGGAAACGGGAACTGCCGCAGTTCCGAAAGGTCCTCATCGAGACGACCGGGCTGGCAAATGCAGGTCCGATCGTCCAGGTCATCATCGAGGATCCCCTGGTCCGCGACGATTACCGGCTCGATCGTGTTCTGACGACGGTTGATGCCGTCAATGGAAACACCAGTCTGAACCTGCATGCGGAATCGGTTGAACAAGTGGCCGTCGCCGACCGGCTTGTCGTGACCAAGACCGACCGGTTGACCGGCAAACGGGACCGTCGCCGCATCGAGACCCTGATCGCCAGGCTCGCCAGGCTGAACCCGCGCGCTCCGGTTCTCCTCTCGGAAAGAGGTCGTTTAGACCCCGGAGCGTTACTCGGGACAGGGCCTGACGGTGACAACGGGCTTGCTTCAGGGAACAAGAATGTGCATCGGCCGGTCACTGGCCCGGGGCATGTGCGGTCCGGTACGGATCATCACGGGCAGGACGGAGGGCACGACGAATCCGGTCATCGCCATGACCGCCACATCCGGTCGTTCAGCATTGTCCGGGACACGCCCGTGCCGTTAGAATCCCTGGAAAGGTTCTGGTCGGCGCTCGAGCAGGAAGCAGGTCCGAACCTGCTCCGGGTCAAGGGCCTTGTTCACGTCGCTGAACGCCCGTCGACGCCGGCGGTGGTTCATGGCGTCCAGACGATTCTGGAGGACATGGAATGGCTCGATGAATGGCCGGGTGAGGATCGCCGGACGCGCATGGTTTTCATAGGCTGGATGCTCGACGAGGATCGTATCCGCAAGTTGCTTGAAGAAAATTCCCCAAGGGAAAACAGTGAGCCCGGACACCCGAACGCGCGCGCCGAAATCGCCTAGCATGTCCGGAATTCAGGACTGCCTTCGCTGGACGGCGTTCGAACACAGTTTTGTCGGTTCCGGAGAATCTCCCGTGTTCGAATACGTGGCGCATTTCCGGGCCGGACAATTTCGATGCCAGAAGTCGAGAGGCGAAACCGCACCGGACTCAAGATCGATGATCACGGCAGCAGTTCCGCCAGGCAGCTACGCCTGGCGATGCCAGGACATGCGCGGGTGCCCGGAGGGCAGGGATCGGTGGCGCCAACTTGTCCCGGGCCGAAGCGGTGTCGACATGCCCCTGTCCGCCAGGGGGAGCCCCTGGCACTGGAAAGACCTTTGAACGGAGGATTACGCGCGACGTGAAACGTCCGGTGACAGAGATGAGGGGGCTTTCGGCACGACGCAAGGCCGAAAGCGTTCGCCTTGAAGTTTCGAAGCGATGCCCGGCGCTGGCTCTTCGCACTGTCGTCGGAGGCAGAGCACTGGTTGGCACCGATTCACCTTTCATTCGCGTCGACGGGGAAAGCCCGTGCCGAATTCGACGCATCCGCTCCGTCCAGGTCATGGAAACGACTGTCACGAACGAGATGTTTGCCGCGTTCGTGGCCGAGACTACGTACACGACCGAGGCCGAACGATTCGGATGGTCGTTCGTTTTCGCCGGGGATGTTCCTGAAGATTCGGTCGAGTTCAGGGCGAAAGGGGCAGAGTGGTGGTGTCGGGTCGATGGTGCCTGCTGGAACACGGTGAACGGCCCCGGATCAGGTGCCGAATTGAACCCGGACCATCCGGTCGTACATGTTTCCTGGAACGATGCCAGCGCATTCGCAGATTGGGCCGGAGGACGCCTGCCCACGGAGGCCGAATGGGAACATGCGGCACGTGGGGGGCTGGGCGACGTACCTTTCCCGTGGGGCACGAAGGAGCCTGATGACCGGTTCCTGCCATGCAATATATGGCAGGGCCGGTTTCCGGAACACAATACCGGCCTGGACGGCTTTCTATCGACTGCGCCGGCCAGGTCATTCGAGCCGAACGGATACGGTCTTTACAACATGTGCGGAAATGTCTGGGAGTGGACACTTGACCCGTATTCGAACCGGTCGTTGTCGAAGAGCGGACGAATTCAGGCGCGGAAAATGAAGGGGACCAGGATCATGAAAGGAGGATCCTACATGTGCCACCGCAGCTATTGCTACCGATACAGAATTGCCGCGCGGACCGGGACCACACCTGATTCCACGACCTCCCATCAGGGTTTCCGGCTCGTGTTCAACTTGAGTTCGTGAACTTCCCCGGCCGGGCCCCGGGCCTTTCGACCGGACACTGTTGACTCGAAGCAGCTGACTCGATGCAGCTGACGTCGTATCCGCGTTTCCATGCGGATCGGCTCTTCCGATCAGGGCTGAGTCTCGTTGCTGAGCCGGGAGTGGTCGTGCTGCACGGGGCGGCCTGTGCCGCGCTCTACGGCCTTTTCGATGGTCCTGATGGCATCTCTGAGCGCCTCGCCGCCCTCGTCAAGCAGCGCAGCTTCGCGAAGGCGTCTTGTACAGCTAGCTGCATCCGGACGGCCCGCGACCCGATCCACCACGCCTAGAACCATGTCGAATTTCGACAGGCCGCGCGCGTGGGTGTCGGAATAGCCTTTGATCAGTCGACCGCAGCAGAGGATTTCGGCGGCGAGTTCGGGGTCTGCGGTGGCGATTCGGGCCGCACGCGACAGCCAACTGTCGAGATGCGCCTGTTCGACAGCGTGGCGTCGCGTTCTGCGACGATACTTTTTCAGCCCGCCGAGCGCGTAGAGGAGAATGAACGGCCCCAGTCGGTCCGAGCGCAGCCTCCTGCCCTTGGCAAACCAGCGGTCCATGCGGTCCATCGCAGGGGGACTCGCCGCGATTCGGGCACCCATCCCGGCAGGCAGCAGCCCGACGATCTCTTCGGCCCTGGGATGCAGGTATTCGGTCAAATGCAGTATCTGGTCCCGCCCGGTTCCGATCTCGGCAGCGATCCGGCCGTTGCGGGCGGCGCGGGTCTTGAGATCCGCCACACGGATCACGTCGTCGTAGACCATTGCGTTGGCGATGTATTTCGCCGCGGCCTTTGTCAACGCTTGGTCTTCCTTGAGCCTGTCGGCGACAGCGAAGGGCGCCAAGCGATCGAGGTACTCCTGCCCGTAGTCCGTATCCATGAAGTCGACCACCTTGCGCAGCCCGGCCATTGCAATCGGCCGGGCAGGCACCGGCAGGTCGGCGACGCGTCCCGTCAAGCGCTCCCACATGTCGAGCAAACGCGCGGGACCGGTGGCATGCGGGGAGGGTGGCGACCGCTCTGGCATGCCGCCTGTCTGCACACCCTTGAGGCAGGCGCGGAATCCGGCGCTGAAGGTGCGCAGACTGGCTCCGACTCCCCGCGTTCCTGTCCGGATGGCGTCCTCGAAGGCGCCTTTGTCGAAGGGCAGGCACTCTGAAGCTGCCAGAGCGCCGAACAGCGTGGCCGAAATTACGGATCCGTTGTCGACGGCCAATTTCTCCATGTCGAAACAAATGTACCGGGCAGCGGCGATTTCGGCCGCCGCGTGAACTTCGGCCGCGTCGGCGGTCCCGTCGCCGGGCACACTCTTTTCCGAGATTGCGAGCTGCCGATGGGACGATGCGATGAGTGTCGTTCTGTCCGGGGTCACGAAGCCACGCGCGATGGCGCGCCCGGCTTCCATCATTTCGGCAGCGATCAGGATGTCGACATCGCCAGGGGTGGGAGCGAGGGCAAAGACCGGCTGCACAGTTCCGGTCTTGGCCATCTCGATGTAGTAGACCGTCGCACCGGTACGCTGCGCCACGCCGGCAACCGAAGTTGCCTGGCAGACATAGCCTTGCGTCCGGGCGAGAGTTTCGATCCATCTGGTCAAGACCCCGCCGCCCTGACCGCCCACCGCCATGATCGCGAGCTTGATAATGCGGTCGGGGCCGGGTCTGGCCTTCTCTGCCCGAAGTGGCTGCTGCTCCGTCATTCCGCGCCTCCAATGGACAGCGACTTGCGTGCCCGACGGCGTTGCAGCCAGCTTATGAGCCGCTCGGCGAGTCTCGCGCGCCAGTGTTCGAAACCTGTCGGGTTGTGCACAATGTCGGCGCGGTAGAAGCTTGGACAGAGCACGGCTGCTTCGGCAACCTCGCCGCAATTTCCACAGCCGACGCATGTCTGGTCGATGTGCGCCACGGGATCGTCGCGGAGCGGGTCGTCAAGCTTCTTGAGCGACAGCGACGGGCATCCCGAGAGCCGGATGCAGGCGTGGTCGCCGGTGCAGATGTCTTCATCGACTCCGAAACGGGGCGCCACGACGCGCCTTCCGGCATTGATGGCTTCCTGCCGGAGCGGTTTCTCGCGGCGCTGGCGGTTCAACATGCATTCGGAGGAGGCAATAATGACCTTCGGGCCGTCATAGTCAGTGGTCAGCGCCTGGCGAAAGACCTCGCACATGCGAGGCACATCGTAGGTGCGGTCGATTTCGCGGACCCATTTCACGCCAACGCCGCGGACGGCGGCGCTGATCGGGTTGTTCGTGGCTTTGGTCGGGTTGCTGGCGCGGCTCGACGGCACGTCCTGTCCGCCTGTGGCAGCCGAATAGTAGTTGTCGACGATCACCGCAACGCTGTCGGAGCGGTTGAAAACCATGTTGCCAATCGAGGAGGCAAGGCCGTTGTGCCAGAACCCGCCATCGCCGATGATCGAGATTGCCCGCTTTTCGCCACCGGCGTCGAAGGCGGAATTCGACGCCGGACCGAGGCCGTAGCCCATTGTCGAACCGCCGATCTCGAAGGGCGGGAGCGCAGCGAAGAGATGGCATCCGATATCGCCGGTGATCTGGTGTTCACCAAGTTCCCGCTGGACGATCTTCAATGCAGCGAAGATCGGGCGTTCCGGGCAGCCGGTGCAGAATCCGGGAGGGCGGATCGGGACCGTCTTCGAAAGGTCCGGGACTTCAGGCGCATCCCGGTTGGGTGCACGGACCTGGCCGGGCAGCAGATCGGGGGCGGTTTCGCGAAAAAAGGCGGTCATTCCGTCATGTAGAACCTGGCCAGTGTACTCGCCGGCCATTGGCAAGACATCCTTGCCCATCAGGCGGGTTCGGACACCTTCCCTGAAAAGCATGGAGCCAACGGATTGTTCGATGAATTCGGGCTGGCCTTCCTCGACGACCAAGAGTGCGTCCTTGCCGTGCGCGAAGTCCAGAACCTCCGCTCGCACCAATGGGTAGGTGACGTTCAGGACATGGAGCGGTACATCCGTATTGCCGTAGAGGTCGGCAAGGCCCAGCCGCTGTAGTGCTCGCATCACGCCATTGTACATACCGCCCTGAAGAACGATGCCAACCTTGCCCTGTCGGGGGCCAAAGCGTTCGTTCAACGCCCGTTCGGTGACGAAGGCCTCGGCGGCGGGCCAGCGATTCTCGACCTTGTCCTTCTCATGCGCGTAGGACATGGGCGGCAGCACCACGCGCTGGAAGTCCTTTCGCGGGTTTGCCAGTGCATCGCGGACGGTCAGCGGTGGCTGGATGTTTTCGGCAGTCTCGAACTGGCCCGTGACGTGGCAGGACCGGATCCGCACCATGAGCATCACCGGCGTGCTGGACGCCTCGGAAAGCTCGAATCCCTGTTTTACCGCCCGCACGATCGAGGGAAGGTTCGGGCGCGGATCCAATAGCCAGAACTGCGACTTCATCGCGAAGGCGTGGCTCCGTTCCTGCATGATCGAGGAGCCTTCGCCGTAGTCCTCGCCGACGACAATCAGCGCGCCGCCGTTCACGCCCGACGACGACAGGTTCGCCAAAGCGTCCGACGCGACGTTGACCCCGACGGGCCCCTTGTAGGTCACGGCACCTCGAATCGGGTAATGAACCGAAGCCGCCAGCATCGCGGTTGCCGCGGCCTCGGAGGCGTTGGCTTCGAAGCGGACGCCAAGCTCCGCCAAGAGATCCTGCGCGTCGGCCAGCACGTCCATTAGGTGAGAGATAGGCGCGCCCTGATAGCCGCCGACATAGCCCACGCCGGATTCCAGCAGTGCCTTGGTGATTGCCAGGATGCCCTCGCCCGTGAAGGTCTCACCGGCGCCGAGGCGCAGGTGTTCGACTTCTGCCTTGAACGAGCGCTCGGCCATGCGCCGTCAGACCTGCGGCACGAGCGCCAAGGCGCGGATGGGCGAGCCGGTGCCGTGCTCGATCTTCAGGGGCGCCGCCATCAGGATCGCGCCCTTGGGCGGCAACTGTTCGAGATTCGCGAGCGAGGCGATGCCGAAACAATTGTCGCGGTGCAGGAAGTTGTGCGCCGGATAGGGGGGCGAAAACTTGCCCGCCATGCCGGCATCGGTGCCGATGCACTGGGCACCCCACCCGACGATGCCCTTGGAAATCAGGTAGTCGATGCATTCCGTCGTCGGGCCGGGGCTGTGCGATCCGTCTTCATGCGGATCGGGGTCCTCGTTCAGGAAGAATTCCTCGTCATGGGACCGCTTGTCCCAGTCGGTGCGCATCACTACCCATTCGCCCGGATTGATGTCTCCGTTCTCCGCTTCCCAGGCCTTGACGTGCTCGGCAGTGAGCAGGAAGTCGGGGTCTTCGGCAGCCTCCTTGGAGCAGTCGATCACGTTGACGGGTGCTACAAGGCGCTGAACGTCGAGCGTGTCGGTATAGCCGTCCTCGAAGTCCTTGCCCGAAATCCAGTGATGCGGCGCGTCGAAATGGGTCCCGGAATGCTCACCAAGCACCATCCAGTTCCAGGCGAAGAACGGCCCGTCGGCATCATATTCGCTGATCTTGTGGATTTCGACCTTGGGCGTGTTCTTGGCGAAGTCCTTCGGGAGGCGCAGGATCGGCGTGTCGGGGCCGAGGGTGGCAGTGCAGTCGACGATTTTCACTTGGCCGGACATCAGCATGACGCCGAGCTGGCCCAAAAGATCTGCGGGGTTCATGTCGGCTCCTGTCTGCGGGCCTGTCGCGGCAAAGCGGGACTTGCGGCGATTCAGCACCGCCTCGGCGATGTCAAAGACGGTGTCGATGGTTTCGGCCGCGGTCATGTTGCCCGGCGAAAGGCGGACGAGCGGTCCGCGAAAGTCCACCGAATAGCCTTCGACCCCCAGCGCGCCGACCACGGCGGCAGCCTCCGGCTTGTTCGGCAAGCGCAGCATGACCGAGCCGCCGCGCTTGCCGGTCTCGCGCGGTGAATGCAGCGGCAGGTCGAGTTCATCGGCACGCGCGATGATCCTGTCGACGAGGCGCCGGTTCCAGGCTGCCAATTCGGCGTGATCCTGGCTTGCATGCCACTTGAGGGCGGGCAGCGAGGCGACCGCAGCCATTGACCCTGGCGTGCCACCGTCGAAGCGGCGGATGTCTGGGGCATACTCGAACTTGTCAATGTCCCAGGAAAACGGGTTGTTCTGCGAAAACCAGCCACGACCGTCGGGCTCCAGCTCCAGTGCCAGCGACTTGTCGACGTAAAGGATGCCGGCGCCGGGTGTGCCGCACATCCATTTCAGGCTGGTAGAAACGACGAAGTCGACCTTGGGGTTCATCGCGTCAAACGGGATGAGCCCCGCGGCCTGGGTGATGTCGACGCCGATCATGCTGCCCATCTCCCGACCATGCGCCACCAACGGCGTCGGATCGGTTCGTGCCGAGGCGGTTGAGGTCACCCAGGTGAGGAGCGCCAGCCCGACATCGTGGGCCCAGCGGGCGGCGAAGTCCTCTGCCTCGACCCAGGCCTTGCCCTTGCTCAGCGGCACCGTGTCGAGCGTGAAGCTCAATTTCGGCGCCAACCCCGCCAGCAGGAAATGGATCGACGGAAAGCAATCGGCGGCCACCAGCACGCGCTTGCCGCGCAGCATTCCCTCGGGGAGCGACCGCACCAGCTTGTGCATGCCATCGGTTACGCTATCGCAGGTGGTCGTCGAGCCCTTGGGCACGTTTATGATGCGTCTCCAGTAGTCGATGAAGTCCTGCCGACGCAGCAGCACATAGCCCCATTGCTTGTCATTTGGCGCGGCCCAGACCTCTGCGAAATCTGCAGCGGCCTCGGCAAGTTCCTGCTCCTTGCCCGGGTACATTCCGATCGAGTGGTAAAGAAAGTACCCGGCGTGCTTGGTGTTCGTGAGCATGTTGCGGATCCGCAGAGGAGTGTCGCAGAGCACGTTAGTCGAATGCCTGGCGGCGGTCCACTTTCGCGTTCACGAATTTGTCCCTTCTAAATCGAAGCGAGTTGTCTATAGGTTTCCTGAAGGATAACAGCGGGACCGGGACATGGGAGGCGATCTGGAGAACGGCGGAAGGCCGGGCCGTGTGAAGGAAGTCCCCAGAGTCGCTGTCCGGCCCGCCTATTCCGTTTCGAGGATCATCAAGGGCGGCTGGCAGCTTTCCGGCGACCATGGCGCGGTGAATGCGGATCAGGCAATTTCCGACATGATTCGTTTCGTAGATGCCGGCGTCACCACATTCGATTGCGCCGATATCTATGCCGGTGTCGAGGAAAAGATCGGTCGGTTCCGCACCGAACTCGTCCGAACCCGTGGGCAAGATGCGCTGGACGGCGTCAAGATTCACACAAAATACGTGCCTGATCGGGACAGTCTGGCGAGGCTCACGCTCGGTGACGTCGAGACGGGGATTGACCGTTCGCTGATGCGGCTGGGGCTGGATCGGCTGGATCTGGTGCAGTTTCATTGGTGGAACTACGCCGTGCCAGGACATGTCGAAGCGGTGGGGCACCTCGCCACATTGCGCGACAAGGGCAAGGTCGACCTGATCGGAGTGACCAATTTCGATGCCGAGCATCTGGCGGAGTTGTGCGATGCGACTGATGTCGCGTCGGCCCAAGTGCAATATTCCCTGCTCGACCGCCGCGCCTCGGGAGACTTCGCCGCGTTTGCAAGAAGCCGAGGGGCCAGCATTTTCGCCTATGGCGTTCTGGCCGGCGGGTTCCTGACCGATGCCTGGCTCGGCAGGCCTGACCCCGGGTTCGACTTCGGGAACCGCAGCCTGGTCAAGTACCGGCTGGTCATCGAGGAGTTCGGCGGCTGGATGCTGTTTCAGGACCTGCTGGCGGTGCTGCGCGCAGTGGCCGACCGCCAAGGTTCCGACGTCTCCGCCATAGCAATCCGCGCAACGCTGGACAGTCCTGATGTCGCGGCGACAATCGTCGGTGCGCGCTATGCCGGCCGTCTGCCTCAAACTCTCCATGCCTTCGACGTCGAATTGACGGACCGGGATCGTCGCGAGATCGAGGCGGTCCGAGACCGTGCGACCGGTCCGCAGGGCCCGGTCTACGGGCTGGAGCGTGACGTCAAGGGGCAGCACGGGCGAATCATGAAATACAATCTCAACAAGGGTGACAATCGGCTGGCCAGCACCGCCCGTCAGGGCGAGGTCGTCTGACCGTGGCCGCGGACACGCTCTTGCAGCTTCGCGGCGTCACCAAGCGATTCGGGGGTTTCACAGCGGTCGACACGATCTCCTTCGACCTGCCGCGCAGCGCGATCGGTGGGCTGATCGGGCCGAACGGCGCCGGCAAGACCACACTCTTCAACACCATGGCTGGCCTGATGAAGCCGGATGCCGGTGAGGTGCTTCTGGATGAGGTGCCTATCCAGAACCGTCCGCCGCACCGGATTTTCGCGGAGGGGCTGTCTCGAACGTTCCAGATCCCGCGTCCGTTTCCCGAAATGTCAGTTCTTGAGAACATCATGCTGGTTCCGCTCGGGCAATCGGGCGAGCAGTTCTGGAACAACTGGCTGCGGCCCGGAATGGTGGCGCGGGAAGAACGCGCGGCTCGCGTGCGAGCGGACGAGATCATTGACTTCTGCCGATTGACGAGAGTGCGCAACGACCAGGCCAGCACGTTGTCTGGTGGCCAGTTGAAACTGCTGGAGCTTGCGCGCGTTCTCATGGCCGATCCGAAGATCATCCTTCTTGACGAACCTGCAGCCGGAGTGAACCCGTCGTTGATGCTGACGCTGATCGACCAGATCAAGGCTCTGAACCAGCTTGGCTACACCTTCCTGATTATCGAACACAACATGGACGTGGTCATGTCGATCTGTGATCCGATCTTCGTGATGGCGCAGGGACGGCTGCTCTACGAAGGCGATGCCGCGGGCGCGCGCCGCGATCCTGCCGTGCTGGATGCCTATCTGGGGGATCTGCCATGAACGCGCCGCATGTGCTTGAAGCCCTGGACGTGATCGCCGGCTATGCGCCCGACCTGCCGATCCTGCACGGGGTCTCTGTCCATGTGGATTCCGGCGATGTCGTGTCGATCATCGGCCCGAACGGCGCCGGGAAGTCGACTCTGGTCAAGGCAATCGCGGGGCTGGTACGAGTGTCGGCCGGCAATGTCCGGCTTGACGGCCGTGACATCACCGGCGTTGCCGCGCACAGGCTTGCCTCCGAGGGCGTGGGCTACGTGCCTCAGACCGGGAATGTCTTTGCAACATTGACCGTCCGCGAAAACCTCGTGATGGGCGGTGCGCCGCTGGCCAAGGCCACCGCACTGGAGCGGATCGAGGAAATCTGTGCCGTCTATCCGATCTTGAGAGACAGGATGCGAGACAAGGCCGGCTCTCTTTCCGGAGGCCAGCGTCAGATCCTCGCCGTTGCCCGCGCGCTGTTGACCAAGCCGAGGCTAATGCTTTTGGACGAGCCGACCGCGAGCCTTTCGCCGAAGGCGGCAGGCGAGCTCTTCGAAGTGGTGCGAGGCCTGGCCGAGGATGGGGCCGCGGTGCTGATGGTCGAGCAGAACGCCAAGGCGGCGTTGCGCGTGTCGGACCGGGGCTATGTTCTGGCCGAGGGGCAGAACCGGATCGATGGGCCGGCTGCCCACCTGCTGGCGGACGAAGGGATCGGCGAAATCTTCCTTGGATTCAGGCGCGATGCCGCAAGCACGGAGGGCGCAGAATGATCCTGCAGCATATCGCGGATGGCATTTTGAGCGGCGCCATCGTCGCACTGGGCGCGATTGGCCTGAGTTTCACGATGAAGATGCTGCGCTTCGCCAATTTCGCGCATTCCGAGTTGCTCACCTGGGGCGCTTACAGCGCGCTTGTCTTTGTGGCGTTCTTTTCCAGTTTCGGCGGGTTCTTCGACCAAACCATCGGTCCGTTTTCCTTCGGGCCTGGGCTTCTGCTCGCGATGCTTTGCTCCTGTGTCGCCACCTCGATCATCGCGCTACTGCTGCATCGCTTCGTCTTCGGGCGGCTCAGCCGCGCTGCCGGGCACATGACCATGGTCTTTGCCAGCTTCGGCGTGGCGCTGATCCTGCGGCACCTCGTGGTGCTGATCTGGGGGTCCGACCCGATTTACTACTCCAGGGAGTTGCAGTTTGCCATTCTCCTGCCCGGCAACGTCCGCGTGATGCCCGATCAGGTGTTCCTGCTGGGTCTGACCGTGGTCGTGGTCATCGCGCTGCATCTCTTCATGACCCGTTCGCGCACGGGAATAGCCATGCGCGGCGTTGCCGAGAACCCCGACCTCGCTCGGGCAAGCGGTGTCAACGTCGACCGGATCATCATGTGTGTCTGGGTGATCGGCGCTTCCGGCGCGGCGATCGGCGGAGTGCTTTACGGCATGACGGTGCAACTGCGACCGGAGCTTGGATTCAGCCTGATACTGCCGCTCTTCGCCGCCGCAATCCTTGGTGGTACGGGCAGCCTGTACGGCGCCGTGCTGGGCGGGCTGATAGTTGGACTGTCGGAAAACCTCTCGGTGATGATCATCCCCACGACCTACAAGCCCGCGGTTCCGTTCCTGCTGATTCTCGCGATCCTGTATTTCCGGCCCGAGGGAATATTCGGAGAACGTTCCAGATGATCGGGCTGGTCTCCTACATCGTCTTCTTTCTGATCCTGTCGTTGATCTTCGGCATTGCCGTGCTTGGGCTCAACCTGCAATGGGGCTTCACCGGGCTTTTCAACGCCGGTGTCGCCGGATTCACCGCGATCGGCGCCTACACGATGGCAATCCTGACCGGTCCGGCCCGGGACGCGGTTATCGGCGGGTTCGAATTGCCCTTTGTCTTGGGGCTGATTGGTGCGATGATCGCTTCCGGCATCGGTGCCGTCATTATCGGCTTGGCCACGTTGAAGCTCAGACACGAATACCTCGCTGTCGCCACCTTCGGTATCGCGGTGACCATTCAACTCGTCTGCCTGAACTGGGAGTACCTTACTGGCGGGACGCTCGGCCTGATCGGCATTCCGAACCCGTCCAGGGCCTGGGCTAACGGGCCGCTGGCGCAGAACGCACTTTATCTGGCCGTGGTCCTGATCGTGGTCGGGCTGACCTTCGGTGCCCTGGAGCGGATCGTGAAGTCGCCGTGGGGCCGGATGCTGAAGGCGATCCGCGAGGACGATGTCGCCGCTGCCAGCCTGGGCAAGTCGCCAGAGCGGGTACGCCTTGAGGCATTTGTGCTCGGTTGCATGATCATGGGTCTCTCCGGCGCTCTCTATGTCGCCTTCATCGGCTACGTCAGCCCTTGGGATTTCCTGCCGATCCTGACGTTTCAGATCTGGACCATGCTGATCGTCGGCGGCAGCGCCAACAACCGCGGGGCATTACTGGGCGCACTGATTGTCTGGGGTGTCTGGACCATGAGCGGCTTCGTCATATCGCGTGTTGTTCCGTCGGAGATCCAGGCCCAAAGCGGCGCAATGCAAGCCGTATTGATCGGCATGATCCTGGTTGTTACGCTGTTGATCCGCCCGCGCGGCCTGATCGGGGAAGAGCTGCACATTTCGCGCCACGCAAGGTCGTAAAGGTGGACAAAGCCGCGAATACGGGGTTTGATCGGCGGCGCCAAGAAATGAAGTCGCCCAAGGCGGCACACCAGGCCGGTGCCAAAGGCCGGCTCATACACATGGAGGTGCGCATGTTGCACAAATTCGGATTGGCGGCCGTTGCCGCCCTACACATCGGGATTGGATCCACGGCCCACGCCGCGGACTGCCCGATCAAACTCGGAGCAATCTTGCCGGTCAGCGGGCCGATGGGCCAAGTAGGCGAACGGATCGCCGAGACCGGTCTCTTTGCGGTCGAGCAATTCAATGAGGCTGGCGGCGTTCAGGGCTGCCAGGTGGAATACGTGCTGCGTGACACGCAGGGCCAGTCGACCGTTGGCGTGGACGCAGCGAAGAGCCTCGTCGACCTCGACGGCGTGCAGGCGCTGATCGGCGCCGTTTCCTCGGGCGTCAGCCTGCCGGTCCTGACGTCGGTCGCCGTGCCATCCAAGGTCGTGCAGATGTCCTGCTGTTCGTCTTCCGAGAGCTTTACGGCGCTCGCCGAAGAGGGCAAGACAGAGGGTTATTGGTTCCGCACCTACGCCACCAACCGCAGCCAGTCCGCCATTGGCGCCAAGCTCACCGTCGACAGCGGTTTCAAGAGAACCGCAGTCATCTACGTCAACACCGACTTTGGAGTCGGGCTGGCCAAGCGGTTTGAGCAGGACATCGCCAAGCTTGGGGGTTCGATCACCTCGGTTGTAGCCTATAACGAGAGCCAGCAAAGCTATCGTGCGGAGGTTACCAAGGCGTTGGAGGGCAATCCGGACTCGCTCTACCTCGTGGCTTTCCCGGTGGACGGCGCCACGATCACGCGCGAATGGCTGGCCCTTGGCGGCACCGACAACCTGATCGTAAACAACTCGCTGCGTTCGGACGACTACTTTCAGGCCGTGGGCCCGCAATTCCTGCAGAACCTGCAGGGTTACGACAGCGCCCAGCCGCGCCTGCCCTCGGTCGATTCGTTCAACGAGATGTTCGAGGCAAGGTTCGACAGCCCGCCGAACGGTCCTGGCCTGCATTCCGTCTATGATGCAGTGACAGTGGTTCTCCTGGCGATGGAAGCTTCCGGCGACATCACCGGCGAGAACATCCGCGACAACATTCGCCTCGTCACTTCGCCCGACGGCATCGAGGTCTATCCCGGACCGGAGGGCATCGCGCGCGCCACGGAACTCCTGGCTGAAGGCAAGGCGATCCGCTACGTCGGCGCCACCGGTGCCTTGGCATTCGATGAGAACGGCGATGTGCAGGCACCGAAGATGACGTGGAAGCTCGACGGCGACCAGAATGTCGAAACCGGTTACCTGAGCACTGCGGAGGTTGCCGAGCTGATCAAGATGCTTGACGAATAGTCAGCTGGCATGAACCGGGGGGCGTCGCGGCGCCCCCTTTTTCTTGAATTGGGAGGGTGTGATGGCTGGCAAGCGCAGCCATGTGTTCAGCGGGTCGGTCTATGAAGAGATGGCCGGGTATGCCCGTGCCCTCGCCGTAGACGACCGGATTTTCGTTTCGGGCACTGTCGGCGTCGATTTCGCGACCGGCGAGATGGCAGAAGGGGCGGAGGCGCAGGCCACCACGGCGCTCGATACCATCGAGACCGCGTTGGTCGAGGCAGGTTCCGGCCTGTGCGACATCGTGCGGGTGCGCGTCTATTTGACGGATCAGGATGACGTGACCGCAATCGCAGCCGTCCTGAAGGACCGCATCGGCTTTGCCCGTCCGGCAAACACGACGGTCTGCGCGCCGCTTGTCGTACCTGGCGCGCGGGTGGAGATCGAGGTCGAGGCGATCCGCGGTTCGGGCACCCCCGCATGAGCTGCGACACGGCCTTCATTCGGGTCAAGCGTTCCGCCGACGAGGTCTTTGCCTTCATGGCAGATCCGGCGAACATGAGCCTCTGGTCGTTTGGTACATGGCGAACCGAGATCGACGACAAGGGGCTGGTGCGGGGAACCTCGATCAAGGACGGCGCGGTGATCTATGTGCGAATCGAAGCCCATCCAGGGCAGCGGTTGATCGATTACCACTTGGGCGCGGCGCCCGACGCCCTTTCGCCACGTGTTTTCGGGCGGGTGACGTCCGAGGACCTCTTCGGCGACGGTCTGGGTGCCGGGCTGGCATTGACGGCCTTTCGCCCCGCCGAAATGGACGATGCGCGATGGCACAGCCTGACCGCGACACATCGGGTCGAACTGGACATCGTCAAATCGGCGCTGGAGACCGGCCATGACCATCGAGCCGCCTGACAGGGTCCGCCTGACCGACGAATTGACCGTCAGCCGCATCCTGACCGGGCTTTGGCAAGTCGCGGACATGGAGCGCGACGGCAACGATCTGGATCCGGACAAGGCCGCCGATCACTTTGCTGACTATGCCGATAGCGGGTTCGACACGTTCGACATGGCGGATCACTACGGCAGCGCCGAGATCATTGCCTCGCGTCTCCTGCAGCGACGTCCCGACGCGCTGGCATTCACCAAATGGTGCCCGCCGCCCGGCCCGATGACGCCGGAAACCGTGCGTGCCGGGGTGCTGGAGAGGCTGGACCGGCTTGGGGTCGCGCGAATCGACCTTCTGCAGTTCCACTGGTGGAGTTTCGAGCACCCCGCCTGGCTCGACGCGCTGCATGAACTCGCAAAGCTGCGCGAGGAGGGGTTGATCCGCGAGATCGGGGTGACCAATTTCGATGCGGCGCATCTGCATCTGGCGTTGGCCGACGGCGTGCCGGTCCGGACCAACCAGGTCGTATGCTCGCTGTTGGACCGGCGCTTCACCGGGCCGCTGACGGCGACCTGCGCGCGCCACGGCGTGCACTTGCTTGCCTACGGTGCTGTCTGCGGCGGGTTCTTGTCCGAGAGATGGCTGGGCCAGCCAGAGCCCGAGGACATTCCCGACTGGAGCAAGATGAAATACCGCCGCTTCATCGAATACGCCGGCGGCTGGGAAACCTATCAAGTGGTTCTCTCCGCCGCCGCCGAAATTGCGGCGAAGCACGGTGTCTCGGTGACAAACGTGGCGACGCGCTGGGTCCTGGAACAGACACATGTCGCCGGCGTCATCATCGGAGTCCGGCCGGGCGAAGGCGATCACCGCGCAGACAACGCACAGCTCTTCGGGTTTTCACTCGACGACGAGGACCACGCGGTCCTGGTCCGGGCCTTTGCTGGCACCACCGCGATCCCCGGCGATTGCGGTGACGAATACCGAACGCCCCCTTTCCTTACCGCCAGCGGCGACCTGAGCCATCACTTGGGTATCGCCGCCGCCGCCTATGACACCGACACGATGCCGCGACGCCCAGACGTGCGTCGTGCGATGTCGGGCAGCAAATGGGAAGCCATTGCCGGCTTTTGCCGGGCTCGGCGCGTGGGCGAGCGCATTCTGGTCTCGGGGACCACGGCGACTGCGGGGGCCGACCGCGTCGTCGCTCCGGGCGATGCGGCCGCACAGACGACTTACGTCATCGACAAGATCATCGGTGCCGTCAGTGCCCTTGGCGGAACGGTTGAAGACATCGCGCGCACCCGCATCTATCTGGCGGACATTGCGGATACCGAAGCCGTCAGCGCCACGCATGGTCGCGTTTTCGGCACATTGAAGCCTGCCAACACCTTGATCGCAATCAACGATCTGGCTGGCGACTACCTGGTCGAAATCGAGGCCGAAGCGATCGTCAGCACCTAGCTGCCCTTCTGCCAATAGGGCGTCGAACGGGCTTCCGGCAGTCCGGTCGTCTCTGCATGGGAGAACCTCCGCTTGCCGATCCGCGTGATCCGGAACCGCCCGCCGCAATGCGGATCCGGGCAGGCGACCTCGGCGTCCGTCGACATCCAGTCGTTCGGGTCGGTTTCACGCTGCTTGGCAGGCAAGAGCGGCAGCACCGCTGCGAGCGCAAACATCGAAATCTTCTGCCCCTTGGTGAAGACAAGGTTCTCTCCCTCGACGGTGAAGCACTCGCCCTCGACGTGTCGGCAGACAGACTGCCTGCCATCCAGTACGACCTCGACCTTCAGGTCGTGAAGAGTGAATTCGTCGTCGTGTTCCAAACTCGAGTACTCCTCTTTGAGTCTTGCCGTAAACTCCGGAAGAGCCTCCGGCAACGTTCAATGGTACACTGTGGACCCGAAGTTGGCGTCGTCGCTCATTGTCCGGTAGTTCTTGGTGATGGGTGACGGGATCAGGTATCTTTCCCGGAGCTTGTGAGTGCCCGGCATGGGCTGGCGCTTCGACGGAATGAATCCGGCCAGGCGCATGGTGTTGACCGCAAACTCCGCGATCGCCTGGTCCGGGTCGGGCGGGCCACGCTGCTTGCGGTCGTTCGGCTTCGCCATGTTCACGGCGAGGACGCGAATCTCGTCCTTGTGGACGACCGTCCGCGCCGACGTGTCCGGCGCGCTCCGTGCGAGGCGTTCGACGGACATGACGATGCATGCGGTTATGGAGTCGAAGGCAAGGCATTTGCGCAGGTCGTCGGCGGCGTTGAGCCAGCCGTCCTTGTTCCGCGTCTCGGTCATGATGGCCGCGTCCCGGTTTTCGGTCAGCCACCTTCTCTCGTACCAACCGGCAACGCGGAGTGCGTTCTCTTTCGTGGGCTCGCCACCGGTGGTCAGCGGCAGCCAGTCGAGCGGCTCCTTGTCTGTCGGCGGCTTTGGCGAAGGCGTCCATCCAGCGTCCGCTTTCCCCTTGTCCTCGGCGCGGAAGTTGGCATCGAGACTGAACACCCCCAGCGCGCAGCCGCCCTCGCTGAACGCGATGCCGACATGGGCCGCGATCCCGTTGCTGCCGGAGCCGCCGCCGATGTCGACAAGGCTCTCCGTCGCCTCCAGACCGCTGTAGTTCGGCATCGTCGCGTCCTGCACCGCGAGCACGACGGGCCGGCTGCGGCAACGCTCGGCCATCGCCTCCTGGTAGGGCTCATGGATGTTCTGCACGCCGATCATCGGGTTGGCCAGGAACCTGTACGCAGCCCGCTGCTCCACCTTGCCGGGAAAGATCAGCGCAACGGCGCTCCCGGGCGGACGCACCAGGCCCCGCCCATCGTGACCAGGCGCTCGCGCAAGCGCGCGTCGCTGTGCGCGTTCCGCCCGTACTCCGTCTCTGCCTATGTCGCCTCCTCCCCCGCCACGAGAGGCGGGCCGTTGACGATCACCCGGTCCGGCGCGCGCGCGAGAGCCTCCCGCCAGCCCGCCGACAGAGGCTTCGCGTACACCCGGAGCCACGGCCACTTGCCCGGTTCCGGCTCCCTGCCGCACGTCCAGCCTGCCGCACGTTGGCTGCATCCCGCGTACTCCGGACCCACTTTGCCGTACGCCAGTTTCGGACGGACACCGTAGCGCTCCTCCCGGTCGTCCGCAACGCGGCCGTGGAACAGCGACAGCGCCAGGGACGCGACCCAATGGCATTGACTTAAGGAATTGGCGTTGTTGACTTAACGGGACGTGGAAAGTCCTGCACCGGGAAGCCGGTCTTTCGGGTGGAAGTGGCTCAGGTTGTGGCGGAGGACTTTCCCTTTCGTGTCCATTTCCTTGCCGGCTTGAGCGACATCCTCGGGTAGCTGCGGCCGGGCCGTTCCCGCTGCCAGAATGCGGCGATGTCGTCGACGATCCGCGCGACGGTTTCGGCGACGGCCTCGGCCTGGACGAGCGCGAGGGCCTCGAAGTTGCGGAAGACGGCGGCGACGGCGTGCTTGAAGTTCACCCTTTTCGGCGACCTGTGGTCCTGCGCGGCGTTGATCTCCGCGTCGATGACGTTGGTCAGTAAGCGGGTAAACTGCGACGTCCGTTGATTTTGCCCGGTTTCGGGTATCGTTTGGCTGCTGTGCCCGATGCTGCGGCCCTGGCATTCCCCGATTTTCCGCTGCCGTGCCGATTTTCCGTTTGACATGATAGGGCGCCGGGCCTATTTCCGGTGCGGTAAAACGAATCATCGGGGGATCGGCCATGGGCGCATGGTTCGGATCGAAGGCGACATCGGGGCTGTGCCAGCCGCTCATTGCGGCCATGCCTCCTCATTCTGTGTATATCGAATCATTTCTGGGGGGCGGTGCGATCATGAAGCGCAAGCCGCCTGCGCTGCGCAACATCGGCATCGACCGCAACTGGCGTGCGATCGCGCGTTTCAGCTGTGATTATCCGGTCGAGCTTCACCACGGCTGCGCCCACGCGTTCCTGTCCGGCTTCGACTTCCAGGGCGACGAACTGGTCTACGCTGATCCGCCCTACGTGCAGTCGGTGCGGCGCTCGCAGCGCCGCTACCGTTACGACTACGACGACGGCGACCATGTGGAGCTGATCCGTCTTCTGCGTTCACTGCCGGCCCAGGTGATGATCTCCGGTTATCCGAGCCGGCTCTACGACGAACACCTGTCCGACTGGCGCTCGATCGCGCTTCAGGTCAACAACCAGTCCTGCGTGGTCACCGAGAAGCTGTGGTTCAACTTCGAACCGGACCGGGTCCACTGGGCGCGCTTCGCCGGGCGCAACTTCACCCATCGCCAGACGGTGAAGCGCAAGGCGGCGAGCTGGGGGCGGCGCTACGCGGCGATGCCCCGGTCCGAGCGCCTGGCGGTCCTGGCGGCGATCATGGCTGTGGAGGCGGAGGAATGAGCGGGATCGACCCTCACGACCCGGAGGTGGTTCGCCGGCGGCTCGACGGGCTCCGCTCGGAGTTCGCGGGGCTGGGCTCGGGCGGTGGTCTTCTACGGGGTGCCGCGGCCCTGTTCAGGGAGTTGTTCGGGCTCGCCGGGACGCTGTCGGCGCTCGTCGGGTCACTGCAGGACAGGCTCACCGAGGAAGTGGCGAAGAACAGTGCACTTCGCGACCAGCTGGCCCGCTACGAGCGCCAGCAGTACGGCCGGCGCTCGGAGAAGCGCCGCAACTCCGGCGCCTCCTCCGATGGCGCCTCCTCCGACGGGGCCGCATCGCCGGACGCCGGGGAGGATGAGCCCGAAGCCGAAAGGAAAGGCGAGGCCGAAAAGAAAGCCGAAAAGAAGCCCCGGGGCGGCGTCAACGGGCGCAAGAAGGATCGTGGCGATGCCGTCAACGGCACCGGGCTGCGCTTCGGCCCCGAGGCGACGGTGATCGACATCGACGTGATGCCGCCGGAGATCGAGGGGCTGGCGGCGGACGAGTTCGAGCTCATCTCCGAGCGGGTGTGCTGCAAGCTGGCATCGGTGCCGATCCGCCACGTGGTGCTGCGTTACCATTACAAGAAGGCGAAGATCAGATCCTCCGGCGCCCTGGTCTGCGCCCCGGCCGTCGAGGGCGTGTTCAAGAGCTCCTGCGCCGATGTGAGCTTTATCGCCGGAATGCTGGTCGACAAGTTCGCCTGGCATCTCCCCCTCTACCGCCAGCACCAGATGCTGGCAGAGAGCGGGATCACCGTCAGCCGCAAGTCCCTGAGTGGCTGGGCCAACCGGGCGATCTCGCTGCTGGAGCCGGTGTTCGAGGCCCAGTGCCGCTCGGTTCTGGAAAGTTCCGTCATCGTCATGGACGAGACGCCGGTGCGGGCCGGGCGCGACCCGGACAGGCCGGGCAAGATGAAACAAGAGCGCCGAGCTAACTGGCGCTGGGGTAGCCGGTGAAAGTCCGGCAGGAAGGAGAGGCTAACCACCACTTCCACCGCGAGCCGTGCGCGTGCATCCGCGAGGGTGCACGTGAAGCGTCGGTAGCGGCGCGTGTGGCCAGGATGATTGAGCAACGAAAATCTTATCATTCGGAGTGCCGAGGTTCTTTGTTTGACCGAAGGCAACACCTGTAGGACCGCCATGGTGAGGGACTGCCGGGCTCCGCGCTGTCAAAGGAATCCAGGGACGCACGTACACCCCACGCCGGGACTCGGGAGGGCTTCAATCTGCCCCGGCAGTCGTGCCGAGGCCGCGGAAGAAAGGAGATAGTCTGAATCGATGACGAACGGATTGAAGCAATCGGATCCGGCCATAGTACCGGTGAAGTCGGCGAACAAGGGAACGTCAGTTCCTGCGGAGCCGATGGAGGGAAGGGCCGGAACCAAGGGGAATCCGCGAGGCCAAAGCACGCACCGGACACAGGGCCGGGATCGCATGTCACAGGCGGCTGAGCGGATACGGCAAGCAGCCACGAGGAAACCGAAGGAGAAGCTCACTGCGCTCCTGCACCACATCACGACGGACGCGCTCGAAGCATCCTACTTCATGCTGAAGAAGGATGCGGCGGCAGGCGTGGACGGGGTGACATGGGAGGAATACGGGAACGGACTGGAAGAGCGCCTGCTCGACCTGCACGACCGTGTTCACAGCGGGGCGTACCGGGCGCTTCCGTCCCGGCGGGTAGAGATACCCAAACCGGACGGGGGAACACGACCGCTCGGCATTGCGGCACTGGAGGACAAGATCGTCCAGACTGCGGTGGCGGAGACCATCCTTGTGCCGATATTCGAGCCGGAATTCCTCGGGTTCAGCTATGGGTTCCGACCCGGTCGCGGTGCGCATGACGCGCTCGACGCGCTGGCGTACGGGATAGAACGGCGCAAGGTCAACTGGATTGTCGACGCGGACGTTAAGGCCTTTTTCGATCGGTTGGATCGAAGCTGGCTCATCAGGTTCGTGGAGCACCGGATCGGGGATCGGCGGGTCATCCGGCTGATCTCCAAGTGGCTTGGCGCCGGCGTCATGGAAGAGGGCGAATGGTGGGACACCCTGCGGGGAACCCCCCAGGGCTCAAGTGTGTCGCCGATTCTGGCGAACATCTACCTGCACTTCGTCCTTGATCTCTGGTTCCAGAGGAAATGGCGCGCCCGGATCGCCCGTGGCGAGACGATTATCGTGCGCTATGCCGACGACTTCGTGGTCGGGTTCCAGTACAAGCGGGATGCAGAACGGTTCCTGTGCGATCTGAAGGACAGGCTGGCCGCGTTCTCACTCGAATTGCACCCGGACAAGACGCGGCTCATCGAGTTCGGCCGGTTCGCCATGGCGAACCGCCGGGCACGGGGAGAGCGGCGTCCCGAGACCTTCGACTTCCTCGGGTTCACGCATTACTGCCGGACCACGCGGAAGGGACGTTTCGGACTGGGGCGCAAGCCGATCAGGAAGCGTGTCACCCGGACCCTGAAACGCATCGAGGCCGAACTGCGTCAACGGATGCACGACAACATCTACGAGGTCGCCATATGGCTTGGTCGGGTTGTGGGCGGTTGGCTGCGTTACTACGCGGTCCCGACCAGCTCCCGATCCCTCCAGACGTTCGGGCACCGTCTCAAGCGACTTTGGCTGCGCGTCTTGCGCCGCCGGTCGCAGAAGGACCGCCTTCCCTGGGGCAAGGTCGACCTGCTGGCGGCGGTCTTCTGGCCTCCGCTGCGGACCGTGCACCCATGGCCGGACAGACGGTTTGCCGGCAATCACCCGAGGTAGGAGCCTCGTGCCTTAACGGGCATGCGGGGATCTGTGCGGGGGGCGTCGGGCAACCGGTGTCCCTACCGCGACTGCTACTACTGGCCGGTGCTCGGCGACCGGGACGAAGTGGTGTTCCACTTCGCGCCCTCCCGCGCCCACCACCATGTCGCGCGGTTCCTCGGCGATTTCGAGGGCACGCTGGTCAGCGACGGCTACGGCGCCCTACGCGGCTTACGCCGAGGCGCGGGGGGAGGCGGTGAGGCAGCAAAATTGCTGGGCGCATACGAGGCGCAATTTCGAGGAGCAGCTGGACAACCATCCGGTGTTCGCCGGGAAGGCGCTGGATCTGATCGGGGGCATGTACGGGATCGAGAAGGAATTCCGTACCCGGCCGCCGCCTGAACGCCTGGAGGCGCGGCGCACCCGCACCCGCCTGCTGGTCGACGCCTTCTGGCAATGGTGTGAGCGGACGCTCGGGGACCCGGCGCTGACGCCGAAGCACCCGATCCGCCGGGCGGTCACCTACGCCGTCGAACGCCAGCAGGCCCTCGAGGTGTTCCTCGAAGACCCGTTGGTGCCGATCGACTCGAATGGTGTCGAGCGCGCACTGCGCCGCATCAAGCTGGGACAGAAGAACTGGCTTTTTTCCTGGACGGAATCCGGCGCACGGAACGTCGGGATCGTCAACAGCCTCGTCGCCACCTGTTTCCTGCTCGGGATCAGCCCTGCAACCTATCTGGGCGATGTCTTCCAGCGCATCGACACCCATCCGGCCAACCGGGTCCACGAACTGACGCCACGCCTGTGGAAGGACCTCTTCGCCGACAACCCGATGACCGGCAGCATCGACA
>CAXXGT010000013.1:0-792529 GCA_963664045.2 Paracoccaceae bacterium | reverse complement strand
GGTACTATGGCCGGATCCGATTGCTTCAATCCGTTCGTCATCGATTCAGACTATCTCCTTTCTTCCGCGGCCTCGGCACGACTGCCGGGGCAGATTGAAGCCCTCCCGAGTCCCGGCGTGGGGTGTACGTGCGTCCCTGGATTCCTTTGACAGCGCGGAGCCCGGCAGTCCCTCACCATGGCGGTCCTACAGGTGTTGCCTTCGGTCAAACAAAGAACCTCGGCACTCCGAATGATAAGATTTTCGTTGCTCAATCATCCTGGCCACACGCGCCGCTACCGACGCTTCACGTGCACCCTCGCGGATGCACGCGCACGGCTCGCGGTGGAAGTGGTGGTTAGCCTCTCCTTCCTGCCGGACTTTCACCGGCTACCCCAGCGCCAGTTAGCTCGGCGCTCTTGTTTCATCTTGCCCGGCCTGTCCGGGTCGCGCCCGGCCCGCACCGGCGTCTCGTCCATGACGATGACGGAACTTTCCAGAACCGAGCGGCACTGGGCCTCGAACACCGGCTCCAGCAGCGAGATCGCCCGGTTGGCCCAGCCACTCAGGGACTTGCGGCTGACGGTGATCCCGCTCTCGGCCAGCATCTGGTGCTGGCGGTAGAGGGGGAGATGCCAGGCGAACTTGTCGACCAGCATTCCGGCGATAAAGCTCACATCGGCGCAGGAGCTCTTGAACACGCCCTCGACGGCCGGGGCGCAGACCAGGGCGCCGGAGGATCTGATCTTCGCCTTCTTGTAATGGTAACGCAGCACCACGTGGCGGATCGGCACCGATGCCAGCTTGCAGCACACCCGCTCGGAGATGATGTCGTATTCACCCTCCGCCAGCCCCTCGATCTCCGGCGGCATCACGTCGATGTCGATCACCGTCGCCTCGGGGCCGAAGCGCAGCCCGGTGCCGTTGACGGCATCGCCACGATCCTTCTTGCGCCCGTTGACGCCGCCCCGGGGCTTCTTTTCGGCTTTCTTTTCGGCCTCGCCTTTCCTTTCGGCTTCGGGCTCATCCTCCCCGGCATCCGGCGATGCGGCGCCATCGGAGGCGGCGTCGGCGTTGCGGCGCTTCTCCGAGCGCCGGCCGTACTGCTGGCGCTCGTAGCGGGCGAGCTGGTCGCGAAGCGCACTGTTCTTCGCCACTTCCTCGGTGAGCTTGTCCTGTAGCGCGGCAATGATCGTCGACTGCGTCCCGGCAAGCCCGAACAACTCCCTGAACAGGGAGACAGCCCCCCGCAGCAGGCCGCCGCCGCCCAGCCCCGCGAACTCCGCATGGAGCCCGTCGAGCCTCTGGCGGACCGCATCCGGGTCGTGAGGGTCGATCCCGCTCATTCCTCCGCCTCCTCCGCCATGATCGCCGCCAGCACCGCCAGGCGCTCGCCCCGGGGCATCGCCGCGTAGCGCCGCCCCCAGCTCGCCGCCTTGCGCTTGACGGTCTGACGGTGGGTGAAATTCCGTCCGGCGAAGGCCGCCCAGTGCACCCGGTCGGGCGCGAAGTTGAACCACAGCTTCTCGGTGACGATGCAGGACTGGTTGTTGACCTGGATCTCCAGCGAATGCCAGTCGGAGAGGTGTTCGTCGTAGAGCCGGGACGGATAGCCGGAGACCATCGCCGAACAGGGCAGCGACTTCAGGATGCCGAGAAGCTCCACATGGTCGGCGTCCGTATAGTCGTAACGGTAGCGGCGCTGCGACTTGCGCGCAGACTGCACGTAGGGCGGGTCGGCATAGACCAGCTCGCGGCCGTCGAAGTCGAAATCAGACAGGAACGCGTGGCAGCAACCATGGTGAAGCTCGACCGGATAGGCGCAGCTGAAGGTGTCGATGGCCCGGCGGTTGAGATCGATGCCGATGTTCCTGAGCGCCGGAGGCTTGCGCTTCATGATGGCGCCGCCCCCAAGATGTGTCTCAATATATGCGACATGCGGCGGACACATCGCGATGAGCGGTTGGCAAAGACCAGAGGTCGCTTTCGATCCAAACCATGCGCCCATGGCCGTTCTCCCCGATGATTCGTCTTGATTCGCCGGGAATAGCCCCGGCGCCCTATCGTGTCAAACGGAAAAAACGGCGCAGCAGCAGCAAATTGGAGAATGTCAGGCCGCAGGATCGGCCGCAGCCGACAGGACGAAACCAGAAACCAGGCGAAATCAACAGACGTCGCCGTTTACCCGCTTACGAAGCGCGGAGGCTCGCGGAACAGCCGCTCGCGAATGTCGCGGACCTGGTTCTCGACCTGGCCCTTCTCCCACGCCGCGTTCGGCGTGCATGCCACCGGATCCACGAGGAAGTGCCCGCACATCTCCAGGAAACGGGCGTTGAACTTGCGCGTCCGCCCCGCGAAGATGACGTCGACCACCGTCTTCATATTGTCGTAGATGCCGCGCTGGCAGGAACCTCCGAACAGCCGGAACGCCCGGTTGTGGGCGTCGAAGACCATCTCCTGGGTCTCGCGCGGATACGCCCGCACAAAGCTCATGCGGCTGTGGCACAGGCGCATGTGCGCCACCCTGAGCCGCACCGTCGTGCCGCCGATGACCGCCCATTCATGGCTCCAGTCGAACTGGAAGGCCTCGCCGGGATCGAACTCCAGGGGAACGTGGGCGCCCGACACGCCGCCGCCCTGGCGCCGGCTCCAGGCCGCCGCGTAGCGGCAGACGGCGCTGTAGCTCGCATCGCATCCCTGGTCCGCGAGATCCCGCCAGATCCGCTTCATGCTCAGGCGGTCACGCCGCTTCTTCTTCTGCTTGTTGGCCTCCAGCTTCCGCTCGAGCTCCGGAATGAAGTCGCCGAGCTTCCGATGAGGCTGGTCCGGACGCCGGTACTGCGGCGCCGACTCCTCGGAGCGCAACACCTTGCGAACCGTGTTGCGCGACACGCCCATCGACTTCGCAATCGATCGAATGGACTTCCCTTGAACGTGCCATGCACGCCGAATCTTGCCGATCGTCTCCACTGACACCATCTCTTCTGCCTCGCTGAATCGTTGCGAGGCAGTCGTTTCCATCGGATCAGGGGTGGGTCAATTTTGAACGCGATTCACCCCGAAAGTGGGTCAATATTGAACGCGATTCCACAGTTTCCGGATGCGCCACGAATCAACCTCCTCAACGAGGCCCGTGACCGGGACTACCTTGCCGCTCCGTCCCTCTTCGCAGCCGATTTCCAGGCGGCGGCACCGGGAAGCTGGGTGGTAGTCGACGAGATCCAGCGTCTTCCCAATTTGCTCAACGAAGTGCACCGGCACATCGAGGATCGACAGCTCAAATTCGCCCTGCTGGGGTCGAGTGCGCGAAAGCTCAAGGCTCCCGGCGTCAACCTGCTTGCCGGCCGTGCGCTTCACAAGACGATGCATCCCATGACCCCTGATGAACTCGGCGTCGACTTCGACCTCGATACCGCCCTCGATACGGTAACCATTCCCCTGGTCTGGGTCGCGGAAGACCGGCGCCCGGTGCTCGAGAGCTACGTCCGGCTCTACATTCGCGAAGAGGTCCGGGCGGAGGGGCTGGTCCGTAACCTTCCGGGGTTCGCACGCTTCCTGCCGATTGCAGCCCTCTATCAAGGCCAAATCGTCAATGATTCGGGATTTGCGCGCGAATGCCGCGTCGCGCGAACGACGGTGCAGGGTTACCTGGACATCCTCGAAGACACCTTGCTTGCATTCCGCCTCCCGGCATTTCAGCCGCGGCTGCGGGCACGCGAACGCAACCATCCGAAGCCTTGCTGGGTCGACCCGGGCCTGGTTCGCGCGGTGAAGAAGCTCCACGGACCGATCGCGCCCGAGGAACGCGGCGCGCTGCTGGAAGGCTGGATCCTGCATCTCCTGAGGGCGTTCGGCGAAGACGGCGGGTTATTCGACGAGTTGCACTATTGGGCACCGCATCCTCAAACCAGGCTGAGGTCGACTTCCTGTTCCGCCGGGGCGCCAAACTGGCGGCGATCGAGGTCAATTCCCGGCCCCGCTATCACACCGGCATGTTGCAGGGACTGCGAGCGAACGCGGAGTTCCCGGGATTGGCGCGACGGGTGCTCATCCGCGGCGGCGAGCGGTCTTTCCGGACCGGGGACAAATCGGGCAGGAAGCCATTGCCTGGCCCGCTGGAAGGAGAGCAAGACATTCCAGGTGCTCACGCATCATGCCTATCACCTCGAGCATGACTTCAACCACGGCGCGCGCGGAGAAGACGAAGCTGAAACCCGAAAGCAAACCCGATCCTGGATTCAGGAGACGGGCCTACCAAAACGAGAATTGGGCGCTACACTCTTCGAATCGCTTGATTCCGTGCCTGCCGCCGACTATAGGGCAGGTTCATTCCCTGCCTACGGCTCGTGGGACAAAGGGGCGTATAGCTCAGCGGGAGAGCACTTCGTTGACATCGAAGGGGTCACTGGTTCAATCCCAGTTACGCCCACCATATCCCGGGCCTGCCTTTGGTGATCGGCACGAAAACAGGAGAACACCGATGAAAGTCAGGAATTCCCTGAGATCGAGTAAATCGCGCCATCGTGATTGCCGGATCGTCAGACGCAAAGGGCGCGTTTACGTGATCAACAAGACACAGCGTCGTTTCAAGGCACGTCAGGGCTGACGTCCCTAACACCGACCGGAATCCCGCGGATCCGGCAAACAGTCCGTTCCGGGCAACCCAAATGGTTCTGCGCAATTCGGCGAGGACACCCGGGAACCGGCGCTAACCCTGCCAAAAACTCGCCGGAAAAACACCTGCAAGACAAGTCAGGGACCGAATCGCGACCAGAACATCCCGGATTTTCGGATACTCCCGGCCTGGTCCTCCCTGTCCAGAATCGGGAATGACTTCACGATCTGACTTTATGTCAGCCCCTTCAAAATCGGTCATCATCTTCATCAGGATGGCTCGGGACAGGCAGTCGAACACCAGATCCAGGGCACGATTCATATCATCGGACCTGGGATCCCGCCGCGAAGATTCGGACCAGCATTCCGCCACAACCCGTTTTGGCCAGGCGATCGGCCAGGGCCTGTGAGGCGGGAGGTGTAGAGCGCCGGGATTCCGGGCCGTTTGAAACGGCCGCAATGACGCCGGGCGTCTTAACCGGAGAGCGATACCCTGGACCACCGCGGATTGCGTGTCCGGCAGACCGTCCGGCGGAACAGCATCACGAGGCAGGATGCTCAGGCATAGCCTCCGGCCATGACCCGGTCGAGATCGGCGTGGACCTGGTCTGCGTTGCCATCGCGGACCAACAGGTCGGGCGTCGCCATGCCGAATCCCGGCAGCGGTTCTCCGCGGAACCATGCGTACGCCGCGTACGCCGCGAACGTTGACCCGGTCACGGCTTCGACGTGACTCAGGATTTCCGGCATCCGCCCGAGACGGACCCTAGTCTTGCGTGCCCGAATCCGTGAGCCGCCCGAAAACGCATCCTTTCCATGGCCGAGCGTACCGGCAATTTCCGACTTGGTCGTGCGCAAAGCGCCTGCGATGAACCCCGGGGAGTAGACGTGATCTTCCACGAATACCTGAAGCTGCATGGCAATTCCTCGTTGTTCATCGCGGATTTTGACGCGATCATTCGCACCGTGCCAAAGCAGGGCAAAGATTATCCTTCAACGAACAGGCATCACGACCTGATGAACTGACTACAGACTGTCAACCGGGACTTTCAGGAATGTCCTGCCGTGCTCATCCTTCTCCGGCATGTTCCCGGCCCGCATGTTGACCTGGATCGACGGAATGATCAGTTGAGGCATTGACAATGTCTGATCGCGCTCGGTGCGAAGTCTGACGAACTCCTCCCGCGAGCAACCGCCGCCGAAGTGCACGTTCTTTTCCTTTTGCTCGCCTACGGTCGTCTCCCAGGCAAATTCGTTCCTTCCCGGCGCCTTGTAATCGTGCCCGACGAAAATCCGCGTGTCATCGGGCAGCGAAAGAATCTTCTGAATTGAATCGAAGAGATCCCCGGCCGATCCCCCGGGAAAATCCGCTCGCGCCGACCCGAAGTCAGGCATGAACATCGTATCACCCACGAAAGCCGCATCCCCGATCACATATGTCAGGCACGCCGGGGTATGCCCGGGAGTTTCCAGGACCGAGCATTCCAGCTTTCCGATCCGGAACGTGTCCCCTTCCCGAAACAATCGATCGAACTGGCTGCCATCGCGTTCGAACTCGGTTCCCTCATTGAAGATCTTTCCGAACTTGTCCTGCACAATCGTGACGTTTCCGCCGATTCCGATTTTCCCGCCCAGTTGCTGCTGAATGTACGGAGCAGCCGACAAGTGATCGGCGTGAACGTGACTCTCAAGGATCCACTCCAGCTTCACCCGGCGCGACTTGATTGCCTCCACGATCCTGTCTGCTGACGCGGTCGACGTGCGACCGGATGCGAAATCGAAGTCAAGCACGCTGTCGACAATCGCACATGAATCCGTTTCGCCATCGCAAACGAGATAGGAAACCGTGTTGGTCGCGTCGTCAAAAAATGCAGTCGTCTCCGTTTGCATGCCATCCTCGTGTTCATCGGGTGCGGCACGGTTTTCGCCGCCGCCAATTGTTTTCGAAGTCTTGGTGCAATAATGCATGTCCTGCCAAAGCGGTGCAATGCCGTCAGGCTGACGCGACCGGTAAACTGCCACGGTGACGGTGTTCCGACCGTGAACGGGGACGCCGGCGAGTTGCAACGGAATCCGCCATCTACGGAAGCAAGATACGATCATGACACGACCACCGGCGCCCAAAGGCGTTTATTCCGCGGTTGCGACACCTGTAACGCCCGACTTCAGGCCTGACATGCCGAGGCTTGTCGATCACTGTCGATGGCTTCTCGCCAACGGGTGCGACGGGTTGGCGCCGCTCGGAACGACAGGGGAAGCCAACTCGCTCTCGCTGTCCGACCGAACAAGCGTGATTGCCGGGTTGACCGAAGCCGGTCTTCCCATGGAGCGGGTCATCTTCGGCACCGGATCAACATCCCTCGGCGACACGGTTACCGTGTCGAGGGCCGCGCTTGATGCCGGCGCCAACGGCCTGCTCATGCTTCCGCCGTTCTACTACCGCCATGCCGGCGAAGACGGCCTTTTCGCCTATTATTCCCATGTGGCCGAGCGCCTCCTGCCTCAGAAACCCAGGATCTTCCTGTACCACATACCCCAGATGTCCATGGTCTCGATCACCGTGACGCTCGCAGCACGTCTGCGCGAGGCGTTTCCCGGCGTATTCGTGGGCATCAAGGACAGCGGAGGCGATTTCAACCATACACGATCGTTCATCCGGGAGTTCGACGATTTCGAGGCTTTCTCCGGAAGCGAACCATTGGCAGTCTCCAACCTTGCGGCCGGTGGTTGGGGATGTATTTCAGCGACGACAAATGTCTCCGCTCCACTCGTTGCGGAACGTCTGGGCGCACGAGATGCCGGCGACCAGGCCAGGCTCGATGATCAGATTGAACGAGTCCGTACGATCATTGCAAACGCAGACACTGTTTCCGGGACAAAATCGGTACTCGCACGCCTGAGGCGGGATCCCGGATGGAGCCGGACAATCCCGCCGAACATGAGCCTGGATTCCGCGACAACCGACGCCATCATGGGGCAACTTGCCGCCTGTCGGGACCTGTATCGCGACTTCTCCCGAATTTGAGCCGGAACCCGCTCGACAGCAGCAAGGATGCAACGGGACCGTCCGGCTGGCCGTGCCGGCCGGCGGTGATCATGCCCCGTCGTAGTGCCTTTGATCGTCGATGATCTTGCCGTCGTTGGGAAGGCTTCCCGCGGGCTCCACGTGAATCCGCCCGCGCAGCTTCAATGCCTGGCGGACGGTCGCGGAGACCCGCTCCGTATCGACGTTTCCGTCTTCGGACTCGATGTGGACATCCAGCGTGTACGGTTTTCTCAAGGGAACGCAGATCGAAACTGCGGATGGATTCCTTTCGACAGGAACCGCCTTCGGACGGGATCACGACGTGTCGGGATTCTCGTCGGACAGCCGCGCGATTTCTTCCTTGATCCGAAGTTTTTGTTTCTTCAGTGCCACAACCTCCAAATGTTCGTATCCCGGCCGCCGTTCGATGGCTTCGATTTCACTCGACAGTTCTTCGTGTCGTTTCTTGAGTTCGGCGAGATCAGGATTCATGTTCATCGGGTTCCTCCAGGGATCAGGGTCACGTTTCGCATCACCATTCCACCTTATATTCAAATCGATGTCACCTGTTGCGCCGCACGTTTCCACTGCCTGCAGTCATGCTACTCCATCCCTCTGGGCCCGGCCACCTTCCAGCCTGATTGGCGTTTTCGGAATCGATGGTTGTCGCCCAACAGGCAGTCGAGGATTCACAGCGCTGTCCTCGCCTTCTTGCGCTTGAAGACACCTCCCAAGGCGGGCATCGGAAAGTCGGCACCAGAAAGATCCGTCGCATCGGGGAATTTCGACCTGAACTCCGTCCCGCGAACCTTGTAACGATCACGCCGTCCTCTCGCGCCAACCAGCTTAGGGTCCGTCACGAAATACCCGATACGTTGTCGGGGGTTGGAAGCAAGGTGTAGTTCCAGTCGCCATGGACGTCGGCGCGCCGGATATCCAGGGCCGCCATCTCCGCTTTGCTGATCTTGATGCCGGTCGGGTAATCGTTCGTGTCCCTGTCACAATAGACCTTCAGTCCCGTGCCGGTCGTGGTGGAGCCGATCAGGTTGATGATGGTGGTGAGGCTGTACAGGGGCTTGCCGCGCCAGTTCTGGCTGATGAAGGAAAAGAGCTTGTGCTCTATGCGGTTCCATTTGCTGGTCCCGGGCGGCAGGTGGCACACGCTGATCTCGATGCCGAGTTCGCGTGCGAGCTTCTGCAGTTCGACCTTCCATAACCGGATCCGCACCCCGTTGGAGCCGCCGCAGTCGGCGGTGATGAGCAGCTTGCGGGCCCCGGGGTATCGCTCCTTCCCCAGGCGGTCCCACCAGCGCCGGATGCTCTCGACCGCAAATGTGGATGTATCGCAGCTGATCCCGACATTGACCCAGCCGACATTGTTGATCACGTCATAGACCCCATAGGGGATCGCCTTGCCAAGCTCCTTGTCCGCAAAGTCATGGACGCGGACCTCCTCGGGGGACCCTTTCGGACGCCACTCACGACCCGAGTTCTTGAAATCCCCCACCAGTTCCTTCTTCCTGGTGTCCACGGAGATCACCGGCTGCCCGGCTTGTGCAAACGCCGCAACCTGATCGTTGATGTGGTGGAACTGTGCATCCCGATCCGGATGGTCCGCACCCTCGCGGTTCTTCGCATTCCCCTGAAGCGTGTAGCCCTGCTGCTTCAGAAGACGGCCCACCAGGGTATGGGACACCGAGAAGCCCTGATCGGAAAGCGCAGCGGAAACATGACGCAGGCTCTTCGAAATCCACCGCAGCGGACGCTCGGGGTCTCCCCGGACAACCGGCTCCACGAGCGCATCGAGCGCCTCCTCAAGGCCGTCCTGGACCTCGACCGCAGGCTTGCGACCCCCGCCGGGACGCCGAACACGGCCTGATGGCTCCGGCTCCTCCCCGAGTTCCGCAAGACCACGGTAAATGGTCGAACGAGCGAAACCCGTCGCCGTCGAGACCAGGGTCACACCGCCACGGCCAAGGGGCAGGGTCTCGGAGGCAACGAACAGACGGAGGCTCTTCTCATCCAGATGCGGCGACAGGGCCTCGAACCGGCGCCGGATGGTCTCGATCGTATCCATGCCACAAGTGAATCACATTTCGACTCCAGGGGGAATCCCCCAATGAGCAAACGATTCGCCTGTTTCGCAACGAACCCTTACCCAAGAAAAATTCCAGCAATAAGGCGTGAGCCGCCTTCTCATTGACCAGACCCAGCGAAGCCAGCACTTCAATACCGTCGGCAAACAGCGCCTACAGCGCCCTGCCACCTCCAAATCTGAATTCCACGTGTTGGGGAAGTGTGAAGGACGAGGCAATTCACGGTCCGAATTCCAGCTTCAGGGCCGTTCTTCGAGCCATGGCACCGCCGTCTCCGTGCCGGCGAAGCCGGTGTTGATCATCATCGGGTTGTGCGCCCGTCACCCGAAATTGGCGGCAACGGTGTGTTTGGAGAAGGTAACGGTGGCGGTGGTATCGATCAGGACGCTGGAGTTCGAGATGCGAAATCCCGCATTCGTTGCATGCACGCGGGTGCAATTCGTCGACCAGTGGGGCGAAACCGTTGGTACGATGGACGGTGCGGTCCACCTGGTCGGCCGACAGGGAGGAACGGTTGCCGGCCTGATCGCGATCACGATCGAGAATAATGAGAAAACGGCCGCTCTCCCGAACACGTACCCTTGTGTCTCTGGCGTACTGACCGGAACCAGTCGGCATATACGATGTGATCGCCAGTAACGGGACAGTTTCGCCTCCCATGCGAGCGAGAGGACATTTCCCGCCGCAGGGCAGACATCGTCATGAGATGCGCCAGATTGGCAAGAGAATCACGTCCGCAAAAGGACGTCCGCGTTTCGGCTGACTTGTTTTCGTCCACGACATCGGCGACGCCGAACGCGCCCGTTTACGCATCGCTTCGGGTCGACCCAAGCGCTACACGCTCTTCGCGGCGCTGCACATGGCTTTCAGCTTGGCAATCGCCAGGTCCCGCCCGAGCATGGCCAGGCCGCAATCGGGTGCAACCATCAGGCGGCTCCTGTCAATGTGGTCGAGCGTTGAAGACAGACGCGCAGCAATTTCCGTTTCCTGTTCGATTCTGCTCCGGGCGATAGCAACCGCTCCGAGAATGACGGTCGATTCGCGGAATTCCTCGAGCAGGGCAAGACGGTTGTTGCAGTGGGCATCCTCGATGGAAACCTGGTGGACAGATGAGCGGTCGACGGCGCGCGCTAACCGGAAATAGGCCATGGGATCGGCCTTGTGGTATTCCTCGTCATCCAGGTGATCCGGATATCCGCAACACATGTGCATGACCCGGTTAACATCTTCCGGCACGCCGTCGAAACAGCGGTCGACGCATTCGATTCCGAATTCCAGCGCCAATTCCACGTTGCGCGCAAACAGTGGTTCGTCGATCTGGATGTTCTTGCACCCGGCCGCGGCCAGTGCGCGGATCTCGAAATTGAGCGCCCCTGCCAGATCGATAGCGAGCGTCTTCGGGTCGTCGTAGTACGTATTGGCACAGGTATCCATGATGGTGGTGGGCCCCGGGACGGTGATTTTCACCGGCCGGTCCGTGCAAGTCTGCGCGACCCGAAAGTCGCGGTCGAGAAAATGCTCACCGTGTGGTTCGATCTTGCCCCGGATGGTGGGCAACTCGGCCCGGTATGCCCCGTCACGCACGCTCAATGCCGTCAGGTTCCTGAAGTCAAATCCCGTCAGGTGGCGGCAGTGGTAGTGGATGTAGTTCTCACGCCGCTGCTCGCCGTCGGTCGGGATGTCGATGCCGCAAGCCACCTGATCGGCGACGGCCGCCCTGGTGGCCTTACGGTAGAGCGCTTCGGTTTCGGAGTCCGCCATGATCGTGTTGGCACGGCGTGTTATGTCGCCGGACGCGTCGGTGAGCCCGTGTTCGATCTGGAACCAGTCGCGCATCGGCACATAGCTAGGTTTGGGATATGCGCCAATGCAGGTTGTAAGAAGTCCCATGGTCGATCTTCCAGTGATGGTGCCGGTTGCCGGCGTTTCCCGCTTCAATATTAGGCCGGGTTTCGGGATGACATCGTTGAGACATCTGACACGACTTTCCTGCCCGATCCGGCATCGAACGCCGCAAGAGAACGGCAATCGACGAAAAACACGACGCGCCGTCCCCAGCATTTCGGAGTACCGATAGCATTTGGTTTCGATGTGCAAAAGCTCTTGAATAGAAAAACCACTATCTCATTGATTCCGCGGAGTTTCGCGATTTCCCCGATTTCAACCGTCCTGATTACCTAGTAGCCGAGCTGTTTGGTGCGCCAGCAGAACTCCGAGACTGTCCGGATCACATCTCCGGACGGTACAATCAAACACGACCTTTGCTTTCGCGACAGGACGACACTGCGCGGGGGTGGGTGCTGCTTGGTGAAGAATCCTTGTCCCGAACTGTCCCTGAATCACTGAAAAATCCGTTGGCAGGGAATGCGGGACAAACCGGCCATTCACGGTCAAAATATTCCGGGACCTAACAGGTGCAATGCCGTCGGGCTGACGCGACCGGTAAACTGCCACGGTGACGGTGTTCCGACCGTGAACGGGGACGCCGGCGAGTTGCAACGGAATCCGCCATCTACGGAAGCAAGATACGATCATGACACGACCACCGGCGCCCAAAGGCGTTTATTCCGCGGTTGCGACACCTGTAACGCCCGACTTCAGGCCTGACATGCCGAGGCTTGTCGATCACTGTCGATGGCTTCTCGCCAACGGGTGCGACGGGTTGGCGCCGCTCGGAACGACAGGGGAAGCCAACTCGCTCTCGCTGTCCGACCGAACAAGCGTGATTGCCGGGTTGACCGAAGCCGGTCTTCCCATGGAGCGGGTCATCTTCGGCACCGGATCAACATCCCTCGGCGACACGGTTACCGTGTCGAGGGCCGCGCTTGATGCCGGCGCCAACGGCCTGCTCATGCTTCCGCCGTTCTACTACCGCCATGCCGGCGAAGACGGCCTTTTCGCCTATTATTCCCATGTGGCCGAGCGCCTCCTGCCTCAGAAACCCAGGATCTTCCTGTACCACATACCCCAGATGTCCATGGTCTCGATCACCGTGACGCTCGCAGCACGTCTGCGCGAGGCGTTTCCCGGCGTATTCGTGGGCATCAAGGACAGCGGAGGCGATTTCAACCATACACGATCGTTCATCCGGGAGTTCGACGATTTCGAGGCTTTCTCCGGAAGCGAACCATTGGCAGTCTCCAACCTTGCGGCCGGTGGTTGGGGATGTATTTCAGCGACGACAAATGTCTCCGCTCCACTCGTTGCGGAACGTCTGGGCGCACGAGATGCCGGCGACCAGGCCAGGCTCGATGATCAGATTGAACGAGTCCGTACGATCATTGCAAACGCAGACACTGTTTCCGGGACAAAATCGGTACTCGCACGCCTGAGGCGGGATCCCGGATGGAGCCGGACAATCCCGCCGAACATGAGCCTGGATTCCGCGACAACCGACGCCATCATGGGGCAACTTGCCGCCTGTCGGGACCTGTATCGCGACTTCTCCCGAATTTGAGCCGGAACCCGCTCGACAGCAGCAAGGATGCAACGGGACCGTCCGGCTGGCCGTGCCGGCCGGCGGTGATCATGCCCCGTCGTAGTGCCTTTGATCGTCGATGATCTTGCCGTCGTTGGGAAGGCTTCCCGCGGGCTCCACGTGAATCCGCCCGCGCAGCTTCAATGCCTGGCGGACGGTCGCGGAGACCCGCTCCGTATCGACGTTTCCGTCTTCGGACTCGATGTGGACATCCAGCGTATCCTGCTCGTCAACCCTCCCGACGACCACCCGGGCACGGATGACTTCCGGATGGCTTTCGACGAGACGCGCAACCTGTTCCGGACGGACGAACAGGCCCCTGACCTTGGTCGTCTGGTCAGCGCGCCCTTTCCAGCCGCTGATCCGCATGTTGGTTCGCCCGCAGGGGCTTTCGCCGGGCATGACGGAAGACAGGTCTCCGGTCGCAAACCGGATCAGGGGATAGTCCCGGTTGAGTGTTGTCACCACGACTTCGCCCACTTCTCCGTCCGCCACCGGGTTCCCCGTCCCGGGCGTCACAATTTCGACAACGACTCCTTCATCAACGATCAGGCCCTCCATCGCCGGGCTCTCGTAGGCGACGTTCCCGAGATCCGCCGTCCCGTAGAATTGAAGACAGAGGATTCCCCGATCGGCGTATTCCTGGCGCAGGCTTGCGAACAGGGCGCCACCGCCGACGGCGGCACGGCGAATTCGCCCAAGGTCCAGGCCGAGTTCATCGCCCTTGTCCAGGATCACTTTCAGGAAGTCCGGCGTTCCCGCATAGGCAGTGACGCCGATACAGGCCGCCGCCATTGCTTGGAGTTCGCTCTGTCCGGTCCCGGCCGGGACCACCGTGGCGCCGATTTCCGCCGCTGCGGATTCGATCATCATCCCCGCTGGAGTCAGGTGGTACGACAGGCAATTCTGGATGATGTCGTCCGGGCCGATCCCGCAGGCGCGAAGAAACCTGCCGATTCGCCACCAGTCACCTGTCCGCCGTCCTGGCTCGTAAATCGGACCTGGCGACTGGAACAGGAGTTCCATTCGATTGGCGGGGAGCGCGGCGTACCCCCCGAGAGGGTCACCGGGGGACTGGGCGCGCATGAGATCGGACTTCCTGGTGACCGGGAGCGAGGCAAGGGCCTCGCGGGACATGATGCGCGCCGGATCGACATCCTTCAGAAGGATTCCATAAGCATCGGCACGGTCTCGCGCATGCGCGATAAGGGTCGGCAACTCGCGCGCCAGGTCGGCAGCCCGCTCATCGGACGATCGAGTTTCATGCCTTTCAGGCCTCACTTCGGCCTCCCGCAGCACCAGTCATCGACTCATCGGCACACCAACGAGTCCCATGCGTCGTTGCGCCGCTTTCTTGCTGTCAGCTCAGCCATCGCTTGCGGCGCCTGTACGACCGCACATCCCGATAGCTTTTTCGTCCCTGCTCCGACATTCCAAGGTAGAATTCCTTGACGTCCGGATTCTCCCTGAGGTCCGATGCCGGCCCGTCCATGACCACCCGGCCATTCTCGAGGATGTAACCATACCCGGCGAATCTGAGGGCCACGTTCGTATTCTGCTCCGCCAGAAGGAAGGAGACACCCTCCTTCTCGTTAAGGTCCCCCACGATACAGAAGATTTCCTCGACAAGCTGCGGCGCGAGACCCATCGAGGGCTCGTCGAGAAGTACGGTTTCCGGTCGTGACATCAATGCCCGGCCAATGGCGCACATCTGTTGTTCGCCACCCGAAGTATACCCGGCCTGGCTTTTCCGGCGATCCTTCAGCCTGGGGAAATACTGGTAGACCATGTCGAGATCGGCCTGAATTGCGACACGTCCATCAGTCCTCGTGTAGGCCCCGGTGTACAGGTTTTCCTCTACCGTCAGGTGCTCGAAACAATGACGGCCCTCCATCACCTGGATGACCCCGCGGCGAACAAGCTCCGAAGGACTGAGATCTGCGACGGACTGCCCCCGATACAGGATCGAACCCTTCGTCACTTCGCCTCGCTCCGAATGCAGGAGATTCGAAATGGCCTTGAGTGTCGTCGTCTTCCCGGCACCGTTGCCGCCGAGAAGCGCAGTGATCCCCCCCTTTGGAACCGAAAGGCTGATCCCCTTCAGAACCAGGATGACGTGATTGTAGATGACCTCGATGTTATTGACTTCGAGGAGCACCTCCCGGGCGCCGGCGGAATCAGCAGTATGGGACATGCATCAACCAGATCATGGGTGTCTTCTGTTATCCGGGGATAACGTCGGCGGATCAACCCGTCGACACTGCCGAAATCCCGGAACTCCCCGTCTGCCAGGCAGCCGGGGAGACGGCAAGAAATCGTGTGCCGCCGCCCGTAGAGAACGGCGGCAGAAGTTCAGTTGCAACGCGGCGTGATGTTGTTTTCGGCCGCGTAGGCGGCCGAATCCTCTTCAATGAGAGCATCAACGACCGCCTTGTCGGACACGCCAAAGTCAGTGATCAACGACCACGTTTGCGCATGGGCATCCCATTGCTGGACGGCGCCAAGGCCCGGGCCGCCGTGGTTTTCACACGACACGGCGAAACTCGGGCCGAAGTTCGGCATACCGAGAGAGATCATCTTTTCCTCGTCGATGACAAGTGCTTCCATCCCGTCCCGCATCATCGCAGAGGTGATTTCGGCGACACCGTGGATTTCCTGCGCCGTCTTTGCGGCTTCGACAGCAAGCATCGCGGCATAGAATCCACGGTTGTAGAGAACCCGTCCGATCTGGTCACCGGTGCCTGCAGCGAGTCCCTTGTCCAGGACATGGGTCTGCAGGTCGTCATACACCGGGTAATCGCTTCCGGTGTTGTGAATCGCAAGCGACTTGTAACCATGTGCGGCTTCGCCCGCCGGCAAGGTGTCGTTTTCGGATCCGGACCACCAGACTCCGATGAAATTCTCCATCGGGTAACGGATATTCGCCGCTTCCTGGATGGCAACCTGATTCATGACACCCCAACCCCACATCAGGACGTAGTCAGGCTTCTCTCGGCGAATCTGCAGCCAGTGTGATTTCTGTTCCTGGCCGGGATGGTCAACCGGCAACAGGGTCAATTCGTATCCGTGCTTCTTGGTCAACTCCTGGAGAGTCCGGATCGGCTCCTTTCCGTAGGCCGAATTGTGATACAGTAGGGTGATGCTCATGCCTTCGATGTTGCCGTCGTTGAGATCGAGAATGTGATTGATCCCATGGCTCGCGCCATCCCAGTAGTTGGCGGGATAATTGAAGATATGGCTGAAAATCTTGCCGTTGGCAGCTGATGTTCGTCCATATCCCATGGAATGCATCGGAATGTCGTCCGCGGTGACCTTTGGAATCAGCTGGTAGGTGATACCCGTTGAAAGAGGCTGATAGACGAGTGCGCCTTCACCCTTGGTCGCTTCATAGCACTCGACACCCTTTTCCGTGTTGTAGGCGGTTTCGCATTCCACGACCCGCACCTTGATTCCGCCAATGCCGCCGTCGCGTTCGTTGACCAGGGTGAAATAGTCCGCATATCCGTCGGCGAACGGAATACCGTTCGGCGCATACGGCCCGGTTCGGTAGCTGAGCGACGGAAATACCAGTTCGGCCGCGGGCGCAGACCCGGCGGCCAGTGCCGCGACGACGGCAAGTGTCGTGAACCCCTTTAGTTTCATGTCTTTCTCCTCTCTTGTTTGGACGGTTGAACTCTGCTGCCCGAACGGCAGATTCGACAGGCCCCTAGTGCGGAAAGGGCCAGAGCCTCAGTTTTTCCTTGATGATTCTCCATAACATGGCAAGGCCATGCGGTTCTACGATGAGGAAAAACACGATCAGCGCCCCCACGATGGCAAACTCGAAATGAGCCGCCAAATCCGTTGCCCAGCCCAGCTGGCCCACCATGACATTCTTCAGTAGCACGGGCAGCAAAACCATGAAAGCTGCTCCGGCAAAGGAGCCAAAAATCGACCCCAGACCTCCGATGATGATCATGAACAGGACAATGAAGGACTTTTGAATCCCGAATGCCTCCGTGACTTCGACGGCGCCGAGATAAACGCTGAAGAACAGGGCGCCCGCTATCCCGACATAAAAGGAACTGACCGCGAATGCGCTGAGTTTCGCGCTTAACGGATTGACCCCGATGATCTCTGCCGCAATGTCCATGTCCCGGATGGCCATCCACCTGCGGCCATTGCTCCCGCGCGTCATGTTTCTGGCCATCCACGCAAGGCCGAGGACAAAGGCCAGGCAGAACAGGTAGGCAGAAGCCGGCAAGGCTTCTGGTCCCGTGATCTCGAATCCCAGCACCGTCCGCTCGGGCGCACTGATTTGGCCCGAAGCGGAATAATTGTAGAACCAGGCGACCTTGTTGAACAGCCAGACAAGGAAAAACTGCGCGGCCAGCGTCGCGACAGCGAGATAGAATCCCTTGATGCGGAGGGACGGCAGCCCGAAAATCACTCCCACGAGCGCGGTGACGCCCCCGGAAAGCAGCACGCAGAAAAAGATGTTCAACTCGGGAAAGGCGGTCATCAGCTTGTAACAGGCGTAAGCCCCGACAGCCATGAAGCCACCGGTGCCGAGAGACACCTGCCCGCAATAACCGGTCAGGATGTTCAGCCCGATCGCTGCGATCGAATAGATGAGGAACGGAAGAACCACCGCATTGGCCCAATAGTCGTTGATGACGAATGGAACGACAAGAACCGCGGCGGCCACGACCGCATGATAGAACCAACGGTCGAAGTTTACCGAAAAGGTGGCCTGATCCGCCGCGTAGGACGTCTTGTAGTCGCCGACTTCACGGTAGAGCATCGTCAGACCCTCTCGATAATCTTCTCTCCGAAGAGACCCTGAGGCCGGAACACGAGGAACACGAGCGCAAGCATATATGCGAACCAGTTCTCTGTCGCACCGCCCAGGAAGGGCGCCCCGACCAGGAATTCGAACAGTTTCTCACCGACTCCGATGATCAACCCGCCAATAATGGCTCCGGGAATTGAGGTAAACCCGCCTAGAATCAGCACCGGAAGCGCTTTCAGTGCAATCAGCGATAGCGAGAACTGCACCCCCGACTTCGAACCCCACATGATCCCCGCAACCAGCGCGACAAAACCGGCAATCGACCACACGATAACCCAGATGACGCGCAACGAGATACCGACAGACAGCGCCGCCTGGTGATCATCCGCAACAGCGCGCAATGCCCTTCCCGTCTTGGTGTACTGGGAGAAAATGACCAGGCCCGTCACGAGAACCGCCGCAACGACACTCGCCCAGATATCCAGGTTGTCGAGATAGAAACCGTAGAAGTCATCACCGCCCAGAAAGGCTGTCGATTCCTCGATCCAGAGGTTGCCACCCTGCGGAATGCCGATATCAAGTTTCTTGATGTCGGCTCCCCACATCAAGTCCCCGAAGCCCTCCATGAAATAGGCCAGACCGATCGTCGCCATGAAAAGAATGATGGGCTCCTGGTTGACCAGGTGCTTCAGGACCAGCTTTTCGACCAGCCAGGCAAAAAGGATCATGATGACGAGGGCCAGGAGAACGGCAAAGATGGCAGGCAAATGCCAGCCAAAGTGGTGAACATCGGTTCCGAAGATGGCGTTGAACAAATGGGCGAACGGGATCTGGCCATCCTTGAACCCAACAAGGGTCAAGGCGGCAAAAAGCGCCATGACGCCCTGTGCGTAATTGAAAATCCCGGAGGCCTTGAAAATCAGGACGAAACCGAGTGCGACCAGCGAGTACATGACCCCGGTCATCAGCCCGTTCAGAAAAACCTCGACTCCATAATAGAACCCCGCCGACATTCAGCCGACCTCGTCGGCGGGCCCGTCCGCCGTGACAGCAACTGAACCGACGCGCCGAAAGCACCGGCTGGAATTCCCGTGCATGGCCGTTGCCCTAGTCATGAGCAACTCCAAGATAGGCATGGACTACGGCCGTGTTGTTTCGAACATCGTCCGGCGTTCCATCGCCGATCTTCCTGCCATAGTCCATCACGACGACCCTGTCCGCGAGATCCATGACCACACCCATGTCATGTTCTATCAGTGCAATCGTCGTCCCGAACTCGTCGTTCACATCGAGAACAAACCGAGACATGTCTTCCTTTTCCTCGACATTCATCCCGGCCATGGGTTCGTCAAGAAGGAGAAGTGTTGGTTCGGCGGCAAGGGCACGTCCGAGTTCAACCCGTTTTTGCAGACCGTAGGGCAGTCTTCCGACCGGTGTCTTCCGTATCGACTGGATTTCCAGGAAGTCGATGATTTTCTCGACGGCCTCCCTATGCTCGACCTCTTCCCGTTCCGCTGTCCCCCACCATGCCAACTGGCTCAGCAACCCGGATTTCATCCGGGTCAGCCGGCCGGTCATGATGTTGTCCAGCGTTGTCATTCCACGGAACAGGGCAATATTCTGAAACGTGCGTGCGATACCCTGGTGAGCGATCTGATGGGGTTTGAGTTCGCTGCGTCTCTTGCCCCGAAACCAGACCTCGCCCTCCTGCGGATGATAGAATCCGTTGATCACGTTCAGCATCGACGATTTTCCGGCGCCGTTTGGCCCGATGATTGCCCTGATTTCACCTTCGCGGATATCAAAGGACATGTCCCTGATCGCGACAACACCTCCAAACCTGAGCGTGATGTTGCGGAATTCCATGACGACAACCGGGTCTCCGGGGTCCGCGTTCGATCCGAACCCGGTTGTGCCGGGAACGACCGGAGCAGGATTCGCGGTCTCTCTCGAACGGGAAACGGTCGAATTCATGCCGCCCTCCGCAGATTGACGCTGCCTGATCCCTGACGGACGTCCCGGATCTCAAGCGTCGCGGAGATTACCCCCTTGCGGCCGTCCTCGTAGGTGACCTCCGTCTCCACGAAAACACTCTTCGATCCGTCGTACAGCGCGGTGATCAGAGGGCCATACTTGTCCTCGATAATACGGCGGCGGACCTTTCGTGTTCGTGTCAACTCGCCGTCGTCGGCGTCAAGCTCCTTGTGAAGGATCAGGAACCGGCTGATCTGGCATCCGGACAGCGACTCGTCCCGGCTGAGCGAATCATTCACGTCTTCGATATGGCCCTGGATCATCTCGTAAACTTGCGGATGAGCGGCGAGTTCCTGATAGGACGCATACGCAACGTTGTTCCGTTCCGCCCAGTTGCCCACGGCCGCCAGGTCGATATTGATGAAGGCAGCGCATGTTTCCCGGCCAGCGCCGAAGACCACGGCTTCCAGGATGTTCGGATAAAACTTCAATTTGTTTTCAACATACTTCGGAGCGAACATCCTGCCATCGGCAATTTTCCCGACATCCTTGGCCCTGTCGATGATCCTGAGCTGCCCAGAATCATTCTCGAGTACCCCGGCATCTCCGGTCGCAACCCAGCCCCCTTCCCGCTTGGTTTCCCGGGTGCTGTCCTCGTTGCGGTAATACTCGACAAAAACGCCGGGCGACCGGTAATGAACCTCACCGGCATCATCGATCCTGATTTCGACACCAGGGGACGGAATGCCGACAGTGTCGGGCTTGACCTCGCCATCCGGTTGCTGAGTGATGAACACGCTGGCCTCGGTCTGGCCGTATAGCTGCTTGAGATTGATCCCCAATGCCCGGTAGAAGACGAATATCTCCGGCCCGATCGCTTCACCTGCCGTGTATCCGACGCGCACCCGCGACAGACCGAGGTTGTTCTTGAGCGGTCCGTAAACAACCAACCCTCCGAGCCAGTACAGAAACATCTGCCCGGCCGAGGCTTGGCGCCCTTCGAGAAGGTCCGCGCCGACCTGGCGTGCGACATCCATGAAATACCGGAACAAGCGCCGCTTCAGCCGGCTCGCATCCTCCATCCGGATCATGACGATGGTCAGCATCTGCTCGAAAATTCGCGGCGGCGCAAAGAAGTAGCTTGGGCCGATTTCCCTGAGATCCTGGTGCATCGTCGCGTCGCTTTCAGGGCACGCGACACAGAAGCCGCTCCAGTAGGCCTGTCCGATAGAAAATATGAAGTCCCCCACCCACGCCATCGGCAGGTAGGCAAGCACCGAATCAGATGAACTCAGCCGGTCAAACGCACATGTGTTCCGCGATGTTTCGATGATATTACGGTTTGAAAGGACAACTCCCTTGGGACGACCCGTTGTACCCGAAGTATACAGCATCACGCATGTGTCATCGCTGCCCAGGCATGACATGCGTCGGGCAAGTTCCGCCGAAACCTCGCTTCCGCTTGAGCGGCCCATTTCCTCGACCTCGTCATATTCATGCAAGTTGGACCTGTCGTACTTTCGCAGCCCCCTCGGGTCTAGATAGATCACCTGCTCCAGACCAGGCAGGCTGTCTTGCGACTGAAAAATCTTGTCGACCTGTTCCTGGTCGCCCACTATGGCGAACCTGGCCGCACAATGCGAAAGCACGTAGGCCATCTCGTCGGCAACTGAATCCTGATACATGGGTACGGGTACGGCTCCCGCCGACTGGATTGCCACCATCGCCATGTACAACCGGGGTCGGTTGCGGCCGATAATGGCGACGTGATCGCCCTCTTCCAGTCCTACCTGTATCAGCCCACGCGCCAACGCATTCACCGATTCAGCGGTCTCGGCCCAACTCCAGGTCTGCCAAATTCCGAACTCCTTTTCCCGATAGGCCGGAGCATCCGGAATTCGGGAGGCGTTATGCGCCAACAGCTTCGGGATCGTGTCAAGGGACGTGTCAGATGCACTGGTTTCGACCAATGGCCCATACCCCCTTGTCATCTGTCCAACTCGCAGGAAACCCCGTCCTTCGGGGCGGGGAGGAATGCGATGTCGCGTGTTCCATGCATCGGCGCCTTCTCCTTCTTCCGGAACGTGTCGAGGGCGTAGCCGTAACCGTCGCCGCGCTGGACGATACGGCAATGCCTGTGCGAGACGCCCTGGACGGTGCCGCCGGCGGTCTGGACGTTGAAGGATCCGGAGGCCCGCACCGCGACGCGCCCCACATGGACGCCCTGCCGCTTCCCCGTGGGCACGGTCGCGCGCACGATGTCACCCGTCCTGAAGCCCTTGACGGATTTCTTCGCCATCAGGTAGCCGACGGGAAACCCGAACCGGTTCACGCGCGTGCGCGCATGTGATCCCCGGCCCGTGGCCTTGATACCGAGCCCGGGCTGATCCCAGCCCTTCAGCGCGGGCGTCTCCCCCACGCAGGACGCGTCAAGGGCATGCGTCTTCGGGATCCCCAGCCGCGTCCGGTTGTACTTCGTCCGCCCGCCCGAGGAGCCGGAAACGGGCAGGCCCGTGCATCGCAGCCCTTCGAACAGGACGCGACGGGTGGCGTTGACCGCGGCGGCGTCATGAAGCGGTGCCCTGGCGTCCGCGAGAACCCGCCGCAGCCGTTCGGGTTGCCCGGACAGGAAGCCCTCCACCGGCCCCGCACCCTTGACCAGGTTGCAGGACGGACAGGCCAGCGTCAGGTTGGAGACCCGGTCGGACCCGCCCCGGGCCTTCGGGCGAATGTGATCAACCTGGAGCGGTGTCTCCGTTGCGTCGCAATACGCGCATCTGCGGTCCCATTTCTCCAGGAGATACTCCCGGACCTCGCAGCCGGCGAGGGTGCCCTGCTGGGACTCCACGCCCTCGATGTCAGGGCTCTCCAGCGCCTGCATGTCGAAGCGCACCGTCTCGCACCGGATCCCGGTCACGGGCGCGAGCCTCCCGAAACGTTCGGTCCAGGACAGCACGTTGTCCACCCGCGACTGCAGCGACGGCGCGAGCCTGCGTCCCGGGCGCCGGTTCAGGAACCGCTTCTTCCGATAGCGCAGGTTCGCCGAGCGCCGGCGTCTCCGGTAATTCGCCCGTTGCTGCATCGACTTCCGGATCCGCGCGCCCCTGTGCTCGATCTCGGCAAGGGACAGGACCGCGCCGTCGTCTTTCACCAGCGCCAGGCCGGTCCTCCTCGATCCCGGATCGATCTTGAGATCCAGGGGCTGCGTCTCTCCTCCGGTCCTGTCCCGGAGCCTGATGGTGAACGGATAGAGGCGGACCACGACGGCGCGCCCCTTTTTCAGAAAAATCCTCGCCCGCGCCGGATGACACGGCATCAGCGGGTCGCCCCGCCGGTCGAGAACGAAAACGCGGCTTACGCCGCACTGGGAGTCGCCGGAGCTTCTCCCGTGACGCCGGCCATGGCCGGGCTCCTCTCGCACATCTTGCACATCCGCGTTTGGATTCGTCCCGTTTCGTGCCTGACCCGGCGTGTCTGCTGACGAACCTTCCAGGGCCTGGCGCTGAGGAAGCACGCCAGGGCGGGTCTTGAACGCATGATGCAAGGTAGATCGGATGGAAGTCTCCTTTCTCGTGCTGGTCAGCATGGGCTTTCAGGGCTTTCGCCCCTCAAGCCCCTCCCTTCAGGGAGGGGTCGCTGACCAGTCGCTACGGTTCCGCTCGCGGAGAGCCCCGAAGTAACATCAACGGCTAAAGCGTCCGTCTAATGTGCGTGCACGGTTTTCTCAAGGGCGGGCGGATCGAAGAAGTGGACGGATTCCCGATTCCCGTCGAAAGAAACCGCCTTCGGACGGGATCACGACGTGTCGGGATTCTCGTCGGACAGCCGCGCGATTTCTTCCTTGATCCGAAGTTTTTGTTTCTTCAGTGCCACAACCTCCAAATGTTCGTATCCCGGCCGCCGTTCGATGGCTTCGATTTCACTCGACAGTTCTTCGTGTCGTCTCTTGAGTTCGGCGAGATCAGGATTCATGTTCATCGGGTTCCTCCAGGGATCAGGGTCACGTTTGGCATCAGCATTCCACCATATCTTCAAATCGATGTCACCTGTTGCACGGTACATTTTCGCTGTTCGCCGGCAACCATTCCCGGGGGCGTGCCTCGCCAGCCACCGTGGCTGGCGTCGCCGGATGCCGTGATCCTCGCGCATCGGACAGTGCGGCGCCGGACCGGAACACGCGCGCCGGAGTGCGGTCCGCCGAACCAGGACGGTGATTGCAATTCGTCCACGATCATGCGCTCCTCGCATGCCTGGACAGGGCCTCCAACGGTCATTCCGGAAACAGCGGTCATGATTTCGGCAAACCCTGATCTCATGGTCAAGGACAGGACTAGCAGCGGGAACGGAACTCCAGCGTGCCGAAGGCGTCGCCGGTGCCGGTGTTTACGATCGAACCGACCCGGTATCCGGGTGCGACTTTGTCTCTCTCATCGTTTCCATCAACGCCCTCGAGCGGACGTTCGCGGCTCCCCTGGAACTGCCGGTGAGCCCCTCGGCATCTGGCGGTGACTTGCGCAGCAAACGACGTCTTGACCGGTGTGTACATGCACATCATGGCGCAAGATTTGCCTGACTGCATACATGATCTTGCCGAATCGGCAAATGACCGCCTGAACGCCGCAGTCAACCTCTTGCGAACCGGGAATCCGAGCAATATTGGGATGGACGGAATTGCGAATTCAAGTGATTCCGGCGATTCGCTGTGGCCGCGAAATGCCACGGTCCCACGGACCCTGGCTTCGTGCGACGAGGTTACCTTGCGCGAGTCCCGAGAGAGTTCGTCAGCGACCCCTCCCTGAAGGGAGGGGCTTGAAGGGCGAAAGCCCTGAAAGCCCATGCTGACCAGCACGAGAAAGGAGACTTCCATCCGATCTACCTTGCATCATGCGTTCAAGACCCGCCCTGGCGTGCTTCCTCAGCGTCAGGCCCTGGAAGATTCGTCAGCAGACACGCCGGGTCAGGCACGAAACGGGACGAATCCAAACGCGGATGTGCAAGATGTGCGAGAGGAGCCCGGCCATGGCCGGCGTCACGGGAGAAGCTCCGGCGACTCCCAGTGCGGCGTAAGCCGCGTTTTCGTTCTCGACCGGCGGGGCGACCCGCTGATGCCGTGTCATCCGGCGCGGGCGAGGATTTTTCTGAAAAAGGGGCGCGCCGTCGTGGTCCGCCTCTATCCGTTCACCATCAGGCTCCGGGACAGGACCGGAGGAGAGACGCAGCCCCTGGATCTCAAGATCGATCCGGGATCGAGGAGGACCGGCCTGGCGCTGGTGAAAGACGACGGCGCGGTCCTGTCCCTTGCCGAGATCGAGCACAGGGGCGCGCGGATCCGGAAGTCGATGCAGCAACGGGCGAATTACCGGAGACGCCGGCGCTCGGCGAACCTGCGCTATCGGAAGAAGCGGTTCCTGAACCGGCGCCCGGGACGCAGGCTCGCGCCGTCGCTGCAGTCGCGGGTGGACAACGTGCTGTCCTGGACCGAACGTTTCGGGAGGCTCGCGCCCGTGACCGGGATCCGGTGCGAGACGGTGCGCTTCGACATGCAGGCGCTGGAGAGCCCTGACATCGAGGGCGTGGAGTCCCAGCAGGGCACCCTCGCCGGCGACGAGGTCCGGGAGTATCTCCTGGAGAAATGGGACCGCAGATGCGCGTATTGCGACGCAACGGAGACACCGCTCCAGGTTGATCACATTCGCCCGAAGGCCCGGGGCGGGTCCGACCGGGTCTCCAACCTGACGCTGGCCTGTCCGTCCTGCAACCTGGTCAAGGGTGCGGGGCCGGTGGAGGGCTTCCTGTCCGGGCAACCCGAACGGCTGCGGCGGGTTCTCGCGGACGCCAGGGCACCGCTTCATGACGCCGCCGCGGTCAACGCCACCCGTCGCGTCCTGTTCGAAGGGCTGCGATGCACGGGCCTGCCCGTTTCCGGCTCCTCGGGCGGGCGGACGAAGTACAACCGGACGCGGCTGGGGATCCCGAAGACGCATGCCCTTGACGCGGCCTGCGTGGGGGAGACGCCCGCGCTGAAGGGCTGGGATCAGCCCGTGCTCGGTATCAAGGCCACGGGCCGGGGATCACATGCGCGCACGCGCGTGAACCGGTTCGGGTTTCCCGTCGGCTACCTGGTGGCGAAGAAATCCGTCAAGGGCTTCAGGACGGGTGACATCGTGCGCGCGACCGTGCCCACGGGGAAGCGGCAGGGCGTCCATGTGGGGCGCGTCGCGGTGCGGGCCTCCGGATCCTTCAACGTCCAGACCGCCGGCGGCACCGTCCAGGGCGTCTCGCACAGGCATTGCCGTATCGTCCAGCGCGGCGACGGTTACGGCTACGCCCTCGACACGTTCCGGAAGAAGGAGAAGGTGCCGATGCATGGAACACGCGACATCGCATTCCTCCCCGCCCCGAAGGACGGGGTTTCCTGCGAGTTGGACAGATGAGTGGGCATCGATCGTCAACGGTCGGGTAAGGAAACGGTCATGGCCCAGAGGAGACGCGGCCGGAAACGCCGGAAACCGAAGCCGTTTGGCAAAACGCCGCCTGACAAGCTGCTGGCCCAGGCGCGGCGGTTTCTGGATTCCCGGGATGCCCGTAGCGCCCTCGAACGCTTGAAGCAAGTGCCGGAAGGAGGCGCGTATTCGGCAGAGAGGTCGATACTCTTCTTCTCTGCCCTGAATCAGCGTGCGCGCGAATTGGCCGACAGCGGTCAGGCAAGGCAGGCGGCCAGCATGCGTGCACGGGCCGTTCAACACCGGGAATCCGTTTCCATCGAGGAGCTGGGCGAGGAAGACCTGTTACGTTTTCTCCGGCACCTGGATACATCCGAGGCCATCGCGACCTATGCGGCCTACGCGAAAACCGGGCCACAGATCGCACGCGCCGAGCGGATGTTGGCGGACCGGCTGATTGTCCGGCCGTGTTGGGACTCGCTTCAATATCTCGATGCCAGCCATGCGCTTCGGCAAGACGCTGGCCTCGTCATGGGCAACATCGAGGCAATGGACGCCGGGGAGTGGAAGCGCGCCGCCGATGGCCTGCGCGGTCTGAATCGTCGATCGCCGTATGCTGCGTGGCGCGTGTTCTGCACGGCCATGGCGTGTTTCGGCGCGGGCGATGACGAGGGTCTGCGACGTGTTCTCGCGCTCATGCCAGATGACTTCGTCCTTTCCGACACTGTCTCCGAACTGAGATATGCCTGCGGGGCCGGCAGCAAGGGTGGCTCTGCCAAGGCGCAATGGACGCTTGGGACCGAACGCGCGAAGATCGTCAGGCTGGGTGAGGAGCTGCGCAAGGCCTTTCTCGATCGTGCGCACCCGCATGTCATTGAAAGAATCATGACCCGCCTGGCGAATGCCGTCTCACCTGACGATCCCCTGCCCGCCCTGGTCGATCTCGTACAGATCGCGGGCCTTGCAACCGACCGATACCTTCTCGAAATGTACGAGGTCACGGGTCTCGCAAAGAAACTCCTTCCTGCCAAACGCGTCACGGGCCTGCTCGCCAGGATCAGGCTCAACCTCCAGGAACATGGGCCGGACCCCTGGGACCCCGGGGTGGCGGCAACCCTCCTCCGGCACCTGTCCACGGAGTTTCCGGCAGCTGAAGATCAGCCTCTGGCCCGGGGCCGAATTCTCGAAGCCGTGGCGCGGAAAGGGAAGCGGAGCGGTTACTCGGTGTACCTGCCACCATTGATGGGAAGCAAGCTGAACGGTCTCCTGAATAGCCGGAGTGCCGGGAAGGAGACGACGTTGGCAGACGTGATGGAGGCGAGTCTGGAAGCCGATCCAGGTAATCGGGAGGGCTATCGGTTCCTTCTGGAGTTGTTGAGGCAACGCCGGGAGCCCAAGGACCGACAGCGGCGCATCCTGTATGCGATGGCGACACAGTTCCCTGAAGACGCCGAGCCCTGGCTGGATCTGACCACACTTCATTTCTCCCGGAATGCCTACCGGCAAGCGGAAAAGACCCTGGCCGAAGCCCGCAGGCTCGCGCCCCACGACGAGCGTATTGTCGATCTCCAGGCGGCTGGGTTTCTCAAGTCGTCTGACCAAAGCCGCAAGAACAGTCATTTCGAAATCGCGGCCCGGGATCTCAAGCTTGCCGAAGCATTGGACCGACCCAGGTTCAGGGGCATCCAGGTCGCGAAACGGCTCTTGTTGAATATCGTGTCGTCAGGCCAGGACCCTGCCGAAGTAGCGGCCACCTATCTGGATGACCTGCCCCTGGCAGGGCAGATCAGGACCCTGGCCCTGTTGCTGAACGAGCTTGACGCCAACCGTCAAGTCAAGAACGTGACCGCCGAAATGCGCGACGCCGCGCATGAACTTCTGGCTCTCAAGGCCCCGATGATCGAAAAACTTGATGCGGGTGAGGCCGCCAGCCTGATCGCACCCCTGCCAGCCGATCTTGGTATCTTCTACAGTGATCTCCATATTGCCCCGTTCCTGTCCGACTGGCTGGACATGATCCTGGACAGGCAGGACGATGAGAGTCTTCCGGATGTCCTCGACATTCTGATGGAATGTAAAATGTGGAACTCCGTGCGCGCGGAGATCAATCGCCGACTTTCCGGTGCCAAAAGCGACAAGCGGGATCCGCTGCTTCTCCTGTACCTTGCCGTCATTCGCTACGAGGAGGGCGACGACTTCGATACCAGGCGAATCGTTGACGCAGTCGAATCGGCCCCTGCATCCGACCGCGAGAGACTGCAGGCCGGCGCGGCGCGGCTTGCACCCCATACAACGGGAACGGTGCGGGAAGCACTGCATACGTTCGACTTCAGCTGCCTGGACTATCCATTGCCGGATTTCGACCCCGACGAGTCGTTGCCGCCTTTCCCGCAGGAAATGCTGGAAGAGGGGCACGACTTTGATCCAGCTCTACCTGATGATTGGCCGGACCTTGACCAGATGGCACAAGACGAGGTGTCATTGCTCATGCTCATGGGCGTTCTGCATGGAGGGTTAAGCGCGGGATTGCCGTGGGAACCGCGGCAGGCTTCCCCGTTCGACGACGAAGCTCAGCAGGAATTGAACGCACTGGAATCACTGATCGACCAGACCAAACTGCGCGGCTATCCGACTTCTTCGCTCAGGAAAATGGCCGAGATTTTGAGAGAGGTTCCGGAGATCCGGACCAATCTGGACCAGACCGCCCGGAAGTGCGAAGAGGCCGATCTACGCGGGCAGATGTCGCATGAGGCGCGTATCTTCCTGTTTCCCCGCGCAGACGGGCGCAGACGGCGCCGGTTTTTCTGAGGAACTTCGCGATGCTGGCTCACTATCAGACATTGGGACTCTCACCGTCAGCCTCGGCGCAGGACGTTCGCCAACGGTACCTGGCATTGATCCGGGCGCATCCTCCGAGCCGGGAGCCTGAATACAGTCAAAAGATCGTCGCGGCCTATGATGCACTGAAGGACAATCGTGCATGTATTGAAACGGCGCTGTTCGGGCTGGCGCGGCACGGCGACTTTGAATTGGCGCTCAATGAATTGGTGCAGGCTCGACCGCAAAGGCGTTTGTCTCCGGGCCTGAAGACGCTCATTGCGGCGGAAGGCACCATCAATGAATGAATGGAGTGACGAACGGAAAGGCCGGGTCCTGGCAGATTTCAGTCGATGGCTCGATGAACTGCCGGAGGGAACAGGAGACAGCGAGGACGGAGGGGACGGAGATCAAACGAATCCCGATTTGCGTGACCTTTTTGCCGAAATGGCTGCGTTGCGCCAGGAAGTCCGGATACAGAACCGCGAACAGTCGAAGGCCGGGCGCGAGCTTGCGCGGGCTGCGGAACGTTACGACAGCATGGTCGCGCTGATGAAGCGCCACGCGGACGATCTTGAGGCATTCGAGAAGCGGATCTCGCGCAAGTCCGAGAACACGTGCCTGCGTAATTTTCTCGAAGTTCGCGACGCGCTGGCGCGAGGCCTCGAGGCCGCGACGGAGTTGCGCGAGCAACGCGGACTGTTTCGGCGCCCGCCACGGGGCATTGGTGGTGTTGCGGAAGGTTATGAGATTGCGATCCGGAGATTCGACCGCATGCTGTCGCAATTCGGCGTGCAGCGATTCCAGACCACGGGTCGGCCGTTCGATGCGCGCACCATGAGGGCGATGGAGACCCGCCACGACATGAAAACCGAAAGCGGTGTCGTGGTCGAGGAATTGCTCAGTGGATTTGTCCGCGATGATGAAATCTTGCGACCCGCCGAAGTGGCAGTAAACCGAACCGATACACAGGAGTGAATCGAATGGAGTCAGATACGGTCATCGGGATCGACCTCGGTACGACAAACTCCGAGGTGGCCATCCTCTCGGACGGAATACCCGAAGTCGTCCGAGAGGATGGCGAGGCCTGTCTGCCTTCCTGCGTCGGGGTTGATGAGTCGGGCACGGTCATCGTTGGGCAACAGGCCCGCAATCAATGGGCCATCGCACCTGAACGGACGGTACTCTCAATCAAGCGACTGATGGGTTCCGATAAACGCGTATCCATGGGTTCGGAACTGTATTCGCCGCAAGAGATTTCGGCCTTCATCCTCAAGGCACTGAAGGCGCGAGCGGAACGTTCCCTGGGTCATGGCGTCGAGAAGGCCGTCATCACAGTGCCGGCATACTTCACTGACGCGCAGAGGCAGGCAACCCGGGAAGCTGGCGAGATCGCGGGACTGGAAGTCGTGCGAATCATCAACGAACCAACCGCGGCGGCACTCAGTTACGAAAACGAAAGCGAAGGCCGCCGCACGATTCTGGTTTACGACCTTGGCGGAGGGACCTTTGACGTCTCGGTGGTGTCGATTGAGGACGGCGTGGTCGAGGTCCTGGCCTCTACGGGCGACAATCACCTCGGTGGAGACGACTTCGACCAGATCATTACCGATCGCCTCAATGACCACATCACGAACGAACTCGGGATCGAAGGCGGTCTCGAGGACCGTGTCCTGCAGGCGCGGTTGCGGCGCGCGGCCGAGACAGCGAAGATCGAGCTCTCCGACCAGCCCTACGTCATGGTCGAGGAGGACCATGTCGCGATTGTAGCTGGCGAGGCCAGGCATCTCACCTGCGAGTTGAGCCGCTCAGATTTCGAGAATGACCTGGAAGAGTCGCTCGCACGAACGATGAAAGCAGTGACCACGGCCCTGAATGACGCCGATGTGCGCCCAAGCCAACTCGATCGCATCCTTCTGGTGGGCGGCTCGACGCGTATTCCGTACATCGCGCGATTGCTGTCGGAAAGACTGGGACAGGAGCCCCACGGCGAAGTCGATCCGGACCTGTGTGTCGCGCTCGGAGCCGGTGTCCAGGCCGGGATCGAAATGGGTCAGGACATGCGCGCCGTGCTGGTCGACGTCACGCCCTACACTTTTGGAACCAGTACGTTGGGCGAACTCTACGGCACGCCATACGCGCACCAGTTCATTCCCATCATCCGGCGCAATACCAAGCTTCCGGCCACCCGGACAGAATCATTCTTTGCGGTCTCCGAAGTCCAGGAGGCGGTGGAGATCAAGGTCTACCAGGGTGAGGATCCGGACGCGCTGAAAAACGTGATGATCGGTTCGTTCAACATCACCGGCTTGAACCGGACGGAGGAAGCCTACGAACAGGGACTGCTCTTCACCTATCACCTGGACCTCGACGGCATGCTCAAGGTCCATGCAGTGGAGCGAGCCACCGGGCGCGAGATTCGGGGCGTCATCGAAAACGCCATGGGCCACGCCACGGGCGAGGATCTCGCCGCCTCGAAGGCGCGGATCGAGGAGCTCTGGACCGGGCATGAAAAGGTCGGAACACCCGCTCCTGGCGCGCCAGACGACGGCGCTATTCCACATGCTGTTCCCTCCGAGATCCACGACACGCTGGCCAGGGCCAGGCAAACTCTCGACAGTGCGTCAGAAGAAGACAGGGAAGAGATTGAGGCGCTGATCGAGCAATTGTCCGTCGCGTCAACCGAAGGTCGTGACGAAGATGTCGCCACGATCAGTCGCAACCTCGACGAAGTCCTCTTCTTCCTGGAGTAGGCGCATGCGCCGCTGCCCAACCTGCGGTGCGAAGCACATCGAGGGGCCATGCTGTTATCGCTGCCGGACAGACTTGCAGCAGGTGGTTGGCATCGAACGGGCTGCAGTGCATGCACGAAAACAGGCCTCCCTAGCGCTCGAAAACGGTCAACGTGACAAGGCAAGGGCCTTCGCGGACAAGGCTTGCGGACTTCACCGGTCCGACACGTCCATTGCCCTGCGTGCGCTGGTCGCACTCGCGGACGGCGAATTCGATCTCGCGCTCCGGCTTTGGCTGGAGATCGAGAAAGATCGCACCACGTGACGCCATGGATCCCATCTCCCGCCTCATGCACCGGGGTCCCTGGTTCGATTCGTTAGGATTCGGCCACGCAATTGAGGAAGTGCTCGATGAATCGGGGAAAATCCAATGACCTGGACCGTGCCGGGCGCCCGGACATGTCCCCAAACCGACGGTTTCGAGTCTTCCTCGCACTTCAATACGTCACGGGTTGCGACATCACGAACACGACATTGGTCGAGTTCAGGCCTGGCTCCGATCGCCGAATTCGGGACCACTCCCCTCCTCGCCATCCAGAATAAAAGCCGCGCCTTGACCAAACGTTCCAATGCCACGAAAGCCCGGCACACCGGAATGTAGCCAGGTCAAGACTTTCGATGGCCGCAACTTCGGGACATTCCGATTTCGATCGTCACGGACCAGGCAACGAACGCTGCAAGACGCGTCGATCTTCAGGATGATCAAGATTCAGCTGACGGCGAACCTGCTCAAGGTCCCTCCGGGTCAAAGGGGAGAATCTCGACCAGGGCGAAATTGTCAACGGGACGCGCGGGACTACAGGTTGATCGCGCAGCCTTCACGCAGGATTCGGCTGGCCTCGGGGGAATGAGACACCCTGTCGTCCACATGTACGCGACCCTGATGGACGATCAGCGGGGGGAGCACCTTGTCGGGTGATTTCGCACCCTTCCGGGCACGAACCAGGACCCGGTTGGCCGGGCGGCCTTCCCGCGAAGCGATCGGCAGAACCCGAATGTCACCGGCGAACCCGCTAAGTGCCGCAAGAACCCCGCTCAGCCGGGCGGCCCGGTGAACGATTGTCATGTATCCCCCCGGTTTCAGCCTTCGGGCACCGCATGAAAGCCAGTCGACCAGGTTCAACCCCTCGTTGACCGCGATGTCCTTGCCGGCGTTTGCCGGGGATGACGCGGTCCCTGCCTCAAAAAACGGCGGGTTCGACATGACGTGATCGAAGCTCCGGGCCACGAATTCGGCGGGCATCTCGCCGACATCGCCGGTTGTGACCGAAACGGAAATTGAATTCAGGCGGGCGTTCTCCCTGGCCAAGGCTGCGTAGGCCGGTTGCACCTCCAGACCGAAAATTTCCAGTCCGCGGACTCGCCGACCGAGACACAGGCTGGCGATGCCCGTCCCGCAGCCGAGATCGAGTACCGATTCGCCGGCCCTGGCGGGTACGGCTGCGGCAAGGAAAACGGAATCAGGAGATGCACGAAAACCCGCCACGGGTTGCAGGGCCCGAATGCGCCCGTCAAGAAAGGCGTCCATGCTGGTTGCCATGCCACCAGCCATCTAGTCGGCGGGCACGTCGATATCGTTATCCCGAAGAATTGCCCTCGCAAGGAAATAGTCCCGGTCGCTGACCATGATCCGCCGGGGCATGATTCCGATCGAACCTTCGAGAATGCTCATGTGGACGTCCATCGTGAAGCATTCTATACCTTCGCCGGTCAGAAGCGCCTCTGAAAAGGCGATGATTGTCGGATCATTGGTACGCAACAATTCTCGCATTCCGGAGCAATACCGGACTGGCACGGGATTTGTCGAGACTGTCGCGATTGCTCCACCGGGTAAGTCAGAATGGGTTCGCCGTTGTCGATACCAAGCATGTTGCGGACTGAACCCGGCCCTGAACCGGTCGAGCGCCTGGGATTGATCCTTGCCGACGATCTCGCGGCGGTCGACCAGGTCATCCGCGACCGGATGAAATCCCGGAACGCACCCCGGGTCGAGGACGTGGCTGCCCATTTATTCGAAGGCGGCGGAAAGCGGTTAAGGCCATTGCTCACCCTGGCTGCGGCACGACTGTGCGGTTACACGGGCGATTCCCACATCGGGCTGGCGGCGACGGTCGAGTTGATTCATACGGCCACGCTTCTGCACGACGACGTGGTCGATGAGAGCCGGCGTCGGCGCGGTCGCCCGACCGCCAACCTGCTTTGGGACAACAAGTCCTCGGTTCTTGTCGGTGACTATCTTTTTTCGCGTTCGTTCCAGCTCATGGTCGAGTCCGGGTCAATACGGGTCCTCGATGTCCTCGCCAATGCTGCTGCGACCATAGCCGAGGGCGAGGTCCTGCAGCTGACCGCGAGCCGAAGTCTGGCCACGGACGAAGCAACCTACCTGAAGGTCATCCGGGGAAAGACCGCCGCCCTGTTTTCTGCCGCGGCTGAAGTCGGCGCCATCATCGCAGGAGCCTCCGATGACGTCGTTGCCGGGTTTCGCGACTTCGGGCTTGCATTCGGCATCAGTTTCCAGATCACCGACGATATTCTCGACTACCGTGGACATTCCGGCGGGTTGCGCAAGGACGTTGGCGACGACTTTCGTGAAAGCAAGCTCACGCTCCCGGTGATCAAGGCCGTTGCTGAGGGGGCCCCGGAAGAGATCACTTTCTGGAAGCGGGTCATCGAACTCGGTCAGCCGGACGATGGCGATTTCGCCAAGGCACTGCAGATTCTGGAACGCCGAGGCAGTCTCGGTCTCGCACGTTCCGATGCCGTGGAGTGGTCCAACAAGGCAAGGCTCGCGCTATCGTCCGTTCCGGAGTCGGAATTCGACATCCGCAGCCTGCTCATGGGTCTCGCCGAACGCTCTGTTTCGCGCCTGAACTGATCGCTCGTCGTGACTCCGGTGCATGCCGCGCGCAACTACCGCCTGTCCCGTGCGCTCAATCATGTTCCCCGTTCGGGCAGGAGGTTGCACCGGCATGTTTCAGGGTAAGGGCAGTACCGGCCCGGTTCTCACGATCGGGGTCCGTTGACGACGGCGGCACAGACCCACCAGTCCGCCTGCCTTTTCCGGATCACTGACCGGGCAGCCCTCGCCTCTTCCCGATCGGCGTAGACGCCAAAGCAGGTCGCGCCCGACCCCGTCATTCGAACGAGGCCGGCGCCTGTCGCCCGCAACGCCCGCTTGACTTCAGTGATTGACGGCTCCAGCCGGGCGGAAATGGTCTCCAGGTCGTTCCGGAGGCAGCCCAGCCATTCGACGGCGTCCGTTAGATTCATGTCCCGGGAAGGTGGAACAACCTGTTTCCCGGCGGAACCGCAAACATCGTTCGCCGCAAAAACCATGGACGTATGGACACGCCGTCCGGAGTTGACCAGGACGATCGGGAACGGCGGGAGGCAAGTCACGGCCTCGATGATCTCTCCTGTTCCGCGTACCCGTGCGGTCACGCTCTCCATGCACACGGGAACATCGGCTCCGAGGAATTCCGTTTCTGCTGCCGGAGGGACAGGTACTTTCCAGAGACGCGCAAGCCCCCGGATCGCGGCAGCCGCGTCGGCTGATCCACCGCCCATGCCGGACGCAACAGGGAGTGACTTTTCGAGCGTAATCGCCGCACCTGCCGAACCGTTGATCCATCGGGCCGCGCGAACGACAAGATTGTCGTCCTGGTCATCCGGTAGCGCTGCGGCGAATCGACCGCGCGCGACCAGTGACAATTCCTGAGCGTGCCTGAAATCGAGTGAATCGCCTATGTCGGCAAATGCGACGAAGCTGTCGAGCAGGTGGTATCCGTCGCACCGCCGCCCGACGACATGCAAGGACAGGTTGATCTTGGCAAGCGCCCGCTCACTGATTGCCATTGCCAGTCAATGCAGAGGCCTGTTCCTCTTCAAGAACCATGTCCAGCCCGACAACCAGTTTACGGCGGATTCTGTTCGCGTCCTTTTCTTCGGCTCCGAAAGTCAGCGCTCGCCTCCACTGGGCCTCGGCTTCCCTCCTGCGATCGACCATCCAGTACGCATCTCCAAGGTGGTCATTGATGACCGGTTCGGCAGGATCGAGTTCAGCGGCGCGTTCGAGGGTGGTGACCGCTTCTTCGTACAATCCCTGGCGGTAGAACACCCATCCCAGGCTATCCATGATGAACCCGTCATTCGGCCGTCGCTCAACTGCGCTCTCGACCATCGCGCGGGCTTCGTCGAGTTTGACGCCCATGTCGGCAAGGCTGTAGCCCAGGTAATTGAGCACGAGAGGTTGGCCCGGCGACAGTGACAACGAAAACCTGAAGTCAGCCTCGGCCTCTTCCCAGCGGCCGGTGCGTTCATAGGTAATGCCGCGTGCGTAATACAAGAACCAGCTGTTCTGCCCCGGATTTCGGATCAGACCGGCAGCCGCATCGTAGGCATCGGTCGCTTCACCGTAGCGTTCTTCGCTTCTAAACGCATCTCCGAGCGTTGCGTGGACACGTCTGACGTCCGGATACATTTCAGCCATTTTTTCGAGTGCCGCGATTGCGCCGTCGGCATCGCCGGATTCCAGCATCACGTCTGATATTCCTATCTGGGCATCAAGGAAAAGCGGATCGTCTTCACCGATGCTTTCAAAGGCCCTGGCAGCCTGCATGTACTGCCCGAAATCCAGAAAGATATTCCCCACCCTAAGGGTTGATTCGGTAAAGTCCGGTCTCATGTATTCAGCGAGCCTGGCATGCGCCATTTCAAAATGGTTCGTGCGCCGACTCGGGAATTGCGTTGCCACGAGGTAGAGAACCTCGGTGATTCCATCCGCAGGGCTGCGAATGAAGTCGAACTCAAATGGCGGGCCGGCCTCGACCCGCTCGATCAAGGCCGTGAGATTCGTGAGACCCGAGGCAGGATAGGAGTCCAGTGTTTCATTCAGAAGCATCCTGGCGGCATCGACATGGCCCGCCTGCAGCAGGATCTGAACCTGTGCATCAATGTACCCGCGGCTCATCCGGAATGCGTTCGTTCCCGAAATCTCTTCGGTGATCTCATGGGCACTTTCGTAGTCTCCGACATGTGCGAGGGCGAGCATCTTGTGGAAACTCCCCATGACCATTTCGGTTTCGGTCTCGACAAGGCTGTCAAACGTCTCGGCAGCCTGGTTCATCGATCCTTGCCCCAATTCCGTCCAGCCTCTCATCAGGCCACCGGTGATTCTGTGCAGTAGCTGTAGCGTGCGCCGGTTTGTCCTGGTCCACAGGTACCCTTCCCCGGTCACGAGAGGGACCTCGCCTTCGATTTGCCGCTCCGGGTCGGTCAGGTAAAGGTATTCTGCCAAATGGCGTTCGGCGCTTTCGTAATTCCCGACCCTTGCTGATTCGACGAACAGACAGAGGCTTGTCAGCCAGTCGGCCGGTTCGAGCGCATCCAGTTTCGCGGCAACTTCTACCGCGGTGGCAATGTCGCCGACGCCCACGTAGGAGATGAGCGAATCCTGCAAGATCGATTCGTGTTCACTCCCGGACTCGAAGATCCTTTCGTAGAATTGCCCGGCCTTTGCGTAATCACCCACCCTCAGGGCACTACCTGCTCCCAAGAATGCACTGGACAAATTCATCTGGGCCGAGTTTGCAGCATTCATCGACGCGACGAGTATCACGATCGCCTGAACGAGCGCGCGAATGTTCCGTGAGTCATGCAATGCGGTCATCCCTCTTGCTGGTGGATCAACGGTACGGGTTCAAAAAAGCTGGATTCGTGGTCACATGTCAATGCTCAGCCCGGTTGCGAAGATGTTACCGCGTTATCGCCGTTCACGGACGCACCGGCCGTGACATTTCAGGCTGCAGATCTGTCTCCGCATTCACATGTTCGGATAATTCGGACCGTCACCGCCTTGCGGCGTTGCCCAGACAATGTTCTGGCTCGGGTCCTTGATATCGCATGTCTTGCAGTGCACGCAGTTCCCGGGATTGATCTGAAACCTCGCTTCGTCGTCTTCCTGCGCGCCGTGAAGGACTTCATAGACACCGGCGGGGCAGTACCTCTCCGCAGGTTCCCCGTACTCCGGCAGATTGACTCGAATCGGAATGTCCTCATCGCGGAGTTGCAGATGGCAAGGCTGGTCCTCTTCGTGGTTTGTCCCGGAAAAGCTGACGTTCGTCAAACGGTCGAAGCTGACGACACGGTCAGGCACGGGATAGGCGATTGGACGGTGATCGGCCGCACGTTCGGTTGATTCGGAATCGGTTTTTCCGTGCCTGAGGGTTCCCAGCGGGTTCCACCCGGTCAAGTTGGCGACCCACATGTCGAAACCGCCGGCAACAAGCGATGAAAGCAGACCGTATCTCGACCAAAGCGGCTTGACGTTGCGCACTGGCCGGAGATCCCTGGCAATCGGACCGCTTCTGACATCGGTTTCATATTCTTCCAATACGTCCCCGGCGCGGCCAGCCGCGATCGCATCGGCCGCGGCATTGGCGGCCGCTATTCCGGACAGCATGGCGTTATGGTTTCCCTTGATCCTCGGAACATTGACCAAACCTGCCGAACATCCAAGTAGCGCGCCGCCTGGAAATACAAGTCTTGGAATCGATTGCCATCCGCCTTCGGTGATCGCCCGGGCACCATAGGCAATTCTCTTGCCTCCATCGAGCAGTCCACTGATTTCGGGGTGATGCTTGAACCGCTGAAATTCCATGTAAGGAAACAGGTGCGGGTTCCTGTAGTTCAGATGAACGACAAAACCGATAAACAGTTGATTGCCGTCCGCGTGGTAGACGAAGGATCCGCCGCCGGCACTCTTGCCGAGCGGCCAGCCCATCGTGTGTACGACCGTGCCCTCGCGGTGCTTTTCGGGATCAATTTCCCAGATTTCCTTCATGCCGATGCCGAATTTCGGCACATCGCGGTCTTCCGCCAGGCCGAACCTGGCGATGACCTGCTTGGACAGGGAGCCACGGACTCCTTCGGCCAGAAACACATACCGACCCCGCAACTCCATTCCCGGCTCGTAGTGCGGACCCGGAGTCCCGTCCCGTTGCAATCCGAATTCGCCCGCGACAACACCACGGACTGTCCCGGTTTCATCGAAAACGAGTTCCGAACAGGCCATTCCGGGGAATATTTCGACGCCGAGGTCTTCCGCCTTTTCCGCCATCCACCTGCACACGTTTCCCATCGAAACGATGTAGTTGCCGTGATTGCTCAGCAACGGCGGCATGGGGAAATTGGGAATCCGCAATGACCCCCCTTCTCCGAGAATCAGGAACCTGTCCCTTCGGACCGGAACCGTGATCGGGGCACCCCTTTCTTTCCAGTCGGGAATGAGGGCGGTCAGCCCTGCCGGGTCCAGTACCGCGCCCGAAAGTATATGGGCTCCGACTTCGGATCCCTTTTCAAGAACGACGACCTGCAAGTCCGGATTGCGCTGCTTGAGGCGGATTGCTGCAGAAAGCCCGGCCGGGCCCGCCCCGACGATAACGACATCGTAATCCATGGATTCCCTGGCAACTTCAGTCATCCTGACCCTGCTCCCGTCTCTACCTTGCGTCCGGTCGAAGCACATTAGGGGTCAATACCCGTACCGGCAACGCCAATTGCAGCTTTCGTCGCGACGGAGGCGGACCGGGAAACAGGTCCTTGCACCGTTCCGGCGACTTAACCTATTTGTGGACCATTCCCCCGAATCGGCGAAACGGAATTCGTGATGCGAAAGATCCTCTTGACCGAATCCGGCTTCAGAACCCTGGATGCTGAACTCAAGTCCCTGAAGTCCGATAAGCGTCCCGCGATCATCAAGGCCATAGCCGAGGCGCGGGAACATGGCGACCTGTCGGAGAACGCGGAGTATCACGCCGCAAAGGAACAGCAAGGGCTGGTCGAGCGCAGGATAAGGGAACTCGAAGCCCTGGTCGGGGGTGCCGAGGTCATCGACGTGACCCGTTTGTCGGGACCGGTCAAGTTCGGCGCAACCGTTGTCCTCGTGGACGAGGATTCCGGCAAGGAGACCACCTACCAAGTCGTCGGCGAACCGGAAGCCGACATACGAAAAGGCAGGATCAGTACCAGTTCGCCGATTGGCCGCGCACTGATCGGGAAATCGGAAGGCGACGCCGTGGAAGTCACCACGCCGGGTGGCGAGCGGTACTACGAAATCCTGAGCATCCGCTACATTTGACCGAAAACGGATAGACTGCCCGGCCAGGCGAACCGGGAAGCGTCACGGCGACGAATCCGCGTCGCCCTGTGCAGTGCAACGAGATAACGATTTCGACGGTTTCGCAGTGCCCGGGCAAACCGCGTTTCCATGTCGCATCAGAGGCCGAACCCGGAGTATGGCAGGTACTTGACCGGGTCTTCTTCACGAACGCTCAATGCCCCGTGTTCAAGCTCGATCAGGCCATCCGACCAGGCAAGGCCCGAAATCCGCCCTGATCCTTCGGATGCGAACGGAATTGCCCTGCCATCGGCATCGATTCGGGCGCGCAGGTATTCCCGGCGACCGGGCTTCTTCCGTTTCGCAAATCCGGAGGGAACAAGGAAACCGTGAGGATCGCTCCAGTTCTCCCCGGCGAGAACCCGGAGTGCCGGAAGGGCAAAGATCAATGCACAAACGAAGGCCGCGACCGGGTTGCCGGGAAGGCCGAATACCGGGCGGTCCCGCCAGATTGCCATCGCGAGCGGGCGGCCCGGCTTGATCGCGACACGCCAGGTCTGCAGGGTTCCTTCGTCCCGAAGCATTCGGGAGACATGATCTTCATCGCCCGCCGAGGCACCGCCGGTTGCGATGATTGCATCCGCCGTCCCGGCCCCCCGATCCAGTGCCGCCCGGATTTGACCGGGATCATCCGGCACCCGGCCAAGATCGCAATCGACAAATCCCCATCTTCTGACCAGATCGAGCAACATCGGACGATTTGAATCGTAAACCGCGCCGGTCGCACCGGCCTTGATCCTTCCCGTGCCCACTTCAGAGATTTCATCTCCAGTGGAGAGAACCGCAACGGACAGTGACCGGTGAACCGGGACCCGGGAATGGCCGCAGGCAGTCAGCAAAGCGAGATCCTGGGGCCGAAGCCGGTGACCACGTTCAAACAACCTGGTTCCCGCAACAACATCCTCGCCCGAGTCCCGCGTATTCGCTGCCTGTCTCACCCCGGACCTGAACATGATCCTCACGCCATCTGTCGATACGTCCTCCTCGAGGACCACGGTGTCGACCCCGCGAGGGATCGGGGCGCCGGTCAGGATGCGCACGGCATTTCCGGTTGGGACGATTCCCGGGAACGGCTCGCCGGCGGCCGCGCGGCCAGGGACGAGTGGCAGCGTGATCGTGTCTCCTTCCGTTGCCGGGGACACGGACGAAAACGCGAATCCGTAACCGTCAACGGCGGAATTCGAAAACGGCGGGTTGGAACACCGTGCGCAGATATCGGATGCAAGTACCCGTCCGCCGGCTGCCATGACATCCGTGTCTTCAGTACCGACGACCGTGGCCATCCCTTCCTTCAATGTTGCCAACGCCAGATCTACGGGCGTCCACTCGACTCCCCTGGGCATCGAGAAACAGTCGTTCCTGAGCGGTGGCGGTTTCATTGGAAAATCTGAAGATCGTCCAGGATGAACCGGGCGATTCCTGCACTGTCGTCGAGATGAAATACCGGCCGGTCCGTCTCGCAGTCATCGGGCACGTCACTCGCAACCGCACGGACACCGGGATCGGAACAGGCGAGCAACGGCTGGCCGGTTTCCTGCCGATGGCACTCGATTTTCCTGTGCGCCTCACGTTTGTATCCCTCGACCAGGACGAGGTCGGCAGGAGACAGTTTCTCGAGCAGTGACCCGATCCCGGGCTCTTCGGAATCGCCGAGTTCGCACATGAGAACCCAGCGCCTTTTCGAAGAAATCAGGATTTCGCTGGCTCCTGCCTTTCGATGCCGCCAGCTGTCCTTGCCGGGCTTGTCGACCTCAAAATTGTGATGTGCGTGCTTGATCGTCGAGACCCTCAGCCCCATGGCGCAGAATTCCATGATCAATCGCTCGACCAGTCCCGTCTTGCCCGAATCTTTCCAACCGACAATTCCGTAAATTTTCACGCTTCCTGATCCTGGAGAAGCAATTCTGCCGTCGCCATATCATCTGGCGTGTTCACGTTGAAGAAAGGATCGAATTTCCCGATCGGAAATTCGACACGTTCACATCCATGCGGCATCGTCCATTCGACCACTTTTCGCACTCCAGCCTGAATGCTTCGACGCAAGTCGTCGCGAAGTGCCACGCTCCAGATTCCGAATGTCGGATGGCGAACAGCGCGCTCCGATGCCACGGGGCAGGTAACCGCCATTGCCAGCGGCGAACCCGATTCACCTGCACCTGCCGACAATCGCGTGGCGAGGTCTTCAGGAAAAAAAGGAGTGTCGGCTGCGACGGTCACGATCCTGTCCGCGCCGATACCGTGCGCCCAGTCCATTCCGGCAAGTACGCCCGCGAGCGGACCGGCGAATCCTTCGATCGAGTCCGCGAGTACGGGCAGGCCATATGCCGCAAAACGATCGACGTTGCCATTCGCGTTGATCGCGATCGGGCACGCCTGTGTTCTCAGCCGGGCGAGAACCCGATCAAGGATCGGGACTCCACCCAGCTCGAGAAGGCACTTGTCACCCCCGCCCATGCGGGATGACCGGCCGCCAGCCAGGATCACCCCGGGGAAGTCAGTCATCGAGCGCGCCCTTCCTGTGCAGGCGCCTGTCCTCGTCAGCAATTCCGGCGGCATCGGCATCCCGTACCAACCGGCCTTCGCCGCTGAGGCAGACATATCTCTTGCCGCGCATGCGACCGATCAGGGTCAAGCCGAGTTCGCGGGCGAGTTCAACGCCCCAGGCCGTGAACCCAGAACGCGACGCCAGGACCGGGATGCCCATGGTTGCCGTCTTGATAACCATTTCCGAGGTAAGCCGACCGGTCGTATAGAGAATCTTGTTGTCGGGACCGACGTCATTGCTGACCATCCAGCCTGCGACCTTGTCCACGGCGTTGTGCCGCCCGACATCCTCCATGTAGACCAGCGGACGGTCGGCCTTGCAGAGTACGGTTCCGTGGATGGCGCCAGCCGCCAGGTAGAGACTCGGGGTCGTGTTGATCTTGTGGGCCAGCCGGTACAGCCATGACGTCCTGACACTCGCGTCCGGGAGCACGAGCCCGTCCAGGGACTCCATGATATCGCCGAATACGGTCCCGACTGCGCAACCGGATGTGCGGGTCTTCTTCTGCAATTTGGCTTCATAGTCCGTCGCGCGGCGTGTACGCACAACGACAATCTGCAGTTCTTCATCGTAGTCGACGGCATCCGGCCGTTCCCCGGCCTGAAGCATGCCCTGATTCCGAAGGAAGCCGGTCGCGAGGTATTCGGGGAAATCCCCTATGGTCATGACCGTGACGATCTCCTGGCTGTTCAGGAAGATCGTCAGCGGACGTTCCTCGACCACCGCGATCTCACAGGCGCCTCCGTCGTGATCCATTCCAGCGACGACGCGGGTCAACGAAGCGTTCTCCGGGTTCGGCGCGATCAGGTAGTCATCGCCCATTCGAACCACTTTTCTTGCTTGTCGCTGTCGTCACACGCACTGATGCCATGTTTCCCGTGTCACAGATGTACAGAATGCGAATGCCGTTAGCACGCCGACGCGATCTGTCGCCACTGCGAATCTCCCTGCGTTTTGCCGTATGCGTCCGGAAAGTGTCCGAGACAGGCAACGAACCCGGGTTGATCGCCCCTGAATTGTCTTCGTCCGCCGTTTCACGATCACCAGCCATGTCAAAGTGCTCGTCCACAGCACGTTCCTTAATCGTTCCGGCCTCCGAATCCAATCTTCCCCGATCAGCGTAGGCCCGAACGAATTGGCCATCTGGGAATTTTCGGGTTTCGCCAGGCCATGCCGCAGTTTCCTGTCATGTACCTTGGCGGCGACCCTCGCCAGCGAATCCGGCGCCGCCTCGAGGACGGCTGGATCGAGGTACGCAAGACGGTTCCCGCCGACACGGATTGGCAGGTCCGCGGTCCGAAATGCTTCGAGCGTGGTTTTGGGTCCGTTCCGGGGAGTTCCCGTCGTCTTGTGTTAAGCAGATGTACTCCTCTCAAACTGGTCTGCCCGCTGTCCGTGAGGGTTGTTATCGACGGGGCGACGATCCCGATGATGGTCCAAAGAGGTGATGATGGCAGCGGGGCGGAGCGAACGGCACTATGTCGACGTCATGCCGCATGATCCGATGGGTCAAGTTGTACAGTCTCGGGAAATGCAGCACCGGACAAAGAACCACAGTCAGCGCTGTCACCAACCCGAAATGGACCTCTTAGCAGAACTTCATCGCGGTATTTTCAAATAATCCTTTATCGTCAGGTGGATAGACGATTTCGGGCGGGACTCGACATGTAACGGCCCCGACGGGCCTGGTCACGAGAGGAACTTGGCGGGATTGATCTCCAGAAGTTTGAAGGCCCGGCTCTGCAACGGCGTTGGCTGCGCAAACACCGGAAAATGGTGGTCGGGATTGGATGGAACCGTCGCCTCGTTCAGCGTCAGCGTGGCCAGGTCGGCGAGAAGCGTCGTGAAACTGTGAACCGGCAGCCCGTCGGAAGTCAGTTTGGTGTCGGCCTTGGCCTTGGCGCTCTCCGAGACCCTGGCAGGCGCCACCGGTGACTTGCGTCGTGCCTGCGCGCCCTCACGGTCGTCATCCTCGAACAGAAGCGGCGCCAGGCGTCGGCGCAGGTGCCATTCAACGTAGAAGGCCAGCACGCACAGGAACACATGCGCCCGGACATGATCCTCGGACCAGACGTGGACCGGACGGATCTCCAGCCGCGATGCCTTGAGAATTCGAAATGCACGCTCCACTTGCGCGAGGGACTTGTACGCCACCACCGCCGCCTCCGGCCCGATGGCTTCGGGATCAAGGCTGGTGCGGATCACGTAGACACCGTCAAGCCGTGCCTCGGCGGCAATCCGCTCCTGCCGCCGGCTCCAGGTGATGGCATCGTCGGTGACGGTGATCTCGAAATGCTTCTCGACCTTCCTGCGGTTGGCATCCCGTCCCACCCTGCGGTTGATGGCCTCCCGGCCCTTCAGCCGGCCCGCGCGCACCGACGCCGCAATCGTCTCCAGCGTCTCCTCCGTCGCCTGCAGCAGGTCCTCCCGCTTGCGGGCCCGTTCCTCCCGCAACCGCGGGTTCAGGCAGACCATCAGCCGCTCGCCGGGAAAGTCCGGGCCTGTGACCTCCGCAACCGCGTCGGGAACCAGGGCCTCGGGGACCAGCGGCGGCGGCTCGTCCGGACCCGCCGGACGCAGGAGCTTGCGGATATCCTCGGTCTTGAGGGCCGAGATCCAGTCGAGATCCGCCGGCTTGAGATCCTCGTGGATGCGGGCCGCGGTGATCATCCCCCGGTCGCCCACCAGCGCCACGTGGTCGATGCCGAAGCGGGTGCGGACCCGGGCCACCTGCGACGCCACTGTGGAGGGATCCCCGGTGTTGCCGGCAAAGACCTCCACCGCCACCGGACAGCCGTCCGCGGCACACAACAGTCCGTAGGTGATCTGCTGCTTGCCCTTCTTGCCGTCACGGTTGTGGCCGAAGGCCGCCAGGGGGCAGCACCGCCCCTCAAGGAAACTCGACGAAACATCGTAGAGAACAAGGGTATTGCCGCCCGCGAGGTGCCGGTTGGCGAGGCTCTTCTCGATCCAGGGCTGGCGCTTGAGCAGCCAGTCGAGCATGGCCAGCATCTCGTTGCCGGTCACCGGCCCGAGATCGAGCACGGCCCCGAGGCTGGTCGATGCGGTCTCCGGCGACAGCGCACGGGCGGTGGCGAGCTTGGAGGCGGGATCGACGATGCGCGCGACAATGGCGGCGACGGCGAGATCCCGCATGCGGTCTGCCTTGCGGCCGAGGATGCGCACCAGGCCGATCCGGCGCAGGGTGCTGAGGATGGCGGCGACGTGGCCATGGGGCCGGGACCTGCGGATGGTGAAGATGTCCTCGGGGCCGGCGACGGTGACGCCGCCCTCGAACAGGGCCTTGATCCCGTTGGTGATGTGGGGCGGGAGCTGTGTGAGGTTGGCGAGTGTCTTCTTCTTGAGGCGTCCGTTCTCTCGCCAGGCCTTTCTGATGAGGATTGTGGGCCTGCTCTGGCGGTTTGGGATGGCTTCGAAATGGAAGGACATGGAACCCTGACATCTTGTGTGCGCGGCCCATACTGGCACAAGATCGGGTTCTCTGTCAGATTGCATGCAAGAAGAATTCCCGAATTCACGTTCGTCGAGTCCCGACAAACGACTCAAAATCAACGACTTGCGAACATTCGATTCCGTTTTGTTCCGCTTGAAGTTCCGGTTAGAAAATCCCAGGTGCGGCGAGTCGTCAGAATCCCTCGCCTAAAAGAACCACTGGCATTTAGGTATCGGCTTCAAAATTCAGCTGGCTTGAGACACGGCGAACGCCGGATCGGATGGGTCACTTGGGCCCCAAGACGGCGGCAACTCTCCAGTGCGGATCGAATAGAATGGCCCGGGCCGCATTGTTCCTGTTGCGCCCGGGCTTGACGTCGATTTCATCGAGGACCTGCCAAGGCGATTCCGAGCACGTTTGCCTCCGCGCGCGCGGCGACCGGATGATTCAGTGAAGAACTGGTAGGCTCGGTGCCTTCAGGCCCGCCCGATTTCTGTCCGAATCCTGAGGCCGTCCGCATCGAGTGCCGGTCCTATCCCATGCACATCGGGGCGGTCGCCGTCCAGTTTGAACGGGGCGCGCAAAAAATGCGAAGGCGCGCCGGCCGCCTCGCATATCGTTTTGACGAGCTCCAGCGAGCGGAACGTGTCAGTTTCCATCATTTCGTCCCATGTCAGAACGCGAGCACACCAGATACCCCGGCTGCAGAATTCGGCTTCCCACACGGCGGCAGGTCTATTGCGGAGGTGGTCTTCAATTCGACTGTGGATCTGTTCGCGACGATCAAAGCCGGACGACGCGGGATCATCGTGCTTGGCGATTTCGGGATCACCGAGGACGTTCGCAAGGTTGCCGAGCGGTGTCATGGCAAGTGCGAGGTATCCATCGGATGTCCGGAATACACCGTAGGGTGCGCTCAGATAACCATGAGCCGAACCGGATGACAAGCGCTTCAGCGCCCGCCGACCGTTGTTGAGATAGGTCGTCAGCATTTCGAATTGCACATCGGCGGCGGCCTCAAGCAGGCTCGTTTCCACAAGAGCACCCTCTCCGGTTCGGGCGCGGCGGAAGAGCGCGCCCAAAAGCGCCGTCGCGAGAGTGGTCCCCGCAGACAAGTCGGCAAGAGGCAAGCCTATCGGGACGGGACCGTCGCCGTCGTTTCCGCTGAGCCACATGATCCCTGACCGCGCCTGCGCCAGCAAATCCTGGCCGGGCAAGTGAGCCCAACATCCCTCGTCGCCATAGCCGGATATAGTGCCGTATATGACGTCGGGCTTCATCTGGCGCACGGCGCCATAGCCAAGGCCCAGACGCTCGATCACGCCGGGCCGAAAATTCTGGATGACAATGTCAGCCTTCGCGACGAGCGCGTGCGCGATGCTTAGGTCTTCGTTGGATTTGAGGTCGAGTGCGATGCTCTCCTTGCCTCGATTAATGGCGTGAAAGAGCGTCGAGTCCGTGCCGATTCTCGCGTCCGAAACGTAATGCGACCGGCAGAGGTCGCCCCCGTCCGGATTCTCAACCTTGATGACGCGCGCACCCATGTCCAGGAGCTTGAGCGAGGCGACAGGTCCGGCCAGGAACTGGCCGAAATCCACGACCTGGAGACCATCGAGCGGACGCGCCACGGAACTAGACTTTCTCGACAACGAGCCCGTCCCAGATGCCCGCCGTGTCGGCACCGAGAGACGGAGCCGCATGTGGGTTGCGCAGGGCGCATCCGTCGATGCGAATTGGCGCGCGCGTTGTGCAAGCGGTCGAGCCCGTGTCGGTGTGGATCGTCTGAACCGGATCGAGGGCATTGTAACCGCCGGTGCTGACGAGGTCGGGCCAATCGAGTACTGGGGCGCACCAGACGCCCGCCGGTTCAAGGATGTCGAGCCAGTGCCGCACCGGGTGTTGGCGGGAGATGCGTGCCACGATGGTCTTGATGTCGTCGAGACGATCGAAAGCATCGGCTTGATCGAAGGCTGCAATCTCCGGCGCGTCGAGGAGTTCGGCAACTGTGTTCAATGGTGTCATCGCAACGGCAAAATAGCCGTCGGAGGCTTCATAAATCCCATACGGCGCCGGCTGGTAGGGGTTTGCGTTGCCGATCGCATGACGTCGTGGCTGTCGTTCACCGTCGTTCAGGAAACAGGTGAACTGCTCGAAGGTGACATCGATCGCGGTGGACAGGAGGTCGACTTCCACAAGCCCGCCTTTTCCGCTGGCGTTGCGACGCAGGAGGCAGGCAAGGATGCCCTGAACGAGATTTCCGGCCGTAGCCACGTCCAGCATCGCGAAACCGGTAGGGACAGGACCATCGTCGGCATTGCCGTTCAGCCATGCGATGCCAGACAGGGACTGTACGAGCAAGTCCTGGCCTGGCCTGGCCTTCCAGGGACCAGCGGTTCCATATCCTGAAACCGCGCCGTAGACGATACGTGGACTGATTCGGCTGACGGCCTCGTAACCAAGCCCGATGCGTTCCATCACGCCGGGTCGGAAATTGTGGATCAGCACGTCGGCCGTGGCGACGAGAGCGCGGACCCTTTCAAGATCGGCGGTTTGCTTCAGGTCCGCCGTCACGCTTTTCTTGCCGCGATTGAAGGTGTGAAACACAAGGCTGTCGCCATCGAGCATCTGGTTATTCACGACCATGGATCGGCAGAGATCACCGCCGTTTGGGCGTTCTATCTTGATCACTTCAGCACCGAGATCCGAAAGGCGCAAGGCTGCAACGGGGCCGGCGAGAAACTGTGCGAAATCGAGAATCCTAAACCCGCTCAACGGCAGGTCTTGCAGTGAATCATCCATTTTGGCGCCTCCTCTCCTGGCGCCTCCTCTTTGGGTCAAGACAGTAAGATTGCCTCGAACCCGCTTTCTGACAGTCTGAATCCGAGCGCCTGGGACAATTCCAATGCGGATGTCCTCAACGTCCGGAGAACGTCAGTCGCGGACATCTTTTGATCGGTGTGCGATATGTAGCCGGTCGTGATTGCCGCAGTGATGCCACGGTTGTCGAGGACCGGCACGCAGAGGTTTCGAACCCCGTCAATCAATGTGCTTGGCGTGTCTTCGTATCCGGTTTCCCGGATTCTGGCCAATCTGGCTCGGACACCTTCCCGCATGTCTTCAGGGAGGCGTTTGAGGTAGCGGTCCTGTGTTTCCTGCCTTGAAAAGGCGAGGATCACGTGGCCCGAGCTTGTGCGGTCGACCGGGAATAGCGCGCCGGTTCGCACCGAATAACCCGCGGGAAGAGGGCTTTGAACCGAGGCAAGCACCAGAATTCGGTCGCGGTTCAGGACGCCCAGATGACAGGACTGTTCTGTCAGCGTAGCCACGCGTTCCAGGATCGGGATCGATCGGGAAATCAGCCTCTCAGTGGGATCATGCCGATGCGAAATCTCGAATAGTTTCAGTGTTAGCGAATACTTGTTGGTTTCCGGACTTTGCGCCAGGTATCCACGCTCGGTAAGGTAAATGACGATCCGGTATATCTCGCCCATGGTCCGGTCGAGCACGTCGACCATTTCGTTCATCGTCATGCCGCTTTCGGCGATGGCCAGCAGTTCAAGAATGTCGAGCGCTTTTTCGACAGACGGAACGGCTGACTTTTCTTTCTTGCCTACCTTCTCGATCTTGACTTCTTGCGTCATGGTCAGGTGCCTTACCACTAGCGCGAATTGTACGAGTCGATCTTGGCAAGGCACAGCGACATAAGCTCGTTTTCGTACTTCAAGCCCTGCGCGACGCTTACGTCGAGGGCTGACCTTACCGCCGCCTTGACCGATTGGGTAGCCACCGGAGAGTATGAGGCGATCTGGTCGGCGACCGCGCGCGCGCAATTCAGTTCCTCTCCATCCTCTACCAAGTATTCCACCATCCCGATGCGCTTGGCGTCCGCGGCTTTGAACTGGTCGCCGGTGAGAAGGATTTTCATAGCCTGGCCATAACCGCACAGCCTTGTGAGATGCTGGGCCGCGCCTCCGGCGCCATTCCACCCAAGCGCGACTTCCGGGGCCGCGAAGACTGCCGATGTCGCGGCCACGCGTAGATCGCAAGCCAGTGCGATTTCGAGACCGCCGCCAAGAACCCAGCCTTTGATTGCTGCAATCGCGGGTTTGCGAAGCGAGAGCAGGTGCGGGATGTAGTCTTCACGGTTTCGCCATGCCCAAAAATCGGCGAAGCCTTCTACGGCCTTGATATCCGACCCTGCGCAGAAGGCACGCTCTCCCGCACCACGGATTATGACAACACGGATTGCGTCATCAGCATTCGTTTCGGCACAGCAAGCTGCAATGTCGCGGTACATCCGTTGAGTGAGCGCATTATGCTTTTGAGGTCGATCAAGAACAATTTCACCTATGTTGCCACGCGTATCGAGCCAAACCGCCCCGTCTTCGTTTTCATTCATTTCTCGAAACTACTCGAATTGAAGATTTGGCAGCCAGAGCGATAGCTGTGGCACAAAAGTCAGAACCATCAGCATCCCGAACAACACGATGTAGAACGGGACCGACGCCTTGATGAACCTGGCGATGGAAACACCCGTAATCGCGCAGGTCGTAAACATCAGCGTTCCCAGAGGGGGCGTCACGCCTGCGACGGTCAAATTGAACACCATCACGATTCCGAAGTGCACGGGATCGATACCAACCTTGAGGATCACGGGCACGAGGATTGGCGTGAGTAAAATGATTGTTGCCGATCCTTCGATGAACATTCCGGCGACGACCAATAGAATGTTGATCAAGAGCAAAAGCAAAAGTGGGTTCTCCGTTAATGTCAGCATCGCGTTGGCCACCATTGTGGGGATCTGTTCCCATGTCATGTAAAAGCCGAATGCGCTCGCAGCGCAGATGATCAGCAGTATGACCGCAGTGGCCTGCATCGTTTGTTCGAGGATGGGGCGGACATGCCGGAGCTTTAGTTCGCCATAAATCAGCCCGACGATCGCCGAGAACAGCACGGCCATCGCACCTGCTTCAGTCGGTGTGAAGAAGCCGAAACGAATGCCACCCACGATGCCGACAGGCACCATGAGTGCAAGGAACGCACCAGCGAACGCGCGACCCCGGTCCCTCCATCGGAGCGGTTCGTCGAACACCGGCTGCAGTCCCAGCCGGCGTGACTGCACGGCCACGGCAATCATCATCGCCGCACAGATCACGAAGCCGGGAATGATGCCCGCAAGAAACAGCCGGCCAATGGATACGTCTCCCATGAAGCCGTAAAGGACCAGGCCGATGCCGGGGGGGATGATAACAGAGATGATTGAGGAGGAGGCTGTCACCGCGGTAGAGAACGCTGGGTCGTATCCGCGTCGGCTCATCTCGGGGACAAGGACTTTGGACTGCATGGCAGCATCGGCATTCGCAGAACCGGACACGCCGCCTAACAAAGTCGAAAGGAGCACGTTCACCTGAGCCAAGCCACCTTTCCAATGACCCGTCATCGCCTCGGCAAAGGCCATCATGCTCGACGTGATCCCGGCATAATTCATGACAACGCCCGTCATCACGAAGAGTGGGACGGCAAGCAGCGGGAAGGAATGGGTTACGGCGACGATACGCTGCACGAAGAGTTCAGGCGGCATCGCCCCGGAAATGACAAAGAAAGAGAGAGCGGCGAAACCGATGGCAATGGCAACGGGCACACCGATGGCAATTCCAAGCAGAAGGATGATGACGGGCGCAAAGGTCACGGGACTTCCTCCGTCAGGACAATTTCGGTGTCTTTCAGCACACCGATCAGTCGAAGAGACGCGGCAATGGACATACCGACAAAGCATATGAACGTGGCGAGGTAGACCCAGCTGAACGGGATATCGAGCACGGGAGAGGGCCGGGTTGCGCCCTTTTGCATCATTAGAAAGCTGAGGTAGGAGACATAGACCAAAAAAACCAAAATCAGGATGTCGCCAAATTTGAGCAGAACCTTCCTTGCCATATCTGGCAGGATGTCGATGAAAAGCGTCACCCGGATGTGATGCCCATCGCGAAACGCGGTCATTGCACCAATGAAGACAACCCAGGTAAACAGGATACCGGACAGTTCTGTCGTCCAGACGGCGGGTCGCTCCGTCACGTAGCGGGTCAGCACGCCCCAGAGAACTGACACCAAAAGGATCGACAGGGCCGTGAACGAGACTAGGTTCTCCGCACGGCGGACCCAATTGCCGAGTGCTGCCATTTCTCCTCCTCCCAAAGACAGGCCCGGCCTTTTGGGGCCGGGCCGTCAATCTTGTGCTTCTAGTTGTCCAAGATCGCGCGTACCTTTTCGTAGAGGCCTTCGGACCAATCCGGAAACTTGGTGTAAACCTCGGCAGTTGCAGCCTGGAAGGCCGCAACATCCACGTCCCGATTGAACGTGACGCCTTCCGCTTCCAGCCTGGCGATCCACTCTTCCTGGCTGCCGAGCATCAGATCCGTCATGAACGCACCGGTCTTTAAGGCTTCCTCGTTGAAAATCGCCTGGATGTCATCAGGCATCGAGGCAAAGACATCGGCATTCATCATCAGTCCGGTAAAGCCCTTGAAATGACCTGTAAGGGAAATGATTCTTTTAGTCTCGTGCAGCTTAGCTCCGTAGATGGACGGCAACGGCGCTTCGGCTCCGTCCACAACACCTGCCGAAAGGGCCGAGTAAACCTCACCCCATGCAACCTGCGTCGGGCGTGCGCCCATCGAGTTAAATGTCTCGACCCACATGATGTTAGGTGGTGTACGAAAGGTCATTCCAGCCGTATCATCCGGCGAACTGATCGCCTTGTCCGACAGCATGTGGCGGGAGCCGAATAACCAGTTGAGCGACAAGAGTTCCAGTCCGGACTCGGCGCGAAGCCTGTCCTTCATGCCTGCATAAAGATCGGAATCGACGATCTTCTGGAAATCGCGGGGATCCTCCATGAGATAGGGGCCGCCCAGAACTCCGAAATCTGCGACAAAGTCGCTGAGGTAACCTGGGTCAGAGATCGTGATGATCGGGGCACCGGCGCGTACCTGTTCGAAGACCTCTGGGTTCGACCCAAGCTGAGCATTCGCAAAAATCTGAATTGCGACGCGGCCTTCCGTGCGGGCTTCGACATTCTTCACGAATTCTTCCATCGCCGCCTGCAGCGGTTCTTTGTCGGACGTCACGTGCGCCAAACGGAATACGTAATCCTGTGCGGAAACCGCTAGTGGCGCCAATGCAATGACTGCCGTGGCAGCGATGAGGCGGCCAGCGCGGCCAATCTGTAACGACATTATTTCCTCCCTTGTCGTAAATCGCCCTATTGGGCAGCGAAGCTGGCTCACCCAGCTCCTACGTGTTGCGAATCTCGTATCACATTACTTTCATAAATAAAAGCTATTTTTACACTTGAAAATAAAACGCGGTACGTCGATAATTCCACTGATAGGAGGTATCGTGGCTATCGTATTGACCGGGATCACCTGGGATCACCCCCGCGGCTACGACTGCCTGGTTGCTGCGTCGGTCGCCTATGAAGCGGAAACCGGTGTCTCGATTTCCTGGGACAAGCGTTCGCTCCAGGCATTTGCTGACGTGCCAATTCACGATCTGGCAGAACGTCATGATTTCATCGTGCTCGATCACCCGCACGTGGGTCAGATCTCGGAAACCGGCGCACTTCTCGAATTACCTTATGGAGGCGGAGGCGAGACCTCGCTTGGCGGATCCGAAGAAAGCTATGTCTGGAATGGCAAATGCTGGGCCTATGCGCTGGATGCGGCGTGCCAGATGGCGGCGCGCCGACCGGATCTGGATGCGCCTTTGCCGAAATTCTGGGAACAGTTCCTAGTCGATGAAGCAAATCAATTCCGCGCCCTGACGCCGCTTTTGCCCGTCGATGCGCTCGACATGTTGATGACAATCGTCGCAGGGCGGGGCGAAGACGACCTGCCACGGTCCGGAAGCGTTTTCGTGAGTGACACGAACGGGGTCTTTGCGCTTGACGTAATGCGCGCGCTGTACGTGCTTGGGCCGGTCGAACAGGTAGACATGAACCCGATCGCAGTTCTTGAAACCCTGAGCGAATCTGACGAATTCGCCTGTTCGCCGTGTCTGTTCGGTTATGTGAACTATGTTCGCCCAGGATTTCGAAGCCACCGACTGAACTATTTCGATCTACCGCTCTCGGAGGGATATCCACGGCCCCGCAGCATACTGGGTGGCGCGGGAATTGGAATCTCGGCGAAGACCGGTGCCCCGGACGCCGCGATATCCTTCGCCCGGTGGATCACTTCAGAAGACGTGCAATCAGGTCTGTACCTCGACAACAACGGCCAACCCGCGAACCGGAAAACTTGGTTGAACCAGGGCCGGAACAAGGAAGTCGCGCCGTTTTTCCGTGGAGGGTTCCACACCATTGACAACGCCTGGACACGTCCTCGCGACCCATGGTTCCTGGGATTCGTGGACGACGTCTGTGCGATCTTTCCCGGTTTCTTTCGCAAGAACACTCCGTCGGAGACATTTCTTTCCGGCATCAACGCGATTTATCGCCACCACCGAAAAGGAGTCAGTTCATGCCTGTCGCAGTGATCACGGGTGGCAACAAGGGCTTGGGGCTCCATCAAAGCCGCCGCTTTCTTGAGGCCGGCTACGAGGTCTTTGTCGTGGCCCGAAGCGAAGGGGAAACCGCAAACTTGGGGGACGGCGCCCACTTTGCCGCCACTGACCTTGCGCGGGACCGGGATGCGAAATTTCTGGCCGACATTCATGCGATAGCAGGGCCGATTGCGACGCTCGTGAACAATGCGGGTGTTCATCTTAAGAAACCGGTTTGGAATGTCTCACCAGGTGAGCTTGATAGCGTATTGTCGATCAACGTCTCCGCGATGTTTGCGGCATGCGGGCGCTACGTGGAAATTCACCGCGAAACTGGAGGTGCAATTGTCAATATCGCCTCGATGGGGGGCATCATGGCGTTGCCTTCTGCCGCAGCCTACGTCACCGCCAAGACGGCCGTGGTCGGCCTGACCCGGTCTGTCGCAGTCGACGCGGCAGGCTTCGGCATTCGTTGCAATGCCGTCAGCCCGGGTTTCATTGACACGGACATGACACGGGAAATTCTTGCGAAGGATCCCGCACGTCGCGAAAAGATCGAAGGGCGCATTCCCGGTGGCAGATTTGGCACGCCTGAGGATGTCGCGAATGCCGTCTACTTCCTAGCCTCTGATCAAGCGGCACATATCAATGGTGTCAATCTTCCGGTCGACGGCGGATTCGCGGTGGGGTTCTAGGTATCGCGGTCGTGAGCACTCGAACCATATTGGTTGCAGCACGTGACATCGCACTCACCGATCAGTCCGATGCCACGCCGGTCCCGGAAGGATATGTGCGGCTTCAGCTTGCGGTCGCCAGCCTTTGCGGGACGGACCTTCACTATTTTTCTCATTTCGCCAACGCGGGATTCGTGTTGAGAAACCACGTGACCCTCGGTCACGAGGCATGTGCCTATGTCACGGATTCCAATGGATCCCACCTGAAGGCTGGACAACTTGTCGCGCTGAATCCGATCATGAATTGCCAGACCTGCGAGCCATGCCTTCGTGGTGAAGAAAACCTCTGCAACAGCAAGAAGTTTCCGGGTTCGGCGACCACGTATCCGCATCTCGACGGGTTTTTCCGCGATTTGATCGATCATCCGGTGCGATGCTGTCGGCCCGTTTCGACAGACATCAATCCACGCCATCTAACGTATGCCGAGCCGATGGCCTGCGCGCTGCACGCGTTAAACAAGGGCGGCGTTCAGGCCGGCCAACGGGTTCTGGTGACGGGGTGCGGGCCCATGGGACTTTTGGCAGTGGCAGGCGCGGCGGCACGGGGAGCAGTGGTGACCGCCTTGGACCTGCGTGCCGGAGCCGTGGAGATTGCCCGCGCCGCGGGGGCAGTGCGGAGCCTCGCAGTCGGTGATTTCGATCCGGCCGAGTTAGACAAGGCCTTTGACGTTGTCGTGGAGGCGAGCGGTGCCATTCCGGCCTTCAACACAGCGCTGAGCGCCGTGCGCCAGAAGGGTCGGATCGCCGTCCTGAGCAATATCCAGCTGCAAGAGGCGCGCGTGAACCTCAACCAGGTCACGCTAAAGGAGATCGAGGTTATCGGCTCTTTTCAATTCAATCGGGAATTTGAGGATGCGGTGCAACTGATCGGAGCGGGGATTATCGATCTCGATGTCCTGACAGCGCAAGTCTACCCCTTGGTCGAAGTCGGGACCGCGCTAGAAGCAATGGCAGCCGGAGAGGTTTTCGGGAAGATCATCCTATTGGGTCGGGGAAATTGACGCACGTTTCGCCGGGCGACCGTCCAGGAGAGTGTCATGGCCGAGACTCTTGATCAGATCGTCACCGGTAGTAGGTCCGCGGGCAGCGTGGTGACCTTCCGGCTGATCGCAGAAGGGGAGTGGAACGGTCACTTCATTGGAAACGGAAAATCGCCTTAAAACGCCAACTTGTTACGTATATTCTCTGATTGTCAGCTGAAATGGCACCGAAGCTGCTCGCGACAACGGCATGGGGAATCCCGCAGGCCTTCAGACGTGGCCTTCCAGTCGTCGGCGACAGCGGAAAGACCGGTTTGATGGCTCGCGCAACCTGCTTGCAAACAAAGTCGAACTCGCGCCAGACGTTACGGTCGCGTCAGACTGGCAACGCTGTATCCCGGAACCGGAACGGCCACCTATTTGCCGACGGTGTCGAGGGCACCGAATTCGGTAAAAGACGCGGAAAACCGTTATCTCAAGACGGATTCCGACCCGCTTGATGGCACCAAAATCCCGAAGTGAGGCAAGGTCGGGCGAAATTATCGACTGCAACCAGAATACGGAAATTCAGACAAACGCTACGCATAGCGTGGAGGGAAGGTTTGTTCGGCCTGAATCCGCTGACGGAATCGTCCGCTTCTTGAGCGGAACGGGGTTTTGGGGCAGCGATGTTCGCGGACGGCATCGCGGTCGCGTTCGCCTGCATCAATGTGGTGATGTTTCCGGATTCCGGCGCCAATGAGCAAACCACGATGGCCTCCTGCTATTCGTTTCCGGCCCTGAAACCTCGCAAAGGTGCATTCAAACACAACGACATGCGTCCTCAATACGCCTGCGGGTCGCCATGGCAAAAGCGGAAACGAGAGCAGCGATCGACTTGATTGATTGCGGTTGCGGAACTACAGACGCCCGAACATGTCAGGCCCATGCGATCAGGTGCTGCCTCAGTCCAATCGGGCCGGCTTGAAGATTCCATGCATTCAGGACAAATCCATGAAGATTACCGATTTCCCGATCACCGGAAAGTGGCCGCCCAGCCATCCCGACCGGCTACAGCTCTATTCTCTGCCAACCCCGAACGGTCTCAAGGCTTCCATCATGCTCGAAGAGATCGAGTTGCCCTACGACGCGCACAGGGTCAGTTTTTCCACGAACGACCAAATGAGTCCTGAGTTCCTGTCGCTCAATCCGAACAACAAGATACCGGCGATCATCGACCCTGACGGTCCCGGTGGCGAGCCGATGCCGCTCTGGGAATCGGGTGCGATCCTGATCTATTTGGCCGAAAAGTCCGGGAAACTGTTACCGAAAGTGCTCCCGCACCACTACGAGACGCTGCAATGGCTCATGTTCCAGATGGGGGGCGTTGGCCCGATGTTCGGCCAACTCGGGTTTTTTCATGCGTTTGCCGGCAAGGACATCGAGGATCCACGGCCCAGAAAACGATACGCTGACGAAACGGCCCGGTTGCTCAGAGTGCTTGACGCTCGCCTCGAGGGTCGGGAATGGATCATGGGAGAAACACTGACAATTGCCGATATTGCCGTGTTTCCCTGGGTCCGCTCGGTGGTCACAGTCTACAAGGCCAACGATATCGTCGGATGGGATGATCTTGCTAATGTCCCGGGCGCACTGGAACGGTTCCTGGAACGGCCGGCCGTGCAAAGGGGACTCAAGGTTCCGCCGCGGGAGTAACCGTCGAGCCCATCGCGAATTCACTTCCGGAAGGCAGGCCGGGTTTCCGTTCAGGCCCTTTCAGGCCAGCCTATGTTCGTGGAATTCCGCAAGCAGCCGGTATTCGGAGATGGCAGCCGCCAGCGCAACGTTAAGGGACACCCCGTTCCGACTTCGTCCAGGTTGCAAGGTTCCGGGCATCCCGGAACGCACGCCTAACGCACGCCTGTCGCTTCGGCCGTTACTGCCTGAGGGCAGCCCCGGTCGCCTTCGAGACCTTGTCGACGATTCTGGAAGAGATCTTCTCGATTTCCTCGTCGGTCAGTGTCTGAAGCCTGGGCTGTAATCGTACGTTGATTGCGACGGACTTCTTTCCGACGCCAACCTGCGCTTCGGCCTTCTTGCCGGTGAATTCATCAAAGACCGAAACATCCGTGATCAGTGTCCGGTCTGTGCCTTGCACAGCCCGGACAATGTGCGCGACTTCGACATCACGATCGACGACAAAGGCAAAATCCCGTTCGACAGCCTGCAGTTCGTCGAGCTGAAACGCCGCGCGTCCCGTCGACCTGGCTTTCGAGACCGGTATGGAATCAAGGCGAATGACGAAGGCAACTGCCGGTCCGGTTACGTCCGCATTTTTCAGGATCGTCGGATGCAGTTCTCCGAAGGTCGCGAGAACGATCTTGGGACCGAGCTTCAGGTTCGCCGATCGAACCGGGTGCCACCACGGGTTGCTCGCCCGGTCCGTCATCAACCGATCGGGAGCCCCGAGCGCCAAGAGAACCGTATCCAGATCGGCCCGGGCGTCCCTGATATCGACAGGTCGCCGATCACCGTACGGATCCCGGGGGCCGGTATGCCCGGTGAGCAACCCCGCGATCACCGTCTCCTGTTCACCGGGTTCACCGCCGCTAAAGACCGGCCCAACCTCGAACAGGGCCAGGTCCATGTGGCCCCTGGACTGATTTCGAGCGGCCGCCTTGAGCAGGCCCGGGATCAGGTCCGGACGCATGTGGCTCAAGTCGCTCGCGATCGGGTTGGCAAGCCGTGCCTGATCCGTGCCGCCGAACTGCAACGCCATTTCCCGGTCGATGAATGAATAGGTCACGCATTCATTGTAACCGCACATGGCCACGGCGCGCCGGGCCACGCTCTCCCGTCTCTGCGTCCTGGACAGGACCGGGCTTCCGACGCCCTGCTCATGCCTGGGAAGGCTAACGCCGCCCAACTTCCCCAGCGATCGAATTCGGGCGATTTCCTCGACCAGGTCGGCCTCTCCCTGCACATCGGGCCTCCATGACGGGACATGAGCCTCGCCATCCGCAACCCGGAACCCGAGCGTTTCGAGAATCTCCGTCTGGTCGTCCTCCGAGACATCCATTCCCGTCAGGGATCTCACCCGATTCGGGTCGTGTGCAAAACTTCTGGATGTGTCCGGAATCTGCCCTGCCACGACCAGTTCGGAGGCTTCGCCACCGCATATTTCAACGATCAGCCGGGTCGCGAGGTCCAGACCCTTTTCGGTGAATTCCGGATCGACACCACGTTCGAAACGGTAGCGCGCGTCCGAATTGACTTTCAACTGACGGCCTGTCGAAGCGATCATGACCGGATCCCACAAGGCGCTCTCCAGGAACACGTTCGTGGTGGATTCGGTACACCCGGTCGACCTGCCGCCAATGACGCCGGCGATGCTTTCCGGGCCACTGGAGTCGCCGATCACCATCATTCCCGGCCGCAACACGTACTCCTTGTCATCCAGTGCCGTGATCCGTTCGCCGCCCACGGCAAAATGCACGCGCAGGTCGCCCTCGACCAAGTCGGCATCGAAAGCATGCAAGGGCCGGTTTCGGTCGTATGTGACAAAGTTCGTCACGTCGACAACGGCGGAAATCGGCCTCAGACCCACGGCACGCAGCCGCGATTGTAGCCATTCGGGAGACGGGCGGTTCCTGACGCCCCGGATGGTCCGGCCAAGAAAGGCAGGACACCCGCGGCTCTGAACTTCATCGTCGATGCGCACTCCGATCGAAGACCGGAAACCACCGGATACCGGCACGAGTTGTTCCGTCCTGAGTGTCCCGAGACCGCGTGCGGCGAGGTCTCTCGCGATGCCGCGTACACCCAGGGCATCGGGACGATTCGGCGTCACGGCGATGTCGACAACGGGATCGGCGAGGCCGGCGTAATCAATGTAACGCTCTCCGAGCGGCGCATCGTCGGGCAACTCGATGATGCCGTCGTGGTCATCATTGATCATCAGTTCGCGGCCGGAACAGAGCATTCCGCAAGAATCGACGTCACGAATGCGTCCGAGCTTGAGATCAAGGCCCGTTCCGGGAATATGGGTGCCGACCGGCGCAAACACACCGACGAGGCCCGTTCGTGCGTTCGGTGCTCCGCACACGACCTGCACGATCGTCGTCTTTCCTTTCGGGCCGTCCGGCCAGGTCTCGACCTGGCAGAGCTTCAGGCGATCGGCGTTCGGGTGTTGTTTCGCTTCGACGACCCGGCAAATCCGGAAGGCACCAAGAGTCCTGGATGGATCGCCGATTTCCTCGACCTCCAGGCCCAGGTCAGTCAGCGCCTCGCAGATTTCGGAGAGCGGCGCGTCAGTGTCGAGGTGGTCCTTCAACCACGATAGCGTAAACTTCATAACCGAACCCGTCCCTATAAACCGGTCCGGCTGAGCCCGGCGTGAAGCGCCGGTACATCCAAAGGCTGGAAACCGTAGTGTCTCAGCCATGGCACATGGCTGTCAAAGAATGCCCTGAGATCCGGGATTCCGTATTTGAGCATCGCCAGCCGGTCGATTCCCATCCCGAAGGCGAATCCCTGCCATTGGTCCGGATCGACTCCGCCCGCTTCCAGGACCTTCGGATGCACCATTCCGCAGCCGAGGATTTCCAGCCAGTCATCGCCCGTACCGATCTTCAACTGGCCGTCTGCCCAACTGCAGCGAATATCGACCTCGGCGGAAGGCTCCGTGAACGGGAAATGCGAGGCCCGGAATCGCAACTCGACTCCGTCGACCTCGAAGAAACTCCGGCAGAACTCCTCCAGCGTCCACTTCAGGTTGGCCATGGAAATATCCCGATCGAGGCACAGCCCTTCGTACTGGTGGAACATCGGTGTGTGGGTCTGGTCGTAATCGGCCCGATAGACTCGTCCGGGCGCAATCACCCTGCACGGAACCCCCTGAGATTTCATGTATCGGATCTGCACGGGCGAGGTGTGGGTTCGCAGGACATGCGGCGGGTGCCCATCGTTTCCGTCGCTGTGCATGTAGAACGTGTCATGCTCCTGGCGTGCCGGATGTTCCGGAGGCATGTTGAGAGCATCGAAGTTGTGCCAGTCCGTTTCGATTTGGGGTCCTTCGGCAACGGAGAAACCAAGGCCTCCAAAGATCGCGATTACTTCTTCGGTAACCTGTGACACCGGGTGCAGGGTTCCGGCCCGCCTGGATCGACCAGGCATCGTTACATCCATCCACTCTTCGCTCAGGCGAAGCTGCAGGGCTGCTTCAGCCAGTTCGTCCCGCCGCTTTGAAATGGCCAGGTTCACTTCATCCTTGAGCGCGTTCAATTCCGGTCCCCGGACCGTTCTTTCTTCCGGAGTCATGCGGCCGAGTTCCCTCATCAGGAGAGACACTTCGCCTTTGCGTCCTACGGATGAAACCCGGATCTGCTCGAGAGACTCCACGTCGTCCGCGCTTGAAATCGCCGCGATGAGGCGGTTTTTCAATGCATCCGTGTCTTGCATTCTCTTTCCTTCGCCTCTTTCTCTGATGGGGAAGGTCAAGCCCGGATCAGGGAGCTCGAGCCGCAACTCGCGATGCGGCCGGTCAAGACAATCTCAAGTGTATCCTTCGGCTGGACCGAAGCAATTGCCGAAAGGAGGGGGACAGGTCCCGGCGCGTTTGCGCGGGTTTCGGGCTCAGGACTTTGTGGCGAGGGCATCTCGGGCACGATTGACCACGGTTTCGAAAACCTTCGGGTCGTGTACCGCCAAGTCTGCCAGGAGTTTTCTGTCGACCTCGATGCCGGCCATCGAAAGGCCGTTCACGAATCGACTGTAGGTCAGGGATTCGTCGAGTTCCCGGACGGCCGCATTGATACGCTGAATCCAGAGTGCCCGGAAATTTCGTTTCCTGTTTTTCCGGTCGCGGGTCGCGTACTGGTGCGCGCGGTCCACGGCCTGTTTCGCGGTTCGAAACGTATTTTTCCGCCTGCCGTAGTAACCTTTTGCCGCCTTGACGACTTTCCTGTGGCGACGGTGGGTTTGAACGCGGTTTCTGACGCGGGTCATGGTCCTGCTCTCCCGTCCTTACCTGGAATAGGGCATGTAGGATTTCACGATTCGCGACGCGGACCGGCCAAGTATGGTCGTACCGCGTGCGTTTCGAATGAATTTCCTGGTGCGCTTGATCATGCCATGGCGCTTGCCAGCCTGGCAGGACCTTATCTTGCCAGTTGCCGTCATTCTGAAGCGTTTCTTGGCGCTGGATTTCGTTTTCATCTTGGGCATTTCCGCCTCCTGTTTCCTGGAAGGGTCAACAACGCCGCTCGGCAGCCCTTTTGGCCGGCGGCGCGTCTGAAGCGCGCCGTATAATTGTGGTACATTCGGGTTGCAAGCCGAAACAGGGAAACGGATTCCTCGAACCCTCGGGGAAACCGGGGACCAACATGTTCCCGGACCCAGTCATGAGGGACAAGGCCACACAGAAGGTCTCGGCGAGACATTCCACGCCCGAGATGCCCGTCAGCGACCCCTGTTGGGTTGCAGGATGATTCGGTGTTGAGTGGCCGGATTGTCACGGATTGGATTGATGCCTGATCGAGTGGAAACTGGAATAGTCCGCGACATCTTTTTTTCCTTCCCGGCAGCTTTTTCAGTAGCGCTTTCTTTTCCGGAACATGGCGGACGCGGTTTCCCCGGTTGCGTTGTTTCCGTCATGGCCCGGACGAATTCCCCGGCGGCATTTTCCCGGCAGCGTCACGGATGTGTCCGCCCTGCGTGGCGGGTTTGTTGATTTTCGGGATTGATCGCCTGGGCCGGGTGGTTGATTACGCTCCCTGGCGCGGGGGGTCCGCCTTCCCGGCAGCGCGGGCCGGATCCCGCATGGTGCGAAGCATTTGAGAAGAGGTGGCCCGTGCGGTGCCTGCCGCCGGGCCAGTAGCCGACCATACAACTCGATTGGAATTTGTCGCTGTCCGGCGAGGACTACGTTACCACGCAAGCTTGGCGTGACGCAAAGCTTGATTGCTGTCCCGAACACCCCGGTGGCGGCTGTCGTTTCGCCCGCCACGGCACCTACCGGCGCAAGACCCGCTGGGGGGATGCCCATATTCCCCGCTGGTACTGCCCTGACGCTCACAAGACATGGTCACTGCTGGCCCGCTGCTTTGCGGCACGACTGCCGGGCACCCTGGACGAGCTCGAGGCGGCGGCGCTGGCCGCGGAGACGGAACCGAGCCTGCGGGCGGCGGCCGAGAGCGCCCGTCCCGGCCATGTGGTGACGGAGGCGGCGAACCGCCGCTGGCTCAAGGGCCGGCGCGACCTGGTCGTTGCCTGCCTGGTGACGGTGATCACCCTGCTGCCGGAGCTGTTCGCCGGTTGCGCGGCGTCGGTGACGGCGCTCAGGGGCCATCTCGGAACCACGCGGCTTCTCGTCGAACTGCGCGGCCATGCGGCGTCACATCTCCGGAATCTGGCGCCTCCACTGGGCTTCGGCGTGCGGATTGATCCGGCGCCGATTTCGAATCCGGCCGACCAACACATGATGGGGCCTGATCCGCCGGCCTGAGCGGCGCTATGCCTGCCCGATCCAACCGAAAGGGAGACCAGGCATGAGCCAGAACACCGAAAGACATCGACTTGACGTGGCGATGTTCCGCTATCGCGTCATCGCCCCCCTCATCGACCTCGCCGGACCGGCGCGGATGGCCGAAGTGCGCCGTCTTGCCGGCAAGGCGTGGGTGATTCCCGGCACCAGCCGCACCCGGGTTGCGGAGGGTACCATCCTGCACTGGCAGCGGGCCTGGCGGCGTGGCGGTCTCGACGCCCTCAAGCCCGGGCCGCGCAGCGACCGCGGCAAGTCCCGGCGTCTCACGGTCGAGGCCGCGGAGCTGCTGATCTCCATCCGCAGGGACCATCCCGAACTTTCCGTCCGCGACGTGGTCGCACGCGCCGAACAGACGGACGGGTTCTCCGACCCGGTCTCGCTCTCGGCCGCCTACCGCCTGTTCCACGCCGAGGGGTTGATGACCCCGGAACGGGCGCCGCCGGACCTCAGGCGCTTCGCCCATGCCCATGCCGGCGACCTCTGGCAATCGGATATCATGCACGGCCCGAAGTGCGGCGACGGGCGCCGCCGGCGCAAGACCTACATGATCGTCATGATCGACGACGCGACCCGCATCGTGCCATGGTCGGCCTTCGCCTTCTCCGAGGGCATCAACGACTTCCTCCCGGTGTTCAGGCAGGCTCTCCTGCGTCGCGGAATTCCCGGGAAACTGTTCGTCGACAATGGAAGTGCGTACCGTTCGCGGCGCCTCGATCTCGTCTGCGCCCGTCTCGGCATCGCCCTGATCCATGCGCGTCCGTACCACGCCGCCGGAAAAGGAAAGGTGGAAAGGTATATAAGAACCGTACGCCAACGCTTCCTGCCGGGCCTTGAAGCAGCGGATACTGCCAGCCTCGACATCCTCAACCGCCGTCTCGCCGCCTGGGTCGAGGGAGAGTACCATCACACGCCCCATCGCGGTCTCGAGGGCATGACACCGGCGGACGCATGGGCCGCGAAAGCCCTCGATGTCCGCCTCGTGGACGGCAGCGTCGATCTCGACGACCTGTTCCTCGACGAGGCGGTGCGCAAGGTCAGCAAGGACCGGGTCGTCAGCCTCCGGAACCGGCTCTACGAGGTCGATACCGGCCTCGTCGGGCGGAAGGTCACCCTGCGGTTCGATCCCGCGGCGCCGCCGGGTCGCCCGATCCTCGTCGTGGCGGATGGCGAGGATGCCGGGCAGGCATGGCCCCTCGACCTCAACGCAAATGCCCGGGTGAAGCGCGACAACGCGATCTCCTTCTCCAGCATCGACACCGATGACGGGGAGGACTGAGCCATGTACCGTCAATCCTTCTCCCTCGAGCGCTGGCCCTTCGGGAGCGACATCGCATCCGACGACCTGTTCCCGAGCCGGGCGGCCACCGAGGCACAGGCACGGCTCAACCATCTCGCGGAGATGCGCGGCATCGGCCTGCTCACCGGCGAGGTCGGGTCCGGAAAGACCGCCGTCTGCCGGCGCTTCGCCGACAGCCTGCCACGCGGCCTCTTCAAGATCGTCTACCTGCCGCTCGCCGCCCCCACGCCGCTCGAAGCCATGAACTGCATCGCGGCCGAATTCGGCCTCGCCCCCGGACAGTCACGCAGCATGGTCGGACGCGCCATCTCCGGCGAGTTGTCACGCCTCGCAGGCAACCGGCAGACGCCGGTGCTGATCATCGACGAGGCCCATCTCCTGTCCAACCCGGTCCTCGAGACCCTGCGCATGCTCACCAACTTCGACATCGATTCCGCCCAGCGCTTCTGCCTGCTGCTCACCGGCCTCACCGGGCTCCGGCGCCGCCTGGCGATGGGGGTCAACGAATCCCTCGCCCAGCGTCTCGTCGTCCGCCACCACATGGACGGGCTCGCGGCAGAGGAGATCGAGCCGTATATCGAGCACCGCCTCCGCATGGCCGGGGCTCCCGACATCCCGATCTTCGGCAAGACCGCCGTGGCTGCCATCGCGCAGACCGCACACGGCCTGCCGCGCAGGATCAACCAGATCGCCCACAATGCACTCGCCGCCGCCGCCGCGGACAAGGCCCGCGAAGTCACCGACAACCACGTCGCCCAGGCGATCGACGAACTGAACCTCAAGGCATGAGCACCAGGCAGGATGACCGGAGCCGGTTGCGGCAGCTGCCGCTCAGGGAGATCGCCCTCGGGCTCGGCTATCGCCGCGATCCCCGCGACCGGAACCGCTTCAGGCGCGACGGATCGGTCATCAACATCACCGGTATGAAGTTCCACGACCACCGGCAAAACCGCGGCGGCGGCGGCGCCATCGATCTCGTCATCCATGCCGAAGGCGGAAGCTTCACCCGGGCCGTGGAACGCCTCCGGCTGCTCGCAGGGGATCTCGCGCCGGAACCGGAGCCGAAAACGGAACCCCGCAGGGAACTGGCCCTGCCGCCGCCCGCCGCGTCCGCATGGCCCGCAATCCACCAGTGGCTCACCAGGGACAGGGCCCTCCCGGACACTCTCGTCGCAGCACTCAACCGCCGCGGCCTCCTCCATGCCGATGCCCGAAGGAACGCCGTCTTCATCGCAACCGACAGGAACCGGAAACCAACCGGAGCAGAATGCTTCGGAACCGTAAGCGGGTAAACGGCGACGTCTGATAATTCGGTTGCTCACGCGAGGGTTGGGTGGGGATACTTCCGGTCATTCATCAATGATCGGAGGAAATTGTCATGTCAGGTTTGAATGGTTCGGCTGGTTCCCGTCGTGCGCCGGTGGTGCGCAGCGCAGACGAGTGGAGCGGCATCATGGCGGACTTCGAGCGCTCGGGGCTGTCGCAACGGGAGTTTTGCGAGTCCCGTGGGCTGTCCCCGAAGACCTTCGGGAACTGGCGGTGCCGTCTCCGCCCTGGGGGCGGGAAGGGTTCCTTTGTCGAGCTTGCGCCGCCTGCGGTATCCGGCTGGGACGTCGAGCTTGACCTGGGCGACGGGGTTGTCCTGCGGGTTCGGCGGTCGTGATGCTCGGCGGCTGGCCGCGGGGCGGCATCTGGCTGTCGACGGACCCGGCCGACATGCGGCGCAGTTTCGACGGTCTGTGCGCGCTGGTGTCGGGCCATCTCGGGTGCAATCCGGCCGATGGACGCTGGTACGTGTTCGTCAACCGGCGCCGGACCATCGTGAAGGTCCTCGGCTTCGAGCGGGGCGGCTTCTTCATCTGGTCCAAGCGCCTGGAGCAGGGCCTGTTCGCCCCGCCTCCGGCCTCCGGCCATGCGGCGCTTGCATTGTCTTCGACCGAGTTGATGGCCCTGATCGACGGCATCGACGTCACCGTTCGCCGCCGTCGCAAGCGTTACGGCGGTCCCCGGCTGGCGTCCGGGTGAGCCCGGACGACGGTCATGTCGATGCTGCCGGTCATCGGGTTGTCGGCGAAGAGCTCCTTCCACAGGCGTGGCGTCAGTTCGTGGACCCGGTCGGCCGGATGGGTGTCGATGCGCTGGAAGACATCGCCCAGATAGGTTGCAGGGCTGATCCCGAGCAGGAAACAGGTGGCGACGAGGCTGTTGACGATCCCGACGTTCCGTGCGCCGGATTCCGTCCAGGAAAAAAGCCAGTTCTTCTGTCCCAGCTTGATGCGGCGCAGTGCGCGCTCGACACCATTCGAGTCGATCGGCACCAACGGGTCTTCGAGGAACACCTCGAGGGCCTGCTGGCGTTCGACGGCGTAGGTGACCGCCCGGCGGATCGGGTGCTTCGGCGTCAGCGCCGGGTCCCCGAGCGTCCGCTCACACCATTGCCAGAAGGCGTCGACCAGCAGGCGGGTGCGGGTGCGCCGCGCCTCCAGGCGTTCAGGCGGCGGCCGGGTACGGAATTCCTTCTCGATCCCGTACATGCCCCCGATCAGATCCAGCGCCTTCCCGGCGAACACCGGATGGTTGTCCAGCTGCTCCTCGAAATTGCGCCTCGTATGCGCCCAGCAATTTTGCTGCCTCACCGCCTCCCCCCGCGCCTCGGCGTAAGCCGCGTAGGCGCCGTAGCCGTCGCTGACCAGCGTGCCCTCGAAATCGCCGAGGAACCGCGCGACATGGTGGTGGGCGCGGGAGGGCGCGAAGTGGAACACCACTTCGTCCCGGTCGCCGAGCACCGGCCAGTAGTAGCAGTCGCGGTAGGGACACCGGTTGCCCGACGCCCCCCGCACAGATCCCCGCATGCCCGTTAAGGCACGAGGCTCCTACCTCGGGTGATTGCCGGCAAACCGTCTGTCCGGCCATGGGTGCACGGTCCGCAGCGGAGGCCAGAAGACCGCCGCCAGCAGGTCGACCTTGCCCCAGGGAAGGCGGTCCTTCTGCGACCGGCGGCGCAAGACGCGCAGCCAAAGTCGCTTGAGACGGTGCCCGAACGTCTGGAGGGATCGGGAGCTGGTCGGGACCGCGTAGTAACGCAGCCAACCGCCCACAACCCGACCAAGCCATATGGCGACCTCGTAGATGTTGTCGTGCATCCGTTGACGCAGTTCGGCCTCGATGCGTTTCAGGGTCCGGGTGACACGCTTCCTGATCGGCTTGCGCCCCAGTCCGAAACGTCCCTTCCGCGTGGTCCGGCAGTAATGCGTGAACCCGAGGAAGTCGAAGGTCTCGGGACGCCGCTCTCCCCGTGCCCGGCGGTTCGCCATGGCGAACCGGCCGAACTCGATGAGCCGCGTCTTGTCCGGGTGCAATTCGAGTGAGAACGCGGCCAGCCTGTCCTTCAGATCGCACAGGAACCGTTCTGCATCCCGCTTGTACTGGAACCCGACCACGAAGTCGTCGGCATAGCGCACGATAATCGTCTCGCCACGGGCGATCCGGGCGCGCCATTTCCTCTGGAACCAGAGATCAAGGACGAAGTGCAGGTAGATGTTCGCCAGAATCGGCGACACACTTGAGCCCTGGGGGGTTCCCCGCAGGGTGTCCCACCATTCGCCCTCTTCCATGACGCCGGCGCCAAGCCACTTGGAGATCAGCCGGATGACCCGCCGATCCCCGATCCGGTGCTCCACGAACCTGATGAGCCAGCTTCGATCCAACCGATCGAAAAAGGCCTTAACGTCCGCGTCGACAATCCAGTTGACCTTGCGCCGTTCTATCCCGTACGCCAGCGCGTCGAGCGCGTCATGCGCACCGCGACCGGGTCGGAACCCATAGCTGAACCCGAGGAATTCCGGCTCGAATATCGGCACAAGGATGGTCTCCGCCACCGCAGTCTGGACGATCTTGTCCTCCAGTGCCGCAATGCCGAGCGGTCGTGTTCCCCCGTCCGGTTTGGGTATCTCTACCCGCCGGGACGGAAGCGCCCGGTACGCCCCGCTGTGAACACGGTCGTGCAGGTCGAGCAGGCGCTCTTCCAGTCCGTTCCCGTATTCCTCCCATGTCACCCCGTCCACGCCTGCCGCCGCATCCTTCTTCAGCATGAAGTAGGATGCTTCGAGCGCGTCCGTCGTGATGTGGTGCAGGAGCGCAGTGAGCTTCTCCTTCGGTTTCCTCGTGGCTGCTTGCCGTATCCGCTCAGCCGCCTGTGACATGCGATCCCGGCCCTGTGTCCGGTGCGTGCTTTGGCCTCGCGGATTCCCCTTGGTTCCGGCCCTTCCCTCCATCGGCTCCGCAGGAACTGACGTTCCCTTGTTCGCCGACTTCACCGGTACTATGGCCGGATCCGATTGCTTCAATCCGTTCGTCATCGATTCAGACTATCTCCTTTCTTCCGCGGCCTCGGCACGACTGCCGGGGCAGATTGAAGCCCTCCCGAGTCCCGGCGTGGGGTGTACGTGCGTCCCTGGATTCCTTTGACAGCGCGGAGCCCGGCAGTCCCTCACCATGGCGGTCCTACAGGTGTTGCCTTCGGTCAAACAAAGAACCTCGGCACTCCGAATGATAAGATTTTCGTTGCTCAATCATCCTGGCCACACGCGCCGCTACCGACGCTTCACGTGCACCCTCGCGGATGCACGCGCACGGCTCGCGGTGGAAGTGGTGGTTAGCCTCTCCTTCCTGCCGGACTTTCACCGGCTACCCCAGCGCCAGTTAGCTCGGCGCTCTTGTTTCATCTTGCCCGGCCTGTCCGGGTCGCGCCCGGCCCGCACCGGCGTCTCGTCCATGACGATGACGGAACTTTCCAGAACCGAGCGGCACTGGGCCTCGAACACCGGCTCCAGCAGCGAGATCGCCCGGTTGGCCCAGCCACTCAGGGACTTGCGGCTGACGGTGATCCCGCTCTCTGCCAGCATCTGGTGCTGGCGGTAGAGGGGGAGATGCCAGGCGAACTTGTCGACCAGCATTCCGGCGATAAAGCTCACATCGGCGCAGGAGCTCTTGAACACGCCCTCGACGGCCGGGGCGCAGACCAGGGCGCCGGAGGATCTGATCTTCGCCTTCTTGTAATGGTAACGCAGCACCACGTGGCGGATCGGCACCGATGCCAGCTTGCAGCACACCCGCTCGGAGATGAGCTCGAACTCGTCCGCCGCCAGCCCCTCGATCTCCGGCGGCATCACGTCGATGTCGATCACCGTCGCCTCGGGGCCGAAGCGCAGCCCGGTGCCGTTGACGGCATCGCCACGATCCTTCTTGCGCCCGTTGACGCCGCCCCGGGGCTTCTTTTCGGCTTTCTTTTCGGCCTCGCCTTTCCTTTCGGCTTCGGGCTCATCCTCCCCGGCGTCCGGCGATGCGGCCCCGTCGGAGGAGGCGCCATCGGAGGAGGCGCCGGAGTTGCGGCGCTTCTCCGAGCGCCGGCCGTACTGCTGGCGCTCGTAGCGGGCCAGCTGGTCGCGAAGTGCACTGTTCTTCGCCACTTCCTCGGTGAGCCTGTCCTGCAGTGACCCGACGAGCGCCGACAGCGTCCCGGCGAGCCCGAACAACTCCCTGAACAGGGCCGCGGCACCCCGTAGAAGACCACCGCCCGAGCCCAGCCCCGCGAACTCCGAGCGGAGCCCGTCGAGCCGCCGGCGAACCACCTCCGGGTCGTGAGGGTCGATCCCGCTCATTCCTCCGCCTCCACAGCCATGATCGCCGCCAGGACCGCCAGGCGCTCGGACCGGGGCATCGCCGCGTAGCGCCGCCCCCAGCTCGCCGCCTTGCGCTTCACCGTCTGGCGATGGGTGAAGTTGCGCCCGGCGAAGCGCGCCCAGTGGACCCGGTCCGGTTCGAAGTTGAACCACAGCTTCTCGGTGACCACGCAGGACTGGTTGTTGACCTGAAGCGCGATCGAGCGCCAGTCGGACAGGTGTTCGTCGTAGAGCCGGCTCGGATAACCGGAGATCATCACCTGGGCCGGCAGTGAACGCAGAAGACGGATCAGCTCCACATGGTCGCCGTCGTCGTAGTCGTAACGGTAGCGGCGCTGCGAGCGCCGCACCGACTGCACGTAGGGCGGATCAGCGTAGACCAGTTCGTCGCCCTGGAAGTCGAAGCCGGACAGGAACGCGTGGGCGCAGCCGTGGTGAAGCTCGACCGGATAATCACAGCTGAAACGCGCGATCGCACGCCAGTTGCGGTCGATGCCGATGTTGCGCAGCGCAGGCGGCTTGCGCTTCATGATCGCACCGCCCCCCAGAAATGATTCGATATACACAGAATGAGGAGGCATGGCCGCAATGAGCGGCTGGCACAGCCCCGATGTCGCCTTCGATCCGAACCATGCGCCCATGGCCGATCCCCCGATGATTCGTTTTACCGCACCGGAAATAGGCCCGGCGCCCTATCATGTCAAACGGAAAATCGGCACGGCAGCGGAAAATCGGGGAATGCCAGGGCCGCAGCATCGGGCACAGCAGCCAAACGATACCCGAAACCGGGCAAAATCAACGGACGTCGCAGTTTACCCGCTTACTCGGAACCGTCATGCCACCGGCCGGCAAGCCATTCCGCGGAATGGCGCCGGGATCGCGAAAAGACAGCGGAAGCTTCTGGATCCCCGCAGACCGTAACACCGTGCACACCCTCTTCATCACCGAGAGTGCCATCGACGCCCTCTCCGCATTCTCCATGCCCGAACTCCGAAACTCCGGGACCGTCTTCCTCTCGGCAACCGGCGCCGGCAGGAAACTGCCCGCATGGGCCGAAGCATGGAAACCCCAACGCATCGTCTGTGCCTTCGACGCCGATGACGCCGGCGACGAGGCAGCAGAAGCCCTCGCAGCCAGGGACCCGCGTACACAACGCCTGAGACCCAAAGGCGGAAAGGACTGGAACGCCGTCCTCGTGGCACGACACCCACGATAAACTGCAATCACGCAAATCGATGAGCGCGGGCCCGCTTTGCCCGTGGTCGTCGGGGCCGGCATCATCCGACGCATTCCGCCTCGATGAAAAAGTGCGCCCTTCGCTTTCCCGTATCGGAGCCCCGACCAGAAGCGCCACAAACCCGTCCGCACGAGATGACCGGAATCAGCCACCGGAAATGGAAGAAAACACCCGGGCAAAAGCCCCGAAGAAATCAAAGCTGTGCGCAACAAGACCCCGGAACGGAACCGAAATAATCAGCAAACCAGCCGCCGGCACACAGAAAAATTCAACACCCCTCCCTGCAGGGAGGGGCTTGAAGGGCGAAAGCCCTGAAAGCCCATGCTGACCAGCACGAGAAAGGAGACTTCCATCCGATCTACCTTGCATCATGCGTTCAAGACCCACCCTGGCGTGCTTCCTCAGCGCCAGGCCCTGGAAGGTTCGTCAGCAGACACGCCGGGTCAGGCACGAAACGGGACGAATCCAAACGCGGATGTGCAAGATGTGCGAGAGGAGCCCGGCCATGGCCGGCGTCACGGGAGAAGCTCCGGCGACTCCCAGTGCGGCGTAAGCCGCGTTTTCGTTCTCGACCGGCGGGGCGACCCGCTGATGCCGTGTCATCCGGCGCGGGCGAGGATTTTTCTGAAGACGGGGCGCGCCGTCGTGGTCCGCCTCTATCCGTTCACCATCAGGCTCCGGGACAGGACCGGAGGAGAGACGCAGCCCCTGGATCTCAAGATCGATCCGGGATCGAGGAGGACCGGCCTGGCGCTGGTGAAAGACGACGGCGAGGTCCTGTCCCTTGCCGAGATCGAGCACAGGGGCGCGCGGATCCGGAAGTCGATGCAGCAACGGGCGAATTACCGGAGACGCCGGCGCTCGGCGAACCTGCGCTATCGGAAGAAGCGGTTCCTGAACCGGCGCCCGGGACGCAGGCTCGCGCCGTCGCTGCAGTCGCGGGTGGACAACGTGCTGTCCTGGACCGAACGTTTCGGGAGGCTCGCGCCCGTGACCGGGATCCGGTGCGAGACGGTGCGCTTCGACATGCAGGCGCTGGAGAGCCCTGACATCGAGGGCGTGGAGTCCCAGCAGGGCACCCTCGCCGGCGACGAGGTCCGGGAGTATCTCCTGGAGAAATGGGACCGCAGATGCGCGTATTGCGACGCAACGGAGACACCGCTCCAGGTTGATCACATTCGCCCGAAGGCCCGGGGCGGGTCCGACCGGGTCTCCAACCTGACGCTGGCCTGTCCGTCCTGCAACCTGGTCAAGGGTGCGGGGCCGGTGGAGGGCTTCCTGTCCGGGCAACCCGAACGGCTGCGGCGGGTTCTCGCGGACGCCAGGGCACCGCTTCATGACGCCGCCGCGGTCAACGCCACCCGTCGCGTCCTGTTCGAAGGGCTGCGATGCACGGGCCTGCCCGTTTCCGGCTCCTCGGGCGGGCGGACGAAGTACAACCGGACGCGGCTGGGGATCCCGAAGACGCATGCCCTTGACGCGGCCTGCGTGGGGGAGACGCCCGCGCTGAAGGGCTGGGATCAGCCCGTGCTCGGTATCAAGGCCACGGGCCGGGGATCACATGCGCGCACGCGCGTGAACCGGTTCGGGTTTCCCGTCGGCTACCTGATGGCGAAGAAATCCGTCAAGGGCTTCAGGACGGGTGACATCGTGCGCGCGACCGTGCCCACGGGGAAGCGGCAGGGCGTCCATGTGGGGCGCGTCGCGGTGCGGGCCTCCGGATCCTTCAACGTCCAGACCGCCGGCCAATGGCATTCGGATAAGGTTTTTTATCGTTCGGATAAGGAAGCCCCCGTGCTTCGGGCGTTTTGCCGGAAGCCGGGGGCTTGATGGTGGTCTGGTTCTGTCAGGCGGCGGTTCGCTTCTGCCACTTGCTCCTTGGTTGCCTGGATTCCCGCTTGTAGCTTCGCCCTGGCCTCTCGCGCTGGATGCACCTTGAGAGGCCGGTCATGATTCTCCTGACCGATTGGGCGACCATCTGGCTCTGCCTGAGGAACATGGCCTCGATTTCGCGCCCCATCAGTCTCATCCCGTTCTTGAAGTTGGTGCGCATGGCCGGCAGGTCATCGTTGGCATTGTGGTTGATGTCATGGTCACAGCGGTTGGCGAACATGCGTGCGAGGGTGATCAGTATGAAGGCGGCATAGAGTTCCTGGCGCACGCCGCGCTCGGACTTTGCGTGGAAGCTCTCGATCACGGCCTTGTCTGTCTTGTATCCCTCTTCGGTCTGCCAGCGCCCGTGGTAGAGGTCCGAGAGTGCCGGGACGGTGTAGCGGCTGTCGTGCAGGGAGGTTGCGAGACAGTACTCGGTGTCGGCGACGGTGTACTTGACCAGGCGGATGCGGAGGCTGCGGCCGCGCAGTTCGGTTGCATCGCGGGGCGCCTTGAGGGTGATGATGCGGTCGCTCTCCCGTGAGGCGGCGAAGGCAGCGAAGGCGGGGTTGGTATTGTTCTTGATGCGGAAGACGAAGTCGAGCCTGCGCAGGTGGTGGACCAGGGCCATCTCGAAGGACCAGTATCCGCGGTCGTAGACGATGACATCGCCTTTTGCGGCATGGTCGAGATGGGTGAGTGCGGCCGCGCGCTCGTTCTCGTGGCTGAAGAGGTCGAAGTCTACGGGCATGCGGGTGTGCAGCCTGTAGAGGGTGCTGATCATGCCCTGCGGGTAATGGGTATTGTCGTTCGGGATGCGGTAGCCGGCGTGCAGCAGTTCTCTCGGCAGGGTGATCTTCGATCCGTCGACGGCGAAGATGCGGTTTCCCTTCCACAGGGGATCGTCGGGACTGTGGGCGAGGATTTCCCTGTGCAGGGTCTTGAAGGCGGCTTCGTCGAGTTTCTCGCGCGCCTCGCTGACCGAGGATGCCGCCGGCGGTTCGTCCTGCGGCAGGGCGATGTCGGACTGCTGGCACTGCTCCCACAGCTCGCAGAGGGTTGCACGGTAGCCCTGCCGGCGCGGAGCGACGACCAGACGGAAGACGAACAGCATGATCAACAGGGTGCTGAACACGCGGCGGCGCTTCTGCCAGCGTGCATCCTCGCGCTCCGCCACGGCGGTGGCGGCGGCGACGAGCGTCTCCCACTGACGGGTGAAACGGCGACAGCTGCCGCCCGAGCGCCCGCGTTCCACCGTTGTCTTCGGCCTCGCAGGCTTTGCCGCATCCCGGTGTTCGCCGCGCAGGACCTCCCGACTGTCCCTGCACAGCGGCAGGACGTAGACACCCTTGATGGACTTGCCCTTGTCTCCCCCGGTCTCCCCGATGCGTTCCCAGTTGGCCGCACGGTAGCACGTGGCCCTGAAGCGATCCTCCTCGACGAAGGTCTCGCACAGGACCGGCCTGTAGCCATGCAGTTCCTGCCAGTCGTCGCCGAGGCGCCGCGTCGCCAGCGACAGGGCGCAGGAGGCAAGGTTCTTCGACCGTACCCATGGAAACACCAGCCAGCGGGAATTGGTCACCACAAGGTGCCGGTTGCGGTCCCTGCTCCGGTCGTTCCACCCGATCCAGCGTTCGCGGCAGGGCAGCGATTTGGTCGCCGCATCGAACAGAAGGCAGCCCAGCCTGCGGCCCCGGCAGTCCGTCAGGAAGTAGCGGATGTGCGCCCCGAAGGGGCGGCGGTACCCGAGATAATGGTGACGGTCCACACAGGCGTTCCACAACTGACGTCCCTCGGTGTCCGTGACCAGCTCGAGGCCCAGGGGTTGCAACTCCCCGAGCGGTGCCGAAATCAGCGGCCCGGGGTCCGATGCCGAACTCCAGACCGGCTTGCTGCTGTCCGGACGGACCATGTTCTGCCGCTTCTCCGGCAGGCGCACAATGCCGTGCTGCTCAAGATGCTCCAGCATCCCCATGCAGGCACCCACCTTGTAGTCGCCCTTCGCCGTCACCCAGTTGAGATGCTCGCAGATGGTCTTGCACAATTCGTTGCGGCTGTCGTTCGGCAACAGGTCAACCGTCTCCTGGACCTCGGCAACCTGGCGCCGGGTCAGCCGGCGGCCGGAGAAGGTGGTCGAATTCAGGGCGGTGATTCGCGGGTCCATCGCATGTGCTCCGTGATGACAAGCACAGCATGCATATTTGCGATAGCTTGACAACCCCCATTTGGAAAAAAAGTTCCACCAGGGGATTCAGGTCGTAAAATCAGAACGTTGCCGGCCGCAGAATAAAATCGCCAAAGCTCCAGGTCTGTCCGAATGCCATTGGACCGCCGGCGGCACCGTCCAGGGCGTCTCGCACAGGCATTGCCGTATCGTCCAGTGCGGCGACGGTTACGGCTACGCCCTCGACACGTTCCGGAAGAAGGAGAAGGTGCCGATGCATGGAACACGCGACATCGCATTCCTCCCCGCCCCGAAGGACGGGGTTTCCTGCGAGTTGGACAGATGAAGGGAGAGTTGCCGAGGTTGTCTCAGGGGATCGGAGAACGCGATTTGCCTCGATTATCAATGAGAGAGAATTGTGGATCTGGCGATGAAGTTCACAAGGGTGAGGAATCCCCTGAACACAGTTGACCTGAGCCATTCGCCACTTCGCGAGAAGTCAAGAGAATCGTTCAGTCAGCCCTGGAACCGGCCTTCGACAACTGGTCCGCCGATCACCGGAAAGCGACCGATCCGTTTGGAGCAGGAAACCAGTCTCCAATGGCGTGGGCAGGCGTCCGCGATTGTTTCGCAGGATCAGCGCACGCTTCGTCGCGGTGTGCCAGCTTGCTGGACCGCCATGTTCGCATTGGTGGCAACCGCCGACCGGTTGCGCGCTCCCGACCAGAATGCAACTCTGTCCAGCATTTCGAAGGGTCCTGAACTTCACACGACACCATGCGCGGATCATACTGGGAAGCCGAACACGTTGCGATTCGCAGCAATGGAACGCGGGCGAACGAACGGAGAAAATGCCATGCCGAAAGATTCGCGCGAATCAAAAGGGCTCTACGCCTATTTCAGAGGGAACCCTGGAGAGGCGCACCGCCAGTTCTTCAGGCCCGCGCCTGGGATGAGCCGCCGCGGCTTTTTCACCGGTGCAGGGGCGGTGACTGCAGGCAGCCTGCTTGGCATGACGATCCCATTCTATGCCAACATGCCGCTCGGACTGGTGCCGGCGGCCTTTGCCACGGAGGATGTGCTCGTCGGCAAGGACGGCCTGACACTGCTGAACGACAGGCCCATCAATGCCGAGACGCCGGCGCATCTGCTCGACGATGCTATCACGCCCACTGCCCGGCACTTCATCCGCAATAACGGCTTGCCACCCGAGGATGTCGATGCGGAAGGCTGGACTCTGGCTGTCGACGGGCTGGTCGAGAATCCGGGGACGTACTCCATCGACGACCTGCGCTCCGGATTCGAGGTGACGACGATGGCGCTCGCCATCGAATGTGGAGGAAACGGCCGGGCCTTTTTCGATCCTCCGGCCAGGGGCAACCAGTGGACGGTCGGCGCCGTCGGCTGCGCGGAGTGGACCGGCGTGCGGCTTGCCGATGTACTGAAAAAGGCCGGCGTGAAGCCGGGCGTGGTCTATACCGCCCATTACGGTGCCGACACCCATCTCTCCGGTAAGAAGGACAAACAACCGATTTCCCGCGGCGTTCCGGTCGCCAAGGCAATGACCGACAATATCCTGATCGCATTCGCGATGAACGGAGGGCCGCTTCACAGGCAGAACGGCGCACCACTCCGCCTCGTGGTGCCAGGTTGGCCGGGCTCCTGCTCACAGAAATGGCTGACACGCATCCAGCTCCGTGACGTCGTACATGACGGACCGAAGATGACCGGCACGTCCTACCGGGTACCACGCTATCCGGTCGCTCCGGGAGACAAGGTTCCTGAAGAGGATCTCGTCATCATCGAGCGCATGCCGGTGAAATCCCTGGTAACGTCGCCGGAGCACAACAGCAGTGCGGAACGCGAGGTCGAGGTGCGCGGTCACGCCTGGTCGGGCGACCGGACCGTCGTTGCCGTCGAATTCACCATCGACTTCGGAAAGACCTGGATGACCGCAGAACTGGACGACCCCGCAAATGCAGGAGCGTGGCAGAACTGGCGCCGCGCCTTGTCGTTCCCGGAAGCCGGATATTACGAGGTCTGGGCGCGCGCGACCGATAGTGCAGGCGAGATGCAGCCCTTCGCCATCGACTGGAATCCGAAAGGCTATCTCAACAACACGATGCATCGGGTGTCGATGCTCGTGTCCTGACGGCCAGCACGGAAACGCCCGAGGCAATGAGAACCGGTTTCGCGGCGACGTTACTGTTCGCCTGTATGGCGGCTGCACCCGCGGGCGCGGACGACCCGGAGTCCCTCCTTGCCGCGGCCGATCCCGACCGCGGGAAGAAGGTCTTCCGCAAGTGCGTCCTCTGCCACACGGTCGAAAAGGACGGCGGGAAGAAGCTCGGACCCAATCTTTGGGGAATTGTCGGAACTCCCGTAGCCGCAAGGGAAGGATTCTCCTATTCAAAGGCCATAACGGCATTTGGCGGCAACTGGACACTGGAGCGTCTCGACGCCTATCTGAAGAAACCGCGCGAGTTCGTGAAGGGCACGTCCATGATCTTCGTCGGCCTCAAGAAGGAGAACGACCGCGTCGACGTCATTGCCTACCTGAACCGTATGAGTGACAATCTTGCCGATTTCGGGTCGGCACCGACAGGACCGGCGGCTCCCCTGGCACAGGAGCCGGAAGACTTCGGAGTCATGGTCGTGGCGCCAGGCGCATCCGAGACTTTTGACGCATGCACACCCTGCCATTCGGAACGGATCGTTGCGCAGCAGGGCCTGACACGAGACCAGTGGGATGAACTTCTGGACTGGATGGTGGAGGAGCAGGAAATGGAGCCTGTGGACGGAGGTCTGCGCACGATCATCCTCGACTATCTCGGGGAACATTACGGCCCCGATCGGCCCAATTTCCCGGGCGAATAGAACGTTTGGACGGACTTCCGTCCGCGGTTCGATGGGGCCGTGTACCATTGGGAACTGATTCCCAAGAGATCGCCGAGGGCGAGTGTGTCTTGTAGACCTCCGATTCTAAATGAGTGGGATTTTCAGAAGGGAAGGATTCACAAATCACGCAAAGCGTGATTCAAGGCGATTTCAAAACAAGCCTGCCAAGGAACCGCTCGTGTCGCTGTCTATCACCTTGCTCTGCTATCCCGACCGTTTCGCCCACACCTTCGAGGACTGGGAACACAAAATGTTCATCCCGTTCCGAATAGACGAACCAAATGTTTCGACAAGCGGCAAACCGGCGAGGCGTCACCGTCCATTTGTACTTGGCAGAAATGACTTGTCGCTTCGATGACCTTAAAGGGATGATGGAACCAAACCATGCCAAGCGTTAACCCGAATATTCTGAAGTGGGCCCGGGAGACAGCGGGATTGTCTCCCCTTGAAGCTGTGCGGAAACTCGGAATCGGGGCTGCGTACGGTCTTGAACCCGTTGAGCGGCTTGCTGCCCTGGAAAGCGGAAACGCCATTCCCACGCGTCCCATGCTCGTCAAAATGTCGAAGCAGTACAGACGTCCACTCTTGACTTTCTACCTGAGTGCGCCGCCGAGAGCGGGTGACCGAGGCCAAGACTTCAGGACTCTTCCGGCGAATGTCGCCCGGACCGACAACGCACTTGTCGATGCTGTTCTTCGCGACATCAGGGTTCGCCAGTCGCTTGTGCGCATGGTCCTCGAAGAAGAGGACGAGGCCGAAAGCCTCGCATTCATTGGTACGGCGGAAATCGGCGAAACTCCGGGCGCGCTCGCGAGCCGGATGAAAGCCACGCTTGATTTTGACATTGCAACGTACCGGCGGTCCCGAACCATGGATGGCGCGGTCTCGTACCTTCGCGGCAAGGCGGAAGGTGCGGGCATCTTTGTTTTGTTCGTAGATAACCTTGGCAGTTATCACACGGAAATTCCTGTTGACCTGTTTCGGGGGTTCGCCCTTGCCGATGAAATTGCGCCATTCGTCGCGGTAAATGCGAACGACTCCAAAGGCGCACAAGCATTTACTATCGTGCATGAACTCACACATCTTTGGCTTGGCCTCACGGGGGTGAGCGGACGCAGTGGCGCGCGCAGGATCGAGCAGTTCTGCAATGACGTGGCAGGAGAATTCCTTTTGCCAGCAACCGAACTCACACAGCTGTCGGTCAGTGAAGAGTCCGGTTTGGCGGCAGCTGTCCGGCTGGTGGGCGACTTCGCCTGTGCACACAAGGTCAGCGGAACAATGGCCGCCTACAAGCTTCATCGTTCCGGCACTTTCAGCTATGAATTCTATGAAGAAATTGCTCGGACCTTCCGCGAGAATTTCCTCAACCAGCGATCCCTTGGCCGGAACTCGGACAGGAGAACCGGTTCCGGTCCTGCCTATCCCGTCATTCGCCGTCACCAAGCTGGCCATGCTCTCGTTGAGCTTTTGGATCGCATGTTGAGGGCTGGAGTGTTGACAACGACAAAGGCCGGCAAAGTCCTGGGGGTAAGCGCCAAGAATGTCGAAAACGTGCTTCGGGTCAGTGAGCCAAACGTTTCGGGATAGGCCCGATTCCTATGCTCTACCTCCTTGATGCCAATACGCTCATAGACGCAAACCGCGACTCCTAAGGAATTGGTCAAGTCAATGAATACTGGGAATGGCTGATCCACTGCGGAGAACAAGGCCACGTCAGGATTCCTGTCGAGGTGTACGAAGAGTTGAAGGCAGGCTCAGATAATCTCGCGGACAGGGCAAAAACGGCCGAGACAGAAACGGTTTTGAAATTCGATGAAGAGGTCGATATCGATTTAGTTCGTTGGGTAACGGAAGAAGGATACGCGCCCGATCTGACCGATATCGAAATCGTGGAGATTGGACGAGACCTTTTCCTGGTGGCCTATGGACTGGTTGACCCCAAAAACCTGGTAATTGTCACAACCGAGCGTTCGAGGCCGGGCGCACGAAGGAAAAACCGCAAGATTCCAGACGTGTGCACACAGTTCGGCATCCGCTCGTGCAACGCCTTCACGTTTGGCCATGAACTCGGTTTCAGAACGGACTGGAAAGACCACGTTTAGGAGCGTGGCAAGTTCTGTTCATTGAAACGTGGAACTGTCTCTTTGCATCATCTGAATGATGGTGTGTACGGCTCCCGGTTCAATGGCGGCAATTCAGATCTCGGACATTTTGAACTACAAGTAGACACGTGTAGACTCAGAATACCCAGGTTACGCGGGCACAAAAAAGTTATTGTACTGTTCCCGCAACAGGTTCTTCTGAACCTTGCCCATGGTGTTTCGGGGCAACTCGTCGACGACCACCAGTTTGCGGGGGTGCTTGAAACGTGCCAGCGAGGCAACGGCGGCGGCAGCGATTGCGTCGAGGTCGGGATCGACACCCGAGGCCGGGACAATCAGCCCCAGGACAGTTTCTCCGAAGTCTGCGTGCGGCACGCCAATCACCGCGCTTTCAAGCACGCCCAGCTGTTCGTCGAGGACGAGTTCGATCTCCTTCGGGTAAACGTTGTATCCCCCGGAAATGATCAGGTCCTTTTTACGCCCTACGATGTGGACATAGCCGTCTTCATCGATTCTCCCAAGGTCTCCGGTGATGAAGAAACCGTCCGGGCGCAGTTCGGCGGCGGTCTTTTCCGGCATTTGCCAGTAACCCTTGAAAACGTTCGGGCCGCGAACCTCGATTTGTCCGACTTCGTCTGCCGCCACATCCTCATCGGTTGCTGGATCCGTGATCCTGAGCTCCACGCCGGGCAGAGGGAATCCGACCGTCCCGGCGCGCCGCTCTCCTTCATAAGGGTTCGAGGTGTTCATGTTGGTCTCGGTCAAACCGTACCGCTCAAGGATGCGGTGGCCCGTACGTTTTTCAAATCGCACATGGGTTTCCGCCAGGAGCGGTGCGCTTCCCGAAATGAAGAGGCGCATGTGGCGCGTCAGGTCTGCCGTGAACCCCGGAGAATCCAGCAGGCGCGTATAAAATGTCGGAACGCCCATCAGGGTGGTGGCATCCGGCAGTCGCGCGATGACCTGGTCGAGATCGAACCTCGGAAGGAAGATCATCGATCCGCCGGCAATCAGGGTGACATTCGTAGCCACGAAAAGCCCGTGGGTATGAAAGATCGGCAGGACGTGGAGAAGTACGTCGTTTGCATTGAAACGCCAGGCCTCGGCGAGGATTAGGGCATTCGACAGCAAGTTGCCCTGGGAGAGCATCGCGCCTTTCGAACGCCCGGTCGTGCCCGATGTATAGAGCAGTGCGGCAAGATCGTTTTCTTCCCTGTCAATCGTCGGATAGGTGCTCGGCATGAGGTCGGCTTGATCTGAAAGACTTCCACTTCCGTCCGAATTCAGTGTCTCGAGTTGCCCATCCGGCCAATTTCCGATCGCGGCAAACGCAGCCTTGTTTCTTCCGTCACAAACCAAGGTCCTGGCGCCACTGTCTTCAATGAAATAGGTGAGCTCGTCGACCGTGTAGGCCGTGTTGAGCGGTAAAATGACGATCCCGGACTGAACACAGGCTGCATAGAGTGCCAGCGCCCAGGACGATTTCTCAACCTGTGCCGCCAGCCGGTCGCCTGGAGACATTCCGGCCCGCGTCAACACATGCGCAAACCGGGCCGCCACATCCAGGAAATCCGCATGGGTCACGACTGCGCCGTCTTCAAGGACGAGGAAAGGCGTTGTCTGCCCGTCGTGCTTTCCGAACAGTTGTTCGTAAAGCGGGTTGCTCATCGCCTGGCCTCCTGCATGCCGTTTCAAATCCTTCAATCACGCACAGAAAATTTGGAATTTCAACACCTTGATGTTCCGTTTTCCGGCACCACGTTTCGGCGGCAACACCCTGTGACGGCATCCGGGAAGAAGTGGAAACGCTGGTCAATTATGTCCAGGGAAATGCAGGCCTACGCTTCAGGCTGGCGCTCGTGGAGATTGCCAGTTGGCGATTTCCGGACAGAGACGACATCCTGCTCCATCCTCGCACCGTCGCGCGGACAGTCAATGTCGATCTTGCCGTCGTGCGGATAGAAAGTGTCCAGGCATCTGTCTCTACTCCCGCAACGTCAGACCAAAATCCGCGGCCGTACCCCTGAGAGAAAGAGTACTTTGAAAACCCGAGTCGAAGTCTCGGAGCTGACCCTGCGAGGCAGTTACAGGAGTTTCTCACGAGAATGGGGGAACTCGGGGTTTATTCCGATCCTGGGGAAAGCAGTCTCATCTTCCGATGGATGGCTGACGACAACACTCCCCTAACCTTGGGAAATGTCGACAAAAGTCGTGGCTTCCTGACAAACAACGTCACCGCAATGGTCGTTGGTGAGGTAAACCCCAGGGATGTCAGGAAACAATACCTGGACCTGCTTGCCCAAATCGTCGGAGGGACCGTGGATAATCCTGAAGCCAAGTAACCAAGTGTCAAATTCGACGGTGTCATTCCCCGTATCGAGAAGTTTCCGGGAGAAAATGAAGGTGCTTTTTGGCCGCCATTCGGGAGTTTACGGAAATGGCAAACGAAGAAAAAAAGAAGCCTCTGTCTGAAATGCAGCGGCATCAAATTCCGGACATGATTCGACCTCAGGTCTCCGTCCCGACCGAGACCAGACACCGGGCAGGCACGTCGGCAAGCCTGTCGACCGCTTCGTCGACCATTCGCCGAACCAGCGCACCGGCGCCCGGACGATCGGAAATCAGGTCGATCCCCTCGCCGGCAAAAGTCACCGCCGTGTCAATGTCGCCGTTGCCAAGCGCCGCGAAGAACCGCTCGCGCGCGGATTCGCCTTCGGCCTGCAGTTCAGCATCGCGGCCATGCCAAGTGTCGGAGAAGCGGTTGCGGATAGCGCGGCCGGTATGACGTTCCGGCCAGGCAATGCCTCGGGCCGTGTCGAAGATCCGGGTCCGAAGCGTGTTGTCGCCACTGGAGCGTTCGATAAGCGCCTTCTGGTTGTCATGACCAAGCGCCTCCTTCGTCGCCCAGAACCGGGTGCCGATCATTGCTGCCCCCGCGCCCAGCATCAGGGCAGCGGCGAGGCCACGCCCGTCGGCAATTCCTCCGGCGGCCGCGACCGGGGTCGGCGTCACCGCATCGGCGATGGCCGGGATCAATGGAAGGGCAGCCCGTTCTCCTCCGTGGCCACCGGCCTCGGTGCCCTGCGCAACAACGATCTGTGCGCCTTTCTCCGCAACCTCAATGGCCTCTTTCAGCGTCTGGACCTGGCAGATCAGGATGGCCCCTGCGTCCCGGATCCTTGCGGCATAAGGCGATATGCCGCCAAAGGACAACAAGACGGCCTTGGGTCCTCGTTCCAGCGCGACTTCGAGAGCGTCGGGCCGCTGATCCAACGCCCACGTGATAAACCCGATACCGACTGCCTGTTTTCCGGACCTGTCGAACTCGCTGCGAATCCAGTCATCCGAACCGAAACCGAGACCCGGGTCGGCATAACCTGCACCGATCAGGCCGAGGCCGCCGGCCGCAGAGACCGCACCGGCAAGCGCGCCTCCGGAAACGCCACCCATCGGCGCCAGCAGAATCGGATGACGAATTCCGAGAAGGCGCGTGACCGTCGTTGAGATCTCTTTGCGCTCGGTCATGGCGGTCTCTCGGCTACACGATGCATGGGACGACCATCGAGACGTCATTCATCCGCATGCCTCACTGCCTTGAAACAGTTCAAAAGGGAACAGACGGCGACAGGCACATCCCGTGATCATGGCAAACCTGACATGATTCCAGGCTCACGCGAAACCGGAATCCCGCTAACCGGCCAAGGGCTTTCATATGGTCGGCGTTGGCTGCGCATCCGGTTTACTCGCCTGAACCTGATCTCCGGGGTTTCCATCGACAGAATCGCGTCGTGGCGGCAGATTCCCGGAAACGGATTACATCTCGCCTTGCAGGATCATTTCTTCGTTTGCCAGAGTCACACGCAGAATATTGGTTGACCCGGACACGTTGAACGGAATGCCGGCCGTGACGACAATGTGGTCCTCTTCCCCGGCAAACCCGCTGTCGCGGGCGGCCTTGGCGGCCCCGACAACCGCGTGCTTGAATCGCAATATTTCTTCCGTAAGGACACAATGCAGTCCCCAGACGATCGCCAGGCGGCGCGCCGTTGCGGCCAGGGGTGTCAACGCCAGGATAGGGACTCGTGGACGTTCACGTGCGGCGAGCATCGACGTCGTTCCGGAATGCGTGAAACAGCAAATTGCCTTGACATCGGTCGTCTCCGCCACCTGGCGGGCCGAAACCGTGATTGCATCCGCAACCGAACATTCCGCCTCCGACCTCGAGGCTTCGATCACCTGCCGATAGATTGCGTCCTGTTCGACTTCGACCGCGACGTCATTCATCGTTTGGACAGCTTCAACCGGGAACATGCCAACCGCCGACTCTGCCGACAGCATGATGGCGTCCGCCCCCTCGTAGATCGCAGTCGCAACGTCAGAAACCTCCGCACGAGTCGGAACCGGCGCCGAGGTCATGCTTTCAAGCATCTGCGTTGCCACGACGACCGGCTTGCCGACGCGCCGGCATGCGCGAACGAGCCGTTTCTGGATCGGGGGTACGTTCTGTACCGGCATTTCGACCCCGAGGTCGCCCCGCGCGACCATGACGCCATCGACGCAATCCAGAATCCGGTCAAAGGCTTTTACGGCCGCCGGCTTTTCGATCTTCGCCATTACCGCGGCACGACCGGCAACCAGGCGCTGGGCTTCAATCACGTCCTCGGGACGTTGAACGAATGAAAGCGCCATCCACTCGACGCCCAGCGAACAAGCGAATTCAAGATCGTTCCGGTCCTTTGCAGACAACGCTGGCACCGGAAGAACGGCATCCGGTACATGGACCCCTTTCCGGTCTGATATTTCGCCGCCCACGGCGACCCGGCAGTTCGCGAAGTCAGCGCCGCAATCTTCGACCGTCAGATGAACCCTCCCATCATTGACGAGAAGCCGCGACCCTGGCGACAACACGGAAAACACCTCCTCATGAGGAAGCGAAACCCGGGTCTGGTCCCCTTCCGCATCGTTCATCTCGAATCTGAACTGCTCCCCTGCCTTGAGTTCGACCTCACCTTCACGAAACGTACCACAACGGATCTTGGGACCCTGAAGATCCGCCAGGATGCAGATCGGCCGCCCGGTTTCCCTTTCGATCCGGCGTACCCGGCGGTGTCGCGCCGCAATGTCATCGTGGGTTCCGTGGCTCATGTTCAACCGGAAAACATCGGCTCCGGCCTTGAACATCGCCATCAACATGTCGTGCGAATCCGACGCAGGGCCAAGCGTCGCAACAATTTTTACATTGCGATGTCGCCTCAAGAACTCATCCTCCCGCCAAATCCTGACCGGTAAACAGCCATTTGAACTGCAATGGCTACATGGTCAGGTCCTAATTGTCACCAAGGAAGGTCATGAAGGTCGTCACGCAGGGTGGCGATGCACGACAAATTCGTTAAACGATGTCCCTCGTTCCCGAATCGGTTACCGGATCCAAATTGCCCCTGCCTTTCAACGTCTACAACAGAAGCCGTTCCTCGCGAATTGTCCTGATCTGCGATCATGCGACCAATCATGTCCCTCAATGGGTGAACGGTGGTTCGCTCGGCCTCAACGGCAGTGACATGGGGCGCCACGTCGCCCATGACATCGGGGTGGCCGGAGTTACCCGTCACCTTGCGGATACCCTCGACGCAACTGCCGTTCTGTCAAATTTCTCGCGGCTGGTCATTGATCCCAACCGCCAAGAAACTGACCCGACCCTGATCATGCAGATCAGCGACGGCATCGTCGTGCCGGCAAACAGGTCAATCAGCCCTCGGGACCGGGAGCGCCGGTTGAACCGGTGCCATCGTCCCTACCACGGAACCATATCTTCCGTTCTGGACGAGATCGAAGACCCGGTCGTCCTGTCCTTTCACTCGTTTACGCCGAGGATGTGGACCGGTCCGAAGCGGCCCTGGAATGTCGGGGTCCTGTCGTCGACCGATCGCAGGATCGCTGACCCGCTTCTTGCATTGCTCAACGATCACGCTGGTCTCGTCGTCGGAGACAATCGCCCGTATGCAGGTCACCTGCCGGGCGACACCATCGATCGCCATGCGCTTCAATCGGGGCGCCTCCATGCGTTGATCGAGATTCGCAATGACCAGATCGAGACCGAATCCTCTCAACTTGAATGGGCGGAATTCCTCGCACCGATATTGCGCCGGGTCGTCGATTGTGCCACGGGCTCCGTTGACTGCCAAAGGAGGACGTGATGGACGATCAGACCAGACTGGAACTTGAGGCCGCAGCCTTCCGGCGACTTCAAGAACACCTCATGCGCCGGACAGACGTGCAGAACATCGACTTGATGAATCTCGCCGGATTCTGTCGAAACTGCCTGTCACGGTGGTACCAGGAAGCGGCAAATGAACGTGGCATTGCCATGACCAAGGACGAGGGCCGCGAAATCTACTACGGAATGCCGTTTTCCGAATGGCGCGCATCGTATCAAACCGAGGCGTCCGAAGATAAGTTGGCACAGTTCGGGGAAACGCACGACTGATGCTCTCTTCCCGTGGGCCAGCGAAAGTCTGCGGGAAAGGCGCTCCGCAGTGGTCGGGCGGTTTCAATTCGCGGCAGAAGAGTCCGGTAAGTACCGTCATCCTGTGGAGTTGCCACTCAAACTGCGGAATTTCGGCTTTCCTCCAGGTAGATTTCCCGGAGCCGCCGGGCCACAGGTCCCGGCTTTCCTTTACCGATCGTTTCGCCATCAATCGAAACGACCGGCATGACAAACGTCGATGCCGCCGTGATAAACGCTTCATCTGCCGCCATGGCCTCATCCGGCGTAAAGGCGCGCTCTTCAATTCGAACCTGCCGCTCCCGGGCATACCTGAGCACTGCCGTCCGTGTAATGCCATGCAGGATATCATTCGAAAGTTCCCGGGTAATGATCGTGTCGTCTTTCACTATGTACGCATTGTTTGACGTGCCTTCCGTAACGAACCCGTCCTGAACGAGCCAGGCATCGTCAGCTCCCCTGGACTTCGCCTCCATTTTTGACATGGACGGATAGAGCAGTTGAACGGTCTTGATGTCCCTTCGTCCCCAGCGAAGGTCGTCCACGAAAATGACCCGGATTCCTGTCTTCGCCTGTGCGCTTTCCGCCAGCGGCTTGACCTGCGTGAAAAGAACAACTGTCGGGGTCGCGTCCTGCGGATAGGCAAAGTCCCTGTCGGCGACCCCCCGCGTGACCTGGAGATAGACCAATCCTTCATCAAGTCCGTTGAGCCGAACCAGCTCCCGATGGATTTCAAGAAGGCTGGCAGAGTCCAACGGGTTTTCCATGTCGAGTTCGCCAAGTGATCGGGCCAGCCGTTTCACGTGTCCGTCGAAATCGACCAGTTTTCCGTCAAGGACGGCCGTGACCTCGTACACGGCGTCCGACATGAGGAATCCCCTGTCAAAAACGGATACCCGCGCTGCGGTTTCCGGCACGTAGTCACCGTTCACATAAACAATCCTGCTCATCTTGCTTTCCGTTGCTGCCTGGATTCGTCCCTGGCCTAATCCTTATCCCCAAAGCCCGCTTGCCGGCGGGAATACGTCAGACCCTTCATACCTGAGTGCCGTCTCCCTGTCTGCCGCCAGGAGCAGGGGACCGTCGAGGTCGGTCACCGCCGCCCCCTGGGCAACAAGCACGGCCGGCGCCATGGCCAACGACGTGCCAACCATGCAGCCGACCATGATCTCGAACCCCAGTTCGCGCGCCAGATCCCGGAGTGCCATTGCTTCGGTCAATCCTCCCGTCTTGTCCAGCTTGATGTTGATCATGTCATAACGTCCAGCAAGCCGAGCCAGCGACTTCCGGTCGTGGCAACTCTCGTCGGCACAAACAGGTATCGGCCTCTCCATCTCGTCGAGGACCGCATCTTCGCCAACTGGAAACGGTTGTTCGACCATCTCGATCCCGAGATCCAGGAACGCCGGAATCAGCTGCTCGTAAGCCGAAACCGTCCATCCCTCGTTCGCATCGACAATGATTCTTGCGGCCGGCGCTCCCGAGCGGACTGCTTCAAGCCGCTCCAGGTCGCCAGGCCCGCCAAGCTTGACCTTGAGCAACGCCCGGCTGGCATGCCTTGCGGCCTGCAGAGCCATCTCGGAAGGATCATCCAGCGAAAGCGTGTACGCGGTCACTACCGGTCCAGGCTTCGCCAGGCCCGCCAGTTCCCATACCCGCAATCCGGCCTGCTTCGCTTCCAGGTCCCACAACGCGCAATCGACGGCATTGCGTGCAGCTCCGGGCAGCAAGCATCGTTGAAGTCTGGTTCGGTCGATCGGGAGACGCAGGGACTGGATCTCCCGTATTACCGACTCGATCGACTCATCGTAGCGCGCGTACGGAACGCATTCTCCAAAGCCGGTGTCCCCGTTGGCTTCCAAGGACACGGTAACCACATCCGCAACCGTCCTCGACCCGCGCGAAATCGAAAACGTTCGGGCCAGCGGGAACTGCTCCGCCCTGACATGCAGTTTCATACACTGCACGACAGGTCAAACGACCTGCCCTGTTGTCCCGCGATCTTCATGCGGCGACCGACTCCGATCGAAAGCGGCTCAATCCGGCAGCGCGTCGACAAGACGACCGGCGCCAAATCGAAACGGATCAACGGTCGGCAGACCGGTTTCGGCTTCGATTTCCGCCAAACACGCGCGGGCTTCCGCATCGTGCATGTCCTTGGTGTTCACGGACACCGCCGAAACCTCGCAATTCGGATTGACGATCCGCGCCAACCTGAGCGCAAGGTCCCGGAGTTCCGCCAGTGAAGGGGGCACGTATCCGGGAAGTCCGCGCATCTGTTTCCGCGATGCGTCATGGCAAAGAACCAGTGCATCCGGTTGACCGCCGTGGATGAGCGCCATCGTCACACCCGAATACGACGCATGAAAAAGCGATCCCTGGCCCTCGATCAGGTCCCAGTGGTCATCATCATTGTCCGGTGACAAGTACTCGATCGAACCCGCCATGAAATCGGCGACGACGGCATCCAGGGGCACGCCGTCGCCGGTGATCAGGATTCCGGTCTGACCCGTCGCCCGAAACGTCGATTTCATGCCGCGATCTTGCATCTCCCTGTCCATGGCAAGCGCGGTGTACATCTTGCCGACCGAGACATCGGTTCCGACACCAAGGCAGCGTCGTCCGCGCCGCCTTTGACCATTGGCAATCGGATACCGGACCGTCGGGACGCGGACATCGTGAAGGACACGTCCGTGCGCCGCGGCTGCCGAGACGAGGTCCGCTTCGTCCCGGAGCAGATTGTGCAAACCGCTCGCGATGTCCATGCCGTTCACGAGCGCGTCGGTCAACACGGACTTCCACGCCTTCGAAATGACGCCGCCGCGATTGGCAACGCCAATCACCAGGGTCCGGACGCCGGCTGCCCGTGCTTCCTCGATCGACAGTTCGGGCAGACCAACGTCAGCCTGGCACCCTTCCATGCGATACTGACCGATAGCGGCATCGGTACTCCAGTCGCGGACTCCCTGTGCGACCTTTGCCGCAAGGGAATCCGTGGCGTCTCCAAGAAAGAATAGGTAGGGTTTCCTGATCATTGGATTCGTCTCACTCCGTCAGGGCGCTTGTCGCACCCTTGAAATGGTCCTGCCACCAAAGTCTTTCGCCCGGCGCGTGCCGGCATCGACTCCGGTGCGCGCGCCAATTGCGACCTATCCACCGAGAAAGTCAATCGACAACTGAAAGGGAACTGTTTCGCCACGTACAGGCGAGTTCGGCCTGCTTTCCCTGCCGCCGGAGTCACGCTCGGACACGATAAATTCCGGCGTCAAGCCTTCGCTAATCGAGGCTCAAACCCGAACAGGTTCTGGCGATCAATCAATAGGGATACGAATGTCGCGCCCGCCGGTGCGCGGAACGATCCAGACCTCGTTCATGGGATACTGGCTTTCGTCCTTCCGCGCCAGTTTCCTGACGACTTCGAACTGGAATTCGAGATAGCCAATCTGATGGACCGGTCCGACCTTTCGCTCGAGTTTTTCGTTCAGCTTCCTGAGACTCCAGAATGGCACGGACGGGAACGTGTGGTGGGCAGTGTGGTATGGCATCTGCCAGCACAACCAACGAAGCAAGGCATTGGTACGAGTCGAACGCGTATTCTCGATCACGTCGTTCTCGTGCGTAAGCCCGAGATGTTCGATGGTGTTTTGCAGTTGGTGCACCGGCTTGGTCAGGATCATGGGAAGAATCCAGAACGTCAGCGCCTCCCAACTCCCGACGATGACCGATACCACGAGAATGAAAGCGTAACCGGCAAGATGGAGACGCGCCTCGAGGACGACCTTCGCCTCCTCTTCCTTCCGGACATAAGGTTCGTGAACTATGCCAGCCGCGTGCCGGCACGTTCCCCAGGCGCGATTTCGCCAGTACGTCACGCCGAAAACCCACAGCAGGTAACTGCCAAGGGTGTAAGGCTCCCGAACCAGTTCCCCGTCGCGTTTCCAGTCCTGCGTCCACTGGTGATGGGCAAAGTGCATGATCTGATCAAAGTCACGCGGAAAGAGCTGGATGAATCCGATCGCGCGGCCAAACAGTTCATTGAGGCCGCGTGTCCTGAACACGGTTGAATGGGACAATTCGTGCTGGGCCGCGTACAGGAAATTCACGAGGACACCCAGAAGGAACCCGCTCGGCAACACCCACCAGCTCCCAAGCGCCAGTGCGTGAAGCCATGCCGCTCCGGCGATCGCCAGGAGATGGCTGGCCATCTGTAGTGTTCCCATCAGATCGGATCGTGCGTTGAGGGCGCGAAGTTCCGATGGATCAAGGATTCCCCGACGTGAGAACGATCCCTGCATGAATTCCTCGTCCCGCTACATCCAAGAACTCGCTTCAATCCCGACGCTGTTCACAGGCGCAGCTGGCAGCGTGCAGAACGGAAGCCAGCCGGACGGCGCTCCAGTTGTGACAAACTTATAGAAAAGAGCAGAATATTCCACACGAATGTGCCTCACCTTGATGAACCTTTTCGCTCGCACGGAATGGCCGCACTATTTCAGAATGCTGTTCCTCATGTGGAAAAGCGGCAGATCTCATGGCTACAATCGTGCGATTTTTCAGACATGGCGCTACCGGACTGCTTAACCTTTGCAGACTTTCACGAGGTCGCCATTTGTTCGTCGGCGCCAGGCCGATCGACGACAATCGCGCGCCTTTTGATTCTCGGTGTCTCCGTCATGATTACTCTCCAATTCCCATACCTGCGATCACCTCGGGCCTGAGGGCGTCAAGCGGGAAGGTGATGGCGTCGCGATACCGGCACGTCATCGACGAGCGTCGCCAGCAGCAGCCAGTGCCCCTCGCGCAACTCGAAGGCCTCGAGCGTCCGTGCATCGGGATCGACGAACCAGAGTTGGCGAACGCCTTCGCGGGCATAGAGATCCCGCTTCTCGCCCTGGTCCAGCCGCCGTGTAGGAGGCGAGAGCACCTCGCCGATCCAGTCCGGCACGACCGTGCAATAAGCCGCGTCCGGATACTCGGGCATCGTCTCGCGCCCCCAGCCGGCGAAGTCCGGCACCACGATGTCTGCGCCCAGGTGAAGTTCCGGCTCGAAGTCGATCCACCAGCCGCCGGGACCGCCATCGCCATGGTTGAATGCCGGATTGATCTTGGCGCCAATGCCGGAACTCGCCCAGGCATGACGCATGGCCGGCCTCGGGTGGGTATGGAGGGTTCCGGAGATCACCTCGGCGGCCTTGTACGGCGGAGCATCGAGCACATCCTGGTAGGTGGCCTGGCGGGTCTCCTTGCGTTTGGTCCGTGTCGTCACGATCTTCGGTCCTCCCGTACCTCTAGACACCGATCCTCTCGACTTCGTCCAGCGGGATTGCCCCGGCGCCGCGGCCATGAAGGCGGGTGGTCTCCATTTTCGCGTGACCGGCAAGATTCTCGGCAACATCCACCCGCGCGTCCAGGATGTTCCAGGTAGGCGGTGATACCGGTGGCGCGCGAGGAATGGGCACAAAGCGCACAGGTGTTGATCACGCTTGCCTTGTGACCCTGTTCGGCCCGGCACGAGACGGATTCCAGCGCCCTCCTGCGAATCAACCACCGCTCCGGAAGCAGGACCTCGCTGCCCTGCGTTCGACCGCCAGGAACACCGGAGTGTCCGACAGCTGAAGCAATCCACCCGCCTCCTTGTATTCCCTGAGCCAGTTCGCAGGAAAGGAACGCCCCATGACCTGCACCGCCACTACGCGCCACGGCGAAGCAAGGATGTCGCAACGCAGCATGGGCAGTTCCGACGTTGATACCCTACTTGCCCACGGCACCGAAATCAGCCCGGATCGGTTCAGGTTAAGGAAGCAGGAACGCCTGCAAGGCATCGAGGCACGGGCGTTCGCGTCCGGTCCTTAACGCACAGCGCCGTTCGCGGGCATTGGCCAGGACAAACGTCTACGAACGCGGTCTGGAACCTGTCGCCCCCGAGCGCATGTCAGCCAAGCCGGCATCTGCACGTCTCGCGTGCAGTGCAAGGAGCCTGTGCGGGCCCAATCGAATGTTTCTGGCCCTGACTGACATCAAGCATTGTGAGTCCCGTCGGCAAACTTTCAAGTCAGTGGACCTGGTTACGGGTTTCCATTCCGAATCGAGAGGTTGCGTTCTGATTTGGATTTGGACACTCGATGGTCCACAGGGAACACCTGACTGGCTGCAACGGGCACCCGAGCGGTTGGGCGTGTCGTCGTGCAAACATTTGCCATGAGCATTAGCGAAAAGAACCCGCAGCAACCGTGCTCGCTGAACGGCAGCCAGCGCCGCGCTCAGGCATCGAACGTGAGCTCTTTCATCACCTTATCCCGTTCGCTCGCTGAAGCTCGCGAATATAGGCAATCACCAATTCGACATCGCTCCTTGTCAGGCCTTCTATCGGCGCCATGTCGCCGAAGGACCAGTGGTGACTTGTGACACCAACCGCCACCGCTCTCTGGATGGCTTCATCGCCGTGATGAGAGGGTTCGTAGAAGATGTGAACGAGTGGCGGTCCGATTCCGTCTTTCCCGGCAGCATTGATCCCGTGACAGGTCACGCAGTTTTCAATGAAAATCCGTTCCCCTGCCCGCGCCCTGGCAGACAGGGATTCCGGCACGGTCACTTCAGCCAAGGGGGTTGCATCGACGGTCGGTTCCACGTGATTCGGCTCCGGTTCCGGCCGTAGCAACCACCAGGCCACCACGCCGGCCATGAGTATGATTGCCATACCGGCCGCCTTTCTCACGTACACCACGTCTTATGCCTTTTTGTGTTCAGTTCCACGAACCTAGGGATCAAGCATGAATTCCCGCCATTATGCAATCGTCCGTATCGCCGAATCGACCTGGTTTTCTACGGTCGTATCTCGGACGAATTGACTTTTCCAGCTTCGATCTGACCTCGAAAAGCCGTGAAAGACACCGGCCAGGCGACCGGCATTTCGAAAGACCTGCATCACGCACGAACTCCTGCTTCATCGCCGTACGGTACGGGCCCCCGCTGCCAACGCAGGAAAAGGGCCAGGCGCTCCTGGTCAAATGTGACGGGCAGCAGGTGCCATCGGCGTTTCCCTCCGGCAGGTCGCCTGCTATACAAGATGAACCAGATTTCGGTCACCGGAAACCAACCATTTCGAGGAGTCATCAATGCCTGCAATGCGCCCGCCAGTTTGTGATTTCGGCTGGGAAGCCCCCGATTTCAGCCTTCCGTCAACCGAAGGCAAGACCATTTCGCTTGGCGACATCGCGGGGGAAAACGGAACATTGATCATGTTCATCTGCAATCACTGCCCGTTCGTCGTTTCGGTTCGCGACCGCCTCGCCAAGGAAGCCCAGGCGCTCGGAGACATCGGCATCGGCGTGGCTGCCATCTGTTCGAACGATGCCCGCAGCTATCCGGATGATTCCTTCCCCAACATGGTCAAATTCGCAAGGGACTCCGGGTTCTCGTTCCCGTACCTGCATGACGAGGACCAGTCGGTCGCTCGGGCATATGCTGCCGAGTGCACGCCGGACTTCTTTGGGTTCAATTCGAACCTCAAGCTCCAGTACCGGGGCCGACTCGACAGCGCCGGACGCAATGCCCCCACGCCGGACATGAGTCGTGACCTGTTCGATGCCATGAAGTTGATCGCCGACACCGGGCAGGGCCCTCGAGACCAGATTGCCTCGATGGGCTGTTCCATCAAGTGGAAAGCTGCTGCCTGAATGATCCCGGTACTGCCGATCGGCCACGTGTCGAGAACAGTTGCCGAAATCAAGCGTGTCTACGGAACAGGTGCGATCCTGAATATCGCGCCGTGGCCTTCCGACAGAAACCATATGGAGCCGTCGGGCGCTTCACGGACGTCCCTGACCCGGTCGGTCTCGGGAAATGCCAGCCGCTCTTCCTCTGCGAAACGGGAACCCGGTTTCAGACGCGAAACGTGGTCAAGCTTGAGTGAGCCGACGAAAAAGTGTCCGCGCCATTCCGGCCAAAGTCGGCCCGAGTAAATCATCAGCCCGCTCGGAGCAATCGAAGGATCCCAATAGAAGGAGGGCTGCTCCAGCCCTTCCTTCGAATGCCCGACACCGACCTTCGCGCCGGAATAGTGTCGACCGTAGCCGATGATCGGCCAGCCGTAATTGAGACCCTTGCCTATCCGGTTGACCTCGTCGCCGCCCATGGGGCCGTGTTCCACCGCCCAGATCGTCCCCTGGTCATCGAACGCAAGGCTCTGGGGGTTTCGGTGACCAAGAGACCAGATTTCTGAACGGGCGTTGGCGACTCCGACAAATGGGTTGGCCCTTGGTATTGACCCGTCGCGTCCCAGACGGACGATCTTGCCGTTGTGGACGGTAAGGTCCTGGGCGGTGTCACTTTTCCCCCGGTCCCCGATTGTCACGAACAGGGTACCATCCGGCGCCTCGACGACACGGGACCCGTAATGCCTTCCGCCCGTCGTCGGCCTGCCCATTTCGAAGAGAAGCTCCATATCGAAAAGGCGGGTGTTGTCATCGGAAAGTGTGGCCGAGGCAAGTGCAGTCCCTCCCCTGCGGCCGTTCCGGTAGGGTTTCGCGAATGTCAGGAAGATTTCGCGGCTTCGGGAGAAGTCCCTTGCCACTGCGAGATCGAGGAGCCCGCCCTGCCCCTTGTCAAGAACCTCCGGAACACCCGAGACCTCGGTACGTCGGAGGCCGCTGTCAAAATGCAGGAGCCTGCCACTGCGCTCGGTGACCAGAAATCCGCCGTCAGGAAGAAATGCGAGCGCCCACGGAACATCGAGTTCGCCGACAACCTTCGTGACTGAAACCGTCCCGGCAGCCGTCTTGTGCTCCACTGCCTCCGACGTTCCGACGCCGAACACGACCACGAAGATGGCCATCAATGCGACCGGCAGCCAGGAGAGTCGCATGGTTGCCGGTATCACATTTCGAACCGGGGGCACGTGCCCGCGCCGGTTCTCACGTGTTGTATGTTTCATCGAGCTTGACCCCACTGACAGGGCGCAGAACATGAGGTTTCCGTGGATCGTAAAGTGCTGAATCCGGAAACTCCGTCACGTCTCCGAGAACCGGACCGACCAGAATCAATGCCGTTCGCGTTATCCGCGCCTCCCGTACTTTCTTGCGAATGTCGGAAAGCGTACCAGTCACGATCGCTTGATCCGGCCATCCGACCCTGTAGGCGACAACCACCGGGCAGCCAGCTCCGTAAAACGGAGTCAGTCGGCGTTCGATCTCGCGCATGTTTCTGACCGCGAGATGGATAACCAGCGTCGTGCCGCATCGCGCAAAATTCTCGAGTGTCTCACCGGGAGGCATTGCCGTCGACTGCATCGACATCCGGGTCAGGACAATCGATTGCGCCAGGCCGGGAATCGTCAGCTCCTGCCCAAGCGCGGCGGCCGTGGCCGCATAGGCCGGGACGCCCGGAATGATTTCGTAATCGACGCCCTCCGACTTCAGCCTCCTGATCTGCTCGGCTATCGCTCCGTAAAGCGACGGATCTCCCGAATGAACCCGCGACACGTCGTCGCCACGGGAATGCGCATTCATGATCGCCTCGTGGGTTTCGTCGAGCGTCATCTTCGACGTATCCAGGACCGTGGCCCCCGACGGCGCCGACTGAATGATTGCCTCGGGCACGAGTGAGCCGGCAAAGAGGCAGGTCCGGCATCGACCGATGACACGTGCGCCCTTTACGGTAATGAGATCCGGATCCCCGGGACCTGCACCGACAAAATAGACCGTCATGTCATCTTATCCCCTCGGTTTCCGGACGATGTCCCGGAAACAAGAGATTCCTGTTCATGCCCGCTCGGCCCGCTCAGTTCCCGCCATGAATCCCACCCGGCAAATACGCACGCTGACGGGTCGATTTGCTGATTGACGCTTGGCCCGTGCCCCTCCAGCGTCATGGAGAACTTGCCTCCCGACGGGTTTCGTAACCGCGCGGTGTGTAGACTCTCGTGCGTCCACCCATTTGAAAACTCCTGCTCCGACTCGACCCGACCAGCACTGTCGTCAACATGTCCGTTCCGTCGACATCGAGATCGCCAAGGGTCGCGTAGGCCAGCCGCTCGCCTGGCCGGCCCAGTGAACGCGCAAGAACGACCGGGGTATTCGCCGGCCGGGATTCCAGCAGGATATCCCTGGCGGAACCAATCAGGCCGCGACGTTGCCGCGACGACGGATTGTAGAATGCAATGACAAAGTCGCTTTCCGCCGCCGCACGAATGCGCCGCAGGATCACATCCCTCGGCGTCAACAGGTCGGACAGCGAAATCGCACAAAAGTCATGGCCAAGCAGTGCGCCGGCCCTGGCCGCCGCCGCCTGCATTGCCGACACGCCCGGCGAGCAGACGACTTCGACTCGTCGTGCGGCATCGCTCAATCCGTTTCCCGCGGTGGCGCGATCGAGCAACTCGTGAACGAGTGACGCCATTGCGTAGATTCCTGCATCCCCGGAGGATACGAGGACTACCTGGCGGCCTGCCCCGGCTTGCTCCAACGCGTACCGGCATCGTTCCTGCTCCTGGCCCAGCGAAAAACCCGTGCGCTTACGCCCCGCCGCCAGAGGGCCCAGGAGGTCGATGTAGGAATCATAGCCGACGATCTCGTCGGCGCGCGCAATCATTCGGGTCGCTTCCGGCGTGCGCCATTCCGCCCGCCCCGGCCCGAGGCCGACAATTGCAAGCGATCCGCGTCGGCGGCCCGGAATGGAATAAATTGGCGTCCGTGATCGCGCGAGCGCACAGGTTCCGTTCTTCGACCTGGTCTTTTCGACAACGAGTCGTCCGGTGTCGCCGCTCACGGCAAGTGCCGCGGCTTCGGCCACCCCGTGACACCCGACCTCCCTGAACACGACCTCTGACGGATTGGCGAGACGATGGGATTCCGCCTCCAGTTCCGCGGCGGAAAACAGCACCAGGGGGACATCGAGCGAGTCCGCCAACTCGAATACCGCCGGCTCGTCCGCCTTGAGGTCCAGCGACGCGACACAGGCAATCGATCCCGCCGCGATCCCGGAACGCGCCAGGACGGAATCAGCAAGGTCCGCCAGTTCTTCGGCTTCGCAGCCACGCGAACATCCAACTCCAAGCGCGAACTGAACAGGGTTGTAGACCAGTTTCCCCTTGTCCGCCGGCTCAGATTGTTCGGTTGCGACCAGCGAAATCCTGCCATCGGGTCGGGACTCCAGGTCAAAAACATTCTCTCCCTCGACCCTGGCGCCCGCGCCTGCAAGCAGGTCGGCCATGGCAGCACCTGCGTGCTCCGGGTTCGCCAGTCGCCAGCCAGGAGGAGGCTCGTCGAGCGCGACGCCAAGAGAAACGTCTCCCGCGGTGGTCACTGCCGCATGGCAACCGAGCTTTTCGGCAAGGTGACGTGCAATGCGATTGGCTCCCCGGTGCCCGCCGAGCAGGGGAATGACGGCTGAGCCATCCTCGGCAACGGCAACAACCGGCGGCTCCGTCGACTTGCTGGCCAGGAAAGGCGACAGGACCCTGATGAGTATACCGGTAGCGCAGACGCCGATGATCGGAGTCCCCGCCACGAACAGCGATTGAAGATGAACTGCCGTATCGTCGAACATGACGTCCGCACTTTCGGTACGCTTGGCAAGACCGTGAATGTTGCAGTCCAGGAAATCGGCGATCTTCCGGGCTGATTCCTCACCTGTCCGCGACAGGCAGACAACCACCGGAGCTAGAGCCACGGGTCGACCTTTCTTCCAACCAGAATCATCGAAAAATACGGCGCTGGCCCGGGAGCCTCACTGAGCGGCAGAACCTTCTGGTTGGCCAGCGTTGCACGCTCAATGTAGCCTGCGGTCTCGGCACGCCCCAGGCGTGCCAGGACCCTCCTGATCTTTTCCAGGTGACGGCCGACCTTCATGATTGCGACGGCTTCGGCATGGGCGATTCGATGTTCGAGCTCGGCTTCCGGAAGCGTTCCGGGAATGATCGTGAGGGCCTCGTTCCGTGCGACCAACGGCCGGCCGAGCGCTGCGGCACATGCCGTAACCGAGTTCACGCCCGGGACGACTTCTACCCGGAATCGGCCGGACAACCTGGAGTGCAGATACATGAAAGAGCCATAGAACAACGGATCGCCTTCACACAGAACAACGACATCCCTGTCGGCCTCGAGTTCGGTCGCAATGGCATCGGAGCCTCGATCATATGCTGCCTGGGCCGGTGCACGCTTCGTTGTCATCGGGACCGTGATCGGAATTTCCCTCACTGCAGGCGGCATGATCTGGGCGGCGACCGAACGGGCAAAGCTCTCCGATGCCTCCAGGATCGGGTAAGCAACAACCTCGGCACGGGAGATCAGCCGGTACGCTTTCAGCGTCATCAGCTCAGGATCACCTGGCCCGACCCCGACGCCGTGGACGGTTCCGGTCATCTCTTGATCGTGCTCCACTGGGTCACTGCCATATGCGGGTTCCAACCGTGCCGGCGGCCGACAGGTCGCGCCCTGCTGACCTGGATTCTTACCAGGTCGCCGCCATATTCCCTGTGAATCCGGTTCAATCGGGCTTCCGTCTCAAGGGTCACCGCATTGCAGACCAGGCGGCCAAGCGGGCGTAGCGTTTCAAGGCACGATGAAACGATCTCCGGGGTCAAACCGCCACCGATAAAGATCGCGTCGGGTTTTTCGAGCCCGTCGAGCGCCGCCGGCGCAGTTCCATCCACGAGTTGCAGGCCAGGAGTGCCCAATGCCAGGGCATTCCGGGCAGCGAGCAACCGTCTGTCGGCACGCGGCTCGATTCCAATCGCCCGGCTATGTCGTGCGGCCCGCATCCATTCAATGGCGACGGACCCGCAACCGCAACCAATGTCCCAGAGAAGCGCCCCTCTCATCGGCATCAACCGGGCAAGGGTGACCGCGCGAACCTCGCTTTTCGTCATGGTTCCATCATTGGAGAACATGTCATCCGCAAGGCCGGGAACCCGCGGGAGCAAGGCGGCATCCGACGCCGCCACGCATTCGACTGCCAGTGTATTGAAATCGGGAACGACGTGGTCCCAATCCGAGGCCTGTCCCTCGAATCTCTGTTCCCTTTGCCCGCCCATCTCGGCGAGAACCGTCATCTGGCTGCGCCCGAAGCCGCGTTCCGCCAGGAAAGCCGCGATCTTCGAAGGCGTTTCCGACCCGGTCGTCAGGATCAACAGGCACTGGCCGGGCTGGATGAACGCGATCATTTGTTCAACCGGCCTCCCGTGCACGGTCAGCGTCTCGACATCGGCCATGGACCAGCCCATGCGAACTGACGCCAATTGAAAGGCAGATACATGCGGATGGAACGTCACTTCCGATGAGTCGATCGCGCGGCCGATGCGCGCACCGGCGGAATACCAGAGAGGGTCGCCGGTCACGAGAACCACGACCCGGCGGCCTCTCAGGGAACGTATCCGTTCGATTAGCGGGTCGAATGGCGACGGCCAGGCAATTCGTTCGACACCTGTAATGCCGGAAAACTCATGATGACGGTCGCCGCCGATTATGACCTCTGCCGACTCGACGACCGACCGGGTCAACGGGTTCAGGCCGTCCATGCCGTCTTCGCCGATGCCAACAACATGTAACCAAGGGGACGTCATGATGCGATCACACCTGCTTTCCGACTAACCCGACCTGATCCCGAAGTCCGACAGAAAAGAATTCACCGCGGCGGCAGCCATGGCGGAACCGCCCCGGCGTCCCTCGAGCGTAATGAATTCACACCCCCGGGGATTTCGCACGAGTTCCGCCTTGCTTTCGGCGGCACCCACGAATCCGACCGGGAAAGCCAGTATGCTCGCTGGCCTTGGCCAGCCTTCGTCGAGGAGTTCGAGAAGATGAAAAAGAGCCGTCGGCGCATTCCCGATAACCACGATTCCCGATTCAATCCGGTCGGCCCACAACCTGACAGCCGCTGCAGAACGCGTGTTGCCGATATTCTCCGCGATGACGGACACCTGGCTCTCGTTCAGAGTCATCACGATATCATTGTTCGCCGGCATGAGTTTTTCCATGATGCCGGCAGCGACCATGGAGGAATCGCAGAAAACCGGGGCACCGTCGGAGAGTGCTTCCTTGGTCGCAGTGACGACGCCCCTGGAATGGCGAACCATTTCGGCAATTCCGGGTTCTCCACATGCATGGATCAATCGCGTGACAACGGGCCTCACCTTCCGGTCGAATCTGGCGAGGTCTGCTTCGCCCCGGATTGCCGCAAAGCTCCTGGCATAGATCTCCGCAGGAGTGCGCTCATAATTGCGCCAGCCCAAGTGATCCTGAACGCGACTCTCAGAACCGTGATCTGCCGGTCGGGATCTGTCCGCCCGTGTCATTTCCGGCCCCTCATGGTGGTCCTCGCGCTTTCCGGGCCAAGTGGATGACTTGCGTGCGGGTAGGGATGATGGTGATGGACGTGGTCTTCGTGATGGTGATCGTGATCGTGATCGTGATCGTGACCGTGATGGTGTCCGTCAAGACCATGGTCGCCGAGGCGGCACGCGCCGGTGCAAAAATCATCGCAGAGGTGACACGTTTCCACGTTTGAACCAGGTGCCGAGGCGCCCTGACCCTCGACATGATGATGATGACTTTCTTGCGGCAGCCCAACCTCGGTCTCGAATCCCAGGATCGGGGTTCGGTACTTGCATGCCGCGCAGTTCGGTGGCGGAACCTCACCGACCTGCTCGATTGCCCGTTCGGCAAACGTCTCCAGGACCTTTGGATGGTCGTTCAGATACCTGGCCCTGACAAACTGGATTTCCGGGTGGTCCCTCGCACACAGTTTCGTAAAGCCGTTGATTCGATCGACAAGGATTCCCGTAAACAGAAAATAGGGGAACACGACCACCCTTTTGTAGCCAAGCCGGGCAACATGCTCCAGGCATGGTTTGACCAGGGGAAACGTCACTCCGGAATATCCGACTTCGCACCAGGCGAACCCCATTCCCTCCCAGAGCATTCGGGCAATCTTGGCGACGTTGCCGTTTGCGTCGGGATCTGATGCTCCGCGACCGATGACAACCAGCGCCGTCTCGGTTAGCGGAACGGAACCGAGACGACGGTCGGCATCGTCAATTGCCTCCCGAATCCTATCGCCCGCGGCCAGCATCATCTTGGGGTCCACCCCTAGCTCTCGCCCGTAACGGATCTCGAGTCCGTGTTCCGCCGCGTATGCGTCGAGCACTGACGGAATGTCGTTCTTCGCGTGCATTGCGGCAAACAACATGCCCGGTACGGCCAGAATACGCTGACACCCCCGTTCCCGCAGGCGGTCAAGACCCTTTCGAATTACAGGGTTCGCGAATTCCAGGTATCCCAACTCGAGGTCCCACCCGGGAGGCAGATACGAAGGAAGGCGTTTCGCGAGCATGGCGAACTCGTCGACCGCTGCATGGCTGCGAGACCCGTGCCCGCAAAGCATCACACCGACCGTCATGTACCCATGCCTCGGCAGTCCTTCCGGGCGCCAGGCCCGCGGCGTTCAGTCACCTCGAGACCGGATTTCACGATTGGCCGGAATTGTTCCTGGAGGATCGTCATATCGCCCCGTTTAACCCAAATGGGGCGGAGCGGCCCTGCCGCCGTGACGACCACTGATTTCGCTCCCTGGTTGGGTCAGCGCGACTCAGTGCTCCATTCCGGCCCCGAAGAACATCGTCAATGGCTGATTATGTTCTGCCATGAAAGAGCGCAATCGGAATCTCGGGCGCCTCGTCCGTCAAATCACCCGGGGGATCCGGTGGCCGCAAGGGCGATGGTTCGGCTTTCCTCGTGGCCGGACCTCCCGAGACCCGGTCCATGAGCGACAACGATTAAATCCACGCACCTTCCGTTGTCGGCTCAAACGATCGGAATGTTCTTTGAAACAGCAACGCCAACCTCTACAACGCGGTCTGGCGACCCCGAACCTCCGAAGTATTGCAGATTGGGCACCTGGACCGGATACGATCCCAATTGCCGATTCGCCGCATGTTCCATCATGCAGGCCAACCAGGATGATTTCACATGCCGACGACCCTGATCACCATTTGTGATACCTGCAAGCGAGACGGCTGGGATCCGGAAACCAGCCCGGCCCACGACGGAGAGCGTCTTGCCGGGATGGTTGAAAGACAGGCTCACGGAAAATCAACTGTCCGCACCCGCAGGCACTCATGCCTGATGGGATGCACGCACGGATGTAACATCGCGATCCAGGCCGAGGGGAAAATTTCCTATGTCCTCGGCCGGTTCGAACCCTCGGACGAGGCCGCGCGGGGTATTGTCGAATATGCCGTGCTGCATTCTGAAAGCGGAACCGGGCAGGTTCCGTTTCGTGACTGGCCACAGCCAATCAAGGGACATTTCGTCTCGCGGATACCCCCTTTTCCACCAGAAGTCGCCCGGGATTCGAAGTGACAAGACCCCTTTCCCTTCCCTTCCATGGCGGTGGACTGGACGCAGCAATTGCTCGATACGGCGGGCCCCGCGAGGACTGGATCGATCTGTCGACCGGGATCAATCCCCGTTCCTGGCCGGTCCCGACACTCTCCTCCGAGTGCTGGTCCGACCTGCCCGACAAGGATGATTCGGACCGGTTGATCGAGGCGGCTCGTCGACACTGGGGATTTCCCCGGCAAAGCGACGTTGTCCTCGCTCCGGGCGTGTCATCCCTGATCGCACGGCTGCCGTTCATCAAACCACCCGGAACAGTAACCATCCGGCAACCGACGTATGGCGAGTACGCGTTCGCATTCCTGAACGCAGGTTGGTCCAGTCGTGAGAGTGGAGACACTCAGGTCATTGTTCACCCGAACAATCCGGACGGGCGGTTGAGCGACCGAGAGACGATACTGGCAGGGCACCGCCAACTGACGATCATCGACGAGAGTTTTTGCGACACGGAACCGGATCTGTCACAGGTTACGCTCGCTTCACATGATGGAATCATCATTCTCAAGGGAATCGGCAAGTTCTGGGGACTCGCCGGCGTCCGCCTCGGGTTTGCCGCTTGTCCTCGTCCGTTGGCGGATCGGTTGCGGAAACTGCTGGGACCGTGGCCGGTGTCGGGTCCGGCGGTGCAGATTGGCTTGGGATCACTCACCGACAAGAACTGGATCATTGCTTCCCGCGTGCGCCTCCGGTGCGATGCCGTACGTCTTGATGCGCTCCTGTCGCGCCAAGGGTTTCAACCAGAGGGCGGAACCGACCTGTTTCGCCTGTACCGCGTCCCGAACGCCGCTGCCGTACATGAATCACTGGCGCATCAACGCATCCTGGTACGCATATTCGATCACTCCGGTACCTGGATTCGGTTCGGTCTTCCGGGGACGGAGGAGGAGTGGACCCGTCTCGAAGGGGCGGTTGCTTGTTTGAACTGAAAGGGTTCGAAGTCCTGCTGCTGGCCTTGCTGCTTGACAATGCCATTGGCGACCCGGCGTGGATCTGGAAACGAATACCTCATCCTGTGGTTATCATCGGCCGCCTGGTTTCATACCTTGAGTCGACGTTGAACGCGGGGCAGAACCGGCGTCTGAGGGGCATCGGTGGCGTGGCTCTGATCGGGGTTTTGGCATTACTCGTCGGAAAAGGAGTTCACTGGCTGCCGGACTATGGGATCGTTGAAGTGCTCATCGTTTCGGTTTTTCTCGCTCACCGGGATCTGGTCGACGAAGTGAAGGGCGTTGCCTCAGCACTGCGTGAATCCGTTGCGGCAGGCCGAATCCAGGTCGCCCGCATAGTCGGGAGGGACCCGGACGCGCTGACGACAGAAGGTATTTCCCGTGCGGCTATCGAAAGCGCCGCCGAAAACCTATCCGACGGGGTGATTGCCCCGGTCTTCTGGTACGCGATTGCCGGGCTCCCGGGACTGGTGCTTTACAAGGCGGTCAATACCGCGGACAGCATGATTGGCTACAAAACTGAATCCCTTGCGGAATTCGGTTGGGCCGCTGCCCGGTTGGATGATGTCATGAACTGGATACCCGCGAGGATTTCCGGCGGGTTGATCGCGCTGGTCCAAGGCTCGACGGAGGCCATCTCATGCATGCGTCGCGATGCACCCCGGCACCGGTCCCCAAACGCCGGCTGGCCCGAAGCGGCAATGGCGGCGGTTATCGGGGTCTCGCTTTCCGGCCCCCGGCACTACGGGGGAGAATTCCTGGACTCCCCGTACGTGAATGACGCCGGACGAAAGAACGCGGGCCCGGAAGACATTGACGCCGCTGTGCACGTACTTTGGCGATGCTGGGTTGCGCTTGTCCTCGCAATCGTGGGCGCTGTCCTCATTTAATTCGCCGGAATCGCACGTTCGGTGTGGGCGCTATTGCAAGTTACGTGCCTTTCATCCGGGATTATGTGGACAAATACGTCAACTCGCAACCTGTGCCTTGTGTACTCCGTCCCATCCCTGGTTTGAACTTGTCGAACAGGGCATGCAGAGCTAACGCGAGCGCGCGGCGACGCGTTTATTGGCGTCATCTGGCGGAGCACAGCGACTTTGATGACAAAGCTCGACCTCTACTTGTGAAACCTTCGCATTGCCCGGCTCCGAGGCAGGCAGGATAGGCACGCTGCTCGGGCTGAAGGCGCCACAACAGATTGATGATGGCGGCCTCGCCAAACGTGTCTCGAACGGGTTGCGCGTGGAATCCATAAAATCCCCGGCCTGTTTGGCGGGGCGCATGCATGTTGTCGGGCCCCTGATTCCGGAAGCAACGCTGAGACGAGCAATATAGAACCGAAAAGCCCTCTCTCGCGACATGAGCGAGCGACTTTGCGAGGCGAGCAGAGTCCTGGATTCGGTGAGTCGGACCTGTCACGGGGACAAGGCAGCAATCGCCCGCTTTCCTGAAAAACCGTACAGGCCATTGGGCGGGCACACAACTTGGTGCCCTGGCCGCAGGATTGGTGCAATCAGGCGGGGTGCTGTAGCGGGTGAACTGCCAAGAGATCAACGCCGATGCGCAGGACCGGCGAAGATCAAGCTACCGCCAGCGCTGCAGCAATGCGATGGTCTTCGCCCGCAAGCTGACGGCGGCGGTCATGCGGGATGTTCCGGACGGCGGAAGGACACCTCCCGAAGTGCTCGATAGCATTGAGCGACATGCGCGCCAGGATGATGACAGGGCCTGGCAACTGCCTAAAGGCATGGATGCGCATGATTTTCTCGGCCATCTGATTGCCAGGGGTGCACTGCAGCAGAAGGACGGTTCGCTCGACGACCGTCTCTCGTGCCCGATCTCCAGCTGCCGGGACTACCTGGTCGACAAAGGACGCGACGAGGGGAAAACGTACCGAGCAGCCGACCTCTAGGAGGCTCAGTGCGCGAAGCAAGTCATCATGCTTGCCTGGAAGTCGCATTCGACCGTACGGCTTGGCTCCGTAAATCCCGTGTGAATTCGCATTTGTTCCAGTTCGTGCACCCGAGAAAACGGCCATGCCTGCCCATCCTGATTTCAGTCCAGCCATCATCTCAAGGCGGGCGAATCCGGATGTACTGATCCAGTCGCGACAGCGGACCGCATTTCCGGACCTTGCCACCAAGCCTTTCCCGCTGGCAGGCACGGACGTTGGATATGCTCGCCCAGAGGCCAGACATCCGGGAAATCGGACGCCAGATTCCTACGAGAACCATGGTGAGGAACCTGGAACCAGTCGACAGAACCAGTCAAGATCCCCATTTGGAGAGCGGCCTGATGTGCCTGGGTCAACGCCCGCACACAGTTGCCTACCGGTGGAGATGAGTTGGGGCGTTCCCGGTTCTCGCGGATGCGGAAAATGTCGTCGCGACAAACAACAGGGAAATCATGGACGCCGGCACGGGAAAGGCTCCCCGACAAGTGAATTCGCCCTGGATCACTCCCTGCGTGTTTTGTGAATCCCCCTCATTTGGATCCGCCCTTCTCTGGATTCAGATTATTCACGCGCCGTTTCGACCGCTTTCCAGCGCAATTCGGAATGCATCCCGAAGCACGTCCCGATCACCGATATGGTTGCTGAGCACGAGAATCAATCGCGCATTGAGCGCGTTGCTCTCACCTTCCGACAATCCATCGTGCAGTCGAATGAGTTCATCATAGAAGCCATCCGGGTCGTCGATTTTAGCCATGGTGTTCAGAACGGCCGGTCTTGCCATCTTCTCCTCCTGCCCACGGGGCAAACGCAATTCCGTGGGACCGAATCCGGTTGTTCATGCACGCCAAGCCAAGATTTATCCATGCTCCGGTCAACGATTCCGGAAATGACGACGTCAACAACCATGTGCAGATTGCGGAGTGGCGTCACGGGGCTTCCCGGAACTGTCGGCAGAGATGGCTCTCTCCAGCGCGGCGATGATCTCTTGGGTTGAGGCATTGAGCCAACGCGCCGCGACATGTTGATCGGGACGGAACAGATAGACGGCCTGGTCGGCATCTCCAACGTATCTTTCCGCGAGCGCCGTACCGCGCGCGCAATCGAGGCGCGTGATCCCGAGATCGATCCCCCTGGACCTGGCCGCCTGCCTGATACGCGCCTCCGGCACAGCGCAGTTGAATGCCAGGAGCTGAAAGCGCCCGGTCAGCACCTCGGTCATCCAGCCCAGGTCAGTCGGGGCATCGACCACGGGTGCGCCAGGCCGGGTCCGCAACGGCAGGCCGCACCCGTCCCCGGAATTCAGGGTAGAGCCATCATAGACTGCGGGAACGGACAATCGTCCGGAATTCACAAGAGTTCTTGCGAAAGGAACATGTTCGACGAGGTCCAGGACCGATTCCCGGAACAAACGGCTGATGGCCGTCTTCGGGGTCATGAAATCGGTCGAGCGAGTCGAATTCATGATGTTCTCGTTCGCGGCCAGCCGACGCTCGAAATCATAGCTGTCGAGAAGAGAGTCACCGGCGGCACCCTCTGCCACGAGTGCAAGTTTCCAGGCGAGGTTTTCCGCATCCTGTATGCCGCCGTTGCATCCCCTTGCCCCGAACGGCGACACGAGATGTGCAGAATCGCCGGCAAAGAACACCCGCCCGTGTCGATAAGACGCCATGCCGCAGCACTGGAACGTGTAGACGCTGACCCATTCGATCTCGAATTCAGTGTCCGGGCCCAGCATCGCGCGAACCCTCGGGATCACGTTCTCCGGCTTGACCACCTCGGCACGGTCTATGTCCCAGCCAAGCTGAAAATCGATCCGCCACATTCCGTCCGGTTGCTTGTGCAGCAACGCCGAATGTCCACGGTTGAACGGCGGATCAAACCAGAACCAGCGTTCGGTCGGGAACCCGGCGTCCATGGTGACATCAACGATGAGAAAATTGTCTTCGAATACGCGGCCTTCGAATCCGAGCCCCAGAATCGACCGGACCGACGACCGGTACCCGTCGCAGGCGACCAGCCAGTCGGCCTCGAGCGCATAGCGGCCTTCGGGAGTTTCGATTTCAACGGCCACGATGCTTTCGCCAGCGTCAATGTCGACAACCTGGTTCTGGCCGCGGATCTCGATCGGGCATCCCTCCGATATTGCCTGCCGGATTCGCTCGAACAGGAATTCCTCAAAGTAGGGTTGCTGGAGATTGATGAACGCGGGACGCTTGTGGCCCTCCTCCGGCAACAGGTTGAATTCGTAGATCTGCCTCGTGTCGCGGAACACCCGGCCGACACTCCAGACCACACCTTTCTCGACCATCGGATCCCCGGCACCCAACCGGTCCATGATTTCGAGCGTGCGCTTGGAAAAGCAGATTGCACGCGACCCGGCGCCAACCCCGTCGGATTCGTCCAGAACGAGTACGGGAACTCCCCCGAGGCCGAGGTCGAGCGCGAGGGTCAGGCCGACCGGTCCTCCGCCGACAACAATGATCGGATGCCGACGGGGGCGTGGTGCGTCCTGATCCGCAGACCGTCGGTACGGGTAGAGAGTGAATGCGATTTCGTATCCGGGTCCGCTCACAGCCGTTTTCCCCGATCGATCTTTCCCGACCGCACCGATTCCGAACGCTTCAGCCCTGCAGGGCTTCCCACATTTCGAGATCCCGCGCTGCCGTCCAGATTCGCGGAGTGTCGATCCCGCGCGCTTCGTCGAACGCGCGCGACACGTTGAACGGCAAACAGTGTTCGTAGATCGCGTATTCGGCGAATTTCGAATCGCATTCTTTGCGAACCGCGTCCCAGGCATCCTTCAGGGACCCGCCCCGCGCCGCCACCCGGGCCGCCGGCAGGTAGGTGGAGCGAAGGAAATCGCCGGTCCTCTCGATCCCGGCCCGGACCTGGTCACGTCCGACAAGCGCCGCGCCCCGGCCAGGTGCAATGGACAGCGGCCTGTAGGCTTCAACGGCCGCCAGCGTGCCATGCCAGTCGTTGAAATGCCCATCCCCGCAGTAACAGGCCGACTTGAACTCCACGATGTCGCCCGTGAACATGACCTGTTCATCGGGAACCCAGATCACGATGTCCCCGGCCGTGTGTGCCCGCCCGAGATGCATGAGGTCGACCCGGCGGTTGCCGAGGAAAACGGTCATCGCGTGCGAAAATGTCGTCGTCGGCCACGTCAATCCGGGAATCGACTCATGTCCTTCGAACAGCCGCGGAAATCGCTGGAACTCGCTGTCCCAGTCTTCCTGCCCGCGTTCGACAACCATGGCCCTTGCCGTGTCAGACATGATCACTTGCCCGGCTTTGTAGGGTGAGGCACCGAGAACCCGGACGGCATGGTAATGGGTGAGCACAAGATGGGTTATCGGCTTGTCGGTCACGCTCCGGATCCGGTCAATGACCATTTCGGCCAGCCTGGGGGTCGCCTGGGCCTCCACGACCATGACCGCGTCATCGCCGATGATGACGCCGGAGTTGGGATCGCCTTCAGCCGTAAATGCCCAGAGGTCTCGGCCGACCTCCGTAAAGCTGATGGTCTTGGCCCCGAGATCTCCTTGCGACGCAAATGCTTTAGTCATTCTCGTTCCGTCCTCTTGCTCTCTTCTACGTGGTCAAGGCCATCTCCGCGCGCGGGGGCCGATGTCGTGGCAAGTCAGTTGCCGAGGCCGGGATATTCGATGGCGGGCAATACGGTTCCATCGCACGTGCCGAAACCCACTCTGAAACCCTTCCCCTGTGCCCGGCCCGTCATGCTCACGTGATCGCCGTCCTCGAGAAAAACCCGGGTCCCGCCACCCGCGACGCCGACGGGTTCCTTCCCGCCCCAAGCTAGTTCAAGAAAACTCCCCCGGTTTCCGGGGCCAGGTCCGGAGATCGTGCCGGAGCCGATCAGGTCGCCCGTGCTCATCCGGCATCCACTCGAACTATGGTGGCAGATCTGCTGGGCGGGTGAATAGTAGAGTTCCCGAAAGTTGGTGTGCGTAAGCGTTGTGTCGACGGCAGCACTATCCGGGCGAAGGGTCACCTCCAGGTCGATGTCAAACATCATCGGTCCGGGCTCACGGAGATAAGGCAGGAGTTCCCGGTCGCGTTCCGGCCCCGAAACCCTGAACGGTTCCAGCGCGGCCGGGGTGACGATCCATGGGCTGATTGTGGTTGCCGTCGCCTTGGCCTGAAACGGGCCTAGCGGCCGGTATTCCCAGGTCTGGATATCGCGTGCGGACCAGTCATTCAGCAAAACGTATCCGAAGATCATCGTCTCCGCCTCCGCCACGCTGACCGGTTGACCCATGGTCGACGGCAATCCGACGACAGCACCCATTTCCAGTTCGAAGTCAAGCCGGCGACTGGGGGCAAACTCCGGTGCATCAAGTCCAGGCGGTTTAAGCTGTCCCCAGGGGCGGTGAACCGGCGTGCCGGAAACCACGACGGTCGAGGCACGGCCATTGTATCCGATGGGCATGTGCAGCCAACTGGGAGGCAAGGCGTTTTCCGCCCCCCTGAACATCGTCCCGACATTCGTTGCATGGTGCCGCCCGGAATAAAAATCCGTATATTCGGCGACGACAAAAGGCAGGTGGAGATCAACATCCGTCAAGGGAACCATAGCCCGGGAGACGGCCGCGCGGTCGGTTTCCGGTCCGTCGGCCGCCAGTAACTCGTGGAGGCGCGCCCGAAAGTCCTGCCAGGCCCGGGGACCGCATGCCATGAAATGATTCCATGCGGGTTGCACCAGGGCATTTTCCGCGCCAGCCGGCACCCCGATTACCTCCTCTTGCGCCAGCGCCGTGATGTCCAGGACAGCATCGCCTATGGCAATCCCGAGTCTTCGCCGGGACCCCGGCGCATTCCGGCGGGAAAACACTCCGTGCGGAAGGTTGTTGAGCGGGAAGTCCGAAGTTTCCTGGTTTGCGCTTTCGACCCAGGACAGTTCAATCATCACGCCATCTCCATATTCAGCGGGCTCCGTGCTCCGCAAGTGATCAAGGATAAGGGACAGGTCCCCGCCGCATCAATTCCGGACGCGGCTGGATGTCCGACCCTCTCCACCATTTTGCGGCACGCGGCCGGGGCTTACTTGAGGCCCGGTGTTCCGTCAAACTTTCGCTCCAGGCCTGACCAGCAGTCCGCGTAATCCTGTTGCAGGGCCGCCGTCTCGGCAGCAAACCGGGTCAGCTGTTGCGGAAACCGGGTTTCGAACATGAAGCTCATCGTGTTGATGAGTTTGACCGGGTCCCAACTCTCGGTGGTCGCCTTTTCGAATGCATCCCGGTCGGGTCCGTGGGGCAGCATGCAGTTGTGCAGGCTGATTCCTCCAGGCACGAATCCTTCCGGCTTCGCATCATAGATGCCGAATATGTTGCCCATGAATTCCGACATGATGTTCTTGTGATACCATGGAGGCCGAAAGGTGTCCTCCTGGGGCAGCCATCGTTCCGGGAAGATCACGAAATCAATGTTGGCCGTGCCTTCTTCGGCCGTTGGCGCCGTCAAGACAGTGTAGATGGATGGATCGGGGTGATCGAAACTGATCGCACCAACCGGCGAGTAGGTCCTGAGATCATACTTGAAGGGCGCGTAGTTCCCGTGCCACGCCACGACATCGAGCGGTGAATGGTCGATTTCCGAAACGTGGAACGCGCCGCACCACTTGATCCAGATCCTGCACGATGACTCCTTGTCCTCGAACGCGGCGACAGGCGTCTTGAAGTCACGAGGATTGGCCAGGCAATTCGCCCCGATCGGGCCTCGCCCCGGAAGAGTGAACCTCGCCCCGTAGTTCTCGCAGATGAATCCGCGGGCAGTGTCGTCCAGCAGGCCGACCTTGAATACCATTCCCCTCGGCAGGATGCAGATTTCGAGCGGCTCGAGTTCAATGATGCCGAACTCGGTGAAGATCTCCAGACGACCATCCTGCGGAACCACCAGCAGCTCGCTGTCGGCAGAGTACATGTAATCGTCGTCCATGGATTCGTTGGCGAGATAGACATGGCCCGCCATCCCGACCTGGGTATGCACGTCGCCAGCCGTCGTGACCGTCCGCATCCCGGTCAGGAAGTTGACCGGGTCGCCCGGAAACTCGACCGGGTCCCAGCGATACTGGCCCAGGGATATCACGTCCTCGACCACGTGCGGCGCAGTCTTCCATAGCGGGATGTCGACCTTCCTGAACCTGCCGACATGGCGGACGGATGGGCGGATTCGATAAAGCCAGCTCCGCTCGTTTTTCCCGCGCGGCGCCGTGAACGGCGACCCCGACAACTGTTCGGCGTACAGGCCGTAGTTGACCCGCTGAGGGCTGTTCCTTCCTTGCGGCAAGGCCCCGGGCAAGGACTCCGTTTCGAAATCATTGCCGAACCCGGGCATGTACCAGGGGACGGTCCCCATGGAAGACGTATCCCGAACAACCCCGGACGCGATGGTGGATTGCCTGTTCATGGCGTCACACTCCCAAACAGGATATGCACGATAAGACCCCGACCGGTTCAGCGCATGCATATCGTTGCAATTGCAACGAAGTCAAGGTAAATCTTCTGGATCCGGGTCGTCGTACACCGGTCGGGACGCATGGAAAGGCTGGTTCCGTGGTTGACTTTCGACTTGATGACTTCTTGCCATGGCAACTGGCGGAGTTGGCGGAGCGGGTGAGCCGCGGCCTCTCCGGCCTCTACCGGGACAAGTTCGGGATTTCGGTGGCCGAGTGGCGCGTTGTCGCTCACCTCAGCCAGGCCGAAAAGGTCAGCGTCAGGGAAATTCATGCCCGCGTCAGGATGGGAAAGTGGCAGGTCTCGCGCGCGGCCCAACGCCTCGAGTCGCGCGGATATATCCGCAAACGAACGGGGAGAACCGACCGGCGCCTGGTCGAGTTGTCCCTGACGCCGAAAGGACGGGCAATGGTGAACGAGATCATCCCGCTGGCACTCGAGTACGAAAAGGAACTGCTGGCCCGGGTCTCGGGAAAACGGGAGGCCAAGGACCTGATCAGGTCCCTTCTCAAGAGCATGGAGGCATCGAATTGAAAATTGTCCTGTATGACTACTGGCGATCATCTGCAGCATACCGCATCCGAATCGCGTTCAACCTGGCCGGCCTGCCATACGAATCCGTGCACCTCGATCTTCTGGCCGGCGAACATCGGAGTCCCGAGCATCTGGAACGCAATCCGCAGGGCCTTGTTCCCGTCGCGGAAATGGACGGACATGTATTCACCCAGTCGCTTGCCATCATCGAATACCTGGATGAGGCCGGGCATTTTTCCTTCTTGCCCAAGGACCTCCCGGAACGCGCGCGGGTCAGGACGATCAGCTACGTGATCGCGATGGAGACGCATCCGGTTTGCAACCTCTCTGTCGCGAAACACGCGGAGGATGCCTCCGGGGGTCGCATCACGATAAAGGACTGGATGGCAAAATTCATTCCGCGAAGTCTTGAAGCCCTCGAAGCCATGGTGGCTGAATCTGGAGGCCATTGCTTCGGGGACCGGATCACGATGGCCGATGTCTGCCTGGTTCCACAAGTCTACAATGCGCGGCGCTGGAAGCTCGCTCTCGACCCGTATCCTTCGATTTCTCGGATTTCGGAACGCCTCGAGACCCTCCCGGCTTTCCGCGATGCCCATCCGGACCTGTTCCGGCCGTAGGGCGGGGAGCCGGCACGCCGTACAGGCAGTTCGGCCGTTGGCAGTCTCTGGCCGCGCATGAACGGGGCGGACCCCGATCGGGGCCGTCACCGGAATGCCTGCGACGGTCTCGCGTCTTGCGGACGTCTTCCGATCCCCGCAGGATTCCGGTCGCTTCGGCCGGCGACTTGAGAATTCGAACGGAACGCCGAAATATCCTCGCCCGGTTTCGCTCAGATCGATTCGATGTCCACGCCCGACACCGTTGCCGAAGAAACGAGGCCCCTGACGAACCGGCGGGCCTCGCGGGTCCAGGACGCCTTCTCGAGAGCTTCGGCAATCCGGGGACGTACGGCGTCGTAAGGGAGCTTTCGGCCCCGAACGCGATCTTCCAGCCTGATGATGTGATAGCCGTACCGGGATTCCACCGGTTTCCCGGTCATTTCCCCGGGACTCAGTTCTTCAAGTACGGCTTCGAACTCGCTCACGGTGTCACCTGACGAGATCTGCCCGAGGTCTCCGCCGGACGTGCCGGAAGGACAGGAACTCAATTCACGCGCCAAATCGCCGAATCGCTCGGGAGCATCCTTCAGGGTTTCCATGACTGAATCCGCACGGCAGGAAGCCTCTTGACGCTTGTCGGAATCGCCGGACTCGGCAGCAAAGAGGATATGGGCCGCCTTGTACAACGTCGGCGCCCGGAATCGATCCGGCTCGGATTCGTAAACGTCGCGTATCTTGTCCTCGTTCGGCTCGTCAGGGCAGACGCAATCCTCGATCAGTGCCCGGATTCGGGCTTCGTCGTCCGATTCCCGCCGCCCAGGACCCATGTTCCCGGGAACGGCCCGTATTTCCCTGCGATCGGCCTCCGCCAACAGGAGTTTCCGTACGACCAGGGCTCTCGCTGCCTTTCGCCATGCCGTACCGGGTTTTCCTGAAGGCGCCGCATGATGCTGGGCTTCGGCGGCAATTTCCGCTTGCGTGATAACCTGCCCGTCAACGGTAACATCGCTCACCAAGGCATTCGGCATGTGTCAGTCCGTCCGTCCGGTCATTCCAGCACGCGGCCACCACCGCCGGGAAACCCGGGTTTCCCCGTCGACCTATCTTTCCGCACGGCTCCGTCGGGACCGCACAACCTGGTAGCCCGGTCTGAACAGGTACCGGACCGGAACCGAAAGCATGTGAACCAGCCTGGTAAAGGGGAACAGCAGGAAAATGGTCAGGCCCAGGAAAAGGTGCAGTTTGAAGATCCAGTGGGCGCCGGAGATGTCGTCCGCCGCCGTCAGGTCAAAGGTGAATATTCCCTGGGACCAGGCCATGAACTTGACCATTTCGCTCCCGTCCAGGTGTTGTCCGGAAACGGGGATGGTCGCGAGCCCCAATGCCAACTGAACCAGGAGAATCACGAGAACGCCAATGTCGGCAAAACTGGAATTCCTCCGGATTCTCGGATCCGACAACCTGCGGTGAAGCAGGATCGCCCCACCGATGAACGCGAGGACACCAGCAACGCCGCCCACGACCATCGCGAGGATCTGTTTGGCGCCGTGGCCAATACCGATCGCGTCGAAAACCTCGATTGGCGTGAGAAGTCCGACCAGGTGGCCGAAGAAGACGATGATGACGCCGACATGGAACAGGACGGAGCCAAGCACGAGCTGGCGCCGCCGCAGGAGTTGACTGGAAAACGACTTCCACGTGAACGGGTCCCGCTCGTAGCGGACGATACAACCGACCAGGAGAACGGAAAGGCAGATGTACGGATAAATCCCGAATACGAACTCATGCATTGTTCAGATCCTCCGGGCTCGGGCCGGACGTGTGGGAACCGGGCTTTGCCGATGGGTCCATCCGGGCAAGAATGTTGCGAACCTCCGGGCAGCCAGCGTTGGGGTCAGGACCAAACGTGACTTCGCTCTCCTCCCAGGCGCGATCAAGGGCGTCGAGGTCGTTGCCGTCCGGGTCCGGTGCCGCGATCAGGTCTGCAACCATTTTCCTGCTCACGGACTGTCCCGACAAACGGACCAGGGCCGAGAACACCGAGGCGTAGGGACTGGAACGCCGTGAAAGCCTCCGGGCCAGGGCCTCGAAAATGTAAGCAGCGTCAGCAAGCACGTCTCGAGCTTCGGAGGCGGGACGTATCGACAGGTATTCCAGCAACACCGGCAAGTGATCCGGAAGTTCGTTCGTCGATGGTTCAAATCCGGCTGAACGGTATGATTCCAGCAGGCTGACCATCGCACTGCCGCGATCGCGGCTCTCACCGTGGACATGCTCGAACAGGTTCAGAGAGAGTGATCGGGAGCGGTCGAACAGGTCAACGAACTGTTCCTGCAGCACCCAGACATCGGAGGTCTGCAGGACCGACAGCAGCCTGTCGATTCGCCCGAACTCTCTCCGGCCCAACCGCCGATCACCACCCACGGCTTCGCGGATCTCTCCAACCGCGTCCTGGAGCTCGGTCGTCGGGTAGCTGAGCAACAGCGAGAATGACTTGAGCGTCAGGTCCATCAGCGCGCATCCTGGGGCAGCACGAGCGGTTGGCGTCCCTTCCCTCCGAAAAGAGAGCCGACCGTCATTCCGGTCGAACAGCGGTTGCCATCGGTAAACCCGCAACCACCCCTCAGTTCGTGTGCATCCTCCACCGTTTCCCGATGCGTTGTCGGAATCACGAACCTGTCCTCGAAGTTCGCAATCGCCATGGTTGCATACATGTCCTCGATCGCTGCGCCGGTCAGTCCGACCCGCTCGGCAATTCCCTCATCGATGACATCTTCAACCGTCCGGGCCCGCATGTACGCGCGCATCGCCAGCATACGCTCGAGCGCGTTGACGATCGGCGCTTCATCCCCCGCCGTCAGCAGGTTCGCCAAGTAGCGAACGGGAATTCTGAGCGCGTGCACGTCGGGAAGTTCGCCGTCAAAACCGATCATTCCCGTCTCTGCCGCGTTCTGGATCGGACTCAGCGGCGGAATGTACCAGACCATGGGCAACGTGCGGTATTCCGGGTGCAGCGGAAACGCGACCTTCCAGTCCATGGCCATTTTCCAGACGGGAGACCGCTTCGCCGCTTCAAGCCATTCGGGCGGCACCCCATCGGCCAGCGCGGCCCTCTGGACGTCCGGGTCGTTCGGATCGAGAAAGATATCCAGTTGGGCCTGGTAAAGATCGGTCTCGTTTTCGACCGACGCGGCCTCGTGGATGCGGTCGGCGTCGTAGAGGATCACGCCGAGATAGCGGATTCTGCCGACACATGTCTCCGAGCAGACCGTGGGATTCCCCGATTCGATCCTCGGGTAGCAGAACGTGCACTTCTCGGACTTTCCCGTGCTCCAGTTGTAATACACCTTCTTGTAGGGACAGCCGGAAACGCACATGCGCCATCCCCGGCATTTTTCCTGGTCGATCAGGACGATCCCGTCTTCCTCGCGCTTGTAGATCGCACCCGACGGGCAACTCGCGACGCAGGACGGATTCAGGCAATGTTCGCACAACCTCGGCAGGTACATCATGAAGGTGTTTTCGTACTGGCCGTAGATCTCCTTCTGGATTCCCTCGAAATTGCTGTCCTGGCCGCGTTTCTCGAATTCGCCGCCGAGAATTTCCTCCCAGTTAGGACCCCATTCGATCTTTTCCATGCGTTCTCCAGACACGACCGAGCGTGGCCTTGCCGTGGGGAAAGCTTCCATTTCCGGCGCGGATTGAAGATGGCTGTAGTCGAAATCGAACGGTTCGTAGTAGTCGTCGATTTCAGGAAGATCCGGATTGCCGAAGATATTGGCGAGAATTCTCCATTTCGCGCCCTGGCGCGGTTGGAGCTTACCCGATTTCGTTCGTACCCAGCCGCCTTTCCATTTCGACTGGTCCTCCCAGTTCTTCGGATAACCGATGCCTGGCTTGGTCTCGACATTGTTGAACCAGGCGTATTCCACGCCTTCACGCGTCGTCCACACGTTCTTGCAGGTGACCGAGCACGTATGGCACCCGATGCACTTGTCGAGATTCAGAACCTTACCGATTTGCGCGCGAATTTTCATGCTGCGGCCTCCTTCGCCGAAACGGGACGATCCAGCCAATCGACGTTCCGGATCTTTCTGACTACCACGAATTCATCGCGGTTCGAGCCAACCGTACCGTAATAGTTGAAACCGTAACTCTGCTGGGCATATCCGCCGATCATGTGGGTGGGCTTGACCGTCGCCCGGGTAACGGAGTTATGGATTCCGCCCCGTTTCCCGGTCATCTCCGAACCCGGCGTGTTCACGATCTTTTCCTGGGCGTGGTACATGAAGATGGTCCCCTGCCTGATTCGTTGGGAAACGACCGCGCGGGCCGTCAGTGAACCGTTCACATTGTAGCATTCCACCCAGTCGTTATCCTGAATATGCGCCGCCTTGGCATCGGTTTCCGAGATCCAGGCAACGGGACCTCCCCGGTTCAGCGTCAGCATCAACAGGTTGTCCGAATAGGTCGAGTGAATTCCCCATTTCTGGTGCGGTGTGATGAAGTTCAGGATCACGTAAGGCAGGCCATCCTTCCTGGACGCGTCTTCCGCCGAGGTGATTGTCTTCATGTCGACGGGCGGACGGTGCGTGCACATGGCTTCGCCGAAGGCGAGCATCCACGGGTGATCCTGGTACAGTTGTTGCCGCCCTGTCAGGGTTCTCCACGGGATCAACTCGTGCACATTCGTGTACCCGGCATTGTAGCTGACATCCTCGCTCTCGATGCCCGACCATGTCGGTGACGAAATGATCTTGCGCGGCTGGGCAGCGACGTCGCGGAACGTGATCCGTCGGTGTTCGACCGATGAGGCAAGGTGGACATGGTCCTTGCCGGTGACCTTGCCGAGGGACTTCCATGCCTTGACGGCAACATGCCCGTTGGTTTCCGGCGCGAGGGCAAGGATGGTCTCGGCTGCGTCAATATCGGAAACGATCCTGGGACATCCGGCGGTTGCTCCGTCCTTCCAAACTCCGTTCATTTCCCTCAACCGGTCGACTTCATCGCTTGTGTTCCAGGAGATTCCCTTGCCGCCGTTCCCGATCCTTTCGAGCAGCGGGCCAAGCGAAACGAACCGCTCGTAGAGCGCCGGATAATCCCGTTCCACCGCGACAAATCCGGGAGCCGTCTTTCCCGGAATGACTTCGCACTCGCCTTTCTTCCAGTCGAGCGGATTGTTCTGTGCGAGTTCGCCCGGCGTGTCATGAAGGATCGGCACGGCGACGACATCGGTTTCCTGCCCGAGAATTTCAGGCGCGATCTCAGAGAATTTCCGGGCGATCGACTTGAATATCTCCCAGTCGGACCTGGACTCGTAGGCAGGATCGACAGCGGCCTGCAGGGGGTGGATGAACGGATGCATGTCGCTGGTATTGAGATCGTTCTTCTCGTACCAGCTCGCTGTCGGCAGGACGATGTCCGAGTAGACCGCCGTCGTCGACATCCTGAAGTCGATACACACGAGCAGGTCGAGCTTGCCCGTCGGCGCCTCGTCTCGCCACTTGGCCTCTTTCGGCAGCGGTTTTCCCTCGGCGCTCAAGTCCTGGTTCATGACTCCATGATCGGTGCCGAGCAGGTGTTTCAGGAAATACTCATGTCCCTTGCCGGAAGAACCGAGCAGGTTCGACCGCCATACGAACAGGTTTCGCGGCCAGTTCTCCGGTGCGTCGGGATCCTGGCATGACATTTCGAGTTCGCCCGACCGGAGTTGCTCACTGACAAACGGGCCGATCTCCTTCCCGGCGGCCCTCGCCGCCCTGGCGACTTCCAGGGGGTTGGTTCGGAACTGGGGCGCCGACGGCAGCCAACCCATTCTCTCGGCCCTGATGTTGTAATCGATAAGGCTGATGTTCCAATCCCCGTCGGGAGCAGTCGGCGACAGGATTTCCGAGACGTCGAGAGATTCATAGCGCCACTGGTCGGTATGGGCGTACCAGGCCGAAGTCGAATTCATCTGGCGCGGGGGCCGGTTCCAGTCGAGCGCGAATGCGAGCGGCAGCCATCCCGTTTGCGGACGCAGTTTTTCCTGGCCGACATAATGGCTCCACCCGCCACCGGACTTCCCGATGCACCCGCACATCGCAAGCATGTTGATGATGCCCCTGTAGTGCATGTCCATGTGGTACCAGTGGTTGAGCCCGGCACCGAGAATCACCATGGAACGGCCCTCGGTCTGCTCGGCGTTCAGGGCAAATTCCCGTGCGACCATTTCGATGAGTTTCTGGTCCACCCCGGTGATTCTTTCGGCCCAGCACGGCGTGAACGGGATGTCGTCCGTGTACTTGCTCGCCGTCCATTCGCCGCCCAGGCCCCGGTCAAGCCCGTAATTCGCGCAGAGCAGGTCGAAAACGGTGGCCACGAGGACGTCCTCACCGCCAATGCGCAGGCGTCGTGCGGGGATGTTCCGGCAGAGAACCAACGGCACGGATTCGCTCTCCTCGCCGAAGTACGGGAATCCCACTTCGACAACGGCATCGTGATCGCCTTCAGCGGCCAGCGTCTTCGCCAGGTCGACCTTTCGGCCGCCCGCCTGGTTTTCGAGGTTCCACGTCCCGCTTTCACCCCAGCGGAAACCTATCGAGCCATTGGGTGCAACGATGTCGCCCGATCCGGCCTCGACTGCCAGCGTCTTCCACTCCGGATTGTTGCTTTCGCCGAGATTGTCCTCGAAATCGCCGGCTCTCAGGAAACGCCCGGGAACGTGCTTCCCGTCCTGCTCCTCGAGCCGGACAAGCATCGGAAAATCGGTAAAGCGCCTGCAGTATTCGTCGAAATAGGGAACCTGGCGATCAAGGTGGAACTCCCTCAGAATGACATGGCCCATGGCCATCGCCAGCGCGCAATCCGTGCCCTGTTTCGCGGCCATCCAGACATCGCTGAACTTTGCGGCTTCCGAGTAGTCCGGGCAGACGACCACGGACTTCGTACCCTTGTACCGGGCTTCCGTGTAGAAATGGGCGTCGGGCGTTCGCGTCTGCGGGACATTTGATCCCCAGATCATCAGGAACCCGGAGTTGTACCAGTCTGCACTTTCGGGGACGTCCGTCTGTTCACCCCAGGTCATCGGAGATGCAGGCGGGAGATCGCAGTACCAGTCATAGAAGCTCATGCACACGCCGCCGAGGAGGCTCAGGTAGCGTGATCCCGCGGCATAGGAGACCATCGACATCGCGGGGATCGGCGAGAATCCGAAAACACGGTCGGGACCGTAATTTCGGGCGGTCCACGCATTCGCCGCGGCGATCATTTCGACCGCCTCGTCCCAGCTGGCACGGACGAATCCGCCCTTGCCCCGTCCCGAGACATAGGCCTTGCGGGTGCCGGGATCGCTCTGGATCGCGGCCCAGGCCTTTGTCGGGCTCAGGGATTCGCGAAGGAGGCGCCACTTTTTCAGCAGGGAACTCCGGACGAGCGGCGTCTTGACCCGATTGCCCGAATACAGGTACCAGCTGTAGCTCGCACCGCGCGAGCATCCCCGCGGCTCGTGGTTGGGGAGATCCGGACGAGTCCTCGGGTAGTCCGTCACCTGGGTTTCCCAGGTCACGATTCCGGACTTGACATAGATGTTCCACGAGCAGGATCCCGTGCAGTTGACGCCATGGGTCGAACGTACGACCTTGTCGTGTTGCCAACGGCTTCGATAGACGTCTTCCCAGTCCCGGCTTTCGCGCGTGACCTCGCCACTGCCTCCGGCGAATGTCTCGAGTCGCTTGGGCTGGAGAAAGTTCATCCTGTCGAGCAAGTGGCTCATTGCTGGTTTCCTCCTGGTTCAGAAGCGTCGGACCCGGGGAACCGTCGGCGGCTCAGCATGGCACCGGCGCTCCCTTTCGCGAATAGTAACCCCAGGTGATCGCGAGGCAAACGGCGTAGAAAATTCCGAAAACCCAGAGTGCCGCATCCGGGCCGCCCGTCAATCCGATCGAGGTTCCGTAGGACTTCGGAATGAAGAACGCGCCATATGCGGCAATGGCGGAAGTGAAGGCAATGATTGCCGCGCTTTCCCGTTCCGACGCCCGTCTTGCCTCCCTGTCCTCGAGTTGTGGCTTGAGCCGTGCGATCTCCTGCCTGACGATCGTCGGGATCATCTGGAACGTCGACGCGTTACCGACGCCCGTCAGCAAAAACAGCGCCATGAAACAGGCGAAGAATCCTGCAAAATTCCCTCCCGCACCATCTGTCGGGAGATAATAGAGGACGCCGAGGACAGCGATGATCATGCCGAGAAAGGTCCAGAACGTCACCCGCCCACCGCCGTAGCGGTCCGAAACCCACCCGGTCGCGGCGCGGCTGAGCGCCCCGACCAACGGCCCGAGAAACGCGTAGGACAAGGCATCCGCCGCCGGAAACTGGGTCTTCATGAGCAGCGGAAAACCGGCCGAATAACCGATAAACGAACCGAATGTACCGGTATAAAGTATGCACATCACCCAGTTGTGCTTGCGCCGAAAAATGACGGACTGTTCGCGGAACGACGCTCTCGAATCGGCAATGTCGTTCATTCCGAACCACGCCGCCACGGTCGAAACCACGATGAAGGGAACCCAGATGAACCCGGCATTCTGGATCCAGATGGTGTCGCCGTCAGGCAGGACCTGCGGACCGCCGCCAATGGTCCCGAAGACTCCGGTCACGATGACCAACGGAACGACGAACTGCATGACCGATACGCCCAGGTTTCCGAGCCCGGCATTCAGGGCGAGCGCGTTTCCCTTGGTTGCCCTCGGAAAGAAGTAGGCGATATTCGCCATCGACGAAGCGAAATTCCCGCCACCCAGTCCGCAAAGCAGGGCAAGCAGGAGGAAAACGGCATAAGGCGTTTCGGGGTTCTGCACCGCCACCCCGATTCCCAGTGAAGGGACCAGCAGCGACGCCGTTGACAACGACGTCCATCTCCTGCCCCCGAACAGGGGAATCATGAAACTGTAGAAAATCCGGAGAGTCGCGCCGGACAGTCCGGGAACAGCCGCGAGCCAGAACAACTTGCCGGTCGAATAGTCGAAGCCGATCGCCGGAAGCTTGGCGACAACGATCGACCAGACCAGCCAGACACTGAAGGCAAGCAGCAGGCACGGGATCGATATCCACAGGTTTCGGTTGGCGACAGGCTTGCCGGTAGACTGCCAGAATTCGGGATCGTCGGGCCGCCAATCGGCCAGCGTGCGACCGGGCTTCGCTTCGGTGTTCATGGGTGGGGTTCCTCGGGTACATCAGACAGGTACCGTTCGTCCACAAGCACCGGATGGCGTTTGCGTTCCATCAGCCTGATCGCGACGTGCATCCACACTGTCGACACTCCAACGATCGCGAAAAGCAGCATGAAAGGAACGGTCCAGATCCCCGTGACGTCAAGCATGACCCCGAACATGATCGGCAGGACGAAACCGCCCAGCCCTCCGATCATTCCGACAAGCCCGCCGACGGAACCGACATGATTGGGATAATAGACCGGTACATGCTTGTAGACCGCGGCCTTGCCCAGGCTCATGACGAAGCCAAGTATCGCCGACAAAACAACGAAGGCGCCTAGCGATACGCCGATTTCGAAGGTGACCGGCCCGTGAACGCCGCTCACCGAATAGCTTGTTTTCGGATAACTCATGAGGAACAGGCAGACCAGGGAAACGATGAATGTCAGGTACATGACGAATCGCGCGCCCCACCGGTCAGACATCCAGCCGCCGAACGCCCGGAAAACCGAACCGGGCAACGAGTAGAGGCCTGCCAGAACACCGGCCGTCGTCAGTTCGAGACCATAGGCGCCGGTATAATACCTCGGGAGAAACGAAGCCAACGCGACGAATCCACCGAACACGAAAAAGTAATACGTCGAAAACCGCCAGACCTGGATGTACTTGAGCGGCTCCAGCTGGCTGGAAGCGGGGATGATCCGGCCACCCGTCCTCTTCCGCTCAGCCTCCACCGGATCCGTCTTCGCCAGCACGTAGAACCCGACCGCCGTCACCAAGAGAACGCCGGCGTAAACCTGTGCGGTAACTTCCCAGCCAAAGGCAACGACCAGGAACGGTGCGGCAAAATTCGTAACTGCGGCGCCGACGTTGCCAACTCCGAAAATCCCCAGTGCGGTTCCCTGGCTCTTGGCCTCGAACCATCGCGAGACGTATGAAACGCCGACGATGAACGACCCCCCGGCCAATCCCAGTCCCAACGCCGCCAACAGGAACAGCGGGTAGGTATCCACGGTCGTCAACAACCACACGGCGACCGCTGTCAGGACCATCTGGAGCGGGAACACGATGCGGCCGCCATACTGTTCGGTCCATACGCCGAGAAAAATCCGGCTTACGGAACCGGTCAGCACCGGCGTGGCCACGAGCAGGCCGAACTCGGTATCCGACAGGCCAAGGTCCGTCTTGATCTTGACCCCGATGATCGAAAAGATCGTCCAGACGGCGAAACAGACTGTAAAGGCCAGCGTTGCCAAACCGAGTGCCCTGGTCTGCTCCTCCGGCCGAAACCGATCACCCATTTCCATTCTCTCCACTTGGTTCGCCCTTGTCCGGAACCCCCGCCAAAGTTCCGCTCAGAGTCGTGACGGAATTGCCACGTTCAACTGCTGCAGGGAAAGGAGCGGACAGGCCAGCGCAGGTCGATCCGGAACATTCTTCGCGTGTACTCACGTTGTTCATCACACCGACGGTGCCCAGCGTGGATTTCTCTGTCCTGACGTCGACTTTCGTGTCGTGCGTCGGGAAAGTCAAGGAATTTGGCCGTGCCCGGCCAGAAATCCGTGAGCGGACCGGGCTGCGCTGCGACGACGCCCCGCGGCGCGCCCTTGATCGATCGGATCGCTTGTTGTCCGGCCGGGACAGGCTTGCCTGAGTGCAGCGATTCACGCGTGTCCGTCGAATTCACCCGTGCTATCAGACAATGTGGAATGTGCAGGATCTGGCCATTGACGAACGCCAGCCGGTTTCGGCGTCGTCCTTCTCAAGTGAATCATGCCCGGCGCACTGAAACAGGAGCAAGGAGAATATGCAGGATGTTTATGTGATCGGCGCACGCCGTACGCCCATTGGCGGGTTCCAGGGAGCGCTCTCCGATGTTCCTGCCGCCAAACTCGGCGGCATTGCAACCGCATCCGCCCTCGAAGACAGCGGAATCGGGCCAGGCGAAGTCGAAGAGATCATCATGGGTTGCGTTCTATCGGCCGGGCAGGGACAGGCTCCGGCCCGCCAAGCAGGATTTCACGCCGGGTTCGGCGAAGATGTACCGGCGACGACGGTGAACAAGATGTGCGGGTCGGGAATGAAAACCGTGATGTGCGCGCACGACCAGATTTCCCTCGGGCGGAATGACGTCATTGCCGCGGGCGGAATGGAAAGCATGTCCCGCGCGCCGTACCTCCTGACCAGGATGCGTAGCGGAGCACGGCTTGGCCACAGTCAGGCCATCGACCATATGTTTCTCGACGGCCTGGAAGACGCCTATGAACCGGGACGGCTCATGGGAACCTATGCCGAGGACTGTGCAGAGATATTTCAGTTCACCCGCGAACAACAGGATGGTTACGCGTTGTCATCTCTCGACAGGGCACTGAACGCGCAGTCAGAAGGCGCCTTCAAGGGGGAAATCGCGCCCGTTGACGTTCAGGGCAGAAAGACCAGCGTCCGCCTTGATGCGGACGAACAACCCGGGAATGCGCGTCCGGAAAGAATCCCGGAACTCAAGCCTGCCTTTCGCAAGAACGGAAGCGTGACCGCGGCGAACTCGTCCTCGATTTCCGACGGTGCGGCGGCATTGATTCTCGCCAGCGACAGGTTCGTGAAATCGCGCGGTGACGGGAAACCCCGCACGCTGGCCCGGGTTGCCGGCCACGCGACACATGCCCAGGCGCCCGGACGGTTTACGACCGCACCGATTCCGGCTGCGCGTGCGTTGCTCGAAAAACTCGATTGGGCCGTGTCGGATGTCGACCTCTGGGAGGTCAACGAAGCATTCGCCGTCGTCCCGATGGCTTTCGAACGGGAAATGGGAATCCCTCGCGACCGGCTGAATATTCACGGCGGCGCCTGCTCGCTCGGACACCCGATCGGCGCTTCCGGGGCGCGAATTCTCGTCACGCTGCTTTCAGCTCTGGAGAAGGTGCAAGGCAAGCGTGGAATTGCCGCGATCTGCATCGGCGGCGGGGAAGCCACGGCAATCGCGGTCGAAAGGGACTGAGTAACGCCGCAGGACCGCCGACCTGCGCCGGGTATCGGAATTCGGCGGGCACGCACCGCCTCACCCCGGACAGACACTCTACCTGCACAACGCGACGGAGCGGAGCAGCAGTCCCCGGCACACTGATCGAAATCCCCGCACGATTTCGGTTGAACCATCCGTGCAGGTCATGACACATTATTCCATGAACGTTTCGAACACGCGAACGGGAATGCCGGACTCTTGGGCCGATGCCGCGCCGGCCCTCATCGCCGTTGCAGCCGGACGCAAGCCAGCGGACCTCGTCATTCGCAACGGGCGATGGGTCAATGTCCAGAGCCGCGAGATCATCAATCGTCATGATCTTGCGATCGTGCGTGGTCGTTTCGCCTATTGCGGCCCTGACGCGACCCACGCCATCGGTCCAGATACCCTTGTCATCGATGCAGGCAGCCGGTTCATGGTTCCCGGCCTCTGTGACAGTCACATGCATGTCGAAAGCGGCATGCTGACCGTCAGCCGCTTCGTCGAAGCGGTCGCGCCACATGGCACGACGTCGATGTTCGTCGACCCACACGAAGTCGCAAATGTCCTTGGAATTGATGGCGTCCGTCTTGTGCATGACGAGGCCCTGATCCAACCGATCAACGTGTTCGTCCAGATGCCATCCTGCGCGCCGTCGGCCCCGGGCCTGGAAACGACGGGAAAGGAGATTACCCCCGCGGATGTCGCGGAAGCAATGACATGGCCCAATATCATCGGCCTTGGCGAAATGATGAATTTCCCGGGAGTGATCAATTGTGACGACAAGATGCTCGCCGAAATCGCCGCCACCCAAAGAGCCGGGAAGACCGTTGGCGGTCATTATGCTTCACGCGACCTCGGGCTCGCGTTCCATGCCTATGCAGCAGGAGGCCCCGCCGACGATCACGAAGGCACCCGCGAGATCGACGCGGTCTCACGTGCACGGCAGGGCATGCGGGCGATGCTGCGTCTCGGGTCCGCCTGGTACGATGTCGAGGCCCAGATCACCGCGGTCACCCGCCTTGGCCTCGATCCCAGGAATTTCACCCTCTGTACCGACGATTGCCATTCGGGCACCCTTGTCCACGACGGCCACATGGATCGTGTGCTCCGGCATGCGATTGCGTGCGGATGCCCGCCGCTGGTCGCCCTGCAAATGGCGACCATCAACACGGCAACCCATTTCGGCCTCGAGCGCGAGATCGGCTCTATCGCGCCAGGCCGGCGTGCCGACGTCGTCCTGACAGGCGATCTCGAGAGCTTTCCGGTCGAAACCGTGATCTCGCGGGGCCAGGTTCTCTCCGACGTGGCCGGCCTCGCTGATGAGGTGAAAGACGGGAACAAAGACCCGTTTCCCCATCGTTTTTCCTGGCCTCAGGAAAGCCGGAACACGGTCCGGATCGGCAGGAAACTGACGCCGGCGGACTTCGTGGTTGCAGCCCCGGCCGGGGCCAGGACCGCCCGGGTCCGAGTCATCGGGGTTGTCGAGAACCAGGCACCGACGAAGGCAATGGAAATGGACCTCCGGGCATCTCCCGAGGGCTTGCTGGACGCTGATCCGGATCGGGACATCAGCCACGTTGCCGTTGTCGAACGCCACCGTGCGTCGGGTCGTGTGGAGAACGGGTTTGTATCCGGATTCGGCTATCGGCGCCGCTGCGCCCTGGCGTCGACCGTCGCTCACGACAGCCATCACATTATCGTGGCCGGGACTTGTCGAACGTCGATGGCCGGTGCGGTCAATCGGCTGGCCGAAGCGGGAGGGGGCATAACGCTTTTTCGCGACGGGAAGGAACTGGCGTTGGTCCACTTGCCCGTCGCGGGGCTGATGTCCGACTCACCGGCGCCCGAAGTCGCCGGGCAGGCACAACGGCTCGTTGACGCAATGGCAGAGTGCGGCTGCACGATGAACAACGCGTTCATGCAGCACTCATTGATGGCCCTCGTCGTCATTCCGGAATTGAGGATTTCGGATCTTGGCCTTGTCGATTCGGTCGGATTTGCTTTCACCGATCTTTTCGCCAACGATGGCACGGGGGAAGGTGACCGGATCGACGCATGAAAGAACTCCCCCTGATCGAGCCGAGAACAATCGGGAAACAGGAATTCGAGGATCCGCAGAGCGTCATCGCTGCGGTCCAGGACATTTACTCCGGGTCGGTGCGGTTCCTCTGCCGCCACCTCGAAGACGCGCTTGCGGGCAAGCAGCCCGCCGGGCGTTACCGCGCCTACTATCCCGAGATTTCCATTACGACCACGAGGCATTCGCGGGTGGACAGCCGGCTCGCCTACGGGTTCGTGGTTGCTCCAGGAACCTACGCGACGACCCTGACCCGCCCACGGCTTTTCAGTGGATACCTCCACCAGCAGGTATCCCTGTTGCTCAGGAATCACGGGGCACCAATCACCGTCGGCGTTTCCAGGAAACCGATCCCGGTGCACTTTGCGGTCGGCAGTTACCTGTCCCTCGAGGACGTCAGCGATTTCGGAGACAGCCCGGTGGCCATGCATCGTTCACCCGGTTTTTCCGGCAAGCCGGAGCATGATGACGATTCCTTCCCGCTTCGGGACTATTTCGACGTCCCTGACCTGGCAACGATTTCCGATGAAATCATCAATTGCACTGAGGATGTTTCCGGCCTTGATGTAAAACCACTGGCACCCTTCTCTGCGCAACGAATCGATTATTCCCTGGCGCGGCTTTCGCACTACACCTCGACCGACCCGGTCCATTTCCAGAATCATGTCCTGTTTACGAATTACCAGTTCTATGTGGACGAGTTCGTGCGATTCTCCCGGGAGGCCGTAGGGAAGGACTCCGGTTACAGCGCGCTCGTCCTGCCGGGAAACCGAATCGTGACCGATCCTGACGACGCCGGGGCTTTTGACGGGTCGCTGCCACAACCGCAGATGCCGGCCTACCACCTGAAACGCGCCAATTCGTCGGGAATTTCCCTCGTCAACATCGGCGTCGGTCCATCGAACGCGAAGACTGCAACGGATCACATTGCCGTCCTGCGACCCCGTGCCTGGTTGATGCTGGGTCATTGCGCAGGACTGAGAAGCAGCCAGAACATCGGGGATTACGTGCTGGCTCATGCCTATGTGCGGGAAGACCATGTCCTCGACGCTGACCTTCCTGTCTGGGTGCCTGTTCCAGCATTGGCAGAGGTCCAGATCGCGCTCGAATCAGCCGTTGAAGAGATCACCGAACTGCCTGGATTCGAATTCAAGCGGGTCATGCGTACCGGCACCGTCGCGACGATCGACAATCGAAACTGGGAGCTTCGCCACGTGAGCGGCCCGGTTCAGCGCCTGTCGCAGTCGAGAGCCATCGCGCTCGACATGGAGAGCGCAACGGTCGCGGCCAACGGGTTCCGGTTCCGCGTACCCTACGGTACCCTTCTCTGCGTGTCGGACAAGCCGCTCCACGGAGAGCTCAAGCTACCCGGAATGGCAACCGCCTTTTACCAACGTCAGGTCAACCAGCATCTCAAGATCGGGATCAGGGCGATGGAAATTATCCGGGAAATGCCGCTTGAACGGCTTCATTCCCGGAAGCTTCGCAGCTTCGACGAAACCGCTTTCCTGTAGGGCACCGATTTGCAGGAATCCACCCTGCGATCGGACAGGCGCGGACCGGATGCCCTTCAGAACTCGCGACCGGAGCGTTCCACGTGTTGCCTCTCGCACGCTTGTGAAACGACAAGGAACAAGGCCGGGATCGACCTTCCGTTTGTCGGTGAGGCGCACAAGGAGTGTGAAGGGAAGTTGCAAGCACGACAAGACAATGAGGTTGGCCTGCAGACGCCCTGGCCATCAGTAAAATTTCGCCGGACTCGGCCGGGTCTGGCTTGGCGACCTGGATTTTCTCATGTTTGTCTTGATCGAAGACGTGCCGGCGGGCAGAATTTTGTTTGAGCGCCAGCCGTATCTCATGTACGCATGCCGGATGTGTTTTTTCAAGACTCGAAGGAGCAATTCATGTCTCAATCTTCCATGACCAAGTCGCAATTGATCAAGGCGGTTGCCGAAAGTTCGGGTATCTCCCAATCGTCTGCGCGCGATGCCTTTGATGCCATGATCGACGTAATCACCGAAGAACTGAGCCGTGGAGGAAGCGTTTCGGTTCCCGGATTTGCAAGATTTTCTGTTCAGGAACGTCCCGCGCGGGAAGTCAGAAATCCATTTGATGGAACAACGATTTCAAAACCTGCCGATCGCGTGGCAAAGGTCAAACTGTCAAAGTCCCTTAGCAAGAATCTCAACTGAACCTGCACGGGTGGGCGCGTCCCTATGGCTGGACAGGTCGGCTTGCAATTTGACCTGTCCGGCACATTGATTTCCACGAACCTGTTCGGTGCCCAGATACCTGGGCACCGCAGGCGCAGGCAGCGGCTTCGCCCGAACTGTGGCGAAAGGCGATCGGAATTGACGCCCCGGGGCATTGAACAATTCGACCAGCGCACACCGGATCATGAAGGGGACCGGCTGGGCCAACCGGGCTTCTTTCGGTTCCACTTTCGGGACAAAAGGCAGACCTCCCGCAGCTATACATCCGAATGCTTCGAACAGTGTTCATCGATGGCATCGACAGCACGGCGGAAAACGGGATCGGCATCGCACTGGCGGCGACCTTGAGCGGCTTGAGGACGTCTCGGAGACCTGGAGCCCTTCGGTCGGGAAACCCGGAAGGTATGCGCTGATCTTCTCTCGGATTTTACGTTCGTTGCGCCATTCCTGGCGCAGGAAGTCTGCGGGCTGTCCGGCCTGATTGGGCGCGGACTTGAAGTTGTAAGGTCTTGTTGCGGCCCCCTGTCGAGAAAACACCGTTGATTGCGGCCGTCTTTTCGACGCAGGAACGATAGAGACAGGAAATATCGCCCGGACCAAACAATTGGAACTCTATGTCCGGTTCTGCGCCCTATTCAGGCGTATAGTCCCTCCAATTCACTGCATCAAGGGGCAGGCACTCGATGGAATTCCGACTGACGGATGTCCGGACGCTGGCCATGGGCCTCGCCTTCGCCGCTTTCTGGGGAAGTGCCTTTTCCTCGGCGCGAATCATCGTCCAGGATGCTCCGCCCCTGACCGCGTTGAGCATCAGATTCCTCATTTCCGGATTGATCGCGCTGGCAATCGCCTGGTTTAGCGGAAGGCTGCGCCCGGTACCCCTTGTTCGCTGGCGCGCGATCGTCCTGTTCGGCATCTGCCAGAACGGCCTCTATCTCGGTCTGGTTTTCGTTGCGGTTCAGGTGGTTGAAGCTTCGATCGCAGCGGTCATCGCGAGCACGATGCCCCTGGTCGTAGCACTCGCTTCGGTCCTTCTGTTCAACCAAAGCCTGGAGCGGAAAGGCATTATCGGGATTCTGGTCGGTTTCCTCGGCGTGTCGCTTGTACTGGCATCCCGAATTACCGGGCAGGCAACCATGTGGGGGCTTCTTCTTTGTATCGTCAGCGTACTGTCGCTGTCGATCGCAACGATGACCATCCGGTCGCTGGATGTCAGCAGGAACATGTTCCAGGTAATCGGGCTGCAAATGCTGGTCGGTAGCGCCGTCCTGTTTCCCTTCGGCGTCGCACTGGAGCCGCTGTCCGTGACCTGGTCGGTTCCCCTGGTCCTGGCCTTTACTTACACGACCCTGGTGCCCGGCCTGCTGGCCACGTGGATCTGGTTTTCCCTGGTCGAGAGAGCCGGCGCCACTCAGGCGGCCACATTCCACTTTCTCCATCCGTTTTTCGGAGTGGTAACGGCTGCCGTGCTGCTGGGAGAGTCCCTTTCGCTACTCGACGTCGTCGGTGTCGTGACGATCATGATCGGAATCCTTGCGGTCGTGACCAGTCGCCCGGTCCACCGGGCACCCATATGAACCAACTCCCGCCTGGCTCGATATGCGGTCGGGTAGGACACTGGCGCGCGCACCAAAGGCCACGTTTCCAGCATCCCCCCTAAAATTCCGGACGTCCGGTTTTCCCGGGTCCGGCTTCAAGCGTCAGGCACCCCCGCAGGAGTTCGGTACGGCGCCTTCCGCGACATCCGCCACGCTTAAGGCTGACCCAGCCATGCCCGTGGCAACATCCCGCGTTTGCGCCGCCCTTCGGCTCGACAGCACCACCCGTCATCCGGGTGATATCATCGGTCGGCACCGGGCTCTGTGTCCCGGCATGGTCGGGTAGGACACTGGCGCGCGCACCATAGGCCACGTTTCCAGCATCCCCCCTGAAATTCCGGACGTCCGGTTTTCCCGGGTCCGGCTTCAAGCGTCAGGCACCCCCCGCAGGAGTTCGGTGCGGTGCCTTCCGCGACATCCGCCACGCTTAAGGCTGACCCAGCCATGCCCGTGGCAACATCCCGCGTTTGCGCCGCCCTTCGGCTCGACAGCACCACCCGTCATCCGGGTGATATCATCGGTCGGCACCGGGCTCTGTGTCCCGGCATGGTCGGGTAGGACACTGGCGCGCGCACCAAAGGCCACGTTTCCAGCATCCCCCCTAAAATTCCGGACGTCCGGTTTTCCCGGGTCCGGCTTCAAGCGTCAGGCACCCCCGCAGGAGTTCGGTGCGGTGCCTTCCGCGACATCCGCCACGCTTAAGGCTGACCCAGCCATGCCCGTGGCAACATCCCGCGTTTGCGCCGCCCTTTCGGCTCGACAGCACCACCCGTCATCCGGGTGATATCATCGGTCAGCACCGGGCTCTGTGTCCCGGCATGACCTGCCGCCTTCGCCACCTGAGCCCAGAGGCCCTCGCTCCGGACGGGTTATGTTGTTCCGCCCATCACCGCTTAATCGGCCTCATCCGCCAGTCAGGAGAACTCCGTGCCATTTCCCGCACTGCGGTTATTGGCACGGTCCTTGACATTCAAGGGTCACAACATCCTGTCTGTTCTCCTCACCTTCCGGTCTTTCACTGCTGAACTTTCCCGAATTGCCGCCGTCTCTACGCCGGGGGACCCGGTGCGTGCTCACCTCGGTTCTTCCGCACCGGTGCTAGCCATCGGGTAGCAGGCTGACCCTTGGCATCCTCCAATATCCCCACAAGTCAGCTTCCATGTGGGGGCGAACTTTTCGTCGCATCAACAATCGTTCACTTTCGCTACGGCCCTTCGGTTTGTTCGCCATCCTGACTGACCGGACCGGTTGGAGCCTTGCTCCAGCCACGCCCACGATGGCTTTCTACGTCCCAGCTCGCAGGCACCAGGTCACCCCGGTACCCGTGGGATATGCTACGGCGCCAAACCAAGAATTGCGCCGGCGGGACTCACACCCGCTAGTTCAGCAGCCAGACTCGCTGCACACCTGCCGCCTTCGCCACCTGGGCCCAGAGGCCCTCGCTCCGGACGGGTTATGTTGTTCCGCCCATCACCGCTTAATCGGCCTCATCCGCCAGTCAGGAGAACTCCGTGCCATTTCCCGCACTGCGGTTATTGGCACGGTCCTTGACATTCAAGGGTCACAACATCCTGTCCGTTCTCCTCACCTTCCGGTCTTTCACTGCTGAACTTTCCCGAATTGCCGCCGTCTCTACGCCGGGGGACCCGGTGCGTGCTCACCTCGGTTCTTCCGCACCGGTGCTAGCCATCGGGTGACAGGCTGACCCTTGGCATCCTCCAATATCCCCACAAGTCAGCTTCCATGTGGGGGCGAACTTTTCGTCGCATCAACAATCGTTCGCTTTCGCTACGGCCCTTCGGTTTGTTCGCCATCCTGACTGACCGGACCGGTTGGAGCCTTGCTCCCGCCACGCCCACGATGACTTTCTACGTCCCAGCTCGCAGGCACCAGGTCACCCCGGTACCCGTGGGATATGCTACGGCGCCAAACCAAGAATTGCGCCGGCGGGACTTCCACCCGCTAGTTCAGCAGCCAGACTCGCTGCACACCCGTCTGCTTGCTCAGGCCCACAGATCTCCGAGACTGAAGGTGATGGCATCGAAGGGCGGGATCGAGACCGGATCGTCTTCCGTGGCCGGGGCGATCAGGACCCATTCGCCGTTGCGGAGTCCGAAAGCTTCAGAATCCCGCGCAACGGGGTCGACGAACCACAGGTGTTGAACACCCTCGCGCACATGGATCGGGCGATTTTCGTGCAGGTCGATCGCGCGGGTCGGGGACGAGAGCACCTCGCATACCCGGTCCGGCGTCACGGTCCAGCAGGACTCATCGGGAATTCCGGGATGGTCTCGCGCCGCCACCCTGCCAGGTCCGGGACGAGGATTTCCTCGCCCGGATGCAGCTCGGGTTCATCGATGATCCACCAGTCAACCGGGCCGCCACGTTCAACACCAATGGCCGAACGCGCACGTGCGTGCGGCTTGGTCGGCCTCTTCGTCTGTAAAGGGCTTCCGCAATGATCTCCGCAGCCATGTGCTTAAGGGCGCCCACGCCGCGTTCATGGTCGGTCTCCGTTGGTCCGGTCCAAGCATGGCCGCAAACCGGAGTTGTGTCCCGCATCCGTCAAATGCCGAGTATCAGCTTGGCGAACAGCATTGCCACCTCCCCAGACACCACGCCGAAAACCCAGGGCAACAGGCCTGTTTTCCCGGTCGGGTTCGGCTCGCTCGCGCCCGAAGCCGGGCGCTGTATCAGGTGCCGCCGCCGGTCCCGACCTGTCCGCGATGCAGCAATACGTGGTCGGCCAGCACGCAGGCCATCATCGCTTCACCAACCGGAACGGCCCGGATACCAACACACGGGTCATGGCGCCCCTTCGTGACAATCTCGGTGTTGTCTCCGTTCCGCGTTACCGTCCGCCGCGGCGAAAGGATCGATGACGTCGGCTTCACCGCGAAACGGCAAACGAGATCCTGGCCGGACGAGATCCCCCCGAGAATGCCTCCCGCATTATTGGACATGAACTCGGGACCGTCGTGTCCCGTGCGCATTTCATCGGCATTCTCCGTGCCCGTCAGGGCCGCTGCTCCCATCCCCGCACCGATCTCGACACCCTTGACCGCGTTGATGGACATCATTGCCGCGGCAAGGTCCGCATCGAGCTTGCGGTAGATCGGACAGCCGAGACCAGCGGGTACCTTCCGGGCAACCACCTCGATGACCGCACCGACGCTGTTGCCGGACTTGCGCAGGCCGTCGAGATACTCGGCCCATTCCCCGACAACCTCGGCGTCCGGCACCCAGAACGGGTTGCGTTCAATCTCGCTCTCATCGAAGCGTTCATGAACGGCCGTCAGGGTTCCCATCCGAGTCATGTATCCCTTGATGGAAATCTCCGGCGCGAGTTCCCGGAGCACTGCCCGCGCAATGCCGCCTGCCGCGACGCGTGATGCAGTCTCCCTCGCCGACGAACGTCCTCCGCCCCGGTGGTCCCTTATTCCGTATTTCTGCCAGTAGGTGAAATCCGCGTGGCCCGGCCGAAACTTGTCAACGATGTCCGAATAATCCCTGGGTCTCTGGTCCCGGTTGCGGATAAGCAGGTGTATGGGGGTCCCTGTCGTTCGACCTTCGAAGACCCCCGACAGGATTTCCACGATGTCAGGCTCCCGGCGCTGGGACGTGAACTTGTTCTGCCCGGGCTTGCGCCGTTCCATCCACACCTGGATCATGCTCTCGTCCAGGGAGATTCCCGGCGGACAGCCATCGACCACCGCGCCGATCGCAGGTCCGTGGCTTTCACCCCAGGTCGACACCCTGAACAACCAGCCGAAAGAATTGAAAGACATGTCAAACCTCCTGAAACTGCAATTAATCCGACCTTCGGCGACCGCAAGGCATAATTCGATTTGTTGATCACCCGGGTTTCGCCGGTTTCCTGCGCAGAGCCGGAGAATTCCGCAGGTTGATCGTTCGTCGTTCTGTCCCCCTTCGAACTTTCCGCGTGTGCCTGGATCAAGGGCGGCCTGACGGGGTGCAATCCCGTTCGGGGAGCGATCGGAGGGAAAGCCGATCGAACTCGACCAAGCGCTTCACATCCGGAGTGCCGGCAAAGGATGAGGAATCATTCTCGCGGATGATTCGTCCTACTGCGCGAGGTCTCCTGCGTGCGTTACAGGCAGTATTTCGAGGCCTCGGCCTCCGAGATCGCGAAACGCCTTTTGGCGACAGGAGAAAACAACAATCTGGAGATCGTGTGCCTGGCGCGTCAGCGCATCGAACATTCGCTCAATGCGGTCATCGTCAGTGTAGACGATCGCATCATCAAGGATGATTGGAGCAGGCGTACCCGCGTTGGCCAGCATGCGGGCGAAGGCAAGACGGACGAGTAGTGCAATTTGTTCCTGGGTACCACCTGACAGGATGTCGAAGTTTTCCTTCGTGCCGGCCCGCATCAGCTCGGTCGGCAACAGGGTTTCCGCATCGAATTGGAGTTGCGCCTCCGGCCAGAAAAGCCAAAGGAGCGGGACGAGTTCCTGCATCACGGGTTCGACATAGCGGTCGCGGGCGGACGTGCGGGCGGTTTCCAGGGCCTCTCCGAGCCTCTTCAGGACCGCGACTTCGAACTCGAGATCGGTGAGACGTGTCCTGGCATTCGCGAGGCGGGAGTCGATGTCAGCCAACTCCTCATCCACGGCTTCGCCTGCCTGGCTGCCGATGAAGGTGTCGAGCCTTGCCAGTTCAAGGCGAATGCGTTCACTGTCCTTGCGTACACGTTCGACGACCGAACGCGCCCGTTCCAGCGCCGCTGCCGCGATTTCAAGATCTGGCGCGTCCTCTTCCAACTTCATCCGCCGCCTGGTGGCGTCATCCAGCCCGGCGCGAGCCCGCGAAAGGGCCTCCTCGCGTCTTGCTCTTTCGGTTCTCGGTTCGTCGATCCTGGAAAGGGTAGCCTCTGCACGCGCCAGGCGCGTGCGGGCGCTCTCGGCGGCAGCTTCAGCCCGTTCGGTTGCTGCCTTCGCCTGTGCATGTTCCGAACAAGCGGCCTCGTATTCTTCGGACGCTTTCGCTCGGGCTTGTCTTGCCGACTCGTCCTCCTGCTGCGCTTCCCCGAAGGTAGGAAGATTGTCCTCCTTTTCCGTTTTTTCGGGAATTGCGGCGAGCTGATCACGCAATGCATCGACGCCTCCGGGCGCCACGTTTTGCATGTCTGCCTTTGCGTTCCTCCGGGCCAGTTCGGCCTCGCGTCTTCGGTTGACCGATGCTCGAACGTCTTCAACGGTGTTCGCATCGGCGGCCTGGAGCGCCTGCGCCAACTTTTCTTCGGCCCGTGCCAAAGTTTCGTCATCCGGGCGCTGCCCCGGGTGGACGTCCAACTGCCCGATACCGTCGATGTCCAGCCGCACTCCGTCGGGGAGTGGTAATCGCTTGCCGCCGGAAAGCGGTCTTCCGCTGATGGTAACACCATCCGTTCGGCCAGGCGCATAGGTCACGGTGATGGCCGGGGCTTCAAGCTCGCGGGCCCTACGCACGACACGCGCGGACTCATCGAGCCGCTCGATCTCCTCGAGCACTGGATCGGCAAGCTCTTTCCTGGCCCTCGCCGCAGCCTCCTCAGCCAGCTGCCTCAGTTCCTGCGCGCGTTCTATTTTCTGGATCAGTTCCTTGCGACGCTCGGTTTCAGCGGCAGCTCTTGCGGCGACGAGCACCGTCTTTACAGTATCGGCCGCAAGCTCAGCGCGTACGTTCGCGGAATCGCGGACGTTCAACGCTTCGGACCGCTTCGCTTCGCTCCTGCGTAGTTCTGACACCGCCCGCCGAGCCTGCTCCTTTTCGTCCAGAAGTGCCTTGGCTGCCTTGTCTCGCTCGGCCAGGTCCCTGTCCAACAAGGCCAACTGCTCTTCTGCGCGCCCGGCTTCAACACGTCTGGTATGTTCCGCGCTGGTGGCTTGTTCGAGCGATTCGGCGTGGCGAACCGCTACGGAATGCGCGGTTTCCGCTTCTGCAAGCCGCACCTTGCGTTTTTCCTGTTCGACAGGATCCTCCAGGTCCGCAAGCTCGCGCCGGAGACTTCGGCGGCGATCCAGTTCCTGTCGCAATCGCTCCGACTTCGCCATGAATTCCCGGCGCGCCGCGTCAAGTCTTTCAACTTCGTCTTGCCATTGCCTCAACGGGCCGTCTGCCTTGGCGCGACCTGTCGGGGTAAGATACCGTCCGAGATCGCGCCGGCAACGGTCGTGAGCAGCATCCATGCGCCGACCCCCGGTGATCGCTTCAACTTCTCCCGCGACGGAAGTCAACAGATCGCGCCGCGTGGAATGCGAGGCATCACCATTGTCGAGGCTGGTCCGCCCCTGCCGGACCCAGAGCAGAGCCGCCGGGCCCCCGTCCCTGGGCGCTTTCAGGATGTCAGAAATCCAGGCCTCGGCTTCATCGGCCTGCCTGACCAGCCCCTTGCCGGCCTTGATCCGTGCATCGCCATTGCGTCGGTGACTCCAGCGTTTCTCGATCCAGAAGACGCCTTCGGCGACTTCGATTTCGACCGACACGGCGGGGTCGCCACCGGCATGCGGTACGAGGCTCCGGATTTCCTTGTCCCACGCCCTCCTCGGCTTGAAAAAGACAGCGTGCAACGCATCGAGCACAGTCGACTTGCCGTGCTCATTGGGGGCGGACAGGACGTTCAACCCGTCACTGATACCACCAATTTCGACGGGATCGACGAAACGGCGGACATTTTCCAGGCGGATCGATCTGAGCCTCACCGCGCGTCCTCCGTCAGGTAGCCGTACAGCCTGCGGAGCGCCGCAGCTGCAACGCTCCGGTCCTCTGCGCTCCTGGTGGCATCGCCGGTCTCGTCGTACAGGGCTTTTGCCGCCTCGCGCAGCGCGCCTCCCCGGGCGATGTCATCGAGGTCATCCGGACTGGCCTCGGTCGCAAGTTCTGTATCGACGAGATTGAAGTACCCGAACTCGGGCCCAACGTCATCGGCAGTTCGCACCAGTTCCATACGCTGCGGAAGGCGAGCCCAACCCGAGGCCCGGATCCGTACCAGGGTATCTCGCCGGGCCGTTCCATCCTCGGGCAGAACCGCGGCAAGGGCATCTCCTGCATTCTGTTCGGGCGTCAGTTGCAGGGAAACATCTTGCCAATTGAAGCGGCCGGTCCTGATCTCGGTCACCTCGGGCCCGGCCCCCGGTGCCGGAATTGTGACCGCAAGGCAGACTCCGCGTCCCGGGTGCTTGAAACGGTCCCGCTCCGGCGAACCGGAATAGAACGTGCATTCCCCGATTTTCCTGCAACCGTGCCAGTCGCCAATGGCGAAATAGTCGAGACCGGCAGTCGTCGCCCGGTCGGGTGGAATAGTCTCCGCACCGTCGTCTTCACTTCCGAAAGTCACGGTACCACCGTGCGCGAGGCCGATACGCAGGGTGCCGTCGGGACTTTCACAGTCCCTCATCCACTCCGTCGCATCGCGGCCGGGGAACCGGCTTGGCACGGGTGACGGAAGAAGCAAGGCGCCAGGGGCGATCTCGATTGGCGCAGCATCAAGGCAAAGATGTACATTGTCGGGTGTTTGCGCGCGGACGGGTTCCCAAAGTGCTTCGGCGGCGAGGCTGTCGTGGTTGCCGGGAATGATCCACCAATGGATATCCCTGTCCGCAGCCATCGCGGCAAGCGCCTGCTGGCGGATCCGGTCTGACGGCGTCTCGGTATCGAAGAGATCTCCGGCGATCAACACATGGTCGGCCTGGTGGTTGCGCGCGGCGGCCAGAATACTGTCGATCGCGGCGTGCCGGGCTTCCATCAGGCGACCGCGGATATCCTCGGGAAAGTTCCCAAAGCGTCGGCCCAAGTGCAGATCAGAGGAATGGATGAAGCGAATTCCGGCCATGCGTCACGAATCCGAAGACCGGTTGTAAGGTGCGAACGCGCTCGCGGCGGTGCCCGGCCTGTCTGGGCCCGACCATTGCACAAAGACGTGGCTACCACGCCTCCCGCCGTCAGGAAATCCGTGCCGTTCACGTATCCGGCACACGTCCCGTCCAGAAAGTGGTCGCAATCTAGTCAACAGCTACTTCGACATCTGTGACGCAAATCTCGCATTGGGCGCGACTTTCCATTTCCTCCGGCAAAGCGGTCCCGAAAAACAGGGGAAGCGCTGCTTTAAAACCCGTACGCACGTCGGTAAAGCTGTCTCCCTGGCTGACCACATCCAATTCGGGGCAGAGCGCGGCCTACCCTTTTCCTTCAAGCTCAACGACCGCTGTCAACCGCCTCGTCATGCCCTTGAACCCCTCGACCGGAATGTTTTCGGCTGCATCGAGGCGACTTCCTTCGTTTCGTCGAATGCCGCGTTCGGTCTTGGCACGGTCGCTTATCTCACACGCACCAATTCCGATCAACTTCGCAATCCATCGTAATCGAGCAATTCCCCTTGTACCGATCCCGCTGAGCGCACACTCCGCGAGCGTGTCGTATGCAAGCACCGCTGCCGGCCATGACTTCCGATCGGCCAGCGCGCAGAGGATGTGAAAGGATTCGCGTGTGTAATCAGCGCCGTCGCAGAGAGCACTCATGATTCTCGCCGCTCCATCATCCCATTCGGTCTCACGTGCCCGGATCCGGCGATGCGCGATTTCCGACGCCGCCACCCGCGTTTCCGGACGAGAAATCCGGTCGGCAGGAAGTTCTTGCGGCGCGAGAAGCCAGCTTTCCGGCCAAGGATCGAACGCCGGCATTGATCCAGCATGCCAAACTCAATACTTTTGTCATTTGCCCGAGGTTCACTCGAATGCCGCATTTGGCCAACCATTACGAAAACTCCGCGATCATGCTGAAGGATCGGGTTCAGGCGTTCAGGCTTGAGCACATTGGAACCCGGGGACGCCTCGTTCGACTCGGCCCGACCCTTGACGCAGTGTTCACCCACCATGATTATCCCATGGCCGTTGCGGAACTGGTGGCCGAGGCGGTGCTGCTGACTGCCCTGATCGGCCAGGCCATCAAACTCCGGTGGAAACTCTCGCTCCAGATCCGGGGCAACGGCCCGGTACGCCTGATTGCCACGGACTTCCACGCACCGAGCCGCAAGGGTGCACCCGGACGCCTCCGGGCATATTCAGGATTCGACGATATCCTGCGCCAACCGGATGCGGGATCAGGCATCGAGCTGCTTGGGGAGGGTTATTTTGCCGTGATCATCGACCAGGGAAAGGACCTGCGTCCGTACCAGGGAATCACCCCGCTCGCCGGCAAGACGCTGGCCAGGTGCGCCGAGACGTTCTTTTACCAGTCGGAGCAGCTGCCGAGCCTGTTCAGAATCGCGATTTCGGGCAGAACCGGTGATGATGCCAGAACAACTTGGCACGGAGGCGGTCTCATGATGCAGCAGTTGCCGCCCGGGAAAGGGAACACAGCCGATTCTGATCATGAGGATGCGTGGGAGCGCATGAGAATTCTCCTCGATTCGGCAACACCGGATGAGATGATCGGACCGGATGTTTCGCCCGAGCAATTGATCGTCAGACTGTTCCATTCCGAGAACCCGCAGATTTCCGAAGCGTTTCCGGTTGCGTTCGGTTGCACCTGCAGCCCCGAACGGGTCCGTCAATCCCTTTCGATCTATTCGGCTCGTGACATCAGCACGATGACAAACAGCGACGGCAAGGTGACGGCAGATTGCCAGTTTTGCGGCGCACACTACGAGTTCGAGCCGGGCACCCTCGGGTTCGAGGCACGAACGTGACGTCCGGATCCCATCCCCGGTCCGGTCCTGGCGGGATCGATGACGCGACAGCCGGGCCGATGCCCGGCTTGCGGGCCCTCAATTCGGGGGCCTCAGGTGACCTGGCGGTCACTCCCGAAAGCCTGCGTATCGCGATCGCCAACCAGTGCCGTCACCCGCCTTCGAGCGATTTCGATCTCAACCCGGACCGCCATCATCCGTCATCCGTGCGGTTGCGCCAAGCCGCCGTTCTGATTCCGGTCGTATTCAGGTCAGCAGGCACGACGATCATTCTCACCCGGCGCCATGAAGCGATGAAACACCATCCTGGCCAAATTTCGTTTCCCGGGGGCAAGGTCGAGGAGATCGACGCCGGCCCGGTTGAAGCTGCCTTGAGAGAATCCTGGGAGGAAATCGGCCTCCAGGCCGGTTGCGTCGACATCATCGGCCCTGTCCCCGACCACGTCACGGTGACGGGGTTCAGGGTGACGCCCATAGTCGGCGTCGTCGCGAATACGTTCGAGCCCGTTCCGCGGGACGGCGAAGTCGACGAAGTCTTCGAGGTCCCGTTGGCGCATGTCATTGATCCGGAAAACTACAGTATTCAGGAACGTATCTGGCAAGGCCAGTTGCGACGGTACTTCATCGTTCCCCATGGTCCCCATTACATCTGGGGAGCCACGGCCCGGATTCTCGGAATGCTCTCGTCATGTATTCGGGACCATGACGAAAATTGAAGCAGGCTGGATATATTCCGAAACTGTTCGCGCGGTATTCAAGGCGTTTCACGATGCGGGAAGAGACGTATTGCTGGTTGGCGGGTGCGTCCGCGATGCGCTCCTCGGAAAGGTGGCCACCGACATCGACATGGCGACCGATGTCCTTCCGGACGATGTTCTCGCGATTGCGGGTGCGGCTGGAATCACGGCCGTTCCGCTTGGAATCGAACATGGCACCGTCCGTCTCGTCGTTTCAGGGAAGCCCGTCGACATAACGACCTTTCGAAGCGACATCGAGACCGACGGACGGCATGCGACCGTCTCGTTTGGAACGCAGATCGGCGAGGACGCCGCACGGAGAGATTTCTCCATCAACGCGTTGTATGCCCGGGCGGACGGGACGGTTGTCGATCCGCTCGGCGCGCTGGCAGATCTCCACGAAGGCCGGGTCCGTTTCATAGGGGATCCGGGGGACCGCATCCGCGAGGATTATCTGAGGATCCTTCGGTTCTTTCGCTTTCATGCTGCCTACGGGCGTCCTGATCTCCCGATAGACGCAGACGCTGTCGCCGCATCGGCCGAATTGTCATCGGGGATTGATCGCCTGTCACGGGAAAGGATTAAGGCCGAGCTTGAAAAACTCCTTTCGATCGCCGGCCCGGTTCCGTCAGTTCGTGCCATGGAAGAGGCCGGCGTATTGGAGCGTTGCCTGCCCGGCGCCAGCTGCATCGAATTCGAACGTGTTGTCGCATTGGAAAGAGCGCTCGGGTTGTCGCCAGACTGGTTATCGAGACTTGCTGCCCTTGGGGGAAAACGCACCCGCATTCGCCTCAGCCGCAGCGAATCCCGGAGAATCGAAGCAATCCGGAAACTGGCCAAGAGCGATATTTCGCCCGCCGAAGCGGCTTACCGGTTCGGTCGGGAAACCGCGACGGGCGCGGTATTGCTCCGCACCGCACGAGCCGGGAGAAGCGCCGATCCGGCCTTGCCGCGGGAAGTCGCGCGGGGCAGCGTTGCCCGCTTCCCGCTCCGCGCTGCCGATCTTCAACCGGGCTTCTCGGGGAAAGCGCTCGGGAATCGCCTCCGGCAACTGGAAACACGCTGGATCGAGTCCGGCTTCATCCTGACCAGGAGTCAGCTTCTCGACCAATGACTGTTTCTCGGGTATCGGATCCGTCCTGTCGATGCGCCACCGCTATCGCGAATCTTCGGAGCCGGTCATGCAGGATGGCCGCCTTTCCCGACCATGTTCACGGCAGAGCGGCAAACTGCCGGTTCGGAGAAACCGCTTGAGCCCATCTTCATTTGACCCGCTCTATCTCTTCCTCCTGGTCGCGATGGCGAGCCCGGGGCCGAATATCATTCTCCTCACCACCTACGGAGCAAGGTTCGGGTTCCGGGCGAGTGTCACTCCCTTGCTTGGCATCGTCATCGGCGTCGGAATCATCGGGGCCGCAACAGGTCTCGGAATCGGTTCACTGCTCAACTCAGTCCCGGAACTGACGCTCGTCGCCAAGATAGCCTCCGCATCCTGGATTCTGTGGATGGCCTGGTCACTCTTCAATTCCGAACGGAAACGGGGCCAACCCCATCGGATTCGGCCCATGACCTTTGGCGAGGCGGTTCTCTTTCAGTGGGTGAATCCGAAAATCTGGGCCATTGCCATCGCGGCGACGGCCGGATTCACGAAAGGGCTGCCACCCTTCGATGAAGCGGCAAGGTTCGGAGTCGCGTTTTCCTGCGTCAACCTGTTCGTCTGCACCTCCTGGACCGCAGCGGGATCACTTCTTGGTCAGTTCCTGAGATCAGAACAGACCTGGCGGTGGTTCATGGCGATCATGGCGTTTTTGCTGGCGGCATCTGCCGCTATGGTATTCATGTAGCACCCGGGAGAACGCGGTCAGGTCCCCGCACATGCATATGATCTTTCGCCAATTCGAAAACAGCATCGACCCGTACGGCCCCTACGACGAGAACGACGTGCCGCCCGCACGGCTATGGCCGTTCCTGCAGTCTTTCCTCAAGCCGTTTCGCTGGGTGCTTGTGGCCTGCGTCGTGCTTACCGCCCTGGTCGGTATCGGCGAAATCCTGCTGATCTATCTCGCGGGCCAGATCGTCGACTTTCTCTCGGGCGCCGAACCCGACGAGTTCTTCGCCACGTACTGGATTCCTGTCCTGGCAGTCGCCGTGGGCCTGGTCCTCTTATGGCCCGTGGTCGTGCTCCTCCACGCGCTGTTCATGAACCAGACCGTGTTTCCCAATCTTGGGACATTGATTCGCTGGCGGTCGCACCGTCACGTCATCAGGCAGTCGGTGGGCTGGTTCGAAAACGACTTCGCGGGCCGGATTACGAATCGGATCATGCAGACGGCGCCGGCGGCCGGGGAAGCTGTCTACCAGGTGCTCGACGCCGGAACCTACGCCGTGACCTATGTCATTGCAGCCAGTTTTCTCCTGATCGACGCTGACGGGTGGCTGGTATTGCCGCTCCTGGCCTGGGCAACATTCTACATCCTGCTCATGATCATGTTCATCCCGCGGATCGGGCGCGCGTCACGGGCATTCTCAGACGCCCGCTCGGCGATCACGGGCCGCATCGTCGACAGTTATACCAACATCGAGTCGGTCAAGCTCTTCGCCCACAGCGGCATCGAGGAAGAATACGCCAGGGAAGTCATCGAAAACTCCCGCAAGGCATTCCAGCGGCAGATGCGGCTGATCACACTGACACAGACAATGTTGAATGCGCTCAACATGTTCCTGATCGTCTCGGTTGTCAGCCTTACCATCTATCTCTGGAGTATCGGGAACGCCACTGTCGGCGCGGTTGCCGCAACGACAGCCCTGACGCTTCGCCTGCACAACATGACCGGGTGGATCATGTGGGCGATGTCATCGCTCTTCGAAAATCTCGGCGTCGTTTCGGAGGGAATGATGACGATTGCGCAGCCGATCGACCTGACCGATTCCGAGGATGCCGCCGAACTCGACCTCACGGGAGGCGAAGTTCATTTCGAAAATGTCGTTCATCACTACGGCAAGCTCTACGGCGGGCTTTCGGGCATCACGCTCACCGTGCGAGCGGGAGAAAAGGTCGGAATTGTCGGCAGGTCGGGGGCAGGCAAGTCGACGCTGGTCAAGCTTCTGCTCCGATTTTACGATACCGAGTCCGGTGTCATCTCGATCGACGGACAGGACATCTCGCAGTTGTCACAGACGTCCCTGAGATCGCGAATCGGGATGATCACCCAGGATAATTCGCTTCTTCACCGGTCAGTTCGGGAAAATATCGCCTATGGGCGCCCCGATGCCGCCGACGCGGAGATCCGGGAGGCCGCACGCAAGGCCGAAGCAGACCGTTTCATCGACGGTTTACGCGACATGGAGGGAAGGACCGGATACGACGCATTCGTCGGCGAACGGGGAGTCAAGCTCTCTGGCGGACAAAGGCAACGCATTGCGCTGGCCCGGGTGATCCTCAAGAATGCGCCAATTCTCGTTCTTGATGAAGCGACATCAGCCCTCGATTCCGAGATCGAGGCCAGCATCCAGGAAACCCTTTACGGAGTCATGGAAGGGAAAACGGTGATCGCCATTGCCCATCGACTTTCAACCATCGCGCGGATGGACAGGATCGTCGTGCTCGACCGGCAGAAGATCGCCGAAGCCGGGACCCATGACGAACTTCTCGCAAAGGAGGGAATCTATGCCCGATTCTGGAGGAGCCAGTCGGGAGGATTTCTCGGAATCGATCCCGTATCGAAGAAACAGAAACAACCTGTCGACGCAGGCACGTGATGCACTTCACGTTGTGCTGCCGATCCCGCCTGCCAGGACAATCGGTCCCAGCGGAGGACCTGCCTGAAATTCCCCGGGCGCTTTACCCCTGCACCCGCCCGGAAGCGACAGGTCGTTCAGTCCTGATCGAGCGGTTCCGTGCCGACGGCGCTCCTGTCGTCGCCAAGCGTGATCATTCTGACCTTTTCTTCCGCCGCCTTGAGCTTCTCCTGGCAATGGGCCTTCAGCTGGGATCCCCGCTCGTAGAGCTTGATCGAATCCTCCAGGGCAACCTTGCCCTGTTCAAGCTGCGCGACGACATCCTCCAGCTCGGACATCGCGTCCTCAAATGTCATTTCGTCTACCGGTCGGTCGGCTGGTTTGCTCATTTTCCATTCTCCATGAGGGCACTGACATGCGCGGCCACCGATTCCGCGAGGGCGTCAAGGTCGTAACCTCCCTCCAGCGTCGAAACAACACGGCCATTGCACAGTTCGTCCGCGACCGAGCACAGCTGCCGGGTTGCTTCGGCAAAATCGTCCTCGGCAAAATTCAGATTCGCCAGAGGGTCTTCCCGGTGGGCATCAAACCCCGCCGATATGATGAAGAGATCAGGCCGATGCCGGCGAATGGCCGGAAGAATTCGTGTCTCGAGGGCATTGATCAGGGACCTGCCATCGAGTCCCGGAGCAAATGGTATGTTCAGGATGTTTCCTGAAGCGCCGATTTCGCTCGAATGGCCGGTTCCCGGATACAACGGCATCTGGTGGATCGATGCGAACAGAACCCGTTCGTCGTCCCACACCAGGTCCTGTGTTCCGTTGCCGTGATGAACGTCAAAGTCAACGATCGCCACCTTGCCGACGCCATGGCTGGTCATTGCATGCCTCGCGCCAATCACCGCGTTGCCGAACAGGCAAAACCCCATGGCCCTTTGCCGTTCGGCGTGATGTCCCGGAGGGCGAACCGCGGAGAACGCGTTGCGCACGTCTCCCCCGCAGACGAGGTCGACGGCAAGCGCGATCGATCCGACCCCCCTCATGGCCGCTGCAAGGCTTCCAGGGTTCATTTGCGTGTCCTGGTCCAGCGAAACCAGTCCCCGTGCAGGTGCCGACGCCTTGATGGAATCGAGGTAGGCCTTCGGGTGCGCGAGGAGAACCAGCTCATCTGTCCCGAGCGGAGCTTCAAAACGCCGAAGTTCGGAAAATTCCGGAGCTTCCAGCCGCGCAAGGATGGCTTCGAGGCGTTCGGGACGTTCGGGATGGCCGGGAAGATTCTCGTGACCCAGGCAATCCTTGTGTGTGATCAGCGCAGTTGCCATGACCGCTGTCTATCGGCAGCAAACATTGACAACAAGCTCGGAACCGGCGTGAATCTTCGAAACAGGCAATCGCGTTCTTGTTGCCGGGAACCGTGTTCCGTACCGGTCACAGGCCATAACGCGACATCATGAACCGGTCTTCGATGTGGTCAAGCGCAGCCTGTGCAACTCCGGTTCCGACGCTTCCGAAAAAGTGCCTGCGTTTCCCGTAATGCTTGAAACGGATCTTCTCTCCGTAGATTTCCTGCATCTTCGGGATGAGATGGCCGACACCGTTTGCGAGTCCGAGTTCCACGGCCGCCCGGCCAATCCAGAACCGGCCGGTAAACAGGTCATCACCGTTCAGTTGATCCTTTCGCCGGGAACGAACGTGGCTGATGAATTCATTGTGCATCTGGTCCTGGACCTCTTTCAGGCGGGTGACGTGTTCAGGGTCTTCGGGAAGGAACGGGTCGAGAATGCTCTTGTCCTTTCCGGCCGTGTGCACCCTCCTTTCGATCCCCGACTTCTTCAGGAGGTCGTGAAAACCGAACGAAGAATGAATGACCCCGATCGATCCGACGATCGAGTTCGCGTCCACGTAGATTTCATCAGCCGCCGCCGCGAGCCAGTACCCTCCCGATGCGGCCAGATCTTCGACAAACGCGTAGACGGGAATGTCTTTCGATTCGGCGAGCCGCCGGATTCGTGCCGCGATCAGGGACGACTGAACGGGCGAACCGCCGGGCGAGTTGATCTTGATTGCAACTGCGCTCGGCTTTCCCTTTCCGAACGCCTTTTCGATAACCGGCGCCAGGCTCGAGTCGCTGAGCCCGGTCGTTCGCATTCTGCCCCCCGACTGTATGACTCCCTCCAGCAACAGGACTGCGACGAACGGTTTTCGCGTCGCGAATGGAAATAGTTTCATCGGGTTTGACCTCTTGATGATGGCTGTGCGTGGAACCGGTCAAAATTGTGAGTTTGGGACCTGCATGACATGCACTGTCGATCCGGACGAATCGAGCACCATGGTCTCTTTGGTTGAACTTGGCTCCGGTTGCAAGCCGTCCAAGACCGTGTTGATGTCATGCCCTGGCGGCGCCCAACCCTCACGGCATTCGAGACAATGCGGACCGCAAGAGCTATTTTTCCGGACCGGACCGCCGTTCTAGGTGTTCATTTGAAAGATGGCCTAAGTAAACCGTTGAGGCCGTGTCAGCGGTGCATCACACTGGATCTTGGCTTGATCGAAAAATGGAAAGGCCACAGGTCGGCTACTTCCGGATTTCCTCGAAAAAATAAATTCAGAGGCTACTCTTTCATCCTTGGCATTCTTGCGCGCATCTGGTCGCGGTATGGCTGCCAGTAGTACTCGAAAGAGCAACTGCCCTGCTTGCCATTTGCGCGAAGACACGGCGAAAACAGCCCTCCGTCGGCGGATCCCGCCGCGGGTCCGGATTCACGCATTGACATGCAGGGCACGATCCGTTTCCGGACAGTGAAGACCGGAGCTGAGCTGAGCCTTGCCCGCGATTCCCTATTCGATCATCCACCGCCCTTCCGGCGTGAAGGCATGGAAAGCAAAGGCGAACGCCACGTCATGCGGGATGTCGGCGCCTGTTGCGGCATCCCTGACCCGGATGGAACCGACATCCCTTCCCTCGGCGATGGCATTCGTATCGAGCGCCGAGGCGGTCCCTTCCTTCCATTTGATCCGGATCCCGTCCTCAATGATCTCGCCAGCGTCCCTCACCCGGATCAGTGGCCACGCCCGGTCGCCGACCACGACGACCCGGGAAAGCGGCGGAATGTCATGAGGAGGATTTTCTCCACTGTAAAGGAACGGGGAAAACGACGAGTCGTACCCCACGTAGGGATTGGCCCCGTATGGCCGGGAATGGCGGGGCTGTTCCATGACCAGGCCCCCGGGATTGCGTGTCCGGAAATCGAGCCAGCTTTCGACCCACCCGGGAACCTGATTCAGAACGGCGCCGGTCTTTTCGCCGACAATGGCGACACCTTCGAATTGTTGCCACCAGCTTTCGGTCTCGCGATCATACATCACCATGTCGGACTTGCGGAGTTTGCCCGATACGCCAAAAGAGAACTGCTCGTTCCCAAGCCGCCGGTCAAAAATCAGTCCCGAATTGCACAATGGGCAAAAGGTCACCGCCACGGGCGTATCGCCGATGATGTCGTTGACGATTTCGTGCCAGATCAGGTACCGGACAGGATAGGCTCGCGGGACCTGGCCTTCGATTTCAACTGTCATGACCGGTTCCCTGTCATGAAGCCCGTTTTCGTCCGCAACGGAAACGAACGCGGGGTCGTCAATCGCGGGTATTCCGTCCTTCGGCGGCCCCCCGCTCCTGATTTCGGCCAGGTCGACCGAATGGATCGAGAAGTCGGTGTTGGGCCACTCGTAAACCCAACGTGACGGATTCGACCACGCAAGCGACGACGCAAGCGCAAATATGACCGTCGGGGCGAACAGCGTTTGAATCAATCTTGTCATTCCGACCTCCCTCTACTGCCGGGCTTGTCCAGTAATACTTCATCGCACGTCGCGAATTCCTTTTCCAATCAGGAGTCGTCACGGCCTGTTGATGACCCGTGCCGTCCGTGACCGATCGAAAGAACGGAGACCGGCAGGCTGCCGACCGGATCAGTCGGGAACCAGCATGTACCCGGAGCCGCGGACCGTCTGGAGGTATCGCGGCGATCTCGGTTCATCCTCGATCTTCTTGCGCAAACGGGTAATCTGGACATCGACTGCCCGTTTCTGCGCCTTGCTGCCCGTTCGTCTCAGAATCTCGACCAGGTCCGTACGAGAGAACGCTTCTCCCGGCCGTGACGAAAAAACCCGCATCAGAACCGCTTCCGTCGCCGTCAGCCTGACCGGCTGGCCATCATGCCACAATTCGCCGCGCATGATGTCGTAATGGCGGCTTCCCAGGTACAGGGTCTTCGGTTGCGCTTCCCCCGTCTCCTTCTCCGGGACACGCCTCAATATGGCGTTGATTCGCAGCAACAGCTCCCTTGGTTCGAACGGTTTGCCAAGAAAATCGTCGGCACCGGCCTCGAGTCCCATGATTCGTTGATTCGATTCGCTCCGTGCCGTGAGCATCAGAATCGGCGTCTCGACCTGGTTCTCACGTAGACCCGCGGCAAACGTGATTCCATCTTCCCCGGGCATCATGACATCCAGAACGACCAGGTCGAACTCGAGTCCCTCCATGAGGACCCCGGCGTGCATCGCGTCCCTTGCCACGCTCGCCCTGAAACCGTTCGTGACGAGGAATTTCTGCAGCAGGCCCCTGAGGCGTTCGTCATCGTCGACGACCAGGATATGGGCTTCCGTTCCGGCGAACACATCAATCCTCGCCGAGGTTTCGGGCAAGTTGCCGCAAGTGGTGGTCCATGATGTTTTCGAGAACCCGACGGAATCCGTGCACGGCATCAGGTCCGGCATCCCTGTAAGCGTCGTGCATGCGCTTGCGCTGGGCCTTGGAGAGCTGCCGCTCGAGGGCCCTGCCGCGGTCAGTCAGGTAGAGATTTCGTTTTCTCCGGTCGACTTTGTCAATCCGGCTTTCCATCATTCCATCATTCGACAACTGCCTTCGAACCCTGGTCAGCGACTGCTTGGTCACACCCAGGATCTCCAGCAATCGGTTGACCGTGATGCCCGGGCTCCTGTTGATGAAGTGAATTGCCCGATGGTGCGCGCGCCCATAGCCGTACTGCTCGAGAATTCGGTCCGGATCCGAGGTGAAACCCCTATAGGCAAAAAACATCAGTTCAATGCCCTGCAGCAACTGATCATCGGTCAGAAAGAGCTGTGGATCCCGACTCGTCTGTTTCTGGCGTGACTGTTGGTCCTGCATTCCCAATCCCGCGGCATCGGCACTCTTTTCGGATAGCCCGAAATCTCTTGCCATAATATGTCAGAAATGTTGACATAGCCAGAGGTATTCGTTAATGTCTCGCGTGATTCCCGGACGCGAATGCGCACCGGAATTTCTTGAGCCGGCGGCCTGCCGGTCGTCGCGCAGGCAACGGAAATCGAACAGGATTGGGAAGAATGGCTGGTGCAGCATACGACGATCGCGAAGGTGTCATCTGGCTGGATGGAGAACTCGTTCCGTGGTGCGAGGCAAATATCCACGTTCTTACCCATGCGCTCCACTACGCGTCGTCGGTGTTCGAGGGTGAACGCGCCTACAATGGCAAGATTTTCAAGAGCCGGGAACATTCGGAGCGTCTGCTGAAATCCGGCCGGGATATCGATCTTCCCATCCCGTACACGGTCGACGAGATCGAGGCGGCAAAGTACCTGGCGATGGAGGCCAATGGCCTCAGCGATGCCTATGTTCGCGCAGTGTGCTGGCGGGGTTCGGGAGAAGACATGGGAGTCACCGCATCCGCCAATCCCGTCAGAATGGCAGTGGCGGCCTGGAGTTGGGGCGCCTACTACGGAGACGCCAAGGACAAGGGCGCGCGCCTCGATATTTCGCGCTGGAAGCGTCCGTCGCCGGAAACCATTCCCTGCTTCGCCAAGGCATCGGGGCTGTACATGATCTGCACGCTGTCAAAACATGCTGCCGAAGCGAAGGGTTGCTCGGATGCCATGATGCTCGATCACAGGGGATTCGTTGCAGAAGCAACCGGTGCAAATATCTTTTTTGTCCGCGACGGTGTCGTGCATACCCCCTTGCCCGACTGTTTCCTCAACGGTCTGACCCGGCAGACTGTCATTTCGCTCCTGAAAGAACGGCAGATCAAGGTGGAGGAACGTCACATCCTTCCATCGGAACTCGAGAATTTTCAGCAGTGCTGGCTGACGGGCACCGCGGCCGAGGTCACGCCGGTCGGGAAGATCGGGGATTACAACTTCGAGGTCGGTGAATTGGCGCGCGCAATCGCCGATGACTATGAACGCGTTGTTCGCATGTGAACACGGAATCGTTCAACCTTGGCAGCGACTCGGGCTTTTGCTAGGATTCAGGAACCGGCGCCAAAAAAGAAGGCATGACCGGGTGAACCAACGGAGGAAACCGTTCTGAACAGACATGTTGACATGGCGGAAGACGATACCGCCAGCTCCATGCCGAGCGAACAGATGCTCGATTTCATCCTGAATTCCCTCCAAGATGACAAGGCAGACGACATCATCTCGATCGACTTGCGTGGCAAGTCCGAGATGGCCGACTACATGGTGGTTGCGTCAGGCCGGTCATCACGGCGGGTTTCCGCGATCTCGGAAAAACTTGCCCTGCGGCTCAAGCAGGACCTGGGACTTTTGTGCAGGATGGAAGGCAAACAGGCAAGCGACTGGGTACTGATGGATTGCGGCGACGTCATCGTCCACATCTTCCGCCCGGAAGTGAGGGAATTCTACCAGCTGGAAAAAATGTGGCTGCCCGAAAGCAGGGCAACACGCGCCTGAACGGTCCGGTCCGGTGATGAAGATCCGGCTCTGCGTCGTCGGACGCATGCGTCAGGGACCGGAAGCAAGTCTCTTTCACGATTACCTCGACAGGTTCAACCGTCTCGGCAGGGGACAGGGCATCGGCCCGGCGGAAGTCATCGAGATCGAGACGGGGAAAACGCCGGATCCGTTGCAGGAGGCACAGCGATTGAGGCGAATCATCCCCGGACTCGCGCGCAGCATCGCCATGGACGAGCGCGGGCGGGCGATGACATCCCCGGAGTTTGCCGAACTCCTGTGCAGGTGGAACCACGAGGGGTGCACCCATGCCGCGATCCTGATCGGGGGCGTTGAAGGACTCCATCCTGATCTTAGGAAGAGTGCAGGAGTCGCGGTCTCGATGGGCAAGATGGTCTGGCCACACCTGCTTGCGCGCGTCATGGTCATGGAGCAGCTGTACAGGGCGGCATCCATACTCGCGGGAAACGCTTACCACCGCGGATGACCGGACACAGGGCGCTGAGAAGCTGAGAGAAGGCACACCGATTTGACCCGATTCCCCGTCGTTCTCTGCATTCTTGATGGCTGGGGCTTTCGGGACGAAACCGGCGGGAACGCGGTCCGGCTTGCCAGGACGCCGAATTACGACTTCGTCATGTCAAGATACCCGACAACCAGGCTCACCGCCCACGGCACGGAGGTCGGACTGCCGGACGGCCAGATCGGAAACTCGGAGGTCGGGCATCTCAATATCGGCGCCGGGCGAATCGTCGAAATGGAACTCCAGAAGATCAATCGCATCTGTTCCTCCGCAGAACTCGGCAATCAGGCCGGTATCAGGCGGTTTGTCGAGGCGGTCGGGCGATCGGGCGGAACCGCCCATGTTCTCGGCGTCCTGTCCGACGGCGGTGTTCATGCGCACGTGGATCACATGATTGCGACCATCGAGGTTCTGTCGGAAGCCGAAATTCCAACTGTTGTCCACGCCTTCATGGACGGCCGTGATGTCGCGCCGATGTCCGCCGGGAACAGCCTGGAACGCCTTTCGGCATGCCTTTCCGGTTTGCCAGGCGAGCGGTCCCCCAACGACTTTCCGGGTAACCCAGGAATCGCCACGATTTCCGGGCGGTATTTTGCAATGGACCGAGATCATCGATGGGAAAGAACCCGGGAGGCCTTCAGGGCCATGGTCCACGGTGACGCGCCGCGTCACGAGACACCCGATTCCGTCATTGCAGGTGCCTATTCTGATGGCGTGACCGATGAGTTCATCCGCCCGGCAGTTATCGGGAACTTCGGAGGGATGGCAAGCGGCGACGGACTTGTCTGCGTGAACTTCCGTGCGGACAGGGTGAGGCAGCTGCTGGCGTCGATAGGAGCACGTTCCTTCGACCAATTCGAAACCGGAACCCGGCCCGAACTGTCGGCCATGACCGGTTTCGTTTCCTATTCGGCCGCCCATGACGAATTCATGGACAGTGTTTTCGAGAAGGATCCGTTGCCCGGAACCCTGGGACAGCGGATTTCCGAAGCGGGGCTCAGGCAGGTCCGAATCGCGGAGACCGAAAAATATCCGCACGTGACCTACTTTCTGAACGGTGGCGAAGAGATTCCTTTTCCCGGGGAGGACAGGCGGATGATCCCGAGTCCGCGGGTTCCCACCTACGACTTGCAGCCTGAAATGTCGGCTAGGGAGGTAACCGCGACGGTCATCGACGTTCTTTCGGCCCGCAGCCACGAATTCCTGGTAGTCAACTATGCCAATCCGGACATGGTCGGACATACCGGGAACCTCGATGCGGCCATTCAGGCCTGCGCCGCGGTCGATCGGGAACTCGGGGACGTTATCCGTTCTCTCGCCGATACAGGGGGCGTAATGATGCTGACCGCGGATCACGGGAACTGCGAGGTCATGATCGATCCGGTGACCGGAGGTCCCCACACAGCTCACACGACCAATCCTGTGCCCCTGGCGGTCATCGGAAATCCTTCCGGCATCGAACTCAGGCGCGGAGGCCGCCTCGCCGACGTCGCGCCAACGCTGCTTGAGCTTGGAGGGTTGGAGCCGGCAGTTGGAATGACCGGGCAATCCTTGCTCATTCGGACATGACGGGCGGAAACTTGATGCAGGTGGCGTGCGGACCCCCGCCGAAGTGCGTCTCGGGCATGAACTGGTTCACGACATGATCATCTGCGCATCAAATTTTGCTGAACCGGACACGGCGGCGCCGGATAACCCTTGGCAAATCCTTTCCGAAGTTGCATGACAGGCGCGCATATCCTTGGATTTCGGCGCCTCGATCAGAGCGAATCCGCCCGTGTGGCCTGATTGTGCGTCCGGCATCGGTGGATCTTTCGAAACATGTGGAAACTAAGATGAAGAATCGGCCTCTATTGTCTGCTCGACTTAGTCTCGTGGGGATTGCCATCTCGTTGTGTCTGGCAGTTCCGGGCCATGCGCAGGAGAACGAGCTTTCTGAAACCACCTACGAACAACTCGATCTCTTTGGCGAAGTCTTCGAAACCGTTCGTTCGCAGTACGTCGAAGAAGTCGATGACACGGAACTGATCAGGAGCGCCATTGACGGAATGTTGAGTGCGCTGGATCCGCATTCGGGATACATGCCGCCCAAGGACTTCGAGAAAATGCAGGTCCAATCCAAGGGTGAATTTGGCGGGGTCGGAATCGAGATCACACAGGAAAACGGGATACTGAAGGTCGTTTCGCCGATCGACGGGACCCCTGCGGCGGAAGCCGGGATCGAGGCAGGCGACCTGATCATCTTTGTGGACGGGAAACAGACTTATGGCCTCACCCTGAATGAAATCGTCGAAACCCTTCGCGGGCCCGTCGGCAAGGAAGTCATCGTGACCATCAGCCGCGAAGGGGAAGAAAATCCGTTTGACGTCACGATCATTCGCGACATCATAAAGATCCGGGCGGTCCGATCACGCATCGTGGGCGACTCCGCCATTCTCCGGGTGTCTTCGTTTACCGAGCAGACCTACGACAATCTCGAGGAAGAGATCCAAAAAACGACGGACGACATTGGCGGAATCGACGCGGTCGAAGGATTTGTCATTGACCTCCGTAACAATCCCGGTGGCCTGCTCGATCAGGCGATCAAGGTGTCGGATGCCTTTCTGGAACAGGGCGAAATCGTTTCCACGCGTGGACGCCTTCCCAATGTCGCCAGTCGTTACAACGCCAATCCCGGTGATCTGACCCAAGGCAAGCCCATTGTCATTCTCATAAATCGCGGTTCTGCTTCGGCATCGGAAATCGTCGCGGGCGCGTTGCAGGACCATCGCCGCGCAGTCCTGGTCGGGACCAAGAGTTTCGGAAAGGGTTCGGTTCAGTCAATTCTTCCACTCGATGACGATGGTGCCGTTCGCCTGACGATCTCACGCTATTACACACCCTCTGGCCGCTCCATCCAGGCCCTCGGGATTTATCCCGATGTCTACGTCGAACCGGAGCCGCCTGTCGAACAACCCGAAGACGAGGTCGACAGCCGTTTCACGCGGTTCGAATCCGACCTTCGGGGGGCGCTGGCAAACGAAGACGTGGAAGACGAAGCCAGGGAGGATCTGCAGAGCGAGACCGCGCGTCAGCAGGAAATGGAAGAAATCCGAAACCAGGACAATCAACTCGCCTATGCTCTCGACATCCTGCACGGATTGTCGGTCATCTCGAACGACTGATCTTCCGCAACCGGTCAGGCAAGACGTGAACGGGCGATGACTTCGTGATCGACCGGTCGTTCCACCACCTTCCTTACCGGCCCTGTGTCGGCATCATGCTTGTCAACCCTTCGTACTTGGTCTTTGCCGGCCAGCGGATCGATGGCCCTTCCGATGCATGGCAAATGCCCCAGGGAGGAATTGATCCCGGTGAAACCCACAGGGAAGCCGCGTTCAGAGAGCTCCACGAAGAAACCGGTATCCCTCCCGAAGCGGTCGAGGTCCTTGCCGAGGCCCGGGAATTGGTGGACTACGACTTGCCGCCCGAGTTGATCGGCAGCTTGTGGGGCGGGCGGTTCCGGGGGCAGCTGCAATCCTGGTATCTCATGCGGTTCCGGGGTGATGATGCCATGGTAGACATCGCCACCGAAGTACCCGAATTCAACCGGTGGGCCTGGCTGCCGGTGTCGGAACTCGTCCGAAGGATCGTACCGTTCAAGCGGGATGCCTACACGCGTGTGATCGGGGAATTCGGAGACTATTTTCCGAAAGACGTGGCACCGACACGATCCGGACCGTCGCAGGTCTGACCGGCTGATCCTGCGCCTTTGCTGCCGGCGGCAATGCCGGGTACGCGGCGGAGCGCATCCCGGGCCGGCGGCAACCCGCAGGAACCATGGGTCGCAAGGAGCGCCCACTGAACACTATCCGCAAGCGACTCTTGTAACCTTACGATCTTCGGAAATCGAAATGTTCAACCTGGTCGGCACGTAATCGGTTACCGCACCCGTATCGGCACGCAGAACACGGTGTCCCTCCGGAAGATGCACGAACTCGAGCATCGGCTCCGTCATGCCGATCAGTTCCCGATAGGTTTCGAGATCGCAGGCAGGATCATCCGGAACAGGGACAGGTTCCGCCGGCGGCTGGACTTCCTGGCATCCCGAAACGGCCAGGCATGCGCAGGTCAGCGCTAACACGAAACTGTACGCCGGATCGCGTCTCGCCATCTGTCGTACGCCTTGTTCCTGCTGGATTCGGACAAATCCGGCTCGAAACGCCGGTCAAGCGACCAACTGTTCGAGAACGATTGCGGGCCACCATATAACCCGACATGCCAACCTGCAAGCCAGGCTGCTCCCAGGGCTGTTGTCTCGGTGATCTTTGGTCGGTCGACAGGTGCACCCAACTGGTCGGCCAGTGCCTGCATGACCCAGTCATTTCCTGTCATGCCGCCGTCAACCCTGAGGATGGTGTCCGGCGACCGCAAGTCTCGACCGGACCAATCCGTCTTCATTGCCTCAAGAAGATCCCGTGTCTGGAAGGCCACGCTTTCGAGCGCAGCCTTCGCGATTTCCGCCGGGCCGGTGTTGCGGGTCAGGCCGAAAATGCTGCCCCGGCAGTCGGGATCCCAATACGGCGCACCCATGCCGGTGAAAGCGGGAACCAGGGTCACTTCCTGTGCCGGATCGGCCACCTCCGCCATTTCTCCGGTTTCTGCGGCAGATTCGATGATCCCGAGGCCGTCCCGCAGCCACTGGACGACTGCGCCGGCAATGAAGATCGACCCTTCGAGCGCATAGGTGACCTCGCCTCCGAAGCGGAAGGCGATCGTCGTCAATAACCTGTTGTGGGAGTGAACTGCATCCTGACCGGTGTTCAGAAGTGCGAAACAGCCGGTGCCGTAGGTCGATTTCAGCATCCCCGGCTCGAAACAGGCCTGCCCGATCGTCGCTGCCTGCTGGTCTCCGGCAACACCGGCAATCGGAAACTCCTGGCCAAAGAACTCGGCCGAGCAATTGCCATAGTCGGCTGAACAGTCCCTGACCTCGGGCAGCATGGCCGCGGGAATACCGAGCATGTCCAGCATGCCGGCATCCCATGAACCTTCCCGAATGTTGTACAGAAGCGTTCGTGAAGCGTTGGTTGCATCGGTCGCATGCACGGCGCCTTTCGTCAGCCGCCAGATCAGGAAACTGTCGACCGTACCAAACAGCAATTCACCCGCTTCAGCCCGGCCGCGAAGCGAAGAATCCGACTCCAGCAGCCACTTGAGCTTGGTTCCCGAGAAGTACGGGTCAAGCAGGAGTCCGGTCCGCGCCGTGACTTCCGGTTCATGCCCTTCCGCCTTGAGACGGGCACAGAGTTCGGAGGTCCTGCGGTCCTGCCAGACAATGGCGTTCCCGACCGCTGCACCCGTGACCTTGTCCCAGACGATCACCGTTTCACGCTGATTGGTGATTCCGATCGCCGAGACCCTGGCGTCACCCGCCCTGGTTATCGCTTCGCGGCACGTCTCGACGACACTCGTCCAGATGGTTTCGGGATCGTGTTCAACCCACCCTGAAGCAGGAAAGATCTGTGGAAACTCTTTCTGGGAAACGGCCACCGGGTTCAGGGACCGATCGAAGACTATCGCCCGGCTCGATGTCGTTCCCTGATCTATCGCGAGAATATGCGTCATGAAACTGCCTTCATGGACCGCAAGAGAACACGAGGTCGACTCACGGCCGATTTCCGCCGTCCGTATCTAACGGTCCCGGCATGGTTGCCGGCTGGTACGCGTGTCAGGCGCCTTAACCAAAACAAAACCTGTTCCTCTTGATGTGCTGTCATCTGTCCAACTCGCAGGAAACCCCGTCCTTCGGGGCGGGGAGGAATGCGATGTCGCGTGTTCCATGCATCGGCACCTTCTCCTTCTTCCGGAACGTGTCGAGGGCGTAGCCGTAACCGTCGCCGCGCTGGACGATACGGCAATGCCTGTGCGAGACGCCCTGGACGGTGCCGCCGGCGGTCTGGACGTTGAAGGATCCGGAGGCCCGCACCGCGACGCGCCCCACATGGACGCCCTGCCGCTTCCCCGTGGGCACGGTCGCGCGCACGATGTCACCCGTCCTGAAGCCCTTGACGGATTTCTTCGCCATCAGGTAGCCGACGGGGAACCCGAACCGGTTCACGCGCGTGCGCGCATGTGATCCCCGGCCCGTGGCCTTGATACCGAGCACGGGCTGATCCCAGCCCTTCAGCGCGGGCGTCTCCCCCACGCAGGCCGCGTCAAGGGCATGCGTCTTCGGGATCCCCAGCCGCGTCCGGTTGTACTTCGTCCGCCCGCCCGAGGAGCCGGAAACGGGCAGGCCCGTGCATCGCAGCCCTTCGAACAGGACGCGACGGGTGGCGTTGACCGCGGCGGCGTCATGAAGCGGCGCCCTGGCGTCCGCGAGAACCCGCCGCAGCCGTTCGGGTTGCCCGGACAGGAAGCCCTCCACCGGCCCCGCACCCTTGACCAGGTTGCAGGACGGACAGGCCAGCGTCAGGTTGGAGACCCGGTCGGACCCGCCCCGGGCCTTCGGGCGAATGTGATCAACCTGGAGCGGTGTCTCCGTTGCGTCGCAATACGCGCATCTGCGGTCCCATTTCTCCAGGAGATACTCCCGGACCTCGCAGCCGGCGAGGGTGCCCTGCTGGGACTCCACGCCCTCGATGTCAGGGCTCTCCAGCGCCTGCATGTCGAAGCGCACCGTCTCGCACCGGATCCCGGTCACGGGCGCGAGCCTCCTGAAACGTTCGCTCCAGGACAGCACGTTGTCCACCCGCGACTGCAGCGACGGCGCGAGCCTGCGTCCCGGGCGCCGGTTCAGGAACCGCTTCTTCCGATAGCGCAGGTTCGCCGAGCGCCGGCGTCTCCGGCAATTCGCCCGTTGCTGCATCGACTTCCGGATCCGCGCGCCCCTGTGCTCGATCTCGGCAAGGGACAGGACCTCGCCGTCGTCTTTCACCAGCGCCAGGCCGGTCCTCCTCGATCCCGGATCGATCTTGAGATCCAGGGGCTGCGTCTCTCCTCCGGTCCTGTCCCGGAGCCTGATGGTGAACGGATAGAGGCGGACCACGACGGCGCGCCCCGTCTTCAGAAAAATCCTCGCCCGCGCCGGATGACACGGCATCAGCGGGTCGCCCCGCCGGTCGAGAACGAAAACGCGGCTTACGCCGCACTGGGAGTCGCCGGAGCTTCTCCCGTGACGCCGGCCATGGCCGGGCTCCTCTCGCACATCTTGCACATCCGCGTTTGGATTCGTCCCGTTTCGTGCCTGACCCGGCGTGTCTGCTGACGAACCTTCCAGGGCCTGGCGCTGAGGAAGCACGCCAGGGTGGGTCTTGAACGCATGATGCAAGGTAGATCGGATGGAAGTCTCCTTTCTCGTGCTGGTCAGCATGGGCTTTCAGGGCTTTCGCCCTTCAAGCCCCTCCCTCCAGGGAGGGGTCGCTGACTGTTCCTGCCATCGCATGGACCCCTTGGGAAAGGAGCCGTCGTAATGGCCGTCATGAAAATTCACTCTCATCAGAGAACACGCCCCTCACAAATTTTTCCGGCACTTTTTCGACCTCACCGGCATCGAGATCAAGAACACCGACGAAACTGCAGAAGAGATTAGGGCATTGGCCCGGAAGTGCAAGAACCGGGCGCAGTTCGGCGGCGGCGGCGTGATGTATCGAACCGTGCACTCCAAGATTCTGGTTCTTTCATCCTACCCGGGGCTGAGAGGCGGAATATCGGGGATTGATCCGCGGGTTCGATCGTCGCCATGACCACGTCACCGCCAAATGCCGCGGACACCGTATCGTCTGCACGGCCTCGCCATGCGGCACTTTCCGCATGGGTCCGGAACGCCGCACGCAACCCAGCGCAGCCCCCGCTTCAATCCGGTTGATGGAGCGCGCAGAGCGTCACTAATCTGGAGAATTCAGAACCTACAAGACAACTACATGCGAATTCCACGACCTGCCGCGAACTCCAGGTAAGGTGCGAATGCACCGGAAACCTCGCCTCGTGTGAGTCCATAGTCATTCAGGGCGTAGCTGTGCCGGTGCTCATTGCGCCGCCGCTCTTCCTGATGTTGCAGCCACGAGTTCATGTCATTGGCAGCGGACGGGTCCAGCTCCCAGCCGAAACGGCCATAGGCTTTGCGAATGACTGCCATGGGGTCGTGGATCAAATCCGTGTAAGCCAGGTCGAACCAGCGGTGTTCCAGGTCAGGATTCTCAAGGCGAAACTTGGCCGCACCATTCAGCATCCTGCTCATGAATTCCAGTTGTTCGGCACCGGTTTCATGTGCCGGGAGCGGTTCCATGACGACAGAGCGCGCCCGGTCCACCAGGCTGCACCACGATGCCAGCGCCTCGGTGGGAGCCCGGTGGGTTTGGATGAACAACGCATCCGGATAATTTGCCATCAAGACCTTCATCTCATTGAGGTGAAACGGCATCATTAGCAGCCACTGCCCCTCGTGCCCGGCTTGAGCCTGTCGGCGCTGCCAGGTGTATTGCTGCAGCATCCGGCGATGGAAGGAATAGGCATCGCCAAGACCAATCTCGGCAAGCCAGCGGGCAAAGCCGGGTACGCAGAACTGTGAGGCATAGGTCCAGCTCTTGAAGCAAAATTTTATGATCGGAAAATCTTCTTCCGGCTCGTCGAATTCGACGGGGTGAATACCTTTCAATGCATCGAAGACTTCAATGGCGCTAGACGCTTCCTCCGCCTGTGACCACCGGAGATCTTCCGACGTGCCCGCGACAGTGTCGTAGCGACCCGAGGACAGGACAGGTTTGATCAGTTCGAAAAGCCGTAGCGCCCAGAACCTCCGGTCTTGCGCCATCAGGCGGTGCAGCAAGGTCGTGCCGCTGCGGTTGATCCCGACGATGAACACGGGCCTGACGATCATCTCGTTCCCGATCTCCGCGTATCGCTGCCGCTCGCCGGCCACTTCGGCGTGCTGACGCAGGAAACGGCTCAGTTCGAATACGACATTGCCGAGCTTGTCCTTGACGAGCCCCGACTCCGGCTTGTTCAGTTCGCCGACCAGTCTTCGCAGCGACTGGAGCATCCAGTTCGGATAGGCCAAATCGAACTCAACGCCAAACTCCTGGGCAAAGCACGCGGCCCAGTCCATCAGGCAGTCGAAGTCCAGACGGCTTCGAGGAATCGTGTATGGCCAATCCTGGCGGTTGCGCCGGACCCAGTCGTGAGTGCGCCTGAGTTTGGTGAAGGTTCCCGGCCACTTGATAGGAAGCGGGCAGTCTTCGCGAATGGCACGGTCCTCGATCGGCAAGCGATCTCGTGGTTTGCTACTGCTGAACCAATATCTATCGAACTGATCGAGCACTGACCAACGGCCGTGCAGTGGAGAAGCCTCACCCCGAGCCTGGCATATGCGTTTGAACGAGTCGTATGGCACTCTTGGCCAATAAAATCCGAAATCGGCAGGCTCCAGGTCGTACGGATCCAGTTGCGGGTTGCAACAGTGATAGATCCCGATCCGCCTGTCCGGATTCAGGGAAATGGCTACACAGATCTGGCTCAGCGTATCGACGGCCTCGTTACTGCTTCGGAACGTGAACCCTTTCGGAACGACTTCGCATTCGGAAACTGCGGCAAATATCCTGACAGCAAGATCTTCCGGGGGGCTGAAACCCGAACTGGATTGATTGGTTTGCGGCAGGCGAAATATCACCAGTGGCATGCCAACCTGCCGCGCGAAGAATAGCCCTTGTTCGGATGTCAACTTGCTCCACTGATTGCCAAGCATGCCGATCGGAAACTTCTCCTTCATTTTCGCCAGATCCGGCTGCATTCCGTCGAAAATGCGTTCGCCCCTGTATTCGTTTGCAAAGCCGTAGAAGTATTGGGGAAACATGCCCAGAATGGACGCAAAGAACAGATGCTTGAATCTATTGCTCAGGCAAAGTTCGAGTACGTTTCGAACGCCGAAGGTGTTGAGCTTGCGTATGTCCTGGTATGATGCCTGGACACTGATGTCGGCCGCCAGGTGATAGACGGCATCAATGCGTCGACACAGGTCGGCAAATTGCCCGGCGGGCAGGCCGAACCTGGCTCTGGAGACGTCGCCAACCACCACAACGATGCGCGATGTGAAGGAGTCATCCCAGAATTCCGCCGCCGCAGGGCGGTGCAAATGCGTTCAAGTCCATGGGCAAGATCATTGGCGCGGACAACGCAGTACACCCTCAGCCCGGGATTCTGCCGCAACAGCTCACACAGGAAGAAACGGCCAATGAACCCGGTTGCCCCGGTCAGCAGGACCTCGCGGAAAGCATCGGGAAACACTGGACCTGCCAGCGAGCCGCGGTCAATGCACTCGCGAATGAATCTTCGCAGTGAATCCACATCCTTGCGGCATTCCGGAGGCAACGATCCGGAAAGGACAGGCATTGACCAACGACTGTCCAGTTCATTGGCGACAAACCCGGTCTCTGGAATTCCGAGTGACGTGGTCGCGGTCAGGACGCGGTTGCCGGAAAAGGCTGCCGGAATCTTTCATTCACGGCTGAATGGAATGAATCCAGGCATTAATCGACTCCGTCGCCGAGATACCGGAATTCGTCGGGAAGCGCGGCAAACCGGGCGTTGGCGCGCGCGAGAACTGCCTCTTTCCGTTTATCATGTTTCTCGGCAATACGGTTTCGCTGCGGTTCGCCATCCTCAAGCGAACGCAATTCAGCCGCCAAGAATTCCTTGAAATCATTCAGCGCAATCTGGCTGCGCGTAACCTTTTCGAAATGGTAACCCATTCCGGCGAGCCGGATAGCGGTCGGCAGCATCCGGGGATAGTCTTTCGAAACCCTGGCGATGAACTTCGTATATGTCGGCACTTGTTAGGCAGACAAACGTGAGCGCACTCCCATCAGTTCGGCGAAGTTGGCGTTCCTGCTCTTCGGTTTGTACAGGTGTGAAACGGACTCGAGGTGTTCCAGCAAGGTCAGGCAGCGCTCAAGGTAGTTCTCGAGAGTTGGATCATACAGCGTGGCGGTCACGCGCTTGTATCCCTCGATCAGGACGCTGGGGTCCATTTCGGTCCTGGAGTTCAGGGTCATTGAACTGGTTCCGATCGGAACCTCCAGCAGGCGGCCCTCCGACTCGAATCGCTTGTACATGTCCGTGCCCTTGAGTGCGGTCAGCAGGTAGATCGGCGCCACCGGAATCCCGGAATCCCGGATGAATTCGATCTGGGCATCGAAAACGCTCTCGTCGTCCTCATCCAGGCCCAGAATGAACCCGCCCTGAACCTGCATTCCCTTTTGAACGAAGGCCGCTCACGCGGCCAGTTGTGATGCTTCCCCGGTTTTCCCTTTTTTGGATCGCGGCTTCATTTTCTGTGTTGATACGCAGGTTGTGGGTTTCCCATGACCTCGGGTTGGTGCTCAATCTCCCCGGTGCCCCGGAAGTTCGGGGCCATTGCCAACCAGGGAGATGAGCATGAATGTCAAGATATCGCCAGCCCGCAGGAAGATGATCGAGGTGATGACCTTGAAAGGTCTGTCGCCGGGTACGCTGGACAATTACCAGCGCAGAGTCAGCACCCTCGCGCGCCATTACGCTCGGGCGCCGCAGGACCTGTCTGCCGACGAGATCAGTGCCTGGGTGATCGCCCGGATCGATCGGGAGCTGTGTCCACGCACCACCAATGGCGACGTCTCGGCCCTGCGCCTGTTCTACAGTGACGCGATGGGCCAGCCCGAGAAGGTCGCGGGACTGCATTGCCGCAGGATCCCCGACCGTCTGCCTCGTTCCATTCCCGAAGCCGATGTCGAACTCCTGATCGCGGGGATCAACGACCTGCGCTATCGCACCGCGACCCTGACCGCCTATGGCGCCGGCCTGCGGATCTCCGAGGTGGTGGCGCTGCAGGTCGGCGACATCAGGAGTGAGGAAGGACTGCTCCATATCCGTAGCGGCAAGGGCGGCCACGAACGCATGGCCCATCTGCCCGACCCGGTGCTCCAGACGCTGAGGCGGTACTGGAGAAACACCTGGCCGCGGCCCACGACCTGGCTGTTCTACGGCAAAAGCCCCGACAGGCCGATCACCGTCGAGAGCTTGCGCACCGCCTTCAACAGGGGCCGCGACCGAGCCGGGCTCGATCGCGGCATCAGCTTCCACTGTTTGCGCCACGCGGTCGCAACCCATGTGCATGAACGCGGGGCGCCGATCAGTGTGGTCCAGGATCTTCTCGGACACAAGTCCCCGGATGCGACACGCGTCTACGCCCGGACCACCGGGACCATGTTCCGCAAACTCGATCACCCGGTGGCCGGCTTCGCCAGCGCCGTCTGAGCGGTGGCCGACAACAGGCCCGGCGTGGCGGACATCTTCCGCCAGGCCGGGTCCGCATTCCGTGCGCGCTTCGCGGGCGCTCTCGACGCTGTTGCGCTGAAGGTCATGGACTGTATCGCGTGCTGCCGGACGGCGGTGCTCGGTGGCACCGTCTACCAGTGCACCGATTGCGGTCATGTCCATGGCGTCTGGAAGTCCTGCGGCAACCGCCACTGTCCCTCCTGCCAGGGCGCGGCCGCGCACAAGTGGATGGAGAAACAGGCAGCCTGCATCCTGCCGGTGCCCTGTTTCCACATCGTCTTCACCCTGCCGCGGCCGATCGCCCGGATCGCACTGCAGAACCGCAAGACGGTGTTCAACATCCTCTTCCGCACCGCCGCCGAGACCCTGAAGACCATCAGCGCCGATCCCCGGCGCTTCGGGGCCAGGATCGGCGGCACCGCGGTGCTGCACACCTGGAACCAGAAGATGGAATGGCACCCCCACCTGCACTGCCTGGTGCCCAATGGCGGCTTCGACGTCGGCACCGGACAATGGAAGGCCGGAAGCGACAGCTTCTTCGCACCCGTCAAGGTGCTCGCAAGCTTCTTCCGACGACGCGTCCTCGAGGAACTCGCAAAGGCCCATGCCAGGCAGGAACTGGAGTTCCATGGCTCAATCGCTCACCTCGCCTGTCCCCGCGCCTTCGCCCGGGTGCTGAAGCAGGCCCGAAAGCTCAACTGGAACGTCCATGCAAGGCCCCCGTTCAACGGACCCGCGGCGGTGATCCGGTACCTCTCGCGCTATACACACCGCATCGCAATCTCCGATGCCAGGATCCTGTCCCTCGACGACGACACCGTCACCTTCCGCTGCCGCAAGCCGACAGCGAAAGTCGGCGACAGGCCGTCATACGGAACCATGACCCTGAGCGTCGATCAGTTTGTTCGCCGTTATGGGAACCGAATGGTTATGGGAACCTTGAATCCCATGTGCCTGTCATGACACGCTTTTTCTCCTGATCAGGTTCCCATAAAAATCTGCTCTACTCCTGTCGGTTTTGACATTGACAGGAGAGAGATCATGCTTTCGAAACAATTCAGTCCGCCACTGCCCGATGTGGTTCCTGAACGGGATTCCCGAGTTGTCCGGTGCTACGCGGAGCACCTGGAAGGCCTTGGCCTTTCCGACAGGATGACCGGCGAATTGACCAGTACGGCCAGGCACATCGCGGTCTGGCTGGCGCTCAACGGACCGGGTCTCGACACGTTCGACATCCGCCTCCTTGACCGCTTCATGCGCCATGAATGCCATTGCCCTGGCCGACGTCGGACCGGCAGGAGGCCCGGTCGACAGTGCAGGCGGTTTGCGGTCAGGTTCCTCCGGTACCTGCTCGAGACCGGGCGGGCAGAGGTGCCTGCGGAGATCGAGGCGGGCGGAGACCTCGCGACGCAGTTCCGGGATTCCCTGGAAGAGCGGGGATACGCGCTTTCGGTGATCAGACAGAGCGGGACCCTGTGCCGCCACTTCATTGTCTGGCTCTACCTGTCGGACATTCCCCTTGCGGAAACCGACGAACGTATTCGGCGGCGCTTTCTTGTCCATGATTGTGCCTGTGTTCATCCGGGGTTCTTCGGCAGGTCCACCAGGTTTGCCGGTGCCAGTACCTCCGGATCAATGCTCCGACTTTTTGCTGCGTTCATGGTAGGCAGGAATGTCATCCCGGCGGCGAAGCCCCCGCAGTCCCACGCGGAACATGGCGAACATCTCGATGCATTCCTGCACTGGCTTCGACGGCATCGCGGCCTCAGGGACACGTCCGTCGACAAGTACGAACGGCGTATCCGTACGCTGCTTCCGGCTCTCGGCGACGACCCGGGGGCGTATGACGCCGCCCGGGTTCGGAACACGATCCTGGACCGTCTCGAAACCGCCTCTCGCGGACAGGTCGGAGACGAGGCGAGTGCATTCCGGATGTACCTGCGCTTTCTCGGGTCGAACGGCCTCTGCCGGCCGGAACTCGTCCACGCGGTCCCGACGATCCCGAGGCTCCGGGGCGAGAGCCTGCCCCGGCATGTCGGTCAGGATGACATCGAACGCATGATCACGACCTGTGACGTGACGACGCCGATGGGGATGCGCGACCGGGCAGCCCTGCTGCTGCTCGCCCGGCTTGCGTTGCGGGCCGGCGACGTCTGCGGGCTGCATCTCGACGACATCGACTGGGACAGGGCCGTCATCCGGGTCAGCGGCAAGTCGCGGCGCGCGGCGGAACTGCCGCTGCCGCAGGATGTGGGCGACGCGCTGCGGGACTACATCCTGGAGGCCCGGCCGCGCAGCGATGAGAGAGCGGTGTTTCTCCGCTGCAGGGTGCCATACCGCCCCGTGTCGCGACAGTGCATCAGCGGCTCGATCGTCAGCCGTGCGATCAAGCGGGCCGGTATCCGGGGCGTCGGCCCGACATCGTCACACCTGTTCAGGCACTCGGCGGCGACGAATCTCCTGCGTGACGGCGAGCCCCTGGAAACCATCGGCACCCTGCTCAGGCACAGCTCTCCAGACATCACCGCGATCCATGCCCGCGTCGATGTCCGGATGCTCCGCGAAATCGTGCAGCCCTGGCCGTTCGAGGGAGATGCCCGATGACCATGACGGATCACGCGAAGGATTACGTCGCAAGCAAGAAAGCACTGGGCCTGTCATTCAGGGGACAGGAGCGGGTGTTGATGCGTTACGCCGAACATGCCGACGCCAGGGGCGACAAATTCGTACGTACAAACAGTGTCCTGGACTGGGCTGGCACGGCAGCATCGGTCCGCGAGGCACAAAGGCAATTGCGCATCGTCCGCGGCATGGCCGTCTTCCTTCATGTCGAGGATGACCGTCACGAGGTGCCCCACCGGGACGCTCTCGGCAAACCGAGACGGTATCGGCCACCGCCGTACATTCCATCGCCGGAGGAGATCCGGAAGATCATGACGGAGGCGCTGTCCCTGCCACCGGCTGGGTCACTCACCCCGCTGACCTTCCACTTCATCATCGGTCTCATGGCATGCACCGGCCTGAGGCGCTCGGAAGCGGCCGGGCTGCTGTTGAGCGACCTGGGACCGGACGGACTTCTGGTCAGGAACACCAAGAACCGCAGGGACCGCCTTGTCCCCCTGCACGAGAGCACCCGCCGCGCCCTCGACGACTACCTCGTGGCGGGCGAAACGACAGCCGCCACCGGGGTGTTCGGGACAGCAATCAAGCTTTGCGTCACGCCAGGCTTGCGTGGTAACGTAGTCCTCGCCGGACAGCGACAAATTCCAATCGAGTTGTATGGTCGGCTACTGGCCCGGCGGCAGGCACCGCACGGGCCACCTCTTCTCAAATGCTTCGCACCATGCGGGATCCGGCCCGCGCTGCCGGGAAGGCGGACCCCCCGCGCCAGGGAGCGTAATCAACCACCCGGCCCAGGCGATCAATCCCGAAAATCAACAAACCCGCCACGCAGGGCGGACACATCCGTGACGCTGCCGGGAAAATGCCACCGGGGAATTCGTCCGGGCCATGACGGAAACAACGCAACCGGGGAAACCGCGTCCGCCATGTTCCGGAAAAGAAAGCGCTACTGAAAAAGCTGCCGGGAAGGAAAAAAGATGTCGCGGACTATTCCAGTTTCCACTCGATCAGGCATCAATCCAATCCGTGACAATCCGGCCACTCAACACCGAATCATCCTGCAACCCAACACGGACCAGACAGGCCAGACGCTCCGTTCGGGACATGCGGTTCCCGAAGATCCCCCGCATCAAACGGGATCAACCGGCCAGGCTGAAAACCCCGAATCAACTTTCTACAAGAGCACCCACCCCCGCGCAGCGGCGGCCCTGTCGCGAAAGTAAAGGGGATTATATACTTGATTGAAATTCACCGTCTGGCGTGGGTTTCTCGCGGTCGTCTTCCTGGCGATTTTCCACTCTGCGCAACAGGGCGCGGCCTACGTCCTTCGGGGTCGCGCCCCTGTACGCAGGGTTCAGTACCTCGATCGGTTTTCTTTCGTTATCCTCGATCATTCCAGCTTCTCCTTGCCCACCTCGGTTGCAGGAACGCCGACCAGTAGCAGCGGGCACGGGCTGCCAACACCACGCTCTATTCGGCTTTGTAGCTTGGCCCAATGTGTCGTCGCTGCGCCGAACTTGTCAGCGACGAATTTCCTTGCCCAGTCCGCGGCGATCTCTTCAAAGCCCAGCGTTTCATATTGCCCTGGCCGACGATGTTCCGGCGCGACCTTTCCGGTTCGATGCGCAAATCGCCAAGGAGGATCGGCGAGGATTGTCCCAAAAGTCTGTCCATCGAGGTCTACCGCCAAATCTTCGGCGGCACTCACGATACCAAGTCCCGATACATGATCCTCTTTCCGACCATGCGGACAACAACAGCTTCCATCTGTTTCAGCGTATCTTCCTCCCTCACGTTGTGGCGTCCGGCAAACTCATCCACATAGCGATGCAAATGCTTCGCGCTCATGTGATGATAGACGCCGATATACCCGCGCTTCAGCATCGACCAGAACGATTCCATGCCGTTCGTGTGGGCTTGTTCCCGGACATATTCGCCGACCGAATGCTTGACCGCTTCATGATCGAACGGCATTCCCCGATACGCCTTGGCATCGTCGGTGTAGACCTTGGCATCCGGCTCAGCATGGTCTGCAACGAAGCCTTGCAAGGTCGGCGCATCGGTTGATTCGATCACCTTGGCGGCAACCTGGTTGCTCTCACGATCCTTCGCGCCGACAACGGCGGTTTTCCCGACCGCGCCGCGCCCGGTGTCAGCCAGTTCCTCGCGCCTGGCGTTGCTCATGTTCTTGCGTTTGCCGCCCATGTAGGTTTCGTCAACCTCGACCGGGCCAGCGAATGGAACGTCGGCACATTCGCCCGACCACGCTTCCCGGATGCGGTGCAGCATGAACCAAGCCGTCTTTTGCGTCACCTTGATATCCCGATGCAGTTTCATCGAGGACACGCCTTTCAGGCTGGTCATTTCGAGGTAAATGGCAAAGACCCACTTGCGCAACGGAACCTTGGATCGCTCCAGGGCCGTCCCGATCCGCACGGAAAATGCTTGCTGACAACCCTGGCAGTAGTAGGGCAGGCCGGACGTTTTCGCGGCGATCGAAGTTTCGGTGCAACCGCAACGCGGACAGTGCCGGGCATTCGGCCAGATCAGGCTTTCGAACCATTCCGTTGCCGATTGCTCCGTCGGAAACATGTCGGTCAGCTCGATGATGCTGATGCCTTCGCGGTAGTGCTTGCCGGGTGCTGATTTTACCATGACCTTTAACCTCCTGATTCTTTTATAGGAATCATTTGGATTTCAGGCAAGTATATAAGCCCCAAAGTAAAGGTCGTGTTTGCTTGTTGCCGTCCGGAGATGTGAACCGGGCAGTCTCGAAGTTCGGCTGGCGCACCAAACAGTTCGGCTACCAGGTGATCAGGACAGTCGAAATCGGAGATATTTGCAAAACTTCGTGGAATCAATGAGATAGCGGTTTTTTGCTCAAGAGGCCAAGGTCGCGCCAGGCGCGGCTTCGTTCAAACCGGCTTAGTGTCGGCGTTTCAGCCAACACTAACCAAGATATTCCATCCACATGAATCACCTGATGGCCGACGGACCAGGCCTTTCGCGTCGGTTTTCAGAGGAACGCATCGACTTGCCTGATCGTGGTTTGATCTCGACCATTATGTCCTGATGTCGTCGTCTTTGGGCAAACCGGGTCAGATCAACGACAGCGTAGCGAACGCCTTGTGGCCGGTCCGGGCAAAGACCCGCGACGGTCGCACGCAGAAGAGCTGCTCAACGCGACGAACCTTGTCATACGCTTGCCGGAATTCACCGTATTGACCGAGGAGGAGCATCGCAAGGAGCCATGCCATGAATACAGGCTCGAGGATTGTGCTATCACCGCAAAGGCCGTCAATGAAGCCTTCTCCACCTGCTCGAAGTTCACGGCGGAGCGAGGCATCATGCGAGTGCGCCCCGCTGGACACCTTTGTCCGACCGACCCCGCCGATACCCGTCTCCTGTCGACGCATCACCATCAGGAGCGTCATCGAGGCGCGGTATTTGTGCATACAGCCCGGAGGACCGAGACGTCAGGAATACCAGCTTCCAGGGGGCCGGATTCATGTTTCGCGGTCACGTCAGTCGTCCGAAAGACCCGTCCAGCCACGAGTATCCCGCCTGTCACGGGGTTCCCGCAGCCAGATCAATGCCAAGTCCGGTCGCCTGGACCGGCCGGTCATATTGCGAAACCCGGGCTTCCTTGCAATAACACCGTATCAGAACTTTCGGCTGCCCTTGGTGTGCAGGCCGGGGTAGGCCACCGTAATACGAAACAGGGAGGGATATCATGAAAACCCGGGCAGCAGTCGCCGTTGAAGCAGGAAAACCACTCGAGATCATGGAGGTGAATCTCGACGGACCAAGGGCTGGCGAAATCATGGTGGAGATTAAGGCGACCGGAATCTGCCACACGGACGAATTCACGCTGTCGGGCGCGGACCCCGAAGGTCTGTTTCCGGCCATACTCGGGCACGAAGGAGCAGGAATTGTCGTCGAGGTCGGCGATGGCGTAACCTCGGTCCAAACCGGGGATCACGTGATTCCGCTTTACACGCCCGAATGTCGCGAATGCGAATACTGCCTGAACCCCAAGACCAACCTCTGTCAGGCGATCAGGGCAACCCAGGGCCAGGGCGTCATGCCTGACGGGACCTCCCGGTTTTCCATGACCGACGGAACGCCAATCCTTCACTACATGGGGTGCTCGACGTTCTCCAACCACACCGTGCTGCCGGAGATTGCCGTCGCCAAGGTGCGCAAGGACGCCCCGTTCGACAAGATCTGTTACATCGGTTGCGGAGTATCCACCGGGATCGGCGCGGTGATCAACACCGCCAAGGTCGAAGAGGGCAGCAACGCGATCGTCTTCGGACTGGGCGGAATTGGACTCAACGTCATTCAGGGACTCCGCCTCGCGGGAGCCGATCAGATCGTCGGGGTCGACATCAACCCGTCCAAGGTGGAAATGGGCCGCCATTTCGGCATGACGGACTTCGTCAACCCGAACGAAGTCGAGGGAGACCTTGTTGCCCACCTCGTCGATTTGACAGGTGGAGGCGGGGATTACACCTTTGATGCCACCGGGAACGTCTCCGTCATGCGCGCTGCACTCGAGTCCGCCCACAAGGGCTGGGGCGAGAGCGTCATCATCGGCGTGGCTCCCGCCGGAGCCGAAATCAGCACGCGTCCGTTCCAGCTGGTCACTGGCAGGGTCTGGCGCGGGACTGCCTTCGGCGGCACGCGCGGCCGAACCGAAGTGCCAAGAATCGTTGACTGGTACATGAACTCGAAGATCGAAATCGATCCGATGATCACCCACAAGCTGTCGCTCGAGGACATCAACAAGGGCTTCGATCTCATGCATGCGGGTGAATCGATCAGGACGGTCGTCGAGTTCTAGGCCGAACGGCAAGGTCCCCTGATTGATCCATAAGTCATTCCGGCGGTTTTCCGCATTCCCCAACATTTTCGGGAATCGGTTTTGGTCGAGTCCTTGCTGTCGCCAGTCTCTTTTGCCAGCCTGAGATTTGTAGCTGGTCGCTGCATGGATGCTCGGAAAGGTGGCAGTGTATTGGCAACAAAAAAACGGGTGGTCGACAAAAGTCTTTGTCGCAACGACACCCTGTCGACGGGACGCGCGAGAATCGCAAACGCAGAGAGCCACGCGGATGGTCCGGCAATTGCCGGACCGATCAGTGCGATCAAGGCACTGAAGTGCCTTGATCGCACTGAAACCGCTCCTAGATTAGAGCCTGTGCCAACAAAAGGGATTCCATGCGGGTCAAGTTTTTGATTCAAGTGCCCGAACTGTGGGGGCTTGATGATGGGACGCTACAACTTGGCTGACTTCGAATGGAGCGTGATCCCAATCCCTGTTTCCGAAGAAGCAACATGGTGTTTCTCGCGTGAACTTCTGGCGCGTGCTGAACGGGATCCTCAGGGTGTTACGGTCCAACGCCCCGTGGCGGAACCCGCCGGAACACTACGCCCCCGACACGACCTGCTGCGAACGCCTCAACCGATGACACAAGAACGGCGTCTGGGATTGCTTACGGATGCAATCGGAGACCTGCGACAGCGATGTCCAGATGATCGTCAGCTTGAGCGTTCCGGTCCATCGACAGGCGGGTGGTCTCAATAAAAGGGGGCCAAATCGTCGCATCGGTCGTTCACTCGGAGGATTGACGACGACGTTGCACACGATTTCCGACGCACTGTGTTCTGAACCAGGGACAGGCCCACGACAGCACCGTCGCGGGACCATTGCTGACAGCTCAACTGTCACCGGCGTGTCACTTCGCGGGGATTAAGGCTTACGGTGCCGAATGGATCCGCTCGATGATCCGGGCCCGCGAGGCGGCTCAGGCCATTTCAGACCGCGGCAACGCCAGGACATCGCATGCATTCAATCGGCTGTCATACGTCACGCTAAACAGGATCGAACGATTCTTCGGCAAGTTCAAACAGTTCCGACACATAACAACTCGCTGCGAGGAACTCGCCGCCAGCTTCCTGATGATCAAGATCGCAACAACCAGTACATTGTTGAGAGCTCATGAGTCCGCGGACAAGAACCGTGCAAAGTGATTGGCGCCGACTGTTCGACAATCGCGCGCACCGCGCACACATGGGCGTTACAATAAGCGGCCTTTACGATAGTCTGCTAAGGCCTGAGGGAACACGATGGACGTGAGGTTCAAGAATCCTCCGATTGACGAGCTTGTCATCGGAGCCCATTTCGATCCGCCGCTGACGGCCCTTCGAAGCGAACACATCGGCCTTTTGTGGACGAAACTTCGAGATGAGTTTCCAAACATCGAGCAAAGGGAGCCTCTGGGCGGACCAGAAAATCAAGGAATGGCCGGCTGTCGGCGGCGAGTTTCTTGTCATGCCTCGCTTCTGGTTCGTGTCTGCAGACGAGACCAACCTGATTCAGGTGCAGAAGAGTGCAATCCTTTTCAACTGGAGACGGCGTGAAACGGAATACTCTCAATTTTCCGCACGGCCAAAGCCAAGTTTCGAACGTCATTTCGAGATCTTCACGGCATTCCTGCATGATGACGTTGGCGTGAATGAACCGAGAATTGGTCGCTGCGAACTCACTTACGTCAACGTAATTGCACCTTCCGATTACTGGCAAGGACCTCAAGACACTTCTCGTGTAATCCGATCTTTCTGGATTCCGGACGCCGCGCCGTCGGAAGGGGCCTCACCTACTTTCAATTGCTTGTATCGTTTCAAGATCATGCCGCATTTGAATCTGGATGTTGCAATCCGGTCCGCCGAAGCGGTCAAACCGCCCGGTTCGCCCCGTTTGATGCTTGAACTCAAGGCATTCGGCCAACCGGGCGGCAGCACGAAGTCGGACACTGATGCTGGGTTCGATCAGGCGCATGACGCAATTGTTGCTCGGTTCGTCGGAATGATCGACGAGCATGTTCAACTGAAAAACTGATTACGAAAGGAACTCGAATGATCGCGATTGCCGAATGGAGCAGTAGCACATCCGAAACGAGATTTCTGCCGGCCGTCACGATCGACCGGCAAAGGATGGTTTCGGCGATCGAATCTGACCACCAATATCTAAATCGTTTGCCCAGATTTGACGACGTATTAAAACGTTTGGGAGATAGAATCGTAGAAAATACAACTTCCTACGATGCTGAAGATACGGAAATCGTCGATTTCGGCATCTCCGGAGCCGTTTCCGCTCCGGAAGGTCTAGCGCGAACGAAATCTCAGGCCTATTCGGCGAGAATCAAGACGTTGCGCGATGTCGCGTCGGAGGATGGATTTAGCTTGTATCCTGCTTCCGAGTTTGACTTTTGGCGCTTTCTGGAATTGAAGTCCCGCTGGCGCAAAGGTCATCTGGTTTTGATGGACAACGGAAACCTGCGAGCGGTTTGGAAGAATGGCAAAGGAACCCATTTGGGCCTGCAATTCCTCGGAGACGGAATGGTGCAGTTCGTGATTTCCAAGCAACGCGAGGCCACGCAACCCGTCTCTCGGGTTGCCGGGCGCGATACCTTCGAGGGGTTGAGACAACAGATCGACGTCTTCGAATTGGCTTCGTTGCTCTACGATGAAGGTTGACGATCTCCCTGACGACGATCGGATCGTCCGCTACGTCAAGCCAAGCATGGTTCAGGAAGACGGGCATCCTGACGGGTCAGAGTTCCGACTGCGCCCCGGTCGACCGGATGACATTGGGCTGTCAGTCAACTGGCTTGAAGCGTTCGGGCAGGACAAGAACCATCAACTGGCCGAAGTTCTGCGCTTGAGTCGCTTGACCTTGCGACCATCCGGGCGTTTCGCCGAAATGAATGTCGGTACAATCAAGCGGAAGGCGGCAGAGGAATTGGAAACATTGCGCGTCGTCCACGACCCGCTCGAAGCGGAAGCGGCGTTCGAGGCTGACACTTCGCATTCGGAAATCACAGGATTACGACCAGGCGAATCCGATCAGGCATTTCTTGTAGGGGACTTGATTGCTGAGTGCGTTCTCGACACGCATCCTGCGTCTTGAAGCGTCCGTGATGGATAAAGCCGCACACGAGTCTGATCGCACGACTTCTGGACCTGCTATCCCCGCCAATGAAAAGGCTACCCCTTTCATACCGTAAAATCGGGAGGCGAATTCAAGATCACCAATTGCATATTCCATAACCTTCCGGCGGTGAATTGCACAACGATCGAAATGAGAATCTGGGGTTCGGCACTGATTGGCTTGCGGAAACTAGGGGAAGTCGTAACCTGATCAGAGCTTCCGTTAAATCATGGTGACAATGCCAGCTGACGATGTCTCGAACCGTTGCGGCACACCTGAAGATCGACGACCACGCCAGACCAACATCGCTACCGCCGGAGTTGCAGGGAATTTTCACCATACATGAGCGACATCTTTCTTCGGATCCTGCCGTTTTTTCTCGTCATCGGATGCGGATACCTGGCAGCTGCATTTCGTTTTTTCAGTTCGGAAGCGACAGACTGGTTGTCCCGGTTCGTCTTCTATTTCGCCCTTTCGGCCATGTTGTTCCGGTTTGCGGCAACGTTGCCGCTGCCTGACATCTTCGATTCCCGTTTTGCCCTGGCCTACCTGTCCGCATGCGTAATCCTGTACGTCCTGGTCATCACCGTCGGCCTCGTCCGCGGAGAAGGATTGGCGGTTGCCGCTCTCGAATCCCAGTGCGCGATCATAGGCAACACCGGATTCCTCGGCCTTCCGATGCTCGTGGCCATCCTTGGTAACGCGGCGGCCGGCCCGGTACTCCTGACCCTTGCAATCGATCTCATCATCTTCAGCAGCCTCGTGGTGATGATCATCACGGTTTCGCGCGAAGGCCGGTTCAGCCTGACATCGGTCCTTCGCGTCCTCGGCGGTGTCATCCGAAATCCCATGGTCGTCTCGATTTCTGCAGGGATCGTCTGGTCCGCATTTCGCCTGCCACTCATCGGTCCCTTCGATGCCTTCCTCGAATTGCTCGCAGGGGCCGCGACACCCGCGGCACTGTTCGCGATCGGCGCTTCGCTCGCGTTCCACAAGGCGGGCCGTATCGGGGTTTCCCTGTGGCTGGCGGGCGCCAAGCTGGTGCTGCATCCACTCCTGGTCGCAGCCTTCGCCATCCTGGTGTTTTCCGTCGATCCCTTCGCGGCCGGTGTCATGATCGCCGCGGCTGCGATGCCGACGGCAGGCAACATCTTTCTGCTGGCCAATCATTACCGCGTCGCCGAGGCCCGGGTTTCGTCTGTCATCCTCTTTTCGACCTGCGCCAGCATCGTCACGCTGAGCCTTGCGATCTCTCTGGTTCCCAACCAGTGAATGCCGTATTCAGAATCGAACGGGGCAACCGGGTGCCTGATCCGGCGCGGAATGAGGGCGAGTGATGTCGATGGAAACGGTATCGGAAAACGTCTGTTTCGGAGGTGTGCAAGGCGTCTATCGCCATGAATCCTCCGCGTGCAATTGTGCGATGACGTTCGGGCTCTATCTGCCTCCCGCTGCCGAGCAGAAAGACGTCCCGGTCCTTTGGTATCTCTCAGGCCTGACCTGTACCCACGAAAACGCGATGATCAAGGCTGGTGCGCAGGGCTGGGCAGCCCGGCACGGAATCGCGGTGATCTTTCCGGACACATCTCCCAGGGGCGACGGAGTTGCAGACGACGAGGAGTACGATCTCGGACAGGGAGCCGGCTTCTATGTCGATGCCACCGAGTCTCCGTGGTCGCCTCATTTCAGGATGTGGGATTACGTGACCAGGGAGTTGCCCGGACTGGTATTTGGCGAATTCAGGCTCGACCAGGGTTCCCAGGGCATTACCGGTCACTCAATGGGAGGTCACGGTGCGCTTACCGTCGCCATGACCCGTCCCGATACCTATCGATCGGTTTCAGCCTTGGCGCCGATCGCCAACCCGACTCGATCGGCCATGGGCCGCAAGCAATTCGCCGCTTACCTCGGTCAGGATCCCGACCGGTGGTCATTGCACGATTCAACGGTGCTGATGCGGAAGAAAGGGTATCCTGGACGGATACTCATCGACCAGGGTGAAGCTGACCCGTTCCTGGAACACCTCGCGCCTTCGGCGCTGGCCGACGCCATCTCGTCGGTCGGCCAGGATGCAGAGTTTCGCATGCACAAACGCTATGATCACAGCTATTTCTTTGTCGCCTCATTCATGGAAGATCATGTCCGCCATCACGCCGAACAACTTCACGCGGGGTAGCGTGCGCCGCCGGGACCTCATCATCCCCGGCAACGGGCTTGCCGGGCCTGATCCACGGAACCGCATGCCGGCACCGATTTCCGGAGCCTGGCGATGGCCTTGAGCAGCGATCAGGCCAGCGTGTCAGCCGTCGTTTTCGACATCGGGAACGTGCTTGTCGGGTGGGAGCCGGAGGCGATGTTCGATCGCGTTATCGGTCCCGAGCGGCGCAGACAGTTGTTCGACAGTGTTGATATCGAAGCCATGAATACGAGCATGGATCGCGGCGCACCGTTCCGGGAGACGGTCTACCGGACCGCAGAGTCTCATCCGGGATTTGCCCACGAAATCCGTCTCTGGCACGATCGCTGGATCGAAATGTTCAGGCCGGTTCATCGACATTCCGTTCATTTGCTCCGCGCACTCAGGAGCCGCGGCGTACCGGTCTTCGCCCTTTCCAACTTCGGCAAGGACACCATCAGGATCGCGGAGGCGGAAATGCCTTTCCTCCGGGAGTTCGACCTACGGTTCATTTCCGGCGAACTGGGGTGCCTCAAGCCGGAGCCCGAGATCTACCGGATCGTCGAACGGGAATGCGGACACACCCCCGAACGGCTGCTCTTCACGGATGATCGGGACGAGAACATCCTTGCCGCCACGAGTCGCGGGTGGCAGGGACATGTGTTTGAAACTCCGTCAGGATTCGCCGAATGCCTGGTGAACCATGGTCTCCTCGTCAGGGAGGAAGCCTATCCCGATGAAGGCGGGTCTTGAGATGGATGTTGCCCTGGTCGACCATGACTCGATCGAACCGCATCTCGAGTGGAGTGAAGTCGTCGATGCGATCAGGTGCGGGCATACCCTGCCACGGGCAAGCATTGCGGACAACCTGGTGCTGCGAGGACGCGACGGACTGCTGTTGCGTTCAGCCTGGATTGACGGCCTCGGCTCCGTGGTCAAGTTCGCCACCGTCTTCCCGGGAAACGACGACCTCGGCATTCCAACGATTCATGGCAATGTCACCCTTTTCGACGACAGGACGGGCGTACCGGATGCATTCCTTGATTTTCACCAGGTAACCAGGTGGAAAACTGCCGCGGATTCCCTTCTCGGCGCCCAACTGCTGGCCCGAAAGGACTCGCGGTCAGTCCTGATCATTGGCGCAGGCACGGTCGCGAGGTCCCTAGTCCATGCGTACGCAAGTCACTTTCAGGAATCTCGTTTCATGGTGTGGAACCGGACGATTGCCCGGGCCAAAGACATGAAGGCCGAGTGCTCGTCGCTGGCAGACATCGAAATTGTCACGAACATCGAGGCTGCGGCTGCCGAGGCCGACATCATCTGTTGCGCAACCATGTCCGCGAAACCGGTCCTGTCAGGCCGCTGGCTGAAACCCGGGCAGCACCTCGATCTGATCGGATCCTTCCGGCCCGATACGCGTGAAGTAGACGACGACGCGATCCTGCGCTCCAGCCTGTTCGTCGACAGCCTCGAGACAACGCTCGGCAAGTCCGGCGAGATCATCATTCCGCTGGAGGCCGGGGTCATTACGCGAGACCGGATTCTGGGCGATCTTTACGATCTCGTCGCGGGCAGGATCGGACGCACCTCGCGTGACGAGATCACTCTGTACAAGAATGGCGGCGGTGCACATCTTGACCTGATGACTGCTCGCCACCTGCTCGACAAATGGACCACGGTCCGCGGGAAAACAGGCGCCCGGGATGATTGCTGACGAATTGATCAAGGCCTATGACCGCGACGGCGCCATCATTTTGAGAGGAGTCTTCGACGACTGGATCGAGACGATTGAAGCCGGGATAGCCAGGAATCTTGAAAACCCCGGTCCCTATGCCTCGGAAAACGCCGTCAATGACGGTGAAGGCCGTTTCTTCGACGACTATTGCAACTGGACCCGTATCCCGGAGTTCGAAAGGATGGTCAGGGAAAGTTGCGCAGGTGAAATCGCCGCTCGCGTGATGAATTCGAGCACGGCACGTTTCTTCCATGACCACGTGCTGGTCAAGGAATCCGGAACATTCAAGGCGACCCCCTGGCATCAGGACGCGCCCTATTATTTCGTCGACAGCGACCAGACCGTCAGCTTGTGGATCCCGGTCGATGCGGTTCACTCGGCCAGCCTGCGTCTCATCGCGGGTTCCCACCGGTGGGAACGCATGGTCAGGCCGGTCAGCTGGGCGGACGACAGCGACTTCTATGACAAGGGCGAGGCCGGGGACTGGATTCCCGTACCGGACCCGGATGTTTCACCCGAGGACATGCGTGTCCTCGAATGGCGGATGGAACCCGGTGATGCCGTCCTGTTTCACTTCCGGACATTGCACGGTGCCCGGGGGAATCCCGGCAGTCAACGGCGCCGGGTTCTTTCACTGCGCTGGTTCGGCGACGACGCGCGCTTTGTATCCCGCCCTGGTCGAACATCGCCGCCGTTCCCAGGTCATGGTATGACCGAAGGAGAGCAACTCAGGGAGGACTGGTTTCCGGTCATCTGGAGAGCCGAGAAAACGTGAAAACAGGGCATGCCGGCAGGATGTCGACTCCACCTGCCGTTTGCAGCGAGGCTTCCAGCCGGTCAGGCGCACCAATGCAGCACCTTCCTTTTGACAACAGTTATTCCCGGCTGCCGCCGCGGTTCTTCGCGCGCGTGCAGCCGGACCGGGCGCCTGATCCACACCTGATCCGGTTGAACCACGAGTTGGCGGCGGAGATCGGTCTTGATCCCGGCTGGCTGGAATCGGCTGCGGGTCTCGCGATGCTTTCCGGCCGGGACCTTCCTGGCGCGGTGGCATCCATTGCGATGGCCTATGCCGGTCACCAATTCGGCGGCTGGGTTCCGCAACTCGGGGACGGCCGGGCCCTGTTGCTCGGTGAAGTCGTCGGGCCGGACGAAATCCGCCGCGACATCCAGCTCAAGGGATCCGGCCGTACTCCATTTTCGCGCATGGGCGACGGCAAGGCCCCACTCGGGGCCGTGCTCCGGGAATACATCGTCAGCGAAGCCATGGCAGCGCTTGGTGTCCCCACGTCGCGATCAATGGCGGCCGTCGCCACCGGCGAAACCGTTTACCGGGAACAACCGCTCCCCGGGGCGGTTCTCACCCGGGTTGCCCAAAGCCATGTCCGTGTCGGAACTTTCCAGTATTTTCACGCCCGAAGTGACCGGGACGGCGTCAGGGCGTTGGCCGACTACGCTCTCGAGCGGCATTTTCCTGGTGCGGGAGACACCGGACCGCCCTACCGCCGGCTCCTCGACGAAGTCATCCGGCGCCAGGCGTCGTTGATAGCCCGCTGGATGGGGCTTGGCTTCATCCACGGTGTCATGAACACCGACAACATGCAGATTGCCGGCGAGACGATCGACTACGGGCCCTGCGCATTCATGGAAGCATTCCATCCCGGAACGGTCTTCAGTTCGATTGATCACAGGGGCCGCTACTCCTGGGTCAACCAACCGGCCGTCGCGGAGTGGAATCTCGCGCGATTCGCGGAAACATTGCTGCCGCTCCTTGATGCCACGGACCAGGAATCGGCCCTGGCGGAAGCCCGTGGGGCTCTTTCGGAATTCGGGGTCCAGTTTTCGTCCGAACTGTCTGCCGTTTTCAGAAGAAAACTGGGGCTGGACGACGGTCGGGAAGATGACAGCATCAATCAATTCATTGATTCGACGTTTTCTGTCATGGCGGCACAAAAGGTCGACTTTACCGGCTTCTTCAGGGAACTGGCCGGGGTTGCTGGCGGACTGGTCCAAGCTCGGAAACCCACCGACCATGATCTACCAGATTCTTTTCGTCAGCTCTTCGCCGATTCATCGGCTGCCGATTCCTGGTTTGAAAGCTGGAAAGCCGTCTTCTCGTCAGAATCCTCACCTGCAGCTGACAGGGTCGCCACCATGCAACGCGTGAACCCGATTCTCATACCGCGAAATCACCGGGTGGAGGAAGCGATTCGTGGTGCCATGGCCGGCAATTACGCGGGATTTCACCGGCTGGTTGACGCCCTGAAATCGCCCTACAGGGAACAACCGGAGTATTCGGACCTGGAACGACCGGCGCAAGACGACGAAATGGTTCACCAGACGTTTTGCGGAACCTGAGGCCAGACACCGTTCGGGACAGCGATCCAGGCAGCCATTCAAACAACTTGGGACGGTCAGCATGGCGACAGAGCACGATGTGAGCATGATGAACAATCTCTACTGGTGGGGGATTCCGACGCTGTTCCGATGTACGGCCGCCGAACCCGAAGGGCACGACATCGTTCTCGCGGGTGTCCCTCATTCGACGGGAAACGGGACCACGGAAAGAGATCAGCATCTGGGGCCCCGAGCTGTCAGGAATGTCTCGGCCCTTCAACGACGGGTTCATGGTTCCTTCGGTTTCGACCCCTGGTCATCGGCAAGGATCTGCGACGTCGGAGACGTGCCCCTGCCGAGAGCAAACGACAATGAGGATTGCATCGAGAGAATCACGTCCTTCTTCGAGCGGATAGACCGGTCAGGAGCCCGCCCCGTATCGATCGGCGGCGACCACTCGATAACCGGTGGAATACTCCAGGCGCTTGGCAGAGGACGGATCGCGGGGGGGCAGCCGGTCTCTCTCCTGCACCTTGATGCCCACACTGACGTCTTCACGAAGGTCGATCATTTTCTCGGCGCACGGAAATCGGCCGCGCACTGGGCCGCCTATCTTGTCGACCAGGGCCAAGTGGCTCCGGGCCGGTCCATACAGGTTGGTCTTCGCGGCCATCCGAGAACTCTCGACTGGCTGCAGCCGGCGTACGACTACGGGTACAACATCGTGACAATGGCAGATCTGCGCACGCGTGGCATTGCCGACGTGATCTCGGAAATTCAGGACTGCCTGGACGGCCACCCGGTTTATGTGACGTTCGACCTCGATTGCCTCGATCCATCCGTTGCCCCCGGCGTCGCAAACATCGAGCCCGGGGGCATGGGATTCTCGATCGACGAAGCCGTAGAGCTTCTTCATTCGGTCAGGGGCATGAACATTGTCGGGGGAGACGTCGTGTGCCTGATGCCGACCAAGGACAATCCGAACCAGATCACCGCGATGGTTGCAGCATCCATAATGTTCGAAATGATCGCCCTGATCGCGGAAAGAGCCGTGAAGAGCAACGCACCCGGCGTGTAGTGGCGCTGTCCCGCATCGGAAATTCCGAGGTCTTGCGGATCACGTCGGACCATCGCAAGTCGGAGAGTTCGACCTGTTCCGCAACCTTCATCTCCACAAGACGAAATCTCGACCGCGGGGCCGCCGCGTAGGCTGCCTCTGCGTCCTCCCTCGGTGTCATTCTTCCACCCCTCACGGCAAACTGTTTCCGGCCGAAGCGTCATGCTCATGGCACAAGGGGCAGGACCAGTTCCGCAGCGATCCCGGAAACGGCAAAACCGTCAGCGCAAACCAGTGGTAACGGGACAGACACAAAAGGATGACCCAAACAACAGGATCGACACGATAGGAAGAAAAACGCGGCGAACCACGCAGAATCCCGCGCATTGTTCCAGCCGCAAACAGTTGGAGAAGATCTCGAACCTGCAGGTAATCGACGTGCACCTGCCGACCACGGAATGGCGCCATTTTGGCCTTCCACGTCGTAACCGATCCGGCAGGGACCTCAAACCCCGGCTCCGCAGGCTCGGTCTGAAGCTCCCGGCCAGACTATCGCAGCGGCCTACATTGGCCGCTGTTCCCTTCGGTCTCCCCTCCGTCATCGATAGTCGATCACATCGAGAATTGTGACCGCCGTTACCTGCTTCGCGTCTATCCAGCCGCCGTCTTCACGCGGAACCGGAAAGCCGCCGTCAGTTCAAGCTAAATGGAGGATAAGTGTCGGTGACCAGCCAGAATGCGTATCCCATGACGCGGGCCGACCAGCGGAAAACGCCCACCGTAAAATCGAAAAGCGGCCGGGGGTACGATCCGGTGATCAGGATCGCGAACCACGCCACGATGGTGACGATGACCATCACCATGCCGAGGGCGACGAGAAGTACGTAGTGCGGCAAGGCGAGAAGCCATTTGATCAGCGGCAACCAACGGTTGAGGTCGGATTTCACGTCGGGATAGTCGATTTCCAGATGGTATGACTGTTCGTCGACCGTGGACGGATACCGGTCGGTCAGAAGGAGAAGGTAGCAGAAGACCCGGCCCGTAAACCGGGAGAGTTCCCGGATGAATTCAAACCACCAGCGGGGATAACGCTGACAGAAGACGATCATCAACGCCACGGCGACGTAAAGCCCTCCCATGAGACTTTGGCCACCCGTGTCCGTGGCCACCCACCCGGAGGCCAGGCCGAGAATCACCAGGATCGGCAGGACCGTGATCACGCGGACAAGAGTCGAGACCCGGTCCATCTGTCCAGGGTAGTCGATAGTTAACCGGACAGGGTAGGTGTCAGTGTCGGACATGGGTTGTGCACTCCTCTTGGTCATCACTCCCGTGCAGGGACCGGTTTCTGCGCAAGAACCACCTGCGGAACCGGCAACCGGGTTCAGGTCGTCCGTTCCGGAAATCCGGAGCTCACATCCTGGCTGGCCTTGTGGCGAAAACGGTATCAAGGCCCCGGCCAGGTGACAAGGGACGTTGCAAGGACACGCCTTCGACCGGCCAACCGGCGTCGAACGCCCGGTCCCAGATCAACGTCACGAAGGACAGGCCCACCGCAAGCTCCGCACCCCCGCGAGGTCGTGCCAGGGCGATCCCGTCCGGAACCGCCAAGGCATGGCCAAGAGACAATTGCAGGCGAAGTAGAATAGCCAGTCTCCTTACAACGCTGCGGATTTCGATCGATGGATCGATGATGTAACCGTGCCGAAAGTGAAATTCGAACTATTGGACGCGTTCCCTCGGTCCAGTGGACATTCCCACAACCAGTTCCGCTTCCAGCAGCACCTGATCATTCATGACTTGCTGGCCTTCGATCTGGCACATCAGCAAGTTGACGGCTTTCTCGCCAGCTTCGCGGACCGAGGAACGAACCGCCGTAAATATGGGAGGCGATTGCCGGTTCGAAAGGTAGGACAGATCATCGTCGTACGCGATCAGGGACACGTTTCCCGGCAACTCCAGGTCGCTGTCGTGTATTGCTCGCCGGGCCCCGATCGCCGACATCACCGACGCCGCCAGAAAAGCCGTCGCCGGATTTTCCAACTCCAGCATTGCTTTCGCAGCCGCGTAGCCGTTGGCTTCGGTCATGTCGCCGCTGGTTTGCAGGTCGGAATGCGGCTCGATCCCGGCTGCGTGCAGCGCCTGGAGATACCCATTCAACCTGCGGTGAGCGAAATCAAAATCCTGGCGGCCGTTGATCAGTCCAATTCGCCGATGCCCCATATGCGTCAGGAAAGTGGTCGCCTGCTCGAAGGCGCGGTGGTTGTTCACATCAACCCACGAATACGGAATGGACACACCCGATGAACGTCCGTGCACGACGAATTTCAGTCCCAAATCCTTGAGCAACTCGATTCTCTGGTCATGCACCTTGGGGCTTTGCAATATGATACCGGCGACGCTGCCTTGCGCCTTCAGTTTCCTGAAAACGCTCTCCTCGCTCCTCTGGTCCGCGATCGTCAGGTTGATACTGTATCCTCTCGCGGCGCCAGCCTCGGCCGCCCCTGAAATGAAGTCCCCGAAAATCGGATTGACCAATTCATTCCCGTTGCTCGACGAAAGAACATGGCCGATGCTGTAGGACCTGCCCAACGCCAGGGCGCGTGCGCGCAGGTTGGGCTGGTATCCGTGAATGCGCGCGGCCTCATTGACTTTCCGACGTGTTTTTTCGCTGACCTCGGGATAGCCGCTCAGCGCCCTGCTCACGGTTGTCGGGGACAGGCCCAGGAAATTCGAGAATTCTTTTAGGTTCATGTCCTCTACTTGAAACCGCTTTCAATTCCTCCAACGATACCCCCGACCCGCTCTAGAGGTCAATACAGGGCCGAATTGGCTGCGAATCGGGTGTATTGGGCATTGACTCCCTTCGATTTCTGTAAATCATGAGGGAAATTCAAAACGCTTTGAATAGACTTGGGGTCTGATCCGGATCCTGAAAAGCGCATCAATGGAGGATACCTGATGAAAAACGTTCTATTTGCGAGCGCAGCTGTTCTGGCGCTTGGCGCGGGCGCTGCCACCGCTGAAAAACTTACCGTCTTCGGTCCATGGCTCGGACCGGATCAGGATTCGGTCGAGGCCGTCCTGGCAGACTTTGCCGCGCAGTCCGGACACGACGTCAGCTACGTCGGTTCGGACAGCTTCGAGCAACAGATCCTTGTCGACGCCGAAGCGGGCTCCGCGCCGAACATCGCCGTGTTCCCGCAGCCTGGCCTGGCGTCCGACATGGCTTCCCGTGGCTTCCTGGTCCCGTTGCAGGACGGATCGGCCGACTGGATCCGTGAAAACTACGCCGCCGGTCAATCGTGGGTTGATCTGGGCACCTATGCAGGCGCGGACGGAAACGACCACTTGTACGGCTTCTTCTACAAGGTCGATGTGAAATCCCTGGTCTGGTACATCCCCGAGAACTTCGAGGACGCAGGCTACGAAATTCCGTCCACGATGGAAGGCCTCAAGGCCCTGAACGACCAGATCGTCGCAGATGGCGGCACGCCCTGGTGCATCGGACTGGGTTCAGGTGGCGCAACCGGCTGGCCGGCCACTGACTGGGTCGAAGACATGATGCTGCGCACGCAGTCCCCTGCCGACTATGACGCCTGGGTTGAAAACGACCTGAAATTCACTGACGCCAAGGTTGTCGGTGCGATCGAAGAATTTGGCGCCTTCGCGCGTAACGACGCCTATGTTGCCGGTGGTGCCGGCACCGTTGCCTCGACCGACTTTCGTGACTCGCCGAAGGGCCTCTTCTCTTCGCCGCCACAATGCTACATGCACCGCCAGGCATCGTTCATTCCGGCATTCTTCCCGGAAGGCACCGTTGTTGGTGAAGACGTGGATTTCTTCTACTTCCCGGCATACGAAGGCAAGGATCTCGGCAGGCCTGTTCTTGGCGCTGGTACGGTATGGACCATCACGAATGAAAACCAGGCTGCTCATGACTTGATCGCGTACCTCCAGGATCCGCGTGCGCACGAGATCTGGATGGCACGCAAGGGCTTCCTGACACCGCACAAGGGCGTCAATCCTGAAGCGTTCGGCGACCCGACGCTCAGAAAGATGAACGACATTCTGCTCAACGCAACGACGTTCCGTTTCGACGGATCCGACCTGATGCCAGGTGGAGTTGGCGCGGGGTCGTTCTGGACGGGCATGGTCGACTATGCCGGCGGCAAGCCCGCTGCAGACGTCGCTGCCGAAGTCCAGGCATCCTGGGATGCGCTGAAGTAGCCGGCAACGCTCGGGCGCTCCGGGTTCCCGGGGCGTCCTCAAACCTGTCCTGTCTTTCATCAGCCGGCTGTTGGTTCCAATGTAGCCAAGGGAGGACCCCATGCACCCAGCAGTTCAAGGTCTGATCACGATCATCATCGGTGTTGGCGGCTGCGTCGGATACTTCTATTTTTCGAACCAGATCCTTGACAGGTTCATTTTCCCGCCTCGCGGCAACGATGCCGGGCGCAACATCAACCGCGCCAACATGGTTCGCCCCTGGCTGTTCCTGTTTCCCGCGATTTTCGCGCTGGGCCTTTACCTCGCCTACCCGGTGTTCGAGACGCTGCGTCTCTCACTGACGGACCGTTCCCAGGACGGGGCATTCGTGGGCCTTGCCAACTATGGCCAGATGTTCGGCGAACCCAAGTTCTGGGAAGCCCTGCGCAACAACATGTTCTGGTTGATCGTCGTGCCGGCGACCTCAACCGCTTTCGGCCTTCTCGTCGCCCAGCTGACCGACCGCATCGCTTGGGGCAGCGCGGCGAAATCGGTAATCTTCATGCCGATGGCGATTTCCTTTGTCGGCGCTTCGGTGATCTTCAAGCTGATCTACGATGCACGTCCCGTCGAACAGGCCCAGATCGGCATTCTGAACGCAGTCTGGCTGCAATTCGAGGGGGGACCCGGGTCGTTTCTGTTTCTGCGGCTCCTGCCGGCGATCATGCTCTTGAGCTTTGCGGCCGTTGTGGCCTACGCGATATATATCGTCGCATTGCGGTTGACTTCTGATCGACGCCAAAAAGGCTGGCTCACGCCCCTTGTCCAGATCGGCCTATCGATATTCGGTGCCTGGCTCGTGATCCTGGCGCTGATCAATTCTGCCCAGGTCTTTTCGGTAGAATACGCCTATGGCAAGCCGCAGCAATGGCTGACCCTGCCTTTCTGGAACAACTTCTTCCTGATGGTGGTGCTGATCTGGATCCAGACCGGCTTCGCAATGGTGATTCTGTCGGCGGCACTGCGCGGAATCCCGGAAGAAACGGTTGAAGCCGCTATCGTTGACGGGGCCAATCCGTTCCAGGTCTTCTTCCAGATCAAGGTGCCCCAGATCGTGTCAACCATCGTCGTGGTCTGGACGACGATCACGCTGACGGTTCTCAAGGTGTTCGATATCGTTTTCGCCATGACCAACGGCCAGTGGCAAACACAGGTGCTGGCAAACTACATGTTCGACAAACTGTTCCGCGCCAATGACTGGGGAGTCGGATCAGCCAGCGCGATCATCATCATGCTGCTGGTATCGCCGATCCTGTTCTGGAACGTGGCCAACGCCCGGAAAGAGATGAGGTAGGCCGATGGACAATATCGCAGGCACCAAGTCGACACTCACCTGGGCCGTCCACATCTCGGTCGTGCTCCTCGTCATTCTCTGGCTCTTCCCGACGGTTGGTCTGTTCGTGTCCTCCTTCCGTACCGCGGACCAGATTTCCGGCAGCGGCTGGTGGTCGTCGATGTTTGCCCAGGAACGGCAAAACCCCGCCATCCGGCTGGGCGGAGAAGAGGTGCAGGAGGGCGAACTGTTCGTCATCTCTGGCAATCTATTCGGCGGTTCCGAAGCCACCGTCAGCATGTGGGGCACGTCGTCAAAGGCACCACAGGCCTTCCGTCCCGGGGAAACCTCGGAACTTTCCAGGGACCGCGCCGTCACCATGGAAGTTAACGGGGATTTTCGTTTCACTGCCACGGAAAGCCAGGAAGGCAAGCGCTTGCCACGGGTCTTCACCACTGCCACCACGCCGCCGGATTTCACGCTGTCAAACTACGACAAGATGCTCTTTGACGAAAAGAACGTCGAAGGCATGGCCAAGGCCTTCTTCAACACGCTGACCGTGACGATTCCGGCAACCGTCATTCCCATCGTCATCGCAGCCTTCGCGGCCTACGCCCTGGCGTGGATGGAATTCCCGGGCCGCGCACTCCTGATTGCGATGGTCGTGGGTCTTCTGGTGGTGCCGCTTCAACTGGCCCTGATCCCGCTGCTGAAACTCCATCTGAATATCGGGATCGGCAAGGGCTACCTCGGGATCTGGCTTGCGCACACCGGCTTCGGGCTGCCATTGGCGATCTATTTGCTCAGGAACTACATGGTCGGCCTTCCCAGGGACATCATCGAAAACGCCAAGGTTGACGGCGCCACCGACTTCCAGATCTTCACCAGGATCATCCTGCCGCTCAGCTTTCCTGCGCTCGCCTCCTTCGCGATCTTCCAGTTCCTCTGGACCTGGAACGACTTGCTGGTAGCGAAAGTGTTCCTGATTGACGCGACCGGCGAAACCACGGTGATGACTAACCGGATCGTAGAGCTGCTTGGCACCCGGGGAGGCAACTGGGAAATTCTCGCAACGGCCGCTTTCGTTTCGATCGCCATTCCGTTGGTCGTATTCTTCGCGATGCAACGCTACCTGGTTCGCGGTTTGCTCGCCGGTTCAGTGAAATAGACGTCCTGACCGATGAACGTACAGATCCAAACAACCGGTACCTTGGACAACAAGTCCGATCCCGACTGGTGGCGCGGCGCGGTCATCTACCAGGTCTATCCGCGCTCATTCCGGGATTCCAACGGTGACGGGATCGGTGATCTGGCCGGCATAACCGAACGCCTTTCCCACATCGCTTCGCTCGGCGTCGATGCGCTTTGGATTTCGCCGTTCTTCGCGTCGCCAATGAAGGACTTCGGCTATGACGTCAGCAATTATCGTGACGTCGATCCGATGTTCGGGACCTTGGGCGATTTCGACAGGTTGTTGACCCATGCGCATGAATTGGGCTTACGCGTCATGATCGACCTGGTGCTGTCGCACACTTCCGACCAGCACCTGTGGTTTGCGGAAAGCCGCAAGAATGCATCGAACCCGAAATCCGGCTGGTACGTCTGGGCCGATCCGAAACCGGATGGATCTCCGCCCAACAACTGGCTGTCGGTATTCGGCGGCTCGGCCTGGCATTGGGAAGGCCGGCGCCAGCAGTACTACCTGCACAACTTCCTGATCTCGCAGCCTGATCTTAATTTCCACAACCCGGACGTTCAGAACCAACTGCTTGACATAGCCCGCTTCTGGCTCGATCGTGGCGTCGATGGTTTCCGCCTGGATACCATCAACTTCTACATGCACGACGAAGCCCTGCGCGACAACCCGCCCCTGCCACCTGACCTGCGGAACGCCACCATTGCCCCGCAGGTGAACCCTTATAACCATCAGGTTCACCTCCACGACAAGAACCACCCCGACAACCTGGCCTTCCTGAGGAGGCTTCGCGCGGTCATGGAACCGTATGGGGCGGTCGCGGTCGGCGAGGTCGGCGATGCCCAAAAGGGGTTGGAACTCATGGCCGAGTACACCGCCGGCGATGACCTCATGCACATGTGCTATGCCTTCGAACTCTTGACCAACGATTGCCCCACGGCGGAGGAATTCTCGTCCATCATGACGAGGTTCGACGACGTGGCATCGGACAGCTGGCCCTGCTGGGCGTTTTCCAACCACGACACGGTGCGCCACGCAACCCGCTGGGGTCTGCCTCGGGAGGGACTGAAGGCCATGACCACGCTGATGATGTGTTGGCGTGGATCGGCCTGCATTTACCAGGGCGAGGAGCTGGGTCTAGCGGAAGCAGAAGTGGCGTTCGAAGACCTGAAAGACCCCTACGGCATTGAGTTCTGGCCGGGCTTCAAGGGGCGCGATGGCTGCCGAACCCCGATGGTCTGGGAAATACAGGATGAATTTGCGGGCTTCGGCAGAGCCAAACCCTGGCTGCCTGTCAGCCCGGCACAGGTTGAAAAGGCCGTGGACAGGCAGGAGGAAGATCCCGAGGCCATTCTGCACCACTACCGGCACGCGATCGCTTTCCGCCGGAAACACCCTGCCTTGAAAACGGGAAAACAGGTTGGAATGGCAGTGACGGAAGGCGTTTTGTCCTTCACGCGCGTCGGGAAGGGAAAGGAAATCTTCTGCGCTTTCAACCTGGCGAACGAAACGAACCCGGTTGAACTTCCTGAAGGGGAGTGGACGCCTCTCGGCGCCGAACTCGGCGCGGTTTCAGAACTTGTTGGAAAGCGCCTGGCCCTTGGGCCCTGGCAACTCGTGATAGCGGCAAAGCCCTGAGGACTTGGACAGATGGCTGATCTCAAACTGACTAATATCGACAAGACCTACGGCGTCAATGTCAACGTCCTGAAAGATATCAATCTCGAAATCGAAAAGGGCGAATTGATCGTCTTTGTCGGACCTTCGGGTTGCGGGAAATCCACACTCTTGCGGATGATCGCCGGGCTTGAAAAAATCACTGGCGGTACCCTGGAAATTGACGGTCAGGTCGTCAATGACGTACCGCCGGCCCAGCGCGGAATTGCGATGGTGTTCCAGTCCTACGCGCTTTATCCGCATATGACCGTGCGCGACAACATGGCCTTCGCACTGAAAATCGCAAAGAAATCCAGGCAGGAAATCGATGCGACCATCGAAAATGCGGCCCGGATTCTTCAACTTGAACCCTACCTGGATCGCCTGCCAAAAGCCTTGTCGGGCGGCCAGCGCCAGCGTGTCGCCATTGGCCGGTCCATCGTGCGCGATCCGAAGGTCTATCTTTTTGATGAACCGTTGTCGAACCTTGATGCGGGGCTCCGCGTTGCAACGCGGATCGAGATTGCCCAGCTCAAGGAAAGCATGCCAGATTCCACCATGATTTACGTAACGCATGACCAGGTCGAGGCAATGACGCTCGCCAGTCGTATCGTCGTTCTTGCAAATCGTGGCATCGCCCAGGTCGGTACGCCACTGGATCTCTATGAAAAGCCCGAGAACGAATTCGTGGCGCAGTTCATTGGTTCCCCTTCGATGAACCTGATGCCCGGAAAAATCACTTCCACGGGAACGGAGACCGTTGTTGAACTGGATGGCGGCGGCAAGGCGCATTCATCCGTTTCGACGGGAGACGACCTGCAGGGCGCGGGCGTCAATGTCGGAATTCGACCAGAAGATTTCGAGCTGACTGAAGACGAACATTGTTATTCAGGCAAAGTCGCGATTACGGAAGCACTGGGAGAGGTAACCCTGCTGTATTTTGAGCAAAAGGAACGCGACGCACCGATTATTGCGAAGTTGCCGGGCATTCACCGCGAGATCCGGGGCGAAATTGTCAGACTGTCAGCCGCGCGAGACAAGATCCACGTGTTCAAGGAAGGACGTTCGTTGCTCAAAAGGTGAGCCAGGTCGACGATGCCGAGAACAGTCCGTCGCTCCGTTCGAAATCATCGAGATCGAGAAGCCGTGACCATGCACCCGTCGGCGGCCTGCTTCACCTTGCGGCTCGACACCCTCCTGCGGGTATATTTCCGAAAACGCCGAAACCAGGTCTTCTCCGAGCAGAAGTAGCGCTCGACCGCACCGCTTGCGGACAACCCGTCCCGGCCTCCGCGGACACGACGACCCGACTCCTTCACGCAGGTCACGAGGGACCGTCCGTCGCAACCGGTGCGTTCGTTCTTGGACGCTCCGGTCTTCAAATCGTCCTGCGGATGCCGCGCAGGATCTCGCAATTGAACTGGTCGTCCTTCCCCAAATGTGCCTTGATCCCGTCGACAAGGGCCTTGAAGTCGTGTTGGGACATGGTGTTCCCTGTTTTGCACGCAGCGACCAGTCAATCACCGGCTTGCCATGACCTCTCTCGACATCAATCAAGTTTTGCAGGAGATTTCTCTTGCAACCAGAATGACGCTCCCGGCTATTCAACCCGGGTGCGTTCGTCACGGCGCAACGGTCCATTGGCACGTTCGCCGCTGCCCGCGAGACCAGTATCGGGAATGAAGAAAATCGTTCGATACGGAATCATTGGTTGCGGAATGATGGGACAGGAACACATCCGTAACATTTCCCTGTTACCCCGAACCGAAATTGCCGCCGTATTTGATCCTGAACCGGCAATGTTGGCCAAAACGAAAGCGTTGGTGCCAAACGCGGCTGTCGCCGAATCTCTGGAGATGTTGATCGAGACCCCTGCACTTGACGCCATTCTGATCGCGTCCCCGAACCACCTGCATCTGGATCAGCTCGAAGCGGTCATCAGCATGAAACCGGTACCGGTGATAGTCGAGAAACCGCTATTCACCTCTCCGGAGCAGCTGGCCAGGGCACGGAAGGTCTCGGAGAGGACTGCATCCCCGGTGTGGGTCGCGATGGAATACCGCTATATGCCTCCAATTGCCGAGTTCCTCAAAAGAATGAACGCCGCGACCGGTGGCGTGAAAATGCTGACCATTCGTGAGCACAGGTTTCCGTTCCTGCCCAAGGTGGGAAACTGGAACCGGCTTTCCTGCCTGACCGGGGGAACACTGGTCGAGAAATGCTGTCATTTCTTCGACCTGATGCGCCACGCCACCGGCGACCGACCGGTCCGGGTCATGGCCTCCGCCGGGCAGGACGTCAATCATTTGACCGAATCCGTAGGTGGCTCCCCGTCAGACATCTACGACAACGCGTTTGTCATCGTCGATTTCGCCAGCGGTGTCCGCGCGATGCTTGATCTGTGCATGTTTTCCGAAGGGTCTCGGTTCCAGGAAGAAATTACCGCGGTCGGCCCCGAAGGGCGCATCGATGTTTTCATTCCCGGCCCGACGCGTTTCTGGCCCGACCGCCTGGGGCCGCCGCCTGTTTCGAAAATCGTCATCAGCCCGAGATCACGGCAGGATCAGGAAGAGTACGGCATTCCGGTCGATCCGGTCCTTCTCGAGTCCGGTGACCACAACGGGGCAACGTACTTCCAGCATTGCCTGTTCCTGGAGACAGTGCTGTCGGGGCGCAAACCGGAAGTCACCATGACCGACGGGATCGAAGCCGTGAGGATCGGCCACGCCGCACAACTTTCGGCCGAACAGCACGAGGTCGTGGAACTCTGAATTCGAACTCGAGGGATCCAGGGCAATCATGCGGCTCGGGTGACGGTCATGAGCGGGTCATCCCGTCCTCACCCCAAGCTTTCCGGGCCGGTTCGTTCCTGCCCCCAGGCATCGAACAAAAACCGGAGGTCCCCTGAGAGCAGATTACGTGCCGCCTTGTCGGACAGGTTGTCCCCGGGTCGGTCCGCTATCCTGTCCCTTCGGCATGTTCAGGAGCAAACGCCTTCGGGGCGGGAACGGCCCGCGGGGACTTCGTCCTCAGGCACAATCCAGGGTTCCTTGAGCGCCGCTTCACGCCATTCGACAAACGCCGGATACGTCAGGACGGCCCTGCAATAAGTTTCACAGATCCTGTCGACCTCAACCCCGTAGGTGTCAAGCCGTGTCACCACGGGGGCAAACATGGCGTCCGCAGCCCCGAACGGGCCAAAGAGAAAGTCCCCTCCGGATCCAAACCGGTAGCGGCAATCACGCCAGATCTCGCATATTCTGAAAACATCCTTGTCAACTCCCGGGCCTCTTCCCTTTCCCTTGAGGTCCTGGCGGCGGAGGTTCATGGGCATGGAACTGCGAATCGCCGCAAAACCGGCGTGCATTTCATTCGATACCGAACGCGCCATTGCACGGGCTTCACGATCCCGCGGCCATAGTCCCGCACCAGGGGCCAGTTCGTGGATGTACTCGAGAATTGCCATGCTTTCCCAGACGGTCGTCTCCCCGTGCACCAGAGCCGGAACCCGCCGCGAAGGAGAAACGTCCGCGACAATCTGTTGAAAGTTCTCGTCATCCAGTCGGATCAGTTTTTCATCAAAGGGAAGTCCCGCGTGTTTCAATGCCAGCCAGGGACGGAGCGACCAGGTTGAATAGTTCTTGTTGCCGATAATCAGCGTGAGCTGGGCCATTCCCTTATCCCCGTCGTTCGGATTGGCGACACCGGCTTGCATCCTGGCTTGATACGACCAACTGGCCGTGGCCAAGACCCACGTAGCCCGCGGTCCCATAAAATGCCCGGTACGCGCATGCAAACGGCTGTCGCATTGCATCCATCATATTTTCGCCGGCATGCTGCGCAGGTCTGCCGGTTCCCATTCTTGCCACCGGCGGGTACAGTTCCAGTCAAAGAACATGGAAACTGAAATCACGGACGAATGGATCCATCCGGAAAACGGGAATCGCGATGACACGAGTGTTGATTATTGGTGGCGGTGGAATGATCGGCCAGAAAGTTGCTCACCGCCTGAACGAAAAAGGCCTGGTTGGTCGGCCCGTAACCGATCTGACGCTTTTTGACCTTCGGTTTCCGGCTGACGGAGCACAGTGTACGCAACGTATCGTCGGCAACCTTTCCGACAGGGATTCCATCGATTCCCTGGCGGCGAAGCGCCCCGACGTCATCATGCACCTTGCCGCGATCGTTTCCGGCGACGCCGAGCGGAATTTTCACAAGGGATGGCAGGTCAACCTCTTTGCCCTGTGGACACTGCTTGACTCACTCAGAATCGAACATGTGGCAAGCGCCGGCCGATATCGACCCAGGCTGGTTTTTGCATCTTCCTCCGCCGCGTTCGGCCCTCCATTTGACGGGCCCGTCAGCGACCAGTTCATTTGCGAGCCCCGTACATCCTACGGTGCACAGAAAGTCGCTGCGGAACTGATCGTCAGCGATTTCAGCAGAAAGGGATTTGTTGACGGCGTGTCGCTACGATTGCCGACGATCTGCGTCCGACCCGGCTTGCCAAACGCCGCCGCGTCGTCCTGCTTCTCCGACATCATTCGAGAACCACTCAACGGTCGAGAGGCCGTCTTGCCTCTCGCCAAAACCGTCAGGCACATGCTCGCGTCGCCGCGTTCGGCCGCACGGTTCTTTGTCCATGCCTCTGAACTGGATCTTGCACGGCTGGAGGGCCGGCGCGTCCTGAACATGCCGTCGTTGTCCTGTTCCATCGGTGATCAGATCGAGGCACTTCGAGACATTGCCGGCAATGATATCGTCAAGTTGATTCGGGAGGAGCCAGATCCGTTCATCGAATCGATCATCTCCAACTGGCCGGAGGAATTTTCGACCGATCGTGCAGTCAGTCTTGGATTTAGGGCCGAGGATGATTTTCGGCAGATCATCCAAGCTTACATTGAAGACGACCTGCCGGTTGCGGCATGCTGAATCGACCGTCATCGTCGCGGACACAATTGGAGCAATGCCGGTTCGGGGATCGGTTGACATCGGCTGATACGGCCCGCAAACCCGGCGACCTCGCCGCCCGTTTGCATTGAAGTTGCCGTTTTACTAGAATCTGCCGGGCAGCTGCCGGGTTCGTTGGCAGTACCTCGACCGCAACATGTCCGTACGCAATCCCGGATGGATGGCGGAATTGACTTTTGCGAATCCGGGTTGCAGATGTCCCATCGTTCTGTCGAACGTGGTCGTCAGAGGTTTGGCAGGAGGTAGGCACGTGAAACAAGGAATTGTGCAATTGGTCATGGCTACAGCTATCGGTGCAGCCGCCACGATGTCCGAGGCGGCCGATGACGAGAACGTGCTTGTCATTGAGGTTGCCGGGGCAACCACTGGAACCGTCGAAGTGGAACTCCTGCCGGAGCACGCTCCGAATCACGTCTCCCGAATCAAGTACCTGGCAAGCGACGGCCAATACGACAATGTCGTCTTCCACCGGGTCATCGAAGGGTTCATGGCCCAGACGGGTGACGTGAAGTTCGGCGTGCGGGGAGGAAACGATGGATCCCTCGCGGGACGCGGCGGTTCTGCCGAACCGAACCTCGAAGCCGAATTCTCCAACGTACCGTACACGCGCGGGGTGGCCGGCATGGCGCGCGCGGCCCATCCGGACAGCGCCAATTCGCAGTTTTTCATCATGTTTGCGGATGCTCCGCACCTGAACGGTCAATACACGGTCTTTGGCCGCGTCATTTCCGGCATGGATGTCGTCGACCAGATCAAGAAGGGGAATTCCGCCCAGGGCGGGGCAGTGAACGACCCCGATTACATGTCCCAAGTCTACATCAAGTCGTCAGGTCCGCGCCGCTAACTCAGATTCACCGACGGCACGGCGTCGGCACCAGATAATCGCTTGTCTCCACCCGGTACCTGTCGTCGTCAGCGACCCCTCCCTGCAGGGAGGGGCTTGAAGGGCGAGAGCCCTGAAAGCCCATGCTGACCAGCACGAGAAAGGAGACTTCCATCCGATCTACCTTGCATCATGCGTTCAAGACCCACCCTGGCGTGCTTCCTCAGCGCCAGGCCCTGGAAGGTTCGTCAGCAGACACGCCGGGTCAGGCACGAAACGGGACGAATCCAAACGCGGATGTGCAAGATGTGCGAGAGGAGCCCGGCCATGGCCGGCGTCACGGGAGAAGCTCCGGCGACTCCCAGTGCGGCGTAAGCCGCGTTTTCGTTCTCGACCGGCGGGGCGACCCGCTGATGCCGTGTCATCCGGCGCGGGCGAGGATTTTTCTGAAGACGGGGCGCGCCGTCGTGGTCCGCCTCTATCCGTTCACCATCAGGCTCCGGGACAGGACCGGAGGAGAGACGCAGCCCCTGGATCTCAAGATCGATCCGGGATCGAGGAGGACCGGCCTGGCGCTGGTGAAAGACGACGGCGCGGTCCTGTCCCTTGCCGAGATCGAGCACAGGGGCGCGCGGATCCGGAAGTCGATGCAGCAACGGGCGAATTACCGGAGACGCCGGCGCTCGGCGAACCTGCGCTATCGGAAGAAGCGGTTCCTGAACCGGCGCCCGGGACGCAGGCTCGCGCCGTCGCTGCAGTCGCGGGCGGACAACGTGCTGTCCTGGACCGAACGTTTCAGGAGGCTCGCGCCCGTGACCGGGATCCGGTGCGAGACGGTGCGCTTCGACATGCAGGCGCTGGAGAGCCCTGACATCGAGGGCGTGGAGTCCCAGCAGGGCACCCTCGCCGGCTACGAGGTCCGGGAGTATCTCCTGGAGAAATGGGACCGCAGATGCGCGTATTGCGACGCAACGGAGACACCGCTCCAGGTTGATCACATTCGCCCGAAGGCCCGGGGCGGGTCCGACCGGGTCTCCAACCTGACGCTGGCCTGTCCGTCCTGCAACCTGGTCAAGGGTGCGGGGCCGGTGGAGCAATGGCATACGGATAGGCCTGGATCTTCGGCGAATTTTTCCTCGGCCGGTAACATTCTGATTTGACGGCGGAAATTCACCAGGAAAAGTTTTTCTCCAGAGGGGTTGTCTTCCTTTCGCGAATATGCATGCTGTGCTTGTCATCATGGAGCACATGCGATGGATCCGCGAATCACCGCCCTGCACTCGACCACCTTCTCCGGCCGCCGGCTGACCAGGCGCCAGATCGCCGAAGTCCAGGAGACGGTTGACCTGTTGCCGAACGAGAGCCGCAAGGAGCTCTGCCGGATCATCTGCGAGCATCTCGACTGGGTGACGGCGAAAGGCGACGACAAGGTGGGTGCCTGCATGGGGATGCTGGAGCATCTCGAGCGGCACGGCATCCTGCGTCTGCCGGAGAAGCGGCAGAACATGGTCCGGGCGAACAGCAACAAGCCGGTCTGGGGTTCGGCATCGGACCCCGCGCCGCCGGTTTCGGCGCCGCTCAAGGAGTTGCAACCCCTGGGCCTCGAGGTGGTCACGGACACCGAGGGGCGCCAGTTGTGGAACGCCTTCGTCGACCGTCACCACTATCTCGGCTACCGCCGCCCCTTCGGGGCGCACATCCGCTATAATGGGAACATTCCCATCACCGCTACTTCCTGACGGACCGCCGGGGCCGCAGGCTGGGCTGCCTGCTGTTCGATGCGTCGGCCAGGTCGCTGCCGTGCCGGGAACGCTGGATCGGATGGAGCGACCGGACCAGGGACCGCAACCGGCACCTCGTGGTGACCAATTCGCGCTGGTTGGTGTTTCCCTGGGTGAACTCGAAGAACCTTGCCTCCTGTGGTCTGTCCCTGGCGATGCGGCGCCTTGGCGACGACTGGCAGAGCCTTCATGGCTACAGGCCGGTCCTGTGCGAGACCTTCGTCGAGGAGGATCGCTTCAGGGCCACGTGCTACCGTGCCGCCAACTGGGAACGCATCGGCGCGACCGGTGGCGACAAGGGCAAGTCCATCAAGGGTGTCTACGTTCTGCCGCTGTGCGCGGACAGCAAGGAAATCCTGCGCGGCGACCGCGATGCGGCACGGCCCGCGAAACCGCCGAGCCGGACCGAACGCGGGCGCTCTGGTGGCAGCGACCGCCGTTTCACCCGGCAGTGGGAGACCCTTGTCGCCGCCGCCACCGCCGTGGCGGAGTGCGAGGATGCCCGCTGGCAGAAACGCCGCCGCGTGTTCTCCACCCTGTTGATCATGCTGTTCGTCTTCCGTCTGGTCGTCGCACCGCGCCGGCAGGGCTACCGTGCGACGCTGTGCGAACTGTGGGAACAATGCCAGCAGTCCGACATCGCCCTGCCCCAGGACGAACCGCCGGCGGCGTCCTCGGCCAGCGAGGCGCGCGAGAAACTCGACGAAGCCGCCTTCAAGACCCTGCACAGGGAAATCCTCGCCCACAGTCCCGACGGGACCGATTCTCATATGGGGACAATTTCGGGGTTTTCCGTGTCGTCGTGACTTTGCCAGTATGGGCCTAGAATTTTCCACGCTGCATCGAAGCGTTCTGACATCACCAATGCCCGCAACGAGAGGATTGCCTCGCCGCCTGACATGCTCCAGGTCATGCCCGACCCCTTGAGCCGCTGCGTGACGAGAAGCTTGTTCGTCGCCTCCACGATTCCGCTTCCAACCATCAGGTTCTCAGCCCTGTACGTGGCGTAATCCATGCGTTCGCGATTGTTGATGAAATAGCCGACGACGCCGGAGACCGAGGGCGCGCGCCGGCGGCTCAGGTAGCGCAGAGACGCGATCACCCGGTCGACACCCCCGGGTTCGGTGAGCAGTGTCCGGCGAAGCGCGCGCCAGCGTTGCATCCCGCGCCCGCTGTCCTTGCCGTAGGCTTGGTCCATGGCCTTCTTGAGGCTTTGAGCCGCATGGAAAAAGTCGAGTACCTGGTCCGCTGCCGGGAAGGCTCTTTCCAGGAAACGCCAGTTGTCATGGGCGCCGTTCGCGATCGTCACCAAGCGAAGGTCCGGGCGTTTCGCCAGGATCGCGTCCACCTCGTCGACCACGAGATCCTTCAGGCGGCGCTTGTTCCGCTCCGGCATGCGGCCATGACGGATCGTGCGGAGAAGCTCCCCCTCAGCGGTTCCGAGAGAGACCGTGGCGCAGGCCGCCTCCCGCCATTCGACGCCGCCTTCGCCCTTGTTTGCACGGGCTTCCGCCAGCATCGGCACCATGACGCCGTCGATCTGGATGCTGGCCACCGCTGCCGTGTCCGGAACCTCCTCCTGGTCGCGGATCCGCGCAAGGGCGTCCTGCGCGATCTCCTCCCACCGCCGCCCGGCCGCCTCGTAGAGGCGCACAAGGCTCGCGACGCTCGGACGCATCCCGCCCTGCTGACGGAAGGTGCGGACGCATTCCCGCGGCGGCAGCAGGGCCAGACGGTGGAGGGCGATGCGGGCCGCGCGCGGCGTCCAGAAGCTCTCGATCAGCCCGGCGCGCCGATCCACCGGAAACAGCGACGGGCGCCCCTTGCGCCGGTAGCGGGGTCGCTCGTACTCGATCGCTCCGAAGGACGTCATCACCCGCTTGCGCGAAACGTCCTCGCGCCGGTAGCTCTCCCCGTCATGCGCGATGCAGGCCGCGCCGTCGTCCAGCGAACCGAAGGCGGTGCGCATGATCGCCGCCGAAAGCCGGTCGCCTGCATCGGCAACGCCGTCCTCGAGGATCTCGGAGGATCCGTGCCGGGAAAAGGCTTCCAGGCGCTCGTGTGTTCCCGCCATGTTCGCCACGAACTCTTCTGACAAATGCCCCGGAAAGAGATGGCCGAGTTCCTCGCGCAAGGCAACAAGACAGCTCTCGGGAAGCGTGGCGGGGCAATCGAAATCCATCCCTCCTGATGCATGGAACGGCACCCGTAGGGAAGCCGACGGGGCGGCCTGAAAGGCCAGAATCGTGACTCAATGGAACGGATTAACAGCAACAGGCGAACATATAGTGCCTGAAAGGTGAACAGAAAGGGAATAACCTACCCCATATCAGAAACGCACCCGTCCCGACGACCCCCTGTGGAAGGGACACCGCATCTTCGCCGTCGACGGATCGAAGATCACCCTGCCGCGGGACCTGCTGCGCTCGGGTTACCGCACCCCGAACGACAATGCCCACTACCCCCAGGGCATGATCAGCACCCTCTACCGGCTGCACAGCCGCATGCCCGTAGACTTCGGCCTCTTCAGCCACGAGAACGAGCGCACGGCCGCCCTCACCCATCTCGACCATGCCGCAAAAGGCGATGTCATCGTCTACGACCGCGGATACTGGTCCTTCGAGATGGCCCTGCTCCACAACCTGCGCAGGCTGAACTTCGTCTTCCGCCTCCAGGGCAATGCCAACCCCGTCTTCGACGCCTTCATCGCTTCGGAACAGAGCGATCGCGTCATCACCCTCAAGGCGCCCGGGGACGCGACCGAACTGCGCGGCCGCAGCCTGCGCATCCGCCTGGTCAAATACACCGCCGCCGATACCGAATACTGTCTCGCAACATCCCTGCACGACAGCCGCTACACCGTTCAGGCACTCTCGGACCTCTACCACGGGCGCTGGCAGGTCGAGGAGGGATACAAGACCGGAAAGGATGTGATCGAGAGCTTCCACGCGAAGTCCGAACGCGGCGTGCGCCAGGAACTCTACGCCGCCTTCACCCTGATCACCCTCGCACGCATGTTCGCCAACCGCTGCGACCATGACATCAACCACGATGCCAACGATGACCTGCCAGCCATGCGCACCAACTTCAGGAACGGGATGAGACTGCTGGGGCGCGAGATCGAGACCATGTTCCTCAGGCAGAGCCAGATGGTCGCCCAATCCGTCAAGCGGATCATGATCGGCCTCTCCCGATGCATCCAGCGCGAGAGGCCGGGGCGAAGCTACAACCGGGAATCACGCCAACCACGGAGCAAGTGGCAGAACCGAAGACCAGCCTGACAGAACCACACCACCATCAAGCCCCCGGCTTCCGGAAAAACACCCGAAGCACAGGGGCTTCCTTATCCGAACGACAAAAAACCTTATCCGAATGCCATTGGCCGGTGGAGGGCTTCCTGTCCGGGCAACCCGAACGGCTGCGGCGGGTTCTCGCGGACGCCAGGGCGCCGCTTCATGACGCCGCCGCGGTCAACGCCACCCGTCGCGTCCTGTTCGAAGGGCTGCGATGCACGGGCCTGCCCGTTTCCGGCTCCTCGGGCGGGCGGACGAAGTACAACCGGACGCGGCTGGGGATCCCGAAGACGCATGCCCTTGACGCGGCCTGCGTGGGGGAGACGCCCGCGCTGAAGGGCTGGGATCAGCCCGTGCTCGGTATCAAGGCCACGGGCCGGGGATCACATGCGCGCACGCGCGTGAACCGGTTCGGGTTCCCCGTCGGCTACCTGATGGCGAAGAAATCCGTCAAGGGCTTCAGGACGGGTGACATCGTGCGCGCGACCGTGCCCACGGGGAAGCGGCAGGGCGTCCATGTGGGGCGCGTCGCGGTGCGGGCCTCCGGATCCTTCAACGTCCAGACCGCCGGCGGCACCGTCCAGGGCGTCTCGCACAGGCATTGCCGTATCGTCCAGCGCGGCGACGGTTACGGCTACGCCCTCGACACGTTCCGGAAGAAGGAGAAGGTGCCGATGCATGGAACACGCGACATCGCATTCCTCCCCGCCCCGAAGGACGGGGTTTCCTGCGAGTTGGACAGATGAGCAGCCTGCGTGGGTAATCGGCCCTTGACCCCCGTATCAGGAAGGCGGGTTCGGCATCAGGTTCCTGCAGACCGGAAGGTCCCGGTCAATCGGCAACGTGACTCGACAACCGGTGTGTGCAGCCTCGTAGATTGCGCTTGCGAGTTCAATTGAACGCACACCATCGCCGGGAGACGGCAACGCGCAATCGATTCCGTCGAGTCGATCAGCAACGGTGTCAAACAATCCCTCGTAGCCGTTTTTCAGGTGTGAACGGTCGACTTCGTCAACGATCCGGTCCACCCGCACCCGGTTCTCCCGGCTTCGCGTCACGAAGCTCCAGCCGGCTTCCCCGGGTGCGTAGGGAGAATGCCCGCTTTCGGCCGTCAGTCTTTCAAAGACAAGGCGAAGGCGAGACGTATTGCCCTGCGCGCCAAGGGTTACGGATGATGTGACCAGTCCGCCTGAAGCAGTTTTCATCCAGATCGCCGCGCAATCCTCGGTCTCGATCGCATTGGTCCTGGTGTCGAGGGCGGCCGACACTTCCGTAACGGGGCCGAATACCTCCATGACAAGGTCATGTATGTGGATCGCGTGATTCAGGACCACTCCGGCGAATTCCCCCGCCCGCGTTCCACGCCAGGGATTGCGGTAATAGTCTTCTCCGCGGTCCCAATGGGTTTCGAGAGTTCCGACCAATGGCTTGCCCAGCAAACCCTCCGACTTCAGACGTTGAAGCGCGGCAATGCCGGTTCCAAAGCGATACTGGAATACGGGAACCCAGAGGCGGCCACGGTCCTCCGCCACGTCTTTCACCCTTTCGGCGTCGAACAGGCATCCCGCGACGGGCTTTTCGCAAATGACGTGCTTGCCGGCCCGGATCGCGTCCAGCGAGACGGAAACATGCAGTGCCGGCGGCAGGCAGATATCGACGACATCAATTGCGGGGTCGGACAGAACAGATGCGAGATCGCCTGTCGCGCGCGCACCGGGCGCACGTGCCGCGAGCCGGTGCGCCAACCCGGAATCAATGTCGCAGATGCTCGCGACCTGAAATCGATCCGGAAGCACCAGGTATCCATCCAGGTGTTCGGCACCGATGCGCCCGCCGAGAATGGCGATGCGGCGCGCCATCGCCTTACGCCAGTTGACCGAGGCGCGTGGCCCCTTGCTGGGCCGTCAGAGCGAGCTCGGTCACCCGGAAACAGTGATCCTGTGCCATTGCCGTTTCACTGCGATGCCGGACATCATGGACAAGGTCATGAAAATACGGCAGCTCCGCATCGCTTGCGTCGACATGTTCGCAGCGTTCGCCATTGACAATGAACACATGGTCGGTCCCGGCACGCCCAGCCACATCCACGTACTTTCGGAGTTCAATGTAGCCATCGGTGCCAAGAATCGTCAGTCTTCCATCACCCCAGTTGGGCAGGGCATCGGGCGTAAACCAGTCCACGCGGATATACCCCTGGCCCCGGTCACCCCGGAGAAGGATTTCTCCGAAGTCCTGCATTCCCGGTTGGCCCGGCATCGAGAAATTGCCAATCGTTGCAGCCATGACCTCCGCCCGTTCCGACCCGGTGAACACGAGAAACTGGTCGATCTGGTGAGAAGCAATGTCGCAAAGGATCCCCCCCGTGTCCCGTTCCCTGAAAAACCAGTCTGGCCGTGTCTCGAGGTTCAACCGGTGGGGGCCCAGGCCGACGGTCTGGACCACTGTCCCGATCGTGCCGTCCCGAACCAACTCGAGAGCCCTTGTGACTGCCGGAACCTCGAAACGTTCGGAGAAATCAACGGACCAGATCCTGCCTGACTCGGAAACAACCTTCCGGAGTTCGCTCAATTGCTGAAGGGTCGTGCAACCGGGTTTGTCCGTCATGACATCCTTGCCGGCACGCATGGCCTCGATTGCGCGGCCGGAACGAAGAACGGGGACGTCCGCAATCAGGATCAGATCGACTTCCGGGTCTTCAAGTAACCGGTTTCGATCGTCGACGCGGGGAATTTCAGGGAAGCGCTTCTGAAACCCGGCGACGGGTTGCGGTTCACCATCACTCCACCAACCCTTGCAACGGCATCCAACCGCCAGCATGCCCGAGAGCTGTCCGTAAATGTGCCGGTGTTCAACGCCAATGACGCCGAGCGTCAGCATGCCGGTCCCGCCGCGATACCCGAATGACTCATTCCGATTCGTTTTCCTTCGTTCGATGACCTGACCATCGCCTCGATCAGCCGCTGCACCGCCAGCCCGTCTTCGCCGGTAACCTCCGGCTGCTTGCCCGTCCGAACACGATCAACGAATGCGGATATCAGGTCCCGGTGCCAGTCGGACGGGAATGCCATCGGGTCGGACCCCGAGCCGGTACCGGCCGCGTCTCCATGCGTCTCCGCGTCGCCGTTTCGCCATTGAACCTGAAGAACACCCGACTTCAGGACTGTCCTGGCATGATCGCAGTCCAGGATGATCGACTCGGCCTCTCCCGGCCATGCTGCCGTCGTGGCTGTCACCGAGGCAGCCGCGCCACTTTCGAAACGAAGGCCCGCAACGGCGAAATCCTCCGTCTCCATCCTGTGGAACCCGGTCGTAACGGCGAGGGCCTGGACATCCCGGACGGGGCCGGCGAGGCAAAGCAGCAGATCGAGCGTGTGGATCGCCTGGCTGATGAGAACGCCTCCGCCGTCCCGCGCCAGCGTCCCCCGGCCAGGTTCGTCATAATATTGCTGCTCACGCCACCACGGTATGTCAACCCGGGCGATCCTGATTGCGCCGAGCCGACCGGATGAAAGCATGTCGACGAGCTTTCGGGAAGCCTGCCTGTAGCGATGCTGAAACACGACACCCAGGCCGACCCGGTTTTCACGGCAGGCACTGACGATGGTCTCTGCAGAAGAAACCGACCGTTCGAGCGGTTTTTCAGACAGGATATGTTTGCCCGCTGCGGAAATGCGCGCGACCAGATCCTGCCGCTGGTTCGGGGGCGTTGCCAGAATGACTGCATCGACATTCCGATCATCGAGGAGAGTCTCGAGCCGTTCGATCGGCCGAAAGTCGAAACGATTGCCAAAGGCCTCGCGCCGTTCTCGCCCGCGAGAATGAACACCGACTGCCAGGACCTGACCATCAAGGGATTTCAACGCCTGGGCGTGGGGCACCGCTGCCATCCCGGTGCCCACGATGGCAATTCCAAACGGTCGCGTCACGTTGCCAAACCGTTCGTGATCGCATGACCCCGTGAATCAAAAAGGTGCAGGTTGGTGCGGTCGAGCCGGAAATGGATGATTTCGCCGTTTTCGACCGGATGTTGACCGGTCCTGTGGACAGTCAGTTGCGGCAAGCCGTCTGCCGAGCAGTAGAAATATGTCTCGCCACCAAGCTGCTCGGAAAAGTCAACTCTTGCCGAAACATCCGCATCATCGCCCGAGACGACCTCCAGATGTTCGGGGCGGATTCCCAGGGTCAATTCCTGGCCTTCCGAAACCCCGTCGATTTCGGGGATCCCGATCCGGTTGGTTCCTGCCATCAAGGCGCCGGGAGCGGACATGACGTCCACCAGGTTCATTCTGGGTGATCCGATAAACCCGGCAACGAAGATGTTCTTCGGCCTGTTGTACAACTCCAGTGGACGACCGGCCTGTTCGACGACGCCTCCCTGCAGGACCACGATCCGGTCTGCCAGTGTCATTGCCTCGGTCTGGTCGTGTGTCACGTAGATCATCGTGCCGCCGATTTTCTGATACAATGCCGAGAGTTCCTTGCGCATCGCGACACGCAGTTCGGCGTCCAGGTTAGACAACGGTTCGTCGAAAAGGAATGCTTTCGGGTTCCGTACGATCGCACGTCCGATGGCAACGCGCTGGCGCTGGCCGCCGGACAGGGCTTTCGGCTTCCTCTGGAGATAAGGGGTAATCTGAAGCATCTCGGCGGCGTCCCTGACAAGACGGTCAATCTCATCCTTCGGCAGTTTCGAGTTTTCGAGTCCGAACGCCATATTCTTGAAAACGGTCATGTGGGGATAGAGCGCGTAGGACTGAAAAACCATCGCGAGCCCGCGCTCGGATGCGCTGACATGACGGACGGATTCACCATCAATGAGGATGTCACCGCTCGTGACGTCTTCGAGGCCGGCAATAATGCGAAGGAGGGTTGACTTGCCGCAGCCGGACGGACCGACGAATACGACGAATTCGCCACTGTCGACCCGCAGGTCGACTCCATGGATTACCTCTACGGAACCGTAGGACTTGTGGACATCCTGTAGAACGATTTCCGTCATTCGAACAACTCCGGCGGTTCACGGCCTGCTGACACACGGACCTGCCCCCTCGCTTGATCCACTTTCATCTTCCGGGACCTCTTTCCCTTCAATTGACGCGACGGGCGGCTTTGCCTGAATTGTCGATCCGGCACTGTTCCGGGCCCGCGCCAATGCGTCCTGCTCGGCCTGCATCCAGATTTCAACTCGCGGCGAGATGCCTATCCGGGTCGGAACGGTTTCGCAACAGCGGGGACCCGTGACGAAGAGATACCCGGTTCTTTCGACACCCTGTGGGCCCGTGACCATCCGGCGTTTCCGGGCCGTGTCCCGAACCCGGAAGATCCCGGAGTTTGCATATTGAAAACGGAACAAACATTGCTCTATTGTGCCGCGATGTTCAGCGGACAATGACATTCAACAGGTCCGCATTTCTAGCCACGTTAACAATAACGGAGACTGATGATGCAATCACGCATTCTGATGACAATTTCTGCATTCGCCATTGCCGTCTCGGCACTGGCCTCGGCTGCCTCGGCTCAAACGGAATTGCGGATTACCTGGTACAACGACGGCATCGAAGGCGAGGTGATGCGCGACATTCTCGATCGCTATGAAGCCGCCAATTCGGATGTCAAGGTGACTCTGGATATTGTCCCGTACAAGGCAATTCTCGAAAGCCTTCCCGTTCAACTTGCAGCGGGCGAAGGACCGGACATTGCCCGCGTTACAGATCTCGGCGGATTGGCAGAGCATTATCTGGATCTCACGCCTTATATTTCCGACCCTGCATACTGGGAAAGCAACTTCGGACCATTCCTGAAATGGCTGCGCAAGACTGGCGATGACGCATCGATCTCCGGGTTCATGACCCAGCTCACGGTAACCGGCCCATACGTCAACCGTACGCTTTTCGAACAAGCCGGTGTCGAACTTCCCGGCGACGGAGCGACATGGGACGATTGGGCAGTAGCGGTCAATGAAGTTGCGGATGCTCTCGAAATTCCGATTCCAATGGCGTGGGACCGGTCCGGCCACCGCGTGTCCGGCCCGGCCATTTCCATGGGTGCCATCATGTTTGACGCTGACGGCAACCCGGCGCTGGTCGATGACGGCCTCAAGGCCATGACACAACGTCTTTTCGACTGGCACCAGGATGGCACCATGGCCAAGGAACTCTGGGGGTCGGTTTCGGGATCGACCTATCTTGGCGCCAACGAGGATTTCGCCAATGCCCAGGTCGTCATGTACATGAGCGGATCCTGGCAAATCCCGCAATTTGCGACCAAGATCGGCGACGCATTTGACTGGTGGGCCGTTCCCGCGCCTTGCGGGCCAGCCGCCTGTTCCGGCATGCCCGGCGGCGCGGCGCTCGTTGCGATGGGCGGAACCGAGCATCCGGAAGAAGTCGGGAAACTCATGGACTACCTGTCAAGCGAAGAGGTGCTTGCCGAGTTCTACGGCAGAACCCTGTTCATTCCCGGACATCTCGGCCTGGCGGCGGGAGGCGTCGATTTCGATACCGACGATCCGCGCGCCAAGCATGCGCTGGAAACCTTTGCCGGGGCGGTTCCCTCGATCTCGCCAATCGCATTTTCGCTGCAGGGATATCCAAGCAACCGCGTGATGTTCAACGCCTTGATTTCTCGCCTCGGCGAGGCCATCGTCGGTGAAATCACCCTCGATGAGGCCTACGACCGCATGGGGCAGGATGTCGAGCAACAACTCGCAGAAAAGGCACGTCAGTAAAACCTGACCGGGACCCCGGCAGGGCTTCTGCCGGGGTCCCGCCCCAAGTGTACTGGAAAAAGCCGATACACTTATGAACGCAGACCAGAGGCGGTTCGAACCCGCTGAATTCGCCCTTGCACCGTTGCGCTGGCTCGGAGCCCTGGCCGACTATCCGTTTCGGTTCATACAGAACATCATAGGCATTCGAAGAATGCCTTATGTGTTCCTGGTTCCCAATCTCGGATTCTTCGGAATCTTCGTCGTCCTTCCGCTCTTCATCAATTTTGCCTTCTCGCTGACCGGGGGCACCAATCTTTTCCTGGACGACCGGGTTTATGTCGGGACCGAACAATACGGCTACCTGATGGATTGCGAGAATGTGCTCGATTCCGGATCATGCCGGGAAGACCGGTTTTGGCGGGGCATCTATAACACGATCGTTTTCGTCGCATTCCAGGTGTTCTTCCTGGTCCTTTTTTCGCTGGTCACCGCGTTGATTCTCAACCGTGAAATCCGTGGGCGCGGATTTTTCAGGGCCGTCTATTTCTTTCCTGTCCTGCTGTCCCCGGTTGTCGTCGCACTTGTCTGGAAGTGGATCCTGCTCCGGGACGGCATCCTGAATGCCTTTCTCGTCAGCCTGGGGCTTGAGAAAATCCTCTTCTTCGTCAGCCCCCAATGGGCGATGTTCTGGGCGATTTTCGTCTCCATCTGGGCTCACATGGGTTTCTACACCCTGATTCTGCTGGCAGGGTTACAGGCCATTCCACCAGATCTTTACGAAGCCGCGGAAATGGACGGCACGAGCAAAGAGAGGGTTTTCTGGCGAATTACGTTACCGCTCCTGTGGCCCAACCTGCTTGTCGTGATCGTGCTCGCCCTGATCAAGGGCGTACAGATCTTTGACGAGGTCTTCGTGCTGACCGGGGGAGGTCCCGGAACCGCCACCCAGTTCATCGTCCAGTACATCTACAATACCGGCTTCACCAACCAGGTTCAGAACTTTGGCCTGGCATCCGCCGCTTCGGTCGTTCTCGGGGTCGTGCTCTTTGCCCTGACACTCGCTCAACTCGCCGCGACAAGGCGCAAGGACAGCACCAATGTCTGAAACCGCCGGTTTCCGGTTCTCACCCGCCAACTTGCTGAGCGCCACACGAGGCCGCCATCGCCTCCACTGGACCGATGTCTTCTCGTATGCCTACCTTGCGCTCGGCGTGGCGCTGATGTTCGGCCCAGTCGTCTGGCTTGCACTGTCGAGTTTCAAGACGCCTGCCGGACTGCTTGAGTTCCCTCCGACCCTGCTGCCGCTTGGACAGATCGAGATCGAAGTCGAGGGACACGACAAGCCTCTGCCTCTTTACGATGTCACGATGGACGACGGGTCCGTTCGCCAGTTGGCGCAGATCCGCCGTGTTGGAATCGTTGCGCAGATGGTCGATCCGGATGACCCCGGGTCACGAATTGATGTTCCGATCGACCGCCGGGAGTCCGTACGCGAATTCAGGGTCGCCTGGGAAAACTACACGGAACCGTTACAGAGATTCAGTTTCCTGACCTATCTCAAGAATTCCGTCGTCGTGACATTTGTTGCAACCCTGGTGACGCTGCTGATCAATTCCATGGCTGCCTACGGGCTTGCGATTTACGAATTCCCTGGACGTACCGCGATAATGCTCTTCGTGATCGGGACCCTGATGATTCCGATTACCGTCATCCTGGTACCGGTCTACCTCGTGGTCACAGAGCTTGGCATGATCAATTCCCTCTGGGGCGTTATCCTGCCCGGGGCCGCAACACCTACTGGTGTTTTCCTGCTCCGCCAGTACATGCTGACAATACCACGCGACCTGATTGAAGCCGCGCGCATGGACCGCGCCAGCGAATGGTCCATCTACTGGAAAGTCGTGTTGCCATTGGCAGCACCAGCGATTGCAGTGCTCGCGATCTTTTCGATCATGTGGCGATGGAACGACTTTCTGTGGCCACTGATCGTACTCAACCGGAGTGAAGTCTATACATTGCAGGTCGGATTGAACGCGTTCCAGGGCGAACTTGACGTCCAGTGGCACTTCGTTCTCGCCATGACGGTCGTGACACTGATTCCCGTCATCCTCGTCTTTGCCTTTCTGCAACGGTTCATCACGACGGGAATCGCCAGCACCGGCATGAAATAGTGGCCGTATCAGTCACACCCGCAAGCAATTTGACCGCATCGCCATTTATTCTAGTCTCCTGTCGGACTCGTGGGGACAATGACTCGTAAGCCGTTGATCTTTCTGGATCCGCATCCGCGGACCCGGTCCATGGTTTTCCCGCCCAGGGTTTCCGAAACGCTGGCGGCCCAAGCCCGTGTCATTTGCCATTTCGGCTCACGCGCGCCGGACGAACTGGTGGAGACGATCCTTCCCGAAGTCTCGATCATCGTAGGCCAGACCCGAATGCAAAAGGAGCGGCTTGCCCGTGCCGGGAATTTGAAGGCGATCCTGAACGTGAAGGGCAACTGGGAACCCAACATCGACTACCCGGAAGCGCGGCGTCTCGGAATTCACGTTCTTTCGGCCGCACCGGCCATGGCGCCGGCGGTTGCGGAGTATTGTCTTTCTCAGGCGATCACTCTCGGCCGCGGCTTTTCAGACGCGGATCGCCTGTTTCGCGAGCATCGCGAGGCGTACGGGATCGCGGGAAATCGTCGTGCCTACACGCTCTACGGAGCTGCGGTCGGTCTGGTCGGGTTTGGCAATCTCGGGCGATCACTGGTACGGCTGCTCGAGCCATTCGGTTGCACCATCTCTGCCTATGATCCGTGGTTGCCGGAAACTGAACTCCGGAAGCAACGGGTTCATCCAGCTTCGTTTGGTGACGTCATGGGGAGCAGCCGATTCCTGTTCCTGCTCGCCGGCGTGACGACGGAAAACACGGGATTCATTGATCGAGAGGCTCTGTCCCGAATTCAGGATGATGCCAGCGTCGTTCTCGCGAGTCGGGCGGAGATCACGGATTTCGACGCGTTTCTCGCACTCGCCGCGGCCGGGCAATTTCGTGCGGCGGTCGATGTCTTTCCGGAGGAGCCGGTTCCGTCATCTTCGGTCGCTCGAACCACTCCGAATGTGCTGTTCACCCCTCATCTCGCCGGGGGACTCGATGCATCCTATGTCCGGATCCAGGACATGATGATCGAAGACATCTCCAGAATCATCCGGGGCAAGCCGCCACACGCCATGCAGCGCGCTGACCCGAACCGCGCAGGACAGATGCGAAGCCGGTAGGTCGCAGGACTCTCCTCCCCGGGATCATTCAGATGAGGACCTGTACGATGCCATCCCGCACGCGCGCTTCGATCATCCGCAGGTTTCGCCGGGCGGGAAGCGCCTTGGCCTCTCCTGTCCGGGCATCGAACAGCCCCTGGTGTAACGGACATTCGATGTATTTCCCGTCGAAGTAACCGTCGCAGAGATTTGCAGCTCCGTGCGTACATCGGGCGAGGCTGACAAAAATCCCGTCCACCGTGTCGTAAACGGCAAGGTCCCTGTAGCCCAATCGTACGGGCGTGACATCTCCAGCTTCCAGGTCGGTGACTGCAATGATGTCCGTCCAGGTACGTTGCCTGTTCACGCTTCGTCGACCGCCCTCGTGCCGAGCCGAGGTTTCCGGCCAATGATCTGCGCAAGTATGTCAATGTGGGCGCCCAGGTATCCGCGTTCCTCCACATGCACGTATCCTTGCAATTTCCTGTGGAGTTCGGGGAGCGCATGGAACGGCACCGATGAAGCATAGTGGTGCTCGGCATGATAGTTCATGTTCCAGCACAGGAAACGCATCGGGCGCGAAACCAGGTTGGTGCGCGTGTTCACCTTCATGTCCCTGACATTGGGCCGTCCGACATGCTCGGTCATCCTGATGGCGCGCATTACCGGTTCACCCATGAACAATGGCAACCACCAGCACCAGAAGACCGCCCAGAAATCGAAGACTGCGCTCAATGCCAGGATGGCTGCGTAGGCCATCGCCATGACCCTGGCCTCGACAACGACCGAAACGCGGTCTTCCCTGGGAATGAACTTCATTTCGGCCTCTGAAAACCGGCCAAGAATGTGCCGGCCGAATTCGAGGAATCTATAGCCCCAAAACGGCACTGAAGACACGAACGACAGATACGTCCCGAGTGAAATCGGAAGTTCAATCAGCTCGGGATCCTTGCCATGCAGCTGGGTGTACGTGTGATGGTCACAATGTTCGTACCGGAAGAACCTGTTCGGCAGCATGATGGCGAAGCCGCAGATATTACCGAGTATCTCGTTCAGTGATCGGGTCCTGAAGGCCGTGTAATGAACACACTCATGCTGCAATGCAAAGAGATGGACCCAGACCACGCCATGCAGGAACATCGCGGGGATCACCCACCAGCTCCCCATCGAGAACCAGACCAGGAAACCTGTACACAGGAGGACGGCGACGAACATCGCAAGGTGTAGCGAGCCAGGAAGATTGGAACGCCGCATGAGCAGCTTGAGTTCGCGCCGGCTGAGCGCACCTTCCTTCAATGCCTGCGTGATTGGTGTCAGGACCTTCTGTTCCATCTTCCCTTTCTGCCCGAATGTCGATGATTGACGGAAATCTTTATCAGTGAATCCGACTCTATACAACTGACGTGAATTCCGGGTCGCGCATCACTTGTGTCACGGTTCCGTGGGCGCGGCATGGTCCGGACTTCGGGCTCGCTCATCCGTGGTTCGCATCGGGTCTTTCCTGTTCCAAACGGCGCCGGGCGAGCTGGCTTTTGGCGTTTCGAACCTTCGCCTGCGGCAATCAAATTCGGCGAAGAGTGTCCCAGGAATCGTTCACCAGGTCATCACTGCACGTCCCTTCCACCAGGAATTGCACGACGTTTCTCGCGCAGCACATTGACATGCGCAGCGCACTTTCAGGGGTTACGCCCGCAATGTGCGGAGACAACACGATACCATTGCAGTGCGCCACGGCAGAGGATTCACCGGGCGGTTCTTCGGAAAAAGTATCGAGGCCTGCCCCAAGGAGGTGACCCGAATCAATTGCGTCAACCAGTGCCTTTTCGTCGACAATCCCGCCACGGGCAGTATTGATCAGGATGGCGCCCTGTTTCATGCGCGCAAGCGCCGCCGCGTCGATCATGTTCCGCGTGGCGTCGGTCAGCGGGACGTGCAGGCTCACGACATCGCTTTCTTCCAACAGCCTGCCCAAGGTGGCGCTCTGCACGATCTGCTGTGGAAACGGTCGGGTGCGATCCGGATCGACCGCGATTACGCGCATTCCGAAAGCGGCGGCGAGTACGGCCACACGTTCACCGATTGCCCCGAAGCCGACAATGCCCATCGTCCGCCCAGAGAGTTCGGCGGTTTGCGGAACGGGGGGGCGCCAGTTGCCGCTGCGAACCAGCATGTCATGGTGAAGAGTGCGCTTTCTGATGGCCAGTAGCAGCGCGAAGACATGTTCGGCGACGGACACGGCATTCCTTCCCGAGGCTGCAAAGACAGGAATGCCGCGGCGCGTGGCTTCTGCCACGTCGATATCGTCGTAGCCCGCGCCGTGATTCGCGATGACTTTCAGGTCCGGAGCGGCGTCGAAACAGGCGCAGTCGATGATGCCGGAGCGGACGACCAGGCCCACGGGGCGGTTTTCGGCCAAAAGAGTGATCAGTTCGGCCCGAACCGGATTCGGGCTGGATTGAACGATGGTGAATCCCGCGTCTCCTAGATGCGCCTCGGCGGGCGGCAGAAGCGGCCAGCCTGTGATCAATACATCGCCCCGGGGTGCCGTCACATCATTGATTCCGGGATCTCGCTCTCTCGCCGAACGACGTAATCGCGCAGGGCTTCACGGGTACCTTCGTTCAGCGCGGGCGGCTCGTCCTCGTAGCGCTCCAGCATCCGCTTGCACCAGTCGCGGCCTCGTTCGCTGACCGATTTGGCCCCGTCGGCGACCCAGCTTTCGTAGCGCTCGTTGTCCTGGACCTCGTCGAGGAAGGGCAGGTGTTCGCGGGTGTAGTCTTCATCGAAGAAATGCCCGCCGGGGCCGACCTTGGCAAGGCCGTCGAGCGCGATGTCGATGTCATCGAACGCGGTACCGTTCAGCAGGGTCTGAAAACTCAGAATCTGCTGTGCGTCGGCGGCAACCTTGCCCATGGAGATACAGAGCGAGCCTTCAATGGTGCCGCCGCAATGTGTCAGCAGGTTGCAACCGCCGAGAACTGCGGGGTAGACCTTCAATATGGAGTCGAAACCTGCATAGAGGTCGTCCTGTTTCGAACCGGATTTTGCGCCGTTCGTCCGCCAGGGGACACCGTAGTAGCGGGCCATCTGGCCGAAGATGTACATGAATAACGACACCTCTGGCGATCCGAAGACCGGCGCGCCACTTTTCATGTATACCCCCATCGGCGCCACGCCCATTACCGCGCGGCAGCCCGGGCGGATGATCTGGGTAAAGGCAATTCCCGCCAAAACCTCGGCGATGATCTGGGCCGTGGCGGCCAGCGTGTGCACGGGTGTGGAGGCACCATAAAGAACAAAGGGCGACATGAGGAGCGCCTGGTTTTCGGCGGCATACACCCGTGCGGCGTCGAGTTGGGTCTTGTCCCAAACGAGCGGCGAGTTGCAGTTGAAGATTGCGGTCATCACCACCTCTTCATCCATCGTCCCGGACCCGAACACGATCCGCGCCAACTCGAGGCTGTCACGCGCCTGATAGTCCGATTGCGGCGAGCCCATGATGGGTTTGTCGGTGTTCAGAAAGCTTTGCTCGACCATGTGCAAGTGTCGGTGCGGCACGGCGATATCCATCGGTTCCAACGTATAGCCGCCGTTGTATTGCAGCGCCGGGTTCACCTGATGCAGGCGCATCAGCATCGCCATGTCCGCCGCCGTGGCCTTCCGGCGCACGCCGTCAAGGTCGATCAGGTTGGGCGTGCCGTATGCGGGGCCGAAGATCATGTGACGGCCGCCAACACGGACGGTGTGGTCGGGATTGCGGCCGTGATAATCAAACTCTTCGGGGATCGTGGCAATCAGCTTGCGGATCAGTGCGCGCGGGACGCGGACGCGGTGGCCATCCACGTCGGCCCCGGCATCGGCCCAGATCGATGCCGACACATCATCGCGGAACTCGACCCCGATGGTTTCGAGAATTCGCATTGCATGGTCGTCGATGGCCTCCAGCCCGTCGACCGGCAAGACATCGTAGGCAGGAATGTTCCGGATCGTGGCAGAAGGATAAACCAGTGGCGCCATGAGCCGCGCCTTGCGGCGCCCGGCAGCGCCGCCGCTGCGGTGCCGTCGCCGGACCGGGGCGGATTCCGTGTCTTGTTTCATGGGGAACCTCCTTACCGCGCATTATTCGTCTGCGGTAAGGTCCGCACAATGGCACTAATTCTTGCCCCACTGCGAAATGTCAGATTACGCCGGAACATACTGGTGAGCTGAATCGTCGTCTGGCTCCGCCTCGGAACTGAGTTCATTTCTCAGCCAGTCGCGGAATTTCGATACGGTGCGCGTCGGCGAAGCGCCGTCCGGCTGGCACAGGTAGTAGCCGTGCTGGGGCAGCGTCTCGGTATCGATGGCGGGCACCAGCACACCGCTTTCAAGAAACTGCTGCATCAGCGGCGCGCCGAGCAAGCCGATACCTTGCCCGTCCAGGACCGCCTGCACGAAATTTATATACGAGTCGTAGGAACTCATGCGGACCCGGCTGCCGAGCACCGTGCCCTTGTCGCGAAAGTAGTTGGTCCAGATCGACGATGGATCGAATGCCGATTCGAACTCCAGCAGCGGCACCTTCGCGAGGTCGTCGATTGTCTCGAACGGCCCGTACTTGCCAAAAAAGACCTGATTGCACAGCGGCAGGATCTGCTGCCGCTGCAACAGCACACTCGTGGCGCCCGGCCAGTTCCCGGTTCCGTACCTTATCGCGATATCCACGTCGTACTGCACCAGATTGACCAGGCCGTGGGACACCAGCAGCCGGAAATCGGCATTTGGGTCGATGCGCCTGTAGCGGCCAATGTTGGGCATCAACCAGTAGGTCGATACGCCGGAGGTGGTCGCGATCGTGATCAGGCTGTCTTCCTTGGTGTTCTCGATCGATTCGATCTCGTCGATGATCGACTGAAACCCCTGGTGCACGGTGCGCGACAGGCGGCGTCCGACGCGAGTCAGTTCAATGCTGCTCTGGCCCCGTGAGAAGAGCTCGAAACCCAGGAATTTCTCCAGCTGGCGCACCTGCCGCGACACGGCCACGCGCGTGACGTTCAGCTCCTTGGCGGCTTCGGTGAAACTGAGATTGCGTGCCGAGGCCTCGAACGCCATCAGCGCCTTGGGTGGCGGGAGTTTCCGAAGACCCTGTGCCAGCTTTCCATCTAGCCCCTTGTGCCATGCGCCGCGGCCCGGACCGGGTTAAGGGCGTAACGTCACGTTACTCACAGGGTCAGTTTTTTGCAATATCGCACGGGGCAGTATGTATGCAAGACTGTTGGCGGCGGAAGACCTGCAAAGAAGACAAATGGACGATCGATCGCCCGAAGCATGCCCAATCGAATGCCGCAACCTGTGGAAGATCTTCGGCCAGCGCGCGGACGAAGTGTTGGCCGCGGCCCGCGAGGGCAAGGTTGGCAAGGACGAAGCGCTGAGGGAATTCGGCTGCGTCATCGGAGTGGCGGATGCCAGTTTCAGTGTACGAAAAGGCGAGATCTTTTGCATCATGGGATTGTCTGGCTCGGGCAAGTCCACGATCCTTCGGCACGTCAATCGGCTGATCGAACCGACCGCGGGTTCCGTCCATGTCAACGGGCAGGACGTGATGAGCCTGTCCGACAAGGAACTACGCACACTGAGAGCCCGCAAGATCGGCATGGTGTTTCAGCACATGGCGCTATGGCCGCACAAGACGATCGCCAGCAACGTGGCCTTCGGGCTGGAAGTGCAGGGCGCCGAAAAGAAGACTTGCCGTGATGCCGCCGAGGAGGCACTTGAGAAGGTGGGGCTCGGAGGCTGGGGGCACCGCTATCCGGACGAATTGTCCGGGGGCATGCAGCAGCGGGTTGGTCTCGCCCGCGCGCTTGCAGCCGATCCCGATTTCCTGCTGATGGACGAACCCTTCAGCGCGCTCGACCCGCTGATCCGCCGCGATCTGCAAGATGAATTCCTCGCGCTGTCCGAGAAGGCACACAAGACCACCCTCTTCATCACCCACGATCTCGACGAGGCGATGCGCGTGGGGCACCGGATCGCAGTGATGAAAGACGGGCGCATCGACCAGATCGGTACGCCCGAGGCCATCGTGATGTGCCCGGAGACCGACTACGTCGCACGGTTCGTCAGTTCGATCTCGACGTTGAAATTCATTTCCGCCTCGGAAATCGCGGCTGCCGGAGAGGTGGCCGCCGACGCCCCTGCCATCGGCCCGGATGCATCCCTGCCGGTGCTGATCGGGCAGCTTGCCAACGGCACCGACCACCTGGCGGTGAAAGACGGCGACAGGCTGATCGGACGGATCGGGCGGTCCGAGATCCTTGCCGCCGTCGGCCGTGACCTGGCGCGGAGGTGAGGCGATGGACCAGTTCCTGAATCCTTTCGACCACTTCTCCATACAGTTCGGGGTTTGGGCCGAAAGCGCGTTGGACTGGATCGTCGGCCATAGCCGCGCCACGCTGCTGGCTGCAAAGGTTCCGGTGCAGGGTTTTCTGGATTTCGTGCAGGGCTGTCTCGAGGCGATCCCGCCGCTCATCGGGATCATCGGCGCGACGGTCGCCGGTTGGCTCCTGGAGGGGCGGCGGTTGGCATTGACGGGGTTCGTTTGCCTGGCGTTGATCGGGTTAATGGGTGCCTGGCAGCCCGCGATGACGACACTCTCCATCGTCATTGCCGCCGTTACGATCTGCGTGGCCGTTGGCCTGCCCGTTGGCATCCTGGCCGCGCGCAGCGACCGGATTTTCTTCGTCCTGCGTCCCATACTCGACCTGATGCAGACCATCCCCAGCTTCGTCTACCTGGTGCCGGTCGTGATGCTCTTTGGCATCGGTGACACGCCGGGCGTGATCGTGACCTGTTTTTTTGCCATCACCCCACTCGTCCGCCTGACCAATCTCGGCATCCGCGAGGTTCGCGAGGACCTCGTCGAGGCCGCTCGGGCTTTCGGGTCCAGCGAGGCGCGGGTGCTCTTCGGCATACAGCTTCCCCTGGCGCGGCCCACGATCCTGGCAGGACTGAACCAGACCGTTCTGCTGTCGCTGTCCATGGCGGTGGTAGCATCGATGATCTCCGTCCCCGGTCTGGGCCGAATTGTGCTGGAAGGTATCGGGCGGCTCGACTTCGGGTCGGCCACCGTGGGAGGTCTCGGCATCGTGCTGACCGCGATCACGGTTGACCGCTATGTCCAGGCGCTGGGCGCCGCCCGGTCGCGTACCAGAATGGGTGCCTGAACCGTGGACTGGGCCATTCTCCTTGATCCGTTCGTGATGATCAGTATGCCGCTGGCGGATTGGGCCAATGACGGAATGCGCTGGCTGACCTCGAACTACCGCGGCGTATTCCAGGCGATCAAGGTGCCGGTCAAGTGGGCGCTGGACTTGGTCGAGGATGGGTTGCGCGACACGCCGCAGACGTTGCTCTTGGTCTTCTTCACTCTGTTTGCGTGGCAGATCGTGAACAGGGCGACCGCGATTCTGACATTTTGCGCGATGGCGGCAATCGGCATCATCGGCGCATGGGACGCAGCGATGACCAGCCTGGCCGTGCTGGTGACTGCCGTTTCGATCTCGGCACTGGTGGGCCTTCCACTTGGCATTCTCTGCTCGCGCGTCAACTGGATCTGGGCCATCGTTCGCCCGGTCTTGGACTTCATGCAGACGATCCCGTCCTTTACCTACCTCGTCCCGGTCATCCTGCTTTTCGGCATTGGCAACGTGCCCGGCGTCATCGTCACTGCCTTCTTCGCTACCCCGCCGCTGGTGCGGTTGACCAATCTCGGCCTGCGCGAAGTGCGCGCCGATCTGGTCGAAGCGGCCGATGCATTCGGCGTAACGCCACTAAGGCGGCTCTGGTCCATCGAACTGCCACTGGCGCGCCCGACGATCATGGCAGGCATCAACCAGACCGTCATGCTGTCGCTGGCGATGAGCGTAATCGCCTCGATGATCTCGGTTGCCGGGCTGGGGCGGCTGGTGCTGGTGGGCATCAGCCAGCTCGATCTCGCCCGTGCATCTGTCGGCGGCCTGGGTATCGTCCTTCTCGCCGTCGTCTTCGACCGTGTCACGCAAGGCTTCGGTTTCACCCGCCGCGATCGCGGCAACTTAGGGCTCTGGGAGCAGGGCCCGGTCGGATGGCTGAGTACACAACTCTTCAACCGCAAGGCCCAATCCGATGCTTAATCCAACCAGGGAGATCATGATGAAAACACTTGCAATCAAGCTAGGCGTCACCGCGCTGGCCGGCAGCCTCGCGGCTGGCGCCGCCGTCGCCACCGAAATCACGGCGATCAGCACGGGGCGGACTGACCACCAGCTTATCTACGAGGTAATCGAGGAGGGTCTCGCCGCGCTCGGCTACGAGAACGGAGAAATGTTGACGGGCAACTACCCGGCCATTCACCTCTCCATCGGTCAGGGCGACGCACACTATACGGCCGTGCACTGGAAGCCGCTGCATAACGACTTCTATGCAAATTCCGGAGGCGACGACGCGCTGGTACGCGCCGGGCCGATGTATACGAACGCCATGCAGGGCTATTTCATCGATATCAAGACGGCCGAAGCCCACGGCATCACGGCGCTGGAGCAGATGAAGGAAAACGCAATCAAGGCGCTTTTTGACACTGACGGAGACGGTATGGCCAACCTGACCGGCTGTAATCCCGGCTGGGGATGCGAGAAGGTGATCGAGCACCATCTCGACGCCTATGAACTGCGCGACCACGTCAACAATGACAAGGGCGAATACTTCGCGCTAATGGCCGACACGATCGAGCGTTACAAGGCCGACGAGCCGATCTTCTACACCACCTGGGCGCCGAATTGGATCATGGGCGTCCTGCAGGAAGGCCGCGACGTGGTGTGGCTGAACGCGCCGTTCTCGTCTCTGCCCGGCGACCAGGGGACCGATACGGCATGGCCGGACGGACGCAATCCGGGTTTCGGCGTCAATGACAACTACGTTCTCGTCAACAGGGAGTTTGCCGAGGCCAATCCCAAGGCATTGGCGTTTTTCAATGGCTTGCGCATCTCGGTTCCCGACCTCAGCGCAATGATGTTGCGCATGAACGACGGTGAAAAGGAACCGCATCAGCTTGAGCAGATCGCAAAGGATTGGATCGCGGCCAACCAGGCAGACTGGGACGCGCTGATCGCAACAGCCATGGCCGAATAGGCTCGACGATGTACGGCCCACCCTTCGGGGCGGGCCGTACGACCATCTCGACAACCGGAGATCGCCCGAAATGGCCATTCTTTTCCATTGGGACGGCGCAACTCCCGAGCTTTGGCGCGACGCTTTCGAAGCCGCCGGGTGCGGGACCGACATCCGGACTTTCGACGCGCCGGGCAACCATGCCGATGTCGATTTCGCCGTCGTCTGGGCGCCGCCAGCCGGAAAGCTGAAGGCCTTTCCCGACCTGAAATACATCTTCTCTATCGGCGCCGGCGTCACCCATATCACGCTCGATCCGGTATGGCCCGCCCACGTGCCAATCGTTCGGCTTCAGGACCGGTTGCTGGTCCTGGACATGTCCTGCCACATCATTCACTGGGTCTTGCATTTCCACCGGTTCTACGCCCGCTACGCGCACCAGCAGGCGGCGGGGCGGTGGCTGCGTCACCGCTATCCCGAGAACGCCGAGCGGCGCATCTCGATCCTCGGACTCGGACAGACCGGGCAGGATGCCAGCATCCGGCTGCGCGATCTGGGCTTCCCGATCACTGGCTGGGCGCGCAGCCCCAAGTCCATCGAGGGCGTCCGTTGCCTCGCCGGCGACGCGGCGTTTGAGACTGTCGTCAGCGAGGCGGACATCCTGGTGAACCTGCTTCCGCTGACCGAAGCCACGACGGAAATCCTGGACGCCTCCGTCTTCGACCAGATGCCGGAAGGCAGCTTCATCATCAACTGTGGTCGCGGCTCCTGTGTCAACGACTCCGCCCTCCTTGCCGCGTTGGACAGCGGCAGGATCGAAGGCGCCGCGCTTGATGTCTTCCGCAAAGAGCCTCTGCCGAAGGACAGCCCTTTTTGGGGTCATCCTGGCGTCTCTGTGACCCCGCACGCGGCCGCTCCAACCAATGAACGCTCGGCCGCGGAATTCATTGCCACGCAGATTCGCCTGGCCATGGACGGCGGCACACCCGCTCCCGTCGTCGACCTGGAGCGTGGATACTGAGCCCGTGCCGCGCCCTGCCATTATCCCGCGCCATGAGGACAGCAACGGCTGGTGGGAAACTCTGCCGCCGCCGCCGCCCGCCAAACTCCTGGCCAGCAATCACCGCGTCCGAACTGCCATCGTCGGCGCCGGAGCCTGCGGGCTTGCCGTGGCGCTCCGGCTGGGCCTGCTCTGCCCCGACGACGAAATCGCCCTGATCGAAGCCGAACGCGCGGGCTTTGGCGCGTCGGGCCGCAACGCGGGCTTCATGCTGAACGTCCATTCGCATGGGCCGCCCAAACGCATCGACATCCTGCGCCGCAATATGCGGCTGTGGGAAAGCGGGCTGTCTGATCTGCGGCGCATGGCACATGAGTTTCAGATCGACTGCGACTGGCATGATTTTGGCCGCATCTACGGCTCGGCCGGCCCCGACGGCGAAAAGCACATAGACGAGATTGCCGAGACGCTCGACCGGCTCGGGTTGGAACACGACTGGATGACCCGTGACGACATGGAGGCCCGAATTGGCACCCGGTTCTACCGGCGCGGGCTCCATACGACGGGCAGCGCCTTGGTGAACCCCGCGGCGCTGATGCGCGGCCTTGCCCGGAACTTGCCGGTAAACGTCTCGCTTTTCGAGGTCAGCCCGGTCATCGGGTTCGAAACCGATGGTGACGCCTATGTCGTCGAGACCGAGACCGGACAGGTTGTCGCGGACCGCCTGGTCCTGGCCGCAGGCGTTTTCCTGCGCCAGTTCGGAATTGCCGCAGGCCGCTATGTATCGATGGCGACTTATGCCAGCCTCACGGGCCCGCTTTCGGACGAAAAACTCGTGGCGCTGGGGACGAGCGAACCCTTTGGCCTGCTGGCCAGTTCGGAATACGGCGCGACGATTCGGTTGACCAACGACATGCGCCTCTTTTTCCGCAACCTTTTCGAATTTGCCCCGAACGCCCCGACTCCTGCCCCCAGGGTTTCGGGAATCAGCAAATTGCACCGCAAGGGCATGCTCAACCGCTGGCCGGACCTGAAGGAAACAGCATTTGCTCACAGCTGGGGCGGGACCATGGCGTTTACCTGGAATGATGGCGCGGTTTTCGGCGAATACGCCCCGGGTCTTTTTGTAGTGCTGACCAATGACGTTTCTCCCATGACCCGTGCCGCCGCCGCGGGGCGCCTGCTGGCCGATTTCATGGAAGGCGAAGACAGCGACCTTCTGAGCCTGCAGTTGGGAATTCCCGGCGCCAGCCGCCTTCCGCCGCGGCCAATCCTGGACATCGGCATCGCCATCCGCCGCGGATTGCTCCATGCTGCGGCACACAAGGAGTTTTGATTTCGAACTATGTCGAACAGCCACCTTCCGGCTGCCGGCACATGGCGGCCGTGGCATGGCTCCAGGGAATTCAGGTGGTCGGCGTGCTGTGCGTGTGACGGGAAACCAGCTTTTCCCGTCACCAAACGAACCTTGTGCCGAAGGTCCGACCGCAAGGGCGAGACTACCAGATACGGCTACATAGTCTACCGGCTTTTGCCGGGAATCCCGTGGCGGCGCCAGAGACCGCCGATACTCTGCGTCGCCACACGCGAGGCGATGAGGAGCGAAATCAATAGTCCTGTCGTGACAGCGGCCGCGACACCGTACCAGACGCCGGTCTCGTTGAACTGAAGCACCCCGACGAACAGCCAGACAAAGAATGCAACGCCGAATGCCTGCCGGTAGAGCCCGATCCAGACGGTCCAGACGGGGCGCTTAAGTGCCTGAAGGAACGCGTTGATTGCGAAGAGCATCATGTAGATCGGAAGAATGAAACTCTCGATCCTGAGATACGCAAGACCGACCCGGATCACCTCCGGATCGTCCGTGAATTGCCCAAGCACCGGGCGTCCCAGAATCCAGATGACCGGGAACGCGGCAGCCGTCATGATGAAGCCGATCTTCCAGCAGTGAAAGAGCGATGCGCGCACACGATCGTGGTCACCGGCACCAAAGGCCTGCGCCGCGATCGGCAACAATGCCCCGGCAATGCCGAGAACCGGCAACAGCAGGATCTGTTCAAGCCTGATGGCGATTCCGAACCCGGCGATCGCATGTTCACCGAAGCCCTTGAGGACGAACTGGACAACGAAGCCCGACAGCATCATGATCAGGATGGCAAATGCGGAAGGCAGCGTCTGGGCGAAGATTTCACGAAACTCGCTGGCGCGCGGCCGGAAGTGACGCGACCGTATTCGGGAAAGCGTGGAGAGCTTGAGCAATTTCCAGAGCAGATAGGCCATGACGCCGGTCTGGCTCAGCACTGTGGATGCAGCAAGTCCGTCGAAACCAATTCCGCCCCATAGTCCCGGGATTCCGAAGATCATCAGCGGGTTCAGGACGATGTTGGCAAAGAACGCGGCGATCAGGGCGCGTTGCATCGAGCGCCCGTCACCGTGGGCTTGCAAGACGCCGTGGCAGGCGAAGGCGATCATGAATCCGGGTAGCGCCAGAGACAGGAGCAGGTAGTAGCGCGTCCCGGCTTCGCGGTAGGGACCGGGTTCCGAGACAAGCCCGATAAGTGCCGGACCATACAAGGAGCCAATGACCAGGAAGACCAGCGCGGCTATGGCTCCGAACGTGATGCCCTGGGCCGAGAGGCGGCGGGCGGTGCGCCGGTCCTTCCCGCCAAGTGCGATTCCGACAATGGCTCCCATTGCGGCACCGAGACCGAACCCGACCGACAGTGCGATGTAGAAGGCCTGATAGCCGAGCGAGATACCGGCCTGCGCACTGGTCGAAAGGAGGCCGGCGAAGAACATGTCGACAACGTTGTAGAGCGTGTTGAAGAGCATCCCGATTGCAGCCGGGACGGCAAGCGAGCGAAGGTGCCTACTGATCGGGCCAGCCGTCAGATCGCTGGTGAGCTCACGTGCCATCTGCGATCTTTCGGGGGCGTTCAAGCTGAACGGTCTGAACCACCGGCCCGGGGGACTGAAGCGGCGCGAAACCTTGGCTAAATTCGGAGAAACCGCTTCGTCTTTCGCTGTCGGGCAGGGTCCGCCGCCGCCAGCTGCGGAAATGGACTGCCCGGCTCACCTACGCATCCACAAACACCGCGTTGCGGCCGACACATGCATGGTATTCGGCCGGAACAAACGGACGCGCATGACATTATCGATCGTTCCATGCGGGGTTCGCGCAACCCTCATGGCCTCCGAAAGCACGTCGTCGGCCTCCTCGATGGAAATCACCTTGGTCCATGCCGACATACCACCACCTCCAGGCGTTGTCGTGGGCGATGTCCAAGCACCTGTAAACCGTGCCTTGCACCCACCATCACGCAAGGCTACTAATTAATTTATTAACCCGAATACAAGAATAGGGGATCGCCTGGTTTTGCGCAGTCACCGTCAATGGCCTGACAGAATACGACTCACAATGCGCCACAAGGTCATGCGATCGAGGACCTTCCATCGCAGGAGGGCGGTTGAGCAAAATGAACGCAGAGGAAAACGATTGCCGCCTGCCGGCCTTTTCTGCACTGATTCACCGATAGTTTCACCTACGGCCATGGGAGGGCGGGACGCTTGAATCGTCAACCGATCATCGAGGCTCGCAACCTCGACAAGTTCTTCGGGACGTTTCAGGCTCTCAAGGACATCAGCATTACGGTACATCAGGGCGAACGTGTCGTCGTCTGTGGACCGTCGGGATCCGGAAAGTCGACGCTAATCCGATGCTTCAACGCTCTGGAGAATCACAGTTCCGGCTCGCTGAAAATCGATGGAATCGAGGTCTTCGAGGGGTCGAAGGACATCCGGAAGCTGCGGCAGGAAGTCGGCATGGTTTTCCAGCAGTTCAATTTGTTTCCCCATCTGACCGTGCTGGAGAACCTCATGATCGGACCGATGAAGGTCCGCAAGATGTCGCGGGTGCGGGCCGAGGAAACAGCGCGAAAGTACCTGGACCGCGTTCACATTCCTGAGCAGGCAGAGAAGTACCCTGCCCAGCTCTCGGGCGGCCAGCAGCAGCGGGTTGCAATCGCCCGGTCGCTCTGCATGGAAACCAGGGTCATGCTGTTTGACGAACCGACATCCGCGCTTGATCCGGAGATGATAAATGAAGTTCTCGACGTCATGGTTGAACTTGCCGAATCCGGCATGACCATGGTGGTTGTAACGCATGAAATGGGTTTCGCACGCAAAGTGGCCGATACCATGGTGTTCATGGAAGAAGGTCAGATTGTCGAGGTCGCCCCGCCCGATGAGTTCTTCACCGCACCATCAAGCGACCGCTGCCGGATTTTCCTGTCGCAAATCCTGGAGCACTGAGATGGTGCTGAGCGAAACAGCCGGCTTCAGAGGCAGTCCGATTCCCAAACCTCCACTGCATCAACAGCTGCTGAATTCGGTTCCGGTTGCCGTTGCGATCTACATCGTCGTTGTCGGGCTGATCATCTACGGGTCATACGTCGGTGCCCAGAGTATGGGCTACAACTGGCAATGGTACCGAGTGCCGAAATACCTTTTCAGCTTCAAGAATGACGAGTTTCAGTGGGGCGATTTGTTGGTTGCCTTCCCGGTTTCCATCAAGCTCTGCCTTGTGTCGTTTGCGCTTGCAACGTTTCTTGGGCTTATAGTTGCACTACTCCGCCTGTCCGGCCTTGTCATGGGAACGGCCATCGCAGTGGGATTCCTTGAGCTGATCCGCAACATTCCGCTTCTGGTGCTGCTGTACCTCTTCTATTACGTTCTTGAACCGATATTCAATTATGACCGCTATGTTGCCAGTGTCCTGACGCTCGCGGTATTTCATTCCGCGTTGATTTCGGAGATCTTCAGGGCTGGTATTAATGCGATTTCCGTCGGGCAATGGGAGGCGGCAAAGTCCATCGGGATGTCCACCGCGCAGTCCTACCGATACATCATACTGCCGCAATCCATCCGCTTCATGCTGCCACCATTGACGGGTGAAATGGTGCATCTTATTAAGTCATCTGCGATCGTGAGCGTTATTGCCGTCGGGGAATTGACGGCCATCGGGCGCAATATCGTCTCTGACACATACATGGCGTACGAAATCTGGTTCACCATCGCGCTCATTTATCTGGTAGTAACCTTGATCTTGTCGATCGGTGTGTCATTTCTCGAGAAAAGATTCGCCGTTGACCAGTGACCAACCCTTAAAGCCAATCCAACAAGGAGGAAACCTAATGAGACTAACACGCAGACTACTCGGATGTGCCCTGGCCGCGACCTTGGCGGCAGGCCTTGCGCTGCCGGCAACAGCACAGCAAGCCACGCAGGCTTTGACGTCGGAAAGCGTAATCGAACAGATCAAGCGGGATGGCGTGATCCGAATCGGACTTTCGCTGTTCGTACCCTGGTCCATGCGCGACAAGAACGGCGAACTCATCGGCTATGAACTCGATGTCGGGCGCAAGCTCGCCGAAGACATGGGCGTCGAAGTGGAGTTCGTGCCGACGTCTTGGGACGGAATAATCCCGGCACTCGTTTCAGGCAACTTCGATGTCATTATCTCGGGTATGTCGGTGACGGCACAGCGGAATCTTACGGTGAACTTCACCAATCCGTACGCCTATTCGGGACTCGCCATTCTCGCAAACAAGGAGTTGACAGCGGGCATGAGCATCGAAGACCTGAACTCGCCGGACGTGGCCTTCGCAACGCGGCGGGGGGCGACCCCGGCCGTCGTGGTTGCCGAGAAGTTCCCGCTAGCGCAGCTTCTTCTCTTTGACGAGGACGGTGCCTCGACCCAGGAAGTCCTGAACGGCAACGCCCACGCGACGATGGCAGCGCAGCCGACGCCAAACCGTGAGGCGGGCAGGAACCCCGAAACGCTGATGGTCATGGAGGGTGAACTCTTTGACCCGCGTGGCGAGGCTTTTGCGCTTCGCAAGGGCGATCCGGACGCCCTCAACTATTTCAACAACTGGATCGCACAGCAGTGGCGGAGCGGTTGGCTGGAAGCGCGGCACAACTATTGGTTCGCGACCGAGGAATGGGCCGACCAGGTCGCCCAATGAGCCAATGTCACCAAGGCCCGGGAACTATCGTTTCCGGGCCAAGGGGTGCTGACAACTGCTAGCATTCATCAAAAAAATGCGGTGGCCAGACTACCTCCTGCTGGTGGTTCTTATCGCCTTTTTCTGGTACATCTGGGTCACCATCGAAGGGACGCTCAACTACAAGTGGCGCTGGGAGCTGATCCCGAGTTACATCGTCGGCTACCATACCGTACGTGAAGAATATTTTGCCAATATCTTGCTCCAGGGCTTTGCCACCACAATACGCATCAGCATTTACGCGAGCGTTCTGGCCCTGATCCTCGGCACCGGTCTTGGTGTCGCACGATGTTCGAAAAACCTGACAATCCGGATGCTTGCGCGAACCTATCTGGAACTCCTGCGCAACACCCCGCCTGTTGTCGTGGTCTTCATCTTCTATTTCTTCCTTTCGCAGCAATTGATCGAGGCACTCGATCTGGCGCGTTGGGCCCGCGGTATTGCGAGGCAGGAGGACATCTGGCTCTGGGAGCTGTTCTTCGGCAACATGCGCCGCTTTCCCTCGGTCATTTCCGGCGTGATCGTGCTTGCGTTATTCGAAAGTGCGTTTGTTGGAGAGATCGTTCGCGCGGGAATACAGTCCATTTCGAAAGGTCAGCGGGAAGCGGCCCGATCCATTGGCATGAGCCGTTTTCAGGAAATGTGGTATATCGTGTTGCCTCAGGCGATGAAGAGGGTCGTTCCGCCTTTGGCGAACCAATTCATTTCCCTCATCAAGGACAGCTCGATTATCTCGCTGATCTCGGTACAGGAACTGACGTACAAGACGGTCGAGATGGTTGCCTCGTCGCGCATGATCTTCGAGGCCTGGATCACGACTGCGGCTTTCTATTTCGTCGTTTGCTTCGGACTGAGCCGGCTGTTTTCGCGTCTGGAGCGCAGGCGGGTCGGGCAGACCTAAACCATGGAGGCGGCGTGCTTGCGCAGATCCGCTTCAATCGCCGTGATTGTCTGGAACATCGCCGTGAACTCCCGTACGACACGGCGCATCGAGATGTTCGGAAAGCGCCGGGCGATTTGCGATACGGCCTCCTCGACTTCGATTGTCGCGACAAACTGGCCGAGGCAAGAAAACGCACCCCCGCCAAAGTTCAAATGTGGCGGCTGGGCCGGACGTGTCAGGTCGAATCGGTGCGGATCCCGGAATTTGTCCGGCTGACGATGTGCCGCTCCGAAGCTCGCGAACACCGATGTGTTCACCGGGATGCTGACCCCGTCGATTTCCGTGTCGGTCAGCGCCGTTCGTGAAGTCGAGATCGATCTCGGCCAAAGGCGCATGCATTCACGTATTGCCGCGGACGCAAGCGATGCGTCACTCCCGATCTCCTTCCAGACGTCCGGCATCGCCGTCAGGCGGTCGACCGCGATGGAAATCTGGTTGGACGTGTTATCGGTGCTCGCCTCGATCAGCATGACGGCGAAGTCCTCGAGCTCGGCTTCGCTCAGGTTCCCGGCTTCGCGAAAGCGGATGAGCCTCGAAAGAAAATCGTCGCCCATGTTCTCGCGCCGTCTCGCGAGTTGGGCTTTCACGTAGCCAAAGAGCTGGTCATAGGCAGCGACAATGCTCGGCGTTTGATCCGGGTCGCGCCTGAAGATCGCCAGTACGTCCTCGGACCTGTCCGCGACAAACCGGGCGTCGCTGAGGGGAGTGTCGACCCAGGTGCAGTAGACGCCAGCGGGAACCAGATCGGAAAATCCGTATTTCAGGTCGAGCACATCGTCCGGCAGACCCTCAAGGAGGTCCGAAACAACGCCGGAAATGTCGCGGCGCATGGCTTTGGCGTAGGCCGGACCGATCAGGTTGGTCAGGATGCCGCGCAGCCTCTTGCGTGTCTCGCCCCGGTTCTGTGTCAGGATCATTCGCCGTTTGAAATCGAGCGCACGACCGGGCGGCAGCCCCATCTTCTCGACGAGATTGCCATGGTCCGTGCCAAACGACCGATCGACAAGGAACCGCCGACACATCTGGAATTCCAGAATCTCGACGCCCCGTTCGCTGCGGGCCAGGGGGAACTGCCTGGCTTTCCCGGCAAGCCACAGAAAGGGCTCGGACTGATAGTCGGGATCGCTGTAATCGATGAAGGGAAGATCCGAGATTCCCGGCATTCCATTGCTCCCGTCCATTCTTTGGTAATTCGACTATAAGCCGAAATGGATCATTTGCCATGCCTTTGGCGCAAAGCGGGGCGTGTCCGCGCGAAATTTCGAGGAAATCCTCCGCGACCGCCGTGAGCATGCCAGGTAACGGGGGACTTGCCTGTACTCCGGATGGTCGATCACGCTGCCTGAAAGTCCGGCGCCTTTCGCAAGCGCCGCGGCGGCCATGCGCAGTCGAGCCGCAGCCGGTTGGCCGCACGCCTGATGGCAATGCCGAATTCGTTATTCCCAGGCAGCGCCGCTTCCTTCGTCCGCACCGCTTGACAGGAGATTCTCAAAGGAAAATATGCCCAGTATGCAAAAATACTCGATTTTCTCGCTCTTGCGCCACGCGCTCAACAGGCACACGACCTGGGCACCTGCATGGCGCAGCCCGCAATTGAAGGAAAGCTATGATGTTATCGTCATAGGCGCTGGCGGGCACGGACTGGCCACCGCCTACTACCTCGCAAAGGAGTTCGGCGTCACCAATGTCGCCGTGCTGGAACGGGGTTGGCTCGGCGGCGGGAACGTCGCACGAAACACGGTGACAGTCCGGTCGAACTACCTGCGCGATGCCTCGATTCCGTTCTACGTGAAATCGGTGGCCTTGTACGACGATCTGACCGACGATCTGAACTTCAATATCATGCAGTCCAAGCGCACCATGATCGACGTGGTGCAGACCTTCCCGAGGATGCGGGATTTGCGGCGCCGTCAGCTGACAATGGACATCTACGGGTCGAACTATGAACAGATTTCGGCAGAAGAATTGCGGCGGCGCTTACCGGCGCTTACCGGGGGCGGGCCGAACGCGCGGCTGCCTGTCATCGGTGGAATGGTCCACACGGATGCGGGCGTGAACCGGCACGATGCCGTGGCCTGGGGATATGCACGCGGTGCCGACGCGCGGGGCGTCGAATTGCATCAGCAAACGCCCGTCACGAAACTTCTGCGACGCGGGGACGGGGCCATTGAAGGCGTCGAGACACCGCGGGGAACCGTCCGGGCGCCCAAGGTTGCCGTCGCGGTATCGGGCCATACGACCACGCTGACTGAAACGATCGGCCTCAAGCTGCCATTGCGAACCATGAACCTGACAGCGTTCGTTTCCGAGCCGGTCAAACCGCTGGTCGACGTGGTCGTCAACTGCCCCGACAGCGGCTTCTATTTCAGTCAGTCGGACAAGGGCGAAATGGTGATCGGAGGCGCACCGGACATGGGACAGAGTTTCCGCCGGGACATCAAGCAGCACGTGTTCGAAGAAACCGTGACGGCCATGCTGTCATTGTTCCCGTCATTCAGGAAGCTGAAGCTTCTGCGCCAATGGGGTGGTCACCTGGACGTCGCCCCCGACGCTTCACCCATCATGGATGAGACGGAAGTTCCGGGGCTCTTCGTGACTGCCGGTTGGTGGGGCGGCTACAAGGCGATCCCGGCCGGCGGGCTGACGTTCGCACATCACATCGCCAACGGTACGCCCCATCCCCTGATGGCGCCCTTTGCGCTGAAACGATTCAAGCGTCTGGATTACGTGATGGAATCCGGAACGACGACCTCGAGATAGGAAGTCAGAATCATGCTGCAAATTCCCTGTCCCTTCTGCGGACCTCGAAACGAAAGCGAGTTCTCTTTCGGCGGACCGGTGATGCCTGACCGACCGGATCCACAAACGACGACCGACGAGGACTGGGTTGAATACCTGACAGTCGTGCCGAATCCGCTGGGTCCGGTCCGAGAGCGCTGGTGGCATGTGAAGGGCTGCGGCACATGGCTGACCATTTGGCGTGATACGCTGACCCATGACATCGTCGAGGGGCCCGGCGATGCAACCTAGGCGGTTCCCCTCGGGCGGAAGGATCGACCGGAACCACCTGCTCGGATTCCGATTCAACGGGCGGGACTATCGGGGTTTTGAAGGCGACACCCTGGCGTCCGCGTTGCTTGCAAACGACGTTCGACTGACGGCGCGAAGTTTCAAGTATCATCGACCGCGGGGAATCGTCGGAGCCGGTCCCGAGGAACCGGCGACATTGGTGGAGTTGGAGGGGCGCCATGCTTCAGCCAATCGCGCGGCGACGACAATTCGCCTGGAAGATGGAATAGCGGCACGGTCGGTGAACTGCTGGCCTTCGCCGCACTTCGACCTCGGCGCGGTCAATCAGCTGTTCGCACGGCTCATTCCGGCGGGGTTCTACTACAAGACATTCAAGTGGCCGGGCTGGCGCCTCTACGAACCGGCGATCCGGAAGGCAGCGGGCCTTGCCGGTGCGCCGGACGCGCCGCCGGCAGAAGGTCATTTCGAGGCAGTGAACGCACATGCGGATGTGCTGATCGTCGGGGCGGGGCCAGCAGGTCTGATGGCCGCGCTGGTTGCGGGGCGCGCCGGGATCCGGGTGATGCTGGCAGATGAAAGGACAGAGGCCGGGGGGAGCCTGCTTGACCGGCAGCTCGAGATCGGCGGCCATCCAGCCATGGACTGGGTTGGTGACGCGGTTGCCGAACTGGCGTCCATGCCAAACGTAAGGCATCTTCAGGACGCGTCGGTCTGGGCCTATCGCGAACACAACTTCCTGATGGTAAACGAGCGGTCTCCGGCGAACGCCGATGTGCTGGAAAGGAATTGGCGCGTTCGGGCGGGGCACGTGATCCTCGCGACGGGAGCCATCGAAAGGAGCCTCGTCTTTCCCAACAACGACCGTCCGGGGGTGATGCTGGCGTCGGCCGCACAAGCCTACGTGAACCGGTTTGCCGTACAGCCGGGCAAGAAAGCCGTGATCTTCACCAACAACGACAGCGCTTATGCAGTCGCTGCGGACCTCGATGCAGCGGGCGTCCATGTCGCAACAGTCGTGGACAGCCGGAACGACGTGCCCGAGAGCACACGGACACTGCTCGGAAACATCCCTCTCAAGGCGGGTTCGGTTGTCATCAGCGCCCGGGGCAGGCGGTCCGTCAGCGGCGCCGTCGTTGCCAGGCGGGACAGGACGGCGAGCGAGGTCGTCGCATGTGACCTCCTGTTGCACTCGGGCGGCTGGAACCCCGCGGTTCACCTGTTTTCCCAGTCACGCGGGAGTCTTCTTTATGATGAGGATCTTGCGACATTTGTTCCCGGCAAGGCCGCACAGCCCTGCTCGTCGGCGGGTGGCGCGGCGGGCGAGATGACGTGCACGGCGGCGCTGAAATCCGGCGCCGGGGCGGCGGCGAGTATCGCCGGGACGGCAGTGCCCGATCTGCCCGATGTGACGGAAGAAGCCTATGGGATAGAGCCCCTTTGGCACGTCGATGTGTCCGGCGCCGAGGGCGAGGCGTTTCTGGATATTCAGAATGACGTCACGGTGCATGACGTGCATCTCGCCTTGCGTGAAGGGTATGACAATGTCGAGCACGTCAAGCGCTACACAACCGGCGGCATGGGTTTCGATCAGGGGAAGACAGGCAACATCAACATCATCGGCACGGTGGCGATGAAAAAAGGCATTTCCCTCCAGGAAGTCGGTGCGACGACATTCCGCCCGCCATATACGCCGGTGTCGTTCGGCGCGATCGGAGGCATTCGCGAGGGCACGGTCGTTCTTCCTTATCGGCATACGCCGATCACGCGCTGGAATCTCGACCAGCGCGCTTTCATGTACGAGGCCGGTGCCCGCTGGAGGCGCCCGGGGTATTTCCCGCGCGGGGACGAAGGGTTTCAGGAAGCCGTCGACCGCGAATGCCGTGCAGTGCGCGATTGCGTGGGCGTTTATGACGGCTCGCCGCTCGGAAAGTTCGAGTTGAAAGGCCGTGACGCGGGAAGGTTCCTGGACCATATCTACACTAACATCATGTCCACGCTGAAGCCCGGCCGGTGCCGCTACGGGCTCATGCTGACGGATGATGGGCTGATCCTCGATGATGGCGTCGCGATGCGGCTGGGAAAGCACCGGTGGCTCGTCTCAACATCCACCGGACACGCGGACACCGTGAACGGGCACATGCAGGAGTTGCTGCAGACCCAGTTCCCCGACTGGAATGTCTTTCTCACGGTCGTGACCGGCCAGTGGACCAACGTGACCCTCTGTGGTCCGAAGGCGCGGCAGGTCATGGCCGCGCTTGGCACCGATATCGACCTTGCGCCCGGTGCACTTCCGTTCATGTCGTTTGCCGACGGGCAGGTGGCCGGGTTGCCGGCGCGCGTCGTACGAGTAAGTTTCACGGGCGAGCTGTCTTTTGAGATCAACATTGCGCCGCGTCACATGCGTACCCTCTGGCACCGCACCATGGAAGCAGGCGAACCGTTCGGGATCGAGCCGGTGGGATCGGAGGCCAGCCATGTGTTGCGCGTCGAAAAGGGCTTTCTTTCCCTGGGCCACGAGGTGGATGGCACAGTGGATGCCTACGACCTCGGCATGGGCTGGATCATGTCGAAGAAGAAGGCGGACTACATCGGCAAGCGGTCCGTCGAATTGCGGCGCGGGGGCGGCGCGCCCCGGCGAGAGCTCGTGGGCCTCTTGCCGGTCGATCCGAACAAGCAGATACCGGAAGGCGCTCCGCTGACCCCCGGCGGCGAGAAACGACGGACCGAGGGTCTCGTCACCGCCTGTGTCTGGAGCGTCGTGATGAATCGCTGGGTGGCGCTGGCGCTGCTGGAGAATGGTACATCACGGATTGGCGAAACCGTGCACGCGCGCCTGAGGCACGCGACAATACCGTCGGAAGTCACGGCGCCGGTCTTCTATGACCCCGATGGGCGGAAGCTGAGGTCCTGAAATGGGATATACCGCATTGTTCGAAAGGCTCCCGGTCAGCGCCTGTTTTGACCTGAAGGGGCAGGAAGGAGCCCTCAGCGAATGGATAGGCGTGGGCATTGTTCCCGAGTTCCCCTCGATGCCAAACCGGCTGTCCTTGGCAAATGGCATGTGGCTTGGTCATGTCGGGCCGCAAAACTGGCTGTTGCAGGCAGATCTCGACCGGGAAGACGACCTGGTCGCAGCGCTCCGCCCGCACGAGGCACCGGCGGAAGTAAGCATCGTCCGTATCTCGGATACGATGGCAACGTTTCGCATCATTGGAGACGATGCCGTTCATGTCATGGCCATCGGCTGCCCGCTTGATCTGCACGAAAGCGTCTTTGCCGAAGATGCCGTTACATTCAGCGAATTCTTCGGCCAGAAAGCGCTGGTAAAGCGTTGCGAGGGCGGGTTCGACGTGTCGGTTGAAGCGAGTTTCGGTGACATGATCAAGGATTACCTGGAACGTGCTCTCCGCTGATCCCGGGATTAGTGACTGATCCGCGCGATGCCTCCGCCCGGGACACGCCAAATACCAAGACTGGCCGCGCTTCCGCAATTGGGTCCCGAAGTCGACTTCCATTTGTGCGAATGTGCAGCCTCAGTACCTGAATTTACCGGCAGGCCCCTCCGCCACCGCAAGAAGGCGTGCCGCTTGTGGCTGGAGCAGTTCTGCAGGCGCGAGAGTACAATGATCGCGATTGGATATGTAATTCGACATCAAAGTATCTGTTCAATGTCGTATTCTGCATCACCTCCAAAATTGATCCATGTTGAATTGCTTAAACGGTTCTTTATCACCAGATCGAAATTATACAATGATATCAGCGATGTATAGGACGTCAGGCTTGACTCGAACCGGGAACAATACTGGCCGGATCAATCTCCATCAGTTCGAATGACCGTGTCTGCAGCAGCGTCGGTTCCGACATCAGCTGAAACCGATACACCCGCCGGGCCGGTGTGGCCATCTCGTACAGCGTCATCGTGGCCCGATCAGCGAGAAGTGTCGTCAGGCTGTGAAGAGGATTCTTCTCCCGAGCGTCAGATCCTGATCTGAACCATCCCGTTCTCCACGCGCGTTTCGAACACTTTCATCGGGCGCGTCGCAGGTGCGCAAACGGGTTTCCCATCACGGACATCGAATGCGCCCTGGTGCAACGGGCATTCAATGACGTGACCGTCGAAATACCCGTCGCAAAGGTCGGAACCGCCGTGATTGCACAAGGCGAGCGATGCATGGATGCCCGAGGGTGCATCGTATACGGCGATCAGCCGTGGGCCGAGCGATACCCGGGTTACCCAGTTCGGCTCAAGTGCGTCGACAGCAACCAGGTCCTTCCAGGACCGTTTCACTCGTTTCACGTCTGTTCCACCGCCGTTGCGGAACTGCGGTTGAAGAGTTGGCGAAGGATGTCTCGGTGTGCGCCAAGATAGCCATGTTTTTCAACATGGACGTGGTCTTTCAGCTTCTCGTGCAATTTCGGAAGCGCATGAAACGGAACGGACGCCACATAGTGATGCTCGGCGTGATAGTTCATGTTCCAGCACAGAAAACGCCACGGGGCGGAAACCAGGTTTGTCCGGGTGTTCTCACGCATCTGGGGTACGGTCGGGCGCCCCACATGCTCGGTCATCCTGATAAAGCGCATGACCGGTTCACCGAGGAACAACGGAATAATCCAGTACCAGATCAATCCCCACCAGCCGGTCAATGCCATGCCAAGGAAGACGGCAGTGTAGACTGCCAGCATCCGTCGGGCATCCGTGAAAACCGCCTTGTGTTCAACCGCCGGAATGAACAGTTTCTCTGCCTCGTTCAGTCGACCTGCGGCGTGCCGCAAGACCTCGGTGAACTTGCCACGCCAATAGGGAATGGCGCTCAGGTACCAAAGGTACTCACCGAACGATTTGGGCATCGAGATCAGCTCGGGATCCTCGCCGTGCAACTGCGTGTAGGTGTGATGATCACAGTGCTCGTAACGAAAGAACCGGTGTGGAAGGATGATGATGGCTCCGCAGATTTTCCCGACCAGGTCATTGATCCGCCGGGTACGGAATGCCGTGTAGTGCACGCATTCATGCTGGAGCGAAAAGTGATGAACAAGCACGGTTCCCTGCAACAGCATCGCGGGCCAGATCAGCCAGCTGTTCCATGCCAGCGAAACAAGCGTGGTGGTGAAGGTAATCAGCCCGATCCAGAGGATCAGGTGGCGAAATGCAGGCCCGTCCGACCGCTGCATGAACCGTTTCAATTCTTCGCGTGTGAGTTTGCCCTCTGCCAGAGCCTGGGTGAGGGGTGTGACAATCGGTCTTGTCATGGGTGTCCTCGTGATTTGCCGGGCGGGGTGTCCTTTTCACCTCTCAAGTCCGGCTCCGGAGACGGGAGTGCTCCGCACCAAGCGGCCGGATCATCCGGGCGCAGTGGTAATTACCCTATTGCGTTTCTTCGCCACTGCCAAGATGTGACCAAGCCGCAACCGCCAGTCCGATTTCGCGATCCGGATGCCTGAAGAGGCTGGCAGTACAGGGATAGCGTTGCAGGATGCCGGCTCCCCGGGGAAGAAGATTGGCCATGAACGTCCCGTTTTCCCAGTAGCTTACGCCATCAACCGCAATGGTTGGATCGATCACGTTCCAGGAAATCTCGCCAGGCGCATATGCGCCGCAGGTATGAAAGTGGAGGAGGCGGGGATTGCCAAAGGCGGCACCTCCCCAGCGTTCGTAGTTTTCCCGGGCGTCCCAGGGAAAGCCGCAGCCCGGGTGAATGCCCGCGTGCCATGAATGGACAAAGTTCCTGTCAATCCCGAACAGCGCGGCGACCCGGTCGTAGTGGGCATTCGCGCGGTCGACATCCGCCTGGCTGCCTTCGAATCCAGTCAGCCGACCCTCGTTCAGTCTTGCAAAGACCTGGCCTTCGAACCCGACTGTGTAATCGTCATAGTACCGCGAGCCGGTACCGGTGAGGAAACCGGGGAGTGCGGCCCGGCCCGTGAAACCCGCCGCAGGTACGGGTGTGAAAATGGACATCGGGAAGCGCATGATCGAAGTGTCGCGCTCAGGCGTGAGGTCAAGTTCGGTCGTTGCAAAGATTTCGGTGCCAGCCGGACATGATATGCGGATTTCCCGTGCGCTCGAAAGAACCGAGTTGACCGCGGACTTGAGCTCCATGAACGCCGCATGGTTGGCGTTTCCGAATCCCGTCCCGAAAAGGTAGGCGTTGAGGGCAAAGCTGACGATGATTTTCTTTCCCTGCGGCATGTCGGAAAAGCGCAGCTGGTCGCCGAGCCTCGCGAGAAAGAGAATGATGTCAAATCGCTCCATCCTGCGCAGCAGCGGTTCCGGCAGATGGGGATTTTCAGCGTCGAAGCCGACATTGACGGCGTCGACGACAAGCCCGAGGCGTTTGGCTTCCCTGACCACGCATTCACAGGCATCGTCATCGAAGTAGCCGAATTCCGGCGGCTCGAACGCGATGAGCAATCGGTCCCCTGCCCGCGCCCCGGCGCAATTCCGAAGGAGATTCCTGGCACCGAGTGCAGGAGTCATTTCCGTCATCTCGCACAATCCCAAATTCAAGTGCGTCGATTTTCGCGATCGATCCGATCCTATGTCATTTGCAAGGCATTGCGCTACATGTTTGATGCGGCGAACATGATCGCCGGAACGCCTTGTTGCCTTGCGCGCGTTCGAGACCGCGATCCGGTTTTCCAGTCTCTCCGCCGTCGCCGACGATTTCAGATTCAGCCAGAGCGCGACAAGTCAGCACGTCAAGACCCTGAGGGACAGTTGGTCCGGGACCTGCACGCTCGAGGTGCGCGCAAGTCGGAGCCAACGCGGGAAGGCAAACGCCTTGCCATTGCAATCTCCGAAGGATCGGAGAGGTTGCCCGACGTCTGCTTCGATCCCGGGAACAGGAAGCAAGCCGAAAATACGATCATCGCCTGCCAATTTCGATCACGCCGGATACGGAGCAGGAGGCTTCTCCCGATGCGGATGACGAGCCGTTGAACATCGAGAAGCCAAACCGGGGCATGATGGTCTTACGCTGAATCAGTGGTCGGGTAGGACACTGGCGCGCGCACCAAAGGCCACGTTTCCAGCATCCCCCCTAAAATTCCGGACGTCCGGTTTTCCCGGGTCCGGCTTCAAGCGTCAGGCACCCCCCCGCAGGAGTTCGGTGCGGTGCCTTCCGCGACATCCGCCACGCTTAAGGCTGACCCAGCCATGCCCGTGGCAACATCCCGCGTTTGCGCCGCCCTTCGGCTCGACAGCACCACCCGTCATCCGGGTGATATCATCGGTCGACACCGGGCTCTGTGTCCCGGCATGACCTGCCGCCTTCGCCACCTGAGCCCAGAGGCCCTCGCTCCGGACGGGTTATGTTGTTCCGCCCATCACCGCTTAATCGGCCTCATCCGCCAGTCAGGAGAACTCCGTGCCATTTCCCGCACTGCGGTTATTGGCACGGTCCTTGACATTCAAGGGTCACAACATCCTGTCCGTTCTCCTCACCTTCCGGTCTTTCACTGCTGAACTTTCCCGAATTGCCGCCGTCTCTACGCCGGGGGACCCGGTGCGTGCTCACCTCGGTTCTTCCGCACCGGTGCTAGCCATCGGGTAGCAGGCTGACCCTTGGCATCCTCCAATATCCCCACAAGTCAGCTTCCATGTGGGGGCGAACTTTTCGTCGCATCAACAATCGTTCGCTTTCGCTACGGCCCTTCGGTTTGTTCGCCATCCTGACTGACCGGACCGGTTGGAGCCTTGCTCCAGCCACGCCCACGATGGCTTTCTACGTCCCAGCTCGCAGGCACCAGGTCACCCCGGTACCCGTGGGATATGCTACGGCGCCAAACCAAGAATTGCGCCGGCGGGACTCACACCCGCTAGTTCAGCAGCCAGACTCGCTGCACACCCGCCGCCGTTGCCCCATATCACAAGGATGAGCACCTTCAGCGGGAATTGTGACCGTCTTCGAAACGACGAAATGTCTCTGCCGGCAATCGGCCTCGACAAGTCGATCCATACGCCGGTGGGTACGGGCAGATACGACCTAAGGGTCCGTCAGCAAATAACCGAATCACGGAGTATGTGGGTTCCGGTGCGACCTTGATGGAACCGGATTATTTCGGAATCCTTGATGGCCACGGAATCGGGGCGGTCAGCTTCCCGAATTGCCATGAACTTGACGAAATCCGATGCAAAACGAGCAAAAAATAGCCAATGACATATGGAGGCGTTCAGTGAATGAAGCACAGCTTCAACCGCGATAAAGAACATTACCTTTGTCCTCAGCCTTGGAATGAAGCGTTTATCTCGTGACGAACCCTAAATTCGTTCGAAGACACGTTCACCAACATCTCGAAATATTCCGTGACACGGCATGACGATGACCGCACGCTTTGCTCCTGGTTCCGGCTTCGCAACTTGCATCTTGATAATCAGGAAAATTCGGAGTTCATGAACGGAGGCGCCCGAATAGTGCTTGAAGAGGATCGCGTGGTGCCTGAGAAAGTGCGCCTGGGCGTCAAGCACCGGAAGACCCGGGACATTGGCCCCGGCCTTGATGCCGAGGCCAGCCATTTCCGCCTGATGCTCAATCGCGCTATTGAAGCGGAGACCACGTGGGAGAAACCGATCGGGGAAATCACATGATGAAGCCGCGAGCCGTGTCAGATCTTCCGGTCCTCGATTTTTCGAGAGCCGATTACCAGGCCGCACCGTTTCCGGTGCTTTCGGGATGGGCGCGGAAATGGAAGATCGCAAGGAGCGAGCGCGGCGTCGAACTGCTGGATTACGACCTGTGCCGAAAGGCGATCATCGAACGGAATTTCGGAACGGGTCACCCCAAGCTGATCGAGATCCTGGGTTTGCCCGAGGGACGCCCCCTCGAATACAAGCGCAGATCGATCTCGTTTTTCGATCGCGGTCGTCGTCGCAGCGACCTCAGGCGACCGATTACAAGATTGCTGAACGAGGGGACGGCGGAAGCGTTCCGACCCGACATCCGCAATGTGGTGACCGAAATCGTGAACGCAATTCCGACAGACCGGCCCGTTGATCTGATATCCACGTTGTGCGACAGGATTCCTTCCGCCGTCTATTGTCACTGGGTGGGTGCTCCGGCCAGCGATGCTGACTTCGTGGCAAGGACGTCGCACGCGGTTCAGCAGGTCCACACGCGCGACCCGAAGCACACTCCGGCAGTAATCGCGGCGTTCGAAGCACTCATCGACTTTGTCGATGAACGCGTTGCCGATCGCCGGAACCATCCAGGCGACGACCTCCTTTCCGATTTGATCCGCGCGGAGGAGGCCGGGCAACTGGATGCAGATGACCTTCGCAACTGGGTCATCAAGCTGGCAGAAGCCAACACGGACAACTCATCGCACCAGATCGCGATTGCCATCATCGAACTGGCCCGCCGGCCCGACATCTGGGCCGGTCTTGGCGCCCACCCGGAATTGGCGGCGCGCGCGGTGCAGGAGGTCATGCGATATCACCCGCGAACGATCTCCACGTCGCGGGAGGTCTTGTCGAAAACAGAGGTTGCCGGAGTTGCCCTGCCGGTGGGAACCCCGGTCTTCGCGAACATCGGGGCAACCCATTGGAACGCGGACTACTATCACGCGCCCGAGGTCTTTGACATCGATCGCAAGGACGAGCCCTTGCATCTGAATTTCGGGGGCGGCGCATTTTCGTGCATCGGGCGTTTTGTCGTCACCGTGGAGGTCGAGGAAACGGTTGCCCTGCTCGCGGCGAGATTTCCTGATCTGCGGCTGGAGACCGCACGCTTCTCGCATTCGCCGATGTTCACTTCCGTAACCGAACTGGAAGCGCGGCTGGAGCCCGACGCCAGACAAGGCTGCACTGCATCCAGGGACTGACCCGCTTGCAAGATCAACGGAAGTCCCCTTTCGAATGACAGCGCCTCGCGGAACCAGACGGAAACGGCAATGCACTCCCGAAAGGCTCCAAAAGCGCCACGGATTCAGTATTGCAAAACCCTGACCGTCAGGACTCGATTCCGACGGATCCGCGTACTTCACGCCTCTTCGATGACCTGACCCTCCAAGCCCGCTTCCAGTCGGGCAACGAGCCTTTCGGCCTTTGGGCTGTCCAGTTCGCGAAGGATGGCGACAGCGCGTGGCGCAAAAACGGGAAACCGCATGGCGCAGCGTCCGAGTTCGACGATCGCCTCGTCGTCGCAGATTACGCCCAGCGCGTCGATCAATTCGACGGACGGCGCATGCGCGAGCACGGTGATCAGCACGTCACGGCCAGATGCATCGCCCCGGAACGCAAGTGCGACCGCCGCGTCACGACGGATCGACGCCAATCGGTCAGACAGACCTTCCCGCAGGCGAAGCACGGACACGTTCGCCGCATGCGCAAGCGCAAAGGCCGGTTCGCGAATCGCCGCGTCCTCGTGATCGAGGAAATCGGCAACGAACGAGGCAGGCAGGTCGAGCCTTTTGTCGGCGGCAGCGCGAAGGACAGCTGGTAGCAAAGAGTCCGGCACGCCTGGCCCAAGCGCGATTCGCCTCAACGCGGAACGCGCTTCAGGACCGTTCAGCCGTGCAAGTGTCTCCAGTACCGCGCTCTGTTCACGGAAAGGGCGATTGATGCCGAAGCCGTGGAAGCGGCGCCACAGCCGTTCAAGCGCCGGAACCGCCGCCGTCAGTGACCGTGCGACGATTTCATCGGCGAGCGTGTCAACGGTTGCCAGGTTGGCGTGCGCGACCCGTTCGACCAACTCGGAATCAGGGAGAGCCTTTAATGCCAGAGATGTTGACTCGCCTTCCGTTTGCGTTTGAGGACGAATATCCGCCGGGCGACGTTCATCGAACAGGTCCAATTGCCGGCTTCGTTCGGCCTTCCTTGGTGGCGCCGGTTCAGCCATCGACGACATGAATCCTACGGGAGTTCGCTACTCCTGGCACCTGGCAGTCTCTTTTTGGCCTTGGCAAAACGGGGACCGGAAAAGCCATTGCTCCCTGAAGAAATACTTCCAACTGCCAATTCATCAACGCTTTCCCGAGCCGCATCCACCACCAAGACGACATGAACGGACCTGGATCGTGGCATGTTTCCAATGGAACGGCACCACCTACCATTTCATGGGTCTCATACCATGCTTGCAACGCGAAAATCGAGGCGAACGGAATATGAAGATGTCGATCACCGGGCATGCACCGACGCCTTTGAAGGATAAACGCAACACATCCATCGATGCTCGCCTGGCGGCAGGTGCTGCCACCGGAGAGCCGGTTTGAAAGCCGGTCCGGACTTCCTCAAGACATCGAGGCCGGATTCATCGTGGCTTATCAAGCCGTGTGCTGGGCGTCTATGCGTTGCTGAAGTCCGCGCCTGAACAGCTTGGCTCCCGCATCCAGGCCAAGATCAATGTTGGGTGTCGTCATGTTTGCCATTCCCCTGTGAACCGCGACCAGGATGTCCCGGTCCTCTTCAAACGCAGCGCGCGCACCCGCGTTCATCCGGTCCGAAATCTCCTTGTCGTCCGGATCCGTATTGCGATGCTGGAACCAGAAATACCGGGTTCGGTTTTCGTCTATCGGGGTCATGAAATTGTACGAAATGTTGACATAGGTCTTGCTGACCGGCGGCTTGCCAGGCCCCCCGGTTCCTGCCGGAGTGTAGACCGACTTGTTGAGAGCAATCGCGGGAAAACACATTTCATAGTGCTGCAGCCTGTCGCAAGGCCCCTGGAATTTCACGAGATCAGCGTAATAAGGGGACGGCATCTGCCCCATGATCCAGCGGGAAACCAGGACACCGCGTTCGGTTTTTTCCACCTTCAGCGGCTGATCATCGGTACCTGCGCCAGCGAAAGACGTGACGTGGACCCAGGCAACGTGGCTGGGGTCAAGCAGGTTGTCGACGACCCAAAGGTAGTTGCAGTCAATATCCATGACGCCGCCGTCGGTTGAGCCCCAATTCGGATTCTCGTGATTTTCGATCGGAAAGATCTGGTCGGGATCCGCCATTTGAGGATCGCCCGTCCAGATCCAGAGCAGCCGGTACCGTTCGACGACCGGGTAGGATTTGACCCGGGCGCGCCCGGGAACATGATCGGGTTGGGTTGGGGCAGCCACGCATGTCCCCCGGCAATCAAATGTGAGGCCGTGATAGCCGCACTCGACCAGGTCACCTCTCAGGCGGCCTTTCGACAACGGCAGTTTCCTGTGGGGACATGAATCTTCAAGCGCGACGACCTGCCCGTCTTCCTTCCTGAAGAACACGATGTTCTCGCCCAGAAACGTCTCCGGTTTCAGGTCGCGTGTGTAATCCCTGCTCCAACCAGCGACGTACCAGGCGTTTTTCAGATACATTCCCCACCTCCGATCTGCCCAGCCGGGCAGGATTTGGTTTGCAGTGCCTTGTTCCTTCCATGGCGCGGCACCAGACCCACGATGAGCGCTTGCGAAGATCACTCAAGGTCTGAGCACTTCCCGGGAGCACTGACTTGACCCTCGTCATGACATCTACGTCTGCAGATCGACTCACGACGGCCCTAGGCTGGTCTTCGTGCCAAGACCCTCGCGGAAACTATATCCGTGGGCGGCAAACGCAAGCACCGTGCCTCGATTGAGCACCTGAATCACTTGATGCTGTTGCAACCCCCGCAATACTGGCCCGGTTCCCGGAAGAAATCTGTTGAGGATCGCCCCGCCCCGAGACTGCAGGAAGGACATGCCTCACAACAACGAAACGAGGAAAAGAAGACTTTGTTATCGAAATCGACAGAAAAGATTCGCCGGATCGTGGAAGGTTCACATAGACGCATCCCCCAATGGAGACGTGCTTACAGGTCGATCGATTGCAGCGCCAGGACCGGCGTCGAATCGCCGGAGTCCGAACCGGCTTTCGGGGCTTTCCAACTCAGGGTGTCGAATGCCTTGCAGTTTTCGCAAACTGCTGTCCAGGATGAGTGAACGTGGCTGCAACTCTCGCAAATCCACCTGGCACCGCCTGACGCACTCAAAGCCCGTGTCAACCAGCCGCGTACAACCTGTTCACTGGAACCTTCACTCTTTGCGATTGCGCCCATGATCGCCAGTGACCTGACCGTCGGCTCCTCTTCCGCCATCGATCCCAGTGCCTTTCGCGCACCGCTCAGATCTTCCGCCGCCAACAACAGCTCCGCTTTCAGGAGACGCGTTTCCTCGAACGAAGGGTTGAGCTTCAGCAATTGCTGAAACCTCCTCAGCCTCTCCGTCGGCGTCTCGTCGGGACGGATGGCGGCAAAAGCAGTTGCCAGGTCCGGATGGGGATTCGCAGACCAGGCCTTTCGCAGGATCGCCTCCGCCTTTCGTGCGTTTCCCTTTTTCTTCTCGAAACTTGCTGCCAGCACCGCTGCCGGGATCAGGGACGGCGACAAACGATTGGCTTCGGCCGCGGCCCTGGCCGCACCGGATGTGTCATCCGATTCCTGGCGCCGTCGCGCATCTGCCAACGCGACAACGGCTTCGCGGCGTTTGGCAACGGCCCTGGGAAGGTTCTTTGCCCGAACACTCGCGAGAAGCGTCTTGCGGGCACCCGCCCAGTCTTCCTGTTCCAGTTGCAGCTTAAGCAAGGTCGAGATGGTCTCCCCATGCCTGGGCCGCAATTCCAGCGCCTTCTCGGCAAGCTTGAGGGCAGTTTCGCTGTCCCCGTCCTCAAGCTTCTGCTTCATGAGTCCGCGAACACCGATGACCCGGGTCGCACCGTCACCGAGGAGCTGCTTGTAATACTCCTCCGCCCGTGTTCGGTTCCCGCTCAGTTCAGCTGCCTGGGCGTTGATGAGATTGGTCAATTCCGGCCGTTTGAGATCACGCTCTGCACGACCTGCCTGCACCGATGCTTCGCGTGCCTCGCCGACAGCCAGGGCGACCATTCCGCGCGCAAGGGCATCGAATCCGCGTCGCTCACGATTGCGATCCAGATACCTTGATATTGCCGTCTCGTCGCCGCTGAAGAACGCAATGACCGCAACCGCCAGACCGGCCAGGTAAAGCAGGAGCCACAAGCCGACCAGTGCGGCAACGACGCCGAGCGCGAGCACCGGCGTCGTCATGCTGATCTCGCGACCACGAAAAGACATTCGGACGATTTCGCCCGTACCGATGAAGACGTCGGCCGCGAACGCGATGCCGACAACCGCCAGCAGGAAGAACGCGATCTTTGTCGCTTGCCAGATCATTTCATGCCAAACTTCGTCAGTTGTTGACCTTAACGCGGCCAGCAGATCCTGCGAATCCGTCAAGGGCGACGAACGCGGCGTCTAGGCGGCGCACATCCGCCAGCCAGTCCGCCATCGACACTGATGCATCATCGGGCAAGGAAAAGCCTTCCCTGAGCACCCCACCCAGGTCTCCCGCTTCCAGTTGCGCCTCCATGCGCGAAAGGATGGCATCCACGTCGTTTCCTTCACGTGGTTCGAGGGAACGCGTCACAACCAGGGACCTGAGAAAGGCGATGGATCGTTCCGCCAAGCCGTCTCCCGTTTCCGCCAGGACGGACGCCTGGATTGCGCCGTATGCGGCTTCGGGGAATCGGCGCCTCAACTCTGCCACCGGAGGTGTTCCGGACGACGCTATGTCCGAAAGAGCCGGCGGGACATCGATGCCGGGCCGTCCGGCCAGCGAATTCACGGCATGCAAAAACGCGTCGCCTGATGCAAGCGCCAACCTGATGTCATCAAGTTCGGCCAATTGAACCGAATCAACTCCGGAAGCCCCCGAGTTCAGCGCTGCCAGGGTATCTTCCATATCATCAAAACGGCTTGCCAAGTCCTCGACACGGTTCATCGCGTCTCCCTGGCGGGACGCGAAGTCCGCAAGGTCGTTCCTGAGACCTGTCAGCTCGGTCTGGTACCCGGCAATTCGCCCCAGGACTTCCGATGACACCGCGGGAGAATCCGGTCCTCCACCAACTTCGACCAGCTCCCGCAGGATTGACTGATCGGAAACGATCGCGTCAAGGCGTGATTCCACCGTATCGATCCGCCTCGCCAGATCGCCATTCCTTTCGGCCGAAAGCATGTCCCGAACGCTCTCGAGTCTGAATTCAACAAAATCATCGTAGCTTGACAACATGAGTGCAGCTTCGGCATCCGAAACAAGCTGCCCGGTCGAACCTTCGATCGTCGCGAGGCGCTCCTCAATCCCTGTTAACCGGTCAAGAACGTTTTTTTCAAGGGAATCAATCCTGGCGGTTGCCTCGCTTTGGCCCGGTGAAAGCAGGATCGCCACGGGTTCCAGACCGGACGGCAGAACGCGAGCAATTCTTGGAGCCGCCCAGAGCGTCAACACGGCGGCAGCAACGAAAGCCACGATGACGAAGAGGATTTTCCCGGATACCGTTCCCGGTACCCGCAAGAAACCACTGCGCCTGGCCGTTTCCTTTTTCGGCTGTTCTGCCGACGGGACCTCGCTCTCTTCGGATCGGTGCGTGTCTTCCCGCTCCGGGGATACCCCGGACTCTTTGCCCACCGAAGGTTTGTTCCCGACAGCCTTGTCACCTGAACCCATTACGAAAGCCGTCCTTCCCCTCTACGGCCAATTCTACCGCGTGATCGGCCTCACCCGTTAGATTTAGACAATCCAATATCCAAACTTACTCCAATCGGCAGCAACTCAAAATCAATTCCTGCATGACATCCCCGTTGGGACGGGCAGCGATCCTGACCGAAACCCGTGAGATTCCCGCCAGCGCTTCGCCCACCGGCGCGCTGATACAGGGACAAACCAGATCGGCAATCTCCAAATCGGCAATTTCGTCTGCCAGACGGCGAGCGGAAAAAGCTGAATACACGGCCACACAGGCAGCACGGCCTTGAATGATTCCCTTCGCTTCACGTGTCAATGACGCCGGGAACTGCCGGTAAACAACGATCTGGTCGACGGGAACTCCTTCGGCGCCGAGCAAGGATACCAAGTCCCGTGCGATTGGCGAACCACGTACATACAGGTAAGGCCCTCCCCCGGACCGATAGTCGCAGATGACGCGCTCGACCAGTTCCAGGGAAGTTTCAGGAACTGATGCCTGCGGATCGATCGCCAACCCGGCCTGTATCGCGGCAAGGGTCGTGTTCTTGCCGACACACAGCGCCTTCAGGTCCCGCTCGTTCGATCGCCTGGAGAAGACCCTGACTGCATTCGCCGACGTAAACAGGATTCCGGCCTTTCCCCGCGTACCGATCTTTCCCGGCACCTCTTCCATGATTGAAAGGGGGCTCGAACATATCCTGAGAGACCGGCCTGTTGATCGCGCCCCGTCCTCGAGTTGCCTACGAAGGCGGCGGCCCTGATCAATCGGCCGGATCAACACGACATCCCGGTTCCTGATCGATTTTCTCCTTCCGATCCTGCACATGCTACGTCGTTGCTTTCGCCGGCTCACCGGTGATAGGTCACCGGCCAGAAGACCACGACAGGGGTCGCTTGACAATGACCGGCACACTAACCGTCCTCGGTCTTGAAAGCAGTTGCGACGAAACCGCAGCTTCCATTGTCAGACGCACTGAATCCGGCGAAGCTCAGGTTCTCGTCTCGATCGTCCTGGACCAGGCCGGGCTCCACGACGCCTACGGAGGTGTTGTTCCCGAGATTGCTGCACGAGCACATGCGGGAAAGCTGGACATTGCCGTCGAGAGGGCATTCAATGAATCCGGACTTGCAATGCAGGACATGGACGCCGTTGCGGTTACTGCGGGACCCGGACTGATCGGCGGATTGCTGAGCGGTGTCATGTGCGCGAAAGGCCTTGCCGCCGGAGCCGGGAAACCGCTCATTGGCGTAAACCATCTCGCTGGTCATGCGTTGACTCCGCGGATGACCGATGATGCAGCGTATCCGTATCTCGTGTTGTTGGCCTCGGGCGGTCATTGCCAGTTCATCGTGGTCCGCGCGCCTGACCGGTTCCAGCGACTCGGTGGAACCATCGACGATGCGCCGGGCGAAGCGTTCGACAAGGTCGCCAGGATGCTCGGACTCGGATTTCCGGGAGGGCCTGCGGTTGAAAACGCTGCCGCAAGCGGAGACCCGCACGGGTTCGATCTTCCCCGGCCTCTTCTTGATCGAGAAGACATGAACCTGTCGTTTTCCGGGCTCAAGACGGCCGTGCTCAGAACCCGGGACAGGTTGGCATACGGAACATGCGAAGGCATTAGTGAATCCGATCGCAATGACCTCTGCGCCAGCTTTCAGCTGGCGGTCGCCGAATGCCTTGCAGGCAAGACCTACCGTGCATGTAGTCATTTCATGGAAACCGGTTTCTCTCCGTCAACCGATCGCCTGCCACTGCTGGCGATCGCCGGAGGCGTCGCGGCCAACTCGCTGGTGAGGAAGATGCTTTCACGGGTTGCCGAAGACAACGGATTCTCGTTTGCCGCCCCTCCGCAGGAGTATTGCACGGATAATGCGGCCATGATTGCCTGGGCCGGCCTTGAACTCTTCGATCGGGGTCACCGTGACGGATTCGACCTGGAGGCGCGCCCGCGCTGGCCGCTCGATCCGGACGCGCCGCCGATGCTGGGTTCCGGAAAACGAATGGCCAAGGCTTGAACGCGACCGGAATCGTCGGTGCCGGCGCCTTCGGAACGGCCCTTGCCTGCGTCCTGGCGCGCGACAACCATGACGTCGTCCTGTGGGGACGCAACCATCGGGCAATGGCCGAAATCGGTACCAACCGAAGCAACGCGAAATATCTTCCGAACCATCGCGTACCTCCCGGCGTCCGGGCGACATCACGTCTCGATGACCTTTCCGGTGTCTCCCGGCTCCTGATGGTCTTGCCTTCGCACGCGCTCGCCGCCTTTCTGTCCCGGCACGGGCTTCCGGCCGATCGATGTCCGGTCGTCCTGTGCGCCAAGGGAATCGACCCGAACGGCTTCGGGCTGCAAACCGAAATCCTCGATGCGTTCGCGCCCGAAAGAACAGCGGCCGTTCTCACCGGGCCAGGCTTCGCGGACGACCTGGCCTCCGGAAAACCTGCTGCAATGACCCTCGCATGCCGGAGTCCGGACGAAGGCCTTCTCTTGCAGAACTCGCTGTCGACACCGGCATTCAGGTTGTACCTGTCGGAGGACATCACGGGCGCACAGTTGGGCGGTGCGCTGAAGAACGTCGTCGCTATTGCGTGTGGCCTGGCGATCGGATCGGGTCTCGGAGAGAGCGCCCGGGCAGCGCTGATCACCCGGGGCTGGGCTGAAGTCGTTCGCATCGGGGTCGTTCTTGGCGCACATCATCAAACGCTGGCGGGGCTATCGGGGTTCGGAGATCTTGTTCTCACCTGCACATCGCACCGCTCGCGAAACTACTCCCTCGGACTGGCACTGGGTAGCGGCTTGCGGCCAGCGACAGGCACGACGGTTGAAGGTGTCAATACCGCCCGCGCGGCAACCGGACTTGCCCGCAAGCTTGGAATCGATACACCGGTAATTGATGCCGTCGTCGGGGTCCTGGACGGCGAGGAATCGATTGAGGATTCCCTCGATTCACTCATGTCACGTCCTTTGCGTAGCGAGTGGCGGCACGAATCCTGAACGAAAGGAGTTTTCGAAGATGGCACATTGGCTGTTCAAATCAGAACCCGGCGAATGGAGTTGGGACGACCAGGTCTCGAGTTCGAATCCTGACGGCGAGGAGTGGGACGGAATCCGCAACTACCAGGCCCGCAACAACATGAGGGAAATGAAAGTCGGGGATCGGGGTTTCTTCTATCACTCGGTTGGCGAAAAAAGGATTGTCGGAATCGTCGAGATCACGGCCGAAGTCCATCCTGACAGCACGACCGATGATCCTCGTTGGGAATGCGTCGACGTCAAGGCTGTCGAGTCACTTCCGGTCCCGGTAACTCTGGCGCAATGCAGGGCGACTCCCGAGCTTTCGGCAATGGTGCTTGTCAACAACACCCGGCTGTCCGTTCAACCTGTAACCGAAAACGAGTGGAAGACCATTTGCAGGATGGGCGGGCTTTAGGTCCGCCGGACCGGATTTCGAAATCGCCCACGAGACTGCGGTCCGACGCCCGATTCCGGGTCCACTGTCGTGGTTCGACCGCGGCGCCCGGCCGCCACATGGTCTCCCTGTGTACTGTCGGAACGTTTTCTCGACCAGGTTTGCAATCTCAAGTGAACGGCGCGGAATCGCCAATTGTCCTATCGGTCAAACAGCTGCAAATCCCGGTCCCGGTTCCGGGGGGCCGGCAAGGACTTCGCGATCCGGTCATAGACTTCCCCCATGGCCTCGAGGAAAGAAGCGTCGCTCTGCCAGAATTCGGGATAATCTCCGGCCCGCCGCATGGGGAGAACCGAGACCGGCGGTGGAGGCCGGCCCGCTGCCGGATCCCGCGGCAGGGGTTTCCCGAGCCAGAAGTCCCTTTGGTCGCCGGGATCGATGTCGGGCAGAACACTGTCCACAACCGGGATCCGGGGCTCCCCGAGGGCATCCGCAAGATCTGGTTCGGACGAAGACACTTCGCTGCCCAGAGCCGCGCCGAATTCGGATTTTCGGACGGCCTCGAAAAGCCGTTTCCTGTCGAGGCCCCGGAGCTCGAACAGAAGGAAGGGATCGTAATCGATCATCCCTGCAACCCGACAGTACACGCCGGCGACATGCTTGCACGGATTGGCCCAATCCGGGCAGCTGCAGGTCGACCGGATTTCCTTCCCGCTGGCGGGCAGCAGTCCCACCGGCGCTTCGGTCAGCGCCCCGTCGATCGTCGGGGGCATTTCGCCGAGAATGAGGTGGGCAACCCAGTTGGCATTGTCACCGAGGCGTTCGAGAGCCGTCTTCCAGTGTTTCTGCGCGATCCGGGTGAGCGTGACCTCAACCTTGTAGTAAGGGGTGTCGTAGACGCCGAAATAAGGGTTGATGTTGCCTTCGAGGGTCGCGGTCACGCGATTGCCCGTAATGGCGAACTTCACGATCCGGCGGGGTCCGGAATAACTTCGGCCCCGGGCAAGACGGCCAGAATCCATGAATCCCTCAAGCGCAGCCAGAAATTCCCGTCCCCACCAGGTCTTGCTTCGATTGGCCATCACGCCCACCCCCGAATTCTCCCCGGTTGGCCCGGTCCCGTTTGCGCCAACGCCCGTGCCGGTTCCTACGCCAACATCCCCATCTTCATCGTTCCTGCCGTTTCGTTCGTCAGGAGATCACCGCATCATGCCTGTCAAGCCGGATCAGGTCGCGGAAGGCGTCATTCCCCATGTCCGCGAGCCAGGACTCGCCGGTACCCACCACCTCTTCCGCCAGTTTTCGCTTGGATTCGATCAGGTGATCGATCCGTTCCTCGAGAGTGCCGAGCGTGACCATCTTGTGAACCATGACCACCTTGGTCTGGCCGATCCTGTAGGCCCGATCGGTTGCCTGGTTCTCGACCGCCGGATTCCACCACCGGTCAAAGTGGATCACGTGATTGGCCCGGGTTAGCGTCAAGCCCACGCCGGCTGCCCGCAGCGAGAGTACAAATACCGACGGTTCCGATTCCGGGTCCTGGAACTGGTCCACCATATGCTGGCGCAGGCCGATCGGTGTCCCTCCATGAAGATAATGGACAGGGCCGCCGAATCGGCTCCGGATCAGCGCTTCCATGGCCCGGCCGACCTCGGTGAACTGCGTGAACAGGAGGACGCTCTCGCCTTCAGCATGGATTTCCTCGAGCATCTCGCAGACCCGGGCAAGCTTGTGCGACCTCGATTCCGAAAATTCGCTACCGTCCTGGAGGTACTGAGCCGGATGGTTGCAGATCTGCTTCAGCCGCGTAAGCGCCGAGAGCATCAGGCCCTGGCGGCCGATTCCGTCTTCTTCGGTCAGCCGCGCATCGATGTCCCGGACCACTGCCTCGTAGAGCGTCGCCTGCTCGTTGGTGAGGCTGCAGTGGGCGTTCTGTTCGATCTTGTCCGGGAGGTCGCTGATGATCGACTTGTCGCTCTTCAACCGCCGAAGGATGAAGGGTTGAACCATTTCCTTGAGACGCGCGAGAGCCTTCTGGTCGCCGTTGCGCATGATCGGCCGTTCGAATTCCTTCCGGAACTGCGTCACGTTTCCGAGGAATCCCGGGTTGACGACGCTAAACAACGACCAGAGATCCAGGAGCCGATTTTCGACCGGCGTCCCGGTCAGAGCGACCCGGCGTTTCGACGGAATCGCCGAGAGGGCCTTGGTGATGGCGGCCGAGGGGTTCTTCACGTTCTGGGCTTCATCGACCACCAGGCGTCGCCATTGGATCTTTTTGAGGAGTTTGCCGTCCAGGCGGGCCACGCCGAATGACAGGATCACCAGGTCGATTCCGGCGATCGAGTTCTTCAATTCTTCGAGGGTCTGCGGGCGCCGGCTTCCGTGGTGGATGCACGTTTTCAGCATCGGCGCGAAGCGGCTCGCTTCGCGCTGCCAGTTGCCCAGGACAGACGTGGGCGCAACCAGGAGGGTCGGACCGGCATCGGGATGGGCAGCGCGGTCCTGAAGCAGGGTGGCCAGGACCTGTATGGTCTTGCCGAGTCCCATGTCGTCGGCCAGGCACGCGCCGAAACCCAGACCTTCAAGATAGGTGAGCCAGGAGAATCCGCGCAACTGATAGTTCCGGAGCGTGCCGGTCAGGGATTCCGGTTGGCTCTGAACCCTGAGGGCACCCGGCTTCCGAAACGTTTCCATGGCCTGACCAAGACCATCTTCGAAGACCACCTCCGTGTCCGGGTCAGCAGAGGCCCGCAACAAGTCGGCGAGGCTGGTCTCTTCCATCCGGGCGTCGGTCCGCCAGAATTCCTCTAGCCGCGCGACTTCCGCGGCGCTGAGTTCCATCCATTGGCCCCGCATGAATACCAGGCCTTCCTTGGCCCGCACGATGGCTTCCCATTCCTCCCGGGTCATGGGGATGCCGTCGAGAACCACCGTCGGTTGCCATTGAACCACGGTATCCATCCCGAGGAGCCCACTCGATTCGGTTCCCGCGCTCCCGTTGCCGTTCGCGGACCTGGCCGACATCCGGATCCGGAGCCGCTGCTGACCTGTCACTGTCCACCACGAAGGGACGATGACGCGGAACCCCGCCCCCTGAAGGATTGGGGCGTCCTCTCGAAGGAACGCCAACGCCTCACCCCTGTCGAGAAGAACGGAATCTGGGGCACTTGATTCCATGCCCTCCCAGATCTTCATGTACAGTCGCGCCGCCTGGCCAAGTTGCAGCAGGACCTCGGCGATGCTCCGGGCCGACCTGCGGGATGTCCAGAATTCCGCGAGCGGAATCATGAGCGAGGGGTCGCTACTGGATGTGAGGAGCCATTCCAGGCGCCACAGGTCCGGTGCTCCTGGCTCCGGATCGGACAGCCGGAAACAGATCCGCTCATCCGCCGCTGCCGCGGACCGGTTGATCTTGTCGCGCCAACGGCACCATTGCCGCCATTCGGTCTCGGTAACGGCGGCATCGGCATACCGGGCCGTCTCTCTTACTCCTGGGCGCAAAGCCGGTTCCGGCAGGGCCTGCCCGGGGAAGGGGTCCCGGAATCGCTTCAGGGCCGAGACCGGAAACCGGGCGGATTGGATGCGCCGCTGCAGTTCCACAGAGACGAACTGGCGAATCAGGCCTCTGGCGTCATGCAAGCACGAATCGGCGTTCGTCAACGCGGGACCTTCTGTTCGGAGGGCTCTGCAGACACCAGGGATGGCTGCGGAAAACGACTCGACAAGGGTTGCTGCAGTCTCTCCGGTCAACTCCCAACCGGCGTCAAAGATGATAGATTGTCCCGTCCGCTTCGCGCGCGTCTTCCGGCCGGATTTCGTCGGCAGCGCCTCGGGAAAAATCGCAGGCAGGTACTCGTGACGCCGGATCGCATCGTCCAGCCGGTTTGAGAGCCCGGCCCAGAAACGGAGATCGCTTCCGACACGGATTTCGGGGAAGTCCCGCAGGAAATCGATCGAATCGAGCACGGCTGCCGGATTCGCGACTGAAAGCCCGTCGATGACCCACCATCGCCACACTTCCGGCTCCGCGGTATCCACGTCGCGTTCGGCCCGCCATTCCGGCGACAGCACCGGATTTTCCGAATCGCCGGGTAAAAGCGCGCGCAGAGTCATTGGCCCCAGATCCGCCAGCGAGGCCGGAAAGGCGGACCTCATTACTTCGAGAAGAGCGTTCGGATCCAGCTGGAAGGGATGACGTCCCGGTTCCGCACCGTTTCCGGTCCCGAAACTCTCCGCCCAGATCACGAAACTCCCACCGGTCCCGACAGGGATCCAGCCGCCATGCAAAACACAGCCGCTAAATGCCATGACGTCCCCCCAACACGACTTCGAGACGAAACACTGTTCGTCCTCAACCCCCGACCGAAATCCCCTCACCCGCAGCCGGTTGACGGCTCATCGGGCATTCGGAGCCAGGCACAAACCCGGCGGACGCCTTTCTACCATATCAGGATGGTAAGGGAACAAGGCACATCATGTTCGCCACTATGCGTTGAATCCGCGGAAGTAGAAACGGGAACTCACCGGGTCAAATTGCCGATCCGCGCGGATGCCGGCGGGTTGAGGCACTGGAATCCGAATGCCGCTCTGGCGACCGGTTCTCCTGTTACTGCGAACGCACGAACCACTTGATATTTTCCGCAACGCACGCGACTGCTGCGCCCGCCGACCGAAAACGGCCCAGGTTGCCGTACAGTGCACGAAGCAGGATGCCGCGTGCGCCGTTGATGTCGCGGTCGACGACGATGCTGGCGTTCGAGACCGTCTTCGCGCCGCCAGGCTTCTGGTCGACGAAGCCGTCCCATGAGCGCGTCCTGCTGGTATAGGCCTCGTTCGCGACGATGGGCCGCTTTCCGTATTTCCGGCACATCCACGCCGGCTTCCGCTGAAAGCGGTCATGCGCCAGGCCCGGCATCGCGCGCACGGTCTTCGTCCTGATCTTCCGCTCCGACCTGGCGCTCATGTCCCTGGTCTCGAAGGATGGAAGGAGGATCACCTCGAGGGCCTGGACGAGATCGCAGGCAAGCCGCCGGTGCAGGTCGTCGACCAGGTTGCGGAGACGGACGGCAAGCCTGTCGATGCGCTTCTCGAAGTGGCGCTTCCGGTCCCCGTGCCTTGCCTTCGCGCGCTGTCCGACCAGGCGGTCGAGCTCGAGCAGGAGCGGAAACACCTTGTCGGCATGGAAGCCGTCACCGTGGCTGGCGGCGTTGTTCATCGAGCATGCGGTCACGAAGGTGCGCACACCGGGCTCAAGGGACACGATGGAGCGGAGCTGGATTTCGTCCTGCCCCACAGTGACAATGTGCATCCGAGCGCAGATGAACCACTGCCCCCGCCCAAGCACGATGGTCGTCAGCTTCCCCCACGCCTCCCCGGACATGGGTTCTGCAAGGTCGACGTTCTGCGCGACGAAGCCGGCCGAGAGTTTCCGGACGGCAATGCGCTGCCGTATGTCCCCGATGCTGCGAAAGGAAAAGCCGCAACCTTCGCCTTCCTTCCGGCGCCGGATCACGGCGTCCCGGGTCCTGATCGCCGCGTCGAGCGCCTCGTCGCAGTCGGCGGAGCGGAACGCGCCGCCGCGCTCCTCAACCTCCGAACGCACGAAGTCGCGGATCGTTGCGCGGAGAGCGGTCTGCTCGAGATCCGGGCCCTTCGGCTCCACGAGGCCGCGATCGACCTCCATGAAGCAGGCGATCGCGAGGTTGCATGCGCGGCGCTGCTGGCGGACCAGCTCATGCAGCAACTCAGGGTTCTTCGGGTAGGCCCCGATCTTTCCTGTGCCCTTGACCACAACGCTTCCCATGGTGGGCGTTGCAGAAGGAAGCGATAGACCCAACGAGGAAGCGGACGTCGAACGGGCCGGGACGATCGTCCTCTTCCAGAAGCTCGATGCTTCCTCCCGAAAGTTCGATGACGTGTCTGATGAGCGGGTAGCCGGCCCGGGTGATGCACTCCGATGTGGCAGCCACCACATGGACTGCCTCTCCGCGCAACGCGCGTTCCAACAGGGCGACAAGGCCTCGTCGCTCGAAATCGAACCCGGATCCAACATCACGGACGACGCGTCCGTCCGGGTAGCGGGCGCGCAGGAGCCGCTCCTGGGTGTCGAGAGAAGATCCTTGCCTGGCACTGGAGACACGGGCGTAAAGGATCGTGTCGGGATCGACGGGAACCCAGACCCTGTAATGTCCGCCGGGTGTCCGCTAAAATCGTTGGTAGCGCCCACCCTCGATCCAGCGTCGTATGGTTTGCGTCGTGACCTTCTCGCGTCTCGCAAGACGTGTCGTCGTCATCCACATATCGCGATCTGCGCAACGATCGCGACGCATTCAGGCCCGCACTGTTGCGTTTATTGCTTGGGCATGAGGCAGCGTGCGTGAATTCCGCGGTGAATGGGTCCGGCGATTGGCATATCGGGCCGGAGGCGGATAGCGAGACAGTCCATTCGTCGAGGAAAAGGACAGAATGGGCCTTCTGGTTTTCCATGTCTGAACGAGTGCATCAACCAGGACGTTGACCTGCAATTCTGTCCGGTGCCACCTGCGGAACTCGCGATACCAATCCCTGCAACCGGACGCCGGGCAGAACGAGAAATCTCCGTTGCTGACGGCCAGGGCAAACACTTGGAAAACACTCAACCGTAGAGGCCGAATCCTGGCGATGACCAACCTGCATAATCCATCGATTCACACGGATTCCCGTTACGGATACGCGCGTGATGTTGATAGCTGCCCGGGAAAGGGGACGAGTATGTCATCGTTAACGTGCACCGAGATGATTCCGGGGCGGGACTGTCGCCCTCACCTTCAACCCGCCAAGGGCCGCGCGTCAGTACCGGTAGTGATCGGGCTTGTACGGTCCGCCAACGTCGACGCCAATGTATTTCGCCTGCTCGTCCGTAAGCCGGGAAAGTCGTGCTCCGATCTTTTCAAGATGCATCGTGGCGACCATCTCGTCGAGGTGTTTGGGCAGAACATGAACGCCATTTTCGTACGTGTCTCCCCGACTCCATAATTCGATCTGCGCGAGCACCTGGTTGGTGAATGAAGCGGACATGACGAAGGACGGGTGTCCGGTGGCGTTGCCAAGGTTCAGAAGACGGCCCTCCGACAACAGGATAATCCGGTTTCCGCCAGGCATCTCAATCATGTCAACCTGGTCCTTGACCCGGATCCATCGGTGGTTCCTCAGCGCCGAAACCTGGATCTCGTTGTCGAAGTGCCCGATGTTTCCGACGATCGCCATGTCCTTCATGTCCCGCATGTGCTCAAGGCGAATGACATCGCGGTTGCCTGTTGCAGTCACGAAAATATCCGCGGTCCCGGCTTCGTCTTCGACCGTCGTGACTTCGTAACCATCCATTGCGGCCTGCAAGGCACAGATCGGGTCGATTTCCGTTATCTTTACCCGCGCTCCGGCGCCCCGAAGCGATGCAGCGCAGCCTTTCCCCACGTCCCCGTAACCGCAGACAACCGAAACTTTTCCCGCGATCATCGTGTCGGTCGCACGGCGAATGCCGTCGACGAGTGATTCCTTGCAACCGTACTTGTTGTCGAATTTCGACTTGGTCACCGAGTCATTGACGTTGATCGCGGGAAACGGCAGGCGCCCCTGCTCGTGGAGTTGGTAAAGCCGGTTCACACCGGTCGTCGTTTCCTCGCTGACACCCCGAATGGAGTCCCTTTGGCGTACAAACCATCCTGGCGATTCATTCAGGCGACTCCTGATCTGGGCAAAGAGGCACTCCTCCTCTTCCGAACCCGGAGTTTCGATCAAATCGGTCTCCCCTTCCTCGACCCGTGAACCAAGAAGAACATAAAGCGTTGCATCACCTCCATCGTCCAGGATCATGTTTGCGGGTCCGTTCTCGAAGGCGAATATCCGGTCGGTGAACGACCAGTATTCCTCCAGCGTTTCGCCCTTGAATGCGAAAACCGGCGTTCCGGTTTCAGCGATCGCCGCCGCTGCATGATCCTGTGTCGAAAAGATGTTGCAGGAGGCCCAGCGAACCTCTGCTCCGAGAGCCTTAAGCGTCTCGATCAACACTGCCGTCTGTATGGTCATATGGAGTGACCCGGCGATCTTTGCTCCCTCAAGCGGAGCCTTGCCCGAGTACTCCTCCCTGAGCGCCATCAGGCCGGGCATTTCGGTCTCCGCGATTTCGATCTCGCGGCGACCGTGCTCAGCCAATCCGACATCGTGTACAACGTAGTCCTTGGGCACGCCTCATCCTCCAATCGCAGCCACCAAGCGGGTCGATGGCGTTTAACAAAGCCAATTTCGGTCGACAAGTCATCGGGGCTTTCGGTATTCTCCACCGATTCAATCCCTGGATGGGCCGAGAGCGGAGAACAGAAGGACGATGGCAGCAAGGCCGCAAACAAGGGTTTGGCAACGAATGCTCTCGGGGCGCCGGCTGGACCTGTTCAATCCCTCTCCATTCGACATCGAGATCGAGGACATCGCGCATGGCCTGTCCTTCGTTGCGCGGTGGAACGGTCAGACGGTCGGCGACTTCCCTTACTCGGTCGCGGAACATTCGGTCTTTGTCGCCGAGATGCTCACCCTGTTTCGGCCACGGGCTGACAAGCGCTGGCGCCTCGCGGCACTTCTCCACGACGCGCCGGAATACGTCATCGGGGACATGGTCGGCCCGGCCAAGTCTTCCGTGGGGCCTGGCTACGCCGAAATGGACGAGCGCCTGACGACTGCCATTCATCAGCGATTCGGCTTGCCCGCCAAGCTTCCAGCCGAAATGAAGCGGGCGATCAAGCGGGTTGACAAGCATTCCGCCCGACTGGAGGCCGAACAGCTGGCCGGGTTTTCAAAGGGGGAGGCGAACCGCTTGTTTGGCAAACCCCTCTCGGCAGATTTACAGGACAGGAAGCTCCGCCCGGGTCCTCCGACCGAGGTCAAGGCCATGTTTCTTGCGACGTTCAACCAACTGTTCGACGGTTGAAGTCGATGGCTTCGGACCTTTGCCGCAGCGTTCGCGAACGTCAAGGCACTCAAAGGTCGAGGCCTTATCCCCTTGTCGATGAACGAACCGTCACACAAGCGTATCCCAAATTCCCTGTTTCATGCGGCAAAGCCAACTGTTCTTTCAGCGGTTGACGACCTCGGCTGTCCCTGAGGCAACGCCCGATGGCAAGGACCGCGTTGGCGTTGTAAGCACTCCAGTATTTTCGGGCCGTGTCGACGGCAGGCCAACGATCCGCTTTCAGACACTCTCGATGACCTCGCGTCTGATTTGCAGACCCCGTTTATTTCTCATTTCGACTCTTTTCGTTCCTCAACTTGGTTCCGGCGAATCAAAAAGTCGCCACAGCCGAGTCGGCCCGCATCCTTGCCACAGGGCACTCCGATATGAGCCTCACAAGACCAATCGGGTTTCCTGGTCATCTCCGCATGGATTTATCCGCACTCGATTCGATTCCGCTTAAGATTGTTGTCATGTCATCCCTGCGAAAGTAGAAAACAGCACGAAAACACGGCGACATATTCTGATTACTCCCAACACCGCGCAGCAACCCATTGCGCTCGGCCGCGACAGGTCCGGCAACTTCAGCGATTCAGTTGGGTTTTCAGCTCGGTGAAGGAAAGAACAGAGATGAGGATGGTGAATTATCTGGCGATGAGCGTACTCGCGGTTCTGGCGATGTCGGCACCGGCCATCTTGGCCGAACCGGTGCCCGATCGAGCGTCCGGCGTCTGGAGCCGCGGGAATTGCGGTGACGACGGCCTCACGTTCCTGGTGAATTCCAATTCGGCGATCCTGATCATTACCTCGGAAAGCAGAGAGGCTACGATGGCGGTTGGCACTGCCGAATGGGCTGATGGCGCGATCGTCCTGACTCTGGACGACAAAGATGACGAATGGAACTTACCATTGGAAGATCTTCAAAGATGCGAATCCTTGCCGGGTATTACGCCTATCCTGTTCGCCGAGTCGTTCACCATCTTCGGGAGGCGTGACGAGTTAGTTGCCGCATGCGGGGGCGAAAGCGGTATCACGGCGCGTTGCATCGGACGCGCATTCGACCTCGTCGACATCACCGGCGACGGCAGGCTCTCGAAGGCCGAGATCAGCCGGGTCGTCCGCGCCGCCGGCTTCTTCATCGGTTATGGCATGGTCGTCGAGAACAGCGAGAGTGTGTTTGTGCCGGTGGGAAAACTCTATCTCGCCCAGGTCGTGGCTGCAGCTTTGGGACCTTTTGTCGCCGCGAACCTGATCGATTCCTATGACTACGGAGGCGACGGATTCGTCTCGCTCGCGGAGCTGATGCAGGATCGGAGCTTTGAGTATGATCTCCAAGGCGCACTCGCAGGCGGCGCCTCGGGGATGGCGCCGGAAACGTTTGACGACGTCATGAAGTCCGTGACCGGCATACTTTGGCTGCTGAAATGAACGTTGGGGCATTCGATAGGTAACCGGAACAGCGCGACCGCGGGCCGACCCTTGTGAACGCGCAATCGAACGTCATGACAGGCCGCCAGATACCACGGACCAACACCACGGGAAGATGACCGAAAAGCCTGGAATCCAAGGCATTGTCGGAATCGCCGCAAAGGTGCAGATCGCGGAATGTCGTGGCCACCAACCGTTTGAGAATAGACCTGGCGCGCGGCCGTAACCAGGCACACACGGCGGGATCATGGCGGATCCCGGCCCGCAAAAAAAGCCAGGCAGAACGTCACGAACATGGCTTTGCCGGGGCTGCTTGCAGCATTGAGGCCAAACTGCACGCTATAAGTCCTGTTCAGGATCAAGTGGATTCATGCGCTCACCGAACCGGTTCCAACGGCAAGAGCAAATTGATCACCGATCACTATGGCACGCCAAGTCATGCTCCAGAGCGGCAAGGACCAATCCGCGCGAATTTGGTACCATCGAATTCTATGAAAAATGCGATGGTTGGGCGAACGCACATCCTTCGGCACGAATACGAAAAAACATGCGTCGGCATGCTCTACGCCGGGACCCAACGCCAGTGGCGGAATAACCTTGGCATCCGTTCCGGGCGGAATCTCGACATCGGCCCTGGTCAAAAACCACTTGGTCCGCAAACAAATACTCGTGCCATGCCATGCTGGAGAGCCCTTCAGTCGTTCCCGAGGAACATTCGACGCAATGCTTCATCGATTAGCAGGTGAAACAGCGCACAATGTGACGTCGAAATCGATCTCCGATGGCTCGCTTGTCGAGGTCTCCCAAGGCCTTAAACGGCAAGCAAACGCGCTTGCTTCAGCAGGTCGTGATGGAGATTCAATCAGTTGTCGATCGGAACCTGACGCAGGGTTGCCAAGTTCTGCCGGTCTCTCGATGTGTTACGTCCCTGACCTTGTTTCGTACAACTTCGCGACTCCGCACTCGGGTTGCGGAATGATTTTCTGCTTCATTCAGGACAAGCCATACCCAAACTGCGGGATCATCTACCCAATCAAAACCTTCCGTGAATTCCAGACCTGAGATAGAATCGCGCAATTCGTCAAGACTGCGAAGTTCGTTACCGATTAGGGCTTCGCTGATTTCCATGCCAACGACACTCAAAGCCTTTTTTCTCATTTCGTGTGCGCAAATCATCCGCGGAACCAGTGTCCGATCAAGCCAAATGTCAATCTTCTGCACCTGGCCTGTGGGGCGGACGTACGGCAATCACGCAGTCAAGTGATTTCTGCGGCAAGACTATCCAGAACTTCGATGTCACCCTGGCCGGACACGAACATGATCCGGAAATAAACGGATTCATCCGTACCGGCTTCCGACGAAGATACGGTGTAACCGCTTGTATTTGGGCATATATCGACGACTAACACGCGAATGTTCCAGCCATTTGATCGAATTCACGAGTCATTGGGGTTGCCAATGCAAATCCCCTCGACTTGCACATGCGCCAATCCCTGGCGCCCCGTTCAGTATCCCCCCTTGAGTTCGGGCTGTTCGGCGCGAATTTGGCTGCGCGGGTGCGTCGGGGTGCGTCCGTTTCAATTTCCGAACGTCTTGCCGTCAAGTATACTATCCTTTTTCGTATCGTCTCCGTTGGCGGCCCGATAAGGTGTAATCATGTCAAGGCAGCGGAACAAGGAAACGACAGACCTCGCTCCATCTGTCCCTGAAGTTTCCTGCCGTTTCCGCACGGATTCGTCATCCGATGCTGAAGGAATCCTGGAAAATGGACCGTTTTCGATCGCATCGCCGAAAGCGGCCCGTCGCCTAATCCACACAACACACGTCTTGATAGTGGGGTCACCCTTGGCAGGTGACAGGAACAACCGGGTGGGCCGTCCGACTCTGACGCGGAACCTTGTTGCCACGCTCGTTCTTGCCCTGACCTTTGCCGTACAGTCTGGACGCAGCGTCGTCGCCGGCGACACCACTGACTGGCTGCACCTTGCGATCGAATCAGTTTGTCCGCTGCCGGAACTGACCGGGATCAGTGCGCAAACCGCGATTCAAGGTAGTTGGCTTTTTGAAGAAACCCGCCTTCCGGCAGACCGGACTCCGTACAAGGTAATCGTCAACCTTCTGCTTCCCGGACTGGACGAACTCACCATCGAACGGCGGCAATTCAACGGTAAACTTCGCCAGTTCCAGGTTTCATATGCCGCGTATGCCAATGGGACCCCACAGCCACTGGTTCAGGCGATTGCCGACGGGAATTGCACAATTCGCTCGGGTCGGGCGATCCGCGAGTCGGACGGCGGGTGGAGATTCCTCGACCACCTGGAAAGTGATCTCGAGACATTGCGCTGGACCGAGACCCTGCAGGCGCCGTGGCCGGACGGACGCGATCCGGGGGGAGTTCGGGTTGCCCTGGTGGATTCCGGGCTTGCCTACGACCTGCCAAGGTTTCGGAACCGCCTGGCCCGCGACAGTGGGGGCACGCCCCTCGGATATGACTTCTGGGATCTTGATCCCTGGCCCTACGACGGAGACACTTCACGCGGACCGTTTCTTCCCATACGTCACGGCACCGCTGTCGCATCAGTGCTTGCGAGAGAAGCGCCCGATGCCGCGTTGATTCCCCTTCGATACCCTCGCCCCGACATGAATCGAATGAGCGAACTTGTGAGCCATGCAGTTGGTGCGGGCGCTCGCATTCTCGCCTTACCCCTGGGAAGTCGGAGACCCGACGACTGGCAGGCGTTCAAGAACGCGCTGCGTCAACATGACATTCTCGTGATCGTTTCCGCTGGCAACGACGGTAGAAACATTGACAATGACCCGGTTTTTCCTGCCGTTTTCACGCATGAAAACATCGTGACCGTAACTTCGGCCGACAATTTCGGACGCCTCGCGGAAGGCTCCAACTGGGGAGCCGAGACCGTTGACATCATGCTGCCGGCCGAAAACCTGGATGTTCTCGACTTCAGGGGGGCAAAGGGAAAAGCTTCGGGTTCGAGCTACGCTGTCCCGCGTCTGGCGGCGCTTGCGGCAAGGATCCTCGAGCAGAATCCCGGTCTCGGCACTGCCGAGCTCAGGGGTCGAATTTTCGCCCGTGCAACGCCATCTCCGTATGAACGCGAAGGCGTCGTAAGGATCGGCTGGATTCCTGACCCCTTGTCCGATTGAACAATCTACCGACGAACCGGAGCAGGGGGAGCATTTTCGATGAATCGCCGTGCCGCCTCGGCCTGACGCGGATTGACCCTCTCGAGCAACTGGTACGCCTTTTCGGCAAGTTCCGGTTCGCCCCCCCAAACGCCGGACTGTATTGCGAACCGCAAGGACTGCGGATCCTCCGGCACCATCTCCATCAACCACCGCGCGTGGCCCGTCATCCCTTCAAAGCGCCCCGAAAGTTGAAGCGAGACCAGCAACGATATCCGTGCATTGATCGAATTCGGAACCTGTTCCGCCGCCTGGCCATGAAGCGCGATGGCACCGTCAAATTCACCGGCATGAGCCAGCAGGCGCCCGGCTTCAAGCAACTGACCATGATTTCGTGCCGCAGCGCAGGTTTCTTGGAGGTTGGTCCGTGCGTCGTCCGATGCCGATCTTCCAGCGAAGGCTTCCATCAACCCCGCACAGTCTGAAAAGGCCATGCCCAGTCGGCGGGTTACATCTGAGGCCGACTCGTCAGTACGCAAGGCAAGGAGATCAACGACATCATCGACCGGAATGGCTTCGAACCGTTCATCGCCGCCGCCCACCGCGATCCCCGCAAACACCCCGCGCTCGTTGACCAGGGCGCCGCCACTCACGCCGGGCTGCATACGTGATCTCACGTGAAGCCGCCCCAATTCCGCGCCTTCGGCCGTGCCCGCGATCAACCCACCGGGTTCGAATACCCGCACCTGCCTTCGGGCGACATCGGCGCCGATGGCAAAGTAGGCGGCATCGTTGTCCAGAGGATAGTCGGCCGGATCAAGAATCAGCCCGGATTCAGGCAGACCGGATACTTCAAGCAGGACAAGATCGCCCTGGTAGGCCGAAGGGATCACGCGGGCGTTTCTCGGGCCATCCGGCGTGTGAACGATCGCGTCCGGTCGGCCTGCGATGACATGCCGGTTCGTGACCACCAGTTCGTCTCCGATCCTCGTTGCACTGGCAATCGGATCGAAGCTTGAAACAGGGAAAACCGCCTGCCGAACCCGGCACACCGGTCGCGGGTGAGGACAGTCCGTTTGCGACGCCTCCGGCTCAACCCGATCAGGCGGTTCAGGTTCAACGTCCAGGATAAGGGCAGCGACAAGTTTTTGACCATCCCGCACCACCGTTACGGCGACCGGGGTTCCCGGGTCGGGAATTACGGCGAGTGCGGAAACCGCGTCCCGGGGTGTCTGAATTCGGCGCGAGCCTATCTTCAGGATCAGGTCACCAGGCGAGAGACCCCCATCGGCGGCAGGACTGTTCGCGTCGATTCCGACAACCACCGGCGCAGCGACCGACGCCCGACTTGCCCTGTCCGCGGTACCCAACCGCCAGCCCGGAGATGGATACCTTACCTCTCCATCGGCAACCAGGTCCCTGAAAACCCTTTGGAGAAGCTCAACCGAAACGGCGAAATTGATTCCGATATTGTTGTCACTGTCGGACGCGAAGATCGCTGACATCATACCAACCAGGCGGCCCCGTTCATCCACCAGTGCGCCTCCGGAACTGCCGGGGTTCGCAGCAGCGTCCGTCTGAACGAAATCCTCCACGGCATTGAACCCCGCATTTGTAACGTGCAGAGCGGAAACAACTCCGCAGGTCACGGAAAGACCCAGTCCATATGCATTTCCGACGGCGCAAACCGGTTCGGCAAGCTGCGGAGGGGTGGCGAATTCGATCGGCACGAGTTCGGCTTCCACGCCGAGAACGGCGATGTCACTTGCTTCGTCCTTTGCGATTAGCTGCGCCGGGAAAATGCGGCCGTCGGCAAGCCTGATGTCGATACGCCTCGCCGGTTCGACCACGTGCCAGGCGGTCACGACATAATCAGGTTGCAGGATGATTCCGCTTCCTTCCGGTGCGGTGCCAGGTCGGCTTCCGGTTCCTCCCTGGGTTCGCCCGGGCCAGACTGGAAGAACCGAAACAACGGACTTCAAGACATCGCCAGGCAGGGCTTGTGACGGGGTCGGCTGTACGCTGACGAACGCGAGCGCCAGCGCTACTGTCAGCCTGATTGTTCGGCACGGCATGTCGGGCTACTCAGTTACAATCAATTCTCATACCAATCAGCTTAGCCACATTCCGATCAGGATACCATGCGCTGGCAACCCGCTCGGCTGGCACAAGCTGGTGCGGTCCGAATTGGCCCTAGCGGGCAATCGCCGTCTTTTCGGGGACCCGGTCTCGACCTCTTCAAGGTTACGTCTGGGATATCGTTTGCACCGCCGCCCGGCATGGGAAACACATCCGGTCATTTGTCCGCAGGTTCCTAAGAAAGTTCATTCCCGTCAAACGTTTGAAGCATCTGCAGGATGTTTCCGGCCCGGCGAGAAACCCGGAAACCACCCGCTTGAAGCTGACCCAGGCACTCACCCGATTCGACGTTCGCTGTTCACGTCGATTCCACCTCTGACCCCGACGGAACAATTTCAACTCTCTCCCCCGGACCGACCCCAGACCTCGGATTCGCGTCGCGCGGGGTTTTGAATCCACGTTCCACCTGACGAGTCTCTTGCACTTGCCCCCGCCCCGAGATCAGCGGAATCCGGACACTCACGTGGTCAAACGGAGTACGTGGACAAAACGTATCGCGAGGTCCCCTCGTCAATTCAACGAGATTTGGCGTGACATCGTTATCAGGGTGCGGGGCAGTTTGGACTTCTCCCGACCCGAAAGCTCCGCCAACTCGGTGAGAGATGTGGATTTCTTCCGGTCAATCAACGCCAGGAGATCACGGTTCCGGCTGGAAAGCACCTTCGAAAAAATCTCCACCGACGTGAACCAGACCTTCGGCTCGTCCTGCGCGGACTCGTGTTCACCGCGGGTGATTGCCATCGTGCGTGTTTTCATTTGGCCGTAGCCGGCAATGCAGATTCTCAAGGTCTTCATGGAATCGAACCCCTTTCCTTCGGCACGATTTTCCACTTCGCTCCAGGAATCCGCCAGGAGCATTGCTGCATCCCTGTCGTCGTATGGCCCGACGGACCGTAGCCAGTGCTTGTCGTCTTTTTCGGGACTCTGTTGCAGTCACCGGGTTTCGCCACACCTTGACCGGATGTGCGTTGTCGCACCCGACGAGCCAGTCGCGCGTCAGCGAACAACCGAGTCCGTGCGGCCGTTGCCGGGTGGCATCGGGCCGACGCACCTCGAATTTCACCCAATGGCCCGGGCCATCCACGGCCAGGATCAAACCGTCGAGTTCCAGCAGTTTATCGAATCGGGCTTGCGACCGAATGCACTCACCGCCGTCGGTTACCAGATGATAATTTCATTTCGCGAGGACGGCTTTTTTGGAGCTGGCGAGATGTTTCGCGGTTGCGGGAACCCATCCCGACCGGAACGGAAACCAATCGCCCGAATCCGTACCGGGAAAATTCGTTCACGGCGCAGTTCCGGGACAACCCGCCGCAATGCGAATCCTTACAGAAGATTGTCCGTGATCTCGTGGCCAACCGAGATGTCAAGAAAGGGCGAAATGTTCCCGCCCCGGCAATTCGATCACTTGTCAGTTCGGTGTTCAGGAAACGCGAGACCGGCAAGGTCTGCCATTCGGGTTTGACTGATCGGCGGGCGCGGAGCCCAGAGTTCGGCCTCCCCGAGGGCAAGTTCCTGTCGGTGCGCGAAGATCCGTTCCAGGGTGACGCCACAGTACCGCCCTTGGCAACGTCCCATGCCAATGCGTGTGAGTCGCTTGATATTTGCCAGGGTTGCCTGGGGATGGTCGGTCATCGCGGCACGCAGATCAGCCACCGACAACCCTTCGCAACGGCAGACCAGTGCCCTTTCGTCGAGTTCCGCAAACAGGGGTCCGGCAGGTTGAAACAGCTTCCACAACGATTTCTGGAAGCGCCTTTGGCGTTGACGCTGAATCCGGGCAGTTTCCAGAGTCTTGCGATACTTGGCCGGTATCTTGACACCGAGCGCATTCAGCGCGGTAACCGCTGCGACAATTCCCTCGGCCTGTGCCGCCGCTGCGCCTCCAAGGCGCGTGCAGTCTCCCACGGCCAGCACGTTTTCGCGGCTCGTGTTGCAGTCATCATCTCTCACCGTCTCCAATGCACCCGTGTTCGGATTCAGTTCATGCGCGCATCCAAGAGCGCGGAGTATTTCATTCGCCGCCCGAAAACCGTATCCAATGCACACGGCGTCCGCTTCGAATTCCCGTATTGACGTCCAGCCGTGAGGCAGAGCCTCGACAGCCGCCAGAAGGCGTGGGCGACCACCGTGACCCTGTGCCTTTACGCGGGCAATCCTGTGCCCGTAAACGAGCGGAATCCTCTTGCGTGTGAGCAATGAAAGGTATCCCGCGCCTCGAAGCGCGAGACGCGAGTCGAATTTCATCATTTCCAGGAAGGCGCCCGCGGTCGACAACCCCGGACGCAGGGCTGCTTCGACAACGGCAACGACATCGGCGCCTGCATTCAAGAGTTCGGCGGCGAGCTGGAAATTGAGCGGCCCGTTACCGGCAAGCAATACGCGCCGCCCCGGTAAAACGCGGTAGCTCCTGAGCAGTGTCTGCGCAGCACCGGTCGTCATGACCCCCGGCAGTGTCCAACCGTCGAACGGGTAACCTACCTCGTATGCGCCCGTCGCAACAATGAGCACCTGCGGGCGCACCAAGCGGGTTCCGGTCTCGATTTTGACAACGAGATCCAGGGGTTCGTACGCGCCCACGACCCTTGCCGAAGACATATGCTCTGCACCGGACGTCTTGAGACGGCTTATGAGTTTCCGGCCACCAAGGTATTGCCGGTCATCAAAATCCGTCAAATTCAGGTCACTGGCTGCCAATGGCTGCTTGAAGTACTGACCACCGAGCTGTGATCTCTCATCGATCAGCAGGACATCCGCGCCCGACCGAGCCGATAGCGTGGCGGCGGCCATGCCGCCCGGGCCACCGCCAATCACGGCAATCTGGGGGGTCAAGGCAGGAAGCGCCTGGGACCGCCGCCAGGGTGGGGCGTCGTGCTGTCCGAAACCTGCGGCAACCCGGTTCGCCTGGTGCCGCACCGTCATGCCCGCATCGACCCGGGTCATGCAGGCGCGCCGGGAGCAGAATCCGTTCACCTCCACCAGGCACTCCTGGCAAACACCCATTCCACAGAACGGGCCGCGATAATGACCATCCTCGGTCACACGCAGATTGAGTTCGCCCGACGCGACCAGGGCTGCCAAAAGGCTTTCACCGCGACGCGCCCGGATTACGCGGTCCTCGAAACCGAATTCGACAATGTCACTGTTCCCGGTCAGCGGGGCATGGCAGGCGCGAAGCGTGTTGCAGCCGGTTCGTTCGAACTGGTCCAGGTAACTATCTCCCGGTCAGTCGTCGAAGAAAGGCGCCAGGGCCGGATCCTGGCGCCGAGCACGCAGCACGGCCATCAATGCCCTGTCGCGTTCATTACCGCGTTCACGCCATTTGTCCAATGGCAGCGCTTCGCGCCGGGCAGCTGTGACCTCCGCAACCAGTTCTTCTGTCCATGGATCGCGTTGACCTCGCTGCCGGCCCATGTGTGCATAGGCTGGCCCCATGCGCAAGGCATGTGCCTCGATGCCGCCGCGCGTGTTGAGATCGGAAGTCTCGAATGGACCGATCACCGACCAGCGCAACCCCAACGCATCGCGCACCAGGCGGTCTATGTCGCCGACCGGCAGAATCCCGTCACGAACGAGGCAATAGGCTTCGCGCAACAGTGCTCCTTGCAGCCGATTGAAGGCAAACCCCTCGATCTCGGCGCCGAGCCTGACGCAAGACATTTCGAAACCCGACATGAGACAGGCCGTCCGGTCCACGATTTCCGGATCCGTGAATGGTGCCGGCACGATTTCGACCATGCGCAAAAGGTAAGGTGGATTGGCCGGGTGCAGCACAAGGGTACGGGACCGGCCCTTCAGGCCCGCAGCAAACTTGGAAGCCGGAAGAAAGGAAGACGAACTGGCAAGGACCGTATCTGGCTGTGCGACCCGGTCCAGTTCTGAGAAGAGCCTTTCCTTCGCGTGGAGATTCTCCGAAATACACTCTTGAACGTGACTGGCACCGTCAACGGCGGAGCCGATATCGTCGACGAACGAGATTCGGCTGAACGCTTCCTCGGCAGGTCCGTCCGTCAGGCCGAAATCTTCAAGTTCGCTCAGGCGATCCGAAATTTCCTGCCGGGCGTCAACGAGCCTTGCCGGTTCGTTGTCGAACATGCGAACGTCGTGGCCGCCAACGGCAAAGACGATCGCCCAGCCTGTTCCGATGCTTCCCGAACCGACGATGGCTGCGGCAGATCCGTGGATACTCGTATTCATGCTCTTTCATCGGTAATTTTGACACGAGCTTCCAGTGCGGGCCGTTTGATGTCAAGCTCCGGAACGCCACGACCAGGAGTAAGGGGATGGAAATGGACACACAGGAGCGCAGCGAACTGATGGCGGGAAAGGTTGCATTCGTAACAGGCGCGGCCAGGGGTCTCGGAAGGTCAATCGTCAATCAACTTGCAGGCGCGGGCGCTTCTGGAGTCGCATTTGACATTTTGCCTGAGAACGAAGTAGGCGAACTTCCCGGTGGCTGGGTTTTTCGGCACGGTAGCGTTTGCCTGGAAGAGGACGTTCGTGACGCCATCGCGACCGCCATGGAGCGATTCGGCAGGCTGGACGCCGTCGTGGCGAACGCCGGTGTGACGGCTCCCTGGGTTCCGACCCTGGAAATCAGCCTAAAGGAATGGCGCCGGGTGTTCGCCGTCAATGTGGAGGGAACTCTCATCACGATCAAGCTTGCGGCACCGCAGATGACGAGGTCAGGCGGGTCTATCGTTGCTCTCGGTTCCCTCAATTCCTGGCAGGGACATCCCCGGCAGGCCGCGTATGTTGCCAGCAAGCACGCGGTGCTCGGCCTCGTTCGCTCGGCGGCACTCGATCTCGGCAGACATGGCATAAGAGTCAACGCATTGGCGCCGGGACCGGTCGCAACAGAGGCACTTCTTGGCCGGGTCAGGGACCGAGCCGACAGGGGTGGTCCAAACTACGATGAGGCGCTGCGGAAAATGGCTGATGCAACAGCCCTTGGGCATACGGTCAGCCAGTCAGATGTCGCGGCTGCCTGTCTGTTCCTGCTCAGCGGTCTTTCGCGTGGCATAACGGGCCAACTCGTGCCGGTTGACGCAGGCCTGGTTTGAGTTCAACCGCGATTCGGCAGGAGACAGTTCCATGAAACCACTTACCGGCAAGACGGTCCTTGTGACCGGAGCATCGAAGGGCATCGGTGCCGCCATAACCGTGGCGCTGGGCCGGGCGGGAGCGTCGGTCATTGCGCATTACGGCAATGATCGCGCAGGTGCTCTCGCGGCAATTGCCGGCTTCACGAAAAACCAGGGTGTTGCAATCGGAGCCGAACTCTCCGACATGGCAACTGTCGACGAGTTGTGGCGCGCCGCGTTGGCATGGCGCGGAAGCATCGATGTTGTCGTCAACAACGCCGCCGTCATGCGGTTGCACGGCGGCGTCGAAGATACGATCGAGGCTTGGGACGACGTTTGGGCTGAAGCCATCGATGTCAACGTCATGGCGCCGGTCCGGTTGATGCGGCATGCAGTCGGCCACTACCTGGAAAACGGAGGCGGAACTCTGATAACGATATCGAGCTGGGTGGCCCAACGCGGCATGACCAATCCTGACGGCATTGCATATTCGGCGACCAAATCGGCGGTCATGGCGGCAACAAAGACGATTGCCCGGGGATACGCCAGAAAGAACATTCTGGCGTACACGGTAGCGCCAGGCGTGGTTCGTACAAGACTGTCCGAAGAAAGCGCAGCCACACTCGGCGGCGAAGAAGCTGTAACGGCCGGGCTCGCCATGGGCGAATGGGTACCGCCAGGAGAAATCGCCGATCTTGTCGCTTTCCTGGCATCCGGCAAGTGTCGTCACCTGTCAGGCGCGACGCTCGACGTCAACGGAGCCAGCTACGTGCGCTGATTGCCCCGGTCCAGTACGCCTTCCCTTCGCTCAAGATAGAACGCGTACTGCGGCGGCAGGACCGCGTGCGGGTTTTCGACTCCCAACTGCATTGCGGCACGGTAGGGCCAGCTCGCGTCAGCCATCATTTCACGCGCGATTGCGACAAGGTCGGCCTTTCCCCCGGAGATGATCGCTTCGGCCTGGAGCGGCTCGATGATGGCGCCGACCGCCATGGTTGCGATTTCCGCGTCCCGCCGGATCGCCTCGGAGTATGGCACCAGGTAGCCGGGCGTGATCCGCGCCGCAGACAGTGTGGCCGGACCCGCCATGCCGCCTGCGGAACAGTCGACGACATCGATGCCGGCCAGCTTGAGTTCGCGCGCCAGCGCAACCGTGTCCTGGAGTTCCAGCCCGCCGCTTATGCCGTCAACACAGGAGGCACGATAAAACACCGGCATGTCGTCCGGGCAAATCGCGCGCACCGCGCGGGACACTTCGAGCGGCAATCGCATGCGGCCAACGAGAGATCCGCCATATTCGTCGGAACGCCGGTTTGAAATCGGCGACATGAACGAGTGCAGCAGGTAACCGTGTGCTCCGTGAATCTCGACAATATCGAATCCCGCCTGCAATGCACGCCGTGCCGCTGCTTCGAACGCCTCGATCAGATCGGCGATCTCGGACCTGGAAAGTTCGCGCGGGACCGGATAGCCCTCGCGTTCCGGAAGGGGGCTCGGGCTCACGGTTGACCAGGCTGCTTCCTTACCGTTGCGGCGTTCGATCGGCACAGCTCCGTCCCAAGGCCGTTCGGCACTTCCGCGGCGTCCGGAATGGCCAATCTGTATCCCGCACAAGGTACCGCGGGAATGATAGGTGTCGACGATCCTCTTGAAGCCCGGAATGTGGCTGTCGTTCCAGATGCCGGTGCAGCCATAGGTGATACGCCCGTCGCGCAGCACACCTGTCGCTTCCACGAAAGCCAGGCCTACACCCGTCATCGAAAAGTGCCCGTGATGGGCATCGTGCCAGTCGGTCACGTGCCCGTCTTCGGCTTGGTACTGGCACATGGGCGACAGGACGATGCGGTTCCTGAGTGTTATTCCACGCAAATCAAGCGTGCTAAAGAGCGCCGGTTTGCCCAAACTGTCCTCCGTGTCTTGCAGGATGCAGGCTGAGAACTACCCGGCTGTCCCGGTCAGCCGGACTTTCTGCGGTTTCGCGATGCAGGCCTCGATCCGGTCAACGAGCGTATCGAGCTCATTCATGAGCTGTTTGAGTGTCGTAACGCGCTTGGTCCCTTCCGGTCCCAGTTCCTTGAACGTTGTGAGCGGCGGGCGAACATCGCCGACCGGATAGCCCGCAGCTTCGGCGAGTGCCTTTGAATAACATTGATGACCGTACGTCGGGTGACCCTCGTTGATAATGGCCTGCATCCTGGTCATGAGGCGCTGGATCTGCTTGGCGTCTTCCCAGCGGCCGTCAACGATGTAGTCGCAGATTGCCCGTGACGCTCTTGGGATATAGTTTCCGTACGGATTGACGTAGCCGACAGCGCCCTCGAGATAGGACTCCACGATCCGCTGGCCGGCGAACACGTTCATGACCCCATCCGTCTCCTCGACCATGTCATAGACGCGACCGGCGGCCTGGCTCGCCTCCTTGATGTAGCGGACCTGCTCGAACGCCCGGGTGAGCCGGGCGACAAATCTTGCCGACATGTCTACATGCGAAGTGAAGGGATTGTTGTAGAGCATGATCGGAATCGTGACCCTCTCGCAGATTGCCTTGTAGTAGTTGAAAATTTCGTCCTCGGTGGGCGTGTAGTAATAAGGCGGGATAATCATCAGCCCATCGGCGCCGAGTCGTTCCGCTTCCTCGGAATAGGCCACGGCCCTGGGCGTATAGGCATTCATCGTTCCGACAAGCACGTCCATCTTGCCCTTGCAATGCCCGACGGTTGCCTCGACGAACTCGTGGCGTTCGTCGTCGCCGATGGTCAGAAACTCGCCGGTCGTGCCGAGAATGATAATCCCGGGAACATCGCAGGCCACCTGCCAGTCGAGAAACTTCTTCCACGCCATGAAGTCAATCCGCTTGCCGTCACCTGTGAACGGTGTGATGGTAACTGTGTAACTGCCACGGAACTTCTTCGTCATGGCTTTGTCTCCTGGTTATGCAATGGTTTGCGGCCCCGGCACGGGGCGCCGCTCGACGGACGAATGAATACCGATGTGCTGATCATCGGCGGCGGTCTTGCCGGTGCAGCGACTGCCTACTTTCTCGCCAGGGAAGGTGTTGAGGTCCTGGTCGTCGACCGCTCCGATTTCAACACCCAGGCTTCGGGCTCCAATGCCGGCAGCCTCCATATCCAGATTCCGCACGATACGTTTCTCACGGAAGGCGCGGACTGGGCCCGCGCATTCGCCCCCACCATACCGCTCTTGATCGAGTCGGCCAAGATGTGGACCACGATCGGTCGTGAAATCGACACCGATCTCGGTGTCCGGATAACCGGTGGCCTTCTTGTCGCACACACGGAAGCGCAGATGCGGGACGTCAAGCGAAAAGTCCTGATCGATCGACAGTACGGCGTGAACATCGACCTTGTCGACCGCCACGACATCCGCACGCTGGCGCCATACGTTTCCGAGGATGTTGTCGGAGGCGCATTTTGCCCCGACGAAGGCAGTGCCAACCCGCTGAAGGCAACGCACGGATTTGCCACCGCAGCTTGCCGCCTCGGCGCGCGCGCCATGCCCCACACCGAGGTTGTGGGACTTGCCTCCGTTGGCCGTGGTTTCACGGCGAGAACTCCTGCAGGCAGGATTTCCGCCAAAAGGATTGTCAACTGTGCCGGCGCCAATTCTGGCGACATTGCCGGAATGCTGGGCATCAGGCTTCCGGTGGAAGGCCATCCCATCCAGGTCAGCGTCACCGAACCCGCGAAACCCCTGGTCACCCACCTCGTTTATGCTGCGGAGGAAAAACTCACCCTCAAGCAGGTGCAGAACGGCACATGCATCATCGGTGGCGGTTGGCCTGCAACACGTCGATGGACCGATGGAACGCTTGCCGTCAACCTGCGGTCCCTGCGTGACAACCTGCGGCTTGCGCTCAGGGTCGTGCCTGCGCTTGCAAATGTCCATGTCGTGCGAAGCTGGCCGGCTGTCGTCAACGGCACCGCAGACTGGAAACCGATCCTCGGCGAAGTCCCGGGGCATCAGGGGTTCTTCATGAACATGTTTCCCTGGATGGGGTTTACGGCCGGTCCGATCTCGGCATTGGTCGTCGCCGAACTCGTGCTCGGCAGACGCCCGGGGATCATCCTGGAGCGATTCTCGGCATCGCGTTATGCCTGAGTGCAAGTGCGCCACCCGCTAGTGCCGCAAGATCTTGCTGACGAATTCACCCGTCCTTTTCTTCTTCGGGTTGTCGAAAATATCCTTCGGCCCGCCAGCCTCGACCACGAGACCATCGTCCATGAAGATGACGCGCTTCGCGACCTCCTGCACGAATGCCATTTCGTGACTGACGATCAACATGGTCATGCCTTCGGCGGCGAGGTCCCGAATGGTGTCGAGAACCTCGTTGACCAGTTCGGGATCAAGCGCTGAGGTAACTTCGTCCAGCAGCAGTATTTCGGGGTTGAGACAAAGAGCACGCGCGATGGCGACGCGCTGCTGTTGCCCGCCCGACAGTTCGTCCGGATAGGCTCTCAGCTTGTCTGCCAGTCCGACCTTGGCGAGAACCCTTTCGGCGTCCGCCATCACCACCCGGTGCGGAATTCTCTTTATCTTGAGCGGTGCAATCGTGACGTTCCGCAACACGTCCATGTTCTGGAACAGGTTGTATTGCTGGAACACGACCGCAACACGATCACGGACACGGCGCAGGCTTGCCGCCTTCCTGTAATTGACCTTTTCGCCATCCAGGCGGATTGTCCCCTCTGTCGGCGGGGTGAGACCCATGACCATGCGCAGCACCGTTGACTTGCCGGAACCCGACGGCCCGATGAGGGCCACGACCTCGCCCTTGGCAAGGGTCAGGTCAACACCCTTGAGAACAGGCATACGGCCATAGCTGGCGCAGGCGCCCTCTATCTCCAGGTGATGCGGGAATTCACCGCTCAAGCCGTTTCTCCAGCCATTGCCCCCACCGCGCCAGCGGGTAGGAGATTGCGAAGTACAGGAATGCGATTACCCCGAACACGAGAATGCCCGAAAACCCCATGTTGTTGAGTTCCCTGGCGCGGAACGTCAACTCGAAGACACCGATCTGGCTGACCAGGGACGTGTCCTTTATGAACCCGACCATGAAGGCGACGGCGGGCGGCAGAACAACCGGCCAGGACTGGGGGACGATTATGGACCGAAGGATCTGCACGCGAGAGAAATTCATCGCCTGGGCCGCCTCGATCTGTTGGCGCGGCACCGACTCGAAGCCGCCGCGAATGATATCGGCAATGTAGGCGGTCGAGTAGATGCAGATGGATACGACCGCCACCGTGAAAAGCGAAGTTCCGCGTGCGACCGCCTGAATGAAGAACAGTACCAGGAAGAGCACGACCAGGAAGGGTATCCGCCGAAACACTTCGACGAACAGAATTGCCGCCGTCCTTGCCGGCAGCGTGAGGAGACCGGGAACCAGCCTGGTAAATGCAATGATGAATGCAAACACGAAGCCGAGCACGCAGCCGACCAGTGTCATGGCCAGGGTGATAGCCATCGCCTCGCCGAGCAGAAAAATGTTTCCCCAACTGAAGAACCTCGGGATTTCGTCCGCCAGCCGTTCGAGCATCTGCACCGGTACCGTCCTTTCCCCTCGGACAGTTTAGAAAATCTTTGCCTTCACCCGGAAAGCCCAGCGGCCGACCAGCGCCAGCGTGATGCTGGCGACAAAGGTGAGGATCACGTAAATGACCGCCGCGATCGTGAAGACTTCGAGGTATCGGTAATCAACGGTCGCCAGGTCTTTTGCCTGGCTGGTCAGTTCCTGAACCCCGATCACCGATCCGATCGACGTTCCCATGACCAGAATGACAATGAAGAAATTTGCGAGGGCCGGATAAATGGTCTTTGCGATGTGGGGTACGATGACATACCAGATCTGCTGAACCCGTGAAAAACCCAACGTTTCTGCAGCCTCGATTTCATTACGGCGTACCGAGATGAAACCTGCCCGGATGATTTCGGTCAGGTAGGCCCCTGAATTCAGAATGAGGCCGATCAACATGCAGGTGAACTTGTCCCAGACGATTCCGACATCCGGTAATCCGAAATACAGAAACCAGATTTGCACCAGCGCCGGCGTATTGGTGAAGAAAATGACATAGGCGCCGACCAGGCGCCGGACAATCGCACCACCATAGGTCTTGAGCGCCGCCATGACCAGTCCGACGAGCGATGCGCCCCAAAACGTCAGGACTCCGATGATGAACGTCAGCTGGGCTCCTTCCAGGAGTCCCGGAAGGTGCTGCAATGCGACACCCCACTGAAACGTGTAATTCATAATCGAGGATCGAGAACGCTGGTGCAATCATGGATGCGGGCGCCGGACGGCGCCCGCATCCATGACATCGCATCAGAAGTAGGGATTAGGAACGACCTTCACCAGCATTGGTGCGCCGTACCATTTTTCCCAAAGTTCATTCACCGCGTCCGATGAATGAAGGTTGTAGAGGACGATGTTCAGGACGTCGCGCAATCCATAATTGTTCTTGCTCACGCCAATGGCACAGTAGCCGACAAAAATCGGATCCTCGAGAACCTTCCAGTTCACGTTCGGATGGCTCTTGGTATGCGACATGAAGAAATCTATGTTCTCGACGATGGCGTCCGCCCGGCCCTGAGCCACAAGGCGTACAACATCCGGAATCGTGTCGACGATCTCCTGCTTGGCGTTCGACATGTTCTGTTTCTGCCAGTCGATCACCCATGAGCTCCGGATGTTGGCCAGGGTGATATCATCCGAGTTGAGATCCTGCCAGGTTTCCGCAGCGACTTCCTCGGTTGTCAGCACCGCCAGAACCTCCGTGTGCAATGGCACGGTGTATTCAATCAGTTTTGCCCGCTCCGAATTGCGTGTAAGGGCTCCAAGTGACAAATCGATCGTATCCGCAACCAGGAAAGGCACGCGATCCTTGGTTTCGGTTGGCACCCACTCAACCTCGACCTTGAGCGCAGAAGCCAGCATGTTGCCGACATCAATGTCGAATCCTTCCCACTCGCCGTCCGCATTTCGCGAACTGTTGGGCGGGAAATTTGGATTGATGCCAATCCTGATCACGCCGTCTTTAAGAATGTCATCAAGTGATTTCGCTTGAATGGCAGTGATGGACATCGCCATTCCAGCGATTAGGGTCATGCAGAACATGACCCGAAGAGCAAATGCCTTGAGCATGTGCGAACCTCCCGGTTTGGATTGCTGGGCAGCGGAAGTTCCGCCACCATGTTCAGGGGAACCGTAACGCGGTTACCGGTCACCAATTCCCGAGATCATGTTTGTTCAGCCCGTCCAAAAGGTCAATAGCATAGTGCCGTGTCACCGCTGGCCGGAGTCCTCGCTGCCGGGCATACTGGAAGGCACTGACAAATATTTTCACATCTCCGACCATCATGCCCGGTTGGCACATCCCGCAACCATCGGGGCCGATCGGTTGCACGCCCGGCATTCACTCCCCAAGCCGGAACCGGATGGTATCTGATCCGCCGTCATGGATGGAACCGTTCCCGGGTGTTGACGCCGGTTTCCCCACGGACAGGTGCGGCCATCCCGACCATGGACAGTGACCATTTACACCGGTCCTGCCGGCACGGCCCGGAATCGCCAGACGTGGTCCAGGCAAGCCGTAAGCGGCTCCGACGACGCCCGGTCACCGCACCCGGGTGCCGTTCTCCGCGGACCGCCCCGCTTGTTTCCTCGGATCACCGCGAACGGTTTCCAAGCCTGGCGTGCTTGCGAAGGTACGCCCGCCACGTCATTGCCCATTTCCCGGGGTCATCGAAGACATCGCCCTTGACCTGGTGGATCGCCTGGCGATGCGGCGCGGTCTTGATGATCTCCGGATCGCTGTAGGCTTCTTCGGAGATCCTTTCTATCACGGCGAGCCAGTTATCGAGGTCCTCCTTGGAATACATTTCGCCTGCTTCCGGCGTAAACGGTTCCGGAACGACCCACGGTTCGTGGCTCATCCAGTACGGATCGATTCCGTAGTCCGCCATCCTGTTGGCAACGTCGATGGTTCCGACCCCGGTCTCTTCTTTCATGGCCCCGAGACTCCAGCGTGTCATTTCAAGACGGGGAGCATCGATGTGTGAATTCGAACACTCTAGGCCGCGTATCCTGGCAAGCTTCTTGTCCATGTAATTGTTGGCCAACACGGACAGGTCGGACGCTTCGTTGATTCCTTCGGCACCCATCGAACGGGCCCAGGCGTAGGCCTTCACGACCTGGGGAATGTTGCCCCAGAACTCGCGTACCTTGCCGGCGCTGAGCCGCCTGTCGTTGTCGAGCCGATAACGCTTGCTGTCATGGGTCACGACCGGGCCAGGAAGGAAAGGTGCCAGTTCTTCGCTGCAACCGTAAGCACCAACCGCCGGTCCACCACCTCCCTTGGGCGCGCCGAAGGTCTTGTGCAACATGAACATGCACGCATCGAAACCGAGTTCGCGGGCACAGAGCTTTCCCATGACTCCGTTGAAGTTTGCATGGTCATAGAAACAAAGGCCGCCCGCTTCGTGCACGATTCGGGTCCATTCCATGATCTCGGGATTGTAGATTCCCATGTCGTCCGGATTGTTGATCAGCAGCGCGGCCGTACGGTCCGAAACCGCGGCCCGGAGAGCATCAATCGACGGGTAACCGGCCCCACTCAGAGGCAGCGTCACAACCTTGAAACCCGCCGCTGATGCCGTTGCTGCGTTGCAGGGGTGTGCCTGTATCGAGGTTATGATCTCGTTTCGCCGGTCCAACTGGCCATGGTGCGCGTGATAGGCGCGCGTCACGACGCATTGCGTATATGCGGCATCGGCGCCGCCTCCCGGCTGGAAAATGAACTGGTCCATGCCGGAAAGCTCCCGCAGGATCAGGTCGAACCCGTGTATGATTTCCAGGATTCCCTGGAGTGTGCTCTCGTCCTGCAACGGATGCACTTCGGCCAGTTCCGGGCGCATTGCAACGGTTTCGCCGAGCCGGGAATTGTATTTCATCGTGCAGGTGCCGAACAGCGAAACACCCATCATGCCAAGCGTCTCCTGGGAAAGATGAAGATAATGGCGCTGGACCTCGGGTTCACTCAACTCCGGCAAAGCTGGCCGGTCTTGCCGCTTCATGGACGGCGGGATCAGGTCGCCGGCCTTGCCGACCGTGTTCCTGACCTGTTTCTCCGGCGCCGGGTAGACCTGGCCGCGACGTCCCGGGTGTCCCATCTCCATGACCACCTGTTCGCTCCAGACCGCCGCGTGGTAACCACGCAGTTTTTTACGGCTCATGACACCACCTCCTCGACAGCACGGCCCAATTGGTCGATATCTTCACGGGTATGTATTTCCGTTACACAGTAGAGCGCACTTTGGCCCATTTCCGGAAACTCTCCGGACAAGTCCTTGCCACCGAATATCCGGTGCTTCTTTCGCAACCGGCTGTTGATCTGCGCAACGGTCTTTCCGGTTGCATCGAAATTGACGATGAATTCCTTGAAGAAGCTGCCGTTTGACCCGAGGCGAACATTCTTGATTCCCGACAGGACGTGTGCAGCATAGTTGGCGCGCGAAATGATCAATTCGCCCAATTCCCGGAATCCGTCCGGCCCGAGGAGCGACATGTAGACGGCGTTGGCGATTGCCCAGAGGTAGACCGAATTCCCGGTCCAGTCCTTGCCGTCTTCGCGCATTCCGTATGACGTCTGATGAGCGCTGGCGAGGCCGAAGCCGAATTCCCCCGGCTTTCGGGTCTCGGCGATCGACACCAGGAATCCGTTGAATTCGCGGACATACTTTTCTTCATCACGGGATGCCATGAAACCACCGACCCCGCCTCCGCAATTCATGTGGACACCCAGAGGCTGCGTCGGTCCCACGATGATGTCTGCGCCATAGTCGCCGGGTGCTTTCAGGACTCCAAGCGAGATCGGATCGACGCCGACGATGGTTTCAGCCCCGTGACTGCGCGCGATGGATGCGATCTCGCCGGCCAGGGGATCGATCGCTCCAAGGTATCCTGGTTGTTCAATGTAGACCGCCGCAGTCTCGCTCGAGATCCGGGCGCGAAGGTCCGAAAGATCGAACCCACCGGTCCCGCCGTCAACTGCCACCCGAACGATCCTGATATGCTCCGCCATCTCCGGCGGTTCGCAATAGGACCTTACGACCTCCAGGCGTTCCGGGTCGACATGGTACGGGAGAAGCACCTCCCTGCGCCCGGTTATCCGCGATGCCATGCGCACGGCGTGTCCGATGGCGCAACCCCAGCTGTAGACCGGCAACTGAACCACGTCGGCGTGCAACAATTCACCCAGCTGACTGTTGAATTCGAACCAGGCCTGGTTGCGGCCATGGTCCGATTGTGGCGAACCCCACACCGGCGTCAGGAATTCGGTTCGCCCCACGATCTCGTCGACGACGGCGGGCACGTGATGTTGCCAGCATCCCGCGCCAAGGAAACTCAGGTACTGCTCTGCATCGCCGTTTTTCCGGAGGGTCGTGACGAGGTGCCGGCGCAGTTCCGATTCCGATCTGAGCGAGGGTGGAAGATCAAGCGGGCGCAGGCGTCGGTGTCCCTCCGGAATCTGCCTGAACAACTCCTCGATTGTCGCAGCCCCGGTCTCGGCGAGCATCTCGTCCTTGATGCCGGAGCCGGAGTTGGCCATCCACGGATGAAAAAAAGGCTGGTTCGTCGTCACGGCGTAACACCTCCAGGGGTCGTTATCGTTTTCTGGCGCCCGGCTGTGACAAACCGTGCGCATCCAGAACATTCTTGCACCAAGCCCGTGGACGGGCAACGTGCAACTTCGGACCCGCCGGGTTCATCGACCGGCACTCAATCGCATCATCATCCGCCGGCCGGCACCGGTGCGGACCCGGACGAATCCTTCCAGCTCCCGGTCGAGGCGCGGGTCGCCGCTATCGACGAACAGGACCCCGCCGGTTAGCCGTGCGAGCTTGTCCTCGCTCGAGATGATGATCAGGTTGTCCCGACCGATCCTGCGGATAAATGCGGCTCCGATCTGCTGATTGCCGCGCCCGAGCACGTAACCCTGCCCGCCGATCACGCCGACGATGACCTTGGTGGGCCTTGAACCGGCGATCCGTGCGATGCCGTCTTCGTTGAGATCGCATCCGACCAGTTCCCGGTCCAGAACAGCATCGGTTCCGAGCAGGGCTCCTCTCAAGCCAAGGACTTCAAGCACCGTTTTCGCCGAATTCCCGGGACCAACCAGATAAACGTGGCCCGATTGCATTCCTTCCACGATTTCGACCGCCGCCGACATGACGCGCGCGTCGGGGGTTGCAGAACTGCGGGCCTTCGGGCCCTGCAGGCGATTCGCAATTTGCGGGCAGCGGGCGTAACCGAAGAGTTCGGCGCACAGGTGGCCCTTCCGGTAAGCTTCTTCGTCGATGTCCATGACTTCGGCAAGGACCGTGTGATTGGTCCCCCGGCTGGAACGGCCGCCGATCAGGTCGACAAAATCCAGCGCCAGATTGCCAGCCGCCTCGGGGCTTGTCGCAAACACCCCGGAGTACATTTTCACCCCGCAAGGAATACCGAGCAATGGCACCCGGTCGCCGGTCGCGACATACAAATCGCGTGCCGTACCATCACCACCAGAGAACAGGACGAGGCGGGCGCCTGCCCTGTCCATTGCTCTTGCGGCCGTTACCGTGTCGCGTGCGGTCCCGGTGACCTCGCTCGCGTCCCCGGTTGCCGAAAAGCGAATTCCAAACTCTTCGAGCAGGTCTTCACCCATTTCACCCGGCCCGGCAAGGATACGGAATCTGTTCACTCTGCTTGCAGCCTGGCACAGAACGTGCAGCGTCCGCGTCGTGCGCCGGGCTGCGAGCGGCCGGGCGCCACGGGCGATTGCCTCCGCCAACACGTCGATACCATCGGTTCCCTTGAGCCCGACGCTGCCACCCATGCCGGCGATGGGATTGACCACCAGGCCGACAGTGACTGGCTCAGGCATGTTGCTTCACATACGCCGCAACTTCGGCGTGACTTGCGAACCAGGCACCTCCTCTAGCCTTTGCGTGGCTGATCAGTTCTTCGAGAATCCAGATCCGGGAACGATAGCCGATGACAAAAGGATGCATCACGAGCTGAAACAGTCCACCGTCATCGAATGCTCCATCAAGTTCGCGCCTGAAGATACCGAAGACGTCTTCGGGCGTTGCGTAAGGCCGGACCGCCGGATTTCGATTGAACATCAAGTATGCGGCATCGTCGCGCAGCCACTCAACCGGCACTTCGACAATTCCACTCGGTTGACCATCGATCAGGATTTCGTAGCAGGATTCGTCTGCCATCAGGGAACTGTCATAGTCGAGGCCCAGTTCCCTGACGATGCGCATTGTTCCAGGTCCGATGTCCCAGTTCGCCGAGCGAAAGCCGACCGGAGATTCTCCCGTCGCCCTCTCCAGCGTTTCAAAGGCACGCAACATCAGTTCGCGTTCCTGGTCATAGGTGAGCAGGGAGTTGTTTTCATGAAGCCAGCCGTGCATTCCGATTTCGTGCCCGCAATCCCGGATGCGTCTCGGTTCATCCGGGTCGATGAGCGCGACGGCAGCCGGCATAAAGAAGCTGGCTTTCACGCCGTGGCGTGAAAGGCATTCGAGTATGCGCGGCACACCGACCCGGCGGCCGAACTCGCCCCACGCGAGGCGGCCGATCGCCTCGCCGCCCGCCCCCAGTTCAAACGTTTCGTGATCGCAATCAAAGGACAGCGCCACCGCTGCGCGCGCGCCATTTGGCCACCTTTGCGGCCTCAGGGGCCTGCCCGCACGAACCCGGTTGATCGCCGCCCGCCACTGCAGTTCGTTCTGTTTCCACGCACTGCGCTCATGGGTAGTCATGCACCTGACACCTTCATGACAATTTCGGATTTCCGGATGCCGGTCTGTCCACGTCCGGCGCGGTCCAGCCGACAGGTGGGGGCTGCCGGTCCAACTCATGAATCGGGACAGTGAATCCGGCGTCGCTCCCATTCATCACCATACGGCGCCGATGAATGAGCCAACGGTCCCAATGGCGTATGAGAATGTCATGATACTGGCCGAGCACGGTGGCCGTCGAGCCGTCGGCGCGCTCATGCCAAGCATGGACGTAACTGGAACTGCGCGCGGTGTCACCGTCGACAAACTCTACCAGGACGTTTGAAAGATGATGCGAAGTGCGTGTCCAGCGCCACATGCGTTCCAGTGACCTTGCCAGGTGTTCGCGACCATTCGACCTCAGATGAGGATTGTCTCCGTATTCGACGGTACATGTCTCGGAAAAGAGGCCTGCCAGCGAGACCAGGTCCATTCGATCGATATGCATGCAATATGCGATCAGTACTTGCTCGATCTCGATGCGATCATGGATGCGCACTGTGTCCGGTTTGACCATCGGGCCTCGCTAACGAATGTAGGTTGCGCCGTTCACGTCCAGGGTGGCGCCGGAAAGATGCTTCGCATTACCGGCTGCCAGGAACACCACGAGATCGGCAATCTCGGACGGTGGCACCCACTCACCCATTGCCAGCGTAGCGGTCACGGCGTCTTCACCGCCCTGGAGGGCGGCGAACTCCTCGGACATCCTGGTGCGCACGATTCCTGGCGCGATTATGTGGCTCAGTATGTTGTCCTTGGCGTAACCCCGCGCGATGGACTGGGCGGCAGCCCGTACTGCGCCCTTTGAAGCGGCATACGCCAGCATCGAGGGATTGGTCGCACCTTGCTGGGCGACCCAGCTGGACATGGTGATGATGACACCGCCACCGTGCCGCCGAAAATGCCGGACGGCGCCGCGCATCAACCTTGCCGGGGCCAGCACGTTGACCTGCATCTGGGTGTTCCACGCGTGGTTCCACGCGGCTTCGCCGTCATCAATTCCGCCGACCGGAATCATGGTCGCGGCATTCAGAACCAGCGTGTCGACACGTCCCCAGACCGAGACAGCTTCATGCCACAGTTTTTCGGCAACGTCATTCTTCTCGAAGTCCGCCTCCAGTAGCGCGCAGGCGCCACTCCCGTAACCCCTGATGATGTCGTTGGCGCGGGCACGGTCCGATGGCCGCCCGAGATGATGCAGAATGACACGGAACGGGCCTTCAAGGAGGGCCCGCGCGATGGCCGCCCCGATGCCTTGCGAGGCACCAGTCAGCAGGACGATGCGACCTTCAGGTTCAGCCATGCACGCACCTCGACGAAATCAGGACATCACTACCCTTCCGGAATTGTCACGGGACATCAAGGGGGGTTGCACCCGGAGAGTGCCGGTGAGAGTCTCGCGAGACCAGATCAGTCAGGGACGCCGGCACCATGACAGCAAAGCCGCCGGAGCGCACCAGCCTGGCCCCTGGTCTCGACATTCCGCGCATCGTAACCGGCCTGTGGAAGGTCGCCGACATGGAACGCGGCGGCATCCCGCTTGACCCCGACGCGGGCGCAGATGCGTTGGCCGGGTACGCGGCGGCCGCTTTCGATGCGTTCGACATGGCCGACCACTATGGCAGCGCCGGGGTGATTGCCGGCCGCTTTCTCAAGCGCTTCGGCGAAGACGAAATGGGCAGGCCGAGAATCTTCACCAAATGGGTGCCCGGGCCCGGCAAAATGACTGCCGATGTGGTCCGAACCGGTGTCGAGCAAAGACTTGAGCGTCTCGGCGTGGACTGCCTTGACCTGTTGCAGTTGCACTGGTGGCAGTTCAAACATCCCGGATTTATCGATGCAATTATCGAACTTGAGCGCCTGCGCCGGGAGGGCCTGATTGCTCATCTCGGCGTTACGAATTTCGACGTCGATCATCTGCGCCTTCTGCTACGCCACGGTATCCCGGTCATTTCCAACCAGGTCAGTTTTTCAGTCGTCGACAGGCGGGCTGGCGGCGGCATGTCGGCCTTTTGCCTCGAGAACAATATACGCCTCGTGACCTATGCCGGTTTGTGCGGAGGTCTCCTGTCAGAGCGTTGGCTCGGGAAACCAGACCCCACAATTGGCCAATTCGCTGACTGGAGCAAGATGAAGTACTATCGCTTCATTGAAGCTGCCGGTGGCTGGCAGGTTCTACAGAACATCCTGTCCGCACTCGACGGCATTGCAGGGAAACACTGGGCATTTTTGGACACGTTCAGCCCCGATGTCGTGCTGATAGATTATTTTCATGCTGCACAACATCTCAAGGCCGCGGCCGACGCCGCTTTCGGTCCGGACAGCGCGGAAGGCAAGGCCTGGTTCGAGAAATGGCGCCACATCCTTCGCCACGATCCCAAGGGGTCGGCAAGGTGATCGACGCACTCCGCTACCTGTTACGGAAGGGAAAGGGCAGCGCCGACATTGCGCGCGAACTCGGCTACTTTCGGAACAACCGAACACGCATGAGCTACAGCGAAGTCGCCAATGCGGGCTACCCGATCGGGTCGGGTGCCGTGGAGGCCGCGAACGGGTTTCTGGTCAACTCCCGCATGAAGCGATCGGGTCAGTGCTGGGGACGTGACGGCGGCCAGGGCGTGCTGACGTTCCGGTCACTGCTCAGGTCGGATCGCTTCGACCGGGCATGGGCCGTACTTGCCAGGAGTTGGCAGCAATGGAAGCCGCCGACAGCCGCCAATGACAACCACGCCCTGGCGCTCGCCGCATGATTCGCTTTTACAGCCAAGATCCCCGAAAACCGCGCCATGCCGGTATCGCTCCCTTTTTAAGTAATTAGTGTCCGCCAGAAAACCCCCTCTTTTCGGCGACGGCGGGTTACGGTTTTCGACGGAACTGGATGCTGCGCTGCGGCAATTCACCCGGCTTCGGGATATTGACGCGTCCCGGACGGCTGGTTTCCTGCCTTTGGCACCGAATTTCGCGGCTTTCGCCGCCATCAGCCCATAGGGGGCCGTTCCCGCTCCGGGCGGGCGACGAATGAACCGGTGTTTCGGGAGCGCCGTCAGGCGGCGCGTCGTCGCCGCGCCTTTCGACGCAGCAGAAGGCCGATGCGGTGGATGTTGAGGGCGACCACGGAAAGCGCCACCACGCGGGCAAAGCCCTCCGCTCCGTACGCCAGGACCCGGTCGAGACCGCGGTGCTCGAGGTTGTTGATCGCCGATTCCACCGCCGGATGCTGGCGTCGCATCGCCACGAACTCGTCACCCTGCTCGCGCTCACGCTCCGCCTTGTTGAGGTAGCCCTTCTTCGGCAGCACGTTGTGATCGAGCAACGCGTCGAGGCGGACACGGTTTTCGGGGCTGTGAAAGCCGCGATCGAAGCTCACCGCGCGAAGATCGGGAAACCGTGCCTGGGCGGCCTCGACCATCGGGACCGCGTAGTCCACGTCGCTGCCCTCCCACATGACCTCATGGTGCAGGACGAAGCCGTGCCGGTCTTCCAGGATGCAGACCGGAACCCCCAGTTCCACCGGACATCCCGCCTTGCCCTTCGAGATCCAGCGCGTGTGCGGCTCGAAGATCGAGAACACCTTCTCATCCCGGGGGATCGTCTCGCCCCGAAGAAGACGGCGCTCAACCTGGTCGATCTGACGCTGCGCATGCGCGATGTAGCCCTCGGTCTCCACGATCTCCCACGCTTTCACGCCATGTGCCATCAGATCCGCAAGGCTCGCCTCCGCGCGCATGACAAGTTCAAGGCAGCGCCCGAGATATGCCTCAACATGCTCCGGACGCGCCCGCCGCGTTGCCCGCACCCTGTGGAACAACCGCCGCACCAGCCGCGTCAGGTGCTTCCATTGGCGCCAGCCACGGGCACCGCTCTTCGCCGCCGCACGGCCCACCGCACGGATCAGGCAGCGCATCGCGTCCCACAGGAGACTGACATCCGTCGGATAGTGCACGTCGGTCTCGACCACGAAGCTGTCACAGCGCCCGGCCAAGGGCGCGCCAGGCTTTGTTCCCGCGACCGCATGGCCGCTCTCCACAACCAGATCATTGACCGCAACAAGCAGTTCGGGGCGCAGAAGGCTCACATTGTCCACCAGCCTCTGGTAGCCGTAGCGATAATCGTCCCAGACATCCCCATGGTCAAGGAACCGGCGCAAGGTCTTGTGCTCGTTCACAAGCTCGTGGAGACGGTCGAAATCGCAGCCGAGACCCTGCTTGATCACCCCCATCACGAGGATCCGCCACATCTCCATGCCCGGCCGGCCGACCTTCCTGTCGATGCCGGGAAGGATGTGCTCGTCGAGGAGTGCGAACAGCCGGGAGCGGAAATGCTCGTCGGCGTGGAGATGCTGCAGTCCCAGCAGCAGGGCCGGGATGTCGTCCCTGGACTTGAGGTCCAGTTCGATGTCTTCGATGTGAACCTCGCCAAGTGTCATCTGCGGATTGCGTACCTGTCTCATCCTTGCCTCGCGAAGAAGTGTGCAAATCGACCCGAATTGGGCCAAAAAGGGGCTAAAAACGGGATTTCAGCTTCGATCTTCGCGGCGAAAATACCACGATTAAACACATAGAATCAATGACTTAGTGGATTTTCTGGCAAGCACTAATTAGGGTAAGCGTTCGGCGAAGGCGTGATGTTGTTGTCTGTTGTCTATTGATTGAGGATTCTTTTCCAGTCTTTTCTGAGCGGGCAGAGCCAGATGTCTTTCCTGGGCTTTGCGAATTCATTCTTTCTGTCGTATTTGCCCCGCCCCTTTGTTGTTCCGACATGGATCCATCCGGACGCCTTGTAGGTGATCCCTGAGAAGCGCGGGGTTTCGACGAAGGTTTCCATCAGGACCGGGGAGATGTTGTAGTGGCTTTGCCAGTCCTGCGGCAGTTGGCGCCGCGCCCGGGAGAGGATGTGGGAGGCCAGACCTGGAATCCGGATCCATGGCATGATGAGATATCGGGCATTGTTGATCACGCGGTACAGGTTCCGCTCCCGGACTTCCGGAGACCATCCGATGAAGGCATCGCGGGGTGCGGTCTTCCATGCGGCGGCCGAGAAGCCGAGCATGGCCAGCGGCCGGCCCTCCCGGTCCTGGACCGCATAGCGCATCTGTGCACCGATGAGGGGCGTGTAACCGAGGTAGTGCCAGCGGGCGATGAAGCCGTTCCAGGCGACACTGGCTGCACGGCCGGCGCCGGTGACCCTGACCAGGCGGACCGGGCGCACCGCGTCCAGGGTCTCCGGCATCGGCGTCTGCGGCGGGTCGGTTTCCGGGCCGAACTCCGGAACCCGCCGCGGCCGCGGTCCGTGTCGCGGCGGCGGCAGTGTGATGATCCCGTCCCGGTGCATCCTCAGCATGGTGAGCCGGGCCATCATGGCCCTGAGTTCGCCGTCGGGCTTGACCCAGCCGATGGCGCGGCAGAACGCGCGCGCCAGCCCGGCACGGGTCTGTTGCGGGGAGGCCGCGATCAGGTCCCGCATCAGCGCCATCTCGCCGGTGGTGAAGTCACGCCCGTGGTAACGGCACGCGATCGTGGTGTTGTCCGCGGTCATTGCGTGGCCTTGAGTTGTCGGCGCCTGTCTTCGTCCATCGACCATGGCAGCCAGGGTGAGAGGTCGTCCGGAGGCTGGCCGCCGTTGCCCGCGCAGGCCGAGAGCCAGTCGTCGAGCCACGTGCGGACATCGATCCCGTTCATCCGCAGGGTCTCGATGATCCCGTACATCATGGCGGAGTAGCGGGCGCCTTCCAGGCTGTCGGAGCCGAACGACAGCTTCCGCCCGATCACGGGACCGCGCTGGATTCTTTCAGGCAAATTGTTGTCCATGGGAATGTCCGGCCTGTCGACGAACACGCAGAGCCCGCCGCGATGCCGCACCAGCGAGTTGAGCGCCTTCGCACGCCGGTCCGAACCGGCAGGCCCCGCGCGTTCCGTCTCCGCGAGGGCGAACAGCTTGTCGACCGCGCGTTGCAGTTGACGATGTGCAATCCCGAACTTTCGCGACTGCTGATCCATCCCCGCTTCCGGGTCGTAGTGTTTCAGCCGGACCCTGTTCAGGTGGAATAGTTTCCCGATCCGGTCCAGCCACCGGTTCTCCCATGCCTCCAGGGCGTCATTGCCGGCCGCGGCCTCGATGAATTTGCGGCGAACATGGACCCAGCACCAGGCCAGGATCAGGATGCCGCCGAGAACGCGCGCGAGTTTCTTGTAGGCCGAGTAGGCGTCACAAACCAGGACCGTGCCGGCACCGACGCCGGCGAACAGCTTGCCGGCCGCCTCGGCATTGCGCCGCGCGTCCACCTGGAACCACACCGCATCCCGGGAGACCGCACACCACAGCCAGGCCCGGCTGGTGCCACGGATGGCCTTGAGGGATTGAACCCGCCAGCCGGTTTCGTCGCCCTGAAGCACCGAGGCCGCTTTCAGGTGGGCGAGGATCGCCTGCGACAGCGGGTCGAACAACGGCATCAGCCTGTGAATGCTGTCGCCCAGGGTCCCGGCCGAGATGGGCACCCCCTGGTCACGCATCCATGCCGCGACCCGGTTCAGCGGACGGTGGAAGGCGTAACGCTCGAGCAGGAAACAGACCCAGAAGCTGATCCCATAGGAGGAGCCGGGAAACAGCCGGGGAACCGGTGGCGCCACCACCTCCTTCGGCGCCGACGCACAGCTGCAGGTGCGCCGCCAGCGGTTGCGGTGGATGGTCCGGACATGCGCCCGGACCTCGACCTCGATGGTCTCGGAGTCATGGCTGCCGTTCTTCACGTAAGGCAGGCCGCAGCAGGGACAGACACGCTCCTCCTCCGGCGGGTCGTGAACCTCGGGTTTGCGCTCCATGTCCGGACGCGGTGTCCGGCCGTGCCCGGGCTTGTCCGCCTGCTGGCCACGTTTCCGGCCGCTGCCGGATCCGGACTTCTCCTTCTTCTCGCTCTTGCGGCCGAAGCGTGCCTTCGCATGGGTCTCACGCGCCGCGCGGAGCCTCTCGTTCTCCGCCCCGAGTTCCTTCAATTCCTCCGCCTGCCGCGCAATCACGGCCTTCAGTCGGGAAATCTCCTTGCGCAAACCCGTCATCGAGCGGCGGCCACACTCGATGGCGGCGGCGTTCAGAAGCCCCTGCAACCGCGCGACCTCCTTCTCCAGCCCGCGCACATTCTTCGTACTCCGGCTCCGGTGCAATTCCTTCAGGTCCGCACGCGCCGCCGCAAGCTTCTCCCTGTTGCGCGCGAAAACCGACCGAAGGACGTTGAGGTCGCAGCGCGCACGGACCGACTCCCGCCTCCAGTCCTCGGCACGGGCTTCCGATGCCCCGAGTTCGCCTTCCAGTTCCGCGATCCTCGCCTCCGCCGCCTCCGAACGTGCACGCTCCCGTGCGTACAGACGCTCCCAATCCTCCCCAGACCGAGCCGGCGGAACGACGGAAACAGAAACTCCGGAACTCAACATGAAACCGGATTAACAGATATCCGGTCTTGTAGCCAGTGGAAAATTCAACCCCGAAAAAAAGGTCACCAAACGCCGATAGACAACAACATCACGCCTTCGCCGAACGCTTACTAATTAGGTAACTGCTCACCCCCTGATTCCGGCTTGATGTCTGGGTGACGGGCGATTGGTTTGCAGGGAGGTTATCGACTGTCGGCCACCTTCGGATAGTCGGGGCCCGGGCCGTGGTCGGCGCGCCTGCCTTTCGCGCAGGGCTTTCACACTCCCGCTCGACACGATGACCCGATCACTGTCAAGTCCAGTTCAAAACTGACCCAGGATTCGCGTTCAAAATTGACCCACCTTTTCCCGGCGGCCTGTTGTCGTCGGACATCGGCAGGAGGGTGCGTGATGGCGGGAAGAGGACGACGGGAGCTTCGGTACAGATTCCTACGACATCTGACGGACCGGTTCGCGCGTCAGCGCGCAAGTCTCTCCCGGACTGAAGCCTTGGTTCTGTCCTCCTTTTTGATGCCGGCAGGCTGGCCGAAGGCCAGCCCGCTGCGAGCGCAAGCGAGCCCCACCCGGATTTCAACACCGTGGTGCACGCGATGACCGTGGTCCGTTTGCGAGGCCCCGGCGCTGTTGGGTCCCCCTTCTCTCCGGCCGTCAGGCCGGAAGAATCCGAATATTGAAAGAATCGGTGTTGTGGTTGTCCTGTGGTGCCTGTGGGCGAGAAACACGCGAGTGTGGTCAACGCGGTGGGCGAGGCGCCAGCCTCGTCCACCGCTTGTCCACACGTCCCGCAGGGCGCGGGCTGGCCCGAAGGGCTCGTCCACAACTCCTGTACCTGTGTCAATGCCTGATGATCGCCGCCCCGCAGCTGCCCCGGTTTCCCCGGAGCGCGGAGCGCGGAGGGGAAACCGGGGCAGAAAAAATCCCCGTCACCCTTCCAATTTCAGGGTTTCGTCCGCAAGGACGAATCGGGCCAATCGATCGGGAGCAACCTAACAACTCCTGTGTGGTGAGCACCTCCTGTGGACTCGTGCCCCGATCGTTGGCCGCGATGGAGACCCAGTGGGAAGTTCGCGCCTTGAGCGCCAGTACAGGAAACGGTTCGCATCGTGGTGGCCCGACAGAAAAAGGAATGCAGTTCATACAGGGAGCTGAACACATGTCAGAAATCAAATTCCTCGTCGGCATCGACTGGGGGTCCTGCGATCACCAGGCAGCCATTGTCGACATCAACGGCACGCTTCTGGGCAACCGGAGCTTCAAGCATGGCGGCACCGGCCTGAGTGCGCTGGCCAACTGGATCCTGACCCGGACCGGCGCCAAGGCTGATGCCATCGGCGTTGCCATCGAGGTTCCACACGGACCCGTGGTCGAGGCGATGATGGAGCGCGGCTTCGCCGTCCATTCGCTCAATCCGAAACAACTCGACCGCTTCCGGGACCGCCACTCTCCGGCCGGTGCCAAGGACGACAGCCGCGACGCCCTCACCCTGGCCGATGCACTGCGCACGGACAGGCGCTTCTTCCGCAGGCTCGCGCCGGACACGCCGGAAGTGGTCCAGCTTCGCGAATGGACCCGCATCGCCAACGAGCTGACCGGTGAACGAACCCGCCTCGTCAACCGCCTGAGACAGCAGATCTGGCGCTATTTTCCGCAGTTCTTCAAGGTCGAGAGCGACCTGACCAAGGCTTGGGTGCCCGAACTGTGGACGCTGGCACCAACGCCCGCCAAGGCCCGACGCCTCCGTCTCGCCACGGTCGAGAAGCTCCTCAAGCGCCGGCGTGTGCGCACCGTCAGCGCCCAGGATGTCCTTGACCGCCTGCGTGAGCCGGCCATCGCCGTGGCGCCCGGAACCACAGAGGCCGCTGTCGCCCACATCGAGGTCATCATCAAGAGGCTCCAGCTCGTCAATGCTGAACTGTCGAACGCACATCGCCAGATGGAGCGATTGACGGCGGCCGTGGCAGAGGCCCAGGAAAATCCGGATTCCGACCCGGGGGTGGTCCCGCAGCATGACGTGGCAATCCTGGCATCACTTCCCGGTGTCGGCAGAACTGTCCTCGCCACGCTGCTGACCGAGGCTCATGAACCTCTGATGCGCAGGGACTATCACGCATTGCGATGCCTGTGCGGTGTCGCACCGGTGACACGACGCTCAGGAAAGAGCCTGATCGTCAAACGTCGGCTCGCCGCGCACAAGCGCCTGCAGCATGCAGTCTATCACTGGGCCGGCAAAGCCGTACAGCGGGATCCCATTTGCCAGGCGAAATACGCCGCGCTGCGGGCCAGGGGCCACGGTCACGCCCGCGCTCTCAGGAGCGTGGCCGACAGGCTGATCGCTGTCGCTTGTGCCATGTTGACGAACCAGACGGAATTCGATCCGGGCCATCCACGGAGTGCCAGCCCGGCATGAGCGGTGGAGCGGGCATAAAACCCGCTGAAACCTCTTTACAACAGGTGGGAAGTCCACAGGACGGTCCCCGATCGATGCGGGGGCACGGCGGCGGCCTGTTGCGCTTGCGCTGGGACTCGCCCTTGAGTTCGATGCGACAGGCGTTGTGGACAATGCGATCGAGGACCGCGTCCGCGATCGTGGGCTCTCCGATCACCTGTGGTCAGCGATCCACGGGGATCTGGCGGACGCAGTTCGCTTGCGACTACTGGAAGAGGTGGCTTCTGCAGCGCGACAATCAGGATGAGAGTCACGAGTTTGGGGGCGGATCACGCCGCCTGGCGCGCCGTGGCGCATGACCCGCGCCACCCGTTTCCCGGCCAGCGTATTGCGGTGCATTGATACGGAGGATTCCACCGTGCATGGTAACGTTACCGCGCGGCCGGAGGCATGCCGGGCCATCAGTCCCGGCCGAAGCCGAGCGGTGGATCGTTGGCCTCGAGCTCCGACAGGTCGATCGAGAGAAAGGCGTCGGCCGCCCGGGCATAGGGGCTGTCTTCAAGGTTTGGCGGCACCCTGTCGCGGCGATCCCGGACCTGCTCCTGGATCTCGACCAGGGCGGCGACATGCCTGCGCCACCGCTTCCGCATGCTGCGCTCTTCCTTCGGCTTGCGGTAATGGACGACGACCTGCCTGCCTTCGGCCCGGAGCCTCTCCTTCACCCGTTCCCGGTAGCGCCGCTGCTTTTGTGCCGGTGTCAACGCCATGACGATGTCTCCCCCTGTGTGTTTCGCCCTGTATTCACTGGTCGGCAGACGGCCCTCCCGGGCCATGCGGCCCGCTTTCCGGCAATCGACCTCCAGGGCCGTGAAAGCCTCGCTCAAGGTCATTTCGCCGCACTGTCGGTGCTGACGCTGCGGAGCTTCACGGCGGTGTCCGCCGCCGGCGTCGCGACGTCGGTTCCGCGCTGGCTGGACAGCTGGCGCCTGCGGTTGATCCTCTGCGGCCACGACGCTGCCCTGCCCGCGAGCCTGCGACGGGTGTTCAGCTGCGGTGCCGGAACCGCCAACTCTCGTTCCCGGTTTCGATGATATCGCAGTGATGGGTGAGGCGGTCGAGCAGCGCCGTGGTCATCCTCGGGTCCCCGAACACGTCGGCCCATTCCTTGAACGGCAGGTTGGTGGTGATGATCAGGGGCGTATGCTCGTAGAGGCAGGAGACGAAGTGGAACAGGAGGTGCCCTCCGCTGCGGGCGAAGGGCAGGTAGCCGAGTTCGTCCAGAATGATGAAGTCCCGCCTGCGCATGGCCTCGGCGAGACGGCCCTGGCGGCCGTCGCGCTGTTCCTCCTCCAGGAGATTGACCAGCCCGACGGCGTTGAAGAACCGACCCCGGGCGCCGCGGCGGATGCAGGCTCGGGCGATCGCGATGGCAATATGGCTCTTGCCGGTGCCGGTCCCGCCGATCGCCACGACGTTGCGCGGCGGATCGAGGAAGGAACCGTCCGCGAGCTGGCGCAGCAGCCGCTCCTCGACAAGGCTCTGCGTGAAGTCGAAGCCGTCGAGTTCCTTCGCCGTCGGCAGCTTGGCGACCGACATCTGGTACTTGATCGAGCGCGCCTTCTTGTCCGCAACCTCCGCCTTCAGCAACGCGCCGAGAACCCGCTCCGGGGGATGGCCGCGTCTGGCTGCGTCGGCGAGCACCTCGTCGTAGACGGCCTTCATGCCTTTCAGGCCGAGCGTGCCCATCAGTTCCAGGATGTCCTTGCGTCTCATTCGGGGATCTCCCTCAGGCTGTCATAGCGGCCGCAGTCGGCTTCCGGCTCGACGCTCAGGCGAAGCCGCTCGGGAAGTTCGATCCGTGGTGCCGGACCGGGGTCGCGCCGTCGCGACAGGATGTTCAGGACCACGTCGGCGGAGACGGCGCCGCCTTCCAGCGCGTCGCCGCAGGCCGCGCGCACCTCGTCGAGCCCGTCCTCGAGCACCGCGGCAAGTAAGCGGGTAAACGGCGACGTCTGTTGATTTCGCCTGGTTTCTGGTTTCGTCCTGTCGGCTGCGGCCGATCCTGCGGCCTGACATTCTCCAATTTGCTGCTGCTGCGCCGTTTTTTCCGTTTGACACGATAGGGCGCCGGGGCTATTCCCGGCGAATCAAGACGAATCATCGGGGAGAACGGCCATGGGCGCATGGTTTGGATCGAAAGCGACCTCTGGTCTTTGCCAACCGCTCATCGCGATGTGTCCGCCGCATGTCGCATATATTGAGACACATCTTGGGGGCGGCGCCATCATGAAGCGCAAGCCTCCGGCGCTCAGGAACATCGGCATCGATCTCAACCGCCGGGCCATCGACACCTTCAGCTGCGCCTATCCGGTCGAGCTTCACCATGGTTGCTGCCACGCGTTCCTGTCTGATTTCGACTTCGACGGCCGCGAGCTGGTCTATGCCGACCCGCCCTACGTGCAGTCTGCGCGCAAGTCGCAGCGCCGCTACCGTTACGACTATACGGACGCCGACCATGTGGAGCTTCTCGGCATCCTGAAGTCGCTGCCCTGTTCGGCGATGGTCTCCGGCTATCCGTCCCGGCTCTACGACGAACACCTCTCCGACTGGCATTCGCTGGAGATCCAGGTCAACAACCAGTCCTGCATCGTCACCGAGAAGCTGTGGTTCAACTTCGCGCCCGACCGGGTGCACTGGGCGGCCTTCGCCGGACGGAATTTCACCCACCGTCAGACCGTCAAGCGCAAGGCGGCGAGCTGGGGGCGGCGCTACGCGGCGATGCCCCGGGGCGAGCGCCTGGCGGTGCTGGCGGCGATCATGGCGGAGGAGGCGGAGGAATGAGCGGGATCGACCCTCACGACCCGGATGCGGTCCGCCAGAGGCTCGACGGGCTCCATGCGGAGTTCGCGGGGCTGGGCGGCGGCGGCCTGCTGCGGGGGGCTGTCTCCCTGTTCAGGGAGTTGTTCGGGCTTGCCGGGACGCAGTCGACGATCATTGCCGCGCTACAGGACAAGCTCACCGAGGAAGTGGCGAAGAACAGTGCGCTTCGCGACCAGCTCGCCCGCTACGAGCGCCAGCAGTACGGCCGGCGCTCGGAGAAGCGCCGCAACGCCGACGCCGCCTCCGATGGCGCCGCATCGCCGGATGCCGGGGAGGATGAGCCCGAAGCCGAAAGGAAAGGCGAGGCCGAAAAGAAAGCCGAAAAGAAGCCCCGGGGCGGCGTCAACGGGCGCAAGAAGGATCGTGGCGATGCCGTCAACGGCACCGGGCTGCGCTTCGGCCCCGAGGCGACGGTGATCGACATCGACGTGATGCCGCCGGAGATCGAGGGGCTGGCGGAGGGTGAATACGACATCATCTCCGAGCGGGTGTGCTGCAAGCTGGCATCGGTGCCGATCCGCCACGTGGTGCTGCGTTACCATTACAAGAAGGCGAAGATCAGATCCTCCGGCGCCCTGGTCTGCGCCCCGGCCGTCGAGGGCGTGTTCAAGAGCTCCTGCGCCGATGTGAGCTTTATCGCCGGAATGCTGGTCGACAAGTTCGCCTGGCATCTCCCCCTCTACCGCCAGCACCAGATGCTGGCCGAGAGCGGGATCACCGTCAGCCGCAAGTCCCTGAGTGGCTGGGCCAACCGGGCGATCTCGCTGCTGGAGCCGGTGTTCGAGGCCCAGTGCCGCTCGGTTCTGGAAAGTTCCGTCATCGTCATGGACGAGACGCCGGTGCGGGCCGGGCGCGACCCGGACAGGCCGGGCAAGATGAAACAATGCTACTACTGGCCGGTGCTCGGCGACCGGGACGAAGTGGTGTTCCACTTCGCGCCCTCCCGCGCCCACCACCATGTCGCGCGGTTCCTCGGCGATTTCGAGGGCACGCTGGTCAGCGACGGCTACGGCGCCTACGCGGCTTACGCCGAGGCGCGGGGGGAGGCGGTGAGGCAGCAAAATTGCTGGGCGCATACGAGGCGCAATTTCGAGGAGCAGCTGGACAACCATCCGGTGTTCGCCGGGAAGGCGCTGGATCTGATCGGGGGCATGTACGGGATCGAGAAGGAATTCCGTACCCGGCCGCCGCCTGAACGCCTGGAGGCGCGGCGCACCCGCACCCGCCCGCTGGTCGACGCCTTCTGGCAATGGTGTGAGCGGACGCTCGGGGACCCGGCGCTGACGCCGAAGCACCCGATCCGCCGGGCGGTCACCTACGCCGTCGAACGCCAGCAGGCCCTCGAGGTGTTCCTCGAAGACCCGTTGGTGCCGATCGACTCGAATGGTGTCGAGCGCGCACTGCGCCGCATCAAGCTGGGACAGAAGAACTGGCTTTTTTCCTGGACAGAATCCGGCGCACGGAACGTCGGGATCGTCAACAGCCTCGTCGCCACCTGTTTCCTGCTCGGGATCAGCCCTGCAACCTATCTGGGCGATGTCTTCCAGCGCATCGACACCCATCCGGCCGACCGGGTCCACGAACTGACGCCACGCCTGTGGAAGGACCTCTTCGCCGACACCCCGATGACCGGCAGCATCGACATGACCGTCGTCCGGGCTCACCCGGACGCCAGCCGGGGACCGCCGTAACGCTTGCGACGGCGGCGAACGGTGACGTCGATGCCGTCGATCAGGGCCATCAACTCGGTCGAAGACAATGCAAGCGCCGCATGGCCGGAGGCCGGAGGCGGGGCGAACAGGCCCTGCTCCAGGCGCTTGGACCAGATGAAGAAGCCGCCCCGCTCGAAGCCCAGGACCTTTACGATGGTCCGGCGCCGGTTGACGAACACGTACCAGCGTCCATCGGCCGGATTGCACCCGAGATGGCCCGACACCAGCGCGCACAGCCCGTCGAAACTGCGCCGCATGTCGGCCGGGTCCGTCGACAGCCAGATGCCGCCCCGCGGCCAGCCGCCGAGCATCACGACCGCCGAACCCGCAGGACAACCCCGTCGCCCAGGTCAAGCTCGACGTCCCAGCCCGAGGAAACCGGCGGCGCAAGCTCGACAAAGGATCCCTTCCCGCCCCCAGGGCGGAGACGGCACCGCCAGTTCGAGAAGGTCTTCGAGGACAGCCCACGGGACTCGCAAAACTCCCGTTGCGACAGCCCCGAGCGCTCGAAGTCCGCCATGATGCCGCTCCACTCGTCTGCGCTGCGCACCACCGGCGCACGACGGGAACCAGCCGAACCATTCAAACCTGACATGACAATTTCCTCCGATCATTGATGAATGACCGGAATTATCCCCACCCAACCCTCGCGTGAGCAACCGAATTATCAGACGTCGCCATTTACCCGCTTACCGCGGCAAGGATCCGTGCCATCTGCCGATCGCCGTCGTCGAAGGCGCCAAGCCTGTCCTTCACGGCTCCGAGCGCTTCCGGCAGAGCCCCGTTGCGGAACGGGGCACCGTTGCGCAGCGCGCCGGGCTTGCGCGCGAGCACGGGCACGTAGTGGAGCCAGTCGTAGACCGTCCTGCCGCGATCGAAGCTGCGCGGGTGGCTGCCGACCAGTTCGCCGTCAAGGCGGATATCGATCCGGTCCGCATAGGCGAACACTTCCGTCGCCTTCTGGGCCGCCCGCGCCTCGGCGCTGTAGCGGTTGCCGTCGAAGTGCACGTGATGGGAACATTCCCATCACGTGCATAATGGGAACCGAATGGTTATGGGAACCTTGAATCCCATGTGCCTGTCATGACACGCTTTTTCTCCTGATCAGGTTCCCATAAAAATCTGCTCTACTCCTGTCGGTTTTGACATTGACAGGAGAGAGATCATGCTTTCGAAACAATTCAGTCCGCCACTGCCCGATGTGGTTCCTGAACGGGATTCCCGAGTTGTCCGGTGCTACGCGGAGCACCTGGAAGGCCTTGGCCTTTCCGACAGGATGACCGGCGAATTGACCAGTACGGCCAGGCACATCGCGGTCTGGCTGGCGCTCAACGGACCGGGTCTCGACACGTTCGACATCCGCCTCCTTGACCGCTTCATGCGCCATGAATGCCATTGCCCTGGCCGACGTCGGACCGGCAGGAGGCCCGGTCGACAGTGCAGGCGGTTTGCGGTCAGGTTCCTCCGGTACCTGCTCGAGACCGGGCGGGCAGAGGTGCCTGCGGAGATCGAGGCGGGCGGAGACCTCGCGACGCAGTTCCGGGATTCCCTGGAAGAGCGGGGATACGCGCTTTCGGTGATCAGACAGAGCGGGACCCTGTGCCGCCACTTCATTGTCTGGCTCTACCTGTCGGACATTCCCCTTGCGGAAACCGACGAACGTATTCGGCGGCGCTTTCTTGTCCATGATTGTGCCTGTGTTCATCCGGGGTTCTTCGGCAGGTCCACCAGGTTTGCCGGTGCCAGTACCTCCGGATCAATGCTCCGACTTTTTGCTGCGTTCATGGTAGGCAGGAATGTCATCCCGGCGGCGAAGCCCCCGCAGTCCCACGCGGAACATGGCGAACATCTCGATGCATTCCTGCACTGGCTTCGACGGCATCGCGGCCTCAGGGACACGTCCGTCGACAAGTACGAACGGCGTATCCGTACGCTGCTTCCGGCTCTCGGCGACGACCCGGGGGCGTATGACGCCGCCCGGGTTCGGAACACGATCCTGGACCGTCTCGAAACCGCCTCTCGCGGACAGGTCGGAGACGAGGCGAGTGCATTCCGGATGTACCTGCGCTTTCTCGGGTCGAACGGCCTCTGCCGGCCGGAACTCGTCCACGCGGTCCCGACGATCCCGAGGCTCCGGGGCGAGAGCCTGCCCCGGCATGTCGGTCAGGATGACATCGAACGCATGATCGCGACCTGTGACGTGACGACGCCGATGGGGATGCGCGACCGGGCAGCCCTGCTGCTGCTCGCCCGGCTTGCGTTGCGGGCCGGCGACGTCTGCGGGCTGCATCTCGACGACATCGACTGGGACAGGGCCGTCATCCGGGTCAGCGGCAAGTCGCGGCGCGCGGCGGAACTGCCGCTGCCGCAGGATGTGGGCGACGCGCTGCGGGACTACATCCTGGAGGCCCGGCCGCGCAGCGATGAGAGAGCGGTGTTTCTCCGCTGCAGGGTGCCATACCGCCCCGTGTCGCGACAGTGCATCAGCGGCTCGATCGTCAGCCGTGCGATCAAGCGGGCCGGTATCCGGGGCGTCGGCCCGACATCGTCACACCTGTTCAGGCACTCGGCGGCGACGAATCTCCTGCGTGACGGCGAGCCCCTGGAAACCATCGGCACCCTGCTCAGGCACAGCTCTCCAGACATCACCGCGATCCATGCCCGCGTCGATGTCCGGATGCTCCGCGAAATCGTGCAGCCCTGGCCGTTCGAGGGAGATGCCCGATGACCATGACGGATCACGCGAAGGATTACGTCGCAAGCAAGAAAGCACTGGGCCTGTCATTCAGGGGACAGGAGCGGGTGTTGATGCGTTACGCCGAACATGCCGACGCCAGGGGCGACAAATTCGTACGTACAAACAGTGTCCTGGACTGGGCTGGCACGGCAGCATCGGTCCGCGAGGCACAAAGGCAATTGCGCATCGTCCGCGGCATGGCCGTCTTCCTCCATGTCGAGGATGACCGTCACGAGGTGCCCCACCGGGACGCTCTCGGCAAACCGAGACGGTACCGGCCACCGCCGTACATTCCATCGCCGGAGGAGATCCGGAAGATCATGACGGAGGCGCTGTCCCTGCCACCGGCTGGGTCACTCACCCCGCTGACCTTCCACTTCATCATCGGTCTCATGGCATGCACCGGCCTGAGGCGCTCGGAAGCGGCCGGGCTGCTGTTGAGCGACCTGGGACCGGACGGACTTCTGGTCAGGAACACCAAGAACCGCAGGGACCGCCTTGTACCCCTGCACGAGAGCACCCGCCGCGCCCTCGACGACTACCTCGTGGCGCGGAAACGGCAGGGCGGAAACGGCGAACACCTGTTCGTGCTCGTATCCGGCCGGCCGGTGCGCCCGGATTATCTGACCAGGATCTTCATCCTGCTTGCACGCAAGACTGGAGTACGCGGCAGTGCCGGAGAACCCGGCCCCAGGCTGCACGACCTGAGACACGGGTTCGCCGTCCGTGCGCTGGAAGGCTGCATCTCTTCCAGCCGGAAGGATGTCGGCCGACACATGCTCGCACTGTCGACCTACCTCGGACACACCAACGTCACCGACACCTACTGGTACCTTGAGGCAACACCCGTCCTCATGCGCCAGGTGTCGGAGGCGACCGAGAAACTGCACATGAAGGAAAAGGAAAGGACAAAGACATGACCCTACTCGCAACCCCGCTGGCAGCCTTCCTGCGGGAGTATCTCCCCCGTGACCGGGGGGCAAGCCGGCATACCATCGAGAACTACGTCAGGGGCTTCAAGCTGCTCGCGCCATTCGCCGCAAACAGGTACGGTATCCGTCCCTGCACGCTCGAGGTCAGGCATCTCGATGTCGACACCATTCTCGCCTTCCTCGACCATCTCGAGGCGGAACGGGGCAACAGTGTCAATACCCGCAATGTCCGTCTGGCCACGCTCAAGAGCTTCTTCCATTTCCTCGAGTTCCGCTACCCGGAATATCTCGACATGGCGGCACAGGTGCATGCGATCCCGCAGAAGAAGGGCGATGTTCCCGCGCTCGACTATCTCGACCGGGACGAAGTGAAAGCGCTGCTCGAGGCCCCGGACACCGCCACCAGGTCCGGAACCCGGGACCAGGCGATGTTGTACCTCGCCTACAATGCCGGGCTCCGCGTCTCCGAACTGGTCGGCCTCGGTCTCGACGATGTCAGAATGCCGCAGCTCGACGAGGTCCGGGTCATGGGCAAGGGACGGCGAGCCCGTGTCCTGCCGCTTTGGAAGGAAACAGGCGACGCGCTCGGTGCATGGCTCTCAATCCGCCCCGGGGTTCCCAACCGCCACCTGTTCCTGAATGCGATGGGACGGGGGATTAACCGGCGCGGCTTCGCCAAGCGGCTTGCGCTCCATGTCACGACGGCGGCGCGGAGCCAACCGTCGATCGCACACCGGAAGGTAACGCCACATACTCTGAGGCATGCGTGCGCCTTGGATACTCTCGAGGCGACCAGAGACATCCGCAAGGTCTCGCTGTGGCTGGGGCACCAGAGCCTCAAGACCACTGAGATTTACCTGCGCACTGATCCGGCCGCAAAGTTGGGCATTCTCTCCGAGTGGCGTTCTCCGGGTCTCGCCAAGGGACGGTTCACGGGCGTGAAGGACGCGTTGATGGCGATGCTTTCCGACATCTGAGCCGGAATTATTATGGGAACCTGATCACTGGAAAAAGCGTGTCATGACAGGCACATGGGATTCAAGGTTCCCATAACCATTCGGTTCCCATTATGCACGAGGCAGGTCCTGGAGACGCCCCGGCTCAGCGGGCGGTGGCCGTCGAAAGGCCCCGGAAAGGGAATCAGGCAGCGACGCTCCTCGCGCGCGAACACCTCCCAGACCGTCAGCTCGCGGTCGTCGGGATGCGGATGCTCCCGCGCGTGCCTGCGACAGCTCTCCTCGAGCCAGTCGTTCAGGTCGTCGAGGCTGTCGAAGCGCGGTGGCTCGCGGAACAGCCGCTCGCGAATGTCGCGGACCTGGTTCTCGACCTGGCCCTTCTCCCACGCCGCGTTCGGCGTGCATGCCACCGGATCCACGAGGAAGTGCCCGCACATCTCCAGGAAACGGGCGTTGAACTTGCGCGTCCGCCCCGCGAAGATGACGTCGACCACCGTCTTCATATTGTCGTAGATGCCGCGCTGGCAGGAACCTCCGAACAGCCGGAACGCCCGGTTGTGGGCGTCGAAGACCATCTCCTGGGTCTCGCGCGGATACGCCCGCACAAAGCTCATGCGGCTGTGGCACAGGCGCATGTGCGCCACCCTGAGCCGCACCGTCGTGCCGCCGATGACCGCCCATTCATGGCTCCAGTCGAACTGGAAGGCCTCGCCGGGATCGAACTCCAGGGGAACGTGGGCGCCCGACACGCCGGCACCATGGCGCCGGCTCCAGGCCGCCGCGTAGCGGCAGACGGCGCTGTAGCTCGCATCGCATCCCTGGTCCGCGAGATCCCGCCAGATCCGCTTCATGCTCAGGCGGTCACGCCGCTTCTTCTTCTGCTTGTTGGCCTCCAGCTTCCGCTCGAGCTCCGGAATGAAGTCGCCGAGCTTCCGATGAGGCTGGTCCGGACGCCGGTACTGCGGCGCCGACTCCTCGGAGCGCAACACCTTGCGAACCGTGTTGCGCGACACGCCCATCGACTTCGCAATCGATCGAATGGACTTCCCTTGAACGTGCCATGCACGCCGAATCTTGCCGATCGTCTCCACTGACACCATCTCTTCTGCCTCGCTGAATCGTTGCGAGGCAGTCGTTTCCATCGGATCAGGGGTGGGTCAATTTTGAACGCGATTCACCCCGAAAGTGGGTCAATATTGAACGCGATTCCACAATTGTTCGCGATACTGATCACGCTGATGAGCGTGCTGATCGCCGTCCTGCTGGAGAAGACGACCCGAAAGACCAGTGCCAACTCCGGCCTCCCGCCGTCACAGACGGAGAAGGACGAGACCGCACGGCGCACGGGCAAGGGCGACAGCGGCACGGGCGCGAGGCCGAACCTGCAGACAGGCGACAACCTCCGCAAGACCACCGTCGAGGAGACGGTCACCGTCGAGGCCTGCGACGCTTGCGGTGCCGACCTGTCCGGTGTCGACCCTGTCGAGCGGGAACGTCGCATCCTGTACGACATCGTGTTCGAGGTCGTCGAGCGCCGCGTGGATGCCGAGGTCAAGGAGTGTCCCGAGTGCCGGGCGCGGACCAAGGGGCGGTTCCCCGACGCCATGCCGGGTCCGCTGCAATACGGCGCCGGCCTCCAGGCCTTCATCATCAACCTGCTGGTCGCTCACATGCTCTCGCTGCGCCGGGCCGTCGCGCTGGTGCAGGCGATCTCCGGCCTCAGGCTCTCCGAGGCCACCTGCCTCGGCTACGTCAGGCGCCTCCATGACGCGCTGCAGTCATGGGAGGAGGCCGCCATCGCGCATCTCCTGGAACGCCCGGCCCTGCATGCCGACGAGACCGGTTTCCGGGTCGATGGAAAGACCAAATGTTGCGTGCAACATTTGGTCTTCTATGTTGCGGTCGTTTTCATGTTGCGGTGGCTCGGAAGAGTCAAGGCAAACAGCGGCGTCGCTGGAATCTCCGCAACATGATATTTTGCATTCCACTTGTAATCGATGGACGCATCTCTTGCGATGAGGTGTGTCGCCGACCTCGGGCTTCCATCCGTTTGTCCTCCTGTTCGGCCAACTCAGACGCCCCGTGGCTGCACACATTGCGACCCGGGTTTCTGCTGGCACGGGCGCAGGAGATTTCCCTTGCATGGAAGGCCATCACGTAATGAGGAATTGCGGTGAGCCGGAACCGTGATCCGGGGATCGGGGCCTTCCCGCTCACCGCAACATAACCCTTTCCGCTCAGAGTTCGTCGAGGAAGGCCATCAGGCCCTTGTTTGCCTTCCGGGGCTTTTCCTGTCCGGGTTCCGCCGCATCGCACAGCGCCATCGCACGGGCCTTCATCCCGAGATCGATCTCGGCGTAGATGTTGGTGGTCTCGAGACTGACATGTCCGAGCCAGGCACGGATGGTGTTGATGTCGACCCCGGACTGAAGCAGGCTGCAGGCTGACGTGTGCCGAATGACATGGGGGGTAACTGTCCTGCCTTCGAGCGCGGGCACGCGGGCGGCACAACGCTCCACGAGCCGGTAGACGCCGAAACGCGTATAGGGCCGCTGATACCGGCTCAGGAAGACGGCGTCGTTGGCAGCCCGCCCCTTCACCAGTTCGGCGAGCACGCCTTCGGTCCGCGGCCACAGCGGACACTGGCGCCGTTTCCCGCCCCTATGCCGATATCGGCATAGGGGCGGACATGCCGACAACCGGATTATGCCGCGTTTGTGGCCCGGGGCATTGAATCCCCGGGCTTTTTTGCCGGAATTGTCGGCATAATCACGTCCGATCCGGACCCTCATTCCCTTTACGCCGAATCTCTTGTCGAGTCCGTCTTCGGCTCGTGACAGGCCGCACAGCCTTTGCGTTCGAATGTCATTGCCGGATGCATTCTCGACGACTTTGATGATCACGTGAGCATTTGTTTCCAGGTTTCTGTCCTGATCATGCAATCCTGCTCGTTCCACTCATTCGCAACAAAGGAACGAAAGGATGCGATCAAACTCAATTGTCATTCCATTGCCAAGGGGACAGGGGCCAGATTGGCTGCTTGCCTTGCGCAACGGATTTCTGGCCTCGCTTGTTTCGCTTGGCCTGAAGACCCGTACCATCAAGGGTTATGTCCATGCAGTCGACTGGCTTTGCGCCGAAGTCGGGCGTCGCGGGCTGATGATACCGGACGGTGTTGACGAGGCAAAGTTCAGGCAAATTCGAGACCCACTGCCGGCGAGGCTTTCCGATTACAGTCGGCAACGATGGACATGCGCTCTGGATCGGTTCATCGCCCATCTTGTCAATGAGGGTGCCATAGCTGCCGTGCCGCAGCCAGCACCGATACCCACAGCCCTCGAAACATTGTGCGCGGATTATGGCACCTGGTTGCGCACCCACTGCGGGTCGGCATCCAGCACCGTCAAAGTGCGTCAAGGCCAACTCCGCAATTTCCTGACTTTCCGATTTGGCAATGCAGCTCCGGGCGACCTGAATGCCATCACTCGGGCCAACATTGTTGCCTGGCTGGAAGCGACGGACGAGGCAGGCCTTGCCGGTGCAGGATCGAAGGCCTATTCCCTGCGATCCCTGTTCCGCTTCCTGTATGCGACCGGTCGGATCGATCAGAACCTGGCCCTCTGCGTCCCGAGCATTGCCCGGCCCCGATCGCCTGCTCCCACCCGACATCTCTCGCAGGCAGAGGTTGAACGTGTTCTGGCAGCGGCCAGGGGAGACAGCGCCATCGCCCGCCGCGATTATGCGATGCTGCTGACAATGGCCCGGCTCGGCCTGCGCGGCCAGGAGATCATCGCCATCCGCCTCGACGACATCGACTGGCAGGCGGGTGAGATCCTGGTCCGCGGCAAGGGTGGGCAACAGGCGACCATGCCGCTTCCGGTCGACGTGGGCGAGGCCATGGTGGACTGGATCCGGCACGGACGACAGGGCAACTCACGGCATCTCTTTGTCCACATTCGACCGCCCTTCCTGCCCTTCGCCCAATCGCGCCCGATCAGGGAGGCGCTCCTCAGGGCTCATGCAGCGTCCGGCGTCGCACCGCCCGGGGGCAAGGTTCGCAGCCATGTATTTCGGCATTCCCTGGCCATGAGCCTGCTGCAGGGCGGAACACCGTTGGCCGACATCGGCAACCTGCTGCGTCACAACTCTGCGGAGACAACGACGATCTATGCCCGGCACGACATCCAGGCATTGCGTCCACTCGCGCGTCCCTGGCCCGTGCCGCAGCCTGTATCGGAGGGCGGATCATGACGTCGATCTCCGCTCGGCTTTCCGAGTATCTTGACCATCGACGCCGCTTCGGGGCCGACATGACTGCGGTCGGCCTTGACCTCAAGCCATTCGCCGCCTTTGCTGATGCGGAGGGCGCCGAATGGATCACGACGGAACTGTTCCTGCGCTGGAAGGAGACGTTCGGGTCGGCAGGCTCGAATACATGGGCCGGCCGGCTTTGCCTCGTGCGTGGTTTTGCCCGTTGGCTGCAAGGACTTGACGACCGTCACAAAGTCCTGCCCAAGGGACTGATTCCATGGCGTCGCGCACGCCCACGACCATGGATCTACAGCGAGGCGGAGATCGAGCAGATCGTGATCACCGCAGCAGCACTGCCCTCGCGGTCGGGACTGCGTGGCGCGACCTGCTCGACCCTGTTCGGCCTGATCGCGGTGACCGGCCTCCGGATCGGCGAAGCCCTTGGGCTCGATGACCGGGATGTCGACGCCGTGAACGCCACCCTGTCCGTCAGGCACGCCAAGAACGGGAAGAGCCGCGTCATTCCGGTCACCCGGTGCTTGGTCACGAAGCTGCAGGCTTACCAGCAATTCCGTGACCATGTTGTTGTCCGGGCCGGCAGCGGTGCGCTCTTTCGCGCTGAGAATGGCAAGCGGACAACCGCCAACAACGCACAATGGAACTTCGCCAGGGTCGGCCAGGTCATCGGGCTGCGCCGGCCCTCGCCGGGAAATGGCCACGGACCGCGGATCCACGATCTTCGTCACGCGATGGCCTCTTTGACAATCCTCGACTGGTTCCGGCAAGGGCGTGACGTGGATGCGGAGATGTACAAGCTCAGCGCATACCTGGGACATGCAAAACCGTCCGGCACATGGTGGTACATCGAGGCCGTGCCGGAGTTGCTGGCCCTGGCGAGCGAACGTGGTCTCAAAACCCTTGGCGATGGAGGCGCGTCATGACCGGATCCGTGCCGACGCCGCTGGCGCCGCTGGTGCAGAGGTTCTTCACCGAGCGGCTCATCAATCAACTTGCGGCCAGTGCGAACACGATCGCAAGCTATCGTGATACCTTTCTACTGCTCCTTGAATTTGCCGAGGCCCAGTGCGGAGTGGAGTCAACGGACATGGATATCTCCGACATCGATGCCGAACTTGTCGGGAACTTTCTCGAACATCTCGAGACCGAACGCGGCAACAGCGTGAGGAGCCGCAACATCCGCCTTGCCGCCATCCGTTCCTTCTTCCGTCATGTCGCGGTCAACGAACCTCAGGTCCTGCACCATTGCCAGAAGATCCTGCACCTGCCGACAAAGGTAAGCGGGTAAACTGCGACGTCCGTTGATTTTGCCCGGTTTCGGGTATCGTTTGGCTGCTGTGCCCGATGCTGCGGCCCTGGCATTCCCCGATTTTCCGCTGCCGTGCCGATTTTCCGTTTGACATGATAGGGCGCCGGGCCTATTTCCGGTGCGGTAAAACGAATCATCGGGGGATCGGCCATGGGCGCATGGTTCGGATCGAAGGCGACATCGGGGCTGTGCCAGCCGCTCATTGCGGCCATGCCTCCTCATTCTGTGTATATCGAATCATTTCTGGGGGGCGGTGCGATCATGAAGCGCAAGCCGCCTGCGCTGCGCAACATCGGCATCGACCGCAACTGGCGTGCGATCGCGCGTTTCAGCTGTGATTATCCGGTCGAGCTTCACCACGGCTGCGCCCACGCGTTCCTGTCCGGCTTCGACTTCCAGGGCGACGAACTGGTCTACGCTGATCCGCCCTACGTGCAGTCGGTGCGGCGCTCGCAGCGCCGCTACCGTTACGACTACGACGACGGCGACCATGTGGAGCTGATCCGTCTTCTGCGTTCACTGCCGGCCCAGGTGATGATCTCCGGTTATCCGAGCCGGCTCTACGACGAACACCTGTCCGACTGGCGCTCGATCGCGCTTCAGGTCAACAACCAGTCCTGCGTGGTCACCGAGAAGCTGTGGTTCAACTTCGAACCGGACCGGGTCCACTGGGCGCGCTTCGCCGGGCGCAACTTCACCCATCGCCAGACGGTGAAGCGCAAGGCGGCGAGCTGGGGGCGGCGCTACGCGGCGATGCCCCGGTCCGAGCGCCTGGCGGTCCTGGCGGCGATCATGGCTGTGGAGGCGGAGGAATGAGCGGGATCGACCCTCACGACCCGGAGGTGGTTCGCCGGCGGCTCGACGGGCTCCGCTCGGAGTTCGCGGGGCTGGGCTCGGGCGGTGGTCTTCTACGGGGTGCCGCGGCCCTGTTCAGGGAGTTGTTCGGGCTCGCCGGGACGCTGTCGGCGCTCGTCGGGTCACTGCAGGACAGGCTCACCGAGGAAGTGGCGAAGAACAGTGCACTTCGCGACCAGCTGGCCCGCTACGAGCGCCAGCAGTACGGCCGGCGCTCGGAGAAGCGCCGCAACTCCGGCGCCTCCTCCGATGGCGCCTCCTCCGACGGGGCCGCATCGCCGGACGCCGGGGAGGATGAGCCCGAAGCCGAAAGGAAAGGCGAGGCCGAAAAGAAAGCCGAAAAGAAGCCCCGGGGCGGCGTCAACGGGCGCAAGAAGGATCGTGGCGATGCCGTCAACGGCACCGGGCTGCGCTTCGGCCCCGAGGCGACGGTGATCGACATCGACGTGATGCCGCCGGAGATCGAGGGGCTGGCGGCGGACGAGTTCGAGCTCATCTCCGAGCGGGTGTGCTGCAAGCTGGCATCGGTGCCGATCCGCCACGTGGTGCTGCGTTACCATTACAAGAAGGCGAAGATCAGATCCTCCGGCGCCCTGGTCTGCGCCCCGGCCGTCGAGGGCGTGTTCAAGAGCTCCTGCGCCGATGTGAGCTTTATCGCCGGAATGCTGGTCGACAAGTTCGCCTGGCATCTCCCCCTCTACCGCCAGCACCAGATGCTGGCAGAGAGCGGGATCACCGTCAGCCGCAAGTCCCTGAGTGGCTGGGCCAACCGGGCGATCTCGCTGCTGGAGCCGGTGTTCGAGGCCCAGTGCCGCTCGGTTCTGGAAAGTTCCGTCATCGTCATGGACGAGACGCCGGTGCGGGCCGGGCGCGACCCGGACAGGCCGGGCAAGATGAAACAAGAGCGCCGAGCTAACTGGCGCTGGGGTAGCCGGTGAAAGTCCGGCAGGAAGGAGAGGCTAACCACCACTTCCACCGCGAGCCGTGCGCGTGCATCCGCGAGGGTGCACGTGAAGCGTCGGTAGCGGCGCGTGTGGCCAGGATGATTGAGCAACGAAAATCTTATCATTCGGAGTGCCGAGGTTCTTTGTTTGACCGAAGGCAACACCTGTAGGACCGCCATGGTGAGGGACTGCCGGGCTCCGCGCTGTCAAAGGAATCCAGGGACGCACGTACACCCCACGCCGGGACTCGGGAGGGCTTCAATCTGCCCCGGCAGTCGTGCCGAGGCCGCGGAAGAAAGGAGATAGTCTGAATCGATGACGAACGGATTGAAGCAATCGGATCCGGCCATAGTACCGGTGAAGTCGGCGAACAAGGGAACGTCAGTTCCTGCGGAGCCGATGGAGGGAAGGGCCGGAACCAAGGGGAATCCGCGAGGCCAAAGCACGCACCGGACACAGGGCCGGGATCGCATGTCACAGGCGGCTGAGCGGATACGGCAAGCAGCCACGAGGAAACCGAAGGAGAAGCTCACTGCGCTCCTGCACCACATCACGACGGACGCGCTCGAAGCATCCTACTTCATGCTGAAGAAGGATGCGGCGGCAGGCGTGGACGGGGTGACATGGGAGGAATACGGGAACGGACTGGAAGAGCGCCTGCTCGACCTGCACGACCGTGTTCACAGCGGGGCGTACCGGGCGCTTCCGTCCCGGCGGGTAGAGATACCCAAACCGGACGGGGGAACACGACCGCTCGGCATTGCGGCACTGGAGGACAAGATCGTCCAGACTGCGGTGGCGGAGACCATCCTTGTGCCGATATTCGAGCCGGAATTCCTCGGGTTCAGCTATGGGTTCCGACCCGGTCGCGGTGCGCATGACGCGCTCGACGCGCTGGCGTACGGGATAGAACGGCGCAAGGTCAACTGGATTGTCGACGCGGACGTTAAGGCCTTTTTCGATCGGTTGGATCGAAGCTGGCTCATCAGGTTCGTGGAGCACCGGATCGGGGATCGGCGGGTCATCCGGCTGATCTCCAAGTGGCTTGGCGCCGGCGTCATGGAAGAGGGCGAATGGTGGGACACCCTGCGGGGAACCCCCCAGGGCTCAAGTGTGTCGCCGATTCTGGCGAACATCTACCTGCACTTCGTCCTTGATCTCTGGTTCCAGAGGAAATGGCGCGCCCGGATCGCCCGTGGCGAGACGATTATCGTGCGCTATGCCGACGACTTCGTGGTCGGGTTCCAGTACAAGCGGGATGCAGAACGGTTCCTGTGCGATCTGAAGGACAGGCTGGCCGCGTTCTCACTCGAATTGCACCCGGACAAGACGCGGCTCATCGAGTTCGGCCGGTTCGCCATGGCGAACCGCCGGGCACGGGGAGAGCGGCGTCCCGAGACCTTCGACTTCCTCGGGTTCACGCATTACTGCCGGACCACGCGGAAGGGACGTTTCGGACTGGGGCGCAAGCCGATCAGGAAGCGTGTCACCCGGACCCTGAAACGCATCGAGGCCGAACTGCGTCAACGGATGCACGACAACATCTACGAGGTCGCCATATGGCTTGGTCGGGTTGTGGGCGGTTGGCTGCGTTACTACGCGGTCCCGACCAGCTCCCGATCCCTCCAGACGTTCGGGCACCGTCTCAAGCGACTTTGGCTGCGCGTCTTGCGCCGCCGGTCGCAGAAGGACCGCCTTCCCTGGGGCAAGGTCGACCTGCTGGCGGCGGTCTTCTGGCCTCCGCTGCGGACCGTGCACCCATGGCCGGACAGACGGTTTGCCGGCAATCACCCGAGGTAGGAGCCTCGTGCCTTAACGGGCATGCGGGGATCTGTGCGGGGGGCGTCGGGCAACCGGTGTCCCTACCGCGACTGCTACTACTGGCCGGTGCTCGGCGACCGGGACGAAGTGGTGTTCCACTTCGCGCCCTCCCGCGCCCACCACCATGTCGCGCGGTTCCTCGGCGATTTCGAGGGCACGCTGGTCAGCGACGGCTACGGCGCCTACGCGGCTTACGCCGAGGCGCGGGGGGAGGCGGTGAGGCAGCAAAATTGCTGGGCGCATACGAGGCGCAATTTCGAGGAGCAGCTGGACAACCATCCGGTGTTCGCCGGGAAGGCGCTGGATCTGATCGGGGGCATGTACGGGATCGAGAAGGAATTCCGTACCCGGCCGCCGCCTGAACGCCTGGAGGCGCGGCGCACCCGCACCCGCCTGCTGGTCGACGCCTTCTGGCAATGGTGTGAGCGGACGCTCGGGGACCCGGCGCTGACGCCGAAGCACCCGATCCGCCGGGCGGTCACCTACGCCGTCGAACGCCAGCAGGCCCTCGAGGTGTTCCTCGAAGACCCGTTGGTGCCGATCGACTCGAATGGTGTCGAGCGCGCACTGCGCCGCATCAAGCTGGGACAGAAGAACTGGCTTTTTTCCTGGACGGAATCCGGCGCACGGAACGTCGGGATCGTCAACAGCCTCGTCGCCACCTGTTTCCTGCTCGGGATCAGCCCTGCAACCTATCTGGGCGATGTCTTCCAGCGCATCGACACCCATCCGGCCGACCGGGTCCACGAACTGACGCCACGCCTGTGGAAGGAGCTCTTCGCCGACAACCCGATGACCGGCAGCATCGACATGACCGTCGTCCGGGCTCACCCGGACGCCAGCCGGGGACCGCCGTAACGCTTGCGACGGCGGCGAACGGTGACGTCGATGCCGTCGATCAGGGCCATCAACTCGGTCGAAGACAATGCAAGCGCCGCATGGCCGGAGGCCGGAGGCGGGGCGAACAGGCCCTGCTCCAGGCGCTTGGACCAGATGAAGAAGCCGCCCCGCTCGAAGCCGAGGACCTTCACGATGGTCCGGCGCCGGTTGACGAACACGTACCAGCGTCCATCGGCCGGATTGCACCCGAGATGGCCCGACACCAGCGCGCACAGACCGTCGAAACTGCGCCGCATGTCGGCCGGGTCCGTCGACAGCCAGATGCCGCCCCGCGGCCAGCCGCCGAGCATCACGACCGCCGAACCCGCAGGACAACCCCGTCGCCCAGGTCAAGCTCGACGTCCCAGCCGGATACCGCAGGCGGCGCAAGCTCGACAAAGGAACCCTTCCCGCCCCCAGGGCGGAGACGGCACCGCCAGTTCCCGAAGGTCTTCGGGGACAGCCCACGGGACTCGCAAAACTCCCGTTGCGACAGCCCCGAGCGCTCGAAGTCCGCCATGATGCCGCTCCACTCGTCTGCGCTGCGCACCACCGGCGCACGACGGGAACCAGCCGAACCATTCAAACCTGACATGACAATTTCCTCCGATCATTGATGAATGACCGGAAGTATCCCCACCCAACCCTCGCGTGAGCAACCGAATTATCAGACGTCGCCGTTTACCCGCTTACAGAGCTTCTGCGTGCCGGGCAAGGGCTGGCGTTTCGAGGGATGGAATCCCGCCAGGCCGCCGGTGAGCACGACGAAGCCCGCGATGGTCATCTCCGGCGGTCCCCGGGGAACCTTGAAGCCATAGTGTGAGGCAAGGGCACAGAGTGCCCGGATGTCGTCCCCGGTGACATGTTGTCCGGCCGGGTCGTCCGGCCTCTCGCGAGCCAGAAGCGAAAGATCCCAGACCCTGAACGCGGTGATCGCGTCGAAGGCGAGACACTTGCGCAGGTCGTCGGCCTCGTCGAGGCGGCGGTCCTCGATGCGGGTGCCGACCTTCAGCGCATGGAAGAACCGTTCGATCCTCCAGCGCAGTTCGTACCAGCGCAGCACCGTGCAGGCGGTGTCGAGGTCGCCCTGACCCTCGGTGGTCAGCAGCATCCAGTGCAGCGGTTGGTTCTTCTTCTTCTTCCCTGTCTTCGATGCCGGCAGCGACGGGCGACGGGGCGGGTTCTCCTCGAGGGCCGAGACGGCGATCATGCGGCGCGGCGGCTCGTCCCCCCGGTCCTTCGGGGGGAGCAGGTCCACAGGCGTGCAGCGCAGGGTCAGCTTCGCCGTGCGCCCCTTCCTGCGGTTCGGTCCCCCGCAGGCGGGAACCTCGATCGTCCGCCTGCCCACCGGGTCCGTCCCCAGCACATGGTCCCACAGGTTCGCGTCGCCTCCGGAGGCCAGTGCCACCCGACGCTGCGTCCCCCGGCTCGCCCGCACCAGCAATGCCGCCCCGATGTCCTGCGCCCGCGAGATCAGGTCCCAGAAGTCGCCCTCGCGGTCGCAGACCGTCACCACCCGGGTGTCCGGGCAGGCGCGCGCGAGTTCCTGTGCCCGCTCCAGGCCGTCCACCCAGCGGACACTGTCCTTGTCTTCGGCCTGACGGAAGTCCGTGTCCGCCGTATATATCCCGAGAGGTCGGCCCACCGCGTTCACCGCCACGCCGAAATGGGCCAGAATGCCCGAGGTGCCCTTGCCGCCCCCGCCAAGGTCGTCGAGGCCCGAAGTCTTTGACAGGTCGTCATAATTCAGCGTTGTCGTGTCCTGAACAGCCAGCACGAACCGCTCGACGCCGCACCGCTCAACCGTCTGCTCGACATGTGAATCCAGAATGTGGTCCATCGTCACCGCGTCATTGGACAGCAACCGGTAGGCCGCCGTCTGCTCCGCACGCCCCGGGAAGATCGACGGCAGATGTTCGCCAAGACAGTTCATCCAGGCCGCACCCATCAGCGCAATCCGGCGCCTGACCCGACCGTCGGGGTGCGGGCTGCGGGCGTATTCCCGTGCAGCCCATCCCCCCGCACAATACAGCGATCCGGACCAGCCGAGAACCCGCTTCGGTGCACGGCACAGAACCTGGTGCCAGCCCTCCACCAGCGGCCTGAGCCAGACCGCGCGGCTCACGCCCGAACGCCGTCCCGACGTCAGCTTCGGGCAGCACTTCCACCCCGCGGCCCGGTAGCTCAGGCCGGACTGCCCCGGCCCGGTGAAACTCTGCACCAGCACCGGGCGCTCACCGTAGGCCGACGCCCAGTCATCGGCAATCCGGTCCGTCGCCAGACGCAGAACCCGGGACGCAAGACCCTTCACCCGAACACCGGGAAGCAACAGGAAGCGATGGTTGCACACGACCTTGGCGATGTTGGCCACCCGGGCATCAGCCGACCAGCCGATGACGCCGTCGCGCGGCCCAAGCTGGATCCCGGCCGCAGTGAAGCCGATGCCGCCCAGAACCCCATAGGGCTCCGAACGTACCCAGTACCGGACCTGGCCGCCCGGCGGACGGCGCCATCCCTCCGGATGATGGCTCTCGATCATCGCCTCCCAGCGGCGGCGCTCCTGCGGTGCCCTCACCAACTCAAGCGACAGGGGACCGAGCTCCCCAAGCGAACACGCGACAGAACTGTCGGGGAAGTCCGAAAGGGGGCGGGCGTGCGGATCAAACGCCAGCGCCTCCGCCTCCGGCAGACGCACGCCCAGTTCCTCGGCCAGGCGCGGCAGAAGCTTGCGCGCCGATGCAAGACACAGCCGGCCAATGTGGCCAAACCAGTTCTCCTTAAGGCAGAGTTCGTGGGCCAGCGCCGTCCGCGACAGCTCGCCGGCGTTGCAGGCCGTCCTGAACCACTCTACTGTCTCCGACGAGATCTGACGCATGCCAATCTGCATGGTCAGGCGAATCGCACAAAATCACCCAAGAGTCAAGTGTGTGATCTTGATAGGGGCCGGACCCATGCGCGGCCAGACGGGCCGAAGACGTGTTGCCCAAAGAGGCCGACCGTGATCTCGGCCTGCGTGAAGATCGTGAAAAGCACCCGCATTGCCTGGCTCGGTGCCGCGGACCAATCGTGCGACTCGCGGCGGACCGCCGTGACATCCTCGGGCGCGACGTGCCTGAGGACCTTCTCGCCTAGGGGCGCGGGACCTGTGCCGGATGACCATCCGGTGGTTCTTGGCCGTGTTCGGCCTGCAGCGCACGGTGACAAGTTTCTTGGAGAAAACGCTCGGCGAAAGCGGACGATGAAGGGCTTGTAGCCGGTGTTAAGGACGAACATCCCGAAACTGGCAATGCCGCCGCCCGGACGATTGTATCCTTGCTGTCTGCCTTCAGGCGCTCCACATCCGCTTGATCAGCTTGAGCGCGTTAGGCGGCAACAACGCGCCATTTCCAACCCGTCACCGAACGTCGAACCAGGGGGTGGCGTGGCAAAGTCTGATCTTGACCTCCGAGCAAATCCGGAGATCCGCACAAGCCGAATTCTGGTCAGGTTTCAGATAAGGTCTTGCCGCGTCCTGATCGCATATAGCGTGATCGCGACCGACGTTGACACATTTAATGAACCGGTTGTACCGCCCCGTCCGATGCGTGCCATGAAATGGCAACAATCCCGTGTTCTCTTTCTGAGGCCTTTGCCCTCGGAGCCGAACGTAACGGCGATCGGGAAATCCGGGTCGATGGATGCGACCAACTCGTTGAGATCAGCGGTTGCCGATCCGTCGAGCCCGATGATGACTGTCCCCGCTTCCGCGGCAGAGATCATTGAATTTGCGAGATTCGGCACGCAAAGAAAAGGGACTTGATCAAGAGCGCCTGATGCCGCCTTTGCCAGTGCGCCCGATTCTCTTGCCGAGTGTCGCGCCGGGGCGACAACCGCGTCGGCGCCAAATATGCTTGCGGTTCGCAAGATGGCGCCCGTGTTCATGGGGTCGGTAACCCGGTCGAGGAACACGGCAAGAAGTGGCTTGTCTTGCTGTTTTTCGAACGAATGCCAGTCAAGCTTCCTGCGCGGCAATGGATCGACCAGCAGGGCGCACCCCTGATGCGATGTGCCCGGCTCGAACTTGACCGGGAAGTTCCGCGGCGACACGACTTCAGGAACAAGACCAGAGCTTGAAACACATTCGCCAAGTCGGATCAGCGCATTTTGAGTGACGACCAATCGATATTTCGCGCGGTCCGGATTACCGAGAGCACCGCGTACTGGATGAATGCCATACAGCCAGAACCTTGGCGTTCCGATCCTGTTTCGACCGATTTCGTCACCCTTCCTACGGGGTCCGGAGCGCGTGGACCTGGGCACTTTTGGATTCCTTCCAGATCGAACTTGATTCTTGCTCGCACCTTCGACCGTTTGTGCGAGCGTGGCCAATTCGGGATCATGACGTTTACTCTACTGGTTGGTCACCGTAAACCGACCCGCAGATCCCGGCCGAATTGATGCGGCGTCGACATTTATCTTCAGGCGATGTTTCGTGGACCGTCGAATTCGGCAAGGAACACGACGTTGCGGATAGTCGTTGGCCGCTGCAACGGGAGTCAGCACAGGCCATCGGAGGCCGGAAAAAATTCAGTTGCTCCAACGGACAAGACGTTTGGGCGCAGACGTGACCCGCGAAGAGGAGAGGTCATCAAGATGCGAACGGGAGGCGAAGTCCTGGCCGATATACTCGTCAGGCAGGGGGTCGAAACGGTTTTTGGTGTTCCCGGGGAAAGCTATCTCGCCTTGCTCGATGCACTTTTCGACAGGAAAGACCGCATTCGGACGGTCATGGCCCGTCACGAAGGCGGAGCGGCGTTCATGGCGGCCGCACACGGCAAGCTGACCGGTAGACCAGGCATCTGCATGGTAACGCGGGGGCCCGGCGCGACGAACGCGGCAATCGGGGTTCACACGGCCATGCAGGATTCGTCGCCGATGATATTGATCGTCGGTCAGGTCTCGAGGAGCACCAGGGATCGCGAGAGTTTCCAGGAAATCGACTACAGGTGCTTTTTTGGTGACGTTGCCAAGTGGGCTATTGAGATCATTGATCCGGACAGAATCCCGGAACTCGTGGCCAGGGCATTTCACTGCGCGGTGTCGGGCAGGCCGGGGCCTGTTGTTCTCGCTTTCCCGGAAGATGTGCTCCAGGCGTCCACGAGTGTAACGAACCCTTCGCTTCCGTTGGCGCCAGTGTTGTCCGCGCCGGGAGACGAGATCCTGTCACGTGTTTGCCATGTGCTCGAAACCGCCGAACGGCCGCTGATCCTCGTTGGAGGTAACAACTGGTCCGGTCAAGGGCGGCGGGCACTGCGCGAGTTTGCAGAAAGCAATCTGATACCTGTCGTTGTCGGTTTTCGATGCCAGGATGTGATCGACAACTTCAGCCATGCTTTTGCTGGTGATGCCGGTTTCGGGATGTTGCCGCATGTCGTGCAACTGATGGAACGCGCCGATGTCGTGCTGGCGGTTGGCACCAGGTTCGACGAAATCACGACCCGCGGATTTACCCTGTTCTCTTGTCCGGATGCGGGCCAGAAGATCGTTCATGTCCACGCAAGTGACAGGGAGTTGGGCAAGATCGTTGCACCGACCCTGGCCATACAGGCCCTGCCGGATGCTTTTTTTTCCGGCCTCGGGCGACGGAGATTCGATCACCGAATGCAATGGAAGGAGTGGTTCGAGAAAGCTTCATCCGGCCATGGAAACGCTTTGGATAATCTTCCATCTCCGGGAGGAGTCGACCTCACTGCTGTCGTGAAATGGTTGGCGGATGCACTTCCGGAAGACATAATTTTGACCAACGGGGCAGGGAACTTCGCCATTTGGCCGGCACGGTTTTTTCCGCTCAGGGATCGAGGACGGCTGCTAGCTCCGCAATGCGGCGCAATGGGTTACGGGCTCCCCGCAGCGATTGCCGCCAAGCTTTCGTGTCCTGAACGTGACGTGGTCTGTTTTGCGGGCGACGGGGATTTCCTGATGACCGGGCAGGAGCTTGGAACCGCGGTTCAGCATGGACTGTCACCCATCGTCGTCCTTTGCAACAACGGCATGTATGGAACCATTCGCATGCACCAGGAACGCCATTATCCGGGTCGTGTCCAGGGAACGGAAATTCAGTCGCCGGATTTCGTTGCGTTGGGAAAAGCGTACGGCGCCTTTGCGGAAAGGGTAGGAAAGACAGATGAGTTTCCGGCTGCATTTCGACGAGCGCAGCAATCGGGTCGAGCCGCACTGTTGGAACTCGTCATTGACCCCGAAGCGATCGCTCCAGGAGAAACCCTGAGCGCGATACGAGCCCGAAACGGCGTAGCGCGATCCAACTGAATTTTTCCGTCGGAGTGGCAAAGGTGCAAGGTATCGTCAAGGCTTCCCGAACGAAGGTGTCCGCGTTGCCGTCGTTCACCCCACCAAACTTTTGGGGATTATATACATTCTAGCCCCATTCCCAATTGATGGCCAGGGCTAAACCCTGTATTATTGCGGTAATTCAAGGGGATACCGACATGGCCAAGGCACCGGGAAAGTCGCACCGCAATGCGATCTCGCTGGTCGAGGTCATGAACATGTTCCCGGACGATGACACGGCGGAGAAATGGTTCGCGCGGAACCGCTGGCCGAACGGCATTCACTGCCCGGCTTGCGGATCCGGCGACGTGCAGGAGGGGACGGCCAGCAGGACGCAGCCCTACCGGTGCCGCGAGCGTGTGTGCCGCCGTCGGTTCAGCGTAAAGACGGGAACCGTCATGCAATCGTCGAACCTTCCCTGTCGGACCTGGGCCATTGCGGTTTATCTGTGCCTGACGGACCTCAAGGGTGTCTCGAGCATGAAACTTCACCGCGACCTGGACATCACGCAGAAGAGCGCGTGGCACCTCGCCCACCGGCTCCGAAAGTCATTCAAGGCTGGCAGCACCCTGTTCGAGGCCGGCCCTGTCGAGGCCGACGAGACCTACATCGGTGGCAAGCGCAGGAACATGGCCAAATCGAGGCGGAAAAAACTCAAGGGGCGCGGCGCGGTCGGCAAGGAAGCCGTTGTCGGGGTCAAGGATCGTGAGACCAGGCAGGTTGTTGCCGCGCACGTGCAGGGCACGGATGCCGGGCATCTTGCCGGTCACGTCACCGACCACGTCCAGACCGGCGGCATGCTCTACACGGATGAAGGGGCGGCCTACAATGCGCTCGATCCGTTCTTCGACCATGAGAGCGTCAACCACTCGGTCGGTGAGTACGTCCGGGGGCAGGCTCATACCAACGGCATGGAGTCGTTCTGGTCGATGCTCAAGCGGGGATATCAGGGCACGTACCACAAGATGAGCCCGAAACATCTCGACCGGTACGTGACGGAATTCGCCGGTCGTCACAACCTTCGCGAGAAGGACACGATCGACCAGATGACGGGGCTTGTGAACGGCATGGAAGGAAAGCAGCTCCGTTATCAGGACCTGACGGCTGACAACGGACTGGCTTCAGGGGCGCGGGGATGAGCGGACAACCGGCAATGCCGCGCTGAAAGCCCGGTTCATCGTTCGGGCATGGAACCCGACCGGTCGAACCGCATGTTGTGGACGTGCGACAATCCCTGCGTCATGCGGGAGATGAACCCGGAAGCGGTCGACCTGGTCCAGTCTCGACCTGCCGTTCAACGCGAACCGCGATCATGCCGCGCCTTTTGCCAGCCGCCGCCAGAACGACGGGACGCAAGAGGGCCTCCAATTCGGGCGGGCGCACGATGTCATTCTGTTCTATGCTGCAGGACATGACCGAGGACGAGAAGCGCGAGGTAACGCTCGCAGTATCATCTTATCAGCCGACTAAAGCCGAACTTGAAGAACCGATCACCTTCCCGGAAGGAACGACGGCGGAGGATCTCGCCAAAGCGCTCACGAGCCCGGTGGAAATTCGGTGGAAATCACGGTCGGAATGTCCGGCGCGGGGCTAGAATGTATATAATCCCCAAACTTTTCGGGTCGGGTCGAGAGGCGCGGGCACGCATGGCCCAGGCACATCAACGAAAAATTTGTTCCAGCAATGACCGATCGCAGGATGGAGTGGAATCCAGATGACTTCTCGCCAAGTTCGGAAAGTGCATGCAGGTTCCGGTAAAACCGAGCGAAAGTCCTGAACATTTGAACACACGTTTCGGTATGGCCGTGTTCCGGGATTCCCTGGGCGCCACGATTGTGCCGTCGAGGCATGCTGGTCGGCGGCTACAGACGGTCTCGATCAAACATGAATGCCGACGTCACAAAAACTGAAATCTATCCCGCTGAAAATTGTGTTCTGGTACGGCATAGAGAACATATCCCTGGATTGGAACCCACGGTCGAATATTGACAGGTGGAGGCTGCATGCCCCCTGTTCGCCGAACCATGTTCCTCTGTTCGACATCGCACGCCTCAGCCATGTCAGACTCACCGTGACTGACCTGGATCACACGTGCTTCTTATTCGGAACCGGATTGGGGCTGGAAGTCACCGAAAAGATATGCATGCATCTCTTTTTGTGCGCCATTGAGGAGCCGGGTCATCGCTTGCTTGTATATGAAAAGACGAATGGAACCATTGCGATTCATCATCCAATTGGTCGCAACCGCAAACCTGCCAGAAGCTTGAACCCGTGGCGGTGATTGCGATCCTCGGGATGGGCACGATGGGTGCCGCAGTTGCAGCTGCATACAAGGCTTCTGGCCACCGTGTCGTGACCGATCTGGCCGGACGGACGGAGATGTCCGTTCGCCGTGCAACCGAGCGCGGCATCGAGGCGGCTGAAAACCTGAGGTCCCTCGTGCGGGATGCCGGCATCGTCTTTTCCATCGTACCACCTGATCGCGCCACCGCAGTCTCCGAACGGATTGCGCAATGTGCCGAGAAGGTGGAGGACAAGCCACTCTTTGTCGAAGCCAATGCGATCGCCCCACAGAGAATGCGCCAGATTTACCGGATTTGTCGGGACGCAGGTTTGCCGCTTCTCGACGGTGGAATCGTCGGCGGCCCGCCGACGGAAGGTGCCCGCCCGCGGCTCTACCTTTCCGGGTACCGCACGGGCGAACTCGCACCTCTCGACGGTCAGGCATTCGACCACAAGGTGCTTGGGTCCGAGATAGGCCAGGCTTCAATGCTCAAGATGCTTTACGCAGGTCTTACAAAGGGCTTGAACGCACTCCTCGTGAACCAAATACTTGCAGCGGAGAAGGCCGGATTGTTCGATGCCTATGTCGAAGAGCTTGCCTGTTCCCAGGCCGCGTTATTGCGACACGCCGAACGTGTCGTGCCGCGCATGCCCGCCGATTCCGAACGTTGGGAGCCGGAAATGCGCGAGATCGCAGCAACTCTTGCCAATCTCGACTTGCCGACTGGATTCCACCGCGCTGCAGAACGCATCATGGCGCGGCTCGCCACGTCACCATTCGCAGATGAAACGCGTGAATCCGTAGATCCCGATCGGACCCTGCACGGTACGCTGCACAATCTGTGACGTGTGGACTGAATGACGCCAAACATGCCTGGGCGTGGCACCAGGTTATCCTGGTCCTCACGGCAAAGAATGATTTTCATACTGCTCCTTCCTCCGCTGGCTCGGGACACTGCGCCACTCGAAGAATGGTTAAAGTCCCCAAAATATTCCGGGATTCTACAAAGAGACCCGCCAAAAGGGACGCCAGGGGGAGGGCACCCGCTACGGCGTCATCGTCACCGCCGACGAGGAGGGCGCGCCCAGGACTTCGCGTTTTCGGGACTCAAATCCGAGGAGGAACGCGAACAACTCGCCTGGCCCCCGGCAACGCCCGCCTGTTCGAGCATCTCTGCACCCTTCCGACGCCGGTGCGGGTGGCCGATTTTCCGGACTGTGTCCGCACGCTTGGCATCGAATCCGCAATTCCGTCAATGCGGGACGAGCATTCCGGTCAACGTGCGTTACGAGCGCCAGACCTGAAATCGAATGGTCGAAGGAAATTGCCTCGCGAGCTTTTTCTTGACGATCAATCTAACGGTTGTTACGTCCGGACCGGCTAGGGCGACGGGCTGCAAGGTGCGGCAGCGGACTGTAACTCCGCCGGGGAGACCCATGCCTGGTTCGATTCCAGGGTCGCCCACCAGATTCCCAGACACTTATGTTGACCGCGCACTGTGCCGCAGTTCTCCAAATGGCCGAAATTCGGCGTTTCATTTTACTGACTATCGATGTTGACCGCGGCGAACGCTTCATTGAAACGGTCGCGAAACGTGACCTTGGCCTTCGGCGGGTCCTGCCAGACCATCGCAGCAAAGTCCTTCGACATGTCGAGTTCGGCAGTCGCCAGGGCCGGGGAGTTCGTCGTGCGTGCCTGGCGTTGCTGAGCCGCCTTTAGGACGTCGTCCTTCAGGTCGGTGTCTGCAAAGGGAGTTTCGGCCCGTAGTTTCCGCATCGGAAATCGGAGAGTTCCTTTCTGGCCGTGACCGGAGCTCTTCTTGTTGTGTATAGGCGCTCTACCGTGCCCACGACCAAGGCCAGGCACGCAGGCGAAATTGCCGGCAGGTGAAATATCTGCAGATCGTGCGGAGATTTTTCGCGAAATTCTGCGAATCCGGAGATCATTGCCGAGCAGAAAAAAAATAATGGCGTAATTACAACATGCTAAAAAATGAAAAACGTCATGCGAGACGCATTCCCCACTGAATCAGTAGCGGTTGCTAAACCGGTTGACTAACATTATAATCCCGTGATCAATTGATGTTAGATGGATTTAGGAACGAGTTGTCAGCGTGTCGATCGGAGGCCAGAGACTGAACGAAACCCGGACGGATCTCGGGTTCCGTTTTGCCTCGGACGAGTTTCCGGCATCGTGACTTCCGCGACATTCCGGACGTCGCTCCGGCCGCGGCCGCCGTTCCATGCTCCTAATGCCATTCCCGAACGATTATCGCAGAGGATTCTGTAGATGTTTGATCTGTCCGAAGAACAGGAAGAGCGCGTGAGACGGCTTCATCAGGAGTGTCTGATTGTCGATGCGACGGCGCTCTTTCACGTGGCGTCCAAGGAACGCTGGTTCAATCAGGCCCGAAAAGGCGGCGTTGACGTAGCCTGGGTCACGGTCGGCGGCAATGCCGGCATGGCCGAGACCGTGCGGGCCGTTGCGAATGCCCTGCGTTTCATCGAATCGCATGCGGATGTGGCGGCGCATGTCCGGACTGTCGAGGAAATGCGACAAGCCAAGCGGGATGGCAAGATGGGTATCCTCTTCGCCACCCAGGACGCCGCCTGCCTTGATGGCGACTATGCTTATCTGGCCCTGATGAAACACCTCGGTTACAGGGTGATGGGGCTAACCTATTCCGAGAGCAACATGCTGGGTGACGGCTGCGGCGAACGGACCCGCGAAATCCGCGGGCTGAGCTATTTCGGGGTCGACGTCGTCCGCGAGATGAACCGCCTCGGAATGCTTGTCGATCTTGCCCATTCCGGCGATGCCACGACGATGGATGCCATCCGCGAGTCGACACAACCGTGCCTGTTCACCCACGCAAATGTCAGGGCGATCAGCGACACGTCACGCAACAAGACGGACGAACAGATCGTCGCCATGGCCGAGACCGGCGGCGTCATGGGAATCACCGGGCTTCCCCGGATGGTGAACAACGACCTCCGTGCCGCCAGCCTCGACGGGGTGCTCGACCACATCGATTACGTGGTCAATCTCGTCGGCATCGACCACGTGGGATTTGGCGGCGACTACACCGATTCCATCGCCAGGGTCGAACTCGGCGAGATGTTGCCGGGACACGGCACGGCGACGACGACATCCATGAAGAAGGCGCCGCCGACCGTCGGCGCCGGCTGGGCTTACTGGCGCGTCAAGCGCCCGGACATGCTCGGCACGATCGAAGAACGAGACACGGTTCCGTATGCCAAGGGGCTGGAGAATCACTCCCAGCTGCCGGATCTGACCCGCGGGCTTGTCGCCCGCGGCTACGACGATGAAAGCGTGGCCAAGATACTTGGCGAGAACTGGCTGCGCGTCCTAGGTCAAGGGGGCTAACATGAAACTTAGTGACGAACAGGCGGTAGGGACCGCCATCCGTAACATGATCTTTGCAGGGACACGGAGGACCGCGCTCGCCGCATCGGTGGCTGCGGCTGCCGTTCTGGGCAGCGGGCTGGCGGTTTCGCCGGCGCTCGCCCAACAGAAGGGCGGCACCTTCATCAAGGTGATCGAAAACGAGCCGGCGACCCTGGACTACCTGTTCGGGAAGGACTTCGGCGCGCTGACGACGATGACCAACATCTACAACAACCTGATGACACTGGACTTCGAGTTTACGCCGCATCCCGAACTGGCGGCCAGTTGGGACATTTCTGACGACAGCTTGACCTACACATTCACCCTGCGCGACGATGTCACCTGGCATGATGGCACGCCGTTCACAGCGCCAGATGTGGTCTTCACGTTCAGCGAGATGACCTGCGCGATGCACAATCGCGCCAAGACCTGGTGCCCGCGCGTCGAATCCTTCAGCGCCGACGGTGATCACACCTTCATTATCAAGCTCAAGGAACCCTTTGCGCCGCTCCTGACGATCCTGGCGGACTACAACTCCGGGACGTTGATCCGGCCGAAGCACGTCTGGGAAGGGAAGGTCGGCCAGGACAACCCGCAGTTGACCGAGCCCACGGTCGGGACCGGCCCCTTCGTCTTCAGTGAATGGGTCCGGGGCAGCCATATCGCGCTGGTCCGCAACGACAACTATTTCAAACCCGACTTGCCCTACCTCGACAGGGTAGTGATCCAGTTCCTTCCCGATGAAGCGGGACGGCTGGCAGCGCTCGAGAATGGCGATATCGACATGATCCATTCCTACATCCTGCCGTACGAACGGGTGAAGCAGTATCAGGCGGACCCACGTTTCGACATCGTCGAACACGGGAACGAGGCCACGGGAACCAACGAAAACCTGTTGATGAACCACGACAACCAGTATCTGCAGCACAAGGCGGTTCGGCAGGCCATCGCACATGCGTTGAACAAGGACGACATTGCGGAAGCGGCGATGTTTGGGGCCAGCAAGGCCGCCCATGCCCATATCCACAGCGGCGTCAAATGGGTTTATTTCCCACAATACGACTATCCGCATGATCCGGCGAAGGCCAACGAAATGCTGGATGCCGCGGGGTTTTCCCGGGATGACGACGGCAAGCGTTTCGACCTGCGTCTGTACTGGGCCTTCGGCCGGGCGTTCGAGGGACGGGCCGCCGAGGTCATCCGGAGCCAGCTTGCGGAAGTCGGTATTGGCGTCGAGATCCAGTCCTATGACAGGCCGTCCTTCATCGAGAGAGTGTTCACCAAGCGCGATTTCGACATGGCCCATCAGCTGTTCACGACATCGCCCGATCCCACGCTCTCGGTTGTTCACCGGTACAAGTCTTCGACAATTGGCAATGCCTTTGCCAATGCTGCCGGATGGGTCAACGAGGAGTACGATCGGCTGACCGACATCGAGGTGACGATTACGGATGTTGCCGAACGGGCCGAGGTTTGGCGGCAGGTCCAGGAGATCCTCATGGATGAGCTGCCCGCCAACCCGCTCTTCGGGATGCCCAACATGCAACTGGTCCGGTCGAGCTTCGCCGATGTGATCACCGGCCCGATCGGATATAACGGAAGCGTCGAAGCGGCATACATGAAATAGACCGCGTCACCTGTCCGGCGCATGGGCGAACACGGGCGTGCTATCCTGCATGACGGCGTGGGCGCCTTCGCCGGGCGGCGGAGGGCGGCAGTGGCGATGGCAATAGGGACCGGCTGCGCTGCCACCCGCGTTATGAGAGGAACCGGGGCCGGGTGCGAGATCCGGGCTCCGGACCAGTGGTGGCCGGTCGGGCGAACCCGGCCACGAAAGGCAGGCGACGGCGAATGACCGGAACGGAACGAGGGACCTAGACGTTGGGCCACACATTGAGAGGCTATGTGACCGGCCGGCTTCTGCAGGCCGTTCCGCTGATCTTTGTCGTCATGACCATCAATTTCATTCTCATTCATTCGGCGCCTGGCGACCCCATCCACCTGTTGATCGGAGAGGGGGGAGCCGCCAGCGAGGAGCTGATCGAACAGACCCGGGCGGAATTCGGTCTGGACCGCCCTCTCCATGTCCAGTTCGTGAGCTATCTCGGCAACATCCTGCAGTTGAACCTCGGGTTTTCGCTCCGGTACCGGCAGGACGTGTTCGACCTCATCATGAGCCGGTTGCCGGCGAGCCTGTTGCTCATGGGCACTGCCTTCGTGGTCAGCAGTATTGCCGGCATCCTGCTCGGCCTCTATGCCGGAACCCGCAAGGATACAATTGCGGACCGGATTGCCGTGATCGTGTCGATTCTCGGCTACTCCATGCCCGTGTTCTTTCTCGGGCTGATCATGCTCTCGGTATTCTCGATCCGGCTCGGCTGGTTCCCGGCCCAGGGGATGTACGACATCCGCAATCCGCAGACGGGCTGGGGGTTGGTCAAGGATGTGGCCCACCACCTGGTTCTGCCGGTGATCACCTACAGCGCCTTCCAGTTGGCGCTGATTTTCCGGGTGACGCGGGTCAAGATGCAGCAGGTGATGACCGAGGATTTCATCATCACTGCCCGGGCAAAGGGGGTCTCCGACCGGCGCGTAGTGTTTCGGCATGCGGTGCCCAACACCCTGTTGCCGATCGTGACCATTCTCGGACTCAATCTCGAATGGCTGCTGGCCGGTTCGGTTCTCACTGAAACGGTATTCGCCTGGCCGGGCCTCGGCCGGCTGATGTTCGATGCGGTCTCGGCACGGGACTTCCCGTTGCTGATGGGGCTGTTCATGGTCATTTCCTCCTTTGTCATCATCGTCAACTTGCTGACGGACGTTCTCTACCGTGCCATCGATCCGAGGGTCAGTTTTCGATGACCGAGAACTGGCGCCTCTATTTCCGGAACTGGTTGTCGATCCTGGGCCTTTTCGTTCTGGTAGTCCTGGCGCTGGTTTCGGTCCTGGGACCCGTCCTGGCGCCCTTTGACCCCGAAACTGTCGGTATCGACCGGCGTGCGCTGGCGCCGGACACCGAGCATCTGATGGGAACCGACGAACTGGGCCGGGACGTGTTCAGCCGGGCGGTCTTTGGCGTTCGCGTGTCGCTCATGGTCGGCGTCGTCGCGGCGCTGATCTCGACGCTCCTCGGAATCCTGATTGGCAGCATGGCGGGGTACTTCGGCGGCCTGATGGATCATGCCATGATGCGCATCACGGAACTGTTCCAGGTGGTGCCGCAATTCTTCCTGGCGGTCGTCCTGGTTGCGCTGTTCAGCGCCAGCGTGGTCAACATCATTGTCGCGATTGCCGTCCTCTCGTGGCCTGCAATCGCCCGGCTGACCCGCGCCGAGTTCCTGTCGCTCAAGTCGCGGCAGTTCGTCGATGCCGCCCGGCTGAGCGGCGCCAGCGACTCCACGGTCATCTTCCGTGAAATACTGCCAAACGCCATGGGGCCGATCATCGTCAGCAGCACGCTCCTGGTGGGTCGCGCCATGTTGACCGAGGCGGGCCTCAGCTTTCTCGGTCTTGGCGACCCCAGCCGGGTCAGCCTGGGCGTCATGCTGTATCAGTCACGGCCCTTCATCCAGTTCGCCTGGTGGGCAGCCCTTTTCCCGGGGCTGCTGATCTTTCTGGCCGTACTCAGCACCAACCTGATCGGCGACGGCCTCAACGACGTGATCAATCCGCAGATGGTGGAAGAACGATAGGGATGGACGACCGGCCGGTGCCGGTTCCGCCGGAATGGCGCGAAAGACATCGGGACTAACCGCACGACACCGTGGTCCCGGAAAAAAAGGGGGAAGGAGACAAGCCATGACCCATGAAGACCGATTGGCCCGCCACGCCGCGGGGCTGCAGTGGGATGACATTCCGGGCGAGGCCCGTGAGGCGGTGTCGACGCTGCTGATCGACACGGCCGGTGTCGTTCTCGCCGGGCTGAGAAGCGAAGAATGCCGCAACCTACTGGCCCGGCATGTCGCCTGGGGCGGAGCGGAAGAGAGTTCGGTCGCCGGGAGTCCCCGTCGGCTGCCGGCCCCGTCGGCTGCCTTCGTCGGCGGCGTGATGGCCCATTGGTGGGAGTGGGACGATACCCACGACGACTCGGCTGTGCATGCGAGCGCTGTGATCTTTCCGGCGCTTCTCGCCGTCGCCGAAGCGGCCGGGCTCGACGAGGGCGAGACGGCTGGATGCGAATTCGTGGCCGCCTCCACCGCCGCCTTTGACATCGCCTGCCAGGTCGGGGCCACACTTAACCCGCACTATCACGACGGGGTGATGGCGACCGGCGTTCCCGCTCACATCGGCGCTGCCGCAGGAGCCGCTCGACTGCTCGGATTGGGTGAGGACGGCATCATGTCGGCCATGGGAATTGCGGCCGAACAGGCGGGTCTCAGCCGTCAACCGCTCACCGATCGGGTCAACGGCAAGAATATCCTTTGCGGGATTTCAGCCGGACAGGCGGTCCAGAGCGCGTACAGCGCCGAAGCCGGAATCAAGGGATCGGCCAATTTTCTGACAGGAAAGTACGGTCTCAATGTCCTGTTTGCTGAAGGCAAGGCGGATTTCGAGTCGGGCCTCTCGGGAATCGGATCGCGCTACAGCGTCGCCGAAACCAGCATCAAGCCCTATCCCAGTTGCCGATCGACCCATCCGGGGCTGGACCTGACTTTCGACATGATGGCCGAGGATTCGGAACTTCCGGAGCGGGTCCGCTCCGTCGAAGTCGAGTCGTCGCAAATCGTGTTCGATCTTTGCGGCCGGCCCTTTGATCCCGGGAATGACCCGCGCGTGGCGGCCCAGTTCAGCATTCCCTATACGCTGTCAGTGGCTCTCACCCGGGGCCGTATCGCACTCAGCGACTTCGACCCGAACCAGGTCGTCAGTGACCAGGGCATCCTGGAGAAGACTCGAACAATCCGGGTCAACCCGAGAACGGAACCGGTCGCCGACGAGACCTGGTGGTGGCCTCATCGGGTCCGCATGACGCTCGACGACGGCTCGGTCCGGGAAAAAGAGGTGACAGCGCTCCGCGGCTCCCGTGCCCGGCCGTTTCTCCGGGAAGAACAGGACGACAAGCTGCAGGAAGCGGGCCGCGACGCACTGTTGCCGGACGAGTTGCGCGGTCTCGCCGACGATGCCAGAAGCGTGAAATCCTTGGGAATCCGCCCGGTCGTCCGGCGCATGCGCGCCGCCCGTTCCGCCCACTAACCGCCGGGCGGGCTGGCGGCGACCAAGTAGCCGGCGCCGGCGGAACAGGCGGAAAAACCCATGAAATCCCGGCGACCCGGGAAACCCGAAAAACGGAATGAGGAATTGACCATGTCGACATCGGAAAGCATACGCGCGTTCAACCGACTGCCCTTGACAAGCGAGCCCCGGCCAAAGCCGCGGGACTGTGGAATCAGCGAAATCTGCGACTGGGGACTGCCCCTCGGGCAGCAGGCGGACTACTTGGAACATACCGGCGAATTCGTCGATGTCGCCAAGGTCGTTCTCGGATTCGCGGCGATCTATCCGCTGGATATGCTGAAACGAAAGGTCGAGATTTACCACAACGCCAATGTCAAGGTGCAGCCGGGAGGGATATTTTTCGAATATGCAGCCAAGCTGGGAAAGGTCGATGAGTATCTGGAGCATTGCAAGGAAATCGGGTTCGACTATGTCGAAGTCTCCGACAGTCGCAGCGACTGGACCCGGGAGGAAAAGAACCGCCACATCAAGTCGGTTGTCGATGCCGGCATCGCGGTCATTCCGGAATCCGGCGGTGGTGAGCAGCATTCCATCCAGGAAATCGTCGACGACGTCAAGGCATGCATGGACCTCGGCGCCTGGAAGGTCACGGTCGACACCGCCGAGATCCGCTCGCCTCGTGGCGAGATCCGCCAGGACCTTTTCGATGCCTTGCTTGCCGAAATCGACATGAAGGACCTGATCTTCGAAGTCTGGGCGATTCCGGTCTGGGGGGGGCTCACGCACCAGATCCGCGACTCGGAAATCTGGCTGGTCAACCAGTTCGGGCCTGATGTGAACATCGCCAACCTGATGTTCGATTGGGTATTCTCGCTCGAGGCGCTGCGCCGCGGCGTCGGCATCAACATCAATTCCGCGACCGGTGGCATGGATTATCAATAAGTCCGGCCCCGGGCGTACCGGCGAACGGGGGCGAAGACCGGGGCCGCCACGGCGCGGTCCCGGGACTGCCGTTGCGCCGGCCACTGCCGTCGGGACGAAGCGGCCATGAACGAACTCATCCAGGTCGAGGGACTGAGCACCCATTACCTGTCGGAAGGCCAGACCGTGCGGGCCGTCGACAATGTCTCGCTGACCATTCGCCGGGGCGAAGCAGTCGCACTGGTGGGCGAGTCCGGTTCCGGAAAGAGTACGACCGCCTTTTCGATCATGCGGCTGATCTCGAACCCCGGGCGAATCGTCGGCGGCCGTGTCCTTCTCGACGGCCGCGATATTCTGACTCTCGACGCCGCAGCGATGGCGCGTTTGCGCGGAGTCGAGATGAGCATGGTGTTTCAGGAACCGATGACATTTCTCAACCCGCTGATCCGGGTCGGCGAGCAGGTTGCCGAGTCCATCCGCATCCATCAGAACATTCGGCGATCGGAAGTGCGACGGAAGGTCATCGAGACGCTCGGCATGGTCCAGTTGCCCTATCCGGAGACCGTCGCCGACTATTATCCACACCAGTTGAGCGGTGGCATGCGCCAGCGGGCCCTGATCGCCATTGCCATTGCCTGCCGACCGAGCCTGTTGATTGCTGACGAACCGACGACCGCGCTCGATGTCACGATTCAGGCGCAGATCATGGAACTGCTGCGCGAGCTCTGCAGCGAGCTCGGCACTGCGCTCCTGCTCATCACCCACAATCTTGGCCTTGTGGCCGAATATTGCGAACGCGTCTATGTCATGTATGCTGGCCAGATCGTCGAGGAAGCCGGCATCTTCGACCTCTTCGAATCTCCCCGGCATCCCTACACGGAGGCGCTTCTCGACTGCTCGCTTCTCTTTGACCAGCGCGCTGATCAATTTCGGACCATACGGGGCCGTCCTCCGAGCCGGGTCGAAGTGCCCCCGGGATGCCGTTTCCATCCCCGCTGTTCCCGGGTGATGGCCGAATGTTCCACGATCGAACCCGCCGTGGTCCGTTTTGCCAACGGCAACCAGGTCCGTTGCCGCCTGCATGAGTGACCGGGTCCGATGAAACCCCTCCTTGAAGTCGACAACCTGCAGGTGTTCTTTTCCGTGAGCGAAGGCTGGTCAACCCGGGACAAGCGTACGGTCAAGGCCGTCGACGGCATCAGCCTGGCGCTGGGCGAGGGGGAGGTCCTGGCCGTTGTCGGCGAGAGCGGTTGCGGAAAGACCACCCTCGGGCGAGCCGTCGCCGGGTTGACCCGGCCGACGGGGGGCGAGATCCGGTTCCGTGGACAGGCGCTCGATCGCATGACGGCCGAGAACCGGTCGATCTACAGGCGCCAGGTCCAGATGGTCTTTCAGGATCCGTATGACTCGATGAATCCGCTGAAGACCGCCTTCCAGATGATTTCCCAGCCTTTGGTGATCAACCGGGTCGTCCCCAAAGCCGAACTGAAGACCGAGGTGCTGAGGCTGTTTGACCAGGTCGGACTGTCGCCGGGTCCCAGCTATCTGAACCGGTCGCGCCACCAGTTGAGCGGCGGCGAGCGGCAACGGCTGTCCATCGCCCGGTCAATTTCCGTCAGCCCGTCGATTGTCGTTGCCGATGAACCGGTCTCGGCGCTGGACATCTCCATTCAGGGTCAGATCCTGGCACTGATGCGGGAACTTCAGGATGCGTCGCAAATATCCTATCTCTTCATTTCCCACGACCTTGCGGTGGTCCGTTCGCTGGCAGACCGGGTCATGATTGTCTACCTCGGCCGGGTTGCGGAGGAAGGTCCGACCGAGACTGTCTTCGACGCGCCAAGGCATCCCTATACGCTGGCACTCCTTGCGGCTCACCCAATTCCGGATCCGGAACGCAGCCGGAAACGGCGACGCATGGTGCTCACCGGGGATGTTCCCTCGCCGATCGATCCGCCGACCGGCTGCCGCTTCCACACCCGCTGTCCGATCGCGGAGCCGATCTGTTCGCAGACACCGCCCCCGTTCCAGGCCTTTGGTGACGGCCATCGTGCCGCCTGCCATTTCGCCGACCAGATCGAAAACCGTATGCAGGCCCTGACACCGCAAACGCCCGTGGCCCGCACCGAACAGTCGGCCGGAACTGGAAGCGGTTAGAGTTAGACGGCTCGGGACGCCCGCGAAACGGGCCGTCAAGCCGGTGTCCTCTCCGTACGGTGCCGCTTCAGGATCGCGGCCGGACTCCGGTTTGGTCGGGTTGCGTGTCGGTTCCGTCAATATTTTCCGGGAATCAACAACCCTTTCGAGGTGCCATCTCCATCTCCCGATGTCGTGCAATCGTGAACCTGGACTTCCGGTTTTCCGCTTGCTCACGAGAGTCGCCCGCAGGCTCTTGCTCGCGCAACGAACATCCGTCACCTTGGATTCCAGCGCTTCACCACGTGCGTACTCCGACCTGAAAAGGAACTTCCAGTCATTCACTTAACGCGCCGTCTCCGGAGAAAGATCCCGAAGATCCGCACCTGTATACTGTGACAGAAACTCCAGCGTTTCGTCGTACTTGTCGTTCCGTATTTCCCACTCGTTTCCCCGACGGAATGCTATGACCTCTATCCGCTTGATGGAATCGATGATGTCAATTTGCACCCGAGCACGGGAAATCGCCGGCATCCCTGGGTCCAAAAAATGCGATGATGGACAGCGAAGTGCGATTCCGTGACGAAACGGAAAGACTTTCGGCTTTTACAGCGCATTACGGTCTCTGCAGCACCAGTCTCGCCCATTTTGTTGGCCAGGTCCTCGATGCTTTGGAGGCATCAGGTTGCGTCCACTGGGCCAACGTCGTCCATTCATCCGACTACGGGGACAATCTTGGTGCGAAAGACCCTTGGGGATAGTCGAACCTCTATCCGTAAAGTGGTGAAATCACATTGATTATTTCAAGTCCGGACCTGGGGACGGGTGAGTGCGATGACCCGGTCAGCCGGCCGGATCTTTCGGCGACAGTCTCGGATTGGTTTGGCAGGGAGTTGAACTCACCGGGCACATCGCTGCCGGACATTGCATCGGCACCGGCCGACCAGGACCGAACCATTTTTTCGAGCACCGTGCAGCTGGAACTGTTTCGGGAGCATACATGGCCCCGCAGGGGAGATGGAAACACCACCATCATGCCGGATTTGCGCCGGAACTTTTCGATTTCGAAACCGATTCCGAGGAACTGGTCGATCTCGGATAATGCGACGACCACACGGCCGTTCGTTCCGACATGCACCGTTTGCTTCTCGACAATTTCGATCAGGACGAAATCAACGACCAAGCGTTTGGCCATCAGGCTGTACTGACTGAGCGGGTAGGTGGGCGTGAAGCCGCCCCAGGACTGGGCGCTCCGGGTGCCACGCCGTCCCCACAAACCGGAAAGTAGACAAACGAGCCGAAGGCGCGGGCACCGAAAATTCCAGCGATGTCGTCAACTGCCTTACGGCCCGCGCGGCCAAGGATCACGCGAAGGATCGTGTCATTGAATGTGTCGATCGAACGGAAAGGGTTGAAGCCTTCCTATCCCGAGTCGAGGCGTTCCTGCTTTTCCAGAATTCCCGACTTGCCTTCTCTCCGTTCGAGTTCAGCCAGGACGTCTTCGAGCCTGATTCCATGCGCGGCAAGCATGACGAGCAGATGAAAAATTACATCCGCCGCTTCTCCGACCAGGCTGTCGGTTTCGTTGCTGGATGAGGCGATGATTGCTTCGATCGCCTCTTCGCCAAACTTTTCGGTACACTTCAGTGGTCCCTCTGACATCAGGCTCGCCACATGGGAAACCGAGGGGTCACCGTCAATACGGAATTCAATGACACGGGCGAGTCTCGTCAGAACATCGGACATGCCTACAACCTGACTGCGATTCCCTGGCGCGCCATGTATTCCTTTGCCTCCTTGATGCTGTGGTCACCAAAGTGAAAGATCGACGCGGCCAATACAGCGCTTGCACCGCCGATCGTGACACCCTCGACCAGGTGTTGAAGGGTTCCGACCCCACCAGATGCGATAACCGGCAATCGAACGCTCTCGACGATCTTTCGGGTAAGCTCAAGGTCAAAGCCGATCCGGGTCCCGTCCCGGTCCATTGATGTCAGGAGCAATTCGCCTGCGCCTCTGGCCTCTACCTGCCGCGCGAACGAAACGGCATCGATTTCGGTCATTCGGCTCCCTCCATGAGTCGATATGACGTAACTGCCGTTACCGATCGATTTCGCGTCAATCGCGACGACGACACATTGCCGGCCAAACCTGTTCGCGCAATCGGAAACGATCTCGGGGTTCTGGACCGCGGCGGAATTGATCGAAACCTTGTCTGCCCCGGCAAGCAGGAGTTCCTGCATGTCGTCAGGTGAACGGACTCCTCCACCGGCGGTGAGGGGCATGAAGCACTGTTCGGCCGTCGATCTGACAACGTCGTACATTGTCTCCCGATTTTGCCGGGTCGCTGAAATGTCGAGGAAGCAGAGTTCGTCAGCACCCGAAGCATCGTATGTCCGCGCGCATTCGACCGGGTCTCCGGCATCGACCAGGGAAACGAAATTGACTCCCTTGACGACCCGCCCTTCGGCAACGTCAAGGCAAGGTATGACACGTATCTTCAACATGTTGGCGCTCCAAGGACTCGTAGTGCGTCAGCGGGCTTGATGACGCCTTCATGGATAGCACGCCCGACGATCACCCCTTCGAGAATTGCATCGCAGGCCTTGAGCGATTCAAGATCGCCAAGAGTCGAGATTCCTCCCGACGCGATCACGGGGGTGCTGACAGAATTTGCGATTGCGACCGTGGCGTCTGTGTTCGGGCCTTCCATGGCACCGTCTTTCTGAATGTCAGTGTAGATGATGGCCGAAACGCCGAGGTCCTCAAATCTCTTCGCAAGATCGACGGCAGTTACTTCAGTCTGGCGGATCCAGCCCCGCGTTGCGACCATGCCATTCCTGGCGTCGATCCCGATGGCGATCCGATCCTGGAAGCGCCTGCAACTCTCTTCCACCAACTCGGGCGATTCAACCGCGGCCGTTCCGAAAATGATTCGGGAGACTCCTGCTTCAATCCAATATTCAACTGTCGCCAGATCACGAATGCCGCCCCCAAGTTGAATCGGAATCGACACGGCATCCAGGATTTCGGAAATCGCCTGCGCGTTTTCCGAATCGCCCGAAAACGCCCCGTCCAGATCGACAACGTGCAACCACTGGCAACCGGAATCCTCAAACATTGCAACAGTTTGGGCCGGCGTAGGGTCGTAGACCGTTGCCCGGTCCTTGGCCCCGCGTAGCAGCCTGACCGAACGGCCTTCCATGAGATCGATGGCAGGAAAGAGAATCATTAGGCATGCTCGTACAGGCGGCGGCGGGATATTGCCCGCTTATAACCGGGAGTTTCGGAATCGGCGAACCCGGAGCAGGAAGTCCGGTTCTGGGCGTTGGAGACTCCGGCCGACTCCTCGATCATCTCGAACATGGTGAGCGGCACAGTGGTCACGGTTTCCAGGAAAGGAAATTTCGGATGATTCTGAGCCCGGTAGCCTGGCTTTTTTCGGGGTGGAATTGGGTGCCGATCAGGTTGTCACGCCCGACCGCCGCAGCGAACGACTGCCCGTGTGTCGCACCGGCCAGAATGTCACTCTCTAATTGTGGGTGCAAATGGTACGAATGGACGAAGTAGGCGTGATCTCCGGCCTCGACCCCGGTGAGGACAGGATGACCGGACGCGCAACTGTCAAGGACATTCCAGCCCATGTGGGGAATTCGGATCGACGGATCCCCTGACTCGAGCCTGATGACTTCGCCAGGAATCCAGTCAAATCCCGGGCAAGGGGATTCGAGCTCCGTACCCGTCGTGGCCATCAGCTGCATTCCGACGCAGATGCCGAGGAACGGTACCCCACGTTCCTTGACGGCTTCGGTGATTGCCTCGATCAGCCCGGATCGTTCGCTCAGACCCTGGCGGCATGCCGGGAATGCGCCGACACCGGGCAGGACAATTCCGTCGGCTTTGGCGATGTGTTCGGGTTGTCCAGAGAGCAGGACCGCGGTCGACGGCAGTTCGTCGGCCATTCGCTGGAAGCTCTTTTCCGCAGACCTTAGATTGCCGCTCCCGTAGTCAACAATGACGCACCGGCTCATGGGCCGAGAGCTCCCTTCGTCGAGGGAATGGCCTCGGGAGCACGTGGGTCGACCTCGATTGCTGTTCTCAACGCCCGTGCAAAGGCCTTGAAGGTCGCTTCGACGACATGATGGCTGTTGACGCCTCGAATCCGGTCAATGTGGACGGTCAAGCCGCCATTGACTGCGACGGCGTGAAAGAATTCCCGGGCGAGCTCCGTATCGAACGTGCCGATCCTGCCAGAGGGCGGATCTGCCGCCCACACCAGAAACGGTCGACCCGAGAAGTCAAGTGTGGCACGGATCAGGGCATCGTCCATTGGCAGTGTACATGATCCGTATCGCCTGATTCCGGCCTTGTCGCCCACGGCTTCCGAAAGAGCCTTTCCGAGCGCGATTCCGGTGTCTTCAACCGTGTGGTGGTCATCGATATGCAGATCGCCTTGCGCCGATATTTCCATGTCGATGAGAGAATGCCGCGACAGTTGTTCGAGCATGTGGTCGAAAAACCCGATGCCGGTACTGAGGTCGTGCCTGCCGGTTCCGTCGAGGGTCACGCTTACCGAGATCTCGGTCTCCGACGTATTTCGAACAATTGTGGATTTTCGCATGTCTTTTGCTCGGTTGTACTTGAGTTGAATGAAATTGGCGCCTCACGAAGGGCGAGTCACGAGTCCTGACCGGCAAGCCATCGAACAAGTGCCTTTCCAGGGTCGGAGATCTCAGAGATTGACTCAAACCAGTGATCTCTCCAGCCGTCTCGCGGCAATCCGGCGAAAAGCATGAGATTGAGCGGATACGACTCGCTATCAGTACATCGGCGAAAGTCGTCCCGGAACAGGAAAACGGCCTTTTGCCAGGCAATGGCCATCCCGAGTTCGATCATGACACCCTCGTCAGGCGGGCAGCCATTGACGATGGCAAAGATACCGTCGGAAGCCTTGACGTCATTCAAATCCGACTGGCCGACATCATATGCCCAACCGTCACGGGCGAAATCAATCTGACCAATCCGCTCAAACGGTTCCCAAACCTCGGCGCCGACATTTTCCAGGGCAGACTGGATTTCGCGAAGCGGCCCTGATTTCAGTTGAGAAGAAAAACCGTACGGGTTTGCCAGGTAAAGCCGTTTAGCCAAGATTCCGCTCCGTCCACTCCGTTTGCTTCGTCAGTCAACTCCAGGAGCATGGCCCCTTATTCTGACATGTGTCAATCTCGTGTTTCCCGGCGAAATTCCCCGACACGAATTGCCATAACTGGCCGAAATCCGAAAGGCATACTGCGCAAATGCCGGAACCGGACCTTCGTTGTCACACATAAGGTGCGGGCGAGAAATTGCGCAGTTGCTCGGTTTGCCGTTCGGCATAGATCGCCAGAATTACTGGATTTCATCCAAAGGGACCGGGTCAGTGACGGATTCCGGAAACGGTCAGGATTGGCGGTCCCTCAGGATCTCGGTAATTCCCCTGAGCGTTCGAGTCCGTTTGCCCATACGTTCCAGCCTTGCCAATGCGCATGTGAAGAGAGCATCCGCTTCCCGTCTGGCGCCCTCGACTCCAAGAGCGGTAACGAAAGTTGCCTTGCCGCGCTTGGCGTCCATCCCGACTGCCTTTCCGATCTTCTTTTCGTCTCCGCAAACATCCAGCAAGTCATCGACAATTTGAAAACCGAGTCCGATTTCAAGACCGAATTCCCGTAGGGAACGGCGTTTTTCCTGCCCGGCCCGGCCGGCAAGAATTGCGCCGGCTTCGCACGAAAATGCGATAAGCGCCGCCGTTTTTTTCTTCGAAATCAACTTCACGAGTTCAAGGTCGCTCTCGGTCCGGTTTTCAGACCGGAGATCCACCATTTGTCCGCCAACCATTCCCTCGCCTCCTGCCGCAGCGGCCAGACCTGAAGAGAATTCGCACCTGATCCCCGGGTCTCCATTCAGCCTCGAATCCGTTGACAGTTCGAATGCAAGCGTAAGGAGTGCGTCTCCGGCCAATATTGCCGTAGCTTCGTCGAAGGCGATGTGACACGTGGCTTTGCCTCGCCTCAACATGTCGTCGTCCATCGCGGGAAGGTCGTCATGTACGAGGGAATAACCGTGGACGAGTTCGACAATTGCGGCGGCAAACACGGCGTTCCGGTCGTGAGCACCGGCGACATGTGCGCAGCTCCTGAGCAGAGAAGCCCTCAGGCGTTTCCCGCCGCCAAGGACGCCGTAACGCATGGCATCAAAAAGCCGGGAGTCTCGTTCCGTGGATTGCGGCAAGACCGTTGCGAGTTCCTGCTCCACCGCCGCGGCAGTGTCTCTGAGAAACATTTCAGGCCCGGACTTCAAGGAGGAATCTGTCAATCACCAGGTCCTTGAACAAACAATGGTATCGCTGGAACCCGCCATCTCCAGGTTTGAGCACCGGTAGCCGAACACGGGGAATTGGCGGGCTTTGGTCGGCGGAGCCGCCAACTCACGGCACTAGGGACGATAGACGAGAACTCGGTTTCCAGCAATATTGGGTCGACGGCACCGGTTACACCTGCCATTGATGCCGTCCGGCAGAATTCAATCCGTTTCGCCTGCCATATCAACTTATGAACTTTGGCGCACTGGACTGGATTTCAATGGCTGCCTCATGGTTAAGCAACAAGCGCAACAATGAAGGCTTGATCTCGTCGGAAATATTGCACAAGTTGCGATATGTGGATGACGACGACACGTCTTGCGAGACGCGAGAAGGTCACGACGCAAACCATACGACGCTGGATCGAGGGTGGGCGCTATCAACGATTTGAGCGGACACCCGGCGGACATTACAGGGTCTGGGTTCCCGTCGAGCCCGACACGATCCTTTACGCCCGTGTCTCCAGTGCCAGGCAAGGATCTTCTCTCGACACCCAGGAGCGGCTCCTGCGCGCCCGCTACCCGGACGGACGCGTCGTCCGTGATGTTGGATCCGGGTTCAATTTCGAGCGACGAGGCCTTGTCGCCCTGTTGGAACGCGCGTTGCGCGGAGAGGCAGTCCATGTGGTGGCTGCCACATCGGACCGCATCACCCGGGCCGGCTACCCGCTCATCAGACACGTCATCGAACTATCGGGAGGAAGCATCGAGCTTCTGGAAGAAGACGATCGTCCCGACCAGTTCGACGTCCGCTGCCTCGTTGCGTCTATCGCTTCCTTCTGCAACGCCCGCCATGGGAAGCGTCGTGGTCAAGGGCACAGGAAAGATCGGGGCCTGCCCGAAGAACCCTGAGTTGCTGCATGAGCTGGTCCGCCAGCAGCGCCGCGCCTGCAACCTCGCGATCTCCTGCTTCATGGAGGCCGATCGCGGCCTCGTGGAGCCGCAGGGCCCGGATCTCGGGCAGACCGCTCTTCGCGCAACGATCCGCGACTTCGTGCGTTCGGGGCGCACGAGCGCGGGCTGCCCATTGATCAAATCACCTTTAGACAATGATGTCTGAAGCCGTTATTCCGGCTTCATGACTGCGAACACACCGATTCGCCGCGTGCTGTTTTCCGATCACGGCCGGGAGGTTCTCGCGGCTCTTCCGCCGCCCGGGAGCTTTCCGGGCAGGACGGCATTCGCGCGGGAGGTCTGCGCCCGGTTCGATTTTGTCGATGCGCTCGGCAATCCGCGCGAATCGAGCTGCATTGCAGCGCTCCGCGACCTGGAAGCGGCGGGGCGCATAAGGCTTCCGCCGGCGGGACCGGGCATGGGTGTTGCACGCCGTCCCCGGGCCCTGCCGGAGCCGGTGCCCGCCGCCTGCGGGGTTCCGGATCGTGTCGATGCGGTTGTCGGCCTTGACGTGCGCCCGGTCGCCGGGCGCGAAGAGGCGCGGCTCCTTTCGAGGCTGCTCCGGGACGAGCATCCGCAGGGCGCGGTCCAGCACGGCGGCCGCCAGCTGCGCTACCTAGTCGGTTCGGACCACGGCTGGCTCGGCGGCTTCGTGTTCGCCAGTCCGGCTTCGACGCTCGGCCCGAGGGACCGTTGGATCGGCTGGGACGCGGACGCCCGGCGGGCGGGTCTCGACCGGGTGGTCGGGATGTCGCGGTTCCTCATACGCGGGGATGTGCGCTGCCGGAACCTGGCCTCGAAGGCGCTGGGCCTCTGCCTCCGCCGCCTTGCGGGGGATTTCCACGACCGCTACGGGATCTCGCCGGGACTCTGCGAGACCTTCACCGGGCCGGAATTCGGCGGCGCGAGCCTGGCGGCGGCGGGCTGGACATGGGTCGGGGAGAGCTCGGGGCGCAGGCGCCGCGCGGCTTCCGGCCAGAGGGTGGAGCGCAAGGGGATATGGATGCGCCCGCTCTGCCGGAACTGGCGCGTCGAACTCGGCGCCCCCGGGAGAGGCTGCACACCGCCGCCCCGTCCGCGGTCGGTTCTCGGCCCCGGCGACGGGCTTGACATGGACGTCTGGGCGGAGAATGAGTTCGGTGCGGCCGCGCTCGGCGGGGCGCTGGTCAAACGGATGGTGAAGAGCGTGAGGATACAGTCGATGGCCCCCTCGAAGACCTTCTTCTCCGCCGCCTGCGGCGACCAGGCGGCGGTGACGGGATACTACAGGATGATCGAGCGCCCCGAGGAGGGGGGCTTCACGCCGGAGGCGATCCTTTCGGCCCACCGGGAGCGGACGCTGAAACGCATGCGCGGGGCGGAGACGGCGCTGCTGATCCAGGACGGGACGGACCTGAACTTCGCCACCCACGGGGGCTGCTCCGGCCTCGGCGTCATCTCCCGCACCAAGGGTGCGGCCGGCACGCTGGGGATCCACATGCACAGCACGTTCGCGGTCAACGGGGACGGGCTGCCGCTCGGGGTTGCGCGGATCGAGTTCGCCTGCCCGGACGGCAAGGCGGACAAGGGCAAGCCGCCGGAGGAACGGAAATCGGCCCGCTGGCTGCGGGGATGGCGGGACGCCTCGGAGCTGGCGGCGGCGGCTCCCGGCACGCGGACGGTTTCGGTGATGGACCGGGAGGGCGACATCGCGGCGCTGTTCGCCGAGCGCCAGGCGGAGGGCGGGGCGGAACTGCTGGTCCGGGCCAAACATGACCGGGCCTTCCCCGACGGGGAGAGCCTGTTCACGCGGATGCGCAACGCGCCGCCGGACGGAGAGCACGAGATCCGGATCGACAGGGCCTCGGCGCGGCGGGCGGCGCGGGGCCAGAAGGGCTTCGCCGGACGGGAGGCCCGAAGGGCGACGGCGCAGCTGCGCTGGCAGGCGCTCGATGTGCCGGTGCCGAAAAGGGAGCGGGGACGGCTCGGCACGGAGCCGATGCGGCTGACGGCCGTCCACGTCCGCGAACCCGAGCCGCCCTCCGGCGCCGAGGCGGTGGAATGGCTGCTGCTGACGACCCTTCCCGTCGCGGAGCGGAAGGCGGCGGTGGAGGTTCTCGACCTCTACGCCCTGAGGTGGCGCATCGAGGACTGGCACAGGATCCTGAAGTCCGGGTGCGACGTGGAGAAGACGGCCCACAGCACGGCGGAGCGGATCAAGCGTGCGGTCGCGCTGAACGCGGTGATCGCGTGGCGCCTCTCGGCGCTGACGCTGCTCGGGCGGGCCACGCCGGAGCTGCCGGCCGAAAACCTGTTCGCGAAATCGGAAATCGCGATGTTGCTGGACTACGCCCACCACATGGGGTTCAGCCTGCCCTGCCAGGCGGACGCCGGAGAGATGCCCGAACTGGACGCCGTCTCCCTCGGGGAGGCGGTGCTGCTGGTGGCCCGGCTCGGCGGATACCTGAACCGGAAGAATGACGGCCCGCCGGGACACCAGGTCGTCTGGGAAGGCTACGCCCGCATGTCGTCAGGCGCGCAAACACTGGAGCGGGCAGCCAGGATCGGGGACGACAGCGCCCTGCACAAGCTCATTGTTCAGTTGAAAAATGACTAATGGGCAGAGCGCGGCGGCGCGTTCCGCTCCGCCGACTGCGACGAGGCGCTCAACGCGGCGATCAGGACCCGGGACGCCGTGATCCGGCGCCGGAAGGAAGGCGAAGGTTGCGGCTTTTCCTTTCGCAGCATCAGGGACATACGACAGCGCATTGACGGCGCGAAAACGGTCTCGGACGGCACGATCATCGTTGACCGGGACATGAACAGTGCGTGCGGCATCATGCTGCGCGCGCTCTACGGCAAATTGGGCCGTTTCCAGGCGGCGGGCGCGAATGTTGCGCTCGTTGCGGAATAAATCAAGTGGTGTATAATGAATAATCCAGTCCAACGACCTCGGAACGCAAGGCGCCTGCCACGCGGCCGAATTGAGACAATTCCTGTTCGTTCAGGCACCGGGAGAACAACATTGAAAAAGCCACCTCTGCACGTCCTGTTGGCCGAAACGCGCGGTTTTTGTGCGGGCGTGGTAAGGGCAGTCGAGATCGTGGACCGTGCTCTCGATCTCTACGGTCCGCCAATCTATGTCCGAAACAAGATTGTCCATAACAGGACGGTTGTTACCGAATTTGAAGAGAAGGGCGTCGTTTTTGTCAGGGACATCGGCGATGTTCCTGTCGGAGCGATCACGATCTTCAGCGCGCACGGAGTGTCTAGAAAAGTCGTGAATGAATCTGGCGAGCGGAACTTGCAGGTCATTGACGCGACCTGCCCCTTGGTCACAAAGGTTCACAATCAGGCCAAACGGTATTCGAAAAAGGGGTATGAACTGATCATGATTGCCCATGAAGGGCATCCTGAGGTCGAAGGCACAGTGGGTCAGGTCGATGGGCCCGTCCACATCATCGCAACGGTGGAGGACGTCGAGAAGCTAGAACTGGCGAATCCCGATAAACTGGCATACGTGACCCAAACAACGCTGGGAGTTGATGATACGCGTGACGTCATCACCGCACTTGTGGACCGGTTTCCGAACATAGTTGGCCCGGACGTCAAGGACATCTGTTATGCGACCCAAAACAGGCAGACTGCTGTCAGGGCCATGGCGAAACAAGCGGATGTCATCCTCATAATTGGTGCCCACTACAGTTCGAATTCCTGCAGATTACGGGAAATTGGCGAAGCGTGCGGTGCCGACAGTTACCTTGTCCCGGATGCCGACGGCCTGAACCCGGAGTGGTTGTCGGATGCCCGGTCGGTCGGGATCTCTGCGGGCGCCTCGGCCCCGGAAAAACTGGTGCAGGGACTGATCGCGCGGCTTGGGCAGATGTTCGATCTTAAAGTCGAGATTTCCGAAGGAGTCCGGGAAGACATCCAGTTCAATCTTCCGCGCGAGTTGTCCAGGGCCGGAACCCGCGCCGGATTGTCGGCGTAGACTGCGGGATATCGATCAGCGAGCGGCTCTCACGTCGGTTGCTCATTTGCCGTGATTCGGGCTTCCCGATTTCGTTCTCCCCCAAACTTTCCAGACATCGGTTTGCCGTGGCTACTGTCGGAGTGTTGACGTGAGCCGTAGCTGAACCTCGAATTTCCCGCGTGACGCCGGTCGAATGCGGCGAAAGGGGAAGAATCAATTGACCTGGCGTTGGAGTGCCGGACGGGCAGAATACCGCGAGACGTCCAGGAACCGGACCATTGCACGTCCGACGCGTTCGCCTGCCACGCTCTCACTCCGCTGCAGTTCGGAACATGACCACGTTGGACAAGTTGATCGGGGCATCAGGTTCATCCACTTCCTTGTAAATGGGTACGACATGGATGCGGAAGGCGTACATGCGTCCCTTGTCGACCAGCGACTCGATTGATGCAGCGAATTGTTCATTCTCATAATGCAGTTGATTGATTCCGATTGCACAGAGCGCTCCGGGACGTGCCAGTTGCAACGCGGATTCGAATGCCGCGGGGCCGAGATGGCCAATTGTAAACGTCCCGCAACTGACCAACCCCCCGTAACGCCTGGCCGGAATCGTCGATGGATTTGTCAGGTCGGCTTCAATAAGGTCGCGATAGACCCCGGTTCGACCCGCCTCGGCAAGCATGCCAGTTGAAATGTCCATCCCGTCGACCGTCCTGCCACGACCCGCAAATGCCAGACCGACCAATCCCGTGCCGCACCCGATGTCGAGGACCGGGTCGTCCTCGGGGTCCGCATACGCGATAAATCGCTGAGCGAGTTCTTCCGGAAAGATGTAGCCTGACCTGACAGCAAAGTCCGTATAATAGCTACTGGACCAGGAATCGTAGTAGTTCCGGTGCGCATCGCTGTCTTTCAGCCGATAGGCTTCGTCTCTACTGTGCTTAGTCATTGGTCGATCGTGAATTGAGACGTCGTACCGAACGGACTCTTTGTTTTCATTGCCGGTAAAATTCAGGCCTTCGGTTCTCGAGGCGAGAAAATCTCGCGACACCGAAGACTACAAGATGCGATCGCGAATGGCGAACCAAATGAGTGCGAGAGCCAGAACGGGAGACCTCAAGCGGTTGCCTCCGGGGAAACTAGGCGTTGGCACGCGCGACATGACGTCGAACCTTTCGAAATCTCCGTTGATCGCCTTTGCAATGATCTTGCCTGCCATGGTTGCCATGGCGACGCCATGACCGGAATAACCGGACGCAGAGTAAATGGAGTCTTGCATCCGTGCGAAGTGAGGCATCCGGTTGCGGGTTATCGCAAGGGTTCCGCCCCAGGCATAGTCAATCCGGACATCGCTGAGATCAGGAAAGATCCTGAGCATGCGTTTCCGTACCTTGCGTGCGAAATCCGGCGGAAAGCGGACACCGTAGCTTTCACCTCCTCCGAAGAGGAGCCTGCGATCGGGCGTCTTCCGAAAATAATTGACAACGAACCTGTCGTCGTAGGCAGCGATATCGCGGCGAAGCAATCGCCTAGACCTGCTTTCATCGAGCGGCTCGGTGGCGATCATGAAGTTGTTGATCGGCATGACCCTTCGGGCGATTTCGGTGTCTAGCGCTCCAAGGTATCCGTTGCAGGCGATGACAACCGCGTCGGCCGAAACGTTTCCCTTCGCCGTCTTCACCGTAGCACTTTTACCGCGTATGATCGACTCGGCCTCGGACATTTCAAAAATCCGGACCCCGATTTCACTTGCCGCGTCGGCCAGTCCGAGCACGAATTTCAATGGATGCAGGTGGCCGGCCCCCCAGTCGATCAATCCGCCTCTGAATACTGCCGAGCCGACGAGTTCGACGAGCGATTCTTCGTCGAGCAGTTCCAGCTTGTCATAACCGTAACATCGCTCAAGATATTCAAACATTGAACGAGCGAGTCGTGCAGAGTGTTTTCCCTGGCCGAGCCCGGCAACACCCGGCCGATAATCGCAGCGGATGTCGTACTTCCGGATGAGCGCACGGACCGTGGACTTCGCTTCTTCGGCGATAGTCCATAATGCGCGGGCATGATCCTGGCCCAATTTCCTTTCGAGAACGTCCTGCCCCAGTCGTTGACCTGACCCGATCTGGCCACCGTTTCGTCCCGAAGCCCCCCAGCCAACGCGGTGGGCCTCAAGAACCAAGACGTCGAATCCGCATTCCGCCAGATGAATCGCTGAGGACAACCCGGTGTACCCTCCGCCGATGACACAGACATCGACTGAAATATCGGTTTCAAGTGTCGGTACGGGGGAACGAACCGGAATTGTCGACTGGTACCAGCTCGACGGGTACGTTCCCGGTCGGTCATTGGCGTGCAATGGATTCGGCACTGCTACTGGCTCCGGCAAATGTCCGTCGAAAGTTCGACCCTTTAGAACGCTTCCCGATAATTTACGGTCAAATTCTGCGTTGGCGAAGTGGTATTGGCGTTTGTTCGCGGTGCAGGCACGGGTATCTGAGGCCCTGAAGAAGAACACGAGAGACACCCCGCAAGACTTGCAGCATGGTCCGGACCTGTTCCTTCCGGTTCATCAACCGTGACGCGTCCCGTATCGGTGAAAAGGGAAGTGCCTTTCGAAAAAGGGTTCGTTGCTGCCGTCCTGTAGGTGGCTGGAATGCTTGGCGCACTCCGGACTGCTTCGACCGCAGCGGCCTTTCCGATTTCGTTTGTCCTTCTGGCAATAGCCCTGGGTCTCTCAAGCCATTGGCTGATAATTCCGGCGCGGTCAGCATCTCGTCAATGGCAGTAGCACCCGATGGGACGCGAATGAGCCAGGAACTGCATGGCGGACACTCACAATAGGGTTGTCCCGGTTTGACCGGGGCAACCAGGCTCAATCGCTGCAGCCGCTTCGGCGGCGCCGTGCTGCGCCCCTTGCAATCTCTCTCATGTTCGCGCCGCTATGGGGTCGGAGTCGATGCGAATTGTGCCGACCCTGGGCCGGTGGGACAGTCGGCGCAAGTGATCCTGCGGTTGCGGCGAGAACAATCGCGTTTGTGCTCTGGCTCCTCCCGGTTTCGGGCCGGCGGCGGGACTACCGGCAATCGTTCGAAAACTCCGGGTTCAGGATGGCGGCCAGGAACCGGGATCCCTGAAAAATACGGCCATGACATTGGCGATCTTGTCTGCGTCGAGAGGCGCGTGAAGCCTTGATTGTTCTTCCCGGGTGCGTTTGGTCCCCACGGCTTGAAGACCGACATTCTCGAAGAGGCCATCAACAAAATCCGCATCGAACTCCGGGTGGGGTTGTATGGAAAGGGCATTTCCCTTGTATGCCAGGACGGCGTTCCGGCAACTGTCACTGGAGCCGACGACCCGCGCATCCGGGGGAATTTCGCAAACCTGGTCCTGGTGCCACGACAGCATGGATAAAGGTTCGTCAAATCCGTCCACGCGATAAGCCGTGCGTCCTACTGACCATCCTCCAGGGTGCTTTTCGACGACCCCGCCCAGTGCTTGCGCGATGATCTGATGACCGAAACATACGCCGATCATCGGAACCCCCGACTCATAGGTTGCCCTGATGAAATCCTCGAGCGGCGGGATCCAGGAATGATTCTCATACGTCGAAAAGCGTGAACCCGTGATGAGCCAGCCATCGGCGCACGCAGGACTCTCCGGAAGACGGCACTCCAGGACCGGCCACGTCGAAAATTGCATGCCATGTCCCGACAACAGCCTCGCAAACATGTCCGGGTATTCGCCGTGCTTGGAGACCAGCGCGTCATGAGTCCGCCCGGTCTGCAGTATGCCGATGTGCATGGATCTTTATCCGAGTTGTCGCAAATGGCCTGGTCTTGTCACTCGAAGTCGTGACCGCTGTCGCGGCTCCGTTCGCTGATCTACCATTATCGATTGTCAGGGATCAACGAAATCTCGCGAAGTGATTTCCCAGCATGTTGCCGGCGATGAGACCGTGCCGATCAGGTCGAGGTGGGATCGGAACCTCAAACTGTTGGAATTATACCGATAACTTGACAGCGCATCACGCTGCCAGCTTTCGATCAGTTTCACGGGTCTGTGGAAGTGACCAATGCCAACGCTCGTCGCCGTGCAGATGCGCCAATCCCGGACGCCATGATGTTGCGGGCCGCGTTCACGTCCACATGATCCGCGTGCCCACAGGCCACGCATGTGAATTCAGCCTGCGAAGAGCGGGATGCCTTGTCCACCCGTTCGCACGCATTGCTGGTCTGTGACGTGTACGCGGGGTCGACCTCCGCCACCTCACACATTTAGGCGAACTTCTCCTTCAGGCCATGCCAGCCGGTGTCCAGGATCTCCCGGTTGAGACCCGACTTGGCCTTCACGTTCGTGCCGGGATCGTCGACAGAGCCCCTTGCAGATCGCGTCATCACCCGGGTGTTGAGCTTCTCGACAAACACCGTGCCCGCGCGGTTGGCCATGCGGCGGCTTGTCTTGTGCTGCCAGTTGCCCCTTCTGTTGGCCCGCTTTCGCTGGAGCCTCTGCACCCTGAGCCTGGTTCTCATGCGTCGCCGTGATCCCTTGCGCTGTCTGGCGAGCCTGCGCCGGTGACGCCTGATCTTCGCATCACGTCGGCCGGTATCGGGCGCGGGGATGATCTCGGCCTCCCCCCTCGTGTCCACGACCGCCACCTGGCGGACGTTCATGTCAACGCCCGCGGAGACACCGGTGTCGGGACGTTCCTCCGCCTCGACCTCGTGGCAGACGGTGACGTACCACTTGCCGGCCTCCTTGCGGACCACGGCCTGGACAGGTTTGCCGTCAGGACAGGGGTTTCCGCCCTTCCGCCGGATGCGCATGTGCCCGTTCTTCGGGATGGCGATCCTGTCCCCGTCAATGCGGACATCCCAGGGGATGGTGAAGGATGGGGTTGTCCCGTGGCGCGACTTGAACCTGGGCACACTCCTGTCGCCCGTGAAGAACATCATCCAGGCATCGGCCTGGTACTTCAGGCAGTACCGGGTCACGGCGAAGGAGTATTCTGAGAGCCACGGCGTCGTGGTGCGGAGCCTGGTGAACTCCTTGCCGAGCGAGAAGAACGAAACCGACGGTGGCTTTTCATCGGCGGCCTTGGCGACTTCAAATGCATCTTTGTGCTGCGCCAGCATCGCGTTCCAGACGCAGCGGCAGGCGCCCGCCTGTCCTGCCAGGCGCCGTGCGTTCGCCTTGGATCCAGGCAGAAGCCGGTAGATCATGTTGCGGTGTGTGCCAGTATCGCTCATGCGACCGGGCCTTCGGCACAAGGTTCGCTTGGTGACGGGGAAAGCCGGTTTCCCGTCACGTGCTCACGACACCATCCACCGGAATTGCCAAGGAATCATCCAAGGTCACGATCAGGTGTTGGGAACCCCTGCGATCCGTGAAATCGAGCAATAACTGGCGCCATGACGTGTCAAGCTATTTTTATATTCTTCCAAACTATCCTTGAATCTGGCGGATTTCCGATTATCCACGACGAAATCGAAATCGTTGGGTCACCAACCGTGAATCAGGGCGGTGCGATCTCGATTGGGGCGGAGATTGGCAATTGAGTGCACTTGGAAAAATACTGGGAGGAACGATAGGATTTGCTTTCGGTGGTCCAATCGGAGCCTTGTTCGGTGTGGCCGCCGGGCATTTCGTCGAAAAGTCCATGCTGGGCGGCGAGGGAACCGTACGCAAGAGAGACCTCCGGAATACCCACGGTCAAATGGGTTCTCCCGAGGAACTCCAATGGGCTTTCATCTTTTCGCTCATTACGCTCGCAGCAAAACTGAGCAAGGTAGACGGCAAGGTTACAAGGGATGAGGTCGAAACACTGAAGACCGTATTCCCAATTCCCCAGGACGCCTATTCCAACGTTCATCTGATTTTCAATGCAGCCAAGTCGGATTCGCTCGGGTTCGAGCCATACGCGAGGCAGATCCGGATGATCTTTTCCGAAGATCGCAATGTGCTGGAGAGCTTCCTCGCAGGATTATTGCAGATCGCCGTCGCCGATGGAGTCTATCACCCAAGTGAACGCAGGTTCCTGGCGAGTGTTGCGCGGATTTTCGGTTTCAGCGATGGGGACTGGTCTCGAATTGAAGGCACCTACATCTCGTCAGCTCGTGATGACACCGTCGATCCTTTCGAAGTCCTGGGCTTGAGCCCTGACGCCTCGGATTCGGAGGTTCGCGCGGCCTACCTCAAGATTATCCGGAATTATCATCCTGATCGTCTGGAAGCCCAGGGAGTCCCGGTCGAATTTCGCAAGCTCGGCGAAACGAAGACTGCCGAAGCCAACGATGCCTACGACAGGATCAAGAAGATGCGTGAATTGACGAATTGATCGGCCGGTCGCCTGAACGAATACAAGGTGCCGTCGTGACACTTGAACGGCGTTCGTCCGCGTTGTTTTCAGGCGAATTTCCAAGGTACGCGCATGATCGTTCGACAGGCTGGCTTTCTGTGCACGGTTCTACTATTGACGTTTGATTTTACGACTGTTTCTGAAAAATCGACAGCGCAAGACCTGTGGAATCCGCTCAAGCGGGCAAGAGATCGCAGACAGCGCACGTATCCATGTTTACGGCATAATTCGAGGCTCGCGGAATCCTTCCTCGCGTGGTCACATCCGCATTCGGTACGAGCCAGAACAGTGCTTCGATCGAATCGGACAATGATCGATCAGGGGGAGACCGAAAGGTATTCGGAGGAAGGAATGGGAACCAGATCGAACAACCGCAGTCGACACCGCAAATCGACGCTCAGGTCTCGAATTGCCGATCTAACGGCGTGAAAGAAAGCGTCCGGATCGGCATTCTTCCAGGTTACGTATGGCAATCCCGGCGTTGGTTCACTCCAGGAGACGATTCGCAAAAGACCCGGGTCCGGATCGGATCGAATTCGTGCAATCAGGTCGAGCGAAACTGCGTCAATTGCAGCGATGTCGGCTTGTCCTGATGCGACCATGCGCATCGATTGCCGGTGGGAACCGGAATGCGTCTTGTCACCAAAGGTGATTCCGTGATTGCGCGCAATTCCTGTTGGAACCGCGTATCCAGATTGCGACAACTTGTTATTGTAGGCCAATACGGCACCATCGAATTCATCGACCCGAATACGCCTGTCATCTCGATGGGCGACAATTGCGCTCCGGTAGTATCCCGGTTTGCAACCAAAGACACCGTAATCCGGCGTACCGATCAATGTAACGTGGTCGGCCAGGTAACGCCGGTAGGGCAACCCGCAAATCTGGGTGAAGTACAGTTCATCGAGAATCGTTTCGGGCCTGGTGAATTCGGTTGGGTCCAACTTCTCGGGAGCGTCAAGACGTTCGTTTCCAAGGTGGTGTCGGATAAGCGACCAATATCGGTTATGATCATCGATGGTCTCCGGCAGAATGTACATGGGTAGACTGGCAATACGGCGTTTCACGATTCATTCACCCTGTTCGGGACTGCTCTCTTTCTGCTCGCTGGCGAGCCAGACCGCTGTCACGGTCGGCGACACCGACGAGATGTGTCACCAGACGGAGAAACCCGTTTTCTTCAGCATCGCGCGTGTCGTCTGCGAGCACGACCTTCCAGAGAGCCTCAACAATCGCCTTCCTTTTCTCGTACGGCACCGTCCGCTTGATGACGCGCGTGAACCTGACAGTATCGGGAGCCTGTGCTTCCAGTTCTTCCGCCTCCCCGCGAATCCTGATCGAGTCCGGTGCAGCCAGCGCGAAACGTTCCTGTAATACCTGGTCGATGACTTGCTGTTCGTGCGGAAGGTACTCACCATCGATCCGGGCCGCGCGAACCATCAGTGCAGCCAACGCGAGCTTTTCGTCTTCAGAGGAAATCCGACTCGGTGTTCCGGGTTCGGAAGATCTGAACAATGCGATGAGTTCGGAAATCATCCCCGGGCTCCGGGAATCGAACTGGCCTCAACACCCGTGAACTGCACAGAAAGACTGATCATACCAGCCTCGACTGTTCCATCGCGGCGCGAATGAAGTCTCTGAAAAGGGGATGCGGATCGAATGGCCGGGATTTCAATTCCGGGTGAAACTGGACACCGATGTACCAGGGATGTCCGTTCAATTCCACGATTTCCGGAAGGCGGCCGTCCGGGGACATTCCCGAAAAGATCAAACCACATGCCTCGAGTTGTTCGCGATACCCGATGTCGACTTCGTAGCGATGTCGATGGCGCTCCGAGATTGACGTTGAATTATATATTTCGGCGACTTTTGACCCCGGCCCGAGGACGGCATCGTATGCCCCGAGACGCATGGTGCCGCCCTTGTTGTCGTCGGCCGTCCGTTTGAGTTTCGTGTTTCCCTTGATCCATTCCTTCAGGTGATAGATCACGGGAGAGATATCCGCGCACCCGCTTTCAGCTTCGCACGCAAACTCCTCGGACCCGGCTGTCCAGATTTGCCCGACATTCCTCGCGGCTTCTATGACTGCCAGTTGCATTCCGAGGCAAATCCCCAGGTACGGAACCTTGCGTTCGCGGGCAAACCTGGCGGCTGCGATCATGCCATCGGTGCCGCGCTTCCCAAATCCTCCCGGAACAAGAATGCCGTCAAATCCGACGAGCTTTGAGGACGCGTCGACTCCGTTCTCCAGTTGCTCCGCATCGACCCAGTCCGCGACAACCTTGACCCGGTTGCACATTCCACCGTGCACCAGGGCTTCTGCGATAGATTTATAGGCATCCTCGAGACGCGTGTATTTCCCGACAATCGCTATCTTTACCTGGCCTTCGCGGTTGTGAACACGCTCAAACACGTCTTCCCATACCGAAAGATCAGGTCGTGGGCAGGGTTCGATCCGGAACGCGTCAAGCACGGCCTGGTCCAGACCTGCCTCATGGTAGGCGAGAGGGGCGTCATAGATCGAATCCAGGTCCGGAGCGCCTATGATCCATTCACGCCGTACGTTGCAAAAGAGTGAGACCTTGCGCCGTTCGTTTTCAGGAATCTCGCGTTCGGAACGGCAAACAAGGACATGGGGCGCGATCCCGATGGAACGGAGCTCCTTTACAGAGTGCTGTGTCGGCTTGGTCTTCAGTTCGCACGATGCCGAGTTGTACGGCAAGAGAGTGAGATGGACGAAAACGCAATTGCCGTCCCGCCTGTCCTGACTGAACTGGCGGATCGCCTCGAAGAACGGCAACCCTTCGATGTCTCCGACCGTTCCCCCGATTTCGCAAAGCATAAAGTCGACTTCGCCTTCGCCGGTCGCAATGAAGTCCTTGATCTCGTCGGTGACGTGCGGAATCACCTGGATCGTCTTGCCGAGGTAATCGCCTCGACGCTCCTTCTCCAGGACATTGGAGTAAATCCGGCCAGCGGAAACGGAATCGGAAGACCTCGCCGAGACATGGGTGAAACGTTCGTAGTGACCGAGATCCAGATCGGTCTCGGCGCCGTCGTCGGTGACAAACACCTCGCCGTGTTCGAAGGGAGACATCGTACCGGGATCGACGTTCAGGTAGGGGTCGAGTTTCCGCAGCCTGACGGTATAACCGCGTGCTTTCAGGAGTGCGCCCAGGGCAGCCGTTGCCAATCCCTTGCCAAGCGAAGAAACAACGCCACCCGTGATGAACACAAATCGGGCCATATCTTTCAGAAGTCCCCGCCAGTCGACCCGATTCCAATCCGAATTCAGTCCGGAATCATGTCTGCATACGGGAGCATATAGCTAGCGGATTCGATGGATTGTGACAAGACACACACGCCCCGGAATCCCGGAACGATGGCTGAATTTGAAAAAATGACGAACAGATTGGCAGATTAGGTAGGGCCGGGTTCAAAGTCGTTCGACATCGACCCTGTCAATGGTCAGAGGCAATCCGGTTCACCGGCCAGACGTTTCGAACGCAGATGACCTTTCGCTCGATCACTCCTGTTTGGGAGGAGTCGCGGGAGAGTCACCCAGGACCGGGGGGAGAAGATCATCGCCAAGCGGGGAATCCTGACCGGATTCCGACTCCACGGGCACTGAACCGCCCAGGCGCTCCAGGACCGAATCTGATTCTGCCAGCCGGGCCGCGAGGATGGTGAGAAACATGCTTGTGATGAGAAAGGCCACCGCAAGCGCCCAGGTTACCTTCGAAAGCGGGTTCGCTTGCGCGCGGCCGGCCATCGGATTGCCACCGCCGATTCCGAGTCCGCCCCCCTCGGAACGCTGGAAAAGAACAATCGCGATCAGACATAATGCGAGGATCAGGTGTACGACCAAGACAACATTCTGCATCGCCTGATGTCTCCCGAAAGGCTTGTGCGACGGCACTGTCTATTTGATCCATTCACCCGTGTCGAGATGGATTGTAACGGGATACGGTGAAACCAGCATTCGGCACGAAACCTCGTGCCGGGTTCCGGGACCATTATGCTTCGGTTTTTCCCGGCCAGGCATGAGCGCACCTGAATCATCTTCTGAACGGTGTTACGAGGGCGGATTTCCATTACGGCGGTCACATGTTTCCGTTCGACGATTCCGGCGGGATTTCGCGATCACCCGGTCTGGCGGGCTACCCGCGGTCTCCGGGAGGCATCCGAATCATGGTTCCCAACATGGTTGCCACGTGTTTGATCTCTGGGCCGTCCGCGAGTTCGGTGTAGATTTCCGCCGCAACTGTGCAAACCCTTCTTCCGAACCTGATGACACGTCCTTCAGCAACGAGAACATCTCCGGTGGCTGGAGACAGCAAGTTCGTTTTCATTTCGATCGTCAATACCCGTTCTCCGGGCGCCATCAGCGACAAGGCGGAAAACCCTGCCGCGGAGTCGCCGAGACTCCAACCGAAACCCGCGTGCGGGAACCCATCCTGCTGGCTGACCATTTCTGCGACAGGGGCGTTGATCGTCACATTCCCGGGTTTGACACTGACAAGCTTCGCGGAGAGTGTCCGCATCAATCCCTGGCGATCAAAACTGATCCGGACTTTCTGCTCAAAATCCGGGTCGAGAGGGCGAAAGCCAGGACTCTGACTGGTCATCATGGTCGGATTATTCACCAATCGCGACTAGGTGCCAACACGTCGTTTGACGGTTGTCGCAAGTGTCACATGCGACAGGTTCCGAATGTCAGCCGGGCGGAAATCGATTCGATACCACTTAAGAATAGGGTTACAAGCACCTGGTGGCGCAGACCATGTGCTTCGCCGACAAGGCCAGGTCCGGATCCAGTGATGTGACGAACGTAACGGTTATCGGTGCCCAATGGGGCGATGAGGGCAAGGGCAAGATTGTCGACTGGCTGTCGGAACAGGCTGACGTCATTGTTCGATTCCAGGGTGGTCACAATGCCGGACATACGCTCGTCATAGATGACCAGGTCTTCAAGCTTTCGCTTGTTCCATCAGGAATCCTGAGACCCGGAAAGCTTTCCGTTATCGGGAACGGGGTAGTTCTCGATCCGTGGGCGTTTGTCGATGAAGTCGACGGAATTTCTGCGCGAGGAGTCGAGGTTTCGCCCGACAACCTGATGATTGCGGAAAACGCGTCCCTCATTCTTCCGATCCATGGGGAACTGGACAGAATCAGGGAAACAAATGCGGGCAAGGTCCGGATCGGCACGACGGGCAGAGGAATCGGGCCGGCCTACGAGGACAAGGTTGGGCGTCGGGCCGTTCGCGTTGCCGATCTCGCAGATGAAAAGACGCTGGACTTGCGATTGGACCGCTTGCTTTCGCACCACGATGCCCTGAGAAACGGGCTGGGTGTCGGACCCGTCGACAGGGAGAAACTGAAATCCGATCTCTTGGAAATTGCTCCAAGAATCTTGAGATTTTCCGGACCCGCGTGGGAGACGCTCGGTCTCCGTCATCGATCCGGCTCTCGAATTTTGTTCGAAGGTGCCCAGGGAACCCATCTCGATGTTGATTTCGGGACATACCCCTTTGTGACGTCTTCCAACACCGTGGCAGGGGCAGTCGCTACGGGAACAGGAATCGGTCCGGCTGCCGTCGGGTTCGTCCTGGGGATCGTCAAGGCATATACGACTCGCGTTGGCGAAGGGCCTTTCCCCTGCGAACTGTTCGACGAGACAGCGAAGCACATCGCCAAAATCGGGCGCGAAAAGGGTACGGTGACGGGACGGCACCGCCGTTGTGGCTGGTTCGACGCCGTACTTGTTCGAAAATCCTGTGCAACAAGTTGTGTTGACGGCATTGCACTCACCAAACTGGACGTTCTTGATGGCCTGAAACAAATCCGAATCTGCACGGGATACGAACTCGACGGGCGCAATCTCGACGCGCTTCCGGTCCCAGAAGACGAACAGATGCGCGTCAGACCTGTTTATGAAACGCTTGACGGCTGGTCGGAGAGCACAGCCGGCGCGCGGCGTTGGATCGATCTGCCCGCTGCCGCGATCAAGTTCGTCCGAAGAATAGAGGAACTTGTTCATTGTCCGGTTGCGTTGCTCTCGACCTCTCCTGAAAGAGAGGACGTCATTTGCGTGTCAAACCCGTTTGCCACGCGATGAAATTCCGCTTCCGAACGCGACGACGCCTGGCCCTGATGATCCTGATTGTCTGGTTGCCGGTCTATGTCGTGTTGGCGGTAACCGTGATCAACATGTTCGATCGTCCATCAATTTTCGTCGAGTTTTTTACATATGTCGGGGTGGGCATCGCATGGGCCTTGCCGTTTCGTTCGATTTTCAGGGGAGTTGGAAGGGACGAATCCGGCCGTTGAATGGACTGTATCCATTTGCGCGGGTTGAGACATTCTGCCGCCGCATGAAAATGCCGTTGCAAAGAGGCTGCCCGCGAGCTGTTCTCCGCATCCGTTTTCCGTACGACCTGGAATCCGAAGCGCAAGATCCAGTTTGAATCCGGTTTCGATGTGTTCAGGGGCCCTGTACAATGATTTGAAAGGGTCTCTTTCAATCAGTGGATCCTGAGTTGTGCGCTCAGGTGATGTCGGAAAAGGCAATGACCGGAAAAAAGGAATACCGTTCTGCCGTCACGTTGCTAGGCGGGGGGGATTTCTCCGCAAGAGATATTCGTGACGCGATTGATATTGCCCCGGTACTCGTTTGCGCGGACGGCGCGGCGAACGATGCTTTCGAGCTGGGGCTTGAGCCTGACCTGATTGTTGGTGACCTGGACTCGATCTCGACGGAGGTTCGCGAGAGGTTTCCGGAAAAACTGGTCAGAATTGACGATCAAGACACGACCGATTTTGACAAGTGCCTTTCACATGTTGCCGCACCGTTAACCGTCTGTATCGGATTCACTGGATTTCGCCTGGATCATGAACTGGCGGCACTCGCTTCCCTGGCAAAATACACGAACCATCCCGTCTTGCTGATTGCCCGGCATGAAGTCAGTTTTCGAGTCCCGCCAACCCTGGAAATGCCGATACCGGAAAATACGACTGTTTCGTTGTTTCCGTTCAGTTCGGTTTCAGCGCGAAGCAAGGGACTGAAGTGGCCCCTGGACGGCCTTGAACTCCATCCCTCAGGGATGATCGGAACCTCCAACTTGACGACCGCCCGTTGCCTCGAAATCACGGTCGACCACGGAAATCTTCTGATCATGTTGCCCCGGAGCGAATTGCAGACGGTTGTTCAGGTGTTGCGCGCATGAACTGGCAAACGCGTGCAGGCTGGTCCGGTGTGCCGCCCGGTCAGCAAACAGGAGTGTTGACGGCGAGCCCTCCGGTCGAGGTCTCCTTGTACTTGTCACTCATGTCGATACCCGTTTGCCGCATGGTTTCGATGCAGGCATCCAGAGGAATGAGGTGGTCGCCATCGCTCCGAAGAGCAAGGGAAGCGGACGAAATTGCCTTTATGGCCCCGAGTGCATTCCGCTCGATACATGGCGCCTGCACAAGGCCCATGACCGGGTCGCAAGTCATGCCGAGATGATGCTCGAGCGCGATCTCGGCCGCGTTCTCGACTTGTTTCGGCGAACCGCCAAGAATTGCGCACAACCCTGCGGCGGCCATCGCCGACGCTGATCCAACCTCCCCTTGGCAACCGACTTCTGCCCCCGAAATCGATGCGTTAGTCTTGATGATCGCACCAATGGCTCCGGCGGTGAGCAGGTAGTCAATCGAGTCCGATTCGTCGGAACCGGAAACGTGATCGAGATAGTATCGAAATGCTCCCGGAATTACGCCGGCAGCACCGTTGGTCGGCGCCGTGACGACCTGTGCCCCGGCCGCGTTTTGTTCGTTGACGGCCATGGCATAGGCTGAAATCCAGTCATTCACGACATGGGGGGTCGACTCGTTACGACCTCTTTCCGCAACCAGTGAATCGAAAATGGATTTAGCGCGCCTGCGAACATTGAGGCCTCCCGGGAGCAACCCTTCCTGGGACAGGCCGGCATCAATGCATCCGTTCATGGCCTGCCAGATTCGAAGTAATCGGGCGCGAACGGCGGCCGGATTATCCAGGGTGCATTCATTGGCAAACGTGATCTCGGCGATGGACTTGCCGTTCGTCTCGGCCTGAGCGAGCAATTCAGCTGCGGACAGAAATGGAAACGGAACGTCCGGACAGGTCTTATGGTCCGTTTTGTCAGCATCGAATTCATCGCCTGTCAGAACGAATCCGCCTCCAATCGAAAAGTATGATTGTTCAACGACAACGGTCCCCACCGCGTCCAGGCCCCGCATGATCAGACCGTTGGGGTGCCTGGTCAGCTTCAAATCGTAATCAAAGACCAGGTCAGTCTCGGGGTCGAAATCGAAACTACCGAATCCCGACGGATTCACGGTTGCCGATTTCTTGACTTCCTCCAACTCCAAAATGGCCTTTTCAAAGGAGAAAGAATCCGGTTTGAACCCGGCGAACCCAAGGATTACCGCTCTGTCCGTTCCGTGCCCCTTGCCGGTAAAGGCAAGGGAACCGTGAAGTGAGCATTGAAGCCGCTTGACCGGTACCTGGCCGTCACGAATGTGCCGGAGGAACAGGCCGGCAGCGATCATCGGGCCCATTGTATGGGAACTCGACGGGCCCACCCCAATTTTGAACATGTCAAAAACACTGAGATACATCTGGCTAGCCTGATCGTAGCATGGTGGCATCAATGCCTGCCGGATCATCTTTCGCCCGAATCCACAACCGAAGAGCGTCCGTTACCGGCGTTTTCTGATCGGTTTGCGCAATTCCTGTCCACGGTCCTCGAGAAGAAAGAAAATGCACGGTCTGTCGGGGCTGGGTTACCACCCCGGTTGAATCGGCTGCGTGAATACTTGGCACGACCTGATCCTGGAGACGTTCCCGGACGCGGAAACTCCTGCCCGGACAACAACTTTCACTACCCGTACAACCACGCATACGGCGTGACAACACATTCCAAAAAACAAACGAAGCGATACATCAGGAGATGTTTCCGTCTTGCGAGGCGTTCTTCGCCGCCGACCAGACCCGAGCCGGGTCAATTCCCGGTCGTCAGAATACGTTTCGCTCCTGTATCCATAGAGAAAACCGCCGAATCTTTCGGAAAAAACTGCGATGGATGTGTACGTCGGTTTTGACTTGCACCGGACCACCGATTCGTTGGTATTGAAGGTTGAAACCGGATACTGCCGGTGCTGGCTTGCGTGACTTCAATGAGCAATTCCGACCACCCGAGGAACCGACGCGGTCAAAAGGACAATGCAAGTTCCGACAAACCCGCCGATGCAGCCAAGACCGCAGCCGCCTGGCATGGCGTGGCTCAAGTCGAAAACGGAATGAAAGTAGGGATGGGAACGGGTTCGACGGCCGAGATCTTCATTCGGTTGCTCGGCCAAAGGGTTCGTGAAGGGTTGAGGATCAGGGCAACCGCGACATCAGCCCGCAGTGCCGGAGTCGCAAAAGGCGCAGGGATCAGGGTCGAGGATCTTGATCAGATCGGCCGGCTCGATGTGACTGTCGATGGTGCGGACGAGATCGGCCCAAACAGGGACTTAATCAAGGGTGGTGGAGGCGCGCTGCTCCGCGAAAAAATCGTTGCCGCGGCGTCCGAGAGGTTTGTCGTGATCGCGGATGAAAGCAAACTGGTTGATATCCTGGGATCCTATCCGTTGCCTGTCGAGATCATCCCGTTCGGAAAGCTGGATACACAATCCAGGATTTGCGCCGAACTTCGTTCATGCGGTTTTTCGGATTTCACGACGACTTGGCGGGAACGGGATGGACGACCATTCGTCACAGACGAAGGCAATACGATTCTGGATTTGCATCTGGGCACGATCCGCGAAGTTGGTGAACTCGATAGCTTGTTGAACTGCATTCCCGGTGTCGTCGAAACCGGTCTGTTCGTCAACATGGCAAGCGAGTGTGCAGTGGGAGCCAGGGATGGGCGCGTCGTCATTTGCTGAAGCACGGTGCTGGGTCCATCGCCCAACAGGTACGTTTGGGTGGGTCCGCGCTGCGAAGACATTTGATCAATCCGATGTTTGATCTCGACCTCTTTGTCATTGGTGGCGGATCCGGTGGTGTTCGTGCTGCAAGGATTGCCGCCGAAACCGGAGCACGTGTCGCTCTCGCGGAAGAATTCCGGATGGGCGGTACCTGTGTCATTCGCGGATGCGTACCGAAAAAACTCCTTGTTTACGCATCCAGTTATTCCTCGGCCTTCGAAGACGCGCGCGGTTTCGGGTGGTCGGTTGGAGACAGTGTGTTCGACTGGAACGCCCTGATCGCGGCAAAGGATCGTGAACTGGAACGTCTGGAGGAGATATACCGTTCCAACCTGGGAAAGGTGGGAGTCGAAGTCTGCGACTGCCGGGCAGAGATCGTCGATCCCCATACGGTCAGGCTTGCAACCGGAGATCAATATGTCGCGAAGCACATTCTTGTCGCAACGGGCGGGTCTCCTTTCGTGCCAAACGTGCCCGGAGCGGGTCGTGCAATCACCTCGAACGAGGTATTTCATCTGGACAGGCTTCCGTCACGGTCGCTCATTGTCGGAGGCGGATATATTGCATGCGAATTCGCCGGCATCCTGAACGGGTGCGGTTCAACGGTTACCCAACTCTATCGGGGCGAGCAGATCCTGAGGGGGTTCGACGGTGGGATCCGCCAGACTGTCGCCGAGGGAATGCGCAGTCGAGGCGTCAGATTGTGTCTCGAGACGAATGTCGCATCGATCGGGAAATCCGGCACCGGGATACTGGTGACGGATTCGAACGGCGAGAAACACCACGCCGACATCGTGCTTTATGCAACGGGGCGGCACCCGAACTCCGGTGGCATGGGCCTCAAGGAAATTGGCGTCGAATTTGGTGCAACGGGTGAAATCGTGGTTGATGCCTATTCAAGGACGTCCGTACCGTCGGTTTACGCAATCGGAGATGTGACCAATCGGGTCAACTTGACGCCTGTTGCAATTCGGGAGGGAGTTGCGTTTGTCCGGACCGTTTTTGAGGGAATCCCGACGAAACCGGATCACTTGATCATTCCAACGGCGGTATTCACGCAACCGGAAGCCGGAACGGTTGGATTGACCGAGGAACAGGCGGCGTTTGACGGGTCCGGATCCACGGGTTTCGATGTTTACGAATCGAAGTTTCGCCCCATGTCCGCTGCTTTGTCCGGACGTGACGAATTCATGCTGATGAAACTTGTCGTCGCAAAACCCACCGAAACAGTTATGGGGTGCCATATCGTTGGCCCGGGCGCCGCCGAAATGATTCAATTGGCGGGAATCGCGGTCAAGATGGGTGCGACCAAAGACGATTTTGATCGCACGGTCGCCGTGCATCCTACGGCTGCGGAGGAGCTTGTGACAATGGCTCGCCCGGCGAGGTCGATTTAATGGATGAACTGGATGGGTGCCATGAGCCGGGAGCGCAGTTGACGCAATGCATTTTTGTTTGAAGACTGCCAGGACCGCGCGTCGGCAGGGAATTCAGCCTGTGAAGTGGGAAACGTCGGGAAACAGGACACATGAAAATATCGAAGATTCGTGCTTGGAAAGTCGATTTACCCCTGAAGGAAGGGAAATACGCATGGGCGGACGGCAAGTTCGTCGAGGTCTTTGACAGCACGATTGTCGAGATCGAGACCGACGAGGGAATAAGCGGATTCGGTGAATGCTGTCCCCTCGGGCCGGTTTATTTGCCGTCGTACGCACCTGGTGTTCGCACCGGGATCGCAACGATTGCCCCTCATCTGATCGGTGCGGACCCGACAAACATCAATCACGTCAACCAGGTCATGGATTCTGTCTTGCGCGGCCATCCCTACGTCAAGTCGCCCCTGGACGTTGCCCTCTGGGACATTGTCGGCCAGGTTACTGATCGACCGCTGCACGCGTTGCTTGGAGGTCAGCTTCAACCCTCCGTCGCGTTATATCGGGCGATCTCCCAAGGTACGCCGGAAGAGATGGCGGTTTCGGTCAGGAAATACCTTGACGAAGGATATCGCCGCTTTCAACTCAAGGTTGGCGGAAACCCTGACGACGACATCGAAAGGATCGCCGCGGTGCGCGATTCATTGCCTGGCGATTGCGTACTCGTTGCCGACGCGAATGGCGGGTGGACACGCGCTCAGGCGGCCAGGGTCGTTGATGCGGTGAAAGACCTGGACATTTTTGTTGAACAGCCCTGTGCAGCCTACGATGAGTGCCTGTCTATCCGACGGCGAACCACTCGGCCGTTCATTCTCGACGAGGTTATCACGGACGCTGCCGACCTGATCAGGGCAATTTCGAACGATGCGATGGATGTCATCAACTTGAAGATATCGAGGGTAGGGGGACTGACCAAGGCGCGGATTTTGAGGGACATCTGCATCGAGGCGGGAATTGCCATGACGATAGAAGACAGCTGGGGTGGTGATGTTGCAACCGCGGCGATCGCCCATCTGGCCCTGTCAACGCCATCGCGCGTGTACTTTTCGGCTACCGACTTCAATTCCTACTGTGACATGGAGATTTCCCCGAACGCTCCTGATCGGGTGGGAGGAATGATGAGCGTTTCAGAACGGCCAGGACTGGGAATCGTTCCCCTGGCCGCGAGTCACGCGCGCCCCGCGCTTCAAATCGGATCGTAGGCACCAGAGTGCGCAGCAATCGTGTCATCCATGTTGTTTCTGCGCATGCGGAGGGTGAAGTTGGCGACGTCATTGTCGGCGGGGTACCGCCGCCGCCGGGAGAGTCGATCTGGGAACAGAGGCGTTGGCTTCTTGATGATGGAAATCTGAGAAACTTCCTTCTCAACGAACCGCGTGGAGGTGTTTTTCGACACGTCAATCTGCTCGTGCCTGCAAGGCACCCGGAGGCGGAGATTGGTTTCATCATAATGGAACCCGAAGACAATCCTGCCATGTCGGGTTCGAATACGATTTGCGTGGCCACGGTTTTGCTCGAGACCGGAATGATTCCGATGATCGAGCCCGTGACCCATTTCACTATTGAAGCGCCCGGCGGCCTCATTCGTGTTCGGGCCGAATGTCGGGACGGAAAGGCTTTTCGGATCACCTTCCAGAACATTCCTTCGTTCGTTGATCAACTCGACGCCGTACTCGAACTTCCCGGACCTGGTAGTATTTCCGTGGACGTTGCGTTTGGTGGCGACAGTTTCGTCATAGTCGATGCCAGGGACCTTGGCCTCGAGTTGCGCCAGGATGAAGCCCGAATGATCGCCGAAATCGGGACACGGATTGTCACCGCGGCCAAAGAGCAGCTGACCTTTAGCCATCCTGAACTGCCCGGACTGTCCGGAATATCGTTTTGTCTGTTTGCCGGAAGTGTCGAACCGTATCCGGACGGTGTCCGCAGCAGTTCGGCAGTGGTCATCAGGCCAGGCAGGGTTGATCGTTCTCCAACCGGGACCGCCGTATCCGCGAGGTTGGCGTTGCTGCACGCGAGAGGCCAGCTCAAGGTGGGGGAGTGCCTGAAAGCCGTGTCCATAATCGGATCTGAATTCACCGGAAGAATAATCGGAAAGACGCGCGTAAACGGCGAAAGTGCGGTCATTCCCGAGGTTTCCGGGCGCGCCTGGATTACAGGTATTCATCAACATCTCCTCGATCCCTCGGACCCATGGCCAGGTGGAATTCGCTTGAACGACACCTGGGGGGCCGCAGTGCACGAAAGCGGATCCGGGCTTTCGTAGGACCTGATTTCCCTCCTCGCTGGCGACCGCGGGCGCGGGCGGCCGCCAGTCCTGACATGGTGCACTCCCGGAAGACATCTCTTTCGAACTCGGCCAACGCAACAACAACCCCGAACTCAAACCGACCGGCAGCTGTTGCTGATTCAATCCGGAGTCCCCTGCAGACGAGCGCGTTCAAGCCAACGCCACGTTCAAACGAATCGTTACGGTTCGACGAGACGGTCCGGCCTCCTGCCACTCGATAACGGGATCCCGGTAGTTGACGCACCGCCTTGAACACATCCGGAACAAACCCGAAATAACCGGTGGCGGGAATCGAGGAGTTGTGCGGCGATCCAGGCCAAGGGGACGCTATCGATCGTCGGGATTTGACATCGTCAATGATCCGTATCATCCCGGCGCGAAGGGCCTTGTGTTCAATTGCCGAGGCCAGACCCGGAGCGGACATTCGCATATCATGGCGAAGACTCCACGCAAATGTGAACAGTTCGTTCCACGAATTGGGTGCAGACTGGGCATGATAACTGCTACTCAATTAGAACTGGATAATTCCTGCCAGTTTTCGCTATGTATCGTCAGCAACGCGAAGTGACGGACATGGCCGATTCGGATTGGATTCGTCGCGCTACTGCGGGAGGTTAACAGCAAGCATGCCAGGCAATAATTCAGGTGGCCCCTGGGGAGGAGGATTCCCCGGCGGTGGCGATGACCGCAGAGGACAGCGTGGAGGTGATCGGCGTCCAGGAGCAGGCGGAGATCATCAGAATATTGCCGACATGGACGAATTCGTCCGCAAGGGCCAGGAACGACTCCGGGGGCTCATGGGAGGCCGTGGCGGGTTTGGTAGGGGACGTGGCGACCGTGGCGGCAGTCCCAGGATCAATCGCGGCGGTCTGATCTTTATCATTCTCGTTTTGATCGCCGGTTGGCTTTTCATGTCGTTTTACCGCGTCGACACATCTGAGCAGTCGGTAGAACTGCTTTTCGGCGAATATTACCAGACCGGCACCGAGGGCCTGAACTTTGCACCCTGGCCGGTCGTCAGGAAGGAGATACTTCCGGTTACGCGGGAAAATACCGAAGACATTGGCGTCAATACCGGTGTGCGGTCCGACGAAGGTCTTATGCTGACCGGCGACGAGAACATCGTCGACATCGATTTTCAGGTAGTCTGGAACATTCGGGACCTGCCGAGCTTCCTTTTCAATCTTGCTGCCCCCGGGAACACGATCAGGGCAGTGTCGGAATCGGCAATGCGCGAGATCATTGCACGGTCGAATCTTGCACCGATTCTCAACCGTGACCGTGGACTCATTGCGCAGGAATTGCAGGATCTGATCCAGGAAACGCTCGACAGCTACCAGGCAGGTGTCAACATAATCCGTGTCAACTTTGACAAGGCCGACCCACCGCGAGATGTCATCGACGCTTTCCGCGAAGTTCAAGCAGCAGAGCAAACCCGTGACACCCTCGAAAAACAGGCAGATGCGTACGCCAACCAGGTTGTCGCGGAAGCCCGCGGTGAAGCCGCGCGTTTGCAACAGGAAGCCGAAGGATATCGAGCCCAGGTCATCAATGGAGCAGAAGGCGAGGCGTCACGCTTTCTGGCGGTCCTCGAGGAATACTCGAAGGCGGAGGAAGTGACCCGCAAGCGTCTCTACCTGGAAACCATAGAAAAGGTTCTGGCAGACGTGGACAAGATCATCATCGACGAGAGTGCCGAAAACAGCCAGGGCGTCGTACCTTATCTCCCGTTGAACGAAATCAGAAAGTCGGACCGCTGACCGGCTGAACCATGGGAAAAACAGAATGACACGTGCAGCATATCTTATTCCTGTTCTGGCCGTGATCGGGTTTGGTCTATTGTCAGCGATCTTCATAGTCGACGAGCGCGAAAAGGCGCTTGTCCTGCAGTTCGGGCAGGTCCTGTCCGTCAAGGAAGACCCGGGACTGTCGTTCAGGATTCCGATCGTTCAGGAGATCGTCCGTTACGATGATCGTATTCTGCCTCTGGATACCCAACAAGTGGAGGTCACGCCCCTCGACGACCGACGCCTTGTTGTCGATGCATTTGCGCGCTGGAGAATCAAGGACAGTGTACAGTTTCGCAGGGCCGTGGGTACCAGTGGGATCGGAGGTGCGGAACCGCGCCTGGAGAGAATTCTGAACGCGCAATTGCGCGAGGTACTTGGTGGTGTAACCTCTGGCTCCGTTCTCTCAGCGGACCGTGCCGCTCTCATGAACCTGATCCGGGACGGAGCGAGGACAGAAGCGGAAGCCTTGGGCGTGGAGATCATCGATGTTCGCATCAAGAGAGCAGATTTGCCTGAGCAAAATCTGGAGGCGACTTTCGAACGCATGCGGGCCGAAAGGGAGCGAGAGGCTGCCGATGAAATTGCCCGAGGAAAGGAAGCCGCCCAAAAAGTCAGGGCGCAGGCCGACCGAACTGTGGTCGAGTTGACCTCCGAGGCAGGAAAACAATCGGAGATCATTCGCGGAGAAGCGGATGCACTTCGAAACGCGATCTTCGCCGAAGCCTATGGCCGCGATCCCGAGTTTTTTGCCTTCTATCGATCGCTCAACGCATACGTGAATTCACTCAAGGGGGAAAATTCCACCTTGGTCATTTCTCCCGATAGTGAGTTTTTCGATTATCTGAAGTCCGATGCCATTCGAGAGTAGGCAATGCGCGATCTGGTGCTGGGCCTCGGCGTCGTTGCTGTTGTCGAGGGATTGGTACTCGTGCTCATCCCGATGCGCCTCGAGGACGTTATCAAGGCGATTGGCCGGTTGGGAAAGGATCAGCGTCGAATTGCGGGTCTCTTGATCATGACCTTGGGGGCCGCACTCGTCTGGGTTGCCAAGAATTGGGGTTGACCCTTGTCCCGGCCTGGTCAAGAGACCCGGCATTCCGGAAATTATCTGCCACGTCCCGGAATCTCTTTGAGGCACGTCCAGTAGCTCCCGCCAAAAGGCTACCTCTCCCGGTTTCACGTTGAATTTACGATGCGCGATTTTGACTTTGCCCGGTCAATGACTAATTGAGGATCATCGAGTGTCAAACGAAACCAATGGAGGCGTGTCATGAGGATCAGGATGCTTGGGGCAGCAGTCGGAGATTTGGCCGCGGCGTGGGCAAGACCATGCCGTGGGTTTGGGGCAGCGGTGGTCGCGCTATTGTTGATTCAGGTGCCGTACGGGCATGCCTCGTATGTTCCCGAAAGCTTTGCTGACCTCATCGAGGACCTCAATCCAGCTGTTGTCAACGTGACAGTTACACAGACTGCCGAGGCAGTAGAGCCTTTTTCCGGCCGGATACCCAATCCGTTCAAGGGAACTCCGTTCGAAGATTTTTTTCGCGAGTTTCGTGATCAGCAGACGCAACCGGATCAGGGGCTGCGAAGAAGGGCATCGTTCGGATCCGGGTTCATTATTTCGAGTGATGGCTACATCGTTACCAATAATCACGTCATTAGTGGCGCTTCGGATATCGAGGTCGACTTCTTCGACGGAACTTCGGCTGAGGCGACGGTTGTCGGCGCGGACCCCAAGACCGACATCGCCTTGCTCAGGGTAAGTGTCGACGAACCACTGCCAATTCTCGAATTCGGGGATAGCGACGAAGCAAGAGTCGGTGATTGGGTCGTGGCGATTGGCAACCCTCTCGGTCAAAGCTTTTCCGCTTCTGCAGGAATCATTTCTGCCCGCGGCCGTTCCCTCGACGGCGCTTACGATGATTACATCCAGACAGATGCTGCAATCAATCGTGGCAATTCCGGAGGTCCCTTGTTCAGTCTCGACGGAAAGGTCATCGGGGTCAATACGATCATCATTTCGCCGACTGGTGGTTCGATCGGACTTGGATTCGCGATGTCGTCTAACGTGGTTGCACCCGTCGTCGAGCAACTGCTTGACCATGGAGAGACGCGCAGAGGTTGGCTTGGCGTCTCCATCCAGGACATAGATCCCGAGATCTCCGAAGCGATCGGGCTGGAAGGCCGGGACGGCGCCCTCGTGACCAACATGATGGATGGCGGCCCCGCCAAGAACGCGGGTATCCAGCAAGGTGATGTCATTCTGTCTCTGGACGGGACGGACGTCGAAGACGTGCGCTCACTGGTCCGGTTGGTTGGGAGGTCCGAAATCGGCAAGGACGTCCCTGTGACGATTTTCCGTGACGGTGAAGAAATGACCGTGAGCGTCGTTTTGGGTCGAAGGGAGGACGCCGAGCGTGACCGTGTCGTGCCAGCCGCCTTTTCACCCGAGGAACCTGAAATGGATACCTTGCTCGGAATGGAACTCTCGGCACTGACCGATACCCATCGCGAGACCTTCGGACTTGAAGAAGAAGCGGACGGCGTCGTGATTACCGACGTCGACGTCGAGAGCGAAGCATATTCCAAGGGTATCCGCGCTGGCGATGTCATAGCCAAGGTCGGGAACGAGGACGTCCAGCTACCGGGGGATGTTGCGAGCGTGCTCAAGGACAAGCGCGACGCGGGACAAGAATCGGTTCTTGTTCTGGTCGAAAGGGGAGATGGTGGCGAAAGATTTGTCGGTCTGTCCATCGAAGCTCAATAGTGAGGCCGAATTCAACCGGACATTCCCGATCTCGAAAACAATGGACAACATTGATAAGAGGATTTCGGGATTGCGCCTAAAATTGAGCGACGGTTGAATATTGCGGTCATTCGAAATGACCCGGTTCGTCAACATGCAGTGGCTCGACGTTGTCAGAATTGGCGTCGGGCCACATTCCCGTTCCGGGTCGGAACGGCAAGAGCAACCTGAAGTTCCGTTTCGTGCACGTGCAATTCCCTGGTTGTTGAGTTTCAAATGGAATTCGCGGTTGCCAGTCACCGTGTCCCGCCGTGCCCTACGTTGCCTTCAACTCGTCGTTCAACCAATTTCGTGAATTCGGCCACGCACGATCGTCTGCAATCGCCGACAGAATTGCGCCATTTTGCCATTGTGCCCACTGCACATCTTGGGGACCCTGTTCTGATCGATCTGGTTCGATGCATGGTCCGGCTGTTACACGGAATCCATTATGTAGTGATGCGTCTCTGGAGCCTTCATCCCATGCATCTGGACTCATGCGGGCTGGTCGCGCTGTGGCGGGAGGCGCTGCTTGCCCAGGCGGTTCTGAACGACGAAACGAAAGGATACCGGCACCATCCCCAGTTGTTCAGATTCCGCGCGCAGTTCTCTCCGATTTCATTCATCGCTGAATACCTCAGGGTGGTGCACGCCGAGTCTGTTGAGCGGGGGTTCGGGTTCGATTCAGGAAAGATCCTACCTGTCGGATCGACCGATCAAATCGATGTGCCGGCGGGTCAAATTGACTTCGAGTGGCGTCACTTGACGACAAAGCTCATGAGCCGCGCACCCGGGTGGTTCAAAGCGCAAACAGAGGCGTCGCCCAAGGTTCATCCCTTGTTTCGGGTCATACCAGGCGGAATTGCGGATTGGGAACGATCGTAGCGGGCGCCGAAATTCATCTCGCTGTCGGTGGCGCACTCCGGAATTTGGCCAGGATCAGGCACGAACGGAGCCCGAGGGACTCCTTCGCGTGAAACTATCGCCAACATACAGACGGGAAAAGGCGCGTCGTGCGGCCTCCATGGCTTCTTCCTGGCGGCGAGAAATGTGTTCTCTCATCCGTGTCGCAGCCTTGTCGGCGTCCCGAAGTTCCAGAGCTTCGACAATCCGCATGTGAGCGGCCGGTGTGATTGAGCGCCGAGTCTCCATGTCAATCCAGCGAACATAACGCGACCTGGCATTGAGGTTCGACAAAATTCGCTCAAACTCGGCATTTACCGACAATTGGATCATCCGCATGTGAAACTCCTCGTCCAGGTCCACGAGCGTCCAGACTTCGGCATCACCCTGGTAGACCGGCTCGATTTCGAGCAGGAACGCCCGAATCCTGCCGATGTCTGTTTCCGTCGCGCGCGCGCATGCGAGGCGAACGCCCTCGCACTCGATGGCCTGGCGAGCCTCGTAGAGATTCAGAATGCTTGTGGGGTCGAGCGAGCGACAGAAAAACCCCTGACCCGTTTTGTAGGTCAGGAATCCTTCCGCAACGAGTCTGTTGAGAGCCTCGCGCAATGGTGTCCTGCTGGTTCCGACCTCTCGCGAAAGATGGATTTCGTTAATGCGCTCATCCGGCTTGAACTCGAAACCCACGGCCTTCGCCCGGACTTCAAGATAAACCCGATCAACAACACTCCGTTCGCTTGCCATACTTCAGACTCACATCCATAAAATTCTCATGCGGTCCCGTCTGATTTGTTTCCTTCGCCGTGGAAGCGTGACAGGAAAGTCTTCAGTTGATCATTTTCGGGATTGAAGAGCAATTCCCAAGGGGACCCTTCGACGATCACTGTCCCGGAATCCATGAAGGCAACGTCGTCCACAACGTCGCGCGCTAAGGCCATTTCGTGCGTGACCAGAATCATCGTGGCGCTTCCCTGCGCCAAATCCTGCATGACGACCAGCACCTCTCCGACGAGTTCGGGATACAGCGCGGACCGGAAGGATATATTGTGCACAATGCCCATTGAGCGGGTTGTCATTGAGGCAATGCGCCCCTGAACCGGCAAACCGCAGTTCTATGCTTTCGATCTCGTCGGGGTGGATCTGTCCCCGCTCCAGCAGTTTCTCGAGTGCGTCAAGCGCCGGGTGAAGGAATGACACGCATGGGTACGGCTTGATCGCCAGCTGCATGATTCCGATCCAGGATTCGCCGAGTTGGTCGGTAAGCGGCGCAGGGTCTGCCGCACGGCTGAACGCCCGCAGAACCGCGTGTCCGCCGTCGAAAACACGGTCCGGCGCGCCAAAACCCTGACTTGCAAGCAAAACGGCTTTCACTCCATTGTGCGCAGCCACCCCAATCTGAAATGGACGCGCGTTCTCGCAGGGATCGTCCTGCCAGGCCAGGAGGCCGCAAGCCTGTAGCGCCGCAAGCCCGAGCGGACGCACACTTGTTTTCTTGTCGAGCTCCAGGAGGTAGGCAGATTCGACAGACGCACCGAACGCCCCTGCCACCGCAGAAGGATGGAAACCCAGCGCGCAGAGTTCACGAGGACCAAGGGCCACGGAGACCCTGTAAGGCGGCACCTCACAGCCAAGACTCACAGCGGTGATCATTTCGGTTCCGCTCTTGTGGTGCACCTCCGACAGCGCCAGTGTGACAGGTACGACCACGGCAGCAGGACGCAGGATGCAGGATGGCTTCAGGATGAAGGGGCTCGAAATCAATCGCGTATCCCAGTGTCCCGTTTGCAAAAACGGCGCGAACGACGTCCACCTCTCGATTGCGCCCGACGAGCGTGGCCGGGCCTGCTCTCCCATGGGTTTCTGCGAACGCGCCAATTCGCGACGCCGATGCCAGGGATGGATGACTAGCAGCTGCCAGGACTCCAATGGTATCGAGGATCACCCGCAGAGCCTGGTTCCAGACGTCAACAGTCACCCTGTCGCATATGATGCCTGCAGCCAGGGAAGCGAGAGAACCTGTGAACGGTCCACGGGTATTCGAGACTTGCGCTTCCTTCGCATGTACCAAGATCTTTGTCGCATCACCGCTTGACTACGTATATCATTCTGCATACAGGTTTGCATATTATTGTCAATGCAGCTTTTCGGCGAACGGCGGAAGGTGAATCGTGCCTGAAACTGCCAAACCCAACACGTTGTCAGGGGCGGACATCCTAGTGCGCATGCTTGAGGCACACGAAGTTCGCCATGTCTTCGGACTTTGCGGAGACACGACGCTTCCATTTTATGATTCACTCTATCGACTTGACCACGATATCGAGCACATTCTGACCCGCGATGAACGCAATGCAGCCTACATGGCCGATGGCTATGCCAGGGTGACTGGAAAAGTCGGTGTTTGTGAGGGCCCTTCAGGCGGCGGGGCCACTTACATTCTTCCGGGGTTGGTAGAAGCGAACGAGAGCTCGATTCCGGTCCTCGCAATTACCTCGGATGTCGGGACGCGATCAAAGGGTCACTATCCTCTGACCGAACTGGATCAGGAGGGGTTGATGCGCCCCTTGACCAAGTTCAGCGCGGTTGTTCAGCATGCCGATACGATTCCCGATATGGTGCGAACCGCTTTCCGCAAGATGACTACCGGGCGACCTGGCGCCGCGCATCTGGGACTTCCAATCGACGTCCTGAGAGGTCAGGCAAATCCAGACGACATTTGGGCGGACCCGGCCCACGCAACCTTTCCTGCGCACCCCTTCGGTCCCGACTCTGCCGCTCTCGAAGCCGCCCTTGACGCCATCCTTTCCTCGTCTTTTCCCCTGATCGTCTGCGGAGGCGGAATCGTGTCGTCCGGCGGCGAAGCTGCGCTCAGGACTTTCGTAGAGGCTCTCGATATCGCTGTCGCAACGACGATTTCGGGGCAGGGTTCGATCCCTGAGACGCACGCGAACTGCGTAGGCGTCGTCGGTTCGAACGGTGGTGTGCCAGCCACCCGGGAACTGGTGCAGGCCGCCGATCTCGTGATCTTCATCGGTTGCCGCGCCGGATCTGTTACGACGGAACTCTGGCGGTATCCCGTGAAGGGCACGCGGATCGTTCACTTCGACTGTGATCCCGAAGTCATCGGAGCATCCTATGAGACCGAGGTTGCAGTCGTGTCCGATGCGCGTCTTGCACTCGAGGCGCTGAACCGGGAATTCGAAGTCCGCTATCCGGAACGGCGATTCGGTGGTGCCGCAGTTGTTGCGCCACTGAAGGCGCGAAAGTGGGATGCATTTCATGCGCTTTCCGGCAGTCTCGAACGGCCAATCCGGCCGGAACGTACGATCGCCGCGCTCCGTTCCGTGCTCGATGACGATGCAATCGTCGTCGGCGACCCCGGGACCCCATGCCCATATATCTCTGCCTATTATGAATTGAGGTCATCGGGGCGACGGCTGTTTTCGAACCGTGCACATGGTGCGCTCGGCTATGCGCTGCCGGCGTCAATGGGTGTCTCCGTCGGCGCACCGGGCAGAACAGTCGTGTCCCTGATGGGTGACGGCAGTTTCGGTTTTGCGTGCGGCGAACTGGAAACCGTAGTACGCAGGAACATGCCGATCATTTTCATCGTCTTTTCGAACGCGGTCTACGGCTGGATCAAGGCTGGGCAGAAGACCGGCTTTGGCGGGCGCTATTTTTCGGTCGACTTCGACCGTACCGATCACAAGTCAGTTGCCGAGGCATTCGGATTGAAGGCATGGCGCGTTGAGGATCCCGGCGCCATGGAAGCGGTTTTAAGGCGGGCCGTGGACCATCCCGGCCCAACACTCATCGACGTCATCAGCCAACCGCTCGACGAGGCAGCGGCACCGGTTAGCGAATGGATTGCCTGAATGTCGGCACATGGAATTTCCGGTCTTCGGGTCCACATTGTCAGAATACCGGGAAACGCAGAGTGCTCGCGTGGCTCGGGTGATGTCTCGGGCACCGTTGACAGCAGCGCGGCGACACTTCATGTCCATCTTCGGCCGTGCATCACGGGTGCGGACCCGGTACAGGTGAACTGGTATCGGCTCGAGCCGACCGCGTCCCTTTCAGGACACCCGGAAGCAAAGAGCACACTTGAGTGGGCTCCTCGTCATTACCGGACAAATCACGGGCCCTTCGATAGCGGAACTCGTCGGTGGCAGGCAGCGCAAGGCGATCCCGCTCAGCTTTTCGGTGGCAAACCGGGATTTCGAACGAGGCCTCGAATGCGTCAGGGATCTTTGGAACGAAGGCGTCAGGCTTTTCAAACTCAAGGCCGGTTTTCTCGATCACGGCTTCGAGCTGATGCGTCTGGAAAAGCTCCGTGAACTGTTCGGCGATGAGAACTGCCTTCGCATCGACTACAATCAGGGTTTGCCTGCGTATGACGCGTTTCGCCGGACTCACAGTCTCGAGGTGTTCAGCACGTGAGGGTCGGTTCGTGTGCAGAATCCCGAGCATCCCGGACCGGGCTGTCAATTGGAAGTGCCTGCCAGTTTGACCCGTCCCTTTTCGGGACGCAGGCGACGAGACGGGAAAGGGCGGTATTCACGCCATTCACCGAACGTGAGCCGGCCCGATACGCGGTCGTCACCTCGGCTGGACAATTCGGCAGCAAGTTGCATGTTGGTTGCCGAGGTGTGTGCGTCCAGGGATTTCTAGGGTTCCTGACCGGGGAGTTCGCATGATCGTAGGCCATATCGGCGCACGTAAGGGATCAAGGGGTGTTCTTGGCAAGAACATGAGACCGATGTGCGGGCGTCCGCTCATTGACTGGTCGCTGGATTGCCTGTTCGATTCAGATCGCATTGATCACGTCGTTGTTTCCACCGATTGCGACGACATTTACACGCATGGCCTTGCCCGGGGAACATTGCCGATCGGACTGAGGCCGGACAGCCTCGCCACGGACACCGCGGCAAAATGGGATGTCTGGCAGCATTCGCTGACTGCTGTTGAAGAACTCATAGGTCAATTCCCGGTTTTTCTCGATCTGGACTGCACGTCGCCGTTACGAACTCAGGAGGACATATCCGCAGCCGTTGAACTTTTTCATTCCCAGTCACCGGACATGGTCATGTCTTGCTGCGTTGCGAGGAAAAACCCTTACTTCAATCTGGTCGAATTTGATGAGACCGGCGCACTAAAGGTGTCGAAGGAACTGTCGCGTCCGGTTGTCGCGCGTCAGCAGGCTCCCTTGGTTTATGAGCATGTGGGTTCAGTTTATGTGATTTCCGCTGATTACCTTCGTAAGGCCTCAGGATTGTTCGAAGGTCATGTCATACCCTATGTCATGCCGCAAGAACGATGCGTGGATATCGACAGCGAGCTCGATTTCAAGATCGCCCAGCTTCTTCTGCAGGAACGAATCGCTACGTGATCAAAGAGCCGGGAAGCGATCGTTGTAACGGGCGCAGCCAACTTTCCTGGTTAAACATAGGAAAGAAAGACGCTTGCGGCAGGCGAACGCGGACCTGCAACCGATCCGGAGGGGCACCATGCGCCAACTGATCTGCACCGGCATCCACGACTGACCGGCAGGATTGAAAACCTGCACGAAATCCCTGCTGCGGACCAGCATTGCCTTCATTCGCCAATACGCGCAGGGTAGAAACCCGGTGTTTCGTCTACCGGGGGAGGCGATCGGCCTGAAAATCAAGAACGACGAGACGCGCCGCCTGGCAGGCGAGTTGGCGGGGTTAACGGCGAGACCATGACCGGCGCGATCACAATCGCATTACGCGAACGCCTGGAACGCGAGAAACGTCGACGAAGTGCCGAGACCCGCGTCCGCGAGTTGCGTACCATCGCGGAACGCTGTGCAAAGCTCATGGGGCCGGGACCCTCCGACCTGGAGCACGGCAACATGCTCCATGACGAGCAGGGCATGTACCGCGTCGGCCAGTCATGGCGCACAGGCTGACCCTCGACCTGCTGCCGACCCTTTCGAGACGAGCACATCTTGCAGGAATCAGCATTCCCGTCATCGAAAAGATTCCTTCAAACCCGCGTATGCGCATCAAACGGAGTGAACAGGCGGAACAGTGAGCCCGATGTGCCGAGGCATGAGAATTCCGTCTGCCTTGTTCCGTCGCAGCATGATAAGGAATCGCCAACTGTAGAGCCCGATGATAAACGGCGGAACTGCGCGGGCTGGCCACGGCCACATTCAGTGATTCAGTTTGGGGAATAGAACTGGAACAAGTCGACTGTGAATGCACGGAGCGGTTTGCTACACAGCCGTTTCGAAAGCAGTTTTCGTCAAAGAGACACCTCCGGACATTGAGGATCGAACATGGCAAAAATCACCTACATCGAGCACAATGGTACGGAACACGTCGTTGAGGTTTCAAATGGCCTGACTGTCATGGAAGGTGCTCGCGACAACGACATTCCGGGAATTGAGGCCGATTGCGGCGGCGCTTGCGCCTGCGCCACCTGCCACGTTTATGTTCACGAAGCATGGGTAGACAAATTGCCGGAAAGAGACATCATGGAAGAAGACATGCTCGATTTTGCCTGGGACCCTGATCCGGTTAAATCACGGCTGACATGCCAGTTGCAGGTAACCGATGATCTGGACGGCTTGATCGTGACAATGCCTGAAAAGCAGATTTGACGGTTTTTCATCTGGCGCTGCGTTCTCGGGAACCGACGGGTTGCGGCGTCGATGCAAAACGGGGACAATCGCATCGCAATGACAAAACGGGAGGGAAAAATGATCTGGAAATTTTTTGGTGGATTGATCGGGGCGGCCTTGTTGGCCAGTTCCGTCTGGGCTGTTGATCTCGAAGGAAGGATCTTCAGAATCGCGACGGATCCGACGTATCCTCCGATGGAAATCATCGACGAGGCTACCGGCGAAATCGTCGGTTTTGACATCGACGTCATGAATGCGATCTGCGAGGAGATCAATTGCATTCCCGAGTTTATCAACACGGCGTGGGACGGGATATTCGCTGCCTTGCAACAAGGGGAATTCGATCTCGTCATGTCCGGTGTGTCGATCACGGAAGAACGCGACAAGACCATGGATTTCTCGGATCCGTACCTGGTCGTCAGCCAGGCGATATTGCTGCGGGTCGAAGATGAAGGCCTGACGATCGAGGACTTCAAGGCGGGAGGTCATCGGCTCGCCTCGGTTACAGGGACGACGAATGCGATCCTTGCCGAGGAAATCGTGGGCCGCGAGAACGTCAATCTGTATGACTTGTTTTCGGCAGCCATCCAGGCAGTTCAAAACGGAGATGTCGATGGAGTCGTCATCGACGGCACCTCTGCTGTCGCTTATGAGCAGCAATTTGCCGGAGAGTTGACCGTCGGGATCACGGGATTGCAGACCGATCCTCTCGGGATCGTCATGCAGGAAGGGGACCCGGTCGTTGATGCGATCAACGAAGGTCTGGCGGCAATTCGCGAAAGTGGCAAACTTGACGAGCTCATTTCACAATACTGGGCAGCCGAATGATCGGACAATGAGGGCCTGCTCGGTCTCTCGGTCAATTGAATCCTGCCGGGATTCCAAAAAGGAATCCCGGCATTAGAAAACGTCTGAAGTCGATCCGCCCGAGCAATCTCGTGCTCTTTGCGGCGGCGCCGTTCATTGTCCTGCTCTTTGTTTCATCCAGCAAATACATGCGATCGCTCAAGGCGATCGTCGGTGTGGGCGACAATGCTCTCGCTCATTTTGTCGCATTCGTGCTGATTTTTCTTGTTCTGGCTTCGGGATTTCTTGCAGCGCGAAGATGGGTACTCGGTAAGGATGCGCCCGGGTGGTTGAATACTGTAGCCTCGTTGGCCATTCCTGTTCATATCGTCGTCTTGCCGCTCGTCGTATTTCTCCCCTCCTTGACCGAGTCCTTTCTGCAAGCCGGCCTGTATCACGCGGTCAACGAGTATGAATCCACTCTGATTGATCGTACCGGAAGGCCATGGGTGTTGACGCCGGAAGCCAGGGTCGGTTTGGCTCTGGGTTTCCAAGCCGGGCTTTCGGTATACGGGAGCATTTTCTTCCTGTGTTGCATCGGTGTGTTGCGGTGGCGGGAACGGGTTCGGCTGCAGGCCGGTCAGTTATTCCAGGTCATCTCAGGCATCTTGTTGTTCTACCTGCTGTTTATTACGCGCTGGGAGTTCGCAACGGGAATCGCGGTCACGTTCAGGGCGACGGTGTTCGCCTATGTCCTTGCGGCCATTCTCGGATTGATCTGGAGCGGACTTCAAACCTTCAGGCAAACACCACGGACGACGCCTGTCTACGCGACAATCAGCCTTGCCCTCATTGCAGTTGCAGCTTTCTTTTGGGCCCAGCCGAGAGACAATTATGTTCTCGTCGGCAACACAGATGCACGAATAGCCATTATCAAGGGTACGCCTCAATCGCTGGCCGACACGATCCGTTTCGGAGAGTATCCAGGAGGCGGAGCCCAGTCCCTTCGAATCAGGAACGTTCCGGATGTCCCCTCGGCACTTGAACAGGTCGACACGGCAAACAGCGTTTCGGGAGCATTCATTCCCGTGTCTGCTCACGACGGGCGATACCCTGTCATCTGGGAAACGGATTTCCTGCCGAGCGACGCCAAGACCCCTGCAATCGTGTTCACGGTTATCGGAGCGATGCTGCTGGTTTTGACGCTTGGGGGTGCCCAGCATGGGCTGCATCCACTTGCGGTTGGATCGGAGTTCTTTGTCGATACGATTCGGGGAATTCCGATGCTGGTCATCATTCTCTACATCGGACTTCCCCTTTCAGGAGCTGTGAAAGAGGCGTCATACGGAACAATCGATCTTCCGAACATGACTCGCGGCATCATCGCGATCGCCGTCGGTTACTCCGCGTACATGGCCGAAATATTCCGTGCCGGTATCGAGGCAGTGCCGGTAGGCCAGACCGAAGCCGGAAAGAGCCTCGGATTCACCCGTATTCAGATGGCAAGACTGATCATTCTGCCGCAGGCGCTTCGTATCGTCGTCCCGCCCCTGGGGAACGAATTCATCGCGATGATCAAGGATACGTCGTTGCTTTCGATCTTGTCGGTCAGGGATGTGACCCAAAGAACACGCGAGTTCCAGGCGTCGAGTTTTCTTCCCTTCGCGCCGTTCAACACGGCGGCAATTCTCTATGTCGTGATCACGCTTGCGTGCGCCAGTTTCCTGAAGTGGATCGAACGCCGGTACGAACCCGGAACAGGTTGATGCCGCAAATGGCACGACCCGAACTCGGCGTCTGTTACTACCCCGAACATTGGCACCAAAGCCGATGGGAGGATGACGCCAGGCAAATGGTCGGCGCTGGCCTGACCTGGGTCCGTATCGGCGAATTCACCTGGGGATTGACCGAGATTTGCCGGAACCGGTTCGACTGGGCATGGCTCGACAGCGCTCTCGATGTGCTTGGTGATGCCGGACTGAAAGTCATGTTCTGTACGCCAACGGCGGTGCCGCCCAACTGGCTGGTCCGGGAGTTTCCCGAAATCCTGCCCGCCGATAGCGCCGGGCGGACCCGTACCTCCGGGTCGAGACGGCACTATTGCCTCTCCAGCGAGAAATACGTCGAAGAAGCCAAACGCATCACCAAAGAATACGTCGGACGTTACGGAAAGCATCCTGCCGTGCAGGCGTGGCAGATCGACAACGAAATAGGCGATCATGATACGGCGATCAGCTATTCAGCCGCCGCTCTATCGGGGTTCCGCCGCTGGCTTCGAGGTCGCTACGCCGACATCGACACCCTCAATCGGTCCTGGAACACGGTGTTTTGGGGTGGGCGTTTCGGGGATTTTGACGAGGTTCCGTTACCTGTCGGCTCGGTAACTGCGCCGTGCCCGGCGCTTGAGCTTGAATTCATGCGCTATTCGTCCGACCGCGTCGCACGATTCATCGGAATGCAAGCCGGGATCATCAGGAATCACTCGCCAGGACGGCCAGTGGTCCACAACTTCATGGCGGGGAGCTACGACTTTGACCACCGTCAGGCTGCAGTTCACCTCGACGTGGCGGGATTTGACAGCTACCCGCTCGGCAACCTGATCGAAGGACATTTGCCAATCGAAGAAAAGGCCTCTTGGCTGAGAATCGGTGCACCTGACTACCAGGGGTTTCATTGCGACATGTATCGAGAACAGGGTCACGGCAGAATGTGGGTCATTGAACAGCAACCCGGCCCGGTCAATTGGGCGTCGTACAATCCTGTGCCTGTCGACGGGGCGGTAAGGATGTGGACCTGGATGGCCTACGCACATGGTGCCGATACGGTCCTCTACTTTCGATGGAGACAGGTTCCCTTCGGACAGGAACAGTTCCACTCGGCCCTTTACCATTTCGACGGAACTCCAGACCGTGCCCGCCATGAAATTGCCAAGGTCGCGACAGAGCGTAAGCGTGTTCCGCCTACATTCCGTTCAAGGGCAAAGATCGCCCTGGTCGTGGATTACGAGTCTCGTTGGGCACAGAAAATCCTACCGCACGGACTGGAGTATTCGGGAGAGTTCATCGCGGCGGACTGGTACAGGTGCTGTCGCGAACTCGGAAACGATGTCGATGTTGTTGGTCCCGACTCCGAACTGTCATGTCGTCGGCTCGTGCTCGTGCCAGACATGGTGATCAGTCACGACGGTTTCGTCTCCCGTTTACTCGACAACCAGGCGCAGGTCGTTCTGGGTGCGCGATGCGGAAGCTTCGACTCCATGATGCAGTCACCTCGTGAAGGTGCTCCAGGCGCCTTTCGCCGCCTGATCGATGTCACCGTTCGCAGAGTCGAAAGCCTTCCTCCTTGGCACGGGGAAGCGGTCGATTTCGGTGACCGGAAGTTTTCCGTAACGGGCTGGCGAGAACATGTTGAAAGTGATGAGCCGGTCATGGCACGATTCTCGGGAGGATTTCGCTGCGGTGATCCTGCTGTCCTGGCCAACGCGCGCGCGACCTATCTCGGAATCACACCGCGTGGGGAATGCTTGCGAAGAGTGTTGGTTGACGCGATGACAAGGGCAGGCCTGCCTGTCGCTCCGCCCCCCGACGGCATCCGGGTGACCTATCGAGGAAACATCGGATTCGCATTCAATTTTTCTGGCAGTTCCGGGACGGTTCCTGAACGCCCGTCACAGAGATTTCTGATCGGAGCCCGGAAAGTCGAACCCGCGGGACTGTCAATCTGGATCGAAGAAGGCCCCTGATCGCTTCCGCTTGACCTCGGCCAGCGGAATTCGCACCACGAAGAGCCAGGCCTGCTTTCAGCGGTTTCTGCATATCCTGTTCTGACGATGGATCCGTCGGCCTATTCCCCGATGTCGCTACGGAAGAAACCCTGCGGCCAGTCGATCTGGCCGATTGACTCAAAAACTGTTCTGCGGGCGCGAGGTGCCGAGTCTGACCGCGCGGTAACGCTGAGGACTCGTCCTCCGGTCGCCGTCAGGCCGCCCCGGGACCTCGCTGTCGCTGCGTGGAAAACCCTGAGTGAGCTCGTTGCGGAGATACTGTCGAGTCCCTTGATCGCCGAACCGTTGACGACCCGCCCGGGATAACCACGTGTCGCCATGACAACCGTTATGGCGTGATCAGGCGCCCAATTTACCCGGGCATCCCGGAGCGTGCCATTCGCACAGGCATGCATCGCGTCAAAGGCCTGCGCGCCCAGGCGGATCATCAGGACCTGGCACTCTGGATCGCCGAACCTGACATTGTATTCGAGGAGGCTGGGACAGCCATGCCGAATCATCAGTCCTGCGTAGAGTACCCCCTGGTATCGAATTCCACGGCGTCCGAGTTCGTCGAGTGTCGGATGGATTATGTCAGCCAGCGCACGTTGTACGACTTCCGTTGTCATTGCAGGCGCCGGTGAAAGCGCTCCCATTCCGCCGGTGTTGGGTCCGGAATCACCGTCGAATGCGCGCTTGTAGTCCTTTGCCGTTCCAAACGGCAGGACGGTCTCGCCATCAGTCAGAACGAAAAACGAGGCTTCCTCGCCGTCGAGAAATTCCTCGATCACAACCGATGCGCTCGACGGGTTTCGACCGCCATCCTGTTTGTCGAATACACCGTCGATGGCTTCAACGGCTTCGGTTGCCGACCGGGCAACCGTTACACCTTTGCCCGCTGCGAGCCCGTCGTCCTTGACCACCACCGGAAGTTCACATTCTCGAACATGGGCCCTCGCTTTTTCCGGGTCATCAAAGACCGCGTAACGGGCAGTCGAAATCCCCGCTGAATCGCAAATCCCTTTCGTAAACGCCTTGGAAGTCTCGAGGCTTGCAGCTGCCTGTCCCGGGCCAAAAACGAGCAACCCGTCCGATCTCAGCGCATCGGAAATTCCATGCGCCAGGGGAGCCTCCGGCCCCACGACCACAAATTCGACATCTTTCCGTTTGCAAAATTCGCTGACTTGAGTTCGATCGCAAATGTCCAGGTCCCGGCAAATGGCGACTTCGGCTATGCCCGCGTTTCCGGGCGCGCAATAAAGGGTGTCACACCTGGGATTTTGCTTGATAGCCCAGCAGAGAGAATGTTCGCGGCCGCCGCCGCCAAGAACCAGTACGTTCATGCCGGGTACCGGTGAGCCATCCGGCTGAACGGGGCGCTCCAGGAAGGATTCGCAGTCAGGAAGGCCCGTCCTTTCGTGTCACGCACATGACCGATGGGCGGTGCCAAGGCACCGGTCGAAACGGACCGGCAACCCGGGAACGCCGTGAATTCCGCCGAACAGCAGGAGACGCCGGCTGCATTGTCAAGGAAACTGGAGAATCCGGCGATCATTGCATCCGTTCGATCCGGACGCGGGACCCCGAGTTCAAATGAGTGTCGCAATGGACTTGGAGTTTCATGATCGTCGTTCTAAAGACCTGAAATCGATGGATCAAGTCGACCGTCCGCAGGAGGTGGGAAATGAGTTTTTCCGATGATTTCGGGACAGTTGGATCAAGGGGAAACGTTCCGGAGTATACGGTTTCGGAGATCTCGAGGCAGGTCAAACGGGAGATCGAAAACCGATTCGGACGCGTCCGTGTTCGAGGCGAAGTCGGTCGGGTGACGCGGTCGGCAGCGGGGCACGTGTATCTTGATCTCAAGGAAAGGAATGAAGTTCTGTCAGCCGTGATCTGGCGCGGCGCGGCTGGAAGGCTCACACACTTCCCGGAAGAAGGAATGGAGATCGTTGCGACCGGCAAGTTGACCGCTTTCTCGGGGCAGTCCCGATATCAACTGAGTATCGAGACCGTTGAGCCCGCAGGAATCGGCGCCTTGATGGCGATGCTGGAAAAACGAAGGCAGAAACTCCGGGCAGAAGGACTGTTTGACCAGGAACACAAACAGGCCTTGCCGTTTCTTCCGGAAGTCGTCGGCATCATAACGTCTCCGACCGGATCGGTCATTCGCGACATTTTGCACCGGTTTCGTGACCGTTTCCCGAGAAATGTCCTGTTGTGGCCGGTTGCGGTTCAAGGCGAGAATTGCCCTGGCGAAGTCGTGTCTGCCGTTCGCGGGTTCAACGCATTGACGCCGGACGGGCAAATTCCGCGTCCGGATATCCTGATCATTGCGCGAGGGGGAGGTTCGGTCGAAGACCTCTGGGGCTTCAACGACGAGAATGTCGCAAGGGCGGTGTTTTCAAGCCGTATTCCGGTCATTTCTGCAATCGGGCATGAAACCGATACGACTCTCGTCGATTACGTTGCCGATCATCGGGCGCCAACGCCGTCTGCCGCTGCCGAAATGGCGGTGCCGGTTCAATCGGAGTTGCTCGAGCGCATGGCCTCCCTCGACGACCGACGAATTGGCGCGCTCGCGCGGCTCACGGGAGACCTCCGGAAATCGCTGTCCGGTCTCTACCGGGCGCTTCCAAACCCTGCTGAATACGTCAACATGCAGGGTCAGCACCTTGACCTCGTTTGCAGCCGGCTGGAGCGGAGTTTTGTTCAAGGTTTTCATGAACGCCAAGGCAAGTTTGCCGCTGCCGCATCGAGAATTCAGGGTGCAACGATTCTCCGAAGAATTGAACAGTTGCAGACATTGCTTGCCAGAAATGTCCAGGGATTGAAGCGGGCCACGTCATCGACCCTGGAGCAAATGGGCACGCGGCAGGATAGTCTGGCAAGGCTGATGCAATCACTGGGATATGAGGCGACGCTTCAGCGAGGGTTTGCGCTCGTTCGGCGAGGCGACGACAAGGGCGCTGTCATCACTGACCTGGCAGGTGCGCGAGGCGCCTCGTCATTCGACATCCAGTTTCGGGACGGTCACTTGCGTGTTCGTCGCCCGGACGAGGGTGCCACCCGGGAGATCTCTTCCGAAGATTGAATCGCCGTTGAATTCCTGTTGAAAGCCGCCCGGCGGGGAGCGAAATCCGGGTGTAGCAGGCGAAACACCTGAAACTGATCGGGATGTGCCGCGTGATTCCTATGGTCGTTACCGGTCGAAACACGTACATGGCGACAGGATTTTCGAGAGGGCAGAGCATGCTGGAGTCATCACGCCGCGGCATCTGGAAGTCGGGAAACGGGAAAGGAGGAATCAGGCCCAAGGGTCGTCAGGTCTCTGATTCCGCGCTGTCGGAAATTCGAAAACTTCTCGGTGACAGGCCTCGACGGCGCGACCTCCTGATCGAGTTTCTGCATCTGATCCAGGACGAGTATCGATGTCTCTCTGCCGCCCATCTCGCGGCACTTGCGGAAGAGATGAAGCTGTCACAGGCAGAGGTTTACGAGGTCGCGACCTTCTATGCGCATTTTGATGTCGTCAAGGAAGGTGAGGGAGTGCCGCCGGGGATTACTATTCGTGTATGTGATTCTCTTTCGTGCGAACTTGCAGGTGCGCAGGAATTGCTTCGCGACCTGTTACGTGAGCACGAAAGCGGCGGTGGGGTCCGGGTCGTTCGGGCGCCGTGCATGGGTCGCTGCGACACCGCGCCAACGCTTGAGATCGGGCATAATCACATCGATCATGCCACGCCGAAGAAAGTCCGTGCGGCAATTCGGGCAAGGGATTTCCATCCGCGCATACCGGATTACGAGGATCTGCCCGCATATCTTGCCGGAGGCGGGTACGACGAACTCAAGGCACTTCGCGCCGGATCCAGGACTCCCGATGAATTGCAGGAAGACGTTCAGGAGAGCGGGTTGAGGGGCATGGGTGGCGCGGGCTTTCCTTCAGGACGCAAGTGGTCATTCGTTCGGATGAACGCCGGGCCCAGGTATCTCGCCGTCAACGGAGACGAGGGCGAACCCGGAACGTTCAAGGACCGTTATTTCCTCGAGCGGGAACCGCATGTCTTTCTCGAAGGGATGTTGATCGCGGGATGGGCGATCGAAGCCGAAACCTGCTTCATCTACGTGAGGGACGAATACCCCGCTATCCTCGAGATTCTCGGAACCGAGATCGGCAAACTCGAAAAGGCGGGAGTTGTCGATCCCGGACATATCGAGGTCCGTCGCGGTGCCGGCGCGTATATCTGCGGAGAAGAAAGCGCCATGATCGAATCAATCGAGGGCAAGCGCGGCTTGCCAAGGCATCGACCACCGTATGTCGCATCCGTCGGGGTGTTCGATCGACCGACGCTCGTCCACAATGTCGAAACCCTGCATTGGATTTGCAAGATCGCTCGCGGGGGCCCCGATGTCTTCGGTGCACACGGGACGAACGGACGAAAAGGCTTGCGAAGTTACTCGGTGTCGGGTCGCGTGCGCGACCCGGGTGTCAAGATTGCGCCCGCAGGTGTGACAATCAGGGAGCTGATCGAAGACTATTGCGGAGGAATGCAGGACGGTCACGAATTCAAGGCCTACCAGCCCGGAGGCCCGTCGGCCGGTATCTTGCCAGCAACATTGGATGATGTCCCGTTGGACTTCGATACCTTGCAACCGCACGACACGTTCATTGGTTCGGCTGCGGTTGTGGTGTTGTCTCACATGGACCGCGCCCGTGATGCTGCCCTCAACATGCTTCGTTTTTTCGAAGATGAAAGCTGTGGCCAGTGCACTCCGTGCCGGGTGGGCTGCGAAAAGGCGGTCAAGCTGATGCAGTCAGAAAAGTGGGACCAGGAACTGCTGGAAGACCTCTGCCAAGTCATGGAAGACGCGTCGATATGTGGACTGGGTCAGGCGGCACCAAATCCCATCAGGCTGGTTGTCAGACATTTTCCGGAAGAAATCTGATGGCTTTCGGGAAGAAGCCTGTCGCTCCCATGCGCGTTCGCGCCGGCGCGTGTTCGACAGCGCGGAAGACTGCGGACTGACTTGGACTTGGTCGCTTGAACAAACCGACTGGCCCGAAACAAGTTGAACCGGTTTCACCCGTTTCCGCCGGATGTCCGGGCATTCCACCTTCCCTGGTGAAAGGTTCATGAGTGTTCTCTCGAAACTGACCAACCGGTTGATGAAGTCGTCGTCCCTGTTGCGCGAAGGCGTGGAGGACGCACTGTCCGATAACCCTGACGCCTCGAACGAAGGCGGGCGCCAGAACGATGACGATCGACCGGCTCATCCGGAACAAACCGGATCCGGGCGAGACGTTTCCGCCCGGGGCGCACTTCCCGACCTGTTCGCGAAGCGGGAATCGCCGAAATCAACCCGCAAGACTCTCGACCACCAGATGCTGGAAAACCTGGAAGACATGCTGATCACGGCGGACCTGGGCGTCGACGTATCTTCAAGGATAACCGCTCAGATCGCCGAGGACTGGATGGGCCGTCGCCTGGGGGCCGCTGAAGTTCTTGGGTTGCTTACCGATGAGGTCGTCAGAATACTTGAGCCCGTGGCGACTCCGATGCCGATCTACGAAAAGAAACCGCAGGTCGTTCTTGCCGTCGGGGTCAATGGTTCCGGAAAGACAACCACGCTGGCGAAGCTTGCCGCCCGCTTCCGGGAATCCGGAATGTCAGTCATCGTTGCTGCCGGCGATACCTTCCGTGCTGCGGCGGTTGAACAACTTGAAATCTGGGGCGAAAGGGCAGGTGTGCCCGTGCATTCATCCAAACAGGGGACAGATCCGGCTTCGGTCGCCTTCGATGCCCTGGCCCGGGCGGAGAATGAAAACACCGACATTCTCCTGATCGATACCGCCGGCCGCTTGCAAAACCGTCGTGACCTCATGGCAGAACTTGAAAAAATCGTCCGGGTTCTGCGAAAACGGGATACCAGTGCGCCGCATAACACCCTGCTTGTTCTTGACGCAACTACTGGCCAGAACGCAATCAACCAAGCCGAGGTCTTCACCAAGGCGGCAGACGTTTCGGGTTTGATCATGACCAAACTCGATGGAACGGCCAGAGGCGGTGTACTGGTTTCGATCGCGGACCGTTATGGACTGCCGATTCATGCCATCGGGATCGGCGAAGGTCTCGACGATCTTCAGCCATTTGATGCAAGGGATTTTGCCCGGGCCTTGACTGGCCCTGCCGAAAGCCACTGACCGCGATTTGCGTGGTGAGATGCTGCAATCACAGGATTCAGGAATCATGAACAAACCCGAAAAATTGAACTCCTGGGTCAAGTTGGCCCTGGATCTGGGACCGGTCCTGATCTTTTTCCTGGCGTACACCAGATTGAAAGACCAGGAATTCATTGTCTTCGGGGAAAGCTATGGCGGATTCATCGTTGCGACGTTGCTGTTCATACCCGTGCTCCTGATTGCAACCGGAGTTCACTGGACGTTGACGGGTAAACTCTCGCGCATGCAACTCGTCGTTGCCGTCATGGTCATTTTCTTTGGAGGGTTGACCATCTGGTTTAATGATGAACGGTTTTTCAAGATTAAACCGACAATCGTCTATCTGTTCTTCGGCGGCATTCTCGGAGTCGGGCTCCTTTCCGGCCGTTCATACCTGGAGTACGTCCTGGAAGACGCAATCCCACTGAAACCGGAAGGCTGGCACATATTGACACGGCGACTGATGCTGTTTTTTCTGGCTCTCGCCATTGCCAATGAGTGTGTATGGCGACTGATGTCGACCGACACCTGGGTCAACTTCAAGACCTTCGTGCTACCGGCCGCCATATTCGTATTCTTCATGGCAAATGCGCCTCTGTTCGCGCGTTTCGGCCCCGAACGGAGATAGGTCGCGACCCGGCAGGCGGATTTCGGCGCAAAACCGCGACGGAATCTCCGGAGCCAGCCGGGAAAAGGCGGCTGCCGGGTGGTCAAACTCCTAGAAAGGCAAGCCAGAAAGACGCAGACAGAACTGACAGTGCTGTACCGGCCAGAACGGCAGAGGCTGCAGTATTCCGGGCGCGATCGTACATGGTCGAAAATACGTAGCCGTTGACGCCTGGCGCCATGGCGGCGAGGACGACGACTGCTCGGGTAAAGGCCGGATCGAGTTCAAAAACCCTTGTTGCCAGGAGGTAGGCGATCCCGGGATGGATGATCAGTTTCAGGAAACAGACCATTACTGTTTCCCTGAGGCTGTCCTTGAGATGGAATCGGACCAGGACACCGCCGAGTGAAAACAGTGCGACGGGCAGGGCGGATTGAGCGAACAACTCTGTCGCGGCAGTAAAGAACGCTGGTACCGGAGTCTCCGCGACGTTCACCAGGAACCCGAAAACGATTGCCAGGGTGAGGACATTCGAGAACATGGTTTTCGTCGCGGTGAAAACGGTCGCCGTGAATCCCCTGCCATTGGCGCGGGCGAATTCCATAGCAACGATACCAATGCAGTAGCAAAACGGTGCGTGCAACGAAACAATGACAAACCCCGAAGCAAGGGATCCGGGTCCATAGGCACGGTCCAGTATCGGAAGTCCCACCAAGACGTTGTTCGAGTACAGCGTCACAAACCCGATGGCGACTGATTCTCCCCGGGACCTTCCGAAAACAATGCGGGCACCGAACGATCCGAGAAAGAAAATGACCGTGGATGCCAGGTAGTAACTGGCGAGGAATTCGGGTTGAAGGACACTTTCAATTTCCACGCGGGAGATTGCCACAAAAAGAAGGCAGGGTATGGCGACGGACTGGGCGTACCACATCAGCCCGTCCACATGGTCAGAACTGATAAACGATCTCTGCGTCAGAACGTATCCCGTTCCGGTCAGGCAAACGACCGGAAGCAGGATTTCGATTATGTGAAACATGAATCAGGATCAGGATATTCGATCCTGAGTCCGTCGTATGCTGCCGCTACGTTGGACGGGGTCTCCTGGCAAATTGTCTTGTAGTCGAGATCAGTGTGCATGTTGGTCAGCAGCGCCAGGCGCGGCGCTGCGCGTTCAATCCATTCGAGAGTCCGGCTCAGGTGGGAATGTGTGGGGTGGGGACGCCGCCTGAGCGCATCGACAATCCAGCAGTCGAGGTTTTCGAAGTCCTGCCAGGCATTCCCGGGGATCGAGGATACGTCGGGAAGATATGCCAGTTGACCGATCCGGAATCCGAACGTTGGAATGTTCCCGTGTTCGACCTCAATCGGTGTCATGACGATCGATCCGCCAGGTCCGTCAACGGAAATTTCTGCCTCGATCATGCCAAGATCAAGGAACGGTGGATGGAATGATTCCGGAGGCTTCTCGAAGGCGTAGCCAAATCTCTTCGTAATGGATTTTCCTGCACGATGGCCGGCGTAAACCGGAATCCTGCCTTTACGGTTCATCGCCACGATACGAAGGTCGTCAAGACCGTTGGTGTGGTCTGCATGTTCGTGGGTATAGACGACGGCGTCGAGGATACCGACTCCCGCGTCGAGCAATTGGACCCTCAAGTCAGGTGAGGTGTCGATCAGGACATTGGTGGTACCGGACACCGACAGGCGTTGGACCAGCAGGGAGCAACGTTTTCGGGCGTTTCGCGGCTCATCGGGATCGCAGGCGCCCCAATTGCCACCGACCCGGGGAACACCGCCTGATGATCCACATCCGAGAATGGTAAATCTGAGGCCGACATTCACTCGTTGAACCCCTTGGCGGAGGCCTTTTCGAACAGGCGATCGAAATTCCTGGTAGTAACGGACGCGAATTCGTCCAGCGTCATTCCGAACAGGCTCGCACCGACGGTGGCCGTATGCATCGTATAAGAGGGTTCGTTCGTCTTTCCGCGAAAAGGCACCGGTGCCAGGTAAGGTGCATCGGTTTCGACAAGGATCTGCTCGACGGGAACCTTCGAAAAGATTGCTCGAAGTGCCTCCGCATTTCTGAATGTCACGATTCCCGACATCGACAGGTAGAATCCCATTCTTACGGCCAGTTCGGCCAGGGCGGCGGAGGAAGAATAGCAATGCATGACACACTTGAAGGGCGCGATTTCGTATTCGTGCTCCAGAATGGAACCGATATCGTCGTCTGCCGCTCTCGCATGAACGACAAGTGGCAACCCGGTCGTCCTCGCCGCGTCGATGTGCACCCGAAGACTGGCCTTTTGGAGTTCTGCCAACTCCCGGGTGTAATGATAATCCAGTCCCGACTCCCCGATCGCAACCATCTTCGGATGCCGGGATACCAGGATCAGATCGTCGACAGAGGCCATGGGTTCTTGAGCCACCCGGTGCGGATGCGTGCCGGCCGCGTAGAACACCGGATCAAACCTTTCTGCGATGGCGCGTACTCCAGGTTCGGAAGCCAGGCTGGTTGCGATCGTGACCATGCGCGCGATGCCGTTCCGTGTCGCACGGTCAACGATGTCTGGCAGTTCGCTGCTGAAAACCGGAAAATCCAGATGACAGTGGCTGTCGACAAGTTCGATTCCAGGTGAGAGCATTTGCGGCGACTCAGGCAGGCGCGTGCCTCGCGGCCGCGTTTATCCTTGACAGCATATCGAGTATGATGCTCGCCGGGTCAAGATTGACGGTGTTCGCGACTCTTCCCATCGGCGGCAATTCCTGAGCCAGTTCCGCCCATCGCGATGCCATCCCCGGCATGTGCGACAGTCTAGACCACATCTGTTTCTCTCCGGGTACGGACTCCGTCATGTTTTCCGCGCCAAGGACGCTGAATCGCGCGAGACGTGCAAGCGCGACCGTCAGCAACCGAAGTACGATTTCGAAGCGATGTTCATTGTTTCGGCCACTGCAGCTGTCAGAAAATCGATCGACAAGTACCCTGTCCATCCTGGGAGCGCCTGACAGAATTCGGACTATTTCTCCGTAAATCTCCACGCCTTGACTGTCCACCAGCTGAACCGCTGTTCCGGGCGACCCTTCGGACAACTCCGCCAGAGCAATGAGGTGGCGGTCTTCCGGATCACACTCCAGACCGGCAAGTACACTCCCTAACTGTTCCGCATTGAGCGGGCGGCAAGAGAGTTTGCTGCATCGAGACCGAATCGTCGGAAGAATCAGAGACGACTGGTGGCAAACCAACAAAAACAAGGCCTTTTCAGGCGGTTCCTCCAACAATTTCAACAATGCGTTTGCCGCAGACGGATTCATGTCGTCGATCGCGTCAATGATGGTGATTCTCCAACCGGCATTGGCGGACGTCTGAGAGTAGTGCGATCGCAACCGACGGATTTCATCGACAGTAATGAATGGCCGCATTCTCTGTCTTTTTTCGTCCCAGGTTCGTCGGCACAAGAAAAGGTCCGGGTCGCTCAGAGCGAGAATACGGCTGAAAACGGGATTCGAAACATCCGGGGCAGGGACCAGGAGTCTTCCGTGGCCGGCTTCATTTCGAGGATCCGGATCGGCATCGGGATCAGGTGCGCCGGTCAGGAAGTAGCTCGCAATTCGCCACGCGAGGGTAGCCTTACCAATTCCTTTGGGACCGGCAAGCATCCAGGCGTGGTGAACACGTTGCGAGCCAACTGCAGTCATGAACTCGCGCTGGACGTCTTCATGACCGACCAGTTGCCGAGCACGGCGTGGATGGGGAGCGCCGGCAATGCAATCGGACTCGGGGCGCCCGGACTCACTCACGATGCTTCCCTAGCGCCGCCTCGAAGACCAGTCGGCCGACGGCCTCCGGTGCGCAGTTTGCGTCAACAATCTTGATGCGTTCGGGATCTTCGTTGGCAAGTTCGAGAAAAGCTTGCCTGGCCTTGCGTTGAAATTCCTTGCCGAAACTCTCGAATCGCATTTCGGACGAACGAGTCGCCTGACGTCGTTCGAAAGCCATTTCTGGGTCGAGGTCGAGCAAAATCGTCAAGTCGGGCGGCCGAATCCCGAGCTGGTCGTGCAGGAGGTCGACCAGCCTTCGAAGATCCGAACGTACGACTCCCTGGTAAATCCGCGTTGAATCGACATACCTGTCGCAGACAACGATCTTTCCTGCCGATAGTGCCGGCTGGATTACCGACCGGAAATGTTCAAACCGGGCAGCCGTAAACAACAGGAACTCGGTTTCCGGCAGCCAGCGCGTCTTGTGGCCTTCGACCAGCAGCGGACGGATCTCTTCCGCGCCTGGAGAGCCGCCGGGTTCCCTTGTCGCCACGACCGTTTTTCCCAGCGATCGAAATGCCTCGGCCAGCAATTTCGCCTGGGTGGATTTGCCACAGCCGTCAATTCCCTCGAGAGAGACGAAAAATCCTTGCGATCCGGTATGCGGCATGGGCCGCCTCAACTCATGCCCGGAACCAGGGAATACAAGCGGATCCACATGATCTCGAATACGGCCAAGATGCGCGAAATGATACCACCTCTCTCGACTGATGATTCCGCCCGCAGTGGGTAGGTCGTCAGGGGAAATCCGGGAAATTCGACGACGAGATCCGCAACATGGCTTCCTTTTTCAAATGGCGCTTCCAATGGCTCACGATACTTCAGGGTAACTTTCATGTCGTCTTTCGCCCAGAATGGCGACGTTACAAACAGGTCTGTTGCCAAAACAAGTCCGACCTCTCTTGTTGTACCGAGTGACACTCTTGCCTTTGCGATCCGGGAATTCTGCTCGAATACCTTGATAATCGAGAACTCGCGGAATGCCCAGTTGACGAGTCGCAACGATTCACGCCGTCTCTCCGATTCACTTTCAAGCCCGGAAACGACGAACAGGATTCTGCGAACACCATTGTCTGCCGAGCCAACCAACCCGTAGCCTGCCTCGTTGGTGTGCCCGGTCTTCAGGCCGTCGACATAGGTGTCAAGTCCCAACAGGGGGTTCCTGTTGCTCTGGGTGATCCCCCCCCACGTAAAGCTCGGCTCCTTGAAATACCCGTAGTATTCGGGGAATTCCGAAATGATGCGTTCGGCAAGTGTGATCAGGTCCGTCGCGCTCATCAGATGATTCGGATGAGGCCAACCCGTAGAGTTGGCAAATGTCGAAGACTTCAGACCCATTGCCTCAGCCTGCAAATTCATGAAACGAACGAACGCCTCTTCCGTTCCCGCGAGGTTCTCGGCGATTGCTATGCATGCGTCGTTACCGGACTGAACGATGACGCCCCGGATCAGGTCGTCAACCGTGACGGTTTCTCCTTCTCTCAGGAACATCTTCGATCCACCCATCGCGGCAGCCTTCCCGGACACCTGGAACCTGGTTTGCAGGCCGACCCGTTTGTCCCTGAGCGCATCGAAAAGAAGATACAATGTCATCAGTTTGGACATCGACGCCGGCGGGAGCCTCAGATCGGGGTTTTTCTCCAGCAAGATGGTTCCGGACGTCATGTCCTTGACGATTGCCGCCTTGGCAGTCGTGTCCATGGTAGTGGAGGCAGCCCCGTGACCCGAAAAAGCCAGCGTCGACAAGACCACGAACAGGATGCGCAGACAGTTTCGTGCAACCGCGTCGAACCCGGTCAAGTCGAGGCAGCGATTTCGGCGTTTCGTCATGATGGCAGGAAGCTGACAGAGACACCGCAAAATCGCAAGATCAGAAACCCCGTGAGAAGAGCGGAAAAGGAAACCGAATTCTGATACCCGACATCTGTGACGCGATGCGTCAATACGGCACCTCGAGGCGGGCAACGATCGAAAACATGCTTGAACATCCGGGCAGCGAAACTGATAGACGATCCCGAATGGATCAGGTGCCTATGGACGACCGCTCCGACCGGCGGAGCGGTGCGTGGCGACGGATTAACTTCGTTTTCGGATTTGGTGACATGAACAGGGGGGCTTCGGCATGATCCTTGAAGGAAAATCAGCGATTGTTACGGGAGGAGGATCCGGATTTGGCGCCGGCATCGCACGGCGCTTCGCAGAACAAGGGGCGCGAGTCGCCATAGCAGACATCAATATCGAAAATGCCGCGGCGGTTGCGCGCGAGTCCGGCGCTCGCGCGTTCGAGGTCGACGTGTCTGACAGCGGAAGCGTTGGCGAATTCGCAAGTGCGTTCTGCCGGGAATTCGGTGCACCGGACATTCTCGTCAACAATGCCGGGATTACGCACGATCCCGCACCGCTCGAGGACATTACAGAGGATGAATTCCTTTCGGTATTCCGTGTCAACTGCATGTCGGTCTTTCTGACGGCCACGTATTTCGTTCCGCACATGAAAAAGACCGGAGGAGGTTGTATCCTGAACATCGCATCGACCGCCGGATTGTCGCCACGCCCGCGATTGACCTGGTACAACGCGTCGAAAGGATGGATGATCACGGCCACCCGAACCATGGCCATCGAACTGGCATCCGATCGTATTCGAGTTAACGCGCTGGCGCCGGTCGCCGGTGAAACTCCGCTGCTCAAGCGGTTTCTTGGCGAGGACACTCCGGAAACGAGGGCTGCTTTCCTGTCGACCATTCCTCTGGGGAGGTTTAGTGTTCCTGATGACCTGGCAAACGCCGCAAGTTTTCTCTGCTCCGACGATGCCGGGATGGTGACCGGTGCCATATTGCCCGTTGACGGAGGGCGGACGATCTGATCGCCGCGTCCACGCGCGGTCCTGCATCCGCGAAGGGTCATGGAAATCTCCTGAGGCGTAAGAAGAATGAACAAATCCGACGATCGGGTGTATCCGGCCTTTGTCGGTTCGCTCGCTCATTGCCGAGCTCTCGGAATCGATGTCGAATCTGTCGGTGACGGGGCGGCGACGATGCGCATGCCCTGGAGGCCCGAACTGGTGGGCGACCCGAGAACATCGGTCATTCACGGCGGCGCGGTATCGGCGCTGCTGGACACCTGTGGCGGAGCGGCGGTACTCTCGCATCCGAAAAACAACGCCCCGACGGCGACCATCGACCTTCGAATTGATTACATGCGTTCGGCGAGACCCGGGCAATCTGTCCGTGCAAGGGCCGAGGTCTATCATGCCACCAAGTCTGTCGCTTTCGTAAGGGGGCACGCATGGGACGACGATGAACGACCGGTCGCCTCTGCCACAGGTGCCTTTACGTTTACGCCGACACGGGCGAATTCGCGCGCCTGGTACGAGAGCCTTGTCCAACCTCGCGGAGCGTCCGGCTTGACGGTCGATACGGGCGATTCAGGTACGGGCTCGAAACGCATGAATGCAGGCGACTTGCCGGGCGAACGCAATCTCGATGTATTTCGAACGATTCCCTACGTCGATTTCATGGGAATCACGTTCGACCGCCATGGAGATGAGCTCACCGCTGTCATGAGGTTCGCCGAGAATCTTGTCGGGAATCCGATGATTCCGGCTCTTCACGGAGGCGCAATCGCCGGTTTCCTGGAAGCTGTCGCTGCAGTCGAACTCATGTCGCGCTCGCGTTCGGCCGCGAACGGAGGTCCCGGCCATGGCGGGATCATCGAAGACGATGAAGACAACAGGGCAGGTTTCATCAAGAAACATCCAAAGACAATTGACTTTTCAATTGATTTCCTGAGACCTGGCCTGGCTGAGACCAGTTATGCGCGAGCCCGAATCAATCGGTTCGGATCAAGGTTCGTGTCCGTCCGGGTCGAGGCGTGGCAAGGACAGCGTGACCGGCTATTCGCCGAGGCAACAGGTCATTTTCTGAACCCGGTCGCAGATGCCTAGTGGCTCGATAGGCGAGATTTCGCATCGCCGGGTTCTTCGCATCGCAATTCCGATCGTTCTGGCAAATGCGACTGTTCCGATGATCGGAGCTGTCGACACCGCCGTCATCGGTCAGCTCGGTCTGGCGGCCCCGATCGGAGCGGTCGGGATCGGCGCAATTATCCTGTCGGCGTTTTACTGGTTCTTCGGATTCCTGCGAATGGGAACATCAGGCATGACGGCCCAGGCGGTCGGCGCCGGAAACAACCAGGAAGTCTCGGCCTTGCTGTTGAGGGCACTCCTGGCCGGTTTCGGTGCCGGGTGCCTGTTTGTCGTTTTCCAGGCTCCGATCATTTGGGTGAGTTTTCGACTGTCCCCGGCGTCAACCGAAGTCGAGACGCTGGCGCGCGAATACCTGCAAATACGTTTCCTCGGAGCTCCGGCCGCAATAGCGGCCTACGGCATCTTTGGCTGGCTGATCGCAACGGAACGGACGCGCTCTGTCTTTGTTCTTCAGTTGTGGGTCAACGGTCTGAACGTCATCCTGGACTTCCTGTTTGTTATTGGATGGGGCTGGGGGATTCCCGGAGTTGCGGCGGCATCGGTGATTTCGGAATGGACGGCACTCGGATTGGGACTATGGCTGACACGCAGCAATCTGAGCCGTGAATGCTGGAAGGACTGGTCGGCGGTTCTCGACCGGGCGCGCCTTTTGAAGTTGGCAGAGATCAATCTGGACATCATGATCCGATCGGTCCTCCTGCAGGCGAGCTTCGTGTCCTTTCTTTTCCTGGGATCGTCTTTCGATGATGCTACCCTGGCCGCCGATCAGATCCTGATCCAGTTATTGCACATCGCGGCTTTCGCACTTGACGGGTTTGCATTTGCGGCGGAGTCGCTGGTCGGACAGGCGTTCGGTGCCAACAACCGGCCAGCGTTACGTCGGGCAGCCCTGCTGACATCGTTTTGGGCATTTGTATTTGTCATTGTCCTGGTGTCCCTGCTTTATCTATTTGGTGAATGGCTGGTCGCGCTGATGGCGACATCGCAGGAGGTCAGGACGGTTACTTCCGAATATCTCCCCTGGATGGCAGTGCTGCCCTTGATCGGCGCCGGAGCATGGATGCTCGACGGGGTCTTCATCGGAGCGACCAAGACCCGGGATCTGCGCAACATGATGATGGTCGCGTTTTCAGCCTATTGCGTAAGCGTTCTGTACCTGTTGGACGCTTACGGGAATCACGGCCTCTGGGCGGCTTTGCTCGTCTTCTTCCTTGTACGGACGTTGACGTTGGCTGTCCGCTACCCGCGGATCGAACGGAGTCTTGGCGGGCAAAGTCCCGCCAAATGAATCTCACTTATCGAAGATCCGCGCCCACGGCATGGGAAACACTCTTTAATCCGTCACGTTCAAGCAGCCGGTCGAGCTCGAGAACGATGGTCTTGACGAGCGAAAACCCGGAATAAACCAGGGCGGAGTAAAGCTGGACGGCGGAAGCGCCGGCCCGGATTTTCCCGTAGGCATCGTCCGCAGACGAAACGCCGCCGACGCCAATGATCGGGCAACGACCGTCCAGAAACGAATAGGCTTTTGACAGAACGAGGGTTGAGCGATCAAACAACGGTTTGCCCGAAAGGCCACCACTTTCAGAAGCAAGCGCGTCCGTAAGCCCGGACCGGTCAGTCGTCGTGTTCGTGGCTATGACTCCCGATAGCCCTGAGCGCAGAATTGCGGACACGACGTCGCGGAGTTCCGTGTCGTCAAGATCCGGTGAGATCTTGACGAATACCGGTATTGTCCGCTGTAGTCGCTCGCTTGCGAACACGACCCGTTCTGCGATTGCGCCGAGTGCATCCGCCTGCTGGAAACTTCGAAGTCCCCTGGTGTTCGGCGATGAGACATTGATGGTGGCAAAACTGACGAATGGGCCACAGGCCTCGATGACCCCGGCGAAGTCCTTGCCCGGGTCCGGACTTGCCGTGTTCGATCCAAGATTGAGTCCGATGACACCAGGACCCTGGTGACGGGAGAGTCTCCGTGCGACGGCCGCCGCGCCATCGCTGTTGAAGCCCATCCGATTGATGATCGCACGATCCTTGACCAGTCTGAACAGGCGCGGCTTTTGATTGCCTGTCTGCGGTTTCGGGGTTACCGCACCGATTTCCAGGAACCCTGCCCCGGTCGCCAGCAACGGACGGACCACTTCTGCATTCTTGTCCAGACCAGCAGCGAGCCCGACCGGATTCGGCAGTTCAATGCCAGCCAGAGTTGTCCTGGTTCTTGAAGTGGAAACAGGGCCGGTTCCCCTAACAAGCCCGAGTTTCAGGGCCCGGATGGTCACCCCATGACCGAATTCCGGGTCGAGTCGGTTGACGAGCGCCAATCCGGGTTTCTCGAAGACCTTCAATTCAATCCCGCTGGCAGAACGTGCCGGCCGGAAACGCGTTTGACCGGAAACCAGGACTGGATCAACTCGGCCTCGAGTTCACCGTAGTAGTGTGGAAACAAACGGCCGTTTCGCGAATGTTCCCAGCGGAGATTGCATCCCAGTTCCCGCGACTCGAACGAAAGAACGCTCAGTTCCTTTTCGCCTCCGAAATGCTTGTCCAAGGTCCCCGGTAACTGCGACGCTGTTGACAGGTGTATGAATCCGTCCCTCTCGTCCGCGGTACTTCCGCGAGTGCGTGCACTGGCGAGAAAGCCGATGAGTTCGTTGCGTCTCAGTACCTTGTAAACGGTCATGGTCTTCAATTGGATGAACGCGGGAGACGAGGTCAACACGCAATCGCATGTTGAGGAAGAGGATTGCCGAATCCGGGTCCCCGTTTCAAAGCGAATCTGCCTGTTTCTTGGGATCCACGCCATTTGTCGAACATGATTGCCGGTTGCCATCGGACCTCGGAGGCCAGGGCCCGGGAAAAAGGCGGAACCATACCACGCGTCGATTCCTTGACGCGTGGATGAATGCTGCCATCGTGTCTTCCGTCTCGTTTGGCAAGATTTTCGGGCGGCCCGATCGTCAACGTCCTTTCAACCGGTGTCCCGGCAATCCCATGATGGTAAAGCAGGGCTTCGCCAAATTTTTCGCCGGTAGTGTCGAAGCAGCGGCTTCTTCGGGAGGCTCGATCGTGCTGCCAGACATGGGTGTCGCCGCGTTCGTGCCGGCCGTATTGACCGTCGTTCCGTACTCGGTTGCAATTGTTGCGGCTGTTATTGAGCATTTGCCCATTCCCTCTGCCTGTTTCTTTCGGTTGTCTTCCAGGCCCGTAATCGGAACATTCGCGCCATTGGCGAAATGACTGACTCTTCGGGCGGACCGTCACGATGCCTGCCTGGCTACGATGGCTCGGTTTGCCGGGGCGGTGTGGCATTCCTTCTCGTTCGGTTGGCCCTCGGGCCCTGTACTTGCTGTCGAGCGCGCCCACGGGCTTTGATCGAAGTAATCTGACTTGGCCTGAGATCGCCATCAGACTGGGGCTGAGCGTTCTCCTTATTTCAAAGGTGGATTGGCTTTTTTCTGGCCTCCAATGGCAGTTTGTCGGGATTGATCGCATTTGCTCACCCGCGCAACTCAAAGGGTTGGAGCCTGACGCAAGGGAATCCGAATCCTGGGCACCTGGCGCATCGTTTCCGATCAGCGAGAAATGTCCCGCACGGTGACAGATGCCTTCGCAATGGAAACTCTTCTCAAGGCCCGCCACGCGTCGATCATGGAAAGTCGAACGGACATGCGGCCCGGCAGCTTCAAGCGAGCGGTGAATCGCGCCGGGTCCACCGTATTCGTGGCGCCTGATCTTGTGCAGGGCGCGTTGGAGAAGGGTTTCGACCTTTGCCGCAGCCTGGAAACAGCCTTTCAGCGTGCGGTATTCATTAAGTTCCTTGTCTCGGAGGTTTACCCATTCTCGGACCGCAACGGAAGAACGGCACGGATCATGATGAACAGCGAGTTGGTGGCTGCGGGGGAAGAGCGCATCGTCGTGCCGACCGTTTACCGTGACAACTATCTCTCCGCCCTGAAGGCGCTGTCGCAATCCGGCTTGCCCCACCCCCTGATTCGCGTGCTCGACTACGCGCAGAAGTGGACCGCTTCCGTCGACTGGCGCTCGCTTGATTGGACCAGACGTGAACTTGACGAATGTAATGCCTTCCAGGACCCGATCCTTGCAGAGGAAGCGGGCAGGCGGCTGCGTATGCCGGGAATTTCAGCCGTGCAAGGATTCTGTGTGAATTCGGCAGCAACCGGTGAGGTGCTTTCGGCGTCCATGAATCAAACTGGTGTGATCCGATCGTCCCGAAAGGCATGGCCTCCGAAATGACAAAGACTTGCGCACTGCGGTCATGTCAAATCAAAGGACGGGCGCCGAGTTGTCCCCAATCATGCGACATGCGATGCTTTCTGGAAAAGCGGTACAGTTGAGGAGAGTCGAGTGAATGGCAAGGAACGCAGCCTGGATTCCGATGAATTGACCGATGAGGGGACATCGTCTGAATTCCGCCCTTCCGTCATTCTGGTTCGCCCGCAATTGGGGGAGAACATAGGTGCGTCGTGCAGGGCCATGCTCAACTTCGGACTGGACCACCTGCGGATTGTGGACCCTCGCGACGGGTGGCCGAATCCATCCGCCATCGCGATGGCAAGCGGAGCCGAAAGGATACTGGAGCGGGCACAGTTGTACGACACGACCAAGGAGGCACTGTCAGGACTGAATTTCGTCTTCGCGACGACCGCGAGGACGCGAGATTTGACCAAGGATGTTCTGCTTCCCCGGCCGGCGATGCGGAATGCGAGGCAAATGGTGGCCGAAGGAAACAGGGTTGGCCTTCTTTTCGGTCCAGAGCGATCCGGTTTGAACAATTTCGATGTTTCGCTTGCCGATGCCATCGTAACCATTCCGGTAAACCCGGGGTTCAGGTCGCTGAACATTTCACAATCTGTGCTGCTGTTGGCCTACGAGTGGTGGGTCGCCGCGGACGAGTCCTCTCGTGATAGTACATCCCGCCGCAGTCCCGAACCGAAGGCAGAGTTTTCGGAAGTGCAGGTCTTGGCTGATCGTCTCGAGAAGGAGCTCTCAATTCGCGGGTATTTTAGACCGGAATCAAAGGCTTCGAGGATGAAACAGAACTTTCGCAATTTTCTTTCGCGAATGCCGCTGACAGGTCGCGACCTCCGGGCGATACACGGTGTCATTCGAACACTGACGGGAAGAAGACCGGGTTCGGGAAGTCATGGCACCAAACAGTGATGTCCGAAGCGATTGCGTCGCAGGGACGTGCACCTCGCCGCCGGTTACCTTGATGCCAGGTCCTGCACCCGAAAAAGTCTGGTTTCCACCCGAAATACTGGTGCCGGAGCCACGCCCTTGCGCGATTCTGATGAAGACAGGGGGAGCGTGAAGCGCCGCGACTGACAGGGAGAATCTACGGCAAGAATTCAAGAGGTGCCGGAAATGCCGTAAACGATTCATGCCGTTCAGAGCTCGGTCCGGTCACGCGTTTGCCAGTTGAGTTTGGTCAAAAAGCATCCGGTGTGTGCGGATCCGTTTTGTTGTAAGCCCGGATCAAATCGGTCGGGATCCGATTCGCGGTCCGGATATCCCAACGATCGTCTGTTGCTTCGGTGAGTGCATGAATTCGGGAAAAAAGATCTTTGAACACGTGCCGGACCCGGACCGCGGCTCGGAGTCCGGGTTTGTTGGCGGACCTTCCCGCGGACAAAGGACCGGCAGGGACAGGAAGTTGGTAGCCTGGTGGCTGCTCATTCAGATCTTGCTGGTCATCGGAACGATTCTCATCGGTGGGATGACACGGCTAACGGACAGCGGCCTCGCGATTACGGAATGGAAGCTGATTTCGGGGATCATTCCACCCATGACAACCGAGGATTGGTCTCAAGAATTCGAAAAATATAAATTGATTCCGGAGTTTACCTTGCAGAACGCAAGTATGTCTCTCGCTGAATTCAAGACCATTTACTGGTGGGAGTGGTCCCATCGAATGATTGCCAGGTTGTTGGGAGTTGTCTGGTTGGCCGGGTTTGCCTGGTTCCTCGCGCGCGGAAAACTCAACCGAAACTGGAAGATTCGCTCGTCGCAGATCGGCATTTTGATCATTGTTCAGGGCGTCCTGGGATGGTGGATGGTAACGTCAGGGCTGTCAGGGCGAAATGTGGATGTCGCGGCGTACCGGCTGGCAATCCACAGCACGCTTGCATTCGGGATTCTCGGCCTGGCTGTCTTGTCGTACTGGCTGGCAAGGATGCAGCCGGTCGAATTGCTTCAGGCAACGCGTCGTAGAAACAACCGGATTTCACGGTACTCGGCGGTGTTTGTGACGATCCTGCTCTTGCAGGTTTTTCTTGGCGGACTCGTAGCCGGCCTGGATGCCGGCAGGGGCTACGTGGACTGGCCGCTCATGAATGGCCAATTCCTGCCCGATGAAAGCTTTGATTACAGTCCGCTCTGGATCAATTTTTTCGAAAACGCTGCATTGACGCAGTTCAATCACCGGTTGACCGGATACCTGATCCTGGGGTTTTCGGTGTTTTTCTGGCTACGGTGCAGGCGGTCCTCGATGATCTCGCTCCAAAACTGGAGTGCGCTCGTCATCGTTGTGGTCTTGTGCCAGGCACTGGCCGGCATCGTCACCCTTTTCGAACAAGCATCGAGTCATACCGCAATCCTGCATCAGGCAGGCGCGGTCGCAACATTTCTCTTCATTACCAGGCTAAGGTTGTTGGCAGCATTTCCGCCTGATGACCGAATTGGAGGTAAGTGATGATGGCCAAGCGCGACGAAAACACATCCTATGGCGAACTCAATGCCTACCTGACAAGGACGGCCTTGCTTGAACAGGTCCAGGGACTTCTCATCTGGGACCTGGAAACCAAGATGCCTGCAGGTGCGCAAGAACAGCGGGGAAAACAAAACGGCGCGCTTGAGGAGACAATCCATTCACGTTGGATTGCCAGCGAACTCGGTGACTTGCTTGATGCGGTCGACCCTGCCGGTCTGGATGCACGCCAGTCTGCCACGATCAGGGTTGCCAGAACCAAGCGAGAGCGTGCCGTGCGCGTACCAGTTGAAATTGCGGCTGAAATCGCGCGTGTGACACCGGAATCGACGAACACCTGGTCCAAGGCCAAAGAAGACAGTGATTACGAGTCCTTTCGTCCGATGCTCGAACGGATGGTCCAACTGAAACGCCAAGAGGCCGAAGCGATCGCCGATGATGGCTGTCATTACGATGCATTGCTGCGTGAGTTCGAACCCGGAACGAGCGGCGAAGAGATTTCGGAAACGTTTCGCAGGCTGCGCGAGGGCATTACCGATTTGCTGGGCAGAGTACGCGATAGCGGGACGACGGTGCCCGAAATCAACGGAAGTTTCCCGAAGCGGAAACAAATCGATCTCGCTAAGGAGATTGCAGAGGAGTTCGGGTACGACATGTCCCGGGGGCGGGTGGACCAAAGCTCTCACCCGTTCACGGCCGGGTCGCACAGTGATGTCAGAATCACGAATCGCGTTGACGAAAGCGATCCATTGGATTGCCTTTATTCAACCATCCACGAGGTGGGACACGCTCTTTATGAACAAGGTGTCGATGAAGGCCTGGGATCGACGCTTCTTGGTACCGGGACCAGCATGGGTGTCCATGAGTCCCAAAGTCGAATCATGGAGAACCAGATCGGCCGCAGCCGTGCGTTTTGCAACCATCTGTTCAAGCGAATGTGCGATCAATTCGGATCGTCCTGGATTTCTGACGCAAACGATCTTTATCGGGCCGTAAACGCGGTCAAACAGGCGTACATCCGGACTTCGGCTGATGAAGTCCAGTACAACCTTCACATCATGCTAAGATTCGATCTCGAACGCGCACTCATTAACCGCGACCTTGAAGTGAATGACTTGGAAGCCGCGTGGAATGATCGATTTTCCGAAGACTTTGGATTTGGCGTCGACAAGGCCAGCAACGGGGTTCTCCAGGATACTCACTGGGCGCAAGGCGGTTTCGGGTATTTTCCTACCTACACGATCGGAAACATTTACGCGGCCGAGATCATGGCGCGGGTAGCCCAGGATATCCCTGACCTAGATGAACAGGTCTCTCGTGGCGACGTGAGCGTTTTACTCGCCTGGTTGCGCGAAAAGGTTCACAGGCATGGCAAAGTCTATCTGCCGCGCGAACTGATGAAACAGGTCATCGGCCACGATCCGACGGAAGCACCCCTGATTGACTACCTGAACAATAAGTTCGGCGAACTTTACGATTGCTGAAGGGGCAGGTGGTCGCTTGAACAAGGCCTCCCGACGAAAGGCATCAACGTAAACCGTATTTTCACACAACGGGTCGCCTGTCACGTGGACCTGAAACCTGTCCACACGGGCGGATGGATTTCCGACCCGTGTCATTCGAATAATGTCGAATGACAGGATTCGCGAAACAGGGACAGACACCGCGACCACGTGTGCGATAAGTCGATCGGAACTGAGTGTCGAGTGGAACGGAACGAATCCGAACTGCCGGTCGAGGTAGATGAGGAGCACGTGAATGCGCCTGATGATGAATGAACGGGATCTTGGCGAATTCCTGGGGGAGAGATTTCCTCAGGTTGGCAATAGGTATGAAGTCGTGAAGTTGACCGATCAGGGGATAGACGTCCGCCTCAGGGTTCAGGAGCAGGACCTTCGACCAGGGGGCACCGTTTCAGGCCCGTCGATTTTTGCCCTGGCGGACGTTTCGGTCTACTTGGCCCTGTTGTCCCGCATCGGTCCGAGGGAATTGACGGTGACAACGAACTGTTCGATAAATTTCATGAGAAAGCCACCCCGGACTGACCTGCTGGGGCATGCCAGGATCCTGAAACTCGGAAATTCCCTGTGCGTGTGCGAGGTGGAAATCTATTCGGACGGTGTAGACGAGATGATCGCACACGCTGTGCTGACATACTCGATTCCACCTCGAAAAAAATGAGGTAAACATATACCCCATAAATAACGCATTATTTTTACGTGATTATTTTCCTTGATTTGGCATTGACTTGATTGAACCGTTTTAGGATACAGCAACCTTCGGAATGAACACCTGCAAGATTCAACGTGGGGTTGAGGCATGAAGACATATTCGGCAAGACTTGCTGATGTCGACAAGAGATGGGTACTTATTGATGCAGAGGGAGTCGTACTCGGGCGCCTCGCATCGATCATTGCTGCCCGCCTTCGAGGCAAACACAAACCGACATTCACTCCTTCCATGGACATGGGAGATAACGTCATTGTCATCAATGCTGGCAAGGTTCAGTTGACCGGAAAGAAAAGAAAAGATCGAGTTCATTATTGGCACACCGGTTATCCGGGCGGAATCAAGAGTCGGACATCCGGTCAGATTCTATCGGGCGCACATCCCGAACGCCTGCTCATGCAGGCAGTTCGGCGAATGCTGCCTGGGGGTCCCCTGAGTCGACGCCAGCTAACGAACTTGAGGGTGTATGCCGGTTCTGAGCACCCTCATGCTGCCCAGAATCCGGAGGTTCTCGACGTCAAGTCAATGAACCCGAAAAATACTCGGAGCGAATGACGATGAACGAATCGATCAGAACAATGGCAGACCTGAATGAAGCGGTTGCGGACGGGTCTGAAACGCATCCTGTTGAACCAGTTGCTCAACGCGAACCGGTTCGCGATCAATTCGGGCGCTCTTATGCGACGGGCAAGCGCAAGGACGCCGTGGCCCGTGTGTGGATCAAGCCCGGGTCGGGCCGGTTTGTCATCAACGGCAAGGATGTCGAGAGCTACTTTGCACGTCCCGTACTACAAATGGTTCTTCGCCAACCGTTCGATGTCGCCGGAGTCAAGGACGAGTTTGACGTCAAGGCGACGGTAAAGGGCGGTGGTCTTTCCGGACAGGCCGGTGCCGTCAAACATGGAATCTCGAAAGCACTCCAACTCTACGATCCGTCGCTGCGACCCGCGCTGAAATCGGCCGGGTACCTGACAAGGGACGCACGGGTGGTTGAACGAAAAAAGTACGGAAAGCGGAAGGCACGCCGCAGTTTCCAGTTCTCGAAACGCTGACGGAATCGCCGCGCCCCAAAAGACTTTTTTCGGCCATGCGAGATTGTTTCCGGGCGCTTCGGAGTGGCGCCCGCTCACCTTCCGTTCACGTTGGCAAGAATTGGGCGCAGGATCGTTCGTGCCGACAATCCATCGATCTATCCGTGAGTCCGTCCATGGCCGTCAAAGCCGACATGGATTCGGGAAAGAGACGTGGCGAAGGCGGGCTCAGCCAGAGATCGCGTCATTGTTGCAGAGCCTTGATGGCGGATCGTCAAGTTCCGTTACCTGTCAAGTATCTCCGCAATTTTCTTGATCCGCACTCCACGTCGGTAACCGTTTTTCCAGGAACGCTCCTATACCTTCCTCGGCGTCTGCTTCCAACATGTTCATGACCATGACCTCAGAGGCGAACCGGTACGCCTCGGGCAGGGTCAGATCGATTTGTTGATAGAATGCTTCCTTGCCAATGCGGAGGATTGCGGGAGCCTTGGATGCGATCTTTTCAGCCAGCCCGTCGACTGACTGACGCAGGTTCTGTTTCGGAACCACCTTGTTCACGAGTCCGATCCTGTGTGCTTCGTCCGCATCGATCATGTCGCCGGTCAACAGCATGTTCATTGATTCCTTGCGTCCGACATTTCTGGAGAGCGCAACCATTGGAGTCGAGCAAAACAGGCCGATATTGACGCCGGGCGTGGCAAATCGAGCGTCGTCAGACGCGACGGCCAGGTCGCAAGTAGCAACCAACTGACAGCCTGCAGCGGTTGCAATTCCGTGCACTTCGGCGATCACGGGTTTCGGAGTGCGTGTGATCGTTATCATGAGCCTGGAACAGAGGCTCATTGTTTCCTCGAAGAACGACGCGCCCCTGTCCGGATTTTGCCGCGCCTGCGTCAATTCCCTCAAGTCGTGCCCGGAACAGAATCCCGGTCCGCTAGCGGAAAGGACGATCACCCGGACGTCCGGAGAGCCCCCGAGTCTGGAAATCGCCTCAATGAGCTGTTGAAGCATCGCAGTGGACAGGCTGTTGCGGCTTTCGGGTCGATTGAGCGTCAGGCGGGCGATGGAGCCGCCTTTCGATTCAAGCAAGATGTCGTTTTCCAACTCTTTCCTTCCAGTTTTGGCCGATCGACAGGACTTCCATGCGCTGACAGCTACCAACCATTCAGGCCTCATCCCAATTTCGGCGGCGAAACGTCTCCGACTGGAATGCCGGTGCAGGCATATGGCACGGCATCTCGACCGGGTCTGCCGGTCAGGGTGTTTCACCCGTATCCGGGACGCCTTTTCGCTGTCTAGCGGCCTCGTTTCGCCAGTCTGCCGTCAATTGTGGCGTAATGGCGGACGAAGTCAAACGCCATGACAAAGTTGGGTGTGAATCCGGCATGGCGACATGGTTTGGCATGGATCGATGGATTTGACTGCTGCGAATCAGGCGAAAGCGGGTGTTTAGGCGTGATTTGGCCGGTCGAGGTGACAGGATTTCGGGTTGGCGCGGAATTTTGTCACCATCGGGGGATTTCGGGAATGTTCCTTCCGCACGACATCGCTATCGTGCGGTTGACCGTAGAGACCGGCGCTTGGCCGGAGCAAGGAGCATTCCCAATGACACTTTCGCACACGGGTTCAGCGTTGTCCAACACTCCCGACATTTCCGAAATTGCCGACGCGGCAGCTGAGGCCATCCGCCGCGAGGTCCTCGAACGCTTTGCCTCGGGCGACGTCGCGTGCGACTTTGCCAGGGTCGAGATGCTGGTTTTCGATTCCGTTGCGGCAACGGGGCGGGAGATGCTGCGGACCCTGATCGAAGCCCGCGATGACGCCGCGCCGCGGCTGATGCGGGACGACAAGCCCTGGTACCGGGCCGGCGCCACTCACAAGACCATCATGACACTGCTCGGGGAGGTGAGCTATGAGCGCAGCCGCTTTCGCCGCCGCGGCGAAACCATGTCATGGATGCCGGTGGACGAGAGCCTCGGGCTGATGGGAGGCTGGATGACGCGGCCGGCGGCGGAGGCGGCGGTGATGACCGTGGCACACTGCACCTACCAGGATGCGGAACAGCTGCTGCAGAAGGCCGGCGCGATGACGCCGTCGGCGAGCGCGCTGCAGGATCTGGTGACTGCGGTGCATGAACACTGGAGCACGGCCGAGGAGACGGTGATACCCCAGGTGCGGGAGGCCGAAGGCATTCCGGGCGCGGCGGTTTCGGCGGCGATTTCGCTGGATGGCGTGATGGTGCCGATGCGTCCCGGCGAGGATGGGCGGGCGGAGGCCTGCTGGCGCGAGGCCTCCTGCGGAACGGTGTCCTTCCTCGACAGGGAAGGAACGCGTCTTGCCGGCATTTGCCTGGCGCGCATGCCGGAGGCGGGGATGACAAGCCTGAAGGCGCGTCTCCTGAGCGAGGTTGCGAAGATCCGGGAGGCGCGGCCGGACCTGGTGCTGGTGGCGGCGGCTGACGGGGCGCTGTCGAACTGGGAATTCCTTGCGAAGCTGGATCCGCACGCGGAGGTCCTGGATGTCTGGCACGCGCTCGAACATCTTCATGTCGTCGCACAATCTGCACGTGATCCGGACAGCTGGTTCCAGAAGTGGCGCGGGGTGCTGATGAACGAACACGACGGGGTGGAGCGGGTCATCCGGGCCATACGCTACCTGCGGGACAGTTGTCACCGCGGCCGTGGAGATGTGGAGCGGGAGCTGGAATTCTTCCGCAAGAACAGATCACGCATGCGCTACCGGGCCCTGCAGGACCGCAATCTCCCGATCGGCAGCGGTGTGGTGGAGGCCGCAAACAAAAGCATCGTGTGCAAGAGATTCAAGGGTTCGGGCATGCGATGGAGCATGGAGGGCGGCCAGGCGATCATGACCTTCCGGGCACTGATCCTGTCAGGCCGGTTCGGCCACGCGTGGAACGCACTGGCAGCAAATGACAACGCCAAACCAACCCGCCAGGCCCTCGCAGCATGAGACCAAAAACGTCGCCACGGTGAATTTACACCCACAAAGTTGGCCGGGAACTGGAATTGCCTGCAGGTGCAATGGTCTTGCGGTCAGGATCACGTCTGACCATCATCGGATTCCGAGTACCGTTCATTTGCCCGGCTTCCTGGTTCCGGCGCGTCGCCTGTTTCCCGAATCGGGAATCCTTGCTGCGGCCACCACGTGTCACACGTGCGACGCAAAATGGCATGGGAAACGGTTTGCCTGTCCCCGGCGCTCGGTAATACGTTACGCCACCTCCGGGATTTAAACACATGTGTCAGGCGCGCTGCGAAGAAAGGCAGGTCATCGGCGTTGCGCGGGTTCAGGAGTTCCCTTAATTCGACCCGTGAACCCGTCTCTGGAGACTATCGTGCCGAAACAACACAAAATCGCGATTCTCGGTGCGAGCGGCTATACGGGCGCCGAGCTCATGCGGCTGATCGCTGCACATCCATGCATGGAAGTAGCGGCGCTCGCCGCGGACAGGAAAGCCGGCATGGCGGTCAGCACTGTTTTCCCCCACCTGCGGCATCTCGATCTGCCCGGGCTGACACGACTCGATCAGATTGACCTGACCGAAATCGATATCGTGTTCAGTGCATTGCCGCACAAGACCAGCCAGGACGCGGTCAGGCAGGTTGTCGAGACGGCCAGGGTGGTCGACCTTTCCGCAGACTTTCGATTGAAGGACCTGGACGAATACAGGCGATGGTACGGCGTCGAGCACGTTGCCCCTCTGCTGGTTCAGGAGGCAGTGTACGGTCTGACGGAGTTTTATCGTGATGAGATCCGGGACGCTCGCCTCGTTGCGGGAACCGGGTGTAATGCCGCAACCGGACTCCTGGCCGTGTTACCGCTACTGGAGGCTGGAGTCGTCGATTCCGACGAGATCGTCATCGACCTGGCGACCGGGGTGTCGGGTGCAGGACGATCGCCCAGCGAAGCAATTCTGCACTCGGAGGTCTCTGAAGGGTATCGGCCGTACAGCGTGGCTTCCCACCGGCATATCGCTGAGTTTGAACAGGAATTTTCCAGATTGGCCGGAAAACCTGTGAGCCCGACGTTTGTCGCGCACCTCCTGCCTCAAAACCGGGGAATTCTTGCAACGGTTCATGTCAAGGGGAATCCCGGGCACGTACACCATGCTCTCGCCAACCGATACGCGAATGAACCTTTTGTCATCGTGTTGCCATTCGGTGAAATTCCGGACACCCACCATGTTCGTGGAGCAAATTTTTGCCATATCGGTGTCGTTTCTGATCGGCGCGAAAATCGCACAATTGTTCTTTCCGCGCTCGACAACCTGGTAAAGGGCGCGTCAGGCCAAGCCGTACAGAATGCCAATCTCATGCTCGGATTGCCCGAGACGGAAGGGCTGATGGCCCCGGCGCTGTTCCCTTAGGTACGTAGTCAGGTATCGATGCGTGGTCTCAGGAAGAAACGCCGCCTTCAGGTCATCGCAGCGGCCGTTACGCTTCTGGCGCTCGCGACAGTCTTGATCGGATACGCTGCCAGGGACGGAATCCAGTTCTTCCGCAGTCCCAGCCAGATCGTCAAGAACCAGGACATTCGTGACGGCGTTCCGTTCAGGTTGGGTGGCTTGGTCGAAGAGGGAAGCCTGATTGTTCACGACTTGGGCGTTCGTTTTCAGGTTACTGATGGTACGCATGGAATTCCCGTAACGTTTGCGGGGATCCTTCCTGATCTCTTTCGGGAGGGACAAGGTGTGGTCGCGTTGGGAACGCTCAACTCCGGAACATTCGTGGCGACGGAGATCCTCGCCAAACACGACGAAAACTACATGCCGAAAGAGGTGATAGAGTCGCTCAAGGAAGAAGGGGTATTCAGGCCTGCCAATTGAAACATTGTCAACAGGGCTATATCTGACCTGGTGAATGCCCACGGGAACACTATGAAGCAAAAGGGATCCGGATCGGAGCAGTCGCAGACAGCGCCAAAAACATCATGAGCGTAGAGTTATCTCAATTTGCCACCTTGACAGCGCTCTTCGTTGCCTGTGCGACCGTCGTCATACCGCTCGTCGGGGCACGGTATGGCTGGACCAGATGGATGCGATTCGCGTCATCCGGAATGATTCTCCAGTTCGTGCTGGTCGGGTTCGCATTTGCAGGCCTGATCGCGGCCTTCGTTTCGTCCGACTTTTCCGTCAGGCTGGTTGCCGACCATTCCCACTCCCTGAAGCCACTGCTGTACAAGGTAACCGGCGTTTGGGGGAACCACGAGGGATCCTTGCTGCTCTGGGTGTTGATTCTTGTCCTGTGCGGATCGCTCGTCGCACTGTTCGATCATGGCTTGCCCCTGGAACTGAAAGCGCGGGTTCTTGCAGTTCAGTCGATGATCACGACAGCGTTCCTGACCTTTCTGATACTGACCTCGAACCCTTTCGAACGTCTTTCCGTTCCCCCGCTCGATGGCAACGATCTCAATCCACTGTTGCAGGATCCGGGCTTGGCGTTTCATCCGCCATTTCTCTATCTTGGCTACGTCGGTTTGTCCCTGACCTACAGTTTCGCGATCGCCGCGTTGATAGGAGGGAGGGTTGATGCTGCCTGGGCACGGTGGGTCAGACCCTGGACCTTGTTTGCATGGATTTGGCTGACAATCGGAATCGCCCTCGGCTCATGGTGGGCCTACTACGAACTGGGCTGGGGAGGCTGGTGGTTTTGGGATCCGGTCGAAAACGCCAGCTTTATGCCATGGCTTGCAGCAACGGCGTTGCTCCATTCCGCCATTGTAACGGAGAAACGCAACTTATTGATGAACTGGACGATTTTGCTGGCGATCCTCGCCTTCTCCTTCACGTTGATCGGAACCTTCATAGTTCGCTCGGGAGTCCTGACATCGGTTCATGCTTTTGCTGACGATCCGGGCCGAGGGGTTTTCATCCTTGCGATCCTGACGGTTGCGACGTGCGGGGGACTGGCGCTGTTCGCATCGAGATCCGGTGTCAACGGAGGCTCTGCCGGGTTTACGGCCATCAGCCGTGAATCCGGTCTCATCCTGAACAACCTGCTGCTCTGCGTAGCAGCGTTCGTTGTTTTCGTTGGAACGATCTGGCCTCTTGTCGCCGAACTCGTTTGGGATCGCAAGCTATCTGTAGGTCCACCGTTTTTCGATCAGGCTTTCACGCCATTCATGGTTGTCCTGGCCGCCGTTCTTCCTCTCGGCGCATCGTTACCATGGAAGCGGGGCAATCTCCGGAAATCCATGAAAAGGCTTAGTGGCGTACTCGCATTGTCGCTTTCCCTCGGATTGCTGGTTTGGGTCATTCAAACCGGCGGTCGCATGCTGGCACCTGTCGGGGCAACCCTTGCTGCGTGGCTGGTATTTGGCGCGGCGCGAGAACTCCTGTTCGTAGTGCGAAGCCGGGAGTCCAGGCTGGCGTTTCCGTCCATGAGTCTGAACCGACCACCTCGAAGGGTTTGGGGGAAGTCATTCGCACACGCTGGTCTCGGAATAACCCTGTTCGGCATTTCCGCGATTACGGCCTGGGAGACGGAAGATATTCGGTTGGCGAAACCGGGTGACATATTCAGTGTTGCAAATTACGAGTTTCACTTCGCAGACGTCAGGCAGGAGGTCGGGCCAAACTACCTGTCAGTCGCAGGGGTGTTTGACGTGTCGCGATCCAGGACCCCGTTAACATCGTTGACGCCGGAAAAACGCACGTATCTTGTCTCGGGATCGCAGACTACCGAAGCTGCGATTGACGTCGGGTTTTCCCGTGACCTCTATCTGGTTCTCGGTGAGCGGCGAGAAGATGGTTCCTGGGTTGTACGAACTTACGTCAAACCGTTCGCGGTCTGGATCTGGGCAGGCGTAGCGATCATGGCAATTGGTGGCCTGTTGAGCCTTTCGGATCGAAGGATTCGCGTCGGGATTGGCCGCCACCGCAGCATCAGGAATTCCGCCCGGATTGCGACGACCTGAAGGCCTGAAAACCAGAATGCCGGGTACTGCGGATATATCGTCAAGGCAGGCGCCATGATTAGCTTCGGGACAGAATGAAAAGGCGGAACGGAAATTGGACGACCCGGTGGACCCTCGCGGTCCTGCTGCTTGGGATGCTTGCAAGGCCGGCGATTCCGGTTGAACCCGACGAGATGCTGGAAGACGTTGAACTCGAAGCGCGTGCCCAGGAAATCTCCCGCCAGCTTCGGTGCCTCGTCTGCCGAAACGAGAACATTGACAGTTCGAACGCGGATCTTGCCGCTGATCTCAGGTTACTTGTGCGAGAAAGGCTAACCGCGGGCGATTCAGATCAGCAAGTGCTCGATTATGTCGTCGATCGGTTCGGTGAGTACGTGTTGTTGAAACCGGGGAAGGGAGGATCGAACCTCATTCTTTGGCTCGCAGGTCCCGCCGCTCTTGTCGGCGGCGGCATAGTGGCGGCGGTGTTCGTGCGCAGGAACCGGCGAATGAAACCACTTCAGTCCCTGTCTGAGCAAGAATTGGACCGGCTGCGGCAACTGGACGGGGAATGAACAACGGAGGCGCCCGTCAACCAGGTTACCAGCACGATGCAGGCAGGTGATTTGTGAGCAGTGCCAAGTGCATTTTCCAATGCAAGGCGAGTTCGCAGGCATCGAGAATCGCGATTTTCCGGCGGATTTTATCCCTTTTCCAAAGACGTGTACGGTATGTCATGGCCGAAGTGATTGCGGTGCCCTTCAGAATAAGGACATTCGCTCGGGTGCGACCGTCTTTCGCGATCTGGGAAGAATTCACACCGTGAGAATACAGGAAATCCCCGATGGAATACGAGACTCTGCAATTTTCCGTTTTCGAAGATATCGCAACAATTACGATGCACAGGCCGAACGAAATGAATGCCCTGAACGCTCAGATGCGCGCAGAATTGGTGCACGCGTTCGAGTTCGCTCAAGACGATGCCCGGGTCGTTGTTCTGACCGGCCACGGAAAGGCTTTCTGTTCAGGGCAGGATCTCGGATATTCGGAAAACGTCGCCAGTGTCGATATCGAAACAACCCTCCGTGAAGAATATGTTCCGCTGGTCAGGGCAATTTCCGATTGCACGATTCCCACGATTTCTGCCGTAAACGGCGCTGCCGCCGGCGCCGGGGCCAACCTGGCGTTGTGCACGGACATCACGCTGGCCAAGGAAAGCGCGTACTTCCTGCAGGCCTTTACCAGGATCGGGTTGATTCCCGATGCCGGGGGGACTTACTGGCTACCCCGCAAGATCGGCCTGTCGAGGGCGCTCGGCGCGGTGCTGCTGTCGGAGCGGATTTCGGCTTCGGAAGCGGCCGACTGGGGAATGATCTGGCGCTGTGTACCGGACGAGGAGTTTGAAGAATCCCTGGCGGCAACCGCGCGGCATTTGGCCAGAGGCCCGACTGAAACATACAGGCTGGCCAAGCAGGCCCTCGGATTGAGCCTGGAGCAGTCGCTGGAACAGCAACTGGATATCGAGTGCAGCTTGCAGGGCCAGGCAAGCCGCACACGTGATTTCCGGGAAGGTGTCCTGGCATTTCTTGAAAAACGGCCCCCCGAATTCGAAGGACGTTGAATCAGTATTGGATTTGCCCTGGTTGACCCGTCTCATCGGGCCACTGTGACGCGGGAAATCCTGCAGTCATGGCCGATCGGAAATCCGGACGTATTCCCTGGTCGAACAGCCAGTGTACCGTTGTCTGGGCCGGCCGATCTTCTGCACCGGATCCGCCAGCATTTCCTTCCACTGCGCGATCCACCCGACGGTTCGGCTCAGAGCGAATATCGGCGTAAACATCGAGGTCGGGAACCCAAGCGCCTCGAGGATTATGCCTGAATAGAAATCGACATTCGGATACAGCCTTTTCTGGATAAAGTAATCGTCCTGGAGTGCGATTCGTTCCAACTCCTTGGCGACTTTCAGAATCGGCTTGTCTTTTGTACCGAGGTAATCCAGCACTTCGTCGGCCGATTCCTTGATGACCTGCGCCCGGGGATCGTAATTCTTGTAAACGCGATGCCCAAATCCCATCAGCCGGAACGGGTCTGACCGGTCGCGTGCGCGCTTGATGAACTCAGGAATCCTGTCAACCGTGCCGATTTCCTTGAGAATCTCCAGGCACGCCTGGTTGGCGCCGCCGTGAGCAGGGCCCCAAAGACAGGCAATTCCGGCCGCAACGCATGCAAATGGATTGGCGCCGGACGAGCCGGCAAGGCGAACGGTTGAAGTCGATGCGTTCTGCTCATGATCGGCATGAAGCATGAAAATCCTGTCGAGGGCCCGACTCATGACAGGGTTGACGCGATACTCTTCCGCCGGAACAGAAAAACACATATGCAGGAAATTTGACGCATAGTCTTGGTCATTTTTCGGGTAAACAAACGGTTGCCCGATCGAGTATTTGTACGCCATTGCCGCAATTGTCGGGATCTTGGCGATCATCCTAATTGATGCGATCTCGCGTTGCAGCGGATCGTTGACGTCGGTTGAATCGTGATAAAACGCGGAAAGGGCGCCAACGACCCCGCACGCGATGGCCATCGGATGCGCGTCCCTTCGAAAACCGCGATAGAGAAAGAGCAACTGCTCGTGCACCATTGTATGGCGGGTTACCCGGGTCTCGAAATCTTCGAGCTGTTCACGGTTGGGCAGGTCGCCGTACAGCAGCAAATAGCAAACCTCCAGGTAGTGGGAAGCCCGTGCAAGCTGTTCGATCGGGTATCCTCGATACAGGAGTTTTCCGCTTTCGCCATCTATGAACGTGATGGATGAATCGCACGAAGCTGTCGACGTGTATCCCGGGTCATAAGCGAAGACATTCCCATCACGATAAAGATTTCGAATATCGATGACATCAGGCCCTAACGTTGAGCCAAGAACCGGGAGATCTAAGGATTTGCCCTTGAATGAAAGAGTTGCAGATTCGGATGTAACTTTGGTCATCAATTTCCTCGCACAGACTCAGGTGTGGTTACGGTAAGGAAGCCAGTCACCCGGCGCCTCCAGGTGAAGCGGCCGGAATTCAAACTATGTCCGTCGAGACACGCGGCGGCACCCCGCCATTACCACAACTCGGCCTTCTCCGACAGACCTGTCAATCGGCGGGAAACGATTCCCGTTCGGCGAGTTCTTGAGATGCATTTGTCCAGTTTGAGAACCTCATGTTGCAAAGGCTCACAAAACCACGTTTCTCAGAGAAATCGCTGAGAACTTTCGAAAAACGACATTTGCATGAAATGCCCTCGCATCAGTAGTCAGATTCCCTGCAATGAGAAAGTCGGTCGACCTTGGCGCCCTTTTTATCTGGCGATTTCATCCGTTTGAACACTGTTGCCGGCACGCACCTGAAGCGGGATGACGATGGTGAGTTGCTCGTGCTCCGAGTCACATCAGGCGTTTGCAAAGGGAATTACATCGAAGGGTTGGCGCATCACGCCGCCCGCTTTCGATCGGTCTCACCGGTCACAGGGTGGCTGTCAGTGGCCAGCGCCAACGCCCCTCGCCGTGCAGACGCTTTGAACTCCGAGGCCAAGATGTTGCGGGCCGCATTCAGATCCGCATGATCGGCATGGCCGCACGCCACGCATTCGAACTTCCGGTTGTTCCGGTTTTCCGGGTCAATGAACCCGCAGGCGTTGCACGACTTGAACTTTGGCGCGTCACTGTCGCCCCTGAAAAACGCCTTCCACGCATCGGCCTGGCACGTGAGGCAGTACCGGATCACGGCGAAGGAATATTTGGAAAGCCACGGTGTTTCGTTGCGGAGCCTGGTGAATTCCTTGCCGAGCGAGAAGAACGAAACCGATGTCGGTGGTTTCTACCCGTTTGGCCATTGTGGCCTCATGAGCGTCACTGTGCTGCCTCGGTATCGCGTTCCAGACGAAGCGGCAGGCGCCCGCCTGTCCTGCCAGGCGCCGTGCGTTCGCCTTGGAGCCGGGCAGAAACCGGTAGAAAATGTTCCGGTGAATGGCAGTATCACTCACGCGGTCGGGCCTTCGGCACAAGGTTTGTCTTGTAATGGGAAAGGCTGGTTTCCCGTCACGCGATCACGACTCCATCTGCACGAATTGTCGAGGAATCACCCAAGGCCAGATCTGGCATTCCCAATCCCAGCGACCAGTGAAATTGATCGGAAACTGGTGGCGTCACGGCGCCGTTAGCCCTTCGATATTAGCCCCGTTGCAAACACGCCGGCGTTATCCATTGACCGTCTGAATTCGACCCGAAATCCGTTCAAACCTTGCGGAACACTCCTCCTTGCCGAGGAGTTGAACCAAGTCGAACACCGATGGTGCGTTTCGAACACCACCCCCTGCAAGAACAGCCCGAAGGAGCTTGAACACCTTGGCCGGTTTGACGTTAGCCCTTTCAGCAACGCCGCGAATCCGGACATCGGGGTCATCGGTGAATTCGTCATCGAGGATGACATGCATGCGAGCGAGTTCGACGAGTTCGTCAGCTTTCTCAAGGTCCAGGTCCAGTTCCGCAGACAAATCATCGAGTCCAGGGGCCGTCGGGCGGGAAAGCAGGCAGGTCGCACGGTCAAGAATATCCGGGAGGCGTTTCGCGTTCTGTTTGAGAACCGGCATCGCACGGCGCACGGTGTCGCGTTGGTTGTCGAGGAGAGGTTGACGGCCTGTCTCCTGCATCCATTCCGTCAAATGCTCAGTGAGCACGTCATCGTCAGAGGCACGTAAATGATATGCCGAGACACTGTCGAGTTTCTTGGAATCGAACCGTGAAGGCGAACTTCCGACCGACCCGAGATCAAACCACTTCACCGCGTCTTCAGTTGAAAACAGCTCGTCATCGCCGTGAGACCAGCCCAACCGCGCCAGGTAGTTCCGCATGGCTTCCGGAATGAACCCCGACTTCCTGTATTCCGCGACACCGACGGCGCCGTGGCGTTTCGATAACTTCTTTCCGTCGGGACCGTGAATCAGGGGAATGTGTGCGAAATTCGGCAAATCCCAGCCGCATGCCCTGTAAATCAGTGCCTGGCGACCGGCATTTCCGAGGTGGTCATTGCCACGGATAACGTGGCTGATGCCCATGTCGTGGTCATCGACGACGACTGCCAGCATGTAGGTTGGCGAACCGTCGGAACGCAACAGGACGAGGTCGTCAATCGTTTCTGCTTTCCAACCGACATCACCTGCGACTGCATCGTGAATTCGAACCGTGCCGCTTTGAGGCGCCTTCAGACGAACAACAAATGGTTGGTCCGGTGCGTCTCGAGGATCTCTATCCCGCCAGGGGCTCTGAAAGAGAACCGGCCGATTTTCCTTTCGCGCTCGATCGCGCTCGATTGCGATTTCTCCTTCAGTCGCAAAGCACCGGTACGCATTGCCGCATGACAGCAACCGCTCCGCCGTCTCCCGATGTCGGTCACTTCGCTGTGACTGAAACACAATAGCGCCATCATGTTCCAGGCCCAGCCAGCCGAGACCGTCAAAGATGGCGTCAATCGCATCCTGCGTCGACCTTGCATGATCGGTGTCCTCAATCCTGAGCCTAAACTCGCCGCCGTGCCTTTTGGAGAACAACCAGTTGAACAACGCCGTTCTGGCGCCTCCAATGTGCAAAAAACCGGTGGGCGAGGGTGCAAACCGTGTCACAACCCGTGCCTGTCCCATAAAGCCCCCCCTTGCCGAACCTGGAAGCCGTTTGAACACCGGGCATCATCCACTGGCAAATCACGCGCGAGACCCAAGTTCCGACGACTGTAACGCACCGGACCATCAATATTCACCGATCAACTTGTTTGCTCGGGTGATGGAAACGCCACCGGGTTATTCCCGGCACGAGTTAAACGGCCCGTTGGCGGTTCTTGCACTACGACAGTGTTCTCCGCAAGCCGTTCAGTAGGTTCTCATCAATCCGACAAGGCGCCCCTGAATCCTGACCTGATCACGTCTGTAGACCTGGGTGACATAATCCTTGTTTTCGGCCTCCAGTTTGATGACGTCTCCATGTTTCCTGAGGCGCTTCAATGTCGCTTCCTGATCCTCGACGAGGGCCACGACAATATCTCCGCTGTCGGCGTCTTGCTGATGGCGAATGATCACGACGTCGCCATCGTTAATTCCCGCATTGATCATCGAATCTCCCTTGACGTCCAGGGCATAGTGTTCGGCCGAGTTGTCCAGCATGGACCCGGGAACCGAAACATGGTGCGACACGTGTTGAATTGCTTCGATCGGCGTGCCAGCCGCGATTTGACCCATGACAGGAACATCGAGTGCGTGATGGGCAGATCCTGCGCCACGAAACAGTTGGGTAGGTCGGGACGCTCCACCGCCAATGACAGAAGGCCGGAATCGTTTCTGATCAAGTGCCTCCGGCAAGTTGGTGATTTCAATCGCGCGCGCCTTGTTGGCTAGTCGTCTGATAAATCCGCGCTCTTCGAGAGCCGTGACCAGACGATGGACCCCGGACTTTGATGTCAGCTTGAGTTCCTCGCGCATTTCTTCGTAGGAAGGAACAACTCCATCGGTCTGAACCCGTTCGTGAATTAGCTTCAGCAAATCTCGTTGCTTCGGTGTCAACATCGTGACCTCCTAGTATTTCGATGCAATTTACATGTCCTGTTCTAGTTATGTTCATGGTTTGTGTCAAGACATTTGGAAATCGGGTTGTATATATCTGGGCGCCGGAAACGAAATCACCCAATACTTGGTATGGTCGGCGACGTTTTCACGTACAGTTTCCTGTGCAACTACGTCAGTACACCATGGCATTGCATGCAGTTGAACCCAGCCCTGCTCGCGCGCTGATCCGGGTTGCCAACGGTTCTGGTGAAAGCCGCCAGTGCACCTACATGCGTATCCATTCAACCATATCCCCTGCAATACGGGGGCGGTCACGCGGAGGGCGAACGAGAAGCGCGTTTGATTGCGCCAAGACTGAAAGCAGGGAACTGTCCTGCCGCTTGAACGCGCTGATCGTTTGACGTCCGTTCTGAATGATGGCCTTCGCGCACATCAAGTGCTGCCTTGGACCGTTCGCGGGAACATCGGCTCCAAGTCTCGCCGGCTCCAGTGGCAATGGCGAGCGGCCAAGACCCAGCATGGCCCGGATGACAGGTCGCAGGAACACGTGACCGCATACAATCGAGGAAACAGGATTCCCGGGGACTCCGACGAACAGCTTGCCTTTGATTTTCCCAACCATCAGTGGTTTTCCCGGTCGCAAGGCGACCTTGTGGAATGCCAGTTCCAACCCGGCCTCGACCGCGACGCTTCGAACGAGGTCATGGTCTCCGACAGATGCTCCGCCAAGTGTAACGATCACGTCCGCGTCGCGTGCCAGATCCAGATTAAACCTGATACTCGATATTGAGTCTGCCGCGATCGGCAGTAGCTGCGGACACCCGCCTTCGGACTCGACAATCGCCTTGATGCCGTAGTTGTTGGAAGAAACGATCTGATCTTCCTGGGTATCCTCCCCCAGAGCGACAAGCTCGTCTCCGGTCGCCAAGATCGCGACGCGCGGGCGCCGCGTAACTTCGACTTGCCGTGAATTCATCGAGGCAAGCAACGCAATCGACGAAGGGCACAGGCGCCTGGGCGCAGAAATCGTGTTTCCGGCTGCATAGTCACTGCCCGCCGGCCTGACGAAAAACCCACTGCTGACGTCCGCATTGATCGTGATCACATCATCAATTCGCGTGACGTCTTCCTGAATGACGACCCTGTCGGTGCAATCGGGAACCGGGGCGCCGGTAAAGACCCTGACGGCTTCTCCGACATCGACCCGGCCGAGGAATCTGGCTCCGGCCGCAGATGTTCCGACCACCCTGAAACGGGATCCCTGCTGTACCTCGCGCGATCGAACCGCGTATCCATCCATTGCCGACGACGTGAACGGCGGCTGGTCACGCCGTGCGGTCACTGCGCGCGCAAGGACGCGCCCGTTTGCGTCGGGCAGCGAAATCGTTTCATTTTCGAGCGACTCGGCGAGATCGAGTGTCCTTTTGAGCGCGTCCTCAAAGCTAATCATGAGGCTGCTTCATACCTTCCCGATTTCCCGCCGTCCTTCAGGGCAAGGTGAACGTCGGATATCGTGACGCTTCTGTCGACCGACTTGATCATGTCATAGACCGTCAATGCTGCTGTACTTACGGCGACAAGTGCTTCCATCTCGACGCCGGTACGACCGTTCATTCGCACGCACGCTTCGATGTCGACGCGTGACCGGGATGTATTTGCGGCCAGGTCAACCGTTACGGAATTCAACGGTAGCGGGTGGCAGAGGGGTATCAGCTCCGAGGTCTTCTTGGCTCCCATGATCCCGGCCAGGCGGGCCACCGCAAGCACATCGCCCTTCCGGGTCCGACCTTCGACAACCATCGAGAGGGTTTCGGGTTTCATCAACACGGCGCCCCGCGCGACGGCAATGCGTTCGGTGACCTGTTTGTCTGAAACGTCGACCATGCGCGCCGCTCCGGTCTTGTCAAAATGAGTGAAGTCAGACATCAGTGGTCACTCGCTTTTGTCAGGGTCGCCCGAGTCATTTCCGGCCAACAGCTCCTGGACCGCGGCGGAGACGTCGGATCGACGCATGAGGCTCTCTCCGATAAGGAAACAGCGGACTCCGTGACGTGCAAGACGAGCGAGATCGCCATGGGATTTCAGACCGCTTTCCGAAACCACGATCCTGTCATTCGGAATTCGTGGTGCAAGTTTCTGGGTTGACTCGACCGAAATTTCAAAGGTCCGCAAGTCACGATTATTGACACCGACAAGCCTGGCGTCGTCGAGGTCCAGGGTTCGATCCAAATCCGATTCATCGTGAATTTCGAACAGGACGTCCATTCCATGTTCCCCGGCAGCTGATGACAACTCCTGCGCCTGGGCGTCACTGACCGACGCCATGATGACGAGAATGCAGTCCGCTCCCCACGCCCGCGCTTCCACGACCTGGTAGGTGTCGTACATGAAGTCCTTTCGAAGCACTGGCAAGGCACAGGCCATTCTGGCCTCAATCAGATGCTCGGGTGAACCCATGAATGACGGCTTGTCGGTAAGTACGCTGAGGCAAGCGGAACCTCCATCCTGGTAGGCCAGGGCAAGTTCGCGAGGGTCGAATTCCTTGCGAATGACACCGCGCGACGGACTAGCCCTCTTGATTTCACCGATTATGGCAAACCCCGTTTGGGAAACCGTTTCGAGCCTTTGCGCAAATCCTCGAGGTCGTTCGGCAGCCGCAGCCAGTTCTTCAAGTTCCCGCAGCGATCGATCACGTTTCGAAGCTGCAATTTCCTCGATCTTGTAATTCTTGATCTTGTCGAGAATGGAAGTCATGGACTTCTGGCAGCTGTCGCCGAGGCAAGGGCATCGAGGCGTGACCGTGCTGCACCAGAGTCGATGCTCTTCCTGGCCAACTCGACTCCATCTCTAAGGGTCTTGGCCTTGCCGGCGATAGTCAGAGCTGCTGATGAGTTGAGCAGGACAGAGTCCCTGTAGGCTCCGGGTTCACCTCCGAGGAGCTTCTCTATCTGTTCGGCGTTGTATTCAGGCGAGCCTCCGATAATGGACTCGAACGGATGCTCGGGGAGGCCTGCGTCGCCGGGTTCAATCGAGAACTCCCTGACGACCCCGTTCTCCAGGCCGGCGACCGAAGTTGGTCCCGAAATCGAGATTTCGTCCGTTCCGTCGCCCCCGTGAACGACCCAGGCCGACTCACATCCCAGAGCCGCAAGCGTTTCTGCCATGGGCCTGATCAACCCGCGTGAAAAACTGCCTGTCAATTGTCTCTTGACACCAGCCGGATTGGTCAACGGTCCAAGTATGTTGAAAATGGTTCGGGTCCCGAGTTCCTGGCGAACCGGCATCACATGGCGAACCGCCGGGTGATGTACCGGCGCCATCATGAATCCGATTCCCGCAATTTCAAGCGCACTCTCGACTGTTTCCGGATCAGCCATGACATTGACGCCCAGAACCGAAAGAGCATCGGCGGTTCCGGACTTGGATGACAGATTGCGATTGCCGTGTTTCGCCACGGGAACTCCGGCGCCTGCGACGACGATCGCCGCGGCAGTCGAGATATTCAACGTCAACTTGCCGTCTCCTCCGGTTCCCACGATATCGATCGCGTCCTTCGGTGCCCGTACCTTTCTGCAGCGTTTCCGCATTTCCTGCGCTGCCGAGGCATATTCATCGACAGTTTCACCACGCGTGCGCAGAGCAACCAGCAAGCCACCCATCTGGGCAGGAGTCGCTTGCCCGTCCATGATGATCGAAAATGCCTCCCGAGCTTCCTCCCTGGTCAGTGGCCCGGCTATTGCCCTCGAGATCAGCGGTTTAAGCGCATCGCTCATACACTTCCTCCATCAACGTGTTTGCCCGAGCGCCAATCAGCAACGATCTGCAGGAAATTCGACAACATTGAATGCCCGTTTTCAGTTGCAATGCTCTCCGGATGAAACTGAATCCCGTGGACCGGATATCTCTTGTGCTCGACACCCATGATTGTACCGTTCTCGAGCCAGGCAGTAACCCTGAGTTCGTCCGGCAGGCTGGAGCGGTCGACCACCAGCGAGTGATAACGCGTCGCGCTGAATGGCGAAGGGAGTCCATCAAACCACGACTCCCCATTGTGGTGCATTATCCCCGGCTTTCCGTGCACGATCTCGTCGCATTGGACGATCCTGCCTCCGAACGCCTGGCAGATGACCTGGTGCCCGAGACAGACACCGCCGACGGGGATGCCGGCAGAGACCGCAGCACGCGTCAGTTCAAGGCAGATCCCGGCCCGGTCAGGATCACATGGTCCGGGAGAAAGCATGATTGCATCCGGTTCCATTGCCAACGCGTCCGGGACGCTGATCTTGTCGTTTCGCCATACCGATACCGGCGCACCCAGCTCTCCGAGAAAATGAACCAGGTTAAAGGTGAAACTGTCGTAGTTGTCGATCAGCAAGAGCATTCGGGGAGCCGTTCCACATCGGGATTTCGCGTGTGAACCCTATCTGGCAAGACTATAAGAATGATTCAATGGACAATAGCGGTGAATCCGAACGGGTGTTCGATCATGCGTCAGAATAGCAAGAAAGGGGTCTCGCCAGCCGGTAGGTTGATCGCGGGATTCCTGGCGGGAGCAATACTGGCAATTCTTGTGTTCGTCCTGGTTTCCGTATTCGACCCGGTCAATTCAGGGCCCGATAGTGAACTGCTGAGATCTTCCGGAACGACCGGGCTTTCCGAATCATGGCCTGCTGGACAGACGTCTTTCCGCGGCTCATGTCAGGTGAATTCCTAAATTTGTGCGTGAGGCGGCTGTCCCGTGAGAATTCGATCCTGTGGGCCTGCCGCGGGATCGGGCCTAACCACGATTTCTGAAGTCGACGAATATCCCTGAATCCCGTGCCGCCTGGACAAGCGCACCGGACTTGTCGACGGTTTCCTGGTATTCACTGTCCGGATCACTGTCGTGAACCACGCCGCCCCCTGCCTGAATGTAGAGCGTTTGGTCCTTCAGCACGGCAGTCCGAAGTGCAATGCAGAGATCCATGTCACCTCCGGACGAGAAATAGCCGATACCACCTGCATAGACGCCTCTTTTCTCGGTCTCGAGTTCATCTATGATTTCCATGGCGCGAACTTTGGGAGCACCCGCCACGGTCCCCGCAGGCATTCCCGCCAGCAGGGCCGATAAGGCGTCCTGATCCTCGTCGAGCTGGCCGATCACGTTCGATACGATATGCATGACGTGGCTATACCGCTCGACCGCAAATGTCTCGGTCGGTTCAACAGTGCCGATCTTCGCGACACGGCCGACGTCGTTCCTGCCGAGATCGAGGAGCATCAGGTGCTCGGCCATTTCCTTGGGGTCGCCAAGCAGTTCGGCCTCCAGTTCAGTGTCTTCCTGTGCAGTCTTGCCGCGTTTCCGCGTGCCGGCAATCGGGCGAACTGTCACGATACCGTCCCGGAGACTTACCAGCGTTTCGGGGCTGGCGCCGCACACCTGAAATCCACCGAAATTGAAGTAGAACATATACGGTGAAGGGTTCGTCCGGCGTAAAGCCCGATAAAACGCAAGGGGAGGATTCGTGAATTTCATCGCCCAGCGGTGACTGAGAACAACCTGAAAGATGTCGCCGGCACGGATATAAGCCTTCGCGCGTTCAACGATCCGGCGATAGGCGTCACGCTTCATGTTCGACCGCGGAACTGGCTCATCGCCCGGGGGGGTCGCACAGGGGAGGACATGAGGGAGCGGGTCGCCGATCGCCTCGATCGCAGCATTGATCCGGGCAGTCGCTTCGTCGAATGCCCTTTCGGGGCTGACTCCATCCTTGACCCATGCCGGGCTCACTATCGTGATTTCGTTTCGTACGCCATCGACGACCACGATGACGCTTGGCCGGATCATCATGGCATCCGGAAGGCCGAGCGGGTCAGGATTCGTATCCGGGAGATGTTCAACCAACCGGATCATGTCGTAGCCCAGAAAACCGAACAGCCCGGCTGCCATCGGGGGCAGGTCACTTGGGAGCGAAATCTCGGAGGCCTTGAGCAGTGACCTCAGGGACGCGATCGGGTCTTTGCCGGAATTGATCGTTGCCGCGGAACGTTTGCCGCCCGATACATAGGTCCATGACGAGGTTCCGCGGCTTTCCCAGATCAAGTCAGGACTGTATCCGATGACTGAATACCGCCCCCTGATCTCACCACCCGTGACCGATTCAAGCAGGAAACTGTCCGGTTTTCCGTTCGTCAGTTTCAGAAACAGGGAAACGGGCGTTTCAAGATCCGAGGGAAGGCAACTGTAGACCACCTGGCTTTGCCCACCGGAGTACCCTTTCCGAAACGTGACAAAATCAGGCTGCTGGATCACGGGTTCAACCGTCGCCACCGATCACGAGTTGGGTATTTATCTGGTTTACGGCTGTCTGATTGATGGAAACCCCGGCCGAACTCTCGACTGCGGTCGTATAAAGCTGGAACATGTCGGACCCGCGAACCCGATCATTCCGCTCGCGGGATCTCGTTAACGCCTCCTCAATTTCGAATTCAGGAATCCGAATATCCGACAGCCGAGCCAGATACATGCCGTCGTCTCCTTCGACGGCAATGACTTCTCCAATCCCGAGAGAAAAGACCTCGGCAGTCAGGTGTCCCGGTGCGCCGACAACCGTGGCATTACGCACCACACCTGCCACGGTCTGCACGTCGAGACCGTGCTCCTCAAGTGTACCGCCACTGGCCAAACTCGATTCGATCCTGCCCGCGACTTCAGAGAGACGATCCATGACCAACTGGCTTTTCCAGTCATCGATGACGTCATCGCGTACAACTGATAGTGGCAATGGAGCTGGCTCCTGAACCGAGTCCAGTCTCACCATGAATATGCTTCCGTCGGCCAGATCGAGAATTTCCGGGAAATCTCCGGACTCGATTGACCAAGCTGCATCTCGAAACTCCCGGTGTGCAGCGATTCCTTGATGCGACTCGAGAAGCTCCGAAAGATCAAGTGTTCCGCCCTCGAGTTCCGATTCTGCGGTGATCTCTTCGATTGTCGCCCCTGAGGCCAGCAAGTCGTCGATTTCCGACACGCGCTCGCTGACCAGAGAAATCGCCCGTCCCTTGGCAAGTTCTGCGCGAAGCTCGTCTCGGACTTCGTCAATCGGAGTCCCGATCGAATCCTGAATCGAGCCAACCCGAAAGAGCGCCGGTCCGAATACCGATTCAACCGGCCCTGCGATCCCCGGTTGATCAAGGGCGAACACGGCTTCCGCTGCGTCAGCCGACAGATCATCCCTCGCGACCATCCCAAGGTAAGCGTCGCCAGGCTCAATCCCGCGCTCCTCGAAAATGTCATCAAAACTGACCGCTCCCGAATCCAGCCTGGCACGGGCCTCTGACGCGACCTGCTCGGTCTCGAACGCTATGCGCTCGACCGCACGCATTTCGGGAGTGTCGAACCGTTCGGGCTGTGCGTCGTATTCTTCCTGAATCTCTGCATCCGTGACTTCAACCTCGTCAATCAGCATGTCTGGCCGGAGCCATGAATAGGTCAATGAACGGGTCAATGGACTCATGTAGTCATCGGGGTGGGCAGAGTAGTGAGCTTCGATTTGACTTTCAGCCGGAGGTTCGACCGGGCTGTCGAGACTCGATTCCGTGAGTCTTGCCCACTCGAAGTCACGTTGTTCGAGTTCGTACCGCAGGATCGCTTCCGAAAGAGCCCCGGAGGAATGAACACCGAGTGCGACGGCGTCGCGAATAATTCCCCGGCGCAGTTCATCGCGGAGATCTTCCTCAAATTCCGCTGTCGTCAATCCGGCCCGTTCGACCGCGAATTCGTACGCCGCCTGATCAAAGTTTCCGTCAATCCCCTGGAACCCGGATATTTCCATGAGGCTGTCGAGAACGAATTCGTCTCCGACACTGATTCCGGATTGGATAGCCTCATTGCTGACGGCCGCAATATCAAGCGAGAAGCGCAACACATCCCTGAATATCCCGATTTCTTCGGCTTCCGACGTCGACAACGCACGGCCCATCTGTTGCAATCTCTGATTGAGCATTCGCGCATAGGCACTGACGGTGACAGGCGCATCTCCGACCGACGCAACCGTATTGATCCTGCCACCTCCCAGTCCTCCCACGCCGAATCCGGCAAGCCCGACGATAAGAAGACCGACAAGGATCAGGGCCAGCGACCTGTTGCCTTTTGCACGCATGGAACGCATCATTTGAAGTCAGACCTCCGTTTTTGGCCACCTTTTTGGACCTGTCGAATTCCAAGGCACGTGAATGCGCCGCGTTTTACGTATTGGCCGATGCACTGACAAGCTCTGGCTTCGGAATATGAAAACACGAAGGACTTCACGACCGGTCAGAGGCCACGCAAGCGATGAAATAACTCGCTGATTTCAGATTGACCGATGTTGGCGAATGCAAACCGAACATGACGGTCGCCACGATGCTCAGACCCCGAAGGTTCCGGGACGAACATGGATCCAGGAATCGTCAGAATAGCTTGCTCCCGTAACAACTGTTTCGAGACCACCTGTGACGGGGATTCGAACGGGTGTTCGGCATAGGCGAAGTACGCTCCACATCCCTTTAGATTCCATCCTTCAAGCGCCACGAACCCTTCGGTCACCGTGGCGCGCCGACCAAGAATTTTCTTGCGTTCCGCCGCTTTCCAGTCCTCAAGATTCCTCAGTCCGAAAAGCGCACTTCGTTGTGCAAGCTGGTTCGGGCAAATTGACACCGTGTCGAGAAACTTCTCGATCTGGGAAATCCGCGACGGTGAGGAAATCAGGGCGCCGACACGGTGCCCTGTCAGCCGGTACGCCTTCGAGAACGAATAGACGTGAATGAACGTCTCGTCCCAGGCGGTCCTCGAAAAAACTCCGTGAGGCGGAAATTCCCTGCTGTCAAAGTCGCGGTAGGTTTCATCGACAATCAGAGCGATGCCAGCCGATCGTGCAAGTTCAAAAAATGCGTTAACCACATCGGGCGGATATTCGGTGCCGGTCGGGTTATTAGGTGTGACCAGAACCATACCCTTGACACTTCGATCCAGCAGTGCCTTTGCCCTGTCCGGATCGGGCACCATGTCGTCGCCAGAGGGAAGCGGGCGGGCCTCGACGCCCGTCATTCCCAGCCACATCCCGTGATTGAAATACCATGGGACAGGCACGATCAGCGCATCGCCGGCCTTGCAAAGAGATAGTGCAGCAGCACAAAACGCCTGGTTGCATCCGGACGTAACTGCAACCTGGCCCGGTGAAATCTCCGCACGATATTCTGCTGACCAACGGCCAGCGATTTCCTCGCGAAGATTGGGCATTCCGAGGACCGGTCCGTATGCATGTGCTTCCTGGTCAGTCAGGACAGCGTTGGCAAGTTCGCGGAGAAGGCTGTCGGGAGGCGGGTCAGTCGGAGCTGCTTGCGAGACATTGATCAGAGGCTTGTCATCCGGCCATCCAATATTGGCAACCCATTCGCATGTTTCCATTACCGGAGGAGGCTGAACGGATTTGAGATTGGAGTTTTCAGCTATCTTGATCACGCGCATGACGTAAACGGTGCTTGGGTCAAGAACAACCCGGATTGATCTCGGACTTACGGCCTGACGCGACCAGAACGTGCGGGCGAGCCTGCAACAGACCGGCGACGTGGAACAAGACTTCGGCGAGCGAGGATTGTGGGGAGACACGCAGCCGGCGTTCCCACCGCGACAAACCTCGGCTGCGTAACCGTGTGATGATGGGCGAAGATCACCTTTTCATATCGTTTCCACCCCTGGAGAGTGCTTGCAGGGCCTGTCGACCTGACCGTTGGTCTCCATGATGGTGCGGCTTGAACCGGGTGCGCGGGTAATCCGGTATGCGCAATGCGAGAATTGAGCATTCGGAACGGGCGATTTCAACGCAACTTGTCCGCCAGACTGTCCAACGCTGGGTAGATGCGCGTGAAATCCTCGTCCTCCATGCCCGCGTCCACGGCTGCCTGGATCCACGCGAGGGTCTGGTGGCCGATCCGCATCGGGCTGCCCAGCTCTTCTGAAAGGGCCACGGCCATGCCGACATCCTTGTGCAGGTTGTAGATCCGCGAGCGGCCGTCCCAGGTTTCAGACAGGATGTGATCGGGGAAGCGGCGTTCCGAGATGAAGCTGCGGGCATTGCCGGCATTGAACACCCTGATCATGTCGGAGAGGTCGATCCCGGCAGCTTCGGCAAGGCGGCCGGCTTCCGAACAGGCCAGGAAGTTCGTGTGCGTGATCAGGTTGTGGACCACCTTCATCGTGTGGCCGGCACCCGAAGGGCCAAGGTGGATCAGCTTGCCCGCGCAGGCTTCGAGGACGGGTCGCGACCGGTCGAGCACGTCGATGTCACCGCCGATCATCAGGGTCATCGTGCCCTCGTCGGCACCTTTGGCGCCACCGCCGGTCATGCCCGCATCCATGTAGGGAATGCCTGCGTCGGCGGCCCGGGCGGCAAGCCGTCTTGTGTAGACCGGGTCGGAGGTCGTGAAGTCCCAAATGATCAGGTCCGGTCCGGCTTTCGCCAGCATGGCGTCGAGGACTTCGTCGATCTGCCCGGACCCGGGGACGACGAAGATCACGATGTCCGCTTCGGCCGCCATCTCGGGCGGGGCCGCAATGCAGGCGGTAGCGGCAAAGGCTGCTCGTGCGGGCTCGGCCACGTCCCAGGCCATCAGGCTGTGGCCTGCACTGGCAATGTTCCTTGCGATTCCGCGGCCCATGTTGCCCAGGCCGATTACGCCAACGGTCTTGGTCATTGAATGCTCCTTTTTGTGGTTCCGGCGCAAGCTCCGTGCCTGCCACAATGTCCCTGTTGAACCTGCGTGAAACTCCCGTTTCCTGATGCCCTGTACATGGCTGTTGCCTGGAAGACGTACCTCGTTCCGGTTTCCGGTTTCTCTGTTTCGTGCAGTGCCAGGCGTTTCGAGGGAATGAAACCGACATGGAGACCGAGGTCGGCGGAAGTAAGTGGCAGGCTCGGCCAACTCTCGCCGCCGAGACGGCGACGCAACCAGCGGGCTTCGGCAGATCGCGCACGTCGATGGCCACAGGGTCAAGGCAGAGGGCGCGGAAGACGCACCGACGATCCCCGACGGCCAAAGTGCTGAATTCCAGGCCCTTGCAGTCGGCAGGTTTCCCGTGGTCAGCGGGACGCTCGGGATGTGGCGCAGGCCGTTTTCCGAGCATGGCCCCCGAATTTTAGTTCAAACGTCATGGCGTCCTCACGTGAGCTCATTCATCAGTTCCGACGGATCGGGCGGCAACGGGACAACCTCGCCGCGTTTTGCAGACAGGTCCATTGCCATGGTTAGCAGCAGGTTGCGATGACCATCCGCCGCTGTCGCATGGGGCGTGTCCTGCCCGGTATGGAGGCGCTGGAACCAGGCATTTGTTTCCTCTCGCATCGGCCCCCACAGCTGCCCGCAATGCAGATCGCCTGGCGGGTAGCTGGTCAGAAAGTCGACATGCCGCTCCGGCGCCTCGTAGCCCTCGGGTGCGTAGCCCGCGCCTTGCGCGACATTGGTCGCCATCACGAGATCGCGGTGCGTGTCCTCGATATCGATCACGCCTTTGGCTCCGACGATCCCGATCTCGATCCCGTAGACCGCGCCGGGCCAGACTTCAGGCAGGGCCCAGGAAATGTTCATCGAAAAGATCGTTCCGTCGTCCATTGTAAAAACACCAAGGGTGGAATCCTTGGTGCCCCACCCGCCGAGGACCGTGTCGTTGGATTGCGCATAGACGTTTACGGGGGTCTTCCCTTCCATCAGCCACAGTGACATGTCGAGGCTATGGGTGCCTGAGACGACCATCGGCGTCAGAGTGGCCCTATCCTGGGTGCGGCGGACGGTTGCGATGGGCACCATTCGGTTCATGAAGGCGCGGGTGACGACGGTGTGGACGTCGCCAATCTGGCCGGTGATGAGCCGTTCCTTGACGGCCAGGAATCGGCGGCGAAATCGTTGAGTATAGCCAATTATGGCGTCCAGTCCGGTCGCTTCGATTGCGGACAGGATCTGCGCCGACTGCCGGGCATCGGTCGCCAGCGGCTTTTCGATGAAGAGCGAATGCCGCATTTCAGCGGCAAGCATCGTCGGTTCGAAGTGGAAGTTCTCGTCCGTCGCGATGATGGTCGCGCTCACTTCGGGTCGACGCAACAATTCGCGGAAGTCGGTCGTGAAGAAATCGGCGCGAACATCATCGGCAAGGTGTTGGCCGATGTCGGATTTCACGTCGCAAAGGCCGATCCATCCGACACCGGGATAGGCGCGGGCCAGTTCTGCCCGGATGCGGCCGATGGTCCCGCAGCCAACGATGGCCAGACCGATTTCCTTACGATCGCACATGTTCAAACCCCTGTCTCACTGTTCTGGCCGCGCCAATCCTGGGCCCGTTGCGCGGTTGGCGCGGGCAATTTAACAGGCGCGGAACGCCCTTTCGATCACGACGAACAGAACCGACAGCACCAAGAACGTTCCGATCGACTGTGACTGCATGTAGTCCAGAGCCTTGTCCTCGAACACCAGAAGCAACCGCCGGAGTACTCACCTGCGAACGGAGCGAGGATGACGCCCAACGCCCAACACAACCGGCGCGACCCCGGACTTGAAGATCGAGAAAGGCTGGATCATGTTCCGTCGGCCCCGGTCAAACTCAGGCTTCATGAGCCCGGACCGTATTACACGCCGATCGGATTTGGCTCAATGACCTGGCGCGGGCCGACAATCAGTCCGGGTACCCGCGACCCGCCGCCCAATGACGTGCGCAAAATCCTGCGCGGGATCGCCGCCAACTACGATGAGCGGGCCGGTATCGTGAACCAGCAGGAACGCGATCGCGTTGACGAGGAACTGCGTGGGCTCGATCGCCGTGGGCGAGATTGATCCGGGCTTGTGTAGGGCCAGGAGGGCCTTTGCACTTTCTTTCTTCATCCTTGCAGCCATCATCGCGTGCGCAGTGAACACGCCTGCGAGGCACAAAAGAAACTTCGCGAACTCGGTCGAGATAATGGTTTTCCTTCAGGTCGACTCTGCCGTCCGTTCGGGTTCGATACTGCGTACAGGATTTCCGATGGCGGGTTCGCCCGAAGACTGCCCGCGGCGTGACCGTGCCTTGTCTCCAGTTGGAGGCCGCGTTCTATCTGCTTCTTGCAAATGCCGGGGTCACACCAGCGATGCGGTCCTTCGCGAACGGTGATCTCGACGACAAGGGTGCGCAGCGGATGCCGGTTTGGCCCGCGCGGTTCATGACAATCTTCGGAATCTTCTGGCGACGTTGAACTATATCCTGCTTGCTTTCATCGAGGCCGTAGGCAAAACAGAAGAGCTTCGGTTGAGATGGTGCCAATGAGTTTCGGGGTCGCCCGTGTTTGATTTTGGAACCAACGCGGCAGTCACACTTGCGGGGATCTGCTGACTTTTTTCTGTTTTCGGCTCGCTGGTTTTGACTGATGGCTGGCATCAGGAATGATTGTTGGAGATCTCGGCGGAGGCAGGCTAGCTGGGGCAGGGCGCACGCAAATTTGACAAGGCGGGAGGAGTGAGATGGCGACGACGGAGGTGGCGGTCATCGGGACCGGGTGGTGCGGCGGCATCAGGGCGGAGACGCTGGCCAATTCGGTTCTGGTCGATGCACTGCATATCTGTGAAATCCGCCCCGACCGGCTGGAAGAGGTCCGTGCGCTGACCGGGCCTGCGACGGCGACGCTCGATTACCGGGACATCGTCTCCAACCCGGCCATCAGCGTGGTCTACATCTCGACGGCTCCCGAGGAGACCCACTACCCGATCGCCCGCGATTGCCTGAAGGCGGGCAAGCACGTCCTCCTGGAGAAGCCCATTGCGCTGGAGTTCTGGGAAGCCGACGATCTGATCGCCCTGTCCAGAGCTGGGGACGTGAAATTCACCATCGGCTATTCGCAGCGGTTCAACCCCAAGATCGCCTATGCCAGGAAGTCCATTGCCGAAGGCAGGCTCGGCAAGGTGGTCAACGTCATGGTCAGCCGCCACGTGTCGCGGAACCTCGGCAAGAAGGTCGCCAATCGTATCAAGCTGTCGCCTGCGGCGATGGAATCCACCCATGATCTCGACTTTGTCTTCTGGCTGCTGGAACCTGCCAGGCCGGTGAAGATCTACGCGCAGGGCGCTTACGGCTACATGAAGGACCTGAACGGTTCCTACGACTGCATGTGGACGACGGTGACGATGGATGACGGAACGCTGGTCGTCATCGGGGGCGGTTGGAACCTACCGCCAAGCTATCCGAACTATTGCGCGACCTGGATCGAGATCACGGGGACCGAGGGCGCGCTGATCCTGGATGACACCGCGCGCGACCATTGGTTGAACACGGTGTCCGAGGGCACGCAATTCCCGATGTCGACCATGCCGGGTGAACACGTGGATCACGTGTTTGCCGGCCAGATGGGGCCGGAGACGGTCCATTTCCTCGAGGCCGTGCTGATGGATCGCCCCGCAATGGTCGATCCGGCCGATGCGCGGCTGGTGATGGAGGCATATTCGGCCGCGGACCTGTCGGCCGAGATCGGCGAGCCTGTCTCGCTGCCGCTGACGAACCGTTCGATTGCGCAGCTGGCCGACATCAAGGCGGCAGGATAGGGGGGCTGCATGATGGCCGCGAGCGTCGGGATCTTCGGGCTTGGGCTGATCGGCACGGCCCTGGCGGAACGCCTTCTGGCCGCGGGACATGGCGTCGTCGGCCACGATGTGGACGAAGCGCGGGGAACGCTCCTTCGGGAAAAGGGAGGGATGCCTGCAGACCCCGAAACGATCTGGCAAAGCGACATCATTCTCTCGGCCGTCTTCAGCACCGACCAGCTGGCCGACATAATCGCATCCGCGCCCGAGGTCACGGACACGGTGCTCGTCACGATGAGCACGTGCGACCCCGACCAGGTCGTCGCGTTGGCGGAGTCCGCCCGGAAACGCTCGATCGTGCTCGTCGAGGCCCCGATCTCGGGCACGAGCCTCCAGGTCCGGCAAGGCACGGCGCTCCTGTTGCTTGCCGGCGACGCGGCAGGGCTCGACGCCTTCGAACAGGTTGCCGATGCGATTTCGCCCAACCGGGAACGGGTCGGGGTCATCGGCAACGGGAACAGGACCAAGCTGGCGATCAATTGCGTTCTCGGGCTGAACCGGGCCGCCGTCGCGGAAGGCCTCGTCCTTGCCGAAGCGCTGGGCCTCGACCCGGCGGCTTACCTGCAGACGGCGCTGCGCTCCGCGGCGCGCTCCGATGTCATGACCGCGAAAGGACCAATGATGGTCGCGCGCGACTTCACGCCACTCGGCCGGATCGCCCAGTCTCAAAAGGATTTCAAGCTGATCCGCGAGATTGCCGCACGCAACGGGCACGGGAACATGCCGATGGTCAATCGCTATCTCGAGGTGATGGAGAACGCCGAACAGGCGGGGGACAGCGATCTCGACAATTCGGCGGTGTTCCTCGCGGTTTCGCGGATGGCGAAAGCCTGAGCCTAAAATCCGGCCAAGTAGATCGCTGATATGATCAAGATTGACTGACGAGTTTCAGAAGGAAGCTGCCGTCTCGCCTGGCCCCCTTTTCAGCTTTCTGCGCATCGAATGCTTCTTGCCTGTCGGCGCGACCCGCGCGCGGATCAGCGCTGGCTTCCGCATCAGAAACACGACATTGCCGTCGATTGCGGCCATGTTCAAAACGAGCTGGTCGGCCCGATCCACTGCAAGAGGAAGGGCGCCCATTTCAGTCATTCCAGATCGAGAACCCTGAACAGCGGCGAAAAGGCGAAAGGGCGTCGTGCCCAGGGGTGCCGTGCCAAGCCTCATGAAGCGGCGAAGGAACGCGGGACGAACCGCCCGGTTCGTGACGGAACAGTCTGAGCCCATGCACGGGACGCGTTGCTGCTCCGGGGGGTCTTCAACCACTTCGAAGAATCGTCCGAATTCTGGGTTTTTCTGCCTCATCCCTGACACAGGTTTCTGTTTTTCAACACGGAATCACGCAGTCACGCAGAAGGCAATGCGTATTCCGTCAAATGCGCTCGCACTGCATTACAAGACGCGTTACCTTGACGTATTACTGCTGGAAATATATCCTCCCATGAGTTTGGAATGCTCCAAGCCAGAAGCATGCCTTTTGGGAAGGCGTAATTTTCGAAGTATAGACGAGGAGGGTTGATCATGAAGACTTACAGAACCGTGTTGTCGCGTTCCGCTTCCGCCTTGGCGGTCGGCGCAATCGCGATTTTGAATGCCGCGGGCGTCGTCGCTGAGGATCGGTGCGACGATCCTCGGGTTGCGCAGGCAATCGAAGAGGGCGAACTGATCGTTGTCGCGAGCGTCTTCGAGACACCCGAGACGCAGAACGCGCATCGCGAGGGGTTCATCAGCCATTGGTGCCTGCCCGACGACTTCAAGGTGTCTTACGACATCAGGAACACGTCCGGGACAATCGCTCGAATCGAGGCGGAGGTGAGTCAGGGCGTTCCGATTTCTGGCGACGTGACCACGATGCCTGCAATCACGTGGCTGACCGACGCGGTCGAACGCGGTCTGATCATGGCATATGAGTCACCCGAGTACGAACACATGAAGCTGCCGGAAAGGATCGGCCTGAATAACCGGCCGTACTGGACGTCGGACATGTACATGATGTTTCCGATGTGGAACGGCGACGAGCTGCCCGATCTGGAGATCACGAGTTGGCACGACCTGCTGAAACCGGAGTTAAAGGGAAAGATGAGCCTGATGGACGGTTCGTCCCTGCAATCGGTGGCCCTCGTGTACCACTACCTGAAGCAAAGGCTGCCGGAGGACTACTGGGAGAAGTTGGCGGCACAGGACGTGCTGATCGCTTCGAATTCAATGCATGGCGTTGAGATGATGATGTCAGGCGAAAGACCGCTGTCCATTCTCGGGGTCTCGGCCGACGCCAACGTGCTCTCCGACCAGGGGGCGGCCCACATTCGGACCGCGATCCCCATGGAAGGCGTTATGCTTCAGGAGCAGGCGACGGCAGCCTTCGCCGACGCGCCGCATCCGAACGCCGCCCAGCTGTGGATCGACTTTCTCAGGAGTCATCCCGGGCAGCAGATCTTCGAAAAGTACGAGGGTCGAATTCCGGGTAGGGAAGGAGTTCCCAGCAGTTTCGCCCTGACGCCAAACGCCGATGACATCGGCGACGCGGCCTTCGCTCCCGACTATCGGGAGATCGCTACGAATGCCGACCTTGTGCGGACTGCTCAGGAAGAATTTGCGGCAATTTTCGCGAAGTGACGCGCAAACAGGTCTCGTGTTTCGCCTGACGCCCCGGACCGGCGTTCTTCGGAAATGGTGGAACGCGACGTGAATCGGGATTGCGGGGCGGCGCCTTTGTCGCCGCCCCTTTGCTGTATGTCGAGATTCCGGCCGATACCCGGGAGGACCAGGTGACGGGTTACGTGACGATACAGGGACTCCGCAAGAGATACGACGAAACATGGGCCGTCGACGACGTGAATTTCGAGGTCGAGAAGGGCAATCTTCTCGTCCTTCTTGGACCCAGCGGATGCGGAAAGACCACCACGCTGCGATGTGTAGGTGGACTGGAACAGCCGGAATCGGGAGAGATCGTCATCGACGGCGAGGTCATGACCAAAGTGGACGAGGGGCTGTTCGTTCCGCCCAACGCGCGCGGAATGGGGATGGTGGCCCAGTCCTACGCCATCTGGCCGCATATGAGCGTCCACGAGAACGTGGCGTTTCCTCTGCGAATGAGGAAGGAGGACAGTTCCGAGATCTCGCGTCGCGTCCGGGAGGCACTGGACGTTGTGCGGCTCGGTGACTTTGGTAGCCGCAACGCGACGGACCTGTCGGGGGGACAGCAACAGCGGGTCGCACTTGCGCGCGCAATTGTCGGCAATCCCAAGGTCTTGCTGTTTGACGAACCACTCAGCAACCTTGACGCGAAACTTCGCGAGGAGATGCGCTATCTGCTGAAGGACATTCAGCGCGGCATCGGGACCACCGCGATCTATGTGACGCACGATCAGGCGGAGGCGATGGCCCTTGGTGACGAACTGCTCGTCATGAACGCCGGCAGAATCGAGCAGCGCGGCGATGCACGTTCCCTCTACAGCGAGCCGAAAACACGGTTCGTGGCCGACTTCATCGGAGTCGCGAATCTCCTGAAGGGCAGGATCGAGAGGAATGGGTCGACTGAAACGCGCTTGATCGAAGTTCGACTGGAGGGCGAGGACCGCGATTCCTGCGTTATCCGCGTCTCCAGCGGAACAGAGGTGCTGACCGGCGATGTCACGGTGCTGTTGAGGCCAGAGTGGATGAGGGTGCACAGGACGAACCCGGAGTCGGTGGAAAACCTGATCAGCGGCAGAGTACACAAGAGTCAGTATCTGGGCGACCGGACCGAGATGCTTGTCGACACCGAGTTCGCGCGTATGCGGGTGTGGGTGGACGGTGGCCAGGCTGTTGAAGATGGGGCGGCAGTCCACCTCGAGATCGACAGCGAAAGATGCATCGCGCTGCCGGCTGGCTGATGCCGGATTTCACTGAAACTGAATCGGTCGAGGGTCCGCGCATGCCCGACCTCTTTCCGCGACCAACCGGACATGTCATCATCTGTATTCCCGGGAAGACTGCGGGAGCCACTCGTCCGACCGGGTTGCAATCTCTCAAGCCCTCGGGGTCGGTAGGAGGCTTGCCGAAAAGCGGTCCGCGGGAACCTCGCGAGATCCGCCGGACTATGGCACGGCACATCGGTTGTCGTCGTCCGTGCGGCCACCCGGTGGGTATCGACCGTCCCGGCAGCGCCGTGTCACTCCCTCGCCGTTTTCTTCCGCTCCTCCGTGCGGTAAGACGGGTCGCATGACGGGAACGGCCGCCATGCGCACGGCCAAGAGGCTGCTCCTGGGCGAGCTCAGGATGGACAGGCTGGCATTCTGGGCCGCCGCGGCCCTGATTTCGTTTGCGATCGTGTATCCGGCCTCGATGTCAGTGTACGCCGCCTTCACCGAGTCCGGCACGTTCAGCCTCGGCGGTTTCGCGAGAATCCTGGAGCATCCCACCGTCGGACGGGAAATCGTCACGACGATTCTATTCGCGACAGGCGCGACCTTCGGCGCAGCGGTGATCGGTGTCCCGCTGGCATGGGTCAACGCGCGCACCGATGTTCCCGGACGCCGCTTGCTTGAGATCCTGTGCGTCGTACCGTTGTTCATCTCGGCGTTCGTGGGAGCCATGGCCTGGCGGCTCCTTCTCGTGCCCCGGGCCGGAATGTTCACCCGCCTCATGACCGACTGGGGATGGCCACCGGAACTTCTGCCGGACGTCTACTCCCTGACGTCGATGATCGTCATCCAGTCGATATTCTACTCTCCGTTCATGTATCTGTACGCTGTCGCCTCGCTGAGGCAGATGGATCCGAGCCTGGAGGAGATCGCGCGCATCCACGGTGCCGGCAACTGGCAGGTACTCTTGCGCGTGACGCTAGCCGTCAACGGGCCGGCGCTGCTCTCCGGAATGGTGCTGGTGTTCGTGTTCACCGTCGGCACCCTCGAAATCCCCATGGCCCTTGGAGTTCCCGGCGGAAACTACGTTCTGGCCACGCGCATATGGACCCTGATGAGCGATTATCCGCAGGATTTGACCATGGCGGCGTCGCTGGGAATTCTGGCGATCCTGATCGCCGGCACCGGGATCTGGATACAGCGGAGACTGCTGGGAAAACGGCAGTTCACAACGGTCACCGGCAAAGGCTATCGTGCCAGCCGCATCCGGCTCGGCAAGTGGCGTTGGGTCGCGTTCGGGCTGGTCGTTTCCTACGTCACGATCGCCGTGATCGCGCCTCTCCTCGTGCTGCTTCTGGTTGGTCTCCAGAGGTACTGGGCGGGAACGTTCCAGGTCGACCTGTTCACGCTGGACAACTTTCGAAGCGTTCTCTTCGAGTACGATGTCACGAGGCGCGCGATTGTCAATTCCCTGTTTGCCTGTTCGGTCGCCGCCACCGTTGCGGTGCTCCTGTCGGCGGTGCTGTCGCAGACGAAGTCGAGAAGCGGCGAGTCCTTCATGGGATTGCTTTGCCTTCTTCCGATCGCAATCCCCGGCGCGGTCTTCGGGATGATGGTTCTCTTCGCGTTCGTGAGGACGCCGATCTACAATACGCTCGGAATCATCATCTTCGCATACGTCATCGGCTACTTCTACCTCTCCTACCGGACGATCTACGCGGTCCGCATGTCGATCCACGACGAACTCGAGCAGTCCGCCCGAATCCACGGAGCGACCTGGTGGCAATCGACAAGGAGGATCCTGCTTCCGCTCCTGAAGCCGGGAGTGTTCTCCGCCTGGCTGATGATGTTCGTGATCTTGGTCAGGGAATTCTCCTCGGTCATGTTCCTCTACCGCAACGGAACCGAGGTGATGTCGGTCGTCTTCTTCCTGCTGATGGAGCGTCATTCGGCGAGGCTTGCGGCATTCATGATCATCCAGACCGTCATCCTGCTGATCGTGATGGTGATATTCCAGAGAATCAGCTACCGGAACTCCGACACCATTGCCGTATAGCGTGCGCCTCCGCCTGGGCGTCCGCGCGAAATGGTCCCGTCAGCCGACGTTGAATCGCTCGGTCTCGATGATCGCCTCGACGGTGATCTCCACCCTGGCTTTGGGGACGCCGAGTCCGGCCACCTGAATGAGCGTGCTTGCGGGCCGGTTGTTCCGGAAGTACTTGAAGCGCTCATCGGACACTTCGTAGTACTCCGCGAGATCGAGCACGTAGGTCGTCGTCGTCACGACGTCGTCGAACGTGGCGCCGACGTGACCGAGACCAATTCCAATGTTCTCGCAAGTCTGGCGCAACTGATCGCGCATCGTCATCGCGACAACGTCACCGTTCGGCAGCCTCGGCGTCTGGCCGGAAAGATAGATGTGCGTGTGCGACTCGTCGCTGACCACGATGATCGGGGTGTACAGCAGTTCCCCGTTTTCGACACGCGACCACATGTCATCCGGGTTCAAGAACAGTCTTTTCACCATCGGTTTCCTCCTGAATTTCCCGGACCCCGGTCAGGCCCGGTTCGCAAACTTTCCGGCTCCCGTCGCGTGCCGGTCGGGAATGTCGTTTCGCCCACCGGATCTCAACCCTCGATCACGGCGGTCAGATCGTACAGAACCCTGCATCCCGGCACCAGGACGGGGCCGTCCGTACGCAGGTTGGTGGTCGGAGGCAGCCGGTCGCCGAGCTTTGCCCGCCACGGCTCCTCCGCCTCCTGGAGATCATTGTAGTCGGCATACACGGCACGACGCTTCACCAGATTGCGGATACTCGTCCCGGCTGCGCGGCAGATGGCCTCGACATTCCTCAGAATGTAGCGGGATTGAAGGCCGATGCTCGACGTGTGGAACGGAAAGTCGGGATCCGTTCGCGCCTCGACAGCCAGACCCGTTCGGTAGTCAGTGGCCAGTTGCGTGGAGAAGAACAGGTAGGGTCCCGCCTTTACCGCCTGCGGTTCCGCGCCTAGGGGCGTTGGCGCGTCGTCCGTCGAGATGATCTCCTTCCTGTAGGGACCCGCGGGGTCGATCGCCACCAGTTCGATCTCGACGACCGTGTGCGGGACGGCCAAACGAGACTGAACGATGAACCGGGCCGGCGGGTCGACCGGAAAGTGCTCGCGCCAGACCTCGTCGAACACGGCGAAGTCGGACATGCGCTCAAGATAGATCTCGGCGCGCACGACGTCGTCAAAGCTGCACCCCGCGTCATCGAGTAGCTTCCCCAGGTACTCGAGCACGTATCTCGTCTGAAATCGAACTGGGTTGTGTCGGTATGGAAGTTCGGGATGCGGAACGATCTCGTCGATCGGGCCGCGCGGCCCGGTGGATGTCGTTCCGCGCGTGAAGACGAAGCCGCCACCGCGAACGGCCTGCGAATACACCGACCACCCGATTGCGGCGACCTGGCCAATGGCCTGAACACTCCTGATCGGCACCAATTCACGGTCCAATTCCGCGTCCGAGGCAAGCACCGTCATGTCAAGACTCACGGTCGCCCCGTGCACCGGAAGCTCGGGAATGATCAGGAGGCTGCTCGGTGGGGCGGCGTCCGCGTCGAACCACTCCTTTCGAACCCGCAACGCCATGTCGACCTCACTCGGATCCGTGTGGTACGAGTTGATCTTGAGGCATCTCGGCAATGAGGCTCCCAGTCGCCGCAGGGTCGTGTCCAGGTTCGCGTATACGTACGACAACTGCCGGTGAACGCTGGAACCGTGCCAATAGTAATTGGGCAGCAGTTTCGCCTCGGCCGGGATTCCCAGTTTCGGGTGGACCGCCATCTGTCCCCCTGTGAAAACAAGGTCTCCCGCGCGCGCCGCAATCGGTGGCATTCCGGGAGGCCCGTCCGGATGATGTTGGTACTTGATCTTCATGTGAGGCATTCCTCCTCCGGCAATGGTCGCTCAACCAGTGGCTCGGCTCGCTGGTGGCGATCCCGGCGGGTCCGGTCGATGTGACGCGTCTTGGTTTTCGCCTGGCACTTGCCGGATCATCCCGTCCCGTCCCGGGTTCCACCAGCCCTGCGTCGCCGAAATTCGAGAACCGCAAATGCGATCAGGACCAGCACCGTCAGCGACAGGATGACGGCCGTGATCGGCCTCTCGAAGAAGGCCAGAATGCTTCCGTCCGACTGCACGAGACCTCGGCGCAGCGACTCCTCCAGAATCTTCGCAAGAACGAAGGAAAGCAGCATCGGCGCGATCGCGATGTCGAGCTTGCGCATGACGTAGCCGATTATCCCGAACGCGAGCATCACCGCGAGGTCGAAGCTGCTCGACTTCACCGAGTAGGTGCCGACCACGCAGAACGCGACCACGATCGAGTAGAGCAGTGGCCGCGGGATCGTCATGATTCGAATCCACCAGCGCATCGTCAGACGACCGAACACGTAAAGGGCGACGGTTGCGAACATGACGGACATGAACAACCCGAAGATCACTTCGCGGTGTTCGGAAATCAGAAACGGGCCCGGCTGCAGGCCCTGGGCTATGAGCGCGCTCATCAGGATCGCCGTGACGATGTCGCCCGGAATCCCGAACACGAGCATCGGTATCATGGCGGCGGCGCACACGGCATTGTTGGCCGCCTCGGGGGCCACAACGCCCTCGTAGGCGCCCCTGCCGAATTTCTCGGGTTCCTTCGACGCCCGCTTCGCCAGACCGTAGGCGACCCAGGGCGAGGTCTCCGAGCCGATTCCCGGAAGGGCGCCGATGAAGGTCCCGACCAACGAGGAGCGCACGATCGTCCACAGATGCTTCACGACGGATCTGAATTGCATCCCGGCACCGGCCAGATGGAGATTGACCGAACTCGCCACGCTCATCCGGCTTCTCCCGAACGACTCCATCTGGATAAGCACTTCGGTGATGCCGAAAAGTCCGGTCACCAAGGCGATGACGTTCAATCCGCCCGTGAGTTCTCGCAAGCCGAACGTAAGCCTCGGAGTGCCTCCGATCGGGTCGGTGCCAATCAATGCAAAAAACACGCCGATCGTGGCGGCGAGGACACCTTTTGCGAGGGAACGCCCGGAGACATAGCAGATCATGGTCAGCGAGAAGAGCACCAGCGCGAAGAACTCGTGCGGGCCGAACTGGATCGCGATCAGGGCCAGAGCCGGCGCACCGAAAATCAAGGCAACCGTTCCGAAAGCGTCCCCGATCAGCGAGGCATTCAATGCACCCATGATGGCGGGTCCCGCCTTGCCCTGCTTCCGCATCTCGTAGCCGTCGAGAAGGGTTGCCGCGTTGGCCGCAGTCCCCGGAGTGCCGATAAGTATCGCGGAAATCGATCCGCCGAACGTTCCGCCCTTGAAAAGGCCGATGAGGAAAGGAATACCGATCAACGGCCCGACGAAGAACGTGAACGGCGAAAGCAGCGCCATACCCATCGTTGCGCTCAGCCCCGGGATCGCGCCGATCATGAGGCCGGCAACCGTGCCGGCCGAAATTGCCGCGATGGTCTGCCAGTTGAAGACGACAACGGCCGCGGCGAGCAAATCCTCGAACATCGTCCTCCGTCCGTCGGTTAGAGCAGGAGCCCTTCCGGCAGGCCCACGTGAAGGCCGAACCGAAACACGAGTCTCAGTGCGACCGCGACTCCGATCGCGACCGGAATGACAATCGCCAACTTTCGGTATCCACCGACAAAGCTGGCAACAGTTATGAACACGACCGTGGACACGACAAACCCGAAGGTGACCACTGAGAGAAGGTAGACCAGGATGCCGGCGAGGCCCGCGCCCGAGCGGAGGTAGGCACCGGAATCAGTCTCGACCGCCGGCAGGGTGCCAGTGCGGAGAGGGATCGTCGCCAGCACGAGCAATGCCGACGACGCCAGCAACAACGACGCGAGGCGCGGGAAAAAGACCGGCTCAAGCGCGACATCGGTTGTGCCAGGTATCGAGAACGCCCAGCCCCGAACCAGGCTTGGCGCAGTGAGGAAGAGGAGCACGCCCACCGTGAGTACAATCACGGCGAGCGCACCCTCAAGCTTCCATCTCAAGGACGTTCCACCGTCCGGACTGTAAGTTCAGCCACCCAAGGCCGCCTTCAGCAGTTCGGACGCGTTTTCCCAGTCCATGCGCCATGCGGCCTCAAACTCGTCTACGATGAACGTGTCCGGGTCTTGCAAGGTCAATTCGAAAGCCTTGAGCAAGGCGGGGTCCTGCTTGATCTGCCGCATTGCGTCCTGCAGCCTGCCCACCTTGTCTTCCGACAGGCCGGGTGGAGCGTAGATCGCGACCGACGATCCTGCGATCACGTCGTAGCCCAGTTCCTGCATGGTCGGCACGTCCGGAAACTGGGGCAGGCGCGACGCCGCGGCCACGGCCAGCGGACGCAGGGTGCCGTCCTTCACGTAACCCTCGATCTCACCGGCATCGTCGAACAGCAGTTCGCCCTCACCCGCGATGATTGCCCTCATCTTCGGACCTCCGCCACCATGCGGGTTCCACTTGAACTTCGCGGGCGAGATTCCCGCCTGCTTGAGGAGAAGCAGCCATCCGTAGTGGTCCGACGTCGCGATGTCAGAAATCTCGATCGCGATCGGGTCACTTGCGGCCATCGCCGCCTCGACGAACGACTCGAGGCTTTCATACGCGGATGTCGCCCGGGTCGACATGATCCACGGCACGAAGGAGACCTGCGCGATCGGCGTAAAGTCGTCTGCGTCGAGATCCAGTCCCTGTGCGATCGGGGCGATTATTGCACCCCCATTGTCGCAGATCGCCAACTCGTATCCGTTGGGTTCCGCTTCCTTGATGTATTGCATTGCGACCGTCCCGGATCCCCCTGTCCGGTACTGCGGAAGAAGCGACTGCCCGAGATACTTCGCGGCAACGCGCTCGACCATCCGCAGATTGCGGTCTACGCCACCGCCGGCCGGATAACACGCCGCGACACTGATTGGCCGGTCGGGATAGCCTTCCTGCGCGGTCGCGGGCGCAGTGCTTACGAGTGCCGCAGCCAGAGCGGCGGACACACCAAAAGTCACCATTTCTTTCATTGATCTTTCCTCCAAATGCATTTGTGCTTCCCCCCAGGAAAGCTCGAACGTCCTTGAAAATAACCCGGATTCACGTGCAGTTCAATGCCGTCACGTCAATTTGGACGGCGGCTTCCTCGACCGGTCCCGGACCCGGCACAAATACACAGTCGAAAGCCGGCAGATCTCCGGTCGTGAAAAGGGGACGAATTGCCTCGTAGGCAGCGAGGTCCGCTTCCGTGCGAAGATAGACAACGGTCTTGGCGATCGCCTCCGGGCCGATCCCGGACGCGGTGCAGCACTCCAGGATACGGTGCCATGCCCACCAGATCTGTGCCGGCACCGACGGTGAACTCGTGCTTGATTCCAGCGAGCGCACGAGATCCAACGCTTCGGGAGCGACCGTGTCGGCACTTCCGACAATGCGGCCGTCCGGCCCGACGCCCAGCATGCCCGCGAACAGCAGGAGCGGACCCGCACGTACGGCGGCAGGCCCGGCGAAGGGGGCAGGGCCGCGCCACGCGAGATCGGAACGGCCAAGCGCGCCGGGACGCAGCGCCGTCGGTTCAATCTCGATTCTGCAACCCTTGTGACCCACCTCGTCGAATCCGACCACCGTCAACGCGGGAGCACAGCCACCAAAGAAGTGCAAATGAACCCGGTGGAAGGTCCCGAAATCGCGAAGGTCGGCGAGATAGACGCGAACATGCACGATGTCCGACATCGCCATGCGGTTGCTCGCCAGGGCACGCCGGATCTCGTTATAGACGAACCAGGTCTGGGCCGCGATAGGGCCGTCGCGCGCGTCCGGATGACTGCGACCGGTCTCCAGGAAGCGCCCCTCCTCCGGAACATCGTCGAAACTGGCGACCACGGGCTTGCCCGGCAGCGCCGTCCTGATTGGAATGTGGCCGGCGAGGAACACGAGCGGCCCGCTTGCCGACATCTGCGAGTAGATCGAGGCGGACGGGTTCGCGGAATCTCCGGCCGGCGTCAGTATCTGGCGCGCACCGAGGTAGTCCGGATCCTCGACATCGACCGCGATTCCCTCGATTCCGAACCAGCCGCCGCATCGTCCCCCGACAGTTGACACGCCGAGTCCGCTGCTTGGGGCGGCCTCGGGCTGCCAGATCTTCCGAACCCGTTCGAGCACTGGAAAGAACCGCTTGTCGCGCTGCCACATGCGCTGCCGCAGGATCTGGTCGCCCCGGGTCCCGGCATGGGCGAGGACACGCTCCAGGTTCCTGTGGGCGCGCCAAGCGTCCGACGTCGCTTCCCCCTCCAACCCGTCGACCAGGACGAAGCCTTGCGAAGGTCCGGAAAACTCCGGCGGCACGTCGGAGTAGGACGCGGGCTCGCCGGCCGGCCGCCCCCCTCTCACTCCAGAAGTGAACACGAAACCGCCCCCGCGCACTGCCGCCGGGTATTCGGGCCAGGCGGTGAGCTCCGGTTCGGTCGGCACATCCCTGCGGCGCATTCCAACCTCCAAGCAAAAGCGATGCCGGCGGCATCGGGCATTCGTAACGACACCCGTGGGCGACCAGTTTCGCCGCCGCCGCTGTGCGGGTCTCACATCCCCAGAAGCCTAGTCGCGTTCCCGGACAGAATCAAGGACCGCTCGTCTTCGCTGAGGCCGGCATGTTGGGTGACGAACTCGACCGGACGCTGGTAGGACATGTCGAAGCAGAAGTCACTGCCAAGGACGACCCTGTCGGCGCCGACGAGCGAGATGAGGTAGTCCAGGGCCGGATGGGCGTGCGTTATGGTGTCGTAGTAGAACCGCCGCAGATACGTATCGGGCGGATTGCGCAAGTGCCGGCATTCCGGGCGTACTCCCCATCCGTGCGTAATTCGTCCCACCAGGTAGGGAAAGGTTCCGCCGGCGTGCGGCAGGCAGAACGTCAGCTCCGGAAACCTGTCCAACACCTCGCCGAAGATCAGATGGGAGGCGGCGATCGCCGACTCGGTCGGATTGCCAATAAAATTCGTCAGATAAAATTTCCGAAGTCGAGCGGGATCGACAACGTTGACAGGATGAAGGAACACCGCGAACCCCCGGTCCTGAATTGCTTCGTAGACCGGGAAAAAGCTTTCGTCGGACAGTTCCCTGTCGCCGACCCGGGTGCCCATGTAGATGCCCCGAATTCCCGGCAAGTCCCGGATTCGGGCCAGTTCGGCCAGAGCGAGGTCAGGCTCGTGCATCGGAAGAGTCGCCAGACCGACGAAACGGTCAGGGTGGGAGAGGTGGGCCCCGACGCAGGCGTCATTGAAGGCTTCCGACAGGCGCCTCGCAAGATCCGCGGGCGCCCAGTAGACCATCGGTTGAGTAAGTGACAGGGCATGGACGGAGACGCCCTGCTCGTCCATCGAGTCCAGCCTTGCCGAAATGTCGTAGTAGCGGATCTCTACCGGTGTGACATTATTGGCAATTGTGATGCTCGGTCCATCGACGCCATCCCACTCGCAGCCGATCCCGAATCGGTCGCCCTCCTCGGCGACCAGCTTCAGATAGGCCTCGGGAAAAAAATGCGCGTGGATGTCGATTGTCCTGATCTTCATCTTCATTGCTCCCTCGCCGTTTCGTGTCAATCTGGTCCGAGCTTTCGGTTCCGCCCGGCCGATGGTCCGTTTCACGGAAGGAGAGGTTAAAGGTCGCAACTGCCGGTGTCCAGAAACTGCCGGAGCGCGGAGCGCCCCCGGTGGCGTACCGTGTTGCGGACCGCAATTTGGGTTTCTTGCGACGGGACTTGACCTTATGGTAGCAGTTCCGAATGAAACGGTGTCCCTGTGGAACGCCGATGCGCGCGGGAGGGCACAATGGGCGAGGGCACGGAAATGGGCGAGGGCACGGAAGTTTCCGTGCCGATTGGCGTCGGATCGATCGACCACGTGGCGGTGGCGGTTCCAGACCTGGACTCCGCAATCTCGTTCTTTCGGGACAGCTTTGCCGCTGAAGTCAGCGAGGCCGTTACCTTGGCCGAGCAGTCCGTTCGAATCGCATTCGTGCGACTGGCGAACGCGGATATTGAACTGATGGAACCATTGAGCCGGGATTCGCCGGTTGGACGCTTCCTCGCGCGAAATCCAGAGGGCGGTCTGCACCACATCTGCCTTGCGACGGACGACGCGTCATCCGCACACACCGCATCGATGGCAAAGGGGCTTCGGCCGCTGAACCGCCCGAGGCCGGGTTACCACGGGCGTCCGTTGTTTTTCCTTCATCCCAAGGCAACCCTCGGAACACTGATCGAGATCGAGGAAGCCGAACGGGAATCGGATGACGCGCAATACGAAAACTGGAGAAAGCGATGAACGAAAACCGAGAGGACCGTTACCGGGAGATCCTGTACGAGGTGAAAGACCAGGTCGCGTGGGTCACGATCAATCGGCCGGAGGTGCGGAACGCGTTCCGGGAACAAACGCTGGACGAACTCATCCATGCGCTTCGCTCGACCAGGGACGACCCGTCAATTACCTGCGCGGTCGTCACTGGATCCGGTGACAAGGCATTTTCCGCCGGAGGCGACTTTTTCGCGATGATGCGGCTGAATTGGGTCAATGCCGCGCACTGGAACGAGCGCATGCTCGGACTCGCGATGACAATTCGTGGACTTCCGATTCCCGTGATCGCCATGGTCAACGGATGGTGCATGGGCGGCGGACACGAGCTGGCCTTGTGGTGTGACCTCGTCATTGCGTCGGATAATTCGGTCTTCGGGCAGACCGGCGCCCGCGTCGGCGCTTGTCCGACGGTTGGTGCGACGCAGTACCTGCCGCGGCTAATCGGTGAACGACTCGCTCGGGAGATGATCTTCATGTGCCGGACCTTCACCGCGGAGGAAGCGGTTCGAGTCGGACTGATCAATCGCGTCGTCCCGCAGTCGGAACTGCGGCAGGCCACCGAAGACTGGTGCGCGCAGTTCAAGTCCCTGAGTTCGCAGACCCTGAGGCAGACGAAGAAGTCACTGAACCACGAGTCGGACGAGCTCTACGCCTCATGGCAGCAGGGAATGGAGTTGCTCGCCCATGTCTGGGGTTCGGAGGAGGCCATGGAAGGGATGAACGCGTTTCTCGAACGGCGAAAGCCGGACTTTCAGAAGTTTCGCGAGCGCAATCGGGAGACCGTCCGCGACTATCTCGACGGACTTGCGGCGGACGACAACATGGCACCGCCGAAAAATCCGCAATCATGACAGGGGACCCCGTCAGGACCGGACCGCTGTCAGGCATCCGGGTCGTCGATCTTAGCCGGATACTTGCCGGGCCGTTCTGTACGATGAACCTCGGCGACATGGGCGCCGAGATCATCAAGATCGAGCAACCCGGAAAAGGCGACGACACCCGAGGCTGGGGCCCTCCGTTCGTGGGCGGAGAGGCCGCTTATTTCCTGGGAGTGAACCGGAACAAGCGCGGGATGACTCTGAATCTCAAGGACCCGCGCGGTCTGGAGGTGTTGAAGTCACTCCTGAGTTCGGCCGATGTCGTGATTGAGAACTTCAGGACGGGAACGTTCGAGAACTGGGGGATCACGAGGGAGTGGCGCGAACGGGAAGCGCCGCGCCTCGTGCACTGCGAAATCTCCGGATACGGCGACACGGGCCCACGTAGCGGCATGCCCGGATACGACTTCCTCATGCAGGCCGAATGTGGATTGATGAGCATCACCGGTGCCCCGGACGGGGAACCGATGAAACTCGGAGTCGCGATCGTCGACGTGTGCACCGGAATGTACGCGTCGATGGGAATCCTTGCCGCCCTCAACAACCGCTACAGAACCGGCCGCGGACAAAAGTTCGAGGTGTCGCTGTATTCGACCGGGCTTTCGATGCTGGTGAACGTCGCCTCCAATCACCTTGCCAGCGGAAGACGGCCGGGTCGGTACGGCAACGGTCATCCCAACATCGTTCCCTATCGTGCTTTTGAATGCACGGACGGCAGCATCGCACTTGCGGTCGGAAACGACGCTCAGTTCTCTCGTCTCGCGGAGTGCCTGGACCATCCGGAATGGGCCGACGACGATCGATTTTCCCGCAACGCGGATCGCGTTCGCAACCGCGAGGCGATCGACACCCTCGTCGCCAAGGCGCTGGCCACGCGCAGCGTCGATGCCTGTCTGGATCAATTGCGCGGGCGCAGCATACCCTGCAGCCCGATCAACGGCGTGCACGAAGCGATCGCCGACCCGCAGACCGCCGCATGCGACATGGTGGCAGAACTCATGCATCCGACGGCAGGGGCGATCCGAACGCTCGGAATTCCATACAGCTTCTCCGACACACCGGCGTCGGTCGAGTTGCCACCACCGCAACTCGGTTCGGATACCGAGGCGATCTTGTCAGAGATGCTCCGACTGGAACCGGAGACGATCGCAGAATACCGGCGAGACGGCGTGATCTGATCGTGCGGCGCTGAGATGCTTCGGATATCAGACCTGGAATCTTTCGGAGTCGCGCTGCCTCTCGGACGCTCCATGCCGATGTCCGGCGAGACGATCTCTGTCTCTCGCAATTTGTTGGTGAGCGTCTCTGACGACGAGGGCAATGTCGGCTGGGGAGAAGCCGCCTCGGCGCCACTCATGACGGGTGACACACTTGAGGGAATGGTTTCCGCGGCGGAATCCGCCGCGCACACGTTAACCGGACTGGAGATAACCTCCGCCGACGACATATACCGCCTTGTCAAATCGACGATTCCCGGGAGCCCGGGAACAAGATGCGCAGTCGAAATGGCCGTCCTTGATCTTTTCGGTCGGCGCACTGGCACGCCCCTGTACCAGATCCTGGGGGGCCGCGTTCGCGGCAGTGCGCCTGTCTTGGCACTTGTTTCGTCGAATCGGTACGAGACGGAGGTCGAGCGTCTTCTGCAAGGCGGTGTTCGGGCGTTCAAGGTCAAGGTCGGGATCGACGGCGTGGCGTCCGACCTGGCAAGGTGCCATGCGGTTCGGACCGCCGTGGGGAAGGACATCCGGGTTTCTGCGGATGCAAACGGAGGATTCGACCTCGCCGACGCGGTCGCGTTCGCTGCCGGTGCAAAGGATGCCGGTTTGGACTTCATCGAACAACCGTTGCCGGCCTCGGACCTGACCGGGATGGCCGCCTGCGCAGAAGCGACGAGCGTTCCGATAGGCGCGGACGAGGGGTTCCGCCGTATCGAGGACATCCGCATCCATCATGAGACACGGGCCGCATCCGGAGGAAGCCTGAAACCCCTCAAGATGGGAGTCGGGGGAGTCCTCGCCGCCGGGAAGTTGATGAATTCACTGCAGTTGAAAGTAAATCTGGCGGGCAAGGTTGCCGAGTCCTCGATCGGCAGCGCGGCGATTGCGCATCTTGCCGTGACCCTGCCACGGTTGGATTGGGACGCCAGCCCGACGTGTCAGTATCTTTCGACGGACGTCGCCGTTGAGCCGGTTGAAATCGTAAACGGCACGCTCGCACCGTCAGACGCACCGGGGCTCGGCATGGAAGTTGACCCTGACAGACTACGCGCTCTTCTCGTTCGGTAGGACGGCACCTGGCGGGTGTCCGGCGCCGGGTGATTCCGATCGCCGGGCCGGCACTGACTGTCGATTACCTTCGGATCGAGCCGGTTTCGGTGCCGCTGAGCGACGCGGGCCAGGCGTTCTGCGGTGTTCTCAATGGCGAACTCACGACGGCGCTGGACGAGTTCGACCAGGGAACGTCGGCGCCCCTCGCCTTCTATCGGGAAACCTGATGGCGGCCATGAGCAACCATCATTTTCCGCCGGGGCGGCGGTGATGGATAATCCCGCTGGAAAGAGCCGTTCGGAGGGCCAGATGGAGCTGTCATTTTTCACCATGCCGATCCACCCTTTGGGCAAGGCGATCTCGCAATGCATCGCGGAGGATCGCGAAGCGTTCCTCCTGGCGGAGGAGCTGGGCTTTGCCGAGGCCTATTGCGGTGAGCACTCGACCGATCATGCGGAGATCATCACCTCGACGGTCGCCTTCCTTGCGAGCCTCGCCTATGAGACCAAGTCGATCCGTCTCGGCACGGGCACCGTGAACCTTCCGAACTCGCACCCCGCCCGCGTGGCGGCCGAGGTGGCGATGCTTGATCACATGCTTGAGGGGCGCTTCATCTTCGGGATCTCGCCCGGCGGGCTGATGTCGGATGCCGAGGTGTTCGGCAATTTCGACCGGGACCGCAATGCCATGTTCGTCGAATGCATCGACATGGTTCTCGACATCTGGGCGGGCGAGGCGCCCTACAACCTGTCCGGTGCGTTCTACGAGGTCTCGACCGAGCGCACCATGATCCCCGAGATCGGCCAGGGCATGATTCTCAGGCCCTACCAGGATCCGCACCCGCCGATCGTCGGCACTGCGGTCGCGCCATTTTCCAGGGGTGTCACGGCGATGGCTGCGCGCGGCTGGGATCCGATTTCCGCGAACTTCCTGCTGCCCAGGTGGGTGGCGACGCATTGGCCGAACTATGTCGAGGGCTGCGCGCAGGGCGGGCGGGCGGCCGACGTCGCCAATTGGCGGGTGGCCAAGAATATCTGCGTTGCGGACGACATGGCGACTGCGCGTGCCTATGCCCGCGACCCCGGCAGCCCGTATGTCCACTATTACGCGCAGCTTCTGACGAAGCTGGGGGCGGCCGGCCGCATGAACCTGTTCAAGGAGGATCAGAGCATGCCCGACGGCGCGGTGACGCTCGACGATGTGGTGGATCAGCTGGTGATTCATGGCGACCCGCCCTCGGTCGCGGAACAGCTTCTCGCGTTCCGCGATCAGGTTGGTGATTTCGGGAACCTGGTCTACGCGGGCCACGACTGGGCGGACCGCGACCTGGGCCGTCGGTCGATGATCCTGATGGCCGAAGAGGTCATGCCGCGGATCAACGCCGCAATCGGTGCCGCCTCATGAGCAGGGCAGGCAGCCTCCGTGTTCGGGACGGAACCCGGATTTCCTGGTCGGTGGCGGGGGATGGGCCCTGGCTGGTCCTGTCGAATTCGCTGGCATCGGATCGTGGCATGTGGCGGCGCCAGCTTGCGGAGCTGCAGGCGCGTTTCACGGTGCTTGGCTACGACACGCGCGGTCACGGGCAGAGCAGCGTCAGCGAGGACGAGTTCGGCTTCGATACGCTTGCAGCGGATGTCATCGCCTTGATGGACCATCTCGACATCGAGCGGGCGAGGATCATGGGGCTGTCGATGGGCGGCATGACCGGGCTTGCGCTCGCGCTTGCACATCCCGGCAGGGTCGAGCGTGTGGTCTGCTGCGATGCGCGGGCGGACGCGCCCGACGGTTTCAAGGCGATGTGGGACGGCAATATCGCGCTCCTGGATTCCGGCGGCATGGACGCGGTTGCGGAGCGCACGATGCCACGGTGGTTCTCGCCGGCATTCCGGGCCGATCCCGCAAATGCCTCGTTGCTGACCTCGGTCCGGGAGATGATCCTGCGAACGCCGCCCGAGGGCTACCGCAAGGCGGCGCGCTGTCTGCAGACGCTCGACCTGTTGCGGTCGCTCGGCCAAGTCAGGCGGCCCGTGCACTTCATCGTGGGCGAGCTGGACCCCGGGGCTCCCCTGCCGGTGGTCCAGGACATGGCAGCCCGCGTTGCCGGAGCGCAGGTGCATGTCATTCCGGGTGCCGCGCATCTATCCAACCTGGAAAGCCCCGATGCGTTTCTTGCGGCGGCACTGGCGCAGCTGGCCTGATCGTCACGACGGGTGTGGTCGGGTGGAAATCCGCACGGAAACAAAGCCTCGCGTCCGTGTTCCGATCGTGGTCTGGAATTTCCGTTGAAATGTATCAATTCGTTCGCCGGGGAGAGGACCATCACGTCCTGCACCGGAATGTGGCCTGTCATCACCAGATCCGCGACGTTCAATTTTCTCCAAAGCGAGGTTCACGGGCCCCGGTATCCGCCGTGAACCCGTGGATAGGGAGCAAAAAAGGAATAGCCAGGTGCAGGAAAACGTCGATCACGCTTTCGGACGCGGACCGCATACGCCTTGAGCGCATCAAGACCGCTCCTCAGTCGCTCCTCAAGCGCATCGTCAGGGCTGACATCGTCCTTCATCTCGGTTCGGGCCACGGCTTGGCGAGAGACAGTGAGGAGAACTGACGATCGAAGCCGACGCCCGGAGCCGGTGGGGACCATCCGCCTGACCGGCCATCCGCTTGCGGTCACGGCGCTTGACATCTTCCCCGCTGTGGGGAGCGAGGATTTCCAGGAGGACTAGGCGACCTGGACAGTTCGCGCTTCATCACCGCCCCGACGGACCGGCTCCACGCCCGGAGTGTTCCCCCGGTTCAGAATGTTGAGCGCGGCATGGCGATCAGCATAGTCCTGGTGCCCGCACGCAGTACAAGCAAAGGACGCCTGGCTCTCGCGGCTTCGCCTGTCCGCGGTCCCGCGGGACGCGCAGGTCTGAGACCTACAGGCAGGGTCGACCTTCACGAACCGCGCCATCAGAACTGTTTGTTCTTCCGTGGGGCGCAATGCGGAGGTGTATCCGCGGTATCTCACATCCCCTCATATGGAGGGTCTATGGAGGCTCCACTTTCTGACATAAACACGGGCGCGCTTTCCTCCCCGGCCCGAACGCCGGGGGCTCCAGCGCGAAAATCAGATGAGCTTGAATGAGGAAATCCTCATATCGCGCGCGGGTCGCCGCTTGTGGCGCAGGTCCCGCCAGTGGTCACAACCCCATGATATTGTACTGTAATTCCACAATTCGATCTTTTTGACTCCGATTGCCGGCAAATGTGCTTCTGGCTTCAAGGGATGCCGGTTCCGGGAGGGCGTCTACGGCGCCGAAAGACAGACATACCCGAGCTGACTATCACGGCCAGCCGAACATATACCGTTCCATTGGATCCCCACGGCGGCCCCGTCCAAAGAAATTCCTTGCTCGCGCCTCCTGACCGGGACTATCAGGCTGGCGCAATTTCGATTCAGGCTAACACCCGATCATGGTTCAGCCGCCCCTTCTGGTCCTAGACCGTGTCATGGTTACGTTCGGTGGAGACCCGCTCTTCAACGACCTCGATGCAATCATCCGGCGTCGGGACCGGATTTGTCTTGTCGGCAGAAATGGATCGGGAAAATCGACCCTGATCGGCTTGATTGCAGGCATGGTTGACGCGGACTCGGGCGAGAGGTTCCAGGCTTCGGGAACCCGAATTGGGGTTCTTGAACAAAACCCGGACCTGCGTCGATTTGATACACTCCAGGATTTCGTAACCTCCGGAATCCCTGAAGAGGAAAGGTTTCGGGCGCGGGCAGCAATGGACGGTCTGAAGGTCGCGCCAAATATACTCGTCAATGGGGCATCAGGAGGTGAACGGCGTCGCGCCGGGATCGCGAGACTGATCGCGTTGCAACCGGACTTGATGCTTCTTGACGAACCAACAAATCACCTGGATATCGACGGAATCCTCTGGCTTGAAAATTGTCTGTCGAAAACCGAGACGGCCTTTGTTGTCGTTTCGCACGATCGAACCTTCCTGCGGTCAGTGACGCGTACGACGCTCTGGCTTCACAACGGTCGACTCGACCGGCTGAACAAGGGTTTCGATCATTTCGAGGACTGGCGCGATGAAATCCAGGCGAAGGAAATTCGCGAAGGGCGCGAACGCCAACGCCTTCTCAAGCGGGAGGAAAGGTGGCTTGCAGTCGGGATTTCGGCCCGACGGAGGCGAAACTTGCGCCGTTTGCGCGAACTCAAGGAAATCCGTTCCGAAACGAAAGCACGTTCCCGAAACAAAACAGGGCCGAAGGCGGAATGGGCACCGTCTCCGAGATCCGGGCAGTTGGTCGTGGAATCCGACGGAATGTCCAAGGCGTTCGGCGATACGAAAATAATCGAACGGTTGAACCTCAGGATCAAACGCGGTGATCGTGTTGCCGTGCTCGGAGTCAATGGAATCGGAAAGACGACCTTGCTTGGTCTGCTGTCTGGCCGTTTGCCACCGGATTCGGGGATGATCAGATTCGGGTCACGGCTCAGTGTCGCCCGGTTCGGTCAAAGCGACGGCGAGGTGAACTCCGGCCTGACGGTCCAGGAAGTGCTCACCGGCGACCAGGATGCCACTGGAGGAAAGCCAACCGACCACGTGTTTGTACGGGGGAGACTTCGCCATGTCGCAGGATACCTGAAGGAGTTCCTGTTTGACGAACGACAGGCGAGGGCACCAGTGGCATCACTGTCAGGGGGCGAACGGGCGCGATTGCAGCTCGCCTGTGTCATGGCTCGTCCCAGCAATCTGCTGATCCTCGATGAGCCGACCAATGATCTTGACGTCGAGACGCTCGACCTGCTTCAGGAACTCATCTCAACATATTGTGGCACAGTACTTTTTGCCAGTCATGACAGGGATTTTGTCGATCGGGTTGCGACGATGTCTCTGTTTCTGGAGGGCAGGGGACGGATCCAGATTCACGCCGGTGGCTGGCCCCGAACGTGCAAAACGAGTTTCGCTTCTTCCGCCAGAGACCAATCTCAACAAATCCGGAATTCCAAAAGGAGCGGTTCGCGCCGGGAATTACCAGGGAGCAAGGAAATTGGCTTGAGCTTTACCGAAAAACACAGGTTCGCCGGATTATTGCCGGAAATTGAAGCGATGACCGGCAAGATCAGGGATTTTGAATCGGCCCTTTCGGATCCGGACCTGTTCCTCAAGGACCCGCCAGCGTTTCATAAGGCGAGCGGCGAACTCGCGGATTGCAGACGCAAGCTTGAGGTCGCAGAGGCGGAATGGCTTGAACTCGCGGAAAAGATGGAGTCGTCAAACCACCTTTGACAGGCGTCAGGTCGTGCAGGGATTGGCGGCTCTCGGGGCGGCTTGAAATCAAATGTCGAGCGCGTCGACCGATCGCGCATTCATCTGGATGAAAGCAAATCGCGACTCGGGTTTTCGACCCATGAGATCCTGAACAAGGTTGTCCGTCTTGCCGGGTTCTTCATCGACTATCTTGACGCGAATCAACTGGCGGGACCCCGTGTCCATTGTGGTGGCTTTCAGGTCCTTGGCATCCATCTCTCCAAGACCCTTGAACCGTGACGTCTCGATCTTTCCCCTTCCACCAAGCCCGGTTTCAAGGAGGTGCGCCCGTTCTGCATCGTCTCGCGCGTATGCCCGAACGGACCCTTGGGTCAGGCGATACAACGGCGGACAAGCCAGGTAGAGATGCCCATTGTCAACCAGGGGTCTCATTTGAGTAAAGAAAAATGTCATCAGGAGCGACGCGATATGAGCACCATCGACATCCGCGTCAGTCATGATGATGACTTTTTCGTATCTCAGGTCATCAATGGAGAATCGGGAACCGGTCTTGGTGCCCAGTGCCTGGCACAGGTCATTGATCTCGCTGTTTGCAGCCATCTTGCCTTTGGACGCACCGACAACATTGAGGATCTTTCCCCGTAGCGGGAGCAGGGCCTGGGTCGACCTGTCCCTTGCCATCTTGGCGGAACCACCGGCACTGTCCCCTTCCACGATGAACAACTCGGTCCCGGCCTTGTTTTCCTGGCTGCAGTCGACGAGTTTTCCGGGAAGGCGGAGCCTTCTGGTCGGTGACTTACGCGACGTTTCCTTTTCGGCTTTCCGGCGCAGACGATCCTCTGCGCGCTCCGTAAGCAAATCCAGTACGGAATTTGCCGTCTGCGTATCGGACGCCAGCCAATTGTCGAAATGGTCGGAAATCGATTTTTCCACCAGACGCGCGACATCTGCGGAGACGAGCCGGTCCTTCGTCTGCCCCGAGAACTCGGGTTCCCGTACAAAGCAGGACAATATCGCGCACCCGCTTCCAACAATGTCCTCACGATTGATCAGGGACGCCTTTCGATTGCCAGTTCTCTTCCCGTAGGCCTTCGTTCCCTTGAGAATGGCGGACCAGAAGCCGTGCTCGTGAGTTCCTCCCCCCGCCGTCGGTACCGTATTGCAAAACGAATGGAGGAATGCTTTCCGGTCATGTGTCCAGTTGATGGCCCATTCAACCGAGCCGCCGGTGCCGTTGCCAAATTTTTCGTGGAACTTGACCTGTCCTGCAAACGGTACCGGAGCATTTGTATCGAGCCCGGCAAGTTGTTCGCCGAGGTAGTCCTTGATGCCACCGGGAAAGAGAAACTGGGCGGTCGTGGGAACATCGCTTGTCCCGTCGATGAGCGCGGAATCGCATTTCCATCGGACGTCAAGACCGGAAAACAGAAATGCCTTAGATCTGGCCATTTCGAAAACCTGGCGGGGACGGAATCGCGAGTCCCCGAAGATCTCCGGATCCGGATGAAAGGTCACGGTCGTGCCCCGGCGATTATGCGTCTGGCCCAGTTCCCGCAGGTCCGTTACCGGAACGCCGCGCGAAAACTCCTGGCAGTATATTTTTCTTGCCCTGGCCACTTCCACACGAACATGTGACGAGAGGGCATTGACGACCGAAACCCCGACGCCGTGCAATCCTCCGGAGACCTGATACGCCTCACCAGAAAATTTCCCGCCAGCGTGTAACGTGCACAGAATGACTTCCAGGGCAGACTTATCCGGGAACTTGGGATGTGGATCGACGGGAATCCCTCGTCCATTGTCCTGAACCGTAACAAATGTCCGTCCGGTATCGTCGCGGTCCAATTCGATTTCGACCCTGCTGGCGTGGCCACTGATGGCCTCGTCCATCGCGTTGTCCAGAACCTCCGCAACGAGGTGATGCATTGCCCGTTCGTCTTTTCCACCGATGTACATCGCGGGCCGCTTGCGAACGGCCTCAAGCCCCTCCAGAACCTCAATTGAATTAGCGTCGTAGTGATGGCTCGAATGTACCGAGTCCTCTGAGGTCGTTACCTGCACCGTTTCCTGCTCCAGTTCCCGAATTTACCTAGGTTCTTGTTTTTGTTTATTGTTAAGGCAATTCGACTGGAAATACAAGATATTGCATCTGGATTTCGACGAACCGGCCGGGAGAGTACCGACAATTGAGTGAAGAACACCGGAACGAACGCCGACATTGATCCACTGGCCGACGCGGGTTTGGGATTTCACGAGGAGCGATTCTCGAAGGGCGGACTGGACTGCATGCAAATGAAAATTCGGATTTGCGCACCTGGGAAATCGTTGAAATACATCGCCAGGCCGCTGTCATGCCAAGGCCCGTTTCCATATACACGCACTTATCAAGAAACATGCGGGCCGCACCCAGGATGTCTTCGCCTTGGTCGGCATGTTGAAGGATATTTTTCGCGCCTCAATTCGTCAATGCCACGCAGAACACGGACCGAAACGCTTCAGGCCTCGCTCTTTCGCCCCACGCCCATAGGCCAAGACGGACAATTTTCAGGTGGTATCCGGTAGTTTGACAAAAAAAATGTGTTCGGGCCGGCGAGGTGCGTGGCGACAAAGACTTATGCCAACTCAAAATCAAATCTTGATCTCTTTTGACCAGTCACCGCCGGTCAACCCGTGATGAATAACGGCCAGGCAAGTCACACTTGGAGTTTGTATTTGACTTCGGAAACGCGTTCGAACCGGTTTCCTTCCTGTTCCAGCTTGCCGGAAACTTCGAAGGACTCGTTCTCGGGCCAACGCCTTGCCTGTCGCCAGTCATTTTCTATTCGATGTGCCGGCATTCAAGGAGCAGGGCTTCGAAATCGACAATGCATCGATCAACGTCCTGGGCATCCTGGTACCAAGGGAAATTCGCGGGAAATCTTCGACAAGCTCACTGCCACAGTTCCGACGATGTTCGAAAACGGCCGGGTTCAAGGCAAGCAAAAGGCGGGTGAGCCACCGAATTCATGTCATGATTAGGTGACGATGTCATCGAAATGTGAGAAATTCAGGTAATTTCACTCTCGGAGCTTCCTGTTGGCCTTTGAATTCAAAAACTGCGAATAGGCAAGTTCGCCCGCTCATTCGCAACGGTGATGACAGACTCATGAGTCTTATAGACAGAACACAGGTCGTCGATGAAATCGTCGCGCGCGGGCGTGAAGCGCAACGCGAGTTTGAATCCCGCGGGAACCAGGAACGTTACGACTATGCGGCGACGGCCGCTGGTTGGGCAATCATGGAGCCGTCCCGAAACCGCATGCTTGCCGAATTGGCAGTCAAGACGACCGGGCTTGGAAATGTCACCGACAAGATAACCAAAAATCACCGCAAGACCCTCGGCCTCATGCGCGACATCGCCGGAGTTCAGACTTTCGGCGTCGTCAAGGAAGATCCGGATTGTCGCATAACGGAGATAGCTCGACCCATTGGCTTGATCGGAAGCGTCGTTCCGTCGACCAACCCTGCCGCAACCCCCGCAAACAACATCATCAATTCGGTGAAATGCGGAAATGCGATCGTCATTTCGCCCTCTCCAAAAGGCAGCGCGTGCTGCATGGCGCTCATTGAGTTCGTCCATGCGGAATTCGACAGGATCGGCGAAAACAGGGACCTCGTTCAGATGATCCCCGCTCCCGGGAGCAAGGCCAAGACGCAGAGACTGCTGGAGACTGCAGATCTTGCGATCGTGACGGGAAGCCAGGACAATGTTCGCCGTGCCTATTCAAGCGGCACGCCAGCGATCGGCGTCGGCGTCGGCAATGTCCCTGCAATCGTTGACGAGTCTGCCGATCTGGCTGCAGCAGCTGCCAGGATTGCCCAATCAAAGTGTTTCGACAACGCAACCTCGTGCTCGTCGGAGAATTCCCTGCTCGTTGTAGACGACGTGTACGACGACTTCTGCGTATCCCTCAGGTACGAGGGCGGCGCCATCGTGCCACGAACGCAAGAGCAGGAAATTGTTGATCGGATCTGGCCAGACGGATCGCTGAATCCAGGAGTCATGGCCCGCGACGCCGATATCGTCATCCGCGAACTCGGTCTTGAAGACAGGTTTCCTGCATCGACAAGGTTCGTGGTCATTGAAACCGAGGGAATCGGACCTGGTTTTCGGCTCTCGGGAGAAAAGCTCAGCCGCGTTGCTGCACTGTACCGATGCCGGGACTTTTCGCACGCGCTCGAATTGACGGGCAGGATTCTCGATTTTCAGGGCGCAGGACATTCCGTGAGCCTGCACTCCGGGCGCGATGACAGGGCATACGTTCTTGCGAAGGAACTGCCGACGTGCCGTGTCATCGTCAATCAGGCGCACTGCTTCGCTACCGGAGGATCGTTCGAAAACGGATTGCCCTTTTCCCTGTCGATGGGGTGCGGATCGTGGGGCCGGAATTCCATAGACGACAACCTCAACTGGCGCCATTTCATGCAAAGGACGCGAATCGTTCGACCCGTCGAAGTTCGCGAAACGGCACTTGAAGATGTGTTTGGCGCGTATTGGGCCGAGTTCGGAAAGTGACGCCGGATCCCCGGTCAGCGCCCGATGGAACCGTTCGGGACTGGCTCGATGAACGTGCAGGGACTGATCCCGACAAGGTAAGCCATGTCTTTCCAGGCCACGGTTCGATGACCTGGATCGAATTGCGTGACACCGCCGTCGACATCGCCCGCCGATTGACCGGCCTCGGAATTCGCCAGGGTGAAAGCGTCGCAGTGATGCTGGCGAACGGGCGAACAGCAGTCTCGCTCCTGTTCGGAGTGCTCTACGGCGGATTTCGTCTCACCATGATCAACATAACTGCCGGTCCGGCGGCAGTCGCCCATGCGCTCGATCATTCGGGCGCCAGGTTCGTCTTCCTGGACCATGGTCGGCTCGACCTGCTCGATGCGGCGAGATCCTCGGCCGCGCTGGACATCACCGCAGTGCCTGTCGGCAATGGCGCCGATCACTCATGGAGCGAGCGCGCATTGAAGCTGCACGACGTCGCGGCAAGCGACGACGCACTCTTGATGTACACGTCAGGGACGACCGGTCGCCCGAAGGGCGTGCTCCACACCCACGCCAGCCTTCTTGCCGGCGGGTGGACAACGGCCATGGCTCACGAATTGACGCCGGAAGACACGGCATACTGCGTACTTCCGATCTACCATATCAACGGCCTTTGCGTGACCATCATGGGTCCGCTTGTTTCGGGAGGGTCGGTAACTGTCTGCGAACGGTTTTCCGCCGGGCGATTCTGGCACCAGTGCGCCGAGTTCGCGGTGTCGTGGTTTTCCGCCGTCCCGACGATCATCTCCTACCTTGTACATGGCGAAACCGAGCCTGATTCAATGGTACGTCAAAGAATACGCTTTGGAAGATCTGCATCGTCGGCACTTTCCCCGGATGTCCAACGCGCATTCGAATCCCGTTTCGGAATTCCGATCATCGAAACGATGGGACTGACTGAAGCAGCGGCGCAAATCCTGTCCAACCCCCTGCCGCCCGGCAAACGCAAATTGGGCTCACCTGGAATTGCCTATGGCAACTCCATTGCAATTCTCTCGCCCGAACTCGTTCCGTTGCCTTCTGGACATGAAGGCGAAATCGCGGTGCGTGGTCCCAATGTCATGCGGGGTTACTTCAGGGACCCTTTGGCGACGGCGCAGTCATGGACTGAAGACGGATGGCTTCGTACCGGCGATCTCGGTACCCTCGACGACGAAGGGTACGTATTCGTCACGGGGAGGCTCAAGGAACTCATAATCAAGGGTGGAGAGAATATCGCGCCGCGCGAAATTGACGAAACTCTCCATGCTCATCCCGATGTCGTCGAAGCGGCCGCCTTCCCTCGATCGTGCGAGAGGTACGGCGAACGTGTGGAAGCCGCCGTGAAGTTGCGAAGCGGAACATCCGTTTCCGCTGGCCAGCTCATGGAGATGTGCAGGGAAAAATTGGGCGAATTCAAGAGTCCCGATCGCATCTTCCTGCTCGACGAACTGCCGAAGGGGCCTTCGGGAAAGATTCAGCGGCTGAAACTGGCATCCCTGACCGGGGAGGATCGGACCGGGCAAACGTAACCTGCCTGATCGGTTGATCGGATCGATCGTCCTGGCGGACAATGGCTTCGGTAATCACGGTTGGTTTAATCCGATTTCATCCGGGTTTTTCGGCGTTCAGCCATTCCGGCTTTCGGGAGCCAGCTCAGTCTGTATGTCTATCGTCCCCTCCAGAGTGCGGTGGACAGGACATTTGTCGGCGATCTCGAGCAACCGCCTCCTTTGCTCTTCCGAAAGCTCTCCGTTCAGTTGAATCACCCTCTGGAAACGATCGATTCGTGTCCCCTGGGAAGAAATGTCACACGATTCACAATCCCTTGCGTGGACCTTCTCGTGCGAGACGTCGACATGGATGTGATCGAGTGGCCAGCCCTTGCGCCGCGCATACATTCGAACGGTCATCGATGTACATGCAGCCAGGCCCGATGAAAGGAACTGGTAGGGAGTCATGCCGAGGTCGGTACCACCGTAACTCTCCGGTTCATCTGCCCAGACGTGGTGGCTGGGGCCAGCCATGATGTCCTGGAGAAATCCGTTGGGCTCGGCTTCGGCTGATCTGACGATTCCTTCGGGAACGCCTTCCGGAACCGGTTGTGCGGCGACATCGAGATAACGGGCCGCCCAGGCTCCGATGACCTCGGCGGCATATGCGCCATCTTCCTTGCGCGAAAGCAGATGGTCTGCACTGTCCAGGGTGACAAAACTCTTCGGATGGCGTGCCGCTGCGTAGATCGCCGCGGCATTCTCGATCCCGACCGTCTGATCGATAGGCGAGTGCAACACGAGAAGTGCGCGGCGGAGCTTTCCGATCGACTCGGACAATTTCGTCCTCGTCACGTCATCAACGAACGACTTCCTGATTGTAAAGTTGCGTCCGGCCAGGGACACTTCCGCCTCTCCGGCTTTTTCGATTTCCCCGAGCGAGCTTTCGAAGTTATGCAGCACGTGTTCGGGGTCAGCCGGGGCTCCAACCGTTACGACTGCCTTGACAGACGGTAAATCACCTGCCGCTTTCAGTACCGCCGCGCCTCCGAGGGAGTGTCCGATCAGAAGGCTCGGCCCCCGAATCTGATCTTCCAGGGCTCTTGCGGCCAGGACCAGGTCCTGCACATTCGTCGAGAAACCCGTGGCGGCGAACTCCCCGCCGGATCGACCGAGGCCAGTGAAGTCGAAACGAAGGACGGCTAATCCGAGTGCGGCCAGTCCCTGGGAAATCCGACGTGCGGCCGGAATATCCTTCGAGCAGGTAAAACAGTGCGCAAACAAGGCCGTGGCACGCGGTGCCGTTGCAGGGAGATCCAGGCGTGCAGACAACATGTCTCCCGAATGGCCAGCGAATGAAAACTTGACTTGGGGCATTGCATAATTCCGGATCATTACGTGGTCGATGTCATCGCCGACATGGCGACACGGTCTCGTGTTCGACATCACGGCCATTACTGACGGCGACACTAGCACGACAGTCAAAATAATGAAGCGGAACCCCGACGTTCCGACGACGAGACTTGATCACGATTCCGAGATCAGAAATCGCGTCCCCTTTGACGTGCCCGGCGCGATGGTCGGCGAACCTCAGCACCGGGTGCGGATTGAAAGATCTATCTCACTTGCGGTCTCAAGGCGGTGTTGTCGTCGAGGATCAGCCTCGAACAGGCCAGCGTGTGTTTGCAATTGGTCCGGGAAGGGAGCGGAAAGGGTTGGGCGAAGTGACCACGACGGTTTGATCTCCCTGATTCCAACGCTTCGGCTCTGTTCCGTTCCGTCCGAAAACCGCGAAATATTGGTCGCGCATCTTCCGTCAGGTCTCACCCATCAATACTGAATCGAACGGGAATGAGGTCAGGTTTTCGTGACCATCTTCAGTTATGAGAACCTGATCCTCCAGCTTGATCGAGAAGTCACCTTTTTCCCGGCTGACCAACGCCTCGACGCAAAGAACCATCCCCGGTTCAAGAACATAATCGAACCGGTCCGGGTGATACGCGTCGGGATAGACGATCGATGGCCACTCGTCACAAAGGCCGACGCCGTGCATTTTGACGCCGTATTTCTGCTTCTGGTAAATCTCGTCCAGATGGTGACCGCCAAAGGTCAGTTCCTTGAAACTGACTCCCGGCGCGAGAATGGACGTGTTTTCGCGGATGTGGTCCACGCCGTGCCGCATGGCATGAATCATGTCGTCGCGTGGTTTTTTTTCGCCGATCCAAAAGGTTCGGGAAATGTCCACGCACATCCCGTAGCACCCGATCAGATCGGTATCCAGTGCAAGGATTTCATTGTCTTGCAGGATGCGGGGACCGCACTCCTGAAACCACGGGTTGGTCCTCGGGCCCGTCGCCAGGAGTCGGGTCTCAATCCACTCGCCGCCCCGCCGGATGTTCTCGGCGTGAAGCGTCGCCCAGATTTCGTCCTCTGACCGCCCAGGAACCGCCGAATCCCGCATTGCTGCAACAGCCTTTTCGCAGGCATCGTGGGCGCAGCGCATTGCGAGGATATCGTCAGGTCCCTTGACTGCCCTTGCCTTTTCCGTGACTTCTTCCCCTTCGAAAATCTCGAATCCCTCGGACTCGAGGGCCTTGAGCCCGGCAACCATGATCTTGTCGACTGCCAGTCGACGATTGCGACCGGCATGGATATTCACGAGTTCGCGAACCTGTCCCGCAAAATTCGTGGCGTCGCTTTCCAGCTTGTCACCGGCGGAGAAATAGAACAGCGCAGCTCCTGTTCGTCGTTCACGTACAAGCGGATTGAACTCGCTCAGGAACGGGGCGATCTTGTAGTCCCAGATGACCATGTAGCCGTCAGCACAAAGCAGGACCGCCCGAAACGGGTTATGGGTATTCCAGAGCTGCATGTTGGTCGTGTCAGTCGCGTAACGGATGTTGAGGGGGTCAAAAAGCAGGATAGCCCCGTAATCGCGTTCCACAATGTGTCGGGTCAACCTCCGCCAGCGGAACTCGCGCATCCTGACCAGGTTCGGAATAGTCAAACCTGCCTCTTCCCATTCCCGAAACGCAAGTTGCGTCGGTCCTATCTCAAGGCGGTCATTGTCGTTGGGCGTTCCATCGGGTAGGTTCGGTCCCCCGGTCGGGTCAATCTTTCGACTATAATTTCCGGTGCCGATTTTCATGATAACTGCCCCTGCTATGGTGTGTCTCCAGGCCGCAAACGAATCGATGTCGGCGTTAATTGGAAAATGGCCACCCTGCCTGTCCGGGATTCCAGCCCGAATGCGGCAGGAGCCGCGAAAAACTGTCGCTAACAGGCAAGTGTGACGCGGCGAGTCCTGTGCATGGCAATCGAGTCTGCAGCGACCTGGGCTGGTGACGGATCCGAACGAGGCCGGTATTCGGCAATTTGCCAGGCGGAATTGCCCGTACGACCGTGGAGCGAAGAACGAACCCGCAGGTTACCTGGACTGAACCCCCTTAATCCGCGCCAATGGTTGGTCGTCGATGATGTCTACGACAAGCAGATGTCCTACCGCGACCACCTCGTTGAACATCACTTTCCGGACGTGTTTGCCTGCATGGACGTGGCAAGGAACGCTGCCGCGGAACTCCAGAAAATGGTCATCGAAGCCGTCACGGAGACTCGGGGGTTTTGTCGGAGGGAAAACCTCGTGACCCGCCCGGACGGTGTTTCGGTCCAACTGGACGGCCGGCACCCACTCGTAACCGTGGGGCGCCTCGTGCAGGAGGACTTCTGCATTCTGCAGAAAATAGGGAGGGAGCATGTGCTCACCGCAGCAATTCTCTGTTTTCCGGCAAGCTGGAGTCTTGATGAAAAACTTGCCAGGCCGCTGACATCAATTCATCACCCGATTCCGGAGTACGACGACCGGGTCGCCCGGGGCGTCCAGCGTGTATTCGATGCACTCGTTCCCGAAAGGCCGCTCTGGCGCGCCAACAACCTTGTCTATGACGATCCGGATCTGTTTCAGCCAAGACGTGAAAACGCACGGCGTTCGAAGCCGGGCAAGGGAAGGAAATGGATTCGCGTTGAGCTGCAAACACTGCGAAAACTCCCGGCGTCCAAAGCCGTCGTTTTCGGGATCCATACATGGGTCGTGCCCGAAGAGAATGCCGGTCCGGGTTGCCCTCTCCTTGATCGTTGAACGCTTGTTGCCGCGGAACCGGGCAAGGCAACCGCACGGTCATGAGTCGATCCTGAATATCGAAGTGTAGTTTACGAATCGAAAGGCCCCCGAAATCGGGGGCCTCAAGATGAAACAGCCTGTCAGGAGGTCGACATCCGGGCCTGATCAGCAACTGTAGTACATTTCAAACTCGACCGGATGGGGCGTATGTTCGAACTTGTAGATTTCTTCCCATTTCAGATCCATGTATCCGGCAATCTGGCTTTCCGTGAATACATCTCCGGCCAGCAGAAACTCCTTGTCGGCCTCGAGGGCCCCCAGGGCCTCGCGCAACGATGCGCAGACGGTCGGGATTCCCGCCAGTTCTTCCGGTGGAAGATCATAAAGATCCTTGTCCATGGCCTCTCCCGGGTCGATCCGGTTTCGGATGCCGTCGATCGCCGCCATCAACAGCGACGCGAAACAGAAATACGGATTGGCGCCCGGATCGGGAAAGCGCGCTTCAATGCGTTTTGCACTGGGTGAGCCAGTCCACGGGATCCTGACACATCCTGACCGGTTACGGGCGGAGTATGCTCTCAGGACCGGAGCCTCGAATCCCGGAATCAGGCGCTTGTAGCTGTTCGTCCCGGGGTTAGTGAATGCATTCAGCGCCTTGGCGTGCTTGAGGATGCCGCCAATGCAGTAGAGCGCTTCCTGAGACAGATCAGCGTACTTGTCGCCGGCAAGGATCGTCTTGCCTCCTTTCCAGATCGACATGTTCACATGCATGCCGGTCCCATTGTCGCCCGCAACAGGCTTTGGCATGAAGGTCGCAGACTTGCCATAGGCATGCGCAACGTTATGGATGACGTACTTGTACTTCTGCAATTCGTCGCCCTGGCGCGTCAAGGTATTGAATATGAGGCCCAGTTCATGCTGGCATGACGCAACCTCGTGGTGGTGCTTGTCCACCTTCATCCCCATTCCCTTCATCGTACTCAGCATTTCCGAACGAAGATCCTGCGAAGCATCAGTCGGATTGACCGGAAAATATCCCCCCTTGACACCCGGCCGGTGCCCCATGTTGCCCATGGAATACTCGGTATCGGTGTTCCATGACGCGTCAATCGCATCAATTTCGTAAGATACCTTGTTGATTGTGTTGGAAAATCGTACGTCGTCGAACACGAAGAACTCGGCTTCCGGTCCAAAGTAACAGGTATCGCCGACACCGGTGTACTCGAGATAGGCCTCTGCCTTTTGAGCGGTGCTCCTGGGATCCCGCTCATAGGCCTCACCCGTGTCGGGTTCCAGGACCGAGCAATGCACGGCAACCGTTCTCTCGGCGTAGAACGGATCCAGGTACCCGGACTCCGTATCCGGCATCAACTTCATGTCCGACTGGTCGATCGACTTCCATCCCGCGATGGACGATCCGTCGAACATCATTCCTTCATCGAGAAAGTCCTCGTCGACATGATCAGCCGCAATCGTGACATGCTGCAGCTTGCCGCGAGGGTCGGTAAAGCGCAAATCAACATATGCGGCGTCGTGGTCGCTGATCATCTTCAGGAGTTCTGTGGCACTCATTTCGTTTTCTTCCTTGGCTCAGGTTGGCAATAGTTGAACCCGGTTCAAACCCGCAGACTAAAGAGCGTCAACCCCTTCCTCTCCGGTCCGGATGCGGACGGCCTGTTCGATCTCGTAAACGAATATCTTTCCATCTCCGATCTTGTCCGTCCTGGCTGCCTTGACGATGGCTTCAATTGCGGCTTCAAGCTGGTCATCGGCAAGCACTACCTCAATCTTCACCTTGGGCAGAAAGTCAACGATGTATTCTGCACCACGATAGAGTTCGGTATGTCCTTTCTGGCGACCGAATCCTTTCGCCTCGATCACTGACAATCCCTGGATGCCGGTTTCCTGTAACGCTTCCTTGACTTCGTCAAGCTTGAACGGTTTGATTATCGCTTCGATCTTTTTCATTGTCTTCGTTCCTTGATCACCGGAGTTTCGAATTCAGGGGTTAGGCCGTTTGCCGTATGCGCGATTCACCACGTCCTGTGCTTTCGAGCAATTCAACCGGATGGGCGAGCACGGCATTGTCCTCGAATTCGACTTGAATTGATCGCGGGATAGGCAATTTGCATAAATGATAACCAAAATGGAATCACGATGATGGATCGGGTCTTGACTTCAGGGCAGATGCGCCGACTGGAAACGAACATGATCCGGTCCGGTCGACGAAGCGGCAAATGGCTCATGGAACGCGCCGGCGAGGCTGTTGTCGAGGAGATCTGCCGGCGATGGGGCGCGCGTCGCAGCGACGGCACCGGGGCGCCAGGCCCGGACCGTGACGTTCTCGTGTTCTGCGGCCCGGGTAACAATGGAGGTGACGGCTTTGTTGTCGCGCGACTGCTCGCTGAACATGGATGGCCCGTTCGGGTGGCAATGTTCGGGCGAGCAGACAGAGTCCCTCCAGATGCGGCCGGTAACCTTGAGAAATGGCGTCATCTCGGAGAGATCCACCCCATAGGTGCGCGAGACAAGACGGACTCCCAATGGATTGCGAAAGGGAAGACAATCGTCGTCGACGCACTTTTCGGAACCGGCCTAAGCCGCCCGCTTGGAGGTGCCCTTGATGGTTTGCTATTGGGAGCGGCTCGCCGGGCGCCACTGGCGATGGTGGCCATCGATGTTCCGAGCGGTGTCTGCTCCGACAGCGGCCGGTTGCTGAACCCGGTTCCTCACTTCGACTTGACGGTCACATTTCATACCGCCAAGCCGGGACACGTCCTTGCAGATGGAGCCGGTTGCTGCGGAGACGTCGTCGTCAGGGACATCTTCCTGGAAGACGGAAGCGACCCCGCCGCGATGCTCACTGGGCTCGAGACACTCGCCCTGAGGACATCTCTCGGGAAGCGCGCGAAACACCACAAGTACGATCATGGCCATACGCTGGTCGTGTCCGGTCCTGTCGGCCGGGGAGGTGCTGCGCGCCTCGCGGCAAGGGGTGCCCTCCGGGTCGGCGCCGGGCTCGTGACGGTTGCCTGCGAGAATTCAGCCCTCGGTGAACACGCGGCACAATTGAACGCGATCATGACCAGGGGATTCGACCGGCACGTCGACTTCGAACAAATCCTGGCCGACCTGCGCATCAAATCCCTGTGCGCAGGCCCTGGCCTCGGATTGCACATCGAGGCCCACCGTTTGGTCTCTGCGCTCCTTCGCTCTGACAGGTTCCTCGTGCTGGATGCCGATGCTCTGACCATGTGGGCGGACACACCCTGTTCGCTCATGAGGAGGCTTCACCCGAAGGTTGTCCTGACACCGCATCTTGGAGAATTCTCCCGGTTGTTTCCCGATATCTCGGAGAAATATGTCCGCGTTCCCGAGACCTGGCCGGCGTTTTCCCGGATCGACGCGGCAGTGGAAGCTGCTGGGCGGGCAGGGTGTACGGTTGTTCTCAAAGGCGCGGATACCGTGATAGCGACCCCGGGAGAGGTTCCCTGGCTCAACGCGGCAACGGGAATCAGATCTGTACCATGGCTCGCGACAGCCGGATCGGGTGACGTCCTTGCCGGAATGATTGCAGGATTGCTCGGGCGCGGGTTCGAACCGCATCACGCCGCGGCGTCTGCCGTCTACTTGCACACCGAGGCGGCTCGTCAATTCGGACCCGGACTGGTCTCGGAAGACATCGCCGAGGAACTTCCACCCCTGTTTGCATCGATGGGCGTCAATCGAACGGCGGAAGCAGGGCGGCAAGGCTCCTGAATTCCGCGCCGTGCTCATGTCCGTCAACGGTTTTTTCAAATGGTGATTTTCTCTCGCAATGCTGCAACACCTTTGCTAGAAGTGCGCCGGTTTCGGGTGGCAGTCACTGCCACTCTTATTCGGATTCCGCGGGTGTGGCGGAATTGGCAGACGCACCAGATTTAGGATTTGGCGCCGCGAGGCATGGGGGTTCAAGTCCCTCCACCCGCACCACATGTTTTCATGGGACCCTTTGCATCGAAGTCAGCAACATCGGAACACCGCAATCATGGAAATCACCGAGACTCTCAATGAGGGCTTGTCCCGCTCCTGCACCTTGACCGCGACGGCCGAGGAGGTTGACGAAAAGGTTATGGAAAAACTGAAGGTACTCGGCGTTACAGCCCAGATCAAGGGATTTCGCCGGGGAAAAGCACCGGTCTCGGTACTCCGCAGGTTGTACGGCAAGCGCACCCGGGCGAGCGTATGGATGGAAGTCGTTCAGGGAGGCATCAATGACCATCTGGCGAAAAAAGACGACAGGCCCGTAAGGCAGCCTACCGTGGAGTTGAAGAACTCGCCCGACGATCCCGACATCAATATTGAATTTTCCTACGAGTGCACGCCGGTTATTCCGGAAGTTGACCTTTCCAGTATTCGGATCGAACGCCCGGACCCGGTCGTGGATGAGCAGGAAGTCACGACAGCGCTCGAACGCTACGCCGGCGCGAACCCGGTTTACGATGACAGGCAGGAGGATGAAGGGGCTTGCCTGGAAGACAAGGTTGTCGTCAGTTTCACTGCAACGGTTGACGAGGTTCCGGTTGACCGCCTCAACGCCACGGATTTCCCGGTGATCATCGGATCCGAAACATTTATCCCGGGATTTGAGCAGCAGCTTCTGGGGGCAATGGCAGGAGACCGGCGCACTGTCGAGGTTACGATCCCCTCGAATCATTCGGACAGGAAGATAGCGGGCAAACAGGCGTTGTTTGATTGCGAAATCAGCGCGATCAAATGCCCGCAAACCAGGGAAATCAACCAGGAAATGGCGGAATTGCTCGGTTTCAACTCCATTGACGAATTGAAGGACCGCATTCGAGAAAACCTGAAATCCGACTCCGTCAGGATGGCAGAACAGATAGCCAAGGCCCGCTTGCTAGACGAACTCGTGAAAAGACTCGATTTCGACCTTCCGCCGAAAGTCCTGGAAGATGAAATTGATCAAGTGAGGCAGGCGCTTGAACAACCTGATGATGTCGGCGAACAGCCGGAAGAACCTACGGGAAACGACGAGGACCAGAACGCACAAGGCGTCGGTCAGGCAGATCATGAAACCGGGGATTCGGCCGGAAATGAAGCGTATCCGGAGCAAGTTGCGGGCGGCGAGGAATCACCTGGCTCACCGGGAGATCCTGACGGGAATTCCGGGGAATCAGATGACGAGTTGCACCGGATCGCCGTCCGCCGTCTTCGTACGGGGTTTCTGTTTTCGCAGATTGCGAAAGAGCAGGACATTTCCGTGTCGGAGGGCGACATGTACAAGGAGTACATCACGAACTACAGTCCTGTTGCTCCCAAGGTCTGGAAAGAGCAAATCCTGCCAAACCGGCAATGGCGTGACACCTTGTTTGGTGCGTGCATTGAAAAAAAGGTCGCCGACTGGGTCCTTTCACAGGTGAATATCACGGAAATGAGTGCGAGCCTCGAGGAAATCACGGAAATGTCGAAGGCACTCGAATCCTGAAGTTCCAGGTTGGATTACCTTGGCGTCACTTCAATCGCGACCTTGCCCAAGCACCGGTTTCTCTTGAATGAATGGTCGAAACTCGAAAAACGCTGCCAGAACGGAGACGTATCGGTGAAAAACCCGCCTGAAGTTTATGCGAACACACTGGTTCCCATGGTTGTCGAACAGACATCGAGAGGGGAGCGGGCCTACGACATCTATTCACGGCTGCTAAAGGAGCGGATCATATTCGTGTCAGGGCCCGTCCAGGATCTGACTGCCACGCTGGTCGTCGCACAATTGCTGTACCTGGAAGCGGAAAGTCCCAAGAAGGACATAGCAATGTACATCAACAGCCCGGGCGGGATCGTGACCTCCGGAATGTCGATCTACGATACCATGCAGTACATTCGTCCCCAGGTCTCGACACTTTGCATCGGACAAGCAGCGTCAATGGGAGCACTATTGCTTGCGGCAGGTGAACCCGGAATGCGTTACGCCCTGCCGAACAGCCGGATCATGGTGCACCAGCCGTCGGGCGGATTCCAGGGGACCGCATCGGACATTGCCTTGCATGCAAGGGAAATCCTTGATCTCAAGGACCGGTTGAACAGAATATATGTATCTCATACCGGTAAGCCGCTCGAAGATGTTGAAACTGCACTTGATCGTGACAACTTCATGTCCGCCGAAGAAGCGAAGGACTGGGGGCTCATTGATGAAATTGTCGAAAAACGGGAAGATTCCGCCGTAACGGAATGACCCCGGGCTACGATCCCCGGGGATACAGGAAAGAAAAAAAAAGGGGTGCGGAATTAGGCTGGGATCGTTGATCCAGTGACTGCAGATGCCTTGTCCAAGCGCGATCAGAGACGCGTTGTGCCTCGGCAGTTCCTACACTAGGTTTGCACGAATGAGGCACAGGGCAGTTCGTGAGCAGACAGCCTTGTAACACCGTCACCCGAAGGGCAGCAAAGGCAGGAGAAGGCGGGGATGGCAAAAACCAAAGGCAAGAATTCCGGAAACACGCTCTATTGCTCGTTTTGCGGCAAGAGCCAGCACGAGGTTCGCAAACTGATCGCCGGGCCAACCGTGTTCATCTGCGATGAATGCGTCGAGTTGTGCATGGACATCATTCGCGAAGAAGTCAGAAGCGGGTTGTCGGCAACCTCGGACGGAGTTCCCGTTCCTGCCGAAATCTGCAAGGTTCTTGACGATTATGTCATCGGGCAGGACATGGCCAAGCGTGTCCTCTCGGTCGCCGTGCACAACCATTACAAACGCCTCAACCACGACGAAAAGAATTCCGAAATCGAGTTGGTCAAGTCGAATATTCTGCTTATTGGCCCTACAGGATGCGGCAAGACCCTGCTTGCCCAGACCCTGGCCAGAATTCTCGAAGTTCCCTTTACCATGGCCGACGCCACGACACTGACTGAGGCAGGTTATGTCGGGGAAGATGTCGAGAACATCATTCTCAAGTTGCTGCAGGCCGCAGAGTACAACGTTGAACGTGCCCAGAGGGGCATCGTCTATATCGATGAAGTCGACAAGATCACGAGAAAGGCGGACAATCCCTCGATAACGCGTGACGTTTCTGGCGAGGGAGTCCAGCAAGCCCTTCTCAAGATCATGGAAGGTACGGTTGCCTCTGTTCCACCACAGGGCGGCAGGAAACATCCCCAGCAGGAATTCATGCAGGTCGACACGACGAACATCCTTTTCATTTGCGGCGGCGCATTCGGCGGCCTGGAAAAGGTCATCGCGCGGCGTGGACGCGGGTCGGCGATCGGGTTTGGGGCGGATATCCGGGAGGAGGACACGAGGGAGACCGGCGAGATGCTCGAGTCCCTCGAGCCCGAAGACCTGTTGAAATACGGGCTGATACCGGAGTTCATCGGTCGCCTTCCGGTCATCGCGACACTGTCAGACCTCGATGAAGATTCGCTTGTTGCAATCCTAACCGAGCCTAAGAACGCACTGGTCAAACAGTACCAGCGCCTTTTCGAACTCGAGGATGTGGTGCTGAAGTTCACTCCCGAGGCTTTGAAGGCCATTGCATCGCGTGCCATTCAACGCAAGACAGGTGCCAGGGGCCTGCGATCGATCATGGAGGACATCCTGCTCGACACGATGTTCGACCTGCCCGGATTTGAAGACCTCGAGGAGGTCGTGGTCAATGAGGATACCGTGTTGCGCGGGTGTGAACCGCTCCGGGTTTTCGGCGATCGGCTGGAGTTGTCGGCGACCGGGTCGTGATCGCGGCGGAACGTGACGTGAACTGAAGGCCAACGGACACAAGAGATGTTTTTGAACCGGTTGTTCACATGGTGGAATGGCCAGACACTGAATACCCAGTTCCATACCTGGCTGCGGGGGGATTTCGTCGGAATTGACGACCAGGGGAACCGTTACTTCCGGAACGGGCAACGACGGTGGGTCATATTTGCGGGTGAAGCCGAGGCCTCTCGGATTCCGCCTGAATGGCATGGCTGGCTCCACCATACCTGCGAAACACCACCCACGGAGCGAACAGTTTCGAGGCAGGACTGGGAAAAGCCGCATGTGCCCAACATGACCGGAACCGACAAGGCATATGTTCCCAAGGGAAGCCTTCGATCCGGGAATCCCGGGGCACGGCCCGGCTACACTGCATGGACCCCGAACAGCCCTGAATGAACCGAGCCGGAACCGCTGATCAATCTGGCCAAGGGGACAGTTGAGTGATGTCGGAGAACATTACCGAAACGGTAATCGGAGCCCTGGTCATCGCAGCCGCGGCTTTTTTTCTTTTCTTTGCGGCCGGGTCAATCGGAACCCGTACGCTTGACGATGGCTACCAGATTCATGCGGAATTCAGGGACGTCGGCGGAATCATTCGCGGAACCGATGTTCGACTAGCAGGTGTCAAGATCGGTACCGTTTCCGACCTTTCCCTCGACATGGAAACGTACTTTGCCAACGTGACGCTTGCGATCGATGAAAGGGTTTCCATTCCGGTCGATTCTGCGGTCGAGATCACGATGGACGGTCTCCTGGGAGGAAATCACGTCCAGATCATTCCGGGCGCCGAGTTCGAATTCCTGGAGCACGGAGATGCAATCGAGGACGCACAGGGGGCGGTAAGTTTGACCACGCTTCTGATCAGGGCGTTCTCGGGTGAAAAGTGAACTCAACGATACCGCGAGGGCGGTCAGGGTTTCCTTGGAGCGAGCATTGCGTCAATGTCGACCGATCGTGCCTGCTTTTACGCTTGTGTTCCTGGCTTCGGGCGCCGTGACCCAGGATTTTGTCGAGGACAGAATCACCACGTCCGACCTGGAACCTGTCGGTCCGGAAACCATCGAGAATACAGTCGCGACCGAAAGCGGCGTTGGCGCATCGCTGAGGATGCTTGATTTCCTTTCCGGCCAGGTCGACGAACTGGAGATGTCGGAAGGTCAATCGATCGAGAGAGGATTCCTGACCCTCGAGCTTGTCGAATGCAGGTTTCCGGCCGGCAATCCGAACTCCGATGCCTTTGCACGGCTTGTCATTACCGACAGACGCGATGACACGCCAAGATTCAACGGCTGGATGGTCGCGTCGAGTCCGGCGCTGTCTGCGCTCGAACACCCACGCTATGACGTCTGGGTAATCAGGTGCACAACTTCCGAAGGTTGAACGGACTCGGAAAGCAAGAAGAAGTCTGCGTCCCTGGACAGTGCTAACTCGAGATTCTGCCTGTAAATCGCAGACGGAACCTCGATTGCGCCCAACCGTGCAAGGTGCGGCGTCAGGAACTGGATATCGAGAAGTGCGAATCCTCCGAATTTCATGCGCGCGACAAGGTAGGCAAGGGCGATTTTCGACGCGTCCCTGACCCTGGAAAACTTGCTTTCGGCAAAGAAGGCCCCGCCAATTGACAACCCGTAGAGACCACCGACCAGGACATGGTTCTGATCATAGACTTCTATGGAATGAGCATGGCCTTCGGTGTGCAGTGTCATGAAAAGCGCGCGGAGGCCTGCGCTGATCCAGGTAGACGGGCGGTCAGCACAACCGGCAATCGTTCCTTCGAAATCCTGGTTGATCCTGATCGAATAACCGCAATTTCGGATTCGACGCCTGAGCGAGCGCGGTGCATGAAAGGAATAAAGAGGCAAAATCCCCCTCTTTTGGGGCGCAATCCAGACTACCGAAGTATCGTCCGCGGATTCGGCCATCGGAAAGATCCCGATCGAATATGCTTTCAGCAACACATCCTTCGTAACCACCTCGCACGGTGTTTTCACTGTCCTTTCGATCTGAACGTCCTCACGAAGTCAGTATTGTTCGCTCAGCCAACGCTCCAACCAATGTATGTCGTACAGGCCGTCCTGAATGTCCTTTTCCTCGAGTAACTGGCTGAACAGTGGAGCCGTCGTATCTATGCCATCAACAACCAACTCGATCAGCGCCCGCTTGAGCCGTGCCAGAGCAGAACGTCGGTCCGTGCCATGAACGATCAGCTTGCCGACGAGGCTATCATAATAAGGAGGGATCTCGTAGCCCTGATACAGAGCAGAGTCGAACCTGACTCCCAACCCGCCCGGAGCATGGAACGTCGTGACGCGTCCGGGGCAGGGCGTGAAGTCCGGCAGACGTTCGGCGTTGATTCTGACCTCTACGGCGTGCCCCATGATGCGCAGCCGATCCTGATCAAGGGTCATTTCAAGGCCGGCCGCGGCACGGATCTGTTCCTTGACCAGGTCGACTTGAAAGATCGACTCCGTAACCGGGTGTTCGACCTGCAATCGGGTGTTCATTTCGATGAAATAAAACGCATCCTCCTCGCACAGGAATTCAACGGTTCCTGCGCCTGAATATTGCATTTCGCCGATTGCGCCGGTGCAGATTTTCCCGATCTTCGAACGAAGTTCCGGGGTCATCGTCGGCCCTGGCGCTTCCTCCAGGAGCTTTTGGTGACGTCTCTGAATCGAACAGTCGCGTTCGCCGAGATGTACTGCGTTTCCGCGGCCGTCACCAAAGACCTGGAATTCGATATGGCGTGGTCTTTCGAGGTATTTTTCCAGGTAGACTTCATCATTGCCGAATGCAGTCAGCGCTTCCGATCGTGCGGAACCGAACGCCGCCTCGAGTTCCTCCTTCGAGCGGGCGAGTTTCATTCCCCTGCCGCCACCGCCGGCCGAAGCCTTGACGAGAACCGGGTATCCGATTTCGTCGGCAATCCTGAGGGCGGCCTGAGCATCGGCGACGTTCTCGTCGGACCCCGGTACGCACGGTACGCCGAGGCGTGACATGGTCGACTTTGCCGTCATCTTGTCGCCCATTCGACGGACATGATCAGCGGATGGACCGATAAAGTGGATTCCGTGCTCTTCAACGATGTTCACGAATCCGGGATTCTCGGACAGGAACCCGTAACCGGGATGAATGGCTTCCGCTCCGGAGATATCGCAGGCCGATATGATCGATGCCTGCGACAGATAACTCTCCGTCGCCCGCGGCGGCCCGATGCAGACGCTCTCGTCTGCCATTCGGACATGCATGGCGTCCTCATCTGCCGTCGAATGGACGGCAACGGTCGCTATGCCCATCTCCTGACAGGCACGAATGATCCGGAGGGCAATCTCTCCCCGGTTTGCGACAAGAACCTTCGAAAACATGCCGGAATCGTAACGCGGGCTACTCGATAATCATGAGCGGAGCACCAAACTCCACAGGCGATGCATTATCGACGAAAACGCGGCTGACTCTGCCGAACTTCGGCGACGGGATAAAGTTCATCGTTTTCATTGCCTCGATGATGAGCAGGGTCTGGCCTTGTTGAACCTCGTCCCCAGCGCTTACGAAGGGCGGAGCTCCTGGCTCGGCCTGGAGGTAGGCCGTTCCCACCATCGGAGAGGTAATCAATCCGGGATGTTGTTCATGCGATTCGCCAGCCTCGTCCGGTTCGCCGGTGATCGAAGCGGCACCCGGAGCGGAGACCGTTCGGGATTCAACATGTGAAACGGCAGGCGCCGAACCAGGAACAGGATGCACGCCCGTGTTCCTGACAATGCGAACCTTCAAGCGCGATTCGTCGGGGTAAGACCGTCGAAACTCCATTTCCGACAGGTCCTGGTCGCGAAACAGCGTGGTCAGTTCCCTGATCAGTCCGAGATCCCGGTCACGGTCTTTCTTGTCCATTCGCCTCATTCCACATCAGTTTTTCCGGCCCGCCCGACGCCGATCATCATGGACCGCATTGCATCGCCAGTGACGTGGCACCTTTTCCTTCCTCACCACCACGGCGGAGGACTCTCGAGGTCAAGCAATGGAAAGGACGGCGATCTGCACTAGAGTTCGCCGACTCTGGCCGCGTCTACGAGGCGCTGCAGATCCGCCTTCGGCACGAATCCGCGGACAAATGTTTCACCCACAATAAACGTCGGAGTTCCCCTGACGTTGAGCGCGTAGCCGAGTTCCCTGATTGAGCGGATATGGGAGTCAACTTGCGGATCCTTCATCGCCGTCTCGACGACGAGCGGGTCCAGTCCCGACTGACCTGCGATTTCTTCAAGGGATGCCCTGTTGATTGGTCCCGGATAGGTCATGAGGGTATCGTGGACAGCCTCATAGGCGTCGTCGCCCAACGAAAGGAGCGTACCGACGGCGATCTTTGCGGCAAACACCGATTCGGGCCCAAGGATGGGGTATTCCTTGACGATCCATCTGATGTTTCCGTCTTCCTCGAGCAGTCTCGCAATTTCGGGATGCGCCCGCCTGCAGTATCCGCATCGATAATCCAGAAACTCCACAAGCGTCACGTCGCCGTCCGGATTCCCGCCAACGTATGAAATGCCGTCGTCGATGATTTGTTCCCGGTATGCCGAAAACAGCTGTTGGTCCCGATCCTCCTCCGCCTGATTCCGTCTCTCCTCTATGATCTTGAGCATTTCCAGGACTATGTCAGGATTGGACAACAGGTAGTCACGGATCTCTCCGTGCAGCGCGTCCCGCGTTTCCTGGTCAAACACCAGCGCCTCCGTCTCCGCGGCTACCGCCATTCCTTTGACTGCAAGACACAAGGCCAATGCGGATAATAATGCAGCCTGCCTCATTGCGTTGCTCCGGCCCGGAAAAGTTCTGTCACTTCAAGCGTCCAACCATTTGCAGAATGTCTCGCGCCTTTTGCCATTCCGGGGAGCCTTTCCGCAAGAGTTTCTGCGCGTGCCCGGCGTGGGTCGCAGCCTGGGCGAACTGGGCATTCAATGCAAATCTCTCGGCGGTCACAAGAGCAGCCATACCCCTTTGCCCATCCTTCTGGTAGGCGACCGCCAAATCCCTGAGCATTCGTGCGTCCCGGGGATCAAGGTCGTATGCGCGCTTAAGGGTCCTCAGTGCTCCTGCGCTTGACTCCCGGTTCCCCAGGGCGAGTTGTGCCCGGCCGAGGCCGGCCAGCAACAATGGTTCTTTCGGAGCCAGCGAGACCGCAATGTCGTACGATTCGATCGCAGGCCGGACACGACCACTTGCGAGCAGGAATTGTCCCTTGAGTTCGTTGTAAAACGCATCATTCGGCCTTTTTCGGAGCAGGCGTTCGGTTTCCTTCAGGCCGGCATCGAAATCCGGAAGTCGAAAGTAGGAAATTGCCCGAACGAGAGAGTTGATTTCACTTGAGTCGGCATTCCTCAATTCACGGATGTTTCTTGACGGAGTATTCAGGAAGCCCTTGAACTTGGCGCGCGCGCGCGCGTACCAGTATTCATGCTCCCTGGTGATGTCCGGGGCTTTCCGGGCAACATTGCCGGAGTGCCTCTTGACCAGTTCTTCGATTCTGTTGATCCGCGTCGCCGAAAGCGGGTGCGTCCTGAGATACCTGGCAGAACCTGACCGCTGCAGAGGCTCGGACCGGTGCAGCAGTTCAAGGACCTCGATGGCTGCTTCGGGATTCACCCCGGCGTCGGCCAGGTATTCGATCGAGCGGCGATCTGCCGACGATTCCTGGGATCTCGAAAAGGCGTAGAGCCCTTTTTGAGCCACGTCGGCCGCACCTATCGCGACGCCGATTCCCGCGGTCGTATTCCCGGTCGCCGCGGCGACCAACCCGAGAAGCATTCCAAGGCCGGCGGCCGTGCCGGCCTCGTTTACCGCAATCGCTCGTTGAGAGATATGCCCCCCGGTGATGTGCGCCACCTCATGCGCAATAACTGCCTGAAACATGTCTACGGCATCCAGCTTCTGGACAAGACCGGAGTTGATGATGATGTTCCTGTTCCCGGCCACGAACGCGTTGATTTCGGGGTTGTTGACAATGAAAAAGCTGATCGAAGACGATCCAATGCCTGCAGCGTTCAGCACTGACTCGCTTACCAGCTTGATCGTTCGCTCTATTTCGGCATCGCGGATGAGACCGGATGCCGGGACCTGGCTTGCGAGGACCGTACACGTGAGCATCGTCGCAATTGCCCGGCAAGCCAGTCGTCGCATCATCGGTCCATTCCAGATGTTTCGCAAGACGACATGGCCGACCTTCTGTCTCGGAACGAGACCAGGAGGACTTGCCCGCCGCCACAGGAAACAGGCATCATCGTCAAGTTACTCGTCCGCAATCGAGGGAGTCCCGGATTCCTGTGCCGACCACCAACCCGTACGCCGCCGGCCAGAAGGTTCAACGTCCTTTTGAACTCCATCTTCAGGTGGCTCGTCAATTGGGACAGCGGCCTCCGGCACATGACTGTCCTGATCAAATTCGTCGCTGGAAAGGGCAGCGTGGTCGAAGTCATCGTTTGACGGCTTCCCGGCCTCTTCAGGCGCAACCTGATCGGGGGCAGCCACCGACCGGGCACGCTTTCGTCGGCGTCCATTCGAACTTTTCCGGCTTCGCGAGGTCGCGGCGTCCTGATCCGCTTCAGTAGTTTCCTCGCTGGAATCATCTGGATTCGGCGAGGTGCCCGCGTCCGCTACCGGTGCAACATCAGCAGGGACGACGTGATCGCCATCGCGCTCCTCGGCGTCGGTTTCCCTGGTCGACCTGCGAGACCTCCTTCGCTTTCCCCTGCGGGAGGACTGCCTTTTGGATCCCTTCGGCCCGGATTCACCCGCTTCCGCCGCTACCGCCTCCTGTTCCACTCCGGTTTCAGTTGTTTCCGCCGGAACATCCTCGGCGTCGGGCACGACGTCTGCTTCGGCAGAACGCAATTCCGGGTTGGCATCCTGGACGACTTTCGAGCCGGCACCCTCATCCGTTGGTTCGGTTCCCTCGTTCCTGGCCGACACGCGGTTCTCCGAACTCCCGCGCCCCCCTCGCCTCCGGCGCCGTCTGCGGCTCCGCCTGGGTTGGCCCGCGCCATCCGACTGTTCACCATCGCGTTCGGATGAACTTGATTCATCGACCAGAACGCTGTCGAACGACACGGCCTCGACCGTACTCCTTTGACTGCTTTCGGCCTCGGGTTTCCTGCGCGAAAGCGTGAACTCGGACGTCGGCACTGACAAATCGGTTTCGACACGCACGGAAATTCCCCTTTCCGCCTCGAGATCCACAAGTGCACCGCGCTTGTCGTTCACCAGGTAATTGGCGATGTTGACCGGCACCGTCGCCACGAGGATTTCGCTTGCACGACAACGAAGGGATTCCTCGAACAGTCTTCGCAGGACCTGGAGGCCAAGAGACAGGTCGGTTCGAATCGTCCCTGATCCCTGGCATTGGGGACATGGAATCGTCGACGATTCGAGCAACCCCGGGCGCAATCTCTGGCGCGTCATTTCCAGGATACCGAAACCGGAGATGTTTCCGATCTGGATGCGGGCCCTGTCCGACTTCAAGACGTCCTTGAGTACCCGTTCGACCTTGGCGTTGTCCCTTCGCTCGTCCATGTCGATGAAGTCGATCGCGATGAGGCCCGAAAGATCGCGCAACCGCAACTGGCGTCCCAATTCTTCGGCGGCTTCAAGGTTGGTGCTCAGCGCCGTCGCGGCGACGGATGCCTGCTTGGTGGCCCGCCCCGAGTTGACGTCGATCGCAACCAGGGCCTCGGCCACGTCGATCACAAGGTATCCTCCGGACCTGAGCTGGACGACCGGACTGAGGATATCGTTGAGGAATCCTTCGATCCTGTACCTGGAGAACAGGGGCATCGGGTCCTTGTAATGCTTCACGCGTTTTGCATGCGAGGGCAAGAGCATCTTCATGTATCTCTTGGCCACCTTGTAGGCCTCGTCGCCCTCCACGAGGATCTCTTCGATTTCCCGGCTGTAGAGGTCCCGTATCGATCGCTGGATCAGACCTCCTTCCTCGTATATTAGCGTTGGCGCGATCGACTTGAGCGTCAGCTCCCGGATTTCGTCCCATTGACGGCACAGGAATTCGAAGTCGCGTCTGATCTCGGCCTTGTTTCGCTTGGCGCCAGCGGTCCGCACGATCAGACCCGCTCCTTCGGGCACATTGATTCCCGCCGCGATCTCTTTCAGCTTTTTCCGATCTGTTGCGTTGGTGATTTTCCGCGAAATTCCGCCTTCACGGGGGGTATTTGGCATCAGGACGCAATAACGACCCGCCAGAGACAGGTAGGTCGTCAAGGATACGCCTTTTTTCCCCCGCTCTTCCTTTACCGTCTGGACTAGCAAGATCTGGCGAACCTGAATGACCTCCTGGATCTTGTACCGCCGCGGCAATGCCTTGCGGAAACGTGCGGCCGCTTCGACGTCATTGTCGGCATGGTTTCCCGTGTCCGGCTCGACCTCGCCAGCACCGTTCGAGTCGACATCAACGGGGAGCTCCCTGCCATTGACGGGCGCTTCATGTTCGGTGTCTTCCGCATTAACAACAAGGTTTTCGTCGCGTCCGCGTCTGGTCTTTGGGCGGCGACGGCCCTTTCGCCCGCCGGAATCGTTGCGGCCCTCGGGAACATCGACAATCCCCGACCCCTGGGAGGGATCCCCGGTATCCATATCATCATCTGAAGCATTGAAAACCTCGGCCTGGCCGTCGTCCGTGCCGCCGGACGCTTCGACGATCGCGTCAACTTCCGGTTTGGCAGGACGGTCTTCACTCCGGGAATTACGCTTCCTGTCGCCGGCAACTGACTCGGCCGATTCCACGTGTTTTTCCATGTGGGCCGCATATTCCGCTACCGACTTCTCACGGTCGGCAACCGGGATCTGGAAGTAGTCCGGATGAATTTCTGAAAACGGCAGGAATCCGTGACGGTTTCCACCATAGTCGACGAACGCCGCCTGAAGGGACGGCTCTATTCGTTTGATTTTTGCGAGATAGATATTTCCGGCTAGCCTGCGCTTGCCCGAACTCTCGAAATCAAACTCCTCGACTTTGCTTCCTTCGGTGATAACGACCCGAGTTTCCTCCTCGTGTGCCGCATCAACGAGCATTTTCTTTGCCATGTTGCCTCTTCGACACGTGTTTCCTCCGGCGCCTCCGAAACCTGGCGGCCGTCTGGCGACCGGACACACGTGTTCATTTTTCTTTCCACGGCAGGTTTTTGCGGATGAACGCTCGACGTGGAACCATGTCGCCCCATACGGTCAAATCCATGCGCTTCAATTGCCTGCATCGTGGCAGTATCCTGATCTTTGCCGACAAATTACGGAAGATTCCGCCTTTCATCGGAAATTTCGTACATTATTTCACGTCGCCGTGATCCGGGTCCGGTTTCGAAACCGAATCTCTGGTTCCGGCGATCAGATGAATTCCAAACCGAGCCAAATGCCCGCGTACCGGAAATCTAGAGATAAGCTGGCTATGATTCAATCCGATTCCTGTTCAATTGTCGGTGAAGACATGACGAAGCCCGAACGACCGGTCCCGGACCGGATTCCGGCCTCGGGGATCAACCTGTTCCGGCCCTTGAAATCGTCCGGCAACCGGCAATGCACCCGGGATTTCAAATTACCGCGCAGGACGATTGGACGATTGTTCCGCAATGCCGATCCTGGCGTGGAGGAGGTTGCGGCCGGAATGGCGACAGGATTCACAATCCTGGTGACGGCAACAGGGTCATGGCTGGAGCGACACCGGACGGAATGATGCGTGAACGGTGAATTCACGTCGCTTTCACAAGACGCTTGAAAACGTGCCCTGCCCATTGCTTTGACGGGGGAGTAGTTCCAACTTATAGTGTCAAGGCTTGGAAGTACCCACTTTCATGCGCGGAGCAAGGGTGTGATTGGGTTTCTCTTGCAGATTTCAGGTGCGCTGTTCAGCAGTGTGACGACAGGTCTTTTTGCCCTAGTCCTCGTCGGAGCACTGATGTTCGGGAACTACGGGCGTGATCTGCCGGATCACGCGGCACTTGCGATTTACGAACCGGCGTCGGTTTCAAGGGTGTATTCCATTGAAGGCGACGTCATCGACGAATTCGCGAGCGAGAGGCGGGTATTCACACCGATCGAAGAGATCCCGCCCTTGGTCAAGGAGGCGTTCATCAGCGCCGAAGACAAGGAATTTTACCGACACCGGGGATACAATCCAACCGGAATGGCAAAAGCTCTTCTTGAGGTGATTCAAGGCGGCAGATTGCGTGGCGCATCGACGATAACGCAACAGGTCATGAAGAACTTTCTTCTGTCAAGTGACCGCTCGGCAGAACGGAAAATCAAGGAACTTATCCTCGCCTCCCGGATCGAGAATACGTTATCCAAAGACGAGATTCTGGAGCTTTACCTGAACGAGATTTTTCTTGGCCAGAATTCGTACGGCGTCACTGCCGCGGCGCTGACGTATTTCAACAAACCCCTGGAAGATCTGTCCCTGGCGGAAGCTGCCTACCTGGCAGCGTTGCCCAAGGCGCCGAGTACATACCACCCGACCAGGCAACGCAGTCGCGCCGTGTCCAGAAGAAACTTCGTTCTCCGGGAAATGACCGAAAACGGCTATGTCACCGAAGCTGCGGCAAATGCCGCAAAGAGCGCGCCGTTATTGACGGTACAGTCCGGAGACATTCCGTCCGGCCGTTCGATACGCCCGCCACGGGGGTACTTTACCGACGAAATAAGAAGACAGATTTCGCGGGAAATCGGCGAGGACCAGTTCCTGTCCGGCGGTTTCGTCGTACGCGCGACACTTGACCAGGTGCTGCAGAAGGCAAGCGAAGAGGCGTTGCGCGGCGGATTGGAAAAATATGACCGCACAAGAAATGTCTATCGTGGACCGGTTGGAAAGATCGATCCCGAGTTGCTGCATTCCGAGGATAACTGGAGAGACGCGCTTTCCCGCCTCCACATGGCGCGGGACATCTCCGGGTGGTTTCCTGCCGTCGTGCTGGATTTGACGCGGAATTCGGCGGAAATCGGCATTTCAGGCGTTACCACGACGGACCAGCCGCACGTGATACCGATGAGCGATCTGTCCTGGCGCCCCCTCAAGGAAAACGGAAGGGCAGGTCCCAAGGCACAGGTTCCCGCGGACCTTCTCGAAGTCGGAGACGCCATTTACGTCAAGCCTGTCGAGGTCGACGGCGAATTCAGCCACTGGTCTCTCCGCCAGATTCCGGAAGTGCAGGGGGCCTTCATGGCTATGGACACGAATACGGGCCGCGTGCTCGCCATGCAGGGCGGGTTTTCGTACCAGCATTCGGTTTTCAACCGCGTAACCCAGGCCTTGCGTCAGCCCGGATCGTCGTTCAAGCCGTTCGTTTATGCCGCGGCCCTCGATAGCGGGTATTTTCCATCCACGATTCTGATCGATGCCCCGTTTTCCATCGAAACTCCGGAAGGGATCTGGCAACCCGAGAACTACACCGAAAAATACTATGGCCCGGTTCCGATGAGGGTCGGAATCGTGAAGTCCCGAAACCTCATGACCGTCAGGCTGGCCCAGGACGTCGGCATGGAGACCGTCGCCGAATACGCGGAAAGGTTTGGCGTCTATGATCAAATGGAGCCTTACCTGGCGAACTCCCTGGGTTCGAAGGAGACGACGTTGTACCAGATGGTCGCGGCGTACGCGATGTTCGCCAACGGCGGAGAGCGTGTCGAACCGACATTGGTCGACAGGATCCAGGACCGCTGGGGCAAGACAACATATCGTCAGGACCGCAGGGAATGCACCGGTTGCGGCCAGGTGGATCTGGATCCCGGAACAGCACCGGCCATTGTCAGCGAACGCCAGAGGATCATCGACAGGATTACGGCCTTTCAGTTGACGTCAATGATGCTTGATGTCGTTGAAAGAGGTACGGCCAGCAGCACCGTGAATCTGGACTTTCCGGTCGCGGGCAAGACGGGGACCACGAACGATTCCAGGGACGCCTGGTTCATCGGCTTTTCTCCAAACATCGTTGCAGGTTGCTACATCGGGTATGACCAGCCTCAACCCATGGGAAGGACCGCCACGGGTTCGGGGATGTGCGGTCCCGTGTTCAAGTCATTCATGGAGGTCGCGGCAGAGCGGTACGGGACACCGGAGTTTTCACCCCCCGTCGGCGGCGTGTTCCTCAAATTCCATCGTTGCAGCGGAGCGAGACTGCCGGAGTCCGCCGAGGGGGAGCATGTCGTCGAGGAGCTGTTTCGTGAGGGCGACGAACACGCCGCGGATGAACTGAACAAGATCGGCGGAGGATTCGGAGTCGGGGAAGACCTGCTTGCCGGCGACTGCATCGAAAACGTGCAGACGATTGCCGATGCTCTCCCGGACGAAGAAACCGAGATGACAACTGCCAGCGAAGAAACGGACACCACCCGTGAAAACAATGCATCCTTTGGCTCGTTGTCCAGCGGCGGTCTGTATTGACACCGAAACCGGGTGATCCGGGCTGAAAAAAGGGCGCTCCCGAGCATGGCTGCTACCTTTACCGGTCGCGCGCTGGCCGATATGTGTGCGCCCGGTTGAAAGTGTGTTGTCGGGAAAAGTCGTGCGGTCGGAAACTGAAAATATCGTCTCATCCATCCAGCGGTCCCTTGAGCTGATTTACAGGCGACAGGACCTGGAGTCGGCGCACCATCGGCTCGAAGAATACAACGCAAGGTGCGAAGACCCCGATCTTTGGACAGACACGGCGCGGGCACAGCGACTGATGCGCGAAAGGCAGTTGTTGATGGATAACGTGGCCGTATATGAACAGTTCAAATCCGAACTGGCGGAATCCATTGATCTTCTTGAGCTTGGAGAAGAGGAGAATGAGCCCGAATTTGTCCTGGAAGCGGAGTCGGCACTCGCAGACCTGGGCAAACGGACGAAAAAAAAGGAAATCGAGGCACTTCTCAATGGTGAAGCGGATGGAAACGACACGTTTCTGGAGGTGAATTCCGGGGCCGGAGGAACTGAAGCCTGCGACTGGACCTACATGCTCGCCAGGATGTACGAGCGTTGGACGCAACGGCGCGGGTTCAGTATCGAAATGATCTCGGCGCAACCCGGTGATGAAACCGGGTATCGGTCCGTCGCCTACAGGATTTCGGGCACAAACGCCTACGGCTGGCTGAAGTCCGAGTCCGGAGTGCACCGTCTTGTCCGTATATCTCCATTTGACTCCAATGCACGTCGACACACCTCGTTCAGTTCGGTCTGGGTCTATCCTGTCCTCTCCGATGACATTCAGATCGAGATCAGCCCATCCGACATCAGGGTCGATACGTTCAGATCATCCGGTGCCGGGGGACAGCACGTCAACAAGACCGACTCGGCGGTTCGCATGACTCACATTCCGACGGGAATCGTCGTGACATCGTCGGAAAAATCACAACACCAAAACAGGGCGAACTGCATGGCTTCACTCAAGTCTAGGCTCTACCAGCTCGAACTCGACACCCGGAATCGCCAGATCCGTGAAGCTCATGAAGCAAAAGGAGATGCCGGGTGGGGAAACCAGATCCGATCCTATGTCCTGCAACCGTACCAAATGGTCAAGGACTTGCGCAGCAACTGGGAGACATCTGACCCGAAACGGGTTTTGGACGGCGACCTTGACAGTTTCATGTCGTCGGTCCTGGCCCTGAACGCTGACGGGCAAAACCGTTCGGAATTAGCATAGAGGCGGCGTCACGCCGGTTCCTTCGGCGCGAAGGTGGGATAACGCTAACGCTCAACAGATCGTCGACTTGAGTTACCCGTCAGGTGACCCGGATCGATCGTGCCTGTTGGCCGCCGCGGCTGGCGCTGGCTGCGGCTGGACCGGTTCCGGGCGTTTTGCCTGCACTTTTCGAGACGACGGTTCAGGGTTGTCATCGAGCGGTTTTTCCCGCCTGCTGACCTTTCCGTCAAAACGCGCGCCACTTTCGATTGCGATCGTCTTGTGAATGATATCGCCAACGACATGAGCGCTCGAAGTCAAACGGACCTTGACCCCCCGGATCATCCCTTCGACTTTTCCGTTGACAACCACGTCATCCGCAACCACGACACCGGCGACCTTGGCAGTCTCGCCAACCGTGATCATGTGGGCCCTTACGTCGCCCTTGATGGTTCCTTCGATCTGGATGCCGCCGGTCGTACGCAGGTCTCCCTCAAGAAAAATGTCCGTTGACAGAATCGACGCCCGGGGTTTCGCCTTGTGAGGGGAAGCAGGCGTAGCTGCCGGGGCTGAATGAGGTCCCTGTTGGGCCGAGGCCGCTTTCGTGTCCGGCGAAAGACGAGGTTGCGGTACGGGATTGCCGGCTGGGCCGACATCGGATCTGGCGCCGGGAGTTGTCTGGGTCTTGCCTTTTCTAGAAAACATTTCGTCCTGCCTCCAAGTATTTTTTTGGGTCTCTCGGGTTGCCGCCGACATGTACCTCGTAATGAAGATGGGTCCCGGTACTGCGACCAGAATTGCCCATATCACCGATTCGATCCCCGCGCGAGACCATTTGGCCCGGCTTGACGTGAATTTTCCTCAGGTGGCCATAGACGGTCTCGAATCCGTGGATGTGCCTGATCCTGACAACTCTCCCGAAACCGCCTTTCCAGCCCGCATAGACGACCGTTCCATCGGCAGTGGCGTAAATGGCAGTGCCCGATCGCGCAACCATGTCTACACCCTCGTGCCGGGAAATCTTGCGGGTAAACGGATCCTTGCGCAGCCCGTAGTTGCTCGAGTACCTGAATTTGCCGCGAACAGGCATTGAAACCGGAATCTTCTGCAATGCTAGGCCCACGAAATGCGCGCGATCAAGATCTTCTACCAATGCCTTGATCCGGTACGCATGAGGACTTTCGGACAGTGTCCGTTCTATATTCGACAACGACCCACCCGGGCCGCCCGCGTTGGAGAACCGTCGGCGCACCGTTTCAAGCAGACTGTCGAGATCGACGCCGGACCTTTCAAGCGCCTTGACCATCGGGCCTAGCGAAAGCTCCACCGCACCTTCCAAATTGCGGAAAATGAAGTCGTAGTGTCCTTCCTGGACCTTGAGTTCATGCTGAAGGCCATCGACGTGTTCCTCCAGGTTCGCAATCCTGCCTTCCTTGGAATTGAGCTCGGCGACAGCGACATCGAGCGTTCTCGCTACGGCGCTCTGAAGCTGTTCCGTATCGAGCTGCTCGTCCACCCGGCCGGACAAGTCAGCGACCCTGGACTGCAGGTTTTCGACTTCCGACTGCAGGCCATTTCGTTCGATCGTCAGGCTAGCAAGCCGTTCTTCGAGCAACGCAACATTTCGTTCAAGTTCACGCTGTTTGGCAACTGCATGCAGTTGCAGACCTTTTTCAGTTCCCAGCTGCTGAAAGACGAGTCGATTACGTTCGTTGTCAGTTGCGGCCGACGCCAGCATCCTTTCACTGCTTGACGCCAGTTCGTTGATTCGCTGTTGGTAGGTCGCGTGAATCAACTCGTCCTTGGCGTTGGCCGAATGACGGGTACCGAATTCAATTCCGACCAAAACCGACAACGCGAAAACGTAAGTGACCGCCGACAGGGAGCAAACAAGGGCAATTGCCTGGATAACTGGAGAAATGCGAAGGTACTTGACCTTGTCGCGGGATTCCACCCTCACGACGCGCTCGGGAAACAGGCGGCTCAAGCTTGTGCCCCTGAGCAAATTCATGGGTACCGCATGGACTGCATCAAATTGGTCGTTGAGAATGACATGGCAATGGCCATCAAAATGACAAGTGTTTTACAAGAGACCGACTCACTTTACAGATTATTTCAGAAAGTTTCAAATTTTTTGTTTTCGATAACTCGAGATTGGCGATAATTCGCCAGCATCCAATTCAACCGCCTTTTCCGGGGCCAGTTCGTTTCAAACGGAACTTGAGGCAAGTCGTCTTGCCACTACGGAATGGATCAGTCAGTCTGACAACGCGTGCATGCCAATACCCCCTCCTCGCACTCCGCTCGTCCCGCAACACGAGATTTCGGACGGCAATGTCCATTTCTTCATTCCCGCCGCCTCACGCGGCCGTCATCACCTGCATCGCACGGGGGCCAGTTCCGAAACACCATCAATTTTCGCCCGTCCGAATTCTGTGATAGTCAGACATCTGTTCAGTCTCGCGTCACCTTGCTTCATACTGCGGGCAGGTGAACGAGAACCGGGAACCAAGTTCCAAAGTCCTGCGTGATGCGGCTAATCAAGAAACTGATCGAACTTACCGCTGCCCTTGCCGTCGGGACGGTGGCAGTCGCTGTGGTTCTCGTTTCGCTGTTTCTCGTTGTTTTACAGGACCATGAACTCGAGAATACCGGGTTTCCCGCCCTGGTTGAGCGGCAGTTGGAATCGATCTTTGGCGAGGGCCGCGTATCGGTCGAGTCAGCCTCCATGGCACTTGGAGACAATGGAATCAACGTCGAGATGGCGTTTCGGTACCACGATGCTGATGGTGGGCAGGAATTCTCCTTTCCGAATGTTCGGTCGACTATTTCGCTCAAGAGCCTTGCCCTTGGCGAGTTACGCCTGCGGTCTCTCGAAATGTTCGGACTCGAGGTTTTTGTCGTCAGGGATATGTCGGGAAAACTTCGATTGCCGTCATTGCCGGGCGAAGGATTCAAACTGGGGAAGGATCTGGGAAAGAGCATCGATGAATTATTCGTTTCCGGTCCATTGGGACGTCTGGACCGCATAGAACTCACGAATTCGTCGATTGAATTCGAGGATCTGGGATCCGGGGCGAAGCGCAGGTTTTTTTTGCCCGAATCACGCCTGACCAGAAACCGGGGTCAGCTTGATTTGACATCCCATGTCCGTTTCCCTTCCGACGCACCGGGCGGAGGTTTCGAACTGGAAATTTCGATGACCAGGACGCCGGCAGCCGGTACGCTCGTCGTTTCCTCACACCTGAGCCGTCCTGTAACCGAAATTGGCACCGATACTGCTGACGCCGGGAGAACGCTCCTTGCGGGTTTTATCCCGAATTCGACGAGACTTGTCTTTCACGATCGCGAACTTGACGACTCCAATGTTACGAATGGTCGTGGAGATGACCCTGAAAACGGCATCGGGCAGATTCATGAATTTCCGTTCGACGCGACCGTGTCGGCCGACAATGGCGTTCTGGACGCCGCTGGAACCCTGTTACTACGGATGAATGCCAACGCGGAACTTGAAGCGATTCACGTCCGAATCCCTTTCTTGACAGGAAGACTTGGACCGCCGGGTGATCCCGGTTCCCGCCTGGATATCCCCAAGGGCGGACTTGATCTGGTCCTTTTTCCGGCATCCCGGGTTGTGGAAGTCGAACGGGCCTGGGTTTCCGACGAGGAAACACTGCTCCAGACAAACGGAAGACTGGACTGGAGCTCCCTGAATCCGAAGGGGAATTTCAGAATCGATGCAGACCGGCTGACGATTGGGAGGGTTGCAAACCATTGGCCCCGAGGCACGACGTCGCAAGCCGGGACATGGTTTGAAAAAAGTGTATCCGCAGGAGAGTTCCAGGGCATTACCGGTGAACTCACCTTTGACGAATCCGGACTTGCCTATGACATCGGATTCGGCATTGAAAACGCTGAGTTCTCGTTCTTGCCCGGGTTTCCTCCCGTACGGGGCGGAGTTGGCTCGGGAAGATTGAGCACGGACTCGCTGAAAATCGGACTCGACTCGGGATATCTTGAAGAATCCGAGGCAGGGCGCGCGGATATTTCCGGATCAGGTTTCGAGATCGCGGCCCTTTCAGATCCGGATCCAATTGTAGATTTAACGGTGAAATCAACAAGTTCTGTAAATTTTCTGGTGCATTTTCTCGAAAGGCCTGAAGCCTGGGTGCGCCTACCTGAATTCATCGATCCCGATACGGTATCCGGAACCGCCAGTGTCTCGGGGTCGTTCAGGTTTCCGGTGCAGGCGCAACCACGAATTCAGGACGTCGAATACGCGATCAGCGCCAGGCTGGCGGACGTTCGCGCACGCGACTTGCGTATCCCCGGCTTGCGGGAAGCGGCACACCTTGAATCCGGCGAACTGGTCCTCCGTTCCAGCAATGCCGGAATATCAATATCAGGTCCGCTCAGCACAGGCGGGCTCCAGGGAGTGCTGAGCTGGAACATGAAAAGCGATTCCAGCCAACCGAGATCAAACGTTCTCACAATTGATCTCGACATGTCTCCCGAGCATCTTGACCTGTTCGGCGCGGAGTTTCTGAAAGGAAATCTTTCCGGAACGACCAGATTGAAAGTCGAGGCCGACTTCGACTCGCCCGAAGGCAGGGTCGTGACAGCAACTTCGTCCCTCGACGGAATGAGCCTGACATTCCCCGAACTGAATTGGTCAAAACCGACTTCCGAAAAGGCCCAGCTTATCGTCGTCAGGAATCTGGACGGGCAGGACCAACCGTACAAGATCAGATTCTCGGCGAAGGGACTGCGGTTTGAGACCGTTCTTGCGGGCAGCAATCGCGAAAACGGCATTCGACTGGAAAATTTCGAACTTGGCAACTGGCTGACGACGGACGTTTCCATCCGGCGCAACCCGGAAGGGATTCAGGGAATCGAACTGAACGGAGGAACCCTTGACTTGAGGGGAGCCCGATTGGGACGTGGAACCGGGGGAGGGAACCCGATCGTGATCGCCTTCGTGCTGGATCACGTGCTGGTCGACGACCAAATCAGTCTCTCGGGAGTCACCGGCCGTGTCGAAACAGGTGGCGGCGCCTCCGGCGAATTCACCGGAAAGGTCAACGGTTCGGTACCGGTTTCCGGCAAGTTTCGGTCACGAGAAGGCGGGCGTACGATCGAACTGAATGCCGAAGACGCGGGCCATCTGCTCCGGCAGACCGGCTACTTCAGGTCCGCGTACGGAGGGCGGATGAATCTCGAGATCCTGACTCACGACGAAAGCAGCACCCGGGACATGAATTTCCAGATCGCGGATGTTCGCGTGCGAAACGCACCGGTTCTCGCAGAAATCCTGAATTCGATCAGCGTGGTCGGGCTTTTGCAGCAGTTGTCAGGCCAGGGTCTGGCGTTCGATTCGGTCACGGGTGAGGTGAAAACACAGCCGGAGGCGGTTTCGATTTCGAACCTGAGCGCGGTCGGCGCTTCGATGAGCATAACACTCGATGGATGGTTCGATCCGAAATCGAGGCACGTTGACTTCGTGGGCGTCCTGTCTCCGGTCCATGTACTGACGGGAGTCCTCGACAAATTGGTCGGTACGGTGCTGAACACTTTGGTTGGACCAAGCCGCGAAAACCGGACATTCGGATTCAACTACACAATGGTGGGTTCTGCCGATAACCCGAAAGTCACGGTAAATCCTCTTTCGATTCTGACACCGGGGAAATTCAGGGAAATATTTGGATCAGACATTCCGACGCCGCCTCAAGCCAGCGAGTGAACCTGCCCGGTGAATCATGACTTGAGTCGTGCATGACTTCGGAGAGACGGGATTGAACATGTCCGATTTTCAGTTCGACCTGCCCGAGGAACGGATCGCGTTGAGGCCTGCCAGGCCTCGCTCCTCGGCCCGGCTGCTCGTTGCACGCGGTTCGTCGGTTTCGGACTCGACCTTTACCGAACTTCCGAATCACCTCAGGTCCGGTGACAGGCTGGTGTTCAACGACACCCGGGTCATTCCGGCACGGATCCGTGGCTTCAGGATTCGTCGCACGTCAGGTGGCGTGACCAGGGCGGCGGTGGAAGTCGTGCTCGGTTCTCTTGAGCCTGAAGATACCTGGCTCGTCTTGTTGCGCCCGGCGCGAAAGGTCCGGGTCGGAGATCATCTTTCCTTTGGCGAAAGACTCTGCGCCGAAGTCGTGTCAAGAGACCTCGGCGGTACGCGCCTCAAGTTCAATACGCATGGCCGGGATTTCATTTCTCTGCTGCCCGATGCGGGAGAAATCCCCTTGCCCCCGTACATCGCAAAACGGCGCCCGGCCGATTCACGGGATGCGGAAGACTATCAAAGCGTTTTCGCGCGTAACCCCGGGGCGGTCGCGGCACCAACTGCGTCACTGCATTTCGACGAGACCGTCCTGGACGGTCTCCGGCGCAAGGGGATCCAGATGTCCTGGATCACGTTGCACGTGGGCCTCGGGACTTTCATGAATGTCCGTGCCGACGAGATCGAGGGAGACAGACTTCACGGCGAGTGGGGTTCAATCACGGAATCGGCCGCGGGCGAGATAAACAGGACCCGTGAACGCGGCGGCAGGATTATCCCGGTCGGTACAACGACATTGCGGCTCCTGGAAACTTCTGCGCGGATCAGTCCTGATGCCGAACAGATCGTTTCTCCCTGGAGCGGCAAGACTGACATCTTCATCAAGCCCGGATTCGATTTCAGGGTGGCTGACGCGCTGATCACCAATTTTCATTTGCCGAATTCCACCTTGATGATGCTGGTGAGCGCATTCACGGGTCCCGGTCGGATACGCCGCATTTACGCCCATGCCATTCAAAACGATTACCGGTTTTACTCCTACGGAGACGGGTCCTTGCTGGTTCCGTAACTCAATGGGCAAATTGCGACCTGAATTGGTCGCGGATGTGCGGTGATCGGCCCGTGACTCTGCTACCGGGAAGTCGTCGGACAACTTGCAGGACATGGCTTGATGGCGACCGTCCTTAAGAATGCGTGGGCTCTTCTTTTCGGCGTTTTTCTCCTGATGCTCGGAAACGGCCTCCAGGGCACGCTTCTGGGCGTCCGGGGAGACATCGAGGGGTTCTCGACCAATTCCATGGCCTGGGTCATGGCCGGATACTTTGTCGGAGTCCTCGGCGGTGCGAAGCTGGCCCCGGAAATGATTCGCAGGGTAGGACATGTGAGGGTCTTCGCGGCGCTGGCATCCTGCATTTCGGCCTGCCTGATTCTCTACGCCGCGGTTCCGAACCCGCTTGCCTGGTTCGCCCTTCGGGTGGCTGTCGGATTCTGCATATCCGGCGTGTACGTCGTCGCCGAGAGCTGGCTCAACGATGCTGCAACAAACGAAACGCGGGGACAGGCGCTCTCCGCCTACGTTATCGTCCAGATGGTCGGAATCGTCGCTGCGCAACTCATCCTGAATGTTGCCGACCCTGGCGGATACACCCTGTTCATCCTGATTTCCGTATTGGTCTCACTGGCTGTGGCGCCGATACTCCTGTCCATCAATCCTGCGCCCGTGTTCCACACGACAAAGCCGATAACGCTCAGGAAACTGTTCGAGATATCTCCTCTCGGCATCGTCGGGATGTTCCTTCTTGGCGGAATTTTTGCAGCATTGTTTGGCATGGCGGCGGTTTTCGGAACCGTTCGGGGAATGACCCCAAGGGAAATTTCGATTTTCGTTGCGACGATTTACGTGGGCGGTCTGGTCGTACAGTACCCGATCGGCTGGTTGTCCGACCGTATGGACCGCAGGATTCTGATTGTTGGCGTTACGTTTTTCGGGGCAGTGGCCGCGGGTGCCGGCGTGTTCTTTTCCGGGGACTTCGTCTTCCTGCTCGTAACGGCATTCATGATCGGTGGCGTGACGAACCCGCTGTATTCGCTGTTCATCGCCTATACGAACGACTTTCTTGATCACGACGACATGGCCGCCGCTGCCGGCGGGATGATACTTGCCAACAGCATTGGTGCGATCGCAGGTCCGCTGGTCATCGGCTGGCTCATGACGACCTTCGGCGCAAACAGCTTTTTTGCGTATGTTTCCGCCTTGCTCGCGGTCATGTCGGTATACGCTGTCTATCGAAGTACGCGACGCGTTTCACCAAATGTCGATGAATTGACGAGCTACACGGCGGTTGTGCCAACGGTTTCGCCGGTGGCGGTCGAGGTCGCACAGGAGGTGGCAATCGAACAGGCACAAGACGAGCGGACAGACGGATAGGACAAGGGGCGAGCAGGCCGTCAGCCGCGCTCACGTCACGGTGGTCACTACACAGTGTCGGCAAAATTGGTTAATTGGCCGGGCGAATGGCCGGGATGAATGGGTTCATCCTGCGCATCCAACACGGGAACGGGATCTTGAAATGACCAAAACGGCCGCAGACGTGCTTGCATTCTGGAAAGACGAAGTCGGTGTCGAGAAGTGGTACATGGGTTCACCTGAACTCGACCAGGAAATCATCGACTGCTTCACGTCCACCTTCGAGGCCGCCCGGGATGGAAGGCTTGATCACTGGCAGGATGACGCGAATGGATCACTCGCGCTGCTACTGCTCTTGGACCAGTTCCCGCGCAACATGTTTCGTGGCGATCCGCGATCGTTTGCCACTGACCCAAAGGCACGCGGAGTCGCACGAAACGCGATCGAACAGGGTCAGGACTTCGAAATCGACGGCCTGATTCGACAGTTCTTCTACCTGCCGTTCGAGCATTCCGAAAACCTGCACGACCAGGAATACGGCTACGAAAAATTCAGCAAGAGCATGCCGGGCCTTTCGCTCGGGCTGCTCCATGCCAGATCCCATCGGGAGATCATCAAGATGTTTGGCCGATTCCCGTTTCGAAACGAAGTGCTCGGGCGGGAATCCAGTGCCGAAGAGAAGGAGTTCATGGAAAACGGCGCCTACATGGCATTTACCGACGAGTTGGAAAAACGGGAACGTGAATCCTGAAAGCCTTGCCGGGCGGCACACCGCGCGTCGTTAAACGAACTGACGCGGGCAGGCGCCTTCGATGCCACATTCGCGGGATCGTGGTTTCCCGGGAAACAGGCACGGGAGAGATTCAGTCGCAATCGCCCCGCAAAATCCATCCACCGCCCAGGACGCGCGTTCCCGAGTTCTCGAAAAAAACGCAGGCCTGGCCAGGCGCGACGGCTTCCTCGGGCACCAGGACCTCAACCTCTCCCGACGATTCGGAAGTCGGTCGAACGACAGCTTCCTTGGGTGGGCGGGTCGATCGGACGCGGACCGCAAGATTCCATTCGGATTGATCGTCAAATCCGCCGTCGCCGAGCCAATTGACCTGGCCGATTCGGAATTTTTGTGTCCTGAGGGCTTCCCTTGGACCGACGACAACCGTGCGACATTCCGGGTTGAGCTTGACGACATAAAGTGGCTCGCCGCCACCGATTCCGAGTCCGCGCCTTTGACCTACCGTGTAGTGAATGATTCCCCGGTGGGTTCCGAGTTTACGCCCGTCCAGGTGAACAATGTCGCCTGCCTCGGACGCCGACGGCCGTAGCCTTTCGATTACCGACGCGTAGGAACCGTCCGGGACAAAGCAAATGTCCTGGCTGTCGGGTTTTTGGGCGACCGGAAGACCGTACTGCTCTGCGAGCATTCGGGTTTCCGACTTCGAATACAGACTTCCGAGAGGAAATCGCAGGAAACGCAACTGGTCCGGCGTTGTCGCAAAAAGAAAATAGGATTGGTCCCGTGACGCATCGACGGCGGTATGAAGCTCGGCCCCTGCAGCCCCCTCCAGGCGTCGAACGTAATGCCCGGTAGCCATGCAATCAGCGTCGATCTGCTTCGCGGTTTCGAGCAGATCACGGAACTTGACCCCCTGATTGCACCGAATACAGGGAACCGGAGTCATTCCGGCGAGATAACTGTCGATGAAATAGTCGATCACGTCCTCTTTGAAACGACTCTCATAGTCGAGCACGTAATGCGGGATTGAAAGCGTTTCCGCGACGCGGCGGGCGTCCGTGATGTCACGCCCCGCGCAGCATGTTCCGGGCCGTGACGTAGCAGAACTGTAGTCATTGAGCTGCAGAGTCATCCCGACGACATCGTAGCCTTCGGATACCAGCATCCCGGCAACGACGGAGCTGTCTACGCCGCCAGACATCGCGACAAGAACCCGCGTATCCGACGGGTCCTTGGCCAGGCCAAGGGAGTTCCGGTCCCGCAAACCTGCTTCGCCTGTATCGTGTTCGGTCATTGTTCTCACTTAATTCAGGATATTCCTAATGTCCATGAAACGGGCGTTGGCTCCAGGACCGAACTGCCCCGCCGGCGCGCCGGATTCGCCTTTTCGAACTCATTGAACACCGTTATCGACCTGGAGTTGCAATCAACGGCTTTGTCTGCCGGAATCATTCAGTTTCGGTCCCGGATCGGTTAGACATGGAATCATCAAAACAGCAAGAACTCCGAATACGCCGGACGGAGTCCGGTTCAGACTTGCTCTCCTGATGTTGCCATGGATTACGTGCCCGTCGAAAACTTGAGTGAGGAAGAGGCGAAGGCGGAACTCGCTTCGCTGGCCATTCGACTGGCGCGGGCGGATTACGACTATTTCACTCGTGATGATCCTGATCTGGACGACGCCGAGTACGATCTCCTCAAGCGGCGAAACCGTGAGATCGAAGCGATCTATCCCCATCTGATTCGACCAGACAGCCCAAGCAGTCGAATCGGAGGTCCGATTTCCGAGTCATTCGAAAAAGTGTCACATGCCGATCGCATGCTGTCGCTGGACAACGCCTTTTCAGAAGACGACGTGGGAATCTTCGATACACGCATACGAAACTTTCTTGGGCTCACGGAGTCGGATCCCCTGGACTACGTGGCGGAACCCAAGATCGACGGGCTTTCACTGTCATTGCGGTACGAAGACGGACGTCTGGTTCAGGCTGCGACACGCGGAAACGGGGAAGTCGGCGAAAACGTGACCGCGAACGCGCTCATGATCGTTGACATACCGGCGATGCTGAATCGTGGCGGTCCAGGCGTTCTGGAGGTTCGTGGCGAAGCCTACATGCGACAGGATGACTTTGAAGAACTCAATGCGCGGCAAGTCGAACTTGGCGAAAAAACCTTTTCCAACCCAAGGAACGCTGCGGCCGGCTCGATCAGGCAGCTTGATTCGCGGATTACCGCCAGCAGGCCGCTACGCTTTTTTGCATATGCCTGGGGAGAACTGAGCGAGCGCCTTGCCAGTACGCAGATCGAAGCAGTCGCGAGAATGGCAGAACTGGGCTTACCGACCAACCCACTTGGCGAAATTTGCCCAGGTGTCGACGCGTTGATTGAGCGATACCGCCACATCGATACCCTGCGTAGCGGCCTTGGCTACGAAATCGATGGTGTCGTTTACAAGGTCAACGATCTGGGACTGCAGGACAGGCTTGGGATTCGGAGCACCACCCCGAGGTGGGCAATTGCTCACAAGTTTCCCGCAGAAACGGCTTTTACCAAACTGAACGCAATCGAAATCCAGGTCGGACGAACCGGCGCACTGTCCCCGGTTGCCCGGCTCGAACCAGTCCACGTGGGCGGCGTCCAGGTTTCCAATGCCACACTGCACAATGAAGATTACATCGCGGGCCGAGGCACCGGCGGGAACCCGATTCGGGAAGGGCGCGACATTCGGGTCGGCGATAGGGTCGAGGTTTACCGTGCAGGCGACGTCATTCCGAAGATCAAGGATGTCGACCTGCAGGCGCGGCCCGCCGACAGCGTGCCCTACGAGTTTCCGAAATCCTGCCCCGAGTGCGGTTCCCGGGCGGTTCGAGAAGAAGGCGACAGCGTAACACGGTGTACCGGGGGCCTGATTTGCCCCGTGCAGGCGGTCGAAAAGCTGAAACACTTCGTCTCCCGAAACGCCTTCGACATCGAAAACCTGGGAGCGAAGCAGATCGAGCAGTTTCACGCCATGGAATGGATCAATGAACCCGCGGACATCTTCCTGCTGGAAGAGAACCATGGTGCGGAACTCGCAGAGCTCAAGGGCTCCGGGGAAAAATCAGCATCCCGGCTGTTCGCTTCGATCCGCAAGCGAGAAAACATTTCGTTTCAGCGCGCACTGTTTGCGTTGGGGATTCGCCACATTGGCGAAAACGCGTCAGCGCTGCTTGCGTCACATTACAGGTCGTTTGACGCATTGCTCCTGGACATCGATGAGATGGCTGATCCGGACAGCAGATGTGGCCTGCAGTGGGAACACCTCATCGGTATCGACGGGATCGGCGAAGTTATGGCAAATTCGCTCATAGACACGCTTACGGGCGAAGCCCGCTCAGCGGTTGACCGCCTGCGCAATTTGGTCGTCATCGAAGAAGTGGAAGAAACGAATAATGCTGAAAGCGAATTGTCGGGCATGACCATCGTCTTCACCGGGACGCTTGAGAAAATGACCCGAAAGGAAGCCAAGACAAGGGCAGAATCTGCAGGGGCAAAGGTAACGGGATCCGTTTCGGTACGGACCGATCTCGTGATCGCCGGCCCCGGTGCAGGGAGCAAGGCGAAAAAGGCCAACGACCTGAAGGTCAAGGTGATCGACGAAGAGACGTGGCTGTCGCTTATCGCATCCTGTTCATGAAAGGGTCGCCATGCCCGGACGACCCGAAATTCTGTTCCCCCTGTTTGCCCCGCTTGATGGATTGACGGGGGTTGGTCCCCGCACGGCAAAATACCTCGAGCAACTCGGGGTCAAACGTCCACGCGACCTCCTGCTCACGCTGCCGAGATCCGTACTTGTCCGGCGTGAAATTACCCGCATTTCCGAAGGGGTTCCCCAGGAACAGGTGACCATCAAGGTCGAGGTCAGATCCCATCAACCCGGAACTCGGAAAGGACTTCCGTACCGGGTATGGGTTCACGACGGCAGGCAACGGTTCCAGCTTGTTTTTTTCAACGCCCACAAGGACTGGCTCGAAAAAAACCTGCCGGTCGGGCAACAACGAGTTGTTTCTGGAAAAATAGAAGAATTCAATGGATTAAGGCAAATCATTCATCCGGACCACATTCTTGACCCAGGCACCAAATCCGGAATACTGTCGGCGGAACCGGTCTATCCCCTGGTCTCGGGCCTGACCCAGAAAATGATGAACAGATCTGTAGCGGCAGCGCTCGAGCGAGCTCCGGATCTTCCCGAATGGATTTCACCGGAAATGCTGACCTCGCGTGGATGGCCTTCCTGGAGAGATGCGCTCGCGCTTTCGCATTCTCCGAGGTCGGAAACGGAAACGAGTTATTGTTTTCCGTCGCGGGAGCGGTTGTCATTTGATGAAATGTTCGCGCACCAAATGACGCTTGCACTTGCACGAAGCAGGCTCAGACAGCAACGCGGGCGATCAAACCTCGGCGACGGACGATTGACGGAACGTGTGCTCTCCGAATTGCCGTTCACCTTGACGAAGGCCCAAAGGCGCTCGATCGGGGAAATCAAGCAGGACATGGCCAGAACGGTCCGCATGAACCGTTTGCTGCAGGGCGACGTCGGATCCGGGAAAACGATCGTCGCATTCCTGGCGCTGCTGAATGCGGTCGAAGCGGGTGGGCAGGGAGTCTTGATGGCCCCAACGGAAGTTCTTGTCCGTCAACACCATGACAAACTGAAACCCCTTGCCAAGTCAGCAGGTCTCAACCTGGCTCGTTTGACCAGTCGAGACAAGGGACGCGAACGGAATGAAAAACTCGACATGCTCAAGGCCGGCAGCATCCAGGTTCTGGTCGGTACCCACGCGGCATTTCAGAAGGACGTGGAATTCAGTGACCTGCGGCTGGCAGTGATCGACGAGCAGCATCGCTTCGGGGTCAAGCAACGACTGGATCTCAGCGCGAAGGGCGATGCGATCGATGTCATGGTCATGAGCGCAACCCCGATCCCGCGGTCACTGGCGCTCGCGTGTTACGGGGACATGAGTGTCTCGATACTCGACGAGAAGCCACCGGGAAGGCGTCCGGTCAAGACCGCTATCGCTTCGCGGAACCGGATGGCAAGCGTAATCAACAGGTTGAAATCAGCGGTTGATTCCGGACGCCAGGCATACTGGATCTGCCCACTCGTGGAAGAAAGTGGAGTGTCGACACTGACGCCGGCGGAGAACCGGTACTCGTCACTACGGGCCGTGCTCGGAAATGATGCAGTCGGACTTGTGCACGGCCAGATGTTGCCGGCAGAAAGGGACGCGGTTTTCGATGCGTTCACCAGCGGCACCATTCATGTGCTCGTTGCGACAACGGTTGTTGAAGTCGGCATTGATGTTCCTGGTGTCACAATCATGATCATCGAACATGCGGAGAACTTCGGTCTTGCCCAGCTTCATCAGCTCCGCGGACGGGTAGGGCGAGGACGGAGCGAATCTTCCTGTCTCTTGCTGTTTGGCGAGCCACTATCGGGCAATGCACGGCGCCGCCTGGAAATCATTCAACAGACCGAAGACGGATTTCGCATTGCCGAGGAAGACCTCGCGATGCGCGGCGCCGGAGACTTGCTCGGCGTACACCAATCCGGACTACCCGAATTCAGGATTGCGGACATCGAAAATCAGGGCGAGTTGCTCCGGGATGCTCACAATGAGGCACGGGCATTTCTCGAATGCGATCCCGAATTTGGTACGGATCGCGGCCGGGCCGTGCGAACTCTCCTGCATCTGATGGAAGTTGGACAATCGGTACGACTGATTTCGGTTGGCTGAAAACCTGGTCGCGTGAGCTTCCGGGAGCGGAACTCCGACTGTATTCACCCGCAGGCGATCCTCGTTGCGCTTGCGCAGGGCGTGGTCGATGGCGGATCCGACAGAATGGACACGGGGGCGAGCAGAAGACCGGATTCTCGGCGAGACTTGCACGGAATTACGGGCCGTCGGCCGTCCCGGGTTTCACCTTTCGGTTTCGGGTCGGGCGGTCAGGGTCGGTTTCCCGGGATTCCGAGGCGCAGATCAAGAGGACCGCTCCGAGCAGCTTCCGGGTATCGTCGAAGACTGCAGGACATTCACCGCGCCAACGGGAATAGAGGCGATGAGGCGATGGATTGCCCTGTGCGGCAGCATCAATGGCTTCGCCAGCCTCCGCGACGAAGTTGGCGATTCGTGCCCTCATGTTTTTCTCGTAAGTCCCTCGGTGACGGACTTCCATCCGCAGGTGAAAGAGGGAACTTCGCACGCGGGGGCGGATCCGTAGTCCACCCAGCACATGCGGAACATCGGCCCAGAGACTTTGGGCCCTCGCATAGTGCCTTGCAGCGCGGGCGAATTGACCGGCCTCCCGGGCCATCAAACCGACGTTTGCGACGCTGGTTGCGATACGCGGATCACCGCGCTTGAAAAAGATGTGTGCAAGCAGCCACGCAATCAGGAAATTCCACCGCGCACCTGAGCAGTCACCATTGACCCAGGCGGCATTGCCGCGAATCTGCAACCGTTCCCAGACAAGGTCGGTGCGACGCCAGCCGGCGGCCAGAGCCGCCCGCATTTCGGATTTGCCTTTATCAAATTCCGAGGTACGCTGCGCGGACATGTTCGTTGTCGTGCAAATCGTCCGCCGGGCCCTCAAGCGCCAATGATCCCGTTTCAAGAACGTAAGCGTAGTCGGCGAGATCCAGAGCCAGTTCGGCATTCTGCTCAACCAGGACGACCGGCACACCCCGGTCGTTGATTTCCCCGATTATCCGGGCAATTTCCTCGACAATCTTCGGGGCCAGACCCATGGATGGTTCGTCCATCAGGAGCAGTTTAGGTTTTGCCATCATTGCCCGTCCAATCACCAGCATCTGCTGTTCGCCTCCGGACATGGTCTTTGCGAGTTGAGTTCGACGTTCGAGCAGGAGCGGGAACCGGGTGAAGACGTCTTCCAGGTCACTTTCGACATTTTCCCTTTTCCTGCGAAGGAACGCCCCGGTTCGCAGGTTTTCCTCGACCGTGAGGTCGGGAAAAATTCGGCGCCCCTCCGGAACATGGGCGATGCCTCGCGCAACAATCCGGTCGGGACTCAAGTGGTCAATCCTTTCCCCGGCAAAATGGATCTCGCCTGCATGCAGCTTTGCGAGGCCGGAAATCGCCCGCAGTGTTGTCGTCTTGCCGGCGCCGTTGCTTCCAATAATGGTGACGATCCCGCCGTCCGGAACCTTGAGCGTGATGTCGCGAATTGCAGAGACCTTGCCGTAGGTAACGGCTACATGCCTCATCTCAAGCAACATGGCGAGTGCTTCCGAGATAGGCCTCGATAACGGCGGGATGGTGACGAATTTCCTGCGGGCTGCCTTCGGCAAGCAGTTTGCCGAAACTCATGCAGGTAATCCGGTCACAGAGCCCCATGATCGCGTGCATGTCATGCTCGACGAGGAGGATGGTGACGCCAGTGCTCCGGAGTTTGCCCATCAGCTGCATCATTCTTCGGGTCTCTTCCGGGTTCATCCCCGTGAATGGCTCGTCGAGGAGGACCACGTCAGGTCGAGCCGCCAGCGCGACCGCCATGCCAAGAGCCCGCTGGTGGCCGTGCGGCAGGTCTCCAGCCGGTTCGCCGGCGAACCCGGCTAGGCCGAAGAAGTCAAGTGCTTCCTCGGCACGGGCCCGCGCGGCGCGGCGGTTCGCCGCATCCAGCCCGACAATTGCGGCAAAGATGTTGGGAGGAAAACCCATGTGCGTTCCAACCAGGACATTTTCGAGAACGGTGAGTTCGGCAAACAATGTCGAATGCTGGAATGTCCGCACGACGCCGCGCCGGGCCACTTCGTACATCCTCAGCCCGGAAATGGTTTCACCACGTAAACGGACTTCGCCGGCCGTCGGGACGTAGAAGCCCGACACGATATTGAACGTTGTTGTCTTTCCGGCGCCGTTGGGTCCGATCACACCGTGGATGGCGCCGTATTCGACCCCGAACGAGAGCCTGTCGACTGCTGTCAAACCGCCGAAACGCATGGTCAGGGTATCGATCTCGAGGAGAGGAGCATTCATGCTTGACGAGGTTCCTTCGCCGCCGTCTCAGTTGTACCTTGGCGCTTGACCAATCGCCTGGGAAAGGCACGCTGGACCAGGCTTTCGAGTCCTTTCGGCATGAACAGCACCGAAAGAATCAGGATGAGGCCATAGATCAGCGGCCGCATCTGTTCAAATCCTGCCTCGCGGAGCACAATCTCGTTGAAAATGGTGAGCACGACGCAGCCGAGGATCGGACCGTAAAACGTCGCTGTGCCGCCGACGATCGTCCAGGTCAGCACGAACACCATCATCTCGACGTCAAAGCTGTTGGGATTGATGGTTCCTATGTAGTGAGCCAAGAGCGCTCCTGACAGCCCTGCGAAACCCGAGGCAAGGACAAATGCAAGTGTACGGTAGGCCCTCACGTTCACGCCAGACGCTTCGGCGAGCGTGTCTTGCCAATGAACTGCGTGAAATGTAAGGCCGACCGGCGAGCGTTCGATTCTCCACATCACCCATAGCGAAATCCCGACCACAACCAGTGCAAAGTAATAGTAGCTGACCGGTTCGAAGAAATCGAAAGCGTAGATTCCTATGTCGAAATCCGGCATCGGGTCGATTTTCTTGATGCCCTTCGGACCTCCGAATGGATCCCTGAAACGCTTCCACAGCAGCCGGATGATCTCGCCGGCCGCAAAGCTTCCGATCAGGAAGTAGAATCCTTTCATCCGGAAGAGCGGGACACTGAGTACCAACGCGATCATCGCTGCGGAAACTGCCCCGAGGACGATCGAGACCGGCACGTAGATTCCCAAACGCTTTGTCAGGAGCGCGGAAGCGTAGGCTCCCACGCCCATGATGACGACATGGCCGAGCGACCATTCTCCTGTGAGAGTCAGGAGCCTGTAGGAAGCGACGAGCAGAACGTTGATGGTCAGGAATACGAGGATCTCTTGCTGTGAGAAACTCAAGACATGGGGCAAGGCAATCAAGATCGCTGCCGAACCCGACAGGATCAAGAATCTAGTGACCGCACTATGCACGGTCAGCCGTCCCGAACAGGCCCGTAGGTTTGGCGACCAGCACTGCAAGCATCAGCGACAGGCCGACGATATCGGCGATGACGCCGTCAAAGAAAGTGGTGACGAAGGTATGGACGAAGGCATAGGCAACTGCCACGACAACAGCGCCTTCGAGAGATCCGATACCCCCGACGATAATGACGATGAAGGCTGTCACGATCACCGAATGGCCCATGTGCGGATTGATCGAGATCAGGGGTGCCGTCAATGCTCCCGCAACCCCGGCGAGGGCAGCACCGATGAACATGGCGACCCGTGCCGTGTGGTTTATGGAAATTCCCTGTAATACAGCTGCTTCCGGGTCCTGGGCGCTGGCGCGTAGCGCCCAGCCGAAACGAGTCTTCTTGAGGAATGCCCAGAGCCCAGTCAGGAGAACGGCGGCCGCCACGATCACGACCAACCGCTGGACCGGCAAGCGGACCTTGTCGGAAAAGACGATCACTTCCTGTGTCACCGGCGGCACATGCTCCATGCGTACGCCGAAACCCATCGACACCAGTGCCTGCATGATCATCAGAAAGCCGATCGAGGCAACCAGCCCACCGAGCGGATTGTCCCTGAGTGGCCGGAAGAACGCGCGTTCCATACCCAGGCCCACGACACCGACAAATGCCAATCCGATGACGACCGCAACGGGGAACGGCAGGCTCCAGCCTGCGTAGACCGCGACGATCGAGTAGGCGCCAAGCATGAAAAGTTCGCCATGGGCGAAATTTATCACGCCCATAACGCCGAATATAAGGACGAGGCCGACTGCCACAAGCGAGGTGTAACTAGCGGCATAGAGGGCATTGAGTCCAGTTTGAGCGAGTAGTTCAACCATCGTCCAATTGGTTCTGGTTGTGAACTCGGGCGGTGCGCAGGTCGTTGCGCACCGCCCGAATGGAAATGGAGGTTAGAAAGGGACTGAGGTGTGAGACCTAGCTACGCTGATCCCACATCTGCCCGTAGGCGGCCATGTGCTTCTTGAGCAACTCACCGTGTTTGGCGTACCATTCGGGAATTGAACGGAATTCCTTGATCGTCGCCTTGCCTTTCTGGATCACGACAACCGGCCAATTGCCGACCAGCGCGTTATCGATGCCAAACAGATCCTTCCCCCACCAATCTGCCTCGCCGAAGGCATGAAGGCCGGTTCCGCCTTCCTTCATTGCGGCCAGAACTGCCTCAGGTTCTGCTGAACCGGCCTTCTCGGCGCCGGCTTTCCAGAGATCCATGATGGAGGCGTATTCCCAACTTACTGCACCCCACTGATCGGCTCCGTAGCGGGAGGCGTACTCAGCGTAGAACGCGTTCGGGTTCTGGAAGTTGATGATCTCGTCGTTCAGTGCCGGATCATCGAAATCCGGGAATTGGAAAACGAATCCTTCCATGAAATCTGCGGAGGTCTTGGCAACGATTTGCTGGTAGAAGTCCGCGGTGCAAGAGATGATCTGGCCACCGTACCCCTGCTGGAACAACTGTTCGCAGATTGGATGCACGTAGTCTGCATAACAGGTGTCGAGGCAGACGATGTCGGGATTGCCGGAGATCAACCGTGTCACGACCGGCGCGAAATCAGTGGTCGCCGGGTCGAACAGCAGAGGATCGTCCTGCATCTCGATGCCTGCAGCCTCGAACGCGGCGAGATAGGTCGCGACCGACGGGAGGCCCAGAGCGTCATCCTGCGCGCACATCACAGCAGTCTTGAGTTCGGGTTTGTTCTCCGCCAGCCACTCGACGCCGGTCACATTGTAGATCGGGTGCACTTCGCACGGCGCGATCAACGTCGTGGTGTCGGGTGAGAGATCTGACGGCAGCAAGGTTGAGAACAACATACCGGTCCTGTCTGCAACGGGTTGTGCACCGGGCCACGTATCACCGCCGAGCATCATGATGAACTTGACCTCGTCCTCGCGAACCAGTTTTGTCGCGCCGGTTCGTGCCTTGGCCGGATCATACTCGTTGTCATACGCGACGAGTTCGACCATGTGGGCTTCACCGGCAATGTTGACCCCGCCGGCTGCGTTCACCCAATCGGCCCAAATCTGGCAGCCATCCAACCCGGGCTTACCCCACGCGGCGACCGGACCGGTCAGCGGGGCGAGAAACCCAATCTTGACAACCTTGTCTGCTGCAAAAGCCGTTTTCGGCAGGAATGCCGTCACTGCCGCGGATCCGGCAACGGCCGCACTCGTACTCAACAGTTTACGGCGGGAAAGACGGTTCCTGAACATACTGGCGAGCATTTTGCTTCCTCCTTTGTTGTTTAATCGTGAGCATTGCTGGCCTCTTGCCTGAATCAATTTGTGCCACTGCTCTCAACATCCTAACCAAATACATACCAATTATTCCGTATTGGAAGGCACATACACAGCCATAGTCGCAAATCTTTTGTAAATCAAGCCAACATTAACGTTTCCTACCAACACCCAGAGAGGTCGTGCCAAGGCGAAATCTGGTACGATCTCGATCATCAATGGGGCAATAGAGGGAATTCAAGCGCAATTCCTGCTGACGGGAGTTGTTGAGCAACGATATCGTGGCAGACTACAAAATTGGTTTGCAATTGGTCGATTTTGGTGCAGTCAAAACCGCGGAATCGCCTGGAAGGCACGGGCTCTCTCCGCGACATGCGGGCCATGCACGTGGCCAGGCAACTCACATCAAGAACAAGAATCCGACCGCTGTTTGCCTTCGCGAACTCCAGAAACCGGCACCAGCCATCCCCATGGAATTCGGGATCGAATTGTTCGAACCGGCTATCGTGCAAGGCGGCCCTGGCGTGGCTGAGTTTGGCCGCCAGTGCCGCATCCATGTCGAACGGTATCGTCATGTCCGGTTCGTGAGATCCTGAGCAGGCCGTGGATGCATCCTGAAAATGACTACAGGTTCGCACGAACAGATACCCGGTCGACGTTGGTTGAATCCGTGAATCAGTGGCGGATCATGATTTCTCCGTCATCGAATGCGTACGCGATGGCATGTTCAACGTGGCCAAGCCTGACAACAAAGAATAGCAGAATCTCCTTTTCCGCATTCCACGTGAACGGGCCACACTCCACGAAGAGTTTTTGGATCTCCTCCGTGCCAGGGGGCAAGTCACCACCAATGTCGAACTCAATTCCGGGACCGAAATTCAACTCGCCCGTATGAAAATGACCGATGTTGCCAATTTGTTCTTGAATTCTCTCAACCATCTTGCAATATGAGGAACAAAAAGGGAAATAAAAGAGATCAAACCGTGATCAAAAGGCTGTACGTCGAGATCAAGCGTTCGTCCCTGACGGCAATTTCAGACATGTTCGGCTTATTGTCGATATTCGTGGTGCTTTTCGTCGCACTCAGTCTGACGTAAGGCCTACGCCTTTTCCAGCGCCTTCATTGCATCGATTGTTGCATCAAACGCCAGCATGATCGAGGCATGGCGGTTCCTGAAGTCCTTGGCGGGCCTCAATGCTTCCAGTTCCTCGAAAGGAGGATCCGGGACAGGGCCGTCCTGCTTCAACATGGCTTCCAGTTGGTCTCGGGCCTGCTCAATCTCAAGACGGTCACGGCCTATGACATTTTTTCCAAGGACGGAAGCTGACGCCTGTCCAAGCGCGCACGCCTTGACGTCCTGGCCGAAGCTCGAAACCTGGCCTCCATCCGTTTTCAGGCCAACGGTAACCGTGGAACCGCATAACGGTGATCGTTTTTTGGCTGAACTCTCAGGTTCAGAGATCAACGTCGCGAATGGAATCTCTGAGGCCAGGACCAGAATGCGTTTGGCATAGAGCTGGAGCACGTCATTCGCTTCTGCCATCGGTCGCGTGCCTTCAATACCACTGGAATATTCTGTAATTAGGTCCGATTGACTCAATTGGGAAGTATCCATGAATATAATCGACCCCGGCAGCCTGAAATATGACGAAAAAGGGCTGATCCCCGCGATCGCTCAAGATTGTTGTTCCGGAGAGGTCCTGATGATGGCCTGGATGAATCGAGTCGCGGTCGAACGCACGTTTAAGACGAGGCGGGTCACCTATTGGTCGAGGTCCCGATCGGAGCTTTGGCAAAAAGGCGAGACATCGGGAAACGTTCAGAAACTGGTTTCGGGACACATTGACTGTGACCGAGACTGTTTGCTTATCAAGGTCGAGCAGACCGGTCCGGCATGCCATACCGGTGAGAAGTCCTGCTTCTTCACCCCGATAGATTCAGTCGAAACGGACATCGAATGACCGTCGTACTTTGCCATGATTCTGTTCAGGTCTGCGCGAAGTTCCGAAGTTTGAGCTTCCAATTCGCGCGGACCGAAAAATCCGAAACGAATTCGGCGAACGGAATCAGGACGATTCCCCAAGTCCGACCATCGAACAGACGTCATCGGGAGTGATCCCTCTCTCCCTGAGCGATCGGATAGAAACTGCATCATGTCGCTTGGCAAGGCGGACATCCTTGCTGTCACGAATCAAAGGGTGGTGACGATAGATCGGAGTCGGAAATCCGAGGATTGCCTGAAGAAGGACATGCAGGGGAGTGCAGAACGCGATGTCCTCACCCCGCGTGACATTCGTGACCGACTGCATGGCATCGTCGGTTACAACGGCGAGATGGTAAGACGTGCCTATGTCTTTCCGTGCAAGGACAACATCTCCCAGAGTATTAATCAAGGATTCAGGGGTAATCCTGACACGGACCGGATTCCCCGACCCGAGTTCAGTAAACCCGAGGCCGGTTAGCGCATCTGTGCCACCAATCAACTCGATCGCTCGGTGAACATTCAGGCGTATCGCGTCTCCTTTTTCCATGTCGTTCATGGATCGCCCGCGACACGTGCCGGGGTAGACCGGAGGGAGCAGCAAATTCCCGGCTCTTGAAGACGAGTGCGTCGACCTTTCAGAAAGGCGCTCTTCGTCCTGGTCGGACCGACCCGATTCCTGAGGAGCAGATAGCGCCAGGGCGATGTCTCTTCTCGAGCATCGGCAGGGAAAACAGAGTCCGTACGCGGCTAGCCGCGAAAGGACATCCGAATAGATGTCCAGTCGTTCCGATTGGCGCATGACCGGCTCTGGCCAGGTCAGACCCAGCCATTCAAGATCCTCGCAAATTGCGGTTTCGAACTTTGCCTTGCACCGCACAGTGTCGATGTCTTCAATCCTCAGGAGAAACTCGCCCCCACATGCCTTGGCCGCCCGCCAGGCAGTCAGGGCCGAAAAAGCGTGTCCAATGTGAAGAAAGCCGGTCGGTGATGGAGCGAAACGTTCGCGCATTCAGATTCTTTGCATGACGAATACGGTCGAACACATTTTCAACTTTGAAATATGGGGGCCATGCTCCTGGTGAAGCATCTGAAAATCACCGGATTTCATCTTGTCTTCAACAGCCTTCATGTATTCCGGTTCAGCCAACGTATGATCGTTGAATGAAAAGACCATCAGGTTGCCCGATGCAAGTACCGACAGGCATTCGAGGAGAAAATCGATCGGGGCCGCCCCGGTACCGATGACACCGATTGCCGCGATCAACTCATAGGTGCCAGGCTCGAACTGCAAAGGTGCGCCTGGTTCGGAAACCGAAAGTTCCCTGTAAACTCCAAGGTCTTTCGCCTTGGCGAGCATCTCCCGATTGACGTCCATCCCGAAAATATTCGAGAATCCAGCCCCGGCGAGCGCCTTGCCCGAAATCCCGGTTCCGCATCCGACGTCCAGTACGGGCCGAGCCTTATCGTGGACAAATCGTGCCGCAGCATGTGCGCACCTTTGCGGAGTGACATAGCCGTGAGCCGACAGGTCCGCATCGTATGATTCCGCCCATTCACTGTAGAGATCATGTCTCTGTTGATCAGTGTCCAGAAAATAGACCTCCGAGAGGAAATCTCTTGCCATTGGTCTTCTCCCTGTTCAATCGGCGGAGTTGAGCAGAAGTTTGCCGAACGCGCCAAGCCTTCGGTCGGATCCTTCGATTTCAGACCACGATGCCTACAAATCCGAAACAAGTTGATCGCATGTCGATGAAAACACCGTCGAATGCGGACTGCGGACACATTTCCGGAGTGCGTTGCTGCTTATGCCGGACCCTCGACAGTCTGGGATTTCGCGCCGTCGACGTCTGTTTCACCGCCATTTCTGTCCGGCTCGGCGATTCTGGCGACGGACACGACTTCTTCCTCGTCCACAATCCTGAAAACGTTTACACCCGCCGACACACGCCCGGCCCGCCGGATATCGGAAACCGGGCACCTTATGGACTGGCCCGTCGACGTTACGAGCATGATCTGATCGTGATCCTCGACAGTCAATGAAGCGACGATTCGATCGTTGCGCAACTTCAGGTTGGCCGCCTTCATGCCTTTCCCGCCACGGGCCGTGATCCTGAACTCGTGCGCAGACGTACGTTTTCCAAATCCTTTGGACGTAATCGTCAGAATCCACTCCTCGGATTCAAGCAACTCGGAATACTCCTGATCACCGAGGGAAAAGTCAGGTTCAACTTCGCTCTCGACTTCGCTGTCGACTTCGTCTTCCTGACCCTTTTCCAAAGAACGCCTTCGCGCAAATGCATTTCGTTTTTCTACCGGAAGCTCGACATGCCGGATAATCGCGAGTGAAACGATACTGTCCCCCCGCTTCAACTTGATTCCCGTGACACCCGTGGAAGGCCTGCCCTTGGAAACCCGGATGCTTTTGACCGGAAACCGGACAATCTGACCGCGTGAAGTTGTCAGCAGGATATCTTCGGCGCGCGACGCACTCAGCACCCCGATGAGGCTGTCACCGTCCCTGAGGCCGACCCCGATCTTTCCGTTGACCCGTATATTCTGGAAATCGGTTCGAGCATTGACCTTGATTCGACCATTCCGCGTCGCAAAAACCATGTAGTCGCGGTCCGGATGATCCGATTCTGGCATGATCGCGGCAATTGAGTCGCCCTGCCTGATCTGGAGAATATTGACCACGGCTTTGCCGCGGGCGTTTCTTCCCCCTTGAGGCAGCCGCCAGGTCTTGAGCCGATAAACCATTCCCGACGTGGAAAAGAACAAGAGTGGCGTGTGGGTATCGGTGACGAACACGGACGTTACAAAGTCCGTTTCCTTCGTCGCCGGACCCTTGAGTCCTTTTCCGCCGCGCTTTTGTTCCCGGTATTCGGACAGCGCGGTCCGTTTGATGTATCCTTCGTTGGTAACCGTGACGACCATGTCCTCACGTTCAATCAGATCATCGTCATCCAGTTCCTCGGTGTCATCGACGATTTCGGACCGGCGTGGTCGAGCAAACCTCTTCCGAACCTCGTTCAGTTCGTCGGTGATTATGGCAAGCGCTCTCTCGCGTGACCCGAGAATATCCAGGAAGTCCCTGATCTGATCGGCAAGGGTCGCAAGTTCTTCTCCGATGTCCTTGACGCCCATGGCGGTGAGGCGTTGGAGTCGCAGTTCCAGAATGGCTGAAACCTGGGTGTCCGACAGCCTGTACGTCCCGTCTTCGCTTATCCCGTGCAACGGGTCGTCAATAAGTCGAATATACTCGATGATCGACGTGACGTTCCACGTCCGCTCGAGAAGCCTTTCCCGAGCTTCTGCAGGGCTGGCCGACGACCGGATCATGGCCACGACTTCATCAGCGTTGGCGACTGCAACCGCCAATCCGCAGAGCAAGTGGCTCCGTTCGCGAGCCTTGCGCAAACGAAATGCTGTCCTTCGAACAACGACCTCGTTCCGGAACTCGATGAACGCCGCAAGAAATCCCCGAAGATCCATCAATTCGGGACGTCCGGCGTTAAGCGCCAGCATGTTGCACGAGAATGACGTCTGCATCGCCGTCTGGCGATACAACTGGTTCAGGATCACTTCCGGTGACGTGTCGCGTTTCAGCTGCACGACAATTCGCATTCCGGATCGGTCCGATTCGTCCTGAACACCCGAAATTCCCGGGATCGACTTGTCGCGCGCGAGTTCTGCAATTCGTTCGACCAGTGTCGACTTGTTGACCTGGTAGGGGATTTCGGTAACGATGATCGCAGGGTTTTCCTTTCCATCGTCTTCAATTTCCGCCCTCGCGCGAATGACGACACGGCCTCGTCCGGAAGAGTAGGCTTGCCGGGCCCCAATCGTACCAAGGATGACTCCGCCCGTAGGGAAGTCCGGCGCCGGCAGGTGCCGTGCCGAAATCTGGATCGAATCCAGATCGGGATCTTCGATAAGAGCCAGCGTCGCGTCGATAACCTCACCGAGGTTATGCGGCGGAATATTCGTTGCCATTCCGACCGCGATTCCGCTTGCTCCGTTGACGAGCATATTCGGGAACCGGGACGGCAGCACGATCGGTTCCAGGTCCTTTCCATCGTAATTGTCCTGGAAATTGACCGTGTCTTCCCTGATGTCCGAAAGAAGGAAGCTGGCTGGCCGGTCCATGCGGACTTCCGTGTAGCGCATTGCCGCCGGATTATCGCCGTCAACGGAACCAAAATTTCCCTGACCATCTAGCAAGGGCAATGACATGGAGAAAGGCTGTGCCATGCGAACAAGCGCGTCGTAGATCGCACCATCTCCGTGAGGGTGGTACTTCCCCATGACGTCACCCACCGGCCTGGCAGATTTTCGATAGGGGCTATCGTGACCGTTCCCGGCTTCGTGCATCGCATAGAGAATACGACGGTGCACAGGCTTCAACCCATCTCTCAAGTCGGGAATCGCCCGGCTGACGATTACGCTCATTGCGTAATCGAGATAGGACGTCTTCATTTCCTCCTCGATGGCGATCTGCTGACCGTCGCCAGGCTCCGCAATCGGTGGGTTTTCTTCCGGAATTTCTGTCATGTCAGCCAAATTTTCCGTCCGCCCGCAACTCACACCAAATGTTGTAGATCACTGTAGCACAAATACCGTCATTTGCAATGCCACGCGCTTCAGGTCGGCAGCTCCAGGCACAGATCCACAACCTGTCGCGGTAGATAAACTTGACTACTTAAATTATTTTAATTCAACGCATTACACGAAGATGTGAAAGACATTTCGTCAAATCCGTCATGCTCCATTCGATTAGGGAAATACAAATACCGATCAACATCGTGTTTTTGACAGCGGGGCAGGCTGGACGCACCGAAATTCGGGGAGGCTCTCGCCCCCCGGATTCCACAAATACACCCTGACGATTTCAACCAACGGCCAGATCTCTCAAGTCGCACGGAATGCCCTGATCCAACCGGCCGGACCCACGTCGTCACCCGGCAAAGGCAGATAGCTGGTCCGCCACTGGGTCGTGCGTTCTTATTCACGCAATTCGGGATTTGTCAGAAGGGGAGTTCATCTTCTTCTTCAGAATCATATCCGATTTGGGCAGTCTGTCGTGAATCGTCCTGACCTCCGAAATGACCGCCGGACCCTCTATGTCCGCCGTCGCGGGAGCCAGATCCGTCGTCGCTTCGTCGATCCAGAAACGTGATCGTTCCCCCGAACCCCCTGACCACGACTTCCGTCGAGTACCGGTCGCTCCCGGTCGACTGGTCTTGCCATTTGCGGGTCTGGAGTTGCCCCTCGACATAGACTTTCGAACCCTTTCTCAGGTACTGTTCGCAATTCCGAACCAGGCCTTCACCAAATACAGCCACGCTGTGCCATTCGGTCCGCTCCCGTCGTTCTCCGGATTCACGGTCACGCCATGTCTCGGTTGTCGCAATTCGCAAGTTACAGACCTGACCGCCGTTCGGAAAACTCCGGACCTCCGGATCCCGTCCAAGGTTGCCGATCAGCATGACCTTGTTCAAACTACCACTCATTATCATCCACTCCCGTACCGGCCAGTTCTTGCCCGAAAAACCCGATTCATGGCATGTCGCCAATGACCGTCAGGACGCCACCGAAACAAGTCGCACCCCACTTCCGAATGGCCAGAACCGCGCAGAATTCCAAAACTATTGAGGTCGATGGCACCCGGGAAAACAAACGCCTTCCTGTGGCCCTCAGCGCCGATCTGCACCCTCTATCAACAGTACTCACTGCCATCAACCGAAGATTGTGGCCAGATCCCGAACCCTCGATAGCTCAGGTCGCGCTGATCGCGTCAAGACCGCATTTTGACGGTTCAATACCATGACGACCAACCGCCCCGGGTTTCGATCACATCGGTAATTCGGCATACGGAAATCAGGTAAGGCAGCATGGCTTTTTCTCGCACGCCCAGCCCGTCGCTGGTTCCGGTCACCTCAAGTCCGGTTGGATTCCCGCCACCATTCCGATAGACGAATTCGGATTGGACACGAAGGGTAGAGGCGTTCGATGAGCCAACCTCAGAATCTTGAAATACGGGGGGCCAGGGAACACAATCTCGGGTCGATCGACGTCGATATTCCCCTCCGGAAACTCGTCGTCATCACCGGCGTGTCCGGCTCCGGGAAATCGTCTCTCGCGTTCGACACGATTTATGCGGAAGGACAAAGACGTTACGTCGAGAGCCTGTCCGCTTACGCACGCCAGTTCCTCAACATGATGCAAAAGCCTGAAGTGGATCACATTTCCGGCCTCTCTCCCGCAATTTCGATCGAGCAGAAGTCGACGTCGAGGAATCCCCGCTCAACCGTCGGTACGGTTACCGAAATTCATGATTACCTGAGGGTACTGTTCGCCCGCGCGGGAACGCCGTATTCCCCGGCGACAGGATTGCCAATCGCCGCGCAGCAGGTCTCCGACATGGTCGACCGGGTAATGAGCCTCAGGCCGGGGATGCGCGGCCTCGTACTCGCCCCGACCGTCCGCAACCGAAAAGGAGAATATCGAAAGGAGTTTCAAGAACTTGCAAAGCGAGGGTTCCAGCGCGTCCGGGTCGACGGCAAGATATACGACCTCGATTCACCTCCGGAGCTCGACAAGAACTTTCGTCATGACATCGACGTCGTTGTCGACCGGGTCGTCATTCGGGACGGAATCGAGCAACGTTTGGCCGACAGTTTCAGAACAACGCTGGATCTGGCCGATGGCATCGCGATTCTTGAAACCGTCCCCGAAGAGACCTCCGCACAACCTGAACGAATAGTCTTTTCGGAAAAGTTTGCCTGCCCGGAGTCCGGATTTACGATACCGGAGATCGAACCACGCCTTTTTTCGTTCAATGCGCCTGCCGGAGCCTGTCCCAAATGCGATGGCCTTGGCACAGAGTCCTTTTTCGACGAAATGCTCATTGTCCCTGACGTAAGTCTCTCCGTCCTGGAAGGAGCGCTCGCGCCGGTATCCCGGAAAAACACGGGCATCTTCAGCGGAATGATCAAGACGCTCGCGGCCGAACTCGATATCGACATCACGATTCCGTGGCGTGACCTTCCGGAAGCACATCGGAATCTGTTCCTGTACGGTTCCGGTGAGAGGACGTTCCCGTTCGAATTCAAGCATAACGGCCAGTTGCTACGATTCGACCGCCGTTTCGAAGGAATCATTCCAAACCTTCGCAGGCGTTACAAGGAAACCGGGTCTTCACACGTTCGCGATGATCTGGAGAGATTCCGGAATACACGTCGCTGTCAGTCTTGCGGAGGCCAACGTCTCCGGACTGAAGCTCTTGCCGTACGAATCGGCGAACACAATCTCGGCCAGGTGGCGGAAATGACGATCGGTCAGGCCCTTGAATGGGCCGCGGGCGTGCCCGCCCATCTGTCGGAACAGCAGAGGGAAATTGCAACCGACGTGCTCAAGGAAATCCGGGAACGATTGGGGTTTCTGGTCAACGTTGGTCTCGACTACCTCACGTTGGCGCGCGCAGCCGGATCGCTGTCGGGCGGAGAAAGTCAACGCATCAGACTCGCCAGCCAGATCGGATCAGGACTGACCGGAGTTCTTTATGTACTGGATGAGCCGTCCATTGGTCTTCACCAACGCGACAACAACCGGTTGATCGATACGCTGAAGGGACTGCGCGACCAGGGCAACACCGTGATCGTTGTCGAGCACGACGAAGAGGCAATTTGCTCGGCGGACCATGTCCTGGACATGGGTCCGGGTGCAGGTGTTCATGGTGGTCAGGTCGTTGCCCAGGGCACACCGAACGATATCGCCCGGGATCCGGACTCGATTACCGGGCAATACCTGTGCGGAGTTCGCAGAATCGATGTCCGGTCCCACCGCCGCCACGGCTCCAGTAAGGCGATCAGAATTTCCGGTGCCACGGGCAACAATCTCAAGGACATTGCGGTTTCGTTCCCGCTCGGCACGTTCATATGCGTCACCGGTGTATCGGGTAGCGGCAAGTCGACACTGGTCGTTGAAACGCTTTACAGGTGTGCTTCACGCGAGATTCATCGCTCTCGCGAGCGCCCCCACAATTACGCATCGATCGAGGGCCTCGAGCTGATTGACAAGGTCATCGACATCAATCAGCAACCCATCGGGCGGACTCCCCGCTCGAACCCGGCCACGTATGTTGGCGCGTTCACGCCGATCAGGGACTGGTTTTCCCAGTTGCCGGAATCCCGTGCCAGGGGGTATCAGCCGGGACGGTTTTCGTTCAACGTCAAGGGAGGCCGGTGCGAAGCGTGCCAGGGCGGAGGCGTGAAGAAGATCGAGATGCATTTTCTCGCCGATGTGTACGTGACGTGCGAGAGTTGCAAGGGACTGCGCTATAACCGGGAAACCCTGGAAATCAGGTTCAGGGACAAGACGATTGCCGATATCCTGGACATGACGGTCGAGGAAGGAGTGGAGTTCTTCCGTGCGATTCCGTCGATCCGGAACAAACTGGTCGCCCTGAACGAAGTCGGGCTGGGATACATCAAGATCGGCCAGCAAGCGACCACATTGTCAGGGGGAGAAGCGCAAAGGGTGAAACTGGCAAAGGAACTTGGCAGGCAATCCACGGGCAAGACCCTTTACATTCTGGACGAGCCAACGACCGGACTGCATTTCGAGGATATCCGGAGGCTTCTGGATGTCCTTCACATGCTCGTCGACCAGGGCAACACCGTCATCGTGATCGAGCACAACCTGGACGTGATCAAGACCGCCGATCACATCATCGATATCGGTCCCGAAGGGGGTGCGGGAGGGGGTGAAGTTGTCGCGACAGGAACGCCCGAACTCCTGCTCGATCAACCGAACAGCCACACCGGGTTGTACCTGAAAAAAGCTCTGCACCCACTGCACTACGCCGCCGCATGAGCCGTCGCCGCATGGGCCGTCCCGGAGCTCTGGCGATCATTCAACGAGAAAGCATCTACCAGTTGTCAAGTTTCTTTGAAAAATGGCCTGGTCTTCTCGTTCATGACGTGACCCCGGTCACGGGTAAGCGATGACCGGTCGATGCGAACACACGAACGGTTCGTTCATGGAGGCCGATTGAATTTGCCGGAGGTCTTCGCGAGGTGCTCCTGCGTCTCCATGATGGAGTCACTGCGACTGGCGCATGCGCATATGCAATGGATTGGACATCTCACCCGACGGTATCGGTCTGGCAAGACACGGCTTTCGTCCACGCGAGAATCAGCGATCGGATCGGTTGAAATCGGAACGACACCGACTGACGCCGGGGAATTTTCGAGGTCCCTTGAGCCGCAGCCGGACTGCTTGCGTTGAAGGTCAGTCGAGTCCGAATTCACGCAAGCGTCCCGCACTTGGGCGAGGAAGCCATCTCGTCGGGGGCATTTGCTAGGATTCCCCGGCTTTGTTAAGGTGATTCGGAAATGCATGCACAAATTCGGTGGTTTCGCCTGCAGTTTTGCTTGCGTCAGGCAGTCACGGCGAAGTTCCGCTTCATGGGAACGGGCATGGCAGCGGAATCAATTTCGGACTGCGACAGTTGCACGGCCCCGCCGACGCTGTCGCGTACCGGGTCGTATTCTTCCGGAAACCGGGCAAGTGGAGAATGCGTATCTTTTGAATCCGGAGGACACCGTCGGAGGACGTCGGAATCATGGCCTTCCGGCACATGATTTCAACTCCGAATCCGGTCGGTTTCGGCGCTTGCGGGCAGAACCTCCCAGTGGCCTTGGACCTCACCAACCCGCCGACTCCGCACGGGGCTGAACATACCAATTCCTGCGGCCTCGGCGACAGGGCCGACTTCACAGAAAACCGCCCGGCGCAAGTCCCGGACCCGTTCACCGGCAAACACGGTCGGGTCTGGTTCGGTAAAGACAAGTCATGACCCGGGTCAGGCAGAGGATCGAGACCTGGTTCGAGGCATTTGCCGTCTTGCTCTGCCGAAACAGGTTTGTCGCGATTCTCGCCGTGTTGCTCGCCACGGCGGTGGCCGGAAGCGGGTTGCGCCACGTCACCATCGACACATCGACGGAATCGTTCCTTCACGCGGATGACCCCGTCCTCGCACGATACGAGGAGTTTCGTGCACAATTCGGCCGAGACGACGTGATCATTATTTCCGCCAAACCGGATGCTTTGTTCACCCGTGGCGCGCTGCAAAGGCTGAAGGCACTGCATGAAGACCTGGCAGGGAACGTTCCACACCTGGCCGACATCACTTCAATGATCAATGCACGCAGCACCCGGGCGGAGGGCGACCGACTAATCGTTGGAGACCTCCTGGAAACATGGCCGGAGTCCGAAGCCGAACTCTCTGAACTTCGCGACCGCGTACTCGCCAACCCGCTCTACCGCAACCTGCTGATCTCGCCCGACGGCAAGGTGACGACACTGGCACTCGAGTTGTCGCGCTTTTCCGAATTTGGCAACGCGTCCCTCGAGTCAGTTCTCGACCTGTTCGACGAGGATTTGCAGGCGCAACCGGCGGTGGGAAAGCTGACCGATGAAGAAACCCACGAAGCGCTTGTCGCGATCCAGAACGTCATTGCCCAACACCATTCGGGGGACTTCACCTTGCGGACCGCAGGAACGCCAGCGGTCACCGACGCACTCAAGATCGCACTCCAGGATGACATGAAGCGTTTCATAGGGCTTGCAATCGGGATGATTGCAGTTCTGTTGTTCGTCATGTTCCGCACGGTCGCAGCAGTCGTACTGCCGCTTGGCGTTGTATTGCTGGCGTTGTTGAGCACGGTCGGGCTGATGGGACATCTCGGCACGACTATCAAGTTGCCCACGGTCATTCTTCCTTCGTTTCTACTCGCGGTCGGCGTCGGAGCCTCGGTCCACCTGCTCGCGATCTATACCCGGAACGTCCGTACCGGGATCGGGCGGCGGCAAGCCATCGTCGGAGCAGTGGGGCATGCCGGGTTTCCGATCTTGCTGACCAGCCTGACAACAGCGGCGGGGCTCGGATCTTTTGCAGCGGCCGAGGTTGCTCCGATCGCAGAACTCGGCCGCTATGCCGCCATCGGTATCCTGATCACGCTGGGCTACACCCTGATCCTGTTGCCGGCGGGGCTTACCCTTGTTCCGAGGGGACGGGGGCAATCCGCTCCCCTCGCAAGCAAGGCCGCGAGAAAGCTTGACGAAGTCTTGATTGCAATCGCGAACTGGAGTGTATCGCATGCCGTGCCGATCGTCGTGGCAGCGCTGGTCATGGCTGCAGTCAGCATCGGCCTGGCGGCTCAACTCCGTTTCTCACACGATATCCTGTCCTGGCTTCCCGATGACTGGCCGGTGCACCGGGCGACTCGCGCCATCGACCGGGACCTCGGTGGTTCGGTTGCACTTGAGGTCGTGCTGGACACGCGCGCCGAGAACGGTCTCCACGACCGGGGAACACTGGTCAGGCTCGACACGCTTGCGCGTGAAATCGAGCAAGAGTCGGCCGCGCCCGTCACGGTTGGTGCGGTAATCTCGGTTGTCGACCTGCTGAAGGAAATCCATCAGGCGCTCAATGAAAACCGGCCCGAGTATTACCGGATTCCGGAAAACCCGCGATTGATCCCGCAAGAGTTCCTCCTGTTCGAAAACTCGGGTTCGGATGACCTCGGGGATCTTGTCGATACCCAGTTCCGTCTCGCGCGGTTCAGCATGCGCGTGCCCTGGCGGGACACCCTTGTCTACCCACCGTTCATTCGCGATGTCGAGACACGGTTTCGCGGCGAGTTCGGCGACGTGGCGGACGTAACGATTACCGGTGTCATGAGCCTGCTGAGCCGAACGCTCGAAGCCGCCATCCGTTCCGCCGCGCAAAGCTACCTGATCGCCTTCTGCGTCATCACCCTGATGATGATCGCCTTGATCGGTCGGCTCGGGACCGGCCTGATCAGCATGCTCCCCAACCTCGCGCCGATTGTGCTCACACTTGCCCTTATGGAGGTCGCAGGAATCCCGCTCAACCTGTTCACCATGCTGGTCGGCTCGATCGCGATCGGGTTGGCCGTCGATGACACCGTGCACTTCATGCATCATTTTCATCGTTACTTCGAGCGCACGGGAAACATCGAGGACTCTGTTCGCAAGACGCTGCTGACGTCCGGCCGCGCCATGCTCGTGACATCGATTGTCCTGTCCGCCGGATTTTTTATCTTCTGCCTTGCCAGCATGAAGAACCTGATCGATTTCGGACTACTGACAGGAGTCACAATACTGACCGCGCTCGTCGCCGATTTTGTACTTGCCCCTGCGCTGATGGCATTGCGCTATCGCAATTTGGCGCCGCTCGGGGATTCAACCGAACCGGGAGAAACGGAATGAAGAAGTCTCTTTTAATGCCTGTCGTTCTCGCCGTTCTGGTCTTGCTGCCGTGGGCGGCGCACCCGGTCGCGAACACGGCTCTGGAAATCATGCAGCGCGTCGATGCCCGCGATGAAGGCGACAATCGGACTGCAAGGCTGACGATGACGCTGATCGACCTTAACGGCCGGGAACGATCCCGGTCGCTGGAGACGTTTTTCAAGTACCGGGGGCGGGACCGGCTGAACCTGATGTTCTTCCTTGCACCCGCAAACGTGCGAAATACCGGTTTTCTGACCTATGATTACCGGACTCCCGAACAGGATGACGACCAGTGGCTGTATCTGCCCGAACTGCACAAGACCAAGCGGATTGCCAGCGCCAACAAGTCGCAATCATTCATGGGAACCGACTTCTCCTACGTCGATATGACCCGTCGCGTGCTTGAGGAGTGGAGCTACAAGCTTCTGGGCGAACGCGAGGTCCGTGGAAAGAAGGCCTGGCTCGTTGAAGCGACACCGGCCTCCAAGATCGTTGAACGGCGCTACGGTTATTCCAAGTCGGTGTTATTCGTACGCCAGGACATCCACATGGTCGTCCGGGCAGTTCACTGGCTTACCGAGGGCGGTCGGCTCAAGTATCTGGACATCAAGGCGCTGGAACGGATCGACGGCATATGGACGGCGACCGAACTCGACATGCGGACCGTGCGCAACAAGGAGACGTTGCATCGCACCGTGATGCGTTTCGAAGATGTTCGTTACGGCCAGGATCTTGACGAGGGTCTGTTCAGCCTGAGGCGGCTCGAGAAGGGAACCTGAACGGCGTCATGGCGTTTCGCCTGGCACTTGTCCTGCTTTTCGTGGCCTGTCCTGGACTAGGCCAGACTTCACTTGAGCAAGCTCTCGAAGGGTTCGAGGATGCGCCTGCATCCGTGCGCCCCGACAACATCGACGACATTCTGGACGATTTCGACACCGAACCATCGCCGGGTCCGACGGAACGGGAAACTTCGGGCGCGTTGCCCGATTGGCTCCGGCTCGGCGCAACGCTGGAAGAGCGGATCGTCTTCAATCTTGCGCACGATGCTCCTCAGTCCGGGGAAGTCGATCACCGCGGACTATCCTCGCTGCGTTCGCGCCTCGATGTTGAAGCCGACGTGGACCTGGGCCGGGATTGGCGAGCACATGCCACCGGGCACGCCTGGTTCGATCTTGCCTACCATGCAAACGGGCGGCGCAGCTACCCGCGCGGGTTTCTTGACACGTATGAGCGCGAGGCGGAACTCGGCGAACTCTTTGTGCAAGGGTCGCTGGAGGAGAACATCGACGTGACTCTGGGACGCCAGGTGGTGATCTGGGGCCGGTCCGATCTATTCCGCGTCACGGACGTGCTCAACCCGTTCGACAACCGGTTGCCGGGCATGACCGACATCGAGGATCTTCGGCTGCCGGTTGCGATGGCACGACTCGACGTGTACGCCGAGCAGTGGAATGTGAACTTGATCGTTGTCCCCGAACGCCGCTTTGACAAGGGGCCCGTGCCCGGCAGCGACTTCTTCCCCAGGCAGGTTTCGGCGCCACCGAAAGACAAGCCGGACAATGCGTCCGGTTCTCCAGAGGTCGCTGTGGCGCTAACCGGAATTTTCCCGAGTTGGGACATCTCTTTCTACGCAGCGAATGTTTTCGACGACCGGCCGCATGTCGTGGATACCGACACCGGTCCGCGGCTTCGCCGCAACAGAATGTGGATGGTTGGCTCGGCAGGGAATTACGTTTCGGGCAACTGGCTGTTGAAAATGGAAGTCGCCGGTTTCGCTGGACTGCGCTTCACCAACGCGGCAGAGAGAAAGTTCTCACGTCTGGCGGCACTCGTTGGCGTGGAGTATTCTGGACTTGCTGACACTGCGATCACCTTCGAGGCGGTCAACCGTCACATCATAGACTTTGATAACCGCCTGGCCGCTTTGCCCGACGACCGCCGCCGCAATGAACCGGCCACGGCGTTTCGCATGAGTCGAAGTTTGCGAAATGACACGATCGAAGTCTCGTTCCTCGCGCTAACTTTCGGGCTGGCAGGCGAAAATGGAGCCATCCAGAGATTGCAGGCTGTTTACAATTGGACAGACTCGATCGATCTGACGGCCGGTTTGGTGCTCTACAAGTCCGGGGACCAGGTCCCGTTCCGCGAGATTGGTGACAACGACCGGTTGTTTTTCACACTCGACCATCATTTCTGAGACTGACCGGCGCCGCGATTCCAAAATTGACCTTGATGTGAATTCCCTCACCGGAACCTGGCATTTTGGGATATGCGATTCCGTTCGCAGAATCGCGCTGCGAAAGGATGTGCCGAGCATCCGCGCCGATGGATTGACGGCTCGGGCAGCCCCGATTGTGGCCCGGCATCAAACCCGTCGGAGTGGCTTCCTGACAAACAGGTGTCTGCAACCGGTGTTCAGGCCCTCCGATCCGAAATCAACTGAAAGGAAGCAGCGGGACCGGACGGGTTTGGATAGCGACGTGCCACGAGGGGCAAGGGTGCATTTTGATGCACGTTCACAGCCCTGAACGACTGGAGATATTTCGGGGCTCGGACCGTCCGATCTCGGACCAGTTCAGGTTCGCGAAGCCTAAGGCTCACCATAAAAGATACGGCCATTGTGCTGCCTCCCTACCGCATCATGCAGCAACAGCACGGGCCGTGTCACCAGAATTTCATGCCGATCGGGGCGGAAGTGCAAAGCCTGCCATGATCGTTAGAGCAATCCGAATGGTTCCGGTTCATCCGACGCCTACGAAGTGGCGTGCGAAACCGGGAGAGTCAGAATGCTCTGACGCGGGTGCTGAACTACGTCCGGACATTAACGTAGAGGAGCATTTCGGGCATCTTGCCACCGGCAGGAAATCCGCCTTCGACAATCGTTCCGGTCTTCAGATCGATTCTCGTGATTTCACCACTGGCGAGGGCAACCAGCAAATGCCGGTTGTCGGGTTCCGGCAGAGCATGGAACGGTTCGGCGGGGACTTCGACAACCCTGACGTCCGTCAAGTCGCTTCTGTTCAACAGTTCGACATAGCCCAGTTTCTTCGACTCATCATATGTCGTAACGATGACCCACGTGCCGTCACGACTGCTAAACGGCCAGCCAGGAACACCAGTCAGGCCGACGGTCTGTACGACTTCCCGTGTTGCCAGATCAATCAAGTGCAGCAATGGTCTATGAAAGTCGCCCACATAGAGAATTCTGCCATCGGGAGATACGCGGATCGCCTGTGCACCGACCGATACCGGAATGCGTGAAACTACCCGCCGCGATAAGATATCCACCTCCACAATCACGGGGTATTCCTTCGCCGAAAACCAGATTGTCGACCCATCTGGTGCGGCAGAAAGAAAGTGGCAGGGAACCTCCAGCCAAATCGTGTGTTCGATTTCCCTGGAAACCGGATCAACGATCACGACACAGCAATTGTGCTCAACAGTAACCCAGATCTTGCCCATGGGATCAGTCATCATGGCGTGGGGACCGCGATAGAGACCCAGATCGACATGCCCATCGAATGTCATGGTCCTGAGGTTGACAACGCCCAGCCGGTTGTCAGGTGTATTGTTTCCATAGTCCTTGTCACCGTAGAGCGAGACGAAAGCCATGCATCCGTCGGACGTTACGGCGATTTCGTGCGGCTTGGCGACGCCGCTTTCTCCTACCGGCACGATTGCGTTTATCTCTCTCGTCACGGCGTCAATAACCGTCAGGCTGACATTTTCTTTCACGGTAGCAAGAATGTAATTCCGCTCGTCGCCCATGGTTGAATCGCTCGCCATAAACCAGTCCCTTCATTACCGACCCGCCACCAAGACCGCACGGCCTGAGCGGCTATCGGGTGGATTTCAGACTCGTGAAACGTCCGGATGCCAGCCGGCTTTCAAAACCAGTTTAACCTGACTGCCAAGTCTATCGTAAGCAATTTTCCGGCCCCTGGGATCTTTTGCAAATCGGACATGCGGCCAACGTCGCGGCTGAGCATTCGGTGTCGGCGAAAGAAACCCGCAGGGAGCATGCAGAACCAGCGCCAGGACCGGCATCGCATGGTGAAATTCCTTTAAGGAACAGGTCAGAATTCCCGGACTTACGCGCGCTTTTCAGAGGATCGGCACTGTGTCCGCTTTCTGGTCTCCAGTCTCGGGAGCATGGCAGTGCAGTCCTTTCCGAGACCGTCTTCCTTGTCGACAAACTGTTCGAAGAGATCAGTCGCGAGACGACCGAGTTGCGTGTCCGCGTCAACCTGTTCGGCCGCTCTTTGGCTGAGTCGAAGATCCTTAAGCATCAGTTCGGCAGAGAACCCGGGCCGATAATCATTGTCGGCCGGAGAGACCGGACCAACGCCAGGGGCAGGGCAGTAGGCGTTCATCGTCCAGCTGTAACCCGACGAGGTCGAGACGACATCGAAAAGTTTCTGTCGATCGAGTCCGAGCCGGTCTGCAAGAACAAACGCCTCGCACGTTCCAATCAGGGTCACCCCGAATATCATGTTGTTGCAGATCTTGGCGGTCTGACCACTCCCGCTGTCTCCGCAATGGACCGAGCGCTGACCCATGATCTCGAAAAGCGGCCGAACAATTTCATAGGCGACAGACGTTCCGCCAGCCATGAATGTCAATGTTCCGGCATCGGCTCCGGCAATTCCCCCGGAAACCGGCGCATCGACAAAGTGGATGCCCGCACTTTCTGCATTGCTTGCAACCGCACGAGCCGACTCGACATCGATTGTCGAACAATCCAGCAAAACCGAACCCCGTTGCATGACCGGGATGATCTCGGCCGCAACAGCCCGTACTACGTCGCCGTCAGGCAGCATCGTGATAACGACATTCTTGCCTGTCGACATCACCCTCACGTCCTCTCCCTGGCTGACACCATCAGGCACTTCGGTAGCGATATCGAACCCGACGACATCCAGCCCTGCCGCAGCCAGGTTTCGTGCCATCGGGAAACCCATGTTTCCAAGACCTACAAACCCGATCCTCATCATGCGAATCCTTCCTATTCGAGTTTCAGTTCGTCGTCGCCTAACGGCATGAGCATTCTCACGACATCAAGATCGGAAACCGCATTGATGTCCGAATGGCGCCACCGAGGGTTTCGATCACGGTCAATGACCGCGGCCCTGATGCCTTCGATAAAATCCCCATGCTCGGCCGAGCGGAGGGTGAACCTGAACTCTTCCCTGAGTGCCCGGAAAATCGTATCGCTTTCACGGACACGGTGAACGATTTCAACGCAACATGCGACAGACAACGGGCAGTTCCGGGAGATGGTACTCAAGGCCGCTTCCGTGAACCCGTCAGGAGATGCGAACATCGACCTGAGAATGTCGGCAATCGTTTCTCCTCCAAAGTGCCGATCAACTTCACGTTGCCTTTCATGCAGGACTCCGCCCGAGGCAAAGGTGGCTCGATCGTCCAGGATTCCCACTTCACCCGTTTCGACAAGATCTGCCTTGATCTCTTCCCAGCTTTCATCTGGGGCAAAGTAGTCCGCGAATCCGGCGTAAATGGCATCCGCGGGTCCCATCCTGGTTCCCGTTGTCCCAAGGTATTCCCCCATCCTCCCGGGTGCGCGCGCCAGCAACAGTGATCCACCCACATCCGGAACGAGGCCGATCCCGCACTCGGGCATGGCAACGATGCTGTTTTCACAGACAACCCGGTGGGACCCGTGACACGAAACGCCGACCCCGCCACCCATTGTAAACCCTTGCATGAACGCAACCCACGGTTTGGGAAAATTGAATATCTTGGCATTCAGGCGATATTCGTCACGCCAAAACCGGCGTCCGTATTCGAAATCGCCGCGCGTGGCGGTATCGTACATTTCCTGGATATCGCCGCCGGCGCTGAATGCCCGCTCCCCGGCACCTTCGATCATGACGAAGTTGACATCGTTGTCCTGCCACCAGGAATCGATGGCGCGCTCGATCTCGGCGATCATAGCATGGCTTAGCGCGTTCAGGGCCTTGGGACGTTGCAAGGTGATTCTCCCCACCTTGCCTTCACGACGACAAATGATGTCGCTCACGGCCGATCCCTGCCGATCAGCTCCCTGCTGACGATGAGGCGCATGATTTCGTTCGTCCCTTCAAGAATTTGATGGACCCTCAGATCCCGCACGATTTTTTCGATACCGTAATCGGAAAGGTAACCATAACCGCCATGCAACTGCAGGCAATCATTGGCCACGTGAAATGCGAGGTCGGTGACAAATCGTTTTGCCATTGCGCAGTGCATGGTTGCATCCGGGTCGCCCCGGTCCAACTTCCACGCCGCCTGCCTCAGAAACACTCTACCTGCCTGTAGCTCGGTTTCTGCGTCTGCGAGCCGAAACTGTAGTGCCTGGAACTGGTTCAGCGTTTGCCCGAATGCCTTGCGTTCGGCCATATAGGTCAATGTCCTGTCGAACACGCCTTGCGCTGCGCCGAGCGCGCAGGCCGCAATGTTCAATCGCCCGCCGTCCAGTCCGGCCATGGCATAGGTAAAGCCTTCCCCTTCGTCACCGAGCAAGTTTTCAAAGGGGACCCGGGCATCTTCAAGATTGACCTGTGTCGTTGGTTGAGCCCGCCAGCCCAGCTTGTCTTCGAGTGCGCCGAACCCGAGACCAGGCGTTCCGGATTCCACGACAATACTGGAGATTCCCTTGGGGCCATTTCCGCCGGTACGGCACATGACGATGTAAAGATCAGAATAGCCGCCACCTGAAATGAACGCCTTCGATCCGGTCAGGGCGTATCCGTCGTTGGTACGAACTGCCCGAGTGTTCAGCGCGGCCGCATCCGAACCTGAGCCCGGTTCGGACAGGCAATATGACGCGACCCTTTCCATGGACGCGAGGCCATCGAGATACCTGTCGCGAAGAGCCGGACCTCCATAGGTCGCCACCATCCAGGCGCACATGTTGTGGATTGACAGGAAGGATGCGACCGAAGGACAGGCAGCCGAGAGACCTTCGAAAACCAGGGTTCCGTCAAGACGGGACAACCCCGTTCCGCCCATGGATTCGGGCGCAAACATCGCACCAAAGCCGAGTTCGCCAAACTCGCGCCAAAGGGATTTCGGAATGGTTCCAACGCGGTCCCATTCAAGGGCATGCGGTTCAATCCGATCTTGCCCGAATTCGCGGGCGATATCGAATATCGCCCGCTGTTCGTCCGAAAGCTGAAACTCCACGGCATGTCCTTTCGTGATGCCGTCCTCCGGAATCCTGAAGTCCGACCATATACCGTCCGCTCAGATTTCGTCCGGGCGACGAATCTTCTGGGCAATACACCCTGTGGCCAGGTTCGCGGACTTTCGGTCTACATCCCGTTTTGCCGTCACTCCATGACGGGAATCGAGAATGCCGCGCCTTCCTTGATTCCCGACGGCCATCGGGATGTGACCGTCTTGGTCCTCGTATAGAATCTGAAAGAATCCGGCCCGTGCTGGTTGAGGTCACCGAACGCCGACTTTTTCCATCCCCCGAATGTATGAAACGCCAACGGTACCGGGATCGGGACATTGACTCCGACCATTCCGATGTTGATCCGGCTTGCGAAATCTCGCGCGGTGTCGCCATCGCGCGTGAAAATCGCGGCTCCATTGCCGAACTCGTTTTCCATTGCGAGATCCAGGGCAGCATCATACGAATCCGCCCTGACGGTGGACAGAACCGGACCGAATATCTCGATCTTGTAGATGTCCATGTCCCTTGTCACCCGGTCAAAGAGATGCGGCCCGACGAAGAACCCGTTCTCATAACCCTGCAAGGAAAAGTCCCGGCCATCGACCACGAGTTCCGCGCCGGCTTCAATGCCGGACTGCACGAGACCGAGAACCCGTTCCTTGGCCTCGCCGGTGATCAGCGGTCCGTAATCTATGTCGTCGTCAGCGGTATAGGGACCAACCTTGAGGGATTCGATTTTCGGCACCAGTTTTTCGCGTAGCGCATCGGCCGTTGCATCGCCAACCGGTACCGCAACCGACACCGCCATGCAGCGTTCACCAGCAGCTCCGTATCCTGACCCCACCAGGGCGTCCGACGCCTGTTCCATGTCAGCATCGGGCATGACGATCATGTGGTTCTTGGCCCCGCCGAAGCACTGGACACGCTTTCCATTCCTGCTGGCGCGCGCGTAAATGTACTCCGCGATCGGTGTTGATCCAACGAATCCGACCGCGCCGATGTCATCGTGATCAAGAATTGCGTCGACTGCGACCTTGTCTCCGTGCACGACCTGCAGAATACCATCCGGGAGTCCCGCTTCCTGCAGGAGCTCCGCTAGCATGACTGTCACTGAAGGATCGCGTTCGGACGGCTTGAGAATGAAGGCGTTTCCGGCCGCGATTGCCGGACAGAATTTCCACATTGGAATCATCGCGGGAAAGTTGAATGGGGTGATTCCTGCAACCACTCCAACGGGTTGGCGCATCGAATACATGTCGATTCCCGGGCCGGCGCTGTCCGTGAATTCGCCTTTGAGAAAATGTGGGGCGCCGATACAGAATTCAGCGACTTCCAGACCACGCTGAATGTCGCCGCGGGCATCCGGAAGAGTCTTTCCATGCTCTCTGGACAATGCTTTCGCAAGCCGGTCCATGTCACGGTTCAGCAGCGACACGAACGTCATCATTACGCGCGCGCGGCGCTGTGGGTTCGTGGCGGCCCAGGATGGCTGTGCTTTTTTTGCTCCTTTGACCGCTCTGTCCAGTTCATCGGCACTGGCCAGCGGAACTCTTGCGATAACCTCGCCTGTCGCCGGATTGTAGACGTCCGCGAAACGTCCTGCCACGCCATTGACCCGTTTCCCGTCCAGGAAATGTGAGATCTCTTCCATCATTCGCTCCCAAGTCGATTGAGCCGCAGGGGTGTCCCACAGCGAATTTCGATCATGGCAACTAACTCAAATCGGCACATTGACGCAATGGCGCTGACAAGGTGTCGGATCACGGACCTGGAACGATAATCCCACGCCGACTGCTTGTCCGAAACCCGTGATGCACGGGAATGTTCATGATTTGACTTGACCTCATATTGGCAAACCTGTTTTGCGTTTGCGGCACAATTGCGAAGGCAAAAATGGCGAAGCGAGAGGCAACTCATGCGTACGGGACTGTATCCAGGCACGTTCGACCCAGTAACACTTGGCCACGTCGACATCCTGAAACGGGCGTGCAACCTTGTCGATCATCTCGTTGTCGGAGTCGCCATCAACGCCGACAAGGAACCGTTGTTTTCGCTCGAAGAGCGGGTGGAGATGGTAACGAGCATCAGCGAGAAGATCGCAAACGTGGCGGAGATCAAGATTTCGGTTCATCCTTTCGGAAATCTTCTGGTTCAATGTGCGCAGGACGTATCAGCAAATATCATTATTCGAGGGCTCCGGGCCGTTTCGGACTTTGAATACGAATTTCAAATGGTTGGAATGAACCGACTTCTCGATGAACGTATCGAGACCGTATTCCTGATGGCTGACACGGAGTATCAGGCGATCGCATCGCGCTTGGTGAAGGAAATTGCGCGGCTTAGCGGGGACATTTCCCGATTCGTTGATCCCGATATCGCCGATGCTCTTTACAAGAGGTTGCGGTCTAACGGAAATATGGAAGATAACCGTTGAAGACACGTCCTACAGCCGTTCGTCCGCAGGGTGATGCTGTCGCCGTCACCTTAGGAGGAAGTGGCGGCCATCTCTTCGGTGGAGAAATACAGTTCTCGTCCAATTGCGGCCTATGGCCGTCTTAGCTCGACTTTGTGCGATTTTTTCTTCTTTTGTTTCAATGGGATGCCTCACGCGCCACCCGCCGCATCATGAAGCGGCAGGCCGCCAGCTGACACCACGCCAGTGAACTCGACAGGCTGCGCTCGAAATCCTTCGCCAACCGCCGGCACCGCGACATCCAGCCAAACGTCCGCTCCACAACCCAGCGACGGTACAGCACCGTGAATCCCTTGATATCCTTCGGCTTTTCAACGATCTCCAGCAGACCGCCAAGGTCAAGTTCCTCAAGCTTCGAGACAAGCTTCGGACCCTGGTAGCCACCATCCGCCCACAGTTTCGTCACCTCCGGTGCCTTCTCCAGCATCCCGACGATCACCGAGGGGGCACCGTTTCGTACGCCCGTTGACGATCACGAATTGCTCGTCCGTAGGCCCATCGGCATCCATGAAAAGTCTGTCAAAGCGCAATTTTCAAATTGGCAGACATGCCGGTCCTTATGTTCGCAATACTGCCAGAGATAAGGCGTCTAACTGCCGTGATTGTTCTCCATCGCCACTTTGAAGGCCTTGTGAACCGCTTTCAACGTCGGAATTTGAGATTGTGGGGGCGTATTGGGCATTGGGATCGACTCAGCCAGGCATAACGCGAATGTGTCGCTTTTTCCCGGCAGACAAAACGACTCCTTTGGAGAGCTTTTCACGGCTGATTCTGAATGCAGGTTCAGAAATGACGACGTGATCGACCCGCGCACCGCCGTCCTGGATAAGCCTTTTGGCCTCCTTGCCGGACTTGACAAGTCCGGATTGCACAAAAAGCGAAACAACCGAAACGTCCTGCTCTTCGGGTTCCGAAATCTCGACATGGCAGACGGGTAGTCTCGCGTCCATTTGCGAACGGTCTCGCTGTTCCCCGCCTCCGTTCGAGCCCTCCGAGCCAAACAGAGCGCGCGCGACCTCTTCAGCGTTTTCTGCAGCGGGACGACCGAATGCCAAGGTAGTGACTTCCGTGGCAAGCGTTGCTTTCGCCACGTTCAATTCCGAACCCTCAAGCGCCCCCATCCTGCGACACTCGTCAAGATCGATTTCGGTGAACAATAGCAGGAAACGACCTGTGTCAGCATCGGCGATGTTTCGCCAGAATTGCCAGAAATCGAATGTCGATATTCGCTCGCGGTTCAGCCATACGGCACCTGACGCCGTTTTCCCCATCTTGCTTCCATCTGCTTGCTGAAGCAGGGGTGAAGTCAATCCGAAGACATCCGAGCCATTGACCCGTCGCGTGAGATCGACGCCGTTGACGATATTGCCCCACTGATCAGAGCCGCCCATTTGCAACCGGCAGTCGAATCGCGCGTTCAGTTCCATGAAATCATATGCCTGCAGCAGCATGTAGTTGAACTCGAGGAAAGTTAGCGGTTGCTGTCGATCCAGCCGTCGTTTCACGGATTCGAAGGAGAGCATTCGGTTGACAGTGAAGTGACGCCCGTAATCCCTCAGAAACTCCACGTAATTGAGCCGATCAAGCCAGGCAGAATTGTTCGACATGATGGCCCCGTTTCCAACATCACCAAATTGAAGATAGGCTTCAAATGCCTGACGTATCCCCTTGATATTCTGTTCAATAACTTCTGGAGAAAGCAACTTCCTCGATTCGTCCTTTCCCGAGGGATCCCCGATTTTCGTAGTTCCTCCACCCATGAGGACGATCGGGCGGTGGCCGGTTTTCTGCAACCACCTGAGCAACATGATCTGGATCAACGATCCGACATGTAAACTGTCGGCCGTGGCATCAAATCCGATGTAGGCAGTCTGCGGAGTCTTTGTGAATTCCCGGTCGAGGCCTTCAAGGTCAGTGCAATCCTGCACAAACCCCCTCGAAATCAGGACATTCAGGAAATCGGATCTGGGCTTGAATTCCATTACCGGTTCATATCCCTTGTTGAAGCAGTTGGTCCTATAGAACAAGCCAACTTGTGACGAAAGGCCGACCAACATGGATGGTTTTGAAGCGATCTGGTCGCTCGGCTGCATGTCGGGGACATCCATGGACGGAGTGGACGCGGCCATGTTGCTTACGGATGGCGAGCGGATCTGCGCATTCGGCAAATGTTCATATCGTCCATATTCGACCGACGAAATCGAGGCGATCACCGCTGCCCAAGGGCTCTGGCAGGACGAAAAACCGGACGTCCTCCACAAGGCGGAGGAAACAGTGCGCCGGGCGCATCTCGAAGTCATTTCGTCCTTCCATGGGGCGGAAATCACCGGTTTCCATGGCCAAACCGTAGCGCATGCCCCTGAACTGAAAAGAACGCACCAGATCGGAAACGGGAAACGGCTCGCGGACGAGTCTGGACAAGTGGTTGTCTGGGATTTCAGAACCAGGGACATGGCTCATGGTGGGGAAGGGGCCCCGCTCGCCCCTGTTTTCCATTTTGCTTGTGCGAAATGGCTTGGCGAAACCCACCCGGTCGTATTCCTGAACCTTGGCGGAGTGGCAAATCTGACCTTTGTAGACCCGCTTGCCCCGGAACCGGAGGCACCGGGCGCACTCATTGCGTTCGATACCGGCCCGGCGAACGCACTGATCGATGACCTGATGGCGCGCCGTCGAAATCAGGGATTCGACAAGGGCGGAGAGCTCGCGGCGACGGGCAAAAGCGATCGCGCCATCGTCGATGACGTTCTCTCCCGGCCTTATTTTGATCGTACCCCCCCTAAGTCCTTGGACCGGAACGAATTTATTGATGTGCTCAATCGTGTCGAGTCCTTGCCCGATTCAGATGCTGCAGCGACACTGACCGCGCTATCGGCTGCGGCCATCGCTCATTCCGAGCAATTTCTTCCTGCAATCCCGAGTCGCTTTCTGGCAGCGGGTGGCGGGAGCAAGAACCGGACATTGATGTCTGAATTGAGAACACGTCTCTCGGCACCGGTCTCGCCGGTCGAGGATGTCGGGCTCAATTCCGATATGCTGGAGGCACAGGCGTTTGCCTTTCTGGCAGTTCGTTCGGTTCGCGGCCTCGCCTTGTCGGTACCGTCCACAACCGGTTGTTCGGGTCCGACTAAAGGCGGCAGAATAGATGAACCGAGATCGGCGACGAGTGCCGAAACAACATGCACCCCTTGACGAAGGAGGCCAGGGTATTCCGATCGGAAACCAAGTCGGGGGCAATTGTTTTGGTCATGTCCTGTGCGCGAATCGAGATCACGGGACTCGGCCGGTCTATACTCAAAAGGTGAGAAAGACCCGATGAACTCCTCCACAACCCACCGTTGTGCATGCAATACTCATGCCCATGCTGTTCCTGCTCTCCTCCTGCACCCAGTTGGACGCCCAGTCGCCGGAAAAACCGGCGACAACGGATCAGGCCCATGAGACGATCGGCTGGTGTGCGTCCGAAAAGATGACTGTCGGATTCGGGCTGGAGAACGGTAAGACGGTCTCGATCTGCAGGAGCACCTACTCCTCTGATCAGTTGTACTTCTATGGAGTCCTCGGCGAAGAACCCGAATTCTTGTACCGTGGCCCGCTGCTTCAGACGATAGACGGAGTCTCAGGGTATTCCCCAGGTCACTTGAGCCTGACTGAACACGATCTCCCGAAATGCATAGAAACGGGGGACCCCAGGTTGTCTACAGTCGTTTCGTCGGACGCTTTGCTCGCGGCAGCGCTTGCGCCTGACTCAGGTGGCTTTTTCCTTGCGCACGGTTCGGGGTGATGTGGGGGAGAAGAGTCGTCCCATCATTTCCGGCACGCAGGGTCGGAATACGCGGTGAGTACGGATCACAGCCGAAACGTGAAACCGGAAATCGCGAAAGAACTGGGAGAAGCATACTCGTCCTGGGAACTTGAGATCATACGCTTGCCTGACGGTGAGATTTACGAAATTCGGTGAAACAGGAATTCAGTCCGTGGTCGGCCACCGACGATGATCGCGGTGTTGGATGATTGCCGGCAGGCGGTCACCTCCGCTTTGGAAAACCGGAAGCAGACGTAAGTCGCCCGGGACGAGTCACGGCTCGATGTTGGCCTGCGCCTCACGCATCGACCGGCCGTCGCGTGCGCGATCTCGGGCGGCGAGCTGAAAAAAGCTGGTGTACCGCGACCCCGGGGCATTGCCCGGTCGGTCCTTAGTCCGCGCGATAGCAGTCCGCCATTTCCTCCCGCAGCCACTCGGGATCGAGAACCCGGTCAACCCGGGCCAGCACTAAGGTAAGTTCTGCTGCCTCGGCCGTGAGATTGGCAAAGCGGCATTGAACGAACCCAGCGCACGCATATCAAGATCGTACGAAAAGCGAACCGGAACATCGGCAAAAGCAACATTCGGTCGAAATCAGGAGATTCAAGTTCATAACTTTTCCGGCTTTCCGGACTCGGCCGGTTCGGCTGGCACTAACGCGTGTTTTCGGTCAGCCGCCTGCGAACGTACTCGTCAACACATGTGATCAGCGTATCCATATTCGGTTCTTCGAAAAAATGCCCTGCGGATGCAATGACCTCGTGCGAAATCGTGATGCCCTTCTGTTCACGGAGACGACGCACAAGGTCCTCGATGCTCTCCGGTGGAGCCACCTTGTCAGAGGAACCGTTGATAATCAGGCCGGATGCCGGGCAGGGCGCAAGAAAGGTAAAGTCATACATGTTGGCCGGAGGTGAGACCGAAATGAATCCGGAAATCTCCGGACGCCGCATGAGCAGTTGCATCCCGATCCACGCCCCGAAGGAAAATCCGGCAACCCAGCAGTGTTTCGCGTTCGGATTGAGTGCCTGCAGGTAATCCAGCGCCGCCGCCGCATCCGATAACTCACCGACACCTTCGTCATAGGTCCCCTGGGAACGCCCGACTCCCCTAAAGTTGAAACGAAGAACGGTGAACCCCATTCTGAAAAAGGCGTAATGGAGGTTATAGACAACACGATTATTCATCGTGCCGCCGAATTTCGGGTGCGGGTGCAGAATTATTCCGAGCGGGCTGTCTTTCTCTTTTTGAGGGTGATAGCGCCCCTCAAGGCGCCCGTCGGGACCCTGAAAGATCACTTCCGGCATCGACATCTCCGGATTGTGCCAGCCATCCTCCGGTTCAGGACAGGTTGACGGTTGCAAGGGAACAAATTAGAATGATTCTAAAATCTTAAAGAAGTCTCCTCCCCCGGAAACATGTCTGTTAGTGCTTTCGGTCGCGGGCGTCAACCGGGGCGAACCCAGGAAACCAGGTAATGAAACTGAGCACAAAAGGCCGGTACGCGATGGTAGCTCTCGTCGATCTTGCCGGGGCCAGTCCGGCGACGGCAGTCCCATTGGCTGAAATCGCCCAGCGGCAGAAAATTTCATTGCCCTACCTTGAACAACTGTTCGTAAAGTTGCGCCGGGCCGGCCTGGTTCACGCGGTTCGGGGACCGGGAGGAGGTTACCAACTCGCGCGGTCGTGTGATTCAATTCGGGTCTCCGAAATCCTTTCGGCCGTCGATGAAACGATGGACGCGCTGTCGACAAGTGCCGGTCAGTCCGGGGCAGTATCCGGAACCAGGGCTCAGTCATTGAGCAACAGGTTCTGGGAAAGCCTTTCGGCGATGGTCTATGTATACATGCATCAGACGCGGTTGAGCGACATATCGTCAAATCATCTCGCACCGTGTCCCGCCGTTCCCAACATTCTTCAGATGGCCGACGAAAAGTGAACCGAATCTATCTTGACTGGAATGCGACTGCGCCGCTGCGACCGGAAGCCCGGGACGCGATGCTTGGCGCGATCGGGACTGTCGGCAATCCGTCGTCGGTGCATTTCGAGGGGCGAACGGCGCGTTCGATCGTCGAACGTGCAAGAACCCAGATAGCAGCGGCGTTCGGAGCGCATCCCGCGGAGGTCATCTTTACATCCGGAGCCACGGAGGCTGCCGCATTGGCGATGGCGGGTCGAAACCTTTGCGTCGCCCGGGTCGAACATGAGTGCGTTCTTGCCTGGGCTGAGCCCGTCCTCGAGACGGCCGCAGATGGCCGGATCGTCGTTCCGGATCCCGGCAACGCCTCCGCGCAGGCAGCGAACAGCGAAACCGGAATTCTGCAGCAACTGCCGCAAGGACTGGCGGTGGCCGATTTTGCCCAGGCCTTCGGAAAGACGGCATGCAACTTCCGATCATCAGGAACGGAAATGGCTATCATCTCGGCTCACAAGATCGGCGGCCCGGCAGGCGTCGGCGCACTTGTGGTTCGCGAGGGCAGGGACGTACCACCACAAATTCTCGGTGGCGGCCAGGAGTCGGGATTGCGGGCAGGTACAGAAAACCTGTCCGGAATCGCAGGGTTTGGTGCGGCGGCGGAGGCCGCCTCGCGCGACCTCGAGATCGGGGTCTGGATTCGCGTGGCCAGTCTTCGCGATTCACTCGAGAAGTACATTGACGAATTGGTGCCGGGCGCCGTCTTCATTGGGCGTGGAGCGCCAAGATTGCCGAATACGAGCTGTTTCGCACTTCCGGGATGGGATAGCGAAACGCAGGTGATCCAGATGGACCTGCAAGGGTTTTCGGTATCTGCCGGATCGGCCTGCAGTTCCGGAAAGGTTTCCCGCGACGGAAGTCCGGCCCTAAAGGCGATGGGGTTTGACACGCAAACGGTTCGAAGCGCGATTCGCGTTTCCATTGGTCCTTCGACCCGGGAAACAGACTTGATGAAATTTGCCGAGGCCTGGAGTGCATCCAGCCACCGCGCGGTCAGCAGGGCACGCGCTGCGTAATCGCCCCGGCATTTGAACACGGAGATCAAAGTGGCCATAGACGAAGGTGAATTCAACGTCCGGGAAGGTGTCGATCATGAGACCGTCGAAGCGGTGCGATCGGTCGGTACCTACCGATACGGATTCGAGACCGACATCGAAACCGAGTATGCGCCGAAAGGCCTGAACGAAGACATCATCCGCCATATTTCCGATCGAAACCAGGAACCGGAATGGATGACCAAATGGCGGCTTTCCGCACACCGGCGGTGGGTCAGGATGTCGGAACCGAAATGGGCGATGGTCAACTATCCCGAGATCGATTTCCAGGACCAGTACTATTTTGCCCTGCCGAAATCGATGTCGGAGTCCCGACCCACGTCGATCGACGACGTTGACCCAAAGCTTCTCGAAACCTACAGGAAGCTTGGCATACCCCTTCAGGAGCAGATGATCCTGGCAGGCGTGAAGGGCGCAGGCGATATACCGGCTGACGGACGCAAGGTCGCGGTGGATGCCGTATTCGACTCCGTTTCCGTCGGGACAACGTTTCAGGCGGAACTCATGAAAGCCGGGGTGATCTTCTGTTCCATGTCGGAAGCACTCCGGGAACATCCCGAACTCGTCCGGAAATATCTCGGTACGGTCGTTCCTCCTTCGGACAATTTCTACGCGACATTGAATTCGGCGGTGTTTTCCGACGGATCGTTCGTGTATGTGCCCCCCGGCGTCCGATGCCCGATGGAACTCAGCACCTATTTCCGGATCAACGCAGAAAACACGGGACAATTCGAACGAACACTCATCATTGCCGACCGCGGATCCTATGTTTCGTATCTTGAAGGGTGCACCGCACCGCAGCGCGATACCAACCAACTGCACGCGGCGGTTGTCGAACTCGTGGCCGAGGAAGATGCAGAGATCAAGTATTCAACCGTTCAGAACTGGTTCCCGGGTGACGAGAACGGCAAGGGCGGCATCTACAATTTCGTGACCAAAAGAGCCGACTGCCGCGGCGACCGCTCCAAGGTCATGTGGACGCAAGTCGAGACCGGTTCTGCGATAACCTGGAAGTATCCGAGCTGCATTCTTCGCGGTGCCGAAAGCCAGGGCGAATTCTATTCGATTGCGATCGCGAACAATTTCCAGCAGGCGGATACCGGAACGAAAATGGTTCACCTTGGCAGGAACACCCGTTCGCGAATTGTATCAAAGGGAATTTCCGCCGGCCGCGCCCAAAATACATACAGGGGTCTCGTTTCGATGCACCCGAGAGCACGAAGCGGCCGTAACCACACACAGTGCGACTCCTTGCTGATCGGGGGGAACTGTGGTGCCCATACGGTGCCGTATATCGAGGTCAAGAACAACTCGTCGCGCGTCGAACATGAAGCAACGACTTCAAGGGTCGATGAAGACCAGCTGTTCTATTGCCAGCAACGCGGCATGAACGAGGAAGAGGCGGTCGCCCTTGTCGTCAACGGTTTCTGCAGGGACGTTCTGCAGGCCTTGCCGATGGAATTCGCCATGGAGGCGCAGCAACTGGTCGCAATCAGCCTGGAAGGCTCTGTAGGATGAACAGGGTTCGGCAACCCTTCATCTATGGAGCCGTAACCGCCGGGGTCATTTTCTTCATAGGCTGGTCGACCGGCATGGGTGGTTCCTTGTTGCCGAACATTGGTTTTTCGGTTCTCATGGGCGTCTTTGCCGGAATCCTCTATTGGCTGGTACAGAAATACGCCAAGTCGGGTTCCCGGTTCGGTTTGGGTCGTGAACGAAGGCAGGGTTCATCTGCCACTGGAAAAAACAACAAGCAGGTCTGACATGCTCGAAATATCTGGTCTCCATGTTGCGCTCGAAGATGAGCGCAAGCCGATTCTCAAAGGCGTTGATCTGAGCCTACCGCCCGGTACGGTGCACGCAATCATGGGACCCAACGGGTCAGGAAAATCGACATTGTCGTATGTCCTGGCCGGCCGCGAAGGATATGAGGTTACTCGCGGTTCGGTCACGTTAGACGGCGAGGATGTACTCGAACTCGACCCGTTCGAGCGTGCCGTCATGGGGCTTTTTCTCGCGTTTCAGTATCCGGTCGAAATACCGGGCGTGACCAACATGACTTTCCTTCGAACGGCGGCGAACTCGCTGTCAAAGGCCCGAGGCGAACCCGAAATTCCCGCGGGAGCATTTCTGAAACGGGTCCGAGCCCATGCGAATGATCTCGGAATCGACCAGGAAATGTTGAAACGCCCATTGAATACCGGATTCTCCGGCGGCGAGAAAAAACGTAATGAAATATTGCAGATGACCCTGCTGCAACCCAAGGTCTGCATCCTCGACGAGACCGATTCGGGGTTGGACATTGACGCCATGAAGCTCGTCGCGGCGGGTGTCAACAGGTTGAGGACAGCAGACAGGTCGATTTTGGTGATCACGCATTATCAGCGTTTGCTCAATTTCGTCGAACCCGATGTTGTCCACATCATGGCGGATGGCCGCATCATAGAATCCGGAGGTCCAGAACTGGCAATCAAGGTGGAGGAAAACGGATACTCCGACCTGTTGAAGAAAGTCGCCTAAATGTTGACCGGACAACAAGAAACGGACACGGTCGAAGGATTCCTCCAGAGCTACGGCACTCCCGGGAGCACGGGTTGGGGGGGGAAAGTGCAAGCGGCCGCAGAGGCCCGGTTCCGGAGTATCGGACTGCCCGCCCGAAAGGACGAATACTGGCGTTTTGCCGGCCCGAACGGTTTTTCCAGGACGGACTGCGAACGGGTTTCCATTCTTATGGACTCGGTCCAGCCGGCGTTTCACGAGACGGACCGCCTGAACCTCGTCTTCATTGACGGTGTCTTCAGGCCGGACCTCTCGGATCGGGAGGCATTGAAACACGTCGACATCGTCACGATCGCGGACGCCATGGCGCTCGACATTTCCTGGGCGAAATCGATTTACGGCAATCTCGAATCCAGGGGACAGGATCCGGTCCGAAGGCCGTTTGCGGCCCTGAATTCCGCCCGAGCCTCCAATGGATTTGCAATTCTCGTAACCGGACAGGTCAGCAAGCCCGTTTGCCTGAGCTATCTCCGCGAAAACGAACGGTCAGACGCGATCGTGCATTCCGTTGTTCTTGTTCGACGGGGCGGGTCGTTGACATTGCTCGAAAACGGTCCGGGCGCCGCCCGACTGAACACGGTCCTTGAGGTTGAACTTGAGGCAGCTGCTTCATTCGATCACGTGAGAGTGCAAGGACGCGACCATGAGCGCCGCGCGATTACACACATGTTCGCGCGCCTTGCAGAAGAATCATCTCTCAGGAGCTTTACGATGACCGCCAACGGGTCGCATACCCGCAATGAGGCGTTTATCGAGTTGTGCGGGGATGATTCCCGCGTGACCGTTGCCGGGGTTTGCGTAGGGGAAGGGGCGTTTCTGCACGATGATTCCGTTTTCGTAGTCCATGACGCAGAACGGTGCGAGAGCCGCCAGGTTTTCAAGAAAGTTCTCGGAGTAGGCGGCAAAGGCGTTTTCCAGGGGAAAATCCTTGTGAAACCCGGAGCTCAGAAAACGGACGGATACCAGATCAGCAAGGGCCTGCTGCTTGATGAGACCAGCCAGTTCCTGGCGAAACCCGAACTCGAGATCTACGCCGACGACGTTGCGTGTTCACACGGTTCGACCAGTGGGGCCATTGATGAGGAAGCGCTGTTTTATCTCATGTCAAGAGGAGTCTCGCGGAAGGAAGCAGAGAGTATACTGGTGCTGGCATTTCTCGAGGAAGCGGTTGACGAAATTTCCGATCGGGACATCGCCGAAGATATTCGATGTCGGTTGGCGGAGTGGATTGCGCGACACCGGTCATGAGTTCTCTGACATCGGAAATCCTCAATGCGTACCGACACCCACGCTTGAGTTTCGAACGCCAGCTAGCCAGGAACATCGGCGATGATCGCATCCTGTTTTTCGGCATGCTCGCGTGTTTCCTGGCGTTTGTTGCCAGAATGCCGTCTCTGTTCCGCGAGTCTATTCCTTTCGGTTCACCTCCCTTGCACGCTGTCGTGCCTTTTCATTTCGCGGTTTCACTATTGATGGCGCCCTTACTCTTGTATTCGATCGCGGCCGCGTCGCATGCCCTGGCACGTGTTTTCGGAGGCCGGGGAAACTGGCGCGATGCACGCTTGGCTCTATTTTGGGCCGTCTTGACCATGTCGCCTCTTGTACTGGTTGCCGGAATCGTCGAGGTGGCGTTCCAGCCCTGGGTTTCGGGAGCGCTGCTTGTCCTGATAGCGGTGCTGTTTTTCTCGTACTGGATTCAGTGCTTGATTCGTGTTGAGTTCATGGAAAGGCCTGCGTACAAGCTCGATGCGCAAGAGGCACTCGGGCCGCGAACCGGATCCGATTGCAGCAGATCCACCTATTTCAGGCAGGCATCCTTCGGGAAACCGGATGGATGATCGGGAACCCCGCATGTTGAAGGACACGTTAGATCTTGCGTACCTGACCATCGTGAGACCGGGTCAAGGTGTTCGTATCGCGGTCAGGTTCCTGAACACTTCCCCGATTGTGCGGCTGGAGTGCCTGCTCCTGATAGCGATACTGGGAACGCTGGCAACGACGCTCACCGTTCAGCTTGCCCCGGCAATGCAGGATGGCGCGACGGAGCTGTTGATCGCCTCGCCAATCAACCTGACGATAATCCAGATTGCCACGATTTTCATCGTCGCGGGTTTCATCTTCGGCGTGGGAAAAGTGTTCGGAGGAACCGGGAGTTATCGGGAATGCCTTGGGGCGATGATCTGGCTGCAGGCCATGCTCCTGATCGTTCAGCTTGCCCAACTCGTATCGGTCCTGGTCTTCCCGCCGGTCACGTCGCTGGTGACGTTTGGAGGACTGGGAATCGCGTTTTATCTCGTCATCAGTTTCATCAAGGAGATTCATGGATTTCGCAGCGGACTGGCTGTCGTCATGGGCGTCATCCTTACACTCTTCCTGATCGCATTGACGATTGTCGCGTTCCTGCCAATGGTTGGATTTCATCCGGGAGTCGGTGGCTGAATGTATGATGTCGACACGATTCGCAGGGATTTTCCGATCCTCGAAACGAGCGTGAACGGTAATCCGCTCGTGTATCTGGACAACGGAGCATCGGCCCAGAAACCGAATGCGGTCATTGAAGCCGTAACCAGATCGTATTCCAGCGAATACGCCAATGTTCATCGCGGCCTTCATTACCTGTCCAACCTGGCGACGGAGAACTACGAAGGTGTTCGCTCGGTTATCCAAAGGTTTCTCGGCGCCCGGCACTCCCGGGAAATCCTGTTCACCAGCGGAACGACCGAGGGACTTAACCTCGTTTCATACGCGTGGGCAGCCCGGAACCTGAAACCCGGAGATGAAATCGTCCTCAGCGTCATGGAGCATCACGCCAATATCGTTCCGTGGCACTTTCTTCGTGAGCGCAATGGCATTGTGTTGAGATGGGTGGACATCAGCGACGACGGTGAACTGGTGCCGGAATCCGTGCTGGAGGCCGTCACTCCAAGGACAAGGCTCATAGCAGTCACGCACATGTCCAACGTTTTGGGTACCGTGGTGGATGTCGAAGCAATCTCTGCAGGAGCTCGCGACCTGGGCGTTCCTATATTGGTGGATGGATCCCAGGCCGCCGTACACATGCCGGTAGACGTCACCGAAATCGGATGCGACTTTTATGCGATCACCGGGCACAAGCTGTACGGCCCTTCAGCCTCGGGAGCGCTTTACGTTCGGGAAGACAGGCTCGATGAAATGTGGCCGTTCATGGGTGGCGGTGACATGATCAGGGAAGTCAGGCGTGATGGCATTGCCTACAATACGCCACCGCACAAGTTCGAGGCTGGAACTCCCCCGATCGTCTCGATGATCGGCCTTGGTGCAGCCCTGGAATACCTTGAACACCTAGGGATGGAGAATATCGCGTCTCATGAAGCAACCATTCGGGACTATGTCCTGGACCAAGTGGAAGGTCTCAACTGGCTTGACGTGCAGGGGCGAGCGGCAGACCGCGGTGCGATCTTCTCATTCACCATCGCGGGCGCAGGTCACCCGCACGACATATCGACCATTGTCGACCAGAAAGGGATCGCGGTCCGGGCCGGGCACCACTGTGCTCAGCCGTTAATGGAACGACTGGGACTGACTGCCACCTGCCGGGCCTCGTTCGGTCTTTACAACACCAGGGATGAAGTTGACCGATTGGTTGAAGCCCTCGAGATTTGCCACGACCTTCTCGGCAACTGATGGCCAAACGCAAGGGTCCGCTGCAACGCGCCAATCGGGCTCCGGAACGTTCGACCGGTTATCGCCATCACGCTGGCCTGCTCCGGGCAGTTTCAACCGTTACAAACCCCGTTTCGACCGAATTCAAGGAATCCGTCCTGCACGCCGTGCCTTGTTCAGGTTCAGCGCCTAACCGCGGTTCATTCGATTCTCGATCAGTTCATCGACGACGGCCGGATCGGCCAGGGTCGACGTATCACCGAGTGCTCCATAGTCGTCCTCGGCGATCTTTCTGAGAATCCGCCTCATGATTTTTCCGGACCTGGTCTTCGGCAACCCCGGGGCCCATTGGATGAGGTCCGGCGACGCGATCGGGCCAATTTCCTTGCGAACCCAGTTTCTCAACTCGATTCTCAGTTCATCGGTGGGCGTTTCGCCCGTCATCAGGGTCACATAACAGTAAATCCCTTGCCCCTTGACGGGATGGGGGTAACCTACCACGGCCGCCTCTGCGACCTGTGCATGCGCGACAAGCGCACTTTCCACTTCAGCGGTTCCCATGCGGTGGCCAGATACGTTCAGGACATCATCGACTCGCCCGGTGATCCAGTAGTAACCGTCAGCATCCCTCCGTGCCCCGTCACCCGTAAAGTAATACCCCTTGTAGTCGGAGAAATAGGTCTCGATGAATCGCTGATGGTCGCCGTAGACTGTCCGCATCTGGCCAGGCCAGCTGTCCTTGATGCATAGGACACCTTCTGCCTCGGTCGCCTCGATTTCCTTGCCCGTCACCGGATCGAGTATCGCAGGCTCGATTCCGAAAAACGGATTGGTCGCGGACCCTGGCTTGGTGGAGGTCGCACCGGGGAGCGGAGTCAGCAAGTGCCCGCCGGTTTCGGTTTGCCACCAGGTATCAACGATTGGCCGCGACCCATTCCCGACAACCTCGTTGTACCAGTCCCAGGCTTCCGGATTGATCGGCTCTCCGACGGTTCCCAAGACTTTGAGGGAGGAAAGATCGCATTTTTCGACCGGCCCGGGACCGTGCGCCATGAGCGCCCGGATTGCCGTTGGCGCGGTGTAGAACTGGTTGACCTTGTGGCGTTCACATACCTGCCAGAATCGTGAGACATCGGGGAAGGTTGGAACTCCCTCGAACATCAGCGTCGTTGCTCCATTCGCCAGCGGCCCGTAAACGATGTAACTGTGCCCGGTAATCCAGCCAACGTCGGCAGTGCACCAGAAAACATCGCCATCGTGATAATCGAACGTGTACTGATGCGTCATCGACGCAAAAACCAGGTACCCGCCGGAACTGTGGAGCACACCCTTGGGCTTGCCGGTTGAGCCAGACGTATACAGGATGAACAACGGATCTTCAGCGTTCATGGGCTCGGGTGCGCATGTGGTTGAGGCCGCGCTCATCAACGTGGCGTAGTCGTGATCGCGTCCTAGTGTGTTTCCGGGCCCTCCAGAGGTCCGGCCGACGACAAGAACCGGAACATCGCCCGAGATTTTCAGCGCCGCGTCGACATTGGCCTTGAGCGGTACGTTTCGTCCACCCCTTGGGCCTTCGTCGGCCGTGACGACGAGCGACGCACCGCAGTCCTGAATTCGGCTCGCAAGGGCTTCGGGTGAAAATCCCCCGAAAACAACGGAGTGGACCGCCCCGATCCTGGCGCTGGCGAGCATTGCATAGGCCGCTTCAGGGATCATCGGCATGTAGAGAACGATCCGGTCTCCTTTTTTGACTCCGAGAGACTTGTACACGTTTGCCAACCGGCAAACCTGCTCGTGGAGTTCGCGAAAGCTGATGTGTCGCTCATTACCGGGCGTATCACCTTCCCAGATAATGGCCGTCTGGTCCGACCTGGCAGGGAGATGCCGATCGACACAGTTCGCGCAGACATTGAGGATACCGTCGTCGTACCAGCGGATCGACACCTCGGGCCAACCGTAGGAAACTTCCTTGACTCTGGAATACGGTTGAATCCAGTCGACCCTTTTGCCGTGTTCGCCCCAGAATGATACCGGATCTTCGACCGAGTGCCTGTACATCTCAGCATAACGACCCGCATCAATATGTGCCTTCGCTACAATTTCCGGCGACGGTTCAAATCGTGTTTCACTCACCGTGCACACTCCCGTTTTCCAAGCTCCACTGGCCAATATTAATGCCCGGACAACCGGAAATTGTCTAGGCCCGTCGGCGATTCCCGATTGAATGCCTTGGCGCGAATACAGGTATTCCTTACTGCGATTTCCCGGACGTAGCTCATGCCGACCCGGCTCATCAAAGAGCATCGGCGATATGCCGAAAGGGAGCCTTACGTCAGTGTCTTGTCTCTCGTGCCGTGCAGCAGGGACACTGTTCAGCCCGTCCATGATAAGAATTTTGTGGGCGATCTGTTGCTTCCGATGCGGCCCGGTGGCCAAATCGGGAGGTCATCAAGAAAAAGGGCCGGACCTGTGATCGGACCTCTTGCCATCGCGTGATTTTTCAGTCGAAGACGGTCAGGTCTCGGTACAAGACGGCCGGGGGACACTTCCGAGATGTCAGTGTATGCGAAGTTAAATTCTCGGACGGTGCGGCAGATCGTTTTACGGTTAGCCCGTTATAATCGGATCTTTTGTCTTTCAAGCGGACGTCCCAACGGGACGGAGCAAGGCATGGTCATAATCCATCCCGGTTGGCGCCTTGAGCGCTGTTAGATCGAGAAACTTGCCTTTTGTCGGTCCACCGCGGGAGTCCGCGTCACTAAAGACGGCTGCGAACATTTCCCGATCGTCAGAGAAGTATTCGGCCAACAGCGGGAAATCTTTTCCCACATGACAACCTTTCCCGGCTTGCCCGAATCGGGCGGCTGACCATCCGAAAAATCTGGCAGGCATTTCATCGACAGAACCAGTCACTCTTGATACCAGATGATTGAATCGGAATGCGAGCAGGGGGAGGGTGCAGTGACGGTTGATGTGAATTGTCTTGCCCATGCGAAGGCAGTTGTTCTCGAACACTTTGACAACGTCGACAGTGCGCAGGAAGAGAATATGGCAGAGGCACTGGGACGGCGCACATCGTCGAAGTGCAGGTTTCACTTCGTCCATCCATTCAACGAGGCTGTCGGGGCGGAAGCTGCGTCGGAACTTTTCTGGGAACCGATAAAGGAGTGTTTTTCTCCCTTGCAGCGTCGGCAGGACATTTTTTTCGCCGGCCGCAACAGGGTCGATCAGGAACGCACGGTCTGGGTGGTTTCGATGGGTCATTTTCTCGGCCTCTTCGATCGGCCATTTCTCGGAGTTCGTCCGACGCGGCAAGCGACGATGCTGAGATACGCGGAGTTCAACCAGGTCGAAGGAAACAGGATCGTCGACAATACGATCTTTCTCGATACCCTCAATTTCATGCATCAGGCTCGGGCGGAGGCTCTGCCGCCAACGACGGGTGCAACGATGGTTACCCCGGGCCCACGGACACATGACGGACTGGTTTTCTCGGATCAGCCTTCCGGTGAAGGAAAGGCGACCCTGGACCTGATCCTTCGAATGATTGACCGTCTCGTGTCAGCCGATGTCAAGACGACAAAGGAAGACCTGGAACTCGACTGGACCGAGGACATGATTTGGTGGGGGCCGGGCGGTATCGGCGCGCCCTATACCCAGGACAGGTATCTCGAACAGCATACCGGTCCGTTCGAGGATGGATTGGAATGGGGACATCATTGCGGCCACAGGATGCAATGCGGCGAAGGCAAATTCGGCGGCTTCTTCGGTTGGCCAAGTCTTGTCGTTCGCTCAAAAGGCGGCTACATCGGGCTGGCACCTTTAGTCGACAAACAGACGACCATGCGCGTCGTGGACTTGTATCGACGCGAAAACGGATTATTGGCCGAGAACTGGAACTTCATCGATCATCTTCATTTTCTGGATCAGAATGGTGTAGATCTCGTTTCTCGCCAAAGGATGCTGACCGGGCTGTAGAGTTTTCCACGTGATTTCTCCTTGGTAAACGGCATCGGCCAGTTTTAACCCGGATGATGTTTGCCGCGTTGGAATCGTGCAATCGAAACTTGCCACCAACGGGCCAGGCATTACCCTCACGTATCTCACTCATGTCAAGAAAAGGAACCAATTCATGTTAAATCTGAAGACCCTGCTCGGCGCAGCTGCAGCGACGATCGTCGCAGGCGGGACCGCGACCGCGGGATGCGGCATCTCGAGTGGAAATATCAGCGTGCTCGCCAATGACTTCCCGGCCCTTCATGCGGTCGTGTCTACAGCCGAGGAATGCGCGGGAGACGGTGTGACATTCTCCAAGAACCACACTGCGCAGCACCGTGAAATCCAGGTCGCAGCGCTGACCGCTGACCCGGCCGAGTACACCGCCGTGATCGTCGCCAATTCTTCGTCCGTCCCATTGATCAACAACGACCTGATCCGGCCGCTTGATGACTTGGTCGCGAAACATGGCCAGCACCTGAAAAAAAGCCAGCTGATCACTGTTGACGGCAAGATCATGGCCATCGCTTTCATGGCCAATGCCCAACATTTGTTCGTGCGCAAGGACATTCTTGACCAAGTCGGGAAACCAGTCCCCGCCACTTACGAGGAAGTGCTCGAGACTCTTCAGGCCATCCGTGAAGCAGGAATCATGGAATATCCGTTCACGGCGCTATTCAAGGCTGACTGGAATCTCGGAGAAGAGTTCGTGAACATGTACCTCGGTCACGGCGGCGAGTTCTTCAAGCCTGGAACGGCCGAACCTGCCGTCAACAACGAGCTTGGCATCGCCACCCTCAACATGTTGAAAGCACTGACCGAATATACAAACCCCGACTTCCTGACGTACAATACGTCAACCGTCGCCCCGATCTGGGAAGCCGGGAATCTGGCAATTGCGCAGCTTTGGGGATCGACCGGCGGACAACTTCTCGATGACGAAGGCTCGACGCCAGAGGTTGTCGAAAATACGGTTCTTGCTTCGGCACCAATGGTGGCAGGTGGCTCGACCCCGGCTTCATCGCTGTGGTGGGACGGCTTCACAATTGCGAAAAACATTTCGGACGAAGACGCGGAAGCGACTTTCATCGCCATGCTCAACGGAATTTCGGATGAAATGGTCAAGGCGAACAACGACGCGGCTGTCTGGTTGATGGACGCCTATGTTCCAGGCAAAGCGGCGCAAGGTGTCGCACTGACAGCAGCGGGAGGAACCCAACCTTACCCGATGATTCCGTTCATGGGTCTCTTGCACCAGGCGTTCTTCACGGAATTGCCCGACTTCCTCCAGGGCAACGAAACGGCGGAACAGACGTTGATCGACGTTGAGGCTTCTTATGTCGCGGCCGCCAAGGAACAGGGATTCCTGTGATCTGACACGACAAGGGATGCGTCCGGCTTCGACCGGGCGCATCCGCACGTTCAGACCTGACTGAGCGGTTGCTCAACGGAGCGCATCTGACATGCCGCATCGTACGTTTGCATGGTTCATGCTGCCAACGCTGGCCGCGATGATCCTGTTCATCGCGCTGCCCATCATTTCTGTCCTGGTCCAGTCATTTTTTGTCGAACACGAACAGGTGATGATCGAGGCCGAGAATTGCAACCCGTTCAAATGCGAGACTGAGCTGACGGTCGATACGGAAGCCACCGGAAAACTGCTCGAAGACGCGCCACTAGGACGCTTCAATGGGCTTCTCACCTATACAAACCGCAATCACCTGGCGTTCTCTGAGGTCGCGGAAGTCTGGAGTTCGTCGAAAAACTGGGGGCGATTTATTGCTGGCGTGTACAATCTGCCGTTTTACAAGGCGTTGTTCTTTACGCTGACGTATACCTTTGTCGTGGCACCAATCGTGCTCATCCTTGGACTGCTTGTCGCACTTGGCGTCAACGCGCTGCCACGAATCGTCAAGGGACCCACGATTTTTGCTTCGCTGCTTCCGATGATTGTGACCCCTCTTATCGGGTCCTTGATCCTTTTCTGGATGGTCGACGCTGATGGAATCATCGGTGCGACACTTCAGGTCATCTTTGACGACGACGACCTGTCGCTGAAGGCGTCTGCTCCATTGACCTGGATTTTGCTGATCGTCTACGGGATCTGGCACAACACACCATTCAGTTTCATCGTATTCTATGCCGGTCTCCAGACCGTCCCGAGAGAGACGATCGAGGCGGCGCAAATCGATGGGGCATCGAGATTCCAGAGAGTTCGCTACGTTGTCGTCCCGTATATGATGCCGTTGGCCATATTCATCATTCTGATGCAGTTGATGGATGGTTTCAGGGTTTTCGAACCCATCGTCGGGTTTTCAGCTTCGGCCAAGGCAACATCGCTTTCGTGGATCATCTTCAATGATCTGTTTGGCGACGCCAAGCTTTTCGGTTCTGCCGCCGCGACGTCAGTCATGACCATCATCGGTGTCTGTATTCTTCTTGCCCCGGTGCTTGTGCGGACCTGGCGCGACTTCAATCTGAAACGGGCATAGGGGATACAGCGTGGCAACTCCCGCACAACGTCGCTCCAGCCTCCTGGTTTGGTTCTCGACGAGCTTGATCGTGCTCTGGTTGCTGATTGCCGTCGGTCCATTTGTCTGGACGGTCTGGGGATCGTTCAAGGTCCAGGGCGATTTCTTTTCCAAGGCTGATTGGCGGAACGCGATCTACGGCATCCTGACGATTGCGGAAACAGGGGACGCCTTTACCGGCGGCGGTTATTTCGGTGCCTGGATTCAGGAGGAGTTCTGGCGCAATGTCATCAACACGACGATTGTCGTTTCCTTTACAGTCATCATCTCACTGACCATCGGGACCCTTGGCGGTTACGCGCTCGCGCGGTCCGGATTTCGCTATGCATTCTGGATACTGATTGCTGCCCTGGTTTTTCGGGCGATGCCTCACATCACGCTGGTTTCGGGATACCTGTTGCCGTTTTTCGAGTGGAACCTCTGGGGTCACCTCTCGACCACGATCATTGTCCTTGTCGCGATCAACCAGCCGTTCACGCTTTGGATGCTGCATTCATTTTTCCTGAATATCCCCAAAGACATGGACGAGAGCGCGATGGTCGACGGCTGTACACGCTTTCAGGCTTTCCGGCATGTGATCATCCCGGTCATGTGGCCCGGCGTCATCACGACCGGATTGTTCAGTTTTCTGCTGGCCTATAACGACTTTGCAATCACTTCCATGCTCCTGTCCTCGGAAAACCAGACTATGGTTCCCAAGATCGCCAGTTTCCTCGGGACCGTACGCGAACAGGGGAACGTGATGTTCGCGGTATCTGCTGTCGTCAGCGCAATCGTTCCACTGTTTTTCCTGGTGCTGTTCTTCCAGCGTCAACTCGTCAGCGGTCTGACAGCGGGGGCCGTAAAAGGATGACCGCGGCATGATAACCGTCGCGCCAGGTCCTTTTTCCGAGGAAAAAACCGTCGTACTGGATCACCTTCGGCGACTCGATGAAGCGAAGGCGGGCGAAGAGACGATCATTGAATTTGAGCGGAGTCATGCCAAAAGACACGTCTACCGTGGCGTGCATCCGTTCAATTCACTGACCGGTCCCCGGCGTCTGGCAAGTACAGTCTGGACTCCCCTCAAATCTTCGATCGGACGGGTCCAGCGGCGGCTGGATATCCTGATTGCGGGGTACCACGATTCCGAACCCGGGAATGCAACGTGGGTTGTTGCCATGGGTCAGATCCTTGGCCTGTTCGACTCACCCTTGCTTGGCATTCCTCCAACAAGAAAGGTCGTTCACCTTCCCTTTGCATCTGCGTTTCGCGTTTCCGACGGGGAAATTGTCGAGACGATCGAATTCCTGGACGTTCTGTCGATCATGGATCAGGCCGGCTTGAACCCGTACGCTGCAAGTCAAACGGCGGCACAGTTGATGTCGCCCGGACCGCGAACCCATGACGGGGTGCTTACTAAAAGACAACCGGTCGAGGATGGTCGTCAGACGTACCAACTGACAAAGGCCATGCTTGATGATCTCGTGGATGGGGGAATGTGTTCGCCAAACTCTCATCTGGAACGTTTTTGGCATCCGGACATGAATTGGTTTGGGCCAACCGGAATAGGCGCCTGCATGGGGTTCGAAGGTTATCAGCGCGGGCATACACGGCCGTTTGAAGAACGCCTTGAGTTCATCGACGCCATGGATGCCCAGTGCATTATCGCGGAAGGGCAATACGCCGCGTATTTCTGGCGCCCGTGCCTCACGATGAAGTCGACCGGCGGATTCCTCGGGCTTCCTCCCGTGGACACGCCGGCCGAGATGAGGGTTGTTGACCTGTACAGGAGGCAAGGACAGAAACTTGCGGAAAACTGGATCTTCATCGACATGTTGCATTTTCTGACGATGCTGGGAGAGGACTCGCTTGAAACAATCGTCGGGGAGCCTTGAATGAATACCGAGAACACCGGGATCGGCAACCGAACGTCACATCATCCCGCACGGGCACTGACCCGATCGCATATGCCGGGTTCCTACGAAATTTCGTTGGCAAGCTACACCGACGGCCGGACAGTCAGGATTCCATCCGACCATGGCCCTGGACAGAAACTCTCCGGGTTCCATCCCGAATTCAGAAACATCGTCGACTATATCGTGCGAATCACGCACCGAATTTGGGAAACCGACAATCGGAATGTCGAGTATATCGGCGACTGTTACGCGCCGGATTCAATTGTTTTTGATGACTACGGCCTGCAGTCCGGGAACCAGAAGATCATCGACGATACCCATCACACGACATCCGCGTTTCCCGACATTGTCCTCGATGCGGAGGAAGTCATCTGGGCAGGTGATGACGAAGTCGGATTTCACACGTCCCACCTGACACGGATCACCGGCACGAATTCCGGCCCGAGCCGTTATGGCCCACCAACAGGGCAAGCGGTCGATTTCTTGGTGATTGCGAACTGTGTCTCCCTGAAGAATGACATTTTCCTGGAACATGTACTCTACAACACTTCCGCCATGCTGCTTCAGATTGGTCTGGATCCCTGGGAGGAAGCGGAACGTCTCGTTTCCAATCCACCCAAGGGTTGGCCGCGTGATGACCGTGTCTGGGGTGAGTTGAAATCGGCAACCAGTCCGGTAACGCCGATTTCCCGGGCCGAACCCGTCGACGGATTTGACCCGGACTTTTTCGCACGTCAGATCCACGACTCTGCCTGGAATGGAGAAGTCAGGAAGGCCGAACAAGCGTACGCGAACGATTTCGGTTTCGAAGGAACGTCGCTCAGGACATTCAAGGGTACTGATTCCTACCGGTTGTACGTGAGCGAACTGAGAGATGCGTTTCCGGATCTCGTCATGCAGGTTGACGAAGTCTACTGGATGGGAAACGACCAGGACGGCTGGCTGATTTCGACACGCTGGAGCGCCGAAGGCATCCACTCCGGGGGAACCGTTTACGGCAAACCGACAGGGACGCCGTGCCAGATTTGGGGAATTACGCAATGGCGGGTTGAGAGTGGCCTCATCCGGCAGGAGTGGCAGCTGTTCAATGAGTTTGACCTGATGATTCAGATCGCCAGGACCCGCCATGACCGCGTCTGACTTCCGGTCCGAAAAGAACCTTGTCCTTGCTGCCAACGCGGCAATCGACGCGGCAGGCCCAAACGACGTCGCAACTGTCCTTCAGCAATGGACCGAGCCGGACTACCGGTGGCGAGGCGTATATCCATTCAATGAACAGGCGGGGCAGGAGGCTGTTGCCAGGATCTTCTGGTCTCCCCTAAAATCCGCCTTCGGTCAGCTTCAAAGGCGGCCCGACATTTTCATGGCCGGACTCAATTCGATCGATGGCGGTTCGTCAAGGTGGGTCGTCGAAATGGGCCATCTGATGGGCCTTTGGGACGAAGACTGGATCGGCCTTGCCGCGACACGCAGGATCGCCTTCCTGCGGTATGTCGAGTTTCACAGGATTGAGTCAGAAAAGATCGCAGAATCTGCATATTATGTCGACATTCTCAATCTCATGGAACAGTCGGGGATCACGTATTTTCCTTTGCAAACCGGTACATCGATCCTGACTCCCGGACCAAGAACCCAGGACGGCCTCATGTTTGATCCGCAGGATCCCGCGAAAGGGAAGGCAACACTCGATCTGATAGAAGCAATGATTTTCGATCTGCGAGCAAACCGTGTCCATTCACCAAAGGGGCACATGGAGCAATTTTGGCACCCCGACATGTGCTGGTTCGGCCCAGGCGGCATAGGTGCAAGCGCGTTCTTCGGAGGATATAGGCGCGGACATTGCCAGCCATTTGAAGATGGGCTGGAGTATGTTCGCCATACCGAACACAAATGTCGGATCGGTGAAGGCAGGTACGGCGGCTTTTTCGGTTACCCGAGTCTGACCATGAGGTGCACCGGGGGATTTCTCGGCATGCCCGCGACAAACGTTGCTGCCGATATGCGAATCGTTGACCTGTACAGGCGCCAAGGTCACAGGCTCGCCGAAAACTGGATTTTCATTGACCTGCCATACTTTTTTGCCCAGCAGGGACTTGATATCCTCAAAGTCATTCGGAATGCGTCATCGCTTGATCAGGGTAAAACGAATGTGTCGCATGTGGCCAATTGAGGTTGGAAACGTCGATCCGGGCTCAGGCCTTTCGGTGCCTGAATCTCTGGCGGGCCTGACCATCAGTCTTTAGCGACTGAACCGTCGGCGTTACGCCCGATCCAGGCTTGTCCGGTACCGTCGCCAATGTATGCGTGAGCGCGCGGCGGCTGTCACACGCTTGCCATCGCCTCCGCCGTGTCCAGAAGCCGGTTCGCGTATCCCCATTCATTGTCGTACCAACTCAGAATTCGAACAAGCCCGCCTTCCGTCACCGTGGTCTGATCCAACGCAAAAATTGAAGATCTCGGGTCGTGATTGAAGTCAATCGACACAAGCGGCTCGTCTGTCACACCAAGAATACCGTTCAATCGACCATTCGCGGCGTCGACAATCGCGGAATTGATCTCTTCCGACGTGACTGTTCGTGACGGGACAAACTTCAGATCGACAGCGGAAACATTGGGAAGGGGAACACGGATTGCGGAACCGTCCAGTCGTCCTGCGAGTTCGGGAAGCACGAGTGAAATCGCCCGTGCAGCCCCGGTTGAGGTCGGAATCATCGATACTGCCGAAGCGCGGGCCCTGCGAAGGTCCGAGTGGGGGGCGTCAAGCACTCTTTGATCGCCGGTATAGGCATGAACAGTCGTCATGTATCCGGTTTCGATTCCGAATGCGTCATTCAGAACCTGGGCAACCGGAGCAAGACAATTCGTCGTGCACGACGCGTTCGAAACGATCCTGTCCGAAGCATCGAGCGTATCGTGGTTCACGCCGAACACGATGGTCTTGGCCACATTCTTTCCGGGAGCCGAAAGCAAAACTCGTTCCGCCCCGTTTTCCAGGTGGCGTCCCGCTGAATCCGCCGAAGTAAAGATCCCCGTGCACTCCAGAACGACGTCCACATCTGCCCATGGCAAGCGTTCGGGGTCTCGCTCTGACGTTGCACGTATTTCAGAATCTCCAACCCGGATTGCCTCATCCGTGCTTGTGACATCGTACGCAAGGCGTCCGTGAACACTGTCGTATTTGAGCAAGTGGGCACAGGTTTCGGCCGACGCAATGTCATTGATCGCGATGACTTCAATGTCGCTTCGCCCGCACTCGAACACTGCACGCAATGCAGCCCTTCCGATTCTTCCGAACCCGTTGATCGCTAGTCGTGTTGGCAAGACCGCCTCCCTTGCTCGATGCGCCCGATTCCTTGGCAATAAACCCGGAGTCCTAAGGTGGTGCCAGCGGCCTTGCAAGTTCGTTTGCAACCGATCAGATGCGATACAACAGCGATGATGACCATTGCCCGGCGCGGACTGAATTTCATTTGCAGTCGCCTGAAATTCGACAATTCGCAAGTTCCCCTGTGTGTCTTGGCGGCAAGCGGCAACTCTACACCAGTTTTCGGATGTGGGACAGAGTTTGCCCGAGGGTGACTGCTGGTACCTCGTTGCTCAGGCCAGATCCGCTCCGGCGAAGTCGTTGCCTTTGCAGAAAAAGCGGGCATTTTGGGCCAATGCACACGCGTTGACGAAACAGTTTTCGAAATTCAGAGAGGCCTCATGGCCAACGACCTTTCTGTATGCACGCGCGGCCTGCAAGGCACGCTGGCCGGTCGCGAGCGTGATGGCAATGTCCTTCGCGTCGACACACTCGCAAAACGCCTCCACAACCTGCTCAGCCTAGGCGAATGCGTCGACCTAGGGCGGATCGGTCCTGAACGCGACCGGGCCAGTGCGGCCGCAGCCTCGAATCGCACGAGCGGCGAGACGATGCGATCTTTCTTTTGATCGCCAATGCGCTTCACGAATTCCTCATGGCCGGGTTCGCCGTTCAGGATCGCAACGATGGCCGATGCTTTGATGAACATCACCCGTCGCCCACATGTCATTCCTGAACGTCTTCATGTCAAATACGGGATCAGGTGCGCCGATCTCGTCAGCCCTGGATCGGACTTCCCAAAAGCGCTCAAGGAGTGGTTTTTCTTCTGCACGGCTTCGAGATGTGCGTGCAGAGTTGTGAAAACTGCCTCCGTCTTGTTGGCAGCACCAGTCACTTTCATGACCTTTCTCGCCAGTGCATCCGCGGAATCGTCCCGAATGCAGAGTGGCATCTTTCAGGTCTTCCTGTTTGCACGATGTATATTCAAGAATGAATATTCATGAGTTTCGTTGCCGACGAACAGGTACGATGGTGACAAAGCGAAACAGGCGTGAACGCGATCACGGTCCTTGCTACCGTTGTCAATCAAGACGCATTTCTCGCACAGCTTGCGTAGCCGCGTGGCTGGTCTTCCGTTTGCGAGATTGATCAACCTCATGTAGCAGTTGCGCTACTGTGCGAAAACCGCGGCGTTCAGGAAGAACGCTCGCAGGGCCAAACAGAGGACGTCGATAATGTGCGGACACGGGTTTTTATGACCATTATAAGACCCACTCTCAGGGACGTCGCAGAGCGTGCTGGCGTGAGTGAAATGACGGCCTCACGAGTTCTTCGCGGCCTCGGCGAGGCGTCGGAGGAAACGATTCACCGAGTCCAGTCCGTAGCAGATACGCTCGGCTATGTGCCTCACCGCATTGCGAGTTCGCTGTCGTCGAAAAACGTCGACCTGATTGGCGTCGTTGTTCCGTCTATCAGCAGCATGGTTTTTTCTGATGTCCTTTCCGGGATTTCCGAGGCGGCTTCGACCGCCGACAAGCAGGTGGCGATCAGTGTTTCCGGATATGATCTGGCAGCGGAGGAAAGAGCTGTACGCGAGATGCTCTCCTGGCGACCAACGGGACTGATTGTCGCGGGACTTGAACACACGGATGCCACCAGGAATTACATGAGGAATGCCGGAATACCTACCGTAGAGATCATGGACGTCGACGGTGATCCGGTCGACATGAACGTCGGTATTTCACACTCGAAGGTTGGTCGAGACGCGGCCGGCATTATTCTGTCCAAGGGGATTCGAAAGATCGGTTTTGTCGGGACCGGCATGCCGAATGACTTTCGGGCGGCAAAGCGGCTTTCGGGTTTCAAGGAAGAACTCAGTCGTCGTGGAATCCCCCTCGTGGCCGAAGAATTCTATTCGGGTAGCTCGTCGCTGAGGCTTGGGAAATCGTTGACCGAACATGTTTTGTCTCGTCACCCCGAAATCGAGTGCCTCTACTTTTCAAGTGACGTTCTCTCATGCGGGGCAGTCCTTTATTGCCTGGAGGCGGGCAGGGCGGTTCCCGACGATCTTGCGATCGCCGGATTCAATGGCCTGGAAATTCGACTTGCAATGCCGGTCGTGCCTGCGACAAGCCATGCCTTTCGGCAGGAGTGCGGTACCAGGGCGGCAGAACTCATTCTCGAAGCCTCCACTGGAGATGTCATTGAATTTCAGAGTGAGTTCGACCCAGGAGACTTTTTCTGACACCGAGGCTCCATGGCAGGTGAGAGCGCCGCTTGCGTGCCGCTGATAGGGAATTGCCGTTCAATTGGCCAGCACTTCGGACGTTGACAATAACCTCGCAAATCTTCCGTCACATGGAATGAATGCAATGTATGATCGTGCATTCTCAAATGAATGCAGTCGAAAACGCCTTGGAATACCAGACAAGCGTCCTCCTCCTTGGACCGAGGCAGGTCGGCAAGACGACACTGGCTCAAAATATCGCGGAAAGTCACGAAACCGTCCATCTCGAATTGGAGCGAGATGCCGGTCGTCGGATACGTGAAGAACCTGACTCTTGCACCTCCGGTTTTTCCAAATTTTCTCGGCAGACAAATCGTGAACATTCCTGGATCAATTCCAACGCCGTACCCACGATTTCTCGTTTCCGAGAGAGAGATCCACCGCGACTTGCGGCACTTCGTAGCTTCGTAGCCGACCATAAAGTTTGGAGTCTGCAGCATTCCTGCAGGTTCCGATGCGCGTTGCCGGAATTGCTGGAGTTGGGCGCTCGGAGAACCCCATTCTACACGCGCCGGAAATCTACTTTGGGAATGCCACTTGGCTTGTCCGACTAAATTTGTTCGATCATGCTCCAATCATAGTCAGTCAATCCGTGTAAGCCCATTGTCTGGCACCTATGGCTCAAAGGGTGAATCTAGGATTTGGATATCGCGAACTCCCAGAATGAGTGAGGGCACTGATGAACGGGCACAATGAATTTGAGAGTCAAATTCCCGAGGATGTCGCTGAAATTCCGACTAGTATCCTGACAGCATAGGAATGATGATGCTTCGATTTTAGCCTGAGGCGGTTCCCCTGTCGGCCGGGCCGTGTGTATTGTCCGCAACAATGACAAGCAACAATCCTTCCGGGCAGGCGGGCAGCAGTCGCGGATGATGTTTCAGCGGCAAATGCAGCGCTGGTCACGGGAGTATTCCTGAGGCAGCAATCAATGAATTCGACAGGCAAGAAAATCCACAAGGTCCGGCTTGAGAAAGATGAACGCGAGTACTTGAAGGAGATACTGGACAGCGGCAAGGGTTCCAAAGAGCGCCGCCGCCGGGCGCACATTCTGCTTCTGTCTGACGAGAGCCGCCCTGACGGCGGCCTCAGCGACGGGGGAATTGCCGAGGTTCTCGAGATCGGGACCGCAACAGTAGAGAGGGTGCGGAGGCAGTGCGTGATGGAGGGACTTGAGGCGGCACTGGAACGCAAGGTTCAGCTGAACCGCAAGAAGCGTCTGCTCGACGGCGAGGGTGAGGCAAAGCTGACCATGCTGGCCTGTTCGGAGCCGCCGCCGGGCCATGCGAGATGGAGTCTCAAACTGCTTGGCGCGCACCTTGTGGAACTGGATATCGTTGAGGGCATTTCCAGGGAAACGGTGCGGCAGACCCTAAAAAAAACGACCTCAAGCCCTGGCTGAAGACATGCTGGTGCATTCCGCCGAAAGCGAACGCGGACTTCGTCTGCGCCATGGAGGATGTGCTCGATGTCTACAGCGGGGATCATGACGACGGGACCGTGCTGGTCTGCGTGGACGAGACATCGAAACAGCAGACGAAGGAAACCCGCGAGCCGCTGCCGGTGCGCCCGGGACAGCCGGCCGGATACGACTTCGAGTACGCGCGCAACGGCACCGCCAACTTGTTCATGATCTACGCTCCGCTCGACGGCTGGCGCCATGTCAAGGTCACCGACCGCCGCACCCGGCAGGACTTCGCCAGGGTGCTGAAGGATCTTGCCGATGTTCACTTTCCCGGAAAGAGGATCGTACTTGTGATGGACAACCTGAACACTCATCGACTTTCGACGCTTTACGATACCTTCGAACCGGCGGAGGCATCGCGCCTCGCCGGGAGGTTCGAGGTTCACTACACGCCGAAACACGGCAGTTGGCTCAACATGGCCGAGATCGAGATCAATGTACTGTCTCGCCAGTGCCTTGACCGCCGGATCCCGGATCGGGAAACCATGATCAGCGAGGTCGCCGCATGGCAGGAATACCGCAACGCTTCTGCAAAACCGGTCAACTGGCGGTTCCGGACCGAGGACGCCCGCATCAAGCTGAAGTCGCTTTATCCATCAATTCAATGATGTCATGATACTAGTTCGATGCGATTTTCGTAGCGGCGGAAGTCTGAAGTGTTGAAACTCAGTAGCCGCCGCTCGCCATAGGCCAACATTGTAGCGACGATATTTGCGTCGTGGATCTGTTTTCCGGCCACCTGAACATCCCTGCATAGCGTGACCAACATGTCCATCACTTGCCGGCTGTCTTCCAAAATTTCAAACGTGGTCTCCATCCATGCAAAGTCATTCAGAGCTTCGGTCATGGATAGCGGCCTGGACCAAGTCTGCGGCCTAGTCATTACTGACAGATACTCGCGCATCACTTGGCGGCTGATGCGGACAGGCTCGTCTTCGTCCCGTGCTTTAACGAGCGCCGAGCGCGCGACAGCGCTTGCCGGTGCTTGCAGATTACGAGCGGAAACGAAGATGTTGGTGTCAACAAACATCTCATTAGTTGCCGTAGCCCGAACGGTCTCCTAGTCAATCCGACAGAGGCCAAACGTCATCATAAATCTGCTCTCGACCAGCAGTGAAACCCTCTGGCCAAGGGCCCATGTCGGTAGCAGGAAAGTCCCGGTCGATATCAAACGTGTCTTTTATGGTCGCTTTCGAGGTTGACGCGGGATCGCCTTTCACCCGTTCGAACACCAAGGTCTCGGCTTCGAGGTCGACCTGCTTGGTTTTCCATCCCGCAGCTTTCCAGGCGAGAGCGTGACTATGGCCGCCACTGCGCTGATTCGCCCACCATGGTCGGTGGATGCGGGCCGATGCCGGCAAACGGAAGTCAAGAATCTTCTCGACTTCGGCAAAAGTTGTACTCCATGCTGACCCGGCATCGAAGGAAAGTAGATGGCGGTAGAGCGGCGCATACTTTCCGTGCGCGACGGCTTCTAGCGTGAGATGCTCTTTCGTCGCGGCCGCCGGCCTACCGGACACCGTATCTGTACGTTCGAACACAAGTGTTTCCGCTTCCAGGTCAACGTCTCTAGTCTTCCATCCCGCCGCCTGCCAGGCGAGAGCATGGCTGTGGCCGCCACCGCGGGTTTGGTTTGCCCACCAAGGCCGATAGAGACGGGCTGATGGCGGTAGTTCGAATCCCAGAATGTTCTCGATCTCACCGAACGAAGCCTTCCAGTCGCGTCGGGCCGTTGTGGAAAGGTGGTGATATAAGTGAGAGTACTTGCCCCGTGCAGCGGCTTGACGAACGAGAAATTCTCTCGCTTGTTTCATTCTTGTGTACTCCATTATGTAAGTGATTAAATCTGACTTACTTGAGTTACGGGATAGACAAAGATTGTCAACTTTGTGCGCGCAGTTTTGTTGTTAGGTGTCGAATTCTGACCCTTCGACCCTACCTTACCAAATGCTACCGTCTCACGGACCAGCACCGCCAAGCTGACCAGATCGTTTCAACCCATTATCTAATTCCTGTAGTTCAGGGGCTTGAGTCGCGAATTGGATGCCACGGAATCTCCATTGCGAATTCAGATTCCAATTTTCTGCCAGTCAGGGCACTTCTTGGGACAAGACGAGTGGAAGCGAAATCGGGCCCGTGTTTCCGCTGTCTGGCAGCCAGCGCGGTTCACTTGCCAACGAAATCGATTTGAAAGCATGGGAGAATTCAAGCAATGCACACGCGATGTCGGTTCTCGCGACCAAGTGACCCAGGCAGTGATGTGCGCCCCCACCAAACCCAAAATGGGATTTTCGTGGCGAGGTGATGTCAAATGACGGATTCCCGCAGATTTCCGGATCTCTCGATGTAGAGTGAACCAGGATGTGCAGGGTTTGACCCTTACGGATGTCATGACCCCTGAAAGTAAAATCGACAAGCGCTTCACGTGTAACCCAGGTCGTGGTTGGAAACGCGCGAATGGATTCATCAACAGCATTCGCAGCAAGATCAGGGTTTCCACGAAGCAATCGCCATTGCTCGGGATGTTCAGAGAACAACGCCATTGAGTTCCCGAGCTGCGACCTCGTTGTGTCAACGCCACCGAATATCGTGATAACGACCAGGTCAATCAGGTCGCTGTCGTGGATCAAACAATGGTTACCCCACCGCGACACGTACCGGGAGACCAGACTGTGAGAATCGTCGCAGATCCGGGCTTCCGAAACAAGGTCGTGGGCCAGTTTTTCGAGGCGATCATATGCTGAGTTAATTGCGAACGCGTGAGCCTTGCAATTGACGCCCATTGCCAGGCCAAGACTAGCTGCATCTCTCGCAATCGATGGCCAGGTGCTTGCGGGCAGGCCGAGAAGCAGACACATGGCCCGCGACGCAAACGGATTGGCAAAATCCTGCATGAACTCGCAGCAATTGTTGTTGGGCATCCCGGAAATGATATCGCGAGCGATCTTGCGGAAAGCCGGTCTCAGCGACTCAACGAACTTCACCGAAAGGGCGGCAGAGGTGATCATCCTAAGCGATTTGTGTCGTTCACCTTCCTGAGCAATAACACTCCGTTCCCAGAACTCGGCGAAACTGCCGGCAAGTCCATTTGATCCTGGCCAGGCGTGACTGCCTTGGCGGACGCGTCGGTCCCTGAGGAGTTCGCCGGCTTCCCGATGTCGCAGTATGGCGAGGCCGTAAGGCGTCCGCGCGCACCATGCCGCGCGTCGAGCCTGCCGGACTTTTTCAGATCGGGTCGAAAACCGCGGCGACGCCAAGTCCAGGAACGGCAATCCTGTTTCCGATGCCGCTTCCTCTCTTGGGTAATTCGTATCTATCATTCTCGAGATTCCATTGCCGGAAAGACCGGCTCTCCAAGCCAATCGGGCAGGGGGGCCAGTCCTATCAGGCAGCCGACACAGAAACTGTTCAACCTGACCATTTTAGACAATGCGTTGTACATCATCCAGATTCTCGGCTCTATTGCCGACCGTCCGCCGCGAGTCGCTCTGCAACCGGACCGGAAGCCAGGGAAACTGACGACACCGGATCCGGTCCCGATTGGAGTTCGCGCTTGAGCTTGACTGACGTCAAGCGAGTCAAATGGGAAAGATCTCTCTCGAATTCGGTTGATCGTGTCCAAGTTTCGGGCAGGTCCAGGGGTTTCTGTGCTCAGGTTCGATATGATGTCCCGGTCATGGGTCGGTTCCAGTAAGCCGTTCGGTTCCAGAAAAGCCCGAGTTGCTTGCTCAACTCAATTTGTATCTTGAGGATCAAAAAAAGGAATTGTCGAGATCAGATGATGTTGGCATCGGGTCCATAAGGAAAACCCGTGAGGTTTTCGGAACCATCCTTGGTCACGAGAAGGACATCATGCTCACGGTAGCCACCTGCACCCGGCATTCCCTCGGGAATCGTGAGCATCGGTTCCATTGAAACGACCATGCCGGGTTCCAATACAGTGCCAATGTCCTCCCGGAACTCCAGACCGGCTTCTCTTCCATAGTAGTGGGAAAGAATTCCGAAGGAATGGCCATAACCGAAAGATCGAAAATCCAGCAAGTTCTCGCCTTCCAGGAACCGGTTGATTTCCGTGCAAATCTCGCTGCATGAAATGCCGGGGCGGATGAGCGACAATCCCAGTTCGTGCGCCGCGACGTTTGTTTGCCAGATGCGTAGCGTGGAATTGTCGGGTTCTCCCAGATAGAGCGTTCTTTCGAGGGCCGTATAATACCCCGAAATCATTGGAAAACAGTTCATGCTGAGGATATCCCCAATCCTCAATTGGCGTGCAGTCAGCGGGTTGTGGGCTCCATCAGTGTTCAATCCTGACTGGATCCAAACCCATGAATCCCGGATTTCGCTGTTCGGATGCGACCTCGCGATCTCGCGTTCCATCGCGTCGCGACCCGCGGCGGCGACGTCCAACTCCAGCACGCCCGCACGAATCTCGGAGCGGCACGCCTCGCCACCGATATCGGCCACGCGTGCACCGTCCCGGATCAGGGCGATCTCCTCCGGCGACTTCATCATCCTGGCAAACATTGTGTCCGTGGATATGTCCTCAAATTCGGCGTCCGGCAGAAACTCTTCCGCTTTTCTCATCATTGTGATCGTGAGGTGATCGCACTCAATTCCGACCCGCCTCGCAGGTCCGACGAGTTCCGCAACTGCCCGCCAGAAATTGTCCTGTCGCCAGTCGGTATAGACCACGTTTTCTGCCAGTGATCGGCGCCACGGTTGACCACCGTCGATGTTCGCAGAAACTGTCGTGCAGTCTTTTTCCGTAATCACGCAACCGTAGGGACGGCCGAACGAGCAATAGAGATATCCCGAGAAATACGCAGTGTTGTGCATCGAAGTTGTGAGAACTGCCGGTATGTTCCGCTCGTCCATCGTTTTGCGGAGCGTCAAGAGGCGTCGTTCGTACTCAAGCCTCGAGAAGGGCAGTTTGGTCTTTTTGCCGTTTTTGAAGAATAGTCTGGACGGACGTTCTCTCGCAGTCACTGTTGTCTCCATGCCCGGGTCACTCATGTGACCTCTTGCGGTGACATCCGGGCGTGCAGGACAGTTCCGTCGTTTCCAAAACCCGACGGCGGTGTACATACGAAATCGGCGACGCCATCGCCGTTGTACATCGGCATGAATTTACACGCTGGTTTTCTTCATGTCAAAACGGCAGGACGCCGCACACCGACATAAAGGTAACCTCGACAGTCTCTCCTGGAAACCGATTGCGAACACTCGATCACGGCCGCACGCAGATCAGAGCACTTCGGAACGGGCTCCGCAAAACCGAATTCTGCACGGTTGGCAGCGAGGTTGTCTGTTCGATTGCCGTGGGTTCCCTGGAAGTCGGGCAGGCGGTAACGGCAGCAACCGCAGGGGCAAGACCTCAACCTCTCATGCTTGCCCGGTGAAGTGTCTTCCATCGTCCAGGGAAAAGGAATTCATGCCGTCGGGTCGTGCCACAACAACGTCCAACAACCAGTGACACCCTGAGGTCGCACGCGCCGGCCGCTTCCATGGCCACGCACTCACACGCATCATCCGCATTCAATGCTCTGGTGTCGACAACCTGACGCCGGAAGCCGGATTGCGGACCGACGCGAGTTGCGTTCATTCGGGACGGACAGGCCCACGCGCACCGTACGGCCAACGGCGGGAAAGGTGCATCCAGTTGATTTGCGAACATCCGGAAACACCGGCATGTTTAAAGCCGATAATGTATATTATGTTAAATAAAAGTCAGTCATCCTGAATGGAAATCGTAAAATCTTTCGTTTTCAATACAATAAGTAAATTTTTTCAACTCATTCCGGCATGCGACTCTGAGCCTGTTCTGCCGAAACAAACCCGAGTCGCTGCCGCTTCAAAGCTGAAGAACGAGAAAATTCGGCGATGCAACGAGGCGCATCAGTTAACATCGATTCCTGTTGCCGTTGCCCGGAAAGGCGCATTCGGGTTGGTTGAAATCGAACATGGCGTCATCCGAACAGCATGGCGACACCTTAACGCAACGGACCCTTCCGTGTTCAATTCTGCGCTTCAATCCTGGCCCTGTTTAAAGTCCGCGCAGCCAAAAACTTCCGGGCATTGCGCAGCCATGCGGGTTCCTGCCACCGGCGCCGTCCTTTTCAATCGTTGCAAGACGCAATCCGAAATGGCTCGATCCAGAAAACTGTCTTGCAAAAAAACACATGTCCCATTCGCACCTTTCGCAGTACTCGCGTCACCGCGCTACTACATGTCTTCGCCGTCGAAATAATCGACCTGACTTGACGTGCGCCCCACAAATCTCAGATGAGCGTTCATGAAATCGGACCCGGGAAATACGGCAATCGCAGCAAATTTCCCGCTATCCGGATATTCGACGACATCGGGGTCGTTGCGTGTGGAGATTGCAAGATATTTCAACGGCGCATCACCGGTATTGATTAGTTGATGTGCAGTATCCCGACCTCCCCGAGGCGCGCCGCAAACGTCACCTGATCTTACCGGAAACTCGGACTCACCAAGTCGATACGTACCCTGCCCTTCAAGAATCACGAACATTTCATCGTTTCCGACATGATTATGATAGGGAAACGCCCGGCGACCGGGTTCGACAGTCAACAACATACATCCAAGATCACTTAGTCCGACCCGATCAGCAATCGGTGCAATCGTGGCGCCAAACCTCTTTGAACCCTCTGGAACTCTCTGGAATCCTTCAACCATTTCGATATTGATGACGTTCCCACTCATATCTTGTCCTCTTTCTGTTTTTCTGACAATCGTACGGCCGTTCTGCATCATGGACGATTTTCTTCCGTAAACTCAAGTATGTACTCCGAGAGACGCACTTCGTCATTTGGCAAGAGGCCCTGGACCGGGAGTGACACAGAACATCCGAAATCCGTGGCGGGGCCGCTCCCGTGAATTCCGGAACGGGAGGCAGGAGTCATGCCAAGACGTGTAAAGTGCGATGCCTCAGCCGACTCAAGTCGTCGGAATCTCGCACCTCGTCAAAATTCGTCGTCTCCGTTCGTCCATGGTGATAAAATGATGGTCTGAGTCCAGCGGATTCCAAATTCGAAACTGTGCCAAAGGTAAATTGAAAACCATCGGCCACCCAGATGGAGATCGGATGCCAGATCATCCCTGAGCAATGACGGAGTTCAAGACTCATGAAATCAATTCTGATCCTGAATGGACCAAATTTGAACATTCTGGGAATCAGGGATCCGGATCTCTACGGAACGGGCTCGCTTGAGGACCTTGAAGCCAAGTGCATCGAATACGGCAAGAGCCGCGGAGTTCGTGTCGAGTGCCGGCAATCCAATCACGAGGGCACGCTCATTGACTGGATCCACGAGGCAATGGGGAATTTCGACGGAATCGTTCTGAACGCAGGTGGCTACACCCATACGTCAATCGCACTCATGGACGCGATCAGCGGAACGGGTACTCCGACCATCGAGGTTCACTTGACAGACGTTCAGGCCAGAGAGGAATTCAGAAGGGTTTCATATATTGCGCGGGTCGCGTTCGGCGTCATTTCGGGCCATGGGGCCGAAAGCTATGCCAAAGCCATCGATTTGCTCATCAACGGTGAAACAAGCGGGAAGGACAACCCTGCCGTATGAAACACTACCGCATTTGAACCTGACCCAAGGACAGGAAACGCACCAACGTCGTCCCATGCCCCTCCCCCGCATCAGGTCGAAAACCGACAAGATTTTGCCAAACCGTCAGTTCAAACTGTCCAGGTATTTCCCGGGAAACACGACGAGGCGGATTTCGCTAACGAATTTTATCCGCCCATTGCCTTCGCAACCTCGGCCGCAAAGTCCTCCTCGTTCTTTTCGATCCCTTCTCCGACCTCCAGCCTCGCGAAACCGAGAATCTCAATTCCTGCCTTGTCGGCAATAGCCCCGACAGTCTGCTCAGGGTCCATCACAAACTTCTGTTTCAGGAGCGTAAACTCCTCACAGTATTTCCTCCAGCGACCGGCGACCATCATTTCAATAGCCTTTTCCGGTTTTCCAGACTGGCGCGCTTGCTCCAAGAGAATCGCCTTTTCTCTCTTGACGATTTCCGGGTCCAGGTCGGCCTCGCTCAATGCGACCGGATTTGACGCCGCCACATGCATGGCCAATTTTCGTGCAGTGTCCTTGTCTGGTCCCTTGATCGCGACAATCGTCCCGATCTTGCCCAAACCGCTCGCCACTGCATTGTGGACGTAGCTAGCCACGTGATCTCCCGTCAATCGAGCCATCCGCCGGACACCCATGTTCTCGCCGATGGTCGCGACCTTGGATGCGACCGCTTCCTCGACCGTTGGTCCACCAAGGTCGGCGGACCTCAGGGACTCGACGTCATCAACACCAAGTGCGGCATCGGTAACTTGACGAACAAGCTGTTGAAAATCAATGTTTTTTGCAACGAAATCAGTTTCTGCGTTAACCTCTACAGCGACTCCCACTCCGTCGCTGACAGCGACACCGACCAGCCCCTCGGAAGCCGTCCTGCCGGACTTCTTGGCCGCTTTGGCCAACCCCTTTGTACGTAACCAGTCAAGCGAAGCTTCAATGTCTCCATTGTTCTCGACAAGAGCCCGTTTGGCGTCCATCATTCCGGCACCAGACATGTCGCGCAGTTGTTTCACAAGTTTTGCAGGAATAGACATTTCCTGTACCCCCGAAAGTTCTTTCTTGTTGTTGATGGATGCCTGGGACACCAAATCGCTCACTGGCCGATCCCGGTCACGGTCACGGCGAGGTCAACGCGCGAGTATTACCCGTTCACACAGCCTGAGTATCGGTATCTTCTTTTACCGCTTCGGCCGGTTGTTGTTCAGAAACGGTCTCTGCGACCTCCTCGGCCTGAGTTGGCAATTCTGCCAATTCGCCGACATCGATACCTTCCGAGCCCATCTGTTCCTCAACCCCAGCCAAGGCGGCACGGGCTGCCAGATCGCAATAAAATGCTATCGCTCGTGATGCGTCATCGTTTCCCGGAACAAGGTAATCGATCCCTTCCGGTGCACAATTGGTATCGACGATCGCAACGACAGGGATTCCAAGCTTGTTTGCCTCGGCAACCGCCAGGGATTCCTTCTGGACATCGACAACGAAAAGAAGATCCGGCACGCCTCCCATTTCCCTGATGCCCCCCAATGATGCCTGCAACTTTCGTTGTTCGCGCTCAATTCCGAGGCGCTCCTTTTTGGTCATGCCCTCGGTTCCGGACTCCAGTCTGTCGTCGATTTCCTTAAGCCGACCTATCGAATTCGAGACCGTCTTCCAGTTGGTCAAGGTACCACCGAGCCAACGGTGATTGACGTGGAATTGCGCAGAGCGTTGCGCGGCCTCGGCAATCGGCTTCTGTGCTTGGCGTTTCGTACCGACAAACAGAATCCGGCCACCCTTGGCGACAGTTACACGAATCACATTCAGCGCGGCATCCATCATCGGGACCGTTTGAGTCAGGTCTATGATATGTATGCCATTTCGGGCACCGTAGATGAAATCGCCCATTCGGGGATTCCATCGGTGCGTCTGGTGACCAAAATGCACACCAGCTTCCAGGAGCTGGCGCAGTGAAAAATCGGGAAGCGCCATTCAATTTCCTTTCCGGTTTGGCCTCGGCGGATCAAGAACAAATGTTCAACCGGTGGACGCCACCCAATCGTGGTCGCCCGAATCCGCCTGCGTGATGCGCCGCTGTTACTTTACTCGGCAAACCATGGCAATATCAGAGTCAATTCTTCGGAGCGGAGTGTCCCCTACCGCACTCCGTCGCGTTCCACCCGGCTCCAGTCACACGTACTCTATCACGGTTTTGACACTTCTTCATGGCATGTCGTGACATTCGTCGAGTTTTTCGAACGGGTTGTGGAATCGCCCGGCGTGCCACCACAGCTCGAGGTCCGAAAATGCCATTTGGGGATCTGGCCAGATATCCTCGGATTTGCCGTCCACCCAGGTACACCCGCCCGCCACTGTTCCGACGGGGACAGGCAAAGAGAGAGAGCCCTCCCTCAGGATTCGCCCGCGTATTCGGCGTCGGTGACCTGCCCAAACCACGTTACGTTTGAACCATCGACTGCCTCCTGAATCGCTATGTGCGTCATGCCGGTCTCCGGTGCCGCACCGTGCCAGTGGCGCTCTCCAGGACCAAACCAGACGACATCTCCAGGCAGCATGTCTTGAATCGGACCGCCTTCTGTCTGGACACGGCCTTTTCCCGCGACAACGATAAGTACCTGTCCGAGCGGGTGGGTGTGCCAGGCAGTGCGCGCGCGAGGCTCGAAAGTGACGGTGACACCCCGAACACGCGCCGGATCGGGCGCCGAGATCACTGGGTCCAGACGAACGCGACCGGAAAAGTGCTCACCAGGCCCCTCGCTGGACGGTCGAGTTCCTGCACGATGGATTTCCATAGGCCCAATGCTCCACAACTGTGCCGGGTGCGTATCCGACATTTCAGGTTCTGTCGCCAGTATCCGATCGATGCTTGCAGAGGTCAACCGGCCTCGGTGCCCAAGGCAAGGCAAATCCGTTCTCCGGATTTTTTTCTTTACCTGCATTGACATGACTATTGGAGGTGGACTCTCCCGCAGCACCGGTCTACAGTCAGCCATGGGTGATTCGCGGCAAGGCGGTATGGATCGAAAGCGTGGTGGATCTTTCCCAAGTGTCATTGGAGATGGTGACGAAGGTGGACGAGGCCCGCTTTCGCGCCTTGATGCAGGAGCATCATTTCCTCGGCGACGCCCAGCCGAGAGGCGAGACCATACGCTATGTCGCCCACTGTGGGGGACGCTGGCTGGCGCTGGCGATGTTTTCGGCATCTGCGTTGCTCTGCGCGGCGCGGGATGACTGGATCGGCTGGGAGCGTGGCAGCCAGTTCAGCCGCCTTCACCTTGTCACCAACAATTCGCGGTTCCTGGTTCTGCCCGGCGGGGTGCCGAACCTCGGCTCACGGGTGCTGTCGCTGTGCGCACGGCGCCTGGTGCGGGACTGGCCGCTCCGCTTCGGCCACGAAGTCCTACTCATGGAGACGTTCGTGGATCCTGCTCATCACCGGGGCACGGTCTACCGCGCCGCCAACTGGCTCTGTGTCGGGCACACCCGGGGCTTCGGCCGCCTGGGCAGCGGCTACATCACCCACGACCGGCCCAAGCTTGTCTTTCTCTATCCACTGCGCCGGGATGCGCGCCGCCGGCTGAGGACGGCCCACCTTGATCCCGGCCTGCACAAGGGAGTTCCGAAGATGACACTCACCGCCGCGCAGATGCGCTCCCTGCCCGATTACTTCCGGCAGGTGGAGGATCCGCGACGCAGGCAGGGGCGGCGGCACGCCCTGCCATCGGTGCTCTCGCTCGCCACCGCCGCGACACTCGCCGGCATGCGCGGCTACAAGGAGATCTCGGAGTGGGTCGAGGACCAGAGCCAGGCGGTTCTGGCGTATTTCAGGCCGCGCTTCGACCAGGGCCGGTACATCCCGCCGAGCAGGACGATCATCCGCGACGTGCTGGTCCGGGTGTGCCCGGACCAGTTCGACGCCGCCCTGCGGCAATGGAACGAAGACCACGGCGGCCCCGACAGTGCCCTGGCCATCGACGGCAAGACCATGCGCGGCGCCGTCGATGCCGATGGCGTGCAGACCCATGTCATGGGCGTTGTCGGCCACGACAGCAGGAAATCCTACGCCAAAAAAAAGTCGGAATGAGGCCGGGGGCGGACGACGAGGAGAAACGCACCAACGAAATCGGCACAGCCATCCCCCTGCTCGACATGCTGCCCGACATCAGCGGCCGCACCATCACCGCCGATGCCATGTTGGCGCAGCGGAAACTGGCCACCTACCTCCTCGACCGCGGCGCAGACTACGCCTTCACCGTCAAGGGCAACCAGAAGACCCTGCTCTCTGATATCAGCCTGACGCTCGATGAGATCATGGCCAGCCGTGCGCCTGACTTCGTCGAGCCCGAGTGCAAGCCCGACCACGGACGCAAGGAGAAACGCTCCATATGGGTCTCAAGTGAATTGAACGACTACGCCGACTTTCCCGGCACAGGCCAGGTCTTCGCGGTCCACCGCGAAACCCTTGAGATCAAGACCGGGAAACAGTCGAAGGAGACGGCCTACTGCATCACCAGCCTGACCGAGGACAGGGCAACACCCGAGCGCCTGCTCTGCCTCAATCGCGGGCACTGGGGGATCGAGGCCAACCACCACATCCTCGACATGACCTTCGACGAGGACCGAAGCCGCATCCGCACCGGCCACGGCCCGGCGAACGCCACGCTGCTCCGGCGCTTCGCCATCGGCCTGATCAAGACGTCCAGCGACAATGTCGCCGAGACCACGCGCAGACTGGCCCGAAAACCCAGGCGGGTCCTGGACATGCTGAAATTGACAGGCAACACCCGCCCGCGCACGGCGTTCGGCTGAAGACCCACCACACCCGCGCCTGAGTTGCCTATCCTGTCTCCACCCTCGAAGACGGGGGTGAACAGGCATGTCCGGCAATCGCCAAATCGCCGGAAACGCCACCGGGAAACAGCCCCGGGCGCAGAATCATGTGCCGTGGGGCCTTGTCCGGGGTCGATGTGACGTCACCTAACGTGAAAAAGGGCGCAACGGTGAAATGCGAAAGACAATCGCGTCAAACCCGCATACCGGCAAAAAAACAGAACAGATTCACCCTGGTGCCCAAGGCCTAGAAACAGCCTTTTTGCGGATCTCGCGGCTGTCAAAAGGAATTCACTCGATCAAGCACGCGAAGTTGTCGGTCGCGGCCCGAAAATGTGACACTTTCGTGGCGCCTGCCCGGAATGTGGAGGCAGATTCCGGGTTCCTGAATTTAAACGAGTGGTCAGGAACGGGCGCGCAAATGGTCCGGAACCCATTCGAAACCGAAACTGTGAAGGACAGTATTCGGAATCGCATGTCGTAAGCGAACAATATGTCGTTCCCGAATGTCACCGGTCACCGGTCAGAACGAACGTTGGTGGCCGGATTGGCCTCCGCCCTTTCGAGTTTCTCCTGCGCCGCAAGCCACAGGTTTTCGGCCCGGTCAAGACGGTCTTCGACTTCGGAATACCGTTTCTGCCGCATGATCACTTCAGACGCGCGGCCTCGAGCATAAATCTCTGGGTCGGACAATTCTTGCGCGAGCACCTGGCGCATCTGAACGAGCCTCTGAACGCGCATTTCACATTCTCGCAATTCGGCCCTCAGCACGCGCAAGCGCGAGTTGGCACCGGGTGTCCGTCTGGCACGACTCTGAGCCTTCGCTGGCTCGACTTTCGCAAGGATCTGGTTTCCGTAAGCTTCAAGATCGTCGTCGTAAGGCAATACCGTACCATTCTCCACCAGCCAGAGACGGTCGGCGACATGCGACAGCAGATACGCGTCATGGCTGATCAGTATGACCGCCCCCGGAAAGGCATTCAGCGCCTCGACAAGGGCCTCCCGACTTTCAATGTCGAGGTGGTTGGTCGGTTCATCGAGCACGAGCATGTGAGGCGAGTGACAAGTGGCAAGAATAAGCGAAAGACGGGCTTGCTGTCCCCCTGAGAGCTTCGCGACCGGTAATTCGGCCTGTTGACTGACCAATCCGAAGCCCGCAATCACTGATCGCAATTCCGCCAGGGGCTTGTCGGGCAACTCCCGCGCAAGGTGTTCCAGGGGCGTTTCGCTCGGACGAAGTTCCTCGATTTGATGCTGGGCGAAATAGCCGACACGGAGCTTGCTGGACCGGGTGACACGACCGTCAATTGTTTCAAGACGATTCGACAGCAATTTGGCAAACGTGGATTTCCCTTCTCCATTTCGTCCAAGAAGCGCAATCCGATCATCCTGATCGACACGAAGGTCCAACTGTCGCAGTACTTCCTGCCCGTCGTAACCCGTACTGACTCCCTCAAGCGAAATGAGCGGTGGCGAAAGGTTCTCGGGTTCCGAAAAACGAAAGGCCGTATTGCCGTTTCCGGAGTGTGCGACGACCGGAACCATGCGCTTGATCATTTTCAACCGTGATTGGGCCTGTTTCGCCTTGTCAGCCTTGTAACGAAATCTGTCGACGTAGGACTGGAGCCGCGCCCGGCGCGCTTCCTGTTTCTTCGCAACTGCAACCGAATGTTGCGCGCGCTCGGTGCGTTGGCGCACAAACTGGTCGTATCCACCGCGGTATAACGTGAGCTTTCGCTGCTCGAGATGCAGGATCGACCCAGCGACCCGATTCAAGAGGTTTCGGTCGTGGCTGATGATCAATGCCGTTCGCGGATAACTTGCCAGATAACCCTGTAGCCAGAGAGCACCTTCGAGATCGAGAAAGTTCGTCGGCTCGTCGAGAAGCAGGAGGTCCGGGCAGGCAAAGAGCGATGCGGCGAGGACCACCCGCATGCGCCAGCCGCCTGAGAGCTCGGAAATCGGCAACATCTGCTGGTCGTGCGGGAAGCCGAGACCCTTGAGAATAGCGCTCGCACGACCCTCGGCAGACCAGGCATCGATTTCCGCGAGCCGCGTCTGGACTTCTGCGATGCGAACGGGGTCATCGGAGTTCTCGGCAAGCAGAGCGGCGCGTTCCGTATCGGCGGCAAGCACCGTGTCGAGGAGCGAGCCCCCATCCCCGGGATCTTGATCAACGCCACCGACCCGGGCGCCCTTTGGTTGCCTGATTTCGCCGGCTTCAAGTTCATACTCACCGCGTATCAGGCGGAACAACGTTGTTTTCCCGGTTCCGTTTCTCCCGACCAGACCGACCTTGTGGCCGCCGGGAATCGTGACGCTCGCGCCCTGGAACAGCGGCACGCCGTCGTAGCCAAACCGGATATCGCTGATATGCAGCATCCTCGCGGTTTGGCCCATGGCCGCTACGGGGTCAATTGGGTGTTTCGGGCTGTCTTGACCTCGCCTTGCAGATCCGCTCCAATCCCCGAAAGCGTGCCGACTAACCACACATTGATTGGCTTGATCCAGTCGAGGTGATCCGGGGCGCTACCGGCCACACGACAGTCACTTCACCTTCCTGAGCGGCCGCTGACAGGCACCGGATCATGCCCGGTAAAATGAACGTAAGCGGCAAAAATTCCGCTTTAATTCCGTTGCTTGGACCGATCTCCGACCGCTACCCGAACGCTTACACGGAGGAACTGCGAGCACTGTCACCGGCGGGTCGCCCCGCCGGCGATGCCGAACAGGGGCTCAATGTTCCCGTTGCGGTTCCTCCCCGCTTCGGAACTTGCACGATCATCGCTCCGGTCTCCCGGCATTCTCCTTCCCTGTCCCGCCATGCGCGCAGCCATTTCTACGGTCTCTTCTGCCCCTCGGGTCATTCCTTGGGCCAGTTCCGCCCGAAGTGTCAAACAATGCCCTCTCGCTGGCACAACTATTCGCCAGGTTCCATGCCATAGGCACTTTCAACGTCAATCCGCCGTTTCCGATCAGGAATTTCCTTCCAGTAGACGACTGTTCTTGACGAGACAGGTATGGTGGTCAGGAGGTCAGTATCCGCCATGCGGATGTCGTGGAATTCACTTTTCAGGCAGAAAAGGCTGCACCACACCATCAGGAAATGCGGCCTCCGCTTCAAACCACCCCGGAAATCTAGCGAAATCTCTTCCAATTGTGAGTTCAAAAGGTAATGTCACAATCGATCATCGTTATTCACTCATCTCGGTTTGATGGCAAATCCAGTTCTATGCATCGGATCAATGCACTGGGACGTCATCGGGAATACCACCACGGTCATTGATCAGGGGGACGATGTTCCGGGATCGATCGTCCGTATTCCCGGAGGCGTCGCCCTGAATGTTGCTCAGGGACTTCGGAAATCCGGATTCAACGTCATCATGCTGGCGTCCGTTGGATCCGATACCGAGGGAGACGAGCTTCTTGAATTCGCAGCTTCAAACGGTATCGACACCAATTACATCCACCGATCCCAGACCGGTAGTACGGACCGATACGTTGCGGTAGAGGACTGCAACGGACTCGTTGGTGCCATTGCAGACATGCGGAATCTCGAGTCATCTACGGATGGAATCCTTGCTCCGCTTGAGAACGGCCAGCTGACATCTTCAGGGCGCACGGTCGACGGAACAGTCGTCATCGATGGAAACCTGCCGGTTGCGGCGATCAGCCGAATCCTTGCATTGCCAACTCTGAACAAAACGGATCTGAGAGTCGTCGCTCCTTCCCATCCGAAAGTAGAACGGCTCCGGGGATTCTTGTCTCGAAAGAAAACAACCCTTTACCTCAACCTCAACGAGGCCAGCCACCTCCTGAGTGGCGCCGATTTTAACTGCGCCAAATCAGCAGCGGCCCGCCTCGCTTCCTCGGCCAACGCGCGCATCGTTGTAACTGATGGGAAACGCGAAACAGCCTTGGCAAAAGACGCCATCGTACTGAGTTCCCTGCCGAGACGCATCGTGACCGGAGGACGAGTTACCGGGGCCGGAGACGCCCTGGCAGCAGGCCATATCTCCGCCGAATTGAATGGAGCCCCTGCTCGGAACGCGCTCGACCAGGCTGTGAATGCCGCCGTTCGATTCCTTGAAGAACGTGCAACTGCCAATGATTTCACCTGAATTGACCCCCGAAGTCGGGAAGGCGATAGCAAGCGGCAGACCCGTCGTTGCACTGGAAAGCACGGTCATTTCCCATGGGCTTCCGTATCCTGAGAACCTGCAGACTGCGCTCGCCATGGAAGGAATCATCCGAAAGTCAGGTGCGGTTCCAGCAACAATTGCACTTGTTTCCGGACGGTTACGTGTTGGACTTGAAGTGAGTGAGTTGGAGTTGTTTGCCCGTACCGAAGGAATTTCCAAGCTGTCGCGGAATTCTTTGGTCCATTGCCTTGTCACCGGAGGCAACGGTTCACTCACGGTAGCGGCAACCATGATAGTTGCCCGTCTGTCAGGGATTCAGGTCTTCGCGACCGGAGGCATTGGGGGCGTACATAAGGGTGGATCGGAAACATTTGATGTTTCGGCGGATCTTCATGAACTGGCCAAGACGGCTGTTACCGTTGTTTCCGCAGGAGCGAAGGCAATTCTCGACATCGCGATGACACTTGAAGTGCTCGAGTCCCTCGGCGTACCTGTTCTGGTTTTCGGGGCAGACGAGTTTCCCGCATTCTGGTCAAAATCATCGGGAATTCCGGCGCCGCTTAGAGTCGATTCCGTCGAGGATATCGCGATAATGCACGGGAAGCGGATTTCTCTCGGCCTCACCGGCGGTCAACTCGTCGCCAATCCGATTCTCGAAAACGATGAAATCCCTCGTGAGATAATTGAACCGGCAGTTGAGTCTGCAACGCGGGATGCGAGAAAACTGGGTGTTAGATCGAAAGAACTGACACCATTCCTGCTTCAAAGGGTTCTCGAAGCAACCGAAGGACGGTCGCTGTGCGCAAATGTCGCATTGCTCAAGAATAATGCCAAGTTGGCAGCCGAAATCGCGATCTCCATGAGTCAGCTTGAAGATCCGCCGTCGGAAGTCCCAGTGGGACAGGCAATCCGCCAAAGGTCATAATTTCGTTGACAACGAACCAGACAGGGCACAACGTAAGGCGGCCCGGATCGGTTCGCGCGCCGCCAGGTTGCTGGCAAGCCCCCCGGAAAACTTGTTCCGGCCGTGTCATGTTCGCAAATCGCCTGGCCTTCACCGTGCCGCGGGTAATGGCAGCAGAACCGTCCGGCGTGAGCCTCGACAGATGGGCCGAAGCGGTCATGAGGGAATCGGTCGGGCGGCATGCCCGAGGTGAAACCCCTGCCCCTCTGGCCCAATGTTATCGGCAAATTCGTTACGAATGACTGATCAGGACGTATACCCTGACGATCTGATATCGACACATTCCGGGTTGCAGACGCCACGTGTGTGCAGTTGGCATTGCCGTGGCAAACCCTGCCGGAATCGCCATTCTTGCCATAATGCCCATGTTTCCCTAGTAATTCCCGAGTGAGTTCCGTCGATCTTCCACAAGACACACAAACGGGAACTCTCGTTACGATGGCCGGACATGGACATCAATCAAATGGTCAATTAGTCGAATGCGCGCCAACTTTCTGACCGGCCTTGCGGTTGTTCTGCCCACAATCCTCACATTTTATGTGGTTTGGACGTTTGCCGGTTTTGTGGATGACCGAATCCTTCCACTGATCCCCGACGCATTCAATCCGCTGCTTCACTACGAGGTCCAGATCCGCGGTGTCGGCATCATTGTCTTCGTTGTCTTCACGACATTCGTCGGCGCGGTCGCAAAGGGATATGTCGGTCGACAAGTCGTTCGGTTGGTCGAAGCTGCTGTCGACAGAACCCCAATCGTTCGGTGGATCTATAACGGCGCCAAGCAAATCATCGAGACGATCCTCAATCAGCAGAACGCTACTTTTCAAACGGCATGTCTGGTCGAGTATCCGCGCAAGGGAATCTGGGCAGTCGCATTCATTTCGACAAGTGCCAGTGGCGAGGTATTGGAAAAGGCCGACCAGGGCGAAATGTTGAGCATCTTCTTGCCCACAACACCGAATCCGACATCAGGCTTCCTGTTGTTCGTCCCCCGTCGCGACATCATCCTCCTTGACATGGAAATCGACGATGCGGCGAAACTGGTCATTTCTGCGGGATTGATTGTACCGAACGAAGGCGCCGACGAAAATAGGGTTTCTGCCGATCCCAAGCGATCCTATCTGACCAGGCAAACGGAAACCTCCCCGGACGACTGAACCGACAAAGCCTCGCCGCCGATGATGACCGGGCGACACGGACAACGCCTGATCCGCCAGGGCTTGCACGCGACGTCGGGAGGTCAGACGACGCGTGACCTGCCAGGCATGCGTGACGGGCTCACTTCCCTACTCCTGTTCAAACCACCAGACGTCCGGGAGGAATCCGATCCAGTCACCGTAAATCGGCAATCGCTCCGGATATTTCAGTTCCGATACGTGGGCCAGTCGCGACACCGGTGAATGCCAAGTGGGAATGACGTAGCGGCCCGTCGTCAAAACGCGGTCAAGTGCCCTTGTTGCCGCGATGAATTCATCCCTGTGTCTCGCCGAGAGAATCGCTTCGATCATCGCCTCCGCCGCCGGGCTGTTCATGCCCATGTAGTTCCTGGTGCCGGGAGTCTCGACTCCATCGCTTCCCCAGTAAAGCCATTGTTCGTTTCCGGGCGACAGGGACAGGCCGCGACGGTAAGCTGTCATCTCGAAATCATAAATGTTCATACGCTCCTTGTTTTGAGCGCTGTCAACCAATGCGATCTTTGTCGCAATTCCGAGGCGGCTGAGCGCGTCGGAAAAAATGTTGAGGATCGCCTCGGCTTCCGTCGAACCGGAATTGACCAGGAATTCGATTTCGAACGCGGCGCCGCCACTGTCACGCAGAACACCGTCGACAACTCTCCATCCCGCCTCTTCAAACAGCCGTGTCGCCTTTCGAAGATTCGAGCGATTTCGTTCACCGCCGTCGGAAACCGGCAAGGAATACCCCTCGAGCGCCCCGGGAAGCAACTCGCTTTCAAATGGAACAAGGAGTTCCCGAACCCGCCCTTCAGCAGGGCCGTCGACCATGCCAAGAATGGAGTTGGAAAAAAATGATGTGATGCGCGGCAGCCCACCTCCGTTGATTGTCCGGTTGATGAACTCAAAGTTGAACGCGTGGATCAGCGCTTCCCTGACCCGCCAATCGTTGAACTTCGGTTTGCGCGTGTTGAATACGAAACCCCTGATCCCCGAAGGTCGTTGATGCGGGATTTCCGATTTCGTGATGGCACCGGACACGGCACGTGGAAAGTCATAAGCCGTTTCCCACTTCCCGGCGTTCCACTCCCTGTAGGTCGACGTCTCGCCCGCCTTGAACGCTTCAAACAAGACATCTCCATCGCCGAAATACTCGTAACGGATCTCGTCGAAATTATGCCGGCCACGATTGAAACCGAGGCCCCAGCCCCAGTAGTCGGGATTGCGTCGGAACGAGATGAATCGACCCGCTTCGAATTCGTCGATGACATATGGACCAGATCCGATGAGCAGATCCAGCGAGCTCTCTGCGAACTCCCGCCCTTCCCAGTCAGCCTTGCGAAGAACCGGCCGCAACCCCATGATCAACGGAAGTTCGCGGTCAACCGTATTGAAAGTAAATCTCACTAAATACGGCCCGGTCTGTTCCGCGCTCGCAATCTTCTTCCAGGAATTCCTGTACCGGGGATGTCCAACCGTCCCCAGCGTTTCGAAAGACCACAGGACATCTTCGACCGTCACGGGAGAGCCGTCTGAAAACCGCGCTTCCTGACGTAGCGTAAACTCAACCCACTCCCGATTCGGCCCCACTTCGATTGATTCAGCCAGCAGACCGTAAAGTGAAAAGGGTTCGTCCCAGTTTCGCCCCATGAGTGTCTCGACAACATGTGAACGAATTCCCCATGGCGCACGCCCTTTCAATATGTACGGGTTGAGTGAGTCAAACCCTCCGCTCTCGCCATAGACGACCTTTCCTCCCTTCGGAGCATCGGGATTGACATAAGGAAGAGCCTCGAATCCTTCCGCCAATTCGGGCTTCCCGTACATCGCGATACCAGATGTTGGTTCCGCACCGGCACCGGCTGGGAAAACAAGGGCGGCACCCAGCAAACAAGAAAATGAGATCGTCGTAAGTTTTGACATCTGTGGTCTCTCCAAAGGCGTCGAAATGATTTCTTCGGAAACTACAAGCCGGTAGGAATTATTCAAGCATGGATAATGTTATGGTTGAATCACGCTGCCGCACATGTTATTTCACCTTCACTGCTCGATAGGTTTCTTGCCTGTATGAAACCTGCCTCAACTGTTTAGCGCCTCCTTCGGGAGGCGCCTTTTTCTTTGGACTTCGCTCAAGATCTTTTGTCGATACGCTTATCATTTCATACCTGTCTCCCCTATTGACGCCACGACGTCCCGGTTCCGTCGATCCGATCTCGCCAGTTTGATTTGAATTGGGTAGGTCCATGATCAGGGATATGTTCATTGCTGGCCAGGAATCGAAAGGATCCAACGATCAACGACCTGCCAAGTCACCTTACGCGACCGGCGATCCCTGAAGGAAGGATAGATGCCAATCATTCGCGACCACCGTTCTCCGCGAGACCGCACATGCTGACCGACACGGGTTAATGGAAAGTCGGAGCGAACCAACAATGATCGAAATCGTCGTGGTCTCCGACGTGATCTGCCCGTGGTGTTATATTGGCCAACACCGATTGAAAACGGCCATGAGCAATGACCATTCAAACTCGGTGGCCTTACGCTGGCAGCCATTCCTGTTGAATCCTGACATGCCTAAATCGGGCATGGATCGGGACCTATACCTGGCTCGAAAGTTCGGGGGAGCGAGTCGAGCACGGGATGCCTACTCGGCAATTGAAAGTGAGGCCTTTAAAGACGGCATGCTGGTGGACTTCGACGCGATTCAGCGAACTCCCAATACTGTTGACGCTCACCGACTTGTTTTCTGGTCAGAACTGGCCGGATGCCAGGACGAAGTCGTTGCCACGCTTTTCAGGGCCTATTTTTGTGAAGGTCAGGATATCGGAACGGTTCCTGTCCTGGCCGCCATAGCAAACAATGCTGGAATGGATCCTGACGATGTCACCTTGCGGCTGACCAGCGACGTCGACCGTGAACGTGTCGCCGGGCAGAGTCATCACTTTCGAACGTCGGGCATCAGCGGCGTGCCGGTTTTCTTGCTGGAAGGCCAGGTCCTGGCACACGGAGCACAACCGACGTCGTTCTGGAGTCAGGTGATTTCCGCACTCGCAGGAAACCAACGAGCGCCCGTTGCGACCAGCCAGGAATGACTTCAGCAAGGTCATGTTGACTTGAACCCGCGTAATCCATCGCGCAACGAGTTTATCGCCCTGGTTGCGCTGCTCTTTTCGATGGTTGCATTTGCAACAGACGCGATGCTGCCTTCGCTGGCCGAGATCAGTGCCGATCTGGCGCTCGCAAATGTCAATCATGCACAATTGGTCATCACGGTTTTTGTACTTGGTACAGGAATCGGACAGCTGATTGCCGGACCGCTTTCCGATTCATTCGGCCGCAAATCGGTAATTTGCCTGGGAATCGTGATCTTTTTGCTCGCAAGTCTTTGGGCGTTCTTCGCGACATCAATGCCAGAGTTGATGATCGCTCGATTCGTTCAGGGGTTAGGAGTGTCTGCGCCACGAATCGTTACCCACGCACTGGTACGAGACCTGTACTCGGGCCGCCATATGGCCCGGATCGTGTCATTTGCCATGATGCTGTTCGTTCTCGTTCCGGCCATCGCACCTGCGATCGGACAGACCATCATGCTTGCGCTGGGATGGCGATACATCTTTGTCGCATTTCAGATCGTTGCGGTGATCGCCATCGCGTGGCTCTTTTTCCGCCAACCCGAGACCCTTTCCCCCGAAAGGCGCCGGCAATTTCGACCCGGGGAGATCATGCATGCTGCGCGGGAGGTCATGACGAACCGGCGTGTCGTGATCAGTATGGGAAGCCTGTCGCTAGGGTTTACATGCATTTTTGCCTATCTCGTCTCGGCTCAGCAGGTCTATGTGGTCTGGCTGAATGCAGGTCACGATTTCCCGCTATATTTCGCGTTGACCGCAATTATCGCTGGAAGCGCAAGCTTCCTGAACGCAATTCTGGTCGTAAGATTCGGAATGCTGTGGCTTTCGACGATTGGTTACGCCGCAATTTTTGTGCTGTCCGTCGGTTTCGGGATCGTCATTGCTCAGGAACTGGTCGACCTGCCCCACCTTCTGTGGCTGTTCGTTGCATGGAGTACGGCAATGTTCTTTCTTCTCGGACTTTGCCTTGCCAACCTGAACGCACTCGCGCTCGAACCCATGGGGCACATCGCGGGAATGGCTTCTGCTGCCATTGGGTCGTTCGCGACATTGACGTGCGTCGCCCTGGCCATTCCAATTGGGCAAATGTTCAACGGAACCGGACTTCCACTGGTCGTTGGGGTCGCCTTGTGCGCCGGTACAGCCTGTCTCATGAATCTTCTTATGCGGCGACATCCGTTACAGTCTCCGGTCGCATGATGGCCCTGGAAACGTCCCTGCAGACGACGACCGCACCTTTGACCCTGTCGCTGCGTTTCGACCAATCGCGTTTGATAACCAACCGTTTGTTTCTGATCCGCGCCAATCTACCCTGCGACTTCAGATAGGCAATCAACCCGTCGGGATTCGGAACGCGGTCGTTGCGAAACCGGATCGTGGCACCGTCCTCGCCTGCTTCAAACAGATCGATGTCCGCCCGACGGCACATTTCCTTGATCCGAACGATACGCAGCAGGAATTTGACTTCGATCGGAAGACTGCCAAATCGATCCACCAACTCCGCTCCCATTTCGTCAATTTCGGCACGGCTCGAAAGGGTCGCGATCCGACGGTAGAGGCTCATTCTCAAGTCACGATCTTCAATGTAGCGTTCAGGGATGACGACGGGCACGCCCAGCCTGATCGTGGGCTGCCAGGTCGTTTGCACATCATGTTCGGATTCGATGTCTCCGATTTTCAAACGCGTGACTTCATCCGCCAGCATGGATCGATACAATTCGACCCCGACTTCCCGCATGTCCCCGGACTGTTCCGCTCCGAGCAGATTCCCGCCTCCGCGCATGTCCAAGTCCTGGCTCGCCAGCGACAGCCCTGCCCCAAGGCTGTCCAGCGAGGAAATGATACGAATGCGCCTCTCTGCGGATGGCAGAAGTGGAGCTCCACGCTTCGTCATGAAATACGCATAGGCTCTCACGTTCGAACGCCCCACCCGACCTCGGATCTGGTAAAGTTGAGCCAGCCCGAACATGTCCGGCCGATACACGATCAAGGTGTTGGCAGACGGAATATCGAGCCCGCTCGTGGCGATTGTCGTTGCCACCAGGACGTCGTACCGGCGATCGTAGAACTCGTTCATCCGCATATCCAGGTCCTTGACGTTCAGGCGGCCGTGAGCTTCGACAAAGCGGACTTCCGGGACTTGTCGTTCGAGAAATCGCGTCATGGTTCGGATATCGGTGATGCGCGGAACGATGATCAGGCTCTGCCCGCCGCGGAAGCGTTCCCTTAGCAGGGCCTCACGCGCGGTCACGCCATCGAATTCGCCGAAATAGGTCCTGATCGCCAACCGGTCAGCGGGCGGCGTGCTGATCATGGAAATGTCCCGGATGCCTATCAGGGACAATCGCAGCGTTCTGGGAATCGGCGTCGCGGTCAGCGTCAGGACATGAGCACCGGGACAGGACATTCTCAGCACGTCTTTTTGGACGACCCCGAAGTTCTGTTCCTCATCAAGAACGATCAGGCCAAGTCGTTTGAACCGAATCCGGTCGCCAAGCAGTGCGTGGGTTCCCACAACGATGTCGGCACTGCCGTTTTCCAGCATCTCCCGCGTTTCCCCGGCCTCAGGCGGCGGCGCCAGTCTCGACAAACTCCTGACAATGATCGGCGTTTCCCGAAGCCGCTCGCTAAATGTCGCGAAATGTTGCCGAACAAGCAGTGTAGTCGGGCAAACGACCACAACCTGATAACCGTTTGAAGCAGAAGCGTAGGCTGCACGAACCGCGACTTCCGTTTTCCCGAAGCCCACGTCTCCGCAAACGAGACGATCCATCGGGCGCCCGGCAGCCATGTCACGGAGAATTGAATCAATCGCTTCAAGCTGGTCATGAGTTTCCGGATGCGGAAACCTCGCACAGAATTCCGGCCAGCATTCCTGGTCCGGCTCAAGCACCGGAGACGCGTGGAGTTGCCGGGCCGCTGCAACTTTCAACAGCTGCCGAGCCAACTCCCTGATCCGTTTCTTCGAACCGGCTTTACGTTCTTGCCACGCCAGTGATCCCAACCGATCAAGAGATGCCTCCCCCTGGCCGTAGCGACTGATCAGCTCCAGGTTTTCAACGGGCAGGAACAGCCGGCCGTCGTTGGCGTATTCAATGTGCAGGCATTCATGCGCGTTTCCGTCTACACTCAGGACTTTCAGGCACTTGAAACGCCCGATTCCGTGCTCTTCGTGAACGACAAGGTCGCCCTCGGCAAGGTTATTCGCTTCAATCAGCAGTCGTGCAGGCCTGTTCCTTTGCCTGCGGGTGGCCCGGACGATTCGTTCGCCGAAAACGTCCTTTTCGCTTATCACCGTCACGCCGGGAGCTTCAAAACCATGCTCCAGGGCCCAGATACAAAGACCTGTTTTCCCCTTCACCTTTTGCAGGTCACTGCAATCCCCGACAACGACCGAATCATTCAGATCATACTCTACGAGCAAATCCGCCATCCGCTCGAGAGAACCCGCCGAATGACAAGCAATGATGACATCGCCATCGCCTGACCTGTTTCTGAGGTGTCCTGCAAACGCTTCGAACACGCTGGTTGCGTCACTCTGACGTTCGGGCGAGAAATCCCTGCCTCTCCGTCCGCCCCAACCTGTGCCGTCTTCGTCCGCCGCACCTGCCTCGAAGAACGTTCCGACATCGCGCTCGGCGAGAAGCTCGGAGATTCCGGCCCGGTCGAGATACAGGTATTCCGGCGGACACGGACGATATTGCGTATCCGAATGTGATCGTCCGTTGAAAGCATCCTCACGGGCACGGTACTGGTTTACGATCGTCTCCCACCTAGATTCGCAAGTTTCAAAGAAACGTTCATCCAGGAAAACCGTGGAGTCCGGGAGATAATCAAACAAGGTCACCATGTTTTCATGAAACAGCGGCATCCAGTGTTCGATTCCCTGGATCTTTCTCCCTTCGCTGACTGCATCATACAACTGGTCACTTCCTGCGACGCCGAAGATCTGCCTGTACTTTTTCCTGAAACGCCTGATGTAACCGTCGCCGAGACACACTTCCGACGGCGGGATGAAGTCGACGTTTTCAACCGTTCCCTTCGACATCTGGGATTCGGCATCAAACGAACGGATCGAATCCAGCTCGTCACCCATGAAATCGAGACGAAGCGGGTCATCATTACCGGGAAGAAACACGTCAATGAGTCCGCCCCTGATCGCATAGTCGCCTGGCTCCGTCACCGACTGCGCACGTGAAAACCCCATGTCCCTGAAGTATTCGAGCAACTGTGCATGGTTGAGTCGAGAGCCGACCGCGGCAGAAAAACACCATGCAGCTACGGCCTCTCCAGGAGGAATTCGCTGCGCCAACGCCGAGACTGTCGCAACCACGACCGAGGGACCTTCGGTTTCCCGCGTCAGTTCCGACAGGACTTTCATTCTCTTCGCCGATATCGTGGACTTGGGGGAGATCCGGTCGAACGGCAGGCAGTCCCAGGCCGGAAAATCAAACACGCGAATCTCGGGAGCGAAGAAAGCCAGCGACGACTTCATGGCCTCGGCCCGTTTGTCGTCACGCGCGACGAAAATTCCGGTTGTGGCCCGTTTGCGAATTACGGTCGCCAGCACGAATGCGTCAAACCCTTCGGGACAACCCGAAAACACGGTCCGTCCATCTCCGTGATCGACATTTGTGACGATGCTCATCGCTTGCCCGTAATTCGTTGCTGCCAGCTTCTCAACAGCATTCTTCCGCGTACGTTTTGCCTTGACTGCATTGGGCGCGGCGGTACGGTTCGCGAACATTGCAACCCGCCACAGACGTAGGCCGATTGAAGGATTGGGATTGTGAAGAAATCGATACTGGCAGGCATCCTGCTGATCTCCCTTTCTGCTTGTTCGAGCGGTTGGGATTGGTCTCGGGCCAATCCGATGACCTGGTTTGGAGGAGGAGAAGACGAAGTCGTGGAGCCGTCGCCTGACAATGAAACTTCCTTGGAAGACTCCTGAGATGCTGAAGGCGAGACATCGCATTCCGAATCTCTCAGCCCGGGACGTACTCCCAGAGTGACGATGCGACCGCGTTCATGCGGTGACGGATGGAGGCCGCCTCTTCGGAGGCCCCAGCGTATTTCCTTCCTTCGTACCTGCTTCTGCTCATTCTCATCAACTGCTTTCCCGTTGCCCGCCGGACCATTCACCCGGATCGCAAGTTCGCGGTGAAACCATGACTTCAACCTCCGGCCAACCGATTGTCTCGATCCGGAACGCCCAAAAGGTATCCTGCGACCCGGAAGTGTCAAAGGGCGTTTCCCTAGGCATCATGAAGGGAGAAGTGATCTGCACCATCAACCCGTCCGGTTCAGGAAAAGTCGACTCTGATCCGTGCGTCAACGGGCTCAACGACGTCCGGTCGGGTTCGATCACCGTCCTCGGGCAAGAGCCCGTTTGCCGTTGACTTGATTCATTGGCCGAATCACGGGTTTTGGGAACACAAACAGACAACGATTTCGTGGAAACTCGCGAAAACGGGCCCGGCTTGATTATTGCCAGACGCCAAGCAACCCCTCCACCACCTCAAGTTTGTCATCATTGGCGATGCCGGAACGACTAAGACTTTTCGATTGAGAAAAACGCACCTCCAGCTGGCGCCTGGTCGCCTTCTTCAACCAGACGTTCGAGCATCGGCTCGGCAAACTGTACCTCGTACTCGTGGGTCTCCTTTCTGTTTACACGTCATGGAGAATACCGCATTCCTTGATTCTCTCTACGCACTGGACGCGGCGCGTTACGAAGGTTCCCTCTTCCATGTTCACCAGGGCGCGGGAGCATTTTCGGTGCAACCTTCATGCCTCGGACCTTCTCCTGTGCGGGTCTGCCGAAAATGCCACTTTCAGCCTCGGTGATGCCGGCCTCGTTCCGGCTCAGCGCCTTCTCGAGTGGTGGCGGGAAAGGGTGTCAAACACCCGGTATGGTCAGATACCTGGCCGGAACATTCGGCGCATCGAAGCACTGGTCCGCGACGAGTGCGGCAATGTGAGAGGCTGCCGAAAAGGTATCCCGACATCCACTGACAATCACGAGTTTGCCGGCCTTTCGAACCAAGGCGAGGATGGCGCCAGCGCCGAGCGGGATCACGGTACGAGGGTCGATGACCTCAACATGAATGCTGTCTCTCTCTGGCAAGTTTCCAAACAGGCAGCATTGCCGGGCGGACCATGACTTCGAACGTGACCAGAGTCAGTTCATCGTCTTCGTGGATTGTCGACGCCTTACCAAGTTCAACGATATGCTCGCCATCTGGAACTTCGCCAAATTCGGGATTCTTTTCAGATGCCGGCAGCGGGAAGCGGGGATGCATCGATGTTCTCGTTTGGATCCCCCCTAATCGTGATTCCACCATCGACTGCGAGCGTTGCTCCGGTGATGAAACCCGATGCGGGCTGCGCAAGGAAAATCGCAGCATGTGCGATTTCCTCGGGTCGACCCCAACGCCCGACGGGCGAGCGCTCGGCAAAGCCATCCATGTCGAGAATCCCGGCATCGGCGCGGGCCATCAAGGTTTGCGTGGCAATGTAACCGGGCGCGATGGCATTCACCGTGATGCCGGCGCGGGCGGTCTCAAGAGCCAACCCCTCCGTAACGCCTAGGATTGCCTTTTTTGCCGTCACATAGCCGAGACGGTGCGGCACGGCCAGGAGGGCGTTTCCTGAAGAAATGTTGATAATCCGGCCAAAGCCCGCGGCGCGCATGCCCGGCAAGACCAGCCGGGCCCAATTGACCGCGCCGTGCACGTGGATCGCAAGCATCTGATCGAAGTGCTCGGGAGGTAACTCCTCGATCCGGCCCAACTTCTGGGCCATGATTCCGGCGTTGTTGACCAAGACCGTTACGGCTCCCAGTTCGGCTGCGATTTTCTCATGCGCATCGCGGCAGCTTTCGAGGTCGGCCACGTCGTTGCCGACAGCAATTATCCTGGTTTCGGTAACCCGGGAGAGTGATTCAGCGCTGACCTTTGCATTCGCCTCATCGAGATCTACGATGGCGACCCGATGCCCTTCGTTGGCAAATCTTTCCGCGATGGCATAACCGATTCCTGCCGCGGCGCCTGTTACCACAACCACTTGTTGTTCCGCGCAGGACATGCTTCCTCCATTTTTCCAACAGGATAGTGCAGTCCGGCCACTGCAGTTAATTTCCGATTGTGCTCGAATTTTGGGCCGATTGGAAGCTGTTTTCGCCAACCAGGGCCGGTCGTAGATTCGTCATCCGTCTGTTCCTCTGCACGTGAAAATCGCCTTGGAATCGTCTTTTTCCTCGAGTCTACCGTGCTGGGCGATGCGCCGCTGCATGCAGGTACAATGAAAATCGAACCCTTCACCCCGTGGCACCAATGCACAGGCCATGCGACTTCGACGCGGCGATTTCCGAGGCAAATCTTTAGCGCGTCGAACCTGCCGGCCATGCTTTCGCGAAAACGCCTCGCGGTCCGGTATCATTTTCCGACCGGACGAAAGTCGGTATGCTCGGGGCTGAAATTGCTGGTCATGCCAGCCTGGAAAAGCCGTCTGGCAGATTGGCTAAGGTCAAGCCAACCTACATTCTCGGATTCCCAAAAAATTTCAGAGGGCGCACATTCCTCACGAATCCGGGGTTCTTTCGGAAACGCTTCAAAATCCGGGAAGGTGGCGTTACGAGTCACACATGTTGGGGTTAGTGCGCCAAGTCAGGACAGGAGATTCAATTGCAGGTCATTCCACCAAGATTTCCAAAGGGGCGTCCGCGAAGGCTTAGACGAACGCCATGGATCCGGAATCTCGTCAAGGAAAGCCCGGTTTCCGTCAATGATCTGATCATGCCAGTGTTCCTGACCGACAGGACTGGCGGCTCGGAAGAAATCTCCAGTTTGCCCGGCCTGATGCGCTACGGTGTCGATGGTGCCGTGGAACTGGCCCATGAGTGCTCCGGACTCGGTATCCCCGCAATTGCTCTATTCCCGTACGTTGACGCCGAACTGAAGTCGAGGGATTGCTCCGAAGCCGTCAATCCAGAAAACCTGGTGAACCGCACAACCAGGGCAATCAAGCAGGCCGTTCCCGACATCGGTATTATGCTCGACGTGGCACTCGATCCCTACAATCCGACCGGGCATGACGGGCTTGTTGAAAGTGGCGAAGTCCTGAACGACGAAACACTGGAGATCCTGGTTCGGCAGGCGCTGGTGCAAGCTGATGCCGGGGCCGACATTCTCGGCCCATCCGACATGATGGACGGCCGGATCGGTGCGATCAGGGCAGCCCTGGATTCTGCCGGTCATCAAGGGACAGCCATTTTGGCATATACCGCCAAGTACGCGTCGGTGTTCTATGGACCGTTCAGAGACGCAGTCGGATCGTCCGGTGCGCTCATTGGCGACAAGCGCACATACCAGATGGATCCATGCAACGCCGATGAAGCCTTGCGCATGGCGGCACGCGACCTCGAAGAGGGGGCTGACATGATCATGGTAAAGCCCGGGATGCCCTACCTGGATATATGCTTGCAGCTGAAGTCCACCTTTCGGGCACCGACCTTTGCGTACCAGGTATCGGGCGAGTACGGGATGATCATGGCTGGACATCAACGGGGATATTTCGATCTGGACGCTGCCGTCATCGAAAGCCTGTCCTCTTTCAAGCGAGCGGGATGCGATGGCGTCTTGACCTATTTCGCCACGAGAGCAGCAAGGCACCTGAAGAAAGGGGGCGTCAAGTAAACGGCAGGCAGCCGCAGGACCGAGCTCACAAAAAGGTCCTTCACACAACGCCAGAAGTGCGAAACCCGATCGACATACGTGACCGGACCTGGACAATTCGGTCCAGATCTTGGCACGGGCAAATCCAAATTTCAGACCGGCGGTGTCAATAACATTTGGAAGTGTCCGGTACAGGTAACAAGCGATCTGTTCGGTGCTGCGTGCCCTTTTCGGGCACGACCATGCAATGGACGCAGGATGGGAGTGCCGCAGGGATTTTCGTCGTTTCCTGTTGTGGAGCCGATGGTGGTCGCCGACACGGAGAGCCTGGAAGCGAGTGGAAGGGCCGGGTCAACCCCGCGACCGCAGCCATGCGGAGCCACGCGCAGGGCTTTCCCGAGCATGGCGAGGACCGCGCCGAAGGGATGGGTTGACGCCCTCAGCCTGGCCCAGATCGAGCGATGCCCCGCCAGCCATGCCTTCCTCTCAACCGCCGGCGCCCCGTCGGCAAGGCAGCGCGAACAGATCGGACTGGCCGCACACACCCTCCCCAACGTCACGACCGTCATCCTCGCGTAGGACGGCGACGAGTCCGGAGAGCGCCAGGCCGTGACCCTGCGCGAAAGGCTCCTGGTCCCGCCGTACGTCACGTTCCGGAGACGCCGCCTGTTGTTTTTCGATCTGGATTGGCGTGGATTTCCCGCGTTATTTCATCCGGTCCGGGACGGTTCTTCCGACTTTGTGCTGACCTTACTTGAAGGGTCTCCGGGACCGTCACTGGTTCTGCCTGGTGTCGGTTCGTGATTGTGTTCTCGCCCTACTTCACAGGCTTGTGGACGATGACGACGGGAGTGATGACGGCTCGAGCGGCTCGGTTCGTCTGCGCATGGTGGATTCCTCGTCGATACGCGTTCACAGGCACGGCGCCGGAGCGCCTCGGGACGGTGAGCCTCCGCAGATCGGGGTGAGCCGCGGCGGACGGACGACGAAGGTCCATCTCGGCATTGATGGCAACGCGATGGTGAAGACCGTGTTCCTGACCCCGGGCCAGGCAGCCGACTGCACGCAGGCGGAGGCGCTTCTTGCCGACCTGGGGCAGGACGAAACCGTGGTCGGTGACAAGGCCTACGACACCGATGCCATTCTCGGCCTGATCGAGACAGCGGGAGCAACTGCGGTCATTCCGTCGAAATCCAACCGGAAGTCGCCACGCTCACTTGATCGCGAGACCGACAAGACGCGCAATCTTGTCGAGCGTTTTTTCGGTCGGATCACGGAGTTCCGCCGGGTCGCCACGCGTTATGACAAGACGGCTCGCAATTTCCTGTCCGCCGTGCGTCTGGCCATCAGCCGCTTTCTGCTCCGCAGGATCACAGACCAGTCAATTGAGTCCACGGCCTAGCTTGAATGCCGCTGCGGAAAGATACGTCATCCGGAATCGATTGATCCCTTGACGACGGCCGGATGCCCGCATCCCTTTCCCGGACCTGCGTCAGCTTGCAGCCTGGCGTTCCGGTTTCCGACCCGCGGATCAGAAACGCGCCTATATGTGTCCCGCTGTCGTTGCTCGGAATCTGGTGTTGATGTTGTGTTGCCTCTTCCGGACGCGCGACGCTGCGGAGAATCAAAAAGCCTTTGGAAACTTAAAAAATCTCAAGGGCTTGAAATGGTTGCGGGGGTAGGATTTGAACCTACGACCTTCAGGTTATGAGTTTGGTCGGAGTTCGTGGCCTGGAGTGGTCTTGAGAGGTTTGGAGGTTGATTTTCCTTGTGTTTCTCGCTTCCTTCGTAGTCCGAAGCGGTCTAGAAAGGCCCTGAGATTACTCTCGTCAGGTACCTATGGGGTACCTGAGGTTCGGACGCAAGGGAAATCGCCATGTCCAGGATCACCAAGCGCACCGTCGATGCCCTTAAGCCCCAAGAGCGCGAGCGCGTGGTCTGGGACGACGACCTCAAGGGCTTCGGTGTGAGGGTCCATCCCTCCGGGCGGAAGGTCTTTATCGTCAAGACGCGCTTCGGCGGTAGAATCATCAAGATGACCATCGGACCTTGCACGGCCGTTTCCGCCACGTATGCCCGTGTGCGGGCCGCCGAGATCATCACCGACGCGAGGGCCGGAAAGAACCCCGCGGGGCGCAGGTCCAAGGCGCCCACCATGCGTGATCTGGGAAAACGATTCCTCAAGGACTATGTGTCCGATCACTGCAAGGGGAGCACGGCGGAGGAGTACCGCCGTTCGGTAGAGTTGTTCATCGACCCCCGGATCGGTAACCGCCGGGTGTCGGACGTTCAGCGAAGCGACATCGCGGCACTGCATCACGACATGCGGGACACCCCCTATCAGGCCAACCGGACGCTGGGAGTGTTGTCGAAGATGATGAACCTCGCGGAGCTGTGGGAGCTACGGCCGGACGGCTCCAACCCGTGCCGGCATGTGAAGCGGTTCAAGGAGGAGAAGCGTGAGCGCTTCCTGTCGGACGAGGAGTACCAGCGCCTTGGCGTGGCGCTCCGAGAGATCGAGCAGGAGCGCTCCGAGACGGCCTCCGCCATTGCAGCGATCCGTCTGCTGATGCTGACGGGCTGCCGGCTGTCAGAGATCCAGAAGCTGCGGTGGGAGCATGTGGATCTGGACGCCGGCGAGCTCAGGCTGACCGACACGAAGACGGGCGGCAAGGTGGTGCATCTCGGCGACCCGGCGATCACCGTGCTACGCGCCCTCCACGGGAAGGAGGACAACCCGTGGGTTATCGCCGGCCGCAGGCCGGGGAGCCATCTGACGGACCTGCAGCACCCCTGGAGGCGCATCCGCAAGCGCGCCGGGCTCGACGACGTGCGCATCCACGATCTTCGTCACAGCTTCGCCAGCGGCGGTCTGCTCGTCGGCGAGGGCCTGCCCATGATCGGCAAGCTGCTTGGGCACACCCAGGTCCAGACCACGGCCCGCTACGCCCACCTCGCCAACGATCCCGTCAAGTCGGCCGCAAACCGTATCGCCAGCAGGATCGCCGAGGTGGCGGGGTGACAATACTCATTCATAGCCATGAACTGCCTGTTTCCATGTTACCGCTGGTGCCGACTGGCGCACCTCTGTCCTTCCTGTCCTTCTCGACCGCGGCAGGACTTGATGACACTAACCTGCCGGGCCTCGGGATACGTCCATTGAGAGGTGAAGCGGTGAGCTGTGAAATGGGTGAACCTTTCGCTGCCAAACCGAAACGGCTTGTAGCTGAATCGCAAACGCGGCAAGCTGCGGGTGCGCAGCAGTGCTCGGGCCCGGCCATCGGGATAGTGCGAGTCGATAACCGAGGGCGCCGAACCATGCCCAAAGTCCGCGATGCGATTCGCTTGATCGAACAGGACGGTTGGACATTGGTTCGAACCAGAGGAAGCCATCGCCAATATCGCCATCCCGGCAAACCCGGCACCGTGACCATTGCCGGCAAGCCGAGCGACGATCTTCCGCGGGGGACATGGGCGAGCGTCATGAAGCAGGCCAGCCTAAAGGAGTGAAGGGGAAGATGCTATACACCATCGTTATCGAGAGAGCGCCGAAGAACTACGCCGCCTACGTCCCCGACCTTCCGGGTTGCGTAGCCACAGGGGACACCAGAGAAGACGCCATTCGGGAGATCCGACAAGCGATCAGGCATCACATCGACAGCTTGCGCGAACACGGGGAACCTGTGCCGGAACCGCATTGTACGTCGACCGTTGTCGACGTGGCTGCCGCCCCCGGGTGACGACCCGACACCGCCGTCGCAGACTTCCGGAGAAGTCGCGCTTGCGGCACGCGAATTGACTTAATCAAGTTAGAGAGATGGATGGTGGTCAAGAAGCGAAGTCCGTCCGTGAAGGCGGAACTGGTTCGTAAATCACGCGAAGCCGCTCTCAACGCCGTTCAAAGTTTCAACAATCCGCTCACAACATTCAAGACGGAGACTTTCATCGTCCTAATGGTTATCGCTTGGACGTACCTCTTGCATGCGTACTATCGGCAGAATAGGGTCGAATACCGATACTTCACCAAGGGTCCAAAGAGACGAAAGTTCGACCGGACCAAATCTGGCGCCTTCAAACATTGAGAGCTTGAGCGCTGCCTCAACGAAAAGGCCTGTCCGCTGGACGGACCGACCAAACACAATCTCCGTTTCTTGATCGGACTGCGCCACGAGATCGAACATCATCGGTCGGCCGGTACAGATGAAATGTTCTCAGGTCGATACCTTGCCTGCTGTTTCAACTACGAGAGATACATAAGTGATCTATTCGGTAAGCAGCACTCCCTTGGCACAGCGGCGGCCTTTACGCTTCAATTCCGCGATCTCAACGCGATAGATACGCCCGAGACAGCGGTAGCTCCGTTGCCGTCAAATGTTGCCAAAAACCTTCAGGAGTTTGACGCGGAACTTTCGGACGATGAGATAGCGTCACCTTACTTCCGACGTCGATTCCTTTTTGTTCCTGTGGCGACCAGCAAGAAGGCGCAGGCCGACGCGGCGATCGAGTATGCAGATTCGGACGGCACTTGAACGCGAACCCGAGACGACTTGAACGGGAATCCGAGACGACTTGAACTCGATTCCGGCGGCACTTGAACGCCGTCTCCACGGCTCGCGAGAGCCGGTTTCGTGATCGAATGAACCCTTGATGTCGTCCGGCCGTTGGCCGGCGATGCGGTGGTTCTCCCGCATGGGTTCGGGGCACAATCCTCTTCGCAAGCTGGAGGAAACTTGGGGCTCAGGTCAGACGCTACCAGTTGAATGCGCGTTTTTGTGATCGATCTTCGGTGTGGTTGTGCGATGAACTTCTGAACGAGGGGATGTTCAACAATTTGGAGGACGGTAGATGAATGCTGGCACTCTGGCTCGCATCCCCAACAACAAGATCACCAGGATTGACGACCTCCTCCTCGGGAAGAGGGTCTGAACGCGGGCACGTCTAACGCTGAGGATGCGTAAGTTAAGCGAGTCAGTATGCCTTGATACGTTCGATACCTGCAGTCGTAGTCGCAGCAAACGCATCTAAATGACGGCTCAATAGCCGCAACTTTAGATCGTTGTGTCGCGGATCGTTCCATAGGTCATTGAACTCATTGGGATCTGTTTCCAGATCGTATAACTCGCCAAGGTCGTGTCCGTGATACACACAATGCTTATAGCGACCGTCGAAATACATCGTGCCATGTGATGCGTCGAATTCGCGGCCATCTGTATTCACCGTTCCGGCAGCCATCGCGTCGTGGTATTCGCAGAATACATGTGATTTATGGTGTTCGATATCCGCGTCGCCGGAAAGCAAGGGACAAAGCGAACTCCCCTGCATGGATGCAGGAATGCTGATGTTTGCAGCGTCAAGTAAGGTCGGGGCGATATCGACAAGTTCTACCAGCGCGTCACTTCGCAGGTTCTGTTGCAGTCCCGGTCCTGCGACAATCAGAGGTACATGCACTAGGCCTTCAAAAAACCGGCATCCTTTGTACAGCAACCCGTGGTCACCGAGCATTTCACCGTGATCGCTGTGGAAAATTATCAATGTGTTGTCCAATTGGTTGGTGGCTTCAAGATGATCAATGATACGACCGAACTGCTCATCCACCAGCGTGATTTCGGCGTAGTAGCAGGCCTTCATCTGCTTCGCATCGTAGCTCGCTGGCGGAATGGAACCCATTCGACCGACGTCTGGATCTGACGTATCGAGACATTCATCTAGAGTCAGCCGCGGATCCGTCGCAACGATGGTTTGCTGGTCGATCTGCTGAAAGGCTTGTTGGTGTGTGATGTCACTGTCCCTGAATATGGGATAGGACAATTCATCCGGATCGTATTGATCCAGAAACTCCTTGGGCGGAAACATCGGCGGGTGCGGCGCAAACGGATTGATGCTGAGCATCCACGGGCCGCTCCGCTTCTCGTGAATGAAACGAATGGCCATCTCGCTGCACCAGGTGGTCTGATGTAGCTCTCTGTCCAAACCTTCACCGTACGCAGAGGTCAGGGCCTCGAACAAGATTTCGGGAACTTCACCCTTCTCGTCGCGCAGCCAATCGGCGTAGCGATTGCCTTTGATGTTCGGGTGTGGGTGATGGCTCCATTCGAACAGTCGATAGCCATCGTCCGTACGCGGTTCGATTTCATGCTCTGCGCCTGCCAAATGCAATTTACCAATCAGGCCACAATCATAACCGGCATCCGCTAGAATGCGCGTAACAAGGACCTCTGATTCGCGAAAGTGCGCATTTCCGTTGCGATGCACCTGCGTTGTCGCCGGATAGCGTCCGGTCAACATGCTTGCACGGCTCGGCGTGCAAATCGGTGCTTGGCAGTAAGCTCGGGTGAACCCGACCCCCCGCTTTGTAAATCGATCAAGGTTCGGTGTGTGTATCTCGTCGTTGCCGTACGCATGTATGGTATCGGCGCGCTGTTGGTCGGTGCAGTACCAGAGTATGTTGGGGCGCAATTCGTCATTCCTCCTCTTGTTTTTCAAGTTGGTCGCCGTTCTTCACTCACCCTTTGGTTGAGCCGCTGGTCAGGCCCTGGACAAAGAACTTACTGATGAAAACCGAAATGAGTATCGCGGGCAAAATCAGAATAATGGCACCCGCAGCCATTTGCCCCCATTCCGTGCCTTCATATTTTTGCAGGTTGCCAATACCGATCTGGGCGGTGACCGCGTGTCGACGTGTCAGCACCAGCGCAAAGATGAATTCGTTCCAGGCGACGACAAAGGCGATAATGCCCGTGGATGTTATTCCCGGCGTCGCAATGGGCAGGGCAATTCTGAAAAAGGTTTGAAAAGCTGACGCGCCGTCCATGCTCGCAGCGTCATAGATCTCCGTCGAATCCTCGAGGAAGAAGGAACGCATCAGCCAGATCACCAAGGGCAGGTTTAAGGTGGAGTAGGTTAGAATGAGGCCGAAGTGGGTATCGATCAGTCTCAGCTGCGAGAACACTACAAAATAGGGGATGACGTAGGTCATTGCCGGCGCCATTCGTGAGATAAGGACCCATGCCAGAATGCGTTGCGTGTTTTTGGTTTTTACTCGAGCACTGGCATAGGCCATCGGAACACCAAACAGCAGACATAAAATGGAACTCGAGATCGCGACTATAATACTGTTCAGCAAATAATCTCCGAAGTTCTCCTCGATGAACAAATTGTAGTAATTTTCGAATGTTGGCTGGAAAATGAACAAGGGCGGATCGGCAAAGGCCTGCACCTCGTTCTTTGCTGACAACAGCGCGATCCAGAATATCGGATACAGCACGAACAGCAGGTATAGAAAAACGACTGCAAATCCCAAGAAATTCAGCGCGGCTGCTTTGCCGCTTTTATCTTGTACCCCAATCACTTGCTGTCTGACTTGAGTGAGGAAAGAATGATGGGAGTGCAGAAGATCAACAGGATGAAAATAAAGGCGACAAGGATCGATGCCGCATATCCGATGTCGAGGTATTCCAGACCCACGTGATAGGCATAAAGGTTGATCGCTTCTGTCGCGCGGGCAGGCCCTCCACCGGTCATCATAAAGACCACCGGCAAGATCGCGAGACTCTCGATGATCCGAAGGAGCAACGTCACAATGATAATTGGCCTGAGCATTGGGATAATTACGTAGAAGACGGTATTCAGTGTGCTGGCGCCGTCCATGACGGCCGCTTCCAGCGGTGACCTTGGCAAGCTATCCAGACCCGCCAGCATCACCACGATCACAAAGGGCGTCCATTCCCAGACAGACGCGATCGTGACAGCCGCGAGCGCCGTGCCTGGATTGCCGAGCCAGTCGATGGAAGGGATTCCAACCAAACCGAGATAGTAGTCGAGGCCACCAAGGTTCGGTATCAGCATCATTTTCCACATCAGGCCGACCACGGCCGGTGGAACAAGCATCGGGATAATCATGATGGCCCTGAGAAACCTGAGCTTGGTATACCTGAACAGCAGGAAGGCTATGAGAAAGCCCAGCGTCATCTGAAAAAAGGTGTTTACGATTATGTAGTAGAAGGTAATACTGAGTGAGTGAACGAAGTTTTCATCAGAGAACATCCGCTCGGCGTAATTTACAAAGCTAAACTTAAACGAGCCCTGTACTAGTATTGACCAGGATGTTAAGCTGAGACCGAACAGCAACGTGATCGGTATCACGGTTAGCGCCGCGAGCAACAGCAGCGCTGGAGCCGACAGCAATCTGAAAGTAGACTTATCGGAAAGCACGTCGGGACTGTTTCTGAGCGGAAGAAATTGCTGTGTACGTGCGGCTGAAAAGGTGTTAGCCGAACTGCCCCTTCATGGAGGGCAGTTCGGCGACTGAGTGAAAATCACTCGATGTAACCGAGCCTCTTCATCACTTCCACCGCTTTCGCCTGTGCGTCGGCCATTGCCTCCTCAGCTGACTTGTCGCCAAGCATGATCGACTGGAGCGCTTCCCCGTAGCTACGATTGACCTCGCCCCAACCGGAGATACGTGGGCGGTAGTCAGGGTCGGCTGCGTTTAGGCTGTCCTGAAACGCCTTTAGGAAATCGCCACCGGCTCCGGGCAGGTTCCATTTCTCGATGAAGGTGGGGTCCTGCCAGACCGAATTACGTGAAACGGCAACGTGATTGGATTCCAGCGCGATTTTCAGGGTCAGGTCACGGCTCAGTGCCCACTGCAGGAACAACCAAGCAGGCTCCTGGTTCGGTGCGTCCGCGGCCATTGCCACGCCATGGCCCGTGAATGCCGGATGCCTGCCGTTCGGACCCTGCGGCACCATTGCATAACCAAGCTTGCCGCGCACAGTTGATTTTTCAGGGTCGTTGATCCGGCCACCAAGCGGCGCACCCTCCATGATGATGGCAGTATTGCCTTGCTGCATTGCGACGACAACGTCAGAAAACTTGAAATTAATTGCGCCGTCGGGGCTGTAGTTCGCGATCATGTCAGCATAAAGATTGGCCGCTTCAATCGCCTCTGGCGAGGTTAGTGTCGGTTGGTACTTTTCATTCTTGATATCTTCGACATAGCCTCCGCCGAGCCCTTTCATGAAGACAGTCTGGTGCCACGATGACTCGTCGGGATGGCCGCGCATCGCGACACCGGCGATCCCGTCCTTGTTGAGCGCTTTCACGGCTGCGGAGAAGCCTTCGATCGTATCAAGCTGAGCAGGATCGATGCCCGCGGCCTCAAGAAGATCAGCGCGGTAGTAGGTAATGATAGTGGCGGCGAAGAATGGCAACCCATAAAGGGCGCCTTCAAACCGCATGAGATTGGTCAATGACGGCATTAAATCGTCAAACGCAAGCAGGTCCGCGTCGGTCAAATCCGGGTTGTCGATCAGCGGTTGCAGCGGTTCAAGCCAGCCCTGTTTTGCATATGGGATACTCCAGTTCGCCTGAACCCAGACGATGTCATACGCCCCCGAACCAGACGCAAGTTCCGTACGCACTTTTTGATGGGCAGCACTCTCTTCGAACAAATCAAGATTGACGGTGATGCCGGTAAGATCTTCGAAGTCCGCCAATTGGTCCTCTAGGGCAACGCACCAAGTAATGGTCATACAGATCATGTTGACCTCTTGACCTTCGTACCTCTTCCAATCGACCGCATGCGCTGCAGTAAATGGCATGAACGACAGTAGCGCTGCCAGAACCGTCTTTCTCATCGTGATTTCTCCTCCTAGTGGCGATCGTCTGACGCAGTCAGTTGGGTCGACGAACCAAGAAAATCATAGAACCAGCCAAATCCAGCAGTCTTCGGAAAAAGCCGTGAAGCTCTTCGCCTCGATCATCGACTGAATTCTAAGGCTTCGAGAAACTGGTGCTCTCCCCAAACTGAAAGCCTCGTTTTCCGCGCGTCCTCGCACGGATCAGAAAGACGCACTGGCTCCTCAATGCCTTCGACTATCCCGAATTGATGGCCCTCTGTCAAGTCCGGTTGGGCGTAAGCAGCAGTTCTCATTTTGGCGTTTTCTTCTGTTGTTTCCGGAATCGGAGGGTTTTGAAGTTGTCTTTGGATGCGAGTTTCGCGTGCTGGACCGGGAGAGGACGTGATCAGCTGCGTTGTGGCGGCGGGATGCCCGTGATGAGTGTGTTGAACAAGGCCACCCATGTCGGGAAGACGTGATCCGGCGATCGACCGCATGTGCTCGAAGAGGCGGATCCGCGCTCCGAGTGTCTTGCGGGCCTGCTACCACATGGCCTCGAACAGATCACAGGCTCCGTGGAGCGTGAAGGCCAGGAGGTTCATCACAAGGAGCACGCTGGCCAGTGTTTCCTTGCCATGGCCGAACGAATGCTCAAGGTGGTAGCCATTTTGCTTGAGGACATTGTAACCTTCGTTTTCGCATTTCCAGCGGGCGCGGCCACAGGCGATGATGTCCTCGACGTTGTGGTGGGTGACAGCCAGGTCGGTGACCACGGCGGTCCTGAAGTTGATCTTGCCGGTCTCCATCTTGCGGATCTCGAGGTTCGCCCAGGTCACCGGCATGGCAGCGGCGCCATCGCGGATCCGCAAATCCGGCCGCCAGGCGTAGCTGTGGCGGTAGGTCCGGCGCTTCCTGACCCCCTTGGTCACGGTCCGGGTCACGGTCCGTGGCCGGCAACGGGAAAGCTCTTCATACAAGGTCTTGTGGCTTCCCGGCTTCGACGTCAGGATGAAGTGTCCGCCGATCCCATGAATGGCCTCGCAGACCACCTGGCATGCGAGCAGGGCATCGCCGAGGAACAGCGGGTTGAGACCGCGGATCCGGGGGCCGACGCGGGCCAGCCAGCGCTTGACCGCATTGATCTCGCAATCCTGCTTTTTGGCGCCGTCCTGCGGGCGGATGATCTCCGGCGGCAGCGGCAGGGCAGTGTTCTGGCCCGGTGCGACGATGTTGGCACCGAGGAAGCTGTGGTAGTACTCGTCCTTCTCCTTGTCGGTATCCTTGTGGCGGGTCCGTGTCGGGCAGTTGTCGCATTTGACCTTGTAGGAGTTGAAGTACTCGGTGCCATCGAGCGCGATCAGGGTGCGGTCCTTGAGGCGGCGCATGCCCCGCAGGGCGCCCTTGCGGTCGAGGTCGTGGGCCACGGAGATGAAGACGTCGTCGAAATGCTCCGGCTCCATGCCGTCGAGCGTCTGGCGGATGTGATTGTCGCACGGAATCCGCTCCATTCCGAACAGGGTACGGGCATTGGAGTCACCGCAGCGGTCCATGAGCATGCGCTGATGGGCGAGAAAGGATGGCGACTGCATGAAGAAGCAGGCGAAGGCAGCCATGCCGATGTCGCCGATCCGGTACATCAGGTTCTTGCCCGCGCGTCTGCCCACAGCATTCCGGCCCTCTTGAGATCGACGAGGCGAACCCCGTCGAGACCCCGCTCCCCGGTCAGGTGTGCCCGGACCTCGTCCCAGCTGCCCTCGCAGGGCGGCGGCATCGCCAGTGTCCTGGGCCGCACCGGCACCGCCGGCCTGGCGGTCCCCGGAGGCGATGGCCGTCCGGCCAGCCAGTTGATCGCCTGCATCGGGCTGCAGCCGAGGCCATGAATGACCAGATCGATGGCCCCGCCACCGCCGCACCCGGCGATGTGGTCGTAGTATTTGGGCTCATTGATGCTGAGCACCGAACCGTCCCGCCGCCAGCGGCAGCGGTCGGTACTGTCCTGCTCGTATCCCAGTAGCGGCGCCACCTCGGTCAGCGGCCTGGACCTCACCTCGTCAGCCAGCCGCCGAAATCCGTGATCCGACTTCCTTTCCATCTTTCCTTCTCCCGAAAACGCCGCCCGCCGGGCGGGTTACCGGGAAAACGCTACCGGGAAGGAAAGATGGCACAAGACGGGTCAATTTTGGACGCCGCTTGACAGTTGTCGGCCTTTGACGGATTCTTCGTCTCTGGATTTGACGTCACTGACCGAGTTCAGCTCACGACCCTTTTTGCTTGGATGCGACGACCGTCCCGGGTGGAGGGCATTCGCTCTTTGTCTGATGGCTGCCGGGCCGGGTTTATCCTGCAAGTCGGTGGCGGGCTGCCTGGAGTTGCCCGTTCCAGTCTTTCGTTCCTTCGACAGGGTGCATGCGGCGGATTGCGGGATGGTTTTCGATCAGGCGCCGCGCGGCGGTGTCGCCGGTCTTGTCGGCGTCATATCCGCACAGGATGGTTTCGGGATCGAGGTGCCTGATCCAGGGCGGAAGGCGTGTGGCGACACCGGCGGTCGAGATGACGATTGCGACGTGGCCGAGTTCGGTGATGGAGAGGGCCGAGAGCGCATCGATGGCGCTTTCTGCCAAGAGTGCCGGCCCGGACTTCCGTCGTGCGATCCAGAACCCGCCCTGTGCCTTTCGGGACCCGTGGGCCATACCCTTGAACGGGCGCCCGGGCCGGGTTCCGTGCAGTTCGGCGCCGGTCGGCGTTCCGTCAGCGTTCTTCCCGCTCGCCTCCGGCGTCTTCCAGTAGTGGGAGGCACGGTCCACGTAGAGCGAACAGAACAGGCCCTTGCGCCTGATCGTCTCCGAGAGGCCGCGGAAGCTGCTCATCGTGCCTTTCTCCTCGACGAAGAACCCCGAATATGCCTCGCTCGTCGCGTCGTCCATCGTCCAGATCAGGTCCCACGTCTTGCCGGGAACCCACTCGTGCGTCGAACCGTCCTGGTGCAGCAGCATCCCCGGCATCGGCTTCCGGGGCCGCCTCCGGCGGTGCGCGCCGCGGCGCCTCGCCTTCCGGATGCGCCCCTCGTCCTGAAGCTTGACCCGCAGCCAGTTGTAGCTGAACCCGTAGCCGAACTCGTCAACGAGCTTCTCGTGGAAGTGCTTCGCCGTGTAGTCGTGGTACGTCGTGTCGTACAGTTCCAGCACCTCCGCAACGCGGTCGAGCCGGCGGTCCAAAAGGCCGTCGTCGCCATCAGCTCCGTCGCGGCCTTCCCAGCGCCGGAAGGTCCGCACCGAAACGCCCAGCACCCTCGCCGCATCCTCCTGGCTCAGCTGCCCGGTCTGCCTCCTCTCGAAGAGCTCCTCGAACTTCATCCGCCTTCTCCGCTGCATCGCCCTCGCCAGTCCCATGATTCTCTGCTCCCAGTTTTGGGAGCCATCCTAGAACCGGACAGATGGCTTGTTACCTGCAGCGGATATACGGCTTGTTATCGACAAAATTTCAGACCGGCGGATGACATCAGGCCAGAAATCGTGTAAACTGGCAAAAAAAAGAAACGAGCAGATTCGCAGGTAACTCCCATGATCGACATCAGTCGCCGGAACTTCCTCGTCGCCGGAGGTGCAATTCTGACCAGCGCCTGTGCTGGTGGAACAGACCGAAACGCCAGCGTCCTGATCAACCAAGAAGTCGAAATTGCCATCGACGAGATGGAAACCAAATACCCTTTCACGAAATCAATCATGGAACGATCGACAGGTCTTCTGGTCATTCCGGAAGTCAGGGAAGCCAGCTTGATCGTCGGTGGAATGTATGGTGAAGGGGCGCTTCTGATCGATCAGATTCCGGTCGACTACTATTCATTTGCTGCCGGTTCGGTCGGCTTCAAAATCGGCGTCCAGTCCGTAAACCACTTCCTGTTCTTCCTGGATGACGGCAGTCTCCGGCGGTTTCGCGGACGTGACGGATGGGCAGTCGGTGCCGACCTGGAATTTACTGTCATCGATAAATCCAACAGTTTCGCCGTCAGTTCGGAAACACACAGACGGGGCGTCTACAGTCTGAGCGTAACCAAGACAGGGGTGCTGTTCGGAACAGCAATCGAAGGCGGGAAGTTCTCGCGAATCGCCCGTTGATCACCGAGAGTTGCACGCTGATCTGATCTCGGCAATGTTGGCTCCATAGAACGTCCTGTCGCCGTCTCTGAATACTGACGATCCTGCGACCAGTATGTCCGCCCCGGCCTCCACACACAGTGGTGCCGTAGTCGCGTCAATTCCCCCGTCTACTTCCAGCCAAATCGGCCGATCCCCGATCATTTCTCGCGCAGACCGGATCTTTTCCAGGACAGGATAGGCAAATGCCTGGCCGCCAAACCCCGGATTGATCGTCATGACCAGCAACAGGTCGATCTGGTCCAGGCAATACTCGATGACCGACAACGGCGTCGAGATATTCAACGCGACCCCGGCCTTGCAACCCAGTTCGCGGGTTCGACGCAGCGTCCGGTCAAGATGAGGACCCGCTTCCGCGTGTACGGTCATGATGTCAGCGCCCGCGGTCGAAAACGCCTCGATGAACGGATCAACCGGCGAAATCATCAAATGAACGTCGAGCACGGTCCGGACATAAGGACGTATCGCCGCGACGACACTTGGACCGATCGTCAGATTGGGGACGAAATGTCCATCCATCGGATCAACGTGAATCCAGTCTGCACCCTGGTCTTCCAGGGCGACAATTTCCTCGCCAAGCCGGGAAAAGTCTGCGGACAGGATTGATGGCGCCACCCGGACAGGTCGTGACGAATCAAATTCAGGTTTCATGACCTCCCTCGTCAATGGAACGCAACCTGCGGATCAGACTGGACGTGTCCCAACGCCCCCCTCCCAACTTCTGAACGTCCTTGTAGAACTGGTCTATCAGAGAAGTAACAGGAAGGCTGGCCCCGTTCTGTTCGGCCTCGCCAAGACAAATCGCGAGGTCCTTTCGCATCCAGTCAACGGCAAATCCGAATTCAAACTGGTCGTCGAGCATCGTGACGCCGCGGTTCTCCATCTGCCACGAACCCGCAGCTCCCTTCGATATCACGTCGAGCACGGCCCGACCGTCGAGGCCGGCCTTGTCGGCGAAATTCAATCCCTCAGAAAGACCCTGCAAAAGTCCGGCAATGCAGATCTGGTTGACCATCTTTGTCAACTGACCGGAACCGGTATCTCCCAGAAGCTTGCACGACCTCGCGTAGCAGCCGATCAGGCCTTCGACCTTCTTGTAGGTTCCCTCGTCGCCTCCGCACATTACCGTCAAAACGCCGTTTTCCGCGCCGGCCTGCCCGCCCGATACCGGTGCATCGACAAATCCGGATCCTGCGGCGGCGGCGGCACGACTCAGTTCTCGCGCAACAATTGCCGATGCCGTCGTATGGTCGACCAGAACCTGTGACGGACCCATGGTCTTCAACGCGCCGTCCGGGCCCATGGTGACTGACCGGATGTCGTTATCGTTGCCCACGCAGGTAAAGACCACCTCTGCCCCGGACGCTGCCGCGGCAGGCGTCTCGGCCAATCGTCCCCCGTGCTGCCGGCACCACGCATTGGCCTTCGACCGGGTCCGATTGTATACTGTGACAGAGTGGCCCTTTGCCTGCAGGTGTCCGGCCATCGGATACCCCATGACGCCCAATCCGATAAATGCGACTTCAGCCATGCTTGACCTCATATGCCAAATGTAATTCGTTTGGCTGACTTGGACCCTCTTGCCGATGAGGTCAATACGGGAGCGAGGCTTTGAGAACCCTGTTCCGTTGGCTTTTTCGGGCAACCATTGTTCTTGTGGGCCTCATTTTTCTCACGGCTGTGGCATCCTACATTCTGGCAGTTCGGTCGGTACCAAACTATGATGCGGACCTACGGGTTCCGGGACTCGCGACCGACGTGGAAATCGTTCGCGACGCACACGCGGTACCACATGTTTTCGCGGCCAATGCCGCCGACGCTTTTTTTTCGCTCGGATATGTCCACGCGCAGGATCGTCTCTGGCAAATGGTCCTGATGCGCCGCGCCGCGCAAGGACGACTCTCCGAACTGTTCGGCAGCAGAACGATCGAAACCGACGTCCTGATGCGACAACTGGCCATTTATGATCTTGCGGTCCAGTCACTCAAACATCAGTCGGAAAGAACCAAGTCCGCACTGGAGGCCTATTCCAATGGCGTGAACGCGTGGCTGGATGTGATCAATCGAGAGGCGCTGGGCAGGGGAGCGCCAGAGTTTTTCCTTTTCGGAACTGAAGTTGCACTTTGGACACCGGCCGACAGCCTCGCCCTCGTTCGCCTGATGGCACTTCGTCTCAATACCCAACTCCAATCCGAGATTTCCCGATCACTGGTTTCCTTTGTGCTGGATGCCGATCGAGTAGCTGACATACTTCCCGATTCACCCGGCCGGGGCGTGACGTCCCTGCCCGCCTTGCCGATGATCGGCCGGGCTTCCATCAACACCAATCCAACACCCCCGGGGTCCACCGTCAAAACCGGATTTCTGATGCCCTTGCCGCAACCTGGCCTCGCCGGAGCATCGAATGCGTGGGCCGCACTGCCCAAACGATCAGTGACCGGAGCCGCACTCTTTGCCGCAGACCCGCACCTTGGACTCAGCGCTCCCGGGATCTGGATGCTGGCACGCCTGGAATTTTCCGAAAACAGCGTCATTGGAGGAACGATTCCCGGAATCCCCGCGATACTTGTCGGCCGCAATCGGCACATCGCGTGGGGAATTACCAGTGCCTATGTCGACGATCTTGATGTGTATATCGAGAAACTCAATCCGGACAATCCTGAAGAATACCTGACAGAAGACGGTTTCATTCCCTTTCGGAAGGTAAGCACCGAAATCGGAGTTGGCGGCGACCAGGCCCGGACGCTCGATCTTTACTGGTCGAACCGGGGACCGGTCGTCCACGGGGGACTGTTCGGACTGAATGGATTAGTCCCGGAAAACCACGCGGCGACCGTCCGGTGGACGGCCCTGGACATCGACGACAGATCGATGAACGCTGCGATCAACCTGATGCACGCGCGATCAATCGGCGAAGCCCGAGCAGCGGGAAAACTCTTCAAGGCACCTGCATTGAATTTGATTGTCGCGGAAAAGGACTCGATCGCGCTGCAAACAATCGGCGCCTTGCCATGGCGCCGACCGGATCACACCAGCCAGGGGCGTATTCCGTCACCGGGTTGGCTCCCCCAAAACCATTGGCAGGGGTATCTGCCTTTCTCGAGTCACCCGTATGTTCTCAATCCCGAAAGCGGCATCGTGGCCAATACCAACAACGGCACAACCAACGCGCGGTTTCCGTTTCATCTCAGCTTCGACTGGGGAGATTCACAACGGATTGAACGCCTGGAACGCCTCCTCAACGAAAGGCGTGTTCACACCCGCAAAAGCTTCGTCGACGCGCAACTTGACGTTGTGTCATTCACCGCCAGATCACTCCTGCCCCTTGTTGGTCGCAACCTCTGGTACTCGGACCCGCCGGATCCGTCGAGGTCCCGCCTGATGCTTCGACGCGATGCCCTCGACCGGCTAGCCCGGTGGAACGGCGAGATGAACAGGCATGAACCAACTCCCCTAATTTATGTTGCCTGGATGCGGCATCTTCAGAAGTTGTTGATCACTGATGAACTTGGCGAACTGGCCGACCAATTTTCTCGACCATCGCCGGTCTTCATAGAGCGCGTCTTTCGCGACGTCGACGGCGCGGCATGGTGGTGTGACATTCGCCAGTCGACCCGGGTCGAGACCTGTGACGAAATCGCCGGCCGGGCTCTGGTTGAGGCTATCGTCGAGCTATCCGGGAAATACGGACAGAACGTGGAAGCGTGGAGGTGGGGGACTGCCCACGTCGCCCGGCACGACCACGAAGTCCTTGGAGAGATACCGGTGCTATCATGGTTGTCCAATATTCGCATTGAGTCGTCAGGCGGCGAGAACACCCTCCAAAGAGGTGGAATGACATGGAGCGGTGACGACCCGTATGCCAGCGTGCTGGCAGCAGGACTGAGGGTAGTCGTGGACTTTTCGGATCCCGACAACTCGCTCTACATCATCTCCACGGGACAGTCCGGTCACCCGTTGTCTCGCCACTACGACGACCTTGCCCAGCTTTGGCGCCGTGGTGAATACATCACCATGTCCCTCGACGATTCCTACGTCCGTTCGGGTGCCGTCGGAGTCACCTGGTTGCGTGGGACCGAGTCATAGGTTTCCCGGTCAATTCCAAAAACGCCCCATCGCAAACGATCGGGTAGTTTTTGCAATCCACAGAGATCTCCGGGTTCGCCGCCGGGCTGGATCGGAACGAACCCGTAACGACCGCTCACAACCGGTGCGTCATTTCCGGGGCAGGATCGTCACGAAAACGTGTCCGGAAACGACGGGCCAGATCCTTTGACCACCAGACATCGATCTCAAACCCGAATTCGCCCAGTCGTTCGTCACGAACGGCGTCATGCTCGTATAGCCAAGCACGTTGCTGCCCTGCAGCGAAACCGAACCGAAGGGTTTCGAGGTCACGACGCCCCTGCAGCCAATGCTCAAACCACGCCAGGAGTGCATCGATTCCGTCGCCCTCTATTGCGGAAACCGGAAAGACGCGATCATCCCGCCCCGCTGCATTCAGGGTTGAGGCGCGTTCTTCAGGAGGCAACCGATCCAGCTTGTTCCAGACCTCGATCGTCGGGCGACAATCGCTCTCGCGTAATCCAATTGCGTTCAACGTCGCGGCAACCGTTTCTGCCTGGCTGATCCATTCAGGATCCGTCAGGTCGCGAACGTGCAAAATGACATCGGCGTCTTTCACTTCTTCCAGCGTCGCGCGAAATGCTGCAACGATCTGGGTGGGCAAGTCGGAAATGAATCCAACCGTATCGGTGAGAAGAACCGTTTGGCCCGTTTCAAGATCGAGTTTTCGCACCGTGGTGTCCAGCGTGGAAAACAGTGCCCCGGATTCAACATTTTCGGACCGGGTCAACCGGTTGAAGAGCGTTGATTTTCCAGCGTTGGTGTAGCCGACAATTGCGACAGTACGATGATCGAGTCGACGTCGAGCAGATCGGTGCAGTCTGCGCGTCTTTCGGACGTCATCGAGACGTCGTCGAACCCGAACGATCGCGTTGTCGATGTCCCTGCGGTCGGCCTCAATCTGAGATTCGCCGGCCCCTCCGACGAAACCCAACGCGCCTCGCTGGCGTTCCAGATGGGTCCAGCGACGCACCAGACGCGACCTCTGGTACGTCAGACTGGCCAGCTTGACCTGCAAGACACCTTCTCGAGTGCGTGCCCGAGCCGCAAAGATCTCAAGGATCATGCCCGTTCGATCGACAACACGAACATCCCACTGGCGTTCGAGTGTCCGTTGCTGGATCGCCGACACCTCTGCCCCGACAAAGGCGATTTCGGCCCCCGCTGCCTTCAGGGACACTCCCAGGCGCTCACATTGCCCGCGTCCAAACACCCGCGCGGGATGAATCGAGTCCAGCTTTATGGTCTCGGCATGAACAACGTCGTGATCCAGCGCGTCTGCCAGCGAAACGACTTCTCTGAGGGTCAACTCTGCCGATCGTCCGGCAGCGTGCCGCTTACGATACGGCAATAGGACCGCTGTTTTCATGATTCAGGTTCGTCGCTACCGCCGCGGTCTGCGTCACCGTCAAAATTCGAATCGTCTTCACTCTTCCTGTAGAGGATGACATTCTGCGAGGGCATGATCGTCGAAATCGCATGTTTGTACACCAGTTGCGCGACACCGTCGCGACTCAGCAGTATGCAGAAATTATCGAAAGACGTAATCGTTCCCTGCAGCTTGATACCGCTGACCAGAAATATCGTTACCTGACATTTGGACTTGCGGACCGAGTTCAGAAACACATCTTGAAGCGCGTGCCTGTCGCCCATTCCCGGGTTCCTTTTGCTGGTCGACCACCTCTTCCCTTATCTTGCCACGGATCGGTTCGACAAGCTACCGACTATTGGGACTTATATCGACGGGTTGACGACGCGTCACGCTGCCAGCTTTCGATCAGTTTCAGGGAGCACAGGGGTGGCCAGCGCCAACACCCCTCGCCGTGCAGACGCCCCGGTCCCCGAGGCCAAGATTTTGCGGGCCGCATTCAGGTTCGCACGATCGGCATGGCGCATGCCACGCATTCGAAATTCCGGTCGTTCCGGTTTTCCGGGTCAATGAACCCGCGGGCGTTGTACGAATGGCTGGTATATGCAGGGTTGACCTCGATCAGTTCCACGCACTTGTAACCGAGCATCATTTTCAACGGAATGCCGGCCAGTGTTGAGTATTTCCCGGTTGAGACCCGACTTGGCCTTCACGTTCGTGCCGGGATCGTCGACAGAGCCCCTTGCAGATCGCGTCATCCCCCGGGTGTTGAGCTTCTCGACAAACACCGTGCCCGCGCGGTTGGCCATGCGGCGGCTTGTCTTGTGCTGCCAGTTGTTGCCCCTTCTGTTGGCCCGCTTTCGCTGGAGCCTCTGCACCCTGAGCCTGGTTCTCATGCGCCGCCGTGATCCCTTGCGCTGTCTGGCGAGCCTGCGCCGGTGACGCCTGATCTTCGCATCACGTCGGCCGGTATCGGGCGCGGGGATGATCTCGGCCTCCCCCCTCGTGTCCACGACCGCCACCTGGCGGACGTTCATGTCAACGCCCGCGGAGACACCGGTGTCGGGACGTTCCTCCGCCTCGACCTCGTGGCAGACGGTGACGTACCACTTGCCGGCCTCCTTGCGGACCACGGCCTGGACAGGTTTGCCGTCAGGACAGGGGTTTCCGCCCTTCCGCCGGATGCGCATGTGCCCGATCTTCGGGATGGCGATCCTGTCCCCGTCAATGCGGACATCCCAGGGGATGGTGAAGGACGGGGTTGTCCCGTGGCGCGACTTGAACCTGGGCACACTCCTGTCGCCCGTGAAGAACATCATCCAGGCATCGGCCTGGTACTTCAGGCAGTACCGGGTCACGGCGAAGGAGTATTCTGAGAGCCACGGCGTCGCGGTGCGGAGCCTGGTGAACTCCTTGCCGAGCGAGAAGAACGAAACCGACGGTGGCTTTTCATCGGCGGCCTTGGCGACTTCAAATGCATCTTTGTGCTGCGCCAGCATCGCGTTCCAGACGCAGCGGCAGGCGCCCGCCTGTCCTGCCAGGCGCCGTGCGTTCGCCTTGGATCCAGGCAGAAGCCGGTAGATCATGTTGCGGTGTGTGCCAGTATCGCTCATGCGACCGGGCCTTCGGCACAAGGTTCGCTTGGTGACGGGGAAAGCCGGTTTCCCGTCACGTGCTCACGACTCTATCTGCCTGACGTATCGGGGAATCACCCAAGGCCAGATCAGGCATTCCCAATCCCTGCGACCAGTGAAATCGATCGGAAACAGGCGGCGTCACCGCGCCGTCAACCGATCGATATAAGTCCCTACCGTATCCTGTTCGGGGAAAGCGTTTCGCAGTTTGCGACGTGCCGAAATTCGTGTCACGAACCCTTCTGGCTTTCGGTTTCCAGGCAAGGTCGGAGATCGGGTCGTGTGGTGGTCACTTTCGCCAGTATCGGTGACCAAGAAGTGAAAACACGGCGAGGACCTCGAGCCTGCCGACAATCATGACAAGACACAGGATGATCTTAGCTGAATTGGTCAGTTCGACAAAACCGGTTGTTTCGAATCCCGCCAGCGTTGCGAGGGGGCCCGTGTTGCTCAATCCGGCAACTGCGAGGACGAAGCTCCTTTCAAACTCGATCCCCGTCGCAGAGAGTGCCAGAATGGAAAACGCGAGCGCAATGACGAACAACATCAACAGGATCCAGGCAACATATGCTCCCTGCCGTCTCAACATTCTTGCGCGATCACCGGCTCCGCCCACAGAATTCGGATACCCGAGCCTCGTCAGTTCGCGACGACCCTGCTTGTAGACGGCATAAATCCTCAGCAGCTTGATCCCACCCGCTGTTGTTGCGACCCCTCCCCCGGCCGAGGCAAGGCCCATGAGCAACAGCCGCCCGGTCTCGGGCGTCAGTCGCTGAAGATCACTTTCCCAGAATGAACTTTCGAAACCGGTTGTGGTCAAAAACGACAACACGGTGAAAGCAGAACCCCAAAGCAACCGAAACATGGCGTCAGGGTCCGGGCGCCCACCGGAGTCGATCGAAACGACGAGGACCCTGACACCGATCAGGATCGAAATCACCACGACGAAGAATAAGGCAAGATTCGCTTCCCTATCGCGTTTGAAATCAATCCAGTTGCGGAAGGTTCGATCGAAAGTCAGGCAATGGCGGGATACGGCGAAAATAAGGAAAAGAAAGACCAGGACCTCCCCAAGGAACCCGCTTCCGGAATTCTTGATTCCCCCGACCGGCGATACGCCGCTGGTCGAGATCACCGACATGGCATGCGTAAGTGCCACGAAGTTCCGATCTCCCACAAAGGTAAGCATCACGGTCAGACAAAGCGTGATTCCGACGTAGATCGGGGCGATTTGCCGTGCACGCCGCGCAATGCTCTCCGAAATGTTTGCGTATCCGATCTGACCGCTTGTCACGGTCGAACCCTGCGCCACGGCCTGCATTTCAAATCCACCTATTCTCAGCGGTGCAAATACGGCAAATGCGACAACGACGATAAAGAAACCTCCCATCCATCCGACGAGCGATCGCCAGAGATGGAGAGGTTCGGCGAGCTCGCCCGGTTCGCCGAATTGCGTCATTCCAGTCGTCGTCAGGCATGACAGCATTTCGAAATAGGCATCGAGCAGCCCAATCGAGGGAGAAAGGTGTGCAAGCGGTGCTCCCAGGAGCGCCGGAAGCAGAAGGTAGGCCAACAGGACTTCGAACAGTGGAACGTCAGGCGAACGACGGCGATTACGGCCGTCCACCGCCAGAGCGATCATGAAGGTGACAAGCAGGAAAAATGTGCCGTGGTAAAGGAACGACCGTGCAACCGGCCACATTTCGAGCCATGCGGCGTGGAGCATCGGAACATACATGGTTACGGCTGCCACCATGGCGATAATGACAAGAAGTGGTTGTTTTCCAAACTGAATCATCGGTCAGAAGGATCCTGCCTGACTGCTTGGATCAACTCGAGTTACGGACAAGCGATGGCTGCCGACACGGTCCCCGTCGTTCCGAACATGTTGGCGAAAAAGCTTGATTTCGAAGAATCCGGAACGGAAAAAACCGTAAATCGGCAAGAGCATGTGCGCGATCCTCAGCATCGGGCATCGCGTCCCGAAACGTGACGGCTTCGAGCCGGATACCTGCCAGCATCGAACATACGAAACGCCGCGCCATCCGTGAAGTCAGGTGTGCGACTCGCCAGGTCGCCAGCCGGGCGGAGCAAGTTCGAAGCCAGCGAAATCGAAGGCGGGGGCGACAGTACATCCAGCGAGTGTCCACGCACCAAGTGAAATCGCACTCTGCCAGCACCTGGCAGGCACGACGACATGTGGTTCGGCCTCGGCGTCCGTGCCGAGCAACCGCTCGGTCACTGCCATGCCATCGGACCAGAGGGAAATCCGCAAGGGTGCGCCGGCATAATGGTGCCAGATCTCAACGCTGTCTATACGGTGCCATTCCGAGGATTCATTGGCCTTCAGCAGATAGTAGATTACCGAGATCGCCCCGCGACCGCCCGGTGGCGCCGGGGCGCGGAAGGTCTCGCGATAGTGGCCGCCCTCCGGATGCGGCTCCAGTCCATAGCGTGCGATAACATCGTCGGCATCCATCGGTGGCCTCCACCCGTTTGTCCTGCCCGGAATCCACGCCCAGCCTAATTGCGCGACTGACCTGGTCCAGTCCAGTGCGCCGAGTATATCAATATCTTCCCCGCTCTGAGGAGCGAGGATTTCCAAGGGGATTAAGCGACCTGGACAGTTCGCGTTTCATCACCGCCCCGACGGACCGGCTCCATGGCCTTCTTGTGGCGTTGCGAACCGCGCTTGCGCCGCGCCATGACCCGCTGTGCCCGACGGTGCTTGCGCTCCAGCCGCTCGATCTCATGCGGCAATTCACAGGAACTGCCGTCGGACAGCATCAGCGGCATTGTCACGCCGCGCTCAACCCCCACCGTGGCCCCGTTGTCAGGCTGTTCACCTTCAGTGAGGCAGCCGATGGACACCTGCCACCCGATGGCCGTGCGCGTCACACCGACCTCCCTTGCACAGCGGCAATCAAGATGAGAGTCAACGCGGAGGCAGCGACAGGGCGCGTCAGGCGGAACCTGACCCAACCGATCTTCGGCAGACGGACCTGACCCCAGCGCGAAGACAGTGTCTCGATACGGACTTCCCGGCCTGCGCAGCTGAAAGCGTCATGGACGCCCCTCTTCCTCGGCTTCGGGTAACCGCAGAGCCCCTTCCACGCGCGATGGCAGGCATCATCCAGCGACTTGAGCATGCGCTGCAACGTAAGCGGGTAAATGGCGACGTCTGATAATTCGGTTGCTCACGCGAGGGTTGGGTGGGGATAATTCCGGTCATTCATCAATGATCGGAGGAAATTGTCATGTCAGGTTTGAATGGTTCGGCTGGTTCCCGTCGTGCGCCGGTGGTGCGCAGCGCAGACGAGTGGAGCGGCATCATGGCGGACTTCGAGCGCTCGGGGCTGTCGCAACGGGAGTTTTGCGAGTCCCGTGGGCTGTCCTCGAAGACCTTCTCGAACTGGCGGTGCCGTCTCCGCCCTGGGGGCGGGAAGGGATCCTTTGTCGAGCTTGCGCCGCCGGTTTCCTCGGGCTGGGACGTCGAGCTTGACCTGGGCGACGGGGTTGTCCTGCGGGTTCGGCGGTCGTGATGCTCGGCGGCTGGCCGCGGGGCGGCATCTGGCTGTCGACGGACCCGGCCGACATGCGGCGCAGTTTCGACGGGCTGTGCGCGCTGGTGTCGGGCCATCTCGGGTGCAATCCGGCCGATGGACGCTGGTACGTGTTCGTCAACCGGCGCCGGACCATCGTAAAGGTCCTGGGCTTCGAGCGGGGCGGCTTCTTCATCTGGTCCAAGCGCCTGGAGCAGGGCCTGTTCGCCCCGCCTCCGGCCTCCGGCCATGCGGCGCTTGCATTGTCTTCGACCGAGTTGATGGCCCTGATCGACGGCATCGACGTCACCGTTCGCCGCCGTCGCAAGCGTTACGGCGGTCCCCGGCTGGCGTCCGGGTGAGCCCGGACGACGGTCATGTCGATGCTGCCGGTCATCGGGGTGTCGGCGAAGAGGTCCTTCCACAGGCGTGGCGTCAGTTCGTGGACCCGGTCGGCCGGATGGGTGTCGATGCGCTGGAAGACATCGCCCAGATAGGTTGCAGGGCTGATCCCGAGCAGGAAACAGGTGGCGACGAGGCTGTTGACGATCCCGACGTTCCGTGCGCCGGATTCTGTCCAGGAAAAAAGCCAGTTCTTCTGTCCCAGCTTGATGCGGCGCAGTGCGCGCTCGACACCATTCGAGTCGATCGGCACCAACGGGTCTTCGAGGAACACCTCGAGGGCCTGCTGGCGTTCGACGGCGTAGGTGACCGCCCGGCGGATCGGGTGCTTCGGCGTCAGCGCCGGGTCCCCGAGCGTCCGCTCACACCATTGCCAGAAGGCGTCGACCAGCGGGCGGGTGCGGGTGCGCCGCGCCTCCAGGCGTTCAGGCGGCGGCCGGGTACGGAATTCCTTCTCGATCCCGTACATGCCCCCGATCAGATCCAGCGCCTTCCCGGCGAACACCGGATGGTTGTCCAGCTGCTCCTCGAAATTGCGCCTCGTATGCGCCCAGCAATTTTGCTGCCTCACCGCCTCCCCCCGCGCCTCGGCGTAAGCCGCGTAGGCGCCGTAGCCGTCGCTGACCAGCGTGCCCTCGAAATCGCCGAGGAACCGCGCGACATGGTGGTGGGCGCGGGAGGGCGCGAAGTGGAACACCACTTCGTCCCGGTCGCCGAGCACCGGCCAGTAGTAGCAGTCGCGGTAGGGACACCGGTTGCCCGACGCCCCCCGCACAGATCCCCGCATGCCCGTTAAGGCACGAGGCTCCTACCTCGGGTGATTGCCGGCAAACCGTCTGTCCGGCCATGGGTGCACGGTCCGCAGCGGAGGCCAGAAGACCGCCGCCAGCAGGTCGACCTTGCCCCAGGGAAGGCGGTCCTTCTGCGACCGGCGGCGCAAGACGCGCAGCCAAAGTCGCTTGAGACGGTGCCCGAACGTCTGGAGGGATCGGGAGCTGGTCGGGACCGCGTAGTAACGCAGCCAACCGCCCACAACCCGACCAAGCCATATGGCGACCTCGTAGATGTTGTCGTGCATCCGTTGACGCAGTTCGGCCTCGATGCGTTTCAGGGTCCGGGTGACACGCTTCCTGATCGGCTTGCGCCCCAGTCCGAAACGTCCCTTCCGCGTGGTCCGGCAGTAATGCGTGAACCCGAGGAAGTCGAAGGTCTCGGGACGCCGCTCTCCCCGTGCCCGGCGGTTCGCCATGGCGAACCGGCCGAACTCGATGAGCCGCGTCTTGTCCGGGTGCAATTCGAGTGAGAACGCGGCCAGCCTGTCCTTCAGATCGCACAGGAACCGTTCTGCATCCCGCTTGTACTGGAACCCGACCACGAAGTCGTCGGCATAGCGCACGATAATCGTCTCGCCACGGGCGATCCGGGCGCGCCATTTCCTCTGGAACCAGAGATCAAGGACGAAGTGCAGGTAGATGTTCGCCAGAATCGGCGACACACTTGAGCCCTGGGGGGTTCCCCGCAGGGTGTCCCACCATTCGCCCTCTTCCATGACGCCGGCGCCAAGCCACTTGGAGATCAGCCGGATGACCCGCCGATCCCCGATCCGGTGCTCCACGAACCTGATGAGCCAGCTTCGATCCAACCGATCGAAAAAGGCCTTAACGTCCGCGTCGACAATCCAGTTGACCTTGCGCCGTTCTATCCCGTACGCCAGCGCGTCGAGCGCGTCATGCGCACCGCGACCGGGTCGGAACCCATAGCTGAACCCGAGGAATTCCGGCTCGAATATCGGCACAAGGATGGTCTCCGCCACCGCAGTCTGGACGATCTTGTCCTCCAGTGCCGCAATGCCGAGCGGTCGTGTTCCCCCGTCCGGTTTGGGTATCTCTACCCGCCGGGACGGAAGCGCCCGGTACGCCCCGCTGTGAACACGGTCGTGCAGGTCGAGCAGGCGCTCTTCCAGTCCGTTCCCGTATTCCTCCCATGTCACCCCGTCCACGCCTGCCGCCGCATCCTTCTTCAGCATGAAGTAGGATGCTTCGAGCGCGTCCGTCGTGATGTGGTGCAGGAGCGCAGTGAGCTTCTCCTTCGGTTTCCTCGTGGCTGCTTGCCGTATCCGCTCAGCCGCCTGTGACATGCGATCCCGGCCCTGTGTCCGGTGCGTGCTTTGGCCTCGCGGATTCCCCTTGGTTCCGGCCCTTCCCTCCATCGGCTCCGCAGGAACTGACGTTCCCTTGTTCGCCGACTTCACCGGTACTATGGCCGGATCCGATTGCTTCAATCCGTTCGTCATCGATTCAGACTATCTCCTTTCTTCCGCGGCCTCGGCACGACTGCCGGGGCAGATTGAAGCCCTCCCGAGTCCCGGCGTGGGGTGTACGTGCGTCCCTGGATTCCTTTGACAGCGCGGAGCCCGGCAGTCCCTCACCATGGCGGTCCTACAGGTGTTGCCTTCGGTCAAACAAAGAACCTCGGCACTCCGAATGATAAGATTTTCGTTGCTCAATCATCCTGGCCACACGCGCCGCTACCGACGCTTCACGTGCACCCTCGCGGATGCACGCGCACGGCTCGCGGTGGAAGTGGTGGTTAGCCTCTCCTTCCTGCCGGACTTTCACCGGCTACCCCAGCGCCAGTTAGCTCGGCGCTCTTGTTTCATCTTGCCCGGCCTGTCCGGGTCGCGCCCGGCCCGCACCGGCGTCTCGTCCATGACGATGACGGAACTTTCCAGAACCGAGCGGCACTGGGCCTCGAACACCGGCTCCAGCAGCGAGATCGCCCGGTTGGCCCAGCCACTCAGGGACTTGCGGCTGACGGTGATCCCGCTCTCGGCCAGCATCTGGTGCTGGCGGTAGAGGGGGAGATGCCAGGCGAACTTGTCGACCAGCATTCCGGCGATAAAGCTCACATCGGCGCAGGAGCTCTTGAACACGCCCTCGACGGCCGGGGCGCAGACCAGGGCGCCGGAGGATCTGATCTTCGCCTTCTTGTAATGGTAACGCAGCACCACGTGGCGGATCGGCACCGATGCCAGCTTGCAGCACACCCGCTCGGAGATGATGTCGTATTCACCCTCCGCCAGCCCCTCGATCTCCGGCGGCATCACGTCGATGTCGATCACCGTCGCCTCGGGGCCGAAGCGCAGCCCGGTGCCGTTGACGGCATCGCCACGATCCTTCTTGCGCCCGTTGACGCCGCCCCGGGGCTTCTTTTCGGCTTTCTTTTCGGCCTCGCCTTTCCTTTCGGCTTCGGGCTCATCCTCCCCGGCATCCGGCGATGCGGCGCCATCGGAGGCGGCGTCGGCGTTGCGGCGCTTCTCCGAGCGCCGGCCGTACTGCTGGCGCTCGTAGCGGGCGAGCTGGTCGCGAAGCGCACTGTTCTTCGCCACTTCCTCGGTGAGCTTGTCCTGTAGCGCGGCAATGATCGTCGACTGCGTCCCGGCAAGCCCGAACAACTCCCTGAACAGGGAGACAGCCCCCCGCAGCAGGCCGCCGCCGCCCAGCCCCGCGAACTCCGCATGGAGCCCGTCGAGCCTCTGGCGGACCGCATCCGGGTCGTGAGGGTCGATCCCGCTCATTCCTCCGCCTCCTCCGCCATGATCGCCGCCAGCACCGCCAGGCGCTCGCCCCGGGGCATCGCCGCGTAGCGCCGCCCCCAGCTCGCCGCCTTGCGCTTGACGGTCTGACGGTGGGTGAAATTCCGTCCGGCGAAGGCCGCCCAGTGCACCCGGTCGGGCGCGAAGTTGAACCACAGCTTCTCGGTGACGATGCAGGACTGGTTGTTGACCTGGATCTCCAGCGAATGCCAGTCGGAGAGGTGTTCGTCGTAGAGCCGGGACGGATAGCCGGAGACCATCGCCGAACAGGGCAGCGACTTCAGGATGCCGAGAAGCTCCACATGGTCGGCGTCCGTATAGTCGTAACGGTAGCGGCGCTGCGACTTGCGCGCAGACTGCACGTAGGGCGGGTCGGCATAGACCAGCTCGCGGCCGTCGAAGTCGAAATCAGACAGGAACGCGTGGCAGCAACCATGGTGAAGCTCGACCGGATAGGCGCAGCTGAAGGTGTCGATGGCCCGGCGGTTGAGATCGATGCCGATGTTCCTGAGCGCCGGAGGCTTGCGCTTCATGATGGCGCCGCCCCCAAGATGTGTCTCAATATATGCGACATGCGGCGGACACATCGCGATGAGCGGTTGGCAAAGACCAGAGGTCGCTTTCGATCCAAACCATGCGCCCATGGCCGTTCTCCCCGATGATTCGTCTTGATTCGCCGGGAATAGCCCCGGCGCCCTATCGTGTCAAACGGAAAAAACGGCGCAGCAGCAGCAAATTGGAGAATGTCAGGCCGCAGGATCGGCCGCAGCCGACAGGACGAAACCAGAAACCAGGCGAAATCAACAGACGTCGCCGTTTACCCGCTTACGCTGCAACGTCGTTGAGGCTGTCGCCGGTGCGTTCCCGCTACAGTTTCCAGTGGTCTCTGCGTTGTTCCACGCCAGGATCCGGACGAGGCGGCGAACGCCGGCGAATTGCGCCATCAGAACTGTTTGTCCTTCCGTGGGGCGCAATGCGTGTGTGTATCCGCGTAATCTCGCATCCCCGTCTATGGAGGGTCTATGGGGGCTCCACTTGCTGACATCAGCACGGGCGTGCGCTTTCCTCCCGGCCTGAACGCCGGGGGCTCCAGCGCGAAAACCAGATGAGAATGAGTATCTCGCAAGTCAGGGGATCGAAACACGACGTTTTCCAGAGAATCATACTGGACCCGTTTCCCGAACATGGGGCCTCGTTCGCCCAACCGGGTCCATGCCACCTGCGTGGCGTAGGCTGCGTATTGATGAATTCGACCGACCGAAGATGTTTCGGAAAATCGGTTCCATGAGACCTGACGCGGCGAAACATCAGGAATCTCGCACCTTTTGCCAGCCATCGACAAACTGCGAGGGGGAAGCCCGGGAGCCCACCGATCCGCGACAGTACGGGGAGGCTGCACATGAAGGCGAAGAGCGCAGTTGTCGCCAGATTTCGGCGGAACCTGACAAGTCAATGTCCGTTGAACCGGCTACCCACGGTTCAGATCAGGTGATCGATCGCCTTGACTTCCTCGAACAGGCTGAAGATCACGACGTGGTCGCCACCATTGATGACGGTATCACCATTCGGACAAAACACATCCGCGTCTTTCCTGATCCCGACAATTCGCGAACCTTTCGGGATTCCCACCCGTCTGATTGGTTTTCCGGCCATCGGGGAGCCCTGGGTTACTTCCAGTTCGATTATCTCCGCTTGCGCATCGCCGACCGTGTAGACCGAAACCACCTTCCCCTGGCGGATATGCCTGAGGATGGATGACACCGTTACCGTCATGGGATTGACGAACTTGTCAATGCCCAAGGGCATCCGCATTGACGCGAAACCCAGATCATTCACGAGCGAGACCGCAAGCGGGCTACCAAGCGCTTTGGCTCGTGCCCCGACCAGAATATTCGTCTTGTCGTCCTGGGTTACCGCAACGACGGCGTCCGCCCTGTCGACGTTTGCTTCCTCCAGCATCTCCATCGTGAGACCGTCGCCATTCAGGACGATCGTCCGCTCGAGCGCATCGGCAGCCCTTTCGGCAACATTCCGGTTCAGCTCGATGACGACGGATTTGATTCCTTCCCGGGAATCCTCGAGTCGCCTCGCGAGGTGGAGACCGACATCGCCACCACCGACAATGATTATTCTCCGCGCCATTTCTCGGAGTTCGCTGAAGACCGTGATGGCTCTGGAGCGGTCGTCGACGTGACAGAACACGTACACTTCATCTCCGTGATACAGTTGATCGTCCGGATCCGGGACGATCAGTTTTCCGGACCGTCGAACGCCGGCCACGATCACCCGCATTGTCGGGAACAATCCGGTCAGCTGCCTCAATGGGGTGTCAAGTATCGAACATTTTTCTCCCAGCTGGATACCGACCAAGACCAGTTGGCCGTCGAGAAAGTCCTCCGTCTCGAATGTCTCTGGAGCCTCCAGTTGATCCAGCACTGCCACGGCTACCTCGCGTTCGGGCGAAATCAGGACGTCAACCGGAAACCCGTACGTACCCTGCTCGAAAAGACCGCGATACGCGGTTGAGCGAAGCCTCGCCACTTTCTTCGGAATGGAAAATACCGACTCCGCAATCTGGCAGGTTACGATATTGACTTCGTCCTGTCGGGTGACGGCAATGACCATCTGCGCATCGTCCGCGTTGGCCCGTTCCAGGACGTCGGGATGGCAAGCTGAACCAACAACCCCTTCGACATCGAGCGCTTCCGTCGCCCGCGCGACCAGGTCCGGATTCGTATCAATGATGGTGACGTCATTTTTTTCACGCGACAGGTGCAGGGCAATTTGGGAACCGACCTGACCGGCACCGCATACAATGATCTTCATCCTTGACCTCTATGCAGGGCTTTACGTCCCCGTACTGGTCCTGTCATTCCGGCGTACCCGGAACGCCTGCCCCGTTCGTGTCCCGTTGCGAGGCATCATTTCGGAGGCCATTGTCCTGTTCGGAGTCTTCACCGTCAGCACCCTTCTCGGCTCGAACGCCATCACTGCCAGGAGTCGCGATATCGAGCGTCCGAAGTTTCCGGTGCAGGGCCGTTCTCTCCATGCCGACAAACTCGGCAGTGCGCGACACGTTCCCTCCAAACCTCTTGACCTGGGACAGTAGATAGCTCCGCTCAAACCTAGTGCGGGCGTCCCTCAGATTGAGCGCCATGAATTCGAGACCCAGATCAAAGGCCTCTCCATCCTCGCCGTGTTCCCGGTCCACGAGCTCATTCGGGCAAATCGGTTGATCGTGAGGTCCCAGTATCAACACGCGTTCAATTATGTTTCGCAGTTGACGGACGTTTCCCGGCCATTTCATCATCTGCAGCTTGCACCGCGCGTCCTCCGAAAGAGTGCGAAGCGGAAAACCATTTCTCAAATTGAACTCTTTGATGAAATGGTTTGAAATCATTGAAATATCTTCGGATCTCTGTTCAAGGGAAGGAACAGTGATTGGAACGACATTGAGGCGGTGAAAGAGTTCTTCCCGAAAGGCTCCTGCCGCAATTTCTTCCTTCAGATCCCGTGTCGTCGACGCGATGACCCTGACGTCAACACGCACGCGATCAGAACCGCCGACCCGAACGAACTGTTGCTCCACCAAGACGCGAAGTATCTTCGACTGGGTTGCGAACGGCATGTCGGCGATTTCGTCAAAAAACAGAATCCCGCCATGAGCCTGCTCGAACAGGCCCGGTTCGTGCCCGCGTTCCACCGATTCCCGCCCGAACAGCACGACCTCCATTTCACTCGGTTCGACCGAAGCCGAATTCACGCTGACAAAGGGCGCGGAAGATCGACCGGAGTTTGCGTGAATGTATCGCGCGGCCACTTCCTTGCCCGAGCCTGGAGGCCCGTAGAGCAAAACCCGTGCATTGGATCGGACGACCTTGTCCAACCTGGATTTCATTGCCTTGAACGCCGGAGAGTTTCCCAGCATGACCGACGATGCGATTTCGCGGAGGCGGAGCGTTGAATTCTCGCGCCTCAGCCGCGAGACCTCCATTGCACGGGAAACGACGACAAGGATTTGATCGATGTTGAACGGTTTCTCAATGAAATCGAACGCGCCTTCCTTGATGGCCGCAACCGCGATCCCGATATTTCCATGCCCTGAAATGATGATGACGGGAACGTCGGGATTGTCGCGGTGAACCGATTTCAAAACCTCGATTCCGTCAACCCGACTTCCCTTGAGCCAGATATCGAGAATGATGAGAGCCGGAGCTTCACGGTTGACCTCGGACAACGCATTTTCAGCAGTCGCCACCACGCGCGTCGTGTAACCCTCATCGACCAGGATATCGGAAATGATCTGGCGGATATCACGTTCATCGTCGACGATCAGAATGTCGCCCTGACCATTTGAATTCGCCTGACTCATGTCTCTGTCATTGCCTTGCTGTCATTGTCGCCACGCCCCGCGATCCCGGAGGGACGTTTCTCCGGCAAGATGAACCGTGCCAATACGCCGCAATGTGCGTTGCCTTCGAATATCGGTGCGTCCTCAAGTTCCAGGCCCCCACCATGCTGATGAGCTATTTTTCGGACGATCCACAGGCCGAGACCCGTGCCTCCTTCGCGATTCGTCACATAGGGTTCGAACAGTCTCGATCGCAGACCTTCCGGAAAGCCGATCCCGTTGTCCGCCACTGTGATTTCGATCTCGTCACCACATCTTTCGGCCGCAATACGGATTTCCGGAACGAAACCGGCAGGTCTGTCACTTTTTTCAAGTGCCGCAATTGCTTCCCCGGCATTCTTGATCAGGTTGATCAGTGCGCGGGAAATCATGGTTGGATCAACTTCCGCCATGAACGGATCGGATGGGCTGATACCCTTGAATTCCACCTCGGAGATGGGCAGTGCCGCCCGCTCAAGAGCAACAGTGTCGTTGATCAGGATACCGATGTCGTGCACTTCGAAATCCGGCTCCGGCATGCGGGCGAACTGAGAGAATTCGTCAACAATCCGAAGTAGACTGTTGGTCTGGCGAATGATCACATCGAAGTGCTGATCGAGAAGATGCGCGTCTTCGCCAACCCGTGATCTGAATTTTTCCTTGAGGCGCTGGGACAAGAGCCTGATGGGCGTCAAGGGGTTCTTGACTTCATGCGCCATGCGTTGAGCGATTTCACCCCAAGCCGCCATGCGTTGGGCCGTCACGAGTTCGGTTACGTTGTCAAAGGTAACGACATATCCCTCCAGGTGCCTGCTTTCCCGGATCCGGCTCGCGATTCTGACCAGGAGTATCTCGGCCTTTCGCGGGCCCGTCAACCTGACCTCCCCTTCGCTGACCTGGTCGTGACGACGCCGAAGATTTTGGAACAGGTCGGAAAATTCCGGAACGACCGAGGTCAGGTCCTTGCCCAGAAACGAATCCGGTTCCTGATCAAGCAGAGTTGCTGCCGCCGCGTTCATCACTTCGATCCGGCCCCGGGCGTCAAGACCTATGACCCCCGCCGTCACGCCCGAGAGCACGCTGTCAAACAACCTGCGCCGACGTTCCGTTCTGTCGTTGGCGGCAATCAGGTCGTCACGCTGATGTTTGAGCCGGTCGGTCATCGTGTTGAAAAATCGTCCGAGAACGGCGATTTCGTCACCGCCTCGCTCTTCCGGCACGCTGACGTCAAGGTCACCCGACGCGACTTGCTGCACCGCCGTCGTCAATCGGCTTACTGGTCGCGCAAGTCGTTCCGCGATCCACAGGCCTGCCCATATTGCTCCAATGATGACGAGGACCGTGAACCCGACATAGACGAGTCCAAGTTCAAAGAGAATCCTTCCCCGCTCGCTCTCCAGCCGATTGTACAGTTTGGCCGTTTCCGTCGTCTCATCGAGCAGGATCAGCAAGTTTCCGTCCACGACGCGCGAAACGTAAAGATAGGTATTGAGTGCCTTCGGGAGCATGATCAGAGCACGGAATTCGTTGTTGGCCCAGTCCTTGATGACAACCGTTTCACCTTCCGTCGCCCGCCTGATCTGGTTTTCGTCGGGAGCTTCGAAGTCAAACAGGTAACTTCGGTCTCCCCGCGCTTTCAGTTCGGACGCGGAGTTGATCAGGTAAGCCTCCTTGAGGCCGCGCTGGATTTGCGCCTGGCCGTCACTGAGGATTTCCTGAAGTCCCCGTTCGATGGCGCCGAACGGCCGCGCAATGCTCTGGTCCATGTATTCTGCCAGGAATCCCGCGTCTTCGACAAGATGGTCGTGTTCCTGCTTTTCGTATGCCTGGGCAGCTGCAAGCGAAGAACCGACAACATCCCCGACACGTTCGGAAAACCAGCTTTCGACTCCGATATTCAACGTCACCGCGGCGATGATCGCAACGAGAACGGTCGGCACAAGGGCGATTCCGGCCAGTACGCCTGAAAGGCGAAGATGCAGTTTCGATCCGACCGCATGGCGCCTGGCCACCATCAACCTGATGATGCGGCGTGCGACCAGCGTTGCGACGACAGCGAAGTAGGCAAAGTCGGCCAGGAAAACCAGCAACAATCCCTGCGGTGAAACGCGACCGCTGAAACGTCCGATCGCGAACACCGTCAATGCGGCCAAGACAGGTCCAAGGCAGACAAGCAAGAAATTCACGACCGTCCTTGTACGCCATGAACGCAAGGGGCTCTCTGCCCGATCACTCGGGCGTTCGGCGCTACTCATTTCCACGGCCATTGGTCTTTCTTCGGCCTCTACCGATTTCCTGATCCGATCCGGTCGACGGCAATTACGCTCACGAAAGCTTGCGCGTCCGTGTCACTTCGATGTTCAGGTCGCGGATCTTCTTTCTCAACGTATTTCGATTGATCCCGAGGAGTGAAGCCGCACGAATCTGGTTCCCGCGGGTGGAGGCAAGGGTCAGCGCGATGAGCGGCAATTCAACCTGGCGAATGATCCTGTTGTAGAGTCCGGGAGGCGGCAACCTGTCGCCAAACAGGTCGAAATAACGCCGAATGCGATCTTCAACGACCGTAGAAAGGTTCATATTGTCCTCCAACCCGGCCTCAGCACGATCGATCGAAGTGTGCCTTAGCGCTTCGGAAACGAACTCGTAGCCGATTTCCTCTTCGGGACACAACAGGGCCAGTCTCTGGACGAAGTTTCTCAATTCGTGAACGTTTCCGGGCCAGTGGGCTGTGCGCATATGGTCCAGTCCTTTTCGGCTGATTGTCTTGAACATTCCATTGGTCGACCCGAATGATTGCAGAAAGTGCGTTGTCAATTCCGACAGGTCCTGCAGGCGTTCACGAAGGGGCGGAATGTTGATCGTGATGACATTCAGACGAAAAAACAAATCTTCCCTGAAGAGGCCACGTTGCAGGAGGTCAGCGACCGGCTGCCGCGACGAAGAAATCAACCGATGCCTAAGGATCCCGGCAGAGTCAGTACGCAGGAGCGAGAGAAGCCGGTTTTGCATGTCAACAGAAAGTTCTCCCACGTCATCAAGATAGATGGTTGCAGCACCCTGCCCCGGCACTGGAAAAACCGATCCTACGGAATTGCCGGGATTGCCGGACTCCGTTCCACCTCCAGTCGTCTCCAACCGCATGTCATCGAGGCCGGCTTTGGCATCACTGGTCGAAACTGTCCCCGACAGCGCGCGACCGCCATACCCGGTTCCCCCTGTGTGGCCATCCGCCAGAAAGACAGCTTCAAGCTGTTCCCGGGTCACGGAGGCGGAATCGATCGTCACGAACGGCATGTTCCTGCGATGTCCAAGAGAGTGCAGCGTCCTTGCGACCAGGTCCTTTCCTGTTCCGCTCTCACCGGAAATCATGACGTTCAGGTCCGTGTTGAGGACACGCGCCAATACGCGGTAGACCGATTGCATGGCTGGCGAACTTCCGACAAGCGGCAGCGAGCCGCCGTCTTCTCCGCCCGCGAATCCCGGCTTGCGGACCGGCGACAACGCCCTGCTGACCTTAAGCATCAGATCCTTGAGATCAAACGGCTTGGGCAGGTAGTCGTATGCGCCGGCCTCTGCCGCCCTGACCGCGGTCAAGACCGTGTTCCGTGCCGAAATCACGATAACAGGAAGGTCTGCTCGCTTGCGGCGGATCGCAGGCAGCATTTCGAGTCCGTCTCCGTCGGGCATTACGACGTCCGAGACAACGACATCGCCTTCCCCTTCCTCAACCCATCGCCAGAGTGTTGAAGCGCTGCCCGTGGAACGAACTCTGCAACCTGCCCTGGTGAATGCCTGGGTCAAAACTGTCCGAATAGCCCGATCATCGTCAGCAATCAAAACCGTACCGTCCATCAATTCTGCTCCTTGACTTCTTGCCAGACCGGAAGCCTGATCCTGAATACGGTGGTACCGTTTTCGCTCTCGCACTCGATCAACCCTCCGTGTGCCGCAATGGTTTGCGAAACCAGGGACAGGCCGAGTCCGCTCCCGTTGGCCTTGCTCGTCACGAAGGGTTCAAAAACCTCTGAAATCAGGTCCGGGGGGATACCCTTGCCGTTGTCAATGACCTCGACATGCAACGGAAGACTTTCCGAGCGTGATCCAGGGGCAGCCAGCCGGATTCCGGTCCGATAGAAAGTCCTCAAGCGAATGATACCACGGTTGTCTTCGACGGCTTCGGTAGAATTCTTGATAATGTTCTGAAAGGCCCGAAGCATCTGGTCGGGATCACCCGATGCGTCGGGCAGCGACGGGTCAAATTCCTTGATGAAACGGATACCCCGGGCGTAGCCTGCCTGCGCGCCGAGCGTGGCCCGGTCCAAGACGTCGTGAATGTTGACCGGTTGATGTTCGACCGGACGTTGATCGACAAAATACTCTACCCTGTCCACGAGTTTACCGATTCTCCTTGCTTCCTGCCCAATGAGTTCCGTGAGTTCGAGGTCATCGGGTCGCGCATTGGTTGCCAAAAGCTGGGCGGCACCGCTGATCCCTGCCAGTGGGTTCCGAATTTCGTGGGCGAGCATTCCGGCCATGGTCGTAACCGAACGCGCCGCCGACAAGTGATTCAAGGAACGGTGAATTTTTTCGGCTGAGCCTGTGGGTTGAACCATGATCAGCAACATGCCCTCTCTGCCGTCAATGTTGCTGACACTCAAAGTACAGGAAAGCGAGGTCATGTCCGAGACCTTAACGACAACATTGTACTGGGTTACGCGGTTCGAGCCGGACCTTGCTTTCTGGATCGTATCGTCAACGACCGTGTTCGGACCGAACAGTTCGACGACGGGTTTTCGATGCATCTGCCGGACCGACATGCCGAGGAGTTGTTCCGCTGCCGGATTGGAGATCTCGATCGTATCGTCAGGCGCAACAACGAAAACGGGGAATGGCAATGCGCCCCAGATGTGCTCGAAACCGACTGACACTACGCTGCTGACCTCATGAGCGTCTGCAATACGGGCGTACCGCCCCTGGCACGCGCCTCGCACCCGGTCCCGGATCACAGCACGACGGCTTACCAGACGCACGGATTCACTCAAGTTCATGGCGAAAAACGCGCCACTAGGGTTCAATTCTGCTCAGTTTATGGGCACCGTGGGCAGTGTTCAATACGCGAAAGCCCTGAACCATGACTTTTCCACGCTGACCGTGACTGTATCCTCGCCGCGGCAGCGAGATCAGGCATTCCTGGTTGTTTACGTAACCCGACAGTGGGAATAAAATCGTGATCGGTCAGGTTTTTGCATGCGAGTCTGTGCGGTTCGGGACCAGGTTCGTCTGGAAGGGAATTCCGCATCATATCCCAAACGGGGCTTTCGACATCAAAAATTTGGTATCTTTTTTGGCAACTGCTCGCCCCGATCGAAAACTGTCGGATTTCGTGCCTGAAGGCGTTCAGGTCAAGCAATTACGGCTTATGCAGTGATGCCTGGCGCAGCGATGCCTTGAGCGAATCTCCCTGCGAGGATTGTTTCTCTTTCGATCTGAGCGGCAGCGCGGGAGGGATCCTGCCGGCCGTCTTTTCGGCTCGACGAAGTTCCATCGGCCATTCCAGCGCGGGCGTTCCATGGCTGGTCCTGGACGAATGGTCCGGAGAAGGCCGCCCGGTGGAGCATGGTTTGGATCAGAGGCGACGACGGGCACTGTCCTGTCGGGCCATGGCGAGCCCGATGCCCCTGCGTTCCGCCCTCATCGAGGCCCACCCGGGAGGCAGGGCGATTGTGCGTCCTCAAACCGTGACCGCGCCGGGCGTGCCGTGATGGGTACAGGGGGCGAGAGGCAGGCGGGTCCCGCTGGGCCCTGCAAGGTTCCGCCGGTATCTCCGATCCCATTGCCGAAGACGAATTCGACGAACAGGAAGAAGCCGGACCACCCAGCCGGACAGAGCCAAGTGAGGCAAGCACGGGAGAGAGCGGAACCCGCACCGTTCCTGCCACCCCTCACGACGGGCTGTTCGGGGCACTGGTCTCCGATCCGGGACGCGCCGCGGCACTCCTCCGCGACCACCTGCCCGACCGGATCGTCGGGCTCCTGGCGGACACGCCGCCCGTGCCGCTCGATGGCAGCTTCGTGGACGAAGCGTTGCGCGGGAGCCGGTCCGACATGCTGTTCAAGGTCGAGCTTGCCTCCGGTGGTCCGGCGTTCGTGTACGTGCTCGCCGAGCACAAGAGCCATGCTGATCCCGGCACCCCGTTGCAACTGGCCGGCTACATGGTTCGCTATCAAAACATTCCGATAAGGTGCTGCTCTGGATGCGCCATGCCCAGGGCAAGGCGGAACGCCTCCGCGCCCTTCCTGCGATCATCCCGGTGGTCTTCTACCATGGCGAGGCCCGCTGGTCCGTTGCGGAGGGGCTGGAAGCGATGATCGCGACCGACGATCCGGAACTGGTCTTCCTGCCCGGCGAGCGCTTCATCCTGCGTGTGCTCACGGCGCTGCCGACGGATGATCTGTCGCATGACGCCGCACTCAAGGTCGGCCTGACCGCGCTCACGCGCCGTGCGGTCGAGTTCCTGACGATGATCGTCGAGGGTCTGGCCGGAGATGACACTTTGCAGAAGCAGGTCTTCGAGTATATCTTGCTGACCTATCCTGAGAAGGACATGGAGGCGCTGCGCGCGAACCTGCGTGCGGCGGGTTTCGACGAAATGGAGCGCCTGGTGGGCACGATCGCGGAAGCACTGATGGAACGGGGCAAGGCACGGGGCTTGGCCGAGGGCCTGGAACAAGGCGAGGAACGGGGTTTGACGCGCCTTCTGGAGCGCCGGTTTGGACCCTTGCCCCGGACGGTCAGGGAGCGCGTTGCTGCGGCCGAACTTGACGAACTCGATGCCTGGCTGGACCGGATACTGGATGCCGACAGCCTGGCCGCGGTGTTGGAGGGGAGCAACCGACACTGACTTCGCGAGAGCCGGACTGCAACCGGGCCATTGGGACAGAAACCCGTGCGGTGACGCCGCCGGGTTCTTCTGTTGCCCGCCCGCTCCCGTCGTGCACCGCATCTTCAAAGGAACGGGCAAAGCAGATGACAAAGGGGAGAGCAAAGCCACCGGCAATTTCGTTCAACGAGATTGACCGCTGTCGTGCAGGTGAGGCACCAACCGCAAGGAGGGGCGAGCAGTTGCCTTTTTTGCTTCTTTCGATTTGCCGAAAAACCGGGGGCGGGGCCCAGGTGGACTGGACAAGCTGATGCGGCAGAACAAACTCGTGGCTTGGGCAGACCTGGTTGCGCCGAATGACCAGCATCACGCTCCGCCGTTACGCTCCGCCCCTGCACGCGGTAAGATCGCTGAAAGCGATTGCGCATACCGACGGTGGTCGTCGTGCGGAAGGGCACCATCGTGAATCTCGCGGCAATCGTTGTCGCAGCAGGCGCGAGCACCCGCGCGGGCGGCAGTGTTCCAAAACCATATCGAAACCTGGGGGGTGAACCCGTCCTGGCACATGCGATCAGATCACTCTTGCTGCACGAGCGAATCAGAACGCTTCGGGTCGTGATCAGCGCCGGGCACGAGGCTTACTTCGAACAAGTCGCGAGCACCATGAATGATGATCGGCTCTTGCCGCCAGTTTTCGGAGGTGCGACCCGCGGTGAATCCGTGCTTGCAGGTCTTGAGTCCGTCGAAACCGAACATGTCATCGTTCACGACGGTGCCCGACCGTTTCCCGACCAATCCGCAACCGAGATCCTCCTGGACAAGTTGCAACGGTACGACGCGGTTTTTCTGGCGCTTCCGGTCCACGATACGCTTTGTTACATCGATAGCGACGGGACGATCGCGCGAGGGCCGGATCGGCAAAACCTCTGGCGAGCGCAGACCCCCCAGGGATTTCGGCGCAATGCGATTCTCCATGCCTACCAAGCTGTGGGAACCGGCGAAACAGACGATATTTCCGTCGCGCGGGCGGCAGGAGTTCACGCAGTCGCAGTTCCCGGGTCCGAAGCCAATCTCAAGATCACCGTTCCGGAAGATTTCGGGGTTGCGGCACGAATCCTTGGGCAAGACTCGACATCCTCCGGGAAAGACGCGCTGCAATTCGATAAATCCGGTTTGCCAGGCTTGCGCGACGTCGATGAAAATGTTGAGCGCCAGAGCCGGCCGATGGATCAGTCACCACCAGAAGACGTGAGGTAAGGATTGGATATTCGGGTTGGAAACGGATTTGATGTCCACGGTTTCACCGAGGGGGACAATGTGATCCTTTGTGGTGTCAGAATTCCGTTTGACAAGTCTCTTGACGGTCATTCCGACGCTGATGTCGGATTTCACGCAGTGACCGATGCCTTGCTAGGTGCAGTGGCGGCAGGCGACATAGGCCACTGGTTCCCCCCTTCCGACGACACGTGGCGGGGAGCCGATTCCGGACACTTCCTCGAGATCGCAGCAGGCCGTGTTCGCGAAGCCGGATACCGGATCGCCAACATCGATTGCACCATCATATGCGAACTGCCGAGGATCAAGCCTCACATTGACGAGATGTGCGAACGCGTCGCCAAGGTCGCGGGAATCGCCCGTCATCGGGTCAGCGTCAAGGCAACGACAACCGAAGGACTGGGATTCCCTGGTCGAGGTGAGGGAATTGCGGCCATGGCGACCGCAACGGTGGCACGACCGTGAGCAAACTCATCGCAACCGTACTGGGTATCGGTTACTTTTCCCTTGCGCCGGGAACGCTTGCCTCGTTGGCAACCCTGCCTCTCGCAATTCTTGCATATGCTGTTGGCGGTTTCGTCGGATATGCGCTGTTGACCGCCGGTGTTCTTGTGGCCGGCTTCGCCTCGGTTGCGGAGGCCTCCCGCTCTGCGGGCGTTGCCGATCCAGCGGAAATCGTCATAGACGAGGTCGCCGGCCAGCTGATCAGCCTCTTCCCGCTTCCGTTGGGACTGTGGCTACATGGATCCAACGTCTTGATTCTTCCCTGGCCGGGCGTTCTGGCGGCATTCATTCTGTTTCGTGCATTCGACATCCTCAAACCGTGGCCAATCAGCCAGATCGACGGCTTGCAGTCACCCGCTGCAATCATGCTCGACGATATCGCCGCGGGCATTCTCGCTGCACTTCTGGTCACGATTATCGGAGCCGTTACCCATGGCCTGGCCCGTTAGGTATCTGCGTGCAAGGCACTGCCCGATCGATTGCGTATCGGAAAGCAGAACACCTTCCCTGTCAGTGTTCAGGTGCGCACGGCGAGCCATGTTCACGAAGCAGTTCAAGACAGACCAGCCATCGGGGAATCATGGTCCAGAACGAACGTGAAAACGCAAATGCGCTGTCGGAACGGTTACTGCATCGACTGCGGTCGCTTGAGATGAAGCTCGCGACAGCCGAGAGCTGCACGGGTGGACTGGTTGCCGCGGCTCTGACGGAGATTCCCGGATCGTCCGAGGTCTTCGAGAGGGGATTTCTCACATATTCAAATGAATCCAAGGTCGAAATGCTCGGAGTCCAGGAGGCGACGATTTCCGAATTCGGAGCCGTATCGGAAGAAGTGGCCCGGGAAATGGCGCTGGGCGCTGTCGGTCGATCTTGCGCAAACGTGGCTGTCGCCGTGACCGGAGTCGCCGGTCCCGGCGGGTCCGGGTTGAAACCTGAGGGCCGGGTTTGTTTTGCTGTCGCAGTCGACGACCGGGTGATCAGTCGCCAAACCGATTTCGGTGCGCTTGGGCGTTCGCGTGTGCGTCAATTGTCGGTCAAACGAGCCCTTGAGCTTGTCCTGGTGGAAACAGAGGCGGATCACGTCGGCGCAGATCACCCTGGTTGAAAGCGGACGTTGTCGCAATTTGACCATGTCTCAACTTCCCGAGTTTGAAGTATTCACGGCCATGTCATTTCATGGTTCGGGAGGTGTGCGCGATTTTTTCGGCTATGTGCCAGGAACGACGCGTCCGGACCATACTTCCACGCATAGTTGGGCCCCGACAACTTAACCGTTGAACGCAGAGGCTACCGTAGCGTTCGGGACGTCCCGAACGGTTGTAATTTCGGAATTGTCCCGTGGTTCCGTGCTGGATCCACCGTTTACCGGCGGTCGTGCAATGCTGTTACAAGGCGAGTCGGAAAATCATTACAACGGGGAATCAAGGCTGGCCGGCAGTTTCTGCCCGTCATTCAGGTCACCTCCGCCATGTGAACAAACAGAAAACGCTGGACTAAACCGGTTTCGTAAACTAGTTTGAAACGTGGGGGGCTGAATGACAACGATAAGCCAAGTGGCTCGAGAAGCCGGTTACTCCCCGGCTACCGTTTCCCGGTATCTTAACAATCGTATCGAACTGCCCGCGTCGACGGCTTTGCGCATCGACGCGGCTGTTGAACGTCTCGGTTATCGGCCTAATCTCCTCGCCAGACGATTGAGTACGGGCCGGACCGAGACGATCGGACTGGTCGCCCCGGAGATTTCCAATCCGTTTTTTGCGAAACTGGCGGCCACGATCGAGGACGAGGCGGAACTGCACGGATACTCTGTGCTGATGTCCAGCACGCGCGGTGCGCGCGAGCGTGAAATCGCTTATCTCAGGAGGCTCGAGGACCAGCATGTCGACGGTCTGATCATGATGACGAACGAACCGGATGATGGAACCCTGGCAAAAAACATCGATACTCACTCCAACGTGGTGCTGGTTGACGAGGATGTTCCTGGCGTGGCGGTGCCCAAGGTATTCGTCGAAAACGAAAACGGTGCCTATCACGCGACTCGCCATCTGATCGGGGCCGGACACACGCGCATCGCCCACATTGGCGGCCCAAGGGATCTCATGAGCGTCAGGGAACGCATGGGCGGATACCTGCGTGCACTGAGCGAGGACAGGATCGAACCGGTGCTGTCCCGTGTCCTGCTCGGCTCATACTCCAGGGAATTCGGTGCCGAGGCCATTGACCAAATTCTCTCGGACGTGGACCGGCCAACTGCCGTGTTCTGCGGAAACGACATCGTCGCTATCGGCGTCATGCAGAGGCTTCGCGAGCGTGGCCTGAACGTACCGGGCGACATTTCGGTCGTCGGATTCGACGACATGCCCTTCGCCGATATGCTTGCTCCAGCGCTGACCACGGTCCGTCAACCGATCGAGACGCTCGGCCGAAAGGCATTCAGGGCCTTGTACGCACTCATCAACAAACAGGAAACTGTCGCCGAAGAGCGTCTTCCTGTCTCGCTTGTCGAACGCCAGTCGGTCGCCAAGCGATCCTGACTTCAGTCGTTCTACAGAAAGGAGGAAAAAATGCATCCGTGAAAATCCATGGGTGTGAATCCGGCATGGCGACATGATTTGGCACGGATCGATGGATTTGACCGCTGCGAATCAGGCGAAAGCGGGTGTTTAGGCGTGATTTGGCCGGTCGAGGTGACATGATTTCGGGTTGGCGCGGAATTTTGTCACCATCGGGGGATTTCGGGAATGTTCCTTCCGCACGACATCGCTATCGTGCGGTTGACCGTAGAGACCGGCGCTTGGCCGGAGCAAGGAGCATTCCCAATGACACTTTCGCACACGGGTTCAGCGTTGTCCAACACTCCCGACATTTCCGAAATTGCCGACGCGGCAGCTGAGGCCATCCGCCGCGAGGTCCTCGAACGCTTTGCCTCGGGCGACGTCGCGTGCGACTTTGCCAGGGTCGAGACGCTGGTTTTCGATTCCGTTGCGGCAACGGGGCGGGAGATGCTGCGGACCCTGATCGAAGCCCGCGATGACGCCGTCGGCGAGTGCGCTGCAGGATCTGGTGACTGCGGTGCATGAACACTGGAGCACGGCCGAGGAGACGGTGATACCCCAGGTGCGGGAGGCCGAAGGCATTCCGGGCGCGGCGGTTTCGGCGGCGATTTCGCTGGATGGCGTGATGGTGCCGATGCGTCCCGGCGAGGATGGGCGGGCGGAGGCCTGCTGGCGCGAGGCCTCCTGCGGAACGGTGTCCTTCCTCGACAGGGAAGGAACGCGTCTTGCCGGCATTTGCCTGGCGCGCATGCCGGAGGCGGGGATGACAAGCCTGAAGGCGCGTCTCCTGAGCGAGGTTGCGAAGATCCGGGAGGCGCGGCCGGACCTGGTGTTGGTGGCGGCGGCTGACGGGGCGCTGTCGAACTGGGAATTCCTTGCGAAGCTGGATCCGCACGCGGAGGTCCTGGATGTCTGGCACGCGCTCGAACATCTTCATGTCGTCGCGCAATCTGCACGTGATCCGGACAGCTGGTTCCAGAAGTGGCGCGGTGTGCTGATGAACGAACACGACGGGGTGGAGCGGGTCATCCGGGCCATACGCTACCTGCGGGACAGTTGTCACCGCGGCCGTGGAGATGTGGAGCGGGAGCTGGAATTCTTCCGCAAGAACAGATCACGCATGCGCTACCGGGCCCTGCAGGACCGCAATCTCCCGATCGGCAGCGGTGTGGTGGAGGCCGCAAACAAAAGCATCGTGTGCAAGAGATTCAAGGGTTCGGGCATGCGATGGAGCATGGAGGGCGGCCAGGCGATCATGACCTTCCGGGCACTGATCCTCTCAGGACGGTTCGGCCACGCGTGGAACGCACTGGCAGCAAATGACAACGCCAAACCAACCCGTCAGGCCCTCGCAGCATGAGACCAAAAACGTCGCCACGGTGAATTTACACCCACTTCTCGTTTGACAGCCTGATCACGGACTATGCCGAGAACGTTCCGACCGGCCCAGACGTGCTACTCGGACATTCGTTCGGAGGAACCCTGGCACAGTTTGGCGCACTTCGCGGAGTCTTCCGGCCGAAGACCCTCTTGCTGGAGGATCCGGTTTCCGTCTTCGCAGACAAGGAGACGCCGCGAGCCATGCTCGACTGGGACGAGGCTAACCTTCCGCGTGGCATCGATGGCCTCCTTGCCCTGAATCCGGGTTGGTCGCGGCTCGACGCGGCCTGGAAACTGCTTTCCCTCCACCAGATCGACTTCAAAGACGCCCGGTCGGCGTTCACGGGGAACGCACCCTGGAACCTGCGGCCGATGGCGCGGGAGATCTCGGACATGGTGCCAACAGTCTGGGTTTTACCCCGGGTCAGCCGGTTCTTTCCGGAAGAAGACCAGGTCCGGCTGCGTGCAGACGTGGGTGAACGGGCGGTCCTCGTCATTCCGGGTGTCGGCCACAGCGTACACCGGGATGCGACCACGGCGTTCGTCGGGATCGTCGAAAAGCTCGGTCGCGGCGGCTGGTTCTGAAATGGAGATGGAAGCGGACTTCGTTTTCCGGCTTGGTGGCCACGCTCCCCAGCGAACGGTTTCAACGGGTGTCCTCTTCACGTAATTTACCGACGACACGTTTTCGGGACGGCTGAGCACGAGTTCCGGAAGACCCCGAGAAGTGGCGCCGTTCCCGCGGGTTATCCCCCCTGGCCGGACCAATAGAGGTCGAAGACGTCGAAACCGGCGACATTCTGGCCGTTGGGCTGGTCGACCTCGTGCCCGCGCGGGATTGGGGTGTTTCGACTGTTTCGCCCAATTTCGGACCACTCTCCGGCACGCGCGCCAATCCGAACCTGCAGCCAGAACAGGAAGAACGCGTCTGGATCTGGCAATTTGCCGACAATGGCCGCAGTCTCGTGACTCGAACCTCGTCTGGCAACCGGATGAGAACGGACTTCAAACCCTTCTTGGACACAGTTGGCGTTGCACCTGCTCACGGTGAGATCAGGCTCAGCGTGACACCCGGTGATTTTGGCGGAAACCTGGACCTGCCGTGCCTCGGGCAAGGCGCGACCATCTACCTGCAGTCCAATGTCGATGGAGGTCACCTTTACCTGGGTGACGGGCACTACGTCCAAGGAGACGGAGAGATGCCGGTACCGCCGTGGAAGGGGCGCTGTATTCGACACTGGTCGCCGGCCGGCTCCCGCCCGACCCGGGTTCGACTGGCCGAGGATCGAGACGGACTCGCTGATCGGCGTGATCGGCTGCGCGAGACCGCTCGAAGATGCTGTCCGGATCGCCGCATCGGGACTCGTCCACTGGATCGCGGAACTGACCGAATACGATACCACGGATTCGCACGAGTTCGTGTCACAGACCTGCCGGCTCAGGATCGGGAACCTCGTGAACCCGGCATTCTCGGTATGCTGTTTCTTCGAAAAGGATCTTTTCCGGGCCAAGTCACCGGTCATGGGAGACATGCATCGCCTTCTTTCGGAGGTTCGGAAACCCGGAGTTCAGGATGCGGTCACGTGGGGACCATCCATGCGCCGATCAAAACGCACTCAAAAGTGAGACGTCCGCATCCGCCAGGCCCTCTCTGGAGTGACGGACTCGGGACTCCAATCGTAATCTTCGCACCACAAGACAAGTTGATCCAGCGTCACGGGAGGAGCTGGCTGCTCGGTGAGGGCGGCAATCGCCGCGACGTCGGGGTGTCGGCGACTCCCAACCGGAGGACGACAAGGGAAAGGCCCGTTCCGTCGAGCGCTGGCAATGGCTGTTCGATGGTGCTGCCAACGCCGGAGGTACCGGTGTCCGGGATCTGACCAGCCGGTTCCGCCGAATCTGCCAGGTTGAGGAGAGTTTCCGAGTTACGCGGCATGACCGGCGGGTTCGGACGGTTTTCACTGGACCGATTGGCGCGCCCGCGCCTGCCCGGCCATCACATTCGCGGCTTTCGCCCGTGTTTGCAATCTCGCCATGAAGGTATCTGGCGCTTCAGAAACAATTCCAGCCGCCACGGACCATTCGCGAGGCGCCTAACGACCGGCAGTGCCCGGTGCTGCACGATCCACGGAAAGCCACCGACAGCCACGTCATTCCCTCGAAACCACGCCTGAAGGCTATCGACAGCACCCTCGGAAGGAAACTCTCGGATCGCCCGCACGAACTGACCACGAGCAGCACGGACCAGGAACCCACTTGAGCCTGAATGACGTTTCGGCTCGAAATGCGTGCCAATCCAGGATGATTTCAGCCCATCATGCAAGCAAAGACGACGGCCGGAAACGGGTCCCCGAGCTTGTCCCGGCGGTGGCGGTGGCGGACCGCGTTGGCATAGGTCACTCCGGTTGAAAGCCGACGTAGCTATTTTTTGACCATACCCATATTTTTTTGTATAATTTTTGGTCATATCTGCAATTGAACAATCAGCTTTCTCGGTTTTTTCCCAGCTTCAGGTTGAATCCTGATACCTTTCGGCTTCTTCGTGACGCTGACCGAGAAATCCAACCAAGAGGGGAATCATTCATGAATGGAGCTGACACAGCCTGGATCATTGTCGCAACGGCACTGGTGCTGTTCATGACGCTGCCGGGTCTGGCCTTGTTTTACGGTGGCCTCGTTCGGGCGCGCAACGTCTTGTCAGTACTGACACAGTGCTATGCGATCGCCTGCGTCATCAGTGTTTTGTGGCTTGCACTCGGGTATTCGATCGCTTTCGGTGGAGGACAGTCCGGGATCTGGGGAGGATTCGACCGAGCCTTCCTTGCCGGGGTAACGCCGGATTCCCTGAGCGGTACGCTGCCCGAAGTTCTGTTTTTTGCCTTTCAGATGACGTTTGCCATCATAACGCCCGCGCTCATCGTCGGGGCGTTCGTGGAGCGAATCAGCTTCGGGTTCGTACTTCTGTTCTGCGCACTTTGGTCACTCGTCTGCTACGCGCCGGTCGCGCACTGGATCTGGGGCGGCGGGTTTCTGGCCGATGGCGGAATATTCGGTGACGTCGGAATTCGGGACTTCGCTGGCGGGATCGTTGTTCACGAAACAGCCGGGATTACAGCGCTTGTCCTCGCGTTCATGCTCGGCGGCCGAAGCAAGAAAAACGTCGTCCCGCACAACCCGGGATACGTAATGATTGGTGCCGCCATGCTCTGGGTGGGCTGGTTCGGTTTCAATGGAGGGTCGCAACTTGCGGCCGATGGCGGCGCCGCGATGGCACTGACCGTCACACACATATCGGCGGCGGCGGCCTCGCTTACATGGGCACTCTGGGAACGGATCAAGTTCGGCAAGGTTTCCCTTGTCGGCATGGTTACCGGAACCATTGCCGGATTGGCGTCCATCACCCCTGCATCCGGGTTCGTAGGTCCGATCGGCGCCCTGATCATCGGTGGAGTTGCCGGCATCCTTTGCCAGGAAGCGTGCAAGCTGGTCAAGGAAACACTGAAAATCGATGACTCTCTCGACGTGTTTGCCGTGCACGGCGTCGGCGGAGTCTTCGGGACCGTCATGATCGCGGTGTTCGGACAGGGAAGTTTCGTGGCCCAGGCCGGGTCCGTTCTCATTGTCGGAGCGTTCACCGTCATCGCCACCGTGATTCTTGCGAAGCTCGCGGGCCTCGTCTTCGCCATGCGTGTCGCCGATGAGACCGAAGAATCCGGGCTGGACCTGAGCACCCATGGTGAGCAGGCATACAACCTGTCTTCGTGAGCGATATCGCAGTGCGAATTCCGGCCTGATTCAATCCGATCGGTGAGACCGGAGGCTTCTTACGAAGAACCCTCCGGTTTCACTTTTCCGGCTTCGGAACCCTGATCCTGGTCGTGAAGCGATCTTGCCCGTTCCTCGAAGGCGTAAATGACCCGCTGCATGGCCATGTTGAACGCGATTCCGACCGTCTTTCGAAGCAGGAACGACTTGAACTCGAAATCGATGAAGAACCTGACTTCGCAGCCGTCCCCGTCCGGAACGAAACGCCACTGGGAGTCGAGCTTCCTGAAGAAACCTTCCAGATTGCTGACATCGATTGTAAGACTGTCCGGATCGAGGATGACCCGACTGCGATACGATTCCCTGAATGCCTTGAATGACAGGACGAGTTCGGCATCCAGGATTTCCTTTTCTCCATCCGGCCGACGGTTTTCGATCCTGGCGCCAACGCACCAGGGAAGAAACTCGGGATAGCTTTCGATGTCGGCGACGAGGTCAAACATGTCCCTTGCCGGCCATGACACGGTTCTTGTGACGCTTTGCGGGTTCATGAAATCCTGCCTCCAACGCCGGGTCCGGGTCCCGGCTCCGCCTTGGTCAGTGACTCGGTCGGCACGTTGACGTTAACATGTCCGGACAATATGGAATCGGCGTCATGACGAGCCCCTCCCGAACTGTGGGTCCCGTACCGCAGGTGAACCTTGAAGGGACACCGTACTTTGTCGATCCCATGATTTCGGCGAAGTCGATCGCTGCCAGGGTCGAATCCCTCGCCGAGGACATTTCCACCCATTTCTCCGGAACGGAGCAACTTGTCGTCGTCGGTCTCCTCAGGGGTTCCTTTGTCTTCATTGCCGACCTTGTACGTGAACTGGATCTGCATGTAGAAGTCGATTTCATGGAAACCTCTTCGTACGGTTTTGGAATGCAATCGTCTAAAGAAGTTCGCATAATCAAAGACCTGAGCGGCGAAGTTTCAGGAAGGGATGTCCTGGTTGTCGAAGACATCGTCGACACTGGACATACGTTGAGCCATGTCCTGAAACTCCTTCGCGCGCGGAATCCCATCCGGCTCGAAGCCTGCGCGCTTCTGGACAAACCGTCCAGGCGAGAGGTGGAAGTCAGTGCGAAATGGACAGGGTTCACCATACCCGACCGGTTTGTCGTCGGCTATGGGATCGACTATGCGCAAAGTAATCGGAACCTGCCCTATATCGGTGCCGTTCGCTTTGCCGAAGGGCCTGACGCACCTGATTGACGCACCGGGGGATTGCAGACCTTCCCGGCCCGTCGTTTTGTCGTACCTGTTCATGTTCTCTTGAACGGACTGCCCCGTGCGTACAGCGCAAGATCGTTCCGCTGGCGGGGAATTGTTCAACACGACATCACCTGGTTTGCCCCGACTACCTGGACCTGGAGTGGCTCCGACATTCAACGTTGTGGACACTCGGATCCAAGTCTTCACGACCTGGCAGGAGTCGCGCCTCACGGCTCACACGCATAAGCCTGACGCCGTGCATCCTGCAGGCGGCGAAAATCTTCCCCGGCATGATAACTCGACCGAGTCAACGGCGACGCCGAGACAACCAGGAATCCCTTGCCAACTGCCGCGGAATCAAACTCCCTGAATTCATCGGGAGTGACAAATCTCTTGACGGGAAAATGTCTCGGGGTCGGTTGAAGGTATTGGCCGATGGTCAAGAAATCCACTCCAGCGGAACGAAGGTCATCCATGACCTGGTGAACTTCGAGCCGACTTTCGCCGAGGCCAACCATGATTCCCGATTTCGTGAACATCGTCGGGTTCCTTTCCTTGACTCGCTGAAGCAGCCGCAAGGAGTGAAAGTACCGAGCTCCGGGACGGACCTCGGGATAGAGCCCCGGGACGGTTTCAAGGTTGTGATTGAAGACGTCGGGAACAGCATCGACAACGACGTCCAGGGCGGCATCGGGGCAGTTAAGAAAGTCCGGTGTCAGGACTTCCACCGTCGTGCCCGGAGCACGCCGCTTGATCGCCTTGATCGTTCGCGCGAAATGCTCCGCGCCCCCGTCATCGAGATCATCGCGGTCGACCGACGTGATGACGACATGATTCAGCCCAAGCCTTTGGACGGCAACAGCGACGCGGGCCGGTTCAAAGTGGTCCAGCGTTTCCGGCCTGCCTGTTGCCACGTTGCAGAAACGGCAGCCTCGGGTACAGATGTCGCCCATGATCATCATGGTGGCGTGACCCTGGGACCAGCATTCACCGATATTCGGGCAAGCGGCTTCCTCGCAAACGGTCGAGAGACGGTTGTCGCGGATGATCTCCCGTGTCCGGGAATAACCGCTCGATGCCGGTGCCTTGACCCGAATCCAGGACGGCTTCCTCATGGCAACCGTAGGCGGTTTCCCTGCATGTTCCGGATGCCTGACCCTTGCCACTTCCTTGTCATTCACCTCCGCCGCCCTCCTAGCTTTCCCGTTTCGGACGATTTCCCGGCGAACCTACCAGATCCAGCCGGACAACGTAATCCGAAGTTGCGCGCGAAAAGCTGCTTCGTCGTACGACGCCTGCGTGGCTGGCGAAAGGACCGCAAAGAGCGAGATTGATGCCTGCCTCGGCAGCCGTGCATCCCATCCAGACGTACGAGAGATTCAAACGAGCGACTCCGGATCCTTACCGATCGACACCCGCGATGAATCCGACGCCCCCCAGCCATCGGCGCCGGCTCATTTCATCGCCCGAACCGATAACCGCGCACCCACTACGGAGGGCGAAATCGGAGTGCCTGCCGACGTCAAGTTCAAAGGCGTCATTGCGCTGCGCCAGAATCGTATTGCAGACGAAGCGGCAGGCGCCTGCCTGTGCGGCCAGGCACTCTGGGTCGCCACTGGATCCGCGCAATAGCCGGTAGACTATGTTACGGATTGCTGCGGAATGTGGTCGCATCGTTCACGCGGTCGGACCGTCGGCACAAGGTTCGTTTGGTGCCGGGGAAAGCCAGTTTCCCGTCACACGCTCATTACACTATCTACTTGAATTTGGGAGGGTTTCACCAAAGTACAGCCATGTATTGGCAGCGGAATCGTGACTATTCGACAAATTCGCCCAATCAATCTTGATCTTCTATCCACTGTTCATACACACACTGAACGCTCGGCCGCTGCGCAACGAGGTCCGCGATGCGTTTGACGTTCGGAAACTCGTCAGTCGTGGGATGGCCGCGTGACGACCGTATCCAGGTCGTCAGCATGAAGAGATAAATGTCGACGGCACTGAAGCGATCGCCAAGCACCCATTCATTTTCGCCTATCTGTTGATCGATGACCCCCCAGGTCTCTCTGAGCCGCCGAACGCCGCGCCGCCGTGCACTGGCCTCGTCTGCCGGGGAGTCGGCAAAACGGTCCGGATAATAGGTCAGCTGAAACGCGTTTTGAACCGAATTCGAAAAGTAGACGAGCGTCTGCAAGAAAAGGGCCCGCTCAGCGTCACTTGACCTGGGAGCCAATCCTGCATCCTGATGGCGGTCGCACAGGAAAATCGTGATCGCAGCGCATTCGTACATCGCTCCATCATCCCAATACAACACCGGAACCCAGCCATTGGGGTTGACAGCCAACAGTTCGGGCGGGCGCGGTTGATCCATGGCTATCCCGGTTGAAACCAATTCATAGGGCGCACCGATTTCTTCCAGCAGGACCCGGACACCCATGGATGCACTCCCCGGTGCGTAAAAAAGCTTGTACATTCGCCAACTCCCCTAACAGGTCCAGGTCTCCGTGTACGGCCGGACTTCGATCTCGTTGCTCCACCCCCCTTTTGGCTGCTGGTGGATCAGCCAATAGGTTTCCGCAACATCCTCCGGGTCCGCCAGTTTGGCCGAGTCATATGCTTCACCGTAGAGCCTGCGCATGATCGGCACATCAAGATCACAATCCAGCCGGACATGCACGATATGAACGCCATCAGCGGCGTACGCCTTGGCCAGGCTTTGCGACAATGCCCGGAGGCCAAACTTGGAAATCGAATACAGCGGGTAGCTCGCAGACCCGCGAAATGCCGCCGTCGCACTGGAAAAGAAAATCGTCCCCCGGTTTCTTACCCGCATGGCCGGCAACACCGCCTTTGCCGCAGAAAACGCCCCGATGACTTCGACGCGAAACGCAGCTTCAAGCGCATCGGTGGTCATCTCGAGGGGCGCGCATCGTGTGAACGCGTCTCTGACATTGTAGATCAAAAGTTCGAAGTGACCCATCTCCTGCCCAAGCGCCGTCAGGGCTATTTCGATGGATTCCGGGCGGTCCGCATCACCCTGGTGAAACCGGATGCGCGTTTCCTCGCGCGCCGACCGGGCTTTCGCGAATGCCGCCGCGCTTCCCGCCTCACTGCGGGACACGAGTCCGATGTCGTAGCCACCGCGCGCGAACCTGGCGGCCAATGCCGCGCCCAACCCTTCGCCCGCACCAACGATTGCACAGTTTTTCGGCAGGTGTTTCATATCCCCAAATTCAGCCTGGGTTTCCAGAAGGGACGGAACAGCTCGATTTTCGGACAACGGCCCATCACGACTTTCAGGCCCGCCTCTTCGGCCAGCCTGGCCGCGCCGTGATCCACCACTCCGATCTGCCCCCACAGCACTTTCGCGCCAATGGAAATCGCCTCCTTCGCAACACCCATCAGGTCTTCGGGTCGGCGAAAGACCTCGACCATGTCCACCGGACGGTCGATTGCCGCCAGCGATGGATAGACCTTGAGTCCCCTGATCTCCTCGATATCCGGTCGCGGATTGACCGGAATCATGTCATAGCCCGTCTCATGCAGGACGCGCAGCACACCGTAGCTGAATTTGGTCCTGTCCGGACTGGCACCGACCATCGCGATCGTCTTGACAGATTTCAGAATCCCTTGAAGGTATACGTCGGAATAGGGCTGAGTGTGGTCCATGATTCAATCCCTCGGTGAGGCTATGTCCGCCTTCAGTTCGTGCGGCTGCAACGGATCGATGAAGGGATTGCGATATAGAGAGTCGTGACTCTCGACGCCAATTTCGAGAGTGCAGTCGGTGACAGGGCGTGCCACGCAGAGGATCACGTAACCATTCGCAATCTGCCGGTTGTTCAACGCGACCTGACGGCGTTGGTCCACTTCGCCTTCGGTGAGCCTGGCTGCACAGGTGATGCAGCCGCCGTACTTGCACCCGTAAGGCAGATCGACGCCCTGGTCGCACAGGCTGTCCAGCAAGGAACGGCGCGCATCGACCTCGAAAGATGCGCCGTCACGGTTGGCGAGCGTCACTGTCCTCGTGATCATACCCAGATGTCACTCGTACAGTCACCGCCAGGGTAGCGGGTTTCGTGGCAGCGGCTGGGCCCATTGGGCTCTTTGCCGAAATCAACGACGAATTCCGGGTCGATCTCCATCCCACCGTTTTCAGGGTCGCAGTTGACCATCAGCATGCAGCCGCCTCTGGTGCGGATCTCCGGGTAGAACTGGTTGTCCCAGGTGCTGAACAGGCTTGTCGTCACATAAAGCCGTTTGCCATCGAGGCTGAGCTGTATCATCTGTGGCCCGCCGGTGACCCTGACACCGTTTACCTCCGGCGCCCGGCCCAGGAGACCTCCCATCCAGACCTGCCCCGTCAATACCGGATTGTGCGGATCGATTATGTCGTATTGACGGATGTCCCCATGCAGCCAGTTGCAGAAGTACAGGAACCGGTCATCCATCGATAGCAGGATGACCGAGATCACCCCGGGTACAGGGATTGGCCACCCAGGGTGCGGTTCGTTTTCGACATCGATGATCTTTTCCCATTTCCACTCACCTTCCGTATCCTTCCACCAATGGATGATGTTGGCGCTCAAGGCCGCGCCGCAAAAGCCGTGGGTACTGTCCGGGTCGTGGTGAAAGCGTACTTCGAGCGGAATCAACCCGTCCTCACCAAGGTAAAAGGTCTGCCTGGACTCGCGTTTCTCGAAATCCCACAAATGAATTCGGCGGCCGTATTTCAGATGCCCCACTTCTTCCAGATCGAAACCCGGCATGAACGTGTTGGGAGCAGCCCATTCGGACGAGGCCATCACGTTGTGGCGAGGCTGATACCAGAAATCATAACTGAAAGGGATGTCCCCCATGGAGTTCTCCCAGCGCCCGACGATCTCGAAATCCCTGTTCAGATGCAGATACCCTCCCGGCGCCTCGCCCCTGGCGTCGCCCAGCATGGAAACGATGACATCCGGACCAAGGCAATGCACCGTGTGGGGTGCAGAGAGGTTTGTCCTGGCCTTGATCTCCGCTCCCTCGATCACCTTGTACAGGCGCGGGGCATAAGGGTCCGTGGCTGTATCGACGACATGGATGTTCGAAGACCGCACGCCCGGCACCAGCAGGTGCGACCGGGTCATGGAGCCGTCATGAAAACATGACGAACAGGCATTCCAGCCCATATGGTGCAACTCATCCCCGATCCCGGGCATCTCCAGGCGGTGGACGACCTGGCTGTACGTCCGGCTTTCTGGACCGGCGTCGATCGTACACAGATAGTCAGGCCTCTGGATGCCCGTCCCGGTGTAGATCGCAATCGAGTAGAGCAGCTTTTCACGCGGGGCCTTCATCGCCTCCGCAGGGCTGGCATAACCCGGTCCAAAGCACGCCATGTCTACATCCCCATCCGGTCTGCGACGGCAACGATCCGGCGCATTTCACGCAGCACCGGCTTTTCGATCAGTTTTCCGTCGATCACGACAAGTCCTGTATTCGCAGCCTCGAATTCGGCGATGACGCGGCGAGCTCTGGAGATTTGTCCCGCGGAAGGAGTGAAGACCTCGTTGAGAGCTGCAATCTGCTTGGGATGGATGGAGCCCTTGCCGACAAATCCCAGGTCCCGCGCCTGTTCGGCGGCCACGCGCATTCCTTCGGGATCGTCGAGATCGAGGTGGGGCACGTCGATCGCATCGATCCCCGCACTGGCAGCGGCGTGCACCACCCGTGAACGGGCGTAAAGAAGGGGCTCCCAAGCGTTCCCGCACCTCAATTCGGCAGCCATGTCAACCCCGCCGAAGAACAGGGCGTCAATCCGGTCCGAGCAACGGGCGAGATCATGGGCTGCCTCCAGCCCGGCATTGGTTTCGATGATCACATGCAGCCGTGTGGCATGTCCCGCTTCGGTCAGAAGCTGGTCGAGCATGACCACCTCGTCAGGCGTGCGGACCTTCGGCATCATCAGTGCCGACGGTGGCTTGGGACAGGCCAGCACCGCGTGCACATCCTCGATCCCGAAGCGTTCGCGCATAGAGTTGATGCGGACGATGCGCTCCACGCTATCGTCAGCCTGAGACTTTTCAAAGAGCGCCAGCGCGCGCCTGCGGGCCTTTCAACAGGACACGGTTGACTCGGTATCGGTGACGTCGTATTCGCGGTTCCATGAGAATCGGACTTCGACACTACACTGCCGGGACGGTCGACTGGCTGAAGGCGACGCTCGGCACCGGGGACTGTACCCGGACTTCACTGGCTCGGGAGCTTTGCGAGCGCGAGGACTGGCGGAACGCGAAGGGAGAGCTGTGCCTCGCCTCGGCCCGTGCTGTCCTTCCGAAGCTGTCCTCTGCCCTCGTCCTTTCCCTGCCGGAGGCACGCCCGATGGGTTCGATCGACGCGGGGTCCCTGGCTCCGTCGCTGGATTACCCGGACAGGGTGCTGTCGTGCTCTCTTGACGATCTTGGCGAGATCAGCGTGGTTCCGGTTGGCGATGCGGAGAAGGGCCTGGCGCGGTCGATGATGGCGTCGCACCATCCCGAAGGCGATGCTGCCTGTCCTGGCGGGCGCATCCGCTACTGGCTCCGTTCGTCCGAACACGGCATTCTCGGCGGCCTGACTGCCGGCGCCGCCTCCTGGCACCACAAGGCGCGCGATCTCCACATCGGCTGGTCGCAGGCGGCCCGGGACGCCAATATCGGGCGCGTTGTCAACAACGATCGGTTCCTGATCCTTCCCGGGGTTCGCGTCTACGGGCTTGCGTCGCTGGCGCTGGCGCTGTTCCGCGACCGCGTTGCGGACGACTGGGAGGGGCGCTACGGTGTCCGCCCGGAACTGGCCTACAGCTACGTGGGGCCGGAGCACACGGGCGCCAGCTATCGTGCGGCGGGCTGGACGTGCTGCAAGGAGCCGGCATCGGGCAAGGATCCGGGGCCGAGGTTCCGGGTGTACGTGAAGCCGCTGTCGGCGGGATGGCGGGAGGTTCTCGGACGTGAGCCGGAAAGGGTGATCGGCGGCGGCCCGCCTCTCGTTGCAAGGGAGGATCCGACATGGGCGGAGCGCGAATACGGGCGGAGCGCCCACAGCGACGCGCGCGTGCGCGAACGTCTGGTGACGATGGGCGGGGCCTGGTGCGCGCGTCCGGGAGCGCCGCTTCCGGTGATCTTTCCCGGCGAGGCGGAGCAGAAGGCGGCGTACAGGTTCCTGTCCAATCCGAGGATCGGCGTGCGGGACATTCTTGAGCCCCACCAGGAGGCGATGGCCGAGCGCTGCCGCAGGCAGCCCGTCGTGCTCGCGGTGCAGGACACGACGATGGTGAACTACACCGGGCTGAAGGCGACGGAGGGTCTTGTCGACATCGGCGGCGGCGGTTCCGGCAGCACGGGGCTCGCGGCCCATTTCGGCGTCGCCTTCAGCGAGGGCGGCTGCGCGCTGGGGGTCTTCCATCTCGATGCCGACTTCCGCGCGGTGGAGAAAGGGACGGCGGTGGAAGGCGAGGAAAGCGAACGCTGGCTGGACGGTCTCGGCAAGGCTGCCGAGTTGGCGTCCGCCTGTCCGCGGACCCGCGTGGTGAACCTCTGCGACCGGGAGGGCGACATGTGGGCGCTGCTGTCGGAAGGCTGCGCCTCTGCCGGTGCTCCTGACGGCAGCGGACTTCTGGTCCGTGCCAGCCGTTCGACCAGGCGGCGGGTCTTCACGGCGGACGGTGGGCTGGAGGACCTGTTCGAACACACGGCCGGGCTCGATGTCGTGGCTGCGAAGAGGATCGACATCGAGGCCTGCGGCGGGCCTCGGAAGCGCAAGGGACGCAAGGGCGTGAAGCTCGAACTGCGGGCCGGGTTCGTCGATCTCGTCCCGCCGACCGACCTGCCGAAGGACACGCGGCCCCTGCGCATGCTCGCCGTGCGCGTGCTTGAACCTGAACCGCCGAAAGGAAAGGAACCGCTCGACTGGCTGCTCCTGACCACCGAGGGCGACCCGACGGAGCAGAACGCGCTCCGCATCGCGGAATGGTACGAGAAGAGATGGCTGATCGAGGAGTATTTCGCCGCCGTCAAAACCGGTACGCGGATCAAGGACCGCAGGCTCAACGCTGCCGACGACCTCCGCCGGTGCCTCGCCTTCGACGCCATCACCGCCTGCACCGTCATGTCCGTCGAGCGCCTCGCGCGGTCCGCGCCGGACACGCCGGCAAAGACCGTCGTCCATGTGGACGAGATCCATGTCCTCGCCGTGCACATGGCCAAGCCGAACCACCGGAAACAGCGCGGCCCGCCAGACCCTGACCAGGCGATCGCGGAGTTCGCGGTCAACACCGCGCGCCTCGCCGGATTCATCCCGTCGAAGCGCCAGCCCCTGCCGGGCACAAGAAAGCTCTGGGAAGGATACCTGATCCTGTCACTCTTCGTCGAAAACTACCGGGCCATAAGGGATTACGCAAACGCCGAGTCAACAGTGTACCATTGAAAGCCTGCGGGCCTCGGCCTTGTCCTTGGGGGCGATACCGTCTTCAAGCTCGACACAAACGATGTCGGCACCCGAAGCCAGCGCCTTGGGAAACATGTCGGGCCTGAGCCCGGGCGTGAAAATGAACGACCGTCGCGGACGAGGTGCACGGGATGGGCTCATCTCACTTGCTCCTTGTGTCGGGCCGCGCGGGGTCCTGGCCTTGAAATCATCCCCGACCCCGGTTCCGCCCGCAAATGTGGCCACGGCATGCGGCAGGACCGAGACCCGTTCGGCACGCACCGATCCCAGCCTGGCGATCCGGGCCACACATCATGGACACCTGGGCACTCCAGTCCAAACGGAGTCAGGATGCCGTCATCCGTCAGTGTGCACATACGTCCGCCCACGTCACGCGCCGGGTCGTTTCGGAATCGTCCGGTCGACCCCGCGCACGATTTTCTTTTCTCGATCAAAAAAGGGTAGGCAGACCACTTCGGCATCATGTTCGGTACCTTCCGGCAACCTCAAACGCAGCGTGCGTCCGACCCATTCGCCTGGCGAATCAAACACAACGTAACCGATGCCAAGCCCCAGCGTGGGCGAGGGCACACCGGCCGTGATGCACCCGACGGAAACGTTGCCGTCCATGACGACGCTGCCCGCAGCCGGGATCACTGTTTTACAGGTCATTCCGAACAGGCAGGATCGCCGGTCCCTGCCAACGAGCGCGTTGCGCCCAATGAAGTCGCCCTTGTCCATATCGACAAAAGGAGCCAACCCCGCCTCGAACGGTGTCATGTCGGGTGTCATGTCGGTGAGATTTCCCAGGATTCCCGCTTCGATCCGGCGGATCGTCAATGCCCGGGTCGATGAAAACTCCATCCCGTATGGTTCGCCGCATGCGATAAGATGATCCCAAAGCGCAATGTGATCAGTGTCACGGTTACTGTAGACTTCGAAGCCCAGTTCATTGGTAAAGCCGGTGCGCGAGACATAGAGTTTCTGCCCGCCGAGGTCGAAGTAACCTGAGCGGAAGTACTTCATTGATTCGTCAATCGCGCCGCCGGAAGCATCTCGCATGATGTCCAGCGAGGCGGGTCCCTGGATTTGCAGCACGCGGCTGTTCGGATCAGAGATCGTCACGTCAAACCCGCCTGAATGCGCCAGCAACCAGGCCTCGAATGGGCCATCGGCCTGAACATACCAGAATCGGTCTTCCGCCTGGCGAAACACCACGCCGTCCATGAAAACTCCCCCTTGCGGCGTGCAGGCGAGCGCATAGTACCCACGCCCTTGCGCCATCGCCGCGACTGTGCGCGTCAATACCTTGTCCAGAAAGAGCCCTGCATCCGGCCCGGAGATTTCGACAGGCTTTTCCGGAACGTCGAAGATCAGGGCCTTTTGGCGAAGGCACCAGTATTTTTCTACCGGGTCCTCACCCATGAAGATCGGAAAGAACCGACCGGCGTAGACCCCGCGCACCATGTGTTTGCTGCGGGTGCGTGCGAGAAAGGGAGAGTCCTCGAACCGTCGCGCGCTGACGGCAACGGTGTTTTCAAGATCGGACAGTTCCTGCAGGTTACCCATCGCACGCCCTCGATCTGGTGCCGTCGGTCGGAGGTTTCGATCGGATTATTTCGGGCGGATCGTGGGCCGTGACCGGAGGCAATGCTCCGTCGAAGCGTTCGACCTCAACCATGCAGGTATGGGCCGTCGGGCCTTGACCCAGTCTCGACGTTCCCTTGTCGCGGGTCAGCACATTTGGGTTTCCATGCTTGCACGGGCTACCGGCCTGCCCGGGATCTTCCGGGTCGTACCAGGCGCCTGTGCTCAAGTTCAATACGCTGGGGCGGATGGCAGGATCGATATCCACCCCGGCCAAACACGCACCGCGCGCATTGAATATCCGTACGATGTCGCCGTTCTCAAGACCGCGGGCAGCCGCATCGCGAGGGTTGATCTGTACCGGCTCACGCCCCTTGATCTTCTTGTTCTTGCTTACTCCGCCGTGATCAAACTGCGAATGCAACTTGTCTTTCGGCTGGTTCGAAATCAGGTGCAGCGGCCAGCGCAAATCGGCGTTGCCCAGCCACTCGTACGGCTCGAGCCACACCGGATGGCCCGGGCAGTCTTCATAACCGAACGCGGCGACAGTCTTGGAGAAGATCTCGATCTTTCCGCTTGGTGTGGCAAGCGGGTTCGCCTCAGGGTTCTCGCGAAAGGCCTGCATCATGATGAGGGGTTCGGCGGGATCATCGATCCTGTACCAGCCGTTCTTTCGGAACGTATCGTAGTCCGGGATGTCGACACCGACAGCCGCGCAGCGTTCACGTGACTTGTCCCAGATCCATCGTTGCCAGTCTTCGGCGCTGCGCCCTTCGGTGAAGGCATCCCGGAGGCCCAACCGGCCGGCGATACCGGCGAAGATTTCATGGTCGTCCCGGGCCAGCCCCACGGGCTCCGTCAGCTTCGTCATCGAGAACAGGTAAGGGTCACGTGGTGTCATGGCCATGTCCTGACGTTCAAGGGGCGTCGTGCAGGGCAGGACGATGTCTGCACGCTTTGCCAGCGCGTTCCAGCACCATTCGTTGACAATGACCGTGTCAGGCTTTTTCCACGCAGAATTCAGCCGGTTCAGATCCTGATGGTGATGAAACGGGTTGCCGCCAGCCCACCAGACGATCTTGATCTCGGGAAATTCGTACTGCCCCCCGTCAAACTCGAAAAATTCCCCGGGGCGTGTCAGGAGATCCGTGATGCGCGCAACCGGAATGAAGGCCTCGACCGGGTTTTTTCCCTGAGGGAATGAGACCGTTGGCGGGATCGTGAACTGCCCCCCCACGAAATTCATCGCGCTGTAACCGAAGCCGATCCCCCCGCCAGGCAAGCCAATCTGTCCCAGCATTGCGGCCAATGTAATCGCGGCCCAGAACGGCTGCTCACCATGATCCTGCCGCGTGAGCGACCAACTGACCGAAATCATCGTTCGGTTCGCCGCCATGCTGCGGGCCAGTGCACGGATCGTCCCGGCCTGAATCCCCGTGATCTCGGCCGCCCAGGCGGCGGACTTGGCAACACCGTCCGTCTTGCCGACAAGGTATGGCAGAAACTGATCGAAACCCGTTGTATAGCGATCTATGAAATCATGATCGGTGAGCCCCTCGGTTTGCAGGGTGTGTGCCAGCCCGAGCATCAGAGCCGTGTCGGTGTTTGGCCGAAGCGCCAACCAGTCCCCGCCCAAGTCATCAAGCAGATCCGATTTCATTGGCGTTACATTGACAAAGCGAATGCCGGCGGCGCCTGCCGCTTCCAGCTCCTCCCTTTGAACATGGCAGCCGGTGCCGCCCGGGCTGATCTGCCCATTCTTCAGCGGCACACCGCCAAAACACACCATCAGCCCGGTATGGGCACGGATCGAACTCCAACTGGAACAGGTGTCAAGGAAAGCGCGAAAGCTGCCAAGGACATGGGGCACCATGGCCTCCGCTGCGGCGAAGCTGTAGGTGAACCTGGACCGGGTGTAGCCACCGATGCAGTTCAGAAACCGATGCAGCTGGCTTTGCGCGTGGTGGAAGCGACCGGCACTCGCCCAACCGTACGATCCGCCAAAGATCGCCCGATTTCCGTAGTTTCGGCATACGCGATCGAGTTCTCCGGCGACGCGTGCATTGACCTCATCCCAGCTCACTGCAACGAATGGGTCAATCCCGCGTAATTCCGGGCTCACGCCGGGGCCGCCTTCCAACCAGCTCTTCCGCACCATCGGTGCGTCGATGCGCGTCGGCCCGTCCTGCACATTCAATATGCCGGACCCGATAGGTGACGGGTCTGCGTCGTGTTCGAATGCCAGCAACTCCTGCACCCTCCCGTTGCCGACCCGGGCGCGATAGGTGCCCCAATGGGCGCAGGTCAGTGGCAGGGATGCGAAGTCCTTCATCGCGTGGCGATCCCCAATTGCAGCTGCCGCTTCCTGCTCCAGGCGCTGGTCATGCGATCCGTGATGATGGCAATGATCGCCATGGCCATGCCGGCCACGATTCCCACCCCGAAATCGCCATCGGAGAGCCCGATATACACGACCTGCTCCAGGCCATTCGTGCCGACCAGTGCCGCGATCACGAGCATCGCGATGCCGTACATGATTGTCTGGTTGAGACCCAACATCATCACTGGCAACGCGAGAGGTATCTTCACTTGCCACAGTAGCTGGCGGTTGGTTGCGCCGATCATGCGCGCGGCCTCGATGACATGCTCCGGCAAGCTGCGCAATCCGTGCTCGGCGTAGCGAATGGCCGGCACGATGGCATAGGCGATGATCGCAAGCAGTGCCGTGAACTCTCCGATCTTGAAAATCATCACGAAAGGGATCAACAGCCCGAACAGCGGCATCGTTTGCAGCGTGTCGTTGAAAGGCCGGATGATCTTTGACACACGGTCATTGTGCGCGGCCCAAATACCGAGCCCGGTACCAAGCCCGAAAGACAAGAGCACGGCGATCCCGCAGAGGTAGATCGACAGCGTCGTCTGAGACCAGATGCCGGTTGTAACGATGAACAAAAGCCCAAGTGCCGTTCCGATACCCAGTGCAAGACCACCAACTTTCCACGCGGCCACGGTGCAAATCAGTACGAGTGCAAGCCAGGGCATCCCGGTCAGGCCGAAGAAAACAAGGATGGCGAAGAGCGGGATTGCGACCCCAAGCTTTCCTGCGATCACGCTGAAGAGGGCCGCATCGGCCGCGATGACGCGACTGTACGCGATTGCACGCAATTCGTCAGTGATCGCGACCGTTCTCGCGCCGGATCCGGTCACGACAATCACGTCAGCCTCCGGAAAATCGGCCGTCATCTTCCTGACCGCACCGCAGATCTCCATTGGTGTCGGGTATTCGATATCGTCCGACCCATGAGGCCGCCTGATGCCCTGGTTGACGAGAGAGGCGACAGCTGCGACCTCAAGGCCTGAATTCGTCACGAATGATGCCACAAGTCGCGCCAGCCGTCGAGATTATAGGTGCAGGCGGGTGCTGCCTTTTTGACCTGCCATGCCTCCAGAATGTCAAGAATTGCAGTAATCGAGCAGCAATTCTCAATATGGCATTTCTGTTTTCCTGACCTTGGGATTTTCGGTTTTTCGAGAATTTTCGGAACGCCACGTCGGGCGCATGTGAGCTGACGCGGGAGTTGGTTCAGGGAGGGATTTCGACTTCTCCGGCGAGCACCTGCATCAGGCGCTTCCAGTCATCGAACACGAACCTGGCGGTCAGGACCTGCAGGTTCCGGAACATCCAGTCGCGTGTTCCGCAGACCGTCCGGGCCTTCTGCCAGTGCTTTTCCGCGAGGTCGCAGGCCGTGTGCATCGCGAAGGCCAGGAGGTTCAGGACAAGGAGCACGGAGGCGAGGTTCTTCTCTCCATGGCCGAAGTTCCGCTCGAGGTTGTAGCCGAGGTTTTTGAGGACGTTGAATTCGGCGTTCTCGACGCGCCAGCGGGAGCGTCCGCAGGCGACGATGTCGGCAACATTCGTCCTGCTGACCGGCAGGTCGGTGACGAAGGCGGTTCTGTAGGTCAGCTTTTTCTCGGCCATGTCATGGATCTCGAGGCAGACCCATGTCACCGGCATGGCAGCTTCGCCGCCACGGATCCGAAGGTCCGGCTGCCAGCTGTACCTGTACCTGAACTTCTTCGGCTTCCTGATGCCGCGCGTCACTCTCTTGTCGAGGGTTTCCGGACGGCAGCGGTCGAGTTCCTCATACAAGGTCTTGTGGCTCGACCTCCTGGCCGTCAATATGAAGTTGCCGCCCGCCGCCCGGATGGCCTCGCAGACCGGTTGACAGGCGTAGAGGTCGTCACCGAGATACACGGGTTCGAGGTCTTTCAGACGCGGGCCGATGCGCTGCAACCAGCGCTTGACGGCATTGCGTTCGCAGTCCTGTTTCTTTGACCCGTCCTGCGGCCTGATGATCTCCACCGGCAACGGCACCGCCGCGACCTGTCCGGGGCCCACGATGGCGGCGCCAAGGACCGCGTGATAGTTCTCGACCACCTCGTCATCGGTTCCCTTGTTGTGTGTCCGGGTCGAACAGTTCGGGCAACTGACCTTGCAGGAATTGAAGGACTCGGTGCCATCGAGGGCGATCAGGGTCTTGCGGTTGAGGCCGCCCCGGCGGCTGCGCAGCGCAGCCAGGGCGCCGCGGTTGTCGAGGTCCCTGGCGACGTCGATGAAGACCGTGTCGAAGTGTTCCGGCGGCACCGGGTCGAGGAGGTTCCGTATCTGGTTGTCGGAGGGGATCTTCTCCATTCCGAAGAGCGTGAGGCAGTTCGAGAGACCGCGGCGTTCGGCGAGCAACTTCTGATGGGCGAGAAAGGAGGGCGACTTGGTGAAGAACACGGAAAAGGCTGCCATGCCGGCATCGGCCATGGAGTATTGACAGTTCTTTCCGCTGCGCAGGTCCAGCATGTTGGCGCAGCATTTCCGCAGGCGGGCGAGATATCTGCCGAGCAGCTTCATGGGGAGGGAGGAATCACGGAATAGCCGCGAGGTGAATCCCCGGGAGGCGGAATTCCGGGAAAAATCGTTGAAAATCAACGGGTGTTGCATTTTAGAATCACTTCCGGCCCATCGGGAGGGCAGGTGCGACGAAATGCGAAATAATTCACCGCATGAAATAAAAGAACACTATTACAACGCTTTATACGCCGACAAATCGATATTGAGAACTGGTAAGCGTTCGGCGAAGGCGTGATGTTGTTGTCTATCGGCGTTTGGTGACCTTTTTTTCGGGGTTGAATTTTCCACTGGCTACAAGACCGGATATCTGTTAATCCGGTTTCATGTTGAGTTCCGGAGTTTCTGTTTCCGTCGTTCCGCCGGCTCGGTCTGGGGAGGATTGGGAGCGTCTGTACGCACGGGAGCGTGCACGTTCGGAGGCGGCGGAGGCGAGGATCGCGGAACTGGAAGGCGAACTCGGGGCATCGGAAGCCCGTGCCGAGGACTGGAGGCGGGAGTCGGTCCGTGCGCGCTGCGACCTCAACGTCCTTCGTTCGGTTTTCGCGCGCAATCGCGAGAAGCTTGCGGCGGCGCGTGCGGACCTGAAGGAACTGCACCGGAGCCGGAGTACGAAGAATGTGCGCGGGCTGGAGAAGGAGGTCGCGCGGTTGCAGGGGCTTCTGAACGCCGCCGCCATCGAGTGTGGCCGCCACTCGATGACGGGTTTGCGCAAGGAGATTTCCCGACTGAAGGCCGTGATTGCGCGGCAGGCGGAGGAATTGAAGGAACTCGGGGCGGAGAACGAGAGGCTCCGCGCGGCGCGTGAGACCCATGCGAAGGCCCGCTTCGGCCGCAAGAGCGAGAAGAAGGAGAAGTCCGGATCCGGCAGCGGCCGGAAACGTGGCCAGCAGGCGGACAAGCCCGGGCACGGCCGGACACCGCGTCCTGACATGGAGCGCAAACCCGAGGTTCACGACCCGCCGGAGGAGGAGCGTGTCTGTCCCTGCTGCGGCCTGCCTTACGTGAAGAACGGCAGCCATGACTCCGAGACCATCGAGGTCGAGGTCCGGGCGCATGTCCGGACCATCCACCGCAACCGCTGGCGGCGCACCTGCAGCTGTGCGTCGGCGCCGAAGGAGGTGGTGGCGCCACCGGTTCCCCGGCTGTTTCCCGGCTCCTCCTATGGGATCAGCTTCTGGGTCTGTTTCCTGCTCGAGCGTTACGCCTTCCACCGTCCGCTGAACCGGGTCGCGGCATGGATGCGTGACCAGGGGGTGCCCATCTCGGCCGGGACCCTGGGCGACAGCATTCACAGGCTGATGCCGTTGTTCGACCCGCTGTCGCAGGCGATCCTCGCCCACCTGAAAGCGGCCTCGGTGCTTCAGGGCGACGAAACCGGCTGGCGGGTTCAATCCCTCAAGGCCATCCGTGGCACCAGCCGGGCCTGGCTGTGGTGTGCGGTCTCCCGGGATGCGGTGTGGTTCCAGGTGGACGCGCGGCGCAATGCCGAGGCGGCCGGCAAGCTGTTCGCCGGCGTCGGTGCCGGCACGGTCCTGGTTTGTGACGCCTACTCGGCCTACAAGAAACTCGCGCGCGTTCTCGGCGGCATCCTGATCCTGGCCTGGTGCTGGGTCCATGTTCGCCGCAAATTCATCGAGGCCGCGGCCGGCAATGACGCCCTGGAGGCATGGGAGAACCGGTGGCTGGACCGGATCGGGAAACTATTCCACCTGAACAGGGTCCGGCTGAAACACTACGACCCGGAAGCGGGGATGGATCAGCAGTCGCGAAAGTTCGGGATTGCACATCGTCAACTGCAACGCGCGGTCGACAAGCTGTTCGCCCTCGCGGAGACGGAACGCGCGGGGCCTGCCGGTTCGGACCGGCGAGCGAAGGCGCTCAACTCGCTGGTGCGGCATCGCGGCGGGCTCTGCGTGTTCGTCGACAGGCCGGACATTCCCATGGACAACAATTTGCCTGAAAGAATCCAGCGCGGTCCCGTGATCGGGCGGAAGCTGTCGTTCGGCTCCGACAGCCTGGAAGGCGCCCGGTACTCCGCCATGATGTACGGGATCATCGAGACCCTGCGGATGAACGGGATCGATGTCCGCACGTGGCTCGACGACTGGCTCTCGGCCTGCGCGGGCAACGGCGGCCAGCCTCCGGACGACCTCTCACCCTGGCTGCCATGGTCGATGGACGAAGACAGGCGCCGACAACTCAAGGCCACGCAATGACCGCGGACAACACCACGATCGCGTGCCGTTACCACGGGCGTGACTTCACCACCGGCGAGATGGCGCTGATGCGGGACCTGATCGCGGCCTCCCCGCAACAGACCCGTGCCGGGCTGGCGCGCGCGTTCTGCCGCGCCATCGGCTGGGTCAAGCCCGACGGCGAACTCAGGGCCATGATGGCCCGGCTCACCATGCTGAGGATGCACCGGGACGGGATCATCACACTGCCGCCGCCGCGACACGGACCGCGGCCGCGGCGGGTTCCGGAGTTCGGCCCGGAAACCGACCCGCCGCAGACGCCGATGCCGGAGACCCTGGACGCGGTGCGCCCGGTCCGCCTGGTCAGGGTCACCGGCGCCGGCCGTGCCGCCAGTGTCGCCTGGAACGGCTTCATCGCCCGCTGGCACTACCTCGGTTACACGCCCCTCATCGGTGCACAGATGCGCTATGCGGTCCAGGACCGGGAGGGCCGGCCGCTGGCCATGCTCGGCTTCTCGGCCGCCGCATGGAAGACCGCACCCCGCGATGCCTTCATCGGATGGTCTCCGGAAGTCCGGGAGCGGAACCTGTACCGCGTGATCAACAATGCCCGATATCTCATCATGCCATGGATCCGGATTCCAGGTCTCGCCTCCCACATCCTCTCCCGGGCGCGGCGCCAACTGCCGAAGGACTGGCAAAGCCACCACAACATCTCCCCGGTCCTGATGGAAACCTTCGTCGAAACCCCGCGCTTCTCAGGGATCACCTACAAGGCGTCCGGATGGATCCATGTCGGAACAACAAAGGGGCGGGGCAAATACGACAGAAAGAATGAATTCGCAAAGCCCAGGAAAGACATCTGGCTCTGCCCGCTCAGAAAAGACTGGAAAAGAATCCTCAATCAATAGACAACAGACAACAACATCACGCCTTCGCCGAACGCTTACGAGAACTGCTGGTAATCGAGGAGATGCAGTCCACGCCGACCGCCTGACTGATGCGGATCAGGCGCGCCCGGGCCTCCGAAATTCTCCGGTGCCCGATCAACCCGAAAGGCGTGGCCGGGCTTGCAATCAACGAACAGCCAGCCGACGCAAAATGTCGTGCCCCGTGGGTCAGCTGGGGTTCGCACTTTGCGATGTTCCCGGTTGTGTAGTCGAAGCGCGGGGGGTCAAAAAATGTCTGCTGGACAGCGACTTGACCATTCGTCAGGACACGAAACTCATCCGGCGCCGGATCCAGCCAATCCGGGGCGGAGAGAAACCCGACGATCCGATTTATGCCGCACATTCACATTTTCCCTCGCCCAGCCGAGTAACCACAACGCAAAAGGCTCCTTGTAAATCGTAGTCAGTCACGACATGCGATTATTGGAAAAATCGCAATTTGACACTAGCGAACGGGAGTGATTCCCGTATGGCGCGATTTTCTGACCTCTGACGCAGTGAGAACGAATCACACTGTGCAGCGCGGTGCATCTTGTGTTGGAGCACTTTTCCTCGCCCACCCCGAAGCCAGGAATTCAGTGGAAATCACCGGGAAATGGAAAAACTGCGGCTCGTCCAGCGTTTTTTCGCGAAAACCCGTGAAATCGGAGATCACCGCCGATCAGGCAGCAAAATAAATGCGCAATTACAAGGCATTAAAAAGAGCGCAATCCGCCATACAGAATCCATACAGAATCCACACCCTAACGAACTTATCGAAATGGATCGATTCTTGGATCCGGCTCGCGCGTTTGCAGCCCTCAATATCCCGGTTTGCTGCAAGGTTTGGGTCTGGCTCACGGACAGGTCGAATTTTTTTGTCTGACCTCCCGGAACACGGTGAGGTCGCCCGCGTTTGCGAAGAGTACATCCGTGGAAAGACGGGCCTCTCTCGAAAGCACCAAAGAGCTGGGGGTCAATGGACGGTACCGCCGAGCGGGAGTTGCCACAAACCATGCTGGAGCACCATCAATCGCGAAAGAGGATCACGAAGGCTACTTCCAAAACACGCGATCAGTTCGCTGTGTGTTCTTCAAGATGTCCATATATGCAGCTTCGGTCCGTTTAGGCCATTCACGGGCGTGCACATGACCGCCCAAATATCCATCCCTGTTCATCGGAGGCTCAACTCGAAAATTTTTCGAGAAGTTCAAACAAAAGAGAAATACCGTTACTGTGCATCGGGTGCGACAGGCGAGGATCAGATCTTTCTCTGGTCGATAGCCATCAGCAGCGGCGGGAGAAGCAGGAAATCGGCGAGCAACGCGAAGACAAGCGTGATCGTGACCAGGAGGCCGAGCGCCCAACTCAGTTCGAATCCCGATGTAGCAAACACAAGGAAGCCGAGACACAATACGGCGGTTGTGGTCCATAACGCATGACCCACAGTGCGGAAGGTAGTGAGTACGGCTTCAGTCCCGGCAAGCCCCTCGCGGCGTGCCTTGAGATATTTGGTCAGAAAATGGATCGTATCGTCGACGACGATGCCGAACGCGATTGCAGTAACCACCGAGCCGGCTAGGCCCACGTTGCCGACCAGATGGCCCCAAAGGCCGAAAGCCATGGCCGCAGGAATGAAATTGGGCACGAGACTGACCAAACCGAGGCGCACGCTCCGGAATACAAGGGTCAGGATCACTGAAATGAGAGCCATGGCAATGATTGTGCCGGTGAGCATGCTCTTGATATTTCGTTGGGTCAGGTGGGCGAAGACGATGCTGACACCCGTTGCCTCGGTCGCCAGGCCCGGCGCCTCTGCACGGATCCATGCCTGGGCGCGTGCATCGAGTTCGCGCTGCTGTCGGGATGTGAGGCTGCGGAGAACGACAGTCATGCGAGTCGCGGACTTGGCGACATCCATACGGTTGTTGAGATCGCTGCCAAAGGGTAGAGACAGTTCGTATAGCAGCAGATACTGTGCGGAAAGTTCGGGATCTTCAGGCAACCGGTAAAAGGCCGGATCGTCGTCGTGCATGTTCATGTTCAGGCGCTTCATGATATCGGAAAAAGTCTGAACATGGGAAACTTCCGGTTGAGTCTGGAACCATTGGGCAAGAGACTCGACTTTGTGCAAATAAACGGGAGCGGTGATACCGCCTTCGTGTCCCGACTTCAGCGAGTATTCAAGCGTCTCCATGCCGGTCAGATTGTCGACAACGAAGTCCGTATCTTGTCGAAACTGGTATCGTTCGCCAAGATACTGCGTCCAGTTGTCGGATAACTCGATTCGGGGAATGCCAGTGACCAGTACAACCGCCACAAGGGCGGTACACCAAAGCAACTCCGTCCGGCGTGCAACGACAAATTCGCCGAAGCGCTCGAAGAAAGTGGGCCGGTCGCTGCGTTCCTGTCGGGCGCGCATAGGTAGAATCGACAATAGCGCCGGAAGAAGCGTCATCGAATAGACGAAGGCGCACAGCACACCAAACGCCACAAGATTTCCGAGGATGCGGAATGGCGGTGAATCCGAGCTGTTGAGGCTCAGAAAGCCGATGGCGGTTGTGAGAGAGGTCAGGAACACCGGCCAGGCGTTGATCCGAATTGATTTGGCAATCGCCGCATTCCGATCCAGACCCTGACCCATGCCCGACACGGCGGTCGCTATAATGTGGACCGAGTGCGCCACAGCGACAGTCATGACAATGATCGGTACGCCGGAATTTGCGGGATTGAACACCGTCCCGAGCCAGCCTGCGAAACCCACCGTGGTGCCGATGACGAATACGAGTACCACGACGATCGCTGCCGTGCCGAATACCGAGCGCAGGAGGACAGCCGCAGCAATCATGATGATCAGAAACACTATCGGTGCAAGAGTTTCGAGATCGTCCTTCGTGGCGTCGGCGAATGCGCGGTCCAGGGGGATTTTGCCAGTCAGGTAATAGGTGATATCGGGATGGCCGACACGGGCCTTTTCGAGTAGGTCGTAGAGATAATCGGTGATCTCGATTACCGCTGCATCCTGATTGTCGGGCAGGGCAAAACTGATCACCAGTCCGGCCACCCTTCCGTCGTGCGAAACCAAACGGCCGGCAACATCGGCAGCGTTCAGAGCGATATTTCTGATCCGTGCCAGGTCGGAGCCTTCGAGTGCATGTGCGTCCTCGACCAGTGGCCGTACGATGAGTTCATCTTCGCGCGCTTCGCTGTGGGAATAATTGGTGAGCGAGTCAACCCGGATTGAATGCGGCGCGCGCCACGCTGTTTCGGTTAGTTCCTGAATGGCCCCAAGCGTCTCGCGAGTGAACACGCTACCCTCTTTGGGCGCAACGGCAATCAGGGCGGTATTGGATGCGCTGTAGGTGTCCTCAAACGCATCGAACGCAACCAATTGCGGGTTGTCGTCATCGAACAGACTGCGGAAATCATTGGTGACGCCGATAAATCCGGCACCAGCCGTTGCCGCTATCATTACGAGCATGGCAAGCACAAGAACTAGCCACCGATAACGCAGAACAACGTCGGCATACAGTCGCAGAGAGGGCATAGTCTTCACCATCGCTCGCCGAAAACACAAGCCACTGTTGTGATTCTAACCGCATCTGCCTTCGTTGAAGCGGGCCCGCTCTTTTCTTCTTGTCAACCGGATGTAGGCGAACGCACCTCGCTGCAAGCAACACTTACCACGGGTTCGACATCGAGTGTTTTACATGATCGGGCATCTTGTAACTTAAGCCGCGCTCGTCATAAACTGAGATTTGGAGAAGCTGGCTAAAATTGTCAGACCTGACCAATTGTCCGCCCTTCAGCATTCTCTGAATGCGCTGCTTCATCCGGAAAGAAAACAAAGTTCCAATCGTAGATTCTTTTGGGAACTGGAAGTGGTTGGCGAGTTGGTTTCCGATGAGCGCTCGTGAAAGACGGTAAGCCAACCCTATCAACTTTTTCTCTTCGGTCGGATCGGTCACATCGGCAACCGACGGAATGGCCTTGATCAAACCGTTCGCCACCGTTATCGAAGTAGAGTCCGGTGGTGGTTCGCATAAATAGCTGATCTTGTATATCTTTTCCGCTTCCGCAGTTGTGGCATAGAGGATGGATTCTGGTATCCCCATGAGATAACCCGCGTAGCGCCAGATAGCCATAACACTTTCGCTTTCTTCTTCGTTGAACTTGCCGCCCACCTGCACCGAGTATTCCAACAGACGCTTGGAAAAAACGGAGATGGCAAAACCCAAGTGCGCCGCGCTTACCGGCGTGCCCCAGTTTTCATGCTCCCACTCCTCCGATTTGTTCAGCAGGGCCCTGATCCGGGCGTGAATGAAGCGAATGCGTACGGAGAGCTTCCAGCCGTCGTTTTCCCTGTACATACCGCCGGGAAAGAAGACGTCCATCATGTGGCGGTTGTTCTGCTGCAGGCGTCTCTTGGTCAAAGACACGCGTTCAGTGATACTGAAAGACTTGGCAATCAGTGTCGAAAAGCCCTCTACCAGCACTCCCGTGACGAACGCGACGAGCATGAGGTCCACGTTTGCGTGAAAGGCGCGAATTCCCGGGCGGAAAGAGTCGTAGTCGAGCCAAGGCGGAGGATCATCAAGGGACTCGATGAAATCGCGCAGGATCCGTGGCGCCCCGCGCAGCACCTCTTCCTGCTGCTCCAGGCCGGCTGCGATGAAGCGGTGCAGTTCGGCGGGCGGAATCGAGGAGAGTTCCTCCATGATTCCGTCGACCTCGGGGTCGCCGATTGTGGTGTGCCGGATGTAATCGTCGGCGGTCTCCCGGTCGACGGCACGCGCTTTGGAGTAGCCATCAACATATGCCGTGGGAGTGCTCAGCACACCGGCCACCCGAATTTCCGCATCCCGCTGCGACCTTGCTCAGTCAGGGCAGCCATAACCACGGCCTCCGGTTGACAAATTGCATATCAACGTATCGCTATCCCAATGCGATTGGAATGTCAAACGCCGCCACTGGCAAGGCAAATCCGTTCTCCGGATTTTTTTCTTTACCTGCATTGACATGACTATTGGGAGTGGACTCTCCCGCAGCACCGGTCTACAGTCAGCCATGGGTGATTCGCGGCAAGGCGGTATGGATCGAAAGCGTGGTGGATCTTTCCCAAGTGTCATTGGAGATGGTGACGAAGGTGGACGAGGCCCGCTTTCGCGCCTTGATGCAGGAGCATCATTTCCTCGGCGACGCCCAGCCGAGAGGCGAGACCATACGCTATGTCGCCCACTGTGGGGGACGCTGGCTGGCGCTGGCGATGTTTTCGGCATCTGCGTTGCTCTGCGCGGCGCGGGATGACTGGATCGGCTGGGAGCGTGGCAGCCAGTTCAGCCGCCTTCACCTTGTCACCAACAATTCGCGGTTCCTGGTTCTGCCCGGCGGGGTGCCGAACCTCGGCTCACGGGTGCTGTCGCTGTGCGCACGGCGCCTGGTGCGGGACTGGCCGCTCCGCTTCGGCCACGAAGTCCTACTCATGGAGACGTTCGTGGATCCTGCTCATCACCGGGGCACGGTCTACCGCGCCGCCAACTGGCTCTGTGTCGGGCACACCCGGGGCTTCGGCCGCCTGGGCAGCGGCTACATCACCCACGACCGGCCCAAGCTTGTCTTTCTCTATCCACTGCGCCGGGATGCGCGCCGCCGGCTGAGGACGGCCCACCTTGATCCCGGCCTGCACAAGGGAGTTCCGAAGATGACACTCACCGCTGCGCAGATGCGCTCCCTGCCCGATTACTTCCGGCAGGTGGAGGATCCGCGACGCAGGCAGGGGCGGCGGCACGCCCTGCCATCGGTGCTCTCGCTCGCCACCGCCGCGACACTCGCCGGCATGCGCGGCTACAAGGAGATCTCGGAGTGGGTCGAGGACCAGAGCCAGGCGGTTCTGGCGTATTTCAGGCCGCGCTTCGACCAGGGCCGGTACATCCCGCCGAGCAGGACGATCATCCGCGACGTGCTGGTCCGGGTGTGCCCGGACCAGTTCGACGCCGCCCTGCGGCAATGGAACGAAGACCACGGCGGCCCCGACAGTGCCCTGGCCATCGACGGCAAGACCATGCGCGGCGCCGTCGATGCCGATGGCGTGCAGACCCATGTCATGGGCGTTGTCGGCCACGACAGCAGGAAATCCTACGCCAAAAAAAAGTCGGAATGAGGCCGGGGGCGGACGACGAGGAGAAACGCACCAACGAAATCGGCACAGCCATCCCCCTGCTCGACATGCTGCCCGACATCAGCGGCCGCACCATCACCGCCGATGCCATGTTGGCGCAGCGGAAACTGGCCACCTACCTCCTCGACCGCGGCGCAGACTACGCCTTCACCGTCAAGGGCAACCAGAAGACCCTGCTCTCTGATATCAGCCTGACGCTCGATGAGATCATGGCCAGCCGTGCGCCTGACTTCGTCGAGCCCGAGTGCAAGCCCGACCACGGACGCAAGGAGAAACGCTCCATATGGGTCTCAAGTGAATTGAACGACTACGCCGACTTTCCCGGCACAGGCCAGGTCTTCGCGGTCCACCGCGAAACCCTTGAGATCAAGACCGGGAAACAGTCGAAGGAGACGGCCTACTGCATCACCAGCCTGACCGAGGACAGGGCAACACCCGAGCGCCTGCTCTGCCTCAATCGCGGGCACTGGGGGATCGAGGCCAACCACCACATCCTCGACATGACCTTCGACGAGGACCGAAGCCGCATCCGCACCGGCCACGGCCCGGCGAACGCCACGCTGCTCCGGCGCTTCGCCATCGGCCTGATCAAGACGTCCAGCGACAATGTCGCCGAGACCACGCGCAGACTGGCCCGAAAACCCAGGCGGGTCCTGGACATGCTGAAATTGACAGGCAACACCCGCCCGCGCACGGCGTTCGGCTGAAGACCCACCACACCCGCGCCTGAGTTGCCTATCCTGTCTCCACCCTCGAAGACGGGGGTGAACAGGCATGTCCGGCAATCGCCAAATCGCCGGAAACGCCACCGGGAAACAGCCCCGGGCGCAGAATCATGTGCCGTGGGGCCTTGTCCGGGGTCGATGTGACGTCACCTAACGTGAAAAAGGGCGCAACGGTGAAATGCGAAAGACAATCGCGTCAAACCCGCATACCGGCAAAAAAACAGAACAGATTCACCCTGCCGCCACTGGTGTGAATCCCGGATGGCGACATGATTTGGCGTGGATCGATGGATTTGACCGCTGCGAATCAGGCAAAAGTGGCGGCTTTGGCGTGATTTGGCCGGTCGAGGTGACAGGATTTCGGGTTGGCGCGGAATTTTGTCACCAACGGGGGATTTCGGGAATGTTCCTTCCGCACGACATCGCTATCGTGCGGCTTGTTGTAGAGACTCGCGCTTGGCCGGAGCAAGGAGCATTCCCAATGACACTTTCGCACACGGGTTCAGCGTTGTCCAACACTCCCGACATTTCCGAAATTGCCGACACGGCAGCTGAGGCCATCCACCGCGAGGTCCTCGAACGCTTTGCCTCGGGCGACGTCGCGTGCGACTTTGCCAGGGTCGAGATGCTGGTTTTCGATTCCGTTGCGGCAACGGGGCGGGAGATGCTGCGGACCCTGATCGAAGCCCGCGATGACGCCGCGCCGCGGCTGATGCGGGACGACAAGCCCTGGTACCGGGCCGGCGCCACTCACAAGACCATCATGACACTGCTCGGGGAGGTGAGCTATGAGCGCAGCCGCTTTCGCCGCCGCGGCGCGCCAGTGTCATGGATGCCGGTGGACAAGGGTCTCGGGCTGATGGGAGGCTGGATGACGCGGCCGGCAGCGGAGCAATGGCATACGGATAGACCTGGATCTTCGGCGAATTTTTCCTCGGCCGGTAACATTCTGATTTGACGGCGGAAATTCACCAGGAAAAGTTTTTCTCCAGAGGGGTTGTCTTCCTTTCGCGAATATGCATGCTGTGCTTGTCATCATGGAGCACATGCGATGGATCCGCGAATCACCGCCCTGCACTCGACCACCTTCTCCGGCCGCCGGCTGACCAGGCGCCAGATCGCCGAGGTCCAGGAGACGGTTGACCTGTTGCCGAACGAGAGCCGCAAGGAGCTCTGCCGGATCATCTGCGAGCATCTCGACTGGGTGACGGCGAAAGGCGACTACAAGGTGGGTGCCTGCATGGGGATGCTGGAGCATCTCGAGCGGCACGGCATCCTGCGTCTGCCGGAGAAGCGGCAGAACATGGTCCGGGCGAACAGCAACAAGCCGGTCTGGGGTTCGGCATCGGACCCCGCGCCGCCGGTTTCGGCGCCGCTCAAGGAGTTGCAACCCCTGGGCCTCGAGGTGGTCACGGACACCGAGGGGCGCCAGTTGTGGAACGCCTTCGTCGACCGTCACCACTATCTCGGCTACCGCCGCCCCTTCGGGGCGCACATCCGCTACTTCCTGACGGACCGCCGGGGCCGCAGGCCAATGGCATTCGGATAAGGTTTTTTATCGTTCGGATAAGGAGCCCCCGTGCTTCGGGCGTTTTGCCGGAAGCCGGGGGCTTGATGGTGGTCTGGTTCTGTCAGGCGGCGGTTCGCTTCTGCCACTTGCTCCTTGGTTGCCTGGATTCCCGCTTGTAGCTTCGCCCTGGCCTCTCGCGCTGGATGCACCTTGAGAGGCCGGTCATGATTCTCCTGACCGATTGGGCGACCATCTGGCTCTGCCTGAGGAACATGGCCTCGATTTCGCGCCCCATCAGTCTCATCCCGTTCTTGAAGTTGGTGCGCATGGCCGGCAGGTCATCGTTGGCATTGTGGTTGATGTCATGGTCACAGCGGTTGGCGAACATGCGTGCGAGGGTGATCAGTATGAAGGCGGCATAGAGTTCCTGGCGCACGCCGCGCTCGGACTTTGCGTGGAAGCTCTCGATCACGGCCTTGTCTGTCTTGTATCCCTCTTCGGTCTGCCAGCGCCCGTGGTAGAGGTCCGAGAGTGCCGGGACGGTGTAGCGGCTGTCGTGCAGGGAGGTTGCGAGACAGTACTCGGTGTCGGCGACGGTGTACTTGACCAGGCGGATGCGGAGGCTGCGGCCGCGCAGTTCGGTTGCATCGCGGGGCGCCTTGAGGGTGATGATGCGGTCGCTCTCCCGTGAGGCGGCGAAGGCAGCGAAGGCGGGGTTGGTATTGTTCTTGATGCGGAAGACGAAGTCGAGCCTGCGCAGGTGGTGGACCAGGGCCATCTCGAAGGACCAGTATCCGCGGTCGTAGACGATGACATCGCCTTTTGCGGCATGGTCGAGATGGGTGAGTGCGGCCGCGCGCTCGTTCTCGTGGCTGAAGAGGTCGAAGTCTACGGGCATGCGGCTGTGCAGCCTGTAGAGGGTGCTGATCATGCCCTGCGGGTAATGGGTATTGTCGTTCGGGATGCGGTAGCCGGCGTGCAGCAGTTCTCTCGGCAGGGTGATCTTCGATCCGTCGACGGCGAAGATGCGGTTTCCCTTCCACAGGGGATCGTCGGGACTGTGGGCGAGGATTTCCCTGTGCAGGGTCTTGAAGGCGGCTTCGTCGAGCTTCTCGCGCGCCTCGCTGACCGAGGATGCCGCCGGCGGTTCGTCCTGCGGCAGGGCGATGTCGGACTGCTGGCACTGCTCCCACAGCTCGCAGAGGGTTGCACGGTAGCCCTGCCGGCGCGGAGCGACGACCAGACGGAAGACGAACAGCATGATCAACAGGGTGCTGAACACGCGGCGGCGCTTCTGCCAGCGTGCATCCTCGCGCTCCGCCACGGCGGTGGCGGCGGCGACGAGCGTCTCCCACTGACGGGTGAAACGGCGACAGCTGCCGCCCGAGCGCCCGCGTTCCGCCGTTGTCTTCGGCCTCGCAGGCTTTGCCGCATCCCGGTGTTCGCCGCGCAGGACCTCCCGACTGTCCCTGCACAGCGGCAGGACGTAGACACCCTTGATGGACTTGCCCTTGTCTCCCCCGGTCTCCCCGATGCGTTCCCAGTTGGCCGCACGGTAGCACGTGGCCCTGAAGCGATCCTCCTCGACGAAGGTCTCGCACAGGACCGGCCTGTAGCCATGCAGTTCCTGCCAGTCGTCGCCGCAATGGCATTTCTTTAACGATTCGGCGTCATTTCCTTTAGATTGCATGGCTGTTCCGGGGCCACCTTGCCCCTCTCCGGTCCGGATCAGTCCGTGATCACGCGGTCTTCTGTCGCTTCCGGCTCCACTTTCCGACGGGTTTTCGTGAGCGGCGCGGGAATGACCGTCCGGGCCGCAACCGTGCCCTCACTGCGAGGATGGAGTCCGCCATGCGCCCGACGGTGTCGGCCAGGGCTGCCGTGTGCGCCAGGATCATCTCCTCGAGGTTGACGGCGAGCATGGCCAGTGCGTTGGAGAAGTTCGTCTTCATCTTCGGCCTGTCGCTTTCGTGCATGTCGTCGAGCAGGCTGTCGCCCCGGTTGGAGAACAGGCGTGCCATGGCGATGAGGTTGAAATGGGCGTAGAGTTCCTGACGGACGCCGCGTTCGGTCTTGCCGTGGAATTCGTCCACCTCGATGACATGTTTGGATGTCTTGTACAGCTCCTCGATCGACCAGCGACCATGGTAGAGGTCGGAAAGGTCGGCGATACTGTAGCGCTCCGTGTCGGTGAGGGTTGTGGCGAGCACGTATCGTTCGCCTTTGATGTCGTAGCGGACCAGGCGCAGGACGACCGGGGAGGCCGGGGTTGCGAAGCCTGCGGCCCGCAGCTTCCGCAGGGCGTCCTTTCCCGGTGTGATCCTGATGCGGGCATCGTCGCGGTCTCCGTCGCGGAAGGCGTCGAAGGCGGTGACGGTGTTTCGCGGGATGCGGAACACCGGATGCAGGCCGCGTGCGGTCATGGCGTGGAGCATGACGAAGGAGAAGTATCCCCGGTCGAGGACCACGACATCGCCGGGTGAGAGGGCGCCGAGATGGGTGAGCGCGGCGGTGCGCTCGTTGGTATCGGGAGAGAGGATGAAGTCGACCGGCATGCGGTTGTCGAGCTTGTAGAGGCAGGACAGCAGCCCCTGGGGGTACCATGCATCGGGATTGGGGGTCTGGTATCCGGCTTCGACGAGCGGGCGCGGCAGGTTGAGCTTGGAGCCGTCGACGGCGAAGGTGCGGTGTTGGTTCCAGGGTTGGTTGTCTGTGTCGTGTGAGAGGATCTCGCGGTGCAGGTCCCGGAACAGGTCCTCGTGCACGCGGGCGCGGGCCTTGCAGATCGAGGAGGCGGCGACCGGTTTCGGCTGCGGCAGCGCGATGCCGGAGCGTCGGCACTGGTCCCACAGTTCCGCTGTCACGGTGGCGTAGCCCTTCTGTCCGCGCGCCAGCACCAGGCGGAACACGAACAGCATGACGATCAGGCTGTTCAGCACCCGTCGCCTCTGCATCCATTCCCGGTCGTGGCGGGCGGCGATGTCGGTGGCCGCGTCGACGATCCGGGACCACATCGCGATGAAGAGGTCGTCGGCCGCAGAGGCGGGAGGCCTGCTGCGGCGCTTCGGCTGTGAGCGGGGCGTGTTCTCTCCCTTCAGGATCTCGCGGAACTCCGGATCCAGCACCCTGACCAGGACCTGCTTGGCCGGCTTGGCGCCGCGTCCGCTGCGCTTCCCGGCCGTCATGCCGATCTGCTGCCAGTTGGCGGCCCTGTAGCAGGCGCCGTCGAAACGGGTCGGATCGATGAAGGTCTCGACGACCACCGGACGGCAGGAGTGCCGCTCCTGCCAGCAGTCGGGCAATCGGCGCAACGCCATCGACAACACTTTCGACGCCAGATTTTCGACGCGAACCCATGGCAATACGAGGAATCGACTGTTCGAGAGCGCAAGGTGCAACCGGCGCTCACGCTCGGTCTCGCTCCACCCGATCCACGCGTCCCGGGCCGGCAGCATCCGTGCCGCCGCCTCGAACAGCAGAACCGCGAGACACCGTCCGTGGCCGTCACGGACGAACCAGCGGATGTGCGGGCCAAAGGGCCGCGGACATCCGAGGTAGTGGTAACGGTCCACGAACGCGTTCCAGAGAGCGACATCCTCCGGCGATGTCGCCTCCTCAAGCACCAGCGGCTCCAGGGCACCAAGACCACAGGCAATCTCCGGTTGCGGGTCGGATGCCCGCACATGGACGATCGGCTTGCGCGTCTTCGCCACCGGGTTGCGCGACGCAGGCAGGCTCAGGATCCCGCACTCCTCCAGGTGCTCGAGAAGCCGCAGGCCGGCAGAAATCCGGTAGTCGCCTTTCGGCGTGGTCCAGTTCAGGTGCTCGCAGATGGTCATGGACAGTTCGTTGCGGCTGTCGTTCGGGAACAGTTCAACCGTTTCCTGGATGTCGGCGATCTGGCGCCGTGTGAAGCGCCGGCCCAGAAAGGTGGTGGACTTGAGGGCAGTGATTCGCGGGTCCATGGCTGCAAGCTCCCGACAGGGCGGTCCAATCCAGACATAACATGCCATGGAAGGGAAATCGTGTCAACCCACAAAACACGAAATCGCCAGGAACAACAAAACCAACCTTGAATCAGGGTGGTGCGTCACCACGCACGACAGAACAAAAATGCCGAATGTCTAAGAAAATGCCATTGGTCGTCGCCGAGGCGCCGCGTCGCCAGCGACAGGGCGCAGGAGGCAAGGTTCTTCGACCGTACCCATGGAAACACCAGCCAGCGGGAATTGGTCACCACAAGGGGGCGGTTGCGGTCCCTGCTCCGGTCGTTCCACCCGATCCAGCGTTCGCGGCAGGGCAGCGATTTGGTCGCCGCATCGAACAGAAGGCAGCCCAGCCTGCGGCCCCGGCAGTCCGTCAGGAAGTAGCGGATGTGCGCCCCGAAGGGGCGGCGGTACCCGAGATAATGGTGACGGTCCACACAGGCGTTCCACAACTGACGTCCCTCGGTGTCCGTGACCAGCTCGAGGCCCAGGGGTTGCAACTCCCCGAGCGGTGCCGAAATCAGCGGCCCGGGATCCGATGCCGAACTCCAGACCGGCTTGCTGCTGTCCGGACGGACCATGTTCTGCCGCTTCTCCGGCAGGCGCACAATGCCGTGCTGCTCAAGATGCTCCAGCATCCCCATGCAGGCACCCACCTTGTAGTCGCCCTTCGCCGTCACCCAGTTGAGATGCTCGCAGATGGTCTTGCACAATTCGTTGCGGCTGTCGTTCGGCAACAGGTGTTGGGTTGCAGGATGATTCGGTGTTGAGTGGCCGGATTGTCACGGATTGGATTGATGCCTGATCGAGTGGAAACTGGAATAGTCCGCGACATCTTTTTTCCTTCCCGGCAGTTTTTTCAGTAGCGCTTTCTTTTCCGGAACATGGCGGACGCGGTTTCCCCGGTTGCGTTGTTTCCGTCATGGCCCGGACGAATTCCCCGGCGGCATTTTCCCGGCAGCGTCACGGATGTGTCCGCCCTGCGTGGCGGGTTTGTTGATTTTCGGGATTGATCGCCTGGGCCGGGTGGTTGATTACGCTCCCTGGCGCGGGGGGTCCGCCTTCCCGGCAGCGCGGGCCGGATCCCGCATGGTGCGAAGCATTTGAGAAGAGGTGGCCCGTGCGGTGCCTGCCGCCGGGCCAGTAGCCGACCATACAACTCGATTGGAATTTGTCGCTGTCCGGCGAGGACTACGTTACCACGCAAGCCTGGCGTGACGCAAAGCTTGATTGCTGTCCCGAACACCCCGGTGGCGGCTGTCGTTTCGCCCGCCACGGCACCTACCGGCGCAAGACCCGCTGGGGGGATGCCCATATTCCGCGCTGGTACTGCCCTGACGCTCACAAGACATGGTCACTGCTGGCCCGCTGCTTTGCGGCACGACTGCCGGGCACCCTGGACGAGCTCGAGGCGGCGGCGCTGGCCGCGGAGACGGAACCGAGCCTGCGGGCGGCGGCCGAGAGCGCCCGTCCCGGCCATGTGGTGACGGAGGCGGCGAACCGCCGCTGGCTCGTAAGCGGGTAAACGGCGACGTCTGTTGATTTCGCCTGGTTTCTGGTTTCGTCCTGTCGGCTGCGGCCGATCCTGCGGCCTGACATTCTCCAATTTGCTGCTGCTGCGCCGTTTTTTCCGTTTGACACGATAGGGCGCCGGGGCTATTCCCGGCGAATCAAGACGAATCATCGGGGAGAACGGCCATGGGCGCATGGTTTGGATCGAAAGCGACCTCTGGTCTTTGCCAACCGCTCATCGCGATGTGTCCGCCGCATGTCGCATATATTGAGACACATCTTGGGGGCGGCGCCATCATGAAGCGCAAGCCTCCGGCGCTCAGGAACATCGGCATCGATCTCAACCGCCGGGCCATCGACACCTTCAGCTGCGCCTATCCGGTCGAGCTTCACCATGGTTGCTGCCACGCGTTCCTGTCTGATTTCGACTTCGACGGCCGCGAGCTGGTCTATGCCGACCCGCCCTACGTGCAGTCTGCGCGCAAGTCGCAGCGCCGCTACCGTTACGACTATACGGACGCCGACCATGTGGAGCTTCTCGGCATCCTGAAGTCGCTGCCCTGTTCGGCGATGGTCTCCGGCTATCCGTCCCGGCTCTACGACGAACACCTCTCCGACTGGCATTCGCTGGAGATCCAGGTCAACAACCAGTCCTGCATCGTCACCGAGAAGCTGTGGTTCAACTTCGCGCCCGACCGGGTGCACTGGGCGGCCTTCGCCGGACGGAATTTCACCCACCGTCAGACCGTCAAGCGCAAGGCGGCGAGCTGGGGGCGGCGCTACGCGGCGATGCCCCGGGGCGAGCGCCTGGCGGTGCTGGCGGCGATCATGGCGGAGGAGGCGGAGGAATGAGCGGGATCGACCCTCACGACCCGGATGCGGTCCGCCAGAGGCTCGACGGGCTCCATGCGGAGTTCGCGGGGCTGGGCGGCGGCGGCCTGCTGCGGGGGGCTGTCTCCCTGTTCAGGGAGTTGTTCGGGCTTGCCGGGACGCAGTCGACGATCATTGCCGCGCTACAGGACAAGCTCACCGAGGAAGTGGCGAAGAACAGTGCGCTTCGCGACCAGCTCGCCCGCTACGAGCGCCAGCAGTACGGCCGGCGCTCGGAGAAGCGCCGCAACGCCGACGCCGCCTCCGATGGCGCCGCATCGCCGGATGCCGGGGAGGATGAGCCCGAAGCCGAAAGGAAAGGCGAGGCCGAAAAGAAAGCCGAAAAGAAGCCCCGGGGCGGCGTCAACGGGCGCAAGAAGGATCGTGGCGATGCCGTCAACGGCACCGGGCTGCGCTTCGGCCCCGAGGCGACGGTGATCGACATCGACGTGATGCCGCCGGAGATCGAGGGGCTGGCGGAGGGTGAATACGACATCATCTCCGAGCGGGTGTGCTGCAAGCTGGCATCGGTGCCGATCCGCCACGTGGTGCTGCGTTACCATTACAAGAAGGCGAAGATCAGATCCTCCGGCGCCCTGGTCTGCGCCCCGGCCGTCGAGGGCGTGTTCAAGAGCTCCTGCGCCGATGTGAGCTTTATCGCCGGAATGCTGGTCGACAAGTTCGCCTGGCATCTCCCCCTCTACCGCCAGCACCAGATGCTGGCCGAGAGCGGGATCACCGTCAGCCGCAAGTCCCTGAGTGGCTGGGCCAACCGGGCGATCTCGCTGCTGGAGCCGGTGTTCGAGGCCCAGTGCCGCTCGGTTCTGGAAAGTTCCGTCATCGTCATGGACGAGACGCCGGTGCGGGCCGGGCGCGACCCGGACAGGCCGGGCAAGATGAAACAATGCTACTACTGGCCGGTGCTCGGCGACCGGGACGAAGTGGTGTTCCACTTCGCGCCCTCCCGCGCCCACCACCATGTCGCGCGGTTCCTCGGCGATTTCGAGGGCACGCTGGTCAGCGACGGCTACGGCGCCTACGCGGCTTACGCCGAGGCGCGGGGGGAGGCGGTGAGGCAGCAAAATTGCTGGGCGCATACGAGGCGCAATTTCGAGGAGCAGCTGGACAACCATCCGGTGTTCGCCGGGAAGGCGCTGGATCTGATCGGGGGCATGTACGGGATCGAGAAGGAATTCCGTACCCGGCCGCCGCCTGAACGCCTGGAGGCGCGGCGCACCCGCACCCGCCCGCTGGTCGACGCCTTCTGGCAATGGTGTGAGCGGACGCTCGGGGACCCGGCGCTGACGCCGAAGCACCCGATCCGCCGGGCGGTCACCTACGCCGTCGAACGCCAGCAGGCCCTCGAGGTGTTCCTCGAAGACCCGTTGGTGCCGATCGACTCGAATGGTGTCGAGCGCGCACTGCGCCGCATCAAGCTGGGACAGAAGAACTGGCTTTTTTCCTGGACAGAATCCGGCGCACGGAACGTCGGGATCGTCAACAGCCTCGTCGCCACCTGTTTCCTGCTCGGGATCAGCCCTGCAACCTATCTGGGCGATGTCTTCCAGCGCATCGACACCCATCCGGCCGACCGGGTCCACGAACTGACGCCACGCCTGTGGAAGGACCTCTTCGCCGACACCCCGATGACCGGCAGCATCGACATGACCGTCGTCCGGGCTCACCCGGACGCCAGCCGGGGACCGCCGTAACGCTTGCGACGGCGGCGAACGGTGACGTCGATGCCGTCGATCAGGGCCATCAACTCGGTCGAAGACAATGCAAGCGCCGCATGGCCGGAGGCCGGAGGCGGGGCGAACAGGCCCTGCTCCAGGCGCTTGGACCAGATGAAGAAGCCGCCCCGCTCGAAGCCCAGGACCTTTACGATGGTCCGGCGCCGGTTGACGAACACGTACCAGCGTCCATCGGCCGGATTGCACCCGAGATGGCCCGACACCAGCGCGCACAGCCCGTCGAAACTGCGCCGCATGTCGGCCGGGTCCGTCGACAGCCAGATGCCGCCCCGCGGCCAGCCGCCGAGCATCACGACCGCCGAACCCGCAGGACAACCCCGTCGCCCAGGTCAAGCTCGACGTCCCAGCCCGAGGAAACCGGCGGCGCAAGCTCGACAAAGGATCCCTTCCCGCCCCCAGGGCGGAGACGGCACCGCCAGTTCGAGAAGGTCTTCGAGGACAGCCCACGGGACTCGCAAAACTCCCGTTGCGACAGCCCCGAGCGCTCGAAGTCCGCCATGATGCCGCTCCACTCGTCTGCGCTGCGCACCACCGGCGCACGACGGGAACCAGCCGAACCATTCAAACCTGACATGACAATTTCCTCCGATCATTGATGAATGACCGGAATTATCCCCACCCAACCCTCGCGTGAGCAACCGAATTATCAGACGTCGCCATTTACCCGCTTACGGCGCACCTGCAGCTGTGCGTCGGCGCCGAAGGAGGTGGTGGCGCCACCGGTTCCCCGGCTGTTTCCCGGCTCCTCCTATGGGATCAGCTTCTGGGTCTGTTTCCTGCTCGAGCGTTACGCCTTCCACCGTCCGCTGAACCGGGTCGCGGCATGGATGCGTGACCAGGGGGTGCCCATCTCGGCCGGGACCCTGGGCGACAGCATTCACAGGCTGATGCCGTTGTTCGACCCGCTGTCGCAGGCGATCCTCGCCCACCTGAAAGCGGCCTCGGTGCTTCAGGGCGACGAAACCGGCTGGCGGGTTCAATCCCTCAAGGCCATCCGTGGCACCAGCCGGGCCTGGCTGTGGTGTGCGGTCTCCCGGGATGCGGTGTGGTTCCAGGTGGACGCGCGGCGCAATGCCGAGGCGGCCGGCAAGCTGTTCGCCGGCGTCGGTGCCGGCACGGTCCTGGTTTGTGACGCCTACTCGGCCTACAAGAAACTCGCGCGCGTTCTCGGCGGCATCCTGATCCTGGCCTGGTGCTGGGTCCATGTTCGCCGCAAATTCATCGAGGCCGCGGCCGGCAATGACGCCCTGGAGGCATGGGAGAACCGGTGGCTGGACCGGATCGGGAAACTATTCCACCTGAACAGGGTCCGGCTGAAACACTACGACCCGGAAGCGGGGATGGATCAGCAGTCGCGAAAGTTCGGGATTGCACATCGTCAACTGCAACGCGCGGTCGACAAGCTGTTCGCCCTCGCGGAGACGGAACGCGCGGGGCCTGCCGGTTCGGACCGGCGAGCGAAGGCGCTCAACTCGCTGGTGCGGCATCGCGGCGGGCTCTGCGTGTTCGTCGACAGGCCGGACATTCCCATGGACAACAATTTGCCTGAAAGAATCCAGCGCGGTCCCGTGATCGGGCGGAAGCTGTCGTTCGGCTCCGACAGCCTGGAAGGCGCCCGGTACTCCGCCATGATGTACGGGATCATCGAGACCCTGCGGATGAACGGGATCGATGTCCGCACGTGGCTCGACGACTGGCTCTCGGCCTGCGCGGGCAACGGCGGCCAGCCTCCGGACGACCTCTCACCCTGGCTGCCATGGTCGATGGACGAAGACAGGCGCCGACAACTCAAGGCCACGCAATGACCGCGGACAACACCACGATCGCGTGCCGTTACCACGGGCGTGACTTCACCACCGGCGAGATGGCGCTGATGCGGGACCTGATCGCGGCCTCCCCGCAACAGACCCGTGCCGGGCTGGCGCGCGCGTTCTGCCGCGCCATCGGCTGGGTCAAGCCCGACGGCGAACTCAGGGCCATGATGGCCCGGCTCACCATGCTGAGGATGCACCGGGACGGGATCATCACACTGCCGCCGCCGCGACACGGACCGCGGCCGCGGCGGGTTCCGGAGTTCGGCCCGGAAACCGACCCGCCGCAGACGCCGATGCCGGAGACCCTGGACGCGGTGCGCCCGGTCCGCCTGGTCAGGGTCACCGGCGCCGGCCGTGCCGCCAGTGTCGCCTGGAACGGCTTCATCGCCCGCTGGCACTACCTCGGTTACACGCCCCTCATCGGTGCACAGATGCGCTATGCGGTCCAGGACCGGGAGGGCCGGCCGCTGGCCATGCTCGGCTTCTCGGCCGCCGCATGGAAGACCGCACCCCGCGATGCCTTCATCGGATGGTCTCCGGAAGTCCGGGAGCGGAACCTGTACCGCGTGATCAACAATGCCCGATATCTCATCATGCCATGGATCCGGATTCCAGGTCTCGCCTCCCACATCCTCTCCCGGGCGCGGCGCCAACTGCCGAAGGACTGGCAAAGCCACCACAACATCTCCCCGGTCCTGATGGAAACCTTCGTCGAAACCCCGCGCTTCTCAGGGATCACCTACAAGGCGTCCGGATGGATCCATGTCGGAACAACAAAGGGGCGGGGCAAATACGACAGAAAGAATGAATTCGCAAAGCCCAGGAAAGACATCTGGCTCTGCCCGCTCAGAAAAGACTGGAAAAGAATCCTCAATCAATAGACAACAGACAACAACATCACGCCTTCGCCGAACGCTTACTCGACTTAGCCATGCGGCGGACACATCGCGATGAGCGGTTGGCAAAGACCAGAGGTCGCTTTCGATCCAAACCATGCGCCCATGGCCGTTCTCCCCGATGATTCGTCTTGATTCGCCGGGAATAGCCCCGGCGCCCTATCGTGTCAAACGGAAAAAACGGCGCAGCAGCAGCAAATTGGAGAATGTCAGGCCGCAGGATCGGCCGCAGCCGACAGGACGAAACCAGAAACCAGGCGAAATCAACAGACGTCGCCGTTTACCCGCTTACGCTGGCTCAAGGGCCGGCGCGACCTGGTCGTTGCCTGCCTGGTGACGGTGATCACCCTGCTGCCGGAGCTGTTCGCCGGTTGCGCGGCGTCGGTGACGGCGCTCAGGGGCCATCTCGGAACCACGCGGCTTCTCGTCGAACTGCGCGGCCATGCGGCGTCACATCTCCGGAATCTGGCGCCTCCACTGGGCTTCGGCGTGCGGATTGATCCGGCGCCGATTTCGAATCCGGCCGACCAACACATGATGGGGCCTGATCCGCCGGCCTGAGCGGCGCTATGCCTGCCCGATCCAACCGAAAGGGAGACCAGGCATGAGCCAGAACACCGAAAGACATCGACTTGACGTGGCGATGTTCCGCTATCGCGTCATCGCCCCCCTCATCGACCTCGCCGGACCGGCGCGGATGGCCGAAGTGCGCCGTCTTGCCGGCAAGGCGTGGGTGATTCCCGGCACCAGCCGCACCCGGGTTGCGGAGGGTACCATCCTGCACTGGCAGCGGGCCTGGCGGCGTGGCGGTCTCGACGCCCTCAAGCCCGGGCCGCGCAGCGACCGCGGCAAGTCCCGGCGTCTCACGGTCGAGGCCGCGGAGCTGCTGATCTCCATCCGCAGGGACCATCCCGAACTTTCCGTCCGCGACGTGGTCGCACGCGCCGAACAGACGGACGGGTTCTCCGACCCGGTCTCGCTCTCGGCCGCCTACCGCCTGTTCCACGCCGAGGGGTTGATGACCCCGGAACGGGCGCCGCCGGACCTCAGGCGCTTCGCCCATGCCCATGCCGGCGACCTCTGGCAATCGGATATCATGCACGGCCCGAAGTGCGGCGACGGGCGCCGCCGGCGCAAGACCTACATGATCGTCATGATCGACGACGCGACCCGCATCGTGCCATGGTCGGCCTTCGCCTTCTCCGAGGGCATCAACGACTTCCTCCCGGTGTTCAGGCAGGCTCTCCTGCGTCGCGGAATTCCCGGGAAACTGTTCGTCGACAATGGAAGTGCGTACCGTTCGCGGCGCCTCGATCTCGTCTGCGCCCGTCTCGGCATCGCCCTGATCCATGCGCGTCCGTACCACGCCGCCGGAAAAGGAAAGGTGGAAAGGTATATAAGAACCGTACGCCAACGCTTCCTGCCGGGCCTTGAAGCAGCGGATACTGCCAGCCTCGACATCCTCAACCGCCGTCTCGCCGCCTGGGTCGAGGGAGAGTACCATCACACGCCCCATCGCGGTCTCGAGGGCATGACACCGGCGGACGCATGGGCCGCGAAAGCCCTCGATGTCCGCCTCGTGGACGGCAGCGTCGATCTCGACGACCTGTTCCTCGACGAGGCGGTGCGCAAGGTCAGCAAGGACCGGGTCGTCAGCCTCCGGAACCGGCTCTACGAGGTCGATACCGGCCTCGTCGGGCGGAAGGTCACCCTGCGGTTCGATCCCGCGGCGCCGCCGGGCCGCCCGATCCTCGTCGTGGCGGATGGCGAGGATGCCGGGCAGGCATGGCCCCTCGAGCTCAACGCAAATGCCCGGGTGAAGCGCGACAACGCGATCTCCTTCTCCAGCATCGACACCGATGGCGGGGAGGACTGAGCCATGTACCGTCAATCCTTCTCCCTCGAGCGCTGGCCCTTCGGGAGCGACATCGCATCCGACGACCTGTTCCCGGGCCGGGCGGCCACCGAGGCACAGGCACGGCTCAACCATCTCGCGGAGATGCGCGGCATCGGCCTGCTCACCGGCGAGGTCGGGTCCGGAAAGACCGCCGTCTGCCGGCGCTTCGCCGACAGCCTGCCACGCGGCCTCTTCAAGATCGTCTACCTGCCGCTCGCCGCCCCCACGCCGCTCGAAGCCATGAACTGCATCGCGGCCGAATTCGGCCTCGCCCCCGGACAGTCACGCAGCATGGTCGGACGCGCCATCTCCGGCGAGTTGTCACGCCTCGCAGGCAACCGGCAGACGCCGGTGCTGATCATCGACGAGGCCCATCTCCTGTCCAACCCGGTCCTCGAGACCCTGCGCATGCTCACCAACTTCGACATCGATTCCGCCCAGCGCTTCTGCCTGCTGCTCACCGGCCTCACCGGGCTCCGGCGCCGCCTGGCGATGGGGGTCAACGAATCCCTCGCCCAGCGTCTCGTCGTCCGCCACCACATGGACGGGCTCGCGGCAGAGGAGATCGAGCCGTATATCGAGCACCGCCTCCGCATGGCCGGGGCTCCCGACATCCCGATCTTCGGCAAGACCGCCGTGGCTGCCATCGCGCAGACCGCACACGGCCTGCCGCGCAGGATCAACCAGATCGCCCACAATGCACTCGCCGCCGCCGCCGCGGACAAGGCCCGCGAAGTCACCGACAACCACGTCGCCCAGGCGATCGACGAACTGAACCTCAAGGCATGAGCACCAGGCAGGATGACCGGAGCCGGTTGCGGCAGCTGCCGCTCAGGGAGATCGCCCTCGGGCTCGGCTATCGCCGCGATCCCCGCGACCGGAACCGCTTCAGGCGCGACGGATCGGTCATCAACATCACCGGTATGAAGTTCCACGACCACCGGCAAAACCGCGGCGGCGGCGGCGCCATCGATCTCGTCATCCATGCCGAAGGCGGAAGCTTCACCCGGGCCGTGGAACGCCTCCGGCTGCTCGCAGGGGATCTCGCGCCGGAACCGGAGCCGAAAACGGAACCCCGCAGGGAACTGGCCCTGCCGCCGCCCGCCGCGTCCGCATGGCCCGCAATCCACCAGTGGCTCACCAGGGACAGGGCCCTCCCGGACACTCTCGTCGCAGCACTCAACCGCCGCGGCCTCCTCCATGCCGATGCCCGAAGGAACGCCGTCTTCATCGCAACCGACAGGAACCGGAAACCAACCGGAGCAGAATGCTTCGGAACCGTCATGCCACCGGCCGGCAAGCCATTCCGCGGAATGGCGCCGGGATCGCGAAAAGACAGCGGAAGCTTCTGGATCCCCGCAGACCGTAACACCGTGCACACCCTCTTCATCACCGAGAGTGCCATCGACGCCCTCTCCGCATTCTCCATGCCCGAACTCCGAAACTCCGGGACCGTCTTCCTCTCGGCAACCGGCGCCGGCAGGAAACTGCCCGCATGGGCCGAAGCATGGAAACCCCAACGCATCGTCTGTGCCTTCGACGCCGATGACGCCGGCGACGAGGCAGCAGAAGCCCTCGCAGCCAGGGACCCGCGTACACAACGCCTGAGACCCAAAGGCGGAAAGGACTGGAACGCCGTCCTCGTGGCACGACACCCACGATAAACTGCAATCACGCAAATCGATGAGCGCGGGCCCGCTTTGCCCGTGGCCGTCGGGGCCGGCATCATCCGACGCATTCCGCCTCAATGAAAAAGTGCGCCCTTCGCTTTCCCGTATCGGAGCCCCGACCAGAAGCGCCACAAACCCGTCCGCACGAGATGACCGGAATCAGCCACCGGGAATGGAAGAAAACACCCGGGCAAAAGCCCCGAAGAAATCAAAGCTGTGCGCAACAAGACCCCGGAACGGAACCGAAATAATCAGCAAACCAGCCGCCGGCACACAGAAAAATTCAACACAGGTCAACCGTCTCCTGGACCTCGGCAACCTGGCGCCGGGTCAGCCGGCGGCCGGAGAAGGTGGTCGAATTCAGGGCGGTGATTCGCGGGTCCATCGCATGTGCTCCGTGATGACAAGCACAGCATGCATATTTGCGATAGCTTGACAACCCCCATTCGGAAAAAAAGTTCCACCAGGGGATTCAGGTCGTAAAATCAGAACGTTGCCGGCCGCAGAATAAAATCGCCAAAGCTCCAGGTCTGTCCGAATGCCATTGGGCCGCAGGCTGGGCTGCCTGCTGTTCGATGCGTCGGCCAGGTCGCTGCCGTGCCGGGAACGCTGGATCGGATGGAGCGACCGGACCAGGGACCGCAACCGGCACCTCGTGGTGACCAATTCGCGCTGGCTTGTGTTTCCCTGGGTGAACTCGAAGAACCTTGCCTCCTGTGGTCTGTCCCTGGCGATGCGGCGCCTTGGCGACGACTGGCAGAGCCTTCATGGCTACAGGCCGGTCCTGTGCGAGACCTTCGTCGAGGAGGATCGCTTCAGGGCCACGTGCTACCGTGCCGCCAACTGGGAACGCATCGGCGCGACCGGTGGCGACAAGGGCAAGTCCATCAAGGGTGTCTACGTTCTGCCGCTGTGCGCGGACAGCAAGGAAATCCTGCGCGGCGACCGCGATGCGGCACGGCCCGCGAAACCGCCGAGCCGGACCGAACGCGGGCGCTCTGGTGGCAGCGACCGCCGTTTCACCCGGCAGTGGGAGACCCTTGTCGCCGCCGCCACCGCCGTGGCGGAGTGCGAGGATGCCCGCTGGCAGAAACGCCGCCGCGTGTTCTCCACCCTGTTGATCATGCTGTTCGTCTTCCGCCTGGTCGTCGCACCGCGCCGGCAGGGCTACCGTGCGACGCTGTGCGAACTGTGGGAACAATGCCAGCAGTCCGACATCGCCCTGCCCCAGGACGAACCGCCGGCGGCGTCCTCGGCCAGCGAGGCGCGCGAGAAACTCGACGAAGCCGCCTTCAAGACCCTGCACAGGGAAATCCTCGCCCACAGTCCCGACGACCCCCTGTGGAAGGGACACCGCATCTTCGCCGTCGACGGATCGAAGATCACCCTGCCGCGGGACCTGCTGCGCTCGGGTTACCGCACCCCGAACGACAATGCCCACTACCCCCAGGGCATGATCAGCACCCTCTACCGGCTGCACAGCCGCATGCCCGTAGACTTCGGCCTCTTCAGCCACGAGAACGAGCGCACGGCCGCCCTCACCCATCTCGACCATGCCGCAAAAGGCGATGTCATCGTCTACGACCGGGGATACTGGTCCTTCGAGATGGCCCTGCTCCACAACCTGCGCAGGCTGAACTTCGTCTTCCGCCTCCAGGGCAATGCCAACCCCGTCTTCGACGCCTTCATCGCTTCGGAACAGAGCGATCGCGTCATCACCCTCAAGGCGCCCGGGGACGCGACCGAACTGCGCGGCCGCAGCCTGCGCATCCGCCTGGTCAAATACACCGCCGCCGATACCGAATACTGTCTCGCAACATCCCTGCACGACAGCCGCTACACCGTTCAGGCACTCTCGGACCTCTACCACGGGCGCTGGCAGGTCGAGGAGGGATACAAGACCGGAAAGGATGTGATCGAGAGCTTCCACGCGAAGTCCGAACGCGGCGTGCGCCAGGAACTCTACGCCGCCTTCACCCTGATCACCCTCGCACGCATGTTCGCCAACCGCTGCGACCATGACATCAACCACGATGCCAACGATGACCTGCCGGCCATGCGCACCAACTTCAGGAACGGGATGAGACTGCTGGGGCGCGAGATCGAGACCATGTTCCTCAGGCAGAGCCAGATGGTCGCCCAATCCGTCAAGCGGATCATGATCGGCCTCTCCCGATGCATCCAGCGCGAGAGGCCGGGGCGAAGCTACAACCGGGAATCACGCCAACCACGGAGCAAGTGGCAGAACCGAAGACCAGCCTGACAGAACCACACCACCATCAAGCCCCCGGCTTCCGGAAAAACACCCGAAGCACAGGGGCTTTCTTATCCGAACGACAAAAAACCTTATCCGAATGCCATTGCTCCGCCGCCACCTCAGCAGGTCGTGCTGCCGGGCGCTTGAGGTCACGTGGTCAGGGGTGATAGGTTGCCCAACATCAAAGTTGGTTATTGCCCACAGGTTGATGTCATAAGGTCAACGTGATCGTGCGTGTCTTCTTTTTCTTCCTGGCGTCGCACCTGATGCTGAGTTCGGTGTTCGCAACCGAAGTCCGCAGCCAAAACGGGTTCTCCGGACCGGTCGAGCTCTACGGACGCATTTCCCTGGAAAACCAAAGATACTTCGAAACAGGCGTACATCAGGGTCAACGTTCGTACGCAGGCGGCGTCGCCGCGGAAATCACCGCCTATGTTGAGGATGATCTGGGACGAAGCATTACCGTGACGCCGTTTTTTCGATACGACCACGGAGATCCGAAACGCAGCCACTTCGATCTCCGGGAGGCCTATCTCCTGATGTATGGCGATGTCGGCAATAACGAATGGGAACTTCGCCTTGGTGTCGATCGTGTGTTCTGGGGCGTCGTCGAGTCGCGCTCCCTGGTCGATATTGTCAATCAATCCAACCTTCTGGAAAACCCGAACGAGAAAATCAAGCTGGGCCAGCCGATGGTCCATGCGACCCTGTCGGGGGATTGGGGTGCACTGGAATTCCTGGGTCTGACCTGGCACCGCCCGCGGTCCTTTCCAGGGAAGCACGGGCGGCTGCGTTCCAAACCCATCGTGGACACGGACCTGACATCATATGAATCCCGGGCAGGAAAGTGGAACATCGATCTGGCCGCCAGATATACAACCAGTCTGGGAGCGTTGGATGTCGGACTCAGTGCTTTCAATGGCACAAGTCGCGAACCCGTTCTTGTGCCGATAATTCCACCACAGTCTGATGAACCCAAGGCTCTGGCACCGCATTACGAACGGATCACGCAGTTCGGCCTTGACACCCAGTTTACAACTGGACCGTGGCTGTTCAAACTCGAAGCGATTCACCGCAGCGGTGCCAAGAACCTTCAGACGGCGGAGGAAGATTACTCCGCATTTGTCTTCGGCGCGGAGCACACGATCTACTCGATATTGGATTCCAACGCGGACTTGACCCTGTTCGCCGAATGGACTCACGACGGGCGAGGTCAAAGGGCAACCAACGCGTTCGAAAACGATATTTTTCTTGCGGCCCGCGTCGGCTTGAACGACGAATACGACACGGAGTTCGTTGCGAGCATCGTGAAATCCCTCGATACGGACAGCCGTGTCCTGAGTGCGGAATTCAGTCGACGAATTTCGGACAATTGGTCATTGAATGCGGAAGCTTCCGTATTTTCGGGGATCGGCATAGAAGACGCGCTGTTGTATGCCGTGCGACGTGACAGCAGTGCCTCTGTGACCCTGGACTACAGCTTCTGAGCATAATTTTCATGTTTGCGTGCCGGGAAAGCCGTTTCTGGACGGGTTTCATCCAGGTGTGGTAGTAGAGTGTCCCACGATGTTCTCGGAGACCATCACGATAACGACCAAAAACCAAAAGGTCAGACTTGACCGCCAATCCAGAGCCTGCCACAGGTCATCTGATCGTCCCGCATCGTTCATGGCCGCTGACCGGAGGAAACAATGATGCCAATCACTCTTGACCCGTCAAGATTTGTGCTGCCTGGAAGCATTCTTGCCATTCTTTTCCTGACAGTCATGCCTTCTGGCGGCAACGCAGCCAGTGCCGAGGAAACCGGGTTGAAGATCGCAGTCGAGGCCCGTGAAAACCAGAAGGGATATGGGGATCTGACTGCAGATTTGAAAATGATTCTGCGTAACAAGAGTGGAGCGCAGAGTCAGCGCGAATTGAGTATCAGGACCATCGAGGTCACGGGGGACGGTGACCGAACCCTGTTCGTGTTCGACCGCCCGCGCGATGTCAAGGGAACCGCATTCCTCATCTGGTCCCACACGGACTCCCCTGACGAGCAATGGCTCTATCTCCCCGCATTGAAGAGGGTGAAACGCATCAGTTCATCCAATCAGTCCGGTTCCTTCATGGGAAGTGAATTTTCGTACGAGGATCTGGGGACCGTCGAGGTCGAGAAATTCACATACCAGTACCTGAGAGACGAGCCCTGCGGCAATCTCAAGTGCTCCGTGTCCGAGCGTATTCCACGCACCAGGAATTCCGGTTACTCGCGCCAGCTGACATGGTACGACACCGAGGCATTTCGCCTTATGAAGGTCGAGTATTTCGATCGCAAGAACGATCTTCTCAAGACTTTAGTCCTGGAAGACTACAAAAAATACCTTGGTGAATTCTGGCGCGCCAGCACGTTGACCATGAACAACCACCTGACGGGGAAGAGCACGGTATTGGAATGGTCGGACTACGAGTTCAGGACCGGTCTCAGGCAAAGAGACTTTACCCAAACAGCGCTCAAACGGGCACGTTAGTGTCTTGATTCCATGTCTTGGCGCACCCACTTCCGGGAGGCGCCATGGCCATTTACGTCCCCCAATCCTTGGCGGACCGCACGTGTCTGCACCTTACGGGAGCAGACGATCATTCGCCTGTTGTGCGCCCTGCCCTCCGAACGTTTCGCCCGCCCTTGCGGCGCGGAGGTTCGGCTTCCCTGGTCCCATCGCTGATAATCCGCGTCATGGGATGACGCACATTCCTGATTCCGTATTCTTCGTACAGTTCCTTGGCACATTCCGATAGATCCCGGCCCGGCGGGACATTGAGCGCCCAGTCCAAAAAAATCGTGCGACATTCGGCTTCGGTGATTCCGTCGATTCGGTAGGCTTCGTAAATGAGACCCTTGGGGTCAATCGACAGTCTGCCTTTCGTGGGTCGGGGTTCAGCCGTTTCGCGACTGCCTCTTTCAGACATTTCCCGCCTGTCCTCCGCCACTCAACAATTTGCTGGCGACTTCAGGACCGAAGAACCCGACCGATAATGCTGTCGCAATCTGCTGTCCTGTCCCGTAGATGGTTTTCAAGTTCACCCAGGGTCTCTCGCCCCGTGAGTGCCAATAGCACAGCCTGACCTCCGAACCCGAGCGTATTCATGTCGAAACGCTCCTCGGCCAGTAGCCGTTGCACGTGCTGAACCTGGACAAGGAGGTCGTGTGTACCCGTCAATACGGCAAGGTCGGACGGACCAATCCATTCCGCCGCCGCAGCTGCCGCCAGTTGGTCCTTGGGGTGACGTTCGGTTGCCCCCGAGACCAGTGCAAGAGTCTGCGCCAGTAACTCGATCTCCAGCAATGCTCCGGCACCCGTCTTGACGTCCCAGACATCCACAACTTTTCTGTTGGCGGCAATGCGCTCACGCATCTTGGCCACATCGTTGAAAACCGTAGCTGAATCCCTGGGCTGAAGTAACACCTCTCGCCGGATGGATTCGACCTCCGCTATCGTTTTTTCATCTCCCGCGACAACCCTCGCGCGGGACAAAGCCAGGTGTTCCCACGTCCAGGCCTTCGTCTTTTGGTATTCGCGAAACGACTGAAGGCTCGTCGCGACGGGTCCCTTTCGCCCGGAAGGCCGCAATCGCATGTCGACGTTGTAGAGTTTTCCTTCGGTCATCAATGAAGAAAGGGCGGTGACCAGCGCCTGGGTCAACCTGGCAAAATAGGTCGATACCGCAAGGGGCTTGGCCCCCGTGGACTCTTCCTGGCCGGCCGCATCGTAGACGACAACGAGATCAAGGTCCGATGTTGCCGTCATTTCCGACGATCCAAGCTTTCCCATGGCGAGAATGGCGAGTCCCTTTTCCGGAACGAAACCGTATCTCTCAACGAATCGCAGTTCGACGCTGGGTAGCAAAGCACGTACACATGAAACGGCCAGATCGGAATAAGCCCGCGCGGCCTCAAGAACACCCGCGATGCCCCTCAGTTGCAGTACGCCAATCTGGAAGTGTTTCTTGTGCATCCAGATTCGCGCAGCGTTCAATCTGGCCTCGTAATCCGGAGTCGTGCCCAGCAGAATTGCAAGATCTTCGAACAGTTCGTCGCCATCACCCAAGGGTTCGAAGAAGGAAGGATCGAATAACGCGTCCATGACGGACGCGTTCTGGGCAAGGTACGTGGCAAGGCTCGGCGCGTTGGAACAGACGTCGATCAAAAGATCCAGCAATGGTGGATTCGCTTCGAACAACGAGAACAACTGGACTCCAGCTGGCATTCCCTGCAGGAATTCGTCAAATCGCGCGATGGCGTTCTTCGGGGCATCGGCCGATCCAAGACGACCGAGAAGCTTCGGACGAACGCGCTCAAATGCAGGCAAGTCATTTTGGGATCTGAGAACCGGGAGATCCAGCCAGCTTTCCGACAGTTCCATCAGGTCATCCGAAATCTCGATTTCTTCTTCGTCTTCTTCGCCCTCACGTTTGAAGAACATGCTGCAGGTGTCATCAACCATTTGAAGCCGCTCACAGACATGGGTGCGAAACTCCCCGACGTCCGAATAACCCGAAAAGGCTGCAATTCGAGCGATCCCGGTTTCATCGGCAGGCATCGTCTGGGTCTGGATATCCTGCACCATCTGAAGCCTGTGTTCGAGGTTTCGATGGTGGCAGTATGCGTCGATCAGGAACTCGGCAGTGTTTTCCGGCACCCAACCCTTCCTGGCCAACACACGAAGCGCTCCCAGCGTACCGGGTTCCCGGACTTCAGGGTCACGTCCTCCGGTTATGAGCTGAAGCGTCTGGGCGAAGAACTCGATTTGACGGATTCCCCCGGGTCCCAGCTTGACGTTGTGACCCTCCAGACGAATCGGGCCGGATAGCTGCTTGTGCTGGCGTATCCTGTCCTGCATGTTGCGGGCCGCATCCACGGTCGCGAAGTCGAGATGCCGCCTCCAGATGAATGGGGTGATCTGCTCAAGAAACCGATGGCCCGCAGCCAGATCGCCTGCTGCCGGGCGTGCCTTGATCAAGGCCGCCCGTTCCCACGTTCGACCGGTACTCTCGTAATAGCGCAGCGCTGCCTCACTGGACACGCAAACAGGTGTCGTCGACGGGTTCGGCCGGAGGCGAAGGTCGGTCCTGAAGACATATCCGTCGCGTGTCACATCGGAAAGCAACCTCACGAGTTGCCGTATGATCAGGACAAACTCCGCGCGAAGTTCCAGGATATCGTCGCCGGGCAGTTCTGAAGAGTCGGATATGACAATCAGGTCAATGTCGGACGAGTAATTCAGTTCTGCCGCGCCCATCTTTCCCATCGCGAGGACGGATACACCTGCGCAGTTCTCCAGCACCTGTTCATCGATTCCACGCAGTTTCCCACGTTCGTAACGCGTGCGCATGAGATTCCGGAGCGCCGTATCGACGGCGGTGTCGGCAAATCTGGTCATTTGGGCCGTCACGGTCATGACGTCCCAAACGCCACCCAGATCGCAAAGCGCAATCAGAAGCGCCCCACGGCGTTTTGCAACTCTGAGATGCACCGCAAGGTCGCCCGACTGCGGCGTCGACCTCATCCAGGACAGCAGGTCGCGAAATCCCTGCTCAGGCGTCTTGTCCCAGATCGATCGAAACCACTCGATCTCCCGCCGCAACAAACCGGTCAGATAGGGGCTACAACTGGCTATGCCCGCAAAAAGCTGCCGGTGGATGTCATCAGGCTCGAGATCGTCGATCAGTTCCGACAGATCGGGCGCGTCCGCCGGTTCAAATTGTTCCGGCGCCGACCTTATTCGGCCCCTGAGCGTCATGAAATCAAATGACCCATTTTCCAGCAATCGATCAAGATCAATTCACGTTTTTTCACTTGGTGTCTCGGTAGTGCCGACCGCCATGAAGTCAAAAGCACGCACTAAAATAACGATGTTCAGGAATTCGCCTTCGATGGCGCAATCTGCCACGTGATCAACTCCCATCCTCACTCCGATCCGGTTAATCCGCCACCTTTGGTAATCCAGGTGCCACGTTCTTTTCCTGCCAACAAATGCCGCCGGTTTCAATCGCCTGTTGGCAGATCCCCGATAACCGACCAGATTGGCTGTTCGTGACGGACGTCACGTGCCGGCGATCGCCCGGAGGACGGATTCTGCTGCACGCCTTCCTGGATCCAACTGACCTCCGCCAAGCCTCTCCAGGGCTTCGGCAAACGCGCTCCGCTGCGCGGTGCGTTGATCGGAATCGGATAGTAGCACCGACAGTTCCGCTGCGACGTTTTCGGCGGTGCAGTCCGCCAGGAGGTACTCGGGAATTGCGTGACGTTCGACCAGCAAATTGACCAGATTGGCAGTGTCTATCCTGACGAGCCTCAGAATCAGAAACGCGGTCAGCCGGCTGGATCGATAACCAATCACCGTCGGGCACCCGGCTCTCGCGAGTTCCAGGGTCACCGTTCCCGAAGTCGCAAACGCAGCTTGCGCCATGGAAAAGATCACATGTTTCCTGGTTCGATCTTCCTCGTCATCGTCTGTGCACGGCTCCAGAACCGAGATGGACCCGGGCCAGTTCCGTACCAGTTCCCGAACCATTCCGGCTACCGGAGCCGCGGCGGGAACGACCCACTCGACGGAATGATGTTGAGCCGCGACCCGCGCGATCACATCGCCGAAAACGGGTCCCATCCGGCGGATTTCGCTTGACCTCGAACCGGGGAGCAGCACGATCAGAGGTTTGTCAGGCCCGCACTGTCCAAAACGATCCCGGAATTCCCGTTCGATTCTTCGCAACCTGTCTGCCTCGAAGTTGCGAACCAGGGGATGACCGACAAAGTCACAGGTCATTCCGACCTCTTCAAAGTACGGTGGCTCGAATGGGAGCAACGCCAGAACATGGTCTACCGATCTTGCCATGCGTCTGGCCCTGCCCGGTCGCCACGCCCACACGGTCGGGGCGACGTAATGAATCACCTTGAGGTCCGGCATCAAACGTTTCGCCTGTGCAGCGACTCTCAGGCTAAAGTCGGGGCAGTCAATTGTAATGAGGGCGTCGGGACGGATTGCCGCTATCGATTTCGCCGTTTGCCGGATTCTCCGTAGAAGCGCGGGAATTCTGAAAACCACTTCCGTCAGGCCAACAACAGAGAGCTCGTCGAAAGGAAACTCGGATTCGAGGCCAGCCGACGCCATGGACGGACCGCCGACCCCCCTGATCTCGAACCCACCAGCCACGGTTTCCTGGAGATTGCGGATCAGCGAACCGCCCAGCCGATCGCCCGACAGCTCCCCCGCAATCATGTAAAAACTGACCTTGCCGTTCATGCGGTCAGTTCATCTTTCTTGCAAATCCAAATGAACAGGCCGCGTTCACGTGCGTGCCTGATGCATTCATCCGGATCAAGCATGAGGACGTCACCCGCCACAATGATTATTCCCGAAAGACCGGCCGCACTTGCGCCGATTACCGTTTGTGGACCGATGGCAGGCATGTCCATGTCGCGGTCCTGGCAGGTCTTCGCAGCCTTGTAGAGAACCCCTGCAGGACCATCGGCATCTTCGGCATGGCCGCGAATGAATTGTCCTGTGGATGCGAGCAGTGCGTCCGTTCCCTGAATTGTCTCGACGCCGACGCAAAGTCCATGTGCGACGACGACAGCCTGCCCCACATCGACGGACCCGAGTGCGTCAAGTATCGCCCGCGCTCGACGGCCGTCTTCGATGTCCTGCCGCGAAGGGCGGTCCACGGTACGGACTCCCGCTTTGGGGAGTAACTCCGGAACTATTTCATGGGCTCCCCTTATTCGGAATCCCTCGCGTTCAAACAGGGATCTGATTGCCCGCAGCACACCGTCATCACCGCCCTTGAGCGTCGGGAACAGCCAATTGGCATGTTTCTGCAAGGTTGAATCGAAATCCTCGGGATCCATTGACGGCCTGCTGAATTTTCCGGCGAAAACGATATCCGTGCAGCCGGCGTCAACCAGCTGAGCGAACACCTCTCCCGGGCGTTCGAACCGAGCCTGGAATCTGGTTGAACTTCCGGGGAATCGACCTTGATCGTAATAACTCGCGACGTGCACGGGTTGACCGCGAGCATCACAGGCTTCAGCAATAATCTCCGGCAGGCGACCGGCCCCGGCGATGATTGCGACTGGAGGCCTCGCTCGGGCCATGGGATTCATTCTTCGGGATCGTCGACCGGACCCGGCGTGCAGAGATTTCGGGTCCCTCCATCAAGGATGAATTCAACCATTTCCCTGATCTGGTCGTTGCTTTCGGCGAGGCCCATGAACTCCTGCGCACTGTCCCTGATGTTTCCGCTGTTTCTGAAAATGGCCTCGAACGCGGACTGGAACTTCCTGATTTCGGACGGTTCAATTCCGCGACGCCTGAGGCCAACGATATTCAGCCCGCGCAACGTCGCCCGTTCACCATATACAGTACCGTAGGGAATGACGTCCCGGGCAACCGCCGCGAGTCCGCCAACCATTGCGCCCTCACCGATTCGACATTTCTGGTGAACGCCCGCCTGGGCTCCGATCGTGACACGGTCCCCGACCGTACAGTGACCCGCGATTGCCGAGTAGTTGACCATGACCACATGATCTCCGACCTTGCAATCATGGGCGACATGGGCTCCGATCATCAACATGCAATCGTTTCCGATCTCCGTCACGCCGCCTCCATTGACAGTGCCGACACAGATGGTGGCATACTGGAAAATCCTGTTGCGCTCGCCGATCACAAGCCGCGTTCGTTCGCCCCTGTACCTGATGTTCTGGGGCGCGACCCCGATCGATGCGAACGAAAAAATCGTTGTGTCGGCCCCGACCGTTGTCAATCCGTCAATGACCACATGAGCCTTGACGTCGACGTCCCGCGCCAGGTGGACGTCAGGACCAATGACGCTATACGGCCCGATCTTGCAGCCGGGACCGATCGTCGCACCCGGCTCCACCACCGCACTCGCGTGGATTTCGGAAGAAGGATCTATTGTCATTCCGACCCGGCACGTTCCTCGGTCGGAACCATCATGGCATCAATCACCGCCTCGGCAACGGTCTGTCCGGAAACCACGCCACGGCCACTGACCCGCCAGATTCGACCACGGCTGCGCAAGACTTCCACGTGCAACTCCAGAATGTCGCCAGGTTTGACGAGCTTTCGAAACTTGCACCTGTCGACAGTCATTAGGTAGACGAGCGGCCGCACATCCGTCAGCGCCAATGTGTGAATGACGAGAACGGCCGCCGTCTGGGCGATCGCTTCAACGACCAGGACGCCCGGCATGATCGGATTTCCGGGGAAATGTCCCTCGAAGTGCGGTTCATCCGCGTTGACGGCTTTCATCCCGACTGCGCTTTCTCCGGCACGAATGTCCTCGACTGAGTCGATCATCAGGAACGGTTCTCGATGCGGAATCATCCGTTTGATCGCATCAAGATCCGCTCGAAGCGGTCGGGCCTTGCTCGTGTTTTCCGACATCGGGATACGCGGTCAGTCCTCTCGCACGAATTCGGGTCCCCTATCAGTCAGTACGTTGCCTGGCAATTAGGTAAGCGGCCCTGTTCACCTACTCGCTGCCCTGTTCCGCACGGTCTGACAGATACACCAGATCCATCCTTTCGATCACGTCGTCGGTTATGTCCGCAGCTGAAGTCGCCAGCAAAACCGCCTGCCGTCCGACAATCATGCCAATTCCACGCTCCTGCATCATCTCCAGCATGACCTGTTCCGCTTTCCTGAAAAACCGTTCGCGTTCCTGTTCGTATTCCAGGTTGAGTTGTTCAAGTTTCTGTTTCTGGTCCGTGCGTATCGAGTTGACCTTTGAATCAAACGCATCTGCGTGCGTTCGGAATTCCGCCGGGTCCGAGGTCTCCCGCATTTCCGTCAGTGCGCGTTCTTCGGCTTCCAGTTCAGCCTGCAATGCCTCGTTTTCAGCCCTGAGTTCGTTCCCTTTCCTGTTCAGGTCCTCGAGAATGAGTTTTCCTTCGATCGAATCGCTGAGAAGCCTCTCCTGGTCCACGATTGCCGCGCTCAATTGCCAGCTGACATCCTCCGCCGGGGGCTCCTGGGCACCCGAAACGCTTGCGAGACCACAAAACAGGAAAACGACGGCCGCCGACCGGGCAGCCATGGGAGTGCAGGCACTCAGGATCAAAAACGCGTACCGATCGTCAGACGGAACCGCTCGGTCCTGTCAACGCCCTTGATATACTTGAGTGGCCTGGAGAAGTTGAAAGCGAGCGGCCCGATCGCCGTATTCCAGTACAGGGCAAACCCGGTCGACGAACGCAATTCGAATTCATGGCTTTGAGCCTGGCATACCTTTACATCATCGATCTCCGGGCAGCTTTCGTCTTCCACAGATGTTACGTCGAGCCCCCACAGCGATCCAGCGTCAACGAATATTCCGCCCGTGAGTCCGACTTCATCAGGCAGGCCAAGTGGAAATGTTCCTTCGAGCCGTGCAATCGCGAAATACTTGCCACCGAGAGGACTATTGGTCTCGTCCCTCGGCCCGATCCCGAACGTCTGGAACCCACGGAACGAATCGCCGCCCAGAAAAAACCGGTCCGTGACCCGGGAATTCGTGCCGATCGGCACAAAGATCCCGCCTTCCAGCTCGGAAGACAGGATCACGTCGCCCTTCAGCAAACTGCTGTATGCCGTGAAATTCGCACTCGTCTTTGAATAACGGACATCGCCCCCCAAACCGGCGAGCGTTTGACCCACGCTGAACCTGTACCCTTCCGACGGCTGGAAGACGGAGTCAGTCTTGTTCAGGACGTACCTGGCACCAACGGCGCTGGTTAACGTCTTTCCCTCGCCTATCTGGCCAACGAGGGGAGAAATATCCGCCGCTTCCGTTCCCGTACGTTGCTCCAGCTTGGCCTGGTTCAGCGTGTAACTGAGCTCGAGCCGGGCCGATGCGCTGACCGGGAACGACACACGCGGACGCATTCCGATTTCGCGGGAATTGTAGGTGAAGGAATCAGACGTATTCCTCTCGTGGTACACGCTAATGCCGACTGCCAGGTCACGATCAAGAAATCGGGGTTCCTCGAAGGAAACCGCAAATGTATTGTCCGACTTTCCTACCGAAAGGCTCACACCGACTCTCTGTCCTCTTCCGGCAAAGTTCGCCTCGCGCAGGGCGATGTTGCCGGCAACGCCCTCATCGGTTGCGTAAGCGACGCCGAATGTCAGGCTTCCGGTCGGACGTTCTTCGACCGTCACTTCAACAATGGCCTGGTCGGGAGCGGACCCGGGCCGCGTCTCAACCGTTACGTTGCTGAAGTAACCGAGCGCGCGAATCCGGTCCTGCGCGCGAAGAATTTCCCGTCGATTGAAGGGATCGCCCTCGACAACCCTGAACTCTCGCCTGATGACGTGATCCAGTGTTGTCGAATTCCCGGAAATCTCGATGCGCTCGATGAACTGCCTCGGACCGCGAACCAGCTCGACATTGATATCGACCGTTTGAGTCTCGTTGTTTCGCCTGATCGAATGGGCCGTCTGCACGAAAGTGTAGCCAAGTTCATTCGTGCGCAGGTTAATGTCGTCGAGCAGTTCTTCCAGCAATTCCTCGTCAAAGATCTCGCCAGGTGAAATGTCCACGAGATCCGTGAACGCATCCTCGTTGACTTCCGGAAGTTCACTTGAAATCGTGATATCGCCAAAGAAGAACTGTGCCCCTTCCCGCAGGCGGAACGTAACAAGAAATCCGTCTCTTTCCCTTGTCAGTTCGGACGTTACAGAAAGAATTTCAAAGTCGATAAACCCGCGGGAGAAATAGAATTCCTCGAGGAGAGCCCGGTCACTCTCAAGGCGTTCTTCGATAAACGTATCGCTTCTGAACAGCCAGCTCAGCAAATTTGCCTGTTTTGTGGCGAGAACCCGCCGCAACCTGTTGTCCGAATAGGTTCGATTGCCGACAAACCCCACCCTGGCAATTTCGACGATACCGCCTTCGAAGACCTCGAAGACAAGATCGACCCTGTTTTCCGATCGTCGAATGATTCGTGGCGTGACCTCGGCGCTCAATCGCCCGGCAGCCATGTAGGCATCTACAACGTTCCGTGCGTCCGCTTCCGCTCTTGCGGGGGAGAATGTCTGCCTCGGTTCCGACGCGATCAAGCTCATGAGGACTTCATCGTTCAGAATCTCGTTTCCCTCGATGGCGATCTGGTTGATCGTCGGCCGCTCCTCGACCTCGATGATGAGCCGGTTCCCTTCCGGGCGTACCGCGACATTTTCAAACAGGTCCGATTGGTGAAGGCGCTGAACGGCGTCGTTGATTTCCCAAAACCGAACACTCACGCCGGTCGGAATCCCCGCGATCGAGCGAACGGTGTCCGCCGACATTCTCTGGTTTCCGACGACTTCGACGCGATCGAACACGAGTGCGCCCTGAGCAACGGCCGGAGACCCGAATTCCCGCGGGTGCGGCGACGCAATCCAAGCGAACAGGACGATCAACACAAGAATCAATCCACGTCCGAGACTTCGATCCTTTTTTCGAAAACTGCTGAAAGCGGCAAAATTACCGAAACCGAAACCGACCATTTTGCCCCCGCAGGTGAGGAAAACCTATCTGAAATGAGATGTCATCCTACTTCATGCCGTCCAAGCCTGCAATTGTCAGAGCTTGACCCAAAGGCGAGTGAACGCACGAAATGTGGTATGTCCTCGCCAAGTTCCCACCAATGAAAAGGACGCCAGATCGGCTTGGAGCAAATCCGCTCAGGAACAACCGAGGCCCGGAACCGGGCGTCAGCGGCGGCCGATTCCCTGCGTGAACCGGCGTAGAATACCCCGTGAAGACCGGTCGAGCGGTTACGTCCCGGCTTCGATGGCGAGGGCAAGAGCAGCTCGACCAACGCCCAACCCTCGAACACGTAATCCTTGCGGTCAATGAACCGCCCCGCGGGACGCGACGAAGTGCATCGGCGCGTCCCCTCATCACCTCTTCGGGCGCCTGCACGCCTGCACTCCCGTCAAGGATTGCTCTTCTTTGCACACAAAGGTCCCGTGCGGACCCGTCGCGAATCGCTCCGCATAGAAAGTCCTGCGCGCCCGTCTTTTCGGACGGTCTCGTCGTATTCGAGACCCAAGCTGACCTCGTCGAGGATCACCGCCGGTGGTGGTTTCAGCGTTTCCACGACGAATTCCGCTTCCACCCCGCAAATCCGTTGCCATGCCGCTCCATTACGGCTGGCAGTTCAGGATACTCCGTCCGCTACCGGTCTCGGCGCATTCGAGCTACCCGGCGCCGCGATCGAAAGCGGCGTGGACATCGATCGCCGCCAGTCAACCGGGAGAATTGCATGAGGCCATCGACATCGGAATGGTAGGCGTGGACCGCCCGCGAGAATGGGTAAACGGCGTCCGCATGCCGGCTAAGATTCGACCCGGAACTCCCGCAAAAACCGCGTTGGTCAAGCTCCAATGAGGCGCAGGATATCGTTGTACGTCGCAAACACCATCAGGCAGACGAGGGCCATGAGTCCGAAACTCGTCAGGATGCCGAGAACCCTGTCGCTCGGACGGCGACCGACACCGGCTTCATACGCGAACATGAGCAGGTGGCCGCCGTCCAGGACAGGAATAGGCAACAGGTTCAACATGCCGATCGCGACGGAAATGACACCGAGCAGCCACAGGAGGTCGAGAAACCCGTTCGACGCGACGTCTCCCGAGACATGGGCAATGCCAAGCGGTCCCTGGATGTTTTCAAGGCCAATGTTGCCGACGATCATGTGGTAGATCCCGTCCACGGATACCTCGATGACGAAGATCATGGTCGAGAAACCGATTGCGAGCGCGCGGAATGGCCCCGGCGTCGTGACCTCCGGTTCGAAAGCAATCCTGCCGCGAACGCCGATGGCGACCTGCTTCTCGAATACCCCTTCGCCAACCTCCCGATCCATCAAAGTCGGGATAACGGAGACACTGACGGGCTCGCCTTCGCGCCAGACCAGCATGTCCACCTCGGACTCCCCTGCTCCAAGCACAGCTTCGCGCAGATCGGAAAACCTGCGCACAGCCTTGGATTCGACTTCCAGGACAAGGTCGCCGGATCGCAACCCGGCCCGGCTCGCAGGAGACAGGGGTTCGATACTGGAAAGAAACGGCACCAGGGGGTGGTCGCCCTCGATTTCCAGCAGCCTCCCGTCCCGCTCCACCTGGTACCGGACGGTCGCGTCGGATGCGGAAGCCGCGCGGTCTTCGGATCCGTCTTCCCGGTCAGACGTGGCGGTTTCGGAGATCAGAATTTGAATATCTGCGAAGTCCGCGACGTTCCCGCCGTTGACCTCGATGATGCGGTCGCCCCGTTGTATACCGAATTCGTAACCCGGCAGATCGAGCACGGCGCCTACCGTCATGTTGCCGGAAGAAACACCGTTGACCGCCGCTAGTCCCGCAAACAGGATCACGGAAAGGACGAAGTTGGCAATCGGACCCGCGGCAACCGTCAATGCACGTCGAAGAACCGGCGCATCGTCGAAGCGGTCGCCACCAACCATTCCCGGGAGTTCCCCGGACTGGCCAGCGTGTACGGGCATCTTTGGCTGTTCGCGGACCCTGCCTGTTTCAGAGTCTTCAAGGAAGCGGACATAACCGCCCAGGGGAAAGGCGGCGATCTGCCAAACGGTTCCCCTGCGGTCGCGCCTTGACCAAATGACGGGGCCGAATCCGACCGAAAAGACCTCGACACCGATTCCACACCAGCGGCCGATTACGTAGTGACCCAGTTCGTGAACGAAAATGATCACCGAAAGCACGAAAAGGAACGGGATCGCGTAGGACACAAAAGGCCCCACGACCGGAATTACGGCAATCGTGTCGAGCATTTATGATTTCCCGGCTATGAGGTTCCGGCAATTTCGTCGAAAACGGACCTTGCCCAGAGATCGGCAGACCTGACGGCGGAAAGGTCGACCTGCGACTGTATGCCCGAAACCCGCCTGGCATGTCGATTCAAGACCTTACCAACGATCTCGGCCATTTCGGTAAACCTGATCTTTCTCGAAATGAAAAGGTCTGCGGCTCGTTCCTTTGCCCCATTGAACACGGCACCGGCAAGACCTCCGAGTTCCATGACCAGTTCGGCTTGTTCGAGCGCCGGAAACTTCCTGACATCGGGTCTTTCAAACTCGAGCGGACCAAGTCTGGTCAAGTCCACCGGTTGAAGTCCCTGCTCCTTGCGTTCAGGCCAGTTGAGCGCAACGCTGATCGGGTGTCTCATGTCGGTGGGTCCGATTTGCGCAAACATTCCCTTGTCCACGAACGACACCATGCCATGAACGAGGGACTGCGGGTGGATCAAGACTTGAAAACGCCGCCACTCAATAGGAAATAATTCTTTTAATTCAATAAGTTCCATCGCCTTATTGAACATGGATGCACTATCGATTGAAATCCTGGTGCCCATGTTCCAATTGGGATGATTCGCCGCTTGCTCGGGTGTGACCGAGGCAAGCTGCTCGATCGGCGATCTCAAGAACGGCCCCCCCGAAGCAGTCAGAAATACGTTTTCGACGCCGTCGTAGTTCACTGCTTCAAATATCTGGAACAGCGCAGAGTGCTCACTGTCAACCGGGATCAGCGTGCAACCGTTTTCGGCACATATACCCTTCAGGAGGAAACCGCCGCACACCAGTGATTCCTTGTTCGCCAGGGCCAGTACCCTTGTGGAGCCTGCTGCCTTGAGGCTGACTTCCAGCCCGGCAATCCCGACAATCGCCGACATGAACCAGTCAACCGGCAACTCGGCAGCCTCAAGCAGGGCTTCGCGGCCGCCAACTGCCGAAACACCGCTCCCTTCAAGTGCGCGGGCAAGTTCGTCCAAGCGGTTCCCGTCCGCGATGACGGCAACCTTCGGGCGCAGTTCAAGTGCCTGTTTCACAAGCAGTTCGACGTTGGAACAGCCAGAAAGTGCCAGGACTTCATATGCCGATTTGTCCCGTTGAACGAGACTGACCGTCGACCGCCCAACCGAACCGGTTGATCCAAAAATCGAAATCTTTCGCATCGCTCAATCCCAGGAAATGAAGTCAGGCGGCAGCCAACCGGGCCAGCACTCCGCTCGAACACATCAGCCAACCGAAACAGCATGCCACGACCAAACCATCGAAACGGTCGACGAGACCACCATGTCCGGGGATCAAACGGCCGCCGTCCTTTGCCCCTGCTCTGCGTTTCATGGCTGATTCGGCAAGATCTCCGATCTGAGACAACGCAGACAGGACGATTGCCAGCAAAAGCGCATTAATCATGGCCAATCCCGACATCCAGTAGACCATACCAACGCCAGCGGCCAGTAACCACCCTCCGAAGACACCTGACCATGTCTTGTTCGGGCTGATGGCCGGCCAGAATTTCGGTCCGCCCACAAGGCGGCCGACCATGTATCCTCCCGTATCGGTTGCAATGACGACCATGACGACAAGGGATGCCAGTATCAGGCCGCACTCCGACCTGATTGTCGCGAGACCAAGAATTCCTCCAACCACAACCGCCAGTGCTGCCGCGACAGCAAGGGGCGACGGCTTCGTCAGGACAATTGCAATCGCGACGACCCAGAAAGGGGTTCCGATCCAGAGAAGGCCAGGAACGAGCAGCGAGAACAAGATAGCGCCTGCAGCGCCACCGGCAAGGAACGAGTAAGCCTTTCCGGAATCCGGCCAGTGCATCGCCGCGATTTCCCACGAGATGATCGCCGCAGCAATCGAGAGGACCACGGCAAAGGCCAGGCCGCCCATCCACAAGGAGGTCAGTCCAATGGCGGCTAGGACCACGGATGACAGAATGCGTATACCAAGATCGTCAAATCTCAACCGCGACCAAGACATCGTCAGGCGGTGACGCCGACAACCTTTCCAAACCGACGTTCCCGCTTGCCGTATTGGTCGAGTACACTGAGAAACATGTCGGCCGAAAAGTCCGGCCACTCCGTCTTGACAAAGGCAAACTCGGCATAGGCAGATTGCCACAAGAGGAAATTGGAGAGCCGCATTTCGCCTGATGTCCGGATCACGAGGTCTGGGTCGGGCACTTCAGCGGTATCCAGAAAGGAGGTAATCGTCTCTTCCGATACGCTGTCAGGGTCAAGATCGCCTTCGCGCACAGCAACTGCAATTCGCCGAACCGCCCGGGTGATCTCATCCCGCGCCCCGTAATACAGAGCAACGGTCAAATTCAGCCGGGAATTGTGCTCCGTCTCTCTTTCCAGCCAGCGCGCCAGGTCCTGCAACCTGCTGTCAAGGCGGGAAAGGTCTCCGATGAAACGAACCCGGATTCCGGCATCAACCAATTGTCGCGCCTCGGACCGAATGTACTTGTGAAAGAGGCCCATGAGCGCGGCGACCTCTTCTTCGGAGCGCTTGCTGTTCTCGGTGGAGAAGGCGAAAAGAGTCAGGTATTCGATTCCGGCATCCAGTGACGCCTTGAGGATCTCCCGTACGCGGGCTGCTCCCCTGACATGACCGCGGATTCGCTCCATCCCTCGACGCACAGCCCAACGGCCATTCCCATCCATGATGATGGCAACTGACCTCGGCACTGCATTGGCATCTCCCGGCGCCGTTTCAAACATTCGATAATCCGTGCTGCAAAATAATTTCCGGCGGGTCGCTCAGACCTGCATGATCTCTTCCTGCTTGACCTTGAGAGCTTCGTCGATCGATGCAATAGCTTCGTCTGTCAGGACCTGAATCTCGTCGGACCAGAGCCGCTGGTCATCTTCGCCCATGCCTTCTGCCTTGGCGGCCTTTATCTGGTCCATTCCGTCACGACGAACATTCCGTACGGCAATTCGTGCGCCTTCCGCATATTTTCCTGCAACACGCGCGAGTTCCCTGCGCCTTTCCTCGTTGAGTTCCGGTATCGGCAAGCGAAGAATTGTCCCGTCAACGACAGGGTTGAGGCCAAGACCGGAATTCCTGATCGCCTTGTCGACCGCGGAGACCAGGCTTCTGTCCCAAACATTGACCGTGATCATGCGCGGATCAGGCACATTGACCGTGGCGCACTGGTTGACGGGAAGCTGGGAACCGTAGGCCGGTACCGTGACCGGGTCCAGGATCGCAATCGACGCACGTCCGGTTCTGAGACCGGCAAATTCCTGCCTGAGAACCGATACGGCACCATCCATCCGGCGCTTGAGATCATCGACATCGATATCAATATCAGCCATTGGTTTTCCCTTCCGGTGTCCGCCTGGCGCCGACGTCGTCCAGACTGCGAGTCCCTCGTTGAACTCCGTCTCGATCCGGTTCCGTCGTTTTGCGCGACCTGGCTCAGCCGACGACGGAAAACTTTCCCTCTCCGCGAAGGATTCCCGCGAGACCACCCGATTCCTTCAGGGAAAATACAACAATCGGCAATCCATTGTCACGAGCGAGGGCAACCGCGGATGCGTCCATGACCTTGAGATTCCTCTGCAGAACCTCGTCGTAGCTGACCTGATCGAAACGCCGTGCGTCCGGATGGATCTTGGGGTCCTTGTCGTACACGCCGTCGACCTGGGTACCCTTCAGAATCGCGTCGCAGGCCATTTCGCTGGCCCTGAGCGCCGCGGCCGTGTCCGTAGTGAAATAGGGATTCCCGGTGCCGGCAGCAAAGATGCAGACGCGTCCTTTTTCCAGGTGGCGGACGGCCCGTCGCCAGATATAGGGCTCACAAACTTCATCCATCGGAATTGCGGATGCGACCCTGGTGAAAACCCCCATCGACTCCAGCGCACCCTGTAGCGCGAGTGCATTCATGACCGTCGCAAGCATTCCCATGTAATCGGCCGTCGTGCGCGCCACTCCATCTGCCGATCCCTCGATTCCCCGGTAAATGTTGCCCCCACCGACAACCAGGCACAGCTCGATCCCGAGCGAACGGACTGTTTTGATTTCTTCCGCAATATGATGAACCATCGGAGGGTGGAGGCCGAATCCGAGCTCGCCCATCAGCGATTCACCCGAAATCTTCAGCAACACTCGCTTGTACTTGAGTGACGGTCCCCGGGTTGATGTAGCTGCCTTGTCGTCCGACATCCCTTTGACCGTCTCCGTTTCCTCACTGCCATTACTGACTCTAGCAATCGCGAGGTTTTTTCAACGGCGAAAATCCGAAAATCTCGGGCGGCGGCCGCCAATCCCGCGTGTGATCTCGATTTCTGCGGGTTTCGCGGGCGCCATTTCAACCAAAGGTCAGTTGGTGCACGCGTTCGAGCGAACGATCAACGTCCGGTATCGTATCGGTTCCGGGGCGCGCATTCTTTGCCGCTACCCGGGACCGGCATCCCGATCATTGGCGTAAACGACACGTGCAACCGGACGCAACGAAGCGAATTGACTAAATCGGTTGCCGTATTAATTCATGATCTCATGATGAATGAGCCTGGCCGCCCGATAATTATTGCCGGGCCAACTGCCTCGGGCAAATCTTCCTTGGCCCTCGAGCTTGCCCGCCACACGCGCGGATGCATCATCAACGCGGACGCCTTGCAGGTTTATGCGTGCTGGAAGATCCTGACGGCACGGCCAGGCGATCAGGACATGGCGATTTGCCCGCACCGACTCTTTGGCTACGTCGGCATGAACGAACCGTATTCGGTGGGCAGATGGCTGCGCGATCTGAAGACCGTTCTTGTGAAATGCCGGTCTCACGACCAGCGTCCGATCATCGTCGGTGGAACGGGACTGTACCTGACCTCTCTGACCACCGGTTTGATCGAAATCCCGGAAATACCACGGGTTGTGCGCGAGGAAGCCGACCGGATACGTATCGAAACACCGGCCCGATTCAGCGAGGATCTGCTCAGGTACGATCCTGAGACCGCCAACACGATCGATATCCGCAATCCCGTTCGCGCCCAAAGAGCGTGGGAGGTCCTGACGGCAACCGGAATCGGTTTGGCACAATGGCATCTAACCCCGCATTCTCCGGTTCTGCCGACGGCTTCGGCCCGTGCTTTCGTCATGAACGCGACAGCAGAATGGCTCTTGCCCCGCATCAGGAGCAGGTTTGAACACATGGTTTCCCTTGGTGCGCTTGACGAGGTCCGTTCCGCCTTGGAATGCGGTTACGATTGCCGAAAGCCGTCATGCAGGGCGCTCGGGGCCAGTGAACTGGTTTCGTTCGTCAATGGTGACCTTTCACTCCCCGAGGCAATTGAACTGGCGACCATTCGCACGCGGCAGTTCGCGAAACGCCAGAGGACCTGGTTTCGCAACAAGATGGTTGACTGGGAATGTATCGCGCCAGGCATCAGTGCCGGGGACCTGTTGAAAAGGCTTTAACGGGCGTTCCCCGGCCAGGCGCATGACGGGTCGGTTTGTTCGATGACCTGGCCTTGCAACAGAGACATCCATGCATTTGCCAAAGGCCAGGGACGGCCTTCCCGCTCCCCCGGGCACATCATCAAGCACTGCCGCTTTCCATGACATTCAAGAAGTTCTTGAACAGCGCGCATGCATATTGCTCGACATGATCACAATCAGGGCGGCCAGCATCATCGGATTGACGAACATGCACGACAGACGCATGCTCGAGCCAAAAAAATCAGGAAAGGCACGCGGTTTCCATGCGTTGAAATGACATGTCCCACTTGATGCGAGCACCGTACGAAAGCAATGCCTAATCCTGAGGTTTACCCGAAACAGTCAGGATCAGGGCAGGTCATTCCTCGATGTTCAGGCAGGCTGGCCCCGCGCCGCTGGTATTCCCGGACATCCGCTCGGTCATCGTTCGATGTCTTTTTCGACGGCGTGGTCGCGATCACGTGCCTCGTGCGTTGTTCGACGCCTCAGGTACCGGACTTGGTTCTCCACCAACCCGTCGTTGACGCTGGACCTTGTTCGATTCCGAACTGACGAAATCCATGATCGGGCCAAGTCATGCCTGTCTGGATTACTTCATTCATCGTGCCGGATTTCGTACGTGAAGGGGGTGTCTGCAACCGGGTTCCGGTTCAGTTTCGGTTGATTTGGGCCTCGCTTTGCCTAAGTCGTGACAGGCGGCTACCTGCCGCTTGATCGGTGCGAGACTCGACAAAACCGGAAAGAGACCCTAAGGTGCGTAATTCCTATCAATCGCCAAATGATATTCACAGTAAATCGGAGTCAAATGACATGAAAGACATAAAAGCTTTTCAACAACGATTTCGAGATGGCGGGATCAGCCGTCGCGATTTCCTTACGGCGATGAGCGCGCTTGGCGTGTCAGCCGTTGCAGCGGAAGGATATTTGTCAGCTGCCAGCGCCCTCGCTGCCACGCCTCGCAAAGGCGGCTCGGTCGTGTTTGCGAGCAACCTGCACGGACCTGACGACCAGATGGACCCGATGCTCTTCACATCGGGCATCGACTACACGCGGGGCCGGGCGACCTACAACAACCTGACCCAGATTCTGGACAACATGACTCTCCATCCCGAGCTCGCCGAGGAGTGGACAGCTAATTCCGATGCCACCGAATTCACGTTCAAGATTCGAAAGGGTGTCGAATTTCACGACGGCTCGCCACTGACCGCTGACGATGTTGTCTGGACGATGAACCGGCATCTTGGTGAAGAGTCTCCCTCGACGGGCAAGGCTCTTGTCGGTTCCGTGAAAGAGTGGATTAAAGTCGACAGCCATACCGTCAGGGCCGAACTCAGTACACCGGACTCCGACTTGCCGATCAAGCTCGGTGAAAAGCAGTTCAAGATCGCGAAGATGGATACGGAGGACTTTCGCCAAGGATTGGGGACCGGCCCATACCTGCTCGAATCGTTCGAACCCGGCGTCCGTTCAGTCCACACGCGAAACCCCAATTACTGGCGCGACGGACCGAATTTCGATTCCATCGAAATAACTGCCATCACGGATCCTATCGCCCGGGTCAATGCACTCATTGCCGGCGATGTCGACCTGATCAACAATGTCGACGCCAAGAGCATCGACCTCGTCGATCAAACTGAAGGCGTCAGGTTGGTCTCCACGCCATCCGGTCTGTATGGCGGCATTTGCGTCCTGAAGAATACGGAGCCCGGATCCAATGATGACTTCGTCAAGGGGATGCAGTTCATCCAGGATCGCGACCGTGTCGTACGTTCGATCCTGAAAGGACACGGAACGGTTGGAAACGACCATCCGATCGGACCTGCGTATGGTGCAGACCACTGTTCGGAACTGGCGCAACGTCCGTTCGACCCGGACCAGGCCAAGTTCCATCTCGACAAGTCGGGTTACACATCGGCTGAACTTTTCGTGGCGCCTGTCGTGGCAGGCATCATCGAATCCTCCCTCCTGATGCAGGCAAACCTCAAGAAGATCGGATTCGATCTTGCGATCAAGCAGGTTCCGACTGACGGTTACTGGGGTGCGGTCTGGATGAAGGAGCCGATGAATGTCGTGTCGTGGAACATGCGGCCGACGGCGAATGCCATGCTCGCAATCCAGTTCGCGTCATCTTCCAGCTGGAATGACACGTTCTGGCACAATGAGCAATTTGACCACCTGTTGAACGCCCAGTTGGCCGAAACCGATGCCTCCATTCGCCACGAGATGCTCTGCGAAATGCAGGGACTTGTTCACAATGGAAGCGGCATGGTGATTTCGGCCCACACCAATATTCTGGATGGCGTCAGCGAAAGGGTTCAAGGCATTCCAAATGTACCTGTCGGGTCTCTTGGTGCTTACGAATTTGTAGAGTTCGCCTGGTTGGAAGAGTGATCTCTGCCGATAACCTTTTGCCGGCCTGCACAAGTTTACAAGTGCAGGCCGGCAGGTCGAATTGCATTTGTCCGGATTACCGCGCTCAGTCCTCCGTTCGACCTCGTGATCGATCATGTTGATCTCGGCCGTGCTCCGCAGGACGGCCGTCGGCGTAATGACGATGATCGTCGTATCGGTCATAATCTTTGTCGGAACGAGCGTCCTTCCCGGTGATGTGGCCAACATAATCCTGGGACAGATGGCCACCCCAGAGTCACTGGCAGCACTGCGCTCAAACCTCGGACTCGATCAGCCGGCGTATATCCGGTACTTCATGTGGCTGGGCGACCTGGCAACGGGCGATCTCGGCATTTCAAAGGCCGGGGCCGGTGCTGCCACCATAGGCACACCGATTTCGGAGCTTATTGCCCCACGGATCACCAACACCTTGCGACTGTCAAGTATCGTTGCCTTGATTGCCGTTCCCTTGTCCTTGACCTTGGGTTTGCTCGCCGCAATGTACCCGGGGTCTCGCCTCGACAACATCATCACGTTTACCACACTCGGCCTGATTTCGGTTCCCGAGTTCCTGGTCGCTACGTTTCTCGTTCTGGTCGTCGCTGTGCACTTGGAATTGCTGCCCGCGACGGCTTACATCAGCGGCAAGGAAACAGGCATGAAGCTTTTCCGTGCCCTTGCTCTACCGACCCTGACGCTTGTGATCGTGGCATCATCGCAGATCATGCGGATGACCCGGGCGACAGTTCTCAATGTCATGAGTTCTCCCTACATCGAAATGGCAATTCTGAAGGGTGTTCCCAGAAAGAGGATCATCCTTCGCCATGCGCTGCTCAATGCCATTGGCCCGATTGTCAACGTAATCGCGCTCAACCTTGCCTACCTTGTCAGCGGCGTGGTCATCGTCGAGACGATCTTTTCATATCCTGGGTTGGCCAAGCTGATGGTTGACGCGGTCCAGGTCCGTGACCTGCCTCTGGTTCAGGCCTGCGCCATGATATTTTGCTCAACCTATATCGTCCTGATCTTCATTGCCGACATGGCTTCGATTCTTTCGAACCCCAGGTTGCGGCACCCAAAGTGAGCCGGGCATTTGACTGCTGATCCAAAAGAGCCAATCCTCGCGGCCCCTCCTGAGTTTGAAGAACTCCCTGATGCTCCTCCCAAGAGGCGGATCCGTTTTTCATGGACTGGGAAGATCGCCATCGGCGTGGTCGTTTTCTGGGCGGTCATGATCGTCATCGGCCCCGGAATTGCCCCTTATCATGAGGCCGATTTTCTTGACGAGGCGCTGTTCATAATCCCGGGAAGCGACAATCCCTATCCGCCGACGGACTTCCAGCCACCAAGCAAGGTCGCCTACCTCGGAACGGATTATCTCGGCCGGGACACGCTCTCCCGGATACTTTACGGCGCCCGTACAACAATCGGAATTTCACTGATTTCCACACTGCTGGCCTATGTCGTGGGAATCACGCTCGGGATCCTGGCCGCCGTCGGGGGCCCGTTCCTTGACAGTGCGCTCAGTCGACTGAACGATGCCATCCTCTCGATGCCAACCATAATGCTCGGACTGGTGGTGATCTCCGCCATCGGAAGCACGATTCCCATCTTGATCGTGCTCACGGGACTGATCTATGCATCAAGCGTATTTCGTATCGCACGCGCCTTTGGTCTCGACATCATGGTCAGCGACTTCGTCGATGCGGCACGGGTTCGGGGCGAAGGACTCTGGTGGATCATCAGTCGGGAAATCCTCCCCAACATGATCATGCCAATGGCGACTGATTTCGGCTTACGGTTTGTTTATGTCATCCTGTTTATTTCCAGCCTGAGCTTCCTGGGACTCGGTGTTCAGCCGCCACAGTCCGACTGGGGAAGCATGGTTCGCGAAAACCTGGCCGGCCTTCCTTACGGTGCCATTGCGCCACTTGTCCCTGCGCTGGCCATCGCCACATTAACGATCGCAATCAATTTGATCGTCGATGATGTCTCTGCATTCTCCGGCGGCAAACTAGCCAAGAGGATGATCTAATGGCTCCGCTGCTAGAGGTTGACAACCTGGTAATCGATGCGGTCAAGGACGACGGATCGCTGTTGCCAATTGTCAAGGGAGTCAGTTTTAAACTTGATCGAGGCGAAGTCGTCGCGCTGATCGGCGAGTCGGGATCCGGAAAGACCACGATCGCACTTTCGGCTCTCGGATATGCGAAACCCGGGCTCGAATTCAGCGGTGGAGAAGTTCGTATTGACGGTGTCGATGTCATTTCGATGCCTTCGGACGAAGTACGGAAGCTACGCGGTCAACGCGTTGCCTATCTCGCGCAAAGTGCAGCGGCATCGTTCAACCCTGCATTGACGATCGGCGAACAGGTGACAGAGTCGGCGATATTGCAGGGGAGAATGAGTCGGGAGGACGCCAATGAGCGGGCAGTTGCCCTTTATCGGGCGCTTGAACTGCCGGACCCTGAACGGCTGAGCTTTCGCTACCCCCACCAGGTTTCCGGTGGTCAATTGCAACGCCTCATGGCGGCAATGGCGCTTTGCGGCGAACCGGACCTGCTGGTTCTTGATGAACCGACAACTGCATTGGACGTAACAACCCAGATCGAAGTTCTTCGTGCGTTCAAATCCGTCATCAAGCAGGAAGGAGCTGCCGCCCTCTATGTGACCCACGACCTTGCTGTCGTTGCCCAGATCGCCGACCGGATCGTCGTTCTCTACAACGGCGAGATCCAGGAATACGGCAGTGCCGACGACATCATCACCCAACCGGGGCACGACTACACACGCAGGCTAATGGCCGCGGTACGGCCGCCACCTGCTGCGGGACAGGGCGACCTGACCACGGGAGAACACAGGCGCGACGTTCCTGCCCTCGAAGTCAGGAACCTGACTGCCGGTTACGGGGCGAAGAACAGCCGGAATACTGTCAAGGTGCTCCAGGACGTCAACATTACAGTCGAACGTGGCCATTCCCTTGGTGTCATTGGCGAGTCGGGTTGCGGCAAGTCGACCCTTGCCCGCGTCATTTCGGGATTGCTTGCCGGCATGGAAGGCGACGTCTTGCTGCATGGAGAACCCATGAAGCCGGGGCTAAAACAGCGCGACCGTTCCGACCTCCAGAAAATCCAGTTCGTCTTTCAGATGGCCGACACGGCCCTCAACCCCCACCACCGCATTGACAACCTGCTCGGTCGGCCGCTGGAGTTTTTCCTCGGGGTGTCAAAGTCCGAACGACCACAGAAAGTCGCCGACCTGCTCCGGATGGTCGAATTGCCACCAGAGTTCGCCGGCAGATTCCCGGATGAGTTGTCAGGCGGCCAAAAACAGAGGATTAACCTTGCCCGCGCCCTCGCTGCCTCTCCGGAGATACTCCTGTGTGATGAAGTCATTTCTGCGCTCGACTCGATCGTCGGGGCAAATGTCATCAGGCTCCTGAAGCGATTACGCAAGCAAACAGGAGTTTCCTTCGTCTTCATTAGTCACGATCTTTCGACCGTGGCTTCGTTTGCCGACGATATCGTCGTTCTTTACGCAGGAAGGGTTGTCGAGCGGGGAACAACTGACAAGGTCCTGTCACCCCCCTATCACCCGTACACCCGTCTATTGATTTCCTCGGTCCCCGAACTTCGGACGGGCTGGCTCGAAGAAACCATGGAGACGAGTGAAGCAAAGGCCGGAATTGATCGTGTTGTCGAAATCACCGAGGTGGGCTGCCCATTCTTTAACCGGTGCCCCCTTGCCATCCCGGGGACCTGCGATCAGGTTGTTCCACCGATCCGCAAGATTGACACGAACCATCTCATCGAATGCCATCGCTCGGTCGAGGAATTCAGATACGGAGCGGCTGCCTGACCAGGTACCCTTTACTCAACAGGTTCCGTATGGTTCGGACCAATTCCTGACCGCCCGTGTCGAGATGGCCGCGCAGGGTACGCGTTGCGCTTCCGGCACGGCATCGATCGTCAACGGTAGGTGACCTCCCTGCTCTCGCCTTCCGGACGCGCGATGGCCCCGATCATGGCGGCAAGTGAAACCGACCCCACGACGTCTCCGTCCCGGCGCACGCGCGCCGACGTGATGTCCTGGTCGTTGAAGATCTGGAGCGCGTCTTCAATCTTGGTCGAGGCATCGATTTCCGGCCCGGCGCCATTGGCCTTGGCATCCATGACTGCTTCCACGCTGAGCACACGTCCGCGATTGATTTCGAGAATGAAATCAGACACATAATCATTGGCGGGCTTAAGGATGATCTCTTCCGGGCTGCCCTGCTGTACCACTGAGCCATCTCTCAAAATGGTAATCGAGTCCCCAAGTTTCAGCGCCTCGTCCAGGTCGTGCGTAATGAAAACGATCGTCTTGTGAAGTTCTTGCTGAAGATCAATCAGCACATCTTGCATGTCGTTCCGGATCAAGGGGTCCAGTGCGGAAAACGCCTCATCCATGAGGAGAATATCGGCATCCGTCGCGAGCGCGCGGGCCAGCCCCACCCTTTGCTGCATTCCGCCCGAGAGTTGCGCCGGGTAGTGCGATTCAAACCCGTTCAGCCCGACGCGCTCGATCCAGTGCTGGGCCCGCTTTCCGGCGTCACCTGCGTCGATGCCCTGAATCTTGAGTCCGTACTTAACATTGTCCGAAACGGTCCTGTGCGGCAAGAGCGCAAACTTCTGAAAAACCATTGAGGCCTTGAATCGCCTGAAGTCCCTGAGTTCCTTTTCCGGCATCGACAGAATGTCCTCGCCGTCGACAGTGATTTCACCAGCCGTTGGCTCGATCAACCTGTTGATGTGACGAATGAGCGTCGATTTTCCCGACCCCGATAGGCCCATCACGACCTGAAGGCACCTTTCCTGGATTTCGATACTGACATCCCTGAGCCCGAGAACGTGTCCGTGTTCCTCAAGAAGGCTCGTCTTGTCTGCGCCGGACTTGACTCTTTCGAGAGCACGTCTCGGGTTGGGACCGAAAATCTTGTACAGATTCCTGATCGAGATCTTCACGTCAAAGACCATGACCACCTTCTCGGTGTTTTTGTATCCGTTTGCCGTAACTCTGCGAAACACGGTCAAAAATGATCGCAATCGCGACAATTGCCAGACCGTTCATCAGGCCAAGCGCAAGATACTGGTTATTGACAGCCCTGAGAACGGGTACGCCGAGACCCGATACGCCGATCATCGCGGCGATGACAACCATGGACAGGGACATCATGATCGTCTGGTTTACCCCCGCAAAGATATTTGGAAGCGCCAGAGGAACCTGAACGTTGAAGAGCTTTTCCCGATAACTGGATCCGAACGCGTCCGCAGCCTCCAGGACCTCCTTGTCGACCAGCCTGATTCCCAGGTTGGTGAGACGAACTATGGGAGGAACCGCGTATACGCAGACGGCGATCAACCCGGGCACCTTTCCGATGCCAAGAAGCATGACCACCGGGATCAGGTACACGAAACTCGGAATTGTCTGCATGATGTCGAGGACCGGCAAAATGGCTGCCTGAACCCGGTCACTGCGTGCCATGAGGATTCCGATCGGAATTCCCACCGTGATGCACAAGACGGTCGCGACCGATACGATTGCTATCGTCGCCATCGCGTCTTCCCACATTCCCAGGTAGCCGATAAGCAGAAACGACGCGATGGTTCCTGCCACAAGCCACCAGCTTCGGGAACCGACCCAGGCAAGAGCGCCGATAACGACCAACACGACTGGCCATGGCGTCTCGACAAGAAGGTCCTGAAACCACTTCAGGAACATCAGGAGCGGGTGGAAAATGTTCTCGAGCAATTCGCCGTATTCACGGGAGAAATCCCGAAACGAACTGTCAATCGCCTTTTTCAGATCGCGGAGTGCCTGCCGTTCCATAGTTGGAAATTCGGCAAAAAAACTCATGACTTACATCTCCCGTGTGGGCATCGAAAGTTAAATTGAATCGGCCTGTCGGCATTGTTGCCGGCAGGCCGAAACGAAGTTCCGAAATTTCCAGTTCAGAGGGCTGTCTTTACCATTTCCGCCACGTCTTCTGGAACCCACTGGGTCCACAGATCTTCGTGCCTGGTAAGGAACTCGATTGCCGCGTCAGCACCACTAGCCTGCTCATCGCCCATGTAGACCAGCATGGAGTTCATGATTGGTCCCGGGAAAATGCGGTTGGACAGGTAGTCGACGATAACGCCGCCTTTCTGCATAAGGTCGTCGGTGATGACGGTATGAACCTCGGAAACGGTCCACGCAGATGGTTGCGGGTCAGCGCAATCCTGTTCCGGCATGACGATGCAGTTATCCCAGTTTTCTGAACCGGCAAACTCAACCCCGAACGGAACAAGATGCATCTGGTACTTGCCGATCAACGCAGTCGGAGACCAGTAGTATCCGAACCAGTTCTCTTCCCGTTCGACCGCCTTGGCCATCGAACCGTCAAGACCGGCCGCCGATCCCGGATCAACAAGGATCCAGCCTTTGTCTTCCATCTCGAAAGCACGGAACAGGTTGGCATTGGCCAACTGGCACCCCCAGCCAGCGGGACACCCGACAAAAGCACCCTTCGATGAGTCTTCGGGATGCGGGAACAGGTCTGGCCGTTCGAGTATGTCGAGGACAGTCTTGAGTTCCGGATTGTTCTCGGCCGTGTGGGGTGGAATCCACCACCCTTCGCCAAGTTGCGTGATCGGGCCATTGACGACCGAATGCAATCGGCCTTCGTCGACCGCAATTGCGAGCGGTTCGCGAACGGCATTGATCCACAGTTCGCCAGCGACATCTGGCTGGCCTTTTTCGTTCATCGACGCGAAGGTCGTGGTTGTGGCGCCTGGAACCAACTCGACATCGCACCCATAGCCATGTTCGAGAATGAATGCGTCAACGTTGGCCATGAGTTCGCCCGAGGCCCAGTTCCATTCGGCCATGGAAACAGTTCCGCAGTCGCTCGCCCAAGCTGACGACGCAAGAACTGTCGCACCCGCCAAAACGACCGCCGCCGAGACAGTTTTTTTGTGCATGAGTTTTCTCCTAAATCCTGATTTAACCGATCTCAACCTACGCTCGGAGCCTGTTCAAAGTCAATACTTGCAAAGGATCGGTCGTGTATCGCAAAACAAGTATGAGGCCTGCGAGACAACCGGAACTGCACGGAGGATCCGGGTTCCCGGGATCCGGAAACCCGTTCACAAGCTTCCGGATTCAATTTCAAATGCGCCCAATTCTGAGAACACAACGCTCTGGACCCAGGTTCATACCGGGCATGAGTCGGATCCAAGCCGTCCTCGCGATCACCTCTCAGTCCCGCCACCGACACCTGGCGGAAATGAGTTGCATTCCAAATGCCTGGAACCCCCTGGCCTCTCGGTGACGCGGGCCGCACAGGGGCTTGGTGTGACCGGGCAGGCGTTTTCGGAACTGGTACATGAGCATACCGGGATCTCAGTGGAGATAACGATACTGCTGTCGAAAGCGTTCGACCCGACACCCGAGACTTGGCTCGGGAGCAGATGGCTTGTGAAATCTGGCATGCGCGCGAGCGCTCTGTACAGATTGCCGTGGAGCGCTTTGTCGCGGAGTAATGCATCCGTCGCAAGAAAGTGCCGGTTGAACGCAATACGAAGCGACCTGGTTTGGACGTCGGAAACTCCTGCCGGGAACGCAGTAGGAACAAGTCCTGAAACGGCGGGAGGGAGAAGTACCCGCCTCTCACCTGGTAGCCCAAGAATGCGTCCTGTCCTGGGCGGACAGTCGAGGATTCATTTCCAGGTTGTGCCCGTAAGGTGGTGGTCGTGAAAGCCGCGTTGTCTGAATCGGTGAAATCTACGGGTGGGTCGATTGCAGTCACCGGCACACCAGCAAGTCCTTCGGAATCCTTTGGCCTGGAACTGTCTTGTCCACGAGCACACTCACCGTGGATCCACCGAAAGTCTACACGACTCAGGTTGGCGAACGCTCCGCCCAACCAGCGAAGATACGCTCCAGTACGACAACGACATAGTACAGCAGAATGCCAAGGGCCGCGAGCGCGATAAGCACGGCAAACATCAGGGGATAGTCCGCACTGATCTTGCCGCTGTCGAATAGATGGCCAAGTCCGCGCCCATGTGGCTCGACGATTTCCATCAGGTTCGTACCGATGAAGGCAAGCGTTACCGCGACTTTGAGAGCCCCGAAAAACTCCGGCAGCGTCTTTGGAAGCGCAATCTTCCAGAAGATCGTGAAACGGGACGCGCCGAGCGCAGCGAGAATGTCACGATATTCCGGCTCGAGCGTGGACAGACCGATCGACACCGAAACGGCGATTGGAAAGAAAGAAATGAGAAATGCGATTAGTATGGTGTTCATGTCGTGCTGGCCGACGAACAGCAACGCGATGATCGGGACGATGGTCGCCTTGGGTATGGCGTTGAAACCGACAAGCAAGGGGTACAGCGCATCCCGCATGGTCCGGTTCAATCCCATGATCATTCCAAGAAGAACGCCGACAATCACGGACAGCACGAGCCCAACCACGGTTCGCCACAGCGTGTCCCATCCGTACTCAAGGAAAAGCCAGCGGAACTTCCAGAAGGCAGGCCCAAGATCAGAGGGTGAGGCCATCTTGTAGTTCGGCCAGTCATTCACCCATACCAACACCTCCCAGAACAGGCAGAACACGACAAGCGCGACAAGCGGCGCAAGTAAACGCCAGTTCATGTGCCCTCCTCCCGTGGGGACCTGCCCTGCGCGATCTGAATCTGGTGTCGAAGTTCCCCCAGCATTTCCGTCGCCTCGGGGGAATAGAGGTAGCCAAGGTCCCGTTCGCCTTTCCACGGGACCTTCATTGTGTACTGCGTGACGGCAGGACGGCCGGAAAGCACGATCACCGTATCCCCCAGAAAGATCGACTCACGAAGATCGTGCGTGATCATGACACCGGTGAAGGGCTCCTCCGACTTCACCTTGTGCATCGTCTGCCAGAGGTCTTCGCGGGTAAACGCATCCAGCGCACCGAATGGCTCATCGAGGATAAGCACCTCCGGTTTGTGAACGATTGACCGGCAAAGTGAAGCACGCTGGCGCATACCACCCGAAAGTTCACTCGGTCGCTTGTCCTCGAATCCTTCGAGACCGACAAGAGCCAGGAGCCGTCGTGCGCGTTCTTCCTTCTCCCGCCTTGGCATCTTCGGAGCCACGAGTTCAAGCGGCAGTGTCACGTTTCGCAGAACGGAACGCCATTCAAGCAGAACCGGATTCTGGAACGCCATTCCGACCGAGGACTTCGGGCCTGTGACCCGCTGCCCGTGCAACCAGACCTCACCTGCATTTGGTTCCAACAAGCCGGCGATCAAGCGCGTGAGGGTTGACTTTCCGCAACCTGAAGGGCCGACCACGGCCACGAAACCCCCTTCGGGAACGCGCATGTCTACGCCATCGAGGACGGGCAATTTTCCGCCCTCCGTATTGTATGCGAGCTTTACGCCCTTAATGTCGATCAGGGCGTCCATGCCCGACCGGTCACCGGCCGGAGAGGTTATTCCCACCGAATCCGCCTCCCCGGCCGGTTCATGTGGCGCACTGTGCCGCGCCGCGCGGTCAGGCTACTGGAGCATCCTCATTTCAGCCGCGGGCAGAAATTCATCCGTGAAATAGAGCGAAGAATCCGACTCATTCTTGAACTCGTAGGTCTCCGCGATCTGCATCAAAGCCTTTTCCAGGCGCGCAGGATCGATGCCACCAATTCCATTGGCACTCGTGTACTCCGTGAGCACATTTGCGTCGATGGAAAGCTGAAGCCTGCGGGTCTCGAGTGCCGCGTCCGCTGCCGGATTCCGTTTCACCAGCGATTCAACCGCCGTCGCCGGATCAGCAATCGCATCCTTCCAGCCCTTCGCGACCGCGGTAAGGAAGCCTGTGACCTTGTCGGCGTTGGCCGCGGCATAGTCGGTGTTAACGATAATCGCGTTTCCGTAGAGTGCGAGACCGTAATCCGCCATCAGAATGGTCGATATGTCGTCCTCAGCTACGCCCAAGCGAACGAGATTCAGGAAGGAAGAAAACGAGAAACCTGTAACGGCATCCACATTACCCTCTGCGAGCATCGGTTCGCGGGTCGGGAAACCGACCGGCTCGACGGTGATCTTGTCGACATCGAGTCCGTTTGCAGAGGCAAATGCCGGAAACTGGGCCCAGGCTCCGTCCGGCGGAGGCGCTCCGAGCACCCGCCCTTCGAGATCTTTCGGTACCATGACACCGAGACTCTTGCGGCCGACAACTGCGAAAGGCGGTTTGTCGTAGATCATCATGACCGCGATGACCGGCGCGCCAGGATTCTGGTCCAGAAACTTGACCAGGGAGTTGATGTCCGCGAAGCCTATCGGAAACGCGCCAGTGGCAACCTTCGGGATAGCATCCAGTGATCCCTGGCCTGCAGAGATTTCGACGTTGAGGCCGGCAGCCTCGAAATGTCCATTGTCAATGGCCACGAAATACGGTGCAGAGGGACCTTCAAATTTCCAGTCAAGCGCAAACGGCATGTCTTCCTGGGCACTGACAGACCCTGCCAATGCCAAGGTGAAGGCAAAGAATGCGAGAGCAGATTTGTACATGGGCAATGTCCTCCTCCATTGCGGGTTACGAATCACAAACTCCTCACCGGTGCAAAAGCCTGATGACAAGCTGCAGTTTGCGACCGGTCGGCGTCAATTCAAACTCCTGACACCCTACTTGAATCAAATGCTAACGCAAGGTTCTGTCACACAATTGCCGAACTCTGTGAGAGGCTTGAGCTGCGTACCACTACGGAGACGGCCGATTGACATGTCTCGACCAGTCCGGAGCGTTTGTCATGTCGAACCTGTTCCAGCTTGAACATCCGGACATCGGATACGGCCTGGCCGCAGCATGATATGCGGAACGTCGGTATCGACCTCGCCGTAAGATTCATGGTTGCCGGAGTGTTCCTGCCGATTCGCATTGTGTCCGGGAAACGCCCTGCCTAACCCATAGCTGGTTTTGCGATTCCGTCGTCCTGGCAGGTCATTTCCCCCGGCTCACTCCCCCCATGCCTGACGAACGCGGGCGCGAACCCCGGTTCTGATCGCCCGTCCTCCTTCCACGCGCGCAGCGCGCGCACTTGTTCATGCGATCACCGGGCGATAATTGGCACACTGTCGATCGCTCGGCAATGACTGGACTATTGAAAGGAACGGGGATGATTCCACGGTATTCTCGGCCTGAAATGGCCGAAATCTGGTCGCCTCAATCAAGGTACAGGATCTGGTTCGAAATCGAGGCTCATGCGTGTGACGCCATGGCGTCCCTCGGGATCATGCCGCGCGAGCTCGCAAATGAGATCTGGAAGGCGAAAGAAACGGCATTCGATATTCAGCGTATCGAAGACATCGAGGCAGTGACCCGCCACGACGTCATTGCGTTTCTCACGTATCTGTCGGAACTCGTAGACAAGGACGCATCACGCTACCTCCACCTCGGGATGACATCGTCGGACGTCCTTGACACGTGTTTCAATATCCAGTTGTCGCGCGCGAGTGACATTTTGATCGCCGACCTTGAACGGCTGCTCGAGACACTCAAGGAATCGGCTTTCACTTACAAGTACACAGTTTGCATCGGGCGGTCGCACGGTGTCCACGCGGAACCCACGACGTTCGGACTCAAGTTGGCCCTCGCCCACGCTGAAATGGCCCGAAACCTGGATAGGCTCCGGTCTGCCCGTCACGAGATTTCAGTTGGAGCGATTTCCGGCGCCGTCGGAACCTACGCGCACGTCGAGCCGGCGGTCGAACGACATGTCTGTGCTGCAATGGGGCTCCGACCGGAAACCATTTCGACACAAGTCGTTCAGAGGGACAGACATGCGGCGTTTTTCGCCGCGCTCGCGATCATCGCCTCGTCTATCGAGCGAATGGCAACCGAAATCCGCCATTTGCAACGCAGCGAAGTTCGTGAGGTCGAAGAGGGTTTCAGGAAGGGACAAAAAGGATCGTCGGCCATGCCGCACAAGCGAAACCCTATCCACACGGAAAACCTTACCGGACTTGCAAGGCTGGTCCGGATGTCATTTCAGCCCGCGCTCGAAAACGTTGCGTTGTGGCATGAACGGGATATTTCCCATTCCTCGGTCGAGAGAATCATTGGCCCGGATACGACGACCATCCTCGATTTCGCCCTGACTCGACTTGAAAACGTCATCCGCAATCTCGTCGTCCATCCGGACCGAATGACGAAGAACCTTGACCTTCTCAAGGGATTGACAAATTCCCAGCGCGTCATGCTTGCTCTTGTCGAAAAAGGCATTGCACGGGACGATGCTTACAGAATCGTGCAACGCAATGCGATGAAGACTTGGGACCAGGAGCTTGATTTTATTGATCTTCTGAAGAAGGACCCGAACGTCTCAGGCGTACTTTCCGAAGTGGAGATCGAGGAACGCTTCGACCTGGCCTTTCATTTGCGGCATGTCGACAGTATTTTTGAAAGGGTTTTTCCATCCTGATCTGGGACCGGGTTCAGGACAACCGGATTTGGCGGACTCGAGCGGCCGCAACAACCGGGCACGCCCGGTTCCTGGCGGGGCGTGACCTGTCATCGCAGTTACTCATTCCGTTTCAAGGATTTCGTCTTTTGCATCCTCGAGGAATCTGTCCATCATGCTGCGCAGTTCCGTTTCACTGATGCGTTCGCCGAGATCGTTCGCGACCTTGCGATAGACATCCTCCTCGCCAGGCTCCTCGAAGGCGGACCGGATCACATCGCCTGCGTAGTTTTCGGCGTCATCTCCGGTCATGCCGAGCAAACCGGCCGCCCACAACCCGAGTTTCTTGTTCCGGCGGGCCTCGACCTTGAAACGCAGCGCTGCGTCGTGGGCAAATTTCGATTCAAATCCTTTTTTTCGTTCTTCAAAAGTGGTCATGTTCAACCCCTGTCCTGGCCCGTCCCCGAGCACAGATATTTCAATTCGCCACCTTGATCGTCAGGCCCAGTTTCGTGTGAAACCGTCCGGTCAGAACCGGGCGGTTTCGAAGTAGGCACGGGCCAGCCACGGCGATCAGGCAGAACTCTCAGTCGTGGCCACGAGCGAGGCCCGAAACCACCAGGTATCCATATGGGTTCAATCCTCGCGAGGATCAAGGAAATCCTCAGTTCCGACATATGTGGCTACCCGATAATCGACGTCGCAACTTCGGGCAACCATACTCCGAAACGAATAAGGTCACGAGTCACGCGAACCTGGCCGGTCGTTGCTTTGGTCCGTGAACACCCCGTATACCCTAGCTTGTGCTTGCCAGAAAATCCACTAAGTCATTGATGCTATGTGTTTAATCGTGGTATCTTCGCCGCGAAGATCGAGGCTGAAATCCCGTTTTCAGCCCCTTTTGGCCCAATTCGGGCCGATTTGCACACTTCTTCGCGAGGCAAGGATGAGACAGGTACGCAATCCGCAGATGACACTTGGCGAGGTTCACATCGAAGACATCGAACTGGACCTCAAGTCCAGGGACGACATCCCGGCCCTGCTGCTGGGACTGCAGCATCTCCACGCCGACGAGCATTTCCGCTCCCGGCTGTTCGCACTCCTCGACGAGCACATCCTTCCCGGCATCGACAGGAAGGTCGGCCGGCCGGGCATGGAGATGTGGCGGATCCTCGTGATGGGGGTGATCAAGCAGGGTCTCGGGTGCGATTTCGACCGTCTCCACGAGCTTGTGAACGAGCACAAGACCTTGCGCCGGTTCCTTGGCCATGGGGATGTCTGGGACGATTATCGCTACGGCTACCAGAGGCTGGTGGACAATGTGAGCCTTCTGCGCCCTGAACTGCTTGTTGCGGTCAATGATCTGGTTGTGGAGAGCGGCCATGCGGTCGCGAGAAAAAAGCCTGGCGCGCCCTTGGGCGGGCGCTGTGACAGCTTCGTGGTCGAGACCGACGTGCACTATCCGACGGATGTCAGTCTCCTGTGGGACGCGATGCGCTGCCTGATCCGTGCGGTGGGCCGTGCGGCGGCGAAGAGCGGTGTTGGTGGCTGGCGCCAATGGAAGCACCTGACGCGGCTGGTGCGGCGGTTGTTCCACAAGGTACGGGCAACGCGGCGGGCGCGTCCGGAGGATGTGGAGGCATATCTCGGGCGCTGCCTCGAGCTTGTCGCGCGTGCGGAGGCGAGCCTTGCGGATCTGGTCGCGCATGGCGTGAAGGCCTGGGAGATCGTGGAGATCGAGGGCTACATTGCACATGCGAAGCGTCAGATCGACCAGATCGACCGCCGTCTTCTCAAGGGCGAGACCATCCCGCAGGACGAGAAAGTGTTCTCGATCTTCGAGCCGCACACGCGCTGGATCGCGAAGGGCAAGGCGGGATGTCCGGTGGAACTGGGGGTTCCGGTCTGCATCCTGGAAGACCGGCACGGCTTCGTCCTGCATCACGAGATCATGTGGGAGGGCAGCGACGTGGACTACGCGGTCCCGATGGTCGAGGCCGCCCAGGCACGGTTTCCCGATCTTCGCGCGGTGAGCTTCGATCGCGGCTTTCACAGCCCCGGAAACCGGGTTCGCCTTGACGAGTTGCTCGATCACAACGTGCTGCCGAAGAAGGGCTACCTCAACAAGGCGGAGCGTGAGCGCGAGCAGGGTGACGAGTTCGTGGCGATGCGACGCCAGCATCCGGCGGTGGAATCGGCGATCAACAACCTCGAGCACCGCGGTCTCGACCGGATCCTGGCGTACGGAGCGGAGGGCTTCGCCCGCGTGGTGGCGCTTTCCGTGGTCGCCCTCAACATCCACCGCATCGGCCTTCTGCTGCGTCGAAAGGCGCGGCGACGACGCGCCGCCTGACGGCGCTCCCGAAACACCGGTTCATTCGTCGCCCGCCCGGAGCGGGAACGGCCCCCTATGGGCTGATGATGGCGAAAGCCGCGAAATTCGGTGCCAAAGGCAGGAAACCAGCCGTCCGGGACGCGTCAATATCCCGAAGCCGGGTGAATTGCCGCAGCGCAGCATCCAGTTCCGTCGAAAATCGTAACCCGCCGTCGCCGAAAAGAGGGGGTTTTCTGGCGGACACTAGCTTGCCCAGATTGGGTGAATTCTTTACAAGCCAATCGTGTTTCACCAGTCTTGATCAAAGGCAGGAGCGAGAACGCATGGCGCGTCGCAAGAAGATCTACGAGGGTAAAGCCAAAATCATGTTCGAGGGCCCTGAACCGGGCACCATCGTTCAGTACTTCAAGGATGACACGACGGCATTCAATTCCAAGAAACGGGATGTGATCGAGGGGAAGGGAGCCCTGAACAACCGGATTTCCGAGCATGTCATGGTAGGTCTCGATTCCGTCGGAATTCCCACGCATTTCATTCGCCGCCTCAACATGCGGGAACAGCTTGTTCGTGCTGTCGAGATCATTCCCCTTGAAGTCGTGGTGCGCAACTACGCCGCCGGTACCTTGGCGAAACGGTTGGGAATCGAAGAAGGAACCCCCCTGCCCCGACCGGTCGTCGAGTTCTGCTACAAGAATGACGATCTCGGCGATCCGCTTGTCGCCGAAGAGCATATCTATGCATTCAACTGGGCAAGCCAGCACGACGTGGAACACATGGTGACGCTTGCATTGCGCGTCAATGACTACATGTCAGGACTCCTTTTTGCCGTGGGAATCCGTCTGGTGGATTTCAAGATCGAGATCGGTCGGCAATATGATGGTGACTTTCACCGCTTGATCGTGGCAGACGAGATCACCCCCGATTCCTGTCGTTTGTGGGACATCGATTCCGGGAAAAAACTGGACAAGGATGTCTTCCGGCAGGATCTGGGCAGTCTGTCCGAGGCGTATGCCGAAGTCGCGCGTCGACTCGATCTCTTGCCCGGCAACAATGCCGTTGTGCCGAGACGTACCGGTTGACGCCTCCTTTCGGGAGATCAGCCCCGATGAAGGTCCAGGTCTACGTAACTGTCAAAAAGGGAATCCTTGACCCGCAAGGTGAGGCCGTTCGTTCGGCGTTGGAACGCCTCGGGTACAACGGGATCAACGAAGTCCGGGTCGGAAAACTCATTGAGTTGGACCTCGAAACGGACGAAGCCGAGACGGCGAGACCAGCGGTTCATGCGATGTGTACCGAATTGCTGGCCAATTCCGTCATCGAAGATTTCGACATAATGATCCCCTGATGCGGGCAGCCGTCATCCAGTTTCCGGGGTCCAACTGTGATCGGGATCTCATGATCGCTTTCCAACGTGCGGCAAATGTACGCTCAACCGTGGACCTTGTCTGGCACAAGGACAGTTGTCTGCCATCGAAGCTCGACGTGATCGGAATTCCTGGCGGGTTCTCTTACGGCGACCACCTGCGGTGCGGTGCAATCGCGGCACATTCCCCTATCATGAAGTCAGTCATGGAATTCGCGAAAAAAGGCGGGCACATCATTGGAATATGCAACGGTTTTCAAGTTCTGACCGAGGCGGGACTGTTACCCGGAACGCTCATGAGAAACTCAGGACTCAGGTTTCTGTGCAAAGAAGTGGAACTCTCGGTTGAAACCACGGACTCGGCCTTTACCTGCCTGCTCGATCGACATGAATGCGTCCAAATGCCGATCGCCCATCACGACGGCAACTACAGGATAGACCGGCAGACACTGAACCGCCTTGAAGACGAAAACCGGGTCGCATTTCGATACGAGAACAATCCGAACGGTTCGCAGGACTCCATTGCGGGAGTCCTGTCGCGAAATCGAAGGATCCTTGGTATCATGCCCCATCCTGAACGTCGCGTCGAACCGTTGACGGGTGGAACCGGAGGTCTGCGACTCTTCGAGGGTCTCGTCTCCAGCCTGGCGAGCAGTTGAGTGATTTCGAGCGGCCTGGATCGGGGAGACGCGGACACGGGCAAAGAGTGAAGACATGGTCAGGACATCGGTCGTTGTGAAGACAAAGATTGGGGACAGGGAAACCCATGACGGTACGCTGCCACAACCGTCAGAATGCCAGCCAACGATACACGCGGTCCAGGGTGAATACGAAATATGTCTGTTGTCTTCGTCTTTCGTCTTTCGTGAACCAACCGGTATGTCAAGACTCGAGGCATGACCGTCAGCACAAGCTTTCACCGTGGTCGGAAATACATCCACGAATTGTGGACAATACGTTTCGGGATCCTCCTGCTGGTCCTGACCGCGGTGGGGCTCATCTGGATGAGTAACCGGTACCTTTCCGACAGGTACATTCTGGCCACGCGGAATGAAATCGAACACCAGCTTGCCGTCATTGGCGGTCAAATCGTCAGCGAACTCAACCGGATGTCACTGGTACCGCTGCACCTTTCGCGGGACTCAAGTCTGATTGAAGATCTCGTGACGAAGACATTTGCGCATACGTCAGTGCAGCTTTTCGATCTCCAGAAAACCGTCGGTTCAAAAAGCCTCCATTTGCTAAACGATATCGGTCGCCTGGTCGCGACGACCGAACGTGAAAGATTGACGGAGATGCACAACGAAAGGGCATTTTTCATCAATGCGCTTCGTACTGACGATACTGTGTTTACAAGCGAAATGCTTGAGGACCGAATTCAAAGGCATTTCTACAGCCGTCGTATTGAACACGATGGGAAATCCATTGGCGTTGTCGTGGCTGAAATCAACCTCGGATCTTTGTTCGAAACCCTTCCGGACCAGGAGGGGATCATTTTCGCGACAGACTCTTCACGAACAATATTGTTTTCAACGGAAAACCGCTTCCATGGCAAGACGGAGGAAACGGCTCTTGCAGATTCAACCCCGGTTTCGAGATCTCGGCAGGCATTTCGCAAGGCGAGCGCATGGCTTCAGGTTCCGGTTGACGTGCACTTCCGCGGGCAATCGTTTGCCCGGGTGGAATCGTCGATCCCCTTTCAGGGATGGAGGCTCGTCAAGCTTTCGGACTTCGCTACGGACCGTGCCAAGATCAACCAGATTTTGGCCCTTGAAGTTATCGTATTTGCGATACTGTTATCGAGCCTGATCTTCTGGTTGTTGCATCGGCAACAATTTCGTCTCAAGACCGAGTCTCGTGAACTCCGCCTCCTGAATGCCCGGCTTGAACAGGAAATTATTGAACGCAAACGTACCGAGAAGGATCTGGAACAGACGCGGAGGGACCTTTTGAAATCAGAGAAGCTTGCCGCACTGGGCGAATTGTCGGCCGTTGTCGGTCACGAGCTGAACCAACCACTATCGGCAATGCGCACGTACTTGGCGAGTTCCCGAACTTTACTTGATCGGGACGACCCGAAGGAAGCGCTCGAAAAGATCGGTGAACTTGACGACCTCGTCGTCCGAATGGCGAATATCATCGATCAGCTTAAGGCACATGCCCGCGAGAACACTGACAGGTTTATCGAACTGGACTTTCGCGGCGCAATCAACTCTTCATTGGCGATGATGACCGCGGAGATTGAGCAAACGGGAGTCAAGGTCACGACAAAGGTGCCGGAAGAACCTGTCATGGTAACCGGTGACCTTGTCTTGCTTGACCAGGTCATCGTCAACCTGATCAGGAATTCTCTCGATGCCATGGCCAACCTCGACGACAAACAACTTGAACTCAGGCTGGACGTTGACGACTCATTCGCCACACTGTCAGTAAAGGACAATGGTATCGGCCTCGAAGATCTGAACAAACCGTTCCTGCCTTTTTTTACCGCGAAGTCCCAGGGCCTGGGCCTCGGATTGGCCATTTCCTCGGGGATTGCGAAAGACCTGGGTGGTGGGCTGACGGCGGAGAACGAAACCTACCAAGGTGCAGTCTTTCACTTCCGATTGCCTGTAACCCATTCCAACCAATCGATTTCCTTGGAGTAAGCCATGTCGGAACAGATGGCGGTAACGATCGTCGACGACAAATTCGACGTCAGGGAATCACTCCGGCAGTGGCTTGAACTGTCGGGCTATATTCCAAGGACCTACGAGAGCGCTGAACAGGCTTTGCAGGACATTGACGCCGACTACCCCGGCATCGTGATTTCCGACGTCATGTTACCCGGGATCGACGGACTCGGTTTTCTCAGGCGCATTCAGATGATCGACCCCCAGTTGCCGGTGATCATGATAACCGGGTACGGCAAGGTCAAACTCGCGGTCGAGGCAATGCAGCTGGGCGCTTACGACTTCCTCGAAAAACCATTCGACCCTGACCGAATGGCGGACCTTGCAAAGAGAGCGTCCCAAGCGCGAAGCTTGACGCTTGAGAACCGGGCGCTCAGGCGGGAGCTTTCCGGAATCGCAAACCTGCAAAACAGGTTGGTCGGCGAAAGCGCGGCAATGCGTCAACTTCGGGAGGAAATCCTGGACGCCAGCCAAGCCGACGGCCATGTCCTGATCACGGGCGAGATTGGCACCGGAAAAAGCACGATTGCGCGCGCGCTGCACGCGTGTGGACCGCGCCAGGGCAAACGGTTCATCGTGGTCAACTGCGACGCATTTGCCGAAGACGAACTTGGACGACAACTCTTCGGACCCATGGATGAGGGGTTACCGTTGATCGATCAGTCCCTTGGAGGAAGTTTGTGTATGGAGGACTTCTTCGCCCTGTCGCCACCACTGCAGGCTCGCATGTTGCAACGGATCGAAGAAACGAAAATCCGCGATCGTGCCCGGTTCAGAATAATTGCCGTTTCCACCCAGCAATCCGAACAGGCTTCCACGGATTGGCCAATTCGTCAGGACCTGATCGATCGTGTTGCCAGAGTCAGGATCAGTGTTCCGCCACTGCGCGAAAGGTCCGAGGACATTCTTCCCCTGTTCAACCGATTGACCTGCATGTTTTCGGAAGAATATGGCTGTATGCCGCCGACCGTCACACCCGAAGACGCTATATTACTTCTGAATTCCGACTTTCCCGGAAACGTCCGTCAATTGATTCAGGTTGCCGAGCGGGCAGTCTTGAGTAACCGTCGCGGGAACTTTTCGCTTGCGGAACTCCTGTCGCCTGGCGAGTCTTCGATCCCACACACGCAATCGAAGGGAGTCGGTTCACTCAGACAACAACTCGACGCGTTCGAACACATGTTGATTGAGATCTCCATGAGGCAAAATAACGGTTTGGTCGCGGAGGTCGCGAAAGACTTGTCAATTCCCAGGCGGACATTGAATGACAAGCTGGCCAAATACAGGTTGAAACGATCCGACTACCAGGACAGGGGCGCGTCATGAATTCGCCAATTGCGACCGTGCCACGGGCTGCGTTCGCGTAACAAATTCTGAAAGCGAATTCTCCAGGTCCCCAAATCCGGTAAACCGATATTCGTAGATCAGGTTCAGGCGCTCTGCACAGTCTCTCGCCTTTGCCTGCAAGTCCGCATTTTCCTTCTGCGACTGGTAGACCAGCTTTTCGTAATTTCCAAAATACTGGTCCCTCAATCCCGGATGGCGGTCAAGGCCCAGTGGTTTCCAGACAAACGCATCGAATTGCCGCACCAGGAAGTCAGTCAGGTAAAAGGTCGACATCTCGTCTTCCGCACGTTCCAGAAACACGTCGTTTCCTTCGAAAAAACTGTAGCAGTGCGGTCCGGCGATCATCGTGACGCCGAGTTCCCGGCATCGTTTTTCCAATCGACCACCTGTACCGCAGTCCGCATACGCCACGAAAATATCGTCGTACGCCTCACCGCCTTCCAGAACGGCGGATGCGACCGCGTCAGTGATGAGCTCCGGGCGAAGATGAAGCTTGGCGGGAAGGCACCTGAGCTCGATATGTGCCCATCCGTTTCGTTCAATCAGCTCGAGGATTTCGCGCGCAAGCGCCCCACAGGCAATGACCAGAATCCGTGCGGCAGCCTGGCCGGATGATGAACTGGCCTCCGATCGAACAGGCGTTACGTCATCAGGTTCCATCGCTCTTCGCGGCAGCCATCAACTGATTGTGCTTTCTGGCCATGAACTCTTTCGCGGTATCGACCGCGACGGCCGCGTCCCTGCAATATGCATCTGCCCCGATCGCTTTGCCGAACTCCTCGTTCAGCGGTGCGCCTCCCACCAGCACGACGTAATCGTCCCTCATGCCCTTTTCGACCATCGTATCGATGACCACCTTCATGTACGGCATGGTCGTCGTCAGCAAGGCTGACATTCCCAAGATGTCGACTTCGCCGGCTTCCAGCGCCTCAATGTAGTTTTCCACCGGGTTATTGATTCCAAGGTCCTGAACGTCAAACCCCGCGCCTTCCATCATCATGGTCACGAGATTCTTCCCGATATCGTGGATGTCGCCCTTGACGGTTCCAATGACCATCGTTCCGACGCGAGGAGCGCCGGTCTCCGCCAACAAAGGCTTGAGGATAGCCATTCCCGACTTCATCGCGTTGGCCGCCAACAGGACTTCCGGGACGAACAGTACCCCGTCGCGAAAGTCGATCCCGACGATTCTCATGCCTTCGACGAGTGCTTCGGTCAGGACCTTGTACGGCGTCCATCCGCGGTCCAGAAGAATTCTGACTCCTTCCTCGATTTCTTCATTGAGACCGTCATACAGGTCGTCGTGCATCTGCGGGACGAGTTCATCATCCGGCAATTCCGACAGGATGATATCGTCTTCTTCGTCATATTCCGACATTTCTGCCCTCAACTGCCCTACGGTGATGCAGGCCTCACCTTGTGCACGAAATCTCCATCATATGGAAGTCGGCCATGTTCCAAATGCGACCGGGTTCTGCTTCAATTCGACAAATCGTCGGTCAAATGCCGGTCACCTTGGTCGGATTGCCGTTTTCGATTTCGTCTTCTGGTCAAGCGTTCCGACTTGCCTGGGTGCAAACTGTCGCGGGCCTCAGGAAGCCGGCCAACGAATTCACCGAGTTGGCTGGTTATCATTTCGAGTCCAGGCCGTTCACTTCGGCCGGTCCGTTCAAGAGCGACACGCATCGCATCAAGGTGCGTAGCCGTGGTTCCGCAGCAGCCGCCGATGATGGAAGCACCGCAGTCTCGTGCCAGCACAGCATAGTTTGCCATTGTTTCGACAGATGCATCGTAACGGATCTTTCCGTGACGGAATCTCGGAATTCCGGCATTGGCCTTGGCGATAATCGGGCATGTCATTCCTGCATCGACGAACCCGAGGACAGTCCGCAAGAGATCCGGAGCTCCCAAACCGCAATTGGCCCCCGCAGCCAACGGCAACGGGTCACTTCCGTGGACCGCGGTGACGAGATCGGCCTCGGTGACACCCATCATCGTCCGACCGGCCGTATCAAAACTCATCGTTGCGCACCACGGTACGCCTGTTGCGCTGATCGCGTCCCTGGCCGCCGCCAATTCCTCGAGGGCCGACATCGTTTCGACCCAGATCAGGTCAACTCCCCCGGCAACCAGGCCGTCTGCCTGCTCGGCAAGGATTTCCACGGCCGAAGAGAATGACAGCTGGCCAAGAGGCTCAATGAGTTCTCCGGTTGGCCCCATCGAACCGGCAACGATCACATTTCTGCCGGCACGGTCGGCGACTTCGCGGGCAATCTCAGCCGAGATCCTCGAGAGCATTCTCGCTCTTGTTTGAGCTCCATGCAGACGGAGCCTCGCAGCATTCGAGCCAAAGCTGTTCGTCAGGAACAGGTCGACACCGACATTGACCGAGCCCTGGTAGAGGGCGCGAATTCGATCAGGATGATTCTCGTTCCAAAACTCGGGCGCGTCGCCGGACACGAGGCCCATATTGAACAGGTTTGTTCCGGTCGCACCGTCGGCGAGCAACCAACCCCGATCTTCGAGCACGCGGGAAATCGGATTCCGAAGTCGGGACATGTCGCGTCGCCCCATGTCAAATTGGCCGGAAGACCGGACTTGTGCGGAAAGGCCCGCCCTCCCCACCCGTGCAAGTCAAGCCTTGAAACCTAGTCCCGAGATCTTCCACAACCGCCTCCGTTCGGTCCTGAACTGAATGCAAGAATGTCGTTTCAGGCTACATGTTCCCGGCCGAACGATTGAATTCTTCCGATCATCGAGCGTAACCCGTTCGAGCGTTGCGAAGTCAGGTGCTGGTCAAGTTCAAGGCGCGTGAACGCACCAAGTGCATCGAGGCGGGCGACTTCATTCAGCTTGCATCCGCAATAATAGGATTTCAGAATGGCGATCAGTCCGCGAACGATCATCGCATCAGAATCTCCGTCGAAAAAGAAACGGGCCGAATCGCCGATACCTTCAATTCGAGGCACAATCCAGACTTGGGATGCGCACCCGTCTACCTTGGTCTCCGCAATTCGAAACGAATCGTCGAGCGGGGGCATCGCGCGTCCGAGCTCGATAATGTAACCGTAGCGATCCTGCCAGTCATCGAGATAAGCGAATGTCTCGACGATGTCATCGAAGGATTCCTGCATGGACGGCGACTCCCTTACCAGAGCCGATCATTTGTTTGTCCGTTCGGGGCATGCACCGGATCTCGTCACCAAATGCCTGCCCGGTCAAGCCCGTGACGCGTTGTACACAATTCGCCCGGTCCTGTGAACTGACCTCGTCGAATCCGCGAAGCTCGATTGCTCGGTAACTTCCACCTGCGCACCGGTCGCAAAACACGCGTTCCGACGTTCGAGACCGTATCGACCCGGAGCAACGCAAGCGCTGCCGACGCGGGGAATTCATATGGCAGTTCCTGCCGAGACAACGACGTTCCTGCAGCGCGGTCCGCACCGCTCCCGGACAGTTTCGAACGGACGGAAATCACGTCGGCAGCCGAACGAAGCGACCTGCATTGAGGAGCAGTGACAAGACTCTCCGAAGAAATCACTTTGTCGACAACTGTCAAAATTCGACTTCGAAACCGCGTGGCTCCATCGCCCCCCTGAACGTTGAAGTTTCCTGGAAACCGCCGATGACGAATGAGATGAAATACGGTATTCTCGGTTCGCTGCCGGGCGCATCGGTTCCCGGGCACCGGCAATCAGTTGACTCATTTTTCAAGGAATCGGCATGCGAGACAGTATTTCAGAAGGATGGAAACGAATTCGTGGTCCTGGGTCAATCCTGAGAATGCTGGGCGCCCTCTCCATAGTCTTCACCGTTGCCGCCTGTAGCGGAGGCGGCGGTTCTTCCTGGTACAATCCCATGGACTGGTTTGGTTCCGACGAAGAGCAGCCGGTTTCAGAAGACCGGCAGGTGGTCGGGGAAACTGCAGGGGATGAGGGTCTCGCCGGTGGCCAGGATTCCGGGAGGCTTGCAGACCTGGTCGTTACGGTAAGCCTCGAACCGACGACTTCGGGATCGATCCTTTTGGTGAACGCAAAATCGGGAATTCCGGGCTTTCATTCCGTTCGCCTCCATAGAGTCGCAGACGCAAGGGGGCAAAACGGCGACCAGGAAACGCTTGTTTACGAAGTCCGGGGGCTCATGCCGGGTCCCGATGCACAAGCATCCCAATCCGCGGGTAATGCGCCGGTTGATCTCGCGATTGCAACGTTCATCCCCAATAGCACACTCAACAGGAACGACCGGATACGGGTGATCGGAAAACAGAATTCAATTGAACTCACGATCTGACCGGAGCGCGTGAAGGTCCTCGTTCAGGTCAGCCGGACGGAATATTCTCGATCCCGGTCGCAACGATTCGCACGCCGTCCTGTTCCCGTTTGAGGGCAATTTCCCCATTTGCCAGCCTCCGGGCGTCGCGACCGAATATTTCGTTCCTCCAGCCTGTGAAAACGCGGCCACACGTCTCGCCTGCAGCGATCATTTCCAGTTCCGCAGTCGTTGCGATCAGTGATGGCGCCACCCCGGCCGTCACGGAATTGGCCTTCAAGAGGGCCCGCAACAGATCAAGGAACCCGTGATTCGCCACCGCCCGTCTTCTTACCGGCGTCCGCGCAGGCGCGTCCCCGGCTGGCAAGGCCTGGGCTCGGCGAACGGCCTTGATCAATCCCTGGGCAAAGCTCCCTTTCTTCAGGTGACCCGGCAATTGCCGGCACTTTTCCAGCGCGGAAAGATCAGTCGGCCGGGCTGACGAAAGCTCTGCCATGGCCTTGTCGCTCAAGACCCGGTTCCTCGGAACATTCCGTCGTTGAGCGATTTCTTCGCGGAATTGCGCGATTTGACGAATTGCTGCCATGTACCTTGCCGAAACGTTTTTTGTTTTCAGCCTCTTCCAGGCATTTTCTGGATCAATCGCGTAGAGTTCGGGCCTGAGTAATCCCACGAATTCCTCATCCAGCCACCAACCACGGTCAAGTCTGGTCAGTTCGGCCACCAGGTGCTCGTAGATCACGCGGAGATGGATCACGTCACCGAGTGCGTAGTCCAGTTGCCGCCTCGTGAGAGGCCGCCTGTTCCATGCGGAAAATTGCCGTGACTTGTCGAGAGGCCGATTGACGATCAAGCGGACCAAGGCCTCGTAACTGACCTGCTCGGCGTAACCGCATGCCATTGCTGCGATTTGCGTGTCAAAAAACGGCTGCGGAAAAACCTTCCGATCGAGGTAGAAGATTTCCAGGTCCTGGCGTGCCGAATGAAAGACCTTCGTCACGCACGGATTCGCAAACAACTCGTAGATCGGGTCCAGTGACAGGTCGTCAGACAGGGTATCGACAGCTGCAACCAGTTCTTTTCCCTGATCTGGTGCCGCGATCTGGACAAGACAAAGTTGGGGGAAGTAGGTCGTATCCCGCATGAATTCCGTATCGACAGCGACATATGGATAGCGCGAACAACACCTGCAGAATTTTGCGAGTTGGTCAGTTGTCCGAATGAGCGTCACGTATTTTCCTTTTCAGACAAGACCGGTTCAATGCCATGGCCATCTTTGCGAAGTGTAACTGATCACGCGCATACAAGATCTTGGCGAGAAGCGCCATTTGCCATCAGTGCGCGACAATGAAGGTCATAGCGATGGCACGCGGTCAGGTGCCGCCCGTTGGCGGGCCGGAACGGACTTGCGGCGAGATGCCTGATCGTCTCGGGCCACTGTCCCCATTTCATTGGCACGGATCCTGAACGTCTCTCTATGATCTGACGCGAACTGGACAGGCACGACCGGACCATTCCTCACCGGATCAGCCGCCTTTCGCTGGGAACCATGCGTTTCCCTGCTCGATAACGAACCCACCGCTTGATCCGTCAAGGCGCGCGTCGGATATGAAAGATGCAGCGTCGGACGGTTAGCAGCTGGAATGATACGCGATATTTTGGGTGGTTTGCAGCGTCTTTCCCTGTTGTAGCGATCCCGTTGTTTCCGTCCTTTTGTATCAGAGCCCTGTTGTCGCCGGTGAGTCCCGTTGTCCTGGCGTTCACGGGCCGTAGCCTTGCGTCTTGAGGCGGGCGGTATTTGTCATCGACACTTCGGGCGACGGCCTGAAACTCATTTCGGCTTCGGGCTGGGACGTTCGGGGCATGGCGGACCCGGAAACATGGTTTTACCGAACCGACACATTCGGGCCGAGCAGTTCTACGACAGACACCAATTCGGGCGCGGCCGTTCTGCATTTCCGAATCGGCGCGGATTACCGGACACCGTTGCGGGGGCAATCTCCGTTGCGCCGGTCCAGTGCTTCGGGCGAGCTCGCTGCGCGGATCGAGGCGGCACTTGCCAAAGAAATGAAAATGCCCGTCACGGCACTGGTGACGCTTGTTGGAACGCCGGACCAAACCGGAAAACAGGAGTTGAATATCCGCAAGGGCGGCGTAGTTGTCGCGGACGTGGGGCTTGCAACAAGCGGACTGTAGACAGCACCTGGACGGAACTTCACACCGGCACGGCTGCAACCGTCACCGGACACCGTGACGGAAGCATTGCGAACGGAAGCCGGTCGCGACATTTGCGGCGCGTTCGGTATCTCGCCGACACTGTTCAACGCTTCAGGCGATGGCGCAGGACAACGCGAGGCATGGCGGCGGTTCTGGACGGGAACGGTTGAACCAATCGGGCGCATGATCCGGACCGAATTGCGGGCCAAGCTGAATCCGGCCGCAATGGTGCATTTCGAAGCGTTGCGGGCTTTCGATGAAGACGGACGTTCAAGGGCCGTCTCGAGGCGGGCGGCGGCCTACAAGACGTTTCGAGACGCCGAGAAAGAAGACGCCGAAGCAATGCGCCTGGCAGGACTGGAATGGCGAAATGGGCGACAAGCCGGACAATACCGATAGACACGCATTGGCGCGGCGGGAGTGTCTCCAGATCATCAAGGCGCATGTCGGCTTGGCGAAAGAAGCGGCGACCGACATCGAGGCGATTGACTTCGCGGTCGGTTCATTGGCGGCGTCACTGACGGGCGGTTGCATCATCTGTCAAGCCGGGACCTTCAGGCGCATGATCATCGGTCACACCGCAAAGCTACTCGCCGGAGTGTCCGGGCGGGAAACGGCAATCAACCCTGACGGTCCAATCATCTTCGCGGATGAAGCCGAATCCGGACACGGAACGCGGCACGGGCCGTCACTTCATTGACGCGGCGGGCGACCGGGGCGAACCTTGTCAAGCCCGCCGGCGAAAGCCTGACGGAGTTGGAAGCCAAGGTTGACCCGTCCGAATTTCGGGGACGGTCGGGACTTCGCCGCGATCCACCTTTGCGCGACCGACCCGAGCGACCATGCGCGAACTGTGGAATCATGTTTCAACCGACCGTCCGGCGGCGGATGCTCTGTTCACCGTGCTACACGGGCGCGAAAATTGGTTGATGCACTTAATTCTCGCATATTGAGAAATCGATGTTATGGCCAAAATATAGCCGCTGGGCGCACGAAAGACTTTCTAGGCTTTTGTCCCCCGCGTGGGGGCATCTTTAGGTCGCTTCGGAAGTGCTGGATTGCGACATTTCGGGCGATTCGGCACGGTCGGCAGTTCCGAGATCCGTTTTTCCCGCAAATGATTATCGAACCACTATCACAAAACAAGGATCCCTTTTGGACCCGCGTTCAATGACTCCTTGGGGTTCTCCGAGATAACGAAGGCTTTCATTGCTCAACCCTATTCGATTGTTCGCAATCGCGCCTCGTGGTCAGAAAATCTGTTGCCCGGAAAAAACGTTAGGGCAACGGCAATTACCGTCAGAATGGCCTTGGTGTAAGTGTCGGGTTTTCTCATTTCCATTTCTCCCCTGTCGTACGGTTGCACGGTCAATCAGGGCGCGACGCAACTGGCATATGTTCTGCGCAACAATTTGGCGAATCAGGCGTTACTGTCCATTTCGGCGGCGCGACTGACAATAATTTCACGCAATCTCGAATCTGACAAATGCAATGTCATTTCGGAAAGCCGGCGGTAATTTTCCGCTTCGCCTTCGAAAATGTCCCTGTGCAATTCCAATACTTCAACGAGGTTCTGCAAAGCGCTTTCGAGTGAACGTTTGCAAAATTCGTCAATCGGTTCGGTCTGCGGACTCCCAGGCGCGACTGGGGCAACCATGATAGCGGTCACTGAAAGGCATTTTGCAAGAGCGGTGATAAATTGGTGACACGGGCCGTTCCGGCGTGCTCTCAATTTTACGTAACCCTTTGTTTTTGTTGGCTCCGGCGGTAGGGATCGAACCTACGACCAATTGATTAACAGTCAACTGCTCTACCGCTGAGCTACGCCGGAACAAAACCGCCATTATGAGAAGCGCGCGTCATATAACAGGCTGCAGGAATCCAGTCTACAGGATTTGTGGGCAAACTGGGCAGGCGCGCAATGAAAACAATCGGGTCTGCACAAAGCCAGATCGTTGGCGGCTTCCCAGGGTCATGCACTGGAACAATGAACTGGTTCTCCGCCCGGCTGCTGGAGGAAAGAAAGTAAATGCTGCACGGAATCGGCATCGATTGAACCGGCTGATCGGTGCCAGGACCGCCCTAGCGAAGCTCTGCTGCCTCAGATGCACCTGTAGGGGCCGAGCGGGTTTCCCCGGGATTTCGGTTCGACCAATCCACGATTGGAAAGGTCAATCAGGTGGGCCAGTACATTGCGCTCCGCAGCGGGAACTAGCCTTCTGTCAATGTTCGCATAAATCCGTCGCACAAGTTCATTCGGAGTGAACTGTTTCTCCGACAAGCTGTCTAGAATCTGGCTTTCTCTCACGAGGCGGTGCCTGATCTGCCAGTCAATCATGGCCTGGGGATCTTCCACCGGTCCGCCGTGACCGGGAAAGTAGGTTCTGTCGCCTTGCCGCTTCGCCATCCGCTCAAGCGAATTCATGAACGCCCGCATGTCTCCGTCAGGAGGTGAAACCATCGTCGTTGCCCACGACATGATGTGGTCGCCCGTGAACACACTTCCGGTACTCCGCCACGCAAGGCAAAGATGATCGGAAAGATGGCCCGGGGTATGAAGCGCTTCAAGCTCCCATTCCCCGTCCTCGAGGACTGAGCCATCGCGGAGGTCCACATCGACACGGTGGCCGTGATCAATTCCTTCACCGCCCTCCAGCTTAAAGGGGATCGCATCGAGTTGACGATCATGCTCTTTCGCCGGTGCCGGCTTCCTGAATCCGTAAACGGGAACATCAAGCCTGCGAGAAAGACGTCTTGCAAGCGGTGAATGATCCACATGCGCGTGCGTCACGATAATGTGGGTAACGCAGGCATTTGTCGTCGCATTGAGCAAAGCCTCGAGATGGGCGCCGTCATCGGGGCCAGGATCAATGATCGCAACCCGGTTAACGCCGAGAAGATACGTCTGCGTACCCGTAAACGTCATGGGTCCCGGATTTGGTGCCGTGACAACCCTGAGGCCGGGTGCGAGTTCGAGGGCGACACCGACCTGAACCTTGTGGTCTGTCACGAACGGATTCAGCATGTCATTTTCCGTACGATCCCAATACGTTTTCGCTTCAGTCCGTCACAAGCGTGCCGACGCGATACGCAGCCCCCTTGAAGCAAACTGGATTGACCATTTTCCCAATCCAATCGCCGGTCGCCTCGTGGCCACGAGTCTCTCGGAATCCGGGATCTGCTATCCCGCATCTCGTCTCGATCGAAAGGATGATATGCGAATGGTTCGGCAACTGCTTTCCTGGGCAGGCTTGCACGCCGGGTCCGCAATCCATATCCCGTTCCTGTCATGCTCAGCCTCAGAATCAGGGCGATAACGCCGAGGAGCCTGTTCGGGCGATCCATCATGATTCTGATGACGCCCATCGTCTTTGTCCAGATCGTGGTCGGCGCGTATTTTGTCGATCGACTCTTTCACGACGTGACCATTCGGATGACGACCTCGTTGGCTGCCAATATCGGTTACATTGTCTCACAGATCGAACTGTCCGTTCACGACGGCGAGGCAATCGGGCGCCTGGAGGAGTTGACTCAGCGATTCGAGATTTCCGCGAGCAGGCTGCCAGACAACATTGGATGTCCTGAAACTGACCGCAGGGGCATGACTGATGTGACCGGGATTTACGTGACTAACGTCTTGAGACGGGAGGTACCCAACCTTCAGGCTGTCGATCTCCTGACCAACAGCAAACAGGTCGTGTTGTGTGTGAACACCCTGGCCGGACCCCACGAAATCGTCTTCTTGCGGCAACTGGTGTCAGCACGGAATCCGCACCAGTTGCTGGTCGCGATGGTTCTGGCCGCGGTATTGTCAACTGCGATTGCAATCGTCTTTCTGCGAAATCAGATCCTGCCGATTTCCGGGCTTGCAAGTGCGGCCGAGGCGTTCGGGATGGGTCAGAGCGTCAAATTCGTACCGAGAGGAGCGCTTGAAGTTCGAAGCGCCGGAAATGCATTTCTGACCATGCGGGATCGCATCGCCAGCCACGTCAAACAGAGAACCCTGATCCTGTCGAAGGTCAGTCACGACCTGAGAACACCTCTGACGCGCATGAGGCTTTCGTTGTCGTTCCTGCCTGATGGCGAAGAAATCAGGCAAGTCTACCGCGATGTCGACGAAATGGAGCACATCATCGACGAGTTCCTTGCGTTTTCGAGTGATATTGCCGACGAGAAGGTCACGAAGATATTCGCGATGGAGTTGGCGGAGAACATTGTCCGGAACCGCCAGCGTTCGGGAGACAGGATTGAACTGAAACTCCCTGCCGACCGAAATGACAAGGGATTTTTTCTCGGCCGCAAGACAGCGCTGACGAGAGCAATCGACAATCTTCTGTCAAATGCATGCCGCTTTGGCGATGCGACCCGTCTCACGGTTACCCTGGCTGACAATCGGGTCCGGTTCATTGTTGAAGACAATGGGCCAGGAATTCCGGCAGAGGAAAGACGCTCGGTCTTTGTTGCATTCTTGCGGTTGGACACGGCCGAAGGAGAGTCCCCGGGAATGAACGTTGGCCTTGGGCTAACGATTGCAAAGGATATAGCCGAAGCTCATGGCGGAACCGTACGGCTCGGCAACAGCGGAGACCTCGGTGGACTGAAGGCCGAACTGATGTTGCCGCGTGCGTCAGGAAATCCCGAAACCCTCGAGTCAAGGCAGAGTTTTCCGGGCGAGGCGAACGAAGGGGAATTCATGGTAGGCCCGGAGGGACTCGAACCCCCAACCTAAGCGTTATGAGCGCTCCGCTCTGACCAATTGAGCTACAGGCCCGCCTTAACGCATGACTATGCCACGCAACTGCCGGGGTCAATGTCCACCGGTTAGACTCCCTGGGTCATGGTCACATCAACCGGGTGCTCTTGCCGGATGGTATCATCCATAGCCATGTTTCTACCTGCAAGACCAGCAAAGTGGCGAACATGGCTGATTTTGCGGATCGTTTCCGAACCGATCAGGGCCGTCAATTCTCAAGCGAAATCCTTTTTGTTAAAAGACGGAACCCATGCCTGGCGTCATCGCCCGGAGAATCATCATGCCTCTGACCTACAAGGACGCAGGAGTCGATATCGAGGCGGGAAACGCCCTGGTCGACCGCATTCGACCCCTCGCCGCGGAAACGCGCCGGCCAGGGACAGTTTCCGAGATAGGCGGATTCGCGGGACTCTTTGATCTCAAGAAGGCAGGTTTTTCCGACCCGATCCTGGTTTCCACGACCGACGGCGTTGGTACCAAACTCCGGGTCGCCATCGAATCCAACGACGTGTCCGGTATCGGCATCGATCTTGTCGCAATGTGCGTCAACGACCTGATTTGTCATGGTGCTGTCCCGCTTTTCTTTCTCGATTACCTGGCCATGGGCAAGGTTGAGCCGGATCTCGCTGCCAAAATCATCAAGGGGATCGCGACGGCTTGCCGGACTGCCGGGTGTGCTCTCATCGGAGGGGAAACCGCCGAAATGCCCGGCCTGTATCGAGATGGCGATTTCGACCTGGCCGGTTTCGCGCTCGGCGCTGCCGAAAGACACCAACTCCTGCCGCGCGATGTCCATGATGACGACGTACTTCTCGGATTCCCTTCGAGCGGCCTGCACTCGAACGGCTTTTCCCTTGTCCGGCAGGTCGTCGCGGACTCCCGATTGTCCTGGTTCGACGCCCCCCCGTTTCAGATCAGCAATTCACCCGGCAGAAAGACCCGATTGTGCGAAGCGGTACTCGAACCGACCCGGATCTACGTCGACGCCGTAGGCGCAGCGACCTCGACAGGCAATCTCAAGGCACTCGCGCACATCACCGGGGGCGGACTAACGGAAAATATCATGCGCATCCTGCCGGCAGGACTGGGCGCAAAAATAGATTTGGATTCATGGAATTGCCCGGAAATTTTCAAGTGGATTGAACAACGATCTGAACTTGGCACCTCCGAAATGCTTCGCGTGTTCAACTGTGGAATCGGGATGGTGGCCATGACGTCCGCAGAAACACACCTGGATGTTCTTGACGCGGTCAATGACGCGGGAACCGCCGCGATACCGATAGGGAGGGTCTGCTCTGGCGAAGGAGCCGAGTACGCCGGGTCCCTGTTTTGACGTGCAGGGTTGCAATCCTGGTTTCTGGAAATGGGACCAATATGGAATCCCTGATCGAGGCAATGAACGATCCGGATTTCGGCGCAGAACCCGTTCTGGTCCTGTCAAACAATCCCGACGCGGAGGCTTTGAGAAAGGCACATCGAAAAAACGTCCCCACGTCCGTCGTTGATCACCGCAAATATCAACGCGACAGGTGCTCGTTCGACAGGAAAATCAACGAGGCCCTTGTCAAGGCAAACGTCGATGTCGTTTGTCTAGCCGGCTTCATGCCTATTCTGGGAGAGGAGTTCGTCAGGAACTGGAGAAACCGCGTCCTGAACATCCATCCCTCTCTGCTTCCCGACTACAAGGGTCTGGATACCCATCGCCGTGCGATCCTTGATGGCAGGGAACAAGCCGGATGCACAGTCCATCTGGTGACTGTTGAACTGGATTCCGGGCCAATTGTCGGTCAAGCTGCAGTCCCGATCCAGCCGGATGACACCCCAGACAGCCTGGCAGCGAGAGTTGCAAATGCTGAGCACCGTCTTTATCCGGCCGTTCTCAAGGAGTTCATTCGGGCCTTGAAACGTAATCCATGACGTCGAAATCGCCTGTATCGACAATTCGCAATCTGGGACCTGTTTCCGCCAGACAGTTCGCCAAAGCAGGCATAACGTCGGCCGAAGAGGTCAGATCTCTCGGAGCTGATCGGGCGTACCAACGTCTTCTTGCAGCCGGTGTCAGGCCGCATTTCATTGGATACTACGCGCTGGTCCTCGGACTACAGGGGCGGCGCTGGACCGATTGTTTGCCCGAAGAAAAGACCATGCTGAGGAAACGCTTCGAGGCAATCGTGAATCTTCGGGAAATGCCGGAATCGGATTCGGATTCGCGCGCATTGGCACGAGCCCGGTTCGGAACCGCCCTTGATGAACTCGGCTTTGTTGAATGACGGTGGATCGAGCCCGGAAACCCTTCAAGTCATGGCGTCCGGCAACTGAAACCGGCGATTCCAAAGATCCGCGTTTCCGGAAACGTCAGCCGGTTATCCCACAAGCTCCAGATCCGAAAAGAAGAAGCGAATTTCTTCGGCCGCGGTTTCGGGACTGTCTGACCCATGAACCGAATTCTCGCCCAGAGACAAGGCAAAGGACTTCCTAATGGTTCCTGCATCGGCATCGGCCGGGTTTGTTGCCCCCATGATCTCCCGGTTTCGCAACACCGCATCCTGGCCTTCAAGGACCTGAACAACGACTGGTCCCGACGCCATGAAACGACACAACTCGTCGTAAAACGGCCGTTTCGCATGTACGGCATAGAATGCGTCAGCCTGTTCGCGAGTCATCATGATACGTTTTTGTGCAATGATCCTGAGACCCGCCCCTTCCAGCATCGCGCAGATCTTCCCCGTGAGGTTTCGACCAGTCGCATCCGGCTTGATGATTGATAAGGTCCGTTCGACAACCATGCTGCTCTTTCCTCCAGTTCGATAACCGACATTGCCAAGACTTCGCGTTATTCGCGCTGTGCGCTACCACAATATCTTCAATCCGAAAAGAACGCCGCGTTGGCGACACCTGTACTCTACCGAACGATGACGTACTTTGTGTAAATCTGATGATTTCAGATTTCCCTGTTCGTGCACGTTGCCCATGAATTGAAACGGCAAAAGTTTCCAGAATGATTAGTCGTGGGAACTGATCAAATGACCCCTACTCAACAACTTGTATCAAATAGTGTTTTCAATGAATTCCTGACATGGAACGATTCCCTTTGTCGTAGGCGCCAACGGCTGGGATCCGTTTGCCGGATACAGTGACACCCATGCAATCGTCATCTGCTGAAGTCGAGGTCAAAAACGAACCTCGACCAGCGAAAAATCGTCCGGCAACGGCCCCTCACCGTTGATCGATTGGATCCATGCATATATTTCTTCCGGACCGCGATTCAAATCGCCGCTTGCAAATTCAACCAAGTCCTGTTGCGTCAGCATGTTGCCGTCAGACTCGTCGATTTCAAAAGTTCCGTCGCTGAGCACGATCAGTCGGTCGCCGGGCTCGACGAAAACCGTATTCTCGGAAAACTGAACGTCGGGGAATGCCCCAATCGTGAGATTTCCTTGTGTATCCAACAGGCGTGTGGAAACCGTTTTGTCGGGTCCGGCCCTCAACAGGATCGAACCGGGATGCCCGCCGGACGAAAAAAGCAACTCGCCGGAATGGCGGTTATGGACACCATACCAGATCGTGAAAAACATATTATTCTGCTTTTCCATCGGAAAGGCATTGTTCAAGCCGGTTAGCACGGCCCCCGGTTCACGGAAGTCCGTATCCGGCAGAACCCCTGCTCGCAACACGTTAATTACCGCGGCAGACAGTAGAGCAGCTCCGACCCCGTGGCCACAAACGTCGATCAGGTATATGGCAAAGTGGTCAGGATCGATGTTGTGGTAACCGAAGGAATCGCCGCCGAGTTCGGTCGATGGCTCGAAGCGCCAGAGCGTACTCGGCCATTCCTTGCGCGGTTCTGGCAATATCGACATTGCATACCGCGTAGCCTCGTTCAACTCCTCTTCGAGGCGTGCCTGTGTATGCTTCAGAAGGATATTGCTTTCGGCAAGCTGGTCTTCTACGGCCTCTCCGTGGGAGATCGTCGCCTCATAAAGCAACGTCAAGTCATCATACTCGGCATGCATCTCGGCCAGTTTCTTCCTGGCTTCTCTCAGCGAGGCAGCGAGTCTCGGGGCAACCCGCTCCTCATCGGCCTCTTCATCGGTCAAACCAACGCCAACATCCGCCATAATCTGGCCTCCTTACATGTATTGCAGACGTCGAGGCAAGCTTCGCATCGGTGTGCAACCCGCAGACAGAATGCGGCATCCAATTTCAAGTACTCTACGGGGGAAATTAATCAAACGAGGGACCCAACTATAGCATCCGGGAAGGCCCCTGGTGCTTCGATTCTGCACTGACCACCAGGGTCAGCAAAGGCGACATTCGACAATTTTCACACGATACTCAGCGTGAGTGCTGGATGCAGCTTTTTCAGGTTCGGAAGCGACTTCGATTGCCAAGGAATCTGGGACGAGCCCCTGACAACGACTAACATGTCGGGAAGTTTTCGGATCTGTATGACAAATCGGGCAAGCAGATTGATCCCGGAACTGTTCAGGAGCTCGAGGCCAGTCAAATCGAGAGTGATCTGGTCCGGTTGGGTCGTGAGCACATCATTCATCAAAGACAGGATTGGGGCATAGGCCTCCGTGCCAGACAGACGCATCGTACCTTCATAGTGAATTGTCGCATCCTCTTCCCAAATACGATACTCGTCAGTCTTGATTTCCATTTGAAGTTTCCGTCTTCTCGCCTGTGGGATGCGGGTTGTCCCCAAGAGTGAATTGTCACCCAAAAGTGAACCCATTCAACCTATATTGATTTCATGCAAGTGTCAAAGCAGCTTGGGCTTCCAACCATATCGTCGGTTGACGCTCGTCACGTCGAAATGTCCAACCCAACCGTGCACCGTAATCGTTCATCAGCGTAAGCAAGCCGAGTCCGGAGCCTTTTGACTCCGGGTCGGCGGCATTCATTTCGATGCGCTCGATCAACAATTCACCCGGGTCGCCCGCCATCAGATCGCTGAGAACTCGTTGGAAGTCATTTGCAACGGCTTCTTCCAACGAATTGGAAATACAGAGCCTGAATTCGTTGTCGTCCAACAGTGTCTCGATGATTATCAAGTTTGAAGACCGGAACTTGACTGCATTTTCGAGCAATTCGTTCACAAGGTACGAAATGCTGTGCCGCGCATCTTTCTTTTTCAATTGATCGCCAGACAAACCAGCGAGATAAAACTCACTCAAAAAATCCGAGGTGACACCGCAGTGATGCCAACGAAGGTCCAGCGGACCCTCCTTGAACTCCAGGCGGACTGCCTTGTTCCTGAAATTCGCTGTAAAATCCACTGTGCCGATTTGGCGCTTCATGCCGATTCTACCTGTGCTTGATCACCACGATGGTGATGTCGTCGTATATTTTCTGGGTCCCGATGTGCGCTTTCACGTCAGCAACGATACCATTGACGATTTCTTCTGCATTCCCGTTGCGATTTGCAGTGGCGCTCTCGCAAAGGCGTTCAAACCCGAACAGTTCTCCCTCCACGTTTTCGGCTTCCGTCACGCCATCGGTATGCAGGATCAGGGTATCGCCAGCACTGAACTTGAAATCATGTGCACTGACGAACGGAGCAATGTCGAGTTCAAGTCCTATGGGGAAGCCAAGTTCCATCGTATCGATCCGGATTAGCTTCCCTTCTTGGTTAAGCAAAAGGACATCTTCATGTTGGCCGGTGACAGTGGCCCGGTTATTTTCGTAATCGACAAAGGCCAACGTCAAGTGCTTGTCGGAATTCGTGCGTTCGATGTTCTTGAAAATTGCCCGGTTCAAGAATTCTAGGAACTTCTTGCTGTCGTCGCCGCCTCGTTCATAGAGTGCACGTGCAACAGACTGCACCATGAGCATCAAGACGCCACTTTCAACTCCATGGCCGGTGACATCTCCGATCCCGACCTTGATCCGCGAACCGTCCCTGAGCACATCATAATAATCACCGCCCACTTCATCGGCCGGTTCCATGAATGCCGCAATCTCGAGGTTCGGGATATCTTCCAATTCTCTGACACGTGGCAGGACCATTTCCTGGATACGTTGTGCAACCGCCAATTCGGTACCGAGACGGAGATTTTCACTGCTGAGAATCTTGTTGAGAGACACGATTTCCTTGTTTGCGTCTTCCAGTTTACGCGTGCGTTCCTCGATCAGCTTTTCAAGATTCTCGGTGTGATACTGGATCTCCTTGACCATGGCATTGAAAGCCAAGCCAACCTGCCCGACCTCGTCCCTCGTAGGAATATCGACGCGCACCGAATAGTCCTTTTTTTCCAGTTGGTTGGCTGCATTAGCCAGCGCGCTCAAGCCTGCTGTGATTCGGCCGGATATTGCGAAGACCGCGAGGAACACAATGGAAAGACCAACAAGTAGCACTGCAATCTGCAAGTTGAAAATGCGCGATGTTGCGTCAGCAATGCCGTCTTGGACCTTTGCGAGAAATTGGAATATCTCCTTCTCCGCGACGACAAAACCCAGCGTCATCGTTTCCTTGGTGATGCCGTCTGCATTCCACAAGTTCGCCGGACTCATCTGCTTTTTCGCCAAGAGGTACGATGCGTCGTTCTCGTCCTGGCGCAGGGTCACGTAGTGAATCTTGACTTCCGGGCCCGTCGGCAACTCAAGTTGAGCGACTTCCGGTTGCGTGCTGTCGCGAATCGACCTGTCAATTCCGGTTACACCCTGACCTTCGATATCGCTCGAAACCAGGCCAAGTGTCTCTTCACCGGATTTCGTCGTGGCGATTACATTGCCGTTAGACATCACCAGAAACCCAAATCCGGTCTCTGCGATGGTGACTCCCTCAACCAGAGTGGTTAGTTGATCGAGCGTGATGTCGACAGCCACCATGCCGGCGACATCCGAGCGATCCTCCGTCCACAACGGGTGAAAGAAACTCACGATCAGTGCGCCGGTTATCGCATCGATGTAAGGCTCGGTCATAACGATGTTCGAATCGACCGGCCTGCTTCCGGGTTCCTCCAGCCAAGCCTGCCATCCCTCGTAGACACCAGGGAAGAAGAAATCCCAGAAATTGGGGCCTTCGTTGTGGCCGGGATAGAGTTCGTCAAATGTTTGCGCTTGCTCTGAATAGGGTGTGGCACGCAAAATCGATGCATGTTTTGGGCCGACATAGTAGATTTGCAGCTTGGGCGCTCCGGTCCGCATAAGTGCTGGACCGATCAGGTCAAGGAATCTGCTGTTCCGAATTTCCCTGGCAGTCTCAGGAAGCGGATTGTTGTCGGCATCCAGAAGGTAACCCCAGACACTGATGGCCGACGGAACACCGGATGTGTTTTGGGCCCAACCGCCTTCAGGATTGTAGACGAGGTCGCTGGCAAGTTCGGGAGCCGTCTCGAACGCCGTGCTGATGTCATCCCCGACCCCGGGATGGTCGATCAGGAACTGCATCGCATTTGCAAGCGTGGCGACCTCGGAGTGCACACGATCGAGCAGGAGGTCAGCTTGCAGCGCGGTCGTTTCAATGTAGGTTTGCAGGAACTGCTCTGTCGACTGCGTCAAACCGACGCTGATCTCGTCCGTTGCATCTTTGGAAAGGCGTTGCATATTCCAGAGTGAAATGGTGCCGGCAACCAAAAGGTCGAAGAACACCGCAGCACCGACGACGAGGATGAATTTTACGCGAAAACTCCGCAACGTGAATTTGTTGAGAAAACTGAAGACCCCACGCCTATATTCGTTGCTAGATTCGTGGGACATTGTCTTGCCTTCTTCGCTTTTTTGCACGGGCATGAAACCGAATTCGTCGACTACACAGGATTTTGTCAAGTTCTGGTAAAGGGAATTCTCCCGAAATCATTGGGACTATCTGAACCAATCATGGCGGCTTTCGTCCTGATGCAACCCAAATTGGCCAGCCAGCATAGCCTCTCGGATGCATAGCGGCAAAAATGTGATCGTCAAAACCCCTTTTGAACTTCTCGATAAAGACTTCATCGTCCCCGCGTTTCTTTGCCATGTCTTCGGCAAAAAGGCGTTTCCATGTTCGAACAATGTCGGCGAATTCCTTCGGTTCGCCATCAAGGTTGGTCACCATGAAGGATTCCATTCGAATGTCATCGAATCCCGAGCCGGTCATTAGCCAGCGACTCTTGGGACCCAGTTCGATATCCATGTCGAAATGCTTCCAGAGTTTTGCAACCTCGTTGTAGGTCCATTGAATGGATTCAGAGCGCGGCTCGCCAAGGCAATGGGAATTCTTCTCGTTTGTTACGTAGACGCGGCCGCCAGGCTTGCATATCCGAAATAGTTCACTGAGAATCAGTTCGGGGCGGTTGAAGACCTGCAGGGAATGCCGACAGACAACGAAATCGAACTGGTTATCGTCCAGCAACAATTCGGCGGCATCTCCGTAAACATAGTCGATATCGCTGATATCGAGTTCCTTTGCCGCATTTCGAGCGTATTCAAGGCTCGGCTTCGAGTGATCCAACGCAACGATGTGGGACGGATGAAATTCCCTCTGTAGGAGCACGGCGAAGTCTCCTATGCCGCAGCAAATGTCGGCAACCGCCATCCCCTTTTTCAAACCGTGACGTTTCAAGATGTTTCTCTCGTGCCGCCAAGTCATTGTGGTCTGGTTACGCAGGACCGTAATGAAGAAGCTGTCCTCGACGAATTCCTGCCCGGGGTAAAAGTCACCATCATATTCTCGGACAGTTATGTTCGGTGCGGTTTTACCAAGTACATTGAATTTCCGCTTCGACCAACCGAGCACGCTTGACGTCGTGATCGTGAATTCGACGTCGGGCCGTTCCCGGCTCAGCATCATGAGCAAAGTGGCGAAACCATTGAAGGCAACGTTGTTCACTTGGACGAGGCGTCGGACATTGATGTGGAACGTGCCCGTCGCCAATTCAACCGAATCCCGCAGCAGCGTCAGACATTCTCCAAGATCGCCAACCTGCTCAGGACGCAAGTAACCGACTATCGTGAATTCCTGGTCGTACCGGTCGAAATCAAACTGAAACGACTTGTTCGTGAATTGCAGCATTAGGATGTTCGTTCCTCTAGAACAAAGTTGACAGCAAGCTTTATTTCGTCATCACCGTCCTGCTCAACGAAAATCATGGCACCGTAATCAACCGCTAGCTCAAGCAGACCGATGCGCCGGTCACGTAGAGGATTTGAAAACAGTGCATCGAAGTAAATCTCCGACACTTCAGGCGTGCGGATATCCTCTGCAGTCTTCAAGTAGAACTCACGGACTTCACTGTTGCATGGAATTAAAATCTCAAACCTTTCTACTGCTCCCTTCCGCTTGGCACGAAGCCGCAGTTTCCCCTTGTCCGCATGAATATGGAATACCGTCTCGAGAATATTGTTCAGTACGGACGAATACAGGTTAGAGTAAAAAAAGGCGTCCGATCGGGTGTGGCTGATCATTCGGGCGAAATAGCTGGAAAACTGGTCACAATTCGCCCAGTTTGCACAAAATACATGTGGTTCGATGTCAATCGACAGAAGAGATTGGAAGCCTCTTTCAAGTGAGCCGGCAGTTTGCGTTGTCGTCATGGGCCTACCATTCCATATAATTTTCTTGGCGTTTGAGATCAATTGTCACATATGTTGAAACGAACTTGTCAGCCTTCCGAACCAAATTGCCACAAAGTTCCACGTTGTTCTACACGCGTTCAACACGAGAAACTGCCATTTTGCAATCAAGAGCTTCCGAATCTCGGATACCAGCCAAGGCAATGTTCAGTTGGACACGACTGAACAAAGAGAAAACTGCCTCTGTCCCGGCAAACGTGGGCGAATTCCACCCGGTGGGGCCATGCAACCATGACACTCAACGTTTCTCCAACGCCACAGGAATGTCTACCTCCGCCTTGCTTGGCCAACCGAGTCGATAGCCCAGGTAATCGCTGTTGTCTTTTGTCTCCAAGTCTGCGTGTTTTGACTCATCAAGGCTTCAAAAACAACCGATGGCGAATCCTGCCGGACTTGAATGCGATTCCGACGGGATTTGGACTCGCCTTCGCCAAGGAACGCAGGCTGCCGATACCGCTCCCCGGCGCGCCCGACGAGGTCCGCCCGGTGTGGATTGGAAAGGACTTTGCAGTGCAAGCCGGAACATGTGCACGTTGTGACATGCGGTCGGTTACCGTCGTTTTTCCGGCCTCAATGATGCAATCTTCACTTCAATGCTGTCGGTCCATACCGTGTTTGCAGATCGGGTCCAATTCATTTCGGTAGTTTCGGGTGCATCCCAAATTGCAGTTTTGGGGTGACTCGGTTGCATTGTTTGGGTCGTGGTCGCATTGTGTGTCTCACGACGGTTGAGGCCCTTTGAGTCCGACTGGGTTCAAGCAACGGCCGGAGACAGGCCACAAACCGCGATGGCGTGCTCACCATGCCTCCGCCCCGGCAGCAACCGCCTTCCCATTCGGCGCAGATAGCGTTTGGACCCGAATCCGAAACGCCGCTGCTGGCATCACCGACTACTCTTGACGCGTCTCACCCACTCAGCCTGCAGGTCGTCACAGGCCGCAGCCGCGACGACCGGCCGCGGAACCAGTTCATCGCCCACAACGGCTGGCCACTGGCCATGCTCGTTTTCCCAGTGCAGCCTGAACCCTTCACCCACGTGAACGCTTCATCGGAAGGACGACAAAACAGCGCAAGCGAATCCTTCACACGGAGGTCGACAACCGGCGGTTCTTGATCCTTTCCCGGACCCGCAACCCCAACCCTGGATCACGCATCCTCAGCCATTGTGCGGCACCAGTTGCCACAGCACTGACGAGGCAAACACTCTACCAATGAAACAACAGCACAATCACCCCTCAACCGAAGGGTCACCTGACGTACGTGTGAATGTTCTCGAACCAGCCCTGGCCTGCTTATTCAGGTCGCGATGCAGGATCTAGTTTCTGCTTTCCTGAGCAACGGTAGCCTGCGGAGACCATCGTGCGCAACTCTATCTCATTCCTCGCGTCTGTTCAGCCCGTGCTTGACGAGCCTTGTGTAGTTGACGTCGCCACGCCGCTCCCAACTCGCTTCATCGGTCAGGCGTTTGACGATATAGACACCTAGTCCTCCGATCTTTCGATCCTCCACGCTTGCGTCAATGTCGGGTTCAGGGGCTTCGACAAACGGGTTATATGGAGACCCATGATCTTCCATTTCAACAATGAGATCTTCGTCTGATTCAGTCACGACAATCCGGATTTCTTTAGATTCCACATCCTGAACATCGGGTTGATCCCGAAAACCATAACTGATGACATTCGTGATCAGCTCGTCCAGACTGACATTCAGATGCATCGCCCAACCAGGCGGCCAGTTGCGCTCTGCGGCGCGCGCATCAATGATGTCTGCAAGTCTCGAGAGTTCTTCGAGCTTGTTTTCGATCACGACAGTTAGAACGGAATCCGGATTTCCTTCGATGAATCCCGTGCCCAGGGCACCTGCTAGTGGCCGCCTAGTCAGTTCAGGGATTCCAATGCCTTGCTTCTGGAACTGAAGGTCGAAATAATGCGATCAAATCCGCTCACCCTGAATATCTCGTCCACGGACGGGGACAGTGAACAGATCAGCAACTCTGAATCGGCCTGGTTCAGATTCTTGGCGATCAACAGGATCGCCCTCAGACCGGCACTGCTGATATACGCAAGACCTTCGAGGTCCAGTACGACCTTGCTCGAATGCTCGGTAATCTTCGCCATCAGGTCGTCCTCAAACTGCTTGGCGTTCGTACCATCAATGCGCCCTGTCACACTTGCAACGAGCGCACCGTTTTCAATCCCGGTTGAGATCTCCATTGTTTCCCCTAATCAATCGTGTACATTCGTGCTGACGCAAGGACTTCGATTCAGTAAAATATCGAAAGCACCCTGCAATGGCAACCAGTCCATTGTCTACTGTTTTCAACGTCGTACCACGCTTCAAGGATCTTGTGCCGAAACACATATCCTCCTTACAGGATTACATCATTCCACGCATCGACAATGTAATCGTGGCTTCAATGTCCCTGACTGCCCCGGTAACCCCGCGCCCGATCAGGTCCATCTTACGTATCTGCCGTACGCGCGGAAGCGCGTTCTTCAGTTCCCGCGCAGACAGGAGATTGCCGAAAACACCGCAGGCGTAGGCCAGGGAAATGATCGCAATGTCCCTGACATCCGGAATGCCGTCATCAAACAGCACCGACATGATACGCAACTTGACCTCGCGTTCGTACTTGTTGTCGATAATGGGATAGCGGCGTTCCTGGAGAAGCCAGAAAAACCTCCTGTCGACCTCCTTCAGGACTCCCCGTTCCACGAGTTTTTTCAACGCCAATTCCTTGAGGTCGACAGAATCCGCGCTGATCTTCCTCACCCAGTACTTGATGCCGTTTGTTTCCGGATGTTGGACAATTCGCGCCAGCGTAGAGTCAAGAAGCGGATTGCCGATCGGTGCCCCGTTCACGATGAACAATGACTCGAGGTCGGTGTCGATCCGGTTTTCCAGCGCCAGTTCAATCAGTACAGAGCCCGCAATGGCATAATCCAGCGCATACTCCGGAACGGGAGCGAACGAACCGTTCTCGTCGTCGAGTATCAGGAGCATGAGTTCTTCGAGCAGGCTGAGCATGAATTCCTCCTAGTCCAATCGCCGACAGTCTAGGCATATGCCACGAAAAGTCACGAAAAATTGTGATCGCTTGCCGTCGTCCGAAGGCGGTCTCCGAAGCACCCTGGCACGATCGCGTTTTCGGTGTTGCAATCGTCCACTCGGGTCAAGTCGACAGAGTTTCATTCCGACTTGTGCTCAAGTCGCCACTGTCCGGATTCGTCGGTCCAGTAGTTGGCGGACCAGCCCTCGTCCACGACTCGCTTCCAGTTTTTCCTCGCGGCTGCCAGCTGGGCATCGTCCCCGCCGTCAAAAATCACGCAGACCTTCGAGAAACCCGTGATTTCGGGCGGTTCGAGACGACACTGATCGAGACTGGCAAGCAAATGAGCGCCGTTCAGGTTTTCTGGGCCCGTCGCCAGGAGTACCGGTTGACTGCCTTCGTTTCCGTCTCCCGCCACCCCGTGGGGAATGAAGGCTTCATCGTCACACAACCACAGGAATTCATCGAGACGCCGAACCTGCCGCGCATCCCGCGCGCGAATCAGGACTCGCGAATTCTCGCCGCAGGCCCTCCGAACAAGCTGGACAAGTACGCGTTCCGTCGGTCTGCGCACGACCCTGTAAAAAATGCAATCAGGCATCATCTCCGGATTCGAACCGGTCCCGTACAAGCCGGTCCAGGGCCAGCACACCCCAGCCGGTTGCCCCGCGCGGGGCAAAGTCAGACCGGGACTTCAGGCTTGTCACTCCGGCGATGTCGAGATGAATCCACGGGGTTCCCTCGCGTATGAAGTTCAGCAGGAACTGGGCCGCGGTCACCGAACCGGCGGGCCGCCCCCCGACGTTCTTGATGTCGGCCTTGCCCGACTTGATCAGTTTCTTGTAATTTCCCCCGACCGGCATCCTCCAGGCTCCTTCCTGTTCCAGCCGCGCCGACTTGAGAAAGTCTTCGCAGAATTTGTCGTCGTTGGAAAAAACTCCGGCAGCTTCGTGCCCAAGCCCGATGATGATGGCTCCGGTCAGGGTCGCAAGGTCGATGATGGCCTCGGGCGCGTATTTCTCCTGAGTATACCAGAGCGCATCCGCCAGAACGAGGCGGCCTTCGGCATCCGTATTGATCACCTCGATCGTATCGCCTTTCATGGACCGGACGATATCCCCGGGACGCTGTGCACGGCCATCCGGCATGTTCTCGACCAGGCCGACCACGCCGACGACGTTCGCACGAGCATTACGGGATGCCAGCGCATGCATCAGGCCGGCAACGACCGCTGCCCCTCCCATGTCCATGGTCATGTCTTCCATGTTCGCGGCCGGCTTGATCGAAATTCCGCCCGTGTCGAACACGACACCTTTCCCGACAACGGCGAGCGGCTTTTCGTCGCCTCCACCGTTCCACTCCATTGCCACGAGGAATGACGGGCTGTCCGAACCCTGGCCGACCCCGAGGAGCGCATTCATGCCGAGTTCCCGCATCTCGGTATCGCCGAGAACGGAAACACCGAGACCGAGAGACTTCATTTCCTGCAGTTGATTCTTGAACGCCTCGGTGCCGATGACGTTCGCGGGTTCGTTGACCAGGTCGCGAGTCACGTAGACTCCCATGGCCGCGGCGCCCTTGTCATTGTACATGATTGCGGCCTTCTCGGGCGAGGGAGACATCACTCTCAATTCACCCACGTCCTCTTTCTGGCCCGCAGACTTGTGACGATCGAACCTGTATCTCCGAAGCACCGCGCCGAACGCCATTTCGGCTGCCGCGGCATACTGGTTCGACACGACGAGCAGCGATCTTTCAGCTGCGGAACCGGCAGCAGCCGCGCCTGCCTTGCGTGCGTCTGTCGGCGATGACCTCCGGTCCAGCTTGCAAATGAAGAGTGCATGAGCCTTGATCCTCGGGGGAGGAACGATGAGGTGTCCCGTTCCTGGCTTGAGATCAGAAAAAAGGTCGGTTTCGACAAACTTGGAAATGACCCCGTGCGACATTCTGTCGAGTCGTCGCACGACGCGACTCAACGTCCCGTCCGAGCCGATAGTTACGGCGATCGCTCCTTCAAATTCTGAAAACTGCTCGGCGGAAATCGCCTCGAATCTGGGGTGAGTTGGTTTCGCCATGGTCTCCTCGCATCCACTTGGACTCATCCGGCTACCGGTACATCATTCAGCAGCGGATTCAACACAGGTTCAATTCAGTCCCGTGCATGGGTCCCCTGAGCGGGTCACACGAGACTGTTTTGTGGCGAAACCCGGTTTAACGGATTCTGTCAACGGCTGTTTGATTTTTTTTGCGCGTCAGCGGTCCGGAGAACAGACCCGGCAACGGAAAAACCGTCCAAGGTCGCCCGTAGCCGCGCGACACGATTTTCCCTGTCGACTGGCGTTCGCATCGTGTACGAAATACGATCAGGCCATAGGTTTGAGTCCTCAAGACCAGGATCGCTTGCCCGAATTGGATCCGGGGCGTCAGAATGGGAAATAGAGTCGTCAAGGCAATTCTGCCGGTCGCCGGGCTTGGGACCCGTTTGTTGCCTGCGACAAAATCCATCCCGAAAGAAATCGTCACCCTGGTCGATCGGCCGTTGATCCAATACGCGATTGACGAAGGACGGGCCGCCGGAATCGAGCAGTTCATTCTCGTGACATCGCGCGGAAAGAACTCGCTCGAAGACTATTTCGACCGGTCGCCTCACCTCGAAAACACGCTTCTCGAACAGGGCAGGACGGATCGGCTCGACGACCTGAGCGTCGCAACTTCCGAAAGTGGGGAAATCGTCTACGTCAGGCAGTACGAGCAGCTCGGACTCGGACACGCGGTCTGGTGCGCACGAAAACTGATTGGGAACGAGCCTTTTGCCGTCATGCTCACTGACGATATCATCGTCGGCGAAAGTCCTTGCCTGAGCGCCCTCATGGACATTCATGACTCGACCGGCGGCAATGTGGTGGCGTTGATGGAGACCACGCCCGAGTCTGTGCCGTCATACGGAATCGTGGAACCTGCCGCCATTGATGGCCGCCTCGTGACGATAGCTGGAATGGTGGAAAAACCAGAACCCAAGAATGCGCCTTCCAATCTCGCCGTGGTCGGGCGCTACGTATTGACTCCCCGGATACTTGACCATCTTGACCGTATGCAACAGGACCCGGACCAGGATTCGGAAATCCAGTTGACCGACGCGATTGCAACCGAAACCGCTACTGAAAATGGCGTGTTCGGTTATCTTTTCGAAGGCGACCGACATGACTGTGGTTCCAAGGCCGGATACCTGAACGCAACGGTCGCAATTGCTCTGGGCCGGAGCGACCTGCGGGATGCGTTCCTGCAGACCCTGACCGATACTGTAGAGCGTGCCAGCTCCGACGGCCCGCCAACGCGGACTCCAGGTGAATCGCCTCCTGGAGGGACGGACCCGCGATACGCGCGTTTGTCCGATCCGATCGGGGAAAGCGTCAACCCGGCGCAACATGGATAGTACTCCGCGCCCCGAAGAGCCGGGTGTTTGCTCGCCGTGCCGACTCCGGAACCACCCTTCACGGGTTGCCACTGTCTTGCACCATCACTTCGCCTGGAGACAGACTGATCAGTATTTTCTCATCCAGGTCGCCGGGTACTTTTTCTTTTTTCTTGCGGTATTGACCAGCATCATATGGTTGGTGAATATCTTCAAGTATCTCGAGTTCGTCCTGGAAAACAGCAAGGCCGGACGTGATTTTTTGTGGCTGGCCATACTCCAGTTGCCGAAAACCCTTGAAATCGGAATTCCGGTGTCTGGTTTCGCGGCCGCCGTCGCGCTGACCAATCGCTTGTTCAGTGATTCGGAACTGGTGGCGATGATGGGCGCGGGCATCAGCGGCCTCGCGCTCATGCGACCGTTTTTCCTGGTCGGAGCGGTTTGCTTTCTGTTGGTCAGTCTCATCGGTCACCAGATCTATCCCGTCGCGCATGAAGAGTTCGAACGCCTCGAAGACAGAATCCAGAGTGAATACCTTGTCCAGATCATCAAGGAAGGCGAGTTCGTCTTCCCTGACAACGACTCCGTATTGTTCTTCGGTAGCGTTGGTCCCGACGGTCGGTTGGACGACATTCTGGTCAGCGAATACCTGGATAGCGGTTGGACCCTTATCCATACGGCACCGCACGGTCAGTTCGTGACCGAAGGCGATAAACCCGGCCTGCTGCTGGAGGATGGTATCATCCAGAAATTCGACGCAGACGGCAGGACACTTGGAACGGCCCACTTTGACCAGTTGAACTACAGTCTTCAGCGTTACGCCCACGAAGAGGCCGAGCGTTTCCGACTGTTGCGGGACATGCCGACGCCGGAGATCATCAGCAGGCTGTCTACGCCGAATGAGCCGGACTGGGCAGCGCATGCCGTCGTCGAAATCAATGAACGTCTGGTCAAGGCACTGCTCGCGTTTCTGGCGCCGTTGATCGGCATATCTGCGCTGCTTGTAAGCAGCTTCAGTCGATCAGGGTTCCTCTTTCGAATTCTCGTCGCGATCGCGCTCATGGTCCTGATCAACCTGTTGCGAGGAGTCATCGAATCGAATTTGCAGGCGCACCCGGAGTATTGGCCGGTCCTCTACCTTCCGGTCCTTGCAGGCGCCGTGACCGTATGGGCTCTGTGTGCGGTCGGGGCCAGTCGCTGGCACACCAGCTGGGGGCGCCTCGAGGAACGGCTATCGACGGGTCGAACCCGATGACCCTGCACCTATACTTCGCGCGGCAATACATGACCGTGCTGCTGCGCGTCGTGTTGTTTGCCGCAACGCTCGTGTTCGTCTTCGTCGCGCTCGAGAGCCTGCGCAGATCCGGAACAGAGACCTCGATCATACTGTTTGCACTGAAGTCGGCGGCCCAAAAAACACCGGACCTTGTCTCGGAATCCATGCTCATCATCGTCACGGTTTCCTCGATCTGGTACTGTGGACGAATGACGAATTCCAATCAGTTTGTTGCGTCCAGGGCGGCCGGGATGTCGGCTCTCGGTTGCCTCACCGCGCCAATTGCCTGCGTCGTGCTTGTCGGCCTGTTGGGAACTCTGTTCCTGAATCCGGTGATCGCATCGATATCAGGCAAACAGACCATGTCGGGGACAAACAGCATTGAAGATGTCGGAGACGCCGTTCCTTCGAAGAGTCTTTCCGGCATCTGGTTGAGACAACCCCAATTGGACGGCCATGAAGTCGTGAACGTTCGGGATGCGTCCGAGACGGGTGCCGAACTCGGCGACGTCATGATATTTTCATTTGATTCGGAAGGCCGGGCGATCCGGACGACGCATGCCGAAACCGCCAGCCTGAACCAGAACGATGGCGGGCAATTGAATCTGACGGCAACAAAATCCTGGATCATCGATCCGACCGTTCCGTATGCCGAACTGTCGGCCGAGACGGCACGGTCGCTGACGTTCCCGACGACGATTACCGGTGACCGGGTTCGGTTCGGAAACCCGGTCCCCGAAGTGATGCAGGTCTGGAACATCCCCCGATTGGTCCGTTCGGTTGACGAGGCGGGATTCTCGTCACTGGCGTACAGGCTTCACTTTCACCTCGAGTTGGCCCGTCCGATGCTGCTTGCCGCGACCTTCGTCATCGGCTCTGCATTCGTACTCGGCGTCGTGCGTCGTCGGCACTTCGGCAGAAGGGCGTTCTTTGCCCTGCTGTCAGGAGTCGCCATGAGCTTCTTTCTTGAACTGACCAGGTTTCTCGGTATGGCTGGCGAACTCCAGGTTTCGGTCGCTGCCTGGTTCCTGCCACTTTCCGCCACCATGCTCGGTCTCTCCTTTGTTCTTTTCCTGGAAGACGGTTAGGCTCTGCATGATGGCTCCGTATTTCCAGTCAAGGAAACACCAACTGCGAGAGGCGCGGGATCCCCTGGCGACGTTTGGTCCTCGATCGATCCTTCCTGCTTGGTCCAGGTTTACCATCACGGCCCTGCTGGTCCTTGGAACCGTTCTTCTCGTCGTTTGGCCCACAGTTGCCCAGCAGGCGCCCGAAGCTCCCCCGGTCTCCATTGTCGCAGGAAGGATCGAGGTTCTCGCGGACTCCCAGGTCTTGATCGCATCGGAAGGTGTGACAATTCATCACCGTGATCAGATCGTCAGAACGGAAAGATTGACCTACAACCAGCTCACCAAACGATTGTCGATCGACCAACCGCTGGTCCTGGTCACGGAAGACGGTGTCGCAATCGCTGAGCTTGCAAGGCTTTCGGACGACCTGGAAGACGGGGTCATTCGCAGCGTCCAGATTCTCACCAGGCGGCAGTTGCAACTGGCGGCAAACAGCATGCACCTGAGCCAGGGCCGATACAGAATCCTGACCAATGCGGTCGCAAGCTCCTGCCGGATCTGCCGAACCGGCGATACACCGGACTGGCAGGTCCGGGCAGACAAGGTTCTCTATGACGAGCTGGAACAAAGGATCTATTTTGAAAATGCGGTTCTGGAAGTTGCAGGGTTCCCGGTGCTGCATGTGCCGTCCCTGAGCATCCCTGGACCGGATATCGATCGCGCATCGGGATTCCTGGTCCCGACGATCATCACTTCGACTGTCCTCGGGACAGGCTTCAAGCTCCCCTACTACATCGCCAGATCGGATCATGACGACCTTACCCTGACGCCATTCGTCACGACTGAAGGCGGTGCGGTTCTCGAGACGGAATACCGAAGGAATTTCAGATCCGGACACATCCTGATCGACGGCGCGGCTCTTCTTGCGGGTGGAATCGGCGACGACCGCCTGGCCAGCTACATTGCCGGAAGCGGGCGGTTTGCGTTACCCAGTGATTTCCATTTGAAATTCGACGCATCGCTTGCCTCGAACAAGAGTTTCACCACGCTTTACGGTTATGAAGAGCGGGACCGCCTCGTGTCGGAAATCGATATCGAACGGACCCGCGCCGATTCCCATCTCGGGTTCGGAGCGTCATTGGTCCAGAGCCTGCGAATGAATGAAGTCGACCAGCAGGTCCCGCTTGTATTGCCGGAATTCCACTACCGTCAGCTCACGAGACCGTCTCGGGACCTTGGCACCATCGGCTTTCGTGTTCACGCGGTCAATCTTTCGAGAAAACACGGAAACCGCCTGTTCAGGTTCGGCGCTCATGCGGATTGGAAAAACAGATGGCAGATCTGGCACGGCGTCCAGCTTGGCGTCTCCGGCGAAATTGTCGGTCTCGGTTACAATTTCAACAATTATCCGGATTTCGGCAGTGGTTCGGCCGGGTCAGTGGACCCCGCAATAGCCGTCGATTTGCGTTGGCCACTCGGCAAGACGACCCGCCCTGGGGTCCAGCATCGCCTTGAACCGATCATTCAACTCATCTGGCGACCGAACCGGACCCACAACGTTCCGAACGAAGACAGTCACCTGGTCGAGTTTGAAGCCGCCAATCTCTTTTCGTTCAACAGGTTTCCCGGATACGATCAAAAGGAACGGGGACTCACTGCCAACGTCGGTGCCAGCTACGGTATCTTGACCGACTCGGGGTTCAGCATCGATGCAATGATCGGGCAGGTCTTTCGCAATCGTGACCTCGGGCAGTTTTCCGAAGAATCCGGCCTCTCGGGGCGATCTTCCGACTATGTGGTCTCCCTCAACACGTCTCTACGGGATCAGCTTGACCTGACGACTCTCGGAGTCTTCGACAGCGACTTCAGGTTCTCGAAATTCGAACAGGAGGCGAGCTATCGACACGGAAGGTTCGAAACCAGTTTGAGCTTTGTCAGCCTGGCGGGAATCGAACCGTCGCAAGAACTCATCTTCAGCTTACGGTACAACGTTTCCGACATTGCCCAACTGCGGGGATCCCTGCGCCGAAACCTGGAGAGCCACAAGACGACGGAAGCCGAAATCGGCTTCAGTATTCGAAACGAGTGTACTGCGATCGACTTTTTCTTCTCGCTTGACGCGGCCGGAACTGGTATTGTCAGGCCTGACCGTCAAATCGGCCTGACCATTGAGTTGTTGGGATTGAGCGGAGCCATTTCCAATCCCGGATACTCGCGAAATCGTTGCGGAGCCCGTGTTGGGGCCCTGCCTTGATGCTGATGCACGTTGATCTTTACCGGAGCGCGAATTCATGACTGCAAACCCGCTGCGAATCGTAGTGGTTGCACTGGGGTTATTGGTCCTGGACGGGCCAGCGGGCATTCTCTCCTTTGCACCAATTTCTTCGCCCGCGAATGCTGCAGGCAATCCTTTCGAAATTGTCGTCGTCGTCAATGACCACGCAATTACCCAGTACGAAATCACCCAACGCACAATGCTTCTGAAAGCTTTCGGGATCGAGGAAGATGTCGAGAAACGGGCACTCAAGGACCTGATTGACGATCGGGTCCGGTTGTCCGCCGCGGAACGGGTCGGACTGCCCGTCGATGAAGCAGCGGTCGACGCTGGCGTGTCCAATCTTGCAGCGCGGGAAGATCTGACGACGGAACAGCTCAACGCCTATGTCGGCAGATTTGGTGTCGATCCTGAAACCGTCAGGGATTTCGTTCGCGCGGCGATGAGCTGGGAACGCGTTGTCCACGCCAAGTACGGGGATACGGCCAGGATCTCGGAACATGAGGTCGACGCGGCGCTGTCCCTGACTTCCGAGGAAAGCGAACAGATGGTTCTTTTGTCGGAAATCATCCTCGTTGCCGACGAACGGGGCATGCAACGAACCGAGGCAATCGCCTGGCAGCTTTTCGAGATCATCGACGACGAGGACGAATTCGCCGCGGCCGCAATTCGGTTTTCGAACTCGCCGTCGCGTCAGGACGGCGGGCGTCTCGACTGGCTGAGCGTCCGGAACATTCCGCCCCAGGTCCTGACGCGGGTCCTTGCCATGAAAAACGGGCAGGTCTCAGGTCCAATTCGAATTGACGATAACGTGATCGGGCTGTTTCTGCTGCGCGGCATAAGGGGCGGGCAGCCTGTCGAACGAAAGCCGACCACTGTTTCCTACCTGGAGATTCCCGTGCCTTCCAACTGGTCCGCTGATGCGGCCGGCGAATTGATTGAAGGGTCAGAGACCTGTGCCGACCTCCAGGTTGCCGTGCTGGAGTTTGATCCCGAGACAGATGTCGAACCGAAGACGAAGGGTGACGAGACTCCGGAACTCCTGGCACAGGCCATTTCCCGTCTCGACCTCGGAGAGGCGTCAATTTTTGACGATGAATCCGGAGATCAATCTGTCATCATGGTTTGCAATCGGTCCGAACAGGGTTCGGTTGAATCCCGCAACCAGATTCGCAACGCACTTTTTCTTCAACGACTTTCGGGATTTGGCGAGAGTTATCTGAGCCGCCTTCGAAGCGAAGCCTTTATCGAACACAAATGACGCTTGCCGTCGCCCTGACTTCCGGTGACCCGGCCGGAATCGGCCTGGAAACCGCGTTCAAGGCTTGGTCCCATTTCTCGCATCTTGATCCGTTTGTCCTGATTTGCGATCCGGATCACGCCGCTGAAATGGGGCAGTCGCTCAATCTGGCCGTGGTCCGGGTCAGATCACCGGAAGCCGCGGTCGAGGTCTTCACTGAAGGCGTGCCTGTGCTCCCGGTCACGTTTCGAAACCCGGCGACTCCTGGCTCGCCAATCGCAGGAAATGCCCGAAATGTCCTGGACACGATTCGCACAGCCGTCGAATGCTGGCGGGCGGGAAAGGTCATCGCGGTTTGTACGAATCCTGTCAGCAAGAGCATTCTCAAGATGGGGGCCGGGTTTCAGTATCCGGGACAGACCGAGTTCCTCACGGCGCTTTCTGGTGCAGATTCGGGAATCATGATGCTTTGCAACGGGGACTTTCGGGTTGTCCCGGTCACGACCCATATCGCACTCCGAGACGTCCCCGGACGACTGACATGCGAAAGGATCGAGCGCGCCATCCGCGTGTCCGAACATGCGCTGAAATCGGATTTCCGAATCACGTCCCCGAGAATAGCTGTTGCCGGTTTGAACCCTCACGCCGGCGAGAACGGCATGATGGGTCAGGAGGACATGCGCCTGATTCAGCCGATCATCGCCAGACTTGCGGCAGAAGGGATGGCAATTCGGGGCCCGCTGCCGGCAGATTCGATGTTTCACGCGGAAGCCAGAAAATCATATGACGTCGCGATATGCATGTATCACGACCAGGCACTGATCCCTGTCAAGACGGTCGGGATGACGCATACGGTCAATGTTACCCTTGGACTGCCGTTCATCAGGACATCACCGGGTCACGGAACCGCCTTCGACATCGCCGGACAAGACCGGGCGGACGAACGCAGCCTGGTCGAGGCTTTGAAACTCGCTCGGCGACTGGCTGCAAACCGGGGCAAATGTTCCGAACTACGCGATGCATGACGGTTTGCCACCGATTCGGGAGGTCATCTCCAGGTACGGAATTCGGGCAAGAAAAGCCCTTGGGCAGAATTTCCTGAACGATTTCAACCTGACCAGAAAGATCGCCCGACATGCCGGTGACCTGACGAAATGCGATGTGGTTGAAGTCGGACCGGGTCCCGGCGGCCTTACGAGGGCCTTGCTTGTCGAAGGTGCGCGGCGCGTCGTGGCCATCGAGTCGGATGTAAGATGCCTTCCGGCACTTGATGACATCGTTCGGAAATTCCCGGGTCGCCTCAAGGTCATCACGGGCGACGCAAGATTTGTTGATGTTTCGATGGAAGTTGCACGTCCCGCGCGGATCGTCGCCAATCTGCCGTACAACGTCGGTACCCGGCTCCTGGTTGACTGGATCATGGCCAAGACCTGGCCACCCTACTGGCAATCGATGACACTCATGTTCCAAAGGGAGGTCGCGCATCGAATCGTGGCTTCTCCCGGCCGGCGGCAATTCGGCCGGCTTTCCGTTCTCGCCCAATGGCGATGTCACGCGCGCGTCCTGTTTGAAATTCCGCCCGAGGCGTTCACACCGCCGCCCAGTGTGACATCTGCGGTCGTTCACCTGGAACGACGGCAAAGGCCCGATTCCGCTGACAGGCAGATTCTGGCGCAGGTTACCCGTCTGGCATTTGGCCAACGTAGAAAAATGCTCCGCCGCAGCCTGAAACCACTCGTGCCGGACATCGGCCAGACGCTCGGTGCGATCGGAATTCCACCTGAAACCCGGGCAGAGCAGCTTTCCATCGGCGACTTCTGCTCGATCAGCCGAGCCATTCAACAGAACGATTTGGTTACGATGCCGGACAATTGACCTGCCCGATCGAGTGACCGACGGGCGTCAGATCAAGGAGTCTCCTGACGAGTCGTCAGATTCCGGAGTCGAGACGACGAGTACGGGGTCGGAATCGCTTTCGACCGCTACCGGCAGGATCTGGTTTCCTCCGGATCCCCGGCGACCGGACCGGTTTCGGGTCCGACGGCCTTCCTGCTTCCCGGACTCAGGCGTTTGCACCAGCGTCTTCCCTCCTGCCCTGGCCGGGAAAAGCTCATCGGTTGAATCTACCGTGAGTTCGGGTTGTGCTTCGAGATGTTCCGCCTGTTCTCGCGAGGACGCCTGGGCAACGGACTGCGCCTGCCGGCTGTTTTCCAAGGCTTCCCGACGACCCGCGATCTCGCGTTGAGCGTCGCCGAGCAACCGGGCATAGTGCTCCGAGTGCTGCAGGTGGTTTTCCGCACCTACCCTGTCGCCAGCCAACTGGGCATCCCTGGCGAGGGCAATATACTTGTCGATAATCTGTTGTGGTGTTCCCCGGACCTTTCCGTCCGGCCCGGAAGAATCGAAAACCCGATTAAGGATGCTGCCGACGTGGTTGCGCCTGTTACCGGATTTCCCGCGTGAACGCGGTTTACTGGATGGTCTCATGTATTGTGATTACCCTGAATTTCCGCCGTGAGGTCGGGCAGCACATGCCTTGACCAAAATCTTCAACTTTCGTGTTGGCACGTGCGTGATGAGAGCGAAGACTCAATCATCACTCAATGCATACACCGCCAATTCAATGAAATTCAAGGGCAATCTGGTAACGCATCAACAAAAAATGGCCGAAATCCAGTGAAATCCAGTGAAATCCAGTGAAATCCAGTGAAATCCAGTGAAATCCAGTGAAATTTCGCCGCATGAACTCAATTTCGCCGCTCAAGCCGAACGACGCGGTCCAACAGGTCAAGATCCTTGTAGATGCGGCCCTCAAGATCGCACACGGACCGGAACATTCTGCACACCGGCCGTGCCTGTGAGGCTCCGACCTCGAGAAGAACGCGCCCGCCCGATTTCAGGCGCGTTCCGATACCGGCGGCGATCTTCCGATAACATTCCAGTCCGTCACGGCCACCGAGGATTGCGCTCGCGGGTTCCCAGCAATGGACTTCCGGTTCGAGAAACCGAACTTCCGTGCTGGCGATGTACGGCGGATTGCTCACAATGAGATCAAACTGCCCCGTAACCGCGGAAAACCAATCCGAGAGGACAAGCTCGGCCCGGTGCAGCACTTCCAATCTGCTCAGGTTTTCGGACGCAACCCGAAGGGCGCCGGGCGAAATGTCCACTCCAACACCCGTCGCTTCCGGTCTCTCCGTGAGCAGGCTGCCGAGGATACAGCCCGTCCCCGTCCCAAGGTCGAGAATCCGATCGAACGGTGGCCCCTTCAGAGCCGTTTCCACCAGCAATTCGGTCTCCGGGCGAGGATCCAGAACATCGTCGGTAACGAGAAACCGTCCTTTCCAGAACTGCCGGTAACCCACGATCCGGGATACCGGTTTCCGTTGAAATCGCTGGTGGACGAGATCGCGGAATCGGCTCGCCATCTCATTGCTGACGGCCTCGTCGGAGATATCCGGACTGCGACCTGCCGCGTTTCTTGCAGCGAGCACATGTGCCAGAAGCACCCGGGCATCGTTTCCGGCGTCCTCGCCGATGGCCGGTTTCAACTTCCCGACGGCCTCCCTGAACAGGGACCGTGACGAATCGGCGGTCACGTCTCGGAGCCGGAGAGCCGGTTCGCCCGGTCATCCGCAACGAGTGCATTGACGACGTCGCCAAGGTTTCCCTGCAGGATCTGGTCCAGCTTGTAGAGCGTCAGCTTGATGCGGTGATCTGTCAACCTGCCTTGCGGAAAGTTGTACGTCCGAATTCGCTCCGAGCGGTCTCCGGTTCCGACCTGTTCTTTCCGGCTCAACGCGCGCTCGTTCGCCTGCGCCCGTTGTTCGCGTTCGTAAAGCCGGGACCTCAGTATGCGCATCGCCTCCACCCTGTTCCGGTGCTGGGATTTTTCCGAACTCATGACCGAGATCCCGGTCGGAATATGGGTGACCCTGACCGCCGAGTCGGTCTTGTTGACATGCTGCCCACCTGCCCCGGAAGCCCGCATCGTATCGATCCGGATTTCATCAGGGGCGATCCTGATGTCGACGTCATCAACAACCGGCAGCACTGCGACGGTCGCGGCCGATGTATGAATGCGTTGGTGGCTCTCAGTCGCCGGGATCCTCTGGACCCGGTGGACCCCGGATTCGAACTTCATGCGCCCGAATACACCGTTCCCGCCTATGACGACCGTGGCGTCGCGGACACCACCGAGTTCCGTTACGTTCTTTGCGACGACTTCAAACGTCCATTTTTCCCTTTCGGCGAATCTCTCGTACATTCTCAGGAGATCCGCGGCGAAAAGCGCCGCCTCCTCGCCGCCGGTGCCTGCCCGGATTTCAAGAACGACCGATTTTGTATCGTCCTCGCAACCTGGTTGAAGTGCGACCTTCAGATCCTCTTCCAGACGCTTGAATTCCTGCCGGAGGAGGGTCAATTCCTCTTGCGCCAACTGCTTCATTTCAACATCGCCGAGCAAGTTCTCGGCATCCCGGATTCCGCGCAAGATTGTTCGATAGACGTCAATTTTCGCAACGATATCACGGAGTTCGGAATATTCCCGCGAGCAACGCGCGTATTCATCCGGATCGATACCCGTTGCCATCCTGGCCTCGAGAAACGCGAACCGATCTGAGATTCGGTCAAGTTTTTCGATCGGAATCATGGGCTTCCCAGAACTTCCGACACGCCCGTAGAGAATTGCGCGCCTTGTTGGCGAATGTTACCCTAATCCAGTTGCCAACACAAAATAGCCTGCTATTCTGGCTCCATGACAAGAATTGTCGCCATCTTTCTCGTCTGGCTGATTTCAGGATTGAGCGCGATTTCCGGAGATGCCAAGATCAAGTATCCGGACTGCTACTGCACCGATCGAACGGGCCAGAGGGTTGAGCTCGGAGTCAGCATCTGCATGGTCGTCGACGGCAGGGATTTTGTGGCACGCTGCGAGATGTCGCTGAACAATCCGACGTGGAGAGAAATCAGCTCCGGGTGCCTGAACGCGAACACTCCCGGCTTTCTGCCGCCTCTGCAAGATAGTTCGACCTGACTCCATTTGCAGTGTGCGGACGGGATCCGCGACTCTGCCTGCATCAGGTTCCATTGGGGAATTATATCGATTACTTGACGGTTCATGCCGCCAGTTTCCGATCCGTTTCACGGGTCGCAGGGGTTGCCGGCGCAAACGCCCCTCGCCGTGCAGAAGCGCCAATCCCGGACGCCATGATGTTGCGGGCCGCGTTCAGGTCCGCATTGTCCGCATGGCCGCAGGCCACGCATGTAAAGTCTGATTGCGTGCACCGCGACGCCTTGTCCGCATGTCCGCACGCATTGCAGGTCTGCGACGTGTAGGCCGGATCGACCTCCACCACCGCGCACTTGCAGGCGAGCTTTGCCTTCAGGCCATGCCAGCCCGTCGCCAGGATCTCGCGGTTCAGGCCGGCTTTCGCCTTCACGTTGCTGCCGGGTTCCCCGGCCGTGCCCCCGGCAGAGCGGGTCATGCCCGCCGTGTTGAGCTTCTCGACAAACACCGTGCCGGCCCTGCCCGCGATTCTCCGGCTGGCCTTGTGCTGCCAGTTCCGACGCCTGTTCGCCCGCTTGCGGTGCAGCCGCTGCAGGCGGAGCCTGGTCTTCACGCGGCGCCTCGATCCCTTGCGCTGTCTCGCGAGCCTGCGCCGGTTGCGCCCGATCTTCGCATCGAGATCACCGGCCTCAGGCGCGGGGATGATCCCGGCCTCGCCCGCAGACGTCACGACCGCAACCTGGCCGACGTTCATGTCAACCCCCGCAACCGTGCCGTTGTCGGGCCGTTCCTCCGCCTCGACCGCGTAGCAGACGGTGACATACCATTTGCCGGTGACCTTCCTGACCACGGCCTGGACGGGACTGCCGTCAGGGTGCGGGTTGCCACCCTTCCGCCGGATGCGCATGGGACCGATCTTCGGGATGCTGATCATGTCGCCGCCGATGTGGACCTTGTCGGGAATGGTAAACGACGGGGGTGTTCCGTATTTCGACTTGAAGCGCGGATGTTCCGCCTCGCCCCTGAAAAACCTCTTCCACGCATCGGCCCGGTACTTCAGGCAGTACCGGGTGATCGCAAACCCGTACTGCCCCAGCCACGGCGTTGCGTTGCGCAGTGCGGTAAACTCCTTGCCGAGCGAGAAGAACGAAACGGACGGCGGCTTGTCTCCGCTCTCCTTCGCAGCCTCGTAGGCGGCATTGTGCCTCCCCAGCATCTCGTTCCAGACGAAGCGGCAGGCGCCCGCCTGTCCGGCCAGGCGCCGTGCGTTTGCCTTCGAACCGGGCAGAAGCCGGTAGATAATGTTGCGGTACGTGGTAGTCTCGCTCATGCGGTCGGACCTTTGTCGCAAGGTTCGTTTGGTGACGGGAAGGATCAAGTTCCCGTCACACGCACGGTACGCAAGACGCTCGAAATGTCAACGGATCGGGGGCCGGAAACCGGCGGCGTGATCCGCTGTCAAGTAATCGATATAAGGTTCCTTGTTCACGCTGGCCGAATTCGTGCGATGGATCAATGTGCCAGCGAACCGAATCTGCCAGATTGTCATCAGCGAGCGTTCGAACACTGGGGACGCGGCGTTTCGCGTCGGGCGCAGGTTCGGTGTCGAGCCGGAATTCTGGCCTAACCTGATTGTGCGTCTCGATCTTGTCGACGAAAGGGAGGCCGGCAATGTGATCCGGCAACTGCCGACGCGGATCGATCGTTCATCTGGCTCCGGTCCGGTCGACGCCTAGTAGAGGAAAGATGGGCCTTGACGCGTTCGTACAGCAAGCCTGCTGCTTGCCACGTCGAAGCTCACCATCTGGCTGCCACCGGCGCTATGACCTGTCCTTCGGGATTTCCGCTTCATGGTCGTGCAATAGGGTGCCTTCTTCTTCGTGGCTTGGTCAGAAAGCGCCCGACCACGCTCATTGGCAACGCCTTTGTCACTGACGGCGATGGCATACGGGTTTCAGGGCAGGAAGTAAGGCTCGCCGGCCTCGACGCGCCCGAATTTGACCAAGTTGCCAGACATCGGGACGTCTATTGGTACGCACATGGAAGGCATGTGAAGAGTACCTTGATCCGGGAGATCGGTGGCAAGCGTGTTCAAGTCACCGTGGAGAGCTACGACAAGTTCGGGCGTGCTGTCGGCACCGTTATGTACAACAACAAGGATGTTGGCGAATGGCTGGTCCGTAAAGGTCACGCGAAGGCGATGTACAGTAAACGGTACAAGCACATCGAACAGGAAGCGCGAAGTGCCCGACGTGGCATGTGGCGGCACGCGACCAACATCGACCCGAGGAAGTGGCGACACCGCAAGCCGAATCAGCTTCGATGACGGAAGTCGGTTCATCCCGGACTTTCGTTCAGTGTGATTCAGAGGGATTGGAGTTGGCGAGAGTGCTACCTGACAGGCGTCTGCTGCTTGCCGGGATCAATCCAATATCCGCTGAAGTCCAGGACGTCGGCGCCTTCATTGCCCCGATTTTCTGCACTGGGAACCGGCAGCGGGCAGACTGCATGGGCTGGGCGGAAAATTTTCCAGCGGTCACCAGAACAAGAGAGATGAGACACAACCTGCTGGAGGCTTGGACCTGGCCGCGCGCTTGCCGGGCCCTGATCTGCGTCCACGGGCGGGCCGCACCTCGCCAGGAAGCTGGCCATTCCGGAGAAGCGTATGGAATGCACCTGGCAAAGTACGAAACCGGTTTGGAGCGCGCTGAGCACAAGATGGCCAAGCGCGAAACCGAGATGGCGAAGTGCGACAAGGACAACCTGCGCCGGCAGGCCGGGCACCGGATCGCCGCGATCGTCATTCTCGACTTCCTCGTTCGCTGGCCAGCCTGATCCAGTCCGTTCGGATTCCACGGTCCTGCCACAGCGTCAGGGGGCTGGCGGCAGCCGATGCAGCCGATACAGCGCGAATTACATGCCCATGGCCAGCGGATCATTTTGATCCTACCGAGAAAGCGTGTTCAGGAACCTGACGATCTTCCGCCGTCCGGTTCCTTCGCGGAACTCCTTGTATGCCCATTGCCCATTGCCCAGTTTCCAGCCGATCTTGGGTCCGGATCGGGTGTGCCGTGGAACGTATGGAAAGGGCACCCTGAACTCAGGATGAATTTCTCGCTGTAAACGGCCGGTCCACCTATGCCAGCGACCTGTTTCGACGCCATGCTGCGAGACTGCAGCGAAAACGAGGGGGGCAGCAAAGAATGGAGTGGATCACTGGCCAGTCCGCACCACTCCCTTCTCCCGGGCCGCGCGCTCCTGTTCTTCGGCCTTTTCTTCAACCAGTTCAACGATTCTGTCGATCATGTCCTCGTTCGCAAGTTTCTTGTCCTGAAGGCCGGAAAGGTACAACATCCCGGATCCCGCACCCCCACCTGTAAAGCCGATATCGGTCATCTGGGCCTCACCGGGGCCATTGACCACGCAACCGATAATCGAGAGAGTCAAGGGCGTCCGGACGTGGTCCAGGCGTTCCTCCAGAATCCCGACAGTTTGAATGACGTCGAACCCCTGCCTGGCGCAGGACGGGCAGGAAATGATCGTAACCCCCCGATGCCTGAGATTGAGCGACTTAAGGACCTCGTACCCGACTTTCACTTCTTCGACGGGGTCGGCAGACAAGGAAACGCGCAATGTATCTCCGATTCCGAACCAAAGAAGGCTGCCCAATCCGATAGACGACCGCACGGTTCCGGACTTGAGCCCTCCCGACTCGGTTATGCCGATATGCAACGGAGCATCTGTCGCTTCCGCAAGTTGCTGGTAGGCAGCCGCGGCAAGAAATACATCGGACGCCTTGACCGAAATCTTGTATTCGGTAAATCCCGCCTCTTCCAATAAACGGATATGGGAAAGACCGCTTTCGACCATCGCCTCCGGACATGGTTCCGCATACTTTTCGAGAAGATGGCGCTCGAGCGAACCTGCATTGACACCGATCCGGATTGAACAACCGTTGGTCCGGGCCGCTCGAACAACCTCGGCCACACGTTCACTCGACCCGATGTTTCCCGGATTGATTCTCAGGCACGCGGCACCGGCATCTGCCGCCTCGAGAGCACGGCGATAATGGAAATGGATGTCGGCAACGAGTGGAACGGGGCTGTCTCGAACGATTTCCCGAAACGCCTTCGTCGATGCCGGGTCGGGGCAAGAGACCCGGACGAAATCGGCTCCCGCCTCGGCACAAGCGTTGATCTGGGCCACGGTGTTCGAAACGTCGGTTGTCGGCGTATTCGTCATCGTCTGTACCGCAATCGGTGCGCCATCGCCAATTGGTACGTTTCCGACCATAATTCGCCGACTAGGTCGCCGTTCAATGCGCCGCCACGGCCTTATGTCATGGAGTTCCATTCACGCCCCGTCCGAAATCTGCATCACAGACCTTTATCAACCCGCATCGGCCTGGACGGTGCCCTCCACATTCCGCAGAACGCAAGAGTCATCATTGCGAGCGAGGCAATGCCGGACGCACGATCTTTCCGTCCGCAACCGTCTGGCGATTCCGGTCGACCGCAACATGTGACACTTCGTAATTCTCAATTATGTCGGCAGCATTCAGCGACACGCGCTTGGCAACCCCTGTTCCGCTTCCGACAGGTCCGTAGGTCTTTCCGTCGACGACAAGATAGACCGAGCCGGAATTCCCGGATCGCAGCAACGGGTTTTCGATATCCTGCGGAACCTGGTAGATCTGTTTCGCGTCCAGGATTTCCTCGAAAAGCACATCTCCCGCATCCACAAAGACCCTCAACCAGGCCGGGTTGGCGGCATAGACCTCGACAACGGGAGGTGCTTTCTCGACGACCTGAGGGGTTGCTACGGGAATGGGGATGGCATGTTCGTCCGTTTCGACCAGGGTCCCGAAACTCTCGGGATCAATTGCAGCAATCGGACCATCTCTCGGCTCCACAACCGGAAAGTCGAGAATTTGAGGACGATAACTCCGGCCCAGCCCTGTCGCATCAGGATGTTGCACCGAACCCGGGACAGTTTTTCCAGCGACATTCTCTCCGAATTCCGAAGCGTTGTTCCCGTCTTCCGGCGTTGAAAGCCACAATGACGTGATCAGATCACCATTCGCCACACGGGTCTCATCAATCGGAACCATTTGAACCTGCTGAATTTCCCGCACGACTTTCCAACCGCCGTAGGCCAACCCCGCGATGATCATTACAAGGACACCCGTGTTGAACACCGCGGAGACCGAAAAATCTTGCCAAAACTGTCGCGGGCGAATGAATCCGAGCGAGAGAGTTGACCTGTTGACCAGCGAATCCCGGCTTGATGGCACCCTGCGACGTTCAGGCTGTAAATTCCTGTCCAGATGTCTCTGATCTTTCACGGCGAACGGATCGGCGATTTGATGCGAGAACCCGGTTTCCTGGCAAAACTTCTGGTATGTCACCTCGGGGTCCAGGCCAAGATAACGCGCATATGACCGCACGAGACCACCAACAAGGACAGGCAATTCGAACTCCGACAAATCGCCGCTCTCAATTGCCTGAACGTAGGATGGTTTGATCCGGAGATCTGCGGCCGCCTGTTCGACTGTCTTGTTGAGCGTGATGCGCTCACCGCGAAGGACATCCCCGAGCGTGACGACGTATGAGTCGTAACCGCGCAAAGGCTCGAAGTCTTCCACGGAGTCCACTCCCCAACTCCATCCAGCCGATAGCGTTCCAGCCCCCCTGGATCCATATGCCGGCTAGGATAATTCGACTCGCTGTTGCAGCTTAACAAATCGCTCCGAAAGAATCCACTCATTCGCATATTTTCGGTCCGGAAATTTAACGAATGTCCAATCCTCTTAACGCGTCTCCGGAATCTGCCAGGGAATTCCCGAACGAATCGCTCGCGGGACCCCGACACCGGCTTGAATCCTCCACGACCATCCGGCCAACTCAACCGGGTTTTGCGTGCATCATCGAAACCCGCCTGATTTCTGCGATCAGGCCCCTGTATCGTTCCGGACAATCTGCCATGCCCGTGATCCAGTCAAAGACCGAAACGTCATTTTCGAAAAGCAACGCCTCAAGATGTTCAAGTTCAGCGTTCGACAGGGACTCGAGCCTCTCTTCGACAAATCTTCCGATCAACAGGTCAAGTTCCCTCATGCCGCGGCGCATCGACCGCACCCGAATGCTCCGGCACTTCCGGTCTCTTTCACGATCATCCATTTGACAACGCCCTGCGGCCCCAATCCAGACCGGATCAATCGACGAAATTGTGCAATACAGCCATGTCGGTATTGCTCCCGAGGCAAATATCCAATTGTTGACCGTTACAGCCGGCGTCACTACAAGTCGCAACCCTGCATTGACGCTGTTTTCGCCCCGGCTAGCCAACATGAACCTCGTCTCCAACCGAATGACGAGAATCCGGCCTTCGGCCACCGTCGCAATTACCGACCTTTCCAGGGAATTGAGGTCCCGAGGAAGGGACGTGGTATCGCTGAGTACCGGTGAACCGGATTTCGACACACCCGATAACATCCGCCGGGCGGCTCAATCAGCGATCACGGCCGGCAAGACCCGTTACACGATCGTCGACGGGATTCCCGAACTCAAGGCCGCAGTCGCGGAAAAGTTCCGGCGCGACAATCAACTGGACTACGATCCGTCCCAGATCACCATAGCGAATGGCGGCAAGCAAATCATTTTCAACGCGCTGATGGCATCATTGAACCGCGGCGATGAGGTCGTGATTCCGGCACCGTTCTGGGTATCCTACCGTGACATGGTCCTGCTTGCCGAAGGTACCCCGGTTGTTGTGGAAGGGCAACTTGACAACGGTTTCAAGATTACCCCGGGGCAGCTTGAATCCGCGATTACCGCCCGAACAAGATGGGTTATTTTCAATTCGCCCTCGAACCCGAGCGGTTCGGCCTATACCAGGTCCGAAATCAGGTCGTTGACGGATGTTCTGTTACGGCATCCGCATGTCCTGATCCTGTCCGACGACATCTACGAACACCTGACATATGGTGACTTCAAGTTCGGCACGCCAGCTGAGGTCGAGCCCGAATTGTTCAACCGCACCCTGACCATGAACGGTGTCTCGAAGGCCTATGCAATGACAGGCTGGCGAATCGGTTTTGCCGGAGGACCGAGGTCCTTGATCGCAGCCATGCGAACGATTCAGAGCCAAAGCACTTCAAACCCGTGTTCGATCAGCCAATGGGCCGCCGTCGAAGCATTGACCGGCACGCAGGAGTACATCGCGACCAGCAGATTGGCGTTTCAACGCCGGCGTGACATGGTCGTCGACATGATGAACGGAATCCCTGGGATCGAATGTCCTGCTCCGGACGGCGCCTTTTATGTCTATCCATCCATAGCCGGCTGTATCGGCAGGACGTCGGCCTCGGGGACGGTCATTCGCACTGACGAGGACTTTGTCACGGCCCTGTTGGAAGAACAGGAAGTCGCGGTCGTTTTCGGGGCTGCCTTCGGCGTGAGTCCCAATTTTCGCCTCAGCTACGCCGCGTCGGAAGAGTTGTTGCGCGAAGGATGCCGACGAATCGAAATTTTCTGCAATGGGCTCCATTGACCTCTCGGTTTGCCAGGCTGTGATCAGCTGAACCAACCAATCACTCCACGGGAAACCTCGCACAAGCCTTCACGACGCATGCCGGGGCCAGGCGTTTGACGGGATCAGCCAGCGTTCTCCCGAATCGTGATGCCCGCGGGTCTCAAACCGGCAGAACCGTCGTCGACTTGATTTCCTCCATCGACAGGAGCGCGGTAACGTTGAAGATCGTCACATTCGAGATCAGTGCCTGGTAAAAATCATCATAGGCTTTCGCATTTCGTACCCTGACTTTCAGGATGTAGTCCACGTCTCCTGCCAGGCGATGGGCTTCAAGGACTTCGGGACGATCCATCAATGATTGAAGAAACAGGTTCTGCCACTCTCGTTCGTGTTGCGACGTTCTGATCAGAACAAAAAAACACGCTTCGAGCCCGAGCTTTTCCGGGTCGAGCAGAACAGTGTTTCGCCCGATGATCCCCTCGCGCCTGAACTTCCGGATTCTGTTCCAGACCGGCGACCGGGACGTACCGACCTTCCTTGCTATTTCATCGAGAGATTGATTTGCATCCTCCTGAAGTTCAGCAAGGATTTTCCTGTCTGTCGCGTCAAGTTGGACAGCCATTTTCTTTTCCTCCAAAAATTTGTGACAATTTCATGGGTTTTGATTATTTTTTCAACGTATTTTCTTATTTTTCCGAAAAAAGATTGGAATATGGAAAAATAATTCCTACGGCAATATATTCGGCAACGAACCGCTCTCGTTACAAGACAACGATTTTGTGCCAGGAATGAAGCATTTTCCGATTTACGTCGATCTTTCCGATCGAAAAGTCGTGGTTTCCGGAACCGGCCACGCAGCTGTGTCGAAGTTGCGTCTGCTCCTGAAGACCGGGGCCAGGATTGCCGTATTCGGGCTACGACCGGAGCACGAAATCAGGACCTGGGCCGAACGAGGCAGGTTATCCCTCTTCCTGCGGCCGATCGAAAAAAGGGATATCCGCGGGGCCACCCTGCTCTACTGCGCAAATGAGGATGCGGCCGAAGACTCGAGAATTGCAGAGATCGGCCGTCGTCTTCGCATTATCGTCAACATCGTCGACAATCTCGCCGACAGCGACTTCATCACCCCTGCAATCGTCGACAGGACGCCTGTCACAGTTGCGATCGGCACGGAAGGCGCGGCGCCGGTCCTCGCGAGGATGCTGAAGGCGGATATCGAAGAGCGCCTGCCCCAATCCATTGCGGAGTTGGCCAGAACCGGCCAGGAAATGCGGCCCCGTGCGCAGGATCTTCCTGCAGGCAAGTCACGGCGGGAATTCTGGAACGGCTTTTTTGCCGACAGGGGGTTGAAGAGCCTGGCCGGGCCTGGAAGGATCCTCGAGGAAGGTTCGACCATGCGGGCTGAACCCGACAACCCGCCTCCGAAAACGGCCCGTGGTCGGGTCTTCGTGGTTGGCGCTGGCCCCGGGGATCCGGACCTGATGACCCTCAGGGCCCGGAACCTCCTCCACGACGCCGATGTCGTCGTCCATGATCTACTGGTGCCCGACCCGATCCTCGAGATTGCACGACGTGAATCACTGATCATTTGCACAGGCAAGAAGGGGTTCTCGGAATCGTGGCAACAGGAAGACATCAACGATCTCCTGATTCGTCACGCGTCGGCAGGGCGTCAGGTCGTTCGGCTGAAGTCAGGTGATCCTGCCATCTTTTCGCGACTCGATGAGGAAACTTCGGCTTTGTCAGATGCGGGAATCGAATGGGAAATTATCCCGGGGATCACGGCGGCAACGGCAGCAGCAGCCAGACTCGGGGTCTCCCTCACGCGGCGGCGAAGGAATTCCGAGGTCCGGTTCCTGACCGGGCACGACGTCAATGGATTCACCGAACAGGACTGGGCGGAACTTGCCAAGCCCGGCGCCGTTGCGGCGATCTACATGTCGCGAAGGTCTGCGCGTTTCATTTGCGGACGGATGCTGATGTACGGTTCACCCGGATCCAAGCCGGTCACGATCGTCGAGAACGCGACGAGACCCGACGAAACGATCGTTTGCACAAATGTGCTCAACCTGGCGTCGGCGGTGGAGAAGGCGGGAATTACGGGTCCAACGATACTGTTGGTCGGCTTGCATGACTCAGAAGCCGGAAGGACGGAAGGACGGATTCCTGCCACTTTGGCGGACGGGCGAGGAAATGCCAGGCCCGTGCCCGCCTCCGCGGGTCGTTAGGCTAAAGAATCCGGATACCCAAATGCCGCGCACATTCACACCGAAGGTACTGACCGCAAACGATCTTCTGAGCGGCGATGTCGTTTACCTGGCTGCCAATTCCCGGCTGACCCGTGTGTTCTCGGATGCCTTGTTGATCGAAAACGAGACCGAGGCAAAGGGTCTCGTGAACTGGGCGGAAGGACAGGCGGGAACATTTGTCAGCCCCTATCTCGCTGACGCAACCCCAGGAAAAGATGGCCGGCCTCAGCCGGTTCATATCCGTGAACATCTCCGTTCCTCGGGTCCCTCAAACTACCCGCACGGAAAGCAGGCCGGGGAGTAGAACATGTACAGGTACTCGGAGTTCGATCGCAGACTTGTCCGCGACAGGGTTGACCGGTTTCGCGACCAGGTCAGACGCCGGATCGACGGCACCTTGACCGAGGACGAATTCAAACCGTTTCGCCTCATGAATGGCCTGTACCTGCAATTGCACGCCTACATGTTGCGGGTCGCAATTCCATACGGGACCCTGAACAGCCGGCAACTCCGGCAACTGGCATACATCGCCGAGCGATGGGACAAGGGTTACGGACATTTCACAACGCGCCAGAACATCCAGTTCAACTGGCCACGGCTGGAAGATGTGTCGGACATCCTCGACGCGCTTGCTGATGCCGACATGCACGCGATTCAGACCTCTGGCAACTGTATCCGAAACGTGACCGCAGACCACTTCGCCGGAGCGGCAGCCGACGAGATTCGCGATCCTCGTCCCATCGCCGAATTGATCAGGCAATGGTCATCGGATCACCCGGAATTCGCCTTCCTTCCCCGCAAGTTCAAGATTGCGGTTACCGGATCACGCGTGGACCGGGCCGTGACCCGGGCACACGACATTGGCCTGCGGACACTCCGAAATGAAGCTGGCGAAGCCGGCTTTGAGGTGATCGTGGGAGGCGGCCTCGGCAGAACCCCCGTCATTGGCACCGTCATCAGGGAATTCCTCCCGGAATCGGACCTCCTGCCTTATCTCGAGGCGATCCTGCATGTGTACAACGCGATCGGGCGGCGCGACAACAAATACAAGGCGCGGATCAAGATCACGGTTCGCGAGAACGGGATCGAGACGATCAGGGAAATGGTCGAACAACGGTTTCGGGAAATCAAACCCGAGTTCCGCGGATTCGACCAACGGTTGCTTCGGGAAATCGAAGCGGAATTCGCCTCCCCCCAATTCGTCGATGCACCAACACGGCGCTTCGAGTCCAGGCTCGAGGACGACGCCGACTTCCGTTCGTTTGCGGACACCAATCTCCATCCCCACAGGCACCCCGGTTACAGCATCGTTTCCGTTTCGCTCAAGGCTCACGGCAAGACACCGGGAGACGCAACGGCGGGCCAGATGCAAACCCTTGCCGATCTTGCCGAACACTTCGGGCATGACGAGTTGCGAGTGAGCCACGAACAGAACATCATTCTCCCCCATGTTCACAAGAACGATGTTCCGACCGTTTACGACCAGCTTTTCGCGGCAGGACTGGGAACCGCGAATATCGGCCTGTCGTCGGACATCATTGCCTGCCCTGGCATGGACTATTGCGCCTTGGCGACAGCACGTTCCATCCCGATTGCCAGGGAGATTTCCCTGCATCTGAAGGAACTGGAACGCGAGGTCGGCCCCATGAAGATCAAGATCTCCGGCTGCATCAATGCCTGCGGCCATCATCATGTCGGGCATATCGGAATACTTGGGCTCGATCGGGCCGGCATCGAGAACTACCAGGTCACGCTCGGCGGCGACGGGACCGAAAAGGCCAAGCTTGGCGACCGGGCCGGACCCGGTTTTTCCGCCGAAGAACTGATCCCTGCGATCGACCGGTTGGCCCGGGCATATCTGGACATTCGCAAGGACAAGTCCGAATCGTTTCTCGAAACCTATCGCCGGACCGGTATCGAACCTTTCAAGGTCGCCCTGTACCCGAATTCGTTGCGCAGCGCTGCCTGAAGTCAGCAAGTGCCTTCAACGCGAACTCGCTCAACCGGTCCGGCGACCAATAGCAGGAGAGCAGTCCAAATGGCAATCATCGTGTCGGACCAAGGGTTTTCACCGGACGACTGGACCGGACATTTCCTGAACTGGGAGCAGATCGAATCGGACCAGGGAAACATCGAGCCCGGAAATGCGCTGGACATTCCGAATTTCCTGGACGGGCATGAACTGGTCCAGGTCTTGAATCGGGTTGCACTGATCAGGATTCCGTTTCCTGCCCATGTCGACGGCCGGGGATTTTCCCTTGCCCGCAGATTGAGGCGGCTGGGATTCGGCGGGCGTCTTCGAGCGAAGGGTCATGTCCTTGCCGATCAGTTCGTCTTCGCCCGCAGGTGCGGTTTCGATGAAATCGAGATCGACGACGACCTCGCTCGCCGGCAACCAGTGGAGGTCTGGCTCCCAGAGGCGGGGTGGCAAAACAACAATTATCAGCAAAGGCTCACTGGATCGCCATGAACCGGCGGGCGAAAAATTTTGATGGCGACGTTCCTTGTCTCATGCCGCGAGAATTTGGCGGGTTGGGTTGGGTTGGTCCGGCATTGTCATATGTCGCCAGGGCGTTCCACTTGCGGCCGAACCGTCCTGACAGGACCATTCCCAGAAAGGTCATGTTCGCCAGGCCGCCTTCCATGGTCCTTCGCATGCCCGAACCCTTGTACCCTTTGGCCACGATTCTTTTTGTTTACGGCCTCTGGCACACCGCTGCCGATCTGGCGATTGCGATACTCCAGGGCCCGGTAGCGCATATGTGACCCTCTATCTCTGAAGAATTCCAGTTCCCGCTCCACGTCTCCACGGCCGCGGCTACAATTGTCCCGCGGGTAGCGTATGGCCCGGATGACCCGTTCCTGCCCTGTCGTGTTCGCTCATCAGCACACCCGTGCCACTTCTGAAGCCTCCCAAAACCAGCCATTTCACAGGATTTACTTTCAATGAAGAACACATGAATCACAATATACTCTGGAAAATTTATGAATTTTCCCTCTATTTGACTTCTTTATTTATGAAATTAGGTTTATCATATATTCTTTCCACATATTCTCCTTCCGGCCGGAACCGGTCGATCGCTTCGCTTTCAGACTCGGTCGGCTCCCCGAAAACCGGAACCGACGCAACGACAATCTCGAAGGAGGCAAACCATGCAACGCATCAGGACCGCAATCGCCGCGGCGGCGGTATCGGCGCTCGGCGCCAGCGCCGCGCAGGCCGTGGACCTCGTAATCGGTGTCCCTAACTGGCCGTCCGTCAACGCAACCGCCCATGTGCTCAAAGTCATCATCGAGGACAATTACGGACTCGATGTCGAGTTGCAGAACGGCACCAACCCCATCGTCTTCGAGGCCATGGACTCGGGGAGCATGCATGTTCATCCCGAGGTGTGGCTACCGAACCAGGCGAACCTGCACGACAAGTTCGTGAAGACTAGGGGCTCCGTCGTCATGAACCCGAACGGCGTCGCGTCGTTCCAGGGGATGTGCGTCACGAAGTCCACCGCCGACACGTACGGTGTGAGCAAGCTCTCCGACCTCACCAACCCCGACGTTGCCGAGCTCTTCGACACCGACGGGGACGGCAGGGGCGAGGTCTGGATCGGGGCCGCGGGCTGGGCCTCGACCAACGTCGAGAAGATCCGCGCGAAGAGCTACTGTTATGACGCGACCATGGAACTCAAGGAGATGGACGAGACCTTGGCACTCGCCGAGGTGGACAACGCCGTGGTGCAGGAGAAGCCCATCGTCTTCTTCTGCTACACGCCGCACCACATGTTCGCGCTGCACGAACTGGTCATCCTCGACGAGCCGAAATACGACGCGGCGAAGTGGAACGTCATCCAGCCGACCGACGATCCGGACTGGCTGAACAAGTCCTCCGCTCCGGTGGCCTGGGATCTCGCGTATCTGCACATCCATTACGCGTCCGCGCTGGAGGCGGACCAACCCGAGGTGGCTTCGCTGCTCTCGAAGGTGAAGTTCGATACCGACATCGTCTCGAGGATGACCTTCGCGCTCGTTGTCGAGAAGCAGGATCCCGCCGACTTCGCGAAGACTTGGGTCACCGACAATGCCGACATGGTCGAGCGCTGGCTGAGGTGACGGGCGCGGAGAGCCCCGCAACCGCCTCGGACACACACTGCGGCGCCTTGCCGCCCGTCTGCCGCCCCTTCCGAAGGACTGCGAGGTGAACGCGTTCGGGAAGGGGCGGCTCCCACGAGGAGGACGCGATCGTGAATGAGCAGGAAGTCATCCGGTTGGATGACGTCTGGAAGATATTCGGCGCCCGCGCGCCGGAGGCGATGCAGGCGGTCAAGGAGGAAGGCCTGACGAAACCCGAGGTGCTTGAGCGGTTCTCCTGCGTGGTCGGGATCGCCGAATGCTCCTTCACCGTCACCCGGGGCGAGATCTTTTGCGTGATGGGGCTCTCGGGTTCGGGCAAATCGACGATGGTTCGCCACCTCAACCGCTTGATCGAGCCCACGGCAGGGAGCATCAGCGTTCTCGGACGCGACGTGATGGCGCTCCACGACAGCGAGTTGCGCGAGCTTCGCGCACGGCACATCGGGATGGTGTTCCAGCACATGGCGCTGCTGCCGCACCGCACCGTGCGCGACAACGTCGCCTTTCCACTCCAGGTGCGCGGAGAGCCAAAATCGAAGCGCTGGGAAGTCTCCCAGCTTTGCCTCAGCCTCGTCAATCTCGACGGCTACGAGGACCGGTTTCCGAGAGAGCTCTCCGGCGGCACGCAGCAGCGCGTCGGACTAGCCCGCGCGCTCGCCTCGGACCCGGAAGTGCTGCTGATGGACGAGCCATTCTCGGCTCTCGACCCGCTGATCAGGCGCCAGCTACAGGACCAGTTCATGGCGCTGTCGGCCGAGCTTCGCAAGACCACCGTCTTCATTACCCACGATCTCGACGAGGCAATCCGCATAGGCAACCGCATCGCGATCATGAAGGACGGCGTGATCGTCCAGATCGGCACGCCGGAGGAGATCGTCACCAACCCGGTCGACGATTACGTCAGGGACTTTGTCGAGGGAATTTCCAAGCTGAACCTGGTCTATGCCCACTCCATCATGGAGGACCTAGCGTCGTACGGGGCGGGCAACGGTTCCGATCTCTCGCAGTCGCCGCGCGTGCGGCACGACAAGGATCTCAATCACCTGATCGATATCTCCACCACGACCGAGCATCCGATTGTCGTCCAGGACGACGATGGCAGGGATGTCGGCGTCATCACCAAGAGCCGTCTGCTCAAGGGCATTTAGGGGGGCGAATAGATGGCCACGACCGGATTGGAGGCAGAACCGAAGAAGCTCGCGAGCTCCGTCGGTGAGTTCGTTGACCTGAACGCAGCCTACTACACGCGTGAATTCGACAGGATCCAGTCGGCGACGAAGTTCCTCTGGACCTGGAACACGACGGCCGCCTTGGCCGGCCCGCTGTGGGGACCGGCGCGGGGGCTGTGGGGATTCTTCTGGACCTTCATCGTGCTGGAGTTGCTCGCGCTTGTACAGATCGGCCGGGGGCTGTGGGGGGATCTCGGGGCCGAGAAGATGGCCCGCGCGGAGAACCTCATCAAACGCTCCGAGGACCTCTACGCGAAGGGCCAGACAGCGCTTGAGAACCGCGAGGCCGACGCGCAGGGCCTCATCACCACGGCGGGAAATCTCAAGCGCGCCGCAGCGCGGCTGGTGGAGCAGGCGGAACTCGCGGCGGCCCAGGCGACGGAGCTTCTCGTCATCGGGCTCGTCCTGTTCGCCGCGTTTCGTATCATCCAGGGTTTCTACGCCAATCTCGCCTACGAGAAACGCTACCTCGAGTGGCGAGGCAACCCCCTCGTGGCGTCCGGCCTCAACTGGCAGGTCGCCGCGTTCGGCGCGCTCCTCTGGCTCGCGATCGTGCCGCTCACGCTCTACCGGTTCACGGTGTCGAAACCCCACGAACTGATCACGAAGTTCCCGATGGACAAGCAGGTTTTCACGCCGCTGGCAAACGAAATGGAGAGTTGGTTCGATTGGCTCGCGGCACACGGCACCGGTGTTTTCGACGGCATAACCCACTCAATCCGCGTAGTCCTCGACGGGCTGGAGGTCGTTCTCGTCGAGACCCCGTGGCCGGTTGTCATGCTGGTCATCGTGGTGACCGCGTGGCGCTTGGCCGGTCCACGAGTCGCGATCTTCACCGCCGCCTCGCTCGCCTACCTTGCGGTTCTCGGGTTGTGGGAAGTGAGCATGGCGACAGTCGCGCTGCTCGGGGCCGCCGCCGTCATCTGCTTCATCCTTGGCATCCCGCTCGGGATCTGGTTTGGCAAGAACGAACGAGCCCATTCCATCGCGCTGCCCGTGCTCGACTTCATGCAGACGATGCCCGCGTTCGTCTACCTCATCCCGATCATCGCCTTTTTCGGCACCGGCAAACCACCAGGGGTGCTGGCGACGGTGGTGTTCGGCATGCCGCCGGTCATCAGGCTCACCGCGCTTGGCATGCGCCAGGTGCCCGAGGGGACCAAGGAGGCCGCGCTCGCCTTCGGCTGCACCCGAAGAATGCTGCTGCGCCAGGTCGAAATCCCGCTCGCGATGCCCTCGATCATGACCGGCGTCAACCAGACGATTCTGATGTGCCTGTCCATGGTGGTCATCGCTTCTCTGATCGGGGCAGGCGGTCTCGGCAAGAACGTGCTGGAGGCCCTTCAGTACGCGGCGAAGGGACAGGGATTACTGGCGGGTCTCGCGGTCCTGTTCTGCGCCATGGTGATCGACCGGGTGATTCAGGGTCACTACAAGCGTACCGCTGGCGGCGTGGCGTGATGCGCGGGGAACGCGAGCCGGATCGCCCCGTGCGGGACGAAGCGGCGCCCGGGGAAGGTTGCTGATGCTCAGGTCGATACTCGTCGCGACCGACGCGTCGCCGGCCGCCAATCGCGCACTCGCGCTCGCCATCGAGATCGCCGTCAAACACGAGTCGGGACTCGACATCGTCTACGTGGTCCGGACCTTCAGCTCCCGGAAAAGCTGCGCAGCATGGCGGAGGTGGAGAACATGGCCGGCGCCCGGGGCGATGTCCTGATGTTCGTCGCCGAGCAGATCCTTGGCGACGCCCGCGAGCGCGCAAAGACAGGAGGCGTCGCCGAGGTCCGAACGCATGTCGGCAAGGGCGATCCAGCCGGTGCCATCATAGCGCAGGCGAAGCGTAAGCGGGTAAACGGCGACGTCTGTTGATTTCGCCTGGTTTCTGGTTTCGTCCTGGCGGCTGCGGCCGATCCTGCGGCCTGACATTCTCCGATTTGCTGCTGCTGCGCCGTTTTTTCCGTTTGACACGATAGGGCGCCGGGGCTATTCCCGGCGAATCAAGACGAATCATCGGGGAGAACGGCCATGGGCGCATGGTTTGGATCGAAAGCGACCTCTGGTCTTTGCCAACCGCTCATCGCGATGTGTCCGCCGCATGGCTAAGTCGATTCATAATGCCCACCTCGGTATGTCGTTGATATTACGCAATATTTTTTGTCACACATCGTGATAACGCCCCTTTCCCCGATACCCTGACCAGTCCGCTGGGCAATCCAGTCCCTTTTTTTGCCCCTGGATGGCGTCCCGGTCGTCGAATTCGATCGTGGCCACCGTATCGGCCTGCCGCCTCCCGCAGGTTGCCGCAGTGTCCATGTTCCCGGCGGACCCGTTGCAGGACCGTTGCGGTCCATGTCGATCATTTTCAGCTCCATTCGATACCGTGACAAGACCCCCCGAACACAAAAGACAACCTGTTGCCCTGTTCTGATCGGAATCGGGACCTGACCCGGTTTGCCCAGGGTTTCGAGGTGTTTTCGGGATCGGGATCGAGTGACGGATTGCAAGGGTATCGTCACCGGCCAGGACATCCTTGACAAGCAGCCTGACGATCCGTTGGCGCTCCGCAACATCCATGGTCTCGGCGCTCTCCTGCAGCCGGGTGAGAAAGCCTGTCAAGGTTTCGGTGAGTTTCAGCCAGGTTTCCTTTTCCCGCGCCTGACTGACGACGGACTGCCATTCGGCGCTGACAGCCTTTTCCTGCTGTCACAAATGCATTGCCCCATACGTCCAGCGTCAAGAGTCGCTGCATTCCCCGCATCATCCGTCCCGCATCCCCCCTGTCAGATTGACCAACACTGTTGCGCACATTCCACGATCTCCTGTCAGTCCCGGCCATAGCCCCGTGGCGGCGTGACGTCCTCGAGGTCCGAAAGGTCCAGATCACAAATGATGCCAAGGCGTTCGCCGGTCTGCGTATCATGGAGCGCCTCGGGAAGCGCGTCATGCCAGTCCCGGCACTCCTCCTGAAGGCGGATCAGGGTCTCGACGGCGTCGGTCCAGCGCCTGTGTCGCGGACGCCGGTCGATCGGGGATCCCGGACGGATCGGCTTTGCCGCGGCCTTGCGCCGGTTCCGGAAACGTTTTTGCCGTTCTGCATTGGTGAGGGCCATGACGCGGTCTCCCGGGCGTTACGTAACGATCGATGTATGGGGTTGAGGCTCCGCGTCGTCTGCAGATACCGGGTCGCGCGCGCCTCGTGGGAAGCGGCCCTGCGGAGCTTCGCATCGTCTGCGGGAACGGGGATGGTGCCCGGCCACCTGGACAATCATGGTGCAGTCTCCCAAGCGTTACGTAACGGATTCTGTATGGAGATCATGTCTCGAGACCACCATCACGTGAGGGCGCAGGTGCAGCATCGGAATGCCGGTCCCGACCCTTTCCGTCATCCTTGACCGGACGGTTACGCCATCCCGTGATCACGCGTGCGCATGAAAAGCCATCTTTCGTGTTCGGGGGGGTAATGGCGCCCTCTTCAGCCTTCGTCAGGCTCTTCATGGCCTGACGCCGTATCGTCGAACAGCGCCAGCTGGGGCGTTTCCGGTCGCGCGCCTGAGCGCAGGCGCTCGACATCGGCCGCAGAGATGATCCAGGGTGCCCCCTTGCACAACTGATGGGCCGGCAGACGGCCCTCCCGCGCCATGCGGCCCGCCTTCTGGTAATCGACCCCCAGGGCGGCGGCGGCCTCGCTCAACGTCATTTCACCGCGCTCAAGCCGCTCGCCCTCACGGTAGAACGGGATGCCGCGCTTGTTGCGGAAACGGCAGACACTTGCCTTTCTCCAACTGTGGCCCTTGCCGGTGCGCCGTCCCAGCCGGTTCAGCAATGCCGCGATCGCCATGTCCGGCATCTGTCGCGACAGTTCCGTGATCAGGGCTCCGGTTTCGGCATCGGTCACATGGCGATGCTGACCTGTGGCTCTCCTGGCAACGAACAGTTCCGTATGGTCGCCGCCACGCCAGTGCAGCAGCAACCTGACCTGCCTGTCCTCACACCAGACCATGATTTCCTCGAGCGCAGCGCGAAGCATTCGCTTGCGGGTCTCCGCGGTGACGCCTTCATGGTTCCATGCCAGTTCAAGATCGGCGCCGAGTTGCAGGCATGCTTCCCGCTCCTCTTCATCCATCCTCATGTCCGCATGGGCCGCGCGCGCATGCTCCAGTGCGGTCTCGACTGCCTGCACCGCGATCAGGCGCTCGTTCCACCGGCGCTCCAGTTCGCCCGCCACCTGCCGGTTCCCCGGATCGACGGCATCGTACTGCTGCCACGCGCGATGGGCCTCGTAGCGGGCGCGCTCGAGCGCGATCTCATGCTGGCGAACCGCCTCCGACCCCGTCTCGGCATCGTCTTCGATGACGCGGAGCGCCGCCTCAAGGCCGATCGGCTCGAGAATGCGGACAATCTCCCTGCCGACCGCCGCGTCCGCGGGAGCGCCGCCGAACGAGATGCACTTCGGCTCGTTGTAATTGATCACCCCCGAGCGGCAGGTGTAACGCAGCACAGTGCCACTGGTTCCGCTGTAGGTGACCGTCAGCTTGCGCCCGCAGTGGCCGCAGCGCAGCAGCCCGGCAAGCAGGGCCGCACCGCTGCGAACCGCGCCGCGCCGTCCCGAGGGCATCATCTTCGTGCTGTTGTCCGCGATCACGCGCCGGTTCCGTTCGTAGGTCTCCAGGCTGATATAGCCTTCATGATGGTCGGGGATGAAGACCTGCCAGGCGTCCCGGTCGCTCACCACCTTGCGCGTGATCTTCTTTTCTCCGTCGCGGATTTCGACCTGGCTCTCGGTCCGGCCATAGGCATAGGCGCCGGCATAGACCGGATTGGTCAGGATCTCGTGAACCCGCGCATAGTTCGGCAACTGCCATCGCAGCTGCTCGTTCTCGCCCGTCGGCCGTGACGGCAGCTCAAGACCCTCGTCGTGGAACCAGAGATGGACCTGGCGAACGCTGTGCATCTCGTCGAACCTGCGAAAGACAAGATCGATCGCCGCGCGGACACGCAGGTCCGGGTCCTTCTCGATCGCGTTCCTGCCGACACGCCGGTATCCGGCCGACACGGCCAGGAACAGCGCGCCGCGCGCCGCCTTGCGGTTGCGGCCCTCGATCGAACGCCTGCGCATGTTCGCAAGCTCGAGTTCCGACATGGTCCCGTGCATCCCGAGAACCATCCTGTCCGTCGGCAGGCGGGGGTCGTAGACCGTCTGCTCGTCGGCCAGCAGGCAACCGACGACACCGCAGAACTCGAGCAGGGTGTGCCATTCCCGGCCATTCCGGGAGAGCCTTGTTGCGTCCACCGAGAGGATGATGCCGGCTTCACGCTTGCAGACGGCGTCGAGCATGATCTTGAAGCCGGGCCGCCGGGCGCCGCCGCTGCCCGACAGGCCGAGGTCCTGGTCGATGAAGGTGACGTCCGACCAGCCAAGGGCCTCGGCGCGGGCCTTGAGCCCGTACTGCCACTCCCGGCTCCCCGTGTTGTGGCGCACCTGGTGCTCGGAAGACTGGCGCACATAGACGATCGCCTTTCGTGCGAGATGCTCAGGCGTGATCTTGTTCATGTCCGTCTCCCCCGTCTGGCGTGCGGTTCGTCACCGCCTCCCGGATCAGTTGCGCCAGGAGCGCCAGCAGTTCCGTCTTCCGCTCTCCTTCCATGATGTGGGCGGGTCCGTCCGGTTCGAACAGCCGCCCTTGTCGTGTCGTCCGCCAGTTGCGCGTCATCGTTGCCTCCGTCGTCTGCAAGGGTGCAGACAACAGTATCGACGATCATGCGCAGATCCGACAAAGCCTCACGCGAGAGCCTCGGGGTGTCACGCACCGCCCAGGCTGCCGATTCCGGCCGGGTCATCCATTCGCGAATCGCCAGCGGACGGCCGCTCGCCAGCAGACGGACGTAGAGATTGTTGCCGGACGGCGTTGGACGGCGGCTCTCAAGTTTCACCTTTTCGCCGGCACAGGGATGAAACCGGTAATGAATCGTCAGCTCGGAAGCGTGATAATGGGCAGTATGTCGGGACGTTGGGCGCATATATTGAGACACATCTTGGGGGCGGCGCCATCATGAAGCGCAAGCCTCCGGCGCTCAGGAACATCGGCATCGATCTCAACCGCCGGGCCATCGACACCTTCAGCTGCGCCTATCCGGTCGAGCTTCACCATGGTTGCTGCCACGCGTTCCTGTCTGATTTCGACTTCGACGGCCGCGAGCTGGTCTATGCCGACCCGCCCTACGTGCAGTCTGCGCGCAAGTCGCAGCGCCGCTACCGTTACGACTATACGGACGCCGACCATGTGGAGCTTCTCGGCATCCTGAAGTCGCTGCCCTGTTCGGCGATGGTCTCCGGCTATCCGTCCCGGCTCTACGACGAACACCTTTCCGACTGGCATTCGCTGGAGATCCAGGTCAACAACCAGTCCTGCATCGTCACCGAGAAGCTGTGGTTCAACTTCGCGCCCGACCGGGTGCACTGGGCGGCCTTCGCCGGACGGAATTTCACCCACCGTCAGACCGTCAAGCGCAAGGCGGCGAGCTGGGGGCGGCGCTACGCGGCGATGCCCCGGGGCGAGCGCCTGGCGGTGCTGGCGGCGATCATGGCGGAGGAGGCGGAGGAATGAGCGGGATCGACCCGTCCGACCCGGATGCGGTCCGCCAGAGGCTCGACGGGCTCCATGCGGAGTTCGCGGGGCTGGGCGGCGGCGGCCCAATGGCATTTTCTTAGACATTCGGCATTTTTGTTCTGTCGTGCGTGGTGACGCACCACCCTGATTCAAGGTTGGTTTTGTTGTTCCTGGCGATTTCGTGTTTTGTGGGTTGACACGATTTCCCTTCCATGGCATGTTATGTCTGGATTGGACCGCCCTGTCGGGAGCTTGCAGCCATGGACCCGCGAATCACTGCCCTCAAGTCCACCACCTTTCTGGGCCGGCGCTTCACACGGCGCCAGATCGCCGACATCCAGGAAACGGTTGAACTGTTCCCGAACGACAGCCGCAACGAACTGTCCATGACCATCTGCGAGCACCTGAACTGGACCACGCCGAAAGGCGACTACCGGATTTCTGCCGGCCTGCGGCTTCTCGAGCACCTGGAGGAGTGCGGGATCCTGAGCCTGCCTGCGTCGCGCAACCCGGTGGCGAAGACGCGCAAGCCGATCGTCCATGTGCGGGCGTCCGACCCGCAGCCGGAGATTGCCTGTGGTCTTGGTGCCCTGGAGCCGCTGGTGCTTGAGGAGGCGACATCGCCGGAGGATGTCGCTCTCTGGAACGCGTTCGTTGAGCGTTACCACTACCTCGGATGTCCGCGGCCCTTTGGCCCGCACATCCGCTGGTTCGTCCGTGACGGCCACGGACGGTGTCTCGCGGTTCTGCTGTTCGAGGCGGCGGCACGGATGCTGCCGGCCCGGGACGCGTGGATCGGGTGGAGCGAGACCGAGCGTGAGCGCCGGTTGCACCTTGCGCTCTCGAACAGTCGATTCCTCGTATTGCCATGGGTTCGCGTCGAAAATCTGGCGTCGAAAGTGTTGTCGATGGCGTTGCGCCGATTGCCCGACTGCTGGCAGGAGCGGCACTCCTGCCGTCCGGTGGTCGTCGAGACCTTCATCGATCCGACCCGTTTCGACGGCGCCTGCTACAGGGCCGCCAACTGGCAGCAGATCGGCATGACGGCCGGGAAGCGCAGCGGACGCGGCGCCAAGCCGGCCAAGCAGGTCCTGGTCAGGGTGCTGGATCCGGAGTTCCGCGAGATCCTGAAGGGAGAGAACACGCCCCGCTCACAGCCGAAGCGCCGCAGCAGGCCTCCCGCCTCTGCGGCCGACGACCTCTTCATCGCGATGTGGTCCCGGATCGTCGACGCCGCCGCCGACATCGCCGCCCGTCACGACCGGGAATGGATGCAGAGGCGACGGGTGCTGAACAGCCTGATCGTCATGCTGTTCGTGTTCCGCCTGGTGCTGGCGCGCGGACAGAAGGGCTACGCCACCGTGACAGCGGAACTGTGGGACCAGTGCCGACGCTCCGGCATCGCGCTGCCGCAGCCGAAACCGGTCGCCGCCTCCTCGATCTGCAAGGCCCGCGCCCGCGTGCACGAGGACCTGTTCCGGGACCTGCACCGCGAGATCCTCTCACACGACACAGACAACCAACTCTGGAACCAACACCGCACCTTCGCCGTCGACGGCTCCAAGCTCAACCTGCCGCGACCGCTCGTCGAAGCCGGATACCAGACCCCCAATCCCGATGCATGGTACCCCCAGGGGCTGCTGTCCTGCCTCTACAGGCTCGACAACCGCATGCCGGTCGACTTCATCCTCTCTCCCGACACCAACGAGCGCACCGCCGCGCTCACCCATCTCGGCGCCCTCTCACCCGGCGATGTCGTGGTCCTCGACCGGGGATACTTCTCCTTCGTCATGCTCCACGCCATGACCGCACGCGGCCTGCATCCGGTGTTCCGCATCCCGCGAAACACCGTCACCGCCTTCGACGCCTTCCGCGACGCAGACCGCGACGATGCCCGCATCAGGATCACACCGGGAAAGGACGCCCTGCGGAAGCTGCGGGCCGCAGGCTTCGCAACCCCGGCCTCCCCGGTCGTCCTGCGCCTGGTCCGCTACGACATCAAAGGCGAACGATACGTGCTCGCCACAACCCTCACCGACACGGACCGATACAGTATCGCCGACCTTTCCGACCTCTACCATGGCCGCTGGTCGATCGAGGAGCTGTACAAGACATCCAAACATGTCATCGAGGTGGACGAATTCCACGGCAAGACCGAACGCGGCGTCCGCCAGGAACTCTACGCCCATTTCAACCTCATCGCCATGGCACGCCTGTTCTCCAACCGGGGCGACAGCCTGCTCGACGACATGCACGAAAGCGACAGGCCGAAAATGAAGACGAACTTCTCCAACGCACTGGCCATGCTCGCCGTCAACCTCGAGGAGATGATCCTGGCGCACACGGCAGCCCTGGCCGACACCGTCGGGCGCATGGCGGACTCCATCCTCGCAGTGAGGGCACGGTTGCGGCCCGGACGGTCATTCCCGCGCCGCTCACGAAAACCCGTCGGAAAGTGGAGCCGGAAGCGACAG
>CAXXGT010000012.1:0-403431 GCA_963664045.2 Paracoccaceae bacterium | reverse complement strand
ATCGGCTTGCGCCCCAGTCCGAAACGTCCCTTCCGCGTGGTCCGGCAGTAATGCGTGAACCCGAGGAAGTCGAAGGTCTCGGGACGCCGCTCTCCCCGTGCCCGGCGGTTCGCCATGGCGAACCGGCCGAACTCGATGAGCCGCGTCTTGTCCGGGTGCAAGTCGAGTGAGAACGCGGCCAGCCTGTCCTTCAGATCGCACAGGAACCGTTCTGCATCCCGCTTGTACTGGAACCCGACCACGAAGTCGTCGGCATAGCGCACGATAATCGTCTCGCCACGGGCGATCCGGGCGCGCCATTTCCTCTGGAACCAGAGATCAAGGACGAAGTGCAGGTAGATGTTCGCCAGAATCGGCGACACACTTGAGCCCTGAGGGGGTTCCCCGCTGGGTGTCCCGCCATTCGCCCTCTTCCATGACGCCGGCGCCAAGCCACTTGGAGATCAGCCGGATGACCCGACGATCCCCCGATCCGGTGCTCCACGAACCTGATGAGCCAGCTTCGATCCAACCGATCGAAAAAGGCCCGTATGTCCGCGTCGACAATCCAGTTGACCTTGCGCCGTTCTATCCCGTACGCCAGCGCGTCGAGCGCGTCATGCGCACCGCGACCGGGTCGGAACCCATAGCTGAACCCGAGGAACTCCGGCTCGAATATCGGCACAAGGATGGTCTCCGCCACCGCAGTCTGGACGATCTTGTCCTCCAGTGCCGCGATGCCGAGCGGTCGTGTTCCCCCGTCCGGCTTCGGTATCTCTACCCGCCGGGACGGAAGCGCCCGGTACGCCCCGCTGTGAACACGGTCGTGCAGGTCGAGCAGGCGCTCTTCCAGTCCGTTCCCGTATTCCTCCCATGTCACCCCGTCCACGCCTGCCGCCGCATCCTTCTTCAGCATGAAGTAGGATGCTTCGAGCGCGTCCGTCGTGATGTGGTGCAGAGTAAGCGGGTAAACGGCGACGTCTGTTGATTTCGCCTGGTTTCTGGTTTCGTCCTGTCGGCTGCGGCCGATCCTGCGGCCTGACATTCTCCAATTTGCTGCTGCTGCGCCGTTTTTTCCGTTTGACACGATAGGGCGCCGGGGCTATTCCCGGCGAATCAAGACGAATCATCGGGGAGAACGGCCATGGGCGCATGGTTTGGATCGAAAGCGACCTCTGGTCTTTGCCAACCGCTCATCGCGATGTGTCCGCCGCATGGCTAAGTCGAGTAAGCGTTCGGCGAAGGCGTGATGTTGTTGTCTGTTGTCTATTGATTGAGGATTCTTTTCCAGTCTTTTCTGAGCGGGCAGAGCCAGATGTCTTTCCTGGGCTTTGCGAATTCATTCTTTCTGTCGTATTTGCCCCGCCCCTTTGTTGTTCCGACATGGATCCATCCGGACGCCTTGTAGGTGATCCCTGAGAAGCGCGGGGTTTCGACGAAGGTTTCCATCAGGACCGGGGAGATGTTGTGGTGGCTTTGCCAGTCCTTCGGCAGTTGGCGCCGCGCCCGGGAGAGGATGTGGGAGGCGAGACCTGGAATCCGGATCCATGGCATGATGAGATATCGGGCATTGTTGATCACGCGGTACAGGTTCCGCTCCCGGACTTCCGGAGACCATCCGATGAAGGCATCGCGGGGTGCGGTCTTCCATGCGGCGGCCGAGAAGCCGAGCATGGCCAGCGGCCGGCCCTCCCGGTCCTGGACCGCATAGCGCATCTGTGCACCGATGAGGGGCGTGTAACCGAGGTAGTGCCAGCGGGCGATGAAGCCGTTCCAGGCGACACTGGCGGCACGGCCGGCGCCGGTGACCCTGACCAGGCGGACCGGGCGCACCGCGTCCAGGGTCTCCGGCATCGGCGTCTGCGGCGGGTCGGTTTCCGGGCCGAACTCCGGAACCCGCCGCGGCCGCGGTCCGTGTCGCGGCGGCGGCAGTGTGATGATCCCGTCCCGGTGCATCCTCAGCATGGTGAGCCGGGCCATCATGGCCCTGAGTTCGCCGTCGGGCTTGACCCAGCCGATGGCGCGGCAGAACGCGCGCGCCAGCCCGGCACGGGTCTGTTGCGGGGAGGCCGCGATCAGGTCCCGCATCAGCGCCATCTCGCCGGTGGTGAAGTCACGCCCGTGGTAACGGCACGCGATCGTGGTGTTGTCCGCGGTCATTGCGTGGCCTTGAGTTGTCGGCGCCTGTCTTCGTCCATCGACCATGGCAGCCAGGGTGAGAGGTCGTCCGGAGGCTGGCCGCCGTTGCCCGCGCAGGCCGAGAGCCAGTCGTCGAGCCACGTGCGGACATCGATCCCGTTCATCCGCAGGGTCTCGATGATCCCGTACATCATGGCGGAGTACCGGGCGCCTTCCAGGCTGTCGGAGCCGAACGACAGCTTCCGCCCGATCACGGGACCGCGCTGGATTCTTTCAGGCAAATTGTTGTCCATGGGAATGTCCGGCCTGTCGACGAACACGCAGAGCCCGCCGCGATGCCGCACCAGCGAGTTGAGCGCCTTCGCTCGCCGGTCCGAACCGGCAGGCCCCGCGCGTTCCGTCTCCGCGAGGGCGAACAGCTTGTCGACCGCGCGTTGCAGTTGACGATGTGCAATCCCGAACTTTCGCGACTGCTGATCCATCCCCGCTTCCGGGTCGTAGTGTTTCAGCCGGACCCTGTTCAGGTGGAATAGTTTCCCGATCCGGTCCAGCCACCGGTTCTCCCATGCCTCCAGGGCGTCATTGCCGGCCGCGGCCTCGATGAATTTGCGGCGAACATGGACCCAGCACCAGGCCAGGATCAGGATGCCGCCGAGAACGCGCGCGAGTTTCTTGTAGGCCGAGTAGGCGTCACAAACCAGGACCGTGCCGGCACCGACGCCGGCGAACAGCTTGCCGGCCGCCTCGGCATTGCGCCGCGCGTCCACCTGGAACCACACCGCATCCCGGGAGACCGCACACCACAGCCAGGCCCGGCTGGTGCCACGGATGGCCTTGAGGGATTGAACCCGCCAGCCGGTTTCGTCGCCCTGAAGCACCGAGGCCGCTTTCAGGTGGGCGAGGATCGCCTGCGACAGCGGGTCGAACAACGGCATCAGCCTGTGAATGCTGTCGCCCAGGGTCCCGGCCGAGATGGGCACCCCCTGGTCACGCATCCATGCCGCGACCCGGTTCAGCGGACGGTGGAAGGCGTAACGCTCGAGCAGGAAACAGACCCAGAAGCTGATCCCATAGGAGGAGCCGGGAAACAGCCGGGGAACCGGTGGCGCCACCACCTCCTTCGGCGCCGACGCACAGCTGCAGGTGCGCCGTAAGCGGGTAAATGGCGACGTCTGATAATTCGGTTGCTCACGCGAGGGTTGGGTGGGGATAATTCCGGTCATTCATCAATGATCGGAGGAAATTGTCATGTCAGGTTTGAATGGTTCGGCTGGTTCCCGTCGTGCGCCGGTGGTGCGCAGCGCAGACGAGTGGAGCGGCATCATGGCGGACTTCGAGCGCTCGGGGCTGTCGCAACGGGAGTTTTGCGAGTCCCGTGGGCTGTCCTCGAAGACCTTCTCGAACTGGCGGTGCCGTCTCCGCCCTGGGGGCGGGAAGGGATCCTTTGTCGAGCTTGCGCCGCCGGTTTCCTCGGGCTGGGACGTCGAGCTTGACCTGGGCGACGGGGTTGTCCTGCGGGTTCGGCGGTCGTGATGCTCGGCGGCTGGCCGCGGGGCGGCATCTGGCTGTCGACGGACCCGGCCGACATGCGGCGCAGTTTCGACGGGCTGTGCGCGCTGGTGTCGGGCCATCTCGGGTGCAATCCGGCCGATGGACGCTGGTACGTGTTCGTCAACCGGCGCCGGACCATCGTAAAGGTCCTCGGCTTCGAGCGGGGCGGCTTCTTCATCTGGTCCAAGCGCCTGGAGCAGGGCCTGTTCGCCCCGCCTCCGGCCTCCGGCCATGCGGCGCTTGCATTGTCTTCGACCGAGTTGATGGCCCTGATCGACGGCATCGACGTCACCGTTCGCCGCCGTCGCAAGCGTTACGGCGGTCCCCGGCTGGCGTCCGGGTGAGCCCGGACGACGGTCATGTCGATGCTGCCGGTCATCGGGGTGTCGGCGAAGAGGTCCTTCCACAGGCGTGGCGTCAGTTCGTGGACCCGGTCGGCCGGATGGGTGTCGATGCGCTGGAAGACATCGCCCAGATAGGTTGCAGGGCTGATCCCGAGCAGGAAACAGGTGGCGACGAGGCTGTTGACGATCCCGACGTTCCGTGCGCCGGATTCTGTCCAGGAAAAAAGCCAGTTCTTCTGTCCCAGCTTGATGCGGCGCAGTGCGCGCTCGACACCATTCGAGTCGATCGGCACCAACGGGTCTTCGAGGAACACCTCGAGGGCCTGCTGGCGTTCGACGGCGTAGGTGACCGCCCGGCGGATCGGGTGCTTCGGCGTCAGCGCCGGGTCCCCGAGCGTCCGCTCACACCATTGCCAGAAGGCGTCGACCAGCGGGCGGGTGCGGGTGCGCCGCGCCTCCAGGCGTTCAGGCGGCGGCCGGGTACGGAATTCCTTCTCGATCCCGTACATGCCCCCGATCAGATCCAGCGCCTTCCCGGCGAACACCGGATGGTTGTCCAGCTGCTCCTCGAAATTGCGCCTCGTATGCGCCCAGCAATTTTGCTGCCTCACCGCCTCCCCCCGCGCCTCGGCGTAAGCCGCGTAGGCGCCGTAGCCGTCGCTGACCAGCGTGCCCTCGAAATCGCCGAGGAACCGCGCGACATGGTGGTGGGCGCGGGAGGGCGCGAAGTGGAACACCACTTCGTCCCGGTCGCCGAGCACCGGCCAGTAGTAGCAGTCGCGGTAGGGACACCGGTTGCCCGACGCCCCCCGCACAGATCCCCGCATGCCCGTTAAGGCACGAGGCTCCTACCTCGGGTGATTGCCGGCAAACCGTCTGTCCGGCCATGGGTGCACGGTCCGCAGCGGAGGCCAGAAGACCGCCGCCAGCAGGTCGACCTTGCCCCAGGGAAGGCGGTCCTTCTGCGACCGGCGGCGCAAGACGCGCAGCCAAAGTCGCTTGAGACGGTGCCCGAACGTCTGGAGGGATCGGGAGCTGGTCGGGACCGCGTAGTAACGCAGCCAACCGCCCACAACCCGACCAAGCCATATGGCGACCTCGTAGATGTTGTCGTGCATCCGTTGACGCAGTTCGGCCTCGATGCGTTTCAGGGTCCGGGTGACACGCTTCCTGATCGGCTTGCGCCCCAGTCCGAAACGTCCCTTCCGCGTGGTCCGGCAGTAATGCGTGAACCCGAGGAAGTCGAAGGTCTCGGGACGCCGCTCTCCCCGTGCCCGGCGGTTCGCCATGGCGAACCGGCCGAACTCGATGAGCCGCGTCTTGTCCGGGTGCAATTCGAGTGAGAACGCGGCCAGCCTGTCCTTCAGATCGCACAGGAACCGTTCTGCATCCCGCTTGTACTGGAACCCGACCACGAAGTCGTCGGCATAGCGCACGATAATCGTCTCGCCACGGGCGATCCGGGCGCGCCATTTCCTCTGGAACCAGAGATCAAGGACGAAGTGCAGGTAGATGTTCGCCAGAATCGGCGACACACTTGAGCCCTGGGGGGTTCCCCGCAGGGTGTCCCACCATTCGCCCTCTTCCATGACGCCGGCGCCAAGCCACTTGGAGATCAGCCGGATGACCCGCCGATCCCCGATCCGGTGCTCCACGAACCTGATGAGCCAGCTTCGATCCAACCGATCGAAAAAGGCCTTAACGTCCGCGTCGACAATCCAGTTGACCTTGCGCCGTTCTATCCCGTACGCCAGCGCGTCGAGCGCGTCATGCGCACCGCGACCGGGTCGGAACCCATAGCTGAACCCGAGGAATTCCGGCTCGAATATCGGCACAAGGATGGTCTCCGCCACCGCAGTCTGGACGATCTTGTCCTCCAGTGCCGCAATGCCGAGCGGTCGTGTTCCCCCGTCCGGTTTGGGTATCTCTACCCGCCGGGACGGAAGCGCCCGGTACGCCCCGCTGTGAACACGGTCGTGCAGGTCGAGCAGGCGCTCTTCCAGTCCGTTCCCGTATTCCTCCCATGTCACCCCGTCCACGCCTGCCGCCGCATCCTTCTTCAGCATGAAGTAGGATGCTTCGAGCGCGTCCGTCGTGATGTGGTGCAGGAGCGCAGTGAGCTTCTCCTTCGGTTTCCTCGTGGCTGCTTGCCGTATCCGCTCAGCCGCCTGTGACATGCGATCCCGGCCCTGTGTCCGGTGCGTGCTTTGGCCTCGCGGATTCCCCTTGGTTCCGGCCCTTCCCTCCATCGGCTCCGCAGGAACTGACGTTCCCTTGTTCGCCGACTTCACCGGTACTATGGCCGGATCCGATTGCTTCAATCCGTTCGTCATCGATTCAGACTATCTCCTTTCTTCCGCGGCCTCGGCACGACTGCCGGGGCAGATTGAAGCCCTCCCGAGTCCCGGCGTGGGGTGTACGTGCGTCCCTGGATTCCTTTGACAGCGCGGAGCCCGGCAGTCCCTCACCATGGCGGTCCTACAGGTGTTGCCTTCGGTCAAACAAAGAACCTCGGCACTCCGAATGATAAGATTTTCGTTGCTCAATCATCCTGGCCACACGCGCCGCTACCGACGCTTCACGTGCACCCTCGCGGATGCACGCGCACGGCTCGCGGTGGAAGTGGTGGTTAGCCTCTCCTTCCTGCCGGACTTTCACCGGCTACCCCAGCGCCAGTTAGCTCGGCGCTCTTGTTTCATCTTGCCCGGCCTGTCCGGGTCGCGCCCGGCCCGCACCGGCGTCTCGTCCATGACGATGACGGAACTTTCCAGAACCGAGCGGCACTGGGCCTCGAACACCGGCTCCAGCAGCGAGATCGCCCGGTTGGCCCAGCCACTCAGGGACTTGCGGCTGACGGTGATCCCGCTCTCTGCCAGCATCTGGTGCTGGCGGTAGAGGGGGAGATGCCAGGCGAACTTGTCGACCAGCATTCCGGCGATAAAGCTCACATCGGCGCAGGAGCTCTTGAACACGCCCTCGACGGCCGGGGCGCAGACCAGGGCGCCGGAGGATCTGATCTTCGCCTTCTTGTAATGGTAACGCAGCACCACGTGGCGGATCGGCACCGATGCCAGCTTGCAGCACACCCGCTCGGAGATGAGCTCGAACTCGTCCGCCGCCAGCCCCTCGATCTCCGGCGGCATCACGTCGATGTCGATCACCGTCGCCTCGGGGCCGAAGCGCAGCCCGGTGCCGTTGACGGCATCGCCACGATCCTTCTTGCGCCCGTTGACGCCGCCCCGGGGCTTCTTTTCGGCTTTCTTTTCGGCCTCGCCTTTCCTTTCGGCTTCGGGCTCATCCTCCCCGGCATCCGGCGATGCGGCGCCATCGGAGGCGGCGTCGGCGTTGCGGCGCTTCTCCGAGCGCCGGCCGTACTGCTGGCGCTCGTAGCGGGCGAGCTGGTCGCGAAGCGCACTGTTCTTCGCCACTTCCTCGGTGAGCTTGTCCTGTAGCGCGGCAATGATCGTCGACTGCGTCCCGGCAAGCCCGAACAACTCCCTGAACAGGGAGACAGCCCCCCGCAGCAGGCCGCCGCCGCCCAGCCCCGCGAACTCCGCATGGAGCCCGTCGAGCCTCTGGCGGACCGCATCCGGGTCGTGAGGGTCGATCCCGCTCATTCCTCCGCCTCCTCCGCCATGATCGCCGCCAGCACCGCCAGGCGCTCGCCCCGGGGCATCGCCGCGTAGCGCCGCCCCCAGCTCGCCGCCTTGCGCTTGACGGTCTGACGGTGGGTGAAATTCCGTCCGGCGAAGGCCGCCCAGTGCACCCGGTCGGGCGCGAAGTTGAACCACAGCTTCTCGGTGACGATGCAGGACTGGTTGTTGACCTGGATCTCCAGCGAATGCCAGTCGGAGAGGTGTTCGTCGTAGAGCCGGGACGGATAGCCGGAGACCATCGCCGAACAGGGCAGCGACTTCAGGATGCCGAGAAGCTCCACATGGTCGGCGTCCGTATAGTCGTAACGGTAGCGGCGCTGCGACTTGCGCGCAGACTGCACGTAGGGCGGGTCGGCATAGACCAGCTCGCGGCCGTCGAAGTCGAAATCAGACAGGAACGCGTGGCAGCAACCATGGTGAAGCTCGACCGGATAGGCGCAGCTGAAGGTGTCGATGGCCCGGCGGTTGAGATCGATGCCGATGTTCCTGAGCGCCGGAGGCTTGCGCTTCATGATGGCGCCGCCCCCAAGATGTGTCTCAATATATGCGACATGCGGCGGACACATCGCGATGAGCGGTTGGCAAAGACCAGAGGTCGCTTTCGATCCAAACCATGCGCCCATGGCCGTTCTCCCCGATGATTCGTCTTGATTCGCCGGGAATAGCCCCGGCGCCCTATCGTGTCAAACGGAAAAAACGGCGCAGCAGCAGCAAATTGGAGAATGTCAGGCCGCAGGATCGGCCGCAGCCGACAGGACGAAACCAGAAACCAGGCGAAATCAACAGACGTCGCCGTTTACCCGCTTACGGCGCCAATACCCCGGCGGGAACGGCCCGGTGCATCTGTCGCTTGCTTCCCGGATCGCCATCGGCCTTCCCCTTATTAACGGAGGGTCGGCTCCCGCATTGCGCGTTTCGAGGCCTGCTCGGCGTTCACTCGCGTTCCGGTCGGGTAGGACACTGGCGCGCGCACCATAGGCCACGTTTCCAGCATCCCCCCTAAAATTCCGGACGTCCGGTTTTCCCGGGTCCGGCTTCAAGCGTCAGGCACCCCCCGCAGGAGTTCGGTACGGCGCCTTCCGCGACATCCGCCACGCTTAAGGCTGACCCAGCCATGCCCGTGGCAACATCCCGCGTTTGCGCCGCCCTTCGGCTCGACAGCACCACCCGTCATCCGGGTGATATCATCGGTCAGCACCGGGCTCTGTGTCCCGGCATGGTCGGGTAGGACACTGGCGCGCGCACCATAGGCCACGTTTCCAGCATCCCCCCTGAAATTCCGGACGTCCGGTTTTCCCGGGTCCGGCTTCAAGCGTCAGGCACCCCCGCAGGAGTTCGGTACGGTGCCTTCCGCGACATTCGCCACGCTTAAGGCTGACCCAGCCATGCCCGTGGCAACATCCCGCGTTTGCGCCGCCCTTCGGCTCGACAGCACCACCCGTCATCCGGGTGATATCATCGGTCGGCACCGGGCTCTGTGTCCCGGCATGACCTGCCGCCTTCGCCACCTGAGCCCAGAGGCCCTCGCTCCGGACGGGTTATGTTGTTCCGCCCATCACCGCTTAATCGGCCTCATCCGCCAGTCAGGAGAACTCCGTGCCATTTCCCGCACTGCGGTTATTGGCACGGTCCTTGACATTCAAGGGTCACAACATCCTGTCCGTTCTCCTCACCTTCCGGTCTTTCACTGCTGAACTTTCCCGAATTGCCGCCGTCTCTACGCCGGGGGACCCGGTGCGTGCGTACCTCGGTTCTTCCGCACCGGTGCTAGCCATCGGGTAACAGGCTGACCCTTGGCATCCTCCAATATCCCCACAAGTCAGCTTCCATGTGGGGGCGAACTTTTCGTCGCATCAACAATCGTTCGCTTTCGCTACGGCCCTTCGGTTTGTTCGCCATCCTGACTGACCGGACCGGTTGGAGCCTTGCTCCAGCCACGCCCACGATGGCTTTCTACGTCCCAGCTCGCAGGCACCAGGTCACCCCAGTACCCGTGGGATATGCTACGGCGCCAAACCAAGAATTGCGCCGGCGGGACTTCCACCCGCTAGTTCAGCAGCCAGACTCGCTGCACGCCTGTCTGCTCGCTGAACCGCCCAAGGCGGCCCTTTGACACCAGAGTGCTTCAGCCTACATCGTTAACCTCCGTAAGCCGCCCTGGCTGCTACCAACCGAAGCGACAATTGTTGGGTGGGATTCGCACCCACAAGGAAGACGCGCCTTTCACGGCGCACGCATCATCCCGCGTTACACCGGCACGCTGATCCACGACTGCTGGGCGACGTACTTCGCCTATGACCAGTGCAGGCATCAACTGTGCGGCTCGCACCTTCTGCGCGAACTGACCTTTGTCGTCGAGTCCAACGGCTTCCGCTGGGCGCGCCTGATGAAGGCGCTGCTGCGCGAGGCCTGCCACAGGGTCAACAGGAGCACGGCCAAGGTCCTGACCGAGGCCGAGCGCCTGGCCATGCGCAAGCGATATCGGACCATCCTGACCCAGGGCGGCAAGGAACTGCCCGACATCCCGCCGCGCCCGAAAGGAAAACGGGGACGGATCGCGAAGTCGGACGCACACAACCTGCATGAGCGCCTCGTGAAGCACGAGGTGTCCGTGCTACGCTTCATGGGGGAGGCGGATGTCAGCTTCACCAACAACGCGGGCGAGCAGAAAATCAGGATGGCCAAGGTCAAGATCAAGGTGTCCGGATGCTTCCGAACCCGGCTTTACGCTGAAGCCTGGTGCCGGATCTCAAGCTACCTGAGTTCCATGGCGGCACTCGGATACAACCCTCTCGTCGCCATCCAGATCGCGCTCGCCGGAAACGCCGCCGAAATGATAAAGATGCACTACGCTCAGCCCAATCCCAACAAGGGGTGAGCAGTTACGTGGGTGTAGCCCAATTTGGTTGATAGTTGCGATTCGCATTTGCTACGCTGTCGTTGCTGCGTGTCCGATAACGGCCGGGGAAACCGGCGGGTGGCGCGCTTGCAGAGGCAACGAGGCAGGGAGCGCGGAACATGGCGGAGGTCAAAAGGGATTGCGGGCACAGACATCCAGACACGGTGGCGTATCTGGAAGGCCTGGGTGAGGAAGGCGCGGCGGTGCTGCGCGAGCACGAGGGCGGATACACCCGTTACTGGCTGGAAGGCGGCGAGGTGCGGAGCTGCGACATCACGGAGGACGAGTTGCCTCTGGCGGGCTTCAGGCCGGACGGCGGGCCGCTTTCTGCATTGCTCGGGGCTGTGTCGGCGGAGTTCGGCCCGCAACTTCCGAGGCTGGCGGCGGACCTCGCATCGGGTGTTCCGGACCTGGACAGCGTGGAGCGGGTGCTCCGCGACAGTTCTCTCGGTGGCGGCGCGACGGCGCTGAAGATGCTGTTTGAACAGCTCGACAAGGCTCTGCCACCGCCGGAGTGCGCGAGCTGCGGCAAGCCGATGTACCGGTGCCAGGCGAGGAAGAAGAAAGCCTGGCTCACCCGGCTTGGCCGGGTCGAGGTTGAGCGCAGCTACTATTATTGCCGATCGTGCGGCAATGGGTTCTTTCCGCTGGACCGGGCACTGGGCCTGGAAGGTGACACGCTCACACCGGGGATGTTGAGCGTCGTGGCCGAAACGACGCCAATGATGAGCTTTGATGCGGCGAGCCGCCACATCGCGAACCTTGCCGGGGTGAACGCCTCTTCGAGTTCGCTGCAGCGCTGGTCCCTGGCGCTCGGCGCGGAGGCGCTCCGGTTCGAACAGGAGGAGGTCGTGGAGGATAACCCCCTGGAATCGCGGATGTATCTTTCCATCGACGGGACCGGGGTGCCGATGCGAAAGGGTGACGTCGAAGGCATTGCCGGCAAGCAGGAGGACGGAAGCGCGAAGACCCGGGAAGCCAAGCTGGCGGTCATCTACACTGCCGAGGGGCGGGATCCGGAGACCGGCGCGGCGCTGAAGGACAAGGGCAGCGAGACGTCCAGTTGCCTCATCGACAGTGCGGCGGCGGCGCCGGGAAGCCGGGATCCCTCCGATTTCGCCATGCGCCTTGACCGCGAGGCGCTGCGCCGCGGCCTGCACGGCGTCGAAGAACTCGTCGTCATCTCGGACGGCGCAGAATGGATACGGAATACCTGCGAGGAGTTGTTCGGAGGCCGGAAGGTCACCTTCGTGCTCGATATGTTCCATGCCCTCGAATACGCCAGCGATGCGGTGAAGGCGATGTTCCCGGACAAGGCGGAGCGGGATCGGCGGTTCAAAGGGATCAAGGCGGACCTCGAGGCGGGCCGGGCCGCCAAGGTGATCCGGGAGCTCGAGCCCTTCAGCGGCAGGTACAAAGAGGTGGAGGCGTGCTGCCGCTACTATCGGAACAACATCGAACGGATGCGCTACAACCAATACCGCGACCAGGGCATGCAGATTGGATCGGGGGTCGTGGAAAGTGGCTGCAAGCGGTACGGGCTCCGGCTGAAGCGTCCCGGAACCCGCTGGTCGGAGACAGGCGCCAACGCAATGCTGGCGCTCAAAAGCTGCGTCATGAACTTCAGGCTGCCTGACTTCCTCGACTGGCAGGCGAGGCAGGCCGTCGTTGCCTGACAACAAATTGGGCTACACCCGCAGTTACGTAATTAGCTTGACTAATTGGACTAACAAGGCTCTCTTTGCGAGGAGAACTGAATCAAACGCCGGAGAGGAAACGACTATGAGGAAGGTGTCAAATAATGGGCGGGATCCGTTGGGTGGCACGGCGCTGACGAATATCATCGATACGTCGCGACGCCCACGCCGTGTGGTCTTCGTGGGAGTGGATGCAGGACGCTACGACTACCTCGAACGCTTCAATGTTCCCAACATCAATCGAATAATCGAACGAGGTGTGAGTTTCCGAAATTCCGTATGCGGGAGCTTCATCTCTGAGACAGCGCCCGGCTTCTCTTCCCTTTCGACGGGGGTTTACGCGAAATCGCACGGTGTGTGCACCAGTCGACAATGGTTTGATCACAAATCTGGGGAAATTCAATACTTCTACGACGAAAAGACAGGCGAACTGCGGCTTGAAGCGCCGACGTTAGCGGATACTTGGAAATCGTCCGATCCGAAGATCAAGGTGTCTGCCGTTTCGACGAAAGATCGTCCGAGCATACTCTTGGCGGGGCGCGAGGCGGATGTAGTCGCGTATTGCTACAACGAACTGGTGACGATGCGGGCGTTGGGTGTGCCATACATAGGTCCGGGCGTGAACGAAGAGTACTTCGCTTGGACGGAGCGGCCCGGTCGAACAATCCCGGCCTATCTCGACGGTATCCGAATTCCAAGAAAGACGAACTGGATCGGAGACGGAATTCGGCATCTCGACGTGGACATTGCGGACACTCCAGAGATTGACGGCCACATCATGGATGCCGCCTTGGCGATGTTCGATGCCGAGCAACCCGACTTGTTCTTCATCACCTTGGTCAGCGTCAACATAGTGGCGCATCTGTACGGCACGAATTCGCCGGAAATTCGCGAATCCGTAGAGGAAACGGATCGGCAGATCGGCCGCCTCCTGGAGTATCTGGAATCCCGCGGTTGGCTGGATGACACGCTCATCGTCATCGCGAGCGATCACGGAATGACAGATCGTCCGAATTCGGTCGACGTGATGTCTCATTTGGCGAATTCGCCGGATGTAGAGGCAAACGTCGCCTATTACCTGGCGGGCTCTTCGGGGGGAATTTATCTGCACGACACTTCGACAAAAGCCGTCGAGAGCGCCGTTGCGGCTGTCCGGGAGATTCCCAACATTCGAGGCGCTTGGTACCGCGACGATGCCGCGGCACCTTGGTTCATAAGACGCTTCGCGCACCCGCGCTGCCCGGACATCCTCATTCTCGCTGACTACAGTTATGGCTTGGTTGAGAAAGGCTGGGCCAAGCCATCCGTCCCTGCCCATCATGGCCCGCCGTATCTCTCCGACATCAATGTCTGGTCTATATTTTCGGGGCCGGGCGTCAAGCCTCTTGGCGTGATCGGCGATCCCCTCGACCTTACCTCTCACGAGGTACTCGACGAAGAATTCGAGGCACAGCTTCCGAAGCAAGTCGACGTTCACCACACGATACGCGCCATCTGCGGATTTTAATGAATGATGGTGCGCACACGAGACATGCATGTCTAAAACAATCGATCTTAGGGCTCGTTGCGAAACAGGCGAATCGTTTGCTCATTGGGGGATTCCCCCTGGAATCGAAATGTGATTCACTTGCGGCATGGATACGATCGAGACCATCCGGCGCCGGTTCGAGGCCCTGTCGCCGCATCTTGATGAGAAGAGCCTCCGTCTGTTCGTTGCGTCCGAGACGCTGCCCCTTGGCCGTGGCGGCGTGACCCTGGTTTCCACAGCGACGGGTTTCGCACGTTCGACCATTTACCGTGGTCTTGCGGAACTCGGGGAGGAACCGGAGCCATCGGACCGTGTTCGGCGTCCCGGCGGGGCCGCAAGCCTGCGGTCGAGGTCCAGGACGGCCTTGAGGAGGCGCTCGATGCGCTCGTGGAGCCGGTTGTCCGGGGAGACCTCGAGTGTCCGCTGCGGTGGATTTCGAAGAGCCTGCGTCATATTTCCGCTGCGCTTTCCGATCATGGCGTCCTCGATCTCCTGCAGCGAGCCGCGGCGGCGGGCCGCAGCGAAATCCGGAAGACGGCTGAACGTGGTCTGGCAGTCACGGCAGTCGAACCGGGCAACGCGCAGCGGAACCGGCGTCTTCCGCCCGTAGGTCCCGTGACCCATCGTCCCGCAGTCGCGCCGGCAGAGATCCTTCAGGCAGGGAGGAAAGCTTGCGTTCCTCCACTCCTCGCGGCTAACGTACTCCTCGGCGGTCAGTTCTGTTTCAAAGCGTAGCTGTACTGGTCGCCCACGGCCCGGCGAGGGGTAATCGCGCGGGCCACCCTTTTCTGTCTCAGGTCATTTGTGGCGTCCCGCCAGCCGGAAAGAGCGACAGGCAAGCGAAAGCAGCCGGCCGCGGCCGGCCTGCGCCAGAAAAGCCGCTTGATATTGTTCCTGACCGGACAGGGTGGCTACTTGAAAAACCCTTCTTGGGGAAGAAGCCTTGTCCCGGATTGTCCCTGAATCACTGAAAAAACTGTCGGCAGGGAACGTGGAACAATACCGCCGTTTCAAGCCAGAATATTCCGGGACCCAACACTCACAGCCGTCAACACCGGCGTAGTATCCAGCGGTGACTTCGTAACTGCTGCAACGGGAACGGCACTTTCCCAGGCGGGTCGTCGGCGCTTTATCAGTGCGTTCGAGCGGCGTTTGTCACAGGAAACCACCCATCCGCAATTTGGTTATCGTCTGAGCATGCGCCGACTGCTGGTCCTGCAGGCGAGATTGCTGAGCCGGCACCTGCTGGGAGAACTTGCAGCCTGTCCCCACTACCTGCCACGGTGAGTTGCTTCATGAATGGTGATCGAACTTACATTGTTACCTACGACATCGCCGATACCCGGCGCTGGAGTATTGTCAAGGCAGGAGAGGATCCATGTTCTTCTCATTGATGTCGGACCGGAAGATCGAACTGCATTCGTTGTCAGGAGCATTGGCAAGACCTCAGGACTTTCCCACGCTGAGCAGATTGGTGCGATATTGGCGTTGTCGGGCATGATTTCGTGGGTTTTCGCGCTTCTGCGCCCCCTGCTCCTGTGGCGGGCCGCCCGAATCACCTCATGATTCGGCGCCTTTCTGCCGCGTGGCTGGCCGAACGGCGAGACCCGGACACCGCGGCGGGCGTCCGAACGGTTTTGCTGAAGTGAGGAGGGGTGAGGAGGGTCAGGCCTCGGGTGCCGGCGTCGGTTCGCAGACGACCCGGATCGCATCGTCCCGGTCGCGCGCGAACCTTCGCATGGTCTCGATGACGCCGGCACCCTTGCGGCGGGTGGCGAAGATCACGGCCAGTGCGATGGTGTTGAGGCAGGCGCGGTTCAGCGGGCCGTTCCCGGTATGGGTCAGGCAGGCGTCTTCCCCGAAGTTGCAATCGCGCTGGCGATGGTTGTTGTTTTCCACTTCCCAATGCCCGCGGTTCAACGCCAGCAGGTCGGCGGCGGATGCGGTTGCGCTGTCGAGCGAGGTGATGAGATAGACGGTCTCGTTGCCCGGTTCCTTGCCGTCCTCGAGGACCTCCCGGTAGCGCGTCACCCGCGCGATCTGGCGGACGCCGGGGAAATTGACCATGCCCTTGAGCGGGGCCAGGACATCGATGCTGCGCTGTTCGATCCGCCCGTGCTGTTTTTCGGACTCCCCCACATGTGCGCGGTCGCGGTCACGTTCCCAGTCGATGCTGTCGAGCAGCGCGAAGGTCTCCGAGGCATTTCCTTTCACGTTCAACACGTAGTCGGCGCCGCAGCGTTCGGTGATCAGACGCGCCGTTTCCCGCGCCGTGTGCAACGCGTCGACGGTGATGATCCGGCGTAAGCGGGTAAACTGCGACGTCCGTTGATTTTGCCCGGTTTCGGGTATCGTTTGGCTGCTGTGCCCGATGCTGCGGCCCTGGCATTCCCCGATTTTCCGCTGCCGTGCCGATTTTCCGTTTGACATGATAGGGCGCCGGGCCTATTTCCGGTGCGGTAAAACGAATCATCGGGGGATCGGCCATGGGCGCATGGTTCGGATCGAAGGCGACATCGGGGCTGTGCCAGCCGCTCATTGCGGCCATGCCTCCTCATTCTGTGTATATCGAATCATTTCTGGGGGGCGGTGCGATCATGAAGCGCAAGCCGCCTGCGCTGCGCAACATCGGCATCGACCGCAACTGGCGTGCGATCGCGCGTTTCAGCTGTGATTATCCGGTCGAGCTTCACCACGGCTGCGCCCACGCGTTCCTGTCCGGCTTCGACTTCCAGGGCGACGAACTGGTCTACGCTGATCCGCCCTACGTGCAGTCGGTGCGGCGCTCGCAGCGCCGCTACCGTTACGACTACGACGACGGCGACCATGTGGAGCTGATCCGTCTTCTGCGTTCACTGCCGGCCCAGGTGATGATCTCCGGTTATCCGAGCCGGCTCTACGACGAACACCTGTCCGACTGGCGCTCGATCGCGCTTCAGGTCAACAACCAGTCCTGCGTGGTCACCGAGAAGCTGTGGTTCAACTTCGAACCGGACCGGGTCCACTGGGCGCGCTTCGCCGGGCGCAACTTCACCCATCGCCAGACGGTGAAGCGCAAGGCGGCGAGCTGGGGGCGGCGCTACGCGGCGATGCCCCGGTCCGAGCGCCTGGCGGTCCTGGCGGCGATCATGGCTGTGGAGGCGGAGGAATGAGCGGGATCGACCCTCACGACCCGGAGGTGGTTCGCCGGCGGCTCGACGGGCTCCGCTCGGAGTTCGCGGGGCTGGGCTCGGGCGGTGGTCTTCTACGGGGTGCCGCGGCCCTGTTCAGGGAGTTGTTCGGGCTCGCCGGGACGCTGTCGGCGCTCGTCGGGTCACTGCAGGACAGGCTCACCGAGGAAGTGGCGAAGAACAGTGCACTTCGCGACCAGCTGGCCCGCTACGAGCGCCAGCAGTACGGCCGGCGCTCGGAGAAGCGCCGCAACTCCGGCGCCTCCTCCGATGGCGCCTCCTCCGACGGGGCCGCATCGCCGGACGCCGGGGAGGATGAGCCCGAAGCCGAAAGGAAAGGCGAGGCCGAAAAGAAAGCCGAAAAGAAGCCCCGGGGCGGCGTCAACGGGCGCAAGAAGGATCGTGGCGATGCCGTCAACGGCACCGGGCTGCGCTTCGGCCCCGAGGCGACGGTGATCGACATCGACGTGATGCCGCCGGAGATCGAGGGGCTGGCGGCGGACGAGTTCGAGCTCATCTCCGAGCGGGTGTGCTGCAAGCTGGCATCGGTGCCGATCCGCCACGTGGTGCTGCGTTACCATTACAAGAAGGCGAAGATCAGATCCTCCGGCGCCCTGGTCTGCGCCCCGGCCGTCGAGGGCGTGTTCAAGAGCTCCTGCGCCGATGTGAGCTTTATCGCCGGAATGCTGGTCGACAAGTTCGCCTGGCATCTCCCCCTCTACCGCCAGCACCAGATGCTGGCAGAGAGCGGGATCACCGTCAGCCGCAAGTCCCTGAGTGGCTGGGCCAACCGGGCGATCTCGCTGCTGGAGCCGGTGTTCGAGGCCCAGTGCCGCTCGGTTCTGGAAAGTTCCGTCATCGTCATGGACGAGACGCCGGTGCGGGCCGGGCGCGACCCGGACAGGCCGGGCAAGATGAAACAATGCTACTACTGGCCGGTGCTCGGCGACCGGGACGAAGTGGTGTTCCACTTCGCGCCCTCCCGCGCCCACCACCATGTCGCGCGGTTCCTCGGCGATTTCGAGGGCACGCTGGTCAGCGACGGCTACGGCGCCTACGCGGCTTACGCCGAGGCGCGGGGGGAGGCGGTGAGGCAGCAAAATTGCTGGGCGCATACGAGGCGCAATTTCGAGGAGCAGCTGGACAACCATCCGGTGTTCGCCGGGAAGGCGCTGGATCTGATCGGGGGCATGTACGGGATCGAGAAGGAATTCCGTACCCGGCCGCCGCCTGAACGCCTGGAGGCGCGGCGCACCCGCACCCGCCCGCTGGTCGACGCCTTCTGGCAATGGTGTGAGCGGACGCTCGGGGACCCGGCGCTGACGCCGAAGCACCCGATCCGCCGGGCGGTCACCTACGCCGTCGAACGCCAGCAGGCCCTCGAGGTGTTCCTCGAAGACCCGTTGGTGCCGATCGACTCGAATGGTGTCGAGCGCGCACTGCGCCGCATCAAGCTGGGACAGAAGAACTGGCTTTTTTCCTGGACAGAATCCGGCGCACGGAACGTCGGGATCGTCAACAGCCTCGTCGCCACCTGTTTCCTGCTCGGGATCAGCCCTGCAACCTATCTGGGCGATGTCTTCCAGCGCATCGACACCCATCCGGCCGACCGGGTCCACGAACTGACGCCACGCCTGTGGAAGGACCTCTTCGCCGACACCCCGATGACCGGCAGCATCGACATGACCGTCGTCCGGGCTCACCCGGACGCCAGCCGGGGACCGCCGTAACGCTTGCGACGGCGGCGAACGGTGACGTCGATGCCGTCGATCAGGGCCATCAACTCGGTCGAAGACAATGCAAGCGCCGCATGGCCGGAGGCCGGAGGCGGGGCGAACAGGCCCTGCTCCAGGCGCTTGGACCAGATGAAGAAGCCGCCCCGCGGCCAGCCGCCGAGCATCACGACCGCCGAACCCGCAGGACAACCCCGTCGCCCAGGTCAAGCTCGACGTCCCAGCCGGATACCGCAGGCGGAGCGAGTTCGACAAAGGAACCCTTCCCGCCCCCAGGGCGGAGACGGCACCGCCAGTTCCCGAAGGTCTTCGGGGACAGCCCACGGGACTCGCAAAACTCCCGTTGCGACAGCCCCGAGCGCTCGAAGTCCGCCATGATGCCGCTCCACTCGTCTGCGCTGCGCACCACCGGCGCACGACGGGAACCAGCCGAACCATTCAAACCTGACATGACAATTTCCTCCGATCATTGATGAATGACCGGAAGTATCCCCATGCACCCCTCGCGTGAGCAACCGAATTATCAGACGTCGCCGTTTACCCGCTTACGATCCGGCCACGGATGTCGCAGCGCAGCAGCAGATCGTTGAGGGCGGCGATTTCGCCGCCGTCGTCGTTGTATCCGAGGATGGCGAAGGGCGCGCCGCTCACATGATCGACGAGGGTCACGGTCTCGTGGTGGCCGTCGCCGTTGCGGTTGGCGCCCCTGATGCGCTTGCCGTCGGGGGCGATCGCCCGGGCAAGAGGCAGGCGGGGGCGGGACCAGCGATGAAGCACGTCCTCCAGCGCCTCGGGGTCGAGGGACTGGACAACCCTGTGCAGCGTCGACTTGGCAACCGGCTCATGGAGGCCGGTCTTCGGGTTCTTCCAGGCGCCGATGGCCGCGAGTTGCTCCTGCGACAAGGCCCTGGCGAACTGCGCCGCGGCAAGGCATCCCCTCATGTTGGCCATGGTGGCAAGGATGTGCACACTGAGCACGCAGGCGACCGTGTGCTTGCGTCCCTGCGCCCGGCGATAGTCGGGAACGGCGGCCAGTTCGTCGTGGAGCGAGCGCATGACCTCGGGATCGCGGGGCGCCAGTTCGTGGCCGACCGGCGGCATCACCGACAGCGGCAAGGGTTCCGGGCGGGCCAGGAGCTGATGCGCGTCGCGCTGCAGGCTCCGGACCAGGATCAGCTTCGGTTCGTCGTGCGGGTCGGTGTATTTGCCATTGCAGCGGGCGAAGCCCCTGGTCCTGCCCAACGCCTGCCAGCCGGCAGCCTTGTACATGGTTCCCGGAAACCTGGCCGGATCACAGAAGGTCTCCGCGATCAGCACGCGATGGCCATACGTCGACAGCCAGTCGTCGGCAATCCGGCGGGTCATCCCGGCAAGAAAGAAAGAGGCAAGGTTGGGGAACACGCCGGGTGCGGCCAGCACCAGGAACCGGGTATTGTTGACGATCATGCCGAGGCGGTCGAAATGCTGCGCAGGCTTCCATCCGATCCAGAGGTCGCGCGGCCGGCACTTGAAGGCGCCGCCCTGCCAGCCCGCCAGCGCCAGCCACCGGCCTTTCCAGGTTGCGGCATAACGCAACCCCCGGCCCGCAAAGCGGCGGAACCCGAGATAGTGATGGGTGTCCATCAGGTCATCCCACAACAAGCGCTCGCTGGGATCCACAAGCCGAACCTCGACATCGGCAAGGTGGAAGCCTGCCGGAATTTCCTGCCAGATGGGCTCTCGCGAGAGCGGCTTGATGCACATGCGAACCGTGTCGCACATCCAGCGCGGGAAAGCCAGCGAAAAACGCACCGGCCAAAATCGGCGCGCACCCGATCACAGAAGCAGAAAATGTCAAGAAAAATAGCGTGGGAAGACCCTGGGCAAGACCTTTGCCAGTGTTGAACGGAAAGCCATAGTGATATAATCAAATCCGTTGCGAGGGCTTTGCACTGCCGTATCATTTCGAGCGGTGTACCGGCAACGCTTGTACAGGGACTGCTCGAATTCATGTAGAGCGTTGTTTTCCTGAGCTCTTTGACATCGCGAAAGAACCGCTTGGCTCCTGGATAGGGCGTCTGCTGTAAGGCAGTTCGGACCGCTCGAAAATGGACATTATTGACCATTGTAAGCAAATACTTGCAAACCCAACTATTTCCGGGGCGGTTTTGCTCCGGCTTCATTGAAACATCTCCGTCCTTTTCCCCAAGTACACAGGTGTGAATCGTTTGGCCAAAGCGCGCCCCTCAAATCCCGATCCGCTCGATCTCGTCGAGGGATACCCGTTCCTCGCGGCGGTCATAGAGTTTCGTTGTCTCCGTCTTCGCATGGCCGGCCAGGTACTGCGCCACCTCGACCCGAGCCTCCGGGTTTTCGAGGTAGGCTGTAATACCGGTCGCCCGGAAACTGTGATTGCAGACCGGCGTGGTGATCCCGGCGGCCCGGGCACGCCGGGCGAGCATCTCCCAGGCGCTGTGCCGGTTGAAGCGCCGCTCCGAGAGCGAGCCGTCCCGGTCGAGCGAGCGGAAGAGGGGACCTTCGCGGTCGGTGTGGATCCCGGCCTCCGCGACATACTCGGTGAGGTATACCTCGAGATTATGGTGACAGGGGACTTCCAGAACCTTGCCTCCTTTCTCGTGCAACCTGAGCCAGAGCCGGCCCTCCATCAGGAAGACGTCCTTCACATTCATGGCGAGCGCGGCGGAGATCCGCGCGAAACTGTAGATCATGACCGCGACGAGCGCCCGGTCCCGGAATCCGCCAATCGTCTCCACCGGGATCCCGCGCAGGAAGCTTCGGCACTCGGCGGTGGAAAGAACCGGTGTCTTGCCGCGCCGCACGCTGTGCTTCGGTCCGCGCACCGCGGCCGCGGGCGAGCGCGGGACCACCTGGTGCACGGTCAGCCTGGTGCACGGTCAGCCTGGTGCACGGTCAGCCTGGTGCACGGTCAGCCAGTCGAAGAGGCGCCGGATGCCGGCGAGCTCCTGCTTGATGGTCGGGCGCGAGGCCTCCCGCATGCGGGATTCCAGCCAGGCGGCGATGTGGACCGGCCGGATCTCGCGGACGTCCGAAACACCATGTTCGGCGAGCCAGTCGAACAGCCGGTAGGCTGCCCGGGCGTAGGCCGCGCGGGTGTTCGGGATACGGATCTGGGCGGCGAAGAACTCGAGCCAGGTTTCCTGCGCCCCGGGCCCGTGGCCGGCGATCTGCGACGGCACCGCCGCCGCGGCCGCCGGGACGGTGGACTCCGGGGTTGCCGGGATTCCGGTCTTGCGAACGATGTCCATGGTTGTCCTGTCCTGCTGCCCTGCCCCTGGGAATAGGGGTTACATAAAAACGCCGTTATGTTAGTGTGAATCGGGGATGGCAAGAGGTGGTTGCAGGACTATCCCACGCTGAGGAATTGCGGATGATCCGTGCTGCGTGCGGAAGACCGCCGCTTGTGCTCCCGATCATTCCCGGCCGTGGGTTGGTGGGTTCAGTCGGGAGGGGTCCGGATTCCGCGGTGGAGCAATGTGTTCTCACGCCCCAATGCCGTCCGCCGCCGCCACGAGATCGGCAATTGTGTTCCGGGTCCGCTCCCTATCGTGGCCCAGCCGGCGTTGGATAGCCTTTTTTTCGGGTAATGCCATAGTCTTATCCGCAATTTGTATTGGCCGAATCGACCGAAAGGGCTTATTCAAGTGGTAAGGAAACGGCTCCCCGGTCCGATCTCGCCATGCCGTTGCAACCATTCACTCCTTGAAGTCACGCACATGAGAGTGGCGTGGGATCGACCGGAGCGAGACGGAAATGCCACGCATCTTTGCATGCTAATTTTGGGGAGGATACCTAATGTCAAACGTCAAGAAGATTTTGGCTGGCGCGGTTGCCTTGTTGCTTATGGCAAGTGCGGTTCAGGCTGACACGATAAAGTTCGGCGTGACCGACCTCACCGGTCTTGAAGAGCTGCAAACCAATTACGGGGATTTTGTCGCTGCGCTGGAAGAAATAACCGGCGACACAATCAAGTACTTTCCGGTCAATAGCCGTACGGCGGCCGTCGAAGCGATGGCCAACGGTCATGTCGACTACATTCTCACGGGACCGGCCGAATACATCGTGTTCCGGGCACGTGCCAAAGCCATACCCGTGGTTGCCTGGCAACGCGTCGACTACTACACGACACTGTTGGTCACCAACGAATCGCCGATCAAGACGTTGGCCGACGTGAAGGGCAAGATCGTTGCCTTTGGTGACGTGGGGTCCACATCGACCCATTTGGCACCGGCCCAGTTGCTTGCCAGCATCGGCCTCATGCCAAACGTGGACTATACGGCGTTGAATATCCATCGCGGCGTGTCCATTGAAGCCATGCTGCAAGGCGATGTCGATACCATTACTGTCGGTTCATCGCATGTGATCAACATTCGTATGGCGTACCCCGACGTCGGAATACGTGTCGCGGCCCGTGGCCCGGATCTGCCGAACGATGTCCTGGTCGCCGGAGCCCACGTCCCCGCCGAAAATGTGGAGAAAATTCGCGTGGCTTTCGTGGAGAACGCAACGATGCTCATGGAGGCGGCGCTCAAGAGTGAAGATAACAAGAAGTACATCGGTGGCCAGTTCATTCCGACAGTCGAAGATTCCGACTACGAATACGTGCGCCAGGCCTACATAACGGTGGGTGCGGAGAACCTCGCCAAGTTCATCGATGAATGATGAGCCATCTGATGCCGCCGCCTGCCGGCGGCCCAATCGAGGCACCTCTGCGGGTCTGCCCGCAGAGGTGAGTTCTCGGGGGTGAAGGTCGACGATTGCGCCTTGAAGGTGAAGTCCCTCTCGTTGACTTTCGCCAATGGACTCAAGATTTTCGATAGGATCGACTTTTCCGTAGACGACGGCGAGCGAGTTGCGATTATTGGTCGTAACGGGGCGGGAAAATCGACACTATTGCGCGCTTCTCTCGGGATGTTCCCGCAATCGAAGAGCGCGGGAGAGTGGCTCTACGGCGAGCCGATGCAGAACATCAGCGGACGCAAGAGGCGCCAGCTCCTCCGTCAGGTCGGGTTCGTACACCAGCGGCACAACCTGGTGCCCCGCGCGACGGCGCTGACCAATGTTGTTCACGGCGCCATCGTCCGCCATCGACCGAGCGTCCGGGTTTGGAACCAGGCCTTGGCGCCAGGCCATTTGCGCGACGAGGCCATGGACCTGCTGGAGCGGGTGGGCTTGGCCGACCGCGCTCTCAACAGGGCCAGCGAATTGTCGGGGGGGCAGTCACAGCGAGTCGGGGGGGCAGTCACAGCGAGTCGCGATCGCTCGGGCGCATTGACTTGGACTGCGCTGCCGACGCGAAGCCGATCGTATCCCGTACCCGTCATGCTGCAAGGGGGTCGACAATGCAGTGATTCCCACAGTTTGACAGGTCAATCCATATCAGTACTACAGTTACATCTGTTTCGTTTTGTGAATCACGCGTTCCGTCGATGGCGAAAAGGAGACGGAATGATGGGTGTTGACGCTGCATCCGGAGAAGACGAAGATCGTCTACTCCGAGGACAGCGATCGACGGATGAAATGCTGGAGTATGATCTCGACATGTTGTTAGCCATCCAGGAAATGTCGATCAATAGAACCGGGAAAAGGGAGGGTTGGAATTGAGCAGTGACACCTTAACGATTAACGGTATCAAATATCATCGGCCTACGCAGACGGTCGCTGTAGTTGGGATCGACGGCTGTGATCCCAAGTATATCGAACAAGGCTTGGAGGACGGCATTATTCCGAACATTGAGCGGATGATCAGCCAAGGGTTTTATTGCATCGCCGATAGTGTCGTTCCTGCGTTTACCAACCCCAACAATGTATCGATCATCACCGGCAGCCCTCCGTCTGTCCATGGCATTTCGGCCAATTTCTTCATTGACCCGGAAACCGGCGAAGGCGTTCAGATGACCGATCCGAAATACATTCGGGCGCCGTCCGTCCTTGCGGAGTTTTCCCGCAACGGTGCGAAAGTCTTATCGATTACGGCAAAGGACAAACTTTGCCGGCTTTTGGGCAAGGGCATCGATATTGCCGGGGGCAGCATTAATTTTTCATCGGAAAAGGCCGATCAATGTACTCTCGCGAAAAACGGGATCGAAAACGTGGTTTCACTGGTCGATATGCCGCTGCCCGATGTCTATTCCGCGGATCTGTCGTTATTTGTTTTGGAGGCGGGTGCAAGAATTCTGGAATATGATCGCCCGGATCTCATATACCTCTTTACCACCGATTTTATTCAACACAAGTACGCCCCGGGAACAAGCGTTTCCAACATGTTCCTCAGTCAAGTCGACGGCGCCATCGGACGGTTGATCGATCTGGGAGCCGTCGTGGGTGTTACGGCAGATCATGGAATGAACGAGCGGATGACACCTGATGGTTCGCCGAATATGATCTATCTTCAGGATGAAATCGACAAAGAGTTCGGTACCGGTGCGTATCGGGTCGTGCTCACCTTTGCGGATCACTATGTGGTCCACCATTCTCTAATCAGCGGATATACGGGTGTGTATTGTCAGGCGGCGACGTCAACCGAGGCATTGATCAATTTCGTCTTGACTATCCCCGGCGTTGAGGCTGCCTACGATAGACGGACGGCATGCGAGATCTTCGACCTGCCACCAGATCGTCAACCCGATGTCGTCGTGATTAGTTCCGGGGATACGGGAATTGGGTCGTCGGAATCCGAGCACGATCTTTCTGCTTTGCAGGGATTTCCTTTGCGGACCCATGGAGGTGTTTCCGAACAGCAGGTACCGTTTATCATATCTACGCCACTGAACGACGCATATGCCACTCGGGCCGTATCTGGTCGCGTTCGAAACTGGCACATTTATGATTATGTAATAAATGGGACCCGTCGATAAGCGCAGTTTCGATTTGCAATGAAGCCCTGAGTTCTACCGTTCGGTATTCTGTGGTGACTTCAAGTTCATTCTTTAGATCCTGATTTCAGATCAATTTGAGGTAAGATGCTGTCCTCTGGCGCGGCATTGCCTCGGTTTCGTGTCTCCCTCAAAGATTGTGGACCTACGTTTTCGCGGACCAATGATTCGAACGCCGAGGCGGTCGGCTCCTCATCGGCAATCAACCACGAAAACACGTTGACAGGTAAAGCCCAAAGCGGCTCGGCAGTCGGCAGTATATTAAGTCCGTCCTCTTGGGCCGACTTTGCAAGTGCGGGATCTGCTGGAACTATCTCTACCTCGCATGGCAGCTCGAACGGTCGCCCGACTCTGGAGCGAGAGATAACCTGCTCAGCATGATCGGAGATCACTCGCCCATGTCATGGGCGCACATCAACATGCTCGGCGAGTACGATTTCTCCGATGAAAAACTCCGCGATGCCCTCGGAATCCTCTCCCCGAAGTCGGTCGCCTGAAACGGCCTCGGATTCGGGGGCATTGAAACGGTCGAATGTTCAGGCAAATCCACTCCCTGCGGCAACCCCCGCTCGGCGGTACTGTCGATTGATCCCCAACTTTTTGATACTCCCCACCTACGGAAAGGCTACTATTCAGTCTTCGATCGGGGTCGCTGATCTGAGGCATCCAGCGTCAAGTACGAGTTTAGCGCCTGGTCTTCTTTTTTCAAATTTCCCCTGAAACTCAGTATCGCGGCCTGGGCGGAAGATACGCCATTCGACAAAGAATATTCGTGCGTTGCGAACCCCCCCGTACCGTACAAGTTGCGGCGTTACACCTGCCACATTGTGGGCTTTGCTCGGGAGGGAGCTGCGACGCTACGGCACCCGAGGCGCGGGATCCGCTGATTCCGGGATTCCGGTCTTGCGAATGATGTCCATGGGTATCGTGTCCTGCTGCCCTGCCCGTGGTTCGGACCTTAAATAAAAAAACGCCGTTATGTTAGGGTGAATGAGGGATGGCAAGGGAGGGGTAGAAATACGCGGAGTTTCAGCCGGATTAATGGTGATCTGCCATTTTGATCGTCCGGCATTTGCCATTGCCGCGTCCATACCTTAAATTTTCGACAAGGGCGCTGCTGTGGACACCTCGACCGCTACGGGCAAGGCGTTTTTCGACATGCTCGGCGTCTTTGCCGAGTTCGAGACCAACTTGCGCCGCGAGCGTCAGGCTAAAGGGATTGTCGCGGCCAGGCGAAGGGGTATCTATAGCGGACGACCTCCGAAGATCGATATGGACACAATCAGGAATCGAATTGCCGAAGGACAGTCACCGACCAGGATCGCCCGCGAGATGGGGGGTCTCACGCGGAACCGTCTACAAGGCCAAAGGCAAGGCTGGAGACCATGACAAGGCCGGTCAAAGTCCGTGAACGATCCGGGAAGATCCCGCCCCATAAACGTCACGAAATACGCGATCTGTTCGCCGTCTGTTCTTCTAGATGTCCATATATGCAACTTCATATGCAGCTTCGGTCCGTTTAGGCCTGGAAGGTCGCCTCTCATCAAAGCTTGAAAATCCTTTGTGGATGTGAGAGCGAAACCGGGATGGACCGGCTGCAGAAACTTGACGCCTACAAGGGACTTCGGGGAGAAAACACGTCTTCCCTTTCCGACGAGGCCTACCTGCGGATCGAGGAAATGATTGTCACGCTCCAACTCGAGCCGGGCCAGTTGCTGTCGGAAGCGGCGCTTATGTCCGAACTGGGTATCGGCCGATCACCCGTACGCGAGGCGCTTCAGCGTCTCGCGTTCGAAGGATTGGTGATCATCATGCCGCGTCGCGGGGTCATGGTCACGGAAATCAACCATGCACGCCAGCTTCAGCTGCTCGAGTTGCGACGTGAAGTCGAGCGCATGATCATGCGCGATGCTGCCCGCCGGGCCACGCCCGGGGAACGGAAATCATTCGCCCTGCTTGCCAGAGATCTCGATGCCGCCGCGGAAACCGGAGACGATGTGACATTCATGCGTTTGGACCTGAAGTTCAACGAGTTGGCCGTTGCAGCGTGCCGAAACGAGTATGCCGCAAAGACGATGCAGTTGATGCAGGGACTTGCCCGCCGGTTCTGGTATCAGCACTATCGCGAGACACTCGACTTGAAACGTTGTGCAACCCTGCATGCCGCAGTTGCCAAGGCAATCGCCGAGGGTCGGGCTGACGCCGCCGCCCAGTCCTCGGACCGGTTGATCGACTACATGTCCGAGTTCACGCGTGCCAGCCTTTAACTGGTAGGAGAATCACATGCTTCCGCGGTCACTGTTTACGGTTGTCGTCCTTCTTGACCTCGGGGAACAACCAGATTGCAACACACATGAATGCCGCCAGCCCAAATAGCAACTCGGCGGAGACATCTAGAAAAATCCTTTGGCGCATGAACCAGATCGCGGTACTGGCAGCAATTACCGCCATGGTTAACAGCGCGCGTATCATCGGCGGCATCTGTGCCCTCCGTTCAGATTTGGATGAAACTGGCCAGCATGTACGAAGCCGCAGCACATGATGCCAGCACGGCAAGAAGCCCGGATCGTGAATTCCGGAACCACCCCGGCAGTGGTTGGGCGAGGAATGGTGCGCCGAGAACGGCCAACCCCACAGCTATCGTGCTCACGGCCCATGGCAATCTCGGCGCGGCGATGACCAGTACCGCGACCAGGACGAACATAGCCAGGGCCGATAAAAACACGAGCACGCTTCCCACTGGACCACGTCCAACTGCCGGACCGGCCGCCCTGGGGAAGAACCCACTGATCATGACCGTTGACCACACGGCAATAACGGCCCCCCCTTGGAACCCCGCCAGCACCTGATAATCTATATCCGCCAACGGTCCGGTTGCTGACATTCAACACCCATTGCGTGTTAATACACGTCTGATATATTACTCGGCGACTAAAGTATTGCAAGCAACCTATGACTGAAATGGGAAACCGTACGTACAGGGGAGAGAGAAACATCGACGGCGCCGAAGTCACGGTGAATGGCGAACCCTTGGACCCCTGTCTGGACCTCTGCGCATACACGAGGCGCGGATTCGAATGGAGCTATGAGGGCGATGGACCAAAACAGCTGGCCTTGGCGATCCTGGCAGATCATTTCGGGGACGCTGAGCAAGCCAGAGCCGAATGCGAAGCATTCATGTCCAGGGTTGTCGCCTATTTCGGAAACGAATGGGAGATGACGTCGGTTGATATCGAACGTGCCCTTGCGAATACCAGAATCACGTATTGAAAGGTTAAAGGAAGGAACAATGTTTCAAGAACTCGAACAGTCGCAAATGTCGGAACGACAACGCAGGTATCGCGAAACCTACCGCCGCCGGATCGTCGGCTGGTACAACGGGTGGCTTCATGTAAGCGTAATCTATGCGATCGGATTCGCGGCTCTGACGATCTATGTCCAGAGCATCGAGAACGTGCGCTGGTATGAAATGCTGATTGTGCCGGTAACATTTATTGGCGCCAATTTCTTCGAGTGGTTTTTGCACACTTACGTCATGCACAGGCCGCAGAATATCAAGGCATTGCGAGCCATATACATGCGCCATACCATGATGCACCATCAGTTCTTCACTGACGACGAGATGCGTTTTGCCGGCCAACACGACTGGCGTGTCACCTTTTTCCCGCCGTTCGCGCTGGTAACTTTCATCTGCATGTCGATACCAATTGCACTCGTCGCCGGCTGGTTGTTCACGCCCAACATTGGTTGGCTCGTGATCACGACGACCACGGCCATGTACCTGGTCTACGAGTTCATGCATTTCTGCTGTCATGTCGACGAGAACCGGTTCGTCCGCAACATGCCGTTCGTGAACACCATCCGGCGTCATCACACGGCGCATCACAATCAGTCTCTCATGATGGAACGCAACATGAACCTGACGTTTCCGATCATGGACTGGTTATTCGGAACATCCGATCTTGATCGGAGCCTGTTCGGCCACATGTTCAACGGGTACGACACCCGTTACGTCAAGACGGACATGCGCCGTACTGCCCGGACGCCGGACGGCCGTCTGCCTGAAACGATGCTGGTCGCGGCGGAATAGTTCTCCGCATACGCACAACTCGACAAAATGGCGTTTTTGCTCGACTCAAGCGCCGACACAACGGTTTGGAATGGTGAATCGCATGGACGGCAATGAAAAAAAGAAACGCACCATTCAGGAAATTCGAGCGTCGAAAACATCTGGCGAGAAAATGGTTTACACTTCCGTTCCCGACTATACGTCGGCACAGTGGGCCGAGGCGGCCGGCGTGGATGTCGTGGTCGTCGGCGATAGCCTGGCAATGACTGCTCACGGGCATGCCTCGACGATTCCGGCGACCATGGACATGATGATCATGCATGCGCAGGCCGTTCGCCGGGGCGCACCAAGCACCTTCTGCCTCGGGTGCATGCCCTACCAGAGTTACAACACGGTCGAGCGTGCCCTGTCCAATGCGACGCGTTTCATGCAGGAAGCAGGCTGCGATGCGGTCAAGCCGCAGGGCGGAAAGAGCCAGCAGGACATCCTGGCCGCCCTTGTCGATGCAGGGATTCCGACCGCCAGCCATATCGGACTAGCGCCACATCGCGTCGCAATGTTCGGCGGCTTCAGAATACAGGGGCGGACGCCGGAAGATGCCATGGAAATCCTGGAAGATGCCCTTGCGATCCAGGATGCCGGGTGTTTCATGCTGGAATTTGAAGCCGTGCCGGCAGACATTGCTCGGCTGATATCCTTGGAACTCGAGATCCCGACCATTGGCATCGGTGCCGGAGAGGGGACCGATGGACAGATCCTACTGAGCTACGACCTGCTCGGTGTCTTCACGGACTTCAAGCCAAAGTTCACAAAGCGTTACGCTAACCTAACCGAGGTCGCCATAGAGGGCTTGAGCACCTATGTCCGCGAGGTGAAGGAAGGCATTTTTCCGGACGATGACCACAGCTACGCGGCGGCACCCGGTACGGTCGAAAGGTTTTGTGACATGTTGGAAAAGCGCCGGCAAGTATAGTAATCTGATCGCAATTCGAGTCTAACCTTGATCACGGACGCGGCCGCTAAGGGTACCAACACAATTCGTGTAGAGTCGTGGGCTGGCGCGCCAGTTTTAGGGTCCGGTGGCTTGTCCGTCGCTTTCGCTCCTGGCCTCAGTCCGGCTCCCATGGCCGCGTTTCCAGTCCCCCGCTCTCCGAACCCGGCGTGCGGATTTCCCGCACCGGGCTCTCCAGTGGGATCATGCACCTCGCACACGGACCACCGGGACGGGTCGTGGGAGGGAGGAGCCGGTTGGTCCGGTAACCCGAGGCCGCTGCACGACAGCCATCCTGCCTCCCGCGTCGTTTCCGGTGTGCCGCCGGGCCTGTTCACGCCCCGGCGGTATCGAACCGTTCGGGTCCGACCCCTTCGCTTCCGCATGTGACGCGTTCCGAACTCTCTGCCCTCGAGGCGGGGTTATAGGCTGGGGTCGGGTAGGACACTGGCGCGCGCACCATAGGCCACGTTTCCAGCATCCCCCCTAAAATTCCGGACGTCCGGTTTTCCCGGGTCCGGCTTCAAGCGTCAGGCACCCCCCGCAGGAGTTCGGTGCGGTGCCTTCCGCGACATCCGCCACGCTTAAGGCTGACCCAGCCGTGCCCGTGGCAACATCCCGCGTTTGCGCCGCCCTTCGGCTCGACAGCACCACCCGTCATCCGGGTGATATCATCGGTCAGCACCGGGCTCTGTGTCCCGGCATGACCTGCCGCCTTCGCCACCTGAGCCCAGAGGCCCTCGCTCCGGACGGGTTATGTTGTTCCGCCCATCACCGCTTAATCGGCCTCATCCGCCAGTCAGGAGAACTCCGTGCCATTTCCCGCACTGCGGTTATTGGCACGGTCCTTGACATTCAAGGGTCACAACATCCTGTCCGTTCTCCTCACCTTGTATGACATCATTCATGAAAAGAATTGAATCGAGTTATCCACAGCTGTTGTTGGCGTCGATCTGTGGAAAAGTGCAGCGTTGCAATGGTCGTCTTCAGATGAATCGGAACATTCCTGTTGCGTGCTTGCATGGGACAGGGATCGCGGGGAAGGTGGCCACCTTCCCCGCCGGGGAGGGGTCGGACCGACTACTCACCATGGATAAAGATCCGTCCGGAAGCCTGGTCGCCCCTCCCCATCATGTCCCGGTCGTCCTGAACAGATGCGGGGGCGCGAGGCCCGAATGATATGCAAGGACAGGAGTATCGGGACACAACCAATGAGACGAGGACCATGAACCAGGAAGCACAGAATGGCAATCAGGAAAAGGTGGTCGCCGGTATCGATGTCGGCAAGGCCCATCTCGACGTCCACATCGCACCGACGGGTGAAGCGCGGCAGTTCCCGAACGACGCCGGCGGGCGCCGCGGTTTGCGCGGGATGCTGCACAAGGCCGGTGTCGAGCTTGTCGTCGTCGAGGCGACCGGCCGCTATCACCGGGCACTGCACCAGAGCCTGCACGCCTGCGGTCTCCCGGTGGCGGTGGTGTTGAATTTTTCTGTGTGCCGGCGGCTGGTTTGCTGATTATTTCGGTTCCGTTCCGGGGTCTTGTTGCGCACAGCTTTGATTTCTTCGGGGCTTTTGCCCGGGTGTTTTCTTCCATTTCCGGTGGCTGATTCCGGTCATCTCGTGCGGACGGGTTTGTGGCGCTTCTGGTCGGGGCTCCGATACGGGAAAGCGAAGGGCGCACTTTTTCATCGAGGCGGAATGCGTCGGATGATGCCGGCCCCGACGACCACGGGCAAAGCGGGCCCGCGCTCATCGATTTGCGTGATTGCAGTTTATCGTGGGTGTCGTGCCACGAGGACGGCGTTCCAGTCCTTTCCGCCTTTGGGTCTCAGGCGTTGTGTACGCGGGTCCCTGGCTGCGAGGGCTTCTGCTGCCTCGTCGCCGGCGTCATCGGCGTCGAAGGCACAGACGATGCGTTGGGGTTTCCATGCTTCGGCCCATGCGGGCAGTTTCCTGCCGGCGCCGGTTGCCGAGAGGAAGACGGTCCCGGAGTTTCGGAGTTCGGGCATGGAGAATGCGGAGAGGGCGTCGATGGCACTCTCGGTGATGAAGAGGGTGTGCACGGTGTTACGGTCTGCGGGGATCCAGAAGCTTCCGCTGTCTTTTCGCGATCCCGGCGCCATTCCGCGGAATGGCTTGCCGGCCGGTGGCATGACGGTTCCGAGTAAGCGGGTAAACTGCGACGTCCGTTGATTTTGCCCGGTTTCGGGTATCGTTTGGCTGCTGTGCCCGATGCTGCGGCCCTGGCATTCCCCGATTTTCCGCTGCCGTGCCGATTTTCCGTTTGACATGATAGGGCGCCGGGCCTATTTCCGGTGCGGTAAAACGAATCATCGGGGGATCGGCCATGGGCGCATGGTTCGGATCGAAGGCGACATCGGGGCTGTGCCAGCCGCTCATTGCGGCCATGCCTCCTCATTCTGTGTATATCGAATCATTTCTGGGGGGCGGTGCGATCATGAAGCGCAAGCCGCCTGCGCTGCGCAACATCGGCATCGACCGCAACTGGCGTGCGATCGCGCGTTTCAGCTGTGATTATCCGGTCGAGCTTCACCACGGCTGCGCCCACGCGTTCCTGTCCGGCTTCGACTTCCAGGGCGACGAACTGGTCTACGCTGATCCGCCCTACGTGCAGTCGGTGCGGCGCTCGCAGCGCCGCTACCGTTACGACTACGACGACGGCGACCATGTGGAGCTGATCCGTCTTCTGCGTTCACTGCCGGCCCAGGTGATGATCTCCGGTTATCCGAGCCGGCTCTACGACGAACACCTGTCCGACTGGCGCTCGATCGCGCTTCAGGTCAACAACCAGTCCTGCGTGGTCACCGAGAAGCTGTGGTTCAACTTCGAACCGGACCGGGTCCACTGGGCGCGCTTCGCCGGGCGCAACTTCACCCATCGCCAGACGGTGAAGCGCAAGGCGGCGAGCTGGGGGCGGCGCTACGCGGCGATGCCCCGGTCCGAGCGCCTGGCGGTCCTGGCGGCGATCATGGCTGTGGAGGCGGAGGAATGAGCGGGATCGACCCTCACGACCCGGAGGTGGTTCGCCGGCGGCTCGACGGGCTCCGCTCGGAGTTCGCGGGGCTGGGCTCGGGCGGTGGTCTTCTACGGGGTGCCGCGGCCCTGTTCAGGGAGTTGTTCGGGCTCGCCGGGACGCTGTCGGCGCTCGTCGGGTCACTGCAGGACAGGCTCACCGAGGAAGTGGCGAAGAACAGTGCACTTCGCGACCAGCTGGCCCGCTACGAGCGCCAGCAGTACGGCCGGCGCTCGGAGAAGCGCCGCAACTCCGGCGCCTCCTCCGATGGCGCCTCCTCCGACGGGGCCGCATCGCCGGACGCCGGGGAGGATGAGCCCGAAGCCGAAAGGAAAGGCGAGGCCGAAAAGAAAGCCGAAAAGAAGCCCCGGGGCGGCGTCAACGGGCGCAAGAAGGATCGTGGCGATGCCGTCAACGGCACCGGGCTGCGCTTCGGCCCCGAGGCGACGGTGATCGACATCGACGTGATGCCGCCGGAGATCGAGGGGCTGGCGGCGGACGAGTTCGAGCTCATCTCCGAGCGGGTGTGCTGCAAGCTGGCATCGGTGCCGATCCGCCACGTGGTGCTGCGTTACCATTACAAGAAGGCGAAGATCAGATCCTCCGGCGCCCTGGTCTGCGCCCCGGCCGTCGAGGGCGTGTTCAAGAGCTCCTGCGCCGATGTGAGCTTTATCGCCGGAATGCTGGTCGACAAGTTCGCCTGGCATCTCCCCCTCTACCGCCAGCACCAGATGCTGGCAGAGAGCGGGATCACCGTCAGCCGCAAGTCCCTGAGTGGCTGGGCCAACCGGGCGATCTCGCTGCTGGAGCCGGTGTTCGAGGCCCAGTGCCGCTCGGTTCTGGAAAGTTCCGTCATCGTCATGGACGAGACGCCGGTGCGGGCCGGGCGCGACCCGGACAGGCCGGGCAAGATGAAACAATGCTACTACTGGCCGGTGCTCGGCGACCGGGACGAAGTGGTGTTCCACTTCGCGCCCTCCCGCGCCCACCACCATGTCGCGCGGTTCCTCGGCGATTTCGAGGGCACGCTGGTCAGCGACGGCTACGGCGCCTACGCGGCTTACGCCGAGGCGCGGGGGGAGGCGGTGAGGCAGCAAAATTGCTGGGCGCATACGAGGCGCAATTTCGAGGAGCAGCTGGACAACCATCCGGTGTTCGCCGGGAAGGCGCTGGATCTGATCGGGGGCATGTACGGGATCGAGAAGGAATTCCGTACCCGGCCGCCGCCTGAACGCCTGGAGGCGCGGCGCACCCGCACCCGCCTGCTGGTCGACGCCTTCTGGCAATGGTGTGAGCGGACGCTCGGGGACCCGGCGCTGACGCCGAAGCACCCGATCCGCCGGGCGGTCACCTACGCCGTCGAACGCCAGCAGGCCCTCGAGGTGTTCCTCGAAGACCCGTTGGTGCCGATCGACTCGAATGGTGTCGAGCGCGCACTGCGCCGCATCAAGCTGGGACAGAAGAACTGGCTTTTTTCCTGGACGGAATCCGGCGCACGGAACGTCGGGATCGTCAACAGCCTCGTCGCCACCTGTTTCCTGCTCGGGATCAGCCCTGCAACCTATCTGGGCGATGTCTTCCAGCGCATCGACACCCATCCGGCCGACCGGGTCCACGAACTGACGCCACGCCTGTGGAAGGAGCTCTTCGCCGACAACCCGATGACCGGCAGCATCGACATGACCGTCGTCCGGGCTCACCCGGACGCCAGCCGGGGACCGCCGTAACGCTTGCGACGGCGGCGAACGGTGACGTCGATGCCGTCGATCAGGGCCATCAACTCGGTCGAAGACAATGCAAGCGCCGCATGGCCGGAGGCCGGAGGCGGGGCGAACAGGCCCTGCTCCAGGCGCTTGGACCAGATGAAGAAGCCGCCCCGCTCGAAGCCGAGGACCTTCACGATGGTCCGGCGCCGGTTGACGAACACGTACCAGCGTCCATCGGCCGGATTGCACCCGAGATGGCCCGACACCAGCGCGCACAGACCGTCGAAACTGCGCCGCATGTCGGCCGGGTCCGTCGACAGCCAGATGCCGCCCCGCGGCCAGCCGCCGAGCATCACGACCGCCGAACCCGCAGGACAACCCCGTCGCCCAGGTCAAGCTCGACGTCCCAGCCGGATACCGCAGGCGGCGCAAGCTCGACAAAGGAACCCTTCCCGCCCCCAGGGCGGAGACGGCACCGCCAGTTCCCGAAGGTCTTCGGGGACAGCCCACGGGACTCGCAAAACTCCCGTTGCGACAGCCCCGAGCGCTCGAAGTCCGCCATGATGCCGCTCCACTCGTCTGCGCTGCGCACCACCGGCGCACGACGGGAACCAGCCGAACCATTCAAACCTGACATGACAATTTCCTCCGATCATTGATGAATGACCGGAAGTATCCCCACCCAACCCTCGCGTGAGCAACCGAATTATCAGACGTCGCCGTTTACCCGCTTACGGTTCCGAAGCATTCTGCTCCGGTTGGTTTCCGGTTCCTGTCGGTTGCGATGAAGACGGCGTTCCTTCGGGCATCGGCATGGAGGAGGCCGCGGCGGTTGAGTGCTGCGACGAGAGTGTCCGGGAGGGCCCTGTCCCTGGTGAGCCACTGGTGGATTGCGGGCCATGCGGACGCGGCGGGCGGCGGCAGGGCCAGTTCCCTGCGGGGTTCCGTTTTCGGCTCCGGTTCCGGCGCGAGATCCCCTGCGAGCAGCCGGAGGCGTTCCACGGCCCGGGTGAAGCTTCCGCCTTCGGCATGGATGACGAGATCGATGGCGCCGCCGCCGCCGCGGTTTTGCCGGTGGTCGTGGAACTTCATACCGGTGATGTTGATGACCGATCCGTCGCGCCTGAAGCGGTTCCGGTCGCGGGGATCGCGGCGATAGCCGAGCCCGAGGGCGATCTCCCTGAGCGGCAGCTGCCGCAACCGGCTCCGGTCATCCTGCCTGGTGCTCATGCCTTGAGGTTCAGTTCGTCGATCGCCTGGGCGACGTGGTTGTCGGTGACTTCGCGGGCCTTGTCCGCGGCGGCGGCGGCGAGTGCATTGTGGGCGATCTGGTTGATCCTGCGCGGCAGGCCGTGTGCGGTCTGCGCGATGGCAGCCACGGCGGTCTTGCCGAAGATCGGGATGTCGGGAGCCCCGGCCATGCGGAGGCGGTGCTCGATATACGGCTCGATCTCCTCTGCCGCGAGCCCGTCCATGTGGTGGCGGACGACGAGACGCTGGGCGAGGGATTCGTTGACCCCCATCGCCAGGCGGCGCCGGAGCCCGGTGAGGCCGGTGAGCAGCAGGCAGAAGCGCTGGGCGGAATCGATGTCGAAGTTGGTGAGCATGCGCAGGGTCTCGAGGACCGGGTTGGACAGGAGATGGGCCTCGTCGATGATCAGCACCGGCGTCTGCCGGTTGCCTGCGAGGCGTGACAACTCGCCGGAGATGGCGCGTCCGACCATGCTGCGTGACTGTCCGGGGGCGAGGCCGAATTCGGCCGCGATGCAGTTCATGGCTTCGAGCGGCGTGGGGGCGGCGAGCGGCAGGTAGACGATCTTGAAGAGGCCGCGTGGCAGGCTGTCGGCGAAGCGCCGGCAGACGGCGGTCTTTCCGGACCCGACCTCGCCGGTGAGCAGGCCGATGCCGCGCATCTCCGCGAGATGGTTGAGCCGTGCCTGTGCCTCGGTGGCCGCCCGGCTCGGGAACAGGTCGTCGGATGCGATGTCGCTCCCGAAGGGCCAGCGCTCGAGGGAGAAGGATTGACGGTACATGGCTCAGTCCTCCCCGTCATCGGTGTCGATGCTGGAGAAGGAGATCGCGTTGTCGCGCTTCACCCGGGCATTTGCGTTGAGGTCGAGGGGCCATGCCTGCCCGGCATCCTCGCCATCCGCCACGACGAGGATCGGGCGACCCGGCGGCGCCGCGGGATCGAACCGCAGGGTGACCTTCCGCCCGACGAGGCCGGTATCGACCTCGTAGAGCCGGTTCCGGAGGCTGACGACCCGGTCCTTGCTGACCTTGCGCACCGCCTCGTCGAGGAACAGGTCGTCGAGATCGACGCTGCCGTCCACGAGGCGGACATCGAGGGCTTTCGCGGCCCATGCGTCCGCCGGTGTCATGCCCTCGAGACCGCGATGGGGCGTGTGATGGTACTCTCCCTCGACCCAGGCGGCGAGACGGCGGTTGAGGATGTCGAGGCTGGCAGTATCCGCTGCTTCAAGGCCCGGCAGGAAGCGTTGGCGTACGGTTCTTATATACCTTTCCACCTTTCCTTTTCCGGCGGCGTGGTACGGACGCGCATGGATCAGGGCGATGCCGAGACGGGCGCAGACGAGATCGAGGCGCCGCGAACGGTACGCACTTCCATTGTCGACGAACAGTTTCCCGGGAATTCCGCGACGCAGGAGAGCCTGCCTGAACACCGGGAGGAAGTCGTTGATGCCCTCGGAGAAGGCGAAGGCCGACCATGGCACGATGCGGGTCGCGTCGTCGATCATGACGATCATGTAGGTCTTGCGCCGGCGGCGCCCGTCGCCGCACTTCGGGCCGTGCATGATATCCGATTGCCAGAGGTCGCCGGCATGGGCATGGGCGAAGCGCCTGAGGTCCGGCGGCGCCCGTTCCGGGGTCATCAACCCCTCGGCGTGGAACAGGCGGTAGGCGGCCGAGAGCGAGACCGGGTCGGAGAACCCGTCCGTCTGTTCGGCGCGTGCGACCACGTCGCGGACGGAAAGTTCGGGATGGTCCCTGCGGATGGAGATCAGCAGCTCCGCGGCCTCGACCGTGAGACGCCGGGACTTGCCGCGGTCGCTGCGCGGCCCGGGCTTGAGGGCGTCGAGACCGCCACGCCGCCAGGCCCGCTGCCAGTGCAGGATGGTACCCTCCGCAACCCGGGTGCGGCTGGTGCCGGGAATCACCCACGCCTTGCCGGCAAGACGGCGCACTTCGGCCATCCGCGCCGGTCCGGCGAGGTCGATGAGGGGGGCGATGACGCGATAGCGGAACATCGCCACGTCAAGTCGATGTCTTTCGGTGTTCTGGCTCATGCCTGGTCTCCCTTTCGGTTGGATCGGGCAGGCATAGCGCCGCTCAGGCCGGCGGATCAGGCCCCATCATGTGTTGGTCGGCCGGATTCGAAATCGGCGCCGGATCAATCCGCACGCCGAAGCCCAGTGGAGGCGCCAGATTCCGGAGATGTGACGCCGCATGGCCGCGCAGTTCGACGAGAAGCCGCGTGGTTCCGAGATGGCCCCTGAGCGCCGTCACCGACGCCGCGCAACCGGCGAACAGCTCCGGCAGCAGGGTGATCACCGTCACCAGGCAGGCAACGACCAGGTCGCGCCGGCCCTTGAGCCAGCGGCGGTTCGCCGCCTCCGTCACCACATGGCCGGGACGGGCGCTCTCGGCCGCCGCCCGCAGGCTCGGTTCCGTCTCCGCGGCCAGCGCCGCCGCCTCGAGCTCGTCCAGGGTGCCCGGCAGTCGTGCCGCAAAGCAGCGGGCCAGCAGTGACCATGTCTTGTGAGCGTCAGGGCAGTACCAGCGGGGAATATGGGCATCCCCCCAGCGGGTCTTGCGCCGGTAGGTGCCGTGGCGGGCGAAACGACAGCCGCCACCGGGGTGTTCGGGACAGCAATCAAGCTTTGCGTCACGCCAAGCTTGCGTGGTAACGTAGTCCTCGCCGGACAGCGACAAATTCCAATCGAGTTGTATGGTCGGCTACTGGCCCGGCGGCAGGCACCGCACGGGCCACCTCTTCTCAAATGCTTCGCACCATGCGGGATCCGGCCCGCGCTGCCGGGAAGGCGGACCCCCCGCGCCAGGGAGCGTAATCAACCACCCGGCCCAGGCGATCAATCCCGAAAATCAACAAACCCGCCACGCAGGGCGGACACATCCGTGACGCTGCCGGGAAAATGCCGCCGGGGAATTCGTCCGGGCCATGACGGAAACAACGCAACCGGGGAAACCGCGTCCGCCATGTTCCGGAAAAGAAAGCGCTACTGAAAAAGCTGCCGGGAAGGAAAAAAAGATGTCGCGGACTATTCCAGTTTCCACTCGATCAGGCATCAATCCAATCCGTGACAATCCGGCCACTCAACACCGAATCATCCTGCAACCCAACAACTGGCAGCGCTTCATCCCCTCCTGTGTACGCTTCACGACGTGCGTTGCCACACGCCATGCAACACGCGGTTCCGGCTGGCGGGCTGGCCTTTGCCGGGCGGGAGTCGAACCCGCTGGGACGCGATGATAGGTTTCAGAACATGTCATCCCCCTTTCCAGGGCTTGGCCTGGCGCAATTCGCTTTCGCTACGGCCCTTCGGTTTGTTCGCCATCCTGACTGACCGGACCGGTTGGAGCCTTGCTCCCGCCACGCCCACGATGGCTTTCTACGTCCCAGCTCGCAGGCACCAGGTCACCCCGGTACCCGTGGGATATGCTACGGCGCCAAACCAAGAATTGCGCCGGCGGGTGTTGGGTCCCGGAATATTCTGGCTTGAAACGGCGGTATTGTTCCACGTTCCCTGCCGACAGTTTTTTCAGTGATTCAGGGACAATCCGGGACAAGGCTTCTTCCCCAAGAAGGGTTTTTCAAGTAGCCACCCTGTCCGGTCAGGAACAATATCAAGCGGCTTTTCTGGCGCAGGCCGGCCGCGGCCGGCTGCTTTCGCTTGCCTGTCGCTCTTTCCGGCTGGCGGGACGCCACAAATGACCTGAGACAGAAAAGGGTGGCCCGCGCGATTACCCCTCGCCGGGCCGTGGGCGACCAGTACAGCTACGCTTTGAAACAGAACTGACCGCCGAGGAGTACGTTAGCCGCGAGGAGTGGAGGAACGCAAGCTTTCCTCCCTGCCTGAAGGATCTCTGCCGGCGCGACTGCGGGACGATGGGTCACGGGACCTACGGGCGGAAGACGCCGGTTCCGCTGCGCGTTGCCCGGTTCGACTGCCGTGAATGCCAGGCCACGTTCAGCCGTCTTCCGGATTTCGCGGCGGCCCGCCGCCGCGGCTCGCTGCAGGAGATCGAGGACGACATGGTCGTTCTCGCCGAGGCCCCGAGCCGATGGGCGGCGGCCAGGCGCCTGTTCCCTCACCGTGACGAGTTGGCGAACGCGATCCGCGGTCTGTGTGGCGCATTCATTGCGGTTTCGGTCTTCCTGGCGGCCGTGGTCACGCTGCGCCCTGACCTGTTCAGGGGAACTCCGGCGGACCTGGTGTCGATGCGCGCCGCGCTCGGGACGGAAACGCTGCTGGTCGACCTCTGCCGGGAGATGACGAGCCAGTTGCAGTTCCTGCCTCCTCCGGTCGGATTCCTGCCTCCCGGACTGGGTGGGAAATCCCCGGCCGGGCCTCCAACACCATTCGAACCCTGTCTCGGGGATGCCGATCGCGGCAGATGGGGCCAACCGGCGCATCGGAGCCCGGAATGACGGAGGACATCACCATGAAAGACACGATCAACGACGACCGGAAGGACGTCGCACTGTTTCGCTTCGCCATGATCTCTGAGGCCCTGCACCTTCCGCCGGACGAGGTGGCGCCGTACCTGAAGCGGCAATCGCAACGGGAGGTGACGATCCCGGGGTCGGGCCGGCGCAAGGTTGCGGTGACGACGATGCGGAGCTGGATCCGCGCGTACCGAAAGTCGGGTTTCGACGGGCTGATGCCCAAGCGCCGCAGGGACCGCGGCTCGATCCGGAAGATGCCGGGCGATGTTGTCGAGACCCTGCTTGCGACCCGCCGGGAGAACATGGACCTCAGCGTCCGGCAGGTCATCGTGCGGGCGCGGGCCACGGGCGCCATCCCCGACGATGTCGTCATCGCCATCTCGACGCTCCACCGGCTGTTCACCCGGGAGGGGTTGATGAAGCGCCGCGCGGACGCGCCGTCCGGGGACCTGCGCCGCTTCGCCACCGAGGCGGCCGGCCAGCTCTGGCAGTCGGATGTCATGCACGGCCCGAAGGTCAGGGACGCGCGGGGGCGGAAGAGAAAGGTCGGGTAGGACACTGGCGCGCGCACCATAGGCCACGTTTCCAGCATCCCCCCTGAAATTCCGGACGTCCGGTTTTCCCGGGTCCGGCTTCAAGCGTCAGGCACCCCCCGCAGGAGTTCGGTGCGGTGCCTTCCGCGACATCCGCCACGCTTAAGGCTGACCCAGCCATGCCCGTGGCAACATCCCGCGTTTGCGCCGCCCTTCGGCTCGACAGCACCACCCGTCATCCGGGTGATATCATCGGTCAGCACCGGGCTCTGTGTCCCGGCATGACCTGCCGCCTTCGCCACCTGAGCCCAGAGGCCCTCGCTCCGGACGGGTTATGTTGTTCCGCCCATCACCGCTTAATCGGCCTCATCCGCCAGTCAGGAGAACTCCGTGCCATTTCCCGCACTGCGGTTATTGGCACGGTCCTTGACATTCAAGGGTCACAACATCCTGTCCGTTCTCCTCACCTTGTATGACATCATTCATGAAAAGAATTGAATCGAGTTATCCACAGCTGTTGTTGGCGTCGATCTGTGGAAAAGTGCAGCGTTGCAATGGTCGTCTTCAGATGAATCGGAACATTCCTGTTGCGTGCTTGCATGGGACAGGGATCGCGGGGAAGGTGGCCACCTTCCCCGCCGGGGAGGGGTCGGACCGACTACTCACCATGGATAAAGATCCGTCCGGAAGCCTGGTCGCCCCTCCCCATCATGTCCCGGTCGTCCTGAACAGATGCGGGGGCGCGAGGCCCGAATGATATGCAAGGACAGGAGTATCGGGACACAACCAATGAGACGAGGACCATGAACCAGGAAGCACAGAATAGCAATCAGGAAAAGGTGGTCGCCGGTATCGATGTCGGCAAGGCCCATCTCGACGTCCACATCGCACCGACGGGTGAAGCGCGGCAGTTCCCGAACGACGCCGGCGGGCGCCGCGGTTTGCGCGGGATGCTGCACAAGGCCGGTGTCGAGCTTGTCGTCGTCGAGGCGACCGGCCGCTATCACCGGGCACTGCACCAGAGCCTGCACGCCTGCGGTCTCCCGGTGGCGGTGGTCAGTCCGCTGAGGGCCCGGCGCTTCGCCCAGGCCGCGGGCCAGATGGCGAAGACCGATCCCCTCGATGCATCTCTGCTGGCATGGCTGGGACAGGTCATGGGTCCGGAGGTGACGGAACCGCTCGGCGAGGAACAACTCCAGCTCACCGACCTGTGCCGGGCACGCGCGAAGCTGGCCGCGGACAAGGCCGCGTACCTCAATGCCAGCCGGGAATACGAGGCCTCCGAGGCGGTCGCAGTGACGGCCCACATGATCGAGCAGTTCGAGCAACAGATCGCCCGGCTCGAGGACGCGATCCGTACGCTGATTGCGAACAATCCCGAATTCGCCCGCCGCGCCAGGATCCTGCAGTCGATCAAGGGCTTCGGCCCGGTCACCGCCGCCGTGCTCTGTGCCGAGATCCCGGAACTCGGCACCGTCGACCGGCACGCCGCCGCCGCCCTGGCCGGCCTCGCGCCGTATCCCGATGACAGCGGGAAGCGAAAGGGACAGAGATACATCAAGGGCGGGCGCATGCTCCCGCGCAATACCCTCTACATGGCCGCAACCTCCGCAATCAAGTTCAACCCCGACATGAAGAGCTTCTACGACCAGTTGATCGGCAGGGGTAAAGCGCACAAGGTCGCCCTGACAGCGGTCATGCGCAAGTTGGTCATACTCGCCAACGTGCTCGTACGCGATGACCGAAACTGGACGGTCATTGCTCCGGAACCGGGTGTCGGTTGAAAATCAGACCTGTGGACAAGTCAGGGACAACTTTCCGATGACAGATCGAAAATCATGGATTTGGCCCTAAATCGGCATTGACGCCAAACACAGATGCTTCCGGTCTTTCACTGCTGAACTTTCCCGAATTGCCGCCGTCTCTACGCCGGGGGACCCGGTGCGTGCTCACCTCGGTTCTTCCGCACCGGTGCTAGCCATCGGGTGACAGGCTGACCCTTGGCATCCTCCAATATCCCCACAAGTCAGCTTCCATGTGGGGGCAACCTTTTCGTCGCATCAACAATCGTTCGCTTTCGCTACGGCCCTTCGGTTTGTTCGCCATCCTGACTGACCGGACCGGTTGGAGCCTTGCTCCCGCCACGCCCACGATGACTTTCTACGTCCCAGCTCGCAGGCACCAGGTCACCCCGGTACCCGTGGGATATGCTACGGCGCCAAACCAAGAATTGCGCCGGCGGGACTTCCACCCGCTAGTTCAGCAGCCAGACTCGCTGCACACCTGCCTGATTGCCCTGCTCGACGACGCGACCCGGGTTGTCCCGTATGCGCATTTCGCCTTCGGCGAGACCGCGGCCGACTACCTGGTCGTGCTGAAGGAGGCGATCCTGCGCAGGGGATGCCCCGAGAGATTGTACTGCGACAACGGCGCCAACTTCCGCTCCCGGCAATTGATGATGATCTGCGGCAGGCTGGGCATCTCGCTGCTGCATGCTCGGCCATACCATCCCGCCGGAAAGGGAAAAATAGAGAGATTTTTCCGCACGGTACGCCAACAGGCCCTCGCCCCGCTCGACCCGCAGGACATTCCCGACCTGGAGACCCTCAACCGACGGTTCCGCACCTGGGTCGAGGGCGAATACCACATGACGCCTCACCGCGGCCTCGACGGGAAGCGCACGCCCCTCGACCAGTGGGCACTCACCTGCGACAGGGTCCGCCGACCCGACCCCGGCGTCGATCTCGACGACATCTTCCTGTTCGAGGCGACCCGGCGGGTCTCCAGGGCCCGAACCGTCAGCCTCGAGAGCCGCATCTACGAGGTCGAGGCGGGAATGAACGGTGCGAAGGTCACGCTCCGCTACGATCCGTCCGCCCCAGAGGACCGTCCGATCAAGGTGGTGCACGAGGGCAAGCCGCGTGGCTGCGCACGGCCGCTCGACCTGCACGCCAATGCCCGGATCAGGCGCAGCGCCGGGCAACCGACCGTGACCTTCCGGGCGCTCGTCCGCGACAGCAGGAAAGAGGAGGACTGACCATGTACCTGTCACACTTCGGGCTCAGGAACTACCCCTTCGAGAAAACGCTCAAACCCGACGAGCTTCTCGACACCGGGACACAGGCCGAGGCACGCGCCCGCATCAGGCATCTCATCGAGTTGCGCGGCATCGGCCTGCTCACCGGCGAATCCGGCGTCGGCAAGACCGCACTCTGGCGACAGGTGACAGACACCCTGCACGAGGGCCTCCACCAGGTTCGTTACGTCTCGTTCTCGACCGGGAATGTCCGCGACACCTACAACGCCATCGCAACCGCCTTCGGCCTGCCGGGGAGCCAGTCCCGTGCCGCGGTCTGCGCAACGATACGCGCGGAGATGAGCCGCCTCGTCGCCGAGTCCGGGAAGCTGCCGGTGCTGGTCTTCGACGAAGCGCACCATCTCGGCAACGATGTTCTCGCCGAGTTCAAGATGCTCACCAACTACCGCATGGATTCCAGCAACCGGCTCTGCCTGCTGATGATCGGCCTGACCGAGTTGCGCAACCGGCTCAGGATGGCGGTGCACGAACCCCTGGCCCAGAGAATCGTCGTCAACTGCCACATTCCCGCGCTGAACCACGAGGAAGTCGGCGCCTATGTCGAACACCGGATGCGCCTGGCCGGTGCCGATGTGCCGGTCTTCGAGCCAGCCGCAATCGAGGCGGTGGCACTGGCAAGCAACCGCATCCCGCGACAGATCAACCGCATCGCCCATCATGCGCTGATCGCCGCCGCCGCCGACAAGACGCGGACCGTCACCGACAGCCATGTCAACCGGGCCGCCGACGAAGTCGTGCTGTGAGCAGCCCCAGGGCTCGGGCCGACGCGGTGCGGGCAATCCCGCTGACGGTCGTCGCCGCAGGGCTCGGGTACCGGAAGGATCCCGCCGACAGGGCCCGCTGGAAACGCCCGGGATCCGTGATCAGCATCAGCGGAACGAAGTACTTCGATCATGTCGCGGGACGCGGCGGCGGCGGTGCAATCGACCTGGTGAGCGTGCGCACGATAATTGATGATGGGGGTGTTCACGTTTTTTGGTGGAGCCTGGTTGGGTTTGGAGCTTCTGAGGTGAGTCGGGTGGTTCCGGGAACCGGTTCCGTCGATTTGCATAGGTGGGAAACAGGAACCGGGAACCGGCGAGGATTTAGTGGTGGGCTGGTTGAGTGCGGTCTTGTCCGGTTCGCCATGCCAGCCTCCTGTCCTGATGGACGCTGATCATCGCACCGTCCTTCACCGGTATTCCACTCTCCCGAAAAGGGCTTCTTGGAAAGGAAAAACAATCAGTTCTGCCCACCGGATGCCAAGAGCTGTCGCCCCGGGTCGTCAGGTCCGTTATCCTTCACCGTGTCCCTCCTTGTCCGTTGTTCCGGGCGGTCAGAACTGGTCAGCCCCAGGTATCGTGACAAAAGCGCCAGTCTCTGCGGATGTGCCCCGTCCATCGCCGAGATTGCAAGATCCGGCCAATGGACGCGTTCAAGTCCCGCCGGACCCACCTCCATTGCCGTCGGAACCTATAGACGAAGCCAGTTCAGGCTCCGCATCAGGCGGACAAACGACGCCTCCTCCGATTGCAGACCATCTCAATGGGTCGTGTGAACAAACCGGAACAAGAGCGCGTCAATCGAGTGCGTGCACGGAAGGTGAGGGGTACGCACCCCCAAACATCAAGCAATTCGAGCAAAATCGCCCGAATCTCCATCAGTTTTTCTGAGCACTCTCACCTGGTCATCCATGCCGTGTCGACGGCTGTGAAAGAGCGCGGAATTCTGGCGATTCGCCGCGCTTTTTTCAGGATCGTTTCCTTTCCCTATTGTACGGCTCCTGTCGGCGCCGTCGCCCGGTCTCATGTCGCTTGTCCTGAGAGCACGGTCGTGGCACCGATCCGGCCGTCCGCACCCGCGGCACGTTTGGGTGAACTTCGCCGTGAGGGCGGCGACGCCCTGAACGGGTCGGTCCCGAGCGCTTGTGCAGATGCGGGCATGGCGGCCGGTGCCTGAAGGCCCGTCGATCGCCACGCCGTGGCCATGGCACCGATCAGCTGGTAAGCCCTCACCGGGAGACAGGGCGATGAGGCGCCGGCGCAACGGGCAGGTTTCTGCCTGATTTCAGGTGACTGGCTGTCCGGATGCCCTCGTGTGGCGGAGATGGCGGATGTGTCTTGAGGGTCGGCTCTTCTATTGCTGTCTGTGCGGGCGTCAGGTCGTCCTGTGCAGGTCCTGCGACCGCGGCCACCAGTACTGTTCGAAATCCTGCAGCGAGCAGGGACGTCGCGAACGTCGCCGCGAATCGAACCGCCGGTATGCGGCGAGCGCGCGTGGTCTGGAGAACAACCGTCGGCGCCAGCAGCTGCATCGGATGCAACACGCGCAGCCGGCACGAGCCGGCATGGGGTCCGCTGCCACCGCCAGCCGGGCACCGCCGTCGGTACGTTTCGTAACGGACCATGGTTCCGCGACCGCGGCCGGCCGCCTGCCTGGGGCGGTTCGGCCGGGTGAATCGTTCCCTCGATGCGCCCGATGCAGCCGGCCCTGCCCCCAACTGGTGGCCGAAGAGATGCGATATCGACCCAAATGGCGAGGAAACGGGTGATCCCGTCGCCAAAGGACAGCAGACCCATCCCGAAAAAGCGCGGTTTACCGCCAAAATCCCGCGCTTTCTAAAAACCGCCGACATGCCGAGGGGTGCAGCTTCCTTCACGCGCTCCAGCACCTCGAAGGGTTCCCGTCCCGCAACCCATGCACCGGAGACCGAACCCCGGGCCTCTCCGAAGACCGGACATGGGCGCGGGTGCACCGCTACCTCCACCAGAACCGGGGGCTCGATCCAGGGCTGATCGAACACTGCAGGCGTATCGGCGTCCTCGGCGCCGACAACCGCGCCAACGCAGTCTTCACCTGCCGCAACCGGGAGCGCAGGAAAACCGGCGCCGAACTGGTCGGGACCCGCCCCGACCGACCCTTCAGGGCCATGGCGCCGGGAAGCCGAAAGGCCAACGGCGGCTTCTGGATCGCGCGACAGGCAGCCCCCAAATCCGCGCTCCTCGTCGAGGGAGCCATCGACGCCCTCTCGGCATGGACCCTCGACGAGGAGGCACGGATCGACATCGTCATCTCCACCGCCGGAGCCACCGGCAGAATGCCGGAATGGATCAACAGGTTCCAGCTCGAGGCCGTCTTCTGTGGATATGACGCCGACCAGGCCGGAGACCTGGCCGCCACAATGCTCGAAAGGCAAGATCCCACCGTCCGGCGCATGCGCCCAGGCGGTGACGGTGACGTCAAGGACTGGAATGACATCCTGACAGGGCGAGAAAACAACCACGAACCGACACCAGGCAGAACCAGTGACGGTCCCGGAGACCCTTCAAGTCAGGTCAGCACAAAGTGGGAAGAACCGTCCCGGACCGGATGAAATAACGCGGGAAATCCGCGCCAATCCAGATCGAAATATCTTGGTTAGTGTTGGCTGAAACGCCGACACTAAGCCGGTTTGAACGAAGCCGCGCCTGGCGCGACCTTGGCCTCTTGTAGAAAGTTGATTCGGGGTTTTCAGCCTGGCCGGTTGATCCCGTTTGATGCGGGGGATCTTCGGGGACCGCATGTCCCGAACTGAGCGTCTGGCCTGTCTCCGGTGGTAGTATCGGGTCCGGAGACGGCGACATTTCGCGCCGTTTGGGTCGGTTCGGCGCGACGGGCACGAGCGGGCCCGTGGCGGTCCCGGGGCCGCTGGATATGCTGCATGCTTTCTGGCGTTGTCTTCATGTCGTTTCGTGAGGACGGGGAGGGCCGCGTTTTCGGATGATCTCCATTGCCTTGGCCACCTCCCGGTCGGTGGGGTTTCTTCGGATGGTCAGGACGGGCCTGGAGGGTTTGCCGCAATTCGGACAGGCCGGGGCATCCGGCCTGTCCGTCTCCCCGGTTCCGGTTTCGTCACCGGCTGCATGTGGGGGTTCGTGGCGGCCGGCTTCCGGTACGGCCTCGAGGGTCCTGGCCCGGCAGGCGTTTGCGAGGATGCCGAAGTGCCGGATGCGGTGGAAGCCTGCCGGGATTCGATGCATCAGGAATCGACGTATGAACTGATCGACGCTCAGGGTCATGGTTCCGTATGACGGCCTGTCGCCGACTTTCGCTGTCGGCTTGCGGCAGCGGAAGGTGACGGTGTCGTCGTCGAGGGACAGGATCCTGGCATCGGAGATTGCGATGCGGTGTGTATAGCGCGAGAGGTACCGGATCACCGCCGCGGGTCCGTTGAACGGGGGCTTGGCGTAGACGTTCCAGTTGAGCTTTCGGGCCTGCTTCAGCACCCGGGCGAAGGCGCGGGGACAGGCGAGGTGGGCGATTGAGCCGTGGAACTCCAGTTCCTGCCTGGCATGGGCCTTTGCGAGTTCCTCGAGGACGCGTCGTCGGAAGAAGCTTGCGAGCACCTTGACGGGTGCGAAGAAGCTGTCGCTTCCGGCCTTCCACTGCCCGGTGGTTGTGTCGAAGCCGCCATTGGGCACCAGGCAGTGCAGGTGGGGGTGCCATTCCATCTTCTGGTTCCAGGTGTGCAGCACCGCGGTGCCGCCGATCCTGGCCCCGAAGCGCCGGGGATCGGCGCTGATGGTCTTCAGGGTCTCGGCGGCGGTGCGGAAGAGGATGTTGAAGACCGTCTTGCGGTTCTGCAGTGCGATCCGGGCGATCGGCCGCGGCAGGGTGAAGACGATGTGGAAACAGGGAACCGGCAGGATGCAGGCTGCCTGTTTCTCCATCCACTTGTGCGCGGCCGCGCCCTGGCAGGAGGGACAGTGGCGGTTGCCGCAGGACTTCCAGACGCCATGCACATGACCGCAATCGGTGCACTGGTAGACGGTGCCGCCGAGCACCGCCGTCCGGCAGCACGCGATACAGTCCATGACCTTCAGCGCAACAGCGTCGAGAGCGCCCGCGAAGCGCGCACGGAATGCGGGCCCGGCCTGGCGGAAGATGTCCGCCACGCCGGGCCTGTTGTCGGCCACCGCTCAGACGGCGCTGGCGAAGCCGGCCACCGGGTGATCGAGTTTGCGGAACATGGTCCCGGTGGTCCGGGCGTAGACGCGTGTCGCATCCGGGGACTTGTGTCCGAGAAGATCCTGGACCACACTGATCGGCGCCCCGCGTTCATGCACATGGGTTGCGACCGCGTGGCGCAAACAGTGGAAGCTGATGCCGCGATCGAGCCCGGCTCGGTCGCGGCCCCTGTTGAAGGCGGTGCGCAAGCTCTCGGCGGTGATCGGCCTGTCGGGGCTTTTGCCGTAGAACAGCCAGGTCGTGGGCCGCGGCCAGGTGTTTCTCCAGTACCGCCTCAGCGTCTGGAGCACCGGGTCGGGCAGATGGGCCATGCGTTCGTGGCCGCCCTTGCCGCTACGGATATGGAGCAGTCCTTCCTCACTCCTGATGTCGCCGACCTGCAGCGCCACCACCTCGGAGATCCGCAGGCCGGCGCCATAGGCGGTCAGGGTCGCGGTGCGATAGCGCAGGTCGTTGATCCCCGCGATCAGGAGTTCGACGTCGGCTTCGGGAATGGAACGAGGCAGACGGTCGGGGACCTTGCGGCAATGCAGGCCCGCGACCTTCTCGGGCTGGCCCATCGCGTCACTGTAGAACAGGCGCAGGGCCGAGACGTCGCCATTGGTGGTGCGTGGACACAGCCCCCGATCGATCCGGGCGATCACCCAGGCACTGATCTCGTCGGCAGACAGGTCCTGCGGCGCCCGAGCGTAATGGCGCGCGAGGGTGCTGACGCTGCGCTGGTAATTGTCCAGCGTACCCGGCGACAGACCTTTCAAGGTCATCACCTCGATCATCTTCCTGCGGGCTGGCGATATCTTGACATTCATGCTCATCTCCCTGGTTGGCAATGGCCCCGAACATCCGGGGCACCGGGGAGATTGAGCACCAACCCGAGGTCATGGGAAACCCACAACCTGCGTATCAACGCAGAAAATGAAGCCGCGATCCAAAAAAGGGAAACCGGGGAAGCATCACAACTGGCCGCGTGAGCGGCCTTCGTTCAAAACAACACAGGCGAACTCGAGGACCGCCAGCGCCGGCAGGACTGGCTGGTCGACACCCTGTGGGGCGAACAGGCTGTCGGAATCCTCGGGGGAGAACCCAAATGCGGCAAGACCTTCCTGGCCCTCGACATCGCCCGCCGTCAGCCAGGCCCGGCCCCGCATCCTCATCCTCGACCCGCTGGTCCGGCTCCATGGCGTCGACGAGAATGCGGCCGGCGAGATCGCGCCCATCCTCGCCTTCCTCCGCGGCCTCCAGCGACAGTTCGAAACCGCCGTCCTGGTCGTCCACCACGCCCGCAAGAGTGGCGCCGCACGGGCAGGACAGGCGCTGCGCGGCTCCGGGGAACTCTTCGCATGGTGCGACAGCATGGTCTACGTCCGCCGTCGCCGCCAGCAGATCTTCATGAGTGTCGAACACCGCGCCGCCCCCGCCCGGGACGACATCGAACTCGAGCTCGCGACATGCGAACACGGCCCGGCCCTGCGCGTCAGGGAGGCCGCGCCCCGTGCGCAGGCCAATGTTATTTCTCTGTTTATGTCGACGGACAAAGCATGAACATTCTCAAATTAATCTGGCCGCTGATCCCACAGTTTTCCTTTCCAAGCAGACATTCTGAACCAGCGTAACTGGCTGATGTGAAGGCATTGTTTCAAGGCACCAGAACGTCCACGTCAAATTATTCCGATATGAAGCAGCCAGATCAATCTGGGAATTCTGTGCTGGCATAAAGTGGGAAACAACACCCGCCCGATCGTCGAGCGGGCCATGCCAGTCACCTCCGAGACCCGGGACGTTCCGCCGTAACCCAGGCTTCGGGCCTCGAATGCCGCCAGAAGGCGGCGGCCCTTCTCGTCAAGATGCGGCGACAGGGTCTCGAACCGAGCACGGACAATGTCCATCTGTTTGTCGTCAATCCGTTCCATCCAACAAATATGGACGAAAATTCACCGAGACGGAATCCCGCGTATCGAAAGCGCGACCGCGCCACGACCAAAGCGCGGCACAACACAACACATCTTCTCAAAACCCAGCGAAACCTCAGATCACACAACCGATTCGATAATTCTCGGACGGACCCTTAGCGATCTCAACCGACTGCGCGGGGTCTTCGAGAGCAACCGCGAGAAGCTTGCCGCGGTGCGCGCGGCGCTGAAGGAGCTTCACCGTAGCCGGAGTGCGCGGAACCTGCGCAAGCTGGAAAAGAAGGTGGCACGGTTGCAGGGGCCCCTGAACGCCGCCGGTATCGACAGTGACCCGCACACGATCGTGGGCATGCGCAAGGAGATCCCGACTTGAGCGCTGTGCGACCGTCGAGCCCATTGAGTTGCAAGGCGGACGGCAGGATTCTCACGAACGGCGCGCTACTGTTCTCGACCACATCGGTTCCGGATCGATGGGGAGGACACGGTAAAGATGCTGCGAGTTCTCGCACCGCCCATGCCGGGATCTCACGGTTCAGGCAAGCATGTCCGAAGCTACGTCGCCTCGAGAACGTGATTCAAGGCAAGATCGTATATGTCAAAGTTCCGTAGATGCGCACTGTCCGGAAGATCGATCTTGCGATTCATCAGCAACGGAACTTTCTGCTCTGTCAAGCCGCCATGACATCGAAGTGGCTCTTTGAGAACCGAAAGATCATGCCGCTCGCGAGTGGTTCCAATCACTTTTTGCTTTGTCGATATGACAATGATGTCACCTACCCGATCTTCAGGCAACTCGAAACGTTCGCACCCAGTGGCGCGATCAAGGGCGCAATCGACCCACTCCATGGCCTGGAGCTGGCCCAGGAGAGCAGCTTGGTCAACACTGTCGACCAGATAGGCAGCGGCGAAGGACCCCAAAGATCCGTGATGTACGACATAGGGATCCGTGATCGGAAGAATGACGTGCGCCTTGCCCTCGCCCAACATATTGTCCAGCAATTCCTGGAGATAGATGACATCGGGCAGCATGTCGGAATCGTGCTTGGCATTCATGCCGTGATCGGCGGTTATGGCGATGATACAGCCCATCTCGTCGAGTTGTGCCAGATAACCGTCCATCATCTCATAGAACGCGTTGGCCACCGGTGTTCCCGGTGCGCACATGTGCTGAATGTAATCAGTCGTCGAGAGGTACATGAGTTCCGGACGGTCCCGCGCCATGGTCTTGACGCCGGCGGCGAAGACAAACTCGGACAGGCCGGCGGAATAGACGTCCGGGACGGGCAGGCCGACGAGGCCCAGGACATCTTCAATCCCATGGTCGTCCATTGTCGCCGTTTCGGGGGTTTCGGCAGAAAAGCTGATCGCCGTTCCGTCGCCAAAGACCAGGCCTTCGCCCAACAGTTTGCGAAGCTTGTCCTTGGCTGTGATAGCGCAAACCTTGGCGCCACGAGAGTGGAACGCTTTCAAAATCGTCTCGACCCAAAGGAATTTCGGATCGTTCATCATCACTTCGGAATCGGTTTCCCGGTCGTAGAAGAAATTCCCGCAGATGCCATGCACGACCGGCGGGCAGCCTGTGACGATCGAGATGTTGTTCGGATTGGTGAACGAAGGAATGACACAATGGGCAATTCTATTGGTGCCGTCATTGAGGATCCGTTCGAAGTACGGTGCGACGCCCGCCTTCACGGCTTCTTCGATATAACCCGGTTCAGAGCCGTCGATACAGACGCCGACGACCGGGTCCTTGGGCCATGAATAGGATCGCCCGTTTAGTTCAACTGCGGATTTCGACATTGTCTTGGTCTCCTTTCACGGATTCGAATTTCGCAAACGTCATTCAGTCACGCGGCAGTGGTCCGAATGGCGACGGATGAGCGCAATTGCATGGCAAATGGCAAAGTGAAGAGTACGAGGAGGGACGCAATCGCCAGGGTGGCCTCGATACCGATCCGGTCACCCAACATGCCGTAAGCCAGCGGTGTGACAACGCCAAATACTGTACCCAGCGTGTAAATGAGGCCGAACGCTCTCGATTGGCGGTCGCCTTCCACGAGATCGCCGACGGTACCGTACACCACCGACGATGTCCCGTTGAGTGCCACACCAAGTATGGGAAGAAGAGCAAACGCAGCGAAATTTGGGAGCACCAGGACCAAGAGCATACCGGCGGCTGTCGCCACCTCTGTGACAACCACCATGCGAATCACGCCGAAGTGCTCAGCCAGATAGCCGCACGCCAGTTTTCCGGCAATTCCGCCTATGAGTAGCGCCGGAATGGCCTGAAGCGCCCAGCCTTCAGGCACGCCTTTCGCCATCATTAGAAAGACGACAAAGGTGAGGAAACCGGTTCGCGTGCCGTTATCGATTGCCGCGATCGCGCACAGGGAGGCAAATCCTCTGCGATGGATAATGCCCCAGCCCTTGTCCGCCGCCATATGTAATGCTGTTGGTACGCCGCCTGCGTTCAGTCTTGTGAGGACGACCATCAGTAATATGGCGACCAGCACCATGACCACGCCGTATCCGATGGCTGGCACCTGCCAGGCAACGCCGGCGGCCAGCAGAAGGCTGCACGAACCAGCGACTATGAATTTGCCAACGTCGCCGGCGAAATTGTAGGTGCCGAGGGCGCCGCGATGGCCGCCGCCACGGTAGGCAGTACCGAGAATGGAAGAGCAGAGGGGGTGCTGCACAGCTTGACCGAGTCCAACCAGAAACAGCAGGATCAATAGAGCATAGAAACCGGAGGACATGCCTGCGAGAATGAAAAATATTCCGGTCAGTGCGGTGCCGGCGATCAATAAAACCCGTTCCCCCAGCCGCTCGGCAAGCAGGGCGGCGAGAATCTGAAAGAGCGACATGGCAGTGCGGTGTGCGCCGCGGATCATTCCAATTTGCGCCAGTGACAGGCCGAATTGCTCCACCAGGACAGGCAGAATCACGTACAACATGTCGCTCAGCCCATCGTGGGCGGCGTGGGCTGTACAACAGGTTCCGAGCACCCGCCGCTTCTTCCGACGTTCTGGCAGATTCATCGAGGCGTCCACAATGTTTCAAGTCACCTGTAACCGCGTTTTCAATCTCGCCGACGCAATACCTTGGAACTGGCCGTTTCCTTGTTCGCGCAATCGGCGCCAACCCACAGTAACCCGACAACAGCGAATCCTACCGCTGCAACAAGGTATCGCGTACCGTTGGAGCCTCTTGGAATTAGTCTCCGCCGAATATCTTGGCGCGAAGGCGATTGCTCACCTGTTCCACCGAAACCACGAGCGAGAAAATGAGCAGAATGATCAGCGCTGCTGTTTCGTACTTGAACAAATCTATCGCGACTTTGAGCTCGATTCCAATTCCGCCTGCACCGACCAGTCCCAGGATCACGGATGCCCGCACGGCCTTCTCCATGGCAAACAAGGCATCGCTGATGAAAGCCGGCATCGCGCTCGGCAATACGACCGACATGGCGACATCGAGACGGCTTCCGCCCATCGCCCTGACGGCTTCTTGAGGGCCGGGATCCTGTTCTTCAGAAGCTTCGGAAAAGAACTTCCCGAGGAAACCAATGCTGTCCATCATGATCGCCAAGGCCCCCGCGACCGGACCAAGCCCGACCACGATCACGAAGATCAGGGCCCAGATCAGGTCCGGTACCGTGCGGCAGAGCGCGATGAAAGCGCGAACGGCAAATCTGATGTATGGATGAGGCGTAAGGTTGCGAGCCGCGAACAGGACCAAGGGAAGACTGACGGCGATACCGAGCGTCGTGCCGCAGATCGCCATCAGAAAGGTTATCCAGAGCGAGCTTAACAGTCGCGGCAGGGCCTCAAGGTTCAGGGGCCACATCTGTCCGAGCAATCGGGTCAACCGGGGTCCGCCTTCAATGATCGTGTAGAGATCGAAGTCGATGCCGTTGAAGGCCGTGATGATCAAGGCCAGGCCGGCTACTGCGAAGGCGAATCCGGGTGGATTGAAGGCATGGAGGCGGGCGGGGGTGCTAGCCATCGTCATCGTCTCCATAAATGCTCGCCAGCTCATCGATCGACTTCGCATCGGCGCTGCAGTCCAGGTCAATGCGCCCGTCGCGAACCCCGAGTATGCGGTCCGCGTAGCGCACCGCATGGGACAGATCGTGAGAGACAAAAATGAGGGTCGCGTCTTGCTGGGCCACCAACCGCGAAAACAGGTCCATGATCTCTTCGCCGGCAACTGGATCCAGGCTGGCGACAGGCTCATCGGCAATCACGAGTCTCGGCCGTTGCATGAGCGCCCGTGCGATCGCGACTCGCTGCGACTGCCCTCCTGACAATTCGCTGGCCCTGTTGAGAGCGCGGTCGGCCAAGCCCACCCGCTCCAGCAGGTCCATGGCCTCGTCGCGCAAATGGCCTGGCGCCAAGGCCTGGTTCCAAACCCGGACGCTCGGTCGATGGCGGACGATGGCGCCGTGAACAACATTGGTCAGCGCCGTCGCGCGGGGCACCAGGTTGTGCCGCTGGTGTACGAACCCGACCTGACGGAGGAGCTGGCGCCTCTTGCGTCCGCTGATGTTCTGCATCGGCTCGCCGTAGAGCCACTCTCCCGCGCTCTTCGATTGCGGGAACATCCCGAGAGAAGCGCGCAATAGTGTCGATTTTCCCGCCCCGTTACGACCAATAATCGCAACTCGCTCGCCGTCGTCTACGGAAAAGTCGATCCTATCGAAAATCTTGAGTCCATTGGCGAAAGTCAACGAGAGGGACTTCACCTTCAAGGCGCAATCGTCGACCTTCACCCCCGAGAACTCACCTCTGCGGGCAGACCCGCAGAGGTGCCTCGATTGGGCCGCCGGCAGGCGGCGGCATCAGATGGCTCATCATTCATCGATGAACTTGGCGAGGTTCTCCGCACCCACCGTTATGTAGGCCTGGCGCACGTATTCGTAGTCGGAATCTTCGACTGTCGGAATGAACTGGCCACCGATGTACTTCTTGTTATCTTCACTCTTGAGCGCCGCCTCCATGAGCATCGTTGCGTTCTCCACGAAAGCCACGCGAATTTTCTCCACATTTTCGGCGGGGACGTGGGCTCCGGCGACCAGGACATCGTTCGGCAGATCCGGGCCACGGGCCGCGACACGTATTCCGACGTCGGGGTACGCCATACGAATGTTGATCACATGCGATGAACCGACAGTAATGGTATCGACATCGCCTTGCAGCATGGCTTCAATGGACACGCCGCGATGGATATTCAACGCCGTATAGTCCACGTTTGGCATGAGGCCGATGCTGGCAAGCAACTGGGCCGGTGCCAAATGGGTCGATGTGGACCCCACGTCACCAAAGGCAACGATCTTGCCCTTCACGTCGGCCAACGTCTTGATCGGCGATTCGTTGGTGACCAACAGTGTCGTGTAGTAGTCGACGCGTTGCCAGGCAACCACGGGTATGGCTTTGGCACGTGCCCGGAACACGATGTATTCGGCCGGTCCCGTGAGAATGTAGTCGACATGACCGTTGGCCATCGCTTCGACGGCCGCCGTACGGCTATTGACCGGAAAGTACTTGATTGTGTCGCCGGTTATTTCTTCCAGCGCAGCGACAAAATCCCCGTAATTGGTTTGCAGCTCTTCAAGACCGGTGAGGTCGGTCACGCCGAACTTTATCGTGTCAGCCTGAACCGCACTTGCCATAAGCAACAAGGCAACCGCGCCAGCCAAAATCTTCTTGACGTTTGACATTAGGTATCCTCCCCAAAATTAGCATGCAAAGATGCGTGGCATTTCCGTCTCGCTCCGGTCGATCCCACGCCACTCTCATGTGCGTGACTTCAAGGAGTGAATGGTTGCAACGGCATGGCGAGATCGGACCGGGGAGCCGTTTCCTTACCACTTGAATAAGCCTTTTCGGTCAATCCAGTCAATACCAATTGCAGATAAGACCATGCATTTTCTGTATCAAATAATGTGGAGATATCTTCCAGTGGATCTTTAGTCCGTTGTTTCTGCTATATTAATTGAGATCAGTTTTGGTTTCAGTTTCAAAATCCGGCAATTATTCATGCGATTTCTGAATTGTCGATCGGAAGGAATTATGTTGAACTCAACACTGTCAAGGCCGATCAACCCTCGATTGCGATTATTGTGATTCTGTCTGGTCTTCAGGTCGTGGTGGACATTATGGAGCTGCGAGTGAGAGTGGGGTGGCGATGAAGATCGCTTGGTTCGAAGATTTCCTGGCGCTGGTAGAGGCGGGTAGTTTTTCCCGGGCCGCTCTTCGCCGGAACGTGGCGCAGCCGGCCTTCAGCCGTCGGATCCGGCTGCTTGAAGAGTGGGTTGGCGTCACCCTGTTTGACCGGAACGACCGGCCTATCCAACTCACGGACGGCGGCCGCCAACTCGTACCGATTGCCGAAAACGTCACACACCAGATCCATAAGGGACTGGAGAACATTCGGCAGACGGCGAAAGGCGCGGACACGATTAAATTCGCGGCGACACACACCATTTCAATCCTCTTCTTTCCCGACTGGTATCAGACGATTCCCGGCAACACGTCGGATGTCCCCTTGAGTCTGGAAGCCAATCATGTAGAGTCGGGGGCTGGCGCGCCAGCTTTAGGGTCCGGTGGCTTGTCCGTCGCTTTCGCTCCAGGCCTCAGTCCGGCTCCCATGGCCGCGTTTCCAGTCCCCCGCTCTCCGAACCCGGCGTGCGGATTTCCCGCACCGGGCTCTCCAGTGGGATCATGCGCTTCGCCCACGGGCCACCAGAACGGGTCGTGGGAGGAAGGAGCCGGTTGGTCCGGTAACCCGAGGCCGCTGCACGACAGCCATCCTGCCTCCCGCGTCGTTTCCGGTGTGCCGCCGGGCCTGTTCACGCCCCGGCGGTATCGAACCGTTCGGGTCCGACCCCTTCGCTTCCGCATGTGACGCGTTCCGAAGTCGCTGCCCTCGAGGCGGGGTTATAGGCTGAGCCACTCCCGCAGGCATTCATCCTTTCCGCGTCCCTCCGCACCTGAGGCCCCTTCCCTCGACCGGCGTTACCCGGTGTCCTCAGTATTACGGGCCTCTCCGCCACCCTGACGGCCCGGACTGGTCCTCGCGGATTTCCGGTTGGTGCGTGCGCACCACCGACAGGGCTTCCCGTGTTGCATCGTCATCCATCTTGCAGACATGCCGGCGCCAATACCCCGGCGGGAACGATTCGGTGCATTTGTCGCTTGCTTCCCGAACCGCCGTCGGCCTTCCCCTAATTCACGGAGGGTCGGCTCCCGCATTACGCGTTTCGAGGCCTGCTCGGCGTTCACTCGCGTTCCGGCCTGCCTGCTCGCTGAGCCGCCCAAGGCAGCCCTTTGACACCAAAGTGCTTCAGTCCATTTCGTTACCTCCACGAACCGCTCTGGCTGCTACCAACCGAAGCGACAACTGTTGAGTGGGATTCGCACCCACAAGGATGACGCGCCTTTCACGGCGCACATGAATACCTGCGCTAGGTATCTTACCCACGGGCTGTGTCACTTTATGCTCTGCATTTGGCACCCGGACGCGGACCTGGGGTTCGATCAGTCGCTTTTCGAGTCTGCGGTTGCTGGATCGGATCGTTTGATCCCGGTTTCCGCTCCCGATGCCGAGGGTTTGCCGATCCATGCGCTTCCCGGAACAAGGCAAGCCCCGGTTGAGCACCTTTATTTCTCGGAAGCTTCGGCGCTCGGCCAGATTGTCGATGCCATGCTGGCACGTCATGATGGCCCCGTGTTCGTGAAGAAGAGTTCTTCCTCGCCTCTCGCCGGTGCCTTGAAATCTATGGCGGAGAGCGGACTGGGCGTCACGTGGATCGCCGAGATGTTGGCGAGAAAATCCATCGGTGATGGTTCTCTTGTGCTGGCGGGCGATCAGAGCTGGTGTATCCCGGTTGAAGTCCGAATTTTCCGTGACAAAAGCCCGCTTCCTCGCACGGCCGAAAACTTCTGGAGCCTGATATCCGAAAGGAGCACTTAGCCACGATTTCTCAGTGCGCCGTGAAAGGCGCGTTTTCGTGGTTGTCGCTTGCATGAGCCAGCCAAAGCAGAATCAAAGGCAAATCAGGAAGATGTTATTCTCAGCCGATGAAACGCCGTTCCTGTGAAAGAATCCCTGCATCTGGTGTGGCCACCAAGGTGGTTGAACCGCGAATCCCGTCAATATTGCAAAGTCATGTCCAATCCCGATCATGGAGACGACGGGCGGATCGGTATGTCGCAGTGCGATAGGCACGTTGATGAGCATCAGCGTCCCTTGGCGGTGATCCGGCGGACGACAGTTGCACCTCGTCTCGACCGTCCCCACAGGAAAGTGAAACCGAGGAAGTCGAATGTCGTGCCTGGATCGTGTTCGCCCGGGGGCTTCTGTCGAAAATCCACGTAGCGTGTCTTGGTCGGGTGGAGCGTCAGCCCGTAGCGACCAAGACGCTTGCACAGAACATCAAGCACGCGCCAGCTGATATCCAACCAGCACGGAACCAATCTCTCTCGTCGTCACATGTGCTGGACACTGCGCTGGACACTGCGAGCTGCCAAGTTTGTTTCTCGTCCTGGTCTTGTTGTCCCGGCACTCTTGACCGGTTCCGGTGGTTACCCGCGGGAACAGGACTGACGCCAGGGCAGCTGATTCCCGAAGAATTCCGGCTGCTGCCGGACTTCGGCATTGGCCTGACCGATCTTGCCGAGAATTCCAGCAGCCCCGATGCCGGCCAGACCAAACATTGCGCCAGCCACGCGTTGGTGTTACACCTCAATCGTGAACATGCAATCGCTCGTCCAGATTCGCGCCGGACCCTGAAGGCCCGGCCCGGATCACGCAGGAAGCCTCACGCCGGCCGGCTTCGCACGCACCCTGTCCGTTTCCCCATGCTTGTTGATCATCACACTGGGAAAACCGGCCGCCGGCCTTTCTGGTTCCCGGCCCGGGGTTCTCCAGTGCCGTCCTAGAGAACGTAGCGTGTCAGATCGGCTCGCTCCGCCAGGTCACCAAGATTGTCATCAACGAACTTGGCATCAACTGTCACCTTGAGACCTGGCCTGTCGGGCGCATTGAAGCCGAGATCTTCGAAAACCCGCTCCATGACGGTGTACAGGCGCCTCGCACCGATGTTCTCGATCGAGCGATTGACCTCGGCGGAAATCCTGGCGATTTCACCCACTCCGTCCTCCGAAAACTCGATCTCGACCCCTTCCGTCTCCATCAAGGCACTGTATTGCCTGGTCAGGGCATTGTCGGTCTCGGTCAGTATCCGGACGAAATCCTCTTCCGTCAGGGCTCGGAGTTCGACCCGGATCGGCAATCGTCCCTGCAGTTCGGGCAGCAGGTCCGAAGGCTTGGCAATGTGAAACGCTCCCGAAGCGATGAACAGGATATGATCGGTCTGAACAGGACCGTACCGGGTTGAAACGGTCGTTCCCTCGATCAGGGGAAGCAGGTCTCTCTGGACGCCCTCACGGGATACATCCGCGCCCCGTATGTCCGACCTGGCACATACCTTGTCGATTTCGTCGACAAACACGATCCCGTGCTCCTCGACTGCGCGTATCGCTTCGCTTGTCACGGACTCGGAATCAACCAGCTTGTCCGCTTCCTCGCTGACGAGCACATCATGGGATTCGGCCACGGTCATCCGCCGTTGAACCGTCCTCCCGGAAAACGCCTTGCCCAGGATCTCGCCAAGATTGACCATGCCGACGTTGGTGCCCGGCTGCCCGGGAATCTCGAAGGTCTCTAGCGGATTGGAGGTGTCCGAAACCTCGATTTCGATCGTCTTGTCATCCAGCTGGCCGCTACGCAGCATCCTGCGAAAACGTTCGCGGGTCTGTTCACGTGAGTCCGTGCCCGCAAATATGTCAATGATACGCTCTTCCGCGGCCTCCCTGGCCTGTTCGAGGACTTCCTCCCTCATGTGCCCACGAACCATGATGATCGCACTGTCGACGAGGTCCCTGACGATCTGGTCGACATCGCGACCGACATATCCGACCTCGGTAAATTTCGTTGCCTCGACCTTGATGAAAGGCGCCTTCGCCAACCTCGCCAGCCGGCGTGAAATCTCGGTTTTCCCGACCCCCGTGGGTCCGATCATCAGGATATTCTTGGGATAGACTTCGTCCCGGATCGCATCGTCCAGCTGTTTCCTTCGCCAGCGGCTCCTGAGGGCAACAGCAACGGCCCGTTTCGCATCCTTCTGGCCGATTATGTATCGGTCGAGTTCGGAGACGATCTCACGTGGGGTCAAATTGGTCACACAACAATCCCTTCAACCGGTTTGCCCTGCGGACATCGCCAGCAATTTCATTTTTCCGGTGAGTGCCCGGAATGCGCAGCTCGATTACCCGCGTTCCTCGATCAACTCCACACACAACTCGGAATTCGTGTAGACACAGATATCAGCAGCGATTTCCATGGCTTTCCGGGCGATTGTCTCGGCATTGTCGCTGCCTGAAATCATTGCCCTTGCCGCCGCGAGCGCGTAATTCCCGCCGGAGCCGATCGCCGCGATGCCGTGCTCGGGATCAAGCACATCCCCCGCACCTGTCACGACCAAGAGTTCCCGACCATCGGTAACAATCAGCATGGCCTCAAGATTTCGCAGGTACTTGTCCGTGCGCCAGTCCTTCGCAAGCTCGACCGCCGCCCGGGTCAACTGGCCCGGGCTGGCCTCAAGTTTGGTCTCCAGGCGCTCAACAAGTGTGAAGGCATCGGCCGTGGAGCCGGCAAATCCGCAGATTATTTCCTGTCCGCCGGTTCTGATACGTCTAATTTTCCGGGCAGATCCCTTGATGACCGTCTGGCCGAGGCTGACCTGGCCATCGCCGGCAACGGCAACCTGTCCGTCTTTCCGGATTCCTATGATCGTGGTGCCGTGCCAATCGGACCGGCGACTGTGAGAAAGTTCCATAGTTTCGGAATTACGCCAGCGAGCGTTCGATTTCCTCGGACTCGAAGATTTCGATGACATCGCCTTCACGAATATCTTCGTAGTTCTCGAAAGCCATGCCGCATTCCTGGCCGGCCTGAACCTCCCTGACCTCGTCCTTGAAGCGTTTGAGCGTCTTCAACCTGCCTTCGTGAATAACCACATTGTCCCTGAGAAGCCTGACTCCGGCGCTGCGGCGCGCAGTCCCCTCATTGACAATGCACCCCGCCACGCGACCGACTCCGGTGATCCTGAAGACCTCCTTGATCGCTGCGTAGCCGATGAACTGTTCCCGAACCTCGGCAGAGAGAAGACCGGATGCCCGGTCCCGCACATCGTCAATCAGATCATAGATGATCGAGTAATACCTGATTTCGACTGACCTCTGGGTCGCACGATTTCGGGCCTGCGCGTTTGCCCGGACATTGAAACCGACAATGTGCGCTTCCGATCCTTCCGCCAGTGCAACGTCGGATTCGGTGATCGCACCGACCCCTGAATGCAGTACGCGAACGTGGACTTCTTCGTTGCCGATCTTTTCGACCGCCTGGGAAATGGCTTCGGCGGACCCTTGCGCATCCGCCTTGATTACCAGTGGAAGTTCGCGGACTTCCGTCCCTTCCCTCGCACGGGCAAGAAGCTGATCGATCGAAACAACGGTACCCGCAGCAAATCTCCGGTCCTTCGCCTGCTGGATACGGTAATTCACGATCCCGCGCGCTTCCGACTCGCTGGACAATACATGCAACGTGTCACCGGCTACCGGCGTTCCGTTCAGTCCAAGGACTTCGACCGGCTCCGACGGCCCGGCACTGTCCACCTGCTCTCCACGATCATTGACGAGTGCACGAACCTTTCCCCACTGCTCACCGACAACGATGATATCCTTGAGTCGAAGCGTCCCTTTCTGAACCAGAACAGTCGCAACATTGCCCCGGTTCGTGTCCAGCTTCGCCTCGATGACCGCAGCTTCTGCGCGCCGGTCCGGGTTGGCCTCGAGTTCGAGAATTTCAGCCTGGAGAGAAATCGCCTCAAGCAAACGGTCGAGCCCTTCGCCCGATATTGCCGAAACCTCGACATCGAGGACATCTCCCGACATTGATTCGACAACGACGCCATGCCGCAGGAGTTCGGAGCGAACCTTTTCTGGATCGGCTGCCTCCCGGTCGATCTTGTTGATGGCGATGATCATCGGCACGTTTGCGGCCTTGGTATGATCGATCGCTTCCACCGTCTGCGGCATCACTGCATCGTCCGCGGCAACAACCAAGACGACGATGTCGGTGACCTGGGCACCGCGTGCGCGCATCGAGGTAAAGGCGGCGTGGCCGGGCGTGTCGAGAAACGTGATCCTGGAACCATCGGAATCCGAGACCTGATAGGCGCCGATATGCTGGGTGATTCCCCCGGCCTCTCCCGAGACGACGTTGGCACTCCGGATTGCATCCAGGATCGACGTTTTCCCGTGATCGACATGACCCATGACTGTCACGACCGGTGGACGGGAAACCAGGGATTCGGGTGCGTCAACTGCGGTCTCGATCGCGTCTTCGACATCTGCATCCGAAACCCGCGTGGGGGTGTGCCCGAATTCCTCGACGATCACCTCGGCAGTATCGGCATCGATCGCCTGATTCTGGGTCGCCATGATCCCGTTTGCCATCAAGGCCTTGATCACCGACGCCGACCTCTCCGCCATGCGATTGGCGAGTTCCTGAACCGTGATGGCTTCCGGAATCTGGACATCTCGAACGATCTTTTCACGTTCCTTGTGTTCCGATCCCATGGTCTTGCGACGTTCCCGCGCCTGCGCACGGCGAATTGACGCAAGCGAGCGTTCCCTGCCACCATCGCCCGAGAGTGCCTGGGCAATGGTGAGCTTTCCCGATCTGCGCGGCTTGTCCTGCCCCCGACCGCGAGCCTGGCGCCGGCGCGTTTCATCGTCCGGTTTATCGCTTCGGCGGGGCGTTCCGCGTGCTTCTCCGGTTCCCTCGGTCTGGACCGGAGCAACAGGGGGCGTGGCCGGCGTGCGTTGGGGTTTTTGCGGACGCGCGGGCTTTTCCCTCGCTCTTCGCGATTCTTCTTTCCGTTCCCGGATCCGGCGTTGAACTTCCTCGTTTTCGCGATCCTTCGCGACTTTCTCCTGCTTCCTGAGTTCCCGCTCGACCTCCCTCTTCTGCTGGTCTTCGGCCTCGGAGCGTTTCCGCTCCTGTTCCTTCAACTTCTCGGCCGCAAGCGCCCGCACATATTCTTCCTTCTGCCTCCGCTCGGAGTCCGGAATTTCATCGACAGCAGGGGCGGGAGCATCCGGAATCGTCTGCTGCACTTCCGCCACGGGCGAGGGTGCAGGCCGGGGAGCGGGCGGAGGAGGAGGTGCCGGGGGAACAGGCTGTGGGGGGCGGGAGCCCGGCTTGTTGATCTGGCGCCGCCGCTTGGTCTCGACGACAACCGATTTCGTGCGGCCGTGAGAAAAGCTCTGCTTCACGTGGCTTTTCTCGGAGCCGCTTCTCAGCGTCAGCGGACGTCTGGGCCTGAAGCCAGTCTTGTCATTATCGGTCATGCGTCGATTCAGTCTCTTCCTGTTTGTCCGGCACGCTCGCAGGTTCGGCTCCGCGAAAACGACTCAGGCGGCGTGCATCTGTAACGATCCTGTCAGAAAGTCCACCCTTCGCCATGGCGGCATGTATCACACGTTCGCGCCCGAATGCCAAACCCATTTCGGTTCCCGAGAGACATCTGAACAAGGTTCCCGCAGCGGCATGTCCGCGTGATCCCGGAAGCCTGGACCGTTCACGCTCCGAGCCATCCGCTGCCTGAAACAGGATCGCGGCATTTCCGGATCTGACCAGCGCGCGGGTCTTCTCGAAACCGGACACGGCTTTCCCCGCTTTCCTCGCCAGGGCGATCAGTTCGACAACACGGGCAGAAAGAATTGCGTCGACGTCATTCACCAGTGATGGCGATGCTTCGACCGCGATCCGCGCCGCCCGCGAAAACAGACTTCGACCTGCCGCCCGTTCCAGTGCTTCCACGTCCGGGGAAACCCAGATTCCGCGGCCTGGCAGGTTTCCACGTACATCGGGGATGATCGTGCGGTTCGGGCCAACGACGAATCTGATCAGTGACGATCGCGGCGCCGAGATTCCGGTGACGATACACCGTCGTCTGGGGCACTCTCGATGTTTCTTTCTTCCACCGCGGGACATGCCGACAGTTTCTCCATTGCACCACGGCCCGAATCGTCAGCCAGGCTCGGGAAAGCCGGGTTCGTCATCCTGGACATCGTCCATCGCCATGGCGGCGTGGTAGTCCTCGCCAGTGACGATTCCGAGTTGATACCTGGCTCCCATCACGAGCCTGCGCGCCTCGAGCATTGTCACGTTGAATTCCTCCAGCAGACCCTCTTCCCGTTCGCCATTGTCGTCTGGCCCGGCTGTTTCGCCCGCAAGTTCCCAGTCGGCAAACGTGGCGAATTCCCTGAGGGTCTTGACCCCGTTCCGGGCGAGCGTGATCAACATCTGCGGTGTCAGCCCGCCAAATTCGATCAGGTCCTGCTCAACTCCGAGCGCGACCGCTTCCTCCAGGGCTTTCCGGTTGACCTCTTCGAGGAATTCCACTGACCTGGCCTGCAACTCTTCGGCCGTGTCCTGGTCGAATCCCTCGATCGCCACGAGTTCTTCAACCGGAACATACGCGACCTCATCGACCGAATTGAATTCTTCCGAAACAAGCAGCTGGGCGACAACCTCGTCGATATTCAGTGCGTCCATGAACATCCCGGTACGTTCCACGAACTCTGCCTGGCGCCGTTCCGATTCCTGACCCTCGGTCATGATATCGATGTCCAGCCCGGTCAGCTTTGACGCGAGTCGCACGTTTTGGCCCCAGCGCCCGATCGCAAACGACAGTTGATCGTCCGGAACGACAACCTCGACCCGCTTCGACCCTTCTTCCATGACGACCTTGGTCACGATGGCCGGCTGGAGCGCATTGACGAGGAACGTCGCGGCGTCGCCGTTCCAGGGAATGATGTCGATCTTTTCCCCCTGGAGTTCATTCACCACGGCCTGAACCCGCGACCCCCTCATCCCGACACAGGCGCCAACGGGATCGATCGAACTGTCGTACGAAACGACACCGATCTTGGCACGCGATCCCGGGTCGCGGGCCACTGCCATGATCTCGATGATTCCGTCATAGATTTCAGGCACTTCCATGCGAAAGAGTTCCGCCATGAACTCATTTGCGGTTCGTGACAGGAAAATTTGCGGACCGCGGGTTTCGGCCCTCACGTCGCGAATGTACGCCCTGATCCGGTCGCCGATCCGGTAGACTTCCCGGTTGATCAGCTGGTCGCGGCGGACGACGGCCTCTCCCCGGCCGATGTCGACAACGATGTTCCCGTACTCTTCCCGTTTGACGATTCCATTGATGATCTGACCCTTGCGGTCCTTGAATTCCTCGTACTGCCGTTTTCGTTCCGCTTCCCGGACAAGCTGCAGGATCACTTGCTTGGACGCCTGGGCAGCAATTCGCCCCGGGCGAAGCTGTGGCAACTCCTCGATCACGATGTCGCCAGGCTTCGGGTCGTCGAGATAATTCCCGGCATCGCTGACGCTCATCTCGAGAAAACGGTCTTCAACATGTTCCACAACGGTTCGGGCACGCGTCAGCGACGATTCACCCGTTCTTCGATCGATTTCCGAGCGAATGTCGAGCTCGGCGCCATATCGAGCCCTGGCTTCGCGAATCTTCGATTCCTCGATCGCCCGGAACACTTCTTCGGGATCGATGAGCTTTTCGCGCGCAACCGCATCAACGATCTGCAGCAATTCAAGCCTGTTAGCACTGGTCGTGTTCATTTTTCCTTCTTCCTGTCATTGGCGTTTCCGCCATCCTGGAGTTCGCCTGACCGTCCGCGGGATGCACGCGGGCCGGTTTCACCTGGCTTCAGCGCTTTCCGAATGCTGTCATCTCCCTGGCGCAGGCTCGCACGCGCCACCATGTTGAAGTCGAGCCCGATCGTTCCCTGGGGTATCTCGAAGAGGATTTCGTTTCCCCAAACGCCCCGGAGAACGCCCCTGAATCTTCTTTGTCCGTCGATCAACTCCGTTGTCTCGATCCTGGCGTCGTAACCGGCCCAGGTGTCGAAATCCCTGAGACGGGTGAGCGGGCGGTCTATTCCCGGGCTGGACACCTCGAGCGTATAGTCTCCCGCCACCGGGTCTTCGACGTCGAGCAGTGTTGATAGAGCGTTCGAGATCCTGGCGCAGTCATTGACGTCGATACCACCATTCGGTCGGTCCGCCATGACCTGAAGCCTTGTCGCACCTCCGCTCATGAGCCGGATGCGGACAAGTTCGAATCCCATGTGTTCCACTGCTGGCGCAACGATGCCAGCGATGCGCCGTTCGGCCGCATTGCTGGCAACCAGTTCAAAATCCGCCATTGTACCCAGACAACAAAAAAAACGGGCCGCGGCCCGTTGGAATCTCTTTCTCTGGAAGTCCGGGTTTGGACGCCGGTCAACCGCTGTCGTTGCCGTTTATCGACTCCCTGCTTTCGCTGTCAAGCCGGATTCGGCTCTCAACCCGGTGGACATAACGGGGTGGATGGAATGAATTCCGCCCGCTTCTCCCCCGAACGACAGTCAGCGGAACGAATCATGATACTCTGGGTTCGGGCGCTTGTCGGTTGCTGATGATATCCGGTTCGACATGTTGAAAAACCCGGCGACGGCGGCGATATCCCAGATGTCGACGTCCGAAAACCCTGCATCCCGAAGAGCCTGCCGGTCGGTTTCCCCGATCATGTGGCTCTCGACGGTCACCTTCGCCGCAAAGTCAAGCATTGCACGCTCCCTCGGGGACAAGGACGCGACCTTGTAGTTCATGACGAGCATCTCACCGAGTTCGGGATTCCCGGAAAGTTGGCGAACGGCCGCGCCGTGCGCAACGAGGCAATAGTAGCACCGGTTGAGCGACGAAACGACGACGGCAATCATTTCCCGTTCCAGCTTGCTCAATCCCGAGTCTGCCAGCATCAGCTGATTGTACATGCCGGTAAAGCCGTTCAGCTTGTCGATGTCGTGCGCATACGCCTTGAGGACATTCGGTACGAATCCGATCTTCTCGCGGCAGAGATCGAAATACTTCAAGGTCGACTCCGGCAATGGATCGACCGTCGGAAGATCGAGTGCGGTTACGTTGTCTTCTTCCATTGCCTATCTCCCGTTCAACCCGGCCGCATCCGGTAGTGATATTTGCCTCCCGGGACCATTCCAAGGGAGCGGTACAGCTTCCCGGCAGTCATGTTCGCGCTCGTCACGGCAAGGGTCAGGAACCGGGCGGACCGCCGGCAGGACCAACCAGCGGCAGCGGCCATCAATTGCCGCCCCAATCCTTTCTCGCGAAATCGCGGACGGACATACAGGGCGTGTACCATCGCGATTCCTTCGTGAATCGCAACAAATACGGTTCCTGCCGGACGATCGTCCATTCGGCCGAGAATCCAGGCCCGGGCGCCAAGCACGCGCTTCATCACTGCCAGCCGCGACGGTCCGATTCCGCCTTCGGCCCAGATGCGAGTCTGAATTGCCAATGGTAGATCGCCGAAGACCGCATCAGGTCCGTCGGGTTCCCCGATCGCAAGTTCGCCCGGATTCCCCGAATAGAATGTCACCGGGTCCACGATTTCGTATCCCCGGTCGTGAAGCGCGTCGTCCAGCCCGGCCTCGCCCTGTCGGACCATGAACAGGGGCGGTTGCCCCAGCCGGCCCATTTCTTCTTCGGCCGCCCCAATATCCGGCAGGCGCAGGCCATCCGGAATCGCGACGGTTGCTGCTGACACGCGCTTGCCTCCTCCCCGGCCGTCACGAATGATCCAGCCTTTGCAGGTGTAGCTGGCCGCTGCCGGCCAGCTGGATTCGAGTGTCCGGTACAACGCCTCGGCCGGAGGAACGTTTTCCGTCATAGTTCCCGGGGGTCGGCAAGCATGCGGACCCTGGCACTCGCCTGGCGGACGCTCGCCTGATCCGTTCCGCGAACGACAACGTTGCTGCCGGGAATTCCATCCCCGTAGTAAGGATAGGAGCCGATCGAGACCTGCGGAAACGCACGTGCAATCTTACCGAGGTCCTTCGCGATTTCACCTTCCGGACGTTCGACCCGGATCGACTTTGCGAGGAGCGGTTTTCCACCCTGAAGACCGGCGAGAAGACCTTCGAGCATGGCCTCGAATACGGCGGGAACGCCTGCCATGACATGAACGTTTTCGATTGAATATCCCGGGGCGCCGGAAATCGGGTTCACGATGAGTTCGGCACCCTCAGGGATGCGCGCCATGCGGCGCCTCTCGGGATTGAGATCCCTTCTTCCTCCGGGATACGCTGCGATCAACGCCTGAAGAGCATCCTCCCTGACATCGAGCGCAGCGCCGAATGCGCATGCAATCGCATCGCTCGTGATATCATCATGGGTTGGCCCGATCCCGCCACTCGTAAACACGTGATCGTAGCGACTGCGCAGCTGGTTGACTGCCTCCGAAATACCCGGCTTCGTATCGGGAACAACGCGTGCTTCGCGGAGGTCGATCCCCACTTCAGACAATCGTCTGGACAGCACGTGCAGGTTGCTGTCCCGCGTTCTTCCTGACAGGATTTCATCGCCGATGACCAGCATCGCGGCGGTCGGATTGGGCATCGGTTCCACCTCCAGGGCAGTGATAACGCCTCTCCGGCGCGGGGGCCGGGCCAACCGCGGGGTACGCGGTTGTCACTCTTCGAATCGGTTTCTATGATCACCGGATGGAATTCCAGAGATTACTGATACCGGGTGTTCTCGAGCGCAGGTATAAACGGTTTCTCGCGGACGTCACCCTCGAAGACGGCTCGAGCGTGACGGCGCACTGCCCCAATCCCGGCTCGATGCTTGGGCTGGCTGACCCGGGCTCAAGGGTCTGGCTCGAGCCCAATGACGATCCTCGGCGGAAGCTCCGTTTCAGTTGGAAGATCCTCGAACTCGGTGACGGGCAACTCGTTGGCATCGATACCTCGTTGCCGAACCGGTTGATGGCTCATGTGCTCAGGAACCGGAAACTCCCGGAACTGTCAGCCTACGGTTCCGTCAGGCCCGAAGTCAGATACGGAACTTCAAGCAGGGTGGATTTTCTCCTGAGCGAACCCGGCCTGCCCAACGCCTACGTCGAAATCAAGAACGTGCATCTCTGCCGCGAACCCGGCCTGGCCGAGTTCCCTGACAGTGTCACTGCGCGTGGAACCCGCCACCTCGGTGAGTTGTCGGCGGTGGCACGTGAACATCGTTCCGTCATGATTTACATTGTGCAGCGAATGGACTGCCGGTGGTTTCGACTGGCGGCGGATATTGATCCTGCCTACGCCCGGGCGTACGACGCGGCACGAACGGCAGGAGTTGACATGCTCTGCTATGGAACAGACATCTCGACTCAGGCTATATCGCTCGGCCCGCGCCTGTGGATTGATCCTGAACCACAGTACAGGGGCTGATCCGATTGCTGGAAGCGCTTCAAGTAGAGTGACCGAGGTGAAGGAACCGGGACAACGCGAAACTCCGAGACCGCGTGTCACCCGCTCGGGCATCCCTATACATGTCCCCGATGATTTCGATGGCATGCGCAGGGCGGGGCGGTTGGCGGCCGAGGTACTCGACATGATCGGCGAGCACGTGCGACCCGGGGTAAGGACCGATCACCTGGACACGCTGTGCAAGAACTTCATGCTGGAACGCGGAGCCGTGCCTGCAACGCTCGGCTACCGTGACTATCCGAAGTCGTCCTGCATCTCGATCAATCACGTCGTCTGCCACGGAATCCCGTCCGAAAGGCGACTCCGCAATGGCGACATTCTCAACATCGATGTTACATGCATCCTCGATGGCTGGCATGGCGACAGTTCACGCATGTACATCGCCGGCAAACCTGGAAGGAAGGCGCTCAGGTTGATCGAGATCACCCATGATTCACTGATGCTGGGACTCGAGCAGATTCGACCAGGCAACACTTTCGGAGACATCGGAGCGGCAATTCAGTCCCACGCCGAATCCAACCGATGTTCCGTCGTTCGCGACTTCTGCGGTCACGGTCTTGGACGGGTCTTCCACGCACCACCCAACGTTCTCCATTTCGGCAGGAAAGGTGCCGGGGACGTTCTCGAAGAAGGAATGTTCTTTACCATCGAGCCGATGATCAATGCAGGGCGCCCGCAGACAAAGATCCTGTCCGACGCCTGGACCGCGGTTACACGCGACCGATCCCTGTCCGCACAGTTCGAACACAGCGTCGGGGTCACCGCCAATGGATTCGAGATCTTTACCCTCTCGCCAAAGGAACTGTTTTTCCCGACCTGGGCAGACACCGACGCCAGGAATTCACGATCCTGAATCCGAAGACCCGGGCTCTCGTAAGCGAACCCGGACTGCCTGGCGGCAGATGCTTTCGGGGACGAGACTCGTATGCAGAAACCCTGGCATGTTGAACCTGTCCGGCCAGCTTTGAACCCGGCGGAGTCGCGGTTACCGTCGGCGTCATTGCGCTGACCACCGGGAATCGTTCACAGGGTAGCTGGGCCACGACGACGACGTCCGGTCGAGCGCACCTAACTTCCGTACCCGAGCCCCGCAACCGTTCCGGCCTGCAGGATTTCATCGAGCCGGTGAAACGGGCGCCTGGCTACGGATCCTGAAACAGGATGCCATATTCTCGCTTTTCGGCCGCTCAGCAGGTCTCCGGGATCCGCTGACTCGTCCATCGGATCGGCCGGCACCGCATTACTTTGCGCTGATCATGTCCCCGGGAAGCGGACGCTTGACGAAATAGTCGGGGTCGGTCAGCTGCTTTCGAATGGCCGGGATCATCTCCCCATAGCAGGCCCAGACACTGGGATACGACGGTGGGCATTGATCCTTTATCGCCTCGTGCATCGCGGGAAGCCGATGAAACGGCACCATCGGAAACATGTGGTGTTCAACGTGGTAGTTCATGTTCATGTACAGGAACCGGAAGACCCGATTGGTGTGGAACGTGCGGCAGTTCTGACGGTGATCCATGCAGTTTTCCCTCAACCCCGCATGCTGCGTGATGTTGAAGAACTGCGGGAAAAACCCACCGTAGAAGCGAGGGGTCACCACCAGGAGGATCGGAAGCCACGATTGCCAGATCACCGCTGCACAGACCGTTGCCACGAAGATCATCACATAAGCGCGCGAGTTCCACACCACCTTCGAGCGTTCCCCATCGGGAATAAAGTGTGTGCCGTCGCCTTCGACCCGGCCAAATGCATGCTTGACGATGTTTGTGATCTGCACCCAACCCGAAACAACAAAGAAGAAGTCGAGAAAGAGTTTGGCCACGTCGGCAGGCGCCATCACCGCAATCTCGGGGTCGCGCCCGACATGAAGCGTATCGGTGTGGTGCCGTGTATGGCTCCACCGCCAATAGTAGGTTTCATGAAGCGTCATGAACCCGTTGAGCCAATAGAGCGCGTCGTTGAGCCATTTGGTCCTGAATGGCGTGCCGTGACTCGTCTCGTGGGCCTGGTGATCCGACATCGAGTACATCACCCCGTAGAGGAGAAGAAACGGAACCGTCCACCATGTACCCCATGTCAGCACCGCGCCGGTGCCCGACCCGATCAGCAGAACACCCCAGATGCCAAAGTGAATCGCGGCCTCCCTGTCCGTGCGCCGCATCAAGGCCTTCATTTGCTTTCTCGGAATCGTCGCCGAGAACCACTGGTCTTCGACCTCGTCCTCAAACTGGTCGTCCTCGAGCGAGCGAACGTTATCGGCGTCGCCGACGAGTGCGTAACTTTTCGTAATCGTCGCAGTCATCTCATTGTATCCTGAAGCCCGTTGCAAAGTCGGGAATGGTCCAATTTTTTGAATTATAGGAAGATGGACGACCGTCGTCAAAACAACCCAAAGATAGGGCAACCACACAACCTTGAATGGAAATCCAAAGTATGGCTCTCAGTCTTGGGCAAGTGCGCCGGGAAGCGCAGTGATCATTCTTGAACGGGTGGTGCACTGGACAGCGTCATCTTCGTGCCAAGCCTCGATTGGGTCGAGAGCATGGAGCCTCTTCCCAGAGACCGCGTTCGCGCGAACGTCGAGTTCCAGCCGGCGACCACAAACGACCGGCTCTGGAACGTTTCTCCCACCGAAGACGCTCGATCACGCAGCAACGAACGTTCGCCTTGCCCCGCTCTTTGAGAATTCACGCGCTGTGCAGCGAATGGCTTGTGTACGAACGCGGCGCGTCATCCTGCCAGGAATTCACGGCGATGCGCGGCTGCAACGCAACCCGGACTCCTTTCTGTAATCGCGGCCGAACTGTTTCGGCGCTTACCGGAATAGACCCCTTCATCGTTGCCGCGACGGCGGGCAAATCGATCTTGCGATTTGAGTCCAGGCAGCGACAGCTTGCCTCCGATTGGCTGGCATGTCTCATGGTTCCCTTGCATCGTGCTCGACATCTACCCAGTGCTTGTTCACGGGCAACGATTTAGCCCGTCTTTCGATGTCCTCAAACCGCATCGGCTTGAAGTCCCAGACATCGACGCCAACATTGACCGAGTTGCGTGACCCGAGCCAGTTGCTGTGGACGTGGCCGAAGAGCTGGAGCGCACCCCGGCGTGCGCGGTTCCAGGTGATCATCGGATAATGGCAAAGTGTTTGTGCCCGGTTTTCCGGTCCGTCCCGGACCTCGGCGAGATGCGAAACGCTGTCCCAGGGGAGGGCCAGTGTTCGTTCAAGGTCGTGGTTCCCGATGATCAGGTGTTTGCGTGCGCCGGGAAGCTGGCCGAAAAGGCGTTCGAGATATGGCGTGTCCTTGGCCTTTGGTCCAAACGCAAAGTCACCGACGATCCAGAGATCGTCCCCGGGTCCAACCCTGGACCACAGGTTCTCGATCAGTACCGTGTCCATGTGGCCGGAATCGCGGAACGGCCGGTCACAGAAACGGATGATGTTCTCATGCCCGAAGTGGATGTCTGCCGTGTACCAGTTCGTCATTGTTCTTTTCCTTCAGGCGGGGTGCGCGCAGACGGTCTCGAACAGGAACCGGAATGCGATCATCTCGCTGAACGGCGCGAAACCGCCCGTATTGTGCAGACGCTAAATTTTTTCCAGTCCGGGAAGACGGAAAACCCAATATCGTCACGAACCTGATTCCGGGCGCACGTACCTCTGCAATCGAAACCGTGTCGTCTGACGGTATGCGCATTCGGGCACAAGAATTGCCTCCGGAAAATCGGGCCTGTTCGGGCTGTCAGGCCAGCACTGTGGCTCAAGGGCAACGCCGGCGTGTGGTCCATACGGCGATCCTCCGAGGCCGGGACTCCGTGTGGATGTCATGGCGCCGTGGCAAAGCTGCAGGCCGGGCTCCGTAGTTTCGATCTCCATTTCAAGGCCGGAGCCCGGTCCCTTGAGCAAAGCGACTGGCCGGATCGGTTGCTGGTCTCGGGACAGGCAGAAATTGTGGTCATGGGGAAACGGAATTCCGCCCCGAGCGAGCGGGCGGAGCGAGCGAAAATCGAATGGCGTCGATTCAACCGGCACGACTGCGCCGGTCGGAATCTTGTCGTTGTCCAACTCCAGGTAGTGCTCCGCATCAACCCGAAGCTCGTGATTCAGGATCGATTGCGACCCGTCCAGGTTGAAATAACTGTGATGGGCGAAGCTGCACGGCGTGGCTTCAGTCGTAACCGCGTGGAAATCCAGTTCCAGGACCATTGGCGGGATTACCCTGTAGGTCAGCGTGACATCGAGCCTCCCGGGGAATCCCATGTGACCGTCCGGAAGCCTGTCGACCAGCGAAACATGTGTCCTGCCGTGATCGATGATCCGCCAGTTTCGGGTCGCAGAGCCGTCCCTTCCTCCGTGCACTGTCTGGCGCCCATGTTCATTGCGGTCGAGGTGGATCAATCGATCCTCAACCCGTACCTGCCCGTTCGATATCCGGTTGGCGTATCGCCCGACCGTCGCTCCAAAACAGGACGGATTCTCGATGTATCCGTCCAGTGTCGGAAAGCCGAGAACCACCGAATGGTCGACACCTGAAAGGCGAAGGTCCTGGACGGTTGCACCACGGGTGATGATCGACGCGGACATGGAGTCCGTACCAATAACTGCGCGGCTGACGGATTCACCGTCCTGGAGAACTCCAAAACTCTGCGTCACAGGACCATCCCTTTCTGTCGATGCCCGTCGTGGCCCATCCCGACGTTGTCAACAGGAGGCATTTGCGTTCCCTGGTGATCGAGGCGCTTTGCCACGGGGGCCGCAGATCGTGATCCGTTGCCAAGCGGTTTCCAGAATCACGCAGCTTGCCGATCAGCCAGTGGCGACAACGCCCCCGTCGATCGCCAGGATCTGTCCTGTCATCATTCGGCTTGCGGATGACGCCAGGAACAGCACGCCTCCGACGATATCGGTCTCGACCAGATGTTCCTTGATGCACTGCCGGGCAAGATGGCCGGCGAGCAATTCCGGAGTCGCCCAAAGCCGTTTTTGCCTGTCGGTCAACACCCAGCCAGGCGCGACGGCATTGACCCGAATCCCCTCACTTCCGAAATCGCGCGCCAGGCCGCGCGTAAGCCCGGTAATTCCCGAATTGGCCGTCACATAGCTTGGGTATCCACCGTTTCCGACCATGTAGGAAATCGACGAAAAATTGATGATGGACCCGCCCCCTGCTTCGCGCATTTCCGGTATGACCGCCTGGCAGGTGAAGAAATACGGCTTGAGATTGACAGCCTGGGATGCATCCCAGAATTCCTCGGTCACGTCCTCTGTCCTGTGCCGCTGATCGTTTGCGGCATTATTGACCAGGATGGTAATCGGCCCCTGGATCGCGGACGTCTCCGCGATCGCCTTCTTCAGTGCCCCGATGTCAGTAACGTCGCAACGGATGAACATTGGCCGCGATCCGTAGGCATCCTCCATCCGGTCACAGAAATCTTCTGCGTCGGACCTCTGGATAAACGCGGTCCTGGCCCCTTGCTGCAGAAAGCCCTCGACGAGGGCCGCACCAATCCCGGATCCTCCGCCGGTCACAAATACGGATTGCCCCTTGAGGTCCGGGAATATCGGGTGATCTGTCATCAGTTGCTTCTCCTTTCCGGCGCCTGTGCCGTGATGTGCCGAAAACGGACCATCAAACCATGACTCCTGCCAGGACGGCAAATCGCGTGAGCGGGGAATCACACTGCTCAGGAATCGGTCTTTCCGGTACCATCGAGTCCGTCCCTGCACACAGTGATTTCCGGAAGGTGGTTTCGCACGTCGCTGGCCTTCCCCGATCGAACAGAAGCCTCAGTGCGCCAACGCTTTTCCCAGCATCCTGCCTTGGAATTCAAGCACGGTACGAGCTTGCTGCTTGTCGACACCTGGGAACCAGGCGTCGAAATCGCAGATCGTGGCGCCGCGCGCAAGGATCTCGAAAAGTGCGGAGCGCGGGACCCGCGGGACGGCGAACACCCATGCACCTCTTGCCATTCCCGGGTTTCGTTGCTCCGCCAGGCATGTCGCCGAGCCCGTCAAGGGGCCACATCTTGTTGAATGGCTGCTGCGCACATGCACGAATTCAATCGCATTTGATTGGGCCCATCTCCTCCGGAAGATGAGAGGAGCGGGGCGATGGCGGTAATGCCGTTGATTTCGCCCATGGTGTCACGGCGACCCTTGGCCTGAGCGAACATGAAGAAGGTGTCTGGCTTCCACGTACCGGCTGCATCAAAGAACCACCCGGTACTCCGGAAGGCCCACAAAACCGAAGATGCCCTTGACCCCATAGGTCTGTCCCGCATGGCCGTCCGGATCATCGAGGCCGGTTGCAGCGGTCGTCACGTACAGGGTGCGATAATCTTCGCCGCCGAAGGCCGGGCACGACACCTGCGGAGTGGGAAACACGACCGTCATTCCGAGGACGCCGTTCGGGGCATAACGTGCGACCCGGTGATCCCCCCAGCGGGCATTCCATAGCCAGCCTTCAGAATCGACCACCATCCCATCGGCCCCGAAAGATTCGCGGCTTACGTCGATCAGCACCCGTGGATCCCCGACCGGCCACCCCTCATCGGGTTCGAGTTCCTGTCGCATGATTCGCCCGTCACGCGTATCCGTAAAATATGCGCAGGCCCGATCAGGCGAGAAGCAGATGGCATTCGAAACGGAGATATCGGCGTACAGCCGCCTGAGTTCGCCCCGGTGCCACCGATAGATGGCGCCGGCGGCAGCCTCGTGGCCCTTCCCCATCGTCCCGATCCAGAAGCCGCCCCAGGGATCAGCCCGCCCATCATTCGACCGTGTACAGCTGTTGTCGGCTTCCAGTTCGCAAATCGTCGAGACACGTGCCCCGTCATTCAGGTCAAACGTGAACAGCGCGGATTCGGAAGCGATCAAAAGCGTGTCCCGATCGATCCATCCGGCGGCGGATACGTGCTCGTCGAACTGCCAGCTTAGCTCACCGGATTCCGTCCGGCTCAACAACCGCTTTCCGAGAATGTCAAACCAGAACAGTTGTTTACGTTCGGGATGCCATAGGGGGCTTTCGCCGAGCTGGCAACGCCGGGAATCGTGAACGAAAAGACGCGACGCAACGGATTCCGTCATTCCGAATTTCGTTTCATGATTTTCTCATTCCGATTGGCCTGCTGAATCGGTTCCAGGTCACGGCAAGACACGGAAATCATGGTTGGCCGCCAAACCAGGGATTACGGATTCCATTTCGCTTTCCGGGGCGGCCAGCAGTGCCGGGAACCTTTCGCGAATGTCTTGCACAACTCGTGATACCGGGTATGCCACGATCTCAAAATTTGCCGTGACAGTGCTTGAATTTCTTGCCGGAACCGCACGGGCAGGGGGCATTCCGGCCCGGCCGACCCCAGGTCGAGGGATCATTTTCCACAAATCCCTCCCGGGATTGGTTCCCGTCCAGTCCTGCCATCGCCATCGCCTTCGCCATCACCGGAGGCGGCCGGTTGACCACCCTGGGCCGGGGACGTTCGCTGGGCCCGCCGGCTTCACTCGTACGCTGTCGCTCTTTCATGATTCGCGCGAGGATCATTTCCCGTTCCTCCGGCGTGAGTACACGCACGTGAGCAAGCTGGGTGGTGACATCGACCCTGAGACTGTCGAGCAACCCACCGAACAATTCGAAGGCCTCGGTCTTGTACTCGTTCAGGGGATCGCGCTGGGCGTAACCCCTGAACCCGACTACGGATCGAAGATGCTCGAGAGTCGTCAGGTGCTCCCTCCATTTCCGGTCAATGGTCTGCAACAGAACCTGCTTTTCGACATTGCGGATTCCGTCACCGCCGAATTCGGAAGCTTTCCGTTCCATGAATTCATCGCTCGCGTCGTAGAGCCGCTCTCTGACAACTTCATCGTCGACACCATCCTCTGAACACCACTCGGCGACGGGGAGCTCCAGTCCGGCAATTCGCTTCAGGTCCGCTTCCAGGCCTGCGCCGTTCCATTGGTCGGAATACGATTTCGGTGGTATGTGGGTCGTGACGAGATCATCGATCACCTGATGCCTCATGTCCTGGACAACTTCCGAGACATCTGCCGACTGCATGACTTCACGGCGTTGTTCGAAAATCGCCTTGCGCTGATCGTTCATCACGTCGTCGAATCGAAGCAGTTGCTTGCGGATGTCGAAGTTCCGGGCTTCGACTTTCGCTTGCGCCTTTTCGAGCGACTTGTTGACCCAGGGGTGGACGATGGCTTCGCCTTCTTCCATGCCGAGCGACTTCAGAACCTTGTCCAGCCGCTCGGACCCGAAGATCCGCATCAGGTCATCCTCGAGGGACAGGAAGAAAGCCGTTCGTCCCGGATCACCCTGTCTTCCCGACCGGCCACGCAACTGGTTGTCGATCCGACGGCTTTCGTGGCGTTCCGTGGCCAGGACGTACAATCCGCCGTTCGCAAGCGCCACCTCACGGCCGGCCGCGATTTCCGACTCCACGCCCGCGCGGACGTCTGCTTCCGTTTCGACGTCGCCTTTCGCATCCATCGCGCGCTGCAGCCGGATTTCGAAATTCCCGCCAAGCTGGATGTCCGTCCCTCGTCCTGCCATGTTCGTGGCGATCGTCACTGCGCCCGCCACTCCCGCATCAGCGATGATATTGGCTTCCTGCTCGTGAAACCGCGCGTTCAGAACGTTGTGGGGTATCTTGTCCTTTCGTCCCGCCAACTTCGTCAGTGCGGACGCGTCCGCCCGGTACTCCTCGGCGACATCATTGTCCTTGGTTGACTCCGCCAGTCCGTCGAACCGTTTTGCGAGATCCTTGAGGTAGCGGCCGTCCGTCAGCAAGGAGGACAGGTATTCGGATTTCTCGATCGACGTGGTGCCGACGAGGATGGGTTGCCCGCTGGCGTGCGCTCGGGCAATCTCCGCGATGATGGCGCGGTATTTCTCTTCGGTCGTGCGGTACACCGCATCGTTTTCGTCGGTCCTGACAACTTCCTTGTTTGTCGGAACTTCCACCACGCCGAGCCCGTAGATCTCGGCGAATTCCTCGGCCTCGGTCATGGCCGTGCCTGTCATGCCTGCAAGCTTGTCGTAAAGCCGGAAGTAGTTCTGGAAAGTCACCGAGGCGAGGGTGACGTTCTCGGCGCGGATGGAAACGCCTTCCTTTGCTTCGATCGCCTGGTGCAATCCGTCCGAAAGCCTCCGGCCGGGCATCATGCGACCGGTAAATTCGTCGATCAGCATGACCTCACCGTTGCGGACGATGTAGTCCTTCTCCTTCCGGAACAGCATCCGGGCCCTCAGGGCCTGGTTGATGTGGTGGACGAGTGTCGTGCTTTCGGGATCGTAAAGCGACTGTTCGGCGGGCAGGAGGCCCTTGTCATGCAACAGGGCCTCGACCCGTTCATTGCCTTCGTCAGTCAAGGTGACCGACCGTGTTTTCTCTTCAATCGTATAGCAGCTTTCGTCGAGTTCAGGGATCAGCTTATTGACCGACACGTAGAGGTCGGACCGGTCTTCCGAAGCCCCCGAGATGATCAACGGCGTCCGCGCCTCGTCGATCAGGATCGAGTCGACTTCGTCCACGATTGCGTAATGGAGATTGCGCTGAACCATTTGCGCGAGTTCGGACTTCATGTTGTCCCTGAGGTAGTCGAATCCCAGCTCGTTGTTGGTCGCATAGGTCACATCGGCCCGATAGGCCGTCTGCTTGTCCGCTTCTTCCATTCCCGGGTAGACGACACCGGTCTTCAGGCCCAGTGCGCTGTAGATCTTGCCCATCCACTCTGCATCCCGCCTGGCCAGGTAGTCGTTGACGGTCACCACGTGAACGCCACGCCCGGTCAGCGCGTTGAGATAGACGGGCATGGTTGCGACCAGGGTCTTGCCTTCGCCGGTCTTCATCTCGGCGATATCGCCGCGATGCAGGAAAATGCCCCCCACGACCTGGACATCGAAAGGACGCAATCCCAGTGCGCGCTTCGAAGCCTCGCGAACGTTGGCGAAAGCCTCCGGCAGCAGTTCATCCAGCGACTCACCCTGGTTGAAGCGGTTCCGGAATGTTTCGGTGCGGACAATGATCTCGCCGTCGGAAAGAAGGCTGAATTCGGACTCGAGGGCGCTGACCCGGTCCACAATTGATCGTACGCTCCGGAGCTTGCGGTCGTTGGCGGTTCCGAACAGCTTTCGCGTAACGGATTGAATTCCTATCATCGGCACCTCGAATGGCTACCCGTGGACCGGTCCATCGGCCGACAGTGACGTAGCAATGAAACAGATAAACGCCAGCGCTCTATTGCCTGAATTCCTGCGACACCTTAAGAGGCCCTCGGGCGCCGTATGGTTTCGTTCTGATACGTGACACGCATGTAAGGACGGCGCCTCACCCTGTCAACGCCGCGGCATGGCGTGGCATCTGAACGACTTGTAGGCGAATTCGGAATGGCCGGATGGCCGGAGGAAATAATGATGATCCGAAAGGTCCTGTTGAAGTTGGCCGTTATGTCCGGCCTGATCATGGTTCCCGCAACGCTCCTTGGCCAGGCCTCTGACGATGGGTCGCCGGCCCCGGGAGGCGATACCGTCGTGGCACGCGTGAACGGAGACGAGATTCTCCTCGGCCACATCATCGCTTTTGCCAGCCAACTGCCCCCGCGGTACGACCAGGTCGACCCCCGGAGCCTCTACAATAGTATTCTCGAGCAGTTGATCCACCACAGCCTTCTTGCCAATTACGGCGAGAGCCGACTGCCGGCACTGAAATTTCTGGGTGAAAACTTGGCGCGGTCGGGAAAGGCCGAAGAAACGATCTCGGCGATCTCGGCTGGAATGGTCACCGAGGAACGGGTCAGGGCAGTTTACGAAGATCGATATGTTCTTTCCGATCCCCAACAGGAGTTCAAGGCGTCGCACATTCTTGTCGCAACCGCCGAAGAAGCCGGGGAGATTCTCGGCGAATTGCGTGCGGGAGCGGACTTTGCGGAGACCGCCAAGGCGCGGTCGACCGGACCTTCGGGGCCTGACGGCGGAAACCTTGGATGGTTTGGCGAAGGCCAGATGGTCAAGGCGTTCGAGCAAGCCGTGAACGTCCTGTCCGTGGGAGAGATTTCAGGTCCGGTCCAGTCCCAGTTCGGGTGGCACATCATCCTCCTTGAAGGCAAGCGTGATCGTCCGATTCCCTCCCTCGAGGATGCACGCCAGGAGATCGAACAGTTTATCGCCGGGAAAGCCGTTGAGACTGTTCTCATTGAACTCACGACCGGCGCGGAAATTGAACGTCTCGACGAGTCAATCGACCACGGGCTGGTCAGAAACCTGGAAATCCTGCAGCCAAACTGACCGGTTGGCCCGCAGGCATGTGCCGCGGGCCGACGGGAGGGCATCATGACCAAGGAAATTTCCCCGGAAACGCCGGCGGGTCAATCAGTCGCCGTTTCGCCACTAGCTCCGGTCGACGGATTTCCCGAATTGCCTGCCATTGACGGAGTCACGATCGCAACCGGCGCAAGCGGGGTCCGTTATCACGGACGTGACGATGTCATGATCGCATCGATCGCAACGGGCAGTTCCGTGGCCGGTGTATTCACCCGGTCTTCAACACGTTCGGAATCGGTTCGAGACTGCGAGAAGAAACTCGCCCTCGCCGCCCGAACGGACCACGGCGGACCGTTTGGACTTCTGGCCTGCGCCGGAAACGCCAACACGTTTACGGGCCGGCACGGCCGCGACTGCGTCGAGCTGACGGCGTCCGCGCTGGGGAGGAAACTCGGGACTTCCGCTGAACGCGTGTTTACCGCGTTTACCGGTGTCATCGGCGAGCGTTTGCCGGTTGAACGTGTACTCGTGACGCTCGACGGGCTTGACCTCGCGCGTGGCCCCGAACGACGCGCGGGCGGGTTCGAAAGGGCCGCCGCCGCGATCACGACGACAGATACGTTTCCGAAGGGCGCCGGCCGCAGAATTCCGCTCGGCGACCGTGAAATCTGCATCGCCGGAATCGCCAAGGGTTCAGGGATGATCGCGCCGGACATGGCAACCATGCTGGCCTTTGTCTTTACGGACGCAAAGGTCGACCAGGATCTGCTGCAAAGGCTGGTGAGAACCGTCAACGAGGCGACGTTCAACAGCACGACGGTCGATGGCGACACATCGACGTCCGATACGCTGATCGTCGCGGCAACCGGACGAAGCGGAATCGAGGTTTCGGAACGCGAACCTGCGGTCCTGGATTCATTCTGCGCCGGCCTCGAATGCGTCATGCTTGATCTTGCCCACCAGGTGATCCGCGATGGTGAAGGAGCAACGAAATTTGTCGAAATCGAGGTCCGCGGCGGCGCGTCGCCCGAATCGGCAAAACGGGTGGCGATGGCGATCGCCAACTCGCCCCTGGTCAAGACAGCCATTTCCGGTGAAGATCCGAACTGGGGTCGAATTGTCATGGCGATCGGAAAATCGGGCGAGGCCGTGAACCCGGACCGCCTGACCATCACCATGGGCGACACGCTCGTCGCCTCGGGTGGAGAGTCAGCATGCGCGCCTGACGAGATCGAAAGAGTCATGGCCGCCTACATGAAGCAGCCCGAACTCAGGATCATGGCGAATGTCGGTGTGGGGTCTTCGGCCTCCACCGTCTGGACCTGTGACCTTTCCAAGAGGTATGTCGAAATCAACGCCGATTACCGGTCATGAAACTTGTCGTCGTTTCGGCCGTTGCTCTCATTGACCGCGATAACCGGGTCCTGCTGGGCCGCCGACCGGAGGGTGGGTTCCTGGCAGGCCTTTGGGAGTTCCCGGGAGGGAAACTCGAGGCCGGCGAAACGCCGGAGCAGGCGCTTGTCCGAGAACTTCGGGAAGAACTGGGGATTCATACATGGAAGAGCTGTCTCGCTCCCCTCACCTTTGCCTCGCATTCCTATGAGTCGTTTCACCTGCTGATGCCCCTCTTTGCCTGCCGAAAATGGGAAGGCGTGGTCAACCCGCGTGAAGGACAGCAGCTTTCATGGGTCGGGAAAACGGAGCTGGGCAACTATTCGATGCCACCGGCTGACCGGCCGCTGGTACCCATCCTCAGGGACTGGCTCTGAAGCCTCCGGCTCAAATCCAGCCCGATAGCTCGGTCGTCACGATATCGACCAGCAATTGAATGTGATCCGGGGAATCGTTCAGACACGGAATGTAGGAAAAACTCGTCCCGCCCGCGTCACGAAACGTCTTGCGGATTTCGCCGTCGACTTCTTCCAGGGTTTCTACACAGTCGGCGGCAAATCCCGGCGCCAGTACCGCAATCCGTTTTCTTCCGCTCTTTGCAAGCCGGGAAACTTCGTCCACCGTGTATGGTTTCAGCCACTCCTCGCTACCGAAACGCGACTGGAAGCACGTTCGCACGATCCCGGACGGCCACCCCAGGCATTCCGCCAGAAGCCGGGAGGTTTTCTGGCAATGGCAATGGTAAGGGTCGCCTTCGGTCAGATACCGTTCGGGAAGCCCGTGATAAGACAGCACCAGGGCGTCGGGAAGCTCGTCACCCAAGGTTTTTCTGACCGAGTGGGCCAGTGCATTTATGTAGAGCGGATGATCGTGGTACGGCGGAGTCGTGCGAAATGCGGGCTGCCATTTCATTTTCATCAGCGCCCGGAAGGCCTGGTCAATTGCCGTTGCAGTCGTCGTCGCCGAGTACTGAGGGTAGAGTGGAAAGAACAGAATCCTCGTGCATCCCCGGGCGCACATGGAACGGAGCACATGTTCCGTCGAGGGATTCCCGTATCGCATGCAGAAATCGACCAGGATCCGGTCATCGTCGGCGAATTCCTCGGCCAGCTTGCGCGCCTGGTCTCGCGTGGTCGTGAGCAACGGGCTTTCATCCAGATCCCGGTTCCAGATCAGCCTGTAGGCGTTCCCGGACGAAAACGGTCTCTTTGTCAGGATGACGAGTTGCAGGAGTGGCTGCCAAAACCAGGGTGAATAGTCGATAACCCGCCGGTCAGAGAGAAACTCGCCCAGATATTTCCGCATGGGCCAGTAACCGGTTGCGTCCGGAGTTCCGAGATTGGCAACCACGACCCCGATTTTTCCCGCCCGGATGGGCGGATGATCGATCCCTCCATGAAACGGACGCGTGAATGAAGCCGGGTTCATATCCGGCTCCCGTCTTGGCTCTTCCTGATCACGCATGGACGCCACCGATCGCGCGTTCCTGCAGTGCGTCCCGGTCCCGGCGCCGGCCACCTGGTGCACGATGTTCCTCCGTACCCAGGGCAGTAGCCAGGCGGGTCGTCGCGCTTCCCGGACGAAGCGGCCGGGGCTGGTTTCCGTGGGGCGCCCAGCCCGATAGAAAGATCATCTCGAACGTTGCCATGACACGACCCGAACTGTCACCAAACTGATCCTCGTAGTGGCCGATTGCAGCTGCAAGCGTGTCCCGCCGAAAGCTGGATTTTCGACGATCTGCCATGGCGTTTGTCTCACCCATGGCGCGCAGATCCCTCATCAACGCCAGCGGCGACTCGTAGGTGACCTGCAGGTCGTCACTGTCGGCAACCGGCAGGGCAAGACCTGCCCGCGCCAACAGGTCGCCGAGATTCCGAATGTCTCCCATCGGCGCGACGCGGGGGCTGATCCCCCCTTCGACCCGGCTTTCGCCGTGGGCCAGTGCAGTCCTCAGTTCGAACAGTGTCCGTCCTCCGAACAGTACCGCGAGAAACAGCCCGTCGGGTTCCAGGGCCTGCCGTGCCTGGATCAATTGGCCAACCGGATCGTTCGACCAGTGCAGCGACAGCGCCAGAATGACCAGATCATGTTCGTCGTCACTCAACGAAAGGTCCTGGTCGTCGGGCACGCATTTACATCGGTGGGAAAGACCAATCCGACTCCGCCAATCGCCTGCTTTCCATCCCACGATCGCCGGACGGAGGAAGTCCCGGTTGATCGCTTCCAGCCGGTCGGCAATCTGCTTCGCGGCGTATTCGTGAAGAAACCACGCCGATTCCGGGGACTTCTCTGCCCTGGCACGTTGCATTGCCAGTTTTCGCGTGTCGAAAAGCGACGGCGGCAAAGCCATACCTGCCCCGATTCACCGGTACCCGGTCTTGGTCAATTCACCGAAGACGTCCCGACAGCCGCATGACGCGCTGCGTCGCGATCTCTGCCGGTCTGTTGTCGGCGCGGGCCGCACAAACCGTCCTGCCCGATCTCAACTGACGACGGTCACGTTGGTCGCGGTGGGCTGGCCTGTCTTGGGATTTCGTCCAATGTCGAATTCCACCCTGTCACCAACCCTTAGATCGTTGAATTTTTCGCGGGCGTCGACGACCCCGTCGAATTCCATCCAGGTTGCGTGAAAAAAGAGGTTCTCATCACCATAGTCGGGCTTGATGAAACCAAAGTCGCGCCCGGCCGGAAGGTTGACGACGATGCCCGTAGCCCATTCTGCTTCGGTTTCCTCTCCATCCCCTTCATCCCCTTCATCCCCTTCATCCAGAACGTGCGATTCCGGTCGACCGTGACCATCTGCAGCACCCTGAGGACTCTCGAAGCTGACTCTCGGCTGTTCCTCCATGAAAATCTGGTTGATCAACGTATCATCTTTCCGGGCTTCATCATCGATCAGGGATTGCATCATGACCGGATAGGGAACCGCGTCCAAGAGAGCCTGCGAAGTACGCAGGGTCAGCATCCCGTCCGCGGACTGCATGTCCCATGCCGTGACCATGACCTGGCAATCCAGAGCGTTCAACCTTTCGACCAGGTGAACGAAGTCGCCGTCTCCGGTGATCAACACGATGACGTTCGTCTTTCCGGAAACGGCCGCCCGGTAGGCATCGAGGGCCAGCAGGATATCGACGCCGCGCGCACGCGCTCTACCGTCTTCATAGGTTGCCACGGGAATGAAGTGCGTCATCACTCTCGCTTTCATCAGCGCATCTTCGAATTTTCGTTCTCCAAGGAGCTTTCCGCGTTTTTCAACTTCTTCGGCCGAAAACCGGCCGCGATAGTAGTGCGCTTCCACGATCTGGCAAAACCGGTGTGCGACTCCGGTTTGACGGGCTACCTCATGGCGAAGAAAGTCGTGAAATCCCGCGATCGAGATCCGGGCTCTTCGCTGATGGTGGTAACGATAGAAGTTGCTGACGCGCGCAAAATAACTCCCGTCGTAAAACAAGCCTATTCGCATCATGATCTTTCTCCCGAACAAAAAGGGGCGGGATCGCTGACTCGGCTTCCGCGGATCGAATCTTCCGCCGACGAACGCGGTTCATTGCCCCTTTCGGATGCCTTATTCCTTAAAACAATTCCCTGAATGCGGATCGGCAGTCCCCGGCAAGGGGATTCCCGATCACCGATCCTGCTTTCATCGAGTACGATCCCTCCGGTCGATGCACCCGTGACACTTGTGCAAGACATCCCTGTATCATCGTATCATTGATTCACGATTTCGCTCACCGCGCGCGGTAGTGATCGGTCATCCCTCAGGATTGCCCGCAATTCTCTGATTCTGTCTCGCCTGTTATTCGCACGTATACACCTGACCGACTCTACGGCAGACCGCCTCGCAAGTCCATTTCCCTGCCTCCCTTGTGCCTGTTGCAGGGATTGTCAAGTAACAGCCTGGCAATCCCGCACGATTATCTCCACGCGGGGCAATCGTTTCAGGGCCCGGCGGCAGACCCGACCACCAGGTCTTGCGCAGCCCGTTCCGGAATCTCCGCTGGCCGATGAATTGTCCTTCCGAGCGCTTGAACCTGCGCGGAGGACAAGATGCTGCGGGCGCAACTCGTGGCCCCGGCCCGCCGTATCGCTGCACCGTCCCGTCCGAGCGTTTCGTCGCGCCCAATTTACCGTCAGCTTCTTCCGTCGTGCCGTGGCTGACGTCCGAGCCGCGGGAACTGGCGCATCGGAAAGCGGCTCGACCGGCACGAGAGCGTTTGCGCCAGGTAACTCGTCGGCATATTGACTGCGCTGCCAAACCGGGAAGGGAACACGTCTTGCTGACTCGTCAACGCCTCCGGGCGCTTTTTGCGTCTGCCGCTGGCGCGGCGACCTTCCTGGTTCTCGGAATGCCGTTGCCTCTCCTGTTGGGGCCGATGGCCGGGTGCCTTGTCGTGTCACTGGCCGGATTTCGCCTGAAGGATCTCGGGCAGTTCGGAATTTTCGTCCGTACGTTCCTTGGCGTCGCAATCGGAACAACCTTTACGCCGGAGATTGTCGCCAACATTCCGGACATGGCAAGGTCACTCGTTATCATCCCGCCATTCATCCTGGTGATCGGACTTACCGGGTTTCTCCTTTTCAGGCGAATCGGATTCGATCGGCAAACGGCTTTCTACGCTGCGATGCCGGGAGGCATCCAGGACATGTTGATTCTTGGCGAGCAGGCGGGCGGCAACGTGCGGGCGATGTCGCTCATTCACGCGACGCGGGTCCTGGTGATCTTTTCCCTGGTTCCGTTTGCGATCACGTTGTTCTGGGGACTGGACCTGAACCGCCCTCCCGGCAAACCGGCCGCCGACATTCCGTTTCACGAAATCGCGATCATGGTCCTTGCCGGAATTGGAGGCTGGCAGATCGCTGCCCGCATCGGCATCCCCGGATCTTCGATAATCGGCCCGTTGATTCTCACCGCGTGCTGTACGCTGGCCGGTTTGATCAACTCGCGGCCTCCGGCAGAGATGATCCTGATCGCCCAGTTCATCATTGGATTGGCAGTCGGGGCCAGGTATTCGGGAATAACGGCCGAAGAGTTACGGAAATACGTGGTCGTCGGTGTTGCGTACACCGCGATTATCGGTGTCCTGAGCGTGACACTGATTTTCTCTGTTGTTCGCACACTGGGCCTGGAGCCGCTGGACGCGTTGCTTTCGTTCCTGCCCGGAGGGCAACCGGAGATGGCGGTCATTGCACTCGCCGCCGGATCCGACATCGCGTTCGTGGCAACCCACCATATTCTGCGAATGTTGCTCGTTATCCTGTTTGCCCAGTTATTTTCCGGATGGTTGCGACGACAATGACGGTGCCGTGGCACCTCTGGCTTCAATTTCTGAGACATCCTCCGGAGCATTGCTACGGTTGTCGAACTCACGGGCCGGCCCGGTTTCAGTCATGGTATTCATGCTGGAGAGATGTCTGTTCCAACCGCCACAACAGATTGTGTCGGGGAGTTGCGGTCTGCTATTCGTTCTCAGTTCAAAACAGCCTCATGTACAACGAAATGTGCAGGCATTCCGGCATTTTGTTACGACTCGTTATCAGAACTGTCTGCCGAGGCGGTCTCCGAACACAAGGGTTTGCCCCATCGACGCCATTCACGGCGGGGGTGACAGCGTTCCATTCCTGTTTTCAGCAACCCGCAAGGTTTCGTGACAGATGTTTGGGTTGTCCCAATATACAAAAACGCCGTTCACACAGTTGCCTGCCGGTTTCGTCACGAAACCGGCAGGCAACTGCACATGTGCCGACGGAGCGGCGATCCAAGAAGAAATCACTGCCGCCGACAATTTGGGTGAACGGCGCGCTAACCGAGGCATGACCCGGGGATCAGGCGTCTCCCGAAAAGCTCATACTCTTCGGGATTTGACCTCCGTTCTCCCGGGCAGCGCAGCCAGCCGGAGAAGGCGTGGCGTTAGTCAGCGAGAGCGAGGTCCTCGGCGGACATCTTTCCGTTCCGTCCGGGAACGAGTTCGAAGGACACTTTCTGTCCTTCGTTCAACGAGGACAGGCCGGCCCGCTCGACTGCGCTGATGTGGACGAACGCGTCCCTGGAACCATCCTCTGGCTGAATGAACCCGTATCCCTTGGCTTGGTTGAACCACTTAACTGTACCGGTGGGCATGATCACTTCCTTTCACGGCATTTCGGTTAAAATACCGCCCTATGCGGTATTCCCTGAAGACGTTTTCAATGTCGGGGAAGAAACCTGGCCGCCTGCTTGTGCAGACACATATGTCAGGTACATCGACTTGGTAACGCACATGCGCAAATACACGAAAAATCCGGAGATGCAAATTGCTGTACCTGCTTATCTGCTCTTTTTTGGGACCGCTACGCAAGTACATCTTCTGCAGCAATTCTCAATATGGCATTTTTGTTTTCCTGACCTTGGGATTTTCGGTTTTTCGAGAATTTTCGGAACGCCACGTCGGGCGCATGTGAGCTGACGCGGGAGTTGGTTCAGGGAGGGATTTCGACTTCTCCGGCGAGCACCTGCATCAGGCGCTTCCAGTCATCGAACACGAACCTGGCGGTCAGGACCTGCAGGTTCCGGAACATCCAGTCGCGTGTTCCGCAGACCGTCCGGGCCTTCTGCCAGTGCTTTTCCGCGAGGTCGCAGGCCGTGTGCATCGCGAAGGCCAGGAGGTTCAGGACAAGGAGCACGGAGGCGAGGTTCTTCTCTCCATGGCCGAAGTTCCGCTCGAGGTTGTAGCCGAGGTTTTTGAGGACGTTGAATTCGGCGTTCTCGACGCGCCAGCGGGAGCGTCCGCAGGCGACGATGTCGGCAACATTCGTCCTGCTGACCGGCAGGTCGGTGACGAAGGCGGTTCTGTAGGTCAGCTTTTTCTCGGCCATGTCATGGATCTCGAGGCAGACCCATGTCACCGGCATGGCAGCTTCGCCGCCACGGATCCGAAGGTCCGGCTGCCAGCTGTACCTGTACCTGAACTTCTTCGGCTTCCTGATGCCGCGCGTCACCCTCCTGTCGAGGGTTTCCGGACGGCAGCGGTCGAGTTCCTCATACAAGGTCTTGTGGCTCGACCTCCTGGCCGTCAATATGAAGTTGCCGCCCGCCGCCCGGATGGCCTCGCAGACCGGTTGACAGGCGTAGAGGTCGTCACCGAGATACACGGGTTCGAGGTCTTTCAGACGCGGGCCGATGCGCTGCAACCAGCGCTTGACGGCATTGCGTTCGCAGTCCTGTTTCTTTGACCCGTCCTGCGGCCTGATGATCTCCACCGGCAACGGCACCGCCGCGACCTGTCCGGGGCCCACGATGGCGGCGCCAAGGACCGCGTGATAGTTCTCGACCACCTCGTCATCGGTTCCCTTGTTGTGTGTCCGGGTCGAACAGTTCGGGCAACTGACCTTGCAGGAATTGAAGGACTCGGTGCCATCGAGGGCGATCAGGGTCTTGCGGTTGAGGCCGCCCCGGCGGCTGCGCAGCGCAGCCAGGGCGCCGCGGTTGTCGAGGTCCCTGGCGACGTCGATGAAGACCGTGTCGAAATGCTCCGGCGGCACCGGGTCGAGGAGGTTCCGTATCTGGTTGTCGGAGGGGATCTTCTCCATTCCGAAGAGCGTGAGGCAGTTCGAGAGACCGCGGCGTTCGGCGAGCAACTTCTGATGGGCGAGAAAGGAGGGCGACTTGGTGAAGAACACGGAGAAAGCCGCCATGCCGGCATCGGCCATGGAGTATTGACAGTTCTTTCCGCTGCGCAGGTCCAGCATGTTGGCGCAGCATTTCCGCAGGCGGGCGAGATATCTGCCGAGCAGCTTCATGGGGAGGGAGGAATCACGGAATAGCCGCGAGGTGAATCCCCGGGAGGCGGAATTCCGGGAAAAATCGTTGAAAATCAACGGGTGTTGCATTTTGGAATCACTTCCGGCCCATCGGGAGGGCAGGTGCGACGAAATGCGAAATAATTCACCGCATGAAATAAAAGAACACTATTACAACGCTTTATACGCCGCAAAATCCATATTGAGAACTGCTGCATCTTCTGGGAGTGATTCCCATATGGCGCGATTTTCTGACTTCTGACTCAATAAGAACGAATCACGCTGCGAGCGCGGTGCTTCGTGTGTGGAGCACTTTACCACGCCCACCGCCGAGGCCAGGCATGAGGCCGAAATCGCCGGCATGTGAGAATCTGCAGCTTATGCGGAGGCTTTTTCGCGAAAATCCGCGAAATCACGGCGAATCGCTAGATCATGCGCAAAAAAATTACATGATTACAACGTCGTGAAAAAAACGTATTTCGCCATGCGAAAACCACTCCCCATCTTCTCATGAACCGAGTTTGACACATGACAATGCCAAATTCACCTGACGATCTTCTCGACGCTATCGAGACAAACTTTGAACGTCTTGCCAGGGACCTTCGGAAGGTGCCCGCGCGAAAAACCAACGGGGCGACCCTCGAGAGGCATGCCGAGGGAACGGTGATGAGTGTCCACAATCCCGTAAGCTATCTCCCCGGTTGGAATGGCCGGTGCAACAGTGACAGGCTTGTTGAAAGTCCTTCGGGGACGGGTTAACTGAAACCGCCAACAGGGAGGCGCTTCATGTGTGGAATCGCAGGCAGGATTCTATCCGAACCGGGCAGAATCGGAAATGACCTGGTCGAGTTGATGGATGCGCAGGTGCACCGGGGCGCTGATTCGACTGGATTCGCGCTCTACGGACCGCCCCGGGATTCGGGATATGTCATACGGGCTGTCGGGTTTGACAGAGCCAGGCTCGGGCGCGACCTCGACGACCTGATCACGATCGTGCGGGACTTCGGATCCGACATTGTCGAAGACCCGGCACATGACGATGCGCGCAGCCGGCATGTTTCCGTCAGGTTCGTGGTCAGGGAAATCGACGACGTTGCCTCGTGGTCGGAAGCCGCAGATGAAATCTGTGACCGGATCGAAATCCAGTCGGTCGGCCGGTCGCTTGAAATCGTCAAGGATACCGGAACCGCGGAAGATGTGGCCAGGAAACACGGTGTTCGGGAGTTTCTCGGAACCCACGGCCTGGGCCACGCACGGCTCGCAACCGAATCATCCGTCGTGCCAACCGCCAGCCACCCGTTCTGGGCGCGACCTTTCCCCGATGTGGCCATTGTCCACAACGGCCAGATTACAAACTACTACCTGCTGAGAGACCGGCTGCGGCGCAAGGGTTACCGGTTCATGACCGAAAACGACAGCGAACTCATCGCGGTCTGGATCTCCGATCGAATGTCGAAAGGGGCGGACAAGCTGACGGCACTCGACCAGTCGATATCCGAAATAGACGGCGTGTTCACCTACCTGATTGCAGACATGGACAGTATCGGATTTGCCAAGGACAAATGGGCCATCAAGCCGCTCGTCTCGATGGGCGACCGACCTGAAATCGCGGTCGCCACGGAAGAACAGGCTGTTCGGCGCATCTACCTGGAAGAAGGCGACGTCAACAACCATGACGGCCCCGCGCTGACCAGGACCTGGCCCGTCTCGAAGGCTGCGGCATGACTGTCGAAGACTTCGTTGAAGTGAATGCCGGTGACCGGCCGATTCGCGACGTCAACGCGGAAATTCGCGCGCGTGCAGAAAGTGGCCATCCCGTCGTGGTGACGGACACCCGCTCCCGGCACAACCTGGCGATCGGCCTCGGCGAAGGCGCCAGCGTACGCATGAGCGGAAGCGTCGGCTATTACTGCGGCGGTTTGAACTGCGGCGCAGACATTGTCATCGAACGAAATGCCGGTTGGGCGGTTGGTGAAGCAATGTCGAGCGGCAGAATCACCGTCGGAGGATACGCAGGCATGTCCGCCGGAACATCCATGCTCGGCGGACTTCTTCATATCCGCGGCAGCACCGGGCCGCGTTGCGGCGTGGCCATGAAGGGCGGGACGATCATTGTCGAGGGCCGGATCGGCTATCTGTCCGGGTTCATGGCACACGCCGGGCGCATCATCGCGCTGGATGGAGCGGAAGACGCCTGTGCCGACTCGCTTTGGGGAGGCGAAGTCTGGCTGGCAAAACCGCCAAAATCGCTCGGCGTCGATTCCCGCCAGGTCGAACCCACATCCGGGGAAGTCGACACCGTCGAGGGCAAGCTGGAGCCTCTCGGGTTGGCGGATTCGTCACGGGACTGGATCAAGATCGTGTCCGCGCAACGGCTGTGGCACTTCCAGAGCAGGGACGCAAGCGCATGGCTGATGATCTGACACAAGGTTACGAATACCCGTTTCCCTTGCCTTCGGAAGATGACGTCGCCATGCGCGACGGATCCGACTCGTCCCGGCCGGTCGGGATCCCGGAATCCTATGACGAGGGCGGGTCCCCCCGCTGGTCCGCAAAGGCCATCGCCGACGTTCATGCCATGGCGCAACTCGGCCGGTACCAACTCCGTGGATTCACCACGTTCAACCGGCGAATGCCGACCTTCGACGACCTCGTTTTCGTTCCTGCAACGATGACGCGGCTCCCCCTCGAAGGGTACCGCGAAAACTGCGAAACCGAAGTCGTCCTTGGCGACCGGCCCGGACTGGTGTCGGAACCGATCAGGCTCGCCATTCCCATCTACGTCGCGTCCATGTCGTTCGGTGCGTTGTCCGCCAATGCCAAGGCAGCGCTGGGTTTCGGCGCATCGAAGGTCGGAAGCATGACCTGTACCGGGGAAGGCGGCATGCTCGAGGACGAGCGGGAAGCCTCGAGAACACTCGTCTACCAGATCACGCCGTCACGCTACATGCTCGATCTCGAGCATTTGCGCATGGCAGACGGAATCGAACTTGTGATGGGGCAGGGCGCCAAGCCGGGCACCGGAGGCGTTCTGCTGGGGATGAAGGTGTCCGAACGGGTCGCCAAAATGCGTTCCCTTCCCCTCGGGGTCGACCAGAGGTCAACCGTTCGTCATCCGGATTTCCTGGGTGCGGACGATCTCCAGGTCAAGATCGAGGAACTGAGAGAAGCAACCGGCTACAGGGTTCCGATCCTTGTGAAGATCGGCGCCACCCGTCCACGATACGACGTCGCGATTGCCGCCAAGGCGGGAGCCGACGTGATCGTCGTCGACGGCGCTGAAGGCGGAACCGGCGCCTCTCCGGAAATCCTTCTTGATCATACCGGAATCCCGACGATTTCCGCTATTCGGGCCGCCCGCGAGGCGCTCGACGAATGCGGCATGTCGGACGAGGTCAAGCTTGTCATGGCGGGTGGAATCAGGAGCGGAGTCGACGCGGCCAAGGCCTTGGCCCTGGGCGCAGACGCCGTCATGATCGGAACGGCGGCCCTGATGGCGCTCGGGTGCAACTCACCACGCTACGTCGAAGACTATGCCGCGCTCGGGACTTCGCCGGGGCGGTGCCATCATTGTCACACGGGGCTTTGCCCGGTCGGAATCACCACGCAGGACCCCGAGCTCGAGACCCGGCTGAGCGTCCCCGGAGCGGCCGAGCGCGTGGCCCGCTTTCTGACCGCCATGACCATGGAAATCACCCTGCTCGCAAAATCCTGCGGGAAATCCAAGGTCGAGAATCTCGAGGTCGAGGACTTGCGGGCGCTGTCACTGGAGGCATCGGCATTCACCGGGGTACCGCTCGCGGGAATTGACCGGCCCTTCTCCTGGTGACTTGCGGAACTGACCGTCGGAATTGCGGGAAAATCTGTTGGACTTGTTCGTATCGTAGACGCCGGATCAGGAATGTCCGGCCGCGGTCACCGGCCCGAAGGTGAGTCCGCTACCGACAGTTCCGACCTTTTGCCAACCTTGAAACGTTCCGGAGTGCCCCACTCCCGCATTGCCACACCGGCAGCGAACTCTCCGACAACCGGTCCGTGCTTGTACAGGTGCCCAGAGCACCCGCCGACCACGAGGACGTCACCGTGCCAGGGGTGAAAGTCCAGGATAAAGTGCGTGTCAGGCGTCGCCGTGATCTGGCATGCCTTCTGGTCGACGACCCGTTGTCCGACAAGTCCCGGGAAACGGTGCCTGACGTACTGGCGCGTCCGGTGAAATGCCGAATCGTCGACGACACGCTCATCTTCATCCAGGTCAATCACTGTTTCCGCCCATGCGATTGCTGCCTTGACACCGGATCCTTCGACCGACGGTGTCCCGTAGGCACCGTACCCGTGGTCTACCCAACAAGGCATCCTGGAAGCATCGAACCCCGTTTCACCGTCAGGTGTCGACGTGTAGACAATGTCCTGCCTGACGACTTTGGCGATAGGCTTGATCGACCGCGGGAATAACCGTCCCAGCCATGGACCGGCAGCGACCACGACAATGTCTGCCTCGAGCGGTTTTCCGTCGAGAAACAGTTGCTCGTCAGTGTCGGTCTCGACCCGCCCCCGAACAAGTCGCCCGCCTTCTCTCTGGAACAGCCCGACCGTCTGAACGAGCCCTCTCTTGGCCATCAACAGGCCTGATTCGGTCTCCAGGATGCCATATTCGATATCGTGGCAGCGAAACTGCGGAAACCGTTTCTCCAATTCACTGGAACCAAGCCGAAAATGAGGGACGCCCATTTTTTCGAAGGTAACCAGTGTTTCATCTTCCCAGGCCGTGTGATTCCTTCCTGCCAGGATCAGGGCGCCGCACTGAACGAACAGCGTGCAGTTCATTTCCTCCTGAAGTTCCAGCCATCGGAGCCGGGCCTCCCGGACCCACTCGGTATACAATTCATCCCGCCCGTGGATCATGCGCAGGATTCTGGTCACGTCCGATGAAGACGCCCGCACGTGCCCCGGCTCCCACCGGTCGATCAGTGTCGTCGAACAGCCTTTCCTGAGAAGCGCCAGTGCAGTCATTGTTCCGGCGATGCCGGCTCCGACAACAATGGCTTCGGGTCTGTCGCTCGGTCCTGTCCGCTGCCGCTTCATTACAGATTCCGCTTGTAATGGCACTGCCGTTCGGTATCCATTGCCTGTCACTCATGGGCATGAATGGACGCTGATATCTCCGGTCGTCAATCGGAAAGATTCCGAAAACCGCTGCGCGGCGCGCGGGTTTTGAACTACCTGACAAATGTCCGTGGTGACAAACCGCGCCCATACGCGGATTGGCCTGGTTCGATTCAAGCGGCCTCGCTGTTCCGCCCCGGCGGAATGGCACTTGATACGGCGAACTCTGTACCCGGGAAGGATGCAGGGAGGGACAAGGAATGATGACAGGATGAGCACGACGACAGCGGAACTCCCGGCGGGGACCAAAACCGTTGCCATTGGCATTGGCGACCTGAACGGAATCATGCGCGGGAAACGCGTAACCGCCGAGAACTGGAAACGCGCAAGGGAATCCGGCGTCGCCGTTTCAATCGCCATGTTCGCCTGCGACATGGCCAGCGACGTCTGGGATACTCCGTATGTGAACATGGACAACGGATATCCCGACATGCACCTGTTCCCGTCCTCCTCGGTTCGGGCCGTTCCCTGGGAAGACGGGTGCGCGTTCTGTTTTGGCAGGGCACTCGGGATGGACCACAAGCCCGTGCCGATCGACCCCCGCGGCGTACTTGTCCGGCAGGTGGAAAGTGCCCGCTCTCTCGGCTTCGACATCAAGATCGGCGCCGAACTCGAATTCTACCTGCTCGACCCGGAAACCCTCAAGCCACGAGACGTTGGAAACCAGTTTTACGGCCTGGTCAGGGCTTCGGAACTTGAACATGTCCTTGGTCCCATCCGCGACGGGTTGTCGGGAATAGGGATCGGGATCGAGCAGTCCAATCCGGAATACGCTCCCGGCCAGGTCGAAGTGAACATGCTTTACGGTGATGCGCTGGACGTCGCTGACAACGTGATCGCGTTCAGGATGTTCGTCAAGGAAATCGCCGCGAGGCACGGATACCTTGCGACGTTCATGGCCAAGCCCTTTGCGATCGAATCGGGGAGCGGTTTCCATACGCATCATTCGGCCTGGCAGGACGGGCGCAACGTGTTCGCCGGCCAGGACGGGAAGCTTTCCCGTATGGGCAGCCACTACCTGGCCGGTCTCCAGCGCCGAATGGCAGAAACGGCCTTGTGTGCGTCAACGACGCCGAACGCGTACCGAAGGCGGCGCGCCTACACGTTTTGCCCGACCAATAACTGCTGGGGACATGACAACCGAACGGTCGGCCTCAGGGTCATCGAGGGTTCGGAATCCTCGACCCGGGTTGAAAAGAGGGACGGATCCGCCGACTGCAACCCGTATTATCTCATCGGTAGCGAGATCGCCGCCGGTCTCGAGGGAATTGCCGAAGAGCTGGAGCCGCATCACTTCTCGTCCGGCAACGGGTACGAACTTGAAACCGCGGAACAGCTGCCTGCCGATATCGATACGGCAATTCGTCTCGCCCGCGACTCGGAATTCATGAACCAGGTCCTGGGCGAGGACAGGCTGACCATTCTGACCGGGCAAGCCGAGCGGGAATGCGCATTGATTGCCGATCATGTCACATCGCTCGAGGTTGAACGCTACCTGAGAAATTTCTGATGCGGATCGCGCGCATAACCGGCCGGGTTTCGGCATCGGTCAAGGCCGAAGGTCTTGTCGGAAAAAAGATGCTGCTTGCAGATGTCATCAATTCCGTTGGAGCAACGCTCGAAGAGTCGATCGTTGTCATCGACGCCTGCGGAGCCGGGCCCGGAGACCTCGTTCTGGTTGCAACCGGGTCAGCGGCACGCGTGGCACAGTCGACGTCCGGAATTCCAACCGACGCCACCGCGGTTGCGTTTATTGATGGAATGTCGGTCGGGAACCAGCCGGTCGACCTGAACAGGATTGCATTACCCATGGAGGAAAAAGGCAAATGAATGAAAAATCCGGAGTAGGAGGAATGGCCCTGGGCATGATCGAAACCCGTGGCCTGGTGGCCGCGGTCGAAGCGGCAGACGCCATGGTCAAGGCTGCAAACGTCCGCCTCGTCGGTCAAACCAAGTCGGGCGGCGGCCTGGTTGCAACGATCGTCGCTGGTGAAGTCGGTGCCGTCAAGGCAGCGACGGATGCCGGGGGCGTCGCGGCCGACAAGGTCGGCGAAGTCATAGCCGTGCATGTCATTCCGAGACCACATGACGATCTTTCGGAGCTTCTTTCCGACCTCGCCTGATGCAGGTTCCCAGCTTGACCACAGGTGAATTCAGAGCATGAGTTCCAATGAATTCCGGGCCTTTGCCGACAGGCTTGAAACGGCAAGGGCGGAACCAGGACCAGTTCCCGCGACGTTCGAACGCGTCGCGGTTCTCGGTTCATCCCCCGAGGCGCAGCTTGTTGCCTGTCTGTGTCTCGCCGAGGGTTGCGATGTTGCGCTGTTTTCGCCTTATCGGCGCGAACTCGACGAACTGACTGCAGCCGGAAGCGTTACCCTCCGAGGCGACGGACCGATCGGCACGTTTCAGTTCAACCGGACTCCCGGACCGTCAATTCGCCTTGTCGGAGAACTCGACACGGCAGTCGATGGGGCCGACCTCATCATCCTGACAGGACCGGTGCTTCGCCAGAGAGCCGTTGCCTATCCCCTGGGGCCATTACTGGTTTCAGGCCAGACTCTCGTTGTCATGCCGGGGCGAACCTTTGGCGCACTGGAAGTCTCCTGGATGACCCGGGCCGGCGGTCGCCGGGTGGACCTGACAGTCCTCGAGGTCCAGGGATTCCCCTTCTGGATCCAGGCCTCGGGATCGACTCTTCACCTGACCCGGTCAGGTCCGGTTTCGGTGGCGCCGCTGCCTTCAGGGCGGCTCGATGCCATGCATGGCCTCATGCGCCTGGTTCCCGGACTGAGCCCGGCTGAATCAGTGCTCATGAGCAGCTTTTCCGATTCGACGTCCGTCGTCGAAATCCCGGCCCTCTTGATCGGCGGTCCGGCAGCGCCACCGGGCGGAGTTGACATACCCCCTGGTGGAATTCCGCTTCCCGAGAGACAGACTTTCCGGGCGCTGCTTGGAGAACGTCACCTGGCGCTGGCCGCGGCGCTGGCGGAGGAACGCTCGCGGGTGGCATCCTCCTGGGGCGTGCACGACGTTCCGGGACTGGATGAACATCTCGAGATTCAGGCCGGACGCGAATCCGGGACGGGCAGTCGCCCGGTACCCGGCGGCCCGGCGGCCGATGTCCTGCTTCGTTGCGCCGTCGTCGGTTCGGCGATTCCGTTGCAGTCGGCGGCGTCCCTCGCGGGACTGGAAACACCGGCAACCGCCGCCGTGATCGACCTGGCCAAGGCGGCACTCGGGCCGGAAGTCGGTACGGTTGGGAGGTACCTGCATTCGGTCGGCGTCACGTCCGGGCAAATGGAGACAGCCCGGCGCGCCCTCGAGAGCACCGTCAGGGGCACAACGTGATGGACGCGGACCTTCGCTCGATTGCATCGGCCCGGCGCAATTCGGAAAGGGCATGGGAAGCCTACCTTGCGTTCCGTTCAACCCCTCCCGACGAAATCGACCGCATCGTCGAGGCGATGGCGCGTGCGATCGAGCCCGAGGCCCTTCGGCTTGCGGAGTTGGCCGTGGACGAAACCGGCCACGGCAACGCGGCCGACAAGCGAATCAAGAATCTCTACAACGCGCTCGGGGTGGCCGAGTGGCTGCAGGGTGTGAGATCCCTTGGCGTGCTCTGGCGGGATGAAGCGGCAAGAGTTGCCGCCATCGGCGAACCGATGGGTGTGGTCGCCGCCCTGATACCGGTGACCAATCCGACATCGACCGTGATCTTCAAGGCACTTTCCGCAGTCAAGTCGGGCAACGCGATCGTCTGTGCACCGCATCCCAGAGGGGTCAAATGCGGATTCGCAACGACCGAGGTCCTGGCGCGGGCCGCGGAACAGGCTGGCGCGCCACCCAATCTTGTCCAGTGCCTCGACGAGGTCACCCTCCAGGGAACCCTCGAGCTGATGCGCCACCGTCGAACCTCGGTGGTGCTGGCGACAGGCGGCAGCGAGATGGTCCGGTCAGCCTATTCGGCCGGAAAGCCTTCGATAGCCGTTGGACCGGGGAACGTGCCTGTCTACGTCCACAGATCCGTTTCCGACCGAACCAGGGAAGTCGCCGAACAGATCATCGTTTCGAAGAGTTTCGATTACGGAACTGCTTGCGTTGCGGAACAGACAGTCGTGGTCGACAGGCCCGTGGCGCGTAATCTGATGCGCGACATGAAATTGCGCGGAGCCTATTTCTGTACGCGCCGCGAAACGGAGCGGCTTCAACGCGTGATCTTCGAACGAAACGGTTCCTTCGTCATAGCCAACGTGGGCCAGTCAGCCGCGCGTCTTGCCGAACTTGCCGGGATCGAGACCCGCTCCGACACGCGCGTCCTGGTGACGCCGCTCGAAACCGTCGGCCGCGACGTGCAGATGTCAGCCGAAAAACTCAATCCGGTCCTGGGTTGGGTGGAAACGGAGGATGTCTCGGCCGGAGTCGCTGCGGCCGAAGCGGTCGTTCGTTTCGGCGGCTGGGGCCACAGCTGTGTCATTCATGCGGACGATTCCGGCGTCATTTCCGAATACAGCCGACTCCCTGCGAACCGCGTCCTCGTCAACACGCCCGCACTCGTTGGCGGCATGGGGTATTCGACCGGCCTCGAGCCGAGCTTCATGCTTGGGACCGGAACCTCGTCGGGGTCCATCGTCAGCGACAATGTCACCGCGCTTCACCTGATCAACATCAAGCGTGTCGCCTGGGAATCCCGCCCGTGGAGAGAACTGTACGAGATGTTCGGGACCGCTGAATGATACAGGGTTCCACGACCATCAGGGCGCTCGTTCAAATCGATCGCATTCAACCCAAGTTCGCTGCATACAACGGCGCAACGGTCCAGGGATCCATCCCACTTGCCGGAGATGCGGTGCTGGTCGGAGAGTTCTCTCCCGGAAACACTGTTTTTACCATCGTCGATACGGCCTTGAAGGCAAGTCGTTCGGAAGCAACGAGCCAGATCGTCGAAAGGGAATTCGGCTTCTTTATCCTGCGCTCACCGAGTCACGCGCAGATCACGGCCGCACGCGATTCGATCCTCGGGCTGCTGGGTCTCTCCATCACTGACAGGATCAAACCGGCCGTCGAATCGACGCAGGTCATTACCTCGGTCGAGCCCTACCAGGCACAGCTGCTCAACAAATGGGCCAAGGGATCCCTCGTGGTGCCGGGGCAAAGCCTCGGTGTCGTCGAATGTGCCCCGGCCGCCTATGTCGCTCTGGCTGCGAATGAAGCCGAGAAATCTGCAGAGATCGATATTGTCGAGGTGCGGGCAGTCGGTCGTTACGGACGCCTGTTCTTTACCGGGTCCGTTGCCTCGGTCGAAACCGCGATGGCGGCAGCAACACGTGTCATCGAGGAAACCGAAGGACGTGCGCCATGAAACCGGTGGCCCAGCGCGTCATCGGCGCGGAAGAAATCTCCCGTGCGGACAAGCAGGGCAGGCGGCAAATCGAGGTTCTGCCGGGGAGTATCGTGACCGACCTTGCGCGAGATTCCGCGGAACGGACGGGCATCGCGTTGAGGATTGGCCCGCTGGAGAGTCCGGCGGTCCCCGCTGCCGACGGCGCACTGGCGCTGTACCAGGGCCTTTACCGTCGAAGTCCGAAATGGATGCCGGCAACTCCGAGGGAGGGAAGATCGCCGGTACGGTTCGCCAAGGTCACGGTTGTTGGAGCCGGGGGGGTCGGCTCCAATCTCGCACAACTGATCGCGAATCGGGATATCGCTGACACCCTGGCAATCGTTGATGTGCTTCCCGGGCTTGCAGAGTCACTGGCCATGGACATCAACCATGCGCAGGGAGTGTCGCGAACCGGTTGCCGGGCCGCAGGCGGAACGGACGCCGGGTTGACGGAAGGCTCGGATGTCATCGTCGTCACGGCCGGGCGTCCCCGGTCCCCGGGCATGAGTCGTCCGGACCTTGCGCGAACGAATGCCCGCGTCATGCGCAACCTGGCCGACACGATTCGCGTGGCTGCCCCGGACGCGGTGGTTATCGTGGTTTCGAATCCGCTTGACGAGATGACCGCCGAAATGCTCGCCGAAACCGGGTTCCCGCGCGAGCGGGTGCTTGGCATGGCTGGAACACTTGATTCAGCGCGTTTCCGCGAATCGCTTGCGCGCGCCACCGGCGTCGCAATTGGCGAGGTTGAAGCCATGGTGATCGGCAGTCACGGCGACGAGATGGTCCCGTTGATCTCCCTTGCCAGGATACGCGGCCTGCCGGTTCTCAGGTTCGTGACCGGGGAAAGACTCGAGGCCTGCCGCGAAGAGACGCTGGGCGCCGGGGCACGCGTGCTGGAAATCCGCAGAACTGCGTCCGCATCCGTCGCACCGGCCCACGCCACGATGGAGATCCTTGATCACATGCGCGGGGCGCTCGTCGGGGCCGTGCCCGTGACGGTTCGCCTCGAGGGCGAGTTCGGGATCTCGGACGTCGCCCTCGGTGTCCCCTGTATCCTTGGCGTCAAGGGACTGATCGAGGTTGACACGATGCCGCTGTCGGAGGGGGAAATGGCGAATCTCCACGCCGCGGCTGCTGCCGTCCGATCCCGGCTCGAGAGCGTCGGGATGCCGGCACGGTGATGACGGTCCGTACCGCATCGGGCGGCGGCAGGTTCGAGGAAGTCGGCAAGTACTCCCGCGCCAAGCGTGTCGGTCCATTTGTCGCCGTTGCCGGGACAACGGCAATTGAACCCTCGGGGCGCCTGCATGCCCCGGGCGATACCTATGCCCAGACACTGTACGTTTTTGAGCGGATCGATAAGGCCTTGTCGGATGTCGGGGCTGAACTTGGTCACGTTGTCAGAACCCGTGCTTTTCTTGCAGACATGAAGACCGCGTGGGAATTTACCCGGGCTCATGGAGAGGTTTTTGACGGAATATTCCCGGTAACTTCCGCCGTTGAGGCTGGACTGACAACACCCGGAATGATGGTCGAGATCGAGGTTGACGCAATCGTTCACGACGAAACGGGGAAGATCGTTCTCTGAGTCTCGAGGCTTCTCCGGCTGCTGCAGAAACCCATCGTCGACGCCGACAATCAACACCAGGCGGAAATCAGTGGCGCCGCGGAGTGCATGGTTCAACGACGGAGCTGCTCGGGTCTGCATCGCTTTTGGCAAATTTGTCGGGCCAGGACGATCCAGTAGTTGAGCGATTCCAATTTCCAAACTTGCCGCCAATAGCCTCCGGTCGGCCACATCCTATCTAAATCCAGGGTTCGTGCCATTCGCTTTGACCGACGTACAGGCAGATGCGCTCAATGGCGGCGAGAATATTGTCGTCGACCTGGTCCATACGTATTTCGACATTAATCCAGTTGGATATCTTCGGCCTCGACGGCGAGTGGGCACCGTTCAATCGCTCTCGTCTTGCCGCGTTCCTTCGAACCCCCAGCCCCTGGCTGCAGTGATCGACTGCGAGCCGACCGATCACGGCCGCCGGCACAGGATAGTGGGGCAACCGCTTGGCCAACTCTCCCGGCAGGTCGTCCTTCTCGAAGCTCGCCGCACTCAAGGTGATATGACCGGTGATTTTTCAGGATTTCTCGGTCACCGCGACAAAGACCTGCGCAACCCGCCGACGCGCATCGTGCGAGGCCTGGCGACGTATATGCCTGTCGAGGGCGGGCTCTCCGCAGGAAAAGGCGGAGCGGTCATGATGCAAGCCGAGTGGCTCAATCAGGAGTGGCGGTTCATCCACTTAAGCGTTCGCGGTAACGACGGGCGGCTCGCCTCTGTGCGGCATTTGGCGCAGGTGGGCCGGGCAACGCCTCGTGGAAAGCGTCCCAGTCAGTTGCCGGCAGCACGATTCGCTCTCCTGCCTCAATAACACGCTCGGCAGCAACGCCAACATGACCGAGCACAAACCGGCTGACCGTTGTTTCCACATGGGCTGCCGCCCGTTCAAGATTGCGCTCGTTCCTGGCACCGGGGCGGAGGTGAACGCGCTCGTGCTTCAATTCACCTCCCCCGGCCACTTTCCTGTCTCCCGTGTTGATAAACGATGATATGTCCGCCATTGTGGCGTACATCTCAAGAATGACACAGTTTTTCTTGAAGGTGCGCCTGTCTGTGCGCACAATTCCGCGAGGAAAACTCCTTTCTGCACGACATGAAATCGCCTCATCGCCGTAAAGGCCCGAAGTAGGCGATACATGTTGAAGCCATGCATGTTTGATGTAGATTGCGTTCTGTTCCTCAAAGACGGGCGGATTCCCGGGAATTCGCCAAAATCTGGAGAAAATCATGGAATTCAGAATTCACGCCGGACCAGGCCGCACCGTTTCAGCGCTGGCCGGAGCACTTGCGCTCGCGTCAGCAGGCGCATTTTCCGCGCACGCACAGGAAGAACTCGTGGTCGGCTACATCGGGTCATTGTCATCCGATGTCGGTCTCAGCGCCCTCAGGGGCGCGGAAATTGCAGTAGATGAGCTGAATGCCGCGGGCGGAGCACTGGGAGGACGCCAGATCAGGCTCGTCGCAGCCGACACCAGGGAAGATCCGACCGAAGGCGTCAAGGCCTACGAGTACCTGAACGAAGTCGAGAACGCGGACTTTATCGTGTCGGGATCAATCGACGACGTCTCGCTCGCCTGGCTGCCACGCATGGCGGAATACCGAACGCCTACGCTCGACACGTGGACGTCCTACATCGGCATTATCGACCTCGTGGTCGAGGAATACGACAAGTACAAGATGTACTTCATGAACGTCGGAAACGACTATGCCCTCGGAACCGTCTACATCGACTTTGGCAGGGATGTCCTCGCGGAGGAGATGGGCTGGAGCACGACGGTCATTCTCCAGGAGGACACGGCATTTGGTGGCGGTGTCGCGGAGTTCATCGCGGCCGAGCTGAAGGCGCAGGCCAACATCGATGTCATCGACACGATCGTGTACGACACGCAAACCGTCGATTTTGCCCCGATCTACAACAAGGCGGCGTCCCTCGATCCGGATTTCCTGTTCCTGATTTCCGCGGTCAACAGCCAGGTCCCGTCTTCGCAGTACGTGAAACTGCAGGTTCCCGTCCCCCTGACCGGCATCAATGTCGCGGCGATGGGCCTGGACTTCTGGGATGACACGGGAGGCGCGGCCGGAGGGTCATCGACATTCAGCCCGTTACCCTCGATCGGTATGGAACTCGATCCTGTTTCGCAGGCATTTGTCGACGAGTATGTCAGCCGCCATGGCGACAGTCGGCCGATATTCCCGCATTTCAACGGCTTCAACGCCTATTATGGCGTGAAGAACGCGATCGCAGCCGCTGAACGCGCCGGTGGATTCGAGCCACTCGACGACTGGGTCCGTGAAATGGAAGCAACGGACGTCATTCTCGAAAAGGACGGCATAATGTGGCACCGTTACGCATACTGGAAACCCGGTGAGATCGAGCCAAGAACGGGCCGCGAGTACACGCACAACATCAAGTTCGACATGGAGGCCCCGTTTGATGACGGCGTACCGCCAATGGTCATCGTGCAATGGTACCACGACGGATCGCAAAAGGTGGTTTACCCGCCCAAATACGCGACCGGATCCTTTGAATTGCCTCCCTGGGTTCAATAGCAGACTTCCGGGTTGACCGGGAGCCGCCATGGCGGCTCCCGGTCACCGGCGACTTTGCTGTCTCGACACTCCCGACCGGGAACAGATGATCAATCTCATCGTTCAGGGGCTTGCACTGAGCGGCCTGTACGCGCTGATCGCCGTTGGCTTCACCATGGTGTTCAGCGTCGGGCGCGTATTGAACCTCGCCTACGGTGTTTACCTGATGATCGGGGGTTACGCCTATTATACGGTCGTTCAGGTTGAAAAACTGCCCAAGGCGGCAGGCTTTGTCGTCGCCGTTCTGGCAGGGGCAATCTTTGCGGTCCTGGTCTATCGCCTCCTGGTTCGACGGTTGCTCGACAACCCGAAAGCCGTTGCGATCTCGACACTGATCCTGGCTGTTGTGGTTCAGGCGCTGATAATCCTGATCTACCGCTCGACGTCGAAGAGCATGTGGCCGGTGGTTCAGGGTGTGTTTCGATACGAAGACCTTTTCGTCACGTACAACATCCTTGTCGCAATGGTGATCAGCTGGATCGCGATCGTCGTACTGCTGCTGTTCGTCCGGTTCACGCGCCACGGGCGCGCCATTCAGGCCGTTTCCATGAACCGAAAGGGCGCGATCATTTCCGGCGTCAATCCTGACCACATGAACCTCCTGACCTGGGCGATTTCGGGCGGACTCGGAGCATTGGCGGGCGTGTTCTTTGCGACCTATACGCAGCTCCATCCCGGGATGTGGGTCGCGCCTCTGATCGTTGCCGTCGCGGTCGTTGTCGTCGGCGGAATCGGCAGTATCGTCGGCAGTCTCGTCGTTGCGCACATCATCGGATTCATGGAAATCCTCACCACGACATACATTGCGGCAGAGTTGAGAGGGGTCTTCACCATGGTCCTGATCATCGTGGTCCTGGTCATGGCACCGAAAGGCCTGTTCGGTCGTGGCGACGTCTAGCGCAGCAAATGCCGTCGTTTTCCGGCGTCAGCTTGCCGGCTGGGTCATCTTTGCGCTCGGCATGAGCGTGTTGCCCCTGTTTGCATCAACAGGGTTTGTACGCATCGCGATATTCGGCAATTTCCTCGCCCTTTTTGCCCTGAGTTGGGATTTCATCTCTGGTCGAACCGGTTATGTCAGCTTCGGGCACCCGTTCCTGATTGGTATCGCGGCGTACACTTCGGCAATCCTCACGCTTCACCTTGACGTTCCCCTGGTGGCAAGCATTCCGGCTGCCGTCCTCATGACGCTGATCGGGGGATTGCTGTTTTTCGTGCCGGCTCTCCGGATCAGGGGAACCTATTTCGCACTGGTCACGCTGGCGTTCATGGAACTCATGTACCAGTTGACGCAGGTCATCGCTCCCAAGATCACCGGAGGGACTCGCGGCCTTTCCAATCTCGATACCGTCGTCAGTGGCGCCATTCCCAACTATTACCTTACGCTGGGCCTGTTACTGGCGGTCGGCATCACTTTGTGGCTGCTTGTGCGGACCCGGATTGGTTCGGCGCTCGCGGCCGTGCGGATGGATGAAGACGCTGTCAAGTCATCCGGGCTCAGCACATTCCGGCTCAAGCTTTTCGCGTTCGGGGTCAGCGCAGCCGTCGCCGGGATCGGCGGCGCCTTTTACGTCCATTATCTCGGGTCGCTGTCGCCGCGCGCGCTTTTCGACATCAATTTCCTGTTCACCATCATGGTCGCCGCCCTGATCGGTGGATCGACGACGATTGCCGGCCCGATTCTCGGGGCCTATTTCCTGACGTTCCTGCTCGAATACCTCAGGCCGTTCATCCCCGGACCGGAACGTTTCCTGATCTACGGAAGTATCGCACTCATCGTTTATGTCGTGCAGCCAAAGGGCATCTACAGCATGATTTCATGGCTGCACGACAGTCTCCGTACACGGTTTCTGGCCGTGGGACCGTCGAAATGAGCCGCCTTCTGGAACTTGATGGCATTACCAAGCGGTTCGGCGGCCTGGTTGCAGTCAACAACCTGTCCTTCGCCCTGGACAAGGGAGAGTCTCTGGGACTGATCGGTCCGAACGGAGCAGGAAAGACGACGGCGTTCAGCGTCGTGATGGGCGAACATAGGCCCGACAGCGGGGCCATACGTTACGACGGCGAGGACATTACCCGCCTGCAGTCTCATCTCAGGGTCCGCAGGGGGATTGGCCGCACGTACCAGATTCCCAGGCCCTTTGGAGAGATGAGCGTATTCGAAAACGTCAGGGTCGGCTCCATGCCGGACAGCATTGTGCGCCTGATTTTGGACAGCGAGCCCGAAGATGACGAGTGGGCCATCGTCAGGGATGTCGGGTTCGGGGATCGAGAAGCGCATCTCCTTCCGGGACAATTGTCCATGGGCGAGCTGCGGAAGCTCGAACTGGCGCGGGTCCTCGCGACGCAACCCGATCTCATGCTGCTCGACGAGGTCTTTGCCGGCCTGACTTACGGGGAAATCGCCCAGTTGACCGAGCTGCTTCTCGGAAAGAGGGAACGTGGCATCAGTTTCCTGATTGTCAGCCATGACCTGAAGTCGCTTCGTCCGCTCGTTGACCGTCTTGTCGTCATGTCATTCGGCGAAGTGATCGCTGAAGGTTCTTTCGATGACGTCCTGGCAGACGAACGAGTCAGGGACGCCTATCTCGGATAGCGGGGCGGGATTATCGGAATGGCATTGCTCGAAATCAGCGATCTCGAAGCCTATTACGGCAAGGCTTGCTCGCTCCATGGCGTTTCGCTCACCGTCGAGCCCGGATCGATCACCGCGATCATCGGGCCGAATGGCGCCGGGAAGTCCACGCTTCTCGACGCCATACTCGGACTCGTCGACATTCGCGGCGAAATTCGATTCGATCAGGAAGACATTTCCGGCAAGCCTCCACAGGCCCGGGTCAGGGCGGGCATTGGCTATGCACCTGAACGCGGACACCTGTTCCCGTATCTCGGAGTCCGCGACAATCTTCTTGTGGGCGCCTACACGGCACCGGGCGACGCCGAGCGAAACCTCGAAATCGTTTACGACCTGTTTCCGGTGCTCAGGGACCGGCATGCCCAGGAAACGCGAACGCAGAGTGGCGGCGAGCGGCAAATGGTTTCGCTCGGCCGCGCCCTCATGTCGAGCCCGCGGCTTCTGATTGTCGACGAGCCGACGATCGGATTGGCACCGAAGGTGTGCCAGGATATCTCGGACGCACTCGTCCGCATGAACAGGATCTACAACCTGACAATTCTCCTGACCGAACAGAATGTCAATTTTGCACTGCATCTTGCCCGAACCATCCATGTACTGGAGACGGGCGAAATCCGGCTGAGCGGAACGGCCGATCAGTTGCGTGACAATGCGCATGTCAGGGAGGCGTATTTCGGCGGCGCTGCCAACAAAACCCGGAACAAGGAGGATTCCGATGGAATATGAGTTCGATCTCGGGACGTTAGATTGCCCGATAACCACATCCTCGCCCGAAGCCCAGGCATGGTTCGACAGGGGGCTCGCCTGGACCTACGGATTCAATCACGAAGAGGCAATCGCGTGTTTTCGAAAAGCCGCTTCGGAGGACCCGAACTGCGCAATGGCCTATTGGGGAATCTCCTACGCGACCGGCCCCAACTACAACAAGCCCTGGGAGGCTTTCGGTGCAGACGAAGCTGCCGAAGCGGTTGCAGCGGCACATCGGACCGCGCGTCGAGCACAGGAACTCGCTTCAGGCTGCACATCCTTGGAAAAAGACCTGATTGACGCACTTCAGCAGCGTTACCAATCGGACGTACCCGTGGAGGACATGTGCCCATGGAACGACGCCTATGCTGCTGCCATGCGAAGAGTCAACGCCAGGCACGCCGACGACGCCGATGTCGCGGCCCTTTTCGCCGAAGCGCTGATGAACAGGACACCCTGGGCATTGTGGAACCTGGAGACCGGTGAAATCCCTGCGGACGCCGACACGGCAGAGGCGCGGGACGTTCTCGAACGCGCCATGAGGCGGATCGCGGATTCAGGTGAAAGCCCGCACCCGGGTCTGCTGCACATGTATATTCACCTGATGGAGATGTCGCCTTTCCCCGAAAAGGCGCTTCCCGCGTGCGACCAGCTCCGCGGCCTGGTTCCGGATGCCGGTCACCTGCAGCACATGCCGACACACATTGACGTCCTGTGCGGTGACTACATGTCGGTGATCACGTCGAACGAGGAGGCGATCGAAGCAGACAGGCGATTCCTTGAGTCGTCGGGCCCGATCAATTTCTACACGCTGTACAGGTGCCACAACTATCACTTCAAGGTCTACGGAGCGATGTTTCTCGGCCATTACGAAGCGGCGATCAGCACCTCCGGGGAGATGAACAGCACGCTGCCCGAGGAATTGCTGCGAACACAGTCTCCGCCCATGGCGGACTGGCTCGAAGGATTTGTTCCGATCAAGCAGCATGTGCTCGTCCGTTTCGGCAAGTGGACCGACATCATCAAACAGGACTTGCCGCGTGACCAGGGGCTCTATTGCGTGACGACCGCAACGATGAGATATGCCCGGGCGGTTGCCCACGCTTCACTCCGCCAGACCAGCGAGGCAGAGCGGGAGGCGGAAGCCTTTGACGCCGCCCTGGTTGCCGTCCCCGACTCCCGGTATCTTTTTAACAACTCCTGCCGGGACATTCTTGCCGTCGCCCGTGAAATGATGCTCGGTGAGATCCGGTACCGGCTTGGAGATATCGATGAAGGGTTCTCCCATCTTCGCGCCGCCGTCGAGCTCGATGACGGCCTTCCCTACGATGAACCCTGGGGATGGATGCAACCGGTGCGCCATGCCCTCGGCGCACTGCTGCTCGAACAGGGACGGGTCGAGGAAGCCGAAGCCGTGTACCGCGCTGACCTCGGTTTTGACCGTACGCTTCGCCGGGCCTGTCAGCACCCGGACAATGTCTGGAGTCTGAGCGGGTACCACGAATGTCTCGAGCGGCTCGGGAAACGCGATCTCGCCGCCATCGTTCGACAAAGACTCGAGCTTGCGCGCGCGCGCGCAGATGTGCCCGTCAAGGCATCGTGTTTCTGCCGCCTGAATGTCGGCCACTGATCGAAAGAGCGTGGGCCCGTACCAGAGCAGGCGCGTGCATCGACTTCACACGACTCGGGAGCGCGGCTCCGATTGCGCGGTCAGTGGTGCGCCGCCGTCCTGCTCACCAGGATGAACTCCGATGGACGACGGACATTTCCGCGGCACCCCGCTTCATGCCTCCTATGACGTCGTCATCGTCGGGGGAGCAATGCTCGGGTCGTCTGTCGCCTGGTTCCTCTCCGACAATGACGATTTCGATGGCCGCGTCCTGGTGGTCGAGCGCGACCCGACTTATGAATTCGCCTCGACGGCACATACGAACAGCTGCATGCGCCAGCAGTTTTCGACCGAAATCAATATCCGCTGCTCCCAGTTCGCTGCGGAATTCGTCAAGAATTTCCGGACCTACATGGGAGGAGATACACGGGTCCCGGAGCTGTCGATCCACAACTTCGGCTACATGTACCTCGCCGGCAACGAAGCTTCCGCGGATACCCTCAGGGAAAGCCACAAGGTTCAACGTGCCGCCGGAGCCGGAACCCGCCTGATGACTCCGGACGAAATCCTCGCGGAATATCCGTTCTACGTGCTCGACGATATTCTTCTTGGCAGTCACAACACACGCGACGAGGGATTCTGGGACGGCCCGACCGTATTCGACTGGTGGCGCCGTTCCGCGCAATCCCGGGGCATCGAATACCTGGAGAATGAAGTCGTCTCGATGACCCGCGATTCCGCGGGCAGGCGAATCGAGAGCATTAAACTCGCCTCGGGGGACCGGGTGTCGTGCGGCCATGTTGTCAATGCCGCCGGACCGCGTGCCTCCAGGGTTGCGCTCATGGCCGGAATCGACATCCCTGTCGAGCCACGCAAGCGGTACAGTTACGTGTTCACCGCGGAACGGCCCCTCGAACGCGACCTTCCGCTCACCATCGATCCTTCGGGTGTCCACGTCCGCCAGGAAGGAGTCGGGCATTACCTCGCGGGTTGCGGCCCTGACGTGGACCCCGCTGTCGAGGCGGATGATTTCACCATGGATCACGGCCTTTGGGAGGAAAAGGTGTGGCCAATCCTGGCTGAACGCATCCCCCGTTTCGAGACAATCCGGCTGGTCAATTCATGGGTGGGGCACTACGCATTCAACACCTTCGATCAGAACGCGATCATCGGTCCACACACGAAAGTCGGAAATTTCCATTTCTTGAACGGGTTTTCCGGGCACGGCCTGCAACAGTCGCCGGCGATGGGTCGCGCGACCGCGGAATACCTGACCTACGGGAACTACCGCAGCCTCGACCTCACCCCGTTCAACTACGAACGAATTGCCCGTAATGAGCCTTTCATTGAAAAGGCGGTCATCTGAACAGAGAACCCTTCCAACCGGATTCATGTCATGGAACGACGACCCGCTGCAGCTGAGACCGACATGCGATCGAAATCCGGTTCTTGTCCGTAATCTGTGCAGCTTGTCGGGGAATGCATCGGACCTGAAGGGAGCCGGTTCTATCCCTGACAGACCTGACCGAGACTTCCAGATTGTTGGGACGACAGGATCCGGACGCCGGAGGCGCCAGGGTCGGCCGAAGAGGGACCAACCGAACCTGGCAGTAGCGGCAACGGCCGTCGCCATCGGGACTGGCATCCAGATTGTCGTACGGACTGCCTGGTACGAGCAGAACCCGAGGATTTTTCGGTGTTCGAGGAGCAGATGCCGGGGACGACGCGAGACTGGACCTGGTCGCGAGGGAGACTGTGATCAGGATATCTGCGCGTGGAAGGGCGCGACGGTGCACCTCATCCGCCGCTTCACCCGGGAACGACCCGTCGGTACTGGCGCGCGAGGTTCTGCGCCAGGCCATCCCCGTCCGGCGGTTTGACATCCGGATCGCCAAGTGCACCATGAAGGGTGTTGTCCTGTCGTTCGCTGGTTGGCGAACGGCGCAAAACGACTGCCGCAGCGTTATCGCCCGAGGACCCGTTGTCGGTGCTGTATGCGGATGGCCAGTAGACGGTCCTCGGCCGCGAGGGACGCCAGGCCGGTCGCATGGCGATGAGTTGGACCCTTCCGCGCGGTATGGCCATCGCTCACACGTCGGGGCAGGGAATCTACGCCCGCTCGGCCGACAGCAAGGAAGATGTAAAATGCAATGTGAGGCTCCGCTTGGAAACCCGGGAGGTGGTCGTGCCTCGAATCCTCTTTGTCGCGAGAGTCGTCTGCGACCAGGGACGAACCCCGAATGACTGAAAGCGGATCTTTCAAACTTCCCGGAGACCGGGCTCACTTTCTTTCCAGACTCCTTGAGACGATCGAAACCGATATCTTGCCGCTGACGACGCGTGGTGTTGCCGCCGGCAACAAGGTTTTCGGCGCCGCACTTCTGAGGAAAACGGACCTGGGCCTCGTCCTGGCGGACACGAACAACGAGATTGCCAATCCTCTCTGGCACGGCGAAATCCAGTGCCTCAAGAGCTTTTACGAGTTGGAGGAGCGTCCCGGGACGGATGAACTGGTCTTTCTGTCGACGCACGAGCCTTGTTCGTTGTGCCTCTCTGCGATCACATGGGCCGGCTTTGACAACTTCTTTTATCTCTTCAGCCATGAGAACAGCCGCGACAGCTTTGCGATACCGCATGATCTGAGGATCCTCGGTGAAGTCTTCCGCCTGGAAGAAGGTCAGTACAACCGAAGGAATGCTTATTGGTCATGCTGGAGCATCAGGGATGAAATCGATTGTCTCGACGATTCCGAGCGCCGGCCCCTGATCGAGCAGGCGGCGCGACTTGACAAACTCTACAGGGCTCTCTCTGAAGTCTACCAGAAATCGAAGGGCGCGTCGGCCATCCCACTCCGTTGACCACGCCTTTCCACGACGCACTGCCCCCGGGTTCGCTTGTCGTTCCGGTTGCACCCTATAATGACAGATCGATTGAAAATCACCGGGCAATCACTCTGTCACTTCATCCGGACAAGAGGCATTGCGCCGGGTCCTTGACGTTCATTTTTTGCACGAAGTGTGTTGATACCCCGACCTGGTCTCGCGGGTGCTGGGTCTGAGCTTTCGTCGTCTGTCCGGGGACACGCTGGCGGCGCTCGGGTATCCGGTTCTTCCGGCGGAAACCCTTGTTGACATCTCGCATGTCTCCGGAACCTGCTACGGGGCGTCGAACTGGCGCTCGCCGGGCACGGTGCGCTGGCATTGCCACAGCCAACCCACGGAAATCTCCGTGTTTGACCTCACCGACACATTCTCGAAGGAAATGCGGACCAGTTTCGGCTTGCACCGCCGATGTGGCCGAACTGTCGTCTCAAAAACCTATTGAAGCCGAACGCAGGCCGAAACGTAATTCACGCTCGTGTCCCGAAACGAGATGGACCAGGACCTCGAGATCGGGCTGAAGACAAGGCCCTTGCAATCCAACGGCTCCAACCCGGCTGCAACCATCAGTATGTCGAGCTCCGCTGGCGCCAGGAACCGGCGCCAGTCATGCGTGCCTCGCGGAAGCCACCGAAGCACGTATTCCGCACCGACGATCGCCATGACGAAACTCCGGGCCGTCCGGTTGATCGTCGAACAGATCATCAGCCCTCCGGGGTTCAGGAGTGCGGCGCACGCATCGACAAAGGCGCCCGGGTCCGGAACATGTTCAATGACCTCCATGGCGAGAACGATGTCAAAGCTCTCGCCGCGTTCGACAAGCGATTCCGCCGTCGAACACAGGTACCGGATGTCGAGTCCCGATTGTTCCGCATGCGCTTTCGCCGCACCGATACTTGCCTCGGACGCATCAACACCCGTCACATCGGCGCCCAGGCGGGCCATGGGCTCGCAGATCAACCCCCCGCCACAGCCGATGTCAACGAGTTTCAGATCCCGAAACGGCTTCGCATCGCGCCGGTCACGCTGGAACTCGGCGCAAACCTGGCCGAGAATGTAATCCAGCCGACATGGGTTCAACATGTGAAGGGGACGGAACTTTCCGTCGGCAGACCACCACTCTGAGGCCATGGCCTCGAATTTCGCGACTTCCTGCGGATCAGCGGAACTTCCGGGCCTCGTCATTCTTGCACTTCCATCCCGCCACGAATACGTGCATTGCTGCATCAGGGAAATTTGCACCCGAAGACATCTTAGCGAACGCGGGCTCAGGACAACAAGTCGAACATGCATCGCGCCGAACACTTGGACCATCGCTCCGTTCCGACACGGCTCTACCCACCGGGCCATCCATTCGATTGCCGCATGGTCGAGGTTTCCGGCGGACATCGAATCTATGTCGAGCAATACGGATCCCCCGGCGGAATTCCGGTCGTGGTCCTGCATGGCGGTCCGGGAGGGGGGATTCACCCGAACATCCGAAGATTCTTCGATCCCCGGATCTTTCACGTGACGCTTTTTGACCAGCGCGGATGCGGCAAGTCCCTGCCCCATGCCTCGGTTGAGAACAACACGACCTGGCACCTTATCGAGGACATCGAGACAATCCGGTCCCTTCTCGGGGTCGCCGTCTGGATCGTGTTTGGCGGCTCCTGGGGCGCGACGCTTGGAATCCTCTATGCCCAGAAACACCCCGACCGGGTACGGCAACTGGTGCTGAGAGGACCATTCCTGTTCACCCGCCAGGAACTCGAATGGTTCTATGGAGGCGGCGCTGCGACCTTTTTTCCCGACCAGTGGCAACGATTCGTCGAAGCTCTCCCGGAGAGCGAGCGGAACGACGTGATCGCCGGATTCCATCGGGGCCTTTTCGGCCCCGACCCGGAGATACAGGCGAAATACGCGGCAGCCTGGACAGGTTGGGAAAACGCCCTCGCGTCAATGGGAGCAGCCGACGAGTCGGCGTCAGTGCCGGCCAACTACGCCCTCGCCTTTGCCCGGCTTGAAAACCACTACTTCACGCACAAGGGATTTCTCGAGAGCGATGACCAGATTCTCGGGAACATGACGGCGATTCAGCACATTCCCGGAACGATCGTTCAAGGTCGCTATGACATGATCTGCCCGCCCTCGGCGGCCTTCACGCTGCACGCTGCGTGGCCCCGCTCAAAGCTCTTCGTGGTTCAGGACGCCGGTCATTCGATAACCGAACCCGGGATTGCGTCGCGATTGCTGCACACGATGGACATGATCGCACAGGCTGCTGAACGGTGACGATCATGACGGCTGGCGACCTGCTGCGTGCGGACATAACAGTATTTGTTAATCCACTCAGAAGGCGGTATTGACCGAACCATGTTGGGAACTGATTTATGAAGTCGCTCGCAGTCATCGTTCTACAGCGACTGGGTTTGGGTGTCGTTACCCTCTTTGCCGTTTCGGTGCTGATCTTTCTTTCCGTCAATCTCCTGCCGGGGGACTTTGCCGAAGCCATCCTTGGACAGGGTGCAACACCGGAGGCGGTCGCCTCGATCCGGGAAGACCTTGGCCTCAACAAACCTGCCGTTGTCCGGTATTTCGACTGGCTGTCCGGCGTTCTGACAGGGGATTTCGGCACGAGTTTCGCCCAGGCGAACTTTAACGCGTTTGCAGGCGAAGCAGCCGGAAAGGGCGGTATAGGTTCTGTTGCCGCGCAACTGGAACCGCGATTCAAGAACACCCTGTTCCTGGCCATGGTTGCGGCCATCATTTCAGTGCCCCTGTCACTAATCCTCGGAATCCTCGCCGCCCTGTTCAGGAATTCGGCCTACGACAGGGCAGTCAATATCGGTACGCTGTCATCGATTTCATCGCCGGAATTCTTTCTCGCCTACATCCTCATCCTTTTCCTGGCAGTCCTGACCCCGGTCTTCCCGTCCCTGTCCAACATCTACGCGGACATGTCTTTCGGTGATCGTCTCGAGAGGACCATGCTTCCGGCCCTGACGCTGACGCTCGTCGTGACTGCGCACATGATGCGGATGACACGGGCGGCAATCATCAACCTGCTCGCGTCTCCCTACATCGAAATGGCGAGACTCAAGGGGATCAACCCTTTTCGGGTTATCGTGGTGCACGCGCTGCCCAACGCGCTGGCGCCGATCATCAACGTGATTGCGCTCAACCTTGCTTACCTGGTGACAGGAGTTGTGGTTGTCGAAGTTGTCTTTGTCTACCCGGGGATCGGCCAGCTGTTCGTTGACAGTGTCAAGATCCGGGACATCCCGGTCGTTCAGGCATGCTGCCTGATCTTCGCGTCAGCCTATATTCTCCTCAATTTGCTGGCGGATGTCCTGTCTATCATATCGAATCCACGCCTCCGCCACCCGAAATGAGGACCGGTCCATGACATTCTTGGCGCAGTTGCTGGTCTGGCTGGTTGCAATGTTTATCGCGGCATGGGTGTTTCGCTTCGCCGGCCAGCGGGTCCCGTGGAAACGGGAAGCGTTGTACGTTTACTTCCGCGACATGAACTACATGGTCGCGTTCGGTTTCGTGCTGGCCTTCGTTGCACTGTACTGGTCAGTCATTCTCTATTTTTTCAGGGACGTCACGTTTTTCATATGGGCCGTGAACGGACTGATCTTTTTCTCGATATCGGGATTCCTTTTTCGCCTCCTTGGCCGCCATGCCGGGACGGAAATGTCCAGGAAGATCTTTCGCGATATGCCCATTACGGCCGCATTCGGCATCCTGACCATTCTGGTCTATGCCGTTCTTGCCATCTTTGCCGACCTGATTGCTCCCTACGGTCAGGCGGAAGTCTTTGATTCGATCAATGTTCTGCCGGGCGGCAATCCCGAGCTTGGCGGCAACCCGAATTTTCTCCTCGGGACAGACCAACTCGGCCGGGACCTCCTGTCCCGCCTGATTTACGGCGCCCAAAACACGGTCGGGATTGCGTTCGTGACCACCTGCCTTGCCTTCCTGATCGGCGCGACCTTCGGTTTCCTGGCTGCGGCTCTCGGCGGATGGGTCGATCAGATCACATCCAGAATCGTTGATGCGCTCATGGCCATTCCGCAGCTGATCTTCGCCTTGCTGCTGATGACTATCGCAACGGCCTGGGCCGGGTCCGACAAGGCACTGATCATGGTTTACATGGTTGTCATCATTGCCTTTCTGGACAGTACCCGGGTCTATCGCCTGGCGCGCGCCGTCGGACTCAACATCGTAGTCATGGATTACATCGAGGCCGCCCGGATCAGGGGTGAAAACCTGACGTACCTGATCTTCAGGGAGATTCTTCCGAACGCGACCGCCCCGTTGCTCGCTGAATTCGGGTTGCGGTTCTGTTTTGTCTTCCTGACCATTGCCGCCCTGTCTTTCCTTGGCATCGGGATTCAGCCGCCATTGGCGGACTGGGGAACGATGGTTCGCGACCTGTCCCAATTCATCAATTTCGCGGCGTTCAGCCCGCTCACGGCAGCCTTGCCGCTCATGGCCGCAGGCGCGATTGCTCTTCTGACGGTCGCAGTGAATTTCGTTGTGGACTGGATGCTGCACAAGAGTTCGGGCCTCAAGGAATAACATCATGGCAGAGCCGACCCCGCTTGTCCGAATCCGGGACCTTAAGATCGAAGGCAAATCGGACGAAACCTGGATCCAGATCGTCAATGGCGTCGACCTTGACCTCAAGGCAGGCGAAGTGCTGGGACTGATCGGGGAGTCCGGAGCCGGAAAGTCCACGATCGGGCTCGCCGCGATGGGATTTACGCGTGACGGCTGCAGGATTTCCGGCGGAAGTGTCGCGTTTGACGGGATCGACCTGATCAATGCCGATGCCGCGACCAAACGATCGCTGCTCGGACGCAGAATCGCCTATGTGGCGCAATCGGCAGCAGCGAGTTTCAACCCGGCACACCGGATCATCGACCAGCATACGGAGGCACCGGTTCAGCACAGGGTCTTCTCGTCAGCGCAATCCCAGTCCGATGCGATCGAGCTTTACGAACGCCTGCGACTACCCAATCCGGCGGAAATCGGGTTCCGGTATCCTCACCAGGTCTCGGGCGGCCAGTTGCAGCGCGCGATGACGGCGATGGCAATGTCCTGCCGTCCGGACCTGATCATTTTCGACGAGCCGACCACCGCCCTCGACGTGACGACCCAGATCGAAGTACTCGCCGCAATCAGGGATATCGTGGATCAGTTCGACACGGCGGCGATATACATTACTCATGATCTTGCCGTCGTGGCCCAGATGGCTGACCGGATCAAGGTCCTGCTGAAAGGGGACGAAGTCGAAGAAGCGACAACGCGCGTCATGCTCGACGACCCCAAGGATAACTACACCAAGTCGCTGTGGGCAGTCCGGAGCTTTCGACGTGAACAGAAGCCTGCTGCCGCCAGGGACGAGGTCCCCGTCGTCGCCGTCAGGAACGTCACCGCATCCTACGGCACGGTTCCGGTCTTGCATGATGTCAGCTTCGAGATCCACGCCGGCCGGACGGTCGCCGTCGTCGGTGAATCCGGATCGGGCAAATCGACGGCGGCGCGTTGCATTACCGGCCTGCTGCCGCCCATCAACGGGACGATCGAGTTCGAAGGCAACCCACTGGCCAGCGATTATCGCAAGCGCAGCAAGGATCAGCTTCGCCAGGCGCAAATGATCTACCAGATGGCGGACACGGCGTTGAATCCCCGCAAGCGGATTTCGGAAATCATCGGCCGGCCGGTGGAATTCTACATTGGTCTGAGGGGGTCCGAAAAACGCAAACGGGTCGAGCAGCTGCTTGAACAGATCGAAATGGAGCCAGACCTTTACATTGACCGATTGCCCTCCGAATTGTCCGGCGGCCAGAAACAGCGGATTGGAATCGCGCGGGCCCTGGCGGCCGAGCCAAGATTCATCATCTGCGACGAAGTCACGTCGGCCCTCGACCAGCTGGTTGCGGAAGGAATTCTCAAGCTTCTCGCCAGCCTGCAGGACAGCCTGAATCTCGCCTACATGTTCATCACGCATGATCTTGCAACCGTCCGTGCAATTGCCGATTCCGTCGTGGTCATGAAGGACGGGAACGTGGTCGAGGCAGGCCCCAAGGAGGAGATGTTCACGCCTCCCCATCACCCCTACACCGACTTGCTGCTCAGTTCGGTTCCCGAGATGAACCCGGACTGGCTTACCGGTCTTCTCAAGGCCCGTGGCGTCGACAACATAGGCGATGCCGCCGCGGCGCGAATATCTTGATCATTCGACCATAGATACGTAATGTTCAGGGGTGGTCCTGTGGCGATACCCGTCGCGCCGGGAACGTGAGATGAAACAGAACTGGAGATCGACATGATGACACACCTGAACCGCCGCAACGTTCTGAAAACGGGTGCGGCAACAGTAGCCGCCACGGCGCTGACCCCCCTGTCGACGGGAGCCGTGGCGAGCGCCTCTCGTGGAGGCGACCTGCGCATGGGAGTGGCCGGCGCGAACACGTCTGACAGTTGGGACGGTCGAACCCATTCGGACAGCTTCATGATCGTTCATGGGCATGGTTGCGTGTTCGACTGCCTGACGGAAGTGACAGCCAACGGCGAACTTGTCGGTGAACTGGCGGAAAGCTGGGAATCTACGCCTGATGCAAAAGTCTGGACGTTCAACCTTCGAAAGGGCGTGACGTTCCACAACGGGAAGCCTTTCGGTGCCGATGATGTGCTCGCGTCTCTCCAGATGCATACGGCCGAAGGCGCGAAATCGGCGGCCAAGCCGATCGTTTCACCGATCGTCGAGATGAAAAAGCTGACGGATCACCAGATTCAACTGACGCTCCAGTCGGGTAATGCCGACTTCCCGTATCTCATGTCCGACTACCATATCCTGATGTACCCGGCCGGAATGATTGAGGAAGCGATTGCCAACGGTATCGGAACCGGCCTGTATCGAGTCGAGAGCTTCGATCCCGGCGTGCGCTTTGTTGGTGTCAGGGTTGACAGCCATTACAAGGACGGAACTGCGGGATGGTTCGACAGCATCGAGTCCATCGCCATCAACGACGCATCGGCCCGGATGAACGCGCTGTCGACCGGACAGGTTGATGTCGTGAACCGCGTGGACTTCAAGATCGAGCCGTTGCTGAGAGCCAATCCGAACATCGAGATCTTCGAAGTTACCGGCAACCAGCACTTCACCTTCCCGATGCTGACCAATGTCGCTCCTTTCGACGACATCAACGTCCGCAAGGCGATCAAGCATGCCGTCAACCGCCAGGAATTGGTCGACAAGATCCTGCTCGGACATGGCAAGGTAGGCAATGATCACCCGATCGGGCCCGCAAACCAGTACTATCATGCCGAACTCGAACAGCTTGAGTACGATCCGGACAAGGCGAATTTCCATCTCAAGGAAGCCGGGATGGATTCGCTGTCGATCGACTTGTCTGCGTCGGACGCCGCCTTTGTCGGTGCCGTGGATGCCGCACAACTCTACCAGGCGTCTGCACAGGCCGCAGGGATCAACATCAATGTCATCCAGGAAGCGGCGGATGGTTACTGGTCAAATGTCTGGCTGAAAAAACCATGGTGTGCCTGTTACTGGAGTGGCAGGGCCACCGAGGACTGGATGTTCTCGACGGCCTATGAAATTGGGGTCCCGTGGAATGACAACCACTGGAACAACGAACGGTTCCAGCAGTTGCTCTTCGAGGGGCGCGCCGAGCTTGATTCCGACAGGCGCCGCGAAATCTACCATGAAATGCAGGAACTGATGTCTGCCGAAGGTGGAACGATTGTTCCGATGTACGCGAATTACGTGGACGCCAACTCGACTCGGGTTACTCATGGTCCCGACCTCGGAAACCTGTGGCAACTCGACGGGTCACGCATTAGCGAACGTTGGTGGATGGCCTGATTTTTCCTCCTTCATATCGCCTGGAAACGCCCCGCAATGCGGGGCGTTTCTTTTTTGTCCTTCTCCTGCACAGCGGATCGGTAATGTCCGGGTTCGCCTTGTCCATGCGCTCCCGATGCGACAGAAGCCCGAACAGGCCCGCCTTTTGTATGAGCCAATTTATAAGCTGCTCTCCCTCCTTGCGGATCAAGGCGCGGTCCCCGGGCAACTCGAACTCGACGGGAATCCGAATCGCCTGTTTGCGATTGATTCGGAACAAGCTGAATTCGCGGACCTTCGCCGGCCCGCCCTCAAAAACCCTGCGCGCAGGTAATAGGGGCATCTTTCCGGGAATTCGGGTTGACCTGACAGGGTATTCCGTGACTTCCGGTTGTTTTTCCCGATGAGGGGATTCCCTTCGGAATCGACTTGTGATTCCAAGGGGCATGGATGATTCGCAGACGGACATTCGGACAGGCGCCGGTGCTGCGTCAGGGGCGGGGATTGCCGCGTTTCGGGAGCAGCTCACCGTGGCCCTCGACCGGCTCGCTGAACGAGATCAGCAACTTGCAGAACAGAACGAGCAGCTCAAGCACCGGGATCGGCAACTGGCCGAACAGGCGCAACAACTCACCGAACTCCGCGAGGAGAACATGGTCCTGCGCGACGAGATCCGGGCGCTGAAGAAGCTTCCGAAGCGCCCCCGGATGAAACCGAGCGGAATGGCGTCGTCGGAAGGCGATGATACGGACGATCCGGCATCGGGCTCTTCCGGGTCCGGCGGGTCGGGGAAGGCCGGCAAGGACCGCAGGAAAGGTCGCGGCCCGCGGCGTCGGAACCGGCACCTGCACCGTCGTGAGGTGAAGGTGGGTCTCGACGACGTGCCCGAGGGAGCGGTGCACAAGGGCTACCAGGACCACACGGTCCGCGACATCGTGTTCCATGCCGAGGAGGTCACCTACAGACGCGAGGTCTGGGAGTTCCCGGACGGCAGCCGGCATGTAGCGCCGTTACCGCCGGAGGTGGCGACGGGACGCGAACAGTACGGTCCCGGCGTCAAGGCTCTGGTGATCATGCTGTATTACCAGTGCCAGTCGACGATCGGGCGGATTACGTCGATGCTGAACGATGTGGGCCTGGACATCTCCGCGCGCCAGGTGGGGCGGTTCCTGACCACGGACACCGGGGGCATCGTGGCGGAACAGCAGCAGGTGCTGAGGGCCGGCATGGAAACCGCTTCGTGGCTCAACGTCGACGATACCGGTGCCCGCCACAAGGCCGAGAACGGTTATTGCACGGCGATCGGCAACGAACTCTTTGCCCATTTCCGGTCGAGCGGCTCGAAAAGCCGCCTCGATTTCCTCGAACATCTCTGTGCGGGTGAGGAAGCCTACACGGTCAATGACGCTGCACTCGACTACATGGGGAAACGGAAACTTCCGGGGACGGTGATCGCGCGTCTCGCCTCCCATGGGCAGCGGCGCTTCAGTGACGGCGATGAATGGCGGGCCCATCTGGAAGCGCTCGGCATTGCCGGGATGAAGAACCCGGTGAAGGTCGCCACGGAGGGCGCGCTCTGGGGGACGATCTGCGATGGCGGGCGCATTGCCGGAACCGTGATCCTGAGCGACGATGCCGGACAGTTCGATGTCGGCGACCTCCATGCCCTGTGCTGGATTCATGCAGAGCGCAATGTCAGCAAGCTGGACGGAAACACCCCGTATCAGCATGAACGGGTCGCTCCGGTGCTCGACAGGATGTGGAAGCTCTACCGCAGCCTTGCCCGCTACCGGAAACGCCCCACCCCGCGGCGCAAGCGTGTCATGGAGACACGGTTCGACCAGATCTTCGGCATGCGTACCGGTTATGCCAGCCTCGACCGGTTGCTCGAACGGTTGAAGGCGAACAGGGACGAGCTGTTGCGCGTGCTCGACCATCCGGAGACACCGCTCCACACAAACGGGATTGAAAACGACATCCGGGACCATGTCACCCGGCGCAAGATCTCGTTCGGGACCCGAAGCGAGGCCGGGCGGGCCGCACGCGATGCCTATATCGGAGGGAAGAAGACCTGCAAGAAGCTTGGCCTGTCATTCTGGGACTACCTGAGGAACCGTCTCGGAGTTGCCGGTGCTCCCGACGTGCCGAGGCTTGCAGACCTCATCAGGCAGCGCGCAACAACCTGACATTGACGACCGAACAAGCGCGACAGCAGTATCGACCGTTCGCGTTGATCATCGCTTCAATGAGTGCCGGAAAAAGCCCCTCAGGCCAGATCCAATTCCCGAGGAGTTGCCCCTATTACGCGCGCAGGACGTCAAATGTGAACATGGCAAGCGCAATCGCGACGATGGCGCTGCCAAAGATGACCTTGCGGCGCAAAGGCCAGGCTTGAAAGGAAAATTCATCCGGGATGCAGGCAAGTTCGGCGTCGGAAACGACTCGGGTCAGCATTGGCCAACCGGCCTTGATCAACAGGATCATTGCAATGACGCCCGGAAGCGAAATGGTGATTTCATTATTCGGGCTCCGGGAATGTACCGGCGTTCTCGTGGCGACGCTGTGCATCTGGATGGGGCGCGTCAAGAGCGCTCGTGCGGCCGCCAGTCGCGTGGTGCCGAGCCAGGGACCGCGTCCCGGCACTGGTTGATCAGGAATCTGGCCAGCGGGAATGGGGCTCGGCTGGCCGATCGTTTTTCCCAAGCTTGCACGGTCACTGAACCCAGCTGTGACGTCGACTGCCGGAGACCGCAACCTTTCGGAGCCGCGTGTCTGCCCGCAACCACCAAGGCGGTTCGAAAATAATGGGGCTTATATACTTGTCTGAAATCCAAATGATTCCTATAAAAGAATCAGGAGGTTAAAGGTCATGGTAAAATCAGCACCCGGCAAGCACTACCGCGAAGGCATCAGCATCATCGAGCTGACCGACATGTTTCCGACGGAGCAATCGGCAACGGAATGGTTCGAAAGCCTGATCTGGCCGAATGCCCGGCACTGTCCGCGTTGCGGTTGCACCGAAACTTCGATCGCCGCGAAAACGTCCGGCCTGCCCTACTACTGCCAGGGTTGTCAGCAAGCATTTTCCGTGCGGATCGGGACGGCCCTGGAGCGATCCAAGGTTCCGTTGCGCAAGTGGGTCTTTGCCATTTACCTCGAAATGACCAGCCTGAAAGGCGTGTCCTCGATGAAACTGCATCGGGATATCAAGGTGACGCAAAAGACGGCTTGGTTCATGCTGCACCGCATCCGGGAAGCGTGGTCGGGCGAATGTGCCGACGTTCCATTCGCTGGCCCGGTCGAGGTTGACGAAACCTACATGGGCGGCAAACGCAAGAACATGAGCAACGCCAGGCGCGAGGAACTGGCTGACACCGGGCGCGGCGCGGTCGGGAAAACCGCCGTTGTCGGCGCGAAGGATCGTGAGAGCAACCAGGTTGCCGCCAAGGTGATCGAATCAACCGATGCGCCGACCTTGCAAGGCTTCGTTGCAGACCATGCTGAGCCGGATGCCAAGGTCTACACCGACGATGCCAAGGCGTATCGGGGAATGCCGTTCGATCATGAAGCGGTCAAGCATTCGGTCGGCGAATATGTCCGGGAACAAGCCCACACGAACGGCATGGAATCGTTCTGGTCGATGCTGAAGCGCGGGTATATCGGCGTCTATCATCACATGAGCGCGAAGCATTTGCATCGCTATGTGAATGAGTTTGCCGGACGCCACAACGTGAGGGAGGAAGATACGCTGAAACAGATGGAAGCTGTTGTTGTCCGCATGGTCGGAAAGAGGATCATGTATCGGGACTTGGTATCGTGAGTGCCGCCGAAGATTTGGCGGTAGACCTCGATGGACAGACTTTTGGGACAATCCTCGCCGATCCTCCTTGGCGATTTGCGCATCGAACCGGAAAGGTCGCGCCGGAACATCGTCGGCCAGGGCAATATGAAACGCTGGGCTTTGAAGAGATCGCCGCGGACTGGGCAAGGAAATTCGTCGCTGACAAGTTCGGCGCAGCGACGACACATTGGGCCAAGCTACAAAGCCGAATAGAGCGTGGTGTTGGCAGCCCGTGCCCGCTGCTACTGGTCGGCGTTCCTGCAACCGAGGTGGGCAAGGAGAAGCTGGAATGATCGAGGATAACGAAAGAAAACCGATCGAGGTACTGAACCCTGCGTACAGGGGCGCGACCCCGAAGGACGTAGGCCGCGCCCTGTTGCGCAGAGTGGAAAATCGCCAGGAAGACGACCGCGAGAAACCCACGCCAGACGGTGAATTTCAATCAAGTATATAATCCCCAAAATAATCCTTGCAATCGACAAAAAACGGCAAGACCATCCGTTCTGCCGCGACGTCACGCCGTTGCGCAGATTTGTGTGTGTGTTTTCGATAAGCATTGCGAGAAGGACAAGTGGACTGCTGCCGCAGACTAATGACAGGTGCCATTGGCAGGCTCTTCACACGACCCGTGAAGGGAAAATCAATCCGAACGAAGAGAGCGTGACCGACCATGCCGCACCCAACATTCACGCCAAACGCGATTCGGACCCTGGTCGCAAGCCTGGCCATGGCCCTCCTTTTGTCGGTGACTGCGCTTTCACCGTCGCAGGCACACGACTGGATGGACGACGAAACACCGCGTGTCGCCGTGGTTTCCGCCTTCGCTCCCGAGATGGCAATCTTGAGGCAGGAACTCACAGACGCATCGGAGCATTCGCTGAACGGCGTCATCTTCGCGACCGGCACACTGGAAGGGCAGCAGGTCGTCCTCTTCCTCAGTGGGATCAGCGTTGTCAATGCTGCGATGACCGTGCAGCTTGCGCTCGATCACTTCAGCGTCGAGCGTATCGTGTTTTCGGGAATCGCGGGAGGTGTGGATCCAGGGTTGAACATCGGCGACGTGGTTATCGCCGATCGCTGGGGGCAGTACCTCGAAATGCTCTTCGCCCGTGAGGGCGACGACGGCTGGGCGACGATACCGTTTTTCGAGTACCCATACGCGAACTTCGGCATGATGTTCCCGCGTTCGGTCACGGTGCTCCGTCACGGTGCCGGTGAGCCGGAGACCCGGTTCTGGTTCCCGACAGACGAGGCAATGCTTGCCGGGGCACGCCGTGCAGCGGCGGATGTCAAGCTATCACGCTGCACTGCGGAAGACCGCTGCCTGGACGAAATTCCCAGGATCGTGGTCGGCGGCTCGGGCGGCTCGGGCTCCGCATTTATCGACAATGCGGCCTTCCGCGCATGGGTCTTCGAGACTTTCGGCGCGCGCGTGCTGGACATGGAAAGCGCTGCCGTTGCCCATGTCGCCTATGCCAATGACGTGCCTTTCATCGCCATCCGCAGCCTCGCGGATCTCGCCGGCGGTCGCGGAGGTGCGAACCAAATGGAGGTCTTTCTGAACCTCGCGGCGTTCAATGCAACCGAGGTCGTCAAGGCTTTGCTGCGAAGAATGACGGGCAAATCCTGATCTGATTGCAGGGCTCGCGAGGGTTGCGGGGAACATTTGGGAAAGGTTGAAGGAGTCCATGTCAAATTGAGCAGCAACAACGAAACAATCTGGCCCCCCTCCTCGTCCGGCTGGGGGATCGACAATGATTATGGCCCTTTGCGCGATGTGCTCCTGGGCCGGCCGGAATTCTACCGCTGGGTGGACGCCGGGCCGATCACCCGCCGCACCCTGGAGAACCAGGCGAAGACCGGGGTCCGCTTCAACCTGCAGACCGCCATGGCCCAGCACGCCGAGATGGTCCGGATTTACGAAGCCGCGGGCGTTTCCTGCCATTACCTGGCGCCGGATGAAGTGCTGCACCGAAACTTTTTCGCCCGGGATTCCAGCGCCATGACCCCTTGGGGCGCGCTGATCTGCCACATGCAGCTGAAGTGCCGCCGTGCAGACTATGTCACTGCGATTCGATTCTACCAGGAAAACCGGATTCCGATCTGGAAATACGCGACTGCCGGCCATTTTGAAGGCGGCGATTTCGTCATCCTGGAACCGGGCACGGTCCTGATCGGTTACTGTGGCGAACGTTCGGAGGAAGCCGGGGCAGAACAGGTCGCGGCCTGGGTGCGCGAGAAAGGCTGGGAGGCCATGGTGGCGCCGATTTCCCGCGAGTTCGTGCATATGGACGGGCTGGTGGTACCGCTGGCGCCAAAGCTGTTGGTAGCCTGTTTGGACGCTCTCGAATCCTGGCTCGTTGACTGGTTACGAGCCAGGGAGTTCGAATTCATCGATGTGGGCTATGCGGAAGCGAAGAACCTTGGCGTCAACCTCGTGGCATTGGGCAACGACCGGGTGCTGTCCATGAAGGGCAGCACGAAACTGAACGCGAAGATGCGTGCGCTGGGATTCGAAGTCCACGATCCTGACATGTCCATGTTCACGCTCGGCGGCGGAGGCGTGCATTGCCTCTGCCAGGCCTTGCGGCGAGACTCCGTGATACCGAAAATCACGGAAGCCGAATGACGGAGGTGGTATCAGGGCCATCGCTCTTTGTCTTGAGGGGTGTTTGAAGCGGAAATAGCCTGCGAGTTCGCCTACCTGTGATGCCTTTCCGAATCCCGCTTCCCGTCTTGTGTCCTGCATTCCTTCAATTTGTCGAGCCTGCACGACGATCACCCGAGGTGTGGCGTCTTTTTGTCGGCATCATTCTTGGCGCCTCCTGTTTCGCTGCCACGCTGATCGGGACACTGCACCTGGTCCTGGCTGTCACCGGCAGCCCTTCTGCCTTCGATATTCTCAAGGCGTTTCAGGTTCCTTCGCTCACCAATCCAATCTGGGTGCTGTGGCTGCTGCTCGGTTTTGGCGGCCTGTCACTCGGCATGGCCGTTGCGGCCCGGATCATGCACGGACGCTCGCCAAGGACCCTCATTTTTTCTCCCGGCCGCCCTGTCGCTCAGCAATTCTGTGTCGGGGTACTCGTCGCGATTGCCGTCCTTGTGCCGGGGGCGCTGGTGGTGCTCCTGTGGCTTGAACCTTCGCGAAACATGCAGGTGTCCATCTGGGCCCTCTGGATGATTCCGGCGCTGCCTCTCGTACTACTTCAGGCTTTCTCCGAAGAGTTGCTGTTCCGGGGTTATCTCCAACAGCAGCTGGCGGCCCGGTTCTCCAGCCGCTGGATGTGGTGGTTCCTGCCATCCTTCGTGTTCGGAGCGCTGCATTTTGACCCGGAAACATTCGGCAGGAACGCGCCTCTGGTCGTGCTTTCCACCATGGTCTTCGGCCTGATTGCCGGTGATGTTACCGCACGTTCCGGAAGTATCGGAATCGCAGTCGGCCTCCATTTTGCCAACAACACATTTGCGCTGTGTCTCTTCGGACTGGAAAACCACCTTTCCGGCCTAAGCCTGTACGTTTTGTCCGACCCGGCGCGGCAAGAGGCCGAGTTCAGTCTTTTGTCGATTGTCGATTTCGTCGGCATCTGCTTCGCCTACGTCGTTTTCCTCGCCGTCGTCGCCGCCACCGCACGTTCGCCGGGATCGAGCAGCCGGAACAGGCCAAGATTGCCATCGTGAACCGGGCAAACTAGAGTGCATCAGGCCGCAAGTCAGCGACGAGGCACAGGTTTGGTTCAATGAACTGGATTTCGAATTTCGTCAGACCAAAGCTCCGTTCCTTTTTCACCCGTCGCGACGTCCCATCCAATCTCTGGAACAAGTGCGACGACTGCGGCGCGCTTCTGTATCATCGCGAGCTTGCCCAGGCGCTCCAGGTATGTCCGAATTGCGACCACCATATGCCGATTGCACCACGGCAAAGGTTCGAATCCCTTTTCGATGACGGCGTTTTCGAAGAAATTCCGGTACCGGCCTGTCTCCAGGATCCATTGGGATTCCGTGACCAGAAAAAATACGCCGAGCGGATAAAGGCAGCCCGAAACGCAACTGGTGAAGACGACGCCATGCTCCTGGCGGCCGGAAAAATCGGAGATGCTCCCATCGTCGCGGCAGGTCAGGACTTTTTGTTCATGGGCGGTTCCATGGGAATTGCCGTCGGGAACGCTGTCCTTGCCGCATGCAGCGAAGCTGCAAAACGCATGGCGCCGCTCGTACTTTTCTCTGCGGCCGGTGGCGCACGCATGCAGGAAGGAATCTTCTCGCTCATGCAGATGCCGAAGACCACCGCTGCCGTTCAGATCCTGCGGGAGTCGAAGCTGCCTTTTATTGTCGTGCTGACCCATCCGACGACCGGCGGAGTGACCGCAAGCTATGCCATGCTTGGTGACATTCACCTGGCGGAACCCGGCGCCTTGATCGGATTTGCTGGCCCTCGCGTCATTGAACAGACCATCCGCGAAAAACTCCCGGACGGATTCCAGCGCGCCGAGTACCTGCTGGAACAGGGTATGCTGGACCGGGTAACGCACAGGAAAGACATCCGCGATGAACTCATCTCCATTGTTCGAATGCTGATGAAGATGTCTCCGCCCATAAAGGGGCAACTCCCGCCCCCTGAAAACGACCCGATTCAAGACAAGTCCGAAACCGGGCAACGGGCGGTCGGGGCAAAAACTGCATGACCGGTTCACATAGCGATGTCATTCTCGACAGACTGACCGGACTGCACCCCAAACTCATCGACCTGAATCTGGAGCGCATGAACAGACTTCTCGCGGCACTGGGCCGCCCGGAGTTGAGCCTTCCCCCTGTCGTCCACATCGCCGGGACAAACGGCAAGGGTTCGACGGCTGCGATGGTCCGAAAGGGTCTCGAATCCGCTGATAACACGGTTCACGTCTATACTTCGCCCCATCTTGTTAGGTTTCACGAACGGATCCGGGTCGCGGGGAGTTTGATTCCCGAGCAGGATCTCGCTGCGCTTCTCGAAGAATGTGAAAACGCCAACGGAGATGACCCCGTCACGGTTTTCGAAATCACCACCTGTGCCGCGTTTCTGGCGTTTTCCCGTGCACCAGCGGACTACACGATCCTGGAAGTCGGGCTCGGCGGCCGTCTGGATGCAACCAATGTCATCGCGGCACCGGCCGTTTCAGTCATCACGCCGGTATCATTCGATCATCAACAGTACCTTGGCAACTCCTTGCGGGAGATCGCCCGGGAAAAGGCCGGCATTCTCAAGCGCAACACTCTCGGTGTCGTTACGCATCAAAACCCTGAGGCTCTCGAAGTCATCGAGGAGGTCGCGGCTACGGTCGGCTCAACCCTGAAGGTCCAGGGGCACCATTGGCACGTGTGGGAAGGCGATGACGGGAACACCGGTTTTCAGGACGAATACGGATTCCTTGATCTGCCGCGTCCAGGCCTGCCCGGCCGGCATCAACTCGGCAATGCTGGATGCGCTGCCGCGGTGCTGCGGATTCTCAGGCTGGACGGGAATGCGGTCGCTGCGGCAATCAGTGGCGTGAGTTCGGACGACTGGCCTGCCCGGATGCAGCGGGTGCGTGATGGTGATCTTTCCATCCATGCCCCGGAAGCCCAGATCTGGCTCGATGGCGGACATAATCCTGCGGCTGGCCTTGCTCTGGCACGGACGCTGGAAGAACTGCCTGGGCAATCGACCCATCTCGTTTGCGGGATGATTAATTCAAAGGACCCGGCATCGTTTCTTGAACCGTTTGTCGGCCTGGCTGAATCGGTGACCGGAGTGGTTATTCCGGGCGAAACGGCAAGCAGGCCGGCTGACGACATTGCTCTGGCCTCTCAATCCCTTGGCATTCGGGCGAGCACGGCTGACGGCATCCCCGATGCGGTCAAGGCGATCACGGCGCAAACACCGGGCGCCCGGATATTGATCTGCGGCTCCCTTTATCTGGCAGGCGCGCTGTTGGAGTCGTTCGAGCCGCCCGTTGCCGACTGACTCGCGCTGCACTTCAGACGATAATCGGCAATCGAATGCTCCCGGGTGAATCTTCCTGTTCCGTGCTCGGCGTACGTGCGCCAATGTCGTCAGCTGTCTCGTCGGGGATGGTCCGCCTGTGGTCCGGCTGGCAGGTTTCCGGGCAGCTCGTAATTCGTCGAGTTCACATCGGCGATTTCAACGCGGCTGTGGCTACCCGAAATTTTCGGGCAAGGCGTTTTCGATCGATGCGATCCCCGGCGAAACCTGCAACGACCTGACCGGAAGGAGGGAATTGGGACGAAAGGCCCAACCCGTGATCTGACGGAACGCCCCCCAGGATCAATGTGGATGGTCACATCGGCCGAATCCGTTCCCGGACGTTCCGGGTGAGAATCATTCTCCGCGAGCGGCTTCGGCAAGGTTCAGCAGGGTGTCGCCGGGAATCCGGAGGGATTTGCTCAGCTCCAGTATTCTGGCGCCTGAAATCTTGTCACGACGCCCAGCCTCGATGGCAAGATGAGCGATCTCGTTGCGGAGTTCCCGATCCCGGTACTGTTGCAGTTCGCGTTTTCCGACGTCGCTGAAAATGCCGAGCGCCTTGAGATACATGCGTCCGAATCGCTCGCGGTCGAGGATGACGTCGCATTCGCGGTCGGAAATTTGATTCAGGCTTTTCAGACGGAAAATCGCGGCCCGATAGGTCACTCCGAAATGGTTCGCGATCATGGCGCAATCCTTGTAGGTGATACGTTGTGACCGGGCCGGAGGACGCTGTGTCGCCTCGAAACAACCGCCGCCAGCCGTATCGAAGATGGTATGGTCCTGCCTGCTCGGCCGGCCTTTGCCGAGACTGCGCAAAAACGCCTGAACGCCATCTCCCGGCATGAGAAGGGCGGAGGCAAAAGCGTTCGCGCGCTGTTCGACCAATTCGGAAGAATTGTCAGTGCTGGATATCGAGATGTCGCGGCTGCGGTCCAGCAGCGCGTGTGCGTACTCGTGCGCAAAGGAGAGTCGCATCCGACCCTTGGATCGAGACGAGTTCACGAGTGTCGCAAGGCCAATACTCGGGTGTCGAAGAAAGAGGCCGGATGCGTCACCGGGGAGAGTGACGCCGGACGCCCAGATCCCCTGGGAAACAATGAGCTCGGAAACGTCCGAAACGGGCGCGTTGCCAAGACCAAGCCTGCTGCGTTCCTGTTCGGCTACCTGCTCTCCCTGAATCACCGCCTCTCCAGATGTACCGGGAAGTCGCATCTCGTAAACGGGAGGACCGGATACAGGCTCGACGCCCATCAGCTGTCTGAGCACGACACCCTCGCGACAAAGGTGAAGGCACAGGGAGACCTGCAGGCGCGTGGTCGGGTCTGCCCCAAGTTCGGGTGCCGAGCGGAACAGGTCGGCCGTGACGTCCCGCTCTTCGTCCCCTGGATCCTCATTCAGGAGATCGGCGACAGGGAGACAATAGGTTTCGGAAAGCTGCTTGAGTTCGAGAGTCGATACCGATCGATTCCCGGCCTCCAGCTAGGAAACTGCGGTTCGAGAAATGTTCAGGGCCCGGGCCACGTCTTGCTGGTTCAGATGTCGTGATTTTCGCGCTGCGCGTAGCCGCGCTCCAAGATCCATTGCGTTCATCGCTACCTCACGTCCGATACCCGGTTCCGTACGAATTCTTGTCCTCGTACCAGCGTCAGTTTCGCTTATCGAACATAATATGTCAAATATCTCCATAACATGAATGATTTGCGATCATATTGACAAATGACCTCGCCAAAACCAGGGAACAACGAATTCCGTGAGCCGGTTTCTCAATCGTGGCGGTCACTCACGCACTGAAGCGACAGATTCAAGGAAATGCCGCCCGGCGATGGCCGACAGGACGGCTGTACGGTCAAGACTCCCCGGAACTGGACCGGGGAAACCCGATCCTTGCGCCAGGTTGGGGTCATCACGGGGTATTTCGACACTTGGTCGGGGCGCGGCCTGGCGCCGGATCGGTTCCGGGGTCTGAGGGTGGGCGCCCTGGTGGCGACGGGTAGCTATTGACATCGCCGATGCTCACGGTGGACACGTCCAACCGAAGCGGCGTAGGTTATGACAGGCCAACGGAAACAGACTGGACACGCGCCCTTTTCCTCGGGCTCTCGGCATGGCGTTCCGACGACGAGTGGACGACTTCATTGTCGCTATCGCAGAGTGGGTTGAGTCGATGAGTCTTGCAGTCCTCGTTCCCGGCGTGCTCATCGCCATCGCGGGAATGGGTTTCGGCCTGTTCCCGGCCCGATACATTTCGCTCTCTGAAACGTTGATGACACGTCACGATGCGAAGGTGATCGCGGGCGGCATCCGGCTGATTTTCGGTGCCCTCCTACTTGCCGGTGCCGGGACAACCCGGCATTCGATGGCGGTCACGATACTGGGCGTACTTTTCGTCGTTGTAGGTTTGACACTTCTGTTGCTCCCACGATCTCGTTTCAACGCGCTCGCCCAATGGGGCTTGGGGCTATCCTTCGGTGTTGTCAGGCTCGCCTCGTTTGTCGCGGTCGTACTTGGGTCCTGGCTTGCATTCGCCGCGCGTGGTTAAGCCACGCCCTTCCACGTGGAGATCGTAGGCGCACCTACCCAGAATCCTGTGTGGCGCCAACGTAATCCGGCGGTGCTTTCAGGTGTTCCCGCAGACTTAACGCTTTGTTTTTACTTATTATTTTAATCGTTTCGGTTGACTGCCTTCCACCTCGTCGACCTCGTGCGGCTTTCCCAGGATTCGGCACAATTCATCAAGTTCGTCGAGAGACCGATACGAGATCCTGAGGGCTCCGCCCTTGCCCTTCGACTTATGCTGTATGGCTACCGGCAGCTTCAGGGAAGCAGAAAGTTCCGCCTCGAGCGCACGCGTGTCCGCATCTTTCGTCCGACGACGATTCCTTTCTTTCTCGCTGGAAACCCGTGCCGCCAGATCTTCTGTCTGTCGAACGCTCAAACCCTCGGCAACGATCCGCCGCGCGAGTCCCGACGGATCATTGCAACCCAATAGTGCCCGGGCGTGGCCTGCGGAGATCTGCCTTTCCCGGAGCAGCGCCTGCACGTCCTCGGGCAACGCCAGGAGTCGCACGCTATTGGCTATGTGGCTTCGGCTCTTGCCGACAACCTCGGCAATGCTTGCCTGGGTATGTTCGAATTCGTCGATCAGCTGGCGAAATCCCCTCGCCTCTTCGATCGGGTTGAGATCGGTACGCTGGATGTTTTCGACGAGCGCGATTTCCAGCATGTGCTGCTCGTTCGTCTCCCTGACCACGACCGGAACTTCGTGCAACCTGGCCCTTTGGGCGGCCCGCCAGCGGCGTTCACCGGCGATAATCTGGAAACTTTTCCTTTCCGACGGGTCCGGGCGAACGATGAGCGGCTGGATTATTCCATTCCGCCTGATAGACATGGCAAGCTCCTCGAGGTCTTCGTCACCGAAGTCCTGCCTTGGCTGCCCCGGATTGACCCTTATCAACTCGATTGGAACCGACATGCCGCTGCCGACCGGACGGTTCGGGGTTGATTCACCGGATTCGGCCGCCCGCTGGCCATCGTCAGTTTGCTGTTCCGGACGTTCCGTTTCTGTCGCGCTTGCCGCGTCAACGCCAAGATTTCCCATCAAGACCGATAATCCGCGACCAAGGCCTCTCTTTGCTTGCGCCCTGGAGTTTTCTGTTTCTGCCATTCTATCCTCCTGAAGGCCCCGTTTCCCGGCCTTGTTTCGCCGACCCGGTCGCTCTGTTCGCCTGGAAACCTTCGAGGAATTCCTTCGCAAGCCTTTGATAGGCGACGTTGCCGGTACTCTTGGCGTCATATCGTGAGACTGGCAAACCGAATGACGGCGCTTCGCTCAACCGCACATTCCTGGGAATCACCGTCTCGTAAACCAGCGTCCCAAGGTTTTCCCGTGCATCCCTTTCGACTTGCTGGGACAGGCGAATGCGCCGGTCATGCATACTCAGTACGACGCCCTGGACCCGTAATTCGGGGTTGAGGTTTTCCCTGATTTGCCGAATTGTCAGAATTAGCCTGGATAGTCCTTCAAGAGCGTAATACTCGCACTGAAGGGGAACCAGGACGGAGTCACTGGCCGCAAGCGCGTTGACCGTCAGCATGTTCAGTGCAGGCGGACAATCGATAAAGACAAAATCGGGAGGGTGATCCAGCTTCACGAGTCCTGCCATGGCCGATCGCAACGCCAGGGCCGGGCTGTCACGCCCGGACAATTCGACATCGGCAGAGCTCAGGTCCGGGGATGATGGAACCAGGTCAAGCCCTGAGACACTTGTCTCGACGATCGCTGTCTCGAGCCGGGCCTGCCTGAGGATCACCTCGTACATCGAGGTTCCCTGGTCATCCGGTTCGACACCGAGTCCGGTCGTTGCGTTGCATTGGGGATCAAGATCGATCAGGACGGCCGTTTTTCCGGCAAGCGCCAAAGATGCAGCCAGGTTGATCGCGGTCGTGGTCTTGCCGACACCACCTTTCTGGTTGGCGACCGCGATGACTATCGTATTGGCATGGCCTTCAGGTCGAAGTGGCACGGAATATGTCTCCGATTTCAAGAATCCGCGCGTCAGGATCCGTCAGGCTGGGCCACCGGGACAGGGAAAACCTCCAGTTCTTCCTGGCAACACTGATTTCCCTATCACACCCGCGCCCTTTCTGGAACAGGCATACACCGTCATGCGCAAGCAGTCCCGAGGCCAGCCGAAGCAAATCTGCCAACTCGGCCAACGCCCGGGCCGAAACCACGTCGAATTCACCGGCCTCCTGGTCGGCACGCCCAGCCGTGACCTCCTCGATCCGCGCATTGACGATCCTGACCGGTGTCGATGTTTCACGTGAAACATTCGCCAGGAAGGCGCATTTTCTGGAATTGCTTTCAACAAGCGTCACGCTCAGGTCGGCAATCAGGCCCGGCCCCACGATGGCAACGACCATTCCGGGAAACCCTGCCCCGCTGCCCAGGTCTGCCCAACGCAGTTGCTGCCGGAAACGAACCGGGTCAAGCACTTGGGCGGAGTCAAGAATGTGGCGATGCCAAACGTTGCCCAGGCTTTCCGTCGAAACCAGGTTCAGGCGCGAATTCCATCTTTCCAGGATTTCCACAAATCGATCGAGTCGCGCCATTGTTTCACGTGAAACATCGAAACGGGATTCCAGCAGGGATCGGGCTTCCCTGTTCGGCCTCATGCTCTCTTTCGGCCGTCAATGACGTCCCTGTTCCGGCGCAACCTGGCCAGCAGCAACATCAGTGCCGCTGGTGTCATTCCATCGATTCGTCCGGCCTGACCAATATTCGCCGGGCGAATCCTGATCAGCTTGTCCTTGAGTTCGTTCGAAAGGCCGTTGATGTCGCGGTAGCACAAGTCATCCGGTATCGGAATCGCCTCGTCGCGCCGTAGCGCCGCAATGTCCCGTTTCTGGGATTCTATGTAGTGAACGTACACGGCATCGCGTTCCAGCTGGTCCGAGATTTCTTTCGGTGCTCCCTCAAGTTCCGGCCAGATTTCGGCAAGACCCGTAAAAGAAACATCTTTCCGCGAAAGGAATTCCATTCCGTTGCGGCGAATCCCGTCCCGATTGACCGCAATTCCCGCGTGTCCGGCTTCATTCGGCGTCATCGACCTGTTTTCAAGGATTCCGCGATACTTCTCAAGACGTTCCATCTTCTGCTCAAAGGCCAGGCGTCGCTGTTCCCCGACACAACCAATGCCGATTCCTGTCCGTGTCAGCCGTTGGTCGGCATTGTCGGCCCTGAGCGAGAGACGGTATTCGGCCCTTGAGGTAAACATCCGGTAAGGTTCGGTGATCCCACGCGTCACGAGATCATCTATCATCACGCCGATGTAAGCATCCGCCCGGCCAAAAACGACCGGTTCGCGATTCCCGCACACGGCAGCCGCATTCAACCCGGCGACCAGTCCTTGCGCCGCCGCTTCCTCGTATCCGGTTGTTCCATTGATCTGCCCGGCCAGGAACAGGCCAGGAACTTCCTTCACTTCGAGTGTCGGGCGAAGGGACCGCGGATCAACGTAATCATACTCGATCGCGTAGCCCGGCTGCCTGATGACGGCCTTTTCCAGGCCGCGAATGGTCCGGACATACGCAAGCTGGACATCAAACGGCATCGACGTCGAAATACCGTTGGGATAAACGGTATCGTCTTCGAGACCTTCGGGCTCAAGAAAGACCTGGTGGGACGATCGTTCGGGAAAACGAACGACCTTGTCCTCGATCGACGGGCAGTACCTCGGTCCAACACCGTCGATCTGGCCCCCGTACATTGCCGATCTTTCCAGGTTCTCCCGGATGATCTCGTGGGTCCCGGCATTGGTCTCCGTCACGCCGCAAGACACTTGCCGTGCCGCCGGAGCTGACGACAGAAATGAGAACATGACCGGGGCCTCGTCACCCGGCTGGTTGCCGGCACGGCTCCAGTCGATCGTCGTTCCGTCCAGCCGCGGCGGTGTACCGGTTTTGAGCCGTCCAAGCGAAAATCCGAAGGAATCCATTCGTTCGGCCAGTCGACAGGCCGGTTTGTCACCAATGCGCCCACCCGGCCGCGACTCGTCACCGATATGGATGATACCTCTCAGAAAGGTTCCCGTCGTCAGGACGACCGATCGTGCCTGAATTTCAGCACCATCGGCCAGAACGACTCCTGCAACTCCCGGCCCCGCCATGCAGAAATCGGCAACCTCCCCCTCGACAACCGACATTCCAGGGCGATTGCGGAATTCTGACTGCATCGCCGACCTGTACAGGGCTCGGTCCGCCTGGGCTCTCGGACCCTGAACTGCAGGACCCTTGCTTCGGTTCAAAAGCCGGAACTGTATCCCCGCCTTGTCCGCCACCCGTCCCATGACGCCGTCGAGGGCATCGATTTCGCGAACCAGGTGTCCCTTGCCAAGCCCTCCGATTGCAGGGTTGCAGGACATCTCCCCGATCCGGTCAAAGCGGTGGGTTACCATTATCGTGCGGGCACCCATTCGCCACGCTGCATGGGCGGCTTCCGCACCGGCATGACCGCCGCCGACAACGATTACATCGACAGGAATCATGTCCGGCCGATGGTCCCGACGGTTGGCATTTCGATGTTTCACGTGAAACATTTGGATCCTGGAACTGCTCACTTCCCCATGCAAAAACTGGAGAAGATCTCGTCAAGGACATCCTCTACATCAACTTTTCCGAGAAGTGAATTCAACGCATGAACGCAGGCACGCAGTTGTTCGTGGACAAGTTCTGGCTCGAAAGGCGCGTCTGACAGCATGGCTCGGGCTATCACCAGGGATTTCAATCCCCTAGAAATCGCGTTTCGGTGACGCGTACGGATTGCGGCCCGGGAAACAGCGATTCTTGGCGACAGGACAGCCTCGATCCTGCGGACCAGGTCATCCAGGCCTTCTCCTGTCTTCCCGGATACTGCCAGACCCTGGCCGGTGTTGACGACGTCGCACTTTCCCCCGCATACGATGTCTTCAGGCCCGCACGTGACGCCCAAACCTGCCGGTTCGCCGTCGAACGTGAGGAATATCCGAATATCCGCTTCCTCCGCGCGGCGTCGGGCACGCTCGATTCCGAGTGCCTCCAGCTCATCTCCCGAATCTCGCAATCCCGCCGTATCCAGGATCATGACCGGAATTCCACTGACATCCATTCGGACCTCGATCACGTCACGTGTGGTTCCTGCACGGGAAGAGGTCAAGGCCGCTTCGCGTCCGGCCAAAGCATTGAGCAAGGTTGACTTTCCGACATTCGGCGGACCGACAATCGCGACTTCGAATCCGTCCCTCAACCTTTCCGCGGCACGGGACCCCGCGATTTCGCGGCCGAATTGCCTTTCGAGTCGATCCAGGATTGCCGCGACCTCGTCCGAAGGATCCAGCGGCGCATCCTCCTCGTCCGGAAAATCGATGGTTGCATCCAGGAGCGCCATGGCACGGACAAGGCCGCGCCGCCATCCGGTCACCAGCTCGGTGAGGCCCCCTTGAAGAACGTGCAACGCCTGCACGCGCTGGTATTCGGTTTCGGCTTCAATGAGGTCTGCCAGCCCTTCGACCTGGCTGAGATCCAGCCGCCCGTTCTCCATTGCTCGCCGCGTAAACTCGCCGGGTTCCGCTGTTCGCAATCCATCCATCAGCGCCAGATCGCCGAGCAGGCCGTTGACCGTCGCCATACTGCCATGTATTTGTATTTCAATGATATTTTCGCCTGTAAAGCTTCCGGGAGCCTCGAATGCGATCACGATGGCCTCGTCAAGGGCAATCCCGTCTTTCGTTCGGATCTGCCGCAGCGCGGCATGCCTCGGGGCCAAGCCTTTTGCACCCAGGCTGGCGGCCGCGGCAAAGGCATCCGGACCCGAGATCCTGACGACGGATATCCCGGCCTTTCCCCTTGCGGAGGCCAAGGCGAAGATCGTGTCTGCAGACATGTCTGTCGTCCCGGACCTGAGACCTTCCAGGTGGTGTCAACAGCGGGCCAGGGCGCCCCTGTTCTCAGGTGTTCATCGAATCGAAGAACTCCGCGTTGGTCCTGGTCTTTCTGAGCTTGTCCAACAGGAACTCTATCGCATCGGTCGTCCCCATCGGGTTCAGGATTCGTCGAAGCACGAAAGTTTTCGTGAGCTCGGACTTGTCAACAAGAAGGTCTTCCTTCCGGGTGCCGGACTTCAGAATGTCGATCGCAGGGAAAACGCGCTTGTCCGCGACTTTTCTGTCCAGCACGATCTCGGAGTTGCCCGTGCCTTTGAATTCCTCGAAGATCACTTCGTCCATGCGCGACCCGGTGTCGATCAGGGCCGTCGCAATGATCGTCAACGACCCACCTTCCTCGATATTCCTCGCAGCGCCAAAGAACCTTTTCGGTCGCTGCAGCGCATTGGCATCAACGCCCCCGGTCAACACTTTTCCCGACGACGGAACAACCGTGTTGTACGCACGTCCGAGACGGGTGACGGAGTCCAGCAGGATGACCACATCACGCTTGTGTTCGACGAGTCGCTTGGCCTTTTCGATCACCATTTCCGATACGGCGACATGGCGCGTTGCCGGTTCGTCAAAGGTCGATGAAACGACCTCGCCCTTGACCGAACGCTGCATGTCGGTGACTTCTTCCGGCCTTTCGTCGATCAGCAGGACAATCAGGTAGCACTCCGGGTGGTTTTGCTCGATGGAATGAGCGATGTTCTGAAGTATGACCGTCTTCCCGGTCCTTGGTTGCGCAACGATCAGCGACCGCTGGCCCTTGCCGATCGGCGCCACGAGATCGATGACCCGCGCGGACTTGTCCTTGGCGTCCAATTCGGGAATTTCCATTTTCAGCCGCGTGTCCGGGTACAGCGGAGTCAGGTTGTCGAAATGAACCTTGTGCCTGGAAGCTCCAGGTTCGCTGAAATTGATCGAGGTTACCCTGACGAGACCGAAGTAGCGTTCGTTCTCAAGCGGTGCCCGGATCACCCCTTCCACCGTGTCTCCCGTTCTCAGGGAGTATTTCCGGATCTGGCTCGGGCTGACATAGATGTCTTCCTGTCCTGGGAGGTAGTTGGCTTCCGGTGAACGCAGGAAACCGAATCCGTCCTGCATCACCTCGAGAACACCATCGCCCGAAATCTCGGCCCCATCGTCTGCCTTTTCCTTGAGGATAGCGAACATCATTTCACCCTTGCGCATGGGTGACGTGCTCTCGAGGTCGAGTTCCTTGGCCATCTTCAGCAGATCCGCCGGGCTTTTCGCCTTGAGATCGGAAAGTGTCAGGGATTCCTCGGGAGTAGCGGTATCTGGGGTCATCGGAAAACCAAGCATGATGTGCCGAAGCCCGGCACGATTGACGAAAACGTGAGAAAAGCTCTTGCGATGGTTGGGAAACCGAGCTTGGCGATTCTTACATCAGGCTCCTGGTATCTGTCAATTGGTTGCCGTCCTTCATCGTCAAGTGGCCTCCGGGTTGCTCTATCCGCTTCCCGACCAGGTTTCGGCATGCTCCTTCGAGTTCGACCCTGACGTTGCGGCAGTGGCCGAGACGCCGCGGTGACCAAGGAGTTACCCGCCTCCCTCGTCGACAGGCACTTGTCGAGGAGATGCCGTGTCGTTTTTGACAACATGCCATTTGCCCGGATGGCGCCGAGCCGGCTCCTGCGGAAGTTCGGCGCGTATCCGCGTCAACACGAACTTGCCGTCGCACACCGGGAAATCCGACGGGTCGAACAGACGCTGTTCACCATCGAATGGCTTCCGGATGTCGACATCCCGCGGCGAGCCAATCTCGGCCTGAACATGGGCGAAGCGATCATGGCCTGACGCGAGGCCAACGAGGTGGATTACCAATTTGATTCTGCGCGCAATGCACGATCGGAACACGGACGCGAGGCTTTGTTTCCGTGCGGATTTCCACCCGACCACGCCCGTCGTGACGATCAGGCCAGCTGCGCCAGTGCCGCCGCAAGAAACGCATCGGGGCTTTCCAGGTTGGATAGATGCGCGGCACCCGGAATGACGTGCACCTGCGCTCCGGCAACGCGGGCTGCCATGTCCTGGACCACCGGCAGGGGAACCCCGGGGTCCAGCTCGCCCACGATGAAGTGCACGGGCCGCCTGACCTGGCCGAGCGACCGCAACAGGTCGAGCGTCTGCAGACAGCGCGCCGCCTTGCGGTAGCCCTCGGGCGGCGTTCGCAGGATCATCTCCCGGACCGAGGTCAGCAACGAGGCATTTGCGGGATCGGCCCGGAATGCCGGCGAGAACCACCGTGGCATCGTGCGCTCCGCAACCGCGCCCATGCCGCCGGAATCCAGGAGCGCGATATTGCCGTCCCACATCGCCTTGAAACCGTCGGGCGCGTCCGCCCGCGCATCGCAGCAGACCACACGCTCGACCCTGCCGGGATGTGCAAGCGCGAGCGCAAGCCCGGTCATGCCGCCCATCGACAGCCCCATGATTCTCGCCCGCTCGATGTCGAGATGGTCCATCAAGGCGATGACATCCGCTGCAAGCGTATCGAAGCCGAACTCGTCCTCGCTGACGCTGCTCTGCCCGTGACCGCGCGTGTCGTAGCCAAGCACCGTGAAACGCGCCTGCAGCTCCGCAAGCTGGCGCCGCCACATGCCACGATCCGATGCCAGCGAATTCGACAGGACCAGCCAGGGCCCATCCCCCGCCACCGACCAGGAAATCCGGGTTCCGTCCCGAACACGGAGGCTGCCTGCCCTGCTCATGAAGCGGCACCGATTGCGGCGTTGATCCGCGGCATGACCTCTTCGGCCATCAGGATCATCGACCGACGGCCCAGGTCGCGGTCCGCCCAGTCGTGGCCCGCGTAGACCAGGTTCCCGAAATCACCAACCTGATCGCGGAACGCGAGAAGCTGTTCCGCGACCGAGGGCGGGTCGCCATGAATCACCAGCTGATCCACCACATCGTCGAGCGTCACCGCGCCGTCGGGCATGCTCTGATCCTCCTTGAACAGGTTCATGCGGCCGGCCGCCCCCAGCTTCGTCAGAAGCTGCGCGTAATAGTGGACATACGGGCTGCCGGGGTCGCGGGCATAGGCACGCGCAGTCGCCATGTCGTCCGCAACGCAGATATTCTTGGCCACCCGCCAATTGGCGACGTCGGCCGCCCGCCCGCCCTGCGCGCAGCCCTCGACATAGTTCGGCCAATGCGTCGCCACCCACCTGGGCAGCAGGAAGTTCGCGGAAATCGGATCCCAGCCGCGCGCAGCCATCGCCGTGACACCCCTGGAAAATGGCGCGACCGCGGTGCCGACGATCGGCGGGTGCGGATCCTGGTAGGGCCTGAGAATCATGCCCTGGCCGATCTCGGGGATCATGGTGCGCTCGGTCGAGACCTCGTAGAACGCACCGGACAGGTTGTAGGGCGCCTCGCCCGCCCAGATGTCGAGCACCATGTCGATGCATTCGACGAACATGGCATTGCGGTCCCGGTCGAAATTGCCGAACACCTCGGCATCCGACATCAGCCCGCCGGGCGAGATCCCGAAGATGAAGCGCCCCTCAAGCATGTGATCAAGCATCGCCACCTCGGCCGCCACGCGGGCGGGGTGCGAGTTCGGAAGGTTCACGGTGCCCGTGCCGAGACGGATCGACTTGGTCTCATAGGCGAGGCTCGCAAGGAAGGCGACCGTCGAGGTGATGATCTCCGCATGATCGGTCGAGTGCTCACCGCAATAGGCCTCGGCAAAGCCCAGCTTCTCCGCCAGGAGGAACGCTTCGCGATCCTCCGCGATGCATTGCGAGATCGCCTTGCCCAAAGGGTGGATCGGCATGGTGAAAAATGACAGCTCCATCTGGCCCTCCGAACGGCTCTTTCCAGCGGGATTATCCATCACCGCCGCCCCGGCGGAAAATGATGGTTGCTCATGGCCGCCATCAGGTTTCCCGATAGAAGGCGAGGGGCGCCGACGTTCCCTGGTCGAACTCGTCCAGCGCCGTCGTGAGTTCGCCATTGAGAACACCGCAGAACGCCTGGCCCGCGTCGCTCAGCGGCACCGAAACCGGCTCGATCCGAAGGTAATCGACAGTCAGTGCCGGCCCGGCGATCGGAATCACCCGGCGCCGGACACCCGCCAGATCGGGCAGGCACAGGATTCCGGGCAGGATCGTTGCCCAATCGGAGCGCGCCACGAGGTCGAGCGTCGTGAACATGGAATCGAGCTCAATCAGACGTCCGGTCTCGATCCCATGGGTGGCGAGATACTGATCGATCTTGCGCCGCCGGACGTTCTCACGGGTGGGCAGCACAAGGTCCAGGGGGGGAAGATCCGCCAGCCGCACGGGACAATCCGCCCCGATGCCGCTCTCGCAGGAGACAACGAGATACTCTCGATCCGTCCCCATCAGGCTCGCGCGCAACCGCATGTCGGCATCGAACGCGGGCACGACCGCGAAGTCCAGTTCGCCCGCGAGGACCTGGCGGAACAGTTCGGCCGAATAGGCCTCGCGCACCGTGATCTTCACATTGGGGAAATCCTTGGCGAACCGCATCAGCGCCGGCCCCAGAACCGCGCGCGTAAAGGTTGGCATCAGCCCCACCGTCACATGCCCCGTCACCGCGCCCGACATGGCGCGCAGGTTGGCTTCTGCCTCGGTCGCCGCGCGCATGACCCGCACCGCGTCGCGATAGAACCTTTTGCCTGCCTCGGTCGGTGTGACGCCCGTGGAACTGCGGTACAGCAATTGCACCTGGTACCGGTCCTCAAGCTGCCGCACATGCATCGACAGGCCTGACTGCGTTGCGTTCACGCGCTGCGCCCCGGCCGAGAAGGACCCTTCCTCGAACACGGCGATGAAGTATTTCAGATGCTGTAGTTTCACCGGTAACCCTTTTCAGATCCGCGTCGATATCAGAAAAACAGATCGAGGCCATCATCAATTATTAGTTTTTCAACACCCACAGATCGCTATCCTTGTGACTGCACGGAGGACGGCGCCGATAAACACGCACGTCACATACCCGGTTCCCTTTGCCCGGCGTGAGCTTCGGGATGTCCTTGGGCATTTCGCAACCGGCGTTGCAGTGGTGACGACCTGCGGCAACGACTCCAGGCCTGTGGGGCTGGCGGTGAACTCCTTTTCTTCGGTATCCCTTGATCCGCCCAAGATCCTGTGGAGCATCGCTTCCAACGCGCCATCGCGCACTGCTTTCGAGCACCATGGCGCCTTCGCAGTCAATGTCATGCCGGAAGAGGACAAGGACCGGATCCTGCAATTCGCACGTCCTTCGGACAACAAGTTCGACGGCGTCTCCTGGCGGCGGGGCCGGTGCGAAGTTCCGGTATTGGACAGCGCAATCGCGACATTGGAATGCGACACCAAACGGATGATCCCCTGTGGCGATCACCACATAGTCGTGGGTTCCGTCCGGGCCATCGACAGCCGCGACGGCAACCCGCTGGTGTTCTTCCGCGGTCGTTTCACGTCTTTGGGTGAAACGGTTTGAGCGCGTCTTCCCAAGATTGCCCGCTCCGGATCGCCATCGCTGGTTTCGGCTGGTGGGGCAGCCACATCGCGAAGCGGCTGAAGGGCCATCCCGGCATCACTGTTGCCGCCGTGATCGAGCCGGCCGTGGCCGTGCATGCCGAAGTCCGTGCGCAGGGACTGGAACCTCTGGCGGGCCTGGACGCTGTGCTGGCGCGAAACGATGTGGATGCGGTTGTGCTGACCACGCCGAATCTCGTCCATGAGGAGCAGGTGATCGCCTGCGCCAGCGCCGGAAAACATGTCTTCTGCGAAAAACCCCTGGGCCTGACGGCGGCGAGCGCACGCCGCTCGGCGGCGGCGGTCGAGCAGGCAGGCGTTCAGCTCGGCATCGGGCACGAGCGCCGCTTTGAACCCGCGATGGTCGCGTTGAAGACGGCTATCGAGGCAGGCGCGCCTGGCACGATCATGCACGCTGAGGCGGCCTTTTCACATGACAAGCTGATCGGCGTGCCCAAAGGCGACTGGCGCACATCCAGGGCCGCTGCTCCCGCCGCGGGCATGACCGCGATGGGTATTCACCTGACCGATCTCCTGATCTCTTTCTTCGGGCGGGTCGAGACGGTCCAGGCCATGACCGCGAGCCGTTCGCTGGGATGGGAGACAGGCGATGTCGTCACCGCCCAGCTCGGTTTCGAGGCAGGGATGACGGCAACGCTGTCGGCTATTCTGCACACCCCTCATTTCATCCGGATGCACGTCTTCGGAACCAGGCAGTGGATCGAGGTGCTGAACGAAAGCCACCCAGACACGCCCGGCGGCAAGGTGGACTATCTGGTGTCGGAGACGGGCCAGGACAAGGTGCGCTGGGAATTCGCGTGGGAGGACGCGGTGGTCCGCAACCTCGAAGCCTTCGCTGCCGCAATCGCGGGCACCGAGGAGTACCCGTTCACGCCAGAGCAAATGGTCCACAATATCGAAGTGCTCGAAGCCATCGCCCGCTCGGCCGAGGATCGGCGCACGGTCGAGATCGCCGAACTGGCGTGACACCGTCACGCCCCTTGCCTTGACTGGTGGTCGCGCCGAACGGGGCACGACGGGGCACGGCGGACAACCGGGTGCTGCCGATCACGCAGGAAGAAATCGTCGAGACGGCCGTAGCCTGAAAATGGCCGACGACGATGGCGTTCACCTGCATACGCACGACGAGGAAGGCAAGCACAGCCTTGACACGGGTCTTCCGTACCAAGATGCGATCGCCACACTTGAGAATGCGGTGCCCGGGCACATGACAAAAGGATTGGCATTCAACACATTAGTCTACAGGGCTGCAAAATTGGATCGGCTGGTCACATGCATCGTTCAGGAGAAGGTTCCAGGCGCGCATCACCGTTTACGACTGGTGCTCGGCACGTACGCTGGATCCGAAATGCCGCGCCCCACCGACCTTGAGGCCGACATGACATTCGACTGGATGGTCTTCGCCTTCAGTTCGGCCGAAACGGCCTTCCTTGCGCAAACGGCCGCATGGAGAGGCAAGATGCGAGTCGGGTTCGAAGACTTGCTCTGGAACGCAGACGGATACTTGGCGCGAGACAATGTAGCACGTGTGACCTGCGTCCGAGCCGTACTAGACGAAATCGCAGCTGTCGACGCGGCGGGTCAGACCTTGTCCCCCTGCGACAGATGAGGAACGGTCTCGCCCGTTTCCGTGAAGGTCCGCGTGACCTCTGCCGCCGCATAGATCCACAGGATCTTCAAAGGGCCGTCACCGATATTCACGAAGCGATGGGGTATGTCGGCCGGAATGAAGCTGGTATCCATGGGACCAAGCTCGGACTGAACCCCTGCAACCTCGACCATGGCCCGGCCTTCGAGGATCGTGACCTGTTCGTCGCAGTTGTGGCTGTGCATGGGCGCCGCAGACCCGGCGGGAAACACGGTCATGCCCGTGGTGAAAGGCGGGTCATCCACCCGTTCGCTCCCGATCATCAGGCGGGTTTCAACACCGTCGCCCCTGGCAAAGGGCGTGATCGTGGCATAGGGAACGATTGCTTCTGCGCTCATGGGGATCTCCGCGAGTGGGTTTGGCGAAAGGGAGTAAAATGAACGATCGTGGCATGCGCGACATAAAATCGGACCGGCTTCGCGAATTTGTAGCCTCTGCCTTTCGGGCCTGCGACATGCCGCCGGACAACGCAGCCCGGATGGCCGCGTTGATGACCGAGGCCGATATCGGCGGACAGGACGGCCATGGGGTGTTTCGCCTGCCCCAATACATCGGGCGGATCCGTGCGGGGGGAATGTCGGTCGACCCGGATATCTCGGTGATCTCCGAACGTCCCGCCACCGCGCTGCTCGACGGCGGGAACGGGCCAGGGCACCTGGTGATGTCGCGCGCGGCCGAACTGGCCATGCAGAAGGCCAGGACCTGCGGGGTCGCATGGGTAGGCGCGAGGTATTCGAACCATGCCGGACCGGCGTTCCTCTATGCACGGATGCCGTTGGCTCAGGACATGATCGGGCTTTACGTGGCTGTTGGCAGCGCCAACCATTTGCCGCCCTGGGGCGGCACGGATTTGCTTCTCAGCACAAACCCGATTTCGGTGGCAATTCCATCGAACACACGACCGCCTGTAGTTTTGGATATGGCCACCACTGTTGCGGCCTACGGCAAGGTCAAGACCGCCGCCGACCGGGGCCAGGCCATGCCGGAGGGTTGGATGATCGACAAGCAGGGCCGGCCGCTGACGGATCCGACCCGTGCAGGCGAGGGGTTGTTGTTGCCCATCGGTGGGCCAAAGGGATACGGGTTGTCGCTGATCTTCGGACTTCTGGCCGGCACGCTGAACGGGGCGGCCTTCGGCACGGACGTGGTGGACTTCAACGCCGATCCCAAGGCGACCACGAACACCGGTCATTTCGTCATAGCCCTTGACATCGCGGCGTTCGCCGACGTCGACACGTTCAAGGCGCAGGTCGACGCGATCTGGGAAGAGATGAAATCATCCAACCGGCTTCCGGGGGTCGAAGAAATCAGATTGCCCGGTGAACGGCTGGCAGCCGCAACGGCCGAGCGCAAGGCAAATGGCATCCCGATCCCCAGGGCTTTGGGGGGCCGGCTCGATGCGCTTGCCGACGCGTTGGGCATAGACCGGCTCTAGCTGTTCAGACGGACGCCTGCCATGCCGCGCCGTTGATCGTCCAGTTCTCGATCACCTCGCTGCCGGACTGGCGAAACATCTTTGAGACGGCGCAATGTTCGCGCAATTTGGTCACGACCGCATCGATGCCCTCAGGATGACCGGTCATCTTCGTCGTAATGTTGATGATAATCTTCGGAAACGGCACGTCGATCGGCTCGATCAGGCGCGTGCCCCGGCTGTCCATCGTCGTGACGATGTCGATTTCCATGTCCTCGATGATGATGTCATTCGCCGTGGCCAGCTTGTTCGAAATCACGTGCGTGCAACCCGCCAGGCCGGCGAAAACCATCTCGACTGGCATCGGACCCTCGTTGGTTCCACCACGCTCGATGGGTTCGTCGATGATCATTTCGACGTCCCTGGACCGGGCACGGGATTTCGTCCTGGTCTCTTGCCGGGCGTGGGTGCGGAAAGTCCAAATCGGTTTTTCCTTTATGGCCATTTCGTTACTCCGGTTGGCGTTTACCGGGCAGCGCAGGGCTGCCCGGTAGGATTCGCTCATTGCGTGATGGCTTCGACCAAGTCTTTGTAGGCCGAATTCTGATCGACCCGCATCATCTGATAGTCTGCACCGCCGATGTAGTCGGTGTTTTCACCCAGGCGCCCCATCATGCGGGTGTACGTCCGATCCTCCTGCAAGGCCGTGAAGGCCTCACCGAGTTTGGCAAGGACGTCGTCCGGCGTCCCGGCGGGAGCGAGAACCACGCGGTGCATGAAGCCCACGTCGCCGCCAATGCCCAATTCGGCAAAGCTCGGCACATCCTCGTAGATGCGCTCGTCACCGGCGGTGGCCAAGACCTTGACGTCACCGGAAGTCACCAGCGACGAAAGCGTCGACGGGAAGCCCATGGTCACGTCGGCATCGCCTGACAGCAAGGCCCGCATGGCAGGTCCGCCACCCTGGAACGGCACGAGGTTGAAGACCGTGTCCGTCGCCTTCATGATCTGGGCCGCCGGCACGAAAAGCGCGCCCCAGTTCCCGGAATGCGCCATGTCGACACCGCCGGGATTGGCCTTGGCCGCAGCGATCAGGTCTTCGAAGCTGTTAATTTCGCTGTCACCCCGGACGACTACGGCGATCGGCGCGTAGTTGACACGTGCCACGGGGACAAAATCCGTATTCGGGTCATAGGGAAGGTTCTCGACGTGCTGCTGAAGCATGTCGATATAATTGTGCGAGAACAGCAGGGTGTACCCGTCCGGGGCCGCATTGGCGACTTCCTGGGTGCCCTTTTGTCCGCCAGCACCGGGGCTGAGACGCACGATCATCGCCTGGTCAAGGTACTGCGGGATGATCGACGTGATCACCCGGGCATTCAGGTCATGCGAACCGCCGGCCCCCAAGGGGATAACGAGCGTGATCGGCTTTTCGGGATACTCCGCGAATGCGGCCGAACTCAGCCCGAGCGCGGCGACAAGCGCGGCACCCATGGTTCTTTTCAGAGATTTCCAGATCATGATTTCCTCCTTTGATCGATCTGTTTTTTGTTCCGCCATTCTAGGCCGTGGCGGTTTTCATCCGGCGCCACAGGACATAGCCGACGATCGGCGTCGCGATCAAAACGGCGGCCATGCCCAGTCGCTCCGCAAACATGAATTGAAGCGGGGTCGTCCCGGCCATCGCGACCGTCTGGCCGAACGCATATTCTAGCGTTCCCCCGAGAATGTAGCCCATTACCATGGGCATAACATCGAATTTCGCAGCCCGCGCCAACAGGCCGAACAGGCCAAAACCGACCAGCATCAGCACGTCGGTCGGGTCCGAACGAAACACGTAGGCACCGGCGAATGCGAACATGATCACGATCGGTACCAGCAGCCCGGTCTTGATCGTCACGATGCGCGCGAAGAGCGGGATCGACAGGTATCCGATAACGACAAACATCAGGTTTGCCAGCACCATCGCGACGAGAATTCCAAAGACAATTGTTCCCTGTTCCTCGAAGAGTTGCGGTCCGGGTCTCAAGCCTTGCGCCACAAATGCGCCAAGCAGGATCGCCGTCACGTTGTCACCCGGGATACCGAGCGTAAGCAGTGGAACAAGCGTCGGCCCGTTCACGGCGTTGTTTGCCGCCTCGGCGGCAGCCACTCCTTCGACGTCGCCCTCGCCAAAGGTCTCCGGGTGAGAAGAGGAATTCTTGGCGGCCGAATACCCCATCATCGCCGCGACAACCTGGCCGAGCCCCGGCACAATTCCGATCGCCGTGCCGATCATCGTCGATCGCCGGATCGTGGGGATACAGCGCTTGAATTCCGCCTTGCTCAGACGATCGCCCACGAGCTTGGCAAACCCTCCGACCTTCTCGCTGCGCATGACCGCATAGACCAGTTCGGGCAGTGCGAAGACCCCGATCAGCATGGGCAATAACGGGACGCCGGATTTCAACTCGAAGATGCCGAAGGTGAAACGCTCGACGCCTCCGATCGGATCTGTCCCGATCTGGGCGAGCCAGAGGCCGAACAGCATCATCACCAACCCTTTCAACGGGTTGCTGCGCGATGTTACCACGATGATGACGAGGCTCATCAAGAGAACCGCGAAGAGTTCCGGCGGCCCGAATTGCATCACGAGAATGGCAATCGGGAAGATCATCAGAATCGTGAAGATGTCGCTGAACGTATCGCCGATCATCGACGAGTAGAGCGCCATGTCGAGCGCCTTGCGGGACTGGCCCTTCTGCGTGAGCTTGTAGCCGTCAATCGAGGTGGCGACGGCAGCACCCGTTCCGGGCATGGACACCAGGATCGCCGGGATCGACCCGCCGAAGATCCCGCCCTTGTAGACACCCAGAAGAAAAGGGATCCCGACAAGAGGATCGAGAAAGAACGATAGTGGCAGCAGGATCGCCATCGCCATCAGCGTCGTGAAGCCCGGCAAGGCACCCACGAGCATCCCCGAAAACAATCCGATCATGACCATCACGAGCGTATCGGCACGCAACGCCATCATCGCGCCTTCCGTAAACTGCTCGATCACGACAGGCTTCCTTCGGGGTCAGCGAACACGGCATTTGATTGATCGAAAATCCACGCAAAAAAGAACTCGATCGAACTGAGTTCGGGCAACGACACCGCAAGCCCGCGCGTCGCAACAAGGTAGAGCGCGACCGGGCAGATTGTCGAAACCGCGCAGATCTGCAGGATCGAGCGGTTACCGGCGATCCAACCCACGGCGGCCATCGACAGGGCAGACGAGATGAAAAAACCGAGCGGCGCCATTGTCAGCGCGTAGAAAAACATCACTGCGAACAGCATCACGACCCGACGAAGCGTGCCTTCTTCGAAAGTCTTGCTTTGCGGTGCCAGAAGCGATCCGCGCAGCACATAGAGTAGCAGGCAGGCAAGGACCGCCATTGCGCCGAGGACGAGCGCCGGAAAGAGCGAAGGTGGAATTGCCGTTAGCGACCGTCCGAACAGGACCTTGGGCGGGGCCACGAGCTGCGACATGAACACGATCCCGAGGATGCCCACGAGTGCGAGACCACCGGTCAGCCATGCTTCGGCAGTGATGTGCTTAATGATCTTCACGTCGCAATTGCCTGCTATCCCATTATCCTGTTGGTTCTGCGTCAAACGGGGATCCGCGCCGTGGGGCAGGGAAGGCAGGCACGCCCGTAGAATGCACTCACAGGCGGGGCACGAATCGTCTCGCCCGGCGCTATATCTTACGGGAACCCTCCACCCAGCTTCGTTCGTGTTTTATAGAGATAGAGCAGCCCCATGACACTGGGAAATAAGGATTCATGATGGGTGTTAGTGGCTTAGTTGAAGGACCTTGCGACACCAAGCGCGCACAGGCACCCAAGTGTTCTGCGGAAATTTCAACTGACCCGGAAATGGTTGCTGCTCTTGCCCCTTCGACGGCTACGAATATTACAGGACTTTCCGGTGTGCAGATTTTGGGACGGAACGCAGGTGTTTCCCACGGCTTGCCTTTCGCCAGATCATGCGCGCCGAACGTGTAGGTATGGCTCCACGCCTGGGTCAAATGGAGTGCGATCACTTTCGGAAACCGCACTCTCCTCTGGGGTCCTGGCAGCCTCTACCGGGCCGGCCAGGCAGGGGTTGCTACAGCAGATGACGCAATTTTCGACTCGGTGGTTGCAGCCATCATTGATCTCCTCAACTTCCTCTTCGGCACAATTGAGACCACGAAGATGTCCGACTGGAACAGTCTCGAGCAAAACTACCCGCCAAGGCAAGGATTCACTGGACAGCGTTCCCGTTTTGCTCAATCTCCTCGCCTTTGCCATCCATGATGAGTGCCTTGGTCGCCGGTATCCTGCCGCCGAAGTCGGTTGCCTCTTTCTCGGAAAAGCCAGGAACGTCATCCCAAGGTGAAACCCCGAACGCGCTTAATTCCGGACAAGATGTAGGAAACCGCCATAGTGGGTATTGCTGCCTTGGCCGTTGACCTCTTGACGGACCGGATCGACTAGGGATAGGCAGCGAAACGATCGGAAGCGGGGCGAGGTGCCGAGCGAGATCCTGAACATCATCGCCCCGGTTTTTGTGGTCGCCGGGATTGGATTTTTCCTCGAGTATCGGGGAATTGGCTTCCAATCCGAAACGCTGAGCCGGCTTGCGATGCTGATCGGGACGCCGTGCCTGGTGTTTTCGTCCCTGACAAGTACTGCCCTGCCCGACGACTCGCTTGCCCGCATCGTGGCGATCACCGTGGCCGCGGTCTTTGTGGGCGGCGCGCTGGCCATGGCCGCGCTTCTGGTCCTGCGCCTTCCTCCGCGGACGTTTCTGTCGTCCTTGTCGCTTCCCAATGCCGGAAATGCCGGGCTGCCGATCGTCTTTTTCGCCTTTGCCGAATCGGGACTGACCATTGGCGTGGCGTTCTTTTTCACGATGGCGCTGGTGCAGTACACGATTGTCCCCGCCATCGTAACCGGCGATCCGGGCCTGCGAAAACTGTTGCGCCAACCGTTGGTCTGGTCAATCGTGGCAGTGCTCCTGTTCCGGATCACCGACCTGCCGATCCCAACCTTCATCGCCGGTACGACCGCGCTTCTGGGCGGGATCATGATCCCGGTGATGCTGATCCTGCTGGGTGGCGCGTTGGCGCGGCTGAAGGTCAATGATTTCGGAACATCGGCAGTTCTTGCGGGCGTAAGGCTGGCGATCGGGGTTGCCACCGGTCTGACGCTGGTCACGGCCTTCAACCTCGAAGGCGTGGAAGCTGGCGCCGTCTTTCTTCTGTCCGCAATGCCGTCGGCGCTGGTCACCTACGTGATTGCCGAACACCATGGCCGAAGCCCGCAGCGTGTGGCCGGGCTGGTCGTCAGCTCCACAGTTCTGAATTTCGCCTGCCTGCCGCTGTTGATCGCAGCGGCGATCTACTTGGCCGGATTTTAGGCTCAGGCTTTCGCCATCCGCGAAACCGCGAGGAACACCGCCGAATTGTCGAGATCGCTGTCCCCCGCCTGTTCGGCATTCTCCATCACCTCGAGATAGCGATTGACCATCGGCATGTTCCCGTGCCCGTTGCGTGCGGCAATCTCGCGGATCAGCTTGAAATCCTTTTGAGACTGGGCGATCCGGCCGAGTGGCGTGAAGTCGCGCGCGACCATCATTGGTCCTTTCGCGGTCATGACATCGGAGCGCGCCGCGGAGCGCAGCGCCGTCTGCAGGTAAGCCGCCGGGTCGAGGCCCAGCGCTTCGGCAAGAACGAGGCCTTCCGCGACGGCGGCCCGGTTCAGCCCGAGAACGCAATTGATCGCCAGCTTGGTCCTGTTCCCGTTGCCGATGACCCCGACCCGTTCCCGGTTGGGCGAAATCGCATCGGCAACCTGTTCGAAGGCGTCGAGCCCTGCCGCGTCGCCGGCAAGCAACAGGAGCGCCGTGCCTTGCCGGACCTGGAGGCTCGTGCCCGAGATCGGGGCCTCGACGAGCACGATCGAGCGTTTCCGGGCGGACTCCGCCAACGCGACGACCTGGTCGGGGTCGCACGTGCTCATCGTGACGAGCACCGTGTCCGTGACCTCGGGCGCGGATGCGATTATGTCGGCCAGCTGGTCGGTGCTGAAGACGGCCGAGAGAATGATGTCGCTTTGCCAGATCGTTTCGGGATCTGCAGGCATCCCTCCCTTTTCCCGAAGGAGCGTTCCCCGCGCTTCGTCCACATCGTGGCCGACGACGCCATGTCCCGCGGCCAGAAGGCGTTCCGCCAGGGCCGTGCCGATCAGCCCAAGCCCGAAGATCCCGACGCTCGCGGCCATCATGCAGCCCCCCTATCCTGCCGCCTTGATGTCGGCCAGCTGCGCAATCGAACGGTTCGTCAGCGGCAGCGAGACAGGCTCGCCGATCCCGGCCGACAGGTCCGCGGCCGAATATGCCTCCATCACCAGCCGCGCATCGGCCGGATCGACCATTGCGGGGCGATCCATCAGCACGGCCTCGAGGAAATGGACCGTCTCCGGCCCCATCTGGCCGGCAAACACGTGATCCACGTGTTCACCCGGCATGGTCGACATCGGGAATTGCGTGCCCTCGGACACCGTGTTCAACCAATGGTCGCGCGCGGTGTCATCCAGGATCAGCGCGCCCTCGGTCCCCGTGATCTCGATCCAGGTCGCGCAATAGTTCGGATAGCTTGGCGGCAGGTTCCAACCGCCCCCGATGACGACCAGCGTTCCGTCATCCATCGTCACCGTCGTCCACATGCAGTCGTAGGAACCGTTCAGGTCCTTCATGTAGCCGTAAGCGCCCTGCGCGTAGATCTTCACCGGCCTGGCAGGTTCCAGCAGCCAGAAGACAAAGTCGAGATCATGGGTGGATTCCATCGCCGCAGGCGACAGCTTGATACGATTGGCGACCTTCTTGCCGAGGTTCCGCGACACGTGGCGGCTGACCATGACGTTGACCACCTTGCCGAGCCTGCCTTCGGCAATGGACTTCCTGGCATAGGCGATCTTGGGGTTGAACCGCTGCGAATAGCCGATGGTGAATTTCACGTCCCCAGCTCTGGACAGGGCGATCAGATCGTCGGCTTCCCAGAACTCCAGCGCAATGGGCTTCTCCAGGAGGACGTGCTTGCCCGCCTTCAGGCAATCGCGGGCGATCGGGTAGTGGGTCTCCTCGGGAGCCGTCGAGATGTAGACCACGCTGATGGCCGGGTTGGAGACGATGTCCCGGTAATCGAGCGTCGCCGTCGCAGGCCCGGTCAGCGCACGGACCTCTTCCAGCCGGTCGGGGCGGATTTCACAGATATGCAGTGCATCGACCAGAACCGAATTGGCCAGCGTCTCCGCCCTGATGCCGCCGCACCACCCGGTCCCGATGACCGCCACCTCCGTCGTCGCCATCTCACTCCTCCCGCCTTGTCAAATTTGCGTGCGCCCTGCCCCAGCTAGCCTGCCTCCGCCGAGATCTCCAACAATCATTCCTGATGCCAGCCATCAGTCAAAACCAGCGATCCGCAAACAGAAAAAAGTCAGCGGGATCCCCGCAAGCGGCAAGCAATCGGCCGCAGGGTTTCGGAAAAGGCAAGGCCAACTGTCGAGCCTCCGTTGCCAATCTCTCCGCAGCTGTCGCAGACCAGGGACACCGGACCTGCGGTGTCGGTGCTGCGCGAGTAGCCGATCTCGCCCAGGGCCCGGATGCGCCATCCTGTTTCGTCGGCATGGCACAACGTTGCCTTGTTCCGATGTACGAGGACCGCCTCGGAAGGCGGTTCGAACGGATGCAGCAAACGGTCCGCTCTGTCCCCGCAGGACCTCAGGAGAGGAAAATCGTGGAGCCCGTCGTCACCCCGGCTTCCAGATCGGCATGTGCCGCTGCAACTTCGCTCAGCGGGCGGCACTGATTGACGTTTACCGTCACCTGACCGCCGAGGATCATCTCGAAGACCCGGCCGGCCGAGTGTTCCAGATCGGCACGCGCCCCGACATAGTTCGCAAGTGTGGGACGAGTAAAATAGAGCGATCCGGCCTTCTGCAGAAGGCCAGGGGCAACCGCGGGCGCTTCTCCGGTCGTGGCCCCGAATGAGACGAACATCCCGTAGGTGGCGAGGCAGGCAATCGACGTCTCGAAGGTCGACTTGCCGATGCTGTCATAGACTACGGGAACCCCTGTCCCGCCGGTGATCTCCTTGACCCGCGCAGCAATGTCTTCGGATTTGCGATCGATCGCATGGGCATAGCCCAGATCCAGCGCCCGCCGGCAGTTCTCGGCCCCCGATGTCACGCCGATCATCTCGGCCCCAAGATGCTTGCCCCATTGGCCCGCGATCTGCCCCACACCTCCCGAGGCCGCAAAGAACAGGACCTTGTCCCCCGGCTTCACAATGTAGGTCCGCTCGAGCAGGTATTCGACTGTCATACCCTTCATCAGAGAGGCCGCGGCAATGTCGTCCGGGATCCCGTCGGGGATCTTGAGGACCCGGGGCGCGGGGGCGTTGCGCTGCGTCGCGTAGGCCCCCAGGACACCGCCGTAGGCGACCCGGTCGCCGACCGACAGGTCCGCGACCCCGTCTCCAACCGCAAAGATCTCGCCAGCGGCTTCCAGCCCCAACGGGCTCGGCAATTCCATCGGATAGTGGCCCGAACGCTGGTAGATATCCATGTAGTTCAGCCCGATGGCAGTTTGACGGATCTGGACCTCACCCGCGGCGGGCGGCGGCAGATCCACCGTTTCAATCTGCATGACGTCCGGCGCACCCTGCCGTGCGATGATCACTCGATCGATCTTCATCCCATTCTCCTCACTTCGTTGTGTCGCCGCTTTCCACAACGACGGTCTGCACTTCGCCCGCGCCGTTGGCCCGGCGAAACGCCGCTGCTGCCTTGTATTCGTCGGACTTGAAGCAGGCGGTGCCGTCGGCCAGAGTCGGAAACTCGATGACCACGAAGCGGTGAAAGTAGTCCGGCCCTTCCATGATCTCGTATTTCCCGCCCCGCGCCAGCACCTTGCCGCCGTACTTGTCTATGATGGCCGGCACCAGGTCGGTATAGCGTTTGTATTCGACAGGATCGTTGATCCTGGCGCGGGCGATCCAATAGGCGGGCATGAACTATCTCCTGTTCTACATCAGTTGGTTTGGCAGCCAGTTGGCAATGCCCGGGAAGGCCACCAACAGCGTCGCGGCAAGCAACATGATGCCCCAATAGGGGACCGAACTTCGAAAGATCTGTTGCACTCCCACTTGCGGATCTTCGATGGCCGCCTTCACGGTGTAGACCAACAGGCCGAAGGGCGGCGTCAGAAGCCCGGCCTCGATCGCCAGAATGCCCACGATCGCAAAGGTCAATCTGTCAAACCCGAATGCGACCGCGATGGGTTCCACAATCGGCACGGTCAAGAGCATGATCGAGATGCTGTCGACCACCATGCCCAGAATGAACCAGATCAAGATGATGATCCCGAGCACCTGCCAGGGCTCCAGCCCCGAGGCCACGAAGAACTCGCGGATCGCGTTCGTGACCCCTGTCATCGCCAATGTCCTGGAATAGAGCGCGGCGGCAAAGAGCAGAATCAGGATCGGTGCCGCCGTCTTGCCGACGGAGTAGACTGCCGCCAGGAACTCTCTCAGGGTCATCCCCTTGAGAAAGGCAAAGATCAGCGCCAGCGCCGCGCCGGCCCCCGCCCCTTCGGTCGGCGTGAAGATTCCGAACCAGATGCCGCCCAGCACCGCCGCGACGATGCCCCCGACACCGAGAATGCTGCCTGCGAACTTGGCGCCAGGTAGTTCGACCTTGTCGGCGGCGACCTCGACATTCCTGTTTCGTTCATGTTCGCCAACGACTTCGGGTTTCATGATCGCAACGGTCACTATGTAGACAACGAACATCGTCGCCAGCATCAGCCCCGGAAACACGCCCGAGAGAAAGATCCGCCCGATCGATTGTTCCGTGAGAATCCCCCACACGATCATCAGGACCGAGGGAGGGATCAGCATCCCAAGGCAACTCGATCCCGCGATGGCGCCCAAGGCAAAGCCACGGTGATAGCCGAATGCCTTCATTTCCGGATAGGCGATGCGCGAGAAGGCGGCGGCCGAGGCGATGGAAACGCCCGTCACGAAGGAAAAGACAGTATTGCCCAACACCGTTGCAATCCCAAGCCGGGCGGGCATGCGCCGCAGGCTCCGGTTTATCCCGACATAGATGTCCGACACCGCGCCGGATCGTCCCATGAATTCGCCCATGAGCATGAAGAGCGGGATTACCGCGAAGGTAAAGTCGCGCAGGGCCTCGGCCGCGGTCGATGCAATGGTCGCTTCCACGATCCGCATCCGGCCGGTGACCAGGAAGATCCCGATTACGCTGGTCACGCCCAGCGCCACGGCCACATGGACCCCCAGGATCACGAGGCCGAGCAGAGCGCCGGCCATCAGCGCGGCAGTTCCGAAATCAAACACGCGTGGTCCCCACACTCATCGGCGTCATCGCAGCCGAAGCTCTTCCGTCTTGCCCACGGCCTCGATGAAGGCAAGCAGAACATAGTTCAGCGCCGCAAGTGCGCTTCCGAAGATGATCATGAAGCGTGCGGGCCAGACCGGTACCCGAAGCGCGCCCTCGCCGTCGAATTCACCGTTCGCAAAGGAACGCAGCGCCGGTGTGATCCCGGCCTTTGCAAGAAGCAGAAAGAACGCGGCGCCCAACAGGAGGCAAAGCACAGTCATGACACGGACGGTATTCGGACCGAATGCGCCCATCAGAAAGTCCGTCCGCAGCATCGAGCCCGAACGGACGGCAAAGCCGACCTGAAGGAAGACAATCATCACGACCGAGTTCGCAACGATTTCCTTGGTGCCTTGCAAGGGCATGTTCATCGCGCGCGCGATGATGTCGGCAAGGATGAAGAAGCAAAGTACGAAGGCCCAGGCAGCGGCCAATACCATCAGTGACTTGGTGAGGCCGTCCGCGGCCCGGATCAAGTACATGTCCCGTCTTTCCTTGGTCTTGTCGGGTCGACTGGAAGGTCGCGCCGCCGGACATCCGGCGGCGCGGTTCGATATGTCGCTACTTGATCTCGTAACGCACCGGCCATTCGTAGCCGCGCGCCTCGGCCTTCTCGAGCACCAGGTTCAGCACCTGCTTGGCGGGCAGGCCCTGTGCCTCCAGATCATCGGCCATGGATTGCGGCCAGGCAGCCAGGCTTTCGGCCCAGGCCTTGCGCACACCCGGATCGATCTCGGTCACGGTGATAAGGCCACGCAGTTCCTCGACCAGGCGATCGTATTCCCGCTGGTTCACGATCCCGGTCTGCTCTTCGTAGTCGGCGGCAACCTCGTGCAGGATCTCGCGCACGTCCCCGGGCAGCGAGTCGTAGGTCTCTTGATTGATTGTCAGCCCGTGCCAAGTCATCGAGCCAAACCCGATCAGCGTGTAATACGGGCCCGGTTCATAGAGCTTGAGATTGACCCAGGCCGACGGGAACATGATCCAGCCTTCGTACACGTTGGTCGTCATCTCGGTATAGGCCGTCGCAAGCGACGACTGCACCGGCGAAACGCCCGCATACTCAAGCCAATTCAGGTTCAGGCCCGCACCCGCGATCTTCTGGTCCTTCAGGTCGCTCAGTTCCTCCCACGGAAACGATGTCCCGAGGTTGTAGCCACCGTCGGCAATCCGCGACAGCAGCACCTGGTTGAATTTGTCTTGGAAGACGCCCTCGAGATACGGCACCTCGGCATAGACGTCCTGCGCGATACCCAGAGACATCACCGGATCCATCGTGCCGAACGGCATCATCACCTGGAACGCGTGTAGCGGCAAATTCGACGGTTCAAAGCAATAGCAGAAACCGCCAATATCGATGATCCCGTCCTGAACGCCTTCCAGGACTTCGGTCACCTTGACGATCGAGCCGGAATAGCCTTCGACGAAGTTGATGGTGTGATCGGTGCGTTCTTCGACCCGCCGCTTGAACTCGGGCTGGAAGTAGTCGATCATCAGCCCGGCATAGACGACACCTGGCGGGTGGCCCGAACCGATCCGGAGGGTGATGTCCTCCGCCGGGGCCGCGGACCCGATTGTCGCTGCGGCAAGCGCTGCTGCGCCGGTTGTCATTAGTCTGTTCATCTTTTCCTCCTTTGGATGATTCTGAACCGAATTTCGCGCGATCCCCTTCCAGGGACGCGGCCTGCCTTCATTTTCTGTCTCTCTGCTCGTTTGCCTTGTCTGCCTTCACTACCTGCCGTTTTGCCTCCGCAATTGTCCGTGGCCCGCCAGGGCCAGGGCTTTCAGGCCCTCGACATCCATCTTGAGGCTGGCCATTTGCCCTGCACTCAGCGGCACCAGCGGCGGCGCCATGCGTGTCCAGCTGTCGTCACCGACGCGCCAGGCTTCCATCTGTTTCATGGCCGCCATCAGCGGGTATTTCGATGCCACCGCGCGGGCCGCCTTCACCATTGTGAAAGCATCGCCGTCAGGTCCATCCGCGGCCGCTATCGCATCGCGCGAATAGGCCCCGAACGCATTCGTGGATCCCGAGATGATGCCGGCACAACCGCCAGCCAGCCCGTCGAACAGGAATGCCTCGCTCGAGGGATAGACGTCAAAGTCCGCGTCAACCCCGCCGGTGGCATCAGCGAATGCGAGCGATTGTGACAGGTCACCGCCGGAGTCCTTCAGGCCTGCGATCACCCGCCCGAAGGCCTGCTTCAGCCGAACAACGACTTTGACCGGGATCGGCGTCATCGACATCTGCGGGAAGTGGTAGAGATAGACCCGCAACCGGTCATCGCCGACCTTCTCCACAAGCCGCGAGAAATAGGCATAGAGTCCCTCGTCGCTGGGGTCCTTGTAGTAGAACGGTGGCAAGATCAGCACGTTCACGAACCCGGCGGAAACCGCCGCCAACGTCAGGTCGATAGCATCCTGCGTCGCGCAGGAACCGGTTCCGAAGATCGCGCGACCCGGATCGAACCCGGCCTCGGCGAATGCACCGGGAAGCGCCATCCGCTCGCGAAAGGAGATTGAATTGCCCTCGCCCGTCGTTCCGGTCGGTGCGACACCATCGCAACCTCCCGCCATGATCAGGTGCTCGCAATAGGCGATAAGCTTTTCGGTATGGAGCGAGCCGTCCTCCCGAAACGGTGAAACAGCCGCTGCATAGATCCCTTTTTTGGCCTTTGGCATGTCTCTTCGTTCTATCCTGCGGTGTCCGCGCCGGAATTGGCGCCTGCATTACTGTCACGCATCGTCACGACCACCTTGATCGCGTCGTCGATCCGCTCGCGCGCATGGCGCAACGCGTTCGGCAGATCCCGCATCGGAAAGGTGTGTGTGTGGATCTTCGCCGCATCGAAACACTTTTCGGTCATGAACGCCATCGCCCGGTGAGTGGCCGATTTGCCCTCGCCCCGAATGCCATAGAGGTAGATGTTGTTGACGGCGAGATAGCCGACGTCAAATTTGACGGGCTTCTTCGGAAAGGCCGCGAGACAGACCTTGCCACCCCGGTTGGTCATGTGCACCGCCTGGTTGACAGTCGCCTCTGTGCCCGCACAATCCAAGACATAGTCCGCACCCCTGCCGCCAGTCAGGGCTTTCACACGGGCAAGCGCATCCTCGGACCGGGCATCGATGGCAACATCCGCGCCCAGTTCCAGCCCGATCCTGTTCCGGCTGTCACGCGTACCGACAAGGATCACCGGGCTGGCACCCAGCGTCTTTGCGACTGCCACCGCCAGAAGCCCGATCGGACCGGGCCCGATCACCACGACGCTTTCCCCGGCGACTAACCCCCCAATTTCTGTCAGCCCGTACATCGACGTCCCGGCCGTCACGACAAGCGTCGCCTCGGCATCCGACATCGTGTCGGGGACATTGATCAACGTGTTGATGCTATTGACGGCGTACTCTGCAAACCCGCCATTCGTGGTGAACCCATTGGCCCTGTGCCCCTTGTTGCAGTCGCCGTAGTTCAGACCGTAATTGTGGCACGAGGTGTACATGCCCATGCGGCAGCGTTTACACTGGCCGCAACCGGCGTGGATCTCGACCGTGACGCGATCGCCGATTTCGAATTCATCGACCCCCGGCCCAAGCGCAGAAATCGTGCCCATGTATTCGTGGCCAGGCGTAAAGTTCTTGTTGAAGGGCGGTCCGCCTTCGAACATCGCCGGCGTGCCGTAACTGATGACCTCAAGATCCGTCGCGCAAATCGCGACGGCATCGATTCGCACCAGCGTTTCCGCGCGGCCGGGCACCGGCACGGCCTTGTCGATCAGCTTCAGTTCGTCGGGATCCCCGAGCACCCATGCCTTCATCTGCTCCGGCACGGCCATCAAGGCGGTGTACTTGACACCCTCCACGCTGAACTTTTCCACGCTGATCCCCCCGTTCCGCCGGGCCAAGTCGCCGCCCACATTGGTTAACCCATTTTTGACGAATGCGGACCAATTGGTCTTTGTCGGAATTTGTTTAGCCTGATGACCTCACGACGTAAACATTTTTGTTGACTTCACTATCGAAGTGTTCTCTTGGTAATCGTGGCTTGATGCATATTGGTTAACCAATGGGTCCGCTCGGCACGACAACAGCATCCCGCGACGTATTGGAAGGCTGGCTTGCCAATTCCGGCGCAGCCCCCGGTGACCGGTTGCCGCCTGAACGGGACCTCTCCGGGCAGCTGAGAATCTCGCGCGGAGATTTGCGCAAGGCACTGACAGCCCTGGAAGCAGAGGGCATTGTCGAACGCCACGTGGGCCGAGGAACGTTCCTGCGGGCGCCTTTGGCCACCAACAGGAGGAACGACCCTCTCGTCATGCGCCTTGCCGAAATAACGAGTCCCCATGCCGCCATGATGGCGCGCCTGTCGCTTGAGCCCGAACTGGCCGGACATGCCGCGATCCACGCCGCCCCGCGTCACGTGTCCGAAGCCCGCCGCCTTGTCGAAGGCATGCGATCGGCCGCCAACTGGGCGGAATACGAGCGGCTCGATTCGCGACTGCATGAGTTGATCGCCGTGGCCTCGGGGAATCCGCTTCTGACCGAGTTGCACGGGATCATGAATGCGGTCCGGGTTTCGGTCGTATGGCCCAGGCTGGAACTCCCGCAGGATGGACCGCCGGCTGAATACCATTCCTTTGCCGAGCACGACGCGATCGTCGCGGCGATTGAAATCCGTGATCGCCGGGCTGCCCATGCGGCGATGCGCGGCCACCTGAAATCTGTCCTCGCAACGCTTCTGAAGGATGACTGACACGTGATCGACCTCTACACCTGGACCACTCCGAACGGCCGCAAGGTCTCGATCATGCTCGAAGAGCTTGGCGTGGACTACACCGTGCATGCCATCGACATCTCGAAGGGCGAGCAATTCGCTCCCGAATTCCTGAGAGTCGCCCCAAACAACCGAATTCCTGCCATCGTCGATCACGACACCGGCGTCCAGATGATGGAGTCCGGCGCGATCATGCTCTACCTCGCCGAGAGATACGACCGGTTCCTGCCAGAGGACGACGAGCGCTGGACCACGATCGAATGGCTGATGTGGCAGATGGGCGGTGTCGGCCCGATGTTCGGACAGGTTCACCACTTCGTAAAGTACAATCCCGGCAAATCCACCTATTCGGAAGAGCGCTACGCAAACGAGGCAGTGCGCCTCTACGGTGTTCTGGACAAAAGGCTGGAAAGGCGCGACTACATCGCGGGCGCGGGCCGCGGCGAGTATTCGATCGCCGACATCGCCACCTGGCCGTGGGTGTCCCGCTACGACTGGCAGAAAGTCGACCTGCACGAATATCCCAATGTCCGCGACTGGTACGTGCGCATCGCCGAACGGCCCGCCGTGCAGCGCGGCTATCAGATTCCAAAGTACGTGAACGATGTCCCCTTGCCCTGAACCGCATACGGGCAGGCCTCGCCGGGGAAAGGGCCGCCGGCATCCACGCGCTTCACAAATCGCGATAACGCCATCCAGGTTTGCCGATGTGTTCGGCCTCCGTGCAGAGGCTGGTTCTCGGCACTCGCGCCTCCACAACATGCAGGACATTCCCCGTGCCACGGCAGGGGAAGACCGTCGCAATCTGCTGCTGTCCATGCCAATGGAACTGTCGGCCAAACGCGGCGAGTTTGTCCAGCTGCCGCCTGGTCCGTCGGAACTGATGAACGAGCTTGCGTGAGGATGCCATGGCGCTCGAATTGAAATTCGGCGGCTACCAGGGGGACAGATCCGTCCACACCCGTGGCGCGCGCGTTCTGGCCGACGCGGTTGCCGAGGAAACCAATGGTTCGGTCTCGCTTGCCTTCGATGAAAATATCGTCGCGCGCGGTCGAAAGGCCGCCGATTTGCTGTCGCTGACCGAAAGCGGCGAACTGGACGGGTGTTATTTTTCGTCGAGCTATCTCGCCAGGCGCGTACCCGAACTCGGCCTCTTCGACCAGCACTTCGTCGTACCCGACCGCCGTCGCGCCTACACGCTGCTCGACGGGGCACTCGGGGATCGGTTGCGGTGCGAAGTGGCGGCGGCCACCGGGTACGAAGTCCTTGGCTACTGGGACAACGGCCTCCGCCACGTCTCGAGCGCGGTGCCGATCACGGGCCTGGGCGATTGCGCGGGCCTGAAGATACGCACATTGGCCAACGAGGGCCATCAGCGCGTCTTCCGCGCCCTTGGTTTTGACCCCGTGGTTATCGACGTCCGCGACCTGCCCGAGGCCGTGAAGACAGGCCGGGTTGATGCGCAGGAGAACCCGCTCACGAACATCCTGAATTTCGGGATCCAAAAGACCCACCGTCACATCCTCTTGACGCGGCACTTGCTCGGCGTGGCGCTTGTTCTTTTCAACGCCGATCGCCTCAACGGCCTCGAACCCGGGATCCGCGCCGACCTTCAGCGCGCCGTGGACCTGTCCTCGGAGGCGCAGAGGCGGTTTGCCGAGGAAGATGACGTGATCTGTCGCGCCGAACTGCGCCGCCAGGGGGTCGAGATCACCGAGCTCGACGACGACGCCCGCGAGATCCTTGCCCGAAAGGTGCGCGGCGAAGTGGAAATCACCCGCAGCCGGTTTGCGCCCGGGTTACGGGAGCTATTTGACAGGGAACTGCGCGCAGCCTGACACGCACGATCAGAGAGAGACCATGACACAGCCCGATCTTCCCACACCGGACTACTCCAGAAACATGAAACTGCTCGGCTATTCGGATCAGGGCGGTCGGCCGGACGGCGTGCAGATCATGGTCAACAAGGGGCATGTGATCATCGGGCACATGTTCTCGGACGGGTTCAGTGTCGTCGATTGCCGGGACCCGCGCGATCCCAAGCCGGTGGCCTATGTCCCTGCTCCGCACAACACCTGGAACATTCACCTGCAAAGCCACGGAGACCTGCTCCTGGTCATCAACGCCAAGAACATGTTTGCGGCCGAGGAATTTCAGGACGAAGCCGAGTATTACAAAGGCAAGCTGGGCAAGAAAGTGGGCACGGCCGGCACGATGCTCTCGAAGTCACGGGACTGGACGGCGGGTCTGTCGGTCTTCGATATCTCGAACCCCGCGGAACCCCGGCAGATCGGCTTCATGGACGTCGAAGGCGGCGGCATTCACCGCCTGTGGTATGTAGGCGGGCGATGGGCCTATGCCTCCGTACTTCTCGACGGGTTCACGGATTACATCCTTGTCACCATCGACATGGCGGACCCGGCCAACCCCGAAGAAGCCGGGCGCTACTGGTTGCCGGGCATGAACGCCGCGGCGGGCGAAGAGCCGTCCGAAGATCAGGCGCGCGCGGGCCTGCACCACGCCATCGTGCATGGGGATACCGCATACGGTGCCTGGCGCGACGGGGGTCTCGTCATCATGGACGTGTCGGACAGGTACAACCCCGAACTGATCGTGCATCGCAACTGGTCGCCGCCATTTGGCGGCGGCACCCATAACGCCTTGCCGCTCCCCGGCCGAAACCTGCTGGTCGTCGCGGACGAGGCCGTGCTCGACAACTGTGCCGACGGTATCAAGCACATCTGGCTCTTCGACATTCGCGAGCCGTCGAACCCCGTGAGCATCTCCACCGTGCCGGTCCCGAATGAAGAGAACTATTGCGCCAAGGGGGCGCATTTCGGCCCGCACAACATCCACGAGAACCGGCCCGACGGACTTGTGAGCGATCAGCTGATCTTTGCCACACAGCAAAACGCCGGCGTGCGCGTCTACGATATCTCGAACCAATACCGCCCCGAGGAAGTGGCCGCCTTCGTGCCCCCCGCACCCGCGCAGCTGATGGACCGCCGCCCGAACCGGGCCAAGGTGATCCAGTCCTGCGATGTCTGGGTCTCAAAGGAAGGGCTGGTCTACACGTCGGACTACAACGCGGGCCTCTACATACTGGAATTCAACGGTTAACGCAGCTTACGTCGTCGCACCGATAACCCGCCGCACGTTTTCCGCAGCCACTTCTGCAATGCGCCGGTTCGACTCTTTTGTAACGCCGGCGATGTGCGGTGTCAGGATCAGGTTTTCGATCCCGTGAAACAGTGCGCCGACCTCGGGCGTGATCGGTTCCACGTCCAGCGTATCCAGCGCAGCCCCTGCGATCTGCCCCGACCGCAAGGCTTCGGCACAATCCACCTCGTTGACGATTCCGCCCCGGGCCGAATTCACCAGAATCGCGTCCGGTTTCATTCGCGCGAACTGGTGCCTGTCGATCAGGTCGATGGTTTCGGGCAGCTTGGGACAATGCAGCGAAATCACATCCGCTTCGGCAACCAGGCCATCCAGGCTCACCCGCTGCGCGTCTGCCCAGGCGGGGTGGTCGTCGTGCATCATCGCGTCACAGGCGATCACCTCCATCCCCATGCCGCGCGCTTTCGCACCCACGACCTGACCGATCGAGCCGAAGCCAACGATTCCCATCGTCCGGCCCGCAATCTCGGTCGCGCCGGCGAATTTCGGTCGATCCCAGGCGCCGGCCGCGACATCCGGCGTGGCCAAATAGGCGGGTCCGCGCAGCAAGATCATTGCTGTCGCGATCACGTATTCCGCGACTGAAACGGAATTCGCCCCGATCGCCGGGCAAACCTCAACACCCCGCGCCTCGCAGGCTTCTACATCGATATTGTCGAGTCCCACGCCCATCCGGGCGACCAATTCCAGATGCGGCGCAGCCTCCAGGAGCTCAGGATTCACCAGCGTGGCATTGCGAACCACGATGGCCCGCGCACCTGGGACCAGTTTTAGCAATTCGTCCCGCTTTCCCCAGAGATCCGGATCCCAATGGACGTCAAATTCGGAGACGAGGCCTTCGGCAACCCCTTTGTCCATGAATTCGCTGATCAGCACATCTGCCATGGTCCGGCCCTCCCTGGAGCCGCGCGCGCCCTGGGGACGGCAAGGGGTCCGGAACGCGATGAACCTGTCACAGGAACTCGCGTTCCTTGTTGTAGGGGTGCTCCAGTCCGTAGCCGTGGACCGCGCGATAGCCGTCGTAGCGGCGCTCCCGGAATTCGAGCAGCACCCAGGCCGCAAGAAACGCGAACGGAAGTGTAACCACGAGAATCGTCAGCATCGGCATCGGATACTGCATAAGGCCCGATCCGATCGCCCCCAACGCGCAGAACAGCGTGAAGTAGCCTGCCGTCTTGTGATACGCCTCGAAGATCCGGCGACGTACGGTGCGGCTGTAATGATCACCCTGCCACGTGGCCGGGTCATCGGGATCGGCACTGTAATAGTACTTCCCGCCATGTGTCCCGCGCAGCATCCCCGAAACCGCCTGCAAGATACCCATCACGACCGTCAGCATCCCGAAGGTCGCATGCACAGTTCCACTGAAGCCCCCGCTCACGATCAGCGCAAAGCCGACACCCAACAGCGACAGGAATACCGCCGTGTAGAGCCCGTATTGATGGACGCTGAACCACCACCATTCCGCATGGCGAATACTCACCTTCCGGCGCAATCCGAACTCGGTCGGGCGCGGCTTGAAGTAACGAATGATCGTCACGCACAGCGGAACGAGGACCAGCCAGATTCCGACCATCAGAAGCGCGTGAAAATTCCAGTGGATGTCGATCGTCCGGCCGAGGAAATCGAGGTAAGCCTCTTCCTTGATGTGGGGCATCTTTTCGACCATGTCAGCCTCCTTCGCCGTCTTGTCTGCGCCGTTGGCACGTCAGGCTTCGTGTCGTTCTGGATTCCCCGATCACTTGGTTTACATTATCGATAATCGCGAACTTCTGCAATTGCGGGCAGCAAGTCGCGCCTTGCATTGAAGGTGAATTGCGGCACCGGCGATCGGCTTATGGCCTGTTTTTCAGAACATGCTCCTTCGCCGCATCTCGCGCCGCCTCCGGGTCGCCCGAGGTCAGAGTGTCAACCAGGATCCTGTGGGACTCGGTCACCTTCAAGAGGTCGGCGCTGTGACGCAAGACATTCAGGCTTGTCCGCGAACGCACGTTCAGTCCCTCCCACATCGACAGAAGCGTCGCGTTGCCGGCCGCTTCGAGAATGATCCGATGAAACCGCGTATTGTGCCTGGAAAAGAGGATGGAATCCGACGCGAGCGCCGCACTGTGCATCCCCTCCATCTGCTTGCCCAGCCTGGCCCTCAAATCGATCCCCGCGAAGGCGACGCACTCCGACGCATACCCCTCCAACTGCGCCCGCACATCATAGATCTCCCGGATTTCATCATCGCTGATCACGCGCACCCTGTTGTGGCGTGTCTCGACAAGACCGATGGCTTCCAGTTCCCGCACGGCCTCGCGCACCGGTGCCTGGTGTTCAACTCGGCCGCGATCCACAGCTCCACGAGCCTGTTGCCGGGGCGCAGCGTGCCCGACAGGATCTGCTGCATCAGGTGCTCGCGGATTTGCGTCGACAGCGAAGACCGGACGATTTGCGGCTGCAGCACGGCACGACCTTCGAGGATGCTGAACGTCAGCTGAAAGGTATCGTGCCGAGTATTTCAGCGTATGGCAGCGAAATGCAAGCGTCTGAATACCCGGCGCGCCGTGCGTGACCTTTGCCCGGTTCCCGGTCGCACATCCGAAACCCGCTAAAGGGATCGGTGACAATGACCTCTGACCGGAAGCGATGGCGCCGCAGAACCTCTCTGCTGTCCCCATTGCGGCACACCCTTGCGACATGTTCGCGAAATCCCGCACGGATGGAAAGGACAGAGTCCGGGCCGGGATCTCCCCCGTTCGTCCCTCCAGGAAACCTCAATCCATGATGCCACTCTCAGCAAGAAAACCGGCCCGACCTGCCGGGATTCTCGCTCGCCCGCCGCTTTACTCTTGGCCCGATCCACGCCGGAACCCGGCCCTGACGGCACGCGTCTAAGGGATCGTCACGAAATAAAAGCTACGTTGGCGGGGGTTGGAAGCAAGGTGTAGTTCCAGTCGCCATGGAAGTCTGCGCGCCGGATATCCAGGGCCGCCATCTCCGCTTTGCTGATCTTGATGCCGGTCGGGTACTCGTTCGTGTCCCTGTCGCAATAGACCTTCAGTCCCGTGCCGGTCGTGGTGGAGCCGATCAGGTTGATGATGGTGGTGAGGCTGTACAGGGGCTTGCCGCGCCAGTTCTGGCTGATGAAGGAAAAGAGTTTGTGCTCTATGCGGTTCCATTTGCTGGTCCCGGGCGGCAGGTGACACACGCTGATCTCGATGCCGAGTTCGCGTGCGAGCTTCTGCAGTTCGACCTTCCATAACCGGATCCGCACCCCGTTGGAGCCGCCGCAGTCGGCGGTGATGAGCAGCTTGCGGGCCCCGGGGTATCGCTCCTTCCCCAGACGGTCCCACCAGCGCCGGATGCTCTCGACCGCAAATGCGGATGTATCGCAGCTGATCCCGACATTGACCCAGCCGACATTGTTGATCACGTCATGGACCCCGTAGGGGATCGCCTTGCCAAGCTCCTTGTCCGCAAAGTCATGGACGCGGACCTCCTCGGGGGACCCTTTCGGACGCCACTCACGGCCCGAGTTCTTGAAATCCCCCACCAGTTCCTTCTTCCTGGTGTCCACGGAGATCACCGGCTGCCCGGCTCGTGCAAACGCCGCAACCTGATCGTTGATGTGGTGGAACTGTGCATCCCGATCCGGATGGTCCGCACCCTCGCGGTTCTTCGCATTCCCCTGAAGCGTGTAGCCCTGCTGCTTCAGAAGACGGCCCACAAGGGTATGGGACACCGAGAAGCCCTGATCGGAAAGCGCAGCGGAAACATGACGCAGGCTCTTCGATATCCACCGCAGCGGACGCTCGGGGTCTCCCCGGACAACCGGCTCCACGAGCGCATCAAGCGCCTCCTCAAGGCCGTCCTGGACCTCGACCGCAGGCTTGCGACCCCCGCCGGGACGCCGAACACGGCCTGATGGCTCCGGTTCCTCCCCGAGTTCCGCAAGACCACGGTAAATGGTCGAACGAGCGAAACCCGTCGCCGTCGAGACCAGGGTCACACCGCCACGGCCAAGGGGCAGCGTCTCGGACGCAACGAACAGACGGAGGCTCTTCTCATCCAGATGCGGCGACAGGGCCTCGAACCGGCGCCGGATGGTCTCGATCGTATCCATGCCGCGAGTGAATCACATTTCGATTCCAGGGGGAATCCCCCAATGAGCAAACGATTCGCCTGTTTCGCAACGAACCCTAACCCGGCTATCCACCGCTCCAACCGTCGTCCCAGCCTCGTCTCGGTCTCTCACCCCTGGCACCATGACCTCCACAGGGCTTCGACTTTGACCACTTTCCCCACGGATCGTGGAATGCTTCCCTCGGCCTCGTTCAAAGAGTATGTGTGCGTTCTTCATTAACTCGACCGAAGGGAATGCAAACGATCCGAAACAGAGTATGGTGAGACAATTTTCCCAGGATAGTCATGGTACAGTGTTTCTTATGGCAGGAGGGGATTCCTCTACATAAGGCAAATTGGGCTTTTCTGGCTATCAGGCATTTTTCCGTCCTGTGCTACAACGATCCTGAAGCCGTTTCCGCGCCAGAAACCGTCCGGTTCCAAGCTACCACGGTAGATACCGTTCGCCTTCATCCTGTTGCTTGAGAAGCACCCGCCTCTCAGAACTCTCCTGACTGAGGGACCGGCATCCAGGTCTTCACGACCATCGTTGCGATAGGGATATGCAAAGGACGGAGTCCCCATTTCCTTGCCCCAAAGCGTCGTTGTCCACTCCCATACTTGCCCGGCCATATCCATACATCCGAATGGTGACACGCCTTCGGGGAAAAGGCCGACAGAACACACTTCGTTGAGTCCTGCTTCTTCTCCGTTCGCATGCCCTGCAACCCATTCCTCTCCCCATGGATAATACCATCTTCGTGAGCCACGCGCGGCCACTTCCCATTCGGGTTCAGTAGGCAAACGTACGATCTCGTCGGCGCCAATTCGGCCTTCGGTCCGCCATTCGGATGTTAACCAGGCGCAATAGGCCATCGCGTCGTGCCACGTCAGGTCGACAGCAGGGGCGTTGGCCAGTTCGAGTCGTTTCGCATAAGCTGAACGCCACGGCCGCCCTGTGGCTGTCGCAAACTCCTGGTAAGCGGATTTCGTGACAGGGAAAGCGCCAATGCGGTAAGCCTCGACACGACAGTCATGCTCTGGTTGGGAATTTGGGTGGATGTCCCCGCCTAACCGAAATGTGTCCGCGGGCACCTCGACCAGTTTGTCGAGCTTGCGTGGGTCTCCGAGCAGTGCCAGGGCCTGTCCGAACTTTCTGCGGAGGCCTGCCGGCAAGCCGCCACGTTCAATTCCGGCTGCCAGGGCCATGCGAACGCTTTCCGAATTCGGCGTTCCGGTTGGAACGAGGCGCGAGGCAAGCAACAGCAGCCGGGGATCCGGATCTGCTGTCATCAATCTCTGGACCAACTCTGCTGCCCTTTCCGACCCGGCCGGCAAGTCAAGCACGAAACGGCTCATGGAACCGATCCACCTGTCGGTACGAACCGAAATCCGGGAGACAACCTGGTCAATCGGCTCGGAATCCAGGTGGTGGGCTGCCAGGACATCTCTCAGCCAACGTTGCCGCAACATGCAGTCCAAGGCGACATGGTTTGAAGCAGACAAAGAAGCCCGGCCGTCATTGCCTCCGACTTGCCGCGCTGCATTCTCCGCCAACCGCTGCACTTCGTCCGTTCCGACCAGCGAACGAACTTGTTCCAAAGGGGGTGCGTCAATCCCGGAAACAGCCCATAGCGCAAAATGACCCGGCCACCGCGCCACGTTCCGTTCCGGTTCCTTGAACCCCAATCGCTTGCACAACGCCTTGCATTCCATGCCTGGCACCGGCATCAGATCGTGCATGGCGAGTTCGGGCGGCAACTCCAATGCAGCAGTGGCACCGGTTTCTCCCGTCAACAGAAGCCGGGAATCCGGATTACGGCACAGCCAGGCCATGGCTTGTTCGAGCAAACGACCGGCCCGGTCCAACGCAAGATGGTCAAGTCCGTCTAGAATTGCCATGACAGAAGAGTGGTTCCTGCCACGACCGAATTGAAAACCGGCTCGGCCATCATCGCTGAGGTCGATCGAAATGACGGTTGGCAGTGGTGCTCTCCAACGCTCACACAGGAACAGGCCATCATCATTGCGGCACACAGAACGGTTCAGCCGGTCCAAATTGAAAACCGGGTCGCCGCTGGATTCTCCTTTCAGGCACGCTTCAAGCTCTTGGACGAATACTGTCTTGCCTCCGCCGCGCGGCGCGCGAAGCAGCATCGCACGGTTCTGCGCGACCATTTCCACTGCACCGAACCGGATGGTCGGGCCGCCGCTGTCTTCGCCGTCCTTGAGCGAGCGCAAACCCTTCGCGGCTTTGTCTTCATGGCTGAAGGCCACTATCCTCGGCATGTACCCGGCCGCGTGTCCCACGGCCCCGAGCAATTCGTGATCGAAGAGAGCCCTACCGGAGAAAATCACTTGAACAGCGCCGCAACCAACGGGTCATGAAATCGCTGTATTTCGATCGCATAGCCTCCGGGATCCTCAAAAAAGAAGTGCTCGCAAAAGCGACCGCGCATGATTTCCGAGAGACCCGCCACATTCGCGGCGGCCAATCGCGCGTGCCAGCCAGAAATATCATCCGAAACGATTGTCAACAGGGCAGCGCTTTTTTCCTGGTGTGCCAGATGCCCGCGGTTGCCATCAACTATTCCGAAATAGGCGGCGCCTGCCACCCTGTAGATTCGGGCCAGGCCTTGGTCCAGCACAAGATCAAATCCCAGCGTGTCTTCGTAAAAGGGAGAGATGGCGAGAATATCTTGATAGTAGTAGAATGTAATTGCGCATTCAGCTTTCATCGTGTGTCCTTTGGATCGGTGTCAGAAAACCTGGAGGGTGCCGCTGTGATCGAGCGAGAGACCCCTGAGTTCGGTTGCATGAGCCATGCAGGACTTGGGATAAAACAGGTACAGCCAGTGCGGATGACGACTCAGATGTCCAAGGCACGCCCCGTACGCCCGTGCACGCGCCCCGGGATCAAGAGTCCTTCGCGCCGAATTGAACAGCTTGTTCACGTGTGGGTCGTCCACGCCTTGCCACCACACGGACGCCGTTTCAGAACTGATCTTGTCGTCCAGGACGCGGAAAGTGCTTCGCGGGGAAGAATCGAAGATTGCAAGGTCTCCCATTTCCTTGCGTCCGAGTTGCCGGGCGTATTCGGGCCTGTCCGGTTCTATTTGAACGTCAACGTGAAATCCGATTTTTCCCAGCGCCTCTGCTACGTACTTCGCAATCTCCGGTGCACGTTCAGGCATGTATTCCGGGCTTCGCAGGACAACTTCGCTAGGCGCACCGGATTCCAGCAATATTTTCCGCGCGTGCGCAGGATCATGGGCGATGGGCTCCGACCCTGCTTCCCCGTAGCCGAGGTGATATGGGCTGACCACTGTCGTCGCCGGGCTTGCAAGGCCTCCCATGACTCGAGAGACCAGAGCATCGCGGTCAATGGCCAGATTCCCGGCCAGCCGCGCCTCGGGCCAGACAAACGGGCCGGAGCGACCGTTCATGAACGCAACGACGGAGAGGGACCCGTCCGATTCGACCCAGTTGAATCCGTCAAGGCTTCTGCGCGGAACGGTCAGTTTTTCCAACTGCATCGCACAATTCACGGTGCCGTCCTGCAGTGAGGTCAACCTGTCTTCCGCACTGCGCATCGACAAAAAATCCACGCGTTTCCCTGTCCCGGACGCGGGACTCAGCCGCACGCGGACGCTTGGTTCGTATTCGATGACTTTCCACGCCCCCGTCCCTTGTGTCGGCAGGCCGGATCTGTCGCGTGCGGAAACGTGGAATTCGGCAAAGATGTCGATGAGATCGGGAAACGGCGATGACGTCCTGACTTGGAGAACTTCGCTGGCAGGCGTCTCTATGGCCGCACCATCGAGGTACCGGGCATAGGACCACTTCATTCCGAACATGTCGACGGAATTCAGGATATTGTCGATGAAATCCGCGATGCATGATGATGTGCAGGGGGTGCCGTCATGAAAGATCGCGCCAGGTCGAATCCGGAACTGCCAACAAAGACCGTCTTGCGACAACTGCCATTTTTCAAACAAACCCGGGAGGACTCTTCCGGACTGCAAACGCAACAACGGTTCACAGACCCAATTTTTCAAGGTGAGAATGCTGGGATCGTCGGTCACGCGGTCCTGAGAAAGAAATTCGACCCGCTCCATTGCGATCACCATCCTGGCTGCATGTACCATCAGGCTGTCACAGTTCGCTCCGCCTGCGCGGGTTGAACCAGTCGGCCAGTGCATCCCCGATCAAGTTGAAGCACAGGACGGTTATCAGGATGGCAAACCCTGGGCCAAGCGCCGTCCAGGGGCTGGAACGGACAAATTGCAGATTGGCTGAAACGTCGGCTCCCCACTCTGCAAGAGGCGGCTGTGCCCCGAGTCCCAGGAACCCGAGGCTCGCCGTTTGAAGGATCGCGCTGCTGACGCTGAGAGAGGCCTGCACCAGCAAGGGGCCAATGGCATTGACCAGGACATGGCGCCAGAGAATCCGATGCCTGGGCAAACCCAGGGATACCGCAGCCTCGACATACGGTTTGACAGAAACGCCCAACGCCTGGCTGCGTGCCAAACGGGCAAACTGCGGTGCCAGCGTAATTGCCACCGCCAGCATGGCATTCTGCAGGCTTGGGCCGAAAGCGGCAGCCAGTGCAATTGCCAGCACAAGGGCAGGAAACGAGAGAATGGCGTCGACAATTCGCATGATGACCATGTCCGCGATGCCGCCCAGGAAACCCGCCAAGGTCCCGAAAAAGACGCCAACGATGAAAGCCATGACAACAACTCCGAGTCCGATCGCCAATGTGTATCGGCCACCGTGGATGATCCGGGCCAGCATATCGCGCCCAAAGCTGTCGGTACCGAACCAGTGGTCAGGGCCCGGCGGCTGCAGCCTTTCCTCCATGTTGAGTTCCAATGGCGATGCGAGCCCGACAAATGGCCCGAAGAAAATCGCTACGAGCAGGCATGCAAGGATAGATGTCCCCGCCGTTGCAAGCGTGTTGATCCTGAAAAACCGAATCAGATCATTCACTGGTTTCTACCTCATCTTGCTGCGGACCCGCGGGTCCAGCATCGCATGGATGATATCGACGACCACCGAAGTCAGCATGAACAAGAGTGCAAAGACCAGGGTCGTGCCCTGGATGACCGGATAATCCCGATTTCGGATTGCCTCGAACATGAACCGCCCAATCCCGGGCCAGGCGAAAATTGTTTCTGTCAGGATTGCGCCCCCGAGCATCTCCGCAAACTTCAGTCCGACTACGGTGATCGCAGGCAATAGCGAGTTCTGCAGCGCGTGACCGTAAATCACCGTGCGCCAGGTCATGCCCTTGGCACGTGCGGTCCGGATATAGTCCTCGGTCATGACCTCCAGCATGGTCGTCCGCACGAACCTCCCAAGCGTCGCGGCCAGGAACGCCGCCAGTACAGATGTCGGAAGCACCAAGTGGACGAGCACGCTTCGAATGGCGCCAGATTCGCCACTGAGCCAAGCGTCCATTAACGCGAAGCCGGTTACGGGTTCGACAAAGAGATACGCGCTCATCCGCCCCGATACAGGCAAGAGCCCCAGCCAGGTCGCGAAGATCAACTGGAGGAGAAGAGCCAGCAGGAAGGCGGGAATCGATACGCCCACGAGGGAAACGACCCTGACCACGTGATCGAAACCGGAATTCGGGCGTGTTGCGGAAAGGACACCGATCGGAATGCCGACAACAATGGCAATCAATACAGCAAGAACCGAAATCTCCAATGTGGCCGGCAGACGGGCCAATATCTCATCCGCCACCGGCTTGCCGGACTTGAGCGACCTACCCATGTCGCCCTGAAACAGGCCGGTCGAATATTCAAGAAATTGCTGTAGCAGCGGGGCATCGAGATTCAACTGCGCGCGCAATGCGGCGACCTGGCTTTCGGTGGCGCCCGGGCCAAGCAGCGTGACCGCCGGGTCCCCCGGAATAAAGCGAACCAGGGAAAAAACGATCACGAGTACCACGAACAGCACCGGTATCAGCGCCAGCAACCGCCTGACCATGAAATCGAACATCGAGGCAGGTCACAGTGCCGCGGATGGGAAAGCCAGCCCTTTCAAGGGGCTGGCTCAGGTGGTGATTGCAGACTCAGTTTTTCGTAACGCTCCAGTATTCATTCAATGGCGGAGCGCTGTTCACGACCAAACCATCGACATTGGACCGCGCGAAGACAATCAGCTTCGGACTGAACAGATACGCGCCCGGTACCCGGTTTACGAGTTGTTCCTGAATCTCGAAATAGAGCATCCGGCGCTTGTCCATGTCCGCCTCCTGCTGAGCGGAGAGGATCAGGTCATCAAGTGCCTTGTCTTCCGGCATCCGGAACGTCATGGCGCTGTCCGCCAGTCCGGAAAAATAGCCAATCGTGATATGGGCGTCCGGATCATTATACCAGGGTTGCCTTCCATCTAGAGCGATCTTGTGCTCACCGCCGGTATGAAGAGCCCGGTAGGTCGGAAACTCGGTCTGCGCAATCTCGACGTCGATGCCCACATCCGCGAGATTGGCCTGTACGAATGTGGCCAGCGCACCCCATAACGACCCTTGGAAGCTGTAAAGCTTCAGGTTCCAATCGGCAGGGTTTACGCCGGCTTCAGCAAGCAGTGCCCTTGCCTTTTCCGGATCGTAACCTGGTGCCATCTCCGTGATTTTCGGATCGAAGGCCCAGCTGTTGGACGTCAGCGGCCCGTAAATCCGGCTTGCGGTGCCGCCGAAGATGCCAGCAAGCAGCCCTTCGTAGTCGATTGCGTGAGCAACCGCGCGGCGGACTCTCACGTCGTTAAACGGACTGTCGGGATGCGAGTTGTTGAATTCCAGCTGTCGAATGATCTGGCTTGGGCTTTCCAGAATCTGGATATCCGGGTTCTCCGCAAAAGCCGCCATTTCTTCGAGTGGAACCGCTGAAAGCTGTCCCGATTGTTGCATGACGTCAATTCCGCCGTTTTCCAATTCCAGGCGTCGGGTCGACGCTTCGGGTATCACGCTGTAAATCAAGCGCGATAGTTTCGGGGCGCCGCGGAAGTAGTCCGGGTTTGCATCCAGAACGACACGGGTGTCTGCCTGGTAGTCGCGGAACTTGAACGGACCGGTTCCAACCGGGTTATTGGTGAAATCTTCGCCGTGCTCCGCAACTGCCGACGGGCTTACGATTGCCGACTGCGGCTGCGCGAGGATTGACATGAATGCGGGATAGGGCCGGGAGAGCGAAATCGTCAGCTCTGTCGGTGAGTTGACGTCGATACTCTCGATGAGGCCAAGCGTGGCTTTCACGTAGGCATTCAGTTCCATGGTCCGTTCAAAGGAGAACTTGACGGACGCGGAATCAAACGGCGTTCCGTCATGGAACATCACATCGTCCCGAAGGACGAAGTTGAAGGTCTTGCCGTCATCGGAAATCGTCCAACTCTCGGCCAAGCGACCTTCCAGCTCACTGAACTCCGGAGGTGTCCAGGCAACCAGCGTGTCAAAGACATTCAAGATGATTTCGCTGCCAATTGGCCAAGCCCGGTTGGTGCCAGGCTCAAGACCCCTGGGGTCTGACGGGACCGCAACGACCAGCGTTGACGCCTCCTGTGCGTCGGTGGCACCTACCGCCAGGCAGGATACGACAAGAGTATTGACCAAAATATGTCGGAATTTCATAATTCCCTCCTAGGAGTTGCATGAAGATCACCGCCTGCAGGGCAAGATTTGGTTGATAAACATCTGGTTCGGAAAAGGGTTCCCGTGGCTCAGCGTCGGGCGGAGCGATAGTCCATCCTCCACAATGCCTCAAAAACCCGTCCCCGCGCCGGTTGTCCAGCTAGCGACATCACCACGTGAACTGTGCCGGAGCTAGGGTCTTGCTCCGCGCCGTACTGGTCTCTCGGGATCGGTTATCCATTGCGACCAGGATCCGGGATACATGGCAGCGTCAATTCCGATCGCGGCCAAGGCCAAAACGGTATGGGCCGCTGACATCCCTGCCCCGCAATATACTCCAACAGGTCGTTTCCCGTCAATACCATAGCCCAGATACATTTCCTTGAGCGTTACGCTATCCGCGAAATACCCGTGGTCGGTTACGTTGTCAGGAGCCGGAGCGTTGACTGCGCCGGGGATGTGACCGCGTCTTGGGTCCCCGCCGGCCCGAGCACCGCCGATGTAGTTCGGGCGAATTCGGGCATCTAGCAATACCCCTTCCCTGACGAAGAGCTGCGCTTCTTCAGCGCTGAACTCGGGCATGTTCCCTGGTGTCAGTTCAATTGAACTGCAAGGGGGAGCCGCTCTTTCCCGTGACACGGGAAGATCTTCGGCCAGCCACCCTGGCAACCCGCCATCGAGGACACGAATATCTGCCAGACCTGCCCACTTCAGCACCCACCATCCTCTCGCCGCGGTCAAGCCGCGGTCCCGATCATACAGCACAACGGTCCGGCCATGGGACAACCCCCAGGAACGGGCCGCCCGTTGCAGATCATCAATGTCCGGCAACGGGCGGTCCCCGCTGGCCGCAGTCGCCCTGGAGGCAAAGTCGGAATACGCTTCGGCATCGACGGCGCCAGGAATCCACCGGCCACACTGCGAGTCCCTGCCTGTGTAAGGGCATATCGATTGTACGGCCAGGATTGACGGCGGGTTGTCGCTTTGAATCATTTTCATCAGCTCGGCTGGCACGACCAAGGATCGTTTGCGTATACCCGAAAATTCCTGCTTGCCCATGACACGCCCTTGACTTCATCATGCCAAGTATCACTGGAACGTGAGAATTGCCAATTGCGTGCACTGAATCAGCAATTGGGTCGAATTCCAAAGGGGAACCCGGCAGGTTGTGCGTTCTCTCGGTAAGAAACCTAACCGCGTCCTTTCGGAAAGCCCGTGGATGGAACACGGTTGTCAATGGCGCCAGTTTTGACGTCGAGGCCGGCAGAACAGTTGCCTTGGTTGGTGAATCCGGTTCAGGCAAGAGTGTTACTGCCTTGTCAATCATGGGACTGCTGCCCCGGAAATCCGCACAAGTCACGGGTCAGGCCTTTCTTGACGGAACCGACCTGCTTCGCCTTTCCGACAAGGAAATGGAACGGTTTCGCGGAAATCGAATAGCAATGATCTTTCAGGAGCCGATGACCAGCCTCAATCCGGTCTATTCGGTGGGCAGACAAATTGCCGAATCGCTGGAACGGCACCAGGGAATGGCAAGGCGAGATGCCTTGAAAGAGGCCATCCAATTGATGGACAGGGTCCGGATTCCTGCCGCTTCTTCCCGAGTCCGCGAGTACCCGCACGAAATGTCCGGCGGCATGTTGCAGCGCGTAATGATCGCAACCGCCCTTGCCTGCCGACCGCGGTTGCTGATCGCGGATGAGCCTACAACAGCGCTTGATGTAACGATCCAGGCCCAGATTCTTCAGCTCATCAAGGAACTCCAGGATGAACAGGAAATGGGCGTCCTGTTCATTACCCACGACATGGGCGTGGTTGCGGAAACCGCGGATCGGACCGTCGTCATGTTCCGATCCAAGATGCTGGAACAGGGGAGTACAAGCGAAGTCTTCTCAAGTCCCCGAACGAGCTATACGCGAACCTTGTTGGCCGCTGCCCCGCGCCTAGGCGAAATGGCGCACACATCTTCACCTCAACCCTATAGTTTGCCTGGTTCATCCACGAATTCGAAATCCGTGTATCGGCGCGATACCGTGAAACGCCAGGCACCTCCATTGCTGAGTGTCCAGAACCTGTCCACACGGTTCGATATTCGCAGGGGCCTGTTCGGACGGGTCGTGGGGCGCATCCATGCTGTCGAAGATGTATCATTTGACCTGGCACAAGGCGAAACACTGGCGCTGGTCGGAGAATCGGGATGCGGAAAGTCAACTACGGGCCGTTCAATCCTCCGCCTGGTCAAGCCATGTGGCGGCAAGGTCGTCATGTCGGGGCGAAATCTTGGCACACTTTCAACTTCGGCCATGAACCGGCAACGCCAGTCAATGCAAATGATATTCCAGGACCCGTTCTCCAGCTTGAACCCTAGAATGCGGATCGGAGCGGCGATCATGGAGCCGATGATTCATCACGGGATTACAACCCGCCGAGAGGCAGGAAAAAGAGTCTCCGCCCTTCTGGAACAGGTCGGGATGTCACCGGACATGGCCGATCACTGGCCACATGAATTCTCCGGTGGCCAGCGTCAGCGCATTGCGATCGCGCGCACGTTGGCGCTTAATCCTGACCTGATTGTCGCCGATGAATCCGTATCGGCGCTCGACGCAACCATCAAGGCACAGGTTGTGAACCTGATGATGGAATTGCAAGAGAGGCTTGGCCTGTCGTACCTGTTCATCTCTCACGACATGGCTGTCGTAGAGCGTGTCAGCCACCGCGTTGCGGTGATGCTGCTTGGTGAAATCGTTGAAATCGGCCCTCGCGACATGGTCTTCAGTTCACCCCAACACCCCTATACCAGGCGCTTGTTGTCGTCGGTGCCTATTCCCGACCCGGCGCGAAGGCTGCATCGACAGGATATCCCGCCAACCGAGTTGAAAAGCCCGATCCGCCCCCCCGGCTATGTGTCTCCAAAGCGTCACTATCGACAAGTCGGCCCGGGTCATCTTGTAATGGCCGGCGACTAGCCTACTGTCGCTGCGCATTCGAAGGACACCCTTTGCGAGAGATCTTCGTCCTCAACCCAAACGGATCGGCCCGTGTGACAGCTTCCATCGACAGGTGCGTTCATCCGCTTCGCGCCGTCACAAGACACAGGATCACGTGCGGCTACATTCCGACGGCGCCGGAAGGGATCGAATCGGACGCCCACGTCGAAGAAGTGGTGCCAATGGTTTTGGACCATACGCGACATTGCGGTGCAGACGCTATTGTTATCGCCTGTTTTTCAGACCCCGGCGTGGCGGCAGCCAGAACGCTTGTCACTGTTCCGGTAATCGGGATCGCCGAGGCCGCCTACTACGCCGCCCTGCAGCTTGGCAGGCGTTTCGGAGTAATCTCCCTCGGCCCGACCTCGGTTGCAAGACACGCTCGCCATATCGAGAAACTCAAGATAGCGCAGCGACTTGCCGGCGACAGGCCCGTGAACATGGGCGTATCGGAAGCAATTTCCGACGGAGGCATCACACGGGCGGTCATTGAAACCGGGATGGCGCTACGGGACCGGGATGGCGCAGACGTGGTCATACTCGGTTGTGCGGGAATGGGAAAGCAACGCGGTCGCCTTCAGGCCGTTCTTGGCCTGCCGGTAGTCGATCCTGTTCAAGCAGCTGTCGCAGCTGCCGTGGCGCAGTTGGACATGAGTTATTTCGGAAAAGGTTGTTAGGATGGATTTGGTTCTTCACGGGCAGATCATGGCAGGAGACAAACTGATTGAGAATGGGTGGGTTGCCGTGAAGAACGGACGGATTGCCAAAATCGGCTCTGGAAATCCGCCTGGCGCAATCGACGTTCATGATGCGGGCGATGCCCTTGTCTTGCCGGGCATCGTCGATGGGCAAACCCATTCGTGCAGCTACAAAGGGTTGAAGGGGCTGGGCGACACGACGCGCTCCGCAATAGCAGGCGGAGTGACAACACTCGTGGACATGCCCTACGATAACCCATTTCCGCTGGACCGCGCGACGCGCCTGAACGCCAAGATTGATGCGATCGAGAAATACGCTCACGCTGACGTGGCTCTATACGGGACGGCAACGTCCGACACCGGAACAACAAACCTGGACGCGTTGATCGATGGCGGTGTCGTTGGTTTCAAGATTTCCTCTTTTGAAAGCAGTTCGACCAGATTCCCGCGGATCTCCTCCGACTTGAGGCTTGATCTGCTCGAAGCTCTGGCTGACGGCGGTCTCCCTCTTTGCCTGCACAACGAAGACCAAGAAATCGTGCTTGCGCGGATTGAACGGGCGCTTACCGATGGATTGAACGGAATCGCTGCCCATTCGGAAAGCCGGCCACCCGCGGCCGAAATGGCTGCAACTGGCCATTTTCTTGCGCTCGGTCTGACAACCGGAACGCACGTGCATATCGTTCACCTGTCGACAGGTGCCGGATTTGATCTCGTGGAGAGCTTCTCCGCGCTCGGGGCTCGGGCCACCGGCGAACTCTGCGTTCACTATTTGTGGTTCGATCCGGAGAACGACGGAGAAATCCTGGGGGCCAGGATGAAGGTGAACCCGCCCATTCGGCCACGTCAGATCGAACCGCTCTGGGAAGCAGTCAGGTCCGGCAAGGTTGGCTTCATCTCGTCCGATCATTCCAGTTGGCCTATCGACAACAAGCTGACCGGATCCATCTTTGATGCAGGTGCCGGCGTCCCTGGCGTTGAAACCCTGTTGCCTGCCTTTTTCACAGGCGCCGAAAGGCGCGGGTTTGATGCCGCGCGCCTGACTGCGGAACTATTGTGCGCGCGCCCCGCCCGTTTTTTTGGATTGGATGACCGGAAAGGCCAAATCGCTGTTGGGCTTGACGCTGACTTAACAGTTATCGAGAGGGGGCAGTTCACGTGGGACGAAGCCTCGTCCCATGACGGCTTGAACTGGAGTCCCTTTCACGGGAGGGAATTCTCCGCTCGCGTGGCACGAAGCTATCTTCGCGGGAGACTCGGATGGGACGGCAAGGAGATTTGCAGTCAACCTGGAGCCGGCCGGTATGTTCCACGCCGTACAGAAGGCTGGTTCAAGGGGGCAGGTGAATGCTTGACCACGTTCTGAAAAATGGTGAACTCCTGGTAGTCGCGGCAACTTCAATCACTTCATTCGGTTGAAGTCTTGCTGTCGATTGCACTGTCATGGCCCGTCCGAGGGGGTCTGTCTGCGGACAACCGCAAATCGCCTGGTTCTTGACGACCGACGAAGCGGTCCATCCGGAACAAGGGAGGGAAAATCCGTCCTCGGGCGCATCATCGAATGGGTGCACGACTGCCTTGGTCAATGCCGGCCGTCGTGAAGCGCCTTTTCTCGCTCGGTGTCGTCTGCGTTGATCCGGTTCGCACTGCCCGTGCCGGATTTCAGAGTCTCCCGCACCTTACGATTGTTACCGTTGTCCGGTCCCGTGGTGCTGTGCATCACGCCCGGAGACGAAAGGAAAATCCGGATCGAGGAATGTGCGCGAACTGGTTCTGAACTGGGGGAGGGGTCATGCCTCCGGAGCAACAGAAGCGGACAACAAGCAAGCGGACCCTTGCGAGGTCTCCGCTCCTGCTCTGTGCTCCCCCGGCTACCTTTGCTATGATGGAACCGATTTCCTGCCAGAACGGCTGAAACGACATTGGAAGGGGATCAAACGGTGGACCGCAGGCCAGCCAAAATTTGTCGTAGCACCATTTCCTGTTGCCTAATTGTTGTGTGACCTGATCTCCCGTCCATGTTGATGTCGTCATGATCCGAGGCAAATGGAATTGATGACTTTTGATTTCGAGACCGTAATCGAAAGGCTTGGAACGGGGAGTTCCAAATGGTCTCGCTACGCACCTGACGTGACGCCGATGTGGGTAGCGGACATGGATTTCTCCCCGGACCCCGGAATCATTGCGGCGATCAGACAAAGGCTCGACCATCCGATGCTGGGTTACGGAATTCCAACCGACGATCTCCGAGATACCCTCGTGGACGCGATGTTGCGCGACCATGGCTGGAGCGTTGAACCGGAAGCGCTGGTGTTCCTTCCTGGCGTAGAGCCTGGCTTCAATATGGCTCTTCGCGCTTTCCTGGCGCCCGGCGACGGGGTCATTCTGGAAACGCCAGTATACAGGCCCTTGCTGGACGCTCCGGAATTCTGGCACCTCCGACGGCTCGATGTTCCACTCCAGCCTGATGGCCAGGGTCGCTGGCGTTCGGACCCGGCACAGCTAGAGCGGGCTGCAGCCCGAGCGAAAGCGCTTTTGCTGTGCAATCCGCAAAACCCGACTGGGCGGGTGATGACTCGGCGTGAAATCGAGGGCCTTGCAGAAACCTGTCTCCAAAACAACCTCGTCGTGATTTCCGATGAAATCCACTGCGGACTCACACTGGATGGCCGTGAACATGTTCCGATCGCATCCCTTTCACGAGAAATCGGAAAAAGAACGATAACGCTGATGGCAGCAAGCAAGACCTGGAATATTGCGGGCCTTAAGGCCGCCTTCGCAATCGTTCCCGATGCCGCGTTGCGTTCGCAGTTTGCCGCCGCCCGAACCGGGATGGTCGACAGCGTGAACGTATTGGGACTCGTTGCCATGAGGTACGCTTACGCCAACGGCGAGAAATGGCGGAAGGCCGTTACATTACAACTCGCGAAAAACCGGGACCTGCTCCTGTCAATAGTCGGGCAAGTCATGCCCGAAGCCCGTACGTTTCCGCCTGAAAGCAGCTATCTTGGCTGGGCGGATTTCAGTCTGTATGACCTGCCGGCCCCGCCCCACGAGTTTTTTCTCGAAAATGCGAAGGTCGCACTGAGTGACGGCGCAGAATTTGGTGGGGGATACGAAAACTGGGTGCGGATAAACTTCGGTTGTCCGCCAGCCGTACTGCGGGATAGTCTCGACAGGATGGGACAGGCCATAGATCGAGAAGGTGCTCGCCTCCGGCCGGGTGATCGGGAAGCTCACGCCTGAGAACGGCTACCGGGGCCAAGCGCCGGCAGGCGTCCGTGATTCGCCCGGCCGTTCGACGGGCTCTGTTTCGCACAGGCGATCGTCAGCTATGCTTTCTTCCAGGAAATCGCAGGAGAGGCCCGGAAGGGAAGGCGCTCGATGCCATCGAGACCGCACGGGAAAATCGCCGGCGCTCCAGGGGACTCCTGAACGTCCGCAAGAAGGTGCTGGAGTCCCTGGATCCGGAACACCGTCTGTTGGAAGGAGCGAAACCCGCAAGGCGGACGGGCCTCCAGCCTACCGCACTGACAATTTGGTCGAGAACAGTGTTGCTGCGCATCAAGCTCCGAGACTTCATGCGTTTCTTGCGCCAATTCAAGAGATTCATCCGCAAATGCTGAGCCGGGATTGGGTCAGAATCGCGAGTCTCGAAAGGCAGAAACTCAATCTACGGGAATGGCGAACTGGGGAGAATGGCCAGAGCCGGGAATCAGGAATTTCAACGATTGATTCCACGTCATAATCACCACGGCGCCATCGAAGACGTTAACGAGCCATGTCTCCAAGAACAGTCCCCCATACGCTCGCGACAGAATCCGAACGGCCCCGACACGGGCGGCCTGGATCGCGAAATGACAAATCTCACGGCATTTCGATCTCACTGTTCCGATGTTTCCCGTGACGGCGTCTTGATATGGCCCGGAACCGTGTAACCGCCTTTTTCGAGTTCATCCTGATTCCAGTAACCGATCATGATACCGGGCGGCTCCATGTCATCTGTCATCGCCTCGACAATTCCTGGCGAGCAGGTGATTCTTGCATGGTGTTCCCGGGCCCAGCGGAAATGTATTTCTTTCAGCCTGTTAACCTGTCTCGCATGTTCAGGATCCTCCCCGAGATCGATCAGTTCGTCCGGATCGCTCGCCAGGTCGAACAACATCGGGTGAAACCCTTCCACGTGGATGTATTTCCAACGGCCGTCGAAGACCATGACGAGACGGGCGTCACGCTGATCGACGCCCATCTCCCGCCTCGATTCGCGCGTCGCGTAGTCGTACTCGGAAAACACGAAACCACGCCACTCGGTATCGACGTCATGCAGCAGCGGCGTCAGTGAACGGCCTTCGAGAATATGCGGCCTTTCCGGGCCGCCGAAGAACTCGAGAAACGTCGGTGCGAGATCAATTGCTTCCACAAGCTGTTCGGATACGCTGCCCCGAATTGCTTCGGCTTCCTTTCTCGGGTCGAAAACGATCAACGGCACCCGGGCCGAGCAGTCATAAAAAAGGTCCTTCTCGCCGATCCAGTGATCTCCGAGATTGTCGCCGTGATCGGAGCAGAACACGACCATCGTGTCGTTGAACCGGCCGGACTCCTCCAGGTAATCGAACAGCCGGCCGAGTTGGTCGTCGAGCTCGAAGATCAGCCCCATGTAGGTCGGCGCGACGGCATTTCTGATTTCGTCCCGCGAAAAGCTCTTCGAGACCCTCGTGTCCATCCAGGCGCGCATGAGCGGATGACACGATCGTTTCTCGGATTCGTTCCGGTTTGGCGGGGGCACGTCCCCGATCGAGTAAATGGAATGATAGGGGGCCGGTGCAAGATACGGCCAATGCGGCTTGATGTAGCTGAGGTGGCAAAGCCAGGGCGTTTCACCCTGCTGTTCAATGAACTCGATCCCCCGGGTCGTGAGCCAGGCTGTTTCCGAGTGTTCTTTCGGCACCCTGGCCGGCAATCCGGCGTTTTCGAGCAGCCATCCCGAACGGAACTCCCCGTCAGGTCCGACGGCAGTATTCGCCCATTCTTCCCACGGATTGTCTCCGTCCATTCCGTGCGCGCGCAGGTACATGTCGTAATCTTCCGCATGCCGGTTCGGATAGTCCGAATGGTTGGTGCCATCATCGCGAACGAAGACTTCGAAGCCACATTCGCTGACCAGCGCACCGATCACGCTTTCGGGATCGATCCCCAACCGTGACATGCCCTCGCGGTCAGGGGTCATATGGGTCTTGCCCACCAGGGCACATCTCACCCCGATCTCGCGCAAATGCTCGCCTATTGTCGGCTCCCCGACACGGAGCGGGAATCCGTTCCAGGTAGAACCATGGCTGCGGACATATCGTCCCGTGTAATAACTCATGCGGCTGGGGCCGCAGATTGGCGATTGCACATAGGCCCGGTTGAAACGAACCCCCATCGATGCGAGGCGGTCGATGTTCGGTGTCCTGATATGCCTGGCGCCATAGCAACCCAGGTAATCCCAGCGCAGCTGGTCAGCCATGATCCAGAGAACATTCATGGGTCGGCACCCTCGATTTCACATGCGGCCCTTTCCGGGGACCCGAATCGTCGAGCCGGCCCGGGAACGGCGTGCATGATCACCAAACGGGTCACGGTACGGGCTGTGCGGGCGTTTCGGCAGGTCGGCAAGCTCACGATCTCTTCTCGGGTGCGGAAATTTTCACGCGAAAGCCGAGAGGAAACAGCTCCAGGTCGAAGCGATCGCGAACCAGTCCCCAGATCCCCTTCGGAGCTCTCAGCATGACGGCAATCGCCACGAGACCCATTATCATCAGGTAGAACGTGCCAAAGTCGGAAAGGGTCTCGCGCAGGACAAAGAAGACGAGGGTTCCGATGATCGGGCCCTCGAGGGTTCCAATCCCCCCGATGACAACGATGAAGATGACGAACGCGGTCCAGTCGTTGACCGAAAACGCCGCATCGGGTGAAATCCGGAGCTTCTGAAGAAAGATCAGCCCGCCAATGATCGAAGTCAGTGCCGCGGTCACGACATAGACCTCGAGCTTGGTTTTCCAGATGTCAACGCCAAATCCGGCCGCCGCGGTCTCGTTGTCCCTGATTGCTTTCAGCGCCAGGCCACGGCGCGAACGCAGGAATAGATAAATCGAGGCCAGCACGATGACCGTCGCGCCGAGCGCCAACCAGTAACTCAATGCCTCCCGTCCGGATCGGGTGTCGGCAAGCGACCGGACAATGTCGACAGGAAGCGATGACCCGGATCCGCCGCCAAGCGCGGAGACCTGGGCAAATCCGAGGCGGAACACCTCGGCAATGACCCATGTGCCGATGGCAAAATACGCGCCTTTCAGCCTGAAGATCAGGGTCGCAACCGGGACCGAGAGAACCGCCGCCAGCATTCCTGCCAGGAAAATTGCCGTGACCGGGTGAAATCCTCCGAATTGCGTCAGGGCAAACAGCATGTAACCGCCGAATCCGACGTACGCCTGTTGGCCAACCGAAACGAGACCGGCATATCCGGCCATCAGGTTCCAGAGGCTCGCCAGGGACAGGTAGAGGAAGATCTCGCTCATCAGGCGCATGTCGGCGCGCCCGGCCCACCATGGTGCCGCAGCCAGGAGCAGGATCGCGACGGCAGCCAGGAGCAGGGAGATCCGGGCCACACCCGAAGTTCGTGTTACGGCGACTCCGTTCAATGCTCGACCCTCGGAAACAGGCCATTGGGCCGGATCGCAAGCACCAGCAGGAAGGCAACATGCCCCGCCAATAACTGCCAGCCCGGATTGATCTTCGCGCCCAGCGTCTGGGCAACCCCGAGAATGACACCTCCGGCGAGCGTGCCCCAGAGGTTTCCCAGGCCCCCGATAATGACGGCTTCGAACCCGAAGATGAGGCGACCGCCGCCAATCGCTGGATCGAAGCTGGTGCGCACCCCGAGAAGAATGCCGGCGATTGCTGTCACGGCCAACGACAGCGCCATGGCGAGCGCAAAGACATGCGCCTTGTCGAGTCCCATCAACTGGGCAATGTCCTGGTTGTCGGACACGGCCCGGAACTCGCGTCCCAGGCTTGTCCGGTAAAAGGTCCATTGCAGGCTGGCGATCACGGCGACGGCAATCCCGAAGGTCAGCAAGGGCAGCACGCCGACCGCGATTCCACCGACCGTTACACTGGCCGTTTCCACGGCTCCGCCGGGCAGCTTGCGGGGATCGGCCGTGTAGGTCTCCAGCAAGGCATTCTGAATGATGACCGAAAGCCCGAACGTGACCAGGAGCGGGGGCAGGATGTCCTGGCCAAGGGTTCGGTTGAGCAATCCCCGTTGCAATACGTAACCGAAACCTGCCATGGCCGGGACCACGACGAGAAGCGCTGCAAACGGGTGAACCCCGAGCATCATCGTCGTACTCAGACCAATGTAGGCGGAAAGGACGATCAGGTCGCCATGCGCGATATTGACCAGGCGCATGACCCCGAAAATCAACGACAGTCCTGCCGCGAACAGGGCATAGAGACCCCCGAGGAGCGTTCCCTGAATCACCGCCCCGACCCATTCGATCATTGGGCGACACCAAAATAGGCTGCCGTGACGTCCTTCCGGTCAATACGGTCAGTCTCTGCCTCAAGCGAAACGCGGCCTTCCTGCAGGCAATAGACACGGGAACAGACCGACAGGGCTCGTGTAATGTCCTGTTCAACGATCATCGCCGTCATGCCATGGCCCAGGATGCCTGGCAGCGCCCGATAGATCGACTCAATGACAACCGGTGCAAGTCCCAGGCTGATCTCGTCGAGGAGTATGAGATCGGGATTCGCGATAAGGGCTCGGCCAATTGCCACCATCTGCTGCTGGCCCCCGGACAGGGATGTGGACGCCTGATTGCGCCGGTCCCGGAGCACTGGAAACAACTCATACACCGTGTCCAGCATCCACGGACCGTCCTGGCCAAATCGCGCACCGAGAAGAAGATTCTCCTCGACCGAAAGGGACGGGAAAAGCTGGCGCCCCTCGGGGACAAGAGCAATCCCCTGCCGCGCGACCTGGTCGGCGCGAAGCGCACCTATCTGCCGACCGCGGTACCAGACCTGATCGGGCCCGTTCCTGACCAGGCCGGAAATCGAGCGCATCAAGGTGGTCTTGCCTGCACCGTTCGCCCCGATGATTGCAACGGCTTCACCTTGAAAGACCTCCATATCGACGCCGAAAAGAGCGTGGAAATCCCCGTAATGGGCATCAAGCCCGCGTAATGACAGGAATGCGTCAGACATCTGCCTCGATCCCCAGGTAGATTTCCCGGACCTCCTTGCTGTCCATGATCGGCCGCGGACTGCCATCGGCGATTATCTTGCCGAAATCGATCACGATGAGCCGTTCCACGACCGCGATCAACGCATGAACGACATGTTCGATCCAGACGATGGTCGTCCCGGAAGCGTGAATTTTCCGGATCGTGTCGATAAGTGTGCCGCATTCCGCTTCGGTGAGCCCGCCGGCGATCTCGTCAAGAAGGAGCAACCGCGGGCGCGCGGCGAGCGCGCGGGCCAACTCGAGGCGTTTTCTTTCAAGCAAGGTCAGGGAACCGGCCCGCTGATTCGCCTTCGCGAGCAGATCGGTTTCGCCGAGGACGCCCAAGGCCTGCTCCCGTGCGTCCCCGTCGGGAAGGCCGGCCCCCTGAGTCGCCCCGACCAGGGCGTTTTCAAATACCGTCATACCGTCGAAAGGCTGTGGAATCTGAAAGGACCTCGCGATTCCCAACCGGCACCGTGCGGCGGCGGGGACTTCGGTGATGTCATCTCCTCCGAATGTGATCCGGCCAGAATCGGGCCGGATCACGCCGGTAATCAGGTTGAAAAGCGATGTCTTGCCTGCGCCATTCGGCCCGATGATGCCAACCGCTTCGCCCGCGATGACATCGAAATTCGTCCCGTCGGCAACCACAACGGCGCCAAATGATTTCCTCAGTTCCGAAACCGAGAAAAGCGCGGACAACGCCCCTGTCTTCCGTCAGCTCAGCAGCTTGAGCGAACCGCCGACCGGGATCTGCGGCGCGAAGGCATTGGTCGTCACAACGAGCTCGAACCGGTCGCCCTGCTTCTGCCACTGCCCGGCCACGAGCGGCGTCTTGGTCACGTTCGGCACCGGGCCCTGGGCCCAGTCAACGTCACCGACGATGGTCGCAAGTGATGTCGTCCTGATCGCCTCCAGGGTCGCTGCAGGATCCTCGAGGTCGCCAGACCTGCCGATGACATCCGCGACAACTTCGAACAGCGCATGCTTGAAGCCGATCGGTTGCGTCCAGGGTCGCCCGGTTGCGCTCGAGTAACCGTCGGCAAGCACCTGCGCGCTTTCCCCGGTCAGGGACGAGTTGAACGGGTGCGACGGAGTCCACCAGATTTCAGAGGTCAGCCCGTCACCACGGTCACCGAGAGACTCGATGACTGACGGGAACAGCAGCGCCTTGCCGATCGTGACGACTTTCGGCCGAAACCCCTGCTGCGCGGCCTGGGACCAGAACGTGGCAAAGTCCGGAGGAATCATGTTGCCGGTGACGATTTCGCAGCCCGCTTCCTTGAACTCGGCTATGTAGTTGGAAAAATCGTCGTTGAGCGGCTGGTAACGGCCGGGATCGGTCAACGCGAATCCCTGCTCCGCAAGCGGATTTGGAAAGCCAAGTTCCGGATGCCCCCAGGCATTTCCGTCTGCGTCGTTGGGAAAGAGACCGGCAACGTTCTTTGCCGCGCCGGAATTTTCCCAGAGATCGAGAAAGTTGGCGATGACATCCTCAAGACCCCAGAAAAAATGGTACGTGAACTGGAAACCTTCTGCCGGGTTGCCGTTGCGCCCGAAGAAATAAGGCTGCCACGGGCAGTCGGTCGTTATGCAAGGGACCTCGTTGATCTCCGCCTGGTCTGCGACAGGATTCGTTGTATCCGGCGTCGAGGCAGCCACGATGATGTCGACCTCTTCTCCGAGAATCAGGTCGGCTGCAACTTCGGCGGCGCGGTTCGGATTCGATTGGCTGTCCTTCGAGATGATCTCGACACCGTAGGACTTGCCATTGTTTTCGATTCCGGCAGCGAATGTTTCCTCGATGCCCTTCAGCACGAATTCGTCGGCTTCGGCGAATCCGGCCAGGGGTCCGGTACGCGGGCTGACATGGCCCACACGAATTGTCGGGTTGGCAGCATACGCCCGGCCGGATGCAAGCAGTGACGGCGCGGCTATGGTAGCGGCCATTCCTCCGAGAACCTGGCGTCGCGTCGATACTGGTTTCATGGTCGTTCCTCCTTTGAGTCGGATCATCATTTGTTGAGTATGGCATCCAGCTTCCTGAGATGCACCGCCATTCGGCGCTTGGTGGCGCCCAGGTCCCCTTCTTCCCACCTCCTGAACCCGGCCCCTGCGGCCATACCGGTTCGCCCTTCGTCGAGGAGAGATTGCAGGCGGGGTGACGGACTTTCAGACCTGTCGAGATCGAAAAGCAGCTGTTCGTGAATGGCCTGGGTCAATTCGATACCGACGAGGTCGGCGTTCTCCATTGGCCCGAGAACGGCCAGGCGACGGCCAAAGCTCCCCTTGACGACCGTGTCGATTGCCTCGGCAGTACAGATTCCCTTTTCGACGAGAGCAATGGATTCTCGCCAAAGCGCGTGCTGCAGCCGGTTCCCGATGAATCCCGGCACATCCCGTTCAACCATGACCGGTGTCTTGCCCGAGGAATCCAGTAACGCGAACATGGAATCCGCCGCATTGGAACTGGTCCACCTCGTTTTCACGATCTCCACCAGCGGCAACATATGGGGCGGGTTCCACCAGTGGGTGCCGAGAGCCCGGTGGCGCGCCGAAACGCGCTCCATGATGCTGGAAATCCTGATGACCGAAGTGTTCGATGCCAGGATTGCACCGGGCGGGGCGTGCATCTCGATCTCGGCGAACAGCGCCTGTTTCAGTTCGAGCCGCTCCGGCGCCGCCTCGAACACAAACCCGGCATCCGCTACCGTTGCGTCGACAGTCGTGCAGATTTCGACCCGGCTGACCGTTCTTTCGATCTCGTCGTCGCTCGCTCCCATGAGCCCGTGGCTTTCGGCAATCCGGTCGCGGGCGCTGTCACGTGCGTCGGACGACGGATCGGTTACCCGAACCTCGTGGCCGGCATCGGCGAGGGCCAGCGCGATCCCGTGGCCCATGAGGCCGGCGCCGATCACAGCGATTTGCCGCGCCTCCGTCATTGCTCAGCCGGCCGTATATCCACCATCTGCGTAAAGAATGTGTCCGGTGTAAAAGTCGGACGCCCTTGAACACAGGAAAAGAAGCGGCCCGGCCAGATCGTCCGGCTCTCCCAGTCTGCCTTTTGGAACACGCGTGAGGAAACCTTCCCGCACCCTTTTCGCGTTTTCGGAATCCTCGAACATCCACGCCGTCAGTGGCGATCGAAATACCGTCGGCGCAATCGCATTGACCGTGATCCCGGTTGCGCCAAGTTCGCAGCCGAGGGCTCTGGTTATTCCGTCAACCGCCGCCTTCGATGCACAATAGGCCGTATATCCGGCCGGATGGCCCAGCAGACCCCTGGCCGATGACATCAGGACGATCTTGCCTCCATGCCCCTGGGCCTTCATTTGCCTGGTCGCTGCACGGGCGATCAACCAGCTTTGGGTGACGTTGGCATCGATGATCTCGCCGAAGGTTTCTGCCGGCATTTCGTCGATCAAGGCAACCTTGTTCATTCCGGATGCAACGACGAGTATGTCGAGTTGCCCGAATTCCGCCACCGTCCGTTCAACCATCACGGCACAGGACTCTTCTGAATCGGGCCGGGCATTGATCTCGATGGCTGGTCCCGCGCATGCGGCGGAAATCTCCTCGACCTTCGCGAGGTTCCCGCCCGCAAGGGCGACCCTGCATCCTGCACCGGACAGGCAACGTGCCGCCACCGCCCCGAATGCACCGGATGCGCCGGTAATCAATGCAGCTTTTCCGGAAATATCGAAAAGCGAGAGAGGGTTCTCGGACTGCATCAGCCTGATCCCGGTCTCTTGCCGTCCGGATAGGGCATGACGACGAGCATCTTGCAGACATTGTTGGAGCGGTTTTCGATCAGACGAACTTCGTTCGGAGCGATCGTGCAGCTGTCCATTGCGCCGAGGACGGTCTCCTTTCCGCCAATGACGACAGTCATTTCACCTTCCAGCACGACATAGACCTTCTCGAAGGGGGTACTGTCAGGGCCGGCCCCGCCACCCGGAAGGAACTGCGAAAACCCCACCCATTGGTTCTCCGGGCCACTGTCCTCGAACCCCTGCAGGCGCAATCCCGACACACCGCGATGGTTGGGAGCCTCGTAGGCGGCCGCATCCCTGAATCGCCTGACCAGCATCAGAACGCCTCTCCGGGCTCGATCCGGTATGTCTGCCCCTTGTCGACGATTGCGACGAGCCTGATGATGCATCCGTCGCCTCGATCCCAGTTCCACGGAAAAAAGGCGAATGTGCACCTTTTCCCGGTCACGGCATCCAGGTCTCCACCGACATTTTCAATTCCGAGAATCCCGTTTGAAAACAGCTTGTTATGGACAGGCTCCCAGTCAGGAAAATCCTCTTTCCAGTCACGTCCTCCCGACCATTCGCGGTATTCCGCCTCAAGATGCGGGAGAATCGGACCGTTGCGTTGCGGACCGATGGCGGTCGCCAGCGGATGATCGTTTGCCTGCGTGTCGTGACCGACGACCTTGATCCCTTTCTCGATCATCCAGTCTGCCGCTGACGGCACGAGGCCAGGGCAATACGGGAAGTAGTCACCGTCGTCGTATTGCCGGTACCAGCCCGTGTTGATGATCAGAACGTCATTCCTGCGGATGGCGTGGCCACAGGCATTTTCGAGATCGTCGCCCGTGATCGATTCCCATTTCCGTTTGGGTATGGAAACGACAATCCCGGAGCCAAAGAAATGCGGCAATGGAACTTCGTCGATAAAGGGAGTGCCCTGAACAACGTGGGCAGGGGCGTCGATATGCGTGGTGACATGCATCGTGGTGGTGATTGTTTGCGACAGGACGCCGGATTTCGCCATGTAGTGTTTCCGCTCGATCTGGACATCGCGGAAATAAGGCCAGTTCGGACACTGAAATCCGTAGCGGTGACTGAGATTGTAGAACTCGAGCCCCATGTCATTGCTGGTGTTCTCTTGGAACTCTATGCCGCGGATCGTAATCGACATCATCTCCTCCGGAATGTCAGGCCTTTTTGCTCCGTATCATGATACACCTGTATCGCGATACGGTCAAGTATTGATTCATGGGAATCCGAATGCTAAGCGCATACCTGTTCGGATCCAGCAGTGACTGACATGTCGGGCGAGAGAAGATGAACGAAAACCGGAAACCCCGGGGGGTCCAGGTGATATCCCGAGCAGCCGACATTCTTCGTCACCTAGGTCGGAGTCCCGAGGGCCAAAGTCTCGCCCAGATTGCCCACCAGGTCGAATTGCCCCGGTCAACCGTACAACGAATTATCGGCGCCTTGGCCCTGGAAGGGTTCGTCGCGCCAGAAAGGGCAAACGGTGGATTTCGACTTGGTCCGGGAATCCAGAGCCTGGCGAATGCCTCGCGCGTTGGTCTTGCGGACCGGTTGCGGCAGGCCATGAGGACCATTTCGAATGAAACCGGGGAGACCGTTGACCTGGCAATCCTGAGAGGAAGCAGAATGCTGTTCATCGACCAGGTTGTCGGGACCCACAGGTTGCGTGCGGTTTCCAGCATCGGGGAGACCTTTCCTTTGACCGATACCGCCAATGGAAAGGCGGCGCTGGCATGCCTGGAGAGACAAGAGGCTGCCGACCTGATCGCGGCAGAGCTGGGAATTCCTGGCTCCTCGTCCTCGCGAATGGCCGAGATCCTGGAAGACGTCGAAAAAGTGCGGTTCCGCGGACTGGCGTTCGACGAAAACGAGCACACCGAGGGGATCTGTGCAATCGGGTTCGCGCTGCCTGACAGGAATGGAGATATCCTGGCCCTGTCCGTGCCGATCCCGCATAACCGCTATTTTCAGGTCAAGGTTGACCTCGAGGAAACCCTCGCATTCTGGAAAAGAACGCTCGGCGACGGGTTCCAGTGATTGAGACTCGCGGAACTGATCGCCAGGGCCGTTTCCGATCAGGCTGAATCCGGATCGATGCCGTTCAGACCCGGGACTTGTTCTGTACCGACCGGAAACACCGATCGTGGAAAGTTGCAGGCCGCGGTGGCCAGGGCAAAGGATCAAATCGGCGATTCCGGCAACAAGGTGCGTCCGTTGTGTCCGTTGATTCAAGCCGATCCGCTCATCGAAACCCGGACCGCAATCCCCATTGCCGCGCTGTTAAGACAGGCCGATTCATGATACGGAATGCACATGCGCCTGTCCGAATGTCGAGTGAACCCGTGCAGCAGTCGTGGTGACCGGCACGCGGCCGCGGTTTCGCCGAAGGAACTGCGCAGGCGCGGACTTTGGGGCGATCCCCAGGCGCCCGTAAGTCAGGTGGCGCCGGCCGACAGCCGAGTCCGCGGGTGACGGGCCGCTCCGGACATCCAGCGTACAGCGAAGGGATTGCTGCCGGGGCTGCGGTTACGGTGCTGCGGAAGGTGTTCGGGTTCGCGGAGTTCCGTCCCGGGCAGGATGCAGTGATCGAGGCGCTGCTTGCGGGCCGGGACGCGCTCGCAGTTATGCCGACGGGCTCGGGAAAATCCCTGTGCTTCCAGATCCCGGCGCTGGCAATGGATGGCCTGACGGTGGTGGTGTCGCCACTGGTGGCGCTGATGCAGGACCAGGTGACGGCGCTCAGGCTCGCTGGTGTCGCGGCGGACAGTATCAATTCAGGCAACAGCCGGGACGAGAACGTCCTGGCTTGGCGCCGTGCGGCGGCGGGCGAGACGCGGCTCCTCTACATGGCCCCCGAGCGGCTGATGACCGAACGCATGCTGGCGGCATTGGCGCGATTGCCGTTACGGCTCTTTGCCATCGACGAGGCCCACTGCATATCGCAGTGGGGCCCGGCATTCAGGCCGGAGTATGCCGACCTCCGCCGGTTGAGGGAACTGTTTCCGGGAATACCGATCGTGGCGTTAACGGCAACGGCGGACGAAGTGACCCGAAATGACATCGCCAGGCAGCTCTTCGGTGGCGATGTCGAGCAATTCGTGCTCGGCTTCGACCGCCCCAACATCCGTCTCACCGTGGAGATGAAACGGGACTGGAAGCAACAGCTCCGAGGCTTCGTCGCCCGGCACCAGGGAGAGAGCGGCATAGTCTACTGCCTTTCGCGCAGGAAGACCGAAGAGACCGCGGCGTACCTGTCTGCGGGCGGGATCCGCGCGCTGCCCTACCACGCAGGGATGGATTCAGCCGAACGGGACGCGTACCAGAATGTCTTCATGAGCGAGTCTGGAGTGGTCATCGTGGCCACGATCGCGTTCGGCATGGGCATCGACAAGGCGGACGTGCGCTACGTCTTCCACGCCGACCTGCCGGGAAGCGTCGAGGCCTATTACCAGGAGATAGGCCGCGCAGGTCGCGACGGCGCGCCGTCCGAGGCACACATGCTCTACGGACTCGAGGACATCCGCATGCGCCGCCAATTCGTGGAGAACGAGGATGCAGGACCGGAACGCAAGCGGCGCGAGCACAAGCGCCTGGATGCACTATTGGGATACTGCGAGGCGCCTGAGTGCAGGCGGGTGGCGTTGCTCGATTACTTCGGGGAACCGATCGAGGCCTGCGGCAACTGCGATGTCTGCCTCAATCCGTCGGAGCGCCTTGATGGGACCGAGGATGCCCAGAAGATCCTGTCGGCCGCCTACCGTTCAGGCCAGCGTTTCGGAGCGGCGCACCTGATCGATATCCTCCAGGGGAAAGAAACCGAGAAAATCATGCGCTTCGGCCATCATCGGCTCCCGACTTTCGGGGTTGGCGTGTCACGGGGCAAGAACGAGTGGCGCTCACTGATCCGGCAGATGGTGGCGACCGGGTTCCTGCGCCTCGATGTCGGAGGGTATGGTGGTCTTGGAATCACTGAGAGAGGCATGGCACTGCTGCGTGGAAAGGGCGTGTTCCTGTACCGGGAGGAAACGGTGATGGTCCCTGCTCAGGCAAGGGGCCCGGTGTCGCGGGCGCCGCACCGCGACCGGATGGAACGCCCGCTATCCGAGAAAGATGCGGCTCTCCTGACGACGCTCAAGGCACTGCGTTTGGAGATTGCGCGGAAACGCGGAGTACCTGCCTACGTCGTGTTCCCGGACCGTACGCTGATCGACATGGCGCGCCGCCAACCGCGCACCGAGGCAGAGTTCGCAGAAGTGAACGGTGTCGGGGCTGCCAAGCTGGAGCAATTCGCCGAAGCGTTCCTGGCGACAATCGATGCAACTCTCACCGAAACCGGCGGCAGCTGAAGACGTTCGTATCCGGACTGACTGACTGACCCTTCGCCTGGAGGTTCTGGATGTCTCGATTCGAAACGCGTACAGATGGCCCTGAATGGAGGTTGACATGTTTCAAACGCTGGCACCTGCCGAACCCGACAAGATCCTGCAGCTCATCGGACTCTTCAGAGAAGACCAGAGACCGGAGAAACTTGATCTCGGGGTCGGTGTCTACAAGGATCCCGCACGCCAGACTCCGGTCATGGCAGCTGTTCGCAAAGCTGAACTGAAGGTTATCGAGTCTCAAGTCTCGAAAACCTACCTTGGACTCGAGGGCCACACCGGTTTCAACGCCGCGATTGCCCGGCTAGCTCTCGGCAATCACCTGGATTCTGCACGAACCCGGACGATACAAGCACCGGGAGGATCCGGTGCCATACGTATCCTTGCCGAACTCCTGGCATCCGGGCAACCGAATGCCGTGGTTTACCTGTCTGACCCGACGTGGCCAAACCATCTTCCCACGATGACCGCGGCCGGCCTGAACACAAAGACGTACCGATATTTCGACCCGTCGACCGGTGACGTGCGTTTTGATTCAATGCTCGAGTCACTGAGCACGGCATCACCCGGAGATATTGTCGTTCTTCATGGGTGCTGTCACAACCCGACCGGTGCCAATATCGCTCCGCAGCAGTGGCCGGTACTGGCTGAATTCCTGGTTGAAAAACAACTGATACCGTTCGTGGACATGGCTTATCAGGGATTTGGCGACGGGCTCGACATTGACGCTGGTGGTTTGCGATGCCTTGCCGACACGGCACCGGAACTGGTAGCGGCAATCAGTTGTTCGAAGAACTTCGGAGTGTATTGCGACCGGGTTGGAGCAGCCATTCTCATTGGCCGGAATTCCAGGGAAACCGACACGGCCTTTGGCCAGTTGAAATCTCTGGCCAGGCGTAATTACTCGATGCCTCCCAACCACGCGGCAGCAGCGGTCTTCACGGTTCTCGAAGACCCGGGACTTCGGTCTGAATGGCATGACGAACTCGATGGGATGCGGACGAGAATGCTCGAGCTGCGGACCGGGTTCGCGGATGCCCTCCGGAAAAAGTCCGGAACCGGACGGTTTGACTTTCTTGCATCGCACCGTGGCATGTTCTCGCGACTTGGACTGTCGCCCGAACAGGTTGCGCGACTTCGCTCCGAAAAGGCCGTCTATATGGTCGGCGACAGTCGAATAAACGTGGCAGGTTTACCGGATCAGGGTCTCGACAGGCTTGCCGAGTCAATCGTGAGCGTCATGAACGCTTGATGCGAAACGTCAGCGATCAATGAAGGGTGTACACTTGCGCGGGGCAAACCCGAATCACCCGGATAGCCCGCGTACCAAAAGGAAGCTGAGACCGGCCATCGTACCCGCAGTCGCCAAGCAATTCGGCAAGCCGCCAATCTGGTAGCTGAGGCCCGAGAACAAAGTCCCCTCGAAGCACCCCGCAGCGTTCACCATGTATCAGAAGCCGACATCCGGCGTGACGCGCTCGGTTTCGATGACCGCGACGATCAGGCACGAGTGGATAGCGCTGTTGATCGCAAAGACAGCACCGAAGACCATGAGTCCCGCAACAAGCGTCAACGTGAAACAGTCGACTGGAGCACCGATCAAAATATCTTGGTTAGTGTTGGCTGAAACGCCGACACTAAGCCGGTTTGAACGAAGCCGCGCCTGGCGCGACCCTGGCCTCTTGTAGAAAGTTGATTCGGGGTTTTCAGCCTGGCCGGTTGATCCCGTTTGATGCGGGGGATCTTCGGGGACCGCATGTCCCGAACTGAGCGTCTGGCCTGTCTGGTCCGTCTCCGGTGGAAGTATCGGGTCCGGAGACGGCGACATTTCGCGCCGTTTGGGTCGGTTCGGCGCGACGGGCACGAGCGGGCCCGTGGCGGTCCCGGGGCCGCTGGATATTCTGCATGCTTTCTGGCGTTGTCTTCATGTCGTTTCGTGAGGACGGGGAGGGCCGCGTTTTCGGATGATCTCCATTGCCTTGGCCACCTCCCGGTCGGTGGGGTTTCTTCGGATGGTCAGGACGGGCCTGGAGGGTTTGCCGCAATTCGGACAGGCCGGGGCATCCGGCCTGTCCGTCTCCCCGGTTCCGGTTTCGTCACCGGCTGCATGTGGGGGTTCGTGGCGGCCGGCTTCCGGTACGGCCTCGAGGGTCCTGGCCCGGCAGGCGTTTGCGAGGATGCCGAAGTGCCGGATGCGGTGGAAGCCTGCCGGGATTCGATGCATCAGGAATCGACGTATGAACTGATCGACGCTCAGGGTCATGGTTCCGTATGACGGCCTGTCGCCGGCTTTTGCCGTCGGCTTGCGGCAGCGGAAGGTGACGGTGTCGTCGTCGAGGGACAGGATCCTGGCATCGGAGATTGCGATGCGGTGTGTATAGCGCGAGAGGTACCGGATCACCGCCGCGGGGCCGTTGAACGGGGGCCTTGCATGGACGTTCCAGTTGAGCTTTCGGGCCTGCTTCAGCACCCGGGCGAAGGCGCGGGGACAGGCGAGGTGAGCGATTGAGCCATGGAACTCCAGTTCCTGCCTGGCATGGGCCTTTGCGAGTTCCTCGAGGACGCGTCGTCGGAAGAAGCTTGCGAGCACCTTGACGGGTGCGAAGAAGCTGTCGCTTCCGGCCTTCCACTGCCCGGTGGTTGTGTCGAAGCCGCCATTGGGCACCAGGCAGTGCAGGTGGGGGTGCCATTCCATCTTCTGGTTCCAGGTGTGCAGCACCGCGGTGCCGCCGATCCTGGCCCCGAAGCGCCGGGGATCGGCGCTGATGGTCTTCAGGGTCTCGGCGGCGGTGCGGAAGAGGATGTTGAACACCGTCTTGCGGTTCTGCAGTGCGATCCGGGCGATCGGCCGCGGCAGGGTGAAGACGATGTGGAAACAGGGCACCGGCAGGATGCAGGCTGCCTGTTTCTCCATCCACTTGTGCGCGGCCGCGCCCTGGCAGGAGGGACAGTGGCGGTTGCCGCAGGACTTCCAGACGCCATGGACATGACCGCAATCGGTGCACTGGTAGACGGTGCCGCCGAGCACCGCCGTCCGGCAGCACGCGATACAGTCCATGATCTTCAGCGCAACAGCGTCGAGAGCGCCCGCGAAGCGCGCACGGAATGCGGACCCGGCCTGGCGGAAGATGTCCGCCACGCCGGGCCTGTTGTCGGCCACCGCTCAGACGGCGCTGGCGAAGCCGGCCACCGGGTGGTCGAGTTTGCGGAACATGGTCCCGGTGGTCCGGGCGTAGACGCGTGTCGCATCCGGGGACTTGTGTCCGAGAAGATCCTGGACCACACTGATCGGCGCCCCGCGTTCATGCACATGGGTTGCGACCGCGTGGCGCAGGCAGTGGAAGGTGATGCCGCGGTCGAGCCCGGCTCGATCGCGGCCCCTGTTGAAGGCGGTGCGCAAGCTCTCGACGGTGATCGGCCTGTCGGGGCTTTTGCCGTAGAACAGCCAGGTCGTGGGCCGCGGCCAGGTGTTTCTCCAGTACCGCCTCAGCGTCTGGAGCACCGGGTCGGGCAGATGGGCCATGCGTTCGTGGCCGCCCTTGCCGCTACGGATATGGAGCAGTCCTTCCCCGCTCCTGATGTCGCCGACCTGCAGCGCCACCACCTCGGAGATCCGCAGGCCGGCGCCATAGGCGGTCAGGGTTGCGGTGCGATAGCGCAGGTCGTTGATCCCCGCGATCAGGAGTTCGACATCGGCTTCGGGAATGGAACGTGGCAGACGGTCGGGGACCTTGCGGCAATGCAGTCCCGCGACCTTCTCGGGCTGGCCCATCGCGTCACTGTAGAACAGGCGCAGGGCCGAAACGTCGCCATTGGTGGTGCGTGCTGCCCATTACCCACAAATGCTGTCTGGCTAGCTAATGTGTTTCCGCACTGCGCTGGTTTCCCCGACATCGATGCTGTGCCCGAGCATCCACGCGGTGAACGACAGCGCGGCCTGGCCGTTCCAGGCGATCTCCGCGCCGGGCGGCCCGTCGTTCTTGCGGTTCAGGTAGCCGCCCATTGTCGCAACGAGGCGGAATGCCCGCCCGAGGTCCCCGGGCGGCGGCAGCTTCCGCACGCTCGAGAAGTCCTCGAGCAGTGCCAGTTCGATATCGGTGAATGCGGTTGTGGCGGGAAGCTCCGGTTCGGTTCGGGCCAGGTGGGTGAGGGTGGCGATGCGCCAGGCGATCACCGCGTTGATCGCCACCGCCCGTTCGATGCGCGGGCCCGTGCGATGGGCGATCGTCTCCACCTTGCATCCCGATTTCAGGATCCGGTGCCAATCCTCGATCCGCCACCTCAGGCCGTAGAGCCGCACCACTTCGCGCGCCTGGTGCAGGCCGGTGACCGGCAGTGTCGTGAGCAGGATCCACGAAACCGGCTCCACGTCGTCGGGGACATCCACCTCCCCGACATGGACCGCGGTCAGTGGCAGTGGTTCCGGGCCGAAGCGCGCCTTCTCCTTCGCCGGGGGCGGCACCGCCAGCTCCAGCCAGCGCAGGCTCACCCGGGCCGTGCGCCGGGCTCGCCCGGTGAAGGCCTTCTGTCCGCGCGCAGAATTGCGTGCCGACTGCCGCTTCACCGTCATGGTGAACTGCCCGGACTCCGGGGCCGCGCGCACCTGCGCGAACAGCTTTGGCCGACCGCGCCCGAAGCTGCGATCGTATTGCGCCCGCACCAGCAGCGACAGGCGGCGACAGCCCGCCGCACGGTGTGCGTGGAACACGTCGAACATGTCCCCTTCGCGGTCCATCACCGCGACGGCCTTCCCCCCGTCGAGTTCCTTCACCGCCGCAACGCTGTGACGCAGGCCGCGCAGCCACCGCCCGGTCGTGCGCTCCTCCACCGGACGCTCCTGTGCGGCGGCGGCGTCCGGCGCGTCGAACTCGAGATTGACAACGCCCAGCGGAACCCCGTCGCCGCTCACGGCGAAGGTCGTGTGCAGGTGCAGGCCCGCCGTCCCCGAAGAGCCCTTGTTGCGGCTGATCGTCCCGAGGCCTGCGCAGCCGTGGTGGGTCGCGAAGTTCAGGTCGGTGCCGTCCTGGACCAGGAGCGACAGCCGCTGCCCCTGCATCCGCCGCAGCGTCCGTTGGCGATGGGCCGCGATGATGGTGGAGGCAGAGACCGCGTCGTAATCCGGATACTCGATCATCCTGTAGTACCCCTTTACCGTCGCCTCGCAGCCGGCCGCCGCCGCGAAGAATGTCCGCGTCGGCGACCGGGCCTGGATCTCCGCGCTCCGGACCAGGCGCTGCGTCAGCCGGGCATCACCCAACGCCGCCGCACCGAATTCGTTCTCCGCCCAGCGCGCGCTGTCAAGGCCGTCCCCGGGCTTCAGCACTCGCCGCGCTCCCAGGCGCGCGTCCCAGTCCGCCGCCAGTGGCCGGACCAGGATGCGTTTCGCCGGTTCCGCAACCCCGTCACGAAGGCGGCGACCCGAGGTGTGGCCGACACAGCGCCAGCCCGCCGCCAGGAAACAGCTGCCCTGGTATTCCGGTGCAACAAAGGTCTCGGCCAGAACCGGACGGATACCGTAAACCGCCGCGAAGTCCTCGCCCACCCGCCGCGCCGCCATGCCCAGAACACGCGATGCAAGGTAACGGACGGAAACCGACGGACGGATCAGAAACCGCACCAAACCGATCACCCGCTCAAGATGACGCTCACGGTGCGCATCATCCCAGCCAAGCCAGGCATCCCGCGCCGCAAGCGCCCGCGTCGCCGGGGCAAAGAGAAGACCACCGAGCCAGCCATGTGGCGAGCCGACCAGATAGCGAAGCTGACGACCAACGTGAAGCCGCGCACTGCGGGGATGCTCGCTTGCCATCAGCTCGTTGAACACCAGGCGAAGAGCCGGACAGGTGACACGGACAAGCTCAAGACCCGCGATCGCGCCGGCAAAGGCCGGAAGACCCTCAGGAGCCGGAACCGCCTCCCGCAGACGCGCAACCCTGCCACGACCCCCGCCGCGCCGCGGCGCAGGAAGCGCGATCTTCCCGTCCCGTTCAAGACGGCGAAGCACAGCGAGGCAACCGGTGACCTTGGGCGCGCCAGAAGGATCAACAAAGCCGAACGCTCGGCAGACCCTGCGGCCAATCTCGGCACGCGAGGAACCGCCGGAACCAGACAGAATCGCCGACAGCCGCTTCAGGCCCTCCGGCGAAGACAGGGCACGGGGTATCGAAACAAACCCATCCATACCCTCCCGTTAGCACAACGGAATCAGCAAGTCGAGCACGAAATGTGTCCCATGGGCAGGGTGCGTGGACACAGCCCCCGATCGATCCGGGCGATCACCCAGGCACCGATCTCGTCGGCAGACAGGTCCTGCGGTGCCCGAGCGTAATGGCGCGCGAGGGTGCTGACGCTGCGCTGGTAATTGTCCTGCGTACCCGGCGACAGACCTTTCAAGGTCATCACCTCGATCATCTTCCTGCGGGCTGGCGATATCGTGGCTTTCATGCTCATCTCCCTTGTTCGAAATGGCCCCGAACATCCGGGGCACCGGGGAGATTGAGCACCAACCCGAGGTCATGGGAAACCCACAACCTGCGTATCAACACAGAAAATGAAGCCGCGATCCAAAAAAGGGAAACCGGGGAAGCATCACAACTGGCCGCGTGAGCGGCCTTCGTTCAAAGCATGTGGCTGCCACGGCGAAAGGAACCAACGTCAGAAAACCGGACCAAGTGGCGGCGAGGAGGACGATCTCGGACAATGGTCTGACGGCAAACCCGGGGAGCCTCGGCACGTTGTTCTGAGTTGCATCGTAGAAGATGACCCAGAGTGCCATGAACGAGATTGAGCGCAGCATGGTTTTCCGGCGGGCAAGCCGGTTATTGACAAGAACCGCATCGCCTCCCGCACTGGTGTCGATGAGATTCCGTAACACCAGTTTTCCCATTCGGCCGAGACCGTTGATTGCCATCCTGACCATGGAACTTTTCCAGACGATCGGAGCAGGCGTCAATGTGCGGATGCAACAGTTTTTTGACAACTCCCCCTGACCGTTCCGCCCGCGTGAAGTCCGCGGTCTGGCGGCACCGCTTGAATGCCGTGCGAGGCTTCCTGGCATCCTGCCAGTTTTGACGGCAGATTTCCTGGAGATCTCACGTCCCTGTCCGCAGTCACCGATCGGCCAGATCGTGACGCTATCAGACAACTTGAGGAACTACGGTCATTTCAAAATGGTCTGACGACAACCAGAATGACGATGATGACCATCAGGACGGCCGGAACTTCGTTCATGAAACGGAATCTTCGCGCCGAAATCCGATTCCTGTCGGCCGCAAAATCACGGAGTCGTTGCGCCAGCCAGACATGGTACCAGGTCAGGCAAATGACCATGACGATCTTGGCCCACATCCACACTGAATGGATGGCACCCGATCCCGCTGACGCGAAAAGCGCCAGTCCGAGTGCCCAGGTGGCAATCATCGCCGGATTCATGATGCGCTTCAGGAGCCGGCGCTCCATTCCCGTGAATACCGAGGAAAGTTCGCTTCCAGGGGGAGCGGACTCGGCGTGGTTGACGAAAAGTCGGGGGAGGTACAAGAGGCCTGCCATCCAGGAAATTACCGATACGATGTGAAATGCCTTCAACCAGGGGTACAGTGAACTCAGCATGGCGTTTTAATCCGTTTCTCAGCGGTGTAACAAAATCATTTCAATAATTTTATATATATAATGTAGTTGTAGTAGGGGTTGTGGAAAATATGAATTACTGAACTGTCAACAGTTCGTCGAACAGGAGGCAGAGAGCGGAATTCCTTGTGCATCCGGCGGATTTCTGAATTAAGTCATATAATCCCGAGGGTTGAAAGGGAAATTGATCTCGGTCTGGTCGACGGATCTTGAGGAGAGATTCAGAATTTCCCCGTTATTCACACCTGTTGAAAACTTTTTCCACAGGGAAATACTCGGGGAAATCATGTGCACCATGGCGGAAAATCCGAACCAGTTTTCGAAAACTGTGGAAAAAGCAGACTTATTCGCAGGTTTCGCGAAACAGTATCCACAGAGTCGTGCACGGTAACATGTGCAATTTGTCAGGTGCTGCTCGAGAATGTATTTCGCGGTGACCAGCCGGAGGATCAACTAAAGGATCGACGATGAACCAACCAACAGTCGTCCTTGCATCCGGGTCCACGACACGCAAGGGTCTTCTCGAGCGATCAGGTGTTGACGTCGATGTCAAGGTTCCTGGTATCGACGAGGCCATGGTCACGGAGTCACTTGTTCGCGACCAGGCGAAGCCGGAAGACATCGCCGTCTGCCTTGCGGAAATGAAAGCACTCAGGGTCGGGTCGCGGGAGCCCGAACATGTTGTTGTCGGGTGTGATCAGGTTCTCTGGTCGGGTGGCCGCGTGTTTCACAAGGCCGGCAGCATCGACGAAGCGAGAAATATCCTAATTGAGTTGCGGGGTCGGTCACACAGCCTGGTTTCGGCTGCCGTCGCCGTCATTGGTGGAGCGCGCACGTGGCACGCAGTCAGTCGCGCCGAACTCGTCATGCGGGACTTTTCGGACTCGTTTCTTGAATCCTACCTGGCCCGAAACTGGCCGCGGATAAAGGACTCCGTTGGGTGCTACCGGCTCGAAGAAGACGGCGTGCAACTCATGGCGCGGATCAGGGGCGACTTTTTCGCGATCATGGGGATGCCATTGATCGAACTCCTGGAGTACCTCAGGGTTCGCGGAGTCCTGCCTCGATGACGGCCCGGGACGAATCCCGCCATACGCGGGCCGGAGTTGTCGGCTGGCCCATCAGCCATAGCCTGTCGCCGTCCATTCACGGATTCTGGCTGGGAAAGTATCGACTGTCGGGCAGCTATGTCGCGCTCGGGATAAAGCCAGAAGACTTTGACAGGGAATTTTCGGCTCTGCGCGAAAAGGGATTTGCCGGCGTCAACGTGACGATTCCATTCAAGGAGAGAGTCCTTGAGCATGCGGCCGAGATCACGCCTGCTGCCAGGGACACGGGTGCAGCGAATACACTGACATTCAGGGGGGATGGAACAACCCATGCCGACAACACCGATGTCGCTGGATTCGCAAGGCTCGTAAAGTTCGCGGCACCGGACTGGAAAGGCCATGACGGGCCCGTCGTTGTCTTGGGAGCAGGAGGTGCCGCCCGGGCTGTCGTCTGGTCCCTGTTGGCCGAAAAGGTGCCGAGAATTTTCATCGTCAACCGAACGATCTCAAAAGCTGAGACCCTGCGCGGGCATTTTGGAAGCAGGCTCGAAGTCGCCGGTCCAGGCGAACTGCCAGGAATCGGCAGAAAAGCGACGATGATCGTCAACACGACGTCGCTCGGAATGAAAGGCCAGCCGGATCTCGATGTCGATTTCGAACCCGGAATGCGATCGGCGACTGTGGTCGATATCGTTTACAATCCGTTGAAGACAGGATTCCTCAAAGCCGCCGAAAGGAACGGGAACAGGATCGTGACCGGTCTCGGAATGCTGCTCCACCAGGCAGCACCGGGATTCGAGCGCTGGTTTGGCGTATCTCCGGAAGTCGACAGCGAACTCCACGAAACGATTGCGCGGAAACTTCGATGACGTCTTCGGTTTACGTGCTTGGCATGACCGGGTCGATCGCGTCCGGGAAATCGACCGCTGCCAGCTACTTCAAGGCTGCCGGTGTCCCGGTTTGGGATGCGGATACGGCCGTCGCAAGGATTTACGCACAGAATCGTGATGTCATTTCCCGGGTTTCGGAGATCTGTCCGGAAGCCGTCAGGGAAGGGACGATCGATCGAGATGCCCTGCGCCGGTGCATCCAGACCACGCCGTCCCTGCTTGGGACGATTGAAGCGATCGTCCATCCGTTCGTTCGCGCCGACAGGGATACGTTCATCGATAGGGCGGCGGAATCCGGGAGCCGTCTTGTCGTGTGCGAAATCCCCCTGCTTTTCGAAACTGGCGCGGAGACGTCATGTGACGGTGTCCTGGCCATGGTGACGGCACCCGAAGAAAGGCGTCGCCGGGTACTTGCCCGTCCGGGAATGTCGGAAGAAACCCTCAATGTGCTGCTTGGGCGGCAGATTTCGGACGAAGAAAGGCTGTCACGGGCGGATTTCGTTATCGAATCCGGATCGTTTTCCTCCGTGGAAAGGAAAGTCGGAGCACTCATCGACAGGATCACGCAGCGCGTTTCGGGTTAGGCAAGAGAACGGGTCCAAGACAGACAGCCAGGTAACGCGCGGCACGGAAATCGAACAGATCTGGAATGCCCCGGACGTCAACACGCATGGGTCCGCGAAGTTCCTAAATTTCATGGTTCGAACTGCAGCGTGTTCTTTGTTAAAAGCCGGTATCGGCTTGTGGACTTGGAATTCGAAAAGGGGAGACCACGATTGAACCGGGAAATCGTGCTGGACACGGAAACGACTGGGCTGAACCCGGAAGAAGGCCATCGAATCGTGGAGATCGGTTGTGTCGAGCTGTCCAACCATGTTCCGACCGGCAGGACATACCACCAGTTTATCAATCCGGAACGCGACATTCCCGTGGATGCGCAACGGATTCACAAGCTCGGCGAGGCGTTTCTTTCCGGTCAACCACGTTTCCCGGAGATTTGCGATCAGTTGATCGAATTTGTCGGCGATTCCCGCCTGATCATGCATAATGCTCCGTTCGACATGGGATTCCTGAATGCAGAGTTCGTGGCCGCCGGTGCCCTTCCCATTTCAGGAGACCGGGCCGTGGATACCCTCGAGATGGCGCGCGCACGGTTTCCGGGGGTTTCGAACTCCCTGGATGCTCTTTGCCGGCGGTTCGGAATCGACAATTCCACGAGAGCAGATGCGCACGGTGCATTAATCGATGCCGAGCTCCTCGCGGCGGTTTACCTGGAACTTGTCGGAGGCCGTCAGCCGGACCTGGAACTTGTCTTCGACGCAGGAGTTGCGCCGGTGCCGGGAATGGCAGGGCCGGAGCAGGGGGAAGCAAGAAAGCGGCCGGGAAAGCGGCCGGTGTTATTGTCGAGAGAAGAACTCGAAGCCCACAAGGAATTCGTCGCCGGCATGGGAGACGATACCGTCTGGAAAAAACGATACGGATATCCTGCACCTGCCGACGGTTCGGACTCGACCGAACCCGGATCAGTTTGAACTCTGCGCTAGCCGCTGTTTGTACAGACGCAGGAAATCGATGTTTTCGATATTGAGAGGTGGAAACCCGCCCTCCGCGGTGAGGTTGCGGGCCAGTTGACGAAGGAACGGAAACAGTAGCCGCGGGCATTCGACCATGAGCATCGGATGCAACTGGTCGTCGGGAATGTTCTCGATCAGGAATTGCCCGCCATAATCGACTTCGAGCAGAAACACGGATTCCTTGTCGCGCTTGGCCGATACCGAAAGTTTCAGAATGACTTCGAAGCGGTTTTCCGCCCGCGTCTTGGCGTCGATGTTGAGGTCGACCGAAAGCTGCTGGTCGATCTGACCGGTGATGTATTTCTGCGCGGCAAAATTCTCGAACGAGAGATCACGAATGTACTGCGTGATCAGTTCGAACCGCGGCTGAGGAGGCGTGTCGGCGGAAGCTGCTGGTTCTACCGGGCCGGCTCCGTTGCTCTTTCCCGGGGGCTCTGTCGCCATCGTTGCACTCTCAGATCTTGTTTCGCGGCGTGGTACCAGCAAATGGATTCAGTGACAATTGGCGCAACGATCCTCAATCCCCGTGGCCGCTGGTTCGTGATGGCCCATCGCCACGAGCGTCGGACTCGTGAATTACGTCGTACTCGGCGTCGATGATGTCGTCAGACCCTTTATCTGTCCGGCCTTCGCCCGAACGCGTCGAAACAAAAACGGCGGATTCCTGAATCCGGACGGCAATCGCCCGTGTCACCAGGGCTCGTACGGCCGGTACAAGCAGCAGGAACCCGACTCCGTCAGTGAAGAATCCCGGCGTGAGAAGCAGCAGGCCCGCAACCAGAATCATCGCGCCATGGGCAATTGAATTGAGGGGGTCACCCGATCCGGCCAGGGAATTCCGTAGCTTCCCAAGTTCCGAGAGGCCTTGCGAGCGAACCAGCCATGTACCGACTATTGCCGTCAGGACCACAGTGGCCAGGGTTGGCATGAGACCGATTGCCTGGCCGATGCTGATGAACAGTGCGATTTCCAGCAACGGAACCGTCAGGAAAAGAAGGAATAACCAGATCACGGAAACCTCAGGAAGTCTGTGCGAACCGGTGGACTCGAACCGGTCGGTATCTTACATAGGTTCTGGAAAGACCGAATGCAAAGGGTCTGCGGCAGCCGTTCTGAAAGGGCGAGTTCATGGGTTCAGGCTATCTCCACCTACTGGTTTTGGCGGCCATTGCCCTGTTTCTCATCATGAGATTGAGAAAGACACTGGGGACGCGGGACGGATTCGAGCCTGAAATCGAAAGAAATCGCGTCGTAATCCAGCCGACGCCTCAGTCGAAATCAAGAAGTGATTCTCCTGAACTCGACCAGGATATCGCCGACCATGTCCCCCTCGACTGCCCGAGCGGCAAGGCGCTCGCGGCAATGAAGGTCGTCGAGCCGGACTTCTCCGTTTCCGAGTTCATGAATGGTGCACGTTACGCCTATGAAGTCATCTTGATGGCTTTCGAGGGTGACGATCTCGACACGCTGAAACGGCTGCTTTCGCAAGATGTCTATGCGAGCTTCGAAGCCGTCGTCCTCGACCGGCAGATGAAGGGATACCAGGTCGAAGCGAATTTCATTGGCGTCAGGGAGGCAAAACTGGAGTCGGCGATCTTCGACAAGCGGACGGAAGACGCCGAAATCACGGTCAGTTTCGTGGGGGAACTGACGTCGGTTGTACGGCTTCCCGATGGTGAAATCGTCGAAGGCGATCCCAGGACAATCAGGAAGCAGAAGAACGTCTGGACCTTTTCACGAATCATGGGGGATGAAGACCCGAACTGGTTCCTGGTTGACACTGCCGAGTAGGATCCATGGACGACAGGGGTCCGAAAGGTCTGACGGACGACGATCGGGCTTTGTGGACTTCCGAGACCCGGAATGTTTCTCGAAAAGGCGCCACGGAATCGAACGGAACGACTTCGGGCGGACGGACTGCCACGACGGCGGACTCCATCCGCAAGCCTGCGACGCGAGAAGGACGGAACCGAGGGGATAAACGACCAGGAAGGCTCCTGATTTCCGAGGTGGACATGGAGGCCTGGTACGCGGAAATAGAGGATCTACCGGGTGGTCCCGCCAGCAGAAAAGATCCGGCCCCGATGCCCCCGGAACGCGGGGATTCGAATTTAGGCGCGAAGAAAAAGCCAAAGACGCGTAGCCAGCCGGATGACCCCGCACCGTTTCCGGACCGATTTGACAGAAAATTGTATATGCGGCTGGCGAAGGGCCAGCAAAGGGTCGATGCGACCCTGGACCTTCACGGGCTGACAGAGAAGCGGGCAGATTTCAGGTTGACCGCCTTCGTTCAAGGGGCTCACGGGCGGGGATTCAGGAATCTGCTCGTCATTACCGGAAAAGGAAACAGGTCCGGTCTGGACGAGTTCAATCGACCGAAGGGAGGCGTCTTGCGCCGCCGGGTTCCCGAACTGTTGATGCGGCCGCCGCTGTCGTATCTTGTCCAGAGCTTCTGCGAGTCTCACGAGCGACACGGAGGGAAGGGAGCTCTTTACGTTCGGCTCCGTCGCCCGAGACACAAGACTGACCCGGAATGAAAAACCTCACGGTGGACGTTGAATCGGAATATTCGTGCCGAGAGTTGGCGCGGGGGTTCGCTCCTTTCCTGAACGCCGGGCACGTGTTGCTCCTGTCCGGCCCGCTAGGTGCAGGAAAGAGTGTTTTCTGCAGGGAGCTTATCCAGTTCAGGCAGGCACAGGACGGACTACCGGTTGAAGACGTGCCGTCCCCGACCTTCACGCTTGTGCAGACATATGAAACTGCGTCTTGCAGTCTCGTGCACGCAGACCTTTATCGGGTCGATTGTGCGTCCGAGTTGACAGAACTCGGGCTGGAGGATGCGTTTCGAACCTCGATCTGCCTGGTCGAGTGGCCGGAAACTATTGACGGCCTTTATGGAAACGGCGGTTTGACTCTCAAGTTTACGGTCACGGGAGATTGCAGCCGGGAAATTACACTCGAATGGCATGATTCCTGTTGGGACAGCATCGTTGATCGGGTCATCTGCCGCCAATGGCGTGAACGTCGCCACGAACTGGCCTGTGTTTGAACACAGAAGGGGTCAACTGGACGCGTTCCTGTCACGGACAGGATGGGGTGGGGCGAGCGTCGAGACACTTGGCTCAGATGCTTCCCGGCGTCTGTATCATCGGGTTTGGAGCCCGGAAACCGGATCATCTGCCATGGTCATGGACGCGCCTCCCGAGGCAGGGGAAGACTTCCGGTCTTTTGTCGAGGTTGCGGCAATGCTCAGGCAATGCGGTCTGAGCGCACCTGAAACCTGGGAGGCGGACGAAAAGGCCGGACTGCTGCTGATCGAGGATTTCGGCGACGCCCTGTTCGCAAATGTGTGTTCAGGTCATCCGGAAATGGAGGCCGAACTCTACTCGGCCGCCGTTGATGCGCTGGTCCACCTGCGCCGGCATTCGCCCTCGGGTCTCAAGGCCTATGATCGCGGAACCTGCGTGATCGAATCCCGCCTGTTTACTTCCTGGTTTCTTCCCGCCGCGACTGATCGGCCGGTGTCGGCCGATACGAAAGGGGAATTCCTGTCATTGGTTGTCAAGGCCTATGATGAAGCCTGCAGCATCGCGAAGACGGGCCGGGTAATCGTGTTACGAGACTATCATGCTGAAAACATCATGTGGCTGAGCGACCGGGAGGCGGAGCGACGGGTGGGAATCCTGGATTTCCAGGACGCAGTGGCGGGTCACCCGGCATACGATCTCGTGTCACTCCTGGAAGATGCGCGACGGGACACGCCAGAATCCCTGCAGGAGGCCATGAAGAAGAGATACATCGGATCCGTCTTCGGGTCTCGGGAAACCGATTCGGAGGATGCAAGAGCGTTCGAAGCGGCATATGCCGTGCTTGGCGCTCAACGCAACTTGCGGATTCTGGGGGTTTTTTCGAGATTGTGCATTCGCGACGGCAAATTCACCTATGTTGATCTCATTCCCAGGGTCTGGGGACACCTGCAAAGGGACCTGCGTCATCCTGTCCTGGCCGAACTGGCCGGGTGGATATCGCGGATGGTGCCGCCCCCTGGAGCGGAAATCCTTTCGCGAATCCGGAGCTGTGCCCCGTGATCCCCGACAGTATCATGATCTTTGCCGCCGGGTTTGGGACGCGGATGCGCCCGATAACTGATCGTGTTCCGAAGCCGATGATCCGGATCGCCGGAAAACCGTTGATCGATCATGCTCTGGATCAGGTTCGTGACGCCGGGCTGTCACGAATCGTCATCAATAGCCATTACCTTGCTGACCAGATCGAGGTCCATGTTTCCGGGATGCCGGGCGTCGAACTGGTCAGGGAACGGCCGCGGATCCTCGACACGGGTGGAGGCCTTCGCAATGCCCTGCCTATGCTGGGCAATGCCCCCGTATACACCATGAACTCCGATTACGTGTGGTCGGGGACGAATCCTCTTCGCCAGCTTGGCGAAGCCTGGGACCCCGCCCGCATGGACGGCTTGATGGTGATGTTGCCTGCAAACCGGGCTACGGGATACCGTGGACCAGGTGATTTTTGTGTCGCTCCGAATGGCCGGCTTGAACTGCCGGGCTGGAAGGGCCAGCCAGCAATGGTCTATGCAGGCGCACAAATCATCAGAACCGACAGCCTGGCAGGAATCCGGGAAGAGGTTTTTTCGGTCAGCCTCTTGTGGTCGCAGATGTTGGCCAGGAAACGACTGTTCGGAGTTGTCTATTCGGGCAACTGGGCGGAAGTCGGTTCCCCCGAAGCCATGGAACTCGCCGAAGCCATGCTGGAAAACCGGACAACCGAGGTATCCGACGACCGTGTTTGAAGACATTGGTTGTCCTCGCGTTTACGCGGTGCCGGTCGGTTGCGACTTCACCCGGTCATTTGTTGATGGCCTACTCCTGCGCTTGGGAACCGGTTCACCGGAAGACCTGGCGAAGGTCGTAATCTACACCGGTTCCGTCAACAGTGCACACGAGCTGAGGCAATCCCTGGAATCCGGGCCCGCTATGCTCTTGCCGCAAGTCCGACCTGCCACCTTGCTGGTCGACGATTTGTCGTTGCCACTGGATGGCTTGCCTTCTCCGATGACGACCGTCGGTGCGATGCTGGCCTTGCGGCAGCTCATCGGCACCCTCCTCGAGCAGGAGCCTGACCTGGCGCCCGCCGCGTCCGCCATTGATCTTGCAGATTCGCTTCTCGGGGTGTTTTCCGAACTGCAGGACGAGGGAATCGAACTGGGAAAACTGCTGGCGGTCGAGGTTGACGACCAATCCGGGCATTGGGAACGCAGTCTGCGGTTTCTCAGGATTCTGGTCAGTGCCTTTGGCGAAGACGGCATGCTCGACCGGCGATCCAGGTTTCGGGCTGCCGTCAATGCCATTGTCGATGTCTGGTCGAGACACCCGCCGGACCATCCGGTGATCATTGCCGGCTCAACCGGCTCCTCTGCGCCGATGATGCATCTCATGCGGGGTGTCGCAAGGCTTCCACGGGGCGCCGTCGTCCTGCCAGGCGTCGACAGGGAATTGTCCCGGGATGACTGGGATCTCCTGGAAGACCATGACGAATGCCCCGAACATCCGCAGTCGGTTCTGGCGAGGTTTTGCAGGTTTGCCGAAGTGTCACCGGCGGAGTTGCCGGACTGGTCGGACACGCCACCCGCCAACCCGCAACGGAACCGGCTGATATCGCTGGCGCTTCGCCCCGCTCCGTTTACCGATCGATGGATGGAAGAAAGCCCGGATCTTGTTCCTGAGCTTGATGTGGCCACGAACAGTATCGGGCTGATTCTGGCTGCAACCATGAAGGAAGAAGCACAGGCGATCGCGGTGGCGATCCGGGAAGCCGTCGAGGCGCGAAAGCGGATCGCACTGGTTACCCAGAACCTCGAACTGGCAAAAAGAGTCAAGGCGGCGTTGCAGTTCTGGGGAATCGAACCCGATGACCGGATCGGTGAATCACTGCGCCTGACTCGTGAAGGCGTTTTTCTGCGGCTGGCGCTTGAATTGTTCGACTTGCCGCTGGCACCACACATGCTGATGTCGGTGCTGAAGCACCCGCTGGCGTATGCCGGGAACCGCGAGACTCACATGTCGCTGGCGGGCTCACTGGAGTACGCCCTGAGACGACGACCTGCCCCCGTGGTCGATCAACGGGACATCGAACATTGGGCTGACGACGGCGGGAATTCGAAAAAGCGGTGGGCAGAGTGGCTTGCCGGCGTGCTCCGGTTCGCGTCGGCGAGCCGTTCGGATTCCCTTGGCGAACTGGTCGAGCGGCATGTTCGGGTGGCAAACGCACTTGTTTCAGGATCAAGCCCGGACACCGTCTCGCCGAACATGGGCGAAGAGTTCACCGGGCCTCTTTGGGAAACCCGCGCCGGAAAAGACTTGTCGGCCGTCATGTCGAGCCTGGTCGAAGAGGCAGGTGTCGCCGGGACCATGGACGTGGCGGAATACGCGGCGATTTTTCGGAAACTGACGATGGAGAGCAATCCCTACGAGCAGGCGATCAACCAGAAAAATGTTGTGATCTGGGGTGGATACCAGGTTCGGGACAGAATCATGGACCAGGTCATTCTCGGCAGCTTGAACGAGGGAGTGTGGCCACCTGTTCGAAGGGGCGATGTCTGGCTTAACCGGGCAATGCGCGGGCAGATCGGACTGGGGTTGCCGGAACGGCAGAACGGGCTCGCTGCACACGACTTTCAACAGGCGGTGTCGGCCCCCGAGATCGTCCTGTCCCGGGCCCTCCGGGACGGCGAGCAACCGACGGTCGCCTCGCGATGGTTGATCCGGTTCCAGAATCTTGTCTCGGGCATGGGCCCGGCCGGAGAGGCGGCGATGAAAACCATGACGGGCCGGGGCGAGCGATTGATCGGCCTTGGCCGTCTGATCGGGCAGCCGGACAAGCCCGTAGCGCCGGAACCGAGACCAGCGCCGATCCCGCCGGTAAGGATGCGGCCGAAGAGGCTGGGCGTGACGGAAATCCGGACCCTGATCCAGAATCCTTACGCGATTTATGCGCGCCATGTCCTGAAGTTGCGCCCGCTTGATCATCTCGGACGTGATCCGGATGCGCGCGAGCGTGGAGCCGTTTTTCACCGGATCATGGAAGTCTTCGTCGGTGACCTCGCCAGCGGTCGGGCCAGGCCCGAGTCCGGCCTCTTTCTGGAACATGTCGAGCGCATGCTGGAAGATGAGGATTTGTCACCCTCCCTGCGCTTGGGTTGGTACGCGCGTCTGCATCGCATCGCCGACTGGTTGATGATCATGGAGGCGCAGCGCAGGGAAGGTGTGGAGACACTGGGGCTGGAAGTCGCGGGGGAATACAGGTTTTCGGGGTTCGACTTTACCCTGGGAGCAAGAGCAGACAGAATCGACCAGAATGCCGACGGACAGCTCAGTATCTTCGATTACAAGTCGGGCGCACCACCGAGCAGGAAAGCAATCGAAAACCATGACAGGCAGTTGCAGATAACGGGCGCGATGGCGGCCCGCGGCGGTTTCGAGGGAATTCCGGCCACCAGGGTCGCAAAACTCGAGTACATTGGTTTGAGCGCTGCCAGGGAGACCAGGGAAGTCGAAACCGAGGACGGTTCGCTCACCGATACATGGACAGGCCTGATCGACCTTCTTGGTGCCTACATGGATCCCGGACTCGGATATCCGGCACGAGATCGAATGACGGAAAGGGACTATCCGTCAGACTATGACCACCTGTCCCGTTACGGCGAGTGGAGCGAGGCAGACCTTCCGGTTCCGATTGGTCTTGTGCCGTGAAAACATTTGACGATGCCACATTTGCCCAGGTCCAGGCGGCCGATCCGGACGTGTCGACCTGGGTGCCGGCAAACGCCGGATCCGGCAAGACCAGGGTCCTGATCGATCGCGTCAGCCGGCTGCTTTTCCGGGGAAACGACCCGGAAAAGATCCTGTGCCTGACATACACCAAGGCTGCCGCGGCCGAGATGCAGAACAGGCTCTTTGACCGCCTAGGCGGCTGGGCGATGATGCCTGACGACGATCTATTCGGCGCGCTTCGCGATCTGGGTGAATCCGAAGAGAGCCTGGCCGGGGGCAGTCTGAACACGGCGCGGCGGTTATTCGCCAACGCCCTCGAAACGCCGGGCGGCCTCAAGATCCAGACGATTCACTCATTCTGCGATACCTTGCTTCGGAGGTTTCCGCTTGAAGCGGAAGTCAGCGGTCAGTTCGAAATCATCGATGATCGTCATGCCAGCGTGATGCGGCAAAGTATACTTGACCAGCTGGCGGAGCAGGAGTCGTCGCGCGAAGCGGTCAGGAGTTTGCTGCTACAGTTCACCGACGCCGACCTCGACAGGTTCCTGGACGAGATCGTCGGGCAACGCGAGGCGTTTGACAGCGGATTTCCGAAAGTACTGGGCCCAGAGCCCGAGCCGCTGGAGAACACGATCAGCGCGATTTTTGCCTCCCCGACGACAGAGTTGTTGACGTTCTGGACGAAACAGATGCGAAAAAGCGAAAGCGTGTCAGACCGTGGGAACGCTGAAAAACTGGCTTCCGCCCTCGAACTGGCCGGAACCGAAGACGGGCTCGAGGCGCTCGAAGCCCTCTTCTTGTTCGGGCCGAGCGCCAAGGCGCCATTTGCCCCCAAGATCGACAAGTTCCCGACAAAAAAACTGCAAGTGTCCGACCCGGACCGGTACGCCAAACTGGCCAACTTGATGTTGCGCGTGGCTGATGCGCGTGAACACAGGATCACGCACAATGCTTTCGCAAGAAACCGCGCACTCCATGATTTTGCCGCGTGTCATTTTCGCGAATACGACCGACGCAAATTGCTTGGCGGATACCTGACTTATGACGACCTCATCCGCAAAACGATCCAGTTGCTGTCAAAACCGGGAATCTCGGACTGGATTCTCTACCGCCTCGACGGTGGCGTGGACCATATCCTGATCGACGAAGCCCAGGACACGAGCCGAAGGCAGTGGGAAATCATCAAGAGCATTGAGGCGGAATTCACGGCGGGCGAAAGCGGGCAGCGGCGCGAGCGGACTCTGTTTGTGGTCGGCGACGAAAAGCAGTCGATATTTTCGTTCCAAGGGGCAGATCCGGATTACTTCGTGGACATGCGGGACTATTTTGCCGAACGCCAGATTCGCGTGCGGAAAGAGCTGGCGGAGAAGAGTCTTCTCTACTCGTTTCGATCGGCCTCTCCGATTCTTGAATTGACTGACATGGTTTGCCAGGACAACCCGATGGCGCGCAACCCTGTTCCTGCCAACCATCGCGCGTTTCACGAGGACTTGCCTGGACGCATCGACCTTTGGCCGTACATCGAAAGGGATAGACAGGACTACGAATACAAGTGGCACCGGCCGGGGAGCGCCGTTTCCCCTGATGAGGACGTGCGGATTGAACTGGCAGGTATTGTTGCCGAGTACCTGGCGGAAGTGCTCGCCAACCCGCCGGAGCTGTCGCCACGTGAAGGCGCCAAGCCGTTGTCGGCGGGCGATGTCTTGATCCTTGTCCAGACACGTTCGGTTATGTTTCACGCGTTGATTCGGGAGCTGAAAGCCCGGAATCTGCCCGTCGCAGGGGCGGACCGCATGGAGATCGGCGCGGAACTGGCCGTACGCGACATCCTTTCGTTATTGCGGTTTGCAGCGACTCCGAGCGACGACCTGGCCTTGGCGGAAGCACTGCGTTCCCCACTGATCGGGCTGTCGGAAGCCGAGCTGTTCGATATCGCCAACGCTCGAACGGGAAGCCTGTGGAAGGAAATGGCATCGAGGCACAATCGTTTCCCGATTGCCTGTTCGACTCTGGCTGATTGCGTGGAACAGGCGCATCTACTCCGGCCTTTCGATCTCGTTGAGCGGATCCTGGACCGGCATGGAGGCCGACAGCGGATCCTGGCGCGACTGGGGCCAGAGGCCGAGGATGGAATCGACGAACTGGTTAGCGAAGCTCTGAAATATGAACAGTCGGGGCCGCCGACGGTGACCGGATTTCTGAACTGGTTCGAACTCGGGGAAGTCGACGTCAAACGGCAGACACAGGCGGGCCTGGACCAGATTCGGGTGATGACCGTTCATGGCGCAAAAGGGCTGGAGGCGCCGTTGGTCATACTTCCCGATACCGGTCCGCGGCGTTCCGGGCGGAGTGGCCAGACTCTCGTTCTCGACGACGGAAGCGTGATCTGGAGGTCGGCGCAGAAAGACGCAATCGAAGCCCAGAGATTGGCGGACAGTGCCAGGAAGGAATTCGAGGAAAACGAACGAAACCGGCTGCTCTATGTCGCAATCACGCGTGCGGCCCAATGGCTGCTGGTTTGCGGAGCCGGAGACGGTGGAAATGCGAAAGAGAAAAGCTGGCACGGCCGGATCGAACGGGCAATGCAAGGTCTTGGCGCCCGGTCCGTCGTGTCTCCGGTTCGGGGCAGCCCTGGCCTGCGCCTCGGCAATGATGCATGGCCGTCGTCGTCCGAATCTTCCGGGCCCGCGAGACCGGATTCCGTTAGCCACGCCGCCACGCCGCCGTGGCTGTTTGAACGAGCAAATCCGGATTGGCCTGACAAACCGGCATTGAGTCCGTCGGGCCTGGGGGGCGACAAAGTGATGTCCGTCCCGGACTCCGATGAAAGACACCAGGGTGCCGGCGTGGAATTCGGGCTGAAGGTTCATGCACTCCTCGAACATCTGCCTCGGTATCCGAAAGAAGAGTGGGGACGGATCGCCGAACGTTTGCGTCGCGCCGAAGGCTGGTCCGATTACGAGAGTGCTTCTGAGCTCGCAGAAAACATCCTTCTCATGCCCGAACTCAAGCACCTGTTCGGCCCCGACAGCCTCGCGGAGGTGCCGATTTCGGCGGAACTTGGCGAATTGAACGGAAGACGGATCATCGGGATCATCGATCGCCTGGTCGTATCGGGTGACCAGGTGCTCGCGGTTGACTACAAGACAAATGCCAGGGTGCCGGAGACACCTGAAGATGTTCCGGTCGGTCTGCTCCGGCAGATGGGCGCGTACGCCGCAGCACTTGAAATGGTCTATCCGGGGCATGAAATATCCACGGCATTCCTGTGGACCGCGAATGGATCTTTCATGCCGTTGATGCGCGACCTGGTCGCGCATCACGTCAAGGAGGCAGACATCGAATCAGCGAAAACCGGCGGCGTGACCAGCGCTCGGCTTGACCCGGACAATGGCGCTTTCTACTAGTGGTCGGACCAGCGAGTTTCTGGAAGGGGGGAGAGCAGTGGCAACAATGGCAGTCACGGACGATCAGTTTGATTCCGAGGTACGGGATTCGAGCATACCGGTTGTGGTGGATTTCTGGGCAGAGTGGTGCGGACCCTGCAAGCAGATCGGTCCTGCACTGGAAGAATTATCCGACGAGCTCAAGGGACGCGTCAAGGTCGTCAAGGTCGATATCGACCAGAATCCGAATTCGCCCGCCCGCCTGGGAGTTCGTGGCATTCCTGCCCTGTTTCTGTTCAAGGACGGCCAGGTTGTCTCGAACCTGACAGGCGCGAGACCGAAGGCAGCCATAGCCAGCTGGATCGAATCCGGCCTGTAACCTGGGTTCACCGAACCGCCGGTTCATCGGCGCGTATGCCTGACACGATTTCTTCCCGGTTCGATTCTGCGAGCAGAATCGTTTTTCCCGTGCGTCAAATTCCGCGTGGAGTCGGGCCATTCGAAAAATGCAGAATCAAACTTTACGGGAACCGGATTTTGCCAGAAACCCTTGATAATCAGGAGTTCAGGCCCTCAGGCCCTCAGGTTCCCACAAACGCAAGACTCCAAGTATGTGGGCAAGTCCGGACCTGCGGGGCGCTGTAAGGCCTCCTTCTGTCCGGCGGTTGAGCAGGCACCGAGCTTGCTTTGGTTGTACGGCTGAAAAATTTCGAGTTCGAGGTGATGCCCCTGGTCGAGGATCAAGGATAAATCCAGTTATATGTTAGCAGAGAGCGGCATGAAGCCTGATCGGATTAACGAGTTCGGCCTATTCTGTTCGACAACACGATTGTGTCTTGCTTGCGCCCTCACGGTTGTTCTGATTCCCCTGAGCGCTTCCGCCCAAGGGACCGATTCTGACGGGTGGAAACAAGTAGGTGACTGCGAAGACCTCATTTCTGTCGAGATGTATTTGCTGGATTATCCCGACAGCCCCATGCGGGCGAAGCAAGAAATTGTCTTGCCGGGGGTTCAGAGGGGTGATTTTGCGGGAACGGATTCGATGGACGAGAATCCATCAGGTGCTGTTCTCCAGACGTGCAATGAAAAACCGGCCGCCCCTCCGGAACGGGTGTGATTCCGGCATGATTCGTTTTTTGCAACCCTGGTCCACGAAAAAGCGTAGCATGCGGAGTCACACACGGACAACAGCGACACCTTGCGGATAGACGATCAGAGGAATAGCATAACGTGTAAAAAATTATCTATAATACGGTGAGATTGACAATGCGTGAATCTGTGACGCTTTTTCATCGCTTCTGCTTTGCGCAGGCCTCTTTTGAAAGTTCGCGCCATGTTTATCGACGCGAGCATGGACCTGGCCAAGTGCGCCGTTTCTTTAACACCAGCTTCACCGCGTTCGAGCTGCGTCGGTACATGATGAACTTCTACTTCATCAAGGGCAGCTTCACCATCTCGGAGCTTGTGGAAGTCTCTGAATTTAGTCGTCCAACCGTTACTTCAACGGTACATGAAGCCTTGGAACTCGGCTATTTGGAAGAGTTGCCAGACACAAGCGACCGCCGTCGCCGCGATTTTCGCCCGACCGAGCCGATGCTGGAGGCCTGGCGCAATTATTGCAACGCGCTACTCGCAAATCCCGAGTTTTCCCGTGTGCTGAAGCTTGCTCAAACGCTGATGTCAATGCGCGAGCTTGAGGCTCAACCAACAGGTAAAGATATGTAAAAGGTTTTAGGCTTTTTTGCCGTCACTCTCTGTGCTGCAATTGAGTAACAGCGGGTGCCGGGGCATCTCTGCCAATCCATGGCGTCCCCTGATGATGGCATCGCTCAGAGGACACCACGCAAATGTTGGATACGCCTGGGTTGCAGTATATGTCGTACAATGGCGGCCGCCTTGCGTATCGTGAAACGGGTGCGGGACCCGCTCTCTTCCTGCTCCATGGCATGAATGGCAGCAGTCAGAGCTGGGCCTACATGTTTCGGGCAATCGGGACTTCTTTCCGCATTGTCGCCTGGGATGCGCCAAGCTTTGGGGCGTCCGATGTATTCGGAGACAGCATCGAAGACTATGTTGATGCGGCCAAAGCCCTGTTGAAAGCGCTGAAGGTCGACGATGTAATCGTGGTCGGACATTCGATGGGAGGCGTGGTTGCCGCGCAATTGGCGGCTGATCGAGATACCTCAACCGCGGGCCTGGTGCTGTCTTCGACGCATCTGGGCTTTGCCCGCCCTAAAGGGGAGCCGCTGATGGCGCGGTACGGGACGAGAGTCGATCGCATCCGATCCGAAGGGGTCAATGCGGCCTATGGCCTTGAACGTGCCAAGCGCAGTACGCCCGAAGGAACATCCCAGACCGTCATTCGGTTCTTGGCCGAAATAGCAGCAAGCGCGCGGATCGAAGGTATCCGCGATGGTGGCCGCATGTGTCAGGAAACTGACAACACGAAAATCAGCCATGACGTGAATGTTCCCGTACTCATTTTGTCAGGTGGCGAAGACACCGTGATCTCGCCTGAAATGCATGCGCTGCTGGTCGCGGCCTTTCCGAAGGCACAGCATGTCGAATTCCCCAAGGCGGGTCACGCCTCTTACGCGGAATACCCGGATTTCTTCAACGAGCAGATCAAGGATTTCGCGACGAAAGCCCGGCGGTGAATCCGGGCCGTCATCACCAAGGAAACAACCGAAATCGATGAAAGGAAGAAAAAATGAGAAAGTCCATCTTTAATCCAGCGGCGTTGCTGACCGCTGCGGCGACGGGCCTTGGGTTTTTGGCCGGACCTGGGTCGGCAAATGACCTGACAGTGGCTCTGGCGGCCGAACCCACATCCATGGACCCGCACTATCAGAACCTGACCATCAACAACTCAATGGCGACGCAGGTCTATGATGCGCTGGTCCTGCAGGATGTGAACCAGAACCTCGTCCCTGGGCTTGCCGCGTCTTGGGAGCCAATTGACGCGCGCACCTGGGAATTCAAGCTGCGCCCCGGTGTGGCCTTTCACAATGGCGCGTCATTCACCGCTGAAGATGTGGTCGCCACGATGCAGCGCGCGGCGAATGTGCCCAACAGCCCGTCCAGTTTCGCTACCTTCATCAAGGGCAAGACCTTTGACGTTGTCGATGACCTGACCCTGCGGATTTCGACCGAGAAACCATACCCTTTCACGCCGAACGACATGTCGCGAATTTCGATTATCGACTCCGCGTTCGTCGATGCCACGACTGAGGATTTCAACATTGGCGAGGCGTCTTTCGGGACGGGCCCGTTCACCTTCACCAAATGGCTGCCAGGCGACGTGATCGAATTGTCGCGCAATGATGGCTATTGGGGGGCGGCAGTGGATTGGGACAATGTCGTCATTCGCCCCATTGGCGACGGCACAACCCGGGCAGCCGCGCTTATTGCCGGCGACGTGGATTTCATCGAGCGGGTCGCACCCGCTGATTTGCCCAATTTGGAAAGCCGTGATGGGTTGTCGGTCTTCAAGTCGGTGTCCAACCGCCTGCTGTACATGACGTTGCATATGACCGATGACCCGATCAAACCCTATGTCACTGATCATGATAGCAATCCGATCGCTTCGCCCTTTCGGGACATTCGCGCGCGCGAAGCCGTGTCTCTGGCGATCAATCGGCAGGCCATCGCGGATCATGTGATGGACGGGCTGTCCGCGCCTGCCGGTCAGTTTTCGCCCGAGGGTTACATTGGCTACTCTACCAATCTCGAGCCAGATGCTCATGATCCGGACCGTGCAAAGGAATTGCTGGCCGAAGCAGGCTATGACGACGGGTTCAAACTGACCATCCATGGGCCAGCCGGGCGCTATTCCAACGACACACGGATTCTCGAAGCCATCGCGCAGATGCTGTCGCGCGTCGGTATCGACACCAGTGTCGAGACCATGCCCGCCTCGGTCTTTTTCAAGCGCTTTTCGCGCGGAGGTCCAGGTGACACACCTGAGTTCACCGCTGCCATGTCCGGCTATGCAAATGGCTCGGGAGAGCCTTCGCACCCGCTGCGGATTTTCATTCACACCAAGCAGAAAGAGCGCGGTTACGGGCCGGGCAACCGCAACGGTTACAGTAACCTGGAAGTCGATAAGCTGATCGAAGATGGGCGATCTTCGATGGACATTGCCATGGGGGAAAAGGCCTTCATTCAGGCGACCGACATCGCGATGCGGGAATATGCGTTGGTTCCGATCCATCATGAAATCGCGACCTGGGCCGCACGCGACGGCATCGCTTACGAACACGGTGCCCTGGACAGCACATTCATCCACAAAATTCGTCCGCAAGAATAAATTTAGGTTGGCCCGCCGCATATCCGCGGCGGGCCAACCTACGAAAGGTCCCCCCGATGTTAGCCTTTGTCGTGAGACGCGTCATGCAAAGCGTGGTCGTCCTGTTCGTCATGTCGTTGATGGTGTTCTCTATGGTCAATCTGGTGGGTGATCCCGTCGACATGCTTGTCAATCCGGAAAGCCTTCCCGAGGAAATCGAACGTGTGCGCCGGGACTTCGGGCTCGATCAGCCGGTCCATGTGCAATATTGGAGGTTCCTCGCGGGTGCGATGTCGGGGGATCTGGGCAATTCCTTTATCTTCGGACGACCGGCGCTTGCGCTTATGGCCGAGCGCTTTCCGGCCACGCTTGAGCTTGCGACCAGCGCGCTGATTATATCCGTGACAGTGGGCCTGCCTTTAGGGGTCTACGCGGGCTTGCGCCCTGGTGGATGGGGCGCACGCATCATCATGGGTGGCTCAGTGCTCGGAATTTCGATCCCGACCTTCTGGTTGGGCCTGATGATGATCATTGTCTTTTCGGTCTTGCTCGGTTGGCTGCCGGTGTCTGGCCGAGGCGAGACCTCGCGTTTCTTGGGCATCGAAAGTAGTGCGTTTACGCTGGATGGTTTGCGCCATCTCATCTTGCCCGCCACCAATCTCGCGCTTTTCAAGATCGCCATGGTCATCCGGCTGGCGCGCGCTGGAACAGTCGAGGTTATGGCGCTTGACTTCATCAGGTTCGCCCGCGCCAAAGGTCTGTCGTCAAGACGCATTGTACTCGCACACTTGATGCCAAATATCCTTATTCCGATCGTCACCGTGTTGGGGATCGAATTCGGCACTCTGATCGCCTTTGCGACGGTAACGGAATCTATCTTTGCCTGGCCTGGTCTGGGCAAGCTTGTCATCGACGCCATTGTCAATCTCGACCGCCCGATCGTGGTGGCCTACCTGCTGTTCGTAGTGGCCTTGTTCTTGGTGCTCAATCTGGTCGTGGACATCATATACGCAGTGCTTGATCCGCGCGTGCGCCTGCAAAGTGACGAGACATGAGCGAAACGAAGGCCATATCCGCCGCAAAACCGGGAACCGGACTGTTTTCCAAGTTAGCGCGGTCCGAATTGTCGCGCCCCTCGACACTGATCTCGGGCATTCTGCTTTTGTTCATTGCCACCTCGGCGACTTTCGCCCCCCTCATCGCGCCCACCGACCCTTATGATCTGGCGACCGTCAGTGTGCTGGACGGACGGCTTGCGCCAGGCAAAGTGATGTTTGACGGAACGGTCGCTTGGCTGGGCACAGATGGGGCAGGTCGCGATGTTCTGAGCGCTATCATCTTTGGGCTTCGCACCAGCCTGACCGTGGCCATCAGCAGCGCCCTCATCGCACTGACCGTCGGGCTCGCGGTTGGGCTCACCGCCGCCTTCTACGGCGGACGGATTGACGCGTTCCTGATGCGGATTGTCGATATTCAGCTATCCTTTCCGGCCATTCTGGTCGCGCTCGTACTGTTGGCGTTGTTGGGAAAGGGCGTTGACAAGGTCATCATTGCGCTCGCCATCGTGCAGTGGGCGCTCTATGCGCGCACGGTACGTGCCGCCGCCATGGTGGAACGACGCAAAGAGTATTTCGAGGCGGCCATCTGCCTAGAGCTCAGCAACGCCCGTATCATCTGGAAGCACCTTCTGCCCAACAGCGTCTCGCCGCTGATTGTGTTGGCGACCTTGCAAACGGCGCATTCCATCTCGATCGAAGCTACGCTCAGCTTCCTGGGTGTTGGCGTGCCCATCACCGAACCATCACTCGGTTCGCTGATTTCAAATGGCTTCGACTACATCCTGTCGGGTGCTTATTGGATCACCTTCTTTCCGGGTATCATGCTGCTCGCGACGGTTGCTGCGATCAACGTCTTTGGTGACCAGTTGCGCGCAATGGTCAATCCAAGGCTTTCGAAATGACACGGACAAACCTTTTGTCCATTCAAGGGCTGCGGACCGAATTTTCAACCCCCGACGGGCCGCTGGCGGCCGTGAATGGCGTCGATCTTGAAATCGCGCGCGGCGACGTGCTCGGCATCGTTGGGGAATCCGGTTCCGGCAAAACTGTGCTTGGGCTGTCCATCATGGGTTTGGTGGACAGACCGGGCCGCGTCACAGCGGGGCGTATTACGTTCGACGGCACTGATGTCACCATTTTTTCCGAGGCGCAATGGCAAGGCCTTCGCGGCAACAGGATCGCGATGATCTTTCAGGATCCGACCACCAGCCTCAACCCGGTGCAGCGCATTGGCACGCAGATGATTGAGGCCATTCAGGCCCATCGAGACATCTCCTCCCGCGCCGCACGGCAGATCGTTCGTGAGGCGATGATGCGCGTCGGGATCAGCAGCCCCGATGAACGGTTGGAAGCCTATCCACACCAGTTTTCCGGCGGGATGCGGCAGCGTGTGGTCATTGCCATCGCGCTGCTGAACAAGCCGGATCTGATCATCGCGGACGAACCGACGACGGCGCTGGACGTCACCGTGCAGGCGCAAATCCTGCGCGATATGCGGCGGCTCTGCCGCGATTCGGGCTCGGCGTTGATTTGGATCTCTCACAACCTGGGCGTTGTGGCTCAGATCGCCCACCGCGTGGCCGTGATGTACGCGGGCCGCATCGTGGAACAGGGGGCAACGGTGGAAATGCTGAAATCGCCATCCCATCCCTACACTGCGGGGTTGATGGCCAGTATGCCGGCGAACTCTCCTCGTGGACAACGTCTGATCTCCATTCCCGGGGGTCTTCCGAAACTCTCGAACCTGCCGAAAGGCTGCTCCTTCGCACCGCGCTGCGCCCACGCCACCGAGGCCTGCGAAGTGCTGCCGGACCTGTCCTTCACATCGCGCGAACATGCCGTTCGCTGCGTCTTTCCGCTATATGAAAGGGCTGCCCTTGCCGAATGTGATTGAACTCAAATCTGTCCGGCGCAGCTTTGGCAGGAAACCAGACCTGGCAGATCGGATTGCAACCGCATTTGGGGCAAAATCGACCGCCCATATGTTGCAGGCCGTGGATGGTGTTGATCTGACGATAGAGAAGGGCGAAGTGCTGGGGCTTGTGGGCGAATCCGGCTGCGGGAAATCCACGCTAGGACGTCTTGTGGCGGGTATTCTGCCGCCCGATTCCGGTGATGTTCTGTTCAACGGCAAACCCATGGCGGACAAGACTAAAGAGAAAACCGGCACGGGTCTGGGCGTTCAGATGATCTTTCAGGATCCCGCTGCTGCACTGGACCCACGTCAGCGCATTATTGATGCGATCACCGAAGCTCCCATTGCCCACGAACTGATCCCACGGTCCGAGGCACGCGCCTTCGCGGTCGAGGCCCTTGAGCGCGTCGGCCTGCAAGAAGACACGCTGGACCGTTATCCGCATCAGTTTTCCGGGGGGCAACGTCAGCGGATCTGCATTGCGCGCGCGCTGGCGGTCAATCCGGGCGTCGTTGTCTGTGATGAATCCGTGGCCTCTCTGGACGTGTCCATTCAGGCACAGATCATAAACCTGTTTCTTGATCTGCGGGACAGTTTGAACCTGTCGTATCTGTTCATCAGCCACGACATCAGCGTGGTCGAACATGTCTCGGACCGAATCGCAGTGATGTATCTGGGTCAGGTCGTGGAGCTTGCCGCCACCGCTGACCTGCTGGCGAATCCCATGCACCCCTATACTCGGGCTTTGCTGAACGAGGTTCCCACGCTGGACAGGCCGTTGTCCGAGGAGCACACGCTCGAGGGGGAGTTGCCCTCGCCATTTTCGCCCCCTTCAGGCTGTCGGTTCCACCCTAGATGCCCCATCGCGATGGAAGAATGCCGGTCGCGGGCACCGCGACTGATGCCCCTGCCATCATCTGGCCATCAAGTCAGCTGCCTGGCCGTTCATGAAGAGATCTGAACGGTAGCTTGGCCGATTGTTCTTCCCTGGCGACCCTTCGCGGCAAGGACGATTTGGCGGAGATCAGATCTTCTCGGATCCAGGCCGATGTTGGGCCGTTAAGTGACGAACGTCGCCTGAAAACTGGGCAGGGCAATTAGAGTCAGTTCAGACCAGCCATCACCGAAGGGCATGTCGTTGCCGCGCGGATCGCGATCACTCCGAAGCTTCGCAGCTATTCGCAAGACGTGCTCTTTCCAACTGTTCTCTGCGCTTGACATAAACGTCAGCTTCCGTGGATTTCACTCTTTGGTCGCCCTTTGATCCAAATCGCCGTAACTGGACTAAACCCCACGGACGGCGGTCCGCATGCGCACATGAACAGTCCGGCGAATTGCCCATTTGAACGGCGCGTTTCGACGGGTGGACCCGGGGATGCCCGGCAAGAATGTGCTCACCTCTGGTATCGTTGACCTGCTGAACCAGCAGAAAATCCCGCTGCCGAGGATTGTCAATTTGGTCGCCGACCACGATGCGTTCAAGTTGCGCCGGATTCTCCATTTTGACTTGCCGGGATGGGAACCAGAAGGAATGGGCGCTCCAACGTGTGTACGATTTCTTTCCGGTTCGATTCTGAGAGCAGCATCGTTTTCTCCTTGCGTTAAATTCCGCGTGGAGTCTGGCCATTCGAAAAACGCAGAAACAAACTTTCCGGGAACCGGATTTTGCCTGAGACCCTTGATAATCGGGCATTCAGGGCCTCAGGCCCCCAGGTTCCCACAAACGCAAGATTCCAAGTATGAGGGCAGGTCCAGACCTGCGGGAGAAGGGGCGCTGTAAGGTCTCCTTCTGTCCGGCGGTTGAGCAGGCACCGAGCTTGCTTCGGTTGTACGGCTGAACTATTTTGAGTTTGAGGGGATGCCCCTGGGCGAGGGTCAAGGATAAGTCCAGGCATATGTTGGCAGAGATCGGCATTAAGGCTGATCGGATTGATGAGTTCGGCCCATTCTTTTTGACAACACGATTGTGTCTTGCTTGCGCCCTCGCGGTTGTTCTCATTCCTGTGAACGCTATCGCCCAAGGGACCGATTCTGATAGGTGGAAACAAGTACGTGACTGCGAAGACCTCATTTCTGTCGAGATGTTTTTGCTGGATTATCCCGACAGCTCCCACGCGGGCGAAGCAAGAAATTGTCTTGCCGGGGCTCAGAATGGTGATTTTGCGGGAACGGAACCGATAGACGAGAATCCATCACGTGCTGTTCTCCAGACGTGCAATGAGCATCTGGCTGCCAATCGGCTGACGAAGGGGCAGGGTGGTACCGCTTTTGATTGTTTTAACGAAATCCTTTCAGAAGATCCGGATAATCAGGATGCGAAGTTCGGACTTCGAACGATCGCCGATAGGTACGCTGGCTGGGCGGACGCAGCGACCGGCGCATGTGATGAGTTGGACAAGGCGCAAAGCTATCTGGATCAATTGGTTCGCGTAGACTCGGGGGATGCACGGATTCCCGGCATCCTCCTGGCCCTCGCTGAAAAACGGGAAGAGTGCCAAACCAGTTCTTGGGGTGCCGACGTAGAGGATGACGGCGGGAGTACGAGCCCGGCACCTGTTGATGAAACAGCGTTGCGCGAGCGCTTCGAAACGGATTGGTCAATCGTCGAGAATCAACTGTGCCAAGTTTGGAATCATGGCGAGCCGGAAAACTATGAACCAGTCACATGGACCGGCGGTTGCGCAGATGGCAAGGCTTCGGGCCAAGGACGGTTGACAGGGCGCGTGGCCAGCACCGAAGAGTGGCGATTCATAGGAAATGTGCAGTTCGGAAATGCGCACGGTTATGGGACTTACATTTGGGCAGATGGCGACCGCTACGATGGCATGTTTCGTGACGGTATGCTGCATGGCCATGGAATTTTGACCTGGACGGACGGGAGCCGTTACGAGGGTGATTTCCTTGACGACGCCCGGACAGGGCGTGGGACTCACGTTTGGGCAGATGGCAGCCGCTACGAAGGCGAATGGCACGACGGCAAACAACATGGTCGTGGGACTGTGACTTGGACAAATGGCGACAAAAAAACCTGTAGATGGGAACTTGGCACGGAGGTCGGCGGAACCTGCAGATTCAATTAGGTAGTCGATCCACTACGACGGCCAAATTATCGATGGAAACACCCAAATTCACCTGTTTCGCTGCACTCATTGTGCCGACACGACAGGGAAATCCAGCCAAATTGATCAGGTCGTATTCAGTTCACCATGAAAGGATTCTCAACATTCTCGCACTTGCTGCTCATTGATGCGAAAATCCCTTCCGGGAATGGCACGTTGAGTCGGTCCGTGAAGAATGTCGCTTCAGATGGCGGCACCGATGGGTCGACAGTTCGATCGGCTGCAATTACGACCCAGCATCGAACCCGCCGGGTGGTCCTCTGACAGAAATGCGCGGCAAGTACACGGCACCTGGCTGTGGAGCGATCATGGTCTCGGCGGGCAGTGGCATGTGCCCATACTCGTTCCGGTGGATACGCACGAATAACGAGGTCGGAACGCCTTAAGGCCGTTGACCGCTCACGTCCCGGTTTCATACGCAATCAGAATGAACGGCCCGGTATATTCTGCGGGATCTGCGGGAAACGTGCTTTACGATCGCGCCCGGAGCGTTTCGGGAAGCCAGGTCGCGAGTTCGGGAAACATGACCAGGACTCCGACCATGAGGACCATGATCAGGAACATCGGAAGGGCCGTGCGGGAAATATAGCCCATCTCATGTGAGGTCATGCCCTGGAGGACGAATAGATTGAACCCGACCGGTGGTGTGATCTGGGCCATTTCAACAACCACGACGACAAAAATACCGAACCAGATCATGTCAAACCCGAGATCGGCAAAGGCTGCCGTACGTACCATCGGCTCGACAACCGCCATGGTCAGGACAACAGCGGAGATTCCATCGAGGAACATCCCGATCACGATGTAGAAGATCATCAATGCGGCGATCAGGATGGCCGGCGGCAAACCGAGAGTGTCGATCCACTCTGCCAATGCTCTGGGCAAGCCCGTGAACCCCATTGACAGGCTGAGGAACGCCGCTCCCATCAGGATGAGCGCAATCATCGCCGACGTGCGGGTGGCTCCGAGGAGGCTTTCATAAAAAGTCGACCATTTGAGCGAGCCCTGTGCGGCTGCAAGGGCCAACGCACCGAGAACCCCGAATGCCGCGGCTTCCGTTGCGGTTGCATAGCCCGAATACATCGACCCGATCACCAAAAGGACCAGGCAGATCACTGGAATCAGGAACCGGGAGTTGTACAGCTTGTCCATGAAGCCGAGCGAAATTTCCGCCGTCGGGCGTTCGGATGGCCGCAGGTAGTGCCAGGCAGCGACATAGAGCATGAACATGCCGGCCAGGACCAGGCCCGGAAAAATCCCTGCCATGAACAGCTGCGTGATACTCTCGTTGATCGTGACGCCGTAGACAATCAGTGTCAGCGATGGCGGAATCATCAGCCCGAGCGTCGCCGAACCGGCAAGGGTTCCGATCGTCATGAACTCCGGGTAGCCGCGTCTGCGGAGTTCCGGGATCGACATCTTTCCGACAGTGGTCAGAGTGGCAGCAGATGATCCCGATACGGCGGCAAAGATCGTACAGCCGACGACATTCGTGTGAAGAAGCCCACCGGGCAATCGTGCCATCCACGGCGATAGCCCCTTGAACATGTCCTCGGATAGTCGGGTTCGGTAAAGGATTTCCCCCATCCATATGAACAATGGTAGCGCTGTCAGTGTCCAGCTGGATGCGCTGTCCCAGGCCTTGTCGGTAAGATTGGCACCGACAAATCCCTTGTCGAAGAGGACGATGCCGACGGCCGCCACGCCCATCAGCGCCAACCCGATCCAGACCCCGGTTCCGAGCAACAGGAACAGAACAAACAGGAAAATCACCGTAAGAGAAAAATGATCCATGCCCGTTCCCTATCCGTGCCTTTCGTTCAGGTCAGGCTGCCCGACCCCCGCGTGGTCGGTGAAAACTATTCTGATCAGGTGGTCCCAGAGCGCCAGCGCCAGCAAGGCTGAGCCGACCGTCATGGCGATTTCCGGAATCCAGAGCGGCGTTGCATCCAGTCCCTGGCTGATGAAATTGAAACTCCTGGTCTGCAGGTTTCGCTCAAACGCATGAAACGCAAAGAAACTCATGGTGCTAGCGGCGACCAGGTAACACCAGATCTCCCCGAAGCGCCGGTGCTTGCCGAGCTGACGCAAGATGATCGTCACCCGGATATGGGCGCCGCGATTCAAGGCATGGGCAAGGGCGAAAAAAGTCGACGCCGCCATGCAATAGCCGGCATAATTGGTCGAACCCGGGAACGGTACGCCGATCCAGCGGGCCACCATCTGGAGGCAGATGATCACGAGGATGCAGATCAGGAACACGGCCCCGACGATCCCGCCTGCCAGGTATAGCCAGTCGAGTGTTCTTCGAACGATCGACATTGCGTCCCCTGATCCCTGAAATCGCCTACCGGGTTCGTCCGTAGTGTGTGGCTCGGTGATATTCGAAAACCGGCCCTGCCGATTCCATCGGCAGAGCCGGAATACGGGTTTCTCCCGGTGTTACTCGGCCATCTTGTAGGCGTCAATTGCCGCCCGTCCGGCTTCGCCGGCTTCTTCCGCCCATTCGGCAGCCATTTGGGCGCCAATCTCGGCGAGTTCTGCCGTGAGGTCTTCGCCCGGTGCCTGAACGGACATACCGTTCGCGGCGAGCTGCGTCAGATACCATCCGGCCAGTTGCTCGGCACGTGCAGTCGCCGCCACGCCGGCCAGTTTGCCGGCAGACAACAGGCAGTTCCGCTTGCCTGCATCGAGTCCGTCGAAGGCTTCCTTGTTAACGAAGACATAGTTGCGCGGGAGCCAGGCCTGCGTGTCATAGAAATGACTCAGATGCTCCCAAACCTTCCGGTCGTATCCAGTCGATCCCGAGGATATGAATGCGGAGGCAACACCGGTCGCCAACGCCTGGGTCAGGTCAGCAGCCTCGATTTGCACGGGCAGCATCCCGGTCAGTTCGGCAAAGCGGGAGGTGGCAACATTGTAGGCACGGAACTTGGTGCCTTCCATGTCAGCGACAGAATTGATCTCGCGATCGAAATAGACACCCTGGGGCGGCCAGGGGGCGGAGTAAAGAAGCACGAGGCCCTCGTTCGCGAGTGTTTCCGCCAGTGTGTCCTTGACCGCGTGCCAAAGCTTGTCGCTGTCGGCGAAGGACGTGGCAAGGAACGGAACCGAATCGATCCCGTAAAGAAGGGTTTCGTTCTGGTGTGCAGAGAGCAGACGCTCGCCGATCTTTGCCTGGCCGGTTTGTACTGCCCGCTTGATTTCATTGCCCTTGAAGAGCGACCCGCCTGCATGGACGGTAATGGTCAACTCTCCCCCTGTGCAAATGCCGACTGCTTCGGCAAACAGCTTGCCGTTTTGGCTGTGATAGTTGCTGTCGGCATAGGCCATCGGCATGTCCCACTGCTCGGCCGACACGGCGGGTGTGGCTGCCGCAAGACCTGCCGCCACGGCGGAAGCGATCAGTGCGGAACGTTTTCGTGAAAATTGCATGTAGATCTCCTTTTTTCGGTGAATTTTCGGTGTAATCCAGTAAAGTAAGCGTATCGCTGGCGCAAGGTCGTTGCGGCATGCACCTGTTTCGCGAGTGACCCCTGAATGGACCGACCTTGATCCAGTGTTCAACCTCTGAGCTGGCATGCGGGCTGGCACTGGCCCGGCCCTGGTCAGACTGTAGGTTCGGTCACTTCGACTCTCGGGGTATGCTGCGGTGAAACCAACCTCTGTTCTCGCGTATCACGGCGAATTCGGGGATGTCCATCGCGGACACTGGATCGACTCTCTTGGCGTCACCAGCCTGGACAGTAAAGAAATGGAGATCCACATTCAGGCAGCCCGACGGACAATCTCCCCATGCATCGCGAAAGACGAAATACCAGGTCCCCAGCGACATCGACACCTCGATGTCCGGGCCATCAAGCAGCAGCACATCGAAATCGACCGAGCGAACCTCCCTTGCGAGGGTCGAATATCGCATCGCGACGTAGTCGAGATCGATAATCGGGTCGAAGTGGAAGACAACAGACTCGAAACTTGGAAACACATCCACTGCCCTCACGCCGAGCAAGGCGTTGAGTGTATCGAACCGCGCATACCCGGTGCGCAACTCAAACTGGCTGGACCCGCTCTCCACGACACGTGACACCGAGGAGAATACCTCTGGGTCCAATCCGAGGATCACCCCTTTGCGGTCCGCATACGTTTCGCGCGCTTCAACGTTGGCCGTTTCCGGATAAAGGCCCCGAATTGCGGACAGCGCACCCGCAAGTTGTCGTACGACCTGACTGCCCGGCGCACTGGTCAATGAATACCCGCCGCCCTCGCGTCGCAGGACCCGTGCGGCGAGAGCCTCGGCGTCCGACATGGGTGGAGGCACCCACTCGTCGAGATGGACGACGAGCGCGGGTTGAAACCCGCCCGACTCCTCGGCCCCGAGGGCAGGTCCGCATGGGACGAGCATGGCCGAGAACGACGCTACGACGATCGAGAGTATTCGGGCGCGTGGCCTTGAGCCTGGCTTCTTCGGGCGCCTGCGGAATTCACCGATGAGAGACGCGATGGAGAAAACGGTGGCAAATGCGAACCGCATGATGGAGTTACGTATCATTCGGCTGGTCCGCCGTAGTGAAGGCCCGCGTCTTCCATGGCAGAATGTACTCTTCTCCTTTTCGCCCTGCCAGCCGTCAAGTGCACGCGGGTAACCGTCGGCACGTTGAAATCGATGCTCCGCATTCATGTGTTCGCGATCTCCCGAGGTCACGGCGCGGCCCGTGACAGTTTCCGTCCGGCCTGACAATTCACCGGCAGCAAAGAACATGCATCACGTCAATGCCTTCCGGGGTTTTTCGAAAACAACCCTTGTCGTGGTCTTCCGAAGATCTCCGAGACTGCTTCAGAAGACGAACCCGGCGATCAATAGTCCTGCGGCCACGATGCATCCGGCTTGAATCGATGTGACCGGTCTCCCGGGCAGTGCATCCAATTCACGCCCACTGAAGTCATGAACACGAGATGAGGTGACGGACAGGTTCTTTGCCGCCCGCTTTACGTGTACATGAATCCTCGCCAGCGAGGCCGCCATCCAACATGACAGCCCACACGAAACTCCGATCATCCACCACACGGCTTCGTTCTCTATGAACAGGAAGCCGGAAACAACGCACATTGCCAGGCCCAGCCATCCCTTCAGCAACAATTTCCCCGGCTTCATGGTGAACTTGCCCTTCCTGGCGGACCAACGATGACTAGGCCCGATTCGGTATACCGCCGAAACCATTTACGGCGCCAAAGAATACCCCGCGCCTGGGTGTATTCATGACTTCGCGAGGAGCGACGCCAGTTCGCCTACACCGATCACTTCGACTCCTTCGCCCTTGGCGTACCGGTCGTCGCCTGAATAGACGACGAACGAGCGTTCAGGCTGGAGGTCTTCCCGCGCGTGGTGGAATCCCTTTTCGAGCCTTGGTGCGAGACCGCGTTTTATTTCAGCCGCCCACAGTATTCCGCCTGACATCTCCAATACCAGGTCGATATCGGCGCCGACCGCCGTTTGGTAGAACCACGGCGTTACCCTCTCCGGCACCGCACCGAGCAGGTTCTCAAGCACGAATCCTTCCCAGCTTCATCCAGCGACCGGATGGCCCAGCGCAGCATCCCGCTATCGCAGTTCGGCTACTTGAAGATCATGCCGTTTGAAGGTGACGCACGCAATACTGGCGAATACGGGGTCACGCAGGTTGACAATTCGGCAATTCAGGCGTGCTTGATGGGAAGCGCGCAAACCCTCCAGTCCCCGTCACAGGAAACGGCCATTCCGGAATGAATGAAGAAGACCCGCAAGATGTAAGGTATTGATCAGCTGCGCAGCTGAAAATGCCACTGCCCCCCGATGTGCCGCCTCACACGGTTCCGAGAACCGGCGAAGCGAGAATAATACCTGTCGCCGCGTCGGCAATGCCCATGTCAGTGAGATGGGGCCCGGGATTGCAGGCGAGCGATGCGCCGAAACAGGCCTTGAACACGCGGTAGGGCGGCTTCCACGCCGCGATTTCGTCCATGGCTTCCTTCACCGCCATGAACGCGCCGGCCACTTCCGGCAGCGGCCGCCCGGAAACCAGGCCTGCGACGGGCAGCGGCAGCGTCGCCCTGACCCGGCCATCCGAGACGGCGGCGAGACCGCCGCCAGCTGCGCGTACAGCATTGGCGGCGACCGCCATGTCGGTTGCACTGGATCCGAAGACCGTCAGATTGTGGGAATCATGCGAAACCGTGGTGCAGAAAGCACCCCGCCACGCGCCCCAGCCGCGGAGGAACGCGACCCTGGGCGTAGTTCCCGCACCATGACGATTGACAACCGCCATGGTGATCGATCCCTCCGGCGGGCGCACGTAGCCGTCCGCCACCGAGGCCACGGCCTCTCCCCATCGAGTGAAGCGCGGTTCATCGATTGTGGCGACACGGACGGGACCCGGGCCGGCCCGGACGAGAAAGTCCTCGGGGCTGAAGGATCGCAGACCGAGCCCCCGTGCCAGCCGATCGCCGGACTGGTCGGGCCGGTTAAACCGGCGGCCAACCTCGACCCCGCTGTAGATGACCGCTTCGGCCCGGTAGTCGCACAGATCCGAGAAAACGGCGAGATCAGCTCTCCTCCCCGGCGCCACGGCACCAAGATCGTGACGCCCGAGCCGCAACGCCGCGTTCAGTGTGGCAGCCCGAAGCGCTTCGATGGCCGGCATGCCGTAGCGCGTGATGCGGCGCAGGACATCGTCGAGACCGCCGGCGCTCCACAGGTCGTCGGGGAACACGTCGTCCGTGCAGAGGCCAATGGTCTGTGGCACCCGGGGATATGCCGCGAGGGCCTCGACGAAGGCAGGCAGGAGATGGTCGTGAGAACCCCTGAGTTCGATGAACAGGCCTGCTTCGAGCTTGTTTCCGAGATCCTTTGCGGAGGTAATCTCGTGATCCGAAGAGACCCCGGCTGCCGCGTAGGCATTGAGGTCCGGACCTGACAGTCCGCGCGCGTGGCCGAAGACCGGCTTGCCGGAAGCCAGGCCTACCTGGACGATTTTCGTCATGCGGGGCTTGCGCTCAATGACGCCGTGCATGTCCATGACCTCCGCGAGCCCTTGGATGTCCGGCCATGCGAGCACATCCCGCAGCGTGTCGGCATGGAAGTCTGCCCCCGAAGTCTCGAGGCCCGGGGCCGAGGGCACGCAGGAAGGTGCAAGCATGAGAATTCTGAGCGGTGCGTCGCGTGCCTGCTCGACGGCCCACCTCAGGCCGTCGACCCCGCAGACATTTCCGAATTCATGCGGGTCCCACACGACGGTGGTCACACCGCGTGCCAGCACCGCCTCGCCGTAGGTTCGTGGCGTGACCATGGAGCTCTCGATGTGCAGGTGGACATCGATCAGGCCGGGCGCGACGATCTTGCCGGCAGCATTGAGGGTTGCGCGCGCGTCGCGCCGCGCCCCGGGCGGATGAACGCTCGCGATCAGGGGTCCGGCGACCCCGACATCCGCCGGCCGAACCTGACCGGTAATCACGTCGGCGATGCATCCCCCGTGCAGCAGGAGGTCAAACGGCTCTGTACCCCTTGCCGCGTCAACGGCCCTTGCGCGGACATCGCCCGCATCCAGGTCCCGCGGTTCTTCCGACCTCATCGTTCGCACTCTCCCAACAAAGCGCCCATGCAGGCCTGCTTTACCGCCGCGTGTCGGGGGTCGGTCGCGACCTTCGCATTGCACGCCTCGCCCGCGGTTTGGAAATCCACGACAGTTCGGCCGCGCTCGGGACCGGAAAGCACCACATCGACACGTGCATCGTTGAAGCCGAAATATTCCGGCTGGGCCATAAAGGTCGCCGCGACCGGATCGTAGATTGCCATCGAATCGCGCCCTCGTTCCAGAGCGATATCGAGATTTCCGCCTGCCAGGTCCTCGAGCAGGGCGGCGTCCCTTCCGCGCGTGCGGATGAGATGTCGCAGGTCTGTCCTGTCGAAACCCACCTTTCGGCAAATATCGAGTTCAACCATGGTGATCGGTACGCGCAGTGCAAAAAAGGGCCGCGAGCGCCTCCGGACTGGCGGGGGCATTCGACCCCGGTCCCGGGACAGGGTGGGCGACGGCCACCCTTTATGCCGGCGAGTCCACCCGGAGCTCCGACCGCGTTGATTCTCGGCCACGACTTTGCTTCGATGCGAACTGGCGCGGCACTGACACCGCTCCAGGGATGGCAGTCTGTTTTTCCCCGGAAACCGGGGCCCACTTCCGGATGTCCCCGACAACAAAAACGTACAGTATGTTATCAACAACGTGCCGTGAAAAACGCTTCTGGGGGGATAATGCGAATTCGGGCTGGCGGTTGCTTCAGACATCATGATGAGCCGATTCTGACCCGCCTAACATGTAATGTTCCCTGCGATTCCGTTGCTTCTGAACCCGAAGGCGGCACGTTGGAGAATTCCGGCCCGGAAACACCGGAGTACTGGTTTAACGGAACCGCGCCGGCGAGAAGGCCGACAGATCTTCATTCGGCGTGTTCCCCGACACGATTCCCGAGAGCCATTTCCCGGTCCTCGGTCCCGCCGTCAGGCCGACGTGCTGATGACCGAAGCCGGCAAGAACACGTCCATTTCTGCTTATGGCCCCGATAACCGGGAGCGAGTCCGTGGTAGAGGGCCGGTGACCCATCCAGGTCTGAAGCCGGTCATAGGTCAGGTCCGGGAAGAGCCCCTGGACTCCGCGCGTGATCAGGTCGATCGGAGCAGAAGAAGGTGGCGCGTCGAGGCCGCCGAATTCGACCAGTCCGGCGCATCGTAACCGGTTTTCCATCGGGCTGAGAACGGCCTTGAGCGATGCCACCATGACGGGAGCACGTAAACTGATTGACGGGTTGTGGAATTCCACGTGGTAACCTCGCTCCGATTCAATCGGAACTTTCAGCCCCAGTCCGGCGACCAGGCGTTTCGACCAGATACCGGCCGTTACGATGGCACGGTCCGCTGAAATCTTTCCCTCGGCGGTTTCCACCACCGCGTCCTCGGTAACACGGTGCACCTCGGTAATTCTGAGTTCGCCCCCATTCTCCTCGACGTGCCTGGCAAGGGCGCACACGTATTCGCCCGGGTCGGTGATGAACCCGTGGTCAAGGCAACGAACGGCGAAACCGAAACGCCCGGCAAGAGCCGGATCGTAATCGGCGAGACGGTCTTCATCCATTTCCTCGAATTGAAACCCATGTATTCGCCGAATTTCCCACCCGGACCTGTCGGATTCATAGGCACTGCGGTTGGTATAGGCGAAGAGATAATCACTTTTCTTGACGAAACGCTCGGCCCCGGTTCCCGCCGCAAGCACGAGATGCTGATCGGGGCTATCCCTCAGCAGTTCAGCCAGGGCGGCGGAAATCCGCTTTACCGGAGTCTGGCGACCGTTTGCGAGATAGGGCAGAAGGAAGACAAGCAACCGGGGAAGATACGACCAGCGCAGGAACAGCGGTTGATTCCGGTCCAAAAGCAGCCTGGGGATCTTAGAAACCAGACCTGGAACAGGAATCGGCACGACCGATCCGGCGGCGAGAACTCCAGCATTCCCGTGGGACGTGCCGGCGGCCGGTCCGACCCGGTCGACCAGCGTAACCTGATGGCCCTCGCGCTGCAGCCATATGGCTGTAGAGACGCCGACGATACCGGCGCCTATGACAGCAACGTGCATGGGAATCTCCGAATGGCCCGGCGCCTTTGAAGCCGAGATTCTCGATCATGGCCTCTCGTTTCGGCGGCGAATCTACCCAAATCCGCGTGCCTATCAACACGAATCCGGCCGTCGCAGATGTCGAGGCGGGCAGGGCAGATGTTGCGGTCCGAAACGGTCGCCGATTCAGGAATGAGGATGGGGTGTCTTGTCAAGGCCGTTCCTGAACCACCCATTCGCTGGCCCGCGCGTCAGGGTTCTCAAGCGGTTGGGCGATCAGGCCGGCATGGGTCGGTACGCCGTGTTCAATCGGGTCCGCCTGTGTTCGCTCGGTGCCACCGGGATTATCGACCGACCAGGTGCGAATCCCGTGGCAGCCGCGACGGCTGCATGGTCAGTGCAGGAACAGTCTGCCGAAATGAAACGCGTCGCGAAACCGCAATGGGCACCAATCGTGACACTGAAGCCCTGTCCTTCGCGCCCCGCGCAACCGACCGGATACCGCCGGTATCCGGTGAGGCGAGCCCACCTCGATCGCGCCGAACGGTTTCGAAATTCCGGCTGCTCAGTCGAAGATGCTGGTTGCCAGCCCGGTCTCCAGCAATTCCTCCTTGACCAGGACATAGATGCTATCGGGCGGCGTGTTGAGCGAGTAGAGCAGGAGGCTGGGCGAAATCCCCATTTCCAAGAGATATTCCATCGTCCGTCCCTGTCCATGCTGGATACCCTCCACAGCCAGAAAAACAGGCATGTAGGCTGGCGTGTCGTAATAGTGCTGGTGCATCCCGACAGCGCCCCTGCCTGAAACCTCCCGAAGCACGCCTCCCGCCAGAATGTAAGGGCAGGCCGAAAGGCAGGCAGTGCCGGAATGGACGATTGTCGTAGCCTTGTTCTCACGGAGCAGCCGCCCGATGGCAAGCGCCTCGGTCACCGCACCGCCCGGGCTGTTCAGTACCACCGACATTGTCAGTTCGCCGAGGTTCGACAGAAAGGCTGAAAACCTTTCAGCGTCGCCCGGTTCGATCGGACCGTTGATCAGGAGAAAATCGCCACCGCTACCGTTGGAAACCTTGAATTCAAGTCGGGGCGGCAGATCTTGCGGCAGCCTCACCTCGTCGGGCAGGCTGGCCGGGCGCGTGAAGTCAGGCCGGATCAACAAAGGTTCGTAGCGTCTCAACTGGTCGCCGGGGGAAACGGGGCCGTTCGGGAGGTCTTCATCGTGTGTCAGTCGGGGAATCCAGCGCGCATCAATGTCGCTTGCCACGAGAAGCACGGCGATCACCAACTGCGTCATCAGAACGAGTGTCAACCCACGTCGCATGGAGATACCGCGCAGGAAACTCATGGGTTCCGCCACTATTCTGAAGCGTCCCGTTTCGGCGGTGCAGTTTCGGTGGATTCGATTAAATTCCTGCGACGGATTTCGGCGTCAACCGCACCCATCGATGTCTCGATGTCACGCATCGCGTTCATTGCAGTCTTGAGGTCGGAGAGCGTTAGCGACTCTTCGACCCCGATCCCGTCACGGCCGCTTCGGATTGCTGCCTGGGTGATCGCGAGCACAAACACCAGGATCGCAGGCAACAGGTCGATCGCGATTGCTCCAGCCCATGAAGGTATGAAATTCTCTGCGTAACGGATCACTGCATCGGCGCTGGAGATCGGATTGTAGGCCGTCTCGATTGGCAATTCTAGCGCGAGAACCTCGTCGGCGGCGCTGCGTAATGTCTGGCTTCGTTGATCAAGAGCGTCGAGAACGGAAGCGATGGTCGAGGATTGCGCGCTGCGGATTTCGGCGCTGCGGCCATCAAGTTCCGGAAGCACGACCGAGGCGGGCAAGTCCTTTGCTGCCCGCGCAACCAATGGAGCCACGGAATACTGGTTGAGGTTGGAAATCACACCCGCCAACCGCACGCTCTCCTCGGAGAATACGACTGACCGCTGCTCCACTGGCCCCGGCGCCACGGTCAGGGCGCGCATACGGCCAAGGATGGAGTTTCCGTCGTCGTAGGCCGACTCTATCAGCGGCTGCTGTTCGGCGATCTGTTCCTCAAGGTTGCGTAGTTCCTCGGTCTTCTGTGTCAGGACCCGGAAAACCGCGCCCTCGCCTGCCGTACCTGACAGTTGGCCCGACCGTTCCTGCACGGCGAGTGCCTCAAAGCTCTCGCGCGCACGTTTTACCTCACGGCCGAGCGCCTGCCCCGAGAGCGCAATGTCGTGCGCTTGTTCGAGGGCGGACTGGTAGTCTCTAACAGTCCGCTCAAGATGCTGTTCGACAGCTGCGGCTCCGGCAAGCGCTGCGGCGTTGAGCCAGCTCGACATCGCGATGATGGCGAACGAGCCGACAACTACCGAAACAGTGAGGCCGATGAACCCGGCCGCGCTGCGCATGGAAGGCAACAGCCTGAGCATGTAACTCCAGAACACGAAGATCCCCACCGAAACCGCGACCGAATAGGCAAGCGCAGCAAAGAAACTCAGCGCGCCGGTGTCCTCGAGGAGCGAAGTTACTCCGAGATATGTGTAGATGCCGGAGGCGGTCGCGAGTACGCCCAGCGCAGCGGGCGTAAACGAAGCGAGCCAAGCCAAATGCCTTTCCAGCTCCTTGGCGGTCCGGAGATCATTGGCCTCCTTGGCCGTGAGTCTTTGCTGGTCATGTTGCAAGCAGCACCTTACTTTCTGCCCTTGGCCACTCTGAACTTGGGATGAATTCGACAAAACGCGAGATCGGCACTTCGAAAACATACTCGATCAAATGGACAATACCCATACCGTCGGCAATGCGCCACGACCTTTGCAAACCTGATGCACCAGTTGGTACTCAACGGTACTTCATTGCCCCAGCGTGATACCGCGTTGGAAACACGCCCTGCAGGTGTGGCAATCGGCTCCCCTCGCCTTCCGGGAAGTTATGCTGATCGTAAGTATGTAGTCATGTAACGAGCCGGCAGCGGCGCGACGCACCACAGTGGTTTGTTCGGGGCCCGTAGAGATCCTCCGATTCTTGAAACCGATTTTCCCGCGCAGTCCGTGGCACCGATCATTCGATGCGCAAAATTGGCAAGCGGGGGCGTGTCTCCACGGAGACCGAAATTCCGCCCGAAGCTTTTCCACGGCGTTTTGCCGGTTGCCTTAAATCCTTTCAGCCCCCAAACACAAACGATCCCGAGCCTTTTTGGCGGACGGGGCAATGCGCGAGTCTAGCTTGGAACGCACTGCTTGAGGAGAAATCGATGACGAAGATAAAGGGGGGTAAGGCTGTCTACGGAGCCCCGATCGGCATCCTTATGCTCGATGCCCGTTTTCCAAGGATTCCGGGTGACATGGGCAATGCCGGGACCTGGCCGTTTCCGGTGAGATACAAGGTCGTCCGCGGTGCGTCTCCGGATCACGTCGTTCGCCGTTCCGCCGAGGGGCTGCTTCCGGCGTTCATCGAAGCAGGCCGGGAACTGGTCGACGACGGAGTTGAGGTCATCACGACGAATTGCGGGTTTCTGTCAGTTTTCCAGATGGAAATGTCGGAGACTCTGGATGTGCCGGTCGTCACTTCGGCCATGATGCAGGCAGCGCCGATTCAGGCCATGTTGCCGCCAGGGCGCCGTGTCGGGATCCTGACGATTTGCCGGGAGACGCTCACCGATGCTCATCTCGATGCAGTGGGGGTGCCGGAAGGAACTCCGATCTGGGGTGTCGGGACGGGTTGCGAGTTTCAGCGCGCACTTCTGGACGACGATAGCGAACTGGATGTTGAGCAAGCGGGTCAGGACGTGGTGGATGCGGCGGTTTCCTTCCTCGAGAATCGCCACGACCTGGGCGCAATCCTCTTCGAATGCACCAACATGCCTCCCTACAGCCGGCAGGTCCGCGAAGCGACGGGGCTGCCGGTCTTTTCGATAGAAAGCTGTCTCCACTGGGTTGCGGCGGCGCTCTGAGGATCCAACGCGCGTTCAACTGCTGTTCCGGTCAGCTGATAACGTCCGTGGGAACGATTCGTCGCCGTGAAAATCCGGCAATGCGCGGTCGTGGTCCTGGCGGCCTGGAAACGGGGGATCAGGGCAGAGTTCGCCCAGGACCGAATCGAGAAGCGGGCGGCCGGTATGCGTTGCGCGCAACCGCCGACCGTCGACTTCAAGAAATCCGTCGGTGACGAGACCATGGTATGCGGGAACGGCGTTCTTTCGGTCCGCAATGGCAGCATAGCGATCAAGGTCCGTTCCTTCCCTGAGACGAAGGGACGCAATGAGGTACTCGTCGCAAAGGGCATCCGGCGGAAGGGATTCCACAAGGCGAACACCCGTCCCTGTCGTTTCGGTCGACCGAAGCCAGTCCGCAGGGCCGGCAATTCCACGGGTTCTGCGCGCGCTCCCGTTGTAGACAATTCGACCGTCGGCACCGGGCCCGATCCCGGCGAATTCGCCATACCGCCAGTAAATCAGGTTGTGCACGGACGCGTACCCGGGTCGTGCATAACTCGAGGTCTCGTATCCGGGAAACCCGGACCGCGAACAAAGATCGTCGGTAACCCCCAACAAGTCGGCCTCCAGATCCTCTCCGGGTAGTCCCCGCAGTTTTCCTCGCTTGGCCAGGGAACCGAAACGCGTTCCCGGCTTGATGGTCAACTGGTAGAGCGAAAGGTGGTCGACCCCGGAACAAAGGGCGTTCCGGAGTTCGCCGGCCCACGCCTCGACGCTCTGGTGCTGGCGCGCATAGATCATGTCGATACTGACGGACGAAAAGTGTTGTCGCGCAATTTCGATCGCCCGCCGGGCCATGGCGGCAGTATGCCTGCGCCCGAGCTTCTTCAGGTCTGGATCGATCAGCGATTGAACTCCGATCGAAATCCGGTTGACCCCGGCCTCAGAATACCCGGCAAAGCGACCGGACTCCACGGACGTCGGATTGGCCTCCAGGGTGATTTCGGTTCGGGGGGTTACGGTCCACGCGTTGGCCACGTCGGCGATGACGGCGTGTACCATTTCGGGACTCATCAGGCTCGGGGTTCCCCCGCCGAAGAATATGGAGTCCACGCTCCGCCCCGGAAGCAGCCTTGCGTGATGACTGATTTCCGAGCGGAAGGCCTTGATCCAGGCGCTCTCGTCGACCGATCTGTAGAGGTGGACGTTGAAATCGCAGTACGGGCAAATGGATTCGCAATATGGCCAATGAACGTAGATGCCGAAACCCGCGTCCTTCAGGGCATCGGCGCCTCGCCTGTCAGGCGTCACGAAGGCACGCGTCGACAAACTTCGTGAAGGCCACAGTTCTGTGGCTCATACCCTGTTTTTGGCCTGGATCCATTTCGCCGAAGGTCAGGTCGTGGCCGTCGGGCTGAAAGATGGGGTCGAAACCGAAGCCACTTTCACCACGCATCGGCCATACGAAACGCCCCGCGACTGATCCCTCGAATATGGCGTCGTGCCCGTCCGGCCAAGCGATGCAAAGAGAACACCTGAATCGCGCTGTCCAAGGCTCCGGGGCGCCCGCGTCTTCCAGCATGCGCCAGGTCCTGGCCATCGCAATCCGGAAATCCCTTCCCCCGGGTGTTTCCGCCCAGCCGGCCGTGTGAATCCCCGGCTGGCCGGCGAGGGCGTCGACCTCTATTCCACTGTCGTCGGCGAGCGACGGAGCCCCTGTCGACCGCGCTGCGTAAGCCGCCTTGATCCGCGCATTTCCGGCGAAGGACGCTTCGGTTTCGGCCGGCTCGTCGAGTCCGAATTCCCGGACCGGGATCCCCAGCTTGCCGAAAGGCGCTAGCAATTCCCTTAATTCCTGCAGCTTGCCCGAATTGTGGGTCGCGAGAATGACGGATTTTTCGGTCAGCTGCCGCATCGGGCCGGTCAGCGCACGGCGGATTTCTGCAATTCAACCAGCTCCTCGATTCCCTTTGTGGCGAGGGCCAGCATCGAATCCAGTTGCTGTCGGGAAAACGGAGCGGCCTCCGCCGTACACTGGATTTCGACCATGTCTCCGGAACCCGTCAACACGAAATTCGCATCGGTTTCGGCCTCGCTGTCCTCGGTGTAGTCGAGATCCAGGACCGGTTGACCGTATACGATGCCGCAACTCACCGCGGCGACATGATCCGTGACGGGATTTTCCCGGAGAATGCCCGATGACAGCATATGTTCGATGGCCAGCCTGAGCGCGACCCAACCGCCGGTGACGGACGCACAGCGCGTGCCGCCGTCTGCCTGAATGACGTCACAATCTATGGTCAGCTGTCGTTCGCCGAGCCGGACCCGGTCGATGCAGGCCCTGAGGGAACGACCAATCAGGCGCTGGATTTCGGCAGTTCTTCCCGATGGCCGTCCCGCGGTTGCCTCGCGCCGGTTCCTCTTGTCGGTGGCTCTCGGCAGCATGCCGTACTCGGCGGTCAACCATCCCAGGCCCGTGTTCCTGATGAACGGCGGGACCCGGTCTTCAAGACTGGCAGTACACAGGACGTGCGTGTTTCCAAACCGAATCATGCAGGAGCCTTCTGCGTGCAGGCTGACATTGGGTTCGATCGAAACCTCTCTCAAATCGCTCGGCCCGCGTCCGGAATGTCGCATATCTCGTGTCCTCGGTTGATCTTTGCCGGAAAGAACGTGTCGCGCAGAACGGCGCACGCAACGGATCCGGATCGAATACTGGCCAGCCGAAGGTCATGCAAGCCAATTGACCGAAGCGCGCACCAGGACTAGTTTCGGTCGGAATTTGTGTCATCAGACCAGAAGTACCGACTGTCGTGGCTCACTCTCCGATCACAACGTTCGACATGCTCGACGCCAGGGGACAGGATGTCTTCCGCGCCCTCGTCGAGACCTACCTGGACCAGGGAGAACCCGTTGGCTCCCGAACGCTGGCGCGCAGTATATCCGAGAGCATTTCTGCCGCCACCATCCGGAACGTCATGCAGGACCTGGAGTTTCTGGGCCTTCTCGAGAGTCCTCATGTTTCAGCCGGCCGGGTTCCGACCGAACTGGGCCTTCGCATGTTCGTCGACGGAATTCTGGAGGTCGAGGACCTCGAAAATCACGAACTGGCGCGCATTGAACATTCGCTCGAAGGCGAAGCCAGGGACCGGGCCGCGATGCTCGAGTCGGCGGGATCACTGCTGTCCCACCTGACCAGGGCGGCGAGCATCGTCCTGGTCCCCAAGTCGGATGCGCCCGTCAAGCACATCGAATTCGTCTCGCTGTCTTCGGACCGGGCACTGGCGGTTCTCGTTACTGCTGACGGAAAGGTTGAAAACCGGGTTTTCCGACCGCCTCCGGGATTGACACCGTCTTCAATGAGGGAGGCAGCGAACTTCCTGAATTCCATTTGCAGCGGTCAGACGGTCGAGGACCTGGTTGCGGCCGTCAAGGAAGAGATTCCAAAACGAAAACAGGAAATCGATGACCTGTCGAAACAATTGATCGAGAAAGGTCTCGCCACCTGGGCGGAAGGAAGCTCGCCTGAATCCCGACTGATCGTTCGCGGACGATCAAATCTGCTGGACGAGACTGTCAGGGAAGAAGACCTCGAACGGATTCGAACGCTGTTCGACGACCTCGAGAGAAAAAAGGAAATCGTCGAACTGCTGGAGCTTGCGGAACAGGGGTCAGGGGTCAGGATCTTCATCGGGTCAGAAAACAAACTTTTTTCGCTATCGGGTTCATCTTTGGTGATTTCGCCCTATATCAATTCCGAACACAGGATCGTCGGCGCGGTTGGAGTGATCGGACCGACGCGCCTGAACTATGGCCGGATCGTTCCGATCGTCGATTACACGGCTCAACTCATTGGCCGGCTGGTGTCCGAAAGGGGATAGCCAGGGTGTCGATGTCGGTAGAGGACGGGCATGCATGACTACAAGGACTGAAACAACGAGCACGGCAGAAGGCGAGGCGCCGAACCAGGTCGGCGGCCAGCAGGATGCGCCGGAGTCAGGGCCGGGCCAGGACGAGCAGGCTGACGTGCGTGCAAGTTCGGACGAGGTCGAGTCGACGGACGCAGAGCCGGAATCCCTTGACGATGCTGGCGCGGACGCGTCCGCCGAAAAGGCGGAGGAGGCCGAGTCTGGGGACGAAAACGGTGAGGACGGCGCCGAGGCGCCTGTTGAAGACGAACTCGCCAAAGCCCAGGCCGAGACCGCGGAATTTCGGGATCGCTGGATCCGCGCGGTGGCTGAACTCGAGAACACCCGCAAGCGGGCGGAGAGGGACCGTCGAGACGCGGAAGCCTACGGGGGGCGCCGGTTGGCGCGGGACCTTCTTTCGGTCCATGACAACCTGAATCGCGCGTTGTCGTCGGTCGACGACGACCAGCGCGAGGCGGCACGTGCGCTGATCGAGGGAGTCGAGCTGACACTGAAGGAATTGGTCGCGGCATTCTCCAGGAACGGCATCGTTCGGGTCGCTCCGGATATCGGTGACAGGTTCGATCCGAAGCGACACGAGGCCATGTTCAATGCGCCGCACCCTGAAGTGCCGGCCGGGAGCATCATGACAGTCATCGAGACAGGCTTCAGTATAGGCGAGCGGCTGCTGCGCGCAGCCCAGGTCGGTGTGTCCGCCGGACCGCCACCCGCCCCGAGCGGGGAAGACGACTGAACCGGCGGGATTCCGGACCGCCGGTCTTCATCTGCTCTTGATCAGGGATTTGAGCTCGTAAAGCGCATCCAGGGCTTCTCGTGGGGACAGGTCGTCTGGGTGAATGTCCCTCAGCCTGGCCAGTACTGGTGACGCGTCCTGTTTCGGTCGGAGGGGCGCCGAAGGACGATGTTCGAAGAGCGGCAGGCCGTCGAGAAGGTTGTCGACCTTTCCGCCGGTGCGGTTTTCCCCTTTTTCAAGCGTGTCGAGCACCTCACCGGCTCTTTCGATCACGGTGCCCGGCAGACCTGCAAGCCTGGCAACCTGGACGCCGTATGAGCGGTCGGCGGCACCAGGGTTCACTTCGTAAAGGAACCGGATTTCTCCCTGCCATTCCTGCACGGCAACCGTTGCATTGACCATGTTCGCGAGCATTCCGGAAAGCAAGGTCAACTCGTGGTAGTGCGTGGCAAAGATCGTGCGGCAACCGGAAACATCATGCAGGTATTCGAGCGTTGCCCATGCGATTGACAAGCCGTCGAATGTTGCGGTTCCCCGGCCGATCTCATCGAGGATCACGAATGCATTGGCATCGGCACGATTCAGGATCGCCGCCGTCTCGACCATCTCGACCATGAAGGTCGACCGGCCGCGCGCCAGGTCGTCGGCTGCCCCGACCCGCGAAAACAACTGCGACGCAATCCCGATCTCGGCCTTTCGGGCGGGGACAAAACTCCCGGCTTGCGCGAGCAACAGGATCAAGGCGTTCTGCCTGAGAAACGTGGACTTGCCGGCCATGTTCGGCCCCGTAAGCAGCCAGATCAGGGGTTGGCCATTGTCGTCGACAGACAGCGTACAGTCGTTTGCGACGAACGACCCGTTTCCACTTTCGCGGAGTGCGGATTCAACGACCGGGTGACGGCCGGCCTCGACATGAAACCGGCGGTCTTCGAAAATCTCGGGACGTGACCAGTTTTCGCCGCGGGCAAGATCGGAAAGGGCCGCGGTGACGTCAATGGTTGCGACTGCCGCCGCCGCGGCGCCAATCGGGCTTGACATCGCGAGCACCTGTTCCGTCAGGCGGCCAAGTATCGCCAACTCGATCTCGATCGCCCTCGCCGCCGCAGACAGGATGTCGGCTTCGAGCTTCGACAATTCCACCGTGGTAAACCGCACGGCATTTGCCATTGTCTGGCGGTGAATGAAGGTGGCGGCGAGTTCTTCGGAGAACATTCGTTCCGAATGGCGCGAGTGGGTTTCGACAAAGTAACCAAGCACGTTGTTATGGCGGATCTTGAGTGACGCGATGTCGGACAATTCGCGGTACTCTGCCTGCAGGCTGGCAATGACCTTTCTGCTCTCGTCACGAAGGTCCCTGGTCCGGTCGAGCTCCGCGTCGTAGGCAGGCGCGATGAATCCGCCGTCCCGGGCGAGGACCGGTGGATTGTCTACGAGAGCCGCGAGCAGTTCACACGGATGATTGTCGCAGCCGGCCAGAGCGGCAACGGCGTCGTCGAGTTCCGCCGGGACTTGGCCGTGGGCGTTCCCGTTGAACGTGGCCGCGATTTCGCGCGCATGCTCCAGTCCGTCGCGTATGGCTGCGAGGTCGCGCGGCCCTCCGTGTCCCAGGGCCAACCGGCCCAATGCGCGCGCCATGTCGGGAACCGATCGCAGGGTCTTCCTGCAAGATTCCGCCAACTCCGGAAATTCCTTCAGAAACGCGATTGAATCGAGACGGCTCTCGATGACCGGAAGTTCCGTGGATGGACTGGCAAGCCGGCGTTCGAGAAGCCGGGCTCCCGCTCCGGTAATGGTTCGGTCGATCGTCCCCAACAACGACCCGGCGCGTTCGCCTTCCAGGCTTGCCGTCAACTCCAGGTTGCGCCGGGTTGCCGTGTCGATTTGCAGGACCTTGCTCCTGTCCTTGATGACCGGGGGAAGGAGATTCGGTCGCTGGCCCTTCTGGGTCATCTCCAGGTAATCGGCGACGGCGCCCATTGCGGAGATTTCCGGTTTGCCGAACTGGCCGAATGCGTCGAGGGACCCGATCTCGTAAAGTTTCAGGAGACGGGTCCTGGCCAGGGAACTGTCGAAGCAGGCCTTGGGCAGGACAGTGACGGTCGATCCGGATTCGCGAAAGACCTCGGCAAGGGATTCATCCAGTGAATCCGAGATCAGGATTTCTCTAAGGGACAATTCTGCCAGTAACGGAGAAATCATCACGTGAGGACAGTTCTGGACCATGAAATCGCCGGTCGTGATGTCGGTCCAGGCGATGGCCGAGCTCCCCCTGATTTCGGAAAACGCGCCGAGAAAACTGTGTTTCCTGGCATCGAGGAGATTGTCTTCCGTCACGGTGCCGGGGCTGACAAGCCGGGTCACACCGCGGTTCACCACGGACTTGTGGCCGCGCGCCTTCGCATCGGCCGGACTTTCGAGTTGTTCGCAGATGGCGATGCGAAATCCCTTGCGGACAAGGGTCTGAAGGTAACCGTCAGCGGAGTGGTACGGCACACCGCACATCGGGACAGCCTGACCACGATGCATTCCGCGCTGGGTGAGCGCGATATCCAAGGCTTCGGACGCGGCAACGGCGTCGTCGAAGAACATCTCGTAGAAATCGCCCATGCGATAGAACAGCAGGGAGCCCGGATGTTCGGCCTTGATCTGGTGATACTGGGCCATCATCGGTGTTACGGCCAGTTCTCTGTTCGGCACTAAGCCCCCCGACGTAAAAGTGGTCAAATCCCGTAGACTGGCATGAGAACGCCAAGGGCGTGTTCTGATCCCGGGCAACCCAGGTGGCTTGCCCGTTGGGCTTTCGTATAGGTACCAGTGATGTTGGTCGTCAACATGCGCCGGGAGAAGCGAGCAGAAGCCGGATTTGGACTTCGGGAGATCAAGAGTAACCATAATCAGGGTCTTCCCACGCTATTTTTTCTTGACATTTTCCGATTCTGTGATCGGGTGCGCGCCGATTTTGGCCGGTGCGTTTTTCGCTGGCTTTCCCGCGCTGGATGTGCGACACGGTTCGCATGTGCATCAAGCCGCTCTCGCGAGAGCCCATCTGGCAGGATATTCCGGCAGGCTTCCACCTTGCCGATGTCGAGGTTCGGCTTGTGGAGCCCAGCGAGCGCCTGTTGTGGGATGACCTGATGGACACCCATCACTATCTCGGGTTCCGCCGCTTTGCGGGCCGGGGGTTGCGTTATGCCGCAACCTGGAAAGGCCGGTGGCTGGCGCTGGCGGGCTGGCAGGGCGGCGCCTTCAAGTGCCGGCCGCGCGACCTCTGGATCGGATGGAAGCCTGCGCAGCATTTCGACCGCCTCGGCATGATCGTCAACAATACCCGGTTCCTGGTGCTGGCCGCACCCGGCGTGTTCCCCAACCTTGCCTCTTTCTTTCTTGCCGGGATGACCCGCCGGATTGCCGACGACTGGCTGTCGACGTATGGCCATCGCGTGCTGATCGCGGAGACCTTCTGTGATCCGGCCAGGTTTCCGGGAACCATGTACAAGGCTGCCGGCTGGCAGGCGTTGGGCAGGACCAGGGGCTTCGCCCGCTGCAATGGCAAATACACCGACCCGCACGACGAACCGAAGCTGATCCTGGTCCGGAGCCTGCAGCGCGACGCGCATCAGCTCCTGGCCCGCCCGGAACCCTTGCCGCTGTCGGTGATGCCGCCGGTCGGCCACGAACTGGCGCCCCGCGATCCCGAGGTCATGCGCTCGCTCCATGACGAACTGGCCGCCGTTCCCGACTATCGCCGGGCGCAGGGACGCAAGCACACGGTCGCCTGCGTGCTCAGCGTGCACATCCTTGCCACCATGGCCAACATGAGGGGATGCCTTGCCGCGGCGCAGTTCGCCAGGGCCTTGTCGCAGGAGCAACTCGCGGCCATCGGTGCCTGGAAGAACCCGAAGACCGGCCTCCATGAGCCGGTTGCCAAGTCGACGCTGCACAGGGTTGTCCAGTCCCTCGACCCCGAGGCGCTGGAGGACGTGCTTCATCGCTGGTCCCGCCCCCGCCTGTCTCTTGCCCGGGCGATCGCGGCCGACGGCAAGCGCATCAGGGGCGCCAACCGCAACGGCGACGGCCACCACGAGACCGTGACCCTCGTCGATCATGTGACCGGCGCGCCCTTCGCCATCCTCGGATACAACGACGACGGCGGCGAAATCGCCGCCCTCAACGATCTCCTGCTGCGCTGCGACATCCGTGGCCGGATCATCACCGTCGACGCGTTGCACACGGCGCGGGAAACGGCGCGTCTGATCACCGAACGCTGCGGCGCCGACTACGTGTTGAACGTGAAAGGAAATGCCTCGGAGACCTTCGCGCTGCTCGACAGCATCGACTGGGAACGTGACCGCGACCGCGCACATGTGGGGGAGTCCGAAAAACAGCACGGGCGGATCGAACAGCGCAGCATCGATGTCCTGGCCCCGCTCAAGGGCATGGTCAATTTCCCCGGCGTCCGCCAGATCGCGCGGGTGACGCGCTACCGGGAGGTCCTCGAGGACGGCAGGGAACCGGGCAACGAGACCGTCTATCTCATCACCTCGCTCGACAGCGCAACCGCATCCGCCGCCGACCTGCTGGCGTTGAACCGCGGGCATTGGGAAGTGGAAAACAACAACCATCGCCAGCGCGATTGCAACTTCGGGGAAGACGCCTGCCTGACCCATACCGGGAACGGCCCGCTGAACCGCGCCTGCCTCAACACCATCGCACTGGCCGTGATCTTCGCCACCCGCCGCAAGGGTGCCGGCGTCATCGAGACCATGCGAAGGTTCGCGCTCGACCGGGACGATGCGATCCGGGTCGTCTGCGAACCGACGCCGGCACCCGAGGCCTGACCCTCCTCACCCCTCCTCACTTCAGCAAAACCGTTCGGACGCCCGCCGCGGTGTCCGGGTCTCGCCGTTCGGCCAGCCACGCGGCAGAAAGGCGCCGAATCATGAGGTGATTCGGGCGGCCCGCCACAGGAGCAGGGGGCGCAGAAGCGCGAAAACCCACGAAATCATGCCCGACAACGCCAATATCGCACCAATCCGCTCAGCGTGGGAAAGTCCTGGATCCGTGCTGGGACTACTGTGGTGCAGGCAGGCGCTCGGACAGCAGAGTCTCGATCCGGGCCAGCCGTTCGCTGTGTGCGTCGATCTTGCTTTCGAGGGCATTGAACTGGGCCGTCGTCTTGCTTTCGAGGGCGTTGAACTGGGCCGCCGTCTTGCTTTCGAAGGCATTGAACTGGGCCGTCGTCCAGCCAAAACCGCCGACAAGAAGGGCTGTCAGTAACGCCGCGTACGCCAGCATCCAAGGATCGTCGCGTGGACTTCGCCGCCGTTCGAGGGCTTCGGCGATCGCCTCGGCGGCCGGGCGGGTGAGGCCGCTCTCCTCAAGGGTGCGAATGAACGCCGTGTCAGCCATACGCGGCAATCTCCGAAATTGTGCGCAGATTGAACTCTAGTTGCAGTGATGGCTGGAGTCGACTCCTTTGTACTGGGATCCAGAGACCGAAATCGTCGTCTTGGCTGAAAACGCTCATCACAGATCCTACCGCAGCAGCGAAGCTGACCCCGTGCACCCCAATTCCGGAATGGACCGGGGAACGACTGTCATCCGGCACAAAAACGAGCGTCCAGGTATCAGCGTGTTCATCCCTCGCATGATGTCGAGATTGTCACCTGTTCACAACGTCCGGTTCGACCAGTTTGCAATCATCAATCAATTTCCTACGAGCACCGGCCGCCACCAGCCCCGAACCATGGTTGAATCGAGAGCGCCGAATAGATCGCTATCCAGCGCGAACGGAATATCGTCGCGGACATAAACCGCATCATCCGTCACTCTCGCAACCCTCTTTATCACAGGGCGACCGTACGGATTGGCCGGATTGCAAAGCGCGGGGTCGAAGCGGATCCCGTGAGGCAGAGGAGGCAGGCAGAATGTCACATACTCGGCATCTGCGGGATCTGCAGCGATGTAGAAACCAACCGGCACACTGCCGCCGGTATTGAGCACCACCTGATCGCGGAACATGACCGCGACAGCGAGAATCAGGGAAAGGGCGCCCACCGCCACGACCCGTTTGTTGATGGCTGACAAAACCCTCCATCCTCCTTCAGGGTCGGTGAAACGCACATGCCCCTGTGCGGATCCTAATCAAGCTCACTCAGCCGGCGTCGGCGTCATTGAGGCGGCGTTCATTGAACCGTCTGACGACACTGTTCGAGAGTCGACCGAGATCGGTCTCGGCAAAGTGGTATCCATGTGACAAATCCGCTGGCGTCTTATGCACAAAAACGGCGCCATCGTCATGCCAACGGCAGTGCTTGTACTTCCTGCCGCTGCCACAATGGCAAGGTTGGTTTCTGCCGACTTCAGATTCTCGTGGTCCGCATTCGCGTAGGCTGTCAGGAAGTAAATTGCTTCCGGACCCGCGTGATAGAAACAGTCAGTGCGGATACCTCCCCGCTTCCCGCGCCATGACCCGGCCCATCGCAGCTTTCGTATACCGCCGGTGCCCCGGATGACGGGCAATGGCATTTCTTTAACGATTCGGCGTCATTTCCTTTAGATTGCATGGCTGTTCCGGGGCCACCTTGCCCCTCTCCGGTCCGGATCAGTCCGTGATCACGCGGTCTTCTGTCGCTTCCGGCTCCACTTTCCGACGGGTTTTCGTGAGCGGCGCGGGAATGACCGTCCGGGCCGCAACCGTGCCCTCACTGCGAGGATGGAGTCCGCCATGCGCCCGACGGTGTCGGCCAGGGCTGCCGTGTGCGCCAGGATCATCTCCTCGAGGTTGACGGCGAGCATGGCCAGTGCGTTGGAGAAGTTCGTCTTCATCTTCGGCCTGTCGCTTTCGTGCATGTCGTCGAGCAGGCTGTCGCCCCGGTTGGAGAACAGGCGTGCCATGGCGATGAGGTTGAAATGGGCGTAGAGTTCCTGGCGGACGCCGCGTTCGGTCTTGCCGTGGAATTCGTCCACCTCGATGACATGTCTGGATGTCTTGTACAGCTCCTCGATCGACCAGCGACCATGGTAGAGGTCGGAGAGGTCGGCGATACTGTATCGGTCCGTGTCGGTGAGGGTTGTGGCGAGCACGTATCGTTCGCCTTTGATGTCGTAGCGGACCAGGCGCAGGACGACCGGGGAGGCCGGGGTTGCGAAGCCTGCGGCCCGCAGCTTCCGCAGGGCGTCCTTTCCCGGTGTGATCCTGATGCGGGCATCGTCGCGGTCTGCGTCGCGGAAGGCGTCGAAGGCGGTGACGGTGTTTCGCGGGATGCGGAACACCGGATGCAGGGCGCGTGCGGTCATGGCGTGGAGCATGACGAAGGAGAAGTATCCCCGGTCGAGGACCACGACATCACCGGGTGAGAGGGCGCCGAGATGGGTGAGCGCGGCGGTGCGCTCGTTGGTGTCGGGAGAGAGGATGAAGTCGACCGGCATGCGGTTGTCGAGCCTGTAGAGGCAGGACAGCAGCCCCTGGGGGTACCATGCATCGGGATTGGGGGTCTGGTATCCGGCTTCGACGAGCGGGCGCGGCAGGTTGAGCTTGGAGCCGTCGACGGCGAAGGTGCGGTGTTGGTTCCAGAGTTGGTTGTCTGTGTCGTGTGAGAGGTAAGCGGGTAAACTGCGACGTCCGTTGATTTTGCCCGGTTTCGGGTATCGTTTGGCTGCTGTGCCCGATGCTGCGGCCCTGGCATTCCCCGATTTTCCGCTGCCGTGCCGATTTTCCGTTTGACATGATAGGGCGCCGGGCCTATTTCCGGTGCGGTAAAACGAATCATCGGGGGATCGGCCATGGGCGCATGGTTCGGATCGAAGGCGACATCGGGGCTGTGCCAGCCGCTCATTGCGGCCATGCCTCCTCATTCTGTGTATATCGAATCATTTCTGGGGGGCGGTGCGATCATGAAGCGCAAGCCGCCTGCGCTGCGCAACATCGGCATCGACCGCAACTGGCGTGCGATCGCGCGTTTCAACTGTGATTATCCGGTCGAGCTTCACCACGGCTGCGCACTCGCGTTCCTGTCCGGCTTCGACTTCCAGGGCGACGAGCTGGTCTACGCTGATCCGCCCTACGTGCAGTCGGTGCGGCGCTCGCAGCGCCGCTACCGTTACGACTACGACGACGGCGACCATGTGGAGCTGATCCGCCTTCTGCGTTCACTGCCGGCCCAGGTGATGATCTCCGGTTATCCGAGCCGGCTCTACGACGAACACCTGTCCGACTGGCGCTCGATCGCGCTTCAGGTCAACAACCAGTCCTGCGTGGTCACCGAGAAGCTGTGGTTCAACTTCGAACCGGACCGGGTCCACTGGGCGCGCTTCGCCGGGCGCAACTTCACCCATCGCCAGACGGTGAAGCGCAAGGCGGCGAGTTGGGGGCGGCGCTACGCGGCGATGCCGCGGTCCGAGCGCCTGGCGGTGCTGGCGGCGATCATGGCTGTGGAGGCGGAGGAATGAGCGGGATCGACCCTCACGACCCGGAGGTGGTTCGCCGGCGGCTCGACGGGCTCCGCTCGGAGTTCGCGGGGCTGGGCTCGGGCGGTGGTCTTCTACGGGGTGCCGCGGCCCTGTTCAGGGAGTTGTTCGGGCTCGCCGGGACGCTGTCGGCGCTCGTCGGGTCACTGCAGGACAGGCTCACCGAGGAAGTGGCGAAGAACAGTGCACTTCGCGACCAGCTGGCCCGCTACGAGCGCCAGCAGTACGGCCGGCGCTCGGAGAAGCGCCGCAACGCCGACGCCGCCTCCGATGGCGCCGCATCGCCGGATGTCGGGGAGGATGAGCCCGAAGCCGAAAGGAAAGGAAAGGCCGAAAAGAAAGCCGAAAAGAAGCCCCGGGGCGGCGTCAACGGGCGCAAGAAGGATCGTGGCGATGCCGTCAACGGCACCGGGCTGCGCTTCGGCCCCGAGGCGACGGTGATCGACATCGACGTGATGCCGCCGGAGATCGACGGGCTGGCGGCGGACGAGTTCGAGCTCATCTCCGAGCGGGTGTGCTGCAAGCTGGCATCGGTGCCGATCCGCCACGTGGTGCTGCGTTACCATTACAAGAAGGCGAAGATCACGTCCTCCGGCGCCCTGGTCTGCGCCCCGGCCGTCGAGGGCGTGTTCAAGAATTCCTGCGCCGATGTGAGCTTTATCGCCGGAATGCTGGTCGACAAGTTCGCCTGGCATCTCCCCCTCTACCGCCAGCACCAGATGCTGGCAGAGAGCGGGATCACCGTCAGCCGCAAGTCCCTGAGTGGTTGGGCCAACCGGGCGATCTCGCTGCTGGAGCCGGTGTTCGAGGCCCAGTGCCGCTCGGTACTGGAAAGCTCCGTCATCGTCATGGACGAGACGCCGGTGCGGGCCGGACGCGACCCCGCCAAGCCGGGCAAGATGAAACAGGGCTATTACTGGCCGGTGCTCGGCGACCGGGACGAGGTGGTGTTCCACTTCGCGCCGTCCCGCGCCCACCACCATGTCGCGCGGTTCCTCGGCGATTTCGAGGGCACGCTGGTCAGCGACGGCTACGGCGCCTACGCGGCTTACGCCGAGGCGCGGGGGGAGGCGGTGAGGCAGCAAAATTGCTGGGCGCATACGAGACGCAATTTCGAGGAGCAGCTGGACAACCATCCGGTGTTCGCCGGGAAGGCGCTGGATCTGATCGGGGGCATGTACGGGATCGAGAAGGAATTCCGTACCCGGCCGCCGCCTGAACGCCTGGAGGCGCGGCGCACCCGCACCCGCCTGCTGGTCGACGCCTTCTGGCAATGGTGTGAGCGGACGCTCGGGGACCCGGCGCTGACGCCGAAGCACCCGATCCGCCGGGCGGTCACCTACGCCGTCGAACGCCGGCAGGCCCTCGAGGTGTTCCTCGAAGACCCGTTGGTGCCGATCGACTCGAATGGTGTCGAGCGCGCACTGCGCCGCATCAAGCTGGGACAGAAGAACTGGCTTTTTTCCTGGACAGAATCCGGCGCACGGAACGTCGGGATCGTCAACAGCCTCGTCGCCACCTGTTTCCTGCTCGGGATCAGCCCTGCAACCTATCTGGGCGATGTCTTCCAGCGCATCGACACCCATCCGGCCGACCGGGTCCACGAACTGACGCCACGCCTGTGGAAGGACCTCTTCGCCGACAACCCGATGACCGGCAGCATCGACATGACCGTCGTCCGGGCTCACCCGGACGCCAGCCGGGGACCGCCGTAACGCTTGCGACGGCGGCGAACGGTGACGTCGATGCCGTCGATCAGGGCCATCAACTCGGTCGAAGACAATGCAAGCGCCGCATGGCCGGAGGCCGGAGGCGGGGCGAACAGGCCCTGCTCCAGGCGCTTGGACCAGATGAAGAAGCCGCCCCGCTCGAAGCCGAGGACCTTCACGATGGTCCTGCGCCGGTTGACGAACACGTACCAGCGCCCATCGGCCGGATTGCACCCGAGATGGCCCGACACCAGCGCGCACAGACCGTCGAAACTGCGCCGCATGTCGGCCGGGTCCGTCGACAGCCAGATGCCGCCCCGCGGCCAGCCGCCGAGCATCACGACCGCCGAACCCGCAGGACAACCCCGTCGCCCAGGTCAAGCTCGACGTCCCAGCCGGATACCGCAGGCGGAGCGAGTTCGACAAAGGAACCCTTCCCGCCCCCAGGGCGGAGACGGCACCGCCAGTTCCCGAAGGTCTTCGGGGACAGCCCACGGGACTCGCAAAACTCCCGTTGCGACAGCCCCGAGCGCTCGAAGTCCGCCATGATGCCGCTCCACTCGTCTGCGCTGCGCACCACCGGCGCACGACGGGAACCAGCCGAACCATTCAAACCTGACATGACAATTTCCTCCGATCATTGATGAATGACCGGAAGTATCCCCATGCACCCCCCGCACGGGCAACCGAATTATCAGACGTCGCCGTTTACCCGCTTACTGTGAGAGGATCTCGCGGTGCAGGTCCCGGAACAGGTCCTCGTGCACGCGGGCGCGGGCCTTGCAGATCGAGGAGGCGGCGACCGGTTTCGGCTGCGGCAGCGCGATGCCGGAGCGTCGGCACTGGTCCCACAGTTCCGCTGTCACGGTGGCGTAGCCCTTCTGTCCGCGCGCCAGCACCAGGCGGAACACGAACAGCATGACGATCAGGCTGTTCAGCACCCGTCGCCTCTGCATCCATTCCCGGTCGTGACGGGCGGCGATGTCGGTGGCCGCGTCGGCGACCCGGGACCACATCGCGATGAAGAGGTCGTCGGCCGCAGAGGCAGGAGGCCTGCTGCGGCGCTTCGGCTGTGAGCGGGGTTTGTTCTCTCCCTTCAGGATCTCGCGGAACTCCGGGTCGAGAACCCTGACCAGGACCTGCTTGGCCGGCTTGGCGCCGCGTCCGCTGCGCTTCCCGGCCGTCATGCCGATCTGCTGCCAGTTGGCGGCCCTGTAGCAGGCGCCGTCGAAGCGGGTCGGATCGATGAAGGTCTCGACGACCACCGGACGGCAGGAGTGCCGCTCCTGCCAGCAGTCGGGCAATCGGCGCAACGCCATCGACAACACTTTCGACGCCAGATTTTCGACGCGAACCCATGGCAATACGAGGAATCGACTGTTCGAGAGCGCAAGGTGCAGCCGGCGCTCACGCTCGGTCTCGCTCCACCCGATCCACGCGTCCCGGGCCGGCAGCATCCGTGCCGCCGCCTCGAACAGCAGAACCGCGAGACACCGTCCGTGGCCGTCACGGACGAACCAGCGGATGTGCGGGCCAAAGGGCCGCGGACATCCGAGGTAGTGGTAACGCTCAACGAACGCGTTCCAGAGAGCGACATCCTCCGGCGATGTCGCCTCCTCAAGCACCAGCGGCTCCAGGGCACCAAGACCACAGGCAATCTCCGGCTGCGGGTCGGACGCCCGCACATGGACGATCGGCTTGCGCGTCTTCGCCACCGGGTTGCGCGACGCAGGCAGGCTCAGGATCCCGCACTCCTCCAGGTGCTCGAGAAGCCGCAGGCCGGCAGAAATCCGGTAGTCGCCTTTCGGCGTGGTCCAGTTCAGGTGCTCGCAGATGGTCATGGACAGTTCGTTGCGGCTGTCGTTCGGGAACAGTTCAACCGTTTCCTGGATGTCGGCGATCTGGCGCCGTGTGAAGCGCCGGCCCAGAAAGGTGGTGGACTTGAGGGCAGTGATTCGCGGGTCCATGGCTGCAAGCTCCCGACAGGGCGGTCCAATCCAGACATAACATGCCATGGAAGGGAAATCGTGTCAACCCACAAAACACGAAATCGCCAGGAACAACAAAACCAACCTTGAATCAGGGTGGTGCGTCACCACGCAGGACAGAACGAAAATGTCGAATGTCTAAGAAAATGCCATTGGTGGTCGGCCGGAACCGATCTCATGGCTCCCAACATGGAGTCCGCGGAGGCAATGGCGGAGGACCTGAATAGCAGGCTCGGGCTCGACTACGCGGCTTGGTCGGAGTTCGCCCAACGAGTCTCCGCCGCGAAACGCGTGAGGCCGGACGGGTCGGAACAGTAGCTGCGCGGTCTTGTGAGCGGTCCCTACAGCCCGAGATCGTGGTCGACGGACTTCGGCGCAGGCATCTTCTCCGCCTCCGCCGTGCGGCCCGAACTCCGTTCACCGGCAATCGCCGCATCCATGCCACCGGCCGTTTCGCGGAGGATATCGAAAAGGCCCGCGGGCGTCTGGAGCAGCGCTTCATCAGCGTCCTGACCCCGCTCGAGCGCCTGATCAACGACCCCGGCGTCAGCCAGAACGCCCGCGTCACCCGCTACCTGGAGCCGCTGAAGAAGGACGGTGACGATGGCGAGAAGGACGACACCGAGACCGCGTATGTCATCGCCTCGCTGGATGCCGCAGTCCCGTCGCCGGAGGACCTGCTCCGGCTGCATCGCCGTCACTGGGCGGTGGAGAACATGAACCACCGGCAAAGAGACTGCGTCTTCGGCGAGGACGCCTGCCTGACCCGCACTGGCCATTGCCCGGCGAACCGGGCCAGTCTCAACAACATCGCGCTCGCGGTGGTCTTCGCCAACCGCCGCGAGGCGGAGAGCCTCGCCGAAACACGGCGACGGCTGCGGCTGAACCGCAGCGAAGCCATCGCGGCCCTGACCCGGCCCTGAGCGTCGGCAACGCGTCCGGGCGATTCCCGGGAGCCGACGAACAGCTGCCAAACCTCCGGAACGATTCACCCAAGGGCCGAAAACAGCGCCTGGACCGCCCCGTGGACGGTCCCGCAAACGCGAAACCCGGCCAGAACACCCGATGCGTCCTCCGTTCATCCGCTGTTCGCATGATTGGCCGCAGCGTGGGAAAGTCCTGAACCATAATCCATTGTTCTTGACAGGTGTCCCGGAATCCCCCATGCTCGTTTTGAAATTGTAGACAAAATACAATTCACGAAACTGGCGCCGCTCTGCAGACGCCAGAATTCCAATCGGAAAGGAGGAACCAGACATGTCTGACCGCACGAAACTCAACACTCCGGGCGCCAGGCGATGGACACGCCGGAGAGTCCTCGACACGGCCGGAAAAGGCATCGCGCTCGGCAGCACGGCACTGGCTGCACCCTGGCTGCTGCCCGGCCGCGCCTCGGCGCAGTCAGGCGAGGTAAACGTACTCGCGTTTGGGGGATACGAAGAACCCGGAATGCTCGACGCGTTCCAGGAAAGCACCGGAATCAAGGTCAACCTCAAGATTCACGACGGATCGGACGAGGAAATGGTTGCCCTCGTCGGCTCCTCTCCGGCAGGGACGTTCGACATCATCACGCCGACAAGCGCCTATGTACCGCGGGCGGCGCGGGACGGCCTGCTGCTTGAACTCAATCCGGGCGATTATCCCCTGGACGACTACTTCGAGATCATCGCCAACTGGCCGCCGTGCTACGTCGACGGCAAGATGTACGGTCTCGTGAACCGTTTCGGTTACTATGGCATCACGTACAACCACGAGAAGTTTTCCGAAGACGATGTCGCCAGCTACTCGGTCCTGTGGGACAGCGCCGTATCGGGCCGTGTCGCGCTCTTCGACTGGTTCCTGCCAAACATGGGCTGCCTTTCGAAGTACAACGGCAATCCACAGCCCTACGACCTTGGCGCCGATGCCTTCGGCGCACTCGTCGATCGTCTCACGAGCCTGCGTCCGCAGGTCGGGCTGGTCGGCAACACGTCGCAGGTCATCCAGGCGATGGCCGGGGGCAGTTACGACCTCGCAATTGCCGGAGAATGGGTCCAGGCCGGAATGTACGACGATGGCCTTCCTTTCAAGGCACGAGTGCCAATGGAAGGTGGCGTGACCTGGGACCAGGCCGTTTGTATCGCGGCGAACACGCCGCGCATGGAAAACGCCGTCAAGTTCGTGCAGTACGTGGCCGGGCCAAGGTTCCAGTCCATGCTGGCGATCGCCAAGACCTACTACAGCATGGTCCCGAACAAGAAGGCCGCGGAACTTCTGCCTGACGACAAGCGGGAATTGCTGAACCTGGTGGATCTCGACCGGTTCGACGAGGTGTTCATGGCCAACCTGTCACCCAGGAAAGATCCTGACAACAGGCAGGAATGGCTCGACGCCTGGGAGAACTTCAAGAACCTCTGAGGCTTACGACGTCCGGCCGAACGCCTCCGCTGTCACGATCGGGGCGTTCGGTCTCCTGTCCATGATCACAATTCTCGGAGAAGAGAACCGGGCATGGCAATCATTGACTGTTCGCAGTGCATGGAGCCGCACTGGCTTTGGCCGAGCTATCCGTTCGTGTCCCAGTCCTACTATCGCGGCGACGAGTTCCAGGAGTTCGGTTACAAGTGGCGCGGCAGCGGGTTCAGCTTCACGTCTGCCCCGGGATGGCGAATGCGCGGGGGAAGACGGCTCGACGACTATCCTTTGCAGATGTTCGCCGGTGTCGCGCAAGTCCTCGACGTCTCCGCTTCGGAAACGATCGACGAAGTGGTGATCGCGGAGAATTGTTCCTTCCGGTCTGGGCGGAACATCCTCGTCCTGAGGAGCGGACACGCGGAGTCAGTTCATAATCGCAAGCCGGAATACTGGCGGAATGCCCCCCGGATTTCACCCGGTTGTGCTGCCGCGATTTCGAAGGCAGGATTCACGCATGTGGCGGTGGACCTGTCCTGCGACAACATCCCGGAGAGCCGTCCCGGAGGCGAGGGGGGATACCAGAACCACAACGAAGCCTTCCGTTCCGCGCTCCACGCCGAAGGGCTGCTGCTGACGGAGAACTGCACGAACCTCGGCGCCATCGAGAACGAAGAAGCCTTCTTTGTTGCATTGCCGATTTCTCTCCCGGAAAGTGCCACCGCGCCTTGCCGGCCGATTGCGATGAGTTCATGGCCGTCCGACACGCCCCGCATTGTCGACCTGTCGGTCCCGCTCTTCAATCACTGGCGATGGAAAACCGATGTCTGCCAGGGCAGGAGTCTTGCCGCGGGCGACGGCGCGGAAGAGACTCACTTCCTGATCACCGGACACGGCTTTACACATTGCGATGCGCCCTGCCACATGCGGAAAGGCGGTGCGAAAATCCAGGATCTTCCGAACGAAGGGCTCGACCTGTTCGTCGGCGAAGCGGTCATTGCAGATTTTTCGGACCTGGAACTGCCTTTCCCGATTACGCAGTCGTTGCTGGCCGAGAGGCTCGGAGACCGCCTCCGCCCGGGCGACCGCCTGATCCTGCGCAGCGACCTGACCAACAGGCTCGGTTACGAAAGCCGGGAATGGCACATCAAGGCGCCGAACCTTGAACCGGAGGCGGCCAAGTGGATCACATCCCGGGAACCCGCGGCAGTCTGCATCGATTTTCCGCAAGACTACATTGCGCGTGAAATGCCGGTCCGGCATGTCTACAACGAGGAATTCGTCACCCATCACGCGGTCTTCGCCGCCGGCATTCCTTTCGTCGAGGACCTGAAGGACCTGGGTCGTCTGCACGCGGAGCGCCCGTTTCTCATGGCCGTGCCGCTGAAGTCGACCTGCGTGGACGGCGCCCCGATGCGCGCCGTGGCGCTCGATTGGTAGGTATCGGCGAAACCGTGCGAGACGCACCCGTCCGCCGACGTGCGCCCGTGGCCAACCTGTGGTACGGAATCCTTCCCGCCGTGATCCTCATGGCCGGGTTCTTTGTCGTACCCATCGGTTACACCATCGGCCTCAGTTTCACCGGTGCCGATCACGGCGGGCCGACACTGTCCAACTACGTGACCTTCTTTACGAATGACCGATTCACGGATGCACTCATACGCAGCATACTGTTGGCATCTGCCGCGGTCGTGCTTGCGTCTGTCATCGCCTACCCGCTGGCGTGGTTCCTGACATACACGGTACACCCGCGACGCCGGATCCTGTTGCTCTTCCTGCTGATCGCTCCATTCTGGACAAGTTTCACGATTCGCGCGTTTTCCTGGCAACTCGTGCTGTCCGACAGCGGCGTCATCGCTTTCGCACTTGCCAAGATCCTCGGCCAACCCGTCGCACTCGGGTTTCTCTATACCATGTCAGCCTCGGTCTTCGGTTTGGCATTGTTCGGCATCATGCTGATAACACTGACGATATTCAGCGTCATGGTCACAATCGATCCGCGCCTCCTCGAAGCGAATCGGGATCTTGGAGGCAGTGAATGGCGCGGTTTCCTTGAGATCGTCCTGCCCCTGAGCTTTCCCGGCTGGATCATTGGCGCCGTGCTGACATTCATCATTTGCGTTGGAGACTATGCCGTACCAACCCTTCTCGGCGGCGGATTCAAACCGGTTCTCGCACAACTGATGCTGAGCACGCTGAAGGGAACCTACGATCTGCCGATGGCCGCGACATTTGCCGCAGTCCTGATGGGCGTGGTGCTGGTTTCCGCCATGCCGCTTGCGCTGGTTCGCCGCCAGGTCCGCCTGCAGGAATGACATGGTTGGCATGGTCCGCAAGCAAGCATCCGGCCGCTGGTTCGTACTGCTGTTCTCTGCAGTCACGGCGACAATCTATCTTCCGATCATCGTCATGGCCGTGTTCTCTTTCAACAGTGGCCGGTACCAGGTCATGCCGTTTCGGGAATTCACGCTGGTCTGGTTCGAGCGTGTGTTCCGCGATTCACAGTATTTCTCCGGACTGATGAACAGCATCACGGTCGCGTCGGCCGTCAGCGTTTCTGCAACCGCCATCGCGTTCCTGTGCGCGTACTCGCTCGTCAACGCACGGTTCCCGGGAAAGACGGCAGTGACGCTGTTCGTACTGGCACCGCTCGCCGTGCCGCTGATCCTCATCGGCATCGGTTTGCGGCTGTATTTCGTCTCCATCGGCTTCGAGCCCTCGTTGGGGCTGGTATATGCCGGGCAGGTTCTCTACGTGTTGCCACTGGCGGTGCTGAACCTTCGCAACCGGATCGCACAGATCCCGAAGAGCCATGAGGAAGCTGCCTGGGCCCTCGGCGCCTCGCGGATACGCGCCATTCTCGAAATCGTCCTGCCATCGTGCCGCTTCGCCATTGTCGCGACACTGATCATCACCTTTACCTTTGCCTTTGACGAGTTTGTCATCGCTTATTTCCTGACGAACTTCTCCATCACGCTTCCTATCAAGATCTGGACAACCCTGGTGACCGGATTCGATCCGGCAATCAATGCCATCGGCTTCATGGTTTTCGGCTTTTCGATGGCGCTTGGAATCGCCGCGCAGGTCCTGTTCATGAGGAAGGACCGGCGGAGATGAATCACCTTCTTCGCAGGTCCCCGACCCTCGCGCTGGCCGGGGCCATCGCGTCGGCGCGCCTCACCGGCGAGACGGTTTATTCGCTCAGTACGCCGACGTTTCCAGATCGTGCCGGCACGATTCCCGCCGACATCCGTTTCGGAACCACGCTGACGCCGGGCAACGGGCTCGCGGAACTACGGGACCTGGCACGAACGGGCCTGTTCGAAAAATGGACCCTTCCCGAGCACGAATGCATCATCGTCGGTGGTGCGAAATCCGCGATTTTCAGCATCATACGCACCATGGTGCCCGCCGGTGGAAAGGTGCTCGTCGTGTCGCCGCACTGGCCGAGCTATGAGGATCTCATCAGACTGGCGCATCTCCAGCCGGTTTTCCACGAGACCCGCGCCTCCGACGGTTTCGAAGTCGACGCGTTGTGCTTGCGAAAGTCGCTGCAGGAGTCCGGAGCCAGTGCTGTCATATGCAGTAATCCCGGCAATCCGACCGGTCGTGTGCTCGGGAAAAGCGAAATCGATACGCTTTGCCGGGAGACTGCAGATGCGGGGGCCATCCTCCTGCTCGACGAGAGTTTCTCGAACATTGTCTTCAACGTCCCGAAATGGCACGATTCGGTGTGCTCTCCGGAGGGTCACGTCTTCGTCGTCAATTCCTTTTCGAAAAACTACCATCTCCAGGGCTTGAGACTGGGCGCATGCCTCGTTCACCGCGACAGGACCGCACCTGTGATTGCCGCCCACCAGACCCTTCTCAGCGCCGCACCGACGCCGAGCCAGTACATCGCCCTTCGAATCATCAGCGCACCGGAGGCGATTCCCGAGGACTACTCCGAGCAGCGGCGGCTCATGCTCGACTTCGCAGCGGCGCAGGGCTGGCCTCATGTGGCTACGGAGGGCGGGTTTTACCTGTTTCCACACGTGGAAAACACGGAATTGTTTCGCCGGAAGCTTGAGGTTCGCCGGATCCTGTCCTTGCCCGGCGAGACCTTCGGCAAAGAATATCGCGATCACCTGAGGGTCTGCTTCGGAAAACCGGTATCCGAGATTCGCGCGATGCTGGGAATTCTCGACGAAGTGTCGAACGGTCTGCAGGGGAAGCCTCATGGCCGCTGATACGCCGCGCGCGGTGGTCTCGCCGAATGATGGGCGCGCCTTCGCGCACTGGCGCCCGGATGCGCCTGCCGAAGTCGAATGGCAGCTGCAACAGTTCGCCCCCGGCCGCCGGGCCCTGGTCGGCGATTACCGGTTACGACGGCAGGTCCTCGAAGGCTGCATCGAAGGATTGCAGTCCGCACGTTCGGAACTGGCAGCGCTCGTGGTCCGGGAAGTGGGAAAGAAACCCGGGGAAGCCGATGCCGAGATCGATTACGCGATCTCGTTCCTGGACCATTGCCGCGTCCTGCTCGACAGCGTTGCATTCGAGCAGACGATCGAACCAGGCCGCCTGGTGACAGATGTCGGCCTGGGCGGTGCTTTCCTGATCTGTCCGTTCAACGACCCCGTGGCAGGCCTGACGCGAAAGATCGCACCTGCGATCGCCGCTGGGTGCCCTGTGATCGTCAAGCCCTCCTCTCTCGCGATGCTTTGCGCGCGTGCAATGTTCGGAGCGTTCCGGCAGGCAGGTGTCGGCAACGAGATCCAGCTGCTTGCGACCGGTGACCCCGAGCTTGCAGGCCGGGTTCTCAGGCACGATGAAATCGACGTCGTCAGCTTCACCGGTTCCACCGCAGTCGGGCGTGAGTTGGCAGTTGCATGCGCCGAAGGCGGCAAGAAGGCGGTCATGGAACTTGGGGGAAACTGTCCCTTTGCCGTCTTTGGCGACGCCGACATTGACCGCGCGGTCGCGGATCTCCTTGAACGAAAGCTCAAGGCTGCCGGCCAGGCGTGTTCTTCCGTCAATCGCGTTTTCGTCGAAGAAAAAATCTACCCGGTATTCAGGGAAAGGCTGTTGGAACGCGTCGAGGCAGTAACGGCGGGTCCCTCCGACGGCGGCGTGGACCTCGGCCCGGTTCGGACGCGGGAGGCGGCCGACGCGCTTGTGGATGTCGTGTTCCGTGTCAGGGAGGACGGGGAACGACTGCTGACGCCTGAGCCGCACAAGGTCAGTAACGACAGTCCTTTCGTGTTTCCCCTGACCGTGGTCGAAAGCGGCAGCAAAAGCTTTTTCGACCGGCACGAGACGTTCGGGCCACTGTTGTCGATTCGTCCCTTTTCCCGTCGTGAGGACCTGCTGGCGCGCCTGTCATGCGAGCGTCATGCGCTGGCCGCCTATTTCTACACGGGTGCGCCGGAGGCGCTTCAACCGCATCTCGGTGGAATACGCTTCGGCAGCATAGGGATCAACTCGACGGCCATTCAGGGCGCGGATGTTCCGACTGGAGGGTTCCGGAATGCGGGATTTGGTCGCGAAGGCGGTATCTGGGGTTTGCGCGAGTTCTTGACCACGGTGAATTTCAGGCTCGGCGCGTAGGTTCATGCGCGGGCACCGAAGGAGGGGAGGATGAAAGAAATTATTGAACACCCTGACGTGCCAGCGTCGACCTCGCCGGTCTCGCAAGGCGTAAAGGGCGGAGGATTCGTCTTTGTCGGCGGGCAGATGCCGCGTGACCTGGCAACAGGCCGAATGGTCGCTGGTGCGGCGGCGCAGGCCCGGCTTTCCCTTGAACACTGCGTCACGGTACTGGAAGCGGCAGGAAGCGGGGCGGAAAAGATCATGCTGGCCATCGTCTATGTGACCGACCTCTCCGCAAGGGATGCGGTCAACGAGGCCTTCGCGGAAGTCTTCGGTAACAGTGCTCCGGCAAGGAATCTTGTCGAGGTGAGCGCAATCGGTGAGGATGCAATCGTCGAAGTCGGCGTGATCGCGCTGGCATGAAACCCTCAGCTCGAGACAGAATCCTCGTGTTCGTCAAAGAACGCCAACGCCCGGTCCAGATTCTCCAGGATGTGCTCTTGCGTCAGCCGCTTTGCCTCGGGAATGTTCCCGGCTTCGAGTTGGTGCAGGATTTCCTCGTGATAGTCGAGAGAGCGGTGCGTCGGAAACGCCTCTTTCAGAAGCTTGTAGCGAATCGGAAGCGAAATCTCATTTACGTAATACAGGACCTGCGCGATGGGACGGTTTCCCGTGTAATCGATTATGCACTGATGATAGGTGCTGTTTTCGCGGAAATAGCCCTCGATGTCATTCGCCTTGTAGTAACCCTGCATGATCGCGCACCGTCCCTGCAGCGCCTCGCACAGAGGATCGATGTCGAGGTCTGCCAGGGCGGCGATCACCATCCCCTCGAGCGTGGCGCGCAGCTGGTAGATGTTACGAACGTCGTCCCGTGTCTCTTTCCGGACCCGGAACCCGCGCCGCGGCAGATGCTCCACGAGTCCGTTGCGCAAGAGAAGGCGCAGGCTCTCCCGCACCGGTCCCCTGCTGCTGCCGTAGTCGGCCTCCAGTTCCTGCTCCCGCAGCGCCTGGCCAGGCGCGAGGTCCCCGGTGATGATCCGCCAGCGCAGCTTGTTCAGGATGAAATAGGACAGCGTCTGCGGAAGGCTGTCGTTTTCATAGTACACGATTGCCCAATCCAACTTGCCTCGACGATACGAACGCAGAATAACTTGAGGCATGCACCCGGGACAAGCGCATCGTGAGCGCGGCGAAAGACGTTGAGCTGGATGGTGTCTCGAAATCATTCGGCACCATTCAGGCAGTCCGTCCTCTGTCACTGCAAATCCGCGCTGGCGAGTTCCTGACACTGCTTGGCCCTTCCGGTTGCGGAAAATCGACCATGTTGCGCTTGATCGCGGGTCTGGAACAGGCGTCTGACGGAACGATCAGGGTCGGTGGGGAAGACGTGACCGACCATCCGCCGAACCGACGCGATACGAGCATCATGTTTCAGGACTACGCGCTGTTCCCGCACAAGACCCTCCTGGAAAACGTGGGCTATGGCCTGAAGATGCGCGGCATCGCCCGCACGGTCCGCGAGAGTCGCGCCCGTTCCTGGCTCGAAACGATCGGCCTGGCCGGTTACGAGCAACGCCTCCCGCACCAGCTTTCCGGTGGTCAGCGGCAGCGGGTTGCGCTTGCACGGTCACTGATTGTCGAGCCAGGGGTTCTTCTCCTGGACGAGCCTCTCGGCGCACTGGATGCGAACCTCCGGCACCAGATGCAGCACGAACTGCGCCGCATGCACCGGGACGTGGGACTGACATTCATATACGTCACTCATGATCAGCAGGAAGCACTCGCCATGAGCGACCGGGTAGCCGTCATGCGGGACGGCCGCATCGAGCAACTGGGTGATCCGGTCAATATTTATGACCGTCCCGAAACCGAGTTCGTTGCGCGGTTTATCGGTGCCTGCAACGTCATCGTGGCGCGGGTACACAGGGCGACGGATTCGGGGATTGAATGTGGCGTCGACGGCCTTGCAACCCTGGTCGCACCGCCAGCGCAGGATGGAGACCACTTTGGCGAAGGCGGACGGATTGCCCTGGCGTTGCGGCCCGAGGCCATTTCGATCAGGCCTGACGACCAGGGGCGCATGCCGGAGCGGAACGGAACGGCGCTCGAAGTGAGGGATGTCGCATTTACCGGAGCTACACTGAAAATTCAGGGGGTGTCTCCTGGCGGAAACATGCTGGATATCGAACTCGGACGCAGTGCCATGGACGGCCGGCAGCCGCCTGAGCCAGGTGAAAAGGTTGTCGCGGAATGGCGCGAGCAGGACTTGACCGTGCTGCGGCGGCCAGGCCGAAACGGGGATTCTTGACGTGACGAGGACCAAGCCGGTCCTTGGCATTACGCGCGTACACGAGTCGAGCGCGGCCAATACCTTTCGGCTCACGGCGGAACCACCCGTTTTCCTCCGGGGAGACGGACCTTGGCTTTACGACGACCGGGACCGGAAATGGCTCGACCTCGTTTGCGGTTCCGCCGCGAGCACCATCGGTCACAACCATCCTGCTCACATTGCGGCCTTGCTGGAAACACTTGCCACGGGAATCCTGCATACCGGTACCCGGCTTCCTTCGCCCTTCCGGGCTCGGCTCTATGAAGAGCTGGCCTCGATTCTGCCCGAGAAATTGTTTTGCATCCAGCTGGCGAATTCCGGCGCCGAAGCCGTTGAGGCTGCGATCAAGGCTGCGCAATACGCAACCGGCCGCACGCGTCTGATTTCCTTCGAGGGCGGTTACCACGGTCGAACCATTGGCGCACTGTCGCTTACCGACGGTGGCAGCATTCGTGAACCCTTCTCCGTGCTGCACGGACTCGTCGACTTCCTGCCGTATCCCGGTTCACGCGGGACCGGAGGCAACGATGTCGACACCTGCCTCTGCCGTTTGTCAGACCGTCTGGGAGAGCTGCGGAGAACCGACGACCTTCCCGCCGCCCTGGTGGTGGAAGCAATCCAGGGTGTCAGCGGTGTCCTGTCTCCGCCTGCGGAGTTTCTGTCCGGCATCAGGGACTTGACGCGCCGGCACGGGGTCCTGATGGTTTGCGATGAAATCTGGTGCGGGTTCGGACGCGCCGGGTCCTGGTTTTCCTTCGAGAACACCGGCGTTGTCCCCGACATGGTCACGATGGGCAAGGCCATGTCCGGGGGATTGCCCTTGTCGGCCGTGGCTGCCCCGCCCGAGATTCTCAAGGCATGGCCGCCTGGCATGCACACCAGCACGTTCCAGGGCAATCCCCTCGCCTGCAACATGGCAGTCGCGACCATACGGACGATCCGCGGGGACGACCTGCTTGCACACGTGAAGCAGACGGTCGAACCCGTTCTCGAACGCGTCTTGCGTCCGCTTGACGCACTCGAACGCATCTGCGGTGTACGCGTTGCGGGCGCACAGGCGGCGGTCGATGTCGTGGACGCGGATGGCAGGCCCGACCGCGAAACCGCCCTTCGCCTGCAAAGAGCGGTACATTCCCGGCGTATCCTGATTTACCTGGGCGGCCGTTGCGGCAACTCCCTCATGTTCGTTCCACCGATCAACATCGATGGTGCGCAGCTGTCAGAGGGGCTGGAGGAAACCGCGGGTCTGATCAAGCAACAACTCGGAACGGGAAGGCAACATGTGTGAACCCTGTGATCTCTCTGCCGTCGACGCCGGCGCGGAAATCGGTGCAAAACGGCTTTCGCCTGTCGAACTGCTTGAAAGCTGCATCGCAAGGATCGAGAAATTCGATCCGGTGCTCAACGCGATTGTCATTCCGTGCTTCGAAAGGGCACGGGTCGAGGCTGTTGCGGCAGAAGCCGCCGTCATGAACGGGGAACCGCTCGGAAAGCTGCACGGCCTGCCGCTCGGCGTGAAGGACCTCAACGACCTCGCCGGAGTGAAGACCACGCAGGGGTCGCCGCATCCTCGAGGGCATCATCGCCGGTGACGCGTGTGAGGACATCCTGGGCGGGCTGAGCTGGCATGTCCGCAAGAAGCTCGGCCTCCTCGGCGATGCCCTGAGTGTCGAACTCGACGCACATGGCCGGTGGATCCTGGGCGATCTCCCGGCCCGGTTCGACAGCGACACCGCCCTCGCTCCCCACGAGGCCCAGGTCCGGCTTCTCGAGACCCTGCCCGGCGTCAGCCGCGAATCCGCCATGGCGATCCTCGTCGAACTGGGCCCCGACATGGCGGTCTTCGCATCCGCCAGGCACTGCGCCGCCTGGACGGGGATCTGTCCCGGGAACAACGAGAGTGCCGGCAAGCGCCGCAGCGGACGGATACGGCGGGGAAACCCGGTCCTGCGCGCCATTCTCGTCGAATGCGCCCATGCGGCGGTCCGGACCTTTCAACAGGACACGGTTGACTCGGTATCGGTGACGTCGTATTCGCGGTTCCATGAGAATCGGACTTCGACACTACACTGCCGGGACGGTCGACTGGCTGAAGGCGACGCTCGGCACCGGGGACTGTACCCGGACTTCACTGGCTCGGGAGCTTTGCGAGCGCGAGGACTGGCGGAACGCGAAGGGAGAGCTGTGCCTCGCCTCGGCCCGTGCTGTCCTTCCGAAGCTGTCCTCGGCCCTCGGCCTTTCCCTGCCGGAGGCACGCCCGATGGGTTCGATCGGTGCGGGGTCCCTGGCTCCGTCGCTGGATTACCCGGACAGGGTGCTGTCGTGTTCTCTTGACGATCTTGGCGAGATCAGCGTGGTTCCGGTTGCCGATGCGGAGAAGAGCCTGGCGCGGTCGATGATGGCGTCGCACCATCCCGAAGGCGATGCCGCCTGTCCTGGCGGGCGCATCCGCTACTGGCTCCGTTCGTCCGAACACGGCATTCTCGGCGGCCTGACTGCCGGCGCCGCCTCCTGGCACCACAAGGCGCGCGATCTCCACATCGGCTGGTCGCAGGCGGCCCGGGACGCCAATATCGGGCGCGTTGTCAACAACGATCGGTTCCTGATCCTTCCCGGGGTTCGCGTCTACGGGCTTGCGTCGCTGGCGCTGGCGCTGTTCCGCGACCGCGTTGCGGACGACTGGGAGGAGCGCTACGGTGTCCGCCCGGAACTGGCCTACAGCTACGTGGGGCCGGAGCACACGGGCGCCAGCTATCGTGCGGCGGGCTGGACGTGCTGCAAGGAGCCGGCATCGGGCAAGGATCCGGGGCCGAGGCTCCGGGTGTACGTGAAGCCGCTGTCGGCGGGATGGCGGGAGGTTCTCGGACGTGAGCCGGAAAGGGTGATCGGCGGCGGCCCGCCTCTCGTTGCAAGGGAGGATCCGACATGGGCGGAGCGCGAATACGGGCGGAGCGCCCACAGCGACGCGCGCGTGCGCGAACGTCTGGTGACGATGGGCGGGGCCTGGTGCGCGCGTCCGGGAGCGCCGCTTCCGGTGATCTTTCCCGGCGAGGCGGAGCAGAAGGCGGCGTACAGGTTCCTGTCCAATCCGAGGATCGGCGTGCGGGACATTCTTGAGCCCCACCAGGAGGCGATGGCCGCGCGCTGCCGCAGGCAGCCCGTCGTGCTCGCGGTGCAGGACACGACGATGGTGAACTACACCGGGCTGAAGGCGACGGAGGGTCTTGTCGACATCGGCGGCGGCGGTTCCGGCAGCACCGGGCTCGCGGCCCATTTCGGCGTCGCCTTCAGCGAGGGCGGCTGCGCGCTGGGGGTCTTCCATCTCGATGCCGACTTCCGCGCGGTGGAGAAAGGGACGGCGGTGGAAGGCGAGGAAAGCGAACGCTGGCTGGACGGTCTCGGCAAGGCTGCCGAGTTGGCGTCCGCCTGTCCGCGGACCCGCGTGGTGACCCTCTGCGACCGGGAGGGCGACATGTGGGCGCTGCTGTCGGAAGGCTGCGGCTGCGCCGACGCTGCCGACGGCAGCGGCCTTCTGGTCCGCGCCAGCCGTTCGACCAGGCGGCGGGTCTTCACGGCGGACGGTGGGCTGGAGGACCTGTTCGAACACACGGCCGGGCTCGATGTCGTGGCTGCGAAGAGGATCGACATCGAGGCCTGCGGCGGGCCTCGGAAGCGCACGGGCCGCAAGGGCGTGAAGCTCGAACTGCGGGCCGGGTACGTCGATCTCGTCCCGCCCGTCGACCTGGCGAAGGACACGCGGCCCCTGCGCATGCTCGCTGTGCGCGTCCTTGAACCTGAACCGCCGAAAGGAAAGGAACCGCTCGACTGGCTGCTCCTGACCACCGAGGGCGACCCGACGGAGCAGAACGCGCTCCGCATCGCGGAATGGTACGAGAAGAGATGGCTGATCGAGGAGTATTTCGCCGCCGTCAAAACCGGGACGCGGATCAAGGACCGCAGGCTCAACGCTGCCGACGACCTCCGCCGGTGCCTCGCCTTCGACGCCATCACCGCCTGCACCGTCATGTCCGTCGAGCGCCTCGCGCGGTCCGCGCCGGACACGCCGGCAAAGACCGTCGTCCATGTGGACGAGATCCATGTCCTCGCCGTGCACATGGCGAAGCCGAACCACCGGAAACAGCGCGGCCCGCCAGACCCTGACCAGGCGATCGCGGAGTTCGCGGTCAACACCGCGCGCCTCGCCGGATTCATCCCGTCGAAGCGCCAGCCCCTGCCGGGCACAAGAAAGCTCTGGGAAGGATACCTGATCCTGTCACTCTTCGTCGAAAACTACCGGGCCATAAGGGATTACGCAAACGCCGAGTCAACAGTGTACCATTGAAAGGGTCCGGACCCGGGGCTGCCAGTTCCAGACCTGGCACCAGGCGGTGAAGAGCCGGCGCGGATACAAGCGCGCCATCGTCGCCGTGGCCCACAAGATGCTCCGCACCATCTATGCCATGCTGCGCGACGGCACGCCCTATGCCGATCCCGGGATCGACCATGAGGGCATCTCCATCGGCCGCAAGGCCAGCCGCTGGCTGCAGAAGCTCGAACAGTATGGATACGTCACCCGGCTGGCACGCGAGGAACAACCCGACATGTCGGCCCGACCCGCCTGAGCCCCGGCGTCGCCTGCAACCGCTCTCGGCCCGTCACGAGGCCGTTTCCGGGGAGCCCGAAAAATCGCCGACAGTGAGTGAACGGCGACGCCTTCCAGACTGACGTCACCGTGGCTGCCTCCCGAAAAAACGGGTGCCGGAGGCCAGGGGAAAGTGTGTCCAACGCACAAAAGAGTTTCAGAGAAAATCAAAGCTCTTTCGTGTTGGTAACGGGCAGGATGCGCGCTGCGCGCCGGGTTTTCAGTTCCTCCGATTTCATGGTGCCGAACATGATCCGGATACGCTGCCGGGTTTGGGTGTGAGTGGCTGTACGTCGAGTCCAAGCACATTTTCGATCCTCGCGAGGTGAAGCAAAAGGAACGGCACGGGCCTCGCACCGAGCAATGCTCCCGTTCGCCATTCCTGGCATCGGGAATGGCCACTGAAATTACCAACCTGCATCCGTGAAGAATGAAGAGTGCATCGGTGCCCTGACTCGATTGATCTTGGTCAGGTGCCGGATTGTCCGATGCGATCATCAAGCAGAACCTGCTGCGCCATAGCTTCGATCACGTCCGCTGCATCCCCGATGTCTTCGGAAAGTGACCGGTCACCGTTGAGTAGGGCAACTCGATCACGAATGTTCCCGTGAATGCGACCGGTGAGCGGGCTTGTCGTCGAAGGCTTCCGAAGGTCCAGTGCCTGCGCTCCGACCAGGGTCTCAAGTCCCGACAACAGCCGGGACATTTCCGCCTGTTCGATGAGTTTGCTGGCGGCTAACGGTGTCAGGACAGCCATATCCTCGACTCCCTCTGAGACGGGAACCTGATCAAGAACGACCGGTTGAGCCCGGTGCCGGATGCGTGCGGCCAGGGAAACGGCCGTCTTTTGCAGTGGCACCATACCTGCGGAATCGCCTCCAACGGGAGACAGGAAACGCGGCAGTCCGGACGTCTCCGGAGACATCATTCTCTGTACCCGCTGAACGGCGCAGTTGGCCATCATCGACAGGGTTAGCGACAGCGACTCGAGGCCGAGCGCCAACGCCGGCGACTGGAAATTCGGGGTCGACAGAAGGCGGCCATCAGAAGTGACGGCCGGGCTGTCCGAGACGCTGTTCAGAGCGGTTTCAACCATGGTTCCGACGTGATCCAGACCGTGTAATCCGGTGCCCGTCACCTGGGCCGCACACCGGAAACTGACCGGATCCTGAACGCGGCGCGGATGATCCGCAGTTTCCCCGAGCGCTTCCCGGAACCATTTGGCCGCACGATCGTACCCCGGGGCAGGTGACAATGAGATGACCTCCGGATCAAGGATATTCCGGTTTGCGGCGAATGCTTCGAACGACAGGACGATGGCGCATCGGCTCATGGCCAGGTTCAGGGCGTAGCGGTCAACCGCGAACGCTGAAAGTGTCGTTGTCACCGCCGAGTGATTTGCAAGAACCATGGCGTCACCCGGCGCAAGGTCCGGCGGATGCACTCCGGCTTCGCCGAGGGCCGTGGCCGCGTCGATCCTCGCTCCGTTTCGCCAGAACTCGCCTTCGCCGACGAGAGCAAGGCCGAAGTGGGCGTTTTGCACGAGATCTCCGGCTCCGATCGACCCGGTTTCAGGTATGACGGGCGCAAGGCCGGTGTTGAACACGGCAATCAGGTGATCAAGGAGCGCCGGTGAAATCCCGCTTGCCCCCCGCGCGGCGCTGAGAATCCGGGCCAGCAGGCCCCCCCGGCACACCTCTTCCGGCAAGGGTTCACCAACCGCCGCGGCGCGTCCGCGGAGAAGACGAAGCTGGAACCCGGAAATCTCGTCCCGGGCGATCCGGTGGGAAAGATTGGCGCCCAACCCGGTGTTCAGGCCGTAAACGGGTCTGTCCTCGGCGGCATGGTCGAGAACAATCGAATGATCACGCGCGATCCGTACCCGGGTATCCGGGTTGAGGCCAAGAGCGCTTGCCTCCCTGGCAATCGCGATGAAGTCCTGAAGGCGAAACGGGCTGGATCCGTGGCCAACGGAAATCATCAGTGGAACCGAATCCGCTGGCCGAGACCGATCCGCTTTGCCTTTTCGAGGATCGCGTGACCGAGGGCAATGTCCGAGAGTGACAGTCCGCGGTGCCAGAACAGGATCGTTTCGTTTTCCGTCTCGCGGCCCGGCCGCTTGCCGGCAACGATCTCGGAAAGCTCCGCATGCAGGGTTTTCGCCGTCAGCAACCCTTGGTCGACATGATCCCGCAGTGCCCCGAACTGGCCATGTGCCTGCCCCCAGTCGTCCATGACGATCTTGTCCATGACTTCGGTCAGCGAAAGCTCCATGGCGGACATGGTTCCATATGGTATGACCAGTGACCCGCGTTTGATCCATTCCGTCCGAAACAACGGTTCCGGCGCCCTGAGCCTGGAGGCCTCGACCATGATGTCGGCGCCTTCAAGGCAGCTCTTCCAGTCATCGGTCGCGATGACTTTCCTTCCGAGATCGGATTCGAGCCGATCCGCGAAACTCTCGCGGCTTTCCCGGCGCCGCGAATGGACCCGGATTTCCTCGAAGTCGAAAAAATGGGCAAGCAGGCGGACATTCCAGTACGCGGTCCCGCGGGCACCGACATGGCCGAGAACCTTCGGCTCGGGCGGCGCCAGGTAGCGTGCGCCGATGGCAGTCATCGCGCCGGTCCGCATTTCCGTTATGCCCGTGGCGTCAATGATCGCTTTCGGGGCGCCGATACGGGGATCGAAGAGTGTCAGGACCCCGTACTCGGACGGGCGCCCATCCCGGTAATTGTCGACGAAATCCCCGACGACCTTGGTTCCCGCGCTGTCAATGTCGCCGCCGATCCATCCCCGGAGCACGTTGAAATGTCCATCGACACCTGCCCGAGGACGAATATGGGTTCTCGGCTCGATCGCGGTTTCTCCTTGCCCCTGCATGAAAAGGCCGGCCTCGACGGCAGCGAGGATCTCTTTGTCGTCAAGCGCCGCCTGTTCGACATCGAACCGGTTAAGGAAGTCGATGTGGACCTCGGGAGAACGGTTAGTGGTCGTCATGGAAACTCAGATTCTCCCGTTTAGGACGATTTTCCGAAATCTGGACAAACCCGGCGTTTCGTCGCAATACCGGCCCACGGCGTCAGCGACAATGACCGCATACCGAACGGGAGATGGCTTGCGTTACGATGCGTTCTCTTTTCCCGAACCGGATAGCCCGGCAGGCAACGTCGATCAAAAGTCAACATGCGCCGGTTTGTCCGCTTACGCTCCGGCGGTATCTCCACACTGCGCGCGCAACACGTCATCGGAGTCCGGTTCCGTCTCGAAGCAGACGTTTCGTTCGAGCAACGGTTTGAGCCAAGGCTGCGCCCGCTTCGTCCAGATGTGACAGGTGGGCGAGACGGCTGAAGTGTCATCCAGCGTGCCGGCCTTCATGCTGAGTATCGTGCTCCCTTTCGCCCGCATGTTGCCACCCGCATGGTAGAGCCGGGTTCCGCATGCGCCGCAGAACGCGCAAACCTTCTCGCGCCCCGATTCGCCGCACGTCCGGTAGATGTGCGGCCTGGCGCCGGTGAATTCGACTGCGTCACGTTCCATCCACATGGAGAGCCCGAAGGCGCTCGAGGACTGCTTCTGGCAATCCGCGCAGTGGCAGGCGTAGAGGGCGATTGGCGCTCGCAGGAGTCGGAACCGGATCGCCCCGCACTGACAGCCGCCTTCCTGATCTGCTGCGACGGACATGGTTCTCGCCTCCTTCCACTCTGTTGACGGAACTGGAAAACTGACCAAGGCTATAGCCAAAAAACAAGCGGAACTGCAGGTGATTCCCTCATCATTCTTCACATTGAACGAGGCCAGTGCCGAAACTGGCAAGCGCCTCCTGGAGATGGCCTGCCATCGCATGCCCGGCCACGGTCGGCATCCGGTCGGATGAGGCTATCAGGCAGAGGCGCAATTTGGACAATCGCTCGCCTTCCAGCGGAACAGCAACGAGTTGCCCCGCGGCCAATTCTTCGGAAAACCCCAGGCGCGTATAGAATGCAATCCCGACGCCCCGAAGCAGGAGGCGTTTGACAACTGCCTGGGTGTTAGAGACTGCCACCGGCCTGTGCGCCCTTTTGAATGTTTCCATTTCATCGCCGACGAATGGCTGCATCGTGTCGGCAGGGTCCTGATAGATCAGGCGATGGGAGCCGCAATCGTCGAGTGGAACGGAAGTTCGCGACGCCAGTTCGTGTTCCGGTCTCATGATGACACACATCGGGCAGGCGATTTCTTCGAGCACGGTGACTCCGCGGCGCCATGTCGGAGAAAATGTAAGGCCGAGATCTGCGATGCCCTGGGAGACGGAATGCAAGACCTCGATCGGGTCGCAGGCCGTGACGCGTATCTGCACCGCCGGATGCACCGAAACGAACCGGGCCACGGCCTCGGGCAGAAAATGCACGGCGGGACTGTCCAGCGTGGCGATGGTGACGTCGCCGCTGACGGTGCCGCGCAGTTTGTCGATATCGCCGCGGAGCCGTGCGAAGTCGTGCAATGTGTCCCGCGCGTGGCGCAGCACGAGCCTGCCGGTGTCAGTCAGCCGCATACCGTCCGGGCGGCGCTCAAACAGCGGTGTGCCGAGATGGTCCTCCAGCTTCAGAATTTGCCGGTTGACGGCCGAGGCGGAGATATGGAGGCGCTCCGAGGCACGGCGGATCGATCCAAATTCAGCCACCGCCTCGAAGTAACGTAGCACCACCGCATGCATACAGTTTCAGCCCCCATTTGCGTCCCAGGCGGCCACGACAGGGTGGTCCTGCTCCGTGCGAAAATCCGGGCCAAGACCACCTGGCTGGCCCCAGCCAGTTACTGCATTATCGAAGAACTCGGCGTTGACGGCAACAAAGTCAGCGGAGTGTAGCGGTAGATCGTCCTCGTACCAGATCGCATCCACCGGGCAAACCGAGACGCAGATCGCGCAGTTGATGCATTCATCAGGCTGGATGTAGTACATTCTCCCGCCTTCGTAGATGCAGTCGACCGGACAGACTTCGGTGCAGACACCATCCTTGATGTCGATGCAGGCCTCGGCGATGACATAGGTCATGGGGGACTCCCGGCATGACGCGACCCGGGGCTCATTCCCCGGACCACACGGGCGCGCGTTTTTCCCTGAACGCGGTGACGCCTTCCTGCGCGTCACGGCTTTGCAGCGCCGCGACGAGACTAGGGAGGCAGGCATTGCGAGCTTCCGAAACGGTCAAGTGCGCATTGTCGCGCGCCGAGCGCTTGATTGCCTTGAGGCTAAGGGGCGCACAGGCGACAATGTCGCGGACCCAGGAATCGACCGCAGTGTCCAGTTCATCCAGGGGCACGACCTGGTTGACCAAGCCGTGTTCCAGCGCTTCCGTGGCACCGATGCGCCGACCGGTCAGCAATAGTCCCATGGCAAGGGTCCGCGGAAGCCGCCGCGGCAAGGTCACCATGCCGTCGAGCGGCAGTCGTCCGACCCGCGGCTCCGGCAAGCCGAATGACGCCGTCTCCGCGGCGACGGCCAGGTCGCAGCCCAACACCATTTCGAACCCGCCGCCGAGTGCAATGCCATTGACCCTCGCAACGACGGGAACCGACGGACGGCGGCCTAATGCGATACCGCCGAAGCCGTGGTCACCGGTGCGCGCCCAGTAGGCGAGTCCGTCGGGGCCGTCCTCCTTCATGTCTGCGCCCGCACAGAACGCGCGCCCGGTTCCGGTAAGGACGGCGCAGCGGATCTTCGGATCGAGGTCGATCATGTTCCAGACGTTTCCGAGTTCGGCGTCGGTTGTCGAATCGACGGCATTCATTCTCTCGGGCCGGTTCAGCGTCACGCGAGCAATGCCGTTCGACACCTGGAATTCGACACTCATGCCGCGTCCCCGCCGGAATGCACCGACCCAAGCACCTCGTCATTGTGCTCTCCCAGTGCCGGCGGCGCGCGGCGCACTGCGAACGGGGCGGCCGACATGTCGATCGGCGAAGCCACGAGGCGTACCGGACCGGAAACAGTCGGTTCGAGTTCCACGATCATGCGGTTGCAGGCGGTCTGGGGATCGTCCAGAGCGTCCGCGAGTGTCTTCACCGGGGCGCACAGGATGTCGACGCCGTCGAGCCGTTCCAGCCAATGCGCGCTCGTGTCAGTGGCAAAGCGGTCCCCGAAGGTTTTCTGCAGGTCCGATCTGTGGGCCTTTTGCCTTTCCAGGGTTGCGTATCTCGGATCGGCAGAGAGATCGTCGATGCCAAGCGCCGTGCAGATATCGCGCAACGGGTTTTCCTTGAACGCTCCGACCATGACCACGGCACCATCGAGGGTTTCGAACACGCCGGACAGCGGCATTGCCGCCCAGTTGAGTTCCTGCCCACGCATCATCCAGGTTGCCGCCTCCTGCATCTGCATCGCCAGCATGGAGTTGTAGAGCGCAACCGCGACCTGCTGTCCCTCGCCGGTCTTCTCGCGCTGCAATAACGCCAGCAGGATGCCCTGTAGCAGGTGCATGCCAGCCGCGTAGTCAGCGAGGGCTGTCGGATAGACGGAAAGCGGCAGCGACTGGTCAGAGCGGCGGTGCATCGCACCGCTCATCGCCTGGGCCAGGACATCCTGGCCGCCCTTGTGCACATAGGGTCCGTCCAGGCCGAAACCCGTGCCGACCGCGTAGATGATTCGAGGGTTGATCTTGCGCAAGTCGTCATAGCCGAACCCCATCCGTTCCATGACGCCGGGTCGAAAGTTGTTCACCACCACGTCGGAAGTCTCGACGAGCCGGGGTACCGCCGCCCGGTCTTCTTCCCTCTTGAGATTCAGCGCGACGCTGCGTTTGTTGCGGTTGAGGCTGGCGAACACCGGATTGATTCCTCCGTCGGGGTCTTCGCCCACGCTCCAGCGGGACAGGTCGCCACTCCCCGCCCGCTCGATCTTGATGACATCGGCGCCGTAGTCGCCAAGAACCTGAGTGCAGCAGGGCCCCATCATCACCTGTGTGAAGTCGAGCACGCGAATTCCCTCGAGTGGAAGCGGACGGGTGTCGATGGCGTTCGAATCCGGTGTCATCACGCTGCCTCCGTCACCAGGGCGTTATCGGCCGGCTTGTCACCGGGATCCGCACCCTGCGCGCGCATCTGTCTCTGTATGCCCCGCACGTCCACGTACCGAACCAGCATGTCGCCGTCCAACGCCTTCGCGGCGGCAATGCCGGCGGCCTCGCCCATGGCCATGCAAGGTGGAATTTCCCGGCTGATCTTCTGGGCTTGCGGCGTCACCGAGTAGTGGCGGCCGGCGACAAGGATCTGCTCAACGCCGATCGGGAGGAGGGCACGGTACGGAGTGTAGTAGTCCCGGCCGCGGCAGACGGAGTCGTGAAAATGCACACGGTTGGTCACGTCGCGCTTGGTGACCACGTATTCGCCTTCCAGCAGACGGGTCTGGCGCACCCCGGTCTGGGGCGCGAAATCCACGAAATAGGCGTGCTCGAAGCCAGGAACATGTTCGCGCGCAAATTCCAGTAACGCCAGCATGCGTCGCCGGCCTTCGAACTCGGCCGCCGTGAGATCCGCCACCTTCATGCCGTCGAAGCCGGTCATGTGCGGGCAATTGCACCAGACCACGCCTGGCAGCGGCGTCTTCAGCCACCAGTGCTGCCAGCAACCGCCGATCAGGCTCCTTGCCTTGCGATCGAGTTCGGCGAACCTTTCTGGCTCCCCGAACTGGAAGCGTTCGGCTGCATCCGTGTCGACACCGCCCATGCGCGACACGGTGGTGACAATAAAGGAGCCATCGACAAACGGGGCGCCGGCACTCGCCGCGACATCCAGGTCCCCGGTTGCATCGATGACCACCTCGGCGCGGATGGCCTGTGGCCCTTCCTTCGTCTCGACGATGACCCCGGCAGCCCGCCCGTCCTCGACGATGGTCGATTGGAACCAGCTGTGCAGGCGCAGGTTGACGCCGGCCTCGCGTATCATGTCGAGCGAGGCCTGCTTGAAACCGTCCGGGTCGAAGGCTGCGGCGAAGATGATCGGATGGGGCTTGGTGCGCGTGTGGAAGTCGAACACGCCCCACCGGGACCACTTTCGCCAGAGCGCTTCTGTTGCCCGGACCGCGGGGTCGCGGTCGGCTTCCGGGGGATACACGCACAAGCCCCTGGAGTGCATACGCTCGATGATCTCCATTGCCAGGCCGCGTACGGAAATCTCCGTGTCGTTGTGCATGTCGTCCAGCACGAGCACCATGCCGCCGGAAGCGAGGCCGCCGAGATAGGGATAGCGTTCGACGAGTACTGTCGGCGCGCCGTTGCGCGCGGCGGATACCGCGGCCGCGATTCCGGCCGGCCCGCCGCCCACGACCGCGACGCCACAGGTGGCGACCACCGGAACGTCGCACCCGGCTCGAGTCAATGTTTCCTTGTGTGCCATGCGTTTGTCTCCATCATCTGTCCACTTTCCGGGCGCCGACTTCCGGTGTTCCCGATCATTCATCTCAGTAGACCGCGCCCGGTTTCCACTTCAGGATCCGCCGTTCGAGGAGGGTCGTGATCACGAAGAACGCCACCGCGAGGCCTGCCCCCAGGATCACGGTGGCGTACAGCAACGGGGCGCGGAAGTTGTACGTGGCCTCGATGATCAGGGAGCCCAGGCCGTAGTTGGAGCCGATCCACTCACCGACGATGGCGCCGATGACGCACGTGGTTGACGCGATCTTCAGCGCCGCGAATAGGAACGGCAAGGCACTTTGAAACCGAATTTTCCACAGGACTTCCCTGTCACTGGCAGACAGCACCCGCATCAGTTCCAGCATCTGGGGGCTGACCGCCTTGAGGCCGCGCACCATGTTGACCAGGGTGGGAAAGAAACAGATGAGCGCGGCGATGACGATCTTCGGTGCGTAGCCGTTGCCCAGCATCAGCACCAGGATCGGCGCGATGGCAATGATCGGGATTGTGTTGATGAAGACCGCGATGGGGTAAAAGGCGCGCTCCGCCAGCCGGCTGTGGACGAACCACACCGCCAGCACGACCGCGATGGAGTTGCCGAGGGCGAAGCCGGCCACTGCTTCGAGCAGGGTCGGCCAGAAGGTGATCCACAGGATTTCGCCCTCTTCGACGAACACACGAAGGACCTGGACAGGGCTGGGTGCAATGTAACTCGGTACGCCGAACCCGGTAACAACGAGTTGCCACAGCACCAGCATCCCCGCCGCGGCAAGGATTGGCGGCGCATGGCGGTGCCGCAAAAAGGACGTGCGCTCCGTGCGCGCTTCCCGGCCGGCACCTATCGCCGTCGGCGCGCCTTTGCTGTCGATTTCCGCAGACGTCATCGGGCCTCTTCCAGTAGGCTGCGCAGGTGCGCGGTGACCTGCACGAACTCGAGCGTGTCGCGCATGCCAAGCAGCCTCGGCTCAGCGAAGTCGATATCCACATACTCGCGCACCCGCCCGGGCTGGGCAGACAACACGATGCATTTCTGGCCGAGGAACGCCGCCTCGGGGACCGAGTGGGTGACGAACATGATCGTCGTGCCGGTCTCGCGCCAGATGCGCAGGAGTTCCTCGTTGAGCTTGTCGCGGGTGATCTCGTCCAGGGCGCCGAAAGGCTCGTCCATCAGCAGCACACGCGGCCGGTAAATGAGCGCCCGGGCTATGGACACCCGTTGGCGCATTCCACCCGACAGTTCGTGCGGCAAGGCGTTCTCGCGACTTTCCAGGCCGACAAGTGCAAGCAGTGTTTCGGGCTCCGCGTGCTGCTCGACGGCACCGCTGTGCTTGCCGACTTCCAGCGGCAGGCGGACGTTTTCGATTGCGCTGCGCCATGGAAGAAGCGTCGCGTCCTGGAAAACGAAGGCGAAATCGCGCGCGCGGCGGGCCTGTTCCGGCGTACGGTCGAAGACACTGATCCCGCCGCCGCTGATCGAAACCAGGTCCGCGATGGCGCGCAACAGGGTTGATTTTCCGCACCCGGAAGGCCCCAGCATTGTAACGAATCCGCCCTCCGGAACCTCGAAGCCAACCCTGTCCAGTGCGGTAATGCTGCCGGCGTCTCCATCGAAACGAACCGACAGGTCGCGAACCGAGATTGCTGCGGCGACAGAGGTTTCAGCCCTCGACGCCGCAGCGGTGGCAGCTGTCATCCAATCTGCTTCCTCAGCGATTCCGTGGCTTCCAGGATTTCGGTGGTCATGACATCATCCACGGTCGGTGTCTCCCCCTTGAACTGCTCAAGTTCCGCGTAGGTGTCAATCTGTGCCTGCCAGTTGGCCGAATTCATGGCTGCCCAGCCGTCCGTCGCGGTCGTGTCATCGAACGAGAACCCGAGCACGAGGCCGACTGCTTCCAGTTCGCTCTCGCGGCTCAGGTTCTTGTACTCTGCCACCAGGTGGTCGACGCCGGTCTCGGGATTCTTCCGGGCTTCGCTCCACCCCCTGGCAGAGCCGGTGAGGAAACGGGTCAGGACGTCGGAGTGGTTCGCCAGCATGTCGTCGGTTGTATAGTAGACGTTTGCGTAGAGCTGGATCCCGGCGTCCCACAGCATCATGTCGACACGACCGCCGCCGAGGACCTTGAGTGCGTTTGTGTTGGTCATCCAGCCGGTGACCGCGGCGGCCTGGCCGGTCATGAGCTGGTTCATGTCGCTCCCCATCTTGACCACCTCGACCTGATCCTCGGCGATACCGTTTTTCGCCAGCAGTGCCCGGAGCAGGATTACTGCCGTCGGCTGGGTTGCAATGGTCTCGCCGATCATGTCCTGGGGGGAGCGGATGGGGTTGTTCTCGAGCGAGAAGTAGGTGAACGGGTGCTTCTGGAAGCCCGCCGCGAAAGCCTTGATCGGGATTCCGGCCGAGCGGGCCAGCATCAGGGACGGGCTGGAAGAAAGCTGACCGATCTCGGCGCGTCCCGCCGCGACGGAAGCCACACCATCCACCCCGGGACCGCCCGGCGTGACCTCGAGTTCGAGGCCTTCCTCTTCGTAGTAGCCCATGCGCTTGGCCACGACCTCGCCCATGATGCCGTTGCTGGCAAGCCAGCCGAGTTGCATGTTGACCTTTGCAGTGTCGGCCGCGAGCGCTTCGACCGAGACGAACGACGCTGTGGCCGCGGCCCCGCCGAGGGCTGCACCGTATTGCAGGATCCGTCGACGATTGGGTGACGCGAGGTAATGATTGTGCTTTGCCATTGGTGACCTCCCTAATGTTCGTTGAACGACAATAGCCTCGCGACACGTTCGCGGGAATTACAATTTTTCGTTCTATGCGTTGCCAAAAAGGCAACACATGTTTGAGGTGAAAACGATCTGAACGGTCTCGATCGAGCGGCCGTCCGCAAAGGCAGTCAGGGACGCGGTCGTTACCAAGTCGGTGACGCCGCGAACGAATTTCACATCGAACGCTTGATTGAGGCGGAAACTGGCAAATCCCGAGGAACGAAAGCGGAAAGCGATCGATGCCGGCGTCGACATGTTGAGATTGATCGGGACGCCAGGTCTCCGGTCGAATGGAACGAAGGGTCTCCGACTTGCCACGTTTCATGAAACACCGGCAATGCGACCGGCCAGCATTCGGCGCCCGGGCGGAGGACCCGGACAACAGGGGTTCGACCTCTGAACACAACGGAATCAAGGGTGCGGCGGTCCCCATAGCGACGAGGTGCCCCGTAATCGCCCTTGGCAATGGTGCCGTTCCCTCCCGCGCCAGGAACCTCGTCGGTTCCCCTGCGTTGAAGACAAATGTGTGTTTGTCAGGGAATCTAGGCGGCGATCCGGTGCACGATGGCTTCGCGGAGGCCTTCCAGCTGTTCCATGCGGCTATCCAACCGGTCCATGCGCGCGGCGCCATTCCGCTGGCGGTTCAGGATCAGGCCCGCCACTGCAACTCCAACGCCAATTACGTCAAGAATCTCCGGCGCCATTCCAGCTTCCTGGTTGCTTCCGCGAATTTGGAGCCATGCGAGGCAGTGGTCAAAGAACGCCTTCGACAGCATTTCGGGAAAGGGAATCCGAGTGTTTACGTCCGAGGGCGCAAGGAATAGCATGCTCCGATTGCATCCGGAATCTGCCGGACATTCGGGAGGGCCTGGAATGGCAGTCGATTTCCCCGGTTTCGACCTGGATGTCGCAGATCCGCCGTATTTGTTGACGCCCGGACCACTCAACACGTCAGCGAGGGTCAAGACTGCGATGCTGAAGGACTGGGGGTCGCGGGACTTGGATTTCCGGAACATGACGGCCACGCTCCGGGCCAGGTTGCTTGAAATCGCCGGCGGGCAGGGCGGCGGTCTCGAATGTGTGCCCGTCCAGGGCAGCGGGACATTCGCGGTCGAAGCCATGCTCGGCTCGTTGATCCCGCCCGACGCAACAACTCTCGTATTGATCAACGGCGCTTACGGCCACCGCATGGCCGAAATCCTTCGCCGTCTTGGGCGTGCATACCATTCCGTTGACAAGGGAGACAGTCTGCCGGTGACCATCGAGGATGTAGCTGTCGCACTTGATGAGCACCCCGGAATTTCTCACGTGGCCGTCGTTCACTGCGAGACCAGTTCCGGAATCCTGAACCCGCTTGCCGGGATTTCGGCAATGGTGAAAGAGCGAGGACGGACCCTGCTCGTCGATTCGATGAGCGCATTTGGTGCGTTGCCCGTCGATTGGGACACGATCCGGTTTGACGCGCTGGCCGCCTCGTCCAACAAGTGCCTGGAAAGCGTTCCGGGAATCGGATTCGTGATTGCCAGAACGCCAATTATTGAGGCGGCGGAAGGAAATAGCCATTCCCTCAGCCTGGACCTGCATGCGCAATGGACAGGATTGAACCGAACCGGCCAATGGCGATTCACCCCGCCGACGCACGTCGTGGCTGCCATGCTCCACGCGCTGGATGAACATCGACGCGAGGGTGGTGTCGAAGGACGGATGCGTCGCTATGAACAAAACAGGAACACGCTGGTCAACGGTATGCGCGAACTCGGGTTCCGGACATTGCTTCCGGATGCCTGGCTCTCGCCGATCATCGTGACCTTCCTTTGTCCTCGATACGAAGGCTTTGTCTTCGAACAGTTCTACGAGGCGATGAAGGACAAGGGATTTGTCCTCTATCCGGGGAAACTGACGGCTGCGGACAGTTTTCGAATGGGTTGTATCGGCAAGCTCGATGCAGGTGTCATGAAACGTGCGGTGAAGGCCGTGGCAGAGACGCTGACAGAACTGGGCATTCCCGACGGCGAACCCGAGGTCGACGCCCACCCGGCCCCCGCAAGCCGATCGGGAAGCTGGTGATGGGTGCGCCTGTCACCGTCAACGGACGGCAATACGGAACGCCCCTCGTTCCGGCAGTCGTGATCTGTATCGACGGATGCGAGCCCGCGTATCTCGACAAGGCGATTTCGGCCGGACTCATGCCGAATCTCGAAAGGATCCGCAGGTCCGGAATCTCGCGACCTGCGTATTCGGCAATCCCGTCCTTCACGAATCCGAACAACCTGTCGATCGCCACGGGGTCTCCTCCTGCCATCCACGGAATCTCGGGAAACACGTTCCTCGACCGGGAATCCGGTGAAGAAGTGATGATGAACGACGTGTCGTTCCTGAGAGCCGAGACCGTGTTCAGGGCATTCCAGAAATCAGGAGCCAGGGTAGCGGTCGTCACCGCGAAGGACAAGCTTCGCGCGCTGCTGGGAGCAGGCCTGGATTGCGGGACAGGCAATGCTGTCTGTTTTTCCGCCGAACGCTCTGCCGACACGACCTTTGAAACGAACGGCTTGCCTGGTGCCGCGGGCTGGGTCGGCATGCCTCAGCCGGACGTCTATTCGTCGAAGCTCTCGGAGTTCGTTCTTGCTGCCGGGGTGAGGTTGCTCAGGGAATGGCGACCGGATCTCATGTATCTCACGACAACGGATTTCATACAGCACAAGCATGCGCCCGGTGAAACCGTTGCGAACGAATTCCATTCCATGGTTGACCGGTACCTCGGTGAACTCGACGCCCAGGGAGCCGTCATCGTGATGACGGCCGACCATGGAATGAACGCCAAACACGCACCCGACGGGTCTCCGGCCGTGTTGTACGTGCAGGATCTCCTCGATGAATGGCTGGGACCTGGAAGATCTCGGGTCATTCTTCCGATTACCGATCCCTACGTCGTTCATCACGGGGCCCTGGGTTCCTACGCGACTGTATACCTGGAAGACGGCTGCGACCTGTCCGCCATGATCGAACGGCTGAAATCAATTCCGGACCTGGAGACAGTCTTGACCGGCACCGATGCGGCAGAACGATTCGAGCTTCCGCCTGACCGGATTGGTGACATCGTGCTGCTGTCGTCGATCAACATGACAATCGGGAGTTCGCGGAACAGGCACGATCTCGAGGCGCTCGACCGGCCCCTGAGGTCGCACGGCGGGCTCTTCGAACAGATTGTCCCGTTCGTTGTCAACCGAATGGTCAGCTTGCCCGCGGTACCCCGGCTGCGGAACTTCGATGCGCTGTATTACGCGACGAAAGCAGCGTTCGACCCGGCAGGCTCCGGGCAGGTGCAGGTATCGCCATAGGCATGTGCCCGACCGTGTGCGGCCCGTTTTCGAGCGGTCGTTCAGGGTTACGGGACAAGGACGGGAAACGACAAGACAGGGGAGATCGGGTCAGTGGGGAAACAATCGGGTGACTTCAGACGGGAATCGATGCGCATCGCCGGAGACAGGGTTTCCACCGAAGACAAAATTGATGTCGTCTATCCCTTTACGGGAGAAGTGATCGCGACGGTCCCTTGCGGGGTCCCGCGGCACGCAGAGAAAGCATTCCGGATTGCCGGCGGTTTCGAGCCGCGGCTGAGTCGCTATGAACGCCAGCAGATACTCTTCCGGACGGGCGAACGGCTTCTCGACCGGAAGGAAGAAATCGTCAGGACACTGATTCTCGAGCTGGGTATCTGCTACAAGGATGCGGTTTACGAAGTCGGACGCGCCAATGATGTCTTCATGCTGGCGGGACAGCTCTGCATTCACGACGATGGCGAGGTGTTCTCCTGCGACCTGACGCCACAGGGGAAGGGGCGAAGGATTTTCACGTTGCGTGAACCGCTGCGGGCGATTTCGGCGATCACTCCGTTCAACCACCCGCTCAACATGGTGGCCCACAAGGTCGCGCCATCCATCGCGACCAACAACTGCATGGTGTGCAAGCAAACCGAACTGACGCCGCTTTCGGCAATGATCCTCGTCGATATTCTCTATGAGGCAGGATTGCCGCCGGAGATGTTCTCGGTCCTGACAGGCTGGCCGGATGTCATCGGTCCTGAAATGATCAGGAATCCGAATATCGACCTGATTACGTTCACGGGAGGGATCCCCGTCGGAAAGATGATCGCGGAAACCGCCGGGTACCGGAGAACCGTGCTTGAGCTGGGCGGAAACGATCCCCTGATCGTTTGCAATGACCTTTCGGACGACGACCTGAAACAGGCCGCCGAACTGGCCGTTCTGGGGGCGACAAAGAATTCCGGACAACGGTGTACGGCAGTCAAGCGCATACTTTGCCAGGAAGGAGTCGCCGACCGGTTCGTATCACTGGTCGATGACCGCGCGAGACAGATCCGTTTCGGTGATCCGATGGATCCAGAGACCGACCTGGGCACGGTCGTCCATGAAGACTCCGCCCGTATGATCGACATGAGAATAGAGGGTGCCGCCGAAGCCGGAGCGGAAATTCTCTATCACCCCGGGCGTGCCGGCGCCCTGCTGCCGCCGGTCGTCCTGGATCGGGTGCCGAAAGACTGTGAACTGGTCGTGGAAGAAACATTTGGGCCGGTCATCCCGATCATTCGGGTTCCCGATGACGACGAAGACGTCATGAAAATATCGAATTCCACCGCATTCGGACTGTCGTCCGGTGTTTGCACGAATGATTTCAGACGCATGCAGAAATACATCAGCGGACTCAATGTCGGGACAGTCAACATCTGGGAGGTGCCGGGTTACCGCATCGAGATGTCCCCGTTCGGGGGAATCAAGGACAGCGGTCTGGGGTACAAGGAAGGTGTCCTGGAGGCGATGAAAAGTTACACGAACGTCAAGACGTACTCACTGCCCTGGAATTGAGCATGGCCCGTTTGCCATACCGACCGCGCCCGCCGTGATCCGGAATCGTCGAATGCGCCCCCAATGCTCCGAAAAGCCTGCGGCCAGGAACCGGGTGGCCACGTCTTGACCCGGAAGACGATTCATACGGAAGGTGAATCCGGCTGGTCGCCTGCTCGCAGGTCTTGGCAGGACGCATCTCTGGGCAAGGTTTCCCGAGACCTGCTTCTGCGCGACTCGGAAGCGTTCCTGCACCAGAGTCTCTCGACACCATGCCTCGGAACCATCAGGCGGGCGGAGGGAATCTGGATCGAGGACCTGGAAGGTCGCCGGTACATGGATTTCCATGGCAACTCCGTGCATCACGTCGGCTACGGGCACCCGGCTGTCATTTCGGCGATTCGGAACCAGCTCGAAGAACTGAGTTTTTCTCCTCGCCGGTTTACCAATGAGACCGCGGTTCGGCTTGCCGAAATGCTTGTCGAACGATCTCCATGGGATGAGGGGAAAGTCCTGTTCACGACGGGCGGCTCGGATGCAATTGAAGTTGCACTCAGGATCGCGAGGGCCGCGACAGGTCGATTCAAGACACTGTCGTTCTGGGACTCGTTTCATGGTGCCGGGTTCGGGGCCGCTTCGGTCGGCGGCGATTCGACCTTTCGCTCGCACATTGCCGGCCCCTTGCTGCCGGGAACGGAGCATGTCGCTCCTTTCGCATGTTATCGGTGCCCATACGGCCACTCCGAACCCGAGGCCTGTGGCCTCGCCTGTGCCGAGATGATCCGGTACGTCCTAGGCCGGGAGGGCGATGTCGCGGCGTTCATAGCCGAACCGATGAGAGCCATCCCATACGTCCCGCCGCAGGGATTCTGGAAGTCGGTGAGGCAGGCCTGTGACGAATTTGGAGTTCTGCTTGTATTCGACGAGATTCCGACGGGCCTGGGCAAGACGGGGCGGTTTCTTGCCTGCGAACACGACCAGGTGAATCCTGATATTCTGGTCTTGGGCAAGGCGCTTGGCGGGGGCGTGCTGCCGATCGCTGCGGTGATTTCACGCGAACACCTTGATGTCGCGGGAGATTTCGCCATCGGCCACTACACCCACGAAAAGAATCCCGTCACCGCCAGCGCCGCCGTCGCAACGCTTGACGTCATTGATTCCGAAGGCCTCGTCGAACAGGCGCGCGTACTTGGCGACCATGCCATGGGCCGACTTCTGGAATTCGCGGCCGGGGCCGGTCGGACGATTGTCGGAGATGTCCGGGGACGCGGCCTGCATTTCGGTGTCGAGATCGTCGAGGGAACCGAAAGCAGGGCTCCTGACCCTGGCCGTGCGGAGCGCATCCTGTACTCTTGTCTGGATGCAGGCCTGAGCTTCAAGATTTCCCAGGGAAACGTCCTCACGCTGTCGCCGCCACTGGTTATCGGCAGGAATGATCTGGACCGTGCCTTATCGATTGTTGAAGCGGCCATTCTTGAAGAAAGGCAAGAATAGGATATCTCCGGTCGATGTGAGTGTGGCATGGCTTTGATTATGTTGATTTAACATTTCAAAGAGATTTGACAGCCTATCTGGAACAAAGCTTTCAGCGAAATCCGGGGACTCCAAGGCAAGTGCGTGAGGCTTCCGAACAAGTCAAGCTTCGAGTCCTTGCGAGCAAAAATTGATCTGTACCGCAATCATCGGGACCTTTGAACTGGTGCCTATTCCCGACTTCGAAGGTTTTGCTGGATTGTTAATTTCAAGGCGTTTCAGGGATTGGAATGAACGTGACCATTCCTACTATCGCCGGGGAACGCCGTTGCCGTGCTTGCCAGCAACTGCGGCATTGGCAGGTCCCGCTTATCCTCCCTCCTGTTTCATTTGCGTCAAGATAACCCCGGAACAACAGCGACATTGATCCAGGTCGTCGAGTCCATTCGCGACGGCATTAACGTCCGCCATGTTGGCGTCGATAGGGATGAGGTCAAGAAATGGCTGGCGGTTGTTCAACAAGAAATGGAACGACTGGATGCTTTGACTGACCGGCCCGAGGAGGCTTGGGCTATATGCGAATGGATCCGGCTCCCATTCTGCTCTTGGGACGATGTGGAAGAACGGCGGCAGGAACTCGGTGAGGCGGAACGCCGCCTTGTGGATGCGATCAGTGAAAGCGAGCAGGCGTTTGTGTGCATCGACCTACGCATTGATGGCGAATCGTGCGACTCGCTTTGGGACTGGATATGGAACATGGGAACGGGAGGCATTTGGCAACTCAAGGAGAAGGTCGGAAGACTCCTCGTGCAAGGTGCAGTAAACGCCACCGATCTTCTCGTCGCGATTGCGATCAAGAACATTCTCTTTCCCATTGTGTTTTTGATTCTGGCCGTGAAGTGCAGCTTGCCAATCGCCCGATATGCGTCTCGGCTGTCTTGCGGGTTCGAGGAAGGTGCAGGGAAACCAAAGGAATCTGTAGTCGGCGACGCAGAGCCCCGTCGGCAACGGCTGGAACAAGGCCCAGAGTCCTGAACCCCTTTTGGAGGCACTAGGAAGCTGAATATCAGGGCCGACAAGGGACATGTGATCTTCCGAAATCGGCCGCCGGTGATTTCGTCCTGTGGAATCGCCGAAGACAGGTACACAAGCCCGGAAACAGGCTTTTTGACACTTGGCAGCCTGCCGCGCGGGGATTCCCGTCGTTCGGAACTGAACATTGAACTGGATTCTTGACAATTCTTGTCATAAGGCCGTTACATATTAATGTTAATGCGAAAGTGCGTTTCGCGTGTCGGAGGGTGCGAGAACGCTTGATTCGGAAATCGTTTGTGCTGACTCGGATCAACCGCGGTTGCCAAGGTTGATACGGAAAGCAAGCAGGGGTAGGGAAAAACACACACAGGACGAAATCAGACGATTGCCGGACTGGCCCGAACCGGTCAGGACGTGCAGTTCAGTAGGCCATGAGAACTCGACAGGATCCGGAAACGCCTCCTTGGCAGGTAACCGGTCCGATCGAACAGGAAGTCAAACAATAAGGAGGAAGATAATGAAAGTAGGATTCCTTTCGGGTGCTGCCGTTCTGGCCAGCGCCGGAATTGCATTCGCCGAATGTCCGCCGGTTACCATCGCCGATTCCATGGGCGTGCCGGCCGGGAAATATCCGCAACAATATGAACTGTCCGAGTTCGAAACTCTGGCAGATTGCGAACTGAGCTTCAGCGAGAATCCCGATATCGGGGCGCTGAACGCCAGGATTCGCGGGAACCCGGACTTGCCGCCGCTCTCGGAACGCCTTCCGGAAGAACCTCTGGTCATGGCGCCGTATCATTCAATTGGAAAGTATGGCGATACGCTGGACGTTCTTTCAAATGCCACCGAAGCCGGCACCTCCGACTTTCTTTCGGTTCGCCACGTCAACTTGGTCAGGTATTCGGACGATCTTCAGACCATCGTGCCGAATATTGCGAAGGACTGGGAGTGGAATGACGACTTCACTCAGCTGACATTTTTCTTGCGCAAGGGCCATCGCTGGTCGGACGGCGCTCCCTTTACCGCAGAGGACGTGAAGTTCTGGTACGACAACTTGGCGCTTGACCCGAAAATCATTGAAAAACCGAAGGACTACGTGCTGGTGGCAGGGGAACGCATGGAAGTCGAAATCCTCGACCCGCAAACAGTCAGGTTCAATCTTCCTGCGCCGAAACCGGGCCTCCTCGCCCACTTCGCAACGTCGTTTGCCCAGGGATTCCAGCCGAAGCACTTTCTTGGCCGGTTTCATCCTGACATGAATCCTGATGCGGACGCATTGGCACAGGAGGCCGGATTTGAGAACGGCCTGGCAGTGCTTTCGGCCTATTTCGGCAGTTCCGACTGGACCGATACGCCGTCGCCATTGCTCAACAGCCCGGACAGGGTTGCCAATCTGCCTGCAGACGTGGTTCCGACTCTGGAGTCGCACATCTACACTGCCGACACTCCGGATGGACGGCACCTGGTCGCCAACCCCTATTTCCACCAGGTCGACACGGCCGGGAACCAGTTGCCGTACATAAACGAACAGGATGAGGTCTACGCCAACGACAACGAGGTTCGCATTCTCAAGCTGGTCAACGGTGAGGCTGACTACAAGTCTCAGTCATTGCAGTTGCCGTCGGCGCCATTGCTTCTTGAGAACCAGGAATCCGGTGATTTCACCGTCCACCTGAGACCGGAAATCACCCTTTCCAATTTCTCTTTCAACGTGACCCATGAAAACCCTGAACGTCGCAAGGTGTACGGCGATCTCCGGTTCCGTCAAGCCATGTCACTGGCCATAAACCGGGATGAACTGAACGAGATCGCCTTCTTCGGACTCGGCACCCCGAGGCAATACATTGGCTTCTCGCCGAAGCCGGAATTCATCGATGACAAGTGGCTGACACATTTCACCGAGTTCGACCCGGACCGCTCGAATGCGCTTCTCGATGAAATCGGCATGATGGATGTCGACGGCGATGGGTTCAGGGAACTGCCGAACGGCGAAAAAATCGTCGTCAACATGCAGTTCTCAACCCAGGGAATCGCGGGACAGGTTGTCGAACTCGTCGGCCAGTACTGGGCGGACGTGGGCTTGCAGACGACGGTCAAGGAAGTGACGCCGGATGAGTACCGGAGTGCCCAGTCGGCGAATCTTCTCGATGTCGGCATGTGGCGCAAGAGCCAGCCTTTGGCCATCGTTCTCGGCAACAACGAGCTCTGGGTTCCGCCCTTTGAAAACTACTTCGGCCACCGGACCGGAATGCTGTGGGCAGAATGGGTAGACTCAGGCGGCGCCAATGGCGTCGAACCGCCGGACTACGTCAAGCAACTGATCGACGACATCAACGCCTTCCAGTCGGCGGCATCCGGTTCCGAGGAATTCGAGATGCTGGGTTCGCGGATGGTGGAGAACATGGTCACCAATCTGCTGTTCATTGGCACGGTTCAGGCTCCGGCCCCGATCTATCAGCGAAATGCCCTGAAGAATTTCGAGGTCATGAAGACTCACTCGTACGAGTACTACCGGACCTACCCGTACCGGGCGACACAGTGGTATCTCGACGAATGATTTGAACGAAATTGGAACGGGCGCCTTTTTTCGGGCGCCCGTTCCGAACCGACGGCCGCCGGCAGTTGAAATCCTTGCCTTGGCGAGCGGCGGTACGTCTGATTGGACAACGACGGAACAGGAACATACATGGTCCAGTTTCTCCGTTTTGCTGCCTTCCGGGCCGTGATGGCCTGCATGACGCTGGTCCTGGTCTCTTTCATCGTGTTTTCCCTGATGGAACTGGTGCCGGGCGACTGCGCCGAGCGCTACCTTGCATTCAAGAACACCCAAGGCCAGCAGATCACGGTGCAGGACATCGATGCCGAACGGACCCGGCTGGGGCTCGACCGTCCCTTCGCGGTGCGCTGGGTGACCTGGCTGGGGAACGCATTTCGCGGCGACTTCGGCGACAGTTGCATCCTGCGGGTCAACATCAACAATCTTCTCGGGGAGAAGTTCTGGCTGTCACTGGGTATCTGCCTGACGGCGCTCGTGCTCGCCTACCTGGTGGCGATTCCAGTCGGAATCATTTCGGTCACAGCCAACAGCCCGCTTCTCAACAACTCATTGCGCCTGGTCAGTTATCTCGGCCTCGCCCTGCCGAACTTCCTGCTCGCGCTTCTGATCATGCTGTTTGCAACGGTCTATTTCGGGGAGAGCCTGACCGGGCTGTTCTCCAAGGAATTCAGGGATGCCGAATGGTCATACGATCGGGCGCTGGATTTCCTCGGCCACGTCTGGCTGCCCGTCTTTATTCTCGGATGGTCGGCAACTGCCTTTGCCATCCAGACAGTCAGGGCATTGATGGCCGATGAGATCGGCAAACTCTACGTGACGGCGGCTGCGGCGAGGGGCGTTTCTGGTCGACGACTCCTGCTTCGCTACCCGGCCAGGCATGCTTTCGGCCCCATAGTCAATTCGCTTGGTTTCGACCTCAACCGGATTTTCAATGAATTGCCGGTGGTGGCGTTGATCATGACTCTGACGGAGGCCGGTGCGCTGCTGATCGAGGCGCTGGCGCGGTCCAATGATCAGCAGCTTGCCGGGGCAATCATCTTCCTGCTAACGGCGAGCATTGTCACCCTGAACTTCCTGACCGACATTCTGCTCGCGCTGACCGACCCGCGGGTCCGCCGCAGCATCCTGGGCTGAGACGATGAGCGAGACTCCGATGCAAGAAACGCTGCAGGCCGACACGGGGAAGGGCGGTACTTCCGGCGGGACTGACCCGAACATCGACCAGCAACGAAAGGAAGCCTATTTCACCGCGTCCCAGTGGCAGCTGGTCTGGGCAAGGTTCCGCAAGATCCGTTCGGCGATGATCGCCGGTTATATCCTGATATTCCTGGTCATCTGCGGACTGTTTGCACCGTTCCTGTCGCCTTACAATCCGACCATTGCAGGTCGCGACAAGGAGTATCAGAACGGGGCGCCGCAGATCCCGAAATTCTGTGACGAAAACGGGTGTTCGCTCCGGCCGTTCATCTATACCTACGAGCGGAGCAGGTCGATCGAGACGAATTTCCGCTGGGTGACCAAGGCCAACAGGGACAAGAGGCGGTACGTCGTATTTTTCCCGAAAGGGAGCAAATACACCCTGCTCAGGATTCCCTTTCTCAAGCTCGACCGGCACCTTTTCGGCGTTGACGAAGGGATGATCCATCTGTTCGGGACCGACTCTGGCGGCAAGGACATTTTTTCGAGAACGCTTCACGCCATCAATACCTCGCTGGCGGTCGGAACCATCGGAGTAATGATCGCGTTTGTCCTGGCACTGATCATAGGAGGGGTGTCCGGCTATTACGGAGGGTGGCTGGATTCCGTCATTCAGATGTTCACGGACAGTGTGCGCACGATTCCGGCGATCCCGCTGTTCATGGCGCTGGCCGCGTTTGTTCCGGATGAATGGAGCGCAGAGATGCGGTTCTTCTTCATCTCGATCATCCTGGGTTTCATCGGATGGCCGACGCTTGCCCGCAGGGTCCGGACTCACCTGCTGACCGAACGCAACCAGGAATATGTTCTCGCTGCCCAGCTTTGCGGAGCTTCGGGGGGGCACATCATTCGCAGGCACCTGTTGCCGAGCTTTACCAGCTATATCGTCGTCGACCTGGTCATATCCTTTCCCTACATGGTGCTGTCCGAAACCGCGCTCAGCTTTATCGGCCTTGGCCTCAAGGACCCGGTCAATTCTCTCGGGGTCATGTTGCAGAACGTGACCAATGCCGACGTTCTGCTGAATTACCAGTGGTACTTCATTCCGGTTATCTTTTTCATCACGCTTGTTATGGCATTTGTCTTTGTCGGTGACGGATTGCGCGATGCGGCTGATCCCTATTCGGATGTGTCGCGATGACGGCACTGGTCGAAGTCGAAAACCTGACATTGCAGTTTGATACTGACGAAGGGCGCATCACGGCCGTCGAGGACATGTCGTTTTCGATCGAGCCGGGCCACGTCATGGGGCTGGTCGGGGAAAGTGGATCAGGAAAGTCGGTTACGGCCAAGGCACTGATGAAGCTGAATCCCGGCAACGCGGTTTATGCCGAGCGTTCGCGTATTACTCTTCATCTGGAGAGCGGCCAGGTCGATGTCCTTTCTCTCAGGACGTCGCGGGAGATGCAGGTTGTGCGTGGCGGGTCCATTTCGATGATCTTCCAGGAGCCGATGGCGAGTTTTGCTCCGGCGATCACGATCGGCAGGCAGATGGTCGAGCAACTGCGTATCCACACGGACATGTCGGTTTCCGGTTGCAAGAACCTGTCGATCGAGATGCTTGAACGGGTGGGAATATCGGACGCGCCGAAGCGTTTCGATCAATATGCTTTCGAATTGTCAGGTGGCATGCGCCAGCGGGCAATGATCGCCATGGCGCTGTCAACTCGTCCGAGGCTCCTGATTGCCGACGAACCGACCACGGCTCTCGATGTGACGATTCAGGCTCAGGTGCTTGACCTGATGAAAGACCTCGTCGCCGATTTCGGCATGGCGATCATATTCATAACGCATGACCTCGGCGTCGTGGCCCAGACGGCAGACACGGTCGCAGTCATGTATCTCGGGCGCCTTGTCGAATACGGGCCGGTCAAAGCGGTGATTCATGACCCGCAGCACCCGTATACCAAGGGATTGATCGCGGCCCTGCCAAAGATCGACGACCTGGACGCGCCGCTCACGCCCATTCCCGGCGACATCCCTTCGCCATTGGAAAGACCAGGCGGGTGCGTCTTCTCGACCCGCTGCCCCTCTGTTGCCGGAGACGCTTGTCGACGCGAAATCCCGGTGTTTTCCGACGTCGATGCTGAACACCGTGTCGCCTGTCATCTCTTTGGCAAGGCAAATGGCCAGGGAGTGGCACACAATGGATGACAATGTTCTGGTTTCTGCCCGGTCGTTGTCTGTCCAGTTCCCGATCGGGGGCGGCCTGTTTCAGGAAAAATCGTATGTCCGCGCGGTCGAAAATGTCGACATCGATATCCTCAAGGGGAGTTTTTACGGGCTGGTCGGAGAGTCCGGATCCGGCAAGACCACGCTTGGCCGCGCGCTGCTCAAGGCGGCACCGATCAGCCATGGGGAAGTGGTCTACAGCGATGAAGACGTTACATACGACCTGACGACAATCCGTCCGGCGGAGCTCAAGGATTATCGCAGCCGCGCGCAACTGATATTTCAGGACCCTTACGCGGCCCTGTCTCCGAGAATGACGGTTCGGGACATCATCGCCGAACCGCTTGAAGTGATGGGATTGACGTCGAGTCGCGAGGAAACCGACCTGAGGGTGCGCGAAATCGCGGCCAAGTGCCGATTGAACCTGGAGCACCTTCGGCGGTTTCCGCACGCGTTTTCAGGAGGGCAGCGGCAGAGAATCTCGATTGCACGCGCATTGGTGTCCCACCCCCGTTTCGTTGTCGCTGACGAAAGCGTGGCAGCACTGGACGTCTCGATCCAGGCGGACGTGCTCAACCTTCTCAGATCCCTTCAGGACGAGCTGGGATTGACATTCCTGTTCATCAGTCACGATCTCAGTGTTGTCGCCCTGATTTGCGACCACGTGGCGCTGATGTATTGCGGGCGATTGGTTGAAACGGCGCCTACCAGGACCCTGTTCAAACAGCCGCGTCATCCCTACACGCGGGCATTGCTGTCCGCGATTCCGTCACTTGATCCCGATGATACTGGACGGGCCCAGAAGCTTGAGGGCGAAATCCCGTCGCCAACCGATCCCCCGCCGGGGTGCCGGTTCCAGACGCGATGTCCCTTTGCCATTGACGTCTGCCGCAAGGTGGAACCGATGCTGGAACCGGTGGAAGGAGAGCACAATGTCGCTTGCCACCGTTGGAAAGAACTTGTGGGAGAGTTGTCCATGCAGGCGGCAGGTTCCCCGTCCGTTTCCGGCTGATCTCCTGATTCAACGCGATCTCCCCTGCGCCGAGTTAGCGGAAACCGGCTTGCCGTTTGAGCGCGCCGGGATTGGGGCATTACAAGGCCGTGCAGGGACTGGTGCATTCGGGGGACCTGTCGGCAGGACATGAGCGCGCGCTGGTGCCGGCGACGGGTCCGGAGGCGCTTACGTGGAAGATCGTTGCCAAGAGACTGTCCGTGCGCCGGGCCGAGGCGCTTGCCCTGGAAGACCAGGCCGGCAAGCCGTTTCGGCATCGCGGCAGGCGACGAGCGGTGAAGGACGCCGACACGCGCGTCGCCGAAAGAGACCTGGCGGCCGCGTTCGGATTGAAGGTCAGCATTGATCGCGCGCGCGACTGCGAATCGGGGTCGGTGTCGTTCCGCTGCACCACGCAGGCGCAGCTGGATGAACCCTGCCGGCAATTGTTGTCAGCCACGAGGCCACAAAATATGGCGGAGCACACCAACGATGACTCGAGCTCCTGCTTTGAAGCGCATCAGCTTTTCAAGGACTACGACGGGTCAACCATGACGGCCGCAGCCGAGATATGGGCCGAATAGCATCCGGGCACAGTCAAGGCCCCCAAAGGCGGGGCAGGCTTTGACGGCACTCTCCCGGATGGTCGGAAGCTGCAGGTCAAGTCGAAGGCGCATGACGCACACAGCGATGCCGACACCTACATCACGTTGCCAGACCGACACTCGAGCTGGCCGACGATCTGCTGGTCGTGTTTGTCGATCGCAGGACCTGCGCTGTGAAGCGCATAAGCGAGGCCGTCCCGATCAGCTGTTTTTCACCGCGCCACGGCCGCATTCGCGTGCCGGACATCGACGCGGGCCAGGCTTGAACAGCTCCAGCCGTAATCTGCTTCGAATGCTCATGGGCTCAGGGTGTCCATGTCGGTCTCGGGGTGCTTCTCGATGGTGCGGCGCAAGTTCACGGCCGGACCGCTGACCGCGCTCTGACCCAGCTCAATCTTTGATGGCTCGCTCCAGACCACCCCGTGCGGCGGCATGTGTAGAAATGGTTCTGGACCGACGTAAACGGCGGTAAGCACTTGGGAATCGCACGCCACTGGCATCCCGTCCCGAGCAAGAACTCGATCGCGTCAAATACCTCCCGCATGTTCAACTCGCGAGGGCGGCCCACAATTGCTCAAGGTGGAATCAGCGGTTCGATCACGGACCATTCGGCGTGCGTCAAATCAGTTTAATATCTGTCCGTCGAGCGTATATATGCTGTTCCCGAGCGGTTTCTTTCAAGCCATGTGGCTCTCCATGTCTGGTGTTGTGATCAGCGGGGAATTGTCACGTTTGGGGAAACCACTCAACGTTTGGATCAGGCCCATAGAATACACAAGCGGGACGGATGCGAAACATGTACAGACCAGAACGATTTGTCGAAGATCGCCAAGATGTCCTCATAGGGGCAATGCGCAAAGTCCAATTGGCGGCTTTTGTGGGGAATTATATACTTGACGGAATAGGAGATTCCCGCCATGTGCGCGGGCATGGATCCGAACTTTGCCAGCGGGACGGTCTGGACGGGCGATAACCTGCCTGTCCTTCGCGGTATGAACGATGCCTGTGTGGACCTGATTTACCCCTGGGTCCGCCCTTCAACTCGAACCGGAATTACGAGGCTCCGATCGGTAGCAAGGCGGCCGGTGCCAGCTTCAAGGATGTCTGGACCCCCGACGATGTGGACGTCCACGAGCACGGCGAGTTCGCTGACCGGAACCTGGCGGCCTACTCGGTGATCGAGGCCGCGCGCCAGGCCCACGGGAAGGGCATGCAGTCGTACCTGATTATCATGGCCGTGCGTTTGATGGCCGATGGAGGGCTGCACAATGACCAGAGTGGCTGTACTCATGATCGCGACTTTCGTATTCGCCACAGGCTGCGACGTCGAGGACGAAGAATGGTTCGTAAGCGACGGCAACCGCGCCGCCGCAACAGTCACACTCACATGCACACCCGGCGACTTCAGTACCTGCCCATCACGGCCCGGCAACATGGCCAAATGGGATGCGCATATCGTATGCACAGATTGGGGATACAAGACAGCCGTGCCATTTGGCGGAATAACGACCATCCGAAGGGGTTACGAAATCGTCGAAATTGAGATCAAATACCGATGCACAGACCGGGAGCGTTTGTCATGACCGTGCCCCGCTCGGCAGACCGTTGTCCGCTTTCAGCTGTTCGTAGGTCAGCCTCTTGCCGACCATGCCTTCCGCGACCCGGCCCATCTGTTCAATTGTATTCATGTCAAGGACATTGTGGCGGCCTGCGAAGTCGTTGACGTAGCGGTGAAGGTGCTTGACGCTGAACTTGTGGTAGACGCCCTTGTGCGCCCTTTTCAGGACTGACCAGAAGCTCTCAACGCCATTTGTGTGCGCCATTTCCCGGACGTACTCACCAGCGCTATGGTTGACGCTTTCATGTTCGAATGCGTCTGCAAGCGAATTGTAAGCCGCCGCGTCATCCGAATAAACCGTGGCACCCTGAACCTCTTGCAAAATTATCGAGTTGACCGACCGCTGAACAGTGCCGGGTTTCCGGCACGGGCTTGCGCGCGACCTTGAACCCCGGAATCCCCGGGTTTTCGGCATTCCCTCCCGATTCGCGGGAAAAACAAACGAAAAAGCCGGAGCGCAGGCCGGGTTCGACCGTTCGCCGGCTTTTTCAGGGCGTTTCCGTGGAAGGTCGCGGACGCCGGAACCGTCCCGAAGGACGGTGAGGCGGTTCAGGGAGGGGCAGCGAGGCGCATCAACTGGTCAACCGTCAGCGCGAGCACTCCGAACATCAAGTGGCAAAACACTTTTGCATGCCCGCGGACACGCACATGACGGGCCCCGAACTCGTCCTTGAGACGGGCATTGGTCCGCTCGACCCCGGAACGGATCCGGTAGCGAACACTCTGCGGCATGACCAGGCCACAGGCACGTCGTGCCCGGGCCTCGCGCTTCAGTTCCTGCTTGAGCGCCGTGTCCCGGCGCGGGTTGACATCGATCAGCGGGACATGGCCAAGGCGTTCGCTCATCCGGTGGATCTCGCTGGCGTCATAGGCCGCGTCCATGAGATCGTAGAGGTTGGTCACGCGCGCGGCACTCATCGTCGCAAGAGGGATCGCCACCTGGCTGTCATGGACCGATGCCGAGGTCATGATGGCGCTCACCGGCACGCCGCAATCGGCCGTGTCGAGATGCAGCTTGTAGCCAATCCAGCTGACGAGGAAGCCTTTGGCGTTCTTCTTGGCCCCATGGTCGCAGGCGCCCGGCAGGTCATCAAGCATCTGCTCGAGGTTCATGCCATCCAACTGCCGTTCGAGACGGCCGGGTTCCTTCGCCACTTCCTCGCCCTTGCGGGGACGGCCGCGCTTGCGCTTCGGCTCCTTCACCGGTTTCGGTCTTGGTGCCGGCTTCTCCCGCCCCTCGATCGCCGTCGAGTCCCGCGATATATGGCCGATCAGTTCCCCGCCCAGGGCCTCCTTCACCAGTGCTTCGTGCATCCGTTCGGCAAGGCGGGCCTCCGAAAACTCGGCAAACGCACGCGAGAATGTCGCCTCGCTCGGGATCGAGCGCACGCCCGGCCAGCCGCACAGCCTGCGCAACCGCGCATCGACCTCGATCCTGTCGATCAGGTCGCGGGTTGTCGGGAGGTTCCAAATTGCCTTGGCAATGAAGGCGCGCGCCAGGGCCCGACGACTCTGCTGCGGCCGTCCGGGGCCGCGCCAGTACGTATCGACGAAGCGCTCGACCTCGACCAGGTCGAGGACCTGGACCAGATGTTTGTGCTTCTCCATGAGGGGGCCGGCCTCTTCAGCGAGACCAGGAAAAAGTTCCCCTTGAAACCGGGTCCAGAGATTGGATATGGTCTGTGACAGAGCCATCGGGGTTGCCTCCATCGGTCGTGTTGCGCATAACTACACCATACCTTGTGGCAGCCCCGATCGCCAGGATTACCTGAACAGAATCGTCGATTTCAGGCGAAAAATCGCGTCTTCAGCGGGTTTTGCAAGAGGCTCCCCTGGGCTGCGTTTTCCATGACGAATGCAACCAGCGTGGCCGCGTCGGTGTTCTGTATGACATCGGCCCTGACTTCGTTGCTGCCGCGATCCTTGGCACCGACAACCGCAGTCATGTCGACCGCGCCACGGCCTTCTGCCTCTTTCCGCTTCGCGTTCGACTTGTTCTTGCGCAATCCACCGATGAACGATTCATCAACTTCGACAGGTCCGCCCAATGGCGGTTCGTCGTCGTCGCGCTTGAAGGCTTCCCGGATACGCTGGAGCATGAACCAGGCAGTTTTCTGCGTGATGCCAAGATCCCGGTGAAGCTTCATACTGGACACGCCCTTGAGGCTGGTCATGTGCAGGTAGATCGCGAAAACCCATTTCTGGAAGCTGAGGCGCGAGCCTTCCATGATCGTCCCAATCCGGACACTGAAGTGCTGCGAACAATCTCGGCAGTGATAAGGCCTCGACTCGGATTTGCCCTTATTCTCGGTCGTGTTTTCCGATCCACAGTGCGGGCAATGACGGCCATCGGGCCAGACATGAGCTTCAAGCCACTTCCGGGCCGCGTCATCAGTCGGGAACATTTGCATCAATTCGATGATCGTTATGCCGTCTCGGTCCGATCTTCCAGGTGCTTGCACCATATCAAATCTCCTTTAGATTCAATATAGTGCGCAATCGATATTCCGTCAAGTATATAATTCTCAAAATAAGTACCAAAATTTGCAAAGTTCGTCAGAAATTGTACGCATAATTGGATCGTCTCCCATGCTTGTTGAATTCTCAGTCCAAAACCACCGATCCTTCCGGGACAGGCAAAACTTCCTGATGACCGCATCGAACAGCGGAACGCCGAACGCCGTGGTTACCGGCAACAACGGTGCCCCATACGTGCTGCAACAGGCTTGTCTCTTTGGGGCCAACGGGTCCGGAAAATCCGGACTCGTTCGGAGCATGGCGACGGTTCGTTCCCTCGTCCGAGACTCGTTCAAGAACGAAGAAAAGCTCATCGAAGCATTCGAACCACATCTCTTTCATTCCGAGTGGCGCAACGCACCGACGGAATTCGAAGTGACCTTCCTGCATGACGACAGCCTGTTCCAGTATGGCTTCGCCTACGACGCCGAACGAATCTGGGAGGAATGGCTCTTCGAACGCCCTTCCGCAACGCGCAAGCAGCGCCAGATTTTCACCCGCGAATATGATCCGGAACGTGACGCCTACCAGTGGGAAACAAGCGCGACCCACCTAAAGGGCGAACGTCAAAGCTGGATAGCGCAAACGCGCGCAAACGCCCTCTTTATCAGCACCGCCAAACAACTCAACGCCACGCCCCTGGAGCGCCCCTTCGACTGGTTGAGCTGGTGGTTGCGAACGATTCTCGATGTGGAATCAATCAGGCCGCTTACGGCCATGCACCTGGACGACGATGACTGGAAGGGCCGGGTGATGGCATTTCTGGCAGATGCCGACTTGCGGCTGGAAGATGTGGAAGTGGAAGAACGGAGCATTCTTGAATCAACCAACTTCAAGAGCCTGCCCAAGAGACAGCAGAAGCACTTTAAGTCCCTACTTCCAGAGGGGGCGAAGACATGGGAAGTCCATACCTATCGCAAGGACGAGACAGGGGCAAAAACACGCTTGGATTTCGATGACGAATCTTCAGGCACCCGCGAATTGTTTGCGCTCATAGGCCCGATCATGGACTCTCTCGACAACGGCTACACGCTAGTCGTCGACGAGCTCAACACACACCTGCACCCTCTCGCTTTCCGCTACATAACCCGCATGTTTCGCTCTTCCAAAAGCAACCCGCGAAATGCCCAGATAATCTTCACCACCCATGACACCACCGTCACAGAAGAAGATTGCATCGGGCGCGATCAGATCTGGTTGGTCGAAAAATGCGACGACCTTGCCTCCCGCCTAATACCCTTCTCGGACTACAAGACACGTGATGAGCGACCTTTCCGAAAAGGCTATCTGCAGGGACGGTATGGGGCGGTGCCGCGTGTGGCTGGGTAGCAGACATGGGCAGGAGACGAGGTAAGTCACCCAAGGATACGCGGCGGCGCCCCGCGCGCCGCGTTGAGCGGGAACGCGTCATGATCGTTACCGAAGGCAGCAAGACCGAACCCGAGTACTTCTGCTGCCTGACCAGGGAACTGGGCCTCACCACGGCCAGTGTCAAAATTACCGGAGAAGGGGGCTCGGCTCCGATCAGTGTCGTTGAATACGCCGAAGACCTCCTGGCAAACGACCCTGATTTCGAGCACGTGTTCCTCGTCTTCGACCGCGACAGGCACGAAACCTACAATGCAGCCATCGCCAAAGACAAAGCGCTTAAACCGCGCAAAGCACCAAAAAGGCAGGCCATCGTGGCCATTCCATCCATTCCCAGCTTTGAGATCTGGTATTGTTTCCACGTCTCTGGCGATCGCAAACCTTATTCAACCGGTGAGGGTTTGGGATCACCAGCGGAGGCTCTCATCCGCGATCTCAAGACCTCCCGCGCGTGTTTCGCTGAGTACGACAAGGCGAAATGTGATGCGTTTTATGACGAGATCAAACCAATGCGAGACCAAGCATGCACACGCGCAGAGAAGGCTTTGGATGAAGCGTCCAAGGAGGGGCAGCCATTTCATCAGGAGAACCCTTCGACACGGGTGCATATTGTTGTCCGAAGATTGCAGGATATGGCCAGTAAGCAAAGTAAAGTGAGTTGAGACTGCCTGTGGACTTCCGTGTGCGGTTCCTGACCGTCGTGAAGACGCTCTCGACCGGATTGTTGGCCTAAACCCATGAAGAGAATGTGGAAAAGTTTCGAGATCGACATTGACCTGAGAAAGATCCCGGGAAGGAGCAGGGCAAGGGCCACCCATTTCCAACGGGGTGGGTTATTAGGGAAAGCAAGAGCAAGGATTGTGGTGCTTCGAACATTGCACCCAATCTAACGCCCATTCTGGATTTGATAATTTGACCCTTTTTCAGGATACCATTCCACCTGCCCTGTATTCTTTTTGGGTGTGGATTCTGTATGGCGGATTGCGCTCTTTTTAATGCCTTGTAATTGCGAATTTATTTTGCTGCCTGATCGGCGGTGATCTCCGATTTCACGGGTTTTCGCGAAAAAACGCTGGACGAGCCGCAGTTTTTCCATTTCCCGGTGATTTCCACTGAATTCCTGGCTTCGGGGTGGGCGAGGAAAAGTGCTCCAACACAAGATGCACCGCGCTGCACAGTGTGATTCGTTCTCACTGCGTCAGAGGTCAGAAAATCGCGCCATACGGGAATCACTCCCTTCTTTTTTTCAAGGCATGCAAAAAGCCGGCATTTAGAATATAGCCCTAATGGTTTGGGTGTAAATTTGAGATGGCGACGTTTTTGGTCTCATGCTGCGAGGGCCTGGCGGGTTGGTTTGGCGTTGTCATTTGCTGCCAGTGCGTTCCACGCGCGGCCGAACCGGCCTGACAGGATCAGTGCCCGGAAGGTCATGATCGCCTGGCCGCCCTCCATGCTCCATCGCATGCCCGAACCCTTGAATCTCTTGCACACGATGCTTTTGTTTGCGGCCTCCACCACACCGCTGCCGATCGGGAGATTGCGGTCCTGCAGGGCCCGGTAGCGCATGCGTGATCTGTTCTTGCGGAAGAATTCCAGCTCCCGCTCCACATCTCCACGGCCGCGGTGACAACTGTCCCGCAGGTAGCGTATGGCCCGGATGACCCGCTCCACCCCGTCGTGTTCGTTCATCAGCACACCGCGCCACTTCTGGAACCAGCTGTCCGGATCACGTGCAGATTGTGCGACGACATGAAGATGTTCGAGCGCGTGCCAGACATCCAGGACCTCCGCGTGCGGATCCAGCTTCGCAAGGAATTCCCAGTTCGACAGCGCCCCGTCAGCCGCCACCACCAGCACCAGGTCCGGCCGCGCCTCCCGGATCTTCGCAACCTCGCTCAGGAGACGCGCCTTCAGGCTTGTCATCCCCGCCTCCGGCATGCGCGCCAGGCAAATGCCGGCAAGACGCGTTCCTTCCCTGTCGAGGAAGGACACCGTTCCGCAGGAGGCCTCGCGCCAGCAGGCCTCCGCCCGCCCATCCTCGCCGGGACGCATCGGCACCATCACGCCATCCAGCGAAATCGCCGCCGAAACCGCCGCGCCCGGAATGCCTTCGGCCTCCCGCACCTGGGGTATCACCGTCTCCTCGGCCGTGCTCCAGTGTTCATGCACCGCAGTCACCAGATCCTGCAGCGCGCTCGCCGACGGCGTCATCGCGCCGGCCTTCTGCAGCAGCTGTTCCGCATCCTGGTAGGTGCAGTGTGCCACGGTCATCACCGCCGCCTCCGCCGCCGGCCGCGTCATCCAGCCTCCCATCAGCCCGAGGCTCTCGTCCACCGGCATCCATGACATGGTTTCGCCGCGGCGGCGAAAGCGGCTGCGCTCATAGCTCACCTCCCCGAGCAGTGTCATGATGGTCTTGTGAGTGGCGCCGGCCCGGTACCAGGGCTTGTCGTCCCGCATCAGCCGCGGCGCGGCGTCATCGCGGGCTTCGATCAGGGTCCGCAGCATCTCCCGCCCCGTTGCCGCAACGGAATCGAAAACCAGCATCTCGACCCTGGCAAAGTCGCACGCGACGTCGGCCGAGGCAAAGCGTTCGAGGACCTCGCGGCGGATGGCCTCAGCTGCCGCGTCGGCAATTTCGGAAATGTCGGGAGTGTTGGACAACGCTGAACCCGTGTGCGAAAGTGTCATTGGGAATGCTCCTTGCTCCGGCCAAGCGCCGGTATCTACGGTCAACCGCACGATAGCGATGTCGTGCGGAAGGAACATTCCCGAAATCCCCCGATGGTGACAAAATTCCGCGCCAACCCGAAATCATGTCACCTCGACCGGCCAAATCACGCCTAAACACCCGCTTTCGCCTGATTCGCAGCAGTCAAATCCATCGATCCACGCCCAATCATGTCGCCATGCCGGATTCACACCATAATGGTTTGGGGATTATATACATTCTAGCCCCATTCCCAATTGATGGCCAGGGCTAAACCCTGTATTATTGCGGTAATTCAAGGGGATACCGACATGGCCAAGGCACCGGGAAAGTCGCACCGCAATGCGATCTCGCTGGTCGAGGTCATGAACATGTTCCCGGACGATGACACGGCGGAGAAATGGTTCGCGCGGAACCGCTGGCCGAACGGCATTCACTGCCCGGCTTGCGGATCCGGCGACGTGCAGGAGGGGACGGCCAGCAGGACGCAGCCCTACCGGTGCCGCGAGCGTGTGTGCCGCCGTCGGTTCAGCGTAAAGACGGGAACCGTCATGCAATCGTCGAACCTTCCCTGTCGGACCTGGGCCATTGCGGTTTATCTGTGCCTGACGGACCTCAAGGGTGTCTCGAGCATGAAACTTCACCGCGACCTGGACATCACGCAGAAGAGCGCGTGGCACCTCGCCCACCGGCTCCGAAAGTCATTCAAGGCTGGCAGCACCCTGTTCGAGGCCGGCCCTGTCGAGGCCGACGAGACCTACATCGGTGGCAAGCGCAGGAACATGGCCAAATCGAGGCGGAAAAAACTCAAGGGGCGCGGCGCGGTCGGCAAGGAAGCCGTTGTCGGGGTCAAGGATCGTGAGACCAGGCAGGTTGTTGCCGCGCACGTGCAGGGCACGGATGCCGGGCATCTTGCCGGTCACGTCACCGACCACGTCCAGACCGGCGGCATGCTCTACACGGATGAAGGGGCGGCCTACAATGCGCTCGATCCGTTCTTCGACCATGAGAGCGTCAACCACTCGGTCGGTGAGTACGTCCGGGGGCAGGCTCATACCAACGGCATGGAGTCGTTCTGGTCGATGCTCAAGCGGGGATATCAGGGCACGTACCACAAGATGAGCCCGAAACATCTCGACCGGTACGTGACGGAATTCGCCGGTCGTCACAACCTTCGCGAGAAGGACACGATCGACCAGATGACGGGGCTTGTGAACGGCATGGAAGGAAAGCAGCTCCGTTATCAGGACCTGACGGCTGACAACGGACTGGCTTCAGGGGCGCGGGGATGAGCGGACAACCGGCAATGCCGCGCTGAAAGCCCGGTTCATCGTTCGGGCATGGAACCCGACCGGTCGAACCGCATGTTGTGGACGTGCGACAATCCCTGCGTCATGCGGGAGATGAACCCGGAAGCGGTCGACCTGGTCCAGTCTCGACCTGCCGTTCAACGCGAACCGCGATCATGCCGCGCCTTTTGCCAGCCGCCGCCAGAACGACGGGACGCAAGAGGGCCTCCAATTCGGGCGGGCGCACGATGTCATTCTGTTCTATGCTGCAGGACATGACCGAGGACGAGAAGCGCGAGGTAACGCTCGCAGTATCATCTTATCAGCCGACTAAAGCCGAACTTGAAGAACCGATCACCTTCCCGGAAGGAACGACGGCGGAGGATCTCGCCAAAGCGCTCACGAGCCCGGTGGAAATTCGGTGGAAATCACGGTCGGAATGTCCGGCGCGGGGCTAGAATGTATATAATCCCCAATGGTTTGGGGTTGAACATCGCGTGGCTACCTCGCTACTCCTCCAAGAAGAGACAAGACGAGTTTTCTAGATGACCATGACCTATCCTGCATGGATCCTTGAACGATCTATCGGAGGACTGGGCGTCGCAGTGTCCCCGAAGTCTGAGCAGGGGGCAGGGCAATGGCCCGATGGTCTTTCCTCACCGATGTCGCGAGAGGCGGCTGATGCACTCGTAGCCGCGTGCAATGGTGGAGCCGGGGCGGATGATCCTCGTTGCATGGTATTCCTCGTGGGTGGAGCAGGAAACGGTAAATCCAAGCTCGCGGCGGACACGGTGCAAGCCGTCAACGGCTCGTTTATGGGCGAAGTACACGCCTTTGCTCAAAGGACATATGCCTTCAACCTCGAGAGCGGCGGATGTCTCCGCGTCATAAACGACGCGACGATCCCACCTGCAGATTCCGACGGCACTTGAACGCCGTCTCCACGGCTCGCGAGAGCCGGTTTCGTGATCGAATGAACCCTTGGTGCCGTCCGTCCGTTGGTCGGCGATGCGGTGGTTCTCCCGCATGGGTTCGGGGCACAATCCTCTTCCACTCTCAACACCGGAAGAGGAGCCCGACCCATGGGGAGAACCGATATGAAGACTATCCGATCCATCCTGCAATTTCGATTCGACCATCAGCTGTCGATGGCGGAGATTGCCCTGGCCAGCCGGGTCAGCCAGGGAACCGTCCACAACATTCTGTCGCGCGCCCGGGGGGCCGGGCTGGACCGGTGGCCCCTGCCGGAGGATATCGACGACGCGGCGCTACGCCGGGCGCTGTATCCGCCGGTCCTGGCGCCGGAGCCGGATGACCGTCTGGAGCCGGACTGGTCGGACGCGGTCGAGGCGCTGACCCGGAAGCGGAAGCGCCGGGAACCGAGGCTGACCCGCCGGGTGTTGTGGGAGCGCTATTGCGACGATGCCCGGGAGGCCGGAAAGCCGGCCTACAGCTATTCCCGATACTGCGAACGGCTGGCGCCGCAGCTGCCGGGATGTCAAGCGGCGTCCAATTTTGGCCCTAACCCAACATAAGTACCGATTCCGCCATAGGGACGTGCATTTCGCATTGAAATAGTGGTGTTTTCACCGATTTGGCGGCTCCCAATTTTCCGGGATGACACTGGGGGTGGATTTGGGGGGCAAGACGCCGGCATTCGGATCTATGCGGTCAAGGGATCCTGGAGGCTCGACGAAACCATCCAGAGCAGGATCATCGCCATGGCCTTCTCAATGGCTGCCGAGATTGAACGCGACTTGATCTCGGCCAGAACCAAGGAGGCGCCCAGAGCGAGAAAGGCCTCCGGGCAGCCGCTCGGGCGGCCGAAAGGGCCAGGCAAGAGCAAGCTCGATCCGTTTCGTCCGGAGATCGAAGCGCTACAACACAACGCCCGGCAACTTCTCGAACTGGATGAAGAAGAACGAAATCAAGAAACCCAACGCATGGGAGTGGTTTTCGCATGGCGAAATACGTTTTTTCACGACGTTGTAATCATGTAATTTTTTTGCGCATGATCTAACGATTCGCCTTGATTTCGCGGATTTTCGCGAAAAAGCCTCCGCATAAGCTGCAGATTCTCACATGCCGGCGATTTCGGCCTCATGCCTGGCCTCGGCGGTGCAATGGCATTCGGATAAGGTTTTTTATCGTTCGGATAAGGAAGCCCCCGTGCTTCGGGCGTTTTGCCGGAAGCCGGGGGCTTGATGGTGGTCTGGTTCTGTCAGGCGGCGGTTCGCTTCTGCCACTTGCTCCTTGGTTGCCTGGATTCCCGCTTGTAGCTTCGCCCTGGCCTCGCGCGCTGGATGCACCTTGAGAGGCCGGTCATGATTCTCCTGACCGATTGGGCGACCATCTGGCTCTGCCTGAGGAACATGGCCTCGATTTCGCGCCCCATCAGTCTCATCCCGTTCTTGAAGTTGGTGCGCATGGCCGGCAGGTCATCGTTGGCATTGTGGTTGATGTCATGGTCACAGCGGTTGGCGAACATGCGTGCGAGGGTGATCAGTATGAAGGCGGCATAGAGTTCCTGGCGCACGCCGCGCTCGGACTTTGCGTGGAAGCTCTCGATCACGGCCTTGTCTGTCTTGTATCCCTCTTCGGTCTGCCAGCGCCCGTGGTAGAGGTCCGAGAGTGCCGGGACGGTGTAGCGGCTGTCGTGCAGGGAGGTTGCGAGACAGTACTCGGTGTCGGCGACGGTGTACTTGACCAGGCGGATGCGGAGGCTGCGGCCGCGCAGTTCGGTTGCATCGCGGGGCGCCTTGAGGGTGATGATGCGGTCGCTCTCCCGTGAGGCGGCGAAGGCAGCGAAGGCGGGGTTGGTATTGTTCTTGATGCGGAAGACGAAGTCGAGCCTGCGCAGGTGGTGGACCAGGGCCATCTCGAAGGACCAGTATCCGCGGTCGTAGATGATGACATCGCCTTTTGCGGCATGGTCGAGATGGGTGAGTGCGGCCGCGCGCTCGTTCTCGTGGCTGAAGAGGTCGAAGTCGACCGGGATGCGGGTGTGCAGCCTGTAGAGGGTGCTGATCATGCCCTGCGGGTAATGGGTATTGTCGTTCGGGATGCGGTAGCCGGCGTGCAGCAGTTCTCTCGGCAGGGTGATCTTCGATCCGTCGACGGCGAAGATGCGGTTTCCCTTCCACAGGGGATCGTCGGGACTGTGGGCGAGGATTTCCCTGTGCAGGGTCTTGAAGGCGGCTTCGTCGAGCTTCTCGCGCGCCTCGCTGACCGAGGATGCCGCCGGCGGTTCGTCCTGCGGCAGGGCGATGTCGGACTGCTGGCACTGCTCCCACAGCTCGCAGAGGGTTGCACGGTAGCCCTGCCGGCGCGGAGCGACGACCAGACGGAAGACGAACAGCATGATCAACAGGGTGCTGAACACGCGGCGGCGCTTCTGCCAGCGTGCATCCTCGCGCTCCGCCACGGCGGTGGCGGCGGCGACGAGCGTCTCCCACTGACGGGTGAAACGGCGACAGCTGCCGCCCGAGCGCCCGCGTTCCGCCGTTGTCTTCGGCCTCGCAGGCTTTGCCGCATCCCGGTGTTCGCCGCGCAGGACCTCCCGACTGTCCCTGCACAGCGGCAGGACGTAGACACCCTTGATGGACTTGCCCTTGTCTCCCCCGGTCTCCCCGATGCGTTCCCAGTTGGCCGCACGGTAGCACGTGGCCCTGAAGCGATCCTCCTCGACGAAGGTCTCGCACAGGACCGGCCTGTAGCCATGAAGGCTCTGCCAGTCGTCGCCGAGGCGCCGCGTCGCCAGCGACAGGGCGCAGGAGGCAAGGTTCTTCGACCGTACCCATGGAAACACCAGCCAGCGGGAATTGGTCACCACAAGGGGGCGGTTGCGGTCCCTGCTCCGGTCGTTCCACCCGATCCAGCGTTCGCGGCAGGGCAGCGATTTGGTCGCCGCATCGAACAGAAGGCAGCCCAGCCTGCGGCCCCGGCAGTCCGTCAGGAAGTAGCGGATGTGCGCCCCGAAGGGGCGGCGGTACCCGAGATAATGGTGACGGTCCACACAGGCGTTCCACAACTGACGTCCCTCGGTGTCCGTGACCAGCTCGAGGCCCAGGGGTTGCAACTCCCCGAGCGGTGCCGAAATCAGCGGCCCGGGGTCCGATGCCGAACTCCAGACCGGCTTGCTGCTGTCCGGACGGACCATGTTCTGCCGCTTCTCCGGCAGGCGCACAATGCCGTGCTGCTCAAGATGCTCCAGCATCCCCATGCAGGCACCCACCTTGTAGTCGCCCTTCGCCGTCACCCAGTTGAGATGCTCGCAGATGGTCTTGCACAATTCGTTGCGGCTGTCGTTCGGCAACAGGTCAACCGTCTCCTGGACCTCGGCAACCTGGCGCCGGGTCAGCCGGCGGCCGGAGAAGGTGGTCGAATTCAGGGCGGTGATTCGCGGGTCCATCGCATGTGCTCCGTGATGACAAGCACAGCATGCATATTTGCGATAGCTTGACAACCCCCATTTGGAAAAAAAGTTCCACCAGGGGATTCAGGTCGTAAAATCAGAACGTTGCCGGCCGCAGAATAAAATCGCCAAAGCTCCAGGTCTGTCCGAATGCCATTGCTCGGCGGTGGGCGTGGTAAAGTGCTCCACACACGAAGCACCGCGCTCGCAGCGTGATTCGTTCTTATTGAGTCAGAAGTCAGAAAATCGCGCCATATGGGAATCACTCCCCAACGCATAGAAATCCTATGGCGGAATCAGTACTTATGTTGGGTTAGGGCCAAGAATGCCGTGTAGCTCGCGCAGCGTAGTTGATGCTGGCACCAGCACCCGACGCCAGATCATCGGACTGATCCCAGGAAGGCGGACTTTCAACTGGTAGATTTTTGGACCGACTGACATCCGAAACCCTTGGCATCATCAGGACTGAAAGACAAATGCCCCGCACTTTGCGGTACTCTCCCCATGCAGGCCCTGAAACGCGATCATACTTTGTTGGAAACCCGAGCAGCGTAACGTATAAGTTACACATGTTTGAACTACGCCAGACGCCGGTCTTTGAGAAATGGTTTCTCGGTCTCAAGGATCGCCAGGCTCGGGAGGCGATTGCGAAGCGGTTGGTCCGAGTTGAATTCGGGCTTTTTGGCGATGCAAAATCGCTTGGCGACGGTGTAAGCGAGCTCAGGATTCAACATGGGCCCGGATACAGGCTCTACTATGCCATGCGTGGCAAAAAGATCATCATATTGCTTTGCGGGGGTGACAAGGGCTCCCAGGCACGGGACACTCGCAGGGCCAGAAAACTGGAGAAGGAGATCGACGATGAAAACGAGGACGTTTGATCCGGCAGATCATCTCAAATCCCCCGAGGCGCAGGCGGAGCTCATTTCCGAAGCGTTCGGAACGGGCGATCCGAAGTTTATCGCACACGCGCTTGGTACGGTGGCGCGCGCGCGTGGAATGACCGATGTAGCCAGGGATTCGGGCGTATCGCGTGAAGCCCTGTACCGGGCGTTGAGCGAAAAGGGTGATCCTCGCCTGAGCACCTTGACCAATGTGCTGTCGGCGCTCGGCTTCGGCCTTGAGGCCAAGGTTCTGCCGGACATTCAGGCATGATGCCGGGCCTAAAGTGTTGAGAAGAGTCGGTCAATTCAGGCTTGGAGAGATTGAAAACCCGCAGCGCTCTGCCCGGATTGCGTGCGATCCCGCTTTATCTGAGAACCAACCCCGGCTCATGCATCGGCAGCTGACGTCTGCGTCATGCGGTGATGATCCCCGGACAGCAGGTCCGCGGCAAACGCGCCGACGACTTCGCCATGACGGTCCCGGACGGTTCCCAGCAGGTCGCGGTCGTCCGGTTCTCCCGCAATCCGTAAAACGGTCGCGAGAATGAACGATTTGCTTCCGGGAAGGTGGGTCAAATTTGGAGGAGGATTCTTCCCGAAGTGGGTCAATATTGCAGGTGGTTAAACTGAAGTTCTGGGGCGGATCAAAAAATTATTGAATCGTATCAACATGATACGTGGATCGGGACTGTCACGGTCTGCCTACAAACGGCGGATCCGTCCGGATCCGCCTTCACATGGCTGCAATATCCTTCAACAGTTTCAGCGCCCTCGCCTGGCTGGCGTCGGGCCGGGTCGTCAGCTCGATCGTGGTTTCCCCTTTCCCACCGCCCGTGCGTGGAACCGTGTGGGTTGAACGGACGATGGTTGACAGGCTGTCGAGAAGGGTCCGAAAGCTGTGGGCGCCGCTGCCGTCCGGCAGGGTGTGGGTATGAACCTTGGTCAGTGCCGGCTCCGATCGCCGGGCGGGCAGCACCGGGTCCCCGGTCTCGTCGGGTTCGGTGTCAGTGTAGCACAGGGGGGCCCATGCCTTGCGCATGTGCCATTCGACGAGGTAGGCGAGCATGCAGATGAAGACATGGGCGCGGACCCGGTGTTCGAGGCGGTGGAATATGGGACGGACCTGGAGGTCGCTCAGCTTGAGACAGCGGAATGCCCGCTCCACGCGGGTGAGCCGCTTGTAGTTCCTGACGCATTCGGCGGCGGCCATGTCGTCGGATTTGAGCGAGGTGCGGATGATGTAGATTCCGTCGAGGGCGGCCTCGGCGTCGATGGATTGCTGCTTGCGGCGGAAGCTGAAGCTGGTCGCGGTGATGTCGACGTGGAAGTGCTTCTTGACCTTTCGCTTGTTGATGACCTGCCCGACGGCGAGACCGATGTCGGCCTCGCCCTTGAGGGTTCCGCCCTCGACACGGGTGACGATCTCCGAGAGCGCCTTTTCGGTGGCCTTGAGCAGTTCCTGCCTGACCCGGTCGCGGTGCCCGGCAAGGCGGGGATTGCGGCAGGCGACGAGGCGCTCGTCGGGGAAGTCCGGATGGTCCCGGATCTCGAACAGGGTCTGCTCGTGTTCGGGATCCTGGAAACGGTCGAGATGGCCCTGGCGGGCGAGCTTGCGGATGGTCTGGCTCTTGAGGGCGGTGATCCAGTCGACGCCGTCGCGTTCGCGCAGGGCCTCGATGGTGGCCTTGATGATCATGCCGCGGTCCCCGACCATCACCACCCGGCAGAGGCCGAAGCGGCGCTGCAGGCGGTCGAGCTCGGGCAGGAGGGTCTCCTTGTCGGTGATGTTTCCCGGGTAGACCGAGACCGCGACCGGTCGGCCGTCGCGGTCGCAGAGGAGGCCGAAATTGATCTGCGGGACGCCGCGCTTGCCGTCGCGGCTGTAGCCGAAGCGCGCGAGCGGACAGTGGCTTCCCTCGTACCAGGTCGATGACAGGTCCCAGAGGACGAGATCGTCTTGTGTGATCCAGCGTCTTGCCAAGCGTCCCTGGATGCCCTCCTGTCGCCCGTTGAGCCAGTCCATCGCCGCGTAGAGGTCATCGGCGGTGACGTCATCGGCGATGCCGAACTCCTCCGGCAGTGTGGTGTTCCGCCACCAGCGGGTTGTGGCGAGCTTGGAGTTCGGCCTGAGGATGCGGCCGGCGACCATGGCCAGGACAAGCTCCCGTTCGGTGCACCGCTCACGGGCGAGGAGGCGGGGAAGGCCGATGGCATTGATGGCCATGCGCACTGCCTGCGCCGCCCCGTGATGGCGGGAGCGGACCGGGTCCCCGAGAATGTCGCCGACTTCGGCGTACTGCTTTCCCGCGAGTGCGCCGCGCAGGAGCGGGATCGTGTGGGGCGGCAGGTGGGAGAGATTGGCGAGTGTGCGTTTCTGCACCCGGTTGTTGTTGTCGCGATAGCTCTGCCTGAGGAGGACGGATGTGTATGTTTTTCCGTTCTGATGGGACTTGATGACGGCGACATGCATGGATGAGGAAGCGGCCATGGGAGTGCCCCTGATAGCTAGTGCCTACCTGTTTGTCCTCTTCTGGATGATCCTGACTATGATGTCAAGCGGGTATTTCGCCAGAATGCGGGGTTATTACGGCAAATGCTGGAGATGTCTGCTGTCGGGCCGCAAGACGGGCCGCGAACACATACTGCCTACAAGAAACCGGTTCGGGAGATGCCTGTCCCCTGTAACCCCTTGAATATACGCAAATAAATGTGAAAACGGGAGCAAAATAGTCCAGAACTTCAGGTTAAACAAGCAAGCTCGATCCGTTTCGTCCGGAGATCGAAGCGCTACAACACAACGCCCGCAAACTTCTCAAACTGGATGAAGAAGAACGAAATCAAGAAACCCAACGCATAGAAATCCTATGGCGGAATCGGTACTTATGTTGGGTTAGGGCCACTGATGGGGCGCGAAATCGAGGCCATGTTCCTCAGGCAGAGCCAGATGGTCGCCCAATCGGTCAGGAAAATCATGACCGTCCTCTCAAGATGCATCCAGCGCGAGAGGCCAGGGCGAAGCTACAAGCGGGAATCCAAGCAACCAAGGAGCAAGTGGCAGAAGCGAACCGCCGCCTGACAGAACCAGACCACCATCAAGCCCCCGGTTTCCGGCAAAACGCCCGAAGCACGGGGGCTTCCTTATCCGAACGATAAAAAACCTTATCCGAATGCCATCGGCCCGCTACCCCGGCCGTAAGCGGCTGTGCGGACAATGGCGCAACCACAGCGAACGGCATTTGCGCCCGTGTAAAAGCGTTATCCGTCTCGTCCGGGTTCGCTTGGACCGCTGGAGAACAATGCGATCTTGTTGCCCTGAGGGTCGCGCAGGTAGCCCACATAAAAGTTCGGTCCATACGACGCGCGAAAGCCGGGCTGACCCTCATCAAAACCGCCCGCGGCGAGCGCGGCGGCGTGAAGGTCACGAACCTGCTTTTGATTGCGTGCCTCGAATGCAACCATCGTCCCGTTGCCAACTGAAGCGGGGCGTCTATCGAACGGTAACTTGACGTAGAACTCCGGCAGAACCGGCGACTGATCCGGTTCAACGGGCAGCGAGTAGCTCAGGTCCCCATGATACTCGTCCAACCTGTAACCGAGGTCTAACAAGAACGCAGAGTAAAACCGTTCCGCGCGCTTGATGTCGTCAACACCAACGGTGACGTAGGCAATCATTCTGTGAGGTCCTTTTCGGATGCTTGGTTTTTGGCACGAGGTTACCGCATTTTTGGCCCTAAACGCACATAGGTAGTGCGCCGTGGAAAGGCGCGTCATTCTTGTGGGTGCGAATCCCACTCAACAGTTGTCGCTTCGGTTGGTAGCAGCCAGAGCGGTTCGTGGAGGTAACGAAATGGACTGAAGCACTCTGGTGTCGAAGGGCTGCCTTGGGCGGCTCAGCGAGCATGCAGGCCGGAACGCGAGTGAACGCCGAGCAGGCCTCGAAACGGTTAATGCGGGAGCCGACCCTCCTACCTTTAGGGGAAGGCCGACGGCGGTTCGGGAAGCAAGCGACAAATGCACCGAACCGTTCCCGCCGGGGTAGTGGCGCCGGCATGTCTGCAAGATGAATGACGTAGCAACACGGGAAGCCCTGTCGGTGGTGTGCACGCACCAACCGGAAATCCGCGAGGACCAGTCCGGGCCGACAGGGTGGCGGAGAGGCCCGTAATACTGAGGACGCCGGGTAACGCCGGTCGAGGGAAGGGGCCTCAGGTGCGGAGGGACGCGGAAAGGATGAATGCCTGCGGGAGTGGCTCTGCCTATAACCCCGCCTCGAGGGCAGCGACTTCGGAACGCGTCACATGCGGAAGCGAAGGGGTCGGACCCGAACGGTTCGATTCCGCCGGGGCGTGAACAGGCCCGGCGGCACACCGGAAACGACGCGGGAGGCAGGATGGCTGTCGTGCAGCGGCCTCGGGTTACCGGACCAACCGGCTCCGCCCTCCCACGACCCGTCCTGGTGGCCCGTGGGCGAAGCGCATGATCCCACTGGAGAGCCCGGTGCGGGAAATCCGCACGCCGGGTTCGGAGAGCGGGGGACTGGAAACGCGGCCATGGGAGCCGGACTGAGGCCCGGAGCGAAAGCGACGGACAAGCCACCGGACCCTAAAGCTGGCGCGCCAGCCCCCGACTCTACCCAATTCCGCCATAGGGAATTTCGTTACGCCACTGTATAGTTGGTATTTTTACCTTTTCGGCGGCTCCCAGCTTTCGGGATGACACTGGGGGTGGATTTGGGGGGCAAGACGCCAGTGTTGTCCTGCAGCTTGTCCTTTGTAAGATCGTACTCGCCAAGCATGTTGGTATGCCCCCATGCCTGCGGCGAGTGGAGGGCGATCATCTTCAGGATGTGTTGCCGCTCTTGCAGGGACTTGGCAGCTTCCAGACGACGGGTCAGGTAGCAGACGGGTTCTTTCCCTGTATTTTTCCCTGGAAAACTCATAGAGAGAAGCACCCGTCTGCATCATCAGAGGCGCATTCTCGATTTGCAAGGCTTCCGGCCTTTCGCAATGCCGCGATCAACATTCTGAACCGGGGGAGCCCTCCGGGCGTGGAGCCGGTCCGTCGGTGCGGTGATGAAGCGCGAACCGTCCAGGTCGCCTGGTCCTCCTGGAAATCCTCGCTCCCCACAGCGGGGGAGAATTTGACTGCCCGGCCATACATCGTCTGATGAATGACGAGAGTCCGGTTTGGCCCCGGGCGGAAACCTGCAACCTTCGATTGGTGGGAATTGCCGGTAAGGATCTGATTTTCTTGACACGGTGAGGCATGGTGTATTATTGAACATGTATGAACAGGCTTGAACAGCGTGATACAGGCTCCGGCATGATCGGTGCGCCGAAATCAGTCCGGATCGCGCATGCGCTGGAGTGCGAGATCCGCTCGGGCACGCTCCGGCGCGGTGACGCGCTTGCGAGTGAAAACGCCATGGTCAAGCGCTTCTCCGTCAGCCGGAACACCGTGCGCAAGAGCCTGGAAATCCTTGCCTGCAAGGGCCTTATCACCACGACGAACGGAATCGGTTCATTTGTCACGTTTGACGGCAGGACCATCGATGATCGCGCCGGCTGGAGCGTGGCGCTGGCATCAGGCGAGGTGCACATGTCGACGCGGGTTCTGCTCCTGGTTCGCGGCTCCATGGAACTGCCGGACAGTCCGGTTTCGAAGGGCACCGATTGCCTGGTCGCGGATCGATTGCGCGTCCGCGACGATACGGGCCAGGGTGTTTCCCTGGAACGCAGCCGGTTGCCGTGGCGCGAGAAACTGCAGGGTGTCCCGGAACACGGATTGCTGAACGGATCCTTGAACGCGACCCTGAAGGCGCGGGGCCTGACGGTCTGTAGCGGCGTGCAGTGGGCAAACGTCCTGGTTGAACTGTCGGCGCCGGACGCAAGGTTGATGGCCCGCACGCCCGGTGATCCGATGTTGCGGCTGCGGCGGCTGACCCGGGCCGCCGATCATACGGTCATCGAATATGTCGAAAGCATTCTCGACCCGGACCTCTTCGGGTTGCACATCGAGTTCTGAGAGCGAACGGGAAACATGAGCCGGAGTCTTGAGCGTGCCTGCGCCGCCCTGACCGGCCTGGCCGTCGGCGATGCGCTGGGAATGCCGACCCAGACTTTATCCGTCGCCGAAATCTGCAGCCATTACGGCGAGATCACCACTTTTGTGGCGCCGTACAGCGATCATCCGGTCGCAGACGGTTTGAGTCCCGGACAGGTTACCGACGACACCGAGCAGGCATTCCTCCTTTCGGCACGGCTCATTGCGGACGCGGGTCCCATCGACGAGAACCGGTGGGCGAAGGACCTGCTGGCATGGGAGGCCGATATCAAGGAACGAGGGCTTCGGGACCTTCTCGGGCCTTCGTCGAGGGCCGCACTGGACGCCATGCTGGCAGGAACGCCTGTCTCGGAAACCGGGCGACGCGGGACCACGAACGGGGCGGCGATGCGTATCGTGCCTGTCGGAATCGCGACGCCCGGCACACCTTTGTCCGGCCTGCTCGACCAGGTCGAGCAGGCTTGCCGGTTGACGCACAATACCGGTGAAGCCATCGCGGCCGCGGCGGCGGTGGCGGCGGTGATCAGTAGCGGGATAGACGGCCTCGATTTTGACGGCGCCGTCAAAACGGCTCTCGAGGCGGCCGAAGCCGGTCAGCATCGGGGGCATCCGGAAGGTGTGCGGGACATGGCGGTTCGAATCACGTCGGCGTTGGCGCTGGCCGATCGTGGGGTTTCGGCGGAGGACTTTGCCCGGAAAACCGGGACCTCGGTCGCCGCGTGCGAATCCGTTCCGGCAGCATTCGGCATCGTCAGGTTGGCTGGCGGCAATCCATGGCGGGCCGCGCTTATCGCCGCGAATATCGGCGACGATACCGATACGATCGGCGCGATCGCCGGCGCAATGGCGGGCGCATGCGCCGGGCTTGCGGCGTTTCCGGAAGACAAGATCCGTGTGGTCCGCGCCGCCAACGATCTCCCGGTCGAACGGGTGGCGAAGGATCTGCTCGCATTGCACGCAAGGCATGAACAGATCCGCGAGCCGGGCAGGGCAGCGTGATGGGGAACCGGCTGCTTCAGATGTCGGGGGTTGTCGTGGATCTCGTCTACGACGTCGAAGCGGTACCGCGTGCCGGCGAGGAAGCAATGGTGACGGGATTTCGCGTCATGCCCGGCGGTGGCTTCAACGCGATGGTCGCGGCACGCCGCGCAGGAATGGATGTCTGCTATGGCGGCTCGCTTGGGACCGGTCCCTTTGCCGACATCGCGATGAACGGCCTTCGGGCGGAAACCATCCCGGTTCTCCTGCCCAGGCACACTGCAGCCGACCAGGGCTGCTGCTGCGTCCTGGTCGACCCCGCGGGCGAACGAACGTTCGTTGCCAGCGATGGCGCCGAAGGCCGGATGAGCAGGGAAGAACTGGACAAGATCGATTTCACCGATTTCGACTGGACGCTGCTATCGGGCTACGCGCTGCACTACATGGGTTCGCGCGATGCCATTCATCGCTGGCTGAAGCAGGCGGACCCGATTCCCCGGCTTGTATTCGATCCCTCGCCCGTGGCCGGATTCCTCGCGAGCGAATTGCTCGGGTCCGCTATGGAGCGCGCACTGTGGATCAGCGCGAACGAGAGGGAGGCGACGGTGCTGACAGGCCTTGTGGATCCTCGGGATTCCGCCGCCGCGCTTGCCGAGGGGCGCCCTGATGATGGAGGTGCGGTGGTTCGCAACGGTGCGGACGGATGCATCGTCGCATTCGGCGGGCGGTGCACGGAAATCCCGCCGCACCACGTGCGTGTTACCGACACCAACAGTGCGGGAGACACCCATGTGGGCAGCTTCATCGCCAAGCTCGCCGAAACGGGTCAACCCGAAACGTCGGCTCTTTATGCCAACATCGCGGCCGCGATCTCCACGACCAGGAAAGGTCCGGCAACTGCGCCGGCCAGCAGAGAGGTCAACGCGGCCCTGGAAAAACAGAAAAGAGGCCCGAGCAGGCAGGTGAATCGAGGATATGTTCAACAAGGAGGACGAACATGAACAAGACATTGATGACATCGACGGTCGTTGCGGCGGTCATGGCCGGATCAACCATCGCTGCCGACGAGATCCGGGTTCTGAACTGGCAAGGTTACGGTACCGACCTGGACTGGGCCGTGGCTGAATTCAGCGAGGCGACCGGCCATACGGTCGTGCACGAATACTTCAATTCCGAACAGGAGATGCTGACGAAGTTGCGCACGAACCCCGGTGCATATGACGTGGTGCTGATCAACGCGGCGTTCACCCCGCAAGCGCAGGAAGAGGGGCTGATCGCTCCGATCGATTCGGGAATGATCGCGAATATCGTCGACGTCCCCGCGGACCTGACCGACAACCAGGATCTGAATGCCGGCGGTTCCCTGCACGGTGTTCCCTGGACCTGGGGCCTGACATCCTTCGCTGTCAACACGAATGCGTTTGACACGATGCCGACCTCGATCGAAGTGTTCTGGGACATGGAGCACAAGGGCCGGGTATCGATTCGCGATGATGCACTCGAAGCGATCCAGTTCGCGGCGATAGCCACCGGTCAGAACATCAACGATATCGAGGATCTGGACGCAGTGAAGGCGAAACTGGAATCGCTGATGCCCCAGATCAGAACCTACTGGGGATCGGAAAACGACTGGAACCAGTACATGGCGGCGGGTGATCTTGATGTCGCCACCTTCTGGTCGGGTTCGGCCAGCCGGTCGATGTCCGCCGGTCTGCCCGTGCAATTCGTCGTTCCCGAGGAAGGCGCGATCGGATGGCTCGACGGACTGTCGATCCCCGCGTCTTCGACCAAGCAGGATGCGGCGCACGCATTCATCGACTGGATGATCGATCCGTCATTCTATTCCCGCTGGGCGGCAGAAGGCGCACCGGCGTCCGCCAATACGCGCGCCGCCGCGGCGTTGCCGGACGATTCGTTCAACAAGCGTGTCCTGGGCGACCCGGCGGTGGTCGCACGGGTTCAGTTCCAGCGCCCGGTTGATGCAGAGACCCGGGAGGCCTACCTGGCAATCTGGCAGGAGCTGAAGGCGGCACAGTAACCGCCTGGCAGCGCAAAGGGGGGCGGCATCTCCAGGGTACTTGCAAGACAGGATCGGCTGAAGATGGCCGGTTTGCTGTCCCCCGCCTACCTGTGGCTGACTGTGGCGATCTTCTTGCCACTGTCGGCGATGCTTTACTTCAGTTTTCTCTCGGATGTGCCTTTCGGCGATACCGAGTGGCACTTCACCACCGAAAACTACCAGGCCTTCTTTCAGACCCGGACCTACGCAATCCTGCTTTGGAAATCCATCCGGCTCGGGATGACGGTTACGCTGATATCGGTTCTTGTCGGTTTCCCCTGCGCGTATGTCTTGGCCAAGACGATCAAGGGAAGGTCCCGCGAGGCGCTGTTCCTGCTCGTCATACTTCCGTTCTGGTCCAACTCGCTCGTTCGAATTTTCTCCTGGGCGATCGTGTTGCGCGGAAACGGGGTACTCGAGATTGGCCTGAACGCGATCCTGCCCTTCGAGGTTGACGTGAACCTGATGTTCTCGACGACGGCGGTCGTCGTGGGCCTCGTACACTCCTACCTGCCTTATGTCATTCTGACGTCGTATCTTGCCATCCAGGCCATCGACGACGACCTGATCGATGCGGCCCGGTCCCTCGGTGCAGGAAAGCTGGCCATCCTGTCCCGGGTCATCCTGCCCCTGTCGTTTCCCGGTCTCGCCGCGGGGGCGGTACTGATCTTTGTTCCGGTGGTCGGTTCCTTCATGGAGCCCCGTATCCTGGGAGGGCGTGTCGGGACATACTACGGCACCGTGATCGAAGATCAGTTCGTCGCGGTTTACAACTGGCCGCTCGGGGCAGCATTGTCCTTCATTCTTCTCGCGGTCGTGCTGCTGATCCTCGCATTGTCCAGTCCGGTCTTGCGGAGGGCCAGTGCATGAGCGGCGCATTCCTCAAACGCCTGGGGAGGCTGTGGCTGATCCTGATTCTTGTCTTCCTTTACGCTCCGATCGCGGTCATGGCGTTCATGTCCTTCAATGCCTCGCCTTTCTACCAGTTGCCGTTCGAGTTTTCGACGGACTGGTATGGCCGGCTGGCGCGAAACGCCGAGATCATCGACTCCGCCGCCCGCTCGGTGTTCATCGCGATCGTGACGACGATTGTCGCGACGACGCTGGGAACGGCTGCATCCGTCGGGCTGTTCAGGTTCGAATTTGCCGGCAAACGATTCTTGCAGGTGATGCTGTTTCCGCCCATCGCCATTCCCTGGCTCATCACGGGGACGGCCATGCTGATCTTCTTCTTCGGGATCGGTCTCGGGCGCGGCACGCCGTCGGTTATCCTTGGTCACGTGGCACTGGCGCTTCCGTATGTCATCGTCGTGGTCAGCGCGCGGCTGGCGACGTTCGATGCGACGCTTGAAGAGGCGGCGAGGTCGCTGGGCGCCGACGCCTGGACCGTCACCCGCCGCGTGACGTTGCCCTGGATCGCGCCGGGGATCATCGCCGGCGCACTGTTCGCGTTCGCGGTCAGTTTCGATCAGTTCGTGGTTTCATACTTCCTGTCCGAACCGGGCGATAGCACGCTCCCGGTGCTGATCTACACGTCGATCCGCAAGGGATTCACGCCGGAGATCAACGCGGTCTCGACCATCATCATATGCATATCCATGGCCGTCATGCTGATCGCGGCGCGCTTTTCGAAATTCGGAGGGGAACGCTGATGGCCGAAGTATCCGTCAGGAACGTAACCAAGACTTTCGGATCGCTAAAGGCCCTCGATGATGTATCGATGGATTTCCCCGACGGTGGATTTTTCGCGCTTCTCGGACCATCCGGTAGTGGAAAGACCACGCTCCTGCGCACGATCGCGGGATTTGTCTTCGCCGATGCCGGCTCGATCCGGATCGGTGACCAGCCGGTTGAACACACTCCGGTCGAAAAGCGGGAAATCGGCATGATGTTTCAGAATTATGCACTGTTTCCAAACATGACCGTGGCAGACAATATCGGGTTCGGCCTGCGCGTCCGGAAATTCCGCATCGATGAGGAACGGCGCAGGGTTGGAGAGGCGCTGGAACTCGTGCGACTTGGTCAGCTCGGGAACCGCAAGCCGCACGAGCTTTCGGGAGGCCAGCAACAGCGCGTGGCACTCGCCCGTGCCATCGTGACGAACCCGTCGGTGCTGCTGCTGGACGAGCCGTTGTCGGCGCTGGACAAGGCCTTGCGCGTCGACATGCAGATCGAGTTGAAGCGCATTCAACGGGAAGTGGGGATCACCACCATCTTCGTGACGCACGACCAGGAGGAAGCGCTGACCCTTTCTGACAGGATCGGGATACTGAGGTCCGGCCGCATGGTTCAGGCCGGCCCTCCGCGCGAGGTCTACAACAACCCGGTAGACGTGCTTACGGCCGGTTTCCTGGGTGAGGCAAACATCCTTGACGGTGTGGTGGAAGACGGGTGTCTGCGCCTTTCCGACGGCACGGCCATCCCGCTGCCTCCCGGACCGGTTCGAGCAAGGTCCTTTGCTGTTCGTCCCGAAAACATGGCGATCTCGTCTCTCGAGCCGGCCAGCGAAAACACTGCGAAGTTGCGCGCCTGTCTCAAGCAACGGGTATTTGCCGGCGCAATGGCGACCTGTATTGTTGAGTGCAACGGGAAGTCGTTCAAGGTGATTGCAAGGGACCAGGACATTCCTGACCTGCCCGAAGGCGGCCCGGTTTGGCTGAGTTGGGATCCCGAGCACACACTATTGATTCCAGGCGGGGCGGACTACGGCAGCTCCGATAATCATGAGCCATAGCCTGCTTCCCTGAATCCGTTCCAATACATGAGTCCGACACATGAAATTGCCGAAATCACTCCTGTTCACCGCCGCCCTCCTCGTCGCGAACCTGAATGCAGGTACGTCGGTCAATGCACATGTCACAGGAGACGCCTGGATCTTACCGGCACAACTCCAACGATTCCTGGTTCAACATATGGTGCTGGCGGGCCGCAGCTTTTTCGATTTCACTTATGAACAACTCACAGTCGAACCGGAAACGAATACGCTGATCCTTTCGGGCCTCAAGTTTTACCCACCCATCAACCTGGAGCAGGATCTGGAATGCGAAATCTCGATCGACCAGATAGTTGTTGACGGCACCTATGACCTCGATGTGATTTCGATCGGCTTGGAAATGGCGGATGCGCGCGTTCCGAATACCTGCTTCGGACCGGATGCCAGAGAGGTCATGACGGGCGCAGGTTACGAGAACGTTCTGGTCGAAATCGCCTCGATTGACATCGCGTATTCACTGCCGGATTCTTCTGCTGAGATTGTCTTGCGGTTGGCCGTTCGGGATGCCGCGGTCATGAGCCTTGATGCCGAACTCGACTATCTTTGGTTCACACAGCCAATAGTCGGAATATTCGACGACCCTTACCTGTTGGGAATGGTCAGCCACGCCGAGTTTACGGTTGAGGACATAGGCTTGGTGAGACGCATCGAACCGGTCGTCGAGGAGCAGACAGGTTCCAGTGAATCGGGCATCTCGCGAATGTTGCGATCGACGGTCCTTCAGATGCTGGCAATAGACGAGTCGCAACCGTTGTCAGAGGCGGAGCAGGCATTCGCCGAGAAACTGTCGGCAGGCGTCTCGGAGTTCTGGGAGAACCGAGAACCGCTTGTCGTCACCGTGAACCCTGTCGACCATATTTTTTCCGACGACATTTTCCTGTTAAGCGAGACTGATCGTCTCGGCTTCCTTCGCCCGGAAATTTCGAATGTGCCATCGGCCCTGCGATCGATCGTTCCGCCAACTGAAGTGGCGGCGGCGCTGGCTGATTCCGACAACCTCGACGATGCCACTCGAATGAAGATCGGGACAGCCTTGTTGACGGGCGACGGTGCCCCACGGTCAATTGAGGCTGGCGCCAGAATCCTGTTGCCGGCCGCGACGAACGGGTCGGGCGAGGCAGCCACGATTCTCGCCAAGGCATACCAGTCGGTAGGACGGAATGAAGACGCCTACGAGATGACGCTGATCGCCGTGGCTTCAGGCGACAGGAGCGCCCTTGTTGTCGCCGACGAACTCGAACAGCGCATACCTCTCGTCGAGATCATGACCTTGCAGGATGAGGTGAGCGCTCGCTGGCCCGGGACAGCCGATTTCGAGGCAGCGATCAATGCGGCGGCTGCGAACGGCGATGCCCGTGCGATCGCCGGGCATGCTCGTGCCGTTTTGGCTGGACGCGATTCACCGCGGTCTTTCAGTACCGCCTATATGCTCGCGACATTGGCTGCCGCGGCAGGTGACCACAGTGCCGCCAAGTTGCGGGATCGGCTGGACCGGCGTTTCGGAGGAGATGTTTATTGGCAGTCAGCGGCCAACGAGGCCTCGGACGAAGCAATGGCCTTCTGGATAGATGGCGGAATGGCGGGATCCACCATACTTGCGGCCACCGCGTTCGCCGCAAGCTGGTGTCCGGACAGCAAGACATTCGCCGAGTTCTCCTTCACCCTGGAGAACGGCAAGACGGCGTCGATCTGCGAGAACGCCGATTCGTCTGACCTGACGTACTTCTACGGTGCCCTCGGAAAGCCCCCGGAACTTGAATACCGTGGACCACTTCGAGGAACGATCGAAGGGATAAGCGGGTATAGCCACGACCTCGCCGGGCTCGGTGAATACGGATTCAGTGGACCACGGGTCGATGTGGATGTATCGCAGGAGGCGGTAGCTGCCGCGGCGGCGGCGCAGGACACCAGAGGCTTCTTTCTGGTCATGAGCATAGGCTGCTGCGGCGGTGAGGAGACAGCCATCCTGTTCAGAACCGGAGGATGGGAATACGCTGTGCGCATCGGCTACAGCCGCAACGTCAACCCCGACGCCGCATCCGAAATTGGCGCCTATTTCGATTGGAAGCTGATCACCCTGATCTCGCCAGACGGGCAGAACAACACGATCCGCTAGCTGTAGCAAAGCACATGGGATTCAAGGTTCCCATAACCACTCGGTTCCCATTTTATCCGATGGGGCCAGGTAGGCGACGCATCCCTGCCGCAACGTGGATTCCGGAAGGGAACCCGCAAAATGCCTACGATGACCTGAATATCGAGCTGGAGATCAACCCAGCGCCTCCGGTCTACTCACCTTCCGAGATGAGCAGATAACCCCGGTTCTCGATGGTATCGAAGGTCCGCATGGCAGTGATCAGGTCAGCCGCCTCGACCCACACCCAGGGCGCGCGATTGGGGTTCACATCCATGATGAGGAACGAGTCACTCGCGCGGTCGTAAGCCCCAAGCGGCGAAATATGCCCGCCACCGGTCTGTCCGAGCGCCTTGCGGGAGTAGTTGACCAGCACATAGTCATCCCGGGTGGCAAGATTCGAGATCAATTCGTCGACCAGCGATTCCGTTGCCGCGTCGTCATCCACTACCCGAACTGTCACGGACAGGCCGTGCGCGCGAAGCACCTGCGCGAGCTGATGAAGCTGAAGGCCGAAGTCTTTCCTGTGCTCGCCTTCGATGACGATGGGCTTGCCCAGAACCTCCGCCACGGTCTTTACGCCTTCGATCAGCACGTTGTTCGGCGTGTACTTGTCGAGGAATGGATCGAAGCCTGCAGGTATCCATGCCAAGTCCCCGGCAGCGATCGGGCGACGGTCCTGCGGCAGCCCTTCGCGCTTGCCGAGGCGTAACGCATTCAGCACGATTGCGGACGATGCAGGTCCACAGTAGATCTTGTTGTCCTGGCTGACGAAATGGTTGCTGAGGGGAAAGAAGTCCGCCTTGTGCGATGCGTGCGAGAAACGTGCCGCGCTTTCTTCAGAGCTCCATTCGACCAATGGAGCGCCGGCCGCCGGCATGGCGAACAGGACCGCGATTGCAAGAACAATCCGGAAGCTTGTCATGGCGTTTCCCTTCCCTTGACCGATTCCTTGTCGCTTTCCCTGTCTGAGCAGAGGCGAGATCCGGTCTGACGTTTCAACTCCGACTAAGGATACGGTTGTGTGCATCTCAACCCCCGCCAGCTTGTCGTCGGGATTGTCGACGCTGCGCCCGATGCCGGCCAATCGGGATAGAAACGAATGGCACGTACGCCTTTGCCGTTCCACCTGCATCGAAACTTCGTGGCCCGGATATCCTTCGACCGATTTCATGGGCATCTTCAAACCGCTGCCCAACATCGCGTTATAGAGGTCCCACTCTGTTCCGGCTGAAATGGAGGGGCATTGGAGTTTCGCGAGCAGACTTGCGTTCGCTGGCTCGGTCACACCGTTTATCAAGACCTGAAGACTTGTCCAGACCCACCCGCAATTTGGGTGTGCACCCCGCATGTCGACATGATTTGGCGTGGATCGATGGAATTGACGGCTGCGAATCAGGCAAGAGTGGCGGTTTTGTGTGTTAGGGCCGGTTTGGGTGACAGGATTTCGGATTGGCACGGTATTTTGTCACGATTGGGGGGATTTCGGTAATCGCCATTACCATGTGCGGTTTGAGGAACCGCCGCACAACGACAGCATTGCCATGATACCTGAGCAGGATCATTGCCATGGCCTAAATTTCTATGGAGGAATCTGTACCTATGTCGAGTTTCGCTGAAAATCAGTCCCGACAAACCGATAGGACCTGCTGTCAGGCAAAGGGCTGTTTCCAATATTGCCCGTGTGCAGGAAATGTGGGTTCAGCCCGATGAGCGCAGGCCGAAGCGATCATGATTGCAGGTCGTTACATCTAGGAACAACGGGAGGAACAGGAACCATGACGTGTCAGGATCGGTCTCGAAGTCGCCCTCGCTGCGTAATCGCGGACGGGAATGACAAAACAACCCGCAGAGCCGACAAGAATTCTTCCCGAAGTCAGGACTTCTGAATTTCTCAACCACAGTAACGGTGCAAACTGACGTCCTGTCTTGATGCCCGCTCGTGCAGTTTCTTGATGTGCGGGAAAAAGACACTGTTTCGCTCTTCGATCAGGGAATGGGCCTCGAGATACTCCGGCATCGCCGCGCGTATTTCGGCCAACACCGCCTGCTCGTCGATCTGCGTCAAACGACCGTGTTCGACGACCGTGACGCCATCAACGATCACCCGGTCGATCGAGCTTCCATTCTCGCAGTAGACCAAGTGCTTGCACAGGTCGTTCAATGGCGTGAACGCCAACTCATCCATTCGCAGCATGATCAGATCGGCGCATTTGCCCGGTTCGAGGGAACCGGTTACGTCGCCGAGACCGGCCGAGCGCGCACCGCCGATGGTTGCGGCCGTCAGGATTTCGGATGCCGTCAGCCACTTGCTGAAATCAGGCCCCGTGGTGCTCTGAACCAGGGCTGCCACACGCATGACATCAAAGATGCGGGCGGAATCATTCGAGCAAACTCCATCCGTGCCCAGGGCGAGAATGGCTCCCGCGTCCATCAAACGCCGGACCGGCGCAACACCCGCTCCAAGTTTCAGGTTGGAAATGGCGTTGTGTGCGACAGCGCATCCCGATTCTCCTATGAGGTCGATATCCGCATCGTTGACCCAGACCGAATGAGCAATCGTGACGTTTCGGGTCAGGATGCCAAGGTCATGCATGTATCGGATCAGGCTCGCACCATGGAACTCGGGTCCGGTCACGGCCTGGGTCTTGGTTTCCAGCACGTGCGTGTGGAGTGGTACTTGCCGTTCGAACGCCAGATCGCTGCAGGCTTGCAGCAGATCCGGCGTACAGCGTTGTGGAGCCGACGGCGCGATCATGAAGCGCAATCGTCCGTTGTCATCATGGAACCGGGAAAACGCTTCCCTGCAATAGTCGACATAGGCCTCCGCAGTGATCATCGGCCCGAAATCCAGCCGTGCCTGCAGGTCGGCCGGCAGGATTTCACGCGCGTACGGCAAGGCGTCCAACGGGTGGATATTCATCACCGCACTCGCGACATTGGCCCGGATGCCAATATCCTCATAGGCACGGAAAACCATGGCCAAACGGTCATGATCGTGACGCGGTGGATCGAAGAAATCATCGCACATCAACGTCACGCCGTTCTTCAACGATTCCATCGCGAGCAGCAGAGACCGCAGATAGACCAGCCGAGACGGCAACAATGGCCCCATCAGCAACGGGTAGGCGTAAAGCAGCCAGAGTTCGAGTGGCAAACGCTCGAAACGTCCCCGGAAAAACGTCTCACTTGAGTGGGTATGTGCGTTCACCAGTCCCGGCATGACCAGTTTGCCGGCGCCATCAAGGACGGCGGCCCCTTCCGGCGCTTCGATGTTCGCATCGATCGCCGAAATCCTGTCGCCCTCGATCAGAATGTCGCCGACAAAGGAGCTGTCGAACCTAGGTCCCTCCATCGTCAGAATTGTTGCGCCCCGGATAAACGTCGCATGGGGCTCGATGTTCGACTCAGACACGGCTCTCCTCTTCGGTAAGGGTCGCTGCCTTGGCTCCACCACGCAGTTTTCCACTGATCCAGACGCCCAAAATGGTCGCGAGATAAGGCAATGTCTGAAGCAGGCCATGGGGTATGTTGTCACCGAAAGTCAACTGAGCACGAACGCCGAGCACGCCGGCAATGGCAAAGAAAAACGCTGCAAATGTAGACCAGACAGGGTGTCCCGCGCCAAAGATCACGGCGGCAAACGCCATGAACCCCCGGCCTGCCGTCATGTTCTGGGCAAAGATTTGCAGACTGCCGGTGGCCAATTCGGCACCACCGGCGGCGCACAGCACACCCCCGGCAGCCAGCGCAATCAGCCGCATGCGGGATGGGTCGGCACCTACACTTCGGGCCGCAAACGGATGTTCGCCGCAGGCGGCCAGCCGCAATCCGAAACGGGTGCACCTCAACAGGACCCAGAGTCCGAACACGACGACCGGCATCAGCAACACGAAGACCGACAGTACGCCGAATGCGCCAAAGGCCGGACCAGCCTTGGGCGCACCAATCGAAACCGTTACCGCGACTTGACTGCCCTTGTAGGCTTCGACTGCAAAGGCAGTCCCTCCGAGCCCCAGCCCTGTCAACCCGAGGCCCGCAATTATCTGGTTGGCCTTGAGACGTTCGATGACGAACCACAGCAGAACTGACGCCGCCACGCAGAGGCCGACTGCCAGCAGGAATCCCTGCAGGAACGACCCCGTTATCGCAATTCCGAGAACCGTGGCGCAGGCGCCGATAATCATCAGCCCTTCAAGACCAAGATTCCAGATTCCGGTCCGTTGAGCCAGAACGCCCGCCATTGCGACATAGATCAGAGGTGTGCCTGACCGCAGGATGGCAATGATCATTTCATCCATTGTCGCGTTGCCCAATTCGAAGGATCCGGTCCACGAACGCAGATTTCGCCGTGATAAAAAGCGCTATGGCTGCATTGATGATGTCAATGGCCGAAGCCGGCAGCCCGACCATTATCGGAAGGTAAAGCGCTGCCGAGGCCAGTCCGCCGAAAAAAACCGCGGCAACGGCCGTTCCAATCACCGATGTATTCGCGACCAGAGCAATCAGAATGGCAGTGAACCCGTGTGCGGGAAGAAATCCACTGGAGATTCGTCCGTTCGGTCCCATGAATTCCAGGGTTCCTGCCAGGCCTGCCAACGCGCCGCTGATCAGAAAACTCGCCAGGCCGAGCTGCCACTGTTTTGCGCCGAGCCAGCGAATCATCTGACCATTGCGCCCTGCGAGACCCGCAAGGATGCCGAAGGCAGAGCGATTGACCAACAGCCACATGGCCATGCCCGTGACAAGGGCCGTAGCTACAATGACGGGGGAAATCCCGAGCGAATCCGAGATGCGATAGGAAGAATCAAGTGGCCGGCTGGATGCCTGCTGTCCGGAACCCGACGGGTCCTTGAGTGGTCCCGACGTGACGTAAATCAACAGGATGCTCGCAAGGAAATTGCCCATCAAAGTGGTGATCACCTCGTCTGTTCCCGACTTGATTCGCAGGAGACCGGGCCACAGGGCCCAGAAAGCACCACCGGCCGTTCCGGCGGCAAAACATGCAGGAATGACAATGATCGGCGGAGCACCTTTCAACGCTTCAGCGCAATACGCAGCGGCAATTGAGCCGATATAGAACTGCCCCTGTGCCCCGATGTTGAAGTAACCGGCACGAAAACTGATCGCGACGCCCACGGCCGTGATGAACAGAGGCAGAGCCCATCGCAAGCTCTGTGCCGCCGCATTGGGTTTCAGGAACGCGCCCTCGGCAATGCTGGTCAGCACCTGCGCAGCCGAATAACCGGATGCCTGAAAGATTGCCGAGCAGAGCAGCAATGCGAACAGCACGAAAACCAGACTGCGCAGGACCGACGTCAACTGCCCGCTCATTGGTTCGCACCGGTCATGGCCGCCCCAATGGCCTGAAGATCGTACGGCGCAGAATACGCGCCGACAGACCGGCCCGAAAGCATCACGAGAACACGATCACTGATATCAAACAGTTCATCGAGGTCGGAAGAGATCAGCAGCACCCCGCATCCACGGTTCCTGGCGGAACGGAGCGCATCCCAGACAAAGGCTGTTGCACCGATATCTAGGCCACGGCCTGGTTGCGCGGCAACTATGAGCCGGGCATCATCGTCGATCTCGCGCGCCAGGATCAGTTTTTGAGCATTGCCGCCCGACAGGGAGCCGGCAGGCTGAGTGCAATTGTGGTAGAGAACATCCCAGCGCGAGAGTGCCGTATCGCACAAACCCTGCATTTGCACCGGCCGGACGTACCGTAACAGCGAACCTTGAAGCAACGCGCTTGAACTCCAGTTTTCCCACAGTGAACTGGTCAGGCTCAGCCCTTCGGTATTGCGTTCAAACGGAATAATTCTCAGTCCCCGGTGACGACGCCCGGTCAGGTTTTCGCGTGTGACGTCGGCGCCTGAAAACAGTATGCGGCCCGAGACCAGATCGGCATGGCCGGCGATTGCCCGTACGAGTGTGCGCTGACCGTTGCCTTCGACACCCGCGATGCCGACGATTTCGCCCGGCCGCAGCGTGATATCGACCTGAGCAAGCGACGGCCCTTCGGAATCAGGTGCCGTCGAAACCTTCTGGAGTTCCAGAAGCGGTGGTGCAGCCGGGACTGGCGTTTCGGCCACAGCCGAACCGTGGAAAGATTCCGGCGTGCCGACGCCTGTCAACGCCTTGATGTCGCTGCCTTCCCGCACCTTTGCGCCATCGCCGATGATCATGCGCGCGAGGCTTGCGCTTTCGAGCTCCTTACACGGCAGCGGGCCTGCGACATGCTTCCCTCCGCACAGCACCGTCACGGTATCGGCGACGGCCAGGACTTCGCGAATCTTGTGGAGAATCAAGATCACCGTTACCCCCATCGTTTTCAGCCGGTGAATCCGTTCGAACAGAATCTTGATCCCGGAGGGCGAGAGCACGGCGGTCGGTTCGTCGAGAATCAGAAGTCTCGCCTCGGTTACGAGTGCACGGGCGATCTCGACCCCCTGCTGGATCTCGATCGGAAGGTCACGGATACGGCTGTTCGGGTCCACGGTGATATCGAGGTCCCGAAGATGCGACTCCCAGCGCCGAGCCAGACTCCGTCCGGTGAATACCCCGCCTTGCCGCGTCGAGCCGAACTCCATTGCCTCCGCTATGGTAAAAGACGGCGGCAGAGCGAAACTCTGGTGTACGAGTTCTACGCCTGCGGCCCGCGCCTTGGGCACGCTGCCCGTCGGCAGGAGGCGTCCGTTCACAGTGACTTGCCCGCGTTCGGGTCTCACAAGACCGGCGGCCACGTGCGCGAAGGTGGTTTTTCCGGCACCGTTCTGGCCAACGACTGCATGGATCAAATCGGGCGCAAATTCGATCGAAAGACCTGAAATGGCCGTCACTGGACCATATCGTACGGTAACGCCGCTGCAGCTCAATGCAGGTACGAGCGATTGAAGTGTCACTTCTCAACCACGATGAGTGATCTGGGAAAACCGGGCCGTTCAGACGGCCCGGTTCCGGTGATTTCAGAGTTCGGTATTGAAGGGTACCGTGAGCGAACCGTCGAGAATGGCTGCCCGTGCCGCCTGGACATCGGGCCAGGCCGCGTCAGACTTGGCGTTGATGCGCGCCGGCCCCTGGTCTGCATAGAGCGGTGAGCGAATGAATTCGATGACGCCTGTACCGAGCCCGGTGTTGACATGGGTGCCGCCAGCCCAGGCGGCGCCCAGGGCCTTGGAGACCTCGTTGTAGAGCGAAACCCCGAAATCAAGGCCGACAATGCTGATGATTGACGTTGGTCCATGCGGATATTGTGCCGGGTCCAATGCGCTGACCATCCGTCCTTCAGCTTCGTTGGCCGCGGCGATAATCCCGAAATCCGTCGCGGCCGCGTCGGTCTGAATGTAGTCGATGCCATCGCTGAACATCTGTGTTGCAATTTCCTGGCCTTTCGCCGGGTCCTGGAACGAACCGGCAAATGCCGCGGTGACCATGGCGTCCGGATTGACCGACTGCGCCCCGGCCTTGAGTGCGTTGAAGTCGGCGTTGATTGGCGGAATGGAGATTCCTCCGATGAAACCGATTTTCCCGGTCTCGCTGACCATGGCACCAAATATGCCGGACAAGTAGCACCCAAGGTAGTAGTCGTACGAGACCGTAACGACATTGGGAATGGGTGGATCCATCGGATCACCGAAAAGTTGAACCCATTTCGTATCCGGATAGTGTGGCGCTACTGCCTGGAAGGGTTCTGTAACCTCATTGAATGTCGACACGACAACGCTTGCACCGGCATCTCCGAGGGTCCTGAAGATGGTCTCGTATGTCGCCGGGTCCTGAGCATAGATGGTCCGATACGCGAACCCCTGTTCGTCTGCCAACAGCTTCAACTTGGAGATCATCGAATCCACTGGCCCCGCATCTCCGGCAGCCTGAGTATGCACCAACGCGACCAGGCCAGAGGCAGCTCTGGCTGCAGCCGGTATCAGGCCGGATGCCAGCATGGCCGCGCCCGTTCCACCTTGCAGGAAACGGCGGCGACTTGTGGTCAATGGGATCAGCTTCGATCCGCGAACTGTTTCGATTTGCATTGTCTGTTCCTCCTGATTGAGTTGTTGACCGTCTTGTTCCCCGAGCTCTTCGTTTTCTCCGCTTGAGATTCCGCGCGTTGCCTCAGCGATTGGCGGACAACTCGATCTCGGGCGAATATGGGGCAGGATTCATGATCATCACATCCTGCTTCTGGATGGCATCCATGGACCAGATCTCGGAAATGAACGCCTGCCAGTCGGGATCAGCATACATTGCGCCACGTCGCATCTCGCGATCGGCAAGGCTACTGTAGGCCCACATCAGAACAGTGGTATGCAGGCCGCCGATTTCAGAAACATAGAGCCCGACGAAATGGTTCAGGTAACGCTTCTGAACGGGCAATCCCTTCGTCCTGTATAGTTCCATCCACCGTTCAACCGTACCCGGCCGAAACGTGTAGGTTCGGTGTTCCAGGATCATGCCTGTCCTCCGTTACCTTGCTGCAGGATGAACTCGGCACATTTTTCGCCGATCATGACGGCCGGGGCGTTGGTGTTTCCACTGGTGATGACGGGCATGATCGAGGCATCCGCAACACGAAGACCCGCAAGGCCGTGAACCATGAGTTTGGCGTCGACCACGGCGAGTTCATCCACGCCCATCTTGCAGGTCCCGACCGGATGGAATGTCGTCATCGCTGACGCACGGAGCCAGTCTTCAAGCGCGCCATCGCTGGACACGTCTCGCCCGGGCGCGAGTTCCCGGCCCCGGAAGGGGGAGAATGCGTGCTGGTCGATGATCGAGCGGGTCAGACGGATGCCTCGGATCATCGTTTGCAGATCGACGTCGTCGAAAAGGTAATTCGCGAAAACCCGCGGTGCATCCAACGGATTGGCTGAACGCAGGATGACTTCACCTCGGCTTTCGGGTTTGACGGGACCGACCCGCAACGTGAACCCGTGTTTGGTTTCGGCGGGTTGCCGTCTGAACGGATTCGGGAATCTCAGATTGGCCGTCTTTTCCAGCGCCGGCATGAAGTGCAATTGAATGTCCGGTGCATCCAGTCCTTCACGGGACCGAAGGAATGCCCCGGCCTCATAGGGAAAGGTCGTGACGATTCCCGTGCCCCAAATCAGTCCCTGAACGACTGACAGGGCCAGCTTGTCTGCGCGCAAATCGGCGTAAAGCGTTACGGGTTTGGTGCATTCCCAGGACATGACGCAGTCCACATGATCCTGCAGGTTCTTTCCGACCCCCGGCAGGTGGTGAACCGGCGTGATGCCATGCGGTCTGATTTCGCCCTCCGGGCCTATTCCGGAAAGCAGCAGAAGGTGAGGCGAATTCACCGTCCCTGCGGAAAGAATCACTTCATCATTGGCATGGAATCTGTGTGACGATCCGTTGAGGAATACATCGATTCCGATGGCCTTTCCGTTCTTGACGACGATACGTTCGGCAAGGGCGTGGGTCAGGACCGTAAGGTTTGGCCGCTTCAGGACTGGCCGAAGAAAGGCCGATGATGCGGACCATCGCATGCCGCGTCGGATTGTAAAATCGTAACGCCCGACGCCGTCCTGCTCTGCGTCGTTGAAGTCGTCATTGACCGGATAACCGGCCTCTTTCCCCGCCTGACAGAATACGTCGAGCAGAACATTCCGTCCGCGTGCCTGGCAGACAGTCAGTTCACCCTCCGAGTTGTGATAGATGCCCCCACGTTGAGTGTGCCCTTCGGAGCGCAGGAACGCAGGAAGGACATCGTCATAGCTCCAGCCCGACAAACCCCTTTGCGCCCAATCGTCGTAGTCGCGCCGGTTGCCGCGCACGTAGATCATCCCGTTGATTGTCGATGTTCCGCCAAGGACCTTTCCGCGGGGCCAGAACAGGGAACGACCGTTCAGATTGCTTTCAGGCTCCGTGTGGTAGTGCCAATTGTAGATGCCGGATTGGAACAGCTTGCCCATGAGCATGGGCAGTCGGAACAGAACGTTTCGGTCTTTCCCCCCGGCTTCGATCAGAAGCACGCGTCGGCTGGAGTCTTCGGACAGCCGGTTCGCGAGGACACAACCAGCCGATCCTGCACCGACAATGATGTAGTCATATGTGTCCGTTGCCGTCATGGTTACCATTCAATGGGCGATGCGCCCATCGCCTCAAGCTCTGTGTTGCAGCAGAGGAAGGGGTTTGGCTTGGTGAGTACTGCGTCCGCATCGGCCGGGTGTGGTCGGCAGATAGACGCGGGGTTGCCTGCATGCCCTTCGGAAATGCCAATCGCGTCGAGCACATCAGCCGCTGCATTGCCGAATCCGATGATCACGAGCGGTGTCTCGCGGGCCATCAGGGAATTGAGCACGGCTTCGACCAGAGGCCTCCAAATTGGCAGATGCCCTTGGGTCTGATGTGGCCCTGGCTGGACGGCGAATCGGGTGAGGGTCAGTGAGGCGTTGAGCAACAACACGCCCTGCGATTCAAGGTGATCGGCCAGACGATCCGGAGATTCGATCGCCGGGCTACCCTGTTCGATCGCTTCCAGTGCCCTGGGCCAGTCATCGAACGACCGGGCGAAAGTCATGTCTCTACTGCGGGCGGCCAAGAGCATCTGGAGATAGGCACGCAGACTCCGAGAAAACATTTTGTCCAGTTCTCGCCAACTGGAGAGGTTCCCGGCTTCGAAAGCCCGCCCCGTCGCGAAACCCGGGTCCGGATAAGGGTCCTGTCCCAGGATCACGCAACGAACATGGTTTGGACCGGGACCGTCAAAGGCCCTTAGTAGATGGGCACCTTTTGGCATCCCCGGGAAATCCCGCCCACGCCGGACAGGGAAGATCGGTTCCCACGGTTCCAGAGCCAGGTCCGGATCAACGCCATCGAAGTCGAGAGTCACGCCATCGAATGCATCGCGCCAGAGGTCCGGTAGATCAGACTTCCAGCCATCAAGGAATTCCTGCATTGCTGATCTGAGCTGGATCGGCATTCGCGCCACCCGTTCCAACGGTGACAGGTCATCGGAAACTGATCGTTTCGTCAGCTTATCTGACAATTTTTTGACTATAACGTCAACTATTTTCTGAACGAAACGTCAGCTTTTCCAAACGGAGCGGTCGATTTCTAATCTATTTGGCAGTATGCAATCGGGTTCCCGGCCTTGATCGTCCAGCATTGCAGGGGCTGAATGGACCAGCGTATTGCGCGCCCAAGTCGGAGGCGTTACGGATTCGCAATGGAAAAGCTGCAGGAAGAACGCATTCGCACGCGCAACATTCGCCGCATTCTCGACGCTGCGACCGAGGTGTTTGCCCGCAAGGGTTTCGATGGAACGCGCATGACCGAAATCGCCGAGGCGAGTGGTCTGCCCAAGGCGAACATTTACTACTACTTCGGTTCAAAGGATGACATCTACCGGGCGGCAATTGCACGCCTCATTCAGGGTTGGGATGAGGCGTTGGAAGAAATCGCCCTTGAGAAGGATCCTGCGGAAGCCTTTACCCGATACGTGACGGCCAAACTGCGGTTTTCGCGTCAACATCCAACCGAATCCAGACTGTTTGCCAATGAAATCCTTCGCGGCGCGGAGTTTCTGACCGAACAGGAACGGGATCATATTCGGGACATCACCAATTACCGGGTCGCTGTCATCGAAGCCTGGATCGCGGCAGGAAAAATCGCGCGAGTTGATGCCAGGCACCTGCTGATCATGCTGTGGGCCGCAACGCAGTTTTATGCCGATTTCCAGCCGGTCGTCTGTGATGCCCTGGGCAACCGCGATCTTGAGACTGCCGACTTCGATGCGGCAGCGCGTTGCATCGCAGACACCATACTTGGCGGTTTGATCCCTCGGGATTTCGAGCCGGTTTAGCCACCGGGTGACTGCCGAAAGTGTAGAGCCCTCCCCGGAATGAAGGCGGTTCGGCCACAGTCCTTACAGCATGTGACGGCGGCGGCACCAATGTTCGCCAACCTCTGCTGTCAAAGGTGTGTCACCAGACTTCCACCGGTCACCCGGCAGAGGGTTTATGGGTCGTCGGAATCTGCAAGCGAGCGTGTTGGCCCGGTGCTGAACCCGCCGCATCTGGGCGAATTGATCGTGAGAGCATAGATGGCCTTAAACGCACATAGGTGCCGATTCCGCCATAGGGAATTGCAGTACGCCCCTGTATAGTTGGCGTTTTTGCCTTTTCGGCGGCTCCCAATTTTCCGGGATGACACTGAGAGTGGCTTGGGGGGCAAGACGCCGGTGTTGTCCTGAAGCTTCCCGTTTGTAAGATCGTACTCGCCAAGCATGTTGGTATGCCCCCATGTCTGCGGCGAATGGAGTGCGATCATCTTCAGAATATGTTTCCGCTCTTGCAGGGTCTTGGCAGTTTCCAGACGACGGGTCAGGTAGATGTGGTTCCAGCATATGATGCTATTCTTGATAAGGCGGTTGCAGCCCTCGGCGATCTCCTGGGCTTCCTTCTCGGCGTGCTCAAGACCGCGGGGATTTCCGACAGCAACAGCCCGGTTGCAGCTGTTCGCGAGTTCTGCCTTGCTGAGCTGCTTCTCGATCGCCTGCCGCAGTTCAACCTGATCGATGCAGCGCAGGATGAACACAGACTTGATGATCTGACCGATCGCAGGGAAAACGAACACATAGGAATGCTATGGCGGAATCGGTACTAATGTGCGTTTAGGGCCCTTGAGAGAGGTGCGCTGATCGAGCGACAGACGCCCGCCCGGATTCGTCTTGGTCAATCCAGCCTTATCATACGCCCTCATTCGCATAGTTGTCGGCCCGCGCAGCTCGCTGGCCATGCGATCAGCAACGTCCTTATCCTGGTGGCAGCGCTCCACCACCTCGGCCGCGAGCATGGTCACGGATGTATGTGGCGGCCGACAAATTCATGCTCAGGGATAGGGGTAGGGGTTTCTGCGCCAGTTCACCTTGAGACCCGTGGAATCAATCGAATGGTTCTTTACGCGGATCGCAATTCCGTGGGTTTCCTCAAATCCCGATCCTCTCGATTTCATCCAGCGAGACGCGGTCGCCGCGGCGGTCATAGAGCTTTGTCGTCTTGGGGTCCGCGTGGCCTGCCAGGTACTGGACCGCCACGACACGTGCCTCCGGATTATCCAGGTACGCTGTGATGCCGGTCGCCCTGAAGCCGTGGTTGCAGACATCCGTCGAAATTCCCGCAGCCCGGGCACGTCGCCGAAGCATTTCCCATGCCCGTTGCCGGATGAGGCGCCGGCCCGATAGCGAGCCGTCGCGGTTGAGCGAGCGGAACAGTGGACCGTCACGGTCGGAACCGATTCCGGCTTCCTCGATGTAGTCCCGGAGACAGGCCTCTAGATCGTGATGGCAGGGCACTTCCAGCACCTTGCCGCCTTTCTCGTGCAGGCGCAGCCAGAGACGACCTTCGGTGAGAAAGACGTCCTTCACGTTCATGGCGAGCGCTGCGGAGATGCGCGCGAACCTGTACGTCATGGTCGCGATCATTGCGCGGTCACGAAGCCCTCCGACGGTCTCCACCGGGATGGACCGCAGGAAGCAGCGGCACTCGGCGGCGGCGAGAACCGGCATCGGACCGCGGCGAACAGTGTGCTTCGGACCGCGCACGGCAGCGGCCGGCAACAGTTCTCGAAGGCATTCCAAGGGGACAGACGGCGAAATGCTTGCGGGGTTTGTCGCGGAATTCAGGCTAAGGAACAGTCGTTGCTGGGTGTCATTCCGAACCCGCGCTCGATTGCCCTGGCGTGTTCACGTCATGATCTGCGCTTTTCCCGTGTCCACCAATTCCCTCAAACCGGAGTTTCCTGACCACGCGGTCACGATCAGGCTTGGTAAAGTCGAGCCTGACAGCCCATTCTCCGAACATTTCGAGATAAATTCTTGCCGTGTACAGGCCCGGCTCGCTGTGCGGCACCGCCGGGACGGGTTCGACGCTGTGAGCGCCCGCCATGGAGGGCATGTCGGCGCTGACCATGAACTCGGCATCGGTGATCGGGGCACCGCTTGTCCTGCCGGTGACCATCATGGCGCAATCGAAGACCAGTTTTTCGCCAGTTGGCTCACAGGTAATTTCGGCATGTTTCCTCTCGCCGGCGAATGCCGCCATCGGCAGGATGCCGACCCCGGCAATCACGATCGCAACGAGCCGCAATGTCACTGGTGTCATCTCTCCCTCATTTGTATCGATCCAGGTGCACGAACGCTTGTCATGCCGAGATAGTTTGCCACCAGGTTATCATCTGTCATCAAGTCCGGGGCGGATCCTTCCAGAACAACCCGCCCCCCTTCGACGATGTAGCCCCGGTCGGCAAGTTCCAGCGTCTGTCGCACGTTCTGTTCGACGACCAGGACCGACAACCCTTCGGAACGAAGCGTGCCGATCAGTTCGAAGACATCCTCGGCCGCGATCGGCGACAATCCCAGGGTCGGCTCGTCAAGCAACAGGAGCCTGGGTTTTGCCATCAGCCCGCGTGCCACGGCCAGCAACTGTGCCTGGCCTCCACTGAGGTTTGACGCAGGCTCATGCAACTTGTCCGCCAACACGGGAAATCGCCGCAAGACATCGTCCGGCGAGGTTTGGCTCAGCCGGAACGAACCGAGGCGGTAGGCACCGGCCTGGAGGTTTTCCAGGACTGTCAGCGTGCGAAAAATCATCCGTCCTTCCGGAACCTGCACGATTCCCGCCCTTATGTAGCTGTGAGCCGGTCGCCCGGTCATCTCCCTGCCGTCGTAGCGAATCGAGCCCCGGTTCGGTCGGATGATTCCGGCCAACGCGTTCAGGGTCGAACTCTTTCCGGCACCGTTCGCACCAATGACCGCGACGATTTCCCCCGCATCGACCGAGAGTGACAAACCACGGACGGCGGAGATCTTTCCGTAGTCGACGTGGAGGTCGTGAACCTCAAGCATGGACCGCGGTCCGGCCGAGATATGCCTCGATCACCGTCGGCAGTGCGAAGACTTCGCCGGGATCGCCATCGGCGATCAGACAGCCCGCGTTCAGGACACAGACGCGCGTGCAGACATGCACGATCAGTTCCATCTTGTGTTCGATGACGACACACGTCCGGTTCGGCGTCACGCAGTCGGCGATCAGCCGGGCTATGTCCTCGGCTTCCACGGGCGTCATTCCGCCAGCCGGTTCATCCAGGAAAACCAGTTCGGGATCGCGGGCCAGGATCCGTGCAATCTCCAGGCGTCGCAATTGGGGCAGGGGAAGGGAACTGGCCAGTCGGTCCCGCACGTCCTGAAGTCCGACCTGCACGAGAGCCCATTCGGCCTTCTGCCGCAGTTTCCGCGCGACATGCCGTTCGGAGGCCAGAAACTGGAGCAAACCGTTACCGGGAATTCCGTGCTGGGCCGCCTCGACGTTCCCGAGCACGGTCATCCGCGGAAACAGGCGAAGGTTCTGGAACGTTCGCGCGATTCCCATCCGGGAAACCTGGTGGGGTTCATGGTTGGTGATGTCCACGCCCTGGAACAGGACCTGGCCGCCGTCCGGCCCGTACATGGCCGTTGCCACGTTGGCCAGGGTCGATTTCCCCGACCCGTTTGGCCCGATCAGTCCGACCGTTTCGTTTCGGCCGAATGAAATGGTTATCCCCGATAACGCCAGGACCTTGTCGAACCGCTTTTCGACCGAGACGAGGTTCAACATGTCACCTGCGCCCCAGCCAGCGCTTGATGCGATGGACGCGCACTTCGTCCAGAAGGCCGCGTGGCATGATGATCAGCAGGACCGCAACCAGGCCACCGAAAGCAATCATTCGGTAACCCTGGATGGCGCGAATCCCTTCGAGAAAACCGATATCCAGAACGACACCGATTATCGGACCGATGGCCGTGCCCAATCCTCCGATCAGGCCGTATGCCAGACCGTGGACACCCAGCATGACGTTGAAGACATTGGGCTCGACGTAAGTCGCAAAATGAGCGTAGAGGCAGCCGCCCAACCCGGCGATCATGCCCGCGAACATGACCACGAACAGCTTGCAGGACCGGACGTCGATGCCCTGGCTTGAAGCGAGCAGTGGATCCTGGCCGATCATCCGGACCACGGCGCCCAGATTCGAGCGTTCTACCAACAGTAGAAAAGCAAGGACGGCGCCGAGCAGCCCGTAAATGATGAACATGTACTCGAGAGTCGTGATGTCGTGCTCGAACATCCATCGGATGTCGCCAAATCCCTCGGCACCGGCGGGGCCGACCGGTTCGCCATCAATCTCGACCTGGACATGGACGGAATTGAGGCCGAGGCGGATCATTTCGGCGAAACAAAGGGTTGCGACCGCGAAGTAGAGTCCGCGTAACCGAAGCGTCAGCGCGCCAACGGCAAGCGCGGCGAGTGCGGCAACGCATGAACCCAGGAACAGGGCGAGGGCGAACGGCCACCCCCACATCGCCGTTGCCACTCCCGAGACGTAAGCTCCGATGCCGAAGTATGCCTGTTGTCCGAAGGAGATTTCTCCGGCTACCAGTATCACGTAGGCCGACAAGGCCACAAAGGCGATCATGCCCATGTTCGAGGCAATGCTGATCGCGTATTCACTCAAGGGTCAGATCCTTCTGAAGGCTTGGGCGTGCCGGTCGGCGATTCCCTGGCCAAGCACTCCTCCGGGCCGGAAGATGAGCACGAGGAACAGGACCAGGTACGCGCTCAGGTCCTTGACAGCGTTGCCAAGATACCATTGGGCATGGGCCTCGATGAGGCCAAGAAGCAACCCGCCGACGATGGCCCCGGGAATTGACCCCAGCCCGCCAAGCATCATGGCGATCAAGCCTTTGAACGTCGCCCACAAACCGAAATACGGAGTGACCTGCTGATCCGCGGCCAGCAGGAGATATCCGGCGACTCCGCCGATCGTGGACGCGAGTCCGAACGCCCAGAACGTGATGCGTGCCGGACTGATTCCCATGTACACGGCAGCCTCGGGGTTTTCCGAGACTGCCCGCAAGGCCAGTCCAAACCGCGTTCGGTAGAGCAGAAGCCGGAGCATGACCAGCACGAACACGGCGACAGCAAGTGTCGTCACGTGCTCCATGCGAATGAAATAGGGTCCCATGTCAAACCCGCCGAATTTGAACAGTTCGGGATATGGATAAGTGCGTCCCGGCAGCAGGATCGTCGCCACCTCTTCCAGCTGCATCCAGATCACGAAGCTGGAAACCATGGATGCAATGGCGGCGTTCTTGCGTATCGACCAGAAGCACAGGCGTTCCACGTACATGCCGACAACGATCGTCCCGGCAATCGTCACAACGGCAACGAGCCAGGGCTGCGCCTCAAGCGTGACGAATACCCAGGTCCCTGCGAAGGCCCCAAGCATGATGGATGGACCATACGACAGGTTGATCCGGCGCATGACCCCGAAAATCAGGGTAAAACCCAACGCGATCAGGGCATATGCGGAGCCGATCGAGAGGCCGTCGAGTGTCGTCTGGATGAAATCGATCACGGGTTCCCCCCGTCATGCCGCCTTCGATCCGAGATAGGCGCGTTGAATGACGTCATCCTCGCCAATGTCACCGGGGGAGCCACTGAAAGCCACGCGGCCCTGGTCCAACAGGTAGAAGTGACTGGCGACCTGCAGCGCCTTGTGAGCATTCTGTTCGACAAGCAGGATGGTGACACCTTCCTCGTTGAGTTGTCTGATTATGGAGAACACCTCGGAAACGACCAGGGGCGCAAGGCCGAGGGAAGGTTCATCCATCATGAGGATCTTCGGCCGGGACATCAGTGCCCTGGCGACGGCCAGCATCTGCTGTTCACCGCCCGACAGTGTCCCCGCTGCCTGTTCGCGGCATCTCTCGAGGGACGGGAACCGCACGTAGGCCCTGTCGATGTCCTCGAGGACCGCCGGGCGGTCGCCTCCCAACCGCCGAAATGCGCCAGCCCTGAGGTTCTCCTCGACCGACATGGAAGGAAAAACCAGCCGGTTTTCGGGCACCAGGGCGATGCCACGCGCGAGGGCTTGCGGCGCAGAGGAGCCGGTGATCTCGGTGCCGTTGACTGAAACTGAACCAGACCTCGGCTTGAGAATGCCGGCGATGGAATACATCAGGGTCGTCTTGCCGGCCCCGTTCGGGCCGAGAATGCAGGTGATCTCTCCCTGTTTCGCCGACAGCGTCACGCCCTTCAACGCTTCGATCGCGCCGTAAGCCGTAACGAGGTCCCGGACTTCGAGCATGGTTTTCTCCTAGGCCGATCCGGGGTCTGGCGCACCAAGATAGGCTTCCCGTACCGCCATGTTGTCCTGGATTTCGCCGGGAGTACCGCGTGCAATCAGCTTGCCGAAGTTCAGAACCGCAATCCGGTCGGTCACGCCCATGACGAGTTCCATGACATGTTCGACGAGCAGTACCGTGATTCCCTCGTGCTTGAGGGCAAGGATACGCTGCCTGAGGTCTTCCACTTCCCCGCGATTCATTCCTGCCGCCGGTTCGTCGAGAAGTATGAGGTCCGGCCGGGCAGCCACGGCGCGGGCCAGCTCAAGGCGGCGCTGTTCGCCGAACGCGAGGTTTTGCGCGAGGTCGTTCGCTCGGTCTGCGAGGTCTGCGAATACCAGGATTTCTTCAATGGCTTCGCGGGTCCTGGCAGAGCTGCCGAACCAGTTCCGGATGAATCCGGTTTCCTTGCCCGGTGCGTCCCGCCGCGCAATCCAGACATTCTGCCAGACCGTAAGCTCGCCAAAGAGGCGGATATTCTGAAACGTTCGGCTGATGCCGGTATTCAGTCTCCTGTGCGGCGGCAATCCGGCCAGGTCTCGCCCATTGAACGTGACCTTGCCGCGGGTTGCCGAAAACACGCCGCAGATCAGGTTCACCGTTGTGCTCTTGCCCGAACCGTTGGGGCCGATGAGACCAAAAACCTCTCCCCGATCGACTTCCAGCGAAAGGCCGTCAACCGCGCGCACGCCTTCGAAGTGCTTGGAAAGGTCATCCAGTTTCAGCATGACCATCCCCGTCGGGTTTTCTTCCGAGTCCCAGCGCCTGCCGGATCAGCAAGACGGCCGATCCGTCGAGCAGGCCCGCCGGCCTGACGTTCATCGCGACGATGATGAGAAGACCGAAGAGAATGTTTCTCCAATCGCCCAGGAACCTCATGCCCTCGATCAGAACGCCCTGGACGAAGATCACGGCAATCAGTGTTCCGAAGACACTCGAAAGGCCGCCCAGGATCGGGTAGGCGACCGCGAATGTCGCGAGCAGAACCGAAAAGGTCAGGTGATCCACGTATGTGGCGCTGTGCGCGTAGAGTCCGCCGGCGAGGCCGGCGATGATCCCGCCCCCTGTCATCGCGGCGACCTTCACCGCAACGATGTTGACGCCTGAACTCTGTGCCGCCAGTTCGTCCGCCCCCACCGCGCGAAGTGTCGCGCCGACACGTACGCGATCGAGCCACCACAACAAGGCCATGACGACAAGGACGAAGAGCCAGATGAAGAGGACGACGTCCAGAGTGTCCCAGCCGTTTGCGGCGTAAAAACGAATCTCGCGGAATCCCTGCGTCGAGTCGGGCCCCACTTCGACGCCGTTCACCATGACCCTCCAGTTCAGGTTGAAGAAGAACAGGCGGACGATTTCGCTGAATGCAATCGTGGCAACCACAAGCATCAGGCCCTTGACCCTCAAGGCGGGGAATCCGACCAGGAAGGCGAAAAAACCGCCGACAAGCGCACCGATGAACAGGCCGGGAACAATGTGATATTCGAAAATCACCGTAAGGATTCCGGAAACATAGGCACCGATGGCGAAGAACCCGACCTGGGCCAGGCTGAGTTGGCCGGTCAGTAACAGGACATAGGCCGACAGCCCGAGGAGCGTGTGAATTCCGATGGTCTGGAGAAGGCCGAAATAGAATGCCATGGCCCTCAATCCCTCTTGATCACCGTGCCGAAAATCCCGCCTGGCCTGAAGACAAGGAAGACGAATAGCAAAAGGAACACGTAGATATCGCGCTGGTTGACCCCGTAAAGAAGGAGAAAGAGGTTCTCGAATCCACCCACGGCGAATCCCGCAATGATGGCCCCCGGAATGCTGCCGAGGCCGCCAATCACGGTGACGATCAGCCCCTTGACGGTAATCGGCACCGTCAGCAAAGGTGAGATCACGCCAACCGCAGCAGCAGCCATGCAACCCGCCAAACCGCCGAGCGCGCCCGTCACCACGAAAGTGATCGCGTTGGTACGATGCCCGGCGATGCCGCAGAGTTCTGCCGCGACGGGTTGCTGTGAGACGGCCCGTGTCGCCAGCCCCAGGCGGGTGCGGAACAGGATGTACATCAGGATCGCCATTGCGATCAGGCTGATCACCAGGACAAAGATCAGGTCGCCCCTGAAACCGTAGTCGCCGAACTCCAGGTAGACGTCATCCATGACCGCGGGGAAAGACAACGGAGAACCCGCGGTCGCGTGAATGACGATCTCGTCGATGAAAAAAAGTGCCCCGATCGAAGCCATGAGCGGCGCCAGCATGTTTGTCGTCGGTATGTATCGAAAGCAGGTCACGTAAACGCCAAACCCGATAACCCCGCTGGCGAACGGGCCAAGAAAGAATGCAAATACGGGTGGCAGGCCTGTTAAGGTGATCGCAGCGAGGCCGACGTAGGCGCCCGCAATCGCCGAGGCCGCATACGCCAGGTTCAGTTTGTGCATGGCGCCGAAAATGAGCGTGAAGCCCAGGCCGATCATCGCATAGGTCGACCCGAAAAGCAGTCCGTCGATAATGGCTTGCGCGATGTCGATGAAATCAATGCCCACGGATACTGTCCTTCCGGCTCAGCGCATGAGAACACCGGCGCAGCACCGGTGCCCGTGCCCATCCAAAACATGAAATGCGCGGATTGTGGCGGTCAGAACAGTGCCCGACCGCCACGAGGTCATCTATTGCGTGGCGCGAGGATCGTGAATCACGGCCCACTTGCCTTCGGTAGCTTGCACGAAGACGTAAGGCTTGAGCGCTTCACCTTCATCCTTCACCCGTTGCACCTCACCGATCAATCCCTCGGTCATCTCCAGCATCTCGAGACCCTCACGAATCTTGCGGCGATCAGCCTCGAGCGTCTCGGGCGTGTTGCCTACACCGACACTCTCGATCACCCGCTTGATGATCATGACATTTTCCCAGGCCGCCGCGCTGTGCAGATCGGCGTCGCCGCCGTTTTCGTTGGCGAGCATCGCGACCTTTTCCGCCGCCGGTGTAATCGGAGCGAAACTGGTCGGGATGATCATGCCCTCAGCCGCATCGGGGCAACCCTTCATGACCTCGGCGCTGGACGAACTCGTGAGGCCGATCATGAGCTTGGGCTCGGCACGTCGTCTCTTCAGTTCCTTGAGCATGCCACAGGTCGTGAAAGGGTGGGACGAGATTATGTAGATATCCGCGTTGGATTTCTTGAACGCGCGCGCCTGCACCGAAAAGTTCGTGTCCGCCATCAGCCAGTTGGATGAATTGGCCAGGACTTCCGTGTGGCCCGAGCTGAGGTCTCCGGTCACCTCGGCGATATCACCCGTCGCCCAGTCGAAGCCGTGGCGTTTCGAGGCCTGTACGATGACTCTGGAGTAGGTGCCGTTCGAATGGCCCTGGTCGGTCTCCGTCCCTCCGTAGATGGTCTTCAGGTCGGGGTAGGTCTTTGCCACCCAGGCGAAGAGCTTGTCATACATGTCCGGCTCGTTCGGCGTGTTGCGAAAGGTCCATTGGCTGATCTTGGCCAACCCGTTGCGCACTGCCGTATCGGTCAGGATCGGGAATTGCAGGCCCGTATCGGTGGCATCTCCGACTGTTTTCTGAAAGACGCCGAACATTGCCGCCGCCGCGCCAGAACAGGTCGGGCCAATGCCGATCAACGCCGAAGTTTCCGAGGCGACCTTGCGTGCGACCGAAATCGCCTGCTCGGCATTGCATGCGGAATCGAAGTAGATGTATTCAAGTCTGGCCTTGCTTCCGTCGGCAAGCATGATGCCGCCGGAATCGTTGACTTCCTTCACGGCGGCCTTGAGAACGGCTTCGGAATTCACGCCGAACGATCGCAACGGACCTGACTTGGCGCCCCAGCCAGCAATGAGAACGGTCTCCTCGGCCAGTGCCGGCGAAATCATGGCCGCAAGTGCCGCGGCCAGGATGGCGGGCCTCAGGATAGGTTTCAAGTTGATCATTTTCGCCTCCTTTTCAGGTTGTTGTTCCTGGTGAAAATCCTTCATCCGGGCCCACGTTCCAACCGTGGCAGGACCAGATCAGGATACTCCTTGTCGTCTGCCCGTTGCGTTGACCTGGCGGGCCGTTTCTTCCACACGGGCACCTGTTGCCACGCATGGAATGATGGGCACGCGCGATACTGCCAAAGCTGAAGGCCGACGCGGTAGGTCTGGCCGCCGCTGATCCGAACCGATGGGGCGGGCATCGGGGCTTTGCCGGAAAGCGCCCATGCATCATCCGGATCCACCGATCCGGGAAAACCGCGACATCGTTCCCGAGGCGTACGTTTTCGCGCCCCGCGTCGACTGCCGCAAAGTGGTATGCACGATCACAACCGACGGCGCGAGAGTTCCCGGGTTCACCTTTCGTCATGCCGTCGGCATTGACGTCGACGAGATGTCCCGGCGTTTCCCGGACTTCGTCGCAATCGATGCCTTTGGCCATGTTGTCGACAGGTGCGCCCTCGGGTCCGGTCTCCGGTACATCGGTGACTCCCCGGCGCCATGGGTTTCTTGGCGCCCAAAGCGATCCTGTCGCACGCAAGACGCGAGCATTCTCTTCGGGATCGAGCCCGTTCGCCCGCCCAGTTCCTAGGAAACCGGTCGCCCGGTGCTGCCGCACTACAACGATCCGTACATTATCGCTTCAAGGCCTCCTTGATGACTGGCAGACTTCAAACACCATTGGTTCCTGCCCATCAGCGGGACCGACACTTGACAGTTTTCATGTATTTCAATATTTGTCAAGCAAATCAATGAATATCGCAATGCTCCCCGTTTTGCATGGCACAAAGGAATGAATTAACATGACGTACATGTGCGCTCACTTGCAGAGATACAGCGTACATGCCCCATCGAACGGAAAGAACGGCGACGAGTTGCCCAACGCCCCATTTGCGGATCCAGAGAAGACATGGCCTTGAAGTATGAACCCGTCGTGACGCAGAGCGTCGCCAATCAAATCGCGGAGCAAATTCGGCGTGCCATCACCAACGGCACCCTGAAAGCTGACGACAAGCTGCCAACCGAGGCGGAGTTGGCCCGTCAGTTCAATGTTTCGCGCCCGACCATACGCGAGGCCTTGAAACGTCTCGCCGCGAAGAGCCTCATCCGCTCCAGGCGCGGCCCTGCCGGAGGAACCTTCGTGAAGGCGCCGAGCAGGGAAGACATGTCGCAGGACCTGATGTCTTCCGTCGCCCTCATGGTCAGCCTGGGTGTATTCGATCTGACGGAAATTGCCGAGGCACGTCACGAACTCGAACTCGTGTGCATCCGCCTGGCGGTCAAGCGCAGGAACCACGCCGAATTGGAACGCATGGCGGCGGAGATCAAGCTGCAGAAGGACGACACGCTGACTGACGAGGACTTTTGCGCATCAGACGTTCGCTTTCATCGTGCGCTCGTCGACGCGACCCACAACCCGGTCATGCAGTTCCAGATGTTTACTGTGATCGAAGCGTTGCAGCCTGTCGAGAACATGGTGATCTTTCGCTTTCGAGAGCGGGAGAAGATCATCGAGCAACACGAAAAGATTTGGCGTGCACTTCGTGACCAGGACCTTGCAGAGGCCGAGGTCGCCATAGATGAACAGATGGTTTACCTTCGAGAGAGCTTTGCGCAGGCCCAGGAGTGGCGGCGAAACCGCGACGCTGCACGCAGGACAGTCTAACGCTGTGACTGGACGGTGCGCCCGGATGTCGGTGACGCCGGCTCTGTTGCAAGAATTTGCCGGAGTCGCCGGGTGTGTGGTCTGGTTCCGTCTTTCTTCATAATCCCTGCTGGATCGCGATTTGTTCAAGCCCCGCTCCATGCAGGGACATCAACGCGCTCATCATCTCTGGCCCGATCCCGAAGGCACGTTCGACAAGACGCACTTCGCCCCTGATCACTGGCTGGAGCCGGAAGGCCTTGGCCTGCTTCTTCCTGAGGGCGCGCATCGCCTCGAAGCCCGTGATCGTGGCGTAGGCCGTCTTCATTGACGTGAACCCAAGGGTCGGCTTGAGCCGGCGTTTGAGCTTGCCATGGTCGGCCTCGACGACGTTGTTGAGGTATTTCACCTGCCTGTGTTCGGTCTCGGAAGGGCACTTGCCGGCCTGCTTCAACTCCCGAATGGCCTGGCCGCAGCATCCCGCCTTGTCAGTGTTGATCACGACGGGCTTCTCCCACTCCTTGCACACGCGCAGCGCCTTGCCCAGGAACCGCTTGGCGGCGTTGGCATTGCGGGTGTGCGACAGGCGGAAGTCGATGGTGTCGCCACGGCTGTCGACCGCGCGGTACAGATACGCCCATTTCCGGCCCTAACCCAACATAAGTACCGATTCCGCCATAGGGACGTGCATTTCGCATTGAAATAGTGGTGTTTTCACCGATTTGGCGGCTCCCAATTTTCCGGGATGACGCTGGGGGTGGATTTGGGGGCAAGACGCCGGCATTCGGGTCTATGCGGTCAAGGGGTCCTGGAGGCTCGACGAAACCATCCAGAGCAGGATCATCGCCATGGCCTTCTCAATGGCTACCGAGATTGAACGCGACTTGATCTCGGCCAGAACCAAGGAGGCGCCCAGAGCGAGAAAGGCCTCCGGGCAGCCGCTCGGGCGGCCGAAAGGGCCAGGCAAGAGCAAGCTCGATCCGTTTCGTCCGGAGATCGAAGCGCTACAACACAACGCCCGGCAACTTCTCAAACTGGATGAAGAAGAACGAAATCAAGAAACCCAACGCATAGAAATCCTATGGCGGAATCGGCACCTATGTGCGTTTAGGGCCCATGAGTGGGTTCCCGGGCGGTACTGGGATCTCATCATCACGCTCGACGACGCGACGTCCGAACATTACTCGATGTTCTTTGTCGAGGAGGAAGGGACGGCGTCGAGTTTCCGGGCGATGGCCGAGGTCATCACGGAGTGGGGGCTGCCCTCGAGCCTGTATACCGACCGCGGCGCGCATTACTGGCACACGCCCGAGGCCGGCGGCAAAGTCGACCGCCGCAATCTGACGCAGTTCGGGCGTGCGATGCGCCAGCTCGGCGTGGAGATGATCCCCGCCTACTCACCTGAAGCCCGGGGGCGGTGCGAACGGATGTTCGGCACCCATCAGGGCCGTCTCCCCAAGGAGCTTGCCGCTCGGGGCATCGACACCCTGTGCGGCGCGAACCGTTACCTCGCCGAGCATTACCGCCCGGCGTTCAACGCGGAGTTCGCGGTGCCGGCCGCCGAGGCGGGCACCGCGTTCGTGCCGTTCATCGGCCCGGGGCTCGCCGACATCCTGTGCGAGCAGATCGGACGCACCGTCGGGCGGGACAATTGCGTGAGCTTTGAGAACCTGAAGCTCCAGATCCCGGCCCAGGCTCACCGCCGCCACTTCACCAAGGTCCGGGTGCGTGTCCATCGCTACCCTGACGGGTGCCTGGCCGTCTTCCACGGACCGCGCAAGCTCGCGGATTATCATTCCGACGGCTCGGCCGCTGGCGATCCGGCCGCCGACGTCGTGCGGGCGCGGGCGGGGTGAACGCGATGAGCGCAGTCCTGTGGAAATGTGGACGAGTCCTTCGGACCGGCGTGAGCCCTTCGAGCCGTGTGGACAGCCCGTGGACAACGCTGGGCGTTGACCACCGCCTGCCCACACTCTCACGCCTCTCGCCCACAAATTCCACAGGACCAACAACAACCAGTTTTTTTCTTAAATTGGTCAAAAGGGAAACCGGACAACCCTTGTGCTTTAAAACCGGACAGTTCTATTTGTCACTGACACCGAGCGATCGGAAAGTGTTGACCAATTGTAGCCAACAGGCTACACTATTTGTATGATCAAACTTCGCAAGACCGAAACATACGCAAAATGGCTGGACAGATTGCGGGATGTGCGTGCGCGGGCCCATGTATTGGTCAGGGTCGCGCGTCTAGTGTCATGTTCGTTTTTGGGGATTCCTTTTTTCCGTGGATTATGATTCAACCACTCCCGGCGAAAGTCGCACAGTTTTCAATGGGAGCAGAACCGCAATGGCAAAGAGCAGGAGAACACCGATCGTCCTCAGCAAGGAAGACCGGAAGCGTCTCGAGCGGATCAAATCCGATCCGCATTCGATCCTCAAGCATGTCCAGAGGGCGACAATCATCCTGCACCTCGGCGACGGCCTCACACTGTCGCAGACGATGAGAGCCACCGGCATGTCGAAGCCGACGGTCTGGCGCTGGTGGGACCGCTTCCTCGTCGAGGGTGTTGACGGCCTGCTTTACGACATCCCCCGGAGACGGGGCCGCAAGCCGATATCCGAGGACAAGGTCAGTGAACTGATCGAGCTTGCGATGTCGCCGCCGCCGAAGCACGCAAGTCACTGGACGCTGCGGGCGCTGGCGAAAAAGCTGGGGATCGCCGTCTCGACGGTGTTCGGCATCCTGAAGCACAACGGCCTGAAACCCCACAGGGTCAAGACATTCAAGGTCTCCCGCGACCCGAGGTTCGAGTTGAAGGTCCGCGACGTCGTCGGCCTCTACGTCAACCCGCCCGACCACGCTGTCGTCATCTCGGTGGACGAGAAGACACGGATCCAGGCATTGGGACGGACGCAGACGCCCCTGCCGATGAAACCCGGCCATCCCGAGACCCGCACTCACGACGACAAGCGCAACGGTACCACCTGCCTGATGGCGGCCCTCGATGTCGCCACCGGCAAGGTCACCGGCCAGATGGTCGAGCGTCACCGCTCGGAGGAATTCCACGCCTTTCTCGACCTCGTCTCCGAAGGGATCAAGCCCGGAACCCAGGTTCATGTCGTCCTCGACAACGTTTCCTCTCACAAGTCGGCCGAGGTCAACGAATGGCTGAAGAACAACGCCAATTGGACGTTTCACTTCACTCCGACCTCGGCCTCGTGGACGAATGCCGTCGAGGGGTTCTTCTCCAGGCTCTCGAGGCAGAGGCTCAAGCACGCGATCTTCAACTCGCTCGACGAGTGCATCGCGGCGATCGAGGGTTACATCGCGCACCGCAATGCCAATGACGCCGGGCCGTTCCGCTGGAGCAAGAAGCCCGAAGATCTCGTGGAGGCATGGAAGAAGGGGCACCAGAAGCTGCAGGAATCGGCATCGTGAAAAAGAATCAAAACACTAGCGGATGGAAATCCGGGAGATGTCAGGCCGGTGGGCAAAGGTGTTTCAGAGTTGCGGATAAACTATGGCCCGGGTTATCGGGTATATTACAAGGCGCAGGCCCCAACGGACATCGTGCTGCTGACCGGAGGGGACAAGCAGACACAGAAACGGGATATCGAAGTGGCCCTGCGGCTTGCGCAAGACCTTTAGGTGGAGACGATGATCAAGACTGCAACAACACCATACGACGTGGCCGAGCACCTACGCACACCGGAGGAAATGGCTGCATACCTGGAAGCCGCCATTGAGGAAGCCGATGGCGATGCCACATTCGTTGCCAGGGCGCTGGGTGATATCGCCCGCTCCAAGGGCATGTCGCAGGTTGCGTGCGACGCAGGCCTTTCCCGCGAAAGCCTTTACAAGGCGCTTTCCGGAGACCGAAATCCCAGCCTGGACACGGTTCTCAGGGTTGTCTCCGCGCTGGGCATGAAGCTGCGTGTACGCAGCCCACAGTGATCGCCGGCAGCACAAATTACGCGTCCAACCCATCCGTGAGCGGCCTGAGTGGGCGCATCACACTCCATACGACAGGGGATGGTTCAGCAGACAGGGCAGGGTAGAAGGCCGTGATGTTACGGCCTTGCTGATATCTTATGCGACTGGTTTCTAAAATGATCCTGTGTGCAATTCGCGGTTTCTTGAAGCGTGCGTTGAATCACCCAATCGCATGCAAAATTTGCAAGCCGGGCCAACAAATGACGATGAGAGATCTGGGTCGAAACGCTCCCTGCTGGTGCAATTCCGGAAAGAAATACAAGAATTGCCACTGGAACAGGGAGCGTCAAAAAGCGGACAATCCGTGGGATGCCGTGACGATCAACGAAAAGGAATTCGGGAAGAAGAAATGCTGTGCTCGAGGCGGCATGTTGGGCAAGTGCAAGGGAAAGATCACCAAAGCCCATACGGTTTCCCGTGGGCCAAATCTCAGGAGGATAGCAAGGAACGGGAAGGTCATTCAGTATAGTTCAAAAAACATTCAGGAAATGGCGAAGAATGGTGGCAAGCCCCCTCCATCGGAAATCGGCATCGGCGATGCGTCCGTTTTTCACGGTTTCTGCGCGGAGCATGATCAAAATCTCTTCTCCTGTATCGAAAATGAGGATTTCGTCGGACGACCAGATCAATGTCTCGCGGTTGCGTATCGGACATTGAGCAGGGAGCTCTATGGAAAGGATGCCTCAAGCTACAGATTCCGACCGAGATGAACGCGATTCCGACGGGATTTGAACGCGCGAAGCTGGCCGTGGACAGGGCCGCGTACATCAATGCCAGCTGGGAATACGGGGACTCTAAGGCGGTCGCAGTGACGGCCCACGTGATCAAGCGGTTCAAGCAACAGATCGCACGGATCGCGGACGCGATCCGCACCCTCATCGCGAACAATCCCGAATTGGGGTAGGCTCGGGATACGTGTAAAAAGTTGTTATAACCGGAAGCGGGCCTCTTGTGGGGTCGATCCCGGTAGAGGGTAGAGCCAGGGGCTGGCGCGCCAGCCCCCGGCTCTACACGAATTGTGTTGGAACCCTAAACTTGTTCAGGCCGGCTCGTTTTCCAGCCTGGACAGGAAATGGTGTACCGAGAATTCTTCGTCTCCGCTCAACAGTCTCCAGAGCCGGGTCCGCTGGATTATGTCGAGATGGGCGCTCCGGATGTCTGCCCACGGATGGAAACATGACAACTGCCCCTGAACGTCATGCTTGCATGTTGCCGGCGAATGCAAAGGCTTTGGCGCACGGGCCCTGGCAGCATCGTAATCTGACATGTCCCAATGGCCGGTCTGCGGCCCGGCCGGATTCAGGCGCAGCTTGTACATGGCGCGCACGCCGTTGCTCGCGTTGCGCCGTCCGGCATGCCAGAGATTGTGATGCAGGATCAGGACAGTTCCGGCAGGTCCAGTCAACCGAACCTGGCCGGCCAGGTTCTGATACCGGGCAATGCTGGTCTCCCCGGCCTTGCGGGTATGGCTGCCGGGAATGACCAGCGTTCCGCCCATTTCTCGTGTCACATCCTGCGGGTAAATCATGACCTGAATGTCGAATGCGGCGTCCCGGGCATCGATCATTGCATCGCAATGCAAGTGTTGCGACACTCCCTGGTCGGGTTCGCGGATGTGCATAACGTGGTGATCGACCTTGCATCCCGGCCCGAGAAGCGAGTGGATCGCACCGGAGAGTTCCGGCAGAGCAAATACGCGGGAAAGGACATCGCTGTCGTCAAATGCACTGGTGAGCGGAGTCCCCCACGGTACAACAGGCAATCGCGCACGGCCGCATCTGTCGTCCGCACAATCCGCCACGTAGGCGGCAAGAAAAACGTCGCAAAGGTCTCTGGGCACCAGACCTTCCAGTTTCAGAAACCCGTCCCTCACAAAGCGAGTCATTTCGCCAACGCCAAGTCGCTTCATCTCGGAGTCTCCACGAGTTTTTCCATAATCACTTCGAAGGATTGCCAGCCGGGTTGGTAGCTCAATTCGCCAGGCCGCGGCTCGAGCGGAGAGAACTGAATGGCGCGCCATCCGTCGCGCAATGCATCCAATCCCGTTGCATAAGGCGGCTCATCCTCGTCACCGGATACAGGCGGCGTGTCCGTGTCGCCGTCGTACCGTGTCCACCCGACGACGGGGGAGTCGAGTGCAGAATTCTGCAGGTACAGGATGAGCAGTTTCTGACGCAATTCGATCTCCTTGATCATACAGTTTGTGCACGCGCGTGCATACAAAATACAGGCCTGGAGCGCCCAATGCAAGAGGGAATTTTCGATGCTCTCAGTCGCAATCAGTGGCGTTTGCTTGGGCATTTCCCGTCAACAGCCTCTGAGGGTTCCGGTTGGTGGCTTCTAGAACCGCGTCCACTCCGACGACGGGGGAGTCTCGAGTGCAGAATTCTGGAGGTGTAGGGTGAGCAGCTTCTGACTCAATTCAAACTCCTTGATCATACAGATTTTGCACGCGCGTGCATACAAAATACAGGCCTGGAGTGCCCAATACAAGATTTGCCGAGGGGTGTAGCCCAATTTGGTTGATGATTGCGATTCGCATTTGCTACGCTGGCTTTGCTGCGTGTCCGAATACGGCCGGGGGAACCGGCGGGTGGCGCGCTTGCAGAGGCAACGAGGCAGGGAGCGCGGATGATGGCGAAGGTCAAAGGGAATCGCGGGCACGGACATCCAGACACGGTGGCGTATCTGGAAGGCTTGGGGGAGGAAGGCGCGGCGGTGCTGCGCGCGCACGAGGGCGGATACACCCGTTACTGGCTGGAAGGCGGCGAGGTGCGGAGCTGCGACATCACGGCGGACGAGTTGCCTCTGGCGGGCTTCGGACCGGTCGGCGGGCCGCTTCCTGCATTGCTCGGGGCTGTGTTGGCGGAGTTCGGCCCGCAACTTCCGAGGCTGGCGGCGGACCTCGCGTCGGGTGCTCCGGACCTGGACAGCGTGGAGCGGGTGCTCCGCGACAGTTCTCTCGGCGGCGGCGCGACGGCGCTGAAGATGCTGTTCGAACAGCTTGACGAGGCTCTACCACCGCCGGAATGCGCGCGCTGTGGCAAGCTTATGTGCCGGCGCCAGGCGAGGAAGAAAAAAGCCTGGCTCACCCGGCTTGGCCGGGTCGAGGTCGAGCGCGGCTATTATTATTGCCGATCGTGCGGCAATGGCTTCTTTCCGCTTGACCGTGCGCTGGGCCTGGAAGGTGACACGCTCACGCCGGGGATGTTGAGCGTCGTGGCCGAGACGACGCCGATGATGAGCTTTGATGCGGCGAGCCGCCACATCGCGAACCTTGCCGGGGTGAACGCCTCTTCGAGTTCGCTGCAGCGCTGGTCCCTGGCGCTTGGCGCGGAGGTTCTCCGGTTCGAACAGGAGGAGGTCGTGGAGGACAACCCCCTGGAATCACGGATGTATCTTGCCATCGACGGGACCGGGGTGCCGATGCGAAAGGAAGACGTCGAAGGCATTGCCGGCAAGCAGGAGGACGGAAGCGCGAAGACCCGGGAAGCCAAGCTGGCGGTCATCGACACTGCCGAGGGGCGGGACCCGGAGACCGGCGCGGCACTGAAGGACAAGGGCAGCGAGACGTCTAGTTGTCTCATCGACAGTGCGGCGGCGGCGCCGGGAAGCCGGGATCCCTCCGATTTCGCCATGCGCCTTGACCGCGAGGCGCTGCGCCGCGGCTTGCACGGCGTCGAAGACCTCGTCGTCATCTCGGACGGCGCAGAATGGATACGGAACACCTGCGAGGAGTTGTTCGGGGGCGGGAAGGTCACCTTCGTGCTCGATATGTTCCATGCCCTCGAATACGCCAGCGATGCGGTGAAGGCGATCTTTCCGGACAAGGCGGAGCGGGACCGGCGGTTCGAAGGGATCAAGGCGGACCTCGAGGCGGGCCGGGCCGCCAAGGTGATCCGGGAGCTCGAGCCCTTCAGCGGCAGGTACAAAGAGGTGGAGGCGTGCTGCCGCTACTATCGGAACAACATCGAACGGATGCGCTACAACCAATACCGCGACCAGGGCATGCAGATTGGATCGGGGGTCGTGGAAAGTGGCTGCAAGCGGTACGGGCTCCGGCTGAAGCGTCCCGGCACCCGCTGGTCGGAGACAGGCGCCAACGCAATGCTGGCGCTCAAAAGCTGCGCCATGAACCTCAGGCTGCCCGACTTCCTCGACTGGCACGCGAGGCAGGCCATCGTTGCCTGACAACAAATTGGGCTACACCCTTTGCCGAGATCAAATCAGAAAAGCGCAAAAACCAGCTTCCGCGTACGCGGAGAGACAAGAAAAGACTGCACCGGTGGCAATTGTGCGACGATTGACGCGTTGATCAATTCCATTCTGAATGGTTTGACGGCCCGTGAGGACAGTGGGTCTATCCGAACATAGATCCTATGAGGCGCGCGGAACCGTTGCTGGTGTTCTGCATACGTTCCTCTGTAGGAGGCCCTATCGGATAGTTTGTTCGTAGAACCACGCTAAGGAGGAACGGAGCAAGAACGATTACTACGGACGGGTTTCCCGGATCGCCCTGTATGCGGTTGATCTTCCTATCCCGACGTATTTCGCGGCCCTGGTCACGGACGTTCCGTTGTCCACGAGGCCCTGCAGTGGCGAGACCGTATCGGCATGGAGCAGTGGCCGACATCGTATTCTGGAACACACTCTACATGGACAAGGCGACAGATCATCTCGGAGTGACCGGCCAGATGCCCGATCCAGGCCTGTTGCCTGTTGCCTTTCACCTCACCACTCGGTTGGGAGCATATCATCCTGACGGGCAACTTCGACTGGAATTCTGGTGCAGCTGAGCGCAAAATCGCGCGGCCATTGAACCTCAACTCGGGCAGAAAATCGGCAGCCTGAGCCAAAATCCGGGTGTTCGCGCGATGTTCTTCCTTAGCGTGGTTCTACGAACAAACTATCCGATGGGGCCAATTCGGCCCCAACGCCCGCGCAACTCATCCCGTCCACGGTCAACGAGGTCCCATACATGCTGAACGGGCTGGTCATGACCAGGGCCGGTCGACGGATCCGGGAGCAATATGCCGATGCCGGCGGCTTCACGGACCTCGTCTTCGCCGCCTCGGCGCTTCTCGGTGTCAAGTCCAGTTCAAAACTGACCCAGGATTCGCGTTCAAAATTGACCCACCTTTTCCCGGCGGCCTGTTGTCGTCGGACATCGGCAGGAGGGTGCGTGATGGCGGGAAGAGGACGACGGGAGCTTCGGTACAGATTCCTACGACATCTGACGGACCGGTTCGCGCGTCAGCGCGCAAGTCTCTCCCGGACTGAAGCCTGGGTTCTGTCCTCCTTTTTGATGCCGGCAGGCTGGCCGAAGGCCAGCCCGCTGCGAGCGCAAGCGAGCCCCACCCGGATTTCAACACCGCGGTGCACGCGATGACCGTGGTCCGTTTGCGAGGCCCCGGCGCTGTTGGGTCCCCCTTCTCTCCGGCCGTCAGGCCGGTGGAATCCGAATATTGAAAGAATCGGTGTTGTGGTTGTCCTGTGGTGCCTGTGGGCGAGAAGCACGCGAGTGTGGTCAACGCGGTGGGCGAGGCGCCAGCCTCGTCCACCGCTTGTCCACACGTCCCGCAGGGCGCGGGCTGGCCCGAAGGGCTCGTCCACAACTCCTGTACCTGTGTCAATGCCTGATGATCGCCGCCCCGCAGCTGCCCCGGTTTCCCCGGAGCGCGGAGCGCGGAGGGGAAACCGGGGCAGAAAAAATTCCCCGACACCCTTCCAATTTCAGGGTTTCGTCCACAGGACGCTCCCCGATCGATGCGGGGGCACGGCGGCGGCCTGTTGCGCTTGCGCTGGGACTCGCCCTTGAGTTCGATGCGACAGGCGTTGTGGACAATGCGATCGAGGACCGCGTCCGCGATCGTGGGCTCTCCGATCACCTGTGGTCAGCGATCCACGGGGATCTGGCGGACGCAGTTCGCTTGCGACTACTGGAAGAGGTGGCTTCTGCAGCGCGACAATCAGGATGAGAGTCACGAGTTTGGGGGCGGATCACGCCGCCTGGCGCGCCGTGGCGCATGACCCGCGCCACCCGTTTCCCGGCCAGCGTATTGCGGTGCATTGATACGGAGGATTCCACCATGCATGGTAACGTTACCGCGCGGCCGGAGGCATGCCGGGCCATCAGTCCCGGCCGTAGCCGAGCGGTGGATCGTTGGCCTCGAGCTCCGACAGGTCGATCGAGAGAAAGGCGTCGGCCGCCCGGGCATAGGGGCTGTCTTCAAGGTTTGGCGGCACCCTGTCGCGGCGATCCCGGACCTGCTCCTGGATCTCGACCAGGGCGGCGACATGCCTGCGCCACCGCTTCCGCATGCTGCGCTCTTCCTTCGGCTTGCGGTAATGGACGACGACCTGCCTGCCTTCGGCCCGGAGCCTCTCCTTCACCCGTTCCCGGTAGCGCCGCTGCTTTTGTGCCGGTGTCAACGCCATGACGATGTCTCCCCCTGTGTGTTTCGCCCTGTATTCACTGGTCGGCAGACGGCCCTCCCGGGCCATGCGGCCCGCTTTCCGGTAATCGACCTCCAGGGCCGTGGAAGCCTCGCTCAAGGTCATTTCGCCGCACTGTCGGTGCTGACGCTGCGGAGCTTCACGGCGGTGTCCGCCGCCGGCGTCGCGACGTCGGTTCCGCGCTGGCTGGACAGCTGGCGCCTGCGGTTGATCCTCTGCGGCCACGACGCTGCCCTGCCCGCGAGCCTGCGACGGGTGTTCAGCTGCGGTGCCGGAACCGCCAACTCTCGTTCCCGGTTTCGATGATATCGCAGTGATGGGTGAGGCGGTCGAGCAGCGCCGTGGTCATCCTCGGGTCCCCGAACACGTCGGCCCATTCCTTGAACGGCAGGTTGGTGGTGATGATCAGGGGCGTATGCTCGTAGAGGCAGGAGACGAAGTGGAACAGGAGGTGCCCTCCGCTGCGGGCGAAGGGCAGGTAGCCGAGTTCGTCCAGAATGATGAAGTCCCGCCTGCGCATGGCCTCGGCGAGACGGCCCTGGCGGCCGTCGCGCTGTTCCTCCTCCAGGAGATTGACCAGCCCGACGGCGTTGAAGAACCGACCCCGGGCGCCGCGGCGGATGCAGGCTCGGGCGATCGCGATGGCAATATGGCTCTTGCCGGTGCCGGTCCCGCCGATCGCCACGACGTTGCGCGGCGGATCGAGGAAGGAACCGTCCGCGAGCTGGCGCAGCAGCCGCTCCTCGACAAGGCTCTGCGTGAAGTCGAAGCCGTCGAGTTCCTTCGCCGTCGGCAGCTTGGCGACCGACAGCTGGTACTTGATCGAGCGCGCCTTCTTGTCCGCAACCTCCGCCTTCAGCAACGCGCCGAGAACCCGCTCCGGGGGATGGCCGCGTCTGGCTGCGTCGGCGAGCACCTCGTCGTAGACGGCCTTCATGCCTTTCAGGCCGAGCGTGCCCATCAGTTCCAGGATGTCCTTGCGTCTCATTCGGGGATCTCCCTCAGGCTGTCATAGCGGCCGCAGTCGGCTTCCGGCTCGACGCTCAGGCGAAGCCGCTCGGGAAGTTCGATCCGTGGTGCCGGACCGGGGTCGCGCCGTCGCGACAGGATGTTCAGGACCACGTCGGCGGAGACGGCGCCGCCTTCCAGCGCGTCGCCGCAGGCCGCGCGCACCTCGTCGAGCCCGTCCTCGAGCACCGCGGCAAGGATCCGTGCCATCTGCCGATCGCCGTCGTCGAAGGCGCCAAGCCTGTCCTTCACGGCTCCGAGCGCTTCCGGCAGAGCCCCGTTGCGGAACGGGGCACCGTTGCGCAGTGCGCCGGGCTTGCGCGCGAGCACGGGCACGTAGTGGAGCCAGTCGTAGACCGTCCTGCCGCGATCGAAGCTGCGCGGGTGGCTGCCGACCAGTTCGCCGTCAAGGCGGATATCGATCCGGTCCGCATAGGCGAACACTTCCGCCGCCTTCTGGGCCGCCCGCGCCTCGGCGCTGTAGCGGTTGCCGTCGAAGGGCACGAGGCAGGTCCTGGAGACGCTCCGGCTCAGCGGGCGGTGGCCGTCGAAAGGCCCCGGAAAGGGAATCAGGCAGCGACGCTCCTCGCGTGCGAACACCTCCCAGACCGTCAGCTCGCGGTCGTCGGGATGCGGATGCTCCCGCGCGTGCCTGCGACAGCTCTCCTCGAGCCAGTCGTTCAGGTCGTCGAGGCTGTCGAAGCGCGGTGGCTCGCGGAACAGCCGCTCGCGGACGTCGCCAACCTGGTTCTCGACCTGGCCCTTCTCCCACGCCGCGTTCGGCGTGCATGCCACCGGATCCACGAGGAAGTGCCCGCACATCTCCAGGAAACGGGCGTTGAACTTGCGCGTCCGCCCCGCGAAGATGACGTCGACCACCGTCTTCATATTGTCGTAGATGCCGCGCTGGCAGGAACCTCCGAACAGCCGGAACGCCCGGTTGTGGGCGTCGAAGACCATCTCCTGGGTCTCGCGCGGATACGCTCGCACAAAGCTCATGCGGCTGTAGCACAGGCGCATGTGCGCCACCCTGAGCCGCACCGTCGTGCCGCCGATGACCGCCCATTCATGGCTCCAGTCGAACTGGAAGGCCTCGCCGGGATCGAACTCCAGGGGAACGTGGGCGCCCGACACGCCGGCACCATGGCGCCGGCTCCAGGCCGCCGCGTAGCGGCAGACGGCGCTGTAGCTCGCATCGCATCCCTGGTCCGCGAGATCCCGCCAGATCCGCTTCATGCTCAGGCGGTCACGCCGCTTCTTCTTCTGCTTGTTGGCCTCCAGCTTCCGCTCGAGCTCCGGAATGAAGTCGCCGAGCTTCCGATGAGGCTGGTCCGGACGCCGGTACTGCGGCGCCGACTCCTCGGAGCGCAACACCTTGCGAACCGTGTTGCGCGACACGCCCATCGACTTCGCGATCGACCGAATGGACTTCCCTTGAACGTGCCATGCACGTCGTATCTTGCCGATCGTCTCCACTGACACCATCTCTTCTGCCTCGCTGAAAATGTTGCGAGGCAGTCGTTTCAATCGGATCAGGGGTGGGTCAATTTTGAACGCGATTCACCCCGAAAGTGGGTCAATATTGAACGCGATTCCACACTCGGCTACCGTTTCATTCCTCGCATTCGCGATCTGCCGCCCAAGCGTCTTCATGTCTTCGACCCGAAAGGTATCCCCAATGAACTGAGAGGGCTGATCGGTAACAGGATCCGGGAGAACACGATCTCCGCCAACTGGCCCGATGTCCTGCGCGGCGCGGCCACGATGACCTCCGGGATGATACCTCCGAGCGAGCTCCTGCGGAAGCTCGCATCATTTCCGCGTCAGCATGACCTGGCCGTCGCGTTCCGGGAAATCGGACGGGTCGAACAGACACTGTTCATGATCGACTGGGCGCTCGATATCGACATGCAGCGACGCGCCAATCTCGGCCTGAACAAGGGCGAGGCGCACCATGCGTTGAAGAGCGCACTACGGATTGGACGCCAGGGCGAAATCCGCGACCGGACATCCGAGGCCCAGCACTTCCGGATCGCAGGGCTCAACCTTCTCGCAGCGATCATGATCTACTGGAACACCGAGCAACTCGGACGCGCGGTACAGGAACGTGAACTGGCTGGCCTTGCGACGCCACTGGATCTGCTCAGACACATCTCACCGCTCGGGTGGGCCCACATCCTGCTCACGGGAGAATACCTGTGGCGAACAATGGACGCTTCACGTGCTTAACGTACGATTCTGCGTGCGCCGTGGAAGGCGCGTTTTCCTTGTGGGTGCGAATCCCACTCAACAGTTGTCGCTTCGGTTGGTAGCAGCCAGAGCGGTTCGTGGAGGTAACGAAATGGACTGAAGCACTCTGGTGTCAAAGGGCCGCCTTGGGCGGTTCAGCGAGCAGACAGGCGTGCAGCGAGTCTGGCTGCTGAACTAGCGGGTGGAAGTCCCGCCGGCGCAATTCTTGGTTTGGCACCGTAGCATATCCCACGGGTACCGGGGTGACCTGGTGCCTGCGAGCTGGGACGTAGAAAGTCATCGTGGGCGTGGCGGGAGCAAGGCTCCAACCGGTCCGGTCAGTCAGGATGGCGAACAAACCGAAGGGCCGTAGCGAAAGCGAACGATTGTTGATGCGACGAAAAGTTCGCCCCCACATGGAAGCTGACTTGTGGGGATATTGGAGGATGCCAAGGGTCAGCCTGTCACCCGATGGCTAGCACCGGTGCGGAAGAACCGAGATACGCACGCACCGGGTCCCCCGGCGTAGAGACGGCGGCAATTCGGGAAAGTTCAGCAGTGAAAGACCGGAAGCATCTGTGTTTGGCGTCAATGCCGATTTAGGGCCAAATCCATGATTTTCGATCTGTCATCGGAAAGTTGTCCCTGACTTGTCCACAGGTCTGATTTTCAACCGACACCCGGTTCCGGAGCAATGACCGTCCAGTTTCGGTCATCGCGTACGAGCACGTTGGCGAGAATGACCAACTTGCGCATGACCGCTGTCAGGGCAACCTTGTGCGCTTTGCCTTCGCCGATCAGCCGATCGTAGAAGCTCTTCATGTCGGGGTTGAACTTGATTGCGGAGGTTGCGGCCATGTAGAGGGTATTGCGCGGGAGCATGCGCCCGCCCTTGATGTATCTCTGTCCCTTTCGCTTCCCGCTGTCATCGGGATACGGCGCGAGGCCGGCCAGGGCGGCGGCGGCGTGCCGGTCGACGGTGCCGAGTTCCGGGATCTCGGCACAGAGCACGGCGGCGGTGACCGGGCCGAAGCCCTTGATCGACTGCAGGATCCTGGCGCGGCGGGCGAATTCGGGATTGTTCGCAATCAGCGTACGGATCGCGTCCTCGAGCCGGGCGATCTGTTGCTCGAACTGCTCGATCATGTGGGCCGTCACTGCGACCGCCTCGGAGGCCTCGTATTCCCGGCTGGCATTGAGGTACGCGGCCTTGTCCGCGGCCAGCTTCGCGCGTGCCCGGCACAGGTCGGCGAGCTGGAGTTGTTCCTCGCCGAGCGGTTCCGTCACCTCCGGACCCATGACCTGTCCCAGCCATGCCAGCAGAGATGCATCGAGGGGATCGGTCTTCGCCATCTGGCCCGCGGCCTGGGCGAAGCGCCGGGCCCTCAGCGGACTGACCACCGCCACCGGGAGACCGCAGGCGTGCAGGCTCTGGTGCAGTGCCCGGTGATAGCGGCCGGTCGCCTCGACGACGACAAGCTCGACACCGGCCTTGTGCAGCATCCCGCGCAAACCGCGGCGCCCGCCGGCGTCGTTCGGGAACTGCCGCGCTTCACCCGTCGGTGCGATGTGGACGTCGAGATGGGCCTTGCCGACATCGATACCGGCGACCACCTTTTCCTGATTGCCATTCTGTGCTTCCTGGTTCATGGTCCTCATCTCATTGGTTGTGTCCCGATACTCCTGTCCTTGCATATCATTCGGGCCTCGCGCCCCCGCATCTGTTCAGGACGACCGGGACATGATGGGGAGGGGCGACCAGGCTTCCGGACGGATCTTTATCCATGGTGAGTAGTCGGTCCGACCCCTCCCCGGCGGGGAAGGTGGCCACCTTCCCCGCGATCCCTGTCCCATGCAAGCACGCAACAGGAATGTTCCGATTCATCTGAAGACGACCATTGCAACGCTGCACTTTTCCACAGATCGACGCCAACAACAGCTGTGGATAACTCGATTCAATTCTTTTCATGAATGATGTCATACAAGGTGAGGAGAACGGACAGGATGTTGTGACCCTTGAATGTCAAGGACCGTGCCAATAACCGCAGTGCGGGAAATGGCACGGAGTTCTCCTGACTGGCGGATGAGGCCGATTAAGCGGTGATGGGCGGAACAACATAACCCGTCCGGAGCGAGGGCCTCTGGGCTCAGGTGGCGAAGGCGGCAGGTCATGCCGGGACACAGAGCCCGGCGCCGACCGATGATATCACCCGGATGACGGGTGGTGCTGTCGAGCCGAAGGGCGGCGCAAACGCGGGATGTTGCCACGGGCATGGCTGGGTCAGCCTTAAGCGTGGCGGATGTCGCGGAAGGGTAAGCGGGTAAATGGCGACGTCTGATAATTCGGTTGCTCACGCGAGGGTTGGGTGGGGATAATTCCGGTCATTCATCAATGATCGGAGGAAATTGTCATGTCAGGTTTGAATGGTTCGGCTGGTTCCCGTCGTGCGCCGGTGGTGCGCAGCGCAGACGAGTGGAGCGGCATCATGGCGGACTTCGAGCGCTCGGGGCTGTCGCAACGGGAGTTTTGCGAGTCCCGTGGGCTGTCCTCGAAGACCTTCTCGAACTGGCGGTGCCGTCTCCGCCCTGGGGGCGGGAAGGGATCCTTTGTCGAGCTTGCGCCGCCGGTTTCCTCGGGCTGGGACGTCGAGCTTGACCTGGGCGACGGGGTTGTCCTGCGGGTTCGGCGGTCGTGATGCTCGGCGGCTGGCCGCGGGGCGGCATCTGGCTGTCGACGGACCCGGCCGACATGCGGCGCAGTTTCGACGGGCTGTGCGCGCTGGTGTCGGGCCATCTCGGGTGCAATCCGGCCGATGGACGCTGGTACGTGTTCGTCAACCGGCGCAGGACCATCGTAAAGGTCCTCGGCTTCGAGCGGGGCGGCTTCTTCATCTGGTCCAAGCGCCTGGAGCAGGGCCTGTTCGCCCCGCCTCCGGCCTCCGGCCATGCGGCGCTTGCATTGTCTTCGACCGAGTTGATGGCGCTGATCGACGGCATCGACGTCACCGTTCGCCGCCGTCGCAAGCGTTACGGCGGTCCCCGGCTGGCGTCCGGGTGAGCCCGGACGACGGTCATGTCGATGCTGCCGGTCATCGGGTTGTCGGCGAAGAGCTCCTTCCACAGGCGTGGCGTCAGTTCGTGGACCCGGTCGGCCGGATGGGTGTCGATGCGCTGGAAGACATCGCCCAGATAGGTTGCAGGGCTGATCCCGAGCAGGAAACAGGTGGCGACGAGGCTGTTGACGATCCCGACGTTCCGTGCGCCGGATTCCGTCCAGGAAAAAAGCCAGTTCTTCTGTCCCAGCTTGATGCGGCGCAGTGCGCGCTCGACACCATTCGAGTCGATCGGCACCAACGGGTCTTCGAGGAACACCTCGAGGGCCTGCTGGCGTTCGACGGCGTAGGTGACCGCCCGGCGGATCGGGTGCTTCGGCGTCAGCGCCGGGTCCCCGAGCGTCCGCTCACACCATTGCCAGAAGGCGTCGACCAGCAGGCGGGTGCGGGTGCGCCGCGCCTCCAGGCGTTCAGGCGGCGGCCGGGTACGGAATTCCTTCTCGATCCCGTACATGCCCCCGATCAGATCCAGCGCCTTCCCGGCGAACACCGGATGGTTGTCCAGCTGCTCCTCGAAATTGCGCCTCGTATGCGCCCAGCAATTTTGCTGCCTCACCGCCTCCCCCCGCGCCTCGGCGTAAGCCGCGTAGGCGCCGTAGCCGTCGCTGACCAGCGTGCCCTCGAAATCGCCGAGGAACCGCGCGACATGGTGGTGGGCGCGGGAGGGCGCGAAGTGGAACACCACTTCGTCCCGGTCGCCGAGCACCGGCCAGTAGTAGCATTGTTTCATCTTGCCCGGCCTGTCCGGGTCGCGCCCGGCCCGCACCGGCGTCTCGTCCATGACGATGACGGAACTTTCCAGTACCGAGCGGCACTGGGCCTCGAACACCGGCTCCAGCAGCGAGATCGCCCGGTTGGCCCAGCCACTCAGGGACTTGCGGCTGACGGTGATCCCGCTCTCGGCCAGCATCTGGTGCTGGCGGTAGAGGGGGAGATGCCAGGCGAACTTGTCGACCAGCATTCCGGCGATAAAGCTCACATCGGCGCAGGAGCTCTTGAACACGCCCTCGACGGCCGGGGCGCAGACCAGGGCGCCGGAGGATCTGATCTTCGCCTTCTTGTAATGGTAACGCAGCACCACGTGGCGGATCGGCACCGATGCCAGCTTGCAGCACACCCGCTCGGAGATGATGTCGTATTCACCCTCCGCCAGCCCCTCGATCTCCGGCGGCATCACGTCGATGTCGATCACCGTCGCCTCGGGGCCGAAGCGCAGCCCGGTGCCGTTGACGGCATCGCCACGATCCTTCTTGCGCCCGTTGACGCCGCCCCGGGGCTTCTTTTCGGCTTTCTTTTCGGCCTTTCCTTTCCTTTCGGCTTCGGGCTCATCCTCCCCGGCGTCCGGCGATGCGGCCCCGTCGGAGGAGGCGCCATCGGAGGAGGCGCCATCGGAGGAGGCGTCGGCGTTGCGGCGCTTCTCCGAGCGCCGGCCGTACTGCTGGCGCTCGTAGCGGGCCAGCTGGCCGCGAAGCGCACTGTTCTTCGCCACTTCCTCGGTGAGCTTGTCCTGTAGCGCGGCAATGATCGTCGACTGCGTCCCGGCAAGCCCGAACAACTCCCTGAACAGGGAGACAGCCCCCCGCAGCAGGCCGCCGCCGCCCAGCCCCGCGAACTCCGCATGGAGCCCGTCGAGCCTCTGGCGGACCGCATCCGGGTCGGACGGGTCGATCCCGCTCATTCCTCCGCCTCCTCCGCCATGATCGCCGCCAGCACCGCCAGGCGCTCGCCCCGGGGCATCGCCGCGTAGCGCCGCCCCCAGCTCGCCGCCTTGCGCTTGACGGTCTGACGGTGGGTGAAATTCCGTCCGGCGAAGGCCGCCCAGTGCACCCGGTCGGGCGCGAAGTTGAACCACAGCTTCTCGGTGACGATGCAGGACTGGTTGTTGACCTGGATCTCCAGCGAATGCCAGTCGGAAAGGTGTTCGTCGTAGAGCCGGGAGGGATTATCGTCAAAAACCCCACATTTCGGGTTTTGAGGTCACGGTTCATTACCGATTCCACCCACTGGCGGGTCAGACGGTCACGCGAGTCGGCAAGAGGTCGCTTCGTGGCGATCCGATTTCGGTGGTGGTCGATGGACAGGGTCGCAGGTACCACATTCCGGACTGGATGATGCTTCCGGAGGCATCGCGATGGGAACTCTGTGACACACCGCGCCTGTCACTGACAGCGCTGTCTGACTTGAGCGCCCTGCTCACGCGCTTTTTCCGGGAGCCAGCTTTACCGGGAGACCCGCATGACAGGACAGCGATACACAACCCGACAGCCGGATCTGTTCAGGCATCGCCTGGCGCTCCGCCTGGACCCGGATCAGCGCAAGGCGGCAGCTTTGGCTCTGGAACAGCTGATGACGGCAGTTGTCAGGGACGGCGAGGCGGCGCCGGAGGAGACGGACGATGATGAAGTCTGATCTGCTGACACCGGACCACCTGCAGCGGGCGGCTTGTGTGTACATCCGCCAGTCCACCCCGCAGCAGGTTCGCAACAACCTGGAAAGCCAGCGTCTGCAATATGGCTTGGTTACGTACGCACGCGAACTGGGATTTGTCGACGTCCGGGTCATTGACGACGACCTTGGGACCACCGCGAGCGGGGTTGAGCGGCCAGGGTTCGACCAGTTGGTCGTGGCGGTCGGCAAGAGTGAGGTCGGCCTGGTGCTTGCGACTGACGCCTCGCGGCTGGCCCGCAACGGGCGTGACTGGGAGGGCTTGCTGGACTTCTGCGCCGTTGTCGGTTGCCTGGTCGGTGATCGAGACCGGCTCTACGATCCGGGCGCGATGGAAGACCGGATGTATCTCGGCCTTCGCGGTGCGTTCAACCAATTCGAACTGTCGATGTTTCGCAAGCGGTCACAGGAAAGCATCGAGGCCAAAGCGCAACGGGGCGAGTTGTTCCTGCATGCTCCGGCCGGCTATGACCGGGTCGGACGCGACGCCATCGAGATGTCGCCGGACCAGAATGTGCGGAACGCAATCCGCCTGGTATTCGACACGTTTGATGCGGTTGGCAGCCTGCGGCAGACCTGGTTGTGGTTTCACAACAATCAGGTCGAGATCCCGGTACGCATGTCGGGCCGGGGCCTGATATGGCGCATCCCGGCAGAGAGCAGCATAACCCAGATCCTGCGCAATCCGATCTATGCCGGGACCTATGCGTATGGCCGCAAACAGAGCGAGACGACGATCCGGGATGGCCGCAAGACGGTCGTGATACATAAGCTGGACGCGAATCCGGCCGAGTGGAAGGTGCTGTTGCACGACCGCCATGATGGCTATATCTCCTGGGATCACCATGAGCGGAACCAGGCGGTGATCAGCGCAAACCGGACGGTTGAGCGTGGCGCGGTCCGGTCCGGACGTGGATTGCTGACCGGCCTGCTGCGGTGCGGCCATTGTCAGCGACGGATCCAGGTGCGCAACAACGGCAAGTCTGTCGGTTACTATTGCCAGGGTGAACACCGGGCGGGCAAGCGGTGCCTGTCGTTCAGTGCAGTGCGGGTGGATCAGGCGGTCGGACAGGCGGTGATCGACGCACTGCAGCCGCTGGCGATGGAGGCCGCCATGGCGGCGATCGAGACCGTCGGCGCGGCGAACCCCGCGATGCTGGATCTGGCGCGCAGCGCCCTTTCGGAAGCCCGCTACAAGGCGGACCGGGCTCGCGACCAGTTTGAAACGGTCGATCCGTCCAACCACAATGTGTTTCACAATCTGGCGGCGAAGTGGGAGGCCTGCCTTGTCGACGTGTCTGAACGCGAAGCCCGGCTCCGGGAGCTTGAGGCGGCTCAGCCTGTCGCCCTGGCACCGGAACAGCGTCAGACTTTTCTGGCGCTTGGCCAGGATCTTGGCCGGGCCTGGGGCGACGACCGGGCGACGCCCGCACTGCGCAAGACGGTGTTGCGAACCGTCCTGGTCGAGATCACGGCCCGGATTGAAGAGACGGATGTGCACCTTGTACTGCACTGGAAGGGCGGCGATCACACGGAACTGCGGGTACCGCGCATGCGGAACGGCGAACATCGCTGGACGACCGATATCGAGACCGTCACGATCGTGCGGCAGCTTGCGCGCACGCTTGACGATGCCGGGATCGCCGGTCTTCTGAACCGCCTCGGCAAGCGGACCGTGAAGGGTAACAGCTGGAACAAGTCACGTGTTGCTTCCTTGCGGGCCTCGAACGGCATTGCGGTGTTTCGCAAGGGCGAACGTACCGAGCGCGGCGAGTTGACCTTGAATGAGGTCGCGGATCGTTTTCAGGTCAGTCAGTCCCATGTGCGTCGGCTGATCCAGTCCGACCGCCTGCCCGCCCACCAAGCCTGCAAGGGCGCACCCTGGATCATTCTGGAAGACGACCTCGATGCGCCCGGGATTCGGGCGATCCTTGAGTTCAAGGGGTCTGCGTCGTCCGATCCGCAGCAACCGGGTTTCGAGTTTCCGGCATGTTGATCCTCGAAGGGAATCCCGCTCAACAAGGAGGTGGAGACCGCGTGACGGGTATGCTGCATGTTCGTTACGTAACGTCTGCACAACGGGATCGAAAGGAATGGTCATGGCCCTGACCAATGCCGAAAGGCAACGCCGCTACCGGGCCCGACGCAAGGGCGCGCTGCCGCCGGTCAAGCGCGTCCGGTCGGCAAGACCGCAGTCGCGGGCGCAACGATGGCGCGCCGCCGTTGCAACCCTGCTTGAACTTCAGGAGTACTACAGTGAGCGGCTTGAAAACGCGCCGGTGCCATTGCGTGACAGTCCCTATGGCCTCAAGTTGCAGGCCATCGATGAACTTGACTTCAGTGATCTTGAGGCCATTGAAGTCCCCCTTGGCTACGGAAATGACTGACCGGGTTCCACGGCATAATCGTTACGTAACGGACAAGCCCCCTGGTGGTGCAAGCGGCTTGAGGACAGTCAATCCGGGTTCACGCTTCGCGCAGAGAGCCGCGCATGTTGAACTCCGTCCAGCGAACAACAGACCAGATCCTGAACCTTGCGGGTCGGACCGGGACTGGCAAGGAATGAGGGCGCAACGTGCTGCCTGCAGGTCAGGCAATCATGTCGAAGGGACAGAAAGGAGGTCCGTTGACATCATGGATGACATAAAAAATACCGCAATTTCAACGATGTGGTGAGGTGGGGTTTATGCGGATACCTTCGACGGATAGCCGGAGACCATCGCCGAACAGGGCAGCGACTTCAGGATGCCGAGAAGCTCCACATGGTCGGCGTCCGTATAGTCGTAACGGTAGCGGCGCTGCGACTTGCGCGCAGACTGCACGTAGGGCGTGTTGGGTCCCGGAATATTCTGGCTTGAAACGGCGGTTTTGTCCCACGTTCCCTGCCGACAGTTTTTTCAGTGATCCAGGGACAATCCGGGACAAGGCTTCTTCCCCAAGAAGGGTTTTTCAAGTAGCCACCCTGTCCGGTCAGGAACAATATCAAACGGCTTTTCTGGCGCAGGCCGGCCGCGGCCGGCTGTTTTCGCTTGCCTGTCGCTCTTTCCGGCTGGCGGGACGCCACAAATGACCTGAGACAGAAAAGGGTGGCCCGCGCGATTGTCCCCTCGCCGGGCCATGGGCGACCAGTACAGCTACGCTTTGAAACAGAACTGACCGCCGAGGAGTACGTTAGCCGGGAGGAGTGGAGGAATGCAACCTTTCCTCCCTGCCTGAAGGATCTCTGCCGGCGCGACTGCGGGACGATGCGTCACGGGACCTACGGGCGGAAGACGCCGGTTCCACTGCGCGTTGCCCGGTTCGACTGCCGTGACTGCCAGACCACGTTCAGCCGTCTTCCGGATTTTGCGGCGGCCCGCCGCCGCGGTTCGCTGCAGGAGATCGAGGACGACATGGTCGTTCTCGCCGAGGCCCCGAGCCGATGGGCGGCGGCCAGGCGCCTGTTCCCTCACCGTGACGAGTTGGCGAACGCGATCCGCGGTCTGTGTGGCGCATTCATTGCGGTTTCGGTCTTCCTGGCGGCCGTGGTCACGCTGCGCCCTGACCTGTTCAGGGGATGCCCGGCGGACCTGGTGTCGATGCGCGCCGCGCTCGGGACGGAAACGCTGCTGGTCGACCTCTGCCGGGAGATAACGAGCCAGTTGCAGTTCCTGCCTCCTCCGGTCGGATTCCGGCCTCCCGGACTGGGTGGGAAATCCGCGACCGGGCCTCCAACACTATTCGAACCCTGTTTCGGGGATGCCGATCGCGGCAGATGGGGCCAACCGGCGCATCGGAGCCCGGAATGACGGAGGACATCACCATGAAAGACACGATCAACGACGACCGGAAGGACGTCGCACTGTTTCGCTTCGCCATGATCTCTGAGGCCCTGCACCTTCCGCCGGACGAGGTGGCGCCGTACCTGAAGCGGCAATCGCAACGGGAGGTGACGATCCCGGGGTCGGGCCGGCGCAAGGTTGCGGTGACGACGATGCGGAGCTGGATCCGCGCGTACCGAAAGTCGGGTTTCGACGGGCTGATGCCCAAGCGCCGCAGGGACCGCGGCTCGATCCGGAAGATGCCGTGCGATGTTGTCGAGACCCTGCTTGCGACCCGCCGGGAGAACATGGACCTCAGCGTCCGGCAGGTCATCGTGCGGGCGCGCGCCACGGGCGCCATCCCCGACGATGTCGTCATCGCCATCTCGACGCTCCACCGGCTGTTCGTCCGCGAGGGGTTGATGAAGCGCCGCGCGGACGCGCCGTCCGGGGACCTGCGCCGCTTCGCCACCGAGGCGGCCGGCCAGCTCTGGCAGTCGGATGTCATGCACGGCCCGAAGGTCAGGGACGCGCGGGGGCGGAAGAGAAAGACCTACCTGATTGCCCTGCTCGACGACGCGACCCGGGTTGTCCCGTATGCGCATTTCGCCTTCGGCGAGACCGCGGCCGACTACCTGGTCGTTCTGAAGGAGGCGATCCTGCGCAGGGGGCTGGTGGAGAGATTGTTCTGCGACAACGGCGCGAACTTCCGCTCCCGGCAATTGATGATGATCTGCGGCAGGCTGGGCATCTCGCTGCTGCATGCTCGGCCATACCATCCCGCCGGAAAGGGAAAGATAGAACGCTGGTTCCGGACCGTTCGCGGGCAATTCCTCGCCCCGCTCGACCCGCAGGACATCCCCGACCTGGAGACCCTCAACCGACGGTTCCGCACCTGGGTCGAGGCCGAATACCACATGACGCCTCACCGCGGCCTCGACGGGCAACGCACGCCCCTCGACCAGTGGGCACTCACCTGCGACAGGGTCCGCCGACCCGACCCCGGCGTCGATCTCGACGACATCTTCCTGTTCGAGGCGACCCGGCGGGTCTCCAGGGCCCGGACCGTCAGCCTCGACGGCCGCATCTACGAGGTCGAGGCGGGAATGAACGGTGCGAAGGTCACGCTCCGCTACGATCCGTCCGCCCCAAAGGACCGTCCGATCAAGGTGGTGCACGAGGGCAAGCCGCGTGGCTGCGCACGGCCGCTCGACCTGCACGCCAATGCCCGGATCAGGCGCAGCGCCGGGCAACCGACCGTGACCTTCCGGGCGCTCGTCCGCGACAGCAGGAAAGAGGAGGACTGACCCATGTACCTGTCACACTTCGGGCTCAGGAACTACCCCTTCGAGAAAACGCTCAAACCCGACGAGCTTCTCGACACCGAGACACAGGCCGAGGCACGCGCCCGCATCAGGCATCTCATCGAGTTGCGCGGCATCGGCCTGCTCACCGGCGAACCCGGCGTCGGCAAGACCGCGGTCTGGCGACAGGTGACAGACACCCTGCACGAGGGCCTCCACCAGGTTCGTTACATCTCGTTCTCGACCGGGAATGTCCGCGACACCTACAACGCCATCGCAACCGCCTTCGGCCTGCCGCAGAGCCAGTCCCGTGCCGCGGTCTGCGCAACGATACGCGCGGAGATGAGCCGCCTCGTCGCCGAGTCCGGGAAGCTGCCGGTGCTGGTCTTCGACGAAGCGCACCATCTCGGCAACGATGTTCTCGCCGAGTTCAAGATGCTCACCAACTACCGCATGGATTCCAGCAACCGGCTCTGCCTGCTGATGATCGGCCTGACCGAGTTGCGCAACCGGCTCAGGATGGCGGTGCACGAACCACTGGCCCAGAGAATCATCGTCAACTGCCACATCCCCGCGCTGAACCACGAGGAAGTCGGCGCCTACATCGAACACCGGATGCGCCTGGCCGGCGCCGATGTGCCGGTCTTCGAGCCAGCCGCAATCGAGGCGGTGGCACTGGCAAGCAACCGCATCCCGCGACAGATCAACCGCATCGCCCATCATGCGCTGATCGCCGCCGCCGCCGACAAGACGCGGACCGTCACCGACAGCCATGTCAACCGGGCCGCCGACGAAGTCGTGCTGTGAGCAGCCCCAGGGCACGGGCCGACGCGGTGCGCGCAATCCCGCTGACGGTCGTCGCCGCAGGGCTCGGCTACCGGAAGGATCCCGCCGACAGGGCCCGCTGGAAACGCCCGGGATCCGTGATCAGCATCAATCAAGGCCGCTTCTTCGATCATGTCGCAGGACGTGGTGGTGGTGGCGCAATCGACCTGGTCATCCATGCCGAGGGGTGCAGCTTCCTTCACGCGCTCCAGCACCTCGAAGGGTTCCCGTCCCGCAACCCATGCACCGGAGACCGAACCCCGGGCCTCTCCGAAGACCGGACATGGGCGCGGGTGCACCGCTACCTCCACCAGAACCGGGGGCTCGATCCAGGGCTGATCGAACACTGCAGGCGTATCGGCGTCCTCGGCGCCGACAACCGCGCCAACGCAGTCTTCACCTGCCGCAACCGGGAGCGCAGGAAAACCGGCGCCTAACTGGTCGGGACCCGCCCCGACCGACCCTTCAGGGCCATGGCGCCGGGAAGCCGAAAGGCCAACGGCGGCTTCTGGATCGCGCGGCAGGCAGCTCCCAAAACCGCGCTCCTCGTCGAGGGAGCCATCGACGCCCTCTCGGCATGGACCCTCGACGAGGGAAAACGGATCGACATCGTCATCTCCACTGCCGGAGCCACCGGCAGAATGCCGGAATGGATCAACAGGTTCCAGCTCGAGGCCGTCTTCTGTGGATATGACGCCGACCAGGCCGGAGACCTGGCCGCCACGATGCTCCAGGCGCAAAAACCCGCGATCCGGCGCATGCGCCCAGACAGTGATGACTGGAATGAAATCCTCCAAAGGAAGAAAAACAATCCCGAACCCGACACCGAGCCGAAACAGTCACAGTCCGGAAGGACTCCAGTCAGGTCAGCGAAACGTGGGAACAATCGTCCCAAACCGGACGAAACAAATCAGGAAATCTTCGCCAACCTACCCTGAAAAACAACAGGCGGGTCGGCATAGACCAGCTCGCGGCCGTCGAAGTCGAAATCAGACAGGAACGCGTGGCAGCAACCATGGTGAAGCTCGACCGGATAGGCGCAGCTGAAGGTGTCGATGGCCCGGCGGTTGAGATCGATGCCGATGTTCCTGAGCGCCGGAGGCTTGCGCTTCATGATGGCGCCGCCCCCAAGATGTGTCTCAATATATGCGCCATGCGGCGGACACATCGCGATGAGCGGTTGGCAAAGACCAGAGGTCGCTTTCGATCCAAACCATGCGCCCATGGCCGTTCTCCCCGATGATTCGTCTTGATTCGCCGGGAATAGCCCCGGCGCCCTATCGTGTCAAACGGAAAAAACGGCGCAGCAGCAGCAAATTGGAGAATGTCAGGCCGCAGGATCGGCCGCAGCCGACAGGACGAAACCAGAAACCAGGCGAAATCAACAGACGTCGCCGTTTACCCGCTTACGCGGAAGGCACCGCACCGAACTCCTGCGGGGGGTGCCTGACGCTTGAAGCCGGACCCGGGAAAACCGGACGTCCGGAATTTCAGGGGGGATGCTGGAAACGTGGCCTATGGTGCGCGCGCCAGTGTCCTACCCGACCGGAACGCGAGTGAACGCCGAGCAGGCCTCGAAACGCGCAATGCGGGAGCCGACCCTCCGCGTAATAGGGGAAGGCCGACGACGGTTCGGGAAGCAAGCGACAGATGCACCGGGCCGCTCCCGCCGGGGTAGTGGCGCCGGCATGTCTGCAAGACGGAAGACGATGCAACACGGGAAGCCCTGACGGTGGTGTGCACGCACCAACCGGAAATCCGCGAGGACCAGTCCGGGCCGTCAGGGTGGCGGAGAGGCCCGTAGTACTGAGGACGCCGGGTAATGCCGGTCGAGGGAAGGAGCCTCAGGTGCGGAGGGACGCGGAAAGGATGAATGCCTGCGGGAGTGGCCCAGCCTATAACCCCGCCTTGAGGGCAGAGACTTCGGAACGCGTCACATGCGGAAGCGAAGGGGTCGGACCCGAATGGTTCGATTCCGCCGGGGCGTGAACAGGTCTGGCGGCACACCGGAAACGACGTGGGAGGCAGGATGGCTGTCGTGCAGCGGCCTCGGGCTACCGGACCAACCGGCTCCTTCCTCCCACGACCCGTCCCGGTGGCCCGTGTGCGAGGTGCATGATCCCACTGGAGAGCCCGGTGCGGGAAATCCGCACGCCGGGTTCGGAGAGCGGGGGACTGGAAACGCGGCCATGGGAGCCGGACTGAGGCCCGGAGCGAAAGCGACGGACAAGCCACCGGACCCTAACGCTGGCGCGCCAGCCCCCGACTCTACCCTCTACCGGAGTCGACCCCTGCTACGCGCGGCGCGCCTTGCCTTTTGGCAGATAATGTGTAAATTGATGCCAAAGGAGACAGCCATGCAGTTCGCTACGGTTCAGCCGATCATCGCACGTTCCGACCTTCCCGTGATCACCGACGATGAGGCCGCGGCGCTGGCGCGTGCTACCGTCAACCTGTTCCGCGCCTGGGGGCTGACAGACGCGGAAGCACGCACATTGCTCGGCGACATGGCCCAGCGCACATGGGCGCGCTGGAAGATCGGCGATATCGGCCGGATCGACCGCGACCTGCGCGCGCGCATGTCGATCCTGATGGGGGTGCACAAGGCGCTGCGCTATCTCTTCACCGACCCTGCACGTGGCTATGCCTGGATCCGCAAGCCGAACGCCGCTTTCGCGGGTCGGAACGCGCTTGACGTCATGCTCCTGGGTGAGATCACCGATCTGATCGACCTGCGCGCCTATCTCGATGCCGAACGGGGTGCTTGGTGAATGTACCTGTCCGCCGCGTGACCTGGTCGCGCGCGGTCCGCATCATTCGCACCATCCATCCGCCCGTCGACCTCTTCGAGGACATCGCCGATCCTGCCGATTGGGAGGCGCTGGCCTCTGCCGAAGCCAAGTTCAATCCACGCATCCGCGACAGCATCGGTGATCTCTCCAAGGTGCCCGTGGCCCGCCGCGTGACCGGGCCCGGCGCAAGCTGGGTCATGGCACTCTTCGTCCATTGCTCGCCGCTCAGGCCCGGACGGTTCTCGAACGGCAGCTTTGGCCTCTACTATGCCGGCGATCGCACCGAGGTGGCGATTGCCGAAACCATCCACCACCACGCCCGCTTCATGCGCAGCACGGAAGAGACCCCGGGCTGGACGTCGCAGTTCCGCGAACTGATCGGGTCAGTCGACACCGATCTCGATGACGCCACGGGCCGCGCCGATCTGCTGGATCCGGACGACTACCACGCTTCTCAAGTCTTCGGAGCTGAGCGGCGTGCGGCCGGATCGAACGGTATCACCTGGCCCAGCGTCCGCTTTCCCGAGGGCCAGTGCATCGCCGTCTTCTGGCCCGACGTGATCCCGATCCCGACCCAAGGCGCGCATTTCGCGTACCACTGGAACGGCACGGCAGTCGATTACGTGAAGCGGCTGGATGATGGGGAGGTGTGGCGGGTGTCGTGACATTGGAAACCGAAGCCATATTGGTTGACGGTTCGCTGATGCATCGGGTCTTCCAGAAACTCGGCGTCTTAGAGCTTGACCTAAAACCTTCATGATATTCTGCGTTTACTTACCCCGGAGCATGAAACTCGCGTGTGACTGACGGTTTCCTTATCGGTGTCGCGTGGTGGCGCCGTTGCCGGGACCGGGGTATCCTGTGGCCGATGGATCGGGTGGCGGCAGAACAGGACGTTTATGGGTCTATCCGAACAAAGGTACATGAAGTCCCACAGGATCAGCCCTGGTCTCTCACGCGCATGATGGTCTGCCGGCTTGTTTTCATCTCTCTGGCGATGGCCGAGATTGTCTCTCCGTTCTCGATCCTGTCCCGCGCGGCCTGCCGCTGATCAGGCGTCAACGCTGCCGGTCTTCCCGGCTTCTTCCCCTGCGCCCTGGCGCGGGCCATTCCGGCCTGCGTGCGTTCAATGAGCAGATCCCGCTCGAACTGGGCGACCGAGTTGATCACGTTCATGGTCATCCTTCCGGCGGAACTGGTCAGGTCGGCGCCGCCCAGGGCGAGGCAATGGACACGGATACCCATCTTTCCGAGCCTTTCGACCGTCATGCTGACATCAATTGCGTCCCGCCCCAGCCTGTCGAGTTTGGTGACAACCAGCAGATCTCCCTGTTCCATCTTGTCGAGGAGGCGTGAAAATCCCTTGCGCTGCGCCATTGCCACGGATCCGGACACCAATCCGCGAGATCCCTAGGCCGCAGAGAACCTGCTCGGCATGATTGCCGATCACTCGCCCATGTCATGGGCGCACATCAACATGCTCGGAGAGTACGACGTCTCTGACGAAAACTCCGCGATGCCCTTGGAATCTTCCCACTGAAATCGCTCGCCTGAAACAGCCTCGGATTCGGGGGTGCTGAAACGGGCGAATGTTCAGGCAAATCCAGCATTATATCGAATTCCCTGTGGGACTTCATGTACCTTTGTGCAGAGGAACCCAAAGTCGGTCAAATCCGGTCTAGGTGCTGTGTTCGGCGGCATTGGCTCTTTGGATGATCCATCTTGCAGCAAGTGTTCGATCTTCCCCATAGCTACATCTTGGGAAGCCAGACCCGTCTCGTTGGCGATTTCAGCCCAAGTGTGGTCGATGCGGCGACGCATAACGAGAATTCCGATGTCTCCCGTTTCAACATGCTGCGTGATCACGCCATAGGATATGCCGTCTTCACGCTGCCAGGCGCCGGTGGGAGGTCGCTGCCCGAACCCATGTCCGCGCGGCAAAGTGAGTGCATAGACATCGAAGAGTAAACGCGGCAACGGCTTGATGGAGCCGGTTTCTTGGTTTTCCAGACTCATTTCGGCAAAAACTCCGGCCAGCTTTGCGGTTGCTGGTTCAAAACGATCCGAACGACTTTCTGCTCGAGCGCGCGCTGAAGCGCCTGCGTGAAATTGGACATGTTGCTGACGACTGAATCGCGGTGGATCGTATGTCGCCAGTTGATCGAAGCCCCGTCCGGTATCGACCAATTCAACAGATGAACCAGAGCCATGTGGCCAAACATCATACCGTCATCGTCAGTGGCGACGAATTGCATCTCGACATGGGCGTCAGAGGAAAACTGGCGTTCTGTGAGATCCCAGGTTGTAAAGAGCGTCGTAACCTCATCATCGAGCGCGTCGGTCGGCTTGCCGTCTGCGGAAGTAAAGCCGACCTTGTCGACGCGCATTTGCCACTGCTCGGTAAAGCCATCGTCGTTTCTCTCGGTATCTATCAGCTTCTCTTTCTTGGACCGAACATGGACACCCGCCCCTGGTGCAATTTTGTAGGCAACATCACCTGCCAACACACCTAGCAGGTTTTCCCGCAGGGCGTGATCAAATCGAATGTTGAAGTTTTTGCGCGCCTTGATCAGGTGCTGGGCCTCAAAGAGTGTCCAAATGCCGTGGTATTTCCACGCGATTAGCAGCGGTATGTTCAGAAGGTCGGCATATGATTGCAGTCGCGCGAGGTAGTCAGGTCTAAACGACAGTGTATGCGCCTTCTTCGCCTTGACTTCGATAAGGACCGGTTTGGTATCCTGATACTGTGCCAAGAGATCAGGGACTTGATAATCGTCGCGCGAGTGAGAAGGGGCCTGATGCTGATCGAGTTTGTGGATGAGACGCGTTTTGCCGAGCCAGCTGCAGACCGCAATGAATTCTTCCTCGACCGGTAACCCGAGATCGAGGCGCTTAACCCTATCGGCGATGACCTTAGGATCGGCATCTCGACCGAGTTCCGCCAGCACCTCCTGGATAAGTCTGTCATCGTCATTTGCCATCAGGTTTTTCCACTCATCGGCGCTACGCGCAATCAATGTTGCGCCTAAAAGAAATTCTTGCGCCTAAACTTGAATCTTGCGCCTATAAGAACCATACTTGCGTCTATAGTCTATGCGCAGGAAAGGCGATGATGGCCAACAAAGTCCCCGAAGATGCCCTTGAAGAGCTCATCGATATCGTGGCCGGTCATCCCGATGGCATCGCCGCACCGGGTATCGCTGAAAAGCTAACCGATGATGTCCCGCAACGGACACTGCAATATCGGCTGAAGAAGCTTGTCAACAACGGTCAGTTGCGGATGGAAGGCAGCGGTCGGTGGGCACGCTATCATCTCGCGGCATCCGAAGAGACGACTGAAGTAGGGAAAGACGACGAAAGCCCGGACTATGATGATCTCATCACCTTGTCGGACAACGCAAAGGCCGTCCGAGACTACGTTCAGAAGCCTGTCGCAGGGCGTAAACCAGTAGGTTACAACCGCGACTTCCTCGACCAATACGAGCCCAATTCGACCTTCTATCTTGAGGAGAGTGACAGGGTCCGCCTCGAACGGCTTGGCAAGCCCCAAACGGCCACTCAGCCAGCCGGCACTTATGCCAAGCTCATTCTGAACCGCCTTCTGATTGATCTCGCGTGGAACTCAAGCCGCTTGGAAGGCAATACGTATTCACTCCTCGATACCAAACGATTGATTGAGTTCGGAGAGGAAGCGACCGGACGGGATCATATCGAGGCGCAAATGATCCTCAATCACAAGGATGCCATTGAGTTTCTGGTGGGCTCTGTCGAGGAAACCGACTTCAACAGCTACACGTTTCTGAACCTGCACGCGCTTTTGTCGAACAACCTCTTGGCTGATCCAACCGCCACAGGCCGACTGCGTTACATCGCTGTAGGCATCGAAAAGTCGGCGTTCCACCCGCTTGAGGTCCCGCAACTGATCGACGAATGCTTCAATAAGATCTTGTCCAAGGCCGCCGCGATCGACAATCCGTTCGAGCAAGCCTTCTTCGTGATGGTACACATTCCTTATCTGCAGCCCTTCGACGACGTAAACAAACGCGTATCGCGCTTGGCCGCCAACATACCTCTCATCCGAAGCAATCTGGCACCTTTCTCTTTCACTGATGTTCCGCAGCGCGCCTACACCGAAGCGATCCTTGGGGTGTATGAGCTTAACGACACGGCGCTTTTGAAGGACGTGTTTCTCTGGGCCTATGAGCGGTCTGCCGCCCAATATGCTGCCGTCAGGCAGTCCCTGGGCGAACCCGATCCGTTTCGGTTGAAGTATCGCGCAGAGCTCCGTGACACCGTCGCACAGATCATTCGTTCCAAGATCAGGCGAAAGGCGATTGCTGACGAGATCGCAAAGCTGGCTGAAATGGCGGTCGAGCCTGAAGACCGCGATACATTTGCCGCCGTCATTGAAGAGGAACTCCTCAGCTTACACTCAGGCAACTTTGCACGTTACCAAGTGCGACCTTCAGAGTTCTCGGCTTGGCAAGACGTGTGGGCGGACACGTGAGCGAAACGAGATATCCAACCGTTGAAGCTGATGACTTCGCTCGTAGATTTTCGATGCGGCTTGGTTGTCTCATGTGGCTCTTGGGCGCAGGCGCTTCTTCTTCTGCCGGCATTCCGACCGCGTGGGATATGATCTGGGAGTTCAAACAGCAACTCTATGTCGGTCAGCGGCGCGTTTCACTCCAAACCGTTTCTGACCTCTCCAACCCAGCAATCCGAAGCCGAATTGGGGTCGTTTGCGGAAGAGAGGATAATAGCCAGATTCGTGTTAAAATACACGCTAACGACCCTGCATCCGTAGCTTTGCAGGATCGATTTTGATCTCTCCGTAGAGGATGACGTTCTTCCATTCGATTGGGCTGACATGTCGGAGCAAGTCATGATCGCACGGAAGATCCGGCGTGGCCGTCATTCTCGAGATTTCCCTGGCCTGCCAATAGATAGTGCACGCGAGTATGAGTGTCAGGCACGAACAGGTCTTCATCTGGTCGTAGACTTCGCGGGCACTGATACGGCCTCTTTGCCCGTAATAAACAGCCCGTGCCAACGCATGGAGTTGTTCAACTTTCAGCAATCCTCGGCGAACCCTGGCCCTGAGTTGCGGTTCCGACATGTACTGCAGAACGAACTCCGTCTTCAGCGTTCGGCCGAGTTCCCGATTGGCAGCATGGAAGCGATTTGACGTCTGGAACCGGTTGAGTCTTTGAAGTGCAGCGGACGCAGTCGTGTGGCCGGCAGGGAAGGCTGCATGGATTTGGCCAATGCGATCCCATTGCTCAGCGATGAGATTGAAGTTCACAGCGCGGCGTCCACGCTTGAGAACCGGTTCCAGAACACCATGGTCACGCGACGGGTCGGCACAATAAATGCGTTGACGGTGGAGGCTCCTGATACGCGGACAGAAGCGCATCGCAATCATTGCAAACGCGGCGAAGTTGATCTCGGTATGGCCGTGGCTGTCCGTATGGTGCTCAAAAAGGTCGAGGTCGCTTTCATGATAGAGCACGCCGTCGAGCACGAAAGGCGCGTCGCGGTCCGTACACTCGATCGGGCGGCTGTAGAACGGGGCATAATTGTCGGCGACGAAGGAATGGAACTCGAGCGCGAAGTCATTGAAGCGCGTACTGCAGGTCCGTTGCAGGACCTTTTGCCGCATGGCGAAGCGCTGTCCGTCGCTTGCCGACGTGGTTCCATCACCCCAATGTGTAGCGTAATAGGGGCATCTTTCCGGGAATTCGGGTTGACCTGACAGGGTATTCCGTGACTTCCGGTTGTTTTTCCCGATGAGGGGATTCCCTTCGGAATCGACTTGTGATTCCAAGGGGCATGGATGATTCGCAGACGGACATTCGGACAGGCGCCGGTGCTGCGTCAGGGGCGGGGATTGCCGCGTTTCGGGAGCAGCTCACCGTGGCCCTCGACCGGCTCGCTGAACGAGATCAGCAACTTGCAGAACAGAACGAGCAGCTCAAGCACCGGGATCGGCAACTGGCCGAACAGGCGCAACAACTCACCGAACTCCGCGAGGAGAACATGGTCCTGCGCGACGAGATCCGGGCGCTGAAGAAGCTTCCGAAGCGCCCCCGGATGAAACCGAGCGGAATGGCGTCGTCGGAAGGCGATGATACGGACGATCCGGCATCGGGCTCTTCCGGGTCCGGCGGGTCGGGGAAGGCCGGCAAGGACCGCAGGAAAGGTCGCGGCCCGCGGCGTCGGAACCGGCACCTGCACCGTCGTGAGGTGAAGGTGGGTCTCGACGACGTGCCCGAGGGAGCGGTGCACAAGGGCTACCAGGACCACACGGTCCGCGACATCGTGTTCCATGCCGAGGAGGTCACCTACAGACGCGAGGTCTGGGAGTTCCCGGACGGCAGCCGGCATGTAGCGCCGTTACCGCCGGAGGTGGCGACGGGACGCGAACAGTACGGTCCCGGCGTCAAGGCTCTGGTGATCATGCTGTATTACCAGTGCCAGTCGACGATCGGGCGGATTACGTCGATGCTGAACGATGTGGGCCTGGACATCTCCGCGCGCCAGGTGGGGCGGTTCCTGACCACGGACACCGGGGGCATCGTGGCGGAACAGCAGCAGGTGCTGAGGGCCGGCATGGAAACCGCTTCGTGGCTCAACGTCGACGATACCGGTGCCCGCCACAAGGCCGAGAACGGTTATTGCACGGCGATCGGCAACGAACTCTTTGCCCATTTCCGGTCGAGCGGCTCGAAAAGCCGCCTCGATTTCCTCGAACATCTCTGTGCGGGTGAGGAAGCCTACACGGTCAATGACGCTGCACTCGACTACATGGGGAAACGGAAACTTCCGGGGACGGTGATCGCGCGTCTCGCCTCCCATGGGCAGCGGCGCTTCAGTGACGGCGATGAATGGCGGGCCCATCTGGAAGCGCTCGGCATTGCCGGGATGAAGAACCCGGTGAAGGTCGCCACGGAGGGCGCGCTCTGGGGGACGATCTGCGATGGCGGGCGCATTGCCGGAACCGTGATCCTGAGCGACGATGCCGGACAGTTCGATGTCGGCGACCTCCATGCCCTGTGCTGGATTCATGCAGAGCGCAATGTCAGCAAGCTGGACGGAAACACCCCGTATCAGCATGAACGGGTCGCTCCGGTGCTCGACAGGATGTGGAAGCTCTACCGCAGCCTTGCCCGCTACCGGAAACGCCCCACCCCGCGGCGCAAGCGTGTCATGGAGACACGGTTCGACCAGATCTTCGGCATGCGTACCGGTTATGCCAGCCTCGACCGGTTGCTCGAACGGTTGAAGGCGAACAGGGACGAGCTGTTGCGCGTGCTCGACCATCCGGAGACACCGCTCCACACAAACGGGATTGAAAACGACATCCGGGACCATGTCACCCGGCGCAAGATCTCGTTCGGGACCCGAAGCGAGGCCGGGCGGGCCGCACGCGATGCCTATATCGGAGGGAAGAAGACCTGCAAGAAGCTTGGCCTGTCATTCTGGGACTACCTGAGGAACCGTCTCGGAGTTGCCGGTGCTCCCGACGTGCCGAGGCTTGCAGACCTCATCAGGCAGCGCGCAACAACCTGACATTGACGACCGAACAAGCGCGACAGCAGTATCGACCGTTCGCGTTGATCATCGCTTCAATGAGTGCCGGAAAAAGCCCCTCAGGCCAGATCCAATTCCCGAGGAGTTGCCCCTATTACTGTGTAGCGGCATCGAGACGGGAGATCCCGTGAACGATGCTGGCAAGTGCAGCGCGCTGGTTTTCCTCCAGCAGGCGCCAGTCACTGACATGTTTGAGCGATTCATACGGGATGCCGGGAGCGATCTTTTCCATGGTAAAGAGGCCGAGGTTGCAGCCATGAGCGAGAATGCCGGCAAGAAGGGCGCGCACATCATCCGGTTCGACACGTTTCTCGCCCGGTCGATGGAAATGGGCACTGAAACCAAGGTCGTTCTCGACTTCGACAAGCAGGTCCGCCAACCGGATTGTTCGGCTGCGCGCATTGAGCCATCGGCGAAGTTCGGCCAGGCTTTGCGAATGTTCCGGGTCGAGATGTTCCGCAGGGTCTTTTCCGAGCCGCCAGCCCTTGTCGTCAAACGTGACCTGCTGGTTGTCAGGAACACCTTCAGGAAAATGATCAAACGCTTCTGACAGGCGCGCCTTCAGGTAATCCGCCGCGAGACCGGGCTCACCCGGGAACCCGGTACGTTTCCAGAATGTCTCGCGAACCTGTTCCCATTGTGCGTTCGGCAGGAAGAACGCTTCAAACCGGCCAAAGTTCTTCGCACCGTCCATGGCCAGGTTTCCTGCCCGGATCTCATCGCGTACCTTATGAAACAACGCGCTTTCCCAGCGCCGGCGATCGATCACGCCATTGCGGCAGGGGAGCGGTTTGATTGTTTTTGATGCAAATTCAAGCGGTGCGTCTTGTGGCAAGCTGCGTTGCCCGGCGGCGCGATATTCACGGTAGACCCGTAGCGCCGCCAGTGTCGGGGATGCAGCCGTCGCTTTCTCATCCACAAGTTTCATTCTTTCGAGAAACGGTGCTGCGAACCGGGACAGTGATCCATGCCGCTCGGCAGTCGCCACGAACCGGGCCTTGCCGTCGCCGGGAGTCCAGTTCTCCAGGTCGATCTGATCTTCGCGCAAATCCGTTGCCGGAACGGTCTCCAGGAGCCTCGTGCGCAGCTCGGCATCGCTGATATCCGGATCAGGCAACACGACGCCGAGGCGGCGGTATCGGTGAACGATCCGATCAATGGCACGGTGTTGTGCCTTGAGTTTCTCATTGAGCCGAAGCTCGATCATCCTGCGGTTGCGCTCGAGGAGTTTGCCATACATATCGACCGCCTGATCAAGCGTATCGCGCCATGCCTGGTGCAGGAAGCAAACCAGGGCAAGGTAACGCCGCGGGGCCGCCATCTCGCGCATGCGGTCGGCTGACGCATTTTGCACGCTGTGGAAAAGAACACGCTGATAGTTGCCGTTGATCCAGCTGACGTCGATTTCCAACACGCCGGTCGCTTCAATTACATCCAGCCTCTCCAGAAGGCGCTTCATGCTCCCGATCGACGGCGCCGACGGGTTGGCCTTGATGTGGTGCAAGTGAGAACGCGAATGGTCGTCATCGACGATGAGAAGCGTATCGAGACGAGCCCGCATCGACGTGGAGAGATGCGTCGCCATTTGTTCGGTCAGGAACTCGCGGGCCTTGTGGCGGGCCGATCCCACCGCGCGGCGCAGGAAAGAATCAGCAGGTGAGAGAATGCGCTCGTCGCGAAGCCAGGCGCGGGCCCGCGCCAGCAACGAAGCCGTACGTTCCAGTCGCAACGCCTCATTTCTCAAGAACTGTGCCAACCGTTCATCGGCGGTCGCATCGAACGTACGCAGACTCAGGTAGCGACCGATGTATTGTTGATGTTCGGAGACCGTCTGCTGCCGATTGGCATAGTCGTGGATGATCTCGGGTTCGGCGCACAACTGCAAGGCGGCGAACCTCAGGATGTCCTCTTCCATTTCCAGCGGCGACTGTCCGGGAAATCTCCCCAGGACACGCACGAAGGCGACCTGATATGCAAATCCGAGCCGTTGTGTTGTCCGCGACGCTGAGCAATCTCGCGCAGGTCGGTCGCGAGAAAGCTGACATCCCGAATCAGCCGGCGTCGGGAAACGTCGGGGTCGGAGGTTGGCACAGATTTGTCTTGAGGAAACGCTCGTTAAAATCGGTCAGTTCAGTCGCAAGGAACCAAACGTATTTCATCGCCCGATACTGTCAGGCAAATTGGTGAAAGAACGATTACGTCGACAACGCATGAAAACCATCGCCTGTCTCAGGGTCTCAACCCCACAACGGGATGCAGGCAGTCAGCGCCTCGCCATTCTCGAATATGCCCGCAAACACGGCCTTCAGATTGACGACTTCGTCGAGGCAACAGCACGGGGACAGGCCACGGCAAAGCACCGTCGGCTTGATGAACTGATCGGTATTCTCAACCGTGGCGACCGCCTTGTCGTGAGCGAACTTTCCAGGCTCGGGCGCTCGCTCGGCCAGATCGTCACCGTCCTTGATGGCTTCGCAAAGGCGGGCGTCGCGTTCATCGCGATCAAGGAGAACATTCGCGTCGAAGGCAAACAGGATATCCAGACAAAGGTCATGACCACGCTGTTCGCGCTGTTCGCCGAAGTCGAGCGTGACCTGATCTCGGAGCGCACGCGCGAAGGCCTCGCAAAAGCCAAGGCCTCCGGCAAGACGCTCGGGCGCCCGAAAGGATTACTGGGTGTGTCGCGCCTGGACGGGAAGGAAGACGAAATTCGCCAGTTCATCGACCTCGGCGTCTCCCGTACCGCGATTGCAAAGATCACGGGAGTTTCCCGGTCAACCCTCTACAATTTCATGGCCACGAGGGGACTGAAACCCGGTCGTTAGGGTCCGTCAGCAAATAACCGAATCACGGAGTATGTGGGTTCCGGTGCGACCTTGATGGAACCGGATTATTTCGGAATCCTTGATGGCCACGGAATCGGGGCGGTCAGCTTCCCGAATTGCCATGAACTTGACGAAATCCGATGCAAAACGAGCAAAAAATAGCCAATGACATATGGAGGCGTTCAGTGAATGAAGCACAGCTTCAACCGCGATAAAGAACATTACCTTTGTCCTCAGCCTTGGAATGAAGCGTTTATCTCGTGACGAACCCTTAGCGTGTATTTCAGCACGAATCTGGCTACTACCCTCAGTACAGTTGCCTATCAAAGGGTAAAGGGATGGCGGATGGCGGATGGCGACGCGGGACGAAGGCGAAGCGTATGTCGCGCCAGGCGACACGATGAGCGTGCCTGCTGGGATTAACCGTTCCGCAGTGCCTTCCATGACTGGTGATGTTGCCATGTTCCACGTTGCTGGGGCTGGTGACGGGGCGGGCGAAACGTGGAAGAAGTGAGTCTGGACAAAACAAAATCGACGTACCAGCTGCAAGCCGAAGCTTATGATCGGCAGCGTTCGAGAACGTTCTTTGAAGCACGATGGCTGGCCCGCTTCGGCGATGCACTCCCGCGCAGAAGCAAGGTGCTCGATCTCGGCTGTGGCGGGGGGCAGCCGGTTTCCGCCTGGCTGATCGCGGAGGGGTTCAGGTTTACCGGAGTGGACTATTCCGAAGCGATGCTTGACATTGCCCGGCGACGCTGGCCAAGCGAAGACTGGCGCCTTTCCGACATTCGTTCGCTTGATTTGAACGAGACATTTCATGGCATTGTCGCCTGGGACAGTTTCTTTCACTTAACGCAGCAAGAACAACGCGACGCACTACCTCGTCTGGCCGCACACCTCGAATCTGGTGGCTTGCTGTTGGTGACTGTCGGTCCAATGGCAGGTGAGTCAGTGGGGCAAGTGGCTGGGGAACCCGTGTTGCAGGCCTCGCTTTCGCCGGCTGAATACGCCTCCCTGCTTGAAGAACACGGGCTCATGCTCATTGCGTTCGTGTCCGAAGACCCGCGATGCGAAAACCACACCATTCTAATGGCGAAGAAGCTTCATGAGAACGACTAAGTCAATGAGCGTATTGCAAAATTACTGAGCTGAAGTGCTGGCGGACGTGGCTTGCGTGTTCTGCATGGCCGCGGCGAAGGCGCGGGGGAAGAAGCTTGGCTGCCAACAAGGACAGCGGCCAAAATCAGACAAGCTTGCGCCCAAGGTCCTTCAGGCCGTCAGCGAGGGACGAAGCTACCGCTGGATCGCCCGTGACCTCGGAATCAGCAAGAATACCGTCCTGGGTTCCTCTGCACAAAGGTACATGAAGTCCCACAGGGAATTCGATACAACGCTGGATTTGCCTAAACATTCGCCCGTTTCAGCCCCCCCGAATCCGAGGCTGTTCCAGGCGACCGATTTTAGTGGGGGGATTCCAAGGGCGTCGCGGAGTTTTCGTCAGAGACGTCGTACTCTCCGAGCATGTTGATGTGCGCCCATGACATGGGCGAGTGATCGGCAATCATGCCGAGCGGATTCTCTGCGGCATAGGGATCTCGCGGATTGGTGTCCGGAAAGGAACGGTTTCGAACAGGCTTCCGGAGACTGTCCGAAATATGGCTTTTCCCAATTGTGAACGTGTATAAGGTTTCGGACAACCTTTTTGTCGCAGGTTCAGCCATGTCCAGAGCTCTTACCTACACCAGAGTCTCCGCCGCCGGTCAGGCGACCGCCTGATCAACTGCAGGCCGCGCGGGACAGGATCGAGAACGGAGAAACAATCTCGGCCATCGCGAGAGAGATGAAAACAAGCCGGCAGACCATCATGCGCATGAGAGACTAGGGCTGATCCTGTGGGACTTCATGTACCTTTGTTCGGATAGACCCGTCTTTCCATCAGGAAACGATCTTTTCCTTTCCTTTGGGTGTCTTTGCAGCAACCCGTGGAGATCTGTCGTCAAGCATCGGGATGCGTTGATCCAGTGTTTTGAAATAATTCCGGCCGTAGACGCGAAAGGAAATTCAAAAAATCGGAAGCTGGTTCGGCAACTGGCCCGACCCGGCTCTTCGGGTGAGAACGAATGCCCCGCCGAGCAGGGGATTGAGACCTTGAGTTACGTTGATTCTCGGCCTCAACCCAACATAGATCCTATGAGGCGCGCAGAACTGGCGTCTACCTAGATACGTAGTAGCCATCAGTTGTCAGTGCCTTCCTAACGGCGTTGGTCTGTCCCGGATCACTTGCTCCATGTGCGAGTGCGAAGTCTACTGCCTCCTTGCGGAGGTACTTAATGGCCTCCTTGTCCGACCGGTCCGGCAACTCCCAACGCTTCGTCGTGCCATCTTCTGTGAATTCGACCACGAGCTGACCGCGCTCGGTCCGCGCTGACATGCGCTTCGTGGCGTAGCGTCGATTTCCGCGTCCCCTTCGTCCGCTCGACATGAGCCGCTCAGCTGTCTGTTCCGGGGCAAGGCCGAAGACTTGCCGGAGAACGTCATTCTCTGTTTCTCCAAACTTCCCACGCTCGGCGATCGCTTCCCAGACGGCGTCTGAAATTTTGATTCTGCGCATGTTACGCTCCATTTCTAGTGGATATTGGAAGCTATTTACCACTATCCACTATTTATATCAAGTGATAAGTGGAATGACAGGCTGGTGCCAGCGACACGGAACTGGAGACCGGTTGCATCAGTGCGACGCGATGCGCCCGGCCATTGCTCCGCCGATGATGCTTCCAACATGCTCGGCGGCCGCGACAAGGTGTTCGTCGGCCAGATGCGCGTAGCCGGCCGTCGTGGGTCCTCAGGACTTTCCCACGCTGAGCAGATTGGTGCGATGTTGGCGTTGTCGGGCATGATTTCGTGGGTTTTCGCGCTTCTGCGCCCCCTGCTCCTGTGGCGGGCCGCCCGAATCACCTCATGATTCGGCGCCTTTCTGCCGCGTGGCTGGCCGAACGGCGAGACCCGGACACCGCGGCGGGCGTCCGAACGGTTTTGCTGAAGTGAGGAGGGGTGAGGAGGGTCAGGCCTCGGGTGCCGGCGTCGGTTCGCAGACGACCCGGATCGCATCGTCCCGGTCGCGCGCGAACCTTCGCATGGTCTCGATGACGCCGGCACCCTTGCGGCGGGTGGCGAAGATCACGGCCAGTGCGATGGTGTTGAGGCAGGCGCGGTTCAGCGGGCCGTTCCCGGTATGGGTCAGGCAGGCGTCTTCCCCGAAGTTGCAATCGCGCTGGCGATGGTTGTTGTTTTCCACTTCCCAATGCCCGCGGTTCAACGCCAGCAGGTCGGCGGCGGATGCGGTTGCGCTGTCGAGCGAGGTGATGAGATAGACGGTCTCGTTGCCCGGTTCCCTGCCGTCCTCGAGGACCTCCCGGTAGCGCGTCACCCGCGCGATCTGGCGGACGCCGGGGAAATTGACCATGCCCTTGAGCGGGGCCAGGACATCGATGCTGCGCTGTTCGATCCGCCCGTGCTGTTTTTCGGACTCCCCCACATGTGCGCGGTCGCGGTCACGTTCCCAGTCGATGCTGTCGAGCAGCGCGAAGGTCTCCGAGGCATTTCCTTTCACGTTCAACACGTAGTCGGCGCCGCAGCGTTCGGTGATCAGACGCGCCGTTTCCCGCGCCGTGTGCAACGCGTCGACGGTGATGATCCGGCCACGGATGTCGCAGCGCAGCAGGAGATCGTTGAGGGCGGCGATTTCGCCGCCGTCGTCGTTGTATCCGAGGATGGCGAAGGGCGCGCCGGTCACATGATCGACGAGGGTCACGGTCTCGTGGTGGCCGTCGCCGTTGCGGTTGGCGCCCCTGATGCGCTTGCCGTCGGCCGCGATCGCCCGGGCAAGAGACAGGCGGGGGCGGGACCAGCGATGAAGCACGTCCTCCAGCGCCTCGGGGTCGAGGGACTGGACAACCCTGTGCAGCGTCGACTTGGCAACCGGCTCATGGAGGCCGGTCTTCGGGTTCTTCCAGGCACCGATGGCCGCGAGTTGCTCCTGCGACAAGGCCCTGGCGAACTGCGCCGCGGCAAGGTAAGCGGGTAAACTGCGACGTCCGTTGATTTTGCCCGGTTTCGGGTATCGTTTGGCTGCTGTGCCCGATGCTGCGGCCCTGGCATTCCCCGATTTTCCGCTGCCGTGCCGATTTTCCGTTTGACATGATAGGGCGCCGGGCCTATTTCCGGTGCGGTAAAACGAATCATCGGGGGATCGGCCATGGGCGCATGGTTCGGATCGAAGGCGACATCGGGGCTGTGCCAGCCGCTCATTGCGGCCATGCCTCCTCATTCTGTGTATATCGAATCATTTCTGGGGGGCGGTGCGATCATGAAGCGCAAGCCGCCTGCGCTGCGCAACATCGGCATCGACCGCAACTGGCGTGCGATCGCGCGTTTCAGCTGTGATTATCCGGTCGAGCTTCACCACGGCTGCGCCCACGCGTTCCTGTCCGGCTTCGACTTCCAGGGCGACGAACTGGTCTACGCTGATCCGCCCTACGTGCAGTCGGTGCGGCGCTCGCAGCGCCGCTACCGTTACGACTACGACGACGGCGACCATGTGGAGCTGATCCGTCTTCTGCGTTCACTGCCGGCCCAGGTGATGATCTCCGGTTATCCGAGCCGGCTCTACGACGAACACCTGTCCGACTGGCGCTCGATCGCGCTTCAGGTCAACAACCAGTCCTGCGTGGTCACCGAGAAGCTGTGGTTCAACTTCGAACCGGACCGGGTCCACTGGGCGCGCTTCGCCGGGCGCAACTTCACCCATCGCCAGACGGTGAAGCGCAAGGCGGCGAGCTGGGGGCGGCGCTACGCGGCGATGCCCCGGTCCGAGCGCCTGGCGGTCCTGGCGGCGATCATGGCTGTGGAGGCGGAGGAATGAGCGGGATCGACCCTCACGACCCGGAGGTGGTTCGCCGGCGGCTCGACGGGCTCCGCTCGGAGTTCGCGGGGCTGGGCTCGGGCGGTGGTCTTCTACGGGGTGCCGCGGCCCTGTTCAGGGAGTTGTTCGGGCTCGCCGGGACGCTGTCGGCGCTCGTCGGGTCACTGCAGGACAGGCTCACCGAGGAAGTGGCGAAGAACAGTGCACTTCGCGACCAGCTGGCCCGCTACGAGCGCCAGCAGTACGGCCGGCGCTCGGAGAAGCGCCGCAACTCCGGCGCCTCCTCCGATGGCGCCTCCTCCGACGGGGCCGCATCGCCGGACGCCGGGGAGGATGAGCCCGAAGCCGAAAGGAAAGGCGAGGCCGAAAAGAAAGCCGAAAAGAAGCCCCGGGGCGGCGTCAACGGGCGCAAGAAGGATCGTGGCGATGCCGTCAACGGCACCGGGCTGCGCTTCGGCCCCGAGGCGACGGTGATCGACATCGACGTGATGCCGCCGGAGATCGAGGGGCTGGCGGCGGACGAGTTCGAGCTCATCTCCGAGCGGGTGTGCTGCAAGCTGGCATCGGTGCCGATCCGCCACGTGGTGCTGCGTTACCATTACAAGAAGGCGAAGATCAGATCCTCCGGCGCCCTGGTCTGCGCCCCGGCCGTCGAGGGCGTGTTCAAGAGCTCCTGCGCCGATGTGAGCTTTATCGCCGGAATGCTGGTCGACAAGTTCGCCTGGCATCTCCCCCTCTACCGCCAGCACCAGATGCTGGCAGAGAGCGGGATCACCGTCAGCCGCAAGTCCCTGAGTGGCTGGGCCAACCGGGCGATCTCGCTGCTGGAGCCGGTGTTCGAGGCCCAGTGCCGCTCGGTTCTGGAAAGTTCCGTCATCGTCATGGACGAGACGCCGGTGCGGGCCGGGCGCGACCCGGACAGGCCGGGCAAGATGAAACAAGAGCGCCGAGCTAACTGGCGCTGGGGTAGCCGGTGAAAGTCCGGCAGGAAGGAGAGGCTAACCACCACTTCCACCGCGAGCCGTGCGCGTGCATCCGCGAGGGTGCACGTGAAGCGTCGGTAGCGGCGCGTGTGGCCAGGATGATTGAGCAACGAAAATCTTATCATTCGGAGTGCCGAGGTTCTTTGTTTGACCGAAGGCAACACCTGTAGGACCGCCATGGTGAGGGACTGCCGGGCTCCGCGCTGTCAAAGGAATCCAGGGACGCACGTACACCCCACGCCGGGACTCGGGAGGGCTTCAATCTGCCCCGGCAGTCGTGCCGAGGCCGCGGAAGAAAGGAGATAGTCTGAATCGATGACGAACGGATTGAAGCAATCGGATCCGGCCATAGTACCGGTGAAGTCGGCGAACAAGGGAACGTCAGTTCCTGCGGAGCCGATGGAGGGAAGGGCCGGAACCAAGGGGAATCCGCGAGGCCAAAGCACGCACCGGACACAGGGCCGGGATCGCATGTCACAGGCGGCTGAGCGGATACGGCAAGCAGCCACGAGGAAACCGAAGGAGAAGCTCACTGCGCTCCTGCACCACATCACGACGGACGCGCTCGAAGCATCCTACTTCATGCTGAAGAAGGATGCGGCGGCAGGCGTGGACGGGGTGACATGGGAGGAATACGGGAACGGACTGGAAGAGCGCCTGCTCGACCTGCACGACCGTGTTCACAGCGGGGCGTACCGGGCGCTTCCGTCCCGGCGGGTAGAGATACCCAAACCGGACGGGGGAACACGACCGCTCGGCATTGCGGCACTGGGAGGACAAGATCGTCCAGACTGCGGTGGCGGAGACCATCCTTGTGCCGATATTCGAGCCGGAATTCCTCGGGTTCAGCTATGGGTTCCGACCCGGTCGCGGTGCGCATGACGCGCTCGACGCGCTGGCGTACGGGATAGAACGGCGCAAGGTCAACTGGATTGTCGACGCGGACGTTAAGGCCTTTTTCGATCGGTTGGATCGAAGCTGGCTCATCAGGTTCGTGGAGCACCGGATCGGGGATCGGCGGGTCATCCGGCTGATCTCCAAGTGGCTTGGCGCCGGCGTCATGGAAGAGGGCGAATGGTGGGACACCCTGCGGGGAACCCCCCAGGGCTCAAGTGTGTCGCCGATTCTGGCGAACATCTACCTGCACTTCGTCCTTGATCTCTGGTTCCAGAGGAAATGGCGCGCCCGGATCGCCCGTGGCGAGACGATTATCGTGCGCTATGCCGACGACTTCGTGGTCGGGTTCCAGTACAAGCGGGATGCAGAACGGTTCCTGTGCGATCTGAAGGACAGGCTGGCCGCGTTCTCACTCGAATTGCACCCGGACAAGACGCGGCTCATCGAGTTCGGCCGGTTCGCCATGGCGAACCGCCGGGCACGGGGAGAGCGGCGTCCCGAGACCTTCGACTTCCTCGGGTTCACGCATTACTGCCGGACCACGCGGAAGGGACGTTTCGGACTGGGGCGCAAGCCGATCAGGAAGCGTGTCACCCGGACCCTGAAACGCATCGAGGCCGAACTGCGTCAACGGATGCACGACAACATCTACGAGGTCGCCATATGGCTTGGTCGGGTTGTGGGCGGTTGGCTGCGTTACTACGCGGTCCCGACCAGCTCCCGATCCCTCCAGACGTTCGGGCACCGTCTCAAGCGACTTTGGCTGCGCGTCTTGCGCCGCCGGTCGCAGAAGGACCGCCTTCCCTGGGGCAAGGTCGACCTGCTGGCGGCGGTCTTCTGGCCTCCGCTGCGGACCGTGCACCCATGGCCGGACAGACGGTTTGCCGGCAATCACCCGAGGTAGGAGCCTCGTGCCTTAACGGGCATGCGGGGATCTGTGCGGGGGGCGTCGGGCAACCGGTGTCCCTACCGCGACTGCTACTACTGGCCGGTGCTCGGCGACCGGGACGAAGTGGTGTTCCACTTCGCGCCCTCCCGCGCCCACCACCATGTCGCGCGGTTCCTCGGCGATTTCGAGGGCACGCTGGTCAGCGACGGCTACGGCGCCTACGCGGCTTACGCCGAGGCGCGGGGGGAGGCGGTGAGGCAGCAAAATTGCTGGGCGCATACGAGGCGCAATTTCGAGGAGCAGCTGGACAACCATCCGGTGTTCGCCGGGAAGGCGCTGGATCTGATCGGGGGCATGTACGGGATCGAGAAGGAATTCCGTACCCGGCCGCCGCCTGAACGCCTGGAGGCGCGGCGCACCCGCACCCGCCTGCTGGTCGACGCCTTCTGGCAATGGTGTGAGCGGACGCTCGGGGACCCGGCGCTGACGCCGAAGCACCCGATCCGCCGGGCGGTCACCTACGCCGTCGAACGCCAGCAGGCCCTCGAGGTGTTCCTCGAAGACCCGTTGGTGCCGATCGACTCGAATGGTGTCGAGCGCGCACTGCGCCGCATCAAGCTGGGACAGAAGAACTGGCTTTTTTTCCTGGACGGAATCCGGCCGCACGGAACGTCGGGATCGTCAACAGCCTCGTCGCCACCTGTTTCCTGCTCGGGATCAGCCCTGCAACCTATCTGGGCGATGTCTTCCAGCGCATCGACACCCATCGGCCGACCGGGTCCACGAACTGACGCCACGCCTGTGGAAGGAGCTCTTCGCCGACAACCCGATGACCGGCAGCATCGACATGACCGTCGTCCGGGCTCACCCGGACGCCAGCCGGGGACCGCCGTAACGCTTGCGACGGCGGCGAACGGTGACGTCGATGCCGTCGATCAGGGCCATCAACTCGGTCGAAGACAATGCAAGCGCCGCATGGCCGGAGGGCCGGAGGCGGGGCGAACAGGCCCTGCTCCAGGCGCTTGGACCAGATGAAGAAGCCGCCCCGCTCGAAGCCGAGGACCTTCACGATGGTCCGGCGCCGGTTGACGAACACGTACCAGCGTCCATCGGCCGGATTGCACCCGAGATGGCCCGACACCAGCGCGCACAGACCGTCGAAACTGCGCCGCATGTCGGCCGGGTCCGTCGACAGCCAGATGCCGCCCCGCGGCCAGCCGCCGAGCATCACGACCGCCGAACCCGCAGGACAACCCCGTCGCCCAGGTCAAGCTCGACGTCCCAGCCGGATACCGCAGGCGGCGCAAGCTCGACAAAGGAAACCCTTCCCCGCCCCCAGGGCGGAGACGGCACCGCCAGTTCCCGAAGGTCTTCGGGGACAGCCCACGGGACTCGCAAAACTCCCGTTGCGACAGCCCCGAGCGCTCGAAGGTCCGCCATGATGCCGCTCCACTCGTCTGCGCTGCGCACCACCGGCGCACGAC
>CAXXGT010000011.1:0-282597 GCA_963664045.2 Paracoccaceae bacterium | reverse complement strand
GAAGCGTCGGTAGCGGCGCGTGTGGCCAGGATGATTGAGCAACGAAAATCTTATCATTCGGAGTGCCGAGGTTCTTTGTTTGACCGAAGGCAACACCTGTAGGACCGCCATGGTGAGGGACTGCCGGGCTCCGCGCTGTCAAAGGAATCCAGGGACGCACGTACACCCCACGCCGGGACTCGGGAGGGCTTCAATCTGCCCCGGCAGTCGTGCCGAGGCCGCGGAAGAAAGGAGATAGTCTGAATCGATGACGAACGGATTGAAGCAATCGGATCCGGCCATAGTACCGGTGAAGTCGGCGAACAAGGGAACGTCAGTTCCTGCGGAGCCGATGGAGGGAAGGGCCGGAACCAAGGGGAATCCGCGAGGCCAAAGCACGCACCGGACACAGGGCCGGGATCGCATGTCACAGGCGGCTGAGCGGATACGGCAAGCAGCCACGAGGAAACCGAAGGAGAAGCTCACTGCGCTCCTGCACCACATCACGACGGACGCGCTCGAAGCATCCTACTTCATGCTGAAGAAGGATGCGGCGGCAGGCGTGGACGGGGTGACATGGGAGGAATACGGGAACGGACTGGAAGAGCGCCTGCTCGACCTGCACGACCGTGTTCACAGCGGGGCGTACCGGGCGCTTCCGTCCCGGCGGGTAGAGATACCCAAACCGGACGGGGGGAACACGACCGCTCGGCATTGCGGCACTGGAGGACAAGATCGTCCAGACTGCGGTGGCGGAGACCATCCTTGTGCCGATATTCGAGCCGGAATTCCTCGGGTTCAGCTATGGGTTCCGACCCGGTCGCGGTGCGCATGACGCGCTCGACGCGCTGGCGTACGGGATAGAACGGCGCAAGGTCAACTGGATTGTCGACGCGGACGTTAAGGCCTTTTTCGATCGGTTGGATCGAAGCTGGCTCATCAGGTTCGTGGAGCACCGGATCGGGGATCGGCGGGTCATCCGGCTGATCTCCAAGTGGCTTGGCGCCGGCGTCATGGAAGAGGGCGAATGGTGGGACACCCTGCGGGGAACCCCCCAGGGCTCAAGTGTGTCGCCGATTCTGGCGAACATCTACCTGCACTTCGTCCTTGATCTCTGGTTCCAGAGGAAATGGCGCGCCCGGATCGCCCGTGGCGAGACGATTATCGTGCGCTATGCCGACGACTTCGTGGTCGGGTTCCAGTACAAGCGGGATGCAGAACGGTTCCTGTGCGATCTGAAGGACAGGCTGGCCGCGTTCTCACTCGAATTGCACCCGGACAAGACGCGGCTCATCGAGTTCGGCCGGTTCGCCATGGCGAACCGCCGGGCACGGGGGAGAGCGGCGTCCCGAGACCTTCGACTTCCTCGGGTTCACGCATTACTGCCGGACCACGCGGAAGGGACGTTTCGGACTGGGGCGCAAGCCGATCAGGAAGCGTGTCACCCGACCCTGAAACGCATCGAGGCCGAACTGCGTCAACGGATGCACGACAACATCTACGAGGTCGCCATATGGCTTGGTCGGGTTGTGGGCGGTTGGCTGCGTTACTACGCGGTCCCGACCAGCTCCCGATCCCTCCAGACGTTCGGGCACCGTCTCAAGCGACTTTGGCTGCGCGTCTTGCGCCGCCGGTCGCAGAAGGACCGCCTTCCCTGGGGCAAGGTCGACCTGCTGGCGGCGGTCTTCTGGCCTCCGCTGCGGACCGTGCACCCATGGCCGGACAGACGGTTTGCCGGCAATCACCCGAGGTAGGAGCCTCGTGCCTTAACGGGCATGCGGGGATCTGTGCGGGGGGCGTCGGGCAACCGGTGTCCCTACCGCGACTGCTACTACTGGCCGGTGCTCGGCGACCGGGACGAAGTGGTGTTCCACTTCGCGCCGTCCCGCGCCCACCACCATGTCGCGCGGTTCCTCGGCGATTTCGAGGGCACGCTGGTCAGCGACGGCTACGGCGCCTACGCGGCTTACGCCGAGGCGCGGGGGGAGGCGGTGAAGCAACAGAATTGTTGGTCGCATACGAGGCGCAATTTCGAGGAGCAGCTGGACAACTACCCGGTGTTCGCCGGGGAGGCGCTGGACCTGATCGGGGGCATGTACGGGATCGAGAAGGAATTCCGTACCCGGCCGCCGCCTGAACGCCTGGAGGCGCGGCGCACCCGCACCCGCCCGCTGGTCGACGCCTTCTGGCAATGGTGTGAGCGGACGCTCGGGGACCCGGCGCTGACGCCGAAGCACCCGATCCGCCGGGCGGTCACCTACGCCGTCGAACGCCAGCAGGCCCTCGAGGTGTTCCTCGAAGACCCGTTGGTGCCGATCGACTCGAATGGTGTCGAGCGCGCACTGCGCCGCATCAAGCTGGGACAGAAGAACTGGCTTTTTTCCTGGACAGAATCCGGCGCACGGAACGTCGGGATCGTCAACAGCCTCGTCGCCACCTGTTTCCTGCTCGGGATCAGCCCTGCAACCTATCTGGGCGATGTCTTCCAGCGCATCGACACCCATCCGGCCGACCGGGTCCACGAACTGACGCCACGCCTGTGGAAGGACCTCTTCGCCGACACCCCGATGACCGGCAGCATCGACATGACCGTCGTCCGGGCTCACCCGGACGCCAGCCGGGGACCGCCGTAACGCTTGCGACGGCGGCGAACGGTGACGTCGATGCCGTCGATCAGGGCCATCAACTCGGTCGAAGACAATGCAAGCGCCGCATGGCCGGAGGCCGGAGGCGGGGCGAACAGGCCCTGCTCCAGGCGCTTGGACCAGATGAAGAAGCCGCCCCGCTCGAAGCCGAGGACCTTTACGATGGTCCGGCGCCGGTTGACGAACACGTACCAGCGTCCATCGGCCGGATTGCACCCGAGATGGCCCGACACCAGCGCGCACAGCCCGTCGAAACTGCGCCGCATGTCGGCCGGGTCCGTCGACAGCCAGATGCCGCCCCGCGGCCAGCCGCCGAGCATCACGACCGCCGAACCCGCAGGACAACCCCGTCGCCCAGGTCAAGCTCGACGTCCCAGCCGGATACCGCAGGCGGCGCAAGCTCGACAAAGGAACCCTTCCCGCCCCCAGGGCGGAGACGGCACCGCCAGTTCGAGAAGGTCTTCGGGGACAGCCCACGGGACTCGCAATACTCCCGTTGCGACAGCCCCGAGCGCTCGAAGTCCGCCATGATGCCGCTCCACTCGTCTGCGCTGCGCACCACCGGCGCACGACGGGAACCAGCCGAACCATTCAAACCTGACATGACAATTTCCTCCGATCATTGATGAATGACCGGAATTATCCCCACCCAACCCTCGCGTGAGCAACCGAATTATCAGACGTCGCCGTTTACCCGCTTACGTCGGCGTGCAGGTCGAAGTCGGACGGCAGCCTCGGCATCAGCTCGTAGAGGCAGCTGACCAGCCCCTGCGGATAGTGCGCATGGTCGCCCGGCGTCCTGTATCCGGCATCCGCCAGCGGCCGCGGCAGGTTGAGCTTGGCGCCGTCGACGCCGAAGACCCGGCGTCCCTTCCAGAGCGGGCGGTCCGGAGCCCGGGCGAGGATCTCCCGGTGGAGGTCCCTGAAGGCCTGCGGATCGACCTTGGCCCGCGCCCGGGACATCGCCGACGGCGTCACCGGACTTTCCTGCGGCAGCGCCACCCCCAGGCTGCGTGCGTTCTCCCAGATCTCGGCGAGGGCCTCGCCGTAGCTGCGCCCCGTCCCGAACACCAGGCGGAGGACGAAGAGGATGACCAGGAAGGCGCCGATCAGGCGCCGGCGCACCCGCCACTCACGGTCGTGGCGTTCGGCCGTCTCGGCGGCGGCGGCGGCAACCGCGCTCCACATCCCGGCGACCGTCCGCGCGCTTTCGGGGGCACGGGCCGGCCTGCGTTCCTCCTCCTTCCGCGCGCCGCAAAGCGCGGCACGGGCGTCCGGCTCCAGCTCGAGCACGTACACGTCCTTGGGCGCACGGGAGGCCGTGGCGCCGATCTCCGTCCATCCCGCCGCGCGGTAGCAGCTGCCCTCCTGCTCCTGAGGGTCGACGAAGGTCTCCGCCAGAAGCGGGCGCACGCCCCAGCGCCGGTGCCAGTCGTCGGCAACCCGGCGGGCCGCCAGCGACAGGGAGCGGGAAGCCAGATTCCTGACACGGACCCATGGAAACACGAGAAATCGACTGTGCCGCAGAACCCGCTGGAGGCCGGCCTCGCGCTGCCGCTCCGTCCATCCGATCCATGCGTCGCGGACCGGAAGCGACCCGGAGTTCTCGAACATCAGGCAGCCCAGGCGGCGGCCGCTGCCGTCACGGACGAAATACGCGAGGTGGCAGCCGATCGGCGACCTGTAGCCGCGCGGATGGTAGCGGTCCACAAGCTCGGTCCATTCGCCCAGCTCCCGACCGCCGGCGGCGACCTCCAGCGTGACCGGCTCCAGGTCCCGGAGCGGCGCGTCGACCGGCTCCCCGGGTTCGCCGGCTTCGGTGCGGGCGGGAGGCCCGCGCCGACCGCCCGTCGCGCGCCTTTCCGGCAAGGTCAGGATGCCCAGCGACTCCAGCCGCTCCAGCACCCGCAGGCAGAACTGCTCCCTGTAGCTTCCGGATGGCGTGTGCCAGTCGAAGTTCTCGCACAGCGTGCGGGCCAGCTCCCGCCGGCTGTCGTTCGGGAACAGCGCGACCGTCTCCTGCATGACCGCGATCTGCCTGCGGGTCAGGCGCTTGCCCAGGAAGGTGGTGGTCTCCAGGTTCTCGATGCGCGGATCCATCGTGGCCTCCCTCGTGACGGACTGATTCGACGCTACCATGAACCAGTCCGGTCCATGAGTCAAGCCTGAACGAAAGATCCCGGCGTGCGCAAGAAAACGCTTCAGGACATGGCCGTTGGCCGGTTGCAGAAATCAGGAAAATCTGTTCCGACCAAACTCAATGCCATTGGGACGCGACCCCGTGGACGCGGACGCCGGGAAGCAGAAGGAACCTGCCGTTGTTGACGACGCGCCCAATGTTGGCGTCCTGCGCCTCCTGCGACCAGCCGATGTGGAGGTCGCGCGCCTTGTGGTGCCAGGAACCGGCGCCGGCGGCCAGGCCGCCGAGAACGCCGTGTACCGACGAGCGGATCCAGTAGCGGATGCGTCCGCCGGGACAGGCCGCGTCGCCCTCGGGATTGTCCGGCGACGGAGCCAGCGACTTCGCGCTGACCCCTTCCATCCGCCAGGCCTCCGGCAGCGGCAGGCCGAGGGCGGCGGACAGCTTCGGAAACGCGGCCCGGGCCGAGGCGAGGCACGGCTCCCCCTTCGCGTTTCGCCAGTCTTCGCGCTTGCAGAGCTCCCGTGCCAGAATGGTCCGCGTGCAGTCCCCGGCTCCAAGCCGCGCCTTCGGCCAGTCAACCGTCTTGGAGGGTCTTGGAGGGTCTTGGAGCCATAATGTCGGAGACCGATCCGCATGGTACCGCGGATACGGCGTCAGCTGCATCGGGTCAGCTGCATCGAGTCAACAGTGTCCGGTTGAAAGGTCCCGGGATGTGACGACGTGGCAAAGACCAGGTCGTCCGGTGTTGTGGGTTGCGCCTTGCAGAGTACCGTCGATATCGCCTGCTTTCGGCCCGGCGTTTCGGTTCCGAAGGCCCGGCTGGCAGACTTGCCGCACGAGTTCCGGTCTTGCCTCGGGCCCCGGTGAATTCATCGACTCCGGGTTGACGGGTGTGGTCATCAGAAAATATTGTCGAGTCATGGACAATGACGTACGTGACGCTGGCCCGACCCGCCGAAAGCTGCTGAAGTTGACAATCGCTGCCGTGGCGACATCTGCCGTCGTGGCAAACTCTTCGCGTTCCGCGTTGGCATCAAACGGAATCGATCAGGCGATACTGGACTTCACCGGCGGGATCATTCCGCGTGATGGCGAAGTGGTCCTGGATGCACCCGAGATCGCTGACAACGGCGGCTCGGTTCAAATTCGCATCGCTGCCCCCGGCGCACGAAAGATTGCGCTCCTTTCCGATGGAAATCCGAATCCCGGGATCGTCGTTTTCACTTTTGGAAATGAAACCGTGCCTGCCGCCACGACGCGCGTCCGGCTGGCTGGAAGCCAGAACCTGATCGCGATCGCCGAGATGCCAGACGGGACCTTTGTGCAGACCAGGCGGCCGATCATTGTCACGGTCGGCGGTTGCGGGTGATTGCAATGACTAGCCCGACAATGCGCGTCAAACTGCCGAAGTCGGTCACGGTGGGCGCTCCGTTCACCGTCAGGACACGCATCACGCATCCGATGCATACCGGATTGCGCCGCGACAGCGATGGTGAACTGGTCCCACGCCAGATCATCAATCGATTCGTGGTGCGATTCAACGGGACAGAAGTGTTTTCCGCCGTGCTGGAACCGGCTATTTCGGCCGATCCCTATATCGAGTTCGAATTGGTTGTCCACGATGACGGCGATCTGGACTTCGAATGGATCGATGATGACGGCGTGAGTTACAATCTTCAAAGACGGATTAATGTCTTGTAACGAACCACGCCGAAATCGGCCCGTGATCGGGATCGTTTCATTGAGCTTGACGGGTGGTTTGTTTGCAGCGGCAATTCATATGTTGGTCCTGGCGGATCGCGCATGGCCATCCGGGCCGGATGCCGTGGATGCGGCATTCAAGGAGTGCAGGCGGTGCCATCAGGTCGGACTCGGGGCGGAAAACCGGATTGGGCCGCATCTCAACGACGTCTTCGGCCGCGTCGCAGGTTCACTTTCCGGCTTCCGGTATTCGCGGTCAATGAGGAAGGCCGGGGAAAACGGCCTCGTCTGGTCCGAGAAGACTCTTGACGCGTTCCTGACCGATCCGCGTTCATTCGTTCCGCAATCCCGGATGAACATCGCGGGAATGCACGATGGCGATGCGCGAGCAAGACTACTGGCGTTCTTGAGTCATTTTTCCAGCGATGACCCTGAACTCCCGATGGCGGAACCAACCCTGACACCGGAGGAATACGGGCTGGACCCGGCTCTGCTGGCCATACAGGGCGACCTGGAATACGGTGCCTATCTGGCCAGCGAATGCATCACTTGCCACCTGGCAACCGGTGCCGATGACAGAATTCCGTCGATTGGCGGATGGCCGACCGACGAATTCGTGATAACGATGCATGCGTACAAGCGCGGATTGAGGGTGCATCCCGTCATGCAGTTGGTGGCAGGTCGCCTTTCGGACGAAGAGATTGCTTCCCTCGCGATGTATTTCCGCGATATTGAAGACTTACAGTGAAACAGGAGAACAAAGTCATGCACAAACCAGGTGAAGTCAAAAACCCGAGCGGCCTCGACCGGTTGAACCGGCGTAGGTTCCTGTCTTCTGCACTGGCATCATCAACTGCGATTTCAATGTTGTCCGCGCCCGCGGTGCTGGCCCAGGGCCGCCCACGCGCGGTGGTCGTGGGCGGTGGAGCAGGCGGCGCAACGGTTGCCCGATACATTGCCAAGGAATCGGGGGGTTCGATCGATGTCACTCTCGTTGAGCCGACCAGGACATATTATTCGTGCTTCTTCTCGAATCTGTACATCGGCGGTTTCAGGGATTTTTCGTCAATCGGACACACGTATGGTTCACTCGCGGCCGCCTCCGGGATCAACGTTGTCCACGACTGGGCTATCGCGGTCGACCGCGATGCAAAAGGCGTCAGTCTCGCTGGCGGGGGTACGCTCGAGTATGACCGCCTTGTCCTGTCACCGGGCATAGACTTCCGGCCAGGCTCCGTTGCCGGCTGGGATCTTGCGCAACAGAACAGGATGCCGCACGCCTACAAGGCGGGGTCACAGACCCAGCTTCTCAAAGCCCAGGTCGATGCGATGCCCGAAGGCGGCGTCTACTGCATGGTTGCGCCACCCAACCCGTTCCGTTGCCCCCCGGGTCCCTATGAACGGATTTCGATGGTTGCACATGTCCTCAAGAGCAGCAATCCGACGGCCAAGATCCTGATCGTTGATCCCAAGGAGAAGTTCTCGAAACAGGGCCTGTTCGAAGAGGGCTGGCAGAAGCACTACCCAGGGATGATCGAACGGATCGGGCCGGATTTCGGTGGCGACAAGGTCGAGGTTCGACCGGAAACCATGGAGGTCGTGGTCGACGGAGAGGTCATGAAGGTCGATGTCTGCAACGTGATTCCGGCGCAGATGGCCGGACGAATTGCCGGGGAGGCAGGAATCACCAATGATGCAGGATGGGCGCCCGTCGTGCCGCACACGATGCAAAGCCGGGTAGACGAAAACATCCATGTGGTCGGTGATGCTTCGCAACAGGGCGACATGCCGAAGTCCGGCTTTTCGGCCAACAGCCAGGCAAAGGTCTGCGCCATGGCGGTTCGCGGAGCGCTTACCGATTCAAGAGTGTTTCCTGCGCGATTTGCCAACACGTGCTGGTCACTCATCGGCACCGATGACGGCGTCAAGGTCGGAGCTTCCTACGAGGCAACCGACGAAAAGATTGCAAGAGTTGACGGTTTTATCTCCCAGACGGGAGAAGGCTCTGACCTCCGAAAGGCAACCTACGAGGAATCGATCGCGTGGTACGCCGCGATATCCAAGGATATTTTCGGCTGAATCGGCAACAGCAGATACCGGTCTTGGAACATTACTGGCGCCGGCACTGGCGCCAGTAATTGACATCAGGAATCGGCAAGCGATTTGCCGAGTGTTTTCGCGGTCAGTGACATCGCGACAAAGGCAAGAACGGCGGCAAGGCTGGCGGTTGAAATCCCCGAAAGGCCTGCGCCTACGCTGCAGCCTCCCGCCAGTACCCCTCCTGTTCCCATCATGACGGCGCCCGCCAATCGGCGAATCGTTCGCGTCGGGTCATCGAGGGTTTGAAGGCGAAACTCGCCGGATGCCGTTGATGCGGCCATGCTTCCGGCGAGAACGCCCGCGACCAATCCGGTGCCGAAGCTGACCGGAATCGAGGTTGCCGCGACGAACCAGAACAGTGCTCCTGCGGTCGGACCGGTGAATCCCAGTGACTCGACAGGAAGCGGATCGAAGTCGTCCTGGAGAAGGAGCCCGGTCCCGACCCAGCTGAGCGGGATCAACAGCCCGATGACCGCGGCCATCAGGAGGTGACTTTTCAGGGCGCCCGACCGCAAGGCAAGAATCACTGCTGCGGCGGCCACGGCAAATGGCCAGATTTCGCCGCCGGGCAGCGAGGTGATCGCGGCAAACTCACCGCCTTGGATGGTCAGGCTACCGATGACTTGTCGTACAGGCGCCAACGCTCCCTTCATCGTCGCATGGGCAGTGGCGGCGATGATGATCAAGGCGAACAAGGAGCGAAGGTTTCCGCTTCCGGCCAGGACCGTCAGTCTCGAGACGCAACCGCCGGCCATGACCATCCCGGCTCCGAACAGCGCTCCACCGACAACCAGTGAGAAGATGGCCAGGTCTGGCGTGAGAAACCTGTGATCGGTGAATGAAATCAGCCCGGTGATGACGGCGAGTCGGGTTCCGGCGATGGCCGTCGCCATTGCCATCGCCCAGGCGCCGAGAGCGGGAATCCGCTCTTCTTTCGGACCGGCAAGGCCGCGCCGCAGGCACAGTCCGGAACGTTGCGCCAACGCCCCGAAAGTGCAACCGACGAGCAGGCCGAGGATGGCAGCGGCCAGAACCGGCGTCAGGGATTCGAATCCAAGCGTTTCAAACATGTCATGGTTCCCTCAATGGCTGTCTGCCGTACGCCAGCTGCTTCCGTATTTCACTGCGCTGTCCTTGCATCCTGATCATCAGAAAGGAAACGGCCGCTTAAGTGCTGCCTTGTTCCGGGGATCCCCGGGGGTGACGAGGAACCCGTCCGATCATCTGCGTCAGTCGTCCGCGCGACGCACGGGCAACATATCGTATGCAAACGCGAATGCGCGAGAGGCAAGGGATGCAAATGTTGACAGTGCCCAAAACCGTATTATAAGCCGCCTTTCCAGAATTTGGGACCATCTTGGTGTTTGTGGCCCCCGTAAGGGGATGCCTGTCGCCTGATTCTCTTCCGGGATCGGGAAAGGAAAGCACCTTTCACGCATTTGAAAGGATCCAGCCGTGACCAAACGCACCGCTGCCAAGTACAAAATCGACCGACGCATGGGCGAGAACATCTGGGGACGTCCGAAGTCGCCGGTCAATCGCAGGGAATCAGGTCCAGGCCAACACGGCATGCGCCGCAGGGGCAAGTTGTCCGACTTTGGCATTCAGCTGCGGGCCAAGCAAAAGCTGAAAGGCTACTATGGCGACCTGACCGAACGTCAGTTCCGGAGGATATATGCCGAAGCTGAGCGAGTCAGGGGCGATACAGGCGAGAACCTGGTTGGCCTGCTGGAAAGACGGCTTGACGCGGCCGTGTACAGGGCCAAGTTCGTCCCGACAGTCTTCTCAGCCCGGCAGTTCGTCAATCACGGACATGTCCTGGTCAACGGGAGACGCGTCAACATTCCATCCTACCGGGTTCGCACCGGCGATGTCATCGAGGTTCGCGAAAAGTCCCGGCAGTTGCCCCTCGTGCTCGAAGCGATCGGTTCGCCTGAACGCGACATCCCCGACTACCTGAACGTTGATCACTCCAGCATGAAAGCCGAGTTCACGCGTATTCCCGGACTTGCCGATGTGCCGTACCCGGTCATGATGGAGCCAAACCTCGTGGTCGAGTATTACGCAAAGAACTGACGGACTCCGCGCCGGGAGTCGCGGCTTCCGTGCACCGGTCAGAAATCGTTTTGCGTTGATGTTTCGGGCAGCGAATCAGGATCATGCGCAACAAGGCGGATGAGACTCCCGCAATCGGTTGAATCCACGCGCGATGTCGCGATCTTGTCCCGGCGCGATTTGACTTGACGTGCGGATGGCTCCTATGGTTGTCGAAACAGGACTTTCGTGAGTGTCATGATGGGTTTTTTGAAAGACATGTTCAGCGGAAACTCACAGGAGACTTCCGTGATTGCTGGCAGAGCCACTCCCCTGCCGACGGCCGAACGACACGCGGTATTCGGGCGCATTCTCAAGGAGGCACGGCCCGACGGCATGGAGTACGCCATGTTTGGCATGGGCTGTTTTTGGGGTGTCGAACGGATTTTCTGGCAGCTGGACGGCGTGTGGAACACCGCGGCCGGGTATGCGGGCGGGACAACGCCGAACCCGACCTACCGCGAAGTGTGCACGGGCAGGACCGAGCATAACGAAGTCGTCAGGCTGGTTTTTGACCCCTCTGTTGTTTCTTACGATGCATTGCTCCGCGGTTTCTGGGAAGGCCACGACCCGACGCAGGGAATGCGGCAGGGTGCAGATGTCGGGACCCAGTACAGATCCGGGATCTACACCTATTCGGAATCGCAGGAACGCGCGGCCGGAAAATCCCTTGCAGCATACCAGCGCCATTTGCATGCAGCCGGATTCGGCGCGATCACAACCGAGATTTTGACGGCACCCGAATTCTATTTTGCCGAAGACTACCACCAGCAGTATCTCGTCAAGAATCCGTCCGGTTACTGCGGAGTAGGCGGAACGGGCGTCAGGTGCACCGCAGGTTCGATGGCCTGACGACCCTGGTCACCCCGAAGGACCGGAACGGGCACGTACTCCATGTCGACCTTCATGGCGGTTACGTCGATACCGGGCGAAAACAAGGCAACTGCGCTTGCGTCACGAATCGAGAGCCACCTGGCGGGGGTGTCCGGTGTCGGGATTTGTGAAATCGAGGACGGATCAGGCCTCTGGGAAGTCGCCGGCTATTTCAACGACAGGCCCGATGTTGTCCGCCTCGCGCTTCTTGCTACCGCAAGCGGTGCACATCCTTTCATGATATCCGAACTTCAGGAAACCGGATGGGTGGAGAAGGTCCAACGGCACCTCGCGCCTGTCATTTCAGGCAGGTTTTTTGTCCATGGCAGGCATGATGCGGACAAGATTCCCGCCGGAATGATTCCGCTGGCGGTCGAAGCTGCCATGGCTTTCGGAACCGGGCATCACGGGACCACGCGCGGCTGCCTGCTGGCGATCGAAAAGCTGGCAGATTCAGGTCGTGTGGCCGGACGTGTTCTCGATATCGGATGCGGGACGGCGGTACTCGCAATGGCCACGGCCAGGATCTCTGACTCGCGAATTGTCGCATCCGACGTTGATCAGGTCGCGGTGGAAACGGCGCTGGTCAACATCGAGTCCAACGGTCTTTCCGATCGTATTCGGGTCGTGCACGGGAAGGGATTTGATCACCCGGGCATCCTCGCGTCGTCGCCCTTTGACCTGTTGTTGGCAAATCTGCTTGAAGCACCACTGGTCCAAATGGCTGAAGATTTCGCGACTCATTGCACTCCGGGCGGTTTTGCAGTTCTTTCAGGGGTTCTCGCCCGCCGCCGCCACACCGTGATCAGGCGATTCCGCGCGGCCGGATTCTGCTTGAACGAAACAAATGTCATTGGTGAATGGGCGACCATGGTAGTCAGAAAGCGGAGGCAGCAGGCGTGAAGCGGCGCGCTGGAAGCCCCCATGCTTCAGGGGCATTGTGGGCATCAATGCAAGACTCGGCTATTGGTGGCTGCGAAACGGTGTACTGAGGCCCGTAACAGGCGCGGATCACAGGAACAGGTGTCAAAGGCGTTTCGCCGATTGAACCGACAGTTCGCCTAAAGCAGTTGATGACATCATTTGCGTGAAGAGATGCCGTGATTCGGGGCTCAGAAAAAAGAAGGCCACCGAATCCCGGTGGCCTTCAGAATCAATTGGCGGTCAGTAATCAAAACCTGTCCGGAAGGTGCTGGATGTCGGAGCGAGTCAGACCAATGTCGTCAAGTTCACGATCGGACAGCCTGGAAAGAACTCTCCGGTTTTGTCGCTCCGAGTACCGTTGCCTGATCGACGCCACGGCGTTTTCGAAAAGGCTGGTCAGGACGTATATGGATCGTGCACCTGCGGGGACGGTACGGGTTTGATTTATGATTGACATTGTCTTGACCTCCTCCTTGCTTGGCCTTTGAGCCGTTACGGTTGCTTTGGTTGTTTTGGAAGTAGTTGCGGTTTCCGACCGGAACAATCATTATTATTGCATACCCGCTTTGCAGGATTCGCATGGCACGTATGTGCCTGATGGCAATTTCTTTTTTCCATCCAACCGGTTTCAAACGAAGGTGACAGAAAACACTCGAGGAGTCGCCTAAATCCCTCGATGTCCGAACCCTTTCCGTCAGGAACGGACGACATTTCGAAGCAGCGTGGAGGATCGTGTTCGGAAGACTGGCAGACCAAACTGATCGGCTATTCCGGAAATACCGCCCCGTTCACTCCGCTCCCCGCCTGACCGCCGAACTGGCGTAACCTCTGGCCGATGGCTTGGGGCTCATTCGAGTAAAGCCACAACTCGAAAACCCGCGGCTGTTGTTCAAGATGGTCTCGCTTGACCGGCCCGGTTCGCCGGGTTGAAGTCTGGGGTTCGAGTACTTGGGGCTCGAAGACTTCGCCTTGGCCTACTTCCATGAACCGGGGTTCCGGATTTCGGTTACGGTCGCGGCGATTTGCACCGTCCTGACCGCCGCGCTGACGACAATTCTGGCACTGGAGGTCGCGCTGTTTCTGGCCCGGGTGGGCGGTTCCGGTCGGGCGTGCAAACCCACTTGATTCGACCCTTCGCCATGAGCCCGGCATTGATCGGGGTCTCGTTTCGAACCATGTTCAATCCGGAGTGATGATCTCGCTCCTGGCCAACGTCAGCCGGCTCGCGGACCCGGTCCTGTCATTTGTTGTCTGCGTGACTGGAGATGTCCGTGGAAGGATACTCTTCCTGACGCCGGTGCTGATCGGCGTTCTTGCGAGCATTCCTGGGCGGAATTTCACTGCGTTTCGTCGTGGGCTTGTGTGTCTATCGCGTTGAACGAAAGATATTTTTCGACCCTGGATGGCCGGATTAACCTATTGCGGCACCGGAAACAGTTGTCTCCGGTTTGATTCCGAAGAGCGTGGGCGCCCGTGCCTGCAGTGGCGTCGGTTCCGCCAGTATCGGGATCACCGCGCCGGGCAGGCCCGGCAACATTTGCAACTAGTCCCGCGTTTTCTCATTCTTGCTCATGGCGTACCAGGGAACGGCGTCGGAACAGCGCATCCCGTGTCCGACACGTGAGTTACGGCAAAAACCGAATTCCTTCGGCGGGTATTTCGCCAACGCGTCCTCGTTGAGTTCCAATCCAAGACCGGGCGTTGTCGGAATTGGCATCTCGCCGTCAACGATCTTTACGTCCTCGGTGGTGATTTCACGGCGCCACGGGGCATCGACCGAGCACGTTTCGAGTATCGTAACATTCGGCAGCGATGCCGCGGCGTGCAGGGTCATGGCATTGCCGACCGGCCCGATTCCTCAGAACCGCATGTTGACCGTGAGGAAGAAAGTGCGCCCCCAACCGGCCACCGAGGGTCCATCCACGCTGTCGGGGTCTGCGGTGTTGATCGTGAGGCCGGCATCGGTGAGGTTGAATACGCCAGCCGCAACCCGCATGTCCGCTATCCCCAAAGGTTCCTTCCAGTCCAGCACGAGGTCGTGGCCCGTCCAGGACTTGAAACTGCCCGACTCGGTATTGAAGCCAGCGCGGTAATTGGTGGTTCAGATGGTGCTCAGGCTGCCGCGCTGCAAGTGAAACCTGAGGCGGGCCATGTTCCTGGAGATGGCATACAGGCGCTCGTTTCTGTTCGTGCTCCGTTCGGCGTCGATGACGTGCCGCCACGCTCCGGTTATCCCGAACTCGCCCAAGGGCGTTTCGAAGCCCCCCGAACCGAACCGGGTCGTGACGCCCGTAATCTCGGTCTCGCCGACATTCGCGTAACTGCCGTAAATGGTGATGTCGCCGCCTGCCTGCTCGACGCATTCCGACCTTTCGCCATCATCCGGGCACTCTTCAAAATTTCGCAAGGCCCAATCAGCATCATTCAATTCCACCAGACCGAAGCGCGACAGCCGATACCATTCCACGCTGAGGACGTTCCGCGATGTGCGTGCCTCAGCGCCGATGGCGAACCTTTTGGTGTCCGAGGGCTTGAGGTTCGGGTTGCCCTTGGACTCATGTGCCACCTGCCGGGGGTACGAACCCAGGCATTTGCGGGGCCGGTCGTCGTCCTCCCAGTCGGGGATGCACTCGACATAGGGGTGGCCCTGGGATTCGGTGCTGTAGAGGTGACGCATCGAAGGAGCAGACTGTCCCGCGCTCAATGAACTCCGCAGCGCGATGACGTTGTGCGGCCGGTATTCGGCTGCAAGGTTCCAGGACCTCAGCCTGCCCACATCATCGAGGTCGCTCGCACGACCCGCGACCCTGAAATCGAGGGTTTCAGTCAGCGGCAGCGACATCTCCGTGAACAGCCCGACTGCCTTGCGCTCCCCGGCGTAGCTGACGCCTCCGGAGCCCAGAACCTGTGTGACGTCATGGTTCATGCCGTCATTGTCGCGGAAGCGCAGGATGGAATGCACGTTTGATTTGCCTGCCGCGAAACCCGCGGTCCATGCGGCATTGCGGCCCCCGATCGCGAGTGTGTTCCCTTCCAGCGCCAGACGGGTTCCCAGGTATTCTCCGCTGGCATCGATTTCCTCCCGCAAGCTGGAACGTTCTATGGCATCCAGGTGATCCTGTTCGGTTGAAAACGGGTTCTCGAGATCGTAATTTCCATCCGCGATTTCCGCCCTGATCTTGCCTTCGTGGACGAAGGTATCGCCCGACAAGGAACTTTTCACCCGATAGGATTCGATGAGCGCGTCGTAGCCCAGACCCTGCGCCAACGGTCCGTCAATGCTCAAGGCGATGTCGTATTCGTTCCACTTCGATTTCCAGTCGCGGTTGCCATGCCCGACAAAACGGTGCCCGACGACGAAAAAATCGTCGATATCTGCCCCGATATCCGCACCGGCAGCGTCGATCGCACCAATTAAATCCTCGTTGGGTTTGAATCCGAAAAAGCCGACAGAAGGCGCATAGCGGAATGCCCAGTTTCCTTGTCCGATATTCGCATCCAGGTGGAGCTCTGCCCCTTCGCCGAGCGGATGGTCCAGGTTCAGGATCGCTGTCCTTTGCTCCAGGCGGCCAGTGTTCCACATGATTTCGCCAAAAGCGTAGCCGCAACCCTCGTCATTGCTGCCCCTCCCAGACGGATCGGTGAGCGGGCCGGTATAGCCATTTGCCGGGTTGCACGCACCCAGTGAAACCGACCTTACGCCGCGCCCTTCCCCACCAGGACGATTGATAATCCAAACGGTATTGGCACCGACACTGACGTTTTTCGCCTCGCTGAATGTGCCGCCTTCCTTCCAGACCGAACGGCTGTGCTCCCGGTGCCTCGCCGCGATTTCCTGGCGGTCGAGGACGTTAATACCGACGACCATGCGTCCCTCGCCGACCTCGCCGCCCCAGAATAAACTGCCTTGAAAACCATCGCCGCCCTTACGGTCGGGCAGTCGCGCGAGTCCTCGCGTCTCGAAACCGTTCAGGTCCCTCCGCAGCACGATATTGATCGCACCGCGCATGGCGCTGCCGCCGACAGTGCCCAGGCTGCCGCCGCTCAGGAGTTCGATGCGTTCAATGGCCGAAATCGGCAACGTATCAAGATCGGAGGCGGAGCTCGCGTAAGGCCTGCCGTCGACCAGAATGAGCAGCGGCTGCCCCCCGGTGTAGAAATAGCGGACGATGCCGGTATTCAAGAGCTCCTCGAGAGTCTGGGCACCGGTCCGTTCGAGAAAATCCCTGTCCCGCTCCGCGATGACGCGCGGGGCAGGAGCAAGAGGCCCTGCATCAACTGCCGCCGCCACAAATACGACGAGAAATGAAAATGCGGCAATTGAGACGGCCCCGGATTTCTTGGACTTCTTCCAAAATGAAATGGCGGAACCCAACCACGAGCTGGAATTGGAGAATCCGGCGAACTCTAATGCTCGGCGATCATGTCTTCGTTGTTCCAAACGGGTGTTTTTCCCCGTCCGTTTCAGTTCGGAGCCTCTGGATCGATCCAAATGCCCGGGGTTGATTTCGAATGCGGAAGACAGACTCGAGCCCTTTCGGGATCGGCAAGTGCCGCTGCCGAGGAAAACGCCCGTGGCCAGTTCTACGGTCACGGCCGCATCTGTCGCGCCTTTGAAATTCGAGTCGACGTCGCCAGGGGCGACGCGGAAGCTGCCCGTCGCAATCCCCCGTGCGAACCGCGGAGACGATGCCGTGCTTGGAGCTGCTCTGACTTGCGGCTAGATGCCCGGGTTGCCTCCGACCATGGAAACCTCACGCTACGACGGCACGAGCGGCGATGCATCGGTTTCCGCCGCCCTGAAAGAGTCGCGATGGCGGAGGACCAGCGCGACGCGAACCGGTTAGCCGGCCCACGGCATCTCGCTTCGCCGAGCCGACATCCCAGATTCGCTGAACCGTAGCGAGTTTTGTGTTAAATGTGCGTGTGAATAGTGGAAATATTAGTGTTGGTTCAGTAAAAAAATGGCCAATTGTTCCCGTGACACGCCGAAAACGACGCGAGGGCCCGAAATTCCGGCGCCCGGACGGGCCGCGATTCGTGCCGAACCGGAGAAGGAAGAGCGTTGATGCAGTCCGACGACACGAGGCGGGAGCCTCATGTGCTGGATGAGCCTTTCTCCACCCTCAACGCGGCCATCCTGCGCATCAACGCTTTGGATCGGCTATCCGCGTTGACCGTGTTTACCGGCGATGCGCCGACGAACACCCTGTTCTGCCGTCCGCATACGCAGGAACCGTTTAGCGGTCCCGGTGCACCGCTGCCGCTTTGAAACCATGCCACCCTTTGCCTGTGTTTCTTTTTCGTGATAGTCGACCGCGTGGCATATCCTGATCGCAGAGACCCGACTGGTTGTTTCGCGGCACGTGGCATGAGGAGACGGTGTGCGGATAATCGGGCTTGACCCCGGGCTCCGGTCCACTGGCTGGGGCGTGGTTGATGTCAGGGGTTCACGACTGACGCATGTCGCAAACGGGCGTTGTGCTTCAAAGGGTGACGATCTCTCGACGCGCCTCGCGAGCCTGTTTCGCCAGTTGGACTCGGTGTTGTCGTGTCACAAGCCGGATGGGGCGGCAGTCGAAAGCGTATTTGTCAACAAGGATCCGGCTTCGACGCTGAAGCTGGGTCAGGCAAGGAGCCTCTGCCTGCTCGTTCCCGCTCTGAGGGGAATCGTCGTGCATGAATATGCGCCGAATACAGTTAAGAAATCCGTTGTTGGTGTCGGACACGCTGACAAGGTCCAGGTCGACCTGATGGTCAGGATGTTGCTGCCGGGGGTCGAACTCGAGAATCCGGACGCAGCCGATGCGCTCGCCGTCGCGATTTGCCACGCTCATACCTCCCGGGGTTCAGCACGGCTGGATAGCGTTTCCGAAAAGCAAGCAGGTTTTTCAGGATAATCCGGGTCCACGAACAGTGCTTGGCAAGATTTCCGGAATGATTGATGACAGGGGAACGGACTACCTTCTCGTCGATGTTGGCGGCGTCGGTTTCGTGGTCCACTGTTCGGAGCGAACGCTTGGAGCCCTTCCCGGTCGAGGTTACATGGTCACGCTGTATACCGAACTCGTGGTTCGCGAAGACCTGCTGCAACTCATCGGGTTTCGCACGAGGGCCGAGCGGGAATGGCATCGGTTGTTGACCCGTGTTCAAGGTGTCGGTCACAAGGCCGCCCTGGCGATCGTCGGCACGCTTGGAACGGACGGATTGTTTCGTGCGATATCCCTGAAGGACACGGCGGCAATTCGCGCGGCGCCCGGTGTCGGACCAAAGCTTGCGCAGCGGATCATCGGTGAACTGAAGGAGGATTCCGTCAGGATCATCGACCTCGGGGCGGACGGTGAAGAACTGGAACAACCTGGCCAGGGGAACGATGACATCACGAGCCCGAGTGGCACGACACCGACCCGACCAGGGCCTGCAAGTTCGGCAGCGGTTTCTGCCCAATCCCGGAAGGACGCCATGTCCGCGTTGATTAACCTCGGTTACGCCCATGGCGAAGCGGCGGAATCCATCGCGTCTGTTTCAGCGGAACAGCCGGATCTCGACACCTCTGGACTGATACGCGAATCCCTCAGGTTTCTGGCCCCGAACGACTGATGCGACTGACTCAACAAACCGACCCGGACTTGCGGCCGCGCGAGCGTCCGGACGATGTCGATGTCGCGCTCAGACCGGAATCCCTCGACGAGTTCATTGGCCAGGAAAAGGCGCGGGCCAATCTCCGGATCTTTATCGAAAGTGCCAACCGGCGGCGAAAGCCAATGGATCACACACTTTTCTTTGGTCCACCGGGCCTGGGGAAGACAACCCTTGCCCGAATCATCAGCCGGGAACTCGGTGTCGGGTTCCGTACGTCATCGGGGCCGATCCTGGTCAGGGCAGGTGATCTTGCTGCAATACTGACCAATCTGGATGCCGGAGATGTCCTGTTCATCGACGAAATCCATCGTCTCAATCCGGCCGTCGAGGAGGTTCTCTACCCTGCGCTCGAAGATTATGAGCTCGATCTGGTCATAGGGCAGGGACCGGCCGCGCGGTCCGTCCGGATCGAACTGCAGCCGTTTACCCTTGTTGGTGCAACGACGCGGCTGGGCCTTTTGACCACACCGCTCCGGGACCGGTTCGGAATTCCGATCCGGCTGGAGTTTTACACGGACGAAGAATTGACACAGGTCGTGTCACGTGCGGCCCGCTTGATGGAAACCGAGGCCGACCCGGACGGTGCCATGGAGATCGCCAGCCGTGCACGGGGCACACCGCGTATTGCTGGCCGGCTCCTGCGGCGGGTTCTTGATTTCGCCGTGGTGGAGGGAGACGGGCGCATTACCCAGGCGGTTGCCGATCGCGCCTTGACCCAACTCGCGGTCGACAGGCTCGGGCTCGACTCGGCGGATCGTCGGTATCTCAGGCTGTTGGCGCGGGAATTCGGCGGAGGGCCGGTCGGCATCGACACGATTGCGGCAGCACTATCGGAATCTCGCGATGCAATCGAGGAGGTTGTTGAGCCGTTCCTGTTGCAGCAAGGCCTCGTACAACGCACTCCGCGCGGAAGAATGCTCGGACAGAAATCCTGGCGCCACCTGGGCCTCGAAATTCCGGCGGGCCTCCGCCAGATAGATTCTACACAGTCCCAGTTGCCGTTCGATTCGTTGTCCACGTCAGCCGAATCGGCCTGATGTCGTCGGCGTTCGATTTATTTCGGCGTCGAAATGGCCCCCATTACGATGGAATTGGCAGGTCAGGCCACCGGTTGGCCCCATACGGGAAACAACCGACGGAATTTGAAGAGGGTAAACTGTCGTAACGCGGGCCGCTGTACCGGGATGGCGCCGTCGCTCTTGCGTCGGTCGTGGCAGGCATCAATGAAGTCTGGTCCGGGTCGTGTTCGCGTCCTGAACAAGTCCTTGGCATCTTTGGCAGCAAGTAGACCGCCAGTGGCGAACGTTTTCGGTCCACGAAAGTGCGCCAATCGATGCTTGAACGGGACGGAACCAAGCAATAATGAAGTGCCGGTCGGAAAAACTGGATTGTCAGGGGTTTCGGCATGAAATTTTGATGGTGCCGCAATGCTGGCTGGCGCATGAAATCGGGATGATTTCTTGATCTATGTGGTGCCTGCGAGGGAAACTCTGACTGTGTCGCACAAGGGGAAACCGTTCAGCACGCGTGGTAATGCCTGGGATCGCGACATGGTAATCGAACGACAGGGTCAGAAAGGGTAACGAGGCATGTCCAGACGCTACATCATCACGTCGGAGTCCGTGGGGGAAGGACATCCGGACAAGGTTGCGGACTCGATATCGGATGCCGTGCTGGACGCTGTCCTGGCCCAGGATCCGAATGGTCGTGTCGCCTGCGAAGCTCTGGTCAAGACGGGAGTCGCGATTCTTGCCGGTGAAATCACGACCACAGCGCGTATCGATTACGTGGAGATCGCGCGGAATTCGATTTGTGCGGCCGGTTACGACGATCCGGCACTTGGTTTCGATGGCAATTCCTGTTCCGTGTTTCTCGCACTCGACCGGCAGTCTCCTGACATAGCCCAAGGTGTCAACGAGGGGGACGGGCTTGACGTGGATCAGGGCGCCGGAGATCAGGGGTTGATGTACGGTTATGCCTGCCGGGAGAACGAGCAGTTGATGCCGTTGCCGATCCATCTCGCGCACTTGTTGACCCGAAGTCATGCGCGACTGAGGCGGAGTGGCGAATTGCCCTGGCTGAGGCCGGACTCGAAATCCCAGGTTTCAGTTGCCTATGAGAATGGCCGGCCGGTCGGGATCGACACGATCGTCCTGTCTACCCAGCATGCTCCCGACATCAGTCATGACGACATCAAGGAAGCCGTCATTGAGCAGATCATTCGCCCTGTTCTTCCCGAGTCGCTTTCCGATGGAAACATAAGATACCTGATCAATCCAACCGGACGGTTCGTTGTCGGAGGACCGGTAGGCGATTGCGGCCTCACCGGGCGCAAGATCATTGTCGATACCTATGGCGGGGTCGGACGCCATGGCGGGGGAGCATTTTCCGGCAAGGATCCGTCGAAGGTCGATCGGTCGGGGGCGTACATGGCCCGCCATGTTGCCAAGAATGTCGTAGCGGCCAAACTCGCCGATCGCTGTGAAGTGCAGATCGCATATGCGATTGGTGTCGCCAAGCCCGTGTCCGTGCATGTCAACACATTCGGGACCGCCCGATTTGACGAAGGTCGGATCGAGGATGCAATCAGCCAGGTATTCGATCTTCGGCCGAAAGCCATCATCAGGGAACTGGACTTGTTGCGGCCGATTTACGGCAAGACCGCAACTGGGGGTCATTTCGGGCGGTCGGAACCCGAGTTCACATGGGAGTCAGTGGGCAGACGGGCCGAACTGCTCAAGGCAATCACCTAGCAATTGTCCCGTGGCCGGAGAACGTGGGCTGTCGGGACCCTCGGCCTTTCAGGTTCAACCAGACATTCAGGGCCTTGCACCGGATGAAGAGAATCCGAGATGTGCGTTTGGTCGCGAGATGATCGAATTCCGCCCGGATGGATGAGGATCATCCCTGCCCGAAGATTGAAATCTGAACCGGATCGAAGGTATTCGACCCGGTCGTACAGGAGTAAGAAAAGTGAATGACAAGAAAGCCCGGTCGAACGGAGCCCAATTGCCCGTCGCGCTCGTGACGGGAGGCGCGCAGGGAATTGGTTTGGCATCCGCGGAGGCGCTCGTGCGCGACGGCTTCGAAGTAGTCCTCGCCGACATACAGACCGAAAAGGCTGAAGCCGAGGCACAGCGAATTGGGGCCACCGCGGTCCATTGCGATATGGGCAATCCGGAGAACATCCACGCAATGTTCGAACGGATCGAATCTGACCTGGGTCCGGTCAGGGTTTTGGTCAACAACGCGGGGGTCGCTCTGCCGGGAGAGTTCCTGAGTTATGGTCTGAACGATTTCGAACGCGTGATTTCGATCAATCTGGTTGGAACTTTCGTCGCGCTCCAGCGGGCTGCCCGGACGATGATCAAAAACGAGATCAAGGGTGCGGTCGTCAACATGTCTTCCATCAACGCCCAGGTCGCGATTCCGGCAATACCGGCCTATTGCGCGTCAAAGGGCGGTGTCATGCAGTTGACCCGGTCAGCAGCTTTGGCGCTGGCACCATTCGGGATTCGGGTCAATGCTGTAGGGCCGGGTTCGATAGACACCGAAATGATGGCAGACGTTAACGCAAGTCCTGCGGCCCTGGAGACCGCCTTGTCGAGAACGCCGCTCAAGCGAATAGGTACGGCGGCGGAAATTGGCAATGTCGTGTCATTCCTGGCGTCTGACAAGGCGAGTTACATCACGGGAGAGACAATTTACGTAGACGGAGGACGCCTGGCGCTGAACTATACCTGCTGAGGATCCATGTCACCGGTAACGGGTTAACGGGTTAACGGGCATCCATTTGCGAGAGAGCCGCGGATACGATTGATCTAGCGAATCCGGGGCGGGGTTTATCGCCCAGTTCTTGTTTGATCCGGTCGTTGGACTTCAGAATTTCACCTGACATATTGTCGCAATTGGAACAACGGACCATGTGGCAAGGGAAAGCCTTACCTGTAAATTCTTGCAGCGTGAGCGCAAGTCTGACCACATCGGTCGATACGGTAACGACGATATCCGCTTGTCGGTTCCGGATGACGATATCGACAGTATCGCGAACTCCGGGCCGTTGCATGGCGCACCGCCGGATATGAAATACCTGTTGGGCACGGAGGCCGATCCGGTTTCGCCGCTACGGCTAAACCGTCGAAACGTCGGGCTCCCGGATTATTCGTGACCAGCATTCAGGTCACTTGAAACCTGAATGCTGACTTTGGATGGTCGTTACTCCGGAGCGAGGCAGTCCTTGTATGCCTTCGCCATGTTTCGCAAGACCATTGGATACTGATCGGGTCCGGGTTCGATGTCGGAGCCAAGCGGATCCAGCATGCCGACCCTAACAGGTGTTCCCTCAATAATGACCTGGACGATTCTTTCGTTGTACTGGGGTTCGCTGAAAACGCACCTGGTCCCCAGGTCGATCATTTTGGCCTGAAGCTCCCTGACACGCTTGACGCCTGGTGGGCGCGCGTGATTCATGACGGCGGAACCGACAATATTGAGACCATACCTGTCTTCAAAGTAGCGATACCCGTCGTGGAAGACGAGGAATGGAACTCCGAGGACGGAAGACAGATCGGCCGAAATTTCTTCCGACAATTCTTCCAGGCGGGGCTGCAATGCGTTGGCATTGGTTCGGTACACGGCGGCATTATCCGGGTCGACTTCCGAAAGTGTTGCAGCAATTGCGTGAGACATGACGATCGCGTTGATTGGGTCGAGCCAGACATGCATGTCGAAGTCGTGATCATGATGTTCCTCATCGTGCCCGGCATGTTCGCCTTCCGCTTCCGGTTCGTCGTGGTGATGTTCGTGATCGATTTCGAATTCGCCACCCATTCGGAAAGGTCTCCGTGTCAACCCGTCAACGAGCGCAAGTTCGACAACAACTGCATTGGAAGCAAGCGACTGGATCGGTTCGACAAGGGTGGTCTCGACTTCGTGCGCGATCATGAAAACGACGTCCGCCGATTCAAGCTTGCGGGCATCAGACGGGCGGATCGTGAAGCTGTGAGAGGAAACGGCATTTTCCACCAGCAGAAAGGGCTCCCCCGCATCCCCCATGACCGCGCTCACGAGTGAATGCAATGGCTTGATCGTCGCGACAACCTGAACCTGTGAATCAGCCACATTCGGCGCGGCAAACGAGAATCCTGACAACAGCAATGCAGCCATGCAGAGTCCCGGATGTCGGCGGGACGTGAACTGTGAACTCCCGGTCATGTGCAATCCTCCTCTGAAATTCCACATTCTACTTTAGGGCGGTGGTTTAAGTATTCCAATATGGAGAAAACAGGAATAATCGGAACGACGCCTGCCATCATTCCGGTTTTCTCCGCACAGGGGTCAGGGTGATCCCCTCGAATTTCGTCAGCACCACGTCTCCGGGAGTCCGTTTCTTTTTCGATCCGGGCAATTCGGTGCGTCGCCTTTTGGCTTGACTGGCAAGAAAAGAATGGAAAGTGCTGTGACCTGGAGCAATGTTGCGGAAACCGAGGGAATCAGGTTCAACGGAGAGACGTGGTTCGGGGATTGCTTTCCGGTGCGGCCATCTGCATCCGGGAAAGATGTTGTCATGCCGAATCTGGCAGGGACATTGGTTTGCGGAGGGATCGTTCGGGTAAACGGCAATTCTTCGTTTGCTGATAGAACGGACAAACGTGATCGGTACCGTTCGTCCGTCGGTTTCCTGGGTTCAAGAGACCTCTGTCCGGATTTGTGGGTACGGGTTGAACTGCGGGGTTGCAGCGAGCAGACTGGATGACAATGAGTGAAATGTCGCCAGGATCCGAAAAAAGACTCGTGCGTGCGAGGAACGTCGGAGTCCGGCGCAGTAACCGGTGGATTGTCCGATACGTGGATGTCGATCTCGACCGTGGCGCCCAGGTTCTGGTCGTCGGGGCAAATGGTTCGGGCAAGTCAACGCTGATCAAGGCGATTCTCGGACTGATTGAACCTGACGAAGGCACAATCAACCGGATTCCGGATCTCTCGGTCGGTTACGTACCTCAACGCCTGGTCATCAATCCGACACTGCCACTGACTCTCAGGCGCCTGATGACCCTGACCGGACGTTTCACTGACGATGAAATCAACGAGGCGCTTGACTCGGTCGGCCTTGGCCGCCTCGGGAACCCCCCTGTCTCGACGTTATCCGGCGGAGAATTCCAAAGGTTGCTTCTGGCCCGGGCGTTGATTCATCACCCTGACCTGCTCGTCCTGGATGAACCCGACCAGGGTGTCGATGTCAACGGGGCTGAAAGGCTGTACACACTGATTCGTGCCATTCGCAACAACTATGGCTGCGGCATTCTGATCATTTCACACAACGCGAAGACAGTCATGGAATTCTCGGATGACTTCGTGGTGCTCGTTCCCCATGAACACGACGAAGACGATGTCCACGGACCATTTGATGCCGGAAACCTGCCGGGACACCGACCGGGCAGGCACACGGCAGGCAATCGCATGTGGTGACCGGAAATGCTTGATGATTTCCTTGTCAGGGCCGTGCTCGCTGGCGTAGGCGTAGCCATCGTTGCCGGTCCCATTGGATGTTTCATCGTCTGGCGCCGCATGGCTTATTTCGGTGAGACCATCGCGCACTCGGCCCCCCTAGGCGTAGCAATCGCAATTCTGACAGATGCCCATCTGCTTTTCGGAGTACTCTTTATCGCCTGTGCGGTCGTTATCATAATGATCTATCTCGAAACCCGCGACACGCTCCCGACCGATACCTTGCTGGGCATGATGTCGCACGGCGGCCTTGCTCTCGGGCTGGTAACCCTGTCTTTCTTTCCACGGATCCGTATTGACATCCATGCATTGCTCTTTGGCGATATCCTTGCCGTGGGCCAACTGGACCTCCTGGTGGTCTGGTTGGGTGGCATGCTGGCGCTTCTGGCGCTTGTGTTCATTTGGCGCCCACTCGTTGTTGCGACTGTCAACGAAGACCTTGCTGCGGTCGCAGGTTTCCGCCCCGAACGCGCTCGGCTGGTCTTCGGACTTCTGCTGGCAGTTGTCATTTCTGCCGCGATCAAAATCGTGGGAATCTTGCTGATTGTCGCGCTGATGATCATACCTGCGGCAACGGTCAGGCGGTTTGCAACCAGCCCGGAATTCATGGCGGTTGCGGCCGCTGTCGCCGGAGTTCTTGCGGTCGGTGGGGGCCTGTTTACATCGGCGACGCTTGATACGCCTTCAGGCCCGTCGGTGGTCGTGGCCGCTTTGATTCTGTTTATCGTCAGCCGCCTGTTCCCGCACCGTGAATCATAGCGTCAGGTTCTGCTAATCGCGCGACGCGGACGGGCGCGACAGGCACAATTCAAACACAGGCGACGTCCAAATCCTCAGTGCACATCTCTGTCTCGATCTGAACCGTAACATGTTTGATTCCGAACCGCTCTGCGACGCGGTCTCTGATCAGGGCGATGATCGAGTTCGAGTCGCCTGTCTCCGAAATCCTTGCATGCAAGGTCAGGAGGGATCGATCCTCTGAAAGCATCCACAGGTGGACATGGTGAACGTCTTGGACATCTGGAACAGCCTTAACCAGGTCGGTCTCCACATCACCGATATCAAGATGACGCGGCGTACCTTCAAGGAGGACATGGGCGGAATCCCGAATCAATCCGATGGCCATCTTGAAAATCAACAGCCCAACAAGCATCGAGAGAATTGGATCAACGAGTGTCCAGCCCGTTATCATGATGACGATTGCTGCAGTGATTGCGGCAACTGAACCAAGCAAATCACCAAGAACATGAAGGAGGGCTCCGCGAACATTCAGGTTGTTTCGGTCGGCGCCGTGCAGGATTCTGAATGCCGCGATATTGACCACAAATCCAATTGTCGCGACCGCCAGCATCGGTCCAGCCAGAACCGGTGTCGGATCGAAAAGCCTGATGACAGCTTCAACGACAATCCAGCAGACGATGAAGACCAGACTGATCCCGTTGGCAAATGCAGCGAGTACCGGAAGCCTGTGGAAACCGTACGTGTGGACAGGGTTTGCGGGTCTTTGACTTAGGCGGATCGCGAGCCATGCGAGCAACAACGCGACGGCATCGATAAGCATGTGAGCGGCGTCCGCCAGCAAGGCAAGGGATCCCGACAGCAAACCGCCAATCACTTCAACGATCATGAAGCCGCCGATCAGCATCAGGGCCAACAATATGCGCCGGGAATTCAGGCCATGTGTAGCGTGAGAATGTCCGAAACCGTGATCGCAGGAACCGTGAGAATGGCTTGCCATGAGAGGGCCTTTGCGAGAGTATTTGCCAGGCGAATTTTCGCCTGTCCCGACTTTCGATCCTGTGAAGCGTTTCGCAAGTGTTATGTCAAGAAATGGTTTCTCTCAATTGTCAGGGGAATAAGCGGGCAGGAGCGTTCGACCAAGTAATTGAGAGCGGTCCGTGCAGGCAAGGAACTGATTTTTTTGTGGAGATTTGTCTCGACACTGACTATATGAACCGGGAGGCAGAAAATCAAAACCATCGAACAGCCTTAGGACTCAGGCAGGAAAATCGACTAGATGGAGACCGAAACGCTTGCGGCCGCAGGAGAGATCGATTTCTCCATGCTGGCGCTGTTTCTGCGCGCGACGATCACCGTCAAGGTTGTCATCATTATCCTTGTGCTTGCGTCCTTCTGGTCCTGGTCGATCATAATCCAGAAACTGCTGAACTTCCGGACGGCCCGCCGCGACGCAGAGTTGTTTCAGCAGGACTTCTGGTCCGGAACCCCGCTTGATGAACTGTTCGAGAGAATTCGCAAGGACCCGACCGGCATCGCCGAGAGGGTATTCGTTGCCGGCATGATCGAATGGCGAAGATCGCACCGGCACGGAGGCGGATTCATGCCGGGAGCACAGGCCCGGATAGAACGGGCAATGGATGTCTCGATCGCCCAGGCGGCAGAGTCACTGACGAGCGGGTTGACGTTTCTCGCAACGGTCGGGTCGATTGCTCCCTTTGTGGGATTGTTCGGCACGGTCTGGGGAATCAAGAACGCGTTCGAGGAAATCGCCATCCAGCAGAGCACCAATCTGGCCGTCGTTGCGCCCGGAATCGCCGAAGCGCTGGTCGCAACCGCGCTTGGCCTGCTGGCTGCGATCCCGGCGGTCATTTTCTACAACAAGCTGTCGGCCGATGCGAACCGTCTGCTGAGCGGTTTCGACAGCTTCGCCTCGGAGTTCGCCGCAATCCTATCACGTCATCTGGAATCCGGGAACTGAGACAGGACAAAGGCAACCAGCCCGCGACGGGCAGTCTTGCGGAAGAATATGGAACAGGGACGCAGCAGGGTATTCAACCAGGGCGGCAAGATGCGTTTCCGCCCCATGGCGGAGATCAACGTCACTCCGTTCGTCGACGTGATGCTGGTGTTGCTCGTCATTTTCATGGTCGCAGCGCCGTTGCTGAGCGTCGGCGTCGTTGTTGATCTGCCGGATACTGCGGCCAATCCCCTTGCGGCTCCCGACGACAGCGAGGAACCGTTAAGCGTTACCATCGATCAGGACGGCCGCGTCTACATCCTTGACAATGAAATCGAACGAACGGAACTCGTCAATGCGCTACGCGGGGTCGCGGGCGAGCGAACCGGACGGACCATCTATGTCAGGGCGGACGGCTCGATTCCATACATCCGCGTCATGGAAATCCTCGGAGCGCTGGACGCGAGCGGTTTTGACAATGTCAGCCTGGTGACGGATGGCGGAGGCCCTGCTCTCGATGGACCTACTCTTGATGGACAAGAGAGCGGCAGTTGACGGACCCGGGACATGCAGACCGGAACCAAGATATCAGGCGCTGTCCATGGCACGGTTGTTCTGGCCGCGATTTTTGGCGGCCCCTTCTTCAGGGGTGACCGCACGGAAGCCATACAGGTGACGGAGGTGTCGGTGATCACACACTCCGAATTTTTGGCGCTTTCGGCTCCCGCGCCGCAATTGTTGGAAACTCGCCAACCTGTTGATGAACCTGTATTGTCTGCAATCGAGCCACAGGAAACCGAACCCGAACCCGAACCCGAAACCATCGCGATGCCCCCGGAATTGGCAGAGCCGGAAGAACCGCCGGCAATCCCCGCAAGCGAACCTGACGTGCCTCCGGTTGCAACTGCCGAAACTCAGGTCGAGGAAAACCCGGAACCCGACAGTTCGATCGAAACCGCGGCTGTGGCGGAAACGAACCCGGCAGAACCCGAGGTGACTCCGGACCCGGAGGTCCAACCGCTCGAACCCGACACGACGGTTGTTTCACAACCTGATCCACTTGACCCTCCTGCGCAGCCGTCGGTAGTTCTGCCGCGGCGGAATCCTCAAAGAGAACCGGTTCAGGATCCCGCCCAAGAGGAGACGGTGGTTGCCGCATTGCTGGAGGAGCTGGAACCGGACCAGGCCCAACCGCCGCAGGTTGTCCCGGACACGGCTGCCCAACCGACCACGACCACCCCCCAGCGACTGACCACGGAAGAATCCGAAGGCCTGAAGTTCGCCATCAAGAAGTGCTGGAGCGTACCGATCGGTATCCGAAACGATTCGGAGTTGAAGGTCACGCTTGGTGTCGAGCTGGATCGCGACGGTCGCGTCAAGCAAGGATCCCCCCGGCTCATCGAACCGGGTTCGATCGAAACGAGTGAAATCAGGCAGGCATTCAATGCCGCCAGACGCGCCGTGATGCGGTGCCAGCCCTATGATCTGCCCGTTCACAAGTACGAACACTGGCGGAGCATGGAAGTCGTGTTTAACCCGGAAAAAATGGTGCTTCGATGAAACCTGGACGTTTATTCGCACTCGCGGCAAGCCTGCATTTGCTGATTTTGGCAAGCTGGACGAGCGACCTGTTTGCTCAGGAAAGCACGCTCAGAATCGAAATCACTGAAGGGGTCATCACACCCTTGCCGATTGCGATTCCGGAATTTTCTGCCGGACAGGCAAACAGCCGGCAGGTCGCGAAAGACATCACTGCCGTCGTGGCGGCAGATTTGACGGACTCCGGAATATTCCGCGAAATTCCTGCAAGCGCACATTTGGTAACGGTCCGGAATTTCGATGACCCGGTTCAGTTCAGTGACTGGAGAGTGATCAACGCCGAGGCCCTCGTGATCGGTGCCGTCCGGCTTCTCGACGGCGGGCGCCTCGAGGTTTCGTTTCGCCTTTATGACGTGTTCGTGGGTGCGGAACTTGGCGCCGGGCAACGCCTGGGTGGACGGCAATCGCAGTGGCGGCGCATTGCGCACCGGATTTCCGACGTTATCTATTCCCGGCTTACGGGCGAGACGGGATACTTCGACAGCCGTGTTGCGTATGTCGCGGAGAGCGGACCGAAGGATGCCCGTATCAAGCGCCTTGCCGTGATGGATTATGACGGAGCCAATCACGAGTTCCTGACCGAAGGCCAGGAAATCGTGCTCGCACCGCGGTTTTCTCCCTCGGGCAATGAACTGATTTTCACGAGTTATCGCAGGGGCGAGCCCGAAGTTTTCGTCATGAACCTTGCGAGCGGAGAGTCGCGGTTGCTCATCCCGAACGGTCTCGGCATGAGCTTCGCCCCCCGGTTTTCACCGGATGGAGGGTCTGTGGTCCTGTCTCTGACGTCGGCAGGGAATACCGACATCCACGTCATCAACCTGGCCACCGGGTCGAAGCGGCAGTTGACGACATCCCTGGCGATTGACACAGCGCCAAGCTTTTCGCCGGATGGTCAGAACATCGTCTTCGAATCTGACCGGGGCGGGCGGAAACAGCTCTACGTCGTGCCTGCAACCGGGGGCAGACCGGCCCGAATCAGTCGCGGTCAAGGGCAATACGGAACCCCTGTCTGGTCGCCGCGGGGCGACCAGATCGCGTTTACAAAGATTGATCGGAACCGGTTCCACATAGGCGTCATGCGTACGGACGGCACCAGGGAAAAGCTGTTGACTGAATCGTTCCTGGATGAGGGCCCGACATGGTCCCCAAATGGCCGTGTCCTGATGTTTTTCAGGGAATCTCGAGGACGTGATGGCGCTCCGTCCCTGTTCTCGGTGGATTTGACCGGGCGAAATCTGCGTAGCGTCGACACCCCGGGGTTCGGCTCGGACCCGGCGTGGTCCCGTCTCAGGGAACCTTGATCGAAAGGTGACGACGACGGAACGTGCCGGATTCACATTCGGTCACAGGTCTGCTATTGGTGCGAAGGAACAAATGGTTCTACGCGGTGCGATCCATGGAGCGCTTCTGGCGGTTGGCGAAATCGGCGGCGCGATAACATTACGAGGCAAGTAACATGATCAGGATCCTTACATTTGTCTTGATCGCAGCGGCATTGGCAGGTTGCGGGAATCAAGGCGGTTCCGGGCCGGGAGGTGGTTCCGGCGCCGACGGCATCTCGATAGGGACTCTTGACAGTTCGGATCCCGGCACGATCGCGTATTTCCAGACACTGACCGGAGATCGGGTTTACTTCGAGGTCGACCAGAGCACTCTGACGGACGAAGCCGTTGCGACCCTCGATGCACAGGCCGAATGGCTGATGACCTACCAGCAGTTCACGGCCACGGTCGAAGGCCACGCCGATGAGCGCGGAACCCGGGAATACAATCTCGCCTTGGGGGTTCGTCGTGCCGTTGCGGTCAGGGACTACCTGATCGATCAGGGTGTGACTGCCGATCGAATCCGGACTGTAACGTATGGCAAGGAACGGCCGGCAGAGACCTGTTCGAACGAGTTTTGCTGGTCCGTGAACCGGCGAGCGGTCACGGTTCTTGAAGGTGCAGCCACGAGTTAGGCGCCGCCATGACAGGTACCCGATTCCGGCTTCCAGGTATTCGCGCCGGAGCCGTCGCTTTTGTCGTTGCCCTTGTCTGTGCCTGGATCGGCCCGGCACCGGCCCAGGACGAGTCAATGGAAGCGACGCTCGCAGACATCAGGCAGGAACTCGGTTTTCTCCTGGGGGAGGTCCAGTACCTGAAATCGCAATTGGTCACGACAGGGCCGCCTCAGAGCGGTTCGGCCAGGCGCGGAGGTACGGTGGCGTTGCGCGTCGATGCGATCGAATCCGAGTTGCGTCAATTGACCGGGGCGGTCGAGGAGTTGCAATTCCGGGTGGAAACGATTGTCGAGGACGGAACCCGGCGTATCGGCGATCTGGAATTCAGGCTTGTCGAACTGGAGGGGGGAGACCTTTCTTCCGTTGGAATGGTCCCCACGCTCGGGACCGCCGACCCGGAAACCGCGAAGGACGGAGAGATCGAAGCGGTTGCGGCTGATGATTCCGGAGAAGCGGCCGGTAACGGCAAGGCCGCCAATGTTGCCGAGGCCGCGGCGGCGCAGGAGCCGGTCTATCCAGGCGAAACCCCCTTCGAAGTGGCGATGGCTGCCTTTGAAGCAGGTAACTATGCAGATGCGCTCGGATATCTTGATACTGCCCTGGAACCCGACGCCGAAGCCGAGACATTTGCGGAAGTACGCTTCTGGCAAGGGGAATCCCACTTCGCCCTGCAGGACTGGCAATCGGCGGCATCGTCATATCTCGACAGTTTCAGCAGTTCCCCCAAGGGCCCGAATGCGTCCGGCGCCATCCTGGGACTGGGAATAAGCCTTGGGGAACTTGGCCATGCTGACGAAGCGTGCCTGATGTTGTCGGAAGCCGCCGTTCGCGCTCCGGACGACCCCGAGGTCGCGGGCAGGGCCGAACGGGAACGAGTCCGGTTTGGTTGCAACTGAACAGGTGAATGACGATTCCGTTCGCGCGGCGTTTTCGCTCGCTCTAGACAAGGCAGGAATTCAGGGCACGGAGCTTGGTGTCGCGGTTTCCGGCGGCGGTGATTCCATTGCGCTCCTGCTCCTTTCCCACGCGTGGTCGAAGGACAGGGGCTGCGCATTCCGGTGCGCGACGGTCAACCACCGACTCCGGGATGCGGCCGACGCAGAGGCACGGTTCGTTGCCTCTCTCTGCCGTGAACTGGACATCGGGCACGAGACGCTGAATTGGGATTCCGCCCCTGCGTCGGGGAACCTCCAGGGCGCTGCCCGTGATGCCCGACGCGGGTTGATTGGCTCGTGGGCGGTTCGGCATGGACTTTGCGCGGTCCTGCTAGGCCATACCAGAGACGATCAGGCCGAGACTTTCCTGATTAGGCTTGGAAGGGGATCGGGAGTCGATGGCCTCGCGTCGATGTACCCGGTCGAACACGACCGGGGAGTTGTCTGGGTCCGGCCGCTTCTGGAAGTTTCGCGCGAAAGCCTGCGGAATTTCCTGACCTCGGCCGGTATCGGGTGGTGCGAGGACCCTGGCAACAAAGACGACCGCTTTCTTCGATCGCGAGTCCGGAAGGCCAGGCGGCAACTGGACGAATTGGGCCTCGACCAGGAGACGCTGATTGCGACCGCTGATCGAATGAAGCAAGCCAGGTTCGGGCTGGAAGTCGCGACGCGGGAAATGGCGAACAGGGTCGCCAGGCCGACGAGTATGGGATCTGTCCTGATCGATCTCGAGCAATGTGGCGACGCCCCCGCCGAGATCCGGCTCCGTTTGTTGGCGCATGCACTCAAATGGGTCTCGGGTTCAGGCTACCGGCCACGTCTGGCCTCACTGTTGCGGTTCGAGGAGGCGCTGAACTCCGGCATCGGCGCGACCCTGTCTGGATGTATTGCCGTCCACGACAGCAAGGGCATGGCGGAAGTGTGCAGGGAGGTGTCCGCAATGAAAGTTCAACCCGCCACGAGTGGCGTGTTTGATCGTCGCTGGCGGGTCACGACACCCGAAGAATTGCGCGAATCGGAAGTCCGCCCGCTCGGGGAACCCGGCCTCCGTTGCTGCCCGGACTGGAAATACCAGGATTCCAGCAGAGTGGCCGTCATGGCAACCCCGTCATTCTGGTTTGCGAACGAATTGATCTCGGCGCCACTTGCAGGTATGAGGCGCGGGTGCGACTGTTTTCTGGAAAACGGCGTCAATTCCTTCTTCGAGTCGATCGTAACGCATTGAATTCTTTCGCCCGAAGACTAACTGTAGATGAATACAGCCCGGCACAACCGGTGACGACCGGTGCCGGCGAACGAGAACGCGGGGAGGCAAGTCGTGGGTAACGCCAGAAACCTGGCCATCTGGGTCGTGCTGTTCCTTTTGGTCGTGGTTCTTTTCCGTCTTTTCGACGGCAACCAGATTGCCAGTTCGGGAACGACAATCAGCTTTTCCGACATGATCGCCCGGATCGAGAACAGCGATGTCGATAGTGCCGTGATCGACGGAGAGACGGTCCACCTCCGAAGTGGAAATGGTGCCGAATTCAGGGCGGTCGTGCCTCCGGGCGTTGATGTCACACCGGTTTTGCTGGAATCGGGTGTCGAGATCATTGCCAAGCCGCAGGAGCAGTCTTTCATCGCATCTGCTTTGTCGGTCTGGTTGCCTTTCCTCGTGCTGATCGGGGTTTGGATTTTCATCATGAACCGGATGCAGGGCGGCCGCGGCGGCGCAATGGGATTTGGCAAGTCGAAGGCGAAGTTGCTGACCGAACGGCAGGGCCGGATCACGTTCGACGATGTCGCCGGAATCGACGAGGCCAAGGAAGAACTCGAGGAAATCGTGGAGTTCCTGCGAAATCCGACCATGTTTTCGCGTCTTGGCGGCAAGATTCCGAAGGGCGCAATTCTTGTCGGGCCACCAGGAACCGGCAAGACCCTGCTCGCCCGCGCGATCGCAGGCGAAGCGGATGTTCCATTCTTCAACATTTCCGGATCCGATTTCGTCGAAATGTTCGTGGGCGTCGGCGCCAGCCGCGTTCGCGACATGTTTGATCAGGCGAAGAAAAACGCCCCTTGCATCGTGTTCGTCGACGAGATTGATGCCGTCGGCCGGCATCGGGGCGTCGGTTACGGCGGTGGCAACGACGAGCGGGAGCAGACCCTGAACCAGTTGCTGGTCGAGATGGATGGATTCGAAGCAAATGAAGGCGTCATCCTGCTCGCGGCAACCAATCGTCCGGACGTCCTTGACCCGGCGCTTCTGCGTCCGGGCCGCTTTGACAGGCAGGTTCAGGTTCCCAACCCGGACATCAAGGGTCGCGAAAAGATCCTGGAAGTCCACTCCCGAAAGACTCCGCTTGCTCCCGACGTCGACCTCAGGATCATCGCGCGCGGAACCCCGGGTTTTTCCGGGGCGGACCTGGCTAACCTGGTGAACGAAGCCGCACTGGCGGCCGCACGCGCCGGCAAGCGGGCGATCACCATGGAGGATTTCGAAAACGCCAAGGACAAGGTCATGATGGGTGCCGAACGACGGTCCCTCGTCATGACCGACGAGGAAAAGAAACTGACCGCCTATCACGAGGCGGGACATGCGATCGTCGGGCTGAATTCGCCCCAGCACGATCCGATACACAAGGCGACGATTATCCCGCGAGGTCGCGCCCTTGGCCTTGTCCTCGCCCTGCCCGAGCGCGACCAGCTTTCGATTACCAAGCGCAAGATGAAGTCGAAAATCGCGATGGCGATGGGGGGGAAGGCCGCGGAAGTTCTGGTTTTCGGCGAGGAAAACGTCACTTCGGGCGCCGCTTCCGACATCCAGCAGGTGACACGGATGGCCCGCGCAATGGTCACGCAGATGGGCATGTCGGAAGTGCTGGGAAATATCGATTATGCCAATCGCGAGGAAACCTTCCTTGGGCCCTACCAGGGCATGTCGAACAATGGGCCGAATACCCTTGAGAACATCGACACGGAAGTCAGGGCCCTCGTTGACGATGGGTTCGAAACCGCGATGGAAATCCTGAACGAAAAACGGCAGGATCTGGAACGTCTGGCCGAGGGACTTCTCGAATATGAAACCCTGACAGGCGACGAAATCACCACCGTCATCAATGGACAACCGCTTAACCGGGATGACGATGAGCCCGATGAAGACAAGGAGTTGCACAAGAGCATCGTTGCGATTCCAAAGACGAAAAAACCGCAGGCTTCCAGGGGACGGTCGGGATTCAAGCCGAATCCGTCGACGTGAGGCGGCTTGATCGGCGCTGCAGTATTCAAGGCGGGAATTTTCTTCCAGCGGTCCGGGAATTTTGCGGCGGGGCGGTCGCGTGACCGTTCTTTCGCGGTTCCGGGCGACACGATGCGTCGCGATTGGCATGATCAGCGTCGTTATCCGCAGTTAATTTCCGGAAGACTCGGGACAGGTGATGACGGTGTCGTCCCCGTGACACAGTGAACCTGGTTTTTTGAACAAGGGAATTCAGTCAACCATGGCATCTTTCAGAACAGACATCGAGATTGCGCGGGCCGCGGACAAGCGACCGATCCAGGAAGTCGGAGCGACGCTCGGGATCCCTCCGGAGAGTCTTGTGCCGTTCGGTCACGACAAGGCGAAGATTTCGTCGGAATTCATCAAGTCACTGTCAGGGCGGAAAGACGGGCGCCTGATCCTTGTGACGGCGATCAATCCGACACCGGCAGGGGAAGGCAAGACGACGACGACGGTTGGCCTCGGGGACGGCCTCTGCAAGATCGGAAAGAAGGCCGCGATCTGCATTCGTGAAGCATCCCTCGGACCATGTTTCGGAATGAAAGGCGGGGCTGCCGGCGGCGGACTCGCACAGGTCGTTCCGATGGAAGACATGAATCTGCATTTCACAGGTGATTTCCACGCGATCACCTCGGCGCACAATCTTCTGAGCGCCATGATCGACAACCACATCTACTGGGGGAATTCCCTTGAGATCGACCACCGTCGCGTGACCTGGCGGAGGGTTCTGGACATGAACGACAGAGCGCTGCGAGATATCGTGGCATCGCTCGGTGGCGTGGCGAATGGCTTCCCGCGCCAGACCGGGTTCGACATCACGGTTGCTTCCGAAGTCATGGCGATCCTGTGCCTGGCATCGGATCTTGATGATCTGCAGGAGCGGCTTGGCAGGATCATCATCGGTTACCGCCGTGATCGTTCGCCGGTGTATTGCCGTGACCTCAAGGCCGACGGCGCAATGACGGTTCTCCTGCAACAGGCGTTGCAGCCAAACCTGGTTCAGACACTCGAGAACAACCCGGCACTCGTGCATGGCGGGCCCTTTGCCAACATCGCCCATGGCTGCAATTCGGTAACCGCAACGACGACGGCGCTGAAACTCGCCGACTATGTCGTGACCGAAGCGGGTTTCGGTGCAGATCTCGGTGCCGAGAAATTCATGAACATCAAATGCAGAATGGCTGGCCTCGCCCCTTCGGCCGTCGTGGTCGTTGCCACCGTTCGCGCGATGAAAATGAATGGAGGTGTCGCGAGAGCGGATCTCGACGCCGAGAACGTTCAGGCCGTCCGCGATGGTTGCGCTAACCTTGGTCGCCATATCGAGAACGTGAAGTCATTTGGTGTTCCGGTTGTCGTCGCGATCAACAATTTCGTTTCGGACACGGACGCCGAGGTTGGCGGCGTGCGCGAATTCTGCGAGGGACTCGGAACCGAGGCCATTCTCTGCAGGCACTGGGAGATGGGTTCCGAGGGAACGGTCGATCTCGCCACCCGCGTCGCTGAAATCGCCGATTCGGGAACCGCCCGGTTCGCCCCGATCTATCCGGACGACGTGCCGCTCATGGAAAAGATCGAAACGATTGCCCGAAAAATCTACCGGGCGGATGAAGTCATCGCCGACAAGAAGATCAGGGACCAGCTCGGGATGTGGGAAGAACAGGGATATGGAAGCCTGCCGGTCTGCATGGCAAAGACCCAGTACAGTTTCTCCACCGACCCGAACCTGCGTGGGGCTCCGACCGGCCATTCGATCCCGATTCGGGAGGTGCGCCTGTCGGCGGGCGCCGGGTTTGTCGTCGCCATCTGCGGCGAGATCATGACCATGCCGGGATTGCCGAGGATCCCGGCCGCGGAGTCGATCTGCCTTAATGAAGACGGCGAAATCGACGGGCTGTTCTGAACTTGCCGCCAGAACGAAACGCGCCGATCGAAGAAAGGCCCGCGTCTTGACGGCAAGGGTGATCGACGGAAAGCTGATTGCCGCAAGGGTCAGGGCCAGGGTTGCGCGCCACGCAACCGTGTTGACGGAGTCTGGATATCCTCCGAAACTGGCGGTTGTCCTGGTTGGGGATGACCCGGCCAGCAAGATCTACGTGAGAAACAAGCACAGGGCTGCTGCCGAAGCTGGAGTCATTTCGTCCGTACGGCAACTTCCGGCATCGACGACGGAGGCCGAGCTCATTGGATGTCTGCGGGAACTGAATGATGATTCCGAGGTCCACGGGATCCTTTGCCAGTTGCCGCTCCCAGGTGAATTGCGGGAAGACCTGGTCATCAACTCAATCCGGCCGGACAAGGATGTCGACGGTTTCAACATCGCGAATGTCGGCCTGTTGGCGACCGGGCAGGCGTCGATGATTCCCTGCACGCCGTCGGGTTGCCTCATGCTCCTGCGCGAACAGCACCAGTCGCTTGCCGGAATGCGGGCCGTGGTGGTCGGGCGTTCGAATATCGTTGGCAAGCCGATGGCCAGCCTTTTGCTGCAGAATCATTGTACGGTGACCATTGCCCATAGCCGAACCCGGAACATTGAGTCCCTCTGCCGCGAGGCCGACATCCTGATCGCGGCCGTGGGGAGGCCGGAAATGGTTTCGGGTTCCTGGATCAAGGAAGGTGCGACCGTCATCGATGTCGGGATCAACCGTGTTCCTGCTCCCGAGCGGGGGGAGGGCAAGTTCAAGCTGGTTGGCGATGTGCATTTTGCCAACGCCGCTGAACGGGCCGGTGCGGTGACGCCTGTCCCCGGGGGGGTGGGGCCGATGACAATTGCCTGCCTCTTGGCCAACACGATCACGGCGTGTTGCCGAATCAACGGGATCCCCGAACCGGACGACCTGCTGTCCTGATCGGCTAGGAGTTCGGCGGGCTCAGCTTTCGCGGCGGGCAGGGACCACCACTGCCCTGGCGCCGGTCAGAACGGCAACGGCCGAGGGGGCCATCAGGTCAGACAACGGGCGCTCGTGGCAGTGGAGGCCACCGGTGTAGTGTCCGAACGCGGGCAGGATGATTCGCTTGCCGTCGACGAGAAAACACGCCCTTGTCACCCTCCTGCCATGACCTGAGACGTGGCATTTCGGATGGTAATGCGCCGAGACTTCACAGCTTTCGGCGGGATTCGCGATATGACGAAACGTCAGCGGACCCAAGGAAAAACGGACTGATGGGTTGCCGGGATTGCCAGGCGGTTCGTCGCCGCCGAGCCCTGGCATCACGTCTCCCGCGTCAAGGCCGGGGTCGTGATTGCCCGATATCCATATCCATTGACGGCCTCGAGCCATGACCGAAAGAGTGTCGCGGTCCTCGGTCGAGAGCTCGCCGACAGCCTCGAGATCGTCAAAGCTGTCGCCGAGGCAAACGACGGTCACCGGATCTGCAATCCGAACGAGACCGGACAGCCGGGTCAGCGTCTCGCGCGTTTCATATGGTGGCAGGAGGGTGCCTGACGAACGGGCGAGTCTTCCGGATTTCCCCAAATGCAGGTCGGCGACACAGAGAAGTCGGCGGTCCGGCCACCAGAGCGCACGGTCTGGCAGGGCGCACAGCGAAACGCCGCAGAATTCGAAGCGGAATGCGCGTTCCGATGCGAATCCGATCTCGTTACCGGTTGAATTCAGGGTGGTCACCATTGAGCGATCGTGGATTGATCGAGACCTGCCTTTTTCATCAGTTCGCCGGCGGTCTCGGACAGCAGTTCCTCCTCTCCGCTCGCGGAAATCGGAACTCGTCCGACCTCGAGCAGGAGTGGGGCGGCAAGCGGTGTCACATGGGGGACGAGGACATGATCGATTTGGCCCCTGACCCGGCTGAACATGTCTTCGATGCGCGAAAAGTCGACGATTCCGCGCATCGCTTCCTTCCGTGTCAGGTGGAGCAGGAGATGATCGGGATCGTATTTTCTCAGTGTATCGTAAAGAATGTCGGATGAAACGACGGTCTGGCGACCGGTCTTGCGGGTGCTTCCGGGGATGTTCCGTTCGATCAATCCCGAGATGGTTGCAACAGTCTTGAATGTTCGTTTCATGACAGCGTTTCCGGAAAGCCAGTCCTCGAAACCGGCGCGGATACTCTCGGGCGACATCAGCATATGTGCATCGGTGACCTTGCCCAGACTCCACAACAGAACTGCGTAGTCGGTCGTGACGAACCCGACAGGACGGAGATGATGTATTTCCATTCGGCGGGTCAGCAGGAGTCCGAGCGTCTGGTGCGCGTTTTTCCCGGCGAAACCGTAGATGCATGTACATTCGAGGTTCCCGTGGGGGAAGCTCTCGATCAGCAATCGGCCGGATACCGGCACCCTCGAAATCTCGCGCTGTCGACGGATCCAGTTGATCGCGTGGTCGGGAACGCCGGGTGGCGACTCCGGTTGAAGGAGCGCGATGACACGGTTGCACAGAAGAGTCGACGTCGCGAACTTGGTCCCGCTGTACACGGCGATCCGCGGGCGCCGGGCCTGGGACCTCGAGACTTCCACGGTCATTTCCCGCAACCGGTCGAAACGCACAATCCTGCCGCCCATCAGGAAGGTGTCGCCTTCCGACAATGTCGCCGCGAAGGCTTCTTCAACCCGCCCGAGTGGTCGGCCGCCACTCCGGCCCAACCGGACGCTCATCATGTCTTCCTCAATGATCGTGCCGACATTCATGCGCACGGACCGGGCCCGCCGGGGGTCTCGGAGTTCCCACTTTCCGTCCGCCCGCTGTTTCAGTCGTTGCCACCTGTCATAGGCCTGGAACGCGTATCCTCCGGTTGCGCAGTAATCCAGACATGCATCGAATTCCCGTCTTGTCAGATTTCTGAACGGCCCGGCCGCCCTGATTTCCCGAAACAGTTCGTCGGCATCGAAAGGCCCGGCGGCGGCGCGAATGAAGACATGCTGGCAGAGGACGTCTCCGGCACCTGCCCCCCGTGGCTCGCCGTCGAGGTCGTGTGAGGCTGCCGCTTCAAGGGCCGCCTGGCATTCGAAGACCTCGAATCTGTTGGCGGGAACAAGAATTGCCCGGGAGGGTGCATTGTACGTGTGGTTCGATCTTCCGATTCTCTGCACCAGTCTCTGGACATTCTTGGGCGCTCCGACCTGGATCACGAGGTCGACATCGCCCCAGTCGATCCCGAGGTCCAGGGTTCCGGTGCACACGATCGCGCGAAGGCGGCCTTCGACCATCGCCGATTCCACTTTTTCCCGGGCCTCGCGCGACAGGGCGCCATGATGCAGGGCGATCGGCAGGTTGTCGTGATTCGCTTGCCAGAGAGCGTGGAAATAGATTTCGGACTGGGCCCTCGTGTTGATGAAGACCAGCGTCGTGCGTGAACCGCGAATCTCGTCGATGACGGCAGGGATGGAATACAGGGCTCCGGCACCGGACCATGGCGGTGCTTCGTCGGTCATCAAGACAGAGATATCCGGAGGCGGGCCGCAATCGGCATGAACGATCGTGCACGGTTCCGGTACGGCCGAGAGGAAATGGCCGAGCGCGTCCGGGTCCTTGACCGTCGCCGACAGGCCGACGCGCCGCATGGACGGAGCCAGCGACCTGAGCCTGGACAGGCACAGCGCGAGTTGGTCCCCCCGGCGGCTCTCGGCGAGTGCGTGGATTTCATCGACGATGACTCTCTGAAGCGTTCCGAAGATGCGTTCCGATTCCGGATGGGAAAGCATGAGCGCGAGGGACTCCGGAGTGGTCAGGAGCATGTGCGGCGGATCAGCCCGTTGCCTGATTCGCCGTGATTGCGGCGTATCGCCGGTCCGAACCTCAATTTGCACCGGAAGTCGAAGGTCGTCGACAGGTTGCTGCAGATTTCGGTGGATATCGGATGCGAGCGCCTTGAGCGGCGACACATAAAGCGTGTGAAGTCCGTTGAAATCGCCGGACTCGAGTGCAATGAGCGACGGGAGGAATCCGGCCAGCGTCTTTCCGCCCCCGGTCGGTGCGACCAGAAGAACGGACGACTCTTCTGCGAGTTCAATCAGTCTCTGTTGATGCGGGTGCAGTTCCCACCCTCTCGAAAGGAACCAGTTCGCAAGGCCGGTTGGCAAAGGACAGGGGGGTTGATTGCCGCCATTCTGCCCCGTTGACGTGGGTGGATCACCGGTGGGCAGCGAATCCACGGCAGGACGAGACGGGCGCCCGAAGGGTGGTTCGTCCGTTCCCATTCGAAAGGCCGTCCCGGCCAACTTCATCCCGTTTCTCATTACGGATTCCGGCACGAACATGCCCGGCCTGGTGGCCGAGGGGCATGGGTATTGACGCGAAGCCCGGGAATCCCGCCCGGGAGGTTCCGCCCGATGCCCGGTACCATGGAAGCGCTGCGGGCATCAAAGTTCGGACGAAACTTCAGAACATCCGTGTTTCGAGATGCGAAACGGATGTCGCTGCGGCCGGAACGATTCCAATGAAGGGCAGGGCCTGCGCGGGCGGGATCTTCGGTGCTGCAACCCTGCCGTGGACAATCGGAACCGTTCTCATTTGCGGCAAGGACGGCATTGGCGGCAGGCCCGAGGGCGCAGCAGGCCCGCCAGTTGGGCACTCCGTGATTGGACGGATGCCTATACGAGGGCCGCTTCGGTCGCGGCCTCGATGTCGGAGCGGGTGACGCCCGGGGCGTTTTCAACAATGGTCAGGCCATTTTCGACGACGTCAAACACGCCGAAATCCGTAATGAGGCGATCAACGACGCCTTTCCCGGTCAGAGGCAGGGTGCAACGCTTGAGCACCTTTGACTCGCCTTTCTTGTTGGTGTGACTCATGATGACCACGACGCGGCGCACGCCCGCGACAAGATCCATGGCGCCGCCCATGCCCTTTACCAGTTTCCCGGGAATCATCCAGTTCGCGAGATCACCGTTTTCCGCGACCTCCATGGCTCCGAGAATTGCGAGCGCGATATGCCCGCCGCGAATCATCGCGAAACTGTCGGCCGATGAAAAGTAGGACGTTCGGTCGAGTTCGGTAATGGTCTGCTTGCCGGCATTGATCAGGTCAGCATCGACCTCGTCGGCCGTCGGGAAGGGACCCATTCCCAGCATGCCGTTTTCCGACTGGAGCGTGACGTCGATCCCGCCAGGGATAAAGTTGGAGACGAGTGTCGGGATGCCAATTCCGAGATTGACATACGTGCCGTCCTCGAGTTCCTGCGCCGCGCGCCGGGCCATCTGGTTTCTGTCCCAAGGCATTGTCTCATCCCTCCCGCGTGGTGATCTGTTCGATGCGTTTTTCGTGCCGGCAGTGTACGATCCGCTGAACGAAAATTCCCGGAGTATGGATCTGGTCCGGGTCCAACTCTCCGACGTCGACCAGTTCCTCAACCTCGGCAACGCAGGTCCGGCCGCAGGTCGCGACCATCGGATTGAAGTTGCGTGCGGTCTTTCGATAAAGGAGATTGCCTTGTCTATCGCCTTTCCACGCCTTGACAATTGCAAGATCCGACACGATCCCTTCTTCGAGGATGTAGGTTTCTCCGTTGAATGTCTTGTGTTCCTTGCCTTCAGCGATCACCGTTCCTACGCCGGTCTTCGTGTAGAATCCGGGAATTCCGGCGCCTCCGGCCCTCATTCTTTCGGCCAGCGTTCCCTGGGGATTGAATTCGAGTTCAAGCTCGCCCGCGAGGAACTGCCGCATGAACTCGTTGTTTTCACCGACGTAGGATGAAATCATTTTCCTGACCTGGCGAGTCTGCAGCAGAACGCCGAGCCCGAAATCATCGACCCCCGCGTTGTTGGATGCGACGGTAAGGTTCCTGGTTCCGGCGTCTCGAATTGCGGCAATCAGGTTTTCGGGAATGCCGCACAGCCCGAAGCCGCCTGCCGCGATGAACATGTTGTCGAAGAGCAGCCCTTCGAGTGCCTCTTCGGCAGTCGGGTAAACTTTTTCCATACTTTCCTCTCGCCATCCGTTCGGAGATGGTCAGGATTCCGCGTTGCCTCACCGGGAGGAAATTCGAAGCCTTTGACGAAAGGCCTTTTGCCGATGGGTCCGATGAGTGTCAAGATTGGGTCTTCGTCAAGCATTTGCGCATACGCGGCCGAACGTGCCGTGATGCGCGCGCGGGAATCCCGGTTTGCCAAGGAACCACGTACGACGACCGGTCCTTGGCCCGGCCGGCGACCAGGATAGGTTGCCGGTCCCGAGACCTGATATCGTGCGCTGCCCGAGCACGTTTCCTTCGACGGGTATTGGCAGATTCTCCGGATACGAGGTAATGCAGCCAGAACGCTAACGGACAACGACACGGATCCGGCGACGACGGAGACACGGCCAGGTCCGGATCCGGACGTCCCATGACGGAACTTGCGGTGGACAAGGTCAACGACAACGCGCTTCCACTTCGACTGGGGATTGATACGGGCGGCACATACACGGACGCCGCACTGATCGATTCCGACAACAAGGTCGTCAACGTGGCAAAGGCATTGACCACGCATGAGGATCTGTCGGCCGGAATCGGAGCCGCCATCGACGCGGTCCTCGCCAATGGCGACTGCGCTGCCGCTGACATCGCGACCGTCGCGCTTTCAACCACTCTTGCCACCAATTCCATCGTGGAAAGGAAGTGGGATCGGGTCGCGCTCGTCGCTGTCGGGTTTGAGCCCCGGGACCTGGACCGGGAGCGACTGCGAGAGGCGCTGTCAGGTGATCCCGTCGTCATGATCAGGGGTGGGCACGATCATCACGGCACGGAGATCGAACTTCCGGACCTCGATGGCCTCGTCGGGCAAGTGAAGGGGCTTGGCCCCACGGTGTCGGCCTTGGCCGTGGTTTCCCGTTTTGCCACCCGAAATCCGGACCACGAAGTCAGGATCAGGGATTGCTTGCGCGAGGCGACGGGGAAGCCGGTGACGTGTTCCCACGAGCTGAGTTCGCGTCTGAACGGTCCGAGACGGGCGGTGACTGCGGTCCTGAACGCGCGGCTTGTGGGAATCATCGACAAGCTTGTCGATGCGGCAGAGTCGCTGTTGGGGCATCGGGGAATCAAGGCGCCGCTCATGATTGTCCGGGGTGACGGATCACTGATTTCGGCGGCGCTGGCCAAGGCCAGGCCGGTCGAAACCATTCTCTCCGGACCGGCTGCGTCGGTCGTTGCCGCCAGCTGGTTTACCGGCAAGCATGATGCAATTGTCGCCGATATCGGAGGAACGACGACTGACGCCGCTGCGTTGCACGAAGGCCGCCCGGGAATCGACCCGGACGGGGCCGTCGTTGGCGGGTTTCGAACAATGGTCGAGGCGGTCGCCGTAAGAACAACGGGCCTGGGTGGAGACTCGGAGACGATGCTCCGGGAAGACGGAACACGACTCCGGCTCGCGCTCGGTCCGCGCCGCGCAATCCCCGTATCCCTTCTCGCGACGGACTTGCGTGAACTGGTTCACGGACTGTTGGACCGTCAGCTCGAAAAGGATCAGCCGGACGAACTTGCCGGCCGGTTCGCTTTGCCGGTTCCCGGTGCGGCAGGTGATCGCCGCGAGTTGAATCGAACGGAATTGAAGGTGCTTGATCGTGTCGAGCGACCTGTTTCCGGGCTGGGAACTGCCGTCCGCACGAGGAAGGACATGGCCATTGTCGACAGGTTGATTTCGCGGGGTTACCTGAAGCTTTCGTGTGTGACGCCATCTGATGCCTGGCACGTCAAGGGCATCCAGGACACCTGGGACGCGGCGGCTGCCATGAAGGCCCTCGAGCTTTTTGCGCGGAGAGTGGCGCCGAATGGACGTCCCTTTGCCGAATCCGCGCATCAGGCAGCCGAACGGGTCCTCGCTCGATTGACCGATCAGTCGGCGACTTTCCTGATGGAGTGCGCCTTTGCGTGGGACGAACGGGATTTTGGGCTTCCGCCCGATCGCCTCGCGTGCCATGTCCTGACCATCGCGGGGCTCGACCACCACCGCGGACATGTTCGGATCGAAGCCGGCCTCGACAAACCCCTTGTCGCGTTGGGCGGGCCTGCGGCGACCTGTTACCCGGGGGTCGGAAAACGTTTGTCCATTTCGGTTGACGTGCCGGAATTCTCCCCTGCGGCAAACGCGATCGGTGCGATCGTCGGGCACGTGGCCGTACGTGCCCGCGGACACGTAACCACGCTCGGAAAGTGCCAATTCAGGCTCCATTCGGCATTTGGCATGGAAGAGGTTGCGACGGAGGAAAAGGCACTTGAACTCCTCGAATCCCGGTTGACCGAACAGGCCTGCGGAACCGCTTCCGAATCGGGCATTCTTGAGCCAGTCATCAGGGTAGAGAAGGTCCTGGTCCGCTCCGGCGCGGGCGACGAGGATGACTTGCTGCAGGCTGACCTTGTTGTCGAGGCAACAGGCCGGCCAGGCGTCCGGGGTGGATGACGGATTGACGTTACATCCAGAAACTGTCGCGATTCACGGCTTCGCGGTCTCCGCCGGGCGCGTGAACGACAATTCGGCTATCAGGCGGGTTGGCGTCGCGATCGATCATCCCGATTGCGACATTGGTCTTGAACTCGGGTGACCAGGCGGTCGAGGTAACGGAGCCCGCCGGGTTGCCATTGTCATCCGACACCTTCCAACGCTCCCTGATTTCCGGGTGGCTATCAGGTTCCGGCGCATTGAAAAATCTGGGACGGATGTTCACGACTGCGCATCCGGAACAACATCACTGGAGCTGTTTCGTGGCCGGGACCGACGCACAGCCAGCACGGCAACGGCGGATTCGCTGTTTCTCGCCATGTCGAATGATTCTATCTCCCGCGGACGGCATCAATACGTGGGCCTGTATCTGAAGCCAGTTCAGCAGCGGCTGGCTGAAGCGGCACGACGGGAACAGGAGAGATCATGAGTCGAATGCGGACAGTGGCAATCCTGACTTCCGTCATCGACGCCTTGCTCGAGGAAGGCGGTCCGAGCAGTCGGGACCATCTCCAGTGCGCTGTGTACCTGCTCATTCATGCGGCGGGAGTTCAAATGGAATTTCGATTTGAACATGTTGGTATCGACGGCATCCGCTCGGCCGCGATGCAAAGGGAGGTTGCATCGTTGTGCGCTGATGGCTTGCTCGAAAGAAAGCTTTCGCCGAAATTCGGGCCTGTCCTTGTTCCGACTCTGGCAGGGCGAACGATCACCCAGTCCTTTCCGATGACCGTTGGGCGGGCCTCCGAACGGATTCACTCTATAGCACGCGCGGTCGCGGGCATTCCCCGAAAGGAAGCTCTGACCGTCGTTCTGGCCTGGCAGCGTCAGTCGGATGACGGTCCTGGCCCGCCCGTGGAGCATGGAAACAGTTCGGGATTGAATGGACTTCGGGAGCCGGAAAAGGCATCGCGAAATGCCTCGAGAGCGAACGCGAGGGCAAAGGATCTGATCGAGGCGCTTGCGGGAATCACGCCATGGCGGTGGACGGGTCCTTCCGTCTGAAACCGAGTCGTCGATGTTCAGTGTATGGGAAAGGGTCGGGGTAATACGGTTGTCCCGGCGGCGCACCCTCTTCCATGGAGGGGTGGAGGAAAAGGGTGCGGTCCCCCTGGGCTGGGTCTATGTCAGGCTTCGGCGTTCGTGCTGGGCTTGTTTCTCTCCGCCAGAAACTGCTCGAATTCGGCCTTGTCCTTGGCTTCGCGGAGCCGATCGAGGAATTTCCTGAAAGCCTTCTGTTCGTCCTCGAGACGCTTGACGGTTTCTGCCTTGTAGGCATCAAATGCAGTGTTGCCGCTGCCGCTGCCGCGGCCGAAGCGGGTGCTCGACTTGCAGGCGAAAAAAGAACGAGTCATTCGTTTGCTCCAGATCATGTAGAAGAGAATGGCAAGACCAATTGGCCATGCGACGATGAAACCCACGATCATGACCGCGAGCCAAGCGATCCTTCCGTGTTCATCCAGCCAGCGTTCGACTTTCGAAAACCAGTGGGCGGCCGTTGACATTGGGCGACTTCCTTTCATGGTTGCGTTGCTTCCTTCTATGTAAATGTGATTTACATTAACATAGGTGGGATGTCGAGCAAAATCTTCAAGGGCGGAGACAAAATATTTTCTGTTCCGGAAACCCTTGTATCACGACGTCCCGGAATGCGGCCATCTGCTGCGGGTGCGAATTCTGGCAAACGTTGTCCCCGGAGAGGTTGCCAAACCGCCACGACACCATACACATGCGGACGTTCTCCAGGTGCCGCAATCGGAAGAACAGCTCTCGGAATCTAATGCGTTTCGCGACTCCAGGGAGACGTGATGTTGGTTGCCTCCGGTCCTCCCAGGTGAACACCAGACGAATCGGGCAAACTGAAGCGGTCATAGTGGTCCCGCAGTCGGCTCAGCATGTCTTCGCAACGGTTTGCATGTTCCGGCACTTTTGCCAGATCATGGTTCTCCCGCGGATCACTGTGCAAATCGAAAAGCCGGTGTTTGCCCGTATCATGCCAAATGACCAATTTGTAGCGGCTGTCGCGGACCATTTGCACATTGCCATACTCGCAGAATTGCATTTGCCTCCAATTCTCCGTGCTATCCCCGGCGAGAATGTGCCGAAACGACTTGCCAGCGTAATCGATGTCGCATGGATGTCTTAGCCCTGCCAAGTCGACGATCGTCGAAAACAGGTCCAGATGGTCGACGAATTCACCGCGTACCTGGCCTTTCTTGATACCGGGACCATTGAGGATCATGGGAATCCTGATGCTCTCGTCCACCATGTTCAGAGGCAAGGTTCCGTTGCCCTTTCCCCAGATTCCATGATGGCCGCAATTCAACCCGTGATCCGATGTGTAGATGATGACCGTCTCGTCGCCCAGTCCTTCCGCGTCGAGTGCATCCATCAGTCGCCCGACTCCTTCATCAATCGACGTCACCGACGCGTAGTACTGCGCGAGAGCGGCGCGCGGATTGGCGCGATCGATGAGATGTCTTGATTCCAGGTTCTGTTCACCAAACGGGTATGTTTCGCACTGCGGCACCTCGGCAAAATCATGCGTTGCGTAGCGCGCGACCAACCTCTTCGGATGGCCTTCCCAGGGGCTGTGGGTGGAAACATGGCCGACAAATAGGAAAAAGGGGCGATCCTTGTCGCGATTCTTCAGAAATCTGACCGCTCCATCGGTAATGATCGACGCCTTCGACCCTTCGATCTTCTGTAGTTCACCGTTGACGCAATAGCGGGCCGGTCCGGTTGCGTCGATCGGATAGTCGCCCGCGAGCGCTCCCCAGGAATCGAATCCCCTTGCGTTCTTGTCGTCGTTGCCCAAGTGCCATTTGCCGACGAGGCCGGTTCCATAGCCCGCATCCTGCAGCAGCTCCGGAAGCGTCATTTGCTCGTCAAGCCAATCGCGCCGAAAGTGAGCTGGCAGATTGTCGAGATAGTCGTGGACTCCGTGCTGCGATGCCGTGCGTCCCGTCAGCAAACAGGCTCGGGCAGGAGAACACACAGGTGTCGGCGTGAAGGCGTTTTCCATGACCGTGCCGGTATCGGCCAGGTAGTCGAGGTTCGGCGCCTGGATGCAATCGTTGCGCGACGAACCCAGCGCCCATTGTCCATGATCATCTGTAAGGAAAAGGAGAATGTTAAGCGGCATGTCAGTAGTCTGCGCTTTCCCGGACAAAGCGCCTAATCACGTAACGGCCGAGCATCTTCCAAAGATAGTCCGCCAGCAAACCCAAGGCGCCAAGGAAAAATATACCCACAAACATCCAGTCGATCTTGAAATAGACTTTGGATGTCCAGATCAAATAGCCCAGGCCCGATTCGGCGGCGAGCATTTCAACCGCGACAATGACCATGAAGGACCCTGCCAGAGCCAATCGCATTCCAACATAAATGGACGGAATACAGGCCGGTATCGTCACGAGCCAGAATATCTGCCAGCGGGATGCGCCAAGTGTTTGCGCCGCAAGAATCTTGTTTTCATGCGTCGTGACAACACCGGTAGCCGTATTGACGATTACGATGAATGCCGTCGCATACATCACTTGCAGTATTTTCGCGACTTCGCCGACGCCGAACCAAACAAGGAACAGGGACGTAAGCGCCAGGGCCGGGATAAAACGCAAGAAGTGGACATAGGGATCGAATATGGCCCGAGCGGTAATCGAGATGCCAACGATCAATCCGATTGGAATTGCGACGATGCTCCCCAAAAGGAAACCCGCCAATATCCTGTACAGGCTGATTCCAATGGTGCCAAAGAGCAGGCCCTTCTCTATCAGTTCGATGATGCCCAGAAAAACGGTGCTCACCGGGGGCAGGAAAAAGGGATCTATCCAAAGCCGCGCGACGATTTCCCAAACAATCAGGCCGATGCTGATCGAGACCGTCGAAATCCAAAAACTGCGGCCGATCCGACCGCCAAGGAATGTCTTGTTTAACGGCGAACGGGTCATGACCAGACCTTTGTAACTTCCTCTTCGATGTCTTTCGAGATGGTCTGAAGAAGATCGATGTAGACCTGGTCCGATTGATCCCTCGGATATTCAAGGGGGACGGCATATTCACGTTTGATGCCGGCCTCCGGTCCTGCGGTCATCAGTACGATACGCTGGCCGAGATTGATCGCCTCGCGAATGTCGTGCGTAACGTATATGGCCGTGCGTTTGACCTCGGACCATATGGATACGAGTTGTCTCTGAAGCATCTGCCGGGTTTGGGCATCAAGCGCCGCAAAGGGCTCATCCATCAACATGATATTGGGACGCATTGCGAGCATTCGGGCAATCTGGACTCGCTGTTTCATCCCACCCGACAGGGCATCCGGAAACTTGTGGTCGTGATCCGTCATGTTCACCATTCGCAAGGCGTCGTTCGCGCGGTTCTTTCTTTCGCCTGCCTCGATGCGGTTCACCTTGAGACCGAACTCGACATTTTGGCGAACGCTCAGCCATTGAAAGAGTGAACTGTCCAGGTCCTGGAACACCATGCCCCGGTCTTTGCCGGGACCGTCAATCGAAGACCCGTCCACCTCCGCGCTTCCCGCGGTCGCATGATCGAATCCGGCAATGAGCCGCAACAACGTGGACTTTCCACAACCGCTGGGCCCCAGCAGGATAAGGAACTCGCCATTTTCAATCGTAAGATCGATATTCTTGAGGACGAGTGGATCATCCGAAGCCGGCGTGTAGGAAAAGGAAATTTCTTTAAGCTGAATACCCAATCGTCGGCTCGGTCATGATGCGAAGACGGGCGGGAAACCTCTCGGCCGTCGGCCGCGCCCGCCCGTCAAGGTGTTGCTACTCGAGTGAGGCGTCGATCTCCGCCGAGGGGTCGGCCTCGGCCAACGCCTTGGAATAAAGCAACGGCGTCAGATCATATGGTTCGATCATTCCGGCATCGAGCAGGAATTCGTGCTGGGCTCTCATGTTGTCGACCAAACTCGGAGTGAAGCTCAGTTCATACCGGGCCTGGTCGATCGCCCGCTTCACCAATTCACTGTCCGCGCCGAGCTTGTCGGCGACGATGATCGCGACCGCGCCACTGTCGGCGGCGACGTCGTCAGTCGCCCTGTTCAACGCCTTTAGCGTTCTGACGATCGTATCGTGATTGGCATCGGCGTATTCATTTGTGGTCACCAGCAGCGCGGTCGCTCCCTCGGATACGATACTGTCGTCCGATATGAAGGAGAAATTCGCATCCTCTCCCATGGTTTTCGCGCCTTCGCCCCAAACCCATGCGGCATCAATTCGGCCGGATTTCAGTGCGCCGACAATGCTGAACAGATCGCTAAAATCGACGAGCTCGACGTCCGTTTCAGGGTCAAGTCCCAGCAATCTGATATAGTTTCGAGTCACGAATTCCTGAGCGGTGCCTGTCGCCACCGCGAAGGATTTGCCTTCGAATTCGTCCGCGTTCTCGAGTTCCGTACGCGTATAGAGCTTGTGCCAGCCCGGAACGAAATTTCCGATAATCGATGGCGAAACCAACTTGCCCGACTGGAATCGGATCAGCAGGGGGAATCCGATCACCACCCCGAAATCCGCCTGTCCGGCCAGTACGGCATCTATCGTGTCGACACCGTAGGCATAGGTCTGGATGATCGGGTTTATGCCTTCGTCCATTAGATATCCCTTTTCGGATGCAAGGACGATTGTTGCGCCCATCCCGTAGCCATCGGTTGCGTACCGGACAGTCGTCTGCGCGTTTGCGATTGCAGAGGATGCCACCAGAGCAATGGACGCCGCGAGGATTCGCTTGGTCACAGTGTTAAGCATTGTTTCATTCCTTCTCCCTGTTACAGATTTGCATTCCCGAGACTTGCCGACACCTGTGATACTTCCGGAAGCTGGTTAGCTGCTTCGGAAGCGGCAATGGTTACCTGGGTCAGGATTTCTTCGACATCCACGGAGCTTGAGTTCAGGGCCGCGACTGAAATCACATCCCTGACCTGTCTGGTGACTTGATTCGATAAACCGACGGAGAATCGCGTGACAGAGCCCTCGCGCCGGACAAGATGCCCTTGGTCCCGGATTCGCTGGAATCCTTCAAGGTGGGTATCTGGAAGTTCGATTCCGTACTGCCGATCATAAATCGCTTTGGCGACTCCATCGGGTTGGTAAGCCAGGAGGACCTGGCCCATACCGTTGTCTATCCAGTCCGTATTCGGCGCGAAAACGTCGATGAAATGATAGCCATAATGAATCTCGGTCTTTGCGGTGATGACAAAATAGTCGCCCTGGTAGGAGGCCAAACAGGCAGAGTGACCGACATTGTAAGCCAGGCTGGCAACGGTTCCCTGTACCTGCGTGTTTTGCAGTCCGAAGCCTCGCAGCGCGTGCCCAAATCGCTGCGCTCGGTATCCTAACGTGTAGCGGTTGCTTGTTTGCCGCTGACGGATCCAATCCTCGTCGACCAGCATTTTGAGCAGCCGGGTCAGAGAGGCACCGGACAGGTCCATTTCTTCAGCGAGATCCGAAAAGCTTCTTTCATGCGGTGGCCGGGCAAGGATTTCCATCAATCGCAATGATCTGCGCCCGGTCGATAATGCGTTTGGCTTGATTTGCCCATGCGTCGCGCACACTTGACTTTCATTATTGAAAGTAATTGCTTTCATTATTGACAGGGTAGCCAAATGGGTTTTCTCCGTCAATAGGCTTGGATCCGACAGTCGGAGTGTTGAAATGCGGCAGCGTCCGAACATCTTGATTCTCTGCACCGACCAGCAACGGACGGACACGCTTGGCTGCTATGGCAACCCGATTGTCTCGACACCCAACATTGACCGCCTCGCCGAACAGGGCGTCTTGTTCGAAAACGCCTTTGTCCAAAGCCCGGTCTGCTCGCCAAGCAGGGGAAGTTTTCTGACCGGGCGGTATCCGCGGACGACCCGACTGCGGCAGAACGGCCAGATCATGCCGCCGACGGAAAAGCCGATCTCTCGACTGGTGGCCGATGCGGGATACGATGCCGGATTGGTGGGGAAGTTCCATCTCGCGCCCGGAGCCCCGGAAATCGCCACGACCACGGAACCAAGGATCGATGACGGCTTCAGCGAATTCAATTGGGCGCAGGCGCCATCAGATCTTTGGGGAATGAACTCGGACTACACCCGCTTTCTCACCGACAAGGGTTTGGAGTATCGAACCACGCCCCACGAATTGTCACCGTGGGTGCAAAACGGCATGCCGGAGAATTCGACCGAGGCGGCGTGGTGTGCGACGCGTGCAGCCGAATTCATCTCGAAACACGCTTCACGCGACACCCCTTGGTTCTACATGGCGAACATATTCGCACCGCACCATCCGTTTGATCCGCCGCCGTCCTTCCTGGCGCCATACCTGGACCGGCTGGAGGAAGTCCCGATGCCCCACGCCATGGATGATGATCTCAGCCGCAAACCGGTTTACCAGCAAACGGATTCAGAAGGTGCATACGGTCAGGTCAAAAGCTTTATCGGCGGGTTCGGACGCCAACAGATGGGTACTTTGGACCATAAGATGGTCAAGGCGGCCTATTGGGCAATGTGTGAACATGTTGACCAACAGGTTGGCCGTGTCCTCGATGCATTGAACAAGACCGATCAGGCAGAAAACACCCTTGTCGTCTTCATGTCCGACCATGGAGAGATGATGGGGGATCACAACATCTATTTGAAGGGTCCCTATTTTTATGATCCGCTAATTCGTGTTCCGCTTATCGTCAGGTTCCCGGGCAAATTCGTCCCCAGGCGCTTTGATGGTCTCTTCGAACTGGTCCATCTGGCGCCGACACTGCTGGAGGCAGCCGGTCAGCAGCCGCACCCGGGAATGCAGGGGCGGTCGGTTTATGACTGGCTCAGGGATCGGGATGTGCCCTTCGAAGGAGATCAATCGATCTATTGCGAGTACTATAATGCAATGCCCTATCACGTCAGGCCGGCGGCCCAATTGACGATGCTGCGAACCGAAACCCACAAAATCGTTGTGGATCATGCCCATGACGATGGCGAGCTATACGATCTCGTCAGCGATCCGTTGGAGATGAACAACCTTTGGCTGGTTCCCGATTCGCTGCCGCAAAAAGCAGAACTCCTTTCGCAGCTTACCCATCGCATGGCCTTTACCTCGGATCCTCTGCCGCCCCGACTCTCCGAGTGGTGACGCTTCAACGATGCCCATGTTTGAAAATGCCAATCTGTGCCGTTCGCCGGCGCTTCGCTGGTCCCGCTTCGAAAATTCGCAATGTCATCAACCAGATAGTGGCGCAATTGCAGTGCCAGGAGAACGGAACGCCGCCACGCGCGCGAAAATACGCTCCCGTGTACGGATTTTGGATTACGGCAATCAGCCTTTCGTTTGCGAATCGGATGGAATGATGCCGAGCCCGCGCAGGTAGATCCCCACGCCCGCTTCGAGCAGTTCTTCCGGTGAAAACGACGAGCGGGCCCCGGGAGCGCCGCGGGCGAACAGTTCGACGACACCGTGGCTCATTGCCCAGATGTGCTGGCTGACCATCGAACCTGGAGGCCTTCGGTTTCGTGGAAGCCTGCGGGAAAGTTCATCGGCAGAACGGGCGAGGACGCTCATCGCGCGATTGGCAACCGCTGCGAGTTCCGGATTTGCATTGATCGAAATGCCGCTCTCGAACATGGCGATATAGTGGCCCGGGTTCTTTTGCGCGAAGGTCAGATAAGCCCGGCCGACGTTTTCGAACGAAGCCAGTGCTGACGGACCGCCCTTTGCGTGAGCAAATTCGAGAAGGTCGGCGAAGATTTCGAATCCCTGGCGCGCAACCTCGGCAATGAGTTCGTCCCGGCCGCTGAAATGCCTGTACGGCGCCGCGGGCGACACACCGGCTCGCCGCGCTGCCTCCGAAAGCGTAAACCCGAGCGGACCCCTCGACTCGATCAGTTCCAGCGTCGCCATGACCAGCGCTTCCCTGAGATTGCCGTGGTGATATCCTCTTCGGCTGCTAGGCATCAAACATCCGCGTTCCAACGGAGATTTTCGGGTCAGGTCCGTGGGCGATCGTTACGTCCTTGTCCGGATAATGCACCCTGTCGAGAACCGACTGGATCGCGGCGACCCGGGCCCGGCGCTTGTCGTCGCCCAGAATGACCCGCCAGGGAGCCCATGAACTGTCAGACCGCTCGAAAGTCTCTCGTATTGCAGCCGTAAACCCGTCCCACTTGTACAGCCCCGCAACGTCGACCTTCGAGAGCTTCCAGTGTTTCAGCCGGTCCGACTCCCGGACGAGAAACCTGCGCAATTGTTCGGCCCTCCCGATGTTTAGCCAGATCTTGACGAGGCATATGCCGTCGCTGACGATCATGTGCTCGAACTCGTTGACCTGGTTGAAGAACCGTTCGCGCTCACTGGGCCGACAGAATCCGAATACGTGGTCGATGACGCCGCGGTTGTACCAGGACCGGTCGAAAAAAACGATTTCACCGGCATTCGGCAAGTGAAGAATGTAACGCTGGAAGAACCACTGGTTGCGTTCCTGGTCTGAAGGCTTGCCAAGCGCCACGACCCGGGCGCCGCGGGGATTCATGAACTCGCGAAACCGCTTGATGGTGCCGCCTTTTCCCACCGCGTCGCGACCTTCGATGACGACGACGATACGCGCTCCTTCTGCCTTGACCCAGGTCTGGAGTTTTCCGGGTTCGACTTGCAGGCCATACAGCATCGCGTTGTATTCTTTTCGCGGCCAACGTTTCTTGTAGGGATAGGACGGGTTGAGAATGCTGTTGCGGCGCGCACTCTTGACCGCGCTCCGGACGTCCTCCGGTGCGAATCGCTCGTAGAATCTTGTTATGCCGCCATCGAACGGTTTGGGATAGGATTCGTCAGCCACGACAACCCTCCCTGTTCTATATCACGTCGGAACGTACATCACGCCGACGCAAAATGACACACCGCCCTTTTTTTCGCGTGCGTCCGATTCGGCGCGAACGTCTGCCCGGACAGGAGTCGCTCACGCCGTCAATTTCGAGCACCTGATATCCAATTCGGCCGCGCATGTCGCGCGTTGAACGGTTCGATGCTCCGTAGTTCAGGCTGGCTCTGCACATGCGCCGGATCCAACCAGCGCGATGTCGAACGGTACGGTCTGGTAAATCTGGTTGATCCAGTTCCCGTACAGCAGGTGGCCGTGGGCCCTCCAGCGGTTCTGTGGCGGACTGGAGGCGTCATTTTCGGGGAAGTAGTCGACCGGAACCTCGATGGAAGAGCCAGCGCTGACGTCCCGTTCGTACTCCTGCCTTAGCGTATCGCTGTCGTATTCGAGATGATTGAACATGTAGAGCGAGCGGTGCGCCTTGTCCTCGATCAGGCATGGTCCGGTGACAGGTGACTCGATGAGTATGTCGAGTTCGTGACTCGCCCGAATTTCGCGCGGGCACATTTCGGTCCAGCGACTGACTGGAACAACCAGGTCGTCGGAAAAGCCGCGAAGATAGGGAGACGAAGGAGCGATCGTCCAGTGGCGAAAACAGCCGAACAATTTTTCGTCGAGCATGCGTTTTGTCACGCCGTAATGGAAATTGAGCATCGCCATACCGGCCCAGCAGATGCCGAACGTCGCGTGCACATTGGTCTGGGTCCAGTTGATCATTTCGACGAACTCGTCCCAATAGGTGACGTCCGTGAACTCGAGATGTTCAATGGGAGCGCCAGTGATGATCAGCCCGTCGAACTTTTGCGTCTTCACCTCCTGGAACGTACGGTAAAAGGCTTCCATGTGACCAGCTGGCGCATTCTTCGACCGGTGGTAAGACATGCGAATCAGGGTCAATTCGATCTGCAAGGGAGTCGCACCGATTACCCTGGCGAACTGCGTCTCGGTCTGAACCTTCTTCGGCATCAAGTTGACCAACCCGATCTTAAGCGGTCGAATGTCCTGGCGTATGGCCCGTCCCTCGGACATGACCATGACGCCCTCGTTCCGAAGGATATCGAATGCCGGGAGCTCTTCTGGGATGGTGATTGGCATCGGTTTCCGGCCTCGACTATGCGCCCGGTTGTGCGGGCTGAACCTGCCGGTCAATTGCATCGGCGACGATGTCCACGAAATCATCCGAATGTCGAACACGGCTGACGTCGTCTGCCGAAATCGCCACGCCCCAGTTTTCGGCCAGCGCCGTGTACTTGGGAATTCGGTATGCCAGTAGACGTTCGTATCCCCACCTGATGAATTGGTCCGGATCGGCGGTCTCGGGTGAACACTGCTCCATTGCCAGGAACTCGTCCCAGAGCGCGCGCGCGAATTCGGGTTGATAATACATCGGTTTCGGGTCGCGGCAAAACCTGTCGATCAGCATCTGTATGTGCGTGTCGCTTCCCTTGATCCAGACCGGCAGCATGACACTGAACAGCCTGCTGATCACCGGGTCTTCAATGTCGTGCGGGTCCACGACCTCGATCAGGGACCCGGACGTGTCGCAGATGAAGCAGTCGTAATCGTAAATGTCCTTCGCCCGCCTTGCGAAATGTTCTGTCTCGCGCATTGCGTCGATTTCCGCCTGGAGATGCTGCCCCTGGCGAATCATGAACTCGTCGAACGGAATCCCTCCCTTTTCGGGGTCGCCTGGCTTTCCGATGTAGGTGGACAGGGGCTCCAGGTTGTCAAACCGGATATTCGAGGAAATGTCGATACTGTCGGACCGGAGAAGTTCCGCGAGAAACGGAACCTTCATCGCCTTCTTCTTGAAGTTGTCGACGATGTACTCGCCCATGTACCGGGTGCCGATTCGATAATCGACGGAATAGTGAAACCAGGCCCCGGATTTCCGCAGGATGTCCGAAATATGAGTCTTTCCAAGGCCTGACATCCCGAAAATGACAACCTGCTTCCGGCGCGCCGACCGCCAGGCGTTGCCGGAGGCATGGATCAGGTGGGGCCGTTGGTCCAAGTTGCTCATGAAACAGGCTGCTACCCTGAAACAGCAGAAAAGATCAAGAAACTGCCGTTTTCCGAGCCAATGAGCGGTGTTCGGCGCGGACATTCAGGTAGTTGGCGCCGAACACGACGATGGCGCCGACGAAAACCAGCAACTCGGCAGGCTCGTCGTACAGGAGGTATCCGACCACCGCGATCAGGGGAAGGCGAAGGAAGTCGAGCGGCCCGACGACAGTTGCGGGCGCAAGTGTCAAGGCCTTGGTCATGCAGAAATGGGCGGCGAGTCCGCACAGCCCGATGAGGAAAACCCAGATCAGATCGTCCGTTTGCGGCAGCCTCATGCGAAGGTCCATTCCGGCTGCAACCAGGCCAAAGACAGCTTGCATGGCGACGAGCCAGAACAGGATCGATGCGATGCTCTCGGTTCGCGAAAGCAGCTTGGTCGCAATGACGGCCCCCGCGAACCCTACGGCGCAGAAACCCGCCGCAATGATGCCGGGTGTGATCGGTGCCGTCCCGGGGCGGGCAATCATGAGGATTCCCGCGAATCCCAATCCCGCGGCAAGCAGTCGTGTTGACGTCAGGCGTTCCGCAAGGAAAAGCGGCGCGAACAAGGCGACCCAGAGCGGCGTGGAAAACTCGAACGCGAACAGTTGTGACAACGGAATGACTGTTACCGCGTAAAGCCAGAGATTCTGCCCGAGGAAGTGAAAGGCATTGCGAATTACGTGCAGCCCGAATCGTCTGGAGGATATCCGGTTGAGCGTTCCCGACCATGCACATGCCCCAATGACGATCCCGATTCCGATCAGCGAACGGAAGAACATGATTTCGAAGGTATCGAGCCGTCCTGCAAGTTCCCGTCCCGAAATGGCCATGAGCATGAACGAAACCATGGCGCCTGACATCCATATTGCGGAACGAACAGGTGCGGACATGTTCATCCGGCAGAAACCGGCCCGCTCCGGTGCCGGCCGGGTCGGACGGTCGTCCTGATCGTTGAAAGCGGAGAATTACCTACTCCCATTCGATCGTCCCAGGTGGCTTTGACGTCAGGTCGTAGGTCACGCGGTTGATGCCCCGGACTTCGTTGGTGATGCGATTGGCGGTCTGCGTCAGAAAGTCATGGGTGAAAGGATAGGAATCCGCCGTCATGCCATCGACGGAGGTCACTGCACGAAGGGCACAGGAGTAGTCATAGCTGCGCGAATCACCCATGACTCCGACAGTCCTGACAGGCAGCAGGACGGCGAATGCCTGCCAGATTTCGTCGTAGAGGCCAAACCTGCGAATCTGGTCGATGAAAATGGCGTCGATTTCCTGCAGGGTGTCCAGTTTTTCGCGGGTCACGTCGCCGGGACATCGAATGGCCAGGCCCGGACCCGGAAAAGGGTGTCGGCCAACAATTGCGTCGGGAAGGCCCAGTTCGCGCCCGAGTGCCCGGACCTCGTCCTTGAAGAGTTCGCGCAACGGTTCCAGCAACTTCAGGTCCATGCGCTCCGGAAGCCCGCCGACGTTATGGTGGGACTTGATCGTTTCCGAAGGACCGCCGAGGGCGCTGACGCTTTCGATCACGTCTGGATACAGCGTTCCCTGTGCAAGGAATTGCGCGCGATCGACGGTTTTGGCATAGCGTTCGAACACTTCGATGAAAAGCCTGCCGATCACCTTTCGCTTGGACTCCGGATCGGTCACGCCCTTGAGGCCCTTGAGGAACAACGACTGCTCTTCGGCCAGTAACAATGGCACGTTGAAATGGTCCCGGAAAGCCTGAACCACGTCTGACGCCTCGCTCTGGCGAAGCAGTCCTGTATCGACGAAGATGCAGGTTAACCGGTCTCCGACGGCTTCGTGGATAAGCTTGGCGGCCACCGCGCTGTCGACTCCCCCCGACAGCCCGCAAATGACGTGACCGTCGCCGACCTCAGACCTGATGTCGTCTACCGCCTTGTCACGGTAGGCCTTCATGGTCCAGGTGGGCCGGCAACCTGCTATTGATGCGAAATTTGTCAGCAAGCGCGGCCCGTTCGGAGTGTGATAGACCTCCGGATGGAATTGCACTGCATAAAGTTTTCGCGCCGTGTCAGCGACCACGGCATACGGGGCGTTAGGAGATGAGCAATACGCTTTGAAACCTGGAGCCAAACGGGTTACCCTGTCGCCATGGCTCATCCACACCTGTTCGGTTCCTTCGCGGAACCATTCGTCGAGCAGGTCCAGCTGTTCCACAGGGTGCGAAAGGTCGGCTCTCCCGAATTCGGCATCAAGTCCGCCCTCGACTGCTCCGCCGAGTTGCGCCATCATCAGCTGCTGGCCGTAACAGATACCGAGGATCGGAATGCCCTTTGCGTAGAGATCGTCGGAAATCCGGGGGGTGTTCGATCCGGTCACGCTTGCTGGACCGCCGGACAGGATGATTGCACCTGGTCCAAGGTTGTCGATGAAACAGCCGTCGACCCGTTGAAACGGTGAAATCAGACAGTGGTACCCGGCCTCCCTGAGGCGACGGGCAATCAGCTGGGTTACCTGTGACCCAAAATCAACGACAAGGATTGTATCACTGCTAGAGGCTGCCATGACTGCCGTGTATGGCTCTGGTCAGGCGACCGCAAGGACGGTATCGGGTAAACGCCCGGGAGGCGTGAGAGAGGTGAGAATGGACAGAATTCGCCGATTTTCCACGAAGCGAGAATGAACGGGACATCGATGCGAAAGACCAGGAACCGGCGAAGGGCGAAGGGCGGGGGAGCTGCCCGGCGCGCGGAAAGGACCGCGACCAGGATCGAGTTTGCACGGTTTATCGAGCGGAGAATTCCGGATTTCGAACTCCTGGATACCGAAGCTCTCGAGATCATCGAAGACAATGCGGAAACCGTACTCGAGGAAATCGGGGTCCGTTTTGTCGACAACACACGCGCGCTCGAGTGCTGGAAGCAAGCCGGCGCCGATGTCGATGGCGACCGCGTCCGGATACCCCGAGGACTCGCACGAAGCCTCTCGGCTTCAGCACCGAAAAGATTTACCCAACATGCCCGGAATCCGGAGCGAAACGTGGTCATCGGGGGCAGGGGGCTCGTCCTCGCACCGGTCTACGGACCGCCTTTTGTCCGGACCATGGATGGTGGCCGGCGGTACGCAACCGTCGATGATTTCAGATCACTGGTGCGCTTGGCATACATGTCGAAATGGCTTCACCATTCCGGCGGCACACTCTGCGAGCCGACCGATGTCGCGGTGAACAAACGTCACCTCGACATGCTGCTCGCCCACATGACCCTGAGCGACAAGCCGTTCATGGGTTCAGTGACCGCACCGGAGCGGGCCGACGATTCGGTGGCAATGGCCCGAATCCTGTTCGGCACGGGATTTGTTGATGAGCACACGGTCATGACGTCGCTCATCAACATCAATTCTCCGCTGTCGTTCGATTCCATAATGGTTGGAGCCATGGAATCCTATGCCCGCGCCAATCAGGCCTGCATTATTTCTCCCTTCATCGTCGGAGGCGCAATGTCTCCGGTCAGTGTCGCCGGGACACTCGTCCAGGTTCTCGCCGAAGTCCTGGCCGGCGTTGCGTACAACCAACTCGTGCGAAAAGGCGCCCCTGTCGTGATGGGGACGTTCGTGATGTCAATCGACATGAATTCAGGAGCGCCGACATTCGGGACCCCCGAGGCAGGCAAGATCCTCTTCGGGGCAGGGCAGCTCGCACGCAGGCTGGGCCTTCCTTTCCGATCCGGCGGCGCATTGTGCGGATCGAAGATACCTGATGCGCAGGCAGCGTTCGAAACGGCCAATACCTTGAATGCAACACTTCTTGGCGGCGTCAATTTCGCTCTGCATTCAGCCGGTTGGCTTGAAGGCGGACTGGTGACTTCCTTCGAGAAGTTCGTCATGGATGCGGACCAGCTTGGTACATTGCACTCACTGGCGAACGGTGTGGACCTGTCGGCAAACGGCCTGGCACTTGATGCCATCCGGGAGGTCGGGCCAGGAGGACACTTCCTCGGGTGCCAGCACACCCAGAATAATTTCAAGGACGCGTTCTGGAGGTCTGACTTGCTGGATTACCGTCCATTCGAATCCTGGTCCGAGGACGGGGCGCCGGATACGGTTTCTCTCGCGAACGCACGATACAAGAGTCTGCTCAGCGAGTATGAAAAACCCGCGCTTGACCCGGGCGTGGAGGAAGCTCTCAACGACTTTGTCGCCGAGCGGAAGGCAAGTGAACCGGACTCATTTGCCTGATCGCGGAGTGACTGAACGTGAAACCCCAGGATTGCCGCACTGGTGGCGCTTTTGTGATCAGGGCGCCTTGCAGGCAGTGCTGGAACCGGTCTGAATGCGCCAGGAGAAGTGTCACGCCTGTTCGAGGATCCGGCAAATGGGAAGGAAATCGCTCGCCCGTAGCGAGGCGCCGCCGACCAGACCTCCATCAACGTTGGCCGCAGAGAAAATTTCCGCGGCATTTTTTGCAGTGATTGATCCTCCGTAGAGAATTGGCGCCTGCCTGCCGCCGTGACTTCCGGGGATTTCCTCGATCAGCAGGCGCCGGATGTGCGTATGCATTTCTGCAATGTCGCCGAGAGCAGGTATCCGTCCCGTCCCGATGGCCCAGACCGGTTCGTAAGCGACGACAATGGATCCGGATTGCGGTACGGCCGGCAGCGATTCCCGGACTTGTCCCGAGACGATATCGAGCGCGTTTCCGGCATCGCGGTCACGTTGTGTTTCGCCGACGCAAACAATCGGGACAAGGCCCGCATCAAGTGCGGCAGTTGCCTTGGCCCTGACCAGTGCATTGGTCTCGCGATGGTTCTGCCTTCGTTCCGAATGTCCTGTGATGACATGCGTGGCTCCAATTTCGGCCAGCATTTGCGCCGAAACATCGCCGGTGTGGGGGCCCTTTGCCTCCGGGTGACAATCCTGGGCTCCGATCGTGACCCGTGAGCCACGAACATGCGTGATCGCCCTGTCGATCAGCGTAAACGGAGTACAGATCAGAACCGCCGAGTGAAATTCCATTGTCGCTTCGATGACCGGCGTGATCTCGCGGAGCGAATCCGAAGTTCCGTTCATTTTCCAGTTGCCGGCGATCAGGCGCATCTGCATGTCAAAGCCGTTCCTTCGGGTTGGAGTTCGAGGCTATAACGGCACAACGACTTGCCTTGAGGTCGGCTCGAAAGGCGCAAAGGGTCCGGTTCAAGGGTTACGGGAGAAGGCCGCCAAAACTGCCGGCGAAACCGAAGCATGGCGCCATTTCACGATCCTCGAAGCGAGCGATTCAGAGCCAGCGGGGTAGGCATTCAGGCCGATTCACGAAACTTGATGGATTCGCCGCAACCGCAGGATTCGACAACATTCGGATTCCGGAACTTGAACCCGGACTCAAGCATGCCGGTTTCGTAGTCGATTTCGGTCCCGAACAGGAACATCTGCGCCATGGGTGCGATCAGGATCCGCGCACCGTCCTGCTCGACAACTTCGTCGTGCTCGTCAACGGCATCGACGTATTCCAGAGTGTACTCCATTCCTGCACAGCCACCTTTCTTCACGCCGATACGCAGGCCTTGCTTGGCACCGTCTTCCATCAACCGGCAGATTCGGGCGGCGGCGGTTTTCGTCAGAGAGATTGGCTGTTTTCCCGGAATTCCAAACATTGACCTCTTTCCCGGCATTGGTCCTCGAAAACGCTCAGTCGGCTTGAATTGTCCGAGGTCGCGTTTGGCATGACACCATCGTTACATCTAACTGTGGTTCAATACACCATTTTTTTTCAAGGATTGCAGACCTAGATTTTTCGTTTCGGGCACGAGCCTTCGCTCGTCCGCCCCCTGGATTTGCTGTTCAAGCCGATTGAACGGAATACAGAGCACTGGGATTCGGTAAATTGCCGCAGGTTTGGCCCTTCACATGAATCCAAGCTCAAGACGAGCTTCGTCCGACATCATGTCCATGCCCCAAAGCGGCTCCCAAACCAGTTCGACGTTGGCAACCTGGACACCGGGTACCGCTTCCACCACCTCCTGAACCCAGCCGGGCATTTCGCCGGCAACGGGACACCCCGGTGCCGTCAGTGTCATCGCGACATCAACAACTCCGTCGCCATTGACCTCGATCGTGTAGATGAGACCAAGGTCATAGATGTTGACCGGGATTTCCGGATCGTGCACGGTTCGGCAAGCATCCACAATCTGCTCGTAGAGAGGGTGATCCGTCGTCGACGGCTTAATCAGCGGAGCACCTTCCATCATTTGATCAGGTCCCACGGTCAGCTCCTTCGGCCATTTCCTGACGGATTGAATAAGGTAATAAGTCGTGTTTGTCCACAATTCGGATGGAAAAGGTGGCCCGGCAGCGGATGAGCGTTAAACCGGGGGCGGTATGGATAACAGGTTCTCATTCAGGGTCCTTGGCAAGGACGGTCGGGCCAGGCTTGGTCGCATCAGGACGGAAAGGGGTGCTATCAGGACACCTGCGTTCATGCCCGTGGGGACGGCCGCGACGGTCAAGGCGATGTTGCCCGAAAACGTTCGCGAAACCGGCGCCGACGTCCTGTTGTGCAACACCTACCATTTGATGTTGCGGCCAGGGGCGGAAATCGTCTCCCGGCTCGGCGGCCTGCACCGTTTCATGAACTGGGACCGGCCGATATTGACCGATTCCGGCGGATTCCAGGTCATGAGCCTGGCAGGGTTGAGAACACTGGACGAAAGCGGGGTCGAGTTCCGGTCGCACATCGACGGATCGCGGCACCGCCTTTCACCGGAGAGATCAGTGGAAATCCAGGACCTGCTCGGATCCGACATCGTCATGTGCTTCGATGAATGCACCCCCTTTCCGGCGAGCCGGGAGGATGCGGAGACCAGCATGCAGCTATCGATGCGTTGGGCGCTGCGGTCCCGGGAAGCCTTCGGGGACAAACCGGGCCGTGCGCTGTTCGGAATACAACAGGGAAGTGTTTACGAAGACCTGCGCGAAGAGAGTATCGAGGCGCTGGTCCGGATCGGTTTCGACGGATATGCCGTTGGAGGGCTGGCCGTCGGGGAATCGCAGCTTCAGATGTTCGATGTCCTCGAAGAACTATCGGGACATTTTCCGGACACGCGTCCGCGTTATCTGATGGGTGTCGGAAAACCCGGAGATATCGTGGGTGCAGTTGAGCGAGGCGTCGACATGTTTGATTGTGTTCTCCCGACACGTTCGGGCCGGACCGGCCAGGCCCTGACCAGGCGTGGCGCGGTCAATCTTCGCAACGCCCGCCACAGGCAAGACCCGCGCCCACTTGATGAGAACTGCCAATGCCCGGCTTGCCGCCAGTACTGCCGGGGCTACCTCCACCACGTGGTGCGGGCGCGGGAGATCATTTCGTCCTTGCTGCTGACATGGCACAACCTGCATTACTACCAGGAACTGATGGGTGGACTGCGCTCCGCGATCGAGTCAGGAACCCTGGCAGAATTTTGCGGCGGATTCCGTCGGGACTGGAACTCGGGCGACCTGGAACCTCTATGACAAGTTCGAAAAAGCTGAATGGTGACCGGGAGGCGGCGGAGTCAACCATGGGTTCGTCCGTATCCGTCACCATTCCGTCGGTGAGGCCTGTTTTTCGGTGATTTCACGGCTGTTGGCCGAGATGATGCGATGAAGATGGCTTGTGCAAGGGGTCCGACCGGAAGACGAAGCGGGCCGCGAGACGTCCGGTGACGTCGAACAATCGGTCGGCGTCCCGGAGCAGCAGGGTACCGGCGCGGGAAGTCATCCGGCCGCCTTCGAACCCGTCGGCGACGCCCCGGCGTCGTCCGAGGGATTCAAATCCCAGTTGCGGCAATGCACGCCTGTTTGGTGAGCAATGCGGAATGGCGTTATGCAACCTCGACTCGTACAGGGAACATTTTGGCCGAGTCGACATCGAGCGGTTTGCAGGTTCGGCTCTGCAGCCGGGTTGGGTGAGCGGAAACGGCGATGCGGCACACGAGTTGAATTTGGCAGTCAACGCAAGGAAGACCCGATATCCGGATGAACCGATGGGGTTCCCTGGATACCGCATCGGACGCATCTGCCGCTTGGACCCAACGCTGTCCGAATTGGCAAACGACCATCACCACGGACAAGTCGGCCCTGTCTACTGGCTTGTGTGTTCCGGCGGCAGCGATTGTGGCTCTGTCAGAAGCACAAGGTCAGAATCGGGACATACATCTGCTACCCGAACAAGCGGCTATGGGCCCCCCTACGGTCTCATCCGCCTTGCGCCAACGACCACGAGTCATCCGTTTTCGACGTCATGATCACGTCGAAAAGCCGACCTCGGGAATTCTGCACGCCTGGTTTGATGACGAGGGCGAGGAAACGCGGCTACCGTTACAGAACACCGAATTCGTCATAAACATCCTTGAGAAGATTCCCTTCCAGCAGGGCCTTCTGCGACTTGTTCTCGGCCGCAAGTTTCTCCCGTCCATTTGCGATGACAGCATCCTCAAGATCTCGGGGAATGATGATGCATCCATCGGCGTCGCCGAATACGATGTCTCCAGGGTTGATGAGCACGCCACCAACCTCAACCGGCACGTCGATTTCGATCACCTTGCCCCGACCTTGGCTGTCAAGCGGGGCAATCCCCCCGGCGAACACGGGAAAACCCAGTTCCCGGACATGCAGGATGTCGCGTACGTAGCCGTCCATCACAGCTCCGGAAGCGCCTCGCATAGTTGCGGCGGTGCTCAACAGCCCGCCCCAGGGCGCAATCCTTCCCGTCTTGCCGCAGGCAGCTACGGCAACGTCACCAGGACCCAGACTGTCGACCAGTTGAATTTCAAGCGCATAGTGGTTTTCGCCAGGCCCTGGCCGCGCGTACACGTCGGCATAAAGCATCGTTCGCGCCCGACCAACGAGTTTCAGATTTTCGTCCAACGGACGGATATACGGCGGGAGCGCCAAGCGTGTGTGCCCCAGTTCGTCCAGCACATCCGATATCAGCGCACAGAAGAATCCATCCTTCAACTCTGCAATCACGTGATCAACCTGCCCACTGGTTGCGCTCGGTACTATTCTGTCGTTCATCGTAACTCGCTCGCCGACGCAAATTCCGGAAAGCAGACAAACGCGCCAGCGGCACAAAGTCAACTGCCTGCTGGCAGGAACCAGGGCGATCGCTCCTCTCGCTTCAGCGGTTTGTTCCGATGCCCGGATGCTTTCAGAGTTTTCCGGAACTTCCATGTACAGCCCGGGGTCGTCCTGCAGATCGCCTTGGCTACCCTTCAGGTCAGGCACGTCGGCACCGCCCCGACCTGTTGCCGCCTTGGCGGCACCTCGCCGGGCATGTATTGTTTCCGCAGTCACCGTCCTGCAGCGCGGATCAATCATGTCGGGCGGAGCCAGAAGGCAGCGATCTGGTTCGACTTGCAATCCACCACTTGCTGGCCAGGAACAAGTTTCGGAATCGCGGCAAGTTCCTGTACATGGTTCAGGGGGAGAGTCTTGACGCATTGTCAAGGGAACGCCGCAGCGCCATCCCGTCGACCGTGATCATGGCGCATCCGAACCTGCCGGCCCGGTCCGCGGCAGGGCGCGTCGGTACATTGCCCGGCCGTGCGGGACCGATGGCGCTCAATTGGCCAGGAATGGCATCATGGCTCGGATTATCGCATCCGCCACAAATGAACCTATTGTGCGCGGCGAGGGCAACAGCACCAAACCTGCAAGCACTGTTGGCCACGATGGTACAGGCGGAAAACGAAAAACCATTTGCGCATTTGGTCAGCAAAATCCCGCCGTGGAAAAAAACACATGACCCGCAGGGAAGAAACATGACTCGAAACCACACCATCCCGCCGCTGGTTCAGAACGAGTTTCAGGGACGCATCGGCATTGCCAGAGCCGAGATCAACCCGCCGGAGGGAATGTACGCACGCACCTGGGGAAGTGCCAAACATGACATAGCCGACGGTCTGCACAGGTCGCTTCACGCAACCTGCATGACAATTCTCCCTGCAGATGAAGGTTCACCACTCTATCTCTTGACCGTAGACCTGATGGTCTGGCTATCCAGGGAAGACGAGGAAGGCATACGCCTGCCGCTGGAAGCGGAATTCCGTCCTGCGCCAGGCGCACTGATTCTGCACGTCACCCACAGCCACGGCGCACCCTTCACGGACCCCGCCCGCGCGTCAGCCCCGGGGGGCCACCTGATCATCCCGTATCGCGAGAAGATCCTCGCCGCTTGCCGGCAGGTCATAATCCGGTCCCGCGCGGCTGCGAGACCGTCAACCCTGAGTTGGGCTACCGGCCATTGTGGCCTGGCCTATGACCGCGACCTGGTTCTCCCGGAAACCGGCGAGATCATCTGTGGCCTGAATCCGGGCCGCAAGGTCGATGACACGCTGGTCGTAGGGCGGGTGGCATCGGCTGACGGCAATATCATCGCCACTCTGGTCAATTATGCGGCGCATCCGACTTCGCTGGGTGGCGGAAATCGTCTTGTGTCGCCGGACTATATCGGGGCCATGCGGGAACTGGTTGAGCGCGAGACCGGCGGGGCATTGTGCATGTTTCTTCATGGAGCAGACGGCGACCTGACGCCCCGGCGCAGCTTTGAGGACAATGTTGAGGCCGCAGACCAGAACGGCCGCGAACTGGGATACGCAGCACTATCCGTGCTTGCAGGCATGTTCCCTCCCGGCCATCGCATGGTCTTCGCCAAGCGCGAGGAATCCGGGGCAACGCTTGGCAGGTGGAGATTGGAGGCGTCGGAACCTGACGCCTCCTTTGCCGTTCAATGCGATACAGTACGGCTGAAACTTGCCGAACTGCCGTCGATAGAAGAGTGCAGGGACGCGATAGAACGGGCACCGGATGGTTTCGAACGCGAACGTGCGGAACGCCGGCTGGCAATACGTCAGAAGGTAGGCCGGGGAGACAGTCATGACCTGCCGATTTATGTCTGGCGACTTGGAAGATCGGTGCTGGTTGGCGCGCCGGTCGAGTTCTACAGCGATGTTCAGATCGCGCTGCGCCAGCGTTTTCCGAATATCACGGTTGCGGTTCTTGATGTTTGCAACGGATTCCTGAATTACCTCCCGCGAGAAGCCGATTACGAACGCGACACGTATCCTGTCCGGATCGCGCTATTCGCGAGTGGCAGCATGGAGCGCGCCCGAGACAGGGCTGCCGATTTGATCGCTGCGCTTTTCTGACCCATCCGACCTCTTGGAGCCATCTGGCTGGCGGAGGGAAGTTTCCGGGCATGTCGCTGCATTCCCCTTCATCGCTTCAGTCCTGACCTTGGCCGACTCAGAGACCGCCCGTTTGAGCGGCGAATGCCGATTCCGTATTCCCGACCGATCGGACTTGCGTTGGAGCGACAGGAAGCCGGAAATTGCAATCGAGCAACGCGGCGAGTTATCCGTTTTGATCACCAATCGACGGCATCTTGCCCCGAAGCGGATGCCTGTCTCGGCCAGAACGAGTTGACTGAATCTCGTTCGAGCGACACGCATGCGACCTGCCAAGATCTGTGCATCGCGTGTGGGTTGCGGCGCTCTGATCGGAAAAATCATTCCCCCGTAAGCGCATCGGCGATAATTCTCCGTATGTCGCGCTCGGGCGCATAACCCAGACTTGAACGCGCTTTGGAAATGTCGTGGGCAATTCTGATTGGCGGCCCCGGAATCCTCACTTCAATGAACGGCAAGTCCGTGGCTTGGTGAAGCGCCTCGACGGCAGTACGGTAGGAGAACGGCGCCGGCCCGCTGAGATTGAAGACTTGGCCGATGGCTGCCGGATGGTTCAGCATCAGGTCAATTCCAGCCACGACATCCTTGACGTCGCACATGTGAAACTCATATGGCTCGCCGTCTTCATCAAGTGCAAGAAGAAGCGTCGACGCGGGCTCCGTATGGCACGCGGCGTCGATTGCGGCAGCGCTATCCGGACGATTCAGTGCCGTGAACAGATCACGCATGGGCGCGACGAACATGAAGCGACCCGACCAGCCATCGGGTCGAAGAATCTCCTCGGATCTTGCGATCAGGGCGAAACGTGCGACGGTCGCGGGAATGCCGTGCGCTCTATGGTAATAAAACGAAAACCGTTCATTGGTTTCCTTCGTCAAACCATAGAAACTGTACGGGTTGAGAGGATGTGGCTCGTCGATTGGCAGGTACCTGGCCTTGAGAGAGGGATAGACCTCGTCACTGCTGGCGAGAAAGAAACGCTCAAGCTTGCACCCCTGTTGAACGATCTCGTCCATCAGGTAGAACGTCCCGGCAATGTTCTGCTCGAACAACTTGCGGTCGGCGGATGCGTCCCACAGCATGGCGGCGGCAAGATGAGCGATGCGGTTGACGCCGGCGACGGCCTCCGAAACGGCCCCCCGGTCCGTCAGCGACCCTTCGACAACCTCCACGTCCTCATCCCTGAGCGCCGCAAGGCCCGGATCGCCCGGCAGCACGAGTGCGCGGATGCGATCGCCCCTTGCCTTGCGAACAGACACCAATTCCCGGCCGACCCGTCCGGTCGCACCTGTAATCAACGTGGTCATCGCTGGTTCATCTCCTGATTTCCTGATTGTCCGACACCCTTTGTCAGGATCGCCGCGCCTGTCTCGCGGCTAAAGAAGCGCAGCCTTGCCGAATCCACCGAGAATCCGACTCGTTCTCCGAGTCGCACCCGTTCCCCGATGTCAGGAGCGAGTCGCGCGATGAATTGTGCACCGCCAGCAGACACGGTTGCCAGCGCCTCGTGACCAAGATCCTCGACCGCAATGACCTCGCCGCCAAAGGCGCCGTTTGCGATGTCCCCGGAAACCTTGATGTCTTCCGGGCGAAACCCGACCATGAAGGTTTCACCTGCAGCAGCCAGCGCCAACCTCGCGGTGTCGGGACAAGGTGCATTTGCACAGTCCCCGACCAGCCTGACCGTCTCGTCGGCCTGTTCCAGTCGACATGTCACCATGTTCATTGGAGGCGTGCCGATAAATCGCGCTACAAAGGCGTTTGCGGGGTAGCGATAGAGTTGGCGCGGTGGATCAATTTGCTGGATCCTCCCGTCATTCATGACGACGATTCTCGTGCCCATCGTCATTGCTTCGCTCTGGTCGTGGGTAACGTAGACCGTGGTAATGCCCAGGTTCCTCTGCAGCCGCGTGATCTCGGACCGCGTCTGCACGCGCAGCTTTGCGTCCAGATTGCTCAGTGGTTCATCCATGAGGAAGATTTTGGGCTCGCGAATGATGGCGCGGCCGAGGGCGACACGTTGGCGCTGGCCACCTGATAGCTGTCCGGGTTTGCGGGCGAGGAGCCGCGTCAGGTCAAGCGAATCTGCAACTCGACGAACGCGCGTTTCGATCTCCGACCTGGGAACGCGGCGCAGTCGCAGTGCGTAGGAAAGGTTTTTCTGCACATTCATGTGCGGATAGAGCGCGTAGTTCTGGAACACCATGGCCACGTCGCGATCACGCGGAGAGACATGATTGACAAGTCTGTCACCAATCCAGATTCTGCCTTCGGTTGCGTGCTCCAGCCCGGCGATCATGCGTAGCGTGGTTGACTTGCCGCAGCCGGACGGACCCACCAGGACCAGGAACTCCCCTTGCTCGATTGTGAGGTCGACCCGGTCTACCGCCAGTTGGTCCGGATAGCGTTTGGTGACACTTTCGAGTCGGGCTGTGGCCATGATCTCCCCTGTCAACCCTTGAGGCCGCCAGCCGTCAGGCCACGAACCAGGTACCTCTGCAACGCCAGGAAGATAACCGCAGCGGGAAGCGTGATGATCGTTGCGGCAGCCATCACCTGGTCCCAAGGCGTGACAAATTCGCCGGAAAACGAGGCAAGGCCAAGCGAAACGGTCCAATTGTCCGGCTGACGGATGAATATCCGCGCAAACAGAAACTCATCCCATGAAACGATGAAACAGAACAGGAACGTCGAAGCAAGCCCGGGCAGCGACAGCCGCAGGGTGATGTGAAACAGTGTCTGGATGCGCGAGGCGCCGTCGATCAGCGAGGCTTCCTCGAGTTCTACCGGAATTGCGTCAAAGAAGGCCTTGAGAAGAACCGCCGCTACCGGGATCAGGAAGGCAAGATAGGCGAGCGACAAACCGAACAGACTGTCCAGCAAACCGAGTTGGGCGAAGAAGATGAACATCGGAAGGGCAAGGAGGATCGCGGGAAACATTTGGGTCGCAAGGAGCGCGACTTGAGACGCCTCGCGACCACGGAAGCGGAAACGGGAAAGTGCGTACGCTGCCATCGCTCCGAACAGGCACGCAAAGAACGCCGTCGCGATTGACACCGCGGCGGAGTTCCAGAGCCATTGCGCAAGTCCGGTCTCCTCGAAGAGCGTCAGGTAGGGAGAAAAGACCGAGTCGGCACTCGGAAGAATGCGTGGCGGAAATTCAAAGATCTCGGCACTCGGACGGATCGAAGTGACGAACATCCAGTAGAAGGGGAACACTCCCACCGAACACAGCAACAATACCGCGGCGGCGAATGCGACGCGCCCGGCTGCTGCGGTGATGCGCGGCCCAACGGTTTCGACGCTGCGCATTGAACCGAGATCAGGCATTATCCTGCTCGCGCGAGATCAGGAGGTAGGCCGAGGTCAGGATGATCGACATGACAAGAAGCAGCGCGCCCATCGAGAACGCCGAGCCGGCCCTGAAAAAGCGGAAAGCCTCAAAGTAGATGTGCACGACGAGAGCGTTCGTGGCACCGGCCGGACCGCCTTGGGTCATCAGAAAGATGAAAACGAAGTTGCCGAAGCTCCAGATAAGAAGCAACAGCACGACGATTGCGAGAACCCGCCGCAATCCAGGCAGCGTGATGTCGAAAAACCGGCGCACGGGGCCGGCGCCGTCGATCTCCGATGCTTCGTACAGATCATCGCTGATCGTTTGCAGTCCAGCGAGCAGCAGAAGAGCGGCGAACGGGTATGTCTTCCAGACATTGACCAGGACAATGGCAAGAAGTGCGAATTGGGGATCGCTTAACCACTTGGGCGTTGCAGTCACCCACGGCAGCAGCAGCAAGCCGAAATTCATGACGCCGAAGTCCGGGTTGTACATCCACTGCCAGACCAGGGCAGCGACGACATGTGGAACGGCCCAGGGAAGGATGACGAGAACCCGGACGAACCCCCGCCCAATGAAATCCCGGTCAAGTACCAGTGCCGCGACGATGCCCAACACGACACTGCCAACAACAGTTCCACCCGAGAACAGGATCGTGACCCAGACTGCGTTCCAAACGTCCGGATCGGCAAGGAGCGACCTGTAGTTTTGTAGGGTCAGCCCATCCTTGAACCCGAGCCCGATCATCCTGCTGTCGGTCAAGCTGATCCGGAGGCCCCAGACCAGCGGTGCAATCACCAGAGCAAATATGACGACGAGAACCGGCCCGAGCATGACGGCCGGAAACCACCGATCCTGACTGTCGGCGAAATCAGCGGGTCGCATGGATGGTACGGGATCGATGCACTGCCGTCATTCCGCCTCCACAGGGTTCCGCCTGCCGCACAAACCCTCGGCGGCAGAGTCCTGCCTACCCATCGGGCTGGCCCGGGACGGAGGTCGTTCCGTCCCGGGATATTTCGGTAGTCCTAGCTTCCGATCAGTGCTTCGACTTCGGCCTGGGCTTCATCAAGCGAAGCCTCGATCGGAGCGTCGAGGTACAGGATTTCCTCGATCTTGTCGGCGATGATCTTGAGGATCTCGTTACCGTAAGCCTCAAGACCCTCGGGCATGATCGACACGGCGTACTTGTCCGAGGCTTCCTGGAACGTGGCGAACCACGGATTTTCATCCAGGTAACCATCCGGCAGGCTCCCGAAGCGTGGCGACACGGTGTTCGTGATCGACACCATCTCCACCTGCCACTCTGGGCTCTGCATGAATTCGATCAGCTTGAATGCCGCTTCGGGATTTGCCGCCCCCCGCGGAACTGACCAGATCTGGAACGCGGACGCCGTGAGATGGCCCGGCCACGGCATGAGCGCCGTCGCAAGCTTCGAGGTGATTTCCGGTGCTTCCTGACGGGCGAAACCCATCATCCACGAACCATCGAACAGGACCGCCACTTTCCCCTGCCACCACATCTGGCGATAGGTGGACTTGTCGACATCGCGCGGCATGACACCGGAATCGAACATCGCCTTGAAATTCGCGATCGCTTCCGCGTTGGCTGGATCGTTCAGCGTGGGCACACCACCCTTGGCAAAGCTGCCACCGCTGGCGATTACCCACTGCGCCACATCCATGTAAGTCTCGACGTAGCTGCCCGGCTTGACCATGGCCGCATAACCAAACTGTTCAGGCGGATTGGTCAGTGCCTGAGCCATCGCCATGAAATCAGCCGGATTGTTCGGGAACTCTTCATAACCGGCCGCGGACAGCAACTCCGCGTTATAGAACGGAATGTAATTGGCAACCATGTGGATGACGCCGTAGGTCTTTCCGTCCGTGACGATCGGGGCCGCAAACTGGGCGGGTGTGAATGTCTCTTCGCTAATGTCGCTCTGCGCAATGAACTCATCAAGCGGGAGCAGCAGATCGTTTCTCAGGTAGTCGCCAATGTTGAGATTGGTGAGATGGATGACATCGGGAGGTGCCCCGGAACTGATCTCCAACATCATCTGATCGGCATAGGCGCCGTAAGACAGGTTGTATCCATCAACCTTGATGTCGGGATTTTCGGCCATGAAGGCTTCGATGACCTTGTTCAACCAAACCTCGTTGCCTGGTTCACCGAACCACCAACTCGGAAGCCTGATTGTGGTCTCCTCGGCGGTCGCGGAGCTGATTGGTACGAACACTGCACTGGCAGCGGCAATAGACGCGACCACAGCAGCCCGCACAAATCGGAATGTCTTCATTGGAACTTCTCCCTTCTTTGCTTGACTGTGAACAATGTCGGGGTTGGTTCCCAGCTTTATGCATTCCCCTCCCGAGCATCGATCTGTTTGATCTGCCGATAGTGTCCCTTTTTGCGATGTCTTGTCCATGTATTTTTGCATTCCGGTCCGGGAAACGAAAAGTCTTGGCGCCTGGCAAGGTCGGAGAAACGCCATCGTTGTCTCCTGCCAGGACCAACTCCATGATCCAGGATCCTGGCGAGTGTTTGTGAGTTGAATGCAATAGAATTATCATCAAAGGTGCTGAATTTCGCGATGCATATCACCGGGGACGACTGGTCAGACACCGAACTGGCAGGATCCGCCCGAGAGAATCTCACGGTGTCTTCGGCAACTTGCCGCACACGCAATGGGGCGATTGGGATTGCCAGGCGAACATGCTGACCTTGTTGTGCAATGACGGCTGCGTGATCGCCTTCAAACGATGTCACTCAACGGGATATGAAACGTTTTTCCGCGAGTTTCCTGAACCTTTCTGCCATCGGTGAGAGCGGGCGCCGGTTCGACCAGAAAAGGAACGCCTGGATCTTCAACGCCGCCTCGAACGGAATCGCGATGCATTCGGGCAGAAACTGCTCGGGCTCGTACCAACTGCCGATAACTGCGACACCCAGGCCACACGCGACCAGGCCACGAATTGCACTGGTTGTCCTGAGTTCGTACTTTCGGTCGTTTTCGATCCCGTGCCGCCGGAACAGTTCGTCCAATTGGATCTGAAGGTGCGAATCCGCCATGTATGATATCAGTCGCTCGCCAGCCAAGTCCTTGGGCCGAACAATGTCACGTTTCGCTAATTCGTGACCCTTGGGAACTATGCAGAACAGCGGGTTTTCGTCGATCAGGCGTCTCTCGACTGTCGGGTTCGTCGGCTTCGACACTCTGATCCCGAAGTCAAATCTCTGGGTGACCATCCATTCGACGGTGGCATCGTCCTGACCGATGTCAAATGTCACCTTTGCATTCGGGCAGGCGTAGGCGAATTCCGCAATCAGCTCAGGTGTGATGTAGGAGGAGAAGGACGGCGAGGTTATGATGCTCAGGCGCGCATGGCCGAATGTACCGATCTCGGCCGCGGAATCCTTTATGTGGTTCATCCCGGTGACGGCCTGCTGTACTTCCTTCGCGAGGAGCCGCGCTTCCTCCGTTGGCTCGAGCTGCCTGCCGACCCTTTGGAAAAGTTGATAGCCCACTTCCTTTTCAAGGTCGGAAACCAGCCGGCTGACCGCAGGTTGAGATGTCCCCAGTACTTCCGCTGCCGCAGTGACAGAACCGGCCGAGACGACAGCACGAAAGGCATCAATCTGCTTGAAGGTTATTTTCATGATTTTCGTATCGGATCTCGTCATCCTGTGATCGAGGCGGCATTGCCGGATTTCGACCAACGAATATGATGGCGCTGGCCCCGGCATCTCGTCGTGGCGCCGGCCGCGATCAACGTCTGTTGAGGGCCTTTCTGAAGCTTCGGCGTGCCTCGGCACTGTGAATGTACGCATAGTCACACGGATACGCGTCGCCCGGGACGATCTTCAGCACGGACATCTGCGGCCCAGGGGTACGCAGCACCTCGGGCAAGGTGGCTGTCAGACCATCCAGATCATCAAAGCTCTGCGCGCCGGCGTATCCAGCCGCGCGCGCCATGTCTTCGAAGTCGACCTTGTCGGCCCCGGGAACCGGATGCGCTCCGTTCACCTCGTAGGTTCGGTTTGCAAACAGGAAATGGTGGAAGTTCGTCACCGCGGCGCTGGCTATCGTCACCAGCGAGCCGAGGTTCATGAGAAGACTGCCATCGCCATCCAGAACGATCACTTTCCGATCGGGATTGGCAAGGGCGAGCCCGAGCCCGTGGGACGAAGCCTGCCCCATCGCTCCGACCGCGACATAGTTCAGCGGGCGCGGGCACAGGGCAAGCCAGTCAAAGCAGCTTTGATAGACGGCGACGACGACATCGTCGTCGTCTACATGCGGGATCAGGGCCCGCAAGGCGTCGTCACGGCGGAGAGTCATGGTGGCTCCGGTGGGCGGCCGACCAGAAACACATGCGGCCGCGACGCCGCATAGGTTGCATCGATGGTCAGCGCGATGTGGGCCTCGTCGCCGGGGGTTTCGATCAGTGAATGCGACAATCCCATTGCGTCCAGCACCGGACGAACGATGCGCACGCCATAGGCTGACGACGCGTCAGGATGCAGATGCGGTTCCTTCCCCTGCAGGCCCACCATCATGACGACAGGCAACTCGTAGTCGACGCCGATCGCACGGATCGCATTCAGCGAATCCATCAGGCCGGTCTGCTGCATCAAGAGCAAGGCGCGGGTACCGTTGTAGGACATGGCGCCGCAAATGCTGACGCCCTCATCTTCCTTGCACACGCGCGTCAGCCGAAGTTCGGGATCCTCGGAGATCGGCCAAAGCAAGCCATCGCTTGTCACAAGATCAGGCAACGCCACGATTTCCCGCACACCGGCCTTTTTTATTTGGGCAATGATCCTTGCGCCCGACGGGCGAGCGACACCGGGCATGGCGGGACCCGAACCGGCCAGCATCAGACGTCTCCATCGAGAAATTCGGCAAGTGCGTCCCGGGCCGCCGCCAGATCATGATGATGCCCAAGCGTTATTCGGACATGTTTCCTGTATGCGGGCGAGGCAAACCGACGGAGCGCGATGCCCTTGCGCCGCAGAGTCGCGGTCGCCGCTTCGGCCGATTTCTCCTTGTCCCCGAAATGCACAAGGATGAAGTTCGTTTGGCTTGGAACCACCGAAAGGCCCAATGCCTCCATCTCGGCCGTCATCCACCGCCGTTCCCGCACATTCGCCCGGGCGACGAATTCCGTGTGAGGCGTGTTCTCCAATGCCGCGACAGCGGCCGCAACCGAGGGTGTGGCTACCGGAAATGTCAGGCCGATGCGCTGGACGGTGTCAACGACCTCCTCGGGGCCGTAGAGCCATCCGACGCGCGCACCGGCCAGGCCGAAAATCTTCGAAAAAGTCCGGCACATGACCACATTGTCCGCTTCTTCCACCAGCCTTGTCGCGGACTCGTAGTCTGGCGCATCGCAGTACTCCTCGTAGGCGCTATCGATCACGAGGAGCACGTCATCAGGCAGGGCGGCGTGAAGGCGGCGGACGTCTTTCCCGCTGTTGTGCGTGCCAGCCGGGTTCTCGGGATTCGCCAGGTAGACGATACGCGTCCGTTCATTCAGCGCCGCGATCATGTTATCGACCGAGAGCTTGAAGCGGTCGTCCTCGACCGAGATTACGTCGGCATCGTTGGCGTATGCGTAATTCGGTACCTTGAGATAGCCGTTGGCACTGCGAACAAGTTCGGTTCCAGGCCCCAGGTAGGCCCGGGCAAGCCGCGCCAGCAGGTCGTCGGAGCCAGGACCGATCGCAATTCTCCGGGCGTCCAGACCGAACCGTTCCGCCAGTGCAGAGGCCAGGATCCGTCCGGGATTCTCGAGATAGCGCTCGAGGCTGACGACCACCGCACGCGCTGCCGCAAGGGCATGCGCGCAGGGCCCATAGGCGTTTTCATTCGAATTCAACGCCACCGTGATCGGAGGCAGGCTTTCGTCGTGACCACCCTGCATGTGCGGTCGTATCTTCGCAATCCCAGCCTTTGCGTGAAGCATCCTCAACCGAACCCATGTTTGAATTTTTTCATACATCACATCTTGCCAGGTCATTGACAAGTGGATTTCAAAAAAATTATACATTGGGCATCAAGGGACGCCCATGACCTTATCCGGAGGGCCTGCATGATCATCGCGGACAAGATTGGCCGGAGATCGATTGTCATCAGGTCTGTCGACACCGAGTTTGCCAGCTGTTTTTCGCCAATGGCAACTTTTGACTCCGCGGCGTGGTCCCTGGCAGAGCGCGGTTGGTGAAGGCATTCGCGCCATTCGTGGACGGAAGTTTCGTGACCTGGAACGGGCTGGTTATCGAGAGTGTTGACCCGGCAACCGCGGAAGCATGGTGCACAATCGCCAGGTGTGGCGAGGACGATGTGGACTGCGCCATGCGCTCGGCACATGCGGCATTCGGTCGATGGTCGCGATTGTCCGCGTGCGAGCGTTCAGATAAACTGGATCAACTTGCCGACGGGATCGAGGCGGGTTGGGAAGAGCTTGTCGAGCCTGAAATACGAGACAACGGCAAGCGAATCGCGGAAATACGCGGGCAGTTCGCGGGGCTGCACGGCTGGTATCGGTATTTTGCCGAGCAGGCGCGTCGCGTGGTGCCGGAAAAACAGGACGTCTCGGTCCCTGGGGTTGAATGTGCGACACGTTTCCTGCCTTACGGAGTGGTGGTGGCGATCACTCCCTGGAATTCACCGCTGATGATTCTTGCCTGGAAACTTGCTCCGGCATTAGCAGCGGGAAACTCAGTGGTCGTCAAACCATCGGAGATGGCCTCGGCATCAACGCTGCAGTTCGCCAGTCTGGCACATGCCGCGGGTCTTCCATCCGGCCTGTTGAATGTGGTGACAGGATATGGACACGAGGTGGGTGACGCGTTGGTGCGCCATCCCCTGGCGCGCAAGGTGACCTTTACGGGATCCGATTCAGGTGGAGCCAAGGTCGCAGAGGCAGCCGCCAAACGTGTCATACCAACCACGCTGGAACTCGGCGGCAAGTCGCCACAGCTGGTGTTTGCCGATTGCGACCTGGACAATGCGGTCAACGGAATCCTGTCGGGAATATTCCTGTCCAACGGGCAGACCTGCGTTGCCGGTTCGCGCCTGATCGTTGAGGCGTCGCTCAAGGACGCGCTGACCGAACGGATTCTGGACCGTGCACGCCGCCTGAAAATGGGCGATCCGACGGACCAGGCCACTCAGGTCGGGCCGCTGGCAAATGCACTCCACCTGGAAAAAGTGCGCGCGATGATCATGCGGGCCAAGGCCGAAGGCGCGCGCTGCCTTCTCGATGGGACGGAAAGCGCAAAGGGCCTGACCGGTTTTTATGTCGGTCCCACGGTTTTTGATCGGGTCACGCGAGACATGCAGATCTGGCGCGAAGAAGTGTTCGGACCGGTTCTGGCCATCTCGACATTCGAGAGCGAGGAAGACGCCATCGCACAAGCCAATGACAGCTCATACGGCCTTGCGGCGGGCGTGTGGACCACCGACACGGACCGGGCCGCCCGCATCGCTGATCTGATCGAAGCCGGGACAGTCTACCTGAATCACTATCGTAGCGTCGATCCGGGCAGCTCGGTTGGAGGCGTCAAGTCGTCAGGCTATGGCCGGGAACTGGGCCCCCATGCCGTCCGCGAGTTCCTCCAGGACAAGTCAATCTGGACCGGAACGCGAACAATGCCTGACCCGTTTCCTTGACCGCCCAGATTTAGTCAAGAAACATGCATTAGGATCCAAAAACAAATGACCGACCTCCTCCAGCCTCCCGAAGGAAATTTCCGCGGCCACGATCAGCAGGCCGTCTGGTCTCGGAAACATGATACCGAACTGACGGAAGTTGGCCCCGGTACACCTTGTGGAGAGTACCTGCGACGGTACTGGATGCCCGTGGCAATGACCGATCAGATTGGCGATCTGCCCTACCGCATTCGCATTCTCGGCGAAAATCTTGTGCTGTTCCGCGAGAAGAAGGACGGCAAGCTGGGATTGACCCATCTGCATTGCCGCCACCGGAACATGAGCCTGGAGTTCGGCATCATCGAAGAAGGCGGCATCCGCTGCTCCTATCATGGCTGGAAATACGGGCTGGACGGTACCGTCCTGGAGACTCCCTGCGAACCCCCCGCGAGCCAGGTCCGGAAGAAGGCGTGCCTGGGGGCCTACCCGGTGATTGAATACAAGGGGTTGGCATTTGCCTATATGGGCCCGCACGCCGAACAACCCCCGTTTCCCGTCATGGATACCTTCGATGACGAAGGGGACGAACTTGTGCCCTATCTCATCAAGTCACCCTGCAACTGGCTCCAGGTGATGGAAAACGCCTGGGACCCGTTCCATGTGGTCTACCTGCACACGCGGGCTGCGCGCGTTCAGTTTCACGAGTCATTTGCACACATGCCGATGATCGAGTTTCACGAGTGCGCAACGGGCGATTTTTACACCAATGTCCGACGGGATGGCGATTTCGTCTGGGTGCGGGTGCACGATCACATGCTGCCGTCGTTCACTCAGAATGGCGGCCATTTCCCGGTGCCGGACCGGTCGCGCTATTTCGGGCGCGGCGGCCTGACCAGATGGATCACGCCGATCGACGACACCACCACCATGGTTATCGCCTGGCGTCATTTCCGTGATGCATTGTTCAATGACGACCCGCGCGGTTTGACCGACCGCAGCCAGGTAGGTTTCGGCAAGACCGATTTCTATGGTCAGGGTCCGGACCGGCCTTACGAGATGCGTCAGAGGGATCCCGGCGATTACGACGCATGGGTCAGCCAGGGCCCGATCAATGTTCATGCGCGCGAAAACCTGTCGTTCACGGATCGCGGCGTGGCCAAGGCGCGGCGCATGGTGCGCAACGCGATCCGGGCGCTGCAAAATGGCGAGAGACCGTCGCAGCCGACAAACAATTTCAAGGGTGTAATTCCGACCTATGCCGGTGACACCGTGCTGCGCATTCCGGCGCAGGAGGGTCGCGACGATGGCGCGCTGTTGAAGGAAGTGTCTTTCAAGGTGGCCGACATCCTCAAATCCGGCGATCACTTGGCTGGCAGAGAAAGGCGATCTCACATCGAAACGGCGCTGAAAGAGTACGAGGAGAGCTGGACATGAAGCGGGTATCGATCAATCCAGGTCAGGTTGAATGGTCAGGAGAGAATCCAGGCATCTATCTGAAGAAGGATCCTGCCAACGCCCAATATGACACTTTGGCCCTGTTTTTCCGCGTGGTCCTGTCACCCTATGGGCGCGGCCATGCCGGGTTGGTGCTTGGCGCTCCGGATGACGCCAAGGGCTGGCCAGGTGTGCCGAACCTGATCATGACCGACAACCAGCGCCTGATGCGCTGGATCGTAGATGAGTGGGTGACCAGGATGCCCACATTCATCGGCAAGGCGGGGCTTGGCGCGATGACCTGGCTCGACTGCGCCAGTGTCGAGAAACGCCCTGGCGATCTGAAAGGCCGCTATTCCGAGACGTTGAGGGGCTCGGGCGTGACGCTCGAGTTGATCTGGCGCGACATGGGGCCGCCATTGCCGGTGGAGGTCACGAAAGAGAATTCCGCCACCAAGGCGCACGAGATGTATTCGGTGTTTCTCGAAGCGAAAACAGCCGAAGTCAGGATCAATGGCACAGCGTTGCGCGGCCAGGTCGCCGACCGGCAGTTCTTTGGCCGCACGATGTCCACCGCCTTTCTGGCCTTTTCCGAGACATGGGTCACGCCGCAGGAGGAAAGCTGATGCCCCTCAACGAACCAGTCACGCCCGGAACCGTGGATTGGACCGGCGAGAATCCCGGAATTCTGCTCAAGGACGCCAATGGCGACTTCTCGGCAATGGCGCTGTTCTTTCGCGTCGCGTGGTCGCCTGCCGGTCAAGGACAGGTGCTTTTGCTTTACGGCACCCCGGGCGCGGTCGAGGGAATGTCCGGGGCGCCCAATGTGATACTGTCGGATAACGCCGCGCTTACCGCGTTTCTTAAGGAAAATTTCATCGCCAAGCTGGCCGCCTTCGCCAATGCTCCCGCCTTCGCAGCCATTCCAGAGCTACACGCGCAGACGGTGCGTTCGTCAGGAGATCCGGTGGGGCACCGATATTCCGAGACGATCACGGGAGGCGATCTGACGGTGGAACTGGTCTGGGAGGATCTGGAACCGCCGCGCGCACTGGAACTCACCCCTGATCAGGTCGGCACCGCGGAACACACCATGTTCACCCTGCTGGTGCCGGCGCAAAGTGCAGAGATCATCGTCAACGGGCATGCCCTGCCCGGCGTGCTGGGGACCAGGGTGCAGGCTGGTTTCGAGACGACGACCGCCTTTCTCTATTTTTCGGAAACCTGGGTCATCCCGCCGGAGATCTCTTGATGGTGCACCCCGCCGACCGGCTGGCATTCGACAGGGCAATGGTGACGCAGCCGGTCTGGAACCGGTTCAACACCGGAAAGGATGCGCTGGGGCTGGCCGAGAACGTGCTGCTGCATGCAGGCCCCGCATTCGCAACGCCGCAACTCATCACCGCGCCGATCTTCAATTCCGCCTGCGTCGCCGCCGTTTTCGAGGGGATTGCCCGTGATTTCCATCAGGCGGGGGCAATGATAACGAGGGGTGAGATCGTCCTCAAACCGGCCCAGGACCATGATGTGGTGGTCCCGCTCGCCGCGGTAGTCTCCGCGTCGATGCCGCTGCACGCCGTCTATGACGCCTGGCAAGGCCGGCACCGGGTTTTCACACCGATAAACGGCGGGTCGCGACCGTCGATGCGGTTGGGGCTTCGGTCAGAGGCCGTGCTGGAGCATATTCGCTGGCTCAACACGAGGTTTCTGGACGTGCTGGAAGGAGGGTTGGCGGAAGGCCTGGCCCTGGTCCCGCTTGCGGCGGCGGGCCTGGCCGGCGGCGACGATTGCCACGGGCGGACCCCGGTCTCAACCTCGGCACTGGTTGCGGAACTGACGGACCGCACCGCAAACGGCATATCCGACAACGACGTGCTCGAGTTCATGGCCTCGTCGCCTTCGCTTTTCCTCAATCTCTGGATGGCCGCCACCAAGATCATGATGAAGCTGGCCGAAGGCATCGAAGGATCGAGCTTTGTCACTGCTGCAGGTGGCAACGGGCGCGAGGTGGGAATCCAAATCTCCGGTCTTTCGGGTCAATGGTTCACGACAGAAGCCTCTCCACCCATCGGCAAATTCGACGTGGATCTGGCGAGTGACCGCGCCCTTGGCGCCATCGGTGATAGCGCCGTGATCGAGGCCTTTGGACTTGGCGCCATGGCGATCGCGCTTTCTCCCGAACAGCAAAAGAACCTCGGGCCGTACCTGCCCGACGACGCGGCAGCGCGCAGTTCGAGCCTGTCGGTTGGAGCACATCCCGACTTTCGCGACCTGGGCGTCGGGTTGGGCAGTACGGCGCGCGCAGTTGTTGCGCAAAACGCCGGGCCGGTGGTCGGCCTGGGTATCCTTGACAGTCAGGGTCAGGCGGGACGCCTGGGAGGCGGCATCTACAACATGCCTGTGGCGCCCTTTTCCGCCGCTCTGGATGCGCTTGATACATGAAAGAACTAAACCGCCTGTCGGCACATGAACTGGCGCGGCTGATCCGAGATGGTTCAACGACCCCCAGCGCGGTCATGGCCGCGCATCTTGCACGCATCGAAGCTCGCGAAGGCGTAATCGGCGCTTTTCAGTTCCTCGACGCGGAGCGCGCCATGGAACGGGCCGGCGCAGCCGACCCAATACCGGCTCGCGGCCTGCTCCACGGCGTCCCGTTCGTCATCAAGGATATCATCGACACGCACGACATGCCGACCGGCTGGGGCTTCGAGACCTATCGAAAGCGCTCCCCTGGGAGGACCGCTGCATGCGTGCAGGCGTTCCTTGATGCCGGCGCCATTCCCGTCGGCAAGACCGTGACGACGGAGTTCGCCTATTTTCGGCCGGGTAGGACGGCAAACCCGCATAATCCGGATCACACTCCCGGCGGATCCTCCTCGGGATCTGCAGCCGCGGTGGCGGATTTCATGGCGCCGCTGGCCTTCGGCTCACAAACCGCCGGCTCGCTGATCCGGCCGGCAGCATACTGCGGCGTTGCTGCGTTCAAGCCAACGACTGGAAGTTTCGACCTGTCCGGGGTGATGGCGCTGTCATCGTCGCTCGACACATTGGGGATCTTGGCGCGCGATCCGTACGACCTTATGCTTGCCCGCGCCGTTCTGACCGGCACCGAACCGCCAAATCCTCCGGATTTCGGCGAAACCCTGCCGCGCATCGGCCTTATGCGGGGCCCGCATTGGCAGGAAGGCGATATCGAGATGCGGGACACCTGTTCCCGCGCATTGGCGTGCTTGGCCGAGGCCGGCACGGAAACACTTGAGGTCGCGCACCCACAGTTGTTTTCGAAACTGACCTCCGCACAGGAAACTGTCATGGCGTACGAGGCCGCCCGCGCCCGATCGCATGAATTCGACACCTATGGTGACCAGATCAGCCCTGAGTTTGCCGCCCTGATCGAAGTCGGCCTCGCGGTAAGTGAGGCCGCCTACTGCAAAGCTCTCGAGAATCGCAATTTGGCCAACGCCATGTTCGACCAGTTGTTTCGCGACGTTGATGCGCTTTTGGTTCCCTCTGCACCCGGCGCCGCTCCCGAAGGCCTTGACGCCACCGGCGATCCGCTGTTCTCACGAATGTGGAACCTGCTTGGGGTCCCCTGTGTGGCCATTCCATTTGGTCAGTCGGGAAACGGTCTTCCGCTGGGCATCCAACTGATCGCACCACGATCCAGTGACGCTCGTTTGCTCGATGTCGCTGATTTTACCCACCGGGTTCTCGGCGCCTGATGGAGGACAGGTCATGGCGGAGCATGGTGCGCAGCACCGTCTGGATGTCGACAAGGTTACGATTTCGGTGGCGGTTGCCTGACCGGGACGTGGAGCCCCGATATCCCGGGTGTGATGGCGAACGACCGGAATTTGTTGCGCTGGCTGACCAGGAAAACGGTACCGGACGGCGAGGCGTTCAATTTTTCGCTAAACGGATCCGTGCGGACACGGGTTGCCTCGGGAGATCGCGGAGACAGGGCACGACTGCCTGGCCGTGGCGCCGAGCCGGATCCCACGCGCTGCCGGGGCGAACAGGGATGAGCTTCTGCAAGTGCCCTGTGTGGATTTGTGGTGGTGTCTTGTATGCGAGACCGGAGCGCATTCGGCGCTCCGGTCTTTTTTTGGCGAGAGGCGCCTACTTGAACTCGGCTGCGTTTTCCGGCGTCACGAGGACAGCTCCCGTGTCGATCTCTTCCGGAATTTCTTCACCGGCCGCCAGCTTGAGAGCGTACTCGACGCCCATTTGCCCCATGTTGTAGGGCCGCTGTGCTACCGACGCTTCGAGGTCCCCGGCAAGAATCGCCTCGGCCGCATTGGGATTGCCGTCAAAGCCGACGATGAAGATATCGTCGAGCTTGCGCGCATTCCGTACGGCTTCCACGACGCCCAGAGCCATGTTGTCGTTGGACGCAAAGACGGCCTTCAGGTTCGGGTTCGCGGTCAGGATGTTCTCCGTTACGGAAACGGCCCTGGCGGTATCCCAGTCTGCAGGCTGCTCGGCGACGATGTTCAGGCCGCAGCCTTCCAGCCCTTCGCGTGCGCCCTGGGCGCGGTGCTGCCCGGTGGTGCTGGTGATGATCCCCTGAAGGATGGCCACGTCACTTCCGGCCGGCACGTTGTCACAGATGTGCTGGGCGCCGAGTGTCGCGGCGGGGATGTTGTTGGTACCGATATAAGTACCAGGCATGTCGGCGCGCTTGTCAACGAAGAGAACCGCCACGCCCCGGGCCCGTGCCTGCTCAAGCGCAGGAATCACCGCCGCGGTATCGGCGGGTGCAATCGCGATGCCTTTGACGCCCTTGGCGATCTGATCCTCGATCAGTGCAATCTGGCCGGCGACATCCGTCTCGCCGCCCGGCGGGCCGACGGCGGCCACGTCCACGCCAAGTTCCGCGCCCTTGTCGATGGCGCCCTGTGACACGGCGGCCCAGAACGGGTTGGCCGAGCCAATGTCCGACATGATCAACGCGACCTTGTCCTGCGCCAGTGCCGGTCCGGCGCTAGCGGTCACTGCGATCAGCGCAAGTGCGCCGGACAGTCTCTTTCCTATCATGTTCTTACTCCCTTGATTTCGTTTATGTTCGAGGGCCTCGTCCGGGTAATGTCCGGAAATCATGATGCAGCGCCGGCCCTCCTGCGCAGCACATCCACATAAACCGCTCCGACAACAATCATTCCGATCATTGTCTGCTGCCAGAAGGCGCTGACGTCCATCAGGTTCAGCCCATTGCGAAGAAGGCCCATGACCAGGACTCCCGCGAAGACACCCAGCACCGTGCCCCGGCCGCCAAAGAAACTGGCCCCGCCTATGATAACCGCGGCGATGGCATCAAGCTCGGCCCCGATGCCGGCGTTGGGAAAGCCCGCGCCCGTCCTTCCGGCCATCATGAGCGCTGCCAAGCCAGCAAAAAAGCCCGAGAGACAATAGACGATCAGAAGCACGCGATCAACATTGATGCCGCTGACCCGTGCAGCCTGGGGATTGCCGCCTACGGCCACGATATGACGGCCGAGCGAGACCTTGTTGATGAAATAGGCCACCCCGCCGTAGCAGACCAGAACGACAATCGCGCTGACCGGAAATGAGGCGTACTCGCCGAGAAACGGCAGCGGGATTTCACCGGAACCGAGGAAGCGAACCTCCGGCGAGACACCTGAGACCGGGCGCCCCCCGGAGACGAGGTTCGTAATCCCCCGGATTGAATAGAGCGTCCCGAGCGTCATGATGAACGGGTGCGGCAGGCGCAGCACCGTGAGCCCCAGGCCGTTGACAGCGCCGCAGGCGATCCCGACCAGCGGTCCGATGAACAAGGCCAGCGGCCAGGGCAGCCCGCCCGTGTCGGCCATGGCCAGAAGCATCGTCGCCAGTGCCATGATCGACCCGACTGACAGGTCGATTCCCGCCGTCATGATGACGATGTAGAGCCCCAGGGCCAGCAGAGCGTTCATTGCGACCTGGCGCAGGACGTTGGTCAGGTTCTGCGTCGTCGGAAAGATGTCCGGTTCGAGAATCGACAGGACAATCATCATCAGGATGACGACGGCGAAAACGCCATACCTCTCGATCAGCCGCATCCTCTGGGCGGCGGGTGTCTCGAATTCATCCAGCAGCGTGTCTTCAGAGACGGTCATGTGCCAGCGCCTCGGTATGTCCCTTTGTACCCATGATCCAGCCAATCACCTCGTTGCGGCTCGTGTTCGCGATCTCGGACTCCTCGAAGTTTCGGCCGTGGAACAGGGCCATGACCCTGTCGCAGACGAAAAAGACGTCATCCATCCGGTGGCTGATCAGGATGACACTGGTCCCGTGATCCCTGAGCCGCTTGATCAGGTCCAGGACCTTTCCGACTTCCTTGATCGCCAGTGCTGCCGTTGGCTCGTCCATGATGACCAGGCGGGCGTCGAAGGCCGTCGCGCGCGCGATCGCGACCGCCTGCGCCTGGCCGCCGGACAGTTCCTCGACCTTCTGATCTACCGACTTGACGTTGATATGAAGCCGGTCCAGATGTTTTTTCGCCATCTTGCGCGATAGTTTTCTGTCGACGATCTTGAAACCGAGCCGCTGGCGCCCCGGTTCCCGTCCCAGGTAGATGTTCTCGTGCACCGGAAGATTCCCTGCAAGCGCAAGGTCCTGGTAGACCATCTCGATTCCGATGTCCTGCGCGTCCCGCGGCGAGTTCAGGTGAACAGGATGGCCGTCAAAGACGATTTCTCCCACGCTCGCGGCATAAAGTCCCGAAAGGACCTTCATCAGTGTCGATTTTCCGGCGCCATTGTCCCCGACGACACCGAGCACTTCGCCTGGATAAAGCCATAGATCGACATGATCGAGCGCAGTGATCGCGCCGAATCGTTTCGTGATTCCCCGCATTTCGAGAAGAGGTGGATTCGCCCCGGTCATGGGTTGGCGCCAATTCGGGCACGTACACGCCGACCGGGAGAATCAAGGAAATATCGTGTGCCACCGGCCGGTACCGCCAGCATGTAATCCCCCCTGCCTGCAACTTTCTTTGCAGTAGAACTGCCTTGAAATGGTATTGTATCACGCACTTTATTGCATTTGTATCCCCGGGACGCCATCCGGGACGCCATCCGGGAAAGATTCGAGGCCTGTGTATGAGGGAGTTCGACTATATCATTGTTGGCGCCGGTGCTTCAGGATGCGTCATCGCGAACCGGCTCAGCACCCGAGATGACGTCTCGGTCCTTCTGATCGAGGCCGGTCCGCGCGATACCAATCCCAACATCCACCGCCCTGCCGGGCTCTTCAAGCTCCTTGAAGGCAGCCTGACCTGGAACTACCGCACCATACGTCAAGCCAATCTGAACGGCCGCGAGATGCCATTTGTCCAGGGCCGCGTTCTCGGGGGCGGAAGTTCCGTGAACGGCCAGGTGTTCACGCGGGGCTGTCCGCAAGATTACGACGGATGGGTCCGGGACTTCGGGTGTGCAGGTTGGGGATTCACCGATGTCCTGCCGTATTTCCGGAAATCGGAAAGGAATGACATGCTGGCTGGCGAGTTCCACGGAACCGAAGGTCCTCAGGGGATTTCGACCATGACGCCCGATCCGCTGACACAGGTTTTCGTCCGGGCGTGCCAGCAGGCCGGTATCCCGTACACATACGATTTCAACGGCACGCGCCAGGACGGAACGGGTATCTACCAAACGTACACCTGGCGCGGGCGCCGGTGCTCCACGGCCACCGGCTATCTCCGCCCGGCCAGTTCCCGGAACGGTCTCAGTGTCCGCACCGATTGCCTTGTTATCCGGGTCGTCGTCGACAACTGCCGCGCGACGGGAATCGAACTTGTCTCCAAGGGTAGGCGCGAATCCATTCGCGCGGCGCGCGAGGTGATCGTTGCGGCAGGCGCCATCGGGTCCCCCAAGCTCTTGATGCAGTCCGGGATTGGTCCTGCGGACGATATCCGCGCGCTTGGCATCGATGTCGTTGCCGATCTGCCCGCCGTTGGCCTGAACCTCCAGGACCATCTGGACATCGATCTCATCCTTTCCGTCGACCGGGGTCTCGGTCTCGACAAGTACAAGGCTTGGCACCGGATGCTCCGTGCAGGGTTGCAATACGTGCTGTTTGGCACCGGCCCGGTGACCTCGACCATCGTCGAAGGCGGTGCCTTCTGGTCAGTGGACCCGGCGTCCCCGACCCCTGACACGCAACTCCATTTCGAGCCCGCCTCGGGCACCGAGCCGGGCACGTCGCCCTCACCCACCGGGGCTGGCTGCATGTTCAACGGGTATTTTGTTCGTCCGGAAAGCCGCGGTACCGTCCGTCTCATGTCCGCCGAACCGGCCGCGCCGCCTTTGATCGACCCGAACTACCTTGCGGAGCCCGAAGATCTGAAAAAGACGGTGGCGGCCGTGAAACTGATGCGGGAGATCGCCAGGCAACCGGCATTCGCTCTGATCGGCGCCTCCGAGCATTTTCCGGCTGCAACCGCGAGAACGGATGACGAAATCGCCGGGTTCATCCGCGGCCACGGTCGCACGGCCTATCACCCCGTCGGCACCTGCCGCATGGGCGGCGATGCGGATGCGGTCGTCGATACCGCGCTTCGCGTCCGTGGACTGGAGGGACTGCGCGTCTGCGATTCCTCGGTCATGCCTCGCCTGATCAGCTCGAACACGAACGCGGCCTCGATCATGATCGGTGAAAAGGCCAGCGACCTGATCCTGGAGGCAGGAAATTGACGGACCATGCAGGTCTCCGGCACGCGCCGGGCCGCGTGCGATGGCCGAATCACCGACGGGACGCGCGAAACCACCGTCGCGTGATTCCCGGATGGAGGGAAATGGCCGAAATTCCGTGACATTCGGCCCCAGGGAGGACAGGACATGTTACGTATTGAAGTGTTCGTGAAACACGAAAGCCAGCTGGGGGAGGGCCCGCTCTGGGATCCGAAATCCAACCGTCTCTTCTGGGTCGACATTTATGCGCCTGCGCTGCACAGCGTGGATGCTGCCGGCGGCGACATGAAAACATGGGCCATGCCCGAGCACATCGGCGCCTGCGCGCTGCGCGAAAACGGCGGCGCCGTTGTCGCGCTGCGCTCGGGATTCTTTACGCTGGATTTCGAAACCGGCGAGGTGGAGCGTATCAACGAAACCCATCCTGGAGAGCTGAGGCCCCGGTTCAACGACGGCAAGACCGACCGCCAAGGACGGTTCATCGCAGGCACGATGGACTATCAGGAAGAAGGCCCGGTTGCGAAACTCTTCCGCCTCGACCCCGACATGACCCTTACCACCCTTGACCGCGACATCATCTGCTCCAACGGCCCGTGTTTTTCGCCAGACGGCGGCACGATGTACTTTGCGGATTCGTTCAAGAAGACAATTTTTGCCTACGATTACGATACCGCAACCGGTGACGTGCTGAGCCGCCGTATCTTTGCCTCTTTCGCGGATTTCCAGGGCTACCCCGATGGCATGACGGTCGATGCCGAGGGATTCGTCTGGGTCGCCGAGGTCTATTCCGGCCGACTGGTCCGGTTCGACCCCGGGGGCGCGCTGGATCGCGTGGTCGGGCTGCCCGTCTTCTCGACCACGAGTGTCATGTTCGGTGGGCCAAACCTTGACATCGCCTACATCACTTCGATGGCGCGGCCATTCGGCATCCGGTACCACCACGAGAAGGAGGCAGGCATGGTTTTTGCCGTCCACGACCTCGGCGTGACCGGTATCCCGGAAACGCCTTTTGCAGGATAGGGGCCGCGATGAAGGCACTTCGCTTCCACGGAAAGGGTGACCTGCGCATTGACGAGGTCGCGCCTCCAACTGCGCCGACAGGCGACGACGTGACGGTCCGCGTGTCCTATTGCGGCATCTGCGGAACCGATCTGCACGAGTATCTCGCCGGCCCGGTCTTCATCCCGACCGAGCCGCATCCGGCCACGGGGGCCGCGGCACCGATGATCCTGGGCCACGAGTTTTCCGCGGTCGTCGAGGAAACCGGCCCGGAGGTTTCCGGATTCAGGGCAGGGGACCGGGTGGCGATCCTGCCGCACCTGATGACCAAGGGCGACTACTACGCCCGGCGCAACCTGGGCCAGTTCAGCCCGATCGTCGGGCTCGTTGGCCTGTCCTGGCATTGGGGAGGGATGGGAGAGCAAGTCGTGGTGCCGGAAGAAAATCTCGTCCTGCTGCCAGACGACGTGAGCGATCTGCAGGGCGCCTTGCTGGAGCCTTCGGCTGTGGCCGTGAACGCCATCGACGAGGCGGGGCTGCGGGTCGGCCAGTCCGTGCTGATCACCGGTGCGGGGCCCATCGGCGCCCTTACAGCCCTTGCGGCACGCGCATCGGGAGCTTTGAGGATCTTCGTCTACGACCCGAACAGGCACCGGCTGGCGCATCTCGAACGATTCGATGATCTCAGGCTGTTCGGTGGTCCGCCGGAGGAGGTGCTGGAAGCCATTGCCCGGGAGACCGAGGCAGGTGTGGACGCTGCGATCGAATGCGCGGGTCACCCTGGCGGCCTTCGACCTCTGTGTCGACGCGCTGCGCCACGTGGGAACCCTGGCACTGGTTGGGCTGTTCATGGAAAGGCAGCCGGTTGACCTGTTCCGGTTGTGCGAAAAGGGCATCCGCCTGATGGGGTGCCTGGGCAACGACATCACCATCGGCCCGCGCCTGACCGCCTTGATCGGCAGCGGAGGCTTCCCGGTTGAAACCATGGTGACGGGAACGATTCCCCTGGAAGAGGCGATCGAGAAAGGGTTCGACGCGCTCGCCGTGCCCGGAACCGACCACATGAAGATTCTCATCGACATACGCAGTTAGGTGTAGCGAGGACCAAGATGCTTGTCCGAGATCCCCGCGGCGTGACGTGGACCTTGGGTGTCGAAGCCTCGGCGGACAGGCTTTTCGCCGCGATGCACAGTTGCTTCACCTTTCGCGCCGACGTGATGGACCGGGTCGACAGCCTCTTGCGGGACGACCCGGAAGTGCCCGCGGGCTGGGTTCTGCGTGGCTACCTGCTGTTATTCTCGCGCCTTGGCTCCAACATGCCCGCGGCCGCCGAAGCCCATGCACGCGCCGAGGCGCTCGCGCGGACCGCGACGCGGGCCGAGCGGTTACATGTGAGCGCCCTGAAAGCGTGGCTCGATGCCGACGCCCTGGGCGCGCAGAAAATCTGGGACGCGATCCTGACCGGCACACCGCACGACCTGCTTGCACTTCGCGTGCAGCATTTGAACGCGATGATGCTGGGACGCCCCGATTACCTGCGGTCCCTTGCGGGCCGGTCCCTGGCCGACTGGGACGACACGATTCCTGGTGCCGGATTCGTCTACGGCATGGCGTGCATGGGGCTGGAAGAAGTTGGCGAATTCGCGCGCGCGGAAGCCCTCGACCGGCGCGGTGCCGAATTGGAGCCCGACGATCTCTGGTCGGTGCATTCCGTGGCGCATGTGATGGAGGCCGAAGGGCGGCTGATCGAAGGGCTGGAGTGGATGGAGCGGCCGGCCAGCTTTTGGGACGGGCGCGGACCGATGCGGCATCACCTGTTGTGGCATGAGGCGTTGTTTATCTACGAGGCGGGCCGTTACGACGGCGCGCTCGACTATTACGACCGGTGGCTCGCACCGCAAGCGGTGCCAGGTTACCTGGAGATGTCCGATTGCGCATCTTTCCTCTTGCGGCTGGAGGCCGCGGGCGTGGACTGCGGAGGGCGTTGGGACGATCTTGCCGAGGCGGGCCAGTACATGGTTGACGACCGCATCCTGACCTTCAGCGATGTGCACACGCTGTTCGTGCTGGCAATGGCAGAAGACGGCGCGGGACTGCGACGCCTTTCCGCTTCGCTCGCAGGCTATGCCAAGGCCGAACGATCTCTCGATGCCGAGGCGGCTGGCCGCATCGCGGTGCCGCTGTCCGAGGCCCTGGCCGCGCGAATGGCCGGAGATCCCGCCCGGGCGACGGACCGGTTGCTTGCCGCGCGTTTCTCGTTTCCGTACATGGGCGGCAGCAACGCGCAACGTGATGTTCTCGACATCTTCCTGATCGACTGTGCCATCGCGTCCGGCGATACGGCGCTGTCGCGTCGCCTGCTTCACGAGTACCTTGACCTTCGCCCGGGTTCGGTTCCGATGCAGGCCAGGTTGTCTGATCTCGAGGCAGCTTGAGGGAGGGGCGCCAAGATCAGCCGTCGCCCGATCGACAGGCTCCGTGCGTGGGAGAAGAACCATGCGACTCGCGATAATAGGTGCGGGGGAAATCGGCCGAATTCACGCGCGAAATGTCGCCACGCATCCGGAAGCCAGACTCACGGTGGTCTGCGACAAGATTCCCGACGCTGCCGAATCCCTTGCCACCGAATTCGGTTCATTGGCCGTCCAATCCGTCGAGGAGGCCTTGAGGCGCGACCTGGATGGCGCGATCATTGCGTCCTCGACGGCTTCGCACGGAGAGGTCGCGGCAGCCTGCATCGTCGCGGGCGTTCCGTTCCTCTGTGAAAAACCGTTGGCTTCCGACCGGAAAACCGCCCGGCAGATCGCTGCTTCGGCGCGCCGGGCGGGGCTGGTTGCCGCCACCGCCTTCAACCGCCGGTTCGACGCCGGTTACGCAGGTATCAAGGCGGCTGTTTCGGCGGGCGAGATCGGCCGTGTCGAGGCGATCCTGATAACCTCCCGCACCGCCTCGCCGCCCAGCGTGGAATTTACCCGCACATCCGGGGGGCTGTTTGGCGAAAAAGGCGCGCATTTCTATGACCTGGCGCGGTGGATCACCGGAGAACATCCGGAGGAACTCTTTGCCATGGGGTCGGTGCTTGTGAACCCTTCTTTCGCCGATATCGGCGAGGTCGACACGGCGATGATCACGATGCGAATGCCCAGTGGCGCGCTGTGCCAGTTCGATTTCAGTTGGCGCGCCGCCTATGGACAGGACGAGCGAGTTGAAGTGAACGGATCGCTGGGCATGCTGCAGACGTTTCAGGAACCGGTAGGACGCTTCCTGAGAAGCAAGGCCGGTGGACAGTCGCAGGACGGGCCCATGCCGACATGGTACGAACGGTTTGCTCCGACCTACGCCGACGAACTGCAAGCGTTCCTTGGAGCGATCCGATCTGATGACGCCTCCGGTTTGCCGTCACTGGAGGACGGCCTTGCGGCTCAGCAGATCGCCGACGCGGCCAGTGAATCCGTGCGTATTGCAATGCCTGTCCGACTGAAGGGTCCGCTGGATTGACCGGCACGGGAACTCGCGGTGATCCTGTCGCGAACAGGCAGGATTTGCGTCCGGCACGACCGTCAAAATAACTGGCCCTTGCACCGGATGAATTGTCCTGCGACAGCCGTGTCCTTTCGCCAATCCGCGGAATGCGATCCGGCAAATCCGCCCGCCGGTGCCAGCGCCTGGTTGCCGCCCTGGCAGCGGCCCCAATCGTTCCATCGGAAGCCGGGAAGGAATAGGCGCCCCGATGGCGACCGTCACGATGGCGCGGGCAGCCGCGCCGCAGGTCTCGCATTGCCTGCATTCGTTGACCGCGCGGTATTGTCAATAGTGGGTCTGCGGCAGCGTTGAATTCCGCATTGGTGGTCTGCTCACGGTAACCCGGGTGTTTCATTAGGCCCGTGATCCTTGACAAATCCGGTTTGCAATTCCAGATAAATTGCGTGCACCATGATCAGGAGGCGGCGTCGCCAATTGGCTCATTCGTGCGGCAAGGCACGGAGTCCGCGAAGAGTCAGGGCCGATTACCGGATTTCTGTGTCACCCAGTTTCAGGATTGACAGGACGAAACCATGACTAAGAAACCCGGGAACAGGTGTCCGGTTCTGCCTTTGCGGGATATCGTCGTGTTCCCGCACATGATCGTTCCATTGTTCGTAGGACGCGACAAGTCGATACGTGCGCTGGAACTCGTGATGAACGAGGACACTCCGATTCTCCTGGTGGCCCAGAAGGATTCGTCCGACGACGACCCTGATCCATCAGGCATTTACTCGATCGGCGTGCTTGCCTCGGTCGTTCAACTCCTCAAGCTACCGGATGGAACCGTCAAGGTCATCGTCGAGGGCAAGGAACGTGTACGGATTCTCGACTACGTTCGGGAAGAGGATTACTACGAGGTCGACGTCGAACCATTTCCCGACATAGAGTCCGACGACGGATACTCCAAGCCGCTGTTCAAGGCTGTAATCAAGGCTTTCGGGACCTATGCCAAGGCCAGCAAACAGGTTTCGGATGACGCCATCTCTGCCATATCCGAAGAAACGACGCCTTCGACTCTCGCAGACATCGTCGCGAGCCACCTTGCAATTCCCCTGAACAAGAAACAGGAATTGCTGGAAACTGTCGACTTGGGCGAACGGCTGGAAGCCATTTGGGTTCACCTCGAGAGCGAACTGTCGGTCCTGAGGGTTGAGAAAAAGATCAAGCGTCGCGTCAAGACACAGATGGAGCGTACCCAGAGGGAGTATTATCTGAACGAACAGATGAAGGCGATCCAGAAGGAACTTGGCGACGGCGAGGGAAGCGTTGACGAAGCCGGAGAGATCGAGGAACGGATTTCCAAAACGAAACTGTCCAAGGAGGCACGTGAGAGGGCAGAGGGCGAACTGAAGAAATTCCGGCAAATGCCGCCGATGTCGGCGGAGGCCACCGTCGTCCGGAACTACCTCGAATGGATACTCTCGATTCCCTGGGGGAAGAAAAGCCGCGTTCGCAAGGATCTGAACGTTGCCCAGGAAGTCCTGGATGCGGATCACTATGGCCTGAAAAAGGTCAAGGAGCGCATCGTCGAGTACCTTGCCGTACAGCAGAGGTCCACGAAGTTGCGTGGACCGATCCTGTGCCTGGTCGGTCCGCCCGGAGTTGGAAAGACTTCGCTTGGAAAATCCGTGGCAAGGGCGACGGGACGGGAGTTCATTCGGATTTCGCTGGGCGGTGTCCGTGATGAAGCCGAGATTCGCGGTCACAGGCGCACGTACATCGGGTCGATGCCGGGCAAGATCATCTATTCGATGAAAAAGGGGAAAACGATCAATCCGCTGATCCTCCTCGACGAGATCGACAAGATGGGCCGCGACTTTCGTGGCGATCCCGCATCGGCGATGCTGGAAGTTCTCGATCCCGAACAGAATTCGACGTTCACGGATCACTATCTCGAATTCGAGTACGATCTTTCCAATGTCATGTTCCTCACGACAGCCAATACATACAACATGCCGGAACCCTTGCTCGACCGGATGGAGACAATTGCGCTCCCGGGCTACACGGAGGACGAGAAGCTCGAGATCGCGCGCCGGCATCTGTTCCCGAAGCAGATGTCCCGCCATGGACTCAAGGAGCACGAGTTCGGATTGTCCGATGATGCACTTGTCCAGATCATCAGGACCTATACCCGCGAAGCAGGTGTACGAAATCTGGAACGCGAGATAGCCAAGCTCGCGCGCAAGTCGGTAACGGAAATCGTACGCGGCAATTCGGAGGCCGTCTCGGTTGATCTCGACAATCTCGAGGACTTTCTCGGTGTTCGCCGTTTCAAGTATGGCCTGGCAGAAGAGCTTGACCAGATCGGTGTTGCGACCGGACTCGCCTGGACCCAGGCGGGGGGAGACCTGCTTTCGATCGAGGCCCTGAAGATGCCCGGCAAGGGGCAGATGAAGACGACCGGAAAACTCGGCGACGTCATGAAGGAGTCGATTGACGCGGCGTCTTCGCTCGTCCGTTCAATGTCTCCCAGAATTGGATTGAAACCTACTCAATTCGCGCGAATGGATATCCATGTCCATGTTCCGGAAGGAGCGACGCCCAAGGATGGCCCGTCCGCGGGAATCGCCATGGTCACGGCGATCGTGTCGGTGTTGACAGGCATTCCGGTTCACAAGAACATTGCGATGACGGGGGAAATTACACTTCGTGGCAATGTGCTTCCGATCGGAGGCCTGAAAGAGAAACTGTTGGCGGCTCTTCGAGGTGGAATAAGCACCGTCGTCATCCCGAAGGACAACGAAAAGGACTTGCGCGAGATTGATGACGGTGTCGTGAACAATCTCACGATTATGCCTGTCAGTTCGGTCGAAGATGTTCTCAAGCTGGCGCTGGTGCGTCAGCCGGAACCGGTCGAATGGGATTATGCGGAATTCGAGGCGGAGTTTGCTGCCATTGCTGCGAGAACCGACCGTGACTTTTCCACCGCTACGCATTGACGAGGCTTCGCTGATTCGATTGCGGCGCATTTCGTTGACGGCGCCTGAACCACCAGGTGCCTGACGGGCCGCGTACTAGCGTGGTGTTGCGCGGGAGTCGGTGGGCTGTGTGCAATGCAGTGCGATGGAGGCAGCTTGCAGATCACCGTTTATGTCATTATTGGCGCATCGGGGGGTGATTAGCTCAGTTGGTAGAGCGCTTCGTTTACACCGAAGATGTCGGGAGTTCGAGTCTCTCATCACCCACCAGAAACAAGGGGTTCAGGCCCACGGCTCTCCTTCGGTTTGAGTACCCGGTTGGCAACGGCGGAAAGGCATCGGGAAATCTAACACCCAAGTCTTGACGTCAATCGCGGCGGTGCCTAAAGGGAAATCGCGCGGTTGTAGCTCAGTCGGTTTAGAGTGTCGGCCTGTCACGCCGAAGGTCGCGGGTTCGAGCCCCGTCAACCGCGCCAACAAACCCGAGCGTCACGCCGTTTCACCGAAATCTGTAGTAGGCTTCAACAGGCACGGACCTTGGTGCGTTCGTAGCCTCGCCTTCGGTCCAGCGACCGTCCAGTCCCTGACAGGTTGGCAACGCTCGGTTTTCCGACGCACGCATCGACAGTAGCCTAGCCGGGAGCGTCAGTGCGCCGTGGAAAGGCGCATTCTCCTTGCGGGTGCGAACCCCGCTCAACACCTGTCGCTCCGGTTGATAGCGACCGCGGCGGATCATGGAGGTAACGACATGGTTTGAAGCACTGCGGGTAGAAGGGCCGCCGTTGGGCGGCTCAGCGACCATGCAGGCGTGCAGCGAGTCTGGCTGCTGAACTAGCGGGTGGAAGTCCCGCCGGCGCAATTCTTGGTTTGGCGCCGTAGCATATCCCACGGGTACCGGGGTGACCTGGTGCCTGCGAGCTGGGACGTAGAAAGCCATCGTGGGCGTGGCGGGAGCAAGGCTCCAACCGGTCCGGTCAGTCAGGATGGCGAACAAACCGAAGGGCCGTAGCGAAAGCAAACGATTGTTGATGCGACGAAAAGTTCGCCCCCACATGGAAGCTGACTTGTGGGGATATTGGAGGATGCCAAGGGTCAGCCTGTCACCCGATGGCTAGCACCGGTGCGGAAGAACCGAGGTACGCACGCACCGGGTCCCCCGTCGTAGAGACGGCGGCAATTCGGGAAAGTTCAGCAGAGAAAGACCGGAAGGTGAGGAGAACGGACAGGATGTTGTGACCCTTGAATGTCAAGGACCGTGCCAATAACCGCAGTGCGGGAAATGGCACGGAGTTCTCCTGACTGGCGGATGAGGCCGATTAAGCGGTGATGGGCGGAACAACATAACCCGTCCGGAGCGAGGGCCTCTGGGCTCAGGTGGCGAAGGCGGCAGGTCATGCCGGGACACAGAGCCCGGTGCCGACCGATGATATCACCCGGATGACGGGTGGTGCTGTCGAGCCGAAGGGCGGCGCAAACGCGGGATGTTGCCACGGGCATGGCTGGGTCAGCCTTAAGCGTGGCGGATGTCGCGGAAGGCACCGCATCGAACTCCTGCGGGGGTGCCTGACGCTTGAAGCCGGACCCGGGAAAACCGGACGTCCGGAATTTTCTCTGAAACTCTTTTCGGGCTTTGGGCACACTTTCCCCTGGCCACCGGCACCCGTTTTTTCGGGAGGCAGCCACGGTGACGTCAGTCTGGAAGGCGTCGCCGTTCACTCACTGTCGGCGATTGTTCGGGCTCCCCGGAAACGGCCTCGTGACGGGCCGAGAGCGGTTGCAGGCGACGCCGGGTCTCAGGCGGGTCGGGCCGACATGTCGGTTTGTTCCTCGCGTGCCAGTCGCGTGACGTATCCATACTGTTCGAGCTTCTGCAGCCAGCGGCTGGCCTTGCGGCCAATGGAGATGCCCTCATAGTCGATCCCGGGATCGGCATAGGGCGTGCCGTCGCGCAGCATGGCATAGATGGTGCGCAGCATCTTGTGGGCCACGGCGACGATGGCGCGCTTGTATCCACGCCGGCTCTTCACCGCCTGGTGCCAGGCCTGGAACTGGCAGCCCCGGGTCCGGACCGCCGCATGAGCGCATTCGACGAGAATGGCGCGCAGGATCGGGTTTCCCCGCCGTATCCGTCCGCTGCGGCGCTTGCCGGCACTCTCGTTGTTCCCGGGACAGATCCCCGACCATGCGGCGCAGTGCCTGGCGGATGCGAAGACCGCCATGTCGGGGCCCAGTTCGACGAGGATCGCCATGGCGGAATCGCGGCTGACGCCGGGCAGGGTCTCGAGAAGCCGGACCTGGGCCTCGTAGGGAGCGAGGGCGGCCTCCATCCGCCGGTTGGCCGCCTCGATCCGGGCGGTGTCGCTGTCGAACCGGGCCAGGAGGTCGCTCAGGATCCACCGGGCCTGCATGTCGAGTTCGAAGCTCAGGGCATCGCCGAGGAGGCCGAGCTTCTTGCGGACATGCCAGCTCAGCCCGCCCAGGATGTCCTCACACGCCTCACCGGCGATGATGCCCTCGAGGATGCGGCGACCGTTGACGCTGTGGGTGATCCGGCTGAGAACGCCGCCGATGCGCACCCCGCCCCGGTCCAGAACCTTCTGGATGCGCAGTTGCGAGCGCGCCCGCTGTTCGATCAGCGTGCGGCGGTAGCGGCTCAGCCCCCGCAGGTCGCGGAAGCTCTTCGGCAGCACCAGGCTCGGGCTCCCGAGGCCGAACTGGCAGATGCGCGACAGCCAGACGCTGTCCGCGATATCGGTCTTGCGCCCCTTGATCTGCTTGACGTGCTGGGCATTGACCACCATGACATCGAGACCGGCGTCGGACAGAATGTCGTAGACCTTCTCCCAGTAGACACCCGTCGCCTCCATGACGGCGCCGCTCACCCGCAGGCCGAGCAGCCACTGCACCAGAAGGGCGAGGCCGCTCGCCAGCGCACTGAACTCGCGGGTCTCGACAAGGGGGCCTTCCCTGCCCGCGTGGGTGCGGACGGTCGCGGTGACCTGCATCTTGTGGACATCGAGCCCCGCGGCGGCGGCATGCCGGACTTCCATGTCATCATGTTTCGGTGTATCGCTCATGATCCAACTCCTGTTGAATTGTGGTTGACAGGAGACGGGTGGCGGCAAGCACGCCTGTGGGGTTTACAATGGCTTGCACGCGGCCGGAGGCCGCCTGCAGCGTCTCGATTTTCTCCACGTTCTCGGCAGGCGTCATGCCTGCTGGAAACACTCCGGGGCGCGGACCCCACGGCGAATGGACAGTTTTAGGACGGGCTCCAGGGCCGCAAAAAATAAACGTCCTGTTCTGCCGCCACCCGATCCATCGGCCACAGGATACCCCGGTCCCGGCAACAGCGCCACCACACGACATCGTCCCGGAAACCGTCAGTCACACGCGAGTTTCATGCTCCGGGGTAAGTAAACGCAGAAAATCATGAAGGTTTTTTCTCTGAAACTCTTTTCGGGCTTTGGGCACACTTTCCCCTGGCCACCGGCACCCGTTTTTTCGGGAGGCAGCCACGGTGACGTCAGTCTGGAAGGCGTCGCCGTTCACTCACTGTCGGCGATTGTTCGGGCTCCCCGGAAACGGCCTCGTGACGGGCCGAGAGCGGTTGCAGGCGACGCCGGGTCTCAGGCGGGTCGGGCCGACATGTCGGTTTGTTCCTCGCGTGCCAGTCGCGTGACGTATCCATACTGTTCGAGCTTCTGCAGCCAGCGGCTGGCCTTGCGGCCAATGGAGATGCCCTCATAGTCGATCCCGGGATCGGCATAGGGCGTGCCGTCGCGCAGCATGGCATAGATGGTGCGCAGCATCTTGTGGGCCACGGCGACGATGGCGCGCTTGTATCCACGCCGGCTCTTCACCGCCTGGTGCCAGGCCTGGAACTGGCAGCCCCGGGTCCGGACCGCCGCATGAGCGCATTCGACGAGAATGGCGCGCAGGATCGGGTTTCCCCGCCGTATCCGTCCGCTGCGGCGCTTGCCGGCACTCTCGTTGTTCCCGGGACAGATCCCCGACCATGCGGCGCAGTGCCTGGCGGATGCGAAGACCGCCATGTCGGGGCCCAGTTCGACGAGGATCGCCATGGCGGAATCGCGGCTGACGCCGGGCAGGGTCTCGAGAAGCCGGACCTGGGCCTCGTAGGGAGCGAGGGCGGCCTCCATCCGCCGGTTGGCCGCCTCGATCCGGGCGGTGTCGCTGTCGAACCGGGCCAGGAGGTCGCTCAGGATCCACCGGGCCTGCATGTCGAGTTCGAAGCTCAGGGCATCGCCGAGGAGGCCGAGCTTCTTGCGGACATGCCAGCTCAGCCCGCCCAGGATGTCCTCACACGCCTCACCGGCGATGATGCCCTCGAGGATGCGGCGACCGTTGACGCTGTGGGTGATCCGGCTGAGAACGCCGCCGATGCGCACCCCGCCCCGGTCCAGAACCTTCTGGATGCGCAGTTGCGAGCGCGCCCGCTGTTCGATCAGCGTGCGGCGGTAGCGGCTCAGCCCCCGCAGGTCGCGGAAGCTCTTCGGCAGCACCAGGCTCGGGCTCCCGAGGCCGAACTGGCAGATGCGCGACAGCCAGACGCTGTCCGCGATATCGGTCTTGCGCCCCTTGATCTGCTTGACGTGCTGGGCATTGACCACCATGACATCGAGACCGGCGTCGGACAGAATGTCGTAGACCTTCTCCCAGTAGACACCCGTCGCCTCCATGACGGCGCCGCTCACCCGCAGGCCGAGCAGCCACTGCACCAGAAGGGCGAGGCCGCTCGCCAGCGCACTGAACTCGCGGGTCTCGACAAGGGGGCCTTCCCTGCCCGCGTGGGTGCGGACGGTCGCGGTGACCTGCATCTTGTGGACATCGAGCCCCGCGGCGGCGGCATGCCGGACTTCCATGTCATCATGTTTCGGTGTATCGCTCATGATCCAACTCCTGTTGAATTGTGGTTGACAGGAGACGGGTGGCGGCAAGCACGCCTGTGGGGTTTACAATGGCTTGCACGCGGCCGGAGGCCGCCTGCAGCGTCTCGATTTTCTCCACGTTCTCGGCAGGCGTCATGCCTGCTGGAAACACTCCGGGGCGCGGACCCCACGGCGAATGGACAGTTTTAGGACGGGCTCCAGGGCCGCAAAAAATAAACGTCCTGTTCTGCCGCCACCCGATCCATCGGCCACAGGATACCCCGGTCCCGGCAACAGCGCCACCACACGACATCGTCCCGGAAACCGTCAGTCACACGCGAGTTTCATGCTCCGGGGTAAGTAAACGCAGAAAATCATGAAGGTTTTTCTCTGAAACTCTTTTCGGGCTTTGGGCACACTTTCCCCTGGCCACCGGCACCCGTTTTTTCGGGAGGCAGCCACGGTGACGTCAGTCTGGAAGGCGTCGCCGTTCACTCACTGTCGGCGATTGTTCGGGCTCCCCGGAAACGGCCTCGTGACGGGCCGAGAGCGGTTGCAGGCGACGCCGGGTCTCAGGCGGGTCGGGCCGACATGTCGGTTTGTTCCTCGCGTGCCAGTCGCGTGACGTATCCATACTGTTCGAGCTTCTGCAGCCAGCGGCTGGCCTTGCGGCCAATGGAGATGCCCTCATAGTCGATCCCGGGATCGGCATAGGGCGTGCCGTCGCGCAGCATGGCATAGATGGTGCGCAGCATCTTGTGGGCCACGGCGACGATGGCGCGCTTGTATCCACGCCGGCTCTTCACCGCCTGGTGCCAGGCCTGGAACTGGCAGCCCCGGGTCCGGACCGCCGCATGAGCGCATTCGACGAGAATGGCGCGCAGGATCGGGTTTCCCCGCCGTATCCGTCCGCTGCGGCGCTTGCCGGCACTCTCGTTGTTCCCGGGACAGATCCCCGACCATGCGGCGCAGTGCCTGGCGGATGCGAAGACCGCCATGTCGGGGCCCAGTTCGACGAGGATCGCCATGGCGGAATCGCGGCTGACGCCGGGCAGGGTCTCGAGAAGCCGGACCTGGGCCTCGTAGGGAGCGAGGGCGGCCTCCATCCGCCGGTTGGCCGCCTCGATCCGGGCGGTGTCGCTGTCGAACCGGGCCAGGAGGTCGCTCAGGATCCACCGGGCCTGCATGTCGAGTTCGAAGCTCAGGGCATCGCCGAGGAGGCCGAGCTTCTTGCGGACATGCCAGCTCAGCCCGCCCAGGATGTCCTCACACGCCTCACCGGCGATGATGCCCTCGAGGATGCGGCGACCGTTGACGCTGTGGGTGATCCGGCTGAGAACGCCGCCGATGCGCACCCCGCCCCGGTCCAGAACCTTCTGGATGCGCAGTTGCGAGCGCGCCCGCTGTTCGATCAGCGTGCGGCGGTAGCGGCTCAGCCCCCGCAGGTCGCGGAAGCTCTTCGGCAGCACCAGGCTCGGGCTCCCGAGGCCGAACTGGCAGATGCGCGACAGCCAGACGCTGTCCGCGATATCGGTCTTGCGCCCCTTGATCTGCTTGACGTGCTGGGCATTGACCACCATGACATCGAGACCGGCGTCGGACAGAATGTCGTAGACCTTCTCCCAGTAGACACCCGTCGCCTCCATGACGGCGCCGCTCACCCGCAGGCCGAGCAGCCACTGCACCAGAAGGGCGAGGCCGCTCGCCAGCGCACTGAACTCGCGGGTCTCGACAAGGGGGCCTTCCCTGCCCGCGTGGGTGCGGACGGTCGCGGTGACCTGCATCTTGTGGACATCGAGCCCCGCGGCGGCGGCATGCCGGACTTCCATGTCATCATGTTTCGGTGTATCGCTCATGATCCAACTCCTGTTGAATTGTGGTTGACAGGAGACGGGTGGCGGCAAGCACGCCTGTGGGGTTTACAATGGCTTGCACGCGGCCGGAGGCCGCCTGCAGCGTCTCGATTTTCTCCACGTTCTCGGCAGGCGTCATGCCTGCTGGAAACACTCCGGGGCGCGGACCCCACGGCGAATGGACAGTTTTAGGACGGGCTCCAGGGCCGCAAAAAATAAACGTCCTGTTCTGCCGCCACCCGATCCATCGGCCACAGGATACCCCGGTCCCGGCAACAGCGCCACCACACGACATCGTCCCGGAAACCGTCAGTCACACGCGAGTTTCATGCTCCGGGGTAAGTAAACGCAGAAAATCATGAAGGTTTTAGGGGGGATGCTGGAAACGTGGCCTATGGGTAAGCGGGTAAACGGCGACGTCTGATAATTCGGTTGCTCACGCGAGGGTTGGGTGGGGATACTTCCGGTCATTCATCAATGATCGGAGGAAATTGTCATGTCAGGTTTGAATGGTTCGGCTGGTTCCCGTCGTGCGCCGGTGGTGCGCAGCGCAGACGAGTGGAGCGGCATCATGGCGGACTTCGAGCGCTCGGGGCTGTCGCAACGGGAGTTTTGCGAGTCCCGTGGGCTGTCCCCGAAGACCTTCGGGAACTGGCGGTGCCGTCTCCGCCCTGGGGGCGGGAAGGGATCCTTTGTCGAGCTTGCGCCGCCTGCGGTATCCGGCTGGGACGTCGAGCTTGACCTGGGCGACGGGGTTGTCCTGCGGGTTCGGCGGTCGTGATGCTCGGCGGCTGGCCGCGGGGCGGCATCTGGCTGTCGACGGACCCGGCCGACATGCGGCGCAGTTTCGACGGGCTGTGCGCGCTGGTGTCGGGCCATCTCGGGTGCAATCCGGCCGATGGGCGCTGGTACGTGTTCGTCAACCGGCGCCGGACCATCGTAAAGGTCCTCGGCTTCGAGCGGGGCGGCTTCTTCATCTGGTCCAAGCGCCTGGAGCAGGGCCTGTTCGCCCCGCCTCCGGCCTCCGGCCATGCGGCGCTTGCATTGTCTTCGACCGAGTTGATGGCCCTGATCGACGGCATCGACGTCACCGTTCGCCGCCGTCGCAAGCGTTACGGCGGTCCCCGGCTGGCGTCCGGGTGAGCCCGGACGACGGTCATGTCGATGCTGCCGGTCATCGGGTTGTCGGCGAAGAGCTCCTTCCACAGGCGTGGCGTCAGTTCGTGGACCCGGTCGGCCGGATGGGTGTCGATGCGCTGGAAGACATCGCCCAGATAGGTTGCAGGGCTGATCCCGAGCAGGAAACAGGTGGCGACGAGGCTGTTGACGATCCCGACGTTCCGTGCGCCGGATTCCGTCCAGGAAAAAAGCCAGTTCTTCTGTCCCAGCTTGATGCGGCGCAGTGCGCGCTCGACACCATTCGAGTCGATCGGCACCAACGGGTCTTCGAGGAACACCTCGAGGGCCTGCTGGCGTTCGACGGCGTAGGTGACCGCCCGGCGGATCGGGTGCTTCGGCGTCAGCGCCGGGTCCCCGAGCGTCCGCTCACACCATTGCCAGAAGGCGTCGACCAGCGGGCGGGTGCGGGTGCGCCGCGCCTCCAGGCGTTCAGGCGGCGGCCGGGTACGGAATTCCTTCTCGATCCCGTACATGCCCCCGATCAGATCCAGTGCCTTCCCGGCGAACACCGGATGGTTGTCCAGCTGCTCCTCGAAATTGCGCCTGGAATGCGACCAACAATTTTGCTGCCTCACCGCCTCCCCCCGCGCCTCGGCGTAAGCCGCGTAAGCGCCGTAGCCGTCGCTGACCAGCGTGCCCTCGAAATCGCCGAGGAACCGCGCGACATGGTGGTGGGCGCGGGACGGCGCGAAGTGGAACACCACCTCGTCCCGGTCGCCGAGCACCGGCCAGTAATAGCCCTGTTTCATCTTGCCCGGCTTGGCGAGGTCGCGTCCGGCCCGCACCGGCGTCTCGTCCATGACGATGACGGAACTTTCCAGAACCGAGCGGCACTGCGCCTCGAACACCGGCTCCAGCAGCGAGATCGCCCGGTTGGCCCAGCCACTCAGGGACTTGCGGCTGACGGTGATCCCGCTCTCTGCCAGCATCTGGTGCTGGCGGTAGAGGGGGAGATGCCAGGCGAACTTGTCGACCAGCATTCCGGCGATAAAGCTCACATCGGCGCAGGAATTCTTGAACACGCCCTCGACGGCCGGGGCGCAGACCAGGGCGCCGGAGGACGTGATCTTCGCCTTCTTGTAATGGTAACGCAGCACCACGTGGCGGATCGGCACCGATGCCAGCTTGCAGCACACCCGCTCGGAGATGAGCTCGAACTCGTCCGCCGCCAGCCCGTCGATCTCCGGCGGCATCACGTCGATGTCGATCACCGTCGCCTCGGGGCCGAAGCGCAGCCCGGTGCCGTTGACGGCATCGCCACGATCCTTCTTGCGCCCGTTGACGCCGCCCCGGGGCTTCTTTTCGGCTTTCTTTTCGGCCTCGCCTTTCCTTTCGGCTTCGGGCTCATCCTCCCCGGCGGCCGGCGATGCGGCCCCGTCGGAGGCGGCGTCGGCGTTGCGGCGCTTCTCCGAGCGCCGGCCGTACTGCTGGCGCTCGTAGCGGGCCAGCTGGCCGCGAAGCGCACTGTTCTTCGCCACTTCCTCGGTGAGCTTGTCCTGTAGCGCGGCAATGATCGTCGACTGCGTCCCGGCAAGCCCGAACAACTCCCTGAACAGGGCCGCGGCACCCCGTAGAAGACCACCGCCCGAGCCCAGCCCCGCGAACTCCGAGCGGAGCCCGTCGAGCCGCCGGCGAACCACCTCCGGGTCGGACGGGTCAATCCCGCTCATTCCTCCGCCTCCACAGCCATGATCGCCGCCAGGACCGCCAGGCGCTCGGACCGCGGCATCGCCGCGTAGCGCCGCCCCCAACTCGCCGCCTTGCGCTTCACCGTCTGGCGATGGGTGAAGTTGCGCCCGGCGAAGCGCGCCCAGTGGACCCGGTCCGGTTCGAAGTTGAACCACAGCTTCTCGGTGACCACGCAGGACTGGTTGTTGACCTGAAGCGCGATCGAGCGCCAGTCGGACAGGTGTTCGTCGTAGAGCCGGCTCGGATAACCGGAGATCATCACCCGGGCCGGCAGTGAACGCAGAAGACGGATCAGCTCCACATGGTCGCCGTCGTCGTAGTCGTAACGGTAGCGGCGCTGCGAGCGCCGCACCGACTGCACGTAGGGCGGATCAGCGTAGACCAGCTCGTCGCCCTGGAAGTCGAAGCCGGACAGGAACGCGAGTGCGCAGCCGTGGTGAAGCTCGACCGGATAATCACAGCTGAAACGCGCGATCGCACGCCAGTTGCGGTCGATGCCGATGTTGCGCAGGGCCGGAGGCTTGCGCTTCATGATCGCACCGCCCCCCAGAAATGATTCGATATACACAGAATGAGGAGGCATGGCCGCAATGAGTGGCTGGCACAGCCCCGATGTCGCCTTCGATCCGAACCATGCACCCATGGCCGATCCCCCGATGATTCGTTTTACCGCACCGGAAATAGGCCCGGCGCCCTATCATGTCAAACGGAAAATCGGCACGGCAGCGGAAAATCGGGGAATGCCAGGGCCGCAGCATCGGGCACAGCAGCCAAACGATACCCGAAACCGGGCAAAATCAACGGACGTCGCAGTTTACCCGCTTACGCCTATGGTGCGCGCGCCAGTGTCCTACCCGACCGGAACGCGAAGTGAACGCTGAGCAGGCCTCGAAAACGGCAATGCGGGTGGCGACCCTCCTGATGCTAGGGGAAGCCTGGCATCGGTCGGAAAGCGAGCGACGGACGCACCGACCGGACCCGCCGGGGTAGTGGCGTCGGCATGCATGGAAGATGGAGAATGCGGCAACACGGGAAGCCCTGTCGGTGGCGCGCACACGCCAACCGGAACCCCGCGAGGGACAGGCCGGGCCGTCAGGGTGGCGGAGAGGCCCGTAGTACTGAGGACGCCGGGTAATGCCGGTCGAGGGAAGGGGCCACAGGTGAGGAGGGATGCGGAAAGGATGAACGCTCGCGGGAGTGGCCCAGCCTATAACCCCGCCTCGAGGGCAGAGAGTTCGGAACGTGTCACATGCGGAAGCGAAGGGGTCGGACCCGAACGGTTCGACGCCGCCGGGGCGTGAACAGGCCCGGCGGCACATCGGAAACGACGCGGGAGGCGGGATGGCCGTCGTGCAGCGGCCATGGCCAGCCGGTTTCACCGGCCCTGCCTTCCCAACCCGTCCCGGTGGTCCGTGTGCGAGGGGCATGATCCCACTGGAGAGCCCGGTGCGGGAAATCCGCACGCCGGGTTCGGAGAGCAGGGACGAGGAAACGTGGCCATGGTGAGGACTGAGGCACCAGCACAGAGCGAAAGCCGCCGGAAAACGGCTACTCCCCACACCTAACGCAGGGCGCGCCTCTCCCCGACTCTACTGTCGTGTTCGGGTTGGTTCAAAATCCTGTTTGCTTCCGGCCGATGCGACTCTCAAACGGCCCCGAGTCCGGCGCCATGCCTTCCAGGTCTATTCGATCACGATTTCCGGCACATGAGCTACCGGGAAGTTGACTGAGCGGGCGATGAAGCACATCGCGTTCGCAGTTTCGTGCAGCCGTTCCGCCATCGCCGCATCGCTGCCGCCCGCGAGCGTGACCCGCGGCCGAAGCGTCACCTCCGTGAACTCACCGGCGCCGTCCGGGTGAGTCCGCATCGTACCGACGGCCATGTCCGCGTAGGCCGTCACCACGACCCCGGCGGTCGAGCACAGGTGCAGGTACCAGAGCATGTGGCAGGCCGAGAGCGCCGCCACCAGCAGGTCCTCGGGATTATGCCGGGCAGAATCGCCCAGATAGGCCGGATCGGCCGAACCCCGGATGGCCGGCTTTCCGGGGCAGGAAATTTTATGCTCCCGGCCATAATCCCGGTAGTGCCGCGTGCCTACTCCCCGGTTGCCGGTCCAGGTCACGGTCGCGTTGTATGTATGGTCCATGGCCATGTGCCCATCCGTCTCTTTTCGGCAAGTCACGACGACCTTATCAAATTCCTTGCAGCGACACAGGCGCGCGATTGCGGCAGCGGCACGGTCCTTGATCGTCCCGGCGATCCTTTTGACATGGCAGCCCCGTCGGCTTACGGAAAGTCAACCCGCGACCGGTCCCAGCCGTGCGCCTGGCCGCAACCCTGCTTGTCGGCGGTTCAGCGGTCTCCGTACCAGCACGGAACTTCACGGTGGGTGACAGACAACCAAGTCAAAGTCGAAGGAGATCCGCCGGCTGCCTGGGACCTTGCGGGCTATGAGGCTCTCAAGACCCGGGTTGCCCGGCATCACGTGTTCAGGGAGATGCTGACAATGGCATTGTCCGTCATGACCGCGGAACTGAGTGTTGCGCTCGGAAGAACACGATCAGGTCGGCCTTGAAAGGGGAGCGGCTGCGCAAGATCGTGACGGCGTCACAGGCCCGGATCGGGAAACTGGAGGTGCAGTATGCCAAGCTAAATGCGGGCATGGTCATGCCGCGGAAAGCCCTCTTCGGGAGCAGGAGAGAGCACGCTCCGTGCGCTGACTCTGCCGGCAGTCCGACGCCCCCTTCCATGGTCGCACCCTATGGCCCGCGTTCGACGAGATGACGGAAAAGCACAACCCGCCGAAGAATGTCAGCGTGTGTTCCAGTTGCGGGAATCCCGACGCATCGAATTGCAAATGCTCGACGACTTTTCCGAATTTCCGGACGCCGCCGTTTACCGGGCTACCGTGCAGCGTAAAATCCGTCGGAAGTCGATTCAATCAACGGCAGCGCCTGATGCCGGGGCCATCCCGAGGTTTCCGAACAGTTCTTCCCGCCTTTTTCTGGCCTTTTCAACGTTTTCAGCCTTGACGGGACCAAATCCTCGGATGATTTCCGGTAGCTTGGCAAGTTCGACAGCGACGTCGTAGTCCAATGCCGGGCCAATCTCCGCCATGTGGTGAAGCAGCTTCTCGTAATCCGAAATCAACTGGCGTTCCATCTGCCGTTCCCGGGTATGCCCGAACGGATCAAATGGCGTTCCGCGCAATTTCCTCAACTTGCTGAGCAGCCTGAGAGCCGAGAAAATCCATGGTCCGAATTCCCGCTTCTTCAAGCGGCCTGAAGAGCGCTCGCGCCGGGCGAGCAATGGTGGTGCAAGATGGAGTTTCAGCCGGCCGTAGGACTTGAACGTTCGCTTGAGTGAATTTTCGAACGACCGGTCGGAGTACAACCTGGCGACTTCGTATTCGTCCTTGTACGCCAGCAACTTGAAATACGAGTGCGCGACCGCGCGCGTCAGCCGATTTGCATCATTCCCATGAACTTGACTGTCAGGTGCACGGTCGGTGCGATTGCGATCGATTCGAGCGGCCGTGTCGACCAATCGGCGATACCGGTCGGCATACGCCCGGTTCTGGTATTCCACCAGCTGTTCGCTGCGGCGTTCGACCAGGGCCTCGATGCTGACGTCATCGGACAGGATTTTCGTTCCCTGGCTCGCGCACCCTGGAGAAGAGGCTTCGGACACCTCTTCCGGCGAATGGACCCATAATCGGCCGGTTTCAAATGCCAGCAAATTGCTCTCGACGGCAGTCCCGTTGATGCGGATGGCCTCACGCAGTGATTCCGCGGAAACCGGGACCATTCCCTTTTGAAACGCGACACCGAGCATGAACAGATTTGCGGCAATGGTATCGCCAATTCGCTCTGATGCGATCCCCGTGGCATTGACGAAGGTCGCCATGTCGTTGCCGGCCAACTCGACAATCGACCGGGAGATTTCGTCGGCGGGCAAACGGAAATCGGAATCCCGAACAAAATCGCCCGTCATGAGTTCATTGCTGTTGACGATGACGCCCGTTTGCCCCGGTCGAATCAGGGACACGATATCGCGGCTGCCCGAGACAACGAGGTCGCAACCGATGACGAGATTCGCACCTTCGGACGCGATTCGGATCGCACCGATATCTGAAGGAGATTTTGCGATACGAACATGGGAAACAACCGCGCCACCCTTCTGGGCCAGCCCGGCCATGTCGACGACTCCACAACCGAGGCCCTCGACATGTGCGGCCATTCCGAGCAGCGCGGCGACTGTGACAACGCCTGTCCCGCCGACGCCGGCAACCGCGATTGACCATGGCCGTTCCAGCTTCTCGAGTTCCGGTTCCGGAACAGCAATACTAACCGCGCGCGCGGGCTGACGTCCGTCGTGCAGGACCGGGTCTTCGACCGTCACGAAACTGGGGCAGAAACCCCGAACACACGAAAAGTCCTTGTTGCACGAGTATTGATCGATCTGGCGTTTCCGCCCGAATTCGGTTTCGACCGGGAGAATCGCTACACAGTTCGACTGGATGCCGCAGTCGCCGCACCCTTCGCAGACTCCTTCGTGGATGAATACGCGCCGAGGTGGCTCAGGCAGTGTTCCGCGTTTTCTTCGTCGCCGTTTTTCTGCAGCGCATGTCTGTTCATAGATCAGGACCGTCACGCCCTCGGTTTCGGACAATGCGGTCTGGACGTCCATCAGGCGGTCCCTGTGATGAACTCGTGTATCGCCTGGCAATGCGCTCTTGCGATACGATTTCGGATTATCCGTTACGAGTTCCACCCGCGATACTCCGAGAGCGGTGACGTCCCTGGCGACTTGAAGTGGGGTCAGGTTCCCTTCATGACTTTGGCCTCCCGTCATGGCGACCGCGTCATTGTACAGGATCTTGAAGGTCATGTTTGTCCCGGACGCGAGCGCTGCACGTATCGCCAGCAGGCCGGAGTGGTTGTATGTGCCGTCGCCCATGTTCTGGAACACGTGCCCGCGTTTCGAAAAACGTGCTTCGCCGATCCAGTTTGCGCCTTCGCCGCCCATGTGCGTATAGCCCAGGGTGCGACGGTCCATGAATTGAACCATCCAATGACAACCGATGCCGGCGTAAGCGCGTGAGTCTTCAGGTATGTGCGTCGAACTGTTGTGAGGACAACCGGCACAAAAATAGGGTTTTCGTTCAATGAGTTGTGAACCGTGTTCCCTGGACAGGATCGCGGCAAGCTCGTTGCTTCGATCCGCGAGCTTTCGGTTTCCCTGAAGTTCTGCTGCCCGAGTTCCGATCACGGTAGCAATATGCAATGGATTGAGGGCCGATTCCGAAGGAAAGAGAACATTTCCGGTTTCATCCTCTTTCCCGATGATCGGAGGTGCATCGGCGCGGCCGTAGAGAATCGACCTTGCTTGCTGCTCGATGAGACCGCGTTTTTCTTCGACCACGATCAGCAGGTCGAGGCCGGTCGCGAATTCGGCCAGGGTTCGCGGCTCGAGCGGCCAGGGCATGGCGACCTTGTAAAGGCCAAGCCCGGCCTCGAGAGCAGTACGGGTGTCGAGGCGGAGTTCGTCAATTGCCTGGATGACGTCGGCCCACGACTTTCCGGTGCTGACAATTCCGATCGCCGGCATCCCCTTGGGCCGGGTTACGATCCGGTCGAGGTCATTGGCACGAACATACGCCATGGCTGCGGCGATCTTGTGGCGATGAAGTCGGGCTTCCTGGGCGTGCGGGGTGTCGTTGAGACGGATGTTGAGGCCGCCTGGTGGTCGAGTGTCTTCGTTCGGCAGGCAGACCTGAAACCGCGATGGAGCAGCATCGACGACGGTGGTGGATTCGATGATTTCCTTGACGCATTTCAATCCGCACCAGGTGCCGGCGTAACGGGACAGTGCCCAGCCATGCAGGCCAAACGAGAGCAGGTCCGAGATGTCCGCCGGGTTGAGTATCGGGATCATTGCGTCGACGAGAGCGAATTCGCTCTGATGGGCCGTGGTAGAGCTCTCGCATGTATGGTCGTCACCCATCAGGACAACGACACCGCCATTTCGCGATGTTCCGGCAAGATTCCCGTGCCGGAGGACATCCCCGGACCGGTCGACGCCGGGCCCTTTGCCGTACCACATCCCGAACACACCATCGTGGGTGCCTTCACCATGGAGTTCTGCCTGCTGGGTACCCCAGATCGCGGTTGCCGCGAGATCTTCGTTGAGGCCGGGTTCGAACACGACGCCCGCCGCGGCCAGCTCCTCTCCGGCACGGTGAAATTGCTGGTCAACGCCTCCGAGTGGCGAACCTCGGTACCCTGAAACGTAGCCGCCTGTCGTCAGTCCGGCCTGCCTGTCGCGTTCCGCCTGAAGCAGACACATCCTGACCAGCGCCTGTGAGCCGTTCAGAATGATGCGATCCTTCGACAGACTGAATTTGTCGTCCAACCGGACCGGCGAATCGTTCATCGATATTCCCGCGAATTCAGTTCGTGCCTCCGACGGAGGAATTCAGGCGTTTCCGGCGATCGCGGATGAGCACCGAACATGAGCACCGAACATGAGCAGTATGAACATTTTATTGGCATTGGCCAGTGTTTGATGGTTAGACGGTTTGTCCGAAGGCCCCCGATCGACCCCCTCTAAAATAACTTGAACAAATGATACAAGTTACTCCGACTTCCGGCGGTCTCTACCGGGATCGCCAGCGGACGACGCCGACACCCAACGGACGGTCAGCCAGGTAGTTAGTGCTTGCCGAAAACACACTAACTTATTGACTCTATGCAATAAATCGTGGCCTTCTCGGCGCGAAGATCGAGCCTGAAAGGCCGTTTTCACCCCCCTCAGGTCCAATTCGGGCCGATTTGTGCACTTCTTCACGAGGCAGACATGAGACAGGTACGCAATCCGCAGATGATACTCGGCGAGGTGCGCATCGAGGACATCGAGCTGGACCTCAAGTCCAGGGACGACATCCCGGCCCTGCTGCTGGGACTGCAGCATCTCTACGCCGACGAGCATTTCCGCTCCCGGCTGTTTGCACTTCTGGAAGAGCACATTCTTCCCGGCATCGACAGGACTGTGGGCCGGCCGGGCATGGAGATGTGGCGGACCCTCGTGATGGGGGTGATCAAGCAGGGTCTCGGGTGCGATTTCGACCGTCTCCACGAACTGGTGAACGAGCACAAGACGCTGCGCCGGTTCCTTGGCCATGCGGATGTCTGGGACGATCATCGCTACGGCTACCAGAGGCTGGTGGACACTGTGAGCCTTCTGCGCCCCGAACTGCTTGTGGGGGTCAACCATCTGATCGTGGAGAGCGGCCATGCGGTCGCGGGAAAAAAGCCTGGCGCGCCCTTGGGCGGGCGCTGTGACTCCTTCGTGGTCGAGACCGATGTGCACTATCCGACGGATGTCAGTCTCTTGTGGGACGCGCTGCGTTGCCTGCTCCGCACGGTGGGCCGTGCGGCGGCGAAGAGCGGTGCCCGTGGCTGGCGCCAGTGGAAGCACCTGGCACGGTTGGTGCGGCAGTTGTTCCACAGGGTGTGGGTGACGCACCTGGCACGTCCGGAGCATGTGGAGGCATACCTTGGACGCTGCCTTGAACTTGTCATGCGCGCGGAGGCGAGCCTTGCGGATCTGATGGCACATGGCGTGAAAGCGTGGAAGATCGTGGAGATCGAGAGCTGCATTGCACATGCGCAGCGTCAGATCGACCAGGTGGAGCGCCGTCTTCTTCGGGGCGAGACGATCCCCCAGGATGAGAAGGTGTTCTCGATCTTCGAGCCGCACACGCGCTGGATCGCGAAGGGCAAGGCGGGATGTCTGGTGGAACTGGGGGTTCCGGTGTGCATCCTGGAAGACCGTCACGGCTTCGTCCTGCACCATGAGGTCATGTGGGAGGGCAGCGACGTGGACCATGGGGTGCCGATGGTGGAGAATGCACAAGCGCGGTTTCCCGATCTCCGTGCGGTGAGTTTCGACCGCGGCTTTCACAGCCCCGGGAACCGTGTTCGCCTCGACGAGTTGCTCGATTGTGCTCCAGGAATGACGTGCTCACGATGAATGTGCTACTCCAACGACGTGGCTGGTTGGAATTAAGCAGGTACCTTCGCCCTTGCAGCATACATGATTGACCCGTCCGGTCGGCCAGCCAGCGTTCGGCATCCGATGCCCTAAGCGTGACTTCTCCTCAACCGAAAATGAAGCCAGACAAGTGAGCTGGTCGCGAAAAGGAGGAACGGGATCATCGCAAGTATCACCGTCGTCCAGCCCGCCTCAGGCGTTCCTCCGGAACAATTCATCAGTCCTCCGGACGCGAGCGATGCAAGCGTCACGAAACCGAACACGAAAAAGTCGTTTATCCCCTGGGCTCGTCCGCGCTCCTCCGGTTCGTGCGCCATCGTGAGCATTGCCGTTCCGCCGATGAAACCGAAATTCCAGCCGACACCGAGCAGGATCAGCGCGGTGTGAAAATGGATCAGCTGAAATCCGGAGAGTGCGACGACGCCGCACACGAACAGAAGAAACAGACCGAAGGCAACAACGCGAATCGCGCCAAACCGGGAGATCAGGTGACCCGTGACAAACGACGGCAGGAACATGGCGAGTACGTGGACCATGACGACATCGGCAGCCGAGTGGTGACTGAATCCTGTGCCGACCACGGCAAGAGGCGTCGACGTCATGACCAGGTTCATCAACGCATAGGACACCATCGCGCATATGATGGCGACGGCAATGCGGGGCGACCGAAGGAGTTCGAGCCGGGTCCGGCCGGCGTACGGGCGGTTTCGGTCCACGGGTTGCGGCTTTGGCAGGTCCAGGAACAGGAAAACGAACGATCCGAGGACATTGAGTCCGACGATCGCCGCGTATGCTCCGAGAAACGGAATCGAAGAGATGTCCGTGCTGAATTTGAACAGTTGCGGCCCAATGATGGCCTGCGCCAGTCCTCCGGCCATGACGTATGAAATGGCCTTGGGACGAAAATCCCTGTCGGCAGTGTCCGCGGCCGCAAAACGATAGAATCCGAGCGATGACATGAAGACACCGCTGGCGAGCGAACCCAAGAGGAACACCAGGAATGAATCGAAGTAAAGACCCGCAAACGCAAGCAGGCCCCCCGTGGCCCCTCCGGTCGTTCCGATCAGGAAACCGGCCGTGCGCCCGTATCGTTGCATGAACTCGGAAAGCGGTACCGATGTCAGCATCGAACCGAGGACGATGAGCGAGATCGGAAGCGTGGCAAAACACGGGTTTGAGGCGAGATGTTGGCCTGCGAGTCCGCCCATCGTGAACATCATGGGCATCTGGGAGCCGAGCACCGCTTGCGCCAGCACGAGGACCAAGACGTTGCGAATGGTTTGTCTTCGCTGTGCCCTCTGGTCGATTCTGTCGGTTTCAGTCATGCGGCGCAGGTGTAGTTTCTGGCGTTGGGAAAGCAAGAGCGTTGACAGGGTTACCGAGGTTTCCCCAAGCTCGGATATTCTTGATCTGCCGGCCCCTTCTTTTGATTACCGGAGTGGGTCTGATTCCGGTTGGGCTCGGGACGGTTTCTCGATGCTCGCCATGATCGGAAAGAGTCGGAACGTGTCGAGCAGAATGACCGCTTCATCGTTCTGTTCCGGAAGGAGTTGCAACAATCATGAACAGTGTACCCACTGCAGAGGCAACTCAGCCAATTGGAAGCCGCCTGCCGAGGCGGATTAGTGCACGCCGGGGCTGTGCGAATTCAGCTGCGCTTTATTCGATTGAATTCCGTATCTGCGGTTCCAGGCCGGTTCGTCCGCTGGGTACCGCTCGACGGCTCAATAGAATGGCCGCAACCGGTGCCCTCGGTCACTCGGTCGAAATGGGCGAACATGTGTTCTCGTTCATGAATCCGGCGGACTAAGTTCGGAGAGCAACGCTTGTACAACAAGGTGGAGTTCGGCCAAATCATGTCGAGCGTAGGACCATACGCGTTCCGGAATCACTTGATCGTAGCCATGGATCAAGAGATTGCGGAAGTTCACGACCTGCCTCAGCCTGGGAATTCTCCGGGCGATCTCTGAATGGTCCCTATGCAAGCGATTCAGCGCCTCGCCGATGATCTCAAACTTGCGTTCGACCGCCGCCTGGATCAACATGTCCCGAAGATAGGCTTCACGAGATAGGCCTTCGGTGAAGTGTGAGATATCCGCGCTGGCCTGTTCTTCGTCGGCCAGCAGTACGCGAGGGTCACGATGCATAGACGAGTTCACATGACTGGTTTATGGCCGCACGCAGATACGGGTTGCGGATCGCCTGGGTTTCGACTAGATCAACGGGTCGATCGAGTGCATGACGCAAGGCGTCCCGGAAATCGAAGTACCAATCGAGAGTTGCTGGGGCGTTTCTGAGATCGAACTCTACCAGAAAGTCAGCGTCGCTGGAGTCTGGATCAAAATCCCCTCCTCGTGCCGCTGAGCCGAATACTTCGAGCCGGGCCACACGGTAGCGCTTGCAGAGTTCAACCAGTTCTTCTCGCTTATCAGCAATCGCAGCGTGCATGGCCAATCCTCCCGTTGCGGCCCCAAATGGCATTGATGTTTGACGTCACGGCAGCAGAGCCTTGGCGCTACGCGGTTTCGTCAAAAAAGCTTCCGAGTCGTTTTCGTCTTCGTCTCCGGCATAAGGTGTCCAAGTGTCGAGGCTGTAGCCACGCGGCCTAACTTCGTCGACGCTCACCCTCCATGTATGACCGCCTTCCTCGCGAACCATGTTGAAATTCAGCCCAACAAGGTGGCGCACTCAACAAGATGATAATCAGGCCGGATGGGCCGGGTGACTGAGTAAGCCTTCCACCCTTCGTGCACAAGATGCTCCCCGAACCGTTCGTTTCCCTTGGGTCTGCTTTTCTCGAAGAAATGCGGGTTTGTCCCGATCAAAGTGTAGGGGCGGAAGATGAAGTTCGGCGTGCGTGCAATGGTGTGGAGGCAGTATGGAGGCAGTATTCTTCCATCAGGTGCACCTCAACCGGGTCTTTACGCTCTCGCCAAACAGGGAACCGTCGAGAAGAATTTCCGTCGTCCGTAACCTCATTTCGAGCCATTGGCGTTCAGACCTGCAAGGGTTTCCCCGTCAAAGGCGAAATCTAATCCGGCCAATCCGGTCGAAATCGTAACAGTCGCGTCGACTCTTCATCCGGCAAGACATAGGTCGAAATGTCACGTCTCCCGGCTCATCCATAACTCAGGTCGGATCCTTGCCCATTGATTCGCGCTCTGTGCGCTCCGTGAATCCGTCCCCACCGAAGTCTCTTTTGTCCGGAATCAGGTCAAAAAGGTGTTTCCGAACCACAGCAGTCAATGAGATGAACGAAGCTCCCGGATGCCGTGCCATTCGCCAACCCGGCCGAAGGAAGTTCAACACCTTCGGCGTCCCGTGCTTGAAACACCGGTTCGCCGCGCGCCTTGAGCGTTGTCGTGTAGTGGAATTCATGACCGGTAAACGAGCCCTGGAACGGGCCGCGGAGCGCGGTCAACCGTCGATAACCCAGGTGCAGCTTCCGTTCCGCGAAGCTCGTCTCGAGCCTGAGAAGACCAAGCATTGCGTGGCGCCGCCCTTCCGCGTCGACGAGCCCGTCACCCATCACCATGTAGCCGCCGCATTCGCCATAAACCGCCTTGGCGGCGCTTACGCCCCGGCGGAATTCCGACGCCGTGGCCAGGCGTCCCGCGTGAAGTTCCGGAAAACCGCCGGGAAGAATGACCAGTTCGGCGGACGCGCTGGGCGCTTCGTCGCGAAGGGGCGAAAACGGCAGGATTTCGGCGCCGGCCCGTCGCCAGTCCGCGAGGAGATGCGGATAGGAAAATCCGAATGCAACATCGGAGGCGACCGCGATTCGCTGTGCCGGCGGAGAGACTCCGTACTGGACACCGGTACCGGGTTCCAGACTGGCGATTGGACCCGCCGCTGCGATGACCGCAGGGATGTCCACCCGGCTTTCCAAGATCGCTGCAATCTCCTCGATCAGGCCATCGAGGTCGTCATGTTCCATTGCCTGCTTGAGACCGAGGTGACGGGAGGCCAGTCCAAGTCGGTTGTCCCTGGGAACGGCCCCGAACACGACCGCCCCGTCTCCTTCGAGAGCATTCACGACAAGACGCTCATGCCGGGCTCCGGAAACACGGTTGAGAATGACGCCCGCAACGTCGACGTCATCGCGGTGTGTCGAAAACCCCTTGTAGACGGCCGCGACGGATTGGGACTGTCCCGACGCATCGATGACAAGAATGACAGGCAGCCCAAGCGTTGCCGCCAGATCGGCGGTTGATCCTTTCCCGTTCGGCGGGGCTCCATCGAAGAGCCCCATCGCTCCCTCGACCAACAGCAAGCCCTTGTTGGCGGCAAGACGAAGCAATCTTTCCGGAGGCATGGCCCAGGCGTCGAGATTTACGCAACGGGTCCCGGCTGCGGAATGATGGTAACCGGGGTCGATATAGTCAGGGCCGCTCTTGGCGGGCCGAACCTGGACCCCGCGATCCTTCATGGCACGCAGGAGGCCCAACATGATCGTCGTCTTGCCTGCACCTGACGCAGGAGACGCAATGACGATTCCGGTGGTCATGGCACCTCGGGTTCCTTTTCGCCATCCGGAATCCCTTTGTCCGGCGAGGTCGACTGTTCCAGCGGCCGGATTGGTTTCAGAGAGTTTCGAAAACGTACCGCGCCGCCAATGCAAACGATGGCCGGAGGCTCAAGCGACGCCATTTCGATATCCCGGGCGACGCGTTCAAGCGTCGACTCCAGGACTCTCTGTTGCGGGGTTGTTGCGCGGGAAATGACGGCAACAGCCTCTCCGGAAGTGCGGCCGGCGTCGATCAGCTTGTTCGCGATACGCTCGATGTTGCGCATGGCCATGTACAGGACGATGACAGGACTTGATGCGGCAATTGCCTTCCAGTCCAGGGACTGGGGCGCCGTCCCGTTCTGGTCGTGTCCGGTGACAAATGTCACCGACTGATTGATGTCACGATGGGTCAGGGGGATCCCGGCATAAGCCAGTCCTCCGATTCCCGCGGAAATTCCGGGAATGATTCGCACCGGGATGCCGTTTCCGACCAGCGATTGGGCTTCTTCGCCGCCGCGGCCGAACACGAAAGGATCACCGCCTTTCAGACGCAGGACCCGAAATCCCGACTTCGCCAGTTCTACCAGGCGAATCGAGATGTCCCTTTGATTGGGAGACGGCCTTCCCCCCCGTTTTCCCGCGTGAATCAGCTCGGCTTCCGGGTTTGCCCACTCGAGGATCTTCGGGTTGACCAGGGCGTCATGGACGATGACATCCGCCTGTTTCAGGCCGTTCAGCGCGTGCAGGGTCACGAGCCCGGGGTCTCCCGGACCCGCACCGCAGAGCCAAACCCAGCCGGGCCGAAAAACCGGCAATCCTTCGAGTTCAGAATCCGATTCAGATCTGTTCATGGCGCCGTTATGGCCGACAATCGGGGCTATTCCAAGCGGAGTGGAACTTCCCCTGTCTCGCCGTGATCACTGACAGACGGCGGCAGCGCTTGCGAGACTTTGCCGACGGGCCTCGCGAACCAACTCTCGTCTTGATAGTGGTTCACGATGGAATGCCGACCGTGGAATTGGCGAAACCCGGCCTCCTGTCTATACTCGGTTGAATGTCCGGAAAATCCAGAAAGCCAAAGACTTCGCTGCGCAGCGGATGGACGACCGGGGCATGCGCCACGGCCGCGGCCAAGGGTGCCGCGGAAGCGCTTTGGGGAGGGACGTTCCCGGAGTCGGTCAAGATTAGCTTGCCCGGTGGGCAGGAACCGGATTTCAAGCTCGAGAATTGCCGATCGGGTGATGGTTGGGCCGAAGCGGGCGTCATCAAGGACGCGGGAGACGATCCGGACGTAACTCATGGCGCCTTGATCGTGGCCCGTGTCGAGTCGTTTGGGAGAGGTGTCTCGTTTGCCGCGGGTGAAGGCGTCGGAACCGTGACTCGTCCCGGGTTGCCGATTGCGGTCGGAGAGCCGGCGATAAATCCGGTACCCAGGGAGATGATGGAATCGGCGGTAGACGCCGTCGCCAGGGTCTACGATGCGACCGCCGACGTGCGAATCACCATAATCGTTCCCGGCGGTCGTCAACTTGCCGAACGGACCTGGAATCCGCGCCTCGGGATTCTCGGCGGAATTTCAATTCTCGGCACGACAGGAATCGTCCGTCCGTATTCCTGCTCGGCATGGATCGCGTCGATTCACCGGGGAATTGATGTCGCGCGGGCGAGCGGTTTAGACCATGTCGCCGGGTGCACCGGGCAGACGTCCGGTCAGGTGGTCCAGAGACACTACGGTCTTCCCGATCACGCCATGTTGGATATGGGGGATTTTTCGGGTGGATTATTGAAATACCTGAAAAGGCATCCGCTGCCTTGGCTGACGATCGGGGGAGGCATTGCCAAGATCACCAAGCTCTCCCAGGGTGCGTCGGACTTGCATTCAAGTCGTTCGCAAGTTGATTTCGGAGCACTTTCCCGGCGGTCGATCAAGATCGGGCTAACAGACGTTTCGAAGGCAAATACTGTCCTCGAAGCGGTCGAAATCGCGGGAAATGATCTCGCCCAGGCAATAGCGGACGATGCCCGATCGAGGTTGATCCGGATGCTGCAGGGACGTGTGAGCAGAATCGACGTCATTGTCGTCAACCGGACAGGACAGATCGTTGGGCATGCTGAAGAGAGATGAAAGCTCAGGGAGAAACGCAGCAGCGCGTGCGCCTGCGATCATGCGATCCATACTGATTCTCGGCGGAACGATCGAGGCACGCAACCTGGCGGAAAAGCTCGCTGGAGACGAACGGTTCAGGACGACATATTCCCTTGCCGGATTGACGCGAACCCCTATGACGGTCGACGGAACCGACGTGCGAAGGGGCGGCTTTAATGGAGAGCAAGGATTCAGGGATTACCTGGTTTCTTCCAGAACCGACGTGGTGATCGACGCAACCCATCCATTCGCAGAACGGATGACGGAAACGGCTAACAGGGTATCTCGAGCTCTCCGCCTGCCGCACATTGTCGTGCAACGTCCGCCGTGGGTTCGGGGACCGGAAGACGACTGGCACACGGTCGCGGCAACTGAGGATCTGGCGCAACTGGTTCCGGAGGACGCAACCGTGTTTCTCGCGACCGGCCGGCAACGGGCCGGAACCCTTGCGACAATCCTGCGGGGTCGGCGTTTGCTTTGCCGCGTGATCGATCTCCCGAACCAACCGTTCCCGGCTACGAACGGAAACTGGGTGGCGGGCAGGCCGCCGTTCAGCGTGGAAAGCGAGGTCGAACTGTTCCGGAGTGAAGGCGTCGACTGGCTCGTCACCCGGAACTCAGGTGGCCGGATGGCGGAGAGCAAGCTCGAAGCGGCAAGAATTCTCGGGCTGCCGGTCGCGATGCTCGAGCGGCCCCCCTTGCCGAACTGCACGGCTGTCGAGTCTGTCGAGGCCTGTCTTGAATGGCTGTCGACAATCGGGTTTGAAGGCACGGCTGCGACAGAATCGCCAATGGATCCGGCCGGGATGAGGGAAAGCCGATGAGCGTCATGCGAACCATTGAAACCGATAACTGCATCGCGGAAGGATCCGCCTGGCTTGCGGCACAGGAGCCAAGGTTCGCGCAGGTAATCAAGCAGTCGGGATTACCCCCTCTTCGCCGTCGCGAGGCGGGATTTCGGGCGCTGCTCGGAGCCATCGTCAGTCAACAGCTGTCCGTCGCGGCTGCCGACAGCGTCTGGAAAAAAGTGGAGGCGGCAGGGCTTGATACGGAAAATGCGGTGTGTGCCGCTTCGACCGAAAATCTTCGAAACTGTGGTCTGTCCGGTCAAAAGGTGCGGTACGCCCGCGCACTGGCCGAAAGTCGGGTCGAATTCGCTTCGCTCGAATCAATGACTGATGAAGCTGTTGTCGAGCGCTTGACCGAAATCCCGGGAATCGGGCGTTGGACGGCCGAAATCTATGTGATGTTCGCCCTGGGGCGTGCCGATGTCTTTGCAGCCGGTGACCTTGCGCTCAGGGAATCAGCACGTCTACTGTTTGAGCTTTCGGAACGGCCGAGCGAACGCGAACTCGCGGAGACGGCCCAGGCATGGTCGCCCTGGCGGTCGGTCGCCGCACGACTGTTGTGGTCCCATTACCGAGACGTGAAAGACAGGGAAGGAGTTCGCGCGTGACGACGCTCAAATTCGAACGGGCGGGCGCGAAACAGGGAAGCGCGTACCACTTGGTCGTGTTCCTCCACGGATACGGGGCTGACGGCAACGACCTGTTGTCCCTGCACGAATTCATCTCCGATGTGCTGCCCGATACCGTATTCGTCGCTCCAAATGCACCTTTTCCATGCAACTCGAACCCGTTCGGTTACGAGTGGTTTCCAATTCCGTGGATTGATGGCTCAAGCGAAGTGGAAGCGGCCATGGCCGCGGGAAAGTCCTGCGCCATCCTGAACGACTGGCTGGACGAAATCGCCGGCCGGGAATCTGTTGATGCCGGCAAAACGGCGGTGGTCGGGTTCTCTCAGGGAACGATGATCGCCCTCAACGTGGTCCCGCGGAGACGCGAGAAATTCGCCGGACTGGTTGGGATCTCCGGAACCTCGTACCTGTTGCCGAAGAAGGAACAGGTTGTCTCACGCCCTCCGGTCCTCCTTGTTCACGGCGAGAACGACGAGATGATCCCGTGTTCAAACCTGTGGCAAACGGCCGATGCGCTCGAGGCGCTGGGATTCGAACCCGCGACGCATCTCTCGAAAGGCATTGGCCACCAGATTGGACCGGACGGCCTGGCGGTTGCGCGGGAATTCCTTGTCAGCCACCTCATCGAAAGCGGCTGAACTTCGGTCTGAAACAATCGATGCGGAGCGATCGGCTCATTGATCTTCAATTGTGACTATCGATTTCCTCAAACCACAATCCGCGCTCGGCAAACTCGACCGAATTGCCCGATGGGTCGCGAACATAGATGGACCGGAACCCGTTGGGCCATTGAAAGTCGGCCTCGATCGCGACCGAGTTGGCCGCAAACACGCCTGTCCATCGGTCCAGATCTTTTGCGGAAGCGGCAAAACAAATGTGTCCGTCTCCTGTCATGCCGTGGGGCGGTACGGGCAAATCGGGGTTTCCGGGAGGTTTACGGGTCTCGGATGCGTTGAAGACCAGGAGAACCGTGTTTCGAAAACGAAAGAAGACATGCCTGTCGCCAACCCTGTCAATCTTGCGGAATCCGAGCACTTCCCCGTAGAATTGTTCTGCGGCGTCGAGATCATCAGCATAGACTGCGGCTTCGAGAATGTCGGGAGTATCGGGTTTTTCTGTCACTGCTTCTTTCCGTCTGCGTTCCGATACCATGTTGCCGAATTCGGTCGGGAGCAAGCACATATTCGCCGTTTCCGCGACGCCTGTTGAACGGAGAGCACCCGGGCGTACTTCGCTGCACCTGAACATTGAGTCGACCGTCGCAACTGTGGCCGTCGTGATACAGATCAAGCGATTCCTGTTGGAAATTGGCAACAAATGCGCGTCTGTTCTGCCCGGCTGTTGTTTATCCGGAAAACCGGACTATAAGGTCAGGCCACTCTAAAGCGATCTGGCCACAAACCCGCCGGCGAGGCTTCCGGCGGCAGGTGCCGGATACCGGGGTAGGAAAAAAATGGCCGTCGAAGCGCCCAAAGAATACGCTCATGCAGTACCCGTCCGGTCCCATGATTTCCCGGCGCTGGTCCTGAATGCGGACTTTCGACCGCTGTCGTATTTCCCCCTGTCGCTGTGGAGTTGGCAGGACGCGGTCAAGGCGAGCTTTCTCAACCGCGTCAGGATCATTGCCGAATATGATCGATTCGTCCGTTCACCGTCGATTCAGATGAGAATTCCTTCGGTGGTCTCACTCAAGACCTATGTCAGGCCCGTACGCACTGCTGCCTTCACCCGCTTCAACCTCTTTCTACGCGATGGATTCGTCTGCCAGTACTGCGGTTCGGACGGAAGAATGACCTTTGACCACGTTGTCCCGAAATCCCAGGGCGGTCGCACGACCTGGGATAACGTCGTCGCGGCTTGTACCGACTGCAACCTGAAAAAGGGCTCGCGATCGCTGAAGGAGTCCCGGATGCATCTTCTGAGAAAGCCCGCGCGGCCAACTCCGGACGAACTGGTGAATTCCGGGCGGAAGTTCCCACCGAACTATCTGCATCGTACCTGGATAGATTACCTGTACTGGGATATCGAACTCGAAGAGTAGGTCACTCGGAACATCGCGCGTTCCTTCCGGGCGCGGACACGGTGGAGTGCGTATTCGACCAGTGGCCATTGGTCCCCCGAGATCCCGCAACGACAGTTTCGCTTGCCGCCTTTCCGGATACATGTTGCTGGCCGGGCGGCGATCGGGACCGCTGCATCGAAAAGAGCGGCCGGTGACCGTACAGACCCTGCCGAAGGAACCGCACTTCTGATTCGCGCTGGCCCATGACGGCGTTCGACCAGATGTGTCTGACGCAGGTTGAGGATCTGGCGCCGGAGGAGTCCCGCAAGATCCGGCGGCGCGAGAATGTGAACCGGGCAGTGTTCGCCCGCTACCTCAACGTGACGGCAGGTCTGCTGAGCCAGTGGGAACGCGGGGAGCAGCGAGCGCGCGGCGCCTCGGCAAGGCTCCTGACGCTGGTGGCGAAGAACGGTCTCGGAGCGGTCGCCCGACGGTTGTCGCCCGACGGTTGCCGGCCGAGGGTGGCTTTGCGTTGCGATGGAGGTGACAAGCTGGTCGATTGCACCTGAGCTTCAGAAGTAATCTTTAAAGAACGCCAGGTTACGGTCCGGGCACTCTCTTCTCGACGAATTCGGGAATCATCTGCTTGACACGTGAGATCCGGTAATGGCGATAGCCCTGCCTTTCCTGGATTGGTCGGAGATCGAACAGATTTCGACGCAGATGGCAGGTCGGGTGTTTGCCGTCACACCCGCGAATTTCCGGAGGCGGAACTCATGTCCGAACCGCGCTTTGCCAATGCCGCCCTAAACCAGATCCAGGCAAGAACCAGCGAAATCAGGCCGTTCCAGCCGGCCATGCTGACACCGGCAAGGGACCAGGGAATGTCATCGCAGCGGATCACCGGGGTCTGGAGAAGTTCGTCGAGCCGATCTTCTGCCGACATTGCGGCTGAGGGAAGAGCCGCACATGTCTCGGGACCTGTCCACCACTGTTGTTCAACCCCGACGTGATACCCGGCAACGCTTGCTCCGGCCAGAACCGCGAGACCGCCCAGTACTGCGAACACGCGGGTCTTTCCGAAAGCGATCGCGGCGACTCCCGCGATGATGGCCCCGAAGTGAGCCCAACGTTGCCAGATGCAGAGCTTGCACGGGGGCATCTCGCCGATGTGCTCAAAGGCAAATGCGCCTCCGAGCAAGGCCAGCGATCCGCCGGTGGCTATGGCAATAAGCAAGGAACGGGTCACGACGTCAAATCCAGGCAACAAGTACGAAGCCGGCGGCGAGAAGCAGAGCGAACACGCTCAGGAAAAGGCCGAGCCGGCGTTCGATGAAATCGCGAATCGGATCACCGAATTTCCACAGGAGGCCGGCAACAATGAAAAAACGAAGACCCCGAGCGATTGCGGACCACAGGAGGAATTGCGTTACGTCGAGCCCCGTAACCCCGGAAGCAATCGTGATGACCTTGTACGGCAACGGGGTTACCCCTGCAATGAGAACGGCCAGATTTCCGTGCGAATTGAATTTCTCGCTGAAAACGGCGAAATGATCCAACAGGCCGTAGAGGATCAGGATCGGCTGCCCGATGTGCTCGAACATCAACGCACCGATCATGTATCCTGCCGCGCCTCCAGCGACACTGGCAATCGTGCAGATCCCGGCATACAGGAACGCCCGGTTGGGGGCCGCAATGACCATCGGGATAAGGAGCAGATCAGGGGGAATCGGAAACACGGAGCTTTCGGAAAAGCTGACGGCACCGAGTACCCAGGGTGCATACGGGCTTTGGGCCAGAGTAATCGTGCGTTGGTAGAGTTGGGCGAGCAAGGTATCGATCGGCGTGGTGCGCTCAGAATGGAATTGCGATTCCGGAGAATTCGGTAAATCGCCTCCGCTGGTTTCAGTCCGCCGCGTCGGCCGGCAGCCAGGTGGCCGCGTGGAAAACGCAACTGCAAAGTGTTCTATACCCTTCAGTCCCCTTTTGACACGCATTCTTGGACCGTTAATTTTCCTGGACTTGGCCAGATCCAGGTTGTCGGAAAAACGAAATGCAACCCAAACGGTCGTCCCTTGGCGCTGGAGGCCCGACCAAAGGGCACTTGCTGCTGAATTGAACGCGCCCTTGATTTCATCGAGATCATCTTCGGGCAGTGCGGCTGACACGTATGTTTCCCCCGGTGCTTTCAGAATTCCGTTCGACCTGACGGATGCGTTGAATCGATCTCCCTTGGCCTTGTCGGCGGCAATGAATTCTCGATAGTCCGTGACACGCTGTGTTGTCAGAACGACATCAAAGAGCGACTCATGACCCACGATCCGGTGCGCGTGGCCCGCCCTGTTCAAGGCGGCCGATGCCGCAGACATGATGTATTTCCCCGATGCCTGCAATCGATCGTAGGTTCCGCCGCGGTGGAGAATTTCCAGTGTTTTCAGCCCGGCAGATGCTGCGACCGGATTTCCCGACAACGTTCCGACCTGCATCAGAAAACCGTCCGCGCCGACCTGTTCCCGATCGAAACGGGCCATGATGTCCCTTCGCCCGGCGATGGCCGCGAGCGGAAAGCCGCCCCCGATGATCTTGTCGAGCGTACAGACGTCGGGAATGACCCCGTAATGTTCCTGTGCCCCTCCGTAGGCCAGGCGGAAGCCGGTGACGATTTCGTCGAATATCAGCACGATTCCGTGAAGATCGCACTCTGCCCTGAGCTTCCGGAGAAAACGGACATCCGCCGGAATGATCCTTTGCAGGGGTTCGACGATGACGCCCGCGATCTCGTCCCCTCGATTGTCAAGGAGCTTCTGGAGAAACTCTATGTCGTTGAAAGGAGCGACCAGAATGCCGCGGCGAACCGAATCGGGGATTCCGGCGCAGTCGGCAATAGCGTTCGGGTAATTCGCCGGGCGGGTCGGCGCCAGACTCATCTGAACTTCGGCCGACATTCCGTGATAGCCGCCCTCGAATCTCAGGATCAGGTCGCGTCCGGTGCGCGCACGCGCCAGGCGCATCGCGAACATGTCGGCCTCGCCTCCTGATGACACGAACCGGACGTGTTCCGCACATGCGACGGCCCGGCAAATTTCCTCCGCCAATTCGACCGCCCGTGAATTGTTGGCAAAGAAGATCATTCCGAGAGGCAGCTGTTCTAAAACGGCTTCAAGGACTTCGGGATGGCCGTGGCGGAGGATCATTTGCCCGGATCCGATCAGCAAATCGATGTACTCGCGCCCGTCTTCGGACCAGACGCGGTAACCGGCGCCGTTGCGGATGAAAATCCCCGGGTCAAAGTTTCCGAGGCCTCCGGCCGGCAGGATTTCTCGTGCCCTTGCGACCCACTCGTCGCGACGGTGAACCTTCTTCGCCATCCAGCCAAGCCTCAGAGTTCATAAACTGCCGTCGGATCACCGAGGAGGTTCTCGTCGGGTGCGAATCCCAGTCCCGGTGACGACGAGACGGTGAGCATTCCGGACCGGTTTCGCGGCCCACGGCCCGGCGCGACGTCGCATGTGATCATATCCTGGCAGGCCCAGACGCCAAGTCGGCGGTGCGGGGGGATCGTTTGTGCGAGATGGGCGGCCTCTGCGTCGGCAAGAACGGTTCCACCGGTCGCCATCACGTAACAATCGATCCCGTGAGACATTGCGATGTCGCGGATTCGTGCCGCCTTGCTCAATCCTCCGACACGGTTGATCTTGATTCCGAATATCTCGGCCAGCCCATCTCGTGCAATTCGGACTGCATCCTGGAGTGTCATCAGCGATTCATCGATGCTGATCGGAACCGATGTCATGGGGCGAATTGCCGCGACGTCATCCAGGCTTTCGCACGGCTGTTCGACCGCCACTCCCGGTTCGACTACGGCGGACAGGATTGCCAGCGCCTGCCTTCGCGACCACGCACGGTTCACGTCAAACAGGAATCGTTCGCGCGGCCGCCGTATGGCCTGCACCGCACGAATGCAGGCAATGTCTTCCTCGACGCCGACACCGATCTTGACCGAATGCGAAACGTAGCCCATCGCCCTGAACCGTTCGATCTCGTCGATGACCTCGTTCGTGGTTCCCGATGACACCGAGGAAGCGATCGCGGTACCGTCGGGATACCTGCCGCCCAGCATGTCCGCGATGGCCAGTCCGGCAGACTGACCTGCAATGTCCAAACACGCCATGTCTACCGGGGACTTGGCGTGAGGATGTCCCGGAAGGCACAAGTCCATGGCTTGCTCGACATGGCCAAACAGTCGAGGGTCCTGGCCGAGAATGACCGGCGCCAATGTCTCGAGTCCTGCCCGAATTCCGGCTCCGTGCGCCGCAACATAACTATGTCCCCATGGCGTGCCTTCACCCCAGCCTACCAGTCCAGCGTCCGTTTCGATCTTGACAAAAGTCGCATCGAGTCCGTCGAACCGGAGCCGCCCCCCTGACAACCAGTACGGTTTGCTCAGCGGCAGTTCCCTGTGAAAAATGGACAAACGGGTGATCTTCAACGTCCCGTCTCCATACCCGGTTTGCAGTTTCGCTCTCGGCAAAGGGTGAAGTCAGGGCAACCCCGGAGCCCTGGCAGGCTTGTCGTCAGGAGGCGGCTGCTCGTCGTTCGCGGTGGAGCGGGCCCGGACGAAAGGGTCATGTCGGCGGAGAGAGCAATCAAGACCACGGTGAACTCCGGCAAATCCGCATGAGTATACGAAGTTGGCTGATCGGGTGATCTTTCGGACTTCGCCGCCCCCCCGCCGCGCCCGGACCATTCTGGTTGAGAGGACGCGCTTGCGGTCCCGAACTCGACGAGGGCCTCATTTGGTTTACTGACCAATCAAACGCCCCCGCGGAGTGCCGTCAGCGGTCCCTGACGGTAATGACAACGTTTCCGAAGTGTTCCTTCCTGACGAACGCGGCCTGGGCGGTATGAAAGTCCTCCAGCGGGTAGGTCGCGGCGAGAAGCGGTCTGACCTCGTCATTTTCGATGTATCGGACAAGATTGCAAAAGACATGCGGCGGCACGATCGTCGAGCCGAACAGGGTCAGGTCATTCAGGTACAGCGTGCGAAGGTCGAAGGACACCACGGGGCCGGCTATTGCGCCTGAACACACGTACCTCCCGCCGCGGCAAAGCTGCTCGATCAGGTCAGGCCAGGCGGGCCCGCCTACGACATCGGCAACGGCAGTTACCTTTCGCGATCCTGCCGATTCCCAGATGGCCTCGGAAAGGTTTTCCGGCGACCTGGGCAGGACGATGTCTGCTCCGAGTTTTGCCACCTGTGCGTGTTTGGCCTCCGATGCAAGCGCGATGACCGTCGCATGCCGTCGCTTCGCCAATTGAACAAGAGCGGATCCGACGCCCCCGGACGCTCCGGTGACCAGTAGCAGGTCCCGAGAACCGACTCCGGCGATTTCAAGCATGCCTTCTGCAGTTGTGTAGGAGCATGAGAACGTCGCCAGTTCGGCGTCGCCGAGACCCGATTGAACGGTCCCGACATTCCGATGGTCGATCATCGTGTACTCGGCATACCCGCCGTCCTGTTCCGATCCGAAGTATCCAACACCGTCCAGGCGTGATGGATCATCCCAGTCGCGCAACCAGTTGTCGGTAATGACGCGCTTTCCGAGCAATCCCTGGTCGGCCTCGGCTCCGCAGGCGACCACCTCGCCCACGACATCGGCTCCCTGAACCCGGGGAAACACGATCGAACCGCCTCCCCAGGTTGGATCTTCGAGACTCGAACCTTTTGCTGCCTCACCTGTCGTGGCAGTGGTCACCTGTTTCGAGTACCAACCGGATCGCGTATTGACGTCGGTGTTGTTCATTCCACATGCCGATACCCTGATCAGGACATCCCGTGGCCCGGGTTTCGGGACCGGCCAGTCATTCCTGATCTCGAGCTTGTCCAGTCCACCATGTCCTGTCAGGACCACGGCTTGCATCGTTCGCGGAATTTTCATGCTGCGAGGTCTCCCCGATTATCCGATCTGGGAAGTCTGTTTTCGGGGTCATACACTGCACGGTCAAGGACCTTGGCACTCCGGTGTTGCCCCATGGCATTTGCCATCAGCCATGTGCCTACCCTGGCCGCATCCGGTTTGACGTACGCGAAAGCCAGCGTCTTTCCAACCCGGAATCCATGTGCGACCGAAGTCGTTGATCCGACGACCCATCCCTGATGCAGAACTGCCTCGCCCCCGTGACCATCCGTCCGTCCATCGGTTTCGATCTCGATGAAAACCCGGATCCACCGGATTGGTGATTCGAAGCTGCTTCCGGTTGCCATTTTGCCGATGAAATCCTTCGACATGTCGACGAAACGCATGACATCGGCCTCGACCAGCGTGACTTCGTTCGTGAGTTCGCCCGCGGCCGGGAACCCTTTTCCAAACGCATGGAATTCATGGCAAAGGACCGGTAGTCAACGATGCCGCCGGCGGAACCGGCCCGGATCAATGCATCATGGATGGCGGGAAAAACTTCCCAGGGACCGTGCAACTCCCATCCAAGTTCCCCGGCATAGGACAGGCGAAGGGCAGGAACCCGGTGTCCCGATACGACGATGGAACGGGAGGAGAGCCACGGGAATCGCTGGTTGTCGAGTGGATCGGATGTGGTTGCGGCCAGGACGCTTCCCGACAAGGGGCCACTGACGGCAAGTGCGGCCCATGCATCGGACAGATTGGTGATCGTGATCGACTCGCCGTTCCCGCTGACCCGGTTCAGGTGGTCGATCAGGCGTTGCTCGAAAAAAGCCGCCGCAACGATATAGAACCGGTCGCGGGCGAGGCGCACCACCGTTGCTTCGAGTTCGATGCGTCCACGCCCGTTCAGAAAGTGAGAGAGGATGATCCCTCCATCATGCGATGGAAGCCTGTTCGGGATGACGCGATCGAGAAAGGAAGCGGCGTCCCGGCCCCCGACCTCGAGCTTGCAAAAGGCCGTGATGTCCATGATTCCCGCGGCGTCCCTGACGGCGCGGCATTCATTTCCGATCAGATCGTGGCGCACGTACCGGCGAAAAGAGTCGTGATCGCGTTGGGGAACTCCGGCGTTCGGGAACCACCGCGGCCGTTCATGACCGTAGACTTCCTCGAAAACCGCCCCCCTGGCCTTGAGGCGGTCAAAGAGAGGGTAAGGCATTATCGGACGTCCCGCGAACCTGTTGAAGTCGGGAAACGGTATTTCGTGACGAAGGCAGTAGTCCTCCTTCGCCTTGACCACCTGCCAGTCCCGGCTGTTTGCCTGGTATCGCGCAGGCCGTTCGTCAGAGCGGAATGACATGCCGTTCAAGCATCCACAGGTCCGCGAAGTCGCGCTGTTCCGTCCGTGATCCTGCCGCGAGGGCCTTGTTGACCGTATTGCCGATTGAGTTTCTCCATCCAATGTGGATGGAAATTGATAAAAGGCCTCGCATGCCTGAATTGAAGGCGAACTCGCCCCACCCCAACCAGATTTGCCTGCGTGAACACAAGATTCCTGCGAAAAGAGAGTTTCCTTTACCTTCGAACGCTCCAGTTGTTGGCAAATCCCGTCGAAACGGCCGAAGCGCCTTGAACGGAGATCCCGATTCCACCGGAATAGGGGTTCGTTGCGAAACAGGCGAATCGTTTGCTCATTGGGGGATTCCCCCTGGAGTCGAAATGTGATTCACTTGTGGCATGGATACGATCGAGACCATCCGGCGCCGGTTCGAGGCCCTGTCGCCGCATCTGGATGAGAAGAGCCTCCGTCTGTTCGTTGCCTCCGAGACGCTGCCCCTTGGCCGTGGCGGTGTGACCCTGGTCTCGACGGCGACGGGTTTCGCTCGTTCGACCATTTACCGTGGTCTTGCGGAACTCGGGGAGGAGCCGGAGCCATCAGGCCGTGTTCGGCGTCCCGGCGGGGGTCGCAAGCCTGCGGTCGAGGTCCAGGACGGCCTTGAGGAGGCTCTTGATGCGCTCGTGGAGCCGGTTGTCCGGGGAGACCCCGAGCGTCCGCTGCGGTGGATATCGAAGAGCCTGCGCCATATTTCCGCTGCGCTTTCCGATCAGGGCTTCCCGGTGTCCCATACCCTTGTGGGCCGTCTTCTGAAGCAGCAGGGCTACACGCTTCAGGGGAATGCGAAGAACCGCGAGGGTGCGGACCATCCGGATCGGGATGCACAGTTCCACCACATCAACGATCAGGTTGCGGCGTTTGCACAAGCCGGGCAGCCGGTGATCTCCGTGGACACCAGGAAGAAGGAACTGGTGGGGGATTTCAAGAACTCGGGTCGTGAGTGGCGTCCGAAAGGGTCCCCCGAGGAGGTCCGCGTCCATGACTTTGCGGACAAGGAGCTTGGCAAGGCGATCCCCTACGGGGTCCATGACGTGATCAACAATGTCGGCTGGGTCAATGTCGGGATCAGCTGCGATACATCCGCATTTGCGGTCGAGAGCATCCGGCGCTGGTGGGACCGCCTGGGGAAGGAGCGATACCCCGGGGCCCGCAAGCTGCTCATCACCGCCGACTGCGGCGGCTCCAACGGGAGCCGGATCCGGTTGTGGAAGGTCGAACTGCAGAAGCTCGCACGCGAACTCGGCATCGAGATCAGCGTGTGTCACCTGCCGCCCGGGACCAGCAAATGGAACCGCATAGAGCACAAACTCTTTTCCTTCATCAGCCAGAACTGGCGCGGCAAGCCCCTGTACAGCCTCACCACCATCATCAACCTGATCGGCTCCACCACGACCGGCACGGGACTGAAGGTCTATTGCGACAGGGACACGAACGATTACCCGACCGGCATCAAGATCAGCAAAGCGGAGATGGCGGCCCTGGATATCCGGCGCGCCGACTTCCATGGCGACAGGAACTACACCTTGCTTCCAACCTCCGACAACGTAGCTGTAATTTCGTGACGGACCCTAGGGGTCAATTCATGGCGGCCATCCAGCGGCAGGCTGCCTGCCTCAGAAAAACCCCCCAAGAAAGAGTTCAGGTCAGGCGATTTGATCTTGAACGAAGATGGGAGCAGACTGTAGAGGATTGCCAGAACGCCGTTGCAGGTTCTTGTGAGTTTTCCACGGACTTGCCTTGATGGTCAGCGGAGCAATGACAGCGGTTTCCGTTGACCCATGGCCAGTGCGCTGATTGCACCTAGGCAGCGTTCCCGTGCCCGAGTGGCGGAATTGGTAGACGCAGGGGATTCAAAATCCCCCGCCGAAAGGCGTGCCGGTTCGAGTCCGGCCTCGGGTACCATTAACAGGCCGTGCTTCCCGACGAATTCCCGGGCAAGGTGCCTGGCCAGCGCCGGATCAACCCGCTCAGGCGGCCCTCCGCCTCCGGCGCTCACCTCTTCGCCTCACGCGCGCCGAACTCTCTGCGGTTCCCTTGGGCTTGTTGTGCCGAATCCAGTTCGCACCGTTCTTGTCGTGATCCATCAGAAGATTGGATGCGCGTATGGCATTCATTTCATGCGGCCGCACAGGGTTCATGATTGCCGACGTCATGCCGGAGGCGATTGCCATGGGCAGAAAGGCGGCATTGATGTCGTGACGGTTCGGCAAGCCAAAGGATACATTTGATGCGCCGCACGTCGTGTTGACGCCGAGTTCGGTTCGTAGACGGCGAACAAGATGAAACACCTGAAGACCGGCCGTGGCCATGGCTCCGATCGGCATGACGAGCGGGTCGACCACAACATCTTCAGCCGGAATGCCAAAATCCGCGGCCCGCTCGACGATTTTCCTTGCCACGGCAAAACGAACATCGGGATCGTCCGAAATGCCACTGTCATCGTTGGAAATAGCGACGACCGGGACATTGTATTTCTTGACCAGTGGCAAGATGGATTCGAGGCGCTCTTCTTCGCCTGTGACAGAGTTGACCAAGGGGCGTCCGTTGCAGACCTCGAGGCCGGTTTCAAGGGCGCCGGCAACAGAGCTGTCAATGCAGAGAGGGACATCGACCAGAGACTGCACCAAACCGATCAATTGCCTCATCAGTGGCGGTTCGGTTTCGTTGGGGTTCGGGTTGGAGTTGTAAACGACGCCCGCGTTGACATCGAGCATGGTCGCCCCGCATGCAACCTGCTCGAGAGCATCTTTCCTGACGGTCTCGAAGTTTCCGGCCTCCAGTTCCGTAGCAAGAATCTTGCGACCTGTCGGATTGATCCGTTCGCCAATGACGCAAAACGGCTGATCGAAACCGATGATTGTTGTTCGGTTCCGGGATTCAACAATCGTCCGTGTCATGTCGTTTCCTTCCGAATGGCAAACTCGTCAGCCGCGCCTGAATCATGATGGGCCGCGATCCAATCGGTACATGCCATGATTCCGCCGAGGGGAAAAAAGTGAACGGCTTCTATCCCGGCTTCCGGACGATCAGCGCTGAATTTGGCGAGCGCATTCAGGAAATCATCGGGTTCGAATGGCGTCAGCAGCTTCCGTATGTCCCTGGCGCGTTTTCGCAAAACCTGGAGCGATTGTCCCACCCCGCAGGCAACGGCAAAACGGATCAGGGTCTGAAGCTTGGCTGGTCCGGCGACACCCACGTGCACGGGCAGCGTGACGCCATTGTCCCGAAGCCGGCTCAGCCAGCGAATGACCGGTGTTGCATCGAAGCAAAACTGGGTTGCAATCGCCATTTCCGCGTCGGTCGTCTCAGAAAACTTCTGTTTCCACTCGAGCGCCCGATCAACACCGTCGGTCGATCCGTCAGGATCGATATCCGGATTGCCTTCGGGATGCCCGGCGACGTGCAGCCTGTGAAATCCTGCGTCGTCGAAAAGGCTGCTCTCCAGCAACTGCATGGAGTCGCTGAAGTCACCGACAGGCTTGTTTACACCTCCGGCAAGTAGAAGCGCCTGATCGATGTCGGCATCCTCCCTGTATCGTACAATCCAGTCCTTGAGGGTCGCCCGGTCCTTGATGATCCTGGCCGGAAAGTGGGGCATGACCGGGAACCCTTCGGACCGGATTCGCCTCGCGGTCGCAACCATGTCCTGAATCGGGGTTCCTTCAATATGGGCGACATAAACCCGGGTTCCCGTCGGGATTATGTCCCGAAACCGGCGAATCTTCGCTGCCGTCCGCGGCATGACTTCGATCGAAAAGCCCTCAAGGAAACGTGCAAGATTCGAATCCGGTGCGTGGGTCATTTGGTGCCTGCCGCTTTCGAGGGAAGGGGAAATCGCATGATCGCCTTTTGCCACCGTCAAATCTGCACCGGGAACCGTCATTTCGTTGCGTTGTCCCAGCCTTCGTTCTTGATGAGCTCACGAATTCGCCCCATGTCGAAATCCGCCTCAATTCGAGCCGCTTCCCTGGCAGCAATATCTTGAGGGTCTCCTTCGACGGCACGTGGAGCCGATTTCCGCCATTCGGCGAGATACGCGTCAGTCCCGATCGCACCGATTCTCATGGCGCATCTGTCGATGGCCTTTTCAAACCGCTCGGGCAGTTGATACCGCGCAGATTTTCGGCCTTTTCCGACGATGACCTGTGCAGGGATGTCCCGCCAGTAGACGACGGTCAAATCGGGCATTCCGGACCTCTTTTCGAACCAGATGCGTCGTATCCAAGTTTGGACCTATCCCCTACACATTGTTCCGGCAGTGAACGAAATCGACCTAATCTGGCCAAAAAACGACGTGCTGTCTCGTTCATTCCTGGTTGTCAACCGATCAACCACAGGTGTCTTGTCAAGATTGCGTCCCGCCCCTAGTTTTCACCTGTTTGGGGCAGGCAAGATATTCAGACAGGGCGGACACTGACGTGCCAATGGACATCGCCGGGATTCATGAAGCACCTCCTTGCGGGCGGGACGAAACCGGAGGCGCAACTTCCTCTTCGGATGCGCTTTTTGCGGCTCTCGATCTCGGGACCAACAGCTGTCGGATGTTCATTGCCAGGCCTCTGGATGGTGACATCAGCATCGTGGATTCCTTTTCCCGGGCCGTGTACCTGGGACATGGCCTGGAACACTACGGCACCTTGTCACACGACGCGATGTCGCGTGCCTTGCGTGCCCTCAGGGTTTGCCGAAACAAGCTCGAGGAACACAAGGTCAGCAGGGTAAGGATGGTCGCGACCGAAGCCTGCCGACGGGCACGAAACGGTTCGCAATTCATCGAGAAAATCTGGGAAGAAACCGGATTGTCGTTGGAAGTCATAAACCCCCGAGAGGAAGCCCGGCTTGTGGTCATGGGTATCGCGCCATTCGTTGCCGGCGATACCGACCTGCTCCTGGTCATTGATATCGGTGGCGGCTCGACCGAACTGGTTCTGATCGACTTCCGGAATTGCGCGCCTTGCGACCGATTCGAAAACATCGTTCGGCTCGATTTCGGCAAAGATGACGTGGCGGACAACGACAAGGGGATCGATGTTGAACCCGGCACACGACAGTATTCGTCCGCCCGGTTGGTCGACTGGATTTCGGTGCCGTACGGGGTCGCAACATTGAGTGCCCGGTACTCTGATGTGACCTGCGATTCCGCCCGCTACGCGCTGATGTCGTGCTGTTTCGAGGAGGAAATTGGAGCGCTGGAGGCGTCCGTGAACCTGAGGGAAGGAGACAGGTTTCAGATCATCGGGACGTCCGGTACGGTGACAACTTTTGCCGCGTCCCACCTTGGCCTCAAACGGTACGAGAGGAAGAAGGTCCATGGCCTGGAACTGAGCGCGCGCGAAATCGATTCCGTTGTCGACAGTTATATTCGCAACGGGCGGTCACCGACTCGCGGTCTGTTCCGGAACAGTTTTCATCGGCGTTCGCTGGCAATGTCCGGAGCGGCCATATTGCAGGCGATAATGCGGGTCTGGCCGGCCGAACGCCTGACGGCTGCGGATTGCGGTTTGCGAGAGGGTCTCCTGTACTCCCAGATGATTGCGGCCGGGGCGTTCAATCGGCGAGCGTCCGCTGCATGACCCCCCGGGGTGGTCACTCGGGCCGCGGTCGGCGGGAGCTCCACGTCAAGGTAAAGTCGGCCAAGGGAAGAAAAACCGCGTCGACCCGGTGGCTTTCGCGCCATTTCAACGATCCATACGTTCATCGCGCGCGTGCGGAAGGATATCGGTCGCGGGCAGCCTACAAGATCATGGAGATCGACGATCGATTCCGGTTTCTTGGTGCCGGCGCATGCGTGTTGGACCTCGGTTCTGCCCCCGGTGGATGGGTTCAGGTCGCGGTCGACCGGGTCAATGCGCTCGGGAACCAGCACAAGAAGAGAAAAGGCGTCGTCTTCGGCCTCGATGTGCAGCCCGTTGAACCGGTGCCCGGGGCCGAAATTCTTCAAATGGACTTTCTTGAAGCGGGTTGCGGCGACGTCATTGTTCGCCGGTTCGGGGGCGAACTCGACGTCGTGATGTCGGATTTGGCTCCATCCTTTTCGGGCGAACGCCGGACGGATCAATTGCGCTTCATGGCCCTGAACGAAGCGGTTGCCGATTTTACTCTTGGGGTGCTGGTTCCGGGGGGCACGATGATCCTGAAGGTATTGGCAGGGGGGGCCGAAAGCGGGCTTCAGGCGAGGCTCAAGTCCGGTTTCAGACGTGTACGGACTGTGAAACCTCCCTCTAGCCGTCAGGACAGCTCGGAGATGTTCGTTGTTGCATCCGGGTTCCGGGGCGATGGGAAGGGACCAGTGAATTGACCGTTTCGACGGTGTTCTCGCCCTTGCGCGCTTCGGACGCATTCCGGTTAGATTCCTGACCTCGTGACCGCGAGGGGAATATCGCGAAAACGGACGATGAACATGAGCTTCAATGTACGCCCGGAGAGATGTGCGAGACCGTGGCGACCGAAGTGCGGTACCTGATTGCAGCGTATGGATCCGGCAAAGCCTGCACCGTGAACACATCCTTTGAATCGTTCGGCCTGATCCTGTATCTGCGGCGTCATGCACCGACCGGGATTATCCTGAAATGAGCGCGACACGTGTCGAACGAGACCGGCAGGAGAAGGTAGCATGGTGATTCGTGACGCAATGACTTTTGACGATGTGCTGCTTGTTCCAGCCGAGTCCGGAGTCCTTCCATCGGAAGTCGATACGACGACGCAGGTTACCGGCTCGGTGAAACTGAATATTCCCTTGCTAAGCTCTGCCATGGACACCGTGACCGAGTCACGCATGGCCATAGCCATGGCCCAGGCAGGTGGCCTCGGGGTTGTCCACCGCAATCTGGACATCGATGCGCAGGCCAGGGAAGTCCGCAGAGTGAAACGGTTTGTCAGCGGTGTCGTTTACAACCCGGTCTGCCTGTCGCCCGACCAGACCCTGGCAGATGCAAAACGGCTTCAGAATCGCTATCGGGTGACCGGATTTCCGGTCGTCGACGACCGGCGCCGTGTCGTTGGCATCGTCACGAACAGGGACATGCGATTCGCCGCGAGCGACGGGATTCCAGTATCGAGAATGATGACCTCAGAGAACCTGGTGATCGTCAGGGAACCGGCCGATCTCGGAGAGGCCAAGTCGCTCATGCACGCGAGGCGAATCGAGAAGCTCCTGGTTGTCGATGGGCAAGGTCGTCTGTCAGGCTTGTTGACCATCAAGGACATTGAGCAGGCCGTCCTAAATCCGCAGGCATGCAAGGACGACCTGGGGCGCCTCCGGGTCGCCGCGGCGACGACCGTCGGCGATGATGGCTTCGAGAGGACCGAGGCCCTTGTCGATGCGGAGGCTGATGTCATCGTCATTGACACTGCGCACGGGCACTCGACGAGCGTCGCAATCGCCGTTGACCGGGTCAAGAAACTGTCGAACGCCGTCCAGGTTGTTGCCGGAAACGTAGCGACGGCGTCGGCGACGCGAACGCTCATCGATGCCGGCGCGGATGCGGTCAAGGTCGGGGTCGGCCCCGGGTCGATCTGCACGACACGGATTATTGCAGGTGTCGGTGTACCGCAACTCACGGCGATTCTCGAATGTGCACGTGAGGCGGGCCAGTCGAACGTTCCAGTGATTGCCGATGGCGGAATCAAGTTCTCGGGGGACTTCGCGAAGGCAATTGCTGCAGGCGCCCATTGCGCGATGGCCGGATCGATGCTTGCCGGAACCGACGAAGCGCCAGGTGACGTGTTTCTGTACCAGGGCCGAAGCTACAAGTCATTTCGCGGGATGGGGTCACTTGGCGCAATGGCGCGCGGGTCTGCGGACCGGTACTTCCAGGAACAGGTAAGCAGCGAGAAGCTGGTGCCTGAAGGCATTGAGGGCCAGGTTCCCTACAAGGGCGCCGCACAGGGAGTTATCCACCAGTTGATCGGCGGATTGCAGGCCGCGATGGGGTATACGGGTTGCCGTACCATCGAGGAAATGCGGAACGAGTGTCATTTCATACGGATTTCCGGCGCGGGCCTGAGGGAAAGCCACGTCCACGACGTCCAGATTACGCGTGAATCGCCCAACTATCGGACCAGCTGAGATTCCGATTTGACCGGTATTCCGGTCCTGGCTGCTGCCAGGTCGGGCCAGGCTGCAGGCCGAGGCGCTTCGTCATCCGTCAACCCGGGTACGGGAGGGCGCTTCCTACGCCCGCAGCTGTCATGGTCGAAAAGGTGTTCGTACCGTCCCGTTTCGGTTGGCGACACCCGAATGACATGCCTGGTCAAAAAAAACGCTTGCAATGTTCGCTTTTTGTTCTTAAGTGGGATGAGAAGAACAAAAACCGAACATTTATCCGGTTCAGATTGTCGCCTTTCAGGCGATATGAAATAAGGAGACGTACCGTGACGGCAAATCTGCTGAGTTTGAACGAAAGGCGTCAGATGGACAGAAAGAAGGCTCTCGCATCCGCGCTTGGCCAGATTGAGCGCCAGTTTGGCAAGGGCTCAATCATGACCCTTGGCCAGGAAGGCGCGGTCATGGAACTCGATTCGACATCGACTGGATCGATTGGACTGGACATCGCTCTCGGTATCGGCGGATTGCCCAAGGGCCGGATTGTCGAGGTCTACGGGCCGGAAAGCTCCGGAAAGACGACCCTGACGCTTCACGTGATCGCGGAAGAGCAGAAAAAGGGCGGCGTATGCGCATTTGTCGATGCCGAGCATGCCCTTGACCCGACATATGCACGCAAGCTCGGCGTGGATCTTGACGAATTGCTTATTTCTCAACCGGATGCCGGTGAACAGGCCCTCGAAATAACCGATACCCTCGTGCGTTCGGGAGCCGTGTCGCTGGTTGTTATTGATTCGGTTGCTGCCCTGACGCCACGGGCCGAACTTGAAGGGGACATGGGTGACACCCAGGTAGGCGCTCAGGCTCGGCTGATGTCCCAAGCCATGCGAAAGCTCACATCCTCGATTTCCAAGTCCAACTGCATGGTTATTTTCATCAACCAGATCCGCATGAAGATTGGTGTCATGTTCGGGTCCCCGGAGACGACCTCGGGTGGAAACGCCCTGAAGTTCTACGCTTCGGTTCGCCTCGACATACGCCGAATCGGAGCGATCAAGAATCGCGACGAGGTCGTGGGGAACACCACACGCGTCAAGGTGGTCAAGAACAAGGTCGCGCCGCCATTCAAACAGGTCGAATTCGACATCATGTACGGCGAAGGCATTTCGAAGACAGGGGAATTGCTTGACCTCGGCGTGAAAACCGGAGTGGTCGAGAAATCCGGGTCCTGGTATTCATTTGGCGATGAGCGGATCGGGCAGGGCCGCGAGAACGCGAAGACGTTCCTTCAGGAGCATCCTGAAACCGCGGATGAGATCGAATTCGGGATTCGGGAAGCGCACGGGCTTCAGAACGAGTCCGCAACAATTGAAGAAGGTACCCAGCCCAAGGCGGTGACTGGCTGAGGTACGGTTCCCGGAAAGGACCTGAGTTCGAACAACGGCCCTGCTTTGTGACCGTCTCGGAAACTTGCACGTAAGCAGGGCCGTTTGCATGACGCCGGCAAGTCCGGAATCCTCTTGCGTGAATGGCTTCTCGCCCGCCCGGAATCCCGCGATGCCCCCCGTGACACGGAACGAGAAGTCCGCGATCGGGTTTCCTGACACCTCGGTGATTCCCCAGACAGTTCAATAACGCATCGGCACCAACGCGGGTCTTGAGGGCGCATGCACGGTTGTGGACAGAAACGGGTTGGTTTTGTAATGACCGCCAACCGTTTCTGCGACGAGCCACGCTCACATGATCAGTCTGAACGATATCCGGTCAACTTTTCTCGCATACTTCGAGGACAAGGGGCACACGGTCGTGCGCAGCTCGCCGCTGGTGCCGGAGAACGACCCGACCCTGATGTTCACGAATTCCGGCATGGTTCAGTTCAAGAACGTACTGACCGGCCTCGAAACCCGCGATTATGTTCGTGCAGTAACTTCGCAAAAATGCGTGCGGGCCGGTGGCAAGCACAATGATCTCGACAATGTCGGGTACACGGCCCGGCATCACACGTTTTTCGAGATGTTGGGGAATTTTTCATTTGGAGATTACTTCAAGGACGCCGCCATAGCCTACAGCTGGGACCTGATCACGCGTGAATTCGGAATTCCGAAAGACCGGCTTTGGGTAACGGTCTATCATTCCGACGAAGAAGCCGCAGAAGTCTGGAAAAGCTATGCCGGATTGCCTGACGAACGTATCATTCGCATCGCGACCAGCGACAATTTCTGGTCAATGGGTCCCGTCGGCCCGTGCGGGCCATGTTCCGAGATCTTCTATGATCATGGGGATCATATCCCCGGGGGGCTGCCGGGAACGCCGGAGGAAGATGGCGACCGCTATGTCGAGATTTGGAATCTCGTTTTCATGCAATACGAGCAATTCGAGAACGGAAGCCGGGAGGAACTGCCGTCGAAATCCATCGATACCGGCATGGGCCTCGAACGCGTCGGCGCGCTGCTCCAGGGCAAGCACGACAACTACGACTCGGATCTGATGCGGTCACTGATCGAAGCTTCTGCACAGCAGTCCGGAACCGACCCTGACGGCGCGTGCAACCTTCACCACCGCGTCATTGCGGACCATCTGCGTTCGACCTCCTTTCTGATCGCTGACGGTGTTCTGCCGTCCAACGATGGCCGTGGATACGTCTTGCGGAGAATCATGCGAAGAGCCATGCGCCACGCGTATCTGCTCGGCTGCCGGGAACCGTTGATGTATCGGCTCGTCCCCGAACTTCAGACGCAAATGGGCCAGGCATTTCCGGAGCTCGCCAAGGCGCAGGCGCTGATCGAGTCCACTTTGCACAATGAAGAAGAGCGGTTCAGAAGAACGCTCAGCCGGGGCCTCAGCTTGCTGGAGAACGAAGTCACTGGCCTCGAAGCGGGGAGCAGTTTGGCGGGTGAAACCGCGTTCCGGCTTTACGACACCTACGGATTTCCTCTGGATCTGACCGAGGACATACTCAGGGAACGTGGCCTGGGCGTTGACGTCGCAGGGTTTGAAACAAACATGGAAGAACAGAGGGCCCGGGCCAGGGCTTCATGGGAAGGATCCGGGGACCCCGCGCAAGACGAACTCTGGTTCCAGTTGCGGGAGCAGTACGGACCAACCGAATTCCTCGGCTATGACAGGGATTTCGCAGAAGCTTCCCTGCTTGCACTGGTCACTGGCCAGGGCCAGGCAGACGAGGCGCAATCCGGCCAGTCCGTCGAACTGGTATTCAACCAGACGCCGTTTTACGGCGAGGCCGGTGGGCAGGTCGGGGACACAGGCAATGCGTATTTTGACGGCGCGGCGATCGAAATCGCCGATGTCAAGCGGCGTGCGGGCCTGTTTGTGCATTCGGGACGGGTTGTCGAAGGGACCGTCGCACTCAACGGCACCGCGAGGCTTGAAATCGATCGGGCACGGCGGGAGAAAATCCGCGCGAACCATTCTGCAACCCATCTCCTGCACGAAGCATTACGCTCCGTTCTTGGCGATCACGTGGCACAGCGCGGTTCCCGGAACTCTTCCGACGGTCTCAGGTTCGACTTCTCCCATCCGGAGGCGATGTCAGGCGCGGAAATCCAGGATGTCGAGGTGAAGGTCAATGACCTGATTCGGCAGAACTCCGAGGTCGAAACCGAAATCATGACGCCGGAGCGTGCTCAGGAGGACGGGGCCGTCGCACTGTTTGGCGAAAAATACGGTGACGAGGTTCGCGTCGTGTCCATGGGGACGACCGACGCGGGACGAGGCCGGGGTCCCGAGCGGAAAACCGCATCGATGGAATTGTGCGGCGGGACTCATGTTCGCCGAACAGGTGAAATCGGTCCTTTTCTGATTGTCAACGAAACGGCTTCATCGGCCGGGGTGCGGCGGGTCGAGGCGTTGACCGGAAGCGCTGCACTTCGTTATCTGGCGGATGTGCGGCGGAGCCTGGATCAATCCGCCCGGAAACTCGGAACCCACCCGGGTGAAGTCGTGGAAAGGATTCAGGCGCTCATTGACGAGGTCAAGTCCAACAAGGCCGAGGTCGCACGCCTTCGGCGTGAAATTGCGCTCGGTGCGGGCAGAAACGGGACAACGGACCAAGTCAGGCAGGTTGGCGGTGTCCCATTCTTCTCCGGAGTCGTCAAGGACCTGTCCGGGAAGGAACTTCGATCTCTTGTCGATGAACACAAGGCCCGGATGGGGTCGGGAGCGGTCCTCTTGATCTCCGATCTCGACGGAAAGGCGGCAATCGTCGCCGGTGTCACACCGGATCTTGCTGAACGGGTTTCGGCGGTTGATCTGGCGAGAGCCGCTGTCGCCGCTCTCGGAGGAAGCGGTGGCGGAGGACGAGCGGAAATGGCGCAGGCAGGGGCCAGGGATGCGTCTCGCGCCCTCGAGGCGATTACTGCAGCAGAAAGAGTACTGAAAGGATAGGACCGTGGCAGCTTACGCAATTGTCAGGATCGATGTGCACGACATGGAACAATACGCAAAATACGCCGCGCTCGCGGGCCCGGCAGTTGAGCAGTACGGTGGAGAGTTTCTCGCGCGTGGCGGGGCTTGCGAACACCTGGAGGGGTCGGGACGCGGACGGAACGTCATCATTCGATTCACGGACATGGCGGCCGCGAAAGAATTCTACAACTCCGCGGAGTACCAGGACGCCTTGAAATACGCGCTTCCGGCCGCGACCAGGGATTACACGATCGTCGAAGGTGTCTGAACGGCTGCAGACGTGACGAGGAAACCGGTTTTCATCCCCGGCCTTCAAGCAGGGTCAGGGCGGGCGCCAGGGCGAAGGCGCCTGGCCGTTCCAGCCGGTCGACCGTGTATCTGACGGCAGAATGCTGCCTCACAGTTAAGCAACAAGCGCAACAATGAAGGCTTAGTCTCGTCGGAAATGTTGCACAAGTTGCGATATGTGGACGACGACACGTCTTGCGAGACGCGAGAAGGTCACGACGCAAACCATGCGACGCTGGATCGAGGGTGGGCGCTATCGACGATTTGAGCGGACACCCGGCGGACATTGCAGGGTCTGGGTTCCCGTCGAGCCCGACACGATCCTTTACGCCCGTGTCTCCAGTGCCAGGCAAGGATCTTCTCTCGACACCCAGGAGCGGCTCCTGCGCGCCCGCTACCCGGACGGACGCGTCGTCCGTGATGTTGGATCCGGGTTCGATTTCGAGCGACGAGGCCTTGTCGCCCTGTTGGAACGCGCGTTGCACGGAGAGGCAGTCCATGTGGTGGCTGCCACATCTGAGTGCATCACCCGGGCCGGCTACCCGCTCATCAGGCACGTCATCGAACTTTCGGGAGGAAGCATCGAGCTTCTGGAAGAAGACGATCTTTCCGACCGGTTCGACGTGCGATGCCTCGTTGCGTCTATCGCTTCGTTCTGCGTGCGCCGTGGAAGGCGCGTTTTCCTCGGGCATGGGGGAAGCTGACGACCATCGTGCTTGAGCGGGGGCAGTGGTTCATCTGCGCTCGGATGCACATTGTCACGGTGGGGCAGGACGAAATCCAGCTCCGCTCCATCGTGTCCCCTGACCCCGGCGTGCGGACCTTCGTGACCGCATGCTCGATGAACAACGCCGCCAGCCACGGTGACGGCTTCCATGCCGACAAGGTGTTTCCGCTCCTGCTCGAACTCGACCGCCTGGTCGGACAGCGCGCGAAGGCAAGGCACGGGGACTGGAAGCGCCACTTCGAGAAGCGCATCGACAGGCTTGCCGTCCGTATCCGCAACCTGATCGACGACCTGCACCGGCGGGTTGCCTGCGATCTCGTCCAGGCCTTCGAGGTGATCCTCCTTCCATCCTTCGAGACCAGGGACATGAGCGCCGGGTCGGAGCGGAAGATCAGGACGAAGACCGTGCGCGCGATGCCGGGCCTGGCGCATGACCGCTTTCAGCGGAAGCTGGCGTGGATGTGCCGGAAATACGGAAAGCGGCTCATCGTCGCGAACGAGGCCTATACCAGCAAGACGCGCGCGTGGGACGGCTTCGTGAACCAGCGCCTTGACGGCGCGAAAACGGTCCCGGACGGCACGATCATCGTTGAGCGGGACATGAACGGTGTGCTTGGCATCATGCTGCGCGCGCTCTACGGCAACTTGGGCCGTTTCCAGGCGGCGGGCGCGAATGTTGCGCTCGTCGCGGAAAAAATCAAGTGGAGTGATCCGCCAGTCTCGAATACGAGATTGCCAACCGTATGGACACCGGCGCCGATTGCAACCGGCACGCCCTGCCGCGTGCTCGTAACCCTATACCCGGGCCGAGCCCCGGTTTACGGGCAGCGCCTTGTTCTCCTCCTTGCGCTTTACGCCTTGTCGCATACACTCCTGGGAAACCAGGATTCAGAACGACAGATTTCGCAATTCCGGAATGAGTGGACTCTTGGAGTTGCGGAGAACCTCAGGAAAGGGCCTGACTGAGGTTCTCGTCGATCTTCTCAAGGAAGGCTTCGGTCGTGAGCCATGAGGAATCGGGGCCGACAAGCAGCGCCAGATCCTTGGTCATTGATCCGCTCTCGACTGTCTCGACGACCACCCGCTCGAGGGTGTCGGCGAAGTTCTCGAGACGGGAGTTCTCGTCAAGCCGCGCCCTGTGCCGCAATCCGCCCGTCCAGGCATAAATCGACGCGATCGAATTCGTCGACGTTGGTTCACCTTTCTGGTGTTGCCGGTAATGACGGGTCACGGTTCCATGCGCTGCTTCCGATTCCACGGTTCTGCCGTCTGGAGACATCAGCAGAGAGGTCATCAGGCCGAGCGAACCGAAGCCCTGGGCAACAGTGTCTGACTGGACGTCGCCGTCATAGTTCTTGCAGGCCCAGACATAGCCTCCCGACCACTTGAGCGACGCGGCAACCATGTCGTCAATCAGCCGGTGTTCGTAAAAGATGCCGGCGTCTTCGAACCGGTCGGTGAATTCGTTGTCGAAAATCTCCTGGAACAGGTCCTTGAAACGGCCATCGTACACTTTCAGGATGGTGTTCTTGGTCGAGAGATACACGGGCCAGCCGAGCGACAATCCGAAATTGAATGATGCGCGCGCGAAGTCGCGGATCGACTCGTCCAGGTTGTACATGGCCATCGCGATGCCGGATCCGGGTGACTGAAAGACCTCGCGTTCTTCGACGGTTCCGTCTTCGCCCTCGAACTTGATCGTCAACCTGCCAGGGCCGGGAAACCGCAGGTCCGTCGCGCGATACTGGTCCGCGAACGCGTGGCGGCCAACGACGATCGGACGAGTCCAGCCGGGCACGAGACGGGGAATGTTCGAAATGATGATGGGTCGTCGAAAGATCACGCCGCCGAGGATATTTCGGATTGTACCGTTGGGAGACCGCCACATCGACTTGAGGTCGAATTCCTCGACCCGGGCTTCGTCAGGCGTAATCGTCGCACATTTGACCCCAACGCCGTGGTCCCGGATTGCGTGTGCCGCATCAATGGTGATCTGGTCGTCCGTCCGGTCGCGTTCCAGAATGCCCAGGTCAAAGTACCTGAGATCGATATCCAGATAGGGCAGAATGAGCTTGTCCCTGATAATCTGCCAGATGACCCTGGTCATTTCATCGCCGTCAAGTTCGACGACCGGATTATCGACCCTGATCTTTGCCATTTGGGTGCCTCCAGTATGCAAATGCTGGGCCTTCAAATAGAGAACAATCCGACGGGTGGAAAGCCCGTGGTTGGGATACGCGGAACGACGGGGCCGGGTTTCCGAGGTGGCAATACCTTCCATTTCATGGCAGACAAACCACGATGCAGGAATCCCTCGCAGGCGATGATTTCAAGGACATCCGGGAGGCGGTCGCGAAGCTGTGCGCGGAATTCCCCGCACCGTATTGGCGAAGGCTCGACAGGGAGAATGACTATCCGGCCGAGTTCGTATCGAAGCTGACGAGATCCGGGTTTCTCGCGGCGTTGATTCCCGAGATGTACGGAGGCTCGGGATTGCCCCTTGCCGCCGCCGCAGCGATCCTGGAGGAAATCCACCGTTCGGGAGGAAATGCTGCGGCATGCCATGCCCAGATGTACATCATGGGCGTCATATTGCGGCACGGAAGTGAAACCCAGAAACGCGAATACCTGCCGGCCATAGCGACCGGCGCATTGCGCCTTCAGGCGTTTGGCGTCAGCGAACCGGAGTGCGGTTCGGACACGACATCGATCCGCACCTTCGCCCGGCGTGACGGAGATCGTTACGTCGTCAACGGCCAGAAGATCTGGACGTCCCGGGCCTGTCACTCCGACTTGATGCTGCTCTTGGCGCGGACGACGCCGCAGACGGAAACCCGAAAATCCGGCAAGAAATCGACGGGCTTGTCGGTTTTCCTCATCGACATGAAAGCCGCCGCCGATACCGGCATGACGATCCGGCCAATCGAAACGATGATAAATCATGCGACGACCGAGGTTTTCTTCAATGATGTGCCTGTTCCGGCGCGCAACCTGATTGGAACCGAAGGCAACGGATTTCGATGCATATTGTCAGGCCTGAACGCCGAAAGGATCCTGATTGGCGCTGAATGCATTGGCGATGCAAAGTGGTTCATCGAAAAGATGTGCGAATACGCCGGCGAGCGTACGGTGTTTGGACGGCCCATAGGCCAGAACCAGGGAATCCAGCTTCCGATTGCACGGGCTTATGCCGAAATGCGCGCGGCGGAATTGATGGTTCGGGAGGCGGCGCGGCGGTACGATTCCGGCAGGACGTCCGCGGAACACGCAAACATGGCGAAACTCCTGGCAGCTGACGCGTCATGGAAGGCAGCGGATGCCTGCCTGCAGACCCACGGCGGTTTCGGATTTGCGCGTGAATTCGATATTGAGAGGAAATTTCGGGAAACGCGCCTGTACCAGGTTGCCCCGGTTTCAACGAATCTGATCCTGACGTATCTCGCGGAGCATTCCCTGGGTCTTCCGCGGTCATATTGATCGGGCCGGATCCGGTCGTCGCCTGGGGAAAACGAAGTCGAGGTCCCGCGATCCGCTCTCGAATCACCGCCTGAGCACCTGGCGCCCTGGAAGATGTGATGCCCGGGCACGGATGAGCCGAAGCGGTAAGGGTCGGGTTTCATCGGGAATTGGCGCCCCGGCAAATCACTGTCGGGGACAGCATGTGATCAGGCGATCCCGATACCTGCTTGGTTGCAAAGAGAGCATGTTCTGTGCTTGTGTTCTCTTCGGGGCAATAGCGGAGACAGATTCATGGAGAAGATCAGGGTTTCAAGCCTGGCGGACATGACTGCCATAGAAGAGGAAATGGCCTTCGAGGACCGCTGGGACGAAAGGACGGTCTATCGACGCCTGTGCGCAACGAAGGATCTCGTTCCAGACAGGCCCGCGGTCAGTTTTCAGCTCAAGTCGGATCCCGGGTACATGGCATCGACCCTGACATGGTCGGACCTGACGGACCAGGTCACACGGGCAGCCAATCTCTTTCGGTCCCTCGGTATCGGGAAGGACGACGTCGTCGCCTACATGCTTCCGACGACGCCTGAGACCCTGGTCTGTCTTCTTGGCGGCATGACCGCCGGAATCGTTCATCCGGTCAATCCGCTTCTCGAGGTTTCCCAAATTGCGGCTCTCCTGAAGGAGTCGGGGGCGAAGGTACTTGTAACGCTCAGGTCGTTTCCGAAAGCGGACGTTGCCCAGAAGGCGGCGGAGGCGGTCTCGATGTCTCCCGGGGTCGAGACCGTGATCGAAGTCGACCTGCTCCCGCACGTTTCGGGGCCACTTCGGTTCCTGATTCCATTCCTGCGTCCCAAAACCCCTGTTTCCCACGGCGCGCGCGTCCTGCAGTTCAATTCCGCGCTTGCCGGGGCGAACGGTGATGCACTGGAATTCGAGGAGCCCGGCGACAACAGTTACTGTGCGTATTTCCATACGGGTGGAACAACCGGATCGCCGAAGATCGTGCAGCACCGGCATTCCGGAGTGCTCTACAATGGTTGGCTGGCGACGAAATTGCTCCTCGGGCCGGAAGACATCGTCATGTGTCCGTTGCCCCTGTTTCATGTTTTCGCGGCCTACCCGGTCTGGAGCGGGTGCATGTGCTCCGGTGCGCACATGGTCCTGGTGACACCCCAGGGATTTCGGGGCGAAGGCGTATTCGACAATTTCTGGAAGCTCTGCGAGCGCTGGAAGACAACGTTCACGGTCGTTGTCCCGACTGCCGTGGCGGAACTGCTTCAGCGGCCGGTAGATGCCGACGTTTCCAGCCTCAAGATGGCACTGTGCGGATCCATGAGCCTGCCGGTCGAAACGTTCAGGCGATTCGAGAAGGCAACCGGGTTGGCCATTCTCGAGGGGTACGGGCTGACGGAGGCGACCTGCCTGGTTTCGGTCAATCCCCCCGCGGGCGAGAAGAGAGTCGGTTCCATTGGGTTCCCCTTACCCTATGTTGACGCAAGGATATTTCGCTTCGGCAAGGACGGCGAAGTCATCTCCGAATGTGAGGTGGGCGAGGTCGGCGAGATCTGCGTCTCGAGCCCGGGCGTGAATCCGGGCGAGACCTATACGGACCCCGAGCGAAACAGGAACCTGTTTGGGCATGGCCGGTATCTTCGCACCGGCGATCTTGGCCGGCGTGATGCCGACGGCTATCTCTGGATCACCGGCAGGGAAAAGGACCAGATCATTCGAGGTGGCCATAACATTGATCCGGAAACAATCGAGGAAGTCCTGGCGGCTCACCCTGACGTCGCGGTTGCCGGAGCTGTCGGACAGCCTGACGAACGTGCGGGCGAGCTACCGTGTGCCTTTGTCGAATTGATGCAGGGCGCGGAGGTTTCAGCGGAGGAGTTGGTGCAGTTCGCCCGAGACAACATCAGCGAAAAGGCCGCTGCCCCGGTTCACATCGAGATCCTTGAGACCTTGCCGAAAACGATTGTGGGCAAGGTTTTCAAACCGGATCTTCGCGAGGCAGCCATCGCACGCGTATACGGAGATGCGCTGGCCTCTTCAGGTCTGAGTGTGAGGGTCGACGAGGTCGTGGACGACCGGACCCGCGGGTTCGTCGTCATAATTGCCGGAGCCGAAGGGGTTTCCGATCAAGCAATCGACGATGTGCTTGGAGCATTTCCGAGGCCCTGGGACCGATCGCAACCGCAGTCGTGATGTTGTCGGGTCAGTTCACTGCCGGGTGAACCTGGCGCGCATGTCGTTCTGCTCTTCCTCGGTGATTTTCCGGAACATCGTGTCGGGAACATGAATGTCTCGACCAGGCCTGAGCCGGTTGACCGCCACACGTATGTCGTCGGGCCATGTCATTGCCGGATCGCATGAGGTCACCGATTTCATAGTCGCGGCGGCATCGGGCACGAACGGCTCGGACAGTACCGAATAAAGAGGTAAGAGGTTCAGCGCGAATCGCACGATCGCTGCCGCCCGATCCCGGTCTTCGGAAAGGACCTGCCAGGGGGCCGCTGCCTGGAAGTAGTTGTTGCCCACCGTCCAGATCTCGCGGAGTTCCGAACACGCCTTGCGGAGCTCGATCTTGTCCATATGGGTTTCAAAGGCGCTGACCCTGGCGACCAGTTCATCGATCGCGCGGGTTTCGGCGGGACCGTAAGTTCCTCCTTCGGGTACCTTTCCATCAAATCTGGATCTGCAGAATTTCGTCACCCTGCTGACGAAATTTCCGAGCACGTCCGCGAGGTCCTTGTTGACGTCGAGCCGAAAGCTCTCCCATGTGAACTCGCTGTCGGAAGTCTCCGGCACATGCTTCAACAGCCACCAGCGCCAGTAGTCGGCGGGGAGCACATCGAGTGCGTCGTCCATGAAGACGCCGCGACCGAGAGAGGTCGAGAACTGGCCGCCTTCGTAGTTCAGGAAGTTGAAGGACTTGATGTAGTCGACAAGTTTCCACGGTTCTCCCGAACCGATTATCGTTGCCGGAAACGAAAGCGTGTGAAACGGGACGTTGTCCTTGCCCATGAACTGGACGTAGTGCACGTTCGCTGCACCCTTGTCGGTTCGCCACCATCTCTGCCAGGACTCGTCAGGCAGCTTGTTGGCATCGGCCCATTCGGCCGTGGCAGCGATGTAGGCAATCGGGGCGTCGAACCAGACGTAGAAGACCTTGTCCTCCATTCCGGGCCACGGGTGTTCTCCCCGCATTACCGGAATCCCCCAATCGAGATCACGTGTTATGCCGCGATCCTGTAGTCCGTCACCATCACGAAGCCATTTCTTTGCAATGGAGGTCGTTAGAATCGGCCAGTCGAACTTGCCATCGATCCACCTGTCCAGCTCATCCCGGAGCGCCGACTGGCGAAGGTGCAAGTGCTTGGTTTTCCGGATCTCAAGGTCGGTTGCGCTTGACCGGGCCGAACGTGGATTGACCAGGTCGACCGGGTCAAGCTGCCGCGTGCAGTTTTCGCACTGGTCGCCGCGGGCGTTTTCGTACCCGCACTCCGGGCACGTTCCCTTGATGTAGCGATCGGGCAGAAACCGGCCATCGACTACCGAGTAGATCTGGTTTTCGACAACTTCGCTGATCAACCCGTTCTCGGCCAATTTTCCGGCAAAGTGCTGTGTCAGCCCGTGATTGCGTTGCGAGGACGATCGCCCGAAGTGATCGAAAGACAAGCGGAAGCCTTGGGCCAACCTGGCCTGGGTCGTGTGCATTTCCGCGCAGTAGTCCTCGATTGGCATTTCGGCGATTTCCGCAGCGATTTCCGCAGGAGTTCCGTGTTCGTCCGTGGCGCAGATGAACATGACCTCGTGGCCCCGCGCACGGCAATACCGGGCATAGACGTCCGACGGGAGTTGGCTGCCCACGAGGTTTCCGAGATGCTTGACTCCGTTGATATAGGGAATCGCTGATGTGATCAGAATTCGCGCCATCGATCGCCCTGTCATCCTTGGCTAACCCGTTAGTGGCAGCCCCTGTAACGCAGCCAATGGGAAGTTTCCACATCGTTCGGTGTCCGCCCGTGAATCGGGTTGAGTGATGTATGCCAATTCGGGCAATGACCGGTCATTGCTCCACTTGCCCCGATCCCTGCGAAACGATACCTCGTTGCATGGAACCGCCGAGGAGGGGGAACTGATGTTCACCGGTATCGTCACAGACGTTGGATCGATTCTCGCGACTGAACGGCGCGGGGACCTGCGTGCGAGGATCTCGATGCCCTGGGATCCAGACCAGGTCGATATCGGTGCGTCGTTGTGCTGTAATGGGATTTGCCTGACTGCAGTCAACCGGGGCAAAGGCCCGGACACCTGCTGGTTCGAGGCCGACCTTTCGGCCGAGACCATTTCCCGGACCCATGTCGGCCTCGATACCACGCGCTGGAAGACCGGATCCCGAGTCAACCTGGAGCGATCGCTCAGGGTAGGTGACGAGCTGGGTGGTCACATTCTGTCCGGGCATGTCGACGGAGTTGCATTTGTTTCCACGATCACCGCCATGGGAGACAGCCGGATTGTCCGCATGTCGGCGCCGGAAGAGCTGATGAAGTTCATTGCCCCGAAAGGATCGGTGGCGCTGAATGGCACGTCATTGACCGTCAACTCCGTCGATGCCGCAGAGTTCGATGTTTGCCTGATTCCCCACACCCTGGAGGTAACGACCTGGGGTGGGATCCGGGAAGGAGATGGCGTCAATATTGAAATCGACCTGCTTGCTCGATACGTCGGCCGGTTGACGGAATATCCGGGTCACCAGAATGGTAGACGAGATGGATAACGGCTTTCGGGACGCAGTCTCGCCGATCGGGGAAATCATCGAGGATGCCCGGAACGGGCGCATGTTTATCCTGATTGATCACGAAGACCGGGAAAACGAAGGAGATCTCGTCATCCCGGCCCAGATGGCGACTCCGGAGGCGGTCAACTTCATGGCAACCCACGGGCGCGGCTTGATTTGCCTTTCGCTGACAGGAGAACGCCTTGATGCGCTCGGCTTGCCCCTGATGTCCGCATCGAACTCGTCTCGGCATGAGACCGCGTTCACGATTTCGATCGAGGCCCGCGATGGAGTAACGACAGGAATATCGGCGCATGATCGCGCACGAACGATTTCGGTCGCGATTGACGCGAGTTCCGGACCTCAGGACATCGCGACGCCCGGGCATGTTTTTCCTATTCGGGCGCGAGAGGGGGGCGTCCTGGTGCGGGCCGGCCATACCGAAGCGGCGGTTGATGTCGCCCGCCTGGCGGGTCTCAATCCATCAGGGGTCGTCTGCGAAATCATGAATGACGACGGGACGATGGCGCGATTGCCCGACCTGGTGTCGTTTGCACAACGGCACGGGCTGAAGATCGGGACCATCTCGGACCTGATCGCGTACAGGCGGCGCCACGACAGTCTGGTCAGGGAGAGCGCCGTTCGGGCTGTCCATTCCGAATTCGGCGGCGAATGGATGCTGAGAGTGTTCACCGACAATACTGACGACGATGAACACATCGTCATGATCAAGGGTGACATATCCGATTGCAGGCCCGTGCTTGTACGCATGCACGTCGTCAACCCTCTGGATGATCTCCTGGCGCTGACGCCCGGTCGGTCGCACCAGCTCGAAATGGCGATGAATACGATTGCCGAAGAAGGACGTGGTGTCGTTGTCGTGTTGCGCGACATGTCCGACAACCTCGATTTGGCAGGTTCGGCCAGTCCGCAAATTCTTCGGCGGTACGGACTGGGCGCACAGATCCTCAGCACTCTGGGTATCTCGGATCTCATTCTTCTGACGAACTCTTCGATCACCCGGGTGATCGGCCTCGAAGGATACGGGATCAAGATCGTGGGCACGCGCCCGATTCCCGAAAAGGCGAGATGACATGGCGGGGTCGAATCAGGCCAGGCACCGGTATAGTGGCGGGAGCAAGGCTGGAAAGCCGCGGATCCTGATCGTTACGGCGCCGTTTTATCGCCATATCGCGGAGAAACTCCTGCAAGGCGCAAGGTCGGCAATCGACGCCGAGGGATGGTCGCGGAAAGAAATCGAGGTTCCAGGTGCACTCGAGATCCCTGCCGCAATCGGAATTGCTTCCAAGTGGGAAAGATTTGACGGTTACGTTGCCCTCGGTTGCGTGATTCGCGGTGAGACCACGCACTACGAGACGGTTTGCACCGAGAGCGCCCGCGGAATCATGCAGCTCAACCTGCAGGGTGCCTGCATCGGCAATGGAATTCTGACGGTCGAGAACGAGGAACAGGCCATGGAACGCGCTGATCCCGGGAGGGGTGACAAGGGGGGAGAGGCAGCCGAAGCGGCGATCTCCCTTGTGTCTCTTTGCCTGGGTTTGACAGAGCCAGGTATGCCTGCAGGCCCTTACGGGCCGGATGCCGGGTGACAATGTGTCAGGATCGCAAGATACCGGCCTTCCGGGGAAGCTGAACCGGGAGTATGCCCCTGACCCGCCAATGATCGGGCGGGCCGTTGCCCGGCTCATGGCCGTGCAGGCCTTGTTCCAAATGGAGGCAAGCGGGTCCTCGCTGGAAGAAGTTCGCACCGACTTTTCTGATCCGAATTTCTCGAGTGCCAGTTCAATCGAAGGGCATGAACTCGCGGAGATCGATCGCGATCATTTTGACGAGATCCTGTCACGGGCTGTCGATGACCAGCCCAGGATAGATCAGGCAACCGATCGCGCGCTCGTCGAGAGATGGCCAATCGATCGGATTGATCCGATCCTGAGGGCCGTTTTTCGGGCGGCGGGCGCGGAACTGCTTGTCGGAAGAGTTCCGCCAAAGGTCGTCATCAACGAGTTCGTCGACGTGACGAAGGCGTTCTTTCCAGGTTCTCCGGAACCGGGTTTTGCCAATGCAATCCTTGATCACATGGTTCGCCGCCTAGCCTCACGTTGACGGCGTTGTGCCAGGCGTACCTCGCCACTGCCGGGCATTGTCTGCATCTCGAAGTCATTCAGCCGAGGTTCCCGGTCCGGAATGCCATCTCTGTCACGCCGGCCAGGGTTGCGAGATTGATCGCGACGAGAGCATTTGCGGTCGGGTTCGAGTTTCAAGGCATTCGCGCGGGAAACTCCCGTAGCCGCTGTCAGAAAACCATGCCACGCAAATCTTGCGAGCCTTCCGACGCAGTCAGCCTCTCACGACCTGACCGGGCCATACGGCAACCGCGAAGATGTTGTGCGGCATCCTTGCATCAGTATCCCGCACGCCTGCACGGTAGGGGCAATGGCATGAATCACTCCGCAGACCGGCGAAACTGATCGAACGGCCGCCTGATGGGCACTACTTGAACTGAATCTCCGGTGTATCCCTGGAGTGAGCTTGAGGCGGCTCCGTCAGTCCATCGGTGATCCAGCGACTGAACATGTCAAGTCCGATCGTGCCGGCATCGTCGAGCCGGAATCGCGAAACGTCCGCGAGCCTGGTCCAGTTCGTTGACCCGATTACGGCCTTGCCCTCACTGCCAATGACCAGACCGGCGGAGTAGAGCAACATCTCGTCGACCAGTTCACTGCGAACAAGACTCGCGGCAAGCGTGCCTCCGCCTTCGCAGAGGACCCGGGTCAGCCCCTTTTCCGCAAGGGAAACAAGGGCACGCTCCGGGTCGATTCTGCCCGAATGCAGGCTGGCAACACTGACGGTTTCCGCGCCGGCCTTTCGCCATCTGGACAGGGAATCGGCAGGTGCAGCGCCCGTGTGGCAAATCCAGACGGGGACCTCGTGCGCTGTCGCCCCGAGTATCGACCCGACTGGACTGCGTGCAAGGCTGTCAAACACGACGCGCACGGGAGACCGGGCTTCGAGACCTGGGAGACGAACGGTCAAAGAGGGGTCGTCTGCCTCAACGGTGCCCCGGCCGACGAGAACCGCGTCGTGTTGAGCCCGAAGCAGGTGAACATGCCGGCGGGCTGCTTTCGCGGTGATCCATTGGCTCTCTCCCGTCCTGGTGGCAATCCGGCCATCGAGAGAGGCGGCCGTTTTCAATGTCACGAAAGGCCGTTGTTTCGTGACCCGGTAGATGAAACCCGAATGGGAGCGAATTGCCTGGCGCCGCAAGACATTGGTACTGACCTGGATTCCTGCCTTCTCAAGTTCCTTGTGGCCCTTGCCCGAAACGCGCGGGTCGGGATCGGTCATCGCGGTAACGACCCGGGCGATGCCGGCGTCGATCAGTGCCCTGGCGCAAGGTGGCGTTTTCCCGAAATGCGCACAGGGTTCGAGAGACACGTACGCTGTCGCGTCTTTGCATTGGTCTCCTGCACGGCGAATGGCTGCGGTTTCTGCATGGGGAATTCCGCCCGGGCCTGTCCAGCCGCGGCCAACCGGCCTGCCGTCCTTGACGAGGATGCAACCGACTGCAGGCGACGGCCAGACCCGACCGATGTTCCGCTGCCCGAGTTCGATGGCTGAGCGCATCCAGCGTTCGTCTGCTGACGGGCTAGGCATGGCCGGTGAATGTTCAATCCTCGGTCGGGCGCAAGGCGGTGACAAAATCCTCGAAGTCGTCGGCGCCCTGGAAGTCCATGTAGACGCTGGCAAATCGTACATAGGCGACCGTGTCGATGCGGGCGAGTGCGTCCATTGCGACCTTTCCAATGGTCTCCGACCTGATGTTGTTGTCTCCCCCGCTTTCAAGGCGCCTCAGGATTCCGTTGATCATCTGGTTGACGCGCTCCGGTTCGACTGATCGTTTGCGCATCGCAATGCGCAGGGAACGTTCAAGTTTGTCGCGGTCGAATTCCTCGCGTTTCGCGTTCTTTTTGATGACCACCAGGTCACGTAACTGGATGCGTTCATACGTCGTGTATCGGCCGCCGCACGACACGCAAAGCCTTCGTCGACGGATGGCGTTCTGGTTTTCGGCGGGGCGTGAATCCTTGACCTGGGTTTCGGAGGCACCACAAAACGGGCATCGCATGACTGAATCCTTGAATTGTCTTTGGTTTGAATCCGGGCGGCAAATATATGACCACTTCGTCCATCGTGTATAGGACAATTTGGAGGCCGTTTGGTCAACTGCTTGATTCTGCGGTTATTTGCCAACACCCGGCGGGTTCGGGGGTTCGAACCGGGCAATCCGGGAATTTCGACGTCGGCGCTGGTCCGGCAAGTTCCCGACAACCTATTGGATTTTGTCACGGGCCGCCCTCGTCAACAAATTAGGATGGTGTCGGGCATGCCCTGATCTTCGGAAATTCGGCAGCAAAGGCATCATCGATCCGGGGAATTGTGCACCGGATCCGGTCGCGGCGGGCAAACGCTGGATCATTCACGGCGGCGGAGCAAATCTGTTCGCATGACACCGGCTGTCGATAGCCGCCCCGGGGCCATTGCGCGGTCAACGTTTCCGGGTGCGAAGCTGGCACCCCTTTGCCATAATTTGACAGGACGATCGGAATCCTACAGTTTGCAACCTTGGGTAAGGAAACCTGTTTTCCGCTGTTAACGTCATAATAACAATGGATTGCTGAACTGCCGCCCGCTCGCCCGGATTCTCCCTGCCCGGGGAAATCGGCGCCGGGCACCAAGAGGGAAGTGCACAACCTTGCCGGCAAAACCAAAGCAGCGCCATATCGACTGTTTTCTCGAGATCGTTCGGCAGGGTTCCCTCGTAGCGGCGGCCGACCGCCTCGCGATCTCCCAGCCAACGGCCTCGCGCACGCTTGCCGACCTGGAGACCATCCTCGGCGCGCGGCTGATGGAGCGCTCGCGATCCGGCATAACGCTGACCGCAGCGGGGGAAACATTCCCGCGCTACGCGTCATCCAGCGCGGCAGCGTTGGCCGTGGGGGTCGCACAGATTGCCCGAACGCGGCGAGACATGCGGTTGGCGGTAAACGTCGGTGTGCTGCCCAACGTCGCATCGCGGATACTTCCGACGGCAGTGAAGCGGTTCAAGGAGGTACGGCGGGACGTGCCCGTCCGTGTCGTCACGAGCACCAACCGGGCACTCACACAAATGCTGCGCCAGGGAGACCTGGATTTCATGGTCGGTCGTCTCGCGGCGCCGGAAGACATGTCCGGGCTGGTCTTTCGGTCTCTGTTTCAGGAGGACCTCGTTGCCGTCGTCCGGCCGGACCACCCTTTTTTCGACATCGTCGACCCGGTCGATATCGGTGCTTCGGCAAGGGAATTCACGATTATCTTGTCCGAGGCCGGCACGATCATCCGTGAGGATGAGGAACAATTGAGCTTGTCTCTCGGAAAGGCGCCGAGCAGATTGAACAGATTACCCGTGTGCCATTCATCTGGGCTGACCCGGAGGTTCCGGGCGGTGACCGGACCAATGACATTGGTCAAACCCACGACATCGGCGTGACGATCCTGGAACGCGCCCAAATCGAATCAGCGATCGGTATGCAGGGCCGGTCCCTCCTGCAGGAGGGCAGTCGCGACGCGGCATTCATTCAGTACGGCCACCAGAAGGATAACCCCGGCATCGGAATCGGGCCGAGGGTCCACACCATCCGCCGGGGGCGCTGGCGTCTGTCTCTGATCGACGGCGTCGCGTGGGGCGAGCTTTATGATCTCGAGGACGACCCCGGCGAATTCCGAAATCTCTGGGATGATCCTGCTTACTCGGCGACCCGGGCGGCGCTGGTAGAACACCTTGCTCGCGCCGAGAGCCGCACGGTCGATCGCGCACCGTTTCCGACGGGCAGGGCACGACCGATCGAGGGTCATGACGACGCCGGTTTTTCTTCCCTGCCGGGCCGCCTCGATGGGGCACTCGATAGTCCGCCCGTAATCGCATGGGTCCCGCAGATCGGATTCCGGCGTGCTGGGCTGAAAGGCCGCAACGGAGTACCATCGCAACGGATCGAAAAGAGGCGCCGTAACCGACCGCAAACGAAGGTGGCTTGGTGACCAAACCGCAACGTTCATCCAGCCGGATTTGTCATCGGTCGGTATCCACCAACCCGGGGTCCATTTCCGCTCTTCGTGGTTGGCGGCACTCTTGTTCGGGTCAAATTCGAGCTTCACGGAGCCGACATCGCGCCAAAAGGCGCGATGACCATGCTGTTTCCGCGTTATTGGAAGGCCGGCGACCTTCCCGGGGACGTAAACGAACCGGGGTGAATCCGGTACAGGGGCTCCCTCCAGCGCCATTCGCCTCGACGCCAACACGAGGTCATGCCATCACCGTCGCATGGAACCCTGGATTCCGATCACGATCGCAGCGGCATTTTTTCAGAACATCAGGTTCATGCTGCAAAAGGTGCTCAAGGATACGAGCCTCTCCGCAGGGGGCGCGACGTTCGCCCGGTTCCTTTACGGGGCGCCGCTTGCCGCCATTCTTCTTGCAGGCCTCCTTGCCATCCCGGAGCGACGGATTCCCGCGATTGGGCTCGAGTTTCTCGCGTTCGCCTGTGTCGGCGGGCTTGCACAGATCATTGCGACAAGCTGTGTCGTTGCGCTCTTTTCGGAACGGAACTTTGCCGTCGGAATCGGGTTCAAGAAGACCGAAACCGTTCAAACGGCAATCCTGTCTCTCCTGATCCTCGGCGAAAGTGTTTCCGCCTATGGTCTCTTCGCCATACTGATCGGCCTGGTAGGCGTCGTCCTGATGGCAGACGCGCCTTCAGGAAGCCTGACCCCGGCATCGGTCGTGCGCGTCAACGCTGTCTTCAACCGGGCAACAGGCTACGGCCTGGCGGCAGGTGCATTGTTTGGCGTCTCGGCAATCGGATACCGGGGGGCAACGCTTGCGCTTGGCGAAGGTGACGCGCTGTTGCGTGCCTCATTGACGCTTGCGCTTGTGACGGCGTTTCAGTCGGTTGTCATGGCGGTGTATTTGCGCGTTCGGCAGCCGGGCCAGATTACGCGTGTCCTTGCAACATGGCGGGTATCCGGTCTGGTTGGCCTGACGAGTATCCTGGGAAGCCTGTGCTGGTTTGTCGCCTTCGCGTTGCAGCACGCCGCTTACGTCAAGGCTCTGGGGCAGGTCGAGTTGGTGTTTACCTTTGCGGGGTCATACCTGGTCTTCAGGGAGCGAAGCACGATTCGGGAAATCACGGGAATCGTCCTGGTCCTGGCCAGCATTCTGTTTATCGTACTTCTGTAAGCGACTTCCGGCGTCGGTTGGCGTCAGGCGCAATCTCCGTCGGGACCGTCGGGACATCGGCATCGGCATTTCTGTCCCGGGAGCACGACAGACGAACCGGCGCGGGCCGATGTGTTTCCCGAACGCGCCGCGGGACGTGATGCCGCCAGGAGGACACCCGGGTCGAACTTGACATCCTGGCGTGAGATTGGCGCATTGCCTCCCGTGCACCGGCCAGTGGTTCCGGCCTAGGGAGTGAGCGCGCTTCCGTCAGGAAATTGCGATCAGTCCGTCCGCTGGGACGTCCGCGACAGCACCCGGCTGGTCCGGGTAATCCGTGGTCAGAAATTCTCAACCCATGGCCGGAGTTGGATTTCCCAGGCCCATGCACTACGGTCCTGTTTGAGGAAATGCAGGTAGCTGCGGGCGATCGAATCGGGATCGAGCATGCTGTCGGGCCTGCCCGCTTTCTCGACCCGTTCTGGCCGCATGGGATTCCGGATACCGCCGTCGATGATGAAATGGCCGATATGTATGCCCTCGGGGTGCAGTTCGCGCGCCATGCTCTGGGCGAGACCGCGCAGGGCAAATTTTGCCATGGCAAACGCCGCGGAGTGGACGTAGCCCTTAACGCTGGCCGAAGCACCGGTAAACAGGATTGCCCCATGCCGATTCGGAAGCATGCGTCGTGCCGCGGCCTGGGCAACCAGGAAGCCCCCGTAGGCGCTGGTCAGGACGGTCTGCTTGACCTCCCCGCGGTCGATCTTGGAGATCGGACCTCGCACCCTGGCGCTTGGATTGAAGACCACCACATCCGGTTCACCGTTTTCGAAGCCGCTGAATAAAGCGTCCACGTCCGATTCCGACAGGACATCGCACGCCTTCGCCGTGGCGCCGGTCTCCGAACAGAGGGCTTCCAGGTCATTGATGCCGCGCGCGGCGAGTGTCAGCTTCATTCCCTCCACCGAGAGCGTGCGGGCGAGGGATGCCGAGAGCCCGGAACCGGCACCGACGATCAGGGCGTGCTTGTAAGCGGGAACCATGGTGGATGTCCTCCGTTCGCGTTCGAATTGCCGAACAGTTACGTGCGCATGCCTGGCAGGCACGACGATAGGTTCACGACCATGTTCGCATGGCGGCACCTCCCGGAACAGGCCGGTCATGATCTGCCGAAGATCACGTCCGTCGGACGGCGTCAATGGGGACGACCGGCCCCCATCAACCCGCTCTTGCACCAAGGTTCACCGGGACAGGCAGTGCACATGCTGAAGGTCGGGCAAAATGCTCGTTTCGTCAGCCAGCCAGCCAGTCGATGTTTCGGTGTCCCGGATCAGGGATTCGCGGCCAGTTGGCAGCCGAGACACTCCGACGCGGTCCCGGTTCGGGACCGGACGATCGAATCCCGGCACATGGCCAGTCCAAGCCCCGGTCTATCGCGTCACGCGGCCATGTTTTCCGTAATAGAGACCCACGACATGTTCCGCCTCGGCAAAAAAGAGCCAGCGCGACAGCACGACGCCGTTGACGTGGAGAGCAACAATCAGCGGCCTGACCCAGGCGCTTTCGAGGGGCAGGGCGAGGAGAAACAATGGCAGGATTCCGATACTGGCGATCGAGATCGACCTGATGAATCTCGAATGGCGTCGTCCGACGACGAAAACCATTTCCCTCGTCAGGTAATTCCCGCCGGTATGGGGCGGTTCCAGCAAACGCACGGATCGAACTCCGGGACCGCCAAGCCGGGTCGCAGATTCGACAGTCGAGCCGGATTTCAGAATCCGTTGATCTCCGATCAGCCACGCCGCCGCCTGGACGCACGCCAGGACCGCCAGGGCCGCCATGGCGACCCGATCTTCGCCCGCGAGCAACGTACCGCCCGCGATCGCGAATGCCAGGAACTGGACGGGGGTCAGGGGATGGTTCCACCGCGGTACGGTCTTCAACTGTGCGTAGATCATCGCGGTGCAGAAAACCGTGGCGAGGCACAATGCCGACGCCGCAACGCCAAGGAGGGAATTCCCGCTCGCAAAAATGATCAGCAAGGCCTGGATGCCGGTTACCGCCAGAGTCAGGGTTGAAACCACGGCTTCGCGGCTCAGCCACGACGACCTCCACTGGGTAAACGCCTTGAGCGCGCGCTTTGGCTGACCCAGATGAAACACCGACAGTGACAGACCGCCACCGGCGAGGGCATAGCCAGCCAGGAACCAGAAAAACGCCTCCCGCCCGGCGACGGCCGGAAACCCGAGGCAAAGGACACCCAGGAGGCCGAATCCCAAACCGGAGATCGAGGTGAACAGTATGATCGACGGTGCCGGGTGCATCAGAATTGCGAGAGCGTGCGGTCTATCCAGCCGAGCAGGCCCGAAGGCGATTCAGCAACCGGCTCGAGCAGGGGGGCAAGCACATCGACTGAGCCGTCAGCGGCAGCGACCACATTGCCATTACCGGGATTGCCCGATCGCGAACCCAGGTCTCTCGGAGGCAGGTACTTGTTGACCGGTCGCGTGCCCTGTTCGGGCATCAGGTCAAGACCGTTCCGCTCGCGGGTCATCCTGGAAACAGAACTGTCCGGATCCGAAAAATCGCCAAAGTGCCGTGCGTTGGCCGGGCAGGTTCTGACGCAGGCCGGTTCGCGGTCCTCTTCCGGCAGGTTTTCGTTGTAAATCCGGTCTACGCACAACGTACACTTTTTCATGACACCGGCGGCGGGATCCAGTTCACGCGCACCGTAGGGACACGCCCAGGCGCAGAGCCCGCAGCCGATGCAGTCGTCTTCATTGACAAGCACGATTCCGTCTTCGGTTCGCTTGTAGCTCGCGCCTGTCGGGCAGACCGTCACGCAGGGGGCGTCGTCGCAATGAAGGCACGACTTGGGAAAGTGGACCACAGACGGCGGACCGTCGTCCGACAGGACCTCGAACGTGTGGATTCGATTGAGAAATGTTCCCGAAGGGTCGGGGCCATACGGATCTGTATCGGCAAGTGGGGCACCGTATGCGGTCGTGTTCCAGCCCTTGCAACTGATGACGCACGCATGGCACCCGACGCAGATATCGAGGTCGATGACGAGGCCAAGGCGCCGGTCCGTATCCAATGGCAGGTCGGTCATCGTCAGTCCCATCCGAATCGAAGCACATCCGGTCCCGGATCGACCGGTGAGGACTGTGCCGGAAAAGTCGGCTCCGCAGGTGCACCCACAGGTGCCTTTCGAATTCGGACGCGAAGATCGAACCATGCCGCCTGGCCGGTGATCGGATCGCTGTTGGACCAGCGGAACCCGTCACCCTTGGGCGGGTGCAATTCGCTTATCAGGTGGTTCAACAGGAAACCACGGGACGACTCGGGCGCATTCCTGTGCAACGCCCATGCCCCGCTGCGCTTGCCAATCGCGTTCCATGTCCAGACGGTATGGGGGTTGAGTGCATCCATGCGGGCGACAGGTACCCGGATGCGGCCGTGTGGAGATTCGACATAGGCCCAGTCACCGTCCTTGAAACCATGCTCGTCCCACACGGACGTGGGAACATAGAGTGGATTGACGCCGTGAATCTGGCGCAACCACGCGTTCTGGCTCCCCCAGCTGTGATACATTGCAGGTGGCCTTTGGGTCAGTGCGTGCAACGGGAATTCGGAGGTATCGTCAGTGTCTTCGAATGGTTTGCCAGCCGGGTTCCACCAGACCGGTAATGGATCCATCGCCGCGGCCATGCCGTCGCGAAGCCTGTCAGGTGGCTGGAGTTTGCCAATTCCTTCCGCGGCGAGCCGGAATTTTTGCAGGACTTCCACGTACAGGTTGAAGACGTAAGGCTGCGGACTGTCCAAAAGGCCGAGTGAGACCGCCCAGTCCTGGTAGTCCCGGTTCCAGGGCTTAAAGTAACGGCCCGACTCCGGGATCGGATGGTGCCAGAAACCGCCATTGGCAATGTAGGCTTCGATCTGTCCGGGATTTGGCGCGCCTCTCCCCTTGCCGGTGCCTTCCCGATCGCGGAACCCTGCAAGAGGGCCAATTCCCGGCCGGCGCTCGTGATTGACGATGTAATCCGCATAGTCGTGGTATTTGGCGGTTCCGTCGTCCCCGACGAACCCGGGCAATCCGAGGCGCGCGCCGAGCTCCAGGAGCACGGACTGAAAACATCGGACTTCCCGGTCGGGCTCGACAACAGGCCATCGAACGGCGTCCGCCGCGGCATCGGCTTCGGAGATCGGCCGGTCCAGCAACGAAATGCAGTCGTGGCGTTCCAGGTAGGTGGTATCGGGAAGGACAAGGTCCGCAAACGCGACCATCTCGGAAGAATAGCTGTCCGCACAGATCAGCCTCGGAATCCGATACTGTCCGGACTCGTCCTTGTCCGTCAGCATGGACATGACGCCCGTGGGATTCATCGACGAATTCCACGCCATGTTGGCCATGTACAGGAACAACGTGTCGATGGAGTAGGGATTGCCGGCATGGGCGTTCGAAATGACCATGTGCATCATTCCGTGCGCCGACAACGGATTCTCCCAGGAAAAGGCCTTGTCGATACGCGTCGGCATTCCGTCGCGGTCAATGCACAGGTCTTCGGGACCCTTTGGAAATCCGAGGTGTGGACCGGGAAGAGAACTCCCTGGCCTCGGATGTCCACAGGGTGACGGGTGTACGGAGAAAGGCTTGGGATACGGCGGCTTGAAGCGGAATCCGCCGGGAACCTCGACTGACCCAAGCAGAATTTGCAGGAGATGCAGCGCCCGGCAGGTCTGGAAACCATTCGAATGGGCGGAGATTCCGCGCATCGCATGAAACGACACCGGGCGTCCGGTCATCTGTTCGTGACGTACGCCTCGCCAGTCCACCCAGGGCTGTTCGATCGTAATGGAGTTGTTGAACGCAACGTCGGCCAGTTCGGCCGCGATACTGCGAATTCGTCCGGCGCTGACGCCACAGGCCGCGGCAACGGTTTCGGGCGCGTAGCTGTCCGAAAGATATTTCTCGACCATCAGCCGGAGGACCGGTTGGTACAGGACTCCGTCTCTGGTTATCTCCCCGGTCAGGTTCGGGGTGACACATTCCGCCGTCCAGGGTTTCGGTTGCCCGGTCCTGCCGTCAAGAACCTGTTCCTGTCCATCGGCGTCGCGCATGAACATGCCGCGTTTCTCCGAGCCGGGTCCGGCATCAACCAGGAACGCAGCGTTGGTGTAACGGGACAGGTATTCAAGGTCGATCTTGCCGGCTTTCAACAGCACGTGGACGATCGACAGGACAAACAGTCCGTCGGTGCCCGGGGTAATTCCCACCCAGTCATCGGCAATGGCGTTGTATCCTGTTCGGACAGGATTGATTGCGATCACGCGGACGCCGCGTTCTTTGAGGCGACTGATTCCGAGCTTGATCGGATTGCTGTCGTGGTCCTCGGCCACACCGAAGATCATGAACAGGCGGGTGTGTTCCCAATCGGGCTGGCCGAATTCCCAGAATGACCCACCGAGCGTATAGATGCCGGCGGCCGCCATGTTGACCGAGCAGAAACCGCCATGGGCAGCGTAGTTGGGGGTCCCGAACTGCTGCGCCCACCAGCTGGTAAAGGATTGCGACTGATCACGCCCCGTGAAAAAGGCGAGTTTTTGCGGGGCAGTTTCCCTGATCGGCGCGAGCCAGTTGACCGCAGTATCGAGTGCTTCATCCCAGGAGATTTCGCGGAATTTTCCTTCTCCTCTTTCACCCGTCCGCAATAGGGGCGCCCGCAGCCTGGCGGGGGAATAATGCTGCATGATGCCGGCAGACCCCTTGGCGCACAGCACGCCCCGGTTGACCGGATGATCCCTGTTGCCTTCGATGTAGCGCACTTTGCCGTCGAGCAGATGCACGTTGATGCCGCAACGGCACGCACACATGTAACAGGTGGTTTTCCGAATCTCGTCCGAAACACGGGGAGAGAGGTCAGGTGAATGCTTCATGACCGTCTGTCCTCAACGTAGGTACGTGCCTTGTTTTCCCGGAGCACCGCGAGACATCCTGAGTGTGTCATTTTCCGCACATCCGTACGTGTTTCGGGACAATTGCAATTGCACATGCCGAGAGAGATTCCATGGTTCCGTCAGTTTTCAGCCATCATGACCGCGAGTGCAAGCGACGCGAGCCGCGCCTCTGGAGGGTCTGCCCTGCTTGTCAGGAGTATAGGCACGGATGCGCCTGTGACGACTCCTCCTGCGCAGGCGCCGGCGACGTAGACCAAAGCCTTGTACAGTGCATTCCCCGACAGCAGGTCCGGGACGATAATGCCATCCGCGTGCCCGGCCACGGGATCATCCCGAATATTCTTGATTCTTGCCGCCTCAGGTGAAAGCGCGAGATCGGTTGCAAGAGGCCCCGAGAATTCGGCATCAGGCAGTTTGGCACGCGCCCAGTCACGCAAGGCCCGGGCCTCCATCGTCGACGGAATCGAGGCGATCGGAATTTCCGTTGCCGAAAGGAATGCTATCCGGGGTCTCAGAACGCCAAGACGATGCAACATCTCGACGGTTCTCCGGGTCGCCGATTTTCGTGTTTCGAAGTCGGGTGCGACGTTGACGGCCGCGTCCGAAATGGCGAGAGGTCTCCCGCCTCCCGGCGGGAACAGTACGAAGACATGGACAAGGCGATTCCCCGTACGAAGCCCGGCATTCCTGTCGAGGACTGCCTTCAACAGGATATCGGAATGCACGAGGCCCTTCATCAGAAGGCTTGCCGAACCGTTCCGGCATACGTCGACGGCGATCGCTGCCGCCTCCTCTTCGGACCCCGCGTCAATGATCTCGAAATCCGATACGTCCCATCCGATGGCTTGCGTTTCCCTGAGAATGCCGTCGGTTCTTCCGATGAACAGCGGATCCATCAGGCCGGCATCGACGCCCTCCTTTGCTGCAGCAAGGGCTGGACCGGTATCCGCACCGGCAATTGCCGTCACCTTCTTCCCGAGACGTGCCGCGCGTTCCAATAACGCCTCGGGGCAGTGCGCCATATGGCGGGCAAGAAATGGGTGTTCCCTATCAGACGACAATTGGTCCCCGAAATCTGGTTATGGGCGTGGAAAGCAACCGGGATGAAAGGTCATGTCCGGCCTGAACATCTGTCGGAATAGTGCCAGACAGGTGCAGTCTTCGATCCAGAATTGATTTCGGCCTAGCCATTACGTTTCGAATTCGTGGAGTCAAGGTAAGGTTCTGTCGAAGACGTGGCCGATTTCCCGTGACGTCCGCAGGTCTTGCGGATTTGAAGTGGCGTAGAGAAGGGTTGATGCTCGCCGTGCGTTTGATGGAAGGTATCGAAAAGGCGCGGACGGCGGGTTTCCCGAGATCAGGACATGCCTGGTCATACCGGGCGATGGAGAGTCCGGCGCGCCAACACGCTCAGTCATCATGTTGGTCGTGAATTAAGCCAACCACCGTGTCATGCCAGGTGTGGACATGAAACCGGTAGTCTTCGAGGCCCTCTACTTAATCAAGGACATGATTACATGGCCGTGCCCAAATGCGCCGAATTCGATTTGCCTGTTCCATCATCGTGGTTGCCTACCGAATCCCGGGAACAATTGCCCCGAGGTCACTTCCGTCCTGCCGGAACTGACCCGACCTCGACAGTCCCCTAGACGGCGATCAACAAGATATCAAACCACTCGGCGTCGATGACTGCCTCTCGCCTCTCGCTTCCCGCTTGAAAAATCCAGGCATCAATGCTTGGTGCATCAACGTGTTGCCCGTGGGCACGACACTCACCGTCTTCCCGGATGTCGAGCAACTCCTTCAGCGGGAAATGCGACGCTCGGGCAATGGCGGGGAAACTTCCGGGGCTCATCCTAAAGATCGGTTTTTCCGGCGCGGTCTTTTGTTAAGTGCCTCATCAATCCGAAGCCTTGCCATGAATCCGAAAGGTTCAAGTCCAGGGTAATCTCGCGGCCGACATGAGACACTTGTCCGTCCGAACACGTTTTGCCACCGTCGTCGGAGGATTTGACTCCGGTATTCAGACGCCAACGGAGGCGGGTGGCGTCGGGGCAAGCGGCGCATCATTGACTGCGTTATTCGCGAAAGGATTCAACCGGTGCAAGTTGTCTTGCGCATGTCTTGAAGCCACCGCCACCAGCGCAATGACCTTTACGATCATGATCGGGGTCGGGTTGCTTGGATGTCTTGTCACCCATACCGGTACGCCACCGCCATTTGCGAACCTCCTCAACAGCCTCGATGTGTCACGCCACGCCACCCAAGGGCCTATGCTGCTGCCATGACTGGTTCTGGGCATGGTCATGAATCCCGTTCCTATCATGGAAGAACTGGATCAGATCACCCTGCCCATTGGCATCAATGCCTTCGTCATCCACGGCGTGGCAAAAGGGTAAATCTCGCGACAGATTGATGGTTCCGCGACCGCGCCGCAGTCTTTGCGCAACACGCATGAAAACCAGTCATTGCTCCTTCGGAGCGAACCGGGTTTCGAGCGTGCGGCAGCAATCCAGGATCTCGAGACAACCCCGGGGGAGGCGGCGGAAACGACGTCGGGATCAGTCCTTGAACGGGTTCACAATCCGGAGTTCTTGCTCGACAATCAAGTCGTGCTGGAAGTCCTCGGAAAAGAGGGTCGTGCAGCCATTCTTCAGCGCAGCCGCCGCGATCATCGCGTCATAGACCGAGAACCCGTAGCGTTCGCCCAAGGCACGAGCAATGTCGTGGGTCTCTTTTGTCAGACCAACGACAGGCAAAGCCGTCTGACGCCTTCGAGGAAGAGACCTGCATCTTTCCAGGACATGTCTGCCTTACGAATGCAGTTCACGAGTGTCTCGTTCAGTACCTGAACACTGATAACGCCGCCTTGAGCGAGAAGACGTTCCGCAATTTCCGCCTTGGGACCGTCGTCAAGTAGGTAGAGGATGACGTTTGTGTCAAAAAAGTCAGCGGTCATGTGCCTCGTCGCGGCTGAGGCGTGCACTGGCAGGAAGTGTTCCTCGGAATTGCCTTAGTGATGCCAGAACCTCGTCCGGGCGCTGTTGGCGAACGACAGCCAGCCCCGTCTCATCCGGATGGAGATCAATGTCGTCGCCGTCCTTGAGGTCGAGTACGCGGACAAGTTTCACTGGCAGACGTACTGCGAGGGAATTGCCCCACCTTGCGGCATTCAGGAGGGTTGATTCCGGTAAATTCTCCTGCCACAGCCGGAATCCCGGTCACACCGCCCCACCCGGCGTCGAGGCGGCACTCATGCGTGCGTGCACCGGAAGATACGGTGTCCGGATCAATTGCGAGAGATGTCCATGACGTCCAACGGCGTCAATAGGCCGGTGCAACAGCAATTCCCTCACGCCGAGACTGATCACATGCAGTTGCAATGGCCAGCGCGTCCCGGCCGTCGTGTTCCGTTGCACTTGGCGGCCGTCCTTGCGTCACGGCCTGATGGAATTCATCCATGGCATGGTAAAACGAGGTATCGTAACGCTCGAGAAAAAAGTGTTTGAGTGCAGCCTTGGCTTCCGTTGTTTCCTTCGACCAGCGAATCAGCGGATCGTCACGATGATTCGACGTCTGGACCATCCCCCGGGTTCCAAACACCTCCAGCCTTTGGTCAAATCCATAGGCACAGGCGCGAGAATTGTTGATGTGTGCGAGCGCACCGGATGGCATCATCATTGTCGTCATCGCCAGATCGACGTCACCCTCGGCGCCGATCCTTTCATCAAACATGCAACTGCCTGCTGAAAGGACCTTGTCGGGGCGTTCGCCGGCGATCCAGCACAGCAGGTCGATGTCGTGAATTTGCGAATCAATAAAATAGCCCCCCGAAGCGCGAACATAGTCGAGCGGCGGCGGGGAAGGCTCCCTGCTCGTGCTCATGAGAAAGTTGACGTCCCCGACCTCTCCATTTTCAACTGCCTGTCGCACTGCGCAGTTGTCGGGGTCGAATCGCCGGTTGAAGCCGAGCATGAAGGGAACGGGATGCGACTTGAGCATGGCAAGACACTCGTCGACACGGTCCAGATCCTGATCAAGCGGCTTTTCGCAGTAGATCGGCTTTCCCGCCATCGCGGCCGCGACGATATATTCGATATGCGTGTCGGTAGGAGTCGCGATCACGACAGCGTCTACCGAAGACGCGCTGAGCACCTCTTCGAGATCGCTCGACGCCCGTCCCCCGTAGCTTGCCACCGCCCGTTCGGCCGACGCGTGGTTGGGGTTGAACACGAACTCCAGGCGGAGGCCGGGATGAGCATTGATTTTCGGCCCGTACACATGTGACATCCGGCCACTTCCCAGGAGTGCCAGCCCCAGTGACGGGATTGCCGGGTTAACCATTCATATCCTCCAAAACGAGTGCGGCACCCTTTTCTCCGATCATGATGGACGCCGCATTGGTGTTACCTGTCACGATACGGGGCATGATCGAGGCATCGACAACCCGAAGCCGCTCGATCCCACGTACACGTAATCGTGGGTCGACGACTGCCGTATCGTCAACACCCATCTTACAGGTGCCGACCGGGTGCAACAGTGAAAGCCCTGAATTCCGACAGTATTCAAGCAACTGGGCATCATCCTGAACATCCGCTCCGGGAGAAATTTCCGACTCCACACATGCGTTCATCGGAGCGGTTGCGGCTATTCTACGCCCGAACTTCAGGCCGGAAACGGCAGCCCTCTGATCTGCTTCGGAGACCAGGAAATTGAACAGGATTGACGGTTGGTCGGACGGATTCGGGCCGCGGATTCGCACGTGCCCCCTGGATTCGGGCCGCATATGTTCCGCAAGAATTGTAAATCCGGAAAATCGACGGGGTTTCAGCATTTCGTCCGTACACCAGGCCATGAACGTGACCATCATGTCGGGCCGGTCGATTCCCGGTCCCGAGCGAATGAATGTGTTTGAATAGTTGCCATTGTCCGCGAAAGGGCCGGTCCGCAACAGCAGATAACGCAACAGCTGTAGTCCGCCCTTGAACTTGTTGTTGTACAGGTCGTTGACAGTGGATCGGACTGTCGAGCGGTATTCGGAGCCGATACCGAAATGGTCCTGAAGGTTTTCACCGACGCCAGGAAGGTCGTGCACGACGTCGACGGCCGCCCGACGAAGCAAATCTGCAGGCCCGACGCCGGAAAGCTGCAAGATCTGTGGTGAATTGAAAGCCCCGGCACACAGGATGATTTCGTGGCGGGCTTTGCTGATCCGCTGACTGCCACCGTTGGACCAGGCCACGCCGGATGCCCGCCTCCCGTCCAGGACAAGCCGTTCAACCATCGCATTGAGCTTGAGGTCGATGTTCTGCATGGCGCGGCCCCGCAAGTATCCGGACGCAGTGCTCCACCGCCGGCCTTTGCGCGTGGTCGTTTGCACGTAACCGGTGCCTTCCTGCCGCGCACTGTTGAAGTCATCGTTGCGCGGGACGCCGAGAGCCTCGGATGCTGCGTGAAAGGCTTCTCCCAGGCGGTGGCGGGCCCGCAGGTCAGACACCGAAACCGGACCGCCCACGCCGTGAAATGCGTCGGCCCCGCGCTCCTGGTCTTCGCAGGACATGAAGACGGGCAGCACGTCGTCCCAGCCCCAGCCTTGACATCCCGCCTCCTTCCAGCTGTCGAAGTCCTCGGGCTGGCCACGCATGTAGATCATCCCGTTGATCGCACCCGTGCCACCCAGTACCTTGCCGCGTGGCTGAAACAATCTCCGGTTGTTCAGTTGCGGCTCCGGTTCGCTCTCGTAACACCAGTTCACGGCCGGGTTGGCATACAACATCGAGTATCCCAGGGGGACATGTATCAATGGATTCCAGTCCCGGCCACCGGCTTCGAGCAGCAGGACCGAATGTCCGGCCGCACCGAGACGTCCCGCAACGACACATCCCGCCGAACCGGCTCCGATGACCACGAAATCGTACTCCGATCCGCTCATGCGTCTTTCCCGACCTCGCTCGCTGCGACCTGCCCCCTGTCGAAGGTGTCACACGGAAGCGCAAATCCAAAACATGCAATGTATCAGATTTGGATATTTTGCTACTCCGGTAAACCGGAAGCAGGCTTGCGGGTGCATTTGCCGCCAAACTGACCGGTATTCCGGATGACGCGCGAAGAAATGATACGTATCCTCGATTTCATCGACGGCACACATTCGCTGTCTCAGGAGAGTACGAGCCTGTCGGCGACCGATCCCCGCTGGAATATCGTTTCCTTCGCCATGCGCCGGCATCTGGACGGCAAGCTTCTGACCGTGACATCACTCGCTTCGGCTTCAGGTGTTCCGTACGGCACCGCGATGCGCCGGATCGGCGACCTGATCGAGCAGGGACTCCTGATCAAGCGCCCACGCTCGAAGTCGGGAAAGTCCTTTTCGCTGCACCCGACTCGCCAGTTGATCGCCGAGTTCGAGACCTTCGCGATGCAGTTCAAGGCGATGGTCGGAAAGACGTTCGGGTTCGGTGACGGTGACGGGGCCATGAATGACTTCTTTTTCGGTGGTTACTACATGGCTTCACGGATCCTGCCCTACCCGAACGCAATGCGCTCAGGGGTCGGCTACGACCGAACGGTGCGCATTCTCTGTCCGATCGACCCGACGTTCAGGACGCTCAGCAGGCTCTCGTCAAATCTGCAGGAGATGTGCGGCACCAACTTCGAAATCGTCAATCTTCCACTGGACGAATTACATTCGGAAATCATGGACAATGCGGAGGCGAGCAACTCGTGGTACGACATCGTTGCCGTCGACCTGCCCTGGATCGGACAGCTTGCCGAAGAAGGGGTCATTCAACCCCTGAATGGAATTATCGCGAGCACCCGCTACTATTCGTCGGACTTCCACAGTGCGGCCTGGCGTGGATCCTCGTGGAGGAAAAAGCAATACGGCTTGCCGATTCAGCCGACGGTCGAGGTGTTGTTCTGCAGGGAAGACCTCTTTGAGGAGGCAGGGTTGGAACTCCCCGAAACAACACAGGATGTGCTCGCGGCTGCACGAAAGCTCCACTTGTCGGCATTCGGACTTTCGGGCATCGTCATGAACTTCGGTCAAGGCACACCGGTCGCACATACCTTCATCCAGACGCTCGCGGATTTTGGGCAACCGGTCATCGACCTCCGGCCGCTTGGAGACGAATATGATGTCGGAGAACTCTCGGGCGAGAATTTTCGCCCGATGCTTGGCACCGATACAGCCCGGCAGACTGCCGAATACCTTCTGGAACTTCAACAGTTTGCACATCCCGCCAGCCTGAAATGCAACTGGGATCGGCGAATCCGGATTTTCAGCGAGGGCCATGCCGCCATGACCTATGGGTGGAGTGTCCGCGCCTCGGCCTTCGAAAAACAGGAAACCTCTCCTGCCCATGGCAACGTTGCCTTCCTGTGCCATCCTCCGGCACCGGGGAAGCGGCGCGTTTCGCCCATTGGCGGATTCTCCTTGGCGATCCCGCGGGGCCTTTCCGAGCAGCGAATGGCGGTGGCATGGAAGGTCATGGAGTATCTTACCCGCCCCGAACTCATGAAGTGGTATGTACAGAACGGAAACCTGACCAGTCCGAGGTTTTCCACGAGTGCCGATCCCGAGGTCCAGGCATCGAGCAAGCTGATCGGGGAAATCGACCGGATGGAACGGCGCGGCGAAGTCCAGATCTGGCCGCGCCCGCCGATTCCCGAGTTCAGTGACATGTTGGGCATCATCGGAGGCGAAATCCATTCCATGTTGCGAAAGGATGTCTCCGTACGCACTGCCCTGGCAAATGCGCAGGCCCGAATAGATGGGTTGATGCGTAACAACGGCCGCTATTGAGAATTCGGCCGAATGAAAGATTCATTTTGGATATCTGTCCTCTCGAACTGGATTCCATTCGATGTGTAAAATGAAGACACCAACAAGCAGACGCCTTTGGACTCCGGTTGAACACACCCGAAACGAATGGCGTAGGGCTAATCAGGAGGAGGAGAGTACATCATGTCATTCAGGAAATTGACCGGTCTCGCGGTTGCCGTTGCGGTAACCGTTGGATCCTTTGCCACGGCCGGCATGACCCAGAACATCAGTTTGGCCTTCATCGTAAAGGACATGACAAATCCGTACTATTGGCGGATGGGCGAAGGTGCGAAACGAGCAGCCGATGAACTTGGCATCGACCTGTCGTACGTTTCCGCCGAGTTCAACGGTGACATCGAGGGCCAGATCGCGGTGTTTGAATCAGAGATGGTCAAGGGCCACGATGCAATCGTGCTGGTCCCCATGAACGGAACGGCGCTCATCCCCAAGGTCATGGAAGCGAATTCAGCCGGTATTCCGGTCATCACGGCGGACACGCGCGTCGACGACGGCCCGGCCAAGGTTGAAACCTTTGTCGGACTTGACGAACAAACTTCCTTCGCGGGAATGGCGCAGTGGGTGGTTGATCAACTCGGCGGCACAGGAAAGATTGCGATTCTCGAGGGTTTTCGCGGAAGTTCCACCGCAGAACTTCGGCTGAGAGGAATGATGGATGTCTTCAATGCAAACCCCGGTATCGAGGTCGTGGCTTCCATCGCGGCTGACTGGGACACGGAGAAAGGTCTGAAGGCCTCGGAAGACATCCTGCAGGCAAACCCGGACGTAGATGCGATCATCGGATCGAACGACCTGATGGCGCTGGGAGCCATTCAGGCCGTCAAGGGTGCCGGTAAACTCGACGATATCATCGTCGTTGGTGACGACGCGATTCCTGCTGCTCTCGCTGCGCTCCGGTCGGGCGAATTGAATGCCACGATCGATGGCAATACCGACCTTGTCGGATACGAAGCGATCATGGCCGCATATCGGCATGTAACCGAAGGTGCGGATCTCGATGAATGGATCGTCGTCGAGTCTTCCATCATGACGGCCGAGGACGTGACTCAAGCCTACCTTGATGGCCGGGGTATCACGCTGGAATAGAGCTTCAGGCTTGAATATGCATGCCGGCCATGAACATTGATTGATGGCCGGCATATTTTTTGGTGCGAAACCTTCGTGGCATGGACATAATGACTTCCATGGCTCCACTTGTGGAAATGCGCGGTATCTCCAAGCACTTTGGGGGCGTGCAGGCGCTGTCAGATGTTCACCTCGAATTGTACCCTGGCGAAGTGCTTGGTGTGCTGGGCCACAACGGCGCCGGAAAATCCACGCTCATCAAGATCCTCGCGGGCGCAGAGACAGCCAATGAAGGGTCGATTTTCATCGAAGGGCGTGAAGTGCACATCGCCAACCCCAATGATGCACGAAGCTTTGGTATCGAGACGATTTACCAGGAACTTGCGCTGTGCGGGAATTTGACAGCACCTGCCAATCTGTTCATGGGGCGAGAACTGCACAGCTGGGGTTTCCTGCGCAAGCGGGCCATGAAGGACGAGGCGGAACAGGCTCTCAAGCGTCTCAATATTCGGATACCTTCTCACGACGTCGAAGTGCAGTCGATGTCCGGCGGCCAGAGGCAGGCCATCTCCATCGGGAGAGCCGTACACTTTGACACCAAGATCCTGATCATGGACGAGCCCACGGCTGCCTTGGGGATGGAAGAAAGCCAGAAGGTGATCGAACTTATCGTTGAACTGAAAAGAAAGGGTCTCGGAATTATCTGGATCAGCCACGATATTCACGAGGTCTACAGTTTTACCGACCGCATCACCATCCTCAGCGGCGGCAGAAAGGTCACCAACGCCGGGACCCGGGATTTTACCCAGGACGAAATCGTATCGATGATCATTTCGGGCACACCGGTCCGATCCTCGCGCCCGGCAGGTCAGGCATGACTCGACTGGAGAGATTGAGATCCCGGTCGCTGCTGTGGATCATTTTCGTCGCTGCCCTGATGATGGCGATCCTTTCGTTTTCGTCGCCCTATTTCATGACACTTGGCAACATGACCAACTTGATGAAACAGGTCTCGATTGTTGCCATTCTGGCTGCCGGTCAGGCCATCGTCATCATCTCGGGCGGCATCGACCTCTCCGTCGGTTCGATACTTGCCTTGAGCGCCGTGACCATCGGGTGGCTGATCGTGAACGGGGTCGACCCGCGAATCGCCATCATTGCGGGATTGGCCGTGGGCGCGCTTGCCGGGTGGGTCAATGGCATGGTCATTACCCGCGGCCGGGTTCCACCATTCATAGCGACGCTGGGGATGCTCGGTATTGCCCGCGGCCTGGCGCTCGTGATCACCAAGGGTGTCTCCTACCAGGTGCTCGAGCCAGTCTTCCTTTACATTGGCAACGCGAAACTCCTGGGCCTCCCAATTCCACTGTATTTCGTCGTGGTCGTCTTTGCCGTCGTGATGGTCATCATGCACATGACGGTGTTCGGGCGGCATGTCTACGCAATTGGCGGCGATGAAAAGGTAGCAAGGCTGGAAGGCATCGCCGTCGACCGGCAAAAGGTGAAAATCTACACCCTCAGCGGTTTTCTGGCGGCGGTTGCCGCCGTGGTCCTGGTCGGCCGTCTCGCCGCGACGCCACCGAGTGTTGCCCAGGGCATCGAACTTCAGGCGATTGCAGCCGTGATTATCGGCGGGATCAGTTTCGTTGGTGGCCGTGGCGTGGTCATCACGGCGTTGGTCGGCGCCTATATCATGGCAATGATTACCAACGGTCTGAACATTCTCGGGATTTCCTCGTTCTATCAGCAGGTTCTGATCGGCATCGTCATCATCGTCGCGGTCTGGCTGGACAATCTGAAGTCATCATCCAGGTAGACCGTCATGGAAATCGCAGGCAGGAAACAAAGCGTCGGGATTGGCCTGGTGGGATCCGGCTTCATGGGGCGCTGCCATGCGAATGCCTTCACTGCAGTATCGGGGTGTTTCGATGTTCCCGTCCTGCCGGAGAAGTCGATTCTCGCCGACGCTTCCAGGGACCTTGCCGAAAGGCGGGCACGGGAACTGGGCTTTTCCCGGTCGACCGCGGACTGGAAGGAACTGGTCGAAGACGATCAGGTGGACATCGTTGCCATTGCTGCCCCGAACGCGTTGCACGAACCCGTCGCTCTCGCGGCAATCGAGGCCGGCAAGACGGTCTATTGCGAAAAACCCCTCTCGACGACGGTTGAATCGGCACTTCGGATGACCGAGGCTGCCGAAGCTGCCGGGGTGATCACGAGCGTGGGGTTCAATTTCCTGAGGAATCCGATGATCGGGTTTGCCAGGCGGATGATTGAAACGGGTGAGATCGGCGACGTGACCGGGTTTCGCGGCCGGCATGCCGAAAACTACATGGCCTGCCCGAACGTTGCTCATTCCTTTCGCACCGACCGGACCGGCGGCGGCGCCGCGGCTGACATTGGCAGCCACATCATCTCCCTGGCGAGGTACCTGTTGGGGCCGGTCGACGAGGTTTCCGGCGACTGCCGGACAATTCATCCGATGCGGCCCGCCGCTCCCGGCGCCGACGAATGGCGCCCGGTGGAGGTCGACGACATGACGCACGCATTGCTTCGCTTCAGGAGCGGTGTGTCCGGAAGTATCGAGGCGAATTGGGCCGCGACAGGACGGACCATGGATCTGTCATTCGAGATTACCGGAACCAGGGGTGCATTGGCCTTCAGCCAGGAACACATGAACGAGTTGCATCTCTATCGATGCGAAGGGCCTCGGTCGGGCTTCACCAAAATCGAGTCAGGGCCCGACCATCCGCCGTATGGATCGTTTTGCCCGGCTCCGGGGCATCATCTGGGTTTCAACGACCTCAAGGTCATTGAAGCGGCGGAGCTTCTGGACGCACATGCGACAGGGTGCGCCTGCAGCCCGGACTTTCGGGAAGCACTGGAAGTTCAGAGAACAGTTGGAGCCATCACGGAATCATCCCGTCTTCGCAGTTGGGTCAGGCTCGAAGATTTGGCGGGTCCGTGATCAACTCTTGCAGGTTGATTCCCGTGCTTCCCGCGCGGTGTCACTGCATGACCATACCGCCGTCGATCATGATCAACTGGCCGGTCATGTAGTCGGACTCGTCGGAACAGAGGAACGCGGCAGTCCCCTTGACGTCGTCGGGCGTCGACAGTTTTTTCATCAGGATCATCGTTTCGGCGAGATGATCCATTGCCTGGCCTTCCTTTTCGAACATGCCGATTTCCACGAGATCCTTGTCCAATTGCTCCCAGAGTTCGGTTTTGACAACGCCGGGGCCGTAACCGTTGACGGTAATCCTGTGTTGCCAGAGCGCTTTTGCGCCGCCGATGATCATGGCAAGGACAGCGTATTTGGAACAACAGTACGGAATGACATCGAGGAACGCCGTTCGTGAAACAATCGAACCGACAGGAATGATCTTGTACGGATGATCGTCCATCGGGCCCTGGGCGATCATCTGCCGGGCAGCCTCTTGCATGCCCAGAAGAACACCCTTGGCATTGATGTTCATGATCATGTCCCAATTGTCTTCGTCGATATCCATGAACATCCTGGGCCGATTCACTCCGGCGTTGAGAAGCGCGACGTTGATTGAACCGAAGGCTTCGACGGTTCTGGCGACGGCAGCTGCATTGTCCTCGCGGCTGGTCACATCCATTTCGATTGCGACCGCTCGACCATTGCCATGTGCGTTGATCCGCTCTGCTACAGATTGAACGCCGCCATAGTTAATGTCGCCGATACAAACATTTGCACCTTGCTGAGCAAAATACTCGGCATTGGCAGCGCCCATTCCCTGTGCGGCGCCTGTTACCAGGATGTTTTTTGCGGCCAGTCGTTTTGTGTCCATGCTGGGGTCCTTCGTGGGCTAGTCGGGGCAATGTCCCGACACGGATGTTGCCGTCGGAATTCCAAACGCAATAGAGGCATTTTATCTATATTGGACAAAATATGTCCACAAGGGACGGAATCGCGCGGGAAGCGTTTCATGCAATCTGTAGACTCTTGAAGATCATGGCGAAGAATGTCTCGTCGGAAATTTCCGGAAAGGGAAAAGGAAGGTGCATATGACCCAAATGTCAAACTTAGTCAGAACCGTTATTGTTGCCGGCCTGATGCTTGGTGGAGCAGCGACGGCAGTTGTTGCCCAGGGCAAAGGCTCGATCATCTCGTTTAACGGCCCGGCAGGTGAAGCCTATATCGGGCGTTTCATCAAGGGTATCAAGGAAACTGCAGCACTCAAGGGTTACGACATCAAGGTTTTCGAGAACCAGTTCAACCAGGCTGAACAGGACCAGCAGGTTCAGCAGGTCCTGGCCGCAGGGCAATTGCCGGATGTCTTTATCTGGTGGCCGTCTGATGCGGTTGCGGGGCTCGGTTCACTTCGTGCCTTGGCCAGAACCGGCGTTCCGGTCCTGAAGATCAACCAGCTTCCCAATGAGCAGGACAAGCAGTACATCTTCGGATACGCCGGTCCGGATGACCGCCTGCGGGCCCGGAATGCAGGATACATGATGCGCGAAGCAGCGGCGGCCAAGAAAGCCGTCGGCGGGGAAGGCTTCAACGTTCTCGTGCTGAGCTACCCGCACAGCTACGGCGGTTATGGCCTGTCCATTAATGCGTTCAACGAAGCGATCGCCGGTTCCGACCTCAAGATCATCGGTGATGTTGACGAGGGATTCGGCCAGGCGAACGGTTACAAGGGCGCGGCTAAGGCGATTGCGGCACTCCGTGACGAAGGCATTCATTTTGTCTACGGCATGGATGACGCCATCCTGACCGGAGGCATCAAGGCGCTCGAGGAAGCCGGGTACATGATGGGTGAGGACGTGATCGCGGTTGGAACCGTGTGTAACGGCGACAAGCAGCTGATCGAAGAGGGCAAGCAGTTTGGTACGACCCTGCAGTCGCCTCTGCACGAAGGACAACTCGCCATCGCCATGGTCGAAGAATACCTGACAACCGGCGAACTCGAGGACTATATCAACTTCACGCCCAACCCGGCGGTCACCGCGACCAACATCGATACGGTGGCGCTGCGCGGCTACGATGGAAAATTCTACGGAATAGACGAACTCTGTTCAGGCGCCTGGGGCAGCTGATTCAGGTCGGCAACCGTGGATGGGGGCGCCTTTCAGGGCGCCCTCTTTTCATGGGGTTGGCAAGGCGATACAGAGATACTCTTGAACCCTTCATGCCGCCCGCATCAGGGGAGACGTAATGGCGGATGAACCGCTCCTGAAACTGACAGACATCAGCCGCAACTACGGCGCGATCCAGGCCCTGCGGGGCGCAAGTTTCGAGATTGGCCGCGGCGAAATCATGGGACTTGTCGGCGAGAACGGTGCCGGGAAATCTACCCTTGTCAAGATCATCGGCGGCTTCGATACAGGCTTTTCGGGTACGTATATCTACGACGGCGAAGTCCGCCATTTCAGCAGTCCTACCGCCGCCGAGCATGCAGGAATTGCCATTGCCCAGCAGGAGCTCAGCCTGATCCCGACGATGTCGATTGCCGAGAACACTTTTCTCGTTGGCGACAGGGTGCCCCTGGTTGCCTCGAAGGGAAACCTTGCACGAAAGGCCAGGCCATATCTCGAAGAGGTCGGGCTCGGCCACATCAACCCGCTACGTGCAACGACCCGTTTGAGCGTGGGCGAACAGCATCTGGTCGAGGTCGCACGCCTGATCGCTCACAATCCGCAGGTGCTCATACTTGACGAACCCACCGCGGCCCTGGGTGAGACCGACTCGATTCGAATTCTTGACATGGTCAAGAGGCTGAAAGAGAGCGGGAAATCGGTCATTTACGTAAGCCATCGGATGGACGAGATCTTCAAGATCTGTGATCGGGTCACGGTGTTGCGCGACGGCGAAAGCCAGGAACCGCGCGCCGCGGCGGATCTGAATGTGAACAGCCTGGTCGAACTGATGCTCGGATTCGAGCTCGGCGACATGTACCCCGAACGAAGACCGATCATTCGCGACGAACCCGTCATGAAGGTTCGTGACCTATGGCCGGACGGAATTCTCGAACCGGTAAGTTTCGACGTCTACCCGGGAGAAATCCTGGGGCTGGCCGGCCAACTGGGCTCCGGCACTTCGGAAATCCTCGGTGCAATGGCCGGATCGGCAAAGTCCCGCGGCGGAACCCTGCATTTTCAGGGCGAAGAGTTTCTTCCCCGGCGTCCGAAGGATGCGATCCGCCGGGGCATCGCCTACTGTTCGGAGGACCGGAAGCACGATGGTCTTTTTCTCGGTCGACCGATCATTGAAAACATGACGGCGGCGGCTCTCGAGGTAGTTTCCCGGAACGGGTTGCTTAATCACTCGAACGAAAGGGAGATGGCGACCAGGAATGCCGTGCGTTTCACGGTAGACCCCGAGCGCCTGCCCCAGGAAGCGGGTGTCCTGTCTGGCGGAAACCAGCAAAAGGTGACACTCGGAAAGTGGCTGTCGATCGCCCCGAAGGTCGTCCTCGTCAACGAACCCACACGCGGTGTCGATGTGGGCGCCCGGGCGGAGATCTACCAGATTCTTCGCGAACTCGCCGACCAGGGAACCGCCATCGTCATCGCCTCGACCGATGTTCAGGAAATCACCAACCTGCCGGACAGGATTGTGAGTTTCTACCGGGGGCTCCTGATCGACGAGATCCACCTGGACGGCATGACTTCGGCAAGAATCCTCGAACAGATTACCGATCCGTTCGGCGAGGCCGGGATCGCGGTGTCGGGCAGGTCACCATGAGCGGTGCTGCGGCCTCCCCGGTCGAATACCCGGGGCTCATCCAACGTATCCGGAGGGACTATTCCCCTCTCGTCATCGTCATGGTCGGGTTGTTCCTGTTAACTTTCGTGCTGGGCGCCGTGCTGACGGACGATTTCCTGACATGGTTCAATGTCAAGACCATTATCCGCGACGCGGCGTTGGTCGGGATCATGGCCATTGGCCTGACGTTCGTTACCCTGTCGGGAAATTTCTTTCTCCTGTCGATGAAGGAAATCGCCGCGCTGTGTATTGTCGCCTTTGCGACCTGCATGGGAGCGGAGTGGAATCAATGGGGTGCCGTCGCCTCGGACGAGGTCAAGAGCAGTACCGCGCTCATGATGACCTTTACAGTCGCGTTTCTTGTGACGATCGTGATCGCCATCGTTGCTGGCGGTGTCCAGGGGGCCTTGATCGGCCTCGGCGGCAATCCGATTGTTGTCACGCTTGGCGCGGCGGGGTTGTTTTTCGGTATCGGATCGTGGTGGTCGGACAATCTCGTGGTGTCCTACCGCCGACCGCATGGCGCCGAGTGGCTCGGGACAGGTTCGTTCATTGGTGATATCCCGAACATCACCGTGGCCTTCATACTGATTGCCATCCTGGCGGAACTCGTCCTTCGCTACACGAGTTTCGGCCGCCAAGTCTATCTCGTCGGAGCAAACCGGGCGGCTGGCCGGGCGACCGGGCATGAAAATTTCGGTATGGCGATCAAGTGCTGCATGATTGCCAGTGTGTGTGCTGCCATCGTTGCCATTTCGTTTTCCGGCCAGGTCAGTTCTGCGCACGTCAACTATTTTTCGTCCGAATTCGGGTCTTCGGGCGACATGACGATCATGGTCATCGCCATAGTCATGGTTGGTGGAAATTCGATCATGGGTGGTTACGGGTCGACGCTTCGAACGTCCCTGGGTGCGATCTTCATATCGACCGTGGACAACATGATGGTCTTGAACGGCTTCAACTCGGGCGCACGGGTCCTGGCCGTCGGTCTGATGATCGTATTCTCGATCATCGTGTTTGCGCTGGTCCGGCGTGGCAGCCGAGCTGTAGAATAGGAGGGTTTCGTGGAACGCATCAGGCATTGGGTGATCGACAACCCGGATCTGGCCTTCGCCATCCTCCTGGCGGCCAGCGTATACGGTTTCTTCGCGATCACCGAACCGCTCTTCCTCTCCCACCGAACCGGTTTTGCGATCATGGAACGGTTTGCGGTTCTCGGACTTGTCGGCCTGGCACTTACGCTCTGTATCATTGCCGGCGAAATCGATCTCTCGATCGGGTCGAATGCGGCACTCGCCGCGGTGATCACGGTGCGGTTCACCGATGACTGGGGCGCGGTCAATGCACTTCTCCTGGCACTCGCAATCTCGACAACCATTGGTGTCGTTCAAGGGTATTTCATTGCTTATCTCAGGATACGGGCCATTGTCCTTACGGTTGGCACATTGATGCTTCTCAGGGGCGTCGCACTGTTTGCCGCCGAGGAAAAAACGGTGATGTTGACCGATTTCCGCATTCCCGATTTCATTTCGACGCGAATGCTCGCCTACTTTTCACCGGCATCACTCCTGGTCGTGCTCATGTTCACCCTGGTCGGACTCTTCATGACCTACACGCGTTTCGGCCGCGAGATCTACGCGATCGGCGGAGCCCGGAAAGAGGCATTGGCTTCGGGTATTCCGCTGCGGCGACCCATGATCATCGTTTTCGCCATTTCGGGATTCTGCGCGGGGCTCGGCGGGGTCATCATCGGGCTCAGGTCGGGGACCGCTCAGGCGCTCGGGCTGCAATATCTTCTCCTGGCTGGAACGGTTGCCGCATTCATCGGCGGCGTGTCGATTCTGGGCGGGAAAGGGGGCGTCATCGGTGCCGCTATCGGAACCCTGACGGTGAATTTCCTGAACACCGGTCTTGTCTTCAATGTCACGCCGGCATTCATGGTCCAGATGTACCTGGGAATACTGTTACTGACCGTCATCATGTTCCAGACGTTCAGTCGGCTTTTCGAAGACGCCCAGCGACGCGGCCAGCTGCTCAAGGACGTCGACCGCAGGCGAATCATCCTGACGGAGAAGATCGCCGAGTTTCGAAATGCGCTCGGTTAGCTCCCTACCGATGTTGTAAATCGTCCAAAATGGACATAATTAACCCTTTGGCTGTGCCAGAGGGTCAGTTCATGTCCGCGATACCAGATGCACTGAGACAGGCTATCACTTCGCGACCGGCACGGAACCGCACCAGGCCCGAAGGCCCGTTCGAGAGTACGGACGTGCCATTGCCGCAAGGGGTTGCAGGTGAGGAGTTCACGCTGTTCCTGGATTTTGTCGACGCACTCGGGACCGAGGCGGAACGCGTTCTCAGCCTGAAACGCGGATATGATGAGACCCGTCTGATAACGACGCTCCTGCGCAATCACCTGGAAGGTCGAATGACCACGAAGAGTCTTCTGGCCGACGCATCGGGCCTCGGCTACGGAACTGCGATCCGCGCGATCAATTCCATCGAGGAGCGCGGGCTTCTTATCCGCCGGCCGAGAACACGAACCGGCAAGAGCTTTTCCCTTCACCCCTCTGACAAGTTGATCGCAGAATGGCAGGAATACGCACGCCGGGTTCGCGGAGCCCTGGGGAGTACGATCGGGGTCGGTGCGGCCGGAAAGGGCGGGATACGGGATTATTTCTTCGGAGCTTCGTACAGCGACTCGGGCACGATTCCGCCACCGACACCCCTGGCCCTGAAACTCGATCTCCAAAGCGGCTTGAGGATCCTCGTTCATGCGGATCCGACATTTTTGGCAATGAATGTCCTGAAGCGGCAATTCGAGGGGCTGTTCGGGGTGAGCATACACAGCCGGGCCTTGTCGATCGACCGGCTCAGGCAGGAAATCCTTTCCAACGCCCGACTGGAAACTTCGCGCTACGACATCATTGCGTGCGACCTGCCCTGGTTCGGGGAGTTGGCCGAAAAAGGTGTGCTGATGCCCGTCGATTCGATGATCGTGGAAAGCGGCATGGACCTGAGCGATTTTCACATGGTGGCATTGGCTTCTGCGCGGCACCGAGGCATTCAATACGGCATCCCGGCGCAGACGACGCCCGAACTGCTCTGCGTGCGACGTGATCTTTGCGAAGACGCCGGACTCAGGGTGCCATTGACGATCGGCGATACGCTCAGCGTGGCACGCAAGTTGCACGACCGTTCAAAAGGCCGCGCGGGAATCGCGTGGAACGCTGCCCGCGGCACGCCGCTCGGACATACGTTCATGTTCGTCATGGGAGCCATGGGACGGCCATGCCTGAACCTTGCCAGGGACGGTGACAGTTTTGATGCCGAGTGGCTGGAGGGAGAAAATTACCGCCCCGCGTTACGGTCGGAAGAGGCGTTCGCGGCCGCCGAATACCTTCGTGAACTCTTGAGTTTCTCTCCGTTATCCATCCTGTCGATGTCGTGGTACGAACGTGCCCTGGCCTACGCCGACGGGCAGGTCGCGATGGCCTATTGCGCGACGCTTCTGGCTCCCCTGTTCGAACTCAATTCGGAATCGCCGGCCTGCGGGGTCACCGATTACCTGCCACATCCATACGGTCCCAGGGGGCGGCCCATAGCTCCGGTCGGCGGGTACGCACTTGCGATCCCTGCCAACATCGATCCCGACCGAATTCATCCAATCTGGACGGCTTTGCGGTCGTTTACATCGCCCGAGGCGATAAAGCTCTATATCGAAAACGGAAGCCTGGTGAGCCCACGGTTCAGTGTCAGCATGGATCCCGAAATCCGTCGGATCTCACCCGTCATTTCCACTGTGGATGGCATGGCGCGATCGGGAATTCTGCAGTACTGGCCACGCCCGCCTGTGCCAGAAATCTCTGAACTGATTGCCATAATCGGCACGAAGTTGCACGACATGCTTCAGGGCAGGCTCTCCGTCGATCAGGCGCTGAACACTGCGCAGGACCGCGCTGATGAATTGATGCGGTCACGTGGACATTACTGAGTGATCGGGCGGCCCTCTCCACGAGACGCCTCCAGGGAGAATCGAGATGAACAACAAGCCGCCGGCCGTAACGCCTAATGTTTTGACACCGCAGGACCTCTTGCCGAATTGGCAATGGGAGGGGCGGTTGCCCGCGTGGGGCCATACCAGCGTGGACTTCGAGCGTCGCGTTGACCACGACCGTTTGCGTCGATACCGGCTCGGCCGTACGCGGAATGCCTTGAAGGATTCGGATTGCGGAGCGCTGCTGCTTTTTGACGTCAACAACATTCGCTATGTTTCCTCCACGAAGATCGGAGAATGGGAACGGGACAAGATGTGCCGTTTCTGCCTTCTGACGGGTGATGACAGCCCTTATGTCTGGGATTTCGGTTCGGCGGCTGTTCATCACAGGAAGTACGCCGACTGGCTGGAACCCGATCATTGCCGCGCCGGCGTTGTCGGCATGCGCGGCACGATTCCGCCGAGTTTCGGGCTGATGAAACACTATGCGGAGGAAATCGCCGGTCTCGTTCGCGATGCTGGCATGGCCGATATGCCGGTCGGGGTTGACTATGCGGAAACCGCGATGTTCCAGGCATTGGCGGACGCAGGGTTGAAGGTGGTTGACGGTCAACAGATCATGTTGAGTGCTCGCGAGATCAAGAACTGGGACGAGATTCAGCTTCTGACCCAGGCCGCCAGCATGGTCGATGGTGTTTACCATATGATTTACGAAGAGTTGAAACCGGGCGTTCGCGAGAACGACATCGTCGCATTGTCGAACAAGTTGCTTTACGAAATGGGATCGGACGACGTCGAGGCGATTAACGCCATTTCCGGCGAACGATGCAATCCGCATCCGCACAACTTCACTGATCGTCTCTTTCGGCCGGGTGACCAGGCGTTTTTCGACATCCTCCAGTCATACCAGGGATACAGGACCTGTTATTACCGCACATTCAACATCGGTCGCGCGACCCCGGTTCAGCACGACGCCTACACGAAGGCACGGGAGTGGCTGGATGCGGCCATCGATGCGATCAAGCCGGGCGTGACGACCGACACGGTCGCCTCACTTTGGCCTGCGGCACCGGAATACGGTTTCCCGGATGAACTGGCCGCTTTCGGGCTGCAGTTCGGACATGGCCTCGGGCTCGCGCTCCACGAGCGCCCGATCATCAGCCGGGCCGTCAGCCTCGAGAATCCGATGGAGATCCGGACGGGAATGGTTTTTGCACTGGAAACATACTGTCCCGCCACAGATGGATTTTCGGCGGCACGGATCGAAGAAGAAGTCGTGGTCACCGACACGGGGTGCGAAGTCATTTCGCTGTTTCCGGCCGAGGAACTGCCGATTGCCAACCGGTATTGAATCGGGAACAGGGTATTCCGTACCCGGGGCAATCATGGCTGACGACAATGAGGGCCGATTCATGACCAAGTCATCTGCAAACAGAGATTCCTACCTGCGCATGTATCGTCAAATGGTCAGGATTCGCACGTTCGAGGACATTGCAAATCAACTTTATCTTGACGCGAAGATGCCGGGGATCACGCACCTCTATTCTGGCGAGGAGGCTGTCGCCGTCGGCATCTGCGAGGCGTTGACTTCGGAAGACAAGATTACGTCGACGCATCGTGGTCACGGCCACTGTGTCGCCAAGGGTGCGGAGTTCAGGCCGATGTTTTGTGAATTGCTCGGCAAGGAAGAGGGTTACTGTCGTGGCAAGGGTGGATCCATGCACATTGCAGATCAGTTCAACGGCAACCTGGGTGCCAACGCAATTGTCGGAGGGTCCATGGGGATTGCCACGGGTTCGGCCCTGCGCGCGAAGTTGCAGGGTTCGGACGATGTGACCGTGTGCTTCTTCGGGGACGGAGCAACTGCACAGGGACTCATGTATGAGGTGATGAACATGGCCGCACTCTGGAGTCTGCCGGTGATCTACGCGTGCGAAAACAACGGTTACTCGGAGTACACTGCCACACGCGAGATCGCGGCGGGCGAGATCGCGGCCCGCGCGGAGGTCTTCGGGATCGAAGCGCACCGGGTCGACGGCCAGGATGTGCTGGCGGTCAACACGCTGGCAACCCAACTCGTCGAGAGGGCCAGGAAGGGTGAGGGACCGTTCTTTGTCGAATTGTTGACCTACCGTTTCCATGGCCACCACGTTGGCGACATCAATCGGGACTACTACAGGACGAAGGCCGAAGAGGACGGGTGGAAAAAGGACCGGGACCCGATCAGGATCTTCGGAGCCTGGATGGCCGCGGAAAAGATTGCGACCGAAGACGAGCTTGGCGAAATCGGCAAGTCGGTCAGGGCCGAGGCGGAAGAGGCCGCAGAGTATGCTCTTGCCGCGCCCTATCCGGGTGCGCGGGAAGTCCGCAATCATGTATTCGTGGAGGTCGGGTGATGCGGACCATCACGTTGTCACAGGCCGTGAACGAAGCGCTTGCCGAAGAAATGCGGCGGGATGAAACCGTCTTCGTCATTGGAGAGGACGTTGCCGAAGCGGGTACCCCGTTCAAGGTACTGTCAGGTCTTGTGGAGGAATTCGGAACCGACCGTGTTATCGACACGCCGATTTCGGAGCCGGGATTCATGGGCATGGCCGTCGGCGCCGCGATGACAGGGGCGCGGCCCGTTGTAGACCTGATGTTCGGTGATTTTCTCTATCTGGTGATGGATCAACTGTGCAACCAGGCGGCCAAGACACATTACATGTCCGGCGGCAAACTGAGTGTTCCGCTGGTTCTGCGCACCAACCTTGGTGCGACCCGTCGCTCGGCGGCACAGCATTCCCAGTCGTTGCATGCCTTGTGTGCCCACATCCCCGGGCTGAAGGTCGCGTTGCCATCGAGTGCCTACGAGGCAAAGGGTCTCCTGAAGACGGCGATTCGCGATCCGAATCCGGTCGTGATTTTTGAAGACAAGATCATGTACCAGGAAAAAGCCCCGGTGCCGGAGGAGGAATACCTGATTCCGTTTGGCGAGGCGGCGGTCCTGCGTGAGGGTCGGGACGTCACCCTGGTTGGCACCTCGTCCATGCGCGAGGTCTGCGAGACTGCCGCGGACATGCTGGCGGAGATCGGTATCAGCGCCGAGGTCGTTGATCCGCGAACGATTGTCCCGCTGGACGAGGCAAGAATTCTGGAGTCGGTCCGGAAGACTTCGCGCGCGATTGTCGTAGACGAGGGGCATCAGAGCTTCGGAGTGACGGCAGAGATCGCGAGCCGAATTGGCGAAAAGGCGTTCTACCACCTCGATGCACCCGTGATCCGCATGGGTGCCATGGATGTTCCGGTTCCCTTCAGCCCGGTGCTGGAAGATCTGACCGTGCCGACGCCCGAGGGCGTCGCCGAACACGCGCGCAGGATCGTGAACGGAGAGGCAGTCCATGCCGTATGAAGTCAAGATGCCCCAACTCGGGTTGAGTCAGGACAGCGGCACCATTGCGTCCTGGCTCAGGTCCGAGGGCGACGCCGTGGCCAAGGGAGATGCGCTCTTCGAGGTCGAGTCCGACAAGGCAACGCTTGAGGTCGAGGCAGCGGCGAGCGGCTACCTGTCAGGAATTCGGGCGGGTAGCGGAGCCGAGGTGCTGGTAGGAGATACGATTGCCGAGATCGTGGAGACCAGGGAGGATGTTGCCGAATTCGCCGAACCGATTCCGTCCGGGAAACCGTCGGTCGCCGCGGGACCGGAATCCGTAAAGGCGGTGTCGACGCCGGCGGAAGCGGTGGCTGCTTCCACATCCGCGGCTCCTGCAGGTACTTCCCGCAGGATTCTTGCTTCACCCAAGGCAAGACGCCTGGCATCCGAGCGCGGAATAGATCTTGCGGCCTTGCGGGCGCAGGGTGTGGCAGAACCGATCCATGTCAGCGACCTCGCGGTGACCACCACCGGTGGACTCTCTGTGTTGACGGCGCTGGTCGATGGAACTGCGTTCAATGCACTCCTGTCTCGTGCCGAACGTGCTGACCGTACACGTCTATTGGCAGCGTTTTCGGCTGGTGCGTGGCGCGCTCAATTCATGGTGGAGTCCGTTGTCATCGCTGTTCGCGGTCTTGACGGCACGTCCACGCCTTGTCCGAATCCGGATCGCAAAGGCGCACATTCAGAGGAACCGCCGGCGCTTGTTTTCGTCGACCTGTGTGACAGCCGGGTTCTGACCTATGCACCGGCTGGTGGCACCACGACTCTCTCCGCGGCCAGGAACGGAAACGACCTTTCCCTGGCACTTGCGTTCGAAGAGAGACGCCTCCCGATGACTCAAGCTGTTGCGCTCCTCGATTCGATCGCGGCACGGATCGAAAATCCGATCAGGCAATTGCTGTAGAAGCGCAATGCGGAAGGTTCGGGAAATGCGAAACGTCCAGGGTGAGATGTGACAGGATGGACGTGGTTGCAAGCCCCAGTGTTCGCAGGCTCGCGCTTGAAAGAGGTGTCGACATCGAACGGCTTGCTGTACGCCTCGGGAGGGTTTCGATCGCACGCGAAGACGTGCTGGGCGTGCGCACCGTTCCTGACACTCTCTGGGAGACCCAGCATGAACGTTACGGGCCCGTCAGCATCGAGCCTCTAAACAGGATAGCCCAGACGGCATCGGCAAGGCTGGTTGCCGCACAGCAGCACATTCCCGCAGTCACGCACCACGGCAGTGCTGACTTGACCCGGATCGAGGATGCGCGGGCGATCCTGAAGGCAAAAGGCACCCGCATCACCGCACTGTCGTTTCACATAGCAATTCTTGCACGGTGCCTCAGGGATTTCCCCAGGTTCAATGCGTCAATTAGCGCCGACGGCAAGTCGTTGATATTCAAGCATTACGTTCACATAGGCGTGGCTGTTGATACCCCTCATGGCTTGATGGTCACGGTGATCCGCGATTCGGACAAGAAAGGCATTCCAGAACTCTCTCTTGAACTTCTGGACGTGTCTGATCGCGCCCGGGCTCGCAGCGTTCGTCCCGAAGAGTTCGGCGGTGCGTCAATGACGATTTCGTCCCTGGGCAGTATTGGCGGCGAGGCGTTTACTCCGATCATCAACCCTCCCGAGGTTGCGATCCTCGGAATCAGTCAAGCCGGGATGCGCCCGGTATGGGATGGTGCTGCGTTCTCACCGACAATGGTTGTTCCGCTGGATTTGAGCTATGACCACCGCGTCATAAACGGGGCAGACGCTGCGAGGTTTTTGAAACGGTATTGCGAGCTCGTGAAGAATCCCGACGACCTGCTCGCCTGAATTGTATGCAGGCGAACACAGATTTGTCCTGAAATTTCGATGATCGTTGCACCACGATTCCATGGTCCGGAGTGTCTTTTGGCCGGTGTCGACGCTCAGGTCTTCTTGAGCGTGTTCAGAGATCGAAATGTTGGCCGTTCAACAAGGCTACAGCATCCGGTGCACTTGGATGAAACATCCAGATTTGTGCGAAAACCATCCAGTCGATGGCTGTGAATGCAGAAAAATTCCGGTACCGGAATGATGGTCTCGAGCCTTGGGTGTGGCAGGGTCGGGCACCGGTAAACCAGCGTCGTATCCCTTCCCGGTAAATCGCCGGTAAATTGTGAAGCCATCCGTCAAGCGGAGTTCACTTCCAAGGCCGTTCGCCCTCGACGGGGTACGCATCGATGACGGAACGGATCAGTCCTATTCCGTCGGCAATCCGCTTCTCCTGAATTGAGGAGTAGGCCAGGCGGTAATAGTTGCGGGGGATCGAGTGGCCGGAGAAAAACGGTTCACCCGGCTCGATCAGAACGCCCCTGGGTTCGAGCATCGTCGCAAGTTCGTCGGTATCGACTCCGGCCGGTGCACGCATCCAGAAGCTCGATCCGCCAAAACCGCCTTTCCCCACGATCTCAAGATCATGATTCCTGATGGCGTCGTGCATGACCTGGTGCCGGGAACAGTACGCGTCCTTCATGCGCGAAATCAGCGCGTCGTAGTGACCCAGGGCCAGGAATCGCGCTGTCGTTCTTTGAATATGGCCGGGCAAATGCCTGAGAACGGTCGTCCGCAGCGCCCGGGCCTCCCGAATCAGCGGCTCGGAGGCGACCAGGAACCCCAGCCTGAGCCCGGGAAACAGCGATTTCGAAAAACTCCCAACGTAGATGACCCGTCCGTCTCGATCGAGAGACTTGAGGGCTGGAAGTGGCGAGCCCAGGAAACTCATTTCGAATTCGTAGTCATCCTCGACAACGATGAAATCTCTTTCACAGGCCGAAGCGAGCAGGTCGCGCCTGCGTTCCATCGGCATCGTCGCGGCTGTCGGCGCCTGGTGGCTGGGGGTCGTGAAAACTACGTCTGCCTGGTCGGGGATTTCAGACGGATCGAGCCCGGAGGCATCGACGTCCTGTGGCGCCAGGATACAGTTCGAAAGGCGGATGATCTCCCGCAGGTCCGGGTAACCAGGGTTTTCGTGAACCGCGACACGCCCCGGCCCCAGCAGGAGTTGAGCAATCGTCCAGAGCGCGTTTTGAGCGCCAGCCGTCACGAGAATCTGCTCGGGTCTTGCAAGGATTCCGCGGCGCGGCAGGGTTTGCCGGGCTATATAGGCGACCAGTTCGGGGTCGTCGCGTTCGGCGAGGTCGGACGCGAGGTTGTCGAATTCGCGCTTCCCGAGCGTCTGGAGCGCGCACTGGCGCCATTGCGAATGGCTGAACAACTCAGGGTCCACCTGACCATACACGAAAGGGTAGCGAAATCGCCGCCAGTCTTCGACTTTCCTGACAAGCCGTGCGCCCGTGTACCGCCTGCACAGGGCCTGGTCCCACCGAACAGTGTCCCGGGACTCGATGCCCGTGCCCGGAAAATCCGGTTTCGGCGCATTTTTCGCCACGAAGATTCCCGATCTCTGACGCGAGTCCAGGTAACCGTCGGCAATCAGGTCCTGGTAGGCCAGCGTGACCGTTATCCTGGAAATCCCGAGATGTACGGCCAGCTTGCGACTTGAAGGCAGGCGCTCGCCGGGCAGAAATTTCCCCTGGACAACGGCAGTCGCGATCTGCTGGCGGATCTGGCTCTGAAGCGTTCCCCGGTATCCGGCGTGAAGAAAGAAGGACTCTTCCGAGATCGTCATGGTGCGTTTCCGTCAGAAACCCGGAAATTCGCGGGCGCCGAGAGGTTTAGACACACACTCTCGCCACGACCGGGGCCGTGTCCCTCACAAATGGCTGACGCAGGAGCGCACGTCCTGATGATGGAAGAACGGAATACCACGACGCGTATCGCCTTGGGAGAGGATTTCGTCGAGTTCCGCGAGAACGACCTCGGTAATGAACGGCAACTCGAGTGATGAGGTATCGCCCAACGGGACCCATGACAGGTGGGAAAGCTCTCCCGAGGCGTGAGAAAAGTCGTCGAGGTCGTTCAGGACGTGGCTGGCATCAACCATGAGGAAGCGGGCATCGAACCGGCGCGGCCGGCCAGGAGGCGTGATTGCCCGGAAAATGAATCTCATGCCCGCAGCCGAAGGGATAACGCACTGGTCGAAGAATCCTTTCCAACATGCGGGGACCGGTTCGTCTGACGGGTAGTGCCGGTCCTCGCGTTTGTCCTGCTCGTTCGTCGCGTCCTTGGGAACTGCGAGCAGCAGTCCGGATTCCTCCCAGACCTCGCGGATTCCCGCGAGCACGATGGCACGGGGCTCCTGGTCACCGGCTTCGAGCCCAAGCTTGTCCAGGGATGGGTCGCATCCGCGCCAGGACAGTGAAACATGTCGGTCGGAAGGATCGACTGCCCCGCCAGGAAAGACGAACTTGGACGGCATGAATACCGCGGAACGGCTGCGCTGCCCCATCAGTATGCAGGGGGAGCCCCGCGAATACCTGACGATGATCACGGTTGCGGAAGGACGGATTTCGACGCCAGGAGCCTTTGCTGCTCCGCCATGTTCCACACTTCCGGGCATGGTCGTCATCGGTTCCCTCCAACCGGATTCACCTGGGCCTGAACATCGCCTCCGCTTCCTGCGGCAGACGGTATCCGGAGCGTCCTGTCCTGGCTGAACCTGACACGGAATGCCGGTCACCGGTATGCTGACGCACAAGGGCCGTTTGCGTCCGGACGAACCCGGTACCGGATGTCCGGGTCGTTGCCCAGATTGCCAATCATGAACTATGAGCGTACATCGGATGCGGCCTCGTGACCATACCGCTTGGCCGGAGTTCGGGGACTTGAGGGTTCAGGGACGGACTTTGTCGGGGGCTTTGAATTCTTGCAGCCGCAACCGGTCCGATACATGGAAGTGACGACCACGTGCCCGTCGGGTTGTGGTGAGGGGGAGTACGAAACCGCGTGCCGAGAATAGTCCGCACCTATGTCCGGGTGGTCGATGCCATAAACTACCGCATCGGCCGTCTGACCATGTACGGAATCTTCGTCATGGTCGCGGTACTGTTGTGGTCTTCAATTTCGAAGACGTTCTTTCTTCCCTCGCTCTGGACCCTCGAAGTGGCCCAGTTCGCCATGGTCGCCTATTATATTCTCGGCGGGCCATACTCGATCCAACTCGGCGCAAACGTGCGCATGGATCTGTTCTACGGCAACTGGTCCGTGCGCAAGAAAGCGTGGTTTGACGCCTTTACCGTGTTGTTTCTGATCTTTTTCCTGACGGTCCTTCTATACGGAGCCGTGGAAAGCACGAGTTATTCCATTACCTACAGTGAACGCAGTCCGACCGCCTGGCGGCCTCCGCTCTGGCCGATCAAGATAATCATGTGTGTCGGTATCCTCCTGATGTTGCTGCAGGCTGTTTCCGAATTCATCAAGGATGTGGCCAGTATTCGGGACAAACCCCTCTGATGTCCTACGAACTGATCGCGATTCTCATGTTTTCGCTGATGATGCTCATGCTGATGACCGGTCAGCGGGTGTTTGGCGCCATCGGCGGCGTCGCGGCGATTTCGGCGCTCTTGTTGTGGGGGACTGGAGGTTCCGACATTCCGTTTTCATCGGCGATGAAGCTGATGAAATGGTATCCCTTGCTCACGTTGCCCATGTTCATTTTCATGGGATATGTGCTCTCGGAGTCCCGGATCGCCGACGATCTTTACCGGATGTTCCATGTCTGGATGGGGCCGGTCAGGGGAGGGTTGGCCATCGGCACCATCGGCTTGATGGTGCTGATTTCGGCCATGAACGGGCTATCCGTTGCCGGAATGGCGATCGGCGCGACGATCGCGCTGCCGGAGTTGTTGAGGCGAAATTACGACAAGCGAATGGTCACGGGGGTCATCCAGGCGGGATCATCTCTCGGAATTCTCGTTCCCCCTTCCGTTGTGTTGGTACTCTACGCGATGATCGCCAGGCAACCGGTCGGACAGCTGTGGCTGGCGGGCGTCGTACCCGGCCTGATGATGGCAGCGATGTTCATTCTCTACATTGCGATCCGTTGCCGGTTGCAGCCCCACCTCGGACCCGTGCTGCCGGAGAGTGCAAGACAGGTGCCCATGCGCGAAAAACTCCGGCTGCTGCTTGCCGGGCTCCTGCCGGTCTTCATTTTCGCGTCGATGATGGTGCCGTTCGTGAACGGCTGGACCAGCCTGGTCGAGAGTTCGGCTATCGGGGCGTTGGCTGCCTTTGGTGCAGCAGTTGTCAAGGGTCGAATGACCCGGGAGGTCTTCGAGGTCTCGATTCGACAGACGCTTGCGATTTCATGCATGTTCATGTGGATCATCCTGGCCGCTCTCGGGTTTGGAGCCGTATTTGACGGCCTCGGTGCGGTGCGTGCGATCGACAACCTGTTCACCGAACAACTTGGACTCAATCCATGGGTCATCCTGATCATGATGCAGATGTCGTTCCTTCTCATGGGAACCTTTCTTGACGACACCGCGATGTTGGTTATCGTGGCGCCGCTGTATGTTCCCTTGGTCAAGGTGCTCGGTTTCGATCTGATATGGTACGGTGTTCTTTATACGATAACGACGCAGATCGCGTATATGACGCCACCTTTCGGGTACAATCTGTTTCTCATGCGCGCGATGGCGCCACCGGAGATCTCCCTGCGGGATATCTATGGTTCAATCCTGCCGTTCGTGGGGGTGATGATACTTGCGCTGGCAATCGTACTTGCGTTTCCGCATGTCGCACTCTGGTTGCCGGACTACGTCTACGGGCGGTGACCGATTCACGGTCATTGCCTGCGAATCCGAATTCCACACGATCCCTGTGATCGAGGGAACAGCCGGACGTCAGTCAATGGGCACCTGTGAACCCGGAAATCGGGTCAGGGCCCGAAAACACGGAGGGTAGAATGACGACACGACGAAACTTTTTGACCACCGCCGGGGCAGTGGGAGCAGCGACCCTGGCCGCACCGGCCGTTCATGCCCAATCCAAGATTCGTTGGCGCATGCAAACCTACGCCGGCCCGGCACTTGCGGAACATGTGATCAAGCCCGCGATCGACAGCTTCAACAAGGTTGCGGGAGACGAAATGGAAATCGAGCTGTTCTTCTCGGACCAGCTGGTACCTACCGGTGAACTGTTCAGGGCCATGCAAAAAGGCACGATCGACGCGGTTCAGTCGGACGACGATTCCATGGCGTCCCCGACCGAAGTGACCGTCTTCGGGGGGTACTTCCCGTTCGCGAGCCGGTATTCACTGGATGTGCCGGTGCTGTTCAACCAGTACGGTCTGAACGAAATCTGGGATGCCGAGTACTCGGCGGTCGGGGTCAAGCACCTGTCGGCCGGGGCCTGGGATCCCTGCCATTTTGCGACCAAGGACCCGATTCACAGCCTCGAAGACCTGAAGGGAAAGAGGGTCTTTACGTTTCCGACCGCGGGTCGATTCCTCAGCCAGTTCGGCGTCGTCCCGGTCACGCTTCCGTGGGAAGACATCGAGGTCGCCGTGCAAACCGGTGAACTCGACGGCGTGGCGTGGTCAGGCATTACCGAGGACTACACGGTTGGTTGGGCGGATGTGACCGACTACTTCCTGACAAACAACATCTCTGGTGCCTGGGCGGGTTCCTTCTTTGCCAACATGGATGCCTGGAACGAGTTGCCCGAGCACCTTCAGGAACTTCTCAAGCTGACCATGGACAGCTCTCATTACTATCGTCAATGGTGGTATTGGGGCGGAGAGGCCTATCTCCGGGTCAACGGCACCAAGATGCAGCTGACGTCCATTCCCGATGAAGAGTGGGCAGCTGTCGAGGCGGCCGCGGTTGAGTTCTGGGAAGAGATCGCGGCTGAATCCGAGGTCAAGGCGAAGGTCGTGGACATCTTCAAGCAGTACAACGCTGACATGCTCAAGGCCGGCCGTCCCTATCGATACGGCTGATCGGGAGCATTTGACCGGCATTTGGCGATTTCCGCGGGCGCTCGGGCATTTGGCCGAGCGCCCGTGTGTACATCTTGATTTCGGGGGACGACATGACTGATCATCCGGCCCTGGAAACCCTTGGATCGAAGGTATCGGCTGGCAAGGTCGATACCGTCATTGCCTGCATTCCGGACATGCAGGGCCGTTTGATGGGCAAGCGGTTCCATGCGTCGCACTTTCTCCGGTCCGCCTGGGAAGAGACCCACTGTTGCAACTACCTTGTGGCGACGGATCTCGAAATGTACCCGGTAGACGGTTACGCCTCGACGAGTTGGGCGGCCGGCTACGGCGATTACGTCATGCGCCCCGACCTGTCGACGATCCGGTATCCTCCTTGGCTGGACGGTACGGCCTGTGTCCTCTGTGATCTTTACGACCACCACGGACATGATCCCGTTCCGCACGCGCCGCGCGCCGTTCTCAAGAGGCAGGTTGACAGGCTGTCATCCCGTGGCTTCACGTCGGCGATCGCAACCGAGCTCGAGTTCTTCCTGTTCAGGGAGACGTACGACGATCTCAGGGACCGGCAATACAGGGGAATGACCCCGATCAGCCCATACAACGAAGACTACCACATATTTCAAACGACCAGGGAAGAAGATGTCATGCGGGCCGTGCGCAACGGGCTGTACGGTGCGGGAGTTCCGGTCGAAAATTCGAAGGGTGAAGCCGACGCCGGCCAGGAAGAAATCAATATCCGCTATTCCGACGCGCTCTCGACGGCCGATACGCATGTGTTCGTCAAGAACGCGGTCAAGGAAATTGCCTTTCAGAAGGACAGGGCCGTCACGTTCATGGCGAAATGGGATGCCGGTGCCGCCGGCTCGTCCTGCCACATCCACCAGTCGCTCGGGAATCGATCGGGAAGCCCGGTCTTTTTTGACGAGACGGAGGCGCATGGGATGTCGCAAGTCATGCGGCAATACCTGGCGGGGCTTCTCAGGTATTCTGCCGAAACGACGGTTTTCCTCGCTCCGTATGTCAATTCGTACAAGCGGTTCGTCGCCGGCACGTTTGCGCCGACAAAGGCTGTCTGGTCAGTGGACAATCGAACGGCGGGCTTTCGCATTGCGGGTGCCGATACGACCGGTGTGCGTATCGAATGCCGGATCGGCGGCGCGGACCTGAATCCGTATCTTGCCATCGCCGGACAGATTGCCTCCGGAATCGCCGGAATCGAGGAAGAACTGGAACTCGAGGACGCCTGGTCGGGAGACGCGTACCAGGCGGAGGGCGTTCGATCCGTGCCGTCTACGCTGAGGCATGCGACGGAGGCGCTGGACAACTCCGAAATGCTGCGGGCTGCCATGGGCAGCGACATCGTTGATCATTATGTCAGAGCCGCGCGATGGGAACAGGAACACTTTGATCGTGCCGTGACAGACTATGAGGTCGCGCGCGGGTTTGAACGGGCCTGACCGGCGACAGGTTTCGTTGGAGCAACTTTCGTTTTCGTGACTTCGTATCAGTGGGGATTGACATGAACCTCCTTGGAAACTGGAGCTATCCGACCCGCATACGCTTTGGCGCCGGGCGCATCCGCGAGGTCGGAACCGCCTGTCGAGAAGCCGGGATAAGCCGCCCGTTATTCGTGACCGACAAGGGGCTCAGGGACTTGCCTGTCGTCCGGACGGCGCTGGACGTGCTTGAATCCAGCGGTATTCAAACCACCGTGTTTTCCGATGTCGACCCCAATCCGACCGACGTAAACCTTGAAGCCGGCATCAGGACCTACATCGAGGGCTCACATGACGGGGTTGTCGCATTTGGCGGAGGGTCGGGTCTCGATCTGGGCAAGGCCATTGCGTTCATGGCAGGGCAGACCAGGCCGGTCTGGGACTTCGAGGACATCGGCGACTGGTGGATGCGTGCGAATGCCGAGGCAATTGCTCCGAATGTTGCGGTACCGACAACGGCGGGGACCGGTTCCGAGGTCGGAAGGGCTTCGGTCATTACCAACTCGGCTACGAAGGAAAAGAAGATCATCTTTCACCCCCGGATCCTGCCGGTCGACGTGATTTGCGATCCCGAACTCACGGTTGACCTGCCTCCGGCCTTGACCGCCGGGACCGGGATGGATGCGTTTGCCCATTGCCTCGAGGCCTATTGTTCGCCGCATTTTCATCCGCTGAGCCAGGGAATTGCTCTGGAAGGCATGCGCCTGGTCAAGGAGTTCCTTCCGCGTGCCTTTCGGGACGGAGGTGACCTCGAGGCCAGGGCGCACATGCTGGCGGCGGCGTCGATGGGAGCCATAGCCTTTCAAAAAGGCCTGGGCGCAATCCACGCATTGTCGCACCCGATCGGAGCCCGGTACAATACGCACCACGGCACCACGAACGCGGTCGTGACCAGAACCGTCCTGGAGTTCAATCGGCCCGCAATCGAAGACAGGATTGTGCGGACGGCCGCCTACCTCGGCATAGACGGCGGATTTGACGGTTTCTCGGCCTTTGTTGCCGGGCTGACGGACCAGCTGGGAATTCCCGCGCGATTGTCGGAGTTGGGCGTCACGGACCCCGACATTGACTGGCTGGTTGCCAACGCTCTTGCGGACCCGACTGCCGGAGCAAACCCCGTCGAGATGACAAAGAGCAACACGAGGGTGCTTTACGAGGCGGTTCTATAGCGGCGAACCTGTGTTCTCCTCGCCCGCCGGAAGCGTGGGCTTGCTGAAATTCGCTTCCTTGAGGCCATCCGTCCCCTGAGACAGGGTCAGTGGTTGTCCCTCGGCAGGTCCGAGCCGACTCTCCTGTAGGCCGTGGCAAGTTCAAGGCAGCCGCCATCTGCAAGCTGGCCGACGTGGGTGCGATAGAGTTCCTGCCAGGGGGTCTGGTTGACAAGTTCGGGCGGTTGCCAGGCCTCGCGGCGCGCTACCCATTCGTCAGCGTTGACCAGTGCGTCAAGCCGGCACCGGTTCAGATCAAGTCGCACGCGGTCACCGGTCCTGAGAAAGGCAAGGCCGCCGCCTACCGCTGCTTCCGGAGATGCATTCAGGATGGACGGGCTTTCGGATGTCCCGGACTGCCGGCCGTCGCCGACCGTGGGCAAGTGATTGATTCCCCGGACGATAAGCGCGTCGGGCGGCTGCATGTTCACGACCTCGGCCGATCCCGGGTACCCGACGCAGCCGACGCCCCGAATGAACAGGATCGCGCGTTCGTCAATCCCGAGGTCTGGATCATTGATGCGCTCGTGATAGTCTTCTGGTCCCTCGAAGACCACTGCACGCGCGACGAAAACGCCGTCCTCATCAGGGTTTGACAGGAATCGTTCACGAAAATCGTCTGAAATCACCGATGTTTTCATCAAGGCACTGTCGAAGAGATTTCCGGACAACACCAGGAATCCGGCGTTTGGCCTGATGGGGGCGTCAACCGAATGAATGACCGAACTATCACTGGACCGCCCCTCTCCGAGGTTGTGGCCGAGAGTTTTCCCCGTGACGGTCCGAACATCAAGATGCAGCCGGCCTGCTGCCTTGAGTTCACCCATGACGGCAGGCACGCCACCGGCGCGATGAAACGCTTCACCGAGGAATTCGCCGGCAGGCTGCATGTTGACAAGCAGTGGAACGTCGAAACCGATGTCCTGCCAATCCTTGACATCGAGTTCGACGCCTGCGTGACGCGCGATCGCCTGCAGGTGCGGCGGTGCGTTCGTCGACCCGCCGACCGCGGAATTCACGACGATCGCGTTTTCGAATGCCTTCCTGGTTAGGATGTGGGAGGGCCTTATTCCTTCACGTACGAGTTCGACCGCACGTGCACCCGTTGCGTAGGCCATAGCCATTCGTTCGCGAAACGGCGCGGGAATGGCGGCACAACCGGGGAGACTCATCCCCATGGCTTCGGCCATCGCGTTCATCGTGCTTGCGGTTCCCATCGTGTTGCAATGGCCAAGCGAAGGAGCGGACGCGCAAACCCGGTTGAGGAATTCCTGGTAGTCGATACTGCCGTCCGCCAGCAACCGGCGGCTTTCCCAGACAATTGTTCCGGACCCGGCAAGCTTGCCGTTCCACCAGCCATCAAGCATGGGGCCTCCGGAGAGGACGATTGCGGGCAGGTCAACCGTCGCTGCCCCCATCAACATCGCCGGCGTGGTCTTGTCGCATCCGGTCGTGAGCACGACGCCGTCGATTGGGTACCCGTGAAGAACTTCGACCAATGAAAGATAAGCCAGGTTCCGGTCGAGCGCGGCCGTTGGCCGCTTGCCTGTTTCCTGGATGGGGTGAACGGGGAATTCCATCGGGATTCCGCCTGCATCCCGAATTCCTGCCTTGACCCGGTCGGCGAGAAAGACATGGATCTTGTTGCACGGGGCGAGATCGGAGCCGGTTTGTGCAATCCCGACGATCGGCCTTCCCGATTGCAGCTCGCTCTGGGTGAATGCCTGGTTAAGGTAACGTTCGAGGTAAAGTGCTGTCATTCCGGGGTTTCCGGGATTATCAAACCATTGTTGGGACCGAAGCTGCGGTTCTGCCCCGTTATTGCCTTTCTTCACTTCCTGTTTCCTTTCTTCAGCCGCGTACGGGAGCCTTATTCTGGCAGCTCCATTCAGCCATTTTCACCCTGGCGGGTTGATCGAAATCTGATACCCTTGTTTTCGGGACACGATCAACCACTCCGGCGGAACCTGGTGGCCAGCCTGGCAAGTTCGGCCTTGAATCTGGCAGCAGGCGGATATCAGGTTGCGCTGCTACCGGGAACAGTCATTGTCGGTTCGACCTCGGGTAGTTCAGGCGCCTGCCGCCGCCGCGTTGCCGGGCGTCGCGGTTTTGCGAACGGTTCAATCGACGATCGAAGTGCTCTTGACTGGTCCGTACGACTTGTAAGTTGTGCGAACGGCAAGTCAGTCCCCGGGCTATCACGATGCGCGGTTCGGCCGGATCATCGAGTGGAGTTATTTCGCCAACAGGATCCCGGCCACGCAACTGGCGGACCAAGGAGGCTGCCGGTTGACGTTTCGAGTGGTGACCTCGTGCAGCGATTGACCGCCTCAAACGAACCGTGCAAATCCCTTTCCGTCCTTGGTTGGGAAGTATCGGACTGCCCTGACCTGCAGGAACATGCAGGACGACACCGGCATTGCTTGCCGGGGCCGGACCGAAAGCCGTTTCTCGACATGCCGCCGGAGACTGCCGAAGAAGGATTTCGTACGCTACCGCCCGTTGGTCGAACCTGGCCTTAGGAGACGCAGTGGCGCACCTGACGGAATACAGCGAGGTGAGCAGGTTTCCCGACAGTGCGGATGTGATCACCGTCAGCCTTGGCCCGACGGGCGCAAAACTGGCCAACCTGCTGGCGAAATGCGGGATCGGTGTCACCGTTGTTGATCGCGAAGCCGGAATTTACGACCTGGCAGGGGCGGTTCACTTCGACGGCGAAACCATGCGGGTTTCCAGTCCGCGGGTTTTCCGAAAGGTTGAGCCACGAAGTGATTGTCAATCCGGGCATGCGTTTTGTTGAACCGGACGGAAAACTCCTGCTCGACTGGCCGCGGCCGCAGGAGATCGGGCCCCAGGGTGGCACGCGAACTATCGCATGCATCAGCCCGGCCTCCAGAGGTTGTTGCGCGAGAAACTGGCCGACCGTTCAAATGTCTCGATACTGTCAAGTCCTGAAGTCGTTTCCGTCGAGCCTCGCGAGCGTGACGTGGTCGTGACTTGCCGCGGTGCTCGAAACGACCAGACCATTTGCCTATCCTCGTCTTATGTCGTCGGATGTGACGGGGCACGGTCATTTGTTCACAGCGTAATCGGTTCCGGATTGATCGACCTCGGTTTCAGGGAACGCTGGCCGGTTGTGGAGTTGCTCCCGAAACGTGACCGGCCGGATCTCGGGAATCACTCGATTCAGCACTGTGGTCCTGACCGGCCGATGACTTGTTTCCGGAGCCCGAAAAACCGAATGCGCTGGGAGATCTCCGCGCGAGACGAGGAAACGGACGAACAGATCACCAGCGAAGAACGGATCTGGTCGTTCCTGTCTCGGTGGATCGGGCCTGACGATGCGGAACCGGAGCGGCGCGCCGTCCAAACATTCCGGTCCGAAATCGCGCAGACCTGGCAAAAGGATCGGATGATGGTTGCGGACGACGCCGCACATTTGACGCCACCTTTCATGGGGCAGGGGATGTGTGCGGGAATCCGCGACGCAGCGAATCTGACCTGGAAACCGGACCTTTGCGTGACTGGAACAGCCAATTGCATCATTCTCGACAGCTGCCGGGAGGAACACGATCCGAATGTACGGTCTTTTGTCGAGACCGCAATGCGGCTTTGCGGACTGGTTAACGCGCTGGACAAGAAGTCGGCCTTGTCCCTGGCGTCGCGGGACGAGTCCGGAGTCGCCAGTATGGGACCATCTCTCCGCCACTGGGACCCAGCGACCTGGATAGCTTGATCGCCATACCAGCGCCTGGGGGCGGTCAATCGCTCGACGATGCGATCGGATTCAATCCGGCGCTGACCTTGCGCTGGAAGTTGCCCGGCCGTGTCGCGGCGACTGTTCCGGTCGTCGGGGTCGAGGACAGCCCCGGCCTGGTCGCCGCTCTCGCCGAACTTGATGCGACCGCGGTACTGGTTCGCCCTGATCGATACATTGCCGCCAGTGCCAGGAGCGAGGTGGAGAAAGTGGCAATTGCCGTGTTGGCGTTGCCGTCTCCGGTACCTGGTCATGCACCGGCGGGCGGGACACATGCAGGGTGAATCACGGATTGCCTGCGAAAGCGGTTGTTCAGAGTCTAAATTCTCGCATTCGGGATTTACGTTGGCGATGCACCGGAAAAAGCGAAGCCGAGGCTCTTTCAGCCCTCTGCCTCAGCCACCGCCATTTCCCCGAACTGCGACACGGAATCAATGGTACGGCGCACGTCTTCCCATGTGGTCGTGTGGTTGACGATGCACATTCTCAGCGAAAACGCTCCCTTAAGTGACGTAGAGGAGAAGAATGCCAAATCGTCCCAAAACACGTTGGTGAGCACTTTGCGGTTGATCGCTTCCAGGGTCCGCTCGTCGAGGCGCCGATCAGCCGGGTTTACACGGAAGCACAGGATGCTCATCGAAACCGGGGCCATGACCTCCAGATTCGGGCTGTCAGTGAGGTAGGCCTCTGCTCGTCGGGCAAGGTCCAGTCCGTTCTCGACGGCCGCTCGGAAGGCAGCCATGCCGAAAGTCTGGACGGACATCCAGATCTTCAGCGCTCGTGCGTTCCGACTGAGCTGCATGCCACGGTCGGAAATGTTGGGGTGGTCGGTGCCCCAGACCGTGTCCTGGAGCACATCGTGCCCGATTGCGAACGCGTTCTCGAGGTGCCGCACGTCCTTGACCATCAAGGCACCGACTTCATAGGGCTGAAAGAACCACTTGTGCGCGTCGAGCCCGATGGAGTCGGCCCGCTCGATCCCGCCAAGCATTTCCCGGCCAATTTCGGTCACCATTGCAAACCCGCCGTAGGCGGCGTCGACATGCAGCCAGATACCCTCGTCCCGGCAGAAATCCGCCATCGCCTGTAGCGGGTCAATCGAGCCCGTACTGGGAGAACCCGCGTTGGCGCAAATGGCGATTGGATGCAGACCGTTCGCACGATCCGTGGCTACCAGGCGCGCCAGCTCTTCCGGATCCATGCGGTAGCACTCATCGGTGGGGACGATGCGGATACGGTCGCGTTTGACGCCCGCGATAAGCGCCGCCCGCTTGAGGGCGGAGTGACTCTGATCGCTCATGTACACGGTAGGGCGTTCGGGGTGTCCTGCGGCCTCGCGAGCGGTCACAATGGCTTCGACACTTGCCGCAGAGCCTCCGCTGGTCAGGAGGCCGCCGGCGGTTTCAGGATAGCCTATCCAGATCCTCATCCAGTCCGCGACAACAAGTTCAAGCTGGCTGGTTCCACTGGAGACAAGCCACGTGCACGAGTTGATGTGGTAGCCGGCAGCCACGTAGTCTGCCACGATGCCGGGCCAAGTGGGGGAAGAGGGGATGAAACCGAAGAAGCGCGGATGGTCCAGTCGGGCGGCGTATGGCAGGACGTCTCGGACGACGTGTTCCAGCACTTCTTCGGCGGGCCGGCCCTGTTCAGGGGGTGGCTTGAGGAATTTTTCCTCCAGCAAATGCCGGAATTCACCGTCCCATGCATTCCCGTCGGCCAGCCGGCTGGCGCGGTCCACGAGAATGTCGGTGGCTTTGCGTCCCAGCCGCCGCATCGCTTCGGGAGACATGTCCAGGCTATTGGTCACTTTGCTCATGTGGTCCTTGCGAGAGGAGATCCCCGGATTTGTGTGTTTGAATTCCACCATAACCATCACAAACAAAAGAGTTCAAGTGTTGGATGCGCAAAGTGGACACGGTCAGTGGAGGGGCAAATGACATCGCAGTCGAGTCGTTTCGATTCGCATTGCATCCGGATTTGCGGCTGTCGCATCAGATGACATCGAGTATCGACTTGAAGGTTCCCGCGTCGACGGCAATGCATGAGGTTCGTGCGGCAGACAGTTATCCGATCCTGGTGCGGCGACACGGCAACCCGAACGGGACCAGGCTCGTCATGGGTCATGGGAATGGTTTCGCGAACGACGCTTACTGACCCTTCTGATCACAATTCGTCGATGGATTCGACGTGTTCGTTTTCGATATTCGCAGCCATGGCCGCAATCCGGTTGGCCGGCTCGACCCGCACGGCATACCAATGCTTGCAGAAGACTTGGTCCGTGTCTCGCACGAGATCGACCACTGTTTCGGGGCGAAAAGGAAAGTTGGCGTTTTCCATTCGCTGACGGCGCTGACGGCGCTTGCGGCTCTGCATGCGCGAATCGGCGGCGGAGAGTACGCGGCGATCGTGCTGTTCGACCCGCCGATGCTTCTGCCGGGCCGGAAAACGGAGGAGCTTGAGGCGTTGGGGGCTCGGATGGGAAAGACCACCCGTGGGCGTCGGGAGCATTTCCGAACGCTTGCGGGATACGTCAAGCTCCAGTCGCACATGTCGGCATTCAACGGCCTCGACCTGGCCAACCTCGAACTTTTCGCGCATGCATCGTTACGCCCTGCCGCTGACGGGGACGGATTCAAGCTGGCATGTCCCCGCGAACATGAAGCCCGGATGTGGGACGCGCTATATCCATTTGCACGGACCGTGGATTTCACGGCAATTGCGTGTCCCGTCAAGGTGATCGGGTCCGATCCTGCGGTACCGAATTCGTTCCTGCCGAGCACAATCATGCCCGAGTTGATACGGCTGGACTAAGACTTTGCCCCGGTGACGACGCATTTGATGCAATTGGAGAAGCCGGTCGAGTGCGCTGCCTTCATGCTCGACTATTTCGCAAAGAGAGCCTTGCCAGAAAAGTGAGTGCACCAGTCCGGTGCCTCGAGGAGCAACACGTGGCGGCGGCGCCGTCGAAAATGCCCCCATCAACCGGAGAGTTTGCCTTGCCGCTCGATCATGATTCCGGCCGCAACAACTTTCGGGTGCCTTTTTCTCATGCTTGCGGCGGGAGGTCGAACCCGCTCCGCCATCGCAAGTAGGTGGCAGAGCAGTCCAAGCCAAGAGAACCGGTTGAAAAGACGTGAATTTTTCGAAAACGGGTCTGAACCGATCATCCGAGCATTCTGCCGGGACTCTTCGGATTTGAACACCCGATCCCAGGGCCGGGTGGTCATCGATTGACCAATGCGCGCAACTCTGCCGTCACGACCTTTCCCATTGCGTTGCGCGGCAATGCGTCAACAAATTCCACGGTTTTTGGATGCTTGAACCTGGCAATTCGGCCGTGCAGGTGACCGAGTATTTCATCTGAAGACTTGCCGTCATCGGCAACGACCACTGCCACGGGCGTTTCTCCCCATTTCGGATCGTGCCGCCCCACGACTGACACTTCCTTGACTTCTGGGACGTCGCGGAGAATGCGCTCGATCTCCGCCGGGTATATGTTCTCCCCGCCGGAAATGATCACGTGCTTGATCCTGTCGACAAACCAGTAGAGGCCGTTCTCGTCGCGTCTGGCCACGTCACCGGTGCGGAACCAACCGTCCTGCAATGCTGCCGCCGTCAGTTCGGGATTGCGCCAGTATTCTTTCATCACGTTCCTGCCCTTGACCCAAATCTCGCCCTGCTCTCCGTCTTCCGCGTCCTGTCCATCCCGGACAATTCGTATTTCGCATTTCGATCCGGCCCGGCCGATGCTGCCGGTCGTTGCAATTTCCTCGTCGACCTGCTGATAGATCGCGAGGGGGCCGGTTTCGGTTGCGCCGTAGATCTGCGTTACAGGGACTCCACGGGACTGAACCGCCTGGATCAATGATACCGGAACATCCGTGGAGCCAATGCTGATGGACAGCAACGAGGACAGGTCGGCGCCTTTCCAGCCGTCACTGTCAATGACTGCCTGCAGGACTGTCGGTACAGTGATTGCATGGGTTGCCTCCTGCAGCGCCGCACATGCCGCATCCGGATCGAAACGTTCATGAAGCATGACGGTAGCGCCCACGGAAAGTGCCGGCGTCGGAAGAATGTTGAGCCCGCCAACATGAAAGAGCGGCAAGACGTTCAGCACTCGGGCGCCAGGTTCCAATCGATGCGCCTCGACGCTCATCTCCGCGTTGCAGGACAGTGCACTCTGCGTCAATGTTACGCCTTTGGGCCTGCCTGTTGATCCGGAGGTAAACACCAGGAGGAGTGGGTCGTTTTCATGCGCCTCCTGTTTCCGTGCTGGTGATCCTGCCGGAAATTCAGTGTCAACGGCGGCGACACGAATGTCGGGCAGGGCGAGAGCCTGTTTCCGGAAGTGCCTGTCGTGGATCATCAGCCCCGGTTGACAGTCCGCAATTATTTCCGCGACTTCCGTCTGGGCCAGCCGCCAGTTGATCGGTACGAGGATTGCGCCCAGACGCGCACACGCAAAGAGCAGGACGAGGACTTCGGGGTGATTGAGGCCGTACCACGCGACCCGGTCGCCATGGCCGATGCCGCTCGCAGCCAGCCCGCTGGCCCGGGCGTCAATCCGCAACGCCATTTCTGCGTAGGTCATGCCCCCGCCTTCGAAAACAAGGGCGGGTTTTTCCGGCGTCCGGGCCGCCGAATTGTCGATCCATCGGTCAATCGTCATCGGCTTCGCCGGATTCGTAAAGTGCCGCCTTTCCCAGCATGTCGAGACACAGCTCCGCCGTCCACGGCAGCATCAATGATCCGCAACGACTGTCTCGATAGAAACGCTCCATGGGCAGTGACCGCATGATGACCTGGCCACCGCAAGTCCTGATGGCGAGCTGTGCGATCTTGTTGGCATTTTCCATCACCGTATGCTGTGCGGCCCATGCCCGCATCAGCTCGCTCTTTCCCGGGTCCGGCCTCGCTTCGGAAATCGCCTGGAACCACAAGGCCTTTGTCTGTTCCAGCATGATTTGCATTTCGGCAACGGCGATCTGCTTGGTTGGGTACATCCTGCGCTTGACCGGCGGCGTTCCGGGTACCTCGCCGCGGAGGTAGGCAACCGTGAAGTCATGGCAGGCCTGGGCGATCCCCATGTACGTCGGTGTCAGAGTCATGAACATGTGCGGCCAACGGCTGGCCGCGGCAGCGTAGACGCCCCGCGGCATGAGTTGCTCGCAATCGGCAACGAATACGTTCTTGAAGATCAGGGTTCGCGATACGGTTCCGCGCATGCCCATGGTATCCCATGCACCTTCGACACTTACGCCTTCGGCATCGGAAGGAACGGCAATATACATCGTGTTGCGCCGGAGATGGGAGTCGTCCGGTGCCGAGAGGCCCGTGCACAACGTGCCATAGTAATCCGCGTGCCCGGCAAGTGACGCAAAGATCTTCCTGCCATTGATCAGCCAGCCGCCGTCGACCTTGAGGGCCGTGGTGCCGAATGCCTTGAAACCCGCAGCCGCGGCATTACCTTCAGAAAAGGGCTGCGCATAGACCGCGCCTTCATCGAGAATGCGACGATAATGAACCCGCCGCATCTCGTGATGCTCGGCCCGGATGACCGCATCCATTTCCAATCTGTCGAGCAGGTCGCCGGTCCAGAGGCAGCTGGAGACATGCATGTTGAAGGTCAATGCCGTTGCTCCGCATGCGCGTCCAAGTTCGGCTGCGGCAAGCATGTACGTCTTGAGATCGGCTCCGGTCCCGCCTTCGGATTTCGGAATGCAAATGCCCAGAAGTCCCGTATCAGCGAGGTCACGATAGTTTTCGGTCGGAAAGATCGCATCCCGGTCATACGCGTTCGCGCGCGGCGCGAACCTTTCCATCGCAAGCACCCTGACACGCTCGCACAGGTCAGCCTGTTGTCGTGCCAGTTTCCAGGAGTGCGGATCGAAGATCGGTGCAAGTGTCACGGTAATCCTTTCCGCAGGAATCTGCCGATAATCGCGTTTGTTCTTTCAGGGTTTTCCTGGTTGATCATGTGGCCGGCGTTTTTAATCACGTGAAGCTCTGCCCGAGGCAGCTTTTCCGCCATCCATTTCATGGTTCGTGCCGGAGCATTCCGGTCATGGGAGCCTGCAATCAGGCAGCATGATTGCGCCACCCGTTTCAGGTCATTGCGCCGATTGAAGGTCACGAGACAACGCAAGATACCACGCCAGGTCTCTTCGGTTACGGCCGCCAGTAATGTCTCGATGCTTCTGATCACCTCTGGTGATGCCGCTGGCCCCACCAATCCCGGTATTTCCGCCTTCGCCATGCCGGCCATGCCGAGGCCTGCATCCAGTGGTGCCAGCCGCGCCTTCAGAAATGCATCGCCAAACGAATTGTCCCGACCGCCAAAACTGGGTGTCGTCCCGATGAGGACCATTGATGACACCTGTTCCGGACGCCGCAGCGCGTGCTCCAGTGCCAACATGCCGCCAAGCGACTGTCCCACGAGGTGAACGGTTTCAAGGCCGATTGAAGCAATGAAATCTCCAAGTGCGGCTGACAGGTACGCGAATCCCGGCGGCCAGACTTCCGCCGTGCTCGCACCGTAGCCGGGCATGTTCCAGGCAAGAACCTGAAACCCTTTCAGGTCGGGGGGTGGGATTTCCCGACGGGCGATCCCGGACGTGGCACCTGAACCGGCACGCGTTTCGGTTCTCGAGACCGGTCCTGTTCCGGGATTGGCAACTGCCGCATCCATTTGCGGTCGGAAGCTGTCGATGCCTCCACCGATTCCGTGGAGGCACAGGACCGGCGGTCCCGTTCCCGCAATGTCGTATTCGATTCCCGCTGCAATCAAGTGAGGCGCCCGCCTTCGACTACCAGGACGTCGTCAAGGGCGATGTCGCAACCCATCATTGGCAGGTCGAAATGTCCGCGGGTAAACCGGCCTGCAAATTCATTGGCGCCGGTTGAAAAAAGAAAATTGCCGGCAACTGCGCGCAGTTCGGTACAGTTGTTGTCCCGCCGGTCGTACATGGTCAACGCCTCGTATCGAGCCCGCTGGTTGAGTCCCCAGCCAACATGGCTTGTCGCAAACGCATCCCGTTCACCAAAACCCACAAAATAGTCGCGCATGAGTAATGCGTCGGCACCCTGACCTTCGATCGATGTAACGAAGTCGTTCTCCAATACCAGTTCCACAACTGATTCGAAGTATCGTTTGAATGTCAGGTTCATGTCGCCCGGGTGATACGCCAAACGGCCATTGACACTGCCCTCTGCAGGGAAACAGACAACAATACCTCCCGGCCAATGCGCCAATGTTCCAGGGCGATCTGTCCAGCCCCATACTCCGACGCAGGCGGCATCCGTCAGCCTGACGGCCAGGTCCGTCGAGTCGGCGCGACGGACAGTCATCTCCCGAGCCTTCCTGCAACGTGCAACCGCTTCCTTGCTGCGGTCCTTGAGATCCGGTGTCGGCACCGTACGCGCCAGCGTCTCGGGATGCTCGTTGGAAACCGTGAGAATCCGCGCTCCGCCTTTCAGGATTTCGATTGTCTGCGATGCGTGCATCAGCCCTTCGACCGTCAGATCGATAACGACATCCGCGTCCGCAAGCGCCTTGACGACCGCCCTCTGCCCGTTCAATGCCTGGCTTGCCCCGGAAGATCGCACGATCGGTCCCTCGGGATGCGGCGGTGTCGGAACGGAAATGCAAAAATGCGACACTCCAAGCTGGCCGAGAGCCAGTTCGGCGAGGTGGAGGTTCAACCCACGTGACTGGGATTCAGCCAGGATGACAATGCTCTCGTCACGCCGCATCTTGCACAGTTCGAACACGTTGGCGAAGGATTCGATCCAGGCGCTTTCGATACGGTCCGCGAGCATCATCAACCCTCCCAGTCATGACAGGCTGCGTGAAGGCCAATATGGCACAATATCATTCGGTCCGTACATGACAGCATATCAGGGTTCAACGAAGATGCACCGCTGTGATTTCCTGCGAGGGTCCGGGCATGGACACGCGGTGAAACCGCCACCCCGTGCTGCTTGCCCGACCATGAGACGGCTGCCTGACGAACCACAGTAACCCTGCCGGACAATCTCGTAAAAGGGGATTGGCCGGAGGGCAGCCACACAGGGGTTTCAACGAAGTCCTGAACGTGCAACCTTTTCGAAGAACGGCGAAAGAGGGTTCGGTCAAACAAGGTACAGGAGACATGGGTCCCCATCCCGACGTTACGGATTTCGATCTTCTGGAAGTGCCGTCGGACTATGCCGCCAACCCGTATCCCTATCTCGCTGCACTGCGTGAATGTTCGCCCGTCCATCGCAATTCCGATGGTACTTTCATCCTTACCAGGTATGACGATTGTGTTTCCGCCTATAGGGACCCGGTCGTTTGGTCTTCGGACAAGAAGGCCGATTTCGCACCTAAATTCGGCAAGACCGCACCATTGTACGAACATCATACGACCTCGGTCGTATTCATTGACGCGCCGGATCACACCCGCATACGAAAGCTCTTCCAGTTTGCCTTCACGCGCAGGGCACTCGCCGCCTTTGAGCCGCGTATTGCGAGGTTGGTTGACACGTATCTCGACCGTCTGGAGGATCAGGGCGAGATGGACATGGTCGAGGAATTTTCCTTCAAGCTGCCGATCGAGGTTGTCTGCGACATGCTTGGCGTTCCGGCCAGTGTCCGACACCTGATCCGGGGTTGGGCCCTGGCCATCCTTACCGCGCTTGAGCCGAAGTTGACCGACGAGCAGCTCACCACCGGCAACCGGGCCGTGACTGAATTCAAGGCCTATCTCCGTGACCACATTCGCCACCGCCGCGTGTACCCGGATGAGGCTGCGCCAACCGAGGTATTGACCGTACTCGCGGATGCAGAGGCCGACGGCGAAAAACTGACCGAACTGGAACTTCTGCATCAATGCATCTTCATGCTGAACGCCGGCCACGAAACGTCAACGAACATGCTGTCGCACGGCGTGCACGAGATGCTGCGCTCTCCCGGGGAAATTCGCCGTCTGGCCGAAAGCCCGGGCTTGATCGACTCAATGGTGGAAGAGGTCCTGCGCTATCAGGCGCCGATACAGATCAACAATCGCCGGTCGACCCGGGATACGGCAATGGGCGGAGTTCCCGTCCCGGCAGGGACGACGGTACACATGATCGTCGCTGCCGCGAACCGTGATCCCCGGCAGTTTCCCGATCCTGAGCGTTTCGACATATCACGCCGACCCAACAGGCACCTCAGCTTCGGTCTCGGAGTTCACATCTGTGCCGGAAACTCGCTTGCGCGGCTTGAAGCCGCGATCGCCTTCCGGAAACTCTTCGGGCGTTTTCCCGGATTGCAGCTCAAGGTGCTGCCTGAAATCGCCGCGCGCCTGCGCTTCAGGGAGATCCGGCACCTGCACGTCGCTGTCCGTTGAGAGTTCCCGCCACGAACCGACCAGGACCCGCCAGAATGCAGCATATCGCCACTGAAGTCAGTGATACGGACCGCTCCATCGAATGGTATCGGCGTGTTCTGGGTTTCAAGCTCACCGAGCGTCATGCCGCTTTCGAAGTCGATGGCATTCCAGTCGAACTGACTTTCATGCGCCTCGCCAATGTCCACCACGAGATCGTCCTTGTCCGCAATCCCGAGAAGACCTACCGAGTGAAGCCGCCGCCCGAGGCGGATTTCGATGGTCCTCCGAATTTTCATCATGCTGCGTTTGAATACGACAACCGTGATGACTGGCTGGTGCATCTGGACCGCATTCGCAGGTAAGGCGCGGAAATCTTTCGGGGACCGATCCTGCATTCATTCGTGCAGCCTCACGGTGACGGGAGCTGTGGCGAAAACGAGGCTGTCTACATTCTCGACCCTGACGGCCATCGAATCGAATTGTTCTGCGACATTGCCATGATCGACGATGACGGCACGCATGTCAGCGCAACCGGTGTACGGCTGAAAGGCACCCCGACCGAAGAATTGCGACGGCAGGCACAGCCACCAGCGCCAGGCAAGGGCCGTCGGGTTCCTGCTCGCCAACCCGCGCAGCAGCCGGGGCCATTCCTCGTTCGTGCTCGAAAACCGTACACGGCCACGTTCCCGCCTCATTCCATTCACTTCGACCGTAAATCCGTGCGGTGTTCGGAGGAAAAACACCCGGTACAGATGGATTTTCCGGAAGCCCGAAGATTTGGAATGACCTTAACGCGACACCGGCGACCCGCGCTGACCCGGAAACACGTGTAAGCAGAAATCGTGAAACCTGCGGGCCGCACATCCGTGCTGCGAGACGTAACTCGTAAAGCTTCTGCAGGGTCAACGAGCGTTCGTCACGGCAAGCATGGTCGTTTTGCCGCAGAGAAAGTCCGGATTAACTCTTCGGTTGCGAGGCGATTAACTTTGCGACGAACATTCGAAGTCAAGTCATGCTTTCCCGGAAGACTTGACGCAACCTGCCGTCAGGAACATTCGCTTCGGGACTGTGGCCAGGGATCGAAATTGAATGACTCACCCAAGATCGCACTCATTGGTGCAGGTTCAACCGTGTTCATGAAGAACATAGTTGGAGAAATCCTCAAAAAAACCTGCGTTGCGGGATTCCCATTTCGCGCATGGACATCGACGTCGAACGACTTGCACAGGCTGAAATGGTCGCACGAAAACTTGTCTCGACGCTCGGTACGCAGGCAAGGATTTCTGCCCACACCGAACAGCGCGCGGCAATCGATTGCGCAGGATCTCGATATCGACCCGGGACGAATTCGGTTCCTGTGTGCCGGAATCAACCACTTGGCTTTTTTTCTGCAACTCGAAGAAGCGCAGAAAAACGGTGAAACCCGGGACCTCTATCCCGAGCTGTTCGCAGGTTATGCCGCCGGGCGACTTCAAAAACCCAACATGGAGAATCCCCCGTGCCCGAACATCGTCCGATACGAGGTCATGTCGCAATTCGGATACTTCGTGACCGAGAGCTCCGAGCACTTTTCGGAGTATGATCCGTGGTTCACCAAGTCTGGCCAACCAGAACTTCTCGACAGGTTTGCCATCCCGCTCGACGAGTATCGCACGCGGTGTGAAGACCAGATCACGGACTGGGCGAAACAGTTGCGGGAGTTTCGCACTGCCGATCGGATCGAAGTCGGCCATAGCCGCGAATACGCTTCCGATGTCGTCAATTTCGTATGGACAGGGACTCCTTTGCCCATTTGCGGAAACGTACCGAACGAGGGACTGCGTCCTTCCTCGCCGACCGGACAGGAATTCACCCCACGCACATCGGCGGCATTCCACCTCAGTTGTCAGCCCTGATTCGGACCAACATCAACGTGCAGGAGCTGGCCTAAATGCGCTGTTGGAGGAGTCGCGTGACCGCATCTATCACGCTGCCATGCTTGACCCTCGCACGGCTACCGAACTCGGTCTCAGGCAGACTCGGGCGATGGCCGATGACATGTTGCGCGCGCATGAAGAATTCCTGCCCGCCTGGATGTCCAGATGAACCCGGTGCGTGTTTGTCACCGAATGTCTGCGGAACTTGGCCAAGCAAGCGCGGTCGCCTCGACAACGCGCGCAATTCCGGTCAGACCGGTCATCACGAACGAAAGGCCCTGAACGATTCAACGGGAAGAAACTCGAAAAACGGAGCAGCCAATTGCTGCCAATCCAACGATCCAGGGGGAGGACCGGGGTTTCGCCTTCCTTGAACTCGACGGTCGTATACTTCGGGTCCGTTATACCGACGTGCAGCGTCTCGAAGACCAGCCCCGTGCCGATGCACGGGATTCAGACGTTTCTTGCGAATTTCACTTCCAGGTTCACGTTGTCTCCCCTTATTTCGACTTCCGCCCATGGCATGATCGGCAACGACCATATTGCGAACAGGGAACAAATGTAGCAGGGAACCGGCGGTGGTACCCATGCTGATTGCGATGAGATGTTCCCTCTCCCCGAATTCACAACTCGAGATCGATCCCTTCCGGGGATCCAGGTGACCGGAAAGTCTTGATGTCATGAGGCGTCAGACCAACATCCGATCCCGGAACAGGATTGAACCAGGAGTCGAGGCACCTGGTGCGGCCGCGCTCACGCAACTGGTTCCATTCTTGCAGCCATACCGTTGGACGATGCTCCTTGCGTTTGTCACCCTGATCACGACAGCGGCCCTTTCCCTTTCGTTGCCGGTTGCAGTTCGCCGGGTCATCGACGGGTTGCTGATCGAGACTCCGCGCCTGATGGACCTCTACTTCCTTGCCGCGATCGTCATTACCGGGCTGTTGGCTCTAGGTTCCGGGTTTCGTTTCTATCTCGTATCCCGACTTGGAGAACGCGTCGTGGCCGATATCCGCAGTGCGGTCTACGACAGGATGATTTGCATGAGCCCTGCGTATTTCGAGTCGCGTTTGACCGGAGAGGTTCTATCACGGATCACGACTGACACCACGCTTATCCAGACAGTTGTCGGATCTTCAATGTCGATCGCGCTCAGGAACCTGCTGATTCTGTCGGGTGGCGTGACCATGATGTTCGTCACATCGACAAGGCTGGCATTCCTGGCGATTCTTGTCGTTCCGCTCGTCGTCGTGCCCATACTTCTGCTTGGACGCAGGGTTCGTCACTACAGCATGTTGGCGCAGGATCGGATCGCGGAGTGCTCAAGCCATGCGTCCGAGACCTTGCTTGCCGCTCAGACGGTTCAGGCTTTCAACCTTGAACCATCCAGCAGCGCGCAATTCGGCGGACATTCTGAAAGCGCCTATCGGGCGGCAATGCGTCGGATAACGGCGCGGACTCAGCTTACAATTATCGTTATTTTCCTGGCTTTTGCGGGTGTCGTCGGCGTTCTTTGGGCTGGCGCGTACGGGGTTCGGAGTGAAGTCATGTCAGGAGGGGAACTGGTTCAGTTCGTGATCCTCGCGGTCATGGTTGCGGGGGCGGTCGCGGCGCTCTCGGAGGTCTGGGGGGAGATCCTGCGGGCCGCAGGGGCGACAGACCGGCTCCTGGAACTTCTCCATGCCGAGGACACCGTTTCCGACCCTGAATTTCCCGTTCAGTTTCCGAGTTTAGTCTCTGGGGAAATCACTTTCAGCGGGGTGTCGTTTCGTTACCCGTCGCGCCCGAACCATGCCGCACTCAACGAATTGTCCTTTTCGGTCGAACCGGGTGAAACCGTTGCATTCGTCGGGCCATCCGGCGCGGGAAAATCGACGATCTTCCGCCTCCTGCTCCGGTATTTCGATCCGGTGGCCGGAAAGATTGAAATCGGCAGAATCGATATCAGGAAATCTTCTCGACGCGACGTACGAAAGTGCCTGGCTTATGTTCCGCAAGAACCGGCGGTCTTTGCAACGTCCGCGATGGAAAACATCCGGTTCGGTCGCATTGACGCGACGGACGAAGAGGTGATCGCTGCCGCCAAGGCCTCGGCGGCGCATGAATTCCTCCTGGAATTGCCCGACGGGTATCTTACCGATCTTGGTGAGCGCGGCGTCAAGCTTTCGGGGGGGCAAAGGCAACGGATCGCCATCGCCAGAGCCATACTGAGAGATGCACCGGTCCTGCTGCTTGATGAAGCGACGTCTGCGCTGGATGCAGAGAGCGAACGCTCCGTTCAGGTCGCGGTTGATCGGCTTTCCGCGGGCAGAACGACGCTGATCATCGCCCACAGGCTTGCAACGATCAAGAAGGCCGACCGGATTATCGTCCTCGACAGGGGCAGAGTAGAGGCTGAAGGCGATCATGATGAACTGTCTGACTCCGACGGACTTTACGCCAGGCTGGCAAGCCTGCAATTCACGCGTGAAGAAAACTCTGCGACCGCGACGTCATGATCTGGGTCTGTGACCTGTGGTAAATGGCGGGCACTACTCTCAATTGGACGAATTGCGTACCAGGGTTGAATATGAAGTTCCGGAAGTCCTCCTGATCGCTTTTCCTTCTTTGCGATGAATGCCGACACGGAACCGGCATCTTGTCGCAACGCGCCGCAACCGCAGGCGCGGAACCCTGTTGCGCCCGTTGAACGGCCAAAAGGGCGTGTCGGCGAACCTGGTATGTCCGTCAGAGGACTCCGGCCTGGGCACTGCCGGTGTGAAGTTGCTGATGAAGGCGGGCCGAGAACCGTTGCGGGCAAGGCAGGGTCGAGCAACTGCAGATTGGAGGACGGGAGCGTTGCCGTGGGGGCAGAGCAGCGGGCATTTAGTTGTGTCGGCGACGACCTCATTGCATTACGGGTCGCGTTCGTAACTGACGTTTGGGTTTCCGGCGCGCGGAAGGTGTTTCAGCGGGACGAGGAGAGACATGGCGAGCGACGAAGTACTGACAGACCGGATTCGCCTGATCCTGTCCCGGCAGGCGGGTTACTCCGAGCGCAAGATGTTCGGCTCGGTCTGCTTCTTGATAAATGGCAATATGTGCGCGGGAACCTGGAATGGCTCCTTGATCGTGCGGCTCGACAGGAGGGACCACGACAAGACGTTGGCCGAGCCCCACACCGCACCGGCAGACATGAACGGCCGGACCATGAGGGGCTGGGCGCTGGTCGAGCCGGCAGGCATTTCATCGAAGGACAAGCTGGCGGCGTGGCTGGCAAGGGGCGTGGACTTTGCCGGCTCTCTTCCGGCGAAAAAGTGACCCCCAAAGTCTTCGCGACCGCAGGAGCGACCGGCGCGAAAACCATCATCCCGAAAGCGATGCGAACAGGTTTTCCTCGCTGTTTGCGCGAGCGCACGGTTTTCGCCGACAAGCCTGCGTTCATCGTGTGGTCGAATCGTGACATCGGGTTTCGGAAAAAGGAACTCCGACCGTTGGAAATTGAAGCTTTCCGATGTCGAGATACGTGAATTCGAGGGTTGAGGGCATTCCCCGGCGGAGGAGCCTCTCGAAATTCTCGCAAACGCAGTTCGGGTATATGTGAACAGACCAAGGGGACTGGTTGCCTTCCGAACCCGGGATTTTCATCGTGATTGCCGCTCGAAATCCATTTCGATCGCTGCGCCATGATGTTATTTCTCTGTTTATGTAGACGGACAAAGCATGAACATTCTCAAATTAATCTGGCCGCTGATCCCACAGTTTTCCTTTCCAAGCAGACATTCTGAACCAGCGTAACTGGCTGATGTGAAGGCATTGTTTCAAGGCACCAGAACTTCCACGTCAAATTATTCCGATATGAAGCAGCCAGATCAATCTGGGAATTCGGTGCTGGCAGAAAGTGGGAAACAACACCATGATCAAGTCCGGATAGTTCAGGCCGCGGCCGCAAGGTTCGTGTCTCGATTGGTGCCGCGCACCGGAAAGGTCGAATCGTCGACTAGATCAAGCTTTCGTCACGTGAGTGTGACGAATGACCGGTGGACACGGTCAACAAATGCCATTTCAGTGCGCTATGATTAGCGATGAATTTGAACCGGAGGTGGCCGTATAGCGAAGCTTTGTTTCCGTGTAGCGGGTTTGCAGGCGACTGGTTGGTGACGGGAGGCGGCAGTGGATACACAGGAAAGACTCGATTCTCTTCTTCGAGAAGTCGACACGTTGGGTCGACATTCTGTTGGCTATCCCTGCAACCAGGACTTCGACTACACGGCACTGCTGCCTTTCATGCGGTACGTTTTCAATAACGTCGGCGATCCCTTTCACGACAGCAACTTCCGCAGCAACACCCACCCGATCGAATGCGAAGTCATCAACATATTCGCGGACCTGATGCACATCTCGCGCGATGAGGTATGGGGCTACGTCACGTCAGGCGGCACAGAAGGCAATATGTATGGCTTGTACCTGGGGCGGGAGCTCTATCCGGATGGCATGGTCTATTTCTCCCAGGATACGCACTACAGCGTGGTCAAGATCATGAGCGTGCTGAAAATGCGCAACATCATGATCAGAAGCCACGACAACGGAGAGATCGACTATGACGACCTCTACGAGACAATTCGCATCAACCGCGACATGCCTGCAATAGTGATGGCAAACATCGGCACAACAATGAAAGGCGCGATTGACGACGTGTGCAAAGTCCGCGACATTCTCAGGGATCTCGCGGTGACCAGGTCCTACCTGCACGCGGACGCTGCCTTGAGCGGCATGATTTTGCCGTTCGTGGACCAACCGGATCCCTATGGCTTCGACATTGGGTTCGACAGCGTGTCAATCAGTGGCCACAAGATGATCGGCTCGCCGCTACCCTGCGGTGTTGCGCTTACCCGCCACGAAAACGTATCGCGCATCGCGCGTTCAATCGAGTACGTGGGCGTGTTGGACACGACACTTACGGGCTCTCGCAACGCACTCTCGCCGCTGATAATGTGGTACGCCTTCAAGCAGCGGGGATTGGACGGCTTCAGGCGCGTCGTGAACCAATGCCTTGAGAAGGCAGGGTATGCGGTCACGCGTTTCAACGACGGCGGTATCCCCGCATGGCGCAACAGGAACTCGGTTACCGTCGTGTTTCCCAGGCCGTCAGCAGATGTCGTACGCAAGTGGCAGCTTGCGCCGCAAGGGGACATCGCGCACCTCATTGCGATGCCGCACATAACGTGCGAGACCATCGATGCCGTGGTGGAAGACTGCCTGGAGTGACAGCATTCAAAGACAATGAGGAGACTATCGCATGAGCAGGATCGTGGTAATTGCAAAAAACGAGACGGGCGTTATCGCCGATATCGCCGGAGTATTGGCTGAGCGCAACATCAATATTGAAACCATCAATGCGGAAACGTTCGAAGAGACAGGCGCGATATCGTTAACCGCGGACGATCACGATGGCGCACTTCGTACGCTGAAGCAGGCGGGATTCAAGGCGGTATCCGACGAATCGCTGGTCGTGCGACTGCGCGACGAACCAGGCGCGTTGGCCAGGTTGGCGGACAAGTTCAAGCAGGCCGGCGTGAATATCCAGAGCCTGCACATACTGGACCGTAGAGACGGCCGCACCACGGTTGCCATTTCCGCCGCCGACCGCGCCAAGGCGGAAGCGCTACTGGAGCCAGAGACAGCAGTTTAAGAAGGAAACGTGCCGCCCAAGCCATGTGGAGGGAAACATCGAACGACTTTGCTGTCTGTTACTGGAGTCTGTCGGTTTCCGACCTTGGCTCGTTGCAGACGCGACGTATCTGTCGGGCGACCGTTCGGGTAAGCAAGACGATCTGAGCCGCCTCTCCTGGCCAGGGTGAGTTGCAAAATTTATCTCTCGATCCCTATTCTCGTAATCGAAAACCGGGATTGAATTGGCAGTTTCCCGCGGGCGGGCGAACCCTCTGCTTCCCAAAGCAAAGGCATCCTTCAGGATGCCCTTTCACTTTTTTGGCGGCACCGAAAAGCCCCTGCTGTTCAAGGCCCGGGCCCGGTCCTCGAATTTGCAGGTTGAAGATCCGGTTCACTGCATGCTTCGTCCGGACCGGTTGCACCGGCTGGCTACTGGCGGATTCCTCGATCACGCGATCGGGAAACCCGGGCCAGAGTATGAATTCGATATTGATTTCGCGAAAATTTCTCCATGCAGTGACAAGAATTCGTGCCCGGTTGTTGTGCGAGTCATCAACACGTCCTTTGAATCTGCGGCGCATTTCCGATCGGGATGAAAGGTGCGACTATCCCGTATACGCGGCATCCGCCTTCCTTGCATCTGAGTTCGTAGTCTCCGCTTCCGCTCTCAAGGACAGCCCCAACAATCCTTGCGGTTACCGGGTCGTCAAATATTCCGCTGTTTTCCACGAACTCAACGAAGGACCGCTCGACGTTCAGGCTGACGTTGATCGATCCGGACAGGATCCCGGAGGCATCGAGGTCAACGACCCCGTCAAGCCCGATTTGGGAGGCGCCACTCCAGAAAGAAACGTCGTGTAGGTTGACTTGAGTCACCCACGGTCTGCAGCCGGGCTCTTGAATGCTGAGTTTGGCATCGCCCCTGACGTTGATCCCGTTCACGGCACCGGATTCACCGACCCGGGAGTTTTCGGCGGCATCTCCCGGTCGTTCGCGATCAACAGTGTCGCCGCTGCTGAATTCGGTAGCGATTTCTGCCGTGTAAACGTACGGCTCTGTCCCGGACCTCCGGACATCTGCATGCGGTTTGACGAGATGACAGGGCGGTCCGTTACCGTCACCAAATTCAATTCGCCCGACATCAACATTGAACAGCGAAAGCCAGCGGGCCCCGGCATTGTCCAGTTGGAAGTCGAATGCGCCCATGAAGTCATCCAGAACCACCGTATGCTCCGGAACCTCTCCAGGCTCGTTTCCCGATTGTGAAGATGTAATGGCGGAACGCGCAAACCAGCGGCAAGCGAAGAGCGCGACCGCGACTCCATGGCTCCAATCCCGGAAATTACCTGTTGTCGAAATCCTGATCGAATCGAGGTCCCACTCCATCTGGTACAATTCGTCGTGGAGCACGAACGAATCCACCTTGCTCGAGGCCGTGACGCCGGACCCTGTTGAAGATGAAGCAATTCCGGAGGTGTCGGCGGAGACGGGGGGTGACCAACCCGCCACCGTAAGATTCATGACTGTGGCCAGGGTGCCGACCAGGAACGGCGTCAGTCTTTCCATCGTACCTCGCGTTGTTTCTTGTGCCCTATGTTCGTTAGTCTGTGAACAGTGTGGACTGTCAAGGAAAAAGGATCACATATGCGTCCGGATGAACAAGCCGAAGACCTGTGGGTTTTCGGATACGGGTCGCTGATTTGGCAGCCCGGGTTCGAATTCGTCGAATCGGTTCCGGGAACCCTTCACGGTTTCGCCCGCAGCTTTTGCATGTGGTCCGTGCACTATCGTGGTTCCTGGCAGTCACCGGGTCTGGTTCTGGCCTTGAAGCGTCAGCCCGGATCGTTCTGCAGGGGCCTGGCTTTCCGTGTGGAGGCAAGTCACAGTGACGCTGTCCTGAAAATTCTTCGTGAACGTGAGCTCGTGGCGTCCGCGTATCGCGAGGAATGGCAAACCGTCGAACTCGAAGACAAACGGTCCGTGCCGGCAGTCTGCTATGTTGTCGACCCCGGTCACGAGCTTTACAGTGGCGAACTGTCCATAGAGGAGCAGGCGGACATAATCGGACGCTCATTTGGGGAACGGGGCCACAATCGGGAATACCTGTTCCGCACCTGCGAACGCCTGGAGTCGCTTGGAATCGTTGATTCGGACCTTGTCGAACTCGTCGGTGTAGTCGGCCGACCGGATCGCTGACAGGACCCGGAAGGACGGGCAACACCGTTCCCGGGGTTGTCCGCCTCGCAAGGCAGTGATGACCACATTTAATGACCGGGATTGCCCGGAAAATGTTAACTCCGTGAATGCAGCCTGTTTGATACAATTCGAATTCGGCACGGTCGGTCAGGCATTGCGCGGGCTTGCCATTGTCCACCGGTCCGGCACGACGGGTGATGATCGCGAGGGAACAATCGGCGGAAACCGCTGTGTCGGCCGAAACCGTGCGCTGACTTGTCAATGTATCCGCTGTGACATAATCGCCTTCTTGCGGGCAACATAGGACGATCTTCGGAATGATCGGCGAAGAAATCCAAAGCCACCGATTCACGCTTCCCGTGAATCAGATCCTGACAATGCTTGTGCTGACAGGCCTGGTCGCAGTCGGCGTCTACCTTATCTATCCGTCCCTGGACGATGTTTTCCTGGAATCCCCTTATTTGAACGGCGTCATAGTTGCGGTGTTTGTCGTGGGACTGTTGACCTGCTTCGGTCGTGTGATTTCGCTGTTTACCTCGGTCAACTGGATCGAGGGATTTGTCCGCGACCGGCCGGGTCACGAGATCGTCCGGCCTCCCGGTCTGCTGGTACCCCTCGCGGCACTGCTGAGGCCCGAGGGAGCTCGCTCGGCGCTGACGACGTTTTCAGCGCGGTCGATTTTGGAAACGGTAGCAACCCGACTCGATGAAGGTCGGGAAATCACCCGTTACATCATCAACCTGCTGATCTTTCTCGGCCTTCTTGGAACGTTTTACGGACTCGCGACATCCGTTCCAGCGGTTGTCGACACGATCAGGTCCCTGGCGCCATCCGAAGACGGCGAGAGCAGTGTTCAGGTATTCGAGAACCTGATTGCCGGTCTTGAAAGACAGCTGGGCGGAATGGGAACCGCCTTCGGATCGTCCCTTCTTGGACTTGCTGGCTCGCTTGTGGTCGGACTTCTGGATCTTTTCGCCGGACACGGCCAGAACCGCTTCTATCGTGAACTGGAAGAGTGGATTTCCTCAATTACGCTGATCGGTGTTTCCGCGCCCGATCCTGAATCAGGGCTGAGCCGATTGCCGATCACTGGCAGGGGGATACCGTCGCCCGTCTTGGCGGATTCCGCACTCACCGAGGCGCAATGGGGAATCCTGGTCGGCACCCTGAACGGCGTTCTGAGCGAACTTTCGGAACGACATCTCGCCTCTGAACGGCAGGTCGACAGGATAGCACAGCTTGTCGAACAACTGGCAAGTCAGCCCGACGAGCAATCACCTGTCAACCACTACGAGATTCTCGAGTCGCTTGCGCAAAGCCAGCAAAGGATCGCGGATGCCCTGACGAGAGGCAGTGCCGAAGAAACCACGCTCGACTCTGAAACCCGCTCGCGGCTTCGCAACATTGAAAGCCATCTGCTTCGCATACTCGAAGACATGTCCGTGGGACGTCAGGACTCTATTGCGGACGTCCGTGCCGATATCGCGGTGTTGATCGAGACGCTCCGGCGAGCCGTCGAGGGCAATGTCAGGGACTAGGCCTTGGCTCTGTTACGAAAATCCAGAAACGGTGTGACAAACACCATTTGGGCCGGCTTCGTGGACGCGATGACGGCTCTCCTTCTGTTGTTGATGTTCGTCCTGTCGATTTTCATGATCGTGCAATTCGTTCTGCAGGAAACGATTTCCGGGCAGGACGAGGAACTCGTCAGCCTGTCCCGACAGGTCAATGAACTGTCCACTGCACTGGGACTCGCACAGGGCAACGAAAACCGGTTGCAGGAAGAACTCGTTCTCTTCCAGTCTACGCTCGATGAAACCAACGCAACGGTCGCGACTCAGAAAAGGGAAATCGACGCGCTCCTGGCCGAAAACTCCGAACAGTCGGAAGAGCTGCTCGAGTTGCGCACGGTCATCGTATCGTTTGAAGAACAGGTTGCCTCCCTGATCGCGCAACGGAAGAGCCTGCAAGGCCGCAACGACCAGCTGCTCGCCGAGATGGATATCCTCGAGAGTGCGCGACAGACCGTAGTCTCGCAGAATGAAGCATTCCGTATCGCACTGGCGAACGCTCGGCAGGAGATCGACGTTCAGGCTGAAGAGGCGCGCCTGGCCGCGGCGCGCCGAGATGCGCTCGAAGCGCTCATTGCCGAACTGCGTACCGAAGTTCATGAGAACGAACTGTCGCTGGAAGAGGCGCTCGGATTGCTTGCCGGCTCGAATTCCGAACTGGAGTCGGCGCGCCAGGTGGTGTCCGGGCTCGAGTCCGATCTTTCGGAGACAAGGACCGAACTCGCGTCCAGCCTGAACGTGATTTCGGAACTCGAAGCCTTGCTGTCGGATACGCGTAGCGAACTCGAAGGTAACAGGAAAAACGTTGCCGAACTCGAGACTCTGCTTTCCGTTACCAGAAGCGAACTGGAAGGTAGAAAAAATACTGTTGCCGAACTCGAGGCGAGCCTGACCGAGGCCCGGTCCGAACTGGAACAGAGCCATGCTGAAGCGACCAGCCTGGAAGCCGGGCTCAAGGAAGCGCGGCTGGAGATCACTGAAGTCAGGAGCAGGATGGCTGCGCTCGAAACCCTGCTTGAAGCCGTTCGGAAGGAACTTGCCCAGAGTCGGCAGTCTGAGACTGACCTCGAGCTGGCCTTGAACCAGACACGCGATGAACTCGACGCCAGCCGATCGTCGGCATCCGAACTTGGAGCGAGGCTCGATGCCACGCGCCAGGAGTTGTCTGCAATTCGAGTCGACCTCCAGAGGATTCGTCAACAACTGACAGGAACACGGGATGAGCTGACAGCGGCCCGTACGGAAGCTACACAAGCGCAAACCCAGTTGACTGCTGCTCAAGGCGAACTCGGCCAGTCGCAGGGCGAGCTGACGGAAACCCGGGAAGAACTTGCGCAAATCCGCACGCAGTACTCGGTGTCCCAAGCAGCCCTCGAGAAGACTCAGGAAGAACTGGCGACGGCACTTGCGGAAACCGCGAACGTACAAACCCTGTTGACGGCTGCCCAGAACGCACTCGGCCGCTCGCGGGACGAACTGCAGAAAACCCTGGAGGAACTCGCCCAAATTCGCGCGCAGTACTCGGTTTCACGGGCGGACCTGGAAAGAGCACAGGAAGACCTGGCGGCGGCCCGCGCAGAAACGACGGACGCGGAAACCCGTTTGATGGCCGCCCAGGGCGAACTCGGCCTGTCGCAGGGCGAACTTCAGGAAACCCAGGAAGAACTTGCGCAGATTCGCGCGCAATACTCGGTTTCACGGGCGGACCTGGAAAGAACCCGGGAAGACCTGGCGGCGGCGCGTGCGGAATCGACGGACGTGCAGGCCCTGTTGACGGCCGCCCAGGGCGAACTCGGCCAGTCACAGGGCGAACTTCAGGAAACCCAGGAAGAACTTGCGCAGATTCGCGCGCAATACTCGGTTTCACGGGCGGACCTGGAAAGAACCCGGGAAGACCTGGCGGCGGCGCGTGCGGAATCGACGGACGTGCAGGCCCTGTTGACGGCCGCCCAGGGTGATCTCGGCCAGTCACAGGGCGAACTTCAGGAAACCCAGGAAGAACTTGCGCAGATTCGCGCGCAATACTCGGTTTCACGGGCGGACCTGGAAAGAACCCGGGAAGACCTGGCGGCGGCGCGTGCGGAATCGACGGACGTGCAGGCCCTGTTGACGGCCGCCCAGGGTGATCTCGACCTGTCGCAGGGCGAACTTCAGGAAACCCTGGAGGAACTTGCGCAGATTCGCGCGCAGTACTCGGTTTCACGGGCGGACCTTGAAAGAACCCGGGAAGACCTGGCGGCAGCGCGCGCGGAATCGACGGAAGTGGAGACCCGGTTGGCGGCTGCCCAGGGCGACCTCCGCCTGTCGCAGGACGAACTGCTGGAGACCCTTGAGGAACTTGCGCAGATTCGCACGCAGTACTCGGTTTCACGGGCGGACCTGGAAAGAACCCGGGAAGACCTGGAGACAGCGCGTGCGGAATCGACGGACGTGGAGACCCGGTTGGCGGCTGCCCAGGGCGACCTCCGCCTGTCGCAGGACGAACTGCTGGAGACCCTTGAGGAACTCTCGCAGATTAGCACGCAATACTCGGTTTCACGGGCGGACCTTGAAAAGACCCGGGAAGATCTGGAGGCAGCGCGTGCGGAAACCTCGGACGTGCAGGCCCTGTTGACGGCTGCCCAGGGCGACCTCGGCCAGTCACAGGGCGAACTCGAGGAAGCATTGGGCAATCTCGCGACGGTTCGCGCGCAGTATTCGGTTTCGCAGGCTGACCTGGAGAACACCCTGGATGAAATAGGGAAAGTCCGGGAGGAGCTGACGAGAACGCTCGGTCTCCTCGCCGATATGCGGGCGGACCTGACGAGTGCTCGCGAGGAACTCTCGGAGGTCCGTGCCGGAGCCCGCTCCAGCCAGGACCATATCGAAAGACTGCTGGCGGTTCTGTCCGAGCGTGACGGCGAGCTGGACACGGCGCGATCGGCCATTGCGGCCAGGGATGACGAACTCGCCGCACTCAAGCAGAGGTTGACCGCGTTCGAAGAGGAGCTTGTTGCACTCAGCCGGGAAGTCAGATCGCTGAAATCCGACCTTTCCGCCAGCCGGACGGCGCTGGAGGAGTCGCGGGAAGTGGTACGGGCGGCCGAGGCCGAGCGGGACCAGGCACGGCGGACGACCGGGTTGACACGCGCGGAGTTGCGCCGGGCACTGGAAGGCCTGAGCGAGGCCGAGAAGGCGAGGCTGGCGGAGGCTGCGGCCGCGGAGGCACTTCGCCGCCGGCTCAGGGATTCCGAGGACGAACTCACCGCCATGTCGCTGGCGCTCGAGGAGGAGCGGAAGAAGGCAGAAGAGGTGCTGGCGAGGCTGACGGCGGCGGAGAGCGCTGCCGAGGATGCCCGTTCCGACGCGTCGGCAACCCGCACGGAGTTGGCACGGCTCGAGGAACAGTTCGGACTGGTCAGTGCCCAGCGCAAGGAAGAGCGGTCCGTTTCCCGGGAGCGTACGCGGTCCGTGGCGCTGTTGAACCGGCAGATCCTGGAACTCCGTGAACAGCTGAACGAGCTTCAGGGGTTGCTTGATGCCGCGGGTGCGAAGGACGCTGAGGCACGGGTCGAGATTGCCAGCCTGGGGAAGGACCTCAACCAGGCGCTTGCCCGTGTGGCCGCGGAGCAGAAGAAGCGCGCGGACCTGGAGGAGCGGGAACGCAGGCGCCTGGAAGCCGAGGCCCAGGACCTCAGGCGCTTTCGCTCGGAGTTCCTGGCCCAGTTGCAGGATGTGCTCGGTGGCCGCGAAGGTGTGCGCATTGTCGGGGACCGTTTCGCGTTTTCATCGGAGATCCTGTTCGAGGTGGGCTCGGATGTTCTCGGGGATACGGGGAAGGACGAGATCCGCCGGGTTGCGGAGATCATCAGGGATGTTGCGGGGAAGATCCCGCCGGAGGTTGACTGGGTTCTTCGGGTTGACGGGCACACGGACAAGATGCCGGTTCGGGCGAACGAGTTTTTCGATGACAACTGGGACTTGAGCCAGGCGCGGGCGCTCTCGGTGGTTCGCTACATGATCGACGAACTGGGGATCCCTGCCAACCGCCTGGCCGCGACCGGGTTCGGCGAACACCGGCCGATCTCGGAGAGCGACGATCCTCAATCCCTTGCCCGGAACCGGAGGATAGAGCTGAAATTCACCGAACGCTAAGCGTCACGAACGCGCGGCGAACCTGTGCAACGGTACGGCCGCGCCACCACGCGCAGGTGGATCATTCTGTGATCAAAAGAGGCGACTCGTCTTTCGACAACTGCCGGTTTCGGGGCGGCTCGCACGTAATCACCAGTTCGCCGTCTTTCACCCCGACCTTGACGGTTCCGCCCTTGACCAGTTTGCCGAACAGGAGTTCGTCGGCCAACGGTTTCTTGATCCGATCCTGGATAAGGCGGGCGAGAGGACGCGCACCCATCTTTGTGTCGTAACCGTGTTCCGCAAGCCAGTCGGCGGCTGGCGCAGACAGAACGACCTCCACGTTCCGGTCCATGAGTTGCGCCTCGAGTTGGTGAATGAACTTTTCGACAACTTTCAGGATGACCGGGCGCGACAAGGGGTTGAAACTGATGATCGCATCGAGGCGGTTGCGAAACTCGGGCGAGAAGATCCTCTCGACGGCGGCGGTATCCTCGCCTTCCCTGCTGTCCCTGCCGAACCCGATGGCGGTCTTTTCGAGTTCCGCGGCCCCGGCGTTCGAGGTCATGATGATAATGGCATTCCCGAAGTTGACTGTCCGGCCGTTGTGGTCGGTCAGCTTGCCATAGTCCATGACCTGGAGAAGGATATTGTAGACGTCAGGATGAGCCTTTTCGAACTCGTCAAGCAACAGCACGCAATGCGGGTGCTGGTCCACGCTGTCTGTCAGCAATCCCCCCTGGTCGAACCCGACGTATCCTGGAGGGGCTCCGATCAACCGCGAAACGGCGTGCCGTTCCATGTACTCGGACATGTCGAAGCGGTGCAACTTGACCGACAGGGCCTCCGCCAGCTGGCGAGCGACTTCCGTCTTGCCGACCCCGGTTGGACCCGTGAACAGGTAGTTGCCGACGGGTTTTTCCGGTTCCCGAAGGCCGGAACGCGCAAGCTTGATGGCCGACGCCAGCGCCTCGATTGCCACATCCTGACCAAATACGGTCCGCTTGAGGGTCCCCTCGAGGTCCACGAGCAACTCGCTGTCACTCTTTGACACGCGTTTTGGCGGGATGCGTGCAAGCTTGGCGACCGCTTCCTCGATCTCCCTGGCGCCCACGGTCTTGCGTTTTCGCCTTCGTGGCACGACGTGCTGTTTGGCTCCGGCCTCATCGATCACGTCGATGGCCTTGTCGGGAAGTTTTCTGTCGTGGATGTGCCGGGCCGACAGGTCGACGGCCAGCTTGATCGCCTCGGTCGTGTATCGAATTCCGTGGTGACTTTCGAAGCTGGGACGAAGTCCCATCAGAATCTTGATGGTGTCTTCCGAACTTGGCTCGTTCACGTCGATCTTTTGAAATCTGCGTGACAGTGCACGGTCCTTTTCGAAGTACTGACGGTATTCCTTATACGTCGTCGATCCTATGCACCGGAGTCGGCCATTCTGCAATGGTGGCTTCAGCAGGTTTGAAGCATCCATGGACCCGCCGGATGTGGCGCCGGCACCGATGACGGTATGAATCTCGTCGATAAAGAGGATTGCATCCGGATGGTTCTCAAGCTCCGAGATGACGGATTTCATGCGTTGTTCAAAATCTCCGCGATACCGGGTGCCGGCAAGGACGGCACCCATGTCAAGCGAAAACACGGTCGTGTCGGAAAGTATGTCGGGGATTTCTCCCGAGACGATCCTGTATGCCAGGCCCTCGGCAATCGCGGTTTTCCCGACACCCGAGTCCCCGACCAGGATCGGGTTGTTCTTTCGTCTGCGGCACAGGACCTGGACACAACGTTCGATTTCGTGGTTCCGCCCGATCAGCGGGTCGAGATTTCCGTCCCGGGCGCGTTGATTCACGTTGACGCAGAATTTTTCGATTTCGCTGGTTCCCGGTTCAGCTTGTCCGGCGTCCTCGGCCGACGCCGGAATTTCCTCGACTTCGCCGGCTCCGGCGACGGGTCTGACATCGCGAAATCCAGGCTTCTTGGCGATGCCGTGCGAAACGAAGTTGACCGCATCGTAACGCGTCATGTCCTGTTGCTGCAGGAAATAGGTCGCGTGGCACTCGCGCTCGGAAAATATGGCGATGAGCAGGTCTGCGCCCGTCACTTCGTCCCGGTTCGAATTGTCGACATGGGTCATCGCCCGTTCGATGACGCGGGTAAAGGCGCGGGTTGGTGATGCCTCGGTTCCTTCCGCTCCGGAAACGAGGTCCGAAAGTTCTCCATCGAGGTAATGAATCAGGGTCTGGCGCAACCTTGCCAGGCTGACATCGCAGGCCTTCATGACCCGCGCGGCGTCTCGATCGTCGACGAGCGCCAGCAACATGTGCTCCAGCGTCGCAAATTCGTGACGACGTGCGTTGGCGTAGGCGAATGCGGTGTGTATCGCGGCCTCAACACTCGATGAAAACGTCGGCATGTCGTGAACCCTTTTCTCGTCGTCCACCGTCAACCGGTGAACAGGTCCTGTCCATCCACGCGGCTGCTGTTTCTGTACTTCATCGAACAGGATACGGCCTTGGAGGCGATTTCGCAAATCACGGCAAATTTCGTTGATGTCCCGGTCCCAAGACTTCCTGCAACCGGTCGACAGGTGCCGGGTCAACACGGGTGAGAAGGTCTTTGATGACACTGCGCAAGGGCCGGTACGAGGACTCCGCGAACGGGGATGCGGCCGGACCCGAAATGGACGGAGTTCCTGGCGGCGGCGTGGATGCTTCGTATATCGGGCCTCGCGCCAAACGCCTGTGCCGTGTTGCGGTCGGATTTGTATTTCGTTCGTTCAAGGAAAGGCGGGTACGGCGGCGGCATCCCTGGATTGAAGATTCCGCGATCCCGTGAGGGCCGTCACGGTTCGGCGTTCAGGCGCGTTTCAAGTTCGGAATATCGATCAGACATGTATGTTTGAAGTTTTTGCAGCTGGTCGCCGACGGGAATTTCCCCCGAGATCGCAAATTCGTCCAGCACGCGTACCCGTATGGTGCCTGCCTTCGGAATCATCCTGTAACGCGGCATGAGATCCATGGTTCCGAATATGCACACTGGCTGAATGTTCTTTCCCAGCGTCTGCGCGATCGCAACGGCCCCGGCCTTGAATTTTCCCAAGCCCTTCTCGTTTACCCTCGTCCCTTCCGGAAACAGGACCAGCGAAACCCTTGGATCGGCAGCCCGATATTCCCTGATCAAGCTCTGCAAAGCAGATTTCCCGGCCTTCCGGTCAACGATCAGAATGCCCGCGCCGGCAAAGCCACGGCGGAAAAAGGGAATTCTTGTCAACTCGATCTTGGCGCCAAAGGTAATGTGCCGACTGTTCGGCGTCACTGAAACCAGGGTGAGCCCGTCAAGGTGGCTTTTATGGTTCGCAATGATCAGAGGGCCGCTTGTGTCGGCCAGTTTTGCACGGCTTTCATCGTCGATCTCCACCCTGATGCTCAACGCGTCCAGAAGCACCTTGTTCAACCGGCGCGCAACACGCCAGTACCAGCCGCGAAAACCCTTTTTCCGGGAACAGAAAACGGGTGCCAGGGCCACGAACAAAAAGGCAAACGGACCGTAAAACAGCAGCAGTGTCCTCTTCAGAAGGATAACCGCATGCATGCGACAGGCGTTTGCGATCAACCACAGCCGTGCGATCAGAAGCTGTCCTTGCGTTTTCGGAGTTCCGCGAAGACCTCCGCGCCCGAAGCCGACTCCATGCCAAGAGCCGACCTGACCGATGGCACTTCGCACCGGAGAAACGGATTTGTCAGGCGCTCGATACCAAGAGGTGAAGGAACGGTAGGCGAACCTGCGGTGAGAGTGCGGCGAATCCATGCCACGCGTTCCAGGAGATCCGGATTGTCCGGTTCAATGCTCAGTGCAAACCGTGCGTTCGACTCTGCGTATTCATGACCCGAACAGATGAGCATCTCGTCGGACATGTTCCGGAACCGGGCAAGGCTTTGGTACATCATTTCGAATGTGCCTTCGAATACCCGGCCGCAACCCATCATCATCAGGCTGTCACCGGTAAACGCCCAGTTCTCCGTTCCGAATACATAGGCAATGTGCCCGACCGTGTGTCCCGATACATCGATCACTTCCGCAGCGGTTTTGCCGAGTCGAACCGAATCACCTTCGGACACCGCGACATCGAGCGCCGGTAGCCGATGCGCGTCGCTCGAAGCTCCGACGACCTTCGCACCGGTTCTGGAACGCACGGCTTCGACCCCTTCGACGTGATCCTGATGGTGGTGGGTGAGAAAAATCCGATCGAGCGCCAGGCCTTTCTCATCGAGGGCAGAAAGTACCGGTGCCGCGTCCGGTACGTCGACCACCGCGGTCTGGCCGGTCGCCGTCTCCCGGATCAGGTAGGCGTAATTGTCGGAAAGGCACGGGACAACGTTGACTTCAAGGGTCATGGAGTTTCGATCCTCCTGTCGTTATGGTCTGGAATTCAACAAAACTCCTGTCGATACCACGAGTCAAGGCAATGCATCTGGACGTCGAGCAGGTCCGAAATTTCTACAGCGCGACGGGGCTCGGCAGCATCGCGAGGCGGGCGCTGAGAGATCAAATAATGAAGTTGTGGCCGGATACAAGAGGCCAGACCATCGCCGGATTCGGATTTACACCTCCTGTCCTTCGCCCGTTTCTTTCGTCATCTCGCCGTGTGCTCAGCCTCATGCCGGCGCAGCAGGGTGTCGTTTCCTGGCCACGTTCTCATCGGGACGGGGGCAATCGTTCGGTTCTCGTCGATGAAGCGCGCTGGCCGGTCGCGACGGGTTTCATCGACCGTCTGGTCGTCTTGCACGGGCTGGAAACGAGCGACAATCCGACCGCCCTCATCGAGGAGATCTGGAGAACATTGGGTCCGGGAGGACGGGCGGTGTTTGTCGTCCCGAACCGGTCCGGGCTCTGGGCGCGGCGCGACGCCACCCCGTTCGGATTTGGCCGGCCATACAGCCTGATGCAACTCGAATCGCTTCTGCAGAACCACCGTTTCACCCCGGAAAAACATATTTCCGCATTGTACATGCTGCCAAGTCACAAGCCGTTCTGGCTTCGAACGGCAAGATACTGGGAGAGGTTCAGCCACCAGTTGCCGGTGCCGATTGCGGCAGGCGTCCTGATCGTGGAGGTCTCGAAACGCCAGCATTCACCCGCGATCCAGGGAATAGGTGAAGCAGTCCGCAAACCTCTGGAAGTTCTTGACGGCATGATCAGGCCGGCAAAGGATTCGGTATCGGGCCGCAATAATCGCCGGCCGGTCGGGCGGGACGCCGGTTGAATTTGCGCGACTTCACTTTCAAGGCGAGCCTGGAGGCTTACGGTAAGTGGCTGGCCCGACAACACTGGTGGCATGACGAGCGTGACGGGTGTTGCGTGTTGTGAAGAGCGTTCGGGCGATGATTTTGGCAGCCAGTACCGTGCCAGGACGTTCTCCGAAAACTGAGCGTCGCTTGTTGCTTCCGGCGAAAGCCATGTGCTAACAGCAAGCCGATTTTGAGCGGCGGGTGGGCCGCTGCGGTGCATGCGTCGCTGACCGATTCTTCCGAGACGGTTTCCGGGGGGACTGCCTGGCGCCGTGTTCTATTGAAAGGAACAATGTGCCAGAAACGGTTTCGTTGTCTGCCGTGGTCGCTTCGCGCTACGCAACCGCTCTTTTCGAGCTTGCGAAAGAGTCCGCGGAACTTTCGACGGTTGAGCACGACCTCGATGCCCTGCAGCGGGCGCTTGAGGAGAGTCCCGATCTGCGTGATCTGATTTCATCGCCGATCTACTCGCGCAACGATCAGGTCGCGGCAATCACGGCGCTGGCAGGACACATGGAACTCACCCAGATTGTCACCGGAACACTGGGCGTGATGGCCGAGAAACGGCGCCTGTTCGCGCTGCCTCAATTGATTGAACTCGTACGGTCCATGGTCGCGGCGGAAAATGGAGAAGTCACCGCGCATGTTTCGGTGCCCAAGCCCTTGTCCGGGAATCAGGTGGAACGCCTTGGTTCCCAGTTGGGCGGGGTCCTGGGCCGCGAGGTGAAAAAGGTAAAGGTCGAACAGACAGTCGATGAATCCCTGGTTGGCGGGCTCGTGATCAGGGTTGGTTCAAAAATGGTTGACAGCTCGATCAGGTCGAAGCTGTCCAGGCTCAGGAATGCAATGAGAGAGGTCGGTTAATGGCGATCCAGGCAGCAGAGATTTCCGCGATCCTGAAGGACCAGATCAGGAATTTCGGTCAGGAAGCAGAAGTCGCGGAAGTGGGACGTGTGCTGAGCGTGGGCGACGGAATCGCGCGCGTTCACGGTCTGGACAACATCCAGGCGGGCGAAATGGTCGAGTTTCCCGGCGGAATCCGGGGAATGGCCCTCAACCTCGAAGTCGACAATGTCGGTGTCGTCATTTTCGGAACTGACCGTGACATCAAGGAGGGAGACACGGTTCGCCGGACGAACGCGATCGTCGACGTCCCGATCGGAGACGCGCTCCTGGGTCGCGTTGTCGACGCCCTGGGACAGCCGATCGACGGCAAAGGCCCGATTGAAACCGACCTGCGCTCCCAGGCGGATGTCAAGGCGCCGGGGATCATTCCCAGGCGGTCCGTGCATGAACCGATGGCAACCGGCCTGAAATCGGTCGACTCGTTGATTCCGATAGGACGGGGGCAACGCGAACTGATCATTGGCGATCGTCAGACCGGCAAGACTGCTCTCGCCCTCGATGCCATCCTGAACCAGAAGTCATACAATGACGCCGCCGGGGACGACGAATCCAAGAAACTCTATTGTGTCTACGTTGCCATTGGCCAGAAGCGATCGACGGTTGCGCAGCTGGTCAAGAAGCTGGAGGAATCCGGCGCCATTTCCTATTGCATCATCGTTGCTGCCACTGCATCGGACCCGGCTCCCATGCAGTTCCTGGCTCCGTATTCTGCTACGACGATGGCCGAACACTTCCGCGACAACGGCCGTCATGCACTGATCGTCTATGATGATCTTTCCAAGCAGGCGGTTGCCTATCGGCAGATGTCGTTGCTGTTGCGTCGACCGCCCGGGCGCGAAGCCTATCCCGGAGATGTCTTCTACCTGCATTCCCGGTTGCTGGAACGATCTGCAAAACTGAACTCGGACCACGGGGCAGGATCGCTGACGGCGCTGCCGATCATCGAAACGCAGGGCGGCGATGTATCCGCCTTCATCCCGACAAACGTGATTTCGATCACGGACGGACAGATATTTCTCGAAACCGAACTTTTTTACCAGGGGATTAGACCGGCGGTGAACACGGGCCTGTCGGTGTCCAGGGTGGGATCGGCGGCCCAGACCGACGCGATGAAATCCGTCGCGGGCTCGATCAAGCTGGAGCTGGCCCAATATCGTGAAATGGCCGCATTTGCGCAGTTCGGTTCCGATCTTGACGCAGCGACGCAGGCGCTACTCAACCGGGGTGCGCGCCTGACCGAACTGCTCAAGCAGCCCCAGTACTCCCCACTGACGAATGCGGAGCAGGTCGTGGTTATCTTCTCAGGTACGCAAGGGTATCTGGATGGAATATCGGTCGGTGACGTCAGTCGATTCGAGGCCGGGTTGCTCAGTTACGTGAGGCAGAAGCACGCGGACCTGTTGCAGGACATCACCGCGAACGACCGGAAGGTCAAAGGTGAACTGGAAGACCGGTTGAAGGCGGTTGTCGAGGATTTCCTGAAGGGTTTCTCCTGACGGTTTCGGATTGATTTCCCGACGTTCGCCGCACCGAATTCCGAGGAACGCGACCAAATGCCAAGTCTCAAGGATCTCCGGCTCAGGATCGAAAGCGTCAAGAATACGCGCAAGATCACCAAGGCCATGCAGATGGTCGCAGCTGCCAAGCTTCGCAAGGCGCAGGAAGCGGCAGTAAATGCGCGTCCTTATGCCGAGGGGATCAACCGGGTCATCGGAACCCTGACATCCTCTCTCAAGGATGCCGAGAATGCGCCGCCCCTTCTCAGGGGAACCGGAAGCGACCAGACGCAGCTCCTTGTCGTCATGACGGCCGAACGTGGTCTCTGCGGCAATTTCAACTCCTCCATCGTCAAGCTGGTCCGTTTACGCGCGCGCAAGCTCATGGATGAAGGAAAATCCGTCAAGTTCCTGACAGTGGGAAAGAAAGGCCGCGAACAGCTCCGAAGGGAATACGAGGCGCAACTGGTTGGTCATGTTGACCTGTCTCACGCCAAGACGATCAGCTACGGTGAAGCGACATCGGTGGCCGATGACATTGTCAACAGGTTCGAGAACGGTGAATTTGACGTTGCAACGATCTTTTTCAGCGAATTTCGCTCGGTAATCGCGCAGGAACCGACCGCATTGCAACTCATTCCCGCGTTGCCGAATCCGGAAGACGCCGAGGAGTCGACGTTCTACGAATTCGAGCCTGGAGAAGAAGAGATTCTCGCGAGCCTGTTGCCCCGGGCCCTGACGGCCAGGGTCTTTGCGGCGCTTCTTGAGAATGCCGCCTCCGAACAGGGTTCGCGTATGACGGCGATGGATAATGCGACCCGCAACGCGGGTGACATGATCGACAAGCTGACCATCGAATTCAACCGCTCCCGGCAGGCCGCCATTACCAAGGAGCTCATCGAGATTATTTCAGGCGCCGAGGCGCTGTAGGACCGGAGAGACAATATGAAAGACCAGGGAGACTTTCATGCGCGCGGCAAGATCACGCAGGTGATCGGTGCCGTTGTGGACGTGCAGTTCGAGGGAGAACTGCCGGAAATTCTGAATGCGCTCGAAACCGAAAACAATGGGCAGCGCCTTGTTCTCGAAGTGGCGCAGCATCTTGGCGAAAACACGGTGCGTACGATCGCGATGGACTCCTCCGAGGGGCTGGTTCGCGGCACCGAGGTGATCGACACGAATGGACCGATCACCGTTCCCGTCGGCACTCCTACGCTCGGACGTATCCTTAATGTTGTCGGAGAGCCGGTTGACGAGAAAGGTCCGGTCGAAAGCGACGAACATCGGGAGATTCACAGACCTGCCCCCGACTTTGATGCCCAGGCGACCGAGACGGAGATTCTTGTCACCGGAATCAAGGTTGTCGATCTCCTGGCACCATATTCGAAGGGCGGGAAGATCGGCCTTTTCGGAGGCGCTGGAGTCGGCAAGACCGTGTTGATCATGGAACTGATCAACAACATCGCCAAGGTTCACTCCGGGTTTTCGGTATTTGCCGGCGTTGGGGAACGCACCCGGGAAGGGAATGACCTCTATCACGAGATGATCGAATCCGGTGTTATCAAGCCGGACGACCTGGAAAATTCCCAGGTGGCGCTTGTCTACGGGCAGATGAATGAACCGCCCGGGGCGCGGGCCCGGGTTGGCCTGACCGGCTTGACCCTGGCGGAGCAGTTTCGCGATCAGTCCGGGACGGACGTCCTGTTTTTTGTTGACAACATTTTCCGCTTTACCCAGGCGGGTTCGGAAGTTTCGGCGCTGCTCGGGAGAATCCCGTCGGCCGTCGGGTACCAGCCGACGCTGGCAACAGACATGGGCGCTCTGCAGGAGCGCATCACGTCGACCCGGGCCGGATCGATCACGTCCGTTCAGGCGATCTATGTCCCGGCCGACGACCTGACGGACCCGGCGCCCGCAACCTCGTTCGCACACCTCGATGCTACGACCGTTCTGTCGCGTGCGATATCGGAACTTGGCATTTATCCTGCCGTTGATCCGCTCGATTCAAATTCCCGTATTCTGGACCCTGCGGTGGTCGGCGAAGAACACTACAAGGTCGCGCGTGACGTTCAGGGGGTCTTGCAGCGTTACAAGTCCTTGCAGGACATCATCGCAATTCTGGGCATGGATGAATTGTCCGAGGAAGACAAGCTGACAGTGACGCGCGCGCGCAAGATCCAGAGATTTCTTTCCCAGCCGTTTGATGTGGCCGAAGTCTTTACGGGGTTCCCGGGAATCCAGGTTCCGCTCGAAGTCACGATCGACAGCTTCAAGCGGGTTGTCGAGGGAGAATTCGATCATCTCCCGGAAGCCGCATTTTACATGGTTGGAGGCATCGACGACGTGGTCGCCAAGGCCCAACGCCTCGCCGTCGAAGCAGCATGACGGGTTTGGTGTGACGGAGGCTGACCATGGCAAGTTCCTTGCAGTTTGAACTCTTGGCTCCCGACCGGCGGCTTGCACAGTGCGAAGCGAGCCAGGTCGAGCTTCCCGGGGCGGAAGGGGACTTCACGGTGCTTCCGGACCACATGCCCCTTGTCTCATCCCTGCGCCCGGGGATCGTGCGACTGTGTGATTCCCGGGACGAGAATTCTGAGTTCGTGGTGACGGGTGGTTACGTCGAAATCTCGGCCGATGCGGCAATCGTTCTGGCGGAACAGGCCGTGGAACGGGCGCATGTAACCCGGGAGATGCTCGAACAGTTTATCGAGTCAGCCGAGCGTGATGCCGAGGGTCGGGAAGGACCCGACAAGGACCTGGCCGACAAGTATCTGAGCGACATGGTGGCCCTCGAACGGGTGATTGGCGCCCAGCCATAACCGCCGGTCGGATCTCACAGTGAGATCGGGGCGGCGCCTTCGTAGATCGGTTTGAGAACTTCCTCGTCAAACAGTGACGAAACCGACGTTCCGTTCGCAATATTCATGATGGCCTGTGCCAGTAGCGGTGCGGTCGAAAGAGCGCGGATCTTTTCGCATACCTGCGCCACATCGTTTAGTACGATCGAGTCGGTCACGACGAGTTCGGTCATGCTGGACCGGGAAATCAGTTCGGCTGCCGGGTCGGAGAGAACGCCGTGTGTTATGTAGGACCTGACTTCCTTTGCGCCGGCTTCCATGAGCGTATCGGCCGCCTTGCACAATGTTCCGGCCGTATCGCAAATATCGTCGACAATGACGGCAAGTCGGCCGCTTACGTCCCCGATCACGGTCATTTCTTCGACAACACCCGGGGCCGATCGTCGCTTGTCGACTATGGCAAGTTCCGCGCCAACCCGTTTGGCGAGTTCGCGTGCGCGCTCCACGCCACCGACGTCAGGAGAAACAACACAGATATTTTCGAAGTCCGCCCCGAATCGCTTGCGCAGATCGAGCGAAAAAACCGGCGCACAGTAGAGGTTATCAACCGGGATGTCGAAAAATCCCTGAATCTGGCCGGCATGAAGGTCCATCGTCAGAACCCGTTCGACCCCGGCCCCGACCAGGAGGTTCGCGACCAGTTTAGCTGATATCGGAGTCCGGGCACGGGTGCGTCGGTCCTGCCTGGCGTAGCCGAAGTAGGGGATGACCGCGGTTATCCGTCGTGCAGACGACCTGCGGAGCGCATCCACCATGATCAGGAGTTCCATGAGATTGTCGTTCGCCGGATTCGACGTCGACTGGATGATGAACATGTCCTCGCCCCGGACATTGTCATGGACTTCGACGAAGATCTCCTGGTCGTTGAATCGTTCGACCCGGGTTTCGACCAGTTTTACGGTTTTTCCCCAGTTCATCGACATGCACCGTGCGATGGCGGCAGCCAGTTGTCGATTGGAGTTTCCGGCAATCAATCTGGGTTCGACGGTCCGCTTCATGACTGTTCCCTTTCAGAAGATGATCGGAGTCCGGAAACCGAAAAACTGACGACCGAATACCACCGACCGGTTCAATTGCAAGTGATCGTTCTTGTTGCCGAGTCCGACGCGCCCGGTCATATGCGAATACCGGATCAACCGGGTCGACAGACCGCGTCACGTTCGGCAGTATTCGATTCGGTGAGCGGAGAGAAAGGCTGCCGGTCTTGATCCTGGCCCTGGAGTTCCGGGTTCATGACATTCGACCGGCTTGAATTCCAACGGGGGGACAATGCGCGTTTCGCACGAGAATCTGGAACGGACATGCACGGCGATCTTCGGCGCAATGGGCAGTCCGCCGTGGGAGGCCGGTCTTGTGTCGCGGTCGCTAGTTGACGCCAACCTCAAGGGCCATGACAGCCACGGCGTCGGCTTGATCCCGACCTACACCCGGCATTTCGCCGATGGCATGCTGAAGCCGGGAACAGCAGTTTCAAAATTCAGGGACGCAGGGGTTGTTCTCCAGTTCGACGGCAATCTGGGTTTCGGGCGACGAGTCGGTGCGGAAGCGATGGAAGAAGCCGTTGGCCGGTGCCGCCAGTCTGGCGCCGCAGTGATGACATTGAAGAATGCACATCACCTCGGAAGGATCGGTGCGTATGGCGAGATCGCCATGTCCGCCGGAATGATATCGATTCACTTTGTCAACGTCATTGATCATGCCCCATTGGTTGCACCGTGGGGTGGTTCTGCCGGGCGATTCGTGACCAATCCCGTTTGCATCGCTGTCCCAGGCACCAACAAGACACCCTCGCTCCTGCTGGACATGGCGACGAGTCGGATTGCTCTCGGCAAGGCGCGCGTCGCCATGACGCGTGGTGAGGAAGTCGGCATCGGCAACGTCGTGGACGCCAACGGGCGGCAGTGCACGGACCCGAACGCCTTGTTCTCGGATCCGCCAGGCGCATTATTGCCTTTTGGAGAGCACAAGGGTTCAGGTCTTGCACTCATGTGCGAGTTGCTCGCCGGGGGATTATCGGGGGGCGGTACGATACAACCGGGAAACCCGCGTAACGGGAGCATCTTGAACAACATGTTCACCGTAGTTGTCGATCCAAAGCAGTTTGCCGAACCTTCCTGGTTGTCCGGGGAACTTGATTCACTGATCGAATACGTCAAGTCGTCGCCCACCGCCGAACAATCCGGGTCTGTGCATGTCGCAGGCGAGCCGGAGCGGCAGGCAGCAAAAGATCGGCATGCGAATGGAATCGAGATCGATCAAGCGGAATGGCAGGAAATTGTCGAGGCCGGGCAGGGACTGGGACTGTCCGAGGCGGAAATGTACGTCTCGGATGTCACGAAGACCTGAATCAGAATGCAGTTCGGGATTGACTTATGACCAGATGGCCAGTTCGGCCGCACACGCCGAGATACGGCAATCCCGGAAAACGGCAGCTGGAAACCGGCGAGGCTCACATGAACGCAACGACGCCGTCCAACGTGACTGTCGACGCATTTGCAAGTGTTGAAATGCCCGGGAAATTCTGATTTCAGGTGCGGGAGTCGTCGGGAAAGAATCCAATGATGCGGAACATTGACTATTACCTCTTTACGCTTTCTCCTTTTTGCTATCTCGCCGGCGAGCGCCTCGAAGCGATTGCGCGGAAACACGATGTTCGAATTTCTTACAGGCCGTTCCATTTATTGAAGGTATTTTCTGAAACCGGGACGCCATTGCCGAAGGACCGACATCCATCGCGGCAGGCCTATCGCTTCCAGGAACTTCGAAGGATCGCCGAAATGAACGGCGTTCCGATCAACCTGCAGCCGGCCCATTGGCCGACCGATCCATTGCCGAGCTGCCACGCCATCATCGTCGCCGGGGAGGTTGGCGGAGGAAACATCGGCGGGCTTGCGCACGCGATTCTCAGGGCTTGCTGGGCGGAAGAAAAGGACATTTCCGAGCACGGTGTCCTCGCCGAGTGCCTTGAGCAAAACGGCTTTCCGGAAACAGTGTTGAAGGAAGACATGGCGAGAGCGGTGGAGGTCTTCGAACGCAATACTGGCGAAGCCTTGGAACGGGGCGTATTCGGGGCGCCGAGCTATCTCGTCGATGACGAGTTGTTCTGGGGCCAGGACCGGTTGAGCTATCTCGATACCTGGCTGGGCAAACGCCCTGGAGGCAGATGACCGGATTCTCGACGGCCTCCCTTCGTCAACATGTCAAGGAACCTGTCAATGTCATCGCCGTTTCTCACCCCGTTTTGCCCAAGGCGGACCGTAAGGATGTCATTGGATCACGCAGCCGTTACGGGGCGCCGGAGTGGCAATCCCGGAAACGGACACCTGTCCGATAAACCGGGAAATTTTCACTTCGGCACTTTCGGAGAGTCTCCCGGTTTGCTTTCCCGAAAACTTGAAGGCGCGCGACGATGATTACGGCGGATGCCGTTCTTGTCTTGACCCTTGGGGCTTCGCTTTGGTTTATCTGGGGCGGATACGGTGCCTGCCTGCGGTGAAAGTCGGGAGCAGCCTGAAGCCTGTGCCGTAGCTCTCGATGATGTGGTCCACGCAACATCGATTCCAGGTTTTGTTATCCGGAGCGACGACGTGGTCTCGTTGACGGAAACTGCTTGCATCCTCATATGATTGGCAAGACAAGGGAAGGGAACAGGAGGGCGAACAATGAAAGGCAAATAGATGCAGGAAGGCAGCGACCCGACCTACACGATGGGTTACAGCGACGAGTTCCTGGCGCTGCTCAAGCGCCGAAACGCAGAGAATGTCGCATTTCACCTGCTCCCGCGCCTGAAGCCGGGCCATCGCGTTCTCGACCTCGGGTGCGGTCCGGGAACGATCTCGGTGGGGCTTGCCAAGGCGGTGGAACCCGGGGAGTTGCATGGCCTCGATATGGAAGAGTCGCAGGTCGAGATGGCGCAGACTGCGGCCGTGGCCGGCGGACATGACAACGCATTTTTTCGGACGGGCGACGCGACCGATCTTCCCTATGAGGACGATTTCTTTGATGTCGTCCATTTTCACGCCGTTTTCATGCACATTCCGGACACCCGGACAACGCTGGCCGAGGCGAAGCGGGTGCTGAAGCCTGGAGGGTTCATCTCGGCCCGGGAACTGATCGGTGATTCTTCATTCCTGAAACCGAATCTCGGCAGTCTTGAAGACGTATGGGAGACATTTCTGCGTCTCCTGACCGCCAACGGCGGTCATCCCCAAATCGGGAAGGAGTTGAAAGGAATTTATATCGACGCCGGTTTCTCCGACATTGAGATCAGTGCGTCGTTCGAGATCTTTGCGACAGGCGAGGACATCGCCTTTTTCCACGCGTTGGCGACCGGCTGGTTCTTCGCTTCTGACACCGTCGAGGTGGCGGTGAAACACGGACTTGCAACGCATGCACAATTCGACGACTGGCGACGTACATTGGACGAATGGAAAGATGCTTCGGGCGCAATTGCGGCTTTGGCCTGGGGTGAAGCGATCGGGTTCAAACCGTAACACTTGATTTATTCCGCAACGAGCGCAATATCTGCGCCCGCCGCCTGGAAACGGCCCAGGTTGCCGTAATGCGCACGAAGCATGATGCCCCGCGCCGTTCATATCCCGGTCAACAGCGATGCTGCCGTCCGAGACCGTTCTTGCGCCGCCAAGGTGCCGGTCGACGAAGCCATCCCATGAACGCGTCTTGCTGGTGTCGCCCATGGCGTCGAGGGCGGGGCCTATGTTGCCCCCGCAATCGTCGAAATGCCGTCGCAAACCAAGACGGTCGAAACCGAAACCTTTGCGCCGATCCTTTATGTGATGGGCTACTATGACTTCGCCGAAGCGATGGCGCTGCATAACGGCGTACCGCAGGGGCTGTCGTCGAGCATCTTCACGCTGAACATTCGCGAGGCCGAGGCGTTTCTGTCGGCGGCGGGTTCGGACTGCGGCATTGCCAACGTTAATATCGGACCGTCCGGCGCCGAAATCGGCGGTGCGTTTGGCGGAGAAAAGGAAACCAGCGGCGGGCGCGAGAGTGGTTCGGATGCCTGGAAGTCCTACATGCGGCGGCAGACAAATACGATCAACTACTCCGCCGAGCTCCCGCTTGCTCAGGGTGTGAAGTTTGAAGTTTGACATCTGAACACAGGCCTGGATTAACAGGCAGGTTTTCCGGGTGAGCGACGCCATTCGTCCTCGTCGGCCTCAGGCCGGAAACCGGCGGCGGGTACCAACTGCCTCATCCATGCCGCCAACGGTGCGTAATACCGCTGTCCTGCGAGCGGCGCGGGTGATCCAGTCGGCAAGGTCCTGCGTTCCGCGAGTGGTGGCTGCGCCTGGGGAGAGCGCCATCATATAGCTCATCATCGTTGGCCGTTCCGGCCCGATCTGGCGAAGGCGTGCTTGCCGCCGGTCATCCAGCACCAGTAGCCTTGGCAGAACCGCAAGCCCCGCCCCGTTTTCAACCGCCACCAGCAATGTTGCGCAATGGTCGTGGCAGGTGCCGAAGGGCGGATTGGCCGCGCTGTCCAGCCAGTCGTCCCAGGCATCGGTCTGCGAGGACAAGCGCAGCAACGGTCCCGTCCGTAGGAGTTCCGCATCCGAACGCCCGGCGGCGGCCCAATGGCATTGAGTTTGGTCGGAACAGATTTTCCTGATTTCTGCAACCGGCCAACGGCCATGTCCTGAAGCGTTTTCTTGCGCACGCCGGGATCTTTCGTTCGGGCTTGACTCATGGACCGGACTGGTTCATGGTAGCGTCGAATCAGTCCGTCCCGAGGGAGGCCACGATGGATCCGCGCATCGAGAACCTGGAGACCACCACCTTCCTGGGCAAGCGCCTGACCCGCAGGCAGATCGCGGTCATGCAGGAGACGGTCGCGCTGTTCCCGAACGACAGCCGGCGGGAGCTGGCCCGCACGCTGTGCGAGAACTTCGACTGGCACACGCCATCCGGAAGCTACAGGGAGCAGTTCTGCCTGCGGGTGCTGGAGCGGCTGGAGTCGCTGGGCATCCTGACCTTGCCGGAAAGGCGCGCGACGGGCGGTCGGCGCGGGCCTCCCGCCCGCACCGAAGCCGGCGAACCCGGGGAGCCGGTCGATGCGCCGCTCCGGGACCTGGAGCCGGTCACGCTGGAGGTCGCTGCCGGCGGTCGGGAGCTGGGCGAATGGACCGAGCTTGTGGACCGCTACCATCCGCGCGGCTACAGGTCGCCGATCGGCTGCCACCTCGCGTATTTCGTCCGTGACGGCAGCGGCCGCCGCCTGGGCTGCCTGATGTTCGAGAACTCCGGGTCGCTTCCGGTCCGCGACGCATGGATCGGATGGACGGAGCGCCAGCGCGAGGCCGGCCTCCAGCGGGTTCTGCGGCACAGCCGGTTCCTGGTGTTTCCATGGGTCCGTGTCGGGAATCTGGCTTCCCGCTCCCTGTCGCTGGCGGCCCGCCGGGTTGCCGACGACTGGCACCGGCGCTGGGGCGTGCGCCCGCTTCTGGCGGAGACCTTCGTCGACCCTCGGGAGCAGGAGGGCAGCTGCTACCGCGCGGCGGGATGGACGGAGATCGGCGCCACGGCCTCCCGTGCGCCCAAGGACGTGTACGTGCTCGAACTGGAGCCGGACGCCCGTGCCGCGCTTTGCGGCGCGCGGAAGGAGGCGGAACGCAGGCCGACCCGTGCCCCCGAAAGCGCGCGGACGGTCGCCGGGATGTGGAGCGCGGTTGCCGCCGCCGCCGCCGAGACGGCCGAACGCCACGACCGTGAGTGGCGGGTGCGCCGGCGCCTGATCGGCACCTTCCTGGTCATCCTCTTCGTCCTGCGCCTGGTGTTCGGGACGGGGCGCAGCTACGGCGAGGCCCTCGCCGAGATCTGGGAGAACGCGCGCAGCCTGGGGATGGCGCTGCCGCAGGAAAGTCCGGTGACGCCGTCGGCGATGTCCCGGGCGCGGGCCAAGGTCGATCCGCAGGCCTTCAGGGACCTCCACCGGGAGATCCTCGCCCGGGCTCCGGACCGCCCGCTCTGGAAGGGACGGCGGGTCTTCGGCGTCGACGGCGCCAAGCTCAACCTGCCGCGGCCGCTGGCGGATGCCGGATACAGGACGCCGGGCGACCATGCGCACTATCCGCAGGGGCTGGTCAGCTGCCTCTACGAGCTGATGCCGAGGCTGCCGTCCGACTTCGACCTGCACGCCGACACCAACGAGCGGCGCGCCGCCGTCGCGCATCTCAGGACCCTGTCCGCCGGGGACGTGGTCGTCTACGACCGGGGCTACTTCTCCTACGAGATGCTTCTCGCCCACGTCAGCCGAGGCCAGGACGCCGTGTTCCGGCTCAAGGCGAACGCGAACGCGGCAACCGTCGCCTTCCTCGCGGGTCCGCTGCAGGAGACGCTGGTCGAGGTCCGGCCCGACGCCAGGGCGCTGGCCCGGCTGAAGGCCCGCCACCCCGGCGCCGCGTTCGGGCCGCTGAAGCTGAGGCTGGTCCGCTACGCCGCCGGCGACACCGTCTTCGCCCTCGGCACAACCCTCATGGAAGACGACGGCTTCACCGTCGAGGACCTGGCCGGCATCTACCAGGCGCGCTGGCGCATCGAGGAGCATTACAAAACCGCGAAGTGGTTCCTGGCCGTCGAGTCCTTCCGCTCCGAAAGCGAGCGCGGCGTCCTCCAGGAACTCTACGCCAACTTCGTCATGGTCACCGCCACACGCCTCATGACCAACGTCATCGACGCGGAGATCAACGCCGCGCAGGACCACAGGTCGCCGAAAAGGGTGAACTTCAAGCACGCCGTCGCCGCCGTCTTCCGCAACTTCGAGGCCCTCGCGCTCGTCCAGGCCGAGGCCGTCGCCGAAACCGTCGCGCGGATCGTCGACGACATCGCCGCATTCTGGCAGCGGGAACGGCCCGGCCGCAGCTACCCGAGGATGTCGCTCAAGCCGGCAAGGAAATGGACACGAAAGGGAAAGTCCTCCGCCACAACCTGAGCCACTTCCACCCGAAAGACCGGCTTCCCGGTGCAGGACTTTCCACGTCCCGTTAAGTCAACAACGCCAATTCCTTAAGTCAATGCCATTGGGCCGCGACCTGCTTGCTGACCACCGCAACCAAGGAGCTGTGAAACAGCAGCGTTTCTCCGGTATGCGCGGTCTCTGGCTGGGCTTCGCGGACATGGATGTCCACCTCTACCAGCGATGGGGTTTCGGGCTCGGCGGTTTGAAGGTTGATCTCTACTTCGGGGCAATGCCGCCGAAACTCTTCCAGCACCGGAAGAAGCCAGCCTAGGGTAAGCGCCGCATCGGCCTTGACGGTAACGGTGCGGTGTTGGCTGGCCTCAGCGAGCAGATCACGTGTGGTGCGGTCGATCTGAGCCAGGATAATTTGAACCTGCGGCAGGAAAATGCGCCAAAAACGGGTCAGCTGTGCCTGATGGCCCCCGCGCGACATCAGGACAACGTTCAGCTGATCCTCCAGCTTGCGCACCCGCTTTGTCACTGCCCCTTGCGACAGCGACAACTCCTCCGCAGCGCGCGAAAAACTCAGATGCCGGGCCGTCGCCTCGAAGGCGATCAGTCCGAGATTTGAGGGATCGAACGGCGCGGCAGGTGCATTTCAGAGCCTTCCTCGGGGCGGCGTTAACTGGAGCAGGAGGTGGAAAACGTCCGCCCAAGGTGGCGATCCATCAGATACTTCGCGGCGTAGTAATCCATGTGACTGCCCCCGCCGTTCTTGAGCATCGTGATCTCATCCGCCGATTGGCGCCCCGAATGCCTGCCCTGCACCAGTTCGAAATAGTCGGCCTTCACATCATCCATCGTGATAACGCCGCGTTCGAGCGGGCCCAGAAACTCGCCTGACCTTTCGGTGGTCTGACGGTGATCGACAAAGATTGTCGCGCGGCGCAGAACATCGTCATCGGCCTCGCGCATCTGCGGCGCGAAGGACCCGATCAGATCAACATGCGCCCCGGGTCTAAGAAGCGCGCCCTTAAGGTGCGGGGTGGGCGCCATTGTGGCGCTGGTGATGATGTCGGCCTCGGCCACGGCTGCGTCCAGATCGTCCATCACCGCGATCTCGATCCCCTCCGTCGCCAGCTTCTCAGACATCGCTTCGGCATTGGCGCGGGTGCGGTTCCAGACCCTCAGCCGTTTAAGGTTAGGGCGCACCGTCAGATGCGCCTTGACCAGATATGGCGCCAGCCCACCTGCGCCGATGATCAGAAACTCCTCCGCATCCTCGCGAGAGAGCAGCTTGGAGCCAAGCGCGCTGTCGCAGGACGTTTTCTTGAAGATCATCGCCTCGCCCTCGATGGCGGCTTGCGGGATACCGGTTTTTCCATCCACGAACATGTAGGTTGAGTTCACTGTGGGCGTGCCATGCCGCGCCTTGTTGTTGGGGAACGACGTGACGAGCTTGACCAGTATCCCTTCTTGTGGCTGCCACGCGGGCAGAATGATCAGCGCGTCGGCGGCACCGTCGGTATTTGGCACCTCATAGATCGTTCGGTCGTTCTTTTCCGGCATGCCGTGGCGATGGGCGGTTTCAAACGCGGCGATCAGGCCCGCAAAGTCGGTCAGCTCATGCACGCGGTCGGCGTCGATTTCTTCCATGTGGCGTCTCCGTTCATGGGATGTCAGAGGTCTCGGCGAGTACCACCGCGCCGGACGGGGCACAATGGCCCGTGATCTCAGCGTCGGGTGCGGATTTGCCGCGGGTTTCAATCTGGATCACCTCGTCATTTGCCAGCCGCAGCGACAGATGCGTGCGGTTGCCCAGATACATCCGGTCGCTCAGTTGCCCTTCGATGCGCAGGTAGATCTTCTCCGGCGGGCCGATCTGTTCGATACGGCCCGCATTCATCACAGCGATCTGATCAGACATCGACATCGCCTCTTCCTGATCATGGGTAACAAAGACAAAGGCATTGCCGGTCGACCGCTGGATGCTCTTTAGTTCCTGCTTCATCTGCCTCCGCAGGCTAAGATCCAGTGCGCTCAGCGGTTCGTCCAGCAGCAGCGCATCGGGATCGGGCGCCCTGCCCATTGATCGATTCAACACTAGTAATTTGCCATCCTGGCGGTTATTGTTGCGTCATGACGGCGAATCACCCGATCCGAAGCACTCTTTTTTCCGACCGTGGCCGGGAGCTGCTGTCGGCCTTGCCGTCTGCGGAGAGTTTTTCCGGGCGCTCGGAGATGGCCCGGGAGGTTTGCGAGGTGTTCGGCTTCGTCGACGTCCTGGGAGAGCTGCGCGTGTCCAGCTGCCTGACGGCGCTGCGCGAGCTCGAGGATGCGGGCCGCATCCGCCTGCCGCCGCCGGGACGCGGCGTCGGGGTTGCGCGGAGCCCGCGGGTCCTGGACGGGCCGGTCGCTGCGGCGACCGGGGTTCCGGAGTGGGCCGGCGAGATCGTCGGTCTCCATCTGAAGCCGGTCGAGGACGGGGATGAGCGACGCATCCTGTCGACGCTTCTGCGTGACGAGCATCCGCAGGGCGCGGTCCAGCACGGCGGCCGGCAGCTGCGCTACCTGGTCGGTTCGGACCACGGCTGGCTCGGCGGCTTCGTCTTCGCCAGTCCCTGCAACGCCCTGGGGCCCCGTGACAGCTGGATCGGGTGGACGGCCGAGGAGCGCAAGGCCGGCTTGCGCCACGTGGTCGGGATGTCGCGGTTCCTGATCCGGCGCGACGTGCGCTGCCGGAACCTGGCCTCGAAGGCGCTGGGCCTCTGCCTCCGCCGCCTTGCGGGGGATTTCCACGACCGCTACGGGATCTCGCCGGGACTCTGCGAGACCTTCACCGGGCCGGAATTCGGCGGCGCGAGCCTGGCGGCGGCGGGCTGGACATGGGTCGGGGAGAGCTCGGGGCGCGGGCGCCGCGCGGCTTCCGGCCAGAGGGTGGAGCGCAAGGGGATATGGATGCGCCCGCTCTGCCGGAACTGGCGCGTCGAACTCGGCGCCCCCGGGAGAGGCTGCACACCGCCGCCCCGTCCGCGGTCGGTTCTCGGCCCCGGCGACGGGCTTGACATGGACGTCTGGGCGGAGAATGAGTTCGGTGCGGCCGCGCTCGGCGGGGCGCTGGTCAAGCGGATGGTGAAGAGCGTGAGGATACAGTCGATGGCCCCCTCGAAGACCTTCTTCTCCGCCGCCTGCGGCGACCAGGCGGCGGTGACGGGATACTACAGGATGATCGAGCGCCCCGAGGAGGGGGGCTTCACGCCGGAGGCGATCCTTTCGGCCCACCGGGAGCGGACGCTGAAACGCATGCGCGGGGCGGAGACGGCGCTGCTGATCCAGGACGGGACGGACCTGAACTTCGCCACCCACGGGGGCTGCTCCGGCCTCGGCGTCATCTCCCGCACCAAGGGTGCGGCCGGCACGCTGGGGATTCACATGCACAGCACGTTCGCGGTCAACGGGGACGGGCTGCCGCTCGGGGTTGCGCGGATCGAGTTCGCCTGCCCGGACGGCAAGGCGGACAAGGGCAAGCCGCCGGAGGAACGGAAATCGGCCCGCTGGCTGCGGGGATGGCGGGACGCCTCGGAGCTGGCGGCGGCGGCTCCCGGCACGCGGACGGTTTCGGTGATGGACCGGGAGGGCGACATCGCGGCGCTGTTCGCCGAGCGCCAGGCGGAGGGCGGGGCGGAACTGCTGGTCCGGGCCAAACATGACCGGGCCTTCCCCGACGGGGAGAGCCTGTTCACGCGGATGCGCAACGCGCCGCCGGACGGAGAGCACGAGATCCGGATCGACAGGGCCTCGGCGCGGCGGGCGGCGCGGGGCCAGAAGGGCTTCGCCGGACGGGAGGCCCGAAGGGCGACGGCGCAACTGCGCTGGCAGGCGCTCGAGGTTCCGGTGCCGCGGGCGGCGCGGGGACGGCTCGGCACGGAGCCGATGCGGCTGACGGCCGTCCACGTCCGCGAGCCCGAGCCGCCCTCCGGCGCCGAGGCGGTGGAATGGCTGCTGCTGACGACCCTTCCCGTCGCGGAGCGGAAGGCGGCGGTGGAGGTTCTCGACCTCTACGCCCTGAGGTGGCGCATCGAGGACTGGCACAGGATCCTGAAGTCCGGGTGCGACGTGGAGAAGACGGCCCACAGCACGGCGGAGCGGATCAAGCGTGCGGTCGCGCTGAACGCGGTGATCGCGTGGCGCCTCTCGGCGCTGACGCTGCTCGGGCGGGCCACGCCGGAGCTGCCGGCCGAAAACCTGTTCGCGAAGTCGGAGATCGCGATGCTGCTGGACTATGCCCACCACATGGGATTCAGCCTGCCCTGCCAGACGAACCCCGGAGAGATGCCCGAACTGGACGCCGTCTCCCTCGGGGAGGCGGTGCTGCTGGTGGCCCGCCTCGGCGGATACCTGAACCGGAAGAACGACGGCCCGCCGGGCCACCAGCTCGTCTGGGAAGGCTACGCCCGCATGTCGTCAGGCGCACAGACCATGGAAAGGATCGTGAAGAACGGCACCTCAAGCGCTTTGCACAAGATCAATGTTCAGTCAATAAATGACTAATGGTCAGCGCGCGCCTGGTTGCGCATCTGGGCGGCTACCGAGACCGAAAGCACGATCCGGAGCCCGGAAACCAGATCATGTGGCACGGGCAGACGCGGCTGACGAGCGCCGCGCTGGGCCATGAAATCGGTCGTGAAGTCGGGTTCCGGGACGGCCAGAAGCATGCACTGAGAGCCAGGGGATAGAACGTTGCCATGCAGAGTTATGTATACTCGGTAGCCTTAGGCTGGACCTCGGTCGTCTCGCGGCTGATCATCGACGAATCGCTAGTGCCGGCGACCGACGCGGTTATCGAATCCGACCGCAACTATCACCTCGTGACCTCGGGCCAGCGTGCCATCCGCCCCAGTGTAGTGGCCGTGCGTGACTGGCTGATCGCCGAGATGGAGGACGATGAACGCCGTATGCAGGAAATGTTTCGCGACGTTCCGCATTTCCATATGACCTATTCCTGATGCGACGGCCATTCGGACAAATAGTGCTTTGCCAAGCGCTTGGCCGCCGTGGATCATGAGCGGGGCGGACAGGACGGGGATGAGGGTCAGATGAAAACAGTCGCGGCGAACATATTCGTGGTGCCGGTGGGAAACCGAACAGGCATCATCCTCGAGCTAGAAACCGACCAAGGGATCAGCGGGCTGGGCGAAGCCGGGATCGCTTACGGAATGGGAACCGAGGCCACCGCAGCCATGGTCGCGCAGTTGGTGCAATCCGTCGTACTCGGCCAGAACCCCGGACCGGTCGAGCTGATCTGGAGCAATCTATATGAGCGCGGCTACTGGACCAAGGGCGGCGGCGCGATCACGTCTGCCGCGATGAGCGCGATAGAGGTCGCGTTGTGGGATATCAAGGGCAAGGCGCTTGGGGTGCCGGTCTACAGTCTTCTCGGTGGGCCGTTCCGCGACAAGATCGACACTTATGCGAATGGATGGTGGATGGGCTGCGAAACCGCGCAGGATTTTGCAAAGGCCGGGCAGCGGGCGGTCGAGGCGGGCGCGCGTGGACTCAAGCTCTATCCGCTGGGGCTGATGGACCCGGAGACCGTGATCCGCCACCCCACAAGGAGGCGGGTCGATCCCGGCCTGCTTGAACTTGCGGTGGGCCGGGTCAGGGAACTGCGCACCGTCGTCGGGCCCGGGGTCGATATTCTGCTGGATCTTGGCGGTGGTCTGCACGCCGATCAGATGCGCCCGCTGCTGCGGCGGCTGGCCCATTTTGATGTCGGATTTGTCGAAGAACCGATGGACCCTGGAGCGCCGGATGCTCTGCGCAACCTTGATCGGCCCATCCCCTGCGCGGCCGGGGAACGAGTCTATATGCGATACGGATTTCATCGCCTGCTGGGCACTGGGGCGGTCGATATTCTGCAACCCGACATCTGCAATGTAGGCGGCCTGGCCGAGGCCCGTCGGATCGCCGCGATGGGTGAGGTTCACAACACCAGCGTGTCGCCGCATAACTATGGCACCACGCTGGCTTCGGTGATCGCCGTGCAGTTTTCGGCCTCCATCCCCAATTTCCGTTCATTGGAGATCTTCCCCGAATTCCACCTTGAGCCCGGCTATATCCCGCTGATTGATCACCCGGTCGAGCAGACGCTGGACCAGGGCCGTCTTCCACTGCCGCAGGGTGCGGGGCTGGGCGTGTCGCTGCGCCGCTCGGACGTTGAAGGCCAGTTGTGGCGCCGGATTGAGGGGGCGGGCTGATCCAACCGCACAATCGGTCATCCAGCTATTCCAAAAAAATTAGGTCAGCCACCGCGCAACACTTACCCTCTGGTTAACGGGCAGAGTGAATGCGCAGGGCGTCCGCCCGACCGTGTGGCCCCTGCGCGAACAGGACGTGTTCAATGGGGGAAGTGACATGAATAAGCTATGGAAAGCCAGCGCCTTGTTGGCCGGGGCCATGTTCGCCGCGGTGCCCGTCACAACAATAACGGCGGACGAAATCGACTTCATGGTCATCGACTATGACGCGCCGGGCATGGGCGAATGGTGGCACCTGCTGGTGGACACCTACAACAGCAACAGTGGCCATACAGTTGTGCCGCGCAACACGCCGGCGAGCGAGTACTACTCGCAGCTCACAATTCAGGCCGTCAGCGGCGCGGGCGCGGACGTCGTCATCGTCAACCCCAACAACCTGGGCGAGATGCTGGCGGGTAAGCTGGTCATGCCTTTGACAGATAAGATCAAAGCCGCGGGACTTGAGGATATGATCGTCGAGGGCGGCTTTGACGCGCTCAGCAAGGATGGCGATATCTATGCCCTGCCCATTACCGGGCGCACGCTGGAACTCATCTATAACGCCTGCTACTTCGAGGAGGTCGGGCTTTCCGGCCCGCCGGCTACGCCGGAGGAATTCCTCGACCACGCCCGAAAGCTGGTCGTGCGCGACGACGGGGGCCGTGTGACGCGCTACGGCGCAAATATGGTCAACGCGAACGAGGATCCGACCTATGAGATGCTGCTGATGTGGAGCATTGCGAATGGCGGTTCCTACGCGGACGAAAACGGCAACTTCACGGTCAATTCGCAGCCTGTGGTGGATGCGCTGAACTTCATGAAGACGCTCTACTCCGAAGGACTGGTGCCGCAGGGAATGACCGAAACCGATCAGCGCGCACTGTTTGCCACCGGCGGATCGGCCATGACCATCGACGGCCAGTGGCAGTTCCCGTTTATCCGCAAGAACAACCCGGATAACTTCGACTGCTATAAGTCCGCCCAGCATCCGTGGGACGGCCCGGGCACCGGGGGCATCAACATGGCGCTGGCTGTCAGTGCCGACAGCGACAACCCGGATGCGGCCTTCGAGTTTCTCAAGACCGCAGCCAGTTCGGAGTTGCAATCGCAGTTTGCGAACTACAGTCCCTACATTCCTTACGGCAAGAACGCGCTGAACGAAGAGCAGATCGCCCAGCAACCCTATCTGAAGCCTTATATCGCCAGCTCGGGTGGGGCGCATCCGGTGGCGATTCCGGGTCACGCGGATGAGTTCAACCTGGTCTGGCCGATCTTGGTGGATGCCGTTTTGCGAACGCTGCGCAACAACGATGTTCCGGCGCAGGAGTCGCTCGATCAGGCGCAGGCCGAACTGGAAGCGTGCTGCGCGAACTGACGGGCGTGCAGCGAGTCTGGCTGCTGAACTAGCGGGTGGAAGTCCCGCCGGCGCAATTCTTGGTTTGGCGCCGTAGCATATCCCACGGGTACCGGGGTGACCTGGTGCCTGCGAGCAGGGACGTAGAAAGTCATCGTGGGCGTGGCGGGAGCAAGGCTCCAACCGGTCCGGTCAGTCAGGATGGCGAACAAACCGAAGGGCCGTAGCGAAAGCAAACGATTGTTGATGCGACGATCTGTCATCAGTGGGATAAATCGTCAACAAAATTTTCGAACTTTGCGGGAAATACATGGGAACAATTGGCCGGGATTGCATCTCTCCGAAAGCAAGCAAGCTTCTCTTGCGCTTCGGCTCGTTGCTCGAGAGGGGCAGGGCGATGCGGACTTCCGCGATCAAGACATCGCTGATACCGCGCCTGCCTCTACCGTGGAGACATTCCGCCGGGCAATTGGCCAAGGGTCTGCCATGCCAGGTTCGAGGCCCGCGAACGTGCAGGCGGTTACAGGAGGCTCCAAGCAGAACCCCCAGCCGCAATCCGGAATCGGGGTTCTTCAGGTTGATGGCAAGGGCCTCACGTGTTCCTATCGTCAATCAACTCCAGGAACCTGTCGATCTCGTCGTCAGTTGTCGCCCAGTTGCACACCAGGCGGGCAGTCAGAATATCGTTGTCACGGTCAGACGAATTCTGGTGCGGGGGCCAGAGGTAGTATTGGGCGCCCGCAGATTGCGCCCGTTCATGGCCCGAACGTGACCACCCGGCAAAGATCATATTGGCGTCGACAGGGTGGACGAAATGCGCCGTTCCGATCCTCGAGAGCCCCTCGGCCAATCTCGATGCTGCGGCATTTGCACGTCCAGCAAGATCCAACCACAACCCGTCCGCGAAATAGGCTTTCATCTGGGCTGACAGGAATCGATGCTTTGAAAACAGGTGGCCGCCGCGTTTGCGCCGGAGTTCGAATTCCCACGCGAGTTCGGGATCGAACAGGACAACGCCCTCGACCCCGATCAAACCATTCTTGGTCCCCCCGAGGCTGACGACATCGATACCTGATTTCCAGGTTGCTTCGGCCGGCGTGCACCTCGTCGCCACAAGCGCGTTGGCCAACCGGGCACCGTCGAGATGGCAGCGCATCCCGTAGTCCCGAGCAACTCCGGTCAACGTTCTGATTTCCTCGGGCGAATAGACCGTGCCACGCTCGGTGACATTGGTAATCGACAGGATACCGATCTGGACACCATGCACGCCGAGGCACCCGGTCTTTCGGATTTCCCCGCTCAGCAATTCAGGCTTGATCTTTCCGTCGGCACCGCCCACGGTCGTCAGTTTGACGCCCCCCGAATAAAACTCCGGGGCGCCGCATTCGTCTTCCTCGACATGTGCGTGTTCGTGACAGAAAACCGTCTGCCAGGGACGCGTCAGTGTTGCGATCGAGAGTGCGTTTGCCGCCGTTCCCGTCGCAACCAGATAAACCGCCGCATCGGGTGCTTCGAACGCCGTTCGAATGTTTTCAGCGACGGACTGCATGGTCGCATCATTTCCGTAGGCTTGGGAATAGCCCCGGTTTTCGGCGACGAGCGCGTCTATGATCTGCGGCGCTGCGGGTCCGGAATTGTCGGACGCAAAGAACATTCAGGCGATGGTCCCGGCCGAAGGGTCGTCCAGAACATGGTCCTCGAGACGTGATGCTGGAACATTCCGCTCATTTCGGATTCTCTTTCCCCTCAAGCTATGGCCCAGGCTATGAACAAGTTCCTTGTCTCCGGACTTCAGATAGTGCCAGGCGGGCAGGGGTTTCCCTTCATGGCGGAGCCTGTACGCGCAGGTTTTCGGCATCCATCCGGAGGTTTCCGCGACGGATTCGGGGGTGAACCGGATGCAATCCGAAACCAGGTCGAGGCGCCGCGGGTAATTCCGGCATCGGCAATGGAAATGATCGAACAGGCGGCAGACGACGCCGGTGTAGCGTACCTCTCCCGTTTCCACATCCTCGAGTTTCAGCAGGCAACACTTCCCGCATCCGTCACACAGCGCCTCCCATTCAGAACGATTGAGTTCTTCGAGCGGAAGGTCAACCCAGAATCCCGGTCTGAGACATTCGCCATTCTCTGGATTACGCATTCGGCACTTTTGTCGGAATTCGGCCGCCAATGAAAGAGCCAACTACAGGCCTGTTGCGGGTTTCCCGTCCTGGTCCCGGCTGCCAGATACTGCAATGGCCGCGAGTACCTCCCGGCTGCGCTCGCAATCTGCGTGCATTGCCGCGACCAGTTCGTCGATGCTGTCAAATTTGGTCTCGGGGCGCAGATGATCCAGGAGTGCAACCGACAATCGGGTCCCGTACAGGTCGCCGTCAAACCCGAAGACATGGACCTCGAGGACAGGCTGGCTATCTCCAAATGTCGGTCTTGTCCCGATCGACGCGACACCTCCGTAGTTTCCGGCATGCTCCCCGTCAATGATGTCAACCGAGACCGCATAGACGGCATGGGCAGGCACGAAAAGATTGTCCAGCGAGAGATTTGCGGTCGGAATTCCCAAGTCGCGCCCGCGTTTCTCCCCATGGATGACGCACCCCTCGATTCGGTGGTGGTGCCCGAGAATTGAATTTGCTTCCCTGACGTGACCGGCCGCGAGCGCCTTGCGTACTGCGGTCGACGAGTATTCCGTGTCTCCATCGACCTTGAGTGGCAGAACCGTGACTCCGAAACCGAACTGGTCGCCAAATCTTGACAGGTCGCTCGCGTCGCTCGCGCGCGCTTTGCCGAATCTGAAATCCGCCCCAACGATCGCGTGAGAAATACCCAGACGAACAGCAAGGATCGACCGTGAGAACTCCTCGGCCGTCGCGTTGGCGAGACGGGCATCGAACGTGATCTCGAAAACGACATCGAAACCGAGCATCTGCAGTCGTCTGGCCCGGCTTTCACGTGTCATCAGTCGAAAGGCCGGCTTGTTCGGTTGAAAGAACTGCCGCGGATGTGGTTCGAACGTGATGACACCGGCTGTGCGTCCGAGGTCACCTGCCACCTCGATTGCCCAACGCAAAACCGAAAGGTGGCCGATATGGACTCCGTCAAAGTTCCCGATTGCCACGGCCGCGCCGAGACACTCACCTGGAACGTCGTCATGTTTCCGGACAATGTGCATGCGCATCAATCGAATGTCTGAATCGTTAGTCGAATTTCCGGCTCGGCGCCAAGACGAGAGCCTCGCCGACGAGCACGACCTTATTCCCGACACTGCATTCACAATCAAGCGTTACGCGACGTCTTGAATAATCGATCTCCTTGACCGTGACACGTGCTTCGACCTGATCACCGGGACGGACAGGCGCGAGGAATTTCAAAGATTGCCCGAGATAAACCGACCCGTGACCCGGAAGCTGTTCTCCGATGACCGCGGAGATCAATGAAGCGTACATCATGCCATGGGCAATCCGGCCGCCAAATATCGTCTCTCTTGCGTAGGCTTCATCGTGGTGTATCGGATTGAAGTCCAGAGACAGTTCAGAAAATGCGGCGGTATCCGCATCGGTGAAAACCCTGGCGATCGAACGGGACATTCCGAGTTCGAGATCCTCGATACAGATTGTACCTACGGGGATATTTCGGAGGCGTCCTTTCTGATCGGTCATGTCGAGGCGTCCATGGTTCAGTCGTTGCCTGCCGATGCAAAATCACTCACTCATGAACCTGCAGCACACAATGTGCTGGACCCGTGTGCGGCTGTGCGCCACTGGTATGACCTGGTCAAGTTTCTTTTTACCGCAAGTGCCCGATTGCCGTGTCAGGCCTGGCTTCCGATGCTTGTTCGGCAAGAAAGGACTCCAGGCGAATGCGGTCGGGACTGCGCGTGGTGGCCGTTGCAGCCCGGGACAGTCCACCTGTGACGAACAGGCTTGGAAGATTCTCGCGTACGGCCCCCTCGATGTCGGTGTGAATTCCGTCGCCGATGCAGAGAATGTGGCGATCTTCGATGATCCGGCCCATTGCCGCGTTCATTCGGAGCCGCGCAGTCGTGTAGATTGGCTTGTGCGGCTTGCCGAACAGCGACACACGGCCGCCGATTTCAGAGTAAAGGGCAGCGAGGGCTCCGGCGCAATATACGCGTTTCCTGCCCCGGTCGACCATGAGGTCGGGATTGGCACACAGCATTTTCAGGTGGCGGTCCCGGGCAGAATGTAACAGGCCGAGGTACTTTTGCGGTGTTTCGGTCGTATCATCTACGAGGCCTGTGCAAACAAGTCCCTGCGCGGCCTCCAGCGTGGTCAACATGATTTCGCCAAGTCCTTCGAGACCGTCCTCGTTTTCATGATTGAAAAAGGTCTCTTCCCGCCGCGGTCCTATATGGTGGACAGACCGGCCGAATTCTCCAAGCGCAAGCGCGCGGCGGGCCGCATCACCGCTTGTCACAACATCATGGTAGAGGTTGCGGGGCACCCCAATCTGGTCGAGTTGCCGGATAACCCTGGAGCGCGAGCGAGGTGCATTTGTCAGCAGTACGACATAACCACCTCGCCGGCGGAATCGATCAAGTGCTTGGACAGCCGACGGAAATGGCCTTATTCCGTCGTGAAGACACCCCCAGAGATCACAAAAAACTGCTTCGAAGCGACAAGAGATCTCGTCAAGCGAGTCGATAACGGTAGTCACGACGGAATGTCCGATTGAGAAAGCAAGATCATGCAGTCCGGCCGTGCTGGAGCAGCAGACCTCTTCCGGTCGTTGTCTATATGAGCGCTGAACCAATATCCAGACCACCTGCCGGGCAACGGCGGCAGGTGCCTGGAAGGAAAATTCCCCGTCAGTTTCGATCGGCCTCTCGATCACTCTACTGTACTTTCGGGCGAAGGCATCGTGCGCTCTCCATGATGCGCCAGACCTGCACCGGACCTGCAAGAGGGTCCTCCTGTGTCGATGGAACCGCACCGGATGCCGGGCCGATCCGGCGGCGATGATCACCGGTGATCGTCGCCATGTGGTCGATATGATCGTGACACGTCCGCAATCCCCGGCAATTTCGGTCGTCGGGCTCGTGACGACGTTGGCAACAAAACGAATCAGGGGACAAGGGCAAGGGAAGCCAGGAAAACGACCGTGACCTGGGGCAGGAACTCTCGGCCCGTCACGAGGCCTCGTTGTCGATCGTCCAATCATGGAAAAGGGTGAGAAACATGACAATTCAGTACAGGGACTGGGTTCCGGCGCGGTGCGAAGCCTTTGTTCAGGCGATCTCGCGGGAAACCGCCCAGCAGAGTTCGGAAGACGTTCTGGCGCGGGTCAACGCCTTGGCAATGAAGAACCGGCAAATCCACGAACGCGACTGCTTCAACCTGAACCCGGCGACCAACGTGATGAACCCCAAGGCAGAGGCGTTACTGGCTTCCGGAGTCGGATCACGGCCATCGTTGGGTTATCCGGGTGACAAGTACGAGATGGGCCTTGAGGCCATCGAAGAGATCGAGGTGATCTGTGCCGGGTTGTGCGCGGAAATCTTTGATGCGGCATACGCGGAGATCCGCGTGCCGTCCGGCGCCCTCGCGAACCTTTTCGGGTTCATGGCGACCTGCAAGCCTGGCGACACGATCATTGTGCCTCCGGCGAGTATCGGCGGCCACGTCACGCATCATCTTGCCGGATGCGCGGGACTGTTCGGACTGGAAGTCGTTCCGGCGCCTGTCCGTGCCGACAAGTACACGGTCGACCTGGATGGCCTGGCCCGAATGGCAAGGCGGCACCGGCCCGGCCTGATTACAGTCGGGGGGAGCCTGAACCTGTTCGAACATCCGGTTGCCGGGGTCCGCGAGATCGCCGACGATGTCGGTGCATATGTCATGTTCGATGCGGCGCACCAGTGCGGTATGATCGCCGGCCGTGCCTGGCCGAACCCGTTGAAGAACGGTGCGCATTTCATGACCATGAGTACCTACAAGAGCCTCGGAGGTCCCGCCGGCGGTTTGATCGTCTCGGACGATGCCAGTATGGCGGAACGCCTTGACGCGATCGCCTTTCCGGGCATGACCGCGAACTTCGATGCGGCGAAGTCGGCGGCGCTGGCAGTAACGATGCTTGACTGGAGAGAACATGGCCGCGCTTACGCCCGGGAGATGATCAGGACATCGACAGCGTTGGCCGAGGCACTTGATTCAGCCGGAATACAGGTTTTCGCCCGCGGGGACGGGTTCACGCGTTCACATCAGTTTGCGGTCGTCGCGGCGCCATTCGGCGGTGGGCAGGCCGCATCCAGGAAGCTGCGCGGCGCGGGGTTCCTCGCCTGCGGCATCGGGCTGCCGATCGAAGGGGTTCCGGACGATCTGAACGGGCTTCGGATCGGGACGCCGGAACTGGTCCGCTGGGGCGTGACGCCGAAAGATTGCGAGCGGATGGCCGGACTGATTGCCGATGCCCTCGGAAGCGATGATCCCGGGGCGCTCGCCCCTGAAGTGGCCGAATGGCGGCAGGAATTCGACACGATTCATTTCGTCAATTGAGCGGCAGGGACCGCAGGGCACTGATCGCATCCGCCTTTGGGACCGGGTTTATTTCGAGGACCCGTTCGAGGCGGCCTCAATGGTTGGCGTGACGGCGCATTTTCCCACGAACGGGAGGATCGTGTCGGAAAGTCGCGATTTCCTTGGTTGCGCGCTCTTGACAACGGGCAACCTCCGATCTATCTGACCCGTTGTTAGCAGCCGATACGGCTGAGTGCTAACAACCGAGTGCTCCGAATTTTGAGGGGCAAAGTTTAATTCGAATGCAAACCATGTAGGGAGCGACGCGATGGCATTCAAGCCTTTGCATGATCGTGTCTTGGTTCGTCGAATCGAGAGCGATGAAAAAACAGCTGGTGGATTGATTATCCCGGATAGCGCCAAGGAAAAACCATCGGAAGGAGAGATCATCTCGTGCGGTGAAGGCGCGCGCAAGGACAGCGGAGAGCTGATTCCGGTGTCCGTCAAGAAAGGTGACCGAATTCTGTTTGGAAAATGGTCCGGAACCGAAGTCACGATCGACGGTGAAGAGATGTTGATCATGAAGGAATCCGATGTTCTCGGAATTCTCGAGGACTGAGGGACAAGGCCATTACACTGAGGAGAAACTGAAAAATGGCAGCCAAAGACGTAAAATTCAGCACGGATGCCCGCAACAAGATGCTTGAGGGCGTGTCGGTTCTGGCCGACGCACTCCGTGTGACGCTCGGCCCGAAAGGACGCAATGTCATTCTGGACAAGTCCTTCGGTGCACCGCGCATTACAAAGGACGGTGTGACCGTCGCAAAGGAAATCGAACTCGAAGGCAAGTTCGAGAACATGGGCGCACAAATGGTGCGCGAAGTTGCGTCACGGACCAACGATACGGCGGGTGACGGCACAACCACGGCGACGATTCTTGCTCATGCAATCGTTCGTGAGGGGCTCAAGTCGGTCGCCGCCGGAATGAATCCAATGGATCTCAAACGCGGAATCGATCTTGCGACTGGCAAGGTCGTGTCCGAAATCAAGGCGATGTCGCGTGAGGTCAAGGATTCGGCCGAGGTTGCCCAGGTGGGAACGATTTCCGCCAACGGCGAATCCGAGATCGGCGAACAGATCGCGGATGCGATGCAGAAAGTCGGCAACGAAGGCGTGATCACGGTCGAGGAAAACAAGGGCCTCGAAACGGAAACGGATGTGGTCGAAGGCATGCAATTCGATCGCGGTTACCTTTCTCCGTATTTTGTCACCAATGCCGACAAGATGACTGCCGAGCTCGACGATTGCCTCGTTCTCCTGCACGAGAAGAAACTGTCTTCCCTGCAGGCCATGGTTCCGCTTCTTGAAAGCGTCATCCAGGCGGGGAAGCCGCTTCTGGTCATTGCCGAGGACGTCGAAGGTGAAGCCCTCGCCACGCTGGTTGTCAACAAGCTCCGCGGTGGTCTCAAGATCGCGGCGGTCAAGGCGCCCGGTTTCGGTGACCGCCGCAAGGCAATGCTGCAGGACATCGCCATCCTGACGGGTGGACAGGTGATTTCCGAGGACCTCGGAATGAAGCTGGAAAACGTCGGCATGGATATGCTCGGGAGTGCCCGCAAGGTCTCGATCAACAAGGACGATACGACCATCGTCGATGGTGCCGGTGAGAAGGCGGAAATCGAAGCCCGCGTGGCCCAGATTCGCAGCCAGATCGAAGAAACCACGTCCGACTACGATCGTGAAAAGCTGCAGGAACGGTTGGCGAAACTTGCCGGCGGGGTTGCGGTGATTCGCGTTGGCGGTGCTACCGAGGTCGAGGTCAAGGAGCGCAAGGACCGTGTGGACGACGCGCTGAACTCGACCCGTGCCGCGGTTCAGGAAGGTGTCGTTGTCGGCGGCGGTGTTTCGCTGATGCTGGGGGCGAAGGCGCTCGACGGCTTGAGCGGAGAGAACGCCGACCAGGACGCCGGAATCGCGATCGTGCGGCGGGCGCTCGAATCTCCGCTTCGCCAGATTGCCGAGAACGCCGGCGTCGACGGCGCGGTTGTTGCTGGCAAGGTTCGCGAGAGCGACGACAGGAACTTCGGTTTCAATGCGCAGACCGAAGAGTATTGCGACATGATTGCCGATGGGATCATTGATCCTGCAAAGGTCGTCCGGGCAGCTCTGGAAGATGCGTCTTCCATTGCCGGGCTCCTGGTCACGACCGAGGCGATGGTTGCAGATCGTCCTGAGCCGAAAAACAATGCGCCGGCGATGCCGGACATGGGCGGCATGGGCGGCATGATGTAAGCGCCTGATGCTGAAATCGTCGGGAGATCAATAGATTTCCCGACGATTCCCGGAACTAAACCGGACCATTTTCTTCTATGTTGATCCCGAAATACGCTGCAATAAATGAATAGAATTCGTTCCATTCACGAAAGTGTGGAACCAGTCATCGATCCGAATGCGGTTTTACTGAAAAAGAGACACGAAGCTGGCTTAAGCCTTGATTGGTCGAACGGGTATCGCAATCGGTGTTGGGTGTTCCATTAGGTCGTGAAGGTTGTCGGATCTTTCGGATCATGGCGATTGCGGAAATTCTGCGCGGTTCTCAATTGGTGCCTTTAGGAAAACTCCTGCCCCTTTCGTTGTTCGCTTGCGTCCGTGAATGTTCTCGACGTGAAGCCATTGGCAGCATTCGTAGTCGGTGCCCATTTACCTGGTCCTCATTGGCAACGCCCCGATGAAGTTGTCCGGCATATTACTCCGCGGTTCTGTCCTGGCTGAAAATGCTTTGGCTGGAACAGGTCATTTGCGGAAGAGATGCCGACGACGCCAGTGTCTGGCCACGGAAGTACTCATCCGTGACGACCTGCGCGCGGAGGCTTGGACCCCTTGGGTGCCTGTGACTGGAATGACCTGATGCAGGTCCGCAATTAAAACGGAAATACGCGCCGACAAAACGGCACGACACCGGACCTCGGAATTCCGGAAGGTGTCGTCCACCGCGCAGGCTCGCCCATACTCCCGAGAATTTGGAGCAATCCAGGAAAATGGTTCCGGTACTGCGACGAAACGATCCGAAATTCGGCCTGCAATTCAATTGGAAGTCCGGTGCTTTCACGTGCACCGTTATCTTTGGCGTTGCACATGCAACGCCACGAACCGCGCGAAATCGCTGACGTTCGTGAGAATCCCGTGTTCCCAGCACGCTGCAGCAATTCGGGCATCGGACATCAGGTTGCCGCGCGAATCTGTCTCTCGGGCAGTCGCAAGCAGCCGTTGCAGAGACTCCGCCCCCGTTTGGACGAACTCCCAACTTGGAGCGGCTGTGAAGCCTTCGATGAACTCCGCGGCCTGCGCCGCACTCGACGGCGGGTTGAAACCCGCTTGTGTGGCGCCACCCGCATGAACTCCGTAACGCAGAAAACCGGGAGCGCACATCATTCCACTCCTTCGCACAGAGCGACGAGCCGTGATGCTGCCGCCTCGTGCAATTCGCTCTCGGCACGATGAGCGAAAATCAGAATGCTTGTGTCAACCGCAAATCACCGTCGGTCGATTGCGTCATAGAGCACGTCCCGATCGCAGATGTCGACATTGGGAGGCCGATCTCCCTTGACGGTCTTCAATTTCAAACGGAATGGTGCCTTGAGGTTGTGCGCCACTGCAAGCCGCGCCCGCAACGCGTCTTCGACGAATCTCGTCAGCGTGATTTCGTCTCGAGCCGCCCTTCCCTTGGCTTGGAGCAGTAACCGATCGCTCAGATTGACGGCGGTTTTCATCACAAGTCTGCCATCTCAAACGTATGGCTGAACCAAATCGTCGGGCACGAGGCAAAAGTCGCATTTGCATTCGCGTTGTGAAGATTCATCCGCGCACCGTTCAGGTCATTGTGTGAAAGTTTGCCATGCATTTCGACGCAAGCTGTCAGATTTTCAACTGCCAGTGTACACGCCGCGCCGGTGCGCCTTCCGACGTCGCGCTGGGTAGAAAAATGCTCGGCAGATGGTTCAGTGGGTTATCGCGGACCAGTTGTTCAACGATGGAATGTGACATGGTCCGGACTGGCTACCTTGTCGCTCCGGAACCGGTCCGGGTACAGTGTGCTGTTGAGCAATACCCGGTTATCTTGTCCATGACTGGCGGCACGGTGAAGATCGCCATCAGCGAAGGTTTTTCCCGGGCCGCGAAACGCAAGGAAATCAAGTCCGGTACATCGGTGACTGATCGTGGATGGACGCCGTCACAAACCGTCAGTTGCCCGAGGTTGGCGAAATCCTGTTGACATGACCCATCTTTCGGCCTGGCCTGGCTTCGGCCTTGCCGTACAGATGGATTGCATGATTGCCCTTTCGAGCAAGTTCCTGCACCGAAGAGACTTCCTCACCGATAATGTTGACCATTGTGACATCGGCGTGTCGCCTTGCGTTGCCGAGCGGCCAGTTACAAATGGCCCGGATGTGTTGCTCAAACTGATCGACAACGCATCCGTTTTGTGTCCAGTGGCCGGAATTATGGACACGGGGCGCAAATTCGTTGACGAGCAGGTTCTCACCCGAGACAAAGAACTCGACCCCGATGACTCCGACATAGTCGAGCTTGTCCATGATCGTCTCGGAAATCGAGACTGCGCGATTTTCGAGCTTGATTGAAATCCCCGCAGGAACGCGGGTCGTTCGAAGAATTCCGTTTTCGTGGATGTTTTCCCCGGGGCCAAAACAGACCTTGGTTCCCCCAATCGCCCGGGCTCCGATGACTGAAATCTCCAGGTCGAACGCGACATGTTGTTCCAGTAGTGCGGGCTTGTTGCTGACGGCGTTCATTGCACGGTCAATGTCATGCACGGTTCGAAGCCGAGCCTGCCCCTTGCCGTCATATCCGAACCGGCGGGACTTCAGGATGGCCGGAAAACCGATGGCCTTGGCGGCATCAAGAAGTTCACTCCGGTTTTCGATGCCGACAAACGGTGCAACATCGATGCCAATGTCCCGAAGAAACGATTTTTCGACCAACCGGTCCTGAGCAGTCACGAGCGCCGACCGTCCCGGTCGGACCGGGCAGAACCCGGCAACTGCATCGATCGTCGTCGAGGGTATGTTTTCGAATTCATAGGTTGCGACGTCGACACTCGTTGCGAACCGGCGCAGCACTTCGAGGTCGTCGTAGCCGGAAATCGAGACCCGGTTTGCCAATTGCCCGGCAGGCGGTTCGGGTCCGTCGGCAAGGACATGCGTCTGCATGCCGAGTCTCGACGCTGCTGCACAAAGCATTCGACCGAGTTGGCCGCCTCCGAGAATTCCGATCGTCGAGCCGGTCGGAAGCGGGTCAGCCGTCAACGGGTTTTTCTCCGACCGATTCAGAAAGTGCCGTCCGCCAGGCTTCGAGACGGGCGGCGACCCCATCGTCGCTCAAGGCGAGCACCGCCGCGGCCATGAGTGCTGCATTCGTGGCGCCGGCTGCTCCGATTGCCATTGTCGCAACCGGGAATCCACGGGGCATCTGGACGATCGAATAGAGGGAATCCATTCCGCCGAGCGCTGATGTCTGGATAGGGACGCCGATGACGGGGATTCGGGTCTTTGATGCAAGCATTCCGGGAAGATGTGCGGCTCCCCCGGCACCCGCAATGATGGATTTCAGCCCTCGTTCAGCGGCCGTTCGTCCATATTCCCAAAGTCGATCGGGAGTCCGGTGCGCCGAGACGATTCGTGCCTCGTAGCCGACATCCAGGCTGTCAAGGACATGAGCCGCTTCTTGCATGGTCGGCCAGTCCGACTGACTTCCCATGACGATACCGACTTGAATATTCGACATTTCTGTTCCGCTTGCTGCAGACCGGGCAGTTCCTGCCATCAGGCGATAATGTCAGGCGTAATTTCGTTTTCCAGCCGGCGAATCTTGTCCTTCAGTGCCAGCTTTTTTCGTTTCAGTCTCTGAAGCGTCAACATGTCGGGACGCGTGTTCTCGTGAAGGGCGGCAATGGCTTCGTCGAGGTCGCGATGTTCGCGTTTTTTTGTTTCCAGTTCGATCCTGAGGATTTCCTCACGGGGCATATTCAGCACATTCGTCATTTGGATTTTGGCGTGGTCCTCTCCAGAGTTGATCTTGATTGACCATATCCGAAAATCGGCTTCATTGGCAATGAGGGAGACGGTATTCCCGCGATCACTTGGCCACCCCCGCGGGAAGACGAGGTATGTCTTTTGCCCCCCACTGCAAAGGAATCCGACTGACCGGCCGGGCTCGATCTCACAATCCGAATCGGCCCGCGAGGTCGACCGCATTGGCGGCCGTAACCGTCCAGTCCCCTGTGGGGAAAAGGTCCGTTGTCTGCCTTGGACCGAACTCGGCCGGGCGCGAAAAAAAGCCGGTCTGGAGACCGACAGCGGCGGCGGCTTCAAGGTCCTGGTTGTGTGCGGCCACCATCATGACATGTCCCGGAGGAAGACGGAGCGCTTCACACGATGCGAGGTAGACACTCGGATCCGGCTTGTACGAATTCGCAACGTCGGCACCGAGAATACAATCCCAGGAAAATCCTGCGTGGCGGGCAAGGCGAACCATGAGCCCGACCGACCCGTTGGAACAGGGCGCGATCAATGTCCCGGATCTCAATCGATCCAGGCCGGCGACTGCGTCCGGCCAGGGGTCCAGCCGTTCCCAAGCGCGTGACAGCTCGATTGTCCGGTCATGGTTCAGAATTCCGGTCAATTCGAACTGCCGCAAGACCGAACACAAATTCTCGTAATGGAGTTCATCCAGAGGAACATACGGGCGACGGCCGCTCCGAATTGGCTCCATCGACGGATCATACGCGGCGCGCCATGCATCGGCAAAGGCCAGTGAATCAACGTCCTGCCCACAGCATTCGAAAGCACGCCCGACTTCCCGGGCTACCGAGGTCCGATAGTCGACGAGCGTACCGAAAACGTCGAAGATCAATGCGCTTGGCAAGGCCGACCGTGACACTGGTTGGAGTTCCTCCCTTGAGGCGCCTGGGCAGGATCTTTGCGTTCGCAACCGGAATTGCCGGGGAAACGTCCTGCGCTGGTCCTGTTCAATCCTCCGGAATCAGGACCGGCCCCGATGGTGCGAACCCCAAATGGACAACATCTCCAACGTCGAGCGGCGACTGAACCTCGTCCTGAATCGCGAAGAGCTCTCCGAAATCCGCCTGAATCGTGTACTCCATTCGGACGCCGACATAGGTCGATTTGGTAACTCGTGCTTGGAATCCGTTCGGTGCATCGATCAGGAGATGGGACGGACGCACGGCCATGATGGCGGGGCCGGGCGCGAGTCCGCGCGATGCCAGCGAAAATTGATATCCCGCGACCGAGACTTCGGCAGTTTCGCCGTGGACAGTAAGGATTTCGCACGGAACGATGTTGGCTTCACCGATAAAGTCCGCGACGAATTGACTGACCGGTTCGTTGAAGAGTTGTCTCGGTGATCCCGTTTGCGCAATCGCCGCGTCTCGCATCACGACGATTTCATCCGAGACCGCGAGCGCTTCTTCCTGGTCATGGGTGACATATACCACCGTCAATTGCAGGTCCTGCTGAATGCCGCGGATGTCCTCTCTTACCTGTCGGCGGAGCTTTGCGTCCAGGTTGGACAGCGGTTCATCGAACAGGAGAACCTGTGGTTCGAGAACCAGCGCCCGTGCGACAGCCACCCTCTGCTGCTGTCCTCCTGACAGTTCGCTCGGCAGGCGGTCGTCAAATCCCTTGAGCCCGACCAACTCGAGACCGGCAACAGCCCGGTCGTGCGCTTCTGACTTCGGAAATCCGGAAAATTTCAAACCATAGCTGACGTTTTGCAACACGGTCATGTGCGGGAAGAGCGCATATGATTGAAAGACCATGCTGACGTCACGCTCGGTCGGAGGCAAACGTGTGACATTCTGGTCGCCAATCTCGATTCGACCCGAACTGGCAAGTTCCAGCCCGGCGATCAGTCGAAGAGTGGTTGTCTTGCCACACCCCGACGGACCCAGAAGCGTAACGAGTTTCCCGGCCTCGACCTCGAGGTCGATATTGTCGACCGCGATGACGTCGCCACCGTACACCTTCGAGACGTTGCTGAACCGGACCGGTGCGGCCTTTCCCGTGATTCTGGTTCTTGCCACTTGGCCTCCTTTAGCGTGCGAATTGTGTTCGCCGACCGATCTGGGTTGTACCGACAAGGAGTTGGAACACTCCGACGGCGGTCAGCATGACGAATATGAGAGTCGTTGCGTAAGCGATTGCCAATCCATAGTCGTTGTTTTCAACTCTGCCGATGATGTAGCTCGTCGCCATGTCATATTTGGCGGAAACGAGGAAGATCACCGCGGAAATCGCGGTCATGGCGCGCACGAAACTGAAGACCAGCGCCGCAAGGATAGCTGGCCGCAACAGCGGTAGAATCACCCTGCGGAATGTCTGCCAGCTGTTTGCCCCCAGCGTCAGCGAAGATTCGTCGAGCGAGCGGTCAATCTGGGTCATGCTGGCAATTCCGGCCCTGATTCCGACAGGCATGTTACGGAAGATGAAACTGATCACCAGAATAATGCCCGTCCCGGTAATCTCGATCGGCGGGACATTGAACGCCAGAATGTAACTCACTCCGATAACTGTTCCGGGTATGGCAAAACTCAACATGGTTCCGAATTCGAACGTGTTTTTCCCGGCGAAGTCCTGCCGGGTAAGCAGGTAGGCGGTCGTCAGCCCGACGACCGCGGTCAGGGGAGCCGCAATGGCCGCGATGTAGATCGTCGTCCAGAAACTGTCCCAGGCCGCGCCCGACCAGTGGATTCCGTGTTCGTTCACGCCGATGGAAAAGGCGGTTACGTAATGCTTGAGCGTAAATGTGTTCCGCACCCCCCAGAGTTCGACGAAGCTGCCGTACACGATCATGCCATAGACAATGACGGTAAATGTCGCCCAGGCAACGGCGACGACCAGGGTTGGAATCGCCAACCGTTTCGGCATCAGCGGATGAACGCCCGCATCCCCTTTGCCGGTAACCGTCGTGTACTGTTTTCGCCCGAGCCACGCGCGCTGCACGTAGAATGCGGTCAAGGTGAAAAACAGCAGCACCATCGCGAGAACGGCCGCGCGCCCCTGGTCGTACTGGGCGCCGACAATGGCAAAAAAGATCTCGGTTGACAGAACGTCGAAATTCCCGCCGAGAACCAGAGGGTTGCCGAAGTCAGCCATGCTTTCGATAAACCCGAGCAGAAAGGCGTTGGCCAGTCCGGGCCGCATCAAGGGTAATGAAACGGTCCAAAAGGTCTGCCAGCGGTCGGCGCGCAAGGTCTGGGCGGCTTCCTCCATGGATGGGGACACGCCCTCGACGACTCCGATCAGCACGAGGAACGCGATCGGCGTATATGCAAGCGTCTGCGCGATCAGGATCCCGGGAAGGCCGTATAGCCAGCGTGTCGGTTGCATGCCGAGTACTTCCGCAAAAAACTCGGTTACCGTTCCGGAGAGCCCGAACAGCAGGATCAGCGCGAGGCCGATGACGAAGGGTGGGGTGATGATCGGGAGAACCGTAAGTGCACGAAGCAGCCGTCGCGCACGAAAACCGGACCGCGTGACGACCAAGGCGAAGGCGAGGCCCAGCACGGTGGTCAGTGTCCCAACAAGGACGGCAAGAAAGATCGAATTCCACGCGGCCCCGCAGCGGGTGCCGAACAGGCAACCAAGTCCCCAGATTCGGTCATCAAGGAACTTCGAGGCAAATACGGTTGGTGAATAGGCGCCTTCCTCGGTGATGAAAGCGAAAACCAGCATGCGGGCAATGGGAAAAAACACGAATATGGTTACGATGGCGACGACGAATCCGATGGCGCCGACGACGAAGACATCTCCACCGATCGCGCCCCGCATGGCAATGCCCTGCGTAAAAAGGAACAGGAACGCGGTTGCGAGAAGCAGGGCTCCATATCCCATGCCGAACTGGCGGTCTCCAAGATCACCGAATAGAGCGGTCAGCCAATCAAAACTGAATCCCCTGATTCCGATGCCGAACCCCTGGGCCATCAGCCAAGCGAATCCGAAAGCACCGGTGAGTATGAGAATAACGGCGGTAGCCGCGTCGGATTGCCGTCGTCCGAGGGCGATCAGCGCCATCACGAGGGGCAACAGAAGAGGCGACAACCAGAGTTTTTGCCCTTGCGAGATCAGGAATGCCGCGGGCGCGTAATCCGGATCGATCGGGTATCCGTCAAACAACCAGACGAACGAGAAGAACCCGTCGTCGACGGCATACCAGGGCAGGAGGCAAAACCCGGCCCACCCGACGATGATCCAGAAGGTCAGGGTCGGGCGGGCCTTTGATCGACGGTCAGTCTCTTGCACGCTTCATTGTGGAAGTGTCGAGACTTCTTCGTCCCATTTCTTCAGGAGCCTTTTACGTTCGGCCGACGAACCGTACTTCCTGAAGTCGTAATCAATGAGCTTGATGGTCGACATGTCGGGCGCACTTGGTGACGCCTCGGCGCTTATGTTCGACATGACCTGGAATGCATTGACCTGCAACGCAAGGTTTTGCGCTTCGGCCGAAAGCGCCCAGTCATAGAATTTCCTCGCGGATTCAGGATTGCGGGCTCCCTTGATGATGGACATCGAACCGATTTCGTATCCGGTCCCTTCACATGGAGCGACAACCTTGATCGGAAACCCGTTGACAGCCTGCTTGACGGCATCGTGCATGAACACGATTCCGATCGTGTTTTCGCCACGACCTGCCGCCTTGATCGGCGCTGAACCCGATTTGGTGTACTGGTTGATGTTGGCGTGAAGGCCTTTCATGAATTCGAAACCTTCGTCCTCGCCGAACAGTTGAACCATCGAGGCAAGGGTCGTGTAGGCAGTTCCCGAAGAATTCGGGTTCGCCATTTGCACGTGGCCCTTGTATTCGGGTTTCAACAGGTCCTCCCAGCACGATGGTTCAGGCAGGTTGTTGGCTGCAATGAGTTCAGTGTTGTATCCGTACCCGAGCGCCCCGGAATAAATGCCAATGGTCCTGTTCCCGGCGCTTTCGGCCTGGGCGATGGCCCAGTCGTGAAGCTGGTCGCGCATGGGCGAGATATACTCTTCGGTCAATCCCTCCTCTGCCGCCTGCAGGTGCGGGTCCCCCGTTCCTCCCCACCAGACATCACCCTTAGGGTTGGAGGCTTCGGCCCTGACCTGGGCATAGGTTTCGCCCGACGACTTTCGCGTCATGTCGACGTCGATGCCGGTTGCTTCCTCGAAGCTGCGTGCCATGAGCTGGCACCAGTCTTCCTGGGCACTGCAGTAGTAGGTGAGCTTGTCTGCTTGGGCCGTGCTGGCTGCGAGTGCGAGTCCTGCAATCGCTCCAAAATACGAAAGTGCGGTTTTTCTCATCATTTCCATCCTATTGCGTTCGACGGACAGTCAGTCAGACGAACTTGTGCCGACCGCTATCAAAGCGCCGAACCGTTGATAAGGTGTTATCGGCATTTGGAGGACCGATGTCTATCCTAATCCGGGACCAGACGATTTGACTTGCCGACTACATCCAAATGGATGGTGGGCCGTGGTCGCGAACCCGGACAACGCCAAACAATTTGTCACAGATGCATGCGATACTCCCGTCTGAAAGTAACCGGGGGCGAAACGCCTTTGACCTGGCCAACGATACCGCTCAACGTCTTGAGCAAGAATTTTTTGCCGGTGTTATTCGACCTCGGCAAGGAATCGCTCGGCCTCCAGGGAGGCCATGCAACCCATCCCTGCGGCCGTCACGGCCTGCCGATAAACGTGATCCGTGATGTCACCAGCGGCGAAGACCCCGGGGATTCCGGTAGCTGTACTCCCGGGCCTGGTAACAACATATCCGCCCATATGTGTCTCGAGTTGCCCCTGGACCAGTTCACTGGCCGGTTCATGACCAATCGCTATGAATACGCCCGCGCAGGGTATCTCGCGAATTGCGCCCGTTCTGACGTGTTTGACGATGACGCCCGTGACGGCCTTTGTCGGGCTTTCGGTTCCGTTGACCGTTTCGAGCACATGAAACCACAGAGGCTCAATCTTGTTGTTGTTGAACAACCGTTTCTGCAGGATCTTGTCGGCACGGAGTTCGTCGCGCCGGTGAATAAGCGTTACCTTTGATGCGAACCTCGTGAGAAACAGAGCTTCTTCGACAGCGGTGTTGCCGCCGCCAACGACCACGATTTCCTGCCCACGAAAGAAAAAACCGTCGCAGGTAGCACATGCGGACACTCCAAATCCCCGAAACCTGGATTCGGATTCGATTCCGAGCCATTTGGCGCGGGCTCCGGTCGCAAGGATCACGGCGTCGGAGACGTAGGTTGTACCACTATCGCCCTTGGCAATGAATGGTCTTGTGCCAAGATCCAGTTCAGAAACAATGTCATCAACAAGCCGTGTTCCAACGGATGTTGCATGGGCCTCCATGCGAGCCATCAGGTCGGGACCCTGGACCTCGGTATCGCCCGGCCAGTTCTCGACTTCGGTCGTTGTCGTCAGCTGGCCGCCTGGCTCCAGACCTTTCACGAGAACGGGTTCCAGCATTGCCCTGGCGCCGTAGACCGCAGCCGAGTAACCGGCAGGACCGGATCCGACGATCAACAGTCGTGTTTGGATTGTCTGGCTCACGGCATCATCCATTTTGGAAGGAATGACTTCCTAGTTTGACAGAGATTTCTGCACCTACAGCGTCTGACACGGGCACGAAACCCCGGAATCATGCTCCAAAAGCGCCCCTGCGGTACGTTGCCGTCTCGCGAGCTTCCTGCGAGGTCGGACCGGCACGGCCGGGTGGAAGGCCTCATTTCACGATCAAATCAAGCGGATATGACGAGAGTGGTTCGGATCCGTTCCTGGTCACGAGAGATGTCCGGCCGAGGCACATGGCTGTCTGATTCACGCTGTCCATAACGATCATGTGCAGAAAGAAGACCATCCCGGGCTGGATTACTGTTTCTTCCCCCTCGTAGAACATCGGTGGATCCATCCAGCACGGGCTGAATCTCGCCCCAAGCGAGTATCCACATGCGTTCAGGCGACTCTCCGAAAGGCCGTGTGCGTCGAGGGTTTGCCCGTGAGCATCATAGACGTCTCCCGCTCTGGTCCCCGGCACCAACCGGCTTTCGCAATTTTCGAGCGCCTCCCGAACCGAGGCGTGAAGCGACCGATGATATGATGTCGGTTCGCCGACAATGACGGTTTTCATCATCGCGGCGTGATAATGACGGTAGGCACCTGCCCACTCCAGCGTCAACTGATCAACCGGCGACAGGTTTCGGCGGCCAGAACTGTAACGGCACAACAGGGCGTGCTGGCCGGACCCGACGATGAATTCGTTTCCCGCGTAGTCGCCACCGCCGGCGAACACCGCGCCTTGCATCGCCGCGAGGATGCGTCTTTCCGACCCACCGGGAGCAATGTGCTCGAGGCCTGCATCCAATGCGTCATCCGCGAGCTCTGCCGCCTTTCGGACGTAGGCGATTTCCGCGTCCGACTTGACGAGGCGGAGGGAAGGAAACAGGTCCGAGGCGTCTACCAGATCCACGAGCCCGGCGAGAGCGTTCGAAACCCTCAGGCCGTTGTGATAGGTCAGTCCGTGGGTGTCGAATTCGATCCCCAGGCGCTTGTCCGCGAGGCCGAGTTCTTTGAGCAGGTCCGCAAGGTCGGACTCCGGTCTGGCATCCCGGCCATCTTTCCAGATCCTGATGTCCTTGATGATCGATGTCAGCTCAGCTTGCCGGAGGTCCGCGGAACGGGTCAAGAGTACCGGTTCGGTTCCCCCAATCACGAGGCACTGAAAGAAACAGAACCCAAACGTGTCGTATCCGGTGAGCCAGTAATGGCTTTCCGGCGCAAAGATCAGCATTCCGTCGAGTCCCCTGTTCTCCAGTGCGGACTCCGTTCTGTCGCGACGGACGGCAAACTCTTCGGGCGAAAAATGCAGCATGCCTTACTCTCAACATCGGGATTCTGCGGGAACGGAATCGATCCTCTCGTTCGGTCCATCGGTACTACGGATAGCCTTCATCGCCAATTCCTTTCCGCAGTGCCACGATACTCTGCTGAAAGTCCGCGGTTGTTCCGGAAGCATTCAAACGGTGGGACTTAGGGCATTCTTCCGCCGGTTGCGTACAGTTGCCAGGTCGTAGCTGGTGCTGCGACCACCGGCCGGGCCGCGGACGAGGATGCCGCGATTGATCAGATCTTGGATGTCCCGGTTCGCCGTATCCTGAGAGCGGCGGTTCATCTTTGCCCATTTCGATGATGTGAGCTTGCCGTCGAACCCGTCAAGCAACCGGTTCAGGATCTTCACCTGGCGCTTGTTGAATACGTAGGAGGTATAGGCCGCCTCCCAATGGCATTGAGTTTGGTCGGAACAGATTTTCCTGATTTCTGCAACCGGCCAACGGCCATGTCCTGAAGCGTTTTCTTGCGCATGCCGGGATCTTTCGTTCGGGCTTGACTCATGGACCGGACTGGTTCATGGTAGCGTCGAATCAGTCCGTCCCGAGGGAGGCCACGATGGATCCGCGCATCGAGAACCTGGAGACCACCACCTTCCTGGGCAAGCGCCTGACCCGCAGGCAGATCGCGGTCATGCAGGAGACGGTCGCGCTGTTCCCGAACGACAGCCGGCGGGAGCTGGCCCGCACGCTGTGCGAGAACTTCGACTGGCACACGCCATCCGGAAGCTACAGGGAGCAGTTCTGCCTGCGGGTGCTGGAGCGGCTGGAGTCGCTGGGCATCCTGACCTTGCCGGAAAGGCGCGCGACGGGCGGTCGGCGCGGGCCTCCTGCCCGCACCGAAGCCGGCGAACCCGGGGAGCCGGTCGATGCGCCGCTCCGGGACCTGGAGCCGGTCACGCTGGAGGTCGCCGCCGGCGGTCGGGAGCTGGGCGAATGGACCGAGCTTGTGGACCGCTACCATCCGCGCGGCTACAGGTCGCCCATCGGCTGCCACCTCGCGTATTTCGTCCGTGACGGCAGCGGCCGCCGCCTGGGCTGCCTGATGTTCGAGAACTCCGGGTCGCTTCCGGTCCGCGACGCATGGATCGGATGGACGGAGCGCCAGCGCGAGGCCGGCCTCCAGCGGGTTCTGCGGCACAGCCGGTTCCTGGTGTTTCCATGGGTCCGTGTCGGGAATCTGGCTTCCCGCTCCCTGTCGCTGGCGGCCCGCCGGGTTGCCGACGACTGGCACCGGCGCTGGGGCGTGCGCCCGCTTCTGGCGGAGACCTTCGTCGACCCTCAGGAGCAGGAGGGCAGCTGCTACCGCGCGGCGGGATGGACGGAGATCGGCGCCACGGCCTCCCGTGCGCCCAAGGACGTGTACGTGCTCGCGCTGGAGCCGGACGCCCGGGCCGCGCTTTGCGGCGCGCGGAAGGAGGCGGAACGCAGGCCGGCCCGTGCCCCCGAAAGCGCGCGGACGGTCGCCGGGATGTGGAGCGCGGTTGCCGCCGCCGCCGCCGAGACGGCCGAGCGCCACGACCGTGAGTGGCGGGTGCGCCGGCGCCTGATCGGCGCCTTCCTGGTCATCCTCTTCGTCCTCCGCCTGGTGTTCGGGACGGGGCGCAGCTACGGCGAGGCCCTCGCCGAGATCTGGGAGAACGCACGCAGCCTGGGGGTGGCGCTGCCGCAGGAAAGTCCGGTGACGCCGTCGGCGATGTCCCGGGCGCGGGCCAAGGTCGATCCGCAGGCCTTCAGGGACCTCCACCGGGAGATCCTCGCCCGGGCTCCGGACCGCCCGCTCTGGAAGGGACGGCGGGTCTTCGGCGTCGACGGCGCCAAGCTCAACCTGCCGCGGCCGCTGGCGGATGCCGGATACAGGACGCCGGGCGACCATGCGCACTATCCGCAGGGGCTGGTCAGCTGCCTCTACGAGCTGATGCCGAGGCTGCCGTCCGACTTCGACCTGCACGCCGACACCAACGAGCGGCGCGCCGCCGTCGCGCACCTCAGGACCCTGTCCGCCGGGGACGTGGTCGTCTACGACCGGGGCTACTTCTCCTACGAGATGCTTCTCGCCCACGTCAGCCGAGGCCAGGACGCCGTGTTCCGGCTCAAGGCGAACGCGAACGCGGCAACCGTCGCCTTCCTCGCGGGTCCGCTGCAGGAGACGCTGGTCGAGGTCCGGCCCGACGCCAGGGCGCTGGCCCGGCTGAAGGCCCGCCACCCCGGCGCCGCGTTCGGGCCGCTGAAGCTGAGGCTGGTCCGCTACGCCGCCGGCGACACCGTCTTCGCCCTCGGCACAACCCTCATGGAAGACGACGGCTTCACCGTCGAGGACCTGGCCGGCATCTACCAGGCGCGCTGGCGCATCGAGGAGCATTACAAAACCGCGAAGTGGTTCCTGGCCGTCGAGTCCTTCCGCTCCGAAAGCGAGCGCGGCGTCCTCCAGGAACTCTACGCCAACTTCGTCATGGTCACCGCCACACGCCTCATGACCAACGTCATCGACGCGGAGATCAACGCCGCGCAGGACCACAGGTCGCCGAAAAGGGTGAACTTCAAGCACGCCGTCGCCGCCGTCTTCCGCAACTTCGAGGCCCTCGCGCTCGTCCAGGCCGAGACCGTCGCCGAAACCGTCGCGCGGATCGTCGACGACATCGCCGCATTCTGGCAGCGGGAACGGCCCGGCCGCAGCTACCCGAGGATGTCGCTCAAGCCGGCAAGGAAATGGACACGAAAGGGAAAGTCCTCCGCCACAACCTGAGCCACTTCCACCCGAAAGACCGGCTTCCCGGTGCAGGACTTTCCACGTCCCGTTAAGTCAACAACGCCAATTCCTTAAGTCAATGCCATTGGGCCGCCTCCCAGAAGCGGGCCTTGGCCAGCACGGTAGCCAGGCGGCTTCGATCCAGCGTCCGAGGCATCGGAGAAACCAGACCTGCCAGTCGGTGATGTCCATACCGCCTTTCAGGGTCGCCTCGAGGGTGTCGTAGTAGGCGTTACGCTCGAGGCGGATCTGAGCAGACATGCTGTAAAACCGTTCGGGGCTGCCTTCTGAGCGGGCCAGCGCCATGTCGGCAATAACCCGCGCGATTCGCCCGTTTCCGTCATCGAATGGATGGATCGAAACGAACCAGAGGTGGGCCAGGCCGGCGGCAAGTACGGGTTCGATGGATCGCGCATCCTCGAACCAATCGAGGAACGCAGACCTTTCATCCCCGAGGCGTTCGGCCGGCGGAGCGCTGTAGTGGACGCGCTGGCGGCCGATCGGGCCCGAGACGACCTGCATTGGTCCGTCTGCGTCGTCGTGCCATCGACCGACACAGATCCGGCGCATGCCGTTATAACCAGTTGGGAATAGTGCGGCATGCCACGAGAAAAGGCGCTCATCGGTTAGAGGCGCGGCGAAGTTCCGGATGGCGTCGAGCGTCATCTCGACGACGCCGTCGACGTTGCGATCCGGTACCGGCAGGCCACCGGTGTCGAGACCGAGGCCGGGTTTGCGATGGATGATCGTACGTGGTCTGGGGCGAGGACTCCTCCTTCGATCTCGCTCGTTTTGACGACATCTTCTGTGAGCATGCGCAACGCGGCCTCGTCCCGCATCTCGAAACCCAGAGCCTCCATACGGCCGAGCAGCTTCCCTTGGGCGTAACGTGTGCCCGCGAGGAGAAGGCTGAGCCGGACCTCATCGTGCCTGAATTGCGGCCATTCGGGGCGTTGTCAGTTGAACATGAAATTTACTCCGCGTCTTATGCGGTGAAAAATCGTGCACAATCTCCGCATCGACAATTATCTCCGCACAATGTGCGTAGATAGAAGGCCCAATTCTCCGCAACCGCGCGACAAACTCGTCACGCCGTTGAGATCATCAGCCCCTTGATGCGAAACCGCAGGCATGACTTTGCCCAATGACCTCAAATTGATCGCTGGACCTTGGCGTAATGCTCGACGGGTCCGGGCATGGTGAAAACCATCAATCCATCATCCATATCTGTTCCTCCGGGTTTGCTCGCGGGCAGGACGCACCCATGGGAACCACGCGGAAGTCGGACCAGAGATCAATGCAAAACCACGATGTCGCTTTTTGAGCGCCGACATTTTTCGATTCTCAAGGATTACGTAACCGTATCGTTCATTGAATGATCCTGTTACGCTCACGGTTGCTCCCTGAATTCAGTCTGAATAGTCGGTCTTGAAGCAGAACGCCTCCCGGTCGGACAATGGTCTCGCCCGATTGGCGCGAAGCCTCGACGAACCGTACGTTTCTGCGGGGTTCCGACCACCCTGAGGCTTTCCCGGATTTGGTGATAGGGGTCCCTGAAAACCGTTTCGTTTGAGTTGCGACAAGATAACGCAGGATAGTTTGTCTAATTCATGGCGGATCAACCCCAAATGGCGTAAGTCCAGATGGCGCGTCGATGTAGCTGCGTGAACAATTGATCTGACGGTCCCCCTTGGAGGGTGACTCATTGCCAGTCCAGAAGCAATGATCCGGATGGCCGGATGCGGACTTGAATGCTGCCGCGAGATCCATGGCTGACCGACCGACCTGGATCGGCGAACTGAACTGAACAGGACACGACAATGATTTTAAGTCGGATGCTGTTTTCGGATTGGCAAGGCGTGTTGCGAAACGGTTGGCGGGATCCCCAGATATTCCTGCTGACTCTCGCGCTGGCGATCCCACTCGCATTTGAACCATGGATGGCGCTAATCAACAACTTTGCCGTCGACGAAGTCGATTTCAGCGGGCTTGAACGCGGGATTCTCGAGACCGTTCGCGAAATTCCGGGCTTTCTCGCATTCACTGTCGTCTACATGCTGCTCATCTGGCGCCAGCAGACATTCGCCATTCTCGCAATCTCGATAATGGGTCTCGGAGTGGCGATAACGGGACTGCTCCCGACGGTTTGGGGCCTGTACTTCACGACGATCGTCATGTCGGTTGGTTTCCATTTCCTGTCGACGGTCAAGCAATCATTGGCGATGCATTGGACGTCGACCGACTTACTGCCCTTGGTTCTCGGCAGAATGGCGGCGATTACGTCTGCCGGGTCCCTGATCGCCTACGGGTTCATTTACTTGGCATTCGAGTTCCTGGAGTCTCCGTACTGGATTGTCTATTTGATCGCGGGCATGGCGACCATGGGTCTTGGCGCCTTTTGCAGGCAGGCCTTTCCTCGATTTGCTGAGGAGGGCTACCAGGCCATGACATTGGTCGTCCGGAGGCGATACTGGCTTTACTACGCGCTGGAATTCATGTCGGGCGGGCGCCGCCAGATCTTCGTCGGATTTGCCGCCTTCCTCATGGTTTCAAAATTCGAATATCGGCCCGAAGCAATTGTCGCGCTTTTCGCAGCCAATCATGTCATAGCCATGTGGTTGGCACCCCGTGTTGGCCGCTTCATCATGCGCTGGGGAGAACGACCTGTCCTCGTTTTCGAATACATCGGCCTGATCGGTATCTTTTTTGCTTACGCGGTGGTCGAAACGGCCTGGTTGGCTGCCATCCTTTACATCCTCGATCACATGTTTTTTGCGATGGCGATTGCGATCCAGAGTTACTTCCGAAAGATCGCGAAATTTGAGGATATTGCCGGAACCGCAGGCGTGTCGTTCACGATAAACCACATTGCCGCCGTCACCCTGCCGTGGATTCTGGGTTTGATTTGGGTCGCAGATGAAAAGGGCCGCA
>CAXXGT010000010.1:0-155314 GCA_963664045.2 Paracoccaceae bacterium | reverse complement strand
AAGACCAGAGGTCGCTTTCGATCCAAACCATGCGCCCATGGCCGTTCTCCCCGATGATTCGTCTTGATTCGCCGGGAATAGCCCCGGCGCCCTATCGTGTCAAACGGAAAAAACGGCGCAGCAGCAGCAAATCGGAGAATGTCACGCCGCAGGATCGGCCGCAGCCGCCAGGACGAAACCAGAAACCAGGCGAAATCAACAGACGTCGCCGTTTACCCGCTTACTTACCGTGTGTCCCAGCGAGAACAGGTCCGTCACCCGCTCGAACACGTGGGCCTCGATCGCCCGGCGCCGCGACAGCAGCGCATCCGAGGCCCGGTACAGGCGCATCATGTTCATGGTCTCGAAATCGACATCGAGGAGTTCGCCGAGCGCACTCCGCTCGCAGAGCCAGCGCCAGGTCGCGCGCTCCGAGCCCGGCACCGCCATGCGGCCGATGATCGACCCCATGGCCACGGCCCGCGACCGGCGGTTGAAACCCAGGTGCTCCAGGAGTGCCTCGAGGCCGAGTTGTTCCATCGCCCACAGCCCCACATGCTCGACACCGGCAGAACGCGGCCGCACCATCTCCAGGGACGCCACATCCACCGTTTCCATGTTGGAGCCGGGCCCGGCGCCTGCGACCGGGGGTGAGCGGCTGACCAGCCGGGCAGCGATGCGCTGTGCCTCCGCCTCGACCTCATCGGGCCAGGGGAGCGGCAGAAGTGTCTCCTGGCGCCCGATGAGCTGGGTGATGCGCGCGCACAACAGGCGCCAGTGTCTCTTCTCCACGGGGAAGGCGCTTCCGAGGTTGAGGAGGGTCCTCTGCCTGACCCTGTCGCCCTGTCGTTGGTTGCGGACGAGGCGGTAGGAGAAGTACTGGGTCCCGTCTTCGGTGGTGCGTGTTTTTGCGCGCCTGATGAACATGCGGCGTGTTTATCAGGTTGAGCGGCGCGCTGGAATCCCTTTCCTGTTCGTTTATGGCACCACTCTCGATAATCGTGAATACAATATCGGGCAAAAACAGTGTGTTGTCTGACACGGGAAGTCAGAAATACCGCGAAATCAACAGAATCACGCCAAAAAATGTTAAACTTGGGTTAAAACCACCCCCCTGATGGAAGGATCGAGCGGAGTTTTCTTTCCGGGGGAAAGATCCGCCAATACGCGACAGGAGCGATTGGCCCAGGGCGTCCCGGTGGATCCCGCCACCTGGGCTCAGGTGGAAGCCCTCTTCGACCGATACGGGGTCCGTGACCAATTGGCGGATGTCCTTCCCTCCCGAGGAAATCCCTGAATTTGTGTGCGTGAGCGGAGACGGGGTTGATGCCTGGCAAAAGCTGCAAAAGGAGTTTGGCGAGGTCCGTTCCGTGGCATTGCTGCCCAACATCAACGATGGAGGGAAACTATGAGGCTGAAAGACAAGGTCGCTTTTATCAGCGGGGGAGCCAGGGGCATCGGCGCGGCGATGGCCAAGCTGTTCTCCCGGGAAGGGGCCAAAGTGGTCATCGGAGACGTGCTGGAAGAAGAAGGGCGCAACACCGAGGCCGAAATTAATGAAACCGGCGGCGAGTGCCTCTTCGTCCGGTTGGACGTCACCAGCGAGGCTGAGTGGCAGCAAGCCGTGGCGTCCACCGTCGCCCGCTTCGGGAAACTGGACGTGCTGTTAAACAACGCCGGAATCGGCGGCACGGGAACAGTAGAAGACACCACGGTGGAAGAATGGGACCGGGTAATGGAGGTCAATGCCAAAGGAGTGTTCCTGGGAACCAAGGCTGCCATACCGGAGATGCGTCGGTCCGGGGGTGGCTCCATCATCAACACATCGTCCCAGGTAGGTTTGGTGGGCACCGACACCGCCAGTCCTCAGTACCAGGCGTCCAAGGGCGCGGTGTGGCTGTTCACTAAGGCCACCGCCATTCAGTACGCCGGCGACCGCATCCGGGCCAACTCGGTGCACCCGGGACCCATTATCACGCCGATGCTCGATCCCGGAAGCGACGAGGAAATCCATCAACTGTTGATGTCCCGCATCCCTTTGAGACACTACGGTGAGCCCGAGAATATAGCTTTCGGTGTTCTCTTCCTGGCCTCGGACGAATCATGCTTCATGACCGGAAGCGAACTGGTCATCGACGGGGGATACACCGCCTGGTAAGCAACCATTAAAGGGGAAAGAGATGATATTGGACATTGAACTGAGCCGCGTTCCGCGGCGGGTGGCACCTTGCGGGTGTTGTGTGTCCTGAACATCCGCTTTCGCGTGTTTCATCGTCTTCATTCGGCGCATTGAGGCGTTTCCATCTCTCTCTCGTTTGGTGACTAACGATGGTGGATGCACCGGTCGCTACAGGTGCCGGGGTCCTCCATGACCAATCACACTTCGAGGGAGATGACCCATGACACAGTTGCGCAAACGAATGATGAAAAACATGACCGTTCGCGGCCTGGCCGAGAACAAGATGCGTTTGTATCTTCACTCCGTCTCCGGGCTCGCACGCTACTGCAAGCGCAACCCCGAGAGGATCTCTGCACAGGAGGTTCAGAATTATCTGCTCCACCTTCATGAAGAGCGCGGACTGACCTGGCAGATCTGCAACTGTACGCGGCATTGGCAAACAACATTTCATCACACGACACTTTGTGGATTGTTCAAAAAAGGGGTGGAGCAGCAGACAGGAATCGTGCCTTTAGACCGGTCCGGTTGTCGAATGGGGGTCAAGTTAAATTGTCTTTTCTCGATTGATTGGTGAGGGAACGGATCTGTCGCTCAAGGATCAAAATCAACAACATTTTAACTATTGAGGAACATGATGGAAAAGATTCTGGATGTTAAGGAAATGAAAGAGCTTCTTTTCAAGTCATTGCTGGAGGTAGCTGCCCTCGTCAGGAACCGGGACATTTCTTCCGTCGAACTGACCCAATCTCTCCTGAAGCGCATTGCATCCCTGGATGGGAGGCAAAAAAGTTATGCCACGGTGATGGCCGACCACGCCCTGGCCGCCGCAGAACAGGCAGATCAGGAGCTGGCGGAGAAGAAGTATCGGGGGCCTTTACATGGGATCCCTATCGCGGTGAAAGATGTGTGTTTCACCAGGGGTGTACGAACCATGGGGGCGGCGGCAGTACTGGCCGATTATATTCCCGATGAGGATGCGACTGTCGTGACACGGCTGGCAGAAGCCGGGGCGGTTTTGCTGGGTAAGCTCAATCTGACGGAAGGAGCCATGGGGGGATATAATCCTCAATTTGAAGCTCCGTTGAATCCCTGGAATCCGGGGGTGTGGTCAGGGGCTTCCTCCAGCGGATCAGGGGTCGCTACCGCGGCAGGGCTGGCCTATGGGACGCTGGGCAGCGACACCGGCGGGTCCATCCGCTTCCCGGCTGCTTCTTGTGGGGTGGTGGGCTTGAAGCCGACCTGGGGCAGAGTTAGCCGCTATGGCGTTCTGGCCCTGGCCGAATCGATGGACCATGTCGGTCCCCTGACCCGCAGAACCGCCGACGCGGCAGTGATGCTCCAGGCCATTGCCGGTCATGACCCCAAGGATCCCACCTCGCTTCCTGTCCCGGTGCCGGACATGGTGAAACACCTGGATGCAGGGGTGAAGGGGGTACGGATAGGGTTCGACGAACAGGGGATGGCGCAACACACCGATGCGGAGTTGGCCGAAGCTGTAGCCGCCGGGGTGCGGGTCCTGGAGCAACTGGGTGCCGAAGTGATCGAAATTCAGTTGCCCGATTTGGATGAATTCCTGCCCGCCTGGCCCACGCTCTGCTCCGCCGAAGCGGTATTGGCCCATGAGGCGACCTATCCCTCCCGGCGTGAGGAGTACGGGCCTTGGTTTCGCGGCTGGCTGGATATGGGAGCCAAGGTCAGTGGTGCGGAGTACGCCAGGGCCAATAACCTGCGGGCAGCCTGCAACGGGCGGTTTCGAGAAATCTTTGAGACCATTGATGTGCTGGCCTGCCCCTCTATGACGGGTCCTCCCTGGCCGGTGACCCCCGCAGAGTCATATGGTCCCATGGATGACTATGACCCTTCCGTGCAGAGATTCACCATCCCTTTTGATTTCAACGGCGCTCCAACCCTCTCGGTGCCGTGTGGGTTCAATCAAGACGGCTTGCCCCTGTCCCTCCAGTTCGTCGGGCATCCGCTCAAGGAACCTCTCCTGTGCCAGGTCGGCCATGCCTACGAGCAGGCAACGGAATGGCATGTCCTGCAGCCGGATTTAGAAGAGTGACAGTCATCGGTTTTTCTTTATGCCGGGATTTCTCAGTGCCAAAACAAAGCTCAACAAAGCAGCGCATTCAACCGCGGCGCGCGATAGAATGGATTTTCCTCATCTCCAGCCGACATCAGCTCAGCTATTGAATCGTCGCTTAGGTCATTGATTGCGCCTCCCCCATGACGAGGATCGACAAAGGTCCCGAGGCCGGCCTTCGTCAGCATCCCGGGTTTGCCCGCGGCTATGTCGCGAAAAAGCCGGCTAACGCACCCTTGAGGGAGGTAACATGCTTCAATCTTCCCTTTGACAGCCAGGTCTGCAACCTCGGGAATCAGGCCTCAGCGTCCACCAACGGCGCTGCTTAACAATCCTTCGTGACCAAGGCGGTTCAGTCCTCGATCCTTGCCATCACGCCGCCCGGCCGCAAAAAAAGGGATAGGTTATACGGGGATACCCGGTTTCGAGAAACCGTTGTTCAGCAGTGGCATTCAAACTCTGCGCGTCGAACTGCCAAATTGAGCCCAAAGCCGAGAGTTGTCCGGTAGTCGTGAGACTGGAGCGCCTGGCGGATTCTCCGTCAGGTGCGCCAGAAATTGCAGGCGAGAATGCCGTTTTTCGGCCAACGGCATCCCCGTTCTTAGTTTGAAAGCACACCTTCGTTGGTAAGATTGGTCAAAGCAACATGGCGAGAGCCGCGCCTATTGCGTCCGCCCTGGCCGTCAGATCTTGCCCAGTTGCAGATTCCGACAGAAATGAACACGCGAAGCGCGCGGTTTCGTACGGGTTCGGGCACCCGGGTGTTGTTGTCTCCCTTCGGGTTGGGGGACCGGCCGAAAGCCGATCCCGTCGGGCGCAGTCTGGGCCGTTGGACAGGGGCTCCACCCTATCGCTACAACTCATGGAGATATCCCGGAAGAATCTTCTGGAAGACTGCGAGACATCGCCGGGTCGATCCGCCTCAGCGGACAACATTCCGCAATATCCGGTTCTAAACCGGATTTTTCATGTTCCCGGCTCCGGCGAGCGGCAGCGTCGACCGGTGCGGGCAAAGAGGCAGGTTTCGGGAGGCATGAACCAGGAGGGTGGCGGCAGTCTAGCGATAGATGCTCCGGCGGTGGCCGACGGCAACGACAAGGACGACAAGGGCATCGTCCCGGATCTCGCAAAGCAGCCTGTATTCCCCTGCCCTGTAACGCCATAACCGGCCCGGCGCCGAACCGGTCAACGGTTTTCCGAGCTGTCGGGGATCGTCAAGCGGTTCAAGGCGGGTGCGCAGGTATTTCCTGATCCGCGCCGCCCCGGCGGGTCCGAGATCCCTGATCTGCCTCGCAGCCTGCTCCGTGACCTCAATTCTCCAAGGCAAGCTCGGCGTCCAGCTCGTCGAGGGACAGGGTCCGCCCGCCGGATCTGCGATGCTCGATCAGCGCCTGCTCGGCGGCGTAGAGGTCCTCAATCGCCTCCAGGTGCTCCTCGATCGCCTGACGAATGTAGAACGTCGCTGTCCGGCCGGACCGCGCGGCGAGGGCCTTCAGGCGGGCATGGGTTTCGTCCGGCAGCCGGACAGCGGTCTGTTTGCTCATTTTGCTGCCTCTTCGGGATACGCGTACACCCTTTCTAGCCGAAGATGGAACGCTTTTCCAGAGTGGAGCGATGGGTGTGCGTAGACTCGAAAGCAATATCACGTTTCAATTCTCGACGATCGCCAAGTTGATGGATCAGAATGCGCTTTCGTTGCTAACCGACACTCCCTGAGCCTCACCGCGTACAGGCTGATTAAAACCGTTGAAACATTCGAGAGAATTTCGATAGCGGACCTGAGTCGTCACATGGTGACCGACAATGCCCAAATTAGCAGGATAGGGCCAGCCGCTGTGCGAAAATAGTCTGGTCACGGCGCAACGCGTCGCACACGCGAGCGGTGCCGTGCTGACAACACCCACTCTGGTTGCGCGCATGGCGCGCGACCGGGGCCGGGTTCTGGTCGATAGCATCGCTTACGCGATCGAAAAGGCGATGGAAGTGCTGGCGGGTGTGCGTCACGTCTGGTTCCACCTGACACGGGACCGCATGTTTCAAAGATCGTAGTCGCCGCCGGCGGCGCACAGCCGGACCATGACCGGATCCCTTTCGCAGAAGTAAAGCAGCGGCAGATAGCAGTATTCATCGTAGCTATGCCGAATTCGGCATAGTACAGGATGCGGCATATTCATAATGTCCGTGATAGAAGCGCCGCTCCTGGCCTCCGTGCAACTCGAAGTCGGTGGCGTCGAGATCGATCAACGATCTCCTCCGGCGGCTCCGCATGCTTCTCGATGAACAGATCCGCCATCAGCCGGTCCATCTTTTCGAAGTCGGCCGCAATCTTCCGGGCCTTCCACGGGTTGACGCCGGCGGCGGACAGCTCGAACCGGTTCAGCGTGCTCTTGCCGGCCAGCGGGGCGCAGTCCGCCCGCCGGGTCTCAAGGCGCCCCAGAACGGAGCCCAGGGCCGGATCCTTCCGCAGCTCCTCGTGGTCGCTGAGATCCTCGTGTCCGAGCAGAATGCCGAGCACCCTCTGCCCCGCCAGGCTGCGGCAGTCGTGTACGGTGAGCTCCGGCGGCGGTGATCGCGGAAGCACGCGCCCAGCCGGTCGAACAGATTCATGCCCTGCGCCGCGAGGCCGGCGAGCAGGATTCCGGCGTTTGAGGTGATGGCTCCGCCCGAGAAACCGGCCTCGATGCGGGGCTGGCGAACGCCGTCCGGGGTTTGACAGGAGAACTTCGGGCCGGTACACACTGTCGTCATGGGGAGACCCCACTATTGAGACGTTTGTTTATCGAATTCAACAGCTTATAGCAGCGTCTCCCCTGTTTTGCAAGCTCAGGTCTGAGAAATGCGGGCTGATATGGATTGACTCGTCAAGCTGTAATGAGACTGCGCCGGCTTACCTCCTCCGGACATGACGGGACCGGGGCGCCGGCAGCGTATTGCGACGGTGGATCACTCTGATATCCGCGGGTTGGTTGCCGCCTGACATCACTTCGTCGCGGAGCTGCCTCTCTCTAGATTCGCGGGTCGACAGGCTGTTCAGCCTGCCACTCGTAGCCCGACCGAGGGTTCTCCTCACCGGCTTCCCGCGCCCCGGTCCCGTCATGCCGTTCCGTGTTCCCTGTCTGCATTCCAGGTGTCAGGCCGCGGCCCGGCTGCCGTGCGGCCGGCCGGCCATCTCGCAGGCGATGGCCCAGATGAACAGGGCTTTCCCACGCTGATTCCGTTTGATTTTTCTTGACGGCGGTCATCGCTGCGTTGCACGCGCCCGCGCGCGCGATGGCCATATCGCCATTGATTGTCACGGCCGGCCCGAAGGTCCCGCGTTGCCTGCCCGCGCGCGCCTCTGGGGCGATCGGTTTCCACTGGCGTTCCCGGGTCAGCATGCCTTTTTGCCCGAGCCGTGCTTCGTCTTCGAACCACACGTCCACGCCGGCCGGGTCCGTGCCCTCCGGCAGCGATGCGATCGCAACGGCACTTAAATCACTGCGGAACTTTTCCTGGGCAACCGGATCGGCCTTGGGATGAAGGGGCCGCGGCAAAAGACGACGGAAACCCAGCGCCCGCATCAGACGGCGAACCGCCTCACCGGACATCACAACGTCAAAAACATGCTTGATCCTGTCCCGGATCGACCCAACCGTCCACGCCGGAACACCGTCCTGCGGACCCTCATCCAGCCAGCGCCCGACCTCGGCGCGCTGGGCCTCGTTCAGCCTCGACGGGTGTCCACGACCCGGTTTGTCCGTCAACCCGGCCAAACCTATGGCATTGCAGCGGTTGACCCAGTCACACAGCGTCTGTCAGTCGACCTTCGCCTGACGCGCGATCTCCCCACGGCTCTGTGCGCCTTCCATCACCCGCGCAATCGCCCGCAGACGTCGAGCCTCCGCCCGGTTCTTGCACTTTCGTACCAATGCCCTAATCTCGTCTGCCGTGTGGTCGGTGTTCGTGATCTCGATGCCAGCCGGCATGGCTTCCTCCTGTGATTTGTTTGCTTAACCACAAGATACAGGAAGCCGGCACTGGCCACACCCTACATGATGTTCATGTTTTGTTTATGAGTCATTTTTTTGTGGATTGATATTACAGTTCGCGCACTCGGAGATCCGGCGAAACCGGTCTGATCAGTGTCGCGCCGAACGTGGCCATATCCTGAAAGCTGAATGCCATGCTAAAGGCTTTGGGCACTGTCCAGGCCCTGCAGTACGTCACATTATTCTCATCCGTCGCCGGGTCCGGAGTGACTGAGGCTACCGCCGTGATGATCTTGGGGCGCCTGAATGATCTCGGTGAATCGATTGCGAAAATTGAAGGCCGTATCGCTGGACTCCTTGCGAAGTGGCGTGAACAGGACTTGCGCTCCCGCCAGGGGAACGCTCTGTTTCACGGCACGCGTTGATTTCTTCGGCTGGTGCGCGCCTGAACCCGGGGGCAGTCGTGGAAGTCACCGGACTGTTGTTGTAGTCTCCCACGGTCCGAGAAGGGAACAATTTCATGGTAGAACAACACACCGGCTCGATGGGATCGCTCTGCTACACCATGGAGCTGCCCCGGCCGTTGATCGAACGAGCCATCTGGATGGACTGGCGGGAGATGGGCCGGCGTGTCTTCGTGGACGGTCCCAGGGGCTTCATCAGCTTCATGTCGCCGAGCCGCGTGCATGAACGTTATGCGGAGGCCGTGGGCGATGTCGCAAGGGCAGCTGGGCGGCAGCTCGGCCTCCGGCTGTCATCGCAGGGCAGCAGCCGGTTCCGCCACCCGAAGACCAACCGTATGGTTGAACCGGATGCCTGTTTCTATTTCGGGTCGAAAGCGGAAACCTGGCTGGAACTCTGGACGGAAAATCGGGAAACGGCCACGCAATGGGCCCGCAAAACTCCGGAGGACCTGGTTGTCGAAGTCGAGCGGACGCATGGCGATGAAGAGAAGCCGGACTTGTATCGCGCAGTGGGCGTGACCGAGATGTGGCGGGTGGATGTGCCAGCGAGCGGCCCCGCTGTGGTCGTGATTTTGGATTTGCAGGCAGCTGGCGGAGTCCGTGAAGCAGATCAGTCGCTCGTGCTGCCGGGTGCGACTCGAGACCTGGTAGCCAAGGCCGTTGAGTTGGCGGCGGGTGGCGGGCTGGTCGAGTTGGAGGCGCTGATTGGAGGGACGCTGGTTCCGCTGGGCGACGGCAATTCCGGCCGGGGCGGCTGAATGACAACTCAAGACCGAGACCGGTTGCGTTGCACGAACTGGAGGTGCTGTTCAACGGGGTCTTGACCTCTTTCCCGGCCTGAAGGACGGAGGTTTTCAAGTGTACTTGGTCGCTTGAACAATTCGCGCTTCACCACCGGCCTATCGACGCACCTCCACGCCCGGACTGTTTTCCCTATTGAGAATGTTAACACCCGGATGACGCACTCATGGCATGGCAAACGACCATCCCGAAAAGACCGGTCAAACTACCCGAAATACAGTGAGTCGTGTACTGTGGCCCGGCGAGTGGAATTAGGGAAAACTTGCTGAAATGAATCAAAAAATCAGCGACTTGAAGTTATATTCAAGCCAAGGGCCATGTCCCGTGTTGTGATCATGTAAGAAGATCTGGTGGAGCGGGCGATGAGACTCGAACTCACGACCCCAACCATGGCAAGGTTGTGCTCTACCACTGAGCTACGCCCGCGACTCCAACTTCTCTCGTATTCAAGGGCCGGCGCCATTGCAACCGGTTTCTTGTTTCTTGAATTTCAGTTACGTACCGCCCGAGGCGGCAAGAGACCGAAGTGAGCTCCAGATCGTTGGGCCTGTTGGGCCTGAAGTCAGTCGTGCGACAAGGATATCGGCCGGCAATCAGTGCGGTCCACAACAACCGAGCCCGCACCGGACGTGCGGAAATTCAACTGAGGTATGCAGTTCTGTTGCTGGCGGATTGCGCGGAAGCATCGGCTGAAATCTCGATACAGTAAATGTGCGGTTAACCTGCAATCCTTCGCCTCGGGGCACAGTCGGTTGATCTCGCCATACGAAACTGGCTCTGAGGCGTATCGGCAAACTAGGTTGGCCGTGCTTTTCCGTCCCGTTTCAGGGATCAAGCCTGATTGGGAAATCAGGCCGGTCGGAGGCACGTGGCATGAGTAAAACGTCATCCATCGATCTCCCTTTCGGGGTCATAAGTCTGCGTGTGAATCACTATACAGTCATCGAACAGAAACAGGACGTTGTAGGCTGGAATGTCGATTGCCTCGTCTTCAAAGACGCCTTGATCGGGACGTTTGGCGATCCGGAACGACCGGCTGGATCCTTTGCATACTGAAAATCCGTGCCTGCCGACGGTACCCGAAACCGTCCGGTGCAGGTGGCCACATACGATGTGGACGGGAACCCGGCAGGTATCGAGAACCGAGATCAATTCATCACCGTTCATCAGGCGGCTCGGGTCGAGAATCTCCACCCCCGTACGGAACGGCGGATGGTGCATGAATACGATGACGCGGCCGGAACGTGGTTCGGAAATCCGGTCGCGAACCCAGTTCAATCTGACCGGGCACAGGTACCCGCAATTGGGTTCATCCATTTGGTCGGGGTCGGAAAGAGTGTCCAGCGCCAGGACCAGGTCCGAACCGACCCTCAGTGCCGACTGAAGGAAACCTCCGGCTTCGGTGTCCGGGCGGGTCAAGTCCGGAAAACACTCGCGCATGGCTATTCTTTCGTCGTGATTGCCGGGGATCAGGTGGCAGTTGAAGTCGATTGCCTCGAGAACCGGCCGAACCCGTTCATATTCGGACCGTAACCCGTTCTGGGTCAGGTCGCCCAGGTGAATCAGGAATTCCGCGTCCGCATGATATTTGCTTGCGTGGCGGACGGCGGCCTCGAAGCGAGCGAGGTCGGGGGCCTGGCTCCCCGCATTCGTCGATTCACCCACATGGGTGTCCGAAAGCACGATGATCTTTTTCATTGGCAGTCGATTTTCACTCTTCGAGTTCGATCAGGAGGTCCTTCGCATCGACCTGGGTTCCCGGGGTCGCATGAATTGCCGAAACGACCCTTTCGGATTCCGAATAAATGCCGGTTTCCATTTTCATCGCTTCCATGGTCAGCAACAAATCGCCTGCGGAAACAGTCTGTCCGACGGTAACGCTGACCGAAGCGACCACGCCGGGCATCGGTGCCGCAACATGGTCCGGATTGCCGACATCGGCCTTTCTGACCCGGGCCGTAGACTTGGCTGCCTTTCGGTCCTCGATCCGGATGGTTCTCGGCTGCCCATTGAGTTCGAAAAACACCCTGGCAAATCCGTCTTCACCGGTTTCGCCAATCGCCTGCAAGCGGATTTCCAGGGTCTTGCCCGGGTCGATTTCAACGGAGATCTCTTCACCTGGCGTCATCCCGTAGAAAAAGGTCTTCGTCGGAAGAGTTCGAACCGGCCCGTAAACCTGGTGCCGTTTCATGTAATCCAGGTACACCGCAGGATACATCAGGTAGCCGTTCAGGTCCTCGTCATCGACCGCGAATCCGTCGAGTTTTTCGGAAACTTCCCAGCGGGTAGCTTCGATGTCGACAGGATCCAGCCTGGACCCGGGCCGGGATGTCATCGGATGTTCGCCCTTGAGAACCTTGGACTGGATCGCTTTCGGGAATCCTCCCGGGGGTTGGCCAAGGCTGCCGCGCATCATGTCGACGACCGATTCAGGAAACGCGACATCGATATCGGGGTTTTCGACATCTTCCCGCGATAACCCCTGGCTTACCATCATCAAGGCCATGTCACCCACGACCTTTGATGTCGGTGTTACCTTGATGATGTCCCCGAACATCGAGTTGACATCCGCGTAGGCGGTGGCAACGTCCGGCCAGCGGTCCTCAAGCCCAAGCGAGCGTGCCTGTTCCTTCAAATTGGTGAATTGCCCGCCTGGCATTCCATGAAGGAAAATTTCCGACGCCGGAACGGTCAGTCCGGATTCAAATGCGACGTAGTGTTCTCTCACGCCCTGCCAGTAATTCGATATTTCCCTGACGGCGTCAATAGATATCCCGCTGTCCCTTTCCGTTCCCGAAAGCGCTTCGACAACGGATCCGAGGCAAGGTTGAGACGTTCCGCCAGACAGTGCGTCCATTGCCAGGTCGACAGCGTCCACACCGACTTCCGAAGCTGCAAGGACCGTGGCGGCGCCAATCCCGGAGGTATCATGATTGTGGAAGTGGATTGGAAGCCCGACCTCGTCCTTCAGCGCCTTGACTAGGACCTTTGCGCCGTAAGGCTTGAGCAATCCGGCCATGTCTTTCAATCCGAGAATATGAACACCGGCATCGCGCAACGCCTTTCCCGTACTGACATAGTAGGTCAAATCGTATTTCGATGACGCTGAATCCAGTACGTCTCCGGTGTAACAGATCGCGCCTTCGCAGATCTTTCCGCTCTCGATCACCGCGTCAATCGAAACGCGCATGTTCTCCACCCAGTTCAGCGCATCGAAGACACGGAAAAGATCGATTCCCGTAGCTGCGGCCTGGTGCACGAACGACTGGACCACGTTGTCCGGATAGTTCGTGTATCCAACCCCGTTGGAGCCGCGTAGCAGCATCTGAAGCAGCGTGTTGGGCATCTGCCGGCGAAGGTCCCGAAGTCGCTGCCACGGACATTCCTGGAGAAACCTGTACGCGACGTCGAAAGTTGCTCCTCCCCAGCACTCGACGGAAAACAGCCGGGGCAGATTGTGGGAATAAGCCTCCGCAATGTTGATCATGTCGATCGAACGCATTCTTGTCGCGAGCAGGGACTGATGGCTGTCGCGCATCGTCGTATCGGTAATCAGCAAGCGCGACTCCCTTGCCATCCACTCCGTTACGGCTTCGGGTCCGCCGTTTACCAGGAGATCCCGGGTTCCGGACGTCGTGCTTGACGGCACGGTTTTCGGAATGACCGGCGACTTGACTCGCGCCGGAGGGCTTTGCCGCCCGAGGACCTCCGGATTGCCGTTAACGGTTATGTCCGCAATGAAGGTCAGGATTTTTGTCGCCCTGTCACGACGTGCGGTGAACGTGAACAGCTCCGGGGTCGTGTCGATAAAGCGTGTCGTGAAATTGTCGCTGACAAATTCGGGATGCTTCAGAAGGTTTTCGACGAATTCGATGTTTGTCGAGACACCGCGAATCCTGAACTCCCGGAGCGCGCGATCAAGGCGGGCGATCGCGTCTCTCGGGGTGGGAGCCCAGGCGGTGACCTTTTCAAGCAGGGAATCGTAATGACGGGTGATCACGGCCCCGGAATACGCGGTTCCGCCATCGAGCCGGATGCCCATGCCGGTGGCGCCCCGGTACGCCGTGATACGTCCGTAGTCAGGTATGAAATTGTTGTGGGGGTCTTCGGTCGTAATCCTGCATTGCAAGGCGTGTCCATTGAGCGTGATCGAATCCTGGTCGGGTTTCCCTGTTGCGTCCGGTAGCGGTTTCCCTTCTGCGATGAGAATCTGGGCCCGAACGATGTCGATACCCGTGACTTCCTCGGTTACAGTGTGCTCGACCTGAATCCTTGGATTAACCTCGATGAAGTAGAACTCACCGCTGTCGTGATCCATCAGGAACTCTACGGTACCGGCTCCCTGGTAACCGACCCGGCGGCATAACTGCACCGCGAGATCGCAAACATGACGGCGCTGGCTTTCCGAGAGGTAAGGCGCGGGCGCACGTTCGACGATCTTCTGGTTACGGCGTTGGATCGAACAGTCACGCTCCCAGAGGTGGAAAATGTTGCCATGCCCGTCACCAAGAATCTGGACCTCGACGTGGCGAGCGCGGGATATCAGCTTTTCCAGGTATCCGTCGCCGTTCCCGAACGCAGCTTCGGCTTCCCGTCGCCCCTCGGGAACCATGGACTCGAGTTCGTCGGGGCCGTTTATCTGGCGCATGCCCCGTCCGCCGCCGCCCCAGCTTGCTTTCAGCATCAACGGATATCCGATGCGTTCGGCTTCCAGTCTGACGACTTCCATGTCTTCAGGCAGGATACCGGTTGCCGGAATGACGGGGACATGGGCTTCCGTGGCGGCTTGGCGAGCGCTGAACTTGTCACCAAGCTTACGCATGGTCTCGGCCTTCGGCCCGATGAAGATCAGCCCGTTCGCCGTACAGGCTTCAACGAGCTTCGGGTTTTCCGAAAGCAATCCATAACCCGGGTGGACCGCATCGGCGCCCGATTGCAGCGCAACCCGGATAATTTCGTCGATACTCAAATAGGCTTCCACCGGTCCGAGCCCGGCCCCGATCCTGTAGGCTTCGTCCGACTTGAACCTGTGCAGGCTGAGCTTGTCTTCCTCGGCGAATACGGCGACGGTTCGTATTCCGATTTCATTGGCCGCTCTCATGGCGCGAATTGCGATCTCGCTCCGGTTGGCCACGAGGATCTTTCGGATTTCTTTCGTTTGCATGCGCGGGCGCACTCCGTTCTGGCTCGTCATGGTCACGATGCCGGCAAATCTGATGCATTCAGCTTCGAATACCTCTTCCGGACGGACCGGGCCGCGAATTACCGCGGGAACGGACACGTTTTCCGGTCATCCGATGCACATTTCGAACCAGGTCAAGGGACTCGAAGTCGCTGACAAGGACTCGCGTGAACTGCTTCGTTCCGGTGTCGCGTTCGACTGCCGACTTTAACGCATCGTCCTTTACCGATAATGAAGCTTGATGAACAGCGTTGCGCCACCTGCAGGATCCTTGTCTCTTTCTGAACGCGCCCTGGCGGCGGGAAAGCCCGGGCGCGAACAGGCACGGTACCTGGATGAGCTGAATTCCGAACAACGTTCGGCGGTCGAAACCCTGGACGGGCCGGTTCTCTTGCTCGCAGGTGCCGGAACCGGAAAGACCAGGGCCCTGACCACCAGAATCGCGCACCTGATCAATTCGCAGAATGTACGCCCGTACAATATTCTGGCCGTTACATTCACGAACAAGGCAGCCAGGGAAATGAAATCCCGCGTGGGCCAGATCCTCGGGGAAGTGGTCGAGGGGATGCCGTGGCTTGGTACATTTCATTCAATCAGTGCAAGGATGTTGCGTTACAACGCCGAACTAGCGGGACTGAAGTCCAATTTCACGATTCTCGATACCGATGATCAGGTCAGGTTGCTCAAGCAGGTTCTCCAGGCTGCAGATATCGACCAGAAGATGTTTCCGGCCCGTCACCTGGCAGGCATGATAGATCGTTGGAAAAACCGGGCGTGGACACCCGACAAGGTTCCCGACCGCGAAGCTCATTGGGGCAGAGGAAGGGCGATCGAGCTTTATTCCGATTATCAGGACAGGTTGAAGACGCTGAACTGCGTCGACTTCGGCGACCTGCTTCTTCACATGGTCCAGATTTTCTCAAAAAATCAAGCGATTCTCGACGGATATTGCAGGAGGCTCAAGTATATTCTGGTTGACGAATACCAGGATGCCAATGTCGCTCAGTATCTCTGGTTGCGACTGCTGGCGTCGAAGCACCAGAATATCTGCTGCGTTGGAGACGACGACCAATCCATATACGGCTGGCGGGGAGCAGAGGTCGGAAACATACTGCGGTTTGAAAGGGATTTCCCGAATTCGACGGTTTTCCGTCTTGAACAGAACTACCGGTCAACTGGACATATTCTTGCGGCGGCGTCGCACCTGATTTCGTTCAACAGGAATCGTTTGGGCAAGACACTGTGGACCCGGTCGGATCAAGGGGAAAAGGTACGCCTGATCTCCCACTACGACAGTGTCGGTGAAGCGGTCTGGGTTGGGGACGAGATTGAAGCCATCCAGAAAGGTTCACGGGGCAGGGCGCCGGTGGCACTCGACGACATGGCGATCCTGCAACGCACGACCTTTCAGATGCGGCAATTCGAGGACCGGTTTCTCCGAATTGGCTTGCCTTATCGCGTCATCGGAGGCCCCCGGTTTTACGAGCGGCGCGAAATCCGTGACGCGATCGCGTATTTTCGCCTTGCGGTATCGCCAGCCGACAACCTCGCCTTTGAACGGATCATCAACACACCCCGACGGGGAATCGGTGACAAGTCGTTCCAAATGATCTTCAACCGTGCGCGGGAAGCCGGAATCTCGCTTGTTGACGCATCTGGAGACCTCGTCAGCGAAGGTCAATTCGCGGCCAAAACGCGGCGGGAGCTGGGCCGATTTCTTGCCGACCTCAAAGTTTGGGGCCGTAGTGTCCAGGGCGGCGAGAAAAGCCATGTCGAGGTCGCCGAACAAATCCTCGACGAAAGCGGTTATGCAGGACATTGGGTATCCAGCAAGGCAGTCGACGCGCCCGGCCGTCTCGAAAACCTCAAGGAACTTGTCCGTTCGCTTCATGAATTCGAGAATCTCCAGGGATTCCTGGACCACGTGTCCCTGGTCATGGATCACGACCAGGAAACGGGGGAGGAACGTGTTTCCCTGATGACGTTGCACGCGGCGAAAGGGCTTGAATTTGCTGTCGTGTTTCTGCCCGGCTGGGAAGACGGGCTGTTTCCGTCCCCGCGTGCCCTGGCGATGAAATCCGGCAACGAAGCACTGGAGGAGGAAAGGCGGCTGGGATACGTCGGAATTACACGCGCAGAGAAAATCTGCTACATCAGTTTCGCATCGCGACGCCGCGCCATCAGCGGTGAATGGGGCGACTGTATCCCGTCGCGCTTCATTGACGAACTTCCCGAAGAGCATGTCGATGTTCTGCCAAGTCATGACGCGATGATTTTTGGGTCGGCGGTCATGCCAGGCTGGCAATTCGGCGAAACCGGCTTCAGCCACCAGGACACGGTAAAGGGCGGCGGGATCAGCACGCCGGGTTGGAAGCGTGCGAACGCCAGGCGAAACCTGGTTCGGAGCGCCCCGGGGCGATCACCGGTCTCTGGCGGTCGACAACTGAACCTGGGCGATGCCACCCGGTTTTCGGTCGGAGACCGTGTCTTTCATCAAAAGTTCGGTTATGGCCGGATTCTGCAGATCGATCATGACAAGGTCCGGGTTCAGTTCGAAAAGTCATCGGAACGGTCCATCGCCGCGAGTTTTCTTTCGCCAACAACCACCAGCGGGGAATAGTTCGTCCAATGCCTCCCATGAGCATTGGCCCGAGACCTTCCGACCGGTTCGCACGGTCGAGGATCGCCGCGCCGGTGTGAAACAAGTTCCCGGACATGATCAGTTCAATCTCGCGGCCTGTTTCCACACACAAGGTCAAGAGCGCCTATTCAAGGCACTGCAAGCTTTCGGAAAAAAGTTCTTGACGGTATTCGTCGCTGTTCGGACAAAACAACTGTTGGCCAGCGACGCGAAATTCCGAGATCGCGTTTTGGCCCGACAGGGATGTCATCCAGTCGGCAAATCGAACTGCCAGGTCATGTCGGACATGCTCATGGCGTTCCGGATTGACCAGGATCAGGCCGTACGGGTTGAAAAGTGGCGGTTCCGAGCTGAACAGGACCGCCAATGATCCCTTGTTGCCGAAGGAAATCCACGTTCCTCTATCGGTAAGTGTATAACTGTCCGTAACCGAGGCCATGTTCAGGGCAGCGCCCATTCCAGCCCCTATTTCCCTGTACCAGTCGCCCGCTGGTGAAATGGCAGCCATATCCCAGATTTCCGTTTCTTTCTTGTGGGTCCCGCTGTCGTCGCCCCTGGAGATGAACATCGCCTCGCCCGCGGAAAGGCGTTCGAACGCCTCTATGACCGACGATGATTCGGCGATCTTGACGGAATCGTCAGCCGGCCCGACGATCACGTAGTCATTGTACATGACGTCGCGGCGGTCGACTCCATGGCCTGCTTCCACGAAAGCGTTCTCGGATGGACGATGGTGGACCAGTACGGCATCGGCGTCTCCGTTTCTGGCAATTCTCAAGGCCTGACCGGTACCGACAGAAATGACGTCGACGGTAATGCCGGTCTCTTCCTTGAGGATCGGCAGAAGGTAGTCATAGAAACCGGAGTTCTGGGTCGACGTTGTCGACGCGAGCGTCATGCGGTCGTCTGCCGCCAGGCAGGATTGAGCCAAAAGGACAAGCACAGCCGAGAACAGCGTTCTCATCATTAATCCCTTCCAAGATACCTGCGTGCCGGGAATGATTCGGGAGAAGAAAAAAAACGGTCAGTCGCTGCTGATTCGGCGATCCGACCCCGGTCGAGAAACAGGACATGATGTGATCGGTCCTGTGCCTGACGCAAGTCGTGTGTCGCCCAGAGAACTGCAACGCCCTTGCCCGAGATCCTGGTGACGATCTCTTCGAGCAAGGCCGTGGACGCGGGATCAAGGTTTGCGGATGGTTCATCGAGAAACAAGACCGAGGGATCAGAGACGATCGCTCGGCCGAGTGCCATCCGCTGGCGTTCACCTCCCGACAGCGCGGCGGCCGGGTCGTCGGCCCGGTCGAACAAGTGGACCGTCTCGAGCGTTCGGTCGACAATTTCGTGCCGGCGTCGACGCCTCACTCCCGCAGCCGCGAGAGGAAACGCAAGGTTATCGGCAACCGATCGGCGCATGACGGCAGTATTCTGGAACACGAACCCCCGGCCGCGCCGTCCTTCAACTGCATCAATCCCGTTCCACGTGACGGTGCCCGATGTCGGTTCGACAAGGCCGTGGCACAGGTTCAGGAAAAGCGTCTTTCCTGCACCGTTCGGACCGAGAATCGCCGTGATCCCGGTGAAATAATGGTCAAGTTCGATCGGGCCAACCCTCAACTTGCCCCCGGCGGAGTAGGTGGTCCCGCCCATTTGTAGCCGCGCCATCATCGTGTGACCTGGTACCTCGTTCCCAGGTGAACGATCACGTGGGTCAGCGCATTGATGAAAAGGGCGATCAGAATGAGAATGATACCGAGCGCCAGTGCCAGTTCCAGGTTTCCCTTTGAAGTCTCCAGTGCAATGGTTGTCGTCATGATCCGGGTCACGCCATTGATGTTGCCGCCGACTATGATGACAGCTCCGACCTCGGCGATCGCCCTTCCGAAGCCGGCAAGCACGGCGGTCGCGATGGCGAACCGGGCATCCCATACCAGCGTTGTGATGCGGAGCGCCGGACCAGCGTCAACGGCGCGAATGAGAAACCTGTATTCGCGTTCCAGGGGCAATATGGCTTCGCGCGTCAACGCCAGGACGATCGGAAAGATGAGTATCGTCTGCACGATGATCATGGCGCTTGGCGTGAACAGCAATCCCAACGCGCCGAGGGGACCGGACCTGGAAAGCAGCAGGTAGACCATCAGGCCCGCGACGACAGGTGGCAGGGCCATGAGCGACGTGGCGGTGACGACAATTGCCCGCCGTCCAGGGAAGTTCCAGATTCCGACCACTGCGCCGGCCGGGATGGCAAGTAGCGACGCGATCATGGTTGCCGTCAGGCTGACCTTCAGGGACAGCGCGACGATTGCGAACAGGTCCGCGTCAGCTTCCGAAATGAGCCGCCAGGCTTCTGAAAATGTCTGCAATCTACGATGCTCACTATTCGAATGGTCGGGAAACGCGACGCGGGCAAACTACACGGGGGGCAGAGGAAAACAAGCGACCTCCGTGTGCAGGCAGCAGCATTGACTCCGGGCGGCTTAGATGTAGAACGCTCGCGTCTGCCAATTGCTGTTATCGCATCATGGACAGGGAGAGTCGGCTATGGCCAAGACCAACACCATCAAGATTCGCCTGAATTCGACGGCTGGAACGGGACACTTTTATGTGACGAAAAAGAACTCCCGTACCATGACCGAGAAAATGAAGGTCAGGAAATACGATCCAGTCGCGCGGAAGCACGTCGAATACCGCGAAGGCAAGATCAAGTAGACACTCGGCGCCCGTACTGCGCGAAGGTTGTCACGATCGAGCGACAGGGGAGCAAATGGATGGGTCAGGCCCGCGCCGATGGATCCATGTTTGGGCTTCATGTCCCGATTTGAACAAGTCGACGTCATTGAAATTCCGACGCTTCCCGGACTCGGGTCGTTGGCCGGTGCAATCCGAGACCTCCCTACGGCGAGAACCGGGATGAACTGAGATCGTTTCAGCATGACTTGAATGAGGCCGTGACGAGACTCGGCCTCCCTATCCAGAATTGAATTCCCAGAAAAGAAAATGCCGGGGCCTGCGGCCCCGGCAATTGCGGTTTCGGTATCCGATTCGGCTGGTCTACGTGAATCCAGGCCCCCTTATTCGCGCTGGCCAAAAATCTGGAGAAGCAGCACGAACATGTTGATGAAGTTTATGTACAGGCCCAATGCGCCCATGATCGCGGATTTTTCCAGCCACTCGGTGTTCCCGGTTCCTGCCATCTGCAGGTAGGTATTCTTGATTTTCTGGGTGTCGTAGGCGGTCAGGCCAGCAAACACCAGCAGGCCGATCACGGTGACTGCAAAGTGAAGCGCCGACGAGGCAATGAAGATGTTGAGCACTGACGCAGCGATCAACCCGATCACGCCCATGAAAAGGAAACTTCCCCAGCCGGAGATGTCCTTTTTGGTCGTGTAGCCCCAGAGACTGAGTCCGGCAAAGGCGATCGCGGTCACGAAAAACGTCTGTGCAATCGAGATCCCCGTGTAGATCGCGAATATCGTCGACAGCGACAGTCCCATGAGACCTGCAAACACCCAGAAGACTGTCTGGGCGGTCGACCAGGCCATTCGGCCGATCGTCGCACTGAACAGGAACACGACACCAAGGGGCGCGAAGACGATGACCCACCTGAATGCCGACCCGAACATCAACTGCAGCAGTTCCGGAGGAACGATCAGGGTCGATTGACCGCTCATCGCCCTGCTGAGGTCGCTACCGACCACGTAGGCCACCATTCCTGTGATGATCATGGCGATAGACATCAGCGCATAGACCTTGTTCATATGCGCTCGAAGCCCTTCATCGATCACAGCCGTACGGACGACGCCCGCACCGACTCGACGAAATGCTTGATTCTCAGCCATCATGAATCTCCTTCACGGTTCTTGGTCATCGCCAAATTTCGGCGCCACCATTTTCGACAGATATGGACGGTTATTGGCGAGGATTCAAGTTACATCCGCGTGAAAATTTGCGGCGCCTCGAAGAAGCGAACGACTCCATCCTTATCAGGACCTCGAAATCGGAGGATTCCCGTTTGGCCTAATGCCTTTGCAATTTCAGATATCGATCACGATCTTTCCAACGGATTTGCGGGATCTGAGCAGGTCAAGCGCTTCGTTGGCACTTTCCAGGCTGAAACGGTGACTCACGCAGGGATTGATCTGGCCGGTTTCGTACCAATTCAGAAGCGTTCTGAGACTCTCCGAGATCCTGTACGGCCACAAGCGCGCCTGGGCTCCCCAGTACACCCCGATGACCGAAAGGTTCTTGACCAGGAGAATATTGGCCGGGATCCGGGGAATCTCGCCGCACGCAAATCCGATGGGAACGAGGCGTCCGCCGGGATTGCAGGCCCTGAGAGCCGCGATGGTCGAATCTCCTCCGACCGGATCAATCACCACGTCCGCGCCGCCAAGTGCCTTGACGGCGTCCCGCAGATCAGTCGAGGCCGACTCCAGCACATGGTCGGCGCCCGCCGTGCGGACGTGTTCAAGTCGCTGGTGTCCTCGAGCCGACGCAATGACTTCAGCACCCATGACCTTGCCGAGTTCCACCGAAGAAATCCCGACGCCCCCAGCTGCGCCGAGGACAAGAAGCCGTTCTCCGGATTGCAGGCGGGCTCCGTGGCTGAGCGCAACGTGACTAGTTCCATAGACAATTGGAAATGCGGCGGCGACGTGGCTTGGCATTCGTTCCGGGATGGGAATACATGCATCCGACGGAATCGATACGTATTCGGCCATGCCGCCAAATCCGCAATAGGCTGCGATTCTCGTGCCGACCAGCTCACTGCTTGAGTTCTTTCCTGCCTCTTCCACCGTACCGCAGATTTCCATTCCAGGCGAAAACGGCAATTCCGGACGCTCCTGATATCGGCCGCTCTGAAGCAGGAGATCGGCGAAGTTGATGCCACAGGAATGAACGTGGACCAGCAATTCATCCCGACCGGCATCCGGAACAGGAAGTTCCACAAGCGTCAGGGCCTTGCCGTAATCGCTCACGACCATCGCGCGCATGTATGATCATCCTCATTGACGAAGCATTGCGTGAATCATGCTGATCGCCAGCCTGGCCGCAAGCGTATAGTGTTGGCGGGTGACGGATTCTGATTCGTGCCGCCAACACCCGACACCGTTGGACCCTGGAAGACCAGTTTCCGGATTGAACCGGTGCGGTGAGAGGGGATTGCGCGCCGGAAGCCGACTGAATACGAGCAGTTGCTTCTTGGAAACATTTGCATCGGGTGGTTTTTCGGAAGCGCGCGCAAGCCGCGACAGGACCGAAATGGCGGAAATGAGTGATACAATTGAAATTTCGAACCTGTTGGCCATCGCCCACCAGCTGGCCGATGCTGCGGGCACGATCGCGTTGAAATATTTCCGTTCGGCGGAATGCGGAATGGCAAACAAGCTCGATCATGGCTTTGATCCCGTGACCCGGGCTGATCGTGAGATCGAATCCTGCATCAGGTCCATGCTGGCTGAACGCCGGCCGGATGACGGTATTCTTGGCGAGGAATTCGCGTCCAGGCGCGGCAGTTCGCGTTTTACATGGGTGATTGACCCTATCGACGGTACGCGGAGTTACATTTCCGGCACTCCCGTTTGGGGTATCCTGATTGCCGTCAATGACGGTCGTTCAGTGGTACTCGGCATGATTGACCAGCCGTTTACCGGCGAGCGGTTTTTCGGTGCCGGGAACAAGTCCTGGCTGTCCCGTGCCGGCACGACCGTCCGGCAGCAATCACGCTCATGCGCGCGTGTGGAAGATGCCGTCCTGTTCACGACATTTCCGGAAATCGGGACATCGACGGAACGAAACGCGTTTTCCGCAGTCAGCCGGCGCGCGCGGCTGACCCGGTACGGAATGGACTGTTATGCGTATGCGCTGCTCGCCGGAGGGTACATTGATCTGGTCATTGAGGCGGGGCTCAACGCGTACGACATACAGGCGCCAATTGGCGTCATTGAAGCCTCTGGCGGCGTCGTCACCGACTGGAACGGCAGGTCGGCGATGAACGGGGGGCAGGTTTTGGCCGCCGGCGATGCGCGGATTCATGAACGGGTGGTGGAGATTTTAAAATCTTCGGCCGACCCTTGAGCGAAGATTCGTTATCGCAACCGGAACTACCGCAGTACGTTGCCGAGTTTGGCGACCGCTCCCAGGTCGCCGCGGATCTGTAATCGCCCGGTCATGAACGCGGTCATCGGATCGAGGTGACCGTCGAGAACGGCGGAAAAGGTATCCTTGTCGGTCGAAACCAGGCAGTCTACGTCTTCGTCACCAGTCGTGTTTCCGTCCGGCGAGACCGTACGTGCGCCGTCTTCATCAACGATGATTTGGCCTTCCTTTTCAATGGAAATTCGAACGTGACCGTCGAAGGATTGTCCAGACAGTTTCTTGTTGACGTAGTCTGCGGCCCTGGTCATCAAACTGCTCATGGCATGATCCTGAATTACGATCTGAAGACAGAAATAGGTCGCACGAGCAGTGCCGAACTGGTATCGTGGGGCCGATGGTAGCCACTTTTCGCGATTTCGTAAAGCCGGGCTCATGCCTTGAACGGGTCCGTCTCATCCTGGCACTGGCATTCGTAATGTTCGCATTTGAGTCGGCGGTCGCCCAATCCGACAGCAAGGACCGGTTGGACTTCCTCTTCGAACGCCTCTCCGACCCGGATCTGGAAGAATGGGAAGAAGTCGAAAAGGAGGTTTGGCGTTTGTGGTCAAATTCGGGGTCGAGATCCATGAACCTGCTGCTTGAACTCGGAACGCGGGCAATGGCCAAGGGAGACCTTCGTGCAGCCGTCGAGCGTTTTACGGTGCTGGTGGAAAACGCACCTGGTTTTGCAGAAGGATGGAACAAGCGCGCAACGGCATATTTTCTCATGCAGCGGTATTCGCTTTCCGTGGCGGACATTGAGAAAACATTGACTCTTGAACCTCGGCATTTCGGCGCAATGTCCGGTCTGGGCATGATCCTCGAAAGATTTGATCGTAACGAGGAAGCTCTTGGTGTCTACGAACACCTCGTGACCATTCATCCCCACCGGCAGGAAGCGCAAGACGCGATTCGGAGACTCAGGACCAGGGTGCTGGGAACCGAGATCTGACAGGAATCCTCCGGACTCAAGGACATGACGGGTTTCAATTCGCGTACGGTCGCGGTTCTCGGACCTACGAACACCGGCAAGACCCGATACGCGCTGGAGCGGATGCTCGCTTATCGGACCGGTGTTATCGGGCTTCCCCTTCGATTGTTGGCTCGAGAGGTTTACGACAGGACGGTCAAGCTTCGCGGCCCCTCGGTCGTCGCCCTGGTCACCGGCGAAGAACGGATCGTCCCACCGAGAGCCCAATACTGGGTAGCAACGACCGAGGCGATGCCGATGGGTGTCGGCGCGGACTTTCTCGCGGTCGATGAAATCCAGCTCTGCTCTGACCCGGAGCGGGGCCATGTCTTCACCGACAGACTGCTTCACGCTCGCGGCCTGAAGGAGACCATGTTTCTCGGCTCGGGCACGATGCGCGATGCGATCGTTCAACTGGTTCCCGATGTTCGCATTCAATACAGGGAACGTTTGTCCAGGTTGAGTTACGGCGGGCGGAAGAAAATTTCCAGGATGAGGCCGCGGTCCGCGATCGTCGGGTTTTCCGTCGACGACGTTTACTCCATTGCAGAATGGGTCAGGCAAAAGCGTGGGGGAGCGGCGGTCGTCATGGGAGCGCTGAGCCCGAGAACACGCAACGCCCAGGTCAAGATGTACCAGGGAGGGGAAGTGGATTTCCTTGTCGCAACTGACGCGATCGGAATGGGCCTGAACCTCGACGTCGACCATGTCGCCTTTGCAGGCCTCGCGAAGTTTGACGGAAGAAGAGTGCGACGACTGCAACCCAACGAACTCGCCCAGATTGCCGGAAGAGCTGGCCGATACCGCAACGACGGCAGTTTCGGTGAGACCGGTGAGGCCCCATCGATCGAGGCCGATGTCGTTGCGGCGATCGAGACCAACCGTTTTCAACCTGTCAGGCGCCTCCAGTGGCGGAACGGCGACCTGGATTTTTCCACGATTGGCAGCCTGATCGAATCCCTGGAAACAGTTCCCTCACATCCGGTACTCTGCAGGACCAGGGAAGCCGACGATGTCAGGACACTCAAGTCTTTAAGCACGACGGCCGGGGCTGCAGTTCCCGCGGCATCCGGCAAGGATGTCCGGCTGTTGTGGGAAACGTGCCAGATTCCGGATTTCCGGCAGGTCTCGCTCCACGACCATGCCAATCTCGTCAGGGACGTCTACCTGAACCTTCGGGACAATGGAGAGATTCCCGGAATCTGGCTTTCCGACCAGGTTTCCAGTCTTGATCGCACTGACGGTGACATAGACGCATTGTCCAGGAGACTTGCGTTCATCCGGACATGGACATACGTAGTTCAGCGCAGGGGCTGGGTCGCCGACGAGGAATACTGGCGCGGCTGGACACGGGAAGTTGAAGACCGAATTTCTGATGTACTGCATCTTGCACTGACAGACCGGTTTGTCGATCGACGGGCGTCCGTGCTGATGCGGCGCCTTGAGCGGAAAGAACAGTTGATGGCAGAAATTGATTCCGCGGGTGAAGTTTCGGTTGAAGGACAGCATGTTGGCCGGATCGACGGGTTCCGCTTTGAACCTGACCCGGAAGTGCCAGCGGAGTTTGCGCAGACGCTCAACGTTGCCGCCAACCAGGCGCTGGCGCCCGAACTCGCTCGCCGTGCACATCGGCTTTATTCCGCCAGCAACCAGGACATCGAGATCAACGGGCAAGGTGAACTGGCCTGGAACGGCTGGGTCGTCGGGAAGCTTGAACTTGGCACCGATGTCCTGTCGCCGGTTGTACGAGAGTATGTGGATGAAGCCGCAGGTCCGCAGGTCTCGGAGATGGTCAGGCGGCGGCTTCAGCATTTTGTTCATTCGCACTTTGCCTCGGTTTTTGCGCCCCTGGTCGCAATGCGGGACGACGAGGCGATCGCGGGAATAGCACGCGGTGTTGCCCACAGGCTTGTCGGGTCCCTGGGCGTTCTCCCAAGGTCTCTCGTTGCCGAGGAAGTTCGCGAACTCGACCAGGAACACCGCAAGTTGATCAGAAAGCACGGGGTCCGGTTCGGTCAGCGCACGATATTCGTGCATTCCCTACTGAAACCAGCTCCGACGCGTCTGAGAATTCTTGTCTGGGCGCTGCAAAACCGGATTGAACCGGTTCCGGATCCGCCGACACCGGGGCGGGTGGTCTTCGAGATCAGCGACGCGGTACCGCGGGCCTTCTACTCCTGGGCCGGATTCAGGGTCGAAGGGAAATGGGCGCTTCGCGCCGACATGTGGGAACGGGTGATGGACCTGATCAGGGTTGAAGACCACCGGAACGGGTTTGAAGCGTCGACGGACATGTTGTCGCTGACGGGAATGTCGCATGCCGGTTTTGCCGATTTCATGGGGTCTGCCGGGTTTTCCGTCGAGCAGGGGGAACGTGTCAAAAGACGCGTTCAGTCCGATGAATCCGTTTCGCAATCCCCGGAAAATGCGGATGAATCGGATATCCACGCACCGGCGGCGGATGAGGAAGGTGCGGCGGCGGCTGACGATAGCACCCGGAATATCGAGAAGTCCGAGGCGAGCTCGGCATCTGACACGGAGTCCGGGAGCATGCCGGAACCGGTGACTGACCAACAGTCCGAGTTCAATGGATCCGACAGCCACGATCCCCCGGTTGCCGAAAATGATCGGGCGGAGGCGTCGCGAACGGACCTGGAACCGAAGGAAGACGGTCCTCCGGGTCCGGTGGTTGAGGCCCCACCGGAAACGATCGAGACCTACTACGTGTTTAGAAGGCTCCCGCCCAAGCGGCCCAGGAAAGAACAGAAGGACCGACCGGTGAAACGGAAGGGTCAGCCGTCGACGGTGTCCCGGCGGCGCGACAAGTCGAAGCCGGCCCCGGAAAAGAAGCGGAACAAGGTGGAGCACGATCCATCCAATCCGTTTTCGGTGCTCGCGGCGTTGAAGGACGACATGTCTGGGAAACCGGGGCGGCGGTCGAATTGAAAGATCCGATTCGAATTGACCGGTGGTTATGGTATGCTCGGGTGTATCGGACCCGCAGTCAATCTGCAGCGAATGTCAGCGCGGGAAGGGTTCGAGTCGGCGGCGAAAAGGTCCGGAAACCTGCGTATCGAATTGAACCGGGCGCTGTCGTGACGGTTACTGTCGGGCGACGGGTTCGCGTGCTTGAAGTTCTGGCTTCGGGGCATCGTCGAGGACCGCCAGCGGAATCACGGCTGCTATATCGTGAGGTCTTGCCTGCACGGGCATGACAAGTCCCGGCATTTCGGACGCGACGGACGAATTGCCTTGAAAGACCTACATCTGCTCCATATGTTGAGTGTTCGCACAAAACCGGCTTGGCGCTTTCCCAGAAGTTCTGAACTGATGAACGACCATGACATATGTCGTTACTGATAACTGTATAGCCTGCAAGCATACGGACTGCGTCGAAGTCTGTCCGGTGGACTGTTTTTACGAAGGCGAGAACATGCTCGTCATTCATCCGGACGAGTGCATTGATTGCGGCGTCTGTGAACCGGAATGTCCGGTTGACGCGATTTTGCCCGATACGGAACCGGGAATGGAACGTTGGGTTGAATTCAATCGGGAGTATTCCGAACTCTGGCCCGTCATCATCTCGAAGAGAGAAAAGCTGCCGGAGGCGGAAGATCGTGACGGAGAAGAAGGGAAGCTGGAAAAATACTTTTCTCCCAACCCTGGGGAAGGGGGATGAACACTGAATCTCGGATGTTGCGCACAGTGGATTGGTTTGACCTGCGTCCCTTCCGGACGTTTCCGGTGCGGACCTCGAAAGGATTTCATTGCCAAGCGCTTTGACCGGATGCGGTTCAACGCGTCAGGCAAGCCGGACAGGGTGATCACGACAAACCGCCAATCACGACAATTTCAGGGCGATGTGCAAACGGATTGACAGGCGATCATTGTCTCGATTCCTCCTGGCAGAATCGAGATGATCCCGGAAAGGAGCCCAATGGCCAAGACAAGAAAGAGACTACCGTTCAAGCAGAACCAGTTCGTTGTCTACCCTGCTCATGGTGTGGGCAAGATCCAGAGCGTGACAAACATCGAAGTTCTCGGAAAGCAGACGGATGTTTACGAGATCTATTTCCGGAAGGACAAGATGACGGTCAAGGTTCCGATAGCCAAGGCGCTTGGCAACGGTTTGCGCAGGCTTTCGACACCTGAACAAATCACGGACGCGCTGAAAATCCTGACAGGGAAGCCAAAAGTGAAAAAGGCAATGTGGTCTCGCAAGGCCCAGGAATATGACCAGAAAATCAATTCAGGCGATCTGGTTGCCATCTCGGAGGTCGTTCGGGACTTGCACCGGAACGACGAACAAAGAGAGCAATCCTATTCTGAGCGACTGCTTTACGAGGCCGCGCTCGAAAGACTGGCCAGAGAAGTTGCCGTCATCGAAGAGGTCGAGGAGCCCGCCGCCATGGAAAAGATCGGTACGATTCTCGCATCCCGCGCCACGTAAAAGCCGAACCGGCAGATCTTGCAGGCAAACCGGTCATTCGAATCCCGGAACCCCGAATGGCCGCAATGTGAAACGGTGAATCACTGAATGACGGAGGTCAACATTACCAGGACCGCCAGCTCTGCGAATTGCTGGGAGGCACCCAGAATGTCGCCGGTCTGACCTCCGACGAGTTGCCTTGCCAGGAAACAGATCGGTACGGCGCCGATAACGGCGACAACGACCGCAGCCAACCCGGCAAGTCCGAACGCAACCAGGCAAATGAGGATCGTCACGGCCGTGGCCAGAAGCGCGAGTTGACCCGTAGGTCTTCCGATCGAAGCAGACAGCCCTGAATCCCGCGCCGGAGGGAGCGCGGCCATGGCCAACACGACCGGTAGCCGACTCGCACAGGAAGATACGAGCAGGACTGCAATCAGTTGAACCCCTCCGATTTCGGAAATCGCAGACCATCGACCGAGGAGAACCAGTGCAAGTCCCGTCGCGCCGAAGACACCAATTTGGCTGTCCTTCATGATTTCGAGTCGTTTCTCGGCAGTGGAGCCTCCCGCGAGGCCGTCCAGGCTGTCCGCGAGGCCGTCCTCATGCAACGCACCGGTCAAGAGAACCAGCACGCCGAGAGCCCCGATGGCAGCCATTTCGCGATCGATACCAAGCCAGCCGAGCGATGCGCCCGCAATGCCGGCAATGCCTCCGGCGATGGCGCCGACAACCGGCCACGCCCAACTGCTCCTGGCGATATACTCCGGACGTTCGTCGAAACCCGGGGGCGTGGGGAACCGGGTAAGCAGGCTGATCGCAACGAGCAGGTCACGGGGGTGGATTTCGGGAAGTCTTTCGCGCCATTCCTGCATCACGAAGTTCCTGAATTCCGGGATCAATCCTTGCCGCAAGGATGCCTTTTGTCATCGTTGAAAACAATGTCCGGGGTCAAGAAATGAATGCGTTCCGGTTCAACACCATTGGCGAATTTCGCGAAATGCTGGAAGTGCTCCCGGTACCGGACACCCAGGCAATCGAGGAGGCCGCCCTTCGGAACTCCATGTTGACCAAGCCTGCCGGTGCTCTTGGCCGCCTTGAGGACATCGCTGCATGGTATGCAGGATGGCAGGGAACTCAAACCCCGAGAATCGAGACACCATGCGTCATCGTTTTTGCCGGCAACCACGGTGTAACCGCCCATGGCGTGTCGGCTTACCCGATGGATGTCACCGCTCAAATGGTTGAAAACTTTCGCTCCGGCGGTGCTGCAATCAACCAGTTGTGCGACGACGTTGATGCCGAATTGTCCGTTTTTCCGATGCAGCTCGATGTTCCGACGGCCGATTTCACGTCGCAACCCGCGATGACAATCGAGGAATTCGTCGAGGCACTATCGACGGGATGGAACTCTGTCAAGGCTGCGTGCGACACGCTGGTTGTCGGTGAAATGGGGATCGGAAACACGACGGCTGCCGCCGCAGTTGCTGCCGCGTTGTTCGATCGTGATCCGGAAACCTGGGTCGGGCGAGGAACGGGCGTCGATGAGTCAGGCATCGCGGTCAAACGGGCAGTGGTCGCAGATGGATTGAGCAGTCATCTCGAGTTTCTGGATGACCCGTTCGAAGCCTTGCGACGCCTTGGAGGAAAGGAAATGGCGGCAATGGCCGGGGCCATTGCCCGGGCGCGGATCGAGGCCGTACCCGTGATTCTCGATGGATTCATATGCACGGCTGCCGCAGCGGTTCTCGAGAAGGCCAGGCCAGGCGCACTTGATCACTGCATTGCCGGTCATTTGTCAGCTGAAGCCGCACACGGCCGACTCCTGGATTCAATTGGCAAATCCCCGCTGCTCAGGTTGGGACTGCGCCTCGGAGAGGGAACCGGGGGCGCGCTCGCGATTCCGGTCGTTCGCGCGGCGCTTCGGTGTCATTCGGGGATGGCGACATTTGAGGAAGCGCAGGTATCAGGGCGGATGAAATGAAATCACGCCACGCGTCAAGAACTCGAATGCGCCGTCAACGGTCGAGAAGGGGCACATGGACATTCCCACCGTTGACGCAAGCGGCTGACGCTTGCCGTTCCGATGTCTGGCTCATTGTCCACGATGAGGCAGCTCGAATTCTCGGGAACTTCCGGACAGATTCGTAACAGGGGCCAAACATGCTCACTCAAGTTTCTTGCGCCGGTCCCTTCCTGGAAACACCATGAATTATGCCCCCGATCCCGCATTGGGAAAATTTCCGGCGTGACGAATGTGAACGGAAAGGAAAACGCACCGGGGTCCCGGTCGAATTGAACGTGCGGGTAAACCGTGCCGTTTCCTTCGTGCACCGTCTGCTATTGATGCGCGCCCCAGGGTCCGTGATGGGCACCCTCGGCGTCGGTCCGCTCGAACGAATGAGCCCCGAAGAAATCGCGTTGGGCCTGGATCATGTTTGCGGTCGTGCGCATGGTGCGCATCGTGTCGAAATATCCAAGAGCAGCGGACATTGCCGGAACCGGAAGGCCATGGGTGAGCGCCACCGCCGCAACCTTGCGCAGCGCGGCTTGGTTGCGGCGCAAGAGGTTGGCGAAATAGGGTGCAAACATCAGGTTGCGGCGTGGGTCCTCACCAAGTGCGGTGGCCATGTCATCGAGCATCGCCGAACGAATGATGCAGCCTTCGCGCCAGGTCTCGGCAATTGCAGACATTGGCAGTTCCCAACCATGGGACGCTCCCACGCGCGACAGCAGTGCGAAGCCTTGGGCGTAACACATGATTTTCCCTGCGATCAGCGCCGCCTCAAGGTCGTCGAGAGGCAACGTTTCGCGGTCCAACATCCGCGGCGGCGCACCAAACAATTCTTCGCCATCGCGCCGCGTCGCCAATTCAGCGGACATGTTGCGGGCGGCGACGGCAGCCTCGATCACGGGTACCGGCGCGCCGGCCTGCTGGCTTTCGATCACCGTCCAGCGGCCTGTGCCTTTTTGGCCGGCACGGTCAAGGATGATGTCGAGCACAGGTGACCCCGTGGCCGGATCGGTCGCGTTCGAGACCTCGGCGGAAATTTCGGTGAGATATGACTTCAGGATTCCCCGGTTCCATTGTCCGAACACCGCGCCGCATGCGGGGGCCGCCATACCCATTCCGTCGCGCATGACGCCATAGGCCTCGGCGATCAGTTGCATGTCGGCATATTCGATTCCGTTGTGCACGGTCTTGACGAGATGTCCTGCACCGCCAGGTCCCATCCAGGTTGCGCAAGGCTTGCCTTCGTGTTTGGCGGCAATAGCGTCAAAGACATGCGCCACCCGGTCCCAGTTCGCCAAGCCACCGCCGCCCATGATCGAGGGACCGTGCCGCGCGCCTTCCTCGCCCCCTGAGACCCCGACGCCGAGATAAGGCGCGCCGGCAGCGGCGGCTTCGGCGGCGCGGCGGTTGGTATCGTGGAAGTTTGCGTTGCCAGCATCGATAATCAGGTCGTCCGAATCCGTCAGTTGGCGAAGTGCCGCGATCTGCGCATCCACGGCTTCGCCTGCGGACACCATCAGGATGATCGCGCGTGGCGCCGCGAGCGAGGCGACGAACTCTTCAAGCGAGCGAGTCGGAGTGATCTGCGCCGCCAGCTGCCCGGCCTCTTTCATGAAGCTGTCGACGCGCGCGACTGTGCGGTTAAATACCGAAATTGAAAATCCCTTTTCAGCGATGTTGAGTGACAGCATCGCCCCCATCGTACCCAGGCCGATCAACCCGATCTCGGATTTGCTCATGGGTGCTGGATCCCTCGCCGGTTCAGAGTGACGCGATAGACCGAAGTCGTCGCAGTAATGTAGAGTTCGTGTTTTGCGCGTCCGCCGAAGCAGACATTCGAGACCAGTTCCGGAACCAGGATCTTGCCCAGAAGATTGCCGTTCGGGGAAATGCAGTGAACGCCATCTGCGGCGGAGGACCAGACATTGCCGTCGGTATCGACGCGTAAACCGTCCGAACAACCCGGATCGATCTCGTGAAACACATCGCCGCCGACCAGCCTTTCGTCAGGGCCAACGTCGAAGGCCCGGATATGCTGCGGATCATCACTGAACATACGTCCGGTATCGGCCATGTAGAGTCGAGACTCGTCAGGCGAAAATGCCAGGCCGTTGGGGCAATTGGCATCCGTCACCATCGCGTCCATTTGTCTCGTAACCGGGTCGACCCGGTATAGGTTGCACGGCAGTTCCTGCTCTGCAGCGTAGCCCTCATAATTGGTCACGATTCCGTAATGCGGGTCCGAAAACCAGATTGTACCGTTGGATTTCACGATGACGTCGTTGGGTGAATTGAGCCGCTTGCCTTCGAAACTGTCCGCAATCACGGTGATCTGCCCGTCATGTTCCGTCCGTGTCACCCTTCGGGCGCCATGTTCGCAAGAGACCAGCCGGCCCTCTCGGTCGCGTGTATGGCCGTTGCTGTAATTCGACGGCTGCCGAAAGGTCGTGACACCGCTGCAGGGAGTCCAGCGCAAGATTAGATTGTTCGGGATGTCGGAGAAAAGCAGGCAGCCCGCATCGCCGAACCAGACCGGCCCTTCGACCCAGTCGAACCCGGTGGCAAGCTGTTTGACGGGAGCGTTGCCCATGACATAGCCATCGAAAACAGGATCATGGGACTCAAAGAATGACAATTGGTGTCTCCAAGCTTTTCAGGCACAGTTGTTATCGATACCATTCAAAAGCGTCAAGGAACTGCAAGACAACACAAGGAATCAAAGGAATCCGGCCAATGGAATTCACTACACACACGCGCGTTCTGACCCATCGCGCCACACTGGAAATGCTGGGCGCCGCGGTGGAAACGGCCGAGGAAATCGGTCAGCCGCAATGCATCGTGATCGTGGATGCGAGCGGTGAACTGCTCGGTGAGATTCGAATGATCGGCGCGAAATTCCTCAGCCGCAGATCGGCGCACGCGAAGGCAAGGACAGCGGCCTCGACAGGCGCCCCAAGCACTGACGTCCCCGAAGCCGTGCGGCCGCATATCGCGGTGGCGACCGGTGGAGCAGTCACAGGGCTCGCTGGTGGCTTGCCGGTCCGGTTTGACGGCGTGTTGCTCGGCGGGGTCGGCGTCGGATCCGGCTCGCCCGAGCAGGATTTGGCAGTTGCGCGAGCGGCGTTGGAAGTAATCGGCGCGGAAACTGACAAACCGCCGAAGCGCGGTCGGTGATTGTTCAAAATGCAATTTGCACCTTCATCGCCTGATTCCGGTCGGACGCGAGTTGAAACCCGCTTTCGGCTTCGCCAAGCCCCACGGTCCGGGTTATCAGCGGTTTGACGTCGATCAGGCCCTTCTGCATCAATTTGACGCCCGTGAAAAACTCTTCGTGGAAACGGAACGAGCCCCTGAACTGAATTTCCTTCGTGGTCATGGTCTGAACCGGGAACTGCATGTCGCCGCCTAGCCCAAGCTGCACCACGGTCCCGCCCGGGCGCAGTGCGGCGATCCCGCCGGCCAGTGGCTGCGCCACTCCGGTGCATTCGAAAAGCAGGTCGAAATACCCCTTGCCTGCCTCGTAGGCGGCCATCCGTTCCGGTGCCTGGCTGACATTCACGGTGCCGTCGGCGCCGTTCCGCCTGGCCATGCGCAGTGTGAAACTTGTGAGATCCGTCGCCACGATCTCTGCCGCGCCCGATCGTCGGGCCACGAGGATGCACAAGAGTCCGATCGGTCCGCAGCCGGTGACAAGCACGCGCTTCCCCAGGAGGTCGCCAGCCCTGCGGGCAGCGTGGAGACAGACAGCCAGTGGTTCGGCCGTCGCGGCCTCGCCGGCGGACAACCCGTCGGCGGGGGCACATTGCGTGGCGTCCGCCACCAACACCTCCCGGAATGCGCCCTGGATGTGCGGGAAGGGCATCGCCGAACCGTAGAACCTCATGTTGAGGCAATGATTGTATTTCGCCTCGCGGCAATAGGCGCAGTCGTGGCACGGGCGCGAAGGCGACACCGCTACCAATTGCCCGACTTCCAGGCCGGTCACACCCTCCCCGAGACGGGTGATGAGCCCGGCGACTTCGTGGCCGAGGATCATCGGTTCCTGCAACCGGACAGTTCCGAAACCGCCGTGATTGTAGTAATGAAGGTCAGATCCGCAGATTCCCCCCGCCGCCATGCGGATTTCAACTTGGCCCGCGCCGGGGTCCCTGGCCGGGCGGTCCTCGATCCTAAGATCCCTTGCAGAATGAATGACGACAGATTTCATCGCGGTCTCAAAGAACGGGTGTCAAAAGTGCTTGGCCGGAAAAATGCGCAGTCAGGTTGTCGCGCACCAGCTTTCCCATGGCTTTCCGGGTCTCTACGGTACCTGAGGCGTGATGCGGCTGAAGAAGAACGTTGTTGAGCTCCAGGAAGCGTGGATTCAGATCGGGTTCGCCCTCGAACACATCAAGTGCCGCGGATCCTAGCGCGCCGTTTTCCAGCGCATCGAGCAGTGCAGATTCGTCGATGTTGGATGCCCTGCTGATGTTGATCACCATGCCTTCCGGCCCGAGGGCCTTGATCACCTCGCGACCAACGATATGGCGGGTTTTTTCCGAGGCGGCCAGCGTTACGAACAGATAATCGGCGTAGCGTGCCAATTCAACCGGATCGGCAATGAAGGTCCAGGTTGGTGCGTAGTCCTTTGGCGCGAGGTCGGAATAGGCGATTTCCATGTCGAAACCGGCCAGTCGACGTGCGACCTCACGACCGATCCGCCCGAGTCCCAGTACGCCGACCTTGGCTTCATGAACACGGCGTTTCAGCGGGTAAAGGCCCTTCCGTGCCCAGTCCCCGCTGCGCACCCAGGCCTCGGCTCCGATCATGCCACGCGCCTGACACAGCAACATTGCGACCCCCAGATCCGCGACGTCGCGGGTCAGAACATCAGGTGTGTTGGTCACCCTCACATTGTGTTCCCGGCAGGCATCGAGATCGACCGCATCGAACCCGACACCGTAGACAGAGATGATCTCGAGATTCGGACACGCCTTGATTATCTTTCGGTCCGCGCCCAATTCACCGCGCGTCGCGATTCCACGTACTGCTCGCCCGTACTCGGCCAGAAATGATTCGGGATCACCCATCATGAAGAACTTATGCATTGTAAAGGTTTTATCTAATGGGACCTGATCCCAATCCGGGTAAGGGCCTACTTGGAGGATCTCGGGTTTCGGCATTACAATTCTCGTGTTGACAATGTTGTTATCGATAACATAGATGGAGGGAGCACGTCTTGTCGAGTCAAAAAGACATTGGGAAACGGTTCATGACCATTGGCACAGCGATGTTCGACCTCAGCGGGAAGACCGCGCTTGTCACGGGGTCCTCGCAGGGGATCGGGTTTGCCCTGGCAAAGGGGCTGGCCGAATCTGGTGCGAAGGTCGTGTTGAACGGGCGCGATTCGGCCAAGCTTTCCGGGGCTGCGGATACGCTGCGAGCTGACGGCGCAGATGTCCGGGAACTGGCCTTCGACGCCACCGACAATTCTGCCGTCAGAGTGGCGATCAACCGTTATGAAAGCAGCGGTGGTCCTGTTCACATCCTGATCAATAATGCCGGAATGCAACACCGCACGCCGCTGGAAGATTTCCCTGCAGACAAGTTCGAGATGCTCTTGCGCAGCAATATCGTGACTGTGTTCAATGTCGGGCAAGCCTGCGCGCGGCATATGATTGGACGCGGCGCAGGGCGCATCATCAACATTGCCAGCGTACAGACGGCGTTGGCCCGTCCCGGTATCGCGCCCTACACCGCAACCAAAGGGGCAGTGGCCAACCTGACCAAAGGCATGGCGACGGATTGGGCTAAATTCGGTCTCAACTGCAACGCCATCGCACCGGGCTATTTTGACACGCCCCTCAACGCGGCTCTGGTGAACGATCCGGAATTTTCCGGCTGGCTGGAAAGCCGCACGCCCGCGGGCCGCTGGGGCAAGGTCGAGGAGTTGGTGGGCGCGGCAGTGTTCCTGTCATCGGACGCTTCCAGTTTCGTCAATGGTCACACGCTCTTTGTCGACGGCGGGATAACGGCATGCCTCTAACCGGCAAGTTTGTGGTCATGGGGGTGTCTGGCTGCGGTAAGAGCTCGGTTGGCGCTGCCGTCGCCGAAAGGCTGGGCATGCACTACACCGATGGTGACGACCTGCACCCGCCTGCAAATATCGCGAAGATGTCAAGCGGCAAACCGCTGGCTGACGCCGACCGCGCGCCCTGGCTGGCCAGAGTCAGCGAACGGCTCGCGGAAATTGACGGGTCGATTGTCATCGGATGCTCGGCGCTGAAACGCTCCTACCGCGACATCATCCGCGGCAGCGTGGGTGAGTCGGTCTGTTTTCTGTACCTGGAGGGCAGTAGAGACGTGCTGGCTGAGCGTATGTCGAACCGCTCGGGCCATTTCATGCCCATTTCGCTGCTCGAAAGCCAGTTGGCGACGCTCGAGCCGCCGGGTCAGGATGAGACGGCGATCACCGCAGATATCGACCAGCCGTTCGACCAATTGGTCGATTTTCTGGTGGCGAAAATCAGGGAGAGAAGATCGTGACACAAAAAGTTGCACTTATAGGTGCGGGCGCAATGGGTGGAGCCATTGGCACTCGGCTTGTCGAAACCGGTAATACACTGACCGTATTCGATCTTGATGCCGAGAAGATCCAGGCACTGGTTGCCAGGGGTGGCCGCCCGGCAAGCTCGGCGGCGGAGGCCGCCTCGGTCAGCGATTACGTAATCACCAGCCTGAATTCCCCGGAAATCGTCGACATCGCCGTCTTTGGCTCGGGCGGCATCGCCGAAGGCGCCAGGACCGGCACACTGATCATCGACATGTCCTCGATCGATCCCGATGTCACCAGGCGACTGGCAGCGCGCGCCTTGGAAACGGGCCTGCGTTGGGTTGACAGCCCGTTGTCCGGTGGGCCGGCGAAGGCGCTGACCGGGGAACTCACGCTGATGGCAGGCGGTGAAGTAGCCGATGTGGAGGAGGCCCACAATGTCCTGAAATACGTCTCGTCCAACTATACACATATGGGTCCGTCCGGGGCGGGTCAGACCACTAAACTCATCAATCAGGTCTTGTGCGGACTGGGATTCGTAGCCGTCGCGGAAGCGACCCAACTCGCAATCGATGCCGGCGTCGACGCGGCGAAAATCCCGGAGGCGCTAAAAGGCGGGCGGGCTGACAGCGTGCTGCTTCAGGACTACATGCCGCGCTTCGTTGTCAGGGACTACCGTCGTACAGGGCGGATCGACAACATGGTGAAAGACCTCGACGGTGCGCAGAATCTGGCACGGGTGACCAACACCGCGATGCCTCTCACGGCTGCCTGTGCCGAAATCCACCGGATGCTCACCGCTGCGGGGCTGGGAGGCGAGGATCAGGCCGCGTTAATGGAGTACTTCAAGGGACCTGACAAAAGACAGTTTCAATGATCACGCATTTCGCGATCTCTTGGGCCGAATTCGAGACGGCCAGACCGGTCTGTGAAACACCGGAATGCTTGGCCGGCTTTTACTGCTCCGGCACCTGTTTTCGGGTAAACGCAACGTACGGGCTGCATGCAGCCATGATCGTGAAGAAGGTGCACCTGAGTTTTCACTGATCCTCGCCATCACCTGTCCAGAAACCGGTACCAGGAAAGCCGCGTGCGTCAGCCGAACGCGGCAACAGCCCAAGGTTGTGACCTGGATGATCGTTGGCGAGCATTTCGGTGGCCGCATCCACAACCATTTCACAGTACCGAAAACTGTACCGCCCGAGCCATGGCAGTTTGGGAATTGTTTTCCTTTCGAACGGAGTCCGCACGGCCGACGCTAGGATGGCTTGTCACGTGTTGGGTCCGGATTGCCGCAGGGACATCGGCCTGTTCGGCTTCAACGCCATTGACGCCATTAACACCACGGCCGCACTGCTTGTGCCTTTGCCGCAAAGGCCCCGCTCCGTTCAATCGGCTTTGCGGGCGCGAAAGACCTGCGCGTTCGATGCAACGGCATCGTGATTGAGCGCATGGATTTTATTCGTCGAACGGCTCAAGTGCTTAAACGCATGCTTGCAATGGAGCCAGCGTTCCTCGAAAACGGGATGTTAAAGATACAAGTCGGGGAGCCACAATGCCGAAGCCACCGAAAATGGCCGACATCGCGAAGGCCGTCGGCGTCTCCCCGATGACGGTATCGCGGGCATTCCGGCAGGACACATCGGTCGGGGAGGAAACGCGCAAGAAGATTCTGCAGATCGCCGAGGAAATGGGTTATGTTTTCGACAGTACAGCGTCGAACCTGCGGTCGCAACGAACCGGTTTTGTCGCCGTTACCATCCCCTCACTGAATAATTCGAATTTTGCCGACACCGTAAGGGGCCTGAACGAAGTCCTGCAGGCGGCCGGGCTACAGGTATTGCTCGGCTACACGAACTACGACGTGGACGAGGAGGAGCGCCTGATTGAACAACTCCTGCGACGGCGGCCCGAAGCAATGGTGGTGACCGGAGGACGACACACCGATCGTGCAAGGCGGTTACTTGAAGGTACCGGAATTCCGGTGGTTGAAACGTGGGACCTCCCTGTATCACCCGTAGGTTATACAATTGGCTTCTCCAACGCGGATGCGATGGGCCGGATGGTCGAGCACCTGCAATCGGCGGGTGCGCGACGGCTGGCCTTCATCGGAGGTGACGATAAAGGCGACACGCGCGGCGCGGACCGGAGGCGAGGATTTGTTGCGACTGCAGAAAGGCTGCAACTGGAGTATCAGTTGATATCGCTAGGTCAGCCGCCGGTGTCGATGCGCGAAGGGGTCATGGCGATGACGGAGATCCTTGATGCACGACAACCGGTCGACGCCGTTGCATGCGTCTCGGACCTTGCGGCCTTCGGCGCGCTGACCGAATGTCAGCGGCGCGGCGTCTCGGTGCCTGACGAGATCATGATCGCGGGATTCGGGGCATACGATATCGCAGATGTCGCCTTGCCGGGTCTCACGACAATGGATGCCCATTCACTGGCGATCGGGGGCAGGACCGGCGAACTCCTGGTCGAATTGCTGCGCGGCGGCACCGGTAATGCCACTGCGCAGACAACTTCGCATATCGAACCCACATTGCGGATTTCGGGATCAACCGTTTCGCGGTAGACCCGGCCCGATTCGTTGGGGCCGGGTCATTTTTTCAGCGTTCCAAGGCGCCAACACCTGAGAACCTGAACGCTTCACTCTGCAGGGCGTCCAGCTCCTCGGCGCTCATCTGGTCGTGGGCCACGGTGATTCGGCCCAGGAAGACCAACGGAAGATCGTCTGCGCGACCCTCCAAGTCGGCCTTGATGGCTTCGGCGGTCGCGGCACCGACGTCGTCACCCATGCGCATCGGCGTCGCGTCGAGAGTGCCTGCACGGATCGCGTCGAGTTCGAGTCCGGTTCCGCCCCAGCCGGTCGAGAACACCTCTTTCTCCTTTCCCATCGCGACCTGTGCCTCGACCGAGCCCATGGCCATGGCCGTATTCGCATTGTGAATGACCGTGGCTTCCGGATAGGCCTGCATGATCAGTGAGGTTCCTTCGAAGCCGCCTTCGCGCTGGTACTCGCCATAATGCTCGTAGACCGTGGTCCAGTTACCGTTCTCCTCGACGCATGCCTTGAAGTCACCCGAACGCTGGTTGTCGGTGATCCCCGGGATGCCACGGTTCATCGCCATGGTCACGTCGTTGCCCAGACGTCCGAGCATGTAGTCGCACATGGTCAATGCACCTGCGGCCGATGAAAAATCGAACCAGGCATCGGGTTGGTTCTCAAGGTACTTGAGTGGGGTGTGAAATGCCCAGACGTAGGTGCTGAACGCATCATTTCCCGCGAGTTTGGAAATATTGTCAGCCTGGGTTGCCAGTTCGGACGGCCCGAAAATGACATAGTCATAGAGATCGGCATCCTGCTCCACCTGGCTGGCGTAGGTCGATTGCAGCGAATGTTCGATCTGGCGCGAAGCAAACTCGATCGTCTCATACTGGATGCCCAGTTCTTCCAGGCGCCTGGTCATGGCCAGATAGTTCCGGGCCCAGAAATCCGAAACATCGGCCGAGGGATAGATCAGCGCGATCTGGATCGGCTCGTCCTGGCTTCCGGAAAACGGAACCGCGGCTGAACCGACAACTTCCTGCAGCGCCTCGAGCTTGCCGTCGGCGTTCACTTCTCCGGGAATCCAGTAGTCGCGGTCTTCGATCCCGGGCAGTTCCTTCAACGGCAGTTCGCCTGCGGCCCAGACCGCTCCGGCCACGGCAAATGTTGCCACCAGTGTCGTTGTCGTTAATAGTCTCATTTGGGTTCTCCTCCCTTTGCATGAGAGCGGGACCTGCGGTGCCGCCGGGGATGCACCCCCGGCGGCACCATCCCGCGATGAGTCCGGCTCATCCGCTTGCCTGCGGATTGCCGGCAAAGATTGCCCCGACTGCCAAAAGCAAGATCAGTGCACCGATGATGACAGCCGAAAGGCGGGCCAGTTTTTGGCCCTCCGGTGTCATTAATCCTGCGATCAATCCTCCGGTTCCGTCACGGTCCTTTTTCTGCATCCAGGAATAGAGAGCCACGGACGAGACGATCACGACTCCTGATGCGACCGACTGCCAGAAAAACTCGATCCTGAGCGTCACAAGCGCGTTGATCATCATCGACAAGAGCAGCACTCCGGCGAAGGAGCCGATCATTGACGCGCGGCCGCCGAAAAGCGAGGTGCCGCCGACGACAACCGCCGCAATGACATGGAGGTTGAAATAGGGCGCAGAGGTCGCCTGGATGGCGTTCAGCTTGCCGGTCAGCATGACCCCGGCCAGCGCCGCACAGGCGCCGCAAAGCACGTAGGCATAGACCTTGTGGCGGTTTACCGCGATGCCTGTAAGTTCCGCCGCTTCGGGGTTTGATCCGATGGCGATGGTGTAGCGGCCGAAATGGCTGCGGCGCAGCAGAATGTAGCCGCCTATCATGGTTGCGATTCCGATGATCACCGGGATCGGTACGAATCCGGGAATCTGTCCACGCCCGATTTCGGTTATGAGATCTGGGAAACGCGCCAGCACCAGCCCTTTCGCGATCACCAGCGCAAAGCCGCGATAAACAAGGTCCATCGCCAAGGTGCCGATGAGATCGGGCACATTGAACCGCGTGATGATCAGCCCGTTGACGAGGCCCATGAGTGCTCCAAGCACCAGGGCGATCGGCACTGCGGCATAGATCGAAAATCCGAATTGCTTGATCAGGAACGCCATGATGATGGCTGACAACGCCGCAATCGATCCGACTGACAGGTCGATGCCCCGCTGGGAGATGACGAATGTCATTGCCATTGCCATCGGCATGTAGAGCGCTGCGTCAAGGAGGATCAGATTGATGTTGGACAAGCGGAAATATCGCGTGGGCTCGGCGATCGCCATGAACAGAAGCAGCGCAAGGATCATCACCATGGGGCCGATGATCGCAAAATAGGGTTCAAACCGTTCGGTCAACGCGCGGGTTTCATGGGTGTCGGCAGCGGCCATTACGCGGCCTCCTTCGCGCCAACGATCATTCCGAGCACTTCCTGATTGCTGGATTCGGCGGTTTTGACGACACCGGCCAGTCTTCCACGGCGCTGAACGTGGATACGGTCCGAGACTTCGAATACTTCATCCAGTGAGTGGCTAATCAGTATGATCGCAAGCCCTTGCGCCTTCAGCGTTTCGATGAGATTGAGCGTACGGGCGGTCTCTTGCGGACCGAGGGCCGCGGTTGGTTCGTCCATGACCAGAACGCGCAGGTCTTCGTGATAGACGGCCCTTGCAATCGCCACTGCCTGGCGCTGGCCGCCCGACAGGCTCTCGGTCGCAGTGTCCAGGGATTTCAACTTGACGCCAAGGCGGTCCATCAACACGCGCTCGGTCTCGGTTCTCATGCGCGCGATGTCGAGCACGGTCACGCCCATCACTTTTTTCGTCAGCTCGTTCCCAAGGAACATGTTCGCCGCGGGATCCAAATGATCGGCGAGCGCGAGCGTCTGGTAGACGGCGTCGATTCCCTTGGCGATGGCCTCCGCGTGGCTGGCGAAGGAAATCGGCTCTCCGGCCAGAGACATCGTACCTGCCGTCGGCTGGTAGACCCCTGTAAGGATCTTGATTAGCGTCGACTTTCCGGCGCCATTGTCGCCTACGATGGCAAGAACTTCGCCAGCGTAGGCGTCGAGATCGACATCAGACAACGCAGTCACGCCGCCAAAGCGTTTGGTGATGCCGCGCATTTCGACCAGGGGGGTGTCTGCCATGACAACCTAATCTGGGTTGAGGTATCCGAAACGTTGCGTAAGGTTTGTGCCTGATGCGAAAAAAGGTCAAGAGAAAAGTTATCGATAACAGAGCAATCGGAAGTCAGGTAAGTAAACATCGTAAAAACAACAAATTAGCTTAGTCAAGTTGGCCTGCGCCGTATGCCGTCGAGAATGACGCCGGCCGCATACGGTGTGGAGAGGGCGGATTTTCGGAAAAGTCCGGGAAAATGGCAATGGTCTGCGCAGCACCTCAGGGCTGCCTGCCGATTCGCCTCGAGACGAATTTTTTCAGTCGGCAGGAACTCAACTTTCGTCGGAATCTGGATCCCGGGCCAGGGCAATGAAGTTTCTGTCTTGGAGTCCACAAAATGAATTCGAACGATTCCGGCAGGCTGGTTTGCTCTGCATGGTGGATGGCTTCAGAAAAACGATTCCCCGGAATGAAACGGCTCGCCCGGTTTCGAAATACTGGGGACGGCTTCATTTGAGGAGGCGGAAGCACCGGGAAAGACAGAAATGAACGCCCGGTACAAGGCATGACGGCCTGGCCCGTTGTCATCGAGTCAGGGTTCTCTTCCAGCTCTTCCGGGGCGGGATGAACCAGATGCCTTTCCTGGCACCCGCGTGTTCTCTCTTCGGGTCGCAAGTCCCGTAAGTATTCGGCCGTGTCGCAGAGATGCGTGCGGGTAGACGTGGAATTAGACCGCAATGCGAGGGAATCGATTGCCAGACGTCGGGTTTTCGTTTGCCATTGACAATCCGATATCATCCCGTCGGGCAGGCGGACTCGGGGATTCATCGCTCAGGCGAAAAGGATACCGTGGGCGACGGGGGTGACGCGGGGTGGAGTGCTCGCAGGGAAGCCCCGATCGGACTTGCCCGCGCAAGGGTTGGCTGTAATCTAGCGATTCATACGCTGTCCTCCGCATTGGCAGACCGGCGCAACCGCGAAGACTGGCTCTGGTGACCCGGGAAAAGTGTCGTGGAATGGAGAAAAAGACATGAGAGAAACAGGCCCGCTTAGCGGGCGACGCGCGACAAGAACGCCAGCGACATCGACACCTGCCACGTCTTGGGGCTACGAGCCTCATAACGGACCCGAACTCTGGGGAACGCTCGACGGGGCTTTCTGTGCGTGTGCTCTGGGCGCGGAGCAGTCACCCATTGACCTGACCAACGGCCGTTGGGTCGACCTTGTGCCCGTCGCGTTCGATTACCGCCCGTCGCGCATGGACATTGAGAACACGGGACACACGATTCAGATGAACCCGGAACCCGGCAACGGCATTGTTCTCGACGGCATACGTCACGAGTTGACGCAGTTCCATTTCCACCGCGCCAGCGAACATCTGGTCGACGGCACACGGTATCCGATGGAACTGCACCTCGTGCATTGCAATGCTGACGGCGGACTCGCGGTGGTCGGAGTCCTGATCGCCGAAGGCGAGGCGAATGCCGCGCTGGGTCCGGCGTGGGCGCATCTCCCGCCCGACCTGGGAACGTCTCGCTCGATTCCTGGAGAGTTCGACCCGACGGCGCTGCTGCCCCCGTTTCGCACGACTTGGCGGTACCGCGGCTCGCTCACGACGCCGCCCTGTACTGAAGGCGTCGCCTGGATCGTCCTCGACGAGTCGCTCTCAATGTCGCCGGCCCAGATCGAATCCTTCGCTGCCCTTTACCCGCACAACTGCCGCCCCGTGCAGCCGCTTGGTGAACGCGTCCTGTACCGCGGATGACGTCAGTGTCCCGCGCGACAGGGAGGGATGCGCGCAGCATGCCTCGCTTCCGCGTGAACTACGACTACGACACGCTGCGCGGCGATGTCTTTTGCGCCGTCACATCCATGGTGGTCGCACTGCCCGTTTCTCTTGGCTTCGGCATTTCCTCCGGGATGGGAGCGGCCGCTGGGTAATACGGCGCCATCGCGGTCGGTTTCTTTGCATCGGTATTTGGCGGCACGCGCTCGCAGATATCCGGCCCGACGGCGCCGATGACCGTCGCTATGGCGGTTGTGCTGACCAGCCACGCGGACAGCCTCGCCGAGGCCTTGACGGTGGTCGTTCTGGCGGGCTTCCTGCAGGTGCTGCTTGGAGTGTCGAGGATCGGCCGTTTCGTAGCCTACACGCCGCACGTGGTCGTGTCCGGCTTCATGTCAGGTATCGGCGTCATCATCGTGCTGATGCAGGCGCTGCCGTTGTTCGGCGCTCCGGGTGCGAAGGGGGGGACCGATGGGCGCCGCGCGGGCGCTTCCCGCGGCAGTGAGCGACATCGACGCCGGTGCCTTCTCCATAGGAGCGGCGACGTGCCTGCCGACCGGATGGTCGGAACGCTGGACGAGGCTCGCCGGGTTGCAAGGGAAGCGCTCGGGGTCAATGCCAAGGCCCGAAGAGGATAATGAATCTCCGCTTCTGGTTCAGGTCGAACGGCGAACAATTGACTTGAAACACCAATCAAGTGGAGGCGACGACCGGAATCGAACCGGTGTCTTCGGATTTGCAATCCGCTGCGTAACCACTCCGCCACGTCGCCCGATTGATTGCCATTCGAAACTACAGGTCCGGTAACCGGGTTTCAAGCAGACTTGATTGTTCAAACCTCGGCTCAGGCGAGTTCCGGCCTTGTCGTCACTGGCCGAATGCTGTTGCCGCGAGAAAAGACAATTGCGGAAGGCCGCAGATGACAATCAACAATCGTGCACCGATGGACTTGAACCGGATGAGCAAGAGAGCCATGAGCAGAACGCACAACCCGGATTCGAACACGGCGACGGTGTTGCCAAAACGGGCCGCATCCCAATAACTGATGGGGCTTTCAAACACCCAGTCGCTGACGGGCCAAAAGTGCTGCCGGGCGTCGTCATTGTGCAGGGGGAAGTCGGTCGCGATATGCAACAGGCCACTGCCGGAGAATGCAACAAGCCAAGGTCGCGCGAGTGCCAAGCCGATCACGAGGAGGAATCCCCAGACAAGTGCCGAGTTGTCGAGCTTGAACACGTCTTGCCATTCAGCGGAAAAGTACTGTGTGCCAAAAACGTATCCGGGACTGTTTCCGACGACGACAAGGCTGTATCCCGCCATGGCGTACAGCGACAGGTCAGGGAGGATCGCGCCGAGGACCGCCGCCGTGTTGACCATCTTTTGGTTCGGCCGGCCAAATGCCGCAGCTCCGAGGAGAATATGAGTCGGTGAATTCATGTCGTGTTGATGCGGGATTTATCCTCGTGACAGGCTAGGCCATAAAGGATCAACCATGGTAGCGTCCATAATGATTCAGGGAACCGGTTCGAATGTCGGGAAGTCCCTGATTGTCGCCGGCCTCGGTAGATGTTTGACCGATCGCGGATTGAAAGTCCGCCCGTTCAAACCGCAGAACATGTCCAACAATGCCGCCGTCACGGTCGACGGCGGTGAGATCGGGCGCGCGCAGGCATTGCAGGCAAGGGCCTGCCGTACCGAGGCTCGTACCGCAATGAACCCGGTCTTGCTGAAGCCGGAGTCCGGGTCCGGGGCACAGGTTGTCCTGAACGGAAAGCGGCTGCATACGGTCGAAGCTACCGAATACGCGAAGTTGAAGTCCCGTCTTCTTCCCGAAGTCATGCGAAGTTTCAACGAATTATCGGATGGAGTTGATGTCGTTATCGTTGAAGGAGCGGGGAGCCCTGCCGAGATCAATCTGCGGAACGGGGACATTGCCAACATGGGATTTGCCGAGGCGGCCGGGGTCCCCGTGATCCTTGTCGGAGACATCGACCGCGGCGGTGTGATTGCGCAGATTGTCGGAACAAGGGTCGTATTGCCCCCGTTCGACCGTCAAATGGTCAAGGGGTTCATCGTCAACAAGTTTCGGGGGAATACCGACCTGTTTGAATCAGGACTTGCCGAGATCGAAACCCTGACGGGATGGCGATCATTCGGAGTCCTGCCCTGGTTTGACAAGGCGGAAATGCTCCCGGCAGAGGACTCGGCATCCGTTGTTTTTCCGGATGGCGGCGGAGCGTGCAAGATCGTGGTGCCCGTGCTTTCCCGGATGGCGAATCTCGATGACCTTGATCCGTTGAGAATGGAACCGGGTGTATGCATCGACATGATCACACCGGGGACGCCAATTCCGGCGGATGCCCGGCTGGTGATATTGACCGGGACCAAGTCAACGATGTCAGATCTCGAATTCCTCCGAACGGAAGGATGGGATATCGACATTCTGGCGCACTTTCGGCGGGGCGGGATCGTACTCGGGATCTGCGGTGGGTATCAGATGCTCGGGAAGGCAATCACCGATCGGGACGGCATTGAAGGGAATCCGGGAACGCTCGGGGGCCTGGGATTGCTCGACCTGGAAACCGAAATGCGGAAGGAGAAAACGACCAGGCGGGTTGAAGGCCGTCATCTGGCGACCGGATCACGAATCACGGGATATGAGATCCACATCGGTCGGACGACGGGGCCAGACGAAATCCGCCCCTGGCTGGAAATCGACGGAATGGCCGAGGGAAGCGTATCGGCTGATGGCCGGGTCATGGGCTGTTATGTCCACGGGCTTTTCGCTTCGGATGAATTCCGTCGCGCATTTCTTTCTTCGTTGGGCGCATCAACAGGTGAATTTGCCTTTGAAGTGGAAATCGAATCCACGCTTGACGCGCTTGCGTCTCACGTATGCGGGCATGTTGACATCGACCGGATCCTGAAGATCAGTGGTTGTTCCTCTCAATGACAACAGTCGAGCCTGCTGTGGACAGACGGGCATTTGGCGAATCGGAGTCGTCAGGGCGAAATGAAATCGACGCGACGAAAACCAACGGGAGCTGGCTTGACGACCGGTACGTGGACGACTGGTTTTCGGAAAACTCTTTCACGGTCACGGGAAGGATCCCACCCGCGCCGGTTTACTACCCGGTCGCGGCCAGGGAGACCCTTGCCGCCACAAGGATCTGGACAAGTCCTGTCAGTGAATTCCCGAAGAATACTTGGCCTAACGCACGTCGACTCGATGCGGTTCCACGTCCAGGTTCAGGTTTTGCGCCGTCAATCGACCCATTTCCGCGAGAACGGTGAAGGCGGCAACGAAAACGTCGCGGGACGCTCTCGCGTGGTTGACGCGCGCGGTCCGGAGTTCCTGTTCGGCGTTCAGCACATCAAGCGTAGAGCGGGCGCCGAGGCCGTATTCTACCCGCACGCCGTCAAGGGCGAGCTGCGCAGCGGCGATTTGTTGTTCAATCGCCTCTACCGAGGCGTTCGCGACTTCCCAGTTGGAATAGGCGATCCGGATCGACTGGCGGGTCAATGCCGTTGCCATCAGAAGTTCGGACCGCCGCGCGGAAACGGTGGTCATTGACCTTTTTCTCTGGCTCCTGGCCTTGCCGCCATCAAACAGAGTGATGGTGGCAGAAATACCCGCGGACAGATCGCTGCCTTCCATATGACCCCTGCGTACGGATTGAGAAACGTTTGCCGACACGATGGGAAGACTGTTGAGGTTGTCACGGCGCGCACCTGCTTCGGCCGCGGCAGCGTTTTGTCTTGCCACGGAGATCCTCGGGTGATTCCTGAGGGCAATGTCCTCCGCCTGCACCACTGTCGGTGGCAGCTCAGGAACGCGTTGCGGCGGGACCAGATTCAGGGGGGGCGATCCAACCACGGCCCTGTAGATCTCGTGCGAGCTCAGCAATGACCCGCGGTGAAGCTCCAATTCAGCCGTGACGGAGGCGAGCCTGGCTTCCGTCAGGCTGACATCGGTTCGCGGCAAGGCCCCGAATTCAAACCTGCTGCGCGTCGCATCAAGCTGCTCGGTCAGGATTTCGACGTTGCTCTCTGCCAGGGACACGACCTGTTCGTCACGAAGGACGTTCATGAATGCCGTTACCGCGTTCAGTAGAACTGCCTGTTCGGTGTCGACCAGCCGATGTTGCTGCGACCGGGTTTCGCTTCTCAGTGCATTCAAGTGGTGCCCGTACCGACCACCATCGAAAAGAAGTTGGCTCAATCCCAACGACAGTGAAGTTGACTGGGATGTCGGTTCATTCGAAGACAGGTCGTTTGTCGCGTTCCATCCGGCAGTTGCGGTGACCTGCGGCCAAGCTTGCGAAATTGCTTCCGCCGTGGCCGTATTGGCAGTCTGGACTGAAAAGACGCCCATGTGGAGTTGCGGGTTCGTCAGGTAAGCCTGCGCCAGAGCTTCATCCAGGGTCGTTGCGGCACTCTGGATCGGGAAAGAGAGGCAGAAAACGGCCCCCAGTATGTTATGCCTCAACGTTTCAAACCCTTGGTTGCTGTCAGACGAAACCCCATCTCAGAAAACCCGGGCAAACGCTTGTTCCTTCTTCCATTGCGATTCGAATGATCGTTCGCGTCGGAAGCCGGGCAGGACAGGCGCGCTTGCATCAAATTCGTTTCTCCAGTGAATTTGTTTTCCAACCTTTCTGCCCAGGCGGCCCCGGCAGACTCTTTCGCTCCCGAACAGTCCGAATATGCGACCGCCGTCTTTTAGCTGATCGGCAATCGCGTCGGGAACATACTCGATTCCACCCTCGACAATGATGACATCGTACGGGCAGTGGCGCGCACTTCCCTCGGCGAGTGGCGCGGAAATGACGATGGCATTGTCGACGTTTTGCCGGGTCAGCAGGGTTTCTGCTTCCTCGGCGATTTCCGTAATCTCTTCGACCGCGACCACGGCCTGGGCCAGCCTGGAGATCACGGCGGAAGAGTATCCGAATCCACACCCCAGATCGAGGACCAGTTCATCGGGCTGGATATCGACAGCATTGAGCATTTTCGCGAAATTCCGGGCGTCCAGGATAACCCTGTCCCGATCCGGACTGATGGGAATCTGCATGTCCGCGTATGCGACCGGTTTCATAGCGGGCGGAACGAATACCTCTCTGGGCACTGTCAGTAGCGCCTTGATCACGGGAAACTTCGTGACATCGGAAGGTCGAACCTGATTGTCGACCATTGCGGTTCGCGAAGCTGCACTCTCATCCATAATCGACCGCTCCGGGTGACTCGCAGAATTAGCCATCTTCATTGCCACAGATTCGAGTTGAGAGCAATTTTGTCGACTCCCCGTATCGGCATGACGACGTATCGTGACAATCGTTGCTCAACACGCGCTCGACCTCCGCAGCCGCGATGAGTTTTCGCGTTTCTTCGATGGCGCGATCCCGTCTTCGCACGAAGTGATTGACCGATTGTCTGCGTGCCAGGAAACCTCTCGACTTCAATCCCGGATTGCAGAAACCTCAACGACACGACCTTCCCGCATACTTGAGTGCCGGCAAGCCCGCGACGGTGAATTGGCTTGAATCCCCGACTTCCCCGATTTACGCATCTACAGAAGTTAGCGCCCGGAAATGGAGTTTCCCATGACACTCAACACGTACCTTTTTTTCGACGGCAACTGCAAAGAGGCGTTCGAGTTCTATCGTTCGGTGTTCGGCGGAGAGTTCGCGGCAGTCATGACCTATGGTGACGGACCGTCGGACATGAAGGTGCCAGATGAAAGCAAAGACCAGATCATGCATGTTTCCTTGCCTGTCGGGTCATCGGTTCTGATGGGTAGCGACAGGTGGTATGCGCAACCGGAACCATTTGCGCCAGGGACCAATTTCGGGATCTCGATCATGACCGATAGCCAGGAGGAGAGTGACGACCTGTTCTCCAAGCTCTCCGACGGCGGCACGGTGAAAATGCAGATGGAAAAGGTTTTCTGGGGTGCATATTTCGGAAGCCTTACGGACCGGTTTGGAATCGATTGGATGATCAATTGCGAATTGCCCGCAGGGTAACCGGTTTTATCGTCGGTTGCGGATGACCCGGAGGAATCCGGGCTCCTTCGTGTGATCTGCCGGGCATTTCGTACCCACGTCGAACATGCATGATTCGATGACGCATGAAACAGGCACGAAAGCGCCTGCCTGCCTGCAGCGCGGAGCCGCGATTGCATCCAATCGTCTGGATACGCCATTCGTACGGAAATCCGTGTCAACGATCTCTTCAATCGGCCGGAGAAGGACATGCCCCCGATTGAGAAGGCTTGTTCGACGATTCGATTGTCAGGTGCCGGGCTCAGACCCTCAAAGAATGGGAACAGGCAATGGATCAGGTTAAGTCTGTCAGAATGAAGGACGGTGATCTGGAGGATTACGAATTCCTCTCCAGGCATGAAGCAGAGTTCATGCAAGGAACGGCCGGGCGATTGCTTCAGGCGATGCAGGATCTCGACGAAAGCCTGTCAGGTTACCAGGTGACCAGACTCGGACACTCGGTGCAGTCGGCTACCAGGGCGTGGCGGGATGGAGCGGATATCGAGTGGGTCGTGTCTGCGCTCCTTCACGACATCGGCGACATCTACGCCCCGTGCAATCACGACGAGTACGCGGCAACGATCCTGAGGCCATACGTCCGGGAACAATGTCGTTGGGTCGTGGAAAAGCACGGGGACTTCCAGTTGATCTACTACGGCCACCACATTGGCGGTAACTCCGAAAAGCGGGACCGGTACCGGGGACATCGTTATTTCGACGACTGCGCTGAATTCTGCGAGCGCTGGGACCAGGCAAGCTTTGACCCGGAGTACGACAGCCTGCCACTGTCGTTCTTCGAACCGATGGTCCACGAGGTTTTCGCCCGAACACCCCACGATCCCGCGTTTCTCGAATCCGCGGATCAGCCGCTTGTCGATCGCGCGGTGGCTGCGAGGCGCGCGTCTCGGGGTTAGGTCAGCGGAATTGATTGCGGACTTGCGGGGCCAGGTGGCAGCCGTCCTTTGAGGCAAGCCCGGCACAGTTCATTCTTTCAGCTTTTGGAGGACAGGATTCCGGGCGCAGGAGCGGTCTTGATGAACGGGCACCCATCATGACAGGTGTCTGTCGGGGAGTCCGTTACGGCAGTACCGGTCCCGCTGTCGACCCGGTTCAGGTGATGCGTGCACCTGCCGAGCCTTTCGTTCGACCGCTGTGCGGAAACGCCGACGGTTTCGCCTTTACTCGCTTGGCGTGCCGGGTAAGAAGCGGCTGAATTCAAGGGCAATTTGTGGAATCGCGTCTATGCCGATGCAGAAAAACTTCGATTTTCGTGAGAGCGAGAAGGCGATTGCGGATCGCTGGGATGCACACCGGGCATTTCGGGCAGGCGCGAATGCAAGGGAAGGCGCCGAGAGTTTCTGCATCATGATTCCGCCACCGAATGTAACCGGCAACCTGCACATGGGCCACGCATTCAACAATACCCTGCAGGACATCCTGGTTCGATGGCACCGAATGCGCGGGTTCGACACGCTTTGGCAGCCGGGCCAAGACCATGCAGGCATCGCCACGCAAATGGTTGTCGAGAGGCAGCTTGCCGAGAGCGGGCAGCCTGGACGCCGGGAAATGGGCAGAAAGGCGTTTCTCGAAAGGGTTTGGCAGTGGAAAGAGGAGTCGGGCGGAACGATCATCAACCAGCTCAGGCGACTGGGCGCGTCCTGCGACTGGGATCGAAACCGCTTCACGATGGATCAGTCATTTCACGATGCGGTGCTCAGGGTTTTCGTTTCGTTGTACAAGAACGGGCTGATTTACCGGGGCAAGAGACTCGTCAACTGGGACCCTCACTTCGAGACCGCCATTTCGGACCTCGAGGTCAACCAGGTTGAGGTCAGGGGAAAGATGTGGCGGCTCCGTTACCGCCTGGATGACGGGGTAACCTACGAACATCCGGTTGCGCATGATCAGGATGGACAGGCGACCGATTTCGAGACCAGGGAGTATCTTGTTGTCGCCACCACCCGGCCCGAGACGATGCTCGGCGATACAGGCGTCGCCGTCCACCCGGACGACAAACGCTACGAGGGTCTGGTCGGGCGTTTTGTCCGCCTCCCGTTGACCGGCCGCAGGGTTCCGATCGTTGCGGACTCCTATGCTGACCCGGGCAAGGGAACCGGTGCTGTCAAGATGACGCCGGCACATGACTTCAATGATTTCGAGGTTGGCGAGCGAACAGGGCTTCGCACGATCAACGTGATGGACGAAAGGGCCGCGATGTCCCTTCAAGGCAACAGGGAATTCCTCGCGGAATGCGCTCTGCCAGAAGAGACCATGGCTCTCCACGGTCTTGACAGATTTGAGGCCCGTAAACGCATTGTCGAGCTGGCCGAAGAGCAGGGTTGGCTGGACGGTGTCGACGACGATACACATACCGTTCCCCACGGAGACCGCTCAGGTGTACCCGTCGAGCCTTTCCTGACGGACCAGTGGTTTGTCGATGCGGCGGCCCTTGCCGGTCCCGCGATCGACGTGGTCCGTTCCGGAGAAACGAGAATCCTGCCTGACCAGCACGCGAAGTCCTATTTCCGGTGGCTGGAAAACATCGAACCCTGGTGCATCTCCCGGCAGCTCTGGTGGGGGCATCAGGTTCCTGTCTGGTACGACGAGGACGGGGGAGTCTATTGCGAGACGACAGAAGAGGAGGCAATCAAGGCTGCCGGCGGGCGGTCACTCGTCCGGGACGAGGATGTTCTGGACACCTGGTTCAGTTCTGCCCTGTGGCCGTTCGGAACCCTGGGATGGCCGGAAAAAACCCCGGAACTCGACCGATACTATCAGACGGACGTCCTGATCACCGGGTTCGACATAATTTTCTTCTGGGTGGCCAGAATGATGATGATGGGGCTGAACCAGATGGGCGAGGCGCCTTTCCATACGGTCTATGTTCATGCCCTCGTTCGCGATGAGAAGGGCAAGAAGATGTCGAAATCGCTCGGGAATGTGCTGGACCCGATCGAATTGATCGACGAGTTCGGGGCCGATGCCGTCAGGTTCACGCTGACGTCAATGGCGGCAATGGGACGGGACCTGAGGCTTTCGAGAGGACGCGTGCAAGGTTACCGGAACTTCGGGACGAAACTGTGGAACGCGGCAAGGTTTGCCGAGTTGAATTCGTGCCGGTTGACGGAGGACTTTGATCCGTCAACCGTGAAGCAACCTGTCAACAAGTGGATCATCGGTGAAACCGCGAGAGTTCGCGAGGCCGTGGATCTGGCTCTTTCCGAGTACCGGTTCAATGATGCGGCAAATTGCCTTTACAACCATGTCTGGGGCCGGGTATGCGACTGGTTCGTCGAATTCTCAAAGCCGCTTTTCGCGGAAGGCGATCATGGCGTCGTTGCCGAAACCCGCACGACGATGGCCTGGGTAATCGATCAGTGCCTGATACTCCTGCATCCGATCATGCCGTTCATCACTGAACAGCTCTGGGGCGAGGTTCCCTGGCGGTCCGGGCTGCTGGTTCATGCTGACTGGCCCGATTACCGCAGCGACGACCTCGTTGACAATATCTCGGATCGAGAGATGAACTGGGTCATTAACCTGGTTGAGCAGATCAGGTCGATTCGCTCTGAACTCAGGGTTCCGGCTGGAGCCGCGATCCCGGTTTCGTTCACGTCTCTGGATCAGGCGGGTCAACGCGCCCTGGAAAACAACCTGGCGATGATTCGACGGCTGGCGCGAACGGGTCCGATCTCGAAACGAAACCAGGTACCCGGCGAGTCAGTCACGATACCCGTGGAGGGTGGCACATTCTGTCTCGAACTTTCCGATGTCATTGACATGGCTGCCGAAAAGGCAAGGTTGTCAAAGGCGCAGGCGGAATTGGAAAAGGACATCGGGAAAATGCGCTCCAGGTTGGCAAACGAGAAGTTTACAGCCAATGCGCCCGAACACATTGTTGATGAGCAGCGCTCAAGGCTGGATGCCTCGATGGAAGAACTGTCGAAGCTGAGTGCTGCGATCGAGCGCGTGTCGCCTGCCAGGTCCGACGCTGCGTGAAGCGATGATCAACCTCTGCCCCCTGGGTCGATATGCCTGATGTCATGACATTGAGAAGTGTTTTGCCTCGGAAAGAACCTTTTGAGGGCGCGGACCCACGGGCATTTGACCGGGCCGGGTTCGAATGCGTGCTTGCGTTTCGGTATTTCCGGGAGGGCAGAGTTTGCAGTTGACGAAACTTGTTGCGGGACTACCAGCTTCGGTGCCGTTCGTCGGTCCTGAAGCCCAGGAGCGCGCGCGCGGCAGGGAATTCCGCGCGCGTATCGGCGCGAACGAAAGCGTATTTGGACCCTCTCCGACGGCACTCAAGGCCATGCAGGACGCCGCTGCCGGTTGCTGGATGTACGGAGATCCGGAGAACCATGAACTGCGCCACTCATTGGCAGACCTGCACGGGACCGTACCCGGGAATATCGTCGTGGGTGAAGGCATAGACGGGCTGCTGGGTTACCTCGTGCGCATGATCGTTGAACCGGGTGTCCCGGTCGTGACTTCGCTCGGTGCATATCCAACGTTCAATTATCATGTTTCGGGATACGGGGGCGAGCTCGTTACCGTTCCGTATCGCGACGACTGCGAGGACCTTGATGGCCTTGTCGACGCGGCAAGGGAATCAGGGGCGCGGCTGGTCTATGTCGCCAATCCCGACAATCCCATGGGTACGTTCCATTCCGCGGAAACTGTCGCGGCGGCAATCGCCCGTCTACCCGCCGATTGTCTCATGGTACTGGATGAAGCGTATGTCGAATGTGCGCCAGAACGGCCCTGCGATATCGATACCTCCAACGCGAGCGTGATCAGGATGCGTACGTTTTCAAAAGTTCACGGCATGGCCGGCGCACGGGTTGGATACGCCATCGGCCACGAACGTCTGATCGGTTCTTTCAACAAGGTTCGTAACCATTTCGGAATGTGCAGGATATCTCAAGTCGGGGCACTGGCGTCACTTGGCGACAAGGCACATCTCGAGAACGTCATCGGCAGGATTGAACGTGCACGTCGGCGTATCGCCGAGATCGCGGCGTCCAACGGCCTGTACGCCTTGCCATCCGCTGCGAATTTCGTTGCGATCGATTGTGGTCGTGATGGATCTTTTGCGCGAAAGGTTCTTGAAGGGCTGATAGCGCGCGACGTATTCGTGCGCATGCCGTTCGTTGCACCGCAGGACCGATGTATCAGGGTATCGGCCGGAACAAACAGTGATCTGGACGTTTTCGAACGTGTCTTGCCTGAAGCATTGGAGGAAGCGAGCGATGGCTCCGGCTGAATATCCCCGCGACATGGTCGGCTACGGCGCCTCCATTCCGGATGCGCAATGGCCCGGCGGCGCCAGGGTCGCGATCAATTTCGTCGTCAATTACGAAGAGGGCGGCGAAAACAACATTCTCCATGGCGACCAGACGTCGGAGGCGTTTCTGTCGGAGATCATTGGTGCCGAGCCATGGCCGAATCAGCGTCACATGAACATGGAGTCGATCTACGAATACGGGTCGCGGGCAGGGTTCTGGAGACTGTATCGGATGTTCACCGAGCGGCGGTTGCCCGTAACCGTATTCGGCGTCGCCACCGCCCTCGAAAAAAACCCGCAGGCTGTGAATGCCATGTTGAGGGCGAACTGGGAAGTCGCCACCCATGGCCTGAAGTGGATCGATTACCGGGACGCAACGAAAGATGAAGAGCGCCGCCATTTGCAGAAGGCTGTCGATATCCACGAGCGTGTGACTGGCAGCAGGCCGGCCGGATTGTACCAGGGACGGACATCCACCCACACAAGGGCCCTGGCGAGGGAAATGGGATTCGAATACTCGGCCGACAGTTATGCCGACGACCTCCCGTACTACGAAGACGGGCTCCTGATCGTTCCGTATACGCTTGATGCCAACGACATGCGGTTCGCGACTGCCCAGGGGTTCAATTCCGGTGAACAGTTCGAGCGGTATTTGGCGGACAGCCTCGAGGTTCTATGCCGCGAAGGAAACCGCATGATGTCGGTCGGATTGCACTGCCGGCTTGTGGGCAGGCCGGGCAGGGCGGCATCACTGGGCCGTTTCCTCGATCATGTCAAACGGCTGGATGTTGTATGGGTCGCAACCCGGATCGATATTGCCCGCCACTGGAGGACGTGGCATCCTGAGTAACCGGTTCCCGGCCGATGGTCGAGGCGAGTCCAGCGTATGCGAGACGCGCCGAATAGCTGCCGCTGAGTTGTCCTGCTCTGCCGGGAAGATTGCGGCAAGGTTGCGGCGAGATCGTGAGCGCATCGTGTTGACGCTCATCAACTTTTCGCGCTGGAAACCTCGGCGTTCAGGCCGGGGAGGAAAGTGCGATTCCTTGCTTGTTGCTTGACATCGGCTTATCCAGTGTATGTATTTGATATGATTTTCCGCGGCTACACAGACGCGCTCCGCCCCACGCAAGAGCAGGAAGACATGATGGCGCAGTTCGCCGGCGTCTGCCGCCTCGTCTGGAACCTTGCGCTCGAGCAACGCCGCAACCATTGGCGGAACTACCAGGCCAGAACAGGCAACAACCTCAACTACGTGACACAGGCGCGTGAACTGACCGCGCTGCGCGCCGAGTTCGACTTTGTCCGTGCCGTTCACGTGACACCGATGCAACGCACGCTGAAGGCGCTCGACGAGGCCTACCGCCGGGCGTGGAAGGGTCTTGGCGGCTATCCCAGGCCAAAGAGAAAGGGCGTGAACGAAGCGTTCGGCTTTGCCGGCCGCGAAATCCGCGTTGAAAAGCTGAGCAGGCGCTGGGCGCGTGTGAAGCTGCCGAAGATCGGCTGGGTCAAGCTGCGCGACAACCGTGCCATCGAGGGCAGCATCCGCGAGGCGCGTGTCACCCGCACGGCTCTCGGCTGGCAGATCAGCATCGGCTGCATGCGCGATGTCGCACTGCCTGACAACGGAATGACCGTCGGCGTCGACCGTGGCGTGGCCGTCCCGCTGATGCTGTCCGACGGTACGCCGTACATGTTGCCGCAGGAGGTCGATCGCCACGAGCGCCTGATCCGGATGGCCCAGGGAATTGCCAGCCGCCGCAGGCGCGGGTCGCGCCGGTGGGTCAAGGCACAGAAGTGGGCCGCCGGGCTCAAGGCCCGTCAGGCGCGGGCGCGCAAGCACTGGGCGCACGAGGCCACCACGGACATTACCCGCCGCTACGGTGGCGTTGTGGTCGAGAGACTGCGCACGAAGAACATGACGGCTTCCGCACGAGGCACGGTCGATGAACCGGGCCGGAACGTTGCCCAAAAGCGCGGGTTGAACCGCGCAATCCTGAACGTCGGTTGGCACCGGATCCAGACCATGCTTGCCTACAAGGCGGCACGGTTCGTGAAGGTCGACCCGTCGTACACCTCCCAGACCTGCGCGTCCTGCGGGACCGTGGACGGACGGAGCCGCGAAAGCCAAGCTGTCTTCGTCTGCACCGCGTGCGGGCACCGGGACAATGCCGACCGCAACGCAGCGGTCAACATTCTCAACCGGGGGAACACTCCGGGCGTGGAGCCGAGCCGTCGGGCAGGTGATGAAGCGCGAACTGTCCAAGTGGCCTAGTCCTCCTGGAAATCCTCGCCCTTCAGGGCGGGGAAGATGTTAAGCGTAGGGAGAAATGTGTCCAGATAGCGACATGCGATAGCAATGAGTGAAACCGATTTCCGGGATGGACCTGGCGGTCATCCCGACCAGAATGCGCTTCTGACTGGAAGGGCTGTCTTTACCGAAGCCTATGCAGTCATTCCAAGGGATGTCATGCGCGACATCGTTACGAGCAATCTGCCGCACTGGCAGGATGCGCGGGCCTGGATCGTCGCGCGCCCCATGAGTGGATTCAGCGAGACATTTTCCCAGTATGTGATGGAAGTCGCCCCGGGGGGCGGCAGCTCCCGTCCTGAGCCTGACCCGCAGGCCGAAGCCGTGCTTTTCGTGATTTCGGGGGTGCTCGATCTCGTGATTGACGACAGGAGGGCTGGGATTTCACGCGGCGATTACGCCTATGTTGCCCCCGGGGCCCGATGGAACGTGTTCAATTCGCCGGATTCAGATCGTCCCGCGCGATTCGTCTGGATCAGAAAGAGATATCAGCCGGTCCAGGGTGTTTCGATGCCGAAATCGTTCGTATTGAACGAAGCCGAGGCCGTGCCGGAAGAGATGAAGGATTCCGGCGGCGCCTGGCTGACGACCCGGTTTGTCGATCCGGACGACATCCGCCACGACATGCATGTCAACATCGTAACCTTCGAACCGGGCGGGACGATTCCGTTCATGGAAACCCATGTCATGGAACATGGGATCTATGTCCTCGAGGGGAAGGCAGCCTATCGCCTCAATCGCGATTGGGTTGAACTGGAACAGGGGGATTTCGTGTGGCTGCGGGCATTTTGCCCTCAGGCATGCTATGCGGGTGGCCCCGGCCGGTTCAGGTACCTACTTTACAAGGATGTGAATCGCCATCCGGAACTTGGCATCGCGAGCCAATGATCATCCATGCGGAACCGCTCGTCGGTGCGGCATTCGAACCTTATGGAGACATCATCGAGGCCTCGCGGAGCCGTAACGACCTAGTCGAAATCAACTCCGGCCATGTAACCAGGCACCATGCCCTGGCAACCGTCGATTGCGATGATCTCGCCGCAATTTCGATTTTCGAAGCCAGACGCCGGCCACTTCTCGTTCGCATGCTCGAGTGTCATCCCAGGAGTTCGCAGGCGTTCATGCCGTTGGACGGTGGCGACTGGCTCGTCGTCGTCGCGGATGAACCTGAACCGGGTTCCTGCCGTGCATTCATGTGCAAGGGATGGCAGGGCGTCAGTCTTCGACGGGGAACCTGGCATCACCCGTTATTGATCCTGGATCAGAATCAGTCTTTCCTGGTTGTCGACCGGGAAGAGACCTCGACCAATCTGGAAGAGGTCCTATTCGAGTCCGATTGTCGCATCAGCCTCTGAGATTACACGGGATGCAGCCTCCAGCGCACCGTCGCCGTGTGGTATCCCGAGCGCTTTCAGCGCGGAGTCGACGCATCCGAGGGTGCCGAGGATCATCGGTGGGTTGAGATGTCCCATGTGACCGATTCTGAATGCCGACCCGGACAGGTGATCGGGGAACCCGAGTCCGATTCCCAGGGTCACCCCGGATCGGGATTCGCACCATTGCCGAATGCGGTCGGCGTCGGCAGCGCCGTCTTGACTTCCGGACCGGTCATTCGTTGTCCTTATCGTCGTGACGGCGTGCGATCGGTGAGACGGGTCCGAGACACCGGAACGGACGGTTGATCCGTCGGCCCAGCGGTCGATCGCCGCCCAGACCGCTCCCGCCAACCGCTCGTGGCGCGCCCAGGCGTTGGCGACCCCTTCTTCGTGGACCAGTATGTCGAGAGCTTCCCTGAGGGCGAAAATGTGATGGGTCGGCGCCGTACCCCCGAAAAGCTGGTAGAAATGCTCGGGTTCGGTTCTCGGCACCCAGTCCCAGTAGCCGGAGACGCCTGACACTCTTGCCCTTGCCTCCTTTGCCCGATCACCGAAATAGACGAACGACAAGCCAGCTGGCGTCATCAATCCTTTTTGGCAGGCAGCGTTCATGACGTCGACACCCCATGCGTCCATTTCATGAGGTTCACATCCAAGCGACGCAATGCAGTCAACCATGAGCAACGATTCATGGCCGACGTCATCCAATACGGCTCTGAGTTCGGAAATGTCATTTCTGACTGACGAGGCAGTATCGGTCTGCACCGCGAAAACTGCCTTTATGCACGGGGAAGTGTCGGCCTTGAGCCGGTCGCGAAGAACATCAGGGTCGAAGCATTCATCCATACCAAAATCGAGAACTTCGACATCGATGCCCATGGTACGCGCCATGAAGGCCCAGCGGGAGCCGAAGAAGCCGGTGTTGAGCGCAATGACCCGGTCACCGGGAGACAGGACATTGCTGATGCCCGCTTCCCAGGATCCGTGACCATTCGAGATGTATATCGCGACGTTACCGTCGGTCCTGGCGACTCTCTTCAGGTCGGGAAAAAGCGACTCCGCGATGTCGACGAGTTCGCCGTCGTAAATGTTGGGCGAGGGGCGTTGCATGGCTGCAAGGACCCTGTCGGGGATGATCGAGGGACCAGGAATTGCGACCGAGTTCCGGCCTCTGTTTAACAACATGCGATGCGACCTCCTGTTGACCTGGATTTGCGGAAGAAATCGGCCAGGCAGGAAATGGAGGCCTGGACTGAATGTGCTTGCGCCTTCCAGCGAATCTTCGGTGCAGATTGAATAATCGCCACGGCGTTTATCACCGGGATTCAACAGTCTTCAAGCGGGAGCACGAATCGCGGGCAGGATTCATGCGTGTGTCATTTCCGAATGGGGCGAGCAGTCCTGTCGCGTGCCGCGCCGCGCGTGTTATTCGCCTGCCCTGGACGTGTCCAGGCGAAGTTGCCGCCATCGCGCCTGAACGTGTTCGGAGCCGGTCGCTCGTGGTCAGGCGGCAAGGTCATTGATCCAGGAAAGCCTCTCGCATTTCCGAGTTGGAGATACGGGCATTCATTCGTTTGGTTTTGTTTTCGTATCCCGGAGCAGATCGCCTTTCCTGCAACGTCGAAAAACCGCGTTGGCGTGTTGCAGGAACGGGGGCCGGTTTAAGTTCACCGGGTGTAGCCCAATTTGGTTGATAGTTGCGATTCGCATTTGCTACGCTGTCGTTGCTGCGTGTCCGATAACGGCCGGGGAAACCGGCGGGTGGCGCGCTTGCAGAGGCAACGAGGCAGGGAGCGCGGAACATGGCGGAGGTCAAAAGGGATTGCGGGCACAGACATCCAGACACGGTGGCGTATCTGGAAGGCCTGGGTGAGGAAGGCGCGGCGGTGCTGCGCGAGCACGAGGGCGGATACACCCGTTACTGGCTGGAAGGCGGCGAGGTGCGGAGCTGCGACATCACGGAGGACGAGTTGCCTCTGGCGGGCTTCAGGCCGGACGGCGGGCCGCTTTCTGCATTGCTCGGGGCTGTGTCGGCGGAGTTCGGCCCGCAACTTCCGAGGCTGGCGGCGGACCTCGCATCGGGTGTTCCGGACCTGGATAGCGTGGAGCGGGTGCTCCGCGACAGTTCTCTCGGTGGCGGCGCGACGGCGCTGAAGATGCTGTTTGAACAGCTCGACAAGGCTCTGCCACCGCCGGAGTGCGCGAGCTGCGGCAAGCCGATGTACCGGTGCCAGGCGAGGAAGAAGAAAGCCTGGCTCACCCGGCTTGGCCGGGTCGAGGTTGAGCGCAGCTACTATTATTGCCGATCGTGCGGCAATGGGTTCTTTCCGCTGGACCGGGCACTGGGCCTGGAAGGTGACACGCTCACACCGGGGATGTTGAGCGTCGTGGCCGAAACGACGCCGATGATGAGCTTTGATGCGGCGAGCCGCCACATCGCGAACCTTGCCGGGGTGAACGCCTCTTCGAGTTCGCTGCAGCGCTGGTCCCTGGCGCTCGGCGCGGAGGCGCTCCGGTTCGAACAGGAGGAGGTCGTGGAGGATAACCCCCTGGAATCGCGGATGTATCTTTCCATCGACGGGACCGGGGTGCCGATGCGAAAGGGTGACGTCGAAGGCATTGCCGGCAAGCAGGAGGACGGAAGCGCGAAGACCCGGGAAGCCAAGCTGGCGGTCATCTACACTGCCGAGGGGCGGGATCCGGAGACCGGCGCGGCGCTGAAGGACAAAGGCAGCGAGACGTCCAGTTGCCTCATCGACAGTGCGGCGGCGGCGCCGGGAAGCCGGGATCCCTCCGATTTCGCCATGCGCCTTGACCGCGAGGCGCTGCGCCGCGGCCTGCACGGCGTCGAAGAACTCGTCGTCATCTCGGACGGCGCAGAATGGATACGGAATACCTGCGAGGAGTTGTTCGGAGGCCGGAAGGTCACCTTCGTGCTCGATATTTTCCATGCCCTCGAATACGCCAGCGATGCGGTGAAGGCGATGTTCCCGGACAAGGCGGAGCGGGATCGGCGGTTCAAAGGGATCAAGGCGGACCTCGAGGCGGGCCGGGCCGCCAAGGTGATCCGGGAGCTCGAGCCCTTCAGCGGCAGGTACAAAGAGGTGGAGGCGTGCTGCCGCTACTATCGGAACAACATCGAACGGATGCGCTACGACCAATTCCGCGACCACGGCATGCAGATTGGATCGGGGGTCGTGGAAAGTGGCTGCAAGCGGTACGGGCTCCGACTGAAGTGCCCTGGCACCCGCTGGTCGGAGACAGGCGCCAACGCAATGCTGGCGCTCAAAAGCTGCGTCATGAACTTCAGGCTGCCTGACTTCCTCGACTGGCAGGCGAGGCAGGCCGTCGTTGCCTGACAACAAATTGGGCTACACCCAAGTTCACCGGTCAACTTGGAGAAGGGTTCTCAACATGCTAGCGTTGTGCTTCCGCAATATGGTGCACTGACCACACATGAGAGAAACCGCTCCGACCGGTCCTCCCGTTCCCGTCTACAGGACCTATCTGAGATTCTTCCGGGAATGGCTGCGACCGCACACTGCGAATTTCATTGTCGTGGCGCTCCTGATGGTCATCGTCGGCATCGCGGGGGCCGGCTACGCCAAGTTCATGCAGTATGCCATGTCCGGTCTCGAGACCGAGGGATCCAATGTCGTGCTCTGGGGACCGGCAGGGATAATCGCTTTGACGGTTGTCAAGGGCTTGGGCGATTACAGCCGGAAGACACTTGTCAATCGGATCATGTCAAAGATCCAGTCCCGCATGCAGTCGAGGCTGTATCATTCACTTTTGTACATGGATCTCAGCAGTTTGCTGGCGGAGTCTCCCGCCGCGCTTTCCGTTCGCTTTTCGGCGGACCTGGAAGTCGTCCGCGGGTCGACGGGCGAAGTATTCGGAATTGCATCCGGCATCCTGATCATACTCTCGACCATCGCCGTCATGGTTTCCATCGACTGGGTGATGACCGTCGCGCTGATTGGCATTTTCCTGTTTGCGTTCGGCCCTGTCGGGATCGTCGGAACCTATGTTCGCAACCTCGCGATTTCGACCCAGAAGGAAATCGCGCGGATGACGTCCTCGGTGCACGAAGGGCTGTCCGGAATTCGGATGATTCGCACCTACGGTCTGGAATCGAGACTGCAATCCTCGGCCGACGACTCGTTCGGCAGATTGCATCGCCTGCGTGTCTCGCTGGAAAACTGGCGCCTGAGTGTCGCCCCGCTGATCGAAATTCTTGGCGGGCTGGCGGTCGCTGCCCTGCTGTTTCTTGTTTCCTATCGAATTCAGGCAGGAGCACTGGATCTTGCCGGATTTGTCGGATTGCTGACCGGCATAGGCGTCATCACGAACCCGGCACAAAGACTGGGATTGGCTTATGCGGTCGCCAAGCAAGGTCAGGCTGCCATTGAAAGGGTTTTTTCGATTTTCGATGTCCAGAACACGATCAAGGACGGGAGCATTTCCTTCGAGCCGGAAGAAAAGGCCGTCGGTCACATCCGGTTTCGCGACGTCGGATTCGTTTACCCCGACGGATACGTTGCCCTTCGGGACATCAGCCTCGAGATCGAACCCGGTCAGACGATTGCGATCGTCGGACGCTCGGGTGCGGGGAAGTCCACGCTGTTCAACCTGATTCCACGCCTGTTCGACATTAGTGACGGAACGATCGAAATCGACGGTCGGGACATCCGGGAATACACCCTTGCTGCACTGCGGGAACAGATTTCTGTCGTTTCGCAGGAAAGCGTACTGCTCAGCGGAACAATACTCGAGAACATTTCCTTCGGCTCGATCGGGAAATCCGACGACGCCTGCATTGCCGCGGCAAAGGCGGCCAATGCCCATCAGTTCATCAAGTCCCTCCCAAACGGGTACGAAACCCGGATCGAGCCATCCCGGCAAGCGCTTTCGGGCGGAGAGCGTCAACGCCTGTCAATCTCCAGGGCCATTCTTCGTGATGCGCCCATACTCTTGCTCGATGAGCCGACGTCGGCCCTGGATGCCGAATCCGAAGCCCTGATCAAGAGTGCCCTGGCGGAGCTATCGAGGTCCCGGACAACCCTGGTCATTGCTCATCGGTTAACGACCATCCTGGATTCCGACGTGATCATTGTCATGGACCAGGGGCAGGTGGTCGATAAGGGGACCCACGAAGAATTGCTCTTGAAATGCGATATTTATACCAACTTGTTCAATTTGCAGTTCGGCCCGACGATTCGCCCAGGCCGCCGTCCGTGGCAAGCCGTGCTCCCTGGCCCGGAGGAAGTCAGGAAAGAGCCAAGGAGCGCGTTGGGTAGGCTGATAAAGCTGGTCTGGAAATGAGTTTGCCGGGACTTGGCTGCGGATCAATCCCCCCGGTAAAATTCCCTCAAACGTTCAGGATCACGCCCGAACAGGTACAGGACCAGGGTAGCGATATTGCGGGTTCCGCGGCGTAACCAGCCGGCGCGGACGTAACGATCAGCGCTGGTAACTGCCATGGCGGACAACCGGGTCAGTCTGCGGCCAAGCCGTCGACAGATCGCGACGTCTTCCATCAACGGTTGATCAGGGTACCCTCCGACGGCTTCATAGAGGTCACGATGTATCAGGAGGCCCTGGTCTCCATAGGGCATGCAAAAAACGCGGGAACGGAGATTCGCCCAGGCGGCGACCATTGCCGGGAACAGGCCGGTCTCGTCAAATCGAAGCCGGAAGTAGCCCGCCAAATCAGGGTTGTGCAGATGAGCTTTCACGGCAATCGGCCAGTCACGCCCCAATTCCGTGTCGGAATGCAAGAAGAGATACCAGTCGCCCTTCGCGACTCTGGCGCCTGCCTTTAGCTGACCTCCACGGCCGGCGCGCGCGGTCTCGATCAACCGGGCGCCGGAGACCTCCGCGAGAGTGCGAATGTCATCCCGGGATCCACCGTCCGCGAAGATCACTTCCCGGACGAGTCCCGCATGAACGCCCGCCACGAGCGAAGCAAGTGTCGTTTCTATCGACGAAGCCGAGTCAAGTGTCGGAATAATGACGGATAACGGTGCTGGCATCGGTAAATTGAAACATGGCCCCTGAACAATTGAAACCCGAAACCGACTGTGTTGTAGATGTGCTTGACAGAACAGAGTGGAAAGCGCGCCCATGAATGATTCTTTGACAGGACCGGACGAAAGACGCGTCCTCAGGATAACCGGGGACGATGCGAATGCGTTTCTGCAGGGGATTGTCACAAATGATGTCGACAAGCTGAAAGACGGCCTCGTTTACGCGGCGCTTCTTTCTCCCCAGGGGAAGTACCTTTTCGATTTCTTCCTGTTCCTGCGGAACGGCAAAATACATCTCGACGCGTCCGAAGCCCAGGCTGACGCATTGATGCAGCGTCTTTCGATGTACAAACTGCGCGCGCATGTCGAGTTTGAAACCGTCGACCTGGATGTCGAACGCGGAATCGATGAAAACCTGAGGCCGCGACGCGCGTTTTCGGACCCGAGGCATGAAGAACTGGGCTGGCGGTTCTATCGGGAAGCCGGCGAACAGATTGGGCTCCCGGGACCGAATGAATCACCGCTGTCAGGACGGTCTGCGCCGGCAACCGGTTCGGAGAAGGGGAAAGTCGACTGGACCGCGATCAGGGTCGCCTATTGCATTCCGGAAACGGGAATCGAGCTCGTTTCGAATTCGACATACATTCTGGAAGCGGGTTTTGAACGGCTCAACGGCGTGGATTTTTCCAAGGGATGTTATGTCGGCCAGGAGGTTACTGCGCGCATGCGGCACAAAACCAGGCTCCGCAAGGGACTGACGGTCGTGAACGTTGACGGTGAAGTTCCGGTCGGAACCGAAATTCGAGCATCCGGCCGTGTCGCGGGCACGCTGTTTTCCCAGGCCAGTGGAAAGGGCATCGCCTACCTGCGGTTCGATCGCATGTCCGACGAAATGTCGGCGGATGGGATCAAGGTCAGGCCGCCAGAAGCCTGAGCAAATTCCGGGCCGTCCTGATTCCGGCCTTTTTCGCCGATTTTGGATCGGGCAGGATAGGTCAATCGCCTGAATTCTCGGGGTCGAGTTCGCGCGTTTCGACTCATCCAAAGAGAACGGAGAGGATCCGGCGGGACCTGAAATACCTTGGGCAGCGTCCTGGGTGCGAGGGTGGGCGAATTGCCGCTTTGCCTTGCCAGGTGCAAGTTCCGGTAAATGCGCCACGAAGGGTTGCATGGGTCTTTCCGGGGCTTCAAGCTGACCGAACGCCCGCGACACTTCGCCAGCCGTCCCCGCGCGCAGGCAGGAATCGTCGCCTCGACCTTTCCGAGACCACGTGGTCCCGCCGTTTGCGGACAGCGCAGCCTCTCGGCGATAGTCATCCGCGGCCAAAGCCGTGGGGTGCGTTTTCCGCACAATCCTGCAATTGGCCGATGCGTGCACGTCCGTTTCGGCCCGCCACGGTCATGGTATCTGTTTGAGGGGGGCGATGCGTCCCGGACTCCAGGATTGGGACGAACCGCACGGCGGATTGTTTCCGCGTGCGACGGAATTCGAAGACCTGAACGTATCAACAGGCAGGAGCGACGATCATGTCGGCCAAGAAAACGGGGAGCAGGCGATGAGATTCATTCCAGGCAGGTCACGGATCCTGGCGGTTGCGGTTGTTGCAATTGCAGTCACGGCAACGACTGGCGCAGCCAACGCTGATCGATCCGGGGGCGCACACGCCTTGCAGTTCGATGAGCTTGATGCCGACAGCGATGGCATTGTCACCATGGCCGAGCTCGACGCGCACAGAATCGCCAGATTCAATGAGTTTGACACCGATTCCGATGGGAGCCTCAGCAAGGCGGAAATCGCTGGTCTTGTGGACGAGCGCCGCTCAAGGTCACGAAGGAATCGGGAAAGCGTATCGGAAGACCGTTTGAATCGTTGGATTGACCGGCTTATCGATCGACACGACTCCGATGAAAACGGTAGCATCTCGATGGCCGAACTGCATGCGCCCCGAATTGAACGGATGATGGAATTCCTTGATTCCGATGGCGACGGACAGCTGACGAAGGCAGAGTTTGATGAGCGTTCGAAGAAGCGCCGTCACGGCTGGTGGGGCAGGTGGAGACACTGAGGAATCATGAGTTGCATGCCGGACGATTGTGCAGCAACAGGTTCGGCGTGCAATCAATCCAGGGGCGCGGCCGTGAACGCAACGACGGAACTCTCGGACGACGAACTCATGGCAAAATTCGCAGTCGGAGATACCCGGGCGGCGCGGCTATTGGCGATCCGCCACACGCCGCGCGTGTTTTCCCTGTCGTACCGCGTCCTCGGCGATTACTCCGAAGCCGAAGATGTCGTCCAGGAAGCAATGCTTCGCTTGTGGCAGACAGCCGGAGACTGGCGTCCCGGAGTGGCGCGCGTTTCGACCTGGCTGTATCGCGTCGCGACGAACCTGTCTCTGGACAGGCTTCGTCAGCGAAAACGGCAAATGCGTTATTCTAACGGTGAGAAAGCGAATGTCGCGACAGTCGATGTCAATGAAATCAGGGACAATGCGGCCGGTGCCGAACAGAAACTCCTCGACGCGGACCGAGCGAACGCGCTGCATGCGGCACTTGCTGCTCTGCCCGAACGGTGCAGGGTCGCGGTCACCCTGCGTCACCTTGAACAGCTGTCCAACCCCGAGATCGCGGAAATCATGGGCACGAGCGTCGAAGCTGTCGAAAGCCTGACGGCGCGAGGACGGAGAACTCTCACAAAACGATTGTTGGGACAGAAAGAGGAAATTGGGTTTAACTAGGGGCCCCAACGTAATGAGAAACAGAGATAAAACCGACAATTCTGAACTGGCTTTGGAGGAATATTTCGCCGAGGCAAGACGAGCATCGCCCGAACCGGGCGATGCGCTGATGAGCAGGATTCTCGTGGATGCATCGATCAGGGCAGCGGCAAGTCGTCGCGGCAAGCCGTTGGATCAGACGCGCCCTCAACCGGCCCATGTGACGGGGAACAGCGATTTCTTGGCATCACTTGAGAATCGGCTTGTCGCAGGTGTGCTCGCCGCAAGCGTGTGCGCCGGGTTCCTCGCTGGATTCCTGAATATTCAGATGACGTCCGAATTGGTCATGGCGGTGATTCAAAACGACGACATTTACGTTCTCGACTTTGTCGCGGTGCCGACCGTCGAAGAACTGTTTCCGGAGGAATTATCATGACCATAGGAGAACGGTTCAGGCGCTTGCGTGAAAGCGGAAGACTCGTCCGATACTGCCTGGTTGTATCATTGGCGCTAAACTTGCTTGTCGTCGGGATCTTTGTCGGCGCGATAGCGGGGCATGACAGGCGGTCCCATGGCTGGAATCCTGCCGGAATGTCCGTTCGGCCGTTGATCAATGCACTTCCGGATGCCGAGAGATCCGTTCTGATCGATCGCCTGCGCGAGGCGAGCAAGAGTGAAGCTGGGGACGCAGGAACGGTCATCAGGCGCAACGTTGAATTGCTCGCATCTGCGATTGAGGCTGACCCTTACGACGCAGAAGCTGTCCTTTCCGCGTTTCAGAAACAGCGAGAGACATTCGGTCGACTGGGGGAGAAGGGGCATTCGGCAATCGTTGACGTGATTTCAGAGCTTTCGCCGGAAGACCGTGTCTCACTTGCCGAAACACTTCGAGAAAACGCCTATTCCCGAAGGAAACACCAGTTGTCCGGGAATCGAAACGCGAATGGAAACTAGAATCGTGAATCAGGACCTGTAGGGAACCAGTGTTCATGAACATGAAACGGAATCGCGAAGAGGCCGAACTGATGGCGATTCGTGCGTTCGAATGGGTCGCGTCGGACAGTGCTCTGCTCGGGCGATTTCTGAACGAAACAGGCGCCAGTTTGTCGGAGGTTCGTGAAGTGATGGATGACCAGGAATTTCTTGCTGCCGTTCTCGATTTCCTGATGACTGATGATCGCTACGTCAAAAGGTTCAGTGATCACTTGGGATTGAGCTACGAAGAAATTGCCGAATTCCGTGCGTCATTGCCTGGAGGAGACCTGCCGCACTGGACATGATCGGAAGCGCCCGTTCGCAATTGAATCTCCGGCCATGGCCCTGTCGTCCAATGGCAGGTTCGGCCCCGATTTAATTCCTGGGCGGCATATCGATCCCAAACTCGACGCCCAGGAAAAGGCATTTGGACCGTATCGCGCCGGCACTCCTTGCAAAGACAGAGAATCGGATGCGTGGTTTCCGATTGAGAACCGGCACAAACGAACGAATCATCCTTATCCTGGACAGTTGTAAGGTCCTGAGGCCGTAACGACCGTCAGGACACCGGCCAGCCGCTGCGGTCAGTGACTGACGTCGTCGTAGCCGTGGTTATTCTCTTCCGCTGCAGGCTTCGACCGTGGCGGTCAGGGCAGAGGATCCTCCGACAACGGCAAGATCTTGCGAAGACTCCCGGGAAGCGCCTGAAGCGCTCTTTTCATCGTGTTTCTCCAGGCAGGACCACGCCCCAGAAGTTCGCGCCAGGCGGCGTCCAGTTCGTATGGCCTGTCCTCTGCAAGAGCCCTCAGCAATATCTCGGCCTGTGCAATGTCCTTTCTCGCCTTGGCCTGGCTGGCGGCAGAGTCGATGCGCATACGGGAGACGATCAACTTGTGAAGGGCGAATCTTTCCGGCGCCGGGACCTTGACCGGCACGCCGGGTCCGTGCAGCGCCACCGCCTCGACTTCCCGGAAAATCAGGAAATCGAGATACCAGAGAGGCCGCGCATGGCCTCTCAATGCCTTCAGGGACGTGGCCCCGGGCCGGTCAGGGCCGCGCAGTGGCGACAGGACATCGACGGAAAACATCTCTTGGGTTCCTGCCCGGATTGCGTAACTCAGGACCCGACGCGTGTCGACCGGCGACGGAACGGCCTCGAACCGGTGGTCCGCCCTCTGGAGAACCGCAAGGAGGTCCGCGTCGATCTCGTCGTCGACGGCAAGGGAAATCGCGCGGAACTGGCCGATATCGACGTCGCCGGTGCGACCCAGTTCTCCGGGCATCCGGACACCAAGCATCGGCGCGTAGCACTGGAAAGCGACCGAACCGACGACGACCGCCCGCAAGCGGAACGCGCCAGCCTCGGAGAGAGCCGCGGGCACGTTTCCGCTCAAACCGTCCGGTACCGGCAGTCGCGTTGCGCGCAGGGCCCGGACAATTTCCAGCCTGTCCTTGCGAGCGGCCGCCAGTTCCGTCCGATCCTGTATTCGCCGGCGGACGTCCGGGGAATCCGGACCGAGATACCTTGCCGAGGGCCGGATTCCTCCTCTTGTGGGTGGCTGCCAATACCAGTAGTCGCGGTCCTTGTGCGTGCGTTTGTACGGCGTGCCGCCCGACTCCATGACTTCACGGAAGTTGCCGGTCCACGCCTTGTCGGCCAGGTCGGCATAGAGCGTCTGGACCGAAACCGGCAATCTCTCGAGTGGTTTCATTGGCATGATATCCGCAATGCCATGTTGCAGGCAAATATCAAAAATTGCCTACAAAAAAAATTTCACGCAGGCAACCCTTTCATGTTGAATGACAGTGCTATCGCTCATTTCAAGAATTTTTGGACACAGTGCAGGAATGGTATGGAATTTCGGGAGAATGAGTGGGATTCTGCGACGAAATGATTCCGGTTACGATTCGACTCCTTCGAAAGCAGAGAATTGACAGCGACTGACCGTCGAAACGGGGCAGGGTGTGCCATACGCGCGGTACTCTTCGACAAGGATGGCACCCTGTTCGACTTTACCGGCACTTGGGCAGAGTGGGTAAACCAGGTTCTGCTCGATCTGGCTCCCGATGACCGCTCGATGAGAAAGCGCCTTGGCGCGGCTGGAGGATTCGACATCACGACCGGGCGTTTCGCCGCGGAATCATTTCTCGTCAACGCAACGCCTGACGAAATGACCGGGATTTGGGCGAGCTTGCACGGAAATCTCGGATTTGACGAAATCAACGAGATCTGCCTCGATCGCCTGTCCGAGCTCATACCCAAACCCGTTCGCGATCTCCGCCGGGTTCTCGACCGGCTCCGATCAATGGGACTCACGCTTGGCGTTGCAACCAATGATTTCGTGGACAGTGCTGAAGACCAGCTCGCCGCTGCTGGCGTTCGCGATCGGTTTGAATTCCTGTGCGGCTATGACAGCGGATTCGGTGGTAAGCCGGGAACGGGAATGATCGAGGCTTTTTCGTCAAGCTGCGCCATTCCGCTTCAGGACATCGCGATGATCGGAGACAGCACCCACGACCTGATTGCAGGAAGGTCGGCAGGTGTCGGGCTCGTGATCGGAGTCCTGACTGGTCCGGCGACACGGCAACAACTGGAAACGGATGCCGACGTGGTTCTCGACGGTATCTGGTCTCTCCCGGACTGGCTCGCAGGAACAGTAGACAGCCGAAAGGAATAGTGACATTGTTTGGTACGGTGCGTGCACGCGTCAGCCTATTCACGGGCTTCGGCGACGACGAAATCCGCACCGAATGCGTCAGGAGAGAAACAATGGCTGGAGAACGGCGACGCTCCGGAGGGCGCCGGGGGAATATCCGCAGGGCAGCCAGGTGTGCCATTGAGCAGATGCCCTGGAATCCACCGGTCAACCTGGATTCACCGACCGAACCGTTAAACGAAGAGGGCGTTCTGGCGATCCATGATGGGGCGATGAGAATTCTTGAAGAAATCGGCATTGAATTCCTGAACGCGGAGTCTTGCGAAATCCTGAAACAAGCCGGCTGCAGGGTTACGGGCGAAAACGTTCGAATGGACCGTGAATGGGTCATGGAAATGATCGGAAACTGTCCTTCCGAGTTCACCGTGACTCCAAGGAATCCGGAACGGAGGATAACGATTGGCGGCCGCAACATGGTATTCGTTAACGTGTCGTCACCACCGAACGCCTTATGTCTCGACAAGGGCCGCCGTGTCGGAAATTTCGAAGACTTCGAAAACCTTCTCAAATTGACGCAGTACTTCAACTGCATCCATCTCGCCGGCGGGTATCCGGTTGAACCGGTCGACATACACCCGTCCATTCGACACCTCGAATGCCTTCACATGAAACTCCTGACGACAGACAAGGTGTGCCATGCCTATTCACTTGGTCGCGAACGTGTTGAAGATGTCATGGAGATGGTTCGGATTGCGGGCGGTTTGACGCACCAGGAATTCGAAGACGAATCCCGGATGTACACGAACATCAATTCGACCTCCCCACTGAAACATGATCATCCAATGCTGGATGGAGCAATGCGCTGCGCCCGTCGGGGACAAATGGTGGTTGTTTCCCCGTTCACCTTGGCAGGCGCCATGGCTCCCGTCACCATGGTCGGGGCGGTTACACTATTTGTGGCCGAAGGCCTGGCCGCGATTGCGCTCTTGCAGTGCATCAATCCCGGTACGCCGTGCGTCATCGGTTCGTTCACGTCCAACGTCGACATGAAGTCGGGAGCGCCGGCTTTCGGGACGCCGGAATATGTGAGGGCTACCCAGATCTCGGGACAAATGGCGCGATTCTACGGACTGCCGCTCAGGGCTTCAAACGCTTGCGCAGCGAACGCCCCGGACGGACAGGCGGTGTGGGAAAGCATGAATTCCTTGTGGTCGGCAGTGCAGGGGCATGTGAATATCGTCTACCATGCCGCGGGTTGGCTCGAAGGTGGTCTCAGCGCAAGTTACGAAAAGTTCGTCATGGACTGCGAAATCCTTCAGCAGTTCGAACGCTACATGGATGCGGCGCTCATATCGACGACCGACGACGATGTCGCTGTCGATGCAATCAGGGAGGTTGGACCGAGAGGCCACTTTTTTGGAGCCAAGCACACGCAGGACAGATATGAGACCGCATTCTACTCGCCATTCCTGTCTGACTGGACCAATTTCGAGGCGTGGGAGAGGAATGGTGCGGTCTGGACGGCCCAGCGCGCGAACGCGATCTGGAAGAATATCCTCGTGGAATTCGAACGGCCACCAATGGATGAAGGCATCAGGGAAGAACTTGGCGAGTTCGTTGCGAAACGCAAGGAACAGGGTGGGGCGCCAACGGATTTCTGAAAGGTTGGCGGTCATGGCAACGACCGCGCCCGTTTCTGGCAAGGGTTACCGAGGCGCCGAGAAGTCTCCGATCGTTGTGGGATGGTGGTACCGACGCCCTGACTCGAACAGGGGACCCCTAGATCCACAATCTAGTGCTCTAACCAACTGAGCTACGTCGGCACACCTGCACGAATAGCGTTCAGACGGGATTTTTGCAAGGCAAGGCCGCCAGCGTACCGAAACGAAACGCGTGAAGTGGGTCGTGACGCGGGTCCTCAGGCCCGAAGCCCCGCCTTTCAGCGCAAGTCATGAGTTTACGGGGGATGTCTGATCGAAATTGGACCGGCCGAAATTGGCCGGTTTTGAGGATTTCGGGCCCCTCCGAAAAAAATTGCGGAGCTGTCTACTCGGCTCGACTCAAGGCTTGGGTTGCAACCGGATTCCTTTTTCTTTCCTCTTCGGGATGCAGATCGTGATTTCCTTCAAGTGCAAACCTCCTGACCGAAGGTGGATCGTGAACAATTCGTAGTCTTTGGGCAGCGGTTCGGGCAAATCTCAGAGTCAACGCCTTGCGCCGGGATGCATGCAACGGATTGGAAGGGTAGTCCGGTACGTAGCGTTCGATACTCGCATCGAAGCCGTCGGAGATGATCAAACCGGTAGCCGGTGGCAGAACGTCGATCGGAAACGAAGTATCGACAGCCCACAAGAATTGGTCGCAATACTCGAGATAGCGGTGCCATTTCGTGTCGGACCTGAAGTCCGCCAAACCGGACTTGCATTCGATGATCCAGAATTCGCCTTTGGAACCCAGCGCCATGACGTCGACGCGTAGCCCTGGTGAAGGAACAAACTGTTCCATCGTCACGAAGCCATGGTGCATCAGATGACGCATGACGCCACGGGCAAGAAGCCTTCCGGGATCCTGTTCCATGTTCATCCGGCCTTTGAACATTTGCAGAACAAACTGTCAATGTTCCGCTCGGACTCAGTGTTGACAGGTTGCTCCCGCATTGACGGCCGTTTCGTTTGGTCACGAGACAGATCCCGTTGTCTTGCATTGGTTCATGTGTTCATCCAGGTTGAAATCGGCAAAAATTCGGGCTGATGATCGCGATGAGACCGTCATGCCAACAATTTTGCTTGCCGGGGCATAGAACGCACCGCAGATCTGTCGCCAGTACACAGCCTGACAGTGCTTCTTGCCGATCTGGCCATGTTGAAGCTGAACGAGGTGGCGTTTCCGGCAAACCCGACCACCGTTTTCCAGTGTTGGCGAGGCCGATGCCGCTGCAGAACGGGACGTTCGATCGTCTGGAGATTTTTCCCGCCAAAGTCCTTCCTTGACGAAATCCGCCGGGACTGTTGCATGCCGAGTCCCGCCCGAATTCAGTTACCTCAATGACAATCTTTACGGAACTTTACCGGTGAAGTACCGGTTGGGTTTCCTTGACAGGTTTCAGGGCTGCCGCTAACGTCAAGACATCGCCACGAAGAGGATTTATCCGACGGGTTCAACAAGCCGGTCATGGCGATCTTTAGTTCTCTCGGGGTTCCTGCCGTGGCGGGCGATTGGAATTATTCTGGGAGAAGAAATGATGAATGGACTTTCAAGACGGAAGTTTTTGAGGAATTCGTCCCTGGCAGCCGTCGGCGCGACCGCGCTGGGCCTCACGCCGCAACAAGCGCTTGCGCTGAGACAGATGCGGTTCTGGTTGGGACTGGGAGCATCGGCTGGAGACCCCCTCATCGAGTTCGGCCAGCGTGCGGCTGACGCACACGGGTACGACGTCGCGTTCGACAATTTCTCGAATGAGGGTGACACAAAGTTCACGGCCGCCTACGGCGCCAATGACCTGCCAGACATGTTCGAAACCGACTATCCGTACATGGGAGGGTTCCTTGGAATCGGGGCTCTCGACCCGATGGACGACTTGCTGGCGGCGGTCGACTATCCGCTCGACAAGGTGCTTCCGCACATCCTGGACCGGTGCCGCTGGGACGGACAACTCTATGCGGTGCCACACGGTTGGAACTCATGGGTCCTGTTCTACAATCTTGACCACCTGGACAAGGCGGGCCTTCCGACGGACCGGGAGCCGGAGAATCTTGAAGAATTCGTCGAATGGACCAAGAAGATGACGCTGCGAAACGACGCCGGCGACATCATCCAGTCGGGGTTTTCCTGTCCAAGGTCGGGGATACTGCCGAACAACATCTGGGGAGCGCTGCTGTTCCAGTACGGTGGTTCGATGGTCACCGATGACGGAAAGGCGACGAATTTCAACAACGAGGCTGGCAGGAAGGCTGCGGAATTCGTTCTGAATTCCCTCTACGAATGGGAAATCTCGGATCCGAACATAACCCAGCGCTATGATTACTGGCTGACAGGCCAGGCATCGTCGTTTTACTCCGGCACCTGGGTTGTCGGCAGTTCGCTCCAGCAGCCGAACCTGAACTTCCGCGCCGATGTGATGCCGATCCTGGGAGACAAGCGGGCCGTGATGTACGAATACAGCGGGCTGGTGCTTCCATACGGTCGTCCGGACGACGTCAAGGAAGCCATTGGCAACATCTACAAGTACATCGTGGAGCGTGCAGGGGAATTTGGCGTGGCTTCGTCGCAGATTCCGGTGACGATGGAGGGCCTCGCATTTGAAGGATACAACAGTTCTCCGCACAAGGAACACTTCAGAGGTTCCGAGGAGAACGGTCAATATGCCTTCTGGGATGTGTCCCATCCGAAGGGGGCGGAATTCTCCGTCTACGGCGGTGCCTCAAGTGCGGTGACCCGTATGCTTGACAAGGTCTGGGACATGTCCAAGACTGTGGACGAAGGTCTCAACGACCTCGATGAGCATCTCACCGGCATCCTGCAAGAGGAACCCGCTGCCATATAGACCGCCGCGGGCAAACTAGGTACATGCATCAGCGAGGGGACGACTAAAGACGGTCCCCTCGCGGTTCGCGGCTGAAATGGCGAGATCCCGCCATTTGCAAGACCTGGGGTCTGCTCGATCATGAGGTGGTGAAATGTCGCCATTTGCAGAATCAAACGATCTACTCAATAGCCCGGCAGACATGCGGAAACGGTTGCGTGCGGACGGCTACCTGTTTTTCCGGGACATCCTCCAGGAGGCGCAGGTACTGGATGTCAGACGGCAGATTCTTGAAATCTGCGAACAGGCGGGGTGGCTGCGGCCCGGCGCAAGACTGATCGACGGATTGTCAGACCGTGCGCCCATAATGAAGTCAGACGAAGAGTACGTCGACGTCTATGCGCGGGTTCAGGCACTGGAGGCGTTTCATGGCCTGAAACTCAATCGGAAGATCATTGACATCATGGAGGCCCTGTTCGAGGAGGCGGTGTTTCCTTTTCCTCAGACGATCGGGCGAATCGCCTTTCCCCGGGACAATGCACGTGGCACCCCGGCGCACCAGGACTGGGTATTCGTCGGCGGCTCTACGGAGACGATCTCCTGCTGGGTTCCGCTGGGCGATGTGCCGCAGGAAGTCGGAGGACTTAAGGTCCTCGAGGGAAGCCACAAGTCCGGTTTTCTCGCGCCGAAACCGGCGCCCGGCCCCGGGGGCAGGATCGTTGAGGTCGATCCTCGTCTTGCGTGGCGGCAGTCCGAGTACGGGTGCGGGGATATCCTGCTGTTCAAGATGCTCACTGTCCATGCCGCGGCAGACAATCTGACGCGGGACAAACTCCGGCTTTCGGCTGATTTTCGCTACACGGGAACAAGCCACATGATAGCAGAGGAGTGGTTTCAACCCCACTTCTGTGAAAAAGGCGAGCCGTTCTCCTGGGAGGCAATCGAGAGCGGTTGGCGGGACAGCCCGGTTGCGCACTACTGGAACAGGTTTCCGGACCTGAAGATCAAAAGACACGAGTGGTTCTGGGAAACGGGCGGTGTCAGGCAATGATAAATTACTGGACACGGCAGACACTGCGTCCGACCACGGACCCGTTAGCCGGCGGGGCATGCCGGCGGCGAAGTGGAGGCATGCCGCCATCCTTCATCTTCGGGTGCCAGGTTGCCGAGCCTGTGTTACGCCGTTGGTGAACTACACGCCGATCACTCCCGACAACAGGGTTGCGGAGCGCTCCGGATCCCCGGATCACCGGTGGTCCATTGCGATGAAACGCGTGAATCCGTATGCCTTTACATTCATCATTCCGTTTCTGGTCGTGTTCCTGATTTTCAGGATCTATCCGTTTTTTCTTGGCATACTGACAAGTTTCACGGACGCAAGGGTTGGACCGAGACCGGGGAACTATGTCGGTTTCGAGAATTTCGTTGAGGTGTTGACCAACTCCGAGGTCCGTCGGGCCTTCATCATCACGTTCCAGTATTCAATTATCGTCGTTCCGATGTCCTTTTTCGTTGGTCTGGCAATGGCAGTTTATGTGAATCGCAAGTTGCCGACCCATACCATTTCGCGCCTCGTATTCTTTGCGCCATTTGTCCTTACGGCGACGATTATCGCAATCGTCTGGAATTGGACGCTTCAGACGCAGTTTGGCCTGTTGAATGTGGGCCTCGGTATGCTCGGATTGCCTGACCGCACCGCCTGGCTGAAGGAACCGGTTCTCGTTCTGCCGGTGATTGCGTTCATCACGACCTGGTGGCAGGCAGGATTCGCAATGGTGATCTTCCTCGGCGCACTTCAGAGTATTCCAGGTGAATTGCTCGATGCCGCTCGTATTGACGGCGCAAATGCATGGCAGTCATTCTGGAGAGTTACGTTTCCGCTTCTGCTCCCGGTTTCCTCATTGGTGATCACGATCACTCTGATCGAGGCAATGCGGGTCTTCAGCCTCATCCATATTATCACTCAGGGAGGCCCGAGCGATTATTCGACCAGCGTAGTCTACTATATCTTCCAGGAGGGCTTCGTGCGATTTGAGCAGGGCATGGCGGCCGCCGTAGGCGTCGTCCTCTTTCTAATCATCATGATCCTGACGATATTGCGTTTCATGCTGTTGCGTGCGGACAAGGACTACTTCTGAGTGATGGCCGGACCGGACGTGAGCATGCTGGCTACCAGGCAGGGCGAACGCGCCATTCGCTTGACGATTGTCGCTATAGGATTGCTGTTCACGGTCCTGTGGTTTGTTCCGCTGCTGTGGGTAATCCTCACTTCGCTGAAACCGACTGGAGAAATACTGACCAATCCACCGCAGTGGATTCCCACCGAGTTTTCCCTTGAACACTATGAGAAGGTCTTGGAAAAGCCGATCGGACGATGGACCATCAACAGTCTGTACATAGCCATCGTGTCGACATTCCTCACGATTGTGTTGGGCGCGGCTGCGGGCTACGCCTTTGCGCGCCTGCGATTCTTCGGCCGGAATTTCCTCTTCTGGCTCGTTCTCGCGTCCTTCATGATGCCGTTCGAGGTGATGCTGATACCGTTGTATCGCATGATGGGGGAATTCGGACTTGTCGGGAACCGGTGGTCGATCATTCTGCCCTCGGTTGCCGGTCCGTTTTCCGTTTATCTGTTCCGGCAGTTTTTCCTGAGTATTCCACGTGAACTGGAGGACGCCGCAGCGATCGATGGCGCGGGACTATGGGCACGGTTTTTGCTGGTTGTGCTTCCGCTTTCAATTCCGGCCTGTGTCTCGGTCGGTATTTTGGCATTCGCGGAGAATTTCAACCAGTATCTATGGCCGCTGATAATGAGCACATCGGATTCCGTGAGGACGCTCCCGGTCGGTTTGAACCAGTTTGCGCCATCGCTCCAGGGAAGCACGAACATAACGCAATACTACGGAATGGGGGCCGCGGCGGTCACGCTGCTTATCATTCCGAGCCTGATCGTCTTCCTGATATTGCAACGATTCTTCATGGACAACGTCATCACGTCGGGGATGAAGGGATGAGCAGGGTGCGCGTAATCAGTAATCATGTGCGTTGCCGATCCGATTGCCGCGCATTCCAGCCATACCAGTCTAATCGGGCGACCGTAGTCGCGGGCTGACCCGCAGAAAACCACGGAGGAGGGTCGAATGTCCGGAATCATGCTGGAGAACGTCGTGAAGAGGTTCGGAGAGCAAACCATCATACCTGAACTCAGCCTTTCGATCGCGGAAGGTGAGTTCGTGGTAATCGTCGGCCCGTCCGGATGCGGCAAGTCGACGACGCTCAGGATGATTGCAGGACTGGAAGACGTGACAAGCGGCACGATCTACATTGGCGGACGCGATGTGACCTGGGTGCCGCCGAAGTCCCGCGACATTGCGATGGTGTTCCAGTCTTACGCGCTCTATCCGCACATGAACGTTGCCGCCAACATGTCATTTGCCCTGCGGCTCAGCAGGACCCCGAAGGACGAAATAAGGGAACGCGTGCGCAAGGCGGCCGAAATGCTCGAACTGACCGAGTTTCTGGAACGGAAGCCCAGGGATCTGTCCGGCGGTCAACGCCAACGTGTGGCAATGGGGCGCTCGATCGTCCGTGATGCCTACTGTTTCCTGTTCGATGAACCGCTTTCCAACCTCGATGCGAAACTTCGGGCATCGATGCGAACCGAGTTGTCGATCCTGCACAAGAGACTCGAACGGACGATGATCTATGTCACCCACGACCAGATCGAGGCGATGACGATGGCGGATCGGATCGTGATCCTGGACGATGGACGGATCCAGCAGGTAGGCACACCGAGAGAGGTGTACAACGCTCCCGACAACCTTTTTGTGGCCGGTTTCATCGGGTCTCCTTCCATGAATTTCCTCGATGCGGAGATTACGGGCTCGGATCCGGTGTCCGTGCGCGGAGACGGATTCGAACTTCCGCTGCCGCCGGAACTTGCCGCGAGAGTGAGCGCGACTTCTTCGCGCACGGTCAGGATTGGGCTGCGGCCTGAGCACTTTGCCGCCCCGGATAGTCCCGGCGGCGCTCGGGATGCTGCCCTTGCGCCAATTCGCCTCGAAGTGGATGTGGCGGAATACATCGGGTCAAGCCAGTTTCTCGCCGCGCGGGTCGGCGACACGCCGGTAACCGCCGCGGTCGACGTTGGACCCGATACGTTGCCGATGACGAGCGGGCAATTCGGATTCGACATGAACAGGCTCTACCTGTTCGATGACCAGACCGGAAAATCGATTTAGAACCGGTCCTGCAGGTGCGCTGCGCCGTCCTGAAGGCTTCGCGTCGGGATCATGCCACGAAGGCCCTGGTTGACGAAACGGAACGGGTTACTCGTTTCGATCATTCAGGGACCGCGGCTCGAACCTCCAGATTTGAATCAATGCGTGCGCGACGACGTCATGGTCGGGTCGTCTCAGACCCTGAAACGGGTACAGAGAACAAACTGCAGCGGATTCCTTTCGTTGTTCCACTCGTGATAGCAGGCGACGATTGCCCCGTCGGGTGCCTGTACCACGGTCGGATATCCGATATGCTGAAACAGGCCCGGATTGTTGAAGTCGATTCCACCGCCGCCATCCCCTTCTCCCGAATCCCATCCGAGGCTTGAGGAAGGCGAAAAGACCGCGCTGCTGGAGGGAACACCTCCTTCCCGGATCACGAATTCATTGGCGACGTCCCAGGTAACGCCATCTTCGGAAACCATTCCGCGAGTTCCGTACGGAGGACGACGATAGCCGTAGACCATGAGGTATCGGCCATCCGCAAGCGCGATGAGATCGGCGGGGTAGCCCCAGATATTTGTCCATTTCGGCGGTGTCCAAGAGAAACCGTCGTCCTCGGAAACGGTCATGACCAGGTTCTTCGCATCGCCGCTCGGATTGACGTGCGTCCGCAAGAAGCAGACCAGCCTTCCGTCCCTGAGGCGGAGCACTGCCGGTTCTTCATAGTCGATGATCGAGGCCGGGTCGTAGGCAATCGTGGAATAGTATTCCCAATTGGATCCGCCGTCGTCGGACCGGATCAGTGCTGACCGCGTGGATTCACCTTCGCCCTCTTCACCGTATCCGCGGATTCGCCCGTACAGTCCCATCAGGAGAGCACCGGACGGAAGCAGCCAGCAGCCGGAACGGCACCCGCCGTGCTTGAGCGGGCGGACGTTGCACGGCACCGGATCGCTCCACGACTCGCCGCCATCGCTGGATTTCACAACATAGGTCCCGATCCAGCCCTGTGTCTTGAATGCCCATGTCCAGTCCCCCCACTCGCGCGTGTGCGGTCTCGAACTCCAAGACGGTTGCTCGGCGCGTATGCCGCGTTTGAAGAATGCCGTGATCGTCAGATTGACGATCAGGGAACCATCCGCGAGTTCGCATATCCCGCAGTCCCAGTTTCCGCTCGTGTCGGTCCAGGGGAGCACGACGGCAGGATCCGACCACGTGGCTCCCCCGTCGGACGACCGGGAAATAAGGGTCTGGCCGCTGTCGTGGTGGAACGGGAACCGCTCCTCATTGAACACCGCCAAGATATCGCCGTTCGCGAGCGTACGGGCACATACCTGGTTCACACAGTGTTCGGGATGCCGAAAGATGTCGTGGTGAGATATGTCATGGATTTCGTTCATGGTCGCAAGCCCTCTTTAACTGGTCCTCTGCAGGTTTGACGGGTCGAATGGCAGTTCTGGCCGTCCTGATCGTCCTGTACCGGCGCCTGCCGGATTCACGCCGTTCTACCGGTTTCGCACATCGTCCCTGGCTCCATCCGGCCGTAATGCCTCCCGACGTGACCCGGAACCGTGGAGCGTTGGCCGGCCGGTGGAACGGTTCGTTCCAACGCTGCAAAAAAACCGCTGAAGTTGCATGATTGGCGAGATATCTCCTGATGCTGCCGTATCGCGACAAGCCCGGAGCGGCGGGACGGACGAATCCCGCCAAACCGCCGGATACATCCTCCAACGGCGTCTTGCAGGGCATGTTCGACCAGTTCAACAGGCTGTTTCCTTCGGAATCACGGCTTCCCTCATCTTCTCGACCGCTCGCAAGGAATCAAGCACCTAATCCTCCTCGGGCGACTTTGTCACTATCTCGGATAAGAGGGAATGACATTTGGCAAGGCCTGACTTGAATTTGCCTTGTGTGTCAGTCTTGGGTTGCGGTCGTCCTTTTCGGCATGATTGCGGCCGGTCGGACTGCAATTGCCGGGATGTCGCCCCTGCGCGAACCTCGCATTCGGAGTGGGAGCTGTTCCCTCCCGCGCCGTAAGAGGTCCGGACTCGCCTGTCACGGTGAGAAGGGGGAACCTGGCAGCCGAACCATCTTCCCTGCAGCCAGTAGTCTTCGTGATTTCGCTGGCATTCGTGAATGCAGGAATACACGGCGTTCCCACCGGGCACCTGGAAACGTTCGGGAATACACCTAAAACCCGGGATCGTGCGAATGCCGATTACATGATTGATGCGTTGTTTTGCAGCCGACTTCTGCCTTTGGTGCTTGCCCGAGGAGTGTGGGTCGATTAAGTGCGCAAGAGGCGGATACTGCCCTTCTCGTAGTTGCGATATTCCAGTCGCCGACAAGTTTTTCTGGGGAGCTGGCTCTGTGGTTGGCCTTGGCCTTTCGCATCCGGCGCCCACCTGGCATGACCGGGCGCACAGGAAATATGACAGCCTCTACGGTTGAATTGGCGGTTCCGCCGAATTACCCCTGTTCCGCGAAAACTGCGTCATCGGCTCCATGAACATCGCGGACAACAAGGCTAAACTTCGGAAATCCGCACTCGAACGCCGCCGATGCGCGGCAAGCGAGTCTGCAACCAGACACGCCAATGAACGGTTGATCGGTTTTCTTAATCAAGTTGGTCAGGGAAGGATCGTGGCCGGGTACTTGCCGATTCGATCTGAAATTGATCCTACAAATACAATGTCTTACTTAACAGAATTCAATTCGATTGTCTGCGTCCCTGTCGTTTGCGGTCCAGGACTGCCACTCAAGTTCCGGCAATGGATTCCTGGTATCTCGCTGATCCGGAACGCGTTCGGCACGTCCATTCCGGAAAGCGGGGATTTTGTTGAACCGGATTTGCTGATTGTCCCTGTCGTTGCGTTCGATTCGGGCTGCACCAGGCTCGGATACGGGGGAGGGTTCTACGACCGGACCCTTCAGATCCTGCGTGCCAGGAGTAAACACACTGCCCGACGCCCGGTTGCTGTCGGATTCGCCTATTCTGATCAGGAACACCCTGCGATTCCGCGTGATGCACACGATCAGCGCCTCGATGCAATTGTCACCGAAGCGGGAGTGATTGTTGCTGAACCGTGAACGGGAAGGTGAGGCCGCGAGCGAGGCACGGGGCAACGATTCACGGCCACCGACTGTTTTTCGGCGAATCCGCTTGTTGTTTCCAATGGCGATACATATCGGTGATGCATGAGACTGCTTTACCTTGGAGATGTGGTCGGAAAGGCGGGGCGGCAAGCAGTTCATACCGTCCTGCCTCGACTGCGCAGCGAACGCGCAATCGACTTCGTCGTCGTCAACGCGGAGAACGCGACGAATGGCCTTGGGCTGACATGTGCGCATGCGCGCCAGTTTTTTGAAGTGGGCGCCGATTGCCTTACGCTCGGCGACCACGCTTTCGACCAGAAGGAAATGCTCCACGGCGTGGAGCAGGACCAACGGATCCTGCGGCCGTTGAATTACGGGAAAGCGGTGCCGGGACATGGCGCCGGTTTGTTCGAGACGGCCGGGGGACGAAGAGTGTTTGTTGCGCAGGTTCTTGGCCGCGTCTTCATGAAACCGACCTTCGATGATCCGTTCTCTGCGGTCGACGAGGCCCTCAGGACGGCGCCGCTCAAAGGTCGTGCGGACGCAGTGATCGTGGACATTCACGCGGAAGCGACATCGGAAAAAAACGCCATGGGGCATTTCCTCGACGGTCGTGCGTCACTCGTTGTCGGCTCACACACTCATATTCCGACGGCCGACGGGCGGATTTTGCCTCACGGAACAGCATACCTGACCGACGCGGGGATGTGCGGAGTGTACCAGAGCGTCATCGGATTTGATCAAGAGATTCCGCTGGGTCAGTTCAGGACCGGCATGAAAAGGGGGCGCGCGACGCCGGCTACCGGCGAAGCGACCGTTTCCGGCTTGATCGTGACGACCTCGGATGAGACGGGACTGGCGGTTTCTATCGAACAGATTCAGATCGGAGGGGTGTTTCGACGAAGCAACAACTGATGAGCGAAAAGGTGTTTCTCTGGGCGGCCCTTCTCCTTCTGGGTGCCGGCTGGGGTGTGACGATGCCGTTGACCCGTATCGCCGTTTCGACGGGTCATGGTCATTTTGGACTGATCTTATGGCAGCTTGTTTTTTCCGGAGCATGCCTGGCCGTGCTGGCTTTTGTCGGTGGGCGGAGACGGCGCATTCGGCCCCTGACTTGGCCTCGTCTCGTCATCTGTACGATCATCGCGGTGTCGGGAACGGTTGCCCCGAATACGTTTTCTTACCAGGCAGCAGTCGAACTCCCGGCAGGGGTCATGTCCATTATCATCGCGCTTGTTCCCATGTTCGCATTGCCCATCGCGATTCTCGTCGGCAATGAAAAACCCAGGATTCTGCGAGTGGCCGGAATCCTGTTTGGCGCGGCTGCGATCGTCCTGCTTCTCGGCCCTGACACGAGCCTCCCCGACCCGGCCGCAGCGGGTTTCGTGCTGTTGGCAATGATCGCTCCGCTCTGCTACGCGACCGAGGGAAATATCGTAGGGAGGATGGGGCTTGCCGGGTTGAATCCTGTTGAGGCGATCTTCTGGGCATCCCTGATCGGGATCCTGATTTCCCTTCCCCTGACCGCCGTGACCGGTCACTGGATCGACCTGTCGCGAGCTTGGGGGGCCGCGGAATACGCGCTCCTGGGCCTCTCCGTCTTGCATGCGTTTTGCTATGCAGGTTACGTTTGGCTGGTTAGACGAGCCGGAACCGTATTCGCGGCACAGGTTGCCTACATTGTGACCGGATTTGGGGTATTCTGGTCCATGATCCTTCTTGACGAGAGGTATTCCGGCTGGATTTGGGGAGCTGTGGTTCTGATGACCATCGGGCTGTTTCTGGTGCAGCCGGGAAAACCATCAGAGGAGGGGAGAGCCTCCCGCGAGGTGACTTGAGGCTGACGAACGAGTTGTTATGCGAACTCCTCTAACAAAATCCCGGGGGTGTATCGTCAGATGATCCCGGAATTGCTCCCTGAATCCTGGCACGTTGCAATCGCCTGCACGATCGTTGCCTGCATGTTCATTGCGTTTATGTCCGAGCGATTTCCACCAGACGTTATCGCGTTTTCGGCTGCGACAGCAATGATCATTCTGGGAATTGTTCCGATGGAACGCGCACTCGGTGTGCTGTCCAATTCGGCGCCCTGGACTGTCGCAATGATGTTCATTCTGTCCGGTGCGCTCGTGCGGACCGGCACGTTGGCGCTCCTGACAGGTTGGGTCAGCGCCCGTGCCGAAAACTACCCGGTTCTGGTTCTTGGTGTCCTCGCATGCGTGGTCCTGTTTGCCTCGGCATTCATGAACAACACGCCTGTCGTTGTCGTTCTCATCCCGGTTGCCATCAAACTGGCGAACACATTGGGCGCGGCCGCGTCGAAGCTGCTGATTCCCTTGTCGTATGTCGCAATTCTCGGAGGAATGTGTACCCTGATCGGCACGTCCACGAATCTCATCGTTGATGGCGTCGCGCGCGCGAGCGGTCTTGAGCCGTTCGGAATTTTCGAAATCACTCCTCTTGCGGCTATTCTGGCGTTATATGGGATCGTTTACATACTGATCCTTGCTCCACGCATGCTGCCTCACCGGGAGACCGTCAGCAGCATTCTCGGCGACAGACGGCCAAAACGGTTTTTTACGGAAGTCGTTGTCTCGAAAGGCAGCACTCTGGCGGGGCAAAAGCCGCTTGAGGTTGCCGAATTCCGGCATCAGGGCGGTCGCGTTATCGATGTCGTCAGGGGAGATGAATCACTTCGTCGGGATATTCCCGAAGTCACGCTCCGGGAAGGAGATCGCGTCATCCTGCGCACGGCCGTCGGAGAACTCCTTGCCTTGAAACAGAGCAGGGACGTCGGAGTCGTGGTGGCTGAAACCGTATCGTCTCGCGAATCCACGACCGTCGAAGCCCTGATATCGCCGGGTTGCCTGTTGGTCGGAAAACGTGTGCGCGCCCTTCGATTACGTCGTCGTTACGGTGTCTACCTGCTTGCCATCCATCGAAGGAACCAGAACCTAAGTGGTCAACTCGACGACTTGGCAATCCAGGTGGGCGACACGCTCCTTCTTGAAGGCGCCCCTCAGGATATCAGGCGTCTTTCCGACGAGCAGAACACGGTCGATCTCGTTGAACCTGACGTCAGGCCATACCGGAGGACGCATGCACCCTGGGTCATTCTTGCGCTTGGCTGTGTTGTCGTCCTGTCGGCGTTCGGAGTCGCTCCGATCCTGCTGCTGGCGATGATTGCCGTAGCCATCGTCCTGTTGAGCCGGTCGATCGAAGCGGACGAAGCATTTGGTTCGGTAGATGCCAGATTGCTGGTTCTCTTGCTGACAATGCTTGTGGTCGGAACCGGCCTCGAGACGTCCGGTGCAGTCACACTTATTGCCGAAGTGCTTTCACCGTATATCAGCGTGCTTCCACCATTCTTCATGGTCTGGGCAATCTATCTTCTGGCGTCGGTTCTGACCGAAATGGTTTCGAACAACGCTGTTGCAGTCATGATCACCCCGGTCGCGATAGCGTTAGCCCATTCGCTTGGCGTGGACCCGCGCCCGCTCGTCGTGGCGATCATGGTTGCTGCCTCGGCCAGCTTCGCAACTCCTGTGGGTTACCAGACCAATACCCTGGTTTACGGCCCGGGGGGGTACAGGTTTACCGATTTCATTCGTTTGGGACTGCCCCTCAATTTGACCATCGGAATACTGGCGAGTCTCCTGATCCCCGTCTTCTGGCCACTCGACATTGGCTGACTCGCGCGGCATGTCATGCGTCAATCCGTTCGTTCATGCGTGGCGGAAACAGGTGGTTTTGTGCACAGGAGTGCACAGCAGTAACCGAAGACTCCGGCGTGACCTGAACGTAATCCTGGCGGCATTTGCCATGCGTCAATGATCGTCCAGCTCACGTGCGGGATCATGGTCGAGCCGAGGGAATTGTCTCAGGTTGAGGGAACAGGTTCCGAGCTTCGTCCACGTCTCCCGGCGGGATGATCCGGTCGGGCAGGATGCTGCCGTCATGTGTTGATCGTTCGCTTCAACAGGTGTTCCGGCTTCTCCGGAACTTCACCAGAAAGTGCGACTCGCTGGTTCACGTCTTCCCCGCACAAAATGGATCGGTGGCGGTAGAACAGTCGCATCGCATGTTCAAACGATGCAAAGGTTGAGCCGCTTGTGGAAGAAACGAATCCATGTACACATCCCATGATGCATTGGCGGCCCAAAATCGTTTCCGCAGTTTTTTCCGGCCTGCTTGTCTTGGTTTTTGCAGGATGTTCCGACAACCCCGTGACCGGGGAACGAGAACTTTCGCTTGTTTCCACTGCTGCGGAGATAGACATCGGTGAGCGCTATTACCTTCCGTTGCAGCAATCAGGGAACGGTTTGTATACGGTAGATCCGGCACTCACGGGCTACGTTGCGGAAGTCGGCCAACGCGTGGCCGCGGTGAGCGATCGATCCCTCCCTTACGAGTTCGTCGTCCTCAACACCAGCATACCAAATGCCTGGGCCTTGCCGGGCGGCAAGATCGCGATCACCCGGGGATTGCTGGTCGAGATTGAGAGTGAAGCGGAGCTCGCCGCCGTACTCGGCCATGAAGTCGTGCACGCCGCCGCGAGGCACGGAACTCACTCCATGCAGCGCGGCATCCTGGGTCAATTGATTCTTCTCGCCGCCGCGGGCGCCGTCAGCGATCCGGGAGACGCTGACATTCTCCTCGGTGCCGGTGGGGTCGGGCTGCATCTCTTCGAACAGAATTATAGCCGTGAAGCAGAACGTGACGCGGACTATTTCGGCATGAAATACATGCATGCCGCCGGGTATGACACGGCAGCAGCAGTTACCTTGCAGGAAAAATTCGTTGCTCTGAACCGGGGGCGCGAACCCGGATGGCTCGACGGACTGTTTGCGAGTCATCCGCCATCGAGTGAACGCGTTCGAAACAACCGGGCAGCACTGGCCGATTTTCCGCGGGGTGGCGATCAGGGGAGGTCGACTTACATGCAGCGGATCGCCTACCTGAAGGCACGCAGGGGGGCGTACGAAAAAGCTGACGATGCGCAACAATTGCTGGACGATGATCCTGGAACCGCCTTGCAAGCCATCGAAAGCGCAATTCGCCAGGAACCGAAGGAACCGTTGTTCTACGGAATCAAGGGCAAAATTCTTTCACGCCAAAGGCGACACCAGGCTGCGATACGGGCATTCGATGAGGCGATCCGTCGCAATACCGGATACTACGAACATTACCTGGGACGTGGCCTCGCATACGACCACCTCGGGCAAAGGACCCGCGCACGGCAGGATCTGGAGCGAAGCAGCAATCTGTTGCCAACCGCGGAAGCTTCGTTTTCCCTTGCCGGAATTGCGCTTGACGAAGGGGATCGCGTAAAGGCCAAGCAATTGTACCTGACCGTCAGCAGGGCAAGAGGCGAACTCGGCAGAGAGGCGCGTGAGGCCTACGTCAAGCTCGACCTGGTGGACTTTCCGGGTAGGTATGTCACCGCTGACATCTATTTCGACGAAAACCAGGTTGTCCTCAAGGTGGCAAATTCCACCGCGCATGAACTGAAGGATATCATGGTCGAAATCGAAACCATCGTGAATGGCGTTCCGGGTAGACCAAGGCTGCGGGAAGTCGCACGCGTCAGGGCGAGGTCATTCGAGGTTGTCGAAACCGGAATCTCTTTCCGGGAGGAAGATGCAGTAGAGGTCAAGACACGAATTATCCGCGCACGACCGACAACTTGAACTTTCGTTGGAACCGGAAGACCCGTGGTAATTCCGATTCTGGCACGCTTGAGAAGAGTAAAAAAGAACGAACAGGGCAGGGATCGGAAAGTGACCCGAACGATGTTGAATTCGACCAAGTCGGCGCGGCAGTTTGGTCGTGAGACTTCCAGTCGAAGGCGGCATTTGTTTTCGACTCCTTGCGACTGTTTTTCGGCGTATCCTTCGAGCCCGGCAGCTGTTTTTTCCTGGAAGCGGTAGAGGCCTTTCTTCGTTTCCGGCATTCCTGCATATCTCTCGTGCAGGGCCCACGACTATTCGATGCCTGACGGATCAGGGATTCGATTTCTTTGTCCCCAACAGCGATGCAGACCTTTCGAAATTAGCGCTAGGTGCTGAGCTTCGGTCTCCATCAATGCCCTGACAGCGGTAGGGAAGCGACCATGGATGCCCGTCTCTTTTTTGATTGCAGGAATGCGCTCGGTGAATGTTGTTTCTGGGACCCGCGCGACGATTGCCTGTGGTGGACCGACATCGAGCGAAGTTGCGTCTGGCGAATGGATACGGACCGGAACGCGATGCGCTTCAACCTGCCGGGGCGTGCCGGTTTCATCCTTCCGCGGCGGGGGCCGGGTTTCGTAATCGGATTTCCCAACCAGGTCGCTCTTGCCGATCAGGAACTGAAGGTTTTTTCCAGGCTTCACGACGTGGAACCGGACCTGCCGCGGACGCGTATCAATGATGCGGCAGTCGATCCGTTCGGTGGCATCGTATTCGGCACGGCCGACGAAACCCCGGACATGGAACAGCGGCGGCCCGTCGGCAACGTCTATCGCCTTGGCCCGGGCGGTGAACTCGAAAGGTTGTTCGGCGACGTCGTCCTTACCAACGGTCTGGAGTTCTCGCCAGACGGGCAAACCATGTACTTCGTCGACACGCCCGATGGCCGGATCCGCAGGTTCCGGGTTGGCGCAGGCTTTTCGGAGTTCGCGGAAATCGCGCCGCTCGCGGATCGGGATGCGGCGCCGGGTCTGCCCGATGGCGGCACCGTTGACGCCGAGGGAAACTACTGGAACGCCCGGGTCTGGGGCGGTTGCGTCGTGCGGTTCGATGCGGACGGACAGGTGACGGCCCGCATCGATTTGCCGACCAAGGGCCCCACCTGCGTTGCCTTCGGCGGTACGTCGCTGAAACGACTCTTCATTACCACGCTGAGTGTGCGTCACACCGAAGATGAACTGAAGGCTGCGCCGCATGCCGGCAGCATCTTTGTCGCCGACATGGACATCCCCGGAACCAGGCAACATCTCTGCGCGCTTTGAACGCGTACAAGACCAATTAAGCTGTTGACTTTTGCTTTCTGTAAGGAATAAAACGGAATAAAACGAGAACAAAAATAGAACAAACATGCCATATCAAGATATTACTACCCGTATCGGGGGGGATATTCGTTCCAGGGATCACGGTGATTTCCCGGTAGCGGGGCCAATACGGCTACGCAGGGGACGCATCCATGAGGTGACGGGTGACAGCGCCGACATCTTTGCGATCATGGTTGCATCACGCCTGCCCGGACCGGTGATCTGGATAGGAGGGACGAGTGCGGTGGAATCTCTCACCCCCGCCGCAGTGCGCGAATTTCTGGATCCGGCACGGATTATTCTGACGAATTGCACGACGCGAAAGGAAATCCTCTGGGCTGGCGAACAGACCATACGGGCAAACAACGTATCCTGTGTCGTTATCGAACTCCATGATGGTCCGGACTTGCGTACCAGCAGGCGGTTGCAAATCGCGGCGGAGGATTCGGGATGCACGGGTATCGTCCTGATTGCAGGCCGGGTCCACACCTCTGCCGCCCAGACCCGCTGGGAATGTGTTGCCATTCCCGGAAACGTCGGAAGCTGGAAATGGTGCTGCCTCAAGAACAGGCACGGGAAGCTCGGCACATGGAACGTACAGTGGCTGGGAGACAGGGATGACAAGACAGGGAAAACGTGTACTGTCCATCTGGCTGCCGCGTCTGCCGCTTGATCGGCTCCGGCGCCGGAATGACCCGCGTATCCTTGGTCCCTTTGCCATCATCGCCCAATCCCGGAATGTCTGGAAACTGACGCATCCGAATGATGTGGCGTTTCGGGCGGGACTGACCCCGGGTTTACCGGTACCTGATGCGCGGGCCATCTGTCCGGACCTTCTGACCGAACCGGGAGATTCGGAGTGCGAGGCTCGTTTCCTTTACGCATTGCGGTGCTGGGCCGACAAGCTGTCACCCCGGGTCGCGCTCGACCCGCCGGACGGATTGATTCTCGATATTGCGGGATGTGCGCATCTTTTCGGGGGCGAGACAGAAATGGCAACCCATGCACGTCAGGAGCTTCATGACATGCAGGTCGAAGCCCGTGCCGGGATTGCCGATACGAGGAAGGCTGCATGGGCGCTTGCACGCTATGGTTCGAATCCGGTCGAAATTGCATTGCCCGGAAAGACCGTGGAAGCCCTGCTTCCTCTCCGGGTCAATGCCCTTGGCCTGCCCTTGGAAATGGTCACGGAACTGCGTCAACTCGGAATCGAGACCATTGGCCAGCTCCATGTGATCAAGTCATCCGAACTGGCGCTCCGGTTCGGACCCGGCCTGGTGCAGGATTTGGCGCGCGCCACGGGATGTGTGCCCGACCCGATCATATCGCATCGTCCTGACCCAACCTACGCTGCCGGCATAACCCTGCCCGATCCGATAGGACTGGTTGAGGACCTGGTCCTGGGTCTGGAAAGACTGGCCGATTCCGTCTGCAGACGCCTTCAGGCCGTACAAAAGGGTGCGCGCCGTTATCACCTGACTGTCCGATGTGTGGATACCGGGGATCATCGAAGTACCGTCGGTTTCGCAAGACCGGTCAATGACCCGGCCATGCTGTTACAGCAGTTCAGGCATCCCCTGGATGAATTGAAAATCGAATTTGGCGCAGACCGGCTACATCTTGCGGCCGATTGTGTGGAACGGATCCAGGCTCGACAAAAGCATTTGGGTGAAGCCGACAATCGTGACGGCGATATCACGGGGATTGTCTCGACTCTTGGCAACCGTCTCGGATTTGACCGCATTTGCCGATGGCTTCCGGCTGACAGTCATTTGCCGGAGCGGGAATTCGGATTTGTGGAGGTGGCGCATTGCGAGATGGCTCCGGTTTGGGAGCGTAATCCGCGCAGACGTCCGATCCGGCTGTACAGGTATCCAGAGCTTCTGAAAACTCTTGAGCCGGACCGTCCGCCAAAAAAATTCAGCTGGCGCTGCCAAACATATGAAACCGCGCATGCCGAGGGACCGGAACGCCTGGCATCGGAGTGGTGGCGGAACGAAACCTTGCCGCAGCGTGATTACTGGCGTGTGCAGACCACGACAGGATTGAGGTTGTGGTTATTGACATATCCAGGGCTGAAACAGCCCGACTGGTATGTTGCAGGTCGATTCCCGTGAGTTACACCGAACTGCACGTCACCAGCAATTTCACTTTCCTGACCGGTGCCTCACATCCGGAAGAACTGGTTGTTCGCGCCGGGAGTCTGGGCCTTTCCGGGATCGCAATTACGGATATCAACACATTTGCCGGAATCGTACGTGCACATGCTGCTGCGAAAAAGCACGGGGTCCGCTACATTGTTGGTGTCCGCCTTGTTCTGACAGGGGGGGCTGAAATATGCGCATATCCAAAATCCCGGAAAGGCTATGGCTACCTCTGTCGCCTGTTGACGACAGGAAAACGCCGTACCGTCAAAGGCAAATGCGAGCTGTCTCTGGATGATGTCCTGCAGTGGGGCAATGATTGCATGCTGATTGTCTCTGGCACTGCCCGGACCTTTGCCGTGGCAGAGAGACTGAAGACCGCCTTTGGCCGTGATCACGTGTTTGTGGGCATCATGCCGCGATATGACGGGGATGATGCCACGCATTTTGCACATCGTGCATCTGTTGCTGCCCACGCAGGTATCCGGCTTGTCGCCATGGGCAATGTGCTTATGCATCACGGGAGTCGAAAGCGGCTGGCTGATCTGCTTTCCTGTATTCGGCAAAAGACAACGATCAGCAGGTTGGGACGCCAGGCGCTGCCGAATAACGAACGTCGCCTCAGATCCGAATTCGAAATCCGGAGGCTGTTCAGGGATTATCCAACGGCCGTCTCCAACACCGCTGCCATTGCCGAACGTTGTACGTTTTCGCTGGATGAACTCAGCTACGAATATCCGGATGAAATCACCGACGGCAAGATCCCTGACGACCGCTTGCGGGAACTGACCGAAAAAGGCCTGGCACGACGCTACTCCGGTGCCAGCGTGCCACTCAAGGTTCGTTCCACGGTCGAGAAGGAACTGGGCCTGATCACCAAACTCGATTACGCACGCTATTTTCTCACTGTCCATGATGTGGTGGAGTTCGCCCGATCAAGAGGAATTCTATGCCAGGGGCGGGGCAGCGCTGCCAATTCCGTTGTTTGTTACGCGCTCGGCATCACCGAGGCGACACCGGAGACCTTTTCCATGGTGTTCGAGCGCTTCATATCGGCCGCACGCGATGAACCACCGGATATCGACGTGGATTTCGAACACGAGCGGCGTGAAGAGGTCATTCAGCACATTTACGAGAAATACGGGCGGCATCGCGCAGGCATTTGTTCAACGGTCATCCATTTTCGTTCGCGGGCTGCCATTCGGGAAGTCGGGAAAGCCATGGAATTGTCGGACGACATCATTGCCGCGCTTTCCAGCCAAGTTTGGGGGTGGTCGGGCAGGGGTGTCAAGGATGAACATGTCAGGGCGGCAGGTCTCGATTGCCGGGACCGGAGATTGCGGCAAACCCTGGGGTTGACCCGGGAGATCATCGGATTTCCACGCCATCTTTCCCAACATGTGGGTGGCTTCGTCATGACCCGGAGACGCCTGGATGAATTCTGTCCGGTCGAGAATGCGGCGATGGAAAACCGCACCGTCATCGAGTGGGACAAGGATGACATTGACACCATCGGCATGTTGAAGGTGGATGTGCTCGCTCTCGGAATGCTGACCTGTATCCGGAAGGCTTTCGACCTGCTGCGAATCTGGAAGAATCTTGACTACAGCATGTCAAAGATCCCCCAGGAGGATTCTGCCGTTTATGACATGCTTTGCGTTGCCGATTCGCTGGGCGTGTTTCAAGTCGAAAGCCGTGCGCAGATGAATTTCCTGCCGAGAATGCGGCCGCGTACCTTCTATGATCTTGTCATCCAGGTGGCGATTATCCGGCCGGGTCCGATCCAGGGTGACATGGTGCATCCCTTCATCAAGCGGCGGCGTGGTGAAGAACCGGTGGTTTTCCCGTCGGAGGAATTGAGATCTGTCCTGGAAAAAACGCTGGGGGTTCCGCTTTTCCAGGAACAGGCCATGCGAATCGCAGTTGTTGCCGCCGGATTCAGTGCGACTGAATCTGATCAACTCAGACGATCGCTGGGAAGTTTCCGGGGACCCGGTTCGGTGGAAACTTTCAGGGAACGTTTTATCGCGGGGTGCCTGTCGAAGGGCTACGACCGAGAGTTTGCCGAGAACTGCTTCAAACAACTCGAGGGATTTTCCGGATACGGATTCCCGGAAAGCCACTCGGTGAGTTTTGCGCTTCTGGTCTATGTTTCAGCCTGGCTGAAATGTCATCATCCCGAGGTTTTCTGCTGTGCGTTGCTCAACTCCCAACCCATGGGTTTTTATGCGCCGGCACAGATTGTCAGGGATGCACGTGCCCATGGTGTGACAGTACTCCCGGTCTGCGTGGAGAACAGTTATTGGGACAATGTCCTGGAGCCGGCAGGTGATGGCTCGCTCGCCGTACGCCTTGGCTATCGGCACATTCGCGGTTTCAGCGAAGAGGATGCGCACTGGATCAGTGCCGCACGCAGTCATGGTTACAGGTCAATCGATGCCGTCTGGCGGCGTGCCGGCCTGTCCCGAAAGGCCCTGTCCCACCTGGCGAGTGCCGATGCCTTTGCCGGATACGGCTTGAGCAGGCGGGAAGCGCTGTGGGAAGTGAAGGCTATCGGTGGAGACAGGCCGTTACCGCTCTTCGAACAATGCGGAGAAAGACTGCCGCAGACCGCAGCGCCGCTTCCACAGATGTCCTGTGCAGAGAATGTTTTTGAAGATTATGTGACAACTCGCCTCACGCTACGGGATCACCCTGTCAAGCTGCTGCGCTCCGGAATAGGTCTTTTTGATAACGCATTTGCGATACGGAATATTCCGGATGGGCAATGGGTAACGGTTGCAGGGCTGGTCATCACGCGCCAAAGGCCTGGTACGGCGCAAGGGGTCATTTTCCTGACACTCGAGGATGATACCGGCGTTTCCAATGTTATTGTCTGGTCGAAGACCTATCAGGACTACCGCAAGGCGGTAATGACCGGGCGGCTTCTCAAGGTAAAGGGAAAGCTGCAAAGGGAGGGTATCGTCAGCCATGTCATATCGTCCCGTATCGAGGACCTCTCCTGGATGCTCGATTCATTTGGTGGTGCCAGCACCCGGGGGGGCAGGATAGATCCGGTATTTGCCAACACGGATACCGCCCGGGGTTCCGCGGTGGCCGCAAACGCCGGGGCGGAGCCTGGAACGACTGGATACGAAATCCCTGCACCTGTAGCATTGCACAAGGGAGTTGCTCCCCGACGACACCCGCGCCAACAGGCAAAGATCCTGTTCGGCGGTTGAATCGGGAGCTCGCAGGAGGCAGGCACATCCCGACCCGCCGATTTCGCTTCCGGCGGGAGCGGAACAAAGCGGCGTTTCTCATTGAAATTACAGCCCGAATTAGGGCAACCCTTATGCTTTACCCGTCAAACCCAGGCCGAGGGGGATGTCCGGGGAAACACCCGGAAAAAACGTCGAAAACAGACACACCACCGTGTTTCGACCTGCACGAGTGAGGTTGCCTTTCCATGCCCGTGGCTGCGAGAAAAAGCGACGAGCGACATGCCCGTCCAAATCATTCGGGTAACCGCGCGACCATACTGCCCCATTCGCTTGGAGTGAACGCCCTGGTTACCCTGGCAGTGACATTCCCGGTTTTCCGAACCGCCATCGCGAATGCGCATACCGATTCATCGTCCGGCGCTTCAACCTTCATGATGAAGTCAAAGTGAGCCATGCAGTAGTAGAATTCCAGGACCGTGACGTCAAAGTTTGCCGCAAATCCAACGACGCCCTTGGCTCGTTCCGGTGCCTGCTTGCAAGTCATCATTCCCTCTCGCGTGACGTCTTCGGTAATGTAGTAAATCGGCATGGTCTGTTCCTCACTTGTCGGTGGTGAGCCGGTTGCTGACAAAATCGTAGAGTCGGGGCAGGGCAATTGCGCTGATCAGCATGAGCCCGATGTAGATGTTCATGACGATGCCGGGAACGTTGACCAGTGAGAGACCGAATGTCAGCAGGCCGATCAGGAACACGGCCAGAGTTACGCCGAATATCGATCCCGTTCCTCCCGCAATGCTTACTCCGCCAAGCACGACCATGGTTATGATCTGGAGTTCCCAACCCGTTGCCACGTTCAGCCGTACGCTGCCGAGCCGGCTGGTGAGCAACACTGCCGCAAGCCCGCACATCAAGCCCGTAAGCGCGAACAGGACTAGTCGGTATCGCGTGTGAGATACGCCAGAATAGACTGCTGCCTCGGGGTTCGTACCAAGAGCATAGACCTTTCTGCCGAAAGTTGTCATGTGCAGGACAATGCCAAATGCCACCGTGGCGATGAGGTAAATGACGAATTCCACGGGCACGTAGTTACCCAGGTAGTGCTGTCCGAACCATGCAAAGTCGGCCGGGAATCCTGTGAATGCCTCGTCGCCCGCGATCAGTGCAACGATGCCTCGGTAAAGCGACAGGGTGCCGATTGTGACGACGATGGAGTGTACGCCCAGCAAGCTGACAATGGTGCCATTGACGAGTCCGGCAAGCGTGCCCGTGGCAAGCCCGAGAAAAACGAGCGTCGTCGTATTTGCCCCAAAGTCAGCCGCGACACCCATCAAGACGGCTGCCAGAGCAACGATTGAAGCTACGGATACGTCGATCTCGCGGGCAATGATCAGCAAGGCCATCGGCAGGGCGATGAGAGCCTTTTCCGAAAAGCTGAACGTGCTGTCGACCAGGTTGTAGAAATCCAGAAAATAAGGTGAAAGAAAGCTGTTGAGGACAATTACACATGCCAGAAAGACAACCAGCGCCAGCTCCCAGGTGCCAATTCGTATTCTCGCAATCACCTGTTTGGCACCCCGGTTGACGTGGATGCCCGGTCCCTGGGGACCAGTATCTGCCTGCCTGGTTTGCGTTCTGCCCGGGCGTTGGCCGCGATGGCGACCAGGATGACTGCCCCGACCACTGCAAGCTGCGCAAAGGCATTGATACGCAGGAACGGAAGGGATGTTTCCAGTACGGCAATGAACAACGCCCCCAGGGCGGCCCCTGCGACGGTTCCCCTTCCCCCTGCAATGCTAACGCCGCCAATCACGCAGGCGGCAATGATGGCGAACTCCCTGCCTTCAGCGGCCTGAGTGTAAGCAATGGCAAACCGTGCCGTCCACAAATATCCACAAAGCCCCGCGACACCGCCCGACACGACGAACACGAGCAGTTGCACCTGTTTCAGGTTGATGCCGGCGTTTCGTGCGGCAGCCAGGTTGCTGCCAAAGGCGTAGATGTCACGCCCAGGCCTCGTGTACTGGAGACAGAGCCATACCAACACACAGCAGACCAGGGCTGCCAAGAATACATTTGGAAATCCGAGAGTCTCGCTTGCACCGAAGGATTTGAATTTGTCGGACATCTCGTGAGAAGAAATCCACGCGCCATTGGACAATACATAGACGAGTCCGCGTATGATGGTCATGGTCCCGAGCGTGGTGATGATGGCCGGTATGCCAACAAACGCCACGGCGATTCCGTTTACCAGGCCCAGCCCGGCACCCATGAGCAAGCCCAGCAAGACGAATACGATTGCCGGTAGCCCGGGCATGACATGCGACAGTATCGCCAGGAACATGCCGGTGAAGGCAAGCACGGATGCCTGCGACAGGTCGATCCCGCCCGTGAGCAAGACGGCCAACTGCCCGATGGCGAGTATCGCCAGGAACCCCCAGCTGGTCAGTAGATTGTCGATGTTCTGCTCGCCAAGGTATTCAGGTGCGCGCAGTACAATGACCGTGAACAGGACGAATATCGTGGCAAGGAGTATTCCCTCACGCTGCTTAAGGAAGTTGCCTATTGACAAATGTTTCAACTGCCGGGCACCTCAAACGACGGCTCCTGTTCCCGGGCCGAGCCATTTCGCCGGGTTGCTATCGCAGCTATTTTTTCGCGATCAAAGTCATTCCTCGCAAATTCCGCGACGATCCGTCCTTGTGCCATGACGACCAGCCTGTCCGAAATGCCAATCGCCTCTTCGAGCTCCGAGGAGACCAGGACGACTGCCAGCCCTTCCTGCACGAGCCGACCGATCGCCTCGTGGACAGCGGCTTTTGAGCCCACGTCGATCCCCTTGGTAGGCTCGTCTAGAATGATGACGTCCGGGTTTGTGGCGAGCCACTTGCCGATCACCACTTTCTGCTGGTTGCCGCCCGACAATTCCTCTACGGCTTGCGACCATCCGCTGGCCTTGATGGCGACGTTCCTGCCGAATTCGTCCACCAGTCGCTCCTCACGTCCGGAACTGAGAAAGCAGTAATTCGATACGTTTTCAAGCTGCGGCAATGAAACGTTCATGGCGATCGACATGGGCAGGATGGCACCATGGTGCTGCCGGTCTTCGGGAACGTATGAAATGCCCGCAAGGATCGCTTCGCCTGGCGACTTGAATTCAACGGGGACTCCGTGAAGCCGCACGGTACCACTGCTGTGCTGGCTCAGACCAAACAAGGATTCCATCACTTCGGTTCGCCCCGAGCCGACCATGCCGTAGAAGCCGAGGATTTCCCCGCGGCGCAGGTCGAAGCCAATCTCGTCGAATTCGGTTGGATGGCTGTATCCCGATACCTCCAGGATTACCTGCCCCAGACTTGCGTCGGCTTTCGGGTACACGTCATCAAGCGTACGACCCACCATGGCTCGTATCAGCCCATCTTCATCCGTTCTGTCCGTAGTCCCGGTGCTGACCGTCTCCCCGTCGCGGAGAACCGTAAACCGATCACAAATCCTGAAGACTTCGCCCAGCTTGTGTGAAATGAATACGATCGCTTTCCCCTGCTCCTGCAGCTTGGCGACAATTCCGAAGATCCGCTCGATCTCCGAATGCGAGAGCGCCGCCGTGGGCTCGTCAAGAATAATGATACTGGAGTCAGTAGACAGGGCACGTGCAATTGAAACGATGTGCCGCTCGGCGACACTCAGGTGGCCAAGCTCACTGCGGGGATCTATTTCCGTACCGAGCTCTTCCAATAGGAGCGTCGAGTCCCTGATCATACGCGGCCAGTCGACCAACCCGAGCACCGGAGACTTCGGCTGTGCCGCGACGAAAATGTTCTCCGCCACGGTAAGTTCGTCAAACATCGAAGGTTCCTGGTGGATGGCCGATATGCCGGCCGCGGTGGCGTCCTGTGGCCTTGCGAGCTCAAGCTGTGTGCCACGCACACGGATAGTTCCGGCATCCGCAGAATGGATGCCGGACAGAATCTTGACGAGGGTGGATTTTCCGGCGCCATTTTCGCCGACCAGTGCATGCACCTCGCCGGCACTGGCTTCGAAGTCTATTGCCTTCAAAGCCTGTACGCCACCGAAGCGCTTTGATACGCCTTCGACGCGCAGAACTGGCTCAGGCATCACGACAGGTGGTGAAACCGAGCGCCCAATCATTCTTGCGCTCGGTAGAGGGCACCTTCAGGTTAACGCGGCGCTGGGGTCAATTGCTGACGGAATTGATTAAATCGGCAGCCTCCTGAATGTTGGACGCGTCGTACACGAACAGCTCGCCCATGACTGCGACATTGTTCTCACCCACGGCAATGTCGCCCATACGCCCAGCTGATATCACGTCGCCTTCGGCTCCGGTAATCGCTTCATTCACCAGTTGGTGTGTTGCCTGCACGGTGGTGTAACCAACATCAATCATGTTCCAGATGGCAAATGCCGGCGTCGCGCCGGAAAGCACATGATCCACCATTTCTGTGGGGAATCCCAAACCTGTGACCTTGACTTTCCCGATGAGTCCCTGGTCCCTGACCATCTGGGACGAGGCCGCGATCCCCACGGAAGTGTAGGCAACGATTGCCTCGAGATCCGGGTACTTGTTGACCAGGCCAAGCGCCTCGTTGTACCCCTTGTCCGAGCGTTCATCGCCATAGGCCACCTCGACGACATTGAGGCCCATGTAGGCTTCCTCTTCCTTCGTCAGGCGGATCATCTCGTCCACCCACTCGTTCTGGGTCGTCGAGTTTGCTGGCCCGGTTATGATCCCAACATCGCCGCCCCCTTCGGTAAGCTCGAGGGCGATCTTGACGGGCGCTAGCGCGATGAGTTCGTTCGTGGCAGACGCAATATGCAGGCGGCGGGCGGAAGATTCGGTATCCTGATCCCAGGTAACAACCGCTATACCCCTTTGGGCTGCGCGGTTAAGGGATGGTGTCAGTGCGGTGGCGTCATTTGCCGTTATCATTATGGCATCGACGCGTTGCGCAATGAGCGAATTGATGAGGTTGATCTGGCCCTCGGCGGTGTTTTCCGTGGGGCCCGTGTAAATCAGTTCGACACCAAGCTCCTCGGCTGCCTCTTCAGCGCCGATGCGGGCAAGTTCGAAGGCGGTGTTGCCGAGCACGCGGACCAGCATGGCGTATCGAGGCTTGTCCTGTGCCTGTGCCGCGAAAGCGGTCATCGTCAGAATCGCGATCAGAACAGCGTTGGTTGTCCGGCGAATCGATAGGATATTCATTTGACTCTCTCCATGTCTGGATCTTTGCCAGTTCCGAAGCGCGCACTGAACGACTTACAGACGTTGTGTGACTGCTCCCTACCCTGAAGGATGGGACTTCCTGCTTCTCAGGCTATTGCGGGCGGTTGTGCCCGTCTTACGCAGAAGCCTCCACAGGCAGGGACGGCCAGACCTTCCGTCCTTGCGATTTCCGTTTTCCTGCACCTTGGCAGCAGCCGCTCTGTTCTCGCCGGTCTTTGCATCGCTTAGATGCAGGAACCTTCTGACTCGACCATAATCCTAGGCTTTCCGGTCAGCGAAGTCAAACAAGGTAGCGCCTTGTATCCCCGCCCTGAAAGACGGGGATTCACGGCGCAGTTGATAAAAACTTGGCAAAATGCAAAGGTCGGGCGGGTGGCGGTGAGAAGCACAAATGGCTTTGAAATTCAGGCGCGTGGTTACGGGCCACCGCCAAGACGGAACTTCATGCTTTCTCAGCGGTGACTTGGCGGAAACAACCGTCAAGCAGGTTGGGCGTGGCCTGAGGTTTTTCGAGCTCTGGGAGACCGAAGGCCCGTTGGCCTCGAATGAGGGTCATGACGATGCCGGAAAGCGCCCATTTAGCCATCATCCGCCCGCAGGTGGTACACGCTTCCGTATCGTGGAATTCCTGCCCGATTCCGAGCATGTCGAAGCATCCGTTTCCGGTGATTTCGAGTCCATGGACGTGGTTCGGCGGGTAGACTCGAACGACCCGACAATGCACCGCAACGAGACGGTTGACTATAACATCATCTTGTCCGGCGAAATCTTTGCCGTGACCGAGGAAGGCGAGATGCTCCTGCAGCCGGGCGATGTCATCATCCAGCGGGGGACCGCGCACACCTGGCGTAACCGGAGCGACAGGCCCTGTGTGTTCGCATCGGTCATGGTCAGTGCCGAGCCGCTTGCCAGGTTCGATGGTGACAACGATGAATGACGCCAAGCGCGTCAACCGCGACGTGCTTGGTGAATTCCTGTTCAATCTCTTTTCCAGCCTGGGCATGACCTGCGAGAATGCACGGACATGTGCGGACGCAGTCGTGCTTACCAATCTCTGGGGAATTGACAGCCACGGCATCATGCGGCTGCCAGTCTACGCCCGGCGCCTCCGGGACAACGTCATCAAAGGCAACCCCGACGTCCGGGTCTTGGCCGACAGCGGCGCCTTGAGGATCCTGGATGGAGACGAGGGAATGGGGTTCCTGGTCGGGCAGGATGCGATGCAACAGGCGATGGAGATGGCCGGCGCACACGGGATCGGCGTGGCCAGTGTCAGGAATTCGAACCATTTCGGCGCCGCATCACTCTATGCCTGGCAGGCGGTGAAAGAAGGTTTCATGGCCCTCGTCATGTCCAACGTGCGCCCGAATTTGGTCGCTCCTGGCGGCACCAAGCCGGTGACGGGCAACAACCCCATAGCGTTTGGCGCGCCGACCCGTTTGGGATTTCCGTTTCTTCTTGACATTTCGATGTCGATGGTCGCAGGCGGCAAGCTTATCCTGGCCCAGAGCAGGGAGGAAAAAATCCCCTTTGGCTGGGCAACTGACAGTGGTGGCAGACCAACGGACGATCCGGGAAAAGCTCTAGAGGGCTTCCTGCTGCCGATCGGCGGACATAAGGGGTTTGGTCTCTCATTGGTTGTGGACTTTTTGTGCGGAGTGATCAGTGGTGGAACTTTCCAGCACGAAATCCTCAGCATGTACACGTCGCCTGACAGTTCCAGCGGCACCTCCCACATGATGCTGGCTCTCGATCCAGGGGTTTTTCTTGGTGAATCTGCGTACCTTGACCGAATGGACGCTTTCTACCGAACCATAAAATCCTCCCCGGTGAGAGCGGAATCATGCATGTATCTTCCGGGCGAAATCGAGCACGCAACCATGCTCCGTCGCGAATTCGAAGGCATTCCCGTGCACGATGCATTGCTTCGCGAAATTAACTGCCTCGCTCGCGACCTGGGAGTCGAGGCGCTCGATGCAATCGACTAGACCCGTGCACCTCGCAGCCCTGACAAACACCGGAACCACTGGCAGACACAGGATTGGTCACGCCGCGGACGGTTCCAGGCAAGCCGGCAACCTCCACACCGTCGACCGCGACGCCGCAGGTTTCAAGCTGCCAGCAACTTCGCTGCGGACAGTGTCGGCATCAGCCCCCGCCGCGCAGGGTCGGTCACCTGATGTCGACACCTTTCCCTCCGTCCACGGCCGCTTCGACAACGAGGGTGGAAACGCAGTTCAAACCTGCAATGAATGTTTGGCCGCGATCACAAGCCGATCTTCCGCGGCGCTGCCTCAAGGCCTGTCTGTTGACAGGATCTCGTCCTCGCTCAACTTGAACAGGCGCGGACGCATTTCGTATAAGGCTCAGGGTATGCGCGGCAGTGCCGGACGGGGTCCGCACCGGAAGAAAGAGGACTGACATGGCAGGCCACTCGAAATGGGCAAATATCCAGCACCGCAAGAGCCGCCAGGACGCGTCGCGATCACGTTTGTTCTCACGCTTGGCGCGGGAAATCACGGTCGCCGCGCGGCAGGGCGACCCGGACCCGGAGAAGAATCCGCGTCTCAGGTTGGCAGTGAAGGAAGCAAAGTCGAATTCGGTCCCGAAGGACGTGATCGAACGGGCAATTTCGAAGGCAGCCGCAAACGAAGGCGATAACTACGAGGAAATCCGGTACGAGGGATACGGGCCGGAAGGAGTGGCAATCATCGTGGAAACGATGACCGACAACAGGAACCGGACTGCGGCGAGCGTGCGTTCGATCTTTTCCAAGGCAGGCGGCAGCTTGGCGGAAACAGGTGCCGTCGCATTCATGTTCGAGCGAAAGGGGCTGGTGTTCTACCCGGAAGCGACCGGTAGCGCCGACGACATGTTCGAGGCGGCCGTCGAAGCGGGCGCGGACGATGTCGAAAGCTCCGAGGCAGGACACGAGATCTACTGTGACGCACGCGACCTCAACGAAGTTTCGAACGCACTGGAATCGTCTCTCGGAGAATCCGAGTCCTCCCGCCTGATATGGCAACCATTGTCGACAACACCTCTCGGGTTCGAGGCGGCACAGAAAGTCCTGCGGCTTGTCGAGGTTCTCGAGGAAAGCGACGATGTCCAGACCGTAACCGCGAATTTCGACATCCCCGAAGACGTGATGGAGCAGTTGACGGCTTGAGGGCCAAAGTAAACCGTCCCCGAGATTCCCGGTTCGATACGGTGTCATTCGGGAACACGGGAACGACCTGGCGCCAACGTGACAAGCGGTGCTGTTCGTTTGCCAGGTTTTCTGGCAAAAGCCGACCGAGATTCGAGGCGACGGGCATCATCTGACGACAAGGAGTCCACTCAGACGGCCTTGGCCGCCCATGCGCCGGGGTACCATCCGGGCGCAGTCCAGACGGAGGCGTTTCATGCTTATTGGCGCACCATGTGAAATCTTCCCCGACGAAAACCGCGTTGCGATGACGCCGCAGTCCGCGCAGCAGCTGGCAAAGATCGGATACGAAGCTGTCGTCGAGTCCGGAGCCGGCGATTCCGCCGGGTTCTCTGATGCGGAATTCGAGGAGGCCGGCGCCAGGGTGGTTGCATCGGCCGAGGAACTGTGGCGAGACGCCGACATTGTCATCAAGGTACGTCCTCCGGAAGAATCGGAACTCGAACTGCTTCGGGAGAACCAGCTCCTTATCGGATTTTTCGACCCGGCGCGAAACTCTGCCGCGCTCGATGCAGCTGCCAGTTCAGGCGCATCCGTCATCGCCATGGAAATGGTCCCGAGGATCAGTCGCGCGCAAAAGATGGATGCGTTGAGCTCGATGGCGAATATCGCAGGATACAGGTCGGTCATTGAGGCCGGGAGCAATTTTGGCCGATTCTTCACCGGTCAGGTGACGGCAGCCGGCAAGGTCGCTCCGGCAACAGTTCTCGTCATCGGGGCAGGGGTGGCGGGTCTTGCCGCCATCGGGGCGGCACAGGCGTTGGGCGCCGTGGTGAGGGCCTTTGACGTTCGCGCGGAAGTGGCCGAGCAAATCGAGTCGCTCGGCGCAGAATTCCTGATGCTGGACTTCGATGAGGACGCTTCGGGGGAGGGCGGTTACGCTGCTCCGTCGAGTCCTGAATTCCGCGAGAAGCAGCTGGAACTGTTCCGGCAGCAGGCGCCCGAAGTCGATGTCGTGATAACGACCGCGCTGATACCGGGGCGTGATGCGCCGGAACTGTGGCTTGACGACATGGTCAGGTCCATGAAACCGGGATCCGTGGTCGTCGATCTCGCTGCCGAGCAGGGCGGAAACTGCACACTGACGGTTCCTGGCGAAAAAATCGTTACCGACAATCGGGTTACAGTAATCGGTTACACCGATTTTCCGAGCCGCATGGCGTCGCAGGCATCTTCGCTCTACGCAACAAACGTCTTTCACATGATTGACGACCTGACCCCGGAAAATGACGGGGTCATCCAGCTTGACATGGAAGATGACGTGATCCGGAATGCAACCGTCGCCCATGAACGCGAAGTCACCTTTCCGCCGCCGAAACTCGTGGACAAGAGTGGCACGGCAGGTCCGGCACCCAAGATCGGATCATCGCTGACTCATGAGCAAAGGGTTCAGGAAGCCGCGGCCGCCGAAATCCAGGCGGTCCGGAGGAGCGGATATTGGCAACTGGCTCTTCTGATCGCCGGAGGAGTCCTGATGTTCGTTTTGGGTCTCTACGCTCCACCGTCATTCATGCAGCATTTTATCGTATTCGCACTCGCATGTTTTGTTGGGTACCAGGTGATCTGGAATGTCAACCACGCGCTCCATACACCACTCATGGCCATAACCAACGCGATCTCCGGGATCATCATCCTGGGAGCGCTCCTGCAGCTGAACACGGGCAACTGGCTTGTTACAGGCTTGGCAGCGGTGTCGGTGCTGATCGCGGCAATCAATATCGTCGGGGGTTTCCTGGTTACCCGACGGATGCTGAACATGTTCCAGCGATCGTGAATCGGGTGATGAAATGATTTCCGGATTCGTTACTTCGGCCTATATCGCCGCCAGTGTTCTCTTCATCCTGGCGCTCGGTGGCCTGAGCAACCAGGAAAAGGCGAAACGTGCCATATGGTTCGGAATCGTTGGCATGGCACTCGCCGTATTCGCGACAATATTCGGACCCGAAGTCGGCGGGTTGGCCTACGTCTTGCTGGTACCACTTCTGGGAGCAGGCGCTGTTGTCGGCATCTACGTCGCGCGCAGGGTAAAGATGACGGAAATGCCGCAACTCGTTGCGGCGTTACACAGTTTTGTCGGGCTTGCCGCCGTGTTTATCGGGATCAATTCGGACCTCGGCGGTCCGCATTCGGGTTCCCTGCCCGAACATGGCGCCGCCGCCGGGGCCGCAATGGCCACGACCGCCGAGGTATTCATTCACCAGGTAGAGGTCTTTCTCGGCGTTTTCATTGGAGCAATTACGTTTACCGGCTCGATCATCGCCTACGGCAAGCTCTCCGGACAGGTATCTGGAAAGCCGCTGACTCTGCCTGGACGGCACGTTCTCAATCTGTTGATGGTTCTGATTTCGATCGGTCTCATGGTGGTTTACGTGGCCGGCTTCGGAAGCTGGACGCTTTATGTCATGACACTGATTGCGCTGGTGCTTGGTGCTCACCTGGTGATGGCAATCGGTGGTGCCGACATGCCTGTCGTCGTCTCGATGCTCAACAGCTACTCCGGCTGGGCAGCTGCGGCGACGGGATTTCTGCTCGGAAATGACCTGCTGATCGTGACCGGCGCTCTTGTTGGAGCCTCTGGGGCCATCCTCAGCTATATCATGTGCCGTGCGATGAACCGCTCGTTCATATCCGTCATCCTTGGCGGATTCGGAACCGTGAGCGGAACCTCGCTTGAGGTTGATGGAGAGATGGTTGCGACCGATGTCCACACGGTCGCGGCCCAGCTTGAAAGCGCCGGTTCGGTGATCATCGTTCCCGGATACGGTATGGCGGTCGCCCAAGCCCAGGCATCGGTTTCCGAACTCACCCGACGCCTGCGCGCAAAGGGTAAATCCGTGAGATTCGCCATTCACCCTGTCGCGGGACGCCTGCCGGGCCACATGAATGTGCTTCTTGCAGAAGTTAAGGTCCCCTATGACCTGGTTCTGGAAATGGACGAAATTAACCCCGACTTTCCCGAGACAGACGTTGTTGTCGTTATCGGGTCCAACGACATTGTCAATCCCGCGGCCCAGGAAGACCCGTCGAGCCCTATTGCCGGTATGCCCGTGCTCGAGGTCTGGAAGGCGAAGTCGGTATTCGTGTGCAAGCGCGGACAGGGGACCGGGTATTCCGGGATCGATAATCCTTTGTTTTACAGGGAGAATACGCGCATGCTCTATGGCGACGCGAAGTCAAGCGTCGACCAGGTCCTCGGTCTCGTGCTGTAGGCGGATACGAACGGCAAGCCCATGAAGAACCGCCTGGTCATCGACGCGGCAAACAGCGAAGGGAAACCCTCTTCTGACCGGATGCCGCTGATTCCGGATAGACCCTTGGCGGCCATGCAGGAACCGTGACTTTTTCCGTTTCAGACCAGCGGCTGATTGCGGAAATGACCGCGCGTGCGCTCCTTGAAATCGAGGCGGTTCGTTTCCGGACGGATCCGCCGTTTACGCTTACTTCCGGCATGGTCAGCCCCGTATATATCGATTGCAGGAAGATCATCTCGTATCCGCGAATTCGATCGGTAATGATGGAATTTGCGATGTCTCTCCTTTACCGGGATGCAGGTTTCGAAAAGTTCGACTCAATCGCTGGCGGTGAGACTGCGGGAATTCCATTTGCTGCATGGCTAGCAGACAGAATGCAATTGCCGATGATTTACGTTCGCAAGAAACCGAAGGGGTTTGGAAGGAATTCCCGGATCGAAGGTGATGTCGAAGAAGGTCAACGGGTTTTGCTCGTGGAGGATCTTGCGACCGACGGAGGAAGCAAACTCGGTTTTTGCGAGGCAATTCGAGAGGCAGGCGGCATCGTGAGTGATGCAATCGTCATCTTTTTCTACGACACGTTCCCGAACTCGAGGGAACGGCTGGCGGAGAACGGTATTCGACTGCACGCCTTGGCAACATGGAAGGATGTCTTGAACGAGTGCCGCCGTTCCGGCTTTTTTGATAGCGGGACGCTTGCCGACGTCGAGGAATTCCCTTGACCAGCCGCTTGCATGGAGTGAAGCCCGGGGAGGGCAAAGCAACCCCTCCCGTGCGCGTTCGTAGCCCGGGAATTCTCCGGGATTGGAAATCCGAATAAATGGATGCTGACTTTGTCATTGTTGGCGCCGGGTCCGCAGGATGCGCCTTGGCGTACCGACTTTCGGAAGAGGGTCGTCATTCCGTGATCGTTGTCGAACATGGTGGCAGCGACGTGGGCCCGTTTATCCAGATGCCGGGTGCCCTGTCCTTTCCGATGAACATGGGAACGTATGATTGGGGATACGTGAGCGAACCGGAACCCCATCTCGGTGGCCGCAGGCTTGCGACTCCACGCGGCAGGGTCATCGGTGGTTCGTCGTCGATCAACGGCATGGTTTACGTCCGGGGTCATGCGCGGGACTTTGACCACTGGGAAGATTCAGGCGCAAAGGGTTGGTCCTTTGCGGACGTAACCCCTTATTTCAAACGCATGGAAGACTGGCATTCATGCGGTCACGGCGGAGACCACAGCAAACGCGGACGCGGCGGGCCGCTCCATGTCACTCGTGGAACGCGCGAGAATCCGTTGAATCGTGCGTTTGTCGATGCAGGAATCGAGGCCGGATACCAATATTCTGCGGACTCCAATGGTGAAAAGCAGGAAGGATTCGGGCCTTTGGACCAGACCATCTGGATAGGCAGGAGATGGTCTGCGGCCAACGCCTATCTCAGGCCTGCACTCAAGCGAAGAGACGTCAGATTGCTTCGGGGACTTGCCCTTCGGATATGCTTCAAAGGGGGCAGGGCAGTTGGTGTTCAGATTCAACAGGGAAGACGACGCATCCTCGTCAGGGCAAATCGTGAGGTTGTTCTCGCCGCTTCGTCGATAAACTCTCCCAAACTGCTCCTTCTATCGGGGGTCGGTCCCGCCGAGGAACTCGAGGCGCTCGGAATTCCTGTGAGCGCAAACCGCCCGGGTGTGGGAAAGAACCTTCAGGATCACCTTGAGGTCTACGTTCAGTTCAAATGCCTTCGACCGGTCACGCTGTACCGGTACTGGAATGTCATGGGCAAGATCTGGGTCGGGGCCAGGTGGCTTCTGACACGAAGCGGTCCAGGTGCGTCGAATCAGTTCGAGTCGGGCGCGTTCATCCGGTCAGGCTCCGGGGTCGAATACCCGGACATCCAGTTTCACTTTCTTCCGCTGGCGGTGCGATATGACGGCAAGGCATCGGCAAAGTCGCATGGGTTCCAGATACATGCTGGCCCGATGCGCTCCAGATCCAGAGGTGAAGTGGTCCTGAAGTCGTCAGATCCTGAAGATCCGCCAAGAATAAGATTCAACTACATGAGTTGCGAGAGTGACTGGATCGAATTTCGGACGTGTGTGCGTCTTGCTCGCGAAATCGTTGCCCAATCCGCGCTGGCATCCTTCGCGGGTGAAGAGATTCAGCCAGGGAGTGGATTGGAGAAGGACTCCGAGATCGACAGCTTTGTCAGACAACATGCGGAAAGTGCTTTCCATCCTTGCGGTACCTGCCGCATGGGCGCCCGAGACGACCCGCATGCGGTCGTGGATCCGGAGTGCCGCGTCATCGGGGTTGACGGGTTAAGGGTTGCGGACAGTTCAGTGTTCCCAAGAATAACCAATGGCAATACGAATGCGCCATCGATCATGGTCGGTGAAAAGGCGGCTGATCATATCCTGGAGCGGGAACCGCTTCCCCGATCCAATGATGTTCCCTGGATTCACCCGGAATGGGAAGTCAGCCAAAGGTGACGAAATGGGGTCCCGACCGGCGTCAGACTTGATGTTGAGACATGCTTATTGGTCTATCTGCATGCGCGCGCGCAAATTTCTGAAGCATTGATCGGTAAACTTCCGCGCAAATCCACCGACCAGCCTTGAGCCGATCTGGGCGATTTTGCCACCAACACGCAATTCAGCGTCGTATATCAACTCGGTTTCCGAGCCGGATTCGCTCAGCTGAACCCTGGCGACGCCCCTGACGAACCCGGCCGCTCCACCTTTGCCAACTCCGTTAAGGGTTATCTCCCTGTGTTTCTCCACATCATCGAGCGTGATGGTCCCGCGGAACCGTGCCTTGATCGGCCCAACCTTCTGGAGAACGACGATATCGACACTGCCATCTTTCGGGAATCCTACGACTTCCTCGCAGCCTGGAATGCAGGCTTGCAGGACTTCCGGATCATAGAGCGCATCCCAAACGGACTGTGGGTCTGCCGAAAGTGTCTCCGTCCCTTGTATCTTCATCGCTGCCTCATGTTTGGGTGCCTGATTCCTGGCGCATGACTAACTCTTGGCCAGCTTTGACGCCCTGTTCGTCAAATCGGATAGCAATTCCAGTTACATGGATGCCTGCCTGGCGTGGTTCCCGAACGAAACAGGTTGGGGCAGTGGCCGCGTAGTTCAAATCTGCGTCCAACTCGTCATCCGGAACCAAGTCGTCAATCCCCGTGGTTTTCAGCCAATGGCGCTGAATGCGAGTCACGAGCCGGCGAATGACAGCGTTACATGTCCCGATCATGAAAGAAGCGACGATACGGAGTGATCGCTGAAATTGCCAACTGCCGCATTGAATACGAACTGCCTCCGCAGTTCAAGCAGGTCTATGGCACGCGCATTTTAGCGGATTCCCGGTCAATTTTTTGTCTTTGGCGGGTGACTTGAAGATTCATTTCAGAACTTGTGGAGTGTTATCTTATCAGGCTCTCCACCACTTCGCCGAGCGCGGTGCTGAGGTCGAGGGCGGCGAAGGTGCACGGGATGGCCGCATTGTGGTTGGAGGCGGCCAATGAAGTACATGGATCTCCTTCCACGCGTCGTCGGGCTGCACAAAGACTCCTCCTTCTCCGACTCGGCACGATTCGTGGACCGTCCAAGCACCGGCATCGCGGTGCCTCGCGCCGTTTGCAGCACGGCGCGGGGACAATTGGCTCATTTTTGACTGAAACAACATCAAGAACCGAACATTTACACGCACATTTGACACGAACTTCACAACGGTCCAGCGGAATTGGAATTGTCGGCTCAACGAAGTTGAATGCTGCACCGGCAACGCAGAGTGTCGCGCTGGACCATCTGCCAGCGCGACATTGATGAGGCGGCGGAACCCGGTGCTTCGCCGCCGGTGCTGCAATTTCGTGAGGTTCCCATATTCGGAGACACTCTGGCATCGAGGCGCAAACCGGGGCAGCTCGAAGCCTGGCACCGTCTCCGACAGTTGCACAGGGGGGTTCGACAGGTAGCGACAGCGCTGCCCCTGGCGGTGTCGAGTAGAAACAGGGCGGCAACCGGCATGAAGAGCGCGATCAGTGTCGCCTCCGATCCCGATCCCAGGACACGGCCGTAAATCTGCAGCATGAACAGAGGACCTGCGAGCATCAACAGGTTCACGAAGATGCTGAACACGAACACCGCGACTAGGAAGTGAATACGGGCATTCCTGGAGGCGGCCAGTTCCCTGCTGCCGGAGTGCTGCCTGTGCCTCGCCAAGATCGAGCGCATCCGTCGCTGCAGTCGCCGTGCGTGCGGCGCTACTTCGCTCCCGCGTTCCGCAGGACCTGAATGACGTCGGCATGGCCCCTCCTTGTCGCCTCGGCAAGCGGCGTGCGGCCCGTGTAGTTTAGTGCATCCGGGTCGGCTCCCGCTTCGAGGAGTAGGCGCACGAAGTCGTCGTAATCATCCCATGGTTCTGAAACGGCCCAAACCATGGTGGATAGTAGCGTGAAATCAAAGGAGACCAGTACGTTCGGGTCGGAACCGGCCACGATGCACCGCTCCAATTCCGGCAACGAGAATTTTTGAACATCCACGGCCTCGCCGGCATTCCAGCAGTAGCCGTCCGAAGCCGCGGCTGAAGCTTCTTTTTCCGCCGTCGCCGGAGCGACCGACGAGATCGACAGCAGTGACAAGGAAAGGGCTGCGGCGAGTGCATGAATGAAACGGAACCCCATTGCGAAACCCTTTACTCTGACAGCGACTGCAGATAGGCAATCACATCCGCACGCTGACCATCATTCCTCAGTTTGAAGTTCATTTTGTCCCTGACCTTGTTCTTGCGAACATCCAGAAAGCCGGCAAGAAAGGACTTGGCGTCCAGGAGGTACGCGTCAAGAGTCGCCTCCGACCAATTCAGTCCCACGTCTCCTGCTTCAACCAGGCTGTCCGAGTAGTTGTAATCACCCGTTCCTGCCTGCCTGCCGACAATACCGAAGAGGCTCGGCCCCGTTTTCTTGGTCCCACCTGGTACGATGGAATGACAAGCCTGGCACTTTCTGTAGACCCTCTCGCCTTTTTCCGGATCTCCCTCGGCAAATGAACTTGCAGCGAGACCGATTTCCAACGTCGCCAGGGCAATGACCACGACCGCGATATTTGCCTGTTTCATGTGCATTCTTCCTGGTTGGAAAAAAGGACTGCAAATCGAGATTGATCATGTTCCCCATCCGGGAGCAGTCAGTAGAATTCTACGCCATTGTCGGCCATCGGAAGAAATGTCAGGCGCGGACCGTCGACGGCTATTGCGTTGGCAAGGGCAGGAGCAGCCGGTGGAAGCCCTGGCTCACCGACACCGGTTGGCGCTTCATTGGATGGCGCGATATGAACATCAATCCGGGCGATGTCCGAAATTCGCAAAGGTTCATAGTCGGGAAAGTTGGACTCCACGACTTCGCCATCCTCAAGCGTAATCCGGTTGCGCATGGCATGGCCCATGCCATAGCCGATACCGCCTTCCATTTGCGCCCTGACGATATCGGGATTGACTGCCACGCCGCAGTCGACCGCACATGTGACCTGCTCAATCCTTATCGGCCCTGATCCTTCGCCTGAAATTTCGACAACCTCCGCAACATAGGTTCCGAAGGACTTGTGCACGGCGACGCCACGTCTTCGATCAGGTTCTACCGGGCGTTCCCAATCTGATTTTTCTCTGACCGCCTGCAGCACACCAGCAATTCTCGTCTGATCCTTCGTCTGGTCGGACAGGTGGTTCAGCCGAAAGACAATCGGATCGATACCGACTGCCTGCGCAGCCATGTCCATCATGGACTCGACAACAAACGCGGTGTGGCTGTGGCCAACAGAACGCCACCAATTCACCGGCACGGGTGTCTGGTGGTCGGTCAATCCGACAAACTGGTTCGGAATGCCGTACGGCGTGTCAGGCACACCTCCAACCGATGTGAAGTCAACTCCGTTCCTGACAACAAATGGTTCGAACGGTGTCCCCTTGAAGATCGGTTTGCCGGCTACACGGTGGTCCCAGGCAATGATGCGCCCTTCATCATCAAGGCCGGCACGCACCTTGTGGGCAACAGCCGGCCGGTATGCGCCACCGGCAATATCGTCTTCACGAGACCATATGAGTTTGACCGGTCGCGTTTGGTCGGTCATCACGAAAGCCAGTGCGGCTTCGACAGTATAGTCTGCGATCATGGTGCCGCGTCGGCCGAACGAGCCGCCGGCATAGAGTGTGTTGATTCGTATTTTTTCGACCGGCAGGTTCAAAGCGGCGGCAAGTGCCCGCTGCGAACCGGTCGGCATCTGGCAGCCGTCATGCAGCACGACCCCATCTTCCGTCGGTTCTATGGTGCAAGACAGCGGTTCCATTGGAGCATGGCAGAGGTACGGAAAGAAGAACTCCGCTTCCAGCTTGCGTGATGCAGCTTCCAAAAGCGTGCCTGTCTCTTCCTTTCCGGCACCAGGCTTGGCAATGAATTCGGGGGGACGATTGACGGCCGCGAGGAGATCAGCCTTAATTTCTTCGCTCCCCCGTGATTCCGCCTCCGAAAAGTCCCATTCCACTTCGATTACTTCGCGGGCCTGGATTGCTGCCCAGCTCTTGTCGGCAAAAACGATGACCCCGGTACCTGTCGGCGACGTGACGGCATTTATGAAGCCCGGCACATCGACTGAAGATGCATCCATTGACAGAACCTTGCCGCCGAATTTCGGACTGCGTTTCGCAACCGCGACAATTTGCCTTTCCAGATCGACATCCATTGCGAATTTCGCGGCGCCCGTGATTTTCGGTTCGTTATCCCGGCGCGACATGTCCGGGTTGCCAATCAAGGTAAACATGTCCGATGACTTCAGACGTGGCTCCACGGGTACGTCCATCGCTGACGCCGCAATGACGAAGTCGGCAAGCGGTGCTTCATGTTCCCCACCGGAGATCACGCCATTCGACAATGTCAGTATTGACTGGTCGACGCCCCACTCATCCGACGCTGCCTTCAGGAGCATTTCCCGGACAACCGCACCGGCCTGTCGGTACTGCATGTATGAATTGGCCATGGAGGTCGAACTGCCGGTTCCCTGCATGCCCAAGAGCAGATTGGCATATTTGCCAGCATCGGCAGGAGCAAACTCCACCTTGACCTCGCCGAGAGCCACGCCGAGTTCTTCCGCGACAAGTGTCGGCAGACCGGTCGTGGTTCCCTGTCCCATCTCGAAGTGCTTCACGAGGACGGTAATCTGACCTTCCCGGCTGATCTTTACGAAAGGCGTGAAATCGCCGCCGGCAGGAGATGCATGCAATACGCCACGCGGGGTAAATCCAACGATCAAGGCGGAAGCGGTCTTCAGAAAACCGCGTCTGGTCAGGCTGCTGGTCATTGGTTGTTTTCCTCCAGAATTTCGGCGGCGCGGAGCGCGGCTTTCCGAATCCTCGAGTAGGCGGCACAGCGGCAGACGTTACCGTGCATGTATTCGTCGACATCTGCTGCTGTCGGTTTGGCATTTTCGGCAAGAAGACCCGCGGCTGACATGATTTGTCCGGATTGACAATAACCGCACTGAACGACATTGAATTCGGCCCAGGCTTGCTGGACAGCCTGCCCTTCTTTCGAGCCAAGCCCCTCGATCGTCGTTACTTCGCTGCCGTCAAGATCATCGAGAAACGTTATACACGAACGCACCGGTTCGCCGTCGACGTGAACGGTACAAGCACCGCAAGCTGCGACGCCACAACCGTACTTGGTCCCGAACAGTTTCAGTTCGTCGCGAAGAATCCAGAGTAATGGTGTATCTTCTTCCACCTCAACTTCGACTTTCCGGCCGTTTATCCCCAGTGTTCTCCGCATCCTCCGCTCTCTTTCCTGACTTCGACGGTGTTTCGTAACGCGTTGATTTTCACGGTTCCAATTTTTTTGTTCAGGCACGAAATCCGGCACCGGCGGTTTCTTCTGGCCCGCGTGGATTCCATCTCCTTGCCATCGGTGCTCAACCCGTACGAACGGGTCGGACAGCAGGGCTGGGGCCGCCCCGCTGGTCGCAAGCGCAAGCGCAATCAGGTCCGGGCGCCGCACGTGCACTGTTGAGACCATCGGAGCGAGGCGCCCGATGCGCGGACACAGTTGTCAGCTCGGTTCGACCTGACTTTGCCGTTCGGGCCTTGACCCTCACGCCCATCAGCAAACGCACCCTCCATAATCGACACCGACTGCGGCAGGCCCACGGTGGGATCAAGAAACCCCACTTTGCCTGCGCGCACGAGCGCCAGCTTTCGCGGACAACCATAGGAGGATTTGTATAAATTGTGTGTGTTGATTTTGACTGATATGGTAATTTTTTGATAAAAACGGGCACAGCAGGACCTGGTGTGCCATCCGCTAGCGGTCTGGGTGAAGCACCAGGTCAAGTCCGAGGTTCCGACAGATGCGGAATCCTGGCATTGACTTGCGCGGAAAGTTGACCGGGCGCGTTCCTCGTCTGCATCCATGGCAATGCCGGCTTGGCGGACGATGCGTTGGCAGGCCTTCATTCCCTCGCGACGGGACCCGACGATCTGGATCCGTTTTCCTGCGGATTTCGGGGTTGTCTTGACGTGAGTGAATTTGGCGGAGCGATCGGGAGGAGAGGCGGGATTTGTCAGTGTCGTGGCCGCTGGCAGGCATGACTACCGCATTTCCGGGCGACCGTGGAAAAAGTCACGTTCATTCATTTCCCCGAAAGGCTTCAAAGAGACAATCGTGCAAAGAACGTCAAGTTCAAGTCAAGGAGTGACGTTTGCGCTGCGCTGCGGCGTGTTTTCCTTTGCGGGCAACGGTCGACCAGACATCCGGACGGCCACTGGAACCGAAGACGGGTCCGTTTCCCGCCGGTTCCAGCAATGTCGTCAAATTGCCTCATTCCGGATGATCGAGTTCGGAAAGTTCTCCGGCTACAGCCGGAATTCCGGATAAATCGCATCACCCGTCCACAGGCCCAGCACCAACGCATGTCTGCTGGCTGACCTGTCCGAAACGATCCGTCATACACGTACCCGTCGGGCATGCATGGCATCCGCGGTGCGAAGAGCCTGCAAGGGCATTTCATGCCACCAACCGGCGCTTTGCCCCCAGCGTCTTGGTAATCTCGGAATCAGACGTGCGAATGGCCAGGTCGCCAGCCAGGCGGAGCGAGTTCGAATCCGGCGAAATCGAAAGCAGGGGCGACAGTACAGCCAGCGAGCATCCACATGCCGAGAGAAACCGCACTCTGCCAGCAGTCAGCAGGCACGACAACATGCGGTTCTGCGCCGACACCCGTACCGAGCAACAGTTCGGTTACCGCCATGCCATCGGACCAAAGCGAAAGCCGCGCGTATGCACCGGCGCAATGGTGCCAGATCTCGATGCTGTCTTCGCGGTACCAAGCCGACGTTTCGCCGGCGTCGAGCAAATAGTGAATTGCCGTGACCGCTCCACGCTCGCCCGGTGGAGCCGGAGCACGAAAAGTCTCGCGAACGTAGCCACCGTCCGGATGTGGCTCCAGCCTGTAGCGTGCGATGACATCGTCGGCGTCCATTGGAGGCCTCCACCAATTCGTCCTACCCGGATCCTGCGCCAGCTTGGCATCCAGAACCAGCCAGCGGGGACGGGAAACACCGGGATCGGAAGCTGGCACAGATATATGCCTGGAGGCGCCAATTTGACCGTTCGCGCGGACTGCATGAAGGTGACAAGTCTCGCTATCCGTTGCGATCCGAGGACCTTGCCGGATCAAAGGGAAGCAATCACCATTTCTCGAATGCGCCGTGATGATTGAATAGGTGAATTACGCAGGCGTAACGGATCATGCTTATCGGATTCACTACTGATCGCGATTCCTTGGGCATACATCGCGTATAGTCGTGGCACGGGGCCGCGCGTCATGTGAATCACGAACCAACTGCGCAACGGTTCCGCCCGTATTCGTATTCCGGACATGCTCCTGCTCAAACACCTGTTCGTGACCGTCGCAAGATTGACGCCTTTGCGTACGGACACAACGATAGTCCGGCGCCCGCACATCCGGGATCCCCGAGAACGCGGGTTTCAGAACACCGCGTCAAATTTCAACCTTGAATCGATTCGGTAGCGCGATCCAGGGATCGAAAGAGCTTGCTCCTTTGTTTCGGGAAAAAACCTGCCCGAAATTACTCCCAGCCGAACGGAATTCCTGACCTGGGGATTGTTCCAAGGATGAGCGATTGAGGCTAGAGCATACTATTCAGGGTTTGAACGGAGTAAGCGGCAAACTTCTCGTCGGATGTGAGAAGCGGAAGCTGTTCTACTTCGCTTTGAACTATCAACATTCGGTCAAACGGGTCGCGGTGATGAAAGGGCAGGGTTTGCAACGTGATCATATGCCGATCCGAGAAACCCAGGCGTTCAAAACCCTGTGCGGTGATGACTTCGCAGATCTCTGCGACATCAGCGGTCAGTTTCCCCAAGCTCGCCTTGATCGCGATTTCCCAGAGGAGAACTGGGCTGATGACTGGCTCATCGGACAAGAAAATTCGGTGTGCTTTTGGTCCAAGCTTCTCGGAATCAGTCAACCACCAGAGGAGTGCCAGGGTGTCGATGAGAACCCGCACGCGCGCTCAACCCTCAAAGTCAGCAATGATGTCCGGGGCTTCGGCGTCGAAATTGTCCGGTACAACAATCTTGTCCTTGAGAGCACCGGGACTGCGCTGTCCGAAAGACCCGTCGCACGACACGAGCTTGAATCGACCCTTCTTGGTGCCCTGACGCGATATTTCGATCACGACACCGGCCGATGCCAGGTCGAGCAGTTCAGAGAGCCGTGCCTTTGCTTCGCGCAGGGTGTATTCTTTGGGGGCTTATATACTTGCCTGAAATCCAAATGATTCCTATAAAAGAATCAGGAGGTTAAAGGTCATGGTAAAATCAGCACCCGGCAAGCACTACCGCGAAGGCATCAGCATCATCGAGCTGACCGACATGTTTCCGACGGAGCAATCGGCAACGGAATGGTTCGAAAGCCTGATCTGGCCGAATGCCCGGCACTGTCCGCGTTGCGGTTGCACCGAAACTTCGATCGCCGCGAAAACGTCCGGCCTGCCCTACTACTGCCAGGGTTGTCAGCAAGCATTTTCCGTGCGGATCGGGACGGCCCTGGAGCGATCCAAGGTTCCGTTGCGCAAGTGGGTCTTTGCCATTTACCTCGAAATGACCAGCCTGAAAGGCGTGTCCTCGATGAAACTGCATCGGGATATCAAGGTGACGCAAAAGACGGCTTGGTTCATGCTGCACCGCATCCGGGAAGCGTGGTCGGGCGAATGTGCCGACGTTCCATTCGCTGGCCCGGTCGAGGTTGACGAAACCTACATGGGCGGCAAACGCAAGAACATGAGCAACGCCAGGCGCGAGGAACTGGCTGACACCGGGCGCGGCGCGGTCGGGAAAACCGCCGTTGTCGGCGCGAAGGATCGTGAGAGCAACCAGGTTGCCGCCAAGGTGATCGAATCAACCGATGCGCCGACCTTGCAAGGCTTCGTTGCAGACCATGCTGAGCCGGATGCCAAGGTCTACACCGACGATGCCAAGGCGTATCGGGGAATGCCGTTCGATCATGAAGCGGTCAAGCATTCGGTCGGCGAATATGTCCGGGAACAAGCCCACACGAACGGCATGGAATCGTTCTGGTCGATGCTGAAGCGCGGGTATATCGGCGTCTATCATCACATGAGCGCGAAGCATTTGCATCGCTATGTGAATGAGTTTGCCGGACGCCACAACGTGAGGGAGGAAGATACGCTGAAACAGATGGAAGCTGTTGTTGTCCGCATGGTCGGAAAGAGGATCATGTATCGGGACTTGGTATCGTGAGTGCCGCCGAAGATTTGGCGGTAGACCTCGATGGACAGACTTTTGGGACAATCCTCGCCGATCCTCCTTGGCGATTTGCGCATCGAACCGGAAAGGTCGCGCCGGAACATCGTCGGCCAGGGCAATATGAAACGCTGGGCTTTGAAGAGATCGCCGCGGACTGGGCAAGGAAATTCGTCGCTGACAAGTTCGGCGCAGCGACGACACATTGGGCCAAGCTACAAAGCCGAATAGAGCGTGGTGTTGGCAGCCCGTGCCCGCTGCTACTGGTCGGCGTTCCTGCAACCGAGGTGGGCAAGGAGAAGCTGGAATGATCGAGGATAACGAAAGAAAACCGATCGAGGTACTGAACCCTGCGTACAGGGGCACGACCCCGAAGGACGTAGGCCGCGCCCTGTTGCGCAGAGTGGAAAATCGCCAGGAAGACGACCGCGAGAAACCCACGCCAGACGGTGAATTTCAATCAAGTATATAATCCCCATTCTTTGATCATCAGTGGGCCTCGATACGAAACTACAAATATAAATTGTAGTCACGGCTTTCAAGCGCCTAGGGAGTGATTCCCCTATGGCGCGGTTTTTCGCGGATCAAGGTTGCAAAAGCGAATCACGCGGCAAACGCCAAGGCCGGATTGTCGTTGGAGGCTGTTGGCGGCTTCCATTGCTGCCAACTCCGGGCGAGCACAGCCCATGCCCGGTCGAAGCGATCCGACCTGAGCAGTGACCGGAACGTCAGCACGCCCTGGCCGCCGTCACGTCCCCAGCGTTGACCCGATCGCTTCATGCGGGAGTTGACCAGAAACCTGTTCGCGGCCTCCACCGCACCCGATCCGATCGGGTAGCCTGCATCGGCGACTTCACGGTAGTTCATGCGTTTCCGGTTGTTGCGAAAGTAGCCGAGCTCGCGAGCAATGTCGGTTCTGGCCTTTCCCTTGCTCAGCAGGTAGCGGAGCGCGTCGATGACCTTTCCTGCCCCCTTGGGGTCGTGGCGAAGGACGTGGCGCCATTTCTCGAACCAGGCTTCGCCTTCCGCGCTGTCCGGACCGAAAGCAGCGTCGGCCGCCGCCTTGAGATGTTGTGCAGCATGAAAATAATCTATCAGCACGACATCGGGGCTGAACATGTCCAGAAATGTCATTGTCTCGGGCGCCATCGGCGATCGCCACCACCTTCAGGTCCTCCTTGCGCTCCAGCCAATGGAACGCTTCCCGGCTCACCTGCGCCTTCAGGCTCGTCTTGCCCCGCTCCGGGAGACGCCCGAAATAGCTGCTCTGCACCATGTTCCCATCGGCATCGAGCAAGGAGACAACGCCACTCGAGGCCTCGCGCCAGCCCGCCTCGACCGCGTTGCCGTCCACCGTCTCCGCATTCATGCGGACCATGACCCCGTCGAGGGAGACAAGCAGCGCAGTCGCATCCTCGTGAACCTCCTCTTCCGACCGCAGGTCCGCCAGGAGATCACCAGAGCAGTCCTCGAAGCGGCGCCCCGCCTCGGCGGTCATCTGTATCAGGGAACTCGGCGATGGGCCCATGCCGCAAAGCCGATCCCAGGCATCGGCGCTCTCGCGCGCACTCAGGTTGGCCATGAGATAAAGCGACAGGCCCGCCGCCGCAGGCGTCAGGCTGCTCTCGGTCAGGCCGAGCACACGCTCGGTCGGGAACACCGACGCGCCCCCGTCCGACGGACGGTAGCGCGCGCGGTCGTAGCCGACCGGGCCGAACATCGTCATCGCATGGCCCCTTGTGGCGTCGACCTTCCTGTAGGTTCGGCCGTCGACTTCCAGGCAGTCCCCATGATCGTCAATCCGCTCGAAGGCATCGCCGAGGACCGCGCGGGCGAAGTCATGGATCACGTCGCGAAACACAAGCTCGGCCTTCAGTGGGTCCTGCATGAACATCACCGCAACATCATCTGCCATCCCACGGGCGGCGTCGGACCGGATCACCTCATTCTTCGCCCGCCTCAGGCGGTCACCTGCCGCCTCCATGACATCTTCGGCATCGTTGAGGGTGGAGTTGGCAAGGGGAGGTTCAGCCTGTAGGTTCTGCATCGGAGTGCTCCTTTTTTGCCCCGACTTCGGAGCTTTTTTTGCTTTGGAGCACTCTACCATACCTGCCGCCCGGGGTCGGGAATTGAGCGAAAATCACCGGATCATGGAAAAATCGCAGCCCATCCGGTGTTTTTTCGCGAAAACCGGTGAACCCGGAGATCACCGACGAACAGGCAGAAAAATAATCGCTTAATTACAACGCACTAAAAAATGTGCAGTCCGACATAGAGAATCCACTCCCAGCGCCTAACCGATGACCACAGGGAATAATCTGTACCCGGAGGTTGGACATGTCAGCGCGGGCGCCCGTGCGGGAGGCTATCGTTTGAGTGGATGGAAGGCAAAGACGACGGAGCCGCTTCACCGCACTCCTGGCATTGCCTTGAACGGACAGAAAAAGCTGCTCGTGGCCATAGGCGTACCGAGGATGAAAGGCCGCCTCGACCTTGAGCACTGCGTGCCGCCGAAATCGGGAAGCCGTATCGCGCATGGCGGCGATGCACTCCGAATTCCGTGTCCGGAAAAATGCGCCTTTCCGGCGCACCGGGAAATTGCGGGCAGCGGGAACCCGTGAGAAGCCGCTGCAATGGTCGGGTTTCAGGGGTTCCTGACCAGGGCTTCGACCCGGGCCGTGTAAAGGGCGGCGATGATTCCCATGCATCCTGAAAACAGGATACAAACGAGCAGGATTTCTGCGCTTGTTTCGAGCGCGACGAGGTTGCCGGAAATCAGTGACATCGTCCCGCCACCGAAAGTCATCAGTGAGCCGCCGATTCCTGATGCGGCACCAGCGAGTTCTGGTCGAACGGACATGATTCCCGCGTTCGCACTTGGCAATGTCAGGCCATTCCCTATTCCTATGAATACCGTGAAGCCGAAGAACGCCAGTGCGTGGGTTGCTCCCGCGAGCAGGCATATGAGCGACGCGCCCATTCCGAGAGTCACGATGATAGCACCAGCGATGACCATCCGCCTCATGCCGACCCGAACGGCGAAACGACCGGAAAATGCGTTCCCGAAGAAATACCCGAGGGGCGCGAAACAAAAATAGAAACCGATCTGCCCGGGTTCCAGACCATATACCCGTGCGCCAACAAAGGGGCTTCCCCCGAGATAGGCGAAAAACGTCCCTGCCGTAAACGCTCCGGTTACCGAATATCCCCAGAACCGCCGCGACCGAATGAGTTCGGGTAACATCCCGAACAGCCTCGTGAAACCGCCGGTGGCACGTGAAGCCGTTTCACCAAGGTCCAGGTAAACCAGGATCAATGCCACAATTGCAACGCCTGACTGAACCAGGAAATTGGCCTGCCATCCCGAATACTCCTGCAAGATGCCGCCGATCGGAGGTGCGACCATCGGCACCAATGCCATGCCCATGGTTATGTAGCCGATAAAGCTCGCCGAACGGGTCGCCCCGACGATGTCTCTCGCGATGGCTCTGGATAAGACAAGTCCAGAAACGATCGATGTCTGGAAGACACGGCAAAGCAAAAAGGTCTCGATGTTCGGAGAATATGCTGCACCGGCGGAAACAACGGCAAATATGGATATCGAAACCAGCAATACCCTCCGCCGCCCGTAGCGGTCGGACAGCGGTCCGATCACCAACTGCATGATACCGGAGAGAAAGACGAACCCGGAAATCGAGTACTGCAATACGGCCGGCGTTGTATCGAAATAGATTGCCATGGCGGGCAAAGAGGCCAGGAAGATATTCATCGACATCGATGAAATCGAGGTTATGAGTACCAGCGTGGCAATATGGGGAGGACTGTGCCGGTCAAGGAACCGAACGGGAATTCTGGTTTCCATGAGAAGTGACCTATGGTGATTCATGGTTTCTGTCTACGAAAACCGACGGCCATCCTCGTTGAATTGCCAATCCCTGCCAACTGCTTTTTATTTCGAGTTCGTGATCTGAACCGGAGGAAGGAAACCGGGTTCACTCGGCGAAATCAGAGACGGATCGAATGCGCTGGGTTTTTTCGATGTTCTTCGATGGTTGACAATGCCGGCAGCTGACCGCTCGCAAAACTTGGATCCGGATCCTGTGTGCATCCGCCGCGTGCCATCCGACAGCAATACGGGGTTCCGGATCCGGCCGGTGCAGCCGCAGACGGAAAACATCGGGGTAAAAACGCGGGTACGCAAGAATGAGTGGGGCATTCCCCGTCAACGAGTATTCGCTGAACCGCGCCTGTGGTAGGCAGGAAAAAGGCTGCTGGTGGTACGGTACCGGTCGGTTCATCGGGTGCCGCGGCATCTGGTCTACCGCCGTCCTCGCCATGAGGTGTAATCCGGGAACCGAAGGTGGGTGCCCCGCTCCACTGGATCACGCAACGGGCAGTGGCCGCTTGAAACAAGGACCTTGGGATGTCCCCGAGGAATCCATATGATTTTGACGCCACGCTGAACTTAGGGATCAAATGCCAGTTTTCAGCTTGGCCAAACGAGAAGTTGCGGACCAGGGAGAACACCTATGAGAAATGAACGCGATGTGAAATTTGATTCCAGGATTGGAGCGTGGTTCGGAAAATCGAAAAAAATTTCACCTGCGGATATGGAAGGCCGTGTCTGGCGATTTGGTGAACTGGTCCCTTCTCCGAACGCATATCTTGATTGCTCCTTGCCCGGACACGTCCGAACCCTTTTCAGTGCGCTCGGTAGTGGCCCGGAAGAAGAACAACTCGAGGGCACTGCCGTCGAGCAAGCTGAAAACTACCATATTGATTTCGTAAAGGCGGCATCCGGCAACGGTGCCGCCTTGCACAGTCACGGATCGGAGGAGACATTCATAGCTCTCACGGGAAGGTGGGAAATCTACTGGGGCGACGACGGCGAACACTCGGTGGTCCTTGAGCCCTTTGACGGGATGGTTGTGCCGGACGGCGTCCTGCGGGGATTCCGTAATGTTTCGGAGCTGGAGGCAGTTCTCCTTGTCGTCCTGGGTGCCCATGATGTCGGCCACTGCGTCTGGGCAGAAGCCCTGCAGCCTTCATTTGCCAAGGGCGAAGCGCAGGCGCAGGCGTAGGGTAGGCAACAGTCTGCTCCGAGCCGTTGGCACCCATTCCTCGGTGATGAAGCGAGATCCCTGAACTCTCGGCTCCAGAGAATCAGGTCGAGCAGAAAACGAGCCGCCTGAGCCAAAAAATCCAGGAGTTCGTGCGATGTTTCACTTCAGACACTTCGCCCCTTGACGGAATCAAACCGAACCTGTCCGACAGTAGGATGCCCAAAGGCGAATCCTTGCGGATCGGTGGATTTGCGCATCCCGATGGGATTGCAGGAACGCATCGACGCTGAACTTGAACGCATGCGTCGATTGTTTCCGGGGAGTCGTTGACGCGCTCCGGTCCCGTGATCAACCTGCCGAAGCGTGGATTCCGGGAACCGCGATTCCAAGTGTTGCCGTTGGTTGCCAGCAGTCATGATTGACGTTGCCGTGACCCTGCATGCCGCCAATGTCCCTGTTAAGCGGATTGTCGACATCCTTCGTGGCCCTGGATGAGGCTCACGAGAAAAGCCGAGAACTGCAGCAGTCGCACGATTGTCACGACCGAAGGAATTGACCCGAAACCGGATGTATCCGAATATGCCTCAGTTTGATTTGACCAAGGGACATCAACACTGGCTTGCCCGGTCGTTGTGACCGGCAATGTACGGGATACCTCCGCGAATGGGGGGTGGAGACATAGACATGCACAGTATCGTTGCGGAACTTGAGAACCGCCGGAACGCCGCCCGATTGGGAGGTGGCCAAAGGCGTATCGACAGCCAGCATGCAAAGGGCAAGCTGACAGCACGCGAACGTCTCGAGATTCTTCTTGATGAGGACTCATTTGAAGAATTCGACATGTACGTTACCCATCGCTGCACGGAATTCGGCATGGACAGGTTGCATTACCCGGGAGACGGGGTCGTGACCGGCTGGGGTACAATAAACGGTCGACAGGTTTATGTTTTTTCGCAGGATTTTACGGTTTTCGGAGGCTCACTATCGGAAACCCATGCCGCGAAGATCTGCAAGATTCAGGAGATGGCCTTGCGAAACGGCGCTCCCGTGATCGGATTGAATGACTCGGGCGGTGCCCGGATTCAGGAAGGAGTCGCGTCACTCGCAGGCTACGCTGACGTGTTTCAGAACAATATCCTCGCTTCAGGAGTCATTCCACAGATCAGCGTCATCATGGGACCATGTGCAGGTGGCGCCGTGTATTCACCGGCGATGACCGATTTCATCTTCATGGTCAGAGACAGTTCCTACATGTTTGTTACCGGACCAGATGTCGTCAGGACGGTGACCAATGAAATCGTGACCGCAGAGGAACTTGGAGGGGCGAAAACCCATACGGAAAGGTCCGGAGTCGCGGACGGCGCATTCGACAACGACCTTGAAACGCTGATGGAAATTCGGCGGTTCTTCGATTTTCTCCCTCTCAACAACCGCCAGGGGCCGCCAGTTCGTGATTTCGATGATGACCCAGGTAGGGAAGTCCCCGCACTTGATTCCCTGGTTCCCGGAAGTCCGAATGCTCCGTATGACATGAAGGAACTGGTTCAAAGTATTGCGGATGAAAGATTTTTCTTCGAGATTCAGGGGGATTTTGCCAGGAATATCATCGTGGGACTTATCCGGCTTGAAGGATCCACGGTCGGAGTCGTGGCAAACCAGCCGATGATTCTTGCCGGGTGCCTGGATATCGAGTCGTCGCGAAAGGCCGCGCGATTCGTTCGGTTCTGCGACGCCTTCGGTATTCCTATCCTGACATTCGTCGACGTCCCCGGCTTCTTGCCGGGAACAGCTCAGGAGTACGGCGGCGTGATCAAACACGGTGCAAAGCTGCTGTTTGCGTTCGGAGAGGCGACCGTACCCAAGGTGACTGTCATTGCGCGCAAGGCCTATGGTGGAGCGTATGATGTCATGGCTTCAAAACATCTCAGGGGAGATATCAACTATGCCTGGCCGACTGCGGAAATCGCCGTCATGGGGGCAAAGGGTGCCGTTGAAATCCTGTACCGGTCCGAGGCGGGAAACCCGGAGGCGATCGCCAAACACACGTCTGACTATGAAACGCGATTCGCCAATCCCTTCGTGGCAGCGGAAAAGGGTTTTATCGACGAAGTCATCACACCGCGGAATACCCGTGTGCGGGTTTGCCGCGCTTTTGCCGCGCTCCGTGGCAAGACACTAAAAAACCCGAGAAAAAAGCATGACAACCTGCCGTTATGATCCTGCCGTTTCGGCTTGAGAAAATCCTGGGGCTCAATCAGCGAGCGTAGCAGGCGGGATTTTCGACCCCGTCCTGCAGGAACGTCAGATCTGCCGGATGATTGAAGTCCGGAACTGCACGCGAAGTCGTTCAAGGGGTTCAGGCCGACAATTCATCAGGATCGTTTGCTCGCTCCCTGATCCTGCCAGCCGGATTCAAGGTCATGATCGCATCTGAAAAGCCTGAACGCCGGTAGCCGGGGGGCAGATTCGCCGTCGAAGATCCTGTCCCTTGTGGACGGACAGTCCGGCAGTTCCCGAGTTGATGCGCGGCAGCCGGTCAATTGAAAACCCGGCAAACGCCACCGAAATCCGCCGGAATTGACAACATCGTGTTTTTATGGTCAGCAAGATGTGCTAAAAGGCAAGACACCGCACATTTGCGGTAATCCCAGCCGGGTCAATTGCGCTATCGCCCCGGCACCATCAGGAGAAGAGACAATGAATACAGTAAAGATTGCGGCCGCTGCAATTCTCTTACTCGGCCTTGCCGCCTGTGGTCAGGTCGAGGAAGAGGAAATGGAGATGGAGATGGAGATGGAAGACGCCATGGAAGACATGGTCATGGAAGAAGAATCCATGGGAAAGGCGTAAATTAATCACCTTTTTCTCTTGATTTTCATGGCCGGGGCCGGTGACAACCGCCCCGGTCATAATGTTATGTTGGTACGAAACTGCCCGGAAATATAGATGGGGCGTCGGGTGCTCCTGCCAGACATCAGCGCAAGCGTCGATTTGCTATTGACGACCTTGGTCTGCCCGGACTGCAAGACAATCGTAGGAATCCGGCTCCCGGAAGTCCCGGGTGTCCCGTTGTCCGGCTTGAACGGCCGGGTAAACCCGGGGAGTTGCGGATACAGGGAAGCAACGGGACTCCTCCATGTTTAGAAAAATCCTGATTGCGAATCGCGGCGAAATCGCATGCCGGGTCATCAAGACGGCGCGGCGAATGGGTATTCGAACCGTTGCGGTTTTTTCGGATGCCGACCGGGACTCGCTGCATGTTCGCATGGCTGACGAAGCCGAGAACATCGGACCGCCACCGGCTGCGGAATCGTACATCGATATCGACAGAGTCCTGAAAGCGGCAAAGGAATCGGGGGCAGATGCTGTACATCCAGGTTACGGATTCCTGTCCGAAAATCAGGGATTTGCTGCCGCTCTTTCGAAGGCAGGAATCACGTTTATCGGTCCGCCGGTCCGTGCGATTGCCGCGATGGGCGACAAGATTGCCGCAAAGAAAATCGCAACCGACGCCGGAGTCTACACGGTTCCGGGGGGCGCCGAACTCGTGGTCGACCCAGGCGAGGCGGTCACGACCGCGCGTGCGATCGGCTACCCGGTCATGATCAAGGCTTCCGCCGGCGGTGGAGGCAAGGGAATGAGAATCGCGCGGAACGATGATGACGTCAGGCAAGGCTTCGGCATGGCTGCATCCGAATCACTGTCGTCATTTGGCGATGATCGGCTTTTTGTCGAGAAATTCGTTGAATCTCCGCGCCACATTGAAATCCAGGTGCTGGCGGACGCCCACGGAAACTGCGTTTACCTCAACGAACGGGAGTGTTCGATTCAGCGGCGAAATCAAAAGGTTGTCGAGGAGGCGCCGTCCCCGTTCCTGGACACCCGCACACGGAAATTCATGGGAGAGCAGGCCGTCGCCCTGGCGAAGGCCGTCGGGTACCGGAGTGCGGGCACGGTCGAGTTCATTGTCGACAAGGACCGCAACTTCTATTTCCTGGAGATGAATACGCGTCTGCAGGTTGAGCATCCGGTAACGGAACTCACCACCGGTATCGACCTGGTCGAAGAAATGATCAACATCGCAGCCGATCGACCGCTTTCCGTGACCCAGGACGAAATTTCGATCGATGGGTGGGCGATCGAATGCCGGATCTACGCAGAGGATCCGTATCGGGGATTCTTGCCGTCGGTAGGGCGGTTGATCCGCTACAAGCCTCCGCCGGAAGAGGAGGGCATGGTCCGAGTCGATACGGGCGTCAGTGAAGGCGACGAAATCTCGATCCACTATGACCCGATGATTGCCAAACTGTGTGTGCACGGCAAGGACCGGGACACGGCGATCCCCCGCATGCGTGATGCCCTGGAAGCATTCGAACTGGAGGGTGTGGGCAATAACCTGCCGTTTCTCCTGGCAGTGATGGGACACCACGAGTACGTGTCCGGGGACGCGACGACGAGTTTCATCGGCGAAAACTTTCCGGACGGATTCAGCGGGGTTGAACTTGACGAAACAGACCTTCGCAGAATGGCCGCGGTGGCAGTGGCAATGTACCGGGTACGGGAAATCAGGGATTCACGGATTTCAGGCCGGATGTCGCACCATGCGCGGGTGGTCGGCACGTCCTGGTTCGTCAGCCTGCGCGGGCATGATTTCCCGGTCGAAACCACGTCTGATTCGTCCGGTACGACTGTCGCATTCACGGACGGCGAGACGTATCGCGTCGAGTCTCCGTGGACGCCCGGGCAACGTGTCGTGGAAGTCTGTATCAACGACGAGCGGATCATTCTGCAAGCCTGGATCACGGCAAGTGGATTTCGAATTCACTATCGTGGAGCACGGCTGGATGTCTACGTGCGGACACCGCGTCACTTTGAACTCTCGAAATTCATGATCGAAAAACCCGAATGGGATACGTCCGGATCGTTGCTGTGCCCAATGCCGGGCCTGGTGGTCGCGCTTCACGTCGAGGAAGGTGACGACGTCGAGGACGGGCAGGCGCTTTGCACCGTCGAGGCGATGAAGATGGAAAACCTGCTCAGGGCCGAAAAGAGCAGGCGAGTGGACAGTATCCTCGTCGGCGTCGGAGACAACCTCGCGGTCGATGATGTCATCATGACGTTCGAACGGGATGAGGCCGACGACAAGGCCTGAGGCCCGGTGTCAACGATTCAGGACTTCCTGTTGACGCAACGGCATTTTGTCGATCGCCCTCGAGATTTCGCGAACCGACCATGGAAACGGCTTGCGAAGTTTGACTTCTCCGTCCTTGCCGATGATCACCAGCATGAACCCGCGCGGACGGAGTTGTTTGCGGAGCGGACCAGTGACTGAAGGATCAGTGTCTGTCAGGACGACGACGTCGCGTTCTTCAAGGTCCTCGGTGCGCTCGTGAAGCAATTCCAGCTGCCGAATGAAATTCGGATCATTCGGACTGTCGGAAAAAACGACGATCGGGCGGTTTTTCCAGAGAAATTCGGACAAATCCGACGCTTGGGATTCGTGAAAAATGGAGTCGCTCGAAGCGTACGCAACCATGGCCGTGGAAATCGCGGCAACCAATCCGATCTGAAGCATTTTCATGACGGTGCATTTTGTCATACTGTGGAGCATGTGGCATCCGTTTTCTGAGTAGTCACGAGAATCCGAGTTCGATTGCAGGAGTCACAGTAGCAATGGATCATTCAGGATTGAAGGCTTGGGAACAGTTGGCGTCAAATGAACTCAGGAACAGGAATCCGGACGACCTGATCTGGCGGACGCCCGAAGGAATCGACGTCAAACCGCTCTATACCCGGAAAGATCTCGACGGAATCGACCATGTCGACAGCCTTCCGGGCACCAACCCGTTCGTTCGCGGCCCACGAGCGACAATGTATGCCGGTCGACCATGGACCATCCGCCAGTATGCAGGATTTTCGACCGCAGAGGAATCGAACGCGTTCTATCGCGACAACCTGGCTTCGGGCCAACAGGGGATTTCGGTGGCATTCGATCTCGCAACACACCGAGGTTACGACAGTGACCATCCCCGTGTTGTCGGTGATGTGGGCAAGGCCGGTGTTGCCATCGACAGTGTCGAGGACATGAATGTCCTCTTTGACTGCATTCCCCTGGATTCGGTTTCGGTATCCATGACAATGAACGGTGCGGTCATCCCGGTGCTGGCGTCGTTCATCGTGGCGGGCGAGGAACAGGGAGTTTCCCGGGACAAGCTTTCGGGAACCATTCAGAACGATATCCTGAAGGAGTTCATGGTGCGGAATACGTTCATCTATCCGCCTGAACCATCCATGCGAATCGTGGCCGACATCATTGAATTCACATCGAAACACATGCCGAGATTCAACTCGATTTCGATTTCCGGCTACCACATGCAGGAAGCCGGAGCGACATTGACGCAGGAACTCGCATTCACGCTTGCCGATGGCAAGGAATACGTCAAGGCCGCGCTTTCACGAGGTCTGGACGTCGATAGGTTCGCCGGAAGGCTGTCGTTCTTCTTCGCCATCGGTATGAACTTCTTCATGGAGGTAGCCAAACTCAGGGCGGCCCGCTTGCTCTGGTCGGAAATCATGAGCGAGTTCAATCCGCGGAATCCGCGGTCATTGATGCTGCGAACGCATTGCCAGACATCCGGCGTTTCTCTTCAGGAACAGGATCCGTACAACAACATTGTCCGCACTGCTTACGAGGCGCTCTCGGCTGTCCTCGGAGGGACCCAGTCGCTGCACACCAACAGTTTCGACGAAGCCATTGCCCTGCCGACCGAGGAAAGTGCCAGAATCGCGCGAAACACCCAGCTGATCCTGCAGCACGAGACCGGAATACCGAATGTCGTCGATCCACTTGCCGGGTCCTACTACGTCGAATCACTGACCGCCGAACTTGCCGGCGAGGCAAGAAAGATCATCCGTGAAATCGACGACCAGGGCGGCATGACGCAGGCCGTAATGGATGGGACACCGAAGATGCACATCGAGGCGGCCGCAGCCCGGCGTCAGGCGGGGATTGATCGGGGCACCGAGGTGATCGTTGGTGTCAATCGTTTCAGGCTGGATACAGAACCGGAAATCGATTACCGGGAAATCGACAATTCTGCAGTTCGGGCCGCGCAGATCAGGCGGCTCCAGGGAGTCCGCCAAAGGCGTGATGACGATGCGTGCCGGGCTGCCCTGGAAGCCTTGCGCAACTGCGCTTCGACCGGGAAGGGCAACCTGTTGACCCTGGCGATCGATGCAGCCCGCAACCGTGCAACTGTCGGAGAGATTTCACGAGCGATGGAAGACGAGTTTGGGCGATACAGGGCTCAAGTGAAGACGGTGACGGGTGTTTACGGACCTGCACACGGCGGGGATGAGGGATTCGACAGGATCCGTTCCGAAGTTGACGGGTTTTCCGAACTCGAGGGCCGTCGCCCACGAATGCTGGTTGTCAAACTGGGGCAGGATGGTCATGACCGGGGCGCAAAGGTGATTGCGACGGCGTTTGCCGACATCGGTTTCGACGTCGATGTCGGGCCCCTGTTTCAAACGCCTGCCGAAGCGGCCGAAGATGCCATTGACAACGATGTTCACGTGATCGGCATCTCGTCGCAGGCGGCGGCACACAAGACATTGGCACCTGAACTGGTACGGGAGCTTCGTGACCAGGATGCGGGTGACATCCTTGTTGTTTGCGGCGGCGTGATCCCCCAAAAGGATTATGGCTTTCTTGAAGAACACGGAGTCAAGGCAATCTTCGGGCCAGGAACCAAAATTCCGGAGGCAGCGAGAGAAATCCTCAAGCTGATCCAGGAAAGCCGGAAGGACCCGGTTGAATAACAACCGGGCAGGAAACAAGACGGAAGACGGGGAGGTGAAGTCCGTGTCATTTCGAGCCGTATATGAAGAGTCGATGCGAAACCCGGAGGCCTTTTGGCTGGGCGCAGCCGGGGCTCTCGATTGGATTCGCGCGCCAACCGCTGCATTGGACCGGAGCCGGGCGCCGTTCTATGCCTGGTTCGGAGATTCCGAAATCAATGGCTGTTACAACTGCGTCGACCGGCACGTGGAGAACGGCCACGGGGACCGTGTCGCGATCATTCACGACAGTCCGGTCACCGGGTCCGTGTCGAAACTGACGTTTCGTGATTTGCAACAGGCGACCGCCCGGCTCGGGGGCGCGCTCCGGGCCCGCGGTGTGGGAAAGGGCGACCGTGTCGTGATCTACATGCCGATGATTCCCGAAGCGCTCGTCGCCATGCTGGCCTGCGCGCGGATTGGCGCCATACACTCGGTCGTCTTTGGTGGATTCGCGGCGGAAGAACTGGCGGCCAGAATCGATGACGCCACTCCAAAGGCCGTGATTGCAGGATCGTGCGGGATCGAGCCGTCCCGGGTTGTCGCTTACAAGCCCCTTCTTGATTCCGCATTGAAATACTCGGCGCACAGCCCTGAATTCTGTATCATTTTCCAAAGGGACGTGCTCCGGGCAGAACTTGTTTCCGGTCGCGATGTCGACTGGATCGAAAGCCAGGCGGGAGTTGAACCGGCGAACTGCGTCGCAGTGCGCGGATCAGACCCGGCATACATTCTCTACACCTCGGGTACGACGGGCAAGCCAAAGGGCGTCGTCCGACCAACGGCCGGTCATCTGGTCGCGCTCAATTGGACAATGAAAAACATTTACGATGTTGATCCCGGCGATGTCTTCTGGGCCGCGTCCGATGTCGGCTGGGTCGTCGGTCACTCGTACATCGTCTATGCCCCGCTGGTTTACGGAAACACGACCATCGTTTTTGAAGGCAAGCCGGTAGGAACGCCGGACGCCGGGACGTTCTGGAGGGTAATCAGCGAACACGGGGTCAAGAGCCTGTTTACCGCGCCGACCGCGTTCAGGGCGATCAAACGGGCAGACCCGAACGCAGACCTGATTCCTGGTTTTGATCTCTCCTGTCTCAAGTCGCTCTTTCTCGCCGGAGAGCGTTCCGACCCCGACACGGTTGAATGGGCGCGAACACACCTGCAGGTTCCGGTTCTCGATCACTGGTGGCAGACGGAAACCGGGTACACGATCGCCGGTTATCCCTGGGGTAAGGAAAAGATCCCTGTCAAGCTCGGCTCGGCAGGGGTGCCGATGCCAGGGTTCGACGTCCGGATCCTGGACGATGAATGCAACGAAGTTCCAAGAGGTGAACTCGGATCGATTGCCGTCCGCTTGCCTTTGCCTCCTGGGTGTCTTCCGACGCTGTGGAACGCAGACGAGCGATATCAGGAGGCCTATCTCTCGAGATTCGAAGGCTACTACGACACCGGAGATGCGGGGATCCAGGATGAAGACGGTTATTGCTATGTCATGGCCCGGACCGATGATGTCATCAACGTCGCCGGGCATCGCCTGTCGACGGGTCAAATGGAAGAGATTCTCTCCGACCACCCAGATGTTGCAGAATGCGCGGTCATTGGGGTTCACGACCAGCTGAAAGGACAACTTCCATTGGGGTTCCTGTGCCTGAACGCCGGATGCAAGAGACCTGAAGACGAGATCGTCGGCGAATGTGTTGCCGCCGTCCGAGGAAGAATCGGACCGGTCGCGGCGTTCAAGCAAGCTGCTGTCGTTGACCGTCTCCCGAAAACGAGATCCGGCAAGATCCTTCGGTCCACCATGGTCAAGATTGCGGACGGACAGGAATGGAAAATGCCTGCGACCATTGAAGACCCGGTCGTACTCGACGAGATCGCGTCCGCGTTGACGCGACTGGGATATCCTGCCCAATGACACGCGAGTCGGGACAAAAGGAGTCACCCGACGCTGATCCTGCCATTGCCGAAGTTTTGCTTGCCGCTGCGAACCGCGCACGGAAAAATGCCTATGCACCTTATTCTCACTTTCAGGTGGGCGCGGCGATTCGAACGATGTCCGGTTCGATCTTCTCGGGTTGCAATGTTGAAAACGCCGCTTATCCGGAAGGAACTTGCGCCGAGGCGGGTGCAATTGCGGCTATGGTCGTAGCAGGTGAAACCCTGATTTCGGATGTGCTTGTCGTCGCGGGCGGCAAGCGGGCCGTGGTCCCATGCGGGGGGTGCCGCCAGAAGCTTGCAGAGTTTTCACGGCCCGAAGCGCGAGTCTACCTGGCCGACCCGTCCGGGATCGTCGCTGTAACGACGGTCGGGTCACTGTTTCCCGGAGCGTTCTCGGCCGATCACCTGGCCGTCGACGCCTGATCTGGTGAAGTTGACGTTCGGTTGCGCTGCCACTGCCAGGTCCCGTGCGCAGAACCGGACAGAACCGATTTGAAACCCGATGCCGCGTGCATTTTTGACGGTTCTTGATTCTGTTGGTTGTGGAGGAGCGACCGACGCCGATCATTTCGGCGACGAGGGAGCGAATACGCTCGGCAATCTGTTCCGGGCGCTTGCGGCGGATTCGTTTCCTGCCGGATCAAAAACTTCTCTTGAATTGCCTAACCTGTTTCGCTTGGGACTCGGTGCCTCTCTCCGGCTTGCTTCAGGCAGGTGCGTTGATGGCGAGTCGCCCGCATCAAGTGCGATTTGGGGCGTTGCCGAGCCTGTTTCACCGGGCAAGGACACCTTGACCGGCCATTGGGAACTCGCGGGCGTACCGCTTCCCTGGAGTTGGCACGTGTTCCCGAGATCGGTCCCGGCGTTTCCGGACTGGTTGCTGCAGTCGGTTTCCGTGGCCTGCGGTTCGGATGGCACACTCGCCAACTGCCATTCTTCCGGCACTGAGGTCATCGAGGAATTCGGTGACGAGCATCTTCGAACGGCACGGCCGATCTGTTACACTTCGGCTGACAGCGTATTCCAGATTGCCGCCCACGAAGAGCGATTTGGCCTGTGCCGCCTGTACAGCCTTTGCGACGAAGTCGCGGATGTCGTGCACGAAATGAAAGTCGGGCGTGTCATTGCCCGGCCTTTTGCCGGCGACGCGGAACAAGGATTTTACCGAACATCAAACAGGCGCGACTATTCGTATCGTGCTCCCGAACCGACGCTGCTGGATCGGGTGGTTGAGGCCGGCGGAACGACGCACGCGGTAGGCAAGATCAAGGATATTTTTGCTGGACGCGGAATTTCGTTCGCTTACGACGGGCGTGACGACATGGAAAGGATGGATCGTCTGATCGAATTGGCAAGGTTCGCCCCTGACGGCAGTCTCGTTTTCGCCAATTTCGTTGAATTCGATACCCGTTTCGGCCATCGTCGGAATCCCGAGGGATACGCCGGGGCGCTCGCGCGCTTCGACCGCCGTATCCCGGAGATTCTCGCCGGCATCCGGCACGGTGATCTCCTGGTGCTTACTGCCGACCACGGTAACGACCCGACCTGGCCGGGAACGGACCACACGCGGGAACGCGTTCCGTTCCTGGCCGCCATGCCCGGAACCGATGGTTGCCGCGTCGGTATTTGCCGTTTCGCCGATATCAGCGAAACGATCGCGGCGCATCTCGGCCTGGCTCCGGGCCATCACGGAGAGGATTTCCTGTCGTCGAGGCGGCGACAACACGAGATTCAGGGATGAATTCCGTCAGTGTGACGGTTCGTACTTTGAATCAAGCGATTCCAGCCGGAAAAAGGCAATCCTGTCGATCTGCCGAAGCGCCTCCTTGAACTCCTCTTCGATGTCTTTTTCAAGCCGCTTTGACATGCTCGACAGTATCGCCGCCCGACCGAGTCCGCGGACCGCAATGATAAACGGGAACCCGAACTTTTCACGATAGTGGCGGTTCAAACGGGTGAAGTCGTCCCGCTCCCCGCCGTCGAGTTCCGTGAGGCCGGCTCCTGATTGTTCGGACTCACTGAATGACGTCAGCTTTTCACCTTTACCGGGCCTGATCGCCAACTCGGGGTGAGCCCGCACAAGTGCCAGCTGACGATCCTTGCCCGATTGCGAAACAACCCGTGCCATGTGATCGGCCAGACCCGTGGGCCGATCAATTCCTGAAAGGTCGCAACGGTCAAAGACGGTTTCGGCAACCCAGGGAGAACTTTCGTAAATGCCGGAAAACAATTGAAGGAATTCGGTCCTGTCCAGCAGTGCCATTGAGCCCATGCGCGTTTCTGCCTTACAACTTGACAACGCCGAATATAGAACTGTGGCGGTCTATCAGGAAAAGGGAATTAATGGAAATCGTCCTCCGTGACTGGTTGGATCTGTTGTTCCGATGGGCCCACATCGTTGCCGCGATCGGATGGATCGGGACATCGTTCTATTTCATGGCAATCGACTCCGCGCTCCGCGCCCGCACCGGCCTGCCGCGGGGTGTCGCTGGGGAAACGTGGGAAGTCCACGGCGGTGGATTTTATCATACGCGAAAATTCCTGGTTGCTCCCGAGCAACTTCCAGCGGACCTGATCTGGTATCGCTGGGAAAGTTACCTGACCTGGCTCTCCGGTTTCTGCCTCATGATCATCGTCTACTACTGGGGAGCCGAGAGCTACCTGATCGACCGCCTGGTTGCAGACCTGACTGCAAAGGAAGCGATCGCGATTTCCGTGGGTTCGCTGGTCGCCGGTTGGGTTCTCTACGACCAGTTGTGCAAGTCGCCGCTCAGGCACCAGCCGGTTCTGGTGTTCTTGGTCCTCTTCATCTCGATCGTTTTCCTGGCGTGGGCTTTCGGGAAGCTGTTCACCGCCCGGGCTGCGTGGCTGCACGTCGGGGCGATAATCGCGACCATGATGACCGGAAACGTATTTTTCGTGATCATTCCGAACTCGCGAATTGTCGTCGATGACCTTCGAAACGGTCGGGAACCGGATGCCCGATTTGGCAAGATCGCGAAACTCCGGTCCACGCACAACAATTACCTGACACTCCCCGTCATCCTGATGATGATCTCGAATCATTTCCCGATTGCCTTCGGGCACCCGTACCACTGGGTGCTCATTGCTGCGATTCTCGTGATCGGGGCCACGGTCAGAATTTGGTTCAATCTACATGAAGCGGGCATCCATGGCCCCGTAACGCATTGGCAATGGCCCCTGGTCATCGCCTTGACCTTCGGATCGATCTGGTTTTCGGCTTGGCGTCCGGACCTTGAAGACGCCGATGCCAACGTTGGCGAGGCGACGCTGATCATTTCCGAACACTGCTCATCATGTCATTCCTCAAAGCCGGCCCATCCGGATTACGAGGCCGCACCCGGCGGCGCGACTTTCGACACTCTCGCCGAGATACAGTCTTATGCATCCGAGATTCTGTCGCAGAGCGTGTTGTCGACTGCCATGCCGCTAGGTAACGAGACGGGGATGACCGAGCGCGAGCGTGCGATTCTGGGATCCTGGCTGCGAGCAGGGGCGCCGTCAGAATAGTTGTGCCCGATCAAGCGTAACCACGGGGCATGTTGCTGACTTGCCTTACGATTTCTCGAATGCAGGCTCCACGGTCTACCCGCAGGAAATGCAGGAGTATCTGGCGGCTGCGAATCGTACGCGGCGGCACGGTTTTCCGGACTGCGGAGGCTGGCCCAGTACAGTTTCCGAGGTGATGTCGGATGGTACGTCCCGCTTCGTCGAGGAACACCGGCTTCTTTACGCCGCAGGCTAGCGATAAAATGAACGCCCTCGGCGGTGCAAGGCTGGAATCAGCGTGGCGATTTGATTCCGGAGCACACATGCAATCGCAAATGGAATCGGGGAGCAGTCCCCGAAATCTCCCGGTTGGCTCGGGATGGAAATACGAGTAGCCGCCGAAACGCTGGGGCCAGGAAACCTCGGCGTCGGCACACGATCACCTGCCGACGGCAAACCGGGTCCTGGCGAATTTCCCCTGTTGCAAGGCTTCGACCGGGATTTTCGGAGGTTCAGGATGCGGAATCGGCGCAGGTACGTCAGGCATTGGCGCACCTATGGCCGGTAAAATATACGTCGTGGAAACTCTGGTTGGACGAAGACATTGACTGATTTCACTAACGAAACTGACGACCGGGCGTATGAAATCGGCGGCAAGATCGAAGGCATTCTTGACGCCTTGAACCTTGGCGACAGGGATTCGCTGGTTGCCGTTCTTGAGGAAATGCACCCCGCCGATATCGCGGATTCGCTCGAACAGATCGAACCCGACGCCCGGTTGCGCCTTCTCGAGTACTGGGGGGCAGATCTGGACGGACGAATCTTGCCGGATCTCGACGAGGGCATTCTCGGCGAACTGATTCAGGGGCTGTCAAATGATGCCCTCAAGGAGGCGGTCCGAAACCTCGAGACAGATGATGTTGTCGACATCGTCGAAGACATCGATGAGCCACTGCGGGAAAGGGTTCTGAACGCACTCGATGTTCCGGGACGGGCGGCTGTCACTCAGTCACTACGATACCCCGAAGATTCTGCTGCGCGGTTGATGCAACGGGAACTGGTTGCGGCGCCGGTTCACTGGAGCGTCGGAGATCTGATCGATTACCTGCGCGAAGCAGGCGATCTTCCGGAGCGATTTTACCATGTTTACGTTGTTGAACCAAACATGCGGCCCGTCGGAAAAGTCGCACTGTCGCTCCTGATGGCATCACCGCGTGATGTGAGCCTGTCCGAACTGGTGGATACCAACTTTGACCCGATTCCGGCGACCCGGAGTCTTTCGGAAGTCGCCTATGCTTTCAAACAGTACCACATGGTTTCTGCACCCGTCGTCGATGACGCGGGGCGACTGGTTGGCGTCATTACCATCGATGATGCAATGGACGTCTTCGAGGATGAAGCCGATGAAGACATCAAGCGGCTGGCGGGTGTCGGAGGCGAGGAAAGCCTCAACGATGGTGTTGTCGCCACGACGCGGCAAAGGTTTCCATGGCTTGTGGTCAACTTTCTGACGTCAATCCTGGCGTCACTCGTGATCGCGATGTTTACCAGCACGATCGAAGCCGTGGTTGCCCTGGCCGTTTTGATGCCAATCGTAGCGTCCATGGGAGGAAACGCCGGTACGCAGACACTGACAATTGCCGTCAGGGCTCTCGCGACGAAGGACCTGACAGAAGCCAACGCGTGGCGTGTCATTTGGCGGGAAATCAACGTCGGCCTTTTGAATGGCCTGATGTTTGCCGCCATTGCCGGACTGGTCGGGTTGATCTGGTTTGGGTCGCCGATTCTGGGAGTCGTGCTCGGACTGGCCATGATCGGCAACCTGTTTGTTGCCGGTCTTGCGGGGATATTCATCCCTCTTGGCCTGGATCGATTCGGTCTGGACCCGGCACTTGCGTCGGGAGTTTTCGTCACAACCGTTACCGATGTCGTCGGATTTTTCTGCTTTCTGGCCCTTGCGGCAATTATCTTGTTGTAGAAGACCTCGACCGAGGTTGGTGGTAATGACATTGTCGTCATCCGATGACGGTTTCGGGCCCCGGGCGTCTGCATGAACTGGAATCCGCCGGGATTCCCCATCCTCGTCTCCGGAAATGGTGACAAGGGGAATCGGCGCCAGGGGGAGGGACGGACGCGGGAATCGGGCGGAGCAGAGACGGGATTTGAACGGATATCACATGCATGACACGGAAAGGACAACGTGTTCCCGGCTGCCGGGGTCCATCGACGATGCGCAAAGGCTTTTGTCGGGGGTCGACTATATTTGCGGCCGTGCGCTCGCAACGGTGACCTTTCTCGCACTCAGGTTGCCGCGCCCGCTGTTCCTTGAAGGAGAAGCCGGCGTTGGAAAGACGGCAATTGCAAAGTCGCTGGCAACTGCTCTTGGCCGACGTCTGATTCGGTTGCAATGTTACGAAGGGCTCGATTCCGGTTCGGCGGTCTATGAATGGAACTTTGCCGCACAAATGATCGCGATCAGAACGGCGGAGGCCGCGGGGCAAACCGATCGTGTCTCGCTGAACGCGGAGCTGTTCGGCCCCGAGTTTCTGGTTGAACGCCCTTTGCTCGAGGCAATGCGTTCACGGCCTGAAGGTCCGCCGGTCTTGCTGATCGACGAGATTGACCGAACCGACGAACCGTTCGAGGCGTTCTTGCTCGAAGCGCTGTCCGATTTCCAGGTGACCATACCGGAGATCGGAACTGTTGCGGCAGAGTCCCCGCCGATCGTGGTTCTGACCTCGAATCGAACCCGGGAGGTTCATGATGCCCTGAAACGCCGATGCCTGTACCACTGGGTCGAATTTCCTGATTTTGACAGGGAAATGCAGATACTCTCGGCACGTGTTCCGGAAGCGGGCGCATCATTGTCCGGTCAGGTCGTCTCCTTTGTTCAAGCGCTTCGAACCGAGGACCTCTTCAAGAGACCGGGGATCGCCGAAACGATCGACTGGGCCCGATGCCTGGTCGCACTCGATACGTTTGAGCTGTCGCCAAAGGTGATTTCCGATACGATTGGTGCGTTGCTGAAGTATCGGGACGACATTTCGGCATTGAAGGAATCCGAAATCACGCGATTGCTCGATGCTGCCCAATCGCGATCCGAAGCTCGATCAGGGTCTGCATGATGGACCAAGCCCGACTGGCAAACGCCCATCAAGGAGGTCGATTGAGTTCAAACATCGTCCGGTTTTCGCATGCGTTGCGGCGCGCCGGACTGAGCGCCGGAACGGATCGGATAATCGAGGCAGTCCGGGCGGTTGACGTCGCGGGATTCTCCAGCCGGGACGACTTTCGGCACATTCTGCGCTCATGCCTGACTTCGAGGCCGGAACACCAGGCCGTTTTTGACCAGGTCTTCCGGCTATTCTGGCGAGACCCCAGGTACCAGGATCGCATGATGGCCATGTTGGTTCCGTCGGTCGTCGGCACGAATCCACCTCCATCCCCGGAAGCCGCCAACCGGCGTGCTGCCGAAGCATTGATCGGGGACGAGACGATAGGACGAAGTGGCCAGGGACCGACGCAGGATTCGGAAACGATCGTCGAAGTTGATGCGGCCTTGACGTGGTCCGCGGCCGAGAGGTTGAGAACGATGGATTTCGACCAGATGTCGGTTGCTGAACAGGACTTGGCAAGACGGGCAATCGAGAACATCGATCTCAGGGTCAAACCCGTATCCTGCAGGAGGAGCAGTATATCGGCCACCGGCGTAATGACGGACCGGCGTGCGACATTCAGGAAAGCAATGCGCACGAGTGGCGAGTTGCTGACGCTGGTGCGACGGAGGCGCACCCGGCGGTGGCCCGATCTTGTTGCCTTGTGCGACATATCCGGCTCCATGTCGTCGTACAGCCGTATGCTTTTGCACTTCCTCCATTTGGCCGGAAACGAAAAGGCACGCGGGTGGGGCAGGGTGCATTCATTTACGTTTGGCACCCGTCTGACCAACATTTCGAAACAGTTGGGTATCAGTGATCCCGACGCGGCGCTTGCCGCTGTCGGGCGTCACGTTCGTGACTGGGAAGGGGGAACACGCATTGCATCCTGCCTGCGAACGTTTAACCGGGATTGGAGCCGCCGTATCCTCGGGAGAGGAGCCGTGGTACTGCTGATCACTGACGGCCTCGACCGCGGAAACCCGGACGACCTGTCGAAGGAGGCGGAAAGGCTGCGGCTTTCCTGTCGGGACCTGATCTGGATCAACCCTCTCCTGCGATGGGACGGGTTCCAGCCTCTGGCACAAGGAGCAAGAGCCCTGCTTCCTCACGTCGATCGACTGGTCGCCGGTCACAGTGTCAAGTCGCTGGAGGACCTTGCCAGCGTTCTGGGGGACGGGACGGTGCACCGGGCGCCGCGAAGAGAACAAGGGGTGTGATGGACGATTTTTTCAATACTCCTGAAGCGGTGTTGCGCTGGATCGACGAAGGCAAAGGCGCCGCATTCGCTACCGTGATCCAGACATGGGGATCGGCTCCGAGAAAAGTTGGTTCGCAACTCGCAGTTTCGTCGGAGTCCGAAATCCACGGGTCCGTGTCAGGTGGATGCGTCGAAGGGGCCGTTGTCGTTGAAGCCGTTCAGGCGCTCAGTGACGGAAAGTGCCGGGTCCTGGAATTCGGCGTCAGTAACATTGAAGCGTTTTCGGTTGGGCTTGCCTGCGGTGGAACCATACGGGTCATGGTTGAACCTGTCGGTACCGGAGCAGGGCCTGACGTCAAAACGATCGAAGAGATGTGTGCCGCGATATCTGAACGGAAGGCGATAGCTTGCCGGGTCAATCTCAGGTCCTGGGAACGCAGATTGGAGCGACCCGGATGCGACGGCGACACCGGAAGGGTCATTCGAAAGGAATCGCGAATTGAGGGCGACGAATTCGTTCTGGTTCACAATCCGCCTCTCAAGCTTGTCGTCGTGGGAGCGGTTCATATCGCTCAACCACTTCTGAGGATGGCGCGCCTTGCCGAATTCACGACCGTGCTGATCGACCCGAGAGACACATTCGCGACGAAGGACCGTTTCCCTGAAGAGACGATACTTGACGAATGGCCCGATGAGGCTCTGGCCATGGCCGGGCTCGACGCACATACTGCTGTCGTCACATTGACGCATGATCCAAAGCTGGATGATCCTGCGATTGCCACCGCGCTGGAGTCCGATGTCTTTTATCTCGGGTGCCTGGGTTCGCGCAGGACGCACGGAAAACGGGTCGTTCGCCTGACCGAGGCAGGGATTCCCCGAGACGTGATCGAGCAGCGTATCCATGCTCCGGTCGGTATCGGTATCGGCGCCTCATCTCCGGCCGAAATCGCGATATCGATCATGGCAGAGATTATTGCCCGTTTGCGGGGTAAGGAGAACCGAACGTGATCTTTGGACCGGTTCCTGTCGAACAGGCGGTCGGGACGGTGCTCGCCCACTCGCTGAAGCTTCCCGAATCCCGAATTCGAAAGGGAATCCGGCTGACGGATCAAGACATAAGGTCCCTCGGGAAAGCCAAAGTCTCTGAGGTCGTTGTTGCCCGTCCTGAGCCCGGAGATCTGGGAGAAGACCAGGCCGCCGAAATACTAGGCCGAAGGTTCCTGGCAGAGGGATTGAGTCCGCGTGCCCCGTTTACGGGCCGTGTAAATGTCGTTGCCGGCAAATCAGGCGTTCTGGAAGTCGACACACGTGCGATCAATGCGGCGAATGCTGTCCATGAAACCGTTACCATCGCGACTTTGCCTAACCATACATTCGTGGTTGCACGCCAGTTGGTGGCGACCATCAAGATCATCACTTATTTCGTCAATGAGGCGATCCTGAATCGTGTCGATGGGGTCATCAGGAGCGGACCCTTGAAGTTGCACGGATTGGCCAGGAAGACAGCGTCGCTCGTGCTGTCCCGCCAACCGGATACGAAAACGAGAATCGTCGAGAAAGGAAGGGATTCGGTTACCGGGCGCCTGACGGCACTCGGAATCGAACTGGGTTCGGTTCGAGTCGTGAACCATCAGCCACGTGCGATCGCGCAGGCGCTAACGTCGATTGGCGGTGACATGATCCTCGTGCTCGGAGCGTCGGCGACCTCTGACAGGATGGACGCGGTGCCAGCTGCAGTCACGCAGGCAGGCGGCCATATCGAGAGATTCGGCATGCCGGTCGATCCCGGAAATCTGCTCTTCCTGGGAGAGTTCGATGACACCCCTGTCATCGGTTTGCCCGGATGTATCAGGTCTCCGGTGCTGAACGGGGCGGATTGGGTCTTGCAACGCGTGGCCTGCGGAATGACGGTCGATGACGACACGATAGCCGCAATGGGCGTTGGCGGTCTTTTGAAAGAGAACCCGAGCCGTCCCCAGCCTCGCAATGCTACGCTGTCCGGGACGCGTACGCCGAACGTTGCCGGAATTCTGCTTGCTGCCGGGTTTTCGCGACGCATGGGCGATCAAGACAAGCTGCTCATGAAGGTTGAAAATGTGCCGCTCCTCGAGCGGTCCGCCATGGCGATGACCAGGAGCAATCTTGATCACGCGATCGTCGTCATCCCGGCGGATCATGACGAACGTCGTTCAGCCGTTGCACGCCATTCCGTTTCCTTGGTCGAAATTCCGGTCGAGGCAGCGGCGACAGGTATGGCGACCAGCTTGCGGGCCGGTCTTGCAGCGGTACCCGAGGGAACGGAAGCGGTCGTCATTGCCCTTGCGGATATGCCTGAAGTCGGCGAGGAGCACATCAACCGGTTGATCGAAGCGTTTTCGCCGCAGGACAATCGGGAGATCTGTCGTGCAATCGCGGAGAGTGGCGCCCCGGGTCATCCGGTCCTGTTCGGAGAACGGTTTTTCGAAAACCTGGCCTTGCTTGAAGGGGACAGGGGCGCAAGGGAACTGCTCGGCCGGGCGTCCCGATTTCTCGTCGACGTTCCTACGCCCGGCCTTGGAGCAGTCATTGATCTCGATACGGACGAGGACTGGTCGGCCTGGCGCGCCGGTCAGTGGGGAACAATCGGTTCAAACGCCGACGATCAGAGGCCGGGTCACGTACCTTAGGACTCTCGCCAAAATAACTTATCCATTTGGTGCGGATCCTGTACCATGCTACCATGGATTGTGTGGTCGAGACGCTGAAAGACAAGTTCGAGATGATGCTGCCGGTTCTCGACGAGCGCGGGCGTCGTCTTTGGGCCGGTGTTGAGGCCCATTCCCTTGGGCGGGGCGGGATTTCGCGCGTGGCCGAGGCGACCGGCCTGTCACGGACGACGGTGCGTCAGGGTGTGAAGGAAATCCTGTCCGGGGTCACGGCACCTGCCGAGGGGGAGGTGAAGGCCCCTGGCAAGAGGACGCGCCGGCCGGGTGGCGGGCGCAAGCGCCTGGCGGAGACTGCACCGGAGTTGGTGCCTGCGCTTGAACGCCAACTTGAACCGGTGACCTGCGTTGGTCCGCAGAGCCCTTTGCGCTGGACCTGCAACAGTGCGGCCACGCTTGCGGCACGGTTGCGGGCGGAGGGTCACGGTGTCAGCGAGCGCACGGTGAACCGGCTGCTGCACGAACTCGGCTACAGTCTTCAGGCGAACCGCAAGACCATCGAGGGGCGGCAGCATCCGGACCGGGACGGGCAGTTCCGGCGGATCAACCGCCGGGTCCGGGCGTTTCAGAGGCTTGGCCAGCCTGTGGTGTCGGTGGACACGAAGAAGAAGGAACTGGTGGGCCGGTTCCGCAACGGCGGCCGCGACTGGCGCCCCAGGGGTCGTCCGGTGGCGGTGAATGTGCACGACTTTCCGGACCCCGAGCTTGGCAAGGCCATTCCCTACGGAGTCTACGACATGACTGCCAACACCGGCTGGGTCAGCGTCGGCATCACCTGCGACACGGCGGAATTCGCGGTCGAGACCATACGGCGCTGGTGGAAGCGGATGGGGGCCCCGTTCTACCCGGATGCCCGCCGTTTGCTGATCACCGCCGACGGCGGCGACTCCAACAGCAGCCGCAACCGGTTGTGGAAACTGCAGGTCCAGCGCCTCGCCGATGAACTGGGGCTGGCCATCTCGGTCTGTCACTTTCCGCCAGGCACCAGCAAGTGGAACAAGATCGAGCACCGGATGTTCTGCCACATCACCCAGAGTTGGCGGGGAAAGCCGCTTGTCAGCTACGAGGTGATCGTCCACCTGATTGCCGCGACAACCACACGGGCGGGTCTGACGATCCGCTCGGATATCGACGAAGCCGAATACGCAACCGGCATCAAGGTCACCGACGACCAGATGAACAGGCTATCGATCAGGCGAACGGGCTTCCATGGCGAGTGGAACTATACCTTCACCCCGCGCCACTGATTGGATAAGTTATTTTGGCGAGACTCCTTAGGACCGGGTCATGTGAACAAAAGGTCGCCGGATGCCGTTGAACCCGGACGGACAGATTCCGCCGGGCAGGCCTACTTGATCCGGAGCAGTCGATCGATGGAGATCGGGCCCGCACCTTTCAGGATTAGCGTCACCAGCAACATGACCCAGAAAAGCCTCTGATCGAAAATGAGCGAACCCGAGTGACGGTCGAACCACATCCCGATGGTCGAGGCATCTGCGTTGTGCCCCGTGATATCGACGATCGACATGACGAATATAAAGCCAGTCATTCCAAGCGATGACAGACGTGTCAGAAGGCCAATGACAACCAGGAAAGGCAAGATGAACTCGCCATAGGTTCCGGCGATTACGATCAGGGTATCGAGGAACGACATTTGCGATGGATCGTAGCCCACGGATTCGAACTTCTTTGGAAAGATCTGGGCGTATGCACCGATCGACGGACTGAAAATACCATCGAGTTTGGTAACGGCCGATGCCCAGAAAAATCTCAGGAGGACAGCGGCGAAGACGAACCGTGCAATGGTCGTGATCAACCAGTCGGAGTTGCCGGCCCCGAAAACCCGTCCAATGATCGTGTTGTGCAATGATATGAGCGAATTCATTGTCATGTTTCTCCTGCTAGCTGGACGTTCTGGATTAATCGCGCCTGGAGCATGATGGCAATGTTGGACGAGAGTTCAAACCCTTCGACCAACCCTGCCAGACCGGCAGCACGTCCAAGTTCCGTACCATCAAGAAGCGCGTTGATAAAGCGGGCTCCGCCCGGCGGCAGGCGGCGCATTTGGATCTCCATTTCCGGCCGCGCAACGAGGACGTCTTCGCCTGAATCCGGCATTTCCGTGGCCGTGGTTCCGACGTTGGCCTCCCAGATCGATTGAACGGGGAAACCGGACTCCACGATTCGCGTCGACGGGATCAGGTCGAATGCCAGCAAGGAAAATTCGTCTGCCCCGAATTCAGCCAGGCAACGGGCGTCGCGGGGCAGGGCGTCGGCGGCGTGAAATGATTCGCGCCTCGCCCACTCGAGACGCGCGACATCTGCCAGGTAGGGAACAGATTCCGCCGCGGAAAATCCGGCGACAAACTTTGGAAAAGACTTCCCGTAAAGAAAAAGGAGCGGAGAACCCGGCGGGTTCTCGGCAACATATTGTCGCGCCATGAAACGAAAGAATTCATCGCCAACGAGTTTGTGGACGACTGGAAACCCTTCGGCTATCGCGTCCACGAGACTGACGATCACGTTGTTTCGATAAACGTTGAATCGTCGTGTCGCGGGCGAGCCGTCCGGTTGCAGCAATCCTTCGGGAACTGAAAGCTCCGGATTCAGAATTGCCGCCGCGAATTGTTCCTGGTTCATGCCGGCCCAGTCTGCATCCCATGCATCGCAACGAGTTCGGGTGCACGGCTCCCGGCGATTGACAACACCTTGGCCGCACGGGTTGCTTCCGCGGCGAGAACCGGCCACTTCGGTATATCGTTATCCCACTCGATCAGTGTCGGTTTCGAACCGCAACGATCAATGACTTCCGCGTACAATTCCCAAACCGGATCAACAATCGGTCGGCTATGGCTGTCGATCAGCAATTCATTTCCCGTTTCATCTTCGTCGGCCTCGTGTCCACCGAGATGGATTTCACCCACAAGATGGATCGGGAAGTCGTCAAGATATTCGATGGCAGAGTATTGCTGGTTGGTTGCGGAGACGAACACGTTATTGACGTCGAGGAGCAAGCTGCATCCCGTTCGTGCGGACACTTCGGCAAGGAAGTCGCATTCCGACATGGTCGTTTCTGCAAATTGCAGGTAGCTGGACGGGTTTTCGAGCAGCATCGGCCGGTTGAGCGCCGTCTGGACCTGGTCGATATGCTCGACGACCCGCCGAAGAGTTCGGCCGTTGTAGGGGAGTGGAAGCAGATCGTTCAGATAAGCCGTGTCATGGGTTGACCAGGCAAGATGTTCCGAAAACAGGCCGGGTTTCAGCCAGTTCACCAGTATCTTGAGGCGTTTCAGATGTTCCGTGTCGAGGCCGCTCTCGGCTCCGATCGACAAACCGACACCATGGCAGGAAACCGGAAAGCGCTCACGAAGAGATCTCAGGCCTGCGATAGCTGGACCGCCGTCCCCCATGTAGTTTTCCGCATGGATTTCGAGCCATGCCACATCGTGAGCAAAGCCTTTCAGATCCTCGTGATGCTGGGGCTTGTACCCGACTCCGGGTAACGCGGGAATTGAAAAAACCGACAGGCTGGATCCGTCCATGGTGTCAGCGCCTGGTCAAGTCAATCAACACGTCGGCCCGCCAACCTGGCTGGCGAGCCGCGACTTGAGGATTTCGGATCAGGCAGGAAGATCGCGCTTGAGCTCTTCCAGGGATCCGTTGCGTGGCGTGCCGTCAGCCTGATTGGGAAGTTCCATGTCCATACAGGTTCCCGAGGGAACGAGTGTCCAGGCATTTCCCTGAAAATCTACAGTCGAGGTGCCGGCGCAGGTCGTGCCGGGACCTGCTGCGCAGTCGTTTTCACCTGCAAGAGAAACACCGTAGCATTTCTCGTTTTCTGCAGCCACCGCTGGCGCTGCAAATGCTGCCAAAGCCGAAGCAACTGCCGTTGCAATCGCTGCATTCGTGACTGGTCTATTCGCCATTTGTCAATCCTTTGCTCTTCGGTACGGCCCCTTTGGACCTAGTTCTGGAAATGAGGCGATATTAACTGAACGAATTTGACCGTTCTACCTCGTTCAATCGATCCATGTGCGTGTCTCACGCGGTTGTTACATTCGGTCATCACTCCCGAAGCAGGTCGCCGGACATCTCCTGGACCCGGTTTCCCGAGCAACGCGTGATCGCGACACCACACTCGTTCAGGATTATCATGCTTCCGGGTCAGGCAGGACTCATCGCCGAATGTCACGCGACCGCCTTTGTCAGAGCTTGGTCAAGGTCCGCAATCAGGTCATCGGGATCCTCGATCCCGATGGAGACCCTGACGACATCGGGCGCAGCTCCGGCGGCAGCCTGTTGTTCAGGTGTCAGCTGCCTGTGTGTCGTGGATGCAGAATGGATCACGAGCGACCTCGTGTCCCCGAGGTTGGCGACATGGCTGAAAATCCGCAAGCTGTCGACGAGCTTGATGCAGGCGTCGTAACCGCCCTCGACCGCAAACGTGAACAGTGCGCCCGCGCCCTTCGGATAGAACTGCTTGACCCGTTCGGCGTAAGGAGAGGACGCGAGACCGGCATAGGTGACTGATTTCACGCGGGGGTCTTTCTCGAGCCACTCGGCAACCGTACACGCATTGCTCACGTGTTTTTCCATGCGCAGGCTGAGCGTTTCGATTCCGAGAAGCGTAATGAAGGCGTTGAGTGGCGCCTGGCACATGCCGAGGTCACGCAACCCGACGGCGTGTCCGTGAAGCGTGTATGCCAATTCGCCGAAGGTCTCGTGGAACTTCAGTCCATGATAGGCAGGTTCGGGCTGGCTCAAGGACGGAAACCTGTCGTCGGCAGACCAATCGAATCTGCCACTGTCCACTACCACCCCGCCCATGCTGGTTCCATTTCCCGACAGGTATTTCGTTGAAGAATGGACTATGAGGGTCGCGCCGAACTCGATCGGTCTGCAGAGATACGGCGTGGCGCTCGTATTGTCGACGACAAGAGGAATCCCGTGCACGTCCGAAATTTCGGCTACGGCAGCAAGATCGGTGACATATCCACCGGGGTTGCAGACGCTTTCGCAAAAAATGGCTTTCGTTCGGTCATCGATCGCATTCCGGATCGCATCCAGATCTTCAAAATCGACAAATCGGGACTTCCAGCCAAACCGCCCGATCGTGTGCGTGAACTGGGTAACGGAACCGCCATAAAGTCGTGTCGAGACAACGAAGTTGTCGCCCGGTGACATCAGGGGAAACAGGGCCAGGATCTGCGCTGCGTGACCCGACGAACAGGCGACGGCGCCGACGCCGGCCTCGAGCGTGGCAACGCGTTCCTGGAGGACCGCGATCGTCGGATTCGTAAGGCGGGAATAAATGTAACCGACTTCCTGGAGATTGAACAAAGCTGCTGCGTGATCGGCATCCTTGAAAACGTAGGCCGTGTTCTGGAAAATCGGCGTCTGCCGGGCACCTGTTGTCGGATCGGGACGTGACCCGGCATGAATCTGTAAGGTATCGAATCCATATGTTGCCGAAATATCCATGATTTGCCTTTCGTGCTAAGTTCCGCCTTCAAAAAAAAGTTTGTTGCTTCCGTCGAGTCGGGTCCTGCGCATTGAGCGTTGAGGACATTCGAGATTCGTGAAGATCCGTGCAATGCCAATAGTTCAATGCAGCTGAAATCGGAAGTGTAACGCGGACCGGGTTGGTACGATGCCCGTTTCTCAGTCGTCACCGAGCTTCGAAGAAATGATTCCCGTATTGAATCCGAACTTGCGCAGCTCTCCGAAAAGCCGCTGATGTTCGATCTTCGGACATCTGTCTTGCACAACCTGGAGCCCATGTGCAGCTGCCTCATCGGCAGCGTGTTCGTGGGCGATTCCGATTTGCATCCATATCGTGCTCAGGCCCGGGACGAGCACGGAGATCGCCTCGGCAACCAGTCCGGGAACGTGTTCGGGGCGGCGAAAGATGTCCACCATATCGACACCGCTCGATTCCGGAATCGATCTAAGACTGTCGTAGACCGGTTCGCCATAGAAATCGCTACCTGAATAGGACGGATTGATCGGGATGATCCGGTATCCCCTCAGGTGAAGGTAGCGGCCGACAAAATAGGAAGGTCGTATCGGTTTCAGGGACATTCCGACGCATGCAATCGTCCTGGTTTCACCAAGAATCTTTTTCAGAAGCGCATCGGACGGGGTCCTGGTCATGGTTGTCCGACTTCCGTGCCGCGGCGAGGGCCATCGCGGTATTGGTACAAGTGGAGATTACTCCAGAACGCCCGGCCAGTTGTCGTCGCCTTTTCGAACGTTGCCCACGATGTTGGTCGACCAGAGAGTCCGTACGATCTTGTTGTAGTTGAGATACAGCTTGTCGTCGTGAATCGTCCAGGCATCCGGATCCGTGGATGCGGTATAGTTCCGCGATACGGCGTAGGCGCAATAGCCACCGTATTGTGGTGCGTAGGTTTCGGGATCTGCCTCAAACGTCGCCAGGTTCTCAGCGCTGGCAAACCTCCAGGTCGCATCGTTCCAGTTCAGCGTATGGTCGTCGCTCCCTTCTACGGGTTTACGTTCCGTAAAGTAGGCCACCGGGTCGTACCCATTGATGGCAAACCCACCGTTTGAAAACACCAATGGTTGGGAAGCCGCTGCCGGGTTGCCAACGGTCAACGCCACGCCTGTAGCTGTGGCGAGCAAGAGAATGTGCCGGCGTGTCAACATGGAAATGTCTCCGTTTTGATCTGATTGGTTCGGCAATCCTGATTCTAATTCGATTCCATCGGAATTCCAGCGAGATAGCGAAAACGTGATGAGCCTTCGGCTTCCGAGATTTCAATGACCGGCCAGTCCGGGGCGCCGTCCTCTCGTATCGAGCACGCACGGACGGCCCTGGCTTCGTCGGATGATCGGCGCGGACCGGATCCCGCACGGGTGTCCGGTCGCCGAAAGCAGCCTGTCACACGTGGCGCATAGGACCCCATTCCGCCCTGCAGGAGACGCGGGAAAACCTGCCCGTGGAACCGGAAAAACAGGAAGTTGAAAGCGACGGTCCTGGTCCCAATCCCCTCCAGCGATCGAGGCTCCCGAACGGCTCGTGCATTTCGCCCAGAGCGTCTATCGCCGCACGTCCGCGCCGTCCCCAGGACCCGGCGCGGTGCCATCTTTACCCCGCGTGTCCGCGTCGATCCTCATCAGTAACGGGGGCAGGAGGAAGAAATCGGCCATAAGGGCCATCGCGATGACCAGTGCGGTAAGCTTTCCCATGCCGGCATTGAGTTCGAAGCTGGAGAGGCTGACCACGAAGAATCCGGCCACGAGGACGAGAGAGGTCGTAAGCAGGGCACGGCCCACTGTACGGAATGCGATGCGTACCGCGTCGGGAGACGTGCAGCCCAGCTCCCGCCGGGTCCGCCTGTACTTGCTCAGGAAGTGCACTGTGTCGTCGACCACGATGCCCAGCGTCATGGCCGTGACCATCGACATGGCGACGCCAACCTCTCCAACCGTAAGCCCCCAAATCCCGAAACCCAACGCGCCCGGAACCAGGTTCGGGAGGAGGCTTGCGAGCCCGAGGCGCACCGATCCGAGCGCAAAGATGAGGACAAAGGAGATCCCGACGAGGGCGACGGTAGTTCCGAGCAGCATCGCGGTGATGTTTCGCCGGCCAAGATGGGCAAACATCAACGTGACACCGGCACTCTCGGGACGATCGATGTTTGGCGCGTGGTCCGCCAACTGTCGCATGGCGCGCCGGTCAAGTGCGATCACTTCGTTCGAAGACAGCGTCTGTGTTGCCACCGTCATCCGGGTGGCCGACTTGTTGATGTCGATCTGGTTATTGAGATCGAGCCCGGCGGGAAGCGAAATCTCGTACAGCAGCAGGTACTGTGCGGCCAGTTCCTGGCTCGACGGCAAGCGGTATTCGGCGGGGTCGTCGCCGTTCAGGTTCATGTTGAGTCGCCTGAAGGTATCCGTGATGACATTGACGTGGATCGTCTCGGGCTGCTCCCGGTACCACTCGGCAAAGGCCTCGACGTCGGAAAGGTAGGCTGGATCGGTGATCCCTCCCGGCTCGCTGGAAGCCAGCGAATACTCCATGGTATAGAGGCCAGTGAGGTTCTCGACGGTGAAGTCCGCGTCGCGCCGGAACTCCATGCTCTCGTCGAAATAGTGGAGGAAGACGTCGTTCAGCTCGTTGCGGGGTATCGAGGCCACGAGTGACGCCGCGATCGCTCCAAACCCCCATAACAGTGCGCGGCGTCGGCGAATCACGAATTCCCCGAGCCCGGCCATCGCCGCGTCGGCACGCCGCACGGTCGCGCGCACCCGGATCGGCAACAGCGACAGCAATGCCGGCAGGAAGGTCACCGAGAGCACGAACGCCGCGCCCACCCCGATGGCGACAAAAGTGCCCAATTGACGGAGCGGCGGAACCTCCGAAAAGTTCATGCTCAGGAAGCCGAGAGCGGTGGTCAGGCAGGCGAGGAAGACGGGTTGAAGGTTCACCCGCACGGACTCGACGATCGCATCCTGCCTGGACAGGTTTGTTCGGAAGGTTGGTGGCGAGGTGCCGTCGTCCCGGTCCACAGGCCGTTGAGATGCTTCGCCTGACATGGCGTGGACGAGCGTCGAATAAATGTGGACGGAACTCGCGATCGCGACCGTCAATACAACGATCGGGGCGACGGCGGCAGGTGCCGTCATCGGGAGACCCACCCAGCCCCCGAGTCCCACTGCCGTCATGACCGCCAGCGCGACGACGAGCATGATCGCGAATGTCCCGCTGAACCCTCCCGTCAGCAGAAACAGCATCAGCGTCATCGCCAGGAAGCTTGCCGGGACGAGTATCTGGAGGTCGCGCAACGACACCTCCATGAAGGACTGGTTGAAAATCGTGAGACCGGTCACGCGTACGTCGATGCCGGGAAAGCGTTCCTGGACCTCGTCCACGAGTCCGCGGGCGAACCGGGCGACTGCGGAACCTTCCCGGATCTCGTATTCGCTCGGCAGATGTACGGTGACGTCGATGCCTGAAACACCGGCGTCGCGTGCGATGAGGCGTCCCGCGAGACGCGGGTCGGCGAGAGCGATTGCGCGAATCCGGGACCGCCCCGGTGCATCGCTGCGGGCGACTTCGTCCGCGAGATCGTGAACCAGGATTTCGTCGCCTTGGGCAACGGAGTGCTGGAAGTTGGTAACGGAGTCGACGCGGGTCGCGTAGGGGATCTTCCAGGCGTGTTCAGTGAGCCATGCGGTCGCTTCGAGCGCAAGCGCCGAGGTGGCGTTCCGATCCTCCGGTGCGACGGCGAAAAAGATGTTTTCACTCTTCCCGTAAGTGGTTTCCATGGCCTCGTATGCGAGGCGCTGCGGGTTGTTCTTGTTGAAATAGGTGCGGTGGTCGGCCGAAAACTCGAGAAACGCCGTACCGCTGGCAGCGACCCCGGCAAGGATCAGGGTGACGACGATGATTGGCCAACGCCACTTGATGGCCCAGCCGCCGAGCCGCGACTCCAGTTCGTGCGTCGCCAGCATGATCGGTCCTCGCATCACGCCATTCAAACTTGCTTCCCGAGTGCGATTCGAGCGGCATCTTACGCCCGCCCACCGCAGTGCGGAACCCAATCCGTCAAATGTCGAATGCGGCCCATGCGATGACGGATGCCCCATGCCGATCTCATCATGCAGCGAGACGCAGCCTTACGCTCCCCGGCAGGACGCCTCAACAACTGGCACTTCAGGCAAGGTTGTTCCAATCCCGGTAAACTGTTCTTTAGCGCGACTGTTCTTTAGCGCGACTGTTCTTTAGCGCGGTCTGGTATGAGCTCCATGGCACCAAGGGAAAAACAGTATTTCGAGATACCGCAATGCACCCGAAATCATGATCGGGAACCACCTTCACGTTCGCTGTCGCGCCGCCGAACGGGTGCCGGACCTATCAATTTATCACACTTAACTCCGGGTTT
>CAXXGT010000009.1:0-863393 GCA_963664045.2 Paracoccaceae bacterium | reverse complement strand
CCGACCGCTGCCCGTGGTTCCATCGCGTTGGCAACAAGGCGATTGTTTGTCAGCTCCAGGGTCGTCACATGGTGTGCGCCGTCGATCGCCGCATCGACGGCCTCGCGATTGTCCTCGATGAAACCCCAGTCGTAGCAGAGATTCGATGACAACTCGTCGTGAACCCTGGGTGCGTTGTCCTCGAGCGCGGCTTCCATGTCGACCACGGCCGGCAGTTCCTCGATCTCGAGATCGATCAACTCGGCCGCCTCCCGGGCGATATCAAGCGTCTCGGCGATGACCGCGGCAACCGGATCGCCCACGTGCCGTACCTTGCCTTGCGCCAGAACCGGATGCGGTGGTTCCTGCATGGGCTGGCCGAAACGGTCGGTGACACACCAACCGCACGGCAATCCACCGACGCCGGCAAAGTCATCACCTGTGAAGATCCTGATGACACCGTCGATTGCCTGAGCAACCGTCGAATCGAGGTTGACGATCCGCCCATGCGCAACCTGTGACCTCAGGAAACACACATGGGCCTGTCCATTTACATTGATGTCGTCGGTATATCTTCCCTTTCCGGTCAGAAAACGAACATCCTCGCGGCGCGTGGTTGCTGCGCCAATTCCATCATCTTTCGGCATGTCCTGTCCTCCTGGTGCCCGTAACGTGCGGGCTCAGTTCATCGCCGCAGCCGCTGCCTGGATTGACTTCACGATGTTGTGGTAACCCGTGCAACGGCACATGTTTCCCTCGAGGTATCGTCTGATTTCATCCTCGCTCGGGTCACTGTTCCGCTCAAGCAGTTCTGCTGCTGTCATGACCATTCCCGGTGTGCAGAAGCCGCACTGCAAACCGTGATGTTCCTGAAATGCATGCTGGATGGGACCGAGCGTACCATCTTCATTCACCATGCCTTCAATCGTCGTGACGGAGCAATCGCTTGCCTCCGCCGCCAGCATGGCGCAGGACTTTACCGCTTTCCCGTCAACGTGAACGACACATGCGCCGCATTGCGACGTGTCGCAGCCGACGTGCGTGCCGGTAAGTCCAAGATGATCCCGCAGGAACTGAACGAGAAGCGTCCTTCCCTCCACATTCCCGTGCATTTCGCGGCCGTTTACATTCATGGAGATATTCATGATCGTGGTTGTCCTCCCCGGGCACGGGGCAACGGAAACTCAATTCCGAAATGCCCTAACGAATCCATGTACGCTGATATGGCGCTTGATGAGAGTGTCACCTTTAGACCCGGCAGATGTCAACTGCTACCGACACTGATTTCGACGGTGGCATCGACGGGTGGTTTCCGGGATGACCTGAAATCGACCGCAATCGAGTCCGGGCCCGCCCGGAAACCAGGGACCAGCCGGCAACGCCAGGGCGGATGGACAATACCGGTCGATGCGGGTCTTCCGGCATTCATCAGCGGAATCGTCCTATCTCCTCTCCGGCCGCGTCGCGATTCAATGCGCGAATCGGCCTGCCAACGGGAAACCCGGCGTTTCCCGGCGCCCGGCCCAAATGCCGGAATTTCCCTACTTGATGATCAAGGGCGATCAGTCGTAGCATTCGATAGCCCCGTTTCCTGCCCGACGGTTTCACGCGAGTGCCTCGAATGATTGGACGGCTCAACCATGTTGCCATCGCGGTTCCCGACCTCGACGAGGCAATGTCGCGTTACCGTGATATCCTTGGTGCGCAAGTCGGACCGCCGATCATGGAGCCGGACCATGGCGTAACCGTCGTCTTCGTCGACCTGGCAAACACGAAGATCGAACTGCTCCATCCACTGGGCGAGGAATCCCCGATATCGAAGTTCCTTGAACGCAATCCGAAGGGCGGAATTCATCATCTCTGTTTTGAAGTCGGGGACATTCGTGCCGTCAGTGACAGGCTCGTTGCCGAAGGCGCACGAATACTCGGGCCCCGGGAACCCAGGATCGGCGCTCACGGACTGCCGGTCCTTTTCCTTCACCCGGCAGACTTCAACGGCACACTGATCGAATTGGAGGAAATGCCGAGTTCGAATTCACATGGCTAACTGGCACCATACGTTACTGACCGGATGTTCAACCCGTCCTGATTCAAGGAAACGGGCTGTGCCACCATATCACCCGGTTCGGCGGCGCCGGTTACCCCCGGCGCCCGACGGGATCCCGCCATGAGTATCGCCGGCGCTCTCGTTCTGTTCTGCGTGATCTGGTTCGTGATCCTGTTCATCGTTCTTCCCCAGCGTATCCGTACCCAGGAAGAGGACGGACAGGTTGTCGCCGGGACTCCGGAATCGGCTCCGGTCGATCCGATGTTGAAGAAAAAGGCCAAACTCGTCACCCTGTACACCCTGATCGTCTGGGTGCCCGCCTGTGCCTTGATTGCATCCGGCCTGATTTCGCCGGATGACGTCAACCTGTTACGGTTCCTGGGAGCACCGGTCGCAGGTGATGGCTACTGAAGGCGCCGAGGTTCGTTCACGGATTCGAGAACATGCCGCTCCATCGCCCGCACGGCCATAACGGCGACGCCGGTGACCGCGCAATCACACGAACTGTTCGCGGATCAGACGCTCCTCGAGGCCGTGGCCGGGATCGAACAGGATCCGGTGACTGATGTCGAAGGCGATGCCGACTTCGACATGATCGACGTCCCGGGCCTCTTTGCTGTCGGCTACGGCCGAGATGGGTCGCTTGTTTGAGTCCAGGGAATCGATTCGTACGCTTGATGCCATCGGAACCAGGGCACCGCGCCATCTCCTTGGCCGAAAGGCAGAAATTGCGGTCAGGGCAAGTATGTTGGCGCCAATCGGCAAGATGGGCCCATGAACCGAATGGTTGTAGGCCGTCGAACCCGCGGGTGTCGACACCAGTGCTCCATCGCAGACCAACTCGGGCATCCGCACCTTGCCGTCAATGGTGATCCTCAGCCTGGCCGCCTGCGGACCCTGTCGAAGCAACGAGACCTCGTTGATTGCGAGGGCCTCGATGATCTCGCCTGACTTCGTATGCGCGATCATTCGCAGCGGATGGATCACGGCTTCTTCGGCCAGGGACAACCGGTCGTCGAGGGCTTTCTCACAGAACTCGTTCATCAGGAACCCGACGGTTCCGCGATGCATTCCGTAGACCGGAACCCGAAGTTTCCGGGCCTCTTGAAGCGTCTCGAGCATGAAACCGTCGCCACCAAGCGCCACCATGACTTCGGCCTGTTCGGCGGGTTCGTTTCCATACAGATGTTCGAGTTGACGCAGGGATGCCTGCGCTTCGGGCGTTTGGCTGGCTCGGAAACTGATCTTTCGGACTGCCATGTCGATCCCCGTTTTTCATCGCCAGGTTCGCCGCCTTGTGGCAACGGAATCGCTGGCCATCAAGTCACGAACGCATTTCTGTCCTGTCTGGCAGGCCCAAATGACCCAATCCCGCATCTTGCCGCAAGTGACGGTGACGGATCTTTCCCGGACTGACCGTTTCGTTTTCATTTGCCCTGAACCGCGTGATCCGACAATGTCCGCTCGATTCGCTTGTTGCGACACCGAATTTGATCCCATCGCGAGGAAATGCTCATGACCTCTTCCGCGTTGAAATCGGAGTTCTTCCAGGAGAGCCTTACGGACCGGGACCCGGAGATCTCCCGGGCAATCGAGAACGAACTCGGGCGCCAACGCGACGAAATCGAGTTGATTGCATCAGAAAACATCGTCTCCAGGGCGGTCCTGCAGGCTCAGGGCTCCGTGATGACGAACAAGTATGCGGAGGGCTACCCGGGCCGCCGGTACTACGGCGGCTGCCAGCATGTGGACGTTGCAGAGACCCTGGCCATCGATCGGGCGCGGCAGCTGTTTGGATGCGGGTTTGCCAATGTTCAGCCGAATTCGGGATCGCAGGCGAACCAGGGTGTCATGCAGGCACTGCTCAGCCCCGGTGATACCTTTCTTGGCATGTCGTTGTCAGCCGGCGGGCACCTGACCCACGGCGCTCGACCGAACCAGTCTGGAAAGTGGTTCAATGCCATTCAATACGGTGTCCGTCGCCAGGACATGTCGATTGATTACGACAAGGTTGCCGAGCTCGCTCTGGCGCACAGGCCGAAACTCATCATCGCCGGTGGCTCAGCCATCCCGAGAATCATCGATTTTGCCCAATTCCGCAAGATTGCCGACGACGTCGACGCCTGGTTCATGGTGGACATGGCCCATTTTTCAGGGCTTGTTGCCGCCGGAGTACATCCATCGCCCTTTCCGCATGCGGACGTCGCAACAACAACGACCCACAAGACCCTGCGGGGACCGCGTGGAGGAATGATCCTGACCGATGACGAAGCCATCGCAAAAAAGGTCAACTCGGCGATCTTCCCCGGCATTCAGGGCGGGCCCCTCATGCACGTGATCGCTGCAAAGGCCGTGGCATTCGGAGAGGCGCTGCGGCCTGAATACAAGGACTACCAGGCTCGTGTTGTCGAAAACGCCCGGGCAATGGCGGACCAGTTGATGGCCGGAGGACTCCACATCGTCACGGGCGGGACCGACACGCATCTCCTGCTCGTCGATCTTCGCCCGAAGGGCGTAACGGGAAACATCGTCGAAAGTGCTCTCGGTCGTGCTCGAATCACGTGCAACAAGAACGCCATTCCCTTTGACCCCGAGAGGCCCACTGTCACCTCCGGCATACGTCTCGGGACCCCTGCCGGTACAACGCGCGGGTTTGGCAAGGAAGAGTTCCGGCTGATTGCCGACTTGATCGTCGAGGTCGTCGACTCGCTTGCTCGTTCGGACGGCAGGGGGGATTCTGATGTCGAAAACTCGGTGGCCGGGCGCGTTGGCGAACTGTGCCGAAGGTTTCCGATCTACGCAGCTGCCTGAGATACGCGCAATTGGCCGGGTTCCATTTCGCGAACGTGCTTTCCCGACAAAGCCGGACATTTTCCCGCCTTTCGGCCCGATCAATCCGACAGTGAAATTTTGCTGCATCGAACCGCATGCGAAAGGCAGGGGCTGCCTTTGCCTGCAGGTGGAGACCTTGCCTTGCCCGAATGATCCCCGAGCCCAGTTCCGGAGGCGTCAGATCGTGGTCTCTTGCAGCGTGATATCACGCAGGCTAATCTCCCGCGAACTGCAGAGAGCATTTCCGAGCTTGCGTACATTGATCAGAATGATTTCACTGGTTGCGGGTCTCCTGGCGGTATCCTGTTCGATCCCCGAAGATGCTCCCCGGCCCGAGGACATCGACGAGGAATTTTCCGAACCGGCATGGGAACAAACCCGTCCCACCCTCGTCGAGACGCGCATCCTGATCGAGACTGCCGAATCGGTTGAAAGAGACGTTGAATGACGGCTCCTTCCATCGACCGTTTGTCGCGCAAGACGGTATGGCCGATGCACCTGGCGATCGGGGGACGCTCCCCGGATGCGCGCAAAAAATCCTGATCATTGCCGCGGCGCTATCCATCCGATAACTGTGTCGCGGTCTGATTCAAGGAACGGCAGGCAGATGGAAGACTCGCTCCGAATTGGCCTCGCGGGACTTGGTACGGTTGGTACCGGGGTCCTTCGCAATTTGTCCGAGCATCGATCCCTGCTCAAAGAGAGATGCGGAAAGGAGATCCAGGTTGCCGCGGTCTCCGCACGATCCCGTCACAAGGACAGGGGTATCGATCTCGGTTCAACCGAATGGGAAGACGATCCGGTCAGCCTTGCAAGCAGGGACGACATCGACATCTTCGTGGAGCTGATCGGAGGCGAAAACGGCCCGGCCAAGGCATCGATTCAGGCTGCACTTGGCGCCGGGCGTCACGTAGTCACTGCCAACAAGGCGCTCCTCGCACACCATGGCCATTTTCTGGCTGAACTGGCCGAGTCGCATGGCGTCTGCCTCCGTTTCGAGGCGGCGGTCGCAGGTGGAATCCCGATCATCAAGGTTCTGACCGAAGCCCTGGCAGGAAACAGGTTCACCAGGATCGCAGGCGTCATGAACGGCACCTGCAACTACATCCTGACCCGGATGGAATCAGCAGGACTTGCGTATGACGAAGTCTTCGCAGAAGCAGAAAGCCTCGGGTATCTCGAAGCTGATCCAAATCTTGACGTCGGCGGGATCGATGCCGGTCACAAACTTTCGATTCTGTCGGCAATTGCGTTCGGAACCCGCATCGATTTTGACAGCATGACGCTGGAAGGGATTCAACGGGTTTCGATCGCCGATATCGAGTACGCTGCCGAACTCGGATACAGGGTCAAACTGCTGGGCCTGGCGCAAATGAACGACGATGGCCTGCAACAGTCGATGCAGCCCTGTCTCGTTCCGGCATCCTCCCCTCTCGGCCAACTCGAAGGCGCAGACAACATGGTTGTCGTCACTGGAGAGCCGGTCGGCCAGATTGTTCTTCGCGGCGCCGGCGCCGGGGAAGGCCCCACAGCATCGGCGGTCGTCGGAGACATCATCGACATTGCCCGCGGCGGGTCGGGGACAGCACTTGGCCAGCCGTGCGCCTCGCTCTCGACTCCGGCGATTTCCGCTGACACGGGAGTATCCGCATTTTACCTGAGGCTCGCCCTTGTCGACCAGCCGGGCGTCTTGGCGAAGGTCGCCTCGGCGCTCGCAGACTCCGGCGTATCGATCGACCGCATGCGTCAGAAGAGCCACCGGAACCTGAGTGCACCGGTCCTGATCGTTACCCATCCAGTGGCGTGCACGGCGATCGACCAGGCCTTGATTGCTATTTCGGATACGGGGGTTTGCACCGACCCTCCCGTAGCATTGCGAATCGAGTCCGGTTGATCGCGCTCAGCCATCTTTTTTCCTGTTGGATGGCAGTCAGTCGATTTCGCGCGCGGATCTGACGGCCTGTTCAAGGCGGTATCCGGGCAGGCTGCCTCCGCAGCCTGGGGGCAAGGCTCCGAGCCTTTCGATGACAACGCATTGCAAACTCGGACCATGTCGTTATTACACCTCTTGTAATCTGGTTCATCCCCGGTGTCCGCCTTTCCGTGAACCGATCCCATTCAGGCAAAATAGCGTATACGATGATGTCAGAGCACAATGAAAACCCGAATCCATCAGCCGTTTTTGCGCAAGACCGTGGTGCAACGATGAACCGGATCGTCGGAGAAAACGTGCGGCGCCGGCGCAAACGACTCAAGATGACACAGGCCGAGTTGGCCTACCTTTCGCAAATCAATACGGGATTCATTTCCGAGATCGAAAACGGCAGGGCCAATCCATCGGTAAAGACACTGGACGCGCTTGCGGTTGCCCTCAACACCGAGCCCTTGATGTTGTTGAACCAGCACTTCTGGAAAAAGAAAACGCTCGAAAGAAAACTCCGCGAAGACGACTGAACTTCGGATCACTGATCCGGATTTCGCGCGACCATACTCAAAGACGCGCTGCATTTTCGGCATCGCCACCTTACCCATACGCTTGACGATGGACATGTCTCCGTCCTGGTAATCCACGAATGACGGCTCAGACTTGGACCAAGCACAAACACCGTGTACGGGTCACCGGGAAAAACCAGGAAACGGGTGAAACCAGATGGATTTCAAGGTGATTCACAATTTGCGGCGGAATCCTGCCGAACCCGGTGCACCTGAGCATTCTACCGGCAAGGTCGTCGGAAAATCGAAATTGCCCGTCGGTCAGCACCACGGCTTGGTGGAAAGGCGAGAAGCCGCAGTGACGGTGAAGGTCGCTCCGGGCTCGGGTACAGGTGAGCTAACCGGGATTTCCGGCGCGTTCAAAATCGCCAACGACGAGGAAGTGCACTCCTGCGTCCTTGAGGACGAGTTTCAATGACCGAACGTTATCTCGTCATGCCGCGTGGCATCAACGTAGGGACCCGCAACAGGGTACCGATGGCGGAGTTGAGATTGAAGCTGACCAACGAAGGCTATTCCGACGTAGCGACGGTCCTGCAAAGCGGGAACGTGATCTTTTCCGCCGAATCGGACCATCCCGACGAAATCGCCGGCGCCATGCAGCGACTGCTCAGCGACGAGTTCGACGTCGATGTTCCTTGCGTCGTCCGAACTGCAAGCCAGGTTCGGAGGGCGCTAGAACGTCACCCGTTGCGGAAATTCGTCTCCGATCCTTCACGTTACCTCGTAAACTTCCTCTCGAAGACGCCTGACCCCGGGGTAGTCAGCACGTTGCAGAAGGAAGACCACAGTCCAGAGGTCATCGCAATCGAAGGAACCGAGGCATATGTCTGGACTCCCGATGGGGTCAAGGCGATGACCCTCTCGTATGCGCACCTGGAAAAACGGTTCGGCGGCGCCGTCACGGCGCGCAACTGGAACACCCTCGAAAAGATTATTGCCAAGCTCTGATTGCGCGCATCTCGACCTGAGACCTCGCCGCCAGGAGAAACGCAATCCGGGCGCCCATCCAAGGAAATGGCCCGGGGACCCCGAATGGGACGTGAGGGGATCTGGATCGCCTGGCGAAAGCCCGGACCAATTCTCACCGTCGACGTTAGCGCCACGGTCGTGCGGTCGGCTCACTCCCGTACCGAACACATGCATGTTGATATCATCATCTCGGTCTCAAGCGTGGCCACCCTCCTGGCAAATGAGGCCGATAGATCCAACCCGTCGCCAGGAATCAGATGTGGGGTATCCACTTCGGCATTGACAGTTGGACCTTGCGGGCGAAGTATTGGTCGTGGCTGAACACTCCGGACATCGAAGACGCAGTTCAGGTCCCCGGCGCCGCCGTGATCGGGCCGTGGTCGGGAAATCAGTATGACATCTCGCGAGATCTTTGCCGATCGAATGCTGTCGCTTGGCCTTGCACGAGTCTCCGAGGCGGCGGCCATCGCGTCGGCACAGCTGATCGGCAGAGGAGATGAAGACGACGCTGACCGGGCCGCCGTTGACGCCATGCGTCTTCAATTGAACATGCTTGATATCGACGGCGTCGTCGTGATCGGGGAAGGCGAACGCGACCATGCACCCATGCTGTACATCGGAGAACACGTCGGTTCAGGGCGGGGGCCGAAAGTCGACATCGCTCTTGATCCGCTCGAGGGCACAACCCTGACGGCAAAGGACATGCCAAATGCCGTTTCCGTCATCGCGATGGGTCCCCGTGGCACGATGTTGCATGCACCAGATGTCTACATGGACAAGATCGCCATCGGGCCAGGTTTTTCCCCCGCAATCGTCAACCTCGACATGCCGCCTGCTGATCGGGTTCGGACGCTGGCCGCCGCCAAGGGATGTTCAACCGAGGACATCACGGTGTGCGTACTGGAGCGCGAACGGCACGTCGACCTGATTCGCGACGTTCGCTCGACAGGCGCGGCGATACGCCTGATCACCGATGGCGACGTTGCCGGCGTCATTCACACCGCCGAAGCTGAAAAGACGGGAATCGACATGTACATGGGACAGGGCGGTGCACCTGAAGGAGTGCTTGCCGCCGCCGCGCTCCGGTGCATGGGGGGACAGATCCACGGTCGGCTCATATTCCGAAATCACGACGAGAAACTGCGCGCCGCGCGAGCCGGAATTACGGATCTCGACCGGGTCTACACGCTTGACGACATGGTCGCCGGAGACGTGATATTTTCGGCGACTGGTGTTACAAGCGGATCAATATTGGCAGGTGCGCGTCGTGACGGGGATTTCCTCGAAACGGAGACGATCCTGATGCGGTCGAAAACCGGATCCGTTCGGCGTCTGCACTATCGACAAAGAACGCGTTGAGCACTCCGGAAATCGCGAACCCTTGCCATTTCCCGGCCATCCGGGATCGCGCGGGATTCCCTTCGCAAAACAGTGTTTTGCCAACCCAGCCAGGCGAACTGGACGTCTCGTCCGGATACGTCCCCTGTGCTGCTCCGGACCAGAAAGCGCCATTCAACAGACATGTCTAGTGGCGAAGCCTTTCTGGGAGTCGGACAGTCCCTGACTGGACGCCGTTGGATCGGTCTCGACCCGGCCGCAGACCGCTTGTCGCTGCGGATGGTCCAGGAAACGGGCATGCCCGAGCCGGTTGCCAGGGTGCTGACCATGGCCGGCGTGCCTCCGGAATACGCCGGCGATTACCTTAATCCGAAGATACGGGACCTTTTGGCTGATCCATCACGCTTGCTGGACGCCGACCGTGCCGCAGAACGACTGATAGCTGCGCTCAGGGGCCGCCAGAGAGTTGCAATTCTCGCGGATTATGATGTCGACGGCGCTGCGTCGGCAGCGCAACTGATCGAATGGTTCCGGCACTTCGATCTTGAACCCGACTTTCACGTTCCTGACCGGACAAAGGACGGGTTTGGCCCAAGTGAAGCGATCATGCGGGAACTCGCAATTGACCACGACCTGATCATTTGCGTGGACTGCGGAACCCATGCACATGAAGCAATTTCCGCGGCGGGTTCGGTGGACGTCCTGGTCATTGATCACCACCTCGGTAGCGAGGTTCTCCCCCCGGCGGCTGCAGTCGTAAACCCGAATCGTCAGGATGAGTCAGGAGAATTCCAGCATCTCTGTGCGGCGGCGGTTGTCTTCATGGTCTTGGTGGCTGCCAATCGCCTTTTGCGAGAATCATCCACAACCGGCCCGAACTTGCTTGAAATGCTGGATCTCGTCGCTCTCGCAACCATCGCCGATGTCTCACCACTTCTCGGTGTCAATCGGGCTTTTGTGCGATCGGGCCTCAGGGTTCTCGCCCGCCGCCGCCGCGCCGGGCTCGCAGCACTTGCAGACGTTGCAAAGATCAATTCCCCTCCGACATCATACCACCTTGGATATGTGCTGGGCCCACGCATCAATGCCGCAGGCAGGATCGGGCGTTCGAGTCTCGGGCTGCGGCTGTTGTCTGCGAGGACACGGGCCGAAGCCCTGACCATTGCCGAAGAACTCGAAGCACTCAACGAAGTGCGCCGGAAACTGACGGACGAGGTCACGGAAGAAGCCATTTCCATCGCAACCGACCGAGGTCTTGAGAACCCGCTTTTCTGGGCGGCAGCAGACGGCTGGCACCCGGGAATAGTCGGACTCGCTGCCGGACGACTCTCCGCAACCACGAATCGACCGGCGGTCGTCATCGGATTCGATGGAGACACGGGTAAAGGGTCGGGGCGATCAGTGTCCGGAATCGATCTCGGCCAAGCCGTCCTGACTTGCCTCAACGAGGGACTGCTCGTCCGCGGCGGCGGACACAGGATGGCCGTCGGCCTTACCGTCATCAGGGACAAGCTGGTTCCTGCCATGAATCGACTGGGCGAATTGTTGGAGCAGCAGGGTGCGGGCCGGGTTGGCCCTTCAGACCTGGTGATCACGGCGGCCATGGAGCCGGGGGCAGCGAGCGTCGACCTCGTCGAACAACTTGAGTCCGCCGGCCCATTCGGTCCGTCGGCGCCAGCTCCCAGGTTGGCATTTCCAAGGGTTTCCGCGAGATACCTGAAGCCCGTGGGTCAGTCGCGAAACCATCTCATGATGACCCTTCAGGGTGAGAGCACGGGCAGCCGGGTCAGGGCCATGGCGTTCAGGGCGTTCGATGGATCGCTGGGACAGGCGTTTCTTGATCATTCCGGCAAGGTACTCCACGTTGCGGGTCGTTTGGAGATCAGCGATTGGAACGGTCGAAACGTGCGGCTGATCGTGGATGATGCCGCCCTTGCAAACAGCTGATCGAGTCAGCACGATTCGGTCGGCCCATGCCTTTGCCTTGATGTTGAGTCCAAATTTTGCTTGTCAGATGACCTGCCTGCGAATAATAGCTTCGCCACGATCAGGACGGTCCCTTCGTCTATCGGTTAGGACGCCAGATTTTCAATCTGGAAAGACGGGTTCGATTCCCGTAGGGACTGCCACGCTCCCCGTCTTGTGCAGGTTCCCGGCTTCCGTTCTTGACCCGGATCGCTCACAACGGGAGATTCATAGGGTCAAGTCTTGTGGTATTTGCAACAAATACAAGACCTTTCAAAGCCGCAAACACGCGACCCCGCCGGCACGGATTGGTAAACGTTCGGGGTTGGGGTGATTCTCACTTGTTGAGAGTTCTTTTCCAGCCTTTTCTGAGTGGTCAGAGCCAGAGGTCTTTTTTCGGTTTGTCGAACATGTTGTACCGGCCATAGCGCCCCCGTCTCGGTGTTCGCGTGCAGGTGGTTGGACTTCAAGCAGTCCTGATGACCGTGACCGCACCACGCGCAGAGAATGACCTGGACGCAGCACCGCTTGCAGATGAAGACCCGACCCCGTCGACACATCCGCCGCCATCAGAGCGGGGTGGACCTGGGCGCCGAACTGCCTGACTGTAGGCGGGGAACCGGTCACCATGACCGGTTCCCCGGGTGCGGCACGGGTGTTCTTGCGTGGACGGTGGCCGGCGCCGCAACGCTCTCTCCGGTGCCGCTTCCGCATCCTTTGGCCCGAAGCCGCTACCCCGGATCAGGACCCGTTACACGACAGGATCGACAACCGTCACCCGTTCCCTCCGCTCGGAACGTAACCCGCACAGCAAGCGGGATTGGGGTCTGCCTCCGGCAACGTGCCGGACGGCGACGGGATGAAAAGTGGGTGCGCTGCAATCGCGACCGAGTGTGAAAGACGTTCCGAACTCGGCAACCGGCGAGGTGAACGGAGACGCAACATGTCCTGACAATCATCATTCCGACTTGGCAAGACACGCGTCAAGAAAGGGTGCACATGATCACCACCCGATGTCGGGACCACTGAACTTGGGCGGCGGTGAGAGGACAAGTGTTGGAGATTCCTCCTTTGCCAACGTCGAGGGCGTGCAACCTATTCAGCAACTCTTGCCATTTGTGCGACATTTTCCGGGTCAGGATTCTCGAAGAACCGCATTTCGATTCGATCGAGTTTTGCCTGGGGGAATTCGAAGGGTGCTTCGTACGCATCGCTGACGGGTACGGCTGCGTCGCGACCTATGTCGAGACCCCAAAAGGAAAGATGACGGGACGCATCACCGACTCCCGCTTCAGCAACCAATTTGCCTTCGGCAAACAGCTGTGCGTGGATTCGCCTGTCGGCGTCCAGGCGGTTTACAAGCCTGCAGGTACGTGTTTCCGAAGGCAACGTGCCGGACAATTGGCGACGGTCCCTGAGCCGTATGTATTCGTAGGTCAGCTTTCCATCTTTGACGTAGAGCGAGTAGCCGCCGATCCTGTCGCCAGCGGCAACCAGAACGCCTTCTTCACCTTGAAGGGGGCCGTTGAAATGGGCAGTGATCTCCATGGACCTTTCACTGGAGGTAATCATGCTCACATGCGAGATGTGCCCCTGCCCCGGATGAAATGTTATCTCGCGCTCACCCATCAATCCGCTGGGTTGCCGGAAGGTGATAATGTCCACCAGAGTACGGTCGTCGAGCGGCATGACACTGTTCGCTTCCGCCTCCTGCCACCAGATATCCTGCAATTGTGCCAGCTTGTCCGGATACAGCGCGGCAAGGTCGGTACTTTCTGAAAAATCGTTGTTCGTATCGTAAAGTTGCCAGACGTCTGCGGCGTAGTCGTCACCCTTTTCGTGTTCGGACACGGCCTTCCACCCATCGCAAAAGACGGCACGGCGGCCAAACATTTCCCAATGCTGAACATTGCGCGGTGCAGGCGCGTCCTGGTCCGCCAGTGTCGCACGAAAACTGGCTCCGTCGAATGCGGCACCATGCCGCTCGCCGGCAAGGTCCATAAGGGTAGGTGCCACGTCGACCACGTGCAGGAACTGGTGGCGGACCTCTCCTGTGTTCCGCAAACCCATCGGCCAACTGAGGACCAGGGGTGACCGGACTCCGCCGAGGTCCACAAATTGCTTGTAACGCCGGAAAGGCGTGTTGCCAGCCATGGCCCAGCCTTCCGGGTAGTGGGATGGTCCCGACACCCCTCCTACATCGTGAAGACGCTTGACCATTTCTGATACCGGTTCAGCTTCGCCTGAGTATGCCGCATTGCAGTCCACAGCACCGGTGAGCCCGCCTTCCATGGAGGCGCCATTGTCGGAAAAAACCATGAAAATGGTATTGTCATGGAGATCCAGGCGCTTCAACTCGCCGATTAGGCGTCCGATCTGCGCGTCGGAATGATCCAGAAAGCCTGCATAAGCCGCCTGAAGGCGCGAGAAAAGCCGCCGCTCATCGCCGGAAAGGCTGGACCATTCCGGGACTCCCGGATTGCGCGGAACCAGTTTCGTGGTCTCCGGGACCAGACCGAGTTCGACCTGTCGGGCAAGGCGATCTTCCCGGGCCTGGTCCCAACCCGTGTCAAAGACCCCGTCGTACTTGTCTACGTAATCGCGGTGAACCTGAATGGGAGCATGTGTCGCGCCAAAGCAGAAATGCATGTAGAAGGGCGTGGTCTTCCGGATGCTTGCATGGTCGCGAAAATAGCTGATTGCCCTGTCGCACAGATCTTCCGACAAGTGGTAACCTGCGCGGAGCGGCGGGTCGACCATGTGATTGTCCTGAACGAGTTCTGGCGCGTACTGATCCGTACACCCTCCGAGAAAGCCGTAAAAGCGATCGAACCCGCGAGATACAGGCCAGTTGCTATAGGGGCCGGCGGAGGTGATTTCCTCCGATGGCGTCAGGTGCCACTTGCCAACCATATAGGTGGCGTAACCTAGTTCACGCAACATTTCAGGAAGGAGTGGGACGTTCCTGTCGACGGCACCGCGGCCGTTGGGAAATCCCGTGTCCGTGTCGGAAAGGCACCGCATGCCCACGTTGTGGTGGTTCCGACCCGTCAGGAGGCATGCCCTCGTCGGCGAACACAACGGTGTCACGTGAAAATTGGTGTAGCGAAGGCCGGAGGCTGCGAGCGAGTCAATATTCGGCGTGCGGATCTCCGAGCCGTAACAGCCGAAATCGGCCCAACCCGTATCATCGAAAAGTATCGTGACGATGTTTGGCAGGACCTTGTCGCGGTCCGGCGGGCTCGGCCACCAAGGCGTCGATTCACTGATCGTACGACCGATCTTACCCGGAAAATCGCTCATGTTCGTTCTCTTTCGTCAGGATTAACCGCGCGATGCGCACCGGGCTGTGAGGACGTGACTCGATTGTGCGGTCCGGCGCACGGCATCGACGGCGACCGCCGAGGCGGATTGCGTTCGGGATGCTGCGCTTGATCGGGCTCCAAATAGGATTTCGAAATTGCGCACCGGTCTGCCGCCGGTTTCTGGCGAACAAATCTCACCGCGTCGCGCCCTCCCGAATTGACGGAATTCATGCTGGGTGCCAAGCGCGAAAGGTACAAGGGAATCGCAGACATGGCGCATTCATTAACATCGCCCGGGAATGCAAAAAATAACTTTTCCCGAGCGGCCGGCCTCATCGTCATCACTTCCACTCCCGGGAAAACCGGCGCGCCCGTTTCGAATTTGGCCTTGCTCAAACGTTGAAACCGGGATGGGTTGACCGATCTCCGGCCTGGTCGAACGATCGATTGGCAAGCGAAGGCATCTCCGTCTCTGATGATCATGGAAAAACGATTGGCGCGCAGTGAACCGGTTGGGACCAGCACAGCATGTCGCGGATCCCGTGACTTTTCCGGGTCCTGCGGAAAACCGCCGCGCCCATGGCCCCGGTCATGCGGCCCGAAATCACGTTCGGCCGGTCCTTTGACAGTTCCCCGACTCTCCTGACCCCGCAGTTGTCAGGTTTGACGTGGTCCGGGCACCCTTCACAGGGCTTCCTTTAGTCCAAGTTCTAAGCTAGCGTCGCATTTGAAACATGCATCTCGGGAGGAACGTAAAATGCGAACAAGACGAACACTTCTAACGGGGTTAGCCGCCTGCTGCACGGCAGCGGCACTTTGGGGCTCATCGGTCGCAGCCCAGCATGCACCACTCAGCGTCCAGTTGAGCTGGCTGGTTGATGCGGGCAGCATCGGCGAGGTGGTTGCGCTGGAGAAGGGTTATTTCGCCGATCGCGGCCTGGACGTTGAGTTGCTGCCGGGCGGACCCGCTGCGAACGCGATTCAGGAACTGTTGGGAGGGACGGTCGACATCGCAGTCGGCTACGCTCCGCAGATCATGTATGCGGCAAATAACAAGCTGCCGATCATCTCTTTCGCCGCCACTTTCCAGAAAGCGCCGCTGACATACTTTTCCTTGGGAGACAAGAACATCAAGAGCATCAAGGATTGGAAGGGAAAGCGAATCGGATCAGCACAGAGTGCCCTCCCCCAGATAATCGCCATCCTTGATTACAATGGCCTGAAACTTGAGGACATTACGTTTGTCCAGGCCCAGGTCCCTGCCCTCTTGCAGGACCAGGTCGATGTTGTCGGTGCTTGGCCGACCAACACTGCCGCCCTGGAACCGGTCGTCACGAATCCCGGCGGATTCAACGCGCAGGCAATTTGGGACAACGGTCTGCAATTCCAGTCCAACTACCTGATTGCAGCCAAGCCGACGCTTGACGAAAAGGCTGATCTTCTGGCTGCATACCTGGAAGGAGTGGATGCAGGATGGTCATTCGCCGCCGACAATCCGGACGAGGCGATCGACGTCCTGGTAAATTACGCACCCGCGCTTGATCCTGAAAAACAACGCGCCGCCCTCGACGTGATGATTTCGGAGTACATCTACACGGACGAAACCAAGGAATTCGGATTCGGAAACGTATCATCGGATCGCTGGCAGCAGACGCTGGACACCTACATTGCAATCGGGGAAATCGATAGCAGCATGACGCATGCGGACGTGTTCGATAGCCGAATTCTCGATTCGGTAGAAACAACCAAGCGTTAGTTGCAAACCGCCCTGCCATCCGGGCATCCGGGAAAATCCGGCGGGTGGAACTAGTTACGAGATGCCAGTCGCCATAGATCTCAGCCAGGTTTCCGTGACCTTCGGAACGGGCGACGGCGCAATTGAAGCGATCAGCGAAGTATCGTTGACGGTGCGGGAAGGCGAGTTCGTTTCACTCGTCGGACATTCCGGTTGCGGAAAGTCGACGCTGTTGCGCGTCATCGCGGATATCCTCCCGCCAACGACCGGGAATGTGGAAGTCTTGGGCGTGGCACCAGCGGACGCCAGAAGGCAACGTGCCGTGAGCATGGTCTTTCAGCAGTCCGTGCTGATGCCGTGGGAGACCGTGGTGGCGAATGTAAGCATGCCTCTCGAGGTGGGACCGCAGATCCAGCGACCGTCCGAGGCGATGTCTCCGCGCGACGCTCTGAAGCTCGTAGAACTGGACGGGTTCGAGAACGCTTATCCGTCCCAGCTCTCCGGAGGAATGCGCCAGCGGGTTTCCATCGCCCGGGCGTTGGTTACCCGGCCGAGGATCCTGTTGATGGATGAACCGTTCGGGGCGCTGGATGAATTGGTGCGGGATACGCTCAACGTCGAAATCCTGCGGATTTGGAAGGAAACCGGCATGACGATTGTGTTCGTTACCCATTCCCTTCAGGAGGCTGCATTCCTGTCGCAACGCGTTGCCGTGATGAGCCGCCGACCGAGCAGGATTGCCGGAACGATTCCAGTGGAGCTTCCCGAGGACAGGCAGATCTCCGTGAAGGATTCGCCGGAACTCGGGCGGCACGTGGCGCAATTGCGAGCCATGTTGGATAAAGGTTGAACCTGTGACAGGCGCGAATTCAGCGCGAATTACAGAAGCGTCCGTGTTGGACAGCTTGCGTGGAAGGCTCGCCGCATTCCTGTGGGGCCTCAGGAGCCTTGCCCTTGCAACCCTCGGGTTGGCTATTGTCTTGCTGATCTGGCAGGGAATCGTCCGGGTATTTTCGGTTCCGATCTATCTGGTTCCGGCACCGACAGACGTGCTGGTCGCGCTCTACAATGACCGGATACTCTTGGCCCATAACGCAGTACCCACGATCACCGAGGCAGCACTGGGATTCCTTCTTGGCAACGTTGTCGCAATCCTCGTGGCAATATCATTTGTCTACAACAAGATCGTCGAGGATCTGTTCTACCCGGTGGCCATCCTCGTCAAGACAATCCCGATCATTGCCGTTGCTCCCGTGCTGAAAATCATGCTTGGTAATGGCATCGAGCCAAAGGTGCTCATTGCGGCGCTGATCTGTTTTTTTCCGACACTGGTTAACGCCGTGCAAGGATTTCGCGCAGTGAATCCCCAGCTGATTGAACTCATGCACGTGCTGTCCGCCTCGAAGACGCAAGTGTTCCGCCGGGTGAGGTTTTATGCAGCGCTGCCATACGCATTTGCGGCCCTCAAGGTCTCGGTCACGATGTGTGTCCTTGGGGCTATTGTCGGTGAATGGATAGGCGCAAACTCCGGAATTGGCTACCTGATACTCCAGAGCATGTATGTGTTTGACACGCCCCGACTCTTCGCCACGATCATCGTTGCGTCCCTGATGGCAATTACCGGATTCGCGCTTGTAACCTGGGTCGAAGCCCGCGTCATCCATTGGGATCCAGGTGAGAACTACTAGGGCATTTCAACTTGCTCGCCAGTCGATTACCGCAATCCCCAGCGTGGCGAGCATTGCCTCGAGACCCTCGTGGCACAACGGATGATGGTCCCAGGCCCCAGGTTGTGAGGTTCTCGACGATCACGTCCATACGCAACAAGAACAGCTTCGAAACGACGTGCGAATGGGCCAAGGGAATCACGGGTCGGATCGCTATTCCGCGACCCTGCCACGGATCAACCTGTCGGTGCCCTGACGGTCCTGTTCAATTTCAAAGGCGGCCATGACGTCAGGGAGCAGCCTGTCGACGTTATCTCGCGTCTTCGCGTGAATCCATGCGAGGGGGTCTCCTTCCTCGACCCTCGATCCTTTTTCGCAAATGTCTTCCAGTCCTACCCGATGATCGATTCTGTCGCCTGCCCTCCGGCGCCCTCCTCCGAGTTCAACCACGACCATCCCCAGTCTGCGGCAATCGATCGATCCGACATGACCGGATTCCGGAGCCGGGACAGGCAAGCGAACCGGCGATCTGCCGAGACGGTCGTGTTTTCGTTCAAGAATGTCTGCAGGACCTCCCAACTCGCGGACCATGCGGCCGAATGTCTCCGCCGCCCTGCCTGATGTAATCGACTCTCGAATCCGGTTTTCCCCGTCCGCAACGGAAATTGCAATTCTGCCGATCGCCAGCAGCTCGCCGCCCAGCTTTTCCGTGAGCCTCTGGAGTCGTGACATCCCATTCACCGAGCCGGTCAGAACGTCGAGCGTCGACCTCACCTCAAGCGCATTACCCGCGTTAGGTGCAAGAGGCTGGTCCATGCTCGTCAACATCGCAACCGTGGGACACTCCGCACGGCGGGCCACGCGCACGAGTTCGCCGGCCAGTGCCTCCGCTTCCCTGCTGTCCCGGCAGAATGCGCCCGAACCGACCTTGACGTCGAGGACCAGCCCTTCAATGCCGCCCGCGAGTTTCTTGGAGAGAATGGACGACGTGATCAGTTCGATGCTCGGCACGGTAGCGGTTTCATTGCGGATACCGAAAAGCCTGCCGTCCGCGGGCGCAATTTCACCTGTCTGCCCGACAACTGCGCACCCGACACGTGAAACAACCGAACGAAACATCTCGGGGCCTGTATTCGTCTGATAGCCGGGGATTGCCTCCAGCTTGTCCACGGTGCCGCCCGTATGGCCAAGCCCGCGCGCGGAAATCATCGGAACAAATGCACCGCATGCAGCCAGCGCAGGCGCGAGGACCAGCGAAACACAATCCCCGATTCCTCCGGTGGAGTGTTTGTCAAGAACGGGTCCGTCCAGATCCCACTGAAATACCGTACCGCTATCCCGCATCGCGAGCGTCAGTTCCAGGCGTTCGTCGAAGGTCATTCCCTTGAGGAAAACTGCCATTGAGAGCGCGGCGACCTGCGCATCGGAAAATGCCCCGGACGCAATTCCTTCAACGACATGCCTTATTTCCGCGGCCGTGAATTCCTTGCCGTCGCGTTTACGGGCAATCAGATCCTGGGGAATCACCGGTTTCTGCTCCAAACGGTCATGATCGGTTTTTTTGCTCACCCCGCTTTGGCATGTAACTGAGTGACGGCTTTACCGCTGGTTCCGCCTGCCGGTTCCGGGACCGGTTGTGAGGCTGGGCTTTCCCTGTTCCGCCGGTTGTGACAATTGATCGGGTGCGGAAGTGGGCATGAGGACGCTTTTTTTGTGCGGCCTTATGAGCCCGTTTCCAAACTGTCCCAGGTCAACGGCTTCGCACCCCGCCATGTATCCGGTCAATCCGAGAACGCACAGCAAAATGCACCGCAGTCCACACAGGATCTGCGAGTCAGCTGTTCCGTTGACCCGCCCACTTCCGCGTATGTTCCACCCGAAGGAGGAAGTTCCATGATAGCGACAGACACGCTCCATGTCATCCACCCGTGCGCCGCCGGCATTGACGTGCACAAGATGCAGGTCACGGCGACGGTGCGGATTGCCCGGGCAAATGCGGATGCGCAGATCCACAACAAGGAGTTCAGCGCCCTTCCGTGCGGGCTTGCCGCCCTTGCCGACTGGCTCCGCGCGCACGGTGTGACGGCGGCGGCGATGGAAGGCACGGGCGTCTACTGGGAGACGGTTTTCGACACCGTCGCCGAGGCCGGCATCACACCCCTGCTGCTCCATGCCCAGCACGTCAAGCAGATCAAGGGGCGCAAGACCGACATTGCCGACAGCGTCTGGCTGGCCCGGGTCTGCCAGTTCGGCCTCTGCAATCCGAGCCTGGTGCCGCCGAAAGCGTTCCGCGCGTTGCGCCGGGTCGCACGGGCGCGCAGGAAGATCGTCGCCGAGCGGACCCGGACGCGCAACCGCGTTCACAAGATCGTCGACAGCGCCGGCATCCGTGTCGGCGGCGTCCTCTCCGACCTCTTCGGGGTCAACGGACGGCGCATCCTCGACGGGCTGGTTGCGGGCAAGGAACGCGCCGAGATCATGGCCGCGCTCTCCGGCCATGTCCGCAGGCATCTCGCGACACTCAACGATGCCCTCGAAAACAAGCTTTCAGAGGCCGATCGGTTCCTGTTGCGTGACCAGGTCCGCCTCTTCGACCAGGCCGGTGAGCGGCTCGCCGAATACGACGCCGTCATCGACAGGGGCCTCACCGAACACCAGGTGGCCATCAGGTTGCTGACCACCATACCCGGCATCGACCATCGCGCCGCATCGGCAATCATCATCGAGCTCGGCCCCGACATCTCCGTCTTCCCGTCGGAACGTCACTGCGCCGCCTGGGCCGGGCTCGCTCCCGGCAACAACGAGAGCGCCGGAAAACGACGCTCGGGACGCGTCCGCAGGGGCAATCAGGCGCTGCGCACCCTCCTCATCGAGTGCGCACAGGCCGCCGCCCGAAGCAACCACTGTCAGTTCAAGGGATATCACAAGGCGCTCACCGTGCGCCGTGGCTACAAGCGGGCCACCGTCGCCACCGCGCACAAGCTGTTGCGCGTCATCTACCACATGCTCACGACAGGGGAATTCTATCGGGATCGCGAAACCGACTACGAGGCACTGATGGTCATGCGCAACGCGCCGCGCTGGTTCAAAATGCTGCGAAAGCACGGCTTCATGACCAGGGGCGAGGCACAACCAGCGGCATCCTGATCACGGCTGTCGCAGCGGCCAACATAACCGAAACGCACCCGCGAGCGCACTCCGGCACAGGGCCATGAATGCGGGGAAGCCCTCACTGCCCAAGTCGCCGCAAATGCGTCACATTCCGAAAAAAGCTGATCCCGGCCGGATCCGGCTAACTACCTCGTCCGTCCAACCGTTGGAAAAGTTACACAGCAAATCAACGATAACCGTCGACAGAATGCCAGCATCGCGGTTCGTGAGTCCCTGGCTTCCATGTCCGTCATGGGTCCCCGGCAACGCCGTAGCTCGGCGCCGATTCCGGATCAAGCGCTCGCCTCAGATAGTCGTCCATTTGCGGTTCGTAGGCACTCCACAACCGTCTCAGCATACCGACCGGATCACGGTCGTCCCAATCAACCCTGAGGTCGACAAGAGGGAACGTTGTCCTGTCGACGGCAAGCAGCGCGGCGGAGTGAACCGGCCCCTCTTCTCCTCCAGCAGCAATACCGGCTTCCAGTGAAGTCAGCAATCTCTCGGCGAGATGCGCACGAGAATTGCCCGCAAAGGCAGTGACCATGGCGCCGGGAACCTGGGCACTCGCGAGCAGGTTCCCGGCAGCGACGCAATTGCTCCCGCTGCTGACCGCATTGGTTCCCAGGATCCGGGATCCCGTGAAGTGGGCGGTCGAGCCGTCGGCTGCGACGACCGTCAGTTGGCGGTACTCGGTGTTTTCGGAAGCACCGACAACTTCGGCCAGGGCCTCGGTGGCGTTCATTCCCCGTTTGAGCGCATCCAGAACAGCGGTCCCGAGGCCGGGATCGGTTATGTTCTGAGACATGACCGCACCGGTACGCGGCCGTGCGTGGGGGCAGCGCGCGCCGACGCATATTGAGGATGTCGTCACGACCGCACCGAGCATTCCGGTCCGCTCGCATTTGCCAACCAGGGAAAACGTCATCTCGGCTCCTCACTGAATTCGTTTGCGCCGCCGCCAGGAGGCCGGCAGCTCCTCGTTCAAGTCAGATCGGCGCGGCCCGATAGCTTGTCCGTACCAGCCCCCGGAGGGAGTATGAACTCCGGCCAACCCGGCGACGCACATCGGGCCTCGGCCGAAAGAGCCGATCCGGTCCGGCGTCGAAGGTTTCCGCGCCCTGCCATTCCCGTCCATGTCGCGCCGCCCTTGAAAGATATCCTGGTATCAGTCCGGAATGACCGCCGTCGCCTCGACCTCGACCAGCCATTCAGGGCGCGCGAGCGCGGAGACGACGATACCGGTTGAACAGGGATGAATCCCTTTCAGCCATTTGCCGATTTCCTGGTAGACTGCTTCTCTGTGGCGGATGTCCGTCAGGTAAATGACGATCCGGCACAGGTGTTCCATTGATCCGCCGGCTTCTTCGAGCAGCATCCTGATATTGCTCATTGCCAATCCGGCTTGCCGCCCCGGATCACCCGAGTGAAGTGATTCCCTCGTTTCCAGGTCCTGCGAGACCTGCCCCCTGACAAAGACGATCGTCCCCTGCGCCTTGACTGCCTGGCAGAGATCGTTGTCGAGACGCTGCTCTGGATAGGTATCCCGCGTATTGAATGGACGTAGTCGTTCGTGAACGGTCATTGTCGCCGTATTCCCCCCTGGATTGTGGTCAATTGACCCGCTCCTCCCGAATTGCCGGTGCTCCCCGAATACAGAAGTTCGTTCCGCAATCATACTGTTTCGCGTCTCGCCAAGACAAACCGGCACAATTGCGCTCCGCCCTTGCCCTTGATCACGTACCGGGTCGGTCCGCAAACGCCTGCTTCACCCCGTCTGGGCGGGAATCGGACTCAGGGATAGGGGACAAAGGGGGGGGGGGGGGCAATGGCATTCGGATAAGGAAGCCCCTGTGCTTCGGGTGTTTTTCCGGAAGCCGGGGGCTTGATGGTGGTGTGGTTCTGTCAGGCTGGTCTTCGGTTCTGCCACTTGCTCCGTGGTTGGCGTGATTCCCGGTTGTAGCTTCGCCCCGGCCTCTCGCGCTGGATGCATCGGGAGAGGCCGATCATGATCCGCTTGACGGATTGGGCGACCATCTGGCTCTGCCTGAGGAACATGGTCTCGATCTCGCGCCCCAGCAGTCTCATCCCGTTCCTGAAGTTGGTGCGCATGGCCGGCAGGTCATCGTTGGCATCGTGGTTGATGTCATGGTCGCAGCGGTTGGCGAACATGCGTGCGAGGGTGATCAGGGTGAAGGCGGCATAGAGTTCCTGGCGCACGCCGCGTTCGGACTTCGCGTGGAAGCTCTCGATCACATCCTTTCCGGTCTTGTATCCCTCCTCGACCTGCCAGCGCCCGTGGTAGAGGTCCGAGAGTGCCTGAACGGTGTAGCGGCTGTCGTGCAGGGATGTTGCGAGACAGTATTCGGTATCGGCGGCGGTGTATTTGACCAGGCGGATGCGCAGGCTGCGGCCGCGCAGTTCGGTCGCGTCCCCGGGCGCCTTGAGGGTGATGACGCGATCGCTCTGTTCCGAAGCGATGAAGGCGTCGAAGACGGGGTTGGCATTGCCCTGGAGGCGGAAGACGAAGTTCAGCCTGCGCAGGTTGTGGAGCAGGGCCATCTCGAAGGACCAGTATCCCCGGTCGTAGACGATGACATCGCCTTTTGCGGCATGGTCGAGATGGGTGAGGGCGGCCGTGCGCTCGTTCTCGTGGCTGAAGAGGCCGAAGTCTACGGGCATGCGGCTGTGCAGCCGGTAGAGGGTGCTGATCATGCCCTGGGGGTAGTGGGCATTGTCGTTCGGGGTGCGGTAACCCGAGCGCAGCAGGTCCCGCGGCAGGGTGATCTTCGATCCGTCGACGGCGAAGATGCGGTGTCCCTTCCACAGGGGGTCGTCGGGACTGTGGGCGAGGATTTCCCTGTGCAGGGTCTTGAAGGCGGCTTCGTCGAGTTTCTCGCGCGCCTCGCTGGCCGAGGACGCCGCCGGCGGTTCGTCCTGGGGCAGGGCGATGTCGGACTGCTGGCATTGTTCCCACAGTTCGCACAGCGTCGCACGGTAGCCCTGCCGGCGCGGTGCGACGACCAGACGGAAGACGAACAGCATGATCAACAGGGTGGAGAACACGCGGCGGCGTTTCTGCCAGCGGGCATCCTCGCACTCCGCCACGGCGGTGGCGGCGGCGACAAGGGTCTCCCACTGCCGGGTGAAACGGCGGTCGCTGCCACCAGAGCGCCCGCGTTCGGTCCGGCTCGGCGGTTTCGCGGGCCGTGCCGCATCGCGGTCGCCGCGCAGGATTTCCTTGCTGTCCGCGCACAGCGGCAGAACGTAGACACCCTTGATGGACTTGCCCTTGTCGCCACCGGTCGCGCCGATGCGTTCCCAGTTGGCGGCACGGTAGCACGTGGCCCTGAAGCGATCCTCCTCGACGAAGGTCTCGCACAGGACCGGCCTGTAGCCATGAAGGCTCTGCCAGTCGTCGCCAAGGCGCCGCATCGCCAGGGACAGACCACAGGAGGCAAGGTTCTTCGAGTTCACCCAGGGAAACACAAGCCAGCGCGAATTGGTCACCACGAGGTGCCGGTTGCGGTCCCTGGTCCGGTCGCTCCATCCGATCCAGCGTTCCCGGCACGGCAGCGACCTGGCCGACGCATCGAACAGCAGGCAGCCCAGCCTGCGGCCCCGGCGGTCCGTCAGGAAGTAGCGGATGTGCGCCCCGAAGGGGCGGCGGTAGCCGAGATAGTGGTGACGGTCGACGAAGGCGTTCCACAACTGGCGCCCCTCGGTGTCCGTGACCACCTCGAGGCCCAGGGGTTGCAACTCCTTGAGCGGCGCCGAAACCGGCGGCGCGGGGTCCGATGCCGAACCCCAGACCGGCTTGTTGCTGTTCGCCCGGACCATGTTCTGCCGCTTCTCCGGCAGACGCAGGATGCCGTGCCGCTCGAGATGCTCCAGCATCCCCATGCAGGCTCCCACCTTGTCGTCGCCTTTCGCCGTCACCCAGTCGAGATGCTCGCAGATGATCCGGCAGAGCTCCTTGCGGCTCTCGTTCGGCAACAGGTCAACCGTCTCCCGGACTTCGGCGATCTGGCGCCTGGTCAGCCGGCGGCCGGAGAAGGTGGTCGAGTGCAGGGCGGTGATTCGCGGATCCATCGCATGTGCTCCATGATGACAAGCACAGCATGCATATTCGCGAAAGGAAGACAACCCCTCTGGAGAAAAACTTTTCCTGGTGAATTTCCGCCGTCAAATCAGAATGTTACCGGCCGAGGAAAAATTCGCCGAAGATCCAGGTCTATCCGTATGCCATTGGGGGGGGGGGGGAATTCCGAAACCACATGGCAGCCATCCGCCTAACGGGCTGTCTCAGCAGACCGTCCGGAAACGCTTGACGACGACATCCAGCACTTCGTCGGGATCGCGTTGCCACCAATCGTTCGCAGAAAAAACCTCGACCTCGCAGTAGCCGCTGTATCCGGCGTCTTCCACGCTCTTCCGCAGTGACTTCAGGTCAGCGACGCCATCTCCCATCATGCCTCGATCAAGCAACATGTGCCGCGTGTTCGCAAGCCAGTCGCACAAGTGGAATCCGAGGATCCGTTCACGTCCGGCGCGGGTGAGCGAACTGTCCAGCAAGCTGTCCCAACAGACATGATAAACGTCGACCGCAATGCCGAGATTGGGTGCGTTGACCGCTTCGCAAACATGAACTGCATCGAGGCATGTCATCAGAACAGTGCGGCTGCCGCCGAACATCGGGTTCAACGGTTCCAGCGCCAGGTGGACATCCATCGTCCCGGCGTATTCGGCTGCCGCAGCGACCTTGTCTGCGAGCCGCATCTGGCTGTCCCGCAAACCCTTCGATCCCGGCTCGGTGCCGCCCGTGACAACGGTCAGGACCCTGGCTTCAAGGCTCGCCGCCATGTCGATCGCCGCCCGGACTTCGTCGTCGGACCCGGCATCGGGCCCGATCAGGGATGGCGTGCGGCACAGTCCCGCCACGGCCATTCCGGCGGCACGCACACGTTCGCCGATTTCGCGTGATCGTGAGCCGATTTCCCGACTCCAGAAGACGATGCCGCCGAACCCTCGCCTCGCGCAGGCGTCGATGATCCGTTCGGGCGGCCATCCCGCGCCATGACCGTCAAGGTTGTGTCCGAGCGTCGCCGTATTCAGGGCGAGAGCGGATATGTCGCGCGAGAAGTCCCGCATCACGGGCAGCCGTAAAGTGCGAGCAGCTTGTCCATTCTCCTTGTTGCCAGTTCCGGATCGCTCAAGAGCCCGCATGCATCCGCCAGTCTGAAAATGTCGGAAAAATATGGCAGGGGGCGCGTCGACTGACCGCCTCCTGACATGATGAAATGGTCCTGGAATCCGTTCAACCAGGCGAGGAAGACAACCCCGGTCTTGTAGAACCTGGTCGGCGTCCGAAAGATCAACCGGGACGGGGGAAGCATCGGATCAAGAACCTGGTGGAACCCGTCGAGGTATTCGGATGTCAGCCGGCTCACCGCCTTTGCCGCAGCGGGCGCAAGCGGATCGAATGCGCCGGGAGTGCATGGGAATATCCGTGATCGTCGCCCGCAATCAGCTCGGGGTAGTTGAAGTCGTCGCCCGTGTACATCCGGACGGACAACGGCAGCCTTCGCCGCATGATGATTTCCCTGTTCTTGTCGAGAAGGGAAATCTTGATCCCGTCCACCCGCATCCTGTTCGTGTCGATGATCCCCAGCGCGCAGTCCAGCGCTGCTTCAAAGCTCTCGGACCCCCAGTATCCCCTCAACTGGGGATCGAACATTTCACCGAGCCAATGAAGGATCACCGGCCGGTCACAGGCGGAAAGGACACGATCATGAACGTGTTCGTAATCTTCCGGTCCGCTGGCAATTCTGCACAGATCACGGCTGGCCATCAAGATGATCCGGCCACCAATCCTCTGGATGGCCTCGATCTGAAGCATGTAGGCGCGTACGATATCATCGAGCGTTCGGGCCGCACCGGCCTCCAGGTGGTCTGTCCCGGCTCCGTTGAACACCAGTGCATCCGGAAGCTCTTTCCGTGTCTCCGGAAGATAAGCTCGAATGCGCCGTCCCAATCCAGGCCCATGCCCTTTGAGCAGTGTCCATGGCCTCCGCGATCCCGAGTCCCAGGTCGGCAAGATGCCGCCTGAATGCGAGCGTTGCCACCCAGTCGATGACGGCCGGCCCGGACGGTTCCGTCTCCGAAAAGGGATCCGCGACAACATGTGCAGCGGCGAAAACCGTTCTGACGGAATCGGATGTCAAACGAACCGGCTCGAGGGGCGTTCCCGTGAGCATGGCCTGGCTCGCATTTCCCCTGGCGCTTCTTGTCGGGCCCTCGTCGGGCTGATTAACGGCGTCATCCACGTCAAGCTGACACGTCAAGCTGAGGATTCCGTCGTTCATGGCCTCGCTCGCCATGGGCTTCGTGGGAACCGGATTCGCGCTGCCGGTGACAGGAGGTGATCGGATACGCGTCGAGGACGAGCTGTTCCGCTCACTCCTGACCGTCCGTTGGTTCAATTTCCCGATCATGGTCTATGTGGCCGGTCTTTTCCTGGTCCTCGCCTGGTTCATCCAGAGCAAGACCACGTCGGGGCGGAACTTCTACGCGGTCGGGGGCGGCGAGGAACTGGCACAGGCCAGCGGCCTCAACGTATCCCGGGTCAGGATTCTCGGGTTTACGCTTGCAGGTGTGTTCTATACCGTTGGCGCCCTGCTGGCCGTCGGAAGGATCGGGATCGCCGAAACGGTCACCGGCGCCAATTTCATGTTCATCTCGATCGCCGCAGTTGTCGTTGGCGGGACCGCGCTTTAGGGCGGAATCGGGGGAGTCTGGAACACCCTGGTCGGAGTCCTGATCGTCAACGTGATTAATAACGGAATGGTCGTGATCGGCTTGCCGAGCTACATCCAGTCAGCGGTTCTCGGAATCCTGGTCATTCTCGCCGTCTTCCTCTCGACTGACCGCAGGTCGGTCGCGTTTGTGAAATAGCCGCCGAACTGTCCGAACTCAGACAGGTCGACAAGCATTTCCCCGGGGTTCACGCGCTCAAGAAGGTGAGTCTGAATGTGAACCGAAGCAAGATCGTCGGACTTTTCGGCGAAAGCGGCGCGGGCAAGTCCACGTTGATGAAGGTCGTGTACGGCGCCCATCAACCCGATGGCGGCGAAATCGTGATCGATGGCAGGGCTGTCCGCTTCCAGAATCCGCGCCAGGCCATGGACCACGGAATCGGCATGGTGTTCCAGGAACAATCGCTCGTCACGAATCCCACGGTCATGGAGAACGTGTTTCTCGGATATGAACGCCAGTTCGTTCGACTTGGTGTCATCGACTGGAAGGCGACGGCCGCGGCCGCGCGGATGCAGCTTGCCAAGGTCCGCCTGGACATTGATCCGGCCACCATTACGTCGCATCCGAGCTTTGCCCAGCGGCAGATGGTCGAACTCGCCAGGGTCCTGACGCTGGAAGAGCGCATTGAGGGCGATCTGGTCATTCTGCTCGACGAACCCACGAGCGTTCTCGACCGGGATGAAGTGGATCTTCTCTTCAAACTGGTGAGTGATCTGACCAATCGTGCGTCCTTCGTATTCGTCAGCCACCGCATCGAGGAGGTTCTCGAGCTTTCCGACCGTGTTTACGTCATGAAAGACGGCAAAGTCGTCGATGTCGTTACCCGGGAGAATGCCAACATCAATGCGATCCAGCACAAGCATCCATGCTTGGAGTCAACGGTTTTTTTGGCCCAAAGGGTGACGTTTTCTTCCGTTTCCCGTGCGTTATCCCTGTGTTTTCCACAACGCGAATCAGCCCCGTTGGCGACAGCCCGAGGCTCCATCCCGCGCCAGGCCCGGCGACCGCGCCAGCAGCACAACGTGACCCGGACCGTGTTTTCGCCGACCTCCTTTCGACCGTCTCAGCCGGTTGGTGCCGGGGAATGTTCAACCGTCCTCGTTCGATCGTCGCGAAGCAAGACATTGGCGAGGATCACGAGTTTGCGCATGACCGCGACGAGTGCCACCCTGTGGTATTTTCCCCGTGCCTTCAGCCTGTCGTACAAGGCCTTCAACTCCGGATTGTATGTCGTCGCCGACAAGGCTGCCATGGGGTTTGCTGTCCTCTCCGTCGCCAAGTGGCTGTCGGGGCAGCGCGCCCTTTCCATGGGTGCACAGCTCCGCGAAGCGAGTTTCGCCTGGATGTTCGGGAACACGGCGGGCATTCCGCACGAAATCATCATTGCCGCAGTTCTGTTGCTTGCCACCTGGTTTATCCAGACCCCCCCCCCCCCCCCCCCCCCCCTCGGGCGCGCATTGAAGGCGATCGGAGCCGGGGAACTCGCCGCGGTCGCTTCAGGACTGAACGTCGATCGCATCAAGATCATCGCATTTTCACTTTCCGGCACACTCGCGGCGCTGTCGGGACTGATCTTTTCCGTCAAGTTGTCAGGCCGTGATGCGAATCTCGCCAACGGTTTCCTCCTTTTGGCGATCGTCGCCGTGCTGGTAGGCGGCACTCCGTTGACCGGAGGCGTGGGAGGCGTCCTCAACACTGCCGTCGGTACCTTGATCGTCATGGTGATCCGGGCCGCCATGGTCTATCTCGAAGTCGACGCCACGCAGCAACAGATGGTTTTCGGAAGCCTGCTGATCGTCGCCATCGCCGCCACGATCGATCGACGAAAGCTGCGCGGAGTCGTCAAGTGAAAACCCGGGATTTTGACTACGTTATCGTTGGCGGCGGCTCTGCCGGTTGCATACTCGCCAACCGTTTGAGTGAAAACCCGGACGCCCGGGTTCTCCTTCTCGAGGCGGGCGGAATGGACAACCATCCTCTGATTCACATGCCGGTCGGATTTGCCAGGATGACCGACGGCCCGCACACATGGGGATTGAAGACGGCACCTCAAAGACATGCCAGCGACCGTGAAATTCCCTATGCCCAGACACGGGTGATCGGTGGCGGCAGTTCGATCAATGCGGAAGTATTTACCCGTGGTCATCCGGTCGATTTCGATCGCTGGGCACTGGAACAGGGATGCGCAGGCTGGAGCTTCGAAGACATCCGCCGATACTTCATACGATCGGAAGGCAACAGCGTTCTTTCCGGTGATTGGCATGGAACCGACGGCCCGCTAGGGGTTTCGAATATCCCTGATTCGCAGCCGATGTCACTGGCCTTCGTCCGATCCTGTCAGGAACTCGGAATCCTCTATAACCCTGACTTCAATGGTCCCGTGCAGGCTGGAAGCGGGACCCACCAGACAACCACGAAAAACTATCGGCGGTGCTCCGCCGCGACCGGTTATCTCAAGCCGATCCTGGAACGGCCCAACCTGACGCTGGAAACGAACAGCCTAGTCAAGCGTATCACGCTGACAGGAAACCGGGCGACCGGCGTCGAGTATGCGCAGGGAAGAAACGGGGTTTCGGTCAAGGCCGGATCGGAAGTCATCGTAACTGCCGGCGCAATCGGAACACCTAAAATGATGATGCTGTCCGGCCTCGGGCCAATGGCATTGACTTAAGGAATTGGCGTTGTTGACTTAACGGGACGTGGAAAGTCCTGCACCGGGAAGCCGGTCTTTCGGGTGGAGTGGCTCAGGTTGTGGCGGAGGACTTTCCCTTTCGTGTCCATTTCCTTGCCGGCTTGAGCGACATCCTCGGGTAGCTGCGGCCGGGCCGTTCCCGCTGCCAGAATGCGGCGATGTCGTCGACGATCCGCGCGACGGTTTCGGCGACGGCCTCGGCCTGGACGAGCGCGAGGGCCTCGAAGTTGCGGAAGACGGCGGCGACGGCGTGCTTGAAGTTCACCCTTTTCGGCGACCTGTGGTCCTGCGCGGCGTTGATCTCCGCGTCGATGACGTTGGTCATGAGGCGGGTGGCGGTGACCATGACGAAGTTGGCGTAGAGTTCCTGGAGGACGCCGCGCTCGCTTTCGGAGCGGAAGGACTCGACGGCCAGGAACCACTTCGCGGTTTTGTAATGCTCCTCGATGCGCCAGCGCGCCTGGTAGATGCCGGCCAGGTCCTCGACGGTGAAGCCGTCGTCTTCCATGAGGGTTGTGCCGAGGGCGAAGACGGTGTCGCCGGCGGCGTAGCGGACCAGCCTCAGCTTCAGCGGCCCGAACGCGGCGCCGGGGTGGCGGGCCTTCAGCCGGGCCAGCGCCCTGGCGTCGGGCCGGACCTCGACCAGCGTCTCCTGCAGCGGACCCGCGAGGAAGGCGACGGTAGCCGCGTTCGCGTTCGCCTTGAGCCGGAACACGGCGTCCTGGCCTCGGCTGACGTGGGCGAGAAGCATCTCGTAGGAGAAGTAGCGCCGGTCGTAGACGACCACGTCCCCGGCGGACAGGGTCCTGAGGTGCGCGACGGCGGCGCGCCGCTCGTTGGTGTCGGCGTGCAGGTCGAAGTCGGACGGCAGCCTCGGCATCAGCTCGTAGAGGCAGCTGACCAGCCCCTGCGGATAGTGCGCATGGTCGCCCGGCGTCCTGTATCCGGCATCCGCCAGCGGCCGCGGCAGGTTGAGCTTGGCGCCGTCGACGCCGAAGACCCGGCGTCCCTTCCAGAGCGGGCGGTCCGGAGCCCGGGCGAGGATCTCCCGGTGGAGGTCCCTGAAGGCCTGCGGATCGACCTTGGCCCGCGCCCGGGACATCGCCGACGGCGTCACCGGACTTTCCTGCGGCAGCGCCACCCCCAGGCTGCGCGCGTTCTCCCAGATCTCGGCGAGGGCCTCGCCGTAGCTGCGCCCCGTCCCGAACACCAGGCGGAGGACGAAGAGGATGACCAGGAAGGTGCCGATCAGGCGCCGGCGCACCCGCCACTCACGGTCGTGGCGTTCGGCCGTCTCGGCGGCGGCGGCGGCAACCGCGCTCCACATCCCGGCGACCGTCCGCGCGCTTTCGGGGGCACGGGCCGGCCTGCGTTCCGCCTCCTTCCGCGCGCCGCAAAGCGCGGCCCGGGCGTCCGGCTCCAGCTCGAGCACGTACACGTCCTTGGGCGCACGGGAGGCCGTGGCGCCGATCTCCGTCCATCCCGCCGCGCGGTAGCAGCGTAAGCGGGTAAACGGCGACGTCTGTTGATTTCGCCTGGTTTCTGGTTTCGTCCTGGCGGCTGCGGCCGATCCTGCGGCCTGACATTCTCCGATTTGCTGCTGCTGCGCCGTTTTTTCCGTTTGACACGATAGGGCGCCGGGGCTATTCCCGGCGAATCAAGACGAATCATCGGGGAGAACGGCCATGGGCGCATGGTTTGGATCGAAAGCGACCTCTGGTCTTTGCCAACCGCTCATCGCGATGTGTCCGCCGCATGGCTAAGTCGATTCATAATGCCCACCTCGGTATGTCGTTGATATTACGCAATATTTTTTGTCACACATCGTGATAACGCCCCTTTCCCCGATACCCTGACCAGTCTGCTGGGCAATCCAGTCCCTTTTTTTGCCCCTGGATGGCGTCCCGGTCGTCGAATTCGATCGTGGCCACCGTATCGGCCTGCCGCCTCCCGCAGGTTGCCGCAGTGTCCATGTTCCCGGCGGACCCGTTGCAGGACCGTTGCGGTCCATGTCGATCATTTTCAGCTCCATTCGATACCGTGACAAGACCCCCCGAACACAAAAGACAACCTGTTGCCCTGTTCTGATCGGAATCGGGACCTGACCCGGTTTGCCCAGGGTTTCGAGGTGTTTTCGGGATCGGGATCGAGTGACGGATTGCAAGGGTATCGTCACCGGCCAGGACATCCTTGACAAGCAGCCTGACGATCCGTTGGCGCTCCGCAACATCCATGGTCTCGGCGCTCTCCTGCAGCCGGGTGAGAAAGCCTGTCAAGGTTTCGGTGAGTTTCAGCCAGGTTTCCTTTTCCCGCGCCTGACTGACGACGGACTGCCATTCGGCGCTGACAGCCTTTTCCTGCTGTCACAAATGCATTGCCCCATACGTCCAGCGTCAAGAGTCGCTGCATTCCCCGCATCATCCGTCCCGCATCCCCCCTGTCAGATTGACCAACACTGTTGCGCACATTCCACGATCTCCTGTCAGTCCCGGCCATAGCCCCGTGGCGGCGTGACGTCCTCGAGGTCCGAAAGGTCCAGATCACAAATGATGCCAAGGCGTTCGCCGGTCTGCGTATCATGGAGCGCCTCGGGAAGCGCGTCATGCCAGTCCCGGTACTCCTCCTGAAGGCGGATCAGGGTCTCGACGGCGTCGGTCCAGCGCCTGTGTCGCGGGCGCCGGTCGATCGGGGATCCCGGACGGATCGGCTTTGCCGCGGCCTTGCGCCGGTTCCGGAAACGTTTTTGCCGTTCTGCATTGGTGAGGGCCATGACGCGGTCTCCCGGGCGTTACGTAACGATCGATGTATGGGGTTGAGGCTCCGCGTCGTCTGCAGATACCGGGTCGCGCGCGCCTCGTGGGAAGCGGCCCTGCGGAGCTTCGCATCGTCTGCGGGAACGGGGATGGTGCCCGGCCACCTGGACAATCATGGTGCAGTCTCCCAAGCGTTACGTAACGGATTCTGTATGGAGATCATGTCTCGAGACCACCATCACGTGAGGGCGCAGGTGCAGCATCGGAATGCCGGTCCCGACCCTTTCCGTCATCCTTGACCGGACGGTTACGCCATCCCGTGATCACGCGTGCGCATGAAAAGCCATCTTTCGTGTTCGGGGGGGTAATGGCGCCCTCTTCAGCCTTCGTCAGGCTCTTCATGGCCTGACGCCGTATCGTCGAACAGCGCCAGCTGGGGCGTTTCCGGTCGCGCGCCTGAGCGCAGGCGCTCGACATCGGCCGCAGAGATGATCCAGGGTGCCCCCTTGCACAACTGATGGGCCGGCAGACGGCCCTCCCGCGCCATGCGGCCCGCCTTCTGGTAATCGACCCCCAGGGCGGCGGCGGCCTCGCTCAACGTCATTTCACCGCGCTCAAGCCGCTCGCCCTCACGGTAGAACGGGATGCCGCGCTTGTTGCGGAAACGGCAGACACTTGCCTTTCTCCAACTGTGGCCCTTGCCGGTGCGCCGTCCCAGCCGGTTCAGCAATGCCGCGATCGCCATGTCCGGCATCTGTCGCGACAGTTCCGTGATCAGGGCTCCGGTTTCGGCATCGGTCACATGGCGATGCTGACCTGTGGCTCTCCTGGCAACGAACAGTTCCGTATGGTCGCCGCCACGCCAGTGCAGCAGCAACCTGACCTGCCTGTCCTCACACCAGACCATGATTTCCTCGAGCGCAGCGCGAAGCATTCGCTTGCGGGTCTCCGCGGTGACGCCTTCATGGTTCCATGCCAGTTCAAGATCGGCGCCGAGTTGCAGGCATGCTTCCCGCTCCTCTTCATCCATCCTCATGTCCGCATGGGCCGCGCGCGCATGCTCCAGTGCGGTCTCGACTGCCTGCACCGCGATCAGGCGCTCGTTCCACCGGCGCTCCAGTTCGCCCGCCACCTGCCGGTTCCCCGGATCGACGGCATCGTACTGCTGCCACGCGCGATGGGCCTCGTAGCGGGCGCGCTCGAGCGCGATCTCATGCTGGCGAACCGCCTCCGACCCCGTCTCGGCATCGTCTTCGATGACGCGGAGCGCCGCCTCAAGGCCGATCGGCTCGAGAATGCGGACAATCTCCCTGCCGACCGCCGCGTCCGCGGGAGCGCCGCCGAACGAGATGCACTTCGGCTCGTTGTAATTGATCACCCCCGAGCGGCAGGTGTAACGCAGCACAGTGCCACTGGTTCCGCTGTAGGTGACCGTCAGCTTGCGCCCGCAGTGGCCGCAGCGCAGCAGCCCGGCAAGCAGGGCCGCACCGCTGCGAACCGCGCCGCGCCGTCCCGAGGGCATCATCTTCGTGCTGTTGTCCGCGATCACGCGCCGGTTCCGTTCGTAGGTCTCCAGGCTGATATAGCCTTCATGATGGTCGGGGATGAAGACCTGCCAGGCGTCCCGGTCGCTCACCACCTTGCGCGTGATCTTCTTTTCTCCGTCGCGGATTTCGACCTGGCTCTCGGTCCGGCCATAGGCATAGGCGCCGGCATAGACCGGATTGGTCAGGATCTCGTGAACCCGCGCATAGTTCGGCAACTGCCATCGCAGCTGCTCGTTCTCGCCCGTCGGCCGTGACGGCAGCTCAAGACCCTCGTCGTGGAACCAGAGATGGACCTGGCGAACGCTGTGCATCTCGTCGAACCTGCGAAAGACAAGATCGATCGCCGCGCGGACACGCAGGTCCGGGTCCTTCTCGATCGCGTTCCTGCCGACACGCCGGTATCCGGCCGACACGGCCAGGAACAGCGCGCCGCGCGCCGCCTTGCGGTTGCGGCCCTCGATCGAACGCCTGCGCATGTTCGCAAGCTCGAGTTCCGACATGGTCCCGTGCATCCCGAGAACCATCCTGTCCGTCGGCAGGCGGGGGTCGTAGACCGTCTGCTCGTCGGCCAGCAGGCAACCGACGACACCGCAGAACTCGAGCAGGGTGTGCCATTCCCGGCCATTCCGGGAGAGCCTTGTTGCGTCCACCGAGAGGATGATGCCGGCTTCACGCTTGCAGACGGCGTCGAGCATGATCTTGAAGCCGGGCCGCCGGGCGCCGCCGCTGCCCGACAGGCCGAGGTCCTGGTCGATGAAGGTGACGTCCGACCAGCCAAGGGCCTCGGCGCGGGCCTTGAGCCCGTACTGCCACTCCCGGCTCCCCGTGTTGTGGCGCACCTGGTGCTCGGAAGACTGGCGCACATAGACGATCGCCTTTCGTGCGAGATGCTCAGGCGTGATCTTGTTCATGTCCGTCTCCCCCGTCTGGCGTGCGGTTCGTCACCGCCTCCCGGATCAGTTGCGCCAGGAGCGCCAGCAGTTCCGTCTTCCGCTCTCCTTCCATGATGTGGGCGGGTCCGTCCGGTTCGAACAGCCGCCCTTGTCGTGTCGTCCGCCAGTTGCGCGTCATCGTTGCCTCCGTCGTCTGCAAGGGTGCAGACAACAGTATCGACGATCATGCGCAGATCCGACAAAGCCTCACGCGAGAGCCTCGGGGTGTCACGCACCGCCCAGGCTGCCGATTCCGGCCGGGTCATCCATTCGCGAATCGCCAGCGGACGGCCGCTCGCCAGCAGACGGACGTAGAGATTGTTGCCGGACGGCGTTGGACGGCGGCTCTCAAGTTTCACCTTTTCGCCGGCACAGGGATGAAACCGGTAATGAATCGTCAGCTCGGAAGCGTGATAATGGGCAGTATGTCGGGACGTTGGGCGCATATATTGAGACACATCTTGGGGGCGGCGCCATCATGAAGCGCAAGCCTCCGGCGCTCAGGAACATCGGCATCGATCTCAACCGCCGGGCCATCGACACCTTCAGCTGCGCCTATCCGGTCGAGCTTCACCATGGTTGCTGCCACGCGTTCCTGTCCGATTTCGACTTCGACGGCCGCGAGCTGGTCTATGCCGACCCGCCCTACGTGCAGTCTGCGCGCAAGTCGCAGCGCCGCTACCGTTACGACTATACGGACGCCGACCATGTGGAGCTTCTCGGCATCCTGAAGTCGCTGCCCTGTTCGGCGATGGTCTCCGGCTATCCGTCCCGGCTCTACGACGAACACCTTTCCGACTGGCATTCGCTGGAGATCCAGGTCAACAACCAGTCCTGCATCGTCACCGAGAAGCTGTGGTTCAACTTCGCGCCCGACCGGGTGCACTGGGCGGCCTTCGCCGGACGGAATTTCACCCACCGTCAGACCGTCAAGCGCAAGGCGGCGAGCTGGGGGCGGCGCTACGCGGCGATGCCCCGGGGCGAGCGCCTGGCGGTGCTGGCGGCGATCATGGCGGAGGAGGCGGAGGAATGAGCGGGATCGACCCTCACGACCCGGAGGTGGTTCGCCGGCGGCTCGACGGGCTCCGCTCGGAGTTCGCGGGGCTGGGCTCGGGCGGTGGTCTTCTACGGGGGGCTGTCTCCCTGTTCAGGGAGTTGTTCGGGCTCGCCGGGACGCTGTCGGCGCTCGTCGGGTCACTGCAGGACAGGCTCACCGAGGAAGTGGCGAAGAACAGTGCGCTTCGCGACCAGCTCGCCCGCTACGAGCGCCAGCAGTACGGCCGGCGCTCGGAGAAGCGCCGCAACGCCGACGCCGCCTCCGATGGCGCCGCATCGCCGGATGCCGGGGAGGATGAACCCGAAGCCGAAAGGAAAGGAAAGGCCGAAAAGAAAGCCGAAAAGAAGCCCCGGGGCGGCGTCAACGGGCGCAAGAAGGATCGTGGCGATGCCGTCAACGGCACCGGGCTGCGCTTCGGCCCCGAGGCGACGGTGATCGACATCGACGTGATGCCGCCGGAGATCGAGGGGCTGGCGGAGGGTGAATACGACATCATCTCCGAGCGGGTGTGCTGCAAGCTGGCATCGGTGCCGATCCGCCACGTGGTGCTGCGTTACCATTACAAGAAGGCGAAGATCACGTCCTCCGGCGCCCTGGTCTGCGCCCCGGCCGTCGAGGGCGTGTTCAAGAGCTCCTGCGCCGATGTGAGCTTTATCGCCGGAATGCTGGTCGACAAGTTCGCCTGGCATCTCCCCCTCTACCGCCAGCACCAGATGCTGGCAGAGAGCGGGATCACCGTCAGCCGCAAGTCCCTGAGTGGTTGGGCCAACCGGGCGATCTCGCTGCTGGAGCCGGTGTTCGAGGCGCAGTGCCGCTCGGTTCTGGAAAGTTCCGTCATCGTCATGGACGAGACGCCGGTGCGGGCCGGGCGCGACCCGGACAGGCCGGGCAAGATGAAACAATGCTACTACTGGCCGGTGCTCGGCGACCGGGACGAAGTGGTGTTCCACTTCGCGCCCTCCCGCGCCCACCACCATGTCGCGCGGTTCCTCGGCGATTTCGAGGGCACGCTGGTCAGCGACGGCTACGGCGCCTACGCGGCTTACGCCGAGGCGCGGGGGGAGGCGGTGAGGCAGCAAAATTGCTGGGCGCATACGAGGCGCAATTTCGAGGAGCAGCTGGACAACCATCCGGTGTTCGCCGGGAAGGCGCTGGATCTGATCGGGGGCATGTACGGGATCGAGAAGGAATTCCGTACCCGGCCGCCGCCTGAACGCCTGGAGGCGCGGCGCACCCGCACCCGCCTGCTGGTCGACGCCTTCTGGCAATGGTGTGAGCGGACGCTCGGGGACCCGGCGCTGACGCCGAAGCACCCGATCCGCCGGGCGGTCACCTACGCCGTCGAACGCCAGCAGGCCCTCGAGGTGTTCCTCGAAGACCCGTTGGTGCCGATCGACTCGAATGGTGTCGAGCGCGCACTGCGCCGCATCAAGCTGGGACAGAAGAACTGGCTGTTTTCCTGGACAGAATCCGGCGCACGGAACGTCGGGATCGTCAACAGCCTCGTCGCCACCTGTTTCCTGCTCGGGATCAGCCCTGCAACCTATCTGGGCGATGTCTTCCAGCGCATCGACACCCATCCGGCCGACCGGGTCCACGAACTGACGCCACGCCTGTGGAAGGACCTCTTCGCCGACAACCCGATGACCGGCAGCATCGACATGACCGTCGTCCGGGCTCACCCGGACGCCAGCCGGGGACCGCCGTAACGCTTGCGACGGCGGCGAACGGTGACGTCGATGCCGTCGATCAGGGCCATCAACTCGGTCGAAGACAATGCAAGCGCCGCATGGCCGGAGGCCGGAGGCGGGGCGAACAGGCCCTGCTCCAGGCGCTTGGACCAGATGAAGAAGCCGCCCCGCTCGAAGCCGAGGACCTTCACGATGGTCCGGCGCCGGTTGACGAACACGTACCAGCGTCCATCGGCCGGATTGCACCCGAGATGGCCCGACACCAGCGCGCACAGACCGTCGAAACTGCGCCGCATGTCGGCCGGGTCCGTCGACAGCCAGATGCCGCCCCGCGGCCAGCCGCCGAGCATCACGACCGCCGAACCCGCAGGACAACCCCGTCGCCCAGGTCAAGCTCGACGTCCCAGCCGGATACCGCAGGCGGCGCAAGCTCGACAAAGGATCCCTTCCCGCACCCAGGGCGGAGACGGCACCGCCAGTTCGAGAAGGTCTTCGAGGACAGCCCACGGGACTCGCAAAACTCCCGTTGCGACAGCCCCGAGCGCTCGAAGTCCGCCATGATGCCGCTCCACTCGTCTGCGCTGCGCACCACCGGCGCACGACGGGAACCAGCCGAACCATTCAAACCTGACATGACAATTTCCTCCGATCATTGATGAATGACCGGAATTATCCCCACCCAACCCTCGCGTGAGCAACCGAATTATCAGACGTCGCCATTTACCCGCTTACGTAGCAGCTGCCCTCCTGCTCCTGAGGGTCGACGAAGGTCTCCGCCAGAAGCGGGCGCACGCCCCAGCGCCGGTGCCAGTCGTCGGCGACCCGGCGGGCCGCCAGCGACAGGGAGCGGGAAGCCAGATTCCCGACATGGACCCATGGAAACACCAGGAACCGGCTGTGCCGCAGAACCCGCTGGAGGCCGGCCTCGCGCTGCCGCTCCGTCCATCCGATCCATGCGTCGCGGACCGGAAGCGACCCGGAGTTCTCGAACATCAGGCAGCCCAGGCGGCGGCCGCTGCCGTCACGGACGAAATACGCGAGGTGGCAGCCGATGGGCGACCTGTAGCCGCGCGGATGGTAGCGGTCCACAAGCTCGGTCCATTCGCCCAGCTCCCGACCGCCGGCGGCGACCTCCAGCGTGACCGGCTCCAGGTCCCGGAGCGGCGCATCGACCGGCTCCCCGGGTTCGCCGGCTTCGGTGCGGGCAGGAGGCCCGCGCCGACCGCCCGTCGCGCGCCTTTCCGGCAAGGTCAGGATGCCCAGCGACTCCAGCCGCTCCAGCACCCGCAGGCAGAACTGCTCCCTGTAGCTTCCGGACGGCGTGTGCCAGTCGAAGTTCTCGCACAGCGTGCGGGCCAGCTCCCGCCGGCTGTCGTTCGGGAACAGCGCGACCGTCTCCTGCATGACCGCGATCTGCCTGCGGGTCAGGCGCTTGCCCAGGAAGGTGGTGGTCTCCAGGTTCTCGATGCGCGGATCCATCGTGGCCTCCCTCGGGACGGACTGATTCGACGCTACCATGAACCAGTCCGGTCCATGAGTTAAGCCTGAACGAAAGATCCCGGCGTGCGCAAGAAAACGCTTCAGGACATGGCCGTTGGCCGGTTGCAGAAATCAGGAAAATCTGTTCCGACCAAACTCAATGCCATTGGGGAGAGGGCCGGCAGACCATCTGAGGAGGCACGGCATTGACGTGGTCCAGGACATGCCCGGGGTCGGTGAGAACCTGAATGACCATTTCGGGATCGACATTGTTGCCAAACTGAACAGCCACGTCAGCCTGGATGTGTACAAGTCCTGGCATCGGGCTGCGCTCGCCCGTTTACAGTATGCGCTGTTCAAATCCGGCCCGGTGACCTCCAATGTCGTCGAAGGTGGTGCTTTCTGGTGCACCGATGACAGGTTGGAAATCCCTGACTTGCAGTTCCACTTCTTGGCGGCGGCGGGTTCTTGGCGGCGGCGGGTGCCGAAGCCGGTGCCCCCGGTGTGCCGGCGGGCTCGTCCGGAATAACCCTCAACTCGTACACCCTGCGGCCCAGAAGCCGTGGGACCGTCCGCCTTCGCTCGGCGAATCCGGAGAACCTGCCCGTCATTGATCCGAACTTCCTGGCGGAACCTTACGACCTCAAGACCTCGGTTGAAGGTGTGCGGATCAGCCGCGACATTTTCATGCAGCCCTCTCTGGCCAAGCACATCAAGAGGATCTGTTTTCCGGATGAAACGGTCAGAACCCAGCAGGATTTCGAAAACTACGCGCGCCAGTTCGGGCGCACGTCCTATCACCCGACCAGCACCTGCAAGATGGGCACCGACGACATGTCGGTCGTCGACCCGCAGTTGCGGGTTCACGGGCTTGACGGAATCCGGATTTGCGACAGCTCGGTCATGCCGAGCCTCATCGGCTCAAACACCAACGCGACGACGATCATGATCGCGGAAAAGGCAGCAGATCTGATTCGCGGCAACAGGTGAGACGGCAACCCCGCATTTTCCCGGGAATCAATCCCAGTCCGGTGCCCACTGCGAGAAAATTGAGTGGACAATCCTGGAGTTCCGTTCAGAGAGCTTTTCGATCCTCGCCATGTCAACGCAACTGAGGCAAAAGTCCGTGATATCGAAATTGGCACGGATGTTCGCCGGATTCGATGACATCGTGTTGATACTGACACCTTTTTGGAGGATCCACCTGAGCGCAACCTGAGCCGCCGACTTGCCGTAAGAGGAACCGATTTCCACGAGTTCCGACGATTTCAGGACCCGGCCGCGCGCCACCGAACAATACGACGACAACGGGATTCCCGCCTCTCTGGCACCCGCGAGCAACTTGCTCTGGTCAAGCAACGGGTGAAACTCCACCTGGTTGGTCACGATCGGCGCATCGACGACAGCCAAGGCCTCACTCATCATGGCGACCGTGTAATTTGAAACGCCGATGTTTCGTGTCAATCCCCGGTCAAGCGCTTGCTGCAACAGGCGAAGTGACGGAGCGATATTTCCCCCGACAGGAGGCCAATGCAGAAGCAGGACATCGACCTGGTCAACTCGCAGGCCGGTCAGGCTCCGTTCAACCGATGCCTGGAATCGGCGTTCCCCAAAATTGTCCGGATGCACCTTGGTCGTGATGCAGAACTCATCCCGGGGGAGGCCGGTCGCCTTCAGCGCAGCACCGGTGTCCGCCTCGTTTCCGTACATTTGGGCTGTATCGAATGCGCGGTACCCGATCTCGACCGAGGCGGCGACAGCCGACATCAATTCGTCCCCCGTTAACGGGTAAGTACCGAATCCTTGCTGGAAGTTCCTTTCAAAATAGATTGTCATCACGACCTTTCCCTGTCGGTCAATCCTGTCCTTTGATACCCCCGCTTCACAGACACGATCAACTCCGCAGGATCGGTCTCCGCGGAGCCTCCACCCGTCAGTGTGGCTACGGTGAGGGTTACATGCATCCGCCGCCCTGATGCTCACATCAAACAAACCGGAAAACGCGAGTCGATTGGGCCTGGTTTCTTCCGGTCATTGGGAGCACAATGCAGCCCATCGCTCGCGACCTTTTTTTTTAAACCCCGCTACGGTCACGCGCACCCCAGTTCCCTGAATTGACAAGTTCCTGCGGAATTGACCCGCTGCTCAACGCCATCCCGGGCCTTCTGGCTGACAAAGGACAGGTCAGTGGCGGCAGTATCGGATTTGAAGGGCAGAATCTGACAAAGCTCGGCCCGCGTCAGATCAGGAACTGCGCAGCCCGCGCGTTTCAACCGTTTTTCAGGACCCGATGGGTGCGCTCAACCCCCTTGTTGCCGGTTGGTCGACGAATGCGGAACATCCTGTACCAGTGAAACCTCGTAAAGCCTGCTAAAGAAGCAAAGTCGGCTGTAATGCTGCGGCGCGTCCGCGTTCCGGATCCCGAAGCTGCACTCGCACGGTAACCGCATGAAGATTCCGGTGGCATGAAGCGGCGGATCGCCGTCGCCGCGGCGCTGAAGATGGAAATGTCGCACCTGATCGCCGACGAACCCACAACGGCGCGCGGTGCCGCGCCCGGGATCGCAATCATTGGGCTGTTGAAGGACCTGCAACAACAGACAGGATGCTCCGTCCCTTTCATCTCTCACCAGCTCGGTGTCATTGCCGAGTTCTGCGGCGACGCCGTGGTGATGCACGCAGGCGAGATCGTCGAACGGGGCACCACGCGGCGGGTCTTCCCCAGCCCGGCCATCCATACACCATGAGGCTCCTCGAATGCGATCATGCGCGGCAATCGGGGCGGACCCGGAACCTTCCGATGATTCCCGGCGAGTTCCCGAGCCTGCGCCAAAGGCCGCCAGGCAGCACCTTTGCTGCGCAGTGCAAGTCTCGCGCTGACGCGTGCAGGCAGATACAGCTCGACCGAACCCCCGATGCCGGGCACATCGTGCGTTGGGTTCGCGCAGGCGCCGCATGAACCAGATCCTTGAAATCCGCTAACTTGAAGTAATCTCTCGTGTCGTGCCCGTATTCCGACGCCGGGGAACCCTCGCCGTTGCCGGTGTCAGCTTCGAAGTCAGCCCGGTCGAAACATTCGCAATTGCCGGGGAAAGCGGATCCGGCAAAACGACCCCGGCCCGGGCGGTCAACCGGCTTCATGAGACCTCAAACGGGTCGGTCAGGTTTTACGGACAGCGGATGGACAGGCTGTCGTCCATGACCATGACCATCCACGGACGCGAGATGGCGATGATGTTTCAGGATCCGGCCGGCTCGCTGTCTCCCCGGATGAAAGTCGGCGACCTGGGTGCCCGAACCCTCCCGTAGACACAAACGCCCGGACGGGAACTTGGCGGATGAGACAGGTCGCCCTTTGCTGCCTTCGGGCCTGATGGCCCGTGCAGTCGCACTGAACCCGAAACACGTTTTTGCAGACGAACCGACGGCGGGGCTGGATGTCTCGGTGCAGGGCGAGGTATTGAACCTTTCGAACGACCTGTGCGAACGCATCGAATTGGACATCGACATCATCACCCACAACCTGCATGTCGCGCACCACATCGCTGACCGAATGGCGGTCATGTATCTGGCCGCTATGTGGAAACCGGCCCGACCGAGGAGGTCTTTACGGTGCCAGGACATCCATTCACCTCGGCCCTGTTGCCGGCGAACCCCGAACCCGAAAAGGCCCGCGACCGCATCGCGCTGCCAGCCGAGGTGCCGTCTCTTCTCGCACGCCCCTCAGGATGCGAATTCCACGCCCGGTGTCCCTGTGCCGCCGCCGACTGCTGCCGGCCGCCGCCCAACTTGTAGCCATTCCAAATTCGCCGGGTTTCCTGCCATCATCCACTGGACATGAGGAAAGACAACACATGATCGAAGTCATCGAGACTGTCTGGATACCAATGCCCGACGGCACGAAACTGGCCGCGCGCCTCTGGCTGCCATCCGGCGCACGCGACGAACCCGTTCCCTGCATCCTTGAGTATATTCCCTACCGCCGCCGCGACCGGACGCGCATTCGCGACGAGGGCATGCACCCGCGTTTCGCCGAGGCCGGCTATGCCGCGATCCGTGTCGATCAGCGGGGCTCTGGAGACAGCGAAGGCGTGATGCTGGACGAATACGCCGAGATCGAAACACGGGACGGAGTCGACGTGATCGCCTGGATCGCCGAACAACCGTGGAGTGACGGTAGTGTTGGCATGTTCGGCAAGTCATGGGGGGCATACAATTCGTTCCAGGTTGCGGCCAGGCGGCCGCCGGCGCTCAAGGCGATTGCGCCGGTCATGGGCACGGACAACCGCTGGCTGGAAGACATCCACTTCTACGGCGGAGTGCTGGCCGGCGACAATTTCTGGTGGGGCTCGATCATGCAGCTCTACAACACCTTCCCACCCGATCCCCGGATCGTCGGCGAACGCTGGCGGGACATGTGGCGCGAGAGGCTCGAGGCGATGACCTATTGGCCAGCACAGTGGCTTGAGCACCAGACCCATGACGAAATGTGGCGGCGCGGGTCGATTTCCGAATGCTACGACGATATCGAGGTGCCGGTCTTCTTTTTCGGCGGCTGGGCGGACTCGTTCCGCGACACGCCGTTTCGCATTGCCGAGCATCTGAATTGCCCACTCAAGATCCTGATGGGTCCCTGGGCGCATCTTTATCCCCATGACGGCGTCCCGGGTCCCCAGGTGGATTTCGTGGCCGAGATCATCCGGTTCTGGGACCACCACCTGAAAGGTATCGACACCGGCCTGATGGACGAGCCGCCGCTGAGGTTCTATCTGCAGGACGGCGTGCCACCTGCCGGGCATCACGCGGAGCGACCGGGTACGTGGGTCGACGAAGAGACCTGGCCATCCGCCAATATTGCGGAGAGGCTGTTGCATCTGAACTCCGGAACTCTTGGCGAAAGCGCAGAGCACGGGCCGGATTTGCATATTTGCTCTCCCCAGACATTCGGCTCGGCCGGGGGCGACATGTGCTCTTTTGCCATTCCGGGCGACATGCCAGGCGACTGTCGCATGGACGCGGCCGGCGCCCTGTGCTTCCGCGGGGAGCCCGAGCAGACGCCGCTCGACATTCTCGGGCAACCGACGTTTTCACTGTCGGTCGCAGCAGACAAGCCACAGGGGTTCGTCGCCGCGCTTCTGGTGGACGAAGCTCCGGGTGGTGCACAGACTCTCATCAGTCGAGGATTTGCCAACCTGACGCATCGCAACTCGGATACGGCGCCCGATCCGGTTGTCCCGGGTGACGTCATGCGCGTCTCTGTACCGCTGCATGGGATCGCATACCGGGTGGCGGCAGGTCACCGGTTGATGGTGCAGGTTGGGTCCGCTTACTGGCCGATCCTCTGGCCATCACCCGAACCGGTCACGCTATCCGTTTCACCCGGGCGCTCCACCTTGTCACTCCCGGTCCGTCGGCCGTCTGAACCCGCCGCCCGGGATTTGCCGGTTCCCGGCTCCAGGCCCGAACCGAAAATCTCAACCCTCCGCGAGGGATCGTTGGATCGGTCGATCAAGACCGATCTGGCCACCGGCGAGCATGTTTCCCGCTTTTTCATCGATGGTGGCGTCTTTGGCCCCGTCGGCCGCGTGAGGCTGGACGAAATCGGCACCGAGATGACTGACATCTCCGATCGGATCTATCGCATTCAACCCGAAGACCCGTTGAGCGCCACAGCAACCATGGACCAGGACGCGACCTTCGAACGCGAAGACTGGAATGTCCGGATCAAGACGACCGCAAGGCAGACGGCGACTGCCGACAAGTTCGTGCTTGGGGCGACGGTCACCTGTTGGGACCGCGATGAAGTCTTCCACGAAGTCGAGTGGCACCACGAAATTCCAAGGAATGGCATGTAACGGTCGACATCAACGTTCGCACCGACCTTCTCCAGTAATATGGTTGGTGCTGGCTGAAACTCCAACATTGAGCGGGCTGGAAAGAAGCCTCGGCTTGCGCGACCTTTTCTCTCCTTTCTTAGGAGGTTTTTCCCGCACGGAACGGCGCGAATGAAACGCGGTCCGCCCCCGTTTCCTTCTGCCATGTCCTGGCACAAGAAGATAACCAGATAGTTACTTCGGATGGCCTGTCTGGCAGGGTGGAGGATGTGTGACCAAACAAAAGACAGTGGCAGAAGCGGTTGCGCTCATTCCGAATGACGCAGTGATCGCGGTGAACTCTTCGAGTGGCCTGTGTTGTCCGGACGCAGTTCCCGAAGAACTGGGCAACCCCGGTTCAGGACCACGGGAGAGCCTGGCAACCTGACAACGATGCACCCAATCGCCGCTGGAGACTTTTTCGGGACGAAGGGCGTTGATCATATCGCCATGCCCGGGTGCCCGACACGGATCATCGGGGGGTCATATCCGTCCGGGCCAACCAAGGCCGATCCACCGCTCATCTGGCACATGATCATGAAAAATAGGGTGACGTCCTACAATGTCCCGTCGGGTGTCGTGTTCGACATGCTTCGAGAGGCGGCGGGCCTGCGGCCGGGCGTGCTCACCAGGGTCGGCATGGGCACATTCGTCGACCCCGAGTTGGACGGGTGTGCAATGAATGAAGCAGCCCGGGCCACTCCCATTGTCAGGCGAGAGCATTTCGACGGCAGGGACTGGCTCAATTTTCCGGCGATTCGCCCCGATGTCGCGAATATCCGGGCGACCTCGTCAGACCAGCGGGGAAACCTGAGTTTCGAGGCCGAAGGCGCATATCTCGGTGCGATGGAAATGGCGCTGGCTGCCCGAAACTGCGGGGGCAAGGTCATTGCGCAGGTTCGACGAGTTGCCGCCAACGGTTCGATTCGAGCCCGTGACGTTCACGTTCCGGGAATTCTCGTCGACCACGTCGTCGAGTCGCCCGACATGCTCCAAACTACGGCAACACACTACGACCCGGCGATATCCGGCGAACTCATCCGTCCCCTCGACAGCTTCAGTATGATGGATTTCGGCATCCAGAAGGTGATTGCCCGCAGGGTCGCGCGGGAACTTCGAAACGGGTGGATCGTCAAAATCGGATTTGGCGTGTCGGCCAATGTTCCGAGAGTATTCCTTGAAGAGGGACACCATGGTTCGGTAACCTGGGTCATCGAGCAAGGTGCCGTGGGCGGAATTCCATTGCTGGGATTCAAGTTCGGCTGCGCTGCCAATGCAGAGGCCTTCGTCGCTTCTCCGCACCAGTTTCATATTTCCAGGCGGGAGCGTTCGACGCATCCCTGCTGTCGTTTCTCGAAATTGGCGCGGATGGTTCGGTCAATGTGTCCCGGCTTGCGGTGACGCCTCACCGTACAGCCGGTGCAGGTGGATTCGTCGACATCACCGCGCGCGCACGCCGCATCGTGTTTTCCGGGACCTTCAATGCCGGTGCGAAGATGTCGGTCGATGCGGGAAAAGTGAGAATTGACCAGGAAGGCAGGATTGCGAAGATCGTACCCGTTGTTGATCAGATCTCGTTTTCCGGGACCAGGGCTGTCGAGACGGGGCAGGAAGTGACATCCGTCACCGAGCGATGCGTGCTGAAGCTGACGCCAGAGGGGTTGATTTTGAGCGAGATCGCTCCGGGCATTGACATTCGCAAGGACGTTCTGGACCAGGCTCGCGCACCGTTGAAGGTTTCGGATGAATTGCGCGTCATGGACACAAGCCTTTTCAGGCCTGAGCCGATCGGACTCCGGCCGAAACAGGCACATCCCTTGTCACACTGAGAATTGCCGACGGAATCGCCTGGCTCGGGCTGAACAGGCCCGAGAAGCGAAATGCCCTGAACATGGAAATGATCCGTGGACTTCAAGGTCGATGTGGCGAGATCGAAGGCAGCGATGCAAGCGCGGCCATCCTGTTTGGCGCGGGCGCGGACTTCTGTGCCGGCGGCGACATCGGTGCATTGGGCGAGTTGACCCCCGATTCGTTCAGCCGCGAATGGATCCGCGAAGGCCATACCGCTTTCGACGCGGTCGCGCGGTTGCGCATACCGGTCATCACCGTCCTTGACGGTGACGCGTTCGGAGGAGGACTGGAACTCGCCGCATGCGCCGACTACCGGGTCGCGGAGGAACAGATGCGGGTCGGGCAGCCGGAGACGGGGATTGGAGTTGTGCCCGGCTGGTCGGGAACACAACGCCTGGTTCGCAGGTTCGGTGCCCAACCGGTTCGTCGAATGGCCGTATTCGGGGAGGTGTTCGCCACCGGTGAGGCATTGGGGCTCGGGATCGTCGATGCGGTGGTGCCCCGAGGCAAGGGACTTTCCGCTGCAGAAAGTCTGGCGCGCAGCCTGTCGGCCAGGCCGCGGCGTGCGGTCGAAGTCACAAAGATGATGATCAATGCAGCGGAAGGGGAGGAAAAGGAGCGTGTCATCGACTCGCTCGCGGTAGCCGCAGTCGCCGGTACGCCTGAACTCGCCGAATGGATTGCCGCATTCCGGGAAAAACGCCGTCCGGTTTTTGATCAGGGACAAGACTGACGGCAGGGAAACGGTTCGGCTCGCGGTCTGGTTGCGAACCTAACAATCATGTGCGGATTTCGTCAATGACGGCGCTCCTGCGATCGCATGAACGCATGCGTGTCAGAGCCTTTCGAGCCCCGATCAAGCGTTGCTCCAGGCATGACCGAACCGGCGGCCCATCCTGAAGTCCGGCCGTGAATCACCGTGGTTGTTGAATCCCCGACTGATTGATACTCTCCGGGAAGACACGATCTGAGCACGGGGCATGCAACTCTCGATACCGATCAATACGCGCTTCTTTGTGACCGCGCCTCACCCTTGCCCGTACAGGGAAGGATTCGTCGAGCAGAGACTCTGTACGACCTTGCCCGAGGAAACGAACGGCGCCATGAACGACGTTCTTTCGAGACACGGGTTTCGAAGGTCCCAGAACATCCTCTACCGTCCAACCTGTCCGAACTGCAGGTCTTGCCTGTCGACGCGAATCTGTGTGGATGAGTTCTCCCCGAACCGCAGCCAGCGCCGCATTCTCAAACAAAACAGCGGACTTGTCTCAACGATGACCAGTCCTCGCAGCACACCCGAGCTGTATGATCTGTTTCGTCGTTACCTCGAGGTTCGGCATCAGGGCGGAGGCATGACGAACATGAGGTTCTCGGATTTTTCCCGAATGATGGAAGAGGCGCCCGAACACACGCGGATGATCGTTTACACCGAATATTCCGAACGGGATTCCGAGCCCCGACCCGTATCCGCCTGTCTCACCGATATCCTCTCGGATGGCCCGTCGCTGGTCTATTCATTCTTCGAACCGCGCACACGCAGGCGCAGCCTTGGCACGTTCATGATCCTGGATCACATCAACTTGGCCCGGTCACGAGGCCTTCCCCATGTGTATCTCGGGTACTGGGTACCCGGCAGTCCAAAGATGGACTACAAGGGCCGGTTTTCAAATCTTCAGGTCTTTGTCGCCAACCGGTGGCGGAACCTGGAGGATCTGCCCGGACTTGGAGAAACCCGAAAGCCATAGGTTTCTCGGATCTCCGCCAGGCACGGTTTCCGCAAACTGTCGATCTGCCAGGCGCACCGCGCTCGCGGTGCGATGCCGGGAATGCAGCACCGGCCCCGCACCCCTCGGATCAGGCCGGGAGAAGATTGGGCACGATGGTGACGATCTGGGGGAAAAACCAAAGGATCGTAAGCCCGACGACCTGGATCACCACAAATGGCGCCACACCCCGATATATGTGTCCGGTTGTCACGTTTTTTGGCGCAACCCCGCGAAGGTAAAAAAGCGCAAATCCGAACGGGGGTGTCAGGAAACTCGTCTGGAGATTGACCGCAACCATGATCGTGACCCACTTGGGATCCAGCGTGCCGCCGTAGATCACGGGTCCCACGATCGGGATCACGATGTAGATGATCTCCAGGAAATCGAGAACGAATCCAAGAATGAACAACACCAGCATGACGATCAGGAAAACGACGAGTTCCTGGTCGAAAGAACGAAGGAATTCCTGGATGTAGTGTTCTCCGCCAAAGGATATCACCACAAGGTTCAGGACCTGCGATCCGATCAGGATCGCGAAAACCATCGACGTGACCTTAGCCGTTTCCCGCACGACCGGCGTGAGAACTGCCGTGCGCAGAAGGATCCAGCACGCGTACAGCAGGCCCCCCAGGGCAATGTGGTAACTCGCAAGCGCGAGAATGATCGCGACCCAATTCTCGAAGGTCACGGTTTCGATATTGGCCCGGAGGTCAAAGTTGACTCCGATCAGGATCATGATGACCATCGCAAAGGCGGCAATCAGGACGATCCTTCCGCTACGGCCGGTTTCCTCGAGCTTTCTGTATGCGGCAAGCATGATCGCGCCGCCCGCACCGAGTGCAGCCGCCGGTGTCGGATTTGTGATTCCTCCAAGTATCGACCCGAGGACCGCGACAATCAGGACGAGCGGTGGGAATACGACCCTGAACAGTTCGTTGCCGACCAGAGCCATGGCCGCGTGCCGGCACCCGTAGATCGCGAGGATCGCAGGAACCGCGAGAAGCAAAGTCGTGACCCCCGGCGAAGTCGTCGGCGTGACCAGGAAAAAGTCGATTACCAAGCCCAGCAATATTCCGACGCCACCGACGATGAGAGGCCGCTTGTCCTGTCCTGTCCGGACACCCTGCCCGGTCGTCATGATCAGGGCAAGAATCACGAACCCGACGAGTATTCCCGATCCGATCGGCGCGGCGTTTGCGATTTTTTCGATCCGGGCGGCAGCAATCTCCTCTTCGGAAAGCGCGACCGCCTCCGTTCTCATCTCTCCGGAATCGATTTTCGCCTGCTGGGCAATCGCTTCGTCCCACTTTTCCTGACCATGAAGATCGATCATGGCCAACCGGCAATCATCGGAAACGTTCGTCCTCAGGACTGCCTGTGCACCTCCGTCTGCAACCGATGCGATGGTGATGTCCTGGTCTCCCGAGAGCCTGACCGCATTGCTCGCAAGGGCGAACGCGATGATGCCGACAGGGACAAGAGCGAACCAGGTCACCGCGTGGCGCGCGGTGATTCTATGCCCCGAAAGATCACCGGACTGGACCGGCGGCGCCTTGGACGGATTGAACAACGCAAACCCGAACGCATAGGCCGCATAAAGAAAGGCAAGCAAAATGCCGGGAAGAATGGCCGCCTGAAAAAGCGTTCCGACTGACACGACAGCAGCTTCGCCAAGGTACGTCAGGGCATCCGAGCAACCCAGGGAATTTGCCCTTTCTTCCTGTGCCGTCGAATAGAGATCACCGGCCAGGGTTCCAAGGAGAACAATGACGATTGATGGGGGAATGATCTGGCCGAGAGTTCCGGATGCCGTGATGACCCCTGTTGCAAGTTCCGGGGAGTAATTGTTCCTGAGCATCGTCGGAAGCGACAGCAGACCCATGGTCACAACCGTTGCGCCCACGATTCCTGTCGACGCCGCAAGGAACGCCCCGACGACAACCACCGACACTGCGAGCCCGCCAGGAAGGGGTCCGAAAACCCGGGCCATTGTGGTCAGAAGGTCGTTGGCGATCTTTGAACGCTCAAGCGTGATCCCCATCAGCACGAACATGAGCACCGCCAGCAGGGTTTCGATCGACTGTCCGGCGATGACACGCTCGTTCATGCGGTTGACGATGAACGAGAGGTTCCGCGTGACCGCCTGTTCCCAGCCGCCCTCAAACAGGGACACCGTGTTCATCGGCAGGTCAGGGTACCGGAAATGGGAGATGTCGTACGCCGACACGCCGTCCCCCCGCAAAGCCTTGTAAGCTGCACTGGAGGAGTCGATGACGTTTCGGGTCAGGATCCCCGTTTCGTCGAGCAAGGCAAGAATGCCGAACGCAATGATCGCGGAACCACCGATGGCGAATGCAACCGGAAAACCCGACATGATTCCCGCAAACAGGCAGGAAAAGACCACGATGAGGCCAATTTCAACACCGTCGAGTCCAAAGAGCATGCCGTGATCTCCTCAAGCCGCGCCGGTGTGCAGATTGGCTTGCTGCTCGTGCTCTGTCAGATCGGGGAGGCTGTCCCTGTCGTGGAAGCGTCCCTCGGACTGCTCGCCTTCGAGGAATTCGAGCAGTGACCGGTAAAAGAATGCCACACCCTGCACGAACATCATGCCCGCGAATCCAACGAGCAGAATCTTGAACAGGAAATAGCCGTCGAACCCGTTTGGCGAAAATCCGATCGTCTCCACGTTCCATTTGAGAAGCCGGGACTTGCGTTCCAGAAGCTCCAGCTTGTCCGAAGCCGAGATCTTCGGCGTGATGAGATGCCTCCACAGGAAGAACCATCCATACATCCAGATCACCGACATGACCGGCAGAATGAAGAACAGCGAACCCAGCATGTCGATCACGCGCTTCACACGGAACCTGACCCCGGCATAGACGAGATCGACCCGAACATGGCCGCCTTGCACAAACGTGTAGGCGCAACAGAGGCAAACGATTATGGCATTGTAGAGTTTCAGCTCTTCGGCATACCAGCTCAGGTCTTTCGTCACCGTGTAGCCGAATGGCCCGACCGAAATTTCGGAAACCCGGAAAATCCGTTGAAGAAAGACGATCACGATCTGCTGCAGAACCATGATGAGCCCAGCCCAGGCGAACAGCCGCCCGACGCCGTTGCTGAATCCTTCCAGGACCCGAACGACCCACCACAGGAACATCCGCCGCCAGAGACCGACCAGCGTCACGATGATGATCGTCACGAGAACGACGAACAGGAATTCTGAAGACGCACCGTAATAGATGAATCGAACGAGCGCGATCCTGTCGGACCAGTTGAGCCACTCCATCGGGTGGGAGACGGCATAGCCCAAATTGTAGAAGGCCAGGAAAAAATTCTGAAAGGTGCTGACAGCCAGTTCAATCATGCCGACTTACACAGTCCCCGGAAGTCGTCGAACAACATCCTAGCCCCAAGATGACGGAATCAGGAATAAAATGCCCCCGGGCACATTCTGCCCGGGGGCGACGTTGCATGGTTCAATGGACGTCAGCCGAGAACACGGTCGCGCTGTGAGCGATAAGCGGAAATCGACTGGGTCAGCCACTGTGAGGATGCCCGCATGGACGCCACATACTCATCGTAGATCGACGCGAAGATTTCGTCGCCCATGAACTCGTCATAGACTTGCTGGGCAGCACCTCCGAACGCATCCCAGACACTGTCCGGGAACTCGAGGATTTTCACGCCGCCTGCGGCAAGACGCGCAAGTGCGGCACCATTGTTGTTGAGGTACTGGCTCAGGTTCCAGACATTTGCATGTCCGGATGCGACTTCGATCGAAGCCTGTTGTTGCGGCGTCAGGCTGTTGAACTTCTCGAGGTTCACGGCGAGCGTGAGACCTGCCGACGGTTCATGGAATCCGGCGGTGTAGTAGAATTTCGTGATCTCCTGGAACCCGGCCTTTTCGTCAGCCCAGGGACCAATCCACTCGGTTCCGTCGATCGCGCCAGATGCCAGCGCCTGGTACACCTCGGCGCCAGGAAGGTTCTGGACCGACGCGCCCATGTAGCCGAGCGCCTTGCCGCCCAACCCCGGCATGCGGAATTTCAGGCCGTTGAAGTCTTCCGGACCGGAAATCTCCTGCCGGAACCAGCCGCCTGCCTGGGTACCGGTATTTCCGGCGAGGAACGACTTGAGGTTGAAGATCTCACCGAGTTCGTGGTGACGTTCCTTGCCGCCGCCATGATAGTACCAGTTGTTCTGTTCCGTGGCAGTCATTCCGAACGGCACGCCGGTGAAGAACGCGAACGCCGGATGCTGGCTGATGAAATAATAGTCGGCGGCATGGTACATGTCTGCCTGTCCGGACGACACGGCATCAAAGACCTCGAATGCACCGACCAGTTCTCCGGCCGCCTTGACCTCGATTTCGATCGAGCCGTCGGACATGGCATTGACGTTGTCCGCAACTTTCTGGGCCGCGTCAAACACGCCGGCGAGCCCTCGGCCCCAAGACGTTACCATCGTCAGTTTGACCCTGTCCTGGGCAATAGCCGGCGCCGCAAGCGCTGTGGCCGCGGCTGCCCCGCCACCCAAGGCGGATGTTCTCAGAAAAGTTCGACGATCCATCAAATTTCCTCCTACTGAATGCCGGGACCAGTTTGCCCGACCGTTACACACACACCGGTTGTTAAACATATCAGCGTCGTAACTACAAACAGAATCCACGCTCCACGTGTGCGTGCAATTCACGGGCAGGCCCGCTGCCGCCGAATTCCGTGACGGCCTTGGGTGCAACCGGGGCTGATCGGCACCTTTTCCCAATAATGCCTTGACCCGTGTACGGGTCGCCCATAACCTGACCGCGATGAGCATGAACGGGCATAACAGGCAAAATGCCGTACCTGTGGGAATGCGCGCGGCAGCTTAATCGATCAGGCTGGCGCGCAATGACACCCCCTTTGACGGGGGTTTTTTGTTGCCGGAATGTCGTCGCGCGTGGAGGAGCGGAAACATGAATCAGCAAATGGCCGGCGCGGAGATCGTCGTCCAGGCACTCAAGGATCAGGAAGTCGATACGGTTTTCGGATACCCCGGGGGCGCCGTATTGCCGATCTACGACGAGATCTTCAAGCAGAACGAAATCCGCCACATCCTTGTTCGCCACGAACAGGGGGCAACGCATGCGGCCGAAGGTTATGCCCGGTCAACCGGTAAACCGGGCGTGGTCCTCGTGACGTCCGGTCCCGGCGCCACCAACGCGGTGACCGGAATGACCGACGCGCTCATGGATTCGATTCCGATCGTCGTACTGACGGGACAGGTCCCGACATTCATGGTCGGAAACGACGCGTTTCAGGAAGCCGACACGGTCGGAATCACACGCCCGTGCACCAAGCACAACTGGCTGGTGAAGGAAACCGACATTCTTTCTGATGTCATTCACCAGGCTTTTCACGTCGCAACCAGCGGGCGACCCGGGCCGGTGCTGGTCGACATCCCCAAGGATGTCCAGTTCGCAAAGGGAGCCTACCGCTCACCTGATCAGGCGAACAAGGGAAGCTACAACCCAAGAACCCGGGGCGACATCGACCTGGTCACGGAACTCGCGGCCGCGATCGAAACCGCAGAAAGGCCGATCCTCTACACGGGAGGCGGTGTGATCAACTCCGGTCAGGCCGCATGCCGAAAGCTTCGTGAACTCGCCGCGGGTACCGGGTTTCCGGTAACCTCGACCCTGATGGGACTGGGCGCTTACCCGGGAACGGGCGACAACTGGATCGGCATGCTCGGGATGCACGGGACGTACGAGGCGAACTGGGCCATGCACGACTGTGACCTGATGATTTGCATCGGCGCGCGTTTCGATGACAGGATCACCGGGCGCGTTGATGCATTCAGCCCGGACTCGATCAAGGCACATATCGACATCGACCCGTCGTCCATCAACAAGGTCATCCGGACAGACATTCCGATTGTCGGTGATGTCGGAACCGTGCTCGACGACCTGCTCAAGGTCTGGAAGGAGCGTGGCAGCCGAACCGCCCGGGAAAAGGTTGAAAAGTGGTGGCACCAGATCCGGGAATGGGAACGGGTCGACTGCCTCAAATACACGAATTCGGACAGGCTGATCAAACCCCAGTTCGCGATTCAGCGCCTGGAGGCCCTGACCAAGGATCATCCCGATCGTTACATTTGTACCGAGGTCGGCCAGCACCAGATGTGGGCGGCCCAGTTCATGGCCTTCAACGAGCCAAATCGCTGGATGACATCGGGCGGACTCGGAACGATGGGATACGGCGTGCCTGCATCGATTGGCGTGCAGATCGCTCATCCGGAAGCACTCGTCATCAACGTTGCCGGCGAGGCAAGCTGGTTGATGACCATGCAGGAAATGGGAACCGCCGTGCAGTACAGACTGCCGGTAAAACAGTTCATTCTCAACAACGAAAGGCTGGGAATGGTTCGGCAATGGCAGGAACTGCTCCACGGGGAACGCTACTCGCACTCCTGGTCGGAAGCGCTCCCGGATTTCGTCAAGCTGGCCGAAGCCTTCGGTTGCAAGGGAATTCGCTGCGACAATCCATCCGGCCTCGACCGCGCGATCAGGGAAATGCTTGAATACGACGGACCGGTCATCTTCGACTGCGCGGTCGAAAAACACGAAAACTGCTTCCCGATGATTCCGTCGGGCAAGGCCCACAACGAGATGCTCCTCGGCGAATGCACGGACACGGAGGCCGTCGGACGTGCGATTGACCGCGAAGGCGCAGTTCTCGTGTGATCGCAGGACATGTGAGCCGGGTCGGCCAGGATCGGGAAAGGACTCGCGCCAGGGACAAACGACGGGAGACCGGGGAACGTGTCTTGAATCACGTGAACCGCCGCGATACCCTCTGTTCGTTGCCCCGGGGCGCCGCAGGCTGCCCGATTGCGGGCAAATGGCCTTGACGCCGCGTGCAGCCACGGCAAGCCGAGCCCTTCGGGCGGGTCATCTCGGAAGCTAAAGGGATTCGGAATACGAACCATGAATTCGTCGCTGGTCATATCGAAGGGAAGTTCGCGCCGCAGTGCCTACGACCTGCGCAGCCACCTCTCCGATGAGGACGAAACACATACGCTGGCTGTACTCGTCGACAATGAAGCCGGGGTTCTCGCCCGTGTCATCGGCCTGTTCTCGGGGCGTGGATACAATATCGAAAGCCTGACAGTCGCAGAAGTCGATCACGAGAGAAGCCTGTCCCGTATCACCATCGTGACGAGAGGAACACCCGCGGTCATCGAGCAAATCAAGGCTCAACTGGGACGCCTGGTACCGGTTCACGATGTCCATGACCTGACCGTGGAAGGTCCTTCGGTCGAACGCGAACTGGCGCTGGTCAAGGTCCAGGGTGTCGGTGACAAACGGGTCGAAGCCATGCGAACTTCAGAGGTATTCCGGGCTCGCGTCGTTGACAGCACGCTCGAGAGTTTCACCTTCGAGCTGACCGGAACCCCGGAAAAGATCGACGCCTTCGTCGATTTGATGCGCCCGCTCGGAATGACGGAGCTCGCACGCACGGGTGTCGCAGCGATGGCGCGCGGGGACTAGGCGGACACGGCACCGGCGTGAAGCATTTCCGGGACCCGTCTCAATCGGCTCGCAAAACCGTGTTTTGTCAATGCCGCACCTGACGATCGAGTACTCCGAGAACCTCGAGTCGTACCTCGACGGTGACCGGTTTCCCCAGGCGATGGCAGAAGCCATGGAGCGTACCGGAGTGTTCCGGACGGGAGGCGTACGGGTCCGTGCCTACCCTGTTGGCCGTTTCCATGTTGCGGATGGCCACAAGGACAACGGATTCATGGCCCTGACTCTCAGGATTGCCCCGGGACGCACGCGGGAACAAAAGACGTCGGTCGGCCAGAGCCTGCTTGCAACAGCCAGTGAATGGCTGGAAGAACCGCTCGCCAGTGGACACCTATCGTTGTCGGTCGAAGTGTCTGAACTCGATCCGGACTTCCGGTGGAACGTGAATTCGATACATGAACGACTCTCGTCCGGGTAAGGCGCAAGTGAAATGAACGCATTGTCGGAAAACCTGGCGAAGGCCCGGGCTCACCTCGACCGCATTCGAGGCAATGGTGTGATGAACCTGGTCGGAGGCGAACGGATTCCTGGCATCGACGGAACGAGTTTCGAGACCCTGTCGCCTGTCGACCTGAGGCCTATCGCGAGTGTGGCCCACGGAAAGGCCGCCGACATCGACGGTGCCGCCAGGGCCGCCAGATCGGCTTTCCCTGAATGGGCAGCCATGAAGGGAACCACGCGCAAGGCGTTGCTTCACAGGCTTGCCGACAGGATCGAGGAGAGAGCTGACGAGATCGCCCTCGTCGAGTGCATGGACACCGGGCAGGCGTTTCGCTTCATGTCGAAGGCGGCACTTCGCGGCGCCGAGAATTTCCGCTTCTTCGCCGACCGGGCACCGGAGGCCCGTGACGGAACCGTCACGCGAACCGAAGGTCAGGTCAACATGACGTCGAGGTTCCCGATCGGACCAGTCGGGATCATTACGCCCTGGAACACCCCGTTCATGCTCAGCACCTGGAAGATCGCCCCTGCTCTCGCAGCAGGGTGCACGGTCGTGCACAAGCCGGCGGAACTATCTCCCCTGACGGCAAGCCTGCTCGCGGAGATTTCGGCAGAGTCCGGATTACCTCCGGGGGTTCTCAACGTCGTGAACGGGTTCGGAGAAGACGCGGGGCGTGCACTGACCGAGCACCCGGAAATCAGGGCCATCGGCTTCGTCGGTGAGAGCCGGACCGGTTCGCGGATCATGAAACAGGGTGCCGATACGCTGAAACGGGTCCACTTTGAGCTCGGCGGAAAAAACCCGGTCGTCGTGTTTGCGGATGCGGACATCGAAAGGGCGGCCGACGCCGTCGTGTTCATGATCTACTCCCTGAACGGAGAGCGGTGTACGTCATCGTCTCGTCTGATCGTTGACCAAAGGATTCACGATGATTTCGTCGAACTGGTGAAACGAAAATCCCGGGGCATAAAGGTCGGTCACCCCCTCGACCCGGATACGGTCGTGGGCCCCCTGATCGATCCGGGTCACCAAAGGAAGGTCCTGGACTACATCGAAATCGGCAAAAACGAAGGCGCTAGCCTCGCGCTTGGAGGGAAGGCTGTCGGGGATGCCGGCTGCTACGTGGAGCCAACCCTGTTTGTCGAAGCGCATCCGGGGATGAGGATTGCCCGTGAGGAGATCTTCGGCCCGGTTCTCACGGTGATTCCCTTCGACGACGAGGGCGAGGCTCTCGAGTTGGCCAACGATGTTCGGTACGGATTGAGCGGTTACGTGTGGACCTCCGACGCCACCCGCGCCTTCCGGTTTTCGGAAAATCTCGACGTCGGAATGGTCTGGGTCAATTCCGAAAACGTCCGGCACCTGCCGGCGCCGTTCGGGGGAACGAAGGCCTCCGGGATCGGGCGTGACGGCGGTGACTGGTCGTTCGACTTCTACATGGAGACCCGGAATGTGGCCTTCGCCACGTCCGCTCACCCGATTCCGAAGCTCGGAGGCTAGGCTCTTGCCCGTTCCCGACCCGGTCCTCTACCCGCCGTTCAATACGATTCGACTGAGCCATGTCGAACTATCGGTCGCCGACATCGCGGCAAGCCGCAGGTTCTACTGCGAAATCCTGGGGCTTCAGGTGACCGGAGAGGCGGACGACCGTGTCTATTTCCGGGGGATGGAGGAAAGAGGCCATCATTGCCTGGTCTTGAAAGCGTCTCCAAGGCCGAGTGCGGACCTGATCGCGTTCAAGACCTATGACGAAGAAGACCTCGATCGGGCCGAGCGCTACTTTCGGGCCCTTGGCCACCGTGTCGACTGGCCCGACAGGCCTTTTCAAGGCCGGACCCTCGCGACAACGGACAACCACGGGGTCCCGATCGAGTTTTATCACAGGATGGACAGGCTGCCTCCGATTCACCAGCATTATCACTTATATCGCGGCGTCAGGCCGTTGAGGATCGATCACTTCAACATGTTCTCCCCGAACGTGGACGAAAGCGTGGCTTTCTACTCGAATATCGGGTTTCGGGTGACCGAATACACGGAAGACGAAGAGACCGGGGCACTGTGGGCCGCATGGATACACAGGAAGGGCAGCGTGCATGACCTCGCCTTCACCAATGGTGTCGGGCCGCGCATGCATCACGTCGCGTTCTGGGTGCCGACGCCAATGTGCATCATCGACCTCCTGGACCTGCTGGCATCGACCGGCAATATCTCCTGCATCGAAAGGGGACCGGGCCGACACGGGATATCGAATGCCCTGTTTCTCTATGTTCTCGACCCGGACGGTCACCGGATCGAGTTCTACTGCTCGGACTATCAGACGGTCGACCCTGATCATGAGCCAATTCGATGGGATCTCAAGAATCCGCAACGCCAGACACTTTGGGGGGCACCTGCTCCGCGGAGCTGGTTCGAGGACGGTTCGGCATTCGCCGGCATCGAGGCCAGGGCGCCCGATCTCGTCGCGGAACCAATCATCGCGCACGACCGGTGAGCCCGGTCTGGAAAAGAGACTTGCCGGAGATGGCTGCTGCAGAAGGAAATACCGGATGTTGAGGTTGGCAAGCTGGTCGGCTGGCGGCGATCAATTCTACGGGGCCGTTACCGACGTCGGGCTGATCGCGTTGTCGCCATATTTCCCGGGCTGGAAGAGCCTCCGCAACGCCGTCGCCGAAAACGGGTTTGCCGCCCTGGCGAACGCGGCGGAACGTCACTCGGTGTCTCACGATGCGCACGAAACCGTCTTTCGCGTTCCGATTTCCTCCCCTGAAAAGATCCTCTGTATCGGGGTCAACTACCCTGACCGAAACGCAGAGTACCGGGACGGGCAGGCGCAGCCGGCTTATCCCTCGGTATTCATCCGCCTCGAGCGCAGTTTTGTCGGGCACCTTGTTCCCTTGACCAGGCCGGCGGCGTCCAGGCAACTGGACTATGAAGGCGAAATCGTACTGGTCATTGGCAAGGAGGGTCGGCACATTCGGGAGGCAAAAGCACTCGACCACGTCGCCGGCATCACGCTTTGCAATGAAGGATCCGTGCGCGACTGGATGCGGCACGCCAAGTTCAACGTGACCCAGGGCAAGAACTTTGAAGGCACCGGGGCGATCGGGCCGTGGGTCGTGCCATTCACCGGCGAGGAACAGATCGCCGACATTCGCCTGCGAACTCTTGTGAATGGCGATGTCCGACAGGACGACAGGACCGGGCGCATGATCTTTCCGTTCCGTTACCTCATCAGCTATCTCTCGACGTTCGTTACATTGACCCCCGGCGACCTTATCGTCACGGGAACACCGACCGGAGCCGGTGCACGCCGTGACCCGCCTGTCTGGCTTCGTCCGGGCGACGTAATCGAGGTCGAAGCGGAAAGTATCGGCACGCTGAGAAACGGTGTTGTCGACGAAGGGAAATGACGCTCGATCCCGATACGGCGGCAGGAATTGCGGACCGGCTGTTCGAGGCAGAACGGGATCTCGTGCAGATCGGTCTCGTCTCAAGATCCCGTCCCGGCCTCACGATGGCGGACGCCTATGCAATTCAACAGCGGTTGGTCGACCGCAAGATCGCATCGGGACGAACGGCAACCGGTTGGAAAATCGGGCTGACGTCCAGGGCCATGCAAAACGCACTGAATATCGATATCCCGGACAGTGGCGTTCTTTTCGACGACATGCATTTCGAGTCGGGCGCCATCGTGCCACGGGGTCGGTACATTCAGCCGCGGATCGAGGCCGAAATCGCCTTCGTCATGGAACACGGACTTGACGGCAACGGCCCGGTATCCCGGGACGATGTCATGTCGGCGACACGATTCGTCTGCCCTGCCCTCGAGATTCTCGATACCAGGATTGTCAGGCACGACCCGGTTTCCGGGGCCTCGCGTACCGTTCTGGACACGATTGCCGACAACGCCGCCAATGCAGGGATTGTGCTTGGAGAAAACCGGGTTCCGGCGAACAGTCGTGACCTCAGGTGGGTCGGGGCCATCGTTTCGAGAAACGGTGTTGTTGAAGAAACCGGCCTGGGGGCAGGTGTCCTGGACGACCCGCCGCTAGCCATCGCCTGGTTGGCCGAACGCCTTGCGTCCGTCGGCCACCGGATCCGTCCAAACGATGTCGTATTGTCCGGATCATTCATTCGTCCGATCGAAGCGCGCCCCGGCGACCGATTCGAGGCGAGTTTCGGGGATTTCGGTTCGGTCTCCGTCAGTTTTTCGACCTGAGGCCGGGGTATTACGTCAGTCACCACCTGTTCGATCGAATCGCACGGGTTCGCCGGTTCATTTTCGACCGGACCGCGCCGTGCAATTACGCAAGCAAACCTCTCGTAGCGCGCCGATCAGGACATTCCCGACTTCCGGATTCCCTTGCTTCTGCTGGTAGAGTTCCCCCTCCGTGTGCGTTTTCCGCTCGAAACGCTCACACTCGACTGACCCGGTAAGCAGGCTTGGCGAGCCATTCAGGATTGATGTCAACGCCCCACCCCAGTCTCTGGCCGATGGTCAGCAGCCATCGACGACCGTATATGGAGATTCCACGAAGAGCCCGTATCGCCACGGATAGTACTCATGGCCTTCGATTGAAAACTCGAGGAAATTCCCGGCATTCGGCAACGCTTTCAGACAATGCATCGTAAACAGCGTCACCATGGACAGATTTGCGCAATGAGGCGTTTCCGGGATGTTGTTGTCCAACGCCATTCGGCCACTCTCATGGTCCTGCTGAGTCCACCGACATAGAGAATGTCCGGTTGAACAATATCAACCACCCCGCCCTCGACAATTCGGCGCCAGTTGGCCAACGCGCAATCCTGTTCGCCCCCGGTCACGTCAATTGTCAGCGTTCGGCATACTTTCCGCGTTTGCTTCAGGTCCCAGTACGGGCACGGCACCTCGTAGTGGCAGTACCCCCAGTCTTCGAGAATTCGCCCGATCTCGATCGCTCGATCAGCCGAGTAACAGAAGTTCGCATCGATCAGCAGGTCCACGACCGGCCCAAGGACACGGCGGACGGTCGGAATGATCTCTTCGGTCCGGCCTGCCCATTCGTCCCGGTTCCGGCCGACTTCCGCACCTGCACGGATTTTGAGCGCGTCGAATCCATGGGCATCGCGCAACCGGACCAGGCAGCTGGCTTCCTCACCGGGCGTAACATCCCTTCTCATGGACGATGCATACGCGCGCAGTGGTCCGGGGCTGCCTCCGAGCAATTCGACGACCGGTTTCCCGGCCGCCTTTCCCAGTGCGTCCCGGATGGCCGTATCGACACCGGCCATTGCCCGCCGCAAGTACGAGCCCGGAAACTTGTGTTCCCTTTCCATGACCCGGTCGAGAACATGGTCGAGCTCATCCAGTTATTCCCCAAGCATCCAGGGCGCAACCTGACGGTTCAGGACCTGGACGGTGGTGTCGGCGTTGTAGGTCGAAACCTGGCCCCAGCCCTCGAGGCCGCATTCAGTTGCAACGCACACGAACCTGACCCATTCGTCAGCAAAGGACTCAATGGATTTCAGTTTGATGGCGCACTCCCGGCAAGGCGATTGTCCGGGTCGCAAAGGACGACGCCCCCGTCACGGACGACCCGTCTGGCGATCGAACTCGACCGACTGACCAGTGGACCGGTCACGACTCTTCGCCGGCAGCGAGAACCCGGCGAAATACGTCGGTGTCCACGTTACCACCGCTCGCGACGATCCCGACCGACTTCCCCTTCGCCGCTTCGCGTTCTTTCATCAGCGCGGCAAGCGGCGCCGCCCCGGCCCCTTCAACCACGTTGTGCGTGTCCATGAAATACCACCGCATCGCGTTCCTGATCTCGGTCTCCGAAACCGTAACCACCCGCGCGACATGGGTGAGGATGACATCGAGCGCCGCCGGATCCACTTGCCGGCAAGCCACCCCGTCCGCGATCGTGTCGGCAGAATTCGTCGAAACCGGGTGACGGGCAAGAAAACTCAAGGAGTATGCGGGTGCCTGTTCGGCAACAACCCCGACGATTTCAGCCGTTCGTCCGAGCATTTCCCGCGCCGCAACCGCGCCGCAAATCCCGGACCCCAGCCCGATCGGGACATAAACGACATCAAGTTCCGGAATGGCCGTCAGGAGTTCGACGCTGTAGGTCGCGACTCCGGCGACGAGCAAATCGTGGAACGACGGCACAAGGTGAAACTCGTCCAGAACCGCGCGTTCCCGCACATAGTCGTAGGCATCCTGGAAGTCTTCGCCGTGAACCACGAGTTCGGCACCAAGAGCCCTCATTGCGGCATTTTTTTCACGGCTGTTGCACTCGGGAACCGCGATGATCGCTCTTTTTCCCGCGAGTCCGGCCGCCATGGCAATCGATTGCCCGTGGTTGCCCCGGGTAGCCGCGATAACCGTGTCGGCTTCAACCGATTCCATGTAGGCGAGCCCTCCCCGGATCTTAAACGCGCCGATTGGCGTGTGGTTCTCGTGCTTGACCCAGACCTCGGCCCCGATGCGCGCCGACAGCAAGGGCCACGCGTAATAGGGGCATCTTTCCGGGAATTCGGGTTGACCTGACAGGGTATTCCGTGACTTCCGGTTGTTTTTCCCGATGAGGGGATTCCCTTCGGAATCGACTTGTGATTCCAAGGGGCATGGATGATTCGCAGACGGACATTCGGACAGGCGCCGGTGCTGCGTCAGGGGCGGGGATTGCCGCGTTTCGGGAGCAGCTCACCGTGGCCCTCGACCGGCTCGCTGAACGAGATCAGCAACTTGCAGAACAGAACGAGCAGCTCAAGCACCGGGATCGGCAACTGGCCGAACAGGCGCAACAACTCACCGAACTCCGCGAGGAGAACATGGTCCTGCGCGACGAGATCCGGGCGCTGAAGAAGCTTCCGAAGCGCCCCCGGATGAAACCGAGCGGAATGGCGTCGTCGGAAGGCGATGATACGGACGATCCGGCATCGGGCTCTTCCGGGTCCGGCGGGTCGGGGAAGGCCGGCAAGGACCGCAGGAAAGGTCGCGGCCCGCGGCGTCGGAACCGGCACCTGCACCGTCGTGAGGTGAAGGTGGGTCTCGACGACGTGCCCGAGGGAGCGGTGCACAAGGGCTACCAGGACCACACGGTCCGCGACATCGTGTTCCATGCCGAGGAGGTCACCTACAGACGCGAGGTCTGGGAGTTCCCGGACGGCAGCCGGCATGTAGCGCCGTTACCGCCGGAGGTGGCGACGGGACGCGAACAGTACGGTCCCGGCGTCAAGGCTCTGGTGATCATGCTGTATTACCAGTGCCAGTCGACGATCGGGCGGATTACGTCGATGCTGAACGATGTGGGCCTGGACATCTCCGCGCGCCAGGTGGGGCGGTTCCTGACCACGGACACCGGGGGCATCGTGGCGGAACAGCAGCAGGTGCTGAGGGCCGGCATGGAAACCGCTTCGTGGCTCAACGTCGACGATACCGGTGCCCGCCACAAGGCCGAGAACGGTTATTGCACGGCGATCGGCAACGAACTCTTTGCCCATTTCCGGTCGAGCGGCTCGAAAAGCCGCCTCGATTTCCTCGAACATCTCTGTGCGGGTGAGGAAGCCTACACGGTCAATGACGCTGCACTCGACTACATGGGGAAACGGAAACTTCCGGGGACGGTGATCGCGCGTCTCGCCTCCCATGGGCAGCGGCGCTTCAGTGACGGCGATGAATGGCGGGCCCATCTGGAAGCGCTCGGCATTGCCGGGATGAAGAACCCGGTGAAGGTCGCCACGGAGGGCGCGCTCTGGGGGACGATCTGCGATGGCGGGCGCATTGCCGGAACCGTGATCCTGAGCGACGATGCCGGACAGTTCGATGTCGGCGACCTCCATGCCCTGTGCTGGATTCATGCAGAGCGCAATGTCAGCAAGCTGGACGGAAACACCCCGTATCAGCATGAACGGGTCGCTCCGGTGCTCGACAGGATGTGGAAGCTCTACCGCAGCCTTGCCCGCTACCGGAAACGCCCCACCCCGCGGCGCAAGCGTGTCATGGAGACACGGTTCGACCAGATCTTCGGCATGCGTACCGGTTATGCCAGCCTCGACCGGTTGCTCGAACGGTTGAAGGCGAACAGGGACGAGCTGTTGCGCGTGCTCGACCATCCGGAGACACCGCTCCACACAAACGGGATTGAAAACGACATCCGGGACCATGTCACCCGGCGCAAGATCTCGTTCGGGACCCGAAGCGAGGCCGGGCGGGCCGCACGCGATGCCTATATCGGAGGGAAGAAGACCTGCAAGAAGCTTGGCCTGTCATTCTGGGACTACCTGAGGAACCGTCTCGGAGTTGCCGGTGCTCCCGACGTGCCGAGGCTTGCAGACCTCATCAGGCAGCGCGCAACAACCTGACATTGACGACCGAACAAGCGCGACAGCAGTATCGACCGTTCGCGTTGATCATCGCTTCAATGAGTGCCGGAAAAAGCCCCTCAGGCCAGATCCAATTCCCGAGGAGTTGCCCCTATTACGGCCACGCATACTGGGGCGTCGGTCCGAAGACATTCCGGACTCGCGCCGTTGCGTTTTCAATCGTGGACTTGTCTGGAAGGTTCATCCGGTTGAACTCCTGCAAGAATTGGATGGTCGGTGCTTTCCTTTGCCGTCCTGTACCATCCGGCCCGACGCCCACCAATGACGGAATTCGGCTTTGACAACTGCCTCGCCATGATCGCCTTCATTCGAATGGCGCGCCGGCCGGATCAAAATGAAACAGGTCCGGCAGCAGGGTGATCACCGTCACCAGGCAGGCAACGGCCAGGTCGCGCCGACCCTTGAGCCAGCGGCGGTTCGCCGCCTCCGTCGCAACATGGCCGGGGCGGGCGCTCTCCAATGGCATACGGATAGGCCTGGATCTTCGGCGAATTTTTCCTCGGCCGGCAACATTCTGATTTGACGGCGGAAATTCACCAGGAAAAGTTTTTCTCCAGAGGGGTTGTCTTCCTTTCGCGAATATGCATGCTGTGCTTGTCATCATGGAGCACATGCGATGGATCCGCGAATCACCGCCCTGCACTCGACCACCTTCTCCGGCCGCCGGCTGACCAGGCGCCAGATCGCCGAAGTCCGGGAGACGGTTGACCTGTTGCCGAACGAGAGCCGCAAGGAGCTCTGCCGGATCATCTGCGAGCATCTCGACTGGGTGACGGCGAAAGGCGACGACAAGGTGGGAGCCTGCATGGGGATGCTGGAGCATCTCGAGCGGCACGGCATCCTGCGTCTGCCGGAGAAGCGGCAGAACATGGTCCGGGCGAACAGCAACAAGCCGGTCTGGGGTTCGGCATCGGACCCCGCGCCGCCGGTTTCGGCGCCGCTCAAGGAGTTGCAACCCCTGGGCCTCGAGGTGGTCACGGACACCGAGGGGCGCCAGTTGTGGAACGCCTTCGTCGACCGTCACCACTATCTCGGCTACCGCCGCCCCTTCGGGGCGCACATCCGCTATAATGGGAACATTCCCATCACCGCTACTTCCTGACGGACCGCCGGGGCCGCAGGCTGGGCTGCCTGCTGTTCGATGCGTCGGCCAGGTCGCTGCCGTGCCGGGAACGCTGGATCGGATGGAGCGACCGGACCAGGGACCGCAACCGGCACCTCGTGGTGACCAATTCGCGCTGGCTTGTGTTTCCCTGGGTGAACTCGAAGAACCTTGCCTCCTGTGGTCTGTCCCTGGCGATGCGGCGCCTTGGCGACGACTGGCAGAGCCTTCATGGCTACAGGCCGGTCCTGTGCGAGACCTTCGTCGAGGAGGATCGCTTCAGGGCCACGTGCTACCGTGCCGCCAACTGGGAACGCATCGGCGCGACCGGTGGCGACAAGGGCAAGTCCATCAAGGGTGTCTACGTTCTGCCGCTGTGCGCGGACAGCAAGGAAATCCTGTGCGGCGACCGCGATGCGGCACGGCCCGCGAAACCGCCGAGCCGGACCGAACGCGGGCGCTCTGGTGGCAGCGACCGCCGTTTCACCCGGCAGTGGGAGACCCTTGTCGCCGCCGCCACCGCCGTGGCGGAGTGCGAGGATGCCCGCTGGCAGAAACGCCGCCGCGTGTTCTCCACCCTGTTGATCATGCTGTTCGTCTTCCGTCTGGTCGTCGCACCGCGCCGGCAGGGCTACCGTGCGACGCTGTGCGAACTGTGGGAACAATGCCAGCAGTCCGACATCGCCCTGCCCCAGGACGAACCGCCGGCGGCGTCCTCGGCCAGCGAGGCGCGCGAGAAACTCGACGAAGCCGCCTTCAAGACCCTGCACAGGGAAATCCTCGCCCACAGTCCCGACGACCCCCTGTGGAAGGGACACCGCATCTTCGCCGTCGACGGATCGAAGATCACCCTGCCGCGGGACCTGCTGCGCTCGGGTTACCGCACCCCGAACGACAATGCCCACTACCCCCAGGGCATGATCAGCACCCTCTACCGGCTGCACAGCCGCATGCCCGTAGACTTCGGCCTCTTCAGCCACGAGAACGAGCGCACGGCCGCCCTCACCCATCTCGACCATGCCGCAAAAGGCGATGTCATCGTCTACGACCGGGGATACTGGTCCTTCGAGATGGCCCTGCTCCACAACCTGCGCAGGCTGAACTTCGTCTTCCGCCTCCAGGGCAATGCCAACCCCGTCTTCGACGCCTTCATCGCTTCGGAACAGAGCGATCGCGTCATCACCCTCAAGGCGCCCGGGGACGCGACCGAACTGCGCGGCCGCAGCCTGCGCATCCGCCTGGTCAAATACACCGCCGCCGATACCGAATACTGTCTCGCAACATCCCTGCACGACAGCCGCTACACCGTTCAGGCACTCTCGGACCTCTACCACGGGCGCTGGCAGGTCGAGGAGGGATACAAGACCGGAAAGGATGTGATCGAGAGCTTCCACGCGAAGTCCGAACGCGGCGTGCGCCAGGAACTCTACGCCGCCTTCACCCTGATCACCCTCGCACGCATGTTCGCCAACCGCTGCGACCATGACATCAACCACGATGCCAACGATGACCTGCCAGCCATGCGCACCAACTTCAGGAACGGGATGAGACTGCTGGGGCGCGAGATCGAGACCATGTTCCTCAGGCAGAGCCAGATGGTCGCCCAATCCGTCAAGCGGATCATGATCGGCCTCTCCCGATGCATCCAGCGCGAGAGGCCGGGGCGAAGCTACAACCGGGAATCACGCCAACCACGGAGCAAGTGGCAGAACCGAAGACCAGCCTGACAGAACCACACCACCATCAAGCCCCCGGCTTCCGGAAAAACACCCAAAGCACAGGGGCTTCCTTATCCGAACGACAAAAAACCTTATCCGAATGCCATTGGGGCGCTCTCGGCAGCCGCCCGCAGGCTCGGTTCCGTCTCCGCAGCCAGCGCCGCCGCCTCGAGTTCGTCCAGGGTGCCCGGCAGCCGTGCCGCGAAGCAGCGCGACAGCAGGGACCATGTCATGTGAGCGTCAGGACAATCCCAGCGGGGAATATGGGCATCCCCCCAGCGGGTCTTGCGCCGGTAAGTGCCATGGCGGGCGAAACCACAGCCGCCGCCAGGGTGCTCGGGGCAGCTATCAAGCTTTGCATCACGCCAGGCTTGCGTGGTAACGTAGTCCTCGCCGGACAGCGACAGACTCCAATCCAGTTGTACGACCGCCTACCGGCCCGGCGGGGGGTGATCCGCACGGGCCGCCTCTTCTCAAATACTGCACACCATGCGCGGGACCCGGCCCGCGATGCCGGAAGGCAGAACGCACCCCACGGCCGTCATCAACCATCACGGTCAGGTGAATCAATCCCGGAAATCGACAATCCCGTCACGCCGGATGGCAGCGCCCGTGACGCCACCGGGAAAACCCGCATCCGCCACATTCCGCAAAGGAAGCGTTACGACAAAGGCTGCCGGGAAAGAGAAAAGATGTTGCGGACTATTCCGGTTTCCAACCGATCAGACGCCAATCCAATCCGTGACAAACCCGCCTCTCCACGCCGAATCAACCTGCAACCCAACAGCCGGTCACCGGCCCGAGATCGAGCACGGCCCCGAGGCTCGTCGATGCGGTCTCCGGCGACAGCACCCGGGCGGTGGCCGGCCTGGAGGCGGGATCGACGATGCGCGCGACAATGGCGGCAACGGCGAGATCCCGCATGCGGTCTGCCTTGCGGCCCAGGATGCGGACCAGGCCCAGAGCCCGGAGCGTCCCCAGCACCGCCGCCACATGGCCGTGGGGAACCGCCCTTTTGATGGCGAAGACCTCGTCGAGGTTCCTGACGGCAACACCGCCCCTGAGGAGGGTATCGATGCCGCTGGTGATGTGGGGCGGGAGCTGTGTGAGGTTGGCGAGTGTCTTCTTCTTGAGGCGTCCGTTCTCTCGCCAGGCCTTTCTGATGAGGATTGTGGGCCTGCTCTGGCGGTTTGGATGGCTTCGAAATGGAAGGACATGGAACCCGGATATCTTGTGTGCGCGGTCTATACTGGCACAATATCGGGTTCTCTGTCAGATTACATGCAAGAAAAATTCCCGAATTCACGTTCGTCGCTCCCCGAAAAACGACTCAAAATCAACAATTTATGAACATTCAATTCCGTTTTGTCCCGCTTGAAGTTCCGGCTAAGACGGTCAAATGTTCAGGAAAATCCAGCGTTATGTCGAATTCCTTTTTGGACCACATCTGTGTTCGGATGGACCCACAAGTTCAGCGCGGTGGTCCGCCACTTGGCCGGCTATCGACATCCGGAGGACCCGGACTTGGCGGCAGTTCTGTCGGCGAACATTCCTAAGCACAGAAGATCCCGGTCTTCATCGAACTGCGAACTGCTCTTGCAGTTGAAAACACGACCGTTAGCGGTCAGCATGATCGACCTGCCCCACGAACCAGACCCATTTGGGGAAGTCTGTTTTCGGTTCTTGTAACGACCGTAAAAAATTGAGAAAAAGAGAATGGACCCTGTTTGATCGTAATTCACCAAACGGAAACAGGTCATGAGGCCTACAGGTTCTTGGAAGCAACGCTCACCATCATTCTGATCTTCACGATCTGCTTTGGCCTCTATATGGCCTGGGCGATTGGGGCCAACGACGTTGCGAACTCGATGGGAACGTCGATTGGATCGGGGGCCATTACCGTGGGCGGTGCCATCCTGATCGCCGGAGTGTTCGAATTCCTTGGAGCGTTTCTAGCTGGCGGCGAAGTCACCTCGACGATCCGCAAGGGCATCATTGATGCGGAGGCCCTCGGTCACGATCCCGACCTGCTTGTCATCGGCATGTTGTCGGCACTCTTGGCGGCTGCATTCTGGTTGACTGTTGCGTGCAGATTCGGCTGGCCCGTATCGACGACGCATTCGATAGTTGGAGCGATTATCGGTTTCGCGGTAGTTGCGATCGGACTCGAGGCTGTGCATTGGTGGGGCGTAGCGACAATTGCCGCGAGTTGGATCGTCACACCCGTCCTGGCCGGGGTGATCTCGTATTTTCTGGTACTGAGCGTGCAATGGCTGATCTTCAACAAGAACAATCCAGCTGAATGCGCGCGGCGGTATGTCCCGTTGTACATTTTCGCTGCGGTTTTCGTGACCTCGACCGTGACGTTCGTCAAGGGCCTGAAGCACGTCGGCATGGACTTGAGCATGCCGGTGGCAATCCTTTACTCGGTGCTTCTAGCCGGTGTTGTCGCGGTGATAAGTCGCTTGGCCATCGACCGCGTGAGTTTCCGGAGCCTCGAGTCACCCACCGGCGGACAATCGCGATTTACCGACGTTGAAAAAGTGTTTGGTATCCTCATGATCGTCACCGCGTCAGGAATGGCGTTTGCCCACGGTTCCAACGATGTCGCCAATGCCATTGGGCCCGTAGCCGCAATCATTAGCGTGGTGACGACTGGTGAGGTCGCTGACACGTCTTCGGTTCCAACCTGGATTCTGCTGGTCGGCGCTGCCGGCATAGTTGTTGGTTTAGCGACATTCGGGTACCGGGTCATCGCGACAATAGGTACGAAAATAACCGAGTTGACACCTAGCCGCGGATTTGCCGCCGAGTTCGCCGCCGCCTCGACAGTGGTCGTGGCAAGCGGAACGGGTCTGCCGGTTTCGACGACACAGACGCTCGTGGGTGCTGTCATGGGCGTCGGTCTTGCCCGTGGTACTGGTGCGTTGGACTTCGCGGTGGTGCGCACAATACTCGTGTCCTGGGTCGTGACACTTCCTGTTGGGGCAGGACTTGCGGTGGTGTTTTTCTTCCTTTTGAGGACAATCTTTTCTCAAGGCATCGGATTATGAGACTCGCGGAAGAAATTCTGCTCCTGCACCGTGCTGACGACGGCATGCTGTCGCGGGCGCCAAAGTGGTTGGTCCGGTACGCTCTTGGCGGGGCGGTTTTAATGGACCTCGCACTGCAGAACCGCATCGATACTGACGGCGACCGGCTGTTTCTCATCGACGAGGCACCGGTCGGGGACGCTTTGCTCGATCCAATGCTTGCTGAGATCGCTGGGACCAGCGAATCCCATGATGCCCTCTACTGGGTTGAACATGCCACCCGCCATGCGGATGAGATCAGGGAAACAGCGTTGCTGCGGTTGGTCGATAACGGCATCCTGGTAGTGCACGATGATCGCTACCTAAGGATATTCGGGACGCAGCGTTACATGCTCGTCTGTCAAGAAGCTGAACGTGAACTGACCGGACGGATAAAAGCAGTATTGTTAAGTTCGGCAATTCCGGACCCGAAAGATGTAGCAATTATCACGCTCGCGGACGGCAGCGGCCTTTTGGGCAAATTGTTGTCGGCAGACGAAGTGGATCAGGCTGTTCCGCGAATCGAGTTAGTGCGCAAAATGGATCTGATCGGGCGTGCTTTCCTTGACGCCCTCGAGTTGGTCGTCCAACCTGCGGCGCGTAAGCTCGATCGAAGGCTATCGGGTGCCCCCCCGCCGACACACCTCCCAAAACCCGATTGAGGCACGGACTCTTCCCCAGGCAGGTAAACCGGCGCAAGTTTGCCAAAAAGGAATGCCCGGGACTGGAGGTCTATCCGAACAAAGATCCTTTGAGGGGCGCGGAACCGTTGCCAGTGTTTTGCATACGTTCCTCGGTAGGAGATTTTGGAATGCCATCACATGACGAATTCGCGACACCGGTTAACCTGGAGGAAATCAGGCACTGCCCGATAGATTTCTGCCTGTATGAAACCTGTGCTTCAGGTCAGCATTGCCTTCATTCCCTGCTGTGGATAGGGTAGAAACTCGCCGTTGAGTCTACCGGGGAAGGCGATGGGCCTGAATATCAAGAACGACGAGACGTGCCGCCTGGCGGGTGAGCTGGCGATACTGACGGGTGAGACCAAGACAGGTGCGATCACCGTGGCACTGCGCGAACGCCTGGAACGCGAGAAACGCCGGCAGGGCGCCGGGACCCGCGCCCGGGAACTGCGTGCAATCGCGGAGCGTTGTGCCAGGCTCATGGGGCCGGGACCGTCCGCTGTGGAGCACGGGGACATGCTCTATGACGGGCAGGGCCTGCCCAGGTGATCGTTGATACCTCGGCCCTCCTGGCCATCCTGAACCGGGAGCCCGATGCGGACCGCTACGCGACAGCGGTCCTGACGGCAGCCCCGTGCCGCATGTCGGTCGCGAACGTGCTGGAGGCGGCGATCGTGGTCGAGAGCCGGGGCGGCGCGGAGGCGGGCCATGAACTTGATGCATTCCTCGGGCACGCGGGGATCGAACCGACGCCGGTAACCGCCGAACACCTGGCCGCGGCGCGTGTTGCCTGGCGGCGCTTCGGCAAGGGCCGGCACCCGGCGGCACTGAACTTCGGCGACTGCTTCGCGTACGCGCTCGCCCATGTGACGGGGGAGGCACTCCTGCACAAGGGCGATGATTTTGCCCGGACCGACATTTCGTCTGCGCTGCCTTCATCTCGGGGATCTTCCGGCGCATGACTGTGGGCTGGCCATTCCAGGGGAGCCTGTTCGCCGAAGGCTTCCTGCGTGAATCCATCACGGGGTTTCCTGATTGGGATGACCTCGATGACGGGCGTCTCGAAAATCTTGAAACAGGTCTGCGCAGTCTGTTCGATCGCTTCCCCACGCGCCCGTCACCTAACGGCCTTAACCCGACATAAATCCCGTAAAACTCAAAAGGCGGCGTGTATAACGTGCATTTTTTTTGCAATGTGTTGGTGCTTCGAATCTCCCGGAACATGCTCTGAACGAACCGTGACGCTGAAGAAGAATGCGAAACCCATGAATTCGGCCGCGGCAAAGGCAGCAACCAGGAATACGGTGTCGAGCGCCTCCCATAGCGCGACACCGAGCGAATCCAACAACCCCTGCGCCAACGTCGCGCCTGAGAGGTCCCCTGACGTCAATTCTGCTCTCAACCTATCCGCCGTGGCGAAATCCACGAGCGCCCGTGGGTCCGTTCTGCAATTCTTCGAACTGGCCGACGGTGAGCGCACTCCTCACCGCTTCGGGCACGGCTTCCTCCAGGCTGGAAGAGGATCGTCTTGCAAGCACGACGCCCAGTTTTGCCAAGCCCACCACGCCGCCGACCGAGCGGTAGAACTGCAAGGCCGAGGTCGCCACTCCCACGACATCGAACGGAACATGGTTCTGCACGCCGACGGAAAGTGTCGCCACGATACCGCCCATCCCAATCCCTGCGATTACCATAGAAATCAGGCTCAACTCGATGCCTGCCGTCACACCCAGGGTGGAGAGAAGGAATAATCCTGCGGTCATGAGTGCCGCACAGGCCAGCGTCAGGGTTCGATGAAATTGTTAACACCCCGGCAGACAATCCGTTATGTCAAGGAAATGGCAGCCGGAATCCTTTGATTCCAGCTGCTTGGTCGCCTCGACTCAACATCACGATTGATTCGACAATACGTCCATTACGTTGAATTCAACGTAATGGACGCCTATTGATAGCTGTTGGGTTAGGGCCGAGAATGCGCCTTTCCATGGCGCACTGATTGCAGGTCGCTACATCCAAGGATCGATCACGTCGATGCCCGCGTCTTCGAAGTCGTGCACGTTCCGCGTCACCACCGCCATGCCGCGTGAGCGGGCGATGGCCGCGATTTGACAGTCGGCTTCCGGTATCGGCCTGCCCATTGCCTGCCGGGCGGCGGCTATCTCCGCACAGGCGGATGCGGCGGCGCTGTCGAAAGGAAGAATGCGGTTGGCGAAGCCGATGCGCAATATCCGCTCCAACACTTCCACCAATCCGTCGCGGCGCCTCCCCGGAGGCATAATCGTCAGGCCAAAGCGCATTTCCGCCTCACTGATCGCCGTAAGGTGCAGGCTTGATGTCGCACGTCTCGCGACCCACGATGCAACCATAGTATCGGGAGTCGGTCGCATTAGTTCGGACACGACATTCGTATCGATCACTACCACCGCTGCCACCTCAATCGAAGCGCGGCGGCTTGCGCATCGGTTCGCGCAGCGGCAGTTCGAGTTCCACGCCACCGTAGGGCGCTAAACACTCCTGGATGAAGGCGGCCAGGTTCTTCGGTTCGGCTTCCCGTCCGACCGCCTTGCGTAGAATCAGCCGCGCCTCCTCCTCCATCGAGTGACCATTGCCCGCCGCCCGCATGCGAAGCCGAGTCTTCACGTCGTCGTCCAGATTGCGGATTGTGATGCTTGCCATGCCCATGTCCTCTACCGCCCCATTGGAGCGAACTCTATTCAGTGATTGCGATGCAATCAAGCCGAAGTTTGCGTGTTACGCAGAATTGTGGTGGCTTCGCAGGCCAAGACGAAACGATGAGTCTGGATGCCATGGAAGGGGTCGATTCCGGTAAGGGGCAGGATCTTACGTCAACCCCCCTGAACATGCTGATCTCGAGCGGTTCAGTTTCCTGAACTCGAAATCAGCCCACGGTCTCAAGGCCAGGGCAGGTCAATGGCTCTAACCCAACATCGGTCCCGAACCCGCTTATATCCGATGGAGCCCAACAGCACTCTTCCCCACATTCCTGGAGGAAACTGTACGCCATGGCCGCCGAGGCGCCGAGATAGCGTTCCTTTTCCACGCGTACCACATGTACGTGCGCGCGGAGCAAACTCAACTTGCCTTTCGCTTCTCCATTCCATTCAGACTGTCGAAAAACGGCATTACCGCTTGCCTGGCAATGCCGACCAACGGGGACATCGTAACAGGAATCGACACTTTATCGGCAAATTCAAGGCGCTCTATTAACAAGAAATTGGGATCACATAGCGAAATTTAGCGATCAAATTGCGATTTATAGTCGTCATTAATAGCCCATTTTATAAAATCCTGCGTTTATGGAGATCAAAGGACGGCATGGTAGAAATAGACGCTCTTTGTCCGGCAGCCCTCAAGACGGCCCGCAAACGGGCGAACGGGAACCGGGGCTTCACCCAGGAACAGCTCGCCAAAAGGATCGGTTGCACCAAGGACTCGGTGTGCCGGTGGGACCGTGGCGAGGCGTGCCGGTGGGACCGTGGCGAGGTGTGCCGTGTGCGGGCACATCTCCGTAAGCCTTTGTGCGAGGCGCTCGGCGTCGAGTGGGATGCGCCAACAACGCCACCCAGCCAGGAGGCAACTCCGCGGCCGTTCGGCATCACGCGGATGCAGCGATGGGTCTCACGCCATGTTCCGCCAGCGCTACTTCTCGTGGCTGAGCGTTACGGCACCCAACCGAAAGACGTGCTGGACATCGCCCCGCTGCTCTTTCACATCGTCGCGGAACGGAGCCTGCTGGAAGGTCGTCGGCGCCTCGATGAGTTTTACGCTATGCAGGACGAAGCCGACCGGAGGCTGGGGGAAAAATCGGCGCATCTCGGCGGCATAATCACCGCCCGCAGCACGTCCGCCGATGAAATTCTGGAGCAGGAGGAAATGTCTCTCCGCGCGCGGGACCTATTCGGAAGCCTAATGAAATATGAATTTCGGGACGACGACGACGAAGGACCTTTCGTTCATTTCGTTCGCAGCCTTGCAGAAGGGCTGCCGCAGGACGCCGCAACCTCTATCGAATCCTGGGGCGGGGACACGTTCGACAATTATCGGATAGCCGATGACACCCTGCGTAAACTAACAGGAATTACGGAGGATGAAAAAGGGAGTGAAATCCTGTACCATATCTGGTGTGGTGGGATCGACCTCGGCGAGTGCCTCGGTACAAGGCGGAAGCGGGACGAGGCCAGTTATCGACAATGGCTCCAGGATGCGCTGGCTGAAGCCGAGGAAGCATCCAAACGCGAAGTGCTCGAAATGTTCGGAGAGTCAGTATTCCATGATGTCTCGGATACCGTCGCGGCCGCTTCGCAGGAGAGGAACACGCGATGACAAGCATCGCCATTACGGGCCATGGTGAAGCGAGGATGTCGCAACGCTGTATTTGCAGGTCCGACCTCGATACTCTGATTGCCCACGGCACCGGAATCAGCCCGGACCGGTTCATGCTCATGAAGCAGGATGCGGCGCGGCTCATCTGGGGACTCAAGAAACAAATCGCAACGCTGGAGCGGTCGACCGGCAAGCAGGCCGTCGTCGCGGACGGCCTGCTTATCACGGTCTATCATGGACAAAGCCGAGCCGGCCAGTCAGGCGAGAGACAGGACGAAGAAAACGCGGTGGCAATCGGAAATAAATGGCATGGTCAGAATCATGGAGCAGGTGGCAGACTGGGCGGATAGAGCGACACAAAAAATGGGCGAGAAATTTTTCAGTTCCTAATTGAGCTCTATTGGACAGGGATCATCTGCGGATCCATCTTTCTGCTCTTTGAAATCCTTTGGTGATCGATTGCCAGAGGCCCTAGCACATGGCGTCGGCGACCTGTGCGCCGGCTGTCACCGGTCAATTCACGGGCTCCGGGACACCTTGAAACCCCTCGAAACCGGCTATGGTAATGCTCATTACCGCAACTGCTTGCCACGGAAGGAATGCTGCATATGCGCGGGGGAAATATCGAATCTGCGGCCGAGTTGGCCCGCGAGCATGGAGTGCCGCCGAAGACGTTCCGCGACGCCCTTCGAAAGGCGAAACGAAGCGGCAGGTTGCCCTGGCGCGAAGCCATTGACGGGTCCCGTTACCGGGTGCTGCGCGGCAGCGATGCCCATGAGGACATGCTTGACATTCTTCGGACCCTGGCTGACCAGGCACGGGCAAGACGGAATCCCCTGCCCCTCCGGTTCCGGCCCTTCTCCCGGCCGCCAGGCTGCCCGCCGACCGCAACCCGGCCCTCGTCTACCTCGCCAGCCTGGCCCCGGGTGACGGCCGGCGCTCGATGGCCGCAGCCCTCGCACAGGTTTCCGCCAACAAGGCCTCTCCTGGATCCGGTGTGTCCTCCGGGCTGCCCGGCGCCTCGGCCAGTCCCGACCGACGAATATCAACGCGCCGTCGACGTCCCGGCGGTGCGCGGTTCCCGGCTGCCGACCGGACGGCCCAGGCTCAAAATAAAAACTCGATCAGACCGCCTGCATGAATCCTCTCTGCAGCAAGCGATAGATCGCCCTTTCAATCTTCGGTTTTGCTTTGGTCGGAAACGTAGCCGTAAGGCTGCTCATGGAAACAGGTTGGTCAGCCTTCTGCAAGAGCCGCAAGAGTACATCGCTCGTTGTCACATTCCTGCCATCGGACGACAGACAGGCGACGCAAACGGGCGTCACAGTTGGGCTGCCCGGCCTGTACGAAAATCGGCACAAACCGCATCCAGATTGCGATAGTCGAAACAGCAAGTCACGATCACAAGGCGATTGGCGCGACGGACCTTGAGCCACATTTCCGAGACGGCATCTGAAGCCGTATTTGTATCGGTGTTGCGGCGGTCCCCGAAATAGGCGTCGTCCACGTTTACTGACGACTGTGGGAGATCAGGTTCACCCAGTTGCGGCATTAACGCGATCTCACGTACGACCTCGAAAGACCGCACGACGTCGAGCCCCGCTTCCGTGCGGAACGCCAGGGATCGCCCGTTGCCGGATGCGGAGTTGAGGCGGCGGCTATCGGCATGATCTTCTTCGCGCTCTTGTGTGGCGCGCCAAGGCTTCCGAACGCGAAGTTCGGATCATGGGAGAAGAAACATGTTGCCGACGGATCTGGTGGCTTCAAATGGTGTGGAGTCGGTGGAGAACGACGTTCGCGCTCATGTTTTGGACTGGCGGAGAGACAGGGATTCGAACCCTGGGACGCTCACACGTCAACGGTTTTCAAGACCGCCGCAATCGACCACTCTGCCACCTCTCCGTTCCGACGGGACACTCATGTGTATTCCCCGGCTCCTTGAACTTCAAGCCGCTTGCGTGTCGCCGGGTGTCGCCGGTCACTGAAAACGGCAATGCGGCATTTGCCAATTGACCTCTCGCGCTCACGGCATCAAGCTGGGCCGCAAACAGATGGGGGCTACGAGTCTCACCCATGATTGACACCGATCGATTGCTTGACGAGGTCGGAGGCAGACGTGACGCCCTGGTCGAACTGACCCGGGATCTGGTGGCCATTCCGACCCTCAACCCGCCTGGTGGCAACTACCTTGACATCTGCCAATTCCTTCGGAAACGATTTGAACGAAGTGGATTTGAGGTCGAATTGCACCGTGCCCGCGGATCTCCCGGTGATTCCGATCGTTTTCCCCGCTGGAACATCGTCGCACGCCGCGACGGAGCGCACCCCGGGCCATGCGTTCACTTCAACGGCCATACGGATGTCGTCGCCGTAGGGCAGGACTGGACCAGGGACCCGTTTGCGGGCGAGGTCGTCGACGGGCGGATCTACGGTCGGGGTACCTGCGACATGAAAGGAGGCCTTGCCGCCGCTATCGTTGCTGCAGAGACCTTTGTTCAACTCGTGCCCGATTTCCGTGGTACAGTCGAAATTTCCGCGACAGCCGATGAGGAGACCGGCGGTTACGGCGGTGTCGCCTGGCTGGCGCAAAATGGATGGTTCAGTCCCGAACGCGTCCAGCACGTGATCATTCCCGAACCTCTCAACAAGGATCGGATCTGCCTCGGACACAGGGGAGTCTGGTGGGCGGAGATCGAGACGCGGGGCCGAATCGCGCACGGCTCTATGCCGTTTCTCGGCGACTGTGCGGTTCGGCACATGGGCGCCGTGCTTGACGCGTTCGAAACCGATTTATTTCCGGCACTGACGAAAAAGTCGACAGCCATGCCGGTCGTCCCGGTCGGCGCCCGACAGTCGACACTCAACATCAATGCGATTCATGGCGGAGAACCGGAGCAGGAAGTTGATTTTGACGGACTTCCGGCACCTTGTGTCCCGGACCGGTGCCGCATGGTCATAGATCGACGATTCCTGTTCGAGGAAAGCCTGATCGAGGTCAAGACGGAGATCAGTGAAATCCTCGGGCGCCTGCGCCGGGAAAGGCCAGGATTCGACTACGCGCTCCGGGACGTTTTCGAAGTGCTTCCGGTCATGGCCGACGAGGATGCCCCGGTCGTTACAACGGTCAGTGACGCCATTCACCGGGTACTCGGCCGCAAGCCGGAATTCGTCGTGTCCCCCGGAACCTACGACCAGAAGCATATTGACCGGATCGGCAGAATGAAGAACTGTATTGCCTATGGTCCCGGTATTCTCGATCTCGCCCATCAGCCCGATGAGTGGATCGGAATTGACGACATGGTTGATAGTGCATGCATCATGTCAGTCTCACTGGCCGCACTGCTCTCGAACGGCCGGGAGTGAACCACCTGATCGTTGACTTAATCAAGGCACGGAGGAAATCGAAATGTTCAAGGCAATGAATGCAACTGTTGCGGGGTTCCTGATCTCTGCATCACTAATCGTGGGGGCCCAGGCGGAAAACACGACGATAACAATCGGAATGCAGCTTGAGCCACCAAATCTTGACCCTACGGGAGGCGCCGCGGCCGCAATCGACGAAGTCGTTTACGCCAACATTTTCGAGGGATTGACGCGATTTCAGGCCGATGGTTCGGTCCGTCCCGCGCTCGCCGCGTCATGGGACATCTCTGACGACGGAACGGTCTATACCTTCCAACTGCGTCAAGGTGTGACCTTTCATGACGGAACCACGTTTGATGCCGAGGATGTCAAGTTCTCGCTCGACCGCGCGCGTGCCGATGACTCGACCAACGCCCAGAAGGCGCTGTTCGCCGGAATCGCCGATGTCTCGGTCCTCGATCCTCATACCGTTCAGGTAACGCTGAGTAATCCCGACGGAGGGTTCATAACCAAGATGGCATGGGGAGACGCAGTCATCGTTGCACCCGAAACCGTCGATTCTGCCGCGACACATCCGGTCGGGACCGGACCGTTCACTTTCCGGGAATGGGTTCAGGGAGACCAGGTCAGGATTGTTCGCAATGCGGATTACTGGGGTGAGCCTGTTGCGCTTGAAAGCGCCGCCTTCAAGTTCATCTCCGATCCGACCGCGGCGTTTGCCGCGATGATGGCCGGTGACATCAACGCGTTCCCGAACTTCCCGGCACAGGAAACACTGGCACAGTTCGAGGCCGACCCGCGATTCACGGTGATCATCGGTTCGACGGAAGGCGAGACGATCCTCTCGACCAACAACAAGGCGGAACTGCTTTCAGACGTTCGCGTCCGCAAGGCGATTGCCCACGCGATCAACAGGGCGGAAATCATCGATGGTGCGATGTTCGGATACGGCACCCCGATCGGAACGCACTTCGCACCCCACAATCCGGACTACCTGGACCTCACGGGCAACTCCGCCCACGACCCGGACATGGCCCGCTCACTTCTGGCCGAAGCCGGTCACGGAGACGGGATCGAGTTGCGGCTGATGCTTCCTCCTCCCGCCTATGCGCGCCGCGGCGGCGAAATCATCGCGGCACAACTCCGTGCTGTCGGGATCGACACGGAAATCAGCAATCTCGAATGGGCGCAATGGCTGGAACAGGTGTTCCGAAACAAGGACTACGACCTGACCATCGTAAGCCATACGGAACCCAGCGACATCAACATCTACGCCAGGCCCGACTACTATTTTCAATACGACAACCCTGAGTTCCAGGCCTTGATGAAAGAGTACGATGTCACGGCCGATCCGGCGGCCCGGACGGAGTTGGCGCATCGTCTGCAAACGATCATTTCGGACGACTACGTCAACGGATTCCTGTTCCAGTTGCCGAAAACCGGTGTTGCCGATGCCAAGATCAATGGATTGTGGCGAAACGCTCCAACCCAGGCCAATGACCTGACGGGTGTCAGCTGGTCGGACTAAGGGTTGGGATATCCCTGCCAGGGTGGCGGCCCCGACCAGCACGCCGCCGCCCTTTCTTGCCACGCTCCGGACGTGCAGGACCCGGGCGCACGTCGGCAGAAACCCGGTATGCGATTCGTCTTGCCGGCGTGTTGAGGCAAATTGACGGCAGGCCACCGGCCATGCCGGCATAGTTCGACGCACGCGCAAGCGACCCGAAACTCGGAACACGTTGATGATCCGCTTTCTCCTGGCCCGGCTGTTGTCCCTGATCCTGAGTCTTCTTGCCGCAAGTATCATCATATTTGCGGTCATCGAGATCGTTCCGGGTGATCCTGCAGCTTTCATGCTCGGCCTTAACGCGTCCGAAGAAACCGTCGCTGCGCTACGGGATGAACTCGGACTGACACGGAACCCGGTCATCCGCTACGCCGACTGGACCACCGGAATGCTCACCGGGGATTTCGGGATGTCCTACACCTACCGGGTGCCTGTATCGGAACTGGTTTCCGATCGGCTCCTCGTGTCCCTCCCGCTGGCGATCTACGCGTTGGTTCTGTCAACGATCATCGCGCTGCCGGTTGGCGCCCTGGCCGCCATGCGCCGGGGAACCGCTACCGACATCGGCATCATGGGGACCACCCAGCTGGGAATCGCGATTCCAAACTTCTGGTTCGCCATGCTGCTCGTGTTCGTTTTCGCAATTGGCCTGCGGATGTTTTCGGCGGGCGGATTTCCGGGATGGGATACCGGGGTCCTTGCAGGCCTTAAAGCCCTGACATTGCCAGCGGTCGCGCTGGCCCTTCCCCAGGGTTCGATCCTGGCAAGGGTTACAAGGTCCGCACTACTTGAAACCCTTGGCCAGGACTACATCCGGACTGCACGGGCCAAGGGTCTCTCGGAACGGCAGACAGTGTTCCGGCACGCATTTCGCAACGCGCTCATCCCTGTCATGACGATCCTCGGCCTGCAATTCGCCTTTCTCCTGGCGGGCGCCGTCATCATCGAAAACGTGTTCTTTCTTCCCGGCCTGGGGCGGCTGATCTTTCAGGGAATCACCCAACGTGATCTCGTCGTGGTCGAAAGCGTCGTGATGCTCCTGGTCTTCGCCGTTGTGACGGTCAACTTTCTCGTGGATGTCGCGTATGCGGCGATTGATCCGAGACTGCGGATTCGTTCATGAAGTGGTCCCCGTCCCTGGTTGCCGGCGCAGTGCTTTCTGCGGCGTTCCTGATTCTGGCCGGAACGTCGTTTTTCTGGTCCCCGTTTCCCGTTGACGAGCTGAACATTGCCCTGAAGCTCCAGCCTCCGGGACCCGATCACTGGTTGGGTACCGACCATTTCGGCCGTGACACCGCCTCAATGCTGCTGGTCGGAGCTCGCACATCAATCGGAGTGGCGATTCTGGCGGTGGGCATCGGAATGATCGTCGGTGTTCCTCTCGGCCTTGCCGCTGCCGCAAAGCATTCCAGCCTTTTCGATGAACTGATCATGCGCGGGAACGACCTTGTATTCGCGTTTCCGGCCCTGGTCATCGCCATTCTGATCACCGCCGTTTTCGGTCCGTCGGCCGTCAATGCCATCCTGGCCATCGGCATTTTCAATATTCCCGTGTTTGCCAGAATCACGCGGGGCGCATCGCTCAGCCTGTGGACGCTTGATTACGTTCTGGCCGCGCGGGTCGCCGGAAAAAGGGAATTCAGAATTTCTGTCGAGCACATACTTCCCAACATCGCGAGCCTGCTTGTCGTGCAGGGAACCATTCAGTTCTCGCTCGGAATTCTCGCGGAAGCGGGACTCTCCTATGTGGGCCTCGGTGCACAGCCACCGACACCGAGCTGGGGACGAATGCTCGCCGAAGCACAGACGATGATCTACCTCGCCCCCAGACTGGCGATTCTGCCGGGTATGGCGATCGTCATGATGGTCCTCGGTCTCAACCTGCTCGGGGACGGCCTAAGGGATCACCTGGATCCGAGAATCCGGAGAGCACGGTGACGACATCTCCGTTGGAAGTGCGCAACCTGAATGTCCGAATTCGCGGCGTGCCCGTGCTCGATTCCGTATCCTGCCGGATCGAGCCGGGCGAGATCTTCGGGCTCGTCGGTGAGTCAGGTTCGGGCAAGACGATGACCTCGTTGGCAGTGATGGGGCTGTTGCCTCCCGGCAGCCAGGCACAGGGTACCGTGTCTCTCGGCGGAGAAAACCTCCTGAGCCTCAATGAACGAAATCTCTGTTCCGTTCGTGGCGACAGGATTGGCATGATCTTCCAGGAACCGATGACGGCCCTTAACCCCGTCCAGACGATAGGTCACCAGGTCGCCGAAACCCTTCGCGTTCACGGGAAAGCCAATCGAAAGGAATCATTGCGGATTGCACGCGAACGCCTCGACCGGGTCGGGTTGCCCGAGCCCGAATTTCCGCTCGATCGCTATCCGCACGAACTTTCGGGAGGTCAGCGACAGCGGGTCTGCATCGCCCTCGCAATCGCGTTACGGCCGCAATTGCTGATCGCGGACGAACCGACAACTGCACTCGACGTCTCGACCCAGGCCCAGATCCTCGAACTGCTTCATTCACTGGTTGAAGATGAAGGCATGTCATTGATGTTGATCACGCACGACCTCGCAGTGGTTGCCGGTCTGGCCGACCGAATCGCCGTCATGCGGGATGGCAGGATCGTCGAGATGGCCGAAACGTCGACCCTGTTCACGCAAACCCGGCATGCATTTACCAGGCAGTTGCTCGCGGCATCGCACCATGTTCCCGCTCGTGCGAAAAAAACGGCTCGGCTTGGCCAGCCCGATGTCCTGTTGCACGTGCAGGACGCGATTCGCGATTACCGCCTTTCCCGCGGCGGGCTGTTCACCCAACCACCCACGCGGCGTGCCGTGAACAGGGTCAGTTTCAAGGTCCACACCGGGGAGAGCCTTGGTCTTGTCGGTGAATCGGGTTGCGGAAAGTCGACCCTGGTCCGGGCAATTCTCGGACTTGAGCCGTTACAGGGTGGCGAAATCCGCCTGCGCGGCAGTCCGGTCACTTCCAGCCCTGGCGTGCCGCCATCGCTTCGCCGCGACATGCAAGTGGTATTCCAGGATCCGTTCGGATCGTTCAATCCACGCCACAAGGTCAAACGCCTGGTTTCCGAACCATTCCATCTGAGCGAGAGCCGCCAAACCGAGGCCGAGAGGCGCGAACGCGTGGCGGACGCATTGAATTCCGTAGGCCTGAAACCCGACGACATGGAAAAGTACATTCACGAGTTTTCCGGCGGTCAGCGCCAACGGATTGCCATCGCCCGGGCCCTGGTCATACGACCGGGATTGATCATACTTGATGAGGCAGTTTCTTCGCTTGACGTATCGATCAGGGCACAGATTCTTGATCTGTTGGCAGCGTTGCAGATTCGGCATGACCTGTCATTCCTGTTCATCAGCCATGACCTCACGGTGATCAGGGCCATCACCGACCGGGTGCTCGTAATGAAGACGGGGCAAATCGTCGAGGCGGGAGAGACCGACTCGGTTCTGGATTCGCCCTCTCACGCCTATACCCGGCAACTGATCGAAGCTGCGCCAACAATTCCCGAGGAATGGCGAATGGAGAGTGTACATGGCTGATTTTTCGGGCTTTCAGTTTGATCCACGACGTCCATTCATCGGTGGGGAACAGGTAGAAGCAAGCACGGCAAGACTGATCGAAACCAGGAATCCGTCTGACGGGGAAACGATTTCCGAACTCCCCCGCTGCACGGCAGAGGACATCGACCGTGCGGTCTCGGCCGCCTCCGCTGCAAAAAGCGGAGCCTGGGGTCGTGCGACCGCGACCGAACGGGGACGGACGCTGTCACGAATCGGGAGGCTCGTTCTCGATTGCGTGGAAGACCTCGCCAGGCTGGAGGCGCTCGACGTCGGCAAGCCGTTGTCGCAGGCGCGCGCCGACGCGGTTGCCCTGGCCAGATACATGGAGTTCTACGGTGGCGCAGCGGACAAGCTGCACGGTCAGACGATTCCATATCAGAACGGCTACCTCGTCAGCACGATAAGGGAACCGTTCGGCGTTACCGGGCATATCATACCCTGGAACTACCCCATGCAAATCATTGGCCGTTCGATCGGCGCTGCCCTCGCCACCGGCAACGCGTGCGTTCTGAAACCTTCCGAGGAAGCCTGCCTCACTGCCCTCGCGTTCACCGAACTGGCCGCCCGCGCCGGACTTCCCGCCGGTGCACTCAATGTTGTCCCCGGGTTGGGCAATGAAGCCGGGGCAGCGCTCGTTCGCCATCCAGGAGTCGGCCACCTGTCGTTCACCGGGTCGGTCGAGGTTGGCAAGAGTATCCAGAAAGGAGCTGCCGGAAATGTTGTGCCGGTCACGCTGGAACTCGGGGGAAAGTCTCCCCAGATCATATTCGCCGATGCCGATCTCGACGCGGCGTTACCTTTCCTTGTCACTGCGGGAATCCAGAACGCCGGTCAAACCTGCTCGGCCTCGTCCCGTATCCTTGTTGAAACCGGCGTTCTTGACGAAGTCGTCGAGCGGATGGCACGCCGTTACCGCGCGCTTCGGGCGGGTCCTGCTCTTCGTGACCTCGACCTGGGACCGCTAGTTTCGGACCGTCAACGCTCAACAGTCCTTGCCTATCTCGCGCAGGGTTCCAGTCTCGAAGAAATCGCGCGGGGAACGATCTCCAGGGATTCCCCTGGAGGCGGCTATTACGTCGAACCCGTACTGTTCGCCGGCGACGATGCACAGCATGTCCTGGCCCGGGAAGAGATTTTCGGCCCGGTACAACTCGTGATTCCGTTTCAGGATGAAAACCATGCTGTCGAGATTGCCAATGGTACGCCATACGGGCTCGTGGCAGGCATCTGGACACGCGACGGCGGGAGGCAAATGCGCCTTGCCCGACAACTGCGCTCCGGGCAGGTCTTTATCAACAACTACGGTGCCGGCGGAGGCGTCGAGTTGCCATTCGGAGGAACCGGTCTCTCCGGTCACGGCCGAGAAAAAGGCTTCGAGGCGTTGTACGGAATGACCCAATTGAAAACTGTCGCGACCTATCATGGTTAAGTCATGATCGCACGCACCGGTTCCCGGGAATTTTCCTTCAACAAATTCCCGCCATCGTCATGAAGACTGGTCGACGCGGTTTCGAAACTGTCATCGCGTTACACTTCGGATGACTCCTGCGAGAATGTCGGGCAAAATTTACGATGGCGACGTACGTCTTGCCTCATGCTGCGAGGATCTGGCGGGTTGGTTTGGCGTTGTCATTTTCTGCCAGGGCGGTCTACGCGCGACCGAACCGGACTGACAGGATCAGTGCCCGGAAGGTCATGACCGCCTGGCCGCCCTTCAGCTTCATCGCATGCCCGAACCCTTGTACCATTTGGCCACGATGCTTCCGTTTGCCGCCTCTGCAACCAGTCCCACGATCGCGATGTCGCGCGGAAGGGACATTTCGGAAAATCCCCAAAATGGTGACAAAATACCGTGCCGATCCCGAATCCTGTCACGCCCGCTGGCCGAAGCGCGCCAAGACCCACACTCTTGTCTTTGGACCCACCCTCTCTCCCGAGTTGACGGGTCATCCGGGTCCTTTTAACAAATGATGTTCAATCAGTTATTCTGCAATTGGCCCACGAAACAGGAACATGCTCATGAAACATATTTTGACGGATGAGCAAATAACATCCTACCGAGAAAACGGCTTCCTCATCATTGAGGATTTCCTGGAAAGAGACGAACTGGACAACTGGCGGGCGGCGGTGGGAGAAGCAATCTCGCTCAGGGACGACAACAGGTTGCCCGAGGGATCCTATCACATTTCGCGGTAGACGGAAGGTGAGCCGTACTTCGGCAACGGATCAACCTGTGGATGGATCATGACGGTGTCCGTGCATTGATGCTGGACCGCCGGCTGGGAAAAATGGCGGCCGACCTGGAAGGAGTCGATGGTATACGGATTTGGCACGACCAGGCGTTGATCAAGTTGCCCTGGTCCAACCACACAGCGTGGCACCAGGACAACCCCAAGTGGTCATTCGCATCGGACCACGCCATAATCATCTAGGTCGCTCTGGACGATGTAACGATTCAGAACGGCTGCTTGTTCTTCATGCCAGGATCCCACAAGCGAAGATTTGATGACTACCAGGCAGACGGCAACCACGTGGGAGCCATGTTCAACGCCTACCCCGAACTCAGCAGGATGGAACCCGTGCCCTCCATCATACCAGCGGGCGGATGTTCCTTTCACAACGGACTGATGGTTCACGCCGCAAATGCGAACATGACGCCATATCCGCGACGAGCCTTTACCTGCGCGTACATGCCGGACCACAGCCGGTTCAACGGCGTACCAAATTTCCTTCCGGATCGGATCCTGAATAGCATTGAAGTCGGCGACCTGCTGGAAGATGACAACCAGAATCCGCTGATCCACACGTATGACCCGACACGCGAAAGCCTCTCCGGCAATGCCAGGAAGGTATCCGCATAAACCCCACCTCACCACATCGTTGAAATTGCGGTATTTTTTATGTCGTCCATGATGTCAACGGACCTCCTTTCTGTCCCTTCGACATGATTGCCTGACCTGCAGGCAGCACGTTGCGCCCTCATTCCTTGCCAGTCCCGGTCCGACCCGCAAGGTTCAGGATCTGGTCTGTTGTTCGCTGGACGGAGTTTAACATGCGCGGCTCTCTGTGCGAAGCGTGAACCCGGATTGACTGTCCTCAAGCCGCTTGCACCACCAGGGGGCTTGTCCGTTACGTAACGATTATGCCGTGGAACCCGGTCAGTCATTTCCGTAGCCAAGGGGGACTTCAATGGCCTCAAGATCACTGAAGTCAAGTTCATCGATGGCCTGCAACTTGAGGCCATAGGGACTGTCACGCAATGGCACCGGCGCGCTTTCAAGCCGCTCACTGTAGTACTCCTGAAGTTCAAGCAGGGTTGCAACGGCGGCGCGCCATCGTTGCGCCCGCGACTGCGGTCTTGCCGACCGGACGCGCTTGACCGGCGGCAGCGCGCCCTTGCGTCGGGCCCGGTAGCGGCGTTGCCTTTCGGCATTGGTCAGGGCCATGACCATTCCTTTCGATCCCGTTGTGCAGACGTTACGTAACGAACATGCAGCATACCCGTCACGCGGTCTCCACCTCCTTGTTGAGCGGGATTCCCTTCGAGGATCAACATGCCGGAAACTCGAAACCCGGTTGCTGCGGATCGGACGACGCAGACCCCTTGAACTCAAGGATCGCCCGAATCCCGGGCGCATCGAGGTCGTCTTCCAGAATGATCCAGGGTGCGCCCTTGCAGGCTTGGTGGGCGGGCAGGCGGTCGGACTGGATCAGCCGACGCACATGGGACTGACTGACCTGAAAACGATCCGCGACCTCATTCAAGGTCAACTCGCCGCGCTCGGTACGTTCGCCCTTGCGAAACACCGCAATGCCGTTCGAGGCCCGCAAGGAAGCAACACGTGACTTGTTCCAGCTGTTACCCTTCACGGTCCGCTTGCCGAGGCGGTTCAGAAGACCGGCGATCCCGGCATCGTCAAGCGTGCGCGCAAGCTGCCGCACGATCGTGACGGTCTCGATATCGGTCGTCCAGCGATGTTCGCCGTTCCGCATGCGCGGTACCCGCAGTTCCGTGTGATCGCCGCCCTTCCAGTGCAGTACAAGGTGCACATCCGTCTCTTCAATCCGGGCCGTGATCTCGACCAGGACGGTTCGCAACACCGTCTTGCGCAGTGCGGGCGTCGCCCGGTCGTCGCCCCAGGCCCGGCCAAGATCCTGGCCAAGCGCCAGAAAAGTCTGACGCTGTTCCGGTGCCAGGGCGACAGGCTGAGCCGCCTCAAGCTCCCGGAGCCGGGCTTCGCGTTCAGACACGTCGACAAGGCAGGCCTCCCACTTCGCCGCCAGATTGTGAAACACATTGTGGTTGGACGGATCGACCGTTTCAAACTGGTCGCGAGCCCGGTCCGCCTTGTAGCGGGCTTCCGAAAGGGCGCTGCGCGCCAGATCCAGCATCGCGGGGTTCGCCGCGCCGACGGTCTCGATCGCCGCCATGGCGGCCTCCATCGCCAGCGGCTGCAGTGCGTCGATCACCGCCTGTCCGACCGCCTGATCCACCCGCACTGCACTGAACGACAGGCACCGCTTGCCCGCCCGGTGTTCACCCTGGCAATAGTAACCGACAGACTTGCCGTTGTTGCGCACCTGGATCCGTCGCTGACAATGGCCGCACCGCAGCAGGCCGGTCAGCAATCCACGTCCGGACCGGACCGCGCCACGCTCAACCGTCCGGTTTGCGCTGATCACCGCCTGGTTCCGCTCATAGTGATCCCAGGAGATATAGCCATCATGGCGGTCGTGCAACAGCACCAGGGCCAATTTTTGTAGCGTCAATTTTCGTTTGTTTTGATTGATTTACGTCGCGGGCTGGACTCTTGCCTCCTGCCCGTCCATAGAGGCACCGAATCGGGAATCGAATCAGGTGCCATGATCGACCTTTCCAGACTGTCCGCAATACCGGTCGCACGTCGCGAGGAACAGCGCTTCCGCGATCTCCTGGACGAACATCATTACCTCGGCGCGGGACCGAAGATCGGCGAAACCATTTGGTATGCGGCCGACGACGGCAGCGGCGCATGGCCGGCGCTGGCCGCCTTCTCGGCTGCGGCGCTCAAATGCACGGCGCGCGACCGCTGGATCGGCTGGAGCCCGCGGGACAGGTTCGGGCGGTTGCACCTGGTTGCCAACAATGTGCGCCTGCTGCTGCGCGGACGGCAGCCGAACCTGGGTTCCCGCTTTCTCGGCCTCTGTGCGCGGCGCATCAATGCCGACTGGCAGGCCCGCTATCATCATCCGCTGCTGCTCCTGGAAACCTTCTGCGACCCGGAGCGCCACAGCGGCACGGTCTACCGCGCCGCCAACTGGATCACCGTCGGCAGGACCCGCGGCTACCGCCGCCACGGCAACGGCTATGTCGCGGGATCGACACCGAAACAGGTGTTGGTGCTGCCGCTCGCGCCCGATGTCCGCGCCCGGCTCACCGCCCCGGCGCTGGCGCCGGAACTCCAGCTTCACGGAACCGAGAAGATGCGCAAGATGAACACCGCCGAAATGGCCAGCCTGTACGACTACTTCACCGAAATCGACGATCCTCGCGGACGCCGCGGGCGCCGCTACCATCTGCCGACGTTGCTGTCGCTCTGTGCTGCGGCCACGCTGTGTGGCGCCAATGGCTGGAAGGCGATCCATGCCTGGATCCAGGACCTCGGACCGGGGATGCTGAGGCATTTCCGCCTGCCCAGGGCCGGGAATGGCACCCATGACCTCCCGAGCATCTATTGCATCCGCAACATCATGGTCACGGTCGACCCCGACCAGCTTGCCGCAGCCACGGCCCGCTTCTGCCGGGACCATGGCTGGGACCAGGGTGCGGGCATCGCCATCGACGGCAAGACCATCCGCGGTGCTGTCGATGACGAGGGCCGCAAGACCCATGTGCTCGGCGCCAGCAGCCACGACGCCTCCGCGCCGTTGGCTCAAAAAAAACCGTGCTGACCATCGAGGAAGACGGGAAAGACACGGAGAAGGCCACCAACGAGATCGGCGTCTTCATCCCGACCATGGACCTGATCCCCGACATCAGCGGTCGAACGGTCACCGTCGATGCCCTGCTCACCCAGACAGCGATCGCTGCCTACCTGCACGACCGCGGCGCAGATTTCCTCTTCGTCGCCAAGGGCAACCAGAAGACCCTCTCCAATGACATCAAGGCCTTCTTCGCCTCTCAGCCGCCCAGGGAGCCCGACTTTGCCGCACAATCACCGCAACCGGCGCACGGACGCATCGAGAAGCGGGAGATCCGGACCGCGACCGAACCGGTCGCGGGCATCAGCTTCCCCTGGGTCGAACAGGTGTTCCTGATCAAGCGAACCACACGGTCCTACCGCTGTGGGCGCAATGGAGAGCCGGCAAGGATCGGCGAGCCCAAGGTCGAGTTGGTCTACGGCATCACCAGCCACACGCCGCAGAGCGCCGATGCCGAGGCGATCCCGGGCTTCAATCGCGGCCACTGGTCCTGCGAAAATCGCGTGCATTGGATCCTCGACGACGCCGGAACATGGAACGAAGACAAGTGCCGGGTCCGGAGCGGCCATGGCCCGGAGAACCTCAGTTGCCTCCGAAGACTGGCCATCGGCCTCATCCTCGGGCGCAACAAGCCGGTCAGGCCGACCGTCGAAAAGTTGAACCGGAACCCGCGCCTCGTGCTCGACTATCTCCGGCTCAGCCAGAACACGCGGCCACGCACAATGTCCGCCGCATAGACCCGCAAGGGGTCACACCACCACATCACGGCCACACATCCTGCCCGGCAACGCCAGGCAGGCCGATCGGGCGCGGCTGGAATCGACCGCCAGGGGCAAAATATCGCCGCAAACCACGCGGCGGCGCCAAAACCACCTGCCAGAAAACCCAATGCCAGCAACCGACCCGCCAAGCGAACGCGCAAGCAACCGCCAACAAAAATCAACCCTGGCAACAGCACCTTCCACTCGGCCGGATTCGCGTCCAGCTTATGTATCACGACCGTCTTGCGGCCATCCCGGATCGTCGTCTCGCTCTGTTTGCGGCCATACGCATAGGTCCCGGCATAGATCGGATTGCGCAGGATCTGGGTTATGCTGCTCTCTGCCGGGATGCGCCATATCAGGCCCCGGCCCGACATGCGTACCGGGATCTCGACCTGATTGTTGTGAAACCACAACCAGGTCTGCCGCAGGCTGCCAACCGCATCAAACGTGTCGAATACCAGGCGGATTGCGTTCCGCACATTCTGGTCCGGCGACATCTCGATGGCGTCGCGTCCGACCCGGTCATAGCCGGCCGGAGCATGCAGGAACAACTCGCCCCGTTGCGCTTTGGCCTCGATGCTTTCCTGTGACCGCTTGCGAAACATCGACAGTTCGAATTGGTTGAACGCACCGCGAAGGCCGAGATACATCCGGTCTTCCATCGCGCCCGGATCGTAGAGCCGGTCTCGATCACCGACCAGGCAACCGACAACGGCGCAGAAGTCCAGCAAGCCCTCCCAGTCACGCCCGTTGCGGGCCAGCCGCGAGGCGTCAGTCGCAAGCACCAGGCCGACCTCACTCTTGCCGACCGCCACGACCAACTGGTCGAACCCTGGCCGCTCAACCCCGCTCGCGGTGGTCCCAAGGTCGTCGTCAATGACCCGGACGTCGACAAATCCCAGTTCGCGTGCGTACGTAACCAAGCCATATTGCAGACGCTGGCTTTCCAGGTTGTTGCGAACCTGCTGCGGGGTGGACTGGCGGATGTACACACAAGCCGCCCGCTGCAGGTGGTCCGGTGTCAGCAGATCAGACTTCATCATCGTCCGTCTCCTCCGGCGCCGCCTCGCCGTCCCTGACAACTGCCGTCATCAGCTGTTCCAGAGCCAAAGCTGCCGCCTTGCGCTGATCCGGGTCCAGGCGGAGCGCCAGGCGATGCCTGAACAGATCCGGCTGTCGGGTTGTGTATCGCTGTCCTGTCATGCGGGTCTCCCGGTAAAGCTGGCTCCCGGAAAAAGCGCGTGAGCAGGGCGCTCAAGTCAGACAGCGCTGTCAGTGACAGGCGCGGTGTGTCACAGAGTTCCCATCGCGATGCCTCCGGAAGCATCATCCAGTCCGGAATGTGGTACCTGCGACCCTGTCCATCGACCACCACCGAAATCGGATCGCCACGAAGCGACCTCTTGCCGACTCGCGTGACCGTCTGACCCGCCAGTGGGTGGAATCGGTAATGAACCGTGACCTCAAAACCCGAAATGTGGGGTTTTTGACGATAATCCGAGGGGATGTGCTGACACGTAGGTGGACCGACACGCCGTACTCATGACTGGTTCTGTTCGTGGTGCACCAGCCAATTCGTGCGTGACCGACGACTGGTCGGCAATATGTTGAGCGTCCCCTGCCCGACGGCACTGCAACGTCCCATTTTGCGCCAAGTTGGATTGGCCCGGAAAGGGAGGGAACGTCCGCGAATATCATTGGCATAATTGGACTCGCGTTTGCAGGGAACGGCTTCGGGTTGCACGGTTATGCGGCAACCGGATCGGATTTCAATGCGACAAAGTCCGCCCCGTCACTTGCCGCGGATCCTCGAGGTAACGTGTCAGTGTTCACCACAGGGGAGGGAAACGACCCGCTGCCGGCCGGTGTGGTCACGGCCACGCAGCATCGCCACCTCGCGCAGTTCGTCCGGTGCGTGACGGTCGCGATCGCACCCGGCACCGCGTGGATTTCCGGTCACGCGGACGAATGGCACGCTGATGCGAGGTGTTAGGCCAACACGCGGTTGCGACGTTTGATTGGGTCCCGAGGAGTGTACGGTGTTCTCATTGAACAGTACGAATTCCCCGGGACGCAGTGCCAGCGCGCGAATCGAATCATGGTCGAACTCGTCTTCCGAAACCGAGCGTTCGAACTCGTGTCGCCCCTGGTCAATGTCGTGATCGAATGTCTGCAAGTGCGAACCAGCGACCACCTTTAAACAGCCGTTTTCCTCGGTCGATTCGGTAACGGCGATCCAGGCCGACACCAGAACCTGCGGCTGAAGGTCGAAGTTTGCGCCATCCTGATGCCACGGTACCCTGATGTAGTTTCGCGCATCGCCGACCGCCTTCGCAGCCGGTCGCCGGACCTGGAAGTTCGAGCGCAAGATCATCAAGTCGGGACCGAGCAGCGACGCCACGCGATCGGTCAGTTCCGGGCGACGGCAGATCCGCCACACGGTGCTGTTGTCGAGATGGCGGTCGTGATAATCCAGATCGGGATCGTTGGCGCCCGGTATGATGATCTCCCGATCGATTTCGGCTCACGCCTCGTCCGTCTCGGCGGGGGACATGAGCGGGAACGGTCCGATAACCCCGTCGCGGTGACAATTTTCCACCTCGGCGATGCTCAAGGCAAAGCGGAGATTGCTGACGATTGGTGTTTCTTCCATTCCCGAAAATTGACCTGATTCGAATCAGAAAAAAACTGGAAAAGGTGTGAATCCCTTATGGCGTCACGATTTGGCGCGGATCGATGGATTTGCCCGTTGCGAACCTGGCAAAAGTTCGGGTCTTGGTGTGATTCGGCCGGTTTGTTTCGGTCGGTTTGAGTGACGGGATTTTGGATTGGCACGGTACTTCGTCACCATTGGGGGGAATTCGGAGATGTCCCTTCCGAACGACATCCCGATCGTGTGGCTGGTCGTAGAGGCCGAAATCGCAAGAATCGTGGCCAAAAGGCTCAAGGGTTCGCGGATGCGATGGACCACGAAGGGCGACCGGGCGATCATGACCGTCCGGGCACTGATCTTGTCAGGACGTTTCGGCCGCGCGTGGAACATTCTGGCGGGACAACGCCAAACCAACCCGACAGGTCCTCGCGGCATGAGACAAGAATCATCGCCAACGCAAATATACACGCAAGATTTCGCTTGCATCGTACGAAGTCCAGGTCTAATTGAGAATGAGAATAGTTCGCATTCTCAAATCTGCGGAGAATCTGCATGGCGTTGGCACCCGAGACCATCAGGGTTCGCACTCCCCTGTCGCGCCAGGACGGGACAGGGCGATCATCTCGGCCGGCGCCGGCCACCGTCCGGGGCGAGAGAATCGGCGTGGCGGTGTTGCTCTTGCTCGCAGTTGCAATGCCAGGTCGACTGGGAGAGGTCACGCTGGCCTCGCTCGTCGATGCCTACATACAGGTCTCGGTTTTCGTTTTCGCGACGCTTTTTGCGTTTTTTCTTGCGGAAGAGATCTTTGATTTCGACATCGGTGGATTCTTCCGCCGGTCGCGCCTCCTCCAGGTTCCGGTAGCGTCGTTTCTCGGCGCTTTGCCGGGCTGCGGAGGCGCAATCATAGTCGTTGCCTCCTACACCTCGGGCAATGTCTCGATGGGCGCCGTCGTCGCGACCCTGACTGCAACCATGGGCGATGCTGCCTTCCTCTTGATCGCGACACGACCGGATGCGGCCGTCATCGTGTTGCCGCTGGCCATGGTCGCCGGAGTCGTCACAGGCTACGTGGTCGACTTGTTCGACCGGAACAATTTCCGCCATGCTGGAGATCCCTCGGCCCATATGCCACGGCGTATCTGGCGTATTCGCCTGAGGGACTGGGCGTTTGCGGTTCCAGCTCTCCCGGGACTCGGTCTCGGCATCGCTGCCCTCGTCCAGGTCGAGTTTACCGGTTGGCTCGAACTCGCGGCTACGGTTGCTGCCTTGGCCGGAATGGCAATCGGCTTCGCAATCTGGGCCGTATCGCCAGTCCGGAATCTCACGCATCATGATGATCCTGCGTTGACCCGTGCGGCCGAGGAGACGAGCTTTATCACGGTCTGGGTCGTCGCAGCATTTCTAGCTTACGAATACCTGGACCAATTCGCAGGACTTGACCTCGCCGCCGCCTTCAAGGCCGCAGGACCGTTCCTTCCGTTGATCGCAATAGGTGTCGGGTTCATTCCCGGTTGCGGCCCGCAGGTTCTCGTCACCACACTTTATATCAACGGACTCATTCCGTTTGCGGCGCTGTTGGGCAACTCGATTGCCAATGACGGAGATGCGTTGTTCCCTGCGCTCGCACTGACGCCCCGCGCAGCATTGATCGCAACCTTGTACAGTGCCATTCCGGCGGTGATCCTGGCGTATACGTTCTATTATTTCCTGCCTGGAATTCCCTGACCGGTTCCCGTGACGCTCCCGGAAATTTCGAACCCCTTCCGGTAAATCCTGGCAGTGCCAATTCCACCTGTTTCATCGACAGCTGGCATGGCGCCATCCCGCGGCGGGGGTCAGGAATCCCGGGTGTTCGGACTATCGAATTTATCGCCGGGACCCCGCAGAATTGATTGAAACCGCGTCCGAATCCGAATCTCGGAAGTCGGGCGATCGCACGATTCAATCGCGGAGTATGGCCATCGCGTGCGTATCCCATCCCGCCCAAACCGTTCCACTGCAGACTTTCTCCGCGGTTTCGGTGTCCACGTAGGCCCTGAGTGTCGCACCGCGTGCCGCTTCGACCAGGAGGTCCACGACCACGCGGCTTCCCAGGAACGTGCGCCCGATGACACGTCCCTGGACGGCGTTTTCGGTGGCCGGGCGTGCATCGGAGAAAGCGAGTTTCTCAAGCCGGACCGAAGCGGAAACATCGTCGCCCGGGGCCGGCGCACCGGTCGGCGCGTGTCCGAAGAGGTCGTGCCCGTACCAGTCGACGACCACGGTACTTCCCTTCACCTTGTTCACCTTGCCCGCGAGCAGATTCGTTTCGCCGATGAACTCGGCGACGAACCGGCTCCTGGGGTGAAAGTAAAGCTCGCGCGGGGTGCCGTCCTGTTCAACCAGGCCCTCGTTCAGGACGACGATCCGGTCCGACATCGTGAGGGCTTCGTCCTGGTCGTGGGTCACGAAGAGGAACGTCTTGTCGGTGCGGCGCTGGATCGACTTGAGTTCCTGTTGGACCTGGCCGCGCAGTTTTGCATCGAGCGCGCCGAGAGGTTCGTCCAGGAGCAACAGCGCGGGGTCGGGGGCGAGCGCGCGCGCGAGAGCAACCCGCTGGCGCTGCCCGCCGGAGAGCTGTCCGGGGTAGCGGTCGCCGAATTCGTTCAACTCGAGAAAAATCATCAGTTCGTCCAGCCGCCGTTCGATGGCACGTCGTCCCATACCCTTGAGTTCGAGGCCGAACGCCATGTTCTGCAGCACCGTCATGTGCGGAAAGAGTGCATAATCCTGGAAAACCATGTTTACGTTGCGCCGGTTCGGCGGCAGACGCGTGACGTCCTTGCCCTCCAGGATCACCCGTCCGGTGTCGGGGAACTCGAACCCGCCCAGGATTCGCAGCGTTGTGGTCTTGCCGCAGCCAGATGGTCCGAGAAGGGTGACGAATTCTCCCGGAGCGATCTCGAGGTCCATCCGTTCAAGCGCGACAGCGTTGCCGAATCGCTTTGAAATTCCCTCGAAGCGGACAATCCGGTCCTGATTTGTCATTGTTCATTCGACCTGTTCATCCGCCGCGTGATGCGCTCTGCCCAGATTCCCATGGCCGCCGTCAGGACAAGGGCGACGGTGGCGATCGCGTTGATTTCCGGAGACATTCCCGAGCGCAGTTCGGCGAAGATCAGTACCGGAAACGTGGGTTGATAGCTACCCAGGAAAAACGAGCGCACGAAATCGTCGAAGCTCAGCAACAGGCAGAAAATACCTGCCCCCAGGATGGCCGGGGTCAGGTAGGGCAGCGTGATGCGCAGGAATGTCACGAGCGGGTCGGCGCCCAGGTCGCGCGCGGCCTCGGTCTGGCTGCGCGCCAGGGTCGACAGCCGTGCCATGACGATAAGGACCACAAATGGGACGTTGTGGATCGCGTGAGCCCAGATGATCGCGAACATTCCCGGCTCGATTCCCAGCAGCCGGGCATAGATGCGAAACGCGATGGCCGAAATGATCCCGGGCACGAGTGCAGGCAGGATTGCCAGGGCGAATATCACCGTGCGCCCCAAAAACCGGCGACCGTCCAGAAGCAAGGCGATCCATGTGCCGACCACGATGGAAGCGAGCGTCGCCAGGACCGCAATGGCAATGGAGTAGCCAAACACGGAGAGAACTTCCACGTCCTTGAAGACCCCGAGATACCATTCAAGCGTCCAGGACCGTATGGGAAATCCGATGAACTTCGAGTCCTTGAACCCCATGAGCACCATGAGGACCAGCGGTACGAAGACGTAGACCACGAAAGCCCAATAGCAACATGAAAAAAAGACCCGGGAACCGCGGCTCATCTTGTGTCACCCTTGCGCAGTGCGGTCATGATCCGCTGGAACGACCCGATAACGACCAGCACCGTGACGAACATGATGGTGGCGAACGCCGCGCCGGTCGGCCATTCGTCGCCGGCCACGAAGAAGAACCCCGCGATGGTCTCGGCGAATACCGTGGTGGATGGTCCGCCCAGGAGGACCGGCGTGCCGTAGAAGCCGGTGGAAATCAGGAAAACCAGGATGCACCCGGAGGCAATTCCTTCGAGCGTGAGCGGAAGGGTAATCCTCCGGAACCGTGTCAGCGCGCCCGCACCGAGGTCCGCGGCTGCGTCCGCATAGCTCCGCGGGAGTTTTTCGAGGGCAGAGTAGAGTGGCAGGAGCATGTAGAGCGAAGTCAGGTAAATGATGCCGATCCCGACCGAGAAGCCCGTGTACATGAAGGGTATCGGCCGCTCGACCAGGCCCAGTGATTTCAGTAACAGGTTCACGGCCCCGTTGTTGCCGAGCAGGATCATGATGGCGTAGGTGCGCACGATTTCGCCGACCCAGAACGGTATGAGCAGGAGCAGGAGAAGGAGCAGCTGGTTTCGCCGGCTGACGTAACGGGTCAGGAAATACGCGATCGGATAGGTGATGATAAGGGTGGTAGCGGTAAATGCCGTGGCGAATGCCAGGGTGCGAAAAAATGGTACCCAGTAGAAACTCTCGGTGAAAAATCTCCGGTAGTTGTCAAGGGTGAATTGTGTTTCGGCCCCCCTGGAAAGCGGATAGGCTTCCGTGAAGCTGACGAATAGCATCTGGATGATCGGTCCGAGATGCTGTGTCAGGACCCAGATTGCAGGAAAGGCGGCCAGGAACAGGAACTGCCGCCGGGGCGACGCGTAGATCAGGCTGACCAACGCCCGATACGGGGCGAAGCCAACAAGCTTGCCCCAGCTCGTGGGCTCACCCGCGCCGGTCGTTTCCTTGTCGTGGTTCTTGCCCGGCACGAATGAAATACCTGATGTCATTGCCTGCGGCCCGCGGCCTGCGTGCACGTTCCCCGCCCGCGCGCAGCGGCGGGCGGGGTGCCGCGGGAGTCCCTCAGGCGGCCTTGATGGCCTCAACGGCCGGGTCGACGAGACCGTACTTCAACTCGTTCGCTTCGGCACGGAAGAACCTGAGCCCGGCGAGTTCCTCGTCGGTGAAGGCCGTGGACTTGCGCTCAAGCTCGGTCAGGTGTTCTGCCGCACCCTTGTAGGTCGAGATGAAACCTGACGCGCGCGTCATCGATGCCCCGATCTCCGAAGACGCCAGGATCGCGTCGAGAAACGTGTAGGCATTGTCCGGATTTGGCGCGTTGTTGGCGACGTTGTAGGTGTAGACGAACCCGTAGGAGCCTTCCTGCGGGATCGTCATGGCCACCGGGAAGCCGTCGTTGATGAGCGTCGCGATCGGACCGTTCCAGGCATGCCCCACAACGATATCCTCGTTGATGAACATCTGCTGCACTTCGGCACCGCTGTCGTAGTACTTCCGCACCAGCGGTTTCCTGTCGATCAGGTACTGTTTCGCCTCTTCGACGATCTGTGCGGCCTTCTCATGGTCGTCGAGATAGGCGACCATGTTTCCGTCGTACCCCAGCTTGAGCATGATGATCGACATCATGTCCTGTATGATATAGGCGGTCTGTTTCTCGTATTTTTCCGCGAACAGGACATCCCAGGACCTTGCCTCCTCGGCGCTGACAACATCGGTGTTGTAGGCGAGAATCTCCATGCCGGAGAGGATCGGTGCGCCCCACTTGCTGCCGTCGATCGTCGCCCAGTCGGACTCGGAAAACGTGGGGTTGATGTTGCCCCAGTTGCCGAGCCGGCCGGTATCGAGGGGCGCGATGAGCTCGCTGCTTATGAACTGCAGGAACCTGTGTCCCGCCACGGTGACGATGTCGGCAGTGGGGTTGGGTGCCTCTGCGGCGAGCAGGTTGAACTGCTTACCCTGGTCATCAACGAGGCGGATGTTCACCTTAATCCCGGTTTCAGCCTCGAACTGCTCGCGAAAGCTGTCGGGGACAAAATTGGCATAGGTCCAAACGTTCACCTCGCCTCCCTGTGCATGAGCCCGGCGGAGGTACGCCGGGCTTGCGAGCGCGGCGGCACCCAGTACCGTGGTGCCCAGAAAGCGTCGTCTGCTTAGGCTTGATCTTTTCATGTCGTATCTCCCGTATCAGATCGTTCGATTCTAGCAGTTTTCCGTACGTTGCACGATCAGTTGGCCGAGACTTCGGCCAGATGTCGCAACAGGCCCGTACGGGCGGCCTGTTTGAGGTCGTTCAGGTCGTGGCGCGCCAAGTCGAGCGCATTGAGCAAGTCGTTTTCTGCGGCGAAGTCGCGACCATACATCGCGGACAGGATCTTCACCCCGGCGTCGTGCAACCTTGCCGGGCGCCCCGCGAGTTCGCCAAGTGCAACTGTCACCACCAACCCGAAAGGCACGTCTTCGGTCACGTACCGGCTGTTCGCCGTAGCCGGGCCGATGCCACCGCTACCCTGGGAATGCATCTCCTGGTTCATCTTGGAAACCGATGCGGCGGGCACGTGGAACGACAGGTGAAAATGCTCGAAGATCGTGCGTACCTCAAGGTCAAGCGCAGATGCGATCGCAAGTCTTTCTTCGTCGAGCGCTTCCAGGAGACGGCCGACGTTCGGTGTGACGTTTTCGCCCTGGCTCCACGATTCCCCGCGCTCCATGCGCGTCATGTTACCAAGGGCAATACCCATGTGGTTCTGGGGATTGAGATTGGACAGTGTTATTGCAAGCAGCCCTTCGCGCGGTTGGAACCTGTCTCCAAAGAGGTGCCGGCAGAGCGCAAGCCCGTCCTGCGACCCGTTGTCCGGTACCGTGCAGAGGTCGATGAGCCTGCGCACGGTGTTGATGTGAACTTCGGTGCCTGACTGGCGGCGGCCGGTGACGGCGGTCGTGCCCCATGCAGTGATCGGTGCCGTGACGCCGCGCGCATGGAGGAGCTGCATCAGGTAGATGGCGCCGAGTGATGCATGGGAGGAGATGATAACATGATGGACACTGCGAATGTGCTTTGCCAGGGCGTCCATGACGGCCTTGTGGCCATAGGCAGGGAGCGCGAGAACAAGGACATCGTTGTCGCGGGCAAGTCCCTTCGCATTGTTTGCCAGGCGCGGACAGAACACGGCATCGATCGCGCCGGTCGCGGCCAGTTCCGCGCCGCCGGCGAGCTCAGACGCACCCCTGCCGGACGGCGACCAGAGCATCGGTTCATGCCCGTTCACGTGCAGGAGTGCCGCGGTACCCATGGCAACGGAACCCGCACCAGCGATACCGACCCTCAACCCGTTCGCCAACCGCAACCTCCTCTCGGCGCAATTCCTGGCAATGCGACGGCCGCGTGCCCTGCAACTGAACCCCCGCGAACACGCACTCCAGAGAGGAACGCCAGCTTGAAAGCGGTTTCCCCTTCGGCGGACGGGAAACGACCCTGTTGCCGAGCCGTTGTTCCAGAAGACCGGCACGGTCCGTGCATTCCGTGGACACAAAAGGAGCCGGAATCACTTCCGGGGGAAGCCTTCCTTGCTTGATTTGTGCAAGGTGCGGTAAGTCGTGGGTTCCCGGTGAAACGGTAAGCACCGGGCACGCCGGCATCCGCACGGTCCCCGGGTGCCTCCAGGCAGAACAGCGGTGAACACACCTTCAGGACTGCCGCGTGTCGCTTGTATGCCTGGACTGTGTTGCTCATGACGATTCCTGGCCGGGTGCCGGACGCCCTCAGCCTGCCGAACGTGTTGTATCACAAACGCCCTGAATTCGGCCAGCCGCAACCAGCCGGAATCCGGGCGGGCTCGCACCTCCCTATTCCGCCCGGTCCGCAGGAATGTGCACCACCGGCGTCGGCGGCAACCTCGCCAATACCGTCGTCGCGACGCACCGCGGTTGCAAACTGTTCGGCGGAAGTACGCGCGCCTGTCGCTCATTCTCGTTTGAGATCGGATGCCAACCATTCGTCCCCGGCGAGCTCCGGCACATCGTAATCCAGCAATCCCTGCCAATGTGCGCCGATATCCTCGCAATAGAGCGTGGCGGCAATCGACCGCGCAAGCCATGCCGCCCCGTCCGAGACCGCGGGGATGTCGCCGCTTACCTTGCCGAGGCTCGCCGTCGCTCCGTAGTTGAAGCAGTATACGTGCCTCAGCCACGGCGCCTTGCCCGGAACCTTTTCACGAAAGGTGAAGTCTGGTCGCAGGTAGGGGAAACGCCCGAGATCCGGGCATTTTTCGCCTTGTGGCGGCTTGTAGACCCGCTCCCACAGCAGGATGTCTCCGGCCGCATCGCCGAATTCGGACCGGGTCAGGGGGTCAACGGTGAAACCGGTGCCGAGGATCAGGTAATCCGCCTCGTAGGATGTTCCGTCCGCGAATGCGATGCGTACGGTGTCATTGAATTCCTCCGCCCCGGTCACGGTTTTTTCGAAATGAAAATATGCGTTCTCGTGGCGGCTGACGCGCAGGACGGAGTTGTGGGGTGCCGGCGTCTGGGTGACAAACGAGTATCGCATGAAACGCCAGCGCCACTCGGGAGGCAGTTCGGGAAAGCCGCAGGTGAAGCCAAAGCTTCCGATTCCCATCATCTTGTTGATCGTGGGCATCTCGTTTCGCCTTATGAGATGCCGGACCTCCGCGGCGCCATGTTCCAGCGCCTCGGCAGCGTTGTCCACGGCCGTGGCGCCCACCCCGACAATCGCCACGCGCTTGCCCCGAAGGGAGGCAAAATCGATGTCGTCAACGCTGTGTGCCCACAGGCGACCGGGCAGCCCGCGCGTGAAGTCGGGAATGTTGGGTTCCCCCAGACCCTCGCGGCCCGTCGCGAAGACGAGCTTCCGGGTGAGGATTGAGTCCTCCGGCCCACCCGAAAGCTGCAGTCGAAGCAGGTTGCCCTCGGGGAGGATCCGATCGACCGATACCCCGTTTTCGACAGGAATTTCCAGGACACGGCGGTACCAGCACAGGTAATCCATCCACATCGGCCTCGGGATCCTGTAAAGCTGGTCCCAGGCAATTGCCCCGAACTGCGCCCGGTACCACGCCTGGAATGTCAGCGCTCCGAGGCCGAATGCAGGACCGGTCAACTGCTTGGGAGACCGCAACGTTTCCATCCTTGCATAGGTGACCCAGGGCCCTTCCTTTCCCTCCGGATTGCGGTCGAACATCCGCATGTTCGAGACGCCACCGGTCTTCAGGGCAAGCCAGGCGACCATTCCGCACATTCCGCCGCCGATGATGACGACGTCGGTTGCACCCTGCGTTGGCGGTATCCAGTCCTTGCCTGGATAGCAAAGGAACTCCAGATCCTCCCGTAGCCGGGATTCAAGTGCCGTGAGGCCTTGTGCATCGATGCCGGAAATTCTGTCTCCAAGCATATCTGGCATTCTGACCAGTGTCCTATCGTGGTCCAGTTCGGAAGTCGGAATCCGCCGTAAACTTGGAGATGATTGAATGGATTTGCCGGAAACGTAGACCTCCAAACCGGTCGAACGCAAGTGACATTCGGAAACCGCCTGGCGATTGCCTTGCGGCGACTTGCAACGGCAGTTGCCTGTGACCGGCCAGAGTTGTAATCGTTGTCGGGATTTCTTCAGAAACCCGCCATGCACGGCCGATGTCGGCTGGTCTTGGCATCACGTTCGAGCCAGAGAGAAACATGACCCTGCTATCCTCGCGTTCGCAATGGATGACCGACGAACATGTGATGCTGGAGGACATGTTTCGCCGCTTCGTTACGGACAACTGGTCTCACAGGCTACCGGCATGGCGAGAGCAGGGGGAAATCGACCGCGACTGCTGGTACGAAGCGGGAGAACTCGGGCTTCTCTGCCCATCTATTCCCTCGGAATACGGCGGAGGGGACGGGGACTTCGGTCATGAAGCTGTCATCACCATCGAAGGCGCGCGGATGAACATGCTGAGTTGGGGACACGGAATCCATTCGGGTATCGTTGCGCACTACATCTATTCCTACGGGACCGAAGAGCAAAAACGCCGCTGGTTGCCGGGGATGGCCACTGGCGAACTCGTCGGTGCGCTCGCCATGACGGAGCCGTCCGGAGGCTCCGATGTCCAGGCGATCCGGACATGCGCGCTCAAGGACGGCAATGCCTACAGGATGAGCGGTCAGAAGACATTCATCACCAACGGCCAACAGGCCAACCTCGTCATCGTCGCGTGCAAGACCGATCCGGATGAACAGGCCCGGGGAACATCGCTCCTGGTCGTCGAGACCGACGGTGCCGACGGGTTTTCGCGCGGTCCGAAACTCGACAAGATCGGGCTCAAGGCACAGGACACATCGGAACTGTTTTTCGATGGCGTCGTCGTCCCCCCGGAAAATGTTCTCGGGGGAGAGGAACGCCTTGGCGAAGGATTCGCCATGATGATGCAGCAGTTGCCCCAGGAACGACTGATCATCGGCTGCACCGCGGTTGGCGCCATCGAAGGCGCCGTGGGCGACACCATCGACTACTGCCGGAGTCGTCATGCCTTCGGCAAACCCATTCTCCAGTTCCAGAACACGCAATTCAAGCTAGCCGAATGCAAGACTAAGGCGGTCGTTGCGCGCGCCTTTCTCGATGAGTGCGTGTCCGACCATGTCTCCGGCAACCTGGGCGTCGAGAAAGCGGCCATGTGCAAGTACTGGCTGAGCGATACCCAATGCGAAGTGCTGGACGAATGCCTGCAGCTCCATGGCGGCTACGGGTACATGACGGAATACAAGATCGCACAGATGTGGACGGACGCACGGGTCCAGCGGATATACGGCGGCACCAACGAAATCATGAAGCACATTATCGCGCGATCCATCATCGAGGCGGACTGAGAACGCACCGCGCCGGATACAGGCATGGTTTCGGCACCCGGTGACACCTGTTCGGGAGCTGCAGGACACATGCGGCGACATATCGAAGACACGTGAAGAGAACGACAATGATCAGGATGTACTGCTTCGGGGAATCTGGAAACGCGTACAAGGCTACGTTGCCGCTCCATCTCTCCGGCCTCGAATGGACCCCGGTCTACGTCGATTTTTTTGGCGGTGAAGCCAGAACGCCCGAATTCCGGGCGCTCAATCCCATGGGTGAAGTTCCGGTCATGGTCGACGGCGACACGACACTGACGCAGTCGGGTGCAATTCAGGACTACATTTCCGAGAAGACCGGAAAATTCGGAGGAAAAGACACGGTCGAAAAAAGAGAAATCCTGCGTTGGGTCCTTTGGGACAATCACAAGTTCTCCTCGCCAGCCGGGATGGTCCGGTTTCTCATGAACTTCCTGCCTGCTGAAAAGCGTCCGCAGCCGGTCATCGATTTCATGCAACATCGCCTCAAGGCCGCCTACACGATTCTCAACGGTGCCTTGAGCGAACGCGAATGGCTGGTTGGAGATGGCCCGACCATGGCGGATTTCTCCTGCTGCGGATATCTTTTCTATCCGGAACCGTTCGGGTTCGACCGCCGTGCCTGGCCGGCCATCGATGCCTGGCTTGACCGGATCTCGAGTCTCGACGGCTGGAAACGCCCGTATGACCTGATGCCGGGCAACCCGTCTGACCGAAGCTGACGACGAAAGGAACACCGGGACATGAGCACGCTGGATGCATTCGTTTACGATGCGGTCAGGACACCGCGTGGCCGGGGAAAGGCTGACGGAAGCCTGCATGAGGTTTCCGCCGTCCGGCTTTCAGCAGATGTCCTGAACGCGATCAGGACCCGGAACAACCTGAGGTCTTCCGATCCGGAAGATGTAGTCTGGGGAAACGTAACGCAGGTCGGGGAGCAAGGTGCATGCCTTGCCCGCTCGGCAGTCCTCCTGTCAGATCTCGACGATTCGGTACCGGGCGTTTCGATCAACCGTTTTTGCGCCTCCGGCCTGGAGGCAGTCAATATTGCCGCCAACCAGATCCGGGGAGGCGCGGGAAACGCCTACATTGCCGGCGGCGTGGAAAGCATGAGCCGGGTCCCGATGGGAACCGACGGCGGGGCCATTGCGGTCGATCCGTCTCTGACAATGAAATCGTACTTTGTTCCCCAGGGGATATCTTCGGACATCATCGCCACCCGTTACGGGTTTACGAGAGATGATTGCGACCATTACGCGCTCACCAGCCAGACCCGCGCGGCGATTGCCGAAAAGAGCGGTCGATTTGACCGGTCTCGCATACCGGTTCTCGATCAGAACGGGCTGACGATTATCGATCGCGACGAACAGATCCGCGCCGACACCGACATGCGGAAGCTCGGCGCATTGAGTCCTTCGTTCAAGGCAATGGGCGAAAACATGCCCGGCTTCGACGCGGTCGCGTTGTTGAAGTATCCGGAGTTGGAATACATCGAACACGTCCATCATGCCGGCAATTCGTCGGCAATAACCGACGGCGCCGCGGCGGTTCTCGTGGGCAACGCCGAATTCGGAGAGAAGCGCGGCCTCAAGCCGAGAGCACGGATTCGGGCGACCTCAAAGACCGGCTCCGACCCCACGATCATGCTGACTGGTCCGATTCCCGCCACCGAAAAGGCGCTGGGATCTGCAGGGATGTCCATCGACGACATCGACCTCTTCGAGGTCAACGAGGCTTTCGCCTCCGTGGTCCTGCTGTTCCTGAACGAATTCGGCGTCGACCACGACTTTGTCAACGTCAACGGAGGCGCCATCGCCATGGGTCACCCGATCGGTGCCACGGGTGCGATGATCCTGGGTACGCTGATCGACGAGATGGAACGCACGGACCGCGAAACCGGCCTCGCAACCCTCTGCATCGGCTCCGGGATGGGCTGCGCAACGATTGTCGAACGCGTGTAAGGAGGCCGGTCCATGCCTGCATTTGATCTCGACACGGACAATCGGGGCGTTGCTACGATCACCTGGGATCTTCCCGGGCGTTCCATGAACGTCCTGGATGTCGGGCAACTCGACGAACTTGAGGCACTGATCGATCACGTTCTGGAGGACCGGTCCATCAAGGGGGCGGTCATCACGTCCGGAAAGCCGGACTTTTCCGGCGGCATGGACCTGAATGTCCTGGCCGGACTGAGGACGAACGCGAGCGGGAACCCGGCAGCCCGGGTATTCGAAATGACGATGGGTGTGCATCGCGTCCTGCGAAAGATCGAATGCGGGGGCGCTTCCTGGAACGCGCCCGGACGGCAGGCCAAGCCGTTCGCAGCTGCTCTCCCCGGCACGGCCCTCGGAATTGGGTACGAAATCGCCCTTGCGTGCCACCGGATTCTTGCCGCGGACCGCCCGGACGCAAAAATCGGGCTTCCGGAGATCCGCGTCGGCCTGTTTCCCGGAGGCGGAGGGACAACCAGGCTCGTGCGCAGGCTCGGGCTGATGGGCGCCTCGGCTTTTTTGTTCGAGGGGCGCATGGTGTCACCCGGCCAGGCAGGCGAGGCCGGACTCATTGATGAAATCGTCGCACCTGACGACATCCGTGCTGCCGCGCAGGAGTGGGTCCACACGTCAACGGAAGAGGACGTCATCAAACCCTGGGATGCACCCAAATTCCGGTTTCCCGGCGGAGCACCATTTCATCCACAGGGTTTCATGACCTTCGTCGGCGCCAATGCCCAACTGCATGGCCGGACAAAGGGCCTGTATCCGGCAGCGCGCGCGATGCTCTCGGCGATTTACGAAGGTGCGCTCGTGCCGTTCGACACTGCGCTCAGGATTGAAGCGCGCTGGTTTACTTCCGTTGCACTGAATCCGTCGTCGACCGCGATGATCAACACGCTCTTCCTGTCCAAACAGGCACTTGAGCGCGGTGCACGCAGGCCAGCGGTGATCGAGCAATGCGAGACGCGGCGCCTTGCCGTTCTTGGCGCCGGAATGATGGGAACGGGCATCGGTTACATCGCCGCGGCGGCGGGAATCCGGGTGGTTCTTCTCGACAAGGATTCCGACAGGATCAAGCAGGCTCGCGAGACGATCCGTTCGCTTCTTGACGGCGACGTGAAACGAAACCGGCGAACGCCCTCGCAACGGGACGCTTCGCTCGACAGGATCGCGTTTACCGAGAGCTACGAGGACGTCAAAGGGCCGGACCTGATCATCGAGGCCGTGTTCGAAGACCCCGCCGTCAAGGCCGACGTTCTCCGTGCCGCAACCACCGTCGCCGGCGAAAAGACAGTTATCGCCAGCAACACCTCGACGTTGCCGATTTCTGAACTCGCCGGCGCGGTAACCGATCCCGGCAGGTTCGTGGGCATTCACTTTTTCTCACCCGTCCACAGAATGATGCTTGTCGAGATCATTCGGGGGCGCGCGACCGATGATCGCGCGGTCGCGATTGCCCTGGACTTCGCCCGGCAGATCAAGAAAACGCCCATCGTCGTCAACGATGCCCGTTTTTTCTACGCAAACCGCTGCATCGTCCCCTACATCAACGAAGGCGTACGCATGATCGCGGAAGGCGTGAATCCCGCGCTTGTCGAAAACGCCGCCAAGCAAATCGGGATGCCTCTCGGGCCTCTCCAATTGGTCGACGAAACGTCGATCGATCTTGGCGTAAGCATCGCCAGGGCATCGCGTGCGGTCATGGGCGACTCGTATTCGGCCGCAGACGCCGACGAAGTTCTCGAAAGGCTGGCGAGCCTCGGACGCCTCGGACGCAAATCCCGCGGGGGTTTCTACTCTTATGATGAACGAGGCCAGCGCCAGCGCCTGTGGACAGGACTACAGGATTACTGGCCTGTGTCCGGTGACCAGCCCGACGCGCTGGCGGTGCAACACCGCCTCCTGCTCATTCAGGTCCTGGAGGCAATCAAGGCCTATGAGGACGGGGTGCTGAGCGACGTTCGCGAGGGAGATGTCGGGGCGGTGCTCGGGTGGGGCTTCGCACCAGGCACCGGCGGTCCGTTCAGCTGGGTGGATCTGACCGGCGCCAGGAGCGTTGTGGAGATCTGTAGCGGATTGTCGAAGCGTGCGGGCGAACGATTCCAGGCCCCTGCCCTGCTCGAAAGCATGGCCCGGTCCGGCCGGACCTTTTACCAGTAATCCGGGCGCGCGACTCCCGGAAACGGTCGAACGTCGCAGGCCAAGACCAGTCGCTCCGTCGCCGCCGCGCTTTTCTCCGGACACATCGCGTGCGTTCCCTGCAGTACCGCAGTGCCATGACAACTCGTGGTGAGTCCGGCGGACAAGGGCCAGGCAGACGCAGCCGCCGAAACATTCAAGGAAAAGAACATGAGTTTCAGGGAATCCATCGAAAGGATCAAGGACCAACTCGGTGAAAAACTGGACATCGTCATCATCGGGTTGATCATATATTCGGCAGTCACCATAGCGCTGGAAACGATTTCCGGGTTGTCTCCGGGCGCGCGATCGTTTCTCGACTACTCTCGTCTCGCCGTGACGGGAATCTTCACGGTTGAATATTTCTTGAGGGTGATTGCTGCAAAGGACCGGCTGAAATTCGTGTTCAGCGTCTACGGCCTCATCGACTTGATTGCCATCGTGCCCGTCTATCTCGGGTTAGGTCACGAAGCGCAGGTTCTTCGTGCATTTCGGATTCTTCATCTGTTCCGGATGACGCGCTACGAAACCGCCGTTCAACGTGTCGGCAAGGCAATGCGCCAGTCACGGGGAGAGGCAACGATATTTGTCGTGTTTACCTTCGTGCTGCTCTACCTATCTGCCGTCGGAATCTACCACTTCGAACATCAGGCCCAGCCCGAGAATTTCAGTTCGGTTCTTGATGGTATGTGGTGGGCAGTCGCGACGATAACCACTGTTGGATACGGCGACATTTACCCGGTGACGCCTGGCGGGCGATTCTTTGCCGGGTTGATCGTGTTGATCGGCCTGGGAATCGTCGCAGTGCCTTCCGGCCTGCTCGCGGCTGCCTTGACCAGCGTTCGGCGCGCTGAAGAAATGAATGCGAGCCAACGCGTCGCGAAAAAGACAGGGGAATCCGTCAGCTGACGACAATGCCGACCCGACCATTCACCGGAACAGAAACGGTGTGACCACCGGCCTTGCCGCAGAATGCCCAACTGGCTTGCCGGTGACCGGTTCGCCGATGAAACTCGAAAAAACATGCAGAGACAATATGCAGATCAGTTCCGGATGGTACCTGGAGCGGACGTCTCAAGCGCGATGTTCAAGCCAATGACCGAAATTGCAAGAAACGTGTAGTCGGCGATGACCAGGCAGGCTTCAATTGGACCAATCGGGTTCCCCGATCTCGGACAGGATGTCCTTCAGCAACGCAGTGCGTTTCGATCCGATTTTTCTTGCGAGTTCATCTTCTTCCAAGAGAGCCTGTTCTCGAATCTGCCCAATTCGTTTGCGGCCTAGTAACGTGAGATCAAGGTTGATCTTTCTGTGGTCGGCACTCGCCACGCGCCGATGCACCAGGCCATCGGCAACCATCCGGTCGACCAGTTTCGTGAGCGTGGGCGGGTTCATCAGAACCAAACCGGCCAAATCTCCCATGGTGAGATCACCGTCGTCTTCCAACACCTCCATGACCCGCCACGCCTCGACCTGAACTCCAAACTCCCTGAGTCGCCGCGAAAGCGACGTGTGCACCTTTCGGTGTGCGGTCGCCAATGTGTAGGACAGATAGGATTGGACAGGATAGTTACTTTTCATATCCAACGCTTCTTCAGACAAGGATGCACCCGAATTTATTTGACTTGGAAACTAATTTCAACGAAAATCCGTTTCCATAATGGCTGAAACCGTTAACCGGCCGTTGGATGCTCTGCCTGCCAACCCAATTTTGTCGCTCAGCGAGCTAAACGATATCGAGGGCGAACTTGTCGCCTTGCCAGGATCGACATTCAGGATTGCGCTGCTCATACCCATGTGTGGCTCGGCCGGGATTTGGGCACCCTCTTGCATATCAAGTGCGCAGCTGGCCGTTGCGGAACTGAACGAAGCCAGCGGCATTCTCGGGCGCCAGGTCGAACTCATCATGATTGACTCCGCGCTCGAAGCTCCGACCCCTGTTGAAGAGGTCATCAACTCGCTGATCGAGATTAGGGCGATCGACGCTATCGTTGGCATGCATATCAGTGCGGTGCGGCAGAATCTCAGCAAGATAGTCAGACAGCGCGTACCGTACGTCTACGCACCGCTTTACGAAGGCGGCGAGAGGACCAGGGGAATTTTCGCGATTGGCGATACGCCCGAGCGCCAACTCGGTTCGGCCCTTGAACACTTCAGTTCAGAGAGGAAAATCGGGAAATGGGCACTCATCGGGAATGATTATGTTTGGCCGCGCGCATCGAACACTTATGCCAAGAGGAAGCTCAAGGAGCTCGGCGCACGCGTTGCTCATGAACGGTACCTGCCGTTCGGAATAACCGACATGCGCACCGTCGTTGATGAACTCGAGCAGAGTGACGCCGACGCTGTCCTCATTTCACTCGTAGGACAAGATGCAGTCACATTCAACCGCGCGTTCGGCGAGACCAATCTCCACCAGAGAATGCTTCGATTTTCCTGTGCCATAGAGGAAAACGGTCTTCTGGCTTCCGGGGCTGACAACCTCAAGGAGCTCTACTCGGCGGCCTCGTACTTCGGCTCGTTGAAAACATCGGCGAACAGTTCATTCAGAGAGAAATACTACAACATACACGGAGAGAATGCGCCTGTCTTGAACGCGTTGGGTCAGTCAACATACGAAGGCGTCCAGTTCCTTTTCGGTTTGCTCGAGACGCATCAAGACAGTTGGAGACAGAAAAACAGCATTTCCACATCCGCCATTGAATATTGCAGCGTCAGGCGCCAGTTGGGAAACGATGCCGCGTTTGCAGAGACACCCATATACCTCGCACAAGCCAATGGTGTTCTCTTTGAGATCATAAAAAAGTTCACGTAATCCGATAGTTAATAAAATTTAATTGAATCGGAAAATAAAATACTTGAAAAGGAAAGTAATTTCTTCCACCATGGCATGAATTTTCGGGCCTCACGGAACGGCTCGTAAAATTCGTCGAAAGTGGGGGAGGATCACCTTGAGTTGGATCATTCTTGTCGTCGTGGTCGTTGTCGCAACGCTGACCGGCATTTGGTTTCTTCAGAAATACTACGCCAAGGCGACGCTGAATTCGGCACTGGTAAGGACCGGTTTGGGAGGGCAACGCGTCATCTTGAATGGCGGGTGCCTTTCCCTACCGATCATTCATCAGGTCCAGCACGTGAACATGGGCGCTGTCCCGATCCGGATCTCACGAACCGGCCGTGAAGCCTTGCTCACCGAGGACCAGTTGCGTGCTGACGTGGAGATGGAATTCGAGTTCCAGGTTCTTCCGACAGATGAAGGAGTTGCCGCTGCCGCGCAGTCATTCGGAGTGAAAATCGAGCGAGGTGGGGAAACCATAGAGGAAGTCATACGCGGACCGCTGATCGCCGCCATGCAAAATGCGGCTGCTGGCAGGAGCCTTCATGGTCTCCACGGCAATCGTGCCGCCCTATCCTTACAGGTGCAGAAAGACGTCCAACCCCAGGCCGAGCAACTGGGGCTGCAACTGATATCGACGTCCCTATTGCGCGTCGATCAAAGCGACCTGTCACAGTTTGACGAGCGCAATGCCTTCGACGCCAAAGGGATGCGCCGTCATGCCGAAATTGTCGCCGAGGAGCGACGCGAGCGTGTTCGCATCGAAACCGAGACCGACATCGCGGTGCGCGAAAGTGGCCTGGCCAAACATCAGCGACAACTGGAAATCGAGCGAACCGAACGTGAGACTTCCATTGCCAATCAGGAGGCTATCGATCGTTTGGAGGCAGTGTCACGTGCCAAGACGGTGCAGGCAAAATCCGCCGCGGACCTTGAAGCGGAAACAGCACGCATCGCCGCAGAACAAAAGAAAAAGGCGGCCCAGGTTGCCAACGATGAAGAGCTACGTCGTTCAGAGATGACCGCTATCCGGGTGTTGGAAGAAACAAAGATCGAAAACGAGGCCCACCTGATGAAACTTCGGACTGCTGAATTCGAAACAAGAGCCGCGGAAGAAACTGCGCGTGCTCAGGTCGTCCTGGCGGCAGAAGCCGTGCAGGCAAAAAAAGACAAGGCCGTTGCTCAGCGAGAACACGAAACGGCACAACTGCGCCTGCAAAAGGAACTCGAACTCAACGATCTCAAAACCATGAGCGATGCGAAAACGCTTGCGACCAGGACCGAGGCTGAAGCCGATGCAAAACGGAAGCTTGCTGATGCCGATTCGGCTGAAGCGGAAGCGACAGCCAAAGGCCGCGCGGCGATGATTGCGGCCGAGAATGCAATGGATCCCGCTTTGATCGCGATGCGTATCGAAGAGCGGCGTCTGGATCGCATGCCGGACATCATGACTCAAATGATGAAGCCGGTGGAGAAAATCGACTCGATCAAAATCAACCAGATTGGCGGACTCGGCTCCCAAACGCCCCGGGAAAAAGAGGGAGGCGTCGGGACCGCTTTCGGTGCGGCGATGGATCAAGTCCTGAGCATGGCCGTGCGCCTGCCCGCAATGAAGCAGATGGGCGAAGAGATCGGATTGGATTTCGACGCCAATCTCGCCGGCCGAACGGCCGACTACGCCAACCGTCTCACATCAAGAAATCGGAAGGATCAAAAGAAGTAGAGGCGGCAAGACCAACAGAAGTGGCCGAAAGCCACGTGTGGAGGACATCATGACTTTAAACAGACGAAACTTCCTGGCGTCCGGCGCCGCTCTCGGTGGCACGTTGATGATGCCGCGCATTTCAATGGCAGCGGAAACCATCAAACTCGGATCGATTCTCGATACCTCGGGAATTTTTGATGCCTATGGCAAACCAATGGACATCGGCATGCGTCTTGCCGTCGGCCAGATCAATGCCGATGGCGGACTTCTCGGTAGGAAAGTTGAAATTATCGCCTACGACACGCAATCAGACATGGCCCTTTACACCCAGTATGGCCAGCGACTGACCCGACACGACAAGGTTGATGTGGTTCATGGCGGCATACTGTCGGCATCGCGGGAAGCGATCCGGCAGACAATGAGAAAGTCCAGAACTCTCTACTTCTACAACGTGCTCTACGAGGGTGGCGTCTGTGACCGGAACATCTTCATAAACGGGGTTACGCCGGCCCAGCAGGTGGACGCGCTGGTGCCGTACGCAATGGGGAAATCCGGCAAAAAGGTCTACATACTTGCTGCTGATTACAACTACGGTCAGATCACCGCAAAATGGATTCAAAAGTTCGTGGCAGATAACGGCGGCACGACGCTGAGCGTCGACTTCTTTCCGCTGGATGTGTCCGATTTCGGATCCACAATTGCAAAGATACAAACGGCGGCTCCGGACCTTGTCATCGCGCCGCTTGTCGGTGGAGCGCATCTGTCGTTCTTCCGGCAATGGGCGGCTGCGGGCATGAAAGACAGAATCCCGCTCGCCTCGACGACCATGGGTGTCGGTAACGAACACAAGGTTCTGACCGCAGAAGAAGGCAACGGGATCATGGTTGCCTATAACTACAGCCAGGACCTGAACTCGCCGGCCAACAACGCATTCAAGAAAGCCTGGGCGAACGCCAACAACGGTGATCAAAGCATGCACGAGATCGCCGTCTCGAACTACCAGGGCGTTCTCACATGGGCCGAAGGCGTGAGAAAGGCAGGATCATTGGAACGCGACGCCATCATCGAGGCCTTGGAATCCGGCATCTCCATCGAAGGTCCTGCCGGGAAAGTCACCGTCGATCCGCTGACCCACCACGCAATTCTTGACGTGCACATCATGGAGATCGAGGATCAAAAAATGAAGGTCATCGAAACGCTGCCGCAGCGCCAGCCGATCGATACGCAGGCCGTTTGCGACCTTCGGAAAAACCCGGAAGACAACACGCAATACGAGATCGAGATCTAGTTCTGCCTGGATCCGACCGGCTTTGGGGCAGCGTCGAAGCTGCCCCGCCATTTGACCTTGCTTCGGCAACGCGAAGAAGCTCGCACGGACTTGATTGAGAGACCAAATGGACTTGGCTTTCGTCATACTGGTGGAAATTCTCTACGCGATCACCCTCTTGGCGCTCATCAGCGCTGGCCTCTCCGTGGTCTTCGGCATGATGAAGGTCATTAATCTTGCCCACGGAGAGTTCATGATAATGGGCGGATACGCCACCATCGCGGCCGTTAATCTTGGCGTGAATGTCTTTGTTGCAATGCTGGTCGTCGCCCCAATGATCGTAGGCGTGATCGGTCTGTTGGTCGAACGGATCGTCATCCGTCACCTGTACGGTCGATTGGTCGACACCATGCTCGCCACCTGGGGGTTGAGCCTCTTTTTCGTCGGCGTCATTACAATGATTTTCGGAAACACGACCACCAGCATCACGACACCTATCAAAGGGTTTGCCGTCGGAAACTATCAGATAAACGGGTACAACTTCTTCATCATCTCCCTGACGGTTGCGTTGCTCGTTGTCATCTACATTTTACTGAAGACAACACGCCTGGGACTTGTCGCCCGCGGCGCGATGCAGCGCCCGGACATGGCCGCGGCCCTGGGTTACAGCCCTGACCGCATCTATATGGCGACTTTTTTCTGCGGCTCGGCACTTTCAGGGCTTGCCGGTGCAGCTCTCGCCCCTCTCGTGGGACTCACCCCGAATTCCGGTCTCGACTATATTGCCAAAGCCTTCATTACGGTTGTCTCGGGCGGGCCGTCCCTGATTCATGGATTGCTCAGCAGTTCCACCCTGTTTGGTCTTGTCAACCAGGTGTTCAGCTTCGCCGTCTCTCCGGTCATCGGCGAGGTTGCACTGCTCATTGCAGCGGTCATCTTGCTGCGTCTTCTGCCGAGAGGCGTGACCAGTAAATTCTTTAGAGGAAAAATGTGATGAGTGCGTCCTGGGGCAAGCAGGACCTTTACGTTCTTTTCATTGGCACAATCGGCATCTGGCTCCTGCCGAATATCATCAACACCCATACACTCACGGTTCTACTGGTCTACGGGATGCTCGGCCTAAGCCTCGGCCTGATCTGGGGATTTGGCGGTATTCTCTGCTTTGGGCAGGCAGCCTTTTTCGGCCTTGGCGCATACACGTACGCAATTGCGGCCATCAATATTGGCGAAAGCACTCTGCCGATGCTGCTTGCCGTAATCCTGCCCGGACTATTTGCGGCATTGCTTGGCGCAATGATGTTTTATGGTCGGCTGGCGGATGTCTATCTCGGCGTAATCACTCTGGTTGTAACGCTGATTCTCTTTCGGTTCGTCAACTCGACCGCGGGTCCGCAATATGTGATCGGCAAGGCCCGGCTGGGCGGGTTTAACGGTATTCCCGGATTTCAGACACTCAACATTCCCGGGCAGCCCGATGCATATATCTGGGGTGACGGCCTATACTACGTATGTGCCTTCTCACTCCTTGCTGTTCTTTTCTTCGTCACCTGGCTTTTGCGAACCTCGTTTGGACGTATTGCAATCGGCATCCGGGAAAACGAGACGCGAGCATCGCTCATGGGCTTCGACATCAGGGCTCGCAAGACGGTTCTGTTCGCCATCGGCGCATCTATTGCCGGCCTTTCTGGAGCCCTGTTTGCCAATTGGGCTGAAATCGTCACACCCGGCCTGTTCAGCATGCCGCAGTCCGCCGAAATCATCATCTGGTGCATCGTCGGCGGATTGGGAACGCGTTTGGGCCCGATAATCGGTGCAGCAGGCCTTGCATATCTGAAATTCGCCCTCGGCCAGCAAACCCTGATCGACAACACGGTCGTCATGGGTGTCATCCTCGTGGCCTTCGTCCTGTTCTTGCCGAAGGGCATTGTTCCGGCTGTCGTCAGCCTTTGGAAAACGACATTTGGACGTCGCGCCTCTCGCAGGAAAAACATCCGGCGCCGGGCCGGAAACAAAAGTGGCGCTCATGGCTGAAACGGTCTTGGAAACTATTGGGCTTACCATGCGGTTTGGCGGCGTCGTTGCCGCTGAGAATGTGAACTTTTCGCTCAATGCCAGGGAACTTCGGTGCCTGATCGGGCCGAATGGTGCCGGGAAATCAACGTTCTTCAGGTGCGTCGCGGGCCTTCTGACACCATCCGAGGGTCAAGTCTTCATGCGAGGCCAGGAAACTACAGGCTGGCATCCGCATGAAATTGCGTCTTTCGGAGTCGGGATCAAGACGCAGGTTCCGAATGTGATGGATGGGCTTAGCGTATTCGAGAACATCTGGATGGCCGGCAGGCGTTTTTTCCCGGCTCGTGAAGCTGCCAGAAGGGCATCGGACATCATCGAACGCCTGGCATTGGGAGCTATCGCCAACTCCGAACCCGGCCGCCTGGCGCATGGCCAACGTCAGCGGGTTGAGCTCGGTCTCGTCGCAGTCAGCGATCCATGGCTCGTTCTCCTTGATGAACCGGCCGCAGGCCTGTCGGCCGGGGATGTCGATCGCATGACGGGCATCATCGATGAATTGACACGTACCGCTGCGGTCGTGATCGTCGAACACGACATGCAGTTCATAAGGTCGATCGCTTCCACGGTAACCGTTTTCCACCAGGGAGCCGTGCTGATGGAGGATCACGTCGATCGGGTCATGTCGGACCCAACCGTCCGCAACGTCTATCTCGGAAAGAAGACATGAGCTCGGACGAACGCAACATTGCCCTGGAAATCAAGGGACTCTCGGGCGGTTACGAAAAGGTGCCCGTGCTGCACGGAATCGAGTTTTCGGTGGCAGAGAACGAAGTCGTCGGTTTCCTCGGCCACAACGGGATGGGCAAGACGACGTTGCTCAAGACGTTGATGGGATTTCTGCCTGCCAGCTTCGGATCAATCCGTTTTCACGGAACCGACATCACCAGACTGCCTCCGAACGAGAGAGCCGGTATGGGGCTCGGCTATGTTCCACAGGGCCGCGGCATTTTTCCGCAGCTGACGGCCAGGGAAAACCTTCTTTTCGCCTGGCATGATTATTCCGGCGGCACCGAGGACGAAGTCATCGACGGGATACTTGGCGATTTTCCACGGCTGATACCGCTTTTGGATCGAGAGGGAAGTGCTCTGTCTGGCGGCGAGCAGCAACTTCTCACACTGGCGCGGTGCCTGGTTGGAGATCCAGAAATCCTGCTCCTGGACGAGCCGACAGAAGGTATTCAGCCATCCATGATCGAAGAGATGGGTGACACCCTTCTAACCCTGCGAGACAAGCGGGGCCTGACCATGCTACTGGTCGAACAAAACTTCGACTTCATCGCTGATCTTGCTGACCGTGTGCTCGTACTCGAACGGGGCCGGGTTGCCGGTGAGTTGTCGAAAAAAGACCTGCACGATCAGTCAAAGATCGACATGTTCCTGGGATTTGGCGCGGCACGAACGACGCGCCTTGGGCCAAATTCCAGTCCTGTACACGAGCGTTCGGCACGGGTCGGCACATCTTCGTTTTCCAGACCCGCCTCCCTCTTCGACAGAGACAACCGGATAGTCCCGACATTCCCGGCGCCCGTCTCCAACGTGGCGACCGCGCCCAATCCAGAAAAGAAAAACGCAAGGGCAACGTCCATGACAATCAAACGCCCAACCCTTACTCAAATGCGCGAAATGGCAATTCGCTTCGGTATGAGTCTTTCGGATGAAGAACTCATGGAATTCTCCGAAATCATCGAACCGACCATGCAGGCTTATGACCGGCTTGACGCCATGCCCGATAACCTGCCGGAAGTCCGTTACCCCCGTAGCCCCGGCCATTTCCCCGAACCGTCGGAAAACCCGTTGAACGCATGGTACGTCAAGACCGAAGTCCGTGGAGCGCCGGACGGGCCCCTGCGTGGTAAACGCATTGCACTTAAGGACACGATCTGCCTGGCCGGTGTGCCGTTGATGAATGGTTCATCTGTCATGGAAGGTTACACGCCGGAGATCGATGCGACGATCGTGACCCGCATGCTGGATGCTGGCGCCATCATCGCCGGGAAGGCGCATTGCGAAAATTTCTGTCTTTCAGGTGGCTCTCACACGAACGCCAAGGGCCCCATCCACAACCCGTGGAAAAGAGGTTACATGGCCGGCGGTTCTTCCAGTGGTTCAGCCGCCCTCGTTGCCGTCGGCGAAGTCGACATGGCAATTGCCGGCGATCAGGGCGGGTCGATCCGTCTTCCGTCATCTCACTGCGGAACTTACGGCATGAAGGCAACCCACGGCCTCGTTCCTTATACGGGAGCGATGCCCATTGAGATGACCATCGATCATTTGGGGCCTGTGACCAGCACGGTTGCAGATAACGCACTGCTGCTGGAGGTGCTTGCCGGAGAAGATGGCCTCGACCCACGACAGTACAAGCCAAAGGTCCGCCGATATACGGAAGCGCTTGGAAAAGGCGTTCAAGGTATGCGTATCGGCATCTTGAAGGAAGGTTTCGCTCAAGCGAACAGCGAAGCCGATGTCAGCGAGAAAGTGATGCAGGCAGCCGGGCGTTTCCGGGAACTCGGTGCCCGGGTCGAAGATGTCTCGGTCCCCGAACACTACGTGGCAGGAGACGCCTGGAGTGCCATTGCCAACGAGGGCCTTGTCGATGGCATGATGTGGGGAAATTCGGCAGGTAGCAACTACCGCGGGTTGTTCTTGCCATCGATGATGGGTCACATGGCGCAGTGGCGAAATCGCGCAGACGAACTTAGCCATTCGCTGAAGGCAACCATGTTCGTTGGCGAGTATTTCCAGACGCGGTACCGCGGCCGCTTCTACGGCAAAGCGCAGAACATCATGCGCAAATGCAACGAGAGATATCTCGCGGCACTACAAGGCCACGACCTGTTGCTGATGCCGACCATACCGCACAAGCCGCGGGAAATACCGCCTCCCGACTGCTCGATCAGCCTTTATGTTGAACGAGCATTCGAAATGATTGCCAACACTGCGCCCTTCAATGGCGGCTTGCCAGCCATGACCATCCCCTGCGGGCTAATCGAAGGCCTGCCCATCGGTCTGCAGCTCGTGGGTCCGCACTACGGTGAACTGAAGATCTACCGGGCCGCCCATGCATTCGAGCAAAGCGGTGACTGGCGCAACATGTTAGGGTCACGAAAATGTCGATATTGAACGAAAGTCTCGCCAGCGAAATACGAAGTGCGGGAACAACCAATCGGACCGACGAGACCTCATCCGGCGCGCCGGTGGGTGGGCTGTCCTACGCTAAAGGTGAAACCAGTCTTCCGCTTGAATACATCACGATTCCCCAACTGCTTCGTGACACCGTATCGCGCCACGGGCCAAAAGAAGCAGCGGTGTTTTCCGAAACCGGAGATCGCAAGAGCTACTATGATCTCGATCGGGAAATCGACGCACTTGCAACCGGTTTTTTGGCCATGGGCCTGCAAAAGGGAGATCGCGTCGGCATCTGGGCGCCCAATCGGTACGAGTGGGTACTGACCCAGTTTGCCACCGCCCGGATTGGGCTGGTGACGGTCAATATCAATCCGGCCTATCGTCTTGCCGAAGTCGAATTCGCGCTGAACAAGGTCGGTTGCAAGGCACTGTTACTGGCGAAATCTTTCAAGTCATCCGAGTATCTTGCGATGATCCGGCAATTGGCTCCGGAGCTTGAACATTCCGAACCCGGTCGTCTGCGCGCAGCCAAACTCCCGACGCTGAAATGCGTCGTGGTGATGAATGACGATTCAGGTCCGGGCGTATTCTCATTCGAGCAGTTGAGACATCTTGGAGGTCCGGCCCAGCAGTTGCGTCTTCCCATGATCGACAGTTCGCTCAATCCGGACGACGCCATCAATATTCAGTTTACGTCCGGAACGACCGGAGTCCCCAAGGGCGCGACACTCTCGCACTACAACATCGTCAACAATGCCCGTTTCGTAACCGATCGCATCAATCTCACCGATGCGGACAGGCTGTGTATTCCCGTTCCCCTCTACCACTGTTTCGGAATGGTGATGGGTGTTCTAGGTGCGGTAAGCAAAGGTGCTGCGATGGTGTTTCCCGGCGAGGTTTTCGATCCGAAATCGACCCTGGAAGCGCTATCGCGGGAGCGCTGCACGGGCGTCTACGGGGTACCGACCATGTTCGTCGCAATGCTCCAGGAAATGGAGAACGCTTCTTACGATCTGGCGAGCCTGAGAACCGGCATAATGGCCGGTGCGCCCTGCCCCATCGAAGTGATGGAGCGGGTCAACAGCAAGATGAACATGCGCGAGGTTACGATTGCCTATGGCATGACCGAGACCTCACCCGTTTCCTTCCAGAGTTTTGTCGACGATCCGATCGACAAACGCTGTGCAACCGTCGGGCGCGTTCACTCTCATCTCGAGGTAAAGATTATTGACACGGAGGGAAACATTGCGCCCGTTGGCGAGCAAGGAGAGCTTTGCACGCGCGGCTATTCAGTCATGAAAGGGTACTGGGACGACGACGAGCGTACCCGGGATGTCATCGTCGATGGTTGGATGCATACAGGAGACATTGCAACCTTCGATGAGGACGGGTTCTGCTCGATCGTCGGGCGTGTCAAGGACATGATCATTCGTGGCGGCGAGAACATCTATCCGCGCGAGGTCGAGGAATTCCTGTTTCGCCATCCGGACATTTCTGAAGCACAGGTTTTCGGTATCCCGGACACGAATTACGGCGAGGAGGTTTGCGCCTGGATCGTGCCGAAACCTGAGACGTCACTTTCGGAAGAAGTGGTTAGGCGATTCTGCCAGGAACAGATCGCGTCGTACAAGATCCCGAGGCATGTACGTATTGTCGATGAGATACCGATGACGGTAACCGGCAAGCCGCAGAAATTCGTGATGCGGGATCGCATGGTGGAAATGCTGACGGGCAGCCCCAACCGGTCCACCTAAGACTTGAAATGAACACGCAAACGTTCCAGCGTTTCAGTCTTGATGTGCCTTAACCCAAGTTTAACTTTTTTTGGCGTGATTCTGTTGATTTCGCGGTATTTCTGACTTCCCGTGTCAGACAACACACTGTTTTTGCCCGATATTGTATTCACGATTATCGGGAGTGGTGCCATAAACGAACAGGAAAGGGATTCCAGCGCACCGCTCAACCTGATAAACACGCCGCATGTTCATCAGGCGCGCAAAAACACGCACCACCGAAGACGGGACCCAGTACTTCTCCTACCGCCTCGTCCGCAACGAACGACAGGGCGACAGGGTCAGGCAGAGGACCCTCCTCAACCTCGGAAGCGCCTTCCCCGTGGAGAAGAGACACTGGCGCCTGTTGTGCGCGCGCATCACCCAGCTCATCGGGCGCCAGGAGACACTTCTGCCGCTCCCCTGGCCCGATGAGGTCGAGGCGGAAGCACAGCGCATCGCCGCCCGGCTGGTCAGCCGCTCACCCCCGGTCGCAGGCGCCGGGCCCGGCTCCAACATGGAAACGGTGGATGTGGCGTCCCTGGAGATGGTGCGGCCGCGTTCTGCCGGTGTCGAGCATGTGGGGCTGTGGGCGATGGAACAACTCGGCCTCGAGGCACTCCTGGAGCACCTGGGTTTCAACCGCCGGTCGCGGGCCGTGGCCATGGGGTCGATCATCGGCCGCATGGCGGTTCCGGGCTCGGAGCGCGCGACCTGGCGCTGGCTCTGCGAGCGGAGTGCGCTCGGCGAACTCCTCGATGTCGATTTCGAGACCATGAACATGATGCGCCTGTACCGGGCCTCGGATGCGCTGCTGTCGCGGCGCCGGGCGATCGAGGCCCACGTGTTCGAGCGTGTGACGGACCTGTTCTCGCTGGGACACACGGTAACGCTGTTCGACCTGACGAACACGTTTTTCGAGGGTGCGGCTGACAAGCAGCCCAAGGCCCGGCGTGGCCACTCGAAGGAGAAGCGCAGCGACTGTCCGTTACTGACCCTGGGCCTGGTTCTTGACGGCAGCGGCTTCGTGCAGCGCTCGGAGGTGTTCCCTGGCAACGTACAGGAAAGCAGCACGCTGGAGGGGATGCTGGCCAGGCTTTCGGCACCCCGGGATGCGCTGGTGGTGATGGACGCCGGCGTCGCCACCGATGACAACGTCACCTGGCTCCGCGACAATGGCTACCGCTATCTCGTGGTCAGTCGCGAACGGGTCCGCCACTTCGACCCCGACCTGGCGACGGCGATCGAGACCCGCTCCCGCGGGAAGGTCCACATCCAGGCTGTCACCGACGAGGCGGCTTCCGAGCTCCGCCTGTTCTGTTGCTCCGAGGCTCGGGCCGAGAAGGAACTGGGCATCACCGAACGCTTCATGACGCGCTTCGAGGACGAGTTGCAGAAGCTGCACGACGGGTTGTCACGACCACGGACCCACAAGCAGGTCGCCTATGTCTGGCAACGGATCGGACGCATCCGGCAGAAGAGCCGCGGCGCTGGCCAGCACTACAGTATCGACATCGTCACCGATCCGGAGAACGCCGAAAAGGCGACAGGGCTCATCTGGACGCGGACACCGCGTAGCGGCACCATGCTCACCCACCCCGGCGTCTACTGCCTGCGCACCAACCAGCTCGACTGGGATGCGGAGACCCTGTGGCGGACGTACTCCATGTTGACGGATGTGGAATCGGTGTTCCGTTCGCTCAAGTCGGAACTGGGTCTGCGTCCCGTGTATCACTGGAAGCAGGTCCGATCCGACGGTCACCTGTTCATCAGCGTCCTGGCCTACCAGCTGGTCCAGGTCATTCGCAGCCGTCTTCGGGCTCATGGCGAGACGGCGAGCTGGAGAACGCTGCGGGACATTCTTTCGGGCCAGATCCGGGTCACTGCCTGTTTCCGTCGTGCCGACGGCCGCATTATCCACATCCGCAAGGCAACCCGGGCGGAGCCCCGGCAACGGGAGATCTACCGGGCGCTTGGTCTTGCCCCCGAGCCCGGAAAGACGCGGAGGATGGTTGCCTGATGGGTCGGTGATGTCATATGGGGTGTGGCCTGTAGTGCCATAACCGCGGTTTCAGTCGGCATAAGCCCCTGAAAAACAATCACCTTTTTTCGGGCGTGTTAAACTTCGGTTAATACGTGGTTTTGATTTAGATTATTCGCATTTTCCGGTGTTTCCGACTTGAGTACCGCCACCTCTGCCGACACCATAAGCCCGTTCCTTTCCTTCAGAACGGCGGTTTGCAATGTATTCCGGAAAACTCGTTCTCGCTCAGGTCATGGACCATCTTCCGTGGCACAAGTTCCATCATCTCGTCGATCGGTACTCGGGCAATCACAGGGTCAAGTCATTCACCTGCTCCGATCAATTCAGGTGCATGGCGTTCGCCAAACTCACCTGGCGCTCGAGCCTGCGCGACATCGAAACCTGTCTGCGTGCCTGGGCCAACAAACTCTGCCACATGGGCATCCGCGGCGGCGTGGCAAGAAACACTCTCTCCAACGCCAACAACGTCAGGGACTTGAGGCTCTATGCAGCCTTCACGCAACACCTCGGAAAATGCGCTGAAGTGCCACACCTGGATCGCCATATCCGTCCATGTCCTGGTGGCAATCATTCGAAAGCGCCTCAAACTGGACGCGAGCCTCCACACAATTCTACAGATTCCGAGCGTAATCCCTTCGAGAAAATGACATTAAATCAACTTGCTAACCTCGACGTCCACAGAAATGACTCCCCCCTCCCGGCCAACCAATTGAATCTGGTCAATTAATGTTGGGACAGTAGTATAATAGCATAATAAATGGCAAAATGTTAAATCTGGTTGGTGTACTGCCCGATTCGCAGGAGTGCTTCCGTGACGAGCGGGTAGAGGATTCGAGACTTGGGGAAGCAGCCATTCTTTCAGCTATAACTGAGAAAGTGCGGCTACGTTCGACTGTATTCGCAAGTGAACTCGGCGTCGTCGCAGCTTTGTTTATCCTCGTCATAATCTTTACGGCAATCGAACCTGCCTTCCTGTCAGACCGGAACATCCGTGCAATGCTTCGCGTGGTTTCCTTCATCGGCATCATTGCCGTGGGCCAGGTCATTCTGTTGGTCGCAGGCGAATTCGACTTGTCCGTTGGTTCGGTTGCCGGAGTAGGAGCTGTTGTCACGGCACAGGTCATGACATCGTTTGACGTGTTGATTATCGTTTCTGTCGTAGCCGGGATTCTGACGGGAGCATTGATTGGTCTGGTCAATGAATTGTTGTCGTCAAGGTCGGGGTTCCGGCATTCATTCAAACACTCGGAATGCTCTTTATTGGCCAAGGTCTGATACAAGTCATCACGGGTGGGGTTCCCATCTATCCCCTGCCGGATATTGTGGGCGAGATTGGACGGGCACGGATCATTTTCGGTCTTGGCTTCAGCTTTGTGGCATTCCTGATGATTGTCACAGCTGCCGATTTTCTGCTCCGACGAACTGTTATCGGTCGTAACCTTTACGCAACTGGCGGCAACCGCGAGGTCGCACGATTGGTTGGCATCAATACGGACCGCTACAAGATTGGTGCATTCGTGACTGTAGGTGCACTCGCTAGCGTCGCTGGCATGTTCGTGATGGCAGATCTCGCCAGCTCACCCACTTCAATCGGAAGTGGATGGGAACTACTGGTGATCGCCGGCGTCGTGGTTGGTGGAGTTAGCCTGTTCGGAGGGTCAGGAACGATCGCAGCCGGGATCGTCGGTGTATTGCTGTTGCAGGTCGTTACAAGCGGTTTGGTGGTGGTTGGTGTAAACTCAAATTGGCAGCAGATCGCAATCGGGGCGATCATGGTGTTGGCTGTAGGGCTGGATGTTGTCCGGCGCAGGTTGACGCGCTGATCAACACCCTGCGTTTGCCTTTCACATGCAAGCAGGGACCAATGAGAAACTTGGATTGGCCAAGTTTCAAGTCCGTCGAACAAGTTCGACGATTTAAATGGAGGAAACAATAATGAGTAATCTCGGTAGGTTTATCGCACCAGCCGTAATGGGTCTGGCTCTGCTCGGCACGCCGCACGTGGCAGCTGCCGAAGGCGGTCCTTTGCTTTGGGTTCAACCCCTTCGCGATCATCCGGTTCACAAGATCATGCAAGCCGGATTTCTGTCCGCTTGCGAAAAAATGCAACGAGAATGCGAGATTGTCGGAAATCCGAGTTCAACCAATTGGGATATTCCCGGCACACTCCCGCTAGCCGAGGCAGCGCTGTCACGAACCGAGTTCGGTGCAGTCGCCGTTTATGGACCTGATCCCGCGATTTTCCCCTTTATCGCCAAGCTTGGTAGTGAAGGATACCCTGTGGTGACGTGGCACGTGATGCCGCCTGAGGGGTCGGTTGAAGGCCTGCTAGCTGTGACCGGTCAGGATACTCCAGCCGCAGGTGCGGCTGCAGCTGAGGCTATGGCTCAGAAGATGGGCGGTTCAGGCGTCATCGCCCTGACCCAAGGCAGCATCAATGAAGCTGAAAATGCGATGGCAGATGCCTTCCGTGCCAAGATTGCCGAATCCTACCCTGGCATCACGGTCCTTTCGACAGAAATTGAAGGATTTGAACCGTCAGCCGCCCAAGCCAAGGCCGTGGCAATAATCCAGGGCAATCCCGAAGTTGCGGGAGCCTTTTCGACGACAGGCAATGGACCGCAAACATGGGCTCAAGCCGCTCGGGCGACCGACCGCGATCTCGTCATTGTCGGCATGGACTACATCCGCCAAAACCTTGATCTCGTCAAGGCAGGAGAAGTGTTCGGCTTGGTTGGTCAACCGCTCTACGAGGAAGGCGCTCGCGCTGCAGAACTTGCCGCCGACTTGGCGGACGGCAAGGAGGTGCCCTATCGCAACGCGCTTCCCGCCGCGATCGTTACCGTTGAGAACTTGGATCCGTACTACGATATCCTCGAACAAGCGGGGCAATGATCTCACCCTTTGGAAGACAATTGGGGCGGCAATCCGCCGCCCCGTTATCACCCTCGTAGTCAAGGAGGCCAACCTGGAAAAAAACGGACACACGGCCCTTCAGGCGAGAGGAATCACAAAGACATTTGGTGGAGTCATTGCACTGAATGCAGTCGATCTAACGGTGCGCGAGGGTGATGTGCATGCGCTCCTGGGTCAGAACGGCGCAGGAAAATCAACTCTAATCAAAGTGCTGAACGGCGTCTTCCCTGCAGGAAATTTCGAAGGCAAATTTTCCCTGGAAGGACGCGAAGTGAGCTTTCGCTCGCCTCGGGACGCAGTTGAGTGTGGTATCAGCTATGTCCCTCAGGAAACCGAGGTTTTCGAGAATCTTTCTGTTGCTGAGAACATTTTTGCCGGAATGACCGGTGGAACAAGAACAGCACGGCTTGTCAACCGGCGAGAGATTGGCCGGCGCAGCAGGAAAATTCTCAAGGGCCTGGGCCTTTCAATCGACCCTGAGAGCCCGGCAGTCCGTTCAACCTCCGCCGAAAAACACATGATCATGATTGCCCGGGCGCTAGCCCGCCGTCCTCGGGTGCTGCTTCTCGATGAGCCGACCGCAGCGCTGTCCGCCAGCGAAGTCAGAATTCTGTTTTCGGCGCTGTCGCGGCTCAGGGACGAGGGTGTCACGACCGTCTACATTACCCATCGTTTGCCTGAAGTGATGGCGATTTGTGATCGCGCAACCGTGCTCCGTGACGGCAGGGTTGCAGCAGAATTCCAACGGAAGGATTTCAACGAGGATGCGTTCATCTTTGCAATGTCTGGCCTCAAACTGTCACGCCTGTTTCCTGTCCATCAAGCACGGGCTTCCGCACCGCACCTGCTGAGTGTCGAGGGACTTGTTTCTGGTGAGCAACGTGAAAAGGAGCAAGAGGACAAAGGCCTACTTCAGGACGCCGAGATCAGTTTCAAAGTTGCCGAAGGCGAGATTGTCGGCCTCGCAGGGCTCTTGGGATCCGGTCGCAGCGAGATACTTCACGCGATCTTCGGAAGTCTGCCCGGCAAGGGCAAGATCATGGTTGCCGGGGAGCCGGTCAAGATTAACAAACCGAGCGACGCCCGCAAGGCAGGCATCGCTTTACTGACGGAAGAGCGCAAGCGGGATGGACTCCTGTTCAATCTTCCAGTTGGGAGAAACATCACAATCGGGAATCTTGCCCCTCTTTCAAGGTTGGGCATTGTCAGTCCTGTCCGGGAAGGCCAGGCCATTCGCGACGCGATGGAGTCTCTCAATGTAATTGCAACTTCCCCGGCAGCGGCTCTGTCAAGTCTGTCGGGTGGCAACCAGCAGAAGCTGCTGTTTTCTCGAGCGCTAATGCGTGCACCTAGGGTTCTGATGCTTGATGAACCAACCCGAGGCGTGGATGCGGCAACGCGACAGGAAATCTACCGTCTGACTGTAGACCTGGCCGCAAAGGGTGCCGCACTCTTGATCGTGTCTTCCGAACTCGAAGAGTTGGTGGGGCTCTGCAATCGAATTCTCACCATTTCGGATGGACACATTGTTGATGAGTTCCGACGCGGAGAGGGCGGAGAGGAGCGAATCCTGCGTGCAATCGCGGAAGCGCAGGGCCGCACCTTCGACGCAGAGCACTAGGGAAAATGGCATGAACCTGGAAGGTAGACGAATCTTCATTACCGGCGCCGCCACCGGAATAGGACGCGCCACGGTAGAATGCGTAATCGACCGCGGGGCAAGAGTCTTCGGAGCGGGACTCGATGAAGATGAAGGCCATGAACTCCAGGTGTCCCTTGAAACCGTGGGAGACTTTTGCTTCCGAAGGACTGACGTAACCCAGTCCGTCGAGGTCAACGAAGCGGTTTCCGATGCCGTGTCGCGACTCGGTGGGTTGGACGGAGTAGTGAACTGCGCCGGAATCTATCCGACCGGAAAGAGGCTTGAAGAGCTCACCGATGCCGAATGGGAATTGTGTGTTTCCGTCAACTTGAGTTCGGTTTTCCGTGTTTGCCGGGCCACGTTGCCACACTTGCGGGCAGCCGGTGGCGGGTCTGTCGTCAACATTGCTTCCGTGCATTCGGATGCGACCACAACCGGGGTACCTGCCTATGCCGCCACCAAGGCCGGAATTGTTGGATTGTCTCGGCAAATTGCACTGGACTATGCCATCGACTTGATCCGTGTGAACTCGCTGATGGTAGGAGCAGTCGCGACGCGGATGGGTCTCGGCGGCCTGCCGAATGGAGACCCCGAAGCGATCGGTCTCTCCTTCGCCCGCAACAAGATTGCCCGATTTGCAGAACCCGCTGAGATAGCAACCGTGATCGCGTTTCTGCTGACAGATGACGCATCTTTTGTTACCGGAAGCGCATTCCAAGTCGATGCCGGACTCTTGTCACGTTTGTTTTGATCGCCGAGGTCATTGATACCACCAGCCCCACAAGCGGCATCGCTCGTTTCACATGCGCTTGAAGGTTAGGGAGACTGGGGAAATACCAAGATTCGGTACGACCAGCATCGAATCCCGTGCCTGTATCACAAGACGGTTTTGCATCGTTTCAACAGCCGAATTGTCCGGGCGGATTTATCCGGAAATCATTGAGCATTGGGGCGCAAAAAAACGTCCAAATCAATGATCTCGGCCCTGTCTTAGCAACGCGATATTGCTGCAAACACAGGCATCGGATCTTTCGGTCATCTTCATGGCCCAGTCACAAACCGACGCGACAGCATCCACCATTCTACCTGTCATGTCGAACTCGGGTGCCAGCCGTTGCAGGCTGTACAGGGAGTTCGAGACTCCGGTGGATTCCGCCATTGGGTGCCGGATCGTAATGCCGGAAAATCGCAATTCAGACAAAAGCGACGGTCTTCCGTACCTTGTGCGGGCGACCATAGGCCGCCCGGGCTGGACACCGATCGGATGGATTTACTCTGGAGCCATGTCGCTCGCTGCGACTCGCAGTTTTGTTCCCAGGGTTCGGGACCACCGAAATACACACCAGAGTTACTGCATCAACCGATGCTGCTGTGTCTTCTGAGGTGTTTGCAGGAATCCTGTTACAAATTCCAATAGTGAATCGTCTTCGGTAAAGGGAATTGACAAGCCTGTTCAGTCGAGCCCTTCGCGAACTTGGAACCGGATCGCCCCGCTCAAACTCTCGCCCGGACCTAGGATAACAAGACCGCTATCAGGATCGGCGGATTCAGGGCGATTTAGCGCGCCGGCGGCATGGCTTTGAGGTTCCAAGCAGAAGAATGGCATGGACGGGTCAGAATAAACCATGAGATGGCCGAAAATTGGATCGGCGGCCATGGAGAGCGTGACGTCTTCTGCTGGCAGGCGTATCGTAGCAGAGCCTTTCCACCCTCCGAAATCGTTGTTTAGCCACGCTGCAGGAAGGCTTCGCTGATTCGAGAAGTCAAGTTCGGCAGGAAGTGCGATTCGCAAGCCCGAAGTGTAATCCGGCCCCTCAAGATAGAAGTTCCTAGCGAAAAATTCGATGGTTGCACCTTGGCTACGGTTAAACCATGGGTGCTGCCCCATGCCCATTGGCATTGCTTCAGCACCGGTGTTGGTCAACTCCATGTTGATTTCGAAACCGTCGCCGAGCAATCGGAATTGCTCCGTCGCGCAATAATTGAAGGGATCTTCTCCGGCCTGCACATTCAGCGCGAGTTCTGCGGCAACCCTTGAGACACTGACCACATGCCAAGGATTTTGCCAGCCCGTTCCATGAACGTGAAAGCGCTGATCACATACATTAGGTTGAACGGGACCGATTCTCATATGGGGACAATTTCGGGGTTTTCCGTGTCGTCGTGACTTTGCCAGTATGGGCCTAGAATTTTCCACGCTGCATCGAAGCGTTCTGACATCACCAATGCCCGCAACGAGAGGATTGCCTCGCCGCCTGACATGCTCCAGGTCATGCCCGACCCCTTGAGCCGCTGCGTGACGAGAAGCTTGTTCGTCGCCTCCACGATTCCGCTTCCAACCATCAGGTTCTCAGCCCTGTACGTGGCGTAATCCATGCGTTCGCGATTGTTGATGAAATAGCCGACGACGCCGGAGACCGAGGGCGCGCGCCGGCGGCTCAGGTAGCGCAGAGACGCGATCACCCGGTCGACACCCCCGGGTTCGGTGAGCAGTGTCCGGCGAAGCGCGCGCCAGCGTTGCATCCCGCGCCCGCTGTCCTTGCCGTAGGCTTGGTCCATGGCCTTCTTGAGGCTTTGAGCCGCATGGAAAAAGTCGAGTACCTGGTCCGCTGCCGGGAAGGCTCTTTCCAGGAAACGCCAGTTGTCATGGGCGCCGTTCGCGATCGTCACCAAGCGAAGGTCCGGGCGTTTCGCCAGGATCGCGTCCACCTCGTCGACCACGAGATCCTTCAGGCGGCGCTTGTTCCGCTCCGGCATGCGGCCATGACGGATCGTGCGGAGAAGCTCCCCCTCAGCGGTTCCGAGAGAGACCGTGGCGCAGGCCGCCTCCCGCCATTCGACGCCGCCTTCGCCCTTGTTTGCACGGGCTTCCGCCAGCATCGGCACCATGACGCCGTCGATCTGGATGCTGGCCACCGCTGCCGTGTCCGGAACCTCCTCCTGGTCGCGGATCCGCGCAAGGGCGTCCTGCGCGATCTCCTCCCACCGCCGCCCGGCCGCCTCGTAGAGGCGCACAAGGCTCGCGACGCTCGGACGCATCCCGCCCTGCTGACGGAAGGTGCGGACGCATTCCCGCGGCGGCAGCAGGGCCAGACGGTGGAGGGCGATGCGGGCCGCGCGCGGCGTCCAGAAGCTCTCGATCAGCCCGGCGCGCCGATCCACCGGAAACAGCGACGGGCGCCCCTTGCGCCGGTAGCGGGGTCGCTCGTACTCGATCGCTCCGAAGGACGTCATCACCCGCTTGCGCGAAACGTCCTCGCGCCGGTAGCTCTCCCCGTCATGCGCGATGCAGGCCGCGCCGTCGTCCAGCGAACCGAAGGCGGTGCGCATGATCGCCGCCGAAAGCCGGTCGCCTGCATCGGCAACGCCGTCCTCGAGGATCTCGGAGGATCCGTGCCGGGAAAAGGCTTCCAGGCGCTCGTGTGTTCCCGCCATGTTCGCCACGAACTCTTCTGACAAATGCCCCGGAAAGAGATGGCCGAGTTCCTCGCGCAAGGCAACAAGACAGCTCTCGGGAAGCGTGGCGGGGCAATCGAAATCCATCCCTCCTGATGCATGGAACGGCACCCGTAGGGAAGCCGACGGGGCGGCCTGAAAGGCCAGAATCGTGACTCAATGGAACGGATTAACAGCAACAGGCGAACATATAGTGCCTGAAAGGTGAACAGAAAGGGAATAACCTACCCCATATCAGAAACGCACCCAGGTTGAACCGTGTAACGCCTCCCGCCAGCCGTAAACGCGTTTCCTGATACGCGATTGACGATTGGAACCATGGGGAACATAGCCGCACCCAAGACACGGTTCTCAGATGCGTCGGCGTTCGACAGCGGACGCAACATGTGTCGTCCTCGCCAGAGAAAGTGTGAAACTGCTCCACCGATTTTGGGAACAAGCCCGAGTTCAACTTCTTGTGTGGCGAGGGTGATCAGTTCAGAAGTTCCGCCCGTAGCCAACGCTCCACCCCCCGTCTATGGCCAAGAGTTGGCCGGATGTATAGCTATTCGCGGGATCAGCCATGAAAAGAACGGCTGCCACCGCCTCGCTCAACAGTCCATGACGTTCAAGTGGAACGTGAGTCAACATCGACGCATCACCTGAAACCGCTGCAGCATTGCCGATGCAGCCAAATCCCAATGCATTGACCCGTACGTCAGGAGAAGCTCCCATTGACAGGCAGCGCATGGCCGTTACTGCTTTCGCCATCTCCTTAGAATACTCCATGTGTCGCCTCATCGGGACGGCCGCGACTGCCGACAGCAGAAAGATCAAGCTGCCATAGCCGCGTTGGCTCATTGCATCAGAGACATCGCCCGCAACAGATATCAGGCCGTCACCATCGTGACGGTCAAGTTCACGAGGCATGAGGCTCCAGGAAAGCAACAGGATGTCGGCTTCGGTGGCTGCCTGCTCGCTCGATAACGGCAACCCGCCGTTCGCAACTAGAGATTCAAGCGCGGCGGAACTAATCGCGGTTTCAACCCCGACCGACGTCACACGCATTCCCGCAATGTCAATTTCCATTTGAATCTTCACATCCTGAAGCCCGTCGACCATCCCCCGTCCACCGCCAGAATCTGACCGTTGATGTAGCTTGCATGCGGCGAACAAAGGAAGAGGACCGCCTCCGCGATTTCTTCGGGCCGACCGGGACGAGCCATCGTGATGTGCCGCATGAACTCCGCCGCATGTTCGGACATGGATCCATCCTCCGAATAGAACAAGCGCCGCGTGGGTTCGGAAATTACGGAACCCGGTGCTACGGCATTGGTCAGAATGCCCTTCGGTCCCAGTTCCAATGCCATGGCGCGAGTCAGGTGAGCCACACCTGCCTTGGCGGCGTTGAACGGGCTTTGCAATCTCATCGCGGCCAGGCCGACGACTGATGCAATGTTCACGATCCGACCACCATTGCCGGCTTCCACCATTGGTGGCAAAATCGCCCTTGTAGCCTTGAAAAGACCGTCAAGGTCGAGGCGGACAATGTCATCCCAAACATCGGGATTGAACCTGTCGATGCTCACCCGGTGGTCGACTGAATTTTTCCCCGCATTGTTGATCAGAATGTCGATATGTCCGAACCGCTCCAGAGTCTGGTTGACCGTAGCCTCAACGGAAGAAAGGACCGTAATGTCTGTGGTCGCAGCCAAGGCATTCTTCAATTGGGCCGCAACCGACCTGGCGCCACTTCCATTAATGTCGGACACGACCACTGAGGCACCGCTTTCTGCAAGGCGCGTCGCAATCGCCTTTCCTATGGAGCCCGCAGCGCCTGTGACTATTGCCACGCGTCCAGACAAGTCGCACTTCATTGTTGCACTTACCTATCAAGTAGTCGCAAAAGTATTACGAAATTCCGGTTTGCTTGGACAGGAGCTTGAATGACCGGGAATACACGCTACGGTCTTCCGGAAACAGATTCACCTGGTGGTTGATTTGCCTCAGAAGAATACTTGTCTGACGGCTGGATTCGGATATTCGCCGGCCGCGGATCATGCAACTTCCTGTTCGTCCTTAATCGAAACCGGTAAATGTTGGAGGTACCATGGCCGAGATTGAATGCGTGTTGGATGCAAGGGCCGAACTTGGAGAAGGCACGACTTGGGATCCTGTAGCCGGTGTGCTTTGGTGGATAGACATCTGGGGGAAGCTGATCCACTGCTACAACCCGAAAACCGGCGATGACCTGACCTGGGAAGCGCCCCAGCGTCTGGGATGCCTTGGGTTGCGTGCCAAGGGTGGATTGATGCTCACAATGGAAAGCGGCTTTTATTTTTTCGATCCTCTGACAGGTGCGTTCGAACACATCATGGATCCAGATCCGGATCAGCCAAAGACCAGAATGAATGACGGGAAAACAGATCGCCAGGGACGTTTCTGGTCTGGCAGCATGTTCGAGGCGCACAATCAACCGGTTGAGAAACTGGGTGCGCTATACCGGATGGATGCTGACCTCTCCGTAAAAACAATGATCGATGGAATTGGCTGCAGCAACGGGCTTGCTTGGAGTCCGGACAGCAAGACGATGTATTTTTCTGATAGTCACGGCAGCAAGGTCTGGAAGTATGATTTCGATCCATCTACTGGCGAGATCGGCGGACGACAGACCTTCATCGACATGGCAGATACTGGAGGTGTGGCCGACGGGGCAACTGTTGACGAAGAAGGCTGCTATTGGCTGACGGTCCCGGTGACCTTCATGGTCAATCGTTATGATCCGGCCGGCAAGTTGATGTGCTCCATTTCCATGCCGACCGACCTTCCCACCTGCTGCGAGTTCGGTGGACCAGATCTGGACGTTCTTTACGTTACGACAGCAGTGCTCAGACGTCCGGAAACACACTTTGTGGGGCAGAATAACCCGGGAGGGCTCTTTGCCGTAAACGTTGGAGTGAAGGGACTTGCGGCCGTTCCATTCTTGGAAACAGATTGAAATTCCGAAAACTTGCAGTCATTCACCACGTATTCTTGAATCGAGCCGAAGTACTGTATTGTCGCGCCTGGTGCATCTGGAATCCTTGAAAGTCAGGAAGTCAGGTTATGTCATTGTGCGAATCATAAGTGATGCTAAAAAAATCGGCTCGATGCAGACCAACGGTGTATTCGACGCGCTTGCCCAGCGCCGTTTCGTACAACATTTCAAGCGATAGTAAGGGGTAACCCTTCTTGATTCCGAGAAAATTACCAATTTCATCCGATGCTACTTCTGCACGCACGGTCAAGTGGGCCACTTCGAGGCGCGTGCCGAGATGTTTCTGTATCGTGTTGAAGATGAGAGCGTCGTCAAAGTCGCTGGCCGATAGATCTGCACCCACGTCTGTCGGCAAGTAACACGTGATGAAACTGCGCTTCACGCCATCAGTGATCAAGATCGCACGCAAGCAGTATCCGGACGCACCGAATTCCGGACCGAATTGTTTCAGAAAAACCGGGGATTCCTCCTTGACGAAAGTCAAGACCTCAAGCCGACCATTACGAGTAAGGTATGCCATGTCCGTGAAGTTGCGGAGACTCAATGCCTTGCCAGTATCGACGCTTCGACCCATGACGAGTGCGGGTTTTGCCGGACGCTTCAGAATGAGACCTTCCTGTTCAAGATCCTTGAGCGCATTTCGAACGGTGATCAGGCTTACACCGTATTGATCAGCAATGTCCGCTTCCTTCGGAAGATCCGATCCCACGGGCATTTCGCCGTCTGAAATGAGGCGCCGAATATGATCGGACAACTGTCGATAATACGGCCCGTTTCGACGCTCCAATGCCACGCGTGATCTGTTGCCGGTAAAATTATGTTGCGTGTACAAGACTCGGTGTGATCCTGTTCGCCAATGTTGCGGGGATTATGCACGCTAGGGGGCGGCAATTCAACGTCTCGCAATGGTACAAGCGGCAATTCAGATGCCAGGCGGATGATTCCTGTCCCGCCGACGCTGCCTTGCAGTCAGCGGAGATCTTGTCGGGTGGCCGTACCACAATTGGCAGTGGTTGGACCCAACGCCGCCAAAGCGACGGACATGCGGACACAGTTCTCTTTCATGAGCTAAAGAATTGACCCTATCCGGCCACCCATGGGCACCAAGCTGCCGACTTCCAATTCCAGCGGCCCCATTCGCCCTGCTGCGTTCGCCGTGATTTCAACCACTACCTTGTCGGTTTCGACTTCGGCCACCAAGTCACCTTCTTCCACGACTTCACCTTCTTCTTTGAGCCATGCGACCAGTTTGCCCTCCGACACCGTCAGGTCTCCGAATGGCATCACGATCGGTTCGCCGTTGGGTCCAGAGCGAATCGTCGAATCTTCTCTCTCGACCGCAGCCGTGGAGGAGGCAGCTAGTGACTTGATCGACGATTGTGGGGGTGGCGTGGTACGCTCGAGTCTTTGATCAAACCAGTGCTGAGGTACCGGTGGCTGGCCAGAGATCACGGCAAGTGCAGCATCGACAATACCGGCAGCACCGACCACGACCGCGCCTTCCAAAGCAGGCGAAAAGGGGTGTGGGACGGCAGCGGAGTGAAGCCGCCCCACCGGCGCGTCCAGTTCGTCGAATGCAACTTCGTTTATTGTTTGTGCGATTTCGCCTCCAAGTCCACACATCGCCCATGCTTCATCCGCCACGAGAATCCTGTGGGTTTTAGACAGGCTGGAAACAATTGTTTCCACATCTAGTGGCATGATCGTGCGTGGGTCGATTACTTCGGCTTCGACACCCTCGTCGGCAAGGAGTGAGCTGGCCTCGAGCGCATGCCTTACCAATTGGCCCGTAGCCACAATTGTAATGTCGCTGCCCTCTCGCACCACACACGCAACTCCGAAAGGTACGTAATGCGGCACCTCCGGAACAGCGCCCCTAGATGAGAACAACGCTTTCGGCTCAAGAAACATCACCGGATCAGAAGCCCGAAGAGCGGTCTTCATCAATCCTTTCGCATCCGCTGCGCTCGAGGGTACGCAGACAATTAGTCCTGGTGTATGGGCGAAAATCGGGTGGTAACAGCCACTGTGATGCGGACCAGAACTCCTGAGAGCACCGGCCGCTGCGCGGATCACAACCGGGGCGCTAACCGAACCGTTGGTCATATAGCGCAACTTGGCTGCCTGATGAATAATCTGTCCAGCTGCCTCGAAGGCAAAATCCGCGAACATCAGGTCGGCAACGGCACGGGTGCCTGTCGCCGAGGCTCCGATTGCAGCTGCCGTGAAGCCTTGCTCGGAAATTGGCGTGTCGATCATCCGCCCGGCACCGAATTCCTGCCACAACTCCTTCGTATGAGCAAAACTGCCCCCCCTTTCGCCAGTGCCCTCCCCAAAGTAAATGATGTTGGAATTCGCTCGCATTTCTTCGGCGATACCGTCGCGCACGGCCTCGAGCCAACCCTGTTCTCGGTTTGCGCACGGTGGCTGCGCGGCAAGGGCTACTTCAGGGTTCAGCGGGTCGCAGAATACGTGCGAATAAACCGTCGCCGGGTCAGGTTCTGGAGAATGTCGCGCGTATTCGGTGCACTCGTCGATCGCTGCACCGATACGGACTTCAATGGCTTCCAGTTCCTCGTTGGTCGCAACGGAAAATTCTTCAGTAAGCCGATATCGAAACGTCTCGATTGGATCCCGCTTCACCCAGGAATCAATCTCGTCCTGGGTTCGATAGGTCCCGACGACCGGGTCCCCCTCATGGTGGCCAACCGTCCTGTACGTGCGGGCTTCAATCAATGTGGGACTCTCTCCCGAACGGGCACGAGCCACCGCCTCCTTCATAACCTGCCACACGGCAAGCACATCATTTCCGTCAACGGATACTGCCGGGCAACCGTAAGCTGCAGCTTTTGCTGCTACATCCGTGTTCAGCGTCGTGCTTTCGAACGGTGTTGCTGTCGCATAGAGATTGTTTTCGCAGACAAATATGACGGGCGCCATCTGAACGGAGGCAAGATTGACGGATTCGTGAAACGCCCCGTGGTTGACTGCACCATCACCAAAAAAAGCGACCCCGATGTCATCAGAGGCACGTTGGCGCGCGCCCAATCCGATGCCTACGGCATGGCCAATTCCGGCCGCGACAATTCCGTTGGTCCCAAACAGGCCCACGGATTGGTCATAGAGATGCATCGTGCCGCCGCGTCCTCCGCAGATTCCGTCGGTTCTTCAAACAGCTCGGCCATGACTTTTCGTGGGTCACTCCCTTTGGCCAGAGCATGGCCATGTCCTCGATGCGTCGACGTGATCCAGTCAGTTGGCCGAAGATGCGCGCAAATTCCGACACCGGTGGCTTCCTGGCCGATATAGAGGTGCAGGAAACCCGGCGTTTCTCCCTTCCGACAGGCAACTTGTGCCGCCCTTTCGAACATGCGCAGCATTACCATCTGCTCGAAAAGGTTGATCAGCAACTTCGCATCCGGGATGTTTGCCCGCTCCTCAGACGTCGGTCTCGCCAAGATCAAAGTTGACGGGCGCTTTTCCATCTAATCTCCCGGGTACACGTGCACGCGCTGTCTCACTTTTCTCGAGGAGCGCTCGTTTGACCCTTGGTATCAAAAAACAGCAAACTAATTCAGAGGTTATGCTATTATAATAAAATGGCAATGTCACGATTTATGTCTCGACACGGCGATCTTGAAATTCTGGACCATGTCATTTCTACACCGGGCGATCGTCCAGATTGACGGAAACCCGGATGGCATGAAGGCTTCGTCCAACCAGGCAATATGATCCTTGCACGCATGGCTGCCCCAAACCGAATCCACCGGTATTTCGAAGGGCAACGGGCACAAGATTGTTGCGCCCGACCGCGTTTTCATGCGCCGGAATTATGCGAAGTCCGAAAATTGGGCCCTGAATGACAAGAATTTGCTGCCGGCAATTGGAGTGAACGGGGCGTCTTCAAAGGATTTCACCGGGGCCCGTCAGGAAGAATGCCAAGACTGGCCAAAAAATCTGACGCATTTCAAGCTGTTTCCTGCCGCCCGATTTCTGTAGCGAAAAATTGGGGGAACAAAAAATTTCTTCACTCGCAGGGACTGGCCCAGGCGGAATCGCAAAGAGAATTGTTGGAATTTAGCTTGGTTGCTACAATAGAAAGACATTCGAATTTGCCGATCTGCTTGTATGCCGGCATCTATCCCTTGGCAAACCGCACCGGGAAAACTGACGGAAACTGATCCGAACAGCGACGGGATAGTTTGTTGCTGAGAGTCTAAGGACGAGAAATGAAACGGGTAGTCGTTACTGATCACAACTTCGAAACACTTGCACTCGAGGAAGCGGCGGCATCCGATGCCGGAGCGGAGTTCGCTTCACAACGCGTCGCCGAAATCGAGTGCCTCCCGGAATTTGTGGCCGGTGCAAATGTCGCTTTGATACAATTCGCACCGATTTCCTGCCGGGTAATGGAAAGTTTGGCGCCAGGCGCGGTCCTTATAAGGTACGGCGTGGGTTACGATAACATAGACATCCAGGCGGCTCGCAAACTAGGACTAAAGGTCGCCTATGTGCCTGACTACTGCACGAACGAAGTGGCTGAACATGCCGCCGCTGCCGTCTTGACGCTTTTGCGAAAGCTGCCCAAGTTAGACGCTGAATGCAGGGCAGGCATGTGGAACTCAGCGGTTCAGGCCGTACCAGTCCATCCTTTTGATCAGACCACCGTGGGATTGCTCGGCCTCGGACGCATTGGTCGCGCACTTGTCCATAGACTCAAGAATTTCGGCTTCAACTTTATCGTGCATGATCCCTATCTGGATTCATCGGTGGCGGAAGGAATTGGTGTCAACCTGGTTGACCTAGAGACCCTCGTTCGCGAAAGCGATGTGATCTCACTTCACTCCCCGCTCACGACCGAAACTTACCATGTTGTAGACGCTGAATTTCTCGCCTCGATGCGTTCAGAGGCTGTGCTCGTGAATGTGGCACGTGGCGCCCTGGTAGATACAAACGCACTTGCCGATGCACTGAACGCGGGCCAGATTGCAGCCGCGGCCCTTGATGTTTTCGAAACTGAACCTCTTCCAAAAGAACACGGTTTATGGAAAGCCGCCAACTTGACAGTGTCTCCGCATGCGGCTTGGTACTCCACGTCGTCACTCGAAAGGCTGCAAAGGCTGGCAGCGGAGGAGGTGGGGCGTGCACTCAGAGGAGAACCGCTGCGATGTACGGTTCCCACGGGTTGAATATTGAACTGGCTGAAACACTAACAATGATATTTTTCATGTGACACCGGGACAGTAGTGAACTGAACAATAAACCGCATACGACAACGGATAAGGATTAGTAAGGAACCTGTCGTTCTGCGCTAATTCCTCTCTTGTCGGCAGCGTATTTTCAGATCATCGATCGAGGTTTGATACGGCAACGGGCGACTGTTTCCCGATGCCCTTGGGCTCCAGTCGACGACTTGTCTCGGAATCGCGGGACTTTCAGCGAAACAAAGGAGCGATTGCTCAGGCAAGAGACACCATTCATCCCCCAACTCATCAGTACGGTACCGAAGGCAGAATTCCCAAAAGGATGAGTACCAATCGGTCATCTCTCCGGGCCGATTCTCCGGGCGTGTCACAACCAGCCAACTGGCCATGACATCTTTCAGAAGCCTGTTCGCCGCAAACGCTAAAGATGCGTTTTGCTGATGAGCTCACAGTTCTTGACCACGTTGCCTACGTCGTCCTGAATTGTCCGCAACATCTCCTGGGAAGCGGACAGTTTTTTTGTTTGGTGCCGTTATCGTCTTTTCAATTTTTCAACCATCTTCGCGTCAACTGCACGTCAATGGTGATGGGCATATGGACGTGTTTCATGTTGTTCACATGCACATCAGTCGTACTGGTGAAAAAATGACGCGCGAACATCAATGGACATCCCGATCAGAAAAGCGCATCCGCGTATCCGCGGACCAGACCCTTCTCGTCGGGTCGAGCACGTCAGGTTTTTTTGACAAAAAAGAACCTGAATTGCTGCAAGCTACTTTTCCAAGTTTTCAACGACCTTCCTGCGGTCAAGCAGCTTCGTACCAAGATCGGCAGACCGCGCGACGCATGCGAACGGAATGGCGGGTGTAGTCAACCGCGGCATAGAAACGAATGATGTCCACATTGCGTGCCTTCAACAGGTTCAATGACGCCACAGGATCGTGCGGAAGAGGACGTGTTCTCAAGCGTCGTTTGCCTCAACGCATCAGGACACCTCTCATTACTACGCAGTCAGACCTTCCTGTTGCTCCTCACTGCGATCAGGCACCCGGCGATGGCGATGGCGAGAATTCCGAGTATGTCGAATTCATCGAGCTGTTGGCGCCACAGAATCCAGCCCCAAATTCCGGCGAAAAAGAGAAAGCTGAACTCGAAGACCGCCACAAGGGTCGGGTCGGCGATCTGGTACCCGCGAATCAGGCCCGAAACGGCGATCAGCGAACCCGCAGCCTGAACCACGGTCCAGAACAGGAATCGGTCGGTCGGGGTCACCCATCCCTGCACAAAGAAAGGGGCGGCATTGATCCAGGTTTCTGGAACCGGCACAAAAGCCAGGACGACCGAACCAGTCAGCCCGGCCGCACCGAGCGTCAGAAAGAACCAGAGCAGCAATACGGCCGTTTCTTCGGTTGCGCACTTGTGCCTCGTGATGAGTTGCCCAAGTCCATAGAACATTCCGGCAAACAACGGGAAAACCGCCACGATCGTCAGATTTTCAGGATCGGGACGAAGTACGACGAGAACACCTGCGAACCCGAGCGCAACCGCCGCAATCCGCACCGGGCCAACGTGGATCCGGAACAGAAGGACAGAGTACAACAGGATGAAGATCGGCGAGGTGAACAGCGCAGCGCCAGCCTCGGCGATGGGCAATACCGAGAGCGATCCGAAATAGAGCATCATCGAAATCGTGATCAGGACCGATCGCAACACGACGGCACGGAGATTCCTCGGCATGATCTGCCGATGGGTCAGGCGGCAGAACAACAGCAGGGCCGAACACCCGATCACGGATCGCACGAGATGGAACTGCCACAGTCCAGCTTCCTCGGAAATCATCAGGACAAAATTATCGATAAGGCCGATGATCGACATGGCCCCGACAATCATGGCTCCACCCTGCAAGGTCCGTGACGGAAGCGATGACACCATCGATTGCCCCTTGATCCCGGTGGCCGGCCCTGGTTCCGATGACCGGACCGGATTTTCTGTTTGTCAGTTCACGACAAACTGCTATCCAATCGTCAAGTGATTTCGACAGACCCGGTCGTTAAACCCGAAACCCGGCCGCACAGCACTGAAACAGAGTCAGGGGGGAACGTCATGGCAGCAATGGCCGACGAAACCGGCCTCGAAAAAAACCCGGCAAACTATGTTCCCCTGTCACCTCTATCCCATCTTCGACGAGCACGGGACGTTTTCGGTCATCGGGAAGCGCTTGTCTACGACGACCGTCGATACAACTGGAGCGAATTCCATGACCGGTGCAGCCGCATGGCGTCCGCACTGTCGTCGATGCGGGTCAAACCCGGTGACGTCGTGTCGGCCGTTTGTCCGAATATCCCCGCAATTTCCGAGGCTCACTTCGGTGTTCCCGCTGCAGGCGCCGTTCTCAACGCGATCAACGTCCGTCTCGACGCCGATACGATTGCCTATGTATTCAATCATTGCGACGCCCGGGTTGCCCTGGTGGACAGCCAGTTCCTGCCAACGGTCCGGCGGGCACTCGAATTGATGGACGGTCCCGGCCCGGAGCTGGTCGAAGTGGCCGATCCGGCCGCCGGATTCCCCGCTTCCGGCGAATTCCTGGAATACGAGGAACTGCTCGCCTCAGGCGACCCGAAATTCGCATGGCATGATCCCGAGGACGAGTGGGACTCGATCTCACTCAACTACACGTCAGGAACAACCGGTCGACCGAAAGGGGTCGTCTGCCATCACCGCGGGGCGTATCTCATGACGGTGGGGACGGTCATTTCCTGGGAAATGACGCTCTATCCCCGCTTCCTGGCTGTCGTTCCGCTCTTTCATTGCAATGGATGGTGCCATACCTGGATGATGCCGCTCGTCGGCGGCACGATCATATGTTGTCGCAATATCAACGCCGAGAGTATCTTCGGCGCGATCAGGGATGAGCACATTACGCACTTTGGCGGCGCTCCGATCGTCCTGAACATGCTTGTCAATGCTTCCGACGCGGTACGTGTGGGATTCGACCACGAGATCCGGGTGTTCACCGCCGGCGCCCCGCCTTCACCCTCCACCATCAAGGCCGTCGAGGAACTGGGCTTTACGATCATGCAGGTCTATGGCCTGACCGAGACCTATGGCCATGTCACCGAATGCCTGCATCCCGCGGAATGGCACGGTATCGGCAGCGAGGAGCGCTATGCCCGAATGGCGCGCCAGGGAATTCGCATACCGGTCATGGAAGACATTGACGTCGTCGACCAGCAAACCCGCGTACCGGTTCCCCACGACGGCAAAACCCTTGGCGAAGTGATCATGAAGGGGAACACGGTCATGCGTGGGTATTATCGAAATCCCGAAGCCACCCGTGGAGCCTTCGCTGGCGGAAGTTTCCGAACCGGCGACATCGCCTATCGCGACGAGGCGGGCTACATACAGATCACCGATCGCCTCAAGGATATCATCATCTCGGGTGGCGAAAACGTGTCGTCTGTCGAGGTCGAAGCGACACTGATGGCTCATCCGGCCGTCAGCCTGTGTGCGGTTGTTGCACGTCCCGACGCGAAATGGGGCGAAACCCCGTGCGCATTCGTCGAACTCAAGGAAAACATGGTGGCAGAAAAAGCTGAACTCATTGCCTTCTGCCGGGAACGGCTGGCCGGGTTCAAGACGCCGAAGTCCGTCTTCTTTCGGGAACTGCCGAAGACGTCGACGGGCAAGATCCAGAAGTTTCAGCTGCGGCAAATGGCGAAGTCCTTGTGACTTCCGAATCCGGCTGCGCGGGGCTGGAGGAGCAAAACAGAGCCTTTTGCGTCGCCTGTAGTGGACTGGACTGTAGCGTTTTATCGGGGCGCTTGGTTTTTCCTACACCCGGAATGGGGTGATTCGCGCACCCGATATGCCGCCGACAGGCCGAATCATGTCGTTTTCAGAGTCTGTTGCCGTCTGCGACCACCGGGATCCATCATCTGTGGCAGGTGGAACATCGCCGGAAACGGTGGAAAAACGACCCGTCATCGCCCACGGCGGTTGTCCGGGTGTCCAGCCGACCGGCAGCAGCCCGAAAAAAACTGCATCGCTAACATCCAAGACAAAAAGAGACTGGCGGGCCAGGCCGACGTCAATTATGTTCGGAATAGTTAAACGTCACGAAGAATGGCGTATCGAGCAGTGGTTACAGCACTAAACCAATATGATCAACTCGAGAGTTTGGAGTTGTGGAGAGAGGCTCCGGATGCTCAGCGCCGTGAAGTCGTCGTATCTCTCGGCCGTACTGCGCTACTGGTCAAGGACCTGAACGATAACGTTCTCGCCCATTGGGACCTTCATGCGATCAACAGGCTGAACCCCAAACAGTTTCCAGCCGTCTACTCACCCGGGGCCACCGAGTCCGAGACGATCGAAATCACCGATCCGCACATGATCGAAGCGATCGATGTATTCCATTCCATCAGCCACAAGCCAGTGAGGATATCGCGGATCCGGCAAAAACTCATGTTCGCGTGTGTCGGCGCGGCCATTGCAACCGGAACATATTTCGGGATGACCCTGTTACCTAATGCCCTCGAGGAGCAAGCCGTCCTGGTCACGCCAAATATTCGAATCCAGGCAATTGATGATTCGCTTCTTGCGGAAATCGCCACGGTCAACGGACCCGAATGCGACCTGCAGGCCACAACGGCCGTGCTTGCCAGGCTGATGAACGCGATTGCTCTCGATACCAGCGTCAAGGTCAGTTTCGTCGAGCTTGGTGAACGCCAGAGCGTTCACTTGCCCGGTGGGCAGATTCTCCTCGACCATTCCCTTCTGGACCCGGACGGTGACCCTGAACTGGCTGCCAGTTTCGTCCTGATGGAATTTGCCGCCGGTCGCAACCGCCACCTGTTCAGGGACCTGATCCGCTTCGCAGGACCCTGGCACACGATGGCATTCCTGCTTGGAAGGGACATCCCGACCGGGGTCTTGCAGGATTTCGTGCCCGTAGTCCTGGCGCAAGAACCATCGCCTCAAAGCCTCGAGCATCTTTTGGCACTTTTCTCCAATGCCAGGCTTTCCAGTTATCCTCTTGCCGAAGCGATCGGGCTTGAAAGTCCTCTTGGCGAAGCTCTTGCCGAGGCCGAGGAGACCGGAGCGCAAGGCAGCGGAAACGGCCCAATTGTGGACATGGCGGACTGGAACAGCCTCAGGAAATCCTGCACGCGCTGATCACTCCCGGGTTGCCCGGTCGAGATCGAACAGGCGACCTTCGTCAAGGCTGATCGAGCGATCAAGCCGGACCGCCAAGCCCCGATCATGGGTGGCGATCAGGGCAGATAGCTGTCTCTCGCGTACGAGTTCCATCATGACCGCGAACACGGCCCCGGATGATCCCGAATCCAGGTTTCCCGTGGGTTCATCGGCGAGCAGAAGATCAGGCCGGTTTGCCAATGCGCGGCAGAACGCCACTCGTTGTTGTTCACCTCCCGACAACTCGGACGGCCGGTGCGTTGCACGTCTTTCGAGGCCCGTTCGCTCCAGCAGTTCCATTGCCCAGGCATCGGCCCGTTTCCGGTCCGTTCCCGCGGCGAGCTGTGGCAGGACGACGTTTTCGACTGCAGAGAACTCCGGCAAGAGATGGTGGAATTGATAGACGAAACCGACCTCACGACGCCGGACACGCGTACGGAGACCGTCGGGGGCCGACGCGAAATCGGTTCCGTTGATCACCACCTGCCCTTCGTCCGGAGAGTCCAGCAAACCTGCAATGTGCAGAAGGGTCGACTTTCCTGTCCCCGAAGGTGCAACAAGCCCGACGACTTCGCCCCGCCGGATGGCGAGGTCCACACCTGCCAGCACCCTAACCTCGCCGACGTGACCCTTTCGATAGGACCTGGTCACGGATTCCAATCGGAGGACATCCCCGCCGTCACGTGGTTCATTCATATCGAAGTGCCTCGACAGGATCCATTCTGGCCGCGCGCCTGGCGGGTAAATAGGTCACGACGAACGACAACCCGACCGAAAGCGCAACTGCACTCATGACATCCGCCAACTCCAGCCGGGCCGGCAATCGACTGAGGAAACGAACTGACGGGTCCCAGACTCCTCCGCCCGCAATGTAGTTGACCGCCTCGAAAACCGGGTCGATGTAGATCACGAACAGGCAACCAAATATGACGCCGAGGACGGTTCCGGCGATGCCGATGGTCGTTCCGCAGATCAGGAAAACCCGCAGAACAGATGCTTCCGTCAGGCCTATCGTGCGGAGGATCGCAATGTCCCGGCCCTTGTTTTTAACCAGCATCACCAGCCCCGATACTATGTTCATGACGGCGATAAGGACCAGCATCGACAGGATGATGAACATGATGTTGTCTTCCATCCGCAGGGCCGCGAGAAACGCTCCGCTCGAATCCTTCCACGTCCACAGCACCGTGTCAGGCCCGGTTGCTGCCTGAATCTCCCTGGTTATCTCTTCGACCAGTTCCGGGTGTTCGATCATGACCTCGAGTTCGTCGACTCCGGATCCCGTGTTGAAGAAAGCCTGGGCCTGGTCGAGCGGCATGTAGACCCGGGTCCGGTCAATGTCGTAACGGCCGACGCCAAAAACGTAACCGATTTCGAAACTGTCGATTCTCGGGGCTGTTCCAAATGCCGTCTGGACGCCGTCCGGTGAGATCAATGTCAGTTGGTTGCCCGGCCGAAGCCCCAGATTGCGCGCGATACCGACGCCGACCGCGATGGCGGGCCCAAAGTCAGCGATACGCCCGCGGCTGACCTCGGGCCGGCTGATCAAGGGTAGGCTTGCGAGGTCTTCAGGGGTTTCACCAAAGACTTCGACCCCGGCCGTTGCTCCGTTGGCTGTCGCCATCACCTGCCCGCGGACGACGGGAGCAACGCGCACGACTCCCGGAACACCCTTGACGGCTTCGACCAATCTTTCGTGGTCCTCGAAACGCGGACGCACTCCGCCGCTGTCAGCCGCCCTCCGTGCCGGATATACGGTAACATGGGCATTCGCGCCGAGAATCGTCGCCGTGAACTCAGTGCGAAATCCGGACCGGACGCCGAGCGTGGCAATGAGTGCAAATACGGCGAGCGCGATTCCAATGAGAGAAATCCACGTCATGACACTGACGCCGCCGTCGCTGCGGCGTGCGCGCAGGTATCGCCAGGCAATCAGCCATTCAAAACCGGCAAACGGTCGAAGCCGATTCTCGTCACCCCGTCCATCTCGCTTCATCGAATCAGTAATCCCGGATTTCAGCCTGTTCGCCCATCTCTGCGGGGCGCATAGATCAGCCTGTCTTCACGCACCAAGTCAGCATCCTACTCTTTTTTCGGCAAGCCTTTGATGTGGTTAATGGCATCGCCGGGTTCCAGTTCGATGGTTTCGCCGGTTCTGCGGGACGTGAGTTCAACCATGCCTCTTCGAATGCTCTTCGGCCCTATGGTCACCCGCCAGGGAAGTCCGATCAGGTCCATGGTCGCAAACTTGGCCCCGGCCCGCTCGTTCCGGTCATCGTAAAGAGGGTCAAGGCCGGCGGACATCGCAAGGTTGTAGATTCGTTGCGACGCCGCATCCGTATCGCCGTCACCTTGTCTCAGGTTGACGATTCCGACGTCGAACGGAGCGACGGAATCCGGCCAGACGATACCCCGCTCATCATGGCAGGCCTCAATGATCGCTCCAGCCAATCGCGAGACGCCGATGCCGTGCGAGCCCATGTGAAGGAAAGCCTGTTTGCCGTCGGCATTGACAACCTTCGCGTTCATCGGTTCGGAGTATTTCGTGCCAAAATAGAAGATCTGCCCGACCTCGATCGCGCGCGAACTCATGCGCCGGTCCTCGGGAACCGCATCAAACAAGGCCGCTTCATGGGTTTCATCGGTCCGCGCGTACGGAGATGTCCATTCGTCAACGATCCGTGCACATCCGTCCGGGTCGTCATAGGCGACCTCGCGCCGTCCGAGAGTCAGGTCAAGGATCCGCCTGTCGAAAAAGACCCCCGATTCTCCCGTATCCGCCAGCACGAGAAACTCGTGGCTGTGATCCCCTCCGATGGGGCCGGTTTCCGCCCTCATTGGAATCGCTTTCAGTCCCATGCGTTCATAGGTCTTCAGGTAACTGACGAGATGCCGGTTGTAGGAGTGAATTGCCGACTGGCGATCCACATCAAAATTGTATCCGTCCTTCATCAGGAACTCGCGCCCGCGCATGACACCGAATCGCGGACGGATCTCATCCCGGAATTTCCACTGAACGTGATAGAGGGTCAGCGGAAGGTCGCGGTACGAATGGACCGACGAACGGACAATGTCGGTAATGAGTTCCTCGTTCGTCGGTCCGTACAGCATGTCGCGGCCGTGACGGTCGGTTATCCGGAGCATCTCCTCTCCGTAGTCTTCGTACCTGCCGCTTTCCCGCCACAAGTCTGCTGACTGCAGTGTGGGCATCAGCATCGGATGGTGCCCGGCACGTATCTGTTCCTCGTGGACGATCTGTTCGATCCGCCGGAGAACGCGGTAACCGAGAGGCAACCAGGAATAGATCCCGGCACTGGCCTGTCGGATCATCCCTGCCCGCAGCATCAGCCTGTGGCTGACGATTTGCGCTTCAGCCGGAGTTTCCTTGAGAATGGGCAGGAAGTATCGCGACATCTTCATTGCGCGGTTCCCCTTTTCAGTTCGAGCCGGTCTCTCTGCTCGCTCGGCCAATGACTTTGAACCGCCTTGGAGAGATCAGCGAATTCGCCGAGTGCCATACGGCAATTCACCAGGCAACGCAATTCCCGCATTCAGGAATTGTTGATTTCAACTCATTGAAATAAAATAATTTTAATAAATTCTGACCATAAAACGGTTTGAGATTTGCCCAAGTTGCCCGCGTCCGGGAGACATACGATTCACAACGCGACGACCGGCTGTTTCCCGACCGCGCGCGCCAATGCATCCAGGCGGCGCTGAATGGCCTCGCCATGGATACTGTGGCCATGCCCGCCAAAATCGAGTTTGACGTGTTCTGAATCGATCCTGAGAACTCCCATGCGGTCCGTCGCCGCTCCTCCCAGCAGGGCGCCGAGTCGCATCGCCCTGCCAAGCGTTTTCGCATCCTCAAGTTCTTCAGGCGTCAGGAACTCGGACAGCGCGCGGTTCCTGCCCGGATCGATGGATTTGCTGTAGCGATGAAAGAGCGACATGCCGATAAATATCCGGCCGGTGTGATCCAGACCGCCCAGATTGGCACGTGTTGCGTTGTCAAAACACACTTCCGCGCGATAATCGGGATGGGCGCGCCAAGTCACGTCGTGCAACAGGCACGCCGCGAGAGTGAGTCGCTGCCGCTCGCTATCCGCTTCCGGGAACAACGGGCTCACCCAATCTGCGAGCCGTTCGCCAAAACCGGGAAATCGTGCAGAACTCGTCTCCATCGCCCTGCAGACCTCGATCAGCGGATCCCGGCGCCGCAGGCTTTCCGGCAAGCTTTCATAAAGCAGGCCTTCACGAATCCCGTATCCGGAAATCGCGATCTCGTCGGGCTCGAATACGTCGACCAGAACGGACAAAACCCTGGCTGCTCCCGGCACGTGCTCGAGGCGTCCTGGCGAAATGGATGGAGCGACCTCGAAATCTTCCGCGCATCCCGATCGAATGCGCGCCAACGTCGTACTCAGGCCTGCCGCCGACATCCTGTATTCATGCAGGACCTTGAGAGGATAACCGCGGTACTCCATGTCAAGTCTGGCGATCGCGCGGAACGAACCCCCGACAAGAAACAGTCTCGGGCTGTGTCCCGGAAACCTGCTGCGCAATTCCTGGATTCGTTGAACGAGATCGTGCTCCACCCGGCCGTTTCGGCCTTCTTCGCCCCGTATGGTCAGTGACCCAAGGGGCGTACTTTCCACTCTCCCGACAGTCCCGTCCCTGACCTCCGCGATTTCCATTGACGCACCACCCATGTCACACACGAACCCATCCGCATCGGGCCAGCCCAGGAGAACGCCCTGGGCCGAGAGGCGTGCCTCTTCGCGACCGCTTGCGATCATGATGTGCAGGCCGGTTCGCATTCTGGCTTCGGCACAGAACGCCGCGCCATCTGTTGCTTCCCGAACGGCCGCCGTTGCGACCGTCTTCACGGACTTGATGTCGAACACGCCAACCAGGGCCGAAAATCTTTCCAAAGCCGCCAGTGCACGGGCCTTGCCCTCGGGATTGAGACGTCCGGTCTTCTGCAGTCCGCGTCCCAATCCACAGAGAATTTTTTCGTTGTAGAAATATGCCGGGGAGCGGGCCGCCCCGTCGAATACGACGAGCCGAACCGAGTTCGACCCGACGTCAATGACGCCAACCCGCTTCAGCCGCTCATGGACACCGGTTTCCCTGCGGCGTTCGGCTTCGATCAGCGCCACCGTGACCTACACTCACCGGTGGCGATTGTACGGTGCCTCTGCAAAGACCCGTGCCGCCTAGCGGGAATGGGTCAATGCCGGCACATCCTTTGCCCCGACAGATCCCCGGCCGCTGAGAGACGGATTCTCGAGAAAGAACCGATGGCAACTGAACATTCGATCCTCATCCTCCGCGGCGTGGCGGACATATGTTCCGTCGGGCTGCAAGACCCAACTGTTTGCCTGATCCGCCAAATTGGCCGCCATGATCTGGCTCATGATCTGCGCGTGAACGGTGCTGTTCCTGATTTCGACCAGTGTTTCGACCCGAAAGTTAAGGTTTCGTCCCATCCAGTCCGCAGATGACATGAAGACACGCGCCCGCGGTGACGGCAATCCGTGACCCGTTCCGAAGCACATGATGCGCGAGTGTTCGAGGAACCGTCCGACGATGGACTTGACCCGGATGTTTTCCGAGAGCCCGGCTATGCCCGGGCGAATTCCGCAGATTCCACGAATGACCAGGGAAACCTGGACCCCGGCGCGCGATGCCCTGTACAAGCCATCGATAACGTCCGGTTCGATGATTGCGTTCATCTTTGCCCAGATCGCGCCCGGTTTTCCTGCCTTCGCGACCCTGATTTCGTTCTCGATTAGTTCCAGCAGATACTCCTTGAGGAACACAGGCGAGACAGACAGGTGCTCGAGGCCTTCGGGCCGGGCGTAGCCGGAAATGTAATTGAAAATCTTGGTCGCTCCGCGGCCGAGTTGCGGGTCGCAGGTAAAAAGCGACAGGTCCGTGTACACCTTGGCGGTGATCGGATGGTAGTTTCCGGTCCCGAAATGCGTGTACGTGACGAGGCGATCTTCTTCACGCCTGACGACCGTCGAGATCTTTGCGTGGGTCTTCAGATTGAGAAAACCGTAGACGACGATGACGCCAGCCGTTTCGAGTCGTCTCGACTGCCTGATGTTCGCTGCCTCGTCAAACCGCGCCTTCAGTTCGACAAGTGCTGTCACAGATTTTCCGTTCTCGGCGGCTTCGCACAGCGCCTCGACGATCGGTGACTGGTTCGACGTTCTGTACAGTGTCTGCTTGATTGCGACCACATTCGGGTCCCGGGCCGCCTGCTGAAGGAACCGGACGACAATGTCGAAACTCTCGTACGGATGATGGAGCAGCATGTCCTTCTGTTGAATCGCGGAAAAGATGTCGCCATCGAAGTCCTGCACCCGCTCGGGGGTCCGCGGTTGAAACGATGGCCAAAGCAGTTCGCGTCGATGATCGATGATCAGGCCCATGAGATCGGAAATCCCGACGATTCCGTCGACGACGTTGACGTCGGACTCGGCCATGGCCAGGGCTTCGAAGATCTTTTGCGTGAGTTGTTCAGGACCGCCCGAAGACACCGTCAACTGGATGACCTCGCCGCGCCGTCGGCGTTTCAGCGCAGTCTCGAACTCGCGGACAAGGTCGATCGCCTCTTCCTCGACTTCCAGGTCGCTGTCGCGCAGCGGACGGAATATGCAATGGCCCCGTAACACGTAATCCGGGAACAGGGTCCCGATGAACTCCAGAATGACGTCTTCAAGCAATGCGCGCCGGGTTTGCCCGTTCGGGCCGTCCGGCAGGATGACAAACCGGTCCAGCGGCTGGGGAATTGGAAGCAGCGCCTGCAGCTGGCGCCTCTTGCTGCGTTCCTTCAACTGCACGGCAAGCGTCAAGCCGCCGCTCGCGATGAACGGAAAGGGATGCGCAGGATCGACGGCAAGCGGGCTGAGAATCGGGAAAATGTTGTTGTCGAATTCCTTCTCGAGAACGCGCCGGTCCTGTTCGCTGAATTCGCCTCGGGCCACCAGGTTGATGCCGGCCGCGTGAAGTTCCCCATACAGTTTGGCCCAGCACGCCTGTTGTGCGACAATCAGGCGCTTGACGTCATCGTTGATCCTGGCCAGTTGCTGACCGGGCGTCAGTCCGTCCTGTGACGGCTTGAAAAATCCTTCGCTGACCTGCTGCCGCAATCCGGCCACCCGAACGGTAAAAAATTCATCGAGGTTGCTTCCGGAAATCGACAACATGCGGAGCCGTTCGAGCAATGGCACGTCCGGATTTCGGGCTTCATCGAGCACGCGCCAATTGAACGACACCCAGCTGAGCTCGCGGTTGAAAAACCGCGCGGGTCCCGAAAATTCCCCATCGATGCTCACCCCCGGGCCTGGTGACGAATTCAGGAAATCTCCATCGACCCTGTCCGTCGGCCCGTCATCACCGGTCAGGTGCGTGGCGGGAGCCTCGGATTCAATGGCCCCTGCGTCGTTCATGGCTTACCTCCCAGCCGAGTCCGGCCCGCCTCCAGCAACCATCGAGAACAGATCCGGTTTCCCGGTCAACGCGTGCGCATCTCTTTCGGCCCGGTATCCGGACCGCAAGTTCGGACATCACTGTCGCGCTCCGTGGCAGTTCTGCGTTCTCTCGACCCGAGATACTCCATTGGGGTTCGATATCCAAGTGCGGCCAAAGGCCACCGGGCCGGCGCCGCGTCATCGCCACCGCCTATTTCGGCCTTTCCGGATCCGATACGGGGTCGTCGAGTACAGTACTTGCCAACGCACGCGTGATCGGCCGCTGCCGTTTCAGGGAAGCGTTATCAAGCGCGTCCACGACCCTGTCGGCGGCCAGGAACGACCGTTCAATCCGACGGACAAGATACTCCAGTACGCTTGGCGAGCAGGTCAGCTGCCGGTCCGCGATGGACTTGGCAAGCAACCCGCGAAGAAGTTCGTCGTCGGGTTCGTCAATCGTCGCCTGCGATATCGCCGCGAGACGGCTGGAGAGTTCGGGACTTAGCGGCCGCCAGTCCGGCGGTCGACCACGTGCAGTCAGCAGCAACGAAGCCTGCCGTTCCGCGAGAAAGTTCATCACGTGAAGGAGCGCGAATTCGAGCTCTGCACGACCTGCAACCGCGTGGATGTCCTCGACACACAGCGCTCTGATTGCTGAACCGGCAGGCCCTACCGGGTCGCGCTTGGCGGCAAGGCTGGCACCCGTGACGATAGCGGCGCCGACGTGCCCTGCCCAGGCACCTGCCAGGTGCGACTTGCCTGACTTTTCCGGGCCACAGATGAGAAAACACCCGCTTTGCCAGGTCCCGGGACGACCAAGTAGCGTGACCGCCGTCCGGTTTGCATCGGTCACGAGAAAATCCTGGCCACTGTGTGAAGCCGGCAATCCCAGGTCGAAGATCAGCTGTTCAGGCACGATCGCAAGCGATGATCAAAAAGGAAGGAATGACTGGCCGTGCTCACGAATTGTCCGACCGGCCACGGTATAGGCGTCCGGACAGGTACTGGCGCAGGCCGAATCTCGAAAACACCCCGATGCATGCAGTGATCGGAACTGCCAGAAGAAGTCCGGTAAACCCGAACAGGGTTCCAAAGACCGACAATGCAAAAATGAGCCATACCGGATGCAGACCAACGGCCTTGCCAACCAACTTGGGCGTCAGGAAGTTTCCCTCGAGGGCTTGTCCCGCGACAAAAACCAGGGCGACAGCACCGATCAGCACCGGTGATCCCCAATACTGGAACAGTGCGAGTCCGATGGACAACAACCCGCCAAGAACTGCACCGACATACGGAATGAAGGTCAGCGCTCCTGCGATCACTCCGATGACGAGACCGAACTTGAGACCGACCAGCATGAGCGCCACGGCGTAGAAAATGGCAAGAATCGCGCAGACCGAGATCTGTCCGCGTACGAAGCTCGCGAGGGTCGCGTCGACCTCCTTTACGAGCGACCGGATCGTGGACCGGTGATCGCGCGGCAACCAACCGTCAACTGTCGAGATCATCCTGTCCCAGTCGAGCAGCATGTAAACCGCGACAACAGGTGCAACGACCATGATCACGAGGATATCGAAAATTGTGAACGCTACAGATAGGACACGCCTTGCCAGTTCGGCGCTCCGGCCGCTGATGAAATCGACCAGCGAGTTGACCATTTCTCCCGGAAGAGAACCCTCGTTCAGCACGCTCGGGAACCAGGCCGCGGCGATTTCACTTGACAGGCGCAGGTATTCCGGCAGCGCCTCGGCGAGCTCGACAAGCTGCCCGATCAGCAGAGGAATCAGAACCGCGATCAGGACCATCACGACCACGACGGCAGCCAAGGTTATCAGGAGGATCGCAAGGACACGGGACAGACCGGCCGCTTCCAGCCGGTCGGCGATCGGATCCAGAAAATAGGCAAGAGCAATGCCGATGATGAACGGCAGCAGGACATCGCCGAGCAGCCAAAGGATCGCTGCAAGTACGACTGCACTGGATAGCCAGTATGCGGCCTGCGCTCTCGTACTCAACGCCAAGTGAAATTCCGGATATGCACTTCGACCAGGCAGGGGCCGGCGCCCGAGACGGAGCCCCGAACCCGACAGCCCGAACGGGTCGGCTCACGGATCATCTCCCGGTTCCTGTCCCTTGCGCCGCGGTTTGCAGCCAATTCATGTACACGCGTTCTGCGTGACGAAGAAATCCTGGCATTTCGGCCGCGCATGCGGCTCCGAGCTGAGCCTCGCCATCCGGCCCGAGCGCATCCCGGAGCGCGTTAGCGTATTCAGGGATCAACGCCCAGTTCGCCACCGTGTTGTCCTCGATTTCAAGATGAAACTGGACCGAGTGCGCCCGGGGGCCCCATTGCATCGCCTGAATCCTGCATTCCCTTGTCGTCGCCAGGCAGCGCGCGCCCTCAGGCATGCGGCTGACCTCGGCACCGTGCCATTGCAGGCACTTGAAGACCTCAGGCAGTCCATCCAGGAACACGCTGTCCATTCCGTCTTCGGTCAGGCGAACGTCCAGCACCCCGATCTCGGGGGACTCCGACTTGCCACAGGCACCGCCCAATGCCTCGGCAAGCAATTGATGCCCCAGGCATAGACCGAGGAACGGAAGCCCCCTGACCTGGACCGCGTCGCGGATGAATTCCTTTTCCGCGGCCAGCCAGGGGTGCCTGTCTTCTTCCCAGACGTCCATCGGTCCGCCGAGCACCCAGAGGGCATCGAATCCGTCGATCGACGGCAACGGTTCACCCTCGTCGAGTTCAACCGAGACCCAACTGTGTCCGTCTTCCCCGAGAAAATTTCGAAACGAACCCGGATGTTCGCAAGCCGCATGCTGGAGTACAAGAATGTGCATGTCGGACCTCTCCCTGACTTTTGAAAAGTTACACCGTCCGGGCGAAGGGGCGCAACCGGTTTGCGCCCGGAGCGGGGACCGCATGCACGGCAACGACCCGGCCTTGGCGGTTTTTCAACGCGCCACCCGGCGGCCGTCATCGACAGCTGCCCCCAATTTCTGACCAAAACGCGAAATCTTCATGGCAGGCCGGCGTCGAGCGTCCAGAACGTGGCGGGAAACAACGACTGCCAGATCGCGTCGGTATCGAAACCCGATTCCTGCCAAGTGTCGACTACGGCCGATCCGCGACGGCGAAGGACGGCAGCGAGCACCGGCGGTGGTTGATCGGCCATGATCCGTCCCCACCCTACTGACATGGAACAGCGCCATTTGTTACAGTGGAGAAAGTCAAGCATGGGAGAATCCGATGTTCAGGTCCGTTGCACTGTCAACGAGAGTGTTCGCGGCAATCTGGGCGAAACTCAGAAACGGTAGTGAAACGGAAGATGCCGAACGCCACCACGTTCACGGTTGCAATTACGGCATTCGGACTACTGGGGATTCTGGCCAGCGACCAGGCGCGCAGCACTCCGGAAGTGTGAGGATGAACAATGCCATCGCCGCCGAGCTTGTTCAGCGGGGGTTCGCGTAGGGTTGCCCATGAGCATCGATACCACTTTCCTGCGCCGTTGCATCCAGACCCTAGAGTCTGCCTTGGCGGAAATCGAGAAGCACGAGGTGTCGGGCGACATCTTTTACGACATCTGCCGCGCCGCCTGCGTCAAGGAATTCGAGCTTGTACTGGAACAAGGCGGCAAGCTGCTCCGCAAACGTCTCGCCGCGTACTTTGCCAGCAATCGGCAGGCGGATCGCCTTACTTTCAAGGACCTCTTCCGCCACGCCGTCAAGCATGGGTTGATGGAGCCAGAGGCGGCAGAACGCTGGCTTTTCTACCGCGACAACCGAAAAGATACTGCCCACAACTACGGCGACGAATTTGCAGAGGCCACGCTCAAGCTTCTTTCGGCTTTTGTCGCTGACGCGAAGGCACTGGCAACCATGATCGAAGCGGCGGAAGATGACTAACCGACTTTACCTGGAATCGAAGCATCTCCTTGTACTGGAAGCGCTGCTGCGGCAGCACTTACCCGATGTCGAGGTTTGGGCCTACGGTAGCCGTGTGAGCGGGAAGTGCCACAACGGAAGTGATCTCGACCTGGTGCTGCGCGGACCGGGCCTGAAGGAAATCCCAATCGGCCGAATCGGGGATTTCGAGGAGGCCATACAAGAGTCAAACATCCCCTTCCTGGTCGAGGCCCGCGACTGGGCACGCCTGCCTGAGCGGTTCCTCGGTGAAATCGAGCGTGTTCACGAGGTATTGGCGACTCCTGGTACTGCTCCGTGAGAGCCCGTGTGGCGCGGTCCTGTCACGAAAGCGAACCGGTGTTTGCGGGAACGGGAATTGAATCCGGACATCGATGCTTCCTGTGTCGGATGTATGGCCGTTTCCGGATCCGGTATCTATATCTGCCGGAAGCCGAAACGAAGCGCTGAACAGCCTGCGCCCGATAAAATGAGGCAGGAGTGACCGGATGCCCGAAGCGCTGAGTCCCGAACAGATCGGATTTTACGACGAACACGGCTATCTTGTCCTGGAGAATCGCATCCCTGACGACACTGTTTCCGGCATCCGCGGCGAGATTGCGCGATTTGAGGAAGAGGCCAAGGGGATGACCCGGTCGAACGACCGGCTGGACCTGGAGGACAGCCATACACCGGACAATCCACGGATCCGGCGAATCAAGCTACCGCACAGGATCTCGGATGTCGTCAGTGACCTGATGTTCTCGGACCCTGTACTGGCGCCGGTGCGCGACCTGATCGGACCAGATCTGCGGCTCCACACGACGAAACTCAACATGAAGTCGGCAGGATACGGGGCAGCCGTCGAGTGGCACCAGGACTTCGCCTTCTACCCGCATACCAACGACGACGTCCTGGCCGTGGGCGTGATCATTGACGACATGGAGCTGGAGAACGGGCCGTTGATGGTCTTTCCCGGCACACACAGGGGACCGGTCTTCGACCACCATGTGGACGGCGTGTTTGCGGCGGCAATGGATCTCGCGGCTTCCGGACTCGATGCCGGCGACGCGGTTCCGCTCGTGGGGCCGGCGGGTTCGATCTCGATACACCATGCGCGGATCGTACATGGGTCAGCCCTGAACACCTCCGCGCGTGACCGCCGGCTCCTGTTCTACGAATGCATGGCGGCGGATGCCTTCCCGGTGGTGGGATCGATGACCACGTTCGGTTCCATGGAAGAATACAACGAACGGATGCTCTGCGGCGCGTCGACCCTTGAGCCCAGGCTTTGCCCGGTTCCGGTTCGCATTCCCCTGCCGCTTCCGGAGAAGCGGGGGTCTATCTACGAGATTCAAAAAGGTCTCAGGAACAGGGGATTTTCGGTACACGGCAAGGACGCCGGCTGAGATCTGACCTACTTCCTGCCTCACGCATCGATAGTCCCGGCCCAGCCAATGCCTGGCCTCGGTTGAATTGGCGGAAACGGTCCCGTCAACAGGGATCCTCGGCGCGGCCTCTCCCGCGTCTCCAATCTGTCTCCGGTATGAAATGTCGCTGCGGCCGCGCGCGAGCCGGTTGTCTCCGGACATGGGACGGCCGATGGCGGTTTGCAAAGACATGCTGCATGCACCATTCTCGTCGCATTACAGTCTCATCTCGTCAGGTGTCCGGGATAACGCCGGGAAACGATGTCTTTGCATTCTGAACTTCCCGGGCGCGTGGCCATAGGCCCGCCTGAATGCACTGGAGAAATGCGACGATCCCGAAAACCCGGTTGCCAGGGCGATTTCCGTCAGGCTCAGGGTCGAATGCCCCAACAGCCGCCTGGCGGTCTCAAGCCGAACCTCCCGATAGTGACCCATGACCGTTCTTCCGATGTGGCGGGAAAACAGCCGGTTGAGTTGCCGGCCGGAGATGCCTGACAAGGTTGCCAACTGGTCCAGGGAAAGAGGGTCGGCAAGATGGGATTCCATCAGCGCGACCGCATCGAGAACGGGCTGGCACGAAGTTCCGACGCGTTCGATCAACCCGGCCCGTTGCGGTCCGGCCGACGGCCTGACATCGGTATGCAGAAACCAGTCGCTCACGGAACGGGCAAACTCGGTTCCGAACCGCCCCGACAACAGCGCGTGCATGAGGTCCATCGGCGCCGTGCCGCCTCCACACGTCACCCGGTCCCTGTCGATGACGTAAAGGCTGCGCTCGAGAATCAGGTCGGGCACGGTTTCGGCAAGCAACTGAGCGTGTTCCCAGTGAACGGTCATCCGACGTCCCCGCATCACGCCTGCCTTCGCCAGCAAGACTGGTCCTCCCGAAACACCTCCAAGGACATATCCGGTCAGCGCGAGCTTGCGAAGCCATGCATCCATGCGACCCGGTTCGAATCCGAACGGATCGCCCCCCGCGAGGACCAGCAGGAGGTCCGCTTTCAATCTTCTCCCGACAGCACTGTCGACCGGAACCTGGAGCGAACCCGAACTCCTGACCTCGCATCCGGACTCACTGAAGTGCCTGACTTCGCAAACGGTCCTTCCGGCAATGATATTGGCCGCACGCAGAGGCTCGACCACCGAAGCGTAGGACATCAGGGGAAATCCCTCGGTCAGGAGAACTCCAACCCGGAAAATTTCCTCGTTTTGTCTAATTTTGTCCATTTTCGGAAATAAACCGTCTATTTTCTGATAGTCAATGATGCACGTGGGTTCGATCTTGGCAAGGTCGACTCACCAGCGAGCCGAGCATCGGAGCCCGGAATCCGGGAGGCAGGGACCATGCCATACTCGGCAATGAGAATCCTCAGGGAAGGATTGACCGGTAACAGGGGATGGCGCCCTGCCTGGCGCGATGCCGAGCCAGGACAAGGTTACGATGTCGTCGTTGTCGGCGGTGGCGGTCACGGGCTTTCCACAGCCTATTACCTCGCAAAGACGTTTGGCGTGACACGCGTCGCCGTGCTGGAGAAGAGCTGGCTGGGGTCCGGGAATGTCGGTCGAAACACAACCATTATCCGGTCCAATTACCTGTTGCCGGAAAACGAGCCCTTCTACGAGTTTTCACTCCAGTTGTGGGAAAACCTCGAACAGGACTTCAATTTCAATGCCATGGTCTCTCAGCGCGGGATCCTCAACCTGTACCATTCGGACCCCCAAAGAGACGCGTTCGTCCGCCGTGGCAACACGATGCGGCTCGCCGGCGCCGACGCCGAAATCCTGGACGACGAGGGCATTCGCAAGATGTGCCCCTACCTCGATTTCGAAAACGCCCGGTTCCCGATCCGGGGAGCACTCTGGCAACCGAGGGGCGGAACCGTGCGCCACGACGCTGTTGCCTGGGGATACGCACGGGGAGCGGACCGCCTCGGCGTCGATATCGTCCAAAAGTGCGAGGTGACGGGATTCCTGATCGAGGATGGTGTCTGCAAGGGAGTCGAAACGAGCAAGGGTCCCGTCCGGGCCGAGAAGACGGCCGTTTGCGTCGCGGGATCTTCGAGCCGGGTCATGGCTTTCGCCGGAATCCGTCTTCCGATCGAATCACACGTCCTCCAGGCTTTCGTCTCGGAAGGTCTCAAGCCCTTGCTCCCCGGGGTCATGACCTTCGGGGCCGGGCACTTCTACGTCAGCCAATCCGACAAGGGAGGCCTCGTCTTCGGCGGAGATATCGATGGCTACAACTCCTACGCCCAGCGCGGCAACCTGCCTGCCGTGGAAGACGTCTGCGAGGGAGGCATGGCGATCATGCCCATGATCGGCCGGGCCCGGCTTCTCAGGATATGGGGAGGGCTCGTGGACATGTCCATGGACGGATCGGCCTTTATCGATCGCACCGAAATCGATGGCCTCTATTTCAACGGAGGATGGTGTTATGGCGGCTTCAAGGCCACGCCGGCGAGTGGCTATTGCTATGCGCATCTTCTGGCTCGGGACGAGCCGCACGCTGTTGCCCGCGAGATGCGCCTTGACCGATTCCGGACAGGCCACCTTATCGACGAAAAAGGCCAGGGAGCACAACCGAACCTGCACTGAAACAAGGGAGCAGTCGCTGATCATGATCGTGGATTCCAGGCTGGAGGCAATCGATCCGTACGGACGTTCGGAGGCGCCTCGATGATCATCAATCATCCTTTGCTCGGGCCAAGGGACGCCGCCGAGTTCGTCCATCTCGGCGATGCCTCGCTGATCGACAGGCCCGACTGGCGTCACGAACGAGCGGAAGAGCTTTTTCACGTTTACCTGTATCTGCGCGACAATCCGGCGGGCGAAATCCGGGAACTCTGGTTTCACGAACACGGCGACCGGAGCTGGCTGATCGTCACCAGGAACACCGTCACGCATGAGGTCTCCAATGTTGAACTCGTGCGCGACCACGCCCGGGAATCGGGACAGGATCGATGACCGGCGGATATCGAATCCGGACTGGCAGCGAGGACTCCGGCACCCGCGTCGGGTTTACGTTCAATGGCCGCCGCATGGCGGGACGCGCCGGTGATACGCTCGCGTCCGCCCTGCTTGCGAACGGGCAACGAGTCGTCGGGCGTTCCTTCAAGTATCACCGGCCCAGGGGCATCTTTTCGGCCGGCCCCGAAGAGCCGAATGCGCTGGTTCAACTTCACCGGGGGGCACGGCTGGAGCCGAACACCCGCGCGACGGTGACAGAGCTGTTCGAAGGCCTGGAGGCCGGGAGCCAGAACCATTTCGGATCGCTCGAACGTGATCTCCTCGCCGTCAACGACTTGCTGTCACCATTCCTGACTGCCGGTTTCTACTACAAGACCTTCATGTGGCCGAAATCGTTCTGGGAAAAACTGTACGAGCCGATCATCCGGTCGTCGGCCGGGCTGGGGCGTCTCAGCGGCGAGGCCGACCCTGACGAATACGACAAGGGATTCCTCCATTGCGACCTGTTGATCATCGGCGCCGGGCCGGCGGGAATCGTGTCCGCCCTGGCGGCAGCTCCGTCAGGAGTTCGAATCATCCTTGCGGATGAAGACTTCGCAATGGGCGGCCGCCTCAACTCGGAGACCTACGAGCTCGACGGGAAGCCTTGCCGGCTCTGGGGCGCCGACGCTCTCTCCGAACTCGCGTCTTTCGACAATGTTCGCCTCATGCCGAGAACGACGATCTACGGTGCCTTCGACCACGGCATCTACGGTGCGATGGAACGCAGGACAGACCACCTCGTGCCGGGCACATCGACCGCTCCTAGGCAGGTCCTCTGGCGCATTTATTCCGGGCGAGCGATCCTGGCGTCGGGTGCAATCGAACGGCCGATGGCCTTCGGAAACAACGACAGGCCGGGGATCATGCTTGCCGGTGCCGTTCGCGCCTATGCCAACCGGTTCGATGTCGCCAGCGGTCACCGCGTTGCCGTCTTCACCAACAACGACGATGGCTGGCGCACCGCCACGGACCTGCTTGCCGGGGGTGTCGAGGTGGCTGCGGTCATCGATACGCGCACGGGGGAACCGCCTGCCAGACTGACCGGGGTAAGCGTGTTTTCCGGGCAGGCGGTGATCAACGCGTCCGGGCGAAAGGGGCTCCGTTCGATCACGCTGGCCAACGGACAATCGATCGATGCCGACTGCCTCGCCGTCTCCGGGGGATGGAATCCGGCGATCCATCTGGCGAGTCACCTTGGCGGACGACCGGTCTGGAACGACGAAATCGCGGGATTCGTTCCGGGAGGAACGCTGCCGCCGGAAATGTCGGTCGCGGGTGCGGCGAACGGATCCCTGACCCTCGCAGGGGCGCTGCAGGACGGGCTCTCATGCGCGAGTTCCATCCTCGAGGACATGGGGAAACCCGCCCCGGCCTGGTCGGTCCCGGAGGCTTCGGAAGAGCTTGCCGCAATAAGCGCCTGCTGGCTGGTGCCCGGGTGCCGCCACAGGGCCTGGATCGACTTTCAGAACGACGTGACGCAGAAGGACCTGGACTTGTCTTCCCGGGAAGGGTTCGGATCGGTCGAACATCTCAAACGATACACGACCCTCGGGATGGGAACCGACCAGGGAAAGACATCCAACGTCGTCGGGCTTGCGGTCATGGCGGAATTGTCGGGAAAGTCGATACCCGAAGTCGGGACAACGGTTTTTCGGCCACCGTACACCCCGGTACCGATCGCCGCTTTCGCCGGACGCAGCCGTGCCAGCAACTTCCGCCCCGTGCGGTTGACACCCTCCCACGCGTGGGCGGTCGAACAGGGAGCAGTGTTCGTCGAGGCCGGCAACTGGCTCCGGGCGCAATGGTTCCCGCGTGCGGGAGAAACGCACTGGCGGGAGTCGGTCGACAGGGAAGTTCGCATGACCCGCGGCGCGGCAGGGTTTTGCGACGTTACCACGCTCGGAAAGATCGACATCAAGGGGCGTGATGTCGGGACATTCCTTGACCGGGTTTACACGGGCACGTTTTCGACCCTGCCGGTCGGCAAGGTTCGCTACGGCCTCATGTTACGCGAAGACGGCGTTGCGTATGACGACGGGACCACGGCGCGGCTGGGGGAAACACATTATGTCATGACGACGACGACCGCGAATGCGGGGCTCGTGTTTCGCAATCTTGAATTCGCCAGGCAATGCCTGTGGCCGGAACTGGATGTTCACCTCGTCTCGATAACCGATGGCTGGGCACAGTTCTCCGTCGCCGGCCCCAATTCCCGCGAACTGCTCAGCCGGCTGATCGATCCCGAACACGATATTTCCAACGACGCGTTTCCGTACATGGCCTGCGGCGAGATCAGCGTTTGCGGAGGACTGCAGGCAAGACTGTTCCGAATTTCGTTCTCCGGCGAACTCGCCTACGAGATCGCCGTCCCGGCACGCTACGGCGACGCGATGATCAGGAGACTGGCAGAGACAGGAACCGAATTCGATGCCGGTCCGTACGGGACCGAGGCTCTCGGGGTCATGCGGATCGAGAAGGGGCACGCCTCCGGCAACGAGCTCAACGGCCAGACAACGGCCCTCAATCTCGGGCTGACGGGCGTGGTTTCGACAAAAAAAGACTTCATCGGCAAGGTGCTGGCCCAGCGTCCGGAAATGAAGCGTAACGACGCGGTTCGCTTCATGGGGTTCGTTCCGGTCGACGTGTCTTCCGCCTTGAGCGCGGGTGCGCATTTTCTGTCTCTCGACACCGACGCGACCACGGAAAACGACGAGGGCTGGATGTCGTCGGTCGCGTACTCACCAATGCTTGGCCATTACATCGGGCTCGGGTTCATCCGGCGTGGCCACGAGCGCGTCGGAGACATAGTCAGGGCCTGGGACGGTCTGCGCGGCGCGGACGTCCAGGTCCGGATAACTTCCCCGCATTTCTTCGATCCGAAGGGAGAGCGGCTTCGTGGTTGATCGGCAGGAAAAATCCATGAAACCCATTCATTTTCTGGCTGGACATGCCCGCCCTGACCCCGACAGTGAAATGTTCGACCTGTATGAACTGGAAGGAATCGAACTTGTCCACATTTCCGTTCCACGTGCCCGGCAGCCTCAAACGAGCACACGTCTGAAGGACACGACCGGTCTCACCTGGCCAGAACCCGGAAAGTTCACCGCTACCGGAGCGACCACCACCGACCCCGGCGGAATTCCGTCGTTGATCATGTGGCTCGCACCCGATCAGTGCATGATTCTGGCACCGGAACTGGACTCCCGCCTTGCGCGTTTCGTCGATTCACTCGACCGCATCGGTTACGCAACGGGCCAGACCGACAACTGGGTGGTACTACGACTGTCCGGCGACCTCGCGGTCCCAGGGCTGGAGAGAATCTGTCCGCTTGACTTGCACGAATCCGCCATGCCCGTGGGAAGCGCTGCACGAACGGTCATGGAGCACCTCGCGGTGATCATTCTGAGAGAAGCGGGGGACAGGTTCCTCCTGTTTTCCCCGAGTTCGTCCGCACACTCCTTCCACCATGCTGTCGCGACATCGGTGACCAATGCCAGCACATGATGGAAACATCAGGGACCGCTTCATGATTCATGACATGAGGCCGAGCCTCCTGGTTTCTTCAAGAGTTTCGTCCAGCGCACGCACCGCCCTTTCGACCAGGAGATCGATTTCGTCTCTCGATATGATCAGCGGCGGCGATATCACCATGGTGTCCCCAACGCTGCGCATGATCAGGCCATTCCGGAAGCTGTTTCCCCGACAAATGAGACCGACGCGTCCCGCCTCGCCTTCGAACGCCGCACCCGTTGCCTTGTCCGGCGTCAACTCGATCGCCGCCATGAGGCCGCAGGATCTTGCTTCACCGACTAGGGGATGATCCCCAAGGGTGGCCAAACGCTCCGCCAGGTACGGTGTCGCCACTTCCCCGGAATAGATGACGACATTCTCTTCCTGCATGATCCTGATGTTCTCGAGGGCAACCGCACAGGCCACCGGATGCCCGGAATAAGTGTACCCGTGATTGAACTCGCCGGACTCGTTCATCGTTTTTGCGATTTCGCCGGAAACCACGGATGCACCGATCGGCACGTAGCCTGAACTCAGCCCCTTCGCGACGGTCATGATATCGGGCCGGATCCCGAACGTGTCGGATCCAAACCAGTTTCCGGTTCGCCCGAATCCGCAAATCACCTCGTCCGCGATCAGGAGAATCTCGTGGGCATCGCAAATCCTCTGGATCTCCGGCCAGTAGGTGTCCGGTGGAATGATCACCCCGCCTGCCCCGAGTACGGGTTCGGCAATGAACGCCGCCACCCGGTCTTCGCCCAGACGCCGGATTTCATTCTCGAGTTCACGCGCCCGGACCAAACCGAATTCCGCCTGGTCCATCCCGCGGCCTTCGCCGTACCAGTATGGTTGCCCGATGTGGGTTATGTCGGGAATCGGCAATCCGCCCTGGCCGTGCATGTAGGCCATCCCGCCGAGGCTGGCGCTTCCCATTGTCGACCCGTGGTAGGCGTTCTTTCGCGAGATCACGATCTTCTTGTCCCGTTTTCCCAGAACCTCCCAGTACCGACGGACGATCCTCAGATTGGTGTCATTGGCTTCCGAACCGGAACCGGCAAAAAAGGAGTGTGACAGGTCACCAGGTGCGAGTTCCGCCAGTTTTAGCGACAATGAAACAGCCGGCTGGTGGGTCGTGTGGAAGAACGTGTTGTAATATGGCAGTTGGCGCATTTGCCGGGCAGCAACCTCCGAGAGTTCGTGTCGCCCGTATCCGATATTGACGCACCATAATCCTGCCATGCCATCGAGGTATGTCTTGCCCACGGTGTCAGAAATCATCACGCCGTCCGCGGCGGCGATCACACGGGCACGCTCCGCATTGAGTGCATCACCGTCGGTAAACGGGTGCAAATGATGTGCAGCATCCAGGTCCTGAAGTGTTTCGGTCGGCAAGAAATTTGATCCGAAGTTCATTTCGAAGTCCTGTCATGATATCGAGATCGCGTTTTCCCTGTATAACTCAAACGTCCCGGATTCCAGTCGCCTGTCATGTTTCGCCCGGTCCAGGAAGGTTATCCGAAGCGGCGCTCCGGGCAAACGCCAGTGAGTGGGCTCATCAACGGTCGCGGGGCGGATGGCTTCATGAGTTGCATCGAATTTCTCAAATGATTGGCCACACGGCCAATGGGAGGCTGTGCCACTCGCGGTAATTTTCCATTGAAAGACTACGAGCGAACGGGGACAGTCGATGGTTCAATCGACGATTCACAGAGTCCTATCTGTCGCAGTCTTGGAACCGACAGCGGCATTTGTCTCCATTCCTGAAGACCATGCTGAACAACTCCAAGAATGCAACAGATCAACATCGCCAGGACGCAAGATCTTGCCCGAACCCAGGAACTGGTCCTTTCCGAAAACACTTCGGGCGGACATTGCATGACCGAATCGAAACGTACCTTGGAGGCAGTTACCCGACAATTCGCGACAAGGACGTACGCCGCCAACTCGGGCTGGGTGGGGACCGCCTTCTGGGAATTCAAGCAGATCGAGTTCAGCAGTGAAACGCCGGTCTCCCCGCGGCGAAATGACCTCGGAGATGAACTTGCCGCATGCGCCAAGGCGAGCGGCGGCATAATGCCGTGCGGAACGGCCGACGACGGAACAGTTCTTGGAATGTCGCGAAAACAGGTGGAAGTCCTGGACCATCTGCTGGTGGAGCTATGTACAGACGCCATTGAACCGCCGCTGCGTCTGAACGTTCATCATCGGGAACCGGACGGAAAGGCGTTTCTGGCTGTGGAGTGCCACGAGGCGATGCGTTGCACGAACCGAACGGGCGAGCGCAGATCCGGGTAGGCGGAACGAAGCGTCCATTGAAAGGAAACGAACGCCTGAGACCGGTACAAAACCCAAGGGTGAAACGCGTTTTGGATCAGTCCGAAAATTCACTTCCGCCGGAAGTTGTCAGATTCTGCTGGAAGGGGAAGCCGTGATCCAGTCGACGGAAATCCTGGTGACCATTCCATTCGTACGTGAAACAGTTGAGGCGGATGACTTTGACCTTGCACGGATTGTTGCATGACATCCGCACTGCTGCATGTGCGTATACAATCGGGGCAATGGCGAGGTTCTGGAACTGTAGAGGTTCAAACAGTCGGTATCAGCAAATCCATTATCCAGTTATCTATCCAACCGGTCCGCTGAAATCAGCGAAGACCGGACACATATCGTTCATCGAACGCGTACCCTGACGATCGAACAGTCCTGATCGGGTCCGGTTCGGAAACGGCATTGAGCGCCTTGCGCAATCGTCCGACACTGACATCCACTGTCCTGATCTCGATATCGGCGTCCCTGTCCCAGACCCGGTCAAGCAGTTCATCCCGGGAATACACCCTTCCCGGGCGCCGGATCATGAGTGACAGCAGCCGGAATTCCGTCGGCCCGAGAGAAACATCCCTTGAGCCGCGTGTGACCCGCATTCGGGTTTCATCGACGGTTATGTCTGCCACCGTGTATACGTGACCGTCCAGACCCGGGAATGAGCGTCGCAAGAGCGCCCGCACCCGCGCAACGAGTTCAGCCATCGAAAACGGCTTTGAGACATAATCGTCCGCGCCGGTCTCCAGGCCCCTGATCCGGTCGCTTTCCTCACCGCGGGCCGTCAGCATGAGCACGGGGACCGTTTTGGTCGTCTTCCGCCTCCGGAGCCGCCGGCATAATTCCAGCCCCGACACGCCCGGCACCATCCAGTCCACGATCAGCAGGTCTGGACACTCTTCCTCGACCATCTCGAGAGCCTTGTCGCCCCGCGCCGCGCCCAGCGTTTCGTACCCTTCCCTTTCCAGGGAATAGGTCAACAACCGGCGAAGCGCGGCGTCATCCTCGACAATGAGTATGAGCGTTTTCATGACCGGTCGCGCGAATGCGTCTTCCCGTCACCGGCTGGCATGCGACTCACTCGAAAACCTCGATGCTGACAGGATCGCCCTTGGGCCGGTCGTCACCGAGCGGCTGACCTTCGACAATATAATGCACGGACTCGGCAATATGCGTCGTGTGATCGCCGATACGCTCCAGGTTCTTGGCAACGAACAGCAGCTGGGAGCCGAGGCCGATCGTTCTCGGATCCTCCATCATGTAGGTCAGCACCTCGCGGAAGAGCGCGTTGTACGTATCGTCGATTTCGACATCCCTGAGCCAGATGCTTCGGGCCCTGTCCGTGTTCTTCGACACATACGCATCAAGAACATCGGAGAGCTGAGCAGAGGTCTGTCTGCCCATGCGCACGATCGAGGACGAAAGCTTGATCCGCCTTTTTCCAACCAGAACGATCGCGCGACGGGCTATATTCTCTGCCAGGTCCCCGATCCTCTCCAGGGTCGTGGCAATCTTGAGCGCAGCGAGCAGTTCCCTGAGATCCTGGGCCATCGGCTGGCGAAGCGCGATCGTCGTCGTGGCCATGTCCTCGACGCCGAGTTCGAGTTCATCGAGCCGGTCATCCAGGCTGAAGACCCGTTCGGCAAGCGAGACGTCCCGGCTCCGAATGGCCTCTACCGCGTGTGCCAGCATCTCCTCGGCCACGCCGCCCATTTCGGACACCTTGGCCTGGATTTCCACGAGATCCTTGTCAAAAGCGGAAACAATGTGCGGACCGGCTTCCATTGCTCAATCGTCCCCTATTGGATCCCCTGGAATTGGCGATCAGCCAAAGCGCCCGGTGATATAATCCTGCGTACGCTGATCCTCGGGATTGGTGAAAACCTGCGTCGTTTCGCCATGCTCCACCATCGCCCCGAGGTGGAAGAACGCCGTCTTCTGGCTGACTCGCGCCGCCTGCTGCATGGAATGGGTGACGATGACCACCGAGTAGTTTAGCCGCAATTCGTCTATCAGCTCCTCGATCTGGGCAGTTGCGATCGGATCGAGCGCCGAGCAGGGTTCGTCCATCAGAAGGACTTCGGGCGCGGTCGCAACGGCACGCGCGATACACAACCTTTGTTGCTGCCCCCCCGAAAGTCCTGTCCCGGGTTCGTGGAGGCGATCCTTGACCTCGCGCCAGAGCGCCGCGCGTCTCAGGCATTGTTCCACGACGGCGTCGAGTTCCGCCCGGTTGTTGGTGAGTCCATGAATGCGCGGGCCGTAGGCGACATTGTCGTATACGGATTTCGGGAAAGGGTTCGGTTTCTGAAACACCATTCCGACCCTGGCCCTGAGCTGAACCGGATCGACCGCGCGGCCATAGATGTCCTGCCTGTCGAGAAGGATCTCGCCCGTGACTTCGCATGTGTCGATCGTGTCGTTCATCCGGTTGAGGCAACGGAGAAAGGTCGACTTGCCGCACCCGGACGGTCCGATGAACGCCGTGACCATCTTGTCCGGGATGTCGACATCGACGTCCTTGATGGCGTGGTTGGAGCCGTAACGCACGTTGACATTTCGGGCCGAGAATTTCGTCCCATGTTCTTCCTGATCCGGATCGATCAGGCCCGCAGTAACTGCCACCTTTTCCCCCAACAGGTTTCCGCCCGTTGACATGCGGCCATGTCCGGCTCCGACTTCCATCACCACCTCCGTTCAAACCGCCTGCGCAGGAATACCGCAAGGGCATTCATGAGGACGAGGAATACCAGCAAGACGCAAATGGCCGCTGCCGTTCGCGCCTCGAACGCCCGTTCAGGGAGATCGGACCACCTGAATACCTGAACCGGAAGTGCCGTGGCACTCTCGGTTATTCCTCCCGGAATGTCCACGATGAAGGCCACCATTCCGATCATGATCAAAGGCGCCGTCTCTCCAAGCGCCTGCGCCATTCCGATGATCGTTCCGGTCAGGATCCCCGGCAGCGCCAGTGGCAACACGTGGTGAAAGGACGTCTGCAGTCTGGATGCGCCAACCCCGAGGGCGGCATCCCGAATTGACGGTGGAACTGCCGCGATGGCGGCGCGTGACGCGATGATGATCGTCGGAAGCGTCATCAGGGCGAGTGCGACCCCGCCCGCGACCGGCGCGGATCGAGGCAATCCGAAAAAGCCCAGAAATACCGACAGGGCAAGCAACCCGAAAACGATCGACGGTACCGCGGCGAGATTGTTGATGTTGACTTCGATCAGGTCGGTCCAGCGGTTCCTGGGAGCAAACTCTTCAAGATAGACCGCGGCGAGCACCCCGACAGGAAAGGCAAGCACAAATGTCACAATCATGGTCCAGAAAGACCCCGAAACCGCCCCGAGAATGCCGGCAAGTTCCGGCTCACGGCTATCGCCCGAGGTAAAGAACCGCCAGTTGATGGCCTGGCGGACAGCACCTTCCCTCTCGAGGTCGTCAAGCAGGACGGCCTGCAGGTCGGAAACCTTTCTCCTGGCTTCCGGCACCTCGTTGACAAAAAACGACCATTCGCCCCCGACCGCCCGGTCTGGCGGCGCACCGGATGCCGCAAGTGACGTAATGACGGCCCGGTCGGACAGGACCTCCTCGAGCCTGTACCAGCCTGCTCCCACCTTCAGGACCAGTGACGGCATTGCCGAATCAAGCTGTATCGGGCGGCTATCGGAGCGCGCCATGTCAACCAGCTCGCGGGCGTCGTCGAGCAGCTTGTCACGCCTGGCAGCGCTCGAATCAGCGCGTCGGCGAAACTCTTCGCGTTTCTCCTGGGTCTCTGCAGTCCGAAACTGGTCCTCGAAGACCTGGCGTCCGCTTTCATGAAGCGCAGCCTGGTTCTGCAGCCGCTCCGATCGATCGAGCAGCACGTGACCAAGCGACTGCACGACCCCGCCGAACACGGGTTGCTCGGCCAGGATTGACCAGCGGCCCTTTCCATTCGCCGTCACCGTGATCGCGACGCCGTCGGGTTTCGGCAATTCGTCAAGGCGACCATAAACTCCCTTGAAATAGAGGTCGGCGACATCGGAGGCGAGGAATGAGAACACGGTCGATGAACCGACGACTGACGGATTGGCCATCGCATGCTGCCGGAGTTCGAACGCGGCGCCCACGCTGACGATGTCATAGAGTTGCCTTCGGGCTTTCCGGCCCTGGACGTGCGAAAACCGGGACTTGAGAATGTTCCTCGTGATCCCCACGAAATCCGCGGCACCGATGACGCCGCTGTCTCCCGTTCGATCCGGATCCACCTCTTCGACCGGCAGTTCGGCCTCGAGCACGATGTAGTGTTCAGTCAATGCTGCCGAGGTCTTGGTGACGACGGACCAGGCAAGCGCTGCCAGGGCCGCTAGCGCCAGCGCCATGGCAATGATTCCGTAGGCCTTGAGCCTCCATTCCGCCCGTCTTCGTTTCTTCAGGCGCGCCAGCGAATCGGGTGTTCCGAGTGGTCCCGGAGAAGAACGCATTTCGACATCAAACATGGCGTGATCGTCAGTCGTACGCTTCGCGATACCGGCGGACGATCCGGATCGCGACGATGTTGAGTGCGAGGGTAACGCAAAAGAGCGTGAACCCAAGGGTGAAGGCCGGTCCTGCCGCCGTTTCGGCTTCCGTGTCACCGGTGATCAGCATGACGATCTGAACGGTGACCGTCGTGACCGCGTCCAGGGGATTGACCGTCAGGTTGGCGCTTTGCCCCGCCGCCATGACCACGATCATGGTCTCCCCGACCGCACGCGAAACGCCTAGCAGGCAGGCCGATACGATCCCGGGCAACGCCGCAGGCAGAACGACATGGCGGATCGTTTCGGCCTTGGTTGCACCCAATCCGTACGACCCGTCACGAAGGCTCTGTGGCACCGCATTGATCACGTCGTCCGACAGCGAGGAGATGAACGGAATGATCATCAAACCCATGACCATTCCGGCTGCCAGCGCACTTTCCGACGCCACGGACAATCCGAACGTCCCTCCGGCGCCCCGAAGGACCGGAGCCACGGTAATCGCCGCGAAGAACCCGTACACGACCGTCGGAATGCCGGCGAGAATCTCCAGCAACGGCTTGGCCCAGGTGCGAACCCGGATCGATGCGAAATCCGCAAGGTAGATCGCCGAGAACAGTCCGATCGGGACCGCAACGAGCATCGCGATCACGGTAATCAGCAGCGTGCCGAGAAACAGCGGAATGGCTCCCACGCGGTCCGGATTGAGGTTTCCGTCATGAACTCCTGCCAGCGGCGACCATTCGAGGCCGAACAGGAACTTGTCCAGCCGCCACCCGATCTTGTCGAAGAACGACAGCGTCTCGAAAACAAGGCTCAGAACGATTCCGATTGTCGTCAAAACGGCAATCAGCGCGCACGAGAGAAGCACGCCGCGGAGAATGGCCTCCGACCCGTTTCTGGCACGCCATTCCGGCCGGACCTTCCAGAGGCCGAAAAGACCCGCGGCTCCCGACCCGCAGAGCGGAACGATCAAGAGGACGCTTGCGTGAAGGGTGTCAAGCGACGCAAATGTCCCTGCAATCTCCGTTCGCAGGGCATCCGTTCGCGACGCGATCTCGCCCGCGGCGACCGCCCGTACGTCGGAAATGACCAATGTGATCTTTATGGGCGGAAGTTCCGGGTCCAGTTCCCGGATCGTGTCCGTCAATGCCGTCGTAATGAACCAGTTCCCGATGACGAGACAGGCCAGGTAGAGTCCGAACCCCGCGATCAGGGAAATCAGAAAGGCGTAAAGCCCGTGGTAATCGGGACGGGAATGCAGCATGGACAGATGTCCGCCGGAAACCGCGACCGCCCTCGACCTGGCAACGATGAACCAAAGGATCGGGAGCCCGAAAAGGACCAGCGGCAACAATTGTTGGATTTCCTGCATGTCAGCGCGTTCCCTCCCGGAACCCCCGATTTAACCACGTTACGGGCCGGGCAAGTCAGGCGCCCGGCCCGTAACGTTTCATGCTATTTCAGTTTTTCCTCACCCGTCATGATCGTGAGACTCGCGACGGTCTCTGCGTTGGCGTTGAATTCATCTTCCGGCAACGGGATCAACCCCTTGTCGACAAGGTAGCCTTCTTCGCCCGAAGCCGAGTCCGATGCGAACTCCAGTGCGAATTCATGAATGCCGGGAACAACCCCGACATGAGCCTTCTTGGTATAGGTAAAAAGCGACCGGGACACGCTGTAGTCGCCCGACGCGATGTTCTCGAACGCCGGTTCGATCCCTTCGATCGGGGAGCCCTTGATGCTGTCCGAGTTCTGGTCGAGAAACGAAAAACCGAAGACGGCAACCGCATCCGGATTGGAAACGAGTTTCTTGACCATGAGATTGTCATTCTCGCCCGCGTCGATCCATGGCCCGTCGGTCCGGATCTCGAGTTCCGAGATTTCGTCCTTTGAAAGTCCGGCCATTTTGGCGCCGGCCTGGATGACGAGTTCTTCGAAAGCATCCCTGGTTCCCGACGACGGGGGAGGACCGAGGACCTGGATATCCATGTCCGGCACGGACGGATCGATCTCGGCCCAGCTCGTCGGCTCGCCCTGTCCCTTGGCAAGCGCACGGAACAGCTGTTCGCGTGTCAGTTCGAAAACGGGCCCGTCGATCACGTTGGCGACAACGATCCCGTCATAACCGATCACCGATTCGATGATTTCGGTAACGCCGTTGTCGTTGCACAGCGCCCATTCACTGGCCTTCATCCGGCGTGACGCATTTGTGATATCCGGATGGTCCGTCCCGACGCCCGCACAGAACAGCTTCATCCCGCCGCCGGAACCGGTCGACTCGACAACCGGCGTCGCGAAACCGCTGGTCCTGCCGAATTGCTCGGCAACTGCTGTTGAAAACGGAAAGACGGTCGACGAACCGACGATCCGGATCTGGTCACGAGCGTCGGCCGCCACGGCTGTTGCAGCGAGCAAAGCACTCAAGACCCCTGTCTTGACAATTCTCATCTGGGTTCTCCTGGTTATCGAGGTGCACTCCGGCCACGAATTCGGGCCGCGCCCGGCAGAACGCATTTCAGTGCCGGACAACGCTGACATAAGCCGCAATCGTGACAGATGTGTGACAGGAAACAGAAAAAACCGAGTTCGATCTCGCCCCGGCCATTCGCCCGCAGGTATGGCCGCGGCGGGACCAGCCGCAATTCCGGGACCCGGACCGACGCTGCCGTTTCAGAACCTGGTCAAACGGGCAGAGGCATCATCGCGACGCGTGTTCCGAACGAATCCCTCCGGGAGCGCAGAGTGCCTCGGAGATTGCCTCCGCACCCTATCGCGAGGCACCGCAATTCCCGGTCAGACGACAGCCTCTTCGTAGGACAGCGACCCGATGCCTTCCTCGAATATCTCGCGTTCGGCGATCCACTCCCGGGACGATTCGAACATGTCGCGCGAATACGGTTCAAACACGATTCGCTCGCCCGGGCCAAACAGCCTCGTGTCCATCCGGTCGCGGAACCGCTCCGGAAACTCGTTACGATAATAGTGCGTGTATTGCTCGGGGCGGAGATCGATGTCTGTCTGCGCCATGCGCAGCGCGTCATAATATTTCTCGACATCGTCGGGATCCGCATCTTCGGAGACCATTGCCGCCATCATGAACGACGAATCCAGCACCTTCCGAAAACCGAGTTGCTCCATGAAATAGTAAGGCCCGCTGAACAGGCTCGCAGCCGGCACATTTCCGTCGACCAGGTGTTCCATCCGTTTGAAAAGCAACCCGTCCGAGAACGACAACTTGATCTCGTCGGGATCGAGGAACGGTTCGAGCGCCTGGATTGTCGAGTAGTGGCTACCTGACTGGTATCCGACGGAAATCGGGACGCCCGCAAGGTCTTCCGGGTGCCGAAAGTCAGAGTTTTCCGGGACGAACACGCCGCAGGGCGAAACAGAGTAGGCCCCGGCATACAGCTTCCCGTGACCCGATGCGGCCGCGACATTGACGGTCCAGTGGCATGCCGAACTCACGTCGCAACTCCGGCCCTTTTCAAAGGTCTGGTACGCCCCGACCCTGTCGCCTAGGTCGTGCCTGCCGTTCGACGCGGAAGCAAGCTGGTCTTCCAAGACACAGTCGAGCCCCACCTCGTCGAAGTAACCTTTTTCGATTGCCACCCATTCGTGAAGCCGCATGTGCGGGCCAACGACAAATTTACCCATATCGTGCTCCCAAGGTCTCGCGCCAGCCGTGAGGCGCCGATTCGGCAACAGTCATCAGATCGCCTGCCAGCAATCTTTTCCCTTGCCTCGCGGATGGCCCTACCTCATCCGGTCCGGAAGAAACAAGGCGATTTCCGGGAAGAGAACAAGAAGTGCCAGGCACACTGCCATCGCGATCCAGAATGGCAGGACACCGCGGAAAATCGTGGCCATCGGCACGCCGGTTGCAACCCCCTTGACCACGTACACGTTGATGCCCACGGGCGGCGTGATCAGCCCCATCTCGATAACGATCACGCAAATCACGCCGAACCAGATGGGATCGAATCCCAGGCCTGAAATAATCGGGAACACGACCGGCATCGTCACAACCAGCATCGCGAGCCCGTCAAAGAACATGCCCAGGATGATGTAGCCAACCAGAATCATGAACAACGTGGCGTAGGGTCCCAGGCCGAGTTCCTTCAACCCCACTGTCAGCGTTTCGGGTATGTGCGTCAGCGCCAGGAACGGTCCGAACACATGCGCCCCGATTATGATCAGGTACAGCATCGCGGTCATGGTGACCGTCTCGAGCAGGATGCCGGGAAGCCTGTGCAGACGAACGGCTCCGGTTCCAATCGCCATGACGCTGACAAGCGTGGCGCCGATCCCCGCCGCCTCCACCGGGGTGAAGACCCCGAGATAGATCCCGCCGATCGAGACCAGGATGACACCGACAAGAGGAAGCGAACGCAGGGTGGACCACAGCTTTTGCGACGTGGTCGAACCGGGTCCCGCCGGACCTTCCAAAGGTTTCAAGATCGTGAGGGCAGAGATGACCAGGACAAAGAACAGGGACAGAATGATGCCGGGCAGGATTCCGGCAATGAAGAGTTTGCCAATGCTCGTTTCGGTAAGAATGGCATAAAGCACGAAACCGGTCGAAGGCGGGATCAGGATGCCGAGGGTGCCTCCGGCCGCGACGGCCCCCGTCGCGAGTCCGTCGGCATATCCGAATCTCTTCATTTGCGGCAGGGCGACCTTGCCAATCGTCACTGCGGTCGCCACGGATGACCCGGACACGGCCGCGAAGGCCGCACAGCCCAGCACAGTGGCCGACGCCAATCCCCCCCGCAATCGTCCGATCCAGGCGTAGGCCGCCTCGTAGAGGCGCTGCGAATAGGCGGCGGCCCCGGCCATGTTGCCCATGAGCACGAACAGCGGAATGATCGAAAGACTGTACGCGGTGACCGACGAATACGTCTCGGACGACATGGTCGCGATCGCTGCGCGCTGGCCACCGATGACCCAGATTCCGCCGAACCCGACAACGAGCAATGCCATTCCGACCGGCATTCGGGCAACAAGGCAGAAGAAGAGGGCAGCTATGCCGCCAACGCCGATGAGTGTATCACTCATGACCTGAAATTCCACCACGGAGTTGTTCGATGAGTTGAACCGCCAGAACCAGGGCAAACAGTCCCATGCCCGCCGTGATTGCCCCGTAAGCGATCCAGACCGGGATTTCGATCATGTTGGTCACATCCCCGTACTTGTGGGCGTCCCAGGTCTTGTCCCAGGTTTTTCGGATCAACAGGAACAGGACAAGGCATGAAACCGTCCTGGTGAACACGTCCCCGAGGAAACACCCTGCCTTTCCGATCGCCTCGTCCAGAATGTCTACCCGGATGTGCGCTCCCTTGAGTGCAGCAAAGGGCATGGCCATCATCACGACCAGCGACATCCCGATCTCGACCAGTTCCTGGTCACCAAGAATCGGCTGATTCAGCACGTAACGATAGAAGACCGTCGTGCTGACAAGCAACATGATGACGAAAAGCACGAGACCGCCCAGATGGGCGACCCCCCGCAGAAAGTGCCCGGGAATATCCCGGGCACCCCTAAGCATATCGATGAGGTCTGCCATCAGTTCCTGAGTGCAGCAGCCCATCCCGATGCGTCAATGCCTTCACCGTCCAGTTCCGCGATCACGGAAGCCGCGAGGTCGTCGCTGGCCGCATCGAATTCTGCAGCCGCTTCAGGCGAAAGCTCGATCAGCTCTCCACCTTCGGCCAACCATTTTTCCAGGGCCCTGTGCGACGCATTCGTCATCGTGACACGCCCGCCCTCGGACATCGCAGCACCGGTCAACTCGGTCAGCTTGTCCTGCGTCTCGCCATCAAGACTGTCCCAACTGTCGCGGTTCATGACCAGCATGAACATCGAGTTCGTCGCATTCATGCCTGTGGTAATGTGATTTGTCACTTCACCCAGCTTGAAGCTGGTCAGAACAGATGTATCGACAAGGGTTCCGTCGACAACCCCGGTTTCCATCGACTGATAAACCTGGGTTATCGGCATCGACACGGCCGTCGCACCCCATGCCTCGATCAGCCGACCCGTGTTTTTCGACGGGACGCGGATCTTCAGGCCTTCCAGATCGGAGAGTTTCTCGATTCTCTTCTCGGCCATGAGGAGGACCGCATCGCCCGATGTCCAGAGACCGAGAAGCTTCGTTCTCTGGAACTCTGCGTCAAGCATTTCGATATTGTTCCAGACAGCCTCGGTCTTGTTCGTGCCTCCCGCGACAATTCCCGGGAGTTCGACGAGCAGCGTCTTCTTGAACTGCGAGGCCGTGTATCCCGGAAGCGCATAGACGATGTCGGCAACACCATCGATGACGCGGTCATATTGCTTGACCGGTCCGGCCCCCAGCTCGCCGCCGGGATAAATGCGGATGGTCGTTTCCCCGCCGGTGGCTTCAGCCAGTTTCTCTCCAAGGGGCACGAACATCTCGACATGCAGATGGTACTTGGTTGAAGAGAAATGCGCGAGTTTCAGTTCGTCGGCCTGGGCCATGACGGAAACCGCCAACGCAGCTGCGCTGCCCAACACTGTTTTCACGACAGACATGGAATCCTCCTTCTGACTTTCGTTTTGGTACCCGCGAATGTTACGGGCTGGTTCGTTCAATCGCAATGTTCAGAAGACATTGCCGCTTTTCTTCCGTCGCCACCCTGATCGCTCGATCAAGCGCGGCGGGAAGCTCTTCGCCATCGACGACTGTTTCCGTGTAGGCCCGACTCGCTTCGGCAATCTTGCAAAAGTCCGGGCTCGGGCGGAGCGAGGTCAATGGAACATCGTTGGACCTGCATGCAAGTCCCCCCTTGTACAGGCCCTCGACAGAATGGCGGACCGCGGCCCATTCCTCGTTGTTCAGGACCAGGGTCACAACCGGCAATTCAAGCGCCTCGCAAACCAGATGGCAAGCGGTCGGATTGGCGAACATGTAGCTTCCGTCACCGACCGTGGCGAAAACAAGGCGGTCCGGGCTGGCTAGTTTCGCGCCCATGGCTGCGGGGAGGCCCCACCCAAGCCCGCCGGAGTGCGGTTCCTGAAAGTAGCTCAGGTGATCGTCGAGTTCGAGGGGGGGTAACGGGCAACCGAGTTCATGGAATATACTGGCCTTGCGGCCCTTGCATGCCTTGCCGAGACAGTGGCTCACCCAGTCCTTGGACATCGGGTTCCTGTTCCCGGCCCGGGCCGAATCCCTGATCTTCTTTCGCTCGGATTCGGAAATCCGGGCGATCTTCGCCCGCCGAGCCTCGATCGATCGATCGTCGGGCGTTCGCTTGTCGACTGTGGCGATCAGCCGCCGCAGCGCCACGGAAGTATCTCCCGTCAATGTCACGTCCGAGCGAAAACACCGCATCGGCGACGACCGGGCGAAGAGCGGATCAGGCCCGAGCTGGATGACACTTGCGCCTTCGTTCGGCGACGCGCGGTCCGGCCACCAGGGTGCCAGGGCATTGATGACAAGAACGACGTCGGATTCGGCGAGGAACTCGTCGGGGGTCCAGCCGATGTGAACCGGACTCGACATGCGAACCGCTATCTGGTTGGCCCAGTAATGGGATACCGGAATGGCCCAACGTTCTGCGAAATCCGTCAGCGCCTCGAATACTTCGGCAGAGCCGGCACCTCTCTGGGCGATGATCAACGGCCTCTTGGCGTTCGCCAACAAGCCGGCCGCGGCTTCAAGAGCACCATGGCATGGCGCTGAGAGCGCCGGCGCCATGCGGGACGGCTTGTCAATCCGGTCATCCAGGCATGGCGCGCACAGAACCTCTCTCGGCAGGCTCAGGTAGACCGGGCCCTTCGGCGTCGAGTTCGCGATGGCCCAACCCCGGTCAAGCACATCCGGCACCTGGTCCGGGAACCGCAGTTCGTAGTCCCACTTGCACGCCTCCCGAACCAGCGCAGACTGGTCATACATCTCCTGTCCCCAGCCGATTGGAACTGTCCGTGCCCCGAACCGGCCACCCTCCATGACGGGAGTTCGCCCCGACATCAGAAACATGGGTACCTGGTCACAGGCGGCGTTTATGGCCCCTGTCGCACCGTTCGACAGCCCGACGTTTGTATGCAGCATCACTGCCTGTGGGCGTCCCGACACCAGGTAGAATCCGTGAGCCATTCCGAGCGCAACATGTTCGTGCGGTACGGTAACCGCTTTCGGCACATCGATCCCCCTGTTCCGGGCATCGATCAATCCCTCGATGATCGGCGGGAAATCGGTGCCTGAATTGGCGAAGACGAAGTCGACACCAAGAGCCTTGAGCTTGCCGAACAGCGCACCGCCAGCCGACAAGATCACCGCCCCTTCACTGCCCCTGGGCACGGGATCAGATCGGATCGTGCTGGCCACGGTACTCGACTGTAACCCGGCTCAGTTCAGTGAATTCGCCGACCGCCGCCGATCCTCCGCGGCAGTCGTATCCGCCTGCGCTGGTTCCGCCAAGGCTTATCCGGTGACCATCGTTGACCGGCGAATTCGTTTCGAAGGAATCCCCCGAAACGGTGACGAGCGATTCGTCGCAAATCAGAGGATCCTGGTTTGCCATGGCGAAATATCTCATTATACAAGATTGCAATCTCTTATTTTGAATGATACGTTGATTCTTGTCAAGGTGGTTTACGTCCGAACAAAGGAACGGTTGGCCGTTTGGAATCCCGGATATCTGAATGAGCACACCTCTCAACCATTCGGTTCTGAAAGGATTCGGAATCCTCTCGCTCTTTTCGGCCGACCGAAAAGAGATCTCGGCCGAGACCGTGGTTGCCCAATTGCGGATGAGCCAGGCGACCGCGCACCGGTTTCTGATGACGCTCGAACACGCGGGGGCCCTTCGTATCACCCGGCGCGGCCGTTTTGCGTTGGGTCAGAAGATCGAGGAACTCGGTTGGCTCGCGGGGGAAGCCGGCTCGCTTTCGATCATCGTTCAGCCCGAAATAGACTTGCTGAGCAGCACGCTCAACGAGTCGGTCATGGCGTGCCGGTTGACTCGTTTCGGGCCGACATGCGTGGCGGTCGCCAATTCCTCCCGACCAATTTCCGTAAATGTCAGCGTGGGGACATTACTTCCGTTGCACGCGACCGCGCAGGGCAAGCTCTGGCTGTCCCAGATGACCCCTGACGAACGCCGCGCACGCCTCGCGGTGACTACGATCGCGGGCGCCAAGCCTGCACCCGTTGACCTGGGCCCCCTCGAGGAAGACCTGAAGACGATTCTTCGGCAGGGTTACGCTCTGAACCTTGGCGAGAACGAGCCCGACATCGCGGCGCTGGCAGTTCCGGTCAAGGACGGCAAAGGCAAGACAAGGCTGACGATTTCGGTTTTCGGCATGCTGAGACGGTTCAACCAGGAGTTCCTCGACACAGCGAAAGGCCTGTTGATCGAGGCGAGCGGACGGGTCGGCGTCCGATTGTAGCCGGGAACGACCGCCAGGTGCGGAGGAGTCCCGATAGCGGACCTCAACCGCGTGACCTTCGGCGTTCCTGAGATTGCTCTGCGAAATGCCGGGCCAAACCACCGGAGATCAGGCTGTCGGAGAGCCGACTCCGGTCCCGTCTTCCAGGCTACGGAGCCAGACCGTAAAACGGCTGCCTTCTCCCGGTGTCGAGTTGATTTCCAGTGTACCGTTATGGCGATTGAGCACGTGCTTGGCTATTGCCAGGCCAAGTCCCGTGCCCCCCTTCTCGCGGCTTCTTGCCTCATCAACCCTGTAAAACCGCTCGGTCAGACGTGGAATGTGCTCCCGGGCAATCCCGGGACCGGAATCACTGACAACGATCCCGAACATGTCGGGGAATCGCGGATCACGTTCCGCAATCGTGATTTCAATGTCGCCGCCGCCATGCCTGACGGCATTATCAATCAGATTGGTGAAGACTTGCGACAACTGATCTGCGTGGCCGAGCGTTTCGAGTCTTGCGCCTTCCGGCAACCGATTGACCAGGCTGGACTCGTTGTTTTCTGCGATCGGTTTCAGGGCATCGGTGACCTGCCCGACTGCCTCCCGGACATCGCAGCGTTCTTCGGGAGGCAGGTGTTCGTCAAGTTCAATTCGGCTCAATGACATGAGGTCGTCAACCAGGCGCTTCATCCTGAGGCTTTGTTCGTGGATGATTTCGAGAAACTCGTCCCGAACTTCCGGATCGTCCCGGGCGCCTGACCTCAATGTCTCGACGTAGCCAAGAACCGATGCGAGGGGTGTTCTCAACTCGTGACTGGCGTTTGCGACAAAATCCGTGCGCATGACGTCTGTCGCGTATTCGGCGGTTCGGTCATGAATCTGCATGACCAGCCTGCGGCGACCATCGCGTCCGAAGGCCTTGGGAAGCACGGCGATCCTGGCCTGAAAACAACGTTCGTCGGCGGCAACCTGGAATTCGGCCGTCCTCGCCTTTCCGTCGGCAAATGTCCCCTTGATCGCATCGAGAACCGCAGGAGCGCGAAAACTGTTGGTATAATGACCGTTTTTTTCAACCCAAGGCGCAAGCCTGCCCGCTGCTCCGTTGCAATGGGTAATGCGGCCACTGTCGTGAATGAGGATCATCGCGAAAGGAAGCCTGTCAAGTAGCTTGCGGGCGAACTTTTCCTTTATTTCAACCGGCGATGAACGCAGTCCCGTACCTTCGCGCGCCGCCATCTCCGGGGGGAAGCCCCGAATTTCGAACGCGAGCGCAACGACGAGAAGCAGAAGAAACACGGTGACGAACACGGTCGAGGCAGAGTCGGTCAGGAGACTTGCGCCAGCACCAATCCCCGCTACGCCCAGGCTCAATCCGAAGTAAAGCCACAGTCGATTACCCAACCGCACGCTGTCGTCTCCCGAATCCCCGGTCGCAGTCCTCAATCAAGGCCATCCATCGGCCGCCGGTGCGGCGAATGCCGGTTGCCCTCTCCGAGAATGCACCTGTCAAACGGTGGAATCAATTGCCGAGTATGCAATCGTTCACAAAGCTGGAGCATCATTTCAGCCCCAGAAGACTCCGGGCCTCTTTTGCCGTTGCAACAGGACGTTCGAACTGCTCACAGAGTTCCGCAGCGCGTTCAACGAGCGCGGCATTGGAAGGTGCCAAGGTCGAACGGTCCAGCCTCACATTGTCCTCCAGGCCGGTCCGGACATGTCCGCCCTCCCGAATGCACCACTCGTTGACGACGATCTGGCCGGCCCCGATTCCCGCGGCACACCACGTCGCTCCAGGCAACAACCGCTCACGCGTTCTGACAAAAAAGTCGAACGCTTCCCGGTCGACGGGCATCGCATTCTTGACTCCCATGACGAACTGGATGTGGATGTTGGAAGGCAGACGTCCGTCTTCAACCATAGTCGCGGCCTGGAAGACGTGGCCCAGGTCGAAGGCCTCGACTTCCGGCCGGACGTCATAACGCCTCATTTCCTCCGCCAGCCAGTCGACGAGTTCAGGGCTGTTTTCGTAGATCCTCGTGGGAAAGTTGCACGACCCGACGGAAAGCGATGCCATGTGCGGGCGAAGGGGCAACATGCCGCCACGCTCCCGGCCGGTTCCACTTCGCCCACCGGTCGAGAACTGGATGATCATGTCCGGACAATGCCTTTCGAGGTTCTCCTTGAGGCACCTGAACCGATCGGGATCGGACGTCGGAGACTGGTCGTCATTGCGGACATGACAGTGAGCTATGGTCGCACCGGCCTCGAACGACTGCTGACAGCTCTCGACCTGTTCGTCGGTCGAAATCGGTACCGCGGGATTGTTTTCCTTCGTCGGCAGCGAACCCGTGATCGCAACGCAAATGATGCATGGCTCAGTGCTTGGCTTGGACATCGCCTCGTCTTCCTTATCTTCGTTCATCGAAAGACCCGGCCGCGCACCCTGGCTCACCGGAGCCTCGTGTCCGGTTCACGTATCCTGGCTGCATGGCTGGTGCAGGCAGCCAGCGTCGGCAACAGGGAACGACCTGAACAATTTCCAAAGCCGCAGGCTCGCCCCGGCGGGACGCAATACCACGGGTGCCAGCTTCATGATTCCGCTGCCCAGTAGAGACGAACCGGGTTCGACACGAGCAATTTCTCCTGTTGCCTGGGCAATCGAGCGATTCTCGGGATGTAGTCGACCAGTACCCCGTCGTCGGGCATATGTGACTTCATGTTCGGATGTGGCCAGTCAGTACCCCACAGGACCCGATCTTCAAACCGGTCGACGATTGTTCGACAAAACGGAACGACATCATCGTATGGAGGCCCCGCCACTGTCAACCGTTCCGGGCACGTGACCTTGGTCCAGATGTTATCATTTTCCGCCATGAGCCGGACAAACCGTTCGAAATCCGGATGATCGACACCCTTGGTCACGTCCGGTCGGCCCATGTGATCGACCACGATGATACCCGGCAATCTTTTCAGGAACGGCTCGAGTTCCTCCAGGTCTGCAGCTTCGAAATAGACAACGATTGACCAGCCGAACTCTTGAACCCTGTCGGCAAGCCCGACAAAGACCTCTTTCGGTGTCGCATCCACCAGCCGTTTGACGAAATTGAACCGGACGCCGCGCACACCGGCTTCATGCATCTCGATCAGTTCTTCCCGGCTGACGTTCGCACCAACACTGGCCACGCCACGCGCCAGGTCTCCTGCCGTTCGACAGGCGTCGGCCATCGCGCGGTTGTCCGTTCCATGACACGTGGCCTGAACGATCACATTGCGGGTAAGCCCGAGATAATCCCGCAATTCGAACAGCCTGTCCTTGCCTGCGTTGCACGGAGTGTATTTCCGCTCGGGCGCATAAGGGAATTCCGGGGAAGGACCAAAGACGTGACAATGGGAGTCAACTGCCCCCGCGGGCAGCACGAAGTCCGGTTTCCCGGGTTCGGGGTGAAATACCAGCCAATCAGGGTCCATCTCCTGTTCGCTCATGCGAAAACCTCCCCGTCCATCAGTTTGCGCGCGGTTCGCAGGATTGCCGCTTCGGTTACGGCGCCGTCTTCATCCAGGGTTGCCACAACCGTCATTTCGCCGGTCGGATGTTCGATCGACAGGTTACGCCGTGCACCCTTGCCACGCCGGGCAAGACCAAACGAAGGCGAGCCTTCGATCAGGCAGCTCGTCGCCACGCTCACCGCACCCAGCACACCAATAGCCTTGTGGCATCGATGCGGAATGAAGGTTCGCGTCGCGATCGCCCCGCCCGAACGGGCCGCGCTCACCATCGTCATCTTGGGAACGGATTTCCCGGTCACGTCGCCCAGGTTCATCAATGGCCCGCATGCAATCCGGATCGCTTCCAGCCTTTCACGCAGTTCCGTGTTGGCCTCGAGCGCTACGGGGGTTTCATCACCCACGATGCCGACACCGTCGGCCCGCATCACGACGCACGGCATACCGTTATCGATCATCGTAACCTCAATGCCTTCCACCACGTCGGCAGCATTTCCGGTTGGCAACAACGCGCCGCAGGTCGACCCGGCCGTGTCCCTGAAGGAAACCGGAACGGGCGAAGACCCCCCCGGCACACCGTCAATCCTGGCCTCTCCTGAATAGCTGACGATGCCGCCGGGCGTTGCCACGCGCGCAACGGCCACCTGCCCGGTGTTTTCCATATGGATCGTCACCGGCGTTTCGCCGTCCCGCGCCGGGACCAGCCCGCGTTCGATGGCAAAAGGCCCGACTCCCGCAAGGATGTTTCCGCAATTCTGGACATCGCTTACCAAAGGCTGGTCCACGAAGACCTGCAGGAACAGGTAGTCGATATCCACGCCGTCGCGTCCGGATTTCCTGACCACCGCCACCTTCGAGGTCAACGGATCGGCTCCTCCCATTCCGTCGATCTGACGGAAATCAGGAGACCCCATGATCCTCAGCAGCGTCGAATCGCGCGCCGCCGGTGCGGCCGGCAGGTCTTCATCCAGGAAATACCCTCCCTTCGACGTTCCGCCGCGCATCCACATGCAGCGCACTCCAGTCGTCATCCCGGTGCTTTCCTTTCTGACTTCTCTTGCCTGTTTGTTCGACGTCCGCTCTTCCATTTGCCCCTGTGCAGTCCGAGTCCCGGGGCGTGCGGCAACACCGGGCGATCCCCTCGCCCGGGGTTGCGCCGGGCCCAACATCCTTCAGACATACTTCAGGCCCTTTTCGGCCAACCGTTCACGCATCCCGTAAATGTCGAGACCCAGTTCGCCAGCCTCAAAGCGCGCGCGCCTGGCTGCCTCGCTGGCCTCGCGCGCACGCGCCTTCTCCAGCACACCGGCCGCCTCTTCACGGCGGACTATGCAGACACCGTCATCATCGGCCACGACAATATCGCCCGGATTGACGAGTTCACCCGCGCAGGCAACCGGCACGTTGACCGATCCGAGCGTCTCCTTGATCGTACCCTGTGCATGCACCGACCGCGCCCAGACCGGAAAGCCCATATCGGTCAGGTCGCGCACGTCGCGAACCCCGCCGTCAATGATCATGCCGCGACATCCCCGCGCCATGGCCGACGTTGCCAGCAGATCGCCGAAATACCCGGCATTCGACGGCGTTACCGTACCCATAAGCATCACGTCGCCGGGTTTCAGTTGCTCGATACCGACATGAATCATCCAGTTGTCGCAAGGCGGCGACAGGATGGTCATGGCCGATCCGGCGATCCGGGCGCCGGGATAGATCGGACGCATGCAATCGTCCAAAAGGCCTTTGCGTCCCTGTGCTTCATGCACCGTGGAAACGCCACATTCTGCCAGCCCGTCAATAATCTCCTGGTTGGCGCGCTCAATGTTCTGGACGACAACGCCCATTGTTCCGGGCTGATACGTCATGCCAGTTCATCCACTGTGCGCGGGAAGACTTCCTGGAAGCCTTCGGCGTATCTAGCGGGCCGGCCACCGGCCATGCCGCCGGAGTTGCGGCGGAAATGGTTACCGCGGTTCTCGGCCACGTTCTTGTAATAATTCCATAGGTGTTCCTGACCCTGCATGCACTGGATTGCGGCCCACTTCCTGTCCCAGACCCCGGTAATGTCGAGGAAAACGCTGGGTTTCCACCCCATTTGTTCGGTTTGATGCGGCTCAAACAGGTAAAGCTGCGGCGCACCAAGCACCTTTTCCCCCGGGTTGTGGCCCCAGGCCTGCGCGACCATCCGGCATTCCAGGGCGAACTGCGTCGCATTCATGTGGTCCGTGTTGTACGGATCCCATTTCGAATGGGACATCATGAAACTGGGCTGGGTCTCACGGATCACGTCGACCATCCGCTCCTGGGTCTCGCGCCCCAAATCCAGGGGGTAATCACCCACGTCAAGGAAACGAATGTCGTTCACACCCAGCGCGGCGGCTGCATTCTCGGCCTCCGCGCGACGTGCCACCTTGACCTTTTCCAGGGTCATGCCTTCCTGCTTCCACAGCTTCGCGCTCTCTCCGCGTTCACCAAAGGACAGGCAAACGACCGTCACTTCGTAGCCTTTCGCCTGGTGCAGGGCGATCGCTCCTCCGGCACGCCATACGAAATCTGCAGAGTGTGCACTGATCACCAGTGCGGTTTTCCTTTCGGACATGTCGTGAAGCTCCTGCTCGTCTCGGTTCAGGCCGGCGGCGCCAGCCCCTTCCGGACCACCCTAACGTCTCCGGGAGCGAATTGCCTATTTCGAAATGAGTATCTAAAATAACTAAAAGGCATAGCGGCCAAATTATGGGACACATGAAAAACGGATTCCCCAACATCCGGCACATGCGGGTATTCATCGAAGCCGCACGCAATGGCTCCGTCTCGGCGGCAGCCGAACACTGTCATCTCTCCCAACCAGCGGCAACCCAGGCCATTTCCCGTCTGGAGTCCGATGTCGGAGCGCCGTTGCTGATCCGGCGGCGTCAGCGGTTTTCGCTCACGAATTGCGGAGCCGCCTTTGAACGGCGCGCCGCCGCGGCGCTGAAACACCTCCGGGACGGCGCGCGCGCGGCTACACGCGCTGGCGGCAAGACAAGCCCGAGGCGCCCGGCCTTTGATCTCTCGGTTACGGCAGCCCAGTTGCGCAATCTGATCGCGATCGCCAACACAGGCAGCTTCACCGTCGCAGCCCGCGCCATCGGCCTGTCTCAACCCACCGTGCACAGGACCGCGCGCAGCCTTGAAGCACTTTCGGGCGTGCCTTTCTTCGCCGCCCGCCCTTCGGGCGTGATGCTCACCCCGGCTGCAGATGCCTTTGTTCTCGGAGCCAAGCTGGCTCAATCTGAAATTCGGCAGGGTCTTGAGGAAATCAGCCGGGAACTGGGCGAAGACAAGGGCACCTTTGTCCTCGGAAGCCTGCCTCTCGCCCGGACGTCGATCGTGCCGCAGGCCGTGCACGCGATGGTCAGCTCGACCGAAGGCGTTCAGGTGCGCGTGATCGACGGGCGTTATGCGGAGTTGCTACGGTCACTGCGCGAAGGCGATCTTGATTGCCTGATCGGCGCATTGCGTCATCCGCCCCCCGCCGACGACGTGGAGCAAGAGTTCCTCTTTCGCGATGCCCTGGCCATTGTCGCTCATCCCGGCCACCCGCTGGCAAGACGGCGAAACCTGGAGCTGGAAGATACGCTGGCATTTCCGTGGATCGCGCCGCCCAGGGAAACCCCGGCCGGACAATACCTGTTCGAGACATTGCACATTCACGAGCGAAAGCAGACACCGGTCCGGGTGGTCTCGTCTTCCATGGCGACCTTGAGGGGCATCCTGTCCGAGGGGAATTATATCTCGGTCGTCTCCCGCCATCAGATCAGTGTTGACGAGAGACTGGGCATGATCACCACGCTCGACATTCCCCTGGCGGGCCATTTCCGGGATATTGGTCTCACTTACCGCAAGGACTGGCGACCAACCGAAACCCAGGCACAGTTCATTGCGCACTTGCATCATTTCAGCAAACTCCCTTCGCGTAACCGCCCCGAATGACGATGACATAGCTTTTTTCAATACTCGTCCAGTCATTTGAATTGGCTCGGCCATGCCCCGGGTGTTAATTCCCAAGGGAACCGAAAAGGAGCCATCCGTGGCATCAACCAGCTCCAGAATCACCTTCCTGGGATTTGGCGAAGCCGCGCAGGCATTTGCCAAGGGGTTTCGGCAGGAGGGCCCTTCCCACGTCATACGGGCCTTTGACATCAAGACCAACGGCCCCCAGGCCCAGGCAAAACGCAGCGACTACGCCGAACACAATGTCATCGGAGAGGCAACGACCACCGACGCCTGCAGGGATGCCAGCCTGATATTTTCACTCGTCACGGCGGAACAGGCGGAAGCCGCGGCCGCGGAAGCCGCACGCGCGAACCTCGACGGCACCCTGTTTCTTGACTGCAACAGCTGCGCCCCGGGCACGAAACGCCGCGCTGCCGCGATGATCTCGGCTGCGGGTGGCCGCTATATCGACGTTGCCATCATGACGGCCGTGCATCCCAGGCTGCACAGATCGCACTGTCTCCTGGCGGGAGCGGAGGCGAAGGCTGCACTGGAAGCGACGCGGGCGCTCGGGATGACGACGGAGATCGCAGGAGTCGATGTTGGAGCCGCATCCGTGCGCAAGATGGTCAGGTCTGTCATGATCAAGGGACTCGAGGCACTGACCCTCGAGTGTTTCCTGGCAGGCCGCAAGGCCGGCATCGATGCCGATGTTCTCGCATCGCTGGAAACCTCCTTCCCCGGTTTTGACTGGCAGCGCCGGGTGCCCTACATGCTTGAGCGCGTACTCACCCACGGAACACGCAGGGCAACCGAAATGCAGGAAGTGGTGCAGGCGCTGCGCGAATTGGGGATCGCACCGCATATGGCGGAAGCAACATGCGCGCGCCAACGCGAGGCCGGCTCGCTTGGCCTCGACGCCAGCGACCTTGGGGCGCATGACATTTCCGCGATGACCGACGCCATTCTGACAGGTTTGGCCAGTGACCGGACATAATCGAAAAGGAGGAGAGTGCTCATGGGCTTGAAAAAGGATTACGAGGACATTCCCGGCACGTTCGTCTTCGACGCCGACCGTGGGCGGCAGGGGTATCACCTCAATCAATTCTGCATCTCGTTGCGGCGCCAAGAGAATCGCGACGCTTTCAATGCGGACGAAGAGGCCTACATGGACGGTTACCCCATGACACCCGAGCAACGCCAGGCAGTTCGTGATCGAGACTGGAACCAGATGCTCGCGCTCGGGGGGAATATCTACTACACCAGCAAGCTTGCCGCCAATGACGGGATCAACTTTCAACAGTTGGCCGGCATCATGACCGGCATGGGGAACGAAGCCTATCGCAAGATGATGGTCGAAGGAGGACGCTCTCCCGAAGGCAACCGTTATCAACACGAATGGGATGAAAAGGGGGAGAACTGATGGCCCGTATCACTGCAGGTGTGGGTTGTTCGCACGTCCCCGCGATTGGCGTCGCAATGGACACCGGGAACACCGGGGCACCGTACTGGAAGCCTTGTTTCGCCGGGTTCAGGAAGTCGCGTGAATGGATGAAACAGGCCAAGGCGGACGTCATCTTCCTGGTCTACAATGACCACTGCACGGCCTTCGATGCATCGTACATCCCGACCTTTGCACTGGGGTGCGCCGCCGAATTTCAACCCGCCGACGAGGGCTGGGGGCCGCGTCCCGTGCCCGTGGTCAAGAACCACCAGGAAATGGCAAGCCATATCGCCCAATCGTTGATCCTGGATGAATTCGACATCACCATCATGAACGAGATGGAGGTCGATCATGGCCTGACCGTGCCCCTGTCGCTGATGTTCGGCGAGCATGGCGTCGATGACGAATGGCCAGCGCTCGTGATCCCGCTTTGCGTCAACGTGGTGCTGTACCCTGCGCCGACGGGTAACCGCTGCTACAACCTGGGAAAGGCGATCCGGCGCGCCGTCGGAAGCTATGACGAGGATCTCAACGTGGTGATCTTCGGCACCGGCGGCATGAGCCACCAACTGCAATACAAGCGGGCAGGCCTGATCAACAAGGAATGGGACGCCGCTTTCCTTGACCGTCTGACCTCCGACCCGGTGGGGCTGTCACGACTGCCGCATGTGGAGTACCTGCGCGAGGCGGGTTCGGAAGGGGTCGAGATGGTCATGTGGCACGTCATGCGCGGAGCGCTTGATGACGAGGTCGTCGAGGTCCACCGCCACTATCACGTACCGGCGTCCAACACCGCGGTCGGGCATATCATCCTGGAAAACAAGACACGACAGGTCGACGAACGAAAAGGGGATTTCAAATGAGATTTTGCATTGCAGGCGCCTATGGTGCCTTCGGCACCAAGCACCTGGAAGCGCTGGACAACATCGACGGCGTCTCCGTCACTTCGGTCATGGGTCCAAGTCAGTCCAAGCTCGACGAAATGGCAGCCGGACGCGGAATCGGCCACGCATCGACGTCCCTGGACGAATGCATCGCGCGCGACGATGTCGACGCTGTCATCCTGGCCACGCCGACCCAGCTGCACACCGAGCAGGCCATCGCCAGCATGAAGGCCGGCAAACCGGTTCTGATCGAAATTCCAATGGCGGATTCGTTGGAGGACAGCGAAGAAATCTGCAGGGTGCAGAAGGAAACGGGCGTCCTGGCGATGGCCGGCCAAGTCCGCCGTTTCAACCCCTCTCACCAATGGATCCGCAACAGGATCGCCGCAGGCGAGTTGAACATTCAACAGATGGATGTACAGACCTACTTTTTTCGACGCTCCAACATGAACGCCAAGGGCGAACCGCGCAGCTGGACGGACCACCTGCTTTGGCACCACGCCTGCCACACGGTCGACCTGTTCCAGTATCAGACCGGCGAGGTCGCGTCGGAGTGTTATGGCCTTGAAGGGCCGCATCACCCCGAATTGGGCATCGCCATGGACATGTCCATCGGGATGAAAACCCCGTCAGGCGCGATTTGCACACTGTCTCTGTCTTTCAACAACGATGGTCCGCTGGGTACGTTTTTTCGATATATTTGCGACAACGGCACGTATATCGCGCGGTACGACGACCTTTATGACGGCAGGGAAAACCCGATCGATCTGAGCGCTGTCGCCATATCCGACAATGGGATCGAACTGATCGACCGCGAATTCATTGCTGCTATCCGGGAAGGGCGAGAACCCAACGGCTCGGTGCACGGGGTGCTTGATGCCATGCGCACCTTGAACCGCATTGAACAGTCCTTTTCGGCATAGGTCTCCAGGGCAAGACCGGGTGAGACCATCATCGGATGTGTTGGCGTTCCTGTGTCGGGTATCGGGAGCAGGCATTGCGAACGACGAACGCCAGCGACGGCCCGGTTTGCGAGGCACCCCGGATTCGCTCGTTGCCGTATGCCTGGTCTACAAGTGCCTGGCAACGTAGCCAATTCGGGTCCGGGCACAACGCATGAGGCTTGAGCCGAGGCTTGAAGGCCCCTCCACATGTGTTCGAGACATGCGCGTGGCTTTTGGGCAATCGTCCAAATTACCCTCGAATTGCGGCAGACTGCGCAAAAGTGCCGCAACTCCCGAAATCACGGACTGCGCGACCGATCCCTTGAGCGACGCGGACTTGGGCGGCCATCTCGGACGGCATGCTGTCGAAGGCACTGACCCGGTCGGTGACTCGAGTTGAAAGCACACCCGTCCGAAATGACATCTCGGCCCGGGTGGCTCGCGTGGCTCGAAAGAACTTACGTGGAGTACATCGATTCGAACGCAGAGAACCGAAATGCGAGAGACGTGGTGACCCCTCGAGGACTCGAACCCCGAACCTGCTGATTAGAAGTCAGCTGCTCTATCCAGTTGAGCTAAGGGGCCTCTGCTCCCGGAACGAGTATTCGTTCCCTCGTCGTTGTGCAAGACGGTTGCACCGTCCGCCAATTCGGCAGCGCGCGAACGGAAGTTGCAGTCCTGAGCCGTGGAAACCGGTGCGGGTCAAACCGTCGCACGCGATGAACGTCGGATTGCGCAATTTTACCTGTGCAGCTGAAATCCGGGCTGGGAATTCGCAGTGGCTCACGCCGGGATCCTTGCGCTCGGGGCACGCGCGCTCAGTCGCCACCACAGCCTCATCGACAGGGCGACAGCCGCCGTGCACAGCCCTATGGCCAATCCTACCCAGATTCCCGCGGCTCCGAATTCGAACCGGAATCCGAGCACGAGACACATCGGAGCGCCAATCAGCCAGTACGACGTCGCCACGAGGACCATGGGGACCCTGGTGTCCTCCACGCCGCGAAGAATGCCCAGAATGACGACTTGCAGGAAATCGAAAACCTGGAAAACCGCCGCCACAAAGAAGAGCGTGATGCCAATTTCGACAATCCGTTCTGTTTCCGGGTGTGACTGATCCAGGAAAAGGCGCACAAACGTTTCCGGGAACACCAGCAACAACGTGACGACCACGAAGGCGATTGCCATCGAAAGTGCCAGCGTCGTCAATGAACCTCGTCTCAACCCGTCATGATCGCGTTGTCCCGCTGCGAAACCTGCGCGAATCGTCGCGGCACTCGAGAGGCCCAACGGGACCATGAAGCATATGGCAATGACTTGCAGGACAATTCCGTGCGCGGCCAGGGGAATCGTTCCAAGCCAACCGACCATGACTTTCGAAGACGAGAAAAGTCCGACTTCGGCGAGGAGGGTCAGGCTTATCGGCCACCCGAGACGGAGAACCTCTCCAAATGCTGTCCAGTTCGGTTTCAGCAGCCTCTTGAACAGTCCGCGTCCGCTCGTCTCCGGGATCCGTTTGACGGTATGGAAGAGGATTGCGGTGGTCAGCACTCCGGTTACGACGGTTGCGACTGCGGCACCCCGAATTCCAAGTTCAGGCGCACCCCAGTTGCCGAAGATGAGTATGTAATTGCAAAGCGCGTTTGCCGCAGCGCCCGTCAGTATGGCAATCAATGCGATTCCGGGCCGACGTAACGCCGACAACAGGGATCTCAGCATTGAGACAAGAAGCGTCGGAACCATGCCCCATGCGGCAATCTGCATGTAGTCGCCCGCGAGCGCGGACAGGTGTGGAGATTGCCCGAGCGCAATCAGCAACGGTTCGGCCAGCAGGAGAACGGGCAAAACGGCCCCGGCATAGGCGATCGTGATCCAGTTGCCCATCCGGAACACCTGGCGAATACGATTGGAGTCGTCAGCGCCATGTGCGTTTGCGATCATGGGCATGACGGCCTGGGCTATTCCAACCCCGACGAGGTACACGACGAAGTAGAGTTCCGAAGCCAGTACCGTTGCCGCCAGTTCATCCACTCCATACCAACCAAGCATGACAACGTCGGTCGTATGGGTGAGCATTTGGGCAATGTGGATGCCAATGAGCGGCAGGCTCAGGGCCACCGTTGCCCGAAAATGTCCGAGCCAACCAGTCTTTGTCGAACGATGCACCAGATTCGCTCCGAACGTTGGTGAAAACGCGACCGGGCGACGTCGTGCGCACGCCGCCTGGACGATCGGGCCGGTTTGCCTTTACCGCTGTCTCCTTTCAACCCGGAATGCTGAACGAATTCGAAGTCGTGGTCGCCGGGCAACCCGGATTGTCATCAAACCCGCGAAGTGAGTGACCGGAGGTACGGACAGTCGGTCCCGAATCGTTCTCGAACCCAAGGGCGGAACGGTGGGCGCGGCTTCCCAAGGCGGAACGGACCGACCGTCCGCGTGAAGTCCAGGAACGACATGGGGTTTCGGCAGGTTCCGGAGGCGCTCGTGCGGTGTCGGCGGATTTCATCAGCCCGTCGCGGCAGTGCCGAGATGCAGAGAATCGGCGAATTCCGTGCCGGGGTCCGCACCCCGGCGCGGTGCCCGGCAGACGGACTTTGGCAGAACGACCTGACCTTTCGTTCAAACCATGATCGTGAGCCTTTCCGGCATGGGCATCGCGGTCTCCCCGGGTTGCATCCAGGCAAGGCAAAAACAAGAACCGTACAGCGAGCATTCGAATCGGGGGCCATTTCCGCTCGCCAGCCAAGAGACGGCGGGGCCTCCGTGAATGGTATTTTTCGGGGGTGCGCGTTTGGCATCAGTCCCGCGAGAGCGTCGCGGGGACCGTATCCATTGCCGAAGTCGGTGTACCGGCCGATCAGCGGGTTGAGTTCGAAGCCCCGCTCGGGCAGCTTGAACGCACGATTATCCGTGGCGTCAATCTTGAAGGGGGCTTGAGCGCCGTATGGCGAGCCGTCCTGCAAGACAATCGGCACGCGATGGACGTTTGCGGTCGGCAGCAGGTGGATTCGGCCCAATAGAATGAAATCGAGTGTTAATTCTGATTCTGGAACGACCGGAAATAGGCAACGAAGTGGGTTGGACGCACCTCGAGCAGCAGGAATGAAGGGGTTCGTCGACAGGTTCACCTGGCGAGAGCGCTCTCGAATCCACTGTCCCGGACAGGGTGTCATCGACCGTGTTTCCGCCGACGACTGGATTTCGCGTCAGCGGCAAACCGACACGACAGTCAATCTCCCCGGGTTGACCCTGATCCCGGCGAATGAGCCGTTGGCCGCACTTCTGACCGCGCAACGACATGCCGGTCGCGGATTACGATTCTGTATTGCCGATGCATCCGTCGTCTCGAGGGTCGCGCAGGAATTCAACCGGAGAGATGAAATTCGTCATTCGTTCAACGGTCAATCCGGCGGCGCGAAGGACAGCAATTCTCTTGAAGCACCTTCATTCGTTGCCGTGAGCGGCGGGTCCACCGGGTTTCCGAAACTTGTCGCGCGAACACACGCATCGTGGATATTCAGTATTGAACACCTCCGTGCGCTCGGCGGAACCCGTGAAGGTGATCGAGTCGGCGTACTCGGGTCGCTCGGGTACTCGATCCACGCTTATGCCGCGTTTGAGGCTCTTCACGTTGGTGCGGACGTCCTTCTGCTGTCCGGGACACGCCCTGACCGCCAGATGGAGGCGCTCGCACGAATGGGCGCAACGGTCATCTATGCGACACCTACACAACTCCGACTGTTGGGACAGAAAGGGAAAGTGGCGCCCGCTCCCGCAATCAGGCGCGTCATGATCGGCGGGGCCGCATGTGACCGGACAACCCTGGAGGAGGTGGAACGGCAGTTTCCGAACGCCGAGATCTTCGGGTTCTACGGGTCGTCGGAAGCCAGTTTCGTCAGCATGGCGAAACTGGTCAGCGGGCAAAAAGAACAGGGTCTGCTGTTTCCCCGCGTCGAAGTCATGATCAAGGCAGGGCCGGGGACCACGTTCGAAGGACCGCAGACCGGCGAAATCTGGGTGCGCAGCCCAATGGTTTTCTCGGGCTACGTCGGCCCAGGCGCCTACCGAAGCCTGGAAACCCGGTTCGATGGTTATTTTTGCACCGGCGACGTCGGCAGGCTGGACCCGGGAGGGACGCTCGTCATTGCCGGCAGGTCCGACCGGATCGTTCGAGTCGCGGAAAGGAGTCTCGCACTTGATGAAATCGAGGTGCAATTTTCTACCGCGCCCGGTGTTCGCCACGTCGCCGCCATCGCCGTCCCCGATCGTCTCCGGGGATCTCGCCTGGCTGTTGCGGTCAAGCTCGAATCCGGCACTTCTCTCTTCGATGTCACGAATGATTGGCGGGGCCGATTCGACCGTCACCTTGTGTCTTGCGACATACGTGAACTTGACCCGTGGCCGTCCTTGCCATCCGGCAAGACCGACTACGAGGCAATCCGGCAGTTCTTCTCGGAGTCGGGCGGATGACCCGGTCAGCCTGGGTGGCAAGCGCCAAACGATCGCCGGTTGCGCCAACCGGGGGAATTCTCGCCGGACTCGAAGTATTTGAAGTCGCAGCGCCAGTCATGAAAGCCTGTCTTGACGAGGTTCATTGCCCGGCCGACTTCGTTGACGAGGTCATTTTCGGCAATGCTCTCTACGCAGGGGGCAATCCTGCACGAATGGCCGTGCTTGCGGCCGGCCTGCCCGATTCCGTTGCGGGCCTCACGATCGATCGACAATGTGCAGGCGGCCTCGATGCGGTTGCATTGGCCAAATTCCTCGTCGAAAGCGGTGCCGCCGATGTCGTTCTCGCCGGCGGTGCAGAAAGCCACTCGAGGAGACCCGAACGCCGGGCGAGATTGCCCGGAGGAGGAGATCCGATCGCATATGAGCGGCCGCCGTTCGCCCCTTTCCCCGATCGCGATCCCGACCTCCATGTGGCTGCGGACCGATTGGCGCGGGAACTGGGAATATCCCGCGATCGCCAGGATCTTTGGTCGATTGACAGCCACCGAAAGGCCCGGGCTGCCTCTGATCGGCTTTCCCGGGAAATTGTCGCGCCCGGATCCGTTGACCATGCACGGGACACGTTCGCGCGGGTTCTGACTATGGAAACCTGCAGGCGCGCGCCTGTCCTGGCCGGAAGCATCACGCGCGCCAACGCGTCGGTTTCAGCTGATGCGGCCGCCTTCCTCCTCGTGGTCGAAGAACGCATGCTTCCTCGATTGCGCTGCCGCAACACCATACGCATATCTTGTGCCGCGACCCTCGGGGGAGCACCCGAACTGCCCGGTCTTGCCCCCGTCGCCGCGATCGAGTCTGTCCTTGAAACTACTGGCTGGAATGGCTCGGAATTGATCGTTGGCGAAGTCATGGAGGCCTACGCCGCCCAGGCCATAGCCTGCACCGATCTCACAGGCCTGGATCCTGACCGGGTCAACCCCGGCGGCGGTTCGCTCGCACGCGGACACCCGATCGGTGCATCGGGAGCGATTCTGGCCGTGCGCCTGTTTCACGAACTTGGCCGCGCGTCCTTGGATGGGCCGGGCCTCGCTGCAATCGCGTCGGCAGGCGGTATCGGGACTGCAATCCTGTTTTCCGCTTAGCGGGACCAGTCCAGTGCCGACGGACGCGCCGCGTGCAGGCCGTGCGTGACGCATCCGCATACGACCGCCTTGATGACATCGCCCGGAAGAAACGGCAACGCCAATGGAACGGCATCGGGAATCGACAGGTCGAGCGCCAAGGCCATTCCCGGAATTCCAAACGCATAAAGCACCAGAATCCCGCCGATCAGCGAAGCAATAGTTGCGCGGACGAAAACCATGCGAAGACGTAATCGTTCCACGACAATGCCCGTTGAAAGGGCCGCAACGGGGAAGCCGACCAGGAACCCGGCTGAAGGAGATACCAGCAGACCAACGCCACCCCGACCACCTGCCAGCAGCGGCAATCCCGCAAGAACAAGGCCGACGAACAGCAGTGCGGCAAGCCCACCTGCACGCCATCCGAGAATCGTACCGCACAACATGATCCCCAGGCTTTGTGCTGTAATCGGAACACCGCCCGCGATCGTCAGTTTGGGCAACAGGCCCAGCGCCGCGATGAGGGCCGCGAACAACGCCACCCTGGCGACCTGTCGTTCCATCTCACCTCCCTTTTTCACGTCGCGGGTCAGGCACGGATTCCTCCTCGCGCCCGAATGGCGTCGGCGACTCGTTCCGCGTCGTCGAGAGCGACGAGGCACAATGGAATCAGCACAGGCCATGACATTCGCCGTGTTGAACGGCACTTCCAGGCGTCCGAAACGCACCTGCCCTTCTGCATCAGGACGGGAATGAACCTGAGAACAAGCGCAAATGCCAACGCCGGCACTTCAGGACGAACCCCCAGCCTCTTCAGCGGAGCGAGGAGAAACACGATCAACTCGAACATGTCGTCAAGCCGCGACGTCATGGTCACGAGATTCGCGACGCCGATCAATGTCAGCAACTTCAACACGACGCCGACTCCTGCAACGAACCGACCGACCAGGACATGGTACAACAGCACCAGCAAAACGATCACCATGAGCGGAACGAACATCTTCAGGGACTGTCTGACGACGCCCCGGCCGAGAGTTACGGCAAGAATCGCCACGGCAACCAGCGCGCCAGCGAGCACCGACAGATCGGAAACCGGGTATAGAAGGGCTGTCAATCCGAGCAGGAACAGCAACTTCCAGGCAACGGGCACCGGATGAACCCAGGTTCTCTCGGGAATCGTCAACGCTAGCACGGATTACCCCTGGCAGAACCTTTCTGACCCGAGCCCGTGGAGAGCCTTTCCATCGCCTCAAGGTAGACGGGCAAGACCTCCCCGGGCAGCCCTTCGCCGGCCGTACGTCCATGTTCCAGCCAGATGACCCGGTCGCATGATCGCAGAAGTTCCATGTCGTGCGTGGCCAGAATCACTTGTTGCCCTACATTCTGAAGCTCTCGTTTCAACCACGTGGACGTCGGCAGGTCGAGACCGGAAAACGGCTCGTCGAGCAGCAGGATGTCCGGCTTCATCAGCAACACGGCCAGCAGACACAGGAAATGTCTTTGACCCTGGGAGAGTGAATGACACTGCTGATGGGCCCAATCCGCACGACCGTGCAATTCGAGGTATTCCCGAACCGCCTGTCTTGCTGCATTCCTGCTCTGCCCGAGTTGCTTCAAACCGAATGCGAGTTCTTCCTCGACCGTCGGAAAAATGATCTGCTGATCCGGATTCTGGAAGATCATCCCGATCTTTCCGACGGCCCACCTGCGTTCCCTGGCCGGATTCCTGCCATGCACGACGACCTTGCCTTCGGTCGGAGAATCAAGCCCTGCCAGCAACCGCAGCAAGGTCGATTTCCCGGCGCCGTTGCGCCCGGCGATACCGACGCGCCGCTCCCTGAACTCGAGGGTCAAGGGACCGACGCACTGCCGGCCGCCACTCCGGAAACCGGCATCCTCGAGTCGGACGGAATTTTTCGGGCCGTCGGTCATGAAACCTCGAGCCAGGTGACCGGGCCAGCTTGTCCGATCGTCGTGTCTTCCGCTCCCGGATCGCCTGACGACCGCCACGAGGCCATCCAAGACGGGTCTCCGGGGAAAGGCTCGCGCCGAACGTCAATCATGCCGGGCCCCCGTTGCGCCAGTCCGTGCCACCACAAGGGCACTTCGCCTACCCCGCAAAATTTGCAAATGACAGCCAGCAAGAAAGATGCAATTATTGCCGTGCAGTGACAAGCAAAGGAGAATTGCCATGGGAATTCCAGTTTCAGATTACCGAAAGAACCTGGCGGTGGCCGCGGGGATTTCGCTGGCTGTCGCATTCGGAGTCTCGGGGCCAGTTTCCGCAGACATTCCGGAGTCCGACGCACCCATCAAGATCGCTGTCAATGAATGGACCGGACAGCACCTTTCGGCCAACATCGCGGCCGCTGTCCTCATGGAAATGGGATATAACGTGGAGCTCATCACGGCGGGTGCATTGCCCCAGTTCCAGGCCATCGCGCAAGGTGAACTGCACGTTCAACCCGAAGTGTGGACCAACAGCGTCTCCGACATCTATCCAGATGCCATTGCTTCGGGAGACATCGTGAACCTGGGCTTGCTCGGCCTCGAACCGCAGGAAGGATGGATCTTTCCGCCGTACATGGCCGAAAAATGCCCGGGCCTGCCCGACTTCAACGCCCTTTATGAATGCACGCAGGCATTCGCAACGTCCGAGACATTTCCGAATGGCCGGTTGGTCACTTATCCCGCGGACTGGGGAACTCGTTCCAAGGACGTGGTCGCGTCGATTGAATTGCCGTTCACGCCTGTTCCCGGCGGTAGCGAAGGCGCAATGGTTGCGGAAATCACCAGCGCCATTGCGGCCGGCGATCCGATCCTGATCATGTTCTGGCAACCGCACTGGTTGTTTGCCGTTCACGACATGGACTGGGTCGAGTGGATCGACGCCGAGGGTGAATGCGTCGAGGAAACCCAGACACGTGACAACGCCTGCGGATTTCAACAGGCGACGGTCGACAAGATTGTCAGCAAGAGTACGACCGAACAATGGCCCGGAGCCGTCAAGCTACTGGAACAGTTCACGCTGACAAATGCTGAGCACAACTACATGATCAACGAAGTTGATCAGAAAAAGCGTCCGCTCGAAGACGTCGTCCAGGAGTGGATGGATCAGAACAGCGACACGTGGAAATCGTGGATATCATCCGTATCCATGTGATTATTTCGCCAGAAAGCAGGCGGCCCGTGTGCCGCCTGCCCTTTATTCACGAAACACGGCCCCTCGAGCGATGAGCGGATTGTCGCCTGCGTCGTTGTGAGCGGAATTCGCCGGTGAGCGCTGATACTCCCGTCAAGTTGAAATGCCGCAGCCTTTGGATGGTCTACGGATCCGATCCCGGGCCGTTCTTTCAATCTGAAACCCAACGAGAACATCCCGACATCCTCGCGCGGGATCTTCGTGCGAAAGGATTCATTCCCGCGGCGATCGACGTCAATTTCGATCTTCAAACCGGCGAGATTTTCGCCATCATGGGGCTGTCGGGTTCCGGGAAATCCACCGTCGTGCGGTGTCTCTCGCGCCTGGTGGAACCCACATGCGGCGAAGTCATCCTGGATGGCGAGAACCTCCTCGAGGCAACCCAACAGGAGCTGATCGAAATTCGCCGCCACAAGATGGGGATGGTGTTCCAGAATTTCGGACTGCTCCCGCACCTGACCGTGCTCGAGAACATCGCCTTTCCACTGAGGCTGCAGAAAGTTCCCGAGGCCGACTTGCGTGTTCAGGTTGAACGGGTCATTGAACTGGTGGGCCTTGCAGGGCGGGAGACGAGTTATCCGAGACAGCTTTCCGGCGGGCAGCAACAGCGGGTTGGAATTGCGCGTTCACTCGCGGTTGAGCCGGAAATCTGGTTTCTCGACGAACCGTTCAGCGCCCTGGACCCGCTAATCCGCAAACAGATGCAGGACGAATTCCTTCGGATTCAGCAGCTTCTCCACAAGTCGATCATATTCATCACGCATGACTTTCTTGAAGCGCTCCGGGTGGCCGACCGGATGGCCATCATGCGCGACGGCAAGATCGTCCAGATCGGAACCCCGAAGGAATTGGTGTTTTCCCCCGCCGATGACTACGTTTCGCAATTCACCAGCGAGGTTCCTCGAATCCGGGTCCTGACCGCAGGGCAAATCGCCGCGCCCGCCCGCGGCGATACCACGACCATGCCTACCGCACCCGCGGAAATGTCGGTGGAAAACCTGCTCCCGGTTCTCGCCAGGAATCCGTCCGGCGTTCTGATCACCGGCGACAACGATTCCGTGCTCGGTACGGTGACCCCCGACAGCGTCGTGCGTAACTTGTCCGGGATCGACGTTTCGACTGTTTCGGAAACGTCTCCAGCGAACGCCGAAAAGGAGTAGTGACGCGAAAGGACGTCCATGCCTGCCGTCTCGATTGACACGACGTTTTCTCGCGCATCGGCGACGGCCGGCGTGGACGGGCCCACGCTTGGATGGGCGGTCGTCTTGCTGTTCGCGGCCGTATGCATCGGGCTATCCGGCCATCTGCCGTGGTTGGCCAGTTATCCGGAAACCCTAACACTTCCGATCAGCGACTGGATCAACCGGGCCGAAGATGTTGTCGTGGCAACCACTAAGCCGTTTTTCCGGGCAATCGCGTGGCTTCTGGAACATCCAATGTCGTGGGTACGTGACCTGCTGCACTGGCTGCCCTGGCCCGTTCTCATGTTCGTCGGCGGCGCGGTATCCTGGCGGGCGGGCGGCTGGAAACTGACCGTGTTCACGGTCTTGAGCCTCGGTTACATGCTGGTCATCGGCTACTGGGAAGAGAGCATGAATTCCCTGTCGCTGGTCGCGATTTCGGTGCCACTCGCTGTCCTGATCGGGTTCATTCTGGGGGTTTGGGCTTTCGCCTCGCGCGCAGCCGAAAAGGCGATCACTCCGACGCTCGATGTGTTGCAAACCGTTCCCGCGTTCGCCTACCTTCTTCCCATCCTGATCCTGTTCGGATTCGGACCGGTCGTCGGCCTGATCGCCAGCGTTCTCTATTCCTTTGCCCCGATGGTACGAAACACGCTCGTCGGGCTGAGGAATGTCGCTCCGGACATCATCGATTCCGGCCTGATGTCGGGAGCGAACCGCAGACAGCTCTTCTGGCGGGTCCGTGTACCGACCGCACTTCGCCAGCTACTGCTCGGCATCAACCAGACCACGATGGCTTCGCTCAGCATGGTCATCGTTGCATCCATTATTGGCGGTACCAGCGACATCGGCTGGGAAGTCCTCAGCACAATGCGAAAGGCCCAGTTCGGTGAGAGCCTTCTCGCCGGCATCGTCATCGCGCTCATGGCCATGATACTTGACCGCGTGACCAATGGCCTCGCCACGCATCACGCAAACGAGGAGGACTGCTCGACATGGTACCAAAGGAACCGTTTCTGGGTGTACGTCATCGCCGGCTCCGTCACCATCGCAGTAATCGGCAGGTTTGTTCCGGTATTGGTGGCATATCCGAATAGCTGGGTCGTTTCTCCGGCCGGCCCGATGAACGACTTCATCACCTGGTTCGTCGTAAACTTCCAACCGGCAATAAAGGAGATCAAGAGGGTTTTCCTGTTCTACGCGATGTTGCCGTTGAAAATCGGACTTGGTCAGACCGTGACTCCGTTTACCTGGGGATTCGCCTGGTCCGGTTACTTCACTGCCGGAAGCGTCGCATGCCTTTTGCTGGTCGCCTGGGCGGGGCTCCGCAGGTTCGGCACCAACACCGCGGTTGCGATTGCCGTTGCGGGAAGCATGTTTCTGTTTGGCATAACGGAAATCTCCTGGCTGGCCTTTCTCGCCGTGCTCTTGATGACCTCGTGGCGTCTCGGAGGAATTCGTCTCGCAATCGGAGTATTTGCAGGCCTGGCTTTTCTCCTCGTCTCAAGCGCCTGGGACAAGACCATGTTGTCGTTCTGGCTCTGCGGAATCGCGGTTGTCATTTCGTTTCTTTTCGGCTCTTCGCTCGGAATCTGGGCCGCCCATGATGATCACGTGTCTCGCATCATGAGGCCCGTCAACGACACTTTGCAAACCATGCCGCTCTTCGTCATCCTCATTCCCATCGTCATGGTGTTCAAGATCGGCGAGTTCACGGCGTTGCTCGCGATCATGGCTTATTCCTATGTGCCTGCCTTCCGCTACGCAGAGCACGGACTGAAGAACGTTCCGCACGACGTGGTGGAGGCTGCCCGGTCGATGGGATGCACGCCCGGACAGCTTCTGTGGCGCGTGAAACTTCCGCTTGCACTCCCGAACATCATGCTCGGACTCAACCAGACGATCATGTACGCAATCGCGATGCTCGTGATTGCGGCCTTGGTCGGAACCAACGGCCTCGGGCAACAGGTCTATATCGGGCTGAGCAAGGGCGACGTCGGAATCGGACTGGTTGCAGGTGCCGGAATGGCCATCATCGCGATGATGGCCGATCGCATGTGTCAGGCAGCGCAACGCAAACTCGAAGAGGGCAAGGCGGCTTGACCATGCCGACACTTCGTCGGTCATATCCTCGCCAGGAATTCGTTCATCCTGTCTTGACGCGCCCTGTTTACACGGCTGCCGCCCGATGGCTAAACTGGCCTCGCGTGCAGGCACGAACCTCGAGGCCGGTTCCGGGCCTTTCAAGAGTATTGATTGCGGCGCCAAAACCGCGAAAAGTCTAAACCACTACCGTAGCCCTTCGAAGGCCTGCTTCTCCCGACGTCCCTTCCGTGTATGGTCGACGGGTCATTGGCTGTCGATGGCTGATCGGCGAAGACGGCGGCGCTCGAATGCAAACATCAAGGGGGTGGCCCTCCGACATTGGCGACATCCCCGTAGCATTACCGGATCATGGCCGCATGGCCGGAAGCAGTCGGAAATCGCGGCCGGAAGATACCATGCTTCCTCATTTTTCCCAGATCAGATCCATGTCCAACCCGTCAAAGATGCCGTCGGTCGACACAAGAGCGCAGCCTTCGAGACGGGCCTGCGCAGCCAGAAGCCGGTCCCACGGGTCGCAGTGGTTCCAGTTGAACGTGGCCGCCAGTTCAGCATGTTCGTCCGTGATTGCAAGGCTTTGCATGCCACTGACTGCAAACGCCGCACGGAGTTCCTGCGGTGGCAGGTCCAGCCTGCGCAAGTGTATTTTGTATTCGATCTCGTAAAAACTGACCGCGCTGACGAAAACGGTATTGCTCTTGTCTTCGACCAGTGCACGGGTCGGGCGCGGCAACCGGGCGCTGCCGATCATCCACCAATACAGAACGTGGCTGTCGAGCAGCAGCCTCACGATTTGCTGCCAGCCGGCTTCTCCTGCCAGATGCCAGACGCGTCGGTATGTTCACCGGCGTCAATGGAAGCTTGTTGCGGGTCGTCCCGATCGAAGAGGTCATCCGGCAGCGACAAGTGCCGAAGTGCGCCAAAGACGCGCTTGCCAACGTCCTCCGCCGGGACCAGCCGTGCCCGTATCGTCTCACCGCGCAGGATCGTGATTTCCTCGCCTCGGCTCGCCCTCTCAACCAACTCCGAGAACCGCGCTCTCGCTTCGGCTATCTTGTACTTGGCTTGTGTCATCCCGGTCATCGCACCACATTCGCTCAACGCATTCTGGATTATCCAAGGAAAATGTGCAAGTGACATGTACAGGTGCGTCTGGGCCAATTTTTGTAGCGGCAATTTGCATTTGTCTTGATTGATTTGTGTGGTGGGCTGAACTCTTGCCTCCCGCCCGTCCATAATGGCGCCGAATCGGGAAACGCATCGGGCGCCATGATCGACCTTGCCAAACTGTCTGCAACACCGGTCGCGCGGAGCGGGGAACAGCGTTTCCGCGATCTCCTCGACGAACATCATGACCTCGACGCGGCGCCGAAGATCGGCGAAACCAAATGGTATGCGGCCGACGACGGCAGCGGCGCATGGCCGGCGCTGGCTGCCTTCTCGGCCGCGGCGCTCAAATGCACGGCGCGCGACCACTGGATCGGCTGGAGCCCGCGCGAAAGGTTCGGGCGGTTGCACCTGGTTGCCAACAATGTGCGCCTGTTGCTGCGCGGACGGCAGCCGAACCTGGGCTCCCGCTTCCCCGGCCTCTGTGCGCGGCGCATCAATGCCGACTGGCAGGCCCGCCATCATCATCCGCTCCTGCTCCTGGAAACCTTCTGCGACCCGGAGCGCCACACCGGCGCCGTCTACCGCGCCGCCAACTGGGTCACCGTCGGCACGACCCGCGGCTACCGCCGCCACGGGAACGGCTATGTCGCGGGATCGACGCCGAAACAGGTGTTGGTGCATCCGCTCGATCCCGATGTCCGCGCCCGACTCACCGCCCCGGCGCTGGCACCGGAACTCCAACTTCACGGAACCGAGAAAGTGTCGAGTCCGTCTTCAGGGTCAACCGTGAGCGGTGTCCAACTCAACGTTGGTCTAATGCCACCGTTCGCCCAGAAAGCCTTGGCGACTGCACGGGCCAGAGCCAGCGTATGTGCATTCGAAAACCCTTCGTCGCGAATGGCGTAATGCTACCGCCTTTCAAGGTCGCCTGCAGAAACAGCCGCCACAACCAAGCCATGGTCAAGTTGCCGTGTCCCTGCCTCTGTTACGACGTCCCACGCCGCCGCACCATAATCTTGGAGAAAGCAAAGGTAACGATCGGCAGTATGAGCCATTTCTGACAACATGCCGTCATTCACCTCAAATCCCTCCAGCCGGAAAGGGTTGGTAAGAACACGTACCGCTTCGGCTTCCGGCAATCGCCCGACCGGAAGTACCCGGCCTCGACTCCGATAATTGGCGCCACCGGTCCGAAGCACGTCCTCAAGTGTCCGCGTGCCTGCCAAAACCAATGCGAGAGGAGATCATCTGGCGGCGATTTGAACGACTTCCAACAAACTTGCATTTCCGGAGGTGTCACTCCGTGGTCATCGCCCAACATGATCAGCAGTGCTTTCCCGGCAAGTTGAAATTCCGGAACGGACTCCGAAAGCAGCCGTTGAACCCGCGCGCTTACCTCGGCACCTGCACTATTGGCAGACAGGGCCATTGCGAGGTTCCGGGAAACCCGCCGCATGCTGTTGCCTGTGACGAATTCCATGGCATTTCGCAGCGATTCATCCGTTTCGAGACTGGCTGCGGCGAGCGAAACGCGGGATACGACCTAACCGGATACCGCCTGTCCTTCCAGTCATGGCGACAATACGGTCTTTCCGTTACCGCATGGACCATAGAGGTGTGCGAAGTCCGCCCCAGGTTTGCCTTCGCGCAGGACGCTCAAGATGGTCGGAAGTTCTTTCTCGATCTCAGGCAACTGGCCCATTGGCGGCGGGACTTTGCCAATCCCGGGTCGTGAAGGAATTGTCTGCTGGCGCCATGCTCATGAACGCAGCATGACCAAATGACCGGCATGGGTCGGGATTCGGTTGGATTCATGCAGGGTAACGCCAGATCTTCACAGACTGACGAGGTTGTCAGAACCCGCGCCGTGCCCTCCTTTTCAACTCGCACCCAGGTGCCGGAGAGTTCAATGTCGCGGAAAATGGTCGCGTTGCGGAGGCATTGCTGACCCGGGAACCCAGGTGCAAACTCTGAATTCCGTTCTCGAACCAGTTCCATGTGTTTGTCTCCGGGTTTCTGCCCGCCCTTTCTGCGAATTTCCTCGATCATTCACACACCGTGCCGTCGCCATCACCATCACGCATGTAGCGATAGGCAGGATGATCGCGATGAACCGGGGTTATACCATGCGCGCGCGCTTCCTTGCAGGTAATGCGGCCATTCCCGTTGTCGTCGTAACGCGCGAGAACGTCATCGATTTCGCCGTTTGACGAGGCATCTACGTTTCCGTCCCGTATCGTCACGACACGGCAATCCTTTGGTTCCATACCGGTGTGTTCGCAACCGGACAGAATCCCGTCCAGGACCTCCGCTTCGCGATGATCAATGGTTAGGTCATAGGTGCGCCGCACATCCAGGATCCGGCCTGCGAACCAGCATCGATTGCGGTCAGGCAGCCATTCCGCTGCATCCCTTCCACTTTTTTCATGGCGGTTCACACGCGGCGAAGCAAGGGTGAGATTACGAAGGTCACGAGCGAACCGCCTGCGTGTTGCCCGATCCCGTGAACAAAGCCCCGAGTCATGGGCCTCGCTGGTACTGACAATGTGTTCGATATCGGTCTCTGACACCGAGGAAAAACACGTGCCCGTATAGGGACCGTAGACCGAACCCAGGTTACGAACGATCTCCTGTTCGACTGACTGGGGATACCCGTAGTCGATTTTCCTGTCATACCTGGAGCAGCGGTTTTCAGGTGCGACTGTCAGCCCGCGCCAGGTTTCCGCCCGGCCGGCGGTCGAAACCGCGGCCAGGGCAAGAACAATTGCTGCGGCCGCGAAAAATCCCGGCGCATATCGGGCGTTGGATGCACCCGTCATGTGGCTCCACGTTGTGAACATCTGCCGAATTCCCGAAAAGTTGAACATCGATTCGCCACGAACGTACCCGGAACCTGTCCCATGCCGAGGCCAGGCGTTCTGACGTTGGAATGGCGTGGCCTGAATGGCCGTTACACGCTCGCGAACTTCACGAACCGTAAACGAAAGACGGCAACCACAGGGCGATCTGCGGGAATGAAAATACCAGAGCCAATCCGATCAGCTGGATGACCATGAACTGCATCATGCCGAGATAGATGTCCTTCAGGTCCCACTCGGGTACGACACCCTTGAGGAAATAGGCAGACAACGCAACCGGAGGACTGAGCCATGCGGTCTGGAGATTGACCGCGACCAGGATTCCGAACCAGGTCAGATTGACGCCGAGCTTGTCAAGCGCAGGAATCAGGATCGGGATGATGATCAGAACGATCGGCACCCACTCAAGCGGCCATCCGAGCAGGAATATCAACGCCATGATGATGATCAAGACGACGGTCTCGGACAGGTCCCAAACAAGCAGTGCCTCGGTCAGCATTGTCGGTGTGCCGAGGCGCGAAAACACGGCGCCGAAGAAATTCGACGCGGCGACCAGGAACAGTATCAGAACCGTGATCTCGAGCGTCTTGATCAATGCCGAGTAGAGGGATCGCATCGACAGTTTTCGGTAACACGCGGAAAGCAGCAAGGCGCCGAACGCACCGCATCCGGCTCCCTCCGTCGGCGTGGCCCAGCCGAAGAGAATCGACCCGAGCGCGAACGCGACGAGCGCTGACGGCGGGACCAGCCCCAGGAAAAACTCGTACCAGAGATCGGAGAAGTAGAATCCAACAGGCCTGGTCTTCCGGATCCAGAGCGAACCGAAATACATCACCGCCATCCAGGCCGCCGGCACGACGGCCCAGGAAAGCGGAAACAGGCCGGTCAGGTTTCCGGCGAGCGCCATGACGACGAGCGCGAAGAATAACAGGATCGAACCGATGACCGTGATCGCCTCGAGCCAGTAATAGGGCGATGTCTCCGGTTGCTCTTCGGGTGGAAGAACCGGCCCGAGAGACGGGTCCAGCCAGCAACGCAGGAGCGAATATCCCGCATAGAGGCTCGCGAGGAGTACGCCCGGAATAATGGCCGCGGCGAACAGATCGGTCACGGGGACTTCAAGGACCGGGCCCATCACGACAAGCATGATCGAAGGCGGAATCAGGATGCCCAGGGTTCCACCTGCCGTGATCGTGCCGGCAGAAAGCCGGACATCGTACTTGGACCGGTTCATGGTTTTCGCGGCCATGATTCCGAGAATGGTCACGGAGGCACCGACGATGCCAGTCGCCGCGGCAAAGATGGTGGAAACGAACAGTACGGCCAGGTAAAGCGCGCCGCGGGTCCGGGAAAGCATGAGCTGCACCGCGGTGAACAGCCGCTCCATGAGACCGCCCTGCTCCATCAGGATTCCCATGAAGACGAAGAGAGGAACGGCGGCCAGAGTCTGTTCCAGCATGACGCTGTTGAACTGAAGAGTCTGGAGGTAAAAGACCAGCTTGGTGCTGAACCCCCAGCTTCCAAAGGCGAAGCCCAGAAATACCAGGGTGAAGGAAATCGGGAATCCGACAAAAATCGCAAAAAGCATGACCGCGATCATCGCCACCCCGATCCATTCGGGAGCAAGGTAGCTTGCGCCGGTCGCCTCGAACACCGACGATAGCAGGAAACCGAATCCACCCAGTGGCAACACGCCAGGGAAAAAGATTTCCATGAAAATGGCGGCAAGGATGACACAGTAGAACGGTACGAACAGAAGAAATCGCTGCTCACGCTGCCGCCCCATGGCGTGGAAGCACTTCAGGATTTCGGATATCCCCTGCAGGATCAGGAAAAACGCACCGAGTGGCATCGCCGTTCTCGCGGGGGCGAGTGGAGCCATCATCGTGGTGTCCATCGACCGCTCCCAGCTGATCCACGCCTTGAACGTGTATTCGGCCGAAATCCAGAAAAAGAACAGCATGGCTGGGAAGTAAAACGCCAGGTAGAGCAACGCATCGACGGTCGCCTGGGTACGCCGCGACCAGTTGCGATAGAGAAAATCGGCACGGATGTGGACGCCGCGCATCAGAGCGTAGCCGGCCCCCAACATGAACAGGGCGCCAGCAAACATCCGGCTGACTTCATATGCCCAGAGCGTTGGAGCCAGAAACAGTTTCCTGGCGACGACCTCGTAAACCATCGCGACAACGACGGGTATCAGCAAGAAGCAAGTTACGCGTCCGACCTGCAGGTTGGCGACATCGATGAACCGGATGACCTTTCGCATCCAGTCTCGCATGTCCTCCGGAGTATCGCCGACCTCTCCGGATCGTCTTTCCGCAATCAGCTCGTCAGTGACATCCAGGTCATCGGGGTCGGTCGAATTGGTCATCGGATCATTCTTCATGGCGTTGTGCCGGCATACGCGGGCCATTCGTCACGGCGGCGCTCGCCTGCATGATATTGGGCCGGCCACGGGTGCGCCACCCGCGGCCGGTCCTGGACCAGCACTATTTCACGCTGTCCGCAAATGCCTTTCCGAGGCTCGCATTCGATGCCTGCGCGCCGGCCCAGAATGGAACCGCTATTTCAGCGAAATCCTTCTGGCTTTGCCAGACTTCGGCAAAGAAGGCGTTATCGGCCGCGTTCTTTTCAAGACTTGCTTTCGCGGCGTTCATGTAAGCCGGGAAGTAGTCAGCGGGCGTATCGTGCAGAATGACACCGTGGTTTTCGGTGAGATCCTTCAACGCCTTGCCGTTTTCGTAGATCCGGTAAGACATGGCCTTCGACAGTGACGCGTTCGCTGCCACTTCGATTGCCTTCTTCTGGTGATCCGTCAGCGAGTCAAAGACGTCGCCATTGATGTACAGGTCGGCATTGACGACGACCTGATGGAGTCCCTGCAGGTAATAATGCTTCAGCACCTTCTGGAACCCGAAGACCGAGTCAGGTTTCGGACAGCACCATTCCGCCGCATCAATGGTCCCCTTTTCGAGGGCCGGCAGGATGTCTCCGCCACCCATAGCGACCGATGCAACACCGATGTCCTTGTACGTCTGGCCGGGAATTCCGGGAGGCGTGCGGAACCGGTACTTGCGGAAGTCGTCCATGGACGCGATCGGCTCCTTGAACCATCCGAGTGCTTCGGGACCGACCGGTTGCAACATGAACCCTTTGACGTTCACGCCCATTTCGTCCCAAAGGCGGTCATAGAGCTCACGGCCGCCTCCGTACTGGAACCAGCTCAGAAATGCGATGTTGTCGATTCCCACGCCCGCTCCGGCGACAGGTGAACCGAACAGCATTGCCGCCGGGTGTTTACCCGACCAGTAATGCGTCCAGGCAAACCCACCTTCAATCAGGCCCGAGTCGACTGCATCAAGGGTCTCGCGGACACCGACTACTGCCCCGGCGGGCAGCACCTCGAAAATCACCTCGCCGTTGGTCAAAGCCGTTACGTCAGCAGCAAATTCCTTCAGCATGACGACCTCGTCAGCCGTGGCCGGGATCACTGACTGTACCCTGATCGTAACTTCGGCAGCCACCGCCGAAGCCAGCAGGGTGACGCCGAAGAGCGCCCCGAGCGTTCGAGCGACGATTTTGTTGCGATGATACATGTTATCCTCCGATTGGATTGACGCCTTCATTCCGTTGCCATTGCATCCACCCCTGAAGGCACCGGGGCGGAGTCGGGCGGGAAAGTTCGGAAGGGAACCCTCCATTCCCCGTCCTGTCGTGACGATCAGGCACGGGGTATCCCGCCAGTCGGTTCATGTCGCGCTCCATAACCCTGCCACAAGTCCGGCCATTTCCGGCCAGCCGTCATAGAGCATTCTGACTGTCAGGTAGATGAGAAACAGGAGTCCAAGCCACGACAACCATCTGAATCGGGCCAGAATCCGCATGATGAGAGTTGCGAAAACCGCCATGAACAGGATCGCAAGCGCCAGTCCGAAGACCAGGAGAGCGGTGTTATCCCGGGCAATGGCGGCAACGGCGACAACGTTGTCAATCGACATGGATACGTCGGCGAAAGTAATCGTGATCAGTGCGCCCCACAGGTTCCTGTTTTCGCCACCCTTGGTCGCCTGGAAGTTGTGTACTCCCTGTTCAGCTTTCCTGCCGTGGGCTTCGAGATCGCGGTAGAATCTCCAGCACACGACGGAGAGAAGCAGCCCTCCAAAGAACAGGATACCGGGTATCTGCAGCAGGATCGTCGCCAAGGCAGCGAACAGGATTCTCAATCCCGCCGCGAGCGCCATGCCGAAGGCGATCGCACGCTTGCGCAAGTCGGGCGACAGGCCGGCGGCAGCCATTCCGATGACAAGGGCGTTGTCGCCGGAAAGGATGATGTCCGCGAAGACGATCTGTAGAATATCGATGGCCGTTTCCGTCATCCTCGCGCGTCCTCGAGAATCAGGTCGGATGCTTTCTCGCCGATCATGATGGCCGGCGCGTTCGTATTTCCTGAAACAATTCTTGGCATGATCGACGCGTCGGCGACGCGCAACCCTCGGATTCCGTATACCCTGAGGCGCTCGTCAACGACCGCCATCGCGTCACCATCCGGGCCCATCTTGCAGGTCCCGGTCGGGTGATAAATCGTTGTCGCGGTTTCGCGTGCCCAGTCCAGCAACCCGGCGTCATCGTCATCACCGATTTCGGACCCGGGCGCATGTTCTTCGGTAACGTGAGACTTCAAAGGCTCGTGGCGCGCGATACGGCGCGCGATACGAATTCCTTCGACGATGACCCTTTGATCGGTTTCGGTGGCAAGGTAATTCGGGTGAATCGCAGGTGAATCCTCCGGATTCGCGGACCGGAGGCAGATTCTGCCTGTACTTTCCGGCCGAAGCTGCAACACCGATGCCGTAAAGGCCGAAAACGGGTGAACCATCTGACCTGGAGAATCTGCGCTGAAGGGCTGGACGTGAAACTGAATGTCAGGCGTTTCCAGTTCGGGTCGAGTCTTCAGAAATCCGGTGCCGAGACTGGCCGCCATGGTCATTGGCCCCCGACGGGTCAGCATGTAACGCATACCGATCAGGGCCTGTTTGAACGGATTGTCGATTTCGGTGTTGATTGTCGGCAAGGTCGTTCGAAAAACCGGCCGGGCCTGCAAGTGATCCTGGAGGTTCTTTCCCACTCCGGCGAGCTCGGTATGGACTGAAATTCCGTGTTCAGCGAGCTCTGCACCGTCTCCGATCCCTGAGAGCATCAGGATTTGCGGAGACCCGATCGATCCTGCCGAAAGAATGATTTCCCGTCTTGCACGAAGTTCGATTTCCTCGCTGCTGCCTTTTCGCCTTGCGGCCACCCCGACCACGCGTCCATCGTGAAACTTGAGCTGAAGCGTCCGGGTGTGGGTAAGAATGGAGAGATTCGGACGTTTCCGGGCTGGCTTGAGATATGCAACCGCCGCGCTGCATCGCCGTCCCCGCGAGGCGGTTTGCTGAAAAAAACCGACGCCTTCCTGATCCGATGAATTGTAATCGGGGTTCTTTCGGAATCCCGCGTTGATCGCCGCCTCCATCCACAGGTCGACAACCTGGCGCCTGAGTCGCATTGGAGACACGATCAACGGGCCATCCGTACCTCTGTCCGGGTAGTTGCCGGAGTTTCCGGTCCAGGTCTCGGCCCGCTTGAAATACGGCAAGACGTCGTCCCAGGCCCATCCACGGTTGCCGAATTGTCGCCAATAGTCATAATCCTGGCACTGGCCGCGGACGTAGAGCAGCCCGTTGATCGAACTTGACCCGCCCAGGACCTTTCCGCGTGGCCAAGGAATCGATCGCCCGTTCAACCCGGGATCGGGAGAGGTCTGAAAACACCAGTCTGTCGAAGGATTTCCCATGGTCTTGAAGTACCCTATGGGAATGTGGATCCAGGGATTGCGATCAGGACCACCCGCCTCCACGAGTGCTACCCTGTTCCGGGAATCAGCAGACAACCGGTTTGCCAAGACGCAACCAGCTGAACCCGCACCAACGATGACGAAATCAAATTCCATTCAATTTTGCCAAAAATGAGATTTTTTGTCCCAATTTTAGTTATTTGGTGCCATATACCATACTCCGACGAACGACAAGACATGTAATTGGGGAGCTCCCGGGGACCGAAATGCCGGACGAACGACGAATCCCGACAGGGATGAGAAATCTCTTGATCATCGAGGAGCTGTCCAGAGCATCCGAGCCGGTGACGCCAACCGAGTTGAACCGAAACCTCGGGCTTCCCAAGCAAACCTTTCACCGCCTCTGCAATACGCTGGTTCAGGAGGGTTTTCTTGCACGAGAACCCGGCGGCAAGCGGCTCCGTCCCGGGAGGAGACTGCGAAGTATCGGCACCGGAATTCTGAACGTTTCGCTGTCTCACATGGCCCGAAGGCAAATCCTGGAAAGGATCGCGGCGAAAGTGGGCGAGACGGTCAATTTCGTCGTGCCTGGCGAATCCGGCATGCACTACATGGATCGGGTCGAGACCGACTGGCCGGTCCGGATTCAACTCCCGGTTGGCACCGAGGTGCCGTTTCATTGTACGGCAAGCGGCAAGGCATTCCTGTCCAGTATTCCCTTCAAACGACGGAAATCATTCATACGCACGCTAGACCTGAAGAAGTTTACTCCGAACACGCACGCGGACCACGACGCCCTGACCGAAGACACCGAGCGTGTTGCCTTGAGAGGTTATGCTCTTGATGAAGAGGAATTCATAGAGGGCATGAACGCGATCGCCGTACCAGTTACGGATAACCAGGGACGGTATGTCGCGTCACTCGCATTTCACGGCCCCAAACAGCGACTGTCCATAGAAACGGCTATCGCCAACGTCGGAAAAATCCGCGAGGGATCATTGGCCTTGAGGGTTGCCCTGGACCTCTGACACAACAACCGTTTCTATTCCGGCCTTTCGCTCCCCCTGGCTGGTTTGATTCAATCGTTCGGCACCCGGATTTTCGGGCCATGGCAATGATATGCTGGCTACCATTACACAATGTGCGCCAGGGAAGGAACCTTTCGTCTTGCGCTGACCACCAGCTTCAGTGGACACGCGTCGAAGGTGCTTCACCGTCTGGCATCTTGCTACGCGCCGGCGAATGTAGCTCGCAGCCCCGAGAATGGCCGTTGCCGTCAAGGCCACGACAACGCCGGCCGGCCACTTGAGGCTACAGAATTCATCGAGTCCAACGGCATGGTCTGGATGTCAAGGATAGCGCCCGATCGTGGTTGCCCTACCGGTCGAGGACGCTTCGAGCATTATATCCTTCGGTCCATGATGGGTTGGACCCGACGATACGGGGAGTGTGACCTGAAGCGGTCCCGAAGTCGGATGACGACACATGGGCCAACCACACTTCCCGGACACAAAAAAACCTGAAAATTCGAATCAATTGTTCGAATTTTCAGGTTATTCCTCCAATGACGCCGCCTTGCTGCACCTTCGTCGCCCACGGGGAGCTGGAGACCATTCGGGCCAAGCGCCGCCGCTCACCCATCGCGGCACTCCTCGGGCACCGACCGTGCGGCAGGAAAACCTTTTCCCGGTCACTGAAGGCAGAGCATGTCATCAACCTCGAAAACCCGAAGATCCTGGCCTGTCTTGACGAGCCGCAAACTGCCCTGGAGGGTTTGAATGGCACCGTTGTGATCGACGAAATGTAGCGCAAACTGAATCTCTTTCCGCTACTCCGCGTCTTGGCGGACCCCCAAGCCAGCCACACGATATTTCCTGCTCGGCAGCACCCCGCCAGATCTCGTCAAGGAAGCCTCGGAAAGGGTCGCAGGAAGGGTCGCATGTCACGACCTTGTCCACTGACTGTCGACGAGACAGGAACCTGCGAATGGCGCAAGCTGTGGCTCCGGGGCGGGTTCCCGCGAAGCGATCTGTCCGGTGACGACGCATCATCCGTTCCCAGGCGGCAAGACTTTGTCCGCAGCCACCTGGAACGCGACATCCCCGCGCTCGGAATTTCCGTTCCGGCGGAGACCCTGCGTCCATTCAGGGTGATGGAGAGCCACCGCCATGGCCAGACACTCGACCTTTCAGAACTCGGTCGATCGTTCGGCGTCTCAAATCACGCGGTTTGCCGCCACTTCGAAATCCTGAGCAGCAGGTTCGATTGGACCCGTAACAGAAAAGGTCAAACCGGATCGCCAAACGGTTCAAGATCGTCCCAAAAGTCAACGGTGCCGCGGCCTATTCCCACGCTCATGATCAGGATCCGTTGGAGCGGGAAGACCTTCCGCTTCCCAACAGCAAGGGGCGATGCCCGGAGGAAACCTTGACGTTGGCCTTTTCCGCAACTTTTCATTAGCTCGATCCAGAGAGGGCGCAATAATGACTGCAACATCTGGCAACAATCTCCTGATCATCACTTCGGACGAACATCGCAGGGACGCCATGGGCTGCGCGGGCCACCCCGTTGTCAAGACGCCAAACCTGGACAGGTTCGCTGCCCGCGGGACAGTTTTCGAGAATGCCTATACTCCTTCACCGGTTTGTGTTCCCGCGCGCGCGAGCATCGCGTGCGGTGATTACGTTCACAGGATCGGCTGCTGGGACAGCGCCACTCCCTACCGCGGTGTTCCCACGAGCTGGATGCATCATTTGCGCGACAATGGTGTCGAAGTCACGTCGATCGGAAAGTTGCACTTCCGGTCGGACAAGGACGACAACGGATTTTCACGGGAAATCCTGCCGATGCATGTCGTCGGCGGTGTTGGCTGGCCCATTGGTCTGCTGCGTGAAGATCCTCCCGTCTTCGAATCGGCACCTGAGCTTGCCGCACAGGTTGGTGCGGGAACGAGTTCCTATACGGATTACGACCATGCGATAACCGGCGCCGCATGTGACTGGCTGCTCGCCCGCGAGGCATCGGATTTCCCGTGGGCGACATTCGTGTCCCTGGTCAGCCCGCATTATCCACTTGTCGCGCCTCGGGAATACTACGACCTCTACGATCCGGAGTCTGTCGACTTTCCAATTGCCTATGACCATGCACAGCGGCCCCGGCACAGCGAATTGAAGAACATTGCCCGCTTCTTTGACTATGACCGGCACTTTGACCGACGAAAACTGCGCGAAGCCAGGGTTGCGTATTACGGTCTCGTTTCATTCATGGACAACTGCGTAGGGCGCATCCTGTCCGCACTGGATCGGTCCGGGCAAGCGGACAATACCGTTGTCGTCTATGTATCCGACCATGGCGACATGATGGGCGACCATGGCCTCTGGACCAAACAGGTCATGTACGAGGGGTCGGCCGGCGTTCCCATGATCATGGCCGGTCCCTTTGTACCGGAAGGGAGGCGTGTTCGTACCGGGACGAGCCTCATCGACTTGGCGCCGACGGCGGTCGATGTCACGGGCACTGCGAATCACTCGTCAGCGCAACTCTTCCCAGGCCGTTCATTGCGCTTGGTCGCAGGTGAGGAAGACGACCTGAACCGCACGATTTTTTGCGAATACCACGATGGCGGTTCGACGACCGGAGCCTTCATGGTCCGGTGGGAGAACTGGAAGTTCGTGCACTATGTCGGGCACGAGGCTCAACTGTTCGACCTGGCACAGGACCCTCATGAACTTCACGACCTGGCCCATGACAAGGCGAATGATCCCGTTGTCATGGCAGCCTTGCAGGAAGGCGAGAGCCGGCTTAGGGCGATTTGCGATCCCGAAGAGGTCAACGCTCGGTGTTTTGACGATCAGAAACGCAGGATTGCGGAACTTGGTGGCGTTGAGGCTTGCAAAGGCGCGTATGGGTTCAATCACACGCCCACGCCAGACGAGCAACGCGCTCTGGAAGATGGCTTCGCATTCTGATCCATCTTGTCTGCCACCGGCCCGACCACCTTCAGTGGATGGTTCGGCGGATTGTCCGCGGGCCGAAGAACCATCTGGTCACCAGGGTTGAATCGGATCCTCGTGAATTGGCCGGAATCCACGGCAGTGGCCGGCGATGTTCCTGACCTTGCAGTTCTCCCCCGGCAGGAACCGGGTCGGGACTGTTCCCGGCATGGACAATCCGCCAGGAAGCGCGGTCGCGGGACCCGCAGTAAAAAAAGGGAGACTGCCGCTGGTCCGTCGAACCTTTGCCAGGTCCCCTCGCGGACTTGATCACGGCTTCAGGATGATTTTCGGATGTGGCGCCCTTGCATCCCTTATGTCTTCGAATGTCCCGGGGCCATCCGACAGGGGACGGGTTTCGTACCAGTCGAACGGACCAAGACGCCCCGTGAAAATCGCTTCCGCCACATCACGAAAGTCTGCTTCGGTATAGGTGTAGGTACCCAGAAAGCAGAACTCCTGAAGCGTGGCACGGCGTGCATCAAACCCCCCCTCCCCCGAATGGAGACCAAGGTGGATGATCGCACCCCCTTGATGAACCAAACGGCACGATTCGCGCCGCGATTCAGCCGATCCGACCGCATCGAACACAAGGTCCCAGGATTTCCGGGGCAAGGACTCGGCCTGGGAGGGACAAACCCTGAAATCCGTGACATCCTCGAGGAATGATCGCCGCCGATCATTGGTCTCGATGATGCACGGTTTTTCGGCGCCAGCCAACTCGAGGCAAAGAGCCAATCCCACGCCAATTGCGCCGCCACCCAGAATCAGGCAACTGCTATCGCGGAGCGTGACGTATGGCATGTCCCCGGCAAGCCGGACCGCGTGCCAGCAGACCGCAATCGGTTCGGTCAATGCCGCATGTTCAAAGGGAACACCTGGCGGAATCTCGACGAGATTGGCATCGGGAACCGCAACCAACTCCGCAAACGTACCTGCCAGGGGCGGCATGGACAAGATACGCCGTTCACCGCAAATGTTGGTCCGGCCGGCACGGCATTCGCGACAATCACCGCAGGTGACCAGGGGATTGACCGTGACCCGCCGTCCTTCGAACGCTCCGGTGACAACCGTTCCCGATGCCTCGTGACCGAGAATCAGCGGGGGTGGCCTGCGTTCGTCATGGCCGAGGAAACCGTGCATGTCCGACCCGCAAATCCCGGTGGAATCGACGCGAACGAGGCTGAATTCCGTTTCCGGAACCGGGTCGTCTACATCAACAAACTCAAGCTCGCCCGGTCCCGTGTAAACCAGTGCTTTCACATTCCGTCCCGATTTCCGTTCATGTCCCCTTGCTCGACGGAGCCATACTCAACCGTGTCGTCCCGGGCAAACCTCTTCAGGGACCCGCACAGCCCGACCAACCTGTGCGTCCCGGACCGCTGGAGCCGGCCAGGGACGCTCCACGCAGCCCCGAAACCTCGCGTCATTCTGTCATTTCCGACAGACAGGGTACCGAACGCTCGTGGATTTCCACACCGTCCAGCCCGTAGTCGCGCAAATCGACGCCGCACGCCGCACACCCGGCTCTGGTCATCCCTGACCAGCCAGGTCGAAGGATTCCTGCGGGAAGTATTTTCCCAGGCGCAGGTCCGCCGTACGCGCATGAGCTTCCATGCCCTCCAATCGGGAAATCCGCGCCGTGGTTTCGGCAACCCGCTTCGCTCCATGTTCGGTGGCGCGCTGCCACGTCACGACCTTCAGGAACTTGTGGACGGAAAGGCCACCTGTGTATCGGGCGGCCCCGGACGTCGGCAGAACATGATTCGGACCCGATGCCTTGTCCCCATAGGCTACGGTCGTCTGTTCGCCCAGGAACAGCGAGCCGTAACACGACAGCCTGCCGAGCCACCACTCGAGGTCGGCGGCCTGCACAGTCAAGTGTTCAGGCGCAAGATCATCCGCGGTTTCGGCGATGATCTCGCGGTCATTGCAGAGGATCACCTCGGCAAACCCGCTCCAGGCGGCAGCCGCGCTCTCGCGGTTGGTCTCGGGCAACGCGGAAATCAACTGCGGCACCCTCAGCATGACCCGGCGGGCGAGGTCCTCGTGGTCAGTGACCAGCCAGACAGGCGAATTGTATCCGTGCTCAGCCTGGCCAACCAGGTCGGCCGCAACAATTTCGGCATCGGCGGAGGCATCGGCGATGACAAGGCTGTCCGTCGGGCCGGCCAGCATGTCGATACCGACGCGACCGTAGAGAATTCTCTTGGCCTCGGCGACGTACTGATTCCCCGGACCCGCGATGATGTCGGAACGAGGCAGGCCGAAAAGACCGAATGCCATTGTCGCGATCGCCTGAACGCCACCGATCGCGAGCACGCGGTCGGCACCACATAGTCGGGCCGCATAGACGATTGCCGGATCGATCCGCTTGTCCCTGCCCGGAGGAGCGCACAGTACCGTGGATTTGCAGCCTGCAACCCTTGCGGTCGTCACCGTCATCATGGCGGAAGCGACATGACTATACCGCCCTCCGGGCGCGTAACAGCCGGCATTACGGACCGGAATACATCGCTGCCCGGTCACAAATCCCGGCTCAAGCTCGAACTCGAATTCCCGTAGTGAATTCTTCTGCGCTTCGGCGAACCTCCGAATGTTGTCGTGAGCGAATGCAAGATCATCCTTGAGTTTTCCCGGGACTTCGTTCGCAGCGTCCTCGATTTCTTCTGGCGTCAGTTCGAAAGGCCCTGCCGAGCCGTCCAGGTCCAGGGCGTACTCCCTCGCCGCTTCCTCCCGGCGTTGTTCGACATCGTCCAGAATGGCCTGGACGGTCGTGCGGACAGATTCCGTATCGGACCTTGCCGACGTTGAGGCACGTTTCAGGTATCGTTTGCTCATGAAGATCCTCACTCGGTTCGACGGCCGGTCCGGGTCGCAGCGCGTTCCTTGCCCGGCATGTCGGAAATTTCAAGCGCGATCGACTTTCTGGAGCCGAGCCAATTGCGAATCCCCTGCCTCGGCCATGATGAACTCCGGAAATGGTTCAATTCCAAGTGCTGCCTTGTCCTGGCCCTCTCGCTCGACGTCCGGAGAAATCCGCACGCCCAACACGAAATCAAGGATCTTCCAGACGAGGATCGACACCGAAAACACAAAGGTTCCGACGGCGATCACTCCCAGGGCCTGGACGAACAAGGACCCGCCTGCCGCAAAGGATGCTGCAATCGTTCCCCAGATCCCCGCGCCCATGTGGGCCGAGACCGCACCGACCTCATCGTCGATCCTCAGGCTTTCCAGGATCTTCTTTGCGACGAGGCAAAAGACCGCACCGGTTGCACCGATGAAGATCGCCAAGCCATGGGTGTGGATTTCGGGTCCCGCAGCGATCGCAACCAGCCCGGCGATTGCACCGTTCAGGGAATCGAGCAGGTCCCGCCTGCGTAGGACCCACCTGGAGACAAACGTCGCAGTGACGATTGCGGCAGCGGCGGCAAGGTTGGTGTTCACGACGACCGTACTGATCCCGATCGCATCGCTCGCCGAGCCAAGGCTGAGCCAGGAACCCGCGTTGAAGCCGATGAAACCGAGCCAGATGATGAATACGCCCAACACGACTGTCGGAACGCTGTTCGGGGGCGTGGGCTTAATCCTGCCGTCCTCGCGAAACTTCCCGGTTCTTGCGCCAACGACAATGGCGCCGGCCAACGCAGCCCAACCGCCCGCAGAGTGGACAACTGTGGATCCGGCAAAGTCCTTGAATCCGAGGGCGGAGAGCCAGCCGCCGCCCCATGCCCAGCATCCGACGACCGGGTAAATGATCGCCGAAAAAACCGCGACAAAAACAAAAAACGGCAACAACTTGACCCTTTCAGCCAGTGTCCCGGATATGATGCCGCACGCCGACGCAACGAACACGACCTGGAAGAACCATGCGGACGCGGAGGCGTGGCCCAGTTCTGTAACGCCGGCAAGGCCGGAAGAGTCCCCCGCGAGCAAGGCGATCTCTGCATCTCTTGAAACCTGGTGCAGTGCGACGGTTCCAAACCAGCCGCCCGGCTCGACCGCCACGTACATGATGCTGAAACCGACAAGGAAATAGGCCAGGCTGGCGATGGAGAAGCTGCCCAGATTCTTCAGGCAGATCGCCGATGCGTTCCGCGTCGAGACTGATCCGGCCTCGACCATCGCAAAACCGGCGCACATCCACATGACGAGTGCACCCCAGAACAGGAACGAAAAGCTGCCGAGGGTGAATGCCAGTTCTTCCTCGAGAGCGCCATGGGCGGAGACCGGAATCAACAGGAGCAGCGAGGACAGGGCTGCACGGGTAGCCGGGCGTCTGCCGGGATTCGGCCAGAGGATTTCCGGGACGGTGGCCGGGACCGGGCGTGACCCGGACAACATTCTGATTTCAAACGACATCTACGCTGTCGGTAGATCGGGACGTTCTCATCGGCAAACTCAGGGAATCCGGTCGCCAACAGGCCGCGGAGCAATGTCGATTCCGTATCCGAACCCGCCGGTTGAAGTCAGACATGGGCGATCCGGAAAATCCTTCAACGAGAATTATAACCGTGCATTCGTGGCACTCCAAATCTTGCACCTGCATTTCAAGCGTAACCTCGCGGCCGAACAGGCCCTCAACACGCAACGAGCTCAGTGATTTCACGTTTGAAAGAAACGGTGTCACCGGAACTCGCCGGCTCGTCGAGGTCCTCGGCATAGCGCCGTCCTGCGAAGACTGCATGTGCGATCGTGGCGGGAGCGTCGGCATCGCCGATACACTGAACGGTTTCGATCCTGGCCCGATCCCATTCTTCTCGTCGTGCAACAAGCTCCCTGCAAAGTCCGTTATCTGGCAAGCGAGACGTAACCAGAACCACGCTGTCTGCCGCGACCTGACGGGACGCGCCGGTAAAAGCACAGGAAGCGACAACTCCGTCGTCCTTGACCTCGTCAAGTACGCGATGGGGAACGATTTCGATTCCCTTATCGAGTAGCCGGGCCTGGATGAAGTGCTGCTCCATGGTGTTTCTCGTCCAGGTCGAGACCTCCGCTGCCGGGGTCATGAGCGACACGTCACAACCCTTCTCCCTCAGGAGTTCGGCAATGACCCCTCCCATGTAGTAGTGGTCGTCATCCCAAACGATGACCCTTGATCCGCTCGGCAAAGTACCCGCCATGATATCGTCGGGCGTCAGGAGTTCCATCGCAGGCGAGACCGGAATCGGCCGGGTCCAGCGGTGCGCAACGCCGTCACGCCGCCAACGCGCACCGGTTGCAACAACGACCCGGGGAAACCCGAACTCCAGCACATGGTCAGCACTCAGTTCCGAGTCCAGGTACACGTTCACATTCGGCAATTTCCTGATTTGTCCCTCGCGGTAATCCCGGACCCGCCTCCATTGGGCCAGTCCGGGAAGACCCGCTTCCCGGCTGACCCGTCCCCCGACATCTGTTGCTCTCTCGGCGAGGACGACGTCGTATCCCCGCTTTCCCAACGCCTGGGCCGCCTCGAGTCCGGCGGGACCGGCCCCAACGATCAGAACAGGCTTTTCGCACCCGGCAGGACGGTAATATTCAGGATGCCATCCGCGGCGCCACTCCTCGCCCATCGAAGGATTCTGCGTGCACCGGATCGGTGACATGGTGAAATCACCCGAAACGCAGATGTTGCAGCCGATGCACTCCCTGATGTCGTCGGTTCTCCCGGTCTCCACCTTGTTAGGCAAGAACGGGTCGGCTATCGACGGCCGCGCACAACCAATCAGGTCTAGAACGCCTCTTCGAACCAGCGACGCCATGCGGTCGGGCGAAGTATACCGGCCTACCCCGACGACCGGCTTGCTCGTGAGCGACTTCATGTTTTCGTAAAGGAACTCCTGCTCGCCTTCTGGTCCAAATCGGGATGTCTTTGAATCGCTTTCCCATCCGGCGAGGCAAATGTCCCAAAGATCCGGGAGCTCGGCGACAAGGCAAATCATGTCTTCCGCCTCTGCCCGGTCAATGCCGTCAGGCCCCGCGAATTCATCGACGGAAAACCTGCAGGGTACCGCACAGGTGTCACCGACCTCCTCGCGCGTGTCCGTCAGGATTTCCTTCAGGATCCGGACACGGTTCTCAAGCGAACCACCGTACTCGTCGGTCCTGTGATTGTAACGGCGAGACAGGAAGTGGTGAAAGAAACCGAGCGCGTGGCCTGCATAGACATAAACCAGGTCGAACCCTGCCTCCCTGCCCCGTCGAGCCGCCGCCCGATGCCAGCGCCTGAGGTTCCGGATGTCCTCCTTGTCCATGGTTCGGGCCTGCACGGGGTCAAAGGTGAAGCTCGCGACCGGGAAACCGGTCGGCGCCATTGGGACTTCCCGCCCATACAGGTTCGGCCCGTTCAGCCCGTTGTACGCAAGTTCGATTCCTGCCAGTGCGCCATGCTCGTGAATTTTTTCGGCCATCCTTGCAAGTATCGGGACGTCCCGGTCATCCCAGAGCCGCAATTCGATGAACGGCGTAATGTCCGACGTGTGATGGATTTCGACTTGTTCGGTACAAACCACTCCCCAGCCGCCCTCTGCCTTGATCCCGCGCATATGCGCAAGTGCAGTCGGGTCCCGGTATCCCATGCCGTTGCAATGCGGAACCTGATAGAAGCGATTCTTCGTCCGAACCGGACCAATGTCGATCGGTTCAAAGAGAATGTCGTGGGATGGTTCGCGAGGCATACCAAAGAGGCCTGAACGACGGGGAACCTGTCGCGGTCCTCCGTCCGTTGACAAGTGTGGTGACTACTTCTTCAACCGGGTCCAGATCGAGTCGTAGACTTCTTGGGTCGCCTGATCGCAGACCTGAATGAAGGTCCCGGATGGCGCGTCGGCCGGGGGGATGGATTCAGGCTGGGACTTGAGCGCGTCGTCCAGCAGATCGGTCACGCCCATGACACCTGCGCTGTATTGGGCAAAGTTCGTCACTGCCGCAATGTTTTCCGGATCGAGCAGGAAGTCCATGAACTTGATGGCGTTTTCCCGGTTCGGCGCGTCTTTCAGGAGGACAACGTTGTCCATCCAGACAATCAATCCTTCGCGCGGATAAGAGTACTCTATATTGGCGCCCTCAGCCCGCGCCTTCGCGGAAAACCCGTTCCAGATCATTCCCACGGCCGCGTCCCCGGATACCAGGACATCCTTGGCGCCATCGGAATTGAACGACGCCCAGTGTGTTTTCGCCGACTGCAGCAATTCATCGAGTGCCTTGAGTTGTTCCCGATCCGTTGAACACTGCGGAATTCCAAGATGCATCGAAGCCAGCAACATCACTTCGCCTTGCGCATCGAGAATGTTGATTCGACCCTTGAGTTCGTCCGGCGGGTCGAAAACGATGCTCGTCGTGCGAATGTCGCCACCGTAGACATCCCGATTCACGGAAAAGCTGGTCGAACCCCATTGGTAGGGGATGGAATGCATGCGGCCCGGATCGAACGGGACGTCGAGCCACTGCGGCTCGACATTGCCGATACTCGCCAGTTCGCCTTCGGCGATCGTATCGAGCATGCCTTCGCCGATCATGATTTCGACCATGTAGTCACCCGGGACAGCGACATCGTAGGATCCCAGCTTTCCCGCCTTCAGCGTCGCAAGCATCGCCTCGTTGGAATCATATGTATCCATCGTCACGACGATGCCGGTCTCGGCGGAAAACTTGTCCAGCAATTCCTGCGGGATGTACTCGAACCAGTGATAAATCGAGAGCTTGCCTTCAGCCGTCGCGGCGCTTCCCGCTGTCACTGCCAAGGCAACCGCCAGCCCGCCCAGGCCAAGCCTTCCGAGTCTGATCATCCTGAATTCCTCCTCTGTTCCGTTTGAATCCTTGTCGGCAAACCTGCTCGATCCAGCCGGGTGCCGCAACTGTCATCCATCCTTGTCCGGGCCGCTCCGACCCTGGTCGAGACCGATCCTGCCCAGCAGGTAGGACACGCTAACCAACACAAGTGACAAGAGCAACATGATAGTCGAAAGGGCCATGATGTTCGGCTTGATTCCCTGTTTGACGGCCCCGAAAATCGCCGTCGGCAACGTCTCGACACCTGCGCCCTTGATGAAATTCGTGATGATGAAATCGTCCAGGGAAATGATAAAGGCCAGAAGAAATCCGGCGAGAATGCCCGGCGCCATCAGCGGGAACAGGACGTGGCGGAACACCTGCCACCTGCCGGCATAGAGATCCTGGGCAGCCTCTTCGTAGAACCCTTCGATTCCTTCGAGACGTGCAGCAATCGGGAGGTAAGCGAACGGAATGCAGAACACGATGTGGGCCACGAGAATCGAACTGTAGCCAAGCGTAAACCCGATTGCGCTGAAAAAGATCAGCGTCGCAACTGCCGTGACGATTTCCGGAAGGATGATCGGCATGCTCAGCATTCCGAAACTGATCGCCTTGCCCCGGAACGCACCACCCCGGACCATGCCGATCGCGGCGGCCGTGGCTACGACCGTCGAAGCCGTCGCTGCCATGGTCGCGATCGATACGGAGTTCCAGGCCGCAGTTCTGAATTTTGACGCTTCCAGTCCAAAGAACACGTCCTCGTACCAACGCCAGCTGAACCCGCCCCAGACCGTAATCGATTGCGAAGCGTTGAAACTGTACCCCATGACAACCAGTAGCGGCGCGTAAAGCACCACCAGGCAGACCACGGCCAGGATCATGAATTCAGGATACCGTTTCACCGGATTCCGGTCAGCCATGCCTCAGGCTCCGTCCGAACCGGTTCGTTGCCGCGCGTGAAACAGTAACGCGACCAGAACCAGCGAAAGGAGGATCATCGACGCGGCTGCACCGAAGGGCCAGTTCCCTGCGTTGCCCTTGAACTGTTCCTCGATCAGCGATCCGATCATGAAGTTCTTGGCGCCCCCGAGCAAGTCCGGCGCCAGGAACGCCCCCAGACTCGGAACAAAGACCAGGATGCACCCGGCGACGATTCCGGGGCGAACGACGGGCAGCAGCACGCGCCGCAAGATTGTCCAGCGGCCAGCGTAAAGGTCAGCAGCCGCTTCCGACAGGGAAAAATCGTATCGTTCGACGGCCGCATAGACCGGCAGGACCATGAACGGCAGATAGGAGTAAAACAGCCCGAGCTGGACAGCGAAGTTGGTGTTGATCATTGGAATCGGTTCGGAGATGACTCCGAGTGCCAGCAGAAACTCGTTCAGCGGCCCATTGTCCCGGATCAGGAACTTCATCGAGACCGTCCTGATCAGGAGATTGACCCAGTATGGCACCGTCACCAGGAACAGCCAGATCGAACGTGTCCGCGCGTCCCTCGTGGCGATGAAAAACGCCGTCGGGAATCCGATGACCAGGCAGAAAATTGTCGCGAGCGTCGCCTGGATAATCGACCTCGCGAAAATCGTGATGTAGGTCCACTCGATCTTCGGCTGCTCATCGCCGAACAGGCCGCGGTCAAGAATGAACTGATCATAGGCAGCAAACGTGAATTCCCATACCACCCCGCCCCGGAACTCCTTGGTCAGGAAGGAGTAGACCAGCATGAGCAGCACTGGGGCCAGGAGGAAAAACCCGATAATCAGCCAGGACGGCATCAGCAGCCAGGACCGGAGCGGACTGAAGGTCCGCGAAACCGCCTTTCCGGAGGCCACTCCCGCCATCAGTCGTCAAGCAGCCGTGCCGCGTAGTCTTCCAGAACGACGGCAACCCTTTGGCCGACTTCGTATTCCTGGCCGCGTTCCCGGGAATTCTGCTGCCTTACCTGCAGCATCGGGCCGTTGTCGAGGCTGACACTGTACTGGGTATCCGTGCCCAGGTATATGGCCTGCGCGACGACGCCGGCGATACCGCCATCCAGTTCGTCGGCAGGGGAAATTCCAATCCGTTCGGGCCTGATCAGCACGTGACCGGTCTGGCCACGGGAAACAGTGCGCCCTGCCGGGCAGGTGACCACAACACCGTTTTCAAACCTGCACAGGCACTGCCCGCCATCGACCTCGTCGATCGTGACGTCGACCAGGTTCGTCTCCCCGATGAAATTCGCGACGAATCGGTTGACAGGGAGGTCATAGATCTCGCGGGCCCGGCCAATCTGCTGGATGACGCCATCGGACATGACCGCAATTCGGTCGGACATCGTCAACGCCTCTTCCTGGTCGTGGGTCACGAAAACGAAGGTGATCCCCGTTTCCTGTTGCAACTGCTTCAGTTCGCTCCGCATCGCCTGCCGCAGTTTCAGATCCAGGGCGGAGAGCGGTTCATCGAGAAGCAGGACCCTGGGCCGCGGGGCGATCGCGCGTGCAAGCGCCGCACGTTGCTGCTGACCGCCTGAAAGCTGCGCCGGACGGCGGTCCGCAAGCGCGTCGAGCTTGACCAGTTCGAGCATGTTCCGAACGCGCTTGCCGGTTTCCGTGGAACCGACACCCTTCATGGTCAGGCCGAAAGCAACGTTTTCCGCAACGGTCATGTGCGGGAACAGCGCATAGTGCTGGAAAACCGTGTTGACCGGGCGCTGGTGCGGGGGGAGTTTTTCGATCTCTTCCCCGTAAAGGAAGATCTCGCCTCTCGTGACTTCCTCAAAACCCGCGATCAGTCGAAGCAGCGTGGTCTTGCCGCATCCCGAGGGTCCCAGAAGCGTGAAGAACTCGTTGTCATTGATGACGAGCGAAGTGTCCCTGAGGGCCACAACATTGCCGAAACGCTTTTCGACATGCCTGATTTCGACAGCGGCGACGCTATCCATGAGGGTCAACCCATCGTGACGACAGGGCTCAATCTGTTAATGCCTGCCAGATGTGCGCGCAACCATGCCCGGGACGAATTCCCGGTCGAGGTCCACTGGACGGCAATTCCACACGTAGCAGCCCCGATCGACGGATTTCGGCGGCGGCGTTCCGGCCGATCGCGTTTATCGGCTGGCGGTTCTCATCATTGCGAGTATTGTCGGCTCGTTTCGCCGTCTGATTGCAGAACCAGCGAGGTCACCATTCTGAAGCCAGGCCAATTGGGACTGAACCGAAACCTTCGGCTCTTGACCGTGGAGGACGCCAGGCGAATGGCGAAGCGCCGACAGCCGCGTATCGTCTTCGACTTCATCGACGGCGCTGCCCTTGACGAACGGGCGATGGCTCTGAACAGGTCATCTCTTGCATCTGTCCGGCTGCAACCGAGAGTATTGCGCGATGTCAGCCAGCGCAATCTGGGCGTCACCGTTCTCGGACAGGAGTTTTCGTTGCCATTTGGCGTCGCTCCGATGGGCATGGCCGGGCTGGCATGGCCGGGAACGGACGCCGCACTCGCAAACGCCGCGATCGAATTCGGCTTTCCGCTATGTACGTCGACGGCCGCTTCCATGGCACTTGAGACCACACGTGGTATCGCAGGTGACCGCGCGTGGTTCCAGCTTTATGTCGGGGCGTCCCGGGACAGTTCGTTCACGATTGTCAGGCGCGCGCGCGATGCCGGGTATGAGACCCTTCTGCTGACGGTCGACGCCCCTCAGCTTTCGCGAAGGATTCGCGAAATCAGGAACGGATTCACGGTCCCGTTCCGGATTGGAATCCGCCAGTTTCTCGACTTCGCCACGCATCCGCGATGGTCGATTTCTATGCTCGCGGCCGGCATTCCCTCACCTGCCAACAACCGTCGTGCCGATCGTGACAGCCGTTTCGTCAGAGGCGTGAACCGGTCCGGTGCCGACTGGGACTTCCTGCATCGACTGCGGAAGGAATGGCCCGGCAAACTCGTCGTCAAGGGCGTGATGAGCAGCGAAGACGCCTCCCGGATTCGCGAAGCCGGGGCGGACGGCATCTATGTGTCGAATCACGGAGGTCGCCAGCTCGACAGCGCTCCGTCGTCAATCAGTGCGCTTCCCGGTATCAGGAAGACGGTCGGACCGAACTATCCCCTCTTGTTCGACAGCGGAGTGCGTAGCGGAGAAGACATCGTCAAGGCGTACGCGTTCGGGGCAAATTTCGTGTTTCTTGGCCGGCCTTTTCTCTATGCGCTCGGGGCAGGCGGCGAGGCGGGATTGAAGGCGATCATTCGTATTCTCACTGAAGAAGTGAGCCTGACCATGGCCCAGGTCGGCGTCACGAGCATTTCCGAAATCGACACGGAAGCCATCGCTCCAGTGGAGCATGACCTGCGCACTTTGCCGCTGCCCCCTGGCAGCCCGAAATCCGGATTCCGCGAGACTGACAGATCCACCACCCCGACCTGACACGCCTACGCTTCACGCCCATATATGGAATTCTCGAAATTTGCCATGTACGACCTCTCAAAACGGATTCAGGACTCTGTACGGGACGATTATGGCGGGACACCATGCCCCGTGCGCGGTACCTTGAACCGCGACGCGACAACGGGGTCCGGCAGCGCCCGGACTGTCGTCCGGCCACGGTCGGGTTGAAACGCGATCAGTGATCTGAACAGCAGACTCCCGCACAAGGCGGAGGCAATTCATGGACGTGGTTCGAGCAAGGGGCGGTGCAATTCTTGCGCAAGCGCTCAAGGACAAGGGAGTGGACCAGGTATTCACGCTGTCGGGCGGATTCTGCAATCCTGCGCTCGAAGGATTCATGGAGTGCCAGGTCCCGGTTGTGAACTGCCCGCACGAACAGGTCGCCGGTCACCTCGCCGACGCACTGACAAGAATTACGCGCAAGCCGACGGTTTGCCTGGTTGGCCCCGAAGGTTTCGCCAACGCTGTTCCGGCAATAATGGAAGCATGGGGTGAACGGTCCCCGGTCATTTTCGTTACCGGATCGTCAACCATCAAGCGCCGAGGTTCCGGAGGATTCAAGGAGATCGATGATGTCGCGATGGCGGAGTCACTGACAAAGGGTTCCTTCGGGATCACGGACGGCAGCCGGATTCCCGAATTCGTCGATCGTGCATGGAACCTTGCCCTGAGCGGTTACCCCGGACCCGTTCACCTGAGCATACCGGTCGACATCATGTTTTCCCGGTTCGACCTCGGCGCCGGGCCAGGCGAGCGGCCGTTTCAAAGGTCGCACCGCCCGCCGCCGCTGGCATGGCCGAATCCTCGATGCCTCGCCCGCATCCTTGACATCGTTGACGAGTCGGCTCGCCCGGTTCTCATTGCCGGACACGGGGTCTGGTGGTCAGGGAGCGAAGGCCGCCTCGAAGCGGCGGGAGGTCTCCTGCACATTCCGGTTTTCAATGTTCCCTATCACCGGAAACTCCTGCCGTCCGGTTGCCCGGCGCATATGGGACTCGCCGACTTCCACCAGTATCCACCGGCGAAGACCGCCATCCAGTCGTCCGATGCCGTCATCCTTGTCGGCGGACGGCTAGACAACCAGATGCAATTCGGGAATCCACCTTTCTTTCCGGACACGACACGGCTGATTTGCGTCAACGGCAGCGATGAGGAACTCGAGTATAACAGGGTTGCGGATGAGCTGTTGCTTTCCCACCCCGGCGCATTCCTCGATGCGCTGGTTGCCCGGTTCGAAGCTGCCGATCCGCCAAGATGGCGGGAATGGCTCACGGAGAACCGCTCATTGCGGCGTCGGTGGGTCGAGAGGAGCCTTGCCGATCTCGAATCCGAGACTTCCGGCGACTCGGCCGGGGAAACCCTCATGCATCCGTTGCAGCTATCGCTCGACGTGCAGACGGAAATGGGTGATGGTGACTGGCTGGTCTTCGATGGCGGCAATACGCATTTTTGGTCGGAAATTGCGGTCAATATCTCGGATTGGCTCGGCAAGAGACCAGGAGGGGTCCTCCACCCCGGCAATTTCAGCCTGCTCGGCGTCGGGGTTTCACTCGCATTGGCGGCCAAGCGATGCCACCCGGAGCGAAACGTCATTCTGATCAGCGGCGACGGCGCCTTCCTTTCGGGCGGGCTATCCATTGAAGTCGCCTTTCAGGAAAACCTGCCGATAACGGTCGTGATCGACAACAACGGCGGCCTCGATTGCATTTCGCAGCAACAGGAAAGGTTGTTCGCCAGCGGCCAGCACTTCGCGACCGACTTTCGGGACATTCCGTTCCACTCGATGATCGAGGGGCTCGGCGGGCACGGTGAACTCGTGACGTCACGCTCCGAACTTGCGCCGGCACTTCGACGAGCGATGGCAAGCGGCAAACCGGCATGCATCAACGCGAAATGCCGTGGCGTCATAAGCCCCATCGTCCTTGCCACGACATCAAAACGCGATCGGGCATCAATTGAGTAATCACCGGACAGAATTGACGGAGTTCTCGACCCACGTCCTGGACGGAACGACGGGCACGCATGCGGAAGGAGTTCTGGTCTCTGTCGCGGCGGCCATTCCGTCCGGCGAACGCAGGATCCTGTTCCGGGGGAAAACCTCCTCGGACGGTAGGATCAGGGCAGAGTTGGAAAACCCGTTCACCGGTTCATCCGGTGGACGGTCGGAATACGAGGTCGTGTTCGAAATCGGGGCGTACTTTTCCGGACGCGGGAACAAACTTACGGCAGGCGATCGGGCGGGCAAGGGGTTACAGATGACGGAACTTGTGTTCAGGGTCAGGATTCCCCTGACGAGTCAACGGTTTCATCTGCCAGTCATCATGTCGCCTTTTTCCAGCTCGGCCTGGTGGTCCGGGTGATGCAATCCCCGAGTCCCGTGCGTGCGCGCGCCACCCCGGGCGGGCTGGCTTCGTCCAAGCGAATTCGCCGAACCCCGTATACCGAGCGTTTGATTTCGGCGGGCGCACTCCGTTTTACCGTCGTCAACCACACGCTGCTGGCACGGGAATTCGCCGACACGCGTGAGCAGATGTACTGGCACCTGAACACTGGCGTTCAACTCTGGGACGTCGCATGTCAGCGACAGGTCGAGATTGACGGTCCGGACGCGGAGACCCTCGTTCAGTTCATGACACCGCGAGACATTTCCGTCCTGGATCCCGGAGACTGCCTTTACGTCCCGGTCATCGACGAGAACGGCGGCATTCTCAATGACCCCGTCCTGCTGAAACATCCGAGCGGCCGGTTCTGGCTCTCGGGATCGGATTCGGACCTGGTCCTCTACGCGAAGGGCATCGCAACCGGAGCAGGCATGTCCGCCAGGATCAACGAACCGGACATTTGGCCGCTGGCTGTCCAAGGTCCGAATGCCGAAGAACTCATGGTTCGCATATTCGGTGACGGGATTGTCTCTCTCGGCTTCTTTCGCCACCGGGAATTCTCGTTCCGGGGCGCACGACTGACCATTTCCCGATCCGGTTTTTCCCGGCAGGACGGTTTCGAAGTCTACCCGACGGGCACCGAACTCGGGCCGGAATTGTGGGATAGCCTGATGAATGCCGGGACCGACCTCGACGTCCGGGCAGGGTGTCCCAATCTTGCAGACCGTATAGAGGCCGGCCTGCTCTCGTATCGAAACGACATGAACCACGAGAATTCCCCGCTTGAGGTCGGTTTCGAGAAGAGCTGCGTGCTTGACGGGTCCATACGTTTCGCGGGCCGCGACGCACTCAGGAAACTTTCGGAAAATCAGAACACGCGCCGCCGAGTCGCAGGGGTCGTGTTCGACGGCCCTCCTTGCCCGGCCTGCAGCGAAGGGTGGAATGTCTACGCGAACGATTGCAATGTTGGCGAGATCACATCGGGCGCCTGGTCACCTGGACTCGCGATGAACGTTGGCATTTCGCTGTTGGACCCGGCCTACCGGAGTCCCGGGCAATATGTCGATGTCGATTGCGCCGACGGCATGACCCGGACCGGAAGGGCATGTGCGTTGCCGATACGTCCACGTGCTGGTAAGCCCGCTCTGCGGCGCACGGCATGAACCGGGCGACCAGGAAAAAACCGCGGCGATGCACCATGATTCATGCGGCTTTCATGGGAAGCCACACTCGATTGACACGACGTGCCGTCGCGGGTTGCGTCGGCTTGGCGGGCGGTTGAACGCTCCGGATCCAATGCGCAATGATTCAGTTCCAGTGCCGTATGCGACGGAACCGGCGTGAACACGCGAGAACGCGGAACCGGACCGGCACGCCCGAAACGCTTGCCGGTACCGCGGGAGGCCGCTTCAATCCGCTCACCCTGAACCAGGTTGAAGCAATCAACGCAGCAGCGCTGGAAATCCTCGAGGCAATCGGCCTGTCCGGCGCCCCGTACCGTGTCATCAACGCAGTTGTCGCGGCCGGGGGCCAGTTGACCGGAAACGAGCGGCTGCGGTTTCCTGCGCGTCTGGTCGAAGAGGCGGTTGCGGCTAAAGTCGGCCCGGTCCACCTGTGCGGCCAGGACCCGAGGCACGACATGAAGCTGGCTGATTGCCGGGTTCATACCGGTACAGGGGGCGCTGCACCGGAAATCATCGACCTGGACAGTGGACGCTATCGTCCATCGAACCTGAGAGACCTTCATGATGCGGCACGCCTCGTGGACACCCTGGAACACGTTCATTTTTTCAGCCGCCCTCTCGTTGCGCGAGACATGCCTGACCCAGAGTCGCTCGACATCAACACCGCGTATGCCTGTCTCGCAGGCACGGAAAAACATGTATGCGTCAGTGCGAGCGACCCGAAACATGTCGCTGCAATCGCGCGGATGTGTTTCGTGATTGCCGGGTCACGTGCCGAATTCCTGCGTCGGCCTTTCCTTTCTCTCAACGTCAACCACGTTGTCCCGCCACTTGGATTCGCGACCACGGCATGCGACGTCCTCGTCCACGCAATCGAGACGGGGATTCCGGTCCACATCAATACATTCGGTCAACTCGGTGCGACCGGTCCTGTAACCCTGGCAGGAACGATCGCCCAGACCACCGCCGAAACACTCGCGGGGCTGACGGCAGCCTGGTTGATCAATCCCGAGGCAAGGGTCGTTTTCGGGCCGAGGCCGATGATTACCGATCTCAGGACAGGCGCCATGTCGGGTGGCGGCGGGGAACAGGCCTTGCTGAGCGCCGCCTCGATCCAGATGGCACGCTACTACGGATTGGCCAATTCAACGATCGCGGGTGCGACCGACAGCAAGATACCGGATGCGCAAAGCGGTCATGAAAAAGGCTTGACCGTCGCAACGGCCGCACACGCGGGGGCAAACATGATAACGCAGGCCTGTGGCATGCACGCAGGCCTCATGGGCGTATCGCTGGAGGGCTACGTCATCGACAACGACATGCTTGGGGCCGTACTGAGGTCTCTTGCGCCAATCGAGGTCAGTGAGGGGACGCTCGCGACCGATGAGATTGCCAATGTGGTTGCCGGGGATGGACACTTCCTTGGTCGTGCAGAAACACTTCGCCGTATGGAGACTGACTTCCTCTACCCGGGGATTTCCGACCGTCGTCCACGCGCGACCTGGGAAGCGTCCGGTTCCCCGGACATCACGTCCGTGGCGCATGAGCGGGTCGCGTCGTGCCTGCGCGAGCACTTCCCGTCACATCTCGATCGCTCGATCCGGAATCGTCTGAGGCAGGAATTCGATATCCGTCTACCTACGGCCTGCGAACGTTCAGCGTGACATGACGGTACTGCCACGGAATTTTCGTGCAGTCTCAATCTTCTCAATGGCAGGGTCTTGTTGGTGCCGCTGGAGGGACTCGAACCCCCGACCCCATCATTACGAATGATATGCTCTACCGGCTGAGCTACAACGGCGCCGTCCGCTCTTACAATGGGGCCGTGTCCGCATCAAGCTCCTGAGTGGGTTTATCCCGACCACGCCGGTATTGCTTCTCCAAAGTGGTCAAACGCGGAGAGTCTGCCAAGAACTCCGGTTCCGGCTTCGTCCAACCGCAGCACAGCCAGGAAAAGCGCCACGAGCCTTGCCATTCATTCGAGTTCAGGACTTCACGATCCGGTCGATATCAACCAGTTCCCGAAGCAGTCCAGGGAGTTCTGAAAGCGGAATCATGTTGGGTCCGTCGGACGGCGCCGTGTCCGGGGCCTGGTGGCATTCAATGAACAGGGCTGCGCACCCGGTCGCGACCGCGGCCCGGGCGAGTGGCGCGACAAACTCGCGTTGACCGCCCGAAGAGCTTCCCAATCCTCCGGGAAGCTGGACCGAATGAGTTGCGTCAAACACGACCGGGAATCCTGTCCTTTGCAGAATCGGCAATGACCGCATGTCCGACACGAGCATGTTGTAGCCGAAGCTCGCCCCCCGCTCGCACAGCAGAATGCGTTCGTTTCCGGTGTTCGTCAGTTTGTCGACGATGTTTCCCATGTCCCAGGGGGCCAGGAACTGGCCTTTCTTGACGTTGATCGCCCTTCCCGTTCGTCCGGCGGCCAGCAGGAGATCGGTTTGCCGGCACAGGAAAGCCGGGATCTGCAGGACATCAACCGTTTCGGCTACGGTGGCACACTGTGACGCCTCGTGAACATCCGTCAGTACCGGACACCTGAATTCGTCCCGGACGCGCGCCAGGATTTCCAGCCCGGCCGCCATGCCGGGTCCCCGTGCCCCTGAAATACTGCTCCGGTTGGCCTTATCGAAACTGGCCTTGAACACGAATCCGACCCCTGTGCCGGAACAGGCGTCCATAAGCCGTTCAGCCATCATCCGCGCGTGGTCAAGCGACTCCAGTTGGCATGGCCCGGCGATCAGGGACAGTGCACCCCCGTTGTCGAAGACGACATCGTTGACGGCAACGGACCGGTTGGTCGACCCGTCGGACAAGCCGGTCACCTGTGCCTCTCCGCGCGGAGAATCGCCTCCATGCGACCGACATCGACCGGATTGTTCAATTCCTGAATCTGCCGGCCGCGGGCATCGGCCTCAACGCAGAGTATCGGTTCACCGTTTTCCAGATACCTCAACTGCTCCAACCCTTCCCGGGACTCGAGCCTGCCCTCCGGCCAATGTGCATAGGCTTCCAGAGACGCTCGTCGATAGGCGTAAACCCCGATGTGATGGAATATGTCTCCGGCCATGTCCGCCACTTGATCGCGCCCGACATAGGGAATGATTTCCTTTGAAAAGTAAAGCGCCCGCCAGTCCGCGTCGAAAACAACCGTCGTGGCTCCGACCCGGTTCTCCTGCCGATCCTGGACGAATTTGCCCAATGCATGGGAATCGCACCGCAGTACCGGTGTTGCGACCCCGACCGATTGGTCGGACGAGAGTGCATAGATCAACTTTTCGACAAAGGCGGGCGGGATCAACGGTGCATCTCCCTGCAGATTGACCACGACGTCGATGTCGGCATCCAGACTCTTCAGCGCTTCCGCGCAACGCTCGGTTCCGTTCCGGCATTCCGACGATGTCATCAGGACTTGCGCACCGAACTGCTCTGCGTGATCCCGGATTCGCCGATCATCCGTCGCGACATGCACGGAATCGACGAAGTTCACTTCGCATGCAGTCTCCCAGCTCCGCCGGATCAGTGACTTGGCGGTTCCGTCGAATCCCCTGATCTCGGCCAGGGCCTTCCCCGGAAACCGCGTAGAGCCATACCGGGCCGGAATGATGACGACTGCCTTCACCGGACTCCCACGCGCAGGCAGTCGTGGACATGCACCAATCCGACGAGCCGGCCATCACCATCGGTGACGCAAAGTGACGTAATCCCGTTTTCGTTCATGATACCGATTGCCTCGGAGACGAGCGTGTCCTCGTCAATCGAAAGGGGAGATCGTGTGGCAACATCCAGGGCCGTGTGCTCAAGCAGATCTTCAAGGTTACGCCGTATATCGCCGTCCGTAATGACCCCGACGGCCGTATCTCCATCGACCACCAGTGCGGTCCCGAACCCCTTTGCCGTCATTTCGACCAGGACTTCACCCATCGGGCTGGAAACCGGAACAACCGGGAGCTCATCCCCGCGGTGCATGATATCCCGGGCCCGAAGCAACTGGGCGCCAAGCCGCCCACCCGGGTGCAGCACCTGGAACCTGTCCGCCCTGAATCCGCGGAACTCCATCAGGGTCACGGCAAGCGCGTCGCCAAGCGCAAGTGCGCATGTGGTCGATGTCGTCGGGGCCAATCCGATCGCACAGGCTTCAATGGCTTCCGGAAGCAAAAGGACAACATCGGCCGCATTTGCCAGCATGCTGTCCGTATTCTGTGTCATTGCCACGAGGGGGACCGAAAACCTGCGGCTGTAATTGACGATGTCCCCGATTTCTCCGGTTTCTCCGGAGTTCGACAGGAGCAGGCACGAATCACCTCCGGTGATCATCCCGAGGTCACCGTGGGATGCCTCGGCCGGATGGACAAACTGGGCAGGAGTTCCAGTGCTTGCCAGGGTGGAGGCGATCTTTCGGGCAACATGCCCCGACTTGCCCATGCCGCTGACAATCACACGTCCGGGTTGGTTCAGGATCAACTCCACCGCCGCCGCCAGCGAGTCCGGCACCTTGTCCGCAAGTCCGAGGACGGCTTCGCCCTCCATTCGGAGAACGCGGGCTGCTGTCGCCTTGACCCGCGCTACGTGCCGCGTGGCGTCGGGCCCGTCAGGTAAAACCGGTTCACTTCGGCTCATCTGGAATTCCGTTCGTCACCCCACGGCGCGGCGCAAGGAAGTGACCGGCGCCCGCAGGTTCCCTGCACAGATAATGGCTGGACATGCAACAATTGATTCCCGCCGCCATTCAACCGGGCGGTAGCAGCGGCCTCTGCCATCCTCGTCCGAAGCCGGATTGAACGCCCGCACCTGCAGGCAGGCGCCGCCGATCGCAACAGACGGAGAGTGGCGTCGTAACCGGATGCGGTTGTCTGCCCGGTCGGCCCGTCCTGTTCGGAACAACCAGTTCTCCGGTCCGGACCGCCTTCCCTGACCTAGCTGCAGCCGCTTGTGGCGCCGCAGGTGTTGCACTTGAGGCACGTGCCGTTGCGAACCAGTGAATAGTTGCCGCATTCGCCGCAGGCATCACCCTCGAAACCCTGAATCCGTGCCAGATTGCGCGCGCGAAGTTCCCCCGTTTCCGGCGCTTCCGCCACTGCACCGTTACTGGCACCGTTACTGGCACCCTTACTGGCACCGTTATCGGCACCGTTGTCGGGCGCGACGTCACTCTCTTCGCTCAACCTTGCCTCGACCGTTGGCAATCTCTTGCGCAGGTAACCCGTCGAGGAAAACTGTCGGATCAGTTCGATGGAATGGGATGGAGAGGCCTTGCTCGCCGCGCGCAGCCAGTTCTCGCTGTTCTCGACAACCCCGTCTCCGAGATCATCGAAGCTCGTCCCCTTGGGCTTGATATGCGCCAGGTCCGTCCGGTCGAGGTACGAGACCGCCAGTTCGCGGAAGATGTAATCGAGAACCGACGTGGCATTCATGATGTTGTCGTTTCCGTGAACCAGCCCGGCCGGCTCGAAGCGCGTAAATGTGAAAGCCTCGACGAATTCCTCCAGCGGCACGCCGTACTGCAGGCCCACCGATATGGCGATGGCGAAATTGTTCATCATCGCCCGAAACCCGGCCCCTTCCTTGTGCATGTCGATGAAGATCTCGCCAAGGGTGCCGTTCGGATATTCACCGGTCCGCAAGTAGACCTTGTGGCCGCCGACCGTCGCCTTTTGCGTGTACCCCTTGCGCCGACCCGGCAGGCGTTTGCGTTCGTGGTGGATCACCTTTTCGACAATGCGTTCCGCGATTGACTGCGTGGTGACCGCTTCAAGCGCATCGTCAGAACCATCGGCCAGGTCCGATTCCCCGTCGGCAACAATCGCCGATGACAACGGCTGCGAGAGCTTGGAACCGTCGCGGTACAACGCCGTTGCCTTGACCCCCAGTTCCCAGCTTTGCTCATAGGCCTCGAGGCAATCGCGTGTCGTTGCATTGTTCGGCATGTTGACCGTTTTGGAAATCGCCCCGGAAATGAAACTCTGAGCCGCAGCCATCATTGATAGGTGGCTCGAGACCGACAGGCTGCGCGTTCCGGTTCGTCCGCACGGGTTGGCGCAATCGAAAACGTGGTAATGTTCCTTGGCGAGGCCAGGTGCGCCTTCAAGCGTCATCGTCCCGCATGCGTAACAGTTGGCCGCCTCGATCTGTGCCCGGGCGAACCCGAGGTGGCTCAACAGGTCGAACGCCGGGTCGGCGAAACGGACCTCGGGAATTCCAAGGGTGTCACGGCAGAACTCGGTCCCCAGGCTCGCCGGGTTGAACACGAAGCGGATGTCAAATGCCGATGGGATTGCGAGTTCCAGCCTGTCGATGTCCTGCTTGCCGAACCCGAGTTCGGCGAGGGTCCCGTGGTTGATTTCCGGCGCGCCACGGAGGGTGCAGGCGCCAACAGCGTATCGAACGATCGTTTCGATTTCCGAGGCCCCATAGCCGAGCGCCTTCAGCGCGGCAGGAACCGACTTGTTGATGATCTTGAAGTATCCTCCACCGGCGAGTTTCTTGAACTTGACCAACGAAAAGTCAGGTTCGATTCCCGTCGTATCGCAATCCATGACCAGGCCGATCGTGCCCGTCGGCGCAATCACGCTCACCTGGGCATTCCTGAAACCATGCTTCTCGCCAAGCGCAATCGCTTCGCCCCAGCAGGACTCCGCGAACCTGGAAACGTCCCCGTCGGGGCAGTTGGCATGGTCCAGCGGAACCGGTGCAACGCCCAGTTTTTCGTAACCCTTGGATTCTCCCCGCGCCGCGCGCTGGTGATTCCTCATCACGCGCATCATGTGTTCGGCATTGGCCGCAAATCCGGGGAACGGACCCAGTTCCGCCGCGATTTCGGCCGATGTCCTGTACGCAACACCCGAAAGAATGGAGGTCAACGCGCCACAAAACGAACGGGCTTCGGCGGAATCGTAGCCGAGGCCCAATGTCATGAACAGGCCGCCGATGTTGGCGTAACCGAGGCCCAGGGTCCGGAACCTAAACGACAGTTCGGCGATCCGCCTGCTCGGGAACTGGGCCATCATGACCGAAATCTCGAGCGCGATCGTCCACAAACGGATCGCGTGAGCATAATCGTCAATCCGGAATTCTCCGTCTTTCAGGAAGCGGAGGAGATTGAGGCTGGCGAGGTTGCAGGCCGTATCGTCGAGAAACATGTACTCCGAGCAGGGGTTGGATGCCTTGATGTCTCCGTCTGCCGGACAGGTATGCCACCCGTTTATCGTGTCGTGAAACTGGACGCCGGGATCGGCGCAAGCCCACGCAGCGTGACCAATCTGCTCCCAAAGAACGCGTGCCTTGACCATGCGGACGAGTGTTCCGTCCGTACGCCGCGAAAGCTCCCAGTCGCCATCGTCCTTCAGCGCCTTCATGAAGGCGTCGGTCACGCGCACGGAGTTGTTCGAGTTCTGGCCGGAAACAGTTACATACGCCTCGGAATCCCAGTCGGTCTCGTAGACCGGAAACTCGATTCCCGTGAACCCTTGACGCGCGTATTGCAGAACGCGGTTGATGTAGGTCTCCGGCACGCAAGCCCGTTTCGCCGAGCGGATGGCTTTCCGAAGGGATGAATTGACGACGGGGTCGACAGCATCTTCTTCCCGGCCATCCCATGACCGCACGGCGGCAAAGATCCCGTTGAGTTCCCGCTCGTGGATTCTTGATCCCGCGACCAGCGATGCGACCTTCTGCTCTTCAAGGACCTTCCAGTTGATAAAGGCCTCGATGTCCGGATGGTCCATGTCACAGATAACCATCTTGGCGGCCCGCCTGGTCGTACCACCGGACTTGATGGCCCCGGCCGCACGGTCGCCGATCTTGAGGAAGGACATGAGACCTGACGACTTCCCTCCCCCCGAAAGGGGCTCGTTCTCTGCCCGGAGGGAAGAAAAATTGGTCCCGGTTCCGGAGCCGTACTTGAACAGTCGAGCTTCCCGAACCCAAAGGTCCATGATGCCGCCTTCATTGACCAGATCGTCACCCACTGACTGGATAAAGCAAGCGTGGGGCTGGGGATGTACGTAGGCGCTCGCCGACTGCGTCATTTCCTCGGTCGCGGGATCGACATAGTAGTGCCCCTGGCCGGGGCCATCGATTCCGTACGCCCAGTGCAGGCCAGTATTGAACCATTGCGGTGAATTGGGAGCAGCCATCTGGCGGGCGAGCATGAATCTCATCTCGTCCCGAAACGCCAGGGCATCCTCCTCGGAGTCGAACATGCCTCCTTTCCAGCCCCAGTACGTCCAGGCACCCGCCATCCGGTCGAACACCTGCTTGGCGGACGTTTCTCCCTGATAGTCCCCGAGGCGTTTCTTGTCGGACTCGTGCCGGTTCGAGTTCCCGTTCTCGGCCGACCCGGTCGGCACCGATCGCCACAGGAATTCAGGAACCCCTGGTTCCGGAACCCGATCGAATTCTTTCGCGATCCGTGACTTGCGGAAGTATTTCTGCGCAATCACATCGGCCGCGACCTGGGAATAGCTCTCGGGAACTTCGACCTCGTCGAGTGAGAAGACGATCGAACCATCCGTATTGCGAATCTCCGACACGGTCTCGCGAAACTTGATTTCTGAGTAGGCGTCCTTGCCTTTCCGCGTGAAGCGCCGTTTGATTTTCATGAATGCCTCAGTGTTTTGCGACCCATGCAGGCCGCTTGTTTTTGTTTCTTATCGAACAATCAGTAGGTTCGTGCCCTCCATGCACAATTTCTAGTTGCAAGTGCAACATCTGGTGTAACGATAAGACAGATAGACAATCTGTACGACGGAATCATGCCCGTCAAGAAAAAATGCGGCCTGACCACATAAATTCCCGCCCGAAGTCATCGTTGTCCTTGAATCCGTCATCGAGCGTGCGCCGGGACGAACGGGCACATTCCCGTCATCGTGTCGAATGTACCGACCTTTCCAGGCGTGTGTGTGCGGCTGCCGTTCGGGGAAGCGCCACGGCAAGCGATCGGAAGACAAGGCTCGAAATCCGTACGGCGGGACTTGGATCAATCGATCGCAACCCGCGATCCTTCCGATCCGTTATTCCATCGCCACGCGCGGGGACATTCCGGTCCCCGGCAGCCGAGCCCCCGGGACAAGGACCTCACGAAACTGCGCGAGCGTTTCATTCTTCTCCCTCGGCCAACAGCCAGGCGAAAACCAGTGTCGCCACGACCGCGGCCACGAGTTGGGCAAGCACGAATGCCGGCACATGCAGCGGAACGATTCCGGAAAACGTGTCAGTGAATCCCCGAGCAATCGTGACCGCCGGATTCGCGAAGGACGTCGACGACGTATACCAGTATCCCGCCATGATGACCAAGCCGACGGCCCAGGGAGTCGCCCGCGGCTGGAAACGAATCGTCCCGAGAATCGCGGCTATCAGGCCGAATGTCGCGACGAATTCCCCGGTCCACTGGTGAATGCCGGTTCTTGCGGTGGTTGAAGCGGAAAACATCGGTTCCGAGAACATCACATGTGCCACCATGACACCGACCAGGCCGGCCGTGATCTGGACCAACCAGTACAGGATCGCGTGATATGAGCTGATTTCTCGCCGTATCAGGAAACAGAGAGTTACGGCCGGATTGAAGTGAGCGCCCGATACCGGACCAAGAACAAGAATGAGCACGACGAGAATAGCACCGGTCGCGATCGAGTTTGCGAGAAGCGCGAGGGCGGTGTTTCCTTCGGCAAGTGATTCAGCCATGATGCCCGAGCCGACGATGGTCGCGAGCAGGAACGCAGTACCAAGTGCCTCCGCAGCCAGGCGGCGGGCTGTTCCCTTTACCATCCTTGCTCTCCTTCCCGAATCTGCCGTCCATTCGTTTGGTCGAGAATACTGAACCGAATCTGTGGCGCCTGTTTACCCGCGTGTTTGGGACAAACCGCCGAATAATTGCAAGCGGCTGTCAGCGGCTACGCTCCGGCTCCCTACCTGGGAAGGGCGACCCGAATTGGCGGGATTCTTTTGTTGGAACCGGCCGCCGGCATGGGCCTCGAATTTCCGGTCGTACCCCTCTCCATGAAGCTCGGGCGGTTTCGAGAACTGGCCGGGTCAACGAACGGCAGCCGACGAGTTGCCTGCAATCGAAAAGCAAAGGCAGGGATCACACGTGAATCAGCCCGTCGCGGGGAAACACCCGGTCGGTCTGCCAACGATCCCGGTTTTCGCGATGATCTCGTCCGGGCTCCGTTCCTGCCGGACTGTCATCGTCAGTCGGGCAACCGGGCCCTTGCGATCTCTGCAAGCTCCAGGACTTGCGGGCCCATTGATTCGACGATCAGGCGGACACCGTCCGCGTTCGGATGCAACCCGTCGTCTTGCATGTATTTCCGTGCGGCCTCATGGCGTTCCATCCCGTCCTCGAGGGCAGCAAAGAACCGTTCATGAAACAACGTGCCGAACTCCTCTGCAAGATCGCGATAGATCGCTTCGAAATCCCTCTTGTATTCCGGCCCGTAATTGTCAGGCACTTCGTGTCCGACCAGGAGCACGGGGAGCCCGTTTTCTAACGCGGCTTCGAGGATCCCGCGAAGGTTCTTCCGGCTCACCCCGGGGTCCAGTCCCCTGAGCACGTCATTGCCGCCAAGGACGACGATCAGGGCGGCAATGTCCGAACCAATCGTCCAGTCTATGCGCGCGAGGCCTCCCGCGGTCGTATCACCTGATACGCCCGCATTCAGAATCACGGCGTTGGCGTTCCGTTCATGCAACCAGTTTTCAAGTTGGACGGTGAACCCCTTTTCGCGCGGCAGACCGAAGCCCTGGACAAGACTGTTGCCCAGAGCCGCAATGGTCACAGGTTGATCAACGTCCGAAGCTGTTGCATGATTCGGCAAAACAAGAAACGTCGCGAGAACCATCACCATCCCGAAGTTCCTTGCGGTCCTGACCATGGCCGCGACCTTGGACTTTTTCCTTTTTTCGCCCTGACTGCTCCGAGCCAACATGTCCCACGCTTTTCTTCGCCTGATGAACGTCAGCCTGACTCTGGCAGGAAACGCCGGTCCCGTCGAGATCCTGAAAGAAATCGACCTCGACATCGGCGAAGGGGCAACGGTCGGTCTTGTCGGGCCTTCCGGTTCCGGCAAGTCATCGATGCTCATGCTCCTCGGAGGTCTCGAGCGGGCGACCGAAGGAATGGTCGAGGTCTTGGGTGAAAACCTCGGCGACATGAATGAAGACGAGCTGGCTGCATTCCGCCGCGAAAACGTCGGTGTCGTTTTTCAGTCCTTCCACTTGATTCCGACTATGACGGCACTTGAAAATGTCGCAACACCACTGGAACTCGCAGGCTGCCGGGAAGCATTTGACCTCGCAGAATCCGAGCTTCGTGAGGTAGGGCTCGATTCCCGAATTCACCACTTTCCGTTTCAGATGTCGGGGGGAGAACAGCAGCGCGTCGCGATCGCCAGGGCATCTGCGCCAAGGCCAAGACTGTTGCTCGCGGACGAGCCAACCGGAAATCTTGATTCAGCGACCGGAAACGCCATCATGGATCTTCTGTTCGGGCTGAACAGCCGGCACGGAAGCACCTTGATACTCGCGACCCATGACCACGCACTCGCAAATCGCTGCCGGGTGATCGTCGGACTGCGCGATGGCACCATGTCCGAGACCTTTCCCGCAACAAATCCCGAAACCGGAAAGCACAGCCTGTCGTGAAAATCCTCAAAACGAAGTCCGTTCCGGCCGTCGCGTTCGCACTGCGCGAATTGCGCACCGGGACGCGCGGTTTCCGCGTGTTTCTCGCTTGCCTGGCAATCGGCGTCGGGGCAATCACCGCCATCGGAACGGTCCGCGAATCCATAGAAAGCGGCCTGCGAACCCAGGGAAAGACACTCCTCGGCGGCGATGCCGAAATCACGCTCAGTTACCGTTTTGCAGACGAAGCCGAACGTGACTGGATGAGTCGCAATTCGGCCGCAATCTCCGAAATCGTACAGTTTCGATCCATGGCGGCCGCCGACTCGGAAGGAAAGGTCAACCGAGCGTTGATTTCCCTGAAGGGTGTCGACGGCACCTATCCGCTGTACGGGTCGGTCGAGCTGTCGCCCGACATTCCGCTTGCACAGGCTCTCGCGGACGGTGGAGGCCTTCCAGGCGCCGTCATCCAGGAACAGCTGGCGATTCGTCTCGACCTTGAGCCAGGCGACGTTTTCGGGCTCGGCACGGGGCAGTACCGAGTTTCGGCAATCCTCGTGGAAGAGCCGGATGCCTCAGGCCTGGGAGGACTGCTGGCGCCCCGCGTGATCGTGCCGACGGAGACACTCGAAGACTCGGGGTTTCTCGGTCCCGGGTCGCAATTCAATACGAGCTACAGGCTGAAGCTGCCTCAAGAGGCCGATCTTGATCGCGTCAGGACGGAGACCAGAACGCATTTCGCGAACGCGGGAGCAGAATGGCGGGACCGGAATAACCCCGATCCCCGGACGAGATTCACGGTCGAACGGGTTTCCGCATTCCTGGTCCTGGCGGGACTGGCAGGCCTTGCCGTCGGAGGCATAGGAATTGCCTCTGCCGTCGTCAACTTCCTGGACGGGAAGACAAACACGATAGCGACCCTGAAGACTCTCGGCGCCAGCAGCCGGACGGTCTCGCTCACATACGGAATCCAGATCGGCGCGATGACCGTCATCGGAGTTTGCGCAGGGGTCGCCATGGGGGCGACCGCGATCATTGCCCTCGAGTCGGTGCTCGTCGACAGGATTCCGTTACCGATCGACTTCGCGGGTGTCCGTGTCGTACCGATACTCGAGGCGGCACTCTACGGAGTCCTGATTGCCGCCGTCTTTTCCTTGTGGCCCCTGTCACGAGTCACCGAGATCCGGGCCGCAGCGCTTTATCGCCGGGGGGAAGACCATGGCATGCGGCGGCTGCCGGTCAAACCGATTCTCGCTACGGTCTGCCTCGTTCTGACTCTTGTCGCGGCAGCCACCGTCCTTTCGGGGGTCCCCACGATCAGCGTCTGGACTGCAGCGGGCGTACTGGCCTCGCTTGCTGCCCTGTCGGTCGTCGCCGCCATGCTTCGCCGATTTGCCCGTCATTCGGCAGGCTGGAAGCCGGTCCGGGGATGGCCGGTGATTCGCCTCGCGCTTGCGTCTGTCGGAGGTCCAACCAATGAAACGAGAATCATCGTGATGTCGTTGGGGCTTGGCCTGTCCGTCCTGGCGGCAATCGGTCAGATTTCCTCCAACCTGAACGCGATCATCGAGAACGATTTGCCGGACGTTGCCCCATCATTTTTCCTCGTCGATATCCAGAACGATCAACTCGAAGGCCTCCTCGAGATGATGTCCGAAAACCCTTCGGTCGACAGGATCGAGACGGCGCCGATGCTTCGCGGATTCCTCACCCGGATCAACGGACGAGATGCATCAGAAGTTGCCGGAAATCACTGGGTTCTCCGCGGCGACCGCGGGATTACCTATTCGAACACGATCCCGCCGGATACCGTGCTGACCGATGGTCAATGGTGGCCCGAGGGTTACGACGGGCCGCCGCAGGTCAGTTTTTCAGCGGAGGAAGCCCTCGAACTCGGACTCGAGATCGGCGACATCATTACGATCAACGTCCTCGGACGGGACATCGATGCAAGGATCTCGAGCCTGAGGGAAGTGGATTTCTCGACCGTGGGGATCGGGTTCATCATGTCGGTCAATCCTTCGGCACTCGCGGGTGCGCCCCATACTCATATCGGAACCGTCTATGTTGACGATGCCGGTGACCGCGAAAACGCCGTCTTCGAGTCGATTACAACCGCGTTCCCCAACGTGACGGTCATCGGTGTGAAGGACGGGATCAGGCGGGTCGCCGGTCTACTTGCCGGGTTGGTTGCGGCGGTCACCTACGCGGCATCCGGAACACTGGTCATCGGGTTCATCGTTCTCGTCGGGGCAGCGACCGCCGGAGAGTCCGCGCGCAGTTTTGAAGCGGCGGTGCTGCGAACGATAGGCGCTTCGCGAATTCAGATCCTGAGAAGTTTTGCCCTTCGGTCGACCATGAGTGGATTGATCGCGGCCGTCGTTGCCGTCCTTTCCGGAAGTATCGCGGGATGGGCGGTGATGCGGTTCGTCATGGAGAGCGAGTACAGGTTCGAGGCAATGTCGGCATGCGTGATCGTGCTCGGAGGTACGGCTGTAACCGTGGTTGCGGGACTTCTTTTTTCCCTGGGACCGATACGGGCGAGTCCGGCGCGGATTCTTCGCCAGCCAGAATGACGCGGAGGCCGATGCTCCGCGGGGCACTCTTGACGGTGGCGGATACCGGGAATCGCAGATCGTTCAAGGGGCACGGTCCGCGATACCTTCCAGCCGTCACGTCAACCAGGCCACCGCCCGTGTGATCGTGCGCCTGCTGCGGAACTGCGCAGTCCTTCAGATCCATGAAACATTTGCGGCCGGAGAGCTCAGGCAGCGGGATTTATTCAGGGGACGTCCGTGATCCGCCTTGCAGTACCAGCGGAATGACAAACCGGAGAAGCGCCCACCAAAGGGAATCCGCACCGCGCTTCTGTAGCAATCAGGCGGTCTTGCGCGCACTTATCCGGTCATTCCGGGCCTGGCAGGAAACCTGCGGCGCCGGCAAAGGCCTTCCGGCTTCGGTTCATTCATGATCACGCCCAACCCTGGACACGGAAGATCGACGAGGGCGGGATACGGGCATTGGCAAATCAGGCGCGAATCACCAGGATCCCGTCCGCCACCCCAAGGCCGGGATCAGCAGAAATGGCATCCCTGCCCGCCGATCCGGGTCTCTCAGATGAGATCGCCATCAAGAATTTCGCGCGCCAGTTACCGCCGATGGCCTTCTGCTCCGATCGTCGCGGATTCTACTGCGACGGAGTCTTGGTAAACTGAAGTGAGACCGGCACGCAAGCCGGAGAAGGCGGAACGCAGCAATTCTCAATATGGCATTTCTGTTTTCCTGACCTTGGGATTTTCGGTTTTTCGAGAATTTTCGGAACGCTACGTCGGGCGCATGTGAGCTGACGCGGGAGTTGGTTCAGGGAGGGATTTCGACTTCTCCGGCGAGCACCTGCATCAGGCGCTTCCAGTCATCGAACACGAACCTGGCGGTCAGGACCTGCAGGTTCCGGAACATCCAGTCGCGTGTTCCGCAGACCGTCCGGGCCTTCTGCCAGTGCTTTTCCGCGAGGTCGCAGGCCGTGTGCATCGCGAAGGCCAGGAGGTTCAGGACAAGGAGCACGGAGGCGAGGTTCTTCTCTCCATGGCCGAAGTTCCGCTCGAGGTTGTAGCCGAGGTTTTTGAGGACGTTGAATTCGGCGTTCTCGACGCGCCAGCGGGAGCGTCCGCAGGCGACGATGTCGGCAACATTCGTCCTGCTGACCGGCAGGTCGGTGACGAAGGCGGTTCTGTAGGTCAGCTTTTTCTCGGCCATGTCATGGATCTCGAGGCAGACCCATGTCACCGGCATGGCAGCTTCGCCGCCACGGATCCGAAGGTCCGGCTGCCAGCTGTACCTGTACCTGAACTTCTTCGGCTTCCTGATGCCGCGCGTCACCCTCCTGTCGAGGGTTTCCGGACGGCAGCGGTCGAGTTCCTCATACAAGGTCTTGTGGCTCGACCTCCTGGCCGTCAATATGAAGTTGCCGCCCGCCGCCCGGATGGCCTCGCAGACCGGTTGACAGGCGTAGAGGTCGTCACCGAGATACACGGGTTCGAGGTCTTTCAGACGCGGACCGATGCGCTGCAACCAGCGCTTGACGGCATTGCGTTCGCAGTCCTGTTTCTTTGACCCGTCCTGCGGCCTGATGATCTCCACCGGCAACGGCACCGCCGCGACCTGTCCGGGGCCCACGATGGCGGCGCCAAGGACCGCGTGATAGTTCTCGACCACCTCGTCATCGGTTCCCTTGTTGTGTGTCCGGGTCGAACAGTTCGGGCAACTGACCTTGTAGGAATTGAAGGACTCGGTGCCATCGAGGGCGATCAGGGTCTTGCGGTTGAGGCCGCCCCGGCGGCTGCGCAGCGCAGCCAGGGCGCCGCGGTTGTCGAGGTCCCTGGCGACGTCGATGAAGACCGTGTCGAAATGCTCCGGCGGCACCGGGTCGAGGAGGTTCCGTATCTGGTTGTCGGAGGGGATCTTCTCCATTCCGAAGAGCGTGAGGCAGTTCGAGAGACCGCGGCGTTCGGCGAGCAACTTCTGATGGGCGAGAAAGGAGGGCGACTTGGTGAAGAACACGGAGAAAGCCGCCATGCCGGCATCGGCCATGGAGTATTGACAGTTCTTTCCGCTGCGCAGGTCCAGCATGTTGGCGCAGCATTTCCGCAGGCGGGCGAGATATCTGCCGAGCAGCTTCATGGGGAGGGAGGAATCACGGAATAGCCGCGAGGTGAATCCCCGGGAGGCGGAATTCCGGGAAAAATCGTTGAAAATCAACGGGTGTTGCATTTTGGAATCACTTCCGGCCCATCGGGAGGGCAGGTGCGACGAAATGCGAAATAATTCACCGCATGAAATAAAAGAACACTATTACAACGCTTTATACGCCGAAAAATCCATATTGAGAACTGCTGGGCGGAACGTCAACGGACCGGTGTCCAGACCATTCACCGGACTTCGAAAAAAGAGAGGTAAACATGAAAACTCCTGTCCTGAAACGAGCCTTGCTCGGGACTGTGGTCTGCGTCGGATTTGCGGGTTCCGCGATTTCGGCAGAATGCATTGCGCCGGCCAATCCGGGCGGTGGGTGGGACTTCACCTGCCGCACGATCGGCAAAATCATGCATGACATTGCCGCCGTCGACAAACCGATTCAGGTGACCAACATGGCTGGCGGTGGCGGCGGGCTCGCGTTCAGCCATGTCGTGAATGAAAGAAACGATGACGCGGACCTCATGGTCGCGGCGTCGTCCGCTAACGCGACCCGCCTAGCACAGAACGCTTACGGTGTCATGACGGCAGACCAGGTGACCAGGTGCGGTTTCTTGGCGCCATCGGCGCCGACCCGGGTGTCATCGCGGTTGGAAAGGATTCTCCGTACAACTCGCCGAATGACCTGCTGGACGCAGTTGCCGCCGACCCGGGTTCGGTCACGTTTGCCGGTGGTTCGGCAGTGGGCGGATTTGACCACCTGAAGGTTCTCATGGCGCACGGCAGCAACGGATTTACCGACATTCGCTCGGTCAAATACGTCGGATTCGATGGTGGAGCCGACGCCATCACGCAAACGATCGGTGGCCACACACCCAGGCGATGACCGGCGAAATCTCGGAAGTGGTCGGGGCGGCAAGATTCGAACTTGCGACCTACGGTTCCCAAAACCGCCGCGCTACCAGGCTGCGCCACGCCCCGACGGACGCCTTCTAGCCGGATTGGGCAGGCGGCGAAAGCCGATTGTCGGCACCCCTCGCAACAGCTCCTCCGAATTACTGGCAGGGCCAGGCAGCATCGGATGAATCTATCGACGGGTGGCGAAGCTCGGATCCGACCGGGATGCCCAGTTCCCCGGCCATTCCCGCGTTGATCTCGAGCACATACTGAATGCCGTCTCCTCCATCGAAGGTTTCGAGGTTGAATGGTTGGGCATCCCCGTGCACTGTCTCCAGGACACCGCGGTGATCAAAGAACAGAACATCCAGCGGAATGAGCGTGTCCTTCATCCAGAAACGGGCCTTCCGGGGAGTCGGATAAATGAAGAGCATCGCCGAAAACGGAGCGAGCGACTCCCGGTGCATCAATCCTCTTGCCCTTGACTCGGCGTCATCCGCCAACTCGACATTGAAGCTGGAACGTCCGTTTGCCCACCTCAACTGCACCTTCGTCTCGTCACAGGCAGGTTCCGCCGCATGCGATTCCCGGAAATCCGGGACAAGCAGTGCCAGGAATGCAATCAACGTCACTGTGGCAGGGACGGATTGTCCGGTTGTCGGTGAAGCCCTCACGGATTCAACCGTTTGATCGACCAGCGCGACGCGGGATCGTCCGGCGCGCGTGACCAACGAAACCGGTCATGCAGCCGATCAGCACCACTCGACCAGAACTCGAACTCGAAAGGGACAATCCTGAACCCGCCCCAGAACTCGGGCCTAGGCGGATCTTCACCGAGTTCCAGCTGAAGTTGCCGCGCGCGCGTCATCAATTCCGCCCGGCTTTCGAGCGGTCTCGATTGCCTGCTCGCCCAGGCGCCAATTCGGCTCGCTGGCGAACGGGTGGCGAAATACATGTCGGCCTGTTCGTCATCAACGCGCTCGACCTTTCCACGGGCACGAACCTGGCGCCGGATCGATTTCCAGTGAATGACAAGGGCGGCCCAACCGGTGCCGCAAATCTCCTGCGCCTTCTGGCTTCCCAGGTTGGTGTAGAACACGAGGCCGTTCGGTTCGATCCCTTTCAGCAAAACCATCCTGACGTTGGGGCATCCCTTTGAATCCACGGTCGCGACTGCCATGGCATCGGGATCGTTCAACTCCTGCCCCCGGGCCTCGGCAAGCCAGGCCCCGAGCAGATCGAAAGGATCGTCTCTTGCAAATATTCCGCCCCTGTCCGTCATCGGCCTTCCCACGGTTACCCCCGGTTCCTTCGTTACCACGCCCCGCATTAACTGGGGTGCGGATCACTCACGGCCAACATCCCGTGTCCCTGTCTTGTGGTCGACGAACCAAGTTATACGGAACACGAACCAAAGGGAATGCGGACCGAGGAAGGTACTGTTACCACAATCGATTGGTCAGGCCCCTGGTGGCACTGATCCTGACCGTCTTCAATCCGGCAAATCCTTCTGACCTGCGCGGTGACGGACATGGACGCGGCGCCGGCCGACCTCTGCCACACGGTCACCAAGGACAACCCGCCCGTAGCGAATCCTTGAACCGGAAAATCGGTTGCCTTAAATGCACGTCTAGATTTCGGTACGGGAGTTCGAATGTCCAGAGGTCTCATGCACGGCAAGCGCGGGCTGATCATGGGCGTCGCCAATGACAGATCCATCGCGTGGGGAATAGCTCGGGCGTGTCATGCCCAGGGAGCTGAACTGGCATTTTCCTACCAGGGCGAGATCCTCGGGCGACGCGTCAAGCCGCTTGCGAATAGCGTCGGCAGTCATCTGGTTGTCGATTGCGACGTATCCGATTACGCGTCGCTCGATGTTCTGTTCAAGACGATCGAGAACGCCTGGGGAACGCTGGATTTTGTCGTTCATGCAATCGGTTATTCGGACAAGGCCGAGCTCCGGGGAAGATTTGTCGACACGACGGTCGAGAATTTTCGCACGACGATGGAAATTTCGGTCTATTCATTCACGGCCATTGCCCAACGGTCCGAGAAACTCATGCCAAACGGAGGCGCCCTGCTAACGCTGACCTATTACGGCGCGGAAATGGTCATGCCCCACTACAATGTCATGGGCGTGGCCAAGGCGGGCCTCGAGGCTTCGGTGAAGTATCTTGCCGCAGATCTCGGAAAGGTCGGAATTCGTGTCAATGCCCTGTCGGCCGGGCCGATCAAGACACTCGCTGCATCCGGGATTGGGGACTTTCGATACATCCTGAAATGGAATGAACTCAACTCGCCGCTGCGCCGAAACGTAACGACCGATGAAGTTGGACAGGCGGGAATGTATCTCTGCTCGGATCTTGCCTCCGGCGTGACCGGCGAGAATCACTACGTTGACGCCGGTTACCATGTCGTGGGCATGAAAGCCGAGGACGCGCCGGATATTGATGTCGTGACCGGGCGCAAATGAATTCGATCAGGCTACCGCACGAAAAGGGATTCCACGTCAGTTGGGATCAGATTCACCGGGACGCCCGTGCGCTTGCCTGGAGACTGGATGGACAAGGCCCGGGGGCTGGCGGTTCTTGGAAGGCAATTGTCGCCGTGACCCGGGGCGGAATGGCCCCGGCCATGATCGTTGCGCGTGAACTCGACGTCAGGGTTGTCGACACGATCAGCGTCAAGTCCTATGACCATCAGGCGCAACAGGAAGCGGAGATTCTGAAATCTCCTGATCCCGGCCTCATGCGGGGCGGCAACGGCATCCTGCTGATTGACGATCTGGTCGACAGCGGAAGAACGCTCGAACTCGTTCGCCAACGCTTTCCCGATGCGCATTATGCGACCATCTACGCAAAACCCAAGGGAAGGCCGATGGTCGATACGTTCATTACCGAGGTATCCCAGGATACCTGGATCTTCTTTCCCTGGGACATGGCGCTTCAGTATGTGGAACCCTTCAGGGGAACCTGACGCATGACCCCGGGCGGCCTTGACGCCGGGCGGACTCCTGTCAAGGAGATTTCTCCGGAATCCACGGCGGCCCGTGGGATGACGTCCCCCGATTCGACAACAGGATCAATCGTCCCACCTATACACCTCTCGTCGACCTTCGCACGTGATGAGCGGTACGACGCCCGCAATCCGTACACATACGCGCGTGACGGTGGTCCTACGGCAAGGGAAGCCGAAGACATCTTGCGCACACTGGAACAAGCAGAAACCACGCTCCTGTTCACCTCCGGAATGTCTGCACTTGCCGCGGTTCTGGAAGCCTTGCCGATGGGCGCACATGTCGTGATTCCCGACCGCATGTACCATGGTGGCCTGGCATGGTCCCGCCGCCTCTCCCGCCTGGGCCGCATACGGACCGACTGCTTCCACCCGGGCGAGCGCGGAGGCATCCTGGACGTACTCCGCCCCGGCGAAACGCGGTTGCTCTGGATCGAAACGCCCTCGAACCCCGAATGCTGGATTACCGATATCGAAGCCGCGGCACGTGCCGCGAGAAAGGCTGGCGCACTGCTCCTGGTCGACTCGACGACAGCGCCCCCGCCCACGACGAGAGCGCTAAATCTAGGCGCAAACATCGTGTTTCATTCGGGAACAAAGTACCTGAACGGTCATTCGGACGTAACGGCGGGTGTGCTGTCATTTCGGGAAGCCGGCGAGATCCGTGAAGAGATCGAGTCCGTCCGCAAGTTCCACGGTACCGCGTTGCCGGGATTCGAGGCCTGGCTGTTGATGCGGGGGCTACGCACGTTGTTTGTCCGGTTTGCGCGCGTTTCGGAATCCGCCCTGGCCGTTGCGACGTCCCTTGAACGTCATCCCCTGGTTGACCGCGTGCTTTATGCCGGTTTACCCTCCCACCCCGGGCACGGAATTGCAGCGCGACAGATGACGGGCGGATACGGCGGCATGCTGTCGGTCGTGATAAGGGGAGATGCGGCAGAAGCCCGCGATGTCGCAAGGCGATGCCGATTGTTCGTCCCGGCAACGTCCCTGGGAGGAACGGAGAGCCTGATCGAACACAGAAAGAGTATCGAGGGAGAAGATTCTCACGTTCCGGACGGACTGTTGAGGTTGTCGGTCGGTCTCGAGACCGCCGAAGAGTTGATCGAAGACCTGAATCGGGCTCTCTCTCTGGCCGCGGAGGCATGAATCTTCCTTCCGTTTCGGATGAATTTCGCATGACAGATTCGCAACACAACCAGGAATGCTTTCCCCGCCTCGACCAGTCGCCCTTTGCCGAGGACTTCGTCCAGAACCCTTACCCTTTTTATGCCAGGGCGCGTGCACTTGGCGATTTCTTCTGGTGGAACGACTACGATCGGATCTTTGCAAGCTCGTACCGCGCGGTAAACGGGTTGTTGCGAGACCGCCGCTGGGGTCGCGAAATTCCGGAAAGGCTCGGGCCGCCCGTTCCAGACCATCTCCGAACTTTCATGGCCATTGAAGCCGACTCCATGCTGGAGATCGATCCGCCGCGCCATACGGCACTTCGAAACCTCGTTCACCGCGCATTCACCCCGAGACAGATCGATGCCCTTGCGCCGCGGATCAGAGAACTCGCCGACGGGATGGCAGAGGACCTCGGCAAAGGTGAGGCCGACGTCCTTTCCACGTTCGGAAATCGTATTCCGGTTATCGTGATCGCCCGATTGCTCGGCGTCCCTGACGGCATGGCAGACCAGTTGCTGGCGTGGTCGCACGACATGGTCGCGATGTATCAGGCACGGCGCGACCCGGGGATCGAAATCAAGGCAGACAGGGCTGCTTCGGAGTTCAGCGCATATATTGAAAACCTGGCGTGCGAACGAACGATTCAACCCGCAGACGATATGATTTCCGGGTTGGTACAGGCGGAGATCGATGGCAGGCGCCTGACTTCTGGGGAGATCGCGAGCACGTGCATCCTGCTGCTCAACGCTGGCCACGAAGCGACGGTACACACGATCGGTAACGGCGTGAAAACGCTCCTGGAGCATTGCAGCGAATGCGCACGTACCCCTTCGGAATTCAGTTCGGACGAAACGATTTCGGGAACCGTCGAGGAAATCCTTCGATATGACCCGCCCCTGCACCTGTTCGACCGATACGCCAAGGAAGACATGCTCTTTCTCGGCAAAAGGTTCCGCAGCGGAGACCGGGTTGCGCTTCTTCTTGCCTCTGCCAATCGCGACCCGGCCGCGTTCGGGGCCGATGCGGACCTGTTTCGACCAGAACGCCGTCGGAACAGGCACCTGTCATTCGGAGCCGGTGTCCACTTCTGTCTCGGCGCACAACTGGCCCGCGTGGAACTGGCGGCCGCGCTCCTTGCCTTATTCGGACGGCACCCGAATCTGAAGCTGTCCGGATCTCCGACCTACGCCGACAGTTACCATTTTCACGGCCTGGAAACACTTCGTGTTCGTACCCGGTGACTTCGATGCTGGTTCCACGAGGGGAAAATGGGAGTGTGCCGCATCAAGTAACCGATCAGACCGGGAGTGGCCTATCCAGGACCAGTTTCGGGGCACCGCCGACCAACAGATTTTCGAGACAGGACGCCGACAGTCTTTCGGTCTCGCGCCATGGCGAGTCAACCAGCCATTCCGGCAACTTCACTTGATCTGGTCAATTCGGAAATCGACATGACTCTTGGAACGATCCGGGAGGGGGAGGCGGCGTGATGCCCGAACCGGCAACCGGCCCCGACAAGACCAGCAGCGAGACCCTCGACGCAAGCGCGCGCGATGACCACGAAGAATCCGGACATGTGGGCCGGCTCCTTGAAATCATGGTTCGTTTGAGAGATCCGGATTCAGGCTGCCCGTGGGATATCGAACAGACGTTTCAGTCGATCGCCCCGTACACCATCGAAGAAGCGTATGAAGTTGCCGACGCAATCGAACGCGGGGACATTTCCGAACTGAAGGGTGAACTTGGAGACCTGTTGCTGCAGGTGGTCTACCATTCCAGGATCGCGGCGGAATCGGGCCATTTCACCTTCGGGGAGGTTGTTCTTTCGGTATGTGAAAAGATGATCCGCCGGCACCCGCATGTTTTCGGCGCCGAGAACCGCGACAAGACCGCTGACGACCAGGTCCGTGACTGGGAAAACGCCAAGGCCGCCGAGAGGGCATCGAGCGGGAGAGGCGGCAGTTCGGTTCTTTCGGGAATTGCAGTTGGGCTGCCAGCGCTGACGCGCGCGGCAAAGCTCCAGGACCGGGCATCACGCGTCGGGTTTGACTGGCCTGACGCCTCGCATGTGCTCGGAAAATTGTCTGAAGAGGCCGCGGAGCTTGTCGATGCACAGGGGACGCCGGCACGGGCAGCGGAAGAATTCGGGGACCTGCTGTTCTCGCTCGTCGGGTTGGCTCGCCATCTGGGAATAGATCCTGAATCGGCTCTCCGGTCGGCCAATTCGAAATTCGTCCGCAGGTTCGGGGCAGTAGAATTGAAGATCGCAAGGTCCGGGCGATCACTGGAAAAGGCGAGTCTCGAAGAACTCGATGCCGCCTGGGACGAAATCAAATCAGAGGAATCGACTGAAAAGATCGCTTTACCTGACTAATTTAGTAAGTTATTAAAGTTCTGCCCGCTGGCTGAAAACATGCGCATTCGATGCCGCCACGTGCAGCCGGCAAAACCAAGCAGAACAGGAGAGTCCGGATGAAAAAACGATTAGCGAGCCCTGCCCTGTTGGCAGCGGGTCTTGCAGCCGTTGCCTTCGCAGGTCCAACCGCAGGCGACGAAGTCAATGTTTACTCTTACCGCCAACCGCCGCTCGTCGAGCCATTGTTTGCACGATTCACGGAAGACACCGGAATCGATGTCAATGTCACATTCCTGAACAAGGGAATGATCGAGCGCCTTCAGGCCGAAGGAGACCGCTCACCTGCCGACCTCATTCTCACCGTGGACATCTCGCGGCTAAACGGGATCGTCGAGGCCGGAGTAACCCAGGCGGTGGAATCCGACGTCCTGAACGAATCAATACCGTCCGAATTCAGGGATCCGGACAACCATTGGTTTGGCCTGACGGGGAGGGCCCGAATTGTCTATGCTTCGAAAGATCGCGTTGCTGATGGTGAGGTCACAACCTACGAAGACCTCGCCTCCGACAATTGGAAAGGCCGGATCTGCATCCGCTCCGGAACCCATTCGTACAACCTGGCGCTGACCTCCGCTCTGATTGCTCACAAGGGCGAAGATGCGGCGCGCGCCTGGCTTGAAGGGATTAAGTCCAACCTGGCCCGAAAGCCCCAGGGGAATGACCGGGCCCAGGTCAAGGCGATCCATGCCGGCGAATGCGACATCTCGATCGGTAACACGTACTACATGGGACTGATGATGAAGAACGAGGAACAGATCGCCTGGGCGAATAGCGTGAAGATCGTCTTCCCGACGTTCGAATCCGGGGGTACCCACGTCAACCTTTCGGGCATGGCAATGACGGCCGCTGCACCCAACAGGGAAAACGCGGTCAAGCTGATGGAATTCCTGGCTTCGGACGCAGGTCAGGAAATCTACGCTGAAACAAATCACGAGTACCCGTTGTCCCCGGGAATCCGGTTGAGCGACCTCGTGGAAAGCTGGGGAAGCTTCGAGGCCGACTCGCTTGACCTGATCGATATCGCCAAGCTCCGCCCGACGGCGCTCAGGCTGGTCGAGGAAGTGGATTTCGACGGCTGACCTGGCCGTCGTCTTCCGCGTCATGACATGTATGGGGTCTGGTCATTGCCGAGGTGTTCGCGGACGTCAACAAACCGCGAGAGGCCACTGCGGACCAGGCCCCACACCCTCTCCATGCTGCGTTGTGGAATTGCAAGGACGCAGACGGATGACCACCGCCTGTTTGGCGAATTTCGCCCGCAAGGCCGGGCTTTCGGTGGCTGCCGGACAGGCACGCACACCCTGGACTTCACCTTAAGAATACTGGTTGGTAATTTCGTTCCATTGTCGTGACGCGCAATCGAACGAGGAGGATTTCTCCTTGTTCCGGCATCACGCGGTCACATATGTGCAGGGAACAGGATCTCACCGGACTCGACCGAAGCAGAGGTCAGGTCCGAAAGGGATTCGAGATTGCCCATGTCCGGTTGCGCCTGTAATTTGCCACTTCCGGAAGGTTGCCATGGTACGAGACGGCATAGTCGAACGATGTGAGGACAGCGGTATTCGCATGACCGGGCCGCGCCGGGTCATTGCCCGGGTCCTGCAGGAAACAAAGGACCACCCGGATGTTGAAGAATTGCATGCTCGTGCCACCCGGGTCGACCCGAAAATCTCCATTGCCACCGTTTACCGTACGGTCAAGCTTCTGGACGAAGCCGGTATTCTGGACAGGCACGATTTCCTCGGAGGACGAGCACGTTACGAGGATGCGGAACGCGACCATCATGATCATCTCATAGATCTCCAGTCAGGAGAAGTGATCGAATTCGCGGACGAGGAAATCGAAACGCTCCAGAAAAAGATTGCTAACCGCCTCGGCTACGAACTTCGTGGACACAGGCTGGAATTGTACGGAATCCGCAAGAAGCCGGCCTCGCCGGATTGAACTGAAGGCATATCTGTCAATGACAAAGATTCTTCACGTTTCCGGTCGTGAAATCCTCGACAGCCGTGGAAATCCGACCGTAGAAGTCGATGTCGAACTGGACTGTGGGATTGTAGGCAGGGCCGCTGTGCCATCAGGCGCATCAACTGGTGCCCATGAAGCTGTTGAACTGCGCGACGGGGACCCCGGGCGGTATCACGGGAAGGGCGTTCTCGGGGCCATCAACGCGGTCTGCACCGAACTGGCCGACGTCGTTCGCGGCATGGATGCGGCCATGCAGGCCGACATTGACCGATCGATGTGCCGGCTTGACGGGACGGCCAACAAGTCGAGGTTGGGGGCCAACGCAATCCTCGGTGTTTCCCTCGCGACGGCCCGGGCCGCGGCATCGGCATCCGGACAGCCGCTTTACCGTTTTCTCGGGGGCAAGTCGGCGCATGTGCTTCCGACCCCGTTGATGAACGTCATCAACGGCGGCCAGCATGCCGACAACTGCATCGACATCCAGGAATTCATGATCATGCCGGTGGGTGCGGCCAGCTTCTCCGAAGCGGTTCGCGCGGGCTCCGAAGTCTTCCATGCCCTGAGGGCCGAACTCGCGCGCGCCGGGCACAACACGAATGTCGGGGACGAGGGTGGATTTGCTCCGGACCTTGCGTCAACCGCCCAAGCCCTCGAATTCATCATCAAGGCGATCGAGGTCGCGGGCTACGGGCCGGGCGAAGACGTCGCGCTGGCCCTGGATTGCGCGGCAACCGAGTACTTCGATGGAAAGGACTATGTTCTCGGAGGGGAGAATCGCACTCTGTCACCGGAAGACCACGTCGCTTTTCTCGGCACACTAGTCAACGATTACCCGATCATCTCGATTGAGGACGGCATGTCCGAGGATGACTGGGAAGGTTGGAACGTCCTGACCACCCTGCTCGGAGACAGGTGCCAGCTCGTCGGGGACGACATATTCGTGACCAACGCGACCCGCCTTGGGCGCGGCATATCGGAAGGATGCGGGAACTCGATCCTGATCAAGGTCAACCAGATTGGCACCCTGACCGAAACCCTGGAAACGATGGAACAGGCGCGTTCGGGTGGCTACAGTTCGGTCATGTCGCACAGGTCGGGCGAAACCGAAGACACGACAATCTCCGACCTTGCCGTTGCGACCAATTGCGGTCAGATCAAGGCAGGCTCACTGTCGCGCACCGACCGCCTCGCGAAATACAATCAACTCATCCGCATTGAAGAAGAGCTCGGAGACAGCGCCCGGTATGCCGGGCGTCCTCACACCGGCAAGACCGGTTGATTGGAACCGGCGCCCACGCACCCGGGCCGCGCTTCCAGTAAAACGGTCCTGGTTACTTTCCCTGCTGCATTCTCCGGTGAGGTCGTTTTTGCCCGTGGATCAACCGGATTTGCGGTGACATATGGTCGGGCAAGCTCCTTGAGCAGGCGAACGGCGAATTCCACGTCGTCCGTCACTCCTTCGGTCGAGCATTGCGTTCGTCCGAAGGAAAACCGCGAATGGCCTGCCTGTTCAGTTCATTTGAACGGCGGAGCGAACATTTTCCTCGCACGTCCTGGCCAATCGTTTCCGATCTGGAAAGTCTCCGACCTTGAGCGGTTCGTGGAACACGACCTCGACGTCTCCCTGGTTTGGCGCGGAGATGATCATGGCCGCATGGCCTATGAAACTAGCATCTCCCCACCAGCCGTAAAAATCACGGCGGCGCCCCGTTGGCGCCGCATAGACAAAGCTGACCGGCTGTATCCACGTGGTATTTCGGAAGCCGCCTTCGAAATACGCCGCGAAAAGCGTAGACCGGAAACTGAGGACCCTCCGGCCGTCGGTACTTGTTCCTTCCGGAAAAAACAGCAGGCGATGGCCCAGCCCGATCCGCCCCATGAATTCGATCTTCTGCAAAAGTGCGTCCATGATGCGACGGCGGATGAATACGGTCCCCGCCGCACGCGCGATGACCCCGCACAACGGCCAATTGCGAACTTCCGCCTTGGAAACAAAATACGCATCGTGGACCGAATTCAGAACGATCACGTCAAGCCAGCAGCAATGGTTGGCCACCATCCCACCCGGCTTCAGTGTTGGAGTTCCCCGCATCTTCACCGAAAGACCGAGGACAATGAGCGCTGACCGGCAGGCAACTCGGACGATCGCCTGCCGGGCCATTTCCGCATTCAACAACCGTGCCACCAGCAACGGAGGGAAAAGGATCGAAATCACGATGAGAACGGCCAGGATCTTGTAAGACAGGCGAACCCAACCCATCGCGGTCGGACTGTCAATTACGATCGGACGTTCGCCTTGCCAGGGGATCACCTTTCGTAGCCCCGAACAAAATATGCCTTGCGTTTTTCCGACATCCTCTCGGTGTCCAGGATCACGCACACATCGAGAGTATTGAAGACCTCATCGACGCAGACCCCTGCTCCGACAAATCCACCAAGCCGAATGTATCCCATGATTAGCGGTGGCAATCGGGAGCGCGCGGCTTCCAGATTGAGGGATTCAGGAGGCAGAAGGTCAAGGCGAGCTGCACGGTCCGCGCGGACACGGACACGAATGTCTTCCGGCGCGAGGTGGAAATGATGCAGGTAGGACATGGCCTCAACGAACTGGGCCGGGTCCGTGCCGGGGAATGACGCCACACCAAACATGATCTTGATGTCACGGCTCAATACGTAATCCGCGATGCCGTTCCAGAGGTGCAGCATGGCAACATTGCCCCTGTAGCGGCGATCGATGCACGATCGACCCAGCTCGACCGCAGAGCGTCCCGATTGAATGATCGCAGTAAGATCAAATTCGTCGCTGCTGTAAAAACCCGGTCCATCCAGTGCGACGTCGCCCTTGAGCAATCGATAGGTTCCGACAATCCTGTCCGGGCCATCGGCAAGCTCATCAATCAGGATCAAGTGGTCGAAAAATGGATCGAAAGCGTCCTGCTCGATTCCGGCGCGAGCTGACTCTGCATCCACATGCGCGCCCATCTCCTCGACGAAAACGCGATAGCGAAGCCGCTGTGACGCAAGAACCTCTTCTTCGGTCTCGGCCAACCTCACCGTGAACTGGCTTCGGTCAAGTTGTGGATTTTCCGGCTCCGTCATCACCGATTTCCCTGCCGAATACACGCGCTGGCTTGCCCAGGCATTCTGCGGATCACCGATCCGGTTCCCATTTCTCTATCTTCCGAAACCACCGCAGGCTGGTCGCGACTCCTCGGTCGCAATGACAGAAAACACCCGCAGCGTACAGAAACCCGGCCTCTTCGTCGAACGAATAGCCACGGCGTGCCACGCCTGAACTGACGGGATTCCAGGCCCGAAGTCACTCTGCTTCGTAAACCAGCCGGAGTTTAACGTTGTCGGAATTGATCGAAACCTTTCCCGTCTCTTCAAAATTCACCGTTATGACTTCAGCGGTAACCGATTGAACCTGCCCGATCCCCCATTCCGGTTTTTCCGGGTGGCGAACAAGATCACCAGGTACAAGAAGTCGATTCAATTACTGCAGTCCCGCGAATTCGGGATCAAGACACCTGGCAGTGCGGATGTCGGGCCTTCACTTGGCCGGCCCCGATTCATTCAACGAATTCCTGTAGAGCAGGTACCTTGACCGATAGTGTCGGGCTGCACGATCAGGCCGGAAACCTCTTCAGGCGTAAGTTCGCGAACGACCCGTCCCGGCACACCGAGGACAAGCGAACCTTCCGGAATGCTTGCGCCTTCCGGGACGAGAGCCTTTGCACCCACCAGGCAATTCCGCTCGACAACTGCGCCATTGAGAACAACTGCGCCCATTCCGACCAGGGAACGATCTCCGATCGTGCAGCCATGCGCGATCGCCGAGTGACCAATCGTGCAGCAAGAACCGATTTGCAGGGGAAAACCGGGATCAGTGTGAAGAACGGCGTTGTCCTGAACATTGGTTCCATCGCCCAGCACGACAGGCTCGTTGTCACCCCTGATGACTGCTCCAAACCAAATCGAAACCGCTCTGCCGACGGACACGTTTCCGATGACATGCGCGCCAGGAGCCACCCAGAATTCCGCATCTTCCGGACAGGTCGGCGACACCTCGTTCAGCGAATAAATGGTCATGGTTACGGACTTTCGGCACTTCGGCGGTTTTCGAATTCCGCGGAAAGGTCCTCGACAAAGGCTGCGATATCCGGACGCCTGGCAGACCGGCGTCTCTCGACAGCCACGATTCCACGGATGGAATCCGCGCATTTCCGGAAGTCTTCATTGATCAGAACATAGTCATATTCACGGAAATGACCGATTTCTTCCATGGCGCGATCCATTCGGCCTGAAACGTTTTCCGGGCTGTCCTGACCTCGGCCGATCAATCGTTGCTCCAGTTCACCAATGCTGGGCGGCAGAATGAAGACGGCCACCACGTGTCGGCCGAGAGGCGACGTCCTCAACTGGGCGCATCCCTGCCAGTCGACGTCAAACACGACGTCGCTCCCTGCATTCAGGGCATCCTCGACCGGACCTCGCGGTGTCCCGTATTTGTGGCCAAACACGACGGCATGCTCAAGGATCGAACCGGCGGCCACTTCGTTCGCGAACCGATGTTCGGAAACAAAATAATACTCCCTTCCGTTGATTTCACCATGCCGCGGATGTCGCGTCGTCATCGAAACGGACAACACCAACTCGGGATCTGCCTCGACAAGTTCTCGTGCCAGGGAGGATTTTCCAGCACCCGACGGCGATGACAGAACAAGCATCAACCCCTTTCGCCTGCGGTCAACCATGTTCATTCGACGTTCTGGACCTGCTCTCGCAACTGATCGACCACAACCTTCAACTCCAGTCCAACGGCGTTCAACCCGGATGAAGACGCCTTCGAACATAGTGTGTTTGCCTCCCGGTTCAATTCCTGAGTCAGGAAATCGAACCTGCGCCCGACGATACCGCCGGCGTCAAGCAGCTGGCGGGCTGACACGACATGGGCGCGCATCCGGTCGATTTCTTCGGAAACATCCGATCTGACTGTGAGGAGCGCCAGTTCCATTGCAATACGCTCTTCATCCAGGTCACTTTTTGCGTCGAGGAGTTTTGCCACGTTTTCCCGAAACCTGTCTGCAGCACCTGATCGACCGTCGATGACGATTTTCTCTGCGTCATCCACCAGGGAAGCGATCGATCCCACCTGGCTATCCAGTACTTCCCTGATCAACCGTCCTTCCGATACTCTGGATTCATCCCACAACTCGACGACCCTGGCGATTTCCCGTTCCAGGATGGGCGTCAATTCCGACAGATCGGACTCATGCTCGCCACCGCCTTGAGCGGTAATCGCCGAGGAGAGAATCCCCGAGGGAGAATCCGGAGTCAGCGAGATTCCCCGTTCGCGCGCTGCGTCGGCGATCACCCGGGTCGTATCGAGAACAGCATCGAGGTCAAGCCGGTCAAACAGCATACCGGCATCGCCGTGAGCGTGACTGACGTTCAAGGAAACCGATACCCTGCCCCTCGAACACACCCGGGAGATCGCTTGTCGAAGACAAGCTTCAAGGGCTTCGCATTGGCGGGGAAGACGGAAGCGAATGTCGAAACCACGGCCGTTGACGCTTCGAAGTTCCCAGGTCCAGTTATGCGCACCGGACTGACCGGACAATGTTGCGAAGCCGGTCATCGACCTGAGTTGGTTTGACGCCATCAGGCTACGGGACCAAACGGTGGGAGGTCACGAAGTGCGAATTCGAATGTCGCTGCACCGGATGCTCCGCCTGTTCAATGCCCGACCTGGCACCGGCAGTCGACTGTCGTGGCCGATGGCCTTGGCTCACCTGTGCATTAGCCGGCCTTGAGCGCAGCTCCTTGCCTCACGTCCAGTTCTTCGGCAACCAGGAATGCCAGTTCGAGCGCTTGAGACGCATTTAGTCGTGGATCACAGACCGTGTGGTAGCGGGATGAAAGGTCCATCTCGTCAACGGCTTTCATGCCTCCGGTGCACTCGGTCACATCCTTGCCCGTCATTTCGAAGTGGACGCCGCCCGGATAGCTGCCTTCGGCATGATGGATCGCGAAGAACTCCCTGACCTCCCTGAGAACGCTTTCGAACGGGCGCGTCTTGTATCCGTTTGATGCCTTGATCGTGTTTCCATGCATGGGGTCGCATGACCAGACCACGTTCCGTCCCTCTGACTGAATCCTGCGAACGAGGCGTGGCAGGTGGTCACCGACTGCACCCGCACCGAAACGGGCGATCAGGGTCAGTCGGCCCGGTTCGTTTTCCGGACTCAGGATGTCAGCCAGCCGGATCAGCGAATCGGCTTCGATCGACGGGCCGCATTTCAGGCCGATCGGGTTCTGTACGCCACGGCAAAACTCTACGTGGGCTCCTTCCGGATTGCGCGTACGGTCTCCAATCCAGATCAGGTGCCCTGCCCCCGCGACAGGAAGACCCGTCGTGCTGTCAATCCGGCACAGCGCTTCCTCGTATTCGAGGAGCAGCGCTTCATGCGACGTGTAGAATTCGACAGTCTTGAGTACCTGTGAATTATCGGGGCCGACACCGGCCGCGGTCATGAACTCGAGAGAGTCCGAAATCCTGTCGGCGATCTTTCGGTACCGGTCTGTTGCTCCGGATCCCCGTGCGAAGCCGAGGTTCCAGGAGTGGACGCGATGTATGTCTGCGAACCCGCCGGTACTGAAGGCACGAAGGAGATTCAGTGACGCGGCGGACTGCGTGTAGGCCTGTAGCATGCGTTTCGGGTTCGGCTTGCGTGCCTTTGCCGTAAACTCGATATCGTTAATGATGTCGCCCCGGTAGCTCGGTAAATCGACCCCGTCTTTCGTCTCGGTCGAAGATGATCGCGGCTTGGCAAACTGACCGGCAACGCGGCCTACCTTGACTACCGGGCGTTTGGCTCCATGCGTCAGCACGATCGCCATCTGCAAGAGGACACGGTAGGTATCGCGAAGCGCATTGGCATTGAATTCGCCAAAGCTCTCAGCGCAGTCACCCCCCTGCAGCAGGAATGACTCGCCGTTGGCGACATCGGCCAACCTGGATTTCAGTGTGCGAACTTCGCCGGCAAACACCAGCGGTGGATAGCTCGCCAGCTTCCGCTCAACCTTCTCCAGCGTTTCGCCGCAACCGTATTCTGGCATCTGAACTCTCGGAAAAGCCCGCCAACCGGTCTTTTTCCAGCCTGTTGCCATAACCTGATCTCCTTGATCGTCCGCTACTAGCCTGGCCCGCCACACGACACGCCTGCAACACGATAAACCGCAGGCCGAGTTCTATAGTGCAATCGCCGCTTGCGTGCGAGTCTTCTCTTCCGGCGACCACCTGGCATCGTTTCCACGCCTGCGGCGTGGAGTCTCGCGGGAGGAACGCCGAAAAGCTGGTCTTCCTCCGCACGGGTCCGGTCGTGGTCGAAAAACCACGCGGCCTGACCTCCCCGGGGATTCTACAGGCATCCGGGGGAAGCCGGTAGTTCTTCACGTCAAAAAATCCTGCAATCCCCGCACACGTGTCTTCGGCAGTGCTCATCCAGGTGGGCCGTGTTCAACTTGTGACCAACCGCTGGCCAAGGCGAATGTTTGCCAACTCCGGAAACGCCAACACATTCCCTCGGCAGGGTCCTTTTGCCAGGTTCGCCGGGGAATCGGATGCCCGGGCTGCCGTAACCTACGGGGCCGGCAAAATGGCATCCTGTTGCGTCACGAGACTTGAGCGTTACTGGCAAGCTGGGTATCACAACATGCGATCGATTCCGGCACGAAGGGAGATTGAGCGCAATGTCGTCGACCGAAGACCGTATCAAGCAGATCATCGCGGACAGTTTCGAACTGGATCATGCACCTGATTTCAGTGCACGGTTCAGCGATGTCGGGGCATCCTCGATTGAAGCAGTTGCATTCTACAAGGCGGTAAACAACGTGTTTGACCTCGGGCTGGCAGCAGAAGATTGCCTGAATTTCGAAACTCTGAACGATCTCGTGGCGCATATCGACGCGCGTGAATGACCCGAAAACCGGAGGCGCACCATTGATGCATGGTTTCGCTACCGGGGGCCATGCAAACGGAACCCGGTTCGCCCCGCGGCGGCATGATCGGCGTATTCAGAATGACTTGCGTGACGGTCTGTCCGTTGGCCCATTTGCCGCGAAGCTCCGCAACAGGAAAAAATCCGATGCCACGTCATGACGAATGATTCGCCGTGGAACGTACCCAGGCCAGATTCGACCTGCGACGTCCGGCTCGATGAATGTACCGTTGCGACCGTGCGCCGGTACGGAAATTCAACCGGCCCCCGACTGATCCTGTCACACGGAAACGGGCTCGCCATCGACATTTACTATCCGTTCTGGTCGCTGCTTACCGGAGATTTCGACCTGATGGTCTACGACCTCAGGAATCATGGCTGGAACAACGTCGGCGACCGTCGGGATCACAACATACCGACATTGATCGCCGACCATGACCGTATTCTCGACGCCATATTTCGTGACTATGGAGAAAAGGCGACGATCGGCGTCTTTCATTCCCTGTCGACATTGGTAACTCTCTTGTCTTTCAGCGATCACCGGTACTCGGCACTTGTTCTGTTCGACCCGCCGCTTTGCAAGCCTGCCGCGAGCGAGACCGAATTCGACGCTGCTGCAGAACGCACGGCCGCTTTGGCTCGGCGCCGGACGGAACGCTTCGTGAACGAAGAGCAGTTCGCCGAACTGCTCTCCATTGTTCCAGGATTTGCACGCGTATTGCCTGGGGTGCGCGAACTGATGGCGCGGTCAATGCTGCGCAAGGCGAAAGACGGAGAAGGCTACGAACTCCGTTGCCCCCGTGACTACGAGGCGCAGATCGCCGAATATGTGCGAAGTTTCTCGCCAATGCTGGACTTGACCAACCTGACCTGCCCGACCAAGGTCGTCGGAGCCGATCCCACGGTACCTTTTGCATATCTGCCGACCTTCGACCTCAGCCATGCAACGGTGGTCGATTACGACTTCGTGCCCGAGGCGTCGCATTTCCTTCAGTTGGAAAATCCCGGGGAATGCGTCGCGATTCTCCGGCAATTTCTGGAACAGCAAGGTCTGGTCCGAAACGGAATCTGAATTGGCGATACGTCCGGGTGCCGTCGAATTCTGCACCCCGAATCATCCCACGTCGGGTCGCAGTGTCGAGCAGGAAAGCGTTCCGCCTCGGCAGACGGACATGGCGGCCGGATTCGTGTGCCGCCAATAGTCCTTCCGATTACTGACCTTGCCTCGCGAGCCAGTGACGACGGCGCTGGAAGGGATATCCTGGCAGTTCGATGCGACAGCGACACTCTCCAGCGAAGAGGCCCGCGAAGGAAACCGGGAGGCCCATCTCGTAGGCGTCGGCGACCGCGTCCGCGAAGCCGGTATCGAGACGCGACAGCGCGCGCCCTTCATCCGTGTCAGGCTGCCTCAGGCTCGTGATCGACATCGGCGCCTTGGCACGGTTTGCGGACAAGGTGTGGGCACACTTCGGGCCAATTTCGATGATCGTCTCGATTTCATGCTCCGACCAGGCGTCCGTATTGCGTTCAGGCGGAGTCGGCTCATGCACGCGGCGGTACCAATACGCCTGGTCCGACAAATCGCCGGCATTGATCGAACGACCCGTTGCACCGCTGACAAGACTGAATGAGGGCGGCGTGGCCTTCACTCCTTGCAGGAACCTCGACGTGTCTTCGGAGGACGCCGCGAGCCGCAATCCGTCCTCCAGACCGAAGACACCGGCGGCCTGCGCCGCCGGGATCTCGCCGGCGCCATACCCGATCGCAACGCCGGGACGAATGCCGATGCTCGACCAGAGGGCCGTGATCGCGCATGCCAAGGAAAAAGACGCGGGCCTTTCCCACGCCGGGTCATCCAAGCCTCTCCCCTGTCCGTTCCTGCCGAACATCCTGTCAAGCAGCGACGCGCTCCTCTCGTCGAACATGACCGCCTCGCAGCGATCGAACACGGCGCGAGCCACGGGCTCGGTCTCGTAAAGCGCCTTTCCTACATGCATCCAGCGGCTTCCTTCGCCCGGATAAGCGAAAGCAACCTTTGCGACTGCCGGGGGCCTTGGGGCAAATTCTGCCGCCGCAAGAGCCGTGAGCCGGTCACGGAGCGACGCGGCATCATGGAACACCGCGCAGGCACGGTGCGCGAGATGGCTCCGCCCGACGCCGGCCGTCCACGACATGTCGGATAGCAAGGCACCGGAGACAGAACCCTCAGCCGACAACTCGTCGGCCCGCTCGTCAAGCCACTCCAGGTATCGTTCGGCGAGCACCCTCAGTGCATCCCCCGACTTCGCGGAGAGCGGAAGGACACGTACTCCGCGCGCGGAGAGCACCACCTCGCCGTCCGGAAATCCCGCAATCGCCTCCGGGAGGGGCGCAGTGACACGCCGAGCGGCGCCCCGGGGCACGGAAGCACGGCCGGGCGCAATCCCGTCTGCCGTGCAATACCCTTCCATAACGACATGGGCGTTGACGCCGGAAATCCCGAACGCACTGACCCCTGCCCTCGGCGGGCGGGCGGGGGTTTGCGGCCAGTGCGTTTTTTCCGCCGTCACCTGAATCGGCAGCCGGTCCCATTCGATCATCGGGTTCGGAGTCTCGAAATTCAAATGTCTCGGGATCGTTCCGCGGACCATCGCAAGCGCAGTCTTGATCAGGCCGGCGATGCCAGCCGCCGATTCGAGATGCCCGATGTTGGTCTTCACCGAGCCGATCAGCAGCGGCCGGTCCTCGGCCCTGCCATTGCCGTACACTGATGCCGCGGCACCCACTTCGATGGGATCGCCGAATGCCGACCCCGCACCGTGGGCTTCCAGGTAGTCCACGTCCGAGGGATCGATGCCTGCCCGCGACAGGGCCTGTTCGATCACCCGCTCCTGGGCCGGGCCGCTCGGTACCGTCGCACCGGCACTCGCCCCGTTCTGGTTAACCGCCGATCCCCGGACCACGGCCCAGATCCGGTCACCGTCGGCCTCGGCTTCGCCGAGGCGCTTGAGGACGATTACCCCGCAACCTTCGCCCCGTACGAAACCGTCCGCGGCCGCGTCGAAGGTCCTGCACGCACCATCCCGTGTCAACAGGCCCAAGTCCGCCATTTCCCGTGTTACCGGGGCCGACAGCACGGCGCTTACACCGCCGACCAGGGCCAGATCCACCTCGCCCTGGCGCAGGCCCGAAACTGCCTGGTGGACCGCGACCAACGAAGAGGCGCAGTTCAGTTCAACCGGCATGGTCGGGCCGGTCAGGCCGAGAAGGAACGAGAGCCGCCCGACCGCCATGCTTGCGGCCGTGCTTACGTAACCGATCCCGTAGTCGCCGTTCTTCATGAGATCCCGATATTCGCTGGAAGCGATGCCGACGTAGACCCCGGTTTCGCTTCCCCTGAGCGCATCGGGGTTGATTCCCCCGTCTTCAAGCGCCTGCCAGGCCGTTTCCAGCAACATCCGCTGCTGCGGGTCCATCAGCCGGGCCTCGATCGGCGAGATTCCAAAGAACCGCGCATCGAACAGATCAATCCCGTCGACGAAACCGGCCTTGTGGTAGGCGCCGTATGCCGCGGGCAGGTTGTCAATGAAATCGCTCCAGGGGGCGGCCTCGCGACGTTTGTCCGCCACCGAATCCACGTCGGAGATGAGCCGGTCCCAGAAAGCCTCCAGGTCCGGCGCGCCCGGGAACCGGCAGGCCATGCCTACGATCGCAATGGCATCCGGGCTTCCTCCGTCATCGCGCCCCTCGGCCCGCGCCGGCGCCGGCGTGGGGCGCGGCTGCGGCATCTGCGGCTTTTCGCCAACAACTCCGGCGAGTTCCCCGGCCAGATGAGCAGAGAGCGCCGAGATGTCGGGATAGTCAAACACGACCGTGTTGGACGCAGTATACGTGCCTGCCAAGCCCCTGTTCAGCCGGTTGCGCAGCTCCACGGCCATCAGTGAGTCCATACCGAGATCGAAGAAACCCACGTTGGACGCCGGCGGGTCCGGCAGTCTGAGCACCGCCCTGACCTCGCCTTGCAAAAACGACGCGAGAATCTCCTCTCGCATCGCGGCGGGCGCCTCATTCAGTCGGGAGAGCAGGTCTTCGGCGGAGGATTCACCAGCGTCCTCGCCTTCCGTGTCGGCCAGCAGGTCCTCGAGCAGCGGCGGCCGGTTCTCGAGAGATTCTCCGAATGCCTTCCAGTCGCGTGCCAGCACCACCCCTGCCGTGGCATCCTCGCGTACCTGCCGGTCGAGGGCCTCGAGGCCTTGCTGCGGGGTGATCCACTCCAGGCCGCCCGACGCGGACCGCCGGGTCATCCGCTCGCGTTGTTCCTCAGCCTCCCCGATCTCGGACCATGCGCCCCAAGCAATGGCCTGGCCGGCGAGTCCGAGCGCGCGCCGATATGCGGCGAGTTGGTCCAGGAACGCGTTCGCCGCTGCGTGGTTGGCCTGGCCCGGATTTCCCAGAACGCCCGCAACGCTTGAAAACAGGATGAACAGGTCAAGATCGCGGTCGGCGGTCGCCCTGTGCAGGTGCCAGGCCCCAAGGATCTTCGGCCAAAGCACGGTTTCGAAGTTATCCCAATTCTGGTTGGCAATCGCAGCATCCGAAAGCACGCCCACGCTGTGGACGACTCCTCCGAGCGGTGGCAGATCCCTGTCAATCCGCGCCAACATGGAGTCTACCTCGGAGGCATTGGTCACGTCGGCAAGTTCCACGCGCAGGTCTGCACCTTCCTTGCCGAGCGCGTCGATCACCGCTTCGGCCTCTGGATCCGGGGCACGGCGACCATTGAGCACAATGGCCCCTGCACCGCGATCGGCCAGCCAGCCTGCCACCACGCAGCCGATACCGCCGAGGCCTCCGGTCACCAGGTAGCTCCGATCTTCGCGGAGCCGACCCCTGGTGAGCGGTGAGTTGGTAAACACGATCTTGCCGATATGCCGCGCGCCCTGCATGCACTTCATCGCGCGACCGGTCTCGGCCACCGGCCATCTCGCGTGAATCAGCGGCATCAATTCACCCGCCGAGAGCCGTTTCATAATCCGCCGCAGGATTTCTCCTGCGCGCGCAGGCTCTTCTTCCTTCAGGACGTCGATCTTGAGGATTGAATAGGACACGTCGGGCCTCACCGCCGCCATTTCGTCCTCGCTCAGGATGTCGACCCTGCCCATTTCGACAAAGCGTCCGCCATTGGCCAGGCAGGAGAGGCTCGCCTCGATGAAACCCTCACCCGTCAGGCTGTTGAGCACCATGTCGACCCCGGCACCTCCGGTCGCGTCCAGTATGTCCTGGCCGAACGCCGTTGTACGGCTATCGAACACGTGCTTCACGCCGAGCGAGCGCAGGTAGCCGCGCTTTCGTGCACTCGCCGTGACAAAAACCTCGGCGCCGGCAGCCCGGGCCAACTGGATCGCGGCGAGCCCGACCCCTCCGGCACCCGCGTGGATCAGCATGCGATCGCCGGTGTTCAAACCGGAGAGTTCGAATGACAGCGCCGCAGACACGAACGCCGTGGGTACAGTTGCGAGTTCGCTGACCGAGAATCCAGGTGGTGCGGGCACGATCATGTCTTCCAGAGTCACGGTCTCCGACCCGAAATTGCGGAACGTCATTCCAACCACTCGGTCTCCGACGGCAACACTCGTGACGCCTTCACCGACGTCGATTACCTTTCCGCAGAATTCCCCGCCCATGAAGTCTTCGACGAGACCGATGGCTATGAACACGTCCCTGAAGTTGAGTCCGAATGCCTCGACCGCCGCGCGGACTTCGCCTGGCCCAAGCGGCCGCGTCGGCACTGTCTCCACCTCGATCGCATCAAGGGACCCTCCGGCGTCGGGCCTTAACTCCCAGCCGGGTTCATCCGGCAGGGTCAACCGATCCGTGACGGCGGCGGAACGGACCAGCCGGGCGCCTTGCCGGCGGCCGAACCGATAGGCGATATGGTTTTCCGAATCCGGATGGAGGAACTCGTTCACGAATTCCGGCAGAAACGCGTCATCGGCAGGATCGAGATCAAGCATCCTGGGGCCGAGTTGAGGCGCTTCCCGCGCCGCCACCTTGCCAAATCCCCAAAGAGAGGCGCCGGCCAGTTGCCCGCCGCGCTCCCGCTCAATCACCTGGGCACCACGCGTCACGAACCAAAGGCCCTTTGACAGCAGCAGGTCTGCATCCGTCAGTGCCTGGGTCAGCGCAAGCGCGCCTGAGACCGCGTTGTACGTATCTTCCGCCATCTCTTCGGCAGTCGCCAGGGCGCCGTGTCCGTCCAGCCCCGCCATGTGCACGACACCGACCAGAGGCAGGTCCGCCGGCACACTCTCGAGCAGGGACATCCAGGATTCGCGCCGCGCAGGCTCCACGAATGCCTCGACGACTCCGACGCCAGCGCCGCGCACCAGCGGCTTGTCCGAACACGCTCCGATACCGGCGAGCACGACGGTCTGGTTGCGGGCCGCGAGGTCCCTCGCGAGTTCGGCTGCCACCCCGCCGCGGTCGGCGGCGAGAACCCAGGCGCCGGGAGCTTCGATCACCTGCTCAGGTCCTCGCGCGACAATGACCCCACGATCAGGGTTGGCGTTCGGGTCGGATTCGTCGAACCCGAGGATCGCTATGTCTCCGAAGCCCGCGTCACCGAGCGCCCGCCGCCACACCGAAGGAGTGGCGAGCGCATGGTGCAGACGGTATCCGTCCGCGAAACGCCACCAGCCGTCGAGTTGACCGAAGGTCAGGTCAAGCCAGCCTTGCGCACGCAGATTCTCCAGCGCGATCAACTGGCCCGAAGGCGCGAGGAGCTCAAGGCAGTGCGCCAGCGTATCATTCAAGTAACGCGTTGCGTGAAGCACGTTGGATGCGACGACCAGGTCATAGCCATGGCGTTTGAATCCCTGTTCAACCGGGTCTTTCTCGATGTCGAGTACCCGGTAGTCGATCGATGCCTCGGCGCCGCCGAAACGCGATTCCGCCTCCGAGAAGAAGCCAGCGGAAATATCGGTGTAGGAATAGTCGTAGCTGCCCTCAGGAAGCTCCGGCAGAATCGCGGCGGTGGCCGAACCGGTACCGGCGCCCACTTCAAGGATATGCAGCCTGCGCCCTTTCGGCGTCGCCTTCAGCAACGCCGCCGTTGCATCCGCCAGCATCCGGTTCGCCGCCCGCGCGACCGGTGCCTTCAGGTAGAGATCCGCAGCCGTCGGCTCGCCGCTGCTGAAGAGCAGCGTAAGCGGGTCCATGCGGCCTTGCAGCACGTCGCCCAGGGCATCGGCGCTACGTCGGAACAGGCCGATCTCGGTTGTTCCATGTGCGTAGCGTGCCGCCATCTCGGCTGCTCGCGCATCAGGATCGTCCGTGAGCCCCTCCGGCAACGGTTCGCCTGACGCAACGGTAACGACGAAGTCCCCGCCGGCTTGATCCAGCACGCCCGTACGGGTCTGCATCTCCAGCATCCGGCGAAACAGCCGTTCGTGTTCTGCCCCGATTCCGAGCGTCTCCTGCAATTTGCCGGCATCGACCCTTGCGCCGGCCACGCGTTTCCAACCGAGTTTGTCCAGGGTAGCAAACGCATAAGCGTACGACAGTTGCTCCAGGTCCGTCAGTAGTGCCACCCGGTCATCGGCATCGACGCCTTCGTCCGCCAAGTAGCCGTTAAAGATTCCGGCGGTCGCGGCGACCTCCGAAGGGGCGGTCAGGAAATCTGCGGGGACGATCCCCGGTGCAAGGACACTGTCTCGCCAGACGACTTCGTAGAAAAGCTCTTCAACCCCCTCCTCCGCGGTGAGGAGCGCCGCTCGCGTCGCCCGCTTCACCGTGAAATCAGCCAGTTCCCCGACAAGCGACCCGTCAGGGTCGTACATCCGCAGGTCCGCGGCATGAACCTCAGGCAGGTCATCGTCCCGCCCATCGTCACCTGATGCGCCCGCCGCGGTTTCCCTGATGCACACATGGCAATACAGACGCTCCGGCAACCGGTCCGCAATCCACAATCTCTCCCAGGCGAAAGGGAGATAGGTAATATTCTCTTCACCGAGGTCAGGGTTGCGCGCAGCGCCGAAAGCCTGGAAGCAACCGTCAAGCACCAGGGGATGCACATCAAGCGCGGTGCGCTCCAGACCGGCGGGGAGCGCCACCTCGGCAACCGCTTCGCCGACGCGGGCCCAAAGCCCCTGCAAGGTTCGGAAGGACGGGCCGAGATTGATCCCCACCGCCGCCTTGGCGCGGTAGTAGGCCACGAGATCCACCGGCGAAAGGCCAGATTTCAACCCTTCGAAGTCGAGCCGCGGGGGTTCCCGTGAAGGTTGGGAATCGCCGGAAAGAATCCTTCCTTCCGCGTGCAACGTCCACCCGTCTTTACCCGCGCCCCGGCTGAAGATACGGACCCGTCGGGACTCGCCGTCTCCGGAATCGTCAAGCAGAACCTGCACGCGCCGGCCCGCATCATCCATGCCTTGTCCGGCGTCTTCGGCGAGGAACACCAAGGCACTTTGAATCTGGAAGTTCTCGACGACCGCCGCCTTGCTACCCTCTGCGCGCGTCGCCGATGCCGCCATGGCACCGTAGAGCGCGCCCGGCGCGATGACCCGCCCAAAAACCTGGTGTTCGTCGAGCCAGCCCGGGTCGGAGGGAAACAGTTCCGTATCGAACGAGATCTCCCCGTCGGCAGACTCGTGACGTGCGCCCAGCAACGGATGGTCTTCGCCCTGCATTCGCCGCCTCGGCGCTTCCACCCAATACCGTTCGCGCTGAAAGGGGTAATCCGGCACGGCGATCCGGCGGCGGTCCTCGCCAGCGAAAAGCCCGTGGAACGATACCGCGATCCCGGCCTGGTAAGCGCCAGCAACCGCCTCGACAAATCCACCGCCGGAGCCCACTGCGGGAAGCTCCTCCTCCCTGCCCGGCCGCTGGAGACTGGATAGAACGACCGGTGGCTCGGCGCAGGTGGTCTGCGGCCACGCCATCGTCGCCATCGGACCCAGCACCGCATGCGGGCCAACCTCGATGATCGCGTCGACGCCAATCTTTGCAAGGGATTCGACGCAGCTGCGAAAGTCAACCGGCTCGCGCGCCTGTCGCCGCCAGTACGCCGCATCTGGGGCATTGTCTGCCTCGAACGCGCAACCCGTGATACCGCTGATGAAGGTAATCGAAGGAGAAGCGAAAGAAATTCCGCCCAGCGCGGTTTCGAGGTCGTCCATGGCAGGTTCGACCATTGCACTGTGATACGCCGGGCTCTTGCGCAGCCGTGCGACCCGAATGCCTTGCGCATCCAGACGCTCCAGGATTGCCTCGATCTCCACCACCGGACCGCTGACAACCTGGTGCGCGCCGTTGTCGGCCGCAATGCAGAGGCCGATTCCCGGAGTATCCGCGTTATGCTTCTCGAGTTCTGCCGAGACTTTCGAGCTCGGTGCGAAGACCGCCGCCATCGCGCCTTCGCCGGGAAGCGCCCCGATCAATTCGCCCCGGGTCGCAGCAAGGTGAAGGCCTTCTTCCAGGCTGAACACTCCGGCAGTATGAGCCGCGGCGATTTCGCCAAGACTGTGCCCGATCACGACGTCCGGTCGTACCCCGATGCTCGCCCAGAACGCCGCCTGCGCGCATTCCAGCGCATAGATTGCCGGCTGCTTCCATCGCGGGTCGTCCAACTCGCCTGCCGTTCCCGCCCGACCGAACATCACGTCCCGCAGCGACCCGTTCCGATCCTCGGCCAGCACCGCGTCGCAGCGGTCGAGCACCCTGCGGACCACGGGTTCGCTGGAATAGAGTGCCTCGCCCATGCCCGGCCACTGGCTGGCCTGTCCGGTATAGGCGAATGCGATCTTCTTCGTGGCAGGTCGTGACGCGATTTCGTCCGCCTCCCGAAGATCCTGCAGGCGCGCGCGCAAGGAATCGGCGCCACGGAATACCACGCCTACCCGACAGTCGAAATGGCAGCGTCCGGTCGCCGCCGTCCAGGCCATGTCGGCGAGCAGTTCGGTGCTGTTGTCCCCGTCGCGATCGTCCAGCCAAGTGAGGTATCGGTCCGCGAGTTTCCGAAGGATGTCATCCGACCTGCCGGACAACGGCAGGAAACGCGTCCTGCGCGGGGCAAACTTCCGTGCAACCGGCTCTGCTGCGGCAACAAGGGCCGACTTGGGGACAGCAATAGACCGAGGCGAACCCGCGGCCCATTGATCCGGATTCCCGCATGCTTCGCCCACGCTCTTGCCGTAGCCTTCCAGCACGACGTGGGCGTTGGTCCCTGACCAGCCGAATCCGCTGACCCCCGCCCGAGGCGGAACTCCTGATCCCCGCGGCCATTCCGTGGGCGTCGCCGTGACCTGCAGCGGCAGGCGATCCCAATCGATTTCCGGGCTGGGGTCGCGGAAATGGAGATGCCTGGGAATGACACCACGCCTCAAGGCCAGCACCGCCTTGATCACACCGGCGACACCGGCTGCGGCCTCGAGATGGCCGATGTTGGTCTTGACGGAACCGATCAGCAGTGGGCGGTCCGGATCGCGGCCTCTGCCATATGCCGCTCCGGTCGCCTGCGCCTCGATCGGGTCGCCGACCTCCGTGCCCGTCCCATGTGCCTCCACGTAGTCCACGTCCGCTGGTTCGAGCCCCGCATTTCGCAACGCCGCCTGGATCACCTTCTCCTGCGCGGGGCCGCTTGGCACCGTCAATCCGGGGCTGGCACCATCCTGGTTCAACGCCGAACCGCGGATCACGGCCCAGATGCGGTTACCATCGGCCTCCGCCTCCGCAAGACGCTTGAGCACCACGATTCCGCATCCTTCGCCGCGCACATATCCGTTCGCGGCCGCATCGAACGTGGCGCAGCGACCGTCCGGAGAAAGCATGCCGGCATTGGCGCGCATTTCTAGCAGACGACCCGACAGGATCGCGTGCACGCCGCCAGCCAGGGCAAGGTCCGCTTCGCCCTTCTGCAGCCCCGTCACCGCCTGATGAATCGCGACCAGCGAGGACGAGCAGGCGGTATCGAGCGCCAGCGCGGGCCCTTCCAGGCCGAGAGCGAAGGCAACCCGACCTATGGCGGTGTTGAAAGACGTGCCGGTGACGGAATAGAGACTGGCCGCAGGTTCGTCCGGCCGGGTCCTTTCCAGGATCAACCCGCGATACTCGTTATTGCTGATCCCGGCATAGACGCCGGTCAGACTGCCCCTGAGGCCGTCTGGATCGATGCCAGCGTCTTCCAGCGCACGCCAGCATGTCTCCAGCATCATCCGCTGCTGGGGATCAAGGAATTGCGCCTCCACCGGCGAGATGCGGAAGAAGGCGGCGTCGAACCACTCCAGCTCTTCCAGGTAAGCGCCGAAGCGGCATGCAGGAGCCCGCCCCGAACCTTCGGGAAACAACTCGCCGAAGCGGCCGATTCCGGAGCCGGGGTCCCCTTCGATAACGCCGCTCTCGCCCGCCTCGAGCATGCGCCAAAAGGCGGAAAGCCCGTCCGCTCGCGGGAAACGGCAAGCCATGCCGACTATAGCAATGGCCTCACCGCAATCCGTGGCGCCGGCTTCCCCGACCTTGCGTGAAGCGATTGGTGCACCGTCACCAGGGCCGTTTCCTTTATTCATCGCAAAGTTCCTCTTTGGTGGGAGATCGCGCCGGTTTGCCACCTGATACCACCCAACGCGTTTTTTGGACAAACTGTCAAACGGCGCGATGCTCTCATGCTGTCGCCCGGGCCGCCGGCACCGGTGCCGCGACGCGGACGGTGACGATGTCCGATTCGTGATACCGCTGATGGCGAACCGACGCGGCAAGCCAGCGCAGAAGCCGCAACGAAATCTCGCTCGCGGCGGGCGAGTCGCCTGGATCGTCACCGATAGCCATGAGGCGATCCTGGATGTTGTCGCCCCCCGCAGCAACGGTGAACTCGAGAACTGCCGTGTCACCTTCCCGGTGGGCGGCAATGTGCAGTTGCCGACGTTTGCGTCCCACTCTGGCGTCCTCCCCGTCCTGGAAAAGCGACAGAAGCGTCTCTTCGCAAGCCGCGTTGAGCCGCTCGGACATCTCCACTCCCCACCCGCTCCGGGTCGAAAAGGCCGCGAGGAACTCCCTGATATCCGACAGGATGGAAAGGTCGAATGCTGCCTTGAAGTGGCTGCGGCGCGATCTTGTCATCTCCACGAAAAGCGTCATCAAAATGGCCACGATTCCACCCGACGTAACGCCGTTCTGCAGAAGCCCACCAGCAAATCCCGAGACCTGCTCGGGAAAAACCATGTTGTTCTGAAGGCCGACACCAACCCAGAACGACAGCCCGACAATCACGCTTTTCTGGTAGTTGACCCCGTCCTGAATGGCGACTCTCATCCCGACCGTGAAAAGCATCGCGAGCAGCACGCCGAGATAACCCGCGACCACCGGTCCGGGCATCGCGAGTACGACGGATAGAACCTTCGGAAAGAAAGCCATGATGACAAAAATCATGCCAGCCGCGATGCCGACGCTGCGTGCCGCGACCCCCGTGAGCTCGGCCACCGATGCACCAACCGTTGTGGCAGCGTTCGGAACTGTTCCGGCGAGCCCGGAAAGCAGGTTTCCCATGCCATCAACCGTGATCGCTCCCTGGACCGCGCGGAAATCCACTGCCCGCTTCCTGCGCCACGAAACGTGCTGGATGGCGACGGCGCCACTGATCGTACGGACGGAAGCAATCGCGCTCACCAGCAGGAAAGCCGGCAGAAGTGCCCAGAAAGCCGGCCCGAATTCGAGGTCGAATCCCGCCCATTCGCCCGCCGGAAACCCGATCCACGGCGCGTCAAGCACGCGGTTCACGTCGTACAGACCGAACGTGGCGGCAACGACCGAGCCAACGACGACACCCACGATTGATGCCCAGAGGCGGAGCGCGCCCGTGGCCTTCAGCGCGATCCCGGCGATGACGAGCACGGTCGAGAGAGCGCACAAAGGTGGCGCCACCGCCGGGGTCCCTGACGGCACCGCGGCAAGCAGGTCGAACACGGCTGGCATTACCGTGACCGGAATCAGCATGAGTACTGTTCCCGAGACTGTAGGCGTCAGCAGCCGCTGAAACAGCGAGAGCCGGGCGGCTAGCACGATGGGTACGAACGAGGAGACGACAACCAGCGTTGCAAGCAACTCAGGACCCCCTTCCTGGACAGCAGCAATGCAAACCGCGATGAAGGATCCGGTCGCTCCCATGATGACCACGTAGCCCGATCCGATCCGCCCGATCCGGAATGCCTGTAGCACCGTCGTCGCACCACAGACTGCAACAGTCGCGAATACCGCCCAGGAAAGATAGTTCTCGCCCGCGCCGCCTGCGCGCATCACGATCGTCGGGACCAGTATGATGCCGGCGATCGTGAGCACGGCGATTTGCAGGCCGAGACCGAACGACAAGGCCGGCGCCGGCGTTTCATCCGGCTGATAGCGGAGCTCGTGGCCGTCGGACGCAGCGGTGCTCATGAAGAATCTCCGCGCAAAACGCCCATCTGAAATCCCTAACTCCTACGACACCGCGTGGATCCACCTGGGCGTAACGGACATTGCGGTCCCGCAAAACTGCCTCATCGGATTCCGGCATGCAACCATGCGCCGTCGGGATCCTGACTTCCACGGTCATTTTGCCGAAGGCATTGATTTTCCAGGGCGCACATTCTGGATTAGGCACTGCGCCTGACACCGGCAGGTACTTCAGGCTCGACCGGATTACGGCCCCATGTCACCACCTGTCATCCTCAAGTGTATCAATTGCCTCGATGAGGTCATGAAGACCACACCGAGTTGTTTGGCCCGTTCCCGTAGCTCCGGGAACGTCGTTTCGGAAAGCAACTCGCCCGGCACGGTCTGATGTCGCAACACGGTAGCGTTTTCGGCGCGCAACGGGACCACCTGTCTCTTTTTCGAATGCCAATCCAAACCAGCAATCCCCTAGAACAACTAATTTGTCATAAAGGCCTAGAACTTTCCGTTCAAACTCAAGCCAATGTCATTCGATCTCATCCGGGAATGAAAAGCGCCGATATGGCCTTGCGAGAGCATGTCGGCGCGCTGGCCGTAACTGGTGGCGGTCATCATCGATAGTAGCCGCGTGTCCAGAGATTCCGCTTACCACGTCAGCTTTCGCAACGAATTGGGAGTCTCTCTACAATCTACAAGTTTCTTGACACTCATTTCCGCGAATTCAAAATGACGCAAACCCAAAGGAAGGTCAGCCTTGAACGTGGTCAGGAATTCCTCACCGACCGCGCCCAAACATCGGAACAAGTCCCCAGGCCGCAAAGGTGCGGCGCCAACGTGCCATCGACAATTTTCCCCTGTTTCGCCCTCAACAAGGACAAATGGATAGGCCATATCGAGGCGAATTTCCCTGCTCGTGCGCCGGGCGGCCTCCAAGTTCGTTTTCTCCCAAAGCTGGCCGAGACTGTCGTCGTCCAGCCATTCGCGATGTTTCCGCAATTCCAATCGCCTGATCCGGGTTTGACCCCGTGCCCTAACCGCCACGAGGATGTCTTCGGTGCAAATCGGTTGAGCAATGCAGATGACTGGGTGGAGAGCACAATGTTAACGGTTTTCGATGCTCTCAAACGCAATCGGCGGCGTTTACCTGGGCCAATCACCCGTTAACGGCATCCGAGAGCTCAGGCTGATGACTTCGGAGTCAGAAAAAAACCGTCCCCGGAACCGACCCGACAATCGAAAAACCGCCAAAGTCCGTGGTGTCAATTGAGACGAATGTCTCGAAGATTGGATCGGTTTTACCGCTGGCACTTGTGTCTTTCCGAAAAGGGCGGTTAGGCATTGATGATCCCAAACACCACAATCTTGAGGCTTGGTTCAGTGGTTACATGGAGGCGGGAGGATTGCTTCAGTTGTCGGCCGCGCCACTGCTCCGGGAGGTCGACCTCACGGGCGGTGAGATCCGGTTGCCTGAGTGGCGGTTGAACCGCAGGAGGCGCTGGAAGCCGTCTCGCGCCGGGCCGAACAGGCTCACAAGGCGGGCGTGATCAGCGCCCGGGTGCTCTGTGCCCATTCCTTCCGCGCCTTCGGCATCGCCGCATACCTGGGACATCCTGACGCGCGGGTGGAGGTCGTCCAGTATCTGGCAGGTCACGTGAAAAGGGAGACGACACGCCTTTATGACCGCCGCGCCGAGACGATCACGCTGGACGAATTCGAGAGGATCGGTATTTAGAGGCAGGGGAGTAACCAGGACGATGAAAACACACACCGGACGCAAGGAGATCGGCCCGGCCACCTACCAGGACGTGCTCGACGCGCCGCCCCACAATGTCGCCGAGGTGATCGCCGGAACCCTCCATACCCATCCGAGGCCCGCCTTGCGTCATGCATGGGCGAGTTCGCTTCTCGGTGGTCGTCTGGATGGCCCATTCAATTCCGGAGTGGGCGGTGGATCGTTTTCGAGCCGGAACTACACTTGGACGCGGACATCGTGGTGCCGGACCTCGCCGGCTGGCGGCGCGAGACGATGCCCGAATTTCCGGATGCGGCATGTGGCACGGTTGTACCTGACCGAGTCTGCGAGGTGCTTTCGCCTTCTACGCGGAAGCTGGACCAGGGCGAGAAGCGGGCGCTTTATGCCCGCGAAAGCGTCCGCCATCTTTGGTTCGTCGATCCCGATGCACGGACACTCGAGGCCTGCGAGTTACGCGAGGGGCGGTGGCTGCTGCTGACGACGCTCGTCGATGACGCGTCGGTTTCGCTTCCTCCCTTCGACGCCATCACCTACCCGCCAAATGCCCTCTGGCCCGAGGTGATCGCAGGCGCAAAAGAATGGAGAGAAATCATGATCGGGACACCGAGAATCGAAGGGCGCGATTGTGGCGTCCGGCGTGAGGCCGCGAAATGAATGTTGCCAAGGCATGCATGCATTGCGGAGGAAGCGGCGAAATCCACAGCTTTACGGCAGCGGTTGACGATTGTGACCACTGCGGCGGGTCCGGTCGGGTTCCAGAACATGAAGTGTTTGAAACAGATAGTGACCAACCACCCCCAACGCAGGCCAAATGAGCGGCCCAAACCGAAAGGAGGGTACAGCGAGACTAGTATCCCGACATCATTGAATTGATGGATACAGCGACCTCAGCTTGATGCGGGCGTCCTCGGTCCGGAACCTCCAGTTAACCGGTTTTGCGGAAGCGTTGCGGTGTTCCTGCCATGCGGCGACTTCGCTGACCATGGTTTCCCGATCCGGGATCCGGCGGTCAAGGCACTGGCGAGACAGTACATTGATCTCGATCTCGGCCATGTTGAGCCAACTGCCGTGCTTCGGCGTGTCGTGAACCTCGAACCTCCTGGCGAGGCGCGATGCCTCCGCCGGTTTGAAGGTATCGTAAAGCGTCGACAGTCGATGTGTGTTCAGATTGTCCATCACCAGTTTAATGGTCTTTCCGGGAAAGTGGACATCGGCAAGATCCTTCAGCACCCGGGCGAAATCCTGCCGGGTGCGGCGGTCGGTGACCTTGAAATGGCGCCAGCCGTCGAGCGGTGCGTAGATCATGAACAAGTTGGCGGTGCCGTTGCGCTCGTACTCGAAGTCGTATCCGGCCGGGCGCACCGGCAGCGGCTTGCGGGTTTCCTTCGTCTGCTGTTTCGATGTCTCGTCCAGGCAGACGAGCACGGTCCCGTCGTCATGATCCCCGCTGTAGACGTCGAGCACGTCCTCCAAGGCGCAGACAAAGTCCGCATTCGCTTTCGGCGGAAAGCACCAGCATGTTTTCAGCCAGGGCTTGAGGCCGTTTTTTTCAAGGTCTGCCGCACCGTCTCCCTGGAAATGCCCTCAACGATCTCCAGTTCCACAAGTCGCGCGCCAAGCAGGCGCAATATCATGGTTAGTGTTGGCTGAAACGCCGACACTAAGCCGGTTTGAACGAAGCCGCGCCTGGCGCGACCCTGGCCTCTTGTAGAGAGTTGATTCGGGGTTTTCAGCCTGGCCGGTTGATCCCGTTTGATGCGGGGGATCTTCGGGGACCGCATGTCCCGAACGGTGTGTCCGGTCCGTCTCCGGCTGAAGTATCGGGTCCGGAGACGGTGACATTTCGCGCCGTTTGTGTCGGTTCGGCGCGACGGGCACGAACGGGCCCGTGGCGGTCCCGGGGCCGCTGGATATGCTGCATGCTTTCTGGCGTTGTCTTCATGTCGTTTCGTGAGGACGGGGAGGGCCGCGTTTTCGGATGATCTCCATTGCCCTGGCCACCTCCCGGTCGGTGGGGTTTCTTCGGATGGTCAGGACGGGCTCGGAGGGTTTGCCGCAATTCGGACAGGCCGGGGCCTCCGGTCTGTCCGTCTCCCCGGTTCCGGTTTCGTCACCGGCTGCATGTGGGGGTTCGTGGTGGCCGGCTTCCGGTACGGCCTCGAGGGTCCTGGCCCGGCAGGCGTTTGCGAGGATGCCGAAGTGCCGGATGCGGTGGAAGCCTGGCGGGAGGCGATGCATCAGGAAGGCACGAAACAAGACCTGAATCTGGCTGCACCTCCTTCCGAAAAACCATCGCCAACGGTATCCGTCGACGGTATACGGATCAGCAAAATCGAGGATAATCCGGACCAGATGCAGCGACGCCTTTTGGCGTTCGTTCCTGGATCGTCAACAAGGGATTGGTTCCATGCCCCGTAAGCGACGTACCGTCATAACCTGTGCCATTACCGGCGCTATTCACACGCCGACAATGTCGGACGCCTTGCCATTGACCTATGATGACATTGCGACGCAGGCGATCGGGGCCGCCGAAGCCGGCGCGTCGATCCTGCATCTCCACGCAAGGAATCCCCTGGATGGATCTCCGTCAGTCGATCCGGACGACTTCACACCGTTCTTGCAACGCATCAAGCAGGCCAGCGACTCGGTCGTGAACATTTCGACGGGCGGGTCCCTTTCGCTGTCGATCAAGGACCGGATCAAGCCCGCAAGACGATTTGAACCGGAAATGTGCTCGCTGAACATGGGTAGTTTCAACTTTGCCTTTCATCCGCTGGCCGGGCGTTACGAGACCTGGAAATACGACTGGGAAAAAGCCTACGTTGAAGGGTCAGAGGCAAATATCTTTCGAAATACCTTCCGCGACATTCGCGAGGCAGCCGAAGCGCTTGCCCCGCTCGGGATCAAGTTTGAACATGAATGCTACGACGTCGGCCATCTCTACAACTTGAAGTTCTGCATGGATTCCGGCCTATTCCGCCCGCCAGTGTTCATCCAGTTCATCTTCGGGATCCTCGGAGGAATCGGAACCGACGTCGACAATCTCGTTTTCATGAAACGGACGGCAGACCGGCTGTTTGGCGATTCCTATCGCTGGTCGGTGCTCGGTGCGGGAGGCGCCCAGATGCCTTTGGCAACGACTGCCAGCCAAATGGGAGGGCATGTTCGGGTCGGACTGGAAGACAGCCTCTATATCGCCCGGGGCAAGCTGGCAAAGAGCAACGCCGAGCAGGTTGCGAAAATACGCAGAATCGTCGAGGACCTTGGCTGCCAACCTGCGACTCCTGACGAAGCAAGGGAAATCCTCGGACTGAAAGGGGGCGACCGGGTCGCGTTCTGAGAACGTCGGGCAGCGCACTGTTTGCGGCCCGTCCCGATCGCGAAATCCCGCTCCAGAACGTTTTGCAACGTTGATCGATTCCCTCATCCACCAATGAAACAATCGACAGAATCGAACCCGTCTCCCAGGTGGGGGCGGCCGTTACTGCCCACGCTCGTCATCGTGAGACCACCTCACGATCGATCAAGCCCGGCGACTGCCAATTCGGCCAAAACCGGAATCGCCTTCGACAACTCGAAGGCCTTTTCGGGATTGGATGCGTTCCCTCGAATGGCCCGGCTCCGGACGCCGGCAAGGATTGCCGCCAGCCGAAACAGGCTGAAGACCGTGTGAAAGGTCCAGTCTGCAGGAAAGCTCATGGTCATCCGGGAGCAGTATTGCTCCACGATCTCTTCTTCCTCCGGAATCCCGACCGATCTCCGGTCAACCCCCGCCAATCCGCGCATGAAGAACCCCTCGTTCGGCAGGCGTTGTTGGGCACACAGGTTCGCCAGGTCGGAAACCGGATGACCAAGTGTCGACAATTCCCAGTCGAGAACCGCCGCGACTTCGGGACGATCCGTGCGAAAGATCACATTGTCGATACGGAAGTCGCCGTGAACAATGCTGTTCGAACCGTTACCTGCCGGGACATTTTCTTCCAACCACGGAATGACCTGGTCCAGCAACGGCTCCGGCGCCTCCTCGGCCTGCCGGTACAGCGAAATCCACAAGGCTGCCTGGCGCTCGGTGTATCCTCGCGGCCTTCCGAAGTCGGACAGTCCGACTGAGTCGGGGTCGACGGAATGGAGCGTTGTCAGGGTCCGAATCATGTCGGAATAGACCTGACTGCGTTCCTCGGCGGGAGTTTCAGGGAGCGCCGGGTTCCAGAAGACACGGCCCTCGACATGCCTCATCACGAAAAACTGCCGGCCGAGCGGATTGTCCTCCCCGCTCAGAAAGACGGTCTCCGGAACAGCGACATCGCCAGCGAAGAGCGCGCGCATGACCCTGAACTCACGATCAACGCGATGTGCGGAACGGATAAGCTTTCCGGGCGGCCTTGCCCGCAAGACGAACGAACCATTGGAACCGGAGACCAGGTAGGTCGGATTCGACTGGCCATCCGGGAACTTTCGACTGCCCGAATATGTCCCCAGTCCGGTGACTCGGGCTTCCAGGTACGGGCCGATTTCCGGTGGCAGCGTGTGCTCGACCTGATGTTCTCCCGTGGCGTCCGAGGGCTGTCGTGTCATCGCTTCATCACGGGTTTTTGGAATTCGTCAGACCGACGTCGGCATCATGCGCAGGCTCTTCAGGCACCGGGCTCGGACCTGCATCCGATCCGAAATTGCCCGTTGGGCGCTGCCCCGATCCTGCCGTTGCCAATGAACATGATGTTCCGCCGCGAGTTCGCCTGTCAGGAAAGCGCCGCCTGTACCAAACGGTGAAAGTGGTGAATCGCGTGTTCACCTCGCCCGCTTCGAGCCGAATCCACCATGATCGGCCCCTGCGAATATCCCCTTGACTTGAGCCCGCGCTGGACGCTCTCGCACAAGCTGATGTCTTCGGGAACAAGCACATCGGCCGTGTACCGGGCCCGGCCTTCATCAAACGTGTCCGATACCGACATCGAGTGTCCTTCGAATGATGTCGTCTCCACCCCGGTCGGGCGAATTGCCGATATGTTGATTTCTTCGGAGCCCGGAAGAACGTTGAATGTCGTATTCGGCCAAAGATACCAGAATGCCGAATGGTTCACCCCGGTTTCCAGACTGACCGAATACGCAGAATTGTCAGGCCTGATGTCCTCACCGATCTGGCGCGACCAAAGCGAGAACGTGTCCTGCTGATAGGAATCCATGCAAATGATGTCGGCAAATGCCGGGTGAGCGTGGTCGCAGTGGTAGCATTCGACGTAGTTGTCGACGACGACCTTCCAGCCCGCGTCGATGTGGGTCTCGCCCAACGCGTTGGTTCGGGGCTCCGTAACCCGGTCAAGGAACGGCAATCTCTTGCGAACGTCCGCTTCAAGATCTCCCGCCAGTTCGGACAGGGGTCGGGCTTCGGGATCAAGATTGACGAACACCGAGTTCAGGAACAGTTCAAGGCGGATTTCGCTGAGCGCGTGATTCTTCCTGTCGAAGCCGGGACGCATGTGCGCCCTCGGTGCCCCCCGTAGACGCCCGTCGGTTTCGAACGCCCAGGCGTGATACGGACAAATGATGACACGTTCGATGTTGCCAGAACCATCGGGCAGCAATTCGTGCGCCCGATGCTGGCAGACATTGTAGAATGCCCGGAGCCGCCCGTCGCCGGAGCGAATGAGAAAAATATTCTGATCACAGATCCGGAGCGTCAGGTAGTCGCCGGCATTGGGGAACAGACTTTCGTGCGCGACATACTGCCAAGTCTTGTAGAAGATCCTTTCTTTTTCGAGTTCGTAAACTGCCGGATCAGTATAGAGATATGATGGCAGAGTGTATGAATCCTCCGGGATCTCGTTGAGGGGTTTCGGATAGTCCACCAGGCTTGCACGCCGGCCTGTGTCCGTTTCGAAAGCCGTGTCCATTTCTTGCCCACCATCACGCTCAGTGCCTCGAGCATTTGACCGTCACATTCCGGTTCAACGCCCAAGGATGTCGTCATTCATGCACCGTTAACAGAGACAAACGGACCTGAAAGACCGCCCGTCATGCCCTGAAATGCAACTCGCCTTTTAATCGAACCGAACGCGAAATGTCGAACGATCAGTTCAGGTTCAATGTACGGGTAACATGCTATCACACGCGGCTGTCTCGACAAAGTCATTCTGCACTTCGCTTGCCGTCTGGCGAAGTGCTCGAACCTCAATCCGCATCGGTTTGGTCGCCTGGCGTCACAAATCGCTTCCGTCCAGCCCATCTGGCGACGGCAAGGATTCCGGGCACCACGTCGGCGCGGCAAAGGACCGCAGCATCCGGCCGCAGGCCGGGTCGATGTGGTGGTTCGCAATGGCACGGCGCCGGCAGAGAACGTGGAGTTTCTCCGGTCTTCACAGGTTACGGCAACCGGCACTTTGGTCGGAGGCGCGCCAAGTAAGGTGGAATTGAAGGATCCGGTCAGCACTGCGCAACTACTGGCGCGCAGCAAGGCCAGGATTTTTCCATTTCTCAGGATCGAGTCAGGGTCCGTCGAAATGACGGGGGGTGCCGGGTCTTGCCTGCCGGTGGCCTGTTCCGGATATCCGTGCGAACCAGCACGAAAGCAACGCTCCCTCAAGGAGGAAGAGAGCCGGAATGCGGACTGGCAGTTCCCGTGGCATCGCTCCGAACGCGCGCTCCCTCCTTTCCGACATGGAACGAGGCGAAATTCGCCGCACCCCTTGTCGCACGATTCACGATATCCGAAGGAAAATCGGCATCGCTCCACTTGATCGTGGCGATGAAGCGTGGCTTGATCGTACCGGAAGAGGAAGCCAGACAAACGAGGCGCCCGAATGTTTCTCGGAATGAGTGAAAGACTCAAACCCATCCACCGGCAAGTGGTCGACATGATCACGAACGAAATCGCTCCGCTCGATGCCGAATTCCTTGCCGAAGTCGAGAATCACGGGCGCTGGGTGATCAATCCCAGGCAGACGGAGATCCTGGAAGGACTCAAGGCGCGGGCACGGGAAAGAAACCTGTGGAACTTCTGGCTGACACGGAGCGACCGGGGGTACGGCCTCACGACAGTGGAATACGCCTGGCTCGCCGAAGAAATGGGCAAGTCGCACCTTGCTGCCGAAGTTTTCAACTGCAACGCTCCCGACACCGGAAACATGGAAGTGCTTGAACAGTTTGGGCCGGATTGGATGAAAAAGAGGTGGCTGGACCCGTTGCTGGCAGGTGAAATCCGCTCGGCCTACCTGATGACCGAACCGGACGTTGCGTCGTCCGATCCAACCGGCCTGGAGTTTTCCTGTCGAAAGGACGGTCCCGATTACGTGCTTGACGGAGAAAAATGGTGGGCAACCGGCGCCGGTGATCCCCGCTGCGCCGTCTATATCGTCATGGTGCGTACCGGAAACGACACCATGCCGCGCCACCGTCGCCACTCGATGATCGTCGTCGATGCCTCGTCGGACGGTATTCAGAAGCTGCGGCCCATGGATGTCTATGGACATGACGATGCTCCGCACGGTCACTTCCACATTCGTTTTTCGGACGTCCGTGTACCGGTCGAAAACCTGCTTGTCGGAGAAGGACGCGGCTTCGAAATCGCCCAGAACAGGCTGGGTCCCGGTCGAATTCACCATTGCATGAGGGCCATCGGCCAAGCCGAAAAGGCTCTTGAACTCATGTGCCGACGATCACTGGCCCGCGAAGCGTTTGGCAAGCGGCTCGCGGAACTCGGGGCCAACTTCGACATCATCGCCGATGCGCGCATGGAAATCGAAATGGCGCGGTTGCTATGCCTCAAGGCGGCCTGGATGATGGACCAGGGGAACCCGCGTGCGGCTGCGCCCTGGATCAGCATGATCAAGACGGTTGCGCCGAACGTCGCACTCAGGGTCACCGATGAAGCGGTACAGATGCACGGGGCATCCGGAGTCAGCCGGGATACTCCGCTGGCCCGGCAATGGGCCGCGCTGAGGACGCTCAGGCTTGCCGACGGGCCGGACGCCGTTCACAGGCGGCAGGTCGCAAGGGCGGAACTCCGAAAACACACCCAGGAAAGGATCTGACGTGGAGACCCGCAGATCCGGTGGTGCCGGTCCCCCGAACAGGCCCGGCCAGGTAATGCCCGACGGGCGCTCCCAATGTCAGTGGGAAAGTGCATTTTGGTCGGTGGCAGGTTCGTGGTCATGTCTTCGCCTGATCTGCAAGAACTGAGGTCCCTCGCCCGGCGCCTGTTCACGACCGGCGTCACGGCAGCCGATCCGGCTCTCGCTTTGAACAACGCATGGCTGCGGGAACCGCCTCCGGGCCCGAGCGCGAATGGCAGAAATATCGTCATCGCATTCGGCAAGGCGGCCATCGCCATGATGACCAGGGCCCGCGACCTGCTTGGCCACGTCAGCGAGGTCACTTGCATCGCGGTAACAAACGACGAAAACTATCGCCGGGTCGAGGTCGACAGTGCCCGTGTCTTTTCCGCAGGACATCCCGTACCCGACGAACGAGGGGTCCGCGCCGCGCAGGTCGTGGCGGATACGCTCCGTGCCGCAACGGACGAGGACGTCGTCATCGTGCTCATTAGCGGTGGAGGGTCAGCCCTGCTTCCCGCGCCTTTGCCTGGCCTCTCCCTTGAAGACAAGTCCCGGACCACCGACACTCTTCTCCGCGCCGGGCTGGACATCGGACGGATGAATGCCGTCCGGCAGCACCTGTCCCGTCTCAAGGGTGGAGGCATGGCCAGGCTGGCTCGTCCGGCGCCGGTTTTCGCCTATATCCTTTCCGATGTTCCCGGCGATCACCCTGGCGTTGTCGCAAGCGGTCCGACCGCCGGCCAAATCATGGCGCGTGAGCAGGTCGTGGAAATGCTGGATCGTCGCAACTTGCTCGCCGCCCTTCCCGGGGATGCCCGAGACCTGTTGACTCTCCCCCGCTCCGATCCCGATTTGCCCGCCTCCATGGCCGCAAGTGAAAACGACGTTACCTGCGTCAACACGATCATCGGCGGGAACGGCATGAGCCTCGCGGCAATCGTCGATTCGGTCGACGAATTTCCAATGGAGGTCGCGGAGTCGGACTACAGTCTGGATGTCGGAGTTGCCGGCCGGCTCATGCTCGACCATGCCGTTCAGCTACCGTCCGGCACCCTCCGGGGTCTGGTGTTCGGAGGAGAGTCCCATGTCCAGGTCAGGGGGAACGGTCTCGGCGGAAGGAACCAGGAACTGGCTCTTCGATTTGCCATCGGCGCCCGGGAACGGGGACTTGATGGAAACTGGGTGTTCCTGAGCGGAGGCACCGATGGTCGCGATGGCCCCACGGACAGCGCCGGCGCCGTCGTTGACCGGTCATCTCTGGACCGCATGATGACGATGGGCGTTGATCCGTCGCACGCATTGGCGAGGAATGACAGCTACCCCGCCCTCAAGGCGTCCGGAGACCACCTTCACATCGGGGGAACGGGAACGAATGTTGCCGACATCCAGGTCTTTCTGAGGGCGTAAAGCCTCGACTGGAAGAGAGCATTGTCCGGATGCCATGAATGGCGGCATCCCCGCATACTTGAGGGTCTACCGAAAGCAGCTTGTGTGGCGTGACGCCGCCGCAAGGCGAACGCGCGACAATGTCGGAGAACGCACCACCCCGGTCGATCCGGGAATCCCGCCTTTCGTGGCCGTTTGCCCTCATCGCCATTCCCCGGTCCATTCGGAATTGTCGAAATGTCCGGTCGCTTCGACTTGCCCGGCCTCCCGGGAACTTATGGCGCCGATACGGGGTTCCGAATCGGCAAGACTCCGATCCTGGTGCGCTTGGCGGTTGCCGGCGGGCCACGCATCGAATCCGTGGCGGTTTGCCACTTCCGGGAAACGACGTCCACGTCGGGGTGGAATGTGGCTTCGGTTTCCCCGAATCGGTGCCAATCCTTGGCCCACCCGGGCAACCCGACCGTGTACTTGGCTGACCCGCTTCCCGACATCAACTTGCTTCCATCAGCGGCGGGCACCCCCGGCGCTGATGCCGATCGCGGCAAGAATGATCAGTCCGGTGGTCAGATCGCGGTAGAAGGGATCGGCATTGAGGATGTTGAAACCATTGTTGATGAGCGCCAGCAGGAAGACTCCGGCAAGGCTGCGCCAAACGGCGCCCCGCCCGCCGTAAATGCTGGTCCCGCCGAGGATCACCGCGGCGATGGCCTGGAGTTCCATCCCGATACCCGCCGATGCCTGCCCGAGGGAAATTCGCGAGGCGGCGATGGCCGAGGCCAATCCGGCGGCCAGCCCCGCGATGGCAAAGGTTGCGATCTTGATCTGGTGGGTCCGGATGCCCGAGAGGATTGCCGCCTCCTCGTTGCCGCCGACGGAGAACACCCGCCGACCGAATGTCGTACGGGTGAGGGCAAAGCTCAGTGTCACCGCGAAGATGGCCATGATCCAGACGGCGATGAAGACGCCGCCGATCTTGCCTCGGCCGAGCCAGGTGAATTCGTCCATGCGTACCGGAATCAGCCGTCCGTCGGATAGGACAATGGCGACACCCCTGAAGATCAGGCTGGTGGCGATGGTGGCGAGAAAGGAATGCACGTTCAGTAGAGTGATGGCGAATCCGTTGACGACCCCGAGGCCAAGACCGATGACCGGCGCCATGAAAAGGCCGAGAAAGGGATCGACATGGAGCGCGATATAGGCACAGGAGACCGCACCCATGGCGAAGATCGCCCCCACTGACAGGTCGAACCCGCCAGCGATGATGACCAGCGTCATCGCCGAGGCCATGATCGCCAGTGGCGCGTTCTGATTGAGAATGTTCAGGAGATTGCGGAATGTCAGGAAGCTGTCGGAGAGAATGCTGAGGGCCCCCATCAGGAGCACGATCAGGATCAGGACCGCGTAGCTCTGGAGGAATCGCTGAACACCATGCCAGCTCATGCCATCACCTGCACCGTTTCGTCTGTCCCGCATCCTGTCTGCACGCCCGTGTCCGGGCCGGTGTCCGATTCCGCCTGGTGACGGAACAGGGCCGAAAGGACCGTCGCCTCGCTGTGCGCCTCGGGGTCGATTTCCTCGACTGTCCGTCCGCGGTCGATCAGGTAGGCCCGGTGCGCGAGGCCAAGGACTTCACTGATTTCGCTCGAGATCACCAGGAAGGCCGTCCCACGCGCGGCCAGTTCGGCAATGGCCTGGTGAATGCGCTCCCGGGCACCCACGTCTACGCCACGGCTCGGTTCATCCAGTATGACGAGTTCCGGATTCTCCGCCAGCCACTTGCTGAACAGGACCTTCTGCTGATTGCCGCCCGAAAACCGGGACACATCCCCGTCCGGGTCGGCCGGACGGACGCGAAAATACTCGATCAGTTCCCGGGCTCGTGACAGCTCCTTCCCCGACCGGACCATTCCGGTGCGGGAAAACCGGGCCAGATGCGGCAGGGTGATGTTTGCCCGCACCCGCATGGCCATGATCAGCCCCTGCCTGCGCCGGTCCTCCGGGACCATCACCAGCCCACGTCTCACGGATTCCGCCAGGGTCCGGCGGGAATAAGGCCGTCCGTTGAACGTGACATCCCCGGCTTTTGCCGGGTCGGCGCCAATGATCGCCCGGGCGATCTCGCTACGGCCGCTGCCGACGAGACCGATCAACCCGACGATCTCGCCCTTGCCCACGGTAAGCGACGCACTCCTGACCCCGGAGTCGCTCCGGAGACAGGACACGTCGAGGACCGTTTCCGACTCGGTGGGCCAGACTTTCTCGGGAAAGAGCGTTTCCGTCTTGCCCTGCCCCAACATAGCCGACACCAGGCTGCCCCTGGTTTCCTCCGCCGTCGGACCGGTTCTCACATGGACGCCATCCCTGAGAACGGTAACCCGGTCGGATACCGCCAGGATATCCTCCAGGTAGTGAGATACATAGATCACCGTCCGGCCCTCGTCCCGGAGCGTCCGCATGGCGTCATGCAATTGACCGACCTCGTCCTTGGACAGGGACGAGGTCGGTTCGTCCATGACGATCACCCTGGCATCACGGGCAAGAGCCCGCAGGATCTCGATCTTCTGCTGATCGGCAATCGGCAGGTCGGCGACCACCGCTCCCGGGTCGAGCGTGAAACCGCTGCTCTGCATCAGGGCCACCAGGCGCCCCGCCTCGTCTCTAGCGAGAATGCCCCAACGTTCGTGCTCGAGACCGAGGAACACGTTGTCGGCCACGGTCATGGCCGGGACCAATTGCAGTTCCTGGTGCATGATAGCCACGCCATTCGCCAGCGCGGTAGGCGGGTCCCACCGGGTCACCGGTCGGCCGAAGACGATCAGGCGGCCGGCCGTTGCCTGATAGTATCCGCCAAAGACCTTCCCGAGCGTGGACTTTCCGGCGCCGTTTTCACCGATCAACCCATGGATTTCGCCGGGATGGACATCGAGCGTGACGTCTTCAAGAACCGGTACACCGCCGAATGCGACGCCGATTCCCTCGGCGCGGATGGCGATGACCTCTTGCCCGACTTCAGGAGTGCCAGTCAGTGCCGTGGCTCCGATTCGCTGTCTTTGACCCGCAATTCGTCGTCGATCCGAGCGCCGTAATCGTTCCAGGCACCTTCGATCGTCACGAACCCCTGCCGAACGTCCGAAAGCACCTCGTCAAGCGGGCGGCTCCCCGGCCTGCCGTTTCCGCCACCTCCCCCGGTCATGGTTTCGACAACGGTTCCGGCCGGGAATCCCCGCGCGCGCATCTTGAGGACGGATTCGGACGTCCCATCGGGCTGCCTGATCTCGATATGCGGCCCCTTTCCATCGCTTCCGCCATTCAAACCCCATGCCGGAGTGCGCGATCTCTCGAACCAGAGAGCACAATGACAGTCCTCGAGCAACCTGTAACGCCGGATAACCCCGCAGCCGCCACGATGGCGGCCCGCACCACCGGAATCGGGGCGAATTGCGAACTCCTCGATCCTGACCGGGAACTTGGTCTCGTACACTTCCGCCGGGATATTTCGAAACCCGCCGTTCACAAGGTTGATCAAGGCGCTCTCGCCATCACTGTCGGCGCGTCCACCCCACCCGCCGGCGGTCGGTTCGATCGCGATCCAGTGCCCCCGGCCGGGATCAACCGAAAAGAACGCGGCGACCATGCTGTCACCGTAGTGAGCGGCCGTCGACCGTTCCGGCATTGCCTCAGATATGCAGGAAATGAACAGGTCGGCAAGCAGCCCCAGCCCGGTGAAGTACCACTCGCAGGCTGCCGGTTCCTTTGCGTTGAACATGCATTCGTCTGGAATCCTGACGTTCATGGTCTCGAACGACCCCCCGGTGATCGCGCGGTCCGGATTGATCATCGTCTTGTACGCCAGGCGCAAGAGCGACTCAGTCTGGGTTGCCCCGCAATTGACCGAACCCGGAACCGGTCCGGACGATCCATCGAGGTCAACTGTCAGGGAATCGCCGTTGATCGTCAATGTCAGGGCGACCTTGACCGGTTCGTTTCCGATGCCGTCATCGTCGAGATATCCCTCCCGCGACCATTGCCCGTCAGGAATTGCCCGGATCGCTTCCCGGTCGAGCACGCGTGCCTGTTCGAAAATGTCCCGGCAACTCGCCCTGTAGGTTTCCGCGCCGATCCGGTCGAGCAGTTGGCCTAGGCGCCGTTCGCCGGTCCGTATCGCGGCAATCTGGGCACCAAGATCGCCGATCGATGCATCCGGCAGACGCGTGTTCAGCCGGAGATGGTCATACCATTCACGAATCGGCCGGCCTTTCGAGACGATTCGCGTCGGACCCAGCCGCAATCCTTCCTGGTAGATGCTGGTGGATTCCATCGTCGAACCGGGATCTATGGCGCCGATGTCGTTCCAGTGCGCCCGCGCCGCGCCGAAGCCGATCAGTGACCCTTCATGAAAGATGGGACCGACCGCGGTTATGTCATGAAGATGCGTACCCTGCATGTAACTGTCGTTCATGATGAAAACATCACCTTTGGCAATATCGTCGCCGTAGTAGTCCTTGACGTGATGGACACAGGCGTCAATCGCACCGATGAACAGGGGAACCCCGGTCGATTGGCCGAGCATGTTTCCATGTTCGTCGAGCAAGGCCACCGCGCTGTCCTTGCCTTCGTAGATCACTGCTGAGTGGGCGGAGCGCCATAGAGATGCATTCATGTCTTCGGCACACGAGATCACGAAATTGCGTACGACCTCGGTGGTGATCGGATCGGCAGTCCCTGTCATCCCGGATCCCCCATGCGTCTCAGCGACAAGTGCCCGCCCGCGATCACCGTCACTTGCCAATCGGGGGGAACAAGCGTTGTCGCCGTGTCCTCCTCGATGATTGCCGGCCCCCGGACAATCTTGCCGGGGCCGAGCGAATTCCTGTCGAGAATTCCGGTCGTTTGAACCCTGCCCTGGAACCTGACATCCCGTTTCCCGGGTTGGCGGGCTTCCGTCGGCGCCGGTGGTGCACTCGAAGGTCGAGGCAGCCGGCCAAGGGCGGCAACGCGTATATTGGCCATTTCAACACGGTTCTCCGGGCTCGAGTGGCCATATTGCCGTTCATAGGCGACATCGAAAGACCGGCGAACGGCATTCATGTCGATGAACCCGCGGGGGACCGGGATTGTCAGGACGTATTCCTGTCCGAAGTAGCGGAAGTCGATTCCTCTTTCGAAGGAGATGTCATCATCGCCGATTCCCTCCCTCTCCAGGAACGAACGCCCTTCCTCCTCCAGCGCGCGACAGGCATGTTCCAGCGTCTCCCGGTGGGTCTGATCCCAGAATCCGTAGAGTGTTTCCTTGAAGTCGTGACGGACGTCGGTTTGCAACATGCCCCATGCCGAAAACGCACCGGGGTGGACGGGAATGATGACCTCGCCGATTCCCAGTTCATCCGCCAGTGCCGCCGCCTGTGCCGGGCCCGCGCCACCATAGGCCACAAGGGAAAAATCACGCGGGTCGATACCGCGCTGCACCGTAATCGTGCGGATTGCATCCGCCATCTTGGCATTGATGATGTCGACGACACCCTCCGCCATCGCCTCGGCCGACAGGCCGAAACCGGACCCGAGCCGGTCGAGCGCTGCAGCAGAAGCTGCCCGATCAAGTTTCATCGTTCCCGCGGAAAAGTTGGCGTCGTCGAGCCGGCCAAGTACGAGATTGGCATCCGACACGGTCGCTTCGATGCCCCCCAGCCCATAACATGCCGGACCCGGTTTGGCCCCCGCGGACCCGGGACCGACGCGAACCGCCCCGGCTTCCTGCCAGGCTATTGATCCGCCGCCTGCACCGATGACGTGGATGTCCACGACCGACATCTGGACCGGGAGGCCCTCGAGCCTCGTCTCGTTCGACCTCGACGGTTGTCCGTCGATGATCAGGCTGGCATCGAAGGACGTTCCGCCCATGTCGATGCAAATCAGGTTGTCGCGGCCGATCGCAGCCGAAAGCGCCTGACCGCCGATTGCCCCTCCGACCGGTCCGGAAAGCAATGTTTGCAACGGCGACTCGCTCGCCGTCCCCGCGGTCATCACGCCACCATTCGACTCCATGACATACAGGGATCGTCCGGCCGGCAACCGGTGTTCGAGTTTGCTGACCAGCGTCGCAAGGTAACCGCGCACCACGGGGGCGAGATAACTGTCCATCACGGTTGTCGACATGCGGTCGAATTCCCGCCATTCCGGAGAAACCTGGTGCGACATGGCGACCGCGACGCCTGGAAGCCGTTCGGAAATGTATCGAGCGGCTGCACGTTCGTGTTCCGGGTTCCTGAATGAAAACAGGAACGCAATGGCGATCGCCTCGTAACGGTTTTCTCGCGCTGCTTCGACCAGGCGATCGAGATCGGACACGCGGAGGGGTTCAACGACCTCGCCGGTCGCCGCGATGCGCTCCCGTGCGGTGTAGGTGTGTTCAAGCGAAACAAGCGGCGCCGGCTTGTTCCAGCGAAACAAGCGGCGCCGGCTTGTTCCAGCGGATCGAGAATATCTCGCCCCTGTCGTTCCCCTGGATCGTGTAGACGTCCCGGAAATTCCTCGTCGTCAGCAACGCCACCTTCGCACCCTGGCGGGTGAGGAGAGCGTTCAGCCCGACGGTTGTTCCGTGGACGAAAAGATCGATTTCCGAATCATCGGGAATCGCCGTACCGATACCTTCGAGGACGGCGAGCGCGGGGTTTTCCGGTGTCGACAGCACCTTGAAGGCGCTGCATTCGCCCGTGAAGCTGTCCTGCCTTACGATGTCCGTGAATGTGCCGCCAATGTCGGCAGCAACGCGGTAGCGCGCACCCATCGTGCCTCCCTGCAAAAGAGGCCCGGCCATGCGTCATGGGCACGGCCGGGCCGGAAAAAGTCGGATCATCGTTGTGTCGATCAGGGTACTCTACTGTTCCCACTCGCCCTTGAAATCCGGATTGGCGTCGAGCACGGCCTTGTCGATCATGGCCTGGACCGGACCCGCTTCATCCATGTTGATGACCGCTGTGACCGGCTTTCCCTCGATCGCATTGGCGATTTGCTCCATCGCCATCGCGCCCATCGTTCTCGGAAAATACGCAAGCGTCGCATCCCATCGTCCTTCCCGGATCGCATCGATCGCGATGGCGGCTGCACCACCGCCGGACATGTAAAGATCAGGCACGTTGTAACCGGCAGCCTCGAGCGCGATCTCCGCACCTGCCAGATGCTGGTCGGCATTTGACAGGACGACATGAACATCCGAGTTTGCCTGCAGGATGTCGGTCATCGCCGTCAGGGACGTCTCCGGCGAGTACCATCCTTCTCCGACAGCCAGAACCTTGATATTGCCATGCTCTGCGAGCACGGCCTGAAATGTCTCCAACCGCAGATTGTCGAACGGAAAGATCTTCGCTCCGATGATGATGACAACGTTGCACGGATCTTTCCCCGCGCAATGTTCAACGACAGACCGGGCCTGAAACGTGGCACCGTCGACCGGCGGCGACGCAACCGTCGTGGTGATTCCCTCGACCTGCGGCTCGAGGGTCGTCAGGTCGGGTCCCACCGGAAACAGCACGGTTGCAACAGGAATCCCGGCCGCGATGACCTGTTCGAATGCACCGGCAATTCCGACCGTGTCGTTGGGAAAGATGATGAATCCTTCGTAGTTGCCACTGACCAGGACATCCTCGATCTGGCTGTACTGGTGAGCCGCATCGAATTTTCCATCAAAGATTGCTGTCTCGTATCCCAGTTCGGCGGCCTTTTCCTCGACGCCCTCGTAAGTCGCCTGATTGAACCCGTTTTGGGAGCTTGCCGCAAAAAAGGCGATCTTCGCTGACTGTGCATGGACAGCCGAGGACAGTCCGAAGGCAAGAGCCAGGCCGAATCCCGTGGCCAGCACGTGCTTGTATCGTGAATGTACCATTCGCCGTTCCCCCTTTGGCTTGAAGTGACCCAATTGGCCAACTATAATTATGCAAACATTATGCAATCAGCACCATTCGATGCAAGTGCGAATTCTGTTCCCGCACAAACGGATTGGAGAAGGACTTGGCGCGAACCCGGCTAGCGACAACCGAATCGTCGGCTTCGAAAAGCAGGCGTGGGGCCTTGCAGGTTCACGAGTCGCTCCGTGAGGACATCCTGTGGTTAAGGATAGAGCCCGGTTCCGCCCTGGATGAGGTTGCGCTTGCCGAGCGGTTCGAGGTCTCGCGCACCCCAATTCGGGAAGCGCTGCTCCTTTTGTCCGGGGAGGGACTGGTCAAGTTCCTTCCCAATCGGACCACGATCGTTGCCCCGATGTTGATGGACAACGCCGGTGACTACCACGATACGCTCCTGATCCTGTCACGGTCTGTCGCACGCACCGCCGCCATGAACGGACGCGCCGACGGCGATTTGCTATTTTCCCATATCGACCGCTCCCGGGCCGCCGTTCAGGCAGGCGACACGGAGAGCATCCTGAAGGCCGACCATACCTTTCTGCGACACCTGGCCGCATTGTCCGGCAACATTTTTCTGGAACGGTTCATCGACCAGATCCTCGATGCCGGCGTCAGGATGTACGTCCTGCATTACTTCAGGAACGCCGCGCCCGACGAACTGCATCAGTCGGTCGAACAGATGGCCGAACTCTCCTACGCCATTCTGGACGGAGATCCTGACCACAGCGATCGACGTGTTTCGGAAATGATCCAGGCTGACATCGCGATCATCATGCGGTCGCTCGCGCCACGTGTCGGTCAAGACATGGAAATGACTTCATCCCGTGTCGCGAGACCGCACGTGTCGAATCGGAGCGGGTTCCGGCGTGGCGTGACGCGGTCATCGCCGGACCGGGCCACCGAACCGCCGTTTCAGGCAGAAGGATAGAGATAACATGACGCAGGATTTCCATGCTGCCCGACGCCAGAGGGCCGCTGACCTGATCGCCGAGGCAGGCGTGGACGTCCTGGCGATCGTGCCCGGCCCCAACTTCTTCTACCTGACGGGGCTGCATTTCCACCTCATGGAAAGGCCGACCATTCTCTTCATTTCCAGGACTGGTGAGATTGCCGCCATCATGCCTGCGCTCGAAGTCCTGAAATGGTCCCGCAGCTTTCAGGAGGCTGAAACATTTTACTGGCAGGACAGCGACGGATTCGAAGACGCATTTGCTGCCGCCGGTGCTGCTCTCGGCGAAGTTTTGGTGGGGGTAGAGGGCGGCCGCATGCGCATGTTCGAATACGACGCGCTCTGCCGCCACATGAGGGCGGAAGCAATCGTCAACGCGGATGCCTTCCTCGCACAACTGCGCATCGCCAAGGACGACAACGAAATCGTCGCGATCGAGCAGGCGATATCGATCAGCGAACTGGCCTTGGAAGAAACACTCGAAGTCGTTCGTGCCGGCGTCACGGAAAGGCAGGTCCAGGCCAGGTTGAAAAGCCGGATGCTCTCCCATGGCGCTGAAGGATTCGCGTTCGAGCCGATAGCGCTTGCCGGCGGCAATGCGGCAAATCCCCACGGCATTCCTGGCTCGACCGAGCTCAGGCCGGGGGATGTCCTGCTCATCGACTTCGGCGCACGGGCGGGCGGCTACAATGCAGACATCACCCGCACTTTTTTCGTCGGTCACGCGACCGACGAACACGGGGCGATCTACGAGACCGTCCTGTCAGCGAACGAAAGGGGTCGCGCCATCGCAAGTCCTCTGATGACCTGCCACGATCTTGACTTCGAAGTGACCGCGGTCTTGCGTGAATCACCTTTCGAGGATTTGATTGTTCACAAGACCGGTCACGGCCTTGGGCTTGACGGTCATGAACCCCCACAGGTGATGATCGGCAACGATCAACTCCTGGTTCCCGGTGCGGTCATCACGATCGAGCCTGGGCTGTATCGTGCAGACGACATTGGCGTCCGGATAGAAGATGACGTCCTGATCACCGGACAAGGTTCCCGATCACTGACCGGTTTCGATCGAAGCTTGCGAATTCTCGGGTGAAATGACGATCACGCCGCGTTCGATGCGGCCACCGACACAATGGGACCGAGACAGGGCGCACTGCTGAATCGAGCAAAGGCCCGGTCGGCGCTTCATCGTTCAGGTTCAGGAAAGTGAACTCGTCGACGTTTTCCCGGGGTCCCGGATGTCGATGCCGATGACCTCGTCGCCTCGGGCTTTCAGGAGTCACGCGAGTTCCGATCCGACGCCGCTCACGCAGCCTGTTACCGCATATGCTGCAACCATTGGGCTGACTACCGGAATGTCAGGAATATCCGCCAGGCTCACGCGAAACTGCCCGACTCAGAATCGATTCGATCCTGATGTTGCCAAGTGTGACCCCTTCACCCCCTTCCCGCCCCGAGGCATTCCAGACCGAGTATCCGTAATGGCGACAGGAATGCACACCGGCAATCGGATTGGAGCGGCAGCCATGACAACGTGCCGGGCGCTCCTCGGTCATCATCGACTTCCGCACGCTCCGTTCGGCGATCGACCCAGCGTCCTCAATGAAGGTATTGACGGGATGGACTCGGACTGGGCAAAGGTCGACTCCTCTTGTTTGTCGGAAGATGTGTCGCCGGGTTTCCGGCCCTATTGTCGCTCGGAGTCGAGATCAACATGAACACACGTATTGCAATTGTCACCGGCGGGATGTCCGGGATCGGGTTGGCGGTCGCGAACCTGCTGGCGAAATCCGGTCACCGGGTCGCTGTTGGCTCGAGGCGGATAACTGGCGGCCAGCCCCTTGAACAGCAAGGTCATGACATTGAAGATACTGCACTCGTGGAACATCTCGATGTCGGCTGCGGCGACTCGATCGACCGCTTCGTCAGGATCGTGACCGAACGTCTTGGAACGCCTCAAATCCTCGTGAATTCCGCGGGGATCTACAAGGAGACATTCCTGAGCGAAGGAGACAGCGCGAACTGGTTTGAACAGATCGATGTCAACCTGAGCGGACCATACAGAATGATCCGCGCGGTATTTCCCGGCATGATTCAGTCCGGCTGGGGCCGCATCATCAATATCGCATCCACGGCGGCATCGACCGGCGCAAGTGGCTACGCAGGCTACTGTGCCTCGAAGGCCGGCCTCGTTGGCCTGAGCAGGGCCGTCAGCAAGGAGGGTGCTCCCCATGGTATCAGTTGTGTTTCGATCAGCCCGACCTGGGTCGAAACGCCCATGATGGAACGCGCACTGCAGCGCCATGTCCTCAATCGAGACATCGATATCGAGCAGGCAAAGGCAAATATCACGGAATCGAATCCACAAGGGCGGGTGGTTCAACCCGGGGAAATCGCCGCACTGGTCGCATTCTGCTGTTCGGAGGCCGCCCCTACGCTTACGAATGAGGACATCCAGGTCAACGCCGGAGCCAACTGGTAGAGGTACGACGCATGCCCTTCATCACCTACAGGTTTTCAGATGGAATCTCGCTCATCCAGGAAGCCGGGGTCGCGAATTTCATGCGGTGCAATATCTGGCTGGTTCGCGGGCGCGACCGCGACCTGATCATCGATACCGGGATGGGGCTGGAGTCACTGAAAGACTGGATCTCCGGGGAAGCCGACCGGCCGCTGACCGCGGTGACGACGCATGCGCATTTCGATCATATCGCAGGGCTTCACGAATTCGACGAGCGCCTTGGTCACCGTTCGGAAGCAGGGATTTATGCCGCACCGACACAGGCCACGACGGTCTATACCGGCGCGTGGAAGCAGATCACGATTGTCGATCCGACCGTCCATCCAGCCTTTGATCCGGTGACTTTCGCGGTCACCCCGACGCCGCTTACGGGTTATCTGGATGAAGGTGATGTGCTCGACCTGGGCGACCGCGCCTTCCAGATACTACATCTGCCCGGACACTCTCCCGGCAGCATCGGACTGCTGGATCGTGACGCGCAGGTCCTTTTTTCGGGGGATGCCGTTTATGACGGAGAACTCCTGGACAATCTTTACCATTCCGACCCCCTCGTTTACCGGGAAACGCTCCAGCGAATTGCCGCGCTCGACGCGGAGGTTTTTCATGCTGGACACTTTCCTTCATTCGGAAGGCGGCGCATGAGCGAATTGGTGACGTCGTACCTCGGCGGCCGGAATACGATTACCGATGTCGTCGAGTGGTATGAAAAGTGCTGCCGCGGCAATCGGGAGATTTTCTCTGAACAGGACTGGTCCGGTGCACCAATGGCTTGACCGTCAGTCCGATGGCGGATTGAGCGTCGTCCTCTTTTTTGCGGCCGGTGTCTGGGGCCTCTACTGGGTTCCTCTTCGAATCCTGGAGTCGGGAGGTCTTACCGACGCCTGGAGCGTGGCAGTGTTCAACGCGTGCCCACTCATCCTGCTCCTGCCCTATGCGTTTCTGGCCCGCCGCAGACTGTATCCGCACCTCCGGAATATCCTGCTGATCGGCGGTCTGACAGGATGCGGGCTCAGCCTCTATGCCACCGGGCTGGTGGCCTCGACCGTTGTCAGGGCGACGATTCTCTTTTACCTGACGCCGGTCTGGTCAACGATAATCGGGGTTCTTTGGCTGTCCGAAAGACTCGGAGCTGGCCGGGTCGCAGCGATTCTCCTGGGTATTGCCGGTCTTGCATGCCTGGTCATCGGCAGCGACGACTCGACCCCTCCGCTGAATGTCGGTGATGTCCTGGCGCTCCTTTCCGGCGTTTTCTGGGGCCTCGGCGCCGCATCCTTAAAGCGGCATCCCGAGACGCCGGTCGGTGGTTCAATGGTCTGCATGATTCTGGCCACCGCAGTGATCAGTTTCGGGCTCGGATTCCTTCTGTTTCCGGATCCTTTTCCATCTGTTGCGCAACTGGCCGGATCACTGCCGGTCGCTGTTCCTGCCGCGCTCATAGTCCTGGTCCCGACTGCCTACCTGATTCTGTGGATTGCGCGGAAGCTCTACCCCGGCAGGGTCGGCATACTGATGATGTCGGAAGTGCTCGTTGCCATACTGAGTGCCTCGCTGTTTCTGCCGGAGGAGACGATGTCGGCCGTGCAATGGGTCGGCGCCTCGGCGATAATCCTGTCCTGCCTGATCGAGGTCCTGTTCGAACACAAATCCGGGCCTGTCCTGTCTTCGTGACGGCCGTTGGCGAAGCCGGCATCCGACGAACTGCGGGCATCCGACCAGGGCGCTGGCGAATTTTCGCCAATGGATGAAAAGTAGGGCAAGATGGGATCATTGCCCCTTTGTATTGCAGGTTCCGGCGGTTATTGAGCCGTCATGTCCAGATCAGTTCAGTATGGCGAAGGCGCCCGGTCCGTATGCGACGGATTGCGTACCAGGATCATCAGTGGTGAATACAGTTCCGGCTCGGAGCTTCGAATCCAGTCCCTGGCGAGAGAGTTCAACATTTCGATCGTACCTGTGCGTGAAGCACTCCGAACACTCGCGGCAGAAGGATTGGTCAAGATTCGCCCACGGCGGAGCCCGATCGTTGCGAAACCGAAGCTGACCGAAGTCAAGGACATTTCCGAAATCAGGATTCTGCTGGAACCCATCCTCCTGCAGGCGGCCGTTCCCAACCATACCCGGGAAACGCTCGACAGATGCCATGAGGTGCTGAAAGCCGAGGAAGGGTGTGAACAGGGATGGCAGAAGGTCGCACTCAATCGCGAGTTTCACCACGCGTTGCTGCTTCCGTCCGGAAAGGAACGGCTCCTCAAGATCATAGATGCACAATATGAGGCGATGTCGCTCCTGGCCAGGACCATGGTCAATGCCGCTATGGTCAGGTACGACGACTCCCACGGTGAGCATGTGCGCATTCTTGAAGCGGTTGAGCGCCGGGACTCCGGGCTGGCACTCGACTACCTGAAGGATCACCTGAATCGGTCGCACGAGAAAATCGATTCCGTGCTTGACCGCCGGGAATTCGCCGGCACGCCTGTGCCGGAGAACGCCGGCGTTACCGCGTGATCAACCGATCGACTTCGTGCGCGCCGGTACGTAACGACACCCGAACGACACGCCCGTCCACACCCGGTGACCCGGTCATCGGTCCGACGTAAACGGACCGGCTTCGACCGAACGGCGTCGGACTTCCTGGATTGCCGGTTCGTGTCCGGGTCGAAAAAAATCCCGTTTTCCGGTGCGGCTTCGGAATCATCCGGCTACCCCGGATCCGAACAACCCGTCCAGTTCCGGGCAGGTCTCCCGGTCCTTCAGAAGCGGGTGATCACTCCCTTTCACGATTCCGGTCATTCCATTCCGGTCGAGTGCAAGACAAAGCAGGGTTTCTGGATCGGCCCGCCCGAGAAGCACGGGCGAATAAGTCGATGCGAGAACCTGGCATTTCTGCGCTGTAGCGAGCGAGTCGTGTACGGTTTCCATGGCCGCCGGATGAAGGCCACGCTCCAGTTCCTCCAGCATGAACAACTGGCCTTCGTCCGCCGCAAAGGGAATCAGCATCACGGCGAGGAATCGAAGCATTCCTTCGGAAGCAGCCCATGACGGGATATCGATACCCGAACGATGCTTGACGACCACGTGCGCGTGCCCGTCACCAGGTTGTTCGACAACATCGATGCCCAGTATGCCTTCCTGGGCCGACCGGACCCGATTCAACCATTCATCGTGAGCTGTCGGATTCCTTGTCTTGAGACGATCGATCAACCACGGCAAGTTCCGGCCGTCGGCCAGGTATTCCCGGCACCGCAAACCTGACGAACTCGGTGCGCGCAGCCGTTCTCCATCGAGATGGATCAATCTGGTGTATCGCTCCAGGATCCGCTGCACGCGGGTCGCTACTGGGAATGAAGCCGGCGCGTCGGGCAAACTGCCGAATGTCGAGCGCGATGGACCGTACGAACTGTTGATAATCCATCCCTTGCCAGGCCGCACGGAGACTTCGGAATAAATCGAGTCCGTGCCAGTCGCCGATTTTCTGAAAACCGTCCTCGACCCTCTCTTCCTGCCGGCGGAAACAATGGTCTCGACCGATTCTGGTGGCAGCGGAAACAGGGAATCCTGTTTCGAACCGCGCGGAAGCGTCGCATCAGGGAGCAAGACTCCACGTTCGGCATCGATACCGGCACCTTGATCACCCTCCCGAATCGACACCTCGTAACGGAACCTCCCGTAACCGGTTTCAGCGGGCAGCTGATCCACCGCGCCGTCCGGGATGTCGAATTCGAGGGCAAGCTGAAATCCCTGCTGGCCTGTCCCCCTGCCCCAGACGAGATCACGAAAGTCACTGGTCCGTTTTCCGATCGCCGATGGAAGGTCATCCCGAACAAGGTCGGAGACAAAAGCGACGGCATCAAACAGCGCGCTTTTCCCGCTGGAATTCGCACCAACCAGAAGGTGGAACCGGTCCAGCCTGACATCCACATGACGAAGACATCGATAATTCAGGGCCTGAAAACGGCGTATCATTGAAACACTTTCCTTGTGGCGTTGACCGTCGTCGTCTGCCGCTCACATTTCCGGCTTTACAACCGGCCGACGGAATTGCTTCTGTTCATCCTGCGCATCATGTCCCGGCGGTCGGACCCGAAACACGGTTGCATGCCCCGGCTGGAAGTCTCGAAACGAAGGTTTTCCGATTGTCATCCCCTCGTCAAGGCCGAGGCTTGGACGTCGGAAAGCTCCACCCATCTACCTCTTTCTCGTGCCGAGAGAACCGCCGCGTGGATCGCAACGACCGAGCGCATTCCATCCTCGGCAGATGGATACAGGAAGCCGCTGCCGTCAAGGTTTTCAGCGGACCCGACATCGCCATTTCCAACCTTCCTGGATCGGATTTCCCTGGACAACTCGGTGTAGATGTTCGCGAAAGCCAGCGGCATGCCCTCGACATGCCCGACGGCGATCCGGGATGCACGTTCCGTCTCCGGTGCGAGCCCGGCCTCACCGCGCTCGATGGTCGAGGTCCGGCCTCCCACCGGTGTCCAGAACAATTGATTGGCCTGCTCCTGAGCCCAACGCAACCCGCCGCGTTCGCCGAATACCTGTATAGTCAGTCCATGCTGCCTTCCGACAGCAATGGCGGACGTCCATAGCCGTCCGATGATTCCGTCCTCCAGGCGGAAGTCCACCTGGGCATCGTCCTCGAGTTCGCGTCCGTCGACGCAGGAAGCAAAGTCTGACGCCAGCCGAAGCACGTGGCGGCCGGTAACAAATGTTGCCAGGTGAAGCGCGTGGATCCCGCAGTCGGTGAACTGGGCCGAAACCCCGACCTGGCCGGGATCGTAACGCCAACGAACACGGGGATTCTCCCGGTCGTCACCGGCGGCGTGATGACCGTGGGCGAATTCAACGACGACAAGCCGGACCCTGCCGAGAACACCTTCCCTTACCATGGCCCGCATCTGGCGCACGAGAGGATAGCCGGAGTACGCGTAGTTGACCGCACAAATACACCCCGTCGACTTCACCGTTTCGACAATGCCGGCCGCCTCGGCAACCGTCATTGTCATGGGCTTTTCGCAGAGGACGTTGAAACCGCTCTCGAGAATCCTCCTCGTGATTTCATGGTGGGTTGAATTGGGAGTCGCGACCGTGACGAGATCGAGCCGGTCGCCGTCACCTAGAGACGATTCACGTGCGAGCATTTCCTTCCAGTCGCCATACGCGCGTTTCTCCGGAACACCGAGCCGGATCGCGAAATCCCGCCCTGCGGCCGGGACGTGGTCGAGCGCTGCGGCGACCAGGGAGAACTCCCCGTCGAGTCGGGCCGCCATTCGGTGAACAGGGCCGATCTGGCTCCCCTCGCCGCCCCCGATCAGGCCCCAGTTCAGTTTGACCATCGATCCCGACCCGAAAACTCCCGCTCTACTGAATCTCTGACATCGGGACCCAGGTACGGCGCCCGCCCGATTCGCGAATCGCCGCAATGACCCGGTTGACTTCATGCCCGTCCCGAAAGGTTGGCCAGACCGGGTTGCCGGTCGCTATGGCTTCGAGAAAATCACGTGCCTCGATGATGATCTGGTCCTGATACCCCGTCCCGTGACCCGCTCCTTGGCAGAAGGGAAGGTAATCCGGGTGGCTCGGGCCAGTGAGGATCTTTCTGAACCCGAGTTTGCCTGCGTGATCATCCGCCCGGTACAGCCAGACCGCGTTCTGATCCTCCTGGTCGAACCGGATGGCGCCCGCGGTCCCGGTGATTTCGTAGCGATAGCCCATCTTGCGGCCGGTCGAGACGCGGCTGAAAAACAGGTGACCCATTGCACCGGATTCAAACCGGCACATCGCCTGGGCCTGGTCGTCGTTGCCGACCTGTACGATCCCCTTGCCATCGGCCGACGGTCGTTGCCGGAAAACCGTTTCGTACTCGCCGACGAGCTCACGGATGCTTCCCATGAACGCGAGCGCCGCATTGACCATGTGCGGTGCGAGGTCACCGAGCGTGCCCGTGCTTTCTCCAGCGGTTCTCCAGTTCGCCGGCTCGTTCCGGTCGGCCAGGAAATCCTCGGTGTGCTCTCCGCGGAACCACGTAATGTCGCCGATTTCACCCGAATCCACGATTTCGCGGGCAAATTGCGAGGCGGGCGTCCGGATATAGTTGAACCCGACCATGTTGGTCACGCCTGCGGAGGCGGCGGCATCGACCATGGCCTGGCTGTCGGCCAGCGAGGCGCCCAGCGGCTTTTCGCAGAAAACGGGTTTACCGAGCGCGAGCGCGCGCTCGGCTATGGCTCGATGCATGGACTGTGGAGTTGCGATGACGACGGCTTCAACTCCGGGATCATCGACCAGTTCGCGATAGTCTCCGGTAGACCGGGAAAATCCATACCCCCTGCGGTAACGTTCCGCGGTACCTTCCGTGGACGCGGCGATCATCTCGAGACGGGGCCGCAAGGCAGTATCGAATACGGCGCCGACCGCCGCCATTGCGACCGAGTGCGCCTTGCCCATGTAACCGCCGCCGACGATGCCGATGCCGATTTCACCTGTCGTACCGGTCATGTCATACAATGCCGCTTTGCCTGGCTGTCCTGTCTCGCCATCCTCGATCTCCAGTCAAAAAATCTGTTTCCAACGTACAGGGAAACCCGTATCTTCCCCCGCTGTTGAACGTCAACAGTAATCAGGCGCCGGGCAACCCAGGCAATCGCCTGAAGTCCACGGGTCTCCCTCGGCTCTTGGCCGGGACAGGGGGCATGGTCGGGACTGTTGCGCAAGGAGTCGATTGTGGGGGACGCATGGGCACCGGGGCAAACAGTGTTCGTCTGACGACGACACAGGCAATCGTCCGTTTTCTGGCAAACCAGTATATCGAAACCGACGGCGGAAAGGTTCGCCTCTGCGGAGGCGGTTTTGCCATCTTCGGGCACGGAAACGTCACCTGTCTTGGCGAGGCACTTTATCATTACCGCGATGAACTGCCCCTGTACCGGGGGCAAAACGAGCAGGGCATGGGACTTGCGGCCACGGCTTACGCCAAGTACCACCTTCGGCGCCGGTTCATGTTCTGCACGGCTTCGGCCGGTCCCGGCACATCCAATCTCGTGACCGCGGCTGCGACCGCTCACGCCAACCGGTTGCCGTTTCTCCTGCTGTGCGGCGACACCTATGTCACGAGGTTTCCCGATCCCGTTCTTCAGCAGCTTGAGCACTTCGACAACCCGGTCGACGGAGTCAATGACGCCTTTCGCCCCGTTACCCGTTACTGGGACCGGATCACCCATCCGGCACAGGTCATTTCGTCCCTGCCGAACGCGATCGCGACAATGCTCGACCCGTCTGACTGCGGCCCGGCCTTCCTCGGACTGCCCCAGGACGTTCAGGGTTGGGCATTTGACTACCCGGTCGAATTGTTCGCCGAAACGGTTCATCGCGTCAGGCGGCAAACGCCTGACCAAGACGAGACCGCCGCCGCGGCCGCGCTTCTCAGGACGGCTCGAAGGCCGCTGATCATTGCGGGCGGCGGAGTACAGTACTCGGGGGCCGTTTCCGAACTCGGAGATCTCGCGCACGGACGCAACATCCCGGTCGTGGAGACGATTGCCGGCCGGGCCAACCTGGTTGCTGACGATCCGCTCAATATCGGCCCGATCGGTGTCACGGGATCGAATTCCGCCAATGCGGTGGCCGAAAGGGCTGATGTCGTCATCGCGATCGGAACCCGTCTCCAGGACTTCACCACGGGTTCCTGGACCGCGTTTGATCGCTCGGCGCGCTTCATTTCGCTGAACACGGCAAGGCACGATGCCCTGAAGCATCGCTCACTCCCCGTCGTCGGGGACGCGAAACTCGGGATTCGCGCGCTGATCGAGGCAGTCGGTGACTACGTGGCGCCTTCTGCCTGGTCGGATCAGGCAAAATCGGAACGTGCCTCATGGGATGACTACGTCAGCGCCAATGTCCGGACGGGCAACCGCCCGAATTCCTACGCACAGGCGATCGGGGTCGTTAACGGGCTCTGCAGGAAACGCGACCGGATCGTTTCGGCTGCTGGCGGACTCCCGTCGGAAATAGCCGCGAACTGGCGCACCCTCGACGCGGGTACGGTCGACATCGAGTTCGGCTATTCATGCATGGGCTACGAAATATCTGGTGGGTGGGGTACCCGAATCGCCCAGTCCGAAGTTGAACCCGACGCCGACACGATTGTCTTTGTCGGAGACGGTTCGTACCTGATGATGAACTCGGACATCTACTCTTCCGTCCTCTCCGGCAAGAAACTGATTCTCCTGGTTCTCGACAATGGTGGTTTTGCGGTCATCAACAAGCTGCAGAACAACACCGGCAACGAATCCTTCAACAACCTCATCGCCGATTGCAGACTCGGTGCCGATCCCTTCTCCGTCGACTTCGAGTTGCATGCCAGGTCCATGGGAGCCGACGGTGAAACCGTCGAACGCGCTTCGGACCTTGGAGCGGCCCTCGAGCGCGCCAGAAGTTCCGATCGAACCTACGTGATCGTCATGAAAGTGGACCCCTACGAAGGATGGACGACCGAGGGTCACGCCTGGTGGGAGGTCGGAACGCCGGAAGTGAGTGAAAGCGAACGGGTTCGAAAAGCGCATGCAGACATCGAATCCGCCCGGGTCAGGCAACGGCCCGGGGTGTGAGATGATTGAGGAAAACGGAAGGTCTGATTTCCCGGCTTCCATCCGCCCGCTCCCGGGAATCGGCTGCGAGCCGTTGGCGGGGACTTTACCGCCAAGACACCCATGAGCCTTTTCGCCAAACTTGCGCGCAATCGGTTCCTGGTCGTCGGGCGGGGCGGCATGGACATCTATCCCGACCCGCCAGGCGTCCGGACCGAAGACGCCGTCCATTTTTTCGCAGCCCTTGGCGGTTCGGCTGCCAACATCGCCGTAGCCGTGACCCGGCTCGGAGGCAGCGCCTCGCTGGTGTCTCCGGTCTCCGATGACGCTGTCGGCAGGTATGTCGTCAACCAGCTCGATCGCTACGGGGTCGATCGGCAACATGTGACCTTCATCGGCGGGCAGGTCCGAACATCACTCGCCGTGGTCGAAAGCAGGACGGAAGACCACCAATCCGTGATCTACCGCAACGGTGCGGCCGACTTCGAATTGACCGTCGCGGATGTCGAGAATCTCGACTACCGCGACTATGGCGCCTTGATCACGACCGGAACGGTCTTTGCTTCGGAACCGTCGCGAAGTGCCGGGTTTTACGCGCTGGAACGCGCAAGGTCCGCCGGTCTGCCGCTTGTATTCGACATCGACCACCGGCCATATTCCTGGCCTTCGGTCGAAATTGCATGCGAAATCTACTCGCGCGTCGGTCGCTCATGCGATTTTGTCGTCGGCAATGATGACGAGTTCGGCTTCATGGCCGGGGACTATTCGCGCGGCCTCGACATGGCCCGCGAACTTGGCCGCAACACCGCCGGGGCGATCATCTACAAGATGGGCGAACGCGGCGCGATCACTCTTGCCGGGGACCGTGAGGTTCGTACCGGAATCTACCCGGTGACGGCACTCAAGCCAACGGGCGCGGGAGACGCATTCATGGGCGGGTTCATGTCATCGCTCGCCACCGGGCACGAGCTCGAGGATGCCGTCCTTCGGGGTTCCGCCTGCGCCGCAATTGTCGTCTCCGAGGTGGCCTGTGCCCCGGCCATGCCCGACGTGGCCACGCTCGAAGAATTCCTGTCCGCACATGACGGGCCCGTTCAATTGTAACCATCGCCCGACGGCCACCGGAACACACACATGCACATTCCTCCCCATGACAACCGAAACGAACCGATCGTGGCCGCTGACAACGATTGTGTTCCCCTCACCTACTTCAACATCGTCAAGTTGCGTGAGGGCGAGAGTTTCGACTACAGCGTCCCGGGATACGAGACCTGCATTGTTCCCGCGACCGGGACCGTCGACGTTTCGGTCGGGGACTTCTCGTTCCATCGGCTCGGGAACCGCGACCAGGATGTCTGGGACGGAGAGCCGGAGGGCGTGTACACGCCAACAGGCGCCAGGGCGATCCTGACCTGCAGGTCGAAACAGACCGAGGTGTTCGTCGCGGGTGCGCGCTGCGACGAGGTGTTTGAACCATTTGACGTTCGCGGCGATCAGCTCGATGTCGTCCAGTACGGCTCGGACGACACCAAGACCCACCGGAAGATCAAGCACATACTCGGGCAAAAACAGGCAGGGCGCGTCGGACGCCTGCTGGTTTCCGAGTTGTTTACAGTCGGCAAGGGGGGGTGGTCCGGCTTCCCGTCGCACAAGCACGACACGGACCGATTGCCGGTCGAGACCCGGCACGACGAGACCTACAATTTCCGTTTTCGCCCCAATTACGGCTCGGGGCTGCAAATGCTGCAGAGAGAAGCCAACCTGCCGGGTGACGCCTACCATGTCGTCGACGGTTCGACGATTTGCCTGGACAGCGGGTATCATCCCTGCGTCGTGTTGCCGGGATACGAGATGTATTATTTCACCATCCTTGGCGGGCTGAGCCAGCGCGGGCTGGTCCAGTATTTCCAGCCGTCCCATTCAGAACAACTGAAGACGATTCCCGGAATCCTGGACATGGTCGCGAAATTCAAATGAGCCTTGCGACACTTGTGGATGTCCTCCAGCCGGCGCTCCGGCACCGGTACGCGGTCGCGGGGCTCGTGGTTCTCGGTTGGGAAGACGCACGCGCCTACGTGGAAGCCGCGGAAGCGGAACGGGCGCCGGTCATCCTCCAGGCCGGGCCGGGATGCAGGGCCAATACTCCGTTATCTGTTCTTGCGGCCATGTTCCGCACGCTGGCGGCCGATGCGTCCGTTCCGGTCGTCGCTCACCTGGATCACGGATACACGCGGAACGAATGTGTCGAGGCAATTGACTCCGGGTTTACCTCCGTCATGTATGACGGATCGAGAAAACCGCTGCCACAGAACATTGATGAAACTGCCGAAATCGTCGAAATCGCCCGGCGGGCCGGCGTGTCCTGCGAAGGTGAAATCGGATTCGTCGGTTATGCCTTGGGCGACGCATCCACGACGACCGACCCGGACGAGGCTCGGCAGTTCGCGATGGAAACCGGCGTGGATGCCATGGCGGTTTCGGTCGGCAACGTCCATCTGAAGGAGACGCGCGACGCGACAATCGATCTCGTTGCGTTGCAGAAGATCGAGAACGTGACGACGGTTCCCCTGGTCATCCACGGAGCTTCAGGGATCCCAACCGCCCGCAGAAGCGAGCTGGCCCGGACAACTTCGGTCTGCAAGTTCAATATCGGGACCGAACTTCGCAAGACTTTCGGAGTTGCCTTGCGCCAGGCAGTGGACAAGGACCGTAACCGGTTTGACAGGAACGCAATTCTCTCGGAAACGATCGTACCGGTTCGCGACGCGGCCCGGTCCGCCATAAGCGCGATTTCGGCGGCTCGTACATCAAGCCTGGGCCAGTCCTGATCGCAACTTCGGTCGTTTTTCCTGTCCGTTGCGTCATGAGTCGCCGGAATCGATTGGTCTTGCCACGAGGCTTCCAGGACGCGTGAAGAAACGTGCCTGATGGTGGCGCGGGTGTTTTCGGCGAATCCGACGAATTTGAATGGTCCGGGTCCCGTTGCGCTTGTCGTCATGCTTGCGCTGCCCGAGAATGCGGGGACAACAACCGCTCTACTCCTGCCCCCGCGCATTGCGGAAGCGACGGATCGTTCTTTCGGTTGACGTTCAGGCGTTACGTTGGGCTTAACATGCAAGTGACATGATGGAATGGCGGTCAGCCGCAAATTTTGAGAAACCCTTGCACCGATACCATGACGTTCACACCCACCATCGTCACCTGACGTCTATCTCCGCGAGCCGCTGCCCAACGACTTCAAGCAACGCCTCCGTCTGCGCGAGGCCTTGCCGCGATCAAGCGGTTGTGAATCCGTGTCGGCAGAAGTGTAACGCAAGCGAACGGCATAGCCGGTGAAGTCCACCAGACCGTCAAACCGAACGACATCCGCGCTTGCCCAACATATCCAACAGCGATGCCAGATCGTGCGACAAAGGATAGATCTCACCCAGGGAAGCGAGCCAAGCCTTCAACAGTTTCTCGACCGCCTGCTGCACGTGGAAGCCGAATATCTCGTCAGCAAAAACGACCCCGTCGCCCATACCTCGAAGCGCCGACACGTCTTTCTCCGCCGCCTCAAGACGTGTCCGGGCCTGCTCATGGTCGCTCATAGAGCACCTTGCCTTCCCGGGGCGCCCGCGCGAGCACGTGATTGAGAGAATCGCGCCAGTAGTCGACCTCGTCACGGCTGTACACCAGGATGTCTTTCGGCACATGGAATTGCGCGAGGGCACGCCAGATGCGCGACTCTTCAACATTTCGGTCCCGGCCGGGTCCGAACGGCTCCGCCTCGACGATCACCAGGTCAAAGTCCGAATTAATGCCCGCGTTCCCGCGCGCGCGTGAGCCGAACAAGATCACCTGCTCGGGATCGGCCACTCTGACAATGGCTGCCGTCATTCGCCTTAGTAGCGCATCGTCAACCCGCGTCACGCCTGTCCATCCTGATGTGACGAATTCGGGAACTTATAACGAATTCATAGCAACAGGTCACGTTGCCACGTCTTGCCGCCTGCCTTGGAGGCTCGTCGGTGTCGTCCAGTGCGAACGCCCCTCCCGGTGCAGTTGCGCCAGTCCCTGGCACCGGATGTGTGCTGCTGCGTTCAGGTCAGCGTCAGCGGCATGGCCACAAGTCGCAAATTCAAGGACGGCCGTCGTTCCTGGGCAGACAGCATCGGTTTTCTGCGCACCTGGCGTTCACGCACCGCTCACTTGAACGGCTTTCCAGCGCAAGTGCACCCGGTCGTCGCGGCGGACGTCCGGATCCAGCATCTGCAGGTGTGACCCCATGGATGGTTCGAGCAAGTCGATAGCGGTCAATCTGAGTTTCCAGCCGCCACTTACCGGCCATCTCGATCATCCGGCAGGCGGAGAGACAAAGTGACGGTATTTCTTTCGAGACCCATTCGAATCATCCCGTAATTCTTGTGGCGCCGTCGTGTATTCCCCCAGGGTCGCAGCACCTGGCGCTGGAACATGTTCATGAAGTGAACAACGTCAGGATTCCGAATTGCGGACTGGATGCGCTGCGACAGATTGAGGGGAGAATACATCTTGTTCGAAAGATTGAAGTCCCTGCGCACCCTCCAGCGAGGGTCGGGCGAATGCGTTCTATCCTCGAAGAACTCATTGCACCCGCCCATGTTCGGCAAAGAGTTCCAATACTAGCGGCAGGCCTTCACGTTCTCGGGCTCACGTTCCGGGTCCGGCCCTCGAAAGGCATCCGTTCGCATGACATCGACGCCGGACACACAATATTTCGTCCTGGGATCGCCGATTGAAACTCCGAATTGTCGAGACGATTCACGGACTTCCTTGTTCCGATGGCAATGGCGAAGCGGTCCGATCAACCGATTCACGTTGAACGTGAAATACTTCTCGAACGATATTGCAGTGCAGGGCAAACCCAAGGCGTGACAAGGAAACTCGCAATGGACTCTGCGACGGACAGCTGCAAATTGCAGGGAACAGAAAAGGTTATCCCGATTGAACACATGGATTGGCGGCCATGGCTGGATTTCAAACTGGGAACTGCGTTGGTCGATGACGGCCAGGAATTGAGTCAACGTCATTGAATCCCGTCGAATTGCCTGCCCTTTCGCTAATCGACAAGATACTGGCCGAGAATCGATTTTCGTGGCAAATCATTGCACCGATGCTTCGAAATGGCACACCAACCAAAGTGCCGTGTTCGGGTTCATTCCTCGCTGCCCTTTAGGGATCGTCGTCACCTGCATGGCTCGGTAACCGGTCGACTCTCTGGACCCCGCCTTGGCAGCTTGTGAACCAGAGCAATCTTGAGAATACGATTTCCGGAATCGCGGGTCTTCTGCAACGTTTTCGATGAGTTGACGGTTTAGTCCAGAGAAACATTCCCTGCCGAGGCAGTATGAGTTGTCATCCGGATTGGTGCGCCGATGGTCAGTGTCCGATCCGTGGACAACTCAATCGGACAAATTTGGCACCAGTTCCCAAAGACCAAACGGACACGGCGAACTTGACCTTGAATTGACTTTGACTCAAAGCACGGATGCAACCGTAATCGGCACTTTTCCAGATGGAGGGGCCCAATGTGCAATCAGGATCAGTTGCTTCGCGTCGGTGCTATCGCCGTTTTTTTGGCCGTGCCGACATTTGCATCTGCTCTGGAGCCCTTGCAGCGATGGATACTCGAATCCGGATTCGAACCTGATCCAAGGTACACGGATGTGGTGGCGGGCGGACAGGACCAAAGCGAATGCGGGTACCTGCCTTCAAGGCCGCAGCTTGTCGTCGATTACGGGAGCGGCAAATACGCCTTGGGCTTTGGCACCGAGGGCTTTGGTCTGGACACCACGCTGCAGGTCACAACGCCGTCCGGCGATGTCCTTTGCGACGATGACAGCGGCGAGAACGAAGGTGACGCGTTGATCACGCTGGATGACCCGGAAAGCGGTCGCTATGAAATTCGGGTCGGGACCTACTCTTCTGATGAGATCGGGACAAACGCCGACGTGTTCGTCACGGAGATTGATGCCAGAACCTATGGAACGGGCTTCTTTGTCACGGACAATCACATCGTCACGAACTGGCATGTCATCGATGGTGCCACCGGACCAGTGACCGGACGTGCCCTCGGGCAGCCGGAATTCGAGGCCGAGGTCGTGGTGTATAACGAAGAAGACGATATCGCGCTGCTTTACACAAAAGACAGGCCCGAGAGCTTGGGCACGGTGGCATTTCGTGCGTATCCATTGGCCTCCATAGGCGAGACTGTCTTTGCTTTCGGATTTCCGACGGATGGCGGCAACTTTACCCGGGGTGAAATCTCGGCACTGACCGGCGACGATGGCGACCTCGCGGAATTCCAGTTCACGGCGCCGATCCAGCCGGGCAACTCCGGGTCGCCATTGTTCGACGACGAGGGACATGTCGTGGGTATGGTAACCTCATTTCAGGCAGGCGGGCAATTGGCCAATTTCGCGTTGCGCGGAACCTTGATCAGAGTCTTCCTTGATAGCAACAACGTGTCGTACAGGCTCTCGGATTCCGGCGAAGGTCAACCCGATGGAGAGATCGAAGCCATGGCACGAAATGTCGTGGTATTGTTGGATGTCGCCACCCGATGAGCGATTTCGGGTGATTACATGTCATCCTGGACGGTTCCATGCCTTGACGCGACTCGGGCTGAATGGAGACTGATCAGGACAGAGGAACGCCGTGGCGGATTGTTCTTCCCTGCAACTGTCGACGCGGCAACCCACAAGTTGAATTTGAATCCTGGCCGGCACCCGAACTGACGCCCGACGCCGGAACGCAAGTGTTTCACATCGGTGGTGACAGCTTGCCGAATGAACGAGTGCCCCTATCCGCCGCGGACGTCCGGAAATGCATCCGGTCAAACGGTTCGGACCGCGGCAAAATCGTGATTCGATCCCTGCGTTCAATCGAAGCAGAACGGCGATTTCATGCGAACGCCGGTCGGGTCGAATGCCGGGCCCGTTCGGACGACGGCATCGAACAGCTCCCGGGCGATGTCGATCTGAACGCGGGAGCCGTCCGCAAGGGGTTTGGACAGGCGGGCAAGCGCCACCGTTCTGCCCAACCTGTAGCCAAAGGCGCAGGATGTTGTCTGGCCAATGATGTCGTCGTCGTGGCGAACCGGTTCATGACCAAGTGGACAGGCAGTCGGGTCGTCCAGCACCAGGGAGACAAGCTCCTGGCGGGCTCCGGCGGCACGCCTTTCGTTCATTGCCTCGAACCCGACGAACCCGCCCGATCGCCGGGTCGCGAAAGTCAGTCCGGCCTCGATCGGAGAAATGTCACCGTCAAGTTCGCGACCCATGGCACAGAACCCTTTTTCGATCCGCATCGATGTCAGGGCGAGCGCACCGGCAGGCTTCGCTCCGGCCCCGACCAGCGCTTCGTGGACCGCGCCCGCATTCTCGCTCCTGCACGTGAACTCCCAGCCCGCCTCGCCCACATATGACATGCGCGCGGCGATTGCCGGATTGCCTGCAATGCGGACCGTGCCGACCGTGAAATACGCCAGGGCATCGAGTGCCGACACGTCGGCGCCGCATGCCGCGGCGACCGTTGCGGCATCCGGTCCCATCAGTCCGAGCACCGCGTGACGTTCGGTACTGTCTGTCAACCGCACGTTGAATCCCTCCGCGGCCCGCGACAACCAGGAGAGGTCGCGCCTGATGGCACCGGAACCGGTGAACAGGCGAAAGTGACGGGATGTGAGTCTCTGCGCGATCAGGTCGCTTTCAAAGGTACCCTTTTCGTTGAGCACCGCCGTGTAGATGACCGTACCCGGCGGTCGATCCATGTGCCCGGCGCAGACCCTCAACAGGAATGCCACCGATTCCGGGCCCTGGACTTCGATCTTTCCGAAGGACGAGGCGTCGAAAACAGCGGCAGTCTCATGGGCGGCCATCACTTCCGAACGGACAGTCTCGAACCAGTCGGGACGCCCGAAACGCAGCCGAGGCTCCCGGGTCTTGCCGAAATACATTGGCCGTTCCCAGCCAAAGACCTGCTCCATGTGCGCGCGGGCCATGCGGTGTTCTCTGTCAAGCGGCAGTGCCCGCAGGTTTCGGGCGGTCTTCAGCTGCTTGCCCGGATAGGCGACGTCGTAATGGGTGCCGAGAATCTCGGGGACGCGGGCCATCAGGTGCTCGACCGAGTTGAAAACCGGTGCGAACCTCCGGGCATCCGCCTCGGTCAGATCATAGGCAGGGCCGCCGTACAGGATCCAGTGAGCAAGGTTCATGCCGGCCCCACCGGCGGAGGCCACGCCCACCGAATTCATCCCGCAGCCGAGGAATAGCCCGCGGGTTTCGGCCGTCTCGCCCAGCATGAACATTCCATCTGGCGTAAAGCTCTCCGGACCGTTGAGGAGCATCTTCACCTCTGCCCGTTCGAGGACCGGCAGGCGGTGCAGAGCCCGTTCCATCATCGGCTCGAAATGATCCCAGTCCTCGGGAAGCAGGCCGAACTCGAAGGTCTCATCCAGTACGCCCGGCGCGACCGGCTTGCCATACGGTTCGAAACAACCAACGAGGAGCCCGCCGCTGTCGTCCCGGATGTACAGGCGGCCGTCGTGGTCGCCGAGCGTGGGTAGATTGCCGGCGATTCCGTCAACCGGACGGGTCAGCAGGTAGAAATGTTCGCAAGCGAGCACGGGAACCGCGGCTCCTGCCGTCGCGCCCAGTTCACGCGACCAGAGTCCTCCGCAAATCGCAACTGCATCGCATTTGACGACGCCCGCCGTGGTTTCGACGCCGTACACACTGCCGTTCCGGGTCAGTATTCCACTCACGCCCGTTTGCTCGAAGAGCCGGGCACCCAGTCCTCGCGCCACCCTGACCAGCGCGGAACAGACATCGCTGGGCGACACCCTTCCGTCATCCGGCGACCAGACCGCGCCAAGAACGTCGTCAGAATTCATCAGCGGCCAGCGTTCACGCGCCTCACCTACGGTCATCGACCTTGCCCTCACGCCAAAGGCATGCGCAAGCGCTTCCTGCCGCTTCACGTGGATCAGGCGGTCGCGATGGGTGGCGATCGACAGTGATCCGTTCTGGATCCAACCCACGGACTGGCCTGTATCCGATTCGAGTTGCTTGTAGAGATCGACCGAGTAGCGGATCATCCTGGTCAGGTTTCGTGAATGCCTAAGCATCCGGACCTGAGCCGCCGAGTGCCAGGTGGTGCCACTCGCGAGACGGTTGCGTTCCAGGAGAATGGCGTCGCCGACCCCCATGCTGGCCAGATGGTACAATGTCGAACAACCCATGATTCCGCCGCCGATGACGACGGCTCCCGCATGGTCCGGCAGTCCCGTTGCCGACAAGCGATCACTCCCGACTTGAAAAATCGTGTTTGATATGTTTCATTCTCTGAGAACATTGAAACAAATGCAACAGAGGCATGCAGACCGAGTCAGAATCAAGACTGAAAAACCTGACGCCACACAGTCTTCAGTCCCTGAGTCCGCAATTGCGCCGTGCCGCGCATTATGTTGTCGAGAACCTGGGCGAAGTTGCAACCCGGTCGCAACGCAGCATTGCCCGGAACGCGAATCTTCCTGCTCCCACGTTCACCCGTATGGCGCGCGCCATCGGCTACGCAAGCTATGACGCCCTCAGGGAATCCTGCCGGGCGGAAATCCTGGGAAGCCGCAACCAGCTTGCCCGAAAGGCACAGGCGCTGATTGACACCGACGACAGGAATTCCGGAATTGCCACCCGTCAGGCCGCAGCGGCCATCAGCAATACCGAGGCCCTGGTTGCCGCGCTCGCCCCCGGCGATCTGGATACTGCAGTCGATATGCTTGCACACGCACGCCGAGTGGCCCTGATCGGCGAGATGAGCGCACTGCCGATCGTGGAGTATGCCCATTACCTGGCCAACATGTCACTGACAGGCTGGATCGTACCGGGGCGGGGCGGTAATGGCCTGGCCAATGACCTGGCCGACCTTGGCTCGGACGACGCCTGCATACTCTTCAGCATCAGGCCTTACGCGGCCAGGGCCATTGCCATCGCCGGCAGTATCAGTGCGCGCGGCGTGCCCTTGATTGTCCTGACGGACAGCCCCCTGTCACCGGTCGCCGCCCATGCGCGCCAATGTTTTTGCATTTGCACGGAAAGCCCGCAGTTTTTTCCCTCTCATGTCGCGGCTGTGGTGTTTTTCGAGGCAATAATCGGTATGATCGTTCGAATGAGGGGAAAGGATGCGCAGGAGCGCATCGTCGCGGTCGAACGGCAAAACCACCAACTGGAAAGATACTGGCAGGATTGGCCTGCCGCCAACAAGGGAGTGTAAACCTATGAAGACATACATTCAGTCCGCGATCAGCAGCATCGCCTTGCTGGCCATGTCTGCAGGCGCGACAATGGGCGCGCAATGCACGAACGAAGCGTGGAACAAGGTCATGGAACGCGGCAAAGTCGTGATCGGCGTCAAGGCCGACTACAAGCCTTGGGGCTACCGTGACGAGGACGGCAATCTTGTCGGCATGGAAATCGACATGGCCCAGGATGTTGCGGACACTCTGGGCGTCGAACTGGAACTTGTTCCCGTCCAGTCCTCAAACCGGATGCAGTTTCTGGAACAGGGCAGGATCGACATGATGATCGCGACCATGTCCGACCGCGCCGACCGTCGGGAAATTGTCGGAATTCCGGGTCCCAACTACTACACCTCTGGAACCAACATCATGTCGCCCAAAGTCCTCGGCTTCTCACAGTGGGAAAACTTGCGCGACCGAAAGGTCTGCGGCAAGCAGGGCGCATTCTACAACCAGATCGTCGAGGAGCGCTACGGCGTGGAAATCGTCGCCTTCACCGGCAATGCCGAGGCCAAGCAGGCGTTGCGGGACAAGAAATGCGTCGCCTGGGTCTACGACGACAGTTCGATCGGGTCGGACCTGGCGTCGGGGAATTGGGACGAATTCGAGATGCCCCTCATGTCCGAAGACGACAACCCCTGGGGTCTGGCCGTGCCGCTTGGCGAGTTGAATTGCATCTTCGGTCAGTTCATGTCCGGCATGCAGTACAACTGGCATCGTTCGGGACGCCTGATCGAACTCGAGGCCAAATGGGGAATCAAGCCCACCGAGTACCTCAAGGTCCAAGCCGAACGCCACAGCGACTGGATCGAATAGTCGACTTAACACTCATGCGCCTCCCGGTGCCGGGAGGCGCATGACTTTCGGTCTGCCCGAATGGAAGAATTCTTTCGCGAACTGGCCGCCGACGCGCCACGCTGGAATTTCATCTGGATGTACGACGATCGCCAGCAGGGCAAGGTGCTGTCCGGGCTCTGGATGACGATCAAGTTGAGTGCATTGTGCCTTATCTTCTCGGTTCTCATCGGCCTCGTGGGAGCATGGATGCAGGGTGCCCACTCGGCGGTGATCCGGGCCGTCGTTCAAGGCTATATCCAGTTCTTCCGGAACACACCGCCGCTTGTTCAGCTGCTTTTTTTCTATTTTGCCCTCGGCCAGTTCACGCCGGTCGTCACCGGTGCCGACGGCTGGACGGTCGAGCCCGTGATTTCGAATGTCGGCTGGGCGATCATCTCGCTCAGTTTCTTTGCGGGCGCGTTCAACGTCGAGATCTTCCGCGCCGGCATCGAAGCGGTGCCGGAATCCATGGTCGAAGCGTCGGAATCTCTCGGCTTCACCCGGTTGCAGAGCTACATCTACGTGGTTCTGCCGCTGGCCTTCCGGGTCTGCCTTCCTGCACTCAACAACAACCTGATCAACCTGGTCAAGACGACGACCCAAGCCTATGCGATAGCCGTGCCGGAACTGTTGTATCATTCCGTATCGATCTGGAATGACTATCCCTCCGCCCAGTACCCGACGATGCTGATGCTGTTCGTCGCCTATATCGTGCTGGTGGCAATTCTGGTCTTCGGCATGACCCGCTGGGAACACGCAATGAAGATTCCGGGTTACGGCAGGTGAAACAAATTCCGGGAATCTCCGCTCCGGCTCCAGGTGGGATGGCTGTCCTCAAGCCGTTCGACCGGCACAAGTACGTCCCAGACGGTTATTTCGTCACCCGATGGCTGGCCTCGCTGCCCTGGTGGACTCCCTTTGCGGTGCTGACGGTCATGGTGATCTGGCCGCAGGTTCCGCATGCGCAGGGCCGCTACGGGACGGGCGAAGCCTTCGGCGCGCTCTGGCGCTGGATGCCCTTCCTGATCAAGTCGGGATTCTTCTTCAATGTCCTGATCTCGATGCTCGCAATGGCCATCGGTACAGTGGCGGGGACCATACTGGGACTGGCGCAGATCTCGCTGCTCCGACCCGTGCGGATCGTTGCCTGGTTCCTCACCCAGCTGTTCCGCAACTCGCCCTGGCTGGTTCTTCTCTTCATCGTACTCCTGGCCTTTCCGTTCGAAGTGACCATTTTCGGCGTATCCGTCCGCATTCCAGACTGGGTCAAGGGTGTCTTCGGCCTCAGCCTGCCAATCATGGCCAATATCTCCGAGGTTGTTCGCGGCGCCGTACAATCGGTGCCTTCGGCCCAGTGGGAGGCGGCCGAAAGCCTTGCTTTCACCCGTCGCCAGGTCCTTTGGCAGGTGATCCTGCCGCAATGCTACAAGCGCATGCTGCCGCCATGGATGAACTGGTATGCGATCCTGGCCATGGCCACGCCGCTCTGCAGCCTGCTCGGAATCGAGGAATTGATTACGCTGAGCCGACAGGCGATGGAGGCCGAGGATAATCACCCTGAACTCCTGGTTCCCTTCTTCGGCTTCGCGCTGTTGCTCTTTTTCATCTATTGCTATCCCATTGCCCGCTGGACCATTCACCTGGAACGCAAATTTGCGGTGAAACTATGACCTGGACTGCCGACCAACCGATTGTCTCGATCCGGGATGTCCACAAGTCCTTCGGTGATCTGGAAGTGCTGAAGGGCGTTTCCCTGGATGTCATGAAGGGAGAAGTGATCTGCATCATCGGCCCGTCCGGATCGGGAAAGTCGACCCTGATCCGATGCGTGAACGGACTCAACGACATTCAGTCGGGCTCGATCACCGTCCTGGGTCAAGAGGTCCACGACCCGAAACTCGACAAGCTGGAACTCCGCAAGAAGGTCGGGATGGTATTCCAGCAATACAACCTATTTCCCCACAAGACCGCCCTTGAGAACGTGATGATGGCACCGGTCCTTGTCCTCAAGCAGAACAGGCGCGAGGTCGAAGTCCGCGCGCGCGCATTGATGACCAAGGTGCGTCTCCAGGGCAAGGAAGACAGTTTTCCCGGGGAGCTCTCCGGCGGGCAGCAACAGCGAGTCGCGATCGCCCGCTCGCTCGCCATGAATCCCGACGTCATGCTGTTCGACGAAGTTACGGCGGCCCTGGATCCCGAGACCGTCAAGGAAGTGCTGATCACCATCCGCGAACTGGCCGAGGAGGGCATGACCTGCATCCTCGTAACCCACGAAATGGGTTTCGCGCGCGAGTTGGCAGATCACATCTACTTCACGGATCGCGGTGTCATCGTCGAACACGGTCCGCCTGCAACCTTTTTCGAGGAAGCCAATGATCCGAGAACCCGGGAATTCCTGAGCCAGATCCTGTAAACGATTGCGTGATACGGGCCAGTTTCACTTCGCCAACTGCAGAGATGACGATGGTTACGGAAACCTTCTGGAACATGCTCCCCCATATCCAGAATGTCTGGGGCGGCTGACGGGAGCGTCGGGCGCATGAAGGAGCCGGAGGACATGTGAGCGACTACATCAAACCCAAGCGATGGACATCGAAAACGAACAAGCTCTTTCCGCAGCAGGTCGGTTTCACGGCGCCTCCGCACGACTTCGATGCAGCGCCGTCGGACTTCCTCCGCATCGCTCCGGACACCGTCGGCGTGCATGGCCGGATGCTGCACGTACAGGGTTACGCTCACGAACTCAGCCAGCGCTCGGACAACTTCCACTTGCTGGAAGAGTTCGTCGAATGCATGGCCAATAACGGCGCCGATGTCTGTGGCCAGGTCGGGACCAACTGGGTCCATGCTTCGAGGAGGACTCCCGGCGAGATCCGCGCGATCTGCAAACGGATCAGCGAAACCTACGGGACCCCTTTTCACATGGCAGGGTACTGCCTGGTGGAGGGGCTGCGAGAGCTTGGCGCCGAAAAGATTGCCCTCAACTCGGTCTATTACTGGCCTGACTGGCGCAACGGCATTGCCCGCTTCCTCGGTCAGGCCGGGTTCGACCTCCTCCACTATGGCAACTTCGTCGATCTTGGCCTCTATGCAACCCAGGAGGAGGTCAATTCTCAGACCTGGATATTCCCGCGTGAAATCGCGGCGAAGTCGATGGAGCGGATTGCCGAACGCGCACCGGATGCTGACGCCTACGTTGTCAGCGGCATGCCCAATTTCCGACGCCCGGACGGGTTACCGCAACGGATGATTTCGCTGGAGAGCGAGCTGGAAGAACTGGTCGGCAAGCCGATCGTCGCATCTGACTCGGCGCTCTACTGGCGGATCTTCAAGACTCTCGGCATTGCACCGGTGACCTCCCAGGGCCGCCTCCTTTCCACGCTCTCGTGAGCGGATCGGTCGCGTGCACAAGATCCTTGTTCTATGGGCTGTGCCCCGTTCCACCTCCACGGCCTTTGAGTGGATGATGCGCATGCGGGGCGACATGACCTGCTTCCACGAACCCTTCGGAGAAGCCTGGTACCAGGGGGAAAACCCTCTCTGGCCGCGTGTCCAGCCGGACAGCGTGCGCACACCCGGCCTCACCATCGAAAGCGTTTGGGAAGAGCTGAAAGCCGCAGCGAAAGCGGGTCTCGTCTTCTCCAAGGACTTCCCTCATTTCATCGACCACATGTGCACGAGAGAGTTTCTCGACCATTTCAACCATTCCTTTTTTGTTCGTGACCCGGCAAAGACCATCACCTCGATGTTCAAGCACTGGCCGGATTTCCATCTGAAGGAAACCGGCTTCATCGAACAACGCCGACTCTTTGACCGGCTCAGTGACGAATACGGCGGAGTACCGCCCGTCCTGGACAGCGATGATCTGCTCAATGACCCGGGGGGCATGGTCAAGGCGTGGTGCGATACCGTTGGAATTCCATTCATTCCGGAAGCGTTGCGATGGAAACCGGGAGCCCGGGACGAAGTGAGCTGGTGGGACGGCGGGTCGTTCCACGAAAACTTGCGCAATTCGGACGGCCTCAAGCGGCAACCACGCAACCACATTGACATCTCCAAGGCGCCGGATCGGGTGAGGGAAATTTACGAGATTGTTCTGCCGCACTACGAACACCTCCGCGCTCATCGATTGAAGACGCCCGCCACGAGGCCAGCGCAACGTGTCAGGCTTCCTTGAATCCTGATCCGGGGACGCAAGGTGCGCCTCCTTGGCAGTTGGGGGTTGTCCGGGCTTGTCCGGCGGCGTTACCGGGCGTGCTTGCGGTCCGATGTCTCCTTGCAACGTGCGCCGGGGCCAGGATCACCGGTTTCCGCCCCCTCTGTTCGAAACCGCGGTCGATCGCCCGGTCGGCGCATGCTGGAGAATCGGTCGATTTCGTGCGCAATCGACGTACTTTCTTGACGGGACACGGGGCACCCGTGAAGGTCAACCTTGCCCCGTCATTCGCCTCAAACTAAACACTCGTTTCCGAAACGAGTTTCCATGGGTACGTCCGAACATGCAGCCACCCCGAAAAGTCGTCCTCGCCTACTCGGGAGGACTCGATACATCGATTATCGTGAAATGGTTGATGGTGACCTACGATTGCGAGGTTGTCACCTTCACCGCCGATCTCGGCCAGGGCGAAGAGCTGGAACCGGCGCGCCGCAAGGCGGAGTTGCTGGGTGTGCATCCCGACAACATCCACATCGAGGATCTCCGCGAGACATTCGTCCGAAACTTCGTGTTTCCCATGTTTCGCGCCAACGCGCTTTACGAAGGTCAGTACCTTTTGGGCACATCGATCGCACGGCCTCTGATCGCCCAGCGACTGATCGAAATCGCACGAGAAACGGGGGCAGACGCCATTGCACACGGGGCCACCGGCAAAGGGAACGATCAGGTTCGTTTCGAACTTTCGGCCTATGCGCTTGACCCTGACATTCGCGTCGTTGCGCCTTGGCGGGAATGGGAACTGGAGAGCCGGTCGCGGCTCATGGAATTCGCCCAGAAACACCAGATTCCGATCGCACGCGACCGACAAGGCGAGGCGCCGTTCTCGGTCGACGCCAACCTCCTTCACACCTCTTCCGAAGGCAAGATCCTCGAAGACCCGGCGGAGGAGGCGCCTGCCCATGTCTACCAGCGAACAACGGACCCCGAACGGGCACCGGACACTCCGGAGTTCGTCGAGATCACGTTCCGTGGCGGCGACCCGGTAGCGGTAGACGGCATCGACCTGTCGCCCGCGCGCCTGTTGTCGACCCTGAACGATCTCGGAGGGCGGCACGGTGTCGGAAGACTGGATCTCGTGGAAGACCGCTACGTCGGAATGAAGTCGCGGGGGATTTACGAAACACCCGGAGGAACGATCCTGCTCGATGCCCACCGTGGCATCGAGTCGATCACCCTCGACCGGGGTGCGCGGCACCTCAAGGATGAACTCATGCCCCGGTATGCAGAACTGATCTACAACGGCTACTGGTTTTCCCCCGAGCGTTCGATGTTGCAGGCCCTGATCGACGAGTCGCAGACACATGTCAGCGGAACCGTCCGCCTGAAGCTGTTCAAGGGGTCGGTCACGACCGTCGGACGCTGGTCGAGCCATTCTCTCTATTCCGAGAAACACGTGACCTTCGAGGAAGATCATGGCGCCTACAACCAGAGCGACGCCGCCGGTTTCATCCGGTTGAACGCGCTCCGGCTTCGCCTGCTTGCTGCGAGAAATTACCGGACGAAACGCGACCCCCGCAAGGAGTGAGCGCATGTGCCTCACGTTTCCAGCGCCAGTGTTCCGGCAAGCGACGTCGGCATCGAGTTTGATCCGAATCGGGTGAAGTTCCTTCACAAGCGCACATGCGCTCACTTGCGTATCCCTGCGTTGTTTCTTGCGAATTCATCACTTCCCGTCCCAGCGTCGCTGCTCTTCGACGCCGCGAACGGGCATGGCGCGCGTCACCAACAAGGGTCCCGATCCCTGCCTGATTCGCACCCATGGCTGCCGCCACGGGGATGGGACTATTGCTATGCCAGCGGAAAATCACGCATCACGTCAGAAATTCAGTAAGGCAGACTATTGTGGAGCCTTGGGCCGGAACGTCTTTTCCGGAACAGGGCAAATTGAAAACGGCGGGAATCGAGCCAACGGTGTCTTGTCGAAGAAATCGCATGGACGTTGCACCAGCAGCAATGCGGAATCCGGGCCCGTGTACAGACAGTGGCAGGCTGTACGGGCACCAACGAGAAGCCGGTGAAGGACCGGTTCTCGCGCGTGTACGGTCCGAATGTGTCGCACCTCATCGCCCAGGAACTGCATTCCGACGAGGTGCCAAGGGTCGTTCCTGGCCCTGGCTGGGCACGAGGACCTCGCGGTAGGCCATCACGCCCTCGCCAGCCGAGGCTGCGATTGCGGAGTTGCTGGACGCCAAGGGATAACTTGGTGGAAACACCGTTTGCCGAGACCCGATACAACGGCCGTCATCTGCTTAAGGGTGATAGTCGAACTTTTGTTACGCATCTTTGCCAATGTTGAATACGAAAGTACCGAGCGGAGTTGCGCCATTCCCCGGAAGGCAACGATGACGGTCCGCCTTGGAGACGCCGCCTTGAGTGACTTTGTCGCGGCCAGGGTAGGCAATGACGGCTCATACGAGAACGTCAGTGAATACATCGTGCCTTGATCCGGCGTGACAAGGAATGGGTTGAGGCTGAAGCCTTCGATCGGCTGAAGGCAGAACTGACCCATGCCTTCGCGGTGCGGGAGGAGTCGTATCGACGGCTCGCCGTGACCAAGGTGATTGCGCGGAATCGAGCCTGAACTCGTGACCACCATTCGTATCCAGCGAGGTGGGGCTTATCGCCTCGATGAAATCTATCGCCATGCACGAGACAGGTGGGGCGACGACCGGGCCGAGAAAGACGTCACCGGCCTGTTCGCCGCCTTCGACAAGATTCGACCCACGGCGTCGCATCAAAACCCATTCCGGCCGAATTCGGCGTCCGGGATTTCTTCTTTCGCCATGAGCGCCATTTCGTCCATTGGCGCCATCTCTTGAGTGGCGATATCGGGATCGTGACAATCCTGCACGAGCGAATACATCAGATCGACCGCTTCGGGACGACTTAGGGATTGGCCGATAGGTCGATTCTAATTGGGCGTCAGATTTGCGCAGGGATTGCGCTTGTCGAGCATGAAGCAATGGAAATAACCGAACGGAGCCCCGCGAACCCCTCTCAAAATACGCACGATCCTGAATCGCCGAAACCTGCATCCCGCGTCCGGAACCGCATGGTCGCCCTGGCCCTCGGCTGAGCAGATTCGCCCGCTCGGATTCCCCGCCCTCGCCGTTCACCAACAAGACGCAGGCACCGCACCGAATCCGGTCGCGCATGACCGTGATGCAGAAACCCGGGAGATATTCCCGTGCCTTCGTCCAGAAATCCGAAAAGGGGAGGCACCGTCCTGGGCGCGGACTCACGGCCGGTCAGGCGTCACTTGGAGGTTTTCTACGACGGCGAAACCCCGGGCCTGTCCTTCCGGTGACCAGGCCAAGATCTCGTTTCAAGCGAGGACATGCCGGCACGAGACCGGTTCAGACCAGCATGGCGACCGGGCCCGATCCGTGTGTTTCGCAGATCAAACTGACGTCACGCACTCGTGACGGGTTGCGCGCCGGCGGGCAATTGTTTTTCCATCTTGAAGACGGCATAGGCCGATCAACCACAGACGTTTTGGGAGGCGACACCATGTACACTGCTCAACCAGCTCGATTTCGCGCACTTTGCCTCGGTCTTGGAATGGCCGCCATCGCTGTTTCGTCCCCCGTCGTTTCCTATTCGGAACGGCTCGAGACCGCTCTCGTTGCCGGCGGGTGCTTCTGGTGCGTCGAATCGGATTACGAATCGGTTCCGGGAGTCGTTTCGGCAGTGTCCGGATTTGCCGGAGGGCAGGTCGAGAACCCGACATACAAGCAGGTCGTAAAAGGCGGAACCGGCCACTACGAAGTCGTCGAAATCAAGTATGATGCGGACAGGATTTCGTATGATAACATCCTCGACATTTTCTGGCGCAGCGTCGACCCCACTGACGCGGGCGGACAGTTTTGCGATCGTGGAGACAGTTACCGAACCGCGATTTTTGCGTTGAACGATGAACAGAAGATAGTTGCCGAAGCGTCAAGACAATCCGTGGAAGAAAGCGGCCGACTGGCCGCACCCGTCGTCACACCGATACTTGCCGCGGCCGAGTTTTATCCTGCCGAGGACTATCATCAGGACTATTACAAGAGCCCGGCAAAGGTAATCACGAGATTCGGCATTGTCTCGAAGGCAAATGCCTACAAGCGTTACCGGAAGGCATGCGGACGTGACGCCCGGGTTCGCGAACTGTGGGGAAGCGACGCATTCATCGATGCAGGCGTGTAAGTCAATCGCTCATTGGAAAGCGGGGACTTATCGGAGCATGCACCTTGTTCGGCACGTTGCCCGGCAGCGAACAAACCCTGGCAGATCTACGCGAGATTGTTCACGATGATCACGCGCAGCGCGTAGATTCCGACAAAAACCACCAGCGGCGTAAAGTCGATCGCTCCGGTTCTCGGCATGTATTGTCGAATTGGCCTGAAGACCGGCTCCAGCAGTCCATTCAGGCCATACCAGATTTGTGCGACCAATGGCTGGCGCAGGTTGAGGACTTGAAAGCCGATCAGCCAACTCATGATGATGTGGACGATCAGGACGAACCACGCAACGTCAAGAACGAACAGCAAGATTTGAGCCAGGGAACCCATGCGATCTCAGCGAATCCCGTCAAGTTGCGCGTTTAGGGGCGCATTTTACGTCTGTGTCAGAGCGAGATATAGCATTGACGGCACTGAACTCAAGGTATCCCGGTCGGAGATTTCCTGGCCGTTCGCCAATAATCCGATCCGGTTTTCCCATTTATCTGGCTGCTCCGAACCCCTGACTCCCATCCCCTGAAGGCTGGATTCGACTGGGGAGAGTGTCTCGATCTGTTCCCTGTTCCTATCGCGTGTTGCATCTCGTTATTGCGGCGGGCATTATCGCGCTGTCTTCGTTCGACAAGGACGGCATGCTTCCAGCAAGTTCATTTCGGCAAGCCTGTATTCGGTGTCGACACCGCGTCGGCATTGTTCTCCGAACTGACCGCGACAGGACGGTGGCAAGGAGAATGCGATCGTGACCGAGACCATGAACTGGAAATCCGCCTGGAGCTGGATGTTCTACGACTGGGCCGCCCAGCCGTACCATACCTTGCTCGTCACGTTCATCTTTGCACCATACCTGACCTCGGTAGTCGTTGGCGACCCGGTACAGGGACAGGTCATCTGGGGATATACCGTCGCCATCGCCGGCTTCCTGGTGGCGGTCTCCGCGCCGGTCCTCGGTTCAATTGTCGATGCCGTCGGCCCCCGCAAACCGTGGGTCGCGCTGTTTTCACTATTTCACGTGATCGGCGCGTTTGCGCTTTGGTGGGCGACCCCGGGGATGGACGAAGTCCTTCTCATTCTCGCGGCCTTTGCCATTGGGCTGGTTGGTGCCGAGTACACCCAGATCTACACCAATTCCATGCTCCCCGACATTGTGCCCCGCCGGCAAATTGGCCTGATTTCCGGATGGGGATGGGCGATCGGTTATGGCGGCGGACTGCTTTCGCTCGTGCTGACCCTGCTGTTCCTGGCTGAAAACGCCGATGGCGTGACGCTTCTTGGCATTCCACCAATCCTCGGACTCGATCCCTTCGTGCGGGAGGGTACGCGATCGGTCGGCCCGCTGACCGCGTTTTGGTACGTCTTGTTCATGATTCCGTTTTTTGCTTTCGTGCCTGACACTGGGCGCCGCGTGGAAGTCGGCAATGCCTTGCGCGATGGGCTCAACAGCCTGGTTACGACAATCCGCACGCTGCCCAAGCGGGTGAGTTACACCTGTTTCCTGGGTGCATCCATGTTCTATCGGGACGCCCTTGTCGGCATCTACAGTTTCGGCGGTATCTATGCGGCCGGGGTTCTGGGCTGGTCAATCATTCAAATCGGAATCTTCGGCATTCTCGGAACACTTGCCGGATTCACCTTCTGTTTTCTCGGCGGACTTGCCGACAGGAAGTTCGGGCCCAAACCGGTAATCGTCGCCTGCGTCCTCGTGCTCATAGTCGTCTGCTCGATAATAGTCGGAACGTCACGCACGCATGTGTTCGGGGTTGCGGTTTCTACCGAGTCCAGTGCGCCCGATATAGCCTTCATGATTTGCGGTGGAATCCTGGGGGCAGCCGGCGGCATCCTCCAAGCCGCTTCACGCACACTGCTTGTTCACCAGACTGAACCTGGGAAAGTCACGGAGTCCTTTGGACTTTATGCCCTGGCGGGAAAGGCGACCGCGTTCATTGCTCCGTTCTCGGTCGCTGCATTTACCGACTTCACCGGCAGCCAGAGGCTCGGCGTGATCCCGATCATAATCCTGTTCCTGATAGGCCTGGCCCTGCTCGTCCGGGTCAAACCCGGAGACGCGCATGCTTGAACTCAAGAGTGGCACAAGGATTGCCGCGACGGCCATCCTGATTTCGGCAGTCTCGCTCCAGTCCGAATGCCTGGCACAAACATCGGGGGACGATGCCGCCGCGCAGGACCTACCCGGACCCAAGGCCGCCGTACTTTTCGGATCCAAGTGGTGGGCATCCCGACAGGTCCCTGCCCCCATCGGCTCCTATAGTCTCGGATGCCTTGCAGGCGGCGGCGAATTTCCTGAATCCGGACCGACATGGCAAGCCATGAGGCTGTCGAGGAATCGCAACTGGGGACACCACTCGACTATCGCGTTCATCAAGGAGCTCAGCGAGAAGGTCGCGACATTCGATGGTTGGGAGGGTCTGTATGTCGGAGACATCGGGAATCCGCGCGGCGGGCCCATGCTATCCAGCCATCGCTCGCACCAGGTCGGGCTGGATGTCGACATCTGGCTATTACCCCCGGAGAGACTGGACCTGACTGTCGACGAGCGTGAAACCCTGTCCGCAATCTCCGTCCGCTCGCAAGACCTGCGAAGTGTCAACGACTTCTGGCGGCCTACGCACATGGACGTCCTGAAAGCAACTGCCAAGGATCCGAGGGTCGACAGGATTTTCGTCACCGCGCCCGCAAAGATCTGGATGTGCGAGCACGCCGGCGATGACCGGGACTGGTTACAGAAGATCCGCCCCTACTGGGGCCACCACTACCATTTCCATGTACGCCTAAAATGCCCGGATGACGCACCGGACTGCATTACGCAGACGCCAAGCGTGGCGTGGTTATCGAATGGCGGAGACGGGTGCGACGAAAGCCTCGACTGGTGGGTAACGGACGCACTGAAACCGCCTGACCCGGACGCGCCCGAACCCCCAAAGGTACGGGGACCCAGGGATTACGTGATGGCCGAACTGCCAGCTTCCTGCCAGGTCGTGCTCGACGCTCCGGGGACAGGTCCTGGCGAAGTCGAGGCGCTTGATCCCAGGCGCCCCCGGCCGCGTCCATGGGTGAGGCGTTCAGTTGAGCATTCCGCTCTTCATGAATCCGGCTTATGAATTCGAAGAGTGCGCGGATGTGGATAAAGTCGATGGCGCAGGAGTTGGTGTCTTCAATTGCCATGCCGCGCGTAACGTTCGACGAGCCCAAAGGCAGGCTCGCTCATCTGGTTGCTCAACAGCAGGATCGGCTTTTCATGGCCGAATTCGGTGATGGCGATCTGCCTATTGCCACAACTCCATGGTCACTCGGCCCCGATCACGATCCTGGAACCGTCTGCAACGTGAATCGAGTCCACAATTCACCTCAGTCTTAACATCTCTTTCGACAATTTCCCGCGGATTCTCCGAGCGCCTCCGAGCGATAGCATGCATTCGGATGCAACTCTGGCGGCCGGTCACTGTAGCGCCTCATCTGATACCGGAGGTGTCCGGGGACCATGTTGGCAAAGTTGGGCAAGGCCGAATAGCTGCCAATCCATGCCTCAAGCGTCTGTTTCGATACGTCGCCCTTGCGCAAAATTCCAGACACACTCGGCTACGACGCAAGGCAAATCCGTTCTCCGGATTTTTTTCTTTACCTGCATTGACATGACTATTGGAGGTGGACTCTCCCGCAGCACCGGTCTACAGTCAGCCATGGGTGATTCGCGGCAAGGCGGTATGGATCGAAAGCGTGGTGGATCTTTCCCAAGTGTCATTGGAGATGGTGACGAAGGTGGACGAGGCCCGCTTTCGCGCCTTGATGCAGGAGCATCATTTCCTCGGCGACGCCCAGCCGAGAGGCGAGACCATACGCTATGTCGCCCACTGTGGGGGACGCTGGCTGGCGCTGGCGATGTTTTCGGCATCTGCGTTGCTCTGCGCGGCGCGGGATGACTGGATCGGCTGGGAGCGTGGCAGCCAGTTCAGCCGCCTTCACCTTGTCACCAACAATTCGCGGTTCCTGGTTCTGCCCGGCGGGGTGCCGAACCTCGGCTCACGGGTGCTGTCGCTGTGCGCACGGCGCCTGGTGCGGGACTGGCCGCTCCGCTTCGGCCACGAAGTCCTACTCATGGAGACGTTCGTGGATCCTGCTCATCACCGGGGCACGGTCTACCGCGCCGCCAACTGGCTCTGTGTCGGGCACACCCGGGGCTTCGGCCGCCTGGGCAGCGGCTACATCACCCACGACCGGCCCAAGCTTGTCTTTCTCTATCCACTGCGCCGGGATGCGCGCCGCCGGCTGAGGACGGCCCACCTTGATCCCGGCGTAATAGGGGCATCTTTCCGGGAATTCGGGTTGACCTGACAGGGTATTCCGTGACTTCCGGTTGTTTTTCCCGATGAGGGGATTCCCTTCGGAATCGACTTGTGATTCCAAGGGGCATGGATGATTCGCAGACGGACATTCGGACAGGCGCCGGTGCTGCGTCAGGGGCGGGGATTGCCGCGTTTCGGGAGCAGCTCACCGTGGCCCTCGACCGGCTCGCTGAACGAGATCAGCAACTTGCAGAACAGAACGAGCAGCTCAAGCACCGGGATCGGCAACTGGCCGAACAGGCGCAACAACTCACCGAACTCCGCGAGGAGAACATGGTCCTGCGCGACGAGATCCGGGCGCTGAAGAAGCTTCCGAAGCGCCCCCGGATGAAACCGAGCGGAATGGCGTCGTCGGAAGGCGATGATACGGACGATCCGGCATCGGGCTCTTCCGGGTCCGGCGGGTCGGGGAAGGCCGGCAAGGACCGCAGGAAAGGTCGCGGCCCGCGGCGTCGGAACCGGCACCTGCACCGTCGTGAGGTGAAGGTGGGTCTCGACGACGTGCCCGAGGGAGCGGTGCACAAGGGCTACCAGGACCACACGGTCCGCGACATCGTGTTCCATGCCGAGGAGGTCACCTACAGACGCGAGGTCTGGGAGTTCCCGGACGGCAGCCGGCATGTAGCGCCGTTACCGCCGGAGGTGGCGACGGGACGCGAACAGTACGGTCCCGGCGTCAAGGCTCTGGTGATCATGCTGTATTACCAGTGCCAGTCGACGATCGGGCGGATTACGTCGATGCTGAACGATGTGGGCCTGGACATCTCCGCGCGCCAGGTGGGGCGGTTCCTGACCACGGACACCGGGGGCATCGTGGCGGAACAGCAGCAGGTGCTGAGGGCCGGCATGGAAACCGCTTCGTGGCTCAACGTCGACGATACCGGTGCCCGCCACAAGGCCGAGAACGGTTATTGCACGGCGATCGGCAACGAACTCTTTGCCCATTTCCGGTCGAGCGGCTCGAAAAGCCGCCTCGATTTCCTCGAACATCTCTGTGCGGGTGAGGAAGCCTACACGGTCAATGACGCTGCACTCGACTACATGGGGAAACGGAAACTTCCGGGGACGGTGATCGCGCGTCTCGCCTCCCATGGGCAGCGGCGCTTCAGTGACGGCGATGAATGGCGGGCCCATCTGGAAGCGCTCGGCATTGCCGGGATGAAGAACCCGGTGAAGGTCGCCACGGAGGGCGCGCTCTGGGGGACGATCTGCGATGGCGGGCGCATTGCCGGAACCGTGATCCTGAGCGACGATGCCGGACAGTTCGATGTCGGCGACCTCCATGCCCTGTGCTGGATTCATGCAGAGCGCAATGTCAGCAAGCTGGACGGAAACACCCCGTATCAGCATGAACGGGTCGCTCCGGTGCTCGACAGGATGTGGAAGCTCTACCGCAGCCTTGCCCGCTACCGGAAACGCCCCACCCCGCGGCGCAAGCGTGTCATGGAGACACGGTTCGACCAGATCTTCGGCATGCGTACCGGTTATGCCAGCCTCGACCGGTTGCTCGAACGGTTGAAGGCGAACAGGGACGAGCTGTTGCGCGTGCTCGACCATCCGGAGACACCGCTCCACACAAACGGGATTGAAAACGACATCCGGGACCATGTCACCCGGCGCAAGATCTCGTTCGGGACCCGAAGCGAGGCCGGGCGGGCCGCACGCGATGCCTATATCGGAGGGAAGAAGACCTGCAAGAAGCTTGGCCTGTCATTCTGGGACTACCTGAGGAACCGTCTCGGAGTTGCCGGTGCTCCCGACGTGCCGAGGCTTGCAGACCTCATCAGGCAGCGCGCAACAACCTGACATTGACGACCGAACAAGCGCGACAGCAGTATCGACCGTTCGCGTTGATCATCGCTTCAATGAGTGCCGGAAAAAGCCCCTCAGGCCAGATCCAATTCCCGAGGAGTTGCCCCTATTACATCCCGGCCTGCACAAGGGAGTTCCGAAGATGACACTCACCGCCGCGCAGATGCGCTCCCTGCCCGATTACTTCCGGCAGGTGGAGGATCCGCGACGCAGGCAGGGGCGGCGGCACGCCCTGCCATCGGTGCTCTCGCTCGCCACCGCCGCGACACTCGCCGGCATGCGCGGCTACAAGGAGATCTCGGAGTGGGTCGAGGACCAGAGCCAGGCGGTTCTGGCGTATTTCAGGCCGCGCTTCGACCAGGGCCGGTACATCCCGCCGAGCAGGACGATCATCCGCGACGTGCTGGTCCGGGTGTGCCCGGACCAGTTCGACGCCGCCCTGCGGCAATGGAACGAAGACCACGGCGGCCCCGACAGTGCCCTGGCCATCGACGGCAAGACCATGCGCGGCGCCGTCGATGCCGATGGCGTGCAGACCCATGTCATGGGCGTTGTCGGCCACGACAGCAGGAAATCCTACGCCAAAAAAAAGTCGGAATGAGGCCGGGGGCGGACGACGAGGAGAAACGCACCAACGAAATCGGCACAGCCATCCCCCTGCTCGACATGCTGCCCGACATCAGCGGCCGCACCATCACCGCCGATGCCATGTTGGCGCAGCGGAAACTGGCCACCTACCTCCTCGACCGCGGCGCAGACTACGCCTTCACCGTCAAGGGCAACCAGAAGACCCTGCTCTCTGATATCAGCCTGACGCTCGATGAGATCATGGCCAGCCGTGCGCCTGACTTCGTCGAGCCCGAGTGCAAGCCCGACCACGGACGCAAGGAGAAACGCTCCATATGGGTCTCAAGTGAATTGAACGACTACGCCGACTTTCCCGGCACAGGCCAGGTCTTCGCGGTCCACCGCGAAACCCTTGAGATCAAGACCGGGAAACAGTCGAAGGAGACGGCCTACTGCATCACCAGCCTGACCGAGGACAGGGCAACACCCGAGCGCCTGCTCTGCCTCAATCGCGGGCACTGGGGGATCGAGGCCAACCACCACATCCTCGACATGACCTTCGACGAGGACCGAAGCCGCATCCGCACCGGCCACGGCCCGGCGAACGCCACGCTGCTCCGGCGCTTCGCCATCGGCCTGATCAAGACGTCCAGCGACAATGTCGCCGAGACCACGCGCAGACTGGCCCGAAAACCCAGGCGGGTCCTGGACATGCTGAAATTGACAGGCAACACCCGCCCGCGCACGGCGTTCGGCTGAAGACCCACCACACCCGCGCCTGAGTTGCCTATCCTGTCTCCACCCTCGAAGACGGGGGTGAACAGGCATGTCCGGCAATCGCCAAATCGCCGGAAACGCCACCGGGAAACAGCCCCGGGCGCAGAATCATGTGCCGTGGGGCCTTGTCCGGGGTCGATGTGACGTCGCCTAACGTGAAAAAGGGCGCAACGGTGAAATGCGAAAGACAATCGCGTCAAACCCGCATACCGGCAAAAAAACAGAACAGATTCACCCTGGGCTACGACGTCGGCGATAGCCAGGAGCGGGAGGCGATCCATGCGATGCCAGAACAGCCAAACGGCTTCATCGACACTTTACGCAACTACGGTACGGTTTGTGGACAGGACGTTCCCACGTTCGAGGACGACCCCTAGGCGCTCACCCTCGCGGAGGCGGCATGCCGCACACCTGAGACCGATTGCACCGCGCCAATTCCCTCTCGGTGTCAATTGCCGGTCCTGCATCTCGGTGCAGGCTTAACTGGTCACAGGACTGACGCACGACCTGGTTGGGCACATGGTCCTGCGCGGTATGACAAAGTCCACGTCATTTCCTCCACCTTGCACCTCTGCCGCCCGCCACTCGGAACAGCCCGGTAATTCGCGTGTCTCATTCAATGCGGAACCCCCGTTCGTCGAACTTGTGGATTTGCACTGGATCCGGGGACAGGAAGACTGTGCTTTGGTAACTCAAATCGACATCACCGCCAGCTCGCACGGTCAGAGGACCTGGCAGGTCCTCGACTTCGACATGGAAGAACGTGTCGCTGCCCAGGTGTTCCGAGACCCCGACTGTTCCTTTCCACGCGCCGTTCTCAGTTGAAACAGCTATGTGTTCAGGACGAACTCCTATTGCGCGCGCGTTGTGTTTTGCTGCTTCGGACCCTTCGACAATGTTCATTTTGGGCGACCCGATGAAACCCGCGACAAACAAATTGCGGGGATTGCGATAAAGCTCGAGCGGACTTCCCACTTGCTCGACGACGCCATCCTGCAAAACCACGATCTTGTCCGCCATTGTCATTGCCTCGACCTGATCATGGGTCACATAGATCATCGTCGTATCGAGTCGCTTGTGCAACTCGCAGATCTCCAGGCGCATGCCCACACGTAGCGCAGCGTCGAGATTCGACAGCGGCTCGTCAAAAAGGAATGCCGAGGGTTCGCGCACAATCGCCCGACCAATCGCCACACGCTGACGTTGGCCACCTGAAAGCTGGCTGGGGCGCCGATCGAGATAATCGGTGAGGTTCAATATTCTGGCAGCCGCCTCGATCCGCTTCGCCTGCTCCCGGAGAGGCAATTTGGCCATGCGCATCGGGAAAGCGATGTTCTTGCGCACGGTCATGTGCGGATAGAGCGCGTAGCTCTGGAAAACCATGGCCAGGCCGCGCTTGGCGGGAGGCAAGCCCGTCGCATCCTGCCCGTCGATCTCGATCGTCCCGGCAGTGGTGTCTTCGAGCCCTGCGATCAGGCGAAGGAGGGTGGACTTTCCGCATCCAGACGGGCCGACGAAAACGACAAACTCGCCATCTTCGATTTCCAGGCTCAATGGCGGAATGACCGTGACATCGCCAAAGGCCTTCTTCACATTCCTGAGCAGTATGCGTGCCATTTCCTTGGCTCCTCAATTCGCCGCGCGACGGATCGAGTAGCGGTCACGATGTTCACTTCGGATGCACCGCGCAGCGAGTGCGGCCGCGTTTCCACAGCATAGCCTTTGCCGAAATCCACTTGGATTCATCTACCTGCTACCTTCGCGGTACTGGCCGCGCGCGAGCTTCCTCGGCGGGGACATCAATGCTTGCGACCCACGCACGCAGGCTTCTATGAATCCTTGCGTCTTGAGGCTGCTCTCCAAACGCCACTTGAGAATTTCATCTACCAGCCAATCGCGAGTCCCTGCGTGTGCAGGATCGTCCCAAAGGTTCGTTTGCTCGTTCGGATCTCTTTCAAGATCGAACAGCATGCCTTCGTCTGAATCGACAAAGTGAACAAGCTTCATCGCGCCGTCCCGGATCATGGTCATGCAACGGGTGCCTGTCAGCAGAGAGTCGTCGGAGTGCTCCGCATAGACCCGCTGCCGCGCTGGTGCCTGCCCATCCGAAAAATATGGTTGCAGCGATGTCGCTTCCATCCACGGCGGCACCTCGACACCGGCGAATTGGAGAATTGTCGGCGCAAGATCGAAGTGCGCAACCAGATCAGGAATGCGCCGCCCCTCGGGAATGCGCCCGGGGCAGGATATCAAGGCAGGTACGCGAACGGTCGACTCGTACATGTTCCATTTCTGCGAATGTCCGTGATCCCCCAGGCAGTCGCCATGATCGGACGTAAAGATGACAATAGTGTCATCCAGAACCCCTCGTCGCTCCAACGCCTCCAGAATGTTCCCAACCTGTCTGTCGATCATCGTGACGTTTGCGAAATAATGGGCGCGTTGCCGCCTTGACTGCTCCGGGTCGGGGTTTTCCAAGTGGACGATCCCGTCCGCATCGTCGTTCAGATGGTGTTGGCGTAATTTCTGCAGGACGGCGGGCTGGCCGTCCACGTCTGGCGCGATAGGCTCGGGCAAGTTCCGATAGTTGTACATGTCGAGATATTCCCGGGTCGGATCATAGGGCGGGTGCGGCCCCGGCATGCCCACCTGCAAAAAGAAGGGCTCGTTGCCCGTGTAACGATCAAGCCACCAACAGGCCATTTGGCCCACGAACACATCGGGGTGCAGTATCTCGTCATGTTCCCAGGCCCAGGCCCCCAAGAGGTCGCCATAGTCCGAGCGCCTGCGCTGAGTAACGCGCGATGGCTTTTCCAGCCCGCGCAAAAAAAACGCCTTGTCCCAATTGTCCAGGAAAAATGGCAGGTGAGGGTGGTCGCGATCCTTGTTCTCCACGACGTGGCGCTCGTGAAAGCCGAACGTTCCCTCCGCTGGCATCGTGTGCATCTTGCCGACGTTGACCGTGTGATACCCATCTTCCGCGAGGTCCTTTACCCAACAGTAGTTCCAAGGTTCGTCATTCCGGAAAACACCGTTTGTGTGCGGATAGACCCCCGTAAAGAGAGAGGCACGCGATGGCGCGCAGGAAGGCGATGTAATGTACATGTTCTCGAACACAGTGCCTCGCCGCACCAGTCGGTCCAGGCTAGGCGTGATCATGTGGTCGAAACCCATCGCGGCGATCGTGTCGTAGCGCTGCTGGTCCGTCAGGATGAATACGATGTTCGGACGGTCTGGCATGTTCACCCCTTGACGGCACCCGAAAGCGTTTGAACGATATACCGGTTGGCAATCGCCATGAACGGCAGGATCGGCAGAGTGAGAGCCACGCTGGCCACGGCAATCGACCCCCAATCGACACTGTCAAACGAGATGAAGTTCATGACCGCAACGGGTGCCGTGCTGGTGGAAGACCGGGTAATGATAAGCGCATAGAAGAAATCGTTCCATGAAATGAGAAATCCCAGGATCGCTGCCGCAACCGCCCCTGGCCGTGCGGCCGGAAGGGCCACAAGCAGAAATGCCTTGGTCAACGAAGCCCCGTCCATGATCGCTGCCTCGATAAGCTCGTCCGGCACCTGCGCGAACGAATTCCACATCGACCAGACGATCAGCGGAAGGGTCAGCGTCATGTAGGCGACGATCAGCCCGGTATACGTGTCGATCAATCCTGCCTTCACGTAGAGCAGGAAAAGCGGGATTACAAAACCCACGGGCGGCGCCATGCGCAGCAAAAGTAGTATCCAGGAAGCGACGAATTTTCCCGATACACGGGACTTGGCCAATGCGAACCCGGCAGGAACGCCCACCAGCATCGCAAGCGCCGTGGAACAACCTGCCGTGATAAAACTGTTCATAAGGGCGCGGGGAAAATCAGACCGGGAAATGCCGAAGAAGTTGTCCAGGGTGATCGCCAGTGGGCTTTCCCATATCGGCTCAAAAACCGCGGACTGATCGCGTATCGAAAGGATCAGGACCCACAACGTCGGGAGCGCAGCGAAACCAAGCAAAACCAGCATCATTGCGACGCCAAGCGCCTTTTTTGCGCGGTAGGAAGTACTGTTGTCGATCACGACGACACCCGCTGATTGAGTCTCGCGACATAGAAACTGATCACGGCAGCGAAAACGAACAGGAAAACGGCTATGGTGGCACCGTAGGCGACGTTGGAATTCTGGAACGTCTGAACGTAGGCATAGAAGTTCGTCGCCTGCGTCGAGCGGCCCGGACCGCCTTTGGTGATCACGAAAATCATCGGGAAGTGCTTTAGCGAGTCGATAAAACGGAACAGCGTCACCATCAGCAAGGCCGGCACCAAGAGCGGCAAGGTGATGAAAATGAACGTATTGACCCGGGTTGCGCCGTCCAGCGCCGCCGCCTCGTCGAGTTCAGTCGATATCCCTTGCAACGCCGCTAGAACAATCAGCATCGTGAAAGGAAAATTGGTCCACGTGTCGGCTACGACGATTGCGAACATCGCGCCATACTGAGTGGTGAGAAATGTCGGAACGGTGATGCCAAACAGGTCAAAAAACGCATTTATCGGCGATAGCGTTGGCGTGAATAGCGAAAGCCAGATCAGGGCGACCGCGACATGCGGTACCGCATAGGGCAAGAGAAACAGGACGCGACCCAGGCGCCACTTTCCGACGATCTTGTTGAGTCCAACAGCAACCGCTGTCCCGATCAGGACCTGCGCGGCGACACCAAAGATCGAGAGGACCGCCATCACATAGATCGAGTTCACCAAACGTTGATCTGAAACGAGGCGGACGAAATTGTGAAAGCCGATTTTCCAATTCGTACCCCGGATCAGGTGATAGTCGCTGAATGATAGTGCCAGCATCCCTGCCAGCGGCACGATCGCAAACAATCCGACCGCCAGAACAGCAGGGATTATCATCCTGCGGTACCCGCGTTCCAGCTGTGAAGTGGCGCGCGGCTGTCTATTGGATTTTTGTGTTGATGGTTCGATCTTGCGGACTAGTCGCCCGGCGGGTTTTCGACCCGCCGGGCGTGCCTCAGGTAGAGGGCTAGTTGCCCAGGATGTCTGCCATTTCCTGCTCGGCGGCCGCCAGCGCATCTTCCGGTGACAACAGACCGTTGACGGCGGCGTTGATGTTCTCGCCGATTGCCGCGCCCAGAGCAGGCCATTCAGGGATCAGCGGCCGGTAATGTCCGATCGCGAGATTCAGCGCCTGAACACGCAGCCTCAGGAAGTCGGGATGGACATCGGCGTATTTCGCGATGACCTCTTCGTTGTCCGCGACAGTACCGGTCGTGAAGTCCGGGAAGGGCTGCGCCAGAGAGATCTTGGTAACCGTTTCCGTGCTGACTGCCCATTCGATGAACTTGGCCGCGGCATCAGGGTTTTCGGCGCTCGCCGGAATCCCGAGGCCGTGGACAGCGATCGCGGGGGATCGTCCCGCCGGACCACCCGGGGGCAGCGCAAGACCGGTTTCTCGCGCGAACTTGCTCTTCTCGGGATCCACGATTTGGCTGACAACTCCAGTACCTTCAACTGCAAACACGATCTGGCCGTTCTGTGCAGCTGCATTGACTTCGGAAAAGTTGAAATTGCCTGCGCCTTGCGGTGCATATTCATTCAGAAGCTTGATGTAGATGTTCAGCGCCTCGAGGTTTTCGGGGGAATTGATCGCCGGCGTCAGGTCGCCGTTGACGTAGTCCTCGAAGAACTTGCCGCCGTAAGCGCGCATGATCATCGGGAAAATGAACATGTTGAAGCCTTGCCCGGGCACTGCGCGCAGTGCGATGGCAGCAGTATCGTCATTGTGGATTGCCGCCGCGACTTCCAGCATTTCTTCCCAGGTTTCCGGGACTTCCAGACCTGCAGCGTCCAACAGATCCTGTCTGTATGTCATCAGACCGGTTCCAGCCATGAACGGCACAGCCCAGCGTTCACCGTTGATGAGATAGGCATCGAGCGGCCCAGAGAGGATATCGGCCTTGCCTGGCATGGCATCAACCGCCTCGGTAATGGGCTTCAACCAGCCTGCTGCAACCCAGCGTTGAACCTGGATAACAGGCGTATGGACGACATCAATGTCGCCTGTCGCTCCGGTGAAGGAGAGCGTGATGCGGTTTTCGAACACATCCTGCCCGATCACATCGATATTCGCCTTGATCCCGGTTTCCGCTTCGAAATCGTCTGCGATAGTCTGAAGGCCTCGGGTGTAGGGCATGCCGAAGAGAACGACGTTGACTTCGTCGGCTTGTGCAACTGCTGGGGCGCTTGGCGCGCCGACCACCAGGGCGGCCATGAATGCTGTGACAAGTAGGTTTTTCATCTTTCCTCCCATGGGAATATGCTTGCCCCGGTGGCTAACCGCCCCTTTGTGGCAAGACATGGTGTTTTGGCCGCAGTCGTTTTGCGGCGCTCTCGGTGAAAACGAGCTTTGCAAGGTCTTCGCGTGCCTTGAGCAGCGCGTCGCGATAGCGCCGGACATATTCCGCCTCGTCCGCTATCGCGCCTACCGGCTCTGCAAGTGTCAGCAGATGCAGGAATTTCCCGTCTGGATCTTCCACGACCGTCGCAAAACGGCGAATCCCCATGTGATTGCCTTTGAGGTCGGCGGCAAAGATCTCTCCGCGCATTGTGTCCAGGCAATCCTTGACCGAGGTTGCCGGTAGCCAACGGGTTTCCTGGCCAGTGCGGCGCACGGTCGCAAAAAAACCGTCAACGTAGAAACGTGCCTCGACTTCATCCCAGTCGATGCGGCTCAGATAGAGTTGGGCCAGAACGTCAAGTTCATAGAGCGAGCGGCGAAAGCCGACATTCGCGCGAATCAAGACGTTGGGGTCCGAATGCTCGGTTTTGGAGTGCCAGAGGAGTTCGTGACCGGCGACCACCACGACTTCCACGGAAACGCCGAAACGATCCGAGAGGTCATGCATCGTACTGTCGAGCTTGGCCAGATACGTTTCCGACATTGGCACGTTCCGCTCAAGCCGGAAATTACGCACACAATACTTTTCGCTGGTTCGGAACAGATAGCCCCAATCCGAAAGTGATTTGACGATCCGGTTCAGGGTGGAGGGCGACAAACTGCAGTCGCGCGCGATGTCGACCTGCTTCACTGGCCCCGGCCCCGCGGCCATGATGTACTCCAACACCTGCAACGTTCGCTCCGTCGGGTTCATGTTGCGCGATTCTCTAATGGAACTGGAAATTCCATTATTGGTATTATGATCTACCATATATGAAATTCTCCGTCAATGGGCGCCAACGAAATGGGCGCCAACGAAAGGAATGGCGGCGGGCGGGTTTCCGTCATACTGGATGGTGAACGGCGGGCAACAGAACTACCAGCGCCTGACCTGCGGTTCCGTTCGGTCTTCCGTCTCGGCCATCACATCTAGCAGAACACCCTTCAATCGTCGGCGGATATCGGCGTGAGCGGGGTCGTTAAAAAGGTTTTGAAGCTCGCCCGGATCAACGGACAGGTCGTACATCTCTCCGTCGCGCCTGCCGCCGGTAGCAGGATTGCCATGCCAAATGATCAATTTCCAATGATCGCTTCGAAGCATTGTTGTCATGATTGGCGGGTCGGTCGTGAAACCGGAAGACCGATACTCGCTAAGCGCCCAGTTTCTCCAACCATCCCGCTTTCCAGCCAAGAGCGGCAGAAGCGAGCTCCCCTGCACACCTTTACCCGGCGCGCATCCCGCAGCGTCCAGAAACGTCGCGGGCAAGTCGACCCACTGCACCAATTCGTCGATTTTGGATCCCGGTGAAATCCGGCCGGGCCATCGCGCGATCAGTGGAACGCGGGTCAGATCGTCATACAACTGTGGACCCTTCAAGAGCTGTTGGTGATTGCCCAACAACTCGCCATGATCAGAGGTAAAGACCACCAGAGTTTCTTCAGCCAAACCAGCTGCGCCAAGGGCAGCCAGAATCCGGCCGACTTCATGATCGATCAGTGCGATCATGGCCCAGTATTGCGCGCGGATCTCACGGATCTGTTCCTCGGTGTACTCCCTGAAACCCGGAGCCGTGCCGCCATAGCTCTTCTCGGAGTACGACTGCTGCGCGCGCGGTTTGTCCTTCAGCTCCCCTTCGCGCGTATAGGGCGCAGGAATGGCATTTGCGTCGACCAAGGCACGAAAATCCTGCGGCGCCCCAAACGGGTGGTGAGGATCGAAGAAATTCGCGACCAGGAAAAATCTTTCTCCCTCATCCCGCGGATGATTGATGAACGCTATGGCGCGCTCGGCCACCCAGTGCGAGTAGTGCGCTTCCGCCGGCACATGATCAATCGGTGTGCCAGTTCTCGCCTTATTGCCGAAGGCGGTACTTTCGTTGGCCCCCTTGTCGGGAAAAACCTCCGTGTAGACCTTCGGGTGGGTCTTGCGCAGCCAACGGTGATAGTCGTTCTCGAGCGCGCGGTGATTGGGCCCATGTGCCCACTCAAAAACGCGGTATCCGTCGTCCTGGCGTGGCTCAGTTTGCCATGTATCGCAAGGATACAGGTGTTGCTTGCCAATCATACCGCAGTCGTAACCGGCACCCGCAAGCGTTCGCGTGACCATGAGTTGGCGGGCGGGCAGCGGGACGCCATTTGCGTACAGACCGTGATTGGCCACATACTTCCCGGTGAAAAGCGAGGCCCTGGACGGGCTGCAAACCGGATTCTGCACGTAGCAATTCTGGAAGAGCGCGCCGTCACCCGCCAGCTTGTCAAGGTTGGGTGTCACCGCCCATGTTGCGCCCGTGCATCGCAAGCTATCGCCTCTTTGCTGGTCGGTGCAGAGGAGCATGATGTTTGGACGTCGTCGTGGTTTGGTCATGGGCGTCAGTTTTTCTAGAATTCCGCAATGCGCGGTTCTGTTCGATCCTCGAGCGCGCAACGCGCGTCGATCATCAGGTCGATCATGTCATCAAGATCTCCTGCGAGCGCCTCGTGGCTCGCCAGGTCCGTTAACTCGTCAGGATCGGCACCGAGGTCGAACAACCTGTACCTTGCAGGAACGGCATCCTTCGCATTGCCGTGGCTGACCACCAGCTTCATGTTGTTTGCGCGAAGTGCTGTCTGCCAATTGCGGGCTTGGGAGGACGAACCTCTGCGGAGCCTGCTCATTGCCCAACCACGGGGCGCCCGGGACCCGCCAAGCACGCCAAGGAGAGACATGCCCTGATTGCGCGGCCCGACAGGTATCCCGGCAATGTCCAGGATGGTCGGCGCGATATCCATCGTGGAAACCGGCGCTTCCACGACCAGTCGCCCCTGCCCCGCGCGACGCATGAGCAAGGGAACCCTGATAGAGCGTTCGCTCATCGGGTCTGCCTTCGTTCGCGACACGATATTCCCTCGACCCGCCGTGATGAAAACGACAGTATCTTCGGTACGGTTGCTCGCGGCCAACTGATCCAGAATACGTCCCAGAGCTGCGTCGGCCTGCTGCAACGCTCGTTCGTCAAAGTCCTCGCCGTCGTGGTCCTGCGGCGGTTCCGCGCCCATGGATGAGCCGACTGAAAGCCCGGCGACAGCAAGAAATGGTTTGTCCGACGGGTGCAAAGACACAAGGTCGCCGACACGCTCACCAACCCAATGATTGAAGCTAAGGTCGTCCGGGAGTTCAGACATTGCCGCACGCTGTTCGGGCGGGACATTGGTGTCGTCTGCATTGGCCTGAGAGACGAAAATCCGGGCATAGCGTTCAGACGCATTCTGCTGAAGCCACGTCAGATAAGCATTCTGACGTGACCTGTGCAGTGGTCCGTGCGCCCATTCAACATGCGCGAATTCGCCCGGGCGGGTATGCCCCGTCGTCCAGTTTGCCACGCCGGCCAACTGCCGGCGCCCCACCAGCCAGTTCGTGTAGTCTGCCCGCGCGAGGATTTCGGGGAAAGTCCGCTCGCTCGGCGGCAGCTTGACACCATTGGTCCATAATCCATGCACGCAAGGATCGAGACCGGTAAACAGGCTTGCACGTGCAGGACTGCTTTCGGGACAGGGTACGTACGTGCTGGCGAACAACACGCTTTCCCGGCGCAGTCCGGATAGCGAGGGCGTTGCAGTTGAAGGCCGCAGCAATCCGCTGTCGATGGCGCTGAGCGAATCGAAGAGGAAGAGAAGGATATTGGGACGGTTCAAGACGGGCACGTTCCGTGCCTCGCAACGATGTAGGTTTCGCCCCATACTCTCATGCTCAAGACGTTCCTCCCGTGAGGATTGCCGCAACGCGCGACGTCTGGAAACGGGATCTGCCGTTTCACGTTTTTTTAGACCGGGCGCCGGCAGAATTCCAATAATAGCATTTCTCAGCGAGTTGACCGACTCGTAGTCACCGTTATCAGGGAAACTGATTCCTGGATTTCTATCGAATTCGGCGAGTCCCGCGCATGTCCGACGTGAAATCTTCGGAAATGCAGTTGTCGTGGTCGACTACTGCTCGTTCGCGATCCGATCCCGGCCAAGTCTGGCGCGCCGACCGTCATTTGATTCGTAAATGAGGATTCGGACGCTTCGATGCTTCGGCATCTCGAGTCGGTGTCTGTTGGAGACCCCATTTCCGCGATAACCGGCAATGATTTTCAGGCGATCCCGATGCATGCCACTGGCCAGGCAGGTCTCGGCCCAAGATTTCAGCGTATGCCAGGCAACCGGTTTTCTGCCATTAATGCGGAATTCGGCAAACTTCGGCAAACTTCGGCACCACCAGCGCATGTAATCCTCCCATTCCATTTGGGCCCGGACTGCGCCGGTGGTCCGGGGTGCCGTCGGGCGGCGCGTCGTCGTTGCGCCTGCCGGCGCAACAGTAGACCGATGCGGTGGATGTCGTGGCAACAACAGCGCGTGCCGCCACGCGGACAAAACCCTCGGCGTCCCGTGCCAGAACCCGATGGAGACTGCGGTCCCCGAGTTTTTTGTTCGCCGATTCCATCGCCGGATGCTGGTGGCACACCGCCGCACGGCCCGTCTCGCGGACCAGCCAGCGCATCGCATCTCGCGGAAGACTGGAATCCGCCGAGTCGTGTATGGTCGATCTTAACCACGAAGGGGTCACACCGTACACGCGCGGGCTGCCCATGGGACACATTTCGTGCTCGACTTGCTGATTCCGTTGTGCTAACGGGAGGGTATGGATGGGTTTGTTTCGATACCCCGTGCCCTGTCTTCGCCGGAGGGCCTGAAGTGGCTGTCGGCGATTCTGGCTGGTTCCGGCGGTTCCTCGCGTGCCGAGATTGGCCGCAGGGTCTGCCGAGCGTTCGGCTTTGTTGATCCTTCTGGCGCGCCCAAGGTCACCGGTTGCCTCGCTGTGCTTCGCCGTCTTGAACGGGACGGGAAGATCGCGCTTCCTGCGCCGCGGCGCGGCGGGGGTCGTGGCAGGGTTGCGCGTCTGCGGGAGGCGGTTCCGGCTCCTGAGGGTCTTCCGGCCTTTGCCGGCGCGATCGCGGGTCTTGAGCTTGTCCGTGTCACCTGTCCGGCTCTTCGCCTGGTGTTCAACGAGCTGATGGCAAGCGAGCATCCCCGCAGTGCGCGGCTTCACGTTGGTCGTCAGCTTCGCTATCTGGTCGGCTCGCCACATGGCTGGCTCGGTGGTCTTCTCTTTGCCCCGGCGACGCGGGCGCTTGCGGCGCGGGATGCCTGGCTTGGCTGGGATGATGCGCACCGTGAGCGTCATCTTGAGCGGGTGATCGGTTTGGTGCGGTTTCTGATCCGTCCGTCGGTTTCCGTCCGTTACCTTGCATCGCGTGTTCTGGGCATGGCGGCGCGGCGGGTGGGCGAGGACTTCGCGGCGGTTTACGGTATCCGTCCGGTTCTGGCCGAGACCTTTGTTGCACCGGAATACCGGGGCAGCTGTTTCCTGGCGGCGGGCTGGCGCTGTGTCGGCCACACCTCGGGTCGCCGCCTTCGTGACGGGGTTGCGGAACCGGCGAAACGCATCCTGGTCCGGCCACTGGCGGCGGACTGGGACGCGCGCCTGGGAGCGCGGCGAGTGCTGAAGCCCGGGGACGGCCTTGACAGCGCGCGCTGGGCGGAGAACGAATTCGGTGCGGCGGCGTTGGGTGATGCCCGGCTGACGCAGCGCCTGGTCCGGAGCGCGGAGATCCAGGCCCGGTCGCCGACGCGGACATTCTTCGCGGCGGCGGCCGGCTGCGAGGCGACGGTAAAGGGGTACTACAGGATGATCGAGTATCCGGATTACGACGCGGTCTCTGCCTCCACCATCATCGCGGCCCATCGCCAACGGACGCTGCGGCGGATGCAGGGGCAGCGGCTGTCGCTCCTGGTCCAGGACGGCACCGACCTGAACTTCGCGACCCACCACGGCTGCGCAGGCCTCGGGACGATCAGCCGCAACAAGGGCTCTTCGGGGACGGCGGGCCTGCACCTGCACACGACCTTCGCCGTGAGCGGCGACGGGGTTCCGCTGGGCGTTGTCAATCTCGAGTTCGACGCGCCGGACGCCGCCGCCGCACAGGAGCGTCCGGTGGAGGAGCGCACGACCGGGCGGTGGCTGCGCGGCCTGCGTCACAGCGTTGCGGCGGTGAAGGAACTCGACGGGGGGAAGGCCGTCGCGGTGATGGACCGCGAAGGGGACATGTTCGACGTGTTCCACGCACACCGTGCGGCGGGCTGTCGCCGCCTGTCGCTGCTGGTGCGGGCGCAATACGATCGCAGCTTCGGGCGCGGTCGGCCAAAGCTGTTCGCGCAGGTGCGCGCGGCCCCGGAGTCCGGGCAGTTCACCATGACGGTGAAGCGGCAGTCGGCACGCAATTCTGCGCGCGGACAGAAGGCCTTCACCGGGCGAGCCCGGCGCACGGCCCGGGTGAGCCTGCGCTGGCTGGAGCTGGCGGTGCCGCCCCCGGCGAAGGAGAAGGCGCGCTTCGGCCCGGAACCACTGCCACTGACCGCGGTCCATGTCGGGGAGGTGGATGTCCCCGACGACGTGGAGCCGGTTTCGTGGATCCTGCTCACGACACTGCCGGTCACCGGCCTGCACCAGGCGCGCGAAGTGGTGCGGCTCTACGGCCTGAGGTGGCGGATCGAGGATTGGCACCGGATCCTGAAATCGGGATGCAAGGTGGAGACGATCGCCCATCGCACGGGCCCGCGCATCGAACGGGCGGTGGCGATCAACGCGGTGATCGCCTGGCGCATCGCCACCCTCACCCACCTGGCCCGAACCGAACCGGAGCTTCCCGCCACAACCGCATTCACCGATATCGAACTGGCACTGCTCGAGGACTTCTCGAGCGCGCGGAAGCTGCCGCCGCCCGGGGACCTCGGGCGGGCATTCCGCCTCGTTGCGACAATGGGCGGCTACCTGAACCGCAAGAACGACGGGCCGCCCGGCGCGGAGATCGCCTGGAACGGCCAGGCCGCGCTGTCGTTCACCGCGTGGATGCTCGGGCACAGCATCGATGTCGGGGAAACCAGCGCAGTGCGGAAACACATTAGCTGGCTAGACAGCATTTGTGGGTAATGGGCAGCGCGCGGGTGCACCGGGCACATTTCGTGCGACCGCATGGCTGCTCTCCACGATCAGTTGATTGACCTCCACAAGCAGTTTGGGACCCAGAACGCTCGCGTTGTCCGCCAACGTCCGGACTTGTCGAGACGCCCGCCCCAGACATCCGGATGGCCAAGAATCCGACGCTACGTCATGTGCTCTTTACCTACTCGCGGAAGACGGTCGATTTCGCAGCCCAATCCCTGCATGGCCCCACTCATCACGAGAACCCGCCACATCTCCATGCCCGGGAGGCCCGCTTTCCGAATGGCGCCGGGGAGCCTGTGCGCCCCCAGAAGTGCGAACAGGTGCGGACGAAACGGCTCGTATCCGTTGAGATGCCGAAGACCCGGCAACAAGGGCGGGATGTCTTCCCTGGACACGAAGTTAAGTTCGATGTCTGCGATGCCAATCTCGCCGGGATCCATCTACTGGGCGAGACCTCTTTCATGCCGGCCTGGCATGGAATTGCCGAAGTCTGCCCGATTGGGGCAAAAAAGGGGGATTATATACATTCTAGCCCCATTCCCAATTGATGGCCAGGGCTAAACCCTGTATTATTGCGGTAATTCAAGGGGATACCGACATGGCCGAGGCACCGGGAAAGTCGCACCGCAATGCGATCTCGCTGGTCGAGGTCATGAACATGTTCCCGGACGATGACACGGCGGAGAAATGGTTCGCGCGGAACCGCTGGCCGAACGGCATTCACTGCCCGGCTTGCGGATCCGGCGACGTGCAGGAGGGGACGGCCAGCAGGACGCAGCCCTACCGGTGCCGCGAGCGTGTGTGCCGCCGTCGGTTCAGCGTAAAGACGGGAACCGTCATGCAATCGTCGAACCTTCCCTGTCGGACCTGGGCCATTGCGGTTTGTCTGTGCCTGACGGACCTCAAGGGTGTCTCGAGCATGAAACTTCACCGCGACCTGGACATCACGCAGAAGAGCGCGTGGCACCTCGCCCACCGGCTCCGAAAGTCATTCAAGGCTGGCAGCACCCTGTTCGAGGCCGGCCCTGTCGAGGCCGACGAGATCTACATCGGTGGCAAGCGCAGGAACATGGCCAAATCGAGGCGGAAAAAACTCAAGGGGCGCGGCGCGGTCGGCAAGGAAGCCGTTGTCGGGGTCAAGGATCGTGAGACCAGGCAGGTTGTTGCCGCGCACGTGCAGGGCACGGATGCCGGGCATCTTGCCGGTCACGTCACCGACCACGTCCAGACCGGCGGCATGCTCTACACGGATGAAGGGGCGGCCTACAATGCGCTCGATCCGTTCTTCGACCATGAGAGCGTCAACCACTCGGTCGGTGAGTACGTCCGGGGGCAGGCTCATACCAACGGCATGGAGTCGTTCTGGTCGATGCTCAAGCGGGGATATCAGGGCACGTACCACAAGATGAGCCCGAAACATCTCGACCGGTACGTGACGGAATTCGCCGGTCGTCACAACCTTCGCGAGAAGGACACGATCGACCAGATGACGGGGCTTGTGAACGGCATGGAAGGAAAGCAGCTCCGTTATCAGGACCTGACGGCTGACAACGGACTGGCTTCAGGGGCGCGGGGATGAGCGGACAACCGGCAATGCCGCGCTGAAAGCCCGGTTCATCGTTCGGGCATGGAACCCGACCGGTCGAACCGCATGTTGTGGACGTGCGACAATCCCTGCGTCATGCGGGAGATGAACCCGGAAGCGGTCGACCTGGTCCAGTCTCGACCTGCCGTTCAACGCGAACCGCGATCATGCCGCGCCTTTTGCCAGCCGCCGCCAGAACGACGGGACGCAAGAGGGCCTCCAATTCGGGCGGGCGCACGATGTCATTCTGTTCTATGCTGCAGGACATGACCGAGGACGAGAAGCGCGAGGTAACGCTCGCAGTATCATCTTATCAGCCGACTAAAGCCGAACTTGAAGAACCGATCACCTTCCCGGAAGGAACGACGGCGGAGGATCTCGCCAAAGCGCTCATGAGCCCGGTGGAAATTCGGTGGAAATCACGGTCGGAATGTCCGGCGCGGGGCTAGAATGTATATAATCCCCCAAAAAAGGGCCTGAAGTCGGCCCTTCGACCGTGAATTTCGCTCCGAAAAGGCCTCAATTTACCAAATAGAGTCAATTATTTTAGGGTTTCTGGAATAGGCACGAGCCAAGTCATCAATTGCATGGACATGACACCCCGGTGCTCAAGCCGCTCGAGTTGCGTGCCTTGCCAAGCGCCGCAACCACGCTCATTGCCGATTCTGCATCCCACTTGCACGCCCGAACAGTATTGATCGTTCATGACAAGGGATTTGGCCATATCATTAGAAATTTAATGGAAAATACAAATTTTCATATTGGAAATTATACCCTAACCGGTGACAGACTTCGCATGCCAAACACCGAAGAAGTCGTACGGCATAAGCCTGTATGCTGGGCTTGTCCACCGATACGAACGAGAAACCGAGACATATCTAGGGAGGAATTCAATGCACCTTGGAAGAATAACGCTATCCACATTTGCAAGTGTTTCCGTCGCGGTCCTGACCTTAGCCGGATCAACCCAGGCTCAGGTGACTGATGCCGCCAGAGCTTACCTGTCCGAGGGAGGGATCACCGATGCGTTGATCGAACAGGCCAGCGTGGCGACGGCGACGGAACTCGATATCCCTCAGGAATGGATCGAGAATGCCAGAGACGAAGGGCCCATCAACATGGGCACCAACGACACGTCCGGGCATGTCGCCATGTGGCTGCCGATCTTCAACGCACGTTATCCCGACGTTCAACTCGACGCGACCGAGACCTCGGGCGCGGCCCGCGCGGTTCAGCCGCTTCTGGCGTTCAAGGCCGGCAAGCTGACCCGCCATATCGTCAACAGTTTCGAGGGCTCGCTGCAGGATTACATCGAGGCCGATGCGCTTGAAGAGATCAACGACCTGCCGGCCTTGGCCAGCGTTCCGGAAGATCGCCGCGACCCGCAAGGGCGCTATACAGGGATGCAGAACACTACGTGGTGCCTTGGGTACAATACGGAACAGGTTTCGGCGGATGAACTGCCAGCAACCTGGTCCGACCTGGTCGCCGAAGGCACGCCGCTGGCCGACGGTCGCGTAGGGGCTGCCAACCGGGCGCAGCTTTGGGCCATCAATCTCTGGACCCATCCGGACTATGGCCCGGATGGCGTGACCAACGAAATCCTTCCCGGTTTTTTCAACAATCTGAAGCCTCAGTTGAGAAAGGAAGGGATCGGGGGGATCTCCAACCTGCTGCTTGCCGGCGAATTCGACGTGGCCTTGCCGGTGCCAAATGACGAAACGTTCGAGATGATGCAGACAGGTGCCCCGGTCGGTTTCCATTGCCCGGAACCGGTGGCGCAGTATTTCAGCCTGATCGGCATGTTCCGGAATTCGCCGAGCCACTATTCGTCGAAAATCCTGATCAATTGGATGCTGAGCCAGGAGGGCCAATTGACGCGCTATGTCGCCGGGCTGGATGGCCCGATCCACAAGGATCTGCAGACAGAGTACTCGACGGCTCTGGGCGGGGCTTTTGCGGGCAAGGACATCGCGCTTCGGACCCTGCAAGGCCTGACGGAAGAGTTGCCAAAGCTCTACGACGTCTACAACCCGTTGTGGACCGGCGCAGGTGGACCCGAGCGCTAGACCCAGGTACAAGTACACGAACAGAATGGATGGCAGCCACTTCCCTGGCTGCCATCCCGCACATTCGACAGGGCCTGATCACCGCCGATTGCCATGGCCTTAACGTCAACTTCAATAAACAGTGACCCGATTGCCGCCGGCGCCAGCCGGCGCATTCTTTCCCGGGCGTTTCCCTGGGCGGTTCTGGCAATCGTGCTGGTGATGACCATCGCACCGATCTTTTCCCTGATTGTCGGATCCTTCAGCCTGTCGCGCTTGCCCAACGACTTCTCGCTGGACAATCTGGGGTTGGCGAATTTCTACGCCGTCTGGATCGAGCAACGCATCGACAGAGTGCTTTGGAACACGGCTGTCTATGTGATCGGGTCCACGATCTTTGGCGTCGGGATTGCCGTTATCCTTGCTTGGCTGGTTGAACGCAGCGACATGCCAGGCAAGATGTGGGTCTACGCCGGGGTGCCTTTGGCGATCGCCGTGCCGGGCATTCTTCATTCAATCACCTGGGTGTTGCTGATGAGCCCCCGCTCCGGCTTCATCAATCGTGCCTGGATGCACCTCTTCGGTACAAGCGAACCCTTGTTCGACATCTACACGATGACCGGGCTGATCTTTGCCGAAGGCCTCCGCCTCGTGCCGGTTGCCTTTCTGATGATGGTACCTCTTTTTCGCTCGATGGACCCGGCATTGGAGGAGGCCGCAGCGACAAACGGCGCCAGCCCTTTGCGGGCCACGCGGCGCGTCACGCTGATGCTGATGCTGCCGGGGCTTGCAGCGATCACGATCTTTCAAGCGATCACCGCTCTGGAGAATTTCGAGATTCCGGGAATTCTTGGACTCCCGGTCAATCTGCACGTGTTCTCGACGCGTGTCTTCAACATCATCGACAATGTCGGGACGATACCTGCTTTCGGGCAAGCCAACGCTGCGGCGATCTTTTATCTCGTCATCGCGCTGATCACGTCATTTTTTTACATCCGGCTGGTTCGCCACTCCGAACGTTATGCGGTGATTACAGGCAAGGGCTATACGCCCCGGCAGGTCCGGCTGCGCCGCTGGCGCTACGTAACACTGGGTGGCGCGCTCCTGTTCCTGTTCCTGACCATCGTGCTTCCGTTCCTGGTGATGCTCTACGTGTCTCTTATCAACTACATGCGGCAACCAAGTTGGGAGGCGGTCCAGAGCTTCTCGTTCCAGCACTACGACACGGTCATCAATCAACCGCGCGCGCGTAAGGTTCTGTGGAACACGATATTCATGACGATTCTCACGGCGACGGCGGTGACGACACTGTCCTTCGTCATCGCTTATATCGTCGTTCGCACACGTTTTGCGGCCCGCTATGTGCTCGATTTGCTGGCGTTCCTGCCACACTCGATCCCGGGCATTGTGCTCGGGTTGGCGTTGTTCTGGCTACTCTTGCAATTCGATATCCTGACCGGCGCCAGTACGTTCGGTTCGCTCTATGCGCTGGTCTTCGGCTTCACGGTACTCTTTATCGCCTATGGTGTCCGCGCCATGAGCACCGCGCTTATCCAGATACACGCAGACCTGGAAGATGCGGCCAAAATGTGCGGCGCGCCGCCGTTCCGTGTGGCGATTCGGGTTTTTGTCCCTCTGCTTCTGCCCACGATCGTGGGGATTTGGATCTACTGCGCGCTTCTCAGCGTCAGGTTCATCAGCTTGCCGCTGATCTTGTCACAGGGCGGCGACAACGAAGTCCTTGGGGTGATGATCTGGTACCTGTGGGACAACGGTAACATCAGTTCGGTAGGAGCCATTGGCGTCGGCCTGATGCTGTTCATGTTCTGCTTGGCTGTCGTGCTGCGGTTCGTTGGGTTTGGCCGCCAGCGCAATGTCGGGGCAGCCATATGATCCGCATTGAAGATCTCGGAGTGACGTTCCGCACTGACCACGGCGACGTTCACGCCGTCAAGGGTGTGTCTATCCACGTGGCGGAGGGCGAATTCTATACGCTTCTGGGCCCCAGCGGTTGCGGCAAGACAACGACGCTGCGCTGTCTTGCCGGACTGGAGCGACCGACCGGGGGGCGCATCTTGCTGGACGGCGAGGCCGTGTACGACGCCGACCGGAATATCGCCGTGCCGACGCACCAACGCAACATAGCGATGGTGTTTCAGTCCTACGCCATTTGGCCGCACTTGACCGTATTTGAAAACGTGGCCTTCCCATTGCGCGAAATGCGGCCGCGCATGAAGGATAGCGAGATTCGCGACCGCGTGGCGCGGTCCCTCGAGTTGGTCCAACTCTCCGGCTACGATCAGCGACCGGCCCCGTTCCTGTCCGGCGGACAGCAGCAGCGGCTTGCCCTAGCTCGCGCGATCTGCAGGGAATCCCCGGTCATTCTGCTCGACGAACCGCTCAGCAACCTTGATGCCAAGCTGCGGGCCGAAACCCGCCTCGAGCTTCGCAGCCTGATCAAACGGCTTGGCATGACCGCTGTCTACGTGACCCATGACCAGACGGAGGCGCTGACTATGGCGGATCGCGTGGCGGTCATGAATGCCGGCGAAATCGTCCAGGAATCACCTCCGCGGGAAATCTACCAGAGGCCGAAATCACGCTTTGTCGCCAGCTTCATAGGGCAGATCAACTTTCTCGATGGCGAGGTCAGGGCGCCAGGGGTTGTCGATACGGCCGCGGGCAAGTTGCGATTCATCAACAGTGGCGGCCCCGGGGCGGGGTCGAAGGTCACGATTGCTATCCGCCCGGAGAACTTGTTTCCTTGCGTCGATGGCTTGAAGAAGGAACGCAACCTTCTCGACGGGGAAGTCGAGGACGTCGTGTTCTTGGGCGGAGTGCTGGAATGCACCGTGAGGGTCGGCTCGGCGAGCCTTACCATGCAACTCCACCCTTCGAACGATTTGGAACCGGGTGTGAAGGTTCGGGTATTTGTGCAGCCTGAAGACGTGAATGTCCTCACGGAATGACGACTGGCTCCGCCGACCGGGTCTCCACGCCCTTCACCGCCCTCGTGTCAGACATCGCAAACTCGGGCGCAAGGTCGACTGCAAATTGGCAGAACAGATCACCGAGGTCGCCAAGTTCCTTTTTCGCCCGTGTATGCAGCCCGAAGACGCGAACGGCGACCGGCTCGGCGATTTCCAGGCAGCTTAGCTGGCCCCGCTCGACCTCGTCGCGTACAATCTGCTCTGCCGCCAGCGTGACGGCATCGGACAGCCGGACGATGCGTTTCAGCAAATCGATCGACGCGGCCTGCACTGTGCGCTGCGGAAAAGGGATCCCGTTGGCCGTGAACAGCGCCTCGACGAGGTTTCGGAACGCCCCACCATGCGGCGGGATCGCCCATAGTGCATCCTGCAAATCGGCAAGCGAGACGACGTTGTGCCTCAATAGATGATGCTCCGCGCGCGTGACCAATACGGTCTTCGCCGAGAACAGCGGCCGGGTGGAGAATGCTGGCAGATTGGTGGCCATTCCAGGAGCGCCGATCACCACATCTAGCTCGTTGCGAGCAAGCAAGTCCATCAGCTCCTCGTCAACTCCCTCGGTGACGCTGATAGCGACATCTTGCGTGATGTTGAGAATTCGACTGATCACCTCCGGGATCAGGCCGTTGGCTGACAGCGGCGTCCCACCGATGCGCAGCCGCCCGCTGATTCCGTGGGACAGCAGGTTGATCTCGTCGTCGGCGGACTGAATTGCGGCCTCGATCTCGTATCCGTGCCGGGCCAAAGCCCGGCCGGCACGTGTCAATTTGGCCCCGTGACGTCCACGATCAACGAGCTTCGCCTTTGTTATGTCCTCTAACCGTTGAATGCTGACCGACAGCGCTGGCTGGGATATGTTGAGCGATACGGCGGCCTTGACATAACTGCCATGGGTCCCGATAGCTGCGAGGTAGCGAAGGTATCGCGGCTTGATTTCCATAACACCAGTTTATTGAAATCTGAAATATTTATATTTGCGCTAATATTAGGACAAGTGTCAAGTTCACCGGGTTGCCTGAATTTCGCTTGGGATCCTGGATGTCAACGTTCTTTGCCATCGCCCATTTCGTGATCACCGCCTACCTCGGCGTCGCAATGGTGGCCTTGACTGTCATGATGATGACGATCGTCGTCGACGTCTTCATGCGCTACACATTCAACGCCCCCGTGGTCGGAGCGTTCGATGTCGTCGAAATCTGCCTGGTCGTCGCCGTTTTCTACAGCATGGGCGCAGCGATTTCCGGCTTCCACGAGATCGTAATCGACCTTGTCGACCAGGCTGTGCCGCCGAATGTTGTTCGGCTTCTTTGCAGGATTGAAGGCCTGCTGTCGGCGGCAATCCTGCTGTTCATCTTCATCTCGATGCTGCCTCCCGCCATGCAGTCCTACGAGTATGGTGAATTTCGGTTGGAGCTGAAAATTCCCGTTTGGATCGTCTGGGAGATCACGCTGGTCGGGATGTGCGGCGGATTGCTCGCATTGGTCCTGAATGTTCTGAGATCGCCTTGCACAGGTGTCGTCTACCCACAAACGGCGTTTAGGGCATCATGACCCTGGCGGTGATAGGCGTTTTGTCCGTGGGTGTCCTGTTCGGGCTTCTCTTTGCCCGTTTGCCGGTCTGGCTGGCCCTCGCGCATCGGTATCATCTGCAACGTCGTTCTTTCAAACGTATCGGTCGCCCAATTTTTCGCCGGGTCAACCACCTTCGACATGGCATCGAAGTACGGCCTGGCCGTCATTCCGATGTTCATCCTCATGGGTGAAATTGAAACCAAATCGCAGCTGACGGCCGCGCAGCTGACGGCCGCGCTGTTCTCGTCCGCACGCGTTGTCTTGACCGGTCTGCGTGGCGCGCTGTCTCTCGCCACGATTGCGGCCTCCGGCGCGTTTGGCGCAATCTCGGGGTCTTCGGTGGCGACGGCCGCTACGATGACGCGGATATCCCTGCCCGAAGTGCGTAAGGCGGAGTACGACGACGGGTTTTCGGCGCCTTCAGTCGCCGCGGGTGGCACGTTGGGTATTCTCATTCCGCCTTCGATCATCCTGATCATCTACGGCGCGATTGCCGAGGAATCCGTTCCCCGCCTTTTCGCCGTGTCGCTGCTGCCCGGAATCGTGCTCTTGTCGCTTTATGTCGCAGTCGCGCTTGTCCCGGCGAACGCCAAGACCGGGATGGTGCCCGGCGACATGTTTGCGAAGCTTCGCGAGCGAATCACCGCCGCCCTGCGACCCTGGCAGTTCGTCCTATTTTTTCGTCATTACGATAGGCGGGATCTACGGCGGAATCATCAGCCCGAACAAAGCCGCCGGGGTCGGGTGCTTCGGGGCATTGTTGCTTGGTTTCATGGAACGATGCTCAACTGTGAGCGAGTTGCTGGAGGCCTTGCGCTCTGCGGCGATCACCACAGCCGAATTGTTCATGATCGTCATCGGGGCAACTATGTTCGCAAATTTCGTCGTGCAGACGCGTCTGCCCAACCTGTTGATCGCCAACACAAACGCGATGGAGCTTGCCCCGTTGACGGTCATGGTGGTCATCATTTGCCTCAACCTTGTGCTCGGGTGCTTCCTGGAAGGTATCGGCATGGTGCTCATTACGGTGCCGGTCATCCTGCCAGTGATCACGGACTATGGCTACGACCCGTTGTGGTTTGGCATCATCGTCGTGATCGTCGTCGAGCTTGGCCTGATCACGCCACCTGTTGGAATGAATATCTTCATCATCCAGGCACAGACACCCGACGTGCGGCTTGGGCAGCTATACAGGGGAGTCGTGCCGTTTCTTGTCGCGCCGATCGTCCTGATCATTCTTCTCTTCGGGTTTCCACAAATCGCGTTGTGGCTGCCTGATCTCTTGTATTAGGGGGAACCATGAAAGAGCACGTCCTTATCATGAATGGCGATGCCCATTGGATTGCCAGCCAACTGGCGGGGGCCTGTCCGGGCTTTTCCTATTCCGCAGCCGAGTCACCGGAACAGGCCATCGAGATCGCGCCAGAGGCCGAGATCCTCATCGGCCTTGCGCCTGCGCTCAGCGAGCCGCTCATTCAGTCGATGAAAAACCTGAAATGGATCCACGCGCTGACGACCGGCGTCGACAATCTCGTCAGCTCGTCATCGATTGGCCCGGACGTGGTTCTGTCCAACAGCCGTGGAATTCACGGGCCACAGATGTCGGAGTTGGCAATCCTGCTGATGTTGAGCACGCTGCGGGATTTCCCGCGTATGCTGGAAAATCAACGGGCGAAGCGATGGGAGCGCTGGCCGCAGCCGCTACTGCAGGGACGGACAGCCTGCATCATCGGCGTCGGATCGATCGCGGAAGCGCTGGCCGCGCGCCTGCTTGCGCTCGAGGTGACCGTTACGGGTGTTTCTGACGGGCGTTCGAAAGTTCCCGGGTTCGCCCGGATTTACAAGCGTGCCGACCTTGCCGCGGCGGTGAGTGGCGCGGATTTCGTCGTGGTCTTGACGCCCTATACTCCACAGACCCATCACATTGTCAGCGACGCGGTGATCTCCTTCATGCGAACCGATGCAATCCTGATCAATCTGTCCCGCGGCGGCTGTGTGGATGAAGATGCCGTCAAACGGCATCTTGCGGCGGGCGCCATTCGAGCTGCGGCGCTCGACGTGTTCGAGCAAGAACCGCTAGCATCGGACAGCGCGCTCTGGGACGCGACGGGGGTGACGATCACGCCGCACATCGGTGGCGTCAGCGACAACTATCGGGAGCAAGTGCTGCCGGTCGTCATCAACAATCTGAACGCATGGGCCAAGGGCGGCGGATCGGCCCTGCCCGACCGCGTCGAACGGGAGTAGACTGTATGAAGGACGTCGACCTCATAACCCATACCAGCACCGCGGAATTGGAACGGCGCTGGGCCGCCGTTCGCGCCGCCATGAAGGACAACGGCCTTGAAGCGCTGGTCATGCAGGGCCGCGACGACTGGCTCGGCGGCTACGTGCGCTGGTTCACCGACGTCTGGGCGGTCAACGGTTATCCCAAAACAGTGATATTCTATGCCGACCGGCCCATGACTGTCGTCGAGATGGGCGTGTTCGACGGCAGGATCGACGTCGCAGACGACGATCCGATCAATCGAGGTGTTGCTCGCATTCTGTCGACGCCGTCATTCTTTTCGGTCGGCTATTCACCGCGCTACGACGCTGAACTCGTCGCCGGTGATCTCAAGGAGAGCGGCGTCAAGCGCATCGGTTTGCTGACGCCGGACAGCCTGCCGGCGAGCCTGGCCCGTGGGATTGAAGGCATCGAAGGTCTCGCAGTTACCGACGCCACTGACATGATCGACCTGATCAAGGCAGTGAAGAGCCCGGAGGAACTCGACCAGGTGCGGGCGGCCTGCGTGATGCAGGACAGTGTGTTCAAGGCCGTTTGCGAATTCATCAAGCCGGGGATGCGCGACATTGACGTGATCAACTTTGCGCAGGCCGAGGCGCACAGGCTCGGGTCGGATAATGGCCTGTTTCTGGGTTCATCTGCACCCATGGGCACGGCCGCGCGTTTCAAGGCGCGCCAGCGCCAGGGCAGGACAATCGGGAAGGGTGAGCATTTTTCCATTCTGATCGAAGTGAACGGCCCGGGCAGCATGTATGCCGAGGTCGCGCGAACCATTGTCCTTGGCCGCGCCACCTGCGAGTTGAAAGACGCCTTTGCGACGGTGAAGGAAGCCCAGGACCACACCCTTTCGATGATAAAACCCGGCGCCGACCCCGCGGATATCGCCAAGGCGCACGACGCATGGATGACCAGCCGCGGCCTGCCGGCAGAAAGGCGTCTTTACGCCCACGGGCAGGGTTATGACCTTGTCGAGCGACCACTCGTCCGCGCCGACGAGACCATGAAGATCGCCGCCGGCATGAACCTCGCAGTCCACCCCGGTTACGATGACGGCACCGTGTTTGCAGTGATTTGCGACAACTACCTCGTGACCGAGGACGGAGTGAGCGACTGCCTGCATCAAACGCCCAAGCAGGTATTCGAGATCGACTGACAAGAGGGTGGCATGTCCGAACTGACACGGAAGATCGCACTTGAGGAGCATTCCCTCGCCCCGGAGTTCAAGCCGTATTTCGAAAACACGACGATCAACATCAACCCGGAACCGTTCGGCAGGGCTATGACGCGCTTCAGGACTTTGGCGATCGCAGACTGGAGATCACGGATGCGGCGGGCATCGACATTTCCGTCCTAACCCTGGCGGGCCCGGGCGTCAAAGTCGAGCGTGGCACCGCCGTAGCAATCCGCCGCGCCAAGGAGTGCAACGATTTTCTCGCCGAAGAGATACGGGACCAGCCGAGGTTTGGGGGACTTGCTTATCTGCCCATGCAGGACCCAGCCGTTGCCGGCGACGAACTGGCGCGCTGAATGACCGAGCTTGGCTATCAAGGGGCAATGATCAACGGCCAGACCAACAGGTCCTATCTGGACGAAGACCAGTTCTCGCCAGTCTGGGAGCGGGCCGAAGATCTCGGCGACCCGATTTACATCCACCCGGCCAATCCAATCGATCTACCCGACATATACCGCGATCACAGCGAACTTTTCGGCCCGGTCTGGAGCTGGACGGTCGAAACTGCCAATCACGCCCTCCGGCTGGTCTTCGGTGGCATCTTCGATAGCTTCCCAAACGCCAATCTGATCCTGGGGCATATGGGCGAAACGCTGCCCTTCCAGCTCTGGCGGTTCGACAGCCGGTGGAAAATCTGCAAAGCAAAGGAGCGAACGCTCAAGCTGTCGTCCTTGGAATACCTGAAACGCAATCTCTGGATCACGACCTCGGGGGTCTGTTCCGACGAACCGCTCCATTGTGCCTTCGGGGCGCCTGGCGAAGACCGGGGCCTGTTTCCGGTCGACCACCCGTTCGGGCAGACACACCTGGCAGTGGACTGGATCGAAAGCGCGGACATCCCGGTGGAAACGCCCGAAAAGATCTGTTCCGGCAACGCCAAAGCCCTGCCCGGGCTTCAATGACATCCCAAACTGGCCAAATCGAGGAGCAACCGTGAAACTCTATCATGGAATCACAAGCGTCTGTTCGATCAAGGTCCGTATCGGCTTGGCCGAGATCGGCCTGGACTACGACAGCCAGACGCTCGACCTGCAAAAGGGCGATCAACACGATGCCGATTACGTTGCACTCAACCCGAACGCCGTTGTCCCGACGCTCGTCGACGGCGATCTGATCCTGGTGGAGTCGAGCCTGATCCTCGAATACCTCGACCGCGAATACAACGATGGCCGACTGATGCCCTCGGGTCCGGCCGCGGAGGCCGCTGCGCGGCACTGGCTCTTGAAGTGCCTGGCCATCCACGACGCCATCAACTCGTTGACGTTCTCGACGGCTCAGCGGGATCGGACACTGGCGAGCAAGAGCGCGGGGGACATCGCGGCCTCGCTCGCCAGGATGCCCGATCCCGTCAAGAGACTGAAACGGAAGGACTTGTTGGAGAACGGGTTGGAGTCGGTCCACGTCGAGCAGGCGCTTGGCATCCTGCGGCGGACCTTCGCGGAAATGGAGGTCGCGCTGGAGCGTTCACCGTGGATAAGCGGGTCGGATTTCGGGATTTCGGACATCGCCGTTGTTTCCTACGTCGACCGGCTCGAGCGGCTCGGGTTCGAGGGCATGCTGACAGCGCCGGCGCCGCGCGTCGCTGGCTGGCTTTCCGCGATGCAGGCGCGGGCGAGCTATCGATCCGAAGTCAGTGGCAAAATCGATCCCGCAGCCGCCGACAAAATGCGGTCGTCCGGCGGGGAATACTGGCCAAGATTAAGGCAACGCTGGCTCCATTCCCAGGCGTGAGGTCTGCCGGCTGAATTGCGAAGATCATCCATTGAGCGCGGGACAATTGTTGGCATCGTGAGCCAGGATCCGAAGGTCTGCAGCCCGGACGCAAACCGACGCTCAACCTGGCATTGAGAACGCCACCGGCGATGGGTCCGGTTCTCCATCCTGCCCGTTACGGACCTCGATCAACCACCCTTGATCCGTTGCAGGAGAACAACCTCGCTGTCCGCCCGGACCGGCTCCCAAAGTGCGTTCGTGATGATTCGCCCGTCGACCGCAACCGACACCCCGGCATCCAGATGGGGCTTGAGCGCCGGATAGGCGACTTCGAGGCCTTTGAGGACCCCGCCAACGGTGGTCGCCTCTACCGCAACAGTGTCGTTGCCGTCAGCGAACGGCTTCAGGCTCCCCCAAAGTACGACATCAACCACTGTCTTCCCGAGCCATTTCCAGCGCCTCCAGTATGCGCGGAGGCGACATCGGGAGTTCACGAAGTCGAACGCCTGCAGCATTCGAAACCGCATTGGCGATTGCGGCCAGCGGCGGACAGATTGACGTTTCGCCAACCCCGCGCACACCGTAGGGGTGTCCGGGATTCGGAACCTCAACGATGACGGTGTCAATCATCGGCAAGTCCGACGCGACCGGAATGCGATAGTCCAGGAATCCGGCGTTCTGAAGCCGCCCGTCCTTCCCGTAGACGTACTCTTCGTTCAAGGCCCATCCAATGCCCTGAGCCGCTCCACCCTGAAACTGGCCTTCGACATAGGACGGATGAATCGCCTTGCCCGCATCCTGGACGACCGTGTACCGGACAACCTTCGTGGCGCCGGTTTCCTTGTCCACTTCGGCATCGACAAGATGCGTCGCAAAGCTGACGCCGGCTCCTTCGGGAGTCGCTTCGTAGTGACCAACGATCGGGCCGCCGGTCCGCCCCATCCGCGAAGTGATTTTCGCAAGGCTCATGGGCTCAAAATCGCCCGCGTTCGGACCCGCCGGACGTGCGCAACCATCCTCCCAGATTACGGCTTCCCGATCGATTCCCCATTCCCTGGCCGCCCGGGTGCACAACTTGTCAACGGTGTCCTCCGCTGCCTTGATCGTTGCAAGGCCGGAGGCATAGGTAACGCGACTTCCATGGCTGACGTCGTTGTACCCGAGCGTCGCCGTATCGGCGATCGTTGTCCGGACCTTGTCGTACGGAACCCCCAGCGCCTCGGCCGCCATCTGGCACATCGATGCCCGGGATCCTCCGATATCCGGCGTCCCGACTGAAAGCGAAACGGTTCCGTCTTCCGCCAGCGCGAGCGAGACGGCCGTCTCGCCCGCATGGTTGAACCAGAAGCCGCAGGAAACGCCCCGTCCCTGTCCCTGCTGGAGCGGTGCACTGTAATGGGGATGGTCCCTGGCAGCCTCCAGGGTCTCGACAAGACCAATGCGCTGAAACCTCGGACCGAAAGCCGCCTTCGTGCCTTCCTTCGATGCATTCTTCAGACGTACGTCAATCGGGTCGAGACCAAGCCGGTTGCAGAGCTCGTCGATGACACTTTCAACCGCAAATGCACCCATCGGCGAACCTGGCGCACGGTAGGCAGCCTGCTTGGGCCTGTTGCAGATGACATCCCAGCCTTCGCAACGGACATGCTTCAGCTCATACGGAGCAAAGGCGCACATGGCCGAGAACTCCATCGGTGCCCCGGGAAACGCGCCTCCCTGAAGCCGGAACACTCCTTCAGCAGCGGTTATCGTCCCGTCCTTCTTCATGCCGATCTTCACATCCATTGATGCAGATGAGGTGGGTCCGGTCGCCCGAAAGACTTCGCTCCGATCCATGACGATCTTGACCGGCCGGTTTGTCTTCCGCGAAAGCGCCAGAGCAACCGGTTCGATGAACACGGTCGTCTTGCCGCCAAATCCACCTCCGATTTCAGAGGCCGTAACCCGAAGCTGGCTCGCGTCAATCCCGAGCAGGCTCGCGCAAATCTTGCCGGCGACGAAGTGACCCTGGGTGCAGCACCACAGTTCGCCTTTTCCATCCGGACCAAGCTGGGCCAGGCAGGCGTGGGGTTCAATATAACCCTGATGAGTCGCCTCCGTCCGGAAGTTGTTCTCGATGACCAGGTCTGCCTCGGCAAAACCGGCGTCCACGTCTCCATGACCATTTTCGTGATACCGCACGACGTTCGGGTGCATGCCGGGCGGAACGCTTGTGTCGGCCGCGCCTTCGCGGATCACGGGCGCGCCATCCTTCATTGCCTCGTCTACATCCGTGACGTGTGGCAAGACTTCGTATTCAACCTCGATCAACTTGAGCGCATCACGTGCGGCAAACACTGATGTCGCGGCAACTGCCGCGAGCGCGTGTCCGTCATAAAGAACCTTCTCGCCGGCAATGACGTTCTCCAGAATGTCCCGGTTGTCGCCCTCCTGTTCATTGGAGAAGTCCTTCCGGGTAATCACGGCCTTGACGCCGGGCGAGGATTCTGCGGCAGAGGCATCGATCTTGACGATCCGGGCGTGTGCGTGCGGCGAACGCAAAATGGCGCCGTGGAGCATCCCCGGAGCATATGCGTCTGCGCCAAATCGTGCCCGCCCGGTAACCTTGTCCACGCCATCTGGCCGGACGGGTCGCGTTCCGACTACCGTGAAGTGTTTTGCTGCAATTTCGTCGAGTGCCATCACGATACCTCCCTGAGTTCGGCCGCGGCGTCGGAAACGGCCCGGACGATCTTGTCATAACCGGTGCATCGGCAAAGATTACCCGCAAGCCAGTACCGGATTTCGGTGTCCGTGGGATCCTGATTGTGTTCGAGCAACGTCCTGGACGCAACAAGGATCCCTGGCGTACAGATCCCGCATTGAAGTGCAGCATGTTCCAGGAACTTCTCCTGCAGCACATGAAGCTGTTCTCCATTGGCGATTCCTTCAACGGTTCCGATCTCCGCGCCTTCAGCCTCCGCTGCCAACATCAGGCACGAACAAACGAGTTGTCCGTCCAACGTAATCGAGCATGCTCCGCAATCCCCTGTACCGCATCCTTCCTTGGCGCCGGTCAGCGACAGCCGGTCGCGCAACACGTCCAGCATCGTCTCGCGAGGATCGCAGACGAACTCTTCTTCATCTCCATTGATCGTTGTCCTGACGTGAATCATGTTCATTGAGACCTCCTCGCCCGGTCATATGCAATGGTTGCAGCACGTCGCCCGAGAACGCCGGCAACGCGTGTTCTAAACTTGATCGTGCCCCGTTTGTCGTCGATCGGTCTGCACGCGGCCGAACATGCCTTTGCGAGCCCGTCGAGCGCATCGTCATCGAGTGACGTACCGAGTATCGCGTCAGCCGCGTCTTCGACAACAACGGCAGTTGGCGCCACTGCCCCGAGCACAACGCGAGCTTCCACGACCGTTTCGCCCGTGACCCTGACATTGACCCCGCAACCGACAACGGCGATGTCCATTTCGGTTCTGGGAATGAAACGGAGGTACGCGTCCCCGCCCCCGGATTTACGCTCCGGCAAAAGGACGGACGTGATGATCTCTCCGATTTCGAGAGATGTCCGGCCTGGACCTGTCGGAATATCGGCAACCGGGACGTCCCGGGGGCCACTCGGGCCGGCGATGGATACGCTCGCGCCAGCGGCAATCATCGCCGGAACGCTGTCGGCGGCCGGCGACGCGTTACAAAGGTTTCCGACAAGTGTTGCCCGGCCCTGGATTTGCGTCGACCCGATCAACTCGAGTGCCTCGACGACACCGGGCCAGTCTTTCGAAACGCCGGAGTGACTTTCCAGTTCTGCTCCCGAGACCGCCGCACCGATTCGCCAGCCGCCATTTTCCGCAGTGATGTCTCGCATGCCGGGGATACGCTTGATATCCACCACCAGGTCAGGTTCAACCAGCCCCGACCTGAGTTGGACAAGTACGTCCGTTCCGCCCGCCAGAAAACGGACGATCCCGGACGCGGTTCCGGCACGTTCAACGGCCTCGCCGATGGTTCTTGGTGCTACGTATTCCATTTACAGGCAGCGCCTCCTTCGTCACTGGGACCCTGGCAGATGATCAAACATCCCTTTCCAGATTGCCTGCCGCGCCGAGACATGGTCAGGAATCCGAAATCGAAACGATTCATGTCGATTACGCCACAGGCGAATTTCCCGCAACCAACAATCGCGCACCGCCCACTCGTGCAGCCTCGGCATTTCAAGGTACGCACTCCTCGGTCCGTTGGCAGAAATCGGGCGGCATGATCATGAATTGTCGACATCCTGGCTTTGTACCAGGTCGTGACGGATGTCGGTCGATCATCGGTTGCATCCTCCAGTGACCCTTCACCGCTTGGCCGCAAGGTAACGCGCGGGTCCCGGTCGGATCCGCAACATCGTTACGAGTTTCCCAGGAGGGGGAGTCTGCTGGGTGAGTAAAAGGGATAGGATTCGATGCCACAGGTCTCCCCGCGTGGAAATGCCGGCAACGCGCGCGGCTGTATGCGACCGGGCCGAACAGCGTCATCGCGTGGCCGGTCGAGGCCTCGACCTTTCTGTAGGTCTCGCCCCCGGCTTCCAGGGACACGCCATGGTCGTCAATCAGCTCGAAGGCATCGCGCAGGACCGAGCAGGCGAGTTCATTGAAGCCGTCGCGAAACGCGACCTCGGCCTTCAACGGATCCTGCCGGAACATCGCCGCAAGATCCTCTGCCATGCCGAGTTCGGCGAACGCCATGGTCAGGGAACCCATCGCCTGTGCGAGGCGTTCCTGCGCCTCCTCCATGACTTCGTCGTTCAGGTCGGTGTTGGCAAAGGGAGTTTCGGCCTGTGGTTTCTGCATCGGAGTGCTCCTTTCTGGCCCCGTATTCGGAGCTCCTTTTGTTGTGTTGGAGCACTCTACCACGCCCATCCCCCGAGGCCGGGCATGCAGTCGAAATCGCCGACATGTGGGAAATCTGCGGCTTGTGCGGGGATTTTTCGCGAAAATCCGCGAAACTGGAGATCACCGCCGAACAGGCAACGAAATAATGGCGCAATTGCAACGCGGTAAAAAAACGCAATCTGCCATGCGGAATTCACGCCCTGGGGAATCGGTCGGAAGAAAAGACATCGCGGTTTGATCGCCTTCGTGCGGGCGTGTTCACCTCTATCGTGGCATTGGCAGTCGACCCGTTGTATCCTGGTCCCGGTGGCCGATTTCGCCGTCGTTTTTTGACTACACGGTTTGACTGGCGCAGGTTGTCCTGATGCCACGCCTACCGGTTGACGGAGTTACCTGATGTGCCAAGACCTGGCTGGACCGCGTATGAACTGCCTGGTTGACCCGACGGTCAGGCGGGGTGTGTCTCTTCTCAGGGACGTTCGCTCGGCGTTGGTCTTCGCCGTCGCGATCGCACTTGCCGGGAGTTCCAGTGCACAGGACCGGGCACGGGACGCGTGGCAGGACGTGTCCGGTTGTACCGACATCGCCGAGGTAGAGACATTCATCTTCGAATTCCCCGAGAGCCGCTTTGTCGAGGAGGCACGAGCCTGTCTGGCCATCCTCGGAGGATCCGGCGTCGATGTGTCCATCGGCTCGGGTGATGGGACGCGATCACGGGACGCGACTCCCGAGATGCTGGAGGACACTCTTGATCTTACGCTTGATCAGCGCATTCTGGTGCAACATGGCCTCGTGACCCTGGGCTACGACGTCAGCATCGTCGACGGGGCCTTTGGCTCACGCACGCGGCAAGGCATTGCGGGTTACCAGCAGGCGAAGGGGCTTCCATCTACCGGGTTCCTGACATCTGAACAGTCGGATGCGTTGATGGCGCTGGGGAAGGCCAGCGACGATCTCGCGTGGCTTGCCGCACGGACGGTCGATACACCAGCGGCGTACCGGAAGTATCTGTCCGAATTTCCGAGAGGTGTACATTCGGTCGAGGCACATTCCTGGCTCTCAACTGACGGGCAAAGCGGGGACGATTCCGCGGCGGCAGCTTCCGAACAGGAGTATCGGCGTTTCCTGGAAGTCGTCGGTCGTGAGCCAACTGCCAGCTACGTCGACGAGAACGGCTGGACGGACCTCCATTACGCGGCCCTCTGAACTTGCCGAGACTGACCGAGGCGCTCGTGGATGCGGGCGTGGCCGTTGACTACCGCCTGAAAAGCGACGGACGCCGGGTTTCCGACACACTCATGCGCAAGGTCCGGCCATTTCTGACGTCCGGTGTCTTCCTGAGGAGAGGACACACGCCGTCGCACTTGGCAGCTTTGGGAAACGCCGTTGAAGCACTTGAAAGGCTTGTCGCCAACGGGGCCGACATCCACGCGACGAACGATGTCGGCCGTACCCCTTTGCATCTCGCCGCGTGGGGGAATGCCGTTGATACACTTGAGTGGCTCGTCGCCAAGGGTGCAAACATCAAAAGGGCGGATGATTACGGCACGACACCCTTGCACGGTGCGGCTTGGGGGAACGCCGTGGATGCACTTGGGTGGCTTGTCGCCAACGGGGCCGACATCCATGCAACAAACAACTTTGGCCGTACGCCGATGCATACGGCAGCCGAGTGGAATGCAGTGGATTCGCTTGAATGGCTCGTCGCCAACGGGGCCAGCATCGATGCGAAGAGTGCCCTGGGCAGTACTCCGTTGCATGATGCTGCCAGCGGAAATTCAGTTGACGCGGTTGCGTGGCTCGTCGCCAAGGGGGCCGACCTCGACGCGAGAGATGAATATGGCAACACTCCGCTCCACGCTGCGGCAGAGAGGGGCTTGGAGGAGTTATACGATGAACTCGTGGCGCAAGGTGCCGATGTCACGGCGCGAAACGAAGATGATGAAACGCCGTCGGATATTGCCAACAGGATGGGAATTGGTCGATGACTGCACAAAGGCATTGTCTGATCGGTGAAAACCGGTGAATCCGTCTGGTTCGCATCGGTTCCATTGGTCGCGCGGGTCTTGACGGCACGCTGCCCTCGGTCACGAATCCCGGTGTTCCGGATCTTGGGACCGGCTCGAACATGGCTTCTTGAGAATTCGCGCCTTGTTGCATTGCATGGCAACTCAATTGGCCATATCAGACCGCGAATATCGCTCGCGCAATCAGGAGCATCGCAATGTCATTTGCCTGGCTGGAACGAGCCGTCGAGTCTGCCTGGACGGAGCGCACTTCGATTTCCCCTGAGACCGGTGGAGAAGCGCGCGAAGCGGTCGAGGAGACCCTTAGTGCCCTTGATTCGGGGCGGTTGCGCGTCGCCGAACCCAGGGATGACGGCCAGTGGCATGTCAACCAATGGGCCAAGAAGGCTGTACTTCTCGGTTTCCGATTGCAGAACATGGCGATTCACGGCGGCGGTCCTCAAGGCGGCGGTTGGTGGGACAAGGTCGACAGCAAGTTCAAGGGCTGGGATGCACGGCAATGGCGCGAGGCCGGATTCAGGGCGGTGCCCAATTGTATCGTCAGAAGATCCGCCTACGTGGCACCGGATGTCGTCCTGATGCCGTGTTTTGTCAATCTCGGCGCATTCGTCGATTCCGGTACGATGGTTGACACCTGGGCCACGGTGGGATCCTGTGCCCAGATCGGCAAGAATGTGCATCTTTCCGGCGGGGTCGGGATCGGCGGCGTGCTGGAACCAATGCAGGCCGGACCGACAATAATCGAGGACAACTGTTTCATCGGTGCGAGATCCGAGGTCGTTGAAGGCTGCATTGTCCGCGAAGGGTCGGTGCTGGGCATGGGAGTTTTCATCGGTCAGTCGACCCGGATCGTCGATCGGGAAACCGGAAGGGTCATGTACGGGGAGGTACCCTCGGGATCGGTGGTCGTGTCCGGATCGACCCCGTCACGAAACGGCGTCCACCTCTACTGCGCCGTCATCGTCAAGAAAGTCGACGCCAGAACCCGTGCGCGAACGTCGATCAATGAATTGCTGAGGGATTGAGAGCAGTTGAACGCCCGCGACCGGCACAAGTCTGAACACGAACTCCGATCGTCCGTGACCAAGATAACTCGTCAAGCTGAATTCGCTGCGTGTCGCACACCCTGTTCATAGATCTCGACGGCACGCTGATTGACCCCAAGGTCGGGATCACCGGATCGATCAGGTTTGCTCTCCATGAATTCGGGATCGATGCACCATCCGCAGATGATCTTAAATGGTGCATCGGGCCACCGTTGTCGGAAAGTTTTCCCGTTCTTCTCGGGCCGGACGAGGATGTCGGACGTGCAATCTCCCTCTATCGCGACCGGTTTTCGCAAACCGGCATGTACGAAGCGAGGCCGTACGGTGGCGCGCGCAACATGCTCGCGAACTTGAAATCAGCCGGGGTTCGATGTTTTCTGGCTACCTCAAAACCGCAGGTTTTTGCCGAAAGAATCATCGAGTATTTCGACTTCGACTCGCTGATTGACGGAGTTTTCGGCTCCGAACTCGACGGAAGGCGTGGCGACAAGACCGAATTGATCAGGTTCGTCCTCGAACGGACGGGTGCCGCGCCTGGCAGTACCCGGATGATGGGGGATCGTCGCCACGATGTGGCCGGCGCCAGAAACAACGGGATCGGGTCGATCGGCGTACTCTGGGGATATGGCACTTCCGAAGAGCTCTGCAACGCTGGCGCTGACGTCCTCGTCCACCGCCCGGACGAGGTGCCGGATGTGTTGGAGCGTTTCGCTCGGGGCGAATTCAGGTAGCCACATCAAAGTCGAGCGGTCGGACACGTTGAAACTTGCCGGTTTCACGCAAAGCCTTGACGTTCTCATCGTCCAGCGGTTCGTCGAGTTCAAGCAGGGCTATCGCGTTCCCTGCCGGCCCCGTACGACCCAGGGTGAAATTCGCGATGTTGACCCCGGCGTCACCCAATACGGTCCCCAACGTTCCGATCACGCCCGGCACGTCATTGTTGGTCGTGTACAGCATGTGCCGGCCGACCTCGGCATCGATGTTGATGCCCTTGATTTGAATAAAGCGTGGCTTGCCATCGGAAAAAACCGTTCCGGCGACGGATCTGGTCAAGCTGCGGGTCTTGACTGTCAACCGGATGTAACTTTCGAACACGCCGGATTGCTCTTGAGTTGTCGTCGAGATCTTCACACCTCGCTCGCGTGCAATGATCGGAGCCGACACCATGTTCGCATCGGGAACTTGCGGTTTGATCATTCCGGCAATCAAGGCACTATCGAGCGCCCGCGTATTCATGCGGGCGACTTCCCCGTCGTAAAGAATGTTGATGCTCTCGATCGGCTCTTCCGTCATTTGCCCGACGAAGGACCCGAGATACGCGGCCAGTTGAACGAAGGGACCAATGACCGCAGACTCTTCAGCGCTGATTGACGGCATGTTGATGGCGTTGGTGACGGCTCCCCGCAGCAGGTAGTCCACCATTTGTTCGGCCACCTGGATCGACACGTTTTCCTGGGCCTCAAGGGTCGCCGCACCGAGGTGCGGTGTGCACACGACATTGGGCAGGTTGAAAAGCGGGCTTTCCGTTGCCGGTTCCGTCTCGAACACATCGAACGCGGAACCTGCCACGACCCCGGACTTGAGCGCTTCGGCCAGGGCGGCTTCATCCACGATCCCGCCACGTGCACAATTGATGATGCGAACGCCCGGTTTCATCCCCGCGATTGCTTCCGAATCGATCAGTCTTTCGGTTCGGTCGGTTTTCGGGACGTGGAGTGAAATGAAATCAGACTCCTTGAGAAGTTCGCCGAAACCCACCTTCCTGACACCCAGTCGTTCGGCCCGTTCCGGGGAAAGGAACGGGTCATATGCAACTACTCTCATCTTCAGCCCCAGCGCACGGTCCGCCACGATGGACCCGATGTTGCCGCAACCGACCAGCCCGAGGGTCTTGTTGGTAACCTCCACCCCCATGAACTTCGCTTTTTCCCATTTTCCCGCGTGGGTTGACGCATTTGCCTCCGGTATCTGCCGTGCGACCGCCATCATCAGCGAGATCGCATGTTCGGCCGTGGTGATCGAGTTGCCGAACGGCGTGTTCATGACAATGATGCCCCGCCGGGTCGCGGCGTTGACATCTATATTGTCGACGCCGATTCCGGCGCGTCCGATGACTTTCAGGCGATGGGCAGACGACAGCAGTTGTTCCGATACCTTGGTGGCCGAACGCACCGCGAGTCCGTCGAAGGAACCGACACGCGCCCGAAGCGCCTTCTTGTTCTTTCCCAGATCGGGTTCGAATGCGACATCGATTCCGTTGTTCCGAAAGACCTGAACTGCAGACTCGCTGAGCCTGTCCGATACGAGTACGCTGACCAATTCGCTACTCCCATGTTGTGATTCAATGACGGTTTCCGCGGTCCCTGCGCGGCCGGCAACGATGCGGGATCAATCGTGACTCAGCACCGTCAATTGCAACGCGAACGCCCAATCCAGCCAGGGGAACAGCATTTCAAGATCGCTGACCTCGACCGTGCTACCTGTCCAAATCCGCAGACCCGGCGGCGCATCGCGGTAGGACCCGATGTCGAACGCGGCTGCTTCTTCTTCCAGCCGTGACACGATTCCGCGCGCGAACCGGGCTCTTGCCTTCGGGTCGAGCATGGCAACACCCGGGTGTGCGAATTTCAGGCAGACCGAAGTGTTGGACCGGGTCGCGGGATCGACCGCGAGAAAGTCCAGCCAGTCGCGGTTTTCCACGAACCCGGTCACGGCGGCCAGATTCGCATTTGCCCGGCCGATCATGGCATCGAGACCGCCAACAATCGATGCCCATTCGAGCGCCGCAATACAGTCCTCGACGCAAAGCATCGACGGTGTGTTGATTGTCGCGCCCCTGAAGATGGATTCGTTGAGTTTGCCAGCCCTGGTCAGTCTGAAAACCTTGGGAATCGGCCAGGGTGGTGTCCACGACTCGAGCCGCGCGGCGGCGCGCGGCGACAGGATGAGCATTCCATGGGCTGCTTCTCCGCCGAGCGCCTTTTGCCAGGAAAACGTGGTCACGTCGAGTTTGTCCCACGGGAGCTCCTGAGCAAAGACCGCTGACGTTGCATCGCAGATCGTCAGCCCGCTCCTGTCGTCCGGGATAAACGCGCCGTCCGGAACCCGAACGCCCGACGTCGTTCCGTTCCATGTGAAAATGACGTCATTGCTGAAATCGACTGCAGCGAGATCGGGCAACAGTCCATAATCCGCGACGTGGCGATTGACGCCGTCCAGCTTGAGTTCGGACACCACGTCATTTAGCCACGCCTTTCCGAAACTCTCCCACGCAAGGACATCGACCGGACGGCATCCCAGGAGTGACCACAGCGCCATCTCGACGGCACCGGTATCCGACGCCGGGACGATCCCAACGCGATAGTCGTCAGGAACCCTCAGGATTTCGCGCGTCAGGCCGATCAACCGTTCCAGCCTGGCCTTGCCCGGAAGCGAACGATGCGACCTGCCCAGAAGATCGAGCGGAAGGTCGGATGGCGCCCATCCCGGCGGCTTGGGACAGGGGCCGGAGGAAAACCTCGGGTTTGCCGGACGAAACTCCGGCTTGGAATTGATCATTTATTACCCTCTCAGGCAAACGCCCCTCGTTGGGGAGGAGTGGCCCGCGCTGCCATTACCTGACGCCCGGCGGGTTCTCAAGCAAGGAAGCGGATGCCGCGATTCCATCGCGAAGGACCTTGAACCGGAACCGGCAGGTCCAGGGGATGGAGGAATTCGTCGACTCCCGGACCGATCTACAGGGACAGCATCCATTGAAATATGAGATGTTGCACGCACTCTCCGCTCCGTGAGATTGTCCACGTGTCAATCGATACTGGTCTTGTCGGCGCAACAAGAGGCTCCTGATGTATATCGCCGTCCTAGTTTCGAATCCCGGCGTGGCACGACTGACGCCGGAGATCGTCCGGCCCGTCAGGGACCGCCTGAAAGGCGACACGATCAGTTGGTTGGCTGACGGACAAGCCTGTGAGTTCCTGCTCGGTGAAAAGCCTGATCCCGGGGCGATCGGCGACATCCGGACGAGGCTTCACACCTGCCGGGTGGATCTTTGCGTGGTTCCAGGTGCCAACCGCAAGAAAAGAGTGCTGTTCGCCGACATGGACAGCACCATGATTCTCGAGGAAAGCCTTGATGAACTCGCGGCGCATGTCGGAATCGGGGATGAAGTCAAAAAGATCACTGCCGCGGCAATGAACGGCGAGCTCGAATTCGAAGACGCCGTTCGGTACAGGGTCAGTCTCCTCGCGGAGCTGGATGTTTCGGTCATTGATCACGTCGTCGAAAACCGAATCACGCTGGCGCCCGGCGGGCTGGAACTCGTCGCGACCATGAAGGCACATGGCGCCTATAGCGTACTCGTTTCGGGGGGCTTCGACGATTTCACCAGGGTCGTCGCGGCCCGCCTCGGGTTCGACGAATACCGGGCCAATGCATTGCTCAAGCGGGACGGCAAGCTAACAGGCGAGCCTGGAACACCCATACTTGGGCGAGAAGCAAAGGCCGAAATGCTGACGGAAGTCACCGAAAGGTTGGAGTTGCGGGCGAAGGACGTTCTGGCAGTGGGAGACGGCGCGAATGACCTGGACATGTTGCGAATGGCCGGCATTGGCGTTGCGTTACATTCTAAACCCGCAGTCGCGGCGCGCAGTCGGCACGTTCTCGAGTTCGCTGACCTCAGCGGGTTGCTGTTCCTCCAGGGTTATCGGCTTGACGAGTTCCAGGGACCCGGAACGCCGACCAACGCTTCGGTCGGTCGATCCCGGTGACGCAGGCAAAACAGCAACAACCGGGTTGCCTTGAATTGTCGGTTTCTCGGGCGGTGAGCGGACTCGTCAGACTGATTTGACCGAGCGTGAAAACAACATTCCGTTCATTCGGCGCAATTTCAATCGTCCGAATGAAGTCTCATGATACCGTCGAGGCGTCCTGGCGTTCTCGACAATAGCCACTCCGGCTGCCCAAATGCCGGCGCCACTGCTTTGCCATCTGCCTCGCCGCACACCCGCTGCGATCTCGCGTGCGCGACCACGGCGGACTGCGTTCCTCATTTCCATTCCCGGTTTCGAGCGCAAGGCACGGATACGGATCCGCCGTCTTTCCTGTTGCAGGCGAGAAGTCCGCTGCCACCACTTGGCCGTCGCCACCCTTGTGCGCTCATCCGCGGGCAGTGAATCCGGTTTGACAAACAAGGCTTTCGGGTTTTGACTGCAGAACAAATCCGATCTCTTTTTCGCGTATCGTTATCCAGGCGCAACTCTTTTCGCGCTCGGCACAGGTCAGGAAGGTTGAGCAATGGCTGAATTCACATGGTATGGTCAGGCGAGTTTCGGAATCGTTTCCGAAAGTGGCCTCAGAATCGTCACCGATCCCTACGACCCCGAAAAGGCGGGTTTCAAGCCCTTTCCGGATCCCGCCGACATCGTGATCAAATCGAGTAGCAGCGACGATTTTCACGACAATGACCACCTCGTTCCAAAAAAACCCGGCGCAACCGTGATTGACGCACTCGAAGTTGCGCTGGATGGTGGCACCACATCGACCCACGGAATCCGGTTTTCCGCGATCGAGGCAATGGAACACTCGGATCATCCGAGCGGACATCCCGACCAGAATGCCATGTACCGGTTCGCGGTCGATGGCCTGGAGGTCGGGCACATGGGTGACATGGGCGAAGATTTCTCAGACGACCAATTGGAATTTTTCAGCGGGGTCAACGTGTTGTTGGGTCATGCGGGCGGTTTTCCGGTCATCTCGCTCGATGAATTGATGAGGGTGATCGGCCATGTGGCTCCGCGCGTGGTCATACCAATGCACTACCGCACACCGGAATATCTTCGGAACGACATGTTCACGATCGATGAATTCCTGAGGTTCTTTCCCGCAGAACTGGTTGACGTGGCAAACGAAAGTACCATCACAATCGATGCCACCGCTCTTCCCGACACCACCAGAGCATTTGTTCTGGATCCGTATTGAGCACGGCCGCTCCCGGGAAGTTTGCTGACATCTTCGGAATTCCGCTTGCCTGGATGGCGGATTGAGAAATCAGAAACGAGGCGCATCAACGATACCTTTTGTTCCCTTGCAGCGGTACGGCGATGAACCGGGAGGCGGCCAAGCCAAATGACAAACACTTCGGCGGAGTTGTCCTTGCCATGTTCGCCGAAAGCTGCTGACGCCGGATCAAGACCTTGCGACAACATGACAACCCATATCCACTCGAGCCCGGCCAAGTTCAAGTGCAGGTGGCAATGCGTCCGGTTTCATAAGCAATCACGACCGGGTTCTTCACCGTCACCGAGTCCGAGGCAATGAACCGGGCGGTTCCTGGCGCAAATGGCTTTCAATTATGACCCGAAGTCCTGCGGTAAGAGGAGCGGACGGTCCGATGCAATTTGCCCGAGATGATAGTCGAAGCTCTTGCTGCGAGCAGAAACAGAGACCCAGACGACCGCACCTGAAACGCCGCAATTGCATGTGACTTCATTCTGGAATCATTGCGTCGCCATTCTGGCGCTACAGGAAGCGCAACATGGCGTCTTTACGTGACCGACGGCGTTGCAGCCTCGTCAAACATCCGTACAAATGCATGTGGCAATCACGATCTTCTGGAAACTGGCCGGTGCTGGCGGAAGAACGATCAACTGCGCGTAAATCACCTGACCTGCGGAAAAGGGCGGCAGACCAATGAAGATGACAACGGAAGAGGCATTCATCAAGGTTCTCCAGATGCACGGCATCGAACACACGTTCGGAATCATCGGGTCGGCAATGATGCCGATTTCGGACCTTTTCCCGGCCGCCGGCATCACTTTCTGGGACGCTGCACATGAGTGCAATGCCGGGATGATGGCCGACGGCTACACCAGGGCTACCGGCAAGATGGCCATGATGGTTGCCCAAAACGGTCCAGGGGTCACCAACTTCGTTACGCCGGTCAAGACTGCGTACTGGAACCATACACCTCTGCTCCTCGTGACCCCGCAGGCCGCCAACAAGACAATGGGCCAAGGTGGTTTCCAGGAAGTTGAGCAGATGGCCCTGTTCAGGGACATGGTTGCGTACCAGGAAGAGGTTCGTGACCCGTCGAGAATGGCCGAGGTCCTGAATCGCGTCATCATGCAGGCGAAACGCGCATCGGCTCCCGCCCAGATCAATGTTCCGCGGGACTACTGGACTCAAGTTGTCGATATCGACCTTCCCTCGGTCGTCGATTTTGAGCGCCCGTCCGGCGGCGAGGATGCGCTGGCCAAAGCCACCGAACTTATTTCGCGGGCAAGGTTTCCGGTAATCCTGAACGGAGCAGGTGTCGTCATTGGAGACGCGATTGCCGAATCCGTCGCGCTTGCCGAACGACTTGGAGCCCCGGTTTGCTGCGGGTACCAGCACAATGACGCCTTCCCTGGCTCACATCCGCTGTTTGCAGGGCCGCTCGGCTACAATGGGTCCAAGGCCGGAATGAAACTGATCGCGAAAGCCGATGTCGTCCTTGCACTTGGCACCCGTTTGAACCCGTTCTCCACGCTGCCCGGGTATGGAATCGATTACTGGCCAGAGGACGCCTCAATCATTCAGGTCGACATCAATCCTGACCGGATCGGCCTGACCAAGCCTGTCACGGTCGGGATAGTCGGAGACGCACGAAGCGTCGCACAGTCCTTGCTCAGCCGCCTGCCTGCTGACGCCGGGGATGCGGGTCGTGAAGACCGTCTTGCCACGATCGCGAGGATCAAGTCAGCCTGGGCCCAGGAACTTACGTCCATGGATCACGAAGACGACGACCCAGGCACAAGTTGGAACGAAAGAGTTCGGGCGAGCCAGCCGAGTCACATGTCACCCCGAATGGCATGGCGCGCAATTCAGACCTCCTTGCCAAGGGATGCGATCATTTCCTCGGACATCGGGAACAATTGCGCGATCGGAAACGCCTATCCGACCTTTGAGCAGGGCCGCAAATACCTCGCACCGGGTCTGTTCGGCCCCTGTGGTTACGGGTTTCCGGCGATTGTCGGCGCGAAAATAGGAAACCCTGATACGCCGGTTGTCGGGTTCGCCGGCGATGGGGCCTTCGGAATCTCGATGAACGAAATGACGGCTTGTGGCCGGAATGAGTGGCCGCCGATCACGATGATCATTTTCCGGAACTATCAATGGGGCGCCGAAAAACGAAACACGACGCTCTGGTTCGACGACAATTTCGTTGGTACCGAACTGGACCTCGACGTCTCGTATGCCGCGATTGCCAGGGCATGCGGGATGGAAGGCGTCCAGGTTACGACCATGGCTTCATTGACCGATGCGCTCAACATGGCTGTCAGGGCACAGTTGAAGGACAACCAGACCACGTTCATCGAGGTCGTCCTGAACCAGGAACTCGGGGAACCTTTCAGGCGCGATGCCATGAAAAGACCTGTCCCTGTGGCTGGCGTGAGCAGACAGGACATGCGGCCTCAGACGGCCGTTTCCTGACAATCTTCCGTGCTAGTCGACAGCCAGTAATGGGGAACTTTCGGAACTTTGTGACGGGATGTCTCGACTGACCTAGTCCAGGATACATCCCAGGTCCCTGTGACTTCTCGGTTGGGTTCCGATATCCGACACAACGTAATCCGTGCGTCGACCGACGAGATGCGAAGGGAATCGGTCATTCCTGACGGACAAGCGGAACAACGCCGCGTACATCGGCTACCCTGGACGCGAATGATTCGATTCTAGTCTTGAACTCTATCGCCACAGTTCGCTATTGCGGTCGGCGGAGACGTGGCCGAGTGGTTGAAGGCGCTCCCCTGCTAAGGGAGTAGACGGTTTGTCCCGTCTCGAGGGTTCGAATCCCTTCGTCTCCGCCACCCACCCCAGTCTCTGCCAGCAAACAGCCCTTTTCCCTGATTTCTCCCTTTCTTCCGGGGGCTTGGACTTTGGTATTTCCCAGAGAGACGACCGTTGCGTTGTTGTTCAGAGCGATTTCCCAGGGTCGTCTCCGGAGGCACCATCACGCGCTTCGGTTAGGGCCAAAATTCCCTGCTAACAGGGAATTAACAGGGAAATTTCTGGGAATCTGAGCCATTTGGCCAAATTTCCCCATAAATCTGGACGTAGTTTCAACGTGTTACGGATGATTTCCCTGCGCAAATTCATTGGGAATTTTTTCGCGATCATCAGGGAACTCTTCTGCAGAAACAGGGAAGTGCAGATGGGGATCAGGGATGACCTGAACTTACGTCAAAGCCATACAATTTGGCCTGCCTATCCCAATCGAGTGGAATTGGTTTGCGGACGATCCGTTTGAGGGCGAGGTCTGGTGGCTGGCGACCCTCAAAGATCGCTTTTTGGATCGCGGGTGAAAGAAAGGCGAGCTGGGCCCGGGTCCGGATGTAGGATTCGGAATGGCTTGTTCCGGCGGCGATTTCGCTCAAGGGTTTACCGTTGCACAGATCTGCTGTCCTGGCATGGGTCAAGTCCCGAATCTGCTGGATAATTTGGAGGGGCATGCTTCCGTTTTCGGGTTCTGGGCGGGTCCGGTTGCTTTTTCGTACTCCTCGTCCAGCTCCTCCCTGATCTGTTCCATCTGGCGCCGCTCGAAGCCGGTCACCCCGATCGACCGCCACTTCTCCGAAGCCCGGGTCATCGTGGCAAACATCAACTTGAGCACCGCCTTCTCGCCCCAGGCGTTGGGGATCACTTTCAGGCGTCGCCGCTCCTCGCCGAACAGGCGCTCCAGCAGGTTGGTGGTCCGGATCGCCTTGCGGTGCCGTGTATTCCACCGCCCCTTCGGCGGTCTTCATCCGTCCGGTCCGGTTGCCGTTGCGGTAGCCCCGGCCAGGATCGCCGCCGTGCTCGTAGTAGCCACGTCCGAGCACATCGCGGCTCTCCGCCTCCAGGGTTTCCTCGATGATCAGACGGGTCGCCAGACGCACCAGTTCGCTACGGGCTTCCGGCGCAGACAGGCGGCCTTCGATCAACTCGGAAAGGGTCTCGCGCGTGCGCATCGATCCGGGTATTCTCTTTTCCATGGGGCGTGTCCTTCCATTGAGGCCAGCGAAATGCCGGCGGATTCGATAACTCAACGGAAGCATGCCCCTCCCAAATTACCCAGCAATTTTATGACTTCACCTCCGCGATGTCTTCCTCATCCTCAACGCCAATATAACCGTATGGGTTGGGCCAGACTTGCAGGATCATCGAATTAAGGGCTAACCTTCGATGTGAAAGGTGGGAAGGTGGATAATCGCGTGAGTTTCTGGCTGTTGGCATTGACCTGGCTTCCCTTGCTGTATTTTGGATTCTGGGGGTTCGGGATCTTGCTCCAGGTTCTCGTGTTCGGGTTTCCCATGGAGATCTTTGTCGACAGGTTCGCGACACTTTGGCCGGTGATCCTGAAATATCTTGTGTTCTCCCTGGTCGTCCTGGGGCCAATCGGTCTTCCGCTTGTACTGCTCTGCCGACAGGTTTGGCAATCCGGCTATCGCCGAACAGCATGGGTTGCATGGATCGCGATGGCCGCAATAACAGCGGCGCTTCTTTACTGGTATGGCATCCCGACCAATGCCGAGCGTGGATCGCTGGTCATTGTTGCACATCTCTTGCCTGTCTGGATCGTAGCGTACTTGGCAATATTCAGCGCGCCGCTGTTCATTGCTGTGCTCTTGTTAAAAGGACGCAGAGGTCCAGTCACTGGACGTGATTCTGGACACTCCGCTCCGTGCTAGAGAATTCGTCGCAGCGATCAATGCAGCCAAGGTTCGGAAATCAGTTCAGCGACCCTTTTTCCGGCGGGTCCTTTGGGTCATGAGCAGATATCGGGAATTGTACGGATTTTCTTCTCGGCCAGAGATATCGCATGATGAACCGGGAAACTACCAGGCAAGTTGGATTTTGGATTGGCGCTCTCCTGGCTACCGGTTGCCGTTATCACGAGGATCGTGAACTACGAACGATTCCAAGGCCACTTGGATTGGGTGGAAGGCTTGTGGTGGCAGGCACCTGAGATTGGTTTTCCGCGCAACCCGGACATGTCCACGTTACATTCATTCTGGCCGTTGTTGGCGGTTGCGGCCGTCATTTTCGCGTACATCTCTGTTCTGCCCGCCTTGCTCTGCCGCCAGCTCTGGCGGTTGGGATACCGTCGGTCTGCATGGATTGCCGGAATCGCCATCGCCATCGCCACGGTGTTTGTGATCGGAGGAATGAGCGACGGTATTGAGGAATTCAATCTCGAACTAAGTCGGATGTTGTTTGTCTTGCCAGTCTGGACTGCTGAATACATGGCGTTGTTCAGTTTGCTGCTTTGTATCGGCCTCGTCTTGATTCCGCGTCAAAATTGACGAGCGTCTGTCCCCGTCAATCCTCGGATTCCCCACGTGATCGGGGATAACCCGTGCAATCCATTGACGCCGATGTAGGGGAGTAGGAATCGACTGGGGGTAGAGCCGCCAGAGACGACATTTTTTCCCGCACATAGCTGGGCGCGACGGACCTGACGGCGGCAGTCTGTGACCTGGGATACAAGACCCTGACCCGAATGGAGCGGGCAGTCCTTTCGATGAAAACGGTCGACCTGGACGTGCGCCCGATCCATCATTGTCAACCGATCGGTTGCGCCCCCAAGCCTTTCACTGCGCCCTTGCCTTGTCGTGTGGAGCATGCGCTGTAGGACACGGGCCGCGCAGGTCCGGTCGGAATTGAGGCCTGCGCATCCGGCGACACAGAGATGGCTCGGGAGCCTACCCGTGCGGCCTTCACGGTCTGAAACGGAGGATTTCCATGTACCACAACCGCCCCATGTCGAAGACATCCGCGCGATGAAAAAACGCGGCGAACCACCCAGAGTACCGCGCATTATCCCAGCCGCTAACACGGGTGAGCGGCTCGCGGTGCTGGCGGTGGAGGCCGGGTGATGGCGACGGTGAACCCGGCATCGCTGCGCGAGGAGTTCGAGGGCGCGAAGGCCCGCATCGCCGCGCTGCGAAAGGACGGCAAGGTGTCCGAAGAGGTCGATGCCGTGATCGGCGTCCTGTTCACCCTGCTGGGCATCCTGATCACCGTCCTGCTGGAAAGGCCGCCGACATGATAAAGATGCACTGCCCAAAGCACGGAACCAACAAGGGGTGAGCAGTTACCGAGAATTTTTCCATTTCCGCTGCGAAATATACGAACCGGCACCTCCATCCCGCCGCCGGCACCAAATGGAACGAGCATGTTAATCGTAAGCTCCGGTTACTCCGCAGACGCGGTTCCGGCGCCCAGCAACAGGTCAAATATGCCTACAAATGCAGTGAATGGCTTCACGGATTCTTTCCCCCCTTGAATTCCTCGTCGGGTTCCTCCTTTCGTTACCAAGCCCTATCCCGAATTGCTTAGGATGGATTTTTTGGGCGCAAATCCTGGTCCAAATGCATCTGCCAATCCGCCTCGCGACATTGATGTCATGGCGGGCGTGTTGCGCGTTACCGACCGGGGGTCGTGCGCGAAAGCGGCGTTGTCTCGAAACCCATTCGGCTGGAGCTGAGGGCGATCGAAGAACCGAGTCGCGCCCCGGACAGGTCGGCCGGACCCCCGGTACTCTCACGATCCAGTCAGATCGCGGTCATCGTTCCAACATCAACGTCCAGTCCATACTTCATGGAACTTCACACGAACCAGCTGCGCAGCAGCCAACGTTGCGGATGGTCGTGATGATCCTCAAAGCCGTCACGGGCATGGAGCATCATCTTGTTGTTGACGATGACAATGTCGCCCCTGCCAAGGGTGACCTTGATGCGAAGCTTGGGCATCATGTCGCGGACGGCATCGATCGCCTCCTGCGTGTGGTCATCCCAATGTGCCGTGTAAGGCTTTCCGTTCTCCAGGAAAGCAAGCATCCACCTGAAGTCGAGGTTTCCCTGATCGTCATGGGAAACGATCGGGGCCTCGACCCGTTCGCCCCGTGCAGTGTCGAACCAGAATGGTCGTTTCAGGACCTCAACGTATCCGGCGTCGGCTGCCTCCAATGTATCCAGCAACGTGTAGGCGTTAACGAAGCGATTGGCTCCGCCCTTGTACGCCGGCTGGATGCTATGCAGCAGGAATGCGCCGATCGGCGTGGGAAGCTCCGTGGACTCCGTATGTTCCACCGCCTCCTGGTTCGACGAGCTGAAATTCTGGTTCTTGCTGCTTGAGAAACGAACACCCTTGTCCTTGACGTCCGTCACGAGGTCCTGCTTCAAGTGCTTTGAGTGATGAACAATTGGTTTCCCCAGGCAGGGTGCAAGGCGCTTCGTGAAATGAACGCGTTGCTCCGGATCGAGGTCCGGGTAGCTGGCTCCGTCGATAACGAAAAACCCGTGATTACGGTAAACACGCCGGTCCATTTGAGCGGATGCCCACTCCTGTGCAGGACCGGCAGATTTTTCGTCCTCCCCGCGCATCAAATCATCAAGTACTGCTTCGGGAAGCGGAACGTAGGCTTCGCCGAGGTTGAAACCCTCGTTCGGCCAGCGGGAGAAAACGGAGGGCATGACATGAACTCCTTTTTGTAGCGTCTTCAGTTGCCAAGCGGGAGCACACCTGCGTCCGTCTGCATTCGACAAAAAACAACGGAATTATGGTCATCGCAACGCACGCCGCAAGTCCGAAATCTGAACAGGCAGGGGATCGCCTGCAACAAGGCCGTCGAAAGATCTGCCGAGAACGGGGTGAACTGGCTGGTCGCGATTGCCGTCATTGCGCCAAATGTTCCCTTTTCGATGCACTCTCCGGGATAAAGTCGATGGTTTTCCGATCGTCACCAAGGGTAATGGCGACCTCCTGGGGTGCTGTCTCCGCAATCACTTTTCCCCGTCGAAGTACGTAAAGCCGGTTCGCACGCAACCGGATGGCCTCGACAGGACTACGCGCCTGCAAGACCACGAGATCCGCGTTGCAACCCGGCTCGAGTCCGTACCCGTCGAGATGCATAACCTCGGCGGCGGTTGTCGTCACGCCGGCAAACATTGCTTCCACCTCGGAAACACCGGTCATGTGGCCAACGTGGACGGCCATATTGGCGACCTCCAGCATGTCGTGGCTGCCAAGACTGTACCAGGGATCCATCACGCAATCGTGGCCGAGAGCGACCGGAATCCCGATCTCGACCATTTCCTTGACACGGGTCAGGCCGCGACGCTTGGGGTACGTGTCATGGCGCCCCTGGATTGCGATATTGATGAGCGGGTTGGCGATGGCAGCCAGGCCAGATTCCAGAATCAATGGAAGAAGCTTGCTGACGTAGTAATTGTCCATCGAGTGCATCGACGTCAAATGTGATCCGGCAACGCGGCCGTGCATTCCGAGGCGTTGTGTCTCGGCGGCAAGTCGTTCCACGTGGCGGGAATTCGGATCATCCGTTTCGTCGCAATGCATGTCGACCAGAAGGCTGCGGTCAGCAGCGATCCTGCAGAGCGCCACAACCGACTCGCCACCCTCATCCATGGTGCGCTCGAAGTGCGGAATACCGCCGACCACGTCGATTCCCCGGTCGAGCGCGCGGATGACATTCTCGCGTGAATTCGGGTGACGGAAGTAGCCGTACTGCGGGAAAGCGACGAGCTGCAGGTCGATCCAGGGCGCCAAGTCTTCGCGAAGAGACAAGAGGGCGTCCACCGCGAGGAGAGCGTTGTCAGTGATGTCGACATGGCTCCTGATTGCGAGGCAGCCACGGGCTATCGACCAGTGACAGAGTTCCCTCGCTCGCTCATAGAAATCATCGACCGTGAGCGTAGGCGAGAGTTCGCCCCAAATCTCGATCCCCTCCAGCAGGGTTCCGCTCTGGTTGACCCTCGGACGCCCAGCGCTCAGCGTCGCGTCAAGGTGGAAGTGGGGATTGACGAACGGTGGCGTGACGAGCCAGCCATCAAGATCCAGAAATTCACTTGCCTCAGCCGAAATACCAGGTGCGACATCGGCAATCTTGCCGTCCGTGATCGCAATGTCGATCCCGGTGCGGCCGTCAGACAGGCTGGCGTTTCGAATCAACAGATCATGCATGGGACCTCCTGTGCGTCATACCTCGCGGGTTGGATGGTTGATGTAGAATTGCAAAGTCGCATCTCCGAATACCGTCAGGCGTACGAAGAGCAAGTTGGTTCTTTCGCGTTCTTCGCGGTAAAGTCGAACTCCCAGACTGCCTTTTCGCTTAAATCTAGTTGTGTCCAATACCTTCTGTAATTTGGTTCTCGTCATGGCATTCCAGTTGGCATCAGGGGACCGTCATCTCCAGCGCACCGAGTATCATGCACTGACATTAAGGATTCGCTTGCGCGTTTTAATGGTCACCTCGCAGGCCGCAGGAATCCGGCCTATGGCTCTACTTGGTCCCCGTATACTTGCTGCCGTCTTGCTCCGGAGGTTACCGACTCAATCCAAGCCTGGAATAGGCCTCTGATGGCGCTTCATGGTGCTTCATGACCAGGCGCATTTCAGACTCGAGTCGCGACGTTACGGTGTCATCGCGGATCGGGAATTCCTGGCCTGGATCGTTTTCGAGATCATACAGCACCGTGACGGTGTCTTCGATGGCCGCGCCCTGCCCCCTGGCATCGACCTTTCGGGCGGGAATCTTCATGACCGGGAAATTCTGCATGAAGTCGAAACCGCGTACCATTTCCGTGCCTTCGAACTCGGATACGGCGAAGAAATCCTGCTGGTGGGTCGGCATCAGCGTGTATTCGAAAATCGCCTGGGCATCCAGGTCGTACGGACCCTCCGGGTAGAGAAAATAGGTGAATCGGCCGTCGGTCGCGTTGAGCGCGGCGCCGAACTGGCCGTAGAGCGCAACCCTGCGACCGGTCGAATCCGTTTCCAGGACCGGATCCAGCCGGTGGCCGCAAACGGTTCCGGGAATCTCAAGGCCGTGCCACCCGAGGAGCGTCGGCATAAGGTCAATGTTCTGCGTGAGCGACCGGCGCCGCTGCCCGGCCAGTTCCGCGTGGTGCGGATGGCACACCACAAGGGGAATGTTGGCGATCTCGTCATAGAACGGCATGCGGCTCTTGGCCCACCAGTCATGCTCGCCAAGCATGAAACCGTGATCCGTGGTCATGACAATCGCAGTGTCTTCCCACATGCCATGCGCATCCATGTAGTCGAGCAGCCTGCCGAGATACGCATCGCACATCGTCACGAGCGCCATGTAGTTTGCCCGGATCTCCTCGATCTCGAGATTGGTCTCCTCGACCCGCTTGTAGATCGGCCAATCGAGTCTTGGCCCGTTGTACCCCGTCACGTATCTGTCTCGGTAAGAATCCGGTGCCGCAAACGGTTCGTGTGGGTCGAAGCATTCAAGCTGCAGGAACCAGTCGTCAGCATTCCTGTTCCGGTCCAGGAACTCGAAGGCGCGTTCGAAACACCGCGGCATCGAGTAATTCTCCTCGGTCGTGATGAACTCGCGGTTGATCATCCCCCGGGCGCGACCGCCAGGCGTTCCGGGAGGGGCATACTGCAGCGGGTGATAGGTCTTTCGAAACCTGTCATAAGGGACGTCGACCAAGGCCTTCCAGGGATCCCATTCCTGGCCGCGCTCAAGCTCCCAGGTCGCAAACCGGTTCTGGTAGTTCAGGCCGCCGTCCTCGAAGTAATGGTAGTGGTCCGTGATCAGGTGCGAATGGACACCATTTCGTTTCATGATGTCGGGAAAACAGACGTCAAACGGCTCGAGCGGGCCCCAGGAACGATGCATGAAATTCAACCGCCCGGTCTGAATATCTCTGCGCGCAGGCATGCAGGGAAGCGATCCGACGTAGTGGTTCTCGAAAGTCACGCCACGCGCGGCGAGGCGGGAAAAATTCGGCGTGTGCGCCGAACCGCCATAACATTCCAGCACCCGCCTGTTCAGGCTGTCGAACATCAGGAGAATCGTCTTCATGTCTCAAGCCTCCCGCCACCCGGTTCCTTCGATGGCTTCCGGCGATGTTCGGCCCAGAGGGACCAAACCAGCAACGCCAGCGCAACGACGAGCATTCCGAGTGACAGGGGTTCCGTAAATAGCGGCGTTATGTCACCGCCAGTGAACATCAGGCCCTGGCGCAGTTTCGCCTCGGCCACCGTGGCCAGTACAAAACCGATCACGAAAGGACCAAGGTTGAAGCCGGCGCGCTCAAGGAGGAACCCGATCACCCCGAAAACGAGCATCGTCCAGACATCGAACATCGTGTTGTTGAGCGAAAAAACCCCGACGACGCAAAACACCATGATCACCGGGAGGAGGTACGACTTGGGAATCATCGAGACACGTACATAGAGCCTGATCAGTCCGAGCATCAATCCGAACATGACGAATGTTGCAACGAAATAGACGCCAATGACGTTCCACACGATGTCGGGATTGGTCGTGAAGAGGAGCGGTCCGGGCTGGAGCGAATGGATGGTGAGCGCACCGATCAGGATCGCATCGGTAACGGAACCCGGAATGCCAAGGGAGATCAGCGGAATCAGGGCACCCCCGACCGTGGCGTTGTTGGCCGCTTCCGACGCCACGATTCCTTCCTCGGATCCCTTTCCGAACCGTTCCGGCGACTTCGAACCGAGACGTGCGAAGAGATAAGCCAGGGCCGACCCGACGGAAGCTCCCACGCCGGGCAGGATTCCGATGAACGTGCCGATGATCGAGGAGCGAAAAAGGTTGACTGCCTGCTCCTTGAGGTCCCTGAACGACATGAACATTCCACGGCCGGAAAACTCGACCGTCTCCCGCCGCGATTTCATGTCGAGCGCATCCGCGAAGATCTGGCTGACGGCAAAAACCCCGATGAGGACCGGAAGCAGCTTGAATCCACCGATGAGGTCGTTCGCGCCGAAGGTCAGCCGGACTTCCCCTCCGGAGGGATCGATCCCCGGAAAGGTGACGAGCATGCCGAGGAACCCCGTTACCAGCCCCTTGATCACGTCGCCTCCCGCGACGGAGGCAATGAGCGCCATGGCCATCATCACGAGTGCGAAGTAATCGAACGGTGTCAGCCTGACCGCGAGTTCGGACAGGGGTTCGGAAATGGTGGCAAGGGCCACCCACGCAACCAGCGAGCCGATGAATGACGCGGTGATGCCGAATCCAAGTGCGCGCCCTGGCTGCCCCGACTTCGCCAGCGGATAGCCGTCGAGCGTCGTCATCACTGCTGCCGGCGACCCCGGCATCCGCAGCAGGGTCGCCGTGATCAGCCCGCCCGCGATCGATCCCACGTACATGGCCACCAGGAGTGTCGTGGCATGGAGAGGCGACATGTGAAACGTGATGGGAAGCGTCAGCGCGATGAGCATCGAGCCTGTCAACCCGGGAATCGCACCAACCACGATTCCGGAAAACACACCGGCGAGGATGAACGCCATCTGGAACCAGGTGAACGTGCCGAGGACTCCGTCGATCATTTTCCGCGCCTCAGAACGCGCCTGGAAGGCGGATCACGAAAAACCTCGTCAGGGCGAAGAACAGGAACACGGAAAGGCAGACGGCAACCGCCGCCGAGACCAGTGAGGAACGGGTATCCCATCCACGCAGGGCGACCGTCGCGAGAAACACGAAAACGATCGTGATCGCAACGAAGTGTGCGGCCTCGTACTGGAATGCGAGGATGTAAGTGACGAGGAGACAAAAGAACAGGAAAAGCGAGCGCGGCGTCCGCTCGGCAGCGGCGATTCCGGTCGCTGACGGGTCGACAGGGATGCTGGAATCCCTGCCACGGCCCCTCAACACCGAGCGGATCAACACGATCGTGCAAAGGACGATCAGGACCGAGGCGACCATTTCGGGTGCGGCACCGGGCCCGAGCGGGTCGAATTCACCTCCAGGCAATTTCAGGGAGTCGACCAGAAACAGGACGCTGGCAAGCAACAATGCCAGCGTCACCCCGAATTCCGCCGATCGAAGCACGTGCTTCATGGACGCCCCCGGACCCGGCCGACAACGGCAGCAAGTGCGCGGCCGGCCGAGGTACTCTTCATGCCGCTTCAGGGAAACGGCTCAGTCGATCACTTCGTCGCGGCGCGGGCGGCGACAGGAGCAATCGCATCCCATTGCCGGTCCATCTCATTGTGAAGCTCGTCACCTGCCTGAAATGCACCAACCATGGCTTTCTTGGCGAGGAACTCCTGCATGCCCTCGTCGCCGAGGGCAGCCTTCACCATGGCGGCAAAACCGGCGATCGCATCATCCGGCGTGCCCTTCGGTGCGAAGTACCAACCGTCCACGCAGAACTGGAAGTCGTAGCCAAGTTCCTTGAACGTAGGTACATCCGGAAAGTTCACATGTCGTTCCGCCCCGGCATAGGCAAGTAGCCGGACAGGGCTTTCCGGATCGGGACTTCCATCGGCACCGAGGGCGAAATTCGTGGCACCCGCCGCCGAGAATCCCGCGACCTGGACCCGTCCTCCCTTGAACTCGGGGAAAGTCCCGGCGTCACCGCCGGTCTGAACGAACCGAAACTTGGCACCCTCGCGCAAGTCCTCCACCATGATTCCATAGACGTGGTTGATGGCACCGAGGTTGGCGCCGTGCACCAATGTATCCGGTTCCGCAGCTGCCCGATCAAGCAGTTCGTCGAGGGATTTTATCCCGGTATCCTTGTGGGCCGAGGTCGTTTGGCAGAACTGGCCGAGCCTCACGACAGGTTCGAAGTCCTTGTAGCCGAAGTCGATCTTTCCGGCCGCCTGGAGGGTCATCATCGCAGTATGCATGACGACGAAATTGTGCCCGTCCGGTTCCTGGTCCTTCGCCTGGCGCAACCCGATGGGAATCGGCCCTCCGACGTTGAAGATCGTTATCGGCTGGCCGACGATATTGGCGTCGGCCACCGTCTTCTGCAATTGGCGCGTCATCTGGTCGACTGCACCCGCCCCTGCCTTCCAGGGTATCGTGATCTTGATGGGTTTTTCAGGCCATTCGGCAAATGCCGGCGCGGCCATTAGCCCAGCGATCAACCCGGCACAGATTGCTGTCAAAGAAATTCTCATGGTCACCTCCGAGTCATGGGCCAACGCCATCCAGGTCGTTGGCCGGATATCGATCGGGCCAGAGAATGCACCGCCGGCATTCAAAAGAAAAATGAATTTCGGCATATAACACATGAGGAAATTGCATAAGCGGCGCTCAGTGATCCGGCATGCTCGCACCGATGTCCCGCAGCATCTCGATCAAGCAGGCCGATCGTTCCGACAGCTTCCGTGACTTCAGCCAGATCGCGGCGTAAGACATCCTGATCGACGGGCGCCAAGGACGCACGGCGAGCCGTCCCTGCCGAATTCCGGTTGCGCTGAACGGATCGCTGATCCCGACACCGAGTCCGGCCGCGACAAGATGACAGCTGGCAATCGCGGTCGAAGTTTGAATTGCGATCGGTAGCGGGTGTTTTGCCTCCAGCATGCACTTGTCGGCGAGTTGTCGCAGCCTTGTCTTCCTGGCCGGAACGATAAGGCGTTCGCCGCGAAAATCGGACGGCCCAATCTCGGATTTCTCTGCCAGGGCGTGACCGGCCGGCAGCAACGCCACTGCATTCACGGAAACGAACTCGCGGGCCTCGAGCAGCGGGTGCTCAACTGGCATGAGCGTGAGGCCGATATCGGAGTTCTGGTTGACGATCCAGTCCTCGATGTCGAGCCTGTCGACCCAGCTCACGTCCAGGCGCAGATCCGGATAAACGGTCTGGAACCGCATGAGAGCGGCCGGGACGAGCTCGCTGAACAATAGCGGACCGATCGCGGAAATACGCAATGGGCTTCCACGCTCGAGCCGGATGTCCTCGACGATATCGGGCAGCGCATCCAGCCCGGTCAGGGTCGATTCGATCATCCTGTAGAATCTTCGGCCCTTGTCCGAGTGGACCAGGTGGCGGCCCCGACGTTCGAACAGCTGGAATCCGAGATCGGCTTCGAGTGCCGCAAGGGCGCGGCTTACTGCCGGTTGCGTCAGCGAAAGAAGCTCGGCCGCCGCCGTCGCCGATCCCGTACTGACAATCGCCTGGTATGCCTTGAGTTGCCTGATGCGGAGATTCTTCACGTGCTCCACCTGGATGCCGCCGCGCCGATCGAAGATAACCGGTTCGGCGCGATGTTGAAATGGCCGCACATTCAAGAGGTACCGGCATCGTTGGCCGTCACCCGGGGCGCTCGGACGATCAGTTGGTGACCAATCCCTTCATGCATCGAACGCGAGTCGGAAGCCGGCATTGCATGCCGAAGTGTCACCTGACCTTCCGGACCGCGCGGCTATGCGATAGCGCCAGCAGTAGGACTTGTGACAGAGAAACGAGCCGCCTTTCAGGACGTGCTCCTTTTCGGCGGTCGCTTGTTTGTTTCGAACCCGGGCCGCCTTTCCGAACGAACGAACGCGAAACCGATCGGCGCTCCATTCCCAGACATTCCCGCACATGTTGAACAATCCGTACGCATTGGGTTCGAAGGCATCTACCGGTGCGGTCCCGTAAAAACCGTCGCGAGCCGTGTTTTCATCCGGAAACTCGCCCTGCCAAATATTGCATAAGATGTTCTTGTCATCATCCGGCTCCGCATCTCCCCAAGGATACCGCACATCTTTTCGGCCACCGCGTGCCGCGCATTCCCACTCCGGTTCGGTTGGCAACCTTCCTCCCGTCCAGGCCGCGTATGCCGTCGCATCAGCATGGGATACATGGGTTACCGGGTGATTTCCCGGTGCCCTGTCGCCTGAAGGGCCGGCGGGATACTTCCAGTTGGCGCGGTCAACGGCATTCCACCATGGCAAGTCCTGGGGACGGGGACCGGTCGCATCTTCCAACAGCCCTCGAAACACGTATGACCAGCCGAATCGATCAGCGCTGGTCATCCATCCGGATTCGTCAATAAAGCGGGCATATTCTGCGACCGTTACGGCGAACCTGGAAATGCCGAATGCGCGGAGAGTCGTCTGACGCCTCGGCGATTCCCCGTCGGAACGAATTTCGGGCCTGTCGGTGCCGACATGCGTCCTGCCGCCATCCAGCCAGACAATGTCGCTAATGTCCAAGTCAGTCTCCTTACTGGCCCCGGTCCGCAGCCTGAATCATGGTCCAACCGCCCGGCTGCGTCAAACTACCTGGAAATCATTCGTCACTCTGCCCGGCGACCGCGACCCTGTCGGTTTCGATACAAGGGAAAGCCATCATCCTTCGCAGGGCCCGCCGTGTTCCGGTATCCGTCCGTGCGGAAGCGCGAGCGATCGCAAGGCAAAATCGAGGAACGAATGGCCGCCCGCCCGTATACATTGTCGTGGCCGTGGGCTACGAAGATGGCGACAAGCTGCTTTTCATCGGTCCTGCAACGACTCGACTACCTGCAGTTGACCGTCTTGCCGTCCAGGTCCCCGGGACCGCGGCAATGCGCGCATGGCCGAGCATCGACAGTCCTTGATGAACAATGCTGGATGAACTCAACACGGATGTCCCTGAAGGGTCTTTCTGCGTCGCGGACAGATCACCTCTTGGCTCTTGCAGTCTTAAGTTTTTCAACCAATTGAAACGCATTCTGCCCGATGCTGCCAGATCCGGCTTCCCCAAGGCCGTAATTCGGCAGGAATGGCCAAATGCTCCGTTCCCGCATCACCTTTGACAACTGGTAAGCCCGAAACCCGGCGGCCAGAACGATCCACAACGCAGATGGGAGGCCCAATGTACGTCGGACTTGATCTCGGAACATCCGGACTTCGAGCGCTGCTGGTCGACCGAGATGGCCGAATGCTCGGCGAGGCGGAAACCGCTTTCGGTACAATGCATCCAAGACCTGGCTGGTCCGAACAGGCGCCAAAGTCCTGGATCGAAGCATGTCGCATCGTCATGTCCAGCCTGAAACAGGACTACCCGGGAGCAGTTGAATCCGTGCGCGGGATCGGCATCAGTGGCCACATGCACGGGGCCACCTTGCTCGACAAGGACGGTGCCGCAATACGCCCGTGCATCTTGTGGAACGACACACGCTCTTCCGAAGAAGCAGCCCGCCTGGATGCCATTGCACGGATGCGCGAGATTACCGGGAACATCGTGTTTCCCGGCTTCACCGCGCCCAAGCTCGATTGGGTCCGTCTGCATGAGCCCGAGAATTTCAAGCGAACGGCAAGGGTTCTGCTACCGAAGGACGTTCTGCGACTGTGGCTCACCGGCGAATACTTCAGTGACATGTCGGACAGTGCCGGAACCTCGTGGCTCGATGTCGGTTCCCGGGCATGGTCCGACGAGGCGCTGAAACTGACACACATGCGACGGGACCAGATGCCGGACCTGCTCGAAGGAGTCGATCAAGGCGGACACCTGCGGCGATCCCTGCGGCGGGAATGGGGCATCGCCGGACCGGTTTGCGTCGCCGGCGGCGCTGGCGACAATGCAGCAGCAGCTTGCGGCGTAGGTTGCCTCGCCGAGGGAAACGGGTTCGTGTCCCTGGGAACCTCGGGCGTTGTCCTGACCGCGAGGGACAGTTTCGCACCATCACCGGAGACGGCTGTTCACACGTTTTGTCACGCGGTTCCCGGCAGGTGGTACCAGATGGGTGTCATGCTCGCCGCCACCGACTGCCTGAACTGGCTATCACGAGTCACAGGCCGCTCTCCGGCACAACTTGCTGAATCACTGCCGGACCGGATTGACGGGCCATCACGTCTGGCGTTCCTGCCTTATCTCTCGGGAGAGCGAACTCCCCATGATGACGCCACCGTTCGTGGCGTTTTCGCCGGGATCGACATTTCCATGGGCCCGGAAATCCTGACAAGGGCAGTGATGGAAGGTGTCACATTCGCCCTGCGCGATTGCGCCGAAGCGCTGCGATCAACAGGGGCTGGCCTGGAAACCGTTCTGGCAGTCGGAGGAGGCAGCAGATCAAGGTTCTGGCTCGAAACGATTTCGACCACTCTGGGACTGACGCTGTCCTTGCCCGACGGTCGGGACCTAGGTGCGGCAATGGGCGCCGCACGGCTGGCAATTTGTGCCGACACCGGGGCGAGTCCGGGGGACGTCATGGTCACCCCGGACATCCGGGAATCGATTCAACCCCGCACCGAACTGACTGAAGTCTATGAATCCGCATACCAAAGGTTCCGTTCGCTGTACCGTGCCGCACGACCATGACCGACCGCGTAATTACAGGAAGGACCAATCCGGTGCTACGTTCAGGCCGCCGGGAGATCGTTGAAAACCACGTCAGCAGGTTCGTTTGAATTGACGGCGGGATAACGGGACATCCAGTTTGGATTGCCGGAAACAATCGCCGAACTCACGATGCCGCTTCGCAAACCAGGTCTTTGTCAGCATTCCGGAGAAATGCGGACACACAAGCACCCGCCTGCCGTGCCCCGGTAATGGACCAGGGCACGGTTGGCCATCCAATGGCAGCGCGCCGCCGCTCGGCCTGCAAGTGACAACCCGATGGCCTCACGGCCTCCTGGATCGTCTCTCTTCCATGGCACGACAGATGACGAAACTTGCGTACGTTCGGCTGAGCAGCGTCTTGCGTGTCGAAGTCTTCGACGATGTTCCGTCACAAGCGGCTCGACCGGCACCGAAGAATTCGCGCACTGCCCAGCCATGCAACAACCAGGTTCGGACTTCTCCAAGAATCCATTTCCGTGGGCCCTCGGCCTGCATCAGGCGCTTTGGCCTCGTCACTCCATTCTTGTGGCAGTCAGCATGGAAATCCGAACAACCCGAAATGATGAGTTGCACAGATGCCGGTTCTGCCCGGCGGAGCCGCAACCATGAACGACTTCGAGATTACCGATGATACCGTCGCGTTCACGAACTGGATTCGAGGATCATGTGGGCGACTTTTTCGCCGATCATCATGCTGGGCGCATTGATGTTGCCGTTCGTGATGGTCGGCATGATCGAGGCGTCTGCCACGCGCAGTTTCTCGATACCGTGCACACGTGCCTCCGGGTCCGTTACCGCCATCGCGTCGTTGCCCATCCTTGCTGTTCCGCACGGATGGAAGGCGCTGTTCGCGTTGTTCCGCACGTATTCATCAAGTTCGGACTCGGTCCTGACATCCGCGCCGGGCGAAACCTCGGGCCCGCGGCAAAAATCGAACGCGGGTTGTGCCGCGATGTCACGCGCGAACTGCATTGCAGTTCGAAACAGTGACCGGTCACTCTCGGTACTCAACCCTTTGAGCAGGATTCGAGGAGGCGCGAACGGATCCGCCGAGCCGAGTTTGACCCAGCCGCGACTGTCCGACCTCACGGGACCGACGTCGAAACAGTAACCGTCCTTTTCCGGCGGTGGGGACCATCCGTCCATGAAGTACGGCCAGAAGTGGAATTGGATGTCCGGCTGAGCCACGGATGCATCCGAACGAAAGAAGGCACCGACCCGGGAATGCGACGTTGCGGCGGGTCCGGTCCGGAACAACATCCACTCTGCCCCGGCCATAGCGATTCTCGGCCACGCGAGCAGCTTGTTCTTGGTCATGCCCCTATGGGGACAACTGTACATGACGTGGACTTCAAGGTGGTCTTGCAGGTTCTGCCCGACGCCGGGAAGGTCCTGGACAACCCCGATCCCGAATTCACGCAAATGGTCCGCCGGCCCGATCCCGGACAACATCAGCAGTTGCGGTGACTGGAACGCCCCTGCCGACAGGATGACTTCGCGGTCGGCATGGGCCGTACGATCCTGCCCCTTGTGGCGATAGGCGACTCCGGTCGCGCGCCGGTTCTCGACCAGCACCTTCGTGACATGCGCATTCGTCGTGACGGTGACATTCCGACGCCTTGCCGCGGGCCAGACGCACTCCCGTGCCGTTCCTGAACGCCAACCGCCGAAACAGTTGGCATCGAACGCCGAAACGCCTTCCTGGCTGACGCCGTTGTAGTCGTCGGGATTCGCGTGACCTGCCTGGATTCCGGCGTCGATGAAGGCCTCTTCGACCGGGTGGTTGTCGGTCATTTTCTGAACGGTAATCGGTCCGGAATCCCCTCGAAACCCGTTGGCGGACCCATGGTAGGTCTCGATGCTGCGAAAATGAGGGAGGACATCGTCAAAGCGCCAACCGGTCGCACCGTCCTCCGCCCACCGGTCGAAGTCCCTTCGGTGCCCCCTCACTAAAACCATGCCGTTAAGGGAAGACGATCCTCCCACGGTCTTCCCACGCGGCTGGGACAAGACCCGGTTGGCCATGAATGGCTCTGGCTCGGTTTCGAAACACCAGTTTCGACGGCCGCCGCTGAACGTGTACCGGGACCCGGCCGGAACCCGGGTTGTCCAATGTGCATCGGTGGGACCGGCCTCGAGCAACAGGATGCGGAAGTGGCCGTTTTCGGACAGCCTGTACGCCAGGAATCCTCCTGCCGAGCCCGAACCGACGATGATGTAATCATATTCGGCCACTGTTGACGTCCTGTGCATTCGCGAATCCCGTCTCCCGACAAGGGACATTACAAGTGACCGATCACTGCCATCAAGAAGCCATCGAATGCCGTGTTTTCGCTCGTTTCCGTGCGCAATCCTGGTTGTCATGTCAGGAGGGTCGAGGAGGCGCTATGCCGGGAGACGGGACCCGTTCGGCGTGCCGCCGGCGCCATGAAGACAGTCCGCCGGCCAGATTCCTGAATAATGTCATTCGCGTGTTGAAGTAAACGCTTGATCAATGGCCAAATTGAAGCCAGTGTTTGCCACGAGAACGCAGGTTCGAGTGATTCGGGTTACGGAGTGCCGCCATGAAAGTGCGGTTTGCCGAAAGCCATCGTCCTGTCGATGGCCGTCCTCGAAGGCATGTTTTCCTTCTCCTTGAGAATTTTTCCCTGGTGTCGTTTTCTATCGCGATCGATGCACTGCGGCTGGCGAACAGGCACTGCGCAGTGCCGCCATACCAGTGGCTGCTTGCCGGGGAAAACGGGCAGTCCGCGACCAGTTCGACAGGAACGCAGATTCGGCTGGACATGGGTCTTTCGCCGGTCAGGCACGACGATGTCGTACTCGTTTGTGGCGGAATTGATGTCAGGCGCGCCACGACGCGGCCTGTTCTCAACTGGCTGCGGCGTGAAGCCCGGAAAGGGATTTCGGTCGGTGGCCTGTGCACGGGTGCATACTCTGTCGCCAGGGCGGGACTCCTGGCAGGACGAAAGTGCACGATCCACTGGGAAAACCGGGACTCTTTCCAGGAGGAATTCCCGGATGTGGAGCTCCTGCGTTCCGTTTTCGTGGTTGACTACAACCGCTATTCATCGGCTGGGGGAACGGCATCCCTTGACCTGATGCTCAAGTTGATTGCGGATGACCGCGGACAGGATACGGCCGACTGGATCGCGGACCAGATGGTGTATTCCTCCATTCGAACCGACCGCGACGAACAGCGGTTGTCGGTTCCGGCCCGCATTGGTGCCCGCCACCCCAAGCTTTCGGAAGTCATCCAGATGATGGAGGCAAACATCGAAGAACCGAAATCGCCGCGCATCATGGCCGGCGATGTCGGCATGTCCGGGCGGCAGCTTGAACGTCTTTTTCGCCGCTACATGGATCGTTCGCCGAAGAAGTACTACATGGAACTCCGCTTGCAGAAAGCTCGGAATCTCCTCATGCAAACCGACATGTCGATCATCAATGTCGCGCTTGCATGTGGATTTGCATCCCCCTCGCATTTCTCGAAGTGTTACCGGTTGTTCTACGGCACGACACCGTACCGGGCGCGTTGGGCCCAAACGGTGGTGAAGCAGTCGGCAGACGTTTCTTCGGAACCCCGTAATCAAAACGAAATCTGGAGTCGCTCGCCCTGACCGCTGACTGGGCTTGAGAACGGGAAATCCCGCGGGCCGGAACGCCCCGAAGTCGATTTCTCAATCGGTACGCCGGTCCATATGACCAGATTTTCCGTTGGGGTGTAAATTTGAGATGGCGACGTTTTTGGTCTCATGCTGCGAGGGCCTGGCGGGTTGGTTTGGCGTTGTCATTTGCTGCCAGTGCGTTCCACGCGTGGCCGAACCGGCCTGACAGGATCAGTGCCCGGAAGGTCATGATCGCCTGGCCGCCCTCCATGCTCCATCGCATGCCCGAACCCTTGAATCTCTTGCACACGATGCTTTTGTTTGCGGCCTCCACCACACCGCTGCCGATCGGGAGATTGCGGTCCTGCAGGGCCCGGTAGCGCATGCGTGATCTGTTCTTGCGGAAGAATTCCAGCTCCCGCTCCACATCTCCACGGCCGCGGTGACAACTGTCCCGCAGGTAGCGTATGGCCCGGATGACCCGCTCCACCCCGTCGTGTTCGTTCATCAGCACACCGCGCCACTTCTGGAACCAGCTGTCCGGATCACGTGCAGATTGCGCGACGACATGAAGATGTTCGAGCGCGTGCCAGACATCCAGGACCTCCGCGTGCGGATCCAGCTTCGCAAGGAATTCCCAGTTCGACAGCGCCCCGTCAGCCGCCGCCACCAGCACCAGGTCCGGCCGCGCCTCCCGGATCTTCGCAACCTCGCTCAGGAGACGCGCCTTCAGGCTTGTCATCCCCGCCTCCGGCATGCGCGCCAGGCAAATGCCGGCAAGACGCGTTCCTTCCCTGTCGAGGAAGGACACCGTTCCGCAGGAGGCCTCGCGCCAGCAGGCCTCCGCCCGCCCATCCTCGCCGGGACGCATCGGCACCATCACGCCATCCAGCGAAATCGCCGCCGAAACCGCCGCGCCCGGAATGCCTTCGGCCTCCCGCACCTGGGGTATCACCGTCTCCTCGGCCGTGCTCCAGTGTTCATGCACCGCAGTCACCAGATCCTGCAGCGCACTCGCCGACGGCGTCATCGCGGGCTTCGATCAGGGTCCGCAGCATCTCCCGCCCCGTTGCCGCAACGGAATCGAAAACCAGCATCTCGACCCTGGCAAAGTCGCACGCGACGTCGCCCGAGGCAAAGCGTTCGAGGACCTCGCGGCGGATGGCCTCAGCTGCCGCGTCGGCAATTTCGGAAATGTCGGGAGTGTTGGACAACGCTGAACCCGTGTGCGAAAGTGTCATTGGGAATGCTCCTTGCTCCGGCCAAGCGCCGGTCTCTACGGTCAACCGCACGATAGCGATGTCGTGCGGAAGGAACATTCCCGAAATCCCCCGATGGTGACAAAATTCCGCGCCAACCCGAAATCATGTCACCTCGACCGGCCAAATCACGCCTAAACACCCGCTTTCGCCTGATTCGCAGCGGTCAAATCCATCGATCCGTGCCAAATCATGTCGCCATGCCGGATTCACACCCTTCCGTTGAGAAACCATTGACAGCCCTTCCCCGGCACGTGACCAGGTTCACTCTCGGGCTGACAACCATCGCAAGCATGTCATTTCTTGCGCAACACTTCGGGCAAGCACCTGAACGTGACTCCCGTGACCCGGATCCTGATTCGAACGGTCATTTCCGGACGGGCCCCGACGACGGCCACTTGACGCTGTCAGCCCGGCAAAGTGACAAGCGCCTTTTCACAGGAACGCGGGCGACATTCACCTGCAGCCGCCACCGGGTCCCAAACGCATCCGTCCCATGCTTCCGCATGCCGCTCGACCGCAATGAATTTGTACTTTCCGGGCGGTTTGCTAAAGTGCGTCAATTGTTCGATTTACCCCATTGAGGAGAAAGACAATGAATCTTGGCAGGTTGAGAAACCCTTTCCTGGCCGCAACGATCATCATGGCCGGGGCATCATTTGCAGAGTCGGAAGAAATCAAGATCGGCATCTTGCTGGGATTCACGGGGCCAATCGAATCCCTGACCCCCGGGATCGGCAGCGGTGCGGAGCTGGCCATTCAGGAGGTCTCGGACTCGGGGGCGCTGCTGGACGGTGCGACGGTCTCGGGAATCCGCGCGGACTCGACATGCGTTGACGCAGCGGCAGCAACAACCGCGGCCGAACGATTGATCACTGCAGACCAGGTCAACGCGATCATGGGCGCGGACTGTTCGGGTGTAACCGGCGCCGTCCTTCAGAACGTCGCCCGTCCCAACGGCATTGTCATGATCTCGCCGTCGGCGACATCGCCGGGATTGTCGAGCGCAGAAGATGACGGCCTGTTTTTCCGCACGGCTCCTTCCGACGCCCGCCAGGGCCAGGTCATGACCGATGTCGTCATGGACCGGGGAATCATGTCCGTCGCGCTGACCTATACGAACAATGACTACGGCAAGGGCCTTGCCGACAGTTTTCAGGCCGAGTTCGAAGCGGCCGGCGGCGAAGTGACGATCAGCGCGCCGCATGAAGATGGCAAGGCCGACTACAGTGCCGAGGTCGGCGCCCTCGCGGCGGCGGGTGGCGACGTTCTCGTGGTCGCGGGCTACATTGACCAGGGCGGACGCGGGATCATTCAGGGCTCGCTCGACAGCGGTGCTTTCGACATGTTTGTATTGCCCGACGGGATGGTCGGCGAAAGCCTGCCGCAAGCCATCGGCCCGGACCTCGACGGCTCCTTCGGCCAGGCACCGGGTACTGACAGCCCCGGCATGGCAAAATTCACCGAACTGGCAGCAGCAGCCGGATTCGATGGTTCAGCCCCGTTTGTCGGCGAAGCCTACGACGCCGCTGCGCTGATCCTGCTCGCCATGCAAGCGGCGGGGTCGTCAAGCAGCCAGGACCTCAAGGACAAGGTCATGGACGTCGCCAATGCTCCCGGCGAGATGATCTACCCGGGCGACCTGGCCATGGGTCTCAAGATCCTCGCCGACGGGGGAGAAATCGACTACGTCGGCGCATCGGCCGTCGAGATGATCGGTGGCGGCGAGTCGGCCGGCAACTATCGCGAGATCGAAATCCAGGACGGCGCCGTCCAGACCGTCAGGTTCAGGTAAGGCGTATTGAACGCACATGTCCCCGGCCAGCGCAACTGGCCGGGGAGTTCTCGTGTCGATGATCTCCGACGGGCGACCGGGTGATCCGGATTGACAACATCTGTAAGCGCTTCGGCGGATTTGCTGCTGTCGACGGGGTCAGTTTCAGGATCAGGGAAGGAACGATTACCGGCCTGATCGGCCCGAACGGCGCTGGCAAAACCACGCTCTTCAACGTCATCGCCGGGGTCTTCCCGCCGGCGTCGGGCCGGGTCTTCCTCGAAGGAGAAGACATCACGGGCGAAAAGCCACATGTGCTTTTCCGGAAAGGCGTCCTGCGCACGTTCCAGATCGCCCATGAATTCGCGACCATGACCGTCCGGGAAAACCTGATGATGGTCCCGGGAAAACAAAGTGGCGAGAACCTGTACCATGCCTGGTTCTCGAGGCGCAGCGTCAGCGAGGAAGAGCGGGCCATCAGGGCACGCGCAGATGAGGTTATCGACTTTCTCGAGTTGAATCCGGTTGCAGACGAGCTTGCCGGAAACCTTTCAGGAGGCCAGAAAAAGCTCCTGGAACTTGGCCGAACAATGATGGTTGATGCCAAGATCGTCTTTCTTGACGAGGTTGGCGCCGGCGTCAACCGAACGCTCCTGCGGCGAATTGGCGAGGCCATCATGCGCCTCAACCGCGAATTCAACTATACATTCTGCCTGATTGAACACGACATGGACTTCGTTTCATGGCTGTGTGACCCGGTTGTCTGCATGGCAGAGGGAAAGGTTCTCGCCGAAGGTACCGCCGAAGACGTCAAGTCTGATCAAGGCGTGATCGAATCCTATCTCGGTAAAAGGTTCCACGGTTCCGGCCGTCGTAAGGGGCGCGCCACGTGAGTTGCCTGCGCGCACGGGACATGACTGGCGGCTACGGCGAGGTCGATATCCTGCACGATTGTTCGATTACGGCCGAGCCGAGCAAGGTCACGGTCATTGTCGGACCGAATGGCGCCGGCAAATCGACCGCCATGAAAGCGATGTTCGGACTCGTTCGGCTCCGCAAGGGAACGGTCGAGCTCGACGGGCGAGACATCACGTCGCTCGCACCACAGGAGCGGGTGTCGCTCGGCATGGCCTTTGTTCCCCAAACCCAGAACATTTTTCCGTCCCTGACGGTCCAGGAAAACCTGGAGATGGGGGCATTTCTCCGGTCTGACGATATCAAGCCAGCCATGGAACGGGTCCTGGGGCTCTTCCCGGTTCTGGAGGTCAAGAAAAACCAGGCTGCAGGGGAGCTTTCCGGCGGGCAGCGTCAACAGGTCGCATTCGGCCGGGCACTCATGACCGAGCCGAAAATGCTCATGCTGGACGAGCCGACAGCCGGGGTGTCACCGGTCGTGATGGACTTGCTGTTTGATCTCATTCTCGACATCGCCGGCACCGGCATCGCCGTACTGGTTACCGAACAGAACGCCCGTCACGCACTCTCGATCGCGGACCAGGGCTACGTCCTCGTTCAGGGTCAAAACCGGTACACGGGTACAGGCCGCTCGCTTCTTGAGAACCCTGACGTGCGCAAATCGTTCCTCGGCGGTTGAGGGAAACATGTCCTTGCTCCACAGATGCCTCACTGCGCCAAGGGAAGCCGCCGCGAAGCCTCCGGACCGGCGTCAATCCCGACCCGGAAGAGTTCATTGAAATGGACGTCCTGAACGGAATCGTCCTCCTGGCGAACTTTGTCATCGTGCCGGGCCTTGCCTACGGCAGCCAACTTGCTCTCGGTGCTCTCGGTGTAACCCTTGTCTACGGCATCCTCCGGTTCTCCAACTTCGCCCACGGAGATACCATGGCATTCGGAGCCATGATTGCTGTCCTGTCGACATGGTGGCTCCAGTCAATGGGAGTCTCGATTGCGCCGCTGCCAACGGCACTCGTTGCATTGCCGTTCGCCATCGTTGCGACGGCGGCCATGGTTCTCCTGATCGACAGGACGGTTTACCGAAGTTTTCGCCAGAAAAAGTCGGCGCCTGTCGTGTTTGTCATCGCGTCGGTCGGGGTCATGTTCATCCTGAACGGGATCGTCCGCTTCGTGATCGGTCCCGGTGACCAGAGGTTCGCCGATGGTGCCCGCTTTATCTTCCGGGCACGCGAATTCAAGCAGACCTTCCATCTGGATGAAGGCCTCACGATCAAGCTCAGCCAGTGCATTACCCTGCTGATGGCAGTTGCAACCGTGGGCGCCCTGTTCTGGTTTCTGTTCAGAACGCGGACCGGCAAGTCGATGCGGGCCTACTCGGACAACGAGGAGCTGGCATTGATTTCCGGGATCAGCACCGAACGTGTCGTGTTCCTGACCTGGGTCATATCGGCGGCCCTCGCCTGCCTGGCGGGCACCTTGTACGGTCTCGACAAGAGTTTCAAACCGTTCACGTATTTCCAGCTGTTGTTGCCGATATTTGCCTCGGCAATCGTTGGCGGTCTCGGAAATCCCTTTGGCGCCATCGCCGGCGGATTCGTCGTCGCCTTTTCCGAAATCTCGGTGACCTATGCCTACAAGAAGTTCCTGGGCTACCTTCTGCCTGACGCTTTCTCTCCGACGGGCCTGACGCAACTGCTCTCGACCGAGTACAAGTTCGCCGTCAGCTTCATGATCCTGGTGCTTGTTCTGATCTATCGACCAACCGGTATTTTCCGGGGCAGGTCGGTCTGATGAAAGGCAGGGAAATCGGCAGGCTGCCCGCTCTTGCCGTGATGGCGGCCCTGCTGGTTTCTGTCGGCCTTCTTCAAAGCTGGAATGTCGCGCTGTCGATCCTCAACCTGTGCCTCATCTCGGCAATCATGGCGATCGGCGTCAACATTCAGTGGGGATTTGCCGGGTTGTTCAATGTCGGCATCATGGGATTTGCCGCGCTCGGAGGTCTTTCGGTGGTTCTGGTATCCGCTCCTCCGGTTCGCGAGGCCTGGAGCGCCGGAGGTGCAGGACTGCTGGCGGCCGGCGTCATCGCCGGCGCCGGTTGCCTTCTTGCCCTTGTCGCCCACAAGAAGCTTCCGCCCGGCAGGGTCAGGACGCTCTCCGTACTCGCAGTGCTCGTGGTCAGCTATTTTCTCGCGCGATCGTTCTTTGGTCCTGCCACCGACGCAATCGAACGTATCGAACCGGCAAAAACCGGGTTCCTGGGCGGTCTCGGTCTTCCGGTGGTCCTGTCCTGGATCGTTGGAGGTGCGCTGGCAGGTGCCGCTGCCTGGTTTATCGGGAAAATCGCCCTCGGGTTGCGATCCGACTACCTGGCTATCGCCACGCTTGGCATTTCCGAGATCATCGTTGCGGTCCTGAAAGGCGAAGACTGGCTGACCCGCGGCGTCAAGAACGTGGTGGGACTGCCGAGGCCGGTTCCATACGAGGTGGAATTGCAGGGCGAGGACTGGTTGAAGGCCCTTGCCGCAAGCACGGAGGCAGACATTGCGTCCCTGTCTTCAATCATCGTGAAGTTGAATTACTGTGCCTTGTTCGCAACCGTACTGGTCGTGGTTTTTGTCCTGTCGGAATTGGCGCTCAAATCCCCTTGGGGCCGAATGATGCGGGCGATCAGGGACAACGAGACTGCGGCCAACGCCATGGGCAAGGATGTCACTGGCCGGCATCTCGAGGTATTTGTCCTCGGTTCGATCGTCGTCGGGCTGGCGGGGGCAATGCTGACGACACTTGACGGTCAAATGACACCGGCAAGCTATCACCCGCTGCGGTTTACCTTTCTGATCTGGGTCATGGTCATCGTCGGCGGTTCGGGGAACAACTGGGGGGCGGTTCTCGGTGGCTTTCTGATTTGGTTTCTCTGGGTCGAGTCGGAACCGACCGGCCTGTTCCTGATGGACTTCCTGACTGCCTGGCTCCATGAGGACAGCGGCCTTCGGGCTCACTTGATCGAATCCGCCGCGCACATGCGACTCCTGACAATGGGATTTCTGTTGATTCTTGTTCTTCGCTTTTTCCCAAAAGGCCTGATTCCCGAGCGGTGACGAGTGGGTTTCAAATTCGAATCCGCCTTCGTTCGGGCGACGAAAGGATGATCCTGACCCGATCGGGGTCACCTGTCATGGACCGGGACCGTCGGCCATGATCGCGGTCATCTTCGGTGTCGGGAGCGCAGTTTCCCTTGGTGTTGCCGACTACCTCGCCAATCGGAACGCCGTGCGGATCGGGGCCGATCGTACGCTTTGCGGCATGCTCGCCGTGGGGACCGTCGGGCTCAGCCTCGTGGGAATCGCAACGGGAACATCGATCCCGCTCGAACCGGTGGCTGCCGGCCTTGTTCTGGTCCACGGTGTCTGTCTCGCCCTGGCCCTGCTGACGTTCTTTGCTGCGCTCGCCCGCGGTCCGATCAGCGTCGTCGCGCCCATCGTCGGCGCCCACCCCGTCATTGTCGTCGCATTTGCGGTGGCCTCCGGTCGAACACCGGACCTTGCAGAAACCACCGCGATTGCGGCAATCATTCTTGGAGTCGTTCTGATCGGAGCCGTCACCTCCGAGCCGCAAATTGACTCCGGCCCGGCGTCGAAGCAACCGTCGGCGACGCACCAAACGCCTCCTGTGACCGGGTCCATCCTGGCATTGGCTGGTATTGCCAGCGTTATCTATGCCGTCGCCGTCATCACGGGACAGGAGGCGGCCGCCCGGACAGATGGATTCCTCGCGCTCTGGATGGGGCGAACCGTCGGTTTCCTGTTTCTGTTGGCATTGCTGTTGCTCCGTCGACGCGACGTCTTTTTCTGGCGCCTTCCGGCACAACGACAGGGCATCATTGTCGCCCACGGACTTCTCGATACTTTCGGTTTCTTCCTGCTGTTCGCGGGAGGGATGACCCGCAGTCCTGAGTTCACCGCCGTCATTTCATCGACATTCAGCGTCGTAACCGTTATTCTCGCCTGCGTCCTGCTCGGCGAGCGCATGGCCCGGCTACAGATTCTCGGCCTCGTGCTGATCGTATCCGGCGTTGCGACGCTTGGCTACGCGGGGACGTGAATTGCGAATTGCACTCACGCTGATCTTCAGGGAACTGGACCATTACGGAAAAAGCCGGGTTGTGAAATCGAGCTGAACGAGATCTCATCGGGAAACCGTAACAGCGAAACATTCTCTCCTTTGATCAAGACAAGGTAACGCGCGCGCGTCTGTTGATCGGGTTCTTCAAAGGCCTGCGCTTGCTGTACAACGGGCCGTTGACGTCCGGTTGGCCCAAAACAGAAAATTCAGGCGCCGGCTCCAAGGGAGAGATCCCGGTTCAGGTCATGTGCGACGGTGGAATTCCGGACATGATCAGAGTGCGTCAGCACATCGACCATTGCGGGGTGGGGTTTGATTCGAGCCTCCGACCTCAAGGAAATCGAGTTCGTGGCCCCCGCCACCATCCGGCTCTTTCCGACAGCTCATATCGACGAGCCTTCGATGGCTCCGCCGGCAGACAATGAAGGCGAGCTCGCGATCCTCAAGGAGATCGAGGACGACATGACGGTTCTCGCCGAAGCCCCGAGCCGATGGACGGCGGCCAGGCACCTGTTCACTTACCGTGACGAGCTGTCGAGCGCGATCCGCACCACCCTCGGACGGGGTAGTGTTCTCCGAGGCCGTCGTCAGCCGCAGGGCGCCCCACTCAAGTAACGGTCGCAGTGGGAGTGCCGGTTGCCCGACGCCCCCACACATGTTTCCCCAATGGGCGCATCACACGCCGTCGACGACGCCCGTCAATTCAGGGCAGCATCGGTGACGGCGTGGGTCCAGGCCCCTTCCGGGCGCATGGTGATGACCGGGTCCGATCCGCCTGCGAGCAGCGTATCCACCGTTCGTTCGAAATCGGCGGGATCGAGAGAGCCGTCCGAACCTGCCGTCAGCTTGGCGATCTCACCCATCATCCGTGTCTGGTGGTGTTCCGTCTGGGCTCCGGTCGCATCGTTGTCGAGAACGATCTCGACCGCCTCGGCGACATTCTCTTCGGCGTATTTCCATCCCTTCATCGATGCACGGACGAAGCGGACCATCTTGTCCACGAATGCCGGATCCGCGAGATTCTCCTCGAGCACGTAGAGGCCGTCCTCGAGGGTCGCCACACCCTGGTCTTCGTACTTGAACACGACCAGGTCATCCTCCGACAATCCCGCATCGATCACCTGCCAGTATTCGTTGTAGGTCATGGTCGAAATGCAGGCCGCCTGCTCGTGCAGGAGCGGGTCGACGTTGAATCCCTGCTTCAGGACTTCGACGCCATCGTCGCCGCCTTCGGTCGGAATGCCGAGCTGGCTCATCCAGCTGAGAAACGGATACTCGTTTCCGAAAAACCAGACACCGAGCGTCTTTCCGAGAAAGTCATCCGTAGATCCGATACCCGCATCCTTCCGGCAGGTCAGCATCATGCCCGATGACTTGAATGGCTGGGCGATGTTCACGAGTTGAAGGCCGCGTTCCCGCGCAGCCAGTGCCGCCGGCATCCATTCGACGGTGACATCGGCGCCACCACCGGCGATCACCTGGGTTGGAGCGATGTCGGGCCCTCCGGCATTGATGCTGACGTCCAGGCCTTCCTCGGCATAGAACCCCTTGTCGAGCGCGACGTAGTATCCGGCAAACTGGGCTTGCGTGACCCACTTCAACTGCAACGTGACTTCGTCTGCAGCAAGCGACTGCGTGGCCCAGCCAAGACCAAGCACGAGCCCTGCTGCCAATGGATTCATGGATCTCGTTTTCATGCTATCTCTCCTCTTTTGGAACTCAACGACGGAAACTGTTTCGTCACCAAGCCTGGATCTACGCGGGTCCAAAACCGATTCCCGTGTTTCCCGAAGACTGACCCGTGACGGCGGTTACCGCAAGTCCCGGCGTTGCGACGGATGCCAGAAATTCACGATCCGCCCGCCGAAAGTGATGATACCGTAGAATACGGAGCCGGCAACCGCGGCAACCGCGATTTCTGCCCAGACCATGTCCAGGTTGAGCCGGCCGACTTCTGTCGAGATGCGGAATCCCATCCCCCGAACGGGCGAGCCGAAAAATTCGGCCACGATCGCTCCGATCAGCGAAAGCGTCGCACAGATCTTCAGGCCATTCACGATCAGTGGCCCGGCGGCCGGCAACCGAAGTTTCACCAGTGTCTGCCAGTACCCCGCCGCATAGGTCCGCATCAGGTCCCGCTGCATCGGTTGGGCCTCACCGAGACCCTGGACAGTGTTGACCAGCATGGGGAAGAATACCATCACGACCACGACGGCGGCCTTTGACTGCCAGTCGAAGCCGAACCACATGACCAGGATGGGCGCCATGCCGACGATTGGCAGCGCCGCGACAAAATTCCCCACCGGGAGCAGACCGCGCCGGAGAAAGAGAGACCGGTCCACGGCGATTGCGGTGACGACGGCTGCTCCGCAACCGATCAGGTAACCGCTCAACGCACCCTTGATGACCGTCTGGACAAAGTCGATCCAGAGCGTCCCGGCACTATCCAAGAACCTCGTGACGACACTGCTGACCGGGGGGAGGATGACCTCGGGGACCCCAAGTCCGCGCACCACGAGTTCCCATACGAAGAGTACCGTGATGCCGAAGACCAGCGGTGACAGCAGCCGGGCCATTCGGTCGACCCCGGGCATGGAGGCAATCCGTCGATTGAACGCCCAGGCCGCCGCCCAAAGCAGCAATGCCGTGATAACGAGCATCATGGGCGCGCACCCATGGCGCGACGGGTCAGGCGCTCGGCACCGCCGACCAGGGTCACGAGCGCCGCAGCCATTGCCGCCGCGACCAGGAGCGCCGACCAGATCTGAATTGTCTGCCCGTAGTAACTGCCTGCCAGCAGCCGCGCACCCAGTCCGGCAACGGCGCCGGTCGGCAATTCACCGACGATTGCCCCGACCAGGCTGGCGGCAATCGCCACCTTGAGCGACGGAAACAGGAATGGCATCGATGCGGGTACCCTGAGTTTCCAGAACAATTGTGTTCGGCTGGCATTATAGGTCTTCATCAGGTCCAGTTCATGTTGGGCCGGGCTGCGGAATCCCGACACCATTCCGACCGCCACGGGGAAAAAACTGAGATAGGCGGAAATGATCGCCTTGGGCACCAGCCCCGACAGCCCGACAGCGTTGAGAACCACGATGATCATCGGTGCAAGGGCAAGTATGGGAATGGTCTGCGAGCCGATGACCAGCGGCATGACACTCAGGTCGGTCGCCCGGTCATGGACAATGGCCACGGCGAGCAACATGCCGAGCCCAGCGCCGAACACGAACCCGAGGAGCGTTGCGGACAAGGTGACCCAACCATGGAAAACCAGGCTCCGCTTGGAGGTGATTTTCTTCTCGACGGTCGTATTCCAGACCTCGATGGCCACCTGGTGCGGCGCCGGCAGCCGGGGACGATCCTGGGCAAGCGTTTCTGAAACCAGTTCGACGAATCCGGGTTCCTGCCCGGCCCGTTCGGCCTGGTCCCGTACCCACGAGATGTTGAGCATGACCGCCGCCACGTACCAGACAAGAACGATCGCGGACACGACGGTGAAGACCGGGAGAATTGATCCGTCTGGCCTGATCATTTCAGCGGGAGCTCCATTCAGGCTCTCAGGCCCTGGCGAATCCGCGCGGCGACTTCCAGGAAGTCGGCGCTGTCGCGGATCGAAAGATCCCTTTTCCTCGGCAACGGACTGTCGATGATGTCGGTGACCCTTCCCGGACGCGCAGACATGACCACGATCCTGGTCGAGAGGTAGACGGCCTCGGGGATCGAGTGGGTAACGAAGGCAATGGTTTTCCCCGTGCGCGCCCAGAGATCGAGCAGTTCCTCGTTCAGCCGGTCCCGCACGATTTCGTCGAGTGCACCGAAGGGCTCATCCATCAACAGGATATCCGCGTCAAAGGCCAGGGCCCTGGCGATCGACGCGCGCTGCTGCATGCCGCCCGAAAGCTGCCACGGGTATTTTCGCTCGAACCCCCCGAGGTCCACCAGCCGCAGTGCTTCATGGGCACGGCTGGTGCGTTCGGCCCGATCGTAACCCATGATTTCGAGTGGCAGCATGACGTTCTTTTCGATGGTCCTCCAGGGATAGAGACCCGCAGCCTGAAAGACGTAGCCGTAGGCGCGGGCCTTGCGCGCGGCTTCAGGCGTCATCCCGTTGACCCTGATCTCTCCGCCAGTCGGTTGTTCCAGGTCGGCGATGACGCGAAGAAGCGTTGTTTTCCCGCAACCCGACGGTCCGATGAAGGACACGAACTCGCCCGTGCCGATCGACAGGGTCACGTTCTTCAATGCGTCGACCGGCCCATCCGATGTCTGGAATGTCAGGTTGACCGAATGCGCGTCTATCGCAGGAGCCTTCATCACCCACTGTCCTTCCCTGCACGAATCGAGGGATCATGCCGGTCAGGAACGCCACCGCGCCGGCAGGCCACGGCCATGCAATGCCCGGTCAGACGATCACGATTGAACATCAGCCTATATGCCGGCAGGAATGTTGAGCGGGTCTCGATCGACTTTTCTGGGACTGTTGAGCGCCTTCCACTTCGACAACGCGCGGTGAGCCGAAGGAAACGGCGGGCGCGGAACAAATCGGCCGCGGCCCGGCCGTGGCTGGGAATTCTGTCCCCAGGCCCAAATGACGTCCCCGCGACTGATGGTGTGGCGGGCCTGCGCCTTCACCTTCCATCCTTCGAACACGTTGTAGTCGAGAACCGATTTTTGGGTACTTGCGGAAATCGTCTTGTGGATCGACGGATCCCAGACCGTGATGTCGGCATCGGCACCCTCCGTGATCGCGCCTTTTTTCGGGTAGATGTTGAGGATCCGGGCGATATTTGTCGAGGTCACGGCGACGAATTCGTTCATGGTCAGCCGGCCGGTTTCAACTCCTTCCGTCCACAGGACGGCGAGCCTTTCCTCGAGACCGCCCGTACCGTTGGGGATGGTCATGAAATTGTCGATGCCCATGCGCTTCTGATCGGTGGTGAAGGCCGCGTGATCCGTGGCGACCACCTGCAATGAACCCGCCTGGAGACCCGCCCACAGACCTGCATGGTGTTCCTTGTTCCGGAACGGAGGGGACATGACCCGTCGCGCGGCATGCTCCCAACTCTGGTTGAAATACTCCGACTCATCGAGGGTCAGGAATTGAATCAGCGGCTCACCGTAGACCCGCATACCCTTTTGCCTTGCCCGCCGTATCGCTTCATGGGCCTGCTCGCACGAGACATGAACGACATAGAGCGGAACATTGGCGGCATCCGCGATCATGATCGCGCGGTTCGCCGCTTCACCCTCGACTTCCGGCGGTCGTGAATAGGCGTGGCCTTCGGGGCCGGTGATTCCTTCCGCGATGTATTTCTGTTGGAGCTCGGCCACGATATCGCCGTTTTCCGCATGCACCATGGGCAGGGCGCCGAGTTCCGCACAGCGCTGAAAGGAGGCGAACATCTCGTCGTCCTCGACCATCAGGGCGCCCTTGTAGGCCATGAAATGCTTGAAGGAGTTGACCCCCATGTCGACGGCATCCTTCATTTCATTGAAGACGGTCTCGTCCCAGCCGGTAACCGCCATGTGGTAGCCGATGTCGCTGCAGATCTGCGGTGCCGACTTCCGGTGCCACTCGTTGATGGCGTTCCTGATCGAACCGTCTTCGCCCGGCAGGCAGAAGTCGACAAGCATCGTGGTACCGCCGACCGCTGCCGCCCAGGTGCCGGACTCGAAGGTTTCGGCTGCCGTCGTTCCCATGAAAGGCATTTCGAGATGCGTATGCGGGTCGATGCCGCCCGGGATGACATAGGCGCCATCCGCATCGATCACTTCATCGCCCGACAATCCTTCGCCGACCCGGGCAATACGTTCGCCCTCGATCAGGACATCGGCCTTCCAGGTCCGATCCGCGGTGACAACCGTACCGCCCTTGACGACCTTGCTCATGCTTTCCCTCCTTCAAATCCGGGTGACGCCGGGGAGGCGCCGTTGCGCGAATACACGGGCATTCACGAAGCCCCGGACCCCTGTTCCGGGCCTTGTCTTCCCATGCCGAAAGCCGTGGCGCCGTCCGGCAAGTTGGCCCGAACCATCGCGGCAACGCGTCATGAAACCACTTCGGCGGTATCGAGGACCGCGTGCATCAGGACGTTTGCACCGGCCTCGGCCCATTCCGGGGAGATCTCTTCCGCTTCGTTGTGCGACAGGCCGTCGACGCAGGGACACATGATCATCGCTGTCGGCGCAACCCGGTTGATCCAGCAGGCATCGTGTCCTGCACCCGATATCAGGTCCCGGTGAGATAATCCGAGGCGTTTGGCGGCTGATCGCACGGCAGCAACACAATTCCCGTCGAAGGAAACGGGGTCGAAGCCGCCGACCTTCTCGAACCCGATCTCCAGGCCGAGTTCGGCCGCGATCTCCCTGCCACCGTCGTGAAGCCGGGATTCCATGTCTTCAATGGCCGCCAGGTCGGGTGAACGGAAATCCACGGTGAAGACGACACGACCCGGAATCACGTTGCGGCTGTTCGGATAGACGTCGACGTGCCCTGCAGCACCAACCGCGTGCGGTTCGTGCGACCAGGCAATCCGGTCGACGAGATCGACGATACGCGCCATGCCAAGCCCGGCGTTTCGGCGCATCGGCATCGGAGTGCTGCCAGTATGGCTTTCCTTGCCGGTCACGGTCACTTCGGTCCACGACAGGCCCTGTCCGTGAGTGACGACCCCGACATCGGCCTGTTCCGTTTCCAGGATTGGTCCCTGTTCGATGTGGAGTTCGAAAAAGGCATGCATCTTTCGGGCGCCGACCTCTTCGTCGCCAACCCAGCCGATCCGTTCCAACTCGTCACCGAAACTCTTGCCATCCGCGTCCTTGCGGCCATAGGCCCAGTCGAGTTCGTGCACGCCCGCAAAGACACCCGACGCCAACATGGGCGGCGCGAAACGGGTGCCTTCCTCGTTGGTCCAGTTGATGATTTCGATCGGCCGTCGCGTCCGAATTCCGAGATCGTTCAGTGTCCTGATGATTTCGAGAGCACCGAGTACGCCCAGCACACCGTCATACTTGCCACCTGTCGGCTGGGTATCGAGATGACTCCCGGCACAAACCGGCAACAGGCTCGAATCCTCGCCCTCGCGACGGGCAAACATCGTTCCAATCCGGTCGACACCAACGCTCAGCCCCGCATCGTGGCACCAGTCCAGGAAGAGCTTTCTTCCCTCGCCATCGGCGTCCGTCAGTGTCTGGCGGTTGTTACCTCCGGCAACGCCCGGACCGATCGTCGCCATCTCCATGATGCTGTCCCACAGGCGGCCGCCGTTCAGCCGCAGGTTTTCGCGTGTGACTGTCATTGTTCTTCCATGCTGTGCGATGCCGCCGTCACCGACAATTCCTCCTGTCAGTCCGCCGATGCTTCGGCGGCCGGGTTGTTGGGATGAACGGTCCAGTTCGCGTAGTCCGGTTCGACGGCCTGGCCGGTACGTGTATCGATGCTTCCAGCCGGCAGGGTCTTCATGGTGATGCAGTTGTCCACCGGACAGACATTGATGCAGAGATTACATGCCACGCACTCTTCGTCGATGACTTCGAACGTCCGGTCGGCGCGGATGGCAATCGCCTGGTGCGACGTGTCTTCGCAGGCAGCAAAGCACCGACCGCACTTGATGCAAAGACGCTGGTCGATTTGCGCCTTGGTGACGAAATTCAAGTTGAGATACTGCCAGTCGGTCACGTTCGGAACCGCCCTGCCCTGAATCGAGGACATGGTCTCATGTCCCTGCGAATCCATCCAGTGCTCAAGGCCCGAGATCATTTCGTGAATGATGCGGAATCCGAACGTCATGGCGGCAGTACAGACCTGAACGGTTCCGGCTCCGAGCGCGATGAACTCGGCCGCGTCCCGCCATGTGCCGATGCCACCGATTCCGGAGATCGGCAGATCCCTCGTTTCCGGGTCACGGGCGATTTCGGCCACCATGTGAAGCGCAATCGGGCGCACGGCCGGGCCGCAATACCCTCCGTGCGTCCCCTTGCCATCTATCGCGGGTTCCGGACAGAAGTCGTCGAGATCGACACTTGTGATCGAGTTGAGCGTGTTGATCAGGCTGACGGCGTCTGCGCCTCCCTTGAGGGCAGCCCGCGCCGGAAACCTGACATCGGTCACGTTGGGGGTCAGCTTGACGATAACCGGCATCCTCGTCATTGCCTTGCACCAGCGGGTCACCATTTCGATGTACTCTGGAACCTGGCCAACGGCCGAGCCCATGCCGCGTTCGCTCATTCCGTGCGGACAGCCGAAATTGAGCTCAACGCCGTCTGCGCCGGTTTCCTCCACCTTCCCGAGAATGAATTTCCAGGCATCCTCTTCACAGGGGACCATCAGCGAAACAATGATCGCGCGGTCGGGATAGTCTCGCTTGATCGTCTTGATTTCGCGCAAGTTGACGTCAAGCGGCCGGTCGGTGATCAACTCGATGTTGTTCATGCCGATGAGCTGACCGTCGGCGCCCCTGACCACCCCGTAGCGGGGACCGTTCACGTTGACGATGTGCGGATCAAGGCCGAGAGTCTTCCAGACGACCCCGCCCCAGCCCAGGTCTAGAGCCCTCCTGACGTTGTATTCCTTGTCGGTTGGCGGCGCCGAAGCCACCCAGTACGGGTTTGGCGACTGGATACCGGCGAATTCCGTAGCGAGATCGGCCATGCCCTTTTCCTTTTCTTCTTCGATCCTGGCTGCTTGCCCGTCCGGCAAGTTTCGGGCCAGGTCAGTTGGTTGAGAGGAACCTGTGGATGTCCTCGGCAGCGTCCCGGCCTTCCGCAACAGCCGTCACGGTCAGATCATCACCGCCGCTTGCACAATCGCCTCCGGCCCACACGCTCCCGAGGCTGGTCCTGCCATTCCCGTCGACCTGGATTTTTCCTCGACTGATCTCGATCCCGTCTGCATCAATTTCCAGTCTCTGCCCGATTGCACGAAACAGCTGGTCTGCATTGAGCCGGAATCGTTCTCCGGTATCCTCGATCTGCCCGTCCCGGGCCCGGGTCCGGACGAATTCAACTTCCCTGAGCGCACCGTTTTCGGAAATCAGCCGCACGGGCCTGGCGTTGGTGCGGATGTGCACGCCCCGTTTCAGTGCAAGCTCCTGCTCGAAGCCTGAAGCGCTCACCTGCTCACGGCCGCGGCGGTAGACCAGCGTCACCGTTTCGGCACCGAGGAGCCTGGACTGAATCGCGGCATCGATCGCCGTCATGCCGCCCCCGATCACCACGATGTCGCGGCCGACCGGCAAATGACCGAGGTCGGTTTCCTGGCGCAACCGGGCGATAAAGGCGATGGCATCCTCGACATTGTCAACAGCCGCAGCGTCCCCGCCTTCCTCGATCGAGAGCGCGTTGACACCGCCTAAACCGATACCGAGAAACACCGCGTCATGGGATTCGCAGAGGCCAGCGATATTGATGTCGTCGCCAAGCCGCCCCGGCAGGATCTCGATCCCCCCGATCGACAACAGCCAATCGACTTCCCGCTGTGCAAACTGGTCGACGGTCTTGTAGGCCGCGATTCCATATTCGTTGAGCCCGCCCGCCTTGACCCTGGGTTCGAAAACCGTGACCCGGTGACCCTTCATTGACAGGCGATGCGCACAGGCAAGGCCCGCCGGGCCGGCGCCGACGACGGCAACCCGGAAACCGGTCTCTGCAGAACGCCGAAACGGGTGTTCATCGGCAGAAATCAGGAAATCCGTCGCAAATCGCTGCAGCCTACCGATCTCCACCGGCGCGCCTTCCGCATGTTCACGGACGCAGGCTTCCTCGCAAAGAACTTCCGTCGGACATGCACGGGCACACATGCCTCCGAGAATGTTCTGATCAAGGATGGTTCGAGCGGCCGCTTTCGGCATGCCGGTCGAAATCTGGCGAATAAACAACGGGATGTCGATGGCTGTCGGACAGGCAGTTACGCAGGGGGCATCGTGGCAAAAGTAACAGCGGTCCGCAGCGACCTTCGCCTCGTGCGGATCCATGGCCGAATGGAGATCAGCGAAATTGTCTGCGTAGTCTTCAGCGTCCAGCCGCCCACCGACGATGCCTCCGGTGGTTTCAGAACTGGGCATTGAAACGTCCTTCCCTGCCAAATAAAGGCACACAGGCTCAACATCATGCCGACACCTGTCAAATTGTCAATTGAGAGAACCCGCCCCACCCGCCCGCCATGATCACGGAACCGGGAATCTCGGCGATCATCATCCGTGACATCGCCAGGAATCGCTCAGCAAGGACGTCCCGATGAACTTTTGCCGCAACGATTTCCCTGCAGGGTTCCGATTTGGCGTTGCCAGTTCGAGCTACCAGATCGAGGGGCACGGCTTTGGAGGCGCCGGCTCGACCCACTGGGACAGCTTCGCGGCCACACCCGGAAACGTTGCCCATTGCCATGATGGCCGCGTGGCCTGCGACCATTATCACAGGTACGCCGAGGACCTGGACCTCGCGGCAGCAGCCGGCTTTGACGTCTGGCGGTTCTCCACCTCCTGGGCCAGGGTCATTCCCGACGGGCGCGGTACGGTCAATGAAGTAGGCCTGGATTTCTATGACCGGCTGGTGGACCAGGTGTTGTCCCGCGGAATGGAACCGTGGGTTACGCTGTATCATTGGGAACTGCCATCGCCCCTTGCCGACGAAGGCGGTTGGACCAATCGGAATACGCCTCATGCGTTCGCCGGTTTTGCGGAAACGATGGCGAAACGCATTGGCGACCGGGTCAAGTCGGCAGCCCCGATCAACGAACCGTGGTGTGTGGCCTGGCTTTCGCATTTCGACGGGCTCCACGCTCTCGGGATGAGAGATATCAGGGCTGCTTCCAGGGCCATGCATCACGTTCTTCTCGGCCATGCCCTGGCGATCGAATCCATGCGGTCGCTCGACGTGTCCAACCTTGGTGCTGTCGTCAACTTCGAGTACGCGGAACCTGCCGACACCCGGCCGGAATCGATCGAAAAGGCAAAGCTCCACGACGAGATCTACAATCGGTGGTTCCTGGGAGCCATGCGGGGACAGGGTTACCCGGAACGGGCATTGGAGGGATTGCTGCCGCATCTGCCGCCTGGCTGGGAACGGGACATGGACATCATTGCAGCGCCCATCGACTGGATCGGAATCAATTACTACACGCGTAAAATTATTGCCCCGCAGGAGGGCGCGACGGCGGGCCGCTTTCCCGGTTACCGGGAGATGCCCGGGCCGCTTCCGAAGACGGAAATGGACTGGGAAATCTATCCCGAAGGCCTCCTTCGCTTTCTGCGCCGGGTACATTCGGAATATGCTGACGGCCTGCCGATCTACGTGACGGAAAGCGGCATGGCCGCACCGGACGCCGTTCGTCCGGACGGCCAAATCAACGACCTTGACAGATGCGCGTTTCTTGACGCCCACATCAGCGAAGTCCTGGCTGCGATCTCCGAGGGGATCAACGTCGGCGCATATATTGTCTGGTCCTTGCTCGACAACTTCGAATGGTCACTCGGATACGACAAGCGCTTCGGAATCGTGCATGTCGACTTCGATACCCTGAAACGCACCCCAAAGGCGTCATATTTCGCCCTCAGTGACGCGTTAGCCGAGAACTAGATCTTTCTCCATGTGCACCCGGGGAGCGAAGTGGTCCGGAAACTTCGGATCGACTACGGACCGGGTCATCGCGTCTATTTCGTGGTGGTTGATCGGGAGTTGGCCGTGCTGCTGCCTGGGAGCAACAGGAACACCCGGTGGCAAGAAATCAAGCGGTCCCGCGATCCCGCGCGCGACCTGTTGACGGATGGAGGCCCGGCCCCCTTGAAAATGTTTCCGCGTCAATGATTGGGCGAGGATTGAGCGCGATTTACTCGGACGATCCGGCAACCACCAAGGGAACGCCGGACTCTGCGTCCTGAATTGCCGAATAGACGTGTGCAACCCGCCGATCATTGCTTGGGTGCGTCTGGAGAAAACCGACTTGCCCGGAAAAAGCGCCGTCATGCCGTCGCGCGCGGGCGTGGCTTAGGCGGACGAGTGCATTTTGCATGGCGCTGGCAGGGAATCCTGCGCGGTGGAGGATATAGACCGCCGTGCGGTCGGCCTCGATTTCCATTTCCGGACTGTACGCGTTTGCGCCGATTTCTGCGCCGACACGCATGATGCTCTCGGTGGTTTGCTGGTCATGATAGGATCCCGATCCCGACGAAACCGCAACGGCCAAGCCGCCGGCAATGGTCAAACCGATCAGTGCATTGCTCATCTTCCTGTCGACATGCCTGTACATGATATGCGAGTACTCGTGGGCGAGAATGGCCGCGATTTCCGCGTCATTCCCCAGGGCATCGACAAGGCCGCCATAGACTCCGATACTGTCCGAACCGTCGGCGTACGCATTGATTTCCGCATTGTCGGGATAGACGGTGACACGGGCGGTACGCATGAGGTCGCACCGTTCCCGGGGCTGAGCCAGCTCTTTGCACACTTCGTATGCAGCGGACTTGACCGGTGGCAACACCCGGCCAACTGCTGCTGCCATCTCGCTTCGGGCAATGGGCCTCGAAGGGCCAACGTTCGCATTTTCGAGAATATTCCGCGCTGCCGATTGCTGTTCCTCGCTCGGCTCCGCGATTTCGAGCACGGGCTTTGAGCACCCGGTCAGGGCCAGCATCGTGGCAAGGACCAGAATTCGCTTGAATGTCATCCTGGGAGCTCCAATGTCGATCCGGTATCGGGCAAGACCTTGTGACGCCTGCCACATGTTCGAGTCAATCGGAAACGGAGACGCGAACTGTCGCGTCGACACTCCTTCCGTATCATCGTCTTGGCCCTGCGATGCAAGATGAAAGGAAAGGGGATGGCAGCCGGGCAGGATCTGCGGGAAATTTCCGACAAACCTGTCCCGGGGGTCGATGAATTGATTCCGGGGCACGGGTCGCTCGGCCGTCACCTGCGCCGGTGAAGGATTCTTCCAATGAAATTTAGAAGGACCTGGGCCGCAAGGATCGCCGTGGTCCCCGTGCGATCATAGTCCGGCGCGACTTCGACCAGATCGCATCCAACCACCTGCCCGCGCTGCGTCAACCCGTCAAGTAATTCCAGAACCTCGTAGTACAGGAAACCGCCGTGGCTCGGAGTTCCGGTGCCCGGCGCAATCGAAGGATCGAACCCGTCGATGTCAATTGTCACGTAGTATCGCGCCCCGTCGGGCACCCGTTCGAGCAGCCCGTCCGTTCCGAGCGCACGCGCCTGCCTGACCGAAACGATGTCGCAACCCATGGACCGTGCAGCCTCGTAGCCTTCCCTGGCAGTCGATGAGACATTTCGGATGCCGATCTGCGAAATCCCTGAAACGTGAACTCGTTCCGCTGCCCGGCGCATCGGGTTGCCGTGACCGTGGCGAACCCCGTGACGAACGTCCACGAAATCGAGATGAGCGTCGATCTGAACGATGTGCAGTGGTCCAAGCTCCGAAAACGCCCGCACGCACGGAATATTGATCGAATGATCGCCGCCCAGCACCACGGGCATTGCACCTGAAGCAAGAATGGCACGGACCGCAGACTCAATGTTGGCGTGGCTTTGTTCGGTATCGGTGTGAACGATGTCTGCATCTCCCGCATCAATTATTCGAACGCCATCAAGGTAGGTTACGTCGTCCTCATGATCGTAGGCACCTGCGTGACCGAACGAAAACAAGGTTGAGGCTTCCCGAATAGCCCTCGGGCCAAATCGGGCACCGGAACGCCACTGGGTTCCGAAGTCGAAAGGCGCGCCAAGGACGGCAATGTCCGCGTCAATCGCGTCCCAGTCCGCCACGTGCGGAAATTTTCCGAATGTCGATATCCCGACAAACGGCAGGTCCAGCCGACCCGAAGCATAGCCATGTTGGGACATCATGTTCTCCTTATCCGTGGAACGCATTCGTTCCGACATGCCGCCGTGATCCAGGATTCCTGTCGATCCAATCGTCCTTGCGTACGTTTCCAAGGCAAGGAACCTGGACCGGTGATCGACTTCATCAAACCGACGACTGCGTCTTCTGCAAATTAATCGACTCGAGTCCACCACATCAATGCAGGTTTCAGCTCCGGTCGGACTGGCTGCACCGTGGCCGGGATGCATGACGCAGGGGGCATGGTCCTGCCTCGGCGGGATGGCTCATCGAGGTCGTTGGCGGAATCTCCGCAAGCCCGTCGGCGGCACGGCAACCGTGCGGAGCCTCAAGGGTGACCGCGCGGACATTCGTTACCTGGGCAGCAGCCGCATTGACGGATCGGGTATGACGAACGGATCTACCGATTTGTCCCTGGTGTGCTCGGCTACGGTTTTTCTCCGGTTGCATACCGGCTGTTTTCCGGGTGATGGCCCGGGTGGATAATGGATTCCGTTGTTCGTGACACCGCTGTTCGCGTGACGCATGACCTGGTCGCCGGCCAGGACCAATTCGGCCCGAAGCGCGGCAGCGTCACACCGCACTGCAGCAAGGCCGCCGAGATAGTCGACAAACGACCGGAAGTTTCACCTGTCGGCCAAGTGCATTGCGTCCAGGTAAGCCGGCTTGTTGTCCGCATGGATGATCGGCGGAAACTCCCCGGACTTGATGCAGGGATACGCCATCAGCAAACGTGAGACCCTTCCGTTTCCATCCTGGAAGGGGTGGATCCTGACAAACTCGTGATGCAGCCAGGCCGACTCGACCTCCGGGGCCAGGTCCAGGACTTCGTGACCGTGATGGAATTTCAGGAACCGGTCCATTTCGCTTTGGACCTGTTCCGGAGGGCAGTATTCGTGGACCACTCCGTCCGGGCTCCGGGGGTTGTTCGGGCGGATCTCGTATTCTCCCCGGCGGCGCGGAATCTGTATCCGGTTGCCAAAAGAATCGATCCCGACCGCCGTCTCCTGGTGCCGGGTCATGAGCGCATGCCATTCCTTGACAACGTGATTGGATAACGGCCGCTCGTCTTTCACCGTCGCGAACACCACTTCCAGCGCTGCTTCCTGGTCAACCAACAGGCCCTTCAGCGTTCCATCATCGATTTCCGTTACGGAATGAGTCTCGCGGACGCTTTCGATTCCTTGCGTAATCAGAGTTGCGGTGATCGCGGCCGGGAGCCTGTACAGATCCTCATCTGACCGGTCTCGATCGCGAAGGCCCGTTTCTGTTCCTTCAGCCTGGCATCCATGAGAAAATGATCGATGTCCGGGTTCTCGAGCTGGCGTCTCATGCTCGCCCAGCGGTGTGAAACCTCCCGGGCAAAGTGTGGGTCCAAGTCCTGCACTCACTCGGAAGATCGCGCACGGGCCGCCAGACGGCATCAAAGGGCTTCTGGATTCCTGACGGCATGCGAGACTTATGGCACCTTGCCTAAAGTCAGTCGCGGCACGTCTTCCGTTTCCGGTCTAACATTGCCGCGATGTCTTTAGCCCGGAAGAGTGGATCGTATGCCGTAAACAGTCATGCACCACACGCACCAGGCACGAGTCTTCGAGTACCAACGAAGCCGGGTTCGGGCGCCGCCATGCGATCAGGTCACTACCCGTTCCGACGGAGGCGCTTAGCCCCGGTACGGTCAGATCGCCGACACTTCGCCTGGTTGTCTATTCCTTGCCGCCGAATGCGAACCCGGCAGCCTCGACGGCTTCAGCAATGACGTCGAGGTCATCAAATCCCGTGATCGTGATTCGATTCCCCTCCAGGTCCACCCGTATGTCGGCGCCCGGCGCGGCGGTATTCATGGCGTTTTCCAGGGACCTCGCACAACCCTCGCAGGTCATGCCCAATACCTTGTAAGCGGTGCTCAATTCCCTCTCCCCTTTCCGGACCGGTTTCCGTCAGCTGCCTCATGGCGGACACATGGGAACCCGGGCAGCCTGGAAGCATCTGCCGGCCACCGGTGCCCAGATGACGGTCGTATTCACTTCGCGTGGTAGTGAAGCCGAAGCGAGTTGCCAACCACGAACAGGCTGGAAAGGCTCATCGCCCCGGCTGCCAGCATGGGATTCAGCAAAAGGCCGAACGCCGGGTAAAGCGTCCCCGCCGCCAATGGAATCAGGGTGACGTTATAGCCGTAGGCCCAAATGAAGTTGTGCACGATGGTACGCATCGTTCGCCGGGAGAGCGCGAACGCGTTGACAATGCCGCGCAGATCGCCGGACATGAGCACGACGTCACCGGCCTCGATCGCGATGTCGGTACCGGTGCCGATGGCGATGCCGACGTCGGCCTGGGTTAGCGCAGGCGCATCGTTGATGCCATCACCGACGAAGGCCACCCGCCTGCCGCCGCCCTGCAGCCGCATGATCTCCCGGGCCTTGTCATTCGGCAGGACCTCCGCGAAAAGAGTCTCGATTCCCAGTTCACCTGCAATCGACTCGGCAGTTCGCCGCGTATCTCCCGTCATCATCGCCACTTCGATGCCGCGGTCCTTCAGCATCTTCAGCGTGTTCCCGCACCCGTCCTTTACCGGATCGGCGATCCCGATGACCGCCACGAGTCGATTGTCCACCGCGCAAAAAACCGGTGTCCGGGCACCGGCCGCCAGACTTTCGGACATGGCTTTTTCCGCCACAGGAACATCGATACCGAGGCGCACCATGTAGCGCTCGTTTCCAGCGTGCACGAGGTGCCCCTCGACCCGGGCCTCGATGCCCATGCCCGGTTCGCCCAGGAAGCCTTCGGCTGGAAGCAGTTCAATCCCGCGTACCTTGGCGGCCCTGACGATGGCCCTGGCGGCGGGATGCTCGCTTCTGTCTTCGGCGGACGCGACCAGTCGCAGGACGTCATCGACGTTCACTGCGGACTCGCCTCCGGATGCGGCATTGAAATCGGTCATTTCGGGCTGGCCGGTCGTCAACGTGCCGGTCTTGTCGAGAATCACCGTGTCGACCTTCGCCAGGATTTCCAGTGCCGTCGCCCTCCGGAACAGTATGCCCAGTTGGGCGCCCCGACCGGTCGCCACGATAATCGCGGTTGGTGTCGCCAAGCCCATGGCGCAGGGGCAGGCGATGAGCAGGACCGAAACCGCGGTCACGAATGCGAAATTGAGCGCCAGGTCGTCGCCGACAGCGAGCCAGGTGGCGAAGGTGACGACAGCGACGACCATGACGATCGGCACGAAAACCAGGGCAATCCTGTCGGCCAGTCTCTGAACAGGCGGCTTGGTTGCCTGTGCCTGCTCGACCATGCGGACGATCTGGGCAAGTACCGAGTCGGCGCCAACGCGCGTGGCAGAAAACGAAAACGATCCGGTCTTGTTGACGGTGCCGCCGACCACCTCGTGGCCGGATTCCTTGTGAACCGGAACCGACTCACCCGTAATCATTGATTCGTCCACGTAACTGGCGCCTTCCGTGACGTGTCCGTCGACCGGAATGCGTTCACCGGGGCGCACCTTGACGGTGTCGCCGGGAAGCACGGCGTCGACCGGAAGCTCGGTCTCGGTACCGTCGCGTGTCACGCGTGCCGTCTTGGGCTGAAGCTGAATCAGGTTCCTGATCGCTCTCGAGGTGCGTCCCTTGGCAATCCCTTCCAGGTAACGCCCGAGCAAAACCAGCGTGATGATCACGCCAGCCGCCTCGAAATATGCGTTTGCCGTGCCAGCGGGGAAGACGCCGGGAGCCACCAGGACAACCAGCGAATACAGGTACGCGGCATTCGCTCCCAGCATGACCAGGGAGTTCATGCCGGGATTGAGGTGGCGGAGCTCGCCAAGGCCGTCCCTGTAGAATCGAAGTCCCGCGTAGAACATGATGGGGCTCGCCAGCAGCAGTTCAACAGCGATCCAGCCACGTTCCGCCAGCATGCCCAGCATGTTTGCGTGGAACGGGTCAAACATGCGCGACATGGCCACCAGAACGAGCGGTATGGTGAATGCCGCCGCGACGAGGAAGTCGCGCCGAAGATTCCTCAGTTCGGCGTCGCGTTCCGCCTGCTCGCCATCCTCGAAAGGCGAGTCGCCGGCCGCCTCGCTGGCCGCGAATCCCGCCCGTTCAACCGCCGTGATCAGGTCCTTGACGCCTGCACTGCCGGCACGCAGGTCAACACGCGCCCGCTCCGTCGCCAGGTTGACCTGCGCAGAGACCACCCCGGGAACCCGCTCCAGGACGTTCTCGACGCGCGAGACACAGGACGCGCACGTCATGCCTTTTATGACCAGGTCCCTGGTCTCGGACGGAACCCGGAATCCGGCCCGGTCGATGGCCGTTGCGACCTCGTCAGGAGACACGGTGTCCGCATCGAACACGATGTCCACCCGCTCCGCTGCCAGGTTGACTGTCGCCTCCACGACCCCGGGCAATCGCGAAAGGATCCTCTCGACACGGACGACACACGATGCGCACGTCATGCCCTTCACGGGCATCGATGCCCTGCGGTTTGCGCCGCTGGCGCCGTGATCGGCTCGGTCGGCGATTTCAGCTATGTTTTCCATGTTTCTCGGGTTTCGCTAACTGGAATCCGGCCATTCCATAAGGGGTTACAGTGGGACGGGTCGAATCCCTCCACGAGCCGCCGCTTGCCGATTGACCGGTCAGTCCGGCGTCGAGCGCATGGCCGTTTCGATGGACCATCGGTTTCCGGGTCCGGGTCCCCTGGATACCGGCACGAGACCATCATTTCGGTCCCTCCCCAGCTGGCTGGGCCAACGGAACCAAGCGGTCCCGGAAGTGGCATCGCGACAGTTGCCCTCGTCCCGCGGGTTTCAACTCCGGAACCTCGCGGGCACATCGTGCCTCCGCCATGGGACACCTTGGATGGAAACGGCAGCCGCTCGGGGGGGCCACGGGACTCGGCGGTTCTCCCCGGAAGGCATCGGCGCTGGCTGAAAGCTCAAGGTCTTCAAGCCATGACGCGGCGATCAGGGCGCGCGTGTAAGGATGGGACGGTCTGGAGAAGATCGTATCGCGATCCGCGATCTCGACGACTTGCCCGAGGTACATGACCGCAACCCGGTCGCAGAAGTACTTGATGACCCGGAGATCGTGCGAAATCATCAGAACCGTCAGGCCGAAGCGGCTCTTGAGCTTGATCAGAAGGTTGAGAATCTGTGCGCGGACCGAAGAGTCGAGCGATGACGTCGGTTCGTCGCATATCAGGAAACTCGGCTCGAGGAGGAGCGCCCGGGCGATTGCTGCACGCTGCAATTGTCCTCCCGAACACTGGGCCGGCATTCGTTCGTAGAATGTCTCGTCTAGGCCAACTTCCGAAAGCATTCGAAGTACGCGCATGCGGCGCTCCCCGTGCGTCCCGATCCCGTGCTGCGCGAGCGGAGCCTCGAGACTCATCCCGACGCGCATCCGCGGGTCGAGGGCTGAAAGCGAATCCTGGAAGATCAGCTGCATGGATCGGCGAAGGCGCCTCATCTCCTCGCCGGTGACCGCGGAAATGTCCCGGCCGCCGACCAGGATTCTGCCGCGATCGAGCGGCATGAGTTTCAACATGAGGCGTGCGAGGGTGCTCTTCCCGCATCCCGATTCGCCAACCAGGCCAAGAACTTCGTTCTTGTGAATTGAAAACGTCACGCCGTCCACGGCACGGACAAGACCACGTCGCCGCTGGCCGATTGCCTGAACGGGAAAGTGCTTGACGGCATCTTCCACGGCGAAGATGGGGGGCACCGGTTCCCTCGGACCGGCTTGCGGGTTTCCGGGCGCGATCACAACGGCACGTCCATCCTGTCCGGCGGCGGGCCTCCGGGACCCGCCCGCCCGTTTTCCGGGCAAGAAACGGCCCAGCACCGGGCCGAACACGTCTCGCTGTAGTACGAAAGGCGCGGTTCGTCCTGTTCGCACAACTCGAAGATGCCGTGCTCGTCTGCGGTCGTGCAGCGCCGACGGAACCGGCAGCCCCGGAATATGTCGTCACCGGTCTCTGTAACCGAGGGTATCGAATACAACAACTGGTCGTCGATCGCTTCCAGGATCGAACACCGCAACAGTGCCTGCGTGTAGGGGTGGCGCGGCTCGTGGAGAATCGAATCGGTCGGTCCTTCCTCGACGATACGGCCCGAATACATGACGGCAACGCGGTCCGCCAAAGACGAAACGATCGTCAAGTCGTGCGTTATGAGGAGGATCGCCAGTTGCCGGTTCCTGCGCTCACGGTCCAGGAGGGCAAGGATCTGGGCCTGCACGGTCACATCCAGCGCGGTCGTCGGCTCGTCGGCAATCAGGAGTTTCGGATCTGCGCTCAATGCCGCCGCAATCATGATCCGCTGCGCCATGCCGCCTGACATCTGGTGGGCATAGTTCCGGGCCCGCTCCTCCGGTTCCGGAATGCCGACATCCCTCAGGAGTTCGACCGCGCGCGAACGTGCATCCCTCCGGTTCAACCGCCGATGCAATCTCAGCGACTCGGAAACCTGGGACCCCACCGTGGCGGTCGGGTCGAGCATCGCCTGGGGCTGTTGGAAAATCATGCCGATCTCGCCGCCCCGGACTTCGTTAAGCAGCGTTTCCGCCATGTCGCAGACTTCCTTGCCGTCAAACTTGATGGAGCCTGCGCAAATGTCGAACACGTCCGGGAGCAACCGAAGGAGCGACAACGCCGTCATGGTTTTGCCGGATCCCGATTCCCCGACCAGGGCCAGGACCTCGCCGGGACCGATGGTCAGATCGAGGGATTCGACGACCAGCCTGCCGCCGCGTTCAGGCGGTGGACCGATCGACAACCCTTCGACCTGCAGCAACCCGCCAGACGTCGCCGCGCCTGCGTGATGGCTCCCGGGCCGGTCTTGCCCCGGTACCAAGTGGCGGCCGCGCCCCGCTTCCTGTCCGGCATATGTCATGGCTTCGCGACATCCCTGGCGGGATCCGGAGGCCTTGCATCCCCCTGTGCGTCCTCCCCGGCGCTTCGGGGCTTCGCCTCGATTTCGAGGCCTTGCCCGATCAGGGTGACGGAGAGCGCGGTCAAGAAGATGGCAAATCCCGGAGCGAACGCGAGCATCGGTGCCCGTTCGACGAAACGCAGCGCATCTGCGAGCATCGCACCCCAATCCGAATTCGGCGGTTGGACGCCGAGGCCAAGGAAAGACAGGGCACCGACGGTTATCAGCTTGTGGCCGAACCTGAGAAAAGTGATGGCCGCTATCGGGCGATAAGCGTTTGGAATGACGTGGCGGAAGATGATGAACGAGCGGGTGCAACCCAGGACCTCCGCTGCAGTGATGTAATCCCTGGAATTGATTTCGAGAGTCAGGCTGCGCGCCATGCGGGCAAACGGCGTCCACGCGACCAGGGTCAACGCCGAGATCAGCGCCACATGTCCGGGCCCGACTATGGCAATCAGGAACAGGGCGACCAGGACGTCCGGGAAGGCAATCAGGAGATCGACCGTTCGCATTGTCACTTCATCGACGATGCCGCCGGCACGTGCTGAAATGACCCCGAGGATCGTTCCGACGACAACGGAGACCGCGATAATGATGGCGGCAACCGTTACCGAAAACCGGCCGCCAAACAGCAGGCGGCTGAATGTATCCCGCCCGAGTTGATCTGTGCCCAGCCAGTGCTCGCTGTTCGCGGGAGACAGCCTTTTGACCAACTCCTGTGCATTCGGGTCATAGGGTGTAAGCCAGGGGGCCAGGGCCAAGGCCGCGAGGATCAGGAGGAACAGGATGCAACCGATGTTGAATGACCAGTGCCGGGTTCTGAGAATGCGAATGGATCTGCCGATCGACTCATGCAGGGCTCCACGCGGACCGGACTGCGGCGCGAATTTCATGTCTGCCGCGTCAGACCTGGGCATCGGTGATCCTGACGGCCGGGTTGAGCAGCACGTATAATACGTCGGTGAGCGTGCTCACGAGAACAGCGAAAGCCACCAGGACCACGATTGCGCCCTGCAACATCGGAATGTCCTTGTTGACGACCGCCTCGTAAAGCAGCCGCCCCATTCCGGGAATGGAAAAGATCACCTCGACAACGACGGCCCCGCCGATCAGCCCGGACAGCCACATCGCAAACAAAGTGATGACAGGTGGCAGGGCATTGCGAACACCGTGGCGCTGAATTGTCCGAACCATGCCGAGACCCCGGCTGAGCGCTGCAGTAATGTAGGGCGCCTCCAGCACGTCGATCATCGCGGCCCGGGTTACGCGTGTGAAATACGCCATGGGGCGGAGCGCCAGCGCAAATGCGGGCAGGATGGCGTACTCCGGCCCCCGCCAGCCGGCGGATGGAAGCCAATGCAGGTTGACCGCGAACACGAGGGTCAGCATCGGCGCGATCCAATACTCGGGCACCGCGACAAGACTTTGCGTCAGGAACGTGACGAAATTGTCGAGTGGCCGGCCGGGTTTGAGCGCCGCAAGGGCGCCCAGTGGCAAGGCTACAGCGAGTGCAAGGGCAAGTGCGGTCAACGCTAGAGTGACCGAAACAACGATCGCGGGCCGGATATGGTCGGATACCGGCAAACGGTCGGTGAACGTATAGCCGAAATCTCCTCGGACCGCATTTCCGAGCCAATCCAGGTATTGCACCGCCAGTGGCCTGTCGAGGCCAAGATGGACGCGCATCTTGTCGACCGTGTCCGGGTCCACCGCCAGGTTGGCAATCCGGCTGTGGATGATCATCTTGGCGGGCTCGGGGCCGCTCATGTACGGAATGAGGAAAGCCAGCAGCGATACGAAAACCAGGGCTGCAAGCAGAACAATCAACCGTCTCAGAAAAAACGTCCACATGACGCACCCTGTCGTAAGGGTTGCAGGCCGGTCTTCAGTCCACGATGTCCTTGACCCGGTAGTAAATGCCAACCAACGGCAGGAACCAGGGCGGACCGAAATGACCGGGGACTGCGTTCCAGGAGGTATTCCTCCAGGTATTGGCATTGCCGTTGCCGTCCATCACTTCGACCATCCGAGCCCCCATGAACGTGGACATCTGGGTGCCATGACCACTGAAACCCATCGCATAGAAAAGTCCGTCCCGAACGCCCGAACGCGGGAGCCGGTCCACGGTCATGTCGACAAGACCGCCCCAGCAGTAGTCGATGCGGGTTCCGCGCAGCTGCGGCAGCATGGCAACCATGTCGCGTTCCAGGATGCGGCCGCTCTTGAGGTCGGACGCGGCATTCGACACGGCGAACCGTGCCCGTCCACCGAACAGCAGCCTGTCATCCGGCGTAATGCGGAAATAATGGCTGATGTTCAAACTGTCCGAGGCCATGCGCCGGGTCGGAAGGATTTCATCCACCACGGACCGGGACAAGGGCTCGGTCACGATGATGAAACTGCCGACCGGAACGATCCGACGCCGGAACCAGCCGAACTGCGCCCCGGTCGTGCTTCCCGTGGCGAGCAGGACCTTGTCTGCCCGCAAAGAACCCTGGGGCGTGCTGATCTCGTGTTCATGGCCCTTGATCCGCTGAAGCTTCGTGACCGGTGTCCTTTCGTATATGCGTACACCAAGACCGACGGCGACACGCGCGAGCCCACGCACGAACTTGCCAACATGGAATCCTGCGCCCAGCGTGTCGACCAGGCCGCCATGAAAGCTGTCCGAGCCCACTTCGGACCGGATCTCGGATTTCGGAACCAGGATCGTCTCGTAGTCGACGAGACTGGCGAGAGTTTCCTGCCTTCGGGCCAGCCGGTCGTAGTGTTTCGGCTTGGAGGCCAGGGTGAGCTTGCCCGTGCGCTCGAAGTCGCAGTCGATTTCTTCCTCGACAATGAGCCTTTCGACAAGGTCGATGGCGGCATTGTACGACAGGTACATCTCCCTCGCCCGCGACGCTCCGAATTTCTCGACGGCGTTGGCGAAGTCCATGACCATGCCAGGGGTGCACATTCCGCCGTTGCGGCCGGATGCGCTGAAGCCGACCTGGTCCTTTTCAAACAGAACGACATCTGCTCCGTTTCGGGCAAGGCCGACTGCCGCGGACAGTCCGGTGAGACCGCCTCCAATTATCGCGGCATCGACTCTCCCCCCTATTGATCCCTTGGCTCCACCTTCGAATTGAGGCGCGGTATCGAGCCAGTAGGGAACAGATTTCATCCGTCACGCGTAAGCTGAAACACTAGTCGAGCAGCAGGCCCGGCAGTTCGCTGAGATCCGCCAGTTCGGTGTAATCATAGAAAGGAGTCGACGGTTCGTAACCGCGGTTGATGTAGACCTTTTCGGTGATCCGCAGGTGATGTGCGGGAATGAGATCGTACCACAGGCTCGCCGAAACGTGCAGGATTTCGGACTGATCGCAGTCCAGCATTTCGAGCATGTATTCGAAAGGCCGGTATTGAGGCTTGTACCCACGGGCCTGCTCGGCCGTGAATACGGCGTGGAACGGCGCGCCGAGCTTTTCGACGTTCAACTTGATCTGGTCATCCTTTGCGTTCGAAAGGATGACCAGCCGGTAATGTTTAGCAAGCGCGTTCAGCGCTTCGGGAACCTCCGCATGCGGACCCCAGGTCGGTATCGCGGCGACGATTTCCTCCCCGTCGCTTTCGCGGTAATCGACGCGACGGCGATGACAGGCCCGCCGCAACGCATCCTTGATGACCTGGGGGTACGGCTTGTATGCCCCCAGGACCTCGTCCATGCGGTAGGCTTCGAAGTCGTCCAGGAACTCTCCCATCTCGTCCTCTCCCACCTGGTCGGATAGAAGATTCCGGGTGACTGACGACATCTGGAAGTCCACGAGCGTTCCATATGCATCGAACGTGATGAACTTCGGCTTGAACCTGGACGACATGTCTAGCCCTCTCCTGTCAGTTCACACTCACTCTTCGATCGCGATATCCTTTGTCAGGTAGTAGTGATTGAGCGGGTGGTTACGGAAGTTCTTGACGTTGGCCTGAACCGCATTCGTCTCCTGTTGGTGGACGACGAAGATGTTGATGGCATCTTCCTGGAGCCAGCGGGCGACCTTCTCGTAGATGGCAAACCGCTCGTCGTTGTCGGCCACGCCAGCGGCATTTTGCAGGAGTGCATCGATTTCAGCATTACAGACATGCGACACGTTGAAACTGCCGTCGCACGTGTAGTCGGCCTGCAGGAACCCGAGAGGGTCAGCGACATCGAGCTGGTGACCGCGCGACATCATGGCCATGTCGTACGTGCCTCCCATGAAGCTCGGTTCCAATCCAGCCCAGTCGGTGATGATGACAGCAACATTGATGCCAACCTCTTTCAACTGCTGTTGAATGATCTGGGCCACGTCCGGCAACTCGGGACGCGAGTTGTAGGCACGCAATTCCAGTGATAGCTCGCCAGGCCCTATGCCCGCCTCTTCCAGCAGGGACTTTGCCCGTTCCGGATCGTAGGCGGCGGCCTCGATCGCCGGAGCCCAGGGTTCTGACGGCGCAAACGGGCCGATTGCGGGCGTGCCTATGCCCTCGTAGGCACTGGCAACGATCGCCCTGATGTCCACGGCTGCCTGAACTGCCTTCCGGATCAGCGGATTTGAGAACGGTTCCTGCTTGTTGTTGAGGTACATCGCCGTCGTACGCGGTATCTCGAGCGCATGGACAACGAACGCCGGGTCACTTTCCAGGCTGGCTCTCGCACCCAGGGGAATCTTGGTGGCAATTTGCGCCTCGCCGCTCCTGAGCTGGGTGACACGTGTGTTGCCATCCTTGACATAGTGAACCTCGGCTTCCGCGATTCCGACGTCGCCGCCCCAGTAGTTCTCGTTTGCCACCATCCGCAGGAGTTGCTTCGGAAGGATTTCCGTCACGACGAATGGTCCGGTGCAGGTTCCGACAGGGTTGATGGCGCCCGTATCCGAATATGCCGCAGGCGAAAGTATGCCCGCGTTTGCCGAGGCCAGCCGATACGGCAGCAGCACGCTCGGGCTCGGCGTGGAAATCCGGACGGTGTCATCGTCGATCGCCTCGACCCCGCTGACGACCTTCGGGTTGATGGCACGCGAGGGAACTTCCGCGTTCAAGACGTGAGTCAACGAATTGACGACGGCGGCGGCATTGAGATCCTGGCCGTCATGAAACTTGACACCCTGCCTGATCGAAAAGTCCCACGACGTCGGGCTGCTCTGCTCCCAGGACGTTGCGAGCGAAGGCTGCATTTTCTGGTCGAAGTCGATCCGGGCCAGGCCTTCGACGCAACCGGCCCTCATCAGGGTGAAGGAGTCGTCGGTTTCCATGGCCCAGCCTCGGGTTGGAGGAAACGGATCCAGCATGACGACACTGGCGGCATGGACATGCGCCGCCTGAAGTGCCAAGGCGGCAGCGACCGTTGCTGCGGCAGTCAGAGATTTCAGTGTGCGACAGTACGGCATCGTTTCCTCCCAAAGCCAAGTGTGAACCTCAAAAACGGTTCGAATTCAAACTATTCGGGACCGGTAATGCAATGATCATAAAGCTCATTTACAGTTTATGTTACATGTTGACGGTCATGTCAAACTGAAACCGTCTGTGCCGAATTTACTCGCGTTGGCGGTTTGTCCTGTCGATCCGGGAACTTGGCAGGATCGGGGGGTGCACCCAAGGGAAAGATCTCCCGCGTATTCGGGTAAATCAGGTCACGCGGTCTCCGGTGGCGGAATGCCGGTGGTGATGCTTCCCGCCCACGATGTCCAGCCAGTTGGTGCGCGTGGCATCGTCGCCGTCACGGACCGGCACGCCACTCGTTTGGTGGCGGGCGCGGACGTGCCGGGCAGAGACCTCGCGGGCGGTTGCAGGGATGCTGTCCGGAGCCACGCTTTCGGGATTTCATGCCGGATCATGTGGATCGACGGCCACGCCGATCAACGGTTTTCCGGGATTTCCCGTGCGTTGGCTTGACATGTGACATAAAGATAGTGAACTGCCAAGCACACGACACCAGACCGGAAGCCATCTTGCGAACCATGACGCCACGCGGTGAATTCAAGCCGGGAAATACGAACCGCCCCGGGAAAAACAAGTCCCGGTCTTCCGGCAAGAACCTCAACGATATTGCCTACAGGGCAATCAAGGACGACATCATTTCGTGCGCGTTGCAGCCCGGCGACGACATTTCCGAAGCAACGCTCCTTGCGCGTTACGGGTTTAGCAAAGCGCCGATCCGCAGCGCACTCCTCCAGCTTCGCCAGGAAGGCCTTGTCGTCTCCCGGGGGCGCAGGGGAAACATGGTTTCGCAAGTCACCTTTCGCGATGTCCAGGAGATCTTCCAGCTCCGACTCATGCTTGAAGTGGTGGCCACAAGGCTTGCAGCCGGAAAGGTCGACCCGGATCGCATCCTCAAACTGAACAATGCAGTGGTCTCGAGCTTTTCGGCCGGGCGCGAGCAAGGCGAAACCGAATACATGAAGGCAAACCGCGAGTTTCACCGCTACATCGCCGAATCATCGGGCAATCAGCGCCTCGCCGCGTTGGTCATCGACCTGATGGAGCAACACGAACGGATTGTTCACCTCGGCCTTGCGCTGCAGAACCGGGAACGCGAGTTTCTCCACCGGCACGACGACCTCGTGTCTGCATTGATCGAAGGGGATGGAGACCGCGCGGCCAGGCTGGCCGAGCATTCGCTCCGGGGCGGGCAGCGGATGGTCGTGGAAGCGTTGTTGTCCTCGACGAACGAAATCTCTGGATGCGAGGTCACGATCGAACCGGGTTCCGAAACGCCCGCTTGATCACCCCGGTGCGGCAAGGCTTCCCGGTACGCGAAGCGGCCGATTCCCTTGCAACGGCCCCGTGGGCCGACTCGCCGGAAGTGGCGTCATGCGCCGACCAAGTCGTGCCGCCGTTCGCGCCACAACTGCTTCGGAAATTCCGCGTAGCCCACGACCCGGTGCCTTATGTCGCGGGACCATTCGATCTCCGGGCGTGGCGCCAGGTCCCATATCCACTCCCGCCCTTCCCCAGGCAGGTTGACGCCCCAGAGCGACTCTTCCCTCTCCACGACATCCTCGCCATCGCAGTACAGCCGCTCGAGGTCCGATACCAGGCAGACGTTGCACTCGAACGACGCCAACCAGTCCAGGTGCCCGATCACCAGCCGGCGCGAAAACTCCCTGATCGCTCCGGGTGCCAACCCGTGATGGCGTCGCTCCACATAGCCGTTCGGGATGACCGGAAGCTGCGACAGGAGATTTGCCGACACGACGAGATCCACGTCATCGTCGAGAAAGGAATCCGGCCTGCAGACCGCGACGTCCAACCCCCGGCCCGCTGTCGCCGCGGCATGCACTTTCTCGACGGCCCCCGTGATGTCCACACTCGCCAGGCGCACGTTTTCAAAGGAGAGCACCGCCTTGCGAACACGCCAGGGATGCAGGATGTCCGCGAGGATGACCTCGCGAAACCGCTGGCACAATTCCGCCGTCGGGATGTCGAAGAGCAAGCCGGAGCCAACGATGAGCGCGCTGTCGAATCGGCGGCACCGGTCCGCCGCCTCGAGTATCAGTGACCGGGTGCACTCCAGGTGAGCCCGCCACGCCGCCCTGCATCGATCTTGCCGGGCGGCGAGATTCCGCGACTCCTCGACGTAGCCCATGTCCCGCAAATGACGCGGGAACGGTGTCGCCAGGTGCTTTATCCACTCCCAAACCAGGTCCATGGTCGCGGCACGATTCCTTTTCCCAAAGCACTTGACACCTTGGATTGCGCCAATCATGATGTCGAGCGTGTCAATCTGACATGTCAATCAACCTGTCAATTGGCAATTTTACTCGTTGCCCGGACAGAGAGGTGATCCGAACCATGATTGGGCAGCTTCTCACCGCAGCTATTCTCCTTGTACTGGGATCAACCGGCGTCCTTGCCAATCCGGATGTCTGGGTCAAGGCCGGAATGATCTACCGTTTTGAAGACGGCAAGATAACGGGCATTTCATACGAGTGGCAGTTCGATGAATTCTTCAGCTCCCGGACCATCGCGTCCTTCGACGCCGACCAGGACGGCGAACTGGAACCGGCAGAGGTCGATCTTCTTCGCGCCGGGGCATTCGATCCCCTGGCCGATTTCGGGTATTTCGTCCATGTCTGGGAAGGCGAGACGAAAAGGGAAGATCCGGAAATCGAGGAATTCATTGCGCGCGTAGAAGACGGGCGCCTGATCTACCGTTTTACCGTCGCGCCGGATCCGCCGATCGACCCTTTGGCAGGCGACGTCGTGACAAGTTTGCACGACGAGTCGATCTTCGTCGACTTCGAATTCCGGGAGAAGGAATTCCTTTTGGTTCAGGGAGCGATGGATCCGGGTTGCAGGTTCAGGATCGCCCGCGGAAGCGGAGCCCAATCCGGCCATCGTCAACCCGTTACGCTCAATTGCGGAGGTTAGAGATGAAGATCACCGGACAGGATCGTGGAACGCGGGGATTTCTTTTGGCCATCCTGCTGTTGGCACTGTCTCCCGCTCTATCCGTGTTTGCGTCTGCGGCCGGAGCACAGACGACCGAGACCGTCACAGTGCCGGTCGTGGAGGTCATCGAAGACGAACCCGGGGGATTTGCCGGGCTCACCGAACTCATGATCGAGTTTCAGCGCCGCGCGAATGCCGAAGTCGCAACCCACATGAATGCCATCCAGAGCGGGGAGGACCTTGGCGCTTTCTTCCTTGGTCTGGCCATCGCCTTCGCCTACGGAGTCATCCATGCCTTTGGCCCGGGCCACGGCAAGTTCATCATCGTCTCCTATTTCCTCGGACGCGAGGTCCGGGTTGCCCGTGGCCTCGTCATGGCGGCACAGGTAGCCATCGTGCATGTGATCTCGGCCATTGTCATCGTGTGGCTCGCGGACACCGTGCTGAAAGTCGGCTTCGGCATCGGGCTGGCGGACATTCCGGGGGTGCGCGCGGGCAGTTTCCTGATCATTGCCTGTATCGGCATCTACATGCTCTACCAGGCGGTCCGAACGTCGTTCGGCTCACCCTCCGGTGCGGACGGCGGCCACGGGCACAGCCACAGCCACAGCCATGGTCATGGGCACAGCCACAGCCACGGCCATAGCCACGGCGGGAAAGTCGAAGGAAGCATACTGGCATTTGCAGCCGGGGTTGTTCCCTGTCCGGGAGCCGTCCTGATCATGCTCTACGCGATTGCCAACGACATGATTTATCCGGGTTTCATCCTGGTTGTCGCCATGTCGTTCGGCATCGGTTTGACCATCTGCGCACTCGGCGTTAGTGCCATTTTCGCGCGGCAAACCGCACTGCGACTGGTCGACAGCGCCGCGGGCGGCAGGGGCGTCGTCGTCGTACGCCACACGCTGAATTATTCGGGCGCAGCCTTCGTGACCCTTATCGGCCTGTTTTCCTTCGTCGCCTTTCTTGACGTGCCGCTGGGATGAGACGAAAGGAAGACCTGCTCAAGAACCATGATGTGAGCAGGGAGACGCTGGCTGCCCAAGCGCTCGGTTGGATCGACCCCGAAACCCGTGCCGTCATTCCGCCCATTCACCCCGGCGTGACGACGGAACGCAACCGCGACCTCACGTACAGCCGCGGTACCGGCTACATCCGGGGTACACCTGAAAGCTGTGTCCAGGCAGAGGCACTGCTCGCGAAACTGGAAGGCGGCGAAAACGCCCTGCTGTATGCTTCCGGCATGGCCGGAATCGCGGCCGTGTTCCGGACGCTCGAACCCGGCGATCACGTGGTAGCGCTGCGGGATCTTTTTCGGGGGACCCTCAAGTGGATCCAGTCCAATCTCATTCCATGGGGCGTCGAGGTCGATTTTGTCGCCAACAACAATGTCGACGACCTTGCGCGCGCGTTTCGGCCCGGAAAGACAAGGCTGGTGTATCTCGAAACGCCTTCGAATCCCACGTTCGAAATCGTCGATTTGACGGCAGCCATTGGCGTTGTCCGTGATTCCGGTGCCAGGATCGTCGTTGACAACACTGTCCCGACGCCGGTGTTGACCCGGCCCATCGAACTGGGCGCCGACATCGTCGTTCACTCCGCAACAAAATATCTCAACGGTCATTCGGACGTCCTGGCGGGCGCGGTCGTATTTGGCGGTGACGCGGGCTCCCTTCACGCACGAATGCTTGAACAGCGTCACCTTGAGGGCGCCATCCTCGGCGCCTTCGAAGCCTGGCTCCTGCTGCGGGGAATGCGAACGCTATATCTCCGCGTCCGGCGCGCGGCGGACAGTGCCCATCAGATCGCCGAGTACCTGGATGGCCATCCAGGCGTCAGGAAGGTTCTTTATCCGGGACTTCCGGGGCATCCGGGACACGCGGTCGCGAAACGGCAGATGGATGGAGGGTTCGGTGGATTGCTCGCGTTTCGCCTGGCGGACCAGCAGATCGCCGCCGCCCTTCAGGGGCGTCTCGAGCTGATCAAGCGGGCAACATCACTTGGCGGTGTCGAGAGCCTGGTGGAGCCGACGCTGGACAACGCGTGGCGCATCGTGCCGGTGCCCCTTGACCTGGTTCGACTGTCGGTGGGAATCGAAGATCCCGATGATCTTGTTGCCGATCTCGGTCAGGCCCTCAACAGCATCTAGACTCGAAAACAGATTCGAAAACTCGGTGTCGGGCGAATCCGGAGTGATCGATCCGGCAAACCTGCATGGCCCGCCCAGCGGTCTGGCGTTACCTGCGTGCCAGGAACACCGACAGCGCGATGCTGATAGCAAAATACGCGATCGATGCCAGGGCGATGACCTCGAAAGTGAACCCCAGATCCAGAAGCCATCCCATGCCCGCCGTTCCAAGCGCCACGGAAAGAATGAAGATCGCCTGGGCCATCGAGCGGATGGCGCCAAGGTGTACCACGCCGTAGAGTTCGGCCCAGAGTGCCCCCGTTATGACCATCCACATGCCGGTCGAGACTCCGCATCCGACAAGATATGCAAGGGCAATCTCGGGATGGTCGGAAACTGCCAGAGCAAACAGTCCCGCAGCCATGGCCAAGGGATAGAACGGCAACAGGCGGGCAGCGCCGAACCTGTCGATCAACGGGCCGATGAAGAGCATGATCGCGGCCTTTGCGACTGCAAAGCCCACGAAATAACTTGCCAACCGGGTCAGGTTCCAGCCCTTCGCCTCGACCAGGGCAACCTGGTGAAAGAAGAAGCCGGACAGGATGAACGGAAGACCGATGGCAACGGGCATCACGAGGTAGAACCGGATGTCGCCGAGAACCGCCAGGCGGGACCAGGCAGCTTTTCCGTTGCCGGATTGCCTGTTTCCGGTTGATGCGGGCTTGAGAAACCGTCGGTGAGCCTCGCCGTCTCCGCGCAACAACCAGAGAACCAGCGGGATGATCACGACAAGGAACGCAACGCCGATGGCCATCCATGTTGCCCTCCAGCCCACGGAACTGATGAGCAAGGCCGCCATGACCGGGAACACGGCCGGTCCCAGCGCGTAACCGACGGCTCCGAATCCCAGGGCTGTCCCGCGCTTGGAGTCGAAGTAGCGGGCCATGCTGGTGACTGCCGTGTGCACGATCAGCCAATCACCGATCAGGCGAACGAGGAAAATCCCGGCTGCGATCGCGACGATGGACGTCGACGATGCCACCAGGAAACAACCGGCGGCGAATCCCGCGAAGAGCGAGATGCTGTAGAGACGCAAGTCCACATCGTCGATCTTCCGGCCAAGCCAGATCAACGCCGGACCGCTTGCGAGCGTGGTGATCGAGAAAACCAGGCCGATATCAGCGTGGGAGAGTTCGAATTCCCGGCGAATGTCGCCGTTGAACAGGCCGACGAAATAGGCGCTTCCAAGGGTGCCGAGGCACGTCAACAGCGATCCGAAGGCAAGGTATCGCCAGCTCGTGCGAAAAAGGTCGCGGTAATCCATTGTCCGTTCCCGTCGCGACCGGATTACCGGGCCGCCTTTACGTGCATGACCCGGTACGTGTTCGTCGGGCCGCCCGGTCCGGTTCGGTGAATCCCGGCAAGCCGTCCGCCAGGATTCGCGAAGCCCCGTTCCCGTGATCAGCGAGGAGGTCTTTGATGAAACCTCCGGAAGCGCAGCGACCCGCTCCACGGTTGTCCAGCCCTCGCCCCCTGTCACGATCGAATTTGTACCGTCGGGCTTCGCGACGACCCTCAGGTTGTCGCCAGGGAGTATTGCACGATTGCCGCACTGCCGTTCAGGCAATTCCGCAGTTCGCGCAACCCGGACTCCGCGTATTCAGGAGTACGCCAACAAGAGGCTTGAGGGACACTTCCAGTTGTATCTCTGATCCTTGCCAGTTTCTCCCGGTCGATGATACCGCCAATCCGGTTCGTTTCGGCTCCGGCCCGGCGCCATTTCCGTTGGCCGGCCCGGTATTCGGACTGCAAAGCACAACGCGGCCGAAGACACGGTCGCCGCCCAAGGCACCGCGGGGAGGCATGCCTTTGTCCTTCCCTGAGCCGAAGGCCCGTGAGTTGTGTGCCGGGTTCACATGTCGGCGTTTCCGGATAATTGCAGAAACGAATTGGCTCAACTTGCGTGTTGCGCGCCCTTACACGGTTGGACCTCGACTGTCAGGTGAGACAATTGCGTTAAATCACCGAGTTTCGACTTGTAGTGGTCCGGTTCCCGGGGATCATCGGCAATCACCGAAACGATCATCGCCATGTGACCGGGTCCAACCCTCCACAGGTGCAGGTCAGATACCCGGTCCCCGTTGTGCTCCAGTGTCTGGCGAATCTGTTCGGACAGCGCGGCATCCGGCAATGTGTCGAGTAACACGGCTCCCGCACCGCGAAGCAGGCCAAATGCCCATATGCTAATCACGGTGGCACCTGCAATTCCCACCAGTGGATCCATCCAGATCCACCCGTAGATTCGCCCGGTGAGAAGTCCGACAATTGCAAGGATGGACGTCAATGCATCTGCCAGGACATGGATATAGGCGGCGCGAATGTTGTAATCCTGGTGTCCATGTCCGTGTCCATGTCCGTGTCCGTGTCCGTGTCCATGTCCATGTCCATGACCATGGTGTACTGCCGTGCCACCGCCGTGCAACAGGGCGGCGCTAACCAGGTTGACGATCAGACCCAGAACCGCGACCGCGATCGCCTCGTTGAATCGAATGGGGACTGGCGAGATCAGGCGGGTGACGGACTCGTACGCGATCAGCAAAGCAAACACGAACAAGAGGATGGCGCTTGAAAATCCGGCCAGTTCACCGAGCTTGCCGGTTCCGAAGGAAAACCGATTATCGCGTGCATACTTGCGCGCATAGACATAGGCCAAGACGGAAATCGAAAGCGCGCCGGCATGCGACCCCATGTGGATTCCGTCTGCCAGGAGCGCCATCGAACCGAACACGATTCCGGCAAAGATCTCCGCGACCATCATGGACGCTGTCAAACCAACGACCATCCATGTCCGACGCTCGTTGCGGGCCTGGTCCGCACCCAGAAAGACGTGCTCGTGCTTCCAGGTTTCGATTGAATCGCGGTGCATGAAACTGTCTCCGGAAAGTTGAAATCGTGCATTGGCGCATTCAATCGATATTCAAAACCACTCGAAATCGCAATGTCACCGCCGCCATGCTCCAGGATGATCTCACTCCAAAGTGTCGTGACGTACCAAGAATTCACTGTCTTCGTGTTTGATACCTCGCCGACGTGACGCCCCGGATTCTGTCCTGCCTTGGAGGTTGTTGGCCAAGCGCATCTGGTCGATCATCCGCTGGCGAAGCCGTGTGCCTTTTCTGGCCGTCCTGTCGTTGGGTTCGGTCGTTGAGGATCTTCTCCGTGTCAGGATGGTGCATTGCAGGCCCATCCGGCAGCGCACCATCGACGGGTAAAGGACAACTCACGCCGCACCTAGCGGACGGTAGAATGGAGCGCCGGTCAGCCCTGACCGAACATCAATCCCGACGACGAACCCGACTTCGGCGGAATCGGCAAGGTCTCGATATCGTCCGTATCCGGTCTCCACGGGACGGGAGCCGATTCATGGGATATACGAGGAGCGGCAGACAACAATCCCGGGGTATGCATCATGTTTTCGCGTTTCCTGCCCTTCAACAAAAGGCGGTTCCACGAGCTTTCGGAACAGGAGGTCGTGGCGCTGGCGATATCCGCAGAAGAAGACGACGGAAGGATCTTCCAGGCCTATGCCGACGGCTTGCGCAAGGAGTACCCGAATACGGCAAGGATATTCGACGAAATGGCGTCCGAAGAAAACGATCACCGCAGGATGCTGATCGACCTCCATGTCGAGAAATTCGGTGAAACCATTCCGTTGATACGGCGTGAGCATGTCAGCGGCTTCCCCGAAAGGAAACCGGACTGGCTGACCAGGCCATTCGGCGTCGAGGCCGCGCGCAAGCAGGCGGAAACCATGGAGATGCAGGCCCGGCGTTTCTACCTGACCGCGGCAAAGACCGCTACCGATGCGTCGATCAGGAAATTGCTCGGCGATCTCGCCGAGGCCGAGGCCAACCATATCACGACTGCGAGGAAAGCCGAGGAAGAACATGTGCCTCAAGACGTGCGTGAAGCCGAACAATGGCAGGAACGCAAGCAGTTCGTGTTGACTTACGTTCAACCAGGCCTTGCCGGACTGATGGACGGGTCGGTATCGACACTGGCGCCGATTTTCGCCACGGCCTTCGCGACCCAGGACACGTGGACGACATTCCTGGTCGGAATTGCCGCGTCGATCGGTGCAGGCATTTCCATGGGCTTCACGGAAGTTGCGTCCGATGACGGCGTGATCTCGGGTCGCGGGTCACCGATCAAGCGCGGTATCACGACCGGTGTCATGACCACGCTGGGCGGGTTGGGTCACGCATTGCCGTACCTGATTCCCGACTTCTGGATAGCGACCTACGTCGCCATTGCCGTCGTGTTCGTGGAACTGTGGGTCATCTCCTGGATTCAGAACCGGTACATGGAAACGCCCTGGAGGCGCGCGATCTTCCAGGTCGTGCTCGGAGGCTCATTGGTGTTCGCGGCGGGCATCCTGATCGGCCAGGCGTAGTTCGGCCCTCCCCTGCCCGTACCCGCGACCGTCGGCGCGACCTCGAAGCCGAGATTGCCGCGAGCGGCATGGACACCTTCCGACGGCACCGCGCCTGGTATCTTGATACTGCCGGCTTGCAATTCCGTGCCCATGCCATGGCGAGTCCCCCGGACCGGACGGAAGCACCTGGACGAAGCAGGCCCGCGACGTCGTTTTCGTCCGCGCGCCACGGATGGGCTGGCCAGGATGGACGGGATCCGGCCGGTAGAAGGTCATGTGTGACGTTCACGTCTTTCGGTGTGAATGCCACGTTGCTGCCGGCCTTGGCAAAGTGATATCGGGCGAGGCACGACCAAACGGGGAACGATCATGACTGTTTCGACTCGAGTCTGCGTAATCGGCGGTGGCGTCGTCGGGTGCTCGGTACTCTACCATCTTACCCGGCTCGGTTGGAGCGACGTCCTGCTCGTTGAGCGCGCGGAACTGACCTCGGGGTCGACCTGGCACGCCGCCGGGGGATTCCATACGATCAACGGCGATACGAACATGGCCGCGCTACAGGGCTATACGATCCGCCTTTACCGCGAACTCGAGGAAATCACCGGCATGTCCTGTGGCCTGCACCATGTCGGGGGAGTCACCCTCGCCGAGTCCGCCGACCGGATGGACATGTTTCGGGCCGAACGGGCCAAGCACCGGCACATGGGGCTCGAGACCGAGATCGTGACGCCGAAGGAAATCCGCCGGATTTCGCCGATCACGAACACCGACGGGATAATCGGAGGTCTGTATGATCCCCTCGACGGACATCTTGACCCGTCTGGCACGACCCGTGCCTATGCAAGGGCTGCACAGCTTGGCGGGGCAAAGATCGTTCTCCGAAATCCCGTCGTGGAAACCCGGCCGCGCCCCGACGGAAGTTGGGACGTGGAAACCCGCGATGGCACGATCCACGCGGAGCATGTCGTCAACGCTGCCGGCCTCTGGGCACGCGAAGTCGGTCATTTGGCAGGAGTCGAGCTTCCCCTGCACCCGATGGAGCACCAGTATCTGGTAACCGATGACGTGCCGGAAGTCATGGAATCGGACAGGGAACTTCCACATGTCATGTATCCGGCCGGCGGGATCTATCTCCGGCAGGAAGGCAAGGGTATCTGCGTCGGATTCTACGAGCAGGACTGCGCGCCGTGGGCCATTGACGGCACCCCCGACGATTTCGGACCCGAATTGCTGGAAAACCGCCTGGAACGCGTTTCAGACAACATCGACATGGCCGCCAGACGTTTTCCGGTACTCGAACGCGTCGGCGTCAAGAACATCATCAATGGTCCCTTCACCTTTGCCCCGGACGGGAATCCGCTGGTCGGGCCAGTTCCCGGATTACCGAACTACTGGTCGGCCTGCGGAGTCATGGCAGGGTTCAGCCAGGGCGGTGGGGTCGGCCTTGCACTCGCCCACTGGATGATCGAAGGCGAACCGGACCGGGACATCTACGCGATGGACGTTGCCCGAATTGGACCATGGGCGACTCCGGCCTGGACCCGGGTCAAGGTGGTGGAGAACTACCAGCGCCGGTTCTCGGTCGTATTCCCCAATGAAGAACTCCCTGTCGGACGCCCGCTTCTGACCACCCCGGCCTATCTCGCCTGGGACCGGCGGAACGCGGTGTTCGGATCGCAATACGGCATGGAAGTCGTGAACTATTTTGCACGGTCGGACGAACCGCGATATGAAACTCCGACTTTCCGGAGATCTTGCGCGTTCCAGGCCGTGGCCGAAGAGGTCATGGCCGTGCGTACGGGCGTCGGAATCAATGAAATCCACAATTTCGGAAAGTACAGCGTAACCGGACCGGGCGCCCACGGATGGCTGGACCGGGTCATGGCGGGCCGGGTCCCCGTGCCGGGTCGCGTCACGCTGAGTCCCATGCTGAGTCCGAACGGGCGAATCCTCGGGGATTTCACGATCTCCTGCCTCGGAGAGGAGGAATTCCAGTTAACGGCGTCTTTCGCGATGCAGGCCATTCACATGAGGTGGCTGGCCTCCCGATTGCCTCCAGCGGGCGTCACGCTCAGGAACTTCTCGAACGAAAGAGTTGGCTTCCAGATTGCCGGCCCCAACGCGTGCGAGGTTCTTGCCCGATGCACGCGGGAAGACGTATCGCGGTCGAGTTTCCGGTTCATGAACGTCCGACGCATGACCGTCGGCAATTCGCGGGCAATCGTCCAGCGCCTGTCCTACACTGGAGACCTCGGCTACGAGATCCTGGTGGATTCCTGCAACCAGTTGGTCCTGCTCCAAGAACTCGAAAAGTCGGGACGTGATTTCGGCATGCGGCCCTTTGGCATGCGCGCGATGATGTCGTTACGTCTCGACCGTTTTTTCGGATCCTGGGGGCGGGAATACCGGCCGGATTACATGCCGGGCGAAACCGGTCTCGAGCGGTTCGTCAGCTACGATAAAGCCGCCGACTTCATCGGCAAGGCGGCCGCCAAAGAGGAACGCAGCCAGGGGCCGAAGCGCCGAATCTGCGCCTTCGAGGTCGACGCGGCCGACGCCGATGTCTTCGCCGATGAGCCGATCTGGCTGGATGGGGAACTCGCCGGATTCTGCACGTCCGGCGGTTACTCCCACTTCGCCGGCAAGTCGGTCGCACTGGGATTTCTTCCGGCCGATGCGATTCGGGAAAACCTTGACGTCGATATCGAAATTCTTGGCGACATCAGGCCTGCGCGCACGCTTACGACACCGCTTTTCGACCCGGAAGGTTCACGAATGCGCGGATGACCAGGACACACATGAATCAACTGGGCCGAAGTCGGAATTGCCTGGTTGCTCAACCCGGCGATGTCTTTCGGAAGGCCGGTTCCCGGTTCCGGACCGCGAGCGATGGAATCCCCGGGAGCCCGCGTTTCGCGCTGTAATGACAGCGAGAGTCATATCGCCTCTTCCACGAGTTTCCACGGTGACTGGCGTTCCTGTCAGCCCTCCGGTGCTGGCGCGGACCGGTGATCTCCGACAGTTTCCCGACCTGTTCGACGTTCAGTTGGCCGGCGACAACTGGATCCCGGGCTTCCGCCCGGGAACAGTCCCGATGCCGGAAGGCAAGACGAGGTAAACGAACATGGACAGACCTGATCACTTGGACATCCCGGCAGCCTGGATCGGAGAGGACATGGCCGCGTCCCCCGAAAGGTGGACCCGTGCATTGTACCCGGCCGAAATTTCGGAAATCGAATCCGCCGCCAACGGATTCCTGTCGCGGGACACCGGCATCGGGCGGATTTCTCCGGCTTCCTTTCCCCTGCCCCGCGTCAGCCAGGTCCTGAAAGCCGTCAGGACAGACCTCCAGAACGGTCTGGGGTTCTCATTGATCACGGGATTGCCGATCGAAAGATATTCGATCGAGACGGCTGCCACGATCTTTTGCGGGATCGGCAGTCACCTCGGATCCGCGCGTTCCCAGAACGCGAATGGCCATATTCTCGGTCACGTAATCGACGTCGGTGCAGACTCGAAAGACCCCGGCACGAGAATCTACCAGACGTCCGAGCGTCAGACCTTTCACACCGACAGCAGCGACAGCGTCGGGCTGCTCTGTCTCCGCGAGGCAATGGATGGTGGTGACAGCCTGCTGGTCTCAACCGTAACGCTTTTCAACCAGATGATGCTGCGCCGTCCGGACCTGGCGGAACTCCTGTTCGAACCCGTCGCCACCGACCGGCGTGGCGAAATCCCGGTGGGACAAAAACCGTATTTCATGATTCCCGTCCTGAATTGGCATGCCGGGAATCTCACGGGGCAGTATCAAAGACAGTATATCGAGAGTGCCGTCCGCTTCGATGACGTGCCGGCACTTACCGAGCCGTTCGTTGAAGCACTGGACCTCTTTGACCAGATTGCCGGCGACCCCAGGATCCACCTCCGTATGCGCCTCCGCGGCGGAGACATGCAGTTCGTGTACAATCACACGAATCTGCACGACCGGACAGGATTTCGCGACTGGCCTGACCGCGACCGCCGCCGCCATCTCCTGCGCCTTTGGCTCGCCCTGCCCGATGACCGGCCGTTGCCACCGGTGTTCGCCGAACGTTACGGATCGATCAAGATCGGCAACCGGGGAGGGATCATGACCAAGGGAACCCGCCTGAATGTCCCCCTGGTGCCGTGAATTCATGGGCGCGTCATCGCGGTCTTGGAGCACCGAATCATGATGAAACGGACTGGCGAGTTGGTCTTCGGTCCGAATACCGTTAGGTTGGCCATCCCCAAGCGGAAAGGCATGTGATCCGATCAACCGGAACCCGGAGTTCCTGCACGGGTGACAGTTGCTGCAATTCAATTCACGCCGGGCGGATCGTGTTCCGTTGAAACTCGAAAACGCGCGAAATTCACGGATGTTCGCCGGTGTTCACTGATTGTGGCGGTCGATGAACTCCAACACCCGTGGTCTGATCCGCTTTCTCCAGGCGCGACCCGTGAAGATGCCGTAGTGTCCGGCGTCCGGCTCTAAAACTGATTCCTTCATGGAATCGGGAAGCCGCGGAACAAGGTCGAGAGCGGCGCGACACTGTCCTGGCGCCGAGATGTCATCGCGCCCGCCTTCTACCGTCATGATCGCCGTTTCCGAAATCTGCCCGATGTCGACCATCGTTCCCCTGACCGAAAACACGTTTCGGGCGAATTCGCGATCCCTGAACACGCGTTGGACCGTGGACAGGTAGAACTCTGCCGTCATGTCCATGACTGCGAGGTATTCATCGTAAAACCTGTTGTGCCGGTCGTGTTCCTCGTCCTCGTTTCTCGCCACACGCTTGATCTGCCTGGCGAATGCTTCCGCATGTGTCTCCCAGTTCATCGACAGGAACGACGCGAGCTGCACCGCTCCGGGGTAGACCTGGCGCCCGACTCCGTTGAATGCGAAACCCACCGTCTGGATCATGCCTGACTCCAACTGGCCCATGGTGAACCTGTTTCCAAAGTCCGTGACCTCGGTCGGATTTGCATCCGGATCGACAGGCCCGCCAATCAAGGTGAGTGACCTGGGCACCGGTTGGCCGTCGGTGCTTGCCAATATCGCCGTTGCCGCAAGCGCCAGGGGGGCCGGCTGGCAAACCGCGATGACGTGGAGGTCCGGACCCAAGTAGCTAATGAAATCGACGAGGTATTCCGTGTAATCCTCGACGTCGAACGAGCCGGCCGACACGGGAACATCCCGCGCGTTCTTCCAGTCGGTCACATAGACGTCGCAATTCGGAAGCAGGCTCGTGACCGTGTTTCGTGCCAGGGTGGCGTAGTGGCCGGACATCGGGGCAACAAGCAAGACGCGGCGAGGTGACGACAGTTTTCGGTCTGCCGTAAAGTGAGCCAGTTTGCAGAAAGGCTTGTCCTGCTCGATTCGCGTCGAGACGACGTGGTCGTTTCCCCGGGACACGACGTTCTCGATCCCCCAATCAGGAGTCGCCGCAATTCTTGACCATGCGCGTTCGGTGACTTCACCCCACGCGGCAAACAGCGACGGTAGCGGACCGGGAGACAGGGCGAACGCCGGCTGTCCCCAAAATGCTTTCGTACTCCCTCCGATCCATTGATTGGAAAGTCGAAGGCTTTCCTGGGTGTCGTATCGAAGCATGGGCAATTTCCGTTTCAAATTTTTTTTCAATCCGAACAGTGTATGCTACGATGCAACCGCTTTCACAATAAGGACGCACTTAATCCCATGAACCCGGAAACGACCAATTCGAACGCGGAGCTCGAGCAGAATATCGAGCGACTGAACGCCCTGATTCCGCGCCTGGCCGCCGCGGTAGCGGCGCGCGAGAGCCGTGACCCCCGGCTTGAGGGCCCGGGCAAGGAACTCTACGCGAAGGCGGCGGAAGCGTATTTTTCGGAAACCATCAAGGACCCGGCACGCCTGATCGAAGCCCAGGTCAGGTACTGGGGCGAAAGCCTGCGGAACTGGGCCGAAGTCCAGCAGCTGCCTTCGAAAAATGAAACCGGTACTGATGATCGCCCGGGTTCCAAAGCGCCGAAGGATCGCCGGTTTCCGGACGAGCATTGGGCAAAGAACCCTTACTTCGATTTCATCAAACGGCAGTACCTGCTTTCATCCGAGACGATGCGCTCGGCGACCGAGGGCCTGACCGATCTTGATGAAAAGGAACAATCCCAGGTCAACTTCTTTGTCGGTCAGGTCATTGACATGATGTCGCCGGCGAATTTCCTCGCGACGAATCCGGAGGCGCTGGAACGGGCGATCGAGACCGACGGACGGTCCCTGGTCGACGGCCTGGAGCATTTCGTCCGTGATCTGGAGTCCCATCCGGAAGGGCTGTCCGTCACGCTTTCCGATCCAGACGCCTTTGAAGTCGGCAAGAACCTTGCAACGACCGAGGGCTCGGTCGTTTTCCAGAACAGGTTGTTCCAGTTGATCCAGTATGCGCCCCGAACCGAAACGGTCCATTCGACGCCGCTACTGATCGTTCCACCGTGGATCAACAAGTACTACATCCTGGATCTCCGGCCAGAGAACAGCTTTGTCCGTTATGCTGCGGACCAGGGCTTCACGGTGTTTGTCGTGTCCTGGGCGAACCCGGACGAGGCGTTCAGGGACGTCGGGCTCGATACATATCTCGCAGAGGGTTTTCTTACTGCCCTTGGTTCGGTTCAGGGCATTTGCGAATGCGATCAGGTCGACGTCGTCGGTTACTGCGTTGGCGGCACCCTGACGGCCTGCGGATTGGCCTATCTTGCCGCAGCAGGCGGCGAAAACAGGGTCCGAAAGGCAACTTTCCTGACGACACTGACCGATTTTGAACATCCGGGTGAATTGGGTGCTTTCATCGATGACGAATTCCTGGCGGGAATCCGGGATGAGACAGAGGCCAAGGGATACCTCGACGGATTCTTCATGGCACGCACCTTCAGTTTCCTGCGGGCAAATGACCTTGTTTACCGACCGGCAGTCCGGTCGTACCTGCTGGGTGAGAAACCACCCGCATTCGATCTCCTGCACTGGAACAGCGACTCGACCAACTTGCCGGCTCGGATGGCCGTCGAGTACCTGGAACGCCTCTACCGGAAAAATGATCTCGCCAACGAAAGGTTTGACCTGTTGGGGTCGCCGATCCGATTGTCCGGGATCAACTTACCGCAATTCGCCGTCGCAACCATTGCCGACCATATTGCTCCCTGGAAGAGCAGTTTCATCGGCCTTTCCCGTACCGCGGGCGAAAAGACCTTTGTCCTGTCGGAAAGCGGTCATATCGCCGGCGTGATCAATCCTCCGTCAAAGGGCAAGTACGGTCACTGGATCAATGACGCGGTGCCGGCTGATCCCGAGCACTGGCACAAACAGGCGGAGTTCCACGAGGGGTCCTGGTGGAAACGTTGGAGTGAATGGTTGTCATCCGGCGATAAGCCTGACGTCCCGGCCCGAATCCCGGGGACCGCTTCTCATCCGGTTATCGAGGAAGCACCCGGGTCATATGTTCTGAAGTAACCGGCGGAGCGCTTCCCCCCCCGTTTCGATCGACAGCGTCGAGGCACGAAGAAATTTTTTCTGCGCTGCGGCATTTTTTTATTGAAATGCCGCGATGCGGCAATTATATGCCGCCCATCAGTCGATCAATTGCCGATGAAAGGGGACCAAGATGGCAAAGGCTAACGCATTCGATTTCACCCAGACGACCGAAAAACTCCTGGGCGGCCTCAACGTTGATACCAAGGCCTATGAAGACGTTCTCAAGAACACCGCCGAGTTCAACTCGAAACTCGGAAAGGTCGCGGTTGATGCGGCCAAGAAGAACGCTGAATTGACCAACGCCTGGACGCAAGATGTCCTGGCTCGGTTCGATAACGCCAACACCGCGTGCGGGAATCCGGTCGAATACGCGGCTGCGGCTTCCGAGTTCGCAACCGCAGAGGCCCGTGCACTTCCCGAACGCCTGGCCCAGTTCGCCGAGGTCGCGAAGACGGCACAACTCAACACGGTGGACCTGCTTATTTCGGCCGGCAAGACGGTTCAGGAAAAGGCGGCTCCCGTTGCGGCGACCGCCAAGCCCGGGAAATGACAAAGGCTCTATCTTTCTCTCTGTCCTGTCCGAACCCGGGTTCGGAAGTCCAAAAGGGGCGCCATCAACTGGCGCCTCTTTTGTTATGCGCCCACTTCCGGTAGCGTCTGGCGGCAGCAGGCAGGCTCCTGCCCTTCACCCCCCTGACCAATCGGACCGAATCGATGGCCGAAACAATACTGATCAGCCGTTACGCAAGCCGGAAGCTCTACAACACGAACGCGAGCGAATATGTCACTCTCGACGATATCGCGGACCTCATTCGGAACGGGCATGACGTTGAGGTCAAAGACAAGAAAACCAACGAGGACCTGACCCGTCAGGTGCTGCTGCAGATCATTGCCGAACGCGAAAGTCGCGGCGACTACATACTGCCGATCAACCTGCTGACCGATCTCGTCCGAAACTACAACAATGTGCCGGGCTCACTCATTCCTGAGTTCCTGTCCCGGTCATTCGACGTATTCAAGCAACAACAGGACGCCATTGCCGAACACGTGACCCAGGCAACCCGCGAAGCGATTGATCCCCTGAACGTGTTCGAAGCTGCGGTCGATTTCCAAAGGCAACAGGCCGAATTGATGACATCATTGGCTTCATCCTGGATGTCCGGCCTGGGGAAGGGGTCGGCAGGCTCCTTCGACACGCCGTCGGGATCGACGGAATCCGCGGAGCCCATCGACTCCAGCCGGCGGAGTTCGCGAACGGCAACAGCGGAACCCGATGAGGTCGCGGAACTCAAGGCGCAGATCAGGGCTCTCCAGGAGAAGCTCGGGGAAATTCAGAGCGGCAGCCCGGTATAGTTCTCGGCCAAGACCTGTTGGGCCGAGGTCGATCCCGAGAGATAGGCCAGTTCGGTTTCCTGCATTCTTTGATCGAAATCGGTCTGGCCAGGATACCGGTGAAGCGTGTTGGTCATCCACCAGCTGAACCTGACGGCGTTCCACACCCGTGACAGTGCCGTGTCCGAATAGGTGTCGAGAGCGGTGGAATCACCGGCAAAGAACCCGACAATGGCTTCATGCAGGTACCGAACGTCTGCGATCGCCAGATTTAGCCCCTTGGCGCCGGTCGGCGGAACAATATGTGCGGCATCTCCCGCGAGGAAAAGCCGGCCCCAACTCATGGGCTCAGCGACAAAGCTCCGCAAGGGCGCGATCGACTTTTCGATACTGTCTCCCGTGATCAGTTCGCCGGCGGCAGCGGCGGGATGCGGCGACGGAGTTCGTCCCAGAAGCGCGCGTCCGGCCAATTCTCGAGTCGTTCGGCCAGTCCTACCTGGATGTAGTAGCGGCTCAGTTGCGGGTTCCGCATTGAACACAGGGCAAATCCCCGTTCATGGTTGGCATAAATGAGTTCGTCGCTGACCGGTGGAGTCTCTGACAGAACGCCGAGCCAGCCGAAGGGATAGACCCTCTCGAACTGCGCAATCGAGTCAAGCGGAATGGACTTGCGCGATACGCCGTGGAACCCATCGCATCCCGCAATGATGTCACAGTCGATCCGATGCTCTGAAGACTCCTTGACAAACGACACGTGGGGAGACGCAGTGTCGATGTCACCAAGACTGACATCCTCGACCCCGTGTACCGTGGTCGCGCCTGACCGGGATCTCTCAGTGTACAGATCAGCGGTGATTTCGGTTTGCCCATAGACGGTAACCGAACGTCCCGCGAGACCGGCAAAGTCGACCCTGAAGCCCTTGTTTGCAAACGATAGAAAACACCCGTCGTGGGGTATTCCCTCCAAGTCAAGGCGGTCCCCGACACCGGCTTCGCGAAGAATTGAGACTGAACCGGATTCGAGGACACCGGCGCGAATCCGACCGAGCACGTATGCACGTGATCGTCGTTCAAGCAGAACCGCCTCGATTCCCGAGCGATGCAGCAACTGGCCGAGGAGCAGTCCCGCCGGCCCGCCCCCGACAATCACAACCTGCGTTCGGCGCGGGATTCCGGGATTTGAGGGATTCACCGTCATCTCGGGGCTCTAGTGCGGCAGGAATCCACTTGCAAGAACCCATACATGCTGCCTTTTGCCCAAACTTGTGAAGGGCGACCCTTGAACATGCACGCCGGCTCCGTATTCGGCCTGTCCGGGATGTCGAATTTTGATCTCCCTGACCCCTTTCAAGCGCAAGTGTCCGAACGCTACGTCGACAGGGGGTGTGTTGTCGATGCTCTCCATGAGCATCCGTATTCCCGGTCAACTCCGAATCGAGCCCTTGAGCGGATCTATTGAAACGATACCGGAGAACTGACACACATTCTCGTCGAGCGCCATGAATTCCGGCGCTTGAACTGGTGCTCCCGGTGCGTGAATTGGCCACCTGTCGGGAAGCATGTCAAAAGGCACTTCGAAACATCCCGTGCAAACGGAGACCGCAAGACACGAACAGTCGGAAACTGCCGAATGTCGTCCTGATCTTCACCGACAATCAACAGGCCAGTACGCTTGCCTGTTACGGCAATACGGAAATCCATACGCCCAATCTGGACTGCCTGCCCAAGCAGGGAATGGTCTTCGACAATGCCTTCTGCCCAAACGCGTTCTGTTCGCCCTGCCGCGCCTCGGTCCTGACCGGGCTCATGCCATCACAGCACAGGGTTCACAGCTGGATCGATGACCGAAAAATTGGCGAATGGCCTGACAACTGACATGCGCTCGACGGGTTGCGTACGCTGCCTGTGACTTTGCAGGACGCCGGGTACAGTACTGCGCTCTGCGGAAAATATCATCTCGGTGTACGGGGTTTCCCCGTGAGCGCGGGGATAGTCCGGATCGATGCTGGCAAAGGAGGCAGGCAGAAGGTCACGTACTCGGCATCAGCGGGATCTGCAGCAATGTAGAAACCAACCGGTACACTGTCACCCGTGTTGAGCACCACCTGATCGCGGAACATGGCCACCACAGCGAGAATTAGGGAAAGGACCGCCACCGCCACGACCCGTTTGCTGATGGGTGGCAAGACGCGGGGCATCCGCTCAGACGAACGTCTCCACTCCTTCGGCAGCGGCGGCTTCGTTCAGGCGCCGGTCGAGGCTTGCAAGCGCACAGCCCTCGCGGACTGCGAGTGCAAGATAGCTCGCATCGTAGGCGGTCAGGCGGTGCACGCGCGCAAGCGCCATGATCTCCCTATCGTCGGATTCCTCTGCGCGGTGGATGCGAAGCCGACGCAGTCGTGTCATGGAGGCCTCAGCGTGGTGCACGTCGATGCGCCCACGGCGCTCCGCGCTTAGCAGCAGATTGCGAAGCTCGTGCCAGAATACGTCCGGAACCTTCGCCGTTTCTTCGCCCAGTCGGTCCAGCGCGAGGTCGGCAACCGCCGCTTCTTCGTCCGGCAGCACCCACGCGGCCGCCACCGAGGCGTCGGGAACGAACGCCATCAGCGTGCGTGTCCCTCGTGGCGCCAGGACAGGATCTCCGAGGTCGTCACCGCTTTTTGTTTCGCCCGTTCACGGCGAAGCGTCGCGCTGAGCGCGGCATGCTCGCCCTCTGCGGCGATCCGGGTCACGTGAGCAACCGGCGTCGCGCCCCGGCAGATCACCAGGTCCTCACCCGCCTCCACCTCCGCCAGCAGCGCTGACAGGTGGGTCTTGGCCTCCCCAATCTTTACGCATCGCGTCATGATTTTCTAGCTCCTTGCCCAACCCGCACCGGAAAACGCCACTGTGGCGGCGTAGGACTTCTGCTGGGAGGGACAAAGATAGCACCGGTACCGGCTTGGTCAAGTGCTTGGTCTGATGGTTTTCTCCGGCTTGCTCGATCCGTACCCGAAAACACCAGGTTTCCAAGTGCGCGATGCTCACCTTTCGGTGAATTTCAGCTCTATCCTCCGGTTCCGGGCAAGGGATTTCGGGGCATCGCCGTCAGTCCCGTTCTGGTTGAGCTTTGGCCAGCATGCAAGTGTTCGTGCATAGGGTCCGTTATCCGGCATTATACGGCCCAAGCCGCGCGATAATGGTGCCATCGGTCTCCATGACGATACGGTGAATCGGCGAACGCCCGTCGTCCGGCACAAACACGAGCGACCACGCGTCGTAGTGCTCAACACCTTTCCCCAAAGCAAGGGGCAGTATAACCTTGGCTCCGGTTCCGGGAGGAATCTCGACATCTGGACTTTTCAGCACTGCATCAACAAAGGGAAGAGACCGCGCTGGCTGCGATCGCTGAATGATGGCCGTGTACAACGCGCGGTTCTCAATGGGTTTCCCCGTGAGCGCGGGGATAGTCCGTTGGCCAGATTTACGCACTTTCTCGTAGCCACTGACATTTTCCACACGCGCTGCCCGTTGCTATGTGTTTTAACGAAATATCTCTTGCGTCCTGAAGGCAGGATCCGGACGCCGAAGCCGCGGAGTTCCGTGTCGCGGACTTCGCGAACGGATTTGCCGGGTTTGAGCGTATCGATCAGACGCTGGGTCAGTCGGCGATTGGCCGTGGATTCTCTCCCGAATCAGTTGCACTGGCGAGCCGAAATGCGGCCAATGGACCGTTCCGGGTTCTTGACGAGAGAGAAAAAAGAGCTTTAAATCAGACCGTTACGGTTTCCCCAGCATCGAAGGTGCGTAGTAAGCGTTCGGCGAAGGCGTGATGTTGTTGTCTATCGGCGTTTGGTGACCTTTTTTTCGGGGTTGAATTTTCCACTGGCTACAAGACCGGATATCTGTTAATCCGGTTTCATGTTGAGTTCCGGAGTTTCTGTTTCCGTCGTTCCGCCGGCTCGGTCTGGGGAGGATTGGGAGCGTCTGTACGCACGGGAGCGTGCACGTTCGGAGGCGGCGGAGGCGAGGATCGCGGAACTGGAAGGCGAACTCGGGGCATCGGAAGCCCGTGCCGAGGACTGGAGGCGGGAGTCGGTCCGTGCGCGCTGCGACCTCAACGTCCTTCGTTCGGTTTTCGCGCGCAATCGCGAGAAGCTTGCGGCGGCGCGTGCGGACCTGAAGGAACTGCACCGGAGCCGGAGTACGAAGAATGTGCGCGGGCTGGAGAAGGAGGTCGCGCGGTTGCAGGGGCTTCTGAACGCCGCCGCCATCGAGTGTGGCCGCCACTCGATGACGGGTTTGCGCAAGGAGATTTCCCGACTGAAGGCCGTGATTGCGCGGCAGGCGGAGGAATTGAAGGAACTCGGGGCGGAGAACGAGAGGCTCCGCGCGGCGCGTGAGACCCATGCGAAGGCCCGCTTCGGCCGCAAGAGCGAGAAGAAGGAGAAGTCCGGATCCGGCAGCGGCCGGAAACGTGGCCAGCAGGCGGACAAGCCCGGGCACGGCCGGACACCGCGTCCTGACATGGAGCGCAAACCCGAGGTTCACGACCCGCCGGAGGAGGAGCGTGTCTGTCCCTGCTGCGGCCTGCCTTACGTGAAGAACGGCAGCCATGACTCCGAGACCATCGAGGTCGAGGTCCGGGCGCATGTCCGGACCATCCACCGCAACCGCTGGCGGCGCACCTGCAGCTGTGCGTCGGCGCCGAAGGAGGTGGTGGCGCCACCGGTTCCCCGGCTGTTTCCCGGCTCCTCCTATGGGATCAGCTTCTGGGTCTGTTTCCTGCTCGAGCGTTACGCCTTCCACCGTCCGCTGAACCGGGTCGCGGCATGGATGCGTGACCAGGGGGTGCCCATCTCGGCCGGGACCCTGGGCGACAGCATTCACAGGCTGATGCCGTTGTTCGACCCGCTGTCGCAGGCGATCCTCGCCCACCTGAAAGCGGCCTCGGTGCTTCAGGGCGACGAAACCGGCTGGCGGGTTCAATCCCTCAAGGCCATCCGTGGCACCAGCCGGGCCTGGCTGTGGTGTGCGGTCTCCCGGGATGCGGTGTGGTTCCAGGTGGACGCGCGGCGCAATGCCGAGGCGGCCGGCAAGCTGTTCGCCGGCGTCGGTGCCGGCACGGTCCTGGTTTGTGACGCCTACTCGGCCTACAAGAAACTCGCGCGCGTTCTCGGCGGCATCCTGATCCTGGCCTGGTGCTGGGTCCATGTTCGCCGCAAATTCATCGAGGCCGCGGCCGGCAATGACGCCCTGGAGGCATGGGAGAACCGGTGGCTGGACCGGATCGGGAAACTATTCCACCTGAACAGGGTCCGGCTGAAACACTACGACCCGGAAGCGGGGATGGATCAGCAGTCGCGAAAGTTCGGGATTGCACATCGTCAACTGCAACGCGCGGTCGACAAGCTGTTCGCCCTCGCGGAGACGGAACGCGCGGGGCCTGCCGGTTCGGACCGGCGAGCGAAGGCGCTCAACTCGCTGGTGCGGCATCGCGGCGGGCTCTGCGTGTTCGTCGACAGGCCGGACATTCCCATGGACAACAATTTGCCTGAAAGAATCCAGCGCGGTCCCGTGATCGGGCGGAAGCTGTCGTTCGGCTCCGACAGCCTGGAAGGCGCCCGGTACTCCGCCATGATGTACGGGATCATCGAGACCCTGCGGATGAACGGGATCGATGTCCGCACGTGGCTCGACGGTAATAGGGGCAACTCCTCGGGAATTGGATCTGGCCTGAGGGGCTTTTTCCGGCACTCATTGAAGCGATGATCAACGCGAACGGTCGATACTGCTGTCGCGCTTGTTCGGTCGTCAATGTCAGGTTGTTGCGCGCTGCCTGATGAGGTCTGCAAGCCTCGGCACGTCGGGAGCACCGGCAACTCCGAGACGGTTCCTCAGGTAGTCCCAGAATGACAGGCCAAGCTTCTTGCAGGTCTTCTTCCCTCCGATATAGGCATCGCGTGCGGCCCGCCCGGCCTCGCTTCGGGTCCCGAACGAGATCTTGCGCCGGGTGACATGGTCCCGGATGTCGTTTTCAATCCCGTTTGTGTGGAGCGGTGTCTCCGGATGGTCGAGCACGCGCAACAGCTCGTCCCTGTTCGCCTTCAACCGTTCGAGCAACCGGTCGAGGCTGGCATAACCGGTACGCATGCCGAAGATCTGGTCGAACCGTGTCTCCATGACACGCTTGCGCCGCGGGGTGGGGCGTTTCCGGTAGCGGGCAAGGCTGCGGTAGAGCTTCCACATCCTGTCGAGCACCGGAGCGACCCGTTCATGCTGATACGGGGTGTTTCCGTCCAGCTTGCTGACATTGCGCTCTGCATGAATCCAGCACAGGGCATGGAGGTCGCCGACATCGAACTGTCCGGCATCGTCGCTCAGGATCACGGTTCCGGCAATGCGCCCGCCATCGCAGATCGTCCCCCAGAGCGCGCCCTCCGTGGCGACCTTCACCGGGTTCTTCATCCCGGCAATGCCGAGCGCTTCCAGATGGGCCCGCCATTCATCGCCGTCACTGAAGCGCCGCTGCCCATGGGAGGCGAGACGCGCGATCACCGTCCCCGGAAGTTTCCGTTTCCCCATGTAGTCGAGTGCAGCGTCATTGACCGTGTAGGCTTCCTCACCCGCACAGAGATGTTCGAGGAAATCGAGGCGGCTTTTCGAGCCGCTCGACCGGAAATGGGCAAAGAGTTCGTTGCCGATCGCCGTGCAATAACCGTTCTCGGCCTTGTGGCGGGCACCGGTATCGTCGACGTTGAGCCACGAAGCGGTTTCCATGCCGGCCCTCAGCACCTGCTGCTGTTCCGCCACGATGCCCCCGGTGTCCGTGGTCAGGAACCGCCCCACCTGGCGCGCGGAGATGTCCAGGCCCACATCGTTCAGCATCGACGTAATCCGCCCGATCGTCGACTGGCACTGGTAATACAGCATGATCACCAGAGCCTTGACGCCGGGACCGTACTGTTCGCGTCCCGTCGCCACCTCCGGCGGTAACGGCGCTACATGCCGGCTGCCGTCCGGGAACTCCCAGACCTCGCGTCTGTAGGTGACCTCCTCGGCATGGAACACGATGTCGCGGACCGTGTGGTCCTGGTAGCCCTTGTGCACCGCTCCCTCGGGCACGTCGTCGAGACCCACCTTCACCTCACGACGGTGCAGGTGCCGGTTCCGACGCCGCGGGCCGCGACCTTTCCTGCGGTCCTTGCCGGCCTTCCCCGACCCGCCGGACCCGGAAGAGCCCGATGCCGGATCGTCCGTATCATCGCCTTCCGACGACGCCATTCCGCTCGGTTTCATCCGGGGGCGCTTCGGAAGCTTCTTCAGCGCCCGGATCTCGTCGCGCAGGACCATGTTCTCCTCGCGGAGTTCGGTGAGTTGTTGCGCCTGTTCGGCCAGTTGCCGATCCCGGTGCTTGAGCTGCTCGTTCTGTTCTGCAAGTTGCTGATCTCGTTCAGCGAGCCGGTCGAGGGCCACGGTGAGCTGCTCCCGAAACGCGGCAATCCCCGCCCCTGACGCAGCACCGGCGCCTGTCCGAATGTCCGTCTGCGAATCATCCATGCCCCTTGGAATCACAAGTCGATTCCGAAGGGAATCCCCTCATCGGGAAAAACAACCGGAAGTCACGGAATACCCTGTCAGGTCAACCCGAATTCCCGGAAAGATGCCCCTATTACGCTCGACGACTGGCTCTCGGCCTGCGCGGGCAACGGCGGCCAGCCTCCGGACGACCTCTCACCCTGGCTGCCATGGTCGATGGACGAAGACAGGCGCCGACAACTCAAGGCCACGCAATGACCGCGGACAACACCACGATCGCGTGCCGTTACCACGGGCGTGACTTCACCACCGGCGAGATGGCGCTGATGCGGGACCTGATCGCGGCCTCCCCGCAACAGACCCGTGCCGGGCTGGCGCGCGCGTTCTGCCGCGCCATCGGCTGGGTCAAGCCCGACGGCGAACTCAGGGCCATGATGGCCCGGCTCACCATGCTGAGGATGCACCGGGACGGGATCATCACACTGCCGCCGCCGCGACACGGACCGCGGCCGCGGCGGGTTCCGGAGTTCGGCCCGGAAACCGACCCGCCGCAGACGCCGATGCCGGAGACCCTGGACGCGGTGCGCCCGGTCCGCCTGGTCAGGGTCACCGGCGCCGGCCGTGCAGCCAGTGTCGCCTGGAACGGCTTCATCGCCCGCTGGCACTACCTCGGTTACACGCCCCTCATCGGTGCACAGATGCGCTATGCGGTCCAGGACCGGGAGGGCCGGCCGCTGGCCATGCTCGGCTTCTCGGCCGCCGCATGGAAGACCGCACCCCGCGATGCCTTCATCGGATGGTCTCCGGAAGTCCGGGAGCGGAACCTGTACCGCGTGATCAACAATGCCCGATATCTCATCATGCCATGGATCCGGATTCCAGGTCTGGCCTCCCACATCCTCTCCCGGGCGCGGCGCCAACTGCCGCAGGACTGGCAAAGCCACTACAACATCTCCCCGGTCCTGATGGAAACCTTCGTCGAAACCCCGCGCTTCTCAGGGATCACCTACAAGGCGTCCGGATGGATCCATGTCGGAACAACAAAGGGGCGGGGCAAATACGACAGAAAGAATGAATTCGCAAAGCCCAGGAAAGACATCTGGCTCTGCCCGCTCAGAAAAGACTGGAAAAGAATCCTCAATCAATAGACAACAGACAACAACATCACGCCTTCGCCGAACGCTTACGGTGCGTATCTCGGTGTTCCTACGGAACCCATGGACGGGCTCGACTACTGGTGCACCATGGCAGAAGGGCACGTGCGCAGTTTCTATCGCAACCGCATCACGGAAGACGGCGAATCGTATGACCACGAAGGTCACACGGTAGATTTCTTCACCCGAAAGGCCATTGCCTTCATTGCCGAACAGGTGGCCGCGGACCGATCGTTCTTTCTCTACCTGCCCTACCCGGCCCCTTTCGGCCACTGGCCCGCGACACGGGAAGAGGACCGGTACCGCTTCTCCTCGCTTTACGACGATTGCCCGATGCATTCGGTTCCCCGCGAGGGGCTGAGCAAGGCGTCCGTGGAAGGCTTCCTGATGCGGCAATATCATTCCGGCGGGGGGGGGGGGGCTGGACTACTCCGTGATCCTGAGGGCACCGAACGACCTGGCAACACTGCGGAACCATTATGCGCAGATTTCAATGGTCGATGACGGTGTCGGACAAGTCATGGATATGCTGGATCGCCTCGGCATTGCCAAAGACACGATCCTTGTCTTCACCTCCGATCATGGGCTCTGCGTCGGCCAGCACGGGTGTTGGGGGCACGGGGCCGCAACATTCCCTTCGAACCTGCACCACGCGGCGCACTCCGTACCACGTCTAATCCGTTACAAGTCAGTAATCGCGGCGGACCAGAGGTCAGCCGTAACGGTGTCGATCATGGATGTTTTCTCGACCATTCTGGACTATACCGGGCAATCCAACGATCAGGGTGAAAAGGCAATGGCAAGTCGCTCGCTCAAACCGTTGCTGTCGGGAAATCCGCGGGACTGGGGCAACAATGCGATCTGTTCCGAGCAGGAGGAAACGCGCGTGGTGCGCACCCGGAAGCGGGCTTGTTTCAAGCGGTTCGCCGATGCGCCAAATCACCCGATCGGTGACGAGTTATTCGATGTCGAGGCAGACCCGCAGGAAAAGACCAACCTGGCCTCGGATCCGGCATATGCGGAAATTTACGCATTAATGAACGACATGCTGACCGCTTTCTTCGAGAACCACACCCGGCCTGAAGCCGATCTCTGGGCAGGAGGCGCGCCGTTGCAGAACAGCGAGCGCAGGGAATTCTGGCGCGCCCCCCGGGGTGACGGGTGGCAACCTGTTTACCGTTATGGCGATGGCTGAGAGACCTGGGGATTGTTGTCTGCCCGGCAAGCCCGCCCGGCACGTACCGCTGGAAGTGCCTCCCGCAAGGCAGGGCTCGAGGAAGGGTCCCGCCAAGATGATCGCCATGTCCGGCGGCTGGTTCCGCATGGGTGCCGCCGACGGCCCGCATCCGGAAGACGGTGAGGGCCCCGCACGAGATGTATTCGTCGATGAATTTGCGCTCGCTGAGACGGCCGTGACAATCGCCGAATTTGCGGAGTTCGTGAAATCGACGGGCTACCGGACGCTGGCGGAGCGCGTCGGAACCTCGTTCGTATTCCATGCATTTTGCGACCCTGAAGCGGCTTATCCGGCCATGGCGCAGGCACCATGGTGGCGTCAGGTGTCCGGCGCATTCTGGGGTTCTCCAGACGGGCCGGGCAGTAGCACAAGGCATCGCCTTAACCATCCGGTCACCCATGTCGCACGGGAAGATGCACTGGCCTATTGCCATTGGTCAGGCACACGCCTGCCCACCGAGGCCGAATGGGAATGCGCAGCGCGGGGAGGGCGTGTTGGCGATCCGTTTCCCTGGGGCACGGTACTTGAGCAAGACTGTATTCATCGCAGCAATGTCTGGCAAGGAACGTTTCCCGACAACAACTCCTGCGACGATGGATTTGAAGGTACGGCTCCAGTGACGGAATACGATCCGAACGGATCGGGGTTCTACAACATGACCGGCAACGTTTGGGAGTGGGTTTCGGACAGGTTCACGGACCTGCATTCCCCGCGCCCCGCCCGAAATCCGAAAGGGCCGCTGAACGGACCCACCCTGGTCGCCAAGGGCGGCTCCTATCTCTGCCACGCGTCATATTGCAAGCGCTACCGGGTGTCATCCCGTCAGCAACTTTCTGCAGATACGACGACAGGTAATCTCGGTTTCCGCGTTGCTTCGGCAGGGGCGTGAAACACCAGGGTCGCGTTTCCCCGGTTGCGGCATGCACGACCCACCGCAACTTCGGCAAAAACAGGCGGGAACTGCCGTTGTCCATAGCCGGCAAAATGCATTTGCCAGGTCGTTCACGGCGCAAACCGGTCGGGCATGGCCCCCGATACGACGGCGTTTCACGGATCGGAATTTCCGGAGACGTCACGCACCTTTCGACAACCCGAAATGCGTGAACAACGCCCGAGCTGTCGGGATGGAACGATGGTGCCCCCAGAGAGATTCGAACTCCCGACCTACTGATTACAAATCAGTTGCTCTGCCGGCTGAGCTATAGGGGCTGTACACTGGCATTAAGGACAAGTGGATCGTTGATGCAAGCCCCATGCATGTGATTCCATGAGAACGTATCGTTTTGACGACGTTAGCCGACACCGGCATTGCACGATCAGCTGGCGCCTCCCCCGAACCGCGGGGCGAAACGGCGCCCGTTGCCAGTCAATCGGGACCTCGTTTCACCGATATCAACGCTGTCGCCTGAAGGCGGCGGCCATTATGACGACTGACGCCAGCCCGACCAGGATGACGACGACAGCCGCAGAGGACGCACGCGACAGGTCCTCCAGCGATGCAAAGTCGTATGTTCTTGTCGCCAGGGTGTTGAATCCGAAAGGCCTCAGAAGGAGGGTTGCAGGGAGCTCCTTCACGCAATCGACAAAGACCAGCAGTCCTGCAGTCAGCAGCCCTCCCTTGACCAGCGGAAGATAAACCAGCCAGACGGTCGCCAAGGGCGACTTGCCAAGCGAACGCGCCGCGTCGCCAATGGCCGGGTGCCATCTCTCGAACGCGGAGTCCGTTGACGAAAGTGCCAACGCAAAGAACCTGATCGAGTACGCCAGTACAATTGCGACACCTGTTCCCGTGATGAGCAAGCCCGGGTCTGCTCCGGTCAGGTAAAGTACCAGGTCTGCGAAGGCGTGGTCGAATGCAGCAAGCGGGATGAGGATACCGATCCCGAGAACGACGCCCGGGACCGCGTACCCGATCGTTGACAGCGGCGCCAGGACCGCGATGCCTTCCCTGTACGAGACCCGGATTCCGAAAACGAGTAAAACGGCCGCCGCGACCGTGATGACGGCGGCCGTAAACGACACGTACAACGTGTTCACCGCCGATGCCCAAAGGGTCATGTCACTCCAGATTTCGACTCTCGACACGGAGTGATAGAGGATTATGGATGCCGGCATCAAAAAGCCCAACAGGACCGGCAGGCTGCAGATCAATGTCGCGGCGACAGCGCGCGAACCGCGCAACTGTTCCGCCACGAGACAGATCTGCTTCCGTCCCGGTTGATAGAACCGGGCCTTGTGCCGGCTCAGCCGCTCGGCGATGACGAGAACGACAACGATCGTCAACAACAATGAAGATATCTGGGCGGCGCCAGCGGCATTGGACGCTTCGAGCCAGGTCGTCATGATGCCGGTCGTCAATGTCTGTACCGCGAAGTACTCGACCGTGCCAAAATCACTGAGCGTTTCCATCATGACGATGGCAACACCCCCCAGGATCGCCGGGCGAGCGAGTGGCACGGCAATTCGCAGGAACCGGCCCGAGAAGCCGCAGCCCAAGGTCCGTGCCACTTCGAGCACGTTTGCTGACTGGTCGCGAAAAGCCGCGCGGGCAAGCAGGTAGACGTACGGATAAAGCGAAAACGACAGCACCAGGATCGCGCCAGCGCGTGATCGGACCTCCGGAAACCAGTAATCCTGCTTGCTGGTCCAGCCGGTCGATTCGCGAATGAGGGTTTGAGCCGGTCCCGCGTATTCCCAGAAATCAACCAGGGCGTAAGCCGCGATATAGGCAGGAACGGCCAGGGGAAGGAGCAAGGCCCATTCCAGCCACGCTCTCCCCGGAAAAGAACACATGACCACCAGCCAGGCCGTCACCGTACCGATGACTCCCGTAATGATCCCGGCAGAAGCCATCAGCAGCAGGCTGTTGGCCAGGTAGCGGGGCAACACCGTGGATACCAGGTGCCCAAAGACTCCTTCCGCAGGAAACGTGGCCATCGCGACCACGGCGACGACCGGAAAAAGGACGACAACGACGATGGCCAGCGCCGAAACCGCCCACGTATCCACGTAGGAACGAACCGTCATGAACCGAAGCGAAATTTTCGGGATTGAATCCATCCAAGCGGATTTACCCGAGACCACATGACCTGTCCACGTGGCAGCCGTGCGGGTCGATTTGTCGAATTCGGGATCGGCTCGGGCTGCTGTCCACTTGCGGTGCGTGGTCCCCGCGTCTATCGGACATGTTCGGCAGTTTGTGGCCAGGGAGATCTCGAACCCGTGCTTCTCGCAGGAATCGTCGTTACGCTTATCGGGATTCTCGGTCTCCTCGGGTGTGCGGTCGCCGCGTTTCGTGCCCGGCGGTCGATGCGGGAAGGTCGGGTTCTGGCGAACCGCCTCCGTCGCCTGATACCCTGGAATCTGGCCGCGCTGTGTGTTTCGACGATCGGATTGGCCATGGTCATCATCGGGATGATCCTCTGATGCACGTCCGGTCTTTTGCTGAACCGTTCACTGCCAGCCGGGCCCCTTTTTCGAATATGCCGTGAACGTGGATGTTCTCCCAAGACGGCTATGCGTTGCGTCTGCCCTTCATCGCGTGCGGCCGCCGCCCCGGAAGTCGCGTGATTCCGGGCAACGACGTCCATCCATCTCTTCCGCGCCGACGGAATGTCACTTGATGCATTGATGATGTGCCTTCACACCATGTGCCCAGGAGCACTTCGGGAACCATGAACGCGGTCATTTCCCGGTTGCCCCGCCAGTCCGAACATGGCCGTTCAACCGACGCAGCAACAATCACGGCGACTGGATGCAGCCGTCACTTCATGGACAGCGCAAGTGATCGCGGCAAGGCATTCCGGCGTTGAAAGCCTGTGATCGGCCCCCTTGATCAGCATGAGCCGCATGTCGGAAGACTGTGCATGGTTCAGCAGCCGTAACGCCACCGACGGTTCGACATCAGCATCGTCAGTTCCGTGCAACAGCCGAACCGGCATATCAAGGACCAGCCGGTCTCTCAGGACCAGGCGCGATCGGCCTTCCTCGATGAGCTGTCTTGTAAAGATGCCCGGCTCTTCCGAGTACTCGGAAGGGATTTCAACCCTGCCCCGTTCCATGAGCGATGCGCGTTCTTCCCGTGACAGGCCTGACCAAACGCTGTCTTCCGTAAAGTCCGGCGCCGCAGCCACACCTACCAGGCCTGCCACGCGTTCCGGGAGCGCACGCGCGACGAGCAGGGCAATCCAGCCTCCCATTGACGAGCCTACCAGCACCTGCGGCCCTTCCGTCAGGTTGGTAATGACCTCGAGGGCATCCTCGAACCAGTCACCGATACATCCGTCGGCGAATGCTTCCGACGAGAGGCCGTGTCCGGAATAGTCGAATCGGAGGAATTCCCGGCCAACTCTCGTTGCCCAGTCTTGGAGGTAAAGTGCCTTCGTCCCATCCATGTCCGAACTGAACCCGCCAAGAAACACGACTCCGGGACCCTCACCGGTTTGCCTGTGGTACGCCAGCCGCCGACCATGGCGGGATTCCAGGAATTTCGGCTTGCCGCTGTGCATTTGAGCGATTCCTCCTGCCCTCATGTCCTTCGTAACCCCGAGCCTCGAATGTCCGTGCGTCGTCCGATTATGATGCCTGCCCGCCACCATCAAGAACGATCATTTTTTTTCCACCATGAATCGCGTTGACATCCGATTCCGGGCAGACCAAGTCTCGGCACCTTGCAACCGGGCGTGTCGTAGGCGCCAGATTGATGATGAGACGGAGTCATGTCCTCGAGAATTGATATCACCCTCCCCGATGGCAGTATTCGTCACTACCCGGCGGGAGTGACTGGCAAGGCAATCGCTGAAAGTATTTCAACGTCGTTGGCGAAGGCCGCGATTTCCTGCACGATCAACGGCGAACACACCGATCTTTCGAGTGAGATTCAATCAGACTCGTCCGTCGCGATCCATACCATAAAGGATGAAGCCATCGCACTGGAACTCATCCGTCACGATTGCGCTCATGTCATGGCACGCGCTGTCCAGGAGATCTGGCCGGAAACAAAGGTCACGATCGGCCCCGTGATCGAAAACGGCTGGTATTACGATTTTGATCGCGAAGATCCGTTTTCCTCTGACGACCTCGTGGCCATCGAACGGAAAATGAGAGAGATCATTGCTCTTCGTGATCCGGTTCGAACCGAGGTCTGGGACCGCGCACGCGCACTCGGGTTCTATGAACAGTCCAGCGAGCCGTTCAAGATCGAGCTCATCGAAGCCATTCCCGAAGGCGAAGACATCCGCATGTACTGGCACGGCCACTGGCAGGACCTGTGCCGGGGTCCGCACCTGGTTCATACCGGACAGATTCCCGCAGACGCATTTCGTTTGACTTCGGTCGCAGGTGCGTACTGGCGCGGTGACAGCCGGAACCCGATGCTTCAACGGATTTACGGGGTCGCATTCCGAAACCGGAAAGACCTGCAGGCCCACCTCCGCATGATCGAAGAGGCAGAGAAAAGGGACCATCGCAAGCTCGGCAAGACGATGGCCCTGTTCCATCTGCAGGAAGAGGCGCCCGGCATGGTCTTCTGGCACCCCAATGGCTGGACCGTCTACCGCGCACTGGAAGATTACATGCGGCGACGCCTCGACGCTGCCGGATACCTCGAAGTCCGGACGCCCCAGGTTGTCGACCGCAAGCTGTGGGAGGCGTCAGGTCACTGGGACAAGTATCGCGAGAACATGTTCATCACCGAGATCGATGAAGAGCACGCCCGCGAGAAGCGTGTGAACGCGCTCAAGCCAATGAATTGCCCGTGCCACGTCCAGATCTACAACCGGGGGACCAAGTCCTATCGTGACCTTCCGCTGCGTCTGGCGGAATTCGGATCCTGCCACCGTTACGAAAGCTCCGGATCCATGCACGGCCTCATGCGCGTGCGCGGGTTCGTCCAGGATGACGCCCACATTTTTTGCACCGAAGACCAGATCGAGTCCGAAACCGCCCGATTCATCGAGTTGCTCGGGAGGATTTACCGTGATCTGGGATTCCCGAAGTTCGAAGTGAGGCTGTCAACCCGTCCTGAGGTCCGTGTGGGTTCTGACGAAATCTGGGACAAGGCGGAATTCGCCCTCGAGTCGGCCACCCGAAAACATGGCCTCCAGTTCGAGATCGATCCGGGCGAAGGTGCGTTCTACGGACCAAAGCTCGACTTCGTCCTGACCGACGCCATCGGGCGCGAATGGCAATGCGGAACCTTTCAGGCGGACTTCACGCTGCCGGAGAGGCTCGGGGCCGAGTATGTCGGCGCCGACGGAAACAAGCACCGCCCGGTCATGATGCATCGGGCGATTCTCGGATCTTTCGAACGCTTCATCGGCATACTGATCGAAAACTATGCCGGAAATCTTCCCATGTGGCTTGCCCCCAGGCAGGCGGTTGTCGCTTCAATCGTCTCTGACGCCAATGACTACGCATGCGAAACGACGCAGTTGCTGCGCGGCGCCGGTGTTCGTGCAGAAACCGATATCCGGAACGAAAAGATCAACTACAAGGTTCGTGAGCATTCGGTCGGCAAGGTGCCGGTCGTAATCGCGGTCGGGAAGAGAGAGATCGAGGATCAGACGGTTTCGGTTCGCCGACTCGGACACAAGGGGGTCGAGGTCATGGGACGTGACGCATCGATCGCGGCCCTGGTCCGCGACACCTGCCCACCGGACCTTCGCGACCTCGCGTGATCACCTTTTTCTGGTGTATGCAGTTCGGTCCCGGACGAGCGGCATCCATCTTTCCGACCCTTGTCCTTGTCGAGGGCAGAGACGGTGAACGAGATCGTTTTCCCGATACCGCGGCAGCCCGGATGAAGAAGTCGACAAGACCTCGCACCGTGACAGGATCCTCGTCGGCTTCTCGCGTTGAAAGCAAGCAAGTGCTGGACGGAACCAGGGCGGCGGACCGTTGCGCGATGGATTCACGGGGGGCTTCGAGCGGCACTTCCAGGTGCGCCACGCGCTCGAGGAATTCCGCTTGGCCAGCTTCAAACGTGAACTCAAGCCCTCAGCCGTCTCCCTTCCGGGTCAAACGCGGGCACTTCGAGCATGGCCGCCCTGTGGGGGCGGCCGAGAATCGCGACATCGAATTCGCGCCCCGGTTCCACGTGCTCGGCCCCGATGAACGCAAGGGCGATCGATTTCCCGACCGAATATCCGTACGCGCCTGAACTCACCCGCCCGACAGGGGTCCCATCCATCCGGAAAACGGGTTCGCCACCGGCAGCATCGGCGTTCTCCGTTTCAACCGCAAGGTTGACGAACAGTTCGCGGGGCGGACGTTCCCGGATTTCCTCAAAGGCGTCTCGGCCAAGGAATGCGGGTTTCTCCATCTTGATCAAACGGTCCAGGCCGACCTCGTGGGGCCAGTATTCCGGGGAGTACTCCCGACTCCAGGACCCGTAACCCTTCTCGACCCTGAGACTGAGCAAGGACCGGCTTCCCACCGGTCGGACGTCAAGGTCTTGTCCGGCGTCAAAAAGAGCGTCGTGCAATTTGACCTGAAACTCGGCCGGAACATAGATTTCCCACCCGAGATCTCCCGTGAACGAGACCCTCAACCCGACAGCATCGACGCCTGCGACCGTCAGACGACGCGAGCGCATGAATCGCCAGGACTCGTTTGCCAGGTCCTCCTGGGTCAGTCGTCTCAGCAGTTCCCGGGACTTCGGCCCCGCCACGTTGAATCCGCACCAGGCGTCGCTGACGCTCTCGAAACGGACGCTGTCGGGTCTCGGCACCTTGTCGAAGTAGCGGCGGTGGTATCTCTCCGCGATCCCTGAACCGATGATCATGAAACTCTCGCGCTCTAGCCGGGTTACGGTAAAATCCCCCGCGATTCCCCCGCGTTCGCCGAGAAGCGGCGTCAGGCACGAACGGCTGTCTTCCTTAGGAACGTGGTTGGCTATGACCTGGTCGAGCCACTCGGCCGATCCTTCGCCACTCACAAGGTACTTCCCGAAGTTCGACACGTCGACAATGCCAACGCTTCGACGCAGTGCACGGCATTCCTCTCCGACCGCCTCGAACCAGGCTTGCCGGGTGAAACCGTAGGTCTCGCGGGCATCACCATCCTTTCCGGCAAACCATTGCGGATGCTCCCAACCGTAACTCTGACCAAACACGCAACCCATGGATTTTTGTGTCTCGTAAACAGGCCGGGTCTTGAGCGGACGGCCGGCATTGCGCTCCTCATAGGGGAAATGGATCGCAAATCGCCTGGCATACTGGTCGGCCACCTTTTCCTTGACGAAACGCCGGCCCGCCCATTCACCGTAACGCGCGAGGTCCCACGGGAACATGTCGAGTTCCGGTTCGCCTTCGACGATCCATTGCGCCGACATCAACCCGAGTCCTCCCGATTGCGAAAAGCCCGGTATGATCCCGCAACAGCAGAAATAGTTCCGGAGTTCCGGTACAGGACCGTAAAGTGCCGCGGCATCGGGCGACCAGATCATCGGGCCATTGATGACACGCTTGATCCCCGCTGTCGCCGCCGCCGGAACCCGGTCCAGCGCCCGGAGCATGTTGTCTTCGATCCGGTCCAGATCATCGGCGAAAAGCTCGTGCCCGAAATCAGCGGGGGTGCCGTCCTCTGCCCAAAACCGGGGATCCTGTTCATATGCCCCGATCAGAAGCCCATTGCCTTCCTGCCGCATGTAGTATTCGCCATCCCTGTCCGCGATCGACGGCAGGCGTTTACCAAGCGCCTCGATTTCGGGAATCGTTTCCGTCACGAAATACTGGTGTTCCGTCGGTTGCAGCGGCAATTCGAAACCGGCAAGGGCCGCGACTTCACGTGCCCACAGGCCGGCCGCATTGATCACCCAGTTCGTGCGAATGTTTCCGCGCGGTGTCTCCACATCCCACGTCCCGTCCGGACGCGGGACGGTCGCCGTAACCGGCGTAAACCGGTGAATTTCCGCTCCACGTTGCCTGGCCCCCGCGGCATAGGCATGGGTGACTCCTGACGGATCCACGTTTCCACCGTCGGGTTCGAACATCACGCAGCGGATTCCCTCGAGATTGACCAGCGGATGCAACCCGCGTGTTTCGTCCAGGTCAACTTCGTAGAATTCGACCCCGAAGTACCTGGCCTTGGCCGCCTGGATACGAAGCTGGTGCTCGCGATCCTCGGTCTGGGCCATGTACAGGGAGCCCGGCTGGAATACTCCGCACCCCTGCCCGGTCTCCTCCTCCAGTTCGCGGTAAAGCTGCATGGTGTAGTACTGGAGTTTCGAGATGTTGTTGTGATCGTGAAGCCCGTGAAGATTCGCAGCCGCGTGCCAGGTCGAGCCGGATGTCAACTCGTCCCGCTCCAGAAGAACGACGTCGGTCCATCCCAGTTTGGCAAGATGATACAAGATGGAACAGCCGACCAACCCGCCTCCGATGACGACCGCTTGCGCGTGTGATTTCATTTGGGATTTCCTGGACTCGATTGTGGCTTCGTCGAAGAGGCATGGTGCCTACACTTTGCCGAGAGAGAAACAATTGACCTCATTTATATAAAAATCTAGTATGTTTTAAATTACTAATCAGTTATATAATTGCCATGCCCAGCCTCGAACTTGATCTCCTTCGCACCTTCGTCTCGGTCAGCGAGCATCGCGATGTGACGAAGGCGGCGCAAGCGCTCGGCGTAACCCAACCGGCAATAACCCGAAAACTCCGGCGCCTGGAACTTGCCCTGGAGACACGGCTGTTCGATCGGTCCCGGCGTCCAATGGCGTTGACCGGTTCCGGCCTGCTGCTGAAGTCGCGTGCTCCGAGACTGATCGATGAAGCCAACAACCTGATCACGGACATCAGGAACCTACATCGGGAGGGCCGCGCGAACCTGTGCATCGGCATGCCGGACTCTCTGTCGGAAATCATGGGAGCCGAGATCGCCAGCATGCTCACAGGCCTGGCCCGCAAGATCGAGCTCAGATCGGGGACATCGCCTTGGCTCGAGTCGGCGTTTCATTCCGGGAAACTCGACCTTGCGGTGGATTCCCCCCCGTTCAGGACGACGGGATCGGCGCGCACCCGGATCCTGTTTAACGATCCGATCATGATTGCGGTTCCCGGATCATGGAATGAACGTCCAATCACGGAATACGTCGAGACGGAGAACTTCGTTGCCTATTCAAACAACTCGAAGTTCGGAACGAAATGCGCCGCAGCGATGCGTCATCTCGGGGTGCGCGGCGACGCCAGGCTCGCACTGGACAGCACGCAAAGCCTGTTGCGTTTCGTCCAGGCAGGATACGGCTGGACCATTACGTCTGCCCTGTGCCTGCTCCAGTCGCCGAAGGCACTGCGCGATCTCCGGTTTCAACCCTGCCCCGACACATCGCCGAGAACGCTGTACCTGCTGCACAGCAGCAAAGACACAAACGAAATCGCCGACCCGATTGCGAGATCATGTCGTTCGGTCTTTCGACAACTCTTGGCAGCGCCCTGGAAGCAATTGTCCCGACAGCTCGCGGATGAATTGCGCCGCTCCAACCCTGACGCCGATCGGCTCGCTGACTGAGCCGATACCAGCATCGGGCAGGAGTCCTTCCGTCGGTGGTCACTCCTCGCGGCCATGAGCCACGAGAACTGTCTTCAATTCCTGCATTCTCGGATCGCCGGACTCAAGTGCGAACACGTAGGACTGCGTCAGATAGAAACAACCCGCATCGGTCTCGCCGGCGTCAAGCATTCCCCTGCCGAGACGGCCGTAGAGATCAACCAGCCTCCGCGTGTCGTTTAGGGCATGTGCCTCGAGAAACTCGTCCTGCGAGAAATCCAGGCATGGTTCACGTGACTCGTTCTCACCCAATGGACGCTCCCGGACAGTCACCACGCTTCGCTTGATTGACCGGACTGGTGCCCGTTCAGGCATTGCCTCGCCACCCATTTGTGAAACCTGTGGGTCGGACTGTCCATGACGGGGGAAAACCTCCCCCCGTCGAAATACGGCCCGTGGCGTCCCTTCTGCATACCCTCGACCACGAAGACGTCCTCGAGGAAAACGCCCCGCCACAGGGAAGCGTTCCTTTCGCGAAGCGCGCGGTACTCGTCTCCACGCACCGAAGGATGGGCGTAATAGATCGATACGTGTTCGCGGGTTCGCGATGGCCCGAGCGGCTCCAGGACAATCGAGAACAGGTGGTCGCAATGCACGCCCAGCAGGACGTTGGGGAAAAGAGAAACGTATTCGGATCCCGTGTCCCATCTTTTCGACAGGTTCGCGAAATTCCGAAACTTCCGGCCATCGTCGTCCTCGATTTGCCGGTAGACAAGCGATCCCTGCCCCGAACAACTCTCCGGTTCCTCGATGTGGTAATGGTCTTCGAGCCGGGAATAGCTGTTCAGTCCCGGATGTATCCACGGGAGGTGATAGCTCTCGCAGTTGTTTTCGACCGCGAGTTTCCAGTTGCACGCGATCTCGATCGAGAACGCACTGTCCTCACCGCCGTGCCATGCCGGCTGTTCGAAGTCTGACCACCGGGCAAGCAATCCCTTGTGCACCTGATCAAATGGCTCTGCAGTACCGGACAGGTTGACGAAAATGATATCCATGTAGACGCAGGAACGTATTTCCGTCAGTCCAAGTTCTTCACGCCTGATTTCCGCATGAAAGTTTTGACCGGGGCCGCCGACGTGGGGTGTTGACCTCAGTGATCCATCGAGGCCGTAACACCAGGAATGGTATGGGCACCGAAATGTGCCGCGAATGTTCTTTCGCTCCTGAACGAGGATCATTCCACGATGACTGCAGACGTTCTGGTAGACCGAGATCGACCCGTCTTCCCGCCTGACCGCGACCAGGGGAACACCGACGAACTCGAGGGGCATGGCGTCACCAAGCTCGGGGATGTCCTTTCCGAACCCGACCCCGGCCCAATTGCGCGAAAGAATGATCTCTCGTTCCTCCGCGAACGCACCCTCATCGGTGTAGTGCGAATTCGGCAGCCCGTGCGCCTGGGCAACGGGGCGAATCACATTCCGGAGAACTGCATGATCCATGCTGCACCTTTCGTCTTGGACCTGGCGTAACATCCGGACAATGCAGGACTCTCCGGTTAAATCAAGTCATCAATTCACGGACATCATCGAGTATCCGTTCGCAGGGGCGTTCGCGTCTTGGTCTTGGTGTTTTCAACGCGGCAAACGATCAAACGTTGAACCCTGGAGACAGCCGGATCCGGATCCTGGAAGATAGGGAATCGGGCCGCGACCTCTAACCCTTCAGGAAGTCGAAGTCGCAACCCTCATCGGCCTGCAAGACCGTATCCGCATAGAGCTTCGAGTAGCCGCGTCGGGGGCGAACGGCGTGAGCCGTCGCATCCGCCTGTCGGCAGCGGGACTCAAGCTCCGCGTCATCGACCAGGAGATCGATCCTGCGTTCAGCCACGCTGAGGCGAATGAAGTCACCGGTGCGGACCAGGGACAGCGGGCCGCCGATGGCCGCTTCGGGCGTCACATGAAGGATGATCGTGCCGTAAGCGGTGCCGCTCATTCGGGCATCGGAAATGCGGATCATGTCCTTGACGCCGGTTTCGGCCAGCCGTTTCGGAATTGGCAGGTAGCCGGCCTCGGGCATGCAGGACACACTGCGCGGTCCGGCATTCTGCAATACGAGCGCATCACCGGATCTGACGTCGAGGTCCGGATGATCAATGCGTTCGGACAGGTCCTTCAGAGACGAAAACACGACGGCCCGGGCCTCTTTCTCGAACAGGTTCCGGTTCGCCGCAGAGCGTTTCAGGATCGCCCCGCGCGGTGCAAGATTACCGAACAGGGCAATCAATCCGCCCTCTGGCTCCAGCGGATCATCGGCGCTGGCAATGACCTCGCGATCAACCCAGGCGTCCATGTCGGCGTCCAGGCGCTGTCCCAGTGTCTCGCCGGTTACCGTGACGCAATCCAAGGCGAGTAAAGGGCGCAACTCGCGAAGTACCGCGCTCATGCCGCCCGCGGAAAAAAAGTCCTCCATGTAGCCGGAGCCGACGGGCTTGAGATTGACGAGAACCGGTGTCGTGTCGCTCAGGCGGTTCAGTTCTTCCAGATCCACGGTAATCCCCAGCCGTCCCGCCACGGCAGTCAGATGAATGATCGCATTGGTGGAACCGCCCAGTGCCAGCAGAACCCGCAAGGCGTTCTCCACCGAACCCTTGCAGATGATCCTGTCCGGCGTCGGTCCATCGGAAGCCAGGCGAACCGCGGCTTCTCCGGTTGCCTCTGCCGCGCGAAGGCGATCCGCATGCACGGCAGGAATTGCCGCGGTGCCCGGCAGCGTCATGCCCAGGGTCTCGGCGATGCATGCCATGGTGCTGGCCGTCCCCATGACGGCACAGGTGCCGGAGGTTGTCGCCAGGCGGTTTTCGATGGCCGCGATCTGGTCGTCATCGATCGTGCCGGCCCGGTACCTGGCCCAGAAGCGGCGACAGTCAGTGCAGGCGCCGAGCCTGTCGCGTTCATGACGACCGGTCATCATCGGTCCGGCAACCAGCTGTATGGCCGGAACTCCGGCCGATGCCGCACCCATGAGCTGGGCTGGCACGGTCTTGTCACACCCCCCCATCAGCACGACCGAGTCGATCGGCTGGGCCCGGATCATTTCCTCGGTGTCCATCGACATCAGGTTGCGGTACTTGAGACTTGTCGGGTGGAGGAACACCTCCCCGAGCGAAATGGTGGGAAATTCCATGGGCAAACCGCCGGCCGTCAGGACGCCGCGTTTGACGGCGTCAAGCATCTCGGGGAAATGGCGGTGGCAATTGTTGAAACCGCTCGCGGAATTGGCAATTCCCACAACCGGGCGCGCCAGGGAGGAATCCGAATAACCCATGGACTTCGCAAACGACCGGCGGAGGTAAAGGGCGAATCCCCGATCGCCGTAGTCGGTCAGACCACGGGCAAGGCCATGCCGCTGGATATCGTCAGACATCAGGCAGCTTCTTCCAGCCGGGGTTCCATCTATTTCGGAACAAGGTCGTCATGAAATCCAGGTGATCCTCCATAAAACCTCGACCGGGGTCCCTTGAGCGTTACATTTCGAATACTGAAATCCGGCACGGACCCGGACCCTTGATCGAGGGGTCCAACTGGATGCGTAACCCCCGAATCCCGGTGAAGGCAACAAGGTTTTCGGCGTTGTTGGAAGATTGACGAGCGCGTTACGAGGGTGTTCGGTGCTGCGGACGGTTCACCACCACCCAATGAGAACCTGCGCAGCCCGCAGCATGCAACAGCATGCAGACGATGTCCGGATCGAGACATTCGCCTCGTAACTTTCCGGTCAAGCTCCCGCATTACTGTTGCTCCGAGGCCAACCGGTTTCGAAGCAAGATGTTTTCGCGGCAGGTCTTCCAAACCGTTCACGGGCGGCCCGGGCCATCAATTCCGTATTGTCGTCCGAACGGATGTTCTCCGGCCGTCCGATGTTCAGGAACAGCTTCCGGAGCACATGCAACACATCCCGGCTCGTAAGCCTGTACCGGGTCTCGATCACGGTGCATGAGCGTGCGCATTCGTCCATGTCCGTCAGCACGCGGACTGCCTTGCCTTCATGGATCCGGTCAGCGACGGAATCACGAGGCCGAACAGGTGCAAGGTCGCAATAGGAAACCGCAGCACAGGAAGGTCCGTTTTGTCTGCGTCAAATGTGTCTGTTTCCGGTGGGTGTAGCCCAATTTGGTTGATAGTTGCGATTCGCATTTGCTACGCTGTCGTTGCTGCGTGTCCGATAACGGCCGGGGAAACCGGCGGGTGGCGCGCTTGCAGAGGCAACGAGGCAGGGAGCGCGGAACATGGCGGAGGTCAAAAGGGATTGCGGGCACAGACATCCAGACACGGTGGCGTATCTGGAAGGCCTGGGTGAGGAAGGCGCGGCGGTGCTGCGCGAGCACGAGGGCGGATACACCCGTTACTGGCTGGAAGGCGGCGAGGTGCGGAGCTGCGACATCACGGAGGACGAGTTGCCTCTGGCGGGCTTCAGGCCGGACGGCGGGCCGCTTTCTGCATTGCTCGGGGCTGTGTCGGCGGAGTTCGGCCCGCAACTTCCGAGGCTGGCGGCGGACCTCGCATCGGGTGTTCCGGACCTGGATAGCGTGGAGCGGGTGCTCCGCGACAGTTCTCTCGGTGGCGGCGCGACGGCGCTGAAGATGCTGTTTGAACAGCTCGACAAGGCTCTGCCACCGCCGGAGTGCGCGAGCTGCGGCAAGCCGATGTACCGGTGCCAGGCGAGGAAGAAGAAAGCCTGGCTCACCCGGCTTGGCCGGGTCGAGGTTGAGCGCAGCTACTATTATTGCCGATCGTGCGGCAATGGGTTCTTTCCGCTGGACCGGGCACTGGGCCTGGAAGGTGACACGCTCACACCGGGGATGTTGAGCGTCGTGGCCGAAACGACGCCGATGATGAGCTTTGATGCGGCGAGCCGCCACATCGCGAACCTTGCCGGGGTGAACGCCTCTTCGAGTTCGCTGCAGCGCTGGTCCCTGGCGCTCGGCGCGGAGGCGCTCCGGTTCGAACAGGAGGAGGTCGTGGAGGATAACCCCCTGGAATCGCGGATGTATCTTTCCATCGACGGGACCGGGGTGCCGATGCGAAAGGGTGACGTCGAAGGCATTGCCGGCAAGCAGGAGGACGGAAGCGCGAAGACCCGGGAAGCCAAGCTGGCGGTCATCTACACTGCCGAGGGGCGGGATCCGGAGACCGGCGCGGCGCTGAAGGACAAAGGCAGCGAGACGTCCAGTTGCCTCATCGACAGTGCGGCGGCGGCGCCGGGAAGCCGGGATCCCTCCGATTTCGCCATGCGCCTTGACCGCGAGGCGCTGCGCCGCGGCCTGCACGGCGTCGAAGAACTCGTCGTCATCTCGGACGGCGCAGAATGGATACGGAATACCTGCGAGGAGTTGTTCGGAGGCCGGAAGGTCACCTTCGTGCTCGATATTTTCCATGCCCTCGAATACGCCAGCGATGCGGTGAAGGCGATGTTCCCGGACAAGGCGGAGCGGGATCGGCGGTTCAAAGGGATCAAGGCGGACCTCGAGGCGGGCCGGGCCGCCAAGGTGATCCGGGAGCTCGAGCCCTTCAGCGGCAGGTACAAAGAGGTGGAGGCGTGCTGCCGCTACTATCGGAACAACATCGAACGGATGCGCTACGACCAATTCCGCGACCACGGCATGCAGATTGGATCGGGGGTCGTGGAAAGTGGCTGCAAGCGGTACGGGCTCCGACTGAAGTGCCCTGGCACCCGCTGGTCGGAGACAGGCGCCAACGCAATGCTGGCGCTCAAAAGCTGCGTCATGAACTTCAGGCTGCCTGACTTCCTCGACTGGCAGGCGAGGCAGGCCGTCGTTGCCTGACAACAAATTGGGCTACACCCTGTTTCCGGTTCTCCGAACCTGGACAGCGAAACTCCATACAAGGAACATCGCAACCGGCAACGCCCCGGAAACCAGGAACGCCGTATCGTAGCCGGTGATTTCGGACAGCATGCCGAGTGCCGCCGCTCCTAACGCGCTGGAAGCCCCGGCTACGACTGCCCAGGAACTCATGATTCGTCCGCGGAGATGGTCTTCAATGCTGGTCTGCATCGCGCTTTGGCACAGGATACTGGTGGCCGTGGAAAAGCAGGACACGCAAGCGACCAGAATCAAGACGGCAAACCAATCGTTCGCGAACCCGAGGATGGCGAGACTTGCCAGCCCGAGGAGTCCGAATGTTCTTGCACTTCTCGGTCTCGCTCCATCGGGATGGGATGGTCGGACGGCGATCCAGAGCCCAGAGATGACGGCGCCTAACCCCGCCGCCGACGTCAGCGTCCCCAGGCCGGTCGCGCCCTTGCCAAAGGCCCCGTCGGCGATGACAGGCAGGATTTCCAGTCCACCCCTCAGGAAGAACGCGACAACCGCGGTCCAAAACAACGCTTCACGGAGGGTCGCGTTGCCGGAAATCTCTCGCATGCCTTCCCAGAAAGCACCTGACAGTGTTTCCTGGACGGTCTTGGGGACTTCGCGGGTCCGGAGATCGACCAGGAATAGCGACATCAAGATCGGCAGGAACAACAATGCCGTGATGAAAGATGCCGTTTCGACTCCGAATGCGCCGATCGCCCATCCGCCGATTGCCGGGCCAGTCATGCGCGCGAGATTGAAATTGATCACGACGATGTTCACGACTGAACTGATACGGGTTCTGTCGACAAGGCGGGGTACAAGGGACATGCGAACCGGGCCATAAGCGGCAGTCGTCAAACCGAAGACAGTCGCGTAGATCGTCAGGGCCACTGTGTCCGGTCCGCCAGACACGGTGAGTGCCCAGAGCAGGAACGCGAGGCCCGAGAGTGAGAATTGCATGAACAAGGCCGCACGCCGCACATCGACGCGATCGGTGATCACTCCGAAAAGCGGGCCCGCAATGACAGTAGGCGCGAAGAACAGGAAGGCAACGAATCCCACGAAACTTGCCGAGTTCGTCAGGTCCCACGCGACCCAGGCGATCGTGATCCGCAACATCCACAAGGCGTTGGTCGAAAACACGCTACCGGCCAAATAGACCCGGAAGTTTCCTGACCTGAGGGCGGAAATGTTCATGTCAGGCCATGGTACGGGTCATCGAGGCAGAAGGCGCGCCAGTCCGATACCGCACTCGCCTGCGCACGAATAGAAGAGCCAGAGGTCATCCGCGTCAACCAGCACGTAAGGATCGCGAAGGTGGTTTTCGGCTGTGTCAACCGGACCCGGTTTCGAAGGGGCTTCCGGCAGGTTTCCCCCTTCCCAGTCGAAATGCGGACGCAGGAGTTCTTCAGGTTCTGATGCCCTCCAGGTTTTCCAGTGGCCGTCAGCCTGAACCCGGCTCGACATGAGACGCTCGGGTGAACCCTCTATGCGGGAAAAGATCAAGTTGAGGCGATCATCGTGAACGACTACCGCAACACGGTGGATCGATCAATCAGCGAGTGGGACTCTTGCGGAAACGTCAGGCCACCGTCAAGCGAATGACAAGGCCGTCCCTCCAGCACAGCCACGTGGATCGGAAGCAGATTTTTTTGACTTTGCCCCGTCGCATTACTGCAGGGAGCAACGGCCCCGGTATCTTGGCTCCGGTTTCGAGAAACCGTTTTCGCGAACAGCCCTTGGATTTCCCCTGATTACAAAAGGCCTCGTACTCCCGTTCAGTTCGCCCCCAGTGCCCGGCTGACCCGTTCCGGAGTCATCGGAATGTCGATCCAGATTCCCGCCGCGTTGTAGACTGCCTGCGCGACGGCGCTGATCCCGGCGGCTATGGGCGATTCACCGGCACCGCGTGCGCCGAACGGGCCGACGGGGTCCGGGAATTCCTCGAACAGAACCTCGGCCTGCCAAGGGAAGTCCGCACAACGCAGCAGCTTGTAGTCCAGGAGATTTGCGTTCTTGATCGCGCCGGTGGCCTCGTCGAAGACGAGGTGCTCATAAAGTGCGAACCCGGAACCGCATATCGCACCGCCGATGACCTGGTTTTTCAAGACCTGCGGATTCACGACCGTCCCACTGTCCTGGACTGCCAGATAGTCGATCAACCGGATCTGACCAGTTTCGACATCAACCTCAACTTCTGCGAACTGCGCCCCGAATTGCCGGGCGAATGTCGTTGACGGCGGCATGGGAACCGCGGGCCTGCCCGTGATCGACGACGTCTGGCCCAGGGTCTCGGAACGAAACTCGTTCAAAACCTCATGGAACGAATAACGCCGATTCGAACGCGGTTCGCCCCTAGGATGAACCTCGCCGTTGGTGATGTCCAGTTCCTCGATCCCGGCATCGTCAAAGAACTCGCGTGCCGCGATTTCAAGCAACTGCCGGCGTGCATCGTTCGCCGCGGCACGCGTCGCCCATCCGGTTCGATACATCGTGCTGCTCGCCAGTGACCCATGGTTCCAGGGACATGAATCCGTATCGCCGGTCTCGATTTCGATCATTTCGACCGGCAGTCCCAGTTCTTCGGCCGCAACCTGGGACTGGGTCGTCTCGCTGCCCTGACCTTGCCGACCGACCGAACAATGGACCTTCGCACTACCGTCCGGATTGATGCGGACCACGGCCGACGATGATCCCTCGAACTCGACGCCGCAGACATGGGCGCCGGTTCCAACCCCGACGGCCCGGCGATAGGGGCCCTCGGCCGTGTGCGGGACGCCCCATCCCTTCCACCGCTCCTTCCAGCGGAAGGCCTCGGCACCGCGTTCCAGGATCGCCTTGGTGCCTCCGCTCGAAAGACGAAACAGTTCGGGCCAGTCTTTTCGAAGATGTGAGGGTATGCCCGCAATGTAGGCATCCCTGTCGCCTTTCATGTTGTCACGGCTGTGCTGCATGCGCAATTGGTCGCCAGCACGAATCTGGTTCAGGATTCGAAATTCGACCGGGTCCATTCCGACCTTTTCCGCCAGCCTGTCGGCGAGGCGTTCGACGCTCGCGCCTAGGGTGCAGTCACCCACACCCCGCATGCAGCCGGCGGTAACAAGGTTGGTGTTGATTCCGTGAATCGCATAGTGGCCGTGGCGAGCCTTTCCCCACATGTCCACGCAGAAGAACCCGACGTCGTCCTTGAAACCGTATCCGCCGTTGTCGATCAGGTGGTCAAACCTGGCGACGGTAATCCGCCCGTCTTTCGTGCAGCCCATCTTGCCGCGCGTGCGCTCGAGGTGCCTGCGCTTGACAGTCGACATGCATTCTTCATTGGTCAACTCGATCTTGACCGGCCTCCTGATTTTTCTCGCCAGGAGAACCGTGATGAGCATGAAATTGTTGCTCCACCACTGCCCGAAGGAACTGCCGCTCGGAAGCGCCACGACGCGTATCTTGCTCAATGGAATTCCGAGAGCTTCATGCACGCCGTCGCGCAGTTCCGAAGGCGTCTGCGAGGAAGTCCAGATGGTGACACGGTCCGACATCCATTCGGCGATGCAGGCGTTCCGGCCGAGCGGTGCGTACTGCTGGCTCTCATAGAAGATGTCGCACTCCACCATAATCTCCGCTTCGGCCTCTCCCGTCCCTGTATCACCCCATTTTACGACGTAGGGGTCGCGTTCGTTGCCCTCGACCCGGATTTGCGGCGCCGATTCCCCGCGCGCCAGATCCATGTCGAAGACATGCGGAAGCTGTTCGTACTCGACATCGATCAGTTCGAGCGCCAGCTCGGCGACGTCGGGAGATTCCGCGGCGACCGCAGCGATGTCATCACCAACGAACCGGCCAACGCCATCGAGCACCATACCGCGATAGTTAAACCAGGCACCTTCCCAAACATTCTGGGGAACATCGTGGTGAGTCAGCACGCCGAAGACGCCCGGAAGAGCCTTGGCTTTGCTCGTATCGATCGCTGCGACCTTTGCATGGGGATGCGGACAGCGGAGGATTTTCCCGTGAGCCATGTTCTGAACGGTCATGTCGACGGCGTATTTCAGGGAACCGGTAACCTTTTCGCGTGCGTCCTTGACGTGAACGCCCATGCCCACAACACTGAAGTTCCTGTCCAGTCTACCCATTGGCTCGGTTCCTTTGTCTGTTGTACGGTTCCTGTCGCGGTTTTGGCGCAGAACAAATGCGGGATTTTGTGATCACCGCAAATCCCGCATCTTTTCGGCCGCCCGCATGACCGACCTGACAATGTAAGGATAGGCCCCGCAGCGGCAGATGTTCCCGCTCATTGCGAAGGAGACCTCATCTGGCTCGGGATCGGGGTTCTCTTCGAGAAACGCCTTGGCCGTCATGATGATGCCAGGCGTACAGAACGCGCACTGGAATCCCTGTTCCTCGATGAACGCCTCCTGGATCGGGTGAAGCTCTTCCGGCGTCCCGATCCCTTCGATCGTCTCGATGTCCTTGGCGTCGGCCTGATCCACAAGCATCAGGCACGATGTACATGGTTTGCCGTCGATCAAGACCGTGCAGGATCCGCATTCCCCTTCGGAACAGGAAACCCTGACGCCGATTAACCCGAGTTCCTCCCGCAACACGTCCGCCAGGGTCCGGGACGGCCTGACCTCGAGTTCGTATCTCCTGCCATTGACTTTGAGATGGGTCATTTGCCTACTCGTTAAATTGATCGATACAATCGGACAGGGCCCTGCGGACCATCACCTTCACCATGTCGCGCCGGTACGTGGCGCTGGCACGCACGTCGGAGATCGGCCTTGCATCGGCGAACGCATGCGCGCCGGCCTCGGCCAGCGTGGCGTCATCCAGATCACCGACAGGCTTCCCGGCAATCACGGATTCGGCAGCGGGCGATCGGATGATCACCGGCGCGACTGCTCCCAGCGCGATGACGCAGGTCTCGACGATCCCGGTCCCGAAAATCGTCAGGCACGCGGATGCATTGACCAGCGCTATGTCGACAACTGTCCGGTCAATGCGCCGGTAACTGGCAACAACCCGCCGATCGTCTGGAAGCGGAATCCGGATTTCGCCGAGAACCTCTGCCTCCCGCAACGCGGTTCGATTGACGCCTTCGAAAAAATCGATCATCGAAACCTGCCGAAGGGCATCGGCGCCGACAAGAACGGCGCTGGCGTTCATGGCGACAAGTGCCGGCGAGAGATCGGCCGCGGGCGACGCATTGCAGAGGTTGCCGCCCACGGTCGCGATTGTCCGGGTTTGCGGCGTGCACATCAGCTTCGTGATGTCGCTCAGCGTCTTCAGGAGATTGTGGGCTCCCGCGGAACGCTCGAGGTCTTCCAGGGAAGCCAGCGCACCGATCCTGATTTCGCCGCTCCGGACTTCAATGCCACGCATTTCGTCGAGGAAGGTCAGGTCGATGCAGTACTTCGGAGTCCGGTCGCCGCATTTCCATTGCAGCATCATGTCGGTTCCGCCGGCCCAATACACGGCTTCGTCGCCGTGCCCGAGTTTCGCCGCCACCGCCTCCTTTACGGATGACGGACGAATATAGTCAAACCGTGTTCTCATTTCGCCTTCCGCCGTCAGTCGTTTCCGGATCGTCGATCCTGCGCATGATGCTAGAGCGGCCGTCGCCGCTCTCAGCCGTGGGAATCAGGGCTCCAGGCGCCCGACCCACCGGTTCGACGCATATTTCGCGTCGTAGCCTTCGGATACGAGCCATTCGATAATGCTGGTATCGATCCCGTCGGACGTGGGCGTGATACTGTCGATGACTCCGGCTTCCCTGTAGACGTCCCCGAACAGCCCCCACGTATCGTTCAGGTATCCGGGTTCGCAGTCGGGTTTGCCGCCAACGAGTTGTCCCCAGCCACTTGCTCCGGCAGGCGGCTGCGGCGCATCGTCGGGAATGCTCTGGCACATGGGTTTTCCACCCGGCATGCCGAGTGCGCCCATGTTCTGATTGATGTTCAGCATGACCGTACCTGCCTGAGTGAGGCGAACATCCCCCTCGGGCCAGTCCAGTCCTTCGGCTATGATCCTGTTGCCTTCTTCCGGATTCTCCTTCCACCAGTCGACGGCCTCGAACCAGGCCCGAATGACCTCCTTTGCCGTATCGGGGTTGTCGTCGAGCCATCGGCTGCTGCAAGCAATGGAATCCGAAATCAGTCCACGCTCCCAGGTCCGGTCCGTCCGGCTGCTCTTGAGCAGGTGGGCGCCCTCGCGTTCCAGGGACTGGGTCGAGAAAGGAATGAAGTTCACGTCAACATCGAGCTGGCCGCTGGTGAACGCGGCAGTGGCATCCTGGGGCAGGAGGATCTTGTGATCGGCACCGTCGAGAGGAACACCCGCCCTCTTCAGGCTCAACAGCATCCACATGTGGTTCAGGAATCCGTAATCGGCGGCAAAGGATTTTCCCGCGAGGTCGGCATCGGATTGAATGGATTCGTCAGCAACCATTTCGTCGAGGCCATACGACATGAGCGGCACCGCCACATGTCTCACCGGAACACCGGACGATACGGTCACGACCGTCGAATCCATCGTCGTCATCATGCAATGTATTGAACCACTGGAGAGGCCGGCATTGCGCGCCGTAATGTCCTCGATGATCTTCACCTCGACATCGATATCCTTGGCCAGACCCTTTTCCTTGACGATGAACCATGGTCCGTAAACCGAAACCGAAATAATCGTCACGACGAAACTCTCATTCGCTGTCGCCGAGGTCGGGCCAAGCAGGCCGAACGATACAGCCGCAGCGGCCGTCAGGGCCCTGCCAAGATCGCAAAGTCTCGCGAGCATTTTCTTCATTTGTTCCTCCATCAGGCAAATTTCGCCGCAAACCACGCGACAATTCCGTTCATTTCTGGATTTCTTCGCGCATCCACGCGAAGAGCTGGCGTTCCGCTTCGACGTAACCGGACTGGGCAAGGAGTTCTTCCTTCTTCGAAAACCGGCGTCCCGCCTTGAAATCGAGAAAGATGTCCTGCTTGATCCTGCCGGGAGTTCTTGTGAAGAACACGATCCTGTCGGCCAGGTAGATCGACTCCTGAATGTCGTGCGTGACAAGTACGACCGTTTTTTTCTCGGCCTCGATGATTTCGATCATCATCTCCTGCATTTCCCAGCGTACCTGGGCGTCAAGAGCGCCGAAGGGTTCATCCATGAGCAGGACCTTCGGGTTTTGCGCCAACATGCGGGCGATGGCCACGCGCTGCTTCATTCCACCGGACAATTCGGCCGGAAACTTGTTGGCAGCATCGCCGAGGTGCACTTCCTCCAGTAATTGAAGGGCTCGCTCCTGCCGTACCGCGGACGGAATTCCGAGAATCTTCATTCCGTACTCGACGTTTTTTTGGGCGGTCAGCCATGGGAACGACGTATAGGCTTGGAATATCATTCCCCGTTCGGGCCCGGGCCCGTCGACGATGTTGCCATGGACAAAGATTTCGCCTTCGGTCGGAGCCTCAAGGCCGGCGATGAGCCGAAGGACGGTCGTCTTGCCACATCCCGACGGACCAACGAATGCCGTGACCTCCCCCTCATTGAGCCTCACCGATACATCTTCGACGGCCGTGAACGATCCGCCGAGATAGCGACGCGCGACATTGCGGATTTCGATCGCCGTTCCGTCGCCGTTGTCGCCCGGACGGGACATTGCGGTCATCTTCATGATTTGCGTCGCCGGTTCCAAGGGAACAGGTAATGAGCGGCGATGCGAAACAGGATATCCGTGACCACACCCAGGATTCCAATCGCCAGAATCCCCGCCATGATCACGTCAACGCGCAGGAACCGTCCCGCACGCATCATCACGGCGCCGATGCCGTCCTGGGCCGCCACGATTTCCGCGATCACCAGGTAGGTGTATCCGACAGCGATCATGTTCCGCATCGAATCCACGATGGCCGGCGACGCGGCCCGCCCGACAACATTGATGACGATTTCCCATCGGCTTGCCCCCATCGTGAGGGCCGCTTCCGTGAGTTCTTTCTGAACGGCCTCCGTGTTGTCGAGAATGAGCGCGACGAGAAAGAATATCACCCCGAGGAACAGCAGGGCCATCTTCTGGGTATCGGTGGGCCCGAACCAGACAAGCAGGAGAGGAATGAAGGACGCGGCCGGCAAATAGCGAGCTCCAGAAATCGTCGGATTGATAAATGCACGGACCCTTGAAAAGCACCCCATCAGTATGCCGAGAGGTACGGCCACGAGGCAGGCAGCGAAAAAGCTTGCAAATATCCGGTACGCGGAAATCGCGACGTCGCGGAGAAAGTTTTTCTCGACAATCAGCGTGATCATCGTTGACATCACGTGCTGCGGCGACGGCAAGAACCGCCTGCTCTCTTCGGGTGTGGCGTAGTGCGCGGCTTCCCAGACCAGGAAGAACACCAATGCGCCGCAAATCCCGAGGACCAGCGTCTCCTTGGGACCCGTCGGCGACAACAGACGCAGAATCGGACCGCGACGCTTTCGCACATTTTCCTTCTGCGTTGTCGGCACAGGATGATGTCCGTCGTCGGCGCATTCCGTTTCACTTGGTGATGAGATGACAGGCATGGATGTCCGACTCGCAAACCGTGATGTGCCGATTCCGCGAGCCCTGATTATTCTTGCCTTTATATCAGTTGAATGCGAACTTTTCGACGTATCATGGGAATTTATCGATGTAAGGTTCAGGAACCGGATCTTGCCGTAGAGCATCCGGCGAAGTGGAGGCAAAGGCCATGTACCGTCTGAGCGATGTCGATGTCAGGCTCTTGCGGGTGTTCCGTGCGGTGGTCGAATGCCGTGGCCTCACGAATGCCCAGGCGATCCTGAATATCGGTCAACCGACGATCAGCGGACATGTGGCGAACCTGGAAGAAAGGCTGGGAATGCGCCTTTGCGACCGGGGCCGTGCCGGATTCCGGCTGACGAGCAAGGGCCAGCGTGTCTACGAGGAAATCATTCAACTCTTCAAGGCGCATGAACAGTTCGAAAACGTCACGCTGGAACTCAAGGGGAAACTGAGCGGCTACCTGAATGTCGGTGTGATCGACAGTATCGTGACGGATCCGAACTGCCCGATTGTCGACGCTCTGGACAATTTCAACGAAAGATCAAATGAAGTCATTATCCGACTGGAGATAATGACTCCCGATGACCTCACGCGGGCAGTTCTGGATTCGGACATCGATGTGGCCGTAGGAACCTTCGACCAGCAGGTTCCCGGCCTGAACTACGATCTCATTTATGTCGAACACAACAACCTCTATTGCGGTCGCAATCATCCGATCACGCGCATCGACGACCGGAACGGAGTCCGCGATTCCGTTCGTACGGCACGGAAAGTCATGCGGACCTATCTTGAGGGAAAGGACCTGTATCCGCTAGGTCAGGACGACGGTATGGCGCATGCGCAGGTTCGCTACCTTGAGGCGGCGTTGATCTTGATCCTTGGCGGCGGGCATGTCGGATTCCTGCCGACGCACTACGCCGATCGCTGGGTCGCAACTCGGGAAATGCACCCCATTCTGCCCGGGGAGTACGAATACCAATCGAAGTTCTACATCGTGACCCACAAGACTCCCCGGCGATCGTCGATACTTGATACATTCCTGCATGATCTTCAGTCGGTGGTCGCCGGCCGGAACATTTCACCTTCTGACGCCTGCGACCACGGGGAGTCGAAGGATGTCGGCCGGAAAATTGCGCCCGCCATCCCTCATGCCAATTCATCGACCGGGGCCACGGTCACCGATCGGACCTGGCGATGACGGATGTCGGGGCAGACCATGGCGGGAACGGACATGACCGAAGCGGGTGTCACGGTCGAAAGCCCCGTGATTCTCAGGGCCGACATGCCGAACCTGCGCGACATCAATTGCTTGCAGTCACCGCCCCCGCGTCTTCCGAATCCTTGAGATCGGGACGGGTTCCTTACTGTCGCGGTTTCCGGCGCGATGGTCGGACAGGGCCGTCATAGTAGGGGAGTTTGTCGCGCCTAGGGATATACTCGCCCGATTCAGTCACCGCACGGACGTGATCGGCGATCTCCCGCATTGGCGCGAACCAGACATCGTCCCTCGTGAGGATCTCCGACAGGAAACTGCGCATGACTTCCCAGCGGGAGAGGCGCCCCGTCGCAAACGGATGAACCACGGGAACCCACAGTCCCCGGTTCCGATAAGCCGTGTGGTACTCCTGCCTGAAAATCTCGATCCCTTTGTCGGGGGACCGGATGGGCATCATGTAATCGAGATCGATCGACTGAACGAACTGCGGCCAATCATCCAGACCCCAGTGCGAAGGTATTTCGACAAGACTGCCGTGTGCGCAATCAAGGAAATACGGCACATCATCCCCCATCAGGGAGGCATCGTAGGAAAACGCCCTATCGACGAGAAGTTCTGCCGAGTGGTGGGAAAAATTGTAGAGGGGCGCGCGCCATCCCGCCGGTTTCCGACCGGTGTGGCGGAGGATGACCTCAATGCCCCGGTCGAGCCAGTAGGCCTCTTCATCCTTGCCAAGCTCCCGCGGGTGTTCGTGAATGTAGCCGTGATGTCCGATCTCGTGACCGCCGCTCAGGATCGCATCGACCGCTTTCGGGTACTGCTCGATGCACCAGGCCGGAACAAAGAAGGTTTGCCTGATGCCCAATTCGGCGTACGAGTTCACGATTCTCCTGACAGCAACTTCCGGTCCGTACCGCAGCATCGAGATCGCGGCCACGCGCGTATGTCCGTCAAGGGGATGTGCGACGTGAACGAGGCTGTCCGCGTCCATGTCGAATGAAACGCAGCACGCACATCTGGCACCGTTCGGCCAGGGGACGGGGTTCTCGATCATGGCATGACGCTCCCTCCATTGATTCCGAAACCTTGCCCGGTGACGAATCCCGATTCATCTCCGGCGAGATACGCGGCAAGGCCGGCGACCTCGCCAGGCCGGCCTAATCGCATCAGCGGTATGTTCGTTTCCTTTTTCCGCCATTCGGGCGACATGTTCGAGGCCGAAAGCATCTCGGTATCGATAGGGCCGGGGCAGATCGCATTGACCAGTATCTCCGGGGCAAACTCCTTCGCCCAGCATCGGACGAGGCCGAGGACACCGTGCTTGGACGCGGCGTAGGCGGAAAAGGTCTCGCGCCCCGAATAACTCAGGTCGGAGGCGATCAGGATGACGCGGCCGCCGCTTCCTTCCATCATGCGAATTGCTTCGCGCCCGACCAGAAAGGTCCCGCGGAGGTTGATCGAAACGACCCGGTCGAACTCCACAGCCGATGTCGACAAAAGGGGTTTTTCATGGATTACGCCCGCACAGTGGACGAGCACGTCGAGACCTCCGACCGTCCGTTTCAGGTCTTCAAATAGGGCGAGAACAGCCTCTTCGTTGCTGGCGTCACATTTGATCTCGAACGATTGATCTCCTCCGGCACGGACTCGCTCCACGGTCCCGGACGAGTCCCCGATATCGGCACAAATGCACGATGCGCCGTCGGTCGCCAAGCGGAACGCACAGGCAGCGCCGATTCCCCGGGCGGCGCCGGTCACGAGCACCCGTTTTCCTGACAAGGGCACCCGCGGCACTTCACCCGCGGTTTTCGTGATGAGGGACGCGCCCGACAAGGCTTATCACAACCTGCGAGGCGAAGATTGCTGCGGACTCGCTTTGGTCGTGATCCACCGCAACTTTCACGAGATCCTCGCCCCGGTTCGAACCGCGTTTCGCCTGGCCGACGAGTATCTCGGGGACGTCACAGTCGATGAATCCGCGGAGGAAGGGCGCCCCGGTGACCGGCGTGACGGATGGATCGAGTGCGCTGATACCGATCGTCACGGAGTCGTTCGTGTCCGCCGGACATCTATCGAGAGCCGACTCCGTTCCCATGCTTCGGGACTCCCTGTCCAACAGGAAGTCGGACTCAATGCGCGGGGTATCGTCACGTCCTTCATTCGCGGTGGATGATACTGTTCGGATGCCGATCTGGGCCGAACCAGTGATGAACGCCTTTCGCACGGCTCTTCGCATGGGACTTCCATGCCCGAAACGGGCCCTTTTGCGTTCGCTTACGAAGTCGAGATGTTCATCAACTTGAACGAGGTCCATCGGGTCTTGATCATCAATCGCATTCACGCAAGGGGCGGTGACCGAATGGTCCCCACCGACGGCCGCGGGAAGCGATACGTGCAAAAACGGTGGCCGGACGGCGAATTCGACGTTTGTGTGGCCGGACTCGGTTTCGATTTGCACGATGTCTGAGTCACTGGCATCGACGATTCGCACTTTCTCGGACCAGAGACAGGCGATTTCATCGTCGTGGTCGTACACGTCGGCATGCCAGAATGTGCAATGGATTGATGCCTCGCGGACGGTTCTCGGCGCGTATCGCGCACACGAGCACCGCCGGCTGCCAAAATCGAGCGGCGCAGCCTGAATCGCGCCTTGGGCTTCGGTGTCGTTCCAGTTGTTGACGTAACGGAAATTCCGAAACGTACAACTCCCGGTAAATGGGAGATCAAGCTGTCTGATTTCGCTTCCGCATTCGTTCATGCCTGTCAGCCACTTTGAGTGGGTCTTTGGTCGATTGCCTCCCTTTCTGGATCGAGGACGAATTTTTTCAATCGAAACCCGTCAATGTCCAGTTGGCGATTTCGCGATGTTTCCGACCTGTTCGTATCGAAGTATCCGATGAGTCTGCAAACATCGATTACGGTCCGGTCTCGCCAGGGACGATTCCGGTCAATTCGGCACATGGCGGCACGGCGCCTCGTTACCGATGCGCCGGAGCCATTGCATGAACCCGCCTCCCCCGAAGGTGTGGGCAAAGCCGCCAGCGGAAAATCCGTTCGGCCGGAGTGAACGGTCGATGCGGTCCAGAATACTCCACAAGGCGTTGGTCGAAAACACGCTTCGGGCCATATAGAATCGGAAGTTTCCTGACCTGAGGGCGGAAATGTTCATATCAGGCCACGGTTTGCGTCATCGCGGAAGCAGGCGCGCCAACCCGATACCGGTCTCGCCTGCGCACGAATAGAAGAGCCAGAGGTCATCACCGTCACGCAACACGTAAGGATCGCGAAGCTGGTTTTCGGGTGTGTCAGCCGGACCCGGTTTCGAAGGGGCTTCCGGCAGGTTTCCCCCTTCCCAGTCGAAATGCGGACGCAGGAGTTCTTCGGGTTCTGATGCCTTCCACGATTGCCAGTGGCCGTCCGCCTGAATCCGGCTCGACAAGAGGCGCTCGGGTGAGTCCCCTATGCGGGAATAGACCAAGTTGAGTTGACGACAGTGAACGAAAACGGCGACATGGCGGATCGATCGATCCGCGAAACGGGCCTTTTCGGCAAACGTCAGACCGCCGTCGGGCGAGCGATAAAGCCAGCCCTCCAGTGCCGCCGCATAGGTCGCACCCCGCCAGGAAAAAACCCTTGCGTAAAAATCGGCCCCCGTGGGCGTGATCTTCCTGAATTCGAGCCCGTCGGCTGAAACCGCGCGACAGGTGATCTGTGAGCAGTTCCGCGTCAATCCGTGGAAGTGCATGATGATCTGTCGATCCGCGTTGTCGACGTGGACATCCGGAGACGCGATGTGCGGGCGCAGGTCGCCCGTTGCGACCGCTTCCTGGAGATCGGGTGGCGGATCAAGTTCGGCCGCACTCGTGGGAAACCCGGAATCAGCCAGGCGTAGGGCGCCGGGCGTGTAAATCCGCCACGGACCGGCAATGTCGTCAGCGTAAGCCAGGCGGATGTGGTCGCCACGATGATCTGCGAAGTAGAGATAGTAACTCCCGAATGGATCCTTCACCCAGTCCGGCACGCGAATGGTGGACGGGCCGTTGATGTTGGTTCCGATGGACTCCGCCTGCCCGGGATAGATGATCGGACCGATTCCGATTCGCTCTGCCCGAAAGTGCGTCACTTCGGTTCGAACTGCATCAGATCCTCATCCACGGCAATTCGGCCTCATGTGCATGGCGAGCAGAGTTCTCGCTACGGCGGCCTGCGCACAAAACGACAACGCTGTTTCTGCCTGCATCACATCGAGAACCGAAAGGTTGTTCCGGCGGAAAGTGATTGATCCCGAATGCGGTGACCTTGAGGACATTCTGGTTGAAGATGTTGCCTTCCTGGATTTCGCTGACTTGGAACGCAGGCAATTTCTTGTCACGTTCCCCGGTTCAGATCCGCATTTCGAAGTCATGGGCGTGAAGCGCCATCCGATAATCCATCATCCCGGAGCAATTCATCGCCAAGAGTTCACGGATGTGCCGACGTCGGTTCGTCTTCGTAACGCGCATTTCCTTTTTCGATGGCGACATTCGGTACAGGTCTCACTATCGGGGCTGAACGTAAAACTGTGTCTTGCCGGTTCTGATTGGGGAGATGTCTCCGCCGCCACCCATCTGGCCATCCGCCACGGCCGTCGCGTCCTTGCGGGTATCGCCGGCGATGACGTCCTGCTTCGCACGAAACCAGCGGCACGCGCCAACATCATGAATGACGTCTTTCCCTTGGAAACCAAAATCGGCCGCCGTGCCGTACAAGCCTGTATGGCCCCGGCGTCCGCGAGCCTTGTTCTCGGTGTTTGACACGAGCAACGGGTCGCCCCGCCCGATTGTTGCGCGAACGGTTCAGGTCTTGCACTGGAAGCGTTTGCGGTAGGCCGCAGGAGAGGTGCCAACAATTCGTTTGAACGCGGCACGGAATGCCTCGAGCGAACGGTAACCGCATTCCTCGGCAATGTCGTCGAGACTGTCATCGCACGACTCGAGGAGCTCGCGAGCCCGGTACAAACGCTCGCGCTGCAGCCATTCGCCGGGCGCAAGGCCGAGACTCTCCTGAAACCGGCGCAGCAGCGTTCGTTCGCTCATTGCGGCCCTGTCGGCGAGGTGCCTGACTTCCAGGGGCTGATTGAGGCGTTCTCGTGCCCAGTCCAGTACCTCGCTCACCTTTCGACCAGGACGCTCCTGGACCGGCGCAGCGATGAACTGTGCCTGACCGCCGTCGCGATGAGGAGGCAGAATCAGGCGGCGCGCCACATTGTTGGCGATCTTGCCCCCGAAGTCACGGCGCACCAAGTGAATGCATGCATCGATTCCGGCCGCACTTCCGGCCGACGTGATGACATTGCCTTCGTCCACGTAGAGAACGTCTTCCTCCACCTGAATGTCGGGATACATTCGCTTGAAATCGGGCACATGCCGCCAATGAGTGGTCGCACGTCTGCCGTTGAGCAGTCCGGCTGCCGCCAGAACGAATGCGCCTGAACAGATCGACAGGCAGCGCGCGCCTCCTTCGGATGCGCAGGAGATAGCCTCCAGAAGTTGGTCCGGTGGTCGCTCGCGGCGATTCCGCCAGCCGGGCACGACAATTGTACGAGCACTCTCGAGAATCGACAGGTCGGGAGCCGCCTCGACGACGATCCCGCCAGCGGCGCGTAACCTGGCGCCATCCGCAGATACGACACGGAAGTCGTACCATGTGAAGTCAAACTCGGGACGCGGCAAGCCGAACACCTCGACGGCGATGCCGAACTCGAAGGTGCACAGACCGTCATAGGCAATCACGGCCACCAGGCCCGGGCCGATCATTCCCGACAATTCAGCATGCCTCGCCATTTGGCGGAATCTTACCAGACTTTGTCCATTACGCCACTATATTCACGACCTGTTCGCGGATAACATCGAGACCCTCGTCAATCGGGAGCTGCCGGAACATGCAAACACACGTCACCGAAACACCTGCTGCACCACACGATGTGGCACTACGTCACTTCAGGAGTTTGCTCTCCTTCGAGACAGACTGCTGGGACGTGCACGAGAGCATGAAGTGTCCGGACCCGGATTTCATCGTCGTCGACGTGAGAGGCCCGGGCGCATACGCAAATGGTCACGTCGATGGTGCCATCAACATTCCGCACGGAGACATGACGTCCGATCGGATGTCGCGGTACCCAAGGGACAAGATTTTTGTCGTGTACTGTGCCGGGCCCCACTGCAACGGCGCCAACAAGGCGGCCGTTCGACTGGCGCGTCTCGGGCTGCCGGTGAAGATGATGATCGGTGGCGTGACAGGATGGCTGGATGAAGGCTTCGACCTGGTCACGTCCACCTGACGGCCAGGCCCACGGGACCCGGCACGGCCCGGGGAAATGTCTTTCCCCGGCAGACATCCTCGAACTCAGGCCCGCGCTGGCGGCGCATCGGTAAGGGCTTGAGACAACCGGGCCGGTTCGTCTTCGACGGGAATCTCGGGTTCGGGCCGAGATCGCGCCGACGACCGCGGCAAATCCCGAGGTGCTGGCACCTGCGGCTGAACCGGTAGCGGCCCCGGAAACGCGGGGCCCGTTTCGAATTTCAGATTTGGCTCTCCATGACCTGGCCGGAGAGCGTCGCGATGGATTTCCGAACCGGTACCGGTAAGGGCGACTTGGCAGCTGTTCCGCGCGCAAACCCGGCGGATGTCTTCCGGTTCGCTTCTCTCGAACGGATCTTCTTCAGCCACATCGAATTGGCGGGCGACAGCATCCATTCAGGGATGTGGGCGACATGATGACCACTGCGAAGCCCGTGTAATCGGCGTGGATCGAGGTTGTTTCGAAGGCTCCTGAGTAAAATCCAATGTATCGCTAAGTCGGTTGTGTTTTCTCCTTCCCTTCGCCCTCTCGCTACGCTCCGATCGGGGAGGAACCACGGCCAACACTAAATCTCCTGAACGAGGTCACGGGTAAAACCGCGCCATCAATGACACAAGCCGTTCATGGTTCGGGCCACGTTCTTGTCCGGGTGCCAAGGAACGCCAAAGGTCATCCGGCCTCCGCAACCCCGACCGTAAGGCAGCACCATCGTAGCATCCTCCCTGTCCAGGCAAAGCCTCCTTTTACTTTCGCGACACAGCCCACGGCGCGCGGGGGTGGGTGCTACTTGAGGTGGCGACAAGTCGTTGAAGGCAGAAAAGTACGCGATGCGCTCGTTTTCGACATAGCCCCCCTCCGAGTTATCCACGAAAACCCGTGGATATCAGCGGGTGCCACGTTCTGCTTCTTCAATAGAGGATGCGGGTCCGCAATCGGGACACTGGCAGACCCCTGACTCCGGCCTTGCAAAGGTGCACTCGGACGGGGTGCCCAACCAGCGGATGGCGTGTAGCGTGTCTTCCGCCATCTCTGCCCGATACGACGGTTGCCATTCGGTCAGGTTCTTGGGTCGGCCGCACATGTCATTTGCGGGCATCGCAATCATTGCATACCAAAGGAATATGAAAGTCCCGAGAAATGGCTCCGCGCCAGAGAGGAAGGCCAATGTCTGGGCATGTCGATGCCTCCACCGGAGTCTTCACCACGAACTGAGCCACGAACGGGGCACCGGGTGCTGTCGCAACCGGGGTTCGAATACGTGGGCGGTGAACGTGACCCCGAGACCGGGATGCGCTGCATTCTCATGGCTTTCGGTTGGCATTGGCCCGAAGGCGAAAGTTGCGGTGTCCGTGCCATGGGCGATCATCGACCAGGGCCAGAAATTACGCAGACCTAAAGGAGTCTCACGATGAACGAGATTTCACCAAGCCTGAGCGATCCGCTGTCGATGTTCGATGTCAGCGGAAAAGTCGCGATCATAACTGGAGCTTCCGGCGCATTCGGGCGAGCATGTGCGCTCATGCTCGGTACGCTCGGCAGCAAGCTGGTGTTGGTGTCGGGATCCGAAGACGAACTGGCCAAGGTTCTGCAGGACGTCGAATCATGCGGCGGTACGGCGTGTTCAATGGTGCGCCGTCCGGACTCACTCGAGAACGCCGAAGCGATCCGTGACTTCGCGTTGGACAGCTTTGGCAGGATCGACCGGCTTGTCATCGCGTCTGGCCATAACAAGGCGGGATTCATTCAGGATCTCGACTACGAAGACTGGCAGACAGTAATGGACGCCAATGTCCGTGGCCCCTGGTACATGGCCAAGGCCGTCGGCACCTACTGGATCGACGAGGAAATCAAGGGCAAGATGCTGATGATGTCATCGGTGCGCGGGAGGCACGGTGCTATCTCCGGGTATACGGGTTACTGTACCTCGAAAGGCGCGATCGATGCGCTGACACGGGCGCTGGCGACTGAATGGGGCAAACACGGAATTACCGTCAACTCCATCGCGCCCACGGTGTTTCGCTCCAGGCTTACGGCCTGGATATGGAACGACGATCCGACGGGCGAGGCAACCAGGAAGCGCTCGATGTCGCGTATACCGCTGGGCCGTTTGGGCGAAGTCGAGGATCTGATGGGCATGACCCTCTACCTGTTGTCGCCAGCATCGGACTTCTGCACGGGTCAGATCATGTATGTCGACGGCGGATTCACGGCCGGCTGAGATGGAGCACGCGAGATGGCCCGTCAGCCGAACATTCTGCTGATCACGACCGACCAGCAACGCGCGGATCACCTGGGCTGCTACGGCAATTCCGTGATCAGGACCCCTGCGATTGACAGCCTGGCCGCGCGCGGGACGGTTTTCGACAGGTTCTACGTCGCCTGCCCTGTCTGCATGCCCAACCGCGCGGCCATCCTGACCGGACGGATGCCGACCGTGAACGGGACACGGCATAACGGCATCCCCCTGGCCCGGGACGCGGTGACCTTCGTCGATGTTCTGCGTGCGGGCGGCTATCACACCGGTCTCGTTGGCAAGTGTCATGTACAGAACATCACCGGGAAACCACTGGAAGTGACCGCGATCTTCCCGCAATCGGCGACGGGTACACCACCGCCAGAGGCCCTTGCCGAAGCCGGCCGAGAGCGGCGTCGGGGTCCCGATTACGAAGCCGAACTGAATCCCCTCTGGCGTACGGATCCCGGGCGCGACGCACCGGACACTCCGTATTACGGCTTCGATCACGTTCGCTTTGCGAATGGTCACGCGGACCGCGTACAGGGTCACTACACCGCATGGCTCAAAGCCCGCACGGGCGACGACGCCATTCTCCGCGGCCCGAAGAATGCCCTGCCCGCACCCGGGTTGGTGGCACCCCAGGCCTGGCGAACGGCGATGCCGGAGGAACTCTATCCGACGAACTACATCGCCGAGGAATCACGTAACTTCGTTGATGTCCACCTGCGCGAACGACCTGACGATCCGTTTTTCCTGCACTGCTCCTTTACGGACCCGCATCACCCGTTCACCCCGCCGGGACGCTATTTCGACATGTATGCGCCGGAGGACATTCCTCTTCCACCATCTTTCGATTCCCGTGACCCGGATGCACCGCCGATGCTGGAACGCCTGCGCGCGGAACGGGCCGCGGGCACCGAAAGATCCGACGGAGCAATGCCGTTTTGCGTGACGGCAAAGGAGGCAAGGCAGGTCATCGCCCTGACATACGGTATGATCAGCTGTATCGACGATGCCGTGGCGGGCCTGCTCGCCAATCTCGAGGAGCGGGGTGTCAGCGACAATACTGTCGTCATCTTTTCCTCCGATCACGGCGACTTCATGGGTGACCACGGGATCATTCTCAAACACGGGCTGCATTACGAGGGCGTCCTGCGCGTGCCTTTTATCTGGGCCGATCCTGAACGCCCGAGCCCCGTCCGTACCGATCTGCCCGCCAGTTCCGTCGATATCGGCGCCACGATCCTGTCCCGCGCGGGACTTGCGCCTTTCAATGGCAACCAAGGGCTGCCGTTGCTCGACCTCCTCGACGAAACCGTGCCAAGTCCCCGCGGGGGTATTCTGATCGAAGAGGATGGACTCGGCGAACACCTGGGAACGGACGCAGGCATGCGAACGAGGACCTATGTCGAGGACAACTGGCGTATGACCATTTGGCTGGGAATGGCGGGCGGCGAATTGTTCGATCGCAACGCGGACCCTCACGAGTTGCGAAACCTGTGGTCGGACCCTGACTTTTCAAGTGAAAGGGCAAGCATGACAGAGGCAATGTTGCGCGAAATGATCCGGCTTGGAGATACGACGCCATCGGCGACGCATATGGCCTGAGCGATGATGGATACAACGAGGCACCGACGGTCATGGTGGATGTGGACATCGACTCTTCGCAAAGAACCCCGGTTTCGGGGATGCAAGATCCAACAGCAACCAAGGTAGACGGATCAAACCACGAGGAGCATGTTCCTGTTGCCGCGGCGGCGGATATTGGCGGGCGCAGGTTCAGGGTGCCCGCGACTCGTGGTTCCATCACGGTCATACGCGAAGGACGAATACGGGCGTCCAGACCGAGACCCGCGCCGGAGCCCGTCTGGGCAAAGGCCTGAATATCGGTTCTTGGGACGAGCGTAACATGGCCGAGGCTCGCAAGGACGGCGAGTTCCGCGACTTGCCCGCCATCCTGCACGGACGTACACACCTTGCCTCACGGGAACGGTGCCAGCTACTTCGGCCACGCGAAATCAGGTCATCCCGGACGGGATGAAAGCCGGCGCACCGGACGTGCTCGCGGCCGACCCGTCCCGGAAACGCGTACAAACAAGCGATGCATCCGGTCCAGTTCACCTCATGTCGCTCCCTTACCCACAACTGATCTGCCGGTTGAACGGCCGCCGCGCAGGCCCTTGATCGGTCCTGCACTACTGGGGCTGAATCGAAGGGCAGTTATCGTGGAGTCACCGCGAACCGCTGGAACTGTTCAACGCCGGTGACGCTTCCGAACAGAGATGTGCACATTTGTGAAGAAATAACGCTTTACACTGCCGCGGACCGTCAAGAGACGTTCGCAGCCATCACGCTGACCGGATTCCAAGGGGGCCTGCCCGGGTGACGCACGACATGTGTTCGACTTTAAATTATTTGTCGGTTGCAATACTAACCCGACCCGAAAGACACGTTCTGATCCGGCAATGAATCGATATTCGTACAAATTCAATCAACCGATGAATATGCGCCCATGCAGAATCGGATTTTCCCTGAATGGACAAGACGTTTCGGTGAGCGGTCACCCGACTGCCGATCAATTTTCCCGACCGACACTGACAGACAACAAGGTCCCGACACCGGCATGCACGGATGGCTGTCCCGTCGACGGACCTTCGAGTACACCAGTTGGATTCGAATCCGGCTTCTTCCCGGATTCGACGAAGTCACCTGACAACCATCACGATCTCTCCGGACCGTTTCACAGAGTACGCTTCGCTCGTCCGTGCCGTGTTTCGGTCCGTGCATTCCGCAATTCGTGATCAATGCAAAGGGTCAACCATGTTTGAATCGTTTTTCCCGAAACCCAAGATCTTCTTCCCGGCCTTTGCGGCATGGGCGGTCTTCTGCGTCATCGTCTGGTTTTTCATGGCAAAGGATGCCGGCGGAACTTTCAGCATTGGCTGGATATTCGGTTACGAATTCCTGCCTGTTCCAGAAACCGGGGCTGACGAGGAGGCCGTTGCCGCTCATGCCGCCGCCATCGAGGCGGCGAGTACCTTCTGGTTCTACCAGTTCATGATCATTTCCTACGCGGCGTTCCTGGCTTTCTGGCAATGGTACCTGCCGCACAAATGGGGGCGGTGGTCGCTGTACGGATCGGCATTGATCCTGTTTGTAACCTGGTTCCAGGTTCAGCTCGATGTCATGATCAACCAATGGTTCGGGTCGTTCTATGACCTGATCCAGAACGCGCTTGCCGAACCGGACAGCGTCACGACCGGCGACTATTTCTCGGAACTGTTTACATTCGCCCAGATTGCCCTGGTCGCGATTACGGTTGCAGTCCTGACGAACTTCTTTGTCAGCCATTACATCTTCCGTTGGCGAACCGCGATGAATGACCGGTACATGGAAATGTGGGGACGTGTCAGGCACATTGAAGGGGCCGCCCAGCGCGTTCAGGAAGACACCATGCGTTTCGCGGCCATCATGGAAAGCCTTGGTGTCAGGCTCATCGATTCAGTGATGACCTTGATCGCATTTCTTCCGATCCTTTGGGGGCTGTCGAGTTTCGTCAAGGTTCTCCCGATCGTCGGAGAAGTCCCGCAGGCCCTGGTCTTCATCGCGATTCTCTGGTCAGTGGTCGGTACGGCATTGCTGGCTCTGGCCGGAATCCGGTTGCCGGGTCTGGAATTCCGTAATCAGCGTGTCGAGGCAGCCTACCGAAAGGAACTGGTTTATGGAGAGGATGACGTTGCCCGGGCTCAACCCCCGTCCGTGAACGAGTTGTTCGGAAACGTGCGGCGAAACTACTTCCGCCTGTATCTGAATTACCTGTACTTCAACATCGTGCGCTATGGTTACCTGCAAGCTGGAGTGTTGGTCCCCTACATTGCGCTCGGTCCCACGATCGTATCGGCCGGGTTTACGCTCGGTGTCATGCAGCAGATCATTCGGGCGTTCGGCCGGGTGGAAAACTCGTTCCAGTACCTGGTCAATTCCTGGACGACGATTGTCGAACTGATCTCCATCTACAAGCGTCTGCAGGCGTTCGAGGCAGCGATTCAGGATCTCCCGCTGCCAAAGATCGACCGGGAATTCATGGAGTTTGGCGGAGATCCCGCTTGACGCGTTCGACGACATAGGCAAGCATTTTTTGGAAAGGTCTGGTCCGAAGCATCCGTCAGGAATCTTGGACAGGCCGTCGCGGATAATCCGGAGTGCGGCCTGGCCTTTCCCGTTTCGGGATCAAACCAGGTCTGCACATCCGATTTCCCAGAAAATCTCTGTCCCGCATCTCAGAGCTTGACCTAAAAGTGCGCGGCCCCGCGAGATGTGGTATTCCGGGTCAGGTTTCAACGACAGACGAGGAGGTCCACATGCCCTGGAACAAGGCCACGCAGAAGACATATAAACGAAATGGCGAACGCTTTGAAACCGATTTGACGGATGAGGAGTGGGCACTGATCGAACCGCTTCTTCCGTCGCCCTCGCAGATGGGGCGTCGGCGCAAGACGGATGTCCGCGAGGTGTTCGACGCCATCCAGTACATGTTGGGAACCGGGTGCCAGTGGCGTGCGATTCCGAAGTGTTTTCCGCCGTTTACGACGGTTCAGAACTATTACTATGCCTGGCGGGACGTAAGCGTTCGGGGGCGGAGTTAGGCTGCGATTGGTCTGGTTTCGGAGATTTTTCTATCGCACTGATATTTTTTGCTGGTGACGCTTCTTCAAATGTGTTTCTATGGCGCCATGGACAGGGCGCACGATGAGAGTTTCGGATTTTCGGACCTCGGTATCGCGGAGGTTGACGGTGGTTGTGATCCGGCGTTGGATGGCTCGTCGTCTCCGGCTCACTGGCAGGCTTGTCACGAACGGGAGCGTGCGCGTGCCGAAGCGGCGGAGGCGCGTTGCGACGCATTGAGGATGCGGGAGGTTGATGCCCGGTCCCGTCTGGGTTCCCTGCGCACGGTTTTCGAGACGAACAAGGCCAAACTGGAAACAACGCGAGGCGAGCTTCGCGCGCTTCGCCGGGCGTCGCGGGAGACAGTGAAGCTCCGGGCCGAGGTAAAGCGTCTTCGGGGCCTCCTGGATGCGGCGGGCGTTGACCATCGCAAGACAGACCCGCTCATGTCCTTGCGCCGTGACGTGTGCACACTTCGCGCCAGGGTCCGTGATCTTGAGCAGGACAAGGAAGCGCAGGCAGCGCGGATCAAGGAGTTGGAGGCGGAACTCGAGGCCGCCCGTTCGACCGGGGCCCAGTTGTCGAAGACGGTCTACGGCAGCCGGAGCGAGAAGCGGAAGAAGCCGCCTTCCGATCGCCCGCGCGGCCAGCAACCGGGATCGGAGGGCCATGGCCGCACCCCGCGCCCCGATCTCGAGGAGAAGGAAGAAGTTCACGACGTGGCCGAGGACGCGCGTATCTGTCCGTGCTGCGGCAAGCCGTACGTGGCGAACGGCGCGCAGGTCTCGTCGATCATCGAGATCGAGGTCAAGGCACATGTGCGCAAGATCAAGCGTCCCCGCTGGCGCCAGGGTTGCACCTGCCCCGAGGCGCCGGGCGAGGTGACGGCGCCTGCGGTCCCGAGGCTTTTCCCCAACACGCTGTTCGGGATCAGTGTCTGGGTGCATGTCCTGGTCGAGCACTTCGTCTTCTTCCGGCCGTACCGACGGATCGCAGCGTGGCTCGAGGGCCACGGGCTTCCGCTCCCGGCGGGAACCATCGCAAGCAACACCGGGAAGTTCCTGGCGCTGTTTGCGCCCCTGTACGAAGCGATCCTCGAACACCAGAACCGGGCGACGTTGCGCCATGCCGACGAGACCAGCTGGAGGGTCCGTGAGTTCGGCGAAGACGGAGGCTCGCGCCGCGGCTGGATGTGGGTCACGCTGAGCGCCGATGCGGTGTGCTATCACATCGATCGCTTCCGCAGTGCCGAGGCCGCACGGAAGCTGATCGCCTCCATCCCTGCCGGTGCCGGTCCCGTCTTCCTGGTCTGTGACCGCTACAGCGCCTACAAGAAGCTCGCGCGGGAATTCGCCGGCATGCTGATATTGTGTGCATGCTGGGCTCACGCACGACGCGATGACCTCAAATGTGCGGCAGGCTGCCCGGACCTCGAGGCCTGGTCCCTGGAATGGATCGAGCGGATCGGGGAGATCTACCGGCTCAACAAGGACCGTCTTGTCCATTACGATCCCGGGGAGCCGTGCCGGGGCGCGGAATTCGCGGCAGCGGACACGGTTCTGAGGGAGGCGGTGGAGTCCCTGTTTGCAACCGCCGGGGCCGAACTGGCGGCATTGCCGGACGGCGCCCGCCAGGGCACGGCGTTGCGCTCGCTGATCAACCACCGGGACGCGTTGAGCGTCTTCGTCGATCATCCCCGGGTTCCGATGGACAACAATACATGCGAAAACATCCAGCGCGACCCGGTGATCGGCCGGAAGCTCAGCTTCGGTTCCGACAGTGTGACAGGCGCCGAGTTGACGGGGGTCATGCTGACGGTGCTGGGAACCATCATCCTGTGTGGTCTCGATGTCCGGGCCTGGCTGAAACAGTGGCTGACGGAATGTGCAAGCAATGGCGGTCATCCGCCGGATGACCTGTCGGGGTGGCTGCCATGGACGATGAGCGCGAGGCAGAAGGACAACTTTCGACCCCCGGGATGAGCGGCAGGGTCGAGTGCCGCTACTACGGGCGTGACTTCACCACAGGGGAGATGGCGCTGCTGCGCGCCCTGATCGACGATCCCGCATCCTACAACCGCATGGCCCTGTCGCGCGTGTTCTGCCAACGCATCGGCTGGTACAAGCCCGACGGCGGTCTCAAGGACATGATGGCGCGTGTCGTCATGCTCGCCATGCACCGCGACGGCATCATCACCTTGCCGCCGCGGAGGCGTCCGCCGGTGCGGCGCAGCAAGCCCATCGTCTTCGGACCCGACACCGAGCCGCCGCTCTTCCCCGCGCCGACGCGCCTTGACGAACTCCGCCCCCTCGAGATGAAGATCGTCACCGCCGGCACCCGCGAGAGCAAGCTCTGGAACGAGTTCATCGCGCGCTACCACTACCTCGGCTACACGAGGCTGGTCGGTACCCAGATGCGCTATGCAGTCCGTGATCGCAACGGAAACCCCGTGGCCATGCTCGGGTTCTCCACCGCCGCCTGGCGGCTCAAGCCGCGCGACCTCTACATCGGATGGAGTCCGGAAATGCGGGAAAAGAACCTCCCGCTCGTGGTCGATCAACCGCGGTTCCTGATCCTTCCGTGGGTTCACATCCCGAACCTGGGGTCCCACATCCTCGCAATCATCCGCAGGAAGTTGCCCGAAGACTGGCGTGCGCGCTACAACCTCACACCCATGCTCTGCGAGACTTTCGTCCAGGTCCCGCCCTACACGGGAACACTCTACAAGGCATCAGGATGGATCAACGTCGGAACCACTCAGGGACGGGGACGATACGACCGGTACAACAAGTCCGACAAACCGAAAAAGGACATCTGGCTCTGTCCGCTCAGAAAAGACTGGAAAAGAACGCTCAACAAGTGAAAATCACCCCACCCCCGAACGCTTACGGCGGGACAACGGGGTGTTCGAGGCCATGCTGGACGTGCTGCGCGGGCGCGCACGTGGGTTGGCGGGCCGCTCCGAGGATCCGACGGCGGCGGCGATCGACAGCCAGTCTGTGAAGACGACGGAGAGTGGCGGTCCTGCCGGCTACGACGCGGGCAAGAAGATCAAGGGCCGCAAGCGCCACATTGCGGTGGATGTCGAGGGGTCCCCGATCGTGATCGAGGTTCATGCGGCCGACGTTCAGGACCGGGACGGCGCGCCTGCGGTGATCCTCGGCATGCTTGAGAAGGCGCCGGAGGTGACGAAACTGTGGGCGGATGGAGGCTACCAGGGCCCGAAGCTTGTCTCGAAGCTGGGGGAACTGGGCCTTGGAGCTATCGTTGAGATCGTTGAAAAGCCGCAGGAAATCAAGGGTTTCACGGTCCTGTACCGTCGCTGGGTGGTTGAGAGGACGTTTGGCTGGATGTCGCGGTGTCGGCGTCTTGCGAAGGATTTCGAGCGGAGCCTGGCGAGTTCTCTGGCGTGGTGTCAGCTGGCGGCCTGCCGCTTTCTCATGCGGCGGGTGGCACGGGCAGCATCCCATTGAAACAAAACAGAAAAGACCCGCGAAAATGAATTATGATTCAAGCTCTCAGTCAATGATCAACAGGCTACCACTTTGTACGGAACACAGTACGCAAAAAACCAGCGGCGGTTGGAAAAAAGGACTCGAATGAAACCACCGGATCTCTTCGAAAAACGGGGTTTTGCATTGTTCCAGCCGCCAACAGGGGAGTATTCATTCGGTGCTGACAGCTGCAGCCCGTCGGTCCGCGTGCTTACCGCCGCTAAGAATGTCTTCGCCGGCGACCGGGCCCGGCTTCGCGCTCCGGACCAGACGCCGTGTCAGCCGTGCATCACCCGACGGCGCCGAACCGAATTCGTTCTCCGCCCCTGCCGCGCTGCCGGGGCCGTCCCCGGGTTTCAGGACACGCCAGGCATCTAGAACCGCGCCTCGAGCGTCACCCCGACCGTGTGCTCCGGCCCGTCGTCCGCGCCGTTGTCCGCGCCGTTGTCGTTGGCGGCCTCCCGGCGCGCCGCCTCGAACAGGAACTCCAGGGATCCGGGTTCGCCGGCCCGGCTCTCGCGCGTGAGCCGCCAGCCCAGGCGATAGTCGCGCCCGGTGTTGGAAAGGACGAAGCCCAGTTCCGGCGTCGCCGTGAAGCGGTCGCCGAACGCCGGCATGCCGTAGCCGAACGTCGCCTCGAAGCGGCGCCCGGACCCCGATCCGTTATCGTTGGCGGCGAGCCCGGCGAGCGAGCCGCGTTCGAGCAGCGCGTCCATGCCGCCCGTGGTCTGGGCACCCACGCTCTGGCTGAGCGCCAGGCTCGGCCCCCGGGCGCCGCCGGGCCGTCCGTCCCATGCGAGCGAGCCCGAGAGCCCGGACTCGCGGTAGCCCCTCGCCTCGTGGCTCAACAGCCTGCGGCCCCTGAGGTCGACCGAGAGGCCCCGCACGGGATCCGACCACGCGATGCCGCCACCCACGTCCACCCCGAGCCCGGTCTCGACGTCACCGCCGTCACGGCGCACGCCCACCTCGAAGCTCGGCGTCAGCGACACACCGCCCTCCAGTCGGAACGCACGCGTGGCCTCCAGCCCGAGCCGGAGCCGCGTCACCTCGGCCGCCACGCGCGGGAGGTTGCCACTCTCACCGGTGACCGCCACCGAACTCGTGCGCACCGCCATCGCGTCGGTCTTGACCGCAAGCTCCACGCCGCCCGTCTCCGGCGCCTCCACCAGCGTGCCCCGCAGTCCCACCGCACCCATCGTGAGCGCGAGATCGGTATGCAGCGCCGCCTGAGGCGTGCCGTCTGAGAGTGATCAGAAAAACTGATGTGGATTCGGGCGATTTTGCCCGGATTATTTGATGTTTGGGGTCAGGCGCCCCTCACCGAGACCCGGTCGCCGAGCGCATGGCGCGCCCAGGGATAGAGCCCGCTCAGCATCGAGGACACCGTGCCACGCCCGGCTTCCGAGGCGTAGCTGCCGTCGCCGACGCTGTGCCCGACGATGAGCCCCAGGGTGGTCCGCTCCCGGCTCCAGTCCGCGCCCAGGAGCGCGCTCGCCACTTCGCCGTTGACCGTGAGGCCACCCTCGCGCCCGTCGAAGCTTGACACCGTCCCCCGGCCCCATAGCGCGTAGTGGCCGCTCCGCTCCGTGCCGGTCGCGAACGAGAACGAGCTGCCCAGCAGGAACTCGCGCTCGGTCATGCCCCGGCTCTGCAGCGCGTGCAGGTCCTTCTCCTCCGGGTTCTCGGCCTGCTGCACCCAGGCGACGAGGTAGCGTTCCGCCGCCGCGGCTTCGGCATCTTCGGTCTTTCCCGTACCGTCCAGCGCCACCGGCTGCCCGCCCAGCGTCAGCTCCGTTCCGGCCATGCGCGCGTCAACTGCCTCCAGCACATGGTCGGCCACCGTCCGTCCGAAATGCGACAGCCACATCGTCGCCGCGTTCGCCAGTGCCGCCGCGCTGCGCTCGCGGAACACCGCGAAGGGCGAGGTCATCGTGACCGTGCCGCACACCAGGCCGGTCCCGACGCGCTGCTGGTTCGTCACCGTGGCGCGTTCCCAGCGCATCCCGTCGAAGCGGTAGATCGCCGGATCGCCCACGCCCGTACCGACCGGCAGGCAGACCCGGGAGCCTACCGGGACCCAACACCGCCGCCAGGAGATTCTCCGGCGGCTCCGCGCCTTCGGGCGGCTCGGCGTCAGCCGCCAGGTCGTCAGCCGCCAGCCTCGTCACCGTCACGAGCCGGGTGTTGTTCGAAGCCGCGTCGTCAGGCAGCGTCACCGTCACGCCGCCGACCGGATGATCCGGATCATCGGCGGGCGCCCGGAAGGTCAGCACCGTGGTATCCTCGACGCCGTCGCCGTTCGTATCCCGGCGCTCGGTCTCGAGCGCCACACCCGCATCGGATGTCACCTGCACCGGGTCGCCGTCCTCATCCGGCACGTGCACGTCGAACGAACCGTCTGCGCCCAGCATCTTGTCGGTGGTCGCCGAGACGACGGCCGAGGCCACGCTGTCTCCCTCCGTGCTCAGCGCGAACACCCGGTAGTGCCAGGTCGTCCCGCCGTCAAGGCCGGTGTGCCGGTGGCTCGTCGCGCCAGCACCGGAGGGCATCGTCAGCGCGCTCCAGCCGCTCTCGCCGTCGGCTGACCGCTCCACCCGGTAGCCGGTCACCGCTGCCCGCGCCGGGTCCGTTGCCGGCGCGGTCCAGGACAGCGCGATGACGTTCTCGCCGTCGGCCGCCGTGGTCAGGCCGGATGGGGCCAGCGGAGGATCGATCTCGGTCACCGTGACCGTCACGTCGATCGTATCGGAGCCGCCGTTGCCGTCCGCCACCTCCACCGTGACCGTGTAGTTGTTGTCGATCTCGTAATCGAGCGCCGCGCGGGTCCGCAGCTGGCCACTCGAGGAGACGATGTCGAACGACGCCGCGTCGGTGCCGCCGAGGCTCCAGGTCAGGGTGTCGCCGTCGGCGTCGGTCGCCCTCAGGGGGGCACCGATGTTCCGCCCCGCCGGCGTGTTCTCGGCCACGCTACGCGTCGCGCTGTCGCCTTCCGCAAACGTCGGCGCGCGGTTTTCCCGCGGCGTCGCGCCGTCGTCGGCCGCGGTCCCGCTGACGGTCCCGGACGCCGGGCTGTCGCCCGAATCGCTCAGCGCGAACACCCGGTAATAGCGCGTCGTGCCGGCGGGGACGTTCTGTTCGGAAAAGAAGATCCGGCTTGTCCCGGGCGTGGCGGGCGCGCCGAGGTCCGGCGTTATCGCCGTCCACCCGGTCGCGCCGTCGGCCGACCATTCGACCCGGTAGCCGGTCACCGCCGCCCGCGACGCATCCGCCGCCTGCGACTCCCAGTTGAAGCCGAGCGTCTGCCCGGACACGGAGACCGTGACGCCGCTCAGGTCCGGCGCCAGCGGCGCATCGCTCGACGGATCGTTGAAGTCGATGGCGATGTCGTTCCTGGTCGCGCCGCTCACCCGCGACGCCGCCTCGTGCGCGAACGCCGCGTCGGTGAAGGTGAGGGTGACATTGTTCACGTCGTTGCCGTCGGCGTGGTTGGTGGCGTTCCCGGTCAGGGTCAGCGTCACCACCCGGTCGCTCGTGCGCGTCAGCACTGCGGTCAGCCCGACCGGCACGTTGGAGGCCGTCACCCCGGCCGCCGTCGTGCCGCCGGTCCCGGTGCCCGCGGCGAAAGTGTCGCCCGTCAGCGTCGCCGTCACGCTGCCGGTCACCGTCCCGTCGTTGGCCGCGGCTTCGGTGAAGCTCCCCGCGTAGACGATGGTCGGCGTCGTGTCCTGCTGCACCGTCACCGCGGCCGACCGGGTGCCGATCAGGTAGTCGGCGCCCGCGGAGGTCACGGAACTCTGAATGCCGAAGCTGACCGTCTTGTCGGACCCCGTGGCCAGCTGGTCGGTGTCGGTGTCGTGGACGACCGCCACGCTGGTGCCGCCCGAAGGGATGGTCGCCGAGAGAGTAGCTGAACTCTCGCCCAGGCCGAAAGCCTGCCCGCCGGTGATCCGGTACTTCACGACAAGGTCGGCGGACAACGTCTCGGCGGCGGTGAAGGTCACGGTGATCGCCGCGCCCTCGAGGATCGTCGCCGGCGTCGCCGATACGCTCACCGTGGGCGCGTCGGACTGGGTGACGCGCACGTCGACGCTGTTGGGGCTGCCGACGGTGTAGCCGTCGCCCTCGGCGTCCACATCGGTGGCGAGCGCGACGGTCACCGTCGCGTCGGTAGCGGCGGCGCTGTCGGGCGTGGTCTGCAGAACCACCGTGGCGCTGGTCTCGCCGGCGCCGATCTCCACGTCCTGTTCGGTGGTCGGCAGGCCGAAGTCGCTCCCGCCTTCGATCTCGTAGAACACCTCGAGGTCATCCGTCGGCGGCGGGCTCGCGGTGAACGTGATCGTCACCGCCGCGCCCTCCTCGATACTCGTCGCCGACGCAGAGACCGTCACTAAAGGCGCGGCCACCGTGTCGTCGTCGGTGACGGTCACCGCCAGGCTGGCGCTGTAGGAGTCGTAGCCGCCGCCGCTCGCGGTATGGCTCAGCGTCGCGCTGTCGTTCGCCGTGTCGCTGTCCTGGGCCGCGCTCACCGTCACGGTCTGCGCCGCGCTCCAGTCGGAGGTCGTGAAGGTCAGCGTGCTCTGGACGCCGGACGCGGTGCTGGTATCGAAGGTGACGTCCGTGCTGCCGCCCGAGGCCCGGGCGACCGTCACCGTCACCGCGCTGCCGGAGACCGACACGCCCGTCACCGCGATTCCCGTGTCGTCCGCCTCCACCGTGAAAGCGTCGTTCCCCGGCGTGTGCGCCGTGTCCAGCGCCTCGTCCCAGGTCAGCGTCAGCGTCGTCCCGTTGACCGCCGCCGTGCTGAACCCCGGGGCGGTGGTGTCGGCCACTGCCGCCACGTTCCTGATCGCAATCTTTGCCATTGAGCTGGCGGTGTTCCAGCTTTGTTGTTGGTGCCTCCACCGATAGTTATTGCCGATCGTCCACCCGCTGGCGCTCTCACTGTCCTCAGCGTTAAAGATGGTTCGTCTTAACCTGAAACTGCCGGTGGAAGATCCGAACACTACGAAGTAGCTGGTGTTCGCGGCGAGGGTCGCATTCGCGGGCGCCGTCCAGGTCCGTTCCCCGGTGCCCAGGGTCGCCGGATTGGTCAGCGTGTACACGAGCGTGCCCGGATTGCCGCCGGAAGCCGTATAGATGCCCACGACCGGCTGGACGACTGAGTCAGCGCCCTCGATATCGGCGACGACCTCCGAGAACGCATAGCCGCCCGCCGTGGGGCCGGTCCTGAATCCCTGGGCCCGGTCAAAATTGGTAGAGATTGGAAGGTTGGAGGAGTCGGTAGTTTGCCCCAGGTTGCTGACCAGGGTGGTCTCCGTCATGGTCGGGATCATGTCCGCAAAAGGCGGTTTCAAGCAGGAATCCGTTGATCCATTCCGGCAAAAGGGAACATACCCATTGGCTGGACTGTTCTCGCCCGAACAGGTGGGTGATGAGAGGTAACCGTCGAACCCGGACGCCGGAGCAGAGGGACGCCGCGAGACAGCGCGGCTTGCGGGGAAAGGGCCGAACTGTCCAGGCAACTCCCGCAATGCGGGCAGCCATCCAGGCGACAGCGCTCGGCTTCCACCGCGTCAATCCGCGTCAGAAAACCCGGATGCGGGCGCTGGAGAGGATGGAACCGGGGAAGAGGTCGTGTGCGTTGGCCTTGTCTCTGATGACTTGAGCGCCACCGGGACAAAACCCCTCGATCGACTTCTTGAAAGGAAATCGAGGGGCGCACGCCCCCTGCCATCAAATGATCCGGGCAAAATCGCCCGGAAACCCGTCTGTCTTTCTGAAAACGCTCACCTAGACGGTTTCGAAGCGCAGGACTGCAGGTTCCTTGTCGGTGCCCGGCTGCGTAACCTGCCGTATGCGCTGGCCGGGCGTGTTCTCGAAACCCCATTTTCCATGAATCGACGGCCGATCCTGCATTCGTCGAGTTCGGACATTGATGTCACCTTTCGCTGGTTGATGACCTCACCAGAGAATTGTTTCTGCGTATGCTTGGGCTGCTGCATTCGACCTGACCAACCGTACCCGGGATTTCGGGCGAAAGCATGAACCCTCGTCGTGAGCTCAGTGACAGTTGCCTGCCCGTGTCAGCCTTTCAGTTATTCAGCAAATTCATCCGCCGGAAAACACGAGAACAATTAATGGAAGTGGATGTGATTCAAGTAGTAGCTTCAATCCAAACCGAAAAGGCCAAGTAGTTCATTGCGGCTCAAGCTTGCCGAGAGATCCATCGAAACGTCATCGACCAACTGGTCGAACAATTCCTGTTTTTTCTGCAAAATCCGGTCAATGCGTTCTTCAATCGTGTTTTTGCAGCTGTATTTTATCACGTTCACCTTGACTGTCTGTCCGAGTCTGTGACTCCGGTCTTCTGCTTGACGCTCCAGTGCCGGATTCCACCAGCGATCAAGATGAAACACGTAGGAGGCTTCCTGGAGATTGAGGCCCAATCCGCCTGCACGAAGTGAAATGACCAGGGCCTTGTGAGACTTTCCCGTCTTGAACCGATTGATGATCTCGGTGCGGTGTCCAAACGGAACCTCACCTGTCAACATCAGCGGATTGAATTCCATCAACTGGTGCGCCGCGGCGGCCACGCCCGACACATCGCTCGTATACTGTGAGAATATCAGCGCCTTGTGACCTTGAGCCGTCAATGTCCGCATCCGCTCTTTTATGTCATCAAGTTTGGACGATGCACCGGTTCGCGGATCGGCATTACAGATTTGTTTCAGACGGGTGATCAATTCCAGCACGTGCGTTATGCGTACATCTTCCCCAAGAGATTTCAGGTAGACGATTCCTTCAAGTTCGGCCTTTCTGTAACTTTCCCGCTGACGTTCGGCGAGTGCGATGGGCACGACTGAAACGAGTTTTGGCGGGAGGTCCTCAAGAACATCGCCCTTTTTCCGCCGGAGCTGCAGTGCTCGATGCCTGCTGCGAAGTACGCCGCCCCGAGAATAACGTTTCACCGGCATGCCTTCGACGTGGTCGACAAATTCTATGATCGAAGCCAATTCGCTTTCGGTGTTCTCGATTGGCGTACCCGTCAGCGCCCATGACCGCCGCCGTCTGATCGTCTTTGCCGCATCGCTCGTGCTGTTTCGATTCTTGATCCGTTGTGCTTCATCGAGCACAACCACGTCCCATGTTTTCCTGGTCGCGCCAACCGACCCCAGGAGATTTCTGTCCCGCCGCAAGACCTCGTAGCTCGCCAAGGTAACATCTTTCCTGGCGTTCCACTGCCACTTTCGGTCATTCGCCGGTCCCCTCACGATGATTGCACTCAGCTCAGGCGCCCACCTGTCAAGTTCGCGCCGCCACTGTTCGAGAATGCCCGTCGGGGCCACAACAAGCGCACACTCGATTTTCTCCCGTACCTTCAGTATTCGAATCGCAGCAATCACTTGCACCGTCTTTCCCAGGCCCATGTCGTCGGACAGGAGCATGCGTCTCTTTTCGATCAGAGCGCGAACACCGTCATGCTGGAATGGCATGAGTTCGCAGGGCCAATTCAGGCGCTCACTTTCGAACTCGGGCAAGGTTGCGCCGCCGTAACCCCGAATTGCTGCCCAGACCCTATCAGTCAAGCCAGAGCCGACACCTTTCCCTGTTCCGTCCGGGTGCCCTGCCGGCGCATTCATGCCTTCCGGTTTTTCCTTGACAACGTCGGCAGGCCTCGGCGTCAACGAGATGGCCGCCTCCATGCCGGGAATTTCCGCCAGTGCCTGGATTCGCTTGTCATTGACGACTTCAATCAGTCCCTGCCAGGCGAAAGTCAGCGGTTCAAAAGGCTTGTCCCGCATCAGGACCGGACCGACAACTTTTCTCAATTTCCGGTAATGGCCGGCTGAACACTTGGTCCAACGCAGCTGGGTATGGCCGTCAATCGATTGCCCGCCAAATGGAGCGATATCCCCATCAAGTTGAGAACGGCCGATCAGGCAGATCGGAATGCTGTGCTCCCAGCTTTCGAGAAACCGCGCGGGCAATTCCTCGGCGAGCGCGAATACACAGACCGGCGTTTCCTCGCACAAACCGATCAAGCGGGTTGCCGACGCCACAATTGCTCGAATGTTCGCAGTGCTGACAACCTCAATCCGGATGAAAGAGAGGCCCAACGCACTTCCGACAACAGATGTTTGGAGCATGCCCGCGGATGCGCAACCGCAGGGGTCGTCCCAAAAGACGCGCAACCAACCGATCGTCCCGGGTATTTCGCGCTCACTCATGTCAAAAGATGGATCGGCGGTACACCTTCACCGCGCGTGCCCGAGTTGCCAGACGCTTCTAGTCTTCGGTTTCTGCCGTTTGGTTCTCCAAATCAGTGTCTTCCGCGTAAGCGTTCATGAAATCTTCCATTTCCGTCTGCGGTCGGTACTCGGGATGGAGGCGGCGTAAATCCCATTCATTGATCGCAGCACGAACCTTGTAGCGCATCCGCCCGCGGAATCCGGCCCCCCCTGCCGTTGTTTCGTAAACTGGCGGGTTCCAGCCGTAGGCTCGATTGTACAACTCGCGTAAAGTTCTCATCGCGGCCATCACTTCGTCATCACTGGGAGTCTCCAGCGCCACGCAATTCCGCTCAAGTGCGCGCATTCCCTGATCGGCAAGTGCACCAAGATTGCTGTGCCGTGCACTCTGCTCCAACTTGGGCCGAACATAATCCTTGTCCTTCTTTGGCCCATCTGGGCTGATGATGGCGGAAGCAAAATCCTCGGTAACCGCAGCGGCGACGATCAGACCGGGATAGCCGTCAATGCCCGAAAGCCCTAACCATCGGGTAACCTCGGCGTATGAACGGCCACGTTGCAATATCGAATATGAGCCGATCAACTCCAACTCGTCGAGGAGTATGACCCATCCACGATAACCCGCGCTCTTGATCAGTTCGGCGGCGAATCTCAATCGTTGCGGTGGCAACTCGGCGGCCTTCGGTGCGGAAAAACGGTAGTGTTGAAGCTGGTCGATCTGCCTCAATCCAGTGCGAATTTTCGAAATCAGAATTCGGTCGCCTGCCCAGAACGCCTCGATATTACTCATCAACTCCAGGTCGCCACACTGCTCGTGCACGACAAGGCTTGCGGGAAAAATCTTGCTCAACTGACCTTTGTCGGCGGCAGTGTCCGCCCAATGGGCGAACCGGGTGTATTCGTCGGAATTCGGATCGAGCGACAACGCCAGTTCTTCGATCATCCGCCCGCGACGCTCCGGAATGCGTCCATTCTCCATTGCAGACACAAATACTTTTCCGAGATCGTAAAGTGGCGTTTCCTTGCTGATTGAAACCCTGCTGCAAACAAATCCTTCAGATAGTGCGACATGTTCGAAATGCGACAGAAGATGAGACTTTCCGGAACCGAAATCCCCCGAGATCAACATGCCCTCATGAGTGAGTGCGCCTTCGATGCCGCCTTGAACCTTGCTCATCATCGCCTTGAATCGCTCTTCAGCCCTGGGCTGGCTGCTTCCCAAATGCCGAACCGCCTCCCTGCTCGGCACGCCATTGCGCATGGCCTCTACCGCGGTGCGGGCTTCCACTTTCCTGTCCTGCTCTGCCATCATCGCTTACATCGCATTCAAGTCACGGAGGTGAGGCCGCTCAAGGCGAACCAGGGCCGCCGACGGATTCACCAAATTCCGGTCCCGCACATCGTCCATGACCCTGGTGCGAAGCGCCGGGTATATTGCCCAACCGCGTGGTGATTGTGGGTCCACGAACTCATAGTCGGTCAACGTTATGAACAGCGACCCTGTAAGTTGTTCCACGTCATCGATCAATTCCCTCAGGAATTCAAAGTGCTCCATCGTCATCGCCCGGGTGTAGTACCGTTTTCCGTCCTTCGGATTTTTCACTATGGTGACACGTGAATTGTCCAGGAGAACAACGGTCCCCGAATATCCGGCGAAACGCACCCAATAAAGCGCAGATTCGAAAAAATACCGGGCGGTCGTACGATTGATCGGTGTGTGAATCTGGTACTGCCTGAGGTTTCCAATTCGGGAATTCACTCCCGTGATCCAGTCGAGCAAAACCTGACCAGCGTAGTTCCCCGAGTCGTCACTTTCCCTTTCCATAATGCAGAGATGTGTCATGGCTATCCGAAACGCGCGGGCCATCCGCGGGTTCTTCGTGACCTCCGCTTCCAATGCCGGGCGTAATTCAAGCAGGACAGTTCTCTGTTCCACGTCATTGATCCTCGCAACGGCATCAATGACATTGCTTGTGCTGTTCGGATCAATGCCTTGGACAAGGAAGGACTTGCGATCGAGCAGGCTTAGCACGACGCGTCGGGCAAGGTGACGCCAGTCGAATTGCAGCGCCAATCCGAAAAATATGTCCTGAGGCATGTGCACTCGACGCGAGACCGCATCCAGTCCGGCGAACAGATACCCTCGTTTTTCGCTGCAAGCCCTTAATTGTTCACTGAGTTCGTGTCTGTTTTCCTCGGCCGTCACCGCGATCTTCACGGCTGACCCTCCGTCCTTGATATAGTCGGACAGGTACTCGCGATCCAGGAGTTCGATCCATTCGGCGGGCCTGATTGTGTTGGTCATTTATCTTCCCTGCCAAAGCGGATGCCGTAATACTCGGCATCACCATTGGGTCCAATAAAGGTAAACAGATCGCTCGAACGTGTTCGCGCACCTGTCGAAGTCGGGAAAGCAACCTTTGCCCCGCTTCTGGTTTTACGCGGACCGTCCGAGTCCAGGATATACAGATCACGAGCAAAATCCGTTCGACTGTACTCAGCGGCATTTCCGGGCAGCGATGTCATCAGCTTGTAGATTCTGATCAGAGGAACCACCGGTCTCTGGTCATCGAACAAGGTGCTTTGTGGCTTTCGAACTGCCTTCTTGGGTCCTTCTATGTCACGGTATACCTGGTACAACGATTCCAGGAAGCGTGCGGGCGTAAAGCCGCTTTTTCTCTTCTGGTTCGCCAGGAGCAAGTTTGCCAAGTAGGATGGTCTGACAGTGGCAACTTTCTTTTTGTCCAGCCTGATCGTGCACTCGCTCGGGTTGATGCGCAGCAAGGAAGGATACGAAACGAGAAATTCGTCCCGCTCATCAATCGTCAACCCCCTCTCCCCAGCAGCCTCCATGAGTGCCTTGATGAACTCACTGCCAAAAAAACCCCGTTCCTCTTCCTCCGAATACGGCCAACTCGAAACCGCATTCGATACTTCCTGTTCGAGTTCCTGGGCGACCTCGTTTAACTTGCTCTTGCATCGTTTGATTGCCAACACGTTGCCGGTCTGAGCAGCTTTCATTAGTGCGCGGGCCTGCGAAACAACTCTGGCAGCAGACTTACGGGCTTCTTCTGCCGCTCGCTCCGTTTCGTTGCAGGCTTGTTCAAAACCGGCCACCTTTTTGCTCCCCGCTCGATCAAAACGAACCGCACAATAGTTTTGCTCATAATTCCAGTCAAGGAGCCAGAAATGGCTGAATGGCACCCGAATGACCATTCAAAACATCGGGAATCGGGAATCCCGAGAGTCGCTATTTTGGCAACACATGGGGTGTAGCCAAATTTGGTTGCTCATGTGCCGACGGCCTGCCTCGCGTGCCAGTCGAGGAAGTCGGGCAGCCTGAGGTTCATGGCGCAGCTTTTGAGCGCCAGCATTGCGTTGGCGCCTGTCTCCGACCAGCGGGTGCCGGGACGCTTCAGCCGGAGCCCGTACCGCTTGCAGCCACTTTCCACGACCCCCGGTCCAATCTGCATGCCCTGGTCGCGGTATTGGTTGTAGCGCATCCGTTCGATGTTGTTCCGATAGTAGCGGCAGCACGCCTCCACTTGTTTGTACCTGCCGCTGAAGGGCTCGAGCTCCCGGATCACCTTGGCGGCCCGGCCCGCCTCGAGGTCCGCCTTGATCCCTTCGAACCGCCGGTCCCGCTCCGCCTTGTCCGGAAAGATCGCCTTCACCGCATCGCTGGCGTATTCGAGGGCATGGAACATATCGAGCACGAAGGTGACCTTCCCGCCCCCGAACAACTCCTCGCAGGTGTTCCGTATCCATTCTGCGCCGTCCGAGATGACGACGAGGTCTTCGACGCCGTGCAAGCCGCGGCGCAGCGCCTCGCGGTCAAGGCGCATGGCGAAATCGGAGGGATCCCGGCTTCCCGGCGCCGTCGCCGCACTGTCGATGAGACAACTAGACGTCTCGCTGCCCTTGTCCTTCAGTGCCGCGCCGGTCTCCGGGTCCCGCCCCTCGGCAGTGTCGATGACCGCCAGCTTGGCTTCCCGGGTCTTCGCGCTTCCGTCCTCCTGCTTGCCGGCAATGCCTTCGACGTCACCCTTTCGCATCGGCACCCCGGTCCCGTCGATGGCAAGATACATCCGCGATCCCAAGGAGGTGTCCTCCACGACCTCCTCCCGTTCGAACCGGAGAACCTCCGCGCCAAGCGCCAGGGACCAGCGCTGCAGCGAGCTTGAGGATGCGTTCACCCCGGCAAGGTTCGCGATGTGGCGGCTCGCCGCATCAAAGCTCATCATCGGCGTCGTCTCGGCCATGACGCTCAACATCCCCGGTGTGACGGTGCGACCCTCCAGACCCAGTGCCCGGTACAACGGAAAGAGTCCGGTGCCGCACGACCGGCAATAACAATAGCTGCACTCGACCGCGCACGGCCCGGCGAGGTGCAATCGCGCGGGCCACCCTTTTCTGTCCCAGGCCATTTGAGGCGTCCCGCCAGCCGGAAAGAGCGACATGCAAGCGAAAGCGGCCGGCCGCGACCGGCTTGCGCCAAAAAGCTGCCTGGGGAAGAATCCTTGTCCCGGATTGACCCTGAATCACTGAAAAAACTGCGGCAGGGAACGTGGGACAAACCAGCCGTCTCAAGCCAGAATATTCCGGGACCCTACAGTGGGTGCTGATTGACACACTCTTCGGTGACACACCAGTCTCGTTACCTCCCTTCGACGCCATCACCTTCCCGCTCGGCGCCCTCCGGCCCGAGGTGATCACAGGTGCAGGAAAGGAGGATGACGGAGACGGACCCGGGCGCACGCGCGCGGGAAGAGCGGGAAGAGAAGAGAAATCATGAACGTGTATTTCGACACGGATCCGGCCAATACCCTGTACTCCTTCTGCCCGTTTCGTTGCGGAGATCGGGCAAGATGAATGCTCACGTGGCGGTGGAACGATACCCGAGAGGGGACCCCTGCACTGGATAATCCAGGGTCCCGGCTATTTCCGAAATCCTGGTTTCGCGAATTTCCGGCATTGGGAGATTTCCTTCGGCGCGCCTTTGTCTCACAACTGCCTCGGCCGATGGCGTACGCTCCACGTCTCGGCCCCTTTCACTTCCCAGATGGAGTGTCTGCGACGGATACGCGAAATACGCGCCGCTTTCGGCAACGATGTCGAGAACACGCAGGTAGATGTCCTCCCGAATTCCGGTGAATTCGTTCCAGTTGGTGGTCTCGATGAAGACAAAGTTCTCGATGTCGAGCAAATGCGTGCCAAGATTGATGAACCGCACCCGGCACGGATCCGCAAGGGTTTTCGGATGCGCAGGAAGCATGCCTCGAAGTTCGACGAGCAAAAAACGAATCTGATCCGGGGGAGTATCGTATCCAACCTGAAGTACGGTATCGAGCCGCATCTTGTCATGGACACCGTAGTTTTCGATCCGCACTGTCGAGTCTGATGACCCAGATGGGTGACGAAACTGCTGATTACGTCGCGGTCATCCATTTCGAAATTGCGCGGCTCATGGAGTACGTTGCCGAAGCCGGGATCTACACCGACCGCGACGGTCCCCTCTTCCGCTCGCTCGAGCGCGACAGCTCGTCAATTTCGACGCGGAATCAAGACAAGGCCAACACAGAGCAGCAAGCTGAGCAGCGCCATGTATACAGCAGTCCGGACTGGCAAGACAAACAACATCCGACTTGGTTCGAGATTGAATTCCTCAATTCCGTTGCTCATTCATCCGATCACAAAAACCGTTGCGATGGCGACGGCGAGTCCGGTGATCCAAGCGGGCCGACGGTATCCCAACCGCCAGAGCTGGCGGCAGAGCAAGGCGGGCAGAACAGAGGTGTATGCGAAGATGACAACCGCAACCGCCAACACCGGCCAGAATGAATGTAACGTGGACATGTCCGGGTTACTCGCAAGACCAATCCAAGGCGCTTGCGACCACAAGATTTCCTCCCAATCCACAGGGCCATGTTGGAATCGTTCGTAGTTCACGATCCTCGTGAAAACGGCAGTCGGTAGCCAAGACTTCGTTCCGCTGATGCTGATCACGGACCCCGGGCGTTTCCAACGGGCCTTGTCGGGGTCCTTCAGGGACCCTACATCCGGTTCGACTCCCAGGAAACGGGCTGCCCGTCCAGGCCTTCGAGCATGACCGTGCGGGCCTCGCGGTCCATGCCAGCTAAACGCGATTCGTCGCCCTTCTCGACGCCGGGGCGCTTTCAGGGGCACCAGCACCCACTTCTGCGGACTGCGCTCCCTTCCGCTCCGCTGCACGCTCCTGCCACCCTTCCATCGGGCCGTGGGGAGTTCGACGGCGTAAACCGCGCGAACCGGTGAAACGCCAGGATGGACCTCGATTGCGGCACCGCCGTCACTCCTCGGTTCGACGATTCTACGGCCTGACGGAACGCTTGTATTGGTTCGGTACCCGGGGAAGGGTGTCGACAGAGCCACAGTCCGGCGACAAGCCATCGCGAGTTGCCGTCCCGTTCCGCTCCATCCCCCGGGGGCTGAACGTTTCCCATGATATTGGGTCAAAGCCGGCCTATGACTTCAAGTCCCAAGTCCACGACGCAGAGTTGTATGCGTGTCCGTTGACCCGTCGTGCCGAAAGCGATGCTCGCCATCCGACGTGCAGTCTTTGCGCCGAACATCAACCCGGGTCGGTTCGCGCAAGATTCAGCTTGGCTGGGTCAGGCCTCAGTCTTCGATGCCGCGGGATCGCCCGAAATCCGGCAAGCCGGTGTCCTGCCCCGCTTCAATGATCCCGCGACGAATCGAGCGCGTCCGGGAAAAGTGCTCGTGAAGCAGCTCCCCGTCCCCACCCCTGATAGCCCTTTGCAACACGGACAGCTCTTCCGAGAACCGGCCGAGAATCTCAAGGGTGGCCTTTCGGTTATTCATGAAAACGTCGCGCCACATTGTCGGATCGGACGCCGCGATCCGGGTAAAATCCCGAAACCCGGCCGCCGAATACTGAACCACTTCCGCGTTGCTGACCCGCCGCAAGTCGTCTGCCACTCCAACCATCGTATAGGCAATCAGGTGAGGAACATGGGAGGTGACCGCAAGCACCATGTCGTGGCGCTCCGGATCCATTTCGTCGACCAGTGCACCCATCTTGCACCACAGGCTCCGCAGTCTTTCGATCGCTTCCGGAGACGTTCCGGGCAGCGGCGTGAACAGGCACCATCGACCATCAAACAATTCGGCAAAACCGGCCCTGGGCCCGGACATTTCGGTGCCGGCAACCGGATGGGTCGGGACAAAGTGAACCCCGGATGGTAGCCGTGGCACGACGGCCTCGATGACCGCCATCTTGACCGATCCGACCTCTGAAAGCGTGGTTCCCGGGACAAGGCAGGACCCGATCTCTTCAACCACATCTCCCATCACACCGACCGGCGTGCACAGGACAACGAGGTCTGCACCGCGAACCACTTCAGGCGCGGTTTCAAAGACCTCGTCACAGAACCCGAGTTCGCGAACGGTTTCTCGCGTTTCGCCTGAGCGTGCATACCCGGCAATCGACCCTGCAAGGTCGAACTTCCTGATGGCGTGGGCCATCGAGGAGGCAATCAGGCCCAGCCCGATCAGGGCGACGCGTTCGTAAACATGAGCCACTACGCGGTCTCCGCCCAAAAGGAATCCAGGCCACGGACCAGGCGCCTGCAACCCTTCTCATCGCCGACCGTTACCCGCAACGCTCGCGGGAACCCGTATTCATCAACCCTGCGCGTGATCACGCCGCGCGCAAGCAGATGTGCGTATGCCGCCTGCGCAGTCCCGGGAGATCCGAATCGCAGCAACAGGAAATTGGCCTGGGACCGGTCGATTTCGAGCGCGGGACCGGACAGGCGGGAAAACAGCCAGTCTCTCCAGCGCGCGTTCTCGCGCCGGCAATGCATCACATGGGCCCGATCCCTGACAGCAGCAGCAGCAGCGGCCAACCCGGGCGCCGAGATGTTGAACGGCCCCCGCACGCGGTTCAGGACATCCGTCACGTCGGCTGGCGCCAGCGCCCACCCGACCCGGAGCGACGCAAGGCCATGAAGCTTCGAAAACGTGCGCAACATGACCACGTTGTCGCGTTCAAGGACAAGCGACGCACCGCCGTCCGAACCGTCGACGTACTCCACATACGCACCGTCGATGGCCAGTATCGCCCGGGGTGGAACCGCATCGGCAAGTCGGCGAACGTCTTCCTCGGTGACCATCGTTCCAGTCGGGTTGTTCGGGTTGGCAACGAATACCAGGCGCGTTCGTTCGGTGAATTCCTTCGCCAACAGATCGACGTCGAGGCATCTGTCGCGTTCCCGGGCCTCGCGTGGAGCCGCACCGGCGGCCAGGGCTGAAATCCGGTACATCGAAAAGCCGTGCTCGGTGAAGACCACGTCGTCGCCCGGGCCGGAATAACACCGGCAAAGCAACGAAATCAGTTCGTCGGATCCGGCGCCACACACGATCTGTTCTGCTGGCAGGCCATGGACCTCGGCGATCGCGTCCCTGAGGTCACCGTGACTCCCCGAGGGATACACGGCCGAATTTTCCAGCGCTTTCCGGGCCGCCTCCCGGGCCGAGTGACATGGTCCGTAAGGATTCTCGTTCGACGACAGCTTGACCACGTCGCTCACGCCCGCGACGGCGCTGCGTCCGCCGACATAAGCCGCGATCTTCAGGATTTCGGGGTGCGGTTGTGGTCTGGTGGGAATACTCATCCTACCTCGGCTCGCCTCGAAACAGACGGCCTTGTACCGGCAGGCCTCTGGCACTTCCAGTCCAATCACACCCGTTCCGGGTTCGGCATGCCGGCGCCTGCCCGATTCAGAGCGGGATCTCCGGGAACCGGAATGCCGCATCCGAATTCCGCCCGGATGTCCAGCCACGTGCGCGCGGCAGGCGTTACCGCCCAGGACCATTTTATTGTCGAGTCTGCGGGACCGACGAGACGGAAAGCGGTCATGCTTGATGCGTCCCGGGTCATCCGCGCACCGGTTTCGACGACGACCGGTGGTCTGCGAAGGCTGTCTGGGCACGGTTTTCGGGCTGTTCGGGCACGGCTGTCCCGTCGCGCCGTCCGGCGGCGCGTTCCCGGCGTGTCGGGCGGTGTCAGGAGGGGCGGTTCATCTGCCGGGCGGGACCAGGATCGCGTCGAGGGCGTCCTGGGCGCGGGCGGCGTAGTGCCGGTTCGCCTCGGGCATGTAGCTGAAGCGCCCGTTGCAGCGCACGATGGCGATGGCTGCGTTCGTCAGGCAGGAGAGGTTGCGCGGCAGGTGGCGCACATGGGCCCGGCAGCGATCCTCGTCGTAGGTGAAGTCGCGCACGTAATGGACCCGGTTCTCTATCACCCAATGGTTGCGCACCAGTTCCAGCAGTTCCTCGGATCCGGCGCGTTCGGGGCCGAGCGAGGTGAGGCACCAGGTCACCTCGACGCTGCGCTCGCCGGTCTTGAGGATCTCGCGCTCGCGCTCGATGCGCATGGCCTGCCTGCGCCCGTGGAGCGCGGCGTAGCCGTCCCATTCGGCGCCGGAGAGGTCGACGACGGCGCACCGGCGGCGCTCGAAGCGTCCATGGCCCTTCTCGACGGTCTCGTGCAAGGGCGCGTCGCCGAAGTCGATCGCCTTGAGGTCGTCGAGGATGGTCTCCTGGTTGTCCTTGACCGCGGTGACGACATAGTCGGCGCGTCGCCCGAGAAGGCAGCGCGCGGTCTCGTGCTGGGCGTGCATCGCGTCCATGGTGACGACACGGCCGGTGACGTCGAGGCTAGCGGAGAGCTTGCGCACGGCGGGGATCTCGTTGCTCTTCGCGTCGACCTCGACCTGCCGGAGCTCCATGCCGGTCCCGTGCTCGACCGCCGCGACCATCATCCGCCGTCCCTCCTCGGTCTGCTTCGAGGCACCGCGCAGGTCCTTCCCGTCCATGGCGAGCGGCGTGTCCGCGCCGGCCTGCTGGGCGGTCCACCGGCCGATGGCGTCGTCCAGCGTCTCGGGCGGCAGGTCGGCGAGGATGTTGTGGAAGGTGGTGATCGAGGGCGCGGTGAAGTGCTTCCTGGAAGGGCTGAAGAACGCCTCCACCGTCTCGAGCTGCTCCTGCGAAAGCAGGGCGGCGAACTGGGCGAAGGCGGTCACGCCGCGGTAGCCGGCGAGCCGGGCCGCGACGGCGATCGTCAGCACGGTCCTCAGCGGATAGCGCTTGCCCCGGGGCTTGCGGCACTCGGGCACCTCGCCCAGGCACTCGAACAGGCTGCGCAGCCGGGGCGCGGCCATCGGCTCGGCGCTATCGTGCTGCTCCGCGTTCCAGCCTTGCGGGATCTCGTCCCGGCTCAGCGCCTCGACGGCGTCGTCGGTCAGTTCGTACATGAAGATCTCCTTTGGCTGGCCGTGATGGCGCCAGCGCGCCGCGCCGCCGGACTCGCGCGCGAAGCCGCGCGTCAGCCCCAGCGAGCGCCAGTTCGACGCACGGTAGCAGGTCCCGAAGAACCTCGAGACGTCCACGAACGTCTCCGCGAGGAAGACCGGGTACCCGTGCACGGCCTGGATGTCGGCGGACAGCCGCCGAAGGCTCAGCCCCAGCACACGGGACGCCAGGTTCGGCACCCGCCCGGGCGTGAGAATGACGAAACGGGAATTGTTGCAGATCAGGTGCAGGCGCCGGAACTGCTGCTCCTGCGACCACCCGATCCAGCGGTCGCGCGCGGCCAGCTTGAACGCGCCTGGCTGCCAGCCGACCAGTGCGAGCCAGGTCTCGCCGTGCAGCGCGACATGGCGCAGGCCCTTGCCGACGATGCCGTGAAACCGCAGGTAGTGGTGCTCCTCGACCAGACGGTCCCAGAGCCGGTGCTCACGCGCGCCCCGGGTCGGGCGCACCGTCACCGCGTGAAGATCGATGGACGAATCCGGGGTCGGAAGAATCACCATGGCCGGCATGTTGACACATCGAGAACGAAATGGCCAGCCCAAAAAAATCACCGCGTGAAGATCACCGGGCGGACAATAAAATCGCCCTGCGTTACCGCCCGGCGACAATCGCCCCGGCCACAACAAGTCAAATACCGCACGGTCACGGTCGCCAGGATGTCAGGAAAAGAGACGTGTGGTCGTCGGAGAAGCCGACGTCATCAAAGGAAGCTCTGCGGGTCTACATCGATCTGCATTCGGATGCCCGACGGAACCTTGACCGAGTCACGCCATTGCAGCAATTTTCCCTGGATCGGGATTTCCTTCGCCGATTTCGCCAGGAATCGAACGCGATACCGTCCTCGTACACGCGCAATCGGGGCCGGGGCCGGACCGTAGAGTTCTATTTTGCCTTGTCGAAGGATACTGGCATTCCGGGCGAGTTCCTGCGCCACACGATTGACCGAGCCGAGATCGGCACCCGACAGAATGGCGGCCGCAAATCGCCCGAATGGCGGGACGCCGACTGCCTTGCGAAGATCCGCCTCGGTGCGCCGGAACGCCTCTCCGTCACCGGAGAGAATCGCCTTGATGACCGGGTGCTCGGGTTGATGGGTTTGAACGAGCGAAACCCCGCGCGTGCCATCCCTGCCCGCTCGACCCGATACCTGTTGAATCAACTGGAACGTCCGTTCCGCCGCCCGAAGATCACCGCCTTTGAGACCGAGATCCGCATCAATGACGCCGACCGTCCTGAGTAGCGGGAAATGGTGCCCCTTTGCGACCATCTGGGTTCCGATGACAATGTCGACATTTCCAGCAGCAATCTCCCGAATTCGATTCTGGATTTCATGGCCTGACTGGGTCAGATCAGATGAAAACACGGTCAGACGCGCATCCGGGAATCGGTCGAATGCCTCTTCTGCCAATCGCTCGACGCCAGGACCGATCGCTGCCAGCTTGTCGGGCGTACCACAATTCGTGCAGATCGACGGCACCGTTCTCGTTTCTCCGCACTGGTGACACATCAGCAATTTACGCATCTGATGCAGGACAAGCCGGGCGTCACATTGTTCGCACCCGATCTGGTGTCCACATGCCCGGCAGATGGTGACCGGAGCATATCCGCGGCGATTCAGAAACAGCAATGCCTGCTTGCCCTGTTTCAGGCTCAACTCGACTTCTTCGGCCAGTGACGGTGAAATCCAGTGGCCGGAATCAAGCCCTTCCTGGCGAAGGTCGATCGCACGCAGTTCCGGCATCGTCGCCGCGCCGAATCGCTTCGGCAAATTGACACCCGAGTATTTTCCCGATTTCCAGTTGACCCAGCTTTCGAGCGATGGCGTGGCCGAGACCAACAAGGCGACAGCCTGGCAGATCGATGCCCTGAGAACCGCCATGTCACGCGCATTGTAAAGGACACCCTCTTCCTGCTTGAACGAACTGTCGTGTTCCTCGTCGACGACGATGAACCCAAGATCCGCAAACGGCAGAAACAATGCAGATCGCGCGCCGACAACCAGTTGCGCCCGGTTTTCCGCAACCATTCTCCAGCAACGGCGCCGTTCATGGGAGGACACGGAAGAATGCCATACGGCCGGTACGACCCCGAATCGTTCACCGACCCGATTGAGAAACTCTTCGGTCAGGGCAATCTCGGGCAGCATGACCAGGGCTTGTCGCCCTCGCTTGAGGCACTCGCGGACGCCGTCGAGGTAGACAGCCGTCTTGCCGGACCCTGTCACGCCTTTCAGAAGGCATGCCTTGTGTTCACCTCGTCTCGTGAGTTCCCTGACATGCTCCGCGGCCTGCAGCTGTTGAGCGGTCAGTTCGGGGCCCGGTCTTTCGAGGTCCAGCGTCGGGAAGGGTTCATACCAGGGGCGCTGAGCACGAATGATGCAGTTCTGATCTGCCAATCCCTTTATCACCGATGCCGACACACAGGCCCTGTCAACCAGGTCTCCGAGGGAAAACTCGACATCCGGATGACCCCGGAAGGTGTCAAGCACACGTTGTCTGGCAGGTGTCATCCTGGAGGGGTGGCCTTCTCCGGCGACGTAAACCTGTCGAAACTTTGGCGGATCGGCAAGCCCCTGAACGCGCGTGGCGAGCGCCAGCAGCGAGTTGAGAGGGGAGACCGTGTATTCAGATGCGCGGCTGAGGAATCGCATCATCTCCGCGCGCATTGGGGGAACATCGAGAATGCGCTTGATCCCGCGGAGCTTCGAGCGATCGAATTGAGCCTGCCCCGGCCCCCAGATGACCCCTGTCACCGTGCGAGGCCCGAGAGGAACCTCGACGAAACAACCGGTTTGTCCCCCTCCTTCGGAGATTCGGTAGTCGAGAAGCCGATTGACGGGCTGGCGCGTCAACACGGCAACCGTGTCGCCCGGCCCGAACCCGATGACCTCGTCGCGAGGATTCATGATCTTCACCCAACTACTGCATACGGTTTGCACAGTCCCGCATATGCATATATCTTTGTCACGGGCACAGTAACCAACCTCCTTGAACAGACAGGATCAGTTTCATGAAGTTTTTTGTCGACACCGCTGACGTCAGCGCGATTTCCGAACTCGACGAGCTTGGAATGGTGGACGGTGTAACCACAAATCCTTCGCTGATCCTGAAGGCCGGACGGGACATCCGGGAGGTCACGCGCGAAATCTGCGCTCTAGTCGACGGCCCGGTCAGCGCCGAAGTCGTTGCGACCGATTCGGCCAGCATGATTCAGGAAGGGAGGAGCCTTGCGGAGATTGCGGACAACATCGCGGTCAAGGTCCCCATGACCTGGGACGGGTTGAAGGCATGCAGGACTTTGGCGGACAGTGGTTGCATGGTGAATGTGACGCTGTGCTTCTCGGCCAACCAGGCGTTGCTGGCTGCCAAGGCGGGCGCCAGCTTCATTTCCCCTTTCATTGGCAGGCTTGACGACATCAACCTCGATGGTCTCGACCTGATCGGCGACATTCGCCTTGTCTATGACAATTACGGGTTCGAGACCGAGATTCTCGCTGCGTCCATCCGGAGCGTCAATCACATCGCCGAATGCGCACGGATCGGCGCCGATGTGGCGACGGCTCCGCCCGGTGTGATCCGCAAGCTCGTGGATCATCCGTTGACCGATCGAGGCGTGGAATCCTTTCTCGCGGACTGGGCGAAAACCGGTCAGAATATCGTGCCGTGACTCCGAACCAGGAAGCGGAATCAGCCACGATGAAGGTCGATCTCCAACATGTTCGGGCCCTGATTCTGTCTGAACCGGAGATTATCCTGCACGACCGGGAAATCATGAGAATGCTCGTGGCCACCTCAGATTCGGAGCGGGGAACGAACGTCGTCGATCTCAGGGGCGTCGCCATCAACCGGCTGGAACACCGGTTGTCGGCAATCGAAGACACCCACAATGCCGTTCTCGCCGCCGCGTACGACAATGTGGCCAGTACAAACCAGATCCACAGGGCGGTTCTCATTGCCCTCGAGGCCGGGGACTGGAAATCGTTTGTCGAAATGTCGGACACCGAATTCCGGGAAGTCCTGAACGTTGCGGAAGTCCGAATCTGCCTGGAATCCGATCGAATCCTGAATGATTCGATCGTCAACCCAAAGGTCGTAAGGATCGAGCCGGGCGGCATCGACGACTATGTCTCGAGAGGCATCATGACGCAGCCTAGATCGGTTACGCTCCGCCGCGTCCATGAGGCAGACCCGACCGTCTACGGAGACTTGGAAACCGAAATCCGCTCCGAGGCCGTCATTCGGGTCGAAACCGGCAGAAAGGGATCGGGAGCCATGATCGTGCTCGGTTCTGCCGATCCGAATCAGTTTGTCCCCAGCCTGAAGCCGGACCTCCTCAGGTTTCTCGGCCAGGTCCTGGGGCGAATGTTCGAAAAATGGCTGAACGCGTAACGAAGTCGTTTTCGGCCACGGCCGTCTCCCGCTGGTTGAACGCGCTCTCGGCAGTCGGGGGCCGGTCCGAAAACACGATCGTCTCCTACAGACGCGACGTTCGCGGATTCCTGGAATTTCTCGAAGGTCACTTTGCCAGGCCCGTCAGCCTGAAACTCCTTGGGCGCATCGACCGAACCGACATGAGGGCATGGATGTCGCGGGAACGCGCACGTGGCGTATCGGCGCGTTCTCTTGCCCGGTCGCTCTCCTCGGTCAAGGCATTCTTTCGCTGGCTTGGCGAAAGCGAGGGAGTCGACGCGCCGGTGGTCCTCTCGACCCGTGCGCCAAGATTCGCGGTCGGCCTCCCCCGGCCCGTCACTCCTGACGACGCAAGATCCCTGGTGAACACGCTCGAAGGCCAGGCAAACAAGGCGTGGGTCGGTGCACGGGATGCCGCCCTGGTCATCCTCTTGTATGGTTGCGGGTTACGGATTTCGGAGGCCCTGGCGCTGCGGCGCCGGGATGCACCGTTGAAGGACACGCTACGGATCATCGGAAAGGGAGGGCGGCAGCGCCTTGTTCCGGTCCTGCCACGGGTCCGGGAAGCGGTTGATTCCTATCTCGAGATCTGTCCGTTCGCGGCCGGTGCGGAAGATCCACTGTTCCTGGGAGTGCGCGGAGGACCTCTCAATCCGAGAATCGCGCGAAAGGCGATTGAACGCGCGCGGATGCAACTCGGCCTGCCCGCAGGCACCACGCCACACGCCATGAGACACGCATTCGCGACCCATCTGCTCGCCGCGGGAGGCGATCTGCGGACGATTCAGGAACTTCTCGGACATGCATCGCTGTCAACGACACAGATTTATACGGCGGTCGACCAGGCCCAATTGATGGATGTCTATCGATCGGCACATCCGAAAGCCTGAGCCCCGGGCCGCGACCTGTCCTCTGCCGATTTCGGTCCAGGTGGATGGATTGCAAACGCCCGCCCGCGGTGCTGGCGATATCGAGGCAACTCGGCGGGAGCCACGCCATCCCGAGCGCGCTACCCTTTCGGGGAATCTTGGAATCGGCGGATCACTCCGGGAATCTCGTTTGGACTTTTCGATGAAATTCCCAAATGTTACGCCTGACACAGGCCGGAACCACAACAGGACGTGCGCATGACGGTGCGAATCAAGGCCCTGCTCGTTCACTACCTGACTGCGACCGGAGCAGTTTGCGCCATACTCGCCATGCTAGCCGCGGCGAACGGAAAATGGGAGTTGATGTTCTTGTGGCTGGTGGTCGCGTTCGTCGTCGATGGAATCGATGGCCCACTGGCGCGCAAATACGACATCTCAAAGAACGCACCTCAATATGACGGCAGTCTTCTCGACCTGATCATCGACTTCCTGACCTACGTTTTCATTCCGGCGTTTGCCTTGTTCGAGAGCGGGCTCCTTCCGGGCTGGACCGGGTGGATCTGCATCGTCGTCATCGTTTACGCCAGCGCCATTTATTTTGCCGATACCCGGATGAAGACCAAGGACAACAGCTTCGCGGGATTTCCTGCCTGCTGGAACATGGTTGTGCTGGTGCTTTTCGCACTTCAGCCGAATTTCTGGGTCATTCTCGCCGTCGTTGTTGTCTTTGCCGCTTCGATGTTCACCAACCTGAAATTCATCCATCCGATCAGAACAGTCCGATGGCGCCTGATCAGCCTGCCGGTTGCCGGCATCTGGACAACAAGCGCCGGCGCTGCCGCATGGCTGGCCTTCAATCCCGGCCCGCTGGTTACCGCGACCCTGACATTGAGCTCGATTTACCTCACGCTTGCAGGGATCCTGCAGCAGGTCTTCCCGGAACAGAAAACGGACGGGTAGTCTCCATCCTGGCTGGCCAGTGTCGAAGGTGGCCGGATCTCGAATTTGCATGTGTGGCGGGACGTCCCTGGAATGACAACGCGGCTCCGATGAGGGTCACGGCATACGATCCGCGTCGCAAATCATGAGGTGCGGCGGCCGGCCAGCCGGGCGCAGGAATGCCCTGCCCGCCCGCATTCGGGCGGGACGCGACAGGCGCAAGGCCATGCTGAAATTGCCGGAACCCGGTCAGCATGATCGCCGGCCCGTCATCGGGCCTTTTTTCCGGCCATGGGTGATGTTAGGCACGCCGCACGGGTTTCCCGATCCGGTGCCGCAGGTCGTTCGGCCTCGGCGCGATGGCTCGGGGCAGCTGCGGCGGTCGGGCAGAGGCAGGAAACCGACCACCTTGACACTGAATGGGACGACTTTCGACAGCCGTGTTCGCAGAAATGACGACAATCCGTTTCGGGGCCTCGCCACGTCAACCGTCACCGGGCGCAGGATTTCGCGCGTCGGCTACCGACATTGGTGCCTTTTCGCCGGACCCGGGGGAGCGGATTCACTCATCGGCCGATCCGATGTCACGATGACCCGGTATTTCAGCACCAAGAACCGGCCGATCCATCTTGGCCCGTACCCGCTGGAACGACTTGATCGAATGGACACGGTCGACCTTGGTGATGTTCCACCGATGACCCGATTGAGGTTTCACCGACCGGAAAACCCGGTTTCCATCGTCAACGCGATGACCGAGCACCAAGCGATGATGGATGCGATCCGGGACGGGATCGTGAATCCGGTGCGTGCAACAATACCGGCCAGCCCTGAAGAGCGCGCCAACCATCTCAAGGCGTTCGGCTACTTTGCCGATGCGTCCATGATCGGCACTTCGCTTCTTCCGCCGTCGGCGAGACTCGGGCGCCCGATGCGAAATCCCGACATCGACCGCCTCGCGCATGATCTGAAGACCCGCCAGACCAAGACCCTGGCATCCGGAATCGACACGATCATGGCAGGGCTCAAGGACGCGATGGAGGCGCCGCCCGCGACATCGGAACATCACACGCATTCCATCGTCTTTCTCTACGAGCACCTGCGTGATCCCCAACCGGGCGAGCCGGGAACCGAGTGGATTCAGGATGCACAGGAGCATCGGGCATGCCTGCGGGCGACCGAGACCGCAGTCGTCCTGGCAAATTACATTCGTTTGCTCGGGTTCGATGCACTCGCACATACGGCTACGACAACCGACATGGACCTCAACCAGCTGGCTGTCGCCGCGGGTCTTGCCAGTGTCGAAAACGGCGAAGTGGTCAATCCCTACGTCGGGACCCGTTTCGGCGTTGCAGCGATCACGACGACGATGGAGTTGGCTGCTGACCGCCCGCTCTCCCCGGCCAGCGCCCAGCCATGGTTCCGGACAAGGGGACCGGCATGGTGGCTGGGGAAAGGATTCACCAAGAGTGCGCTGTCCCGCGATCCATATTCCAAACGAAGGTACGTCGACGGCGCACATCCGTTCGAGAGGCTGAAACGGGTCGATTCACCGACAACCTACATTGATGAACCCAATGTCGCCCGCGTGCCCAAGCGAACAGACATGTTCGCGCGAGCTCAATTCGGGGACATGGGCAAGGCAAACCAGGAGAATGCGGCAGGCGGGTACTACGGGCGCAAATCCGCACCGTCCATGGCGCAGCGCCACATGCTCGGGGCGTTCGTCCTGTTGCAGGATGGAACCCCTTCCGCCGGCCCGCGTCCGGATGACGCAGAACGGAATGCCGCGAATCTGAAGGCGACCTCGTACTGGCTCGGTGCCGATGCCGTTGGCCTCAGCCGTTGCCCCGAATGGACCTGGTACAGCCACGACGCGACGGGAGCTGTCCTCGACCCGCCACACGATCAATCCGTCAGCATGATCATCGACCAGGGGTACGAAACGATGGAGGGCGCCAGCGGGGATGACTGGATCAGCGTCGCCCAGTCTATGCGTGCGTATTTGCGATTCTCGCTCCTCGGCGGAGTCCTTGCCAGGCAGATTCGCAACCTCGGTTACAAGGCCAAGGCGCATTCCGTACTCGATGGCGAAGTCCTGCAGCCGCCGCTCCTCCTGCTGTCGGGCCTGGGCGAGGTTTCGCGCATCGGCGAAGTGATCCTCAACCCGTTTCTCGGACCGCGCCTCAAGTCCGGCGTGGTAACGACGGACATGCCGATGGCGCATGACCGGCCGATCGACTTTGGCCTGCAGAAGTTTTGCGAAAGCTGCAACAAGTGCGCCCGCGAGTGTCCGAGCGGAGCCATTACCGCCGGTCCCAAGCTCATGTTCAACGGCTACGAAATCTGGAAGTCGGACAGCCAGAAATGCGCCACCTATCGCATCACGACACCCGGCGGTGCGATGTGCGGCCGGTGCATGAAGACATGCCCATGGAACCTCGAGGGACTGTTTTCCGACAATGCCTTCCGCTGGACTGCAATGAATGTTCCCTCGGCCGCGCCGATCCTGGCCAGGCTCGACGATGCCGTGGGCAACGGCCGCCTGAACGACATCAAGAAATGGTGGTGGGACATCAGGCTGGAAAGTGACGGCGGCTATCATCCGACGCCGGAACCGGTCAACCGGCGCGACCTGCAAACGGATCTCGACCTGAAATACGAGGACCAGACACTGGCCGTTTATCCCGCGCCCCTTGCTCCTCACCCCTGGCCGTATCCCTTCCCCATGGATCGAGAGGCAGGGATCGAAGCATACCAGGCGATGATCACGGCCAAGGAATACAAGGCAAGACTGGCGCGCGGAGAGCGTGGCCACCTCCACATCTATTCGAACGACGGGCCTTCGCCCGTCATCCGGGTCGAGGTTGCCGAAGCCAACAGGATATCCGGGGATGCGAACCACTACGTGTTCCGGCCGCTCGACGGCCGCGAACTCCCCTGCTGGACAGCAGGCGCACATCTCGACATCGTCGTGGCCCCCGAATACCTGCGACAGTACTCGATGTGCGGAGACCCTTCGGATCGATCATCCTACGAGATCGCGGTCCTGCGCGAAAAGGCAGGTCGCGGTGGTTCCGACCTCATGCACCGGATTTTCGTTCCCGGGAGAAAGATCTTCATCTCCCATCCGATCAATCACTTTGAACTCGACGAGAGTGCCACCAGGACCTTCCTGTTGGGAGGCGGAATCGGAATCACGCCAATGGTCGCGTTCGCCCACCGCCTGGAGGCGCTGGGAGCGGGTTTCGAGTTGCATTATTCGACCCACAGCAGACGCGATGCCGGGTTCGTGGACATGTTTGCCGCGACTCCCTGGACTGACCGCGTCCACTATCATTTTTCGGATGAAGGGACCCGTGCAGACCCCGCAGCGATCCTCGCTGACTACCAACCCGGATGGCACGTCTATACCTGCGGACCGGATCGTTACATGCAGGCGGTCCTGGAGGCCGCGGAGCGTGCAGGTTTCCCGGAGGAGGCCCGGCATCTCGAGTATTTTTCGGTGCCCGAGGTTCCCGACTACGTCAACTACCCGTTCACGTTGAAACTGGCGAAATCAGGGCACGAGTTCGTGGTGCCGGCCGGCGAGTCTGCGACGGATGTCCTGGAAAGGAACGGCATTCGGATCGACGTGAAGTGCTCCGACGGGATTTGCGGCGTGTGCAAATGCGGGCTTGTTTCGGGCGATGTCGAACACCGCGACTTCGTACTTTCGAACAAGCAACGGGAATCGGCGATCATCCTCTGCCAGAGCAGGGCCGCCGCCGAGAACGGAGTCGTCGAGATCGACCTGTAACGCGGGTCGTTGAGATCACGCCAGGACTGCAATGCATGCGCGGCGTGCGCACCATGAGTCGCGTACAGTTTCCAGGACTTCGATCCAACCGGGCGCATTGCATGGCCTGTCAACGAACCTGATGCGTTTCCGGGCGCCGGGTAGCGACCTCGGGTGGCCGCACGAGCTATTGCGCAAGAACACGGTCCAGTACATCACTGCAGCGTACGCACGTACCCGGATGGCGATGGCTGCCAACGTCCGGGAGAATTTTCCAGCAACGTTCACATTTGAGTCCGGGCGACTTCTGCACGATCACTTCAACGCGAGGTTCGTCATCAAGTCGAAAAGTTGCTGTCGGCGGAGGAGCGTCGGTAACCGTAACTGCCGACGTGATGCAGATCTCGGCAAGATCGACCTCCCGGAGCAAGCCCAGGGTGGCCCGGTCGTGCACATGGACAACGGGGGCGGCCTCCAACGATGATCCAAGCGTCTTGGCTTGCCGTTCGACTTCGATCGCCCCGGTGATGACGCGGCGAACACTGCGGATTTCCTTCCATCGACGTGCGAGTTCCTTGTCCCGCCAGCTTCGAGGCGTCTCGGGATAGTCCTGCAAATGGACCGACTGATCACTCCCGGGATACCTGTGCAGCCAGATCTCTTCCATCGTGAAACACAGCATGGGGGCAAGCCAGCACGACAGCCGATGCAGAGCCTGGTCCAGGACCGTCCGCGTTGAGCGTGCTTCGAGGTCATCACGGTGGCCGCAGTAGAGAACGTCCTTGCGAATATCGAAGTAGAAACTCGACAAATCGACAGTACAGAATTGGAACAGGCCCTGGAGGATCGACTGGAATTCGTAATCCCGGTATCCATCCCTTACCACGGAGTCGAGTTCGGCGAGCCGGTTCAGCACCCAGCGTTCCAGTTCGGGCATCCTGTCCGCGGGCACGGCATCATCGACGGAATGACCGTCCAGGTTGCCGAGAATGAACCGAAAACAGTTGCGCAACCGCCGATAGCTGTCGGCCGCGTTCCTGAGGATCTCGGGTCCAATTCTGAGATCGACGGCATAATCGGACTGGGCGACCCAAAGGCGCAGAATATCCGCACCGTATTGCCGAACGACATTCTCCGGAGCCACGGTGTTTCCGAGCGATTTCGACATTTTCATGCCGTTCTCATCGAGCGTGAAGCCGTGGGTGAGAACTCCCCGGTAAGGCGCGCGGCCGCGTGTTCCGCAGGCCTGCAGCATCGATGAATGAAACCAGCCCCGATGCTGGTCCGTTCCTTCCAGGTACAGGTCGGCAATTCCGTCTGGGCTGCCGTCTTCGCGATCCCGCAACGCGAAAGCATGGGTCGAGCCCGAATCGAACCAGACGTCAAGAATGTCGAATACCTGTTCCCACTCCGCGGGATCGTGTTCCTCTCCGAGGAATCGTTCAAGCGCACCTTCGCGAAACCAGGCATCGGCACCTTCTTCCCTGAAAGCCTGGGCAATGCGTTCGTTCACGCGCGCGTCCCTGAGGATATAGTCCGGATCCGAAGGATCCCCTCCTTTACGCGTGAAGCAGGTCAACGGGACTCCCCAGACACGCTGGCGCGACAACACCCAGTCCGGACGGGTTTCGATCATCGAATGGAGGCGGTTTCGCCCGGACATGGGTGTCCACGTCACAAGCTTGTCGATCGAGTTCAACGCCCGTTCCCTGATGGTTTTTCCATAGGTGTCGTCACCGCCTACCGGATGATCGATCGAAACGAACCATTGTGGCGTGTTCCTGAAGATGACCGGAGCCTTCGAGCGCCACGAGTGGGGATAATTATGGGTCAGGCGACCCCGGGCAAACATGGCGCCCGCCGCAACGAGTTGATCGATCACGTCCCGGTTGGCGTTACCTTCCTTTCCACGAGAATCGAACACGCGGACACCTGCGAAGACCGGAACATGGGGCAGGAACTCGCTCTCCTCGCCAACGTTGTGGGTCATCCTGTCCGCCCATCCACGCCGCGCAAACGCCTCATAGTCATCTGCGCCGTGCGACGGGGCCGTATGGACGAATCCGGTTCCCGCATCATCGGAGACGTATCCCTCCTCGATCATGGGAACGTCATGATCCCAGAATTCATCCAGATCATGAAACGGGTGTCTGCACGAAAGCTCCGCCAGTTCGTTCGGGCCGACATCGCGAAGGCGACTCCAGGCCGAAACACGTCCCTTCGTGAGCACTTCCTCAGCGAGGGAATCGGCGATGAGCAGCCGTTCACCCGGCGTTGCCCAGCATTCGCCCTCGGTGGCAGTGACTTCATAGATCCCGTATGAAACGCGAGAACCAAAGGCGACGGCCTTGTTCGACGGGATCGTCCAGGGCGTTGTCGTCCAGATCAGGACCGATGCGCCACCCAGGTCTCCGGGCGCATCCCGCAAGCGAAATCTCACCCAGATTTCGGAACTGGTCCTGTCCCTGTATTCGATTTCGGCTTCCGCCAGGGCGGTCTTTTCCACCGGAGACCACATGACGGGTTTCGAGCCCCGGTACAGCGATCCGTTCATGACGAAGCTCATGAATTCCTCGGCAATCACGGCTTCTGCCTCGAAATCCATGGTGAGATAGGGATCATCCCATTTGCCCGTCACGCCGAGGCGTTGGAATTCTGTACGCTGGATGTCGATCCACTTCTCGGCAAACTTTCGGCACTCCTCCCTGAGTTCGACGATCGGGACATCGCTCCGCTGACGGCCGCTCGAGCGGTACTGTTGCTCGATCTTCCACTCGATCGGCAATCCGTGACAGTCCCAACCGGGGACATACCGGCTGTCCTTTCCCATCATCTGTTGGGAACGGACGATCATGTCCTTGAGAATCTTGTTGAGGGCATGCCCGATGTGCAGATGTCCGTTCGCATATGGCGGACCATCGTGCAGAATGAAGGGTTTGCGTTCCGCGCCGGTCCCGGCGGCGGCATTCGCCTTTTCGCGAAGCTGCTCATAAATCTCGAGCCGTGCCCATCGTTCCAGCAATACCGGTTCCCGTTTGGGCAATCCCGCCCGCATTGCAAACCCGGTGTTCGGCAGGACAAGCGTATGACGATAGTCGGGCATCGCGGAGTCGACTGAATCCGCATGTTTGTCGGCGTGATTGGATGAATTGGTCATGGCAACGATTTTCAGGTTTCGGTTTCAATTTTGCGGGAGGGCAACTGCCAGATGATTCCAGACCCGAATTCTCCCGGCCTGATCACGCGCAATTCATGGACTTTCCGGTCAAGTTCTGCCACCGTCGGGCGGTCGGCAGCTTATACATGTGCCGGTAATTTCCGTAAACCCTTGACAATTCGAACTTCAACGCCGGAAGGGCGTGCAAACCGACCGCTTGAAAGCATTTTTGCAACGGAAAATGGCTGCAAGGCGAATCCCCTGAACCCGGGTTGCATTCCTCGCGGGGTCATCGAATCCCGGCAGGGTGACTCCGGCAAGACGAGCCAGGAAAACCAGGCCACCCCGAATTCGCCGAGCCGCCGCCTGTAGCCTGCCGTCTCCAGCCCCGTCGAGTCCGACGAAGCAATCCGAAGGAACAGGCCGGGAATGAAGGACATGGGCATATCCCCCGACGGAACCCGAATGTCAGGAGATTCAGGACAACCCCGTCATGACTGCAACCGGCGCGCCAAGGAATTCGACACTGTTGGTCTTGGCAAGGTCTGAATTCGCGATTAACGCACATGGAAATGCCACGATTTGCCCTCAAGATCGAGTATCTCGGCAAGCCATTCTCCGGATGGCAAAACCAACGCGGGCAGTTGACCGTCCAGCAGGTGGTCGAAGACGCCGTCCGTGAACTTGATCCCGCATGCAACGGCGTTCATGGAGCCGGAAGAACAGATTCCGGAGTGCATGCGCTTGGCCAGATCGCGCACTGTGACCTCGAAAAGGCCTGGGACGCGTTTCGGCTTTCGGAGGCGTTGAATTATCATCTGAGACCGCATCCGGTTGCGATTCTCGCTGCCGCCAGGGTACCGGATTCGTTTCATGCGCGGTTTTCCGCGCTCAAACGGCGTTATGTCTACCGGATCGTTTCACGAAGGTCCCCGCTCGCGATTCGGCGAAACCGCGCCTGGCACATACGCCACGAACTTGACCAGGATGCCATGCAGCAGGGCGCCGCCCAATTGCTCGGACTCCATGACTTCACGACGTTTCGCTCGGCAGCCTGCCAGGCGCGATCGCCGTTCCGCACCCTCGATGCACTCGATGTACGCCTCGAGCAGAACAATCATCAAAGGGAATATGTCATTGTCGCAACCGCGAAGAGCTTTTTGCACCGCCAGGTAAGGAGTATTGTCGGAACGCTAGAGCGCGTTGGATCAGGCGCATGGACTCCGGACCAGGTCGGCGAAGCTCTCCGCGCGCGAACGCGGGGCGCATGCGGGCCGGTTGCCCCGGCTCACGGGCTGTACCTGTCCGACGTCCGTTACGGCCAGGAGTATTTCGGAGATGTACGGTCCTCCGACTGCATCGAAGAACCTGGTGCTGCCGGAGAGATTTGAACTCTCGACCTCTCCCTTTTACCAACCGAAGTTTAACACGCCCGAAAAAAGGTGATTGTTTTTCAGGGGCTTATGCCGACTGAAACCGCGGTTATGGCACTACAGGCCACACCCCATATGACATCACCGACCCATCAGGCAACCATCCTCCGCGTCTTTCCGGGCTCGGGGGCAAGACCAAGCGCCCGGTAGATCTCCCGTTGCCGGGGCTCCGCCCGGGTTGCCTTGCGGATGTGGATAATGCGGCCGTCGGCACGACGGAAACAGGCAGTGACCCGGATCTGGCCCGAAAGAATGTCCCGCAGCGTTCTCCAGCTCGCCGTCTCGCCATGAGCCCGAAGACGGCTGCGAATGACCTGGACCAGCTGGTAGGCCAGGACGCTGATGAACAGGTGACCGTCGGATCGGACCTGCTTCCAGTGATACACGGGACGCAGACCCAGTTCCGACTTGAGCGAACGGAACACCGATTCCACATCCGTCAACATGGAGTACGTCCGCCACAGGGTCTCCGCATCCCAGTCGAGCTGGTTGGTGCGCAGGCAGTAGACGCCGGGGTGGGTGAGCATGGTGCCGCTACGCGGTGTCCGCGTCCAGATGAGCCCTGTCGCCTTTTCGGCGTTCTCCGGATCGGTGACGATGTCGATACTGTAGTGCTGGCCAGCGCCGCGGCTCTTCTGCCGGATGCGTCCGATCCGTTGCCAGACATAGGCGACCTGCTTGTGGGTCCGTGGTCGTGACAACCCGTCGTGCAGCTTCTGCAACTCGTCCTCGAAGCGCGTCATGAAGCGTTCGGTGATGCCCAGTTCCTTCTCGGCCCGAGCCTCGGAGCAACAGAACAGGCGGAGCTCGGAAGCCGCCTCGTCGGTGACAGCCTGGATGTGGACCTTCCCGCGGGAGCGGGTCTCGATCGCCGTCGCCAGGTCGGGGTCGAAGTGGCGGACCCGTTCGCGACTGACCACGAGATAGCGGTAGCCATTGTCGCGGAGCCAGGTGACGTTGTCATCGGTGGCGACGCCGGCGTCCATCACCACCAGCGCATCCCGGGGTGCCGAAAGCCTGGCCAGCATCCCCTCCAGCGTGCTGCTTTCCTTTACGTTGCCAGGGAACACCTCCGAGCGCTGCACGAAGCCGCTGCCGTCAAGAACCAGGCCCAGGGTCAGTAACGGACAGTCGCTGCGCTTCTCCTTCGAGTGGCCACGCCGGGCCTTGGGCTGCTTGTCAGCCGCACCCTCGAAAAACGTGTTCGTCAGGTCGAACAGCGTTACCGTGTGTCCCAGCGAGAACAGGTCCGTCACACGCTCGAACACGTGGGCCTCGATCGCCCGGCGCCGCGACAGCAGCGCATCCGAGGCCCGGTACAGGCGCATCATGTTCATGGTCTCGAAATCGACATCGAGGAGTTCGCCGAGCGCACTCCGCTCGCAGAGCCAGCGCCAGGTCGCGCGCTCCGAGCCCGGAACCGCCATGCGGCCGATGATCGACCCCATGGCCACGGCCCGCGACCGGCGGTTGAAACCCAGGTGCTCCAGGAGTGCCTCGAGGCCGAGTTGTTCCATCGCCCACAGCCCCACATGCTCGACACCGGCAGAACGCGGCCGCACCATCTCCAGGGACGCCACATCCACCGTTTCCATGTTGGAGCCGGGCCCGGCGCCTGCGACCGGGGGTGAGCGGCTGACCAGCCGGGCGGCGATGCGCTGTGCTTCCGCCTCGACCTCATCGGGCCAGGGGAGCGGCAGAAGTGTCTCCTGGCGCCCGATGAGCTGGGTGATGCGCGCGCACAACAGGCGCCAGTGTCTCTTCTCCACGGGGAAGGCGCTTCCGAGGTTGAGGAGGGTCCTCTGCCTGACCCTGTCGCCCTGTCGTTCGTTGCGGACGAGGCGGTAGGAGAAGTACTGGGTCCCGTCTTCGGTGGTGCGTGTTTTTGCGCGCCTGATGAACATGCGGCGTGTTTATCAGGTTGAGCGGTGCGCTGGAATCCCTTTCCTGTTCGTTTATGGCACCACTCCCGATAATCGTGAATACAATATCGGGCAAAAACAGTGTGTTGTCTGACACGGGAAGTCAGAAATACCGCAAAATCAACAGAATCACGCCAAAAAAAGTTAAACTTGGGCCAAGACAATATTACGCAATTTGTTCACGTTCCATTCGCGGTTTACGCCGCGGTTTGTTCACGTTCGAAACCTTTCAAATTCGTCGACGTGTTCAGATAGCCACTGTAGGATGAAACCCGCGTCTTGGCCGTGGGTCCCCGTGCTCCCTGACAACCACGTTATTGCAGAGTACGATTCGTTTGATGCCCGGTCTGTCACAAATTTTTCAGTAAATTTTGATGTCGTAAGATGACCCGACTACATTGATATTCACATAAAGATACGCTCCGATTTCATCGGTGTAGATTCTGGCCGCTCGTAGTCTGCTTCGTGTCAGGGTTTCAATCCGGTCTCGTGTAAGGCCGATCTTGGCGGCATCGTCTTGTAAGGATTCAACCAACAAATAAACCGGACTGCAATCGTTCCACAGCCTAAAACGCTCATAATTGGTTGGGGCATTTCGCACTTCCGCTGCGGCAAGGCCGGGAACAACCGCCAAAAGGACGGCGACAACAAGGCGTTTCATGGCGCGTTCGACTCTCTTGAGGCAAAGTAACTCTATATGCTGGGCGCACAAGCTTGCGGCAACCTGCATTTGTAGTCCCTCAATTCTAGGGGAATTCATCCACCAACCGAAGTGCCGGCCAGGACTGCAAGGTTCTGGCCCGCGTTTTTGCATATCCGACTCTTGCTATGGTTCCAGTCATGACCAAGGATGAAATGCAGGCCGAACCTGGAAGTGCGCTTGAGAAACGCCGGGAACTCACAAGGAAGACCGAATGCCTGAGATACAGTCTCCGGACCTAAGGGCGAGCGTTCCTGGAACTGGCCGATGTGACTAATCGATATAATCCGCATTCAATTTATTGCCGACAAACCCACCATCCTGCCACAACTCCCGCCGCCGGAGGCCACGGTCGCAGACTCCATCTACATACGGCAATGCCAATTCGTCCGGATTTGTGGGAAAGGGTTCACCGCAAGGTCTCCTTGTACCTGGCCTTCATGCTCCCCCGGCCCCTTTTGGAGCCAGTGGTTGAAACGAAACCTTGAGACCAAGCGCCTTGGCAACCTTCAGGACGGTAGCGAGAGTAGGATTTCCTTCTCCCGACAGCGCCTTGTTCAAGCCGACGCGGCTCATTCCGACTTCGCTGGCGAGTGCCGTCATGTTCCGTGCCCGTGCCACGGTTCCGAGCGCGCGCGCAACATAGGCCGGGTCGTCCCCACCCTCCTCCATCACCGCGTCAAGATAGGCCGCGATATCTTCCTCGCTCTTCAGATAGTCTGCAGTGTCGTAGCGGGCGAACGTCACTTCTTGCATTGCTCAATCCTTCCATTTTCCGGCGAGTGCCTTGGCTTGCTTGATGTCCCGGCTTTGTGATGACTTGTCCCCGCCACAAGGCAGAACAACGCGACACTGACCTCGGCGTAGGCAATATACTCGATAACCTGGCCCGTAATTGATCCGGAGTTCGGAAACGCCGCCGCCAACCGCCACGACATCGCCGAGGTTTCCTGAAGCGAGGCGATCAAGCCGTGCGATGATCCGTGCCATTGCCTGACGATCCCGCAATCCAGACAACCACTCATCGAATACACTGCTCCGGATCACTTCGACCATGCGACAACTTTAGTTGTCATCGGGCAAAGTGTCAAAGCAGCGCGAGAGTCGCTGGCTCACTCCTTGAGGCTTGCCTGCCTGCGTTCCTGGACCGAGCGTTCGAACTGGCCATCTCGGGTCTGGTTCAGCAACTGCTCCCGGTATTCTTTGTTAATCCGTTTGTTTGTGATTTCGGCCTCAAAAAGCTGACGGCGCCAGTGTCGGCCCAGGGCAGAAGAAGGTGGATACCGAGAAAGACAGATTCCCATCCGCAGGGCCACAGCTTCAAAGGTGAAAAGAACTTCACCTTTGTCTCCAGGAAACGGCAAGAAGCGTCTGTATTGAGACAAACCGAATTGGGAGAGTGCCATGAGCGCGGAATGTGGGCCAGCATGATCATTGTTGCTGGTCAGAGTTCACGGACCAATCACAATCAGGGTTCTTTTCCATGGTTCTCCAGGTCGACAACACTTGCGCGGCGGTGCACAGGTGTCGCGCTGGTGTCGTACATGGCCGCTTCCCGGTAAAGGCGTAATGCGGCGGCGAACTTGTTTCAGACATGGCCGACCGCCTCTCACAGTATCGTCTGGTGGCTCTCTCTTGTCGCGGCAACGATCTGCTGCAATGCACACACACAGCCGGTATCGAGTTCTACGGCAATCTGCTCATAGATCATCGCCTTCTCCCCGTCGTAGATTACCTTTCCACATTTGCTTGATGAGCAAGCCCTGAGTTACGCCGAACCGCGCGGCTTCTTCGGCGATGGCCGCAGCGACACCTGGCAGGTCGCTGCGCCGAAGCCTGATGCGGGATAAAGGACGGCAACTCTTCCAGCTTGTCAATTCCAAGTCCAGCACTTGCCGACCGCTCCGCGGCCCGTCACGTCAATGACTTGGTTACCGGGCGGAGATGCGCTCTCGGCAGAATGTCCTTCTCGGCTAGTATATACAAGGGGCCGGTTCAGAAGTAGCGCTGCCGGTCGTGGAGCCAAAAACGCAAAGGCTTCAATGGGACGCCTTGTTGAACGATAATCTGTAGAACTCCATGTGGGAATGCGGGGCTTTTGTCGTTGAAACAAACGAAGGATGCCTGATCTGCCGCGACTGCGGTCATTCGAAGTGCGGATAGAGAGCCAGGGATTTCCGAAAACGATCCGTATTTACCGGGCGCGAAAACGAGATGTATCTGCCGGTGGAGCCGGATCGGGTACAGGCATCGCTAGCGATGCCCCGACATTTCCGTCCGTTTGTCCAGGACGCGTTTCCGGACCTGACCGCGGACGAACGGGAGTTCATTCTCACTAGTGCGACTCCCGAGGAAACGGCAGCACCGTAGTGATCGTTCAAGGCGGGCCTGCGTCTCCTTGAGATACGCGTTGAAAGGCGCGGAATTGCAACCGTTCAGATTTCGCGGTCCAGCCGGTTCCGTGACGCTCAACAATCATCTGAAGGAAATTTGAGATGGTAAATCCGACCAATGTCGACTTGCACTCATCCGGATCAGGCCCGCAACTGACTGGCTTCTGCGTTACAAAGTTGCTCATGCGATCATTTTTCAAACGCGGGGGAGGTCCCCATGCCCCATGCGGCTCTCTCGTGTTGCTTGCGGGCATTTGCCCGTGCAATGGCCGTTCAAAGGCATTGTGGTGATCATGGATCCCGCCTTGAACGCGATTCTTGCGTTGGACGCCGGTTTTGGCACTGACGAGGCCGATCCCGAAAAATAGGAGCGCTCAGGAGCCACAGGACGCGCAGAGTGTCCCTTCGACGAGGTTTTGTCATCCGGGACCAAAAGGCTCAGAATCGGCTCGAAAATGGCTTTGACCCAACATAGGTCCTACTGAGGAACGTATGCCGAACACTAGAAAAGGTTCCGCGTGCCTCATGGGATCCATGTTGGGTCAAGGCCATAAGTCAATCAAAACAAACGAAAATCGATGCTGCAAATTTTGCGCTGACCCCTTGACGGGTGTTGCGTCTAATGGCATGTCGCGCACGCTTTTTTGGGGTTTGATCATACCCGGATTGGCAAGGCTTCGGAGATTCGCAAGGCGTGGTGTTGCAACCGATCTGAATGACAGCTCCGACGCTATTTTCTTTTCTTTTCGTTTGGGTCTTTCTCGATGTCGTCTTTCTTGGTTCAATCTTCGCTTTCCGGCTTCGTTTCGATGGCTTTGCCGGTTCTGCTTATCGTCTACCTTGCCTTGGTCTTCCACGCTCTCTGGCACCTCGACTCTCCTGATCGCTGACGCATCGCCTCTTTTCGCCGTCCTGAAAGTACGCATGAAGACCATGCAAAAAGGACTACAAGGGGTCGTTTGCGGAAGGGGGCGTCGCTGCTAAAGCACTACAGTCTGGACGATAACGAATTGATGGCGGTCGAGCGATATAGATTTCAGCCTATATATGTCCGTGATATGAAGTCGCAAGGAATGGGAAGTCACATTTCATGATGCGTTCGACAAAGAGTTCGAAGACCTCTCGGAAGCGGTTCAGGATGCGATTTTCGCCGCGGTCAACCTTTTGCAAAGGATCGGCCCCGGGCTGAGACGTCCCCACGCGGACCGCTGAACGGGTCGAAACACGCGAACATGAAGGAACTAAGATGCCATGCTGATGATGGTGTGTGGCGGATAGCCTTTGCCTTCGACCCTGATCGGAATGCCACTCTGTGCGAACGTTTTGGCCTGACGAGATTTCTTGCCGGTTCTAACGCCCGAACTCGTAATCCGCACATGGCGGATGCCATCGTTTGCACGTTCTGACGGTTGCCGGAGTTGGTCGGCATTTTCGTGCAACCAGTCCTTCAACCTTCGGAAATTTTTTGAGCCTTCGAGACTTCTCTTGTCGCCGCTGAAAAGATTTCGACCCGGATCGCCTGTCCGCCCACGTTCGCCGGTTTGTAGTCGAGACCGTAATCCCGGCGATGATCGTTGGGTCCTTGTTGCCTGAGCACGGCGTCGAGATCGATGCTCCCAGCCAACCGCGGGGGTTCTTCGCACATTACAAGACCACGGTGCTTGCTCTCCATGGCCTGTTTTCCCTGAAAGTATACTCCAATCACCGGATTCTGCGCGGCCTCCACGGCCTGCTTGAATGTCATGATCCCTCATTGCGGTTAGCGACTTCAGCGACGATGTCGCCCACCTTGCCGGAGGATTCCTTCAGACCACCCCACCCGCCCTCTGCGTCATTACCCAAAGACGCTATTCGACGCGTTCCAAGCCGCCAACTCATCAGGTTTCTTAATCCCAACGTCAACGCTATGCGTCTTCCGATTCCGCCACTAACACACGACCTTCAACTTGATAAAGGGTCTTCAGCGAAGCGCCCGTAAACTCTCATGGCCAAATCAAACTTCCAGACCGCTGCGCGCCATTCGCGAAAAAAATGGCGCAAAAGCCCAGATTAGGACCAAGGCGACAATGCCGTAGCCAATGATTGACACTTCTGGAATCAGGATTTCCTGCATCATCCGACCCGGCAACAAAGTGAATGACCCTGCTAGCACAAGTCCTCGAACATAGATGGCCTTCATGATTCGACTGTGTGCCCACACATCCCGCGCATAGATTGCCCGCATTGCGGCAATTAGCCCCCAGAGCGAAAAAATCGACAACAAGTGAATTGGCCCGATCCCAATCGGAGAAAATGCACTTGAGATCAAGAAAGACGAAACCGCGGTTGTTGTCATCGTCGCCACCCATGTGTAGCCCAGCCCCTTGTGGAGAACGTCCCGACGCTTCCGCCAAAGCGCGAATGGCCCGACTAAAAGCGCAAAAAGGGCAGCAATGGCGTGGACCTGGACAGCGATTGGTGCGTTCAGAAGAGGTTGAAGCGTCATCGGCTGGTCTTCCTTGCGTCGTGCCGGTTGTAGGGCAAGAATTGAATTGGCAAGACTGTTCCGTCAAACCGTCAAGGGCCACAACGCAAGATACGTGAATAGACCCGAGACCAACGTGAACGAAGGACCTTTACTATTCGCGCTTCGCCAAATGCGGGCACAATTCAGCCGCCCAATTCTTTGGGTGGCTCTGGCTGGAATCGGGATCATCCTTGCCTTTGCAGGTGCGTTCGGCACGGCCGACGCACTAAGGCCGATCCCTCTGGCCATCTACTGGATGGTCGTTGTCGTTCTCACCTATTCAACAGGCACTCTTGTACACGCAGTGCTGCGACATCGATTTGCCCGTAGCTCTCTTTTCAGTCGCATCCTCTGCATCGGGGTGGTTATCGGAGTTTCGGTCAGCTTGGTGATTGCGGCGATCAATGCCGTTGTGTTCGGACCGGTTTTCAATTCATGGAAGGGATGGGCCGGTTTTTTCGGAACCGTCATTTTCGTCGCCTTTGTGGTAAACAGTCTTCTGGAACTCGTCCAAAGGGAGCTTGCTCGCAACTCCCCCGGTGAACCGGCGGCACCGGCCATCCTGGATCGCATTCCGGTCGAGAAACGGGGGGCACTCGTGGCGCTTTCGGTCGAAGACCACTATGTTCGCGTGCGGACCACGAAAGGCGAAGAAATGATCCTGATGCGTCTCACCGATGCCATCCGGGAAACCGCCCCGATTGAGGGGTTGCGCGTGCACCGTTCTCATTGGGTCGTCAAAGATCAGGTCTTCGCTGTCAAGCGGATCGGCGATCGGGCACTCTTGAACATGCGCCATGGCCCCGATGTTCCAGTCAGCCGTTCAAATGTGCCTGCCCTGCGAAAAGCCGGATTCCTTCCCCGCTGACCCATTGGTTACGTGGATCACCATCTTTCAACCTGACGGATTTCGAAAACGCGGACGCAAAAATGGAGGCGCGCACCCAAGCGATTCGGAGCGTATGTGCCGATACTTCGCTGGACTGCGTATTAGCTGCCTTCCTGACCTGCCGGCCTGGCGGGGTGTATCTCTTTACCGAGATGTTCGCTTGGCGTCGGTCTTCCTCGCCGCGCCATACATGTCATTGCCTTTAAAGTTCCGAAGGCGCCGAACCGTCTAATGTTGCTGGCAAGCTCCATAGTATTGACTGGGAACCAGACTTCCCAAAATGATCGTGTGGCGGCTGTGAACGGCATCTCCTCCTTCGAGAACGGTGGTCGACTGGACTGTACCCGTTGTCAATTTCTCAAGAAAAGTGACGCCATTGTTGCCGGTAATGATTTCTACGGGATTCACATACTCGCTGACTGCAAATCCTTGCCCCGTCGCGTCCACAGTGAATTCGAATTTCAGAGGATCGTCATTGGAGGGACCATCTGTATCCTGCGAAACATGGAGCGGGAAACTGCAGGTGAACCTGTATGACTTGGCGCTCGCCATAATGGGCTGGATGAGCAGAAACATCAGCATCAGCATGATCTGTCTCATGTCAGTTTCTCCCAACTGCAGGAGAAAAACTCGGTTACATGATTCAAGAAATCAACACATGATCAGGCAAATCTTCTCCGATGCCTTTGCGTGTTTAAACGGTGTTTAAGCGACTCCATTGAAACGACTCACCGAGTCTCGTGCTTGGAGTCATATTTCGGCTATATCGGGGATTTTGCTATTTGACTCCAACGAAACGATTCGGTGACTTCAAAGATTCCGACTCGCTACAATTGTCGCGACAGCCCGGGCCAAACCGCATGTCACGGGGACCGCCATCGAGATCCCCCACGGTCCCCCCCCCCCCAATCGCCTCCAGGACAGTCCTTGCTCTATACGCGATCCGTTCGCCATCGTCCGCCGGAACGAACCATCCAACGCCGCAGGCCCCTCTTTATCGCATCCGAGGAGCCAGCCTTTCATACCCTCGATTTCAGCGAATTTGGATCGTTTCTGTGCACCTGCACAGAAATAACCCAATTATCGACCACTGATTTATCAGTAAATGATTGATTTTTTTGGTGCTGCCGGAGAGATTTGAACTCTCGACCTCTCCCTTACCAAGGGAGTGCTCTGCCCCTGAGCTACGGCAGCCTGAACAGCGGTTGTTTAGCGTAACCCCGGCTTGAGGCAAGCACAATCTGGACGGGACACAGTCACTGGTTTAGGAACGCCGAAATGAAAGACCGAACCGGGAATGGCGCGAAGATGGACGTCGGGCCGAAGACGTCGAGACAGGAAAGACTACGGCAGGCGCTTCGGGAAAACCTGAAGCGTCGCAAGGATCAAAAGAGGCGCCGTGAACGGCTGCAAAACAACAAGGTGAACAAGAACCGGTCGAGCAGCAAGGGAATCTGATCAAATGGACTCCATCAGAATCCGGGGAAACGGTCCACTCAAGGGGTCGGTTCCGATCGCCGGTGCAAAGAATGCGTGCCTGGCTCTCATGCCGGCGGCCCTGCTCACAGAGGAACCTCTGGTTCTCGACAACGCCCCGAGGCTTTCCGACATCGCGACCATGGCCGTCCTGCTCGAGTCCCTCGGCGTCGACGTCGCCTTGGCGGACAGTGGCCTGACACTCTCGCTGCACGCGGCGGATATCGTGTCGCAGAAAGCCCATTACGACATCGTCAGAAAAATGAGGGCATCGGTTCTGGTCCTAGGGCCGTTGCTCGCAAGAACCGGATTCGCGACAGTGTCCTTGCCCGGAGGATGCGCGATCGGTGCGAGACCCGTGAACCTCCACCTGAAAGGTCTCGAAGCGCTCGGCGCAACGCTGGAGCTGAAAAACGGATACATTCACGCAACCGCCGTGCGTGGCTTGACGGGCGCACCCTTCACCTTTCCGTCCGTTTCGGTCGGCGCAACGGAAAACTTGATGCTGGCGGCGACTCTGGCCCGTGGAACGACCGTGCTGCGCAATGCCGCCCTAGAGCCGGAAATCGTTGATTTGGCCGCGTGCCTTCGCAAGATGGGTGCGAACATTTCCGGTGACGGAACGCCGGAAATCGTCATCGAAGGCGTCGAACGGATGCACGGGACCCGGCACCGGATCGTTGCTGACCGCATCGAGATGGGAACCTACATGCTCGCCCCCGCGATCACGGGTGGTGATGTTGAACTGCTCGGGGGGCGGCGCGATCTGCTGGAGAATGTCTGCGTGACGCTGGAGAAAGCCGGAGTCGAAATCGAAGATACCGCTCGCGGATTACGGGTTTCCAGGACGAACGGCCGGATACGCGCAGTCAACGTTGTCACCGAGCCCTACCCCGGATTCCCGACCGATCTTCAGGCCCAGATGATGGCGCTTCTCACAACGGCGGATGACACGTCGGTCCTGACGGAAACGATTTTCGAAAACCGCTTCATGCACGCCCAGGAACTTCGCCGAATGGGCGCCCGGATCGATGTCCGCGGAGGTACGGCGACTGTCAAGGGAGTCCCGCATCTCAAGGGAGCCCCGGTGATGGCGACCGACCTGCGCGCATCAGTCTCGCTCATCCTCGCCGGGCTGGCGGCCAAGGGGGAAACGATCATTTCACGCGTCTACCACCTCGATCGGGGTTATGAACGGGTGGAGGAAAAGCTCTCCGCGTGCGGAGCAATCATCGACCGGATGACCGGATGAACAGGAATCCAGAGGCGCCGGAAAGACAACGAGGGCAAGCGCTCAACCTCGAGATCATGGACGATGAAGACCTCGCGGTCGCATCGGCGCTGCTCCAGGACGCAGTGGTGTCAGGCCCCGACATGGAGTGGCACAAGGGACGGCGACGATTCGTCGCACTGGCAAACCGATTTCGCTGGGAAGCGGGGAACTTTGGGGTAGAGACGAAGAGAGAGCCCGAGAGGGTGCGAAGCCTTCTTGTCATCAACAGCGTGCTCGCCGTCTCTTATCGCGGAATCAGCCGGCCGGAAGCCGGCGACATCCTGTGTGTCCTGTCGCTCACGTTCGAACCTGCCGAAGCACCCGGTGGGTATCTCCGGTTTCGTCTGGCGGGCGGCGCAACGATTCGACTGGAAGTCGAGTGCCTCGACATGATTTTCAAGGATGTGACGCGACCTTACATGGCTCCGTCGGGATCTGTTCCTGTCCACGACGCGTGATGCCTACTGTTCTCGACACACGGGATTCCGCGTTCGCCAGGGAATTCAAGATCTTCCTCGACCGCGCACGGGAAACGGACGAGGAGGTCTCGGAGGCCGTAGCTTCGATCATCCAAGCGGTAAGGCAAGAAGGTGACGATGCGCTGCTTGACCTGACCGCACGTTTCGACAGCCTGAACCTGACGTCCGCGACCCTGGCCTTCCGGCAAGACGAAATCGAGGCGGCGGTGGCACGCGTATCGGGCGAAGAGACGGAAGCGCTACAACTTGCCTTCGAACGCATCAGGGCATTCCATCAACGGCAGTTGCCCGAAGACACGCGATGGATTGACGAGGCCGGAGCGGAAATCGGATGGAAATGGACGGCCATCGAAAGCGTGGGCGTGTACGTTCCCGGCGGCACCGCCTCCTATCCGTCGTCGGTTTTGATGAACGCGGTTCCCGCGCTTGTCGCTGGCGTTGACGAGATCGTCATGGCGGCACCGGTTCCCGGCGGCGAACTCAATCCGCTCGTTCTTTGCGCCGCACGCCTCTGCGGAATCGATTCGATCTTCAAGATCGGCGGAGCTCAAGCCATCGCCGCACTTGCCTTCGGCACGGAAACAATTCGACCCGTGGACAAGATTGTCGGGCCGGGGAATGCCTATGTGGCAAACGCGAAACGCCAGGTATTCGGAACGACCGGGATTGACCTGATCGCCGGGCCGACGGAAATCCTGATCATTGCTGACCACGACAATGATCCGGACTGGGTCGCCATCGACCTGCTGAGTCAGGCCGAGCATGACGAGCATGCCCGGGCAATCCTCGTGACTCCGGACCGGGCGTTTTCCGAGTCAGTCGTCAAGGCGATCGAAAAACAGCTCGAAACTCTTGCCAGACAACGAGTCGCCGCGGAAAGCTGGCGGCGGAACGGCGCGGTGATCGTCGTGCGTGACCTCGCCGAAGCTGCCGAACTCTCCAATCGGATTGCACCGGAGCATTTGTCGGTCATGACATCGGAGCCGGAACTCGTGGCCGAAGACATCCGCAATGCCGGCGCATTGTTCCTCGGGCGCTGGACGCCGGAAGCGATCGGAGACTACGTTGCAGGCCCCAATCATGTCCTGCCCACATCCGGAAACGCCCGTTTCAGTTCCGGTCTTTCCGTCATCGAATTCATGAAACGAACAACCATCATGCAGATGACGCCCGGTGCACTCGAAAGAATCGGTCCTTCGGCAATGATACTCGCAAATCGTGAATCGCTCCTCGCACACGAACAAAGCGTTCGAACGCGGCTGGATCGCATTCGATCCGAAAGAAATGACTGACCTGTTCCGAATCGGCAGCTTGACGCTGGACGATTCCGGCCTGCCTGCGCCGACACCCGAAGTGACGCAGGAACGCGAGGTCGCGATTTTCGATCTCATCGAGGAAAACCGTTTCCAGCTGGTCGCGAGAAAGGGGCAATCGCCGCCCGCCGGTCCGTATCACCTGGACATTTCCGTCAAGGACGGACGGTTGATCTTCGACGTCAAGACAGGGGACCGCAGCCCGATCACGTCGTTTCATCTGGCCCTGTCGCCATTCCGCCAACTGATCAAGGACTATTTCCGGATATGCCAGGCGTATTTTGACGCGGTCAAGAGATTGCCAACTGCCCAGATCGAAGCGATCGATCACGGACGGCGCGCCATGCACGACGAAGGCGCGAACCTGCTGATAGACCGCCTCTCCGGGAAGATTGAAACCGATCTCCTGACGGCACGGCGCCTGTTCACGCTCGTTTGTGTTCTTCATTTCTACGGTTAGGCGTGGAGCATGCCATCGCACCTGCCGTCATCAGTCCTCTTCTGTTGCGACCACAACACCATCCGTTCACCAATGGCCGAGGGATTGCTCAAGCAGCAACTTGGCACGAAGATCTTTGTCCAGTCCGTCGGCGTTCGCGGAGGTTCCGAGATCGACGGCTTTGCCATAGCCGTTTGCCGGGAAATCGGCGTTGAACTCCATCGTCACAAGACCCGGTCATTTGACGACTTCGAAGACTGGGGCGACGATCTCGGGAGCTACGACCTGGTCGTGGCACTGTCTCCCGCATCACTTCGCCGCGCACTCGAGTATACGCGCTACTTGTCATTCGAGGTTGAATACTGGCCGACCATGGACCCGGTCGGTCTTGGCGAGAGCAGGGAAGCAAAACTAGAATCCTACCGGCAGGTCCGTGACCAGATCAAAGAGAAGATCCTGGAGAGGTTTCCGCCTGGCGGGTAGTTCCGTGCGGCGGCCTTCGCCGTTCCGGATTCGGTATTTCAGTCATGTTGCCACATCCGACGTCGGAATCGACAGTTTCATTGCCCGCCTCCCTCTGACTGCAGCCTGCGGATCGAGGCACGTACGCGCGATCTGGCTCGTCCTTGTGCAAATCCTTGTTGGCCCCGGGGAATGACGCACCGGTGCCTCGCTGCCAAAGATCCCGTCCATCGGACCTCGAAGCGAGGAGAGTACTTCGCGAGCATGCCACAGCACGACTTTCGACTTGATTTTCATGACAAATCGGTACATTGAGCGTCCTTCGAAGCAACATTGGCTTCCGTTCGACCCAGGCAGGCAGAGTTAGTATGGCGAAGGAAGAACTTCTCGAATTCGATGGTGTTGTCAAAGACGTTCTTCCGAATGCGACGTTTCGGGTCAAGCTCGAGAATGACCACGAAATAATTGCTCATACTGCCGGTAAGATGCGCAAGAGCCGCATCCGGGTTCTCGCTGGCGACAGGGTTAAGGTCGAGATGACGACCTACGATTTGACGAAAGGGCGAATCAACTATCGCTACAAATAGCTTCGCCGCCCCTCCCCGCCTCATTCTCGGTTCCGCAAGCCCGCGCCGGTTAGAACTCCTGGCACAGATCGGCGTGGTCCCTGACAGGGTGCAACCGGTCGCGGTCCACGAGGCGGCGCGTCCGCGCGAACTTCCGCGCCAACTCGCACGGCGCCTCTCCCGGGAAAAGTCGGAAGCGCTCGTCCCCGGAGCCGGAGACCTGATACTAACCGCCGACACCGTCGTCGCGGTCGGCCGTCGGATCCTCGGCAAGCCGAACGATGCCGCTCAGGCACGGGATTTCCTGAAACTGCTCTCAGGGCGCCGACACCGTGTCATTACCGGCGTCGTCGTCCGTTCGGCCACGAGAAGCAGCCAGCGACTGGTCGAGACGGTTGTCGCCATGAAGGTCATCTCCGATGCCGAGCGAGACGCCTACATTCGTTCGGGAGAATGGAAAGACAAGGCGGGAGCGTATGCCATACAAGGCTTCGCGGCGGTCTTCGCCCGGCGGATCAACGGTTCCTATTCGAACATCGTCGGCTTGCCTCTCGCCGAGACTGCCGCCCTGTTCGGCGGCCACGGATACCCCGTCCTGGCGCGGCAGACGTTGTCTGAATGAAAACCGGCCGCCTGATCGTCATCGACCGTACGGACACCCGCTCGGTCGCAGCGCTTGTCGTCAACGGCCGGATCGAGGATCTCCATGTCGATCATCCGAACCCGACCATTCCGGTTCCGGGTGACGTATACCGGGCGCAGGTGGGACGGCGACTAAAGGGACTTGGCGGTTTCATTCTGAACCTCGGACAGGGACAGCACGGATTTCTGAAGTCGCGTGTGAAGCTGGAGCCGGGCCACCACCTCGCCATTCAGGTCAAGACGATCCCGGATCACGGGAAGGCGGCCGGTGTTGCAACGCGGATCCGGATCAGGAAACAGTATGTCGTGCTGGAGCAGGGGCGTCGCGGCATCGAATTTTCGCGACGGCTTACCGATGATCAGACATGCCGGACCCGTCTTCGAGACATCGCAGCCTCGATTCCTGGTCTGGATCTCTCATCGAAGTCGGTTTCGTTCAGAGCACAGTGCCAGGACGCAGACCCGGCAACGGTCGCCGACGAACTCGCAAGGGAAACCTGCGAATTCAACCGGATCTTGGAGAATGCAAACCGGGGGACTCCGGGCCTTCGCGCACGCGCCCCGGCGGCGGGCGAGCGCGCGATGACGGAGTGGATGTTCCCGGCACCCGACCGGATCATCGATGATCGCGGAAGCTTCGACACTCTCGGGATCTGGGACATGATTTCGCGGGTTCTGGTCCCCGCGGTTTCCTTGCCGAAATCGCCGGGTGCGGGGGAACGCATGGGAGCCGGAGCATCCATGGTGATCGAGCCGACGCAGGCGCTGATTGCTGTCGATGTCAATACGGGTGACATCTTTTCCCGCTCGCCGGGGCTTGACGCCAATCTTTTGGCGATCGGTGAACTCCCCCGCCAACTCCGCCTCCGGGGGCTCGGAGGGCAGGTCGTTATCGACGTTGCACCGATGGCGAAGCGCCATCGCAGGCGGGTGGAGGAAGCCGTCGCCAGCACGTTTTCAGAGGACCCGGTCAAGACCACACCTGTAGGGTGGACCCCGCTTGGCCATTTCGAATTGCACCGAAAACGCGAGAGATTTCCGCTCGATGCGTTGGCCATCGAAGAACTCATGAAGGCTACATGCGCCTGACTCCAGAGTTGGAGCCGGGCCCTGACGACCGAGCCATCCTCGATCGTTGCCTGCTCGACTTCCAGGCGAGACCATTCTCGCAATTCCAGTAATGGATGACTTTGCCTGTTGCCTTTCCGCACTGCCAGCGCAGGCATGTGCGTCAACTCCGATTCGATATAGACAGTGTCGGGAGTGTAACCTAAAAGGCGCGGATTCTGGCCTGACCCCATCCATGCCCGGGTAGCTCAGGGGTAGAGCAGTGGACTGAAAATCCTCGTGTCGGTGGTTCGATTCCGCCCCCGGGCACCACTCCTCCTTGTCATAGCTGAGCGTCATACCCCAAGAAGGCACAGAAATTGGCGGATATGCCGATCATCCAATCCGACCCGCCGTAACAAATGGCCATGGCCCGTACTCCACGTTCACGGTCATCCATAACAAAGCAAATCACCGCCTTGCCAGCAGCTGGGATTGCTCGTGGCCCATTCGCAATTCAATGTCGAAGTGAACCGGCATGGGGCTCTTGCTTGGCTGCCTCGATCTCATCAGTCTTGCGCAAGGCACTGTCAGCACTTGAATAGTCAGCAATCAACAAGGCGATGGAAAGGAGATCATCTGTGGGAAGGGGATGACGAACGATGCGAAGTGAGGGCATCAACGGGAACGTATTCGTTCCCGTAAATCGTCAAAAAAGGAGTCGTCTTCGCCCATCTCGACGAAATCTGATCGAGGTGTAGCCATGCGTTCGCGAATTGCTGCAGCCATGCCAGAAAGGGTGGCCTCGCGTTCCTTTTCTTCCTGCTTTGGTTTTTCGGCGCCTTGGCCGGCCAGACCGCGAGCCTTCCTGCTTCCTTGACGGCGTTGAGGACGAAATGGGCGCCGACATCTAATAGACATTGCGCTATCCCACGTCCCAGGCCGCGCGACGAACCCGTCACCAGCGCTTTATTGCCGCTGAGACCGAACGGATTTCGAGCCATGTCTTGTTGCCCTCTTTTTTCGTTTGGCGGATTGTCATCTTTCGGGTCGCACCGAGCTATGGGTCTGTGCGGCGAGATAGGCCGCTTCAACCAGTGCAAAGGTCTTCAGGTTGTCGGCCCCGGATGTCGCCGCCTCCGATCCGGAGCGGAACGCTTCGAGCATATGGTCGTTTGTGTGGAGGACCGCCTCCTGCGACACATGCCACGGATGGCTTGTCCATGGCAGCGTTGGTGAACCAACATACTCGCTCTGCGCTTTGCCGTCCGATGTCACGGTCATGGCCTGACCGCACGAGAGAACCACGGCACCACGCGATCCCTCGATCTCTACTAGTGTTTCGGGAAACGGATCGGGCATGCGGCGCGACTCATAAGTTGTCTCTACAATCGACACCGCACCGGAAACATGCCTCAACATCATGGTGGCTGTGTCTTCGGCCATGACAGATGGGTTTCGCTGCTGCGTCTCACACGAGATGTGCTCAACTTCGCCGAGAAAGAAACGCGCCAGATCCAGCACATGAATGCCCGTATCGAGAATCGCCAACCGGTCTACTTGCGCTAGATAGGGTTGACCGCGATATACGTCATAGCCGGTGCGAAAGCTGATCCGGGCCCAGTTCGGTTCGCCGATGGCGTCCGACTCGATTACCTCCTTGATGCGGCGCATTCCCGTCCCGAACCGAAAATTCTCGTGCACCGCAAGCCAGACCCCTTGCCGCTCAGCGTTTTCGACTATTGCAATTGCCTCATCAATGTTGGGAGCGAGCGGCTTCTGAAGGATCGTGGCGATTTTCCTCTCCGCCGCCTTGGCAGAGAGGATCCCGTGGCTGTCCATCTGGGTCACGACATCCAGCAGATCGATGCCGCCGGTATCCAGCATCTGGTCGACGTCGCGATAGAACGGAACCTCGAACTTCTTCCCCGCCGCTTCGGCCTTCTCCGAATCCATGTCGCACACGGCGACCAGTTCTGCGCCCTTCTCCTTCAGATCGGCCCAGGCGTTCAGATGATTTTGAGCGTAGAATCCGCAGCCGATCAGTCCGATACGAGTCATAGATCGATCCGAATTTGATAGATTGTATGATATTATATGTTATCATGTTGACAGGCCACTGCAAGTGCGCTTCTATCTACTGTGGATGGCGCACAGGGATCCGCCATCAATCAAGCCATTTAAGGAGAAGTGAAGAATGCGATCGAGTTTGAAGCTATCGGTATGTCTGCTCGGGTTTGCAATTGGCAGCACGTCATTGGCTCAGGCCGAAACGATCATCGGCTATGCGGCACCTTCGTTGGACGGGGCGCAGGCCCAAATTCAAGGAGGGTTCGTCGTCGGTGCGGAGCAGCGTGGCTGGAAAGTGATTTCCGTTACGTCGGGTGGAGATGCTCAAAAACAGATCAACGATGTCAACGATTTCATTACGCAAGGCGTGGCCGCTATAGTTGCAGTACCAGATGACAGTGCTGGCATCTGCGTCGCGGTCGCGGCCGCCAAAGAGGCGAGTATCCCGTTTTACACCATAGACCGCGCACCTGCGGGCTGCGAGATCGATATGGTGGTTCTGTCGGACAACTATCTCGGCGGAAAACAGGCCGGCGAGGCAATGGTTGCCCACCTGACCGAGAAATACGGCGAGGCGAAGGGTACTGTTCTGGAGATTACGGGCAATCTTGCACAGAACGTAGCGCAACTGAGGGGTGCAGGCTTTGATGACGTGATTAACCAGTATCCCGACATTGAACTGATCATCAAACCGGGCGACTGGGACGCGGCGAAAGGCGTCGAGATCGTCCGCGACGTCGCGTCCGCCCAGCCGGTCGATGGCATATACATGCACTCTGACTGCGTTTATGCGGCCGGAACCGTGCAGACCCTGAAGGAGATTGGACAGTTCGTTCCTGCAGGCGAAGATGGTCATATCTTCATCGGAGGAATCGATGGCTGCAGTGACAATCTGGATTTGATCCGTGCAGGCGCAACCGATCAGACGTCAGGACAGCCGATTCCAGACTTTGGCACGCTGGTCGCCGACTTCATGGAAAAGAAGTTCAACGGTGAGGCCATCGAGCCGGGCGAGGTGGAACAGGAGGGCGCGCTTTGGTCTCCGGGCAGGCTGGAAATGACCGATATCGGAATGGTGCTCTATCTGAGCACTACCTCCATTACCCGCGAAAACGTAGATGTTCCTGGTCTCTGGGGAAATCAGTAGCTTGCTTTGCCTGCCGGGCGCAAAAAATTCAAGGTTTGGGGTGCGCGAGCCACAACGCGCTCCCCAGACATCGCCGGGCCAAAGACATTCGATCCGAGCGCGGGCTATTGCGGATCTCGCGAGATCCAGATGCGTGACAATAACCACGGCACCCACGAGTAGGAACGAAATAGCACGGGACGTGTAGAAGCATGAGTCTTCTGCAGTTGAAGGGTATCGTCAAGAACTTTGGGGCGATCAATGCGCTGCAAGGTGTCGACTTCAGCATCGAGGCCGGCGAGGCCGTTGGCCTTATGGGCGATAACGGCGCGGGCAAATCAACGCTTGTGAAGATTATTGCAGGTAATCTGCAGCCGTCCTCAGGTGATATATTGTTCGGTGGCGCAAGGGTTGAGTTTGCCAATCCGCTGGATGCGAGAAAGCTTGGCATTGAAATCGTCTACCAAGATCTTGCTCTGTGCGACAACTTGAGCGCGGCAGCCAACGTCTTTCTTGGGCGGGAATTTCAATCCGGGTTCGGCTTCTTTTCAAGGCTCAAGCATGCGGCCATGACTGAGCGTACTGCAGAGCTGTTCAGTGAACTCAGATCTGAAACCCGGCCGAAAGATCTGGTCGAGTTGATGTCCGGTGGCCAACGACAGGCCGTGGCGTTGGCGCGAACACGTCTCTCTGACCCAAGCTAGTATTGCTCGACGAACCCACGGCGGCGATTTCGGTGCGGCAGGTCGCGGAGGTGCTGGCAAGAATTGGGCAGTTGCGAGACACCGGTCATGCTGTGATTTTGGTCAGTCATCGGATGGGTGACGTATTCGAGGTATGCGACCGCGTTACCGTGTTGCGGCGCGGAAGGAAGATCGCAGACAAACCGATCGGGCATACTAACCCTGAAGAAGTCACCGGTTTGATCACGGGATCTCTCGAGGGCGCTTGAATGACTGAATCGGGTAGGACTTGTCACCAATGATTGCGGCCGATGTATTGGAGCGTATGAATGCCGTCCGGTAAAAACATGTTGTTTTTGATCGATAATATGATCTGGATCATCCTTGTTGTGGTATTCACATTCTTCGTATTTCAATCAGAGCATTTTCTTACAGAGCGCAATATTTCGAACATTTTAACCGCCGCCGCCGTTCTGGGCGTTCTGGTTGTCGGTCAGACGTTTGTGCTGATAAGCGGCAACTTCGACCTATCGACAGAGTCGACCTTGGGCCTCTCCGCACTGATGGGTCTTTGGTTGATCGTTCCCGCTGGCGCGCCAACGTTCGGCGGGGGGATATTCGTCAACCCGTTTCTTTCAATTGCTGCAGTACTCGCGACAGGCGCGGCTATCGGATATGGCATCGGATGTCTCATAACCATTGGGCGGATGCACAATTTCATAGTGACCCTAGCTGTTCTTCTGATTGTTAGGGGGCTTATGCTCGCGTTTTCTGAAGGAGCTCCGGTTAACGGCTTCGGAAACCCAAATGCGGATGTATTCTATTGGCTGGGTCACCAAAAGGCGTTCTCCATTCCCGGCATCGGAACAATAACTGTGGCGGTCATCGCCACGGCACTCGTATTCCTGATCGGCCACTTTGTATTGCAACACCAAAAGTTCGGCCGCGAACTCTACGCGATAGGGGGCAACAGGAAAGCTGCTAAGGCGCTGGGCATCGATGTCGAGCGTCGAATACGGCAAGTCTATGTGATCAGCGGTTTGCTGGCCGCCCTTGCGGGTTGGATGCTGGCGGGCAGGGTTGTCTCAATTCAATCCAATCTCGGCGAGGGTTTCATCTTCACCGTGTTCGCAGGTGCGGTGATTGGTGGGGTTAGTCTGCAAGGCGGTCGCGGAAAGATGCTGGGCGCTCTGGGCGGCGTCTTGCTGCTGTCGACCATTGATCGCGGTCTCAATCTCATGCACGTATCGGTGTTTTGGGTGAAGGTTATCCAGGGCACCATCATTCTGGCAGCCATGTTCCTCGACGCTCAACGCGTCCGTCTGCGGGAGCTGAGTCTGTCAGTTTCCAGCGCGATACCGAAAGGAAGTGGATGAGGCCAGGCATGGAGTTCAGCAGTATAAAGCGGCGAAAACTCCACGAAGACGTGGCTGAGCAGATCGAGAATCGGATCGTTTCGGGCGCGCTGGAGGTGGGTACGACCCTGCCGTCCGAGCGCGAACTGATGGAAGCGTTCAACGTTGGGCGTCCCGCGATACGGGAAGCGCTTCTTCTCCTTCAACGAAGCGGTTTCATCACGATGTCCAGTAGCGGGCGCCATGTTGTTTCCCGCCCAACGACCGACACGATCCTCGAACTGTTGTCAGGCTCCGCCCGAGCGTTTTTGGCGACCAGCGAAGGCGAAAGCGCGCTCCAGGATGCGCGGCAGCTCTTTGAGGCCGGCATTGCACGCCGCGCTGCGGAATTCGCAACGCCGAACGATATCACAGCGCTCGCCGAGGCCTTGGAAGCAAACCGCCGGTCACTCGGCGATATGGCAGCATTCGAGCAAACGGACGTTGAATTTCACCGAGTCCTGGCGGAAATTGGCGGCAACCCGGTGTTCGGCGCGCTTCATGAGGCCATGTCCGAATGGCTGTCGAAGCAGCGTCACGTGTCACTCAGGGTCGAGGGGGTCGCCGAGGGTGCGTTGGCGGCACACAAGAAGATCTTCGACGCCGTCGCCGCACACCAACCGGAGCAGGCCTGGCAGGCCATGGACGAACACCTGCGCGAGATCAATCTTCGCTACGGCCAGGCACAAGACGATGGGAAATGACAGACCGGATTGCCGTGATCGTGGAATTTGGCCTCCGTTCTGCGGAGTCGCTCGGCGCGTTCCGGACGCTGGTCGATGAGAACGCTCGCCAGTCGCGGTCGCTCGAGCCTGGCTGTCGGCAGTTCGACGTTTTGGTGCCGGATGGTGCGAGCGAACGCGTCGTGCTCTACGAGATTTACGATGACCGGCGCGCATTCCAGGATCATCTGAAAACAGATCACTACCAGGCTTTCGACAGGCAAAGCGCTCACCTCGTCAAGTCCAAGTCAGTGACCGAGTTGGCGCTTGTTTTTGATGGCGAATGACCACGGCAAGACCGTCGCAGCTGAAGCTGCCCGACGGCACCGCGCTTCCGCTTGATGTCTCCAAAGAAACCAGGGCGTGCCTTCAGGACGGAGACTATCGGTGGGCATCCGGCCGGAGCACTTTTCCCGCGCCACTGGCGGCGAGGAGGTCATCAATGTCGGTGTGGAGATCGTGCGGCCAACCGAGTCTCGCGCGCTCGGGACATTCTTCATTGACGGCACTCACGTGGTTGCCGAGTTTGGCGCCCACGAGGTGACCGAAGTTGGTACGAGCATCGCGTTGTCGGTCGCCATGGATTGTACGTCGTCTTTTCGTACTGACGGCGGTCGGGCGGTCGGCCCAGCGTCGATCCGCCAGAAAGGAGAGGAAAGGCAATGGCATCATTCCGCCAGATGACTGAAAGCAGGGAACTCAAGGTCGGTACATATGTCGGCCAGTTCGCTATGCCTGGGCTTGGGCGAATTCTCAAATCCGCAGGGTGCCAGTTTGCGTTCGTCGACATGGAGCACAGCGGGTTTTCGTTCGAGACCATCAGGGATATGCTCGGTCAGCTACATGATGTCGGTATCGCTACCGTGACGCGCCCGCCTTCCCAGTCGGCCCATCACTTGGCCAGGTTGTGTGACATCGGGGCACAAGGTGTCGTTCCACCCATGCTCTCCACGGCCGAACAGGCGCGTGCTTGCCTCGACGCGATCAAGTATGCCCCCGAGGGCAAGCGGGGCTGCGCCTTCGGGATCGCTCATGACGACTACAACGCTCTCACGCCCGCCGATGCCCTTAAGGCCGGTAACGCCCGCACGTCTTTCACCCCGTTGATTGAAACCGCAGAAGGGATCAAGAACGCTGACGCGATCGCTGCCATCGACGGGGTCGACTGTCTGTGGATCGGCCATGCCGATCTCAGCGTTTCACTTGGCATTCCCGGCGACTACCACGCCGCCCGGTTCAAGGATGCGGTCGAAACCGTCATGGCTGCGGCGCGTCGGCACTCGAAGAGCGTCGGCCGGCTGATCGGGTCGCCGGAGGAGGCGGCGCGCGTCTACGGCGAAGGCGTCGATTTCATCTGCTACCTCGGTGACACTTGGCTCCTGCAGAAGGCCCTGAGGGATGGTTTCGACGGCATCCGTGGTGCGATCGGCGATGCGCCGCTCGCCGGGGGAGGGACTTCATGAGCAAATGTCGCGTCGCGATCAGCCTGGACTTCCAGAAGTCTGACGGGTCGCCTGCCTTCCCCTCAATCGATCTTTCGCCTCTGGACGATCCGCGTATCGACTGGTCGTTCATTCCCGTGCACAACGGGAGGATCGATGGCGCCGACATGGAGGGGTATGACGCGCTGATCCTCCTGTCGGCACGCTTTGACGCGGACAGCATCCCCACTGACGGCCGGCTCGCGTTGGTGGCGCGGTTCGGGGTCGGCTACGACACCGTCGATATCGACGCCTGCACGGCAAGAGACATTGCCGTTGTCATCACGCCCGATGGTGTACGGAGGCCGGTGGCGGTCGCCATCATGACCATGATCCTGGCGCTCGCCGGCCGTCTCATGGTGAAGGACCGGTTGACGCGGCTGGGCCCGGACGGCTGGGCGCAACGCGAAGCGCATATGGGTGAAGGTCTGGTCGGCAAGACGCTCGGGTCGCTCGGAATGGGCAATATCGGCGCCGAATTGTTCCGCATGGCACAACCTTTCGACATGCGATTCACAGCCTACGATCCCTTTGCGGATGACGAGGTCGCCAAGTCGCTCGGTGTCGAACTCGTAACGGCGGAGGAGCTGTTCCGCAGGTCGGATTTCCTATGCGTCAACTGCCCTCTGACGGATGAAACCCGTCACTTCGTCAATGCCGCGCACCTCGGACTGATGAAGCCTTCAGCCTATCTGATCAACACTGCTCGCGGGCCGATCGTCGACCAGGTGGCTCTTACGAAGGCACTGCAGGATGGCACGATCGCAGGCGCCGGATTGGATGTGTTCGCCGAAGAGCCCCCTTCCGCGGATGACCCGCTCTTTGGGTTGGACAACGTGATTGTTACCCCACACGCGTTGTGCTGGACCGACGAGTGCTTCGCCGGAATCGCCGCCGCGGACATCGCGGCCGTATTTGCACTCCTCAGCGACCAGCTTCCATCGGGCATCGTGAATCGCGAAGTGACAAACACCGATGCCTGGCAGGCGAAGCTAAAGGCACTGTCGTCGATCGCTTGAGGAGGAACCGCATACGCCCGTTACGGGAACATGGGCCGTGTTTTGGCGCCCGAATTTGGGAGGAGCGTTCGGCGTTGGGCAATCCTTTTCAGTCAAGCCGCCGGCCCGCATGGCTTTTTCGCATGGTGGCCGTTCCGAAGCTCCCCAGCGTGGAGGCAGATAGGAGAAACAAAGTGAAGAAACTGCTCAACGATCCGAACGACTATGCCGATGAAGCGATTGACGGCCTCTGTTTGGCGCATCCGGAAATCTACTCGCGCGGCGGGGAGAGAGGGCGCGTTGTCTATCGCACCGGAGGGGCGAAAAAAGGCAAAGTCGGCCTTGTGTCCGGAGGTGGCTCCGGCCATCTGCCGGTATTCACGGGCTACTGTGGAGAGGGCCTGCTCGACGCCTGCGCAATTGGCAATGTATTCGCTGGGCCGGCCGTGGCCGATTGCATGGACGCCATCAAGTTGGCTGATGGCGGCGCCGGGGTTCTGCGCCTCTATGGCAACTATGGCGGTGACCGGATGAATTTCGATATGGCCGGCGAGATGCTGGAAACGGATGGTCTGGAGACGACCACGGTTCTGTTGGCCGACGACGTGGCCAGCGCACCACCTGACGAAGCCGAAAAGCGCCGCGGTGTCGCGGGATTGATTTATGCTTTCAAGATCGCGGGCGCGAAAGCGTCAACTGGCGCGTCGCTGGAAGAGGTGACGACAACCGCGCAGAAGGCTGCCGATGCCTGTCGCTCGATCGGCATTGCCCTGACACCTTGCACGGTCCCGGAAGCCGGCAAACCTACGTTCGAGATCGCGGGAAACGAGATCGAGATGGGCATGGGTATTCACGGGGAGCCCGGCATCTGGCGGGGCAAGATCAAGACGGCGGATGAGGTGACTGCCGAGATGCTCGATCGCATTCTTGCCGACAGGCCGCTTGAACGCGGCGACAGGATATCGGTGCTTGTCAACAGCCTTGGCGCCACGCCGCACGAGGAGCTCTTTATCTTATACCGGTACCTGGCCAACCGGTTCGACGAGATGGGTGTCAGCGTCGTCATGCCACTTGTCGGTCGCTACGCAACATCCATGGAGATGACCGGCGCCTCGCTCACCGTCTGCAAACTGGACGACGAATTGGAAGAGCTTCTCAAAGCGCCTGCTCGTTGCGCCTTCTGGAATGTCTGATGGGTTGGTCGACGGACGAGGTGCGGTCCTGGCTCTTGGGCTGCGCCGATCGGATGGACGCGGCGGCGCCGGAACTGAACGAGTTGGACGGGCGCTTGGGGGACGGCGACCTCGGGGCCACTGTCGAGAAATGTGCGCAACAGATGCGGACCGCTCTCAACTGTAATATTGAAGCGCCCTCGGATGCGTTCAAGGTTTGTGCGACGGCGTGTGCGCGGGCTTCGGGATCCAGCTTTGGGACCTTGCTGGCCGTCGCCTTCATGACCCTGATGAAGGAAACGGCCGACAGAGACAAGGTTGAGGCGTCTGACGTTGAACGTCTGCTCGCTTCGGTCCTGACCGCGCTCAAAGCTCGGGGGCGCAGCGAACTCGGTGACAAGACGGCGTTGGACTCGCTGGAGGCGATCCGTCTTGCGGCGGCCGGATTGACCGATGCGAGTGCGTTGTATGAAGTTGCGCAAACAGCCGCCCAAGGCGCGATGGAGGAGTTCGCCGGCAAGCGGAACAGAATAGGCCGAGCCAGAATGTTCGGCGAGCAATCCATCGGAATCGCGGATCCGGGAATGGTCGCTGTCGTCAGGATCATTGGTTGACGAACAGGACCGGCCGACGGGTTGGTCCTACTCCTTGCCGCGGGTAACAAGAGGACCATTGCCATGACCCAGCGCAGCATGGAATTGTCCATCTTCGGCACGTCGGAAAGTGTTCCCGCGGCAACGCAGATCGAGCTGGGGCCGCTCACGGCAAGTTTCGACGATGGCGCATTGCGTGACCTGTCTTGGCATGGCATCGAGGTGGTGCGAGGCATAAGCTGCCCGATACGCGATGATGGCTGGCGGGTCTGCGCACCCGGGGATGTCAGCGATGCGTTCGAAGCCGATTCAGAGCGGGCGAGGTTCGAGCGACAGTTCACCGTCATGGACGGCGATCTGGCCTGCCGGGTCACCTACCAGTTGGAAACCAGCGGACGTGTCGAAGCTTCCCTGGAGCTCTCGGCCCGTCGAACAGTCCGCACCAATCGGGCTGGCTTCACGCTCCTGCATCCCATCAAGGGCGTTGCAGGGTCTTCTGCCGTAGTCGGACATAGCGACGGAAGTCACGAGGAAACCCCGTTTCCACTGCTCATTTCTCCAGCCCAACCGATGTTCGACATTCGTACACTCGAGCACCGGGTAGGCAACGTCATCGTCAAGATCAGCTTCGATGGCGAGGTCTTCGAGATGGAGGATCAGCACAACTGGACAGACGCTTCCTATAAGACCTACTGCCGGCCACTGGCGCGCCCGTTCCCCTATGAAATCGCTGCTGGCGAAACCGTCCATCAATCGATTACCGTCGAACTGCGCGAATCCGGTGAGCCGAACGCCCACGCCGCGCCGTCAGACGCGAGCGCAGCCGTCTCCGGAACGGCTCTGGACATCCTGATAGCACTTGACGAGGGTTGGTGGCCGGGCGCGGCGGCCGCATCGGCGATCGACGTGGGGGCAAGGCGTTACCTGATCAGGCTTCCCGAGTATTCCGGCGAGCTGCCGGCGTGGGTGATCGAGGCCGCAGGTTCGGCGGCGCAGGACGGCGAGATAAATCTCGAGATCGTCGTGCCGGACTCGGCATCTCCGGCGGATTATTTGCGCGATGTGAGTGCCGCGCTCAATGCCGTTGGCGTTTGGCCACGGAGAATCATGGCGCTGCCGGAGGCCTATCTGAAGAGTTACCAACCCGACGCGCAATGGCCGACAGGAAACTCGCCGACTGATGTCGTGGAGGCATCGTGTCAGGCCTTCCCTGGCGCCGAGATCGGCGTCGGCATGCTGACCAACTTCACTGAACTGAACCGATGCCGCCCGAATGCGGCGATGGGCGACTATGTGACCCATGGCACCAACGCCGTCGTGCATGCTGCAGACGACCTGTCCGTCGTCCAGACACTCGATGCTCTCCCGGATATCTACGCCAGTACGCGCGGTTTGTCCGATGCGCTTGGCTACCGTCTCGGCTTGTGCAGCATCGGTATGCGCGACAATCCCTACGGCGAGGCGGTGGCATGTAACCCAAACGATGAACGCATCCCAATGGCTAGGAATGATCCGCGACACAAGGGCCTGTTCGGAGCTGCATTTGCTGTAGGTGTCGCCGCGGCGGCAGCTCGGTCCGGTGTCCAGGCTTTCGCGCCCGCTGGCCTGGGCGGACCGTTTGGCCTCGGTTCGTTTGAAAGCGGAAGGTTTCGGCCTTTCCCGATATTTCATGCCGTTCGCGCACTCGCCCGCCTGCAGGGCTTGCCGCTAGTGAGCACGCCACACCTCCCTGACGGAGTTCACGGGCTTGCGGTAAAAGGTGAGCGCGGCAATGTTGCAGTGCTGGCAAATTGCGGTTTTGAGCCGGCAACCCTGACCATTGCCGAGCCCATGAACATCCAACTCCTCGACTCGGCGAGCGCTGCTGGGGCCGCAACCCTGACCGACTGGCTGGACATGGGGGGCGATACCGTGACGTCGGCGGTGCAACTCGATCCATTCACGGTCGCGATCTGCAATTCAGTTGGCCCAATTGGACGCAGGGCTGATGAACAAGCGTATTGAGGCGAGGTGCAGCGAGACCTGCCGCTGAACTCGTGAGTGGAGGTCCCGCCGGCGCAAGTCCCAGTTTGGCGCCGTGGTCAAATCCCTACGGGCTATTTGGGTGACCCGGCGTCCGGAAGCAGGGATGCAAGAACCTCTATGGTCCGGTCGGACCGGGAGGCGGACAACCGGGAGGGCCGTAACAATAGTGAACGTTCATCTGAAGCGGCGAAAATCCGACTGACGGGGATTTTGGAAGATGCCAAGGGGTTTCCGTCTGCCTGATGGCCAGCTCCGATGTGGAAGAACCGAGGAGCATGCATCGGACCCCCGGCGCAATGACGGCGGCAATCCCGGAGTGCTCAGCGGTCAGTGTCCGGAAGGTGAGGTGGGCAGACAGGATGTGACCCTGGAATGTCAGGGGACGCGCCAAAAAACCGCGTGCGCGGGAAATGGCGCGGAATCCTTCTGACTCGCGGATGAGTCCGATTGAGCGGCGATGGGCGGGACGACACCACCCGACCGGAGCGAGGGCCTCCGGGTCCAGGTGGCGATGGCGGCAGGTCATGGAGGGACAAATGGCCCAACACCGGCCGATGATGCCATCGGGGGTGCCTGATGCTTGAAGCCGTATCCGGGAGAACAGGACGTACCGAATTTCAGGGAGGGTGCTGGAAACGTGACTACGGTGCGCGCGCCAGTGCCCTACCTGGCTTCCAAAACGGATGTAGCGGCGCGGCGGGGCCCTTGCGACGCCGGTCCGCTCCATTCTCGGCGCCGTTTTCGCGTTTGACATCGGGTTGGCGACCTGTCGGACCCTTCGGCAGGTTCAAGTTTCTTTCCGCGTCAGCCGGCTGTCCGGCTTCCCGAAACAGAGACACGGTTTTGCGAAACACGGCGCTGCTTGCTTCGGCGCCAAAGCACCAGCGATCAGGAAACGACCACCCGTGATGCGCCGACATGTTATGGCAGGAAACATCAGCCAGGCTGCGTTGGCACACGTCCTCGACAAGGGATTGATGCTCTTCCGGGCAGGTTAAGTCGTCTTCGGCGAAGTTAAACCTGAAAGGCTTCACCAGGCGTTTGATCAGGTTCGATCAGAAGGTGCGGTGCGACGTGGATCTCGTTTAGGCCACATCGACAAAACGGATGAGGCGGCTAGGCGAGAGACCCTCTGCGGCACGCAGCACGGCTTGGGTGTCGATGCCATAGTGTTGATAGAGGTCCGCAATCGTCCCGGTTTGACCGAAATGCTCGACGCCCAGTGTACGAGTCCGGTGTCCGTGAACGGAGCCGATCCATCCGAGCGCGGCCGGATGGCCATCGGTGACGGTAATGATGGCGCAGTATTCCGGTACCGTCGACATCAACCGTTCGATGTGGCTTTGTGCCGATGCATGGCCCCGTTCGCGGGCACGCTGCGCCGCCGTCCATCCAGCCTGAAGGCGGTCGGCAGAGGTTACGTTGAGGAGGCCCACATCGCGACGGTCCTCGGCCATCAGGCCGACTGCCTCGAGCGCCTCCGGCGCCACGGCCCCGGCGAAGGCGACCACGACCTCAGCGTTGGGACCGGGTTCGCGCATCCAGTAGGCGCCGTCGATGATGCCTCGCTCAAGCTCTTTGTCCATCGTTCTGAACGGTTGCTCGAGCGGACGCGTCGACAGACGCAGATAGATGGAGCCTCCCGTCTCGTCGCGCAGCCAGGTACGGTCGTCCGGGTCACCGTCACCGCTGCGCTGCATGTAGTCGAAGCCGAAACGCATGATCACCGCGAGCTCGTCGACGAAAGCCGGTTCGAAGGTCGCAAGACCATCCTGCGCGATCCCGACAAGCGGGGTTCCGATCGATTGATGGGCACCGCCCTCCGGAGCGAGCGTGATACCCGACGGGGTCGCGACGAGCATGAAGCGGGCGTCCTGGTAACACGCGTAATTCAACTGGTCGGCGCCGCGATAGATAAACGGGTCGTAGACTGTACCGACGGGAAGGAGCCGTTCGCCGTTGATGGCATGCGACAGTCCAAGTGCCGAGAGAATCAGGAAGAGGTTCGCCTCTGCGATCCCGAGTTCGATGTGCCGGCCTTCCGGCGAGAACGACCAGGTGTAGGTCGAGGGAATGCGTTCGGCCTTGAAAATGTCGGCTAGGCTTTCGCGAGCGAAGAGACCGGCGCGGTTGACCCAGGCGCCCAGATTGGTCGACGCCGCAACATCGGGGGCGGTCGTGACGACGCGGTGGGCAAAGTCGGAATCCAGACGCGCGATTTCGTTGAGGATCTGCCCAAAACCGGTCTGCGTGGCGACTGGTTTGTCCTTCGGGTCGGGAAAATCCAGGCTGTTCGGCACGGTGACATGTTGGCCAACCAAGCGGCGCTCGCCACCCTGGAAAAATGGGGCTGCCGCGACCAAACGCTTGAGCCGATCTGTCGTGAGCCTGGTACCCTCCCAGGGGTCCCATTCGTGACCGGGACGGACGCCCGACGCGTCGCGAAACTGATCCATCTGAGCGGGCGTCAGCAGGCCCGCGTGGTTGTCCTTGTGGCCGGCTAGCGGCAGGCCCTGACCCTTGACCGTGTAACAGACGAACAGGACCGGCCGGTCGCTCATCTCGGCCCGGGCAAAGGCTTCCAACAGCACGTCGAGATCGTGGCCGCCAAGATTGCCCATGAGCGACGCCAGTTCGTCGTCGTTCCGCCGCTCCAGTAGCTCGGTCCCGTCGCCTTGGTCGCCGATCTCGTCCATCAGGCGCTTCCGCCACGCTGCCCCGCCCTGAAACGTTAGGGCCGAATAGAGTTGGTTGGGGCAGGCGTCGATCCACGCTTTGAGCTTCTCACCACCCGGTTCGGCAAAGGCGGCTTCCTGCAGACGTCCGTGCTTGAGAATGACCACGTCCCAGCCAAAGTCGCCGAAGATCTGCTCGAATTTCTGCCACAATCCCTCGCGGACCACCGCATCCAGGGACTGGCGGTTGTAGTCGACAACCCACCAGCAGTTCCTCAGGCCCTGTTTCCAACCTTCTACCAACGCCTCGTAGATATTGCCCTCGTCCATCTCGGCGTCACCGACGAGAGCAACCATGCGCCCCTCGGGGCGATCGCCCATCCAGCCGTGGGCGGTCACGTAATCCTGCACCAGAGATGAGAAGAGCGTCTGGGCGACCCCCAATCCGACGGAGCCGGTGGAAAAGTCGACATCGTCAGTATCCTTTGTCCGCGACGGGTAGCTCTGGGCCCCCCGGAAGCCGCGGAAATTCCTGAGTTTCTCGACGGTCTGACGGCCGGCCAGGTATTGAATAGCATGAAAGACCGGCGACGCGTGGGGTTTGACCGCGACCCTGTCCTGCGGCTTCAGGATGGCGAAGTAGAGCGCAGTCATGATCGAAACGAGGGAAGCGGAAGAGGCCTGGTGGCCGCCCACCTTGATCTCATCCGCTTCGCGGACGTGGTTGGCGTGATGGATGGTCCAGGTGGCAAGCCACAGGATCCGCCGATCCAGTTCCGTCAAGCCTTCGACATCGAACATGCTCATGGTCGCTAGGCCCCGTGGAGGATGTCAATAGTGATATAGCGCAAATCCGCCGCCGAAACCTTGCAAATTCACTCCATTTAGATCATCGTTATGGTATGATAGCTCGTTATTTTCAGAATTTTTGATGGAATCCACCAATGGATCAGATTGATGCGGCGATTCTTCGCGAGTTGCAGGACAATGCGCGAATCACCGTCCATGACCTGAGTGAGCGTGTCGGGCTCAGCCCGTCGCCCTGCGCACGTCGCATTCGGCTGATGGAGAAGGCCGGTGTCATCGCCGGCTATCGCACCCTCATTGATGAGAACCAGGCAGGTTTCCCCTTTTCGGTCTTTATTTCCGTCAAGCTGGTCCGGCAGGTGGACGACGCGCTGACCGAGTTCGAGGCGGCGATCAGCGAGTATCCGGAGGTCGTCGATTGTTGGCTGATGACAGGCAACCGCGACTACCTGCTCAGGGTAGCCGTGAGGGGCATCAGCGAGTTCGAGGCATTTCTGACCGGCCGCCTGACGAAGATCCCGGCCGTCGCATCGATCGAGTCCTCGATCCCGTTGCGACGCGTCAAGTCCGGGTTGGCGCGTTTGTCGTGAGCGCCTGCCAACACCAATTGCTGCCATGATCGAGTTGCTTCGGGGTTTGTCACCACCAGGGCAACGCCATGCGTCCAGTACGGGAGATGTCTTGATAAGGATCTTGTCCGCACGGCAGGTGAAGGAGCTTGTTCTGCACTCACTCCAGCACACCGCGCGGCTGGAGGCTGCGGGCCAATTCCCCAAGCGGGTCCTGCTGGGGCAAACAGGGTGGGACGGGATGAGACGGAGGTCTTGGACCGGCTCCAGGAACGCCTCGATCGCCGCGACAGACTTGGAGACACTTCTGAATGGGAGCGAGGCGGCCGACGAGAGATCGTCGTGCCGCCACTTCCATGCATACGGTTAGGGATCCCGGTATCCTTGGTTCGGATTCGACCGTGTCACTAGTCGGAACTTCATCACGAGATTTTTGAATAATCGTTTGTCGTCAGGTGGATAGACGATTTCGGGCGGGACTCGACATGTAACGGCCCCGACGGGCCTGGTCACGAGAGGAACTTGGCGGGATCGTTCTCCAGAAGTTTGAAGGCCCGGCTCTGCAACGGCGTTGGCTGCGCAAACACGGGAAAATGGTGGTCGGGATTGGATGGAGCCATCGCCTCGTTCAGCGTCAGCGTGGCCAGGTCGGCGAGAAGCGTCGTGAAACTGTGAACCGGCAGCCCGTCGGAAGCCAGTTTGGTGTCGGCCTTGGCCTTGGCGCTCTCCGAGACCCTGGCAGGCGCCACCGGTGACTTGCGTCGTGCCTGCGCGCCCTGCCCATTACCCACAAATGCTGTCTAGCCAGCTAATGTGTTTCCGCACTGCGCTGGTTTCCCCGACATCGATGCTGTGCCCGAGCATCCACGCGGTGAACGACAGCGCGGCCTGGCCGTTCCAGGCGATCTCCGCGCCGGGCGGCCCGTCGTTCTTGCGGTTCAGGTAGCCGCCCATTGTCGCAACGAGGCGGAATGCCCGCCCGAGGTCCCCGGGCGGCGGCAGCTTCCGCACGCTCGAGAAGTCCTCGAGCAGTGCCAGTTCGATATCGGTGAATGCGGTTGTGGCGGGAAGCTCCGGTTCGGTTCGGGCCAGGTGGGTGAGGGTGGCGATGCGCCAGGCGATCACCGCGTTGATCGCCACCGCCCGTTCGATGCGCGGGCCCGTGCGATGGGCGATCGTCTCCACCTTGCATCCCGATTTCAGGATCCGGTGCCAATCCTCGATCCGCCACCTCAGGCCGTAGAGCCGCACCACTTCGCGCGCCTGGTGCAGGCCGGTGACCGGCAGTGTCGTGAGCAGGATCCACGAAACCGGCTCCACGTCGTCGGGGACATCCACCTCCCCGACATGGACCGCGGTCAGTGGCAGTGGTTCCGGGCCGAAGCGCGCCTTCTCCTTCGCCGGGGGCGGCACCGCCAGCTCCAGCCAGCGCAGGCTCACCCGGGCCGTGCGCCGGGCTCGCCCGGTGAAGGCCTTCTGTCCGCGCGCAGAATTGCGTGCCGACTGCCGCTTCACCGTCATGGTGAACTGCCCGGACTCCGGGGCCGCGCGCACCTGCGCGAACAGCTTTGGCCGACCGCGCCCGAAGCTGCGATCGTATTGCGCCCGCACCAGCAGCGACAGGCGGCGACAGCCCGCCGCACGGTGTGCGTGGAACACGTCGAACATGTCCCCTTCGCGGTCCATCACCGCGACGGCCTTCCCCCCGTCGAGTTCCTTCACCGCCGCAACGCTGTGACGCAGGCCGCGCAGCCACCGCCCGGTCGTGCGCTCCTCCACCGGACGCTCCTGTGCGGCGGCGGCGTCCGGCGCGTCGAACTCGAGATTGACAACGCCCAGCGGAACCCCGTCGCCGCTCACGGCGAAGGTCGTGTGCAGGTGCAGGCCCGCCGTCCCCGAAGAGCCCTTGTTGCGGCTGATCGTCCCGAGGCCTGCGCAGCCGTGGTGGGTCGCGAAGTTCAGGTCGGTGCCGTCCTGGACCAGGAGCGACAGCCGCTGCCCCTGCATCCGCCGCAGCGTCCGTTGGCGATGGGCCGCGATGATGGTGGAGGCAGAGACCGCGTCGTAATCCGGATACTCGATCATCCTGTAGTACCCCTTTACCGTCGCCTCGCAGCCGGCCGCCGCCGCGAAGAATGTCCGCGTCGGCGACCGGGCCTGGATCTCCGCGCTCCGGACCAGGCGCTGCGTCAGCCGGGCATCACCCAACGCCGCCGCACCGAATTCGTTCTCCGCCCAGCGCGCGCTGTCAAGGCCGTCCCCGGGCTTCAGCACTCGCCGCGCTCCCAGGCGCGCGTCCCAGTCCGCCGCCAGTGGCCGGACCAGGATGCGTTTCGCCGGTTCCGCAACCCCGTCACGAAGGCGGCGACCCGAGGTGTGGCCGACACAGCGCCAGCCCGCCGCCAGGAAACAGCTGCCCCGGTATTCCGGTGCAACAAAGGTCTCGGCCAGAACCGGACGGATACCGTAAACCGCCGCGAAGTCCTCGCCCACCCGCCGCGCCGCCATGCCCAGAACACGCGATGCAAGGTAACGGACGGAAACCGACGGACGGATCAGAAACCGCACCAAACCGATCACCCGCTCAAGATGACGCTCACGGTGCGCATCATCCCAGCCAAGCCAGGCATCCCGCGCCGCAAGCGCCCGCGTCGCCGGGGCAAAGAGAAGACCACCGAGCCAGCCATGTGGCGAGCCGACCAGATAGCGAAGCTGACGACCAACGTGAAGCCGCGCACTGCGGGGATGCTCGCTTGCCATCAGCTCATTGAACACCAGGCGAAGAGCCGGACAGGTGACACGGACAAGCTCAAGACCCGCGATCGCGCCGGCAAAGGCCGGAAGACCCTCAGGAGCCGGAACCGCCTCCCGCAGACGCGCAACCCTGCCACGACCCCCGCCGCGCCGCGGCGCAGGAAGCGCGATCTTCCCGTCCCGTTCAAGACGGCGAAGCACAGCGAGGCAACCGGTGACCTTGGGCGCGCCAGAAGGATCAACAAAGCCGAACGCTCGGCAGACCCTGCGGCCAATCTCGGCACGCGAGGAACCGCCGGAACCAGCCAGAATCGCCGACAGCCGCTTCAGGCCCTCCGGCGAAGACAGGGCACGGGGTATCGAAACAAACCCATCCATACCCTCCCGTTAGCACAACGGAATCAGCAAGTCGAGCACGAAATGTGTCCCATGGGCAGTGCGCGCCCTCACGGTCGTCATCCTCGAACAGAAACGGCGCCTGACCCCAAACATCAAGTATTCCGGGCAAAATCGCCCGAATCCACATCAGTTTTTCTGAATACGCTTATCTGGTTGCCGGTGTCCGGGTCATGCTTGCAAGATGGTGCGCATCATCCGGGCACTGTCGGTCGGGGAGGTAACCTGTCGGGCACCGGCGGCAGTTGGCGTTGCGTCAAAATAGCCCGGAGTTCCGTCAGTTCGCGGGCCTGCGCAACGTAGTTGAGTTTGCCGCCGGTACGTTCCTTGTAAAGTTCCCGGTGGTCTCGGCGTCTTCTCCCCAACAGATGCTCTCCACACGCCTCCTGCACTGGACAACGGCGGCCGGTTTTGTCTTCATGGGGTGGTGTAACGACATGACGCATCCAGGAGCCCAAATGAGGTATTCCGGACCGCCTGGAGTGCCCGTTCGGCCAGCGTGGGAAAGTCCTGGAATTGGAAGAATCGGCAATGAAAACCAGCTTCAGTGAACTGATGTCCCTTGATGCCATGGAGGTCCGCGACCTGATCAGAACAGGCGCGTACCGTTCTCACACGGCGGGACTGGGGCAAGGCAAGCTCCAGGCAAACCTGGCTATCTTGCCGGAAGCCTTTGCATTGGACTTCATGGATTTCTGTCAGCGTAATCCCAAGCCTTGTCCCCTCGTTGGCGTGTCCGAAACAGGCGATCCAACGATGTCAACGCTGGGGCGTGACATCGACATCAGGACGGACGTTCCCGCCTACTGTGTCTACGAGAACGGGGCATTGGTGGACTCCCGTTTCGACATAGTCGACCTTTGGAAAAACGAATTCGTTGCTTTCGCACTCGGGTGTTCATTCACCTTCGAACGCGCCTTGACGGCAGCCGGAGTCTCCCTTTGGCACATCGACAACAACAAGACCGTACCAATGTATCGTTCGAACATCGACACGATCGCGGCCGGACCGTTCAAAGGCCCCATGGTCGTGAGCATGCGCGCTATTGATCAGGACCTTCTTTCGCGAGTCGTCGAAATCAGCAGAAAGTTCCCGATGGCGCACGGGTCACCGGTGCATTGGGGTGATCCTGGAGAAATCGGAATAGGCGACATAAACCTCCCGGATTGGGGCGACGCAGGTCCCATTCTTGAAGGTCAAATTCCGGTTTTCTGGGCATGCGGGGTTACGCCGCAAGTGGTTATCGAGCACGCTCTGCTTCCAATCTGCATCACGCACAAACCTGGGCACATGCTGATCACTGACGTCGACGACGATGCAGAGGTTCCGGTTCTCCGGTCAATCCATCCTCAAACTCAAGAACAGAAACGATACTGACCAAGATACAGTGGCGTGATGGCGAAGGTGCAGACTACGGCTCCAGCGCTTGCCGACGACCTGCCCGTAGCGGGCAGCTGGTCGGGCCGGACCACGCAAAGGCCACTCGAGACGCAGTGTTGTCTTTCGATCTGAATCGGTACGGATTTCCCGCGTCATTTCATCCGGACCGGGGCGGTTCTTCCCACTTTGCGCTGATCTGACCGGAGGGTTCCCAGGACTGGTCACTGGCCCTGCCCGGGGCCAGGTTCGTGATTGTTTTCTCGCCCTGTCAGGATGTCAATCCAGTCCTTGACGTCACCGTCACCGCCTGGGCCCATGCGCCGGACGGTGGGGTTTTGCGTGCGGCGCGACAATCTGGATGGCAGTCCGTACTGACTCTCATCTTGATTGCCGCCGCGCAAATGCCGATGTCCCGACCCGTGCGCGCGTGTGCACGCTTGTCGATTGCGCGGTGATCACGTTCATCGAGACGGATCGTGCCGGGCGCCCGGGCGAAGGACCGGGCGTGACCGGCCTCATCGGAAGCGCAGGTGCAGGAGGTCGTTCCGGTCCCGGACGGAGTCGGGGCAAACCTGGCCGACGCGCAGACCGGCCGCCGTCAGGACGTGGCCGCGCGCATCAGAGCCTTGAAGGGCGCCGCGCAGGCACCAATGCCAGTACCCGACAGATCCCTCAAGCCACATGCAAAACGCACCGATACGCGGCCACAATGGGAAGAAAATGGACTCCATGCCCCACAGGAAGCCCGGAAAAAACCCCGCCAGTGCTGCAAGACCGGAAACCTCGCAGAACACGCTCAGGCTCGTCACAAGGCTACAATCAACCAAAAAGCGCGGATTTCCGCCATAATCACGCGTCATCGGAAAGCCGCCGACACATGGGTCGAGAAGTTGTGGCAAAGTCGACAAGGACGGAAACGGCAAGGGTGAGTGCTGGCCGGGGAAACAGGCTGGAAATCAACCCGCATGCGGCAGGTCAAGTTCAAAACCACGACCTGTCGGAACCGTGAGAGCCGGAAATCCTGCCGGATGCAACGTTGAAGGCACGGTTGAAGGCCGAGTTCCGGCGCGAACAGCCGATCCTGTTCTGTTACCGGACACAGGTGCTTGCCGACGACACATTTCGCCGATCGAAGAGCCGGCACGCGCCGAAGGTCGTGAAAACGTCAACCTGGACAATAAAGGCTGGATGTAAGCTCCGAATTGTTCGTGCGTCGGCAGCGACGCAAGCATTTGCGTCGCCAATTCCAGGTCGCTGGAAACCCGCAATCCCCAATCGCAAAATCTCACTGCCAGATGAAACTCGATTCTGCGGTGGTCAACGAGTGGATCCCGTGATCCGGCCGCGACAAGATTGACCCTCGGATCGTGGTCGAGGACCGGGTCAACGACAACATGAATGTCGTAAACGGTTGGTTCAACTGAACCGGAAACAGATCTTTGCCCGAATTCGAGACCGTCCGCGTCGGGCATTGCCTTTTGGACTGCCGGAGGGCAGACGAGTTCCCGTGGACGCCCCGGCCCCTGCTTTCGCGGCCGGTTCACGTGTTTCCCGGCGCAGTTTCGAATGCCCGGGGTTCTGCATCATCGCTGGCAATGCCCCGCCCGCACGTATCTGCAGGGACGCCCCGGAATACTGAGCAGGAGCGCGGGACTGACCGGATAAGGATCGATCCCGTCAAAGACGATTCCAATTCCCTGCCGTTGCGCATATTGTCGTAACGAACAACCCGGGTCCACGGCAGGACGATCGCGGGTTCCTGCCCGGATTCCCGGGGGACATGCCGTGTCCTGGAGTCATTCGCATTCGTCGCGCAGGTCCTCGGGGAGTATCCCGCCATGACCGGAAACGTTGCCAACACGTCTGCAAGCCGTTTCTGTTTCGGAGCCCGGCCGCACTGTCAATTCACCCGTCGCCGTTTCCTGGCGGCGGCGAGTGCTTCGGCGGTCGCCCTGCCAAGGCCTGTTCAGGCAACTGCCAACCACACCGGCATGCGCCGGGCCATGCTCGCGGATATCGCCAGATTGACGGCTCGCACGGCCGCCAGTACCGGCGTCGCGGCGATCGATCCGAAGGTGATGGATGCGATTGGTCGCGTGCTCCGGCACGAATTCGTCCCTCTGCAGCTTGCCGGATTCGCCTACGAAAACCGTCCGCTTCCGATCGGCTACGGGCAGACGATTTCGCAACCCTACATCGTGGCCCTCATGACACACCTGGTCGCTCCGGAAACACATCACCGGGTTCTCGAGGTCGGCACCGGATCGGGATACCAGGCTGCCGTCCTGGCAGAACTCGTGGATCGGGTCCATACCATCGAGATCGTGCCGGGCCTGGCGCTCGAGGCGACGGAGAGGCTGCCGCGACTCGGATACGAAAATGTCGAGGTTCGATTGGGCGACGGCTATTTTGGGTGGCCTGCTGCCGAACCGTTCAATGCGATCGTCGTGACAGCAGCAGCCTCGCACGTCCCGCCACCCCTTGTTGCCCAGCTTGCACCCGAAGGCGTTCTGGTCATCCCTGTCGGTCAACCGTTTTCCGTGCAGATGCTGCTTCTGGTACGGAAACGTGCGGACGGCCAGGCGAGCGTGCACCAGATCCTTCCGGTGCGCTTCGTGCCGTTGACAGGCGGTCACTGAGTTTGCCGGGAGAAAGCACCGTCACGCCGGAATCTTCAGCCGCGATGCCCCGCTCAGCGGGCAGCGAACCGCTCTCTCGCACGAACCGCGCGCACCTGCTGCGGGCGGAGTGGTACGATCATCAACGATTGCCGATCTTCTCCGCTTGCGACAGGACCGGTCCGTCGGAGCATTCCCGGCGTTTCCGGACCGCCGCGTGCCGGAAGGGTTCGCAAATCCCGGGTCGGATTGTCGATGGATCGCCGCACCGCCAATTTCGGACGGTGAAAATCTTCCGACCGGGATACGGGTTGCAGGCATACTCGCCTGCCTTCCGGGCAGGTTCCACGTGCGTTCGACCGGCATGAACGGCGAGAACCAGTCTCCGAGCGTTTTGATGCTCGTCGCGGTGGCGATCCTGTCGGCCGCGGCGATCGGTTACGAGATCCTTCTCACCCGGCTGTTCGCTATCGTCCAGTGGCATCACTTCGCATTCATGGTGATCAGCATCGCCCTCCTCGGGTTCGGGGCGAGCGGCACGTTCCTTCTGGTGCTGGGCGACCGAGTCCGGTTGCGTGCGGAACCCTTCCTGGCACTCACCGCGCTCGCATTCGCGCTGGCCGCTCCGTCCTGCTTTGCGATTGTCCAGCGTGTTCCCTTCAATGTCCTCGAATTTCCGTGGTCGCTCCGACCGTTCGGCTGGCTGCTTCTTGTTGAACTTCTTGTTGCCGTGCCATTTTTCGTGGCGGCAACCGGAATCGGGCGCATGCTCATCGTTTTTGGCGGGCAACTCTCGCGCGTATATGCCGCAGACCTCCTCGGTGCCGGTTCGGGAGCGATTGCCGCAGTGTTCCTGCTCACCTGGCTTCCCGCCGAGCGAACCCTCGAGGGCCTGGGAGCAATGGCTTCCCTTGCATCCGGGCTCGCTGCCGTTTCCGCCCGGGGCAGGATCCGCCCGGCGCTTCTGTCGCTTGCGGTCATCGCCTTCGTCGGCCTGGTTTTCGGAGCAGGCACAGGTGAGCTCCGCATTTCACCCTTCAAGCCGTTGCCACAGGCGCTTCGGGTCGCGGGGGCAGTGCCTGCCGAAATCCGGTCCGGTCCTCTCGGCCAGGTGGTCGCGGTCGAGAATGACGAGGTTCCCCTCCGCTGGGCGCCGGGGTTGAGCATTCTTGCCCGCGAACGCGTCCCGGAACAGGTGGCACTCTTCGTCGATGCCGGCGGGCCCATCGCTGTCCTGCGCCATGAAACCGGCGGTACACCGCCACCCTATCTCGACGATCTGACATCAGCCCTTCCCTATCACTTGCTGGATCGCCCCAGTGTGCTTGTGCTTGGCTCGGGCGGCGGCGCGGCGGTGCTGCAGGCGCTCGGGGGCGGTGCACGCGCGGTGGACGCCGTGGAGGTCCAACCGCATGTCGTGGAGATGGTGCGGGACCGGTACCGTGACTTCGCCGGACGCACATACGAGCATCCTGCGGTCAATCTGCACGTGGGCGACCCACGCGCGTTCGTGGAGACTTCGCCTCGGCAGGCATACGACCTCATCCAGGTTGACGCCCTCGGTGCGAGCCCGTCCGGTCTCCATGCACTGATGGAAGAGCGGCTTCTCACCAGCGAATCGCTGCGCGCCATGCTGGCACGACTGTCTCCCCGAGGGCTCGTCGCGGTCACAGGCTGGAGCCAGCTTCCTCCGCGCGGGGGGCCGCGTTTGCTGACAACATTCCTCGAAGCTTTCAGTTCGGAAGGCATTGTGCCCGCAGAGGAACATTTCGCATGGATCCGAAGCTGGAACACGACCACCCTCGTGGCGAGCCGCTCACCGTTGTCCGACACCCGGATCGCTGCGGTCAGGTCGTTTGCCGACGCACGTGCCTTCGATCTCATCCATGTGGCCGGAATGAATGCCGACGAAGCCAACAGGTTCAACGTGGTGGACGGGTCCTGGTTCCACGCTGCCGCGAGCCGTCTGTTCGGACCGGAACCATCCGGTTTCATTCGCGACTACAAGTTCGATATCCGGCCCGCCACCGATGACCGGCCGTACTTCTGGAACTTTTTCAAATGGGCACATGCACCGGAAATCCTGGCACTGAGCCGCCAGGGCGGGATCGGGCTCGTTGCCATCGGTTATCTCGCCCTTCCGGTCACGCTCGTTCAGGCCGTCGTCGTCAGCGTCGTCCTCATCCTGCTTCCACTCCTCGCCGTCCGGCGGACCAAAGAGGCCGGAGGCGTACGCCGCGGAACCGCACTCGCCGGGTTCACGTGCCTGGGACTTGCATTCCTGCTCATGGAAGTCGCATTCATCAGTCGGTTCACGGTGATCCTCAGCCATCCCCTGCACGCGCTTGTCGTGGTGCTGGCGGCATTCCTGGCGTTCGCAGGGATCGGGAGTTGGCTGTCCGGCCGGCTCGGTCCCGCCACACCCGTTGCCCGTCCGGTCGCTGGAATCGTCGTGATCGCTGCCGCCTACATTGCCGCGTTCCCGCATGTCACGAACTGGTTGCTCGGAGCCTCGCCCGGCCTCAAGATTGCGGCGGCCGTCGCATTGGTCGCTCCGATCGCCACCCTCATGGGGATGCCGTTTCCACTGACCCTGGCACGGCTCCGCCGCCTGGATCCGCGTCTCGTCCCCTGGGCCTGGGGAACCAACGGATGCGCTTCCGTCATCGGTGCAATTCTCGCGACACTTCTCGCAATCCAGTTCGGGCAGTCGTTCGTCATCGGTTGCGCCGCGGTGCTGTACGTCCTGGCATCGCTTTCCGTCGCCCGGATGGAGAAGAAGCACCGGGAGCCGGGTTGATGCCTGGATCGTCTCGACCACAGAGCGGATCCCCGATGCGTTTCATGACCGAAGCATGGGCAGCAGGCTAACTTCGGGATTCTCCCGATGCGGAAATTTACGCAACGTGTCACGTGCAAGGAAAGTCGGAGGCAAGATGTTCGCCTGCACGTTACCATGGCGCCCAGTGTAAACGTCTCCGGCAATAGAGTAATCAATCAGCGATTCCGGGCTTCGGCCCGGCAATCCAGGGGGATGACATGCCATGTGGCAATTCTGGGTCGACAGAGGTGGGACATTTACCGACATCGTCGCACGAAACCCCGACGGCGCACTTCAGTCGCACAAACTGCTTTCGGAGAACCCGAGGCGGTACAAGGACGCGGCGGTGCATGGCATTCGGGAAGTCCTCGGGCTGGCATCAAGCGATCCGATTCCCGAAGGCACGATCGAGGCCGTCAAGATGGGCACGACAGTGGCGACCAACGCCCTGCTTGAGCGAAAGGGTGTTCGAACCGTCCTGTTTATCACCAAGGGGCTGCGGGACCTTCTCAGGATCGGCTACCAGAACCGGCCAAGACTCTTCGATCTCAATATCGAGTTGCCAGAACCCCTCTACGAAGATGTCGTCGAAGTCGAAGAGCGCGTCGACTCCCAAGGGAACATTGTCGAGCCGTTGAATCTCCGGCAAGTCCGTGTGGCGCTTTCGAAGGCATACGGCGAAGGCTTCAGATCGATCGCCGTTGCCCTCATGCATGGATACCGTTTCCAGGAGCATGAAAAGACGATCGGTGAATTGGCGAGGCAGCAGGGATTCACCCAGGTGTCGCTCAGCCACGAAGTAAGCCCACTGGTCAAACTGGTCTCACGCGGAGACACGACCGTGGTCGACGCCTATCTCTCCCCCATCCTGAGACGATACGTAAACCAGGTTGGCGGAGCTCTCGGAGCAGACCGCGGGAGTTGCAAGTCTCTCATGTTCATGCAGTCGAATGGCGGACTGACGGATTCCATGCTGTTTCAGGGCAAGGATTCAATCCTTTCCGGTCCTGCCGGCGGAGTCGTCGGAATGGTCCGAACGGCTCAGAACGCAGGATTCCGGCAGCTGATCGGCTTTGACATGGGGGGCACATCGACCGACGTCTGCCACTTTGCCGGCGAATACGAACGCTCCTTCGAAACCGAGGTGGCCGGCGTGAGAATGCGCGCCCCGATGATGAGCATTCATACGGTCGCCGCAGGAGGCGGTTCAACGCTGTCCTTCCGGCAGGGGCGAATGCAGGTTGGCCCGGAAAGCGCGGGCGCCGATCCCGGCCCTGCCTGCTACCGCCGCGGCGGCCCGCTGACCGTAACGGACTGCAACGTCATTTTGGGAAAGATTCAGCCGGATCAATTCCCGGCCGTGTTCGGACCCGACGGCAACGATCGCCTGGACGTCGAGGCGGCCCGGGCAAGGTTCGGGTCCATGGCCGAGGACATCGCCCGCGAAACCGGCGAATCCAGGATGAACGTCGAGGCGCTGGCAGAAGGTTTCCTGCGCATTGCCGTGGAAAACATGGCCAACGCAATCAAAAGGATCAGCGTTCAGCGCGGATATGACGTGACGCAATACACGATGAACTGCTTTGGCGGCGCAGGCGGGCAGCACGCCTGCCAGGTTGCCGATGTTCTTGGCATGGAAAGCATCTACATACACCCCTTCGCAGGCGTTCTCTCCGCTTTCGGGATCGGGCTCGCCGACGTGCGCGCCATCCGTGAACACCAGTTTGCCGCATCGATTTCCCGGTACGAAGCCGCCGGGAAGGTTCTGCACGAGCTCGGCAACGAGGCGAAGAACGAGATCCTTGGACAGGGCATCGGCGAAAACCGGCTCGAAGTCATCTACACCGCCCATATCCGCACGCCGGGATCGCATCATGCACTCCCCGTTCCGTTTGGCGAAGAAGCCGTCATGCGGGCAGAATTCGACAGGGCTCATCGGCAGCGCTTTGGCTTTGTTCCGGAGTACGACGAACTGATCATCGACTTGCTGACGGCGGAGGCCATAGGCTCTACCGGGGAAAGCGTGATGCCAACGTCGTGCGATGGACCCGGGGGGGTGGACCTGTCAGCGCGGATGTTCTCGGAAGCAGAGTGGCAGGATGTGCCGTTGGTGAATCGTGACAGGATCAACGTTGGCGAGACCGTGACGGGACCGGCAATCATCGTTGAACCGACGGGTACGAATATCGTCGAACCGGGATGGCAGGCCGAAGGTCGGCCAGACGGCGGCCTGGTAATGCGCCGCATCGTGCCGCTCCGGCGCAGGGAGGCCATTGGCACCCGTGTCGACCCGGTGATGCTCGAAGTCTTCAGCAACCTTTTCATGTCCATCGCGGATCAGATGGGTGCAACGCTGGCCAACACCGCCTACTCGGTGAACATAAAAGAGCGCTACGACTTTTCCTGCGCGGTCTTTGCAGCCAATGGAGACCTGGTCGCCAACGCGCCGCATGTGCCCGTTCACCTCGGCTCGATGAGCGAGAGCGTGCGCACCATCCTGCGGAAAAACAGGGGCAGGATTCGTCCGGGCGATGTCTTCATGATGAACAACCCCTATGATGGAGGCACCCATCTTCCGGACGTGACCGTGATTACGCCGGTTTTCGACACGGCTGGTGAAGACATCATCTTCCTTGTTGCCTCGCGCGGTCACCACGCCGACATCGGAGGCAAGACGCCGGGTTCCGCACCGCCCGACAGCCGCCAAATCCACGAGGAAGGCGTACTGATCGACAATTTTCTCCTGGTTGCCCGGGGCATGTTTCGAGAAAGGGAGACGAGGGACCTGCTGGGATCGGGGAAATACCCGTGCCGAAACATCGACCAGAACATGTCCGATCTGGCAGCCCAGGTTGCAGCAAATGCAACTGGCGCAGAAGAGCTTTCCAGGATCGTCGATCAATTCGGGCTGGAAGTCGTACATGCCTACATGGGGCATGTCCAGGCAAACGCCGAAGAGAGCGTCCGGCGCGTCCTGGACGTACTGAAAGACTGCCGGTACACCTATCCGCTCGACAGCGGCGCCCGGATCGAGGTGCAGATCTCGGTGGACCACAACACACGCAGCGCGGTAATCGATTTTTCAGGCACGTCCCCTGAGGACAACTTGAACTACAACGCGCCGCTCTCGATCTGCCGCGCGGCCGTCCTCTACGTTTTCCGCACTCTCGTTGGGGCCGATATTCCGATGAACGAGGGATGCCTGAAACCAATCGAGATCGTTGTGCCCAGGGGCACCATGATCAGTCCCGAATATCCGGCAGCCGTTATCTCGGGCAACACGGAAGTCAGCCAGGCCATCGCGGACGCACTCTACGGTGCTCTCGGCGTTATCGCCGGGTCGCAGGGCACCATGAACAATTTCGTCTACGGAAACGACACGTTCCAAAACTACGAAACAATCTGTGGGGGTACCGGAGCCGGTGACGGCTTTGACGGTGCGAGTGCCGTACACAGCCACATGACAAATACCCGGATGACCGACCCGGAGGTGTTGGAAGACCGCTTTCCGGTCCGCGTTGACGGGTTTTCGATCCGGACCGGGTCCGGCGGCGCCGGGCAATTCAGGGGTGGCGACGGCGTCGTGCGCAAACTGCGGTTTCTGGAACCGATGACAGTCACCGTCCTGTCCTCGCACCGCAAGACCGTTCCGTTTGGTGCAAGCGGCGGCCAGGCCGGACAACCCGGCGAAAACTCTGTTCTTCGCAGCAACGGGACTATCGAAAGACTGGCCGGAAACGACGAAACCCGAGTGAAAACCAACGACGTGTTCGTCATGAAGACGCCGGGCGGTGGCGGATTTGGCGCGGAAAGGAAATCGCCGATTTCCCGCGTCCGGGAGGTAAGCCAATGAGCGGTGCATTCCTTGCAGACGTGAATGCCATGTTCAGTGACGTGGCCGCATCCATCGACCTCCCCGCAGGCCTCGAAGAAAAGATCCGAGTTTGCAACGCAACCTACGTGGCCCGGTTCGGTGTGCGGCTGCGCGGCGAAATGCACACATTCACCGGGTGGAGAGCCGTGCATTCGACGCAGAACTCTCCGGCGAAAGGCGGCATCCGATACACCCCCGATGTCGACCAGGAAGAGGTCGAAGCACTTGCCGCACTGATGACCTACAAATGCGCGCTGTTCGGATTGCCGTTTGGAGGTTCGAAGGGTGCCCTGAAGATCGACCCCCGGCAATGGGAAGAACATGAACTGGAAAAGATAACGCGGCGTTTCGCACAGGAGCTGATCCGTCATGGCTTCCTGAATTCCGGCATGAATGTTCCTGCGCCCGACATGGGTACCACCGAACTGACGATGATGTGGATCGCGGATGAATATCGGCGTCAAAGGCCCGAGGACATCAACGGACTGGCCTGTGTAACCGGAAAACCGCTTGGCGGCGGCGGCATTGAAGGGCGCACTGAAGCAACTGGCCGAGGAGTCGAATACGCAATCCAGGCATTCTTTGAAACGGTCGAGGACGCCCGCAAGGCGGGCTTCCAAGGGAACGACCTGAAGGGTCGATCGGTCGTGGTGCAAGGCCTTGGAAACGTCGGTTATCACGCTGCGAAGTTCTTGAGCGAGGAGGATGAATGCCGGATCGTTTCGGTCGTCGAGCACGACGGCGTTGTCAGGAACAGCAACGGGCTGAACATCGAAGAGCTGAAGAGACACGCGACCGCGCATGGCGGTGTCCGAGGATATGGCGGCGGCTCATATTCGGAGGATGGGGCCGCGGCCCTCGAAGACAAGTGTGACATCCTGATCCCGGCAGCCACGGAAAGGGTCATCACGTCAGGAAACGCGCCACGGCTCAAGGCAAGACTGATCGTTGAAGCGGCCAACGGACCGGTTTCCCATCAAGCGGACAGGATCCTGCGGGAGCGGGGTGTCGTTCTGCTCCCGGACCTCTTCGCGAATGCCGGCGGAGTTATTGTCAGCTATTTTGAATGGGTGAAGAACTTGACCCACATCCCGTTCGGGCTGATGGAGCGCCGCTACGATGAAAAGGGACACCGAACACTCGCGCATTCCCTGGAAAAAATGACTGGCAAACCCTTCCCGAAGGAACTCGAAAACGAGTTTTTCCATGGTCGCACGGAGATCGATCTCGTGCGATCAGGACTGGAAGACATGATGAGGTCCACATACACTGAACTCTCACGGTTATGGAACGAACCCGAAGGCGGGTCACGTGACCTCCGAACTGCCGGGTACAAAATTGCAGTCAACCGCGTGGCGGAGGCCTACAGGGCGATGGGGCTCTGAACATCTGGCGCCGGGCTTCGTGTTGCCGGAACCGATCCTGCCCTGCTCCAACAACAATTCCCGAACTCCGATCAACTGTAAACAGGCCAGATAACAGGATTCGCCGGCACGACGTTGGTCTCCATTTCCGGAGGCGAAGGCGCCAATGAGTGCTTGATCACTTACCGGCTTCTCCGGAAACGGCCACCTTCGGCAGCATCTACATCGCCTCGGTCAAGAGGTTCAGATAGTCCCCGGAAACGGCGGGCCGCGGATTTGTCGCAGAAAGGTGGTCCCTGGCGGCCTTCTCTGCAATCTCCGGCAGCATCGTGCGCTCCACGCCGAGTGCCCCGAGGGTCGTTGGCAGGCCGATCCCCTTGACAAAGCCAGTCATCCAGTCGTGCAGTTCCACCGGGTCGGGCACGTTCATTGCGGTGCGCAAATCGGCATATGCGGCATCGGCCCAGCCCTCGTTGAATCGCAGAACGTGGGGCAGTAGGACGCCGATCAGCGTGCCGTGATGCAAGTGCAATTCTCCCAGCGGAGTGGCCATGGCATGTGCCCCGCCGAGCGCCTTTTGCAGGCACATCCCGCCCATGAGTGCCGCCATCATCATTTCCCGCCGTGCCTGACGGTCCGCTCCATCCTCGACGGCCGCAGGCAACCACCTGACCGCACGCCGGACGGCATCGAGACCTATCGCCGCCGCCGGCGGGTTTTCCCAGGTGCTGCAATAGGTTTCGACCCCATGGCTGAGCGCATCGATTCCGGTTGCGGCGGTCAGGCGCGGCGGCAGAGACAGGGTCAGATCCGGATCGCAGATCACCGTGTCGGCGACCATGTTGAGGTTGACCGCGACGCATTTCGAACCATCGAGCAAGGACATGACGCTGGCACGGCCCACCTCTGCGCCTGTCCCGGCCGCTGTCGGGACGGCGATTTGAGGCGATACCCTGCCGATCCTTTCCGACCCGCCGGTCTTGACACTGTAGTCAGCCAGGTTGCCACCGTGGCTCGTCAGGAGTGCAACTGCCTTGGCCAGGTCGATCGGCGATCCACCACCCAGGGCGATCACCCCGTCGCAGCCCTTGTCTTTCCAGATCTCCTGGCACTCGAGCAGGGACTGTTCGGTCGGGTTTTCGGTGGTGCCGTCGTAGACTACGGGTTCGGAGGGTTTCGCCGCATCCAGCGCACGTTCCAGGATACCGGCGGCCGCGATGCCCTCGTCGGTGACCAGAAGCGGACGTTCGAGCCCGAGGCGTGAGATTTCGTCGCCCAGTGTCGCAATTGCCCCGGAATCGAAGGAAATGCGCGACAGGTACTGGATCAGCGGCATCAGCCTTCGACCTCGAAATAGATGTGCTTGGTTTCGAGGAAGTCATTCATTGCCTCGACCCCGTGCAGCCGCCCGATCCCGCTTTCGCGATAACCGCCGGTTTCGACCTCCGCCAACAGGCGGTTGTGGCTGTTAAGCCAGACCGTGCCGAATTTCAGCTTGCGGCCCGTGCGCATCGAAACACCGAGGTCATTGGTATGGACGGACGCCGCCAACCCGTAACGCGTGGCGTTGGCTTTCTCGACGGCTTCCGCCTCGTCGCCGAACCGTTCGATCGAAACGATCGGGCCGAAGAGTTCATCCTGCACGAGGTCGTGGGCAACATCATCGATCTCGAACATGGATGGGGTCACGAAATAACCGCGCGACAGGTCGTTCCCGCCTGTCGTACCGCGCACGACCAGGTTTGCCTCGTCGCCGGCACGCTCGATGATGTTCAAAAGGCGCTCCTGGTTGGGCTTGTCGATGATCGGGCCCAGTTCGACGCCAGCCGTGCGCGCGTCGCCCACCGTGGTTTCCTCATAGGCATCGCGCAGACGCGCCTTCACCTCGTCATAGACATCATCCTGCACCAGCACCCGGCTGACACAGGTGCACATCTGTCCGTTGAGTGCCAGCGAACCTCGTTTGATCTCGGCCACTGCCCTGTCGAGATTGGCGCTGCCAAAGACGATCGCCGGCGCCTTGCCGCCGAGCTCGAGCGAGACATGCTTGATCGTGTCGGCAGCATTGGCCATGATGATCTTGCCTGTCCGTGATGAGCCGGTGAAGGAGATGACGTCGATTTCCGGGTGCGTGGAAAGAACGGCGCCAACCTCTGTCCCGTGTTCATTGACCGAATTGACAATACCCTTCGGCAGCGACGTCACCGCGTCAAAGCAGGCCATCACAGCGGCATTGGTCAATGGCGTCTGGGGCGCAGGTTTGACCACGACGGTGCAGCCGGCCGCCAACGCGGGGGCAACCGAGCGCACAAGCAGGGTAACCGGCGCGTTCCACGGCACGATGACGGAGACGACACCCGAGGGCTCGCGCGTCATGAGGCTCATCTTGCCCGTGGCGCTTTCGAATGTTCGCCCGAAGACGTTTCGCGCGACGCCGGCGTAGTATCGCGCCTCGCCATACCCTGCGGCCACCTCGTGCCGCGCCTGTCCCAGGACCTTGCCGTTTTCACGCGCCATCAGGTCGGCGATTTCATCGGCACGCGCTTCCAGGACATCGGCGAATTCCAACAGCACAGCCGACCGCAGGCGCGGCTCGCTCGCCCAGGCGTTCGACTCGAAAGCTTCCCGCGCCGCCATCACCGCCTGGCCGGCCAGTTCGCGGGACCCGTTGGGGGCTTCGGCAAATACCGTCCCGTCCGACGGGTTTTCGACCCCGATCATCCCGTTCGGCGCATCGGCCAGCCACGTGCCCGCGATGTAGTGGCAACCCCACATGTCGGTCATGAACAATCCTCCTCAGGCACCGATCGCACGGGCCACGATCGCGTCGGCATCCGCAGTTGACCCGTCCCCGGCAAAGGCGACGAACTGGTCCGGCCGGACGAGAATCGTCGCACATTCATATGCCCTTCGCAGCCCGTCGCCGGGAAAATTCAACACGCTCAACGGTACGTTTCGCGCCCGGGCAGCCTCCGCGAACCGCATCGAAACCGTTCCGTCCTCCCCGAGGTTCATCAAGGTGAACCCCGGACCCAGTGCGTCCCAGAGGTCGCGCCCGTCCGGCAGTTTCTGCGGGGCGAGGTGATACCCGGCCTCTGCCGCGAAGCGGTGCGTCCCCTTGGCCCCCGATTGCGCGCCAGCGACCGCGGCCACGAGCGGAGAACCCGCGTAATTCGGCAGGAACTCGGTCACGTCCGCATCACCGGTGCTGGCGCGCCTCCGCCAGGCGGCCTCGAACGCGGCCTTGTCCCTTTCGGGGGCATATTCCCGCGTGAAGCAGCGGAAGTCCTCGATCATTCGGCCGATGAAATCCGTACTCACGGACTTGAACACCGGGTGCCGTTCCGCGGTGTAGCTGTCCAACAGCGTATCGCCAGCCCATCCCTTGAATGCCGCGTCGAGCTTCCAGCCGAGATTCCGCACGTCCTCGAACCCGGTATTGACTCCGTAGCCGCCGTAGGGCGGATGGCTGTGACAGGCGTCCCCGGCGATGAAGACAAGGCCGTTGCGATAGTCTCTTGCGTGCGAGATCCTCAGGTCCCAGAACCCGATATGCTCGAATTCCAGTGCGAATTCGGCCCCGGCCATCCGGTACAGGAAGGCCTTGAAATCAAAGTTGTCGTGCGTTGTTCCTGCCGGAACAGGCGAGTGAAAGAACCACCCGCCATCAAGGTCAACCCGGCCAAGGAACTGCCAGTAGCCATCCATGTCCGGGTTCATGACGTTGAAAATGGACTTGCCGGGATAGCGTTCCAGCAAGTCGTGCAATTCCCGCGACCGGAACACCAGAAGCGCCATGAGCGGGCCTTCGTGATCGACCTCGCTCTCGATACCGGCACAGTCGCGTGTCAGCGACCGCGCGCCGTCACAGCCCACGGCGCAGGCCGCGCTCAACCCGTGATCGGCGCCGTCTTCCATCCGGTACGCAACGGTGACGCCATCCTCCACTTGCGAGACATCCGTGACCCGGGCGCCTTCGATAAAGGTGATCTCGGCAAAATCAGCCACGCGGTCACGCAATATACGTTCGAGGTTGTACTGAGGCAGGCGCTCGTTTTCGGCGAAATAGTAGGCCCGAACACGAGAGCGCTGGAACCAGTCGTAATGGTATTCGCTCAACAGTCGCCCGTAGCAGACAATCCCGGCATTGCCGAATTCCGGGGGGACGGGGCTGGACGCGCGCACCTGGTCGGAAATTCCCCAGGCGCGAAAGTGCTCACCCGTGCGCTGGGTCAGGTTCTGGCCCTTGGGGATGTGGTGAACCGTCCCGGTGCGCTCGAGGACCGTGCTGGTCACCCCTTTCCGGGCCAGGTCGATGGACAGACCCAGACCGACAGGCCCGCCGCCGATGATGACAACCTGGCTCATGGTCCCTGGCCCCCGTCCGTTTCCCCAGTCACGCGCGCAGGACGACACGGAAGTCCTGCCCGATAGCGGTAAACTGATCCCCGCCCTTGGCCAGATCGTGCCCCTGACCGCGGCGGGTCGAGGCAACCTGGTCCAGGTCGTCCAGTTGCACGCATGTGTCGACGGCGACGGCCTCATGCCCGTCTGAAAGGTGCACCCGCCCCGGAGTTCGCCCTTGCGTGACGACCCGGAACAGCTGTTCTTCCGATTTCCCGATCGCAAGCATGCCCCGGGACATCTTGACCAGCGGGTCATCATCGGGCTGCAGATTCGGAGCGTGATCGGCCATTCGCAGTCCTCCCTTTCGACGCAAGACTACAGCGCACGCATCCGCCGCGACAATAGCCTTCGATTTACAGGAGAAGAAAGCGCGACTATTATCCCGGGCGGAGCCTGACGAGGTTGGGGCCCATGGATTTCCGACAGCTGAAATACTTCTGTGCAGTGGCCAAACACGAAAGCCTGACGGCGGCGAGCGAGGCGCTGAACGTAACCCAGCCCGCGATTGGCCAGCAAGTGAGAAAACTGGAAGCAGAACTCGGGCTCAAGCTTTTGACCCGCCATTCGCGCGGAATGCGCCTGACGGCGGTAGGCAAAGTCCTGCACCGTCGCGCGGAAGACATCCTGGCCGCCGTCGAGAAGACCGAACGTGAGTTGTCGCGGCACCGGAATTCCAGCGAGGGGACCATTCGAATTGGTGTGACTCCATCTCTCAGCAGGGTAATGGTGCCCCGCCTGATGGAGGTCGGGTTTGACCGGCATCCAGGCATCACGTTGCTGTTCAACCAGGGATTCCCGGCCGATCTGGAACGGCTCTGGGAGGCCGGGGAGTGCGATTTTGCCTTCTTTCAGAGCGACGTAGATACCGACAACTTCGAAAGCCTTCCGGTTTACAATGAACGCCTGTGCCTCATCGGCCCGCCCAGCCTCTGCGCATCCCTGCCGGAGCGGGTACCTGTCGAGACATTGGCAAGCCTTCCGGTCGTCCTGGACGTCCGATCGATCTGGGCGCGCGAACGACTCGAACGGGGATTCAGGCGTTCGCAATCGAAGTGGGTCGACCTGATCGAATGCTCCTCGATCAACCTCAGGCGCGAATACCTCGTTCGCGGGCGACGGTTCTGCGGGGCGCCAATTGCGCAGTTCAATGCCGAGATTGCGGCTGGCCTTGCCGAGCACAGAGCCATCGATTTACCCGAATTCAACCGGACAATTCACCTCGCCGGGCCGCGCGTGGAGATGATGACGGAGGCCGAGCGCAACATTCGCGCACTCATCGTCGAGATCGTCGATGACCTGATTAGGTCGGGTGACGTCGCCTGGGAGACACCTGACTGGGCTGCCACCGACAGTAGCGTTACTTCTACCAGCTGAAAGCAATCCGGTCTTTTTCCTGCGCCTGGTCCCTTGCATAATGGCCCTGTGGAGGTCTCATCATGGCGATGCCGCAGTTCCAGTCTGAACCGATTGTCGAACACGGCCCTGAGCGTGCTCCGCTGGTCGCTCGCCTGCTGGCAACAACTTCCGGTGCAAATGAACTGCGGGTCCGCATCGAACAGAACCAGGACGTGTGGTCGATCAGGTTCCCGGTGAAGGACGAACCATACCTGCTCCTGGGATTTCACCCGGAAGGGACCGCGTCGATCTCGGTTCAGGCCGTTGGTCCCGCGGGGGCCACGACATGGGATCCAATCCTGCACGAACCAAGGAACGTGCCGACCTCACCGCTGGACATGCCGCCGCTTCAGACACGCATCAGCCACCCCGACCGGATGTCGGGGCGCTTTACCTTCATGACCATCCGCCGCCGCACGTTTGGGCGCATAACGGACGTGACCGAAGCGCAGAGGCGATGGTTTGTCCATTGGGGCATGCTGCTCGCGATCGACAACCGGGGACGGATGCGCTGGATGCGCAAACTTGATCGCCGGGCAGCAGGAATCGAAAGGCTGATCAACGGCAACCTTTTCGTTCACGATACCGATTTCTGCTCGCGTGAAATCGACGTCGCCGGCGACACGGTCCGCGCATGGTATGCCGCAAAACGGCCTCAGGGCGCGCTGGACGGCGGCATTCCCGTCGATGTCCGAAGTCTGCATCACCAGCCGCACCAGATGCCGAACGGCAATTTCCTGGCGCTGTGCGCACATTCCAGGCGCATGAAGGACTGGCCCTCTTCCGACCGGGACCCCGGCGAATGCAAGGGGGAGCGGGAAATCGTGGGCGACATGGTGGTCGAGTTCACCCCCGGCGGTGACATCGTCTGGAGCTGGGACAGCTTCGACCATCTCGACCCCTGCCGCATTGGCTACGATGCGTTCGACGCCTATTGGCACGTGCGCGGTTTTCCGGGCGCTGCCGACTGGACCCACGGCAACGGCGTGACCTATGACGAACGCGACGACTCCGTGCTGGTCTCGCTGCGCCTTCAGGATTGCATCCTGAAGATCGACCGCAAGTCTGGTGACATTGTCTGGATATTGGGCGATCACACGAACTGGTCGCCGGATTTGCAGAAAAAGCTGCTGACGCCGGTTGGCGAGAATTTCCGCTGGCCCTGGCACATGCACAATCCGCGCCTCACGTCGGAGGGAACGATTGTGCTGTTTGACAACGGCATCTACGGTGCCCGCCCGGGTCAGGAGCGCATTCCGTTTCACAAGAGTTTCTCTCGCGGAGTCGAATTTCACGTCGACGAGGAAGCCATGGCGGTTGAACAGGTCTGGGCCTCGGCACTGACCGATAAGGACATCAAGGAACGAACCTGGGCCATGGGCGATGCCCACCGGTTCGAGGACAGCGATACGGCGCTGGTCATCCATTCCGTCGCGATGCCGCATGGCCGGGATGACATCGGAATGGATGAAACGGACCGGTCGATGCGCTATGTCGACGAATTTCCCTCATATGCCCGCATCCTGGAATACAGCCGCAAGGACATTCGGGACATCGTCTTTGACATGACCGTGCGTGACGAAAACGAACTCATCCACTGGGAGGTGTTCTCGGGCGTCCGGGTTGACGACCTCTATCCCGAACACACGGGCGTCACGCTCGAATTCGGCGACGGCCTGGTTCCGGTTCCGGAGGCCGCGACGTGACCGATCGTTCCCTGCTGCCTGTTCAGGAAATCATGGCCCGCGACCCCGCGCACGCGCCGCTTGACCGCGAACCGGACTGGGCTGCCGGTGCGGCCTACATCATCGACCGTTTCGTGCCGATCGGTGACGCCAGTGTGCCGATCACGGACCTCGGCTTTGTCCGCGCGGACGCGGTCTACGACGTCGTGTCGGTCGGGCGTGGCCAGTTCTTTCGCCTTTCCGACCACCAGGAGCGGTTTTCCCGGTCTTGCGCACGCATGAAGCTGTTCAACCCGTTCAGCCAGGCAGAAGAAGCCGCGCTCCTGAACGAGCTGGTTGCCCTCACGGGACTCAAGGACGCCTATGTCTGGTGGGCGGTGACACGCGGCGCCAATCTGCCGCGTCCCGACGATCGCCTGCATTCGGACCGGTTCTGCAACCGTTTCTACGCTTTCGTGACCCCGTACGTTTTCATCAAGGACGACGCGGACCGGCAGAGCGGCATTCACCTCCACGTGTCGGAGAACTACGTTCGCATTCCACCCGACGCGGTCGACCCGCGCGCCAAGAATTTCTGTTCCCTCGACCTCAACATGTCACTGATGGAAGCGGGCGAAGCCGGGGCCGGGTGGAGCGTGATGACGGACGGCGCGGGCGTACTGACCGAAGCGCCAGGATCAAACATCTTTGTCGTCCGCGGCAACAGGGTTCTGACGCCCGAGTCCGGCTGTCTCGAAGGCATCACGCGGCTGACCGCGCACGAACTCTGCAGCGAAATCGGACTGGAAGTCGTGGCCGGCACCGTGACCGTTGACGATCTGATGAACGCGGACGAGGCGTTTCTGACCTCGAGTGCAGGCGGGATCATTCCTGTTTCCACCGTGGATGGCCAGCCGATCAGCCAGGGGGCAGGGCCGATTTCGACGCGGGTTCACAACACCTACTGGGAACGGCGCTGGGCCGGATGGCACGCCACGCCCGTCGATTACGGGGTCTCCCGATGACGCTTCACTTCGGCGCCTGCAAGAGCTCGACAACATTCCCGTCAGGGTCCCGGCCGTACGTGAACGCGCCGCCCGCGGGCATTGCCATAGGCCGCGCATGGAACGTCATTCCAGCATCAGACAGGCGCGCGTACTCACCGCGGACATCGTCAACTTCGAAACAGATATGGCTGAAACCGGGCCTGGCGACCGAAGGCGGTACGTCGGGCAAGGCGATGACGGGCCGATCGAACTGGAACAGTTCCAGACGCGCACCGTCAAAACCCAGCATCATCAGGCGTCCGGCGCTTTTCGCGAGACCCAACCGCGCGGACATGGCGACGGTGTCTTCGTCCCACGCAAACTCTCCAAGGATACGGCCATGGAACAAGTCAACGTAGAAACGCGACAGCCGCTTCATGTCAGGTGTTGCCACACCGGTATGATGGAGCCCCAGGATCATGAAGCGACAATAGCCCGGCGAGCGGCTTTGCGCGACAAGGATCTCTGCCGTGGCTGACAGACTTACGCTACTTGGAACCAAGGGTGGCCCCCGCCTGACCACCGGGTCGAGTTGGCCGTCTTCATCGGTCGTCGAATTCTCGGGCAGGCCATACATCGTCGATTGCGGGATGGGAGTGACCCGGCAGTTTGTCGAAGCGGGATACACCCTCGCCGATTACGACACGATCCTGCTGACCCACCTGCATTCGGATCACTGCCTCGAACTTGGGCCGCTTCTGCACACCACATGGGTGTCTTCGCCCAAGCGCAAGATCGAAATATTCGGACCGAACGGCCTGCAGAGACACGTGGACAGTTTTTTTGCCGCCATGTCATACGATATCGAAATGCGCATCGCGGACGAACGCCAGCGGGACCCGCGGGACATGTTCGTTTGCACCGAGTTTGGCGAAGGGGCCGTTCTCAAGGACGACCTGGTCGAAGTCGAGGCCTTGCGCGTGGTTCACCCACCGTTGACCGACACCTTCGCACTGAAGATCACGGGGGCGGGCAAGACCGTCGTCTTCTCGGCGGACACGTGCTACTTCCCGCCGCTTGCGGAATTTGCCAGGGGGGCGGATATCCTGGTTCACGAGATCATGCACCGCGCCGGAGCCGAGCGGATGTGCGAACGCCTCAAGGCGATCAAGCCGAACCTGATGGCGCATATGATTGCCGCACACACCCCTGGCGATGATGTCGGACGAATCGCCACCGCAGCCGGTGTCGGGCACCTGGTCGTCCAGCACTTTACGCCGAGCGACGATCCGGAGACCGGTCCGGGAGAGTTCGAGGCGCTCGTTCGTCAGACCTGGGACGGGCCACTGACCGTTGGGCATGACCTGGCGGAGATCACCTTTTGATGGTGGAGGAATCGTTCAGGCAAAAGAGTCCGTTTGCGTACCGGGATGTGTCCCGGCAGGCAATCCGCCGCGTCATTCAGTCAACCCCGTCGAAAACCTCCTTTTCGCAGGGTGGGTTCGGCATCCGGCCCGGTTGCGGGGAAAAGACGCGTTTCAATCGCCGAAAAGAAATTCTTTCTTCTCGCGCGAACGCAAATTTCCTACGCTGGTCCGTATCGAAAGCCGCCAGAGACAGCGGCGCATTCACAAGGAGAAGAACGAGATGAAACGACCGAAAATATTTCTTGCCTCGGTGGCTGTGGCTCTTGGCGCAATGACCGGGATGGCATGTGCGGAATACCCGGAACGGCCGGTGGAATTCGTGGTGCCGTGGCCGCCGGGCGATATCGAAGACGCGATCACGCGGATGATCTCGGACGCGTTCCAGAAGGAAACCGGTGTTCCTGCCAGTACAGTCAACATCAAGGGTGGTGGCGGACTGATCGGCGCGACGCACGTGTTCAACCAGCCGGCCGACGGGCATACGGTCGGGGCCTTTACGGCCAATATCATCTCTGCGCACATTATCCGCGGTAACGCCGAATACGAGCGCGGCGAATTCGAACCTCTTGCGATCATCATCGGCTACGGGATGATGCTGGTCGCACATGCGGACGCTCCGTACGGCAATCTCCAGGAGCTTGCCGAGTACGGGAAGAACAACGACGTGAGCCTTGGAGTTTTCGGTCTGAACGGACCGCCGGCGCTTCAAACGATGAAGATGGCCGAAGAGCTTGGCTTCGCGTTCAGCAGCGTCACCGCCTACGACGAAACCACCTGCCAGATGATCCTGAACAGGGAAATCGACGTCACACTGGGTGGCGGGATTCTGCGTCCCTGCCTGATGAGCGGCGAAGCGAAAGCGCTCGCGGCGTACACAACGGCGCGCATCCCGATCTATCCGGACGTGTCGACGCTGGAAGAACAGGTGCCTGGCATCTCCACTCCGGGTTGGACAGGGCTGTTCGTGCGCAAGGACACGCCGCAAGAGGCACGCGACGTGATCTCGCGCATCGCCAAGGCAGTCGTTGAAAGCGAAGAAGCCCAGGCCATCGCGGCAAATTCCGGTGCGGTTGTCCAGTGGATGCCCGCCGACGAAGCTGCGGCTTTCGCCGATGCCTTCTATGACCGGTTCGAGAACCTCCTTGCCAGGTAAACCCGGTGTCCGACGACGGCAAAGACGACGCGTCCCCGTTTGACGAGCAACCGAGCGGGGGCCGTTTCCTTCTTGGCGGGATCTTTCTCGCCGCCGTCGTCCTGCTTGCCATCATCCGCTGGCAGACCGTGCCTGGTTCGATGGGCCAGACGGTCATGTCCGGGGGATGGTGGGCAGAACCGGCGCTTGCGCCGGCGGTTGCCCTGGTTCTGACCGTTGTCGCTTCGGCCGTTGGTTTTTTTGCGGCCAGGCGTGAGAAGCCGGACTGGTTCGAGACCGCGCAGGTCTACAGCCGCATCCTGCTGATCGCGGGATGCATGATTGGCGCGGTCCTGCTGATGCGGGTCGTCGGCTTTGCGCTTTCGATCCTCTTGTTTGCCGGTTTCGTGGCCTGGATCGGCGGGTTTCGCGGGCCGCGGCTTGCCCTGATCGCGCTCGGCACGACGGTCGCCATGGTGCTGGTCTTTCGCGTCGGTTTTTCGATCTGGTTCCCGCGACCGATGCTTTTCAGGTGGCTGGATTTCCCCATCTGGCTCCAGGGGATTCTCTAGATGTTCGAGACGATCGCACTGGGGCTCCAGCAGCTCACCGAACCGGTCATCTGGATTGCGCTGATCAGCGGCAGCTTTCTCGGAGTTGTGCTTGGTGCAATCCCCGGCATCGGGCCGGGTGTCGGGATCGTCCTTCTCTTGCCAGTCACCTACACGATGGACCCCCTGGCAGGCATGACCCTGCTGATGGGCCTCTACGCGGCAGGCTGGTACGGCGGTGCCATCCCTGCGATTACCATCAACACTCCCGGCACCGGAGTCAACGTGCTGACGACCTATGATGGCTACCCGATGGCCAAGGGCGGCGAACCGCAGCGTGCGCTTTCCCTGGCCTATGCGTCGAGTTTCGTGGGCGGCATATTCGCAGTTGTCGTACTGGTCATTGCCGCGTGGCCGCTGGCGGCATTGTCGAAGTACCTCACCTCGGTTGACCTGGGCATGGCGGCTTTGCTGGCCATGGTCCTCGTGGTCGTCGCCCACCGCGGCAGCGAATTCGCCTCGTTCGCGATGCTGGGCGTCGGCCTGTTCGTTTCGACCATCGGTCTCGAGACCGCCTACGGTTCTGCCCGCTACACGTTCGGCACCACCTGGATGATGGGCGGCGTCCCGCTCATCTCGATGATCCTCGGGCTATTCGCCCTCAGCCAGGCACTGACACTGATATTTTCCGACCGGGTGGTTGACAAGTCGGAGACAGAGGTCGACCGCCGCCTGCTCAGCGGTTTCGTCGAGGTGTTTCGCTACCCGAAGACACTGTTTCGCTCGGCAGGTTTCGGGGTCGGCATGGGCGTCCTTCCGGGCGTGGGCGAATTCCTCGCGCAGTTTTTTGCCTACACGACAGCGCGTGCCGGATCGAAGACGCCCGAGAAGTTCGGACGCGGTGCACCCGAGGGCATCATCGCGTCGGAAACCGCAAACAATGCCGTTCCGCCCGCGGCGCTCGTCCCGTTACTTTCGCTCGGTATCCCGGGTGAAGCCTTTACCGCCATGATGCTGACGGTGTTCATCGTGCACGGCGTCGATCCAGGCCCGACACTGTTCGAGGACAACAAGGCCTTCGTTGCCGGGCTCTACATGACACTGTTCATCATGAACTTCATCATCGTCGGTCTCCTGCTTGTCGGCACGCGCTGGATCGCCAGGCTTTCCACGATTGACGACCGGCTGCTCGGCGTAATCATCATGTGCCTTGTCATGGTGGGCACGTTTTCACGGAACTACAGGCTGAGCGATACCCTGATCGCGATTTGTTTCGGCGTCCTCGGATTCGCCCTTCGCCGTGCCAATATCCCGATGGTGCCCATGATCCTCGGCCTTGTGCTCGGACCGATCATGGAGCGCTATTTCAGGCAGGGCATCGGTGCCGCGGGCGGTGACCTGACAGTTTTCGTTACCCGACCGGTCAGCCTGGTCTTCCTGATGATCATCATCATCCTGATCTTGATGGCAGCGAAAAACGTCGCGGGGCGAATGCGGAGGTAGCGTAAGAGGGTAAACTGCGACGTCAGTTGATTTTGCCCGGTTTCGGTTTAAGTGGGCTCCTTCGGGAGCTACCGATTTCAACGAAGATTTCCATGTCTCATTCGCGGAGGAGGAGATCGATGGAAATGCTTACGACAACGACCACCTCACCAGTGTTCCCGTGACGGAAGCGCCCGGTCTGGGTGTTTTTACCCTCGAGTCCGATGGTTCGGTTTATCGCACCTATTCCTGCTATGGCCGGGAGCTGAACACGCTGATGGGCGCTTACCACTATCTCGATCTCGTACCCAAGGGGCGAGACGAAGACGACTTGCCCTACCCCACGGCGTGGCTGCGACACCACGACCGAGCCCATGTCATCCATGGTTTCGGCAGCTTGCCGCTTGCATCGAACAGATCTCACCACATGGCTATGCCGAGCGCCCGGACGAACGGGAACGGCCCCGGCGCCGCCACCAAGACCGCGTTCGCTGTCGAGCCGGTCGAGAGTTGCGTCGCGTTTGACGGGAAGCCGGCCTAGATCCAATCAGCCTAGAAGCGTGAGAACGTTGCCGTCGGGGTCCTGGAAGTGCGCCAGCGAGCCACCCCAACCCTGCATTTCGGGTGGTGACGTGAACTGGACGCCTTTCGCTTTCAAGGATTTATATATGCCGTCGATGTTATCGACGCGCAGCGAGGCACCGACAAAACGCCCAACCAACGCGTCATCTTCGGCGTTCTCAGGCCGGACGCGCTCGATGCCGAGGCAGGGACCATCGAGATCGTACTCCGCCCAGCCCATCTCGTCGTTCCGGAAGCGCTCCGGCAAGCTCAGTGTTCCGCCGTAAAACGCGCAAGCTTTAGACCACTGCCGAACGAATATGCGGACCGCGTAGAGTTCCACCGAATGCTCTCCCACAGATCCCACCCCGGGACCGTCCAAAGGAACGTGAACGAATGATACCACACGTCGGGCCTCGAAACACACATATTGTGACGTTGCTGCTCGAGGGGAGCGGAAAATTCGAGCGCCACCGAACACGTTCGACGCCTTCTGGCAGCCGAGCTACAGCGTGGGAATGGCCCGGCTGTGCATCCTGCCCTTGACCAAGCGCGACAACGACCAGTGCCGCCCATGACCGGGGTCGCCTTCGCGCGCGCGGTGGCAATTGCGTTTCCCGCACTTGCGGTAACGGGTCTTCAACGAGCCGGGACGCAGATCGCCGATGCTGGCCAAGGCTTGGTGCAGTTCATCTCGACGCCGGAGGAGGCTGTGATGGTCTGGACCGGGAGCCATGGGAGAGGGCCTCGCAACCTGACATACGCAGAATATGCCAGATATCGGGCCGGTCCCACGGCTTTCCGCGGCACATCACAAATCTGACGTGCACCCGACTGAGACCCACGGGTTCGAATCCAGCCCCCCGCAAGCACCAGCTACCGGCATTCCCGAGGCGGGAGCGCCATACTTTTTCGGTCCCGTCTCGGGTCCATTCTGCCCTCTTGGTAGGTTTCAGGGTCAGGATTCGGACTTGATCGCGCAACTACGCGTGGTCGGCGACGACGTTGATCCGAGCGCCGTGCTCAAGAAAGGCTTTCGCGGCGACGATGACCTGATTGAATCCGCCGGTTGAGTCCAGAGCGCGCGCTATGACGGCCTCGACATCCCCGGAGAATCCGCGTTCTTCGATTCGAAGAAGCGTCGTGTCCGGCCCTCTTTCCTCGAATGTCCAGCTTACGGTCGTGCGGGTGTCGCCATGTCCCCAGTCAATCACGAGCTCCTTCGGACGCTTGAGGGTCCTTGCGCATACTTCGATCCCGGGCGCATCAGGTGCATTACCGACAAACCAGGTCACGGATTCGCCCTCACGCAAGCCATCGTCCCGGCGAGCAAACCAGAACTCGCTCATCTTCTCCGGATGCACGAAAGCATCGAAGGCCTCGGACGCTGGCCGGTGAATGAGTATTTGTGCTCTTGCGGTGATTTCGTCCATGTCCATGTTACTCGCCTCGCTCCCGCTTTCCTCTTGCGACCTCCGTGGCGAGCGCCCCGGACCGTGGTGCCCACGCTGCCCTCAGGCCGTCCAACCAGCCTTCGACCTCGACAAGAGCCGCGGCCTGCGGGGAGTAGCGCCGTTTGGCACCCTCCTGCCGGACAAGAGCGAACCCGGACTCCCTGAGCAACCTGAGGTGCTGCGACACCGCGGACTGCGATGCCGAATTCGGCCTGGTCGACCGTCACAACATCGCCGGAGGTCCGTTCCTCGTGGGAGAGGAGCTCCAGAATCCGTCGATGTACCGGGTCTGCGAGGACGTCGAATGCCTGAATCAGGTGGCCGTATAGGCGGCTGTCGTTCGTTCGGCCATGCCGCGCGCAATTCGCGGGTCCTCTCCGGCTGCGATGTGAGCCTTGGCCCAAGCCCCGGCGCCGTCATGGATGCACCGCCTGCCGGCATCGGAGCCCATCCATGCGGCAACCGCCTCCCGGTCGACGGCACCGCCACCGCTGTCGATGTGGAGGCCCAGTCCCAGGAACGAAAGGTCCCAACCCACCCCCGTTGCACCGGGTCCGTACTGCGCCCAGTGGGCTTCGCTCTCTTCGTCCTTCGGCATCTCGTGCTCCAGGGTCAGAAGCGTGCCATCCGCTTCGGAGGAAAGCCGCACCATGACCCAGCTCACGATTCCCCGGAACTCCCAAGTCACGTCCAGCGCTTCGGGCGCGTCGCACCGGGTGATGGTTCCCCCGGCATTTCCCTCCAGTTGGTATCGGCCGCCAGGCCGGAGGTCGCCCGAGATCGGAAGGAACCACCGCGGAATGCGGTCGCGGTTCGTCAGAGCGTCCCAGAGATCGGTCTCATCGGTCGGGTATGTCCGTGAGGCGCGGACGACACGAGTCGGCTTGCCGCCGCGCACCCGCCCGCTGACTTCCCGAAACCTGGCCCCGAAGGCGGTCGTGTAGTCCATGGGTCCGTCATCGCTTGTCTTAGAGCTTGACCTAAAAGTGCGCGGCCCCGCGAGATGTGGTATTCCGAGTCAGTTTTCGACGACAGACGAGGAGGTCCACATGTCCTGGAACAAGGCCGCGCAGGAGACATATAAACGAAATGGCGAGCGCTTCGAAACCGATTTGACGGACGAGGAATGGGCATTGATCGAACCGCTTCTTCCGCCGCCGTCACGGATGGGGCGTCAGCGCAAGACTGATCTGCGCGACGTGTTCGATGCCATCCAGTACATGTTGGGAACCGGATGCCAGTGGCGGGCGATTCCGAAGTGTTTTCCGCCGTTTACGACGGTGCAGAACTATTTTGCGCCTGGCGAAATGACGGCGTTTTTGAACAGATGATGGACGTGCTGCGCGGGCATGCACGGGAGTTGGCGAAACGCTCCGCGGACCCGACGGCGGCCGCGATCGACAGCCAGTCGGTGAAGACGACGGAGAGCGGCGGCCCAGCCCGAGGAAACCGGCGGAGCGAGTTCGACAAAGGATCCCTTCCCGCCCCCAGGGCGGAAACGGCACCGCCAGTTCGAGAAGGTCTACGGGGACAGCCCACGGGACTCGCAATACTCCCGTTGCGACAGCCCCGTACGCTCGAATTTCGTCATGATCGCAGCCCACTCCGTTGCGCTGCGCACCACCGGCGCAGGACCAGAACCAGCCGAACCGTTCAAACCTGACATGACAATTTCCTCCGATCATTGATGAATGACCGGAATTATCCCCACCCAACCCTCGCGTGAGCGACCGAATTATCAGACGTCGCCGTTTACCCGCTTACGGGGTAGCGGCCGAAAAGTCCTCGGAACGCAGCGTGGAAACGCAATGGCGGGTTCCAGATCAGCTCGAGCGCATCGCCGCATCATGGCGCATGTTCTTGAGCCACGCGTCCAAAAGGGCGCAATTCAGCGCCACGCAACGCCCAGCTAACTGCCGTTGAACCGCGCGATCATTTCATCCCATGTCGGGACGAGGGCGGATAAGCCGTCCCAGAACGACTGGTCCCGGCGCCGGTCGAAATCCTCCACCGAAATGCCTTGCTGCTCGACCCATGTATAATAACCCAGGTTGAAGATGCGTTCCCGTTCATAGCGACCCAACTCCTGCATATGGTCGATGCCAGCGCCAAGAACATAGCGGCCAAAGGTTTCCGCGGCGGTGACTTCGTCGAACCTGCCACCGAAATGCTTGTCCACGGCAATGCCGATCTCGGTCTGGTACATGTCCGCTCCGTCGGTCGCCACGGTAAGCACCACGTCACGTTCACCCAGATCCATGTACCTGGCGTATTTGATCGCTCCGAGAACATTGGCAATTGACGACAGTCCCAGGTTGCCCAGGCTGGTCATCAGTTCCTGGCCGATCCCCCTGTGGTCCGAGAGATATCTTCGCCCGGCTGAAGTATTGAACAGAAGGTTCAAACCGTCACAGGCGCTGCCTGACACACCGATCACGAAGTCGGACGCCATGACATTGTGGATCAGAGGGACGTGCTTGTCGCCGATCCCCTGAATGTTGTGTTCCCCATAGCCGTTGTACAACAGGGTCGGACACTCCAGGGCTTCGATCACGCCGATATCCGTGCCGAGGATCCGTTTCAGGTGTTCCCCTGCCGCCAGCGTTCCACCCGAACCGCTCGCGGCAACGAATGCACGTGGGCGCAGGTCGTGACCGGTGTTCAGATGCTCGGAGACGCGTTGCAGCGCCGGGCCGGTTACCGAGCGGTGAATGATGTAATTGCCGTATTCGCTGAACTGGTTGAGAATCAGGTTCTCAGGATCCCTGGCCAAGGCATGGCAGGCGTCGTAGATCTCTTTCACGTTGCTTTCCGTGCCCGGCGTGCGACGGATATCGTTGGGGTCCACAAGCCACCGATTGAGCCAGTCGAACCGTTCCCGGCTCATGCCCGCGGGCAATACCGCGATGGACCGGCACCCCAGCAAAGTGGCGATCGCCACACCGCCACGGCAGTAATTGCCGGTCGACGGCCAGACGGCCCGATGCCTGGTTGCATCGAAGGTGCCGGAGAGAAGGCGCGGAATCAGGCATCCATAGGCTGCAAGCACCTTGTGCGCGCCGATCATCGGAAAACGGTTTCCCAAGGCCACCGCGATCCTGGCCTTTACGCCGGTCAGGGCCTCCGGGAGGACGATGTGTTCCGGCACGTCGACCAGGCTTCTCCGGTCCGTGCCGTTGTGCCAATGCACCCGAAAAAGATTGCGGGTGTCAGGCCCATCGGGATCGGCATCGGCGAATTCCGGGGATTTCGAGGCAAGATGATCCGTGGGATCGGCGAGTTCCAGAATCCTGGGCAGAACCACGCCGGCATTTCGCAGCTTTTCGACGTTCCGATCATACGCGGAACGATCGACTATTTCCTGTTCCAATCCGGGGAACATTCCTGCTCCTTTCCTTGACTGCCCGGGCGCGTGGCTCAAGCGTTCCCTCGACCGATATCGCACGGTCGGGCGTTGCAGGAGCATCGACCTTGGGCTCGAGGCGCCCTGCGGCTCTTGAATCGTTCGCCGGCAAGGATCGCCTGCGACTGTTCCGAAGGCAATACCGGACGACCTCCTCGCACCGGACCCGTACCCGGTCTCTGGCAAATTGCCGGCACAATTCAAACCGTTTTCATTTGAACTCGATCCGGGTGCGTCCGGGTCTCCGCCATGCCGAGCCGCGGTCGAGGATTTGCTCTTTCGTTCTCCCATCGACCGAAAATCATCCTTTCAGCGACCGTCTTGCAAATGGCCTGCCCAGGTTGAACCGGACGGATCGTCGCCCCGAGCGTCAGTTGATCACCGGCAATTCCGCCGGCGCACGGCGGCTCAGAAGCTCGGCGCCGTTCTCGCGGATCACGACGTTCTCTTCATGCACCATGATCTTGCCGTCGCCAAATCCCATACCGGGTTCTATCGTGACGACCATTCCGACCTCGAGAACGGTCCTGTCAGAGTGCGTGTGCGACGGCCATTCGGTCAATTGCATGCCAAGCCCGTGGCCATGGCGGCCAATGTCTCCTTCGCTTGCTCCGTTATCGGACAACACGTTGGCCATGGCCTGAAAGAGATCGGCTGAGCTTGCACCGGGAACTGCCGCGGCGATTCCCGCCTCGGTAGCGGCATAAACCACGTCGTAGGCCCGTCGTATCTCGTCCGCGGCATGTTCAAGGGCATAATTCCGGTCAAAGTCGCAGAAATACCCGTCGAACACGGCCCCGGTGTCGAGCATCATGACCTCTCCAGAACCGAGAATTCGGTCGGTGGGCTGCTCGATTACGCCTGCAATTCCGCCAGGGCCCGGATCCCGCCGACCAGGTAGGGAACGTCATCGGCGCCCCGCTGCAGCAAATCGATCCGCATTTTGGCGAAGGCCCGACGTTCGGTGTCACCAATCTGCACGAAGCCCGGGAGTGCCTCGAACGAGTCGGACGCGATTGCGCAGACATGGGCGATCTTTTCGATCTCGGCCTCGGACTTAACCATCCTTTGCGCACGCACAATGCCGGTGGCGTCGAACAAAACGGTCAACCCCGACCTGGGCCCGCAACCGGTCAAAGTCTGCAGCGGGCATGCGGACATGGGTTTCGTGACCCATGGGAATCCCGATCTTTCCGTCGGTGCCGGCAATTTCGCTCAGCGCTTCGGCCAAAAGCGTTACGCCGTCATCGTCCGGTTGCGGGGCTGGCCAGGTTCGGACATCCTCGATCCAGGTGGCGGCCATGCAGGCAGCCCCGATCCCGGGAATGATCGCAATCGGTTTGCCTTCGAGCGGTACCAGCAGAAACCAGGGGCGCGTCGGGCTTTGCCAGAACGGCGTATGGAAACCCGAATAGTAGCGAACCTCGGCTTCGGTCGACAGAAGCATGGCGCTCAACGCGAACCGGTCCATCATTTCTTGAGCGATCGCCGTGCGCGTCTCGAACTCGGCGGCAGCGAAACCACGGCCTGGCGCAGGTCTTCGGTTCATATCCAATTCGGCCCTCCCTCGGATTGAAAATACGCGACTCCCGGGCTTCGGAGCTGGCGTGATCGTGGCCATGCATCGAACGAGGCTGGTCCAGGCGGCATCGTTTCCCCTGCATCGGCGGCTGCATGTTGCCAGTCTGCGATGTCCCTTTCGTTTCGGCCACCGGGAATTGTGACCGTTCCTGGCGCAACCGCACCGCCGGGCAGGTGACCGGGGATGCCGGTGATGACATGCCGCGCATGCTCATCCTCGGAACGGCTGCGTCCGCGATGATGGATGACGGCAACGAGGTCTTCCGGGAGGAGCTGCATGCCGCGGCGGCGATCGTCGGTGCTCAGGTGCACGGTCAGAACTCCACATTGGGGCGAGACCGCCCGTGACGTCCGGATCGCCGACACATTCAGGTCGACATGGCAGGTGCGATTTCGGAGTTTGGCCGCACCGCTACAAAATGACCTCATCCAGGGCCTTGGGATGGTCGGTAACCGGCTCCCAGCCATTCTCGGTGACGATGAAGCTGTCTCCGACCTGGGCGCGGAACGTCTCGACCGAAACCGATCCATCCACGACCAGGACCATACCGGGTTTCAGGATCGTCGTGTCCCCGGTCACCAGTTGCGGACTCTCGAGAAAACTGAAACCCGTCGACCGCCCACACCGAAACGGGTATTCGTATCCGGCACCCGCGATGACCTCGGCGTAGGCGGCATGGACACTTTCCGCAGTCACGCCCGGGCGCAGCGCGTCGAGGGCCGCTTTCTGGCTCGCGACCGCCACTTCATAGACCGCAGCCTGCGACTTGTCGGCGATCTCGCCGATCCAGAATGTCCGGTCGAACCCCAGCTTGAACCGGTGGAAGTTGGTCATGCCACAGAAGCAGAGGAAAACAGGTTCGCCTCGGCGCATGACGCGCATCGAGGCCCTGCGATGGGTGTTGATGATCGTCTCGCCCGAGGCCATGATCTGCAGGAAGTGGGTGTTCGGTGACATGTAGGCATCATCGTAATGCGCCGACAGCAGCTCCGCCGCCTTGCGGGTGCCGGCCTGTGACGTGGCGATCGCCACCTCGTATTCCGGTACGCCATCGGCGATCGCGGCGCGGCCGGCCTCCATCATGGCTTTGCCGACCTGCCCGGCATGCCGGGCAAGTTGCAGTTCCTCGTCTGACTTGATCATCCTCAAATCGGCCAGGATGGCTGTCGCGCTCGTCAATTTTCCGGAATCCACCAGCTCGCCGAGAAACGTGCGCACGACAGGCGGCATTTGATCGGATTCGATGGCGACGCGGGCCGCTCCCTTGACGATGCCTGGCAGTTCTTCGCGCCATTCGTTGCCTTTCCCGTCGTTCCAGGGTGCGATCCTGTCAACCCGCGCCGAAGTCCGTGCGGAATTCAGGTCGATTGTTGGTGTTATGAGCAGGCTGTCTCCATCGCGCGGCACGGCCAGGATCGTCGGGCGACCGAATTCCATGTGCAGGTAATCGTAATAGCCGGTCAGGTAATAGACATTGTCGTCATCCGTGATCAGCGCCACGTCGATCCCGGCTTCGGCAAGGCGCCCGCGAAACGTCTGCATACGGGAAGAAAACACCGTCATCTGCCATCCTCTTGCCGAGAGGAAAGGCGGTCACGGACAAGTTTCGTCCAGAACGCCACTCCGATCGGTGAAACATCGTCGTTGAAATCGTAATCGTTCGCGTGAAGCGGCTGCCCGTGAGCTCCGTCCTCTCCGTTGCCGAGGAGCAGGAAACAGCCCGGCACCGCAGCGGCGAAATGGGCAAAATCCTCGGAAAAACTCATCGGCTGCCGGTCGGGTATGGTGTCCAGCCCGGCGCTCCGCGCCGCACGTATCACTGCCTCCGTAGGCTCCTCGGCGTTGGTCGTCTCGATGAATTCGGTGCTGAAGTCCACATCGACAGAAACACGGTGCGCCGCTGCAACGCCTTCCGCGATCTGGCGCATGAAGATCTCGATGTTGTTTCGATCTTCGGGGCCGCGGGCACGTACGTCCCCCTTCAACGTCACCGTGCCCGGCAACAGGTTGCGCTGACCGTCGGTCTGGAATTCGGTTACCGACACCACCGCCCCGGCGCCGGGAGGCAGCTTCCGCGATACGATCGTCTGCAGCGCCAGCACCATTTCCGCCCCGATCGTGATCGAGTCCTGACCTGCCTGCGGCATCGAGGCGTGGCCGCACTGGCCGCGGATGGTAATTTCGAACAGGCTTTCCGAGGAGCAAATCAGGCCGGGTCGGGTTGACACCTGCCCGGCCGGCGCGCCGGGCAGATTGTGCATGGCGTAGATTTCCTCGATGGGGAAACGCTCCAGAACGCCCTCCTCGAGCATCGCCTTCGCACCGAGGCCGTGCTCTTCGTTAGGCTGGAAAATGAACACGACGGTACCGCTGAAGCCGGGATCGCCGGCAAGGGCCCGGGCTGCCCCCAGAAGCATGGTCATGTGGCCGTCATGCCCACAGGCATGCATGACGCCGGGCGTTTCGGACGGATACTCGTGTCGGCTCGCCTCATGAATCGGAAGAGCATCCATGTCAGCGCGCAACCCAATTGCCCGGTTGCCTTCACCGGACCGGAGGACTCCCACCACGCCCACGCCCTCGTGCACTTCGAGGCCGAGTTCGCGGAGGAATTCCGCAACCTTGGCCTTCGTGCGGTTCTCCCGGAAACCGAGTTCGGGGAAACGGTGGAAATCGCGCCTCAACGCCGACAAACTGAAGTCATCGGTACCCACAAGGACCTCCCCGTCTCTCCTGTTCCCGACCTGTTCCCCCGTCATGCGGCCGAAGCGAGTTTAGCCCGTTTCCAAAGTGAAGTGTCAGAAAACGGAGGCGGCTTGCGCCACGTGGAATTGGCCCTTGGCATCCCCGGATGGCGTCAGGTCTGGCTCGGCGCCGCATCGACGTATTCCTGTCGCGGCCGGGTTTGCGGCAGAAGAGCCTTTCCGGGCCTGGAAAAGATCTGCCCAAACCCTCTCAATTCATCCGTGATTCCGGCCCGACGCAGGCAACTCCAGAACTGCGCCTGGTTGGACGTGATGACCGGCTTGCCGATGGTCTGCTCGATCTCGTCGGCAACTTCGAGCGCGCGTATGCCGCCGCAACTCAGGAAGACCGCATCCGCGTCCGGCTGGTCGATCCTGATCGCGAAGGTCTTCCAGAACTCCGGCGTAACCTGCCCCATCTCCGTTCCGGTGCTCAGGTTGAGTCCCTGGACATCCAGGACTTCATAGCCCTTTTCCAGCAAGTACTCGGCTTCGGCAGTGTTGACCTCGTCGAGGTACGGCGTTCCCACGACAAGTTTCTTCACCTGCAGTTCGTTCAGCGCATCGAGCACGCCCTGAACAAGGCACATGGGCTGTGCCCAGGGCGCACCCTTCCTGACTTCGGACATGACCCGATCCTCGCCGATCACGATGGAACCGCTCGTGCAGCTATAGCTGACGACATCCGGTTTCAGATCGGGCTGTATGCGGGACGCTGCATCCGCCATGTGTTCGATGTGACGCGACAGCGTTTCGCTGGTGGTATGATCTTCGGTCTTCAGCCGGGTGAAGTGCACCGCGACGCCCTCGGGGGCCATGTCGAAGAAATCGGCTTCCGACGCGAGATCCGTGGACATGAGAATGAAACCCAGGCGGGCGCGATGGTGGCGGCCCTTGTCCAGGATCGGGTTCCAGCTCCTGGACATGACTACGTCGCCGGACTTGAACATTTGAACGCCTTTTGTTCTGAAGGTTGTCGGATTGTTTCGTGGCAGAATGCTGAAGGCCGCCTGCCCGGGCTGGCAGCAGGAACATGCGATTCACCTTTGGCCCCGTTACACGGCTTCATGGACCGCTTCGAGACATTTGTGTGCTGGTCCCAAATGCACGTCTCCGGGTAATTCGACCAGCGTTTCCTGCTTTTCGATCCCCCCACTCTGCAGAAGATGCACACGCGATCGGTGATGTCACGCACAAACCCGGCCTGGCAGATCAAGACCGTCAAAGCGCGTTCACTCCGGGAGACAAGCCTGTGAATGACATTCGTGACCTCGCCCATCACGGGATCGAACCGGCCTTTGCCGACCGCCGGGCCAAGCAGTCCCAATGCCTTCGGTAGTCCTCGGGGTCCTTGACTTGGCCGGAAACCCGAAGTCAGTATTGCTCGGGTCCCTTTCCGTTTTCAAACGTCCGATCGGGAACGCAACCGGTATCCCGGGTGCAACAACCTGGCAATTCAATCTGGTGAACCCCACCGGCACGAGATACAGGGCGTTCACCAATGTCCGCCTGTACCTTTTGCGCCCAGGTGCATGGTTACAGGATCCGGAACAATTGCCTTGCCGCCGCTCGCGTCTGGAGTACTCCATGCCAAAACACCTCTCTCGCGATGAACTGGTCGCCGGCCTGCCGGAGATTCTTGCATCGCCGATCGACGATGGCGCGCTGATCGCCATTGTTACCCGTCCGGCCTCGGAAAAGCGCACGGAACCGAGGAAGTGCAATGTCAGCATTGCCGGCGGTCTTGACGGCGATCGTTGGGCAGATGCCCACCGGACGTCTGACGGGAACGGGATCCTGCAAACAGACGACCAGCTATCCATCATGAACGCGCGCTGCATTGCATTGATCGCGCGGGAGCGCGAGAGATGGGAACTGTCCGGCGACAACCTGATCGTCGATTTGAACTTGACGCCTGACAACCTGCCGCCCGATCAGCGTCTGTCAATTGGATCTGCGGTCATCGAGATTACGCGGAAACCACACAAGGGTTGCGCCAAGTTCATCGATCGTTTTGGCCGGGACGCCTGCGTTTTCGTCAATACCGATGAAGGGATTCGAAACCGTCTCCGCGGAGTGTTTGCACGCGTCGTCCAGGGTGGTGAAATTGCGGTTGGCGACAGGCTGCGCAAACTCTCCTGACAGCCACGGAAAGCAGTCGTGTCCGGGAGCACGAACCGTGTCCGTCGGAATTTCCGTAACCCTGTCTGTTCGAGTGCGCTTCCCGATGTCTGCACACCTGCCCCCGCGGGATCAGCCTCGCGATTCTTCCCTGAACCATGCGGCCAGGTTCGGCAGGGCGCGCGAGGTCGAGACAAGCCTGCCGAACGTGAAACGCTCTTCAGGCCAGCTTCCATTGCAGAGCAGTTTGCGCATGACCCGGGTCATGGGAGAACGTCCGAGAGGCTAACAGGGGTGTTGCAGGATTCATGAAGTTTGGAACACGGTGCAGTGGCGATGGCACCTCTGCCATCATTCTTGGTCAGGACGGCCTGGCAAGGGACCTGGGAATGGTCGCATCCAGGTCCGGGCTCGGCGAGATCACTTCGATTCTTGAATTGGTCGAGGCCGAGGCACGAAACCCCGGTCTTGTTCGAGAACTGGATGTGGATCCCGTCCCGGGTTTTCCGATCGAGGACATCGACTGGGCGCCTCCGATCCCGAATCCATCCAAGATTCTCGGCGTCGCCTTCAACAACATCGAATTGATGAGGCGGGCACACAGGGATCCCGGCGTGCCCAACTATTTCCTGAAACCTCCGTCGGCGCTCCAGGGCCACCGAAAGCCGATAATCGTCGACCCCGAATGGGGCGCGGTCATTCCGGAACCGGAGATCTGCGCAGTCATTGGCAAACGCGCCAAGGACATCAGCGAGTCGGTCGCCCTGAACTACGTCTTCGGGTACACGGTGCATAACGACGTCACGAGTCACGGGCTCAAGTTTGGCAAGGATGCCATTGCCGTAACCTATGACCGCGACATGGCCCGGCCCGAGTTCTATTCCTGGCGAAACCTCCACGGGCCCGACGATACCGACGCATACTACGTCTATCATACCCGCTCGAAGGGAACCGATACATTCGGACCCATGGGTCCCTGGATCACCATGCGCGAAAGCGTTCCGGATCCCAATGACCTCCATGTGACCGGAACCATCAACGGGGAAGAGTTCACGCGGGACCATACCGGGAACTACAGGTTTACGGTCGAGGCCTGCATTGCAGAGGCCAGCAGGTACTTTACCTTGTTTCCGGGAGACCTGATTTCGTTCGGGACGACCGGAAAGGGTGTCGGCCGGTTTCCCCGCGGCCACAAGAGCGTCCTGCTTGGCGAAACCCTGGGGACCGTCGCCATAGACGTTTCACGTCTTGGACGCCTGGAAAACCCGATCAGACATATTCAATCGTTGTCGGAAAGGCCGGCACCCGCTCCCAGGAGGCGTGATTCGTCGGTTGCAGGCGCATAAGTCCTGGCGGCAAATTCCTCCAGCTTCGCCCAGTCGGAATCAGAGGGGTGAAACCTGCTCATTCGGAGCGGACGGCACCCGGTGCCTCGTTTCCGGCAAACCGAAACGCGCTTCGCAAACGCAGCATCCAGGCCACGACGCTCCTGCGAAAGGGCGAGGCCGTACCCGTCAGTGAACAAGGAGGCTCCCTGCCACTCCACGGAAAACCCGGTGTGCGCCAGTCTCGCGGCAGACGCTGCAAAGGGCACGAGCAATACCGGCCTGGAAACCTGCTCCAGGGCAATCCCCTCCGCAGTGATCGACGAAGCATGGTCGGAAATCGCCATGCCGGCCAGCAACGGGCACAATAAGCCGGTCGGAGAGTTCCAGGCAGTGGCCGTGACCTGCGGAGAACCTGGATCCCGTTCCTTCGGTTCCCTCGCGTCATTGCCCGACAGCAACCCCACCAGGGCAGCGCAACCGTCGATTCCGGCGGAGCACAGCCATCGAACCGCCCGACCGGCATCTTCCGAAACTCCCCAGTAGTGACCGGCGCCGTGCGCAGCCTTGAGCGCCATGGCCTCGATTTCGGAAAGCGATCGGCTCATGGCGCTATTGTGGAACCCGGATCCGGTTCCGGGTAGACCCAGGTGTCGGAGTCCCGGGTCGCCAGGTCTTCCGGATACGGCGCACCGGCGAACATGCAAATTCGAACCCAGCGATCCGAGCGGGGATCGAAGTTCGTGGCCCCAAAAAAAGCCAGCTTCGAACGCAGCATGTCGATCGGAAGTAATCCCGAGCTGACGAGATTGTCCCGGATTTCGCAATACTGTCCGGCGCGACATCGCTGGACGCGGCGGACCACGTGCCGGCAATCGGGATGCTCAAGCAGAAAACCGGCAATGATCCGGTCATCGGGCCAACCGGAAAGCGCGTTGTACGTGCAAACCGCGTCCCGTGCCGTCGCAATCGGCTGTTCGTACATTTCGAGAGGTTCCTCGAACCGTTCTCCGAGGCGCGGTTCAAGTTTTTCTTCTGACACGTACCAGACGCGCGCGATGGATTCGGGAGACTGCCAGTCGGTCTCGAATGCCCACCCGAACTGCCCGGTGATCAACTGCCTCACCTGACCGATCGTCATGGAACCGTCAATGTCGCCGGAGTCGACATTTCGGTCTTCCATCGACTCGGCCAACTGGTCGACAAGCCCGGGATAAGGTTCGAGAATCAAAGATGCGACCAGTTCCTGACCTTCAACGCTCAATTCGCTCTCGGACCAGAGCACCAGTCGGTCCCACGGAATTTCATCGCCGAAGTCCCGGGTTTCCAGGTATCCGTTCAATGCATCGAAATCCCGGCGCAAGTCCGCGATCTTCGCGCGTTGCAAGGGGTGATCAGATCTCCAGAGCCGTACCTGCCGTGAACTTCGGTCGACGAGGTCGCGAAAGACTGCGATCTCGTTCTCCGTCGCCGCATGTACGGAACGCACCGCAGCAATGGCCTGTTCCCTAGCCGCAATCCAGTTGTTGTAGAGTACGGGATGATTGACGATGAACGGGGCCATGCCCAGACCCGTGGAATTGCCGATCCCCAGTCTTTGAGCGACCCGATCATCCAGGCGCGTGCCCGGAGAACCACTCCTTGACCGGGCGAGATGATTCACCAGGTCCCGGACGAACGTCCGGATCAGGTACACGGTCAGCATCTCGGCTTGAAACGGTAGCCGCAGTTCGGGGCGGCCGCAGACGACATTCCGATCGGCCGTCCCGAATTTACCCGACGCATAAACCGCGGTTGTCCGCATCAGGTACCCGACGCGCTCGATTTCGCCGTGATCAGGCTGACCTCCAGCCGCGAGGGAATCGACAACGTGCCGCCACAAGCGCACGGATCGGTTGGCACGTGAGAGGACGAGTTCCTGTTCGGTCAATCGGCCCGCTTCCTGGAACGGGACGTTGTCCTCCAGGCGGTCAAGATCGCGCGTGGTCGGAATGCCGTCGAAAAGGGCGAACGTTGCGTCCCACGCTTCGGCAATAACCCGGTCCGACCGCAACTCGTCGGGCAAGTCATGCGCAATGGAAACAAGGGAATATATGCGACCTCCGGTTGCCTTGACCGAATGAACCGACCTTCCGACGCCGTTTTCGTCGATATCGAAAACGCCGCGCGAGAACCGCCAGTTTTCGCGTGCCATGCGTCGCGTCAGCACGCGCATGAAACTCAGGCGGCACTGATGAAACGAACCCAGACGTTCAAGGCGCATGACCCGGCCGGGACTTCTCAGGGGAACTCCGGTTGTCCTTGGCCCGAGCGACATCATGTCACCGAATGGAAACTCTCGTCGAAAAACCGGTACCAGTTTCCGCCCAGAACCGCGCCGATCTCGTCATTGTTCATCCCGATCGATCGGAGGCCGGTTTCGATATTCGCAAAATCGCGATTGTCACGGAACCATTCGGGCATCGGTGGAAATCCCGGCGCCGACGCGGACCCCTCCCCGTAGTCGACGTCGCGGGTCCAACGGCCGGTACGCATCCACGTGACGACGCTGTCAGGCTGATCCTGGCAAAGGTCGGAGCCGATCCCGAAATGCTCAATCCCGAATTTCTCCACAGCCCTTGCGATCATTTCACAAAAGGAATCGAGCGTGCAGGAGGAACCGTCCCTGAGATGGTGGGGATAGATCGAAAACCCCATGATCCCGCCGTTCCCGGTGACCGCACGGATGACATCGTCGTTCTTGTTGCGAAGAGACGGAGACCATTCGAGAGGATTGGCGTGCGAAATCGTGATGGGCCGTTGAGAGAGGTCTGCCGCCTCGATGGTCGAGCGCGAGCCGGAGTGGCTCATGTCGATCACCAAACCGACCCGGTTCATCTCCTTGATCGCCTGGCGCCCCATGCGGGTAATACCGCTGTCTTGTGCCTCGTAACATCCGGAGGCCAGGAGCGACTGGTTGTTGTAGGACAGTTGCATGAACCGAAGCCCGAGGGTGTGCAGGATTTCGATCAGTCCGATGTCACTTTCGATCGGACTCGAATTCTGTGCGCCAAAGAAGACCGCGGTCCGACCGGACCTGCGCGCGCAATCGATGTCCGCCGCCCACTGTCCCTTGCATATGAGCTCCGAAAACCGTTCAAACCGCAGGTTCCAATCCTCCAGGTTCGTGACCGTCTCTCGAAATCCCTCGTGATACGCCACGGTTACATGAACCGCGGACAACCCTCCCGAGCGCATTTGGCGGAAGACCTTTTCCGACCAATTGGCATATTGCAATCCGTCAATACGCATCATCTGAATTCCGCTTCCCGATTCAGCCGCCGCCCACCGGACCGGCCGCTGACAACTGGTTCGCATACGCGTTCACCGTGCACATTTCCGGGATTCCGGTCACGTAGCTGTATTTTGGCCCGGTACCGAATTCGACATCCTTCTCGGGGAAGGTGTCGGGTTTTCGAAATGCACGCATGAGCGTTCGAGCATCAGGCACCTTTCGGTGCGTTCGCGCAAGCCGATTCAGGCGCCCGGCCGAATGCCAACCGTGTCGGAAGCGGGAGATCGACAGCAATTGCCATGGGATGCGTGACGTCCGGGCCGCGTCTCCAGGTGCGATCCGTTCATTCACATCCAACTCGCGGTCGGCAGCAGATCGAGGTTCCGCAACCAAAAGTGCCTCATGCCATCGATCGCGCGTACCGATTTCACGATTCCTGGCCATGACCGGTCCAACGATCGACGCGACGCCCGGCACGAACTCGTCACAACGATGCGCTTCGTCACACCCGCGATTTCGAACACCCTTCACTCCGGCCGGCGTCGAATCAGGGCCAACCGGGTCCTTCTTTTCCTCCGGCCGCGGAGAATGCGCCCGACACCGTGACAACAAACGGCAACGTGTGTACTTCCCGAGCGCGGATCAATTCCGCTCAACCCACGCTTCCAAGTCTGGACGCGCCGATGGCAACAGAACGACGCAAAAAACGCTCTGCGCGACCCGGCGGTCGCGCCGCCCGGCGAGCCCTGAGATCGGCGGTCGACTCGACGATGCTGCCGGGATTCGAGAACCGTCTCCCTCGCTGTGAGGTCCTGGACAGGGACGAAGTCGAGCGAATCGATGACGCTTCGATGGCGATACTCGAGAATGTCGGCGTCGTGTTCAGGGACGAGATCGCGTTGTCGGACTGGAGGAAGGCCGGCGCGAAAGTCATTGACGAACGCGTCTACATCGACCGCGGCCTGGTGCGGGACCTCGTCAGTACGATCCCGCCTGATTTCACCTACCATGCCCGCAATCCGGCAAACAATGTTCGGTTGGGCGGCCGCCACACGGTTTTCGTTCCGATGACGGGCGCGCCTTTCCTGCGCGACCTGGATGACCGGCGCCGCAACCCCACGCTGGAAGACCTGGCCATGTTTCACAAGCTGAGCCACATGCTCCCGGCGATGCACAGCACGGCGCATCATATTGTCGAGCCGACCGATCACCCGGTCAGCCATCGTCACCTTCGCATCACGTACTCTTCGATGAAATTCTCGGACAAGATGTTCATGGGCATGACGACATCCCCGAAGAACGCGGAGGATGTCATGGACATGTGCGCCATTCTCTTCGGTGACAGCTTCCTGGAAGAAAATCCTGTCACGACCGGGAACTGCAATGGCAACTCGCCCCTGGTCTGGGATGAGACCATGCTGGGAGGCATGCGCGCTTTCAGCCGGCGCAACCAACCAGTCCTCTGTTCTCCTTTCGTGCTCGGTGGCGCAAACACGCCTTCGAGCGTTCCCGCTGCAGTCGCGCAACTGAATGCCGAGGCACTGTCCGCGCTGGCCTATACCCAGGTCATCCGCAAGGGCGCGCCAGCCGTTTACGGCCACTACCTGTCCACGGTCAGCATGAAATCGGGCGCACCGATGGCAGGAACTCCCGAAATCTCCCTGATGAACTTCATGATTGGCCAGATGGCGAGACACTACGGAATTCCGTGGCGGACCTCGAACACCCTGGGCGGCTCCAAGATCCTCGACGCGCAGGCCGGTTACGAGAGTGCGACGACGCTTTCTGCCGTCATGCACTCGGGAGCAAACTATATCTGGCACTCCGCCGGCTGGAACGAGGCCGGGATGCATTGTTCCGTCGCCAAGTTCATCGTCGATGCCGAACAGTGCGCAATGGCCTACCGTATGGCGCAAGTGCTCGACTGGAGCGACTTCGACCGCGCCGTCTCGGCCGTGAGCGATGTCGGTCCCGGAGGCCATTTTCTCGATCACCCTCATACAAGGGAGACATTCCAGACTGCGTTTTTCCTCCCCGAACTGTTTGACAACAACTCGATCGAGCAATGGGTTGCCGAGGGTAGCGTGGATACAACCGAACGCGCCCTGTCCTACGCGAGAAAGCTGCTCGACGCTTACGAGGAACCGAAACTCGAAGCGGACAAGGACGAGGCATTGCGCGAATATGTCGCGCGTCGCGAACGTGAAATCCCCGCTGAAGACGCATTGAACCAGACGTTTTGAGTCGGTTCCGGTTGTGGTTCAGGAGCTTGTGAGTTCGCTCCAGGGGTTGTGTTCCGGCGGTGGTGCCGAGAGCCTGCACCAGGCTTCCTCGGTTCCCGGCGTCAAGACCGGCATGGGGTCTCAGGCAGGGCGCAGAGCGCATTGACCAGGCGCATCTGTTCCACGGTCGAACAATTCGTGTGAAGTAGCCGTGGCGATGCGAACACCAGGCTCAGGCCCTTGCCCCGGCTTACCGCCACGTTGAGGCGTTCGCGTGACAGCAGGAAATCCAGCCCGCGGGTTGTCTCCTCGGCCGATGAAGAGGTCATCGACACGAGTGCGACCGGCGCTTCCTGTCCCTGGAACTTGTCGACGGTGCCGACACGGATTCCGGCCAAGGCATCGGACAGGGCGTTGACCTGCGCGTTGTACGGCGCAACCACGATGATGTCATCCTCGCGAAGCGCGCGGCTCTGCCCGTACCGGTCAGTCCACGTGCCCTTCAGCAACCTGGCGATGGTTTCCCGGATAGCCATTACCTCCTCTGGACAGCCCTGGGCACGGCCCTCGTGGGTGACCGGAACTCGCCAGGCTCCGGAAGCGGGCAAGTCCGGAGCACCCACGGACTGGCGCGCAGTCGACGGGTGGCTTCCCAGCCGACCTTCGTAGTGTTGTTCCGAAATATAGCCGCAGAGATCCGGGTGCATTCTCCAGGATTCCGGAAGGAAGACACCGTGTTCCGGATCGACGTTGAGGCCGTCACCGAGGATCCAGTCGAGGCATGACAGGTTTGCCGGATACGGATGCGCGCCCTGTATGACCTGGGGCAGCTGCCGGGGATCGCCGATCAGCACAAGGTTTCCCGCCGCGTTTGACATCGCGACGAGATTGGCAAGCGGGACCTGGCCCGCCTCGTCGACGAAGAGGTAGTCGAAGGCGCCCTCGACCTCGTCCCGCGAAAACAGCCAGGCCGTTCCGCCGACCACATGGGCACTGTCAATCGCGGGATCGTTGTTGTTCGTCACGCAGGAAATCGCATTCTCGACTTCCTGCGGGAGCTCCACCCCGCGCGCAACCTTGTGGGCGATGTGAACATCGCCGGGGCCGAGGCCCGAATACCCCTCACGAAGCGCGTGATCGCACTCCATCAGGACGTTCCGGATCGCCTCGTGGCTGTTCGAGGAAACCGCGATGCGTTTCCCGTCCTGCACGAGCGCGAGAATCGCCCGCGCCGCCACGTAGGTCTTCCCGGTCCCGGGCGGTCCCTGAACCGGAAGTACGGTCCGGTCCATGGCCCGCACCGCAGAGACCAGGCCTTCAAGCGTATCGACATCCCGGCCCAGGGGAAGCGGCGAGCGGCCCCGGAACCGCGGAGGATTGCGGGACAGCAGATCCTCGGCGGCGCGGTTTAACCGCGGTCCGCATTGATCCCCGATGACTTTTCGTACGGCGCCCGGGATTGACCCCGGATGCACCGCGAAATCGGGGAGAAGGTCCAGCCTGTCAGGAAGGTCCTTGCCCTGGCTCGGTCCCATCTTCAACGAAATGTTCCGGGAAGCCCGGTCGAGGCAGACAACTTCGACCTCGGCGAAGCCGTCCTCTCTTGCGTATCTCGCGCGCCGCCCTTCCCGCAACTTCGTCTCCTGCGGCGGATAGCGGTAATCGCGTCCCAGCGACCGTCTTACCGGGTACTGGCCTTCGATTGCACGAAGCCCGGCGAGGCAGTCCAGGTCGTCCGAGAGTTCCTCGAAATCCTTCCCCGCGGCATCGAAGACGGACCAGGCCTGCGGCTTGGCCTCGCGCCAGTGAAACACGCCCAGATCGTAGAGCAGGCGCCTCCGTTCCTCCGCCAGTCCCGAAGTTCCAAGGAAATTTGCGAGATCTGTGTTCTCGGCCTGTTGCTGTTCGGATCTCGCCGACTCGCCCTCGCCGATTTCGAGCCAGTTTCCTTCTGGCCGGACTCCGAGAAGCCAGTCGCGCAGCCCTTCCGTGGAGATGCAGTCGATGCGATTGTATTCCTCGATTTCCGCCAGGATCCGGGCTTCGCCGGTCTCGCGCCATTTCTCGTAGGCGACGATTGACCCGCCGGCGGTCGTCACGTCGCCTTCGCGGGACATGCCGTAAAAGGCTTCCATGTCCTTCAGTGAATAGGAAGGCTCGGAAGCGAAAATTCCCCCGCGCACGATCGCGAAAAGGTCCACGAAACGGCGTTCCCTCAACCAGCGGTCCAAACGGGCCTCGCCGATTCCGTGTCGCGTGGCCAGGTTGCGAAGCGCGACGATTTCGTAATGCGCATAGTGGTAGACATGCGCGGCCGGAAATCTCCGGAAACGCTCTTCGAAACGGGCGAAGAGTGCTGCCAGTGCCTTCTTCTCCGCCTCCAGGTCATGCGCCCAAAGCGCGGTGAACTCCATCCCGTCCCAGACGCCATGCAGATACTCGAGGCCTTCCGTGCCGTCCTCCGAGTAGAAAGGGTCGCCCTCGATGTCATAGAAGAGGTCGCCGGCGGCCGGACGCGGCATCAGGTCAAATCCCTTTCCGATGGCATGGGCACGCAGTTCAACGCGGGGGCGGCCGGTCTTCCGGTCATGCTGAAGACGCGCCTGGGTCTTCAGTTTCCCGGCGGTTTCATCGGCAAGCCTTGGCACCCGCTCCCCGAGACGTGCGAGCGCCTCCATGGTTTGAATTCCGGCCGTCTCGAGTTTCGCAACCTGGCTCTTCGTGATGCCCGCAACCAGGTGGAGACTGTCTGCGGCCTCCCACTCTTCGGAACAGCGGGCCCGCCAGCGGCAAAGATCACAATGCGAACACGGGACCGGGCGGGTTGGTGGTGGTGTCCGTACGAATGCCTGGAGGCGGTCGCGCGCGATACGCGCATAGGCGGCATATTCCGACAGGCGGAAACTGAACCGGTCGCCGGTGCCGAGGATAACATGAGCCCGATCCGGCTCACGGCCCTGTACCCCGGCAAGCAGGTCGGAATAGAGGACCAGCTGAAGCACGTGGGCGGGCACAGGCTTTCGTTTCAGTTTCGTATCCGCGACCTCGTAGGAAAACGATCCGAGACCGGACGTAACCGGCACGCGTTCGAGGAAATCCGCGGAACCGCCCCATGCTTCGTCCTCCAGCACTGCCTGGAAGACGACATCCGGGCCGCGAACAAGGGCTTCGCGCGTGGCGTATGCAGCTTCCTCGAAAGTCACGTCATCAGAATCGATGCGAAAAACGGTTTTCCCTTCGGCCTCTAGCTGGATTTCATGCGCAGCTTCGTGCTGGTTACCCCGTCTCTGCAGCAGGACAGCATCCTCACGATCCTGAACCGGCTCGAGGTCTTCCCCGTGAAGATACGCAAGGTCGAGGCGCGATGCGTGCGTACACGCCGTGAAACGGATGAGATCCGAAGCCGACAGCCGGATTTGCCTGTTGTCATCCCACTTCATGGCGTGCCCTTCGCTAGAACGGGCGTGTCGGCCCCGGGTTGCCCTCGTCTTGCCCCTGTCCGACCACTCGAGATGCGCTTGCAGATACCCTATCGAACGATCGCCAAGGTTTAATCCAGCCTGGCCGGCCAAAGGCCGAGAATGATCGTCCACCGCGAGAGTGGTGGTGAATGAACGGAAGCGGAGAACGCCTTCCTCCATCCTGAACACTGAACCGGATCTTTGCCCTCGACGCGGTCCGGCCTGAATAGCACTGCGGAGTCCGGCGAATTGGTGACCCCTCGAGGACTCGAACCCCGAACCTGCTGATTCGAAGTCAGCTACTCTATCCAGTTGAGCTAAGGGGCCACCAGCAGACAGCCGCCCGATTATTACCTTCCTGTTACCTCCGCAAGCCGGATCACGCGTCAAGAGGTGACATGCCCTTCGAAGGGCCCGGGCTTGAACTCACCGCCCCGTCGACTTGGCTATTCGCGACGTGCCCTCATCTCTTTCCAGCGCAAGGTCACATTGGCCGCGATCGTTGAAATCGGTGGTGGCGGCAGTCTTTCCGGTTCCGGCTCACTCTGAAAAAACTCCGCGATTTCGGAATCGAGACCAGTCGCGAGTTCGGCTGCTGCCATCCCGGTCAAGGTTCCGCGCGTCGTTCCCAACCCGTTCTGACAACAGGCCGCCCACATGTCATCTTCGATCTTTCGCAAGACGGTTACGCCGTTTCGACTGAGGCAAAGGTGACCCGCCCACGCAAACTCCATCCTGGTTCCGGCCAATTCGGGAAATCTCCGGTCGAATTTCCACTGCATTGATCGCCTCGCGCGGCGGAGGTCTCCTGGTGTCGCCTGCATCCCGGGCCGAAAACTCGCGCAGCTACGAACGATGATCCGGTCTCCGCCGTCTTCGCCGGAAATCCGGCGAACCGTCGATCCCATCGGCGCAGACGGCGTGATTCCCCAGCGCCTGAATCCTCCGAGTCGTCGCGTTATCTCCCCCCCGAGGTCGGGCGTCATGATCGCGAACAGAAACACGTGCATGAGACGGTGTCGAAAGAACCCGAAGCTCTCGAGATGCCCGTTGTTGGCGAGAATGACCTTTCGGGCCGTCACGCTTGCGGCGGGCGTCTTGATCAGCCAGTTCTCCTGGGCTCGCCGGATCGAGATAGCCGGCGAATTCTCGAAGACATGGACACCGGACCGAAGCCCTTCTCCGAATCCGCGGATATATCCTGCCGGTTGAAGTACGACGGTCCCGGGCGTGTACAAGCCGCCGGCATAGTACCGTGTTCCGGTCACCTCGTGCATTGCCCGGGAATCCAGGGATTCCGACGCCTCGTTCAGGGCGGCCATTTTCCGGGTGTACCCGGCGTTGAGCTCGAGCGCCTTCTCGCCGGCAGCTCCGTTGATCTTGCCAACCGGGCGAAAGTAGGCGGGATTGACACCGTAGCGCTCAACCGCCGCCCCGGCGAACGCAATCGCCTTCCGGTTGAGGGCGATAAGGCGGCGTTGCCGATCGAGCTCCCCTCCGGAATAGTCTTCCGACGCGAGATCGTGCGGCAGATCGATCATGAACCCCGAGTTTCGCCCCGAGGCCCCTTCGGCGAGCCGACCTGCTTCGAGCACGACAATCCTCGCCCCGGCGTTCAGCTGGCGCAGGCGTTCGGCCGCGGAGAGACCGGCAAATCCACCGCCGACGACGGCGAAGTCAGCGGACTGGTCAGATTCAATTTCGACTGGTGGGTGTTGTCCCGGAAGTATGGCGTTCCACGCGGCTGGTCCCCGATGTATCGGTACCCGCCTTGCCCTGAATTCCGTCAATCAATAGCCTCGTCAACATCGTCCGCAAGGTCAATCCAGATCGTCTTGAGCTGCGTATACTGATCATGGGCATGGATGGAATTGTCGCGACCGCCGAACCCTGACTGCTTGTACCCACCGAACGGCGTCGTGATGTCTCCCTCACCGTAGCTGTTGACCGTCACCGTTCCGGCCCGAATTGCCCTGGCGCCGCGAATCGCGCGCTTGGCATTGGATGTGAAGATCGAGGCGCACAAACCGTAATCGGTGTCGTTCGCAATGGATATGGCTTCATCGAATGACGAGACCTCGATTACGCTCAGGACCGGGCCGAAGATCTCTTCCCGCGCGAGTACCGCATCGTTGTCCGGGACCTCGATGACGGTCGCTTCGACGAATCCGTCCTCCGCCTTGCCCCCGAAAACAACCGCGTCAGCCTTGTCCAGGTATCCGCTGACCTTCTGGAAATGTTCCCCCGAAACAAGTGCGCCCATACGGGTATCGGGATCGAGCGGGTCGCCCACGATCCAGTGCCTGGCATGCGCGGCAATCCTCTCGAGGAGCCTGGTCTTGATGTCCTTGTGAACGATGAGGCGCGAACTCGCCGAGCAGTTCTCGCCCATGTTCCAGAACGCACCGTTGACGATATGGCCTGCGACGCGATCGAGATTTTCCACATCATCCATGACAATTGCCGGGTTCTTGCCCCCCATTTCGAGAACAACCTCCTTTGCGTTGCTCTCGGCAGAATATGACAGGAAGCGCTTGCCGGTCTCGGTCGAACCCGTGAAGGATACGACGTCGATGTCCGGATGACGCCCGATCGGCTCGCCTGCTTCAGGGCCGCCACCGGGTACGACGTTGAGCACGCCGGGCGGCAGCCCGGCCTCCATGGCCAGTTCCGCCAGCCTGAGGGCTGTCAGCGACGTCTCCTCGGCCGGCTTGACGACCACCGAACAGCCAGCAGCGAGGGCCGGCCCGATCTTCCAGGCCATCATCAGCAACGGAAAATTCCAGGGCAGAACCAGCCCGACCACCCCGATAGGCTCCCGGACAACTATTGCGATGTGATCATCCGACGCCGGCGAGACCTGGTCGTAGATCTTGTCGATGGCTTCCGCGTGCCACTTGAGACAGTCAATCGTCTCGGGCAGATCGACTGTCGCGCAGTCGTTGATCGGTTTTCCAGAATCCAGGCTTTCCATCACCGCCAGTTCGGGCGCATTGCGCGTAACGAGCTTGCACAGTCGAATGAGCACTTCCTTGCGTTCGGCAGGATGCATTTTCGACCATCGACCGTCGTCAAACGCCTCGCGTGCCTTCTGAACCGCAAAGTCCACGTCGTCGGAATCGCATGCCGCGACATCCGCGAGTTTCTCTCCGGTTGCCGGATTGGCCGTCTGGAAGGTCTTTCCCGAAATCGCCGGCCGATAACCGCCGTCAATGAAGGCGCCACCAGGGAAACTCATCGCTTCGGCGATGGCCCGGTATTCGTCTCGTGTCAGCAATGGCATCGTTCATCCCCCGGAATCAATGGCAGCGACCGTCGTTTTCAACACCCTGACGACAAGCTCCAGGGCCCGTTTCTCGTCCTTGTTCAGCGGCTTGAGCGGCGGTCGAACCGCACCCGCGTCCAGTCCCGCGATCGAAACACCATGCTTGATCGTCTGGATGAATTTCCCGCCCTGTTCCAGCACGCGCATCAGGGGCATCATCGCCGCCATGATCCGTCGGCCTTTCGAGAAATCTCCCTCGACCGCACAGGCCTGGTAGAGCGAAATATGTTCGCGCGGCAAAAAGTTTGCGCCGCCGCACACCCAGAAACGGGCGCCCCAGGCAAAGAACTCGAGGGCCTGGTCGTCCATGCCGCAGCCAAGCTGGATGTGAGGATAATCACGGGCGAGGAGATGAAGCCGGTTGATGTCGCCGGAACTCTCCTTGATCCCGCAAAAATTTCGGGAGCGGCCTACCCGGTCAAGAAATTCCTCTCCCATCATCGTTCCGGTTCGGCCGGGATAATTGTACAGCATGATCGGCAGGTTGGCAGCGCGGTCGATGGTGAGAGCGTTGAGGGCGTTTTCCCTGTCCGTCGGAACGGCATACGGCGGGCTTGCCAGCAGGATACCGTCGGCACCCAGCTCCCGTGCGCCCGATGCCAGTGCAACGGATTCTCCGGTCAACATGGCCCCTGTTCCGACAATCAAGGGAACGCGTCCCTGGATACGCTCGTGGATGAACCGCGCGATTTCGAGGCGCTCGTCGACGGCCTGCGCATAACTCTCGCCTGTCGACCCGCCGGAGATCAGCCCGTGCACGCCGGACGAGATCAGGAAATCGACAATGTCTTCCAGCGCTTGCCAGTCGACTTCAAAGTCATCCTTGAAGGGCGTCACGATCGGGGTGTAGATCCCCTCGAACCGGAGTGCGGGAGCCGTGTGGACTCTCATTTCGAGGTCTCCAGCGGTTGGTTTCTGGGGCGCTCCTGTAACACTGTTCCCCTACCCTACTCAATGCGCAGCCTGTTCGAAATGCAAACGGCGGACAGGCGAAACGAGACCCCGACGCCTCCCGGTCAATCCGGTACCACGTGCTTTCCGACGGCTCCCGAATCCTGGATGTCCCGGACTTCGTCCCTGGTGTAACCGAGAACGTCCGTCAGGATCTCGGTCGTATGCTCTCCGAGCAACGGCGAGCGAATGACCTCGGCCGGGCTGTCCGAAAGTTTTATCGGGCATCCGACCGTCAGGTATTTCCCCCGCGCAGGATGGTCGACTTCGACAATCGTGCCAGTTTCCCTCAGACTCGGTTCTTCAGCCAGCTCTTTCATGGACAGGATAGGTCCGCAAGGAATGTCCAGCGGGTTGCAGATGTCCATGACTTCGAATTTCGTCTTTGTCTTGGTCCACGCCTCGATCGTATCAAAGATATGAGTCAGCTTGTCGAGGCGAGCGGGCGGCGTCGCGTAGGCCGGATCTTCCTTCCATTCCGGTTTTCCGATGACGTCGCAGATCGAGGCCCAAACCGCCGCCTGGGTTATGAAGTAGACATATGCATTTGAATCCGTCTCCCAGCCCTTGCACTTGAGAATCCACCCCGGCTGGCCGCCACCGGAATCGTTTCCGGCACGCGGCGTCGCCTCAGGAAACGGGATACCCTGACCGTGCTGGCTGTATTCGGTCAACGGTCCGCGCTCGAGCCTCTGCTGGTCGCGCAATTTCACCCGGCAGAGATTGAGAACGCCGTCCTGCATTGCCGCAAGGACGCGTTGGCCACGCCCGGATTTCTCCCGCTGGTAGAGCGCGGTGACGATGCCCAGCGCCAGGTGCAGGCCGGTTCCGCTGTCCCCGATCTGCGCCCCGGTCACGGTCGGCGGTCCGTCCCGGAATCCCGTGGTCGACGCCGAACCGCCGGTACACTGGGCGACGTTCTCGTACACCTTGCAATCCTCGTAGGGTCCCGGACCGAAGCCCTTCACCGATGCCATGATCATGCGTGGATTGAGCTCCTGGATGCGCTCCCATCCGAAACCCATGCGATCGAGCGCGCCGGGAGCAAAATTCTCCACGAGGACGTCGCATTCCTTGACCAGCCGCTCCAGGACCGACTTGCCGGTTTCGTTTTTCGTATTGAGCGTGATCGATCGCTTGTTGTGGTTCAGCATAGTGAAGTACAGCGAATCCACGTCCGGTATGTCGCGGAGTTGACCCCGCGTTGCGTCGCCGACGCCGGGGCGTTCGACCTTGATGCAGTCAGCCCCGAGCCAGGCCAGGAGCTGAGTACATGTCGGGCCGGACTGTACGTGGGTGAAATCGAGAATTCTGATGCCGTTCAGTGCTTTCATTTGGAACTCCTGGCTCCGTGACAGGGATTCGGGCCCGTGTGGCTACTTCCTGAAAACTGCGCTCTGGGGGTTGAGATTGCCGATGCGGCCGCTTTCCGTACCCGCCTTTTCGTCGATCACGGCGTTGACCAGCGTCGGTCTGCCCGAGTCCATGGCCTCGTTGACCGCGCGGGAAAGCTCGTCCGGAGTCGTCGCATAAACGCCGACGCCACCGAAGGCTTCCATCATCCGGTCGTACCGCGCATCCTTGACGAATACGGTGGTTGCAACATCTTCGCCGCCTGACGGATTGACATCCGTCCCACGGTAAATCCCGTTGTTGTTGAAAACCACGACGCAAACGGGCAGGTTGTAGCGGCAGATCGTTTCGATCTCCATGCCGGAAAACCCGAAGGCACTGTCGCCTTCGACCGCTAGTACCGGGTTGCCCGTCTCGATCGCTGCCGCGACGGCAAATCCCATCCCGATTCCCATGACGCCCCAGGTTCCGACATCAAGGCGTTTCCGGGGCTGATACATGTCGATGACACTGCGGGCAAAGTCGAGTGTATTGGCGCCTTCGTTGACCAGGATCGCTTCCGGCCGGTTCCTGACGATCGTCCGCAGAACACCGAGCGCACCGTGGAAGTCCATGGGCACATTGTTGTTTTGCAATCTTGGCGCCATGCGGGCGAGATTGGTTTCCTTCTTGGAGTTGACCGCGCCGATCCACTCGGTGACCGGCGGGCGCCAGTCGGAACCCAAGGCGTCACGCAGTGCTCGCACGCAAGACCCAATATCACCGACCACCGGTGCTGCAATCTCCACGTTGGAGTCCATTTCCTTCGGCTCGATATCGATCTGGACGAACTGTTTGCGGGTGGTCCCCCAAGCCTTGCCCTTCCCGTGGGACAGAAGCCAGTTGAGCCGCGCGCCAACCATCATGACAACATCGGATTCCTTGAGGACAAGGGAGCGGGCCGCACCCGCGGACTGCGGGTGCGTGTCGGGCAGGATCCCCTTCGCCATGCTCATCGGCAGAAAAGGGAAACCCGTTGCCTCGACCAATGCCCGGATGTCGTCGTCCGCCTGGGCGTACGCAGCGCCTTTTCCGAGGATGATCAGGGGCCGCCTCGCGCTCTCGAGCACTTCGACAGCCCGGTTGACCGCATCTGCAGCCGGGATCTGCCTCGGGGCGGGATCAATGACCTGTACCAGTGAGCGGGAACCCTCCTCGGCATCCATTGTCTGGGCAAGCAGTTTGGCCGGCAGATCGAGGTACACGCCGCCCGGACGCCCTGAACAGGCTGCCCGGAAGGACCGGGCAATACCGATCCCGATATCTTCCGCGTGCAATACGCGAAATGCCGCCTTGCACAGGGGTTTGGCGATTGCGAGCTGATCCATCTCCTCGTAATCGCCCTGTTGCAGGTCCACGATTTCCCGTTCCGACGACCCGCTGACCAGGATCATCGGGAAGCAGTTCGTGGTCGCGTTTGCCAATGCCGTCAGGCCGTTCAGGAACCCTGGCGCGGAAACGGTGAGGCAAATGCCGGGTTTTTGCGTGAGGTAGCCCGTGATCGCCGCGGCGTGGCCGGCATGCTGCTCATGCCGAAAGGAAATCACGCGCATACCTTCCGCCTGGGCCAGCCGGCCCAGGTCAGTTATCGGAATTCCCGGAACACAGTAAATCGTCTTGATACCATTGAGCTTGAGCGCCTCGATGACCAAGTGGAAGCCGTCCGTGATCGCCGGACGGCCTCCGGATTCGACAGAACCTTCACGTGAGCCCTGCGCTGGTGCTGACATTTCGCTAACTCCTTGGGAAGATGGGCAATTACATGACTTGGGGAAGATCTTTCGAACCGGACCCGGTGACCCGGGGCACCGAAATGATGCTCAGCTCGAATGCACTGGTCGAGCGGAACGAGTCGTGGTCGGCCGGAATACGCATCGTCTTGGTTCGCAATCCTGTCTTTCTCGATCCGGCCATCGTACCGGACCGGAAGTTTCAGTTGCCATGCTGTTCGGAATTTGCTTACCCGCTCGCCGAGGCCTTCCTGCGTTTGCGCCACGAGATAAACAGCGGGTAGAGCATCAATGCGACCGCGATGATGATGCAGACCGCCGAAATCGGCCGTTCCAGAAAGATCAGGACGTCGCCCTGGGACGACAACAGGGATTGCCGGAGCGATCTTTCCGCAAGAGGTCCAAGCACGATTGCCAGCACAGCCGGCGCAACAGGATAATTGAGCTTGCGCATCAGGTAACCCACGACGCCGAACAGAAGCATGAGCCACACATCGTGCATGGTCTGGGTCGGGGCATATCCACCGACGATGCACAGGACAAAGATGATGGGTGCAAGGATCGTGAACGGCAGGGTCAGCACGCGGACGAAGATCGGAATGAAGGCGAGATTGATCAACACCGTGAACAGGTTGGCCACGTAGAGCGAACCGATCAGCCCCCAGACAAAGTCCGGTCTTTCGGTGAAAAGCAGCGGCCCTGGCCGCAATCCCCATATGATCATGCCACCGAGGAGAATCGCCGTGGTCGGCGATCCCGGAATACCCAGGGTAATCATCGGCAGCATTGAACCGGTCGAGGCAGCATTGTTGGCTGCCTCAGGTGCCGCAACACCTGAAACATTACCCTTTCCGAACGAGTCGGGATCTTTCGAAAAGGTCTTTGCCAAACCGTATGACATCAGTGACGCAGGCGTTGCGCCAGCGGCAGGCAGCGTTCCCACGAAATACCCGAGGATCGAGCCGAGAGTCGTGGTCTTGATATACTGTTTCACCGCCCTGACGTTGGTTATGAACCCTTTCCAGGTCATGTTGACCTTGTGGACGATGACCTTTCCTCCGGTCGACTCAAGGGTCCACAGCATTTCGCCGATACCGTAGATCCCGATTGCCAGGACCAGGAAATTGACCCCGTGCAGGAACCCGGACGCATCGAAGAAGATCAGGCGCGGTTTTCCCGAAATGATGTCGAGCCCGACCGTCGCGAGCACGAGACCGATCAGGATCGAAAAAACCGTCTTGGGAATGTCGTCGCCGCCCAACCCGATGAAGGTCGCAAAGGCCAGGACCATGAGCGCGAATTCTTCCGGCGGCCCGAACTTGAGCGCAAATTCCGCCAATGGCGGCGCGAACAGGGTAAAGAGCACCACCGAAATCGTTCCGCCGATGAATGAAGCAATCGCGGCGGCGGTCAACGCCTGATCGGCCTTTCCGGCCATGGCCAGGGGCCTGCCGTCGAATACCGTGGCAACTGCAGTCGAAGCGCCCGGTATGCCCAATGTGATCGAACTGATGGCACCGCCGTACATTGCCCCGTAATAGACCGCGGCAAGAAAGATGATCGCCGCAGTGGGCGGAACCAGGAACGTGATCGGCAAAAGGATCGCGACTCCGTTAACCGATCCCAGGCCCGGCATGGCGCCGACGAAAAGCCCGACCGTGCATCCGATCACGATCATCAACAGGTTGAGCGGCTCGAATGCCTGCACCAGCCCACCGGCCAGGGATATCAGGATCGTTTCCACGGCAATCTATCCGTTTCCGGTCCGGGTGAGCAGGTGGGTCGCAAAGGAGATCAATGCAAGAAATGCAAATATCCCGACGATGTATAGCCCGAAGTGATTTGTTTCGTACATGATGTCAAAAACGGGATAAAACCATTCTTCGGTCATCGCCTTGGGCAAGGGAATTTGCAGGCCCCATTCGAACAGGGCGAAAATGAAAACCGGAATCCCTCCGATCAGCATGATCGAAACCGGCCATTCGTGACGGCCGACGACCTTGAAATAGAACGCGAGAAAAATGAACAGCGCGAAATAGGTCCCGATAAAGTGGATTCCGATCAGCAACGCGAGCAACGCCGCAACCGATGTCCCGACGACAACGATCGAATTCCGGGACATGTAAACGTCCGTGGAACGGGATTCCGCCGTCGAGCGCAGGAACCAGCGGACCAGCGTCGCAATCGAGCACAGAAGCATCCCGACCGACAGCCAGAACGGCCAGAATCCGGACCCCGGACCCTTGTTGGGCACCCAACCGATGGCCAAGCCATCAGTCGACGACCACATCAGGCCGAGTGACATCAGGATCGTGGCTATTGCCATCATGAAATCTGCCTGGCGCACGGTCATGGATATGGCCTCAAGTCAATTTCGCCAAACTGGTCGTGACATCATCTCTGTCGGTAAAACTGTTGATCGAATCCGACACAGCCAACCGACGATCGGTATGCAATCATCGGTTGGCTGTGACAAGGTTTGCGGACCGGGGACGTGAACGCGCACGAACCCGGCCAAAGGGTTTGAGGGAGGAATTATTCTCCCGTGATGGCTTCGGCACCGACCGATTCGATCAGTTCCCTGTGGCGCATGCCCTGCTCCATGTGGAACGCAGCAAGATCATCCCCGGCAACCCACTCGTCACAAGTCAGACCATCTTCGACACAGAAGGTCTGCCATTCCTCGGATTCAAACAGCGTCTTGAACAGGTTGATGTAAAAGTCCCGCGCCTCGGCTGACATGCCCGGAGGTCCGTTGATCGAACGCTGCATGAAATACACGATGTCATGGCCAAGTTCCTGTGCGGTCGGCACGTCTGGATAGGCCGCCATACGTTCAGGCGTGAACTGCACCAGCGGCTTCGATTGCCCGGCACGGTAGAACTCGTTCTGTTCGGCCGGATTGTTGACCGTTGAATCGATGTGCTTCCCGATCAGGTTCTTGGCGACAGTTCCGCCACCCGGGAACGGGATATACGTGACCGAGTAGTCAAACTCGGCTTCCATCATGGCCGTGAGAATCGAATCTTCCTGACCCGAACCGGTGCCGCCGACTTTCCATTCAGCGCCAGCGGCCTGGACCGCAGCCACATAACTGTCCAGATCCGTGATATCGTCCCTGTCCGCATGTACCCACAGCAGGAAGGTGTCGAGTGCCATGCGCCCGATCGGTGTAAAGGTCGAAATGTCTACTCCAAGATCTTCCTGAATGATCGGTGTCGTATAAAACGAGTTCAGCGTCACCAGGACCGTATGGTCATCGCCTTCCTTGCCCTTGAGGTAAAGAAGGGCCTCGGCACCTGAACCACCCGGTTTGTTGATCGGAATGAACGGTCTCGAAGACAGACCCTTTTGTTCAATGAGCCCTTGCAACAGCCTCGCGATCTGGTCTGCGCCCCCACCTGTACCTGCCATGATAATGAACTCGACCGGCTTCCGCGGCTGCCAATCAGCCTGAGCCTGCGACACGAACCCTCCCAGAAGGACGGCAAATGTCACGACCGAGCCAGTCAAAAGTTTCTTGAGTGTATGCATTGTCTTGCTCCCTCTCTGTCGGGAAGTGTTGCCGTCGGTCGTGACCCGATCACAGCTTTCATCTCGGCCACGCAAGCAAAGGAATTTGCCCGGCAACTCCCCATTGCACCTCGTTCCTGGTTGACGAAATCCAAAACCCGGCAACCAGAACCAGTTGGTATAAGGTATACCACGACAGTCTTTCAAACAAGCGATTCTTTCTGTCGATGTCGGAGACAAGAGGGGCTGTTTCTGTTTGCCGCGACCGGACTCCCGGTCGAATTTGCAGGCCCGGTTTCTCCCTGAACCTTTGACCAGGTGTTGCGACCTGGGACAATGTTCGAGACGGCACGACATCGCCGGCGGGTTCTTGGCTGGCAGCCAGAGTCTGCTCCTTTGAGCCATGCTTTTCCGGAACTCGGCTTGGCCGTATTCCTGGAGGGACAGGAACCGGAACCGGAACGCATCGAACCGGAGTGTTCAGTGATCCGTGCACGTGCACGCGCCGAACGGACAGGGTAACAAGGTTGATGCGCCGAGAACGCTATCCGGCAACAAGCCGGGATGGTTGCTCGGTCGATCGGGATGAACCGTCAACTCGCCCGGAGCCGGAAACACGCGTTTGGCCTCCCCGACGATGTTTAAGCGGTGGATCCGGTCAGGACCGCCAGGAGGAAAATGTTCATGCCTGATCACCCGAATTTCCTGATGATCATGTGCGATCAACTGCGGGCCGACTGGCTCGGTTTTGCCGGCCATCCACAGGTTCAATCGCCCAATATCGATCGCCTTGCCGCAAAGGGACTTCGTTTCACCAACTGTTTTGTCGCAACGCCGGTCTGTATGCCGAACAGGGCAAGCATCATGACCGGCCGAATGCCGAGCGTTCACGGGCTGAGGTACAACGGCTGTACATTGCCGGTCCTGGCAAACACATTCGTCGATGTCCTCAGGGCGGCGGGCTACCGGACCGCGACGATCGGCAAGAGCCATCTCGAACCGTTTACCGGCATCCGGCGTTCATACGACGACGAAGACGGCGACGTCATCATTCGGGAGGCATGGCGCGAAGAACACGCTGACAGGACCAACGAGGAACCGTTCCGCTATGAGTCCGACGAATACCATCGGTTCCCCAAACCCTATTACGGATTTGACCACGTGGACATGGTGACCGATCACGGAGACCGGGCGGGAGGGCACTACCTCCAGTGGTTCCGCCAGACCGTCCCGAACTGGCGTGACCTCGTGAACCGGGCCAACCAGATCGCACACGATTATTCGTGCCCGCAGGCCTACAGAACACCGATTCCCGAGAACCTCTATCCCACGGCATTCATTCGTGACAGGGCGTGCGACTGTCTTCGAAGGGCAGCATACAGCGACCGGCCATTCTTTGCGTTCGTCTCGTTTCCTGATCCTCATCACCCGTTCAATCCACCGGGGAAATACTGGAGCATGTATGATCCTGACGACTTCGACATTCCGATTCGCCCGGACGACCATTCTCCGGTTCCGCCGCCCCTTTCATGGTGCCTGGACGAGTTTGCCGCCAACAGGGAACCACCGACCCCGGAATCCGCCCGTTTGGCGACAGACCGCCACGTCAGGGAGGCAATGGCACTCACCGCCGGAATGATCACCATGATCGATGATTCAGTCGGAGCCATTCTGTCGACGCTCCACGGAACCGGTCAGTCCGACAACACGGTCGTCCTGTTCAATTCCGATCACGGGGACTACCTTGGGGACAGCCATTTGCTCATGAAAGGTGCCTGGAGCCGGGACAGTATCAACCGGGTACCATTGATTTGGGCAGATCCCGGGGGCGGCAGTCCCGGGGATCGGGACGATGTCGTGTCATCGATCGACATCGCGCCGACCATTCTCCAGCGTGCCGGCATCAAGCCTTACCACGGGATGCAGGGGCGCTCCTGGCTCACCGGTGATCCCCGTGACGAACTGTTGATCGAATTCAATGACCTCATGGCGCGAATGGGATTCCCGACCGCGGCCAGGGTCCGAACCGTACGCACCAGGGATCATTCATTGACGCTCTATGCCGGCCAGGACTGGGGCGAACTTTTCGACAATGATGCAGACCCCCGTCATGTCCGGAATCTCTGGAACGATCCCGGCTATTCCACCGTCAAATCGACGATGATGGAACGCCTTGCACATCTTCTGACCGCCCAGATGGACGAAAGTCCGAGGTCATTGCGTCGCGCTTGACCACCGTTTCCCATTGTCCGGCGCAATACTGAATCCGGTGAGGCAAGCACTGGGTTGATTGTGGGGAATGGAGTTCAGGTACCAGGATGTGCCCAGGACGACGACGAACATCTGTGCGGTGCGGTTTGACCTCCCCCTGCAACCCTTGTGGATCGTACATCCTGGCCCCGATTGGTACCAGCTCGACGAGCGGGTCAGCGTGCTGCCGGTGACCGAGTATTCCAGCATCGCATCTGGCCCAGTCTCTTGACCGGGTGCGTTTTCGCCTTCTGCACGAGGACAGTTCCGTTGACCGCCGAGCCGTACCGCCAGCCGGTGCACAGATCTCGTCAAAATCCGGGCGGTTCTGCATCTCCTGGCCGAAACCTGAATCGATCCTCCAGGGAATCTCTCACTGACCTCGAGGTCGGCATCCGCCCGGCAGGGAGTTGGCATCCCGCTCTTGCGGCAGCCGGCAGCCGGTCAGCCTTGACGAAAGATGTTGTCGAGCATGTGCGCTGATTCAACGTGCCTGGAAATCTTGCGATTGCGTCCTGATTGAGGATCATGAGTAAAGACAGGTGCCGCGACACGGCAAGGGCAGAACCGGTGGATTCCGCCATTTGCATATCCGGATGTCCTGAAGCGAAATTGTTGCCGGGGAAAGCCGTGCCACAGGGCTGCAGGGCGATGTCCTGCATCGGGCGCAGGCGAAAGACAAATGTACAGAAATCGTCGGTCATGTTTTCCGAATTGATCGAGACGACGGACAGGATCGGAAAGCCAGGTCTCGAACGAACCTGCCCTGAAACCGCCGTCCCGTTTTCCAGGGGAAGAAATCGATCGGTCGTGGCTTGGAGGGTGGGAACCTTCTGTCAGGCGGCAACCTCGGCCCGCGCGGCGACCGATACTCCGAGCCTCAGCATGGCATCAAGTGCAGTGGAGACCTCATTTCGCCAATGCGGATTCCTCGATAGCGCGGGACCGAACAAATTCGGCAGGGCATGCAACCGGTCGGAGATGTCGACGGCCTGGCGGGCGCCGTCCAGTGCGGACCTGATCTCCGCCTCGCGGGGATCGCGCAGAGCATAGGCATGGCCCTTGTCAGTCGTCCCGCAGCAATAGCGCATCCAGGCAGCCAAGGCGAAGGCAAAGGGTCGCAGGTCCTGACCCATTCGAAACGCCGCCTCAGCAGGCTGCAGCAATCTCTGGGGCACCTTTAACGTGCCGTCCATGGCGATCTGATAGGTCTCATGGGCGATAAAGGGGTTGCGAAAGCGCGCCTCCAGTTCAGCACCGTATCGAGCGAAATCAATGCCCTCGAGCGGGGCCAGCGTGGCGGCAGCAGCCGAGATGTGCCTTGCAACCAGGCGGGCGAGCGCCCTGTCCGCCATCACGTCCCGGACCAGGGCATGGCCGCTCAGGAACCCCACGTAGGCAAGCATCGAGTGGGCGCCGTTGAGCATTCGCAACTTCATTTGCTCATACGGCGCAACATCGGCGACGAAGAGCGCACCGCCCGCCTCCCAGGCCGGGCGTCCGGTGAGGAAGGTGTCCTCGATCACCCATTGGCTAAAGGGTTCGGTCTCGACGACCGCAAGGTCCTCAACGCCTGTCAGGCGTCTGACGTCATCAATGGTTTTCTCGGTTGGTGCAGGGGTGATGCGGTCGACCATGGTGACCGGAAAGGCGACGTTTCCGCCAATCCAGTCGGCAATGTCGGGGGCGGCACGCCGGGCGAAATCCAGTACGCCGGATCGCAACAGGGGTCCGTTTTGGGGCAGGTTGTCGCAGCAAAGCACCGTGAACGGTTCGACTCCCCTGCCCCTGCGCCGTCGCAGGCTCTCGACGATCAGTCCAAGTACCCCGGCAGGTGTCCGGGGTGTCTGCAGGTCAACCGCGATAGCCGGGTGCGCGGGGTCGATCGCGCCAAAGGTCGGATCGATCCCGTAGGCCTTTTCCGTGACGGTCAGGCTGACTATGCGGATGGCCGGATCACAGAGGGCGTCGAGCGCCGCCGCCGGGTTGCGGACTGCAGCGATGACATGGGCAAGGCTGCCGATCAGTCGCGCGCTTACACCCTCTTCGCCCCGTACGATCAGAGAATACAGCCCGTTCTGGGGGTTCAGCGCGTCGGCGGAATCGGTTCGCCTCAGGTTGATGCCGGCGATCCGCCAGTCTCCTCCCCTGGCCGCGATTGCCGCATCCGTATAGACTGCCTGATGCGCCCTGTGGAACGCGCCGACACCAAGATGCACGATGCCGACGCCGTGCCGCGCGGGATTGTAGCCGGGTCTTGCAACGCCAGCTGCCACGTCCCTGGGGTGGGCAAGCCGACGGATGCTCATGCGGCGCCGGCATGTGTCAGGGCGGCAATGATTCCACGCAGTTCTGCCAGCCCCTTGAGCCGTCCGATCGTGGGATAGCCTGGCTGTGCCCCCCTCCCGAGATCGTCAAGGATCTCCTGGCCGTGGTCCGGGCGGAACGGGATCGAAATATCCCTCCGGCCCGCCTGACAGCGCCGCGCCTCCTCCGCCAACACCGCGCCAACCAACGCCACCATGTCCGTGTGACCACCCAGGTGCTCGGCCTCGTAGAAAGAACCGCGGATTTCCGGGGTCTCCCGGTGGACATTGCGCAAGTGCAGGAAATGAACTCGATCCCCAAGCCGCTTCATCATCCCCGGCAAGTCGTTGTCAGGTCGAGCGCCCAGAGAACCAGAGCAGAGCGTGATGCCGTTGGCCGGCAAATCGACTGCCCGCGCCATTGCCGAATAGTCGGCCTCGGTCGACATCACCCTCGGCAAGCCCAACAGGCCGATTGGAGGATCATCGGGGTGGCAGCACATGCGAAGGCCCAGTTCCTCGGACAGCGGCGTGACCTGCTCCAGGAAGGCCAGGAAGTTCCCGCGCAGGCGCTCCGCCGAAATTCCATCGTATTCCGCGAGGTGCTGTCGCACGTCGTCCAGGGTTAAACGCTCTGCCGCGCCGGGCAAACCCGAGACGACGTTTCGCAAGAGCGTCGACTGTTGCGCGTCGTCCATCGCGGCGAAGCGATGCGCTGCCTCGGCCGAGATTTCCCTTGGAAAGTCCTCGGCCGCACCCTTCCGTGCAAGAATGTGGATGTCAAAGGCGGCAAAATCGACGTAGTCGAAGCGCATGCAGGTGGCACCGCTTTGCAGGCGATAGGCAAGGTCGGTGCGGGTCCAGTCCAGTACCGGCATGAAGTTGTAGCAGATCGTTTCCACTCCGGCGGCGGCCAGATTGCGCAGGCTCGTCCTGTAGTTCGAAATATGCGCGCGCCAATCGCCCTGTTGCTTCTTGATATCCTCGGAGACAGGAAGACTTTCCACCACCTCCCACACGAGCCCGCTTGGCGCGCCGTTCTCCATCGCGGCGATGTTGCGTTGCCTTACCGCGATATCCTCCGGTGTCCAGACCGCTCCGGCCGGAACCTGGTGGAGCGCAGTGACAACGCCTTCGACCCCTGCTTGCAGCATGTCATCGACACTTGCATGGTCCTTTGGTCCGAACCATCGCCACGTCTGTCGCATGTCACACTCCCTCCATTTCTGCAGTGATGACCAAGACCACCCCGAAACCTGCCCATCTTCGGAAAACCGACAGGGCATGAATTCGCAAGCAAGTACTGCAAACTTCCCGCCTGTAGTCCACTGCGATTTCTCATTGACCTACGACCATGCGCGTGCCTCGTCACAGTGGTCCTGTCTCTTTGATTGGTAGGTTGTGAGCTTCTGGTTTAAGGCAGGCATTCGCCAGTTTGTCCCTGACATTCTCGATCGTGAACATCCTGATGTTGCTGGCAATGCCGTCGTTTCTCTGCTGCTTCGCATGGGTCTGGATTGTCTGAACGGCGCTCTTACCGATGGTGATCCTTCACGCGAGGCGCGTCATTTCAAATTTGCCATGACTGGGGATTCCCGGGCACTGGTCGAATTGCGTCGGGTCCCTGTTTGGAAAACACGGTTGTCCCGGCGGCACCGCGGGCGGATTTCAAATCGGAAGGCTTGCACGACCCGAACGCCCCGGCACCAATCCCGAGGATCGCGGCGACATTGTGTCAGTGTTCGACATTGGGCCGACAATTCTCCTGGGTGCGAGCATCGAGCCCTGCCGCGGGATACAGGGGCGCACCTGGTTCACCGGTGATTCCCGTGACAAACTGTTGACTGAATTCAATGCCTTCATGGCTGCGAATGGGATTCCCCGCCAAAGCCAGGGTCCGAACCGTACGGACCCGGATCATTCATGAGCACTTCAGGCCAACCAGGGTCGGGGCGGACGTTTCGACAATAATGCAGACCCATGTATGTTCGCAGTCTCGGGAACAATGCCGGCTTTCCAAGGTCAAATCGACGATGTTGGAACGCGTTGCACATCTTCTGGCCGTCCAAATCGACGAATGCCCGGGGTCATTGCGTCGGGCTTGAGCGCAGTTTCTCAATGTCCGGCTCCGATACCCCAAGAGCGACTGACGGCCCGCCACCAACACGGTACTTCAAGCCGCGGTCGCCATGTTCACTGCGGAACCGAACTTGTCCGTCAACTCGTCGATCTGGCCATCCGTGATGATGAAGGGCGGTGCCAGGAGCACATGATCGCCTGTCCTGCCATCAATCGTGCCCCCCATCGGGTAACAGGCAAGCCCGGCCTCTAACGCGAAGTGCTCCACTTGCTGATGTATCCTTCGCGCGGGATCGAAGGCTGCCTTGGTCTCCCGGTCAGCAACCAGCTCGACACCGATGAACAATCCACGCCCGCGGATATCGCCCACATGCGGATGCTGGCCAAGCCTCTCGAACAACGCATTCTTCAGCCGTGCGCCCATCTCCCGGCTCCGCTCAACCAGTCCTTCTCCGAGCAGCTTTGAGACGACGGCGCGCCCCGCCGCCGTAGCAGCCGGGTGACCCAGATAGGTATGACCGTGTTGAAAGAACCCGCTCCCCTCGGTCAGGGCATCGTATATCCCGCCCGAACACATCATCGCGCCAATCGGCTGATATCCCCCGCCAAGACCCTTGGCGATGGTCACGATATCCGGACGCACCTCGTCGTGCTCACTGGCAAAGAGCGTACCCGTACGCCCCATCCCGCACATCACCTCATCGAGAACAAGAAGCACGCCGTATTGATCGCAAATCTCCCGGACCCGTTGAAAATAGCGCGGCACGGCCGGAACCGCGCCCAGAGTTGCACCAACGACCGGTTCGGCGATGAAAGCCATGACGGTCTCGGGTCCGAGACGCCGGATTTCAGTCTCAAGTTCATCCGCAACGCGCTGGCCGTAGGCCTCTTCCGTCTCGTCGTCCCTGCGCCCGCGATAGGCGTAACACGGCGCGATATGGGAGACATCGACGAGCAGCGGTGAAAACTGTTCCCGCCGCCACGCGTTTCCGCCCGCGGCCAGCGCGCCAAGTGTATTGCCGTGATAACTCTGCATGCGTGCAACGATGCGAGACCGTGCGGGCTGACCGACCTCCAGAAAGTACTGGCGCGCGAGTTTCAAAGCGGCCTCGACAGCCTCGGACCCGCCCGAGACGAAATAGACCCGCTCGATCCCTTCCGGCGCATGGGCGATCAGCAGGTCCGCCAGGTCTTCCGCGGGTTGCGACGAAAAGAACCGGGTGTGCGCGAAGGCCAGAACGTCCAACTGATCCTTTACCGCCGTGATTACATCACGGTCACCGTGACCAAGGCACGACACCGCCGCACCGCTCGATCCGTCGAGATAGGCCCTGCCCCCGGAATCGTAGAGATAAACCCCTTCGCCCCGCATCGCGAGGGGCGGCGGACTGCGGTTTGAACGCGGAAATACGTGTGACATCAGGCCATTTCCCGAAAACCGCGAATATCGTCTGCACGAGCGAAACCAGAGGACGCTCCACCGGTGAGAACGAGGAGCAGGCACGTCCCCGGCCGCGCACGTGATGCAGCGGTCCGGCCGGTCATGACCTCGAGGGTGTCGACATGGCCCGGGACCGGTTCAACTGTCTGCACCGTCGACATCATCGCCTCACGAGCAACCGGTCCGGCAGGTTCCTCCGCCTGACGGCAGGAGAATCTTGAAGGGAATGGATACGGCCCAAAAGGCTTGGTTCTCGCCTTTCGTCAACGTCTCCGCCGGTCGATGGGTTTCAAGATGGGTTGCAAAAGGCTGTCCATTCCCTTCTTCGCGCTTCATACGGGGAGCCAATGCAAGAGCCGTCCACGCGCAGCAACGATGTGTTGCACCGCCGAGTCTGCTACCTGCCACGGGGTTGAAGTGGCGTCAACCGGTGAGCGGTGAGCACCCTTCCTCCCTGGCCGGAACGTTGGGTTGTCCAGCGCGGACCTCGGGATGAGTCCTCATGGGATGGTCAAGTAAGAGTGTTGCCAGCTATTGGCGCCAAACCCCCTGGACGGCCGGTTCAGTCCAAATGCCCGAATCGAAAACCGCGGAGCAAGGGAATCATCCGGAGTCATCCCATTCCGGCGCCGCTGTCGACGTGTGACGTGGCGCCGATGCCAAAGCGTTGGCACGTTGGGCGAACAAGGGTAAACCCGGCTGCCGGACCTATAGGATTGCCCCTTGGCGGATCGCCCGAAACGTCATTCCGGCGGCTACCTGCTCGCATCTGCCTGCATCTTTCTCTCAAGCCAGCGGACACCCGCCGAAACCACGAGAATGAGGACAAGATATTCAAGAACGAGAACCGTGTAGATTTCCAGTGGCCGGTACTCCGTAACGACCAGCTCGTTCGCCTTTCGCGTGAGTTCCTGCATTCCGATTACCGAGACCAGTGAAGACATCTTCAGCATGTACACAAGCTGGTTGCCGAGAGCCGGAAGGATCCGCCGAATTGCCTGGGGCAAGATGACGAAACGCATCGTGTCGACATAGTTCAGGGAAATCGAATGTGCCGCTTCATACTGGCCCTTGTCGATCGACTGGATTCCCGCACGGAAGATCTCGGCCTCGAACGCGCTGTCGGACAATGCCAGCGCTACGGCGCCAGCCCAGAAAACGCTGATCGAGATCCCGATCATTTGTGGCATGCCGTAATAGACCCAGAGGATGAGCACCAGGATAGGCACGGCTCTGACAAGCTCCACATAAGTGCGGTTGAGCCCGCGAAGAACCCGGTTCTCGCCGAGACCGGGCAACGCGATCAGCAAACCAGCCGCGACTGAAATCACGATCGCGGTCAGGCTCAGGAGTACAGTGTAGTATAGTCCACCGAGCAGGAATTTGAGATTAGACGATCCGGATTTCGTCGTCGGGTCAACAACGTACCATCCCCAGTTCTCGGAGCATCCCGACAACAAGACCATGCACGACAAGAGTGCGACAAGGACAATCAGCCGTTTTCCGGGATATTCAGTCATGCCGTGTCAGCCTCCAGGTGTCCCGGCGAACCCGTTCCACCGATATTCGAACCCGAACCAAATCCTCGAATGCGCGTACCACGAAATGCACTTCGGCGAAGATGGTCCGTCCATTTGCGTCATCAATGCTGCAGGATTTTTTTCAGGAAGTCCTGACAACGCTCGCTCTTCGGCGCTTCGAAGAACTCTGCGGGTGAGGACGCCTCGACGATTTCCCCGTGATCCATGAACACCATCTTGTCAGCCACCCGGCGGGCGAAACCCATCTCGTGTGTCACACAGATCATCGTCATGCCGCTTTGGGCAAGCTCGACCATCACGTCCAGAACTTCGTTGATCATTTCCGGATCCAGTGCCGAGGTCGGTTCATCGAACAGCATGATCATCGGCTCCATGCACAACGCACGAGCGATTGCGACCCTTTGCTGCTGACCGCCGGACAGATGGCGAGGATACTTGCCGGCCTGCTCGGGAATTCGGACGCGGTCGAGATACGCCATCGCGCGTTCCCTGGCATCGGCGAGAGACAGCCCCCGCGACCTCATTGGACCGAGAGTCAGGTTGTCGAGGACCGACAAATGGGGAAACAGGTTGAATTGCTGAAACACCATGCCAACCTTTGGACGAACGCGTTCGATACTGGACCGGTCTCCCGACACCTGCATTCCATCAACTCGGATCGTCCCTGACTGGTGACGTTCCAGCCCGTTGATACAGCGTATCAGTGTCGACTTTCCCGATCCTGACGGCCCGCAGACGACGACGCGCTCTCCCTTCTCGACATAGAGCGTGACGTTCTTCAGGGCTTGAAATTCCCCGAAGAATTTCGACACATCATTGATTTCGATCATGATCCGAACACCCGGAACTGAATCGTTTTCCACGATCACTTCCGTGACCCGGTATCACGCGGATGCGATCAATGCCAACATCGGAGACGCAGGTGATCGATGTGTTCAGTCCATGAGCATGATCGAGGCCGCGTCCCGGACGGATGCGGCTTCCCCGGGTCCGGACTTCTGGCGGAACCCGGTTGCAGGTCCCTGGCAACGCCATGGCAATGAAATCAGCGGAGACGGGATCATCGCTCATGCAATTCCCGTTCGCCGCCAGCGCGCAATTGTGCCGGCGCGTTCGACATCGGACCCGCATGACTTTCTCCATGATCCGTTGACGTGACCTGGCGCACTCAGCGCGTTCAAGGCGTGCTCCGCAACACTTCCGAAAATCTCGCACGGCCAGGAACAGCCCGGGGAGAATCAGCCGGTATGGCCCGCGTCGCGGAGCTGGCCAAAGGACATGGCAAAGAACCCGTCACCGACGCGCTGAATGCGCTCGCCGTCATGCATGACGATACCGCAGGCGAACGCGCTACCTGTTGCTTCCCCGAGGCGTTTCAGCCCATGGAAGTCCATGGGCCTTACCGTGACCGCAGCCTTGACCTCGATGCCGACAACCCTGCCTGCCTTCTCCAGGACGAAATCCACCTCCACCTTTTCCTTGTCGCGATCGTGGCTGATCCGGACATCATCGGGAACCAACTCGGATTGCCTTGCAAGCTCCGAGAAGACGAACCCTTCGAGCAGGCTTCCGAGCCGCGTGCGATCCTTGCGAATCTCGCCAGCATCAACGCGCCTGAGTGCCGCAAGCAGGCCTGTGTCGAGAAAGTGGAGTTTCGGTGTCTTGACGAGGCGCTTCAGATCGTTGCGGTGCCATGCCTGAACCCGGCGAAAGACAAACACCTGTTCAAACAATGTCGACCACCAATCAATCGTCTTGCTGTCCACGCCTAAAGGCTTCGCAAGTGCCGAGAGCTTCAACAACCGGCCTGATGCAGCAGCCGCGTGATTCAACAACTGCGACAGTTCACCCGTCTTGGAGACTGCCGAAAGACCGGCGGCGTCGCGCATTGCGAGAGCCCGCGCGTATGCACGAAACCAGGCATGGCGACGCGCGGGATCGGTCCGCGTCCGCGCTTCCGGATAGCCACCTGCCAGGACCCGGGCGAACACGTCTGAATCTGATCCCGTGAATGCAAGTGCGGGAAAATCGGCGGTCCGCGTCCTTCGATTTCAGCCTGGCTGAATGGAGGCAGATCAACGGTCTCGACGCGGCCGGCGCGCGAGTCCGGCGAGATCGTTCCCTCGAACAGTTCGACCGAACCCGTAATGAGGAACCGACCCGGGCGTGTGTCCTCGTCGACGGTTTTCTTGAGCGCGAGAATGAGGCCTTGCGCGCGCTGGACCTCGTCGACGACGGCTCGGTCGAGATCGCGAACAAAGCCACCCGGATCATCGTTCGCAAACCGGCGATACTGGTCATCGTCCAGGGTGACCTAACTCATGCCCTGTTCATTCGCGATCTTGCGGGCGAGAGTCGTCTCGGCAGATCTGGCATGATATCGCCTCCATTTCGGAATTGGATTCCGTCTGATCCGGAAAAAATCGTCGGCCAATATGGAATGGAAGTTCGTCTGATCCGGAAATTCGAATTCGGATCATTGCGAACTGCCGCGCGAATTCACAGGTGGAATCCACCCTCCAACGAGCGGATCAGTGACCGGGACATTTCCCGTGACGATACCGGCAGGCTCGAATTCCAAGGAGCGGTTTCCCTTCCGGGAAACCTGTGCATCCTTCCCGACGGCGCAGTCACGCACATCTCGTTGCAATCCCGCGTGAATTCGGGGTAGGAGGCCCGGTCAATTCATCAGTGGAGACCGAAATGAAAATATTCAAGACCGTCGCTTCCGCGTTGCTGTTTCTCGCGGTTCTGCAGGTGCCTGCCTTCGCCCAGTCGGCGCTGCAGGATATCCTGAGCTCGGGCGTGCTCAAGGTCGGCACGACCGGCGACTGGAACCCGATGACAATGAGAAATACGGCCACAAATGCATACGAGGGTTACGACATCGACGTCATGACCGAACTGGCCAAGGACCTCGGCGTTGAAGTCGAATTTGTACCGACAGACTGGAAAACCCTGGTCAGCGGCGTCACCTCGGGCAAGTACCACATGACCGGATCCGCGTCGATTTCGCCGGCAAGGGCCAAGGCCGCCGGGTATTCGTCCAGCTATTTCGCTCTCGCAACGGTTCCTCTCGTTCTTGCCGAAAACCTGGAGCGATTCCAGGACTGGGACGACCTTGACACGTCGGACGTGGTGGTCGCGGCAACGCTTGGAACAACCCAGGAAAAACAGGTCAAGCAGTTCTTCCCCAATGCCGAGCACAAGATCGTCGAGGCCCCTGCCCGCGATTTTCAGGAAGTGCTCGCCGGACGGGCGGACGCACATATCACGTCCAACGTGGAAGCAAACAAACTGGTCATCAAGTATCCACAGATGGCGATCGTCCCGGTTGAGGCCCCCAAGGCGCCGACACCGATCGCGATGTTGTTGCCCCAGGCCGATCAAGTCTGGATCAACTACGTGAACACGTGGATCGCATTGAAGACCGAGCGTGGGTTCTTTGACGAACTTGGCAAGAAATGGAATCTGCTCAACTGACCGAATCGGTCAGCAACCGGGAACAGTATCCACCATCACGTGCGCCTGGAGACCCGGACTTCGGGGCCTGGCGCCACCCTGCCGCCTTAAGGGACGAAATCGGCCAAACCGGGCGATCATGATCCGAGCCGGCCGGTCTTCGAAATCCGCACTGCGGCCAGGGCGATGAATGCACCTCCGGAATCGAGTGCAGCGCCAGGGGTCCGGATCGATCGGCAGAACCAAATGCGACTCCAGGACAGGACATGGCGCGAAGTCGAGGATTACCTGGGCACTTCGCAAGCCATAATCATACCGTCGGGTTCGACTGAACAGCACGGGCCGATCGGAATCATCGGAACAGATTCCGTCTGTGCCGAGTCGATCGCCTGGGCCGTGGGAGACCGCGTCGCCGCCCTGGTTGCACCGACGATTTCCTTCAGCCCGGCGCCTTTCAACCTGTCTTTTCCCGGTACGATCTCGATCCCGGAAGATGTCTTTTCGGCATTGGTCCTGGAAATCATCCGGAGTCTACATTCCCAGGGATTCGCTTCGTTCTTTTTCCTGAATGGTCATGGCGCCAATCTGCGTCCGCTTCATGCAGTCGACGTTTCGGACCTCGAAAATGCCAGGATACGCGTCAGGAGCTGGTGGGAGTTTCCCGGGACCATGTCCCTCCGGCAGGAATTGTACGGAGACTGGGAAGGCATGCATGCAACGCCATCCGAAATCTCCGTCACGCAGGCTGTCGGGCGCGTCATTTCGGCGGACGATGAACCTGAAGCGCTGATTCAACCCGAACGGTTGAGCCAGGAATACATCAGGGCTTGCGCCGGTGACCGGCACGGACCGCCCGACGAGCACAGGGCACGTTTTCCTGACGGCAGGGTCGGATCCCACTCGGCGCTGGCAAGCCCTGATCACGGTCTCGAACTGATGAAAACCGCCGTCACGGAAATCGCCGAAGACTTCCTTCGGTTCGCCGGCCCGACCCTCGACGGCGAAAAGCGGAACGGAATGTCGACTTGATCGGCAACGTCGGCCTTGCCGGGACACGGAACCAGGTATCGAAATCCTGGCCGGCAAGACATTGAATGAAATAGATAGGCAATACGATGCGCTCTCCACAAGATACGCCGGCCCAGCCACAGGCTGTCTCGAGATTCCGGACCGCGTTACTGGCGGCGCTCAGGGAGAGATCGGACCCGGTACGAGCCGTACAGCAGCAACGCTACATGAAATCCGATCTCCCGTTCTTTGGAGTGGCCGTACCCGAGGTTCGCAGGATTACCAGGAAAACCTCGCGCGCGTTCCGATTTGCCAGCGCCGACGCCTGGGAGGCAGCTATCCTGTCGATCTGGCGGTCCGCCGAGCGGAGGGAGGAGTTGTATTCTGCCGTCGTACTCCTGAACGACCCGACATACGGGACCTGGTTGTCACCTGACCGGATCAACCTGGTGCGGGAACTGGTCGTCACGGGCGCGTGGTGGGACCTTGTTGATGGAATCGCGTCCCATGCAATCGGTCGAATGCTCGCCGCCTACCGAACAGAGACCAGCACGATCCTGCGAAGCTGGTCCGTCGAGGAAGACATCTGGCTCAGGCGAACGGCGATTCTCGCCCAGTTGCGATTCAAGACCGATACCGACCGGACGTTGCTGGTCGATGTGATCGAGCCCTCGATCGAGCGGCAAGAGTTCTTTCTTCGCAAGGCAATTGGCTGGGCACTTCGGGAATATTCAAAAGTCGAGCCGGAGTTCGTTCTGGACTACATCGCCAGGAATGCCGACCGACTGTCTCCCCTGACCAAACGCGAAGGATTGAAGGTCCTCGCGAAACAGGGGCGCGTCAACGGCGCCACGGGCAGGAATTGAATCGGGGCCGGTCCGGCCACCGCCGTGGGGACATTTCGCCGGACGGTTATTCCGAGAACGTCAATTCGACGTTTCCCAGGATTCCGAAATCCGCTCGAACGCACTCTCCGGCGCTGGCCGGGTAAATGTCAGTGCTCACGCCGGTGGTTACCCGGTCTCCGGCACGAAGCCGATGACCATGCCCGGGAAGGGTATTGGCAAGCCAGGCAACGACATTCATCGGATGTCCGAGAACATTCCTGCCGCTGCCGACTCTCTGCATAACGTCATCGACCCAAAGCTCGACGCGACAGTCCGCAAGTTCGATCTCACGCCATTCCGAATTGGGTAGGCCGTGAACCCAACCGAGGTGGACAGCATTGTCGGCCACGAGCGAAGGAGCATCGTAGACTCCCCAGTTCTCGAAACCGTGACCAACGAGCTCGATCGCGGGAATCATGTCGCCGACATACGGGACAATGGTATCGCGAGTCCATTCCGTGCCTGAAGGTCCGGTCTCCGGCACGTCTCGCGCGATGATGAAGGCAAACTCCGGCTCCAGGACCAGCATGGGGAATGAATTGGCCGCGAGAACCTGCCCGGATTGCCAGCACGAATCGGAGAAAAGGCGCCCAAACACCGGAAAGTCGGTGGAGAGCAACTCTTGAGCATGGGCATTCGTGCAGGCGGCCTTGTACCCGACCACCGAGCCACCGTTGCAGGCAAGAATACTCTCAACCAATTCGCATTGGGCAATGTAGCCGTCGGCGAGACTGGCAGGGCGAACTTCGTCAGGAATGCGGGGAGACCTGATCAGTCCCCGGCGAACAGAATGAAAGAAACTGGCTGATGTCTGCGCCACATGTACAACCATCAAATGAATGAAATCTTGTTCAGAGAACCGGTTTTCGGAATCGTTGTCAAGCCGCACTGCCTGGCGCCTGGCATGCCGTCCCATCTGCCCGTTCGTTTTGGCCGACACGTCGGGATTTCCGGCGGCCCTCAGGGAGAAATCGTCGGGCGGCCGAAGAAAATTTCGGGGTTGACCCGCAATTGGGTGAAACATCAGAATGGCACGATGCCGCCACCGCCTTCGCTTGGGACAGTCCCGAATACTCTTGCGCAGCACCAGGGGGACAGACCACGAATGTTCTCGCCGAACCCATGCACGGGCCGCACCTGTTGTTGTCTAGCGGGGTTGCCCGGGAAAAGGATGAACGCCATGAGGTACAGTCAAGTGTTGTTTTCAACAACGTCATCGATGACAGTTGCCCTGTCGCGACCCGGATACACCCGGTCACATGAGGCGAAAACATGACAGCAGAAACAAAGGCACGAGAGAGTTCAATTCGCTACGAGGCCGATGAACGACCCCCGTTGCCCTTGTCCGCCGGACTCGGCCTCCAGCTTGCTGTCCTGACAGTCGCGGGCATTGTCTTCACGCCTGCAATTGTTGTTGGCGCAGCGGGAGGATCCGATGAATACGCGTCCTGGGCGGTGTTCTCGGCCGTCGCCATAAGTGGCCTGACGACATTCCTGCAAGCGCGCCGAATCGGTCGCGTCGGGTCAGGATATGTGCTGCTCATGGGAACATCCGGCGCGTTCATCGCCGTATGTGTTGCCGCCATCGCCAAGGCCGGCCCGGCGACACTGGCTACGCTGGTGATCGTGTCTTCGCTGTTTCAGTTTGCTCTGGCCCGTCGGCTGGACCTGTTTCGGCGGGTTTTGACACCGACCGTCGCCGGAACAGTGATCATGTTGATCCCGGTCACCGTGATGCCGATCGTGTTCGAAAACATGGCGAAAGTTCCCGAAACGTCTTCGGTCATGGCGGCTCCTTTGACCGCACTTGTTACCATTGTCGTGATCACGGTTCTCGCCTTGAAGGCAACCGGAACACTCCGGCTCTGGGCGCCCGTAATCGGTGTGATCGTGGGATCGGTTTTCGCGTCCTTTCATGGCCTTTACGAAGTCGAAAGCATCGCCAATGCGTCGTGGGTTGGCCTGCCTGAAGGCGCCTGGCCCGGAATAGATCTGCAATTCGGAACCGCCTTTTGGGCATTGTTGCCCGCGTTTGTTCTCGTGACACTCATCGGTGCAATCGAAACGGTTGGCGATGCGGTTGCAATTCAGCGCGTTTCCTGGCGGAAACCACGGGCCGTCGACTATCGTGCCGTTCAGGGCGCTCTTTCGGCTGATGGTGTCGGCAATCTGTTGTCGGGCATCGCCGGAACCGTTCCAAACACGACCTACTCGACCAGCATTGCCGCGACCGAACTGACCGGCGTGGCCGCACGTACGGTCGGAATTGCGGCTGGCATCATTTTCCTGATTTTTGCGTTCGTGCCCAAGGCGCTGGCGGCAGTCCTGGCCGTTCCTCTACCTGTCGTCGGGGCATACCTCGTGGTGCTGCTCTCCCTGTTGTTCGTCGTCGGGATAACCGTCGTGCTCCGCGACGGAATCGACTACCGCAAGGGGGTGATTGTCGGAATTTCGTTCTGGGTGGGGGTCGGTTTTCAAAACAAGGCGATCTATCCTGACCTCGTGACGGACGTTGCCGGCGGACTCTTCGAGAACGGAATGACCTCCGGAGGGCTCGTGGCAATCGTACTGACACTGTTCGTGGAGCTGACATCTCCGCGTCGAAGCAAGATGAGGTCCAAGCTGGATCCGTCGGCGCTGCCAAAGATCCAGGAGTTCCTTCGTTCGTTTTCGTCGCGCTGCGGATTCGATTCCCTGATGGCAAACCGGATCGAGGCGGCGGCCGAGGAAACCCTCCTGATCCTGCATGAAACGGAGAGCGATTCCGGCGAACCCGGTCAACGCAATCTCTCGGTGACCGCCCTAAGGGACAGTGAAACCGCGGTTCTCGAATTCGTTGCGACCGGCGCGGAGGAAAACATTCAGGATCAAATCGCGTTCCTTGGCAAGCAGGTCGCAGGTCCCGACAGCATCGAGAACGACGTCGCGTTTCGTCTACTCAGGCATCTTTCGTCGTCGGTACGTCACCAGCAATTCCACGATACCGACGTCATCACGCTCAGCGTGAAACCACCTTCCGGCCCGGAGCAAAGGCAGACCTGACGCCCGGCGGTCGTGCAATGGCATACGGATAGGCCTGGATCTTCGGCGAATTTTTCCTCGGCCGGCAACATTCTGATTTGACGGCGGAAATTCACCAGGAAAAGTTTTTCTCCAGAGGGGTTGTCTTCCTTTCGCGAATATGCATGCTGTGCTTGTCATCATGGAGCACATGCGATGGATCCGCGAATCACCGCCCTGCACTCGACCACCTTCTCCGGCCGCCGGCTGACCAGGCGCCAGATCGCCGAAGTCCGGGAGACGGTTGACCTGTTGCCGAACGAGAGCCGCAAGGAGCTCTGCCGGATCATCTGCGAGCATCTCGACTGGGTGACGGCGAAAGGCGACGACAAGGTGGGAGCCTGCATGGGGATGCTGGAGCATCTCGAGCGGCACGGCATCCTGCGTCTGCCGGAGAAGCGGCAGAACATGGTCCGGGCGAACAGCAACAAGCCGGTCTGGGGTTCGGCATCGGACCCCGCGCCGCCGGTTTCGGCGCCGCTCAAGGAGTTGCAACCCCTGGGCCTCGAGGTGGTCACGGACACCGAGGGGCGCCAGTTGTGGAACGCCTTCGTCGACCGTCACCACTATCTCGGCTACCGCCGCCCCTTCGGGGCGCACATCCGCTATAATGGGAACATTCCCATCACCGCTACTTCCTGACGGACCGCCGGGGCCGCAGGCTGGGCTGCCTGCTGTTCGATGCGTCGGCCAGGTCGCTGCCGTGCCGGGAACGCTGGATCGGATGGAGCGACCGGACCAGGGACCGCAACCGCCCCCTTGTGGTGACCAATTCGCGCTGGCTTGTGTTTCCCTGGGTGAACTCGAAGAACCTTGCCTCCTGTGGTCTGTCCCTGGCGATGCGGCGCCTTGGCGACGACCAATGGCATTTCTTTAACGATTCGGCGTCATTTCCTTTAGATTGCATGGCTGTTCCGGGGCCACCTTGCCCCTCTCCGGTCCGGATCAGTCCGTGATCACGCGGTCTTCTGTCGCTTCCGGCTCCACTTTCCGACGGGTTTTCGTGAGCGGCGCGGGAATGACCGTCCGGGCCGCAACCGTGCCCTCACTGCGAGGATGGAGTCCGCCATGCGCCCGACGGTGTCGGCCAGGGCTGCCGTGTGCGCCAGGATCATCTCCTCGAGGTTGACGGCGAGCATGGCCAGTGCGTTGGAGAAGTTCGTCTTCATTTTCGGCCTGTCGCTTTCGTGCATGTCGTCGAGCAGGCTGTCGCCCCGGTTGGAGAACAGGCGTGCCATGGCGATGAGGTTGAAATGGGCGTAGAGTTCCTGGCGGACGCCGCGTTCGGTCTTGCCGTGGAATTCGTCCACCTCGATGACATGTTTGGATGTCTTGTACAGCTCCTCGATCGACCAGCGGCCATGGTAGAGGTCGGAAAGGTCGGCGATACTGTATCGGTCCGTGTCGGTGAGGGTTGTGGCGAGCACGTATCGTTCGCCTTTGATGTCGTAGCGGACCAGGCGCAGGACGACCGGGGAGGCCGGGGTTGCGAAGCCTGCGGCCCGCAGCTTCCGCAGGGCGTCCTTTCCCGGTGTGATCCTGATGCGGGCATCGTCGCGGTCTGCGTCGCGGAAGGCGTCGAAGGCGGTGACGGTGTTTCGCGGGATGCGGAACACCGGATGCAGGCCGCGTGCGGTCATGGCGTGGAGCATGACGAAGGAGAAGTATCCCCGGTCGAGGACCACGACATCGCCGGGTGAGAGGGCGCCGAGATGGGTGAGCGCGGCGGTGCGCTCGTTGGTGTCGGGAGAGAGGATGAAGTCGACCGGCATGCGGTTGTCGAGCCTGTAGAGGCAGGACAGCAGCCCCTGGGGGTACCATGCATCGGGATTGGGGGTCTGGTATCCGGCTTCGACGAGCGGTCGCGGCAGGTTGAGCTTGGAGCCGTCGACGGCGAAGGTGCGGTGTTGGTTCCAGAGTTGGTTGTCTGTGTCGTGTGAGAGGATCTCGCGGTGCAGGTCCCGGAACAGGTCCTCGTGCACGCGGGCGCGGGCCTTGCAGATCGAGGAGGCGGCGACCGGTTTCGGCTGCGGCAGCGCGATGCCGGAGCGTCGGCACTGGTCCCACAGTTCCGCTGTCACGGTGGCGTAGCCCTTCTGTCCGCGCGCCAGCACCAGGCGGAACACGAACAGCATGACGATCAGGCTGTTCAGCACCCGTCGCCTCTGCATCCATTCCCGGTCGTGACGGGCGGCGATGTCGGCGGCGGCGTCGACGATCCGGGACCACATCGCGATGAAGAGGTCGTCGGCCGCAGAGGCGGGAGGCCTGCTGCGGCGCTTCGGCTGTGAGCGGGGCGTGTTCTCTCCCTTCAGGATCTCGCGGAACTCCGGATCCAGCACCCTGACCAGGACCTGCTTGGCCGGCTTGGCGCCGCGTCCGCTGCGCTTCCCGGCCGTCATGCCGATCTGCTGCCAGTTGGCGGCCCTGTAGCAGGCGCCGTCGAAACGGGTCGGATCGATGAAGGTCTCGACGACCACCGGACGGCAGGAGTGCCGCTCCTGCCAGCAGTCGGGCAATCGGCGCAACGCCATCGACAACACTTTCGACGCCAGATTTTCGACGCGAACCCATGGCAATACGAGGAATCGACTGTTCGAGAGCGCAAGGTGCAACCGGCGCTCACGCTCGGTCTCGCTCCACCCGATCCACGCGTCCCGGGCCGGCAGCATCCGTGCCGCCGCCTCGAACAGCAGAACCGCGAGACACCGTCCGTGGCCGTCACGGACGAACCAGCGGATGTGCGGGCCAAAGGGCCGCGGACATCCGAGGTAGTGGTAACGCTCAACGAACGCGTTCCAGAGAGCGACATCCTCCGGCGATGTCGCCTCCTCAAGCACCAGCGGCTCCAGGGCACCAAGACCACAGGCAATCTCCGGCTGCGGGTCGGACGCCCGCACATGGACGATCGGCTTGCGCGTCTTCGCCACCGGGTTGCGCGACGCAGGCAGGCTCAGGATCCCGCACTCCTCCAGGTGCTCGAGAAGCCGCAGGCCGGCAGAAATCCGGTAGTCGCCTTTCGGCGTGGTCCAGTTCAGGTGCTCGCAGATGGTCATGGACAGTTCGTTGCGGCTGTCGTTCGGGAACAGTTCAACCGTTTCCTGGATGTCGGCGATCTGGCGCCGTGTGAAGCGCCGGCCCAGAAAGGTGGTGGACTTGAGGGCAGTGATTCGCGGGTCCATGGCTGCAAGCTCCCGACAGGGCGGTCCAATCCAGACATAACATGCCATGGAAGGGAAATCGTGTCAACCCACAAAACACGAAATCGCCAGGAACAACAAAACCAACCTTGAATCAGGGTGGTGCGTCACCACGCACGACAGAACAAAAATGCCGAATGTCTAAGAAAATGCCATTGTGGCGACGACTGGCAGAGCCTTCATGGCTACAGGCCGGTCCTGTGCGAGACCTTCGTCGAGGAGGATCGCTTCAGGGCCACGTGCTACCGTGCCGCCAACTGGGAACGCATCGGCGCGACCGGTGGCGACAAGGGCAAGTCCATCAAGGGTGTCTACGTTCTGCCGCTGTGCGCGGACAGCAAGGAAATCCTGCGCGGCGACCGCGATGCGGCACGGCCCGCGAAACCGCCGAGCCGGACCGAACGCGGGCGCTCTGGTGGCAGCGACCGCCGTTTCACCCGGCAGTGGGAGACCCTTGTCGCCGCCGCCACCGCCGTGGCGGAGTGCGAGGATGCCCGCTGGCAGAAACGCCGCCGCGTGTTCTCCACCCTGTTGATCATGCTGTTCGTCTTCCGTCTGGTCGTCGCACCGCGCCGGCAGGGCTACCGTGCGACGCTGTGCGAACTGTGGGAACAATGCCAGCAGTCCGACATCGCCCTGCCCCAGGACGAACCGCCGGCGGCGTCCTCGGCCAGCGAGGCGCGCGAGAAACTCGACGAAGCCGCCTTCAAGACCCTGCACAGGGAAATCCTCGCCCACAGTCCCGACGACCCCCTGTGGAAGGGACACCGCATCTTCGCCGTCGACGGATCGAAGATCACCCTGCCGCGGGACCTGCTGCGCTCGGGTTACCGCACCCCGAACGACAATGCCCACTACCCCCAGGGCATGATCAGCACCCTCTACCGGCTGCACAGCCGCATGCCCGTAGACTTCGGCCTCTTCAGCCACGAGAACGAGCGCACGGCCGCCCTCACCCATCTCGACCATGCCGCAAAAGGCGATGTCATCGTCTACGACCGGGGATACTGGTCCTTCGAGATGGCCCTGCTCCACAACCTGCGCAGGCTGAACTTCGTCTTCCGCATCCAGGGCAATGCCAACCCCGTCTTCGACGCCTTCATCGCTTCGGAACAGAGCGATCGCGTCATCACCCTCAAGGCGCCCGGGGACGCGACCGAACTGCGCGGCCGCAGCCTGCGCATCCGCCTGGTCAAATACACCGCCGCCGATACCGAATACTGTCTCGCAACATCCCTGCACGACAGCCGCTACACCGTTCAGGCACTCTCGGACCTCTACCACGGGCGCTGGCAGGTCGAGGAGGGATACAAGACCGGAAAGGATGTGATCGAGAGCTTCCACGCGAAGTCCGAACGCGGCGTGCGCCAGGAACTCTACGCCGCCTTCACCCTGATCACCCTCGCACGCATGTTCGCCAACCGCTGCGACCATGACATCAACCACGATGCCAACGATGACCTGCCGGCCATGCGCACCAACTTCAGGAACGGGATGAGACTGCTGGGGCGCGAGATCGAGACCATGTTCCTCAGGCAGAGCCAGATGGTCGCACAATCCGTCAAGCGGATCATGATCGGCCTCTCCCGATGCATCCAGCGCGAGAGGCCGGGGCGAAGCTACAACCGGGAATCACGCCAACCACGGAGCAAGTGGCAGAACCGAAGACCAGCCTGACAGAACCACACCACCATCAAGCCCCCGGCTTCCGGAAAAACACCCGAAGCACAGGGGCTTCCTTATCCGAACGACAAAAAACCTTATCCGAATGCCATTGGGCGGTCGTGGCCCGAAATCGCAGAGACGTTCCCCGACGGTCGTGGTGAACGACCTGCAACGGCCGCGCCCGGCCCGGATGAACGATTTGGCCAACGCGAGGATCATGGGAACGATCCGGAAAGGAAAAAGGGGTGGATGCCCGAGGTGGACCCGACCCGTCTGCAGGACATCTCCCGTCGCCGTCAGGCCGTCCCGATCACACCCTCTTGCTGACCAGGATCCGATTGCAAACCGTTCGGCAGATGCCCTCCCTCGGCAACACGTTCACGCCCCAGCACGATCTCGCCCGCCAGTGAGTTCGATTCAGACTTCAGTATTCGTGTCTGGACGATCCGTCCGAGCAGCATGTCCCCGGCCTGGACATGAACTGAATTCATGTATGGAGAACGGCCGGCCAGCTGGCCATCGAATCGGCCACGCTTTTCCAGAAGAACCGGGAGGACCCGATTGACCTGGGAACGCTGAAACGCGCGCTGCTGGCTGCTCAACACCTCCTGGAGCCGTGCCAGGCGATCCGACTTTTCGGTCTCGTCCACCTGGTCACGTTCCGCCGCGGGCGTTCCCGGCCGCGCAGAGTATTTGAACGAGTATGCCTGGGCGTAGACAATCTCATCGCAAAGGCGCAGCGTCTGCCGGAAATCCGCTTCCGTCTCGCCTGGGAAACCGACGATGAAGTCACCGGAAATCGCGATGTCGGGGCGAGTCTTTCGAGTTCTTTCGATCACGCCGCGGTATTGTGCGGACGTGTGCCTGCGGTTCATGGCCCGGAGCACCCGGTCTGACCCGGACTGGACCGGAAGATGGAGATACGGCATCAGCTTGTCAGTATCGCCGAACACGGCGATCAGATCGTCATTCATGTCCTTTGGATGTGACGTCGTGAATCGAATGCGTTCAATTCCTTCCAGCTCCGCCACCGCACGAATCAATCTGGCCAGCGACCATTCGGACCTGTCCGGCCCTATCCCGTGATAGGCATTCACGTTCTGCCCGAGCAGGGTTATCTCGACGACACCATCATCCGCAAGATTCCGGGCGTCGGCCAGAACACTGGCAACCGGACGGGATGATTCGGCACCGCGGGTATACGGAACAACGCAAAACGAACAGAACTTGTCGCACCCTTCCTGAACGGTCAGAAATGACGAAAAGGTATGGCGCGCGCGGCCGGAAACGCCGGGCAGGTGATCGAATTTATCCTCTTCGGGAAACTCGGTGTCGAGCTGTTTCTCGCCACTGTCTGCCTTTTCCACCATCCCCGGAAGCCGGTGATACGATTGTGGTCCAACAACGATATCGACAAGCGGCTGCCGACGAAAAATCTCCGCGCCTTCCGCCTGCGCGACGCAACCGGCCACGCCGATCAACAGGTCAGGTCTTGCGCGTTTGAGCGGCTTGTACCGGCCCAGTTCCGAATAGACCTTTTCCGCCGCTTTTTCGCGGATGTGGCATGTATTGATCAGGATAAAGTCGGCCTCTTCCCGGTTTGACGCCAGTTCAAAACCCGACTGGCCGAGCACGTCGACCATGCGTTCCGAGTCGTGGACGTTCATCTGACAGCCATGCGTGCTGACGTAGAGTTTCCTGTTTCGGGAAGGCTTCACGCTCATGTCACCGTACTGTTTCCAATGAAAACCGATCCGGGCGGATTCAGTACTTATCCCGGTCGGCGTTCAGTCGATTTCCTGGGTATTCCGGACGCCTGCCTCGTCCTGGACAGTCCACGGCCTCACTGCACTTCACGCAAACGGACGACGACATCAACACGGGCGATTTCAGTGCCCGCGGGCGGAGGGGTCAGCACATTGACATCGACTGAGTTCGCCGGTGCATCCAGTAGCTGCCCTGTTCTCTCGTTGAAAAAATGCGCGTGGTCGTCGGTACAGGTATCAAAATAGGACTTGTGGCCATCAACCGTGATTTCGTTCATAAGGCCCGCCCTGCAAAACAGGCGGAGCGTATTGTACACGGTCGCCAGCGAAACCGTCGAACCGTTTTCCGCCGCGAGCGCGTGCAGCCCCTCGGCAGTAACATGCCGATTCAAACCGTCACCAACAAGCAGTTCGGCCAGAGCCAGTCTTTGCCGTGTCGGCCTGACGCCGGATTTTTCGAGCCAGTCTGAGGCTCGTCCTTGAACAGTGCCCGTCATCTGCCCTGCAGCCTCGTCCAATTCTGCCATCGCGGCAGTCCGTCACGTCAATATGCCGAATTCCGGACCGGATTTCAAATGCAGTATTTACTTGGGATCAACAAGAAAATTTCGAACCCGGAGCACGGACCATTCCAGGCTGCACGTATCCACCGGGCCCCGGTCGACAGGTCGAGGCGACCGGCCAACCGGCCGTGCAGCAGGTCGGCCGCGAAGATCGACTCGGGCACGGGAATGGCCGATGCCTGCGCCTGCGGTCCCGTATGCGGAGTGTACCCGAGGGCGGGGAATTTGCGCTCGGTTCCGTCCTTCGCATGACCGCAACAAAGTCCCCTTGCCTACGGCCATGACACCGAAAGCACGAGAGAATCCGTTCCGAACGCCTCAGTCCCTTGTCTGGCTATCGCTACCCGGTAGACGCCCTGGGCCGGCAATTGTCCGGGCCGCCATGGCCGGCCGGCCTTTGTCCGTCATTCTTGCTGCCCACCGCGATGCCGGTCGGCCGCGGGCTGGCCCCCTGTCTCTCGCTACCGGCGCCGAGGGCGCGAAGCCATGCAGAACACCCGTATCATGGCTCGACATGCTGGCACTCAGCTCCGGCGGTGGGAACGCCGCATCGCGTTGCTCGAAAGCTCCGCTCTCGCGCACGAATCGCTGGAAATTGCCCGGATCCAGAGGGACTCCCCAGACCGTTTCGTAAACCCGCCGCAGTTGCCGGATCGTAAACTCCGGTTGACAGAAACGAGCCGCGAGCGCGGTGTGTTTCATCCGCGACCGGACCTGTTCAAGCGCATCCCTGACGATCCGTGCATGATCGAAGGCGAGGGGAAGCGCGCCGCTTTCGATCGGCTCCACCGGCATGAAGCGGGTGTTTGCTGCATCCCCACCCGCCTTTGGAGACGTCGGCAACTCGGCGCAGATTGCCCAAAAGGCGACAGTGACAACCCGCATGCGCGGATCCCGGCCAGGCGCTCCGAAAGCGGCAAGTTGCTCCATGTACCAAGCCCCTTCCGCGAGTCCGGTCTCCTCCGCAAGTTCCCGGGCGGCGGCTTCCTGCAGATCCTCTTCCGGGAGCACGAAGCCGCCAGGCAAGGCCCAGGCACCGAGATAGGGCTCGCCTCCTCGCCTGATCAGCAACACGTTGAGTGCGTCGTCGCGGATCATGAACAGCGCCACGTCAGCGGTTACCGCGAATGGCGGAAAGGCCGAAGCGTCATATTCAGAGGTCATGGAAAAAATATAAATTGTCTCATTGACAATATCAAGGAACAGCTTATATATATTGTCAATTCTACAATAAAAGGAGGCAACCATGACACTTCCGACACTCCAAACCGTAACCGTCGGTGCACCGATCGAGCGCTGCGGCATTTCCTTGTTCCCACTCTACCTCCCGGAAAACGAATTGCCGGCGATCGCAACCGGCGATGCCTCGGGGCTCGTCATCGACGAGCTTGACGCGGCTTCGGTGCAGGCTCTTCTGGCGACCAATCCCACGGACAAGCCGGTGCTACTCGTCGAAGGAGAGCACTATCTCGGCGGAAAACAGAACCGCGCAGTCAATGCCTCGGTGCTGGTGGACTCCATGTCCAGTCTGAAAGTCCCCGTGAGTTGCCTTGAACAGGGCCGCTGGGGAAGGCGCAAGGCATGGCAGCGTGCCGAAGCGTTCGCGCCAGCCCGCGTCCGGGCAACCAAGCGTGCGGGCGTGTCCCGGTCCATGCGGGAGAGCGGCTCCCGCCTCGGAAACCAGGAGGGTGTCTGGGAAGAAGTGGGCGCAACGCTGAGGTCTGAAGGTGTCGCATCCCATACGGCAGCGGCGGCGGATCTGGATGCAACCGACCGGTGGCAATCCTCTCGTGCCGAGGCCGTCGCGAAACTCGTCGATAAAGGCCCGCTTCAGGGTCAGTGCGGCATCGCGGTAGCCGTCGGAGGCCGGATTGCTTCAATGGATCTTTTCGGCGCGCCGCATTTGTTGGCACCGCATTGGGGAAAACTGGTGCGTTCGCATTTCGTCGAATTGAGTACGGACCTGCCGGGCCGCCAGCCGTCCAGGGACCGGGTTCAGGCACTCGTCCAGCGATTCGGATGCACGCCGGGACAGAACACGCCCGGCGTGGGACTCGGCATTGAGCACCGGATCGCGGACATTGAACTGACCGGACAGGCTCTGACGTTGAACGGCGCGGTGGTCCATGCCGCCTTCTCGTACGATGGCGAGCCGGCAGGGACAAAGACCCGGGGAACCGTCAAGGTTGACGCGAATCGCGCACAAGGCCTGATGGCCGGGATCGCCACCGGAAACCTGCTGGGAATCGCCATGGAGGGGAGGCCGCGGTCGGAAATCGCCCGGAAATTTCCCGACGGCGTGCGGGACGTCACGGCCGCATCCGGATTTCCCGACGACGACGACCTGGCGCAAGCCATCGAAATCGCGGATGCGGCCGCGACCGGAAGCGGACTGGATGTGGACGATCTGGGGCAAAGGTTCTGGCAGTGGGCCGAAACAAACGGTGCGGGCATCGGAGGCCTGACCCGAAACGTACTGGAACTTCACGGCGGGGCCTTCCCGCAACGGCTTGCCCGCAATCGGCGTCGAGGGACCGCGCGGACGCCGGCGGGCATTTCGATCGTCGAGGCTTCGCGGCGGGCATGGCGCGGTCGACGGGCCGGCAACGGCGCGCTGATGCGGTGCGCACCTCTCGCGATCCGGTGGAACAGCGACCCGAATCGGCTGGTCCGGGAGAGCGTGATATCGGCCGTACCGACGCATTGGGACAGGCGCTGCGGCTGGTCATGTGCGTTGGTGAACCTGGCCGCCGCCGCCGCTATGCATGGCGAGATTCTTGCGCCGGAGGCTCTGCTGCAGGCCACGCAGACAGGCATGGCGGCATCCTTGCCGGAACTGCGTCAATACGGCTATCGCGCCGAAATACCCAGGTCGGTTTCGGAGGCCGTCCTGCTGGCATCGCGATCGACACTTGCGGAACTTCGGCTTGACGGTGCCGACATGGGCTTCACACTGTTGGCCCTCACGGCGGCGTTGATTTCGTACTGGCGGGCGGAAAACTTCGAAGCCGGTCTCAGCGAGATCGTCGAAGCGGGTGGCGACACGGACACCAACGGCGCCATCGTCGGCGCGGTGCTCGGGGCACGATTTGGCCGGACGGGTATTCCCTCGCGATGGCTGCGCCGGGTGGACGAGATCAGGACGGGTCGGGTGCCGATGGAATCCCTTGCCGACCGCCTGGCGATGCTTGCAGGTGGAGGTGGACGCCCGGGAGACCCGGACAGCGAGTAGCGGAACCGGGAGGCGGAAGCGGCGGATTGCCATTCCTGTCCACGTTTCCGCATTGAGTCACTGACGGCGGCCGCAAGCGTGGCCGCCGTCAGGACCGTTCGGTGCCCAATGGTCTCGGTGCCCAATGGTCTTGCAGGACGCGTCGCCGATAGCAGTGATTGTGACGGCATGGCCTCGACGGATCGCTATCGGTAATCGCCCTCCGTAGCCGCGTATGCCGATGAGACGGACTCAGGCGGTTTCAGGTTGGCACCGGGTTGTCTCCCCATGGCCGGCATCGGCAATTGCTTTGCGGGGCGCGGATTCGCGGCATCTTCCAGCGCCGGGGCGAGATGACAGAACAGTCCGTCAGGCGATCATGACAGGCCTGTCACCGTGCGCCCGAAATGGTCCGCCGGGCCGCAGCATAACCCGGGAGGCGAAACAACTGCAATTCAACTGGCTCGGACGATCCACTGCCTGACATCTCCGAACCGAAGCAATGTCCCTGGACTCCGGCCCGAACGCCGAATGTGCGGTTTCACCTGTCAGAACGCCACAATTCATGATTCGAATATCACTGCGCGGTTGTCCAATTCGGTGGATGCCTCGATCGTTTCATGCGACGGCAAACTGAAGTTCAGCCACGTCGTTTTCACGCAATGGATCACGGATGCCAAAACGCCGGGTGAACGGCTCGAATTCCCTTGACCGACCCGGTCCCCGCGAGGCCATGAAAGCCATGACGTACATTTGTGACAACCCGCCTGCACCAAATTCCGGCGGTCTTCTCCTATTGCCTCCAACCCATCCGTGAGATAACCGATCCGAAATTCCCTGACCGGGGGAAAGTCAGGCATGTCCAGATTTCCGAATTCGATTGACTACGACGGGCTGATCAAGTGCTCGCGTGGTGAGTTGTTTGGACCCGGCAATGCCCAGCTACCTGCTCCACCGATGCTGATGTTCGATCGTGTAACGGAAATCACCGCCGACAAGGGAAAATCAGGGGTCGGAAACGTCGTGGCCGAACAGGACATCAGTCCAGATCTCTGGTTCTTCAAGTGTCATTTCCCCGGCGACCCTGTCATGCCGGGTTGTCTTGGCCTCGATGCACTATGGCAATTGACCGGTTTCAATCTCGGGTGGCGTGAAATGACGGGACAAGGCCGTGCCCTCGGAGTCGGCGAAGTCAAGTTCAAGGGAATGGTGACGCCTGACGTTCGCCTCGTCACGTACCTGGTCGATTTCAAGCGCGTGATCGACCGGCGACTCAAGCTCGGGATCGCGGACGGCCGCGTCCTTGCCGATGGAGAGGAAATCTTCGTTGCAAACGACATGAGGGTTGGCCTGTTTACGTCTGCGTGAGCCGGTCATGAGCCGCCGTTAGACGACGGGAAAGGGGGCAGTACCATGGAACGACGACGCGTCGTGATCACCGGAATCGGAATCGTTTCGTCGATCGGCAGACATGCCGATGAAGTCACCGACTCCCTTCGTGAAGGGCGGACCGGCATCAGTTTTTCGGAAGACTACAAGGAAAACGGGTTTCGCAGCCAGGTTCACGGCAAACCGGACATAGATCTCTCGGAACACATCGATAAACGCCAGCTTCGCTTCATGGGTGACGGCGCTGCGTTCAATTACATCTCCATGAACCAGGCCATCGAGGACAGCGGGCTCGAGGAAAAGGACATCTCCAACGAAAGAACCGGGCTGATCATGGGCTCCGGGGGGCCGTCGACGCTGAACATGTTTCGTGCCCACCAGACCGTCTTGTCCCGCGGGGCGCCAAAGCGCATGGGACCGTTCATGGTCACGCGCTGCATGTCTTCCACGAATTCGGCCTGCCTTGCGACACCCTTTCGGATCAAGGGCATCAATTATTCGATCACGTCCGCCTGTTCGACTTCCGCCCACTGCATGGGAAACGGAGTCGAGCAGATTCAGATGGACAAGCAGGACATCGTTTTCGCCGGGGGTGGGGAAGAACTGGACTGGACGCTTTCATGCCTTTTCGACGCGATGGGTGCGATGTCATCCAAGTACAACGACGCACCGGAGACGGCGTCCCGGGCATTTGACGCCAATCGGGACGGGTTTGTCATTGCCGGAGGGGGCGGCGTGGTTGTGCTGGAGGAGTTGAAGCATGCCCGCGCCCGGGGTGCCCGGATCTATGCGGAAGTCACCGGCTATGGTGCGACATCCGACGGACATGACATGGTTGCACCGTCGGGCGAGGGCGGAGAACGATCAATGCGCCTGGCGTTGTCCACGATCGGAGAACGCAGGGTTGACTATATCAATGCACACGGGACCTCGACCCCGGCAGGAGACGTCGTCGAGGTGGAGGCCGTTCGCAGGATCTTCGGCAATGGATCGACACCCGCCATGTCATCGACCAAGTCGCTGACAGGCCATAGCCTGGGAGGCGCCGGGGTGCAGGAGGCAATCTACTCGCTGTTGATGATGCAGCACGGGTTCATTGCGGCATCAGCCAATGTCGACGAACTCGACCCCGGAATCAACAATGGCGAGATCACGACCGCGCTTGTCGAAAACATCGAGATCGACACCGTACTTTCAAACAGTTTCGGTTTTGGCGGAACCAATGCAACGCTTGCGATGAGCCGTTTCGAAGGTTGAATGCGATGAACGGGGCGCAGATGCCGGGCGATCGTGGATCCGGTTTGCTCGACGGGCGTCAGGGCCTTGTCCTCGGCGTCGCCAATGACAAGTCCATTGCCTGGGGGATCGCCAGGACGCTTCATGCGCATGGCGCCACGATTGCTTTTACATATCAGGGTGAGGCACTTGGAAAACGGGTCCGAGCCCTCGCGGGCAAGATCGGTTCGACCATGATCATGCCTGCCGATGTTCGTGATGATTCCGAACTCGACCAGGTCTTTTCCAGGATCGCGGACGAGTGGGGAAGGCTGGACTTCCTGGTGCATGGAATTGCCTTTGCAGACAGGTCCGACCTGGTCAGCGGCCTCACGTCCACCTCACGTGAAAACTTCCTCACGTGTCTCGATATCTCGTGTTTCAGCTTGATAGACCTTGCCCGGCGCGCGGTTCCGTTAATGGCAGCCGGCAGCAGCATTCTGACGTTGACCTTCCAGGGATCGAGGAACGTCATGCCGAACTACAATGTCATGGGCATTGCGAAGGCGGCACTGGAAAGCACGGTTCGATACCTCGCCAATGATCTCGGCCCGAATTCCATTCGGGTCAATGCAATAAGCCCCGGTCCGATGCGAACGCTGTCGGGCGCCGCGATCGGCGGCGCCCGGAAGACATTTCGGACCACGGAAACCAACGCCCCGTTGCGCGCGAACGCAACCCTGGATGCGATCGGGGGCACCGCCGTATTCCTGATTTCGGAATTCGGATCCAGCACGACCGGAGAGATCGTCCACGTGGACGGAGGATACCATGTTCTCGGAATGCCCCAACCGGAGAACCTGTAGTCCTTTCACGGCCGGGGCTTGACGGGAAACAGGAAAATACGGACTCGATCCGGAGTCTCTTCGCCACCTCGGGCATGAACTCCGAAGTAAAGAGTTCTCCCGGCCTCCACTTCGACACAACCGGCGCGTTCCGGTTGTACCTCCGGAAGTTCCACGAATTGCGCCTTGCCGAACAGAAGAACGGCGAAGATATCGCCCGGTTGCGGTCCCCGGCGGCTTCACCGCAGGTATGTGCTACCGTTCAATGAAAGCAACCGAACCGCGAGGCTCCTGCGTCAGAACGGGTACGGATCTTTCGCTACGACCCGACCACACGTCCGCACCCGAGAGAAACAATTCGACGAGACGGAACCACCCGCGGCCAACATACCCGTCTTGAGCCGACTTGGAACCTGTCCCCGAAAGTCGAGAAGGGAAAGGCGCCCGCCCTTTTCCGGGCGCCTTTCCTGATGCGCAAATCAGTTGACCGAATTCAGCCGCCCTTCGACTTCAGGAGCGATTTCACCCCTTGCCGAAATGTAGTTGAACACCTGGACGGTCATCAACACGGCAGCGTACTCATCCACGATCCTGGTCTTGTCCTTGAACACGGCATAACCGTCGCCGCCGCCAGCGACGTAGTCGTTTACCGCCAGCGTAAACATCTGCGCCGGATCGATCGGGCTGCCATCACGCAAGACCTCGATCACGCGACTGCCGGGAGCCATTCCCGGATCGTAGGTAACGCTCAATCCCGACACATGCGGGAATCGACCGGCCCCATTCTCGATCTCGCTGAAACCGTTCTCCAGCGCATCGATCACATCCTGACCGGAGACTTCGAGAAGAACCGTCTTGTTCCCGAATGGCAGTTCGCTCTGAATGTCACGGCGGGTCAGAACCGTACCCGGTTCATAGGTCCGGTTGGCGCGGATTCCTCCGCCGTTCATCAACCCGATGTCAGCCCCGGTTGCCTCCCGAATTGCGTCGGCGAACAGATTGGCAATAGCGGCCTCCCGAGACCGAATGACTTCGCGGCGGCTGTCCATTTCGGTCGTTGTGGCACCGAGCTCGACGTTGAGTTCGTCGCTGAGCTTAGCCTCGTAGCCTTCGACTGCCGCCGCAAGTTCCGCGTCGGGAACGACATTTGCCGTGTCGATCACGCGATACCCTGCGCTCCAGACGAATTCCTTCGAGTCATCCTTCTCGACTTCGTCGAGGGTCAGATCGATCAAGGTCACCCATTCGGCCTGTTCGCCTGACTCCGCGAACAGGATTTTTCCGGTGTATTCGGTTCGGAGCAGATGGTCGTCGCCGCTCAGGAGGAGATCGACATCCCTTCGCGCCAGGAGTTCCGCATCCTCTCCGGTGTCGGTGTGTGCAAGGGCAACCACGAGGTCGGCACCGGCTTCACGCAACTCTGCAGCCACTTCTCCGGCCGTGTCGGCCGCGTGCCGGAACGTGAATTCGCCGGGACTCGATTTGACCATCGTTCCCACCGTGGTCAACCCGAGAATGCCGATACTGAAATCGCCGACGTCAACCATTATCGATGGTTTCGCACCAGCGATGACATTCCCGTCCGGATCCTGGTTGTTTGCGCCGAGGATCGGGAATTCCGCCTCTGAAATCCGCTGCTTGGCAACTTCGGGACCGAAGTCGAATTCGTGGTTTCCCAGGACCATGGCCGTCAGCCCAACCTTGTTGAGCAACTGAATCATGTGCGCGCCTTCATCAAGGCCCGACATCAGCGACGGGGAAATCGTGTCGCCCCCGAACGTGACAAGGACGTTTCCGCCTTTCGCTCGTTCAGCCTCGACCACTGCTGCCAGCCGCGCGACTCCGCCGCGTCCTCTCTTTTCCCCCATTCGATCGAGATCATTGACGTGAATGATCGTCACCGTTTCAGGCGCAGAAAACGCCACGCCTGCGGCAAGCGATACGGCCGCCAAGACTGCACCTGAAAGCATGTGTTTGAGCCCGCGAAACATGGTTCTCTTCCTTCTGTTTGACCCTTGGTTCAGTTTCGATTCTTCGAGTTCGTGCCTAAAGAACCGCCCGCCGGTTAGCAAGGCGTGACCCGGCCTGATTTCCGTCGACGAAAGGGGGGAGGTCGGGTCATTTTAGATTGAACAGGCTTCGCGACGGACATGACGCCATGCCGGCGCGCTTGCGCTCAAACCAGCCGATAAACCGTCCTGTCAGACGCGTCCCGGACCAGGTCGACCGTTTCCCCGTTTCAATGGTTGTCCAAATGCCGGCGCTGCATGACTGACCGGACCAGTTCGGGAAAAGACAGCCCTGCACGATCGCCGCCTCCCCGGACGCTTGGATAGACAGCTCCCTTGCACATCCCCGGCGCGAACGGCCGCGCCAAAGGCTTGTGCCGGACCGTAGTCGTCGGGGTCAAGCAGTGAGACCGCCTCTTTATCTCACTCAGGTCTTGCAAGCCGCTCGCTCGCTGGATCCGGAGTTGGGCGCCCCAATAGCTGTCCGGACGTCTCCGCCCTGTCGTGACACGATCCTTCGCACGTGACCACGGCACCGTCTGGCACGGCAATCAGGACGACAATTCAGTGTCTCCGGAAAGGATTGCCGGCTGTTTTCAGTCAGCAACAGGCTGTATGTCGTGGCCGTCGATACGGGGCCTGGGACATTGCCTTTCCGCTGTTCGGGTATCATCGCTTCCCGGAGAATCCCCCAGGGGTCATGTCTCGGCTCTTGGTACGAGGACCTGGCGCCCGGCCGGAACATCTTTGTCAGGAACCGGGCACCCGGGCTGTCATGGCGTATAACGCGTGCCGCCACCCGCTTCCTGTGCCGTGCGCCTCGTTCCGCCTCTTGGGGTTCAGCCCCGACTTCGCCAAACCCCTTCCAGCCCGTTTACGCAATCGTGCTCTCGGACATGCGTATCCCTGTTCAGGCAACCAGACGCGCGACGACAGGTTTTTCGCTCAGCCTCCGGTCCTTTGCATCAAGGGCATGAGTTTCGCCATTTCCGGTCCGCGCGGACTGCCCGTCAAAGCCTTTCGCAACGGAAGAAAGAGTGACCGACCCTTTCGCCCTGTCTTTTCCTTGACCCGCCGAGTCCAGGATACCCAGGCGTCGCCGTCCCACGGCCCTGGAGGCAACAATGCCATTGCTTCCTCTACGAATTCCGCATCTTCGGGATCAATCAAGGGTTCGGCGCCGCGTATACAAACATTCCACCAGTGTGGAATGTCTGCCCGTGACGTGATGTTTTCGCGAATGGCTTCCCAAAATTCGGTCGCCATCTCTTGCGGGACACCGATCGACAGCAGGTCTTCCAGGATCGATTCGGAAGGCATCGTGGCAAGGTGCCGGGCCGTCAGGGCTGCGGATTCCTTTTCGTCGAATCGCGCAGGTGCAGTTCCGAAGTCGGACAGATCGAACTCGGATGCGAGATCGTCCAGTGATTTCCTCATTTCGATCGCGCGAGATGTCCCGAGGCGTGCGAGCTGGCTAAGCAGGGCCATGGGCTCGACCCCGGCATCGCGTAAATCCCTGACCGACAGGGACCCCTCGCGTTTCGCCAGGGCTTCGCCCTGGCTGCCCGTCAGGAGGGAATGATGCGCGAAATCCGGAACCTGTCCTCCGAGAGTCGAAAAGATCTGGATCTGGGTCGCCGTATTCGTGACGTGATCAGCGCCCCTGACGACGTTCGTCACGCCAAAATCGATATCATCGCACACCGACGCCAAAGAATACAGGAACTGGCCATCGCCACGGATCAGCACGGGATCGGAAACACTCGCCGCGTCAATCGACAGTTCCCCAAGGATTCCGTCATTCCAGCTTGTCCGTTCTCGATCGAGGAGGAAACGCCAGTAGGACGGCCGCGAATCCCGCATGACGGATCGTTCTGATTCGCTCAGCCGAAGGGCCGAACGATCATAGACAGGAGGAAGACCCGCACGGCGTTGCTTCTTCCGCTTCAGGTCGAGTTCCGAGCGCGATTCGAAACATTCATAGAGACGTCCAGCCGACCTGAGTTGTTCCTTGGCGTCCACGTAACGATCCAAACGCTCAGACTGCCGTTCGAGCCGGTCCCACTGCAGGCCGAGCCACCCGAGATCCTGCTTGATCGCATCAACAAATTCTTCCCGGGATCGCTCCCGGTCAGTGTCGTCGATCCGGAGAATGAATTCCCCGCCCGATTTTCGGGCAACGAGATAGTTCAACAGTGCCGTTCTGAGATTCCCGACATGAAGGAACCCGGTAGGAGACGGCGCAAAACGGCAAATGGTCATGTGGTTCGTACTCCAGAGTCAACCGGGGGAAGCGGTTTCAATTCGCTGCACAAATGACCTGCGCCGAGAGACCGGGACGAACAGCGAAGCGCCATGGCATGGCCCTGACTTCCGCGTCTCCGGAAAGGACCTCCGAAACTGCCCGCCCCGACAGCCTGATGGACGGGGCGCGGAGCAGAATGCGGGTGCCGCACATGCAAACCCTGAATCAGCCTTCGGTTTTGCCGGTGTGCCGTTTCGTCCCGATCCTGTCAGGTGGAAATCCCTGCAATCACGTGAATAGGGCGATTGTGCGATCTCCTTCCCCAACGCGGCGTGCCGGTGAATTACCCTTACGCATCACCGTTGTGAAGTCGAGATTTCGGGACACGTCATCAAGCGGCGACGCCTCGTCTGCCGTCAGCGCCGTCCTCGCCGCCCAACGTCCCCGGCCACGCGACGGGATTTGACCGGAATTCACGAACGGTCCCGCCACCGGTTTTGAATCGGATATCTCCGGTCAAGCCAGAACGCGCGCTTCGACAGGCGGGCGCCGGGAGCGGATTGGTGACGCTTGTATTCCGATGCGTAGACCAGCGCTTCGATCATGCGCACGGTATCCCTGTCGTGACCCGCCTCCACGCATTCGGCGATCGAGGCATCGCCTTCGACCAGTCGTTCGAGAATATCGTCCAGCACCTCGTACGGCGGCAGGCTGTCCTGGTCCGTCTGGTCTGGCCTAAGCTCGGCTGATGGCGGCTTTTCGATGACACGCTCGGGGATGACCTGGCCGGCCGGTCCCGACATCCACGCCCGGTGGTTCAGATTTCGCCACCCGCAGGTTTCGAAGACACTGGTCTTGTAGAGGTCCTTGATCGGGTTGTAGCCACCAGCCATGTCGCCATAGATGGTTGCGTAGCCGACAGCGACTTCCGACTTGTTTCCTGTGGAGAGGAGCATTTCGCCGAACTTGTTCGACATGGCCATCAAGAGCAGTCCGCGCAACCGGGACTGGATATTCTCCTCGGTAATGTCGGGCCGGCGTCCAGCAAAGAGCCCGGCGAGCGTATCGTTGATGACATTGACACCGTCGGCGATGGGAACGACATCGATCCTGCAACCCAGTCGTTCGGCAACCACCAACGCGTCCTCTCGCGATGCATTGGAAGTGAATTCCGAGGGAAGCAGGACGCAACGGACATTGTCCGGGCCAAGAGCATCGGTCGCGATTGTTGCGACAAGTGCCGAGTCGACCCCACCCGAGAGCCCAAGTAGAACTTTGCCGAACCCGCTCTTGCGGACATAGTCCCTGAGCGCAACGACCATGACACGGTAATCGAGTTCGCGGCCTTCGATCAATCTTGCGCGTTCACCCGCTTCGGCACGCCAACCCTCTTCGGTCCTCCGAAAGTTCACCGTGACGATGGCTTCCTCCAGCTGCGGCAACTGGACACAGAGTTCCCCCCCGGGATTGAGGACGAAAGAACCTCCGTCAAATACCTGGTCGTCCTGCCCACCAACCAGGTTGAGATATGCAAGCGGAAGCTCTGTCTCCACGACCCGGGCGACCATGTGACCCAATCTTTCGTCGTGTTTGCCCCTGCGATAGGGAGAACCATTCGGAACCAGCAGGATCTCGGCACCGGTTTCCACCAGTGTCTCGCAAACATCAAGGTGCCAGGCGTCCTCGCAGATAGGTGTTCCCAACCGGACTCCGGCCACCTCGTAAGGGCCGCAAATCGGTCCTGGCGTGTAATGCCGCTGCTCATCGAATACGTCCGTGTTCGGAAGATGATGCTTGAGCACGCTGCAGTGGATCTTTCCGCCGATCAGGATATGGAAACCATTGTACAGTTTGCCTTCGTCGAGAAGGGGCGCCCCGAGTCCGATCGCAGGTCCGTCGACCGTTTCGGCGGCAAGCGTCTCGACCGAACTCATCGCGTCACGTGTGAAGGCGGGCTTGAGAACAAGATCCTGTACCTGGTACCCGGTCATGAACATCTCGGGCAGCAACAGGAAATCTGATTCCTCCGCCCTGGCCGCCTGCCACGCATGCATCGCAAGACCCCGGTTGTGATCCAGGTCTCCGACCCTTGGATTCAACTGGGCCAATGTCACCTTGAATCCGTATGTCATTCCGGAGTGTCCCTCGGTTCACGACCGATCGATACCGGCACTCGACAAGGAACCTGCCGGGATCTTCCCGGATTCTGCACTCCGCCGGATTGAATGTCGAGATCCCTCTTTCGTGGAGGAATTCGTCAGCTGCTGCTGCCCGGAAGAAACCGCTTCGATCGAGTTCCACTGCCCGAATTCCCGGAGATCCGCCCGGCAAGTCCGCCACAGTCGCGACCGGAACCAACGCGGGACCCGGTCAAACATTGAACAATGCCGCATTCAATGCCACATAGGCGCGGATCGGTCATGTTTTGGCACACGTGCACGTTTCGGAACGGCCGCAACAAGGTAAAGCCAATGGGCGAAAATTTTCTCCGGATTTCAGTTCGGCTCGCGACCGCCCTGCTGATTTCCTTTCCATTTGTCGTTTATGCTCAATCGGAACTGGAAATGGGGTCGAGGGAATATGAAGACGGCGGAGTCTACGAAGGCGGATTTCGTGACGGGAAACAGCACGGCTTTGGAACATACACGTCTCCCAGCGGCTACCGGTACTCGGGGAACTGGCGCGACGGCCAGATCCACGGGCGCGGCACGGCTGAATTCGTTGATGGAGCTGTCTACGAAGGCGACTTCGTCGCCGGAACGCCCGAGGGCCGCGGACGAATCCGGTTCCCGGATGGAAGCGTCTATGAAGGCGACTGGCTCGACGGAAAAATCGTGGGCAAGGGTGTTTTCACCTATCCTGACGACAAGGTCTATGACGGCGAGTTCGCCGACGGACAGAGACACGGATCAGGTGTGCTGACAATCCCCGGCGGGTATCGATACGAGGGTACATTTTCATTCGGCCGGCAGGAAGGCGAAGCAAACGTCGTGTATTCCGACGGCTCCAGGTACGTCGGTACTTATGCTGATGGCCTTCGGCACGGCACCGGGCGGATGACGTTTTCTGAAGGCCATGTCTACGATGGCGAATGGGTCGAGGATCGAATTTCGGGGATCGGCACGATGACGTATGCGGATGGATCCGCCTATGCCGGCGCATTTCTCGACGGAAAGTCCCATGGACAAGGTAAAATGACCTATGCGGACGGAAGTTCCTACGGCGGAAGCTGGGTCGATGGCAAGATCACGGGATTTGGTGTTGCCCGATACCTGGACGGGTCCGTCTACGAAGGCCAGTTCATCGATGGACAGAATCATGGCCCGGGAAAGATCACCTTTCCGGACGGGTATGCCTTCGTCGGCAATTGGGAAGACGGGGTTCGGCATGGCCAGGGCACGGCAACCTATGGTGACGGCAGCGTTTACACCGGTGCGTTTTTCAATGGCCGGCGCGATGGTTTCGGCACGCTGAGGGATCCGGACGGCTATTCCTACGAGGGTGAATGGAAAGCCGGGGTGTTTTCGGGGTGCGGCAAGGAGACTCTTGCCAACGGTTACACGTATATCGGTCAATTTGAAAACGGCGCCAGGCACGGCAGCGGCCGGATCATCTTCTCGAACGGAAAGGATATCGAGGGGCTCTGGAAAGACGGGAAGATCATTCTGGGAAGCGACGCGACCCGATCATGCCGTTGACGTTTGGTCTTGGCGTCGCGACCTGACGGCGAGTTCGGGCTCCGTCACTTCCAAATCGAGGGCCAGGCCTGCAGTTCACCGGTCGCGATGCCATTCGTTGACAAGATCGTTTGAACCGCGTTGATCAGTTCCAAACTACGGGAGTTCGTCACGGGCACGCTGCCTCACAGTTAAGCAACAAGCGCAACAATGAAGGCTTGATCTCGTCGGAAATGTTGCACAAGTTGCGATATGTGGATGACGACGACACGTCTTGCGAGACGCGAGAAGGTCACGACGCAAACCATGCGACGCTGGATCGAGGGTGGGCGCTATCGACGATTTGAGCGGACACCCCGACGGACATTACAGTGTCTGGGTTCCCGTCGAGCCCGACACGATCCTTTACGCCCGTGTCTCCAGTGCCAGGCAAGGATTTTCTCTCGACACCCAGGAGCGGCTCCTGCGCGGTCGTTACCCGAACGGGCGAATTGTCCGTGATGTTGGATCCGGGTTCGATTTCGAGCGACGAGGCCTTGTCGCCTTGCTGAAACGCGCGTTGCACGGAGAGGCAGTCCACGTGGTGGCTGCCACATCGGAGTGCATCACCCGGGCCGGCTACCCGCTCATCAGGCACGTCATCGAACTTTCGGGAGGAAGCATCGAGCTTCTGGAAGAAGACGATCTTTCCGACCGGTTCGACGTGCGATGCCTCGTTGCGTCTATCGCCTCCTTCTGCGTGCGCCGTGGAAGGCGCGTTTTCCTCGGGCATGGGGGAAGCTGACGACCATCGTGCTTGAGCGGGGTCAGTGGTTCATCTGCGCTCGGATGCACATTGTCACGGTGGGGCGGGACGAAATCCAGCTCCGCTCCATCGTGTCCCCTGACCCCGACGTGCGGACCTTCGTGACCGCATGCTCGATGAACAACGCCGCCAGCCACGGTGACGGCTTCCATGCCGACAAGGTGTTTCCGCTCCTGCTCGAACTCGACCGCCTGGTCGGACAGCGCGCGAAGGCAAGGCACGGGGACTGGAAGCGCCACTTCGAGAAGCGCATCGACAGGCTTGCCGTCCGTCTCCGCAACCTGATCGACGACCTGCACCGGCGGGTTGCCTGCGATCTCGTCCAGGCCTTCGAGGTGATCCTCCTTCCATCCTTCGAGACCAGGGACATGAGCGCCGGGTCGGAGCGGAAGATCAGGACGAAGACCGTGCGCGCGATGCCGGGCCTGGCGCATGACCGCTTTCAGCGGAAGCTGGCGTGGATGTGCCGGAAATACGGAAAGCGGCCCATCGTCGCGAACGAGGCCTATACCAGCAAGACGCGCACGTGGGACGGCTTCGTGAACCAGCGCCTTGACGGCGCGAAAACGGTCCCGGACGGCACGATCATCGTTGAGCGGGACATGAACGGTGCGCACGGCATCATGCTGCGCGCGTCGCGGAATAAATCAAGTGAAGTTCGTTCACTTCTTCGAAAACCAAAACTGTATCCCTCACCACCGGGACCCTGATACCAACCTGCAGCATTTGAATGATTGCATAGCGCGCCGCGAGGTGGACGGTTGCGCGCCGGAATCTCTCGACCATTTGAGGACTTCCTGCCCGCACGTTCTGTTCCGGCAGCATCGTTCGCGCATCTCGAAGAGACTTGCAACGGCGTCCCTTCAGGGCATGACGCCCAAACCGGAGACGGGTCCAGCAACACTGCCTTCGGAAAACTCGGCGACGGCGTTCAGCCGCCCACCCGTGTCTTGACCTGGATATTGCCGGCCCCGGACAGTTTCTCGCCAACCGTTTTCGTACCTGACGTGCCGTGGCGCTGCATTTTCCTGTATCGGAACGAACTATCCCAGGGGAAAGCTGTCGAGCCGTTCACTGCCCGTCTCCGTCACCAGGACCTGTGTCTCCAGCTTGACGCTCTCGGATCCTTCTTCAGCGATCAGGCTTTCCACGCAGAGCACCATGCCAGGCTCGAACCTCCCGGAAGTCGCCAGATCGGACCAGTCGACATTCAGCGGCACGACCGGCCATTCATCGGCCATACCGACACCGTGCAAGGCGAGCGAGTAGCGGTACGGGATGTGCTCATCGGGGACAGGCCAACTCTTGTCATTGAATTCCGCAAAACTGACCCCCGGTCGAATCAACTCCAGATTGTGGTGAATCTGGGACAGTGCGGTATCATGTAGACGCCTTTGCCTGCTGTTGAACTGCGTATAGCCGCAGGTCCAGGACCGTGACAGATCGGCACAATATCCATACGGCCCGATCATGTCCGTGTCGAACGAGATCAATTCCCCGTTCCTGCATATGCGGTCCGAGCATTCCTGGTACCAGGGATTGGTGTTGGGACCGCAGGTCAGCAGCTTGGTTTCCAGCCAATCGCCGCCTGAACGGGCATTCTCGAAATGCAAATGCGCCCAGAGCTCGCGTTCCGTCACCCCGGGGATGGAGTGTTCATGGATGCGCGCCATCCCGGCCTCGCATGTGTGGATCGTCCAGCGCATCAGGGTGATTTCGTCGACAGACTTGATGGAGCGGGCGATTTCGGTCAGCTGCGTGCCGTCGACGCAGGTGAGGCCGCGTTCGCCAAGCGCGTGGACGCCCGTACCATCAAGCTTGTCGCAGGCGATCCTCTCATTTCCTCCACCATACTCGCGGACAAGATCGGCAATTTCATCAGCCCAGGGTGTGATGGCCACTTCGAACTTGTCGCCGTACGACATGAACATCCACGTCTTCGCGATCCGGATTTCGTCAATTCCCGGAAGATCTTCGCTCAGGTGCAGACAGCCCTTCAACTCGAACATGATGGACGGTCCACCGGCCAGGATCAGCGCGTAACGCAGCGGGTTGTGCAAGGTCCAGACCTGCATGTTGGAGCAGTCGAACGCGTATCGGATGTTGCAGGGATCATGGAGCAGCAACGCGCAGCAGTCGGCCCGCGTCAACTGGTCGCGTAACCGCTGAAGCCGGTACCGCCTGGCACGATCCAGGACATCGGCCGGAACCGGGCTTTTCAAGGGTTTGTCTGCGCCTTCCACGTTCAGATACGCAAGTTTTCGGGCGTCCTTGAAAGGCATATTCTTCATGATGCCCGTCCGTAAAAGCCAATACGTTCCTCTTCCGAAAACGTGGCGCCGGACCGCTCGAAGTAGGAAAAAACGGCGATGATACGGTCGCGTTCCCCTTTCACGGCCGTAACGCGATGCGCTGTATTCTTGCCCCTGAAAACATTCAACGTTCCGGGCTCGAGTTGCGTCCGCATGGGCGTCCTTCGGCCTCCAAGAAGGTCGGCAACGCCGGAAAAATTCGGATCGGCATCACTGCGCAGATCCTTGTCATACTCGAATTCACCGCCCTCGGCGGGTGCCTGCAGGAGCAGCGTGGTGGTGAATTCGGACCGGTCGAAATGCCAATTGAGCGCCTGCCCTTCCGAATAGCTCATGACATTCACCCGCGCGAGCCGATCGGCCATGATGTAGAGTTCGGGCTTGCCCATGACAGCGGCGAGAAAGGTCGCGAAAGGCTTCCACTCGTACAGCTGAATGACCACGGCCTGCCCCATCTGGTCAGCGCAGATCACCCTGTTGGAGGTTTCGAATTCCTGGAGGGCCGGATGGGAAACATCCAGACCCTCGATCGATTTCCTGAAATAGATGTTGTGACAGCGCGTATGACAGAAGGCAGCCGATGACAGGATCGGCCTCAGCTCGTCAACCGCACGAGCGAGGGCATCCTCCTGCAGGAATCCCTGAAGGTTGAACAATCCCTCATCGGCCAGCCTGGCCCTGCATTCGGCAACCATGGCCGACCACGTGGCCGTCCCAGGCTGGTCGAGCGGATATCGGTCAAGATCAATCGTGTTCTTCATCGCCGGCCTCTCGAATCTTCCTGATCGATCTTGTTTCGACACGCCCTTTCCATCAATATGTTTTTTTGTTGTGGACAATTAGAAATTCTATTGAACTCGGCATGGTCAAGAGAACCGCACCTCTCAACGCGTTGAAGGCTTTTGAGGCCGCCGCCCGGACGGGATCATTTGCAAATGCCGCGCGCGAGTTCGGTGTGAGTCCGGCCGCAATCAGCCAGCAGGTCCGGCTGCTTGAAGAATTCTGGGGCACGACACTCTTTGTCAGGCAGGGAAATCGAATTGCTCTCACCGATGCGGGCCTCACCGCCTATCCGTCGCTCGGGGAAGCCATGAGATCGATCGAGGAGCTTTCCAGCCAGATGCTGCGAACTCCCCTTCGGAATCGCCTGGTCCTGAGCGCGCCACAATCCGTCGCCGAGACCTGGCTTGCCTTTCGACTGTCCGTGCTCGACTTGCCCGGCCTGGGCCAGCCGCTGGACATCCGCATTGATGACGATCCAATCGATTTCGTGCGGGACAAGATCGACATGCGCATCTTTTACGGACACGACCTCTACGGGGACTACCAGGTCGACACGTTGTTTTCGGACGTTCTGGTGGCATTGGCATCGCCAGGATTTGTCGCTCTCCACGGCAATGCTCCAAGGCATTTCGACGATCACCACCTGATCCACACGGACTGGGGCCAGGCCTATTCAACTTCGCCGAACTGGAACCTGTTCCAGGCGGGTTGTCGCATCGTAAACCGGAATTCCGGCTTGCGGGTGCAGTCCAGCAGCGCCGCGTTGAATTTTGCGCGGCAGGGCTGTGGCGCGGCCCTCGTTCCACTGAAGATTGCCGAGGACGATCTGTCTTCGGGCCGGGTCGTACGCCTTGATGCGGCTCCCGTTCCCATGACGCATGGCTACAGGGTCGCTTATCCCAAGAGGCTTGCGCGCAGCCCCGTCGTTCGATCCTTGATCCGGGCTCTTCGAGCCTAGATCTTGTGCGACGTTGCCGATGGCGAGGAGGAAGGCTTCGGCACGGCCTCCCGGACCTTCCTTCGAAAAATGCGGTTCCCTGTCATCGTCGTTGGCGCACCATACACTACCGACCCAGGCTGGAAACACGTCGTCCATGCCCGCAAGAGTGTGATCCCTCCCTGGTTCGTCCTGGAGGAATCAGGCATTCATCCCTATTCGGCATCGGTGAAAAGCGACCGTAACAGGGCACTTTGAGCAGTTCTGCAGAATCGTGGCAACCGTTGTTCAACGACTGGCCTCCGAACCCGCGTCAACGCGCGCCGCTGGCCGGCCCGGAACCGGTCCGATTTTGACCGAAGGATCGCACTCTAACCGTAACGGTCTCGTGCATCGACCAGAATCGGCTTGATCGGACGCATGTTTTTCAATAACAGTTCTTTGCGGGCGGCACTGTCGCACACAATTGTTTTTGCTGGAATGTGGGCTTCGACTGGTTGATGGTGATGTCATTCAACGTATCCTTGCCCCGGAACTGTTTCCCGGTCCTCGCACTACTTGGCTGCCCCTGAGCGGCTGCCAGTCAGGCGTCCAGGCTCAGGGGAAACTCCGCGACGCCTGAGAAGCCCAGTTTTCCGACGACAGAGCAAAGACGTATCATCATGTCAGGCAAATCATCTCAACAGGACAGGGTCCTGATCTTCGACACGACCCTGCGCGACGGAGAGCAGTCTCCGGGCGCAACCATGACACTGGACGAAAAGATCGAGATCGCCGCCCTTCTTGACGACATGGGCGTCGATATCATCGAGGCCGGGTTCCCGATCGCATCCGACGGTGATTTCGAGGCGGTAAGGCGAATTGCCGGGAGTACCCGGAACGCTGTCATCTGCGGACTTGCCCGAGCCAACGAGAACGACATCAGGCGATGCTGGGAGGCGGTCAGGCATGCGCGACATGCGCGCATCCATACGTTCATCGGAACGTCACCCCTTCACCGGAGGTACCAGGTCAAGCTCGACATGGACGCGATGGCGGAGCGCATCCACGCGACGGTCAGCCTTGCGCGAAGCCTGTGCGAGGACGTCCAATGGTCGCCGATGGACGCGACGCGAACAGAGGAAGATTATCTGTGCAAGGTTTGCGAGATTGCCATCAACGCGGGCGCAACGACCATCAATATACCGGACACCGTCGGATACACGGTTCCGCGGGAAAGCGCGGACATCATTGCAATGCTGGTCGACCGTGTCCCCGGAATTGAAAACGTCACGCTGGCAACGCATTGCCATAATGATCTCGGGATGGCGACGGCCAATGCCCTGCTCGCGGTCGAAGCCGGTGCGCGGCAGATCGAATGCACGGTCAACGGTCTCGGCGAAAGAGCGGGAAACACCGCGCTCGAGGAAGTCGTGATGGCCTTGCGCGTCCGCAATGACGTCATGCCGTTCTCAACCGGAATCGACACCACCCGCATCATGCATGTCTCCCGCCGGGTCGCCTCGGTTTCAGGGTTTCCTGTCCAGTACAACAAGGCCATCGTCGGAAAGAACGCCTTTGCGCACGAGAGCGGAATCCACCAGGACGGAATGCTGAAGCACTCGGGGACATTTGAAATCATGCGCCCCGAGGACGTCGGCCTGGTCGAATCCAATCTTGTCATGGGGAAACACTCCGGACGCGCAGCCCTCCGCAAAAAATTCGCCGATCTCGGCTACGATCTCGGAGACAATCAGTTGAACGACGCATTCGTCCGGTTCAAGAAACTCGCCGACAAGAAAAAGCAAGTCTATGACGATGATCTGGTCGCCCTGATGCAGGATTCATCGACCAAGGGGGAAGACTATCTCAGGATTGATGATCTCCGGGTTGTATGCGGGACTGCCGGCCAGTCATCGGCGAACCTGACGCTCTCCGTAAACGGAGTCGTCAAGACCGTGACCGCCCGAGGTGACGGACCCGTGGATGCCACGTTCAACGCTGTCCAGGCGCTCTACAGTCATTGTGCAAGGCTCCAGCTCTACCAGGTTCACGCAGTTACCGAGGGATCGGACGCCCAGGCGACCGTGAGCGTCCGAATGGAAGACAACGGTTTTATCGCGACGGGCCAGTCATCCGATACCGACACGGTGGTTGCATCGGCCAAGGCATATGTTCACGCGTTGAATCGTCTCAGGGTACGCGTTGCCCAAGGCGCACGGGTTCCCGTGGAGGAGCCGGCTTCAGGGCTTGGCGCACAAACGGTTTGATGGAACCGGTTTGCCGCCATTGCGATCGAGTTGGGGTGCCGGTGCGCCGGTGAATGGCCGACTGAACCCGGGTTTCATCCATTAGCGGCCCGCCCAGTTTCAGGGAAGTCATCACGGGAGGTGGCTGACCTTGACCGGTCAACCCTTTACGGACCGGAACCTTAGTCCTAATTGATGGTAGCACAGGAACCGAATCTGGCAGCCGCAGTATCGATCGAAAAGGGCAATACTCACGATGTTTGGGGTTCTCGGAGGGATCTTCACTTCCGATATAGCGATCGACCTTGGGACCGCCAATACGCTCGTCTACGTGAAGGGCAAGGGAATCGTTCTCAGCGAACCCTCGGTGGTCGCCTACCATGTCGTGGACGGCAAGAAGCAGATTCTCGCCGTCGGCGCTGACGCCAAACTCATGCTCGGGCGTACGCCCGGATCCATCCAGGCAATTCAACCTATGCGGGACGGCGTCATCGCCGACTTCGACGTCGCGGAAGAAATGATCAAGCATTTCATCCGCAAGGTCTATCGACGGTCGAGTATCATCAGGCCCCGGATCATCGTTTGCGTCCCGCACGGCGCGACTTCGGTCGAACGGCGCGCCATCCGCCAGTCGGTCCTGGCGGCAGGCTGTCGCAAGGCGGGACTGATCGCAGAACCGATCGCCGCAGCGCTTGGCGTCGGCCTGCCTATCGCGACACCGTCGGGATCCATGGTCGTGGACATCGGGGGGGGAACGACCGAGGTCGCTATCCTTTCGCTATGTGACATTGTCTACGCCCAGTCGGTCAGGACGGGCGGGAACCAGATGGATGAATTCCTGATTTCCTATCTTCGCCGACAGTTCAATCTTCTTGTCGGCGAACCCACCGCGGAAAGAATCAAGAAGGAAATCGGGACGGCGCGGATGCCCCTCGACGGGCGCGGAAAGAAGATGGTCATTCGGGGCCGCGACGTTCTGAACGGCATTCCCAAGGAAATCGAGATCAATCAGGCCAATGTGGCGGAAGCCTTGGCGGAGGTCGTCGGAAACATCTGCAACGCCGTCCTTCGTGCGCTGGAATCGACCCCTCCAGACCTGGCGTCCGACATCGTCTCACGGGGCGTCGTACTGACAGGAGGAGGCGCGATGCTCGGAGAACTCGACCTGGCACTCCGGGAACAGACAGGCCTGGCTTTCGCGGTAGCCGAGGACTGCCTCAATTGCGTCGCACTCGGAATCGGCATGTCGCTTGAACGCGAGAAAGAACTCGTCCATGTCATCGATTACGGGAACTGATCGTCCGTAGTCCGGAAATCCGAAAGGCACGGGCATGGCCATTCCAGAAAACGCTGCGCCGGAATTCGGTCGCCCCGTACGACGGTTGCTACTTGCCCTCGTCCTCGCCTTTCTCGTCGCCGTGGTCATTTTCTGGAGAATCGACAACCCGCGGGCCGAGCATTTCAGGCTGTTCATCATTGACCAGATCGTTCCGAAAATCGAGTGGGTCCTGGTCCCGGTTTCGCGCATGTCGAGGATTGTCGAGGACTTCCGGTCATATGTCGAACTTTACGAACAGAACCAGGAACTGCGAAAGGAACTGCGGCAGATGAAGGCCTGGCAAGAGACTGCCATACGACTTGACCAGGAAAACGCCCGCCTCAAGGACCTGAACAACGTTCAGCTCGACCGTGAGTTCAGCTATATCACGTCGCTCGTCCTGGTGGATTCCGGGGGACCATTTCAGCAGTCTGTGCTGATCAACATCGGCAGCGACGACGGTGTCAAGGACGGATGGGCCGCCCTGGACGGTCTCGGCCTGGTCGGACGGGTTTCCGGAGTCGGAAAGGAAACTTCCCGTGTCATCCTCCTGACCGACAGCAACAGCTGGATCCCGGTCGAGATCGTTCCGTCAAACAGCCGCGTGTTCCTTGCAGGAGACAACAGCCGGACGCCGCCACTGGTGTTTGCGGACGGCCAGTTCGACATCCGGACCGGTGACAGAGTCATCACGACCGGAGATGGCGACGTTTTTCCTCCGGGCTTGCCGGTCGGGGTCGTTTTTTTGGACGCGAGCAAGCAGTTGCGGGTCAAACCGGCAGCCGACCTGGACCGCCTGGAATTCCTCAGAATCGTCCGATTCAGCCCGTCGCGGCCAATTCCGGACTCTGGCGAACTGGTCGTTGAGACCTTCGTGCAACAGGAACCTGCATCGCGCCGGATAGACGAATGAACGAATCGAACGGTCGCCTGTTTGCCAACGTCTGGTTCAGACGCACGATGTTCGTGGCATTGGCTGTATTCACGATCGTGTTGTATCTCCTGCCGTTCGGAATATTTCGCCAGGCGCTCAGCTTGCCCGACCTGGTTTATTGCTGCGTAATCTGTGTCGTCATCCGCGAACCCCGCGCCGTCCCATTCTGGATCATCGTGCCGGTCCTGTTGATCGGTGATGTCTTCCACATGCGTCCACTGGGTCTCTGGACACTGATCGTCGTCTGCGTCGCCGAAGCGTTCAGGATTGCCCACGTCTTCTTCCAGAACCACGGTTTTGTCATCGAATGGATTGCGGCGATCATCGGATACCTCGTCGCGCTCGGCATTCAGCAAACTGCCATGATCCTGTTGTTTGTCCCCACTCCCTCGTTCGGACAGCTGTTTACCATGTTCGTGCTGACCGGAGTGGCATACCCACTGGTCTCCCTGATCTGGGCCGGGCTGCTCGCAAATCCGAAACCGCATCGTGCAAACGCCGATCGGGCCCGGGTACGTTGATGAGAGGCGACCTGACCCCAGGGCACGATGGCATGTCCCGGACGTTCACGCGCCGGACAACGCTCATTCTCGGTCTCCAGGCGGCGATTGTCGGAGCCCTCGGATGGCGCATGCACGATCTCGGAGTCCGCAAGTCCACGGTTTACGCGGCACTTGCAGAGGAAAACCGGATCAGCATCCGGTTGATTCCACCGACCCGGGGGGTAATTCACGACCGTCGGGGTGTCGTGCTTGCGAGAAACGAAACCCTGTACAAGGTTGATATCGTCCGCGAACGCACGATTGATTTCGAGGCCGTACTCAGCCGACTGTCTTCACTTATTCCAATTGACCCGGAAGACCTTGACAGAACCCGGGAGGAGGTCGCCAAACACCGGGCATTCATTCCGGTTACGGTTGCAACGCGCCTGACATGGGATGAGATCTCGAGAGTCGCCGCCAATGCTCCGGCCCTGCCAGGCATCATTCCCGGAATCGGTTGGGAGCGAAGATATCCGCTGGGAGAATCAGTTGCCCATGTGGTCGGATATGTCGGTCCGGTCAGCGACTACGACCTCGAACGAATAGATGACAAGGACCCGCTGCTCCTCATTCCCAGGTACCAGATCGGCAAGACCGGCGTCGAAAACAAGCTCGAAAAAACGCTGCGCGGAACCGCAGGCATCCGGAGAATCGAGGTCAATTCCGTCGGCCGGATCGTCAGGGAACTGGACCGGACCAGAAGCCGGGCCGGCACTGATCTGCAACTGACACTGGACGGCCGATTCCAGGCAATTTGCCTGGATCTTCTCGAAGGGCTGAGCGCCTCCGCGGTCGTCATGGACACCCGAACGGGCGACATTCTGGCAATGGCGTCCGCGCCGTCCTTCGATCCCGAGAAGTTCGTTACCGGAATTTCCGTCGCAGACTGGAAGGCTCTCAACGAGAATGACCTCCGTCCCCTGTTGAACAAACCGGTGTCGGGCACCTATCCGCCCGGGTCGACATTCAAGATGATCGTGGCACTCGCCGCTCTTGAAGCCGGGGTGATTGCGCCCGGTGACCGGGTTCGATGCAGCGGGTTCACGGAAGTCTCGGGCCGGCGATTTTTCTGTTGGCAAGAACACGGTCACGGACCGGTCACGATGCAGACGGCCATTCAAAGATCGTGCGACGTCTACTTTTACGAAATTGCCAAGCGTACCGGTATCGCCAGGATCAACACGATGGCCAGACGGTTCGGCCTGGGAACGCGACACGATCTGCCCTTGAGGGCCGTTCATGCGGGACTGGTACCGACACAGGAATGGAAACGCGACAACCGCGCCCGTGGCTGGGTCGTCGGAGATACATTGAATGTTGGAATCGGCCAGGGATTCCTGCTTGCCTCTCCAATGCAACTCGCGGTGATGGCGGCACGGATTGCCTCGGGAAAGGCGGTTCAGCCTAACCTTGTTTTCGCTCAAGCGGACAGATTCCGCCGAGCCGTCGAATTTCCTGCGCTTGACATAGATCCGTCGCACCTTGAACTTGTCCGGGACGGAATGTTCGACGTCGTCAATCACCCGCGAGGTACGGCTTACGGATCGCGGGTCTCGCGGAAATCCAGGCAATTTGCCGGAAAGACCGGAACCAGCCAGGTTCGGGCAATCACCAGCGAGGAACGGGAAACCGGGGTCATCAGCAACGAGGAACTGCCGAGGCACCACCGGGACCATGCGTTGTTCGTCGCCTACGCGCCGTTCTCGTCTCCGGCGATCGCCGTCTCCATAGTTGCCGAGCATGCCGGCAGCGGCTCACGAATTGCGGCTCCGATCGCCCGTGACATTCTTCTCGCTGCCTTCGACCTCGGCCTGACTGACGACGGCCCGCGTGATCTACAACACTCGCCGTCGAACAGAGACCTGTCCGGTCTGGGGTGACCGTGGTTTCAAGGGATCTGGACATGTTCACCCGGCCGACGGTCAGAATGCGGGCGACGGCCGGAGACGTGTTCCATGACCGCCGGTCCCGTTGCACCATTCACGGTTTTCCCGGTTTCGAACGCCACCCGGCCGCGACATGACGTTCTTTTCGCACCAGCAACGGTTTGCGCCAACCGGACTCTCTAAGGCCCTGCATTTCCATTGGGCCCTGGCCTTTCTCATTGCGGCAATTGGCGGAGTCGGCGTGCTGATGCTGGTGTCGGTGGCGGGCGGGCAAATGGATCCATGGGCCCTGCCACAACTGACCCGCCTCATTGCCGGGTTGTGCCTGATGTCGATCATCGCCTTCGTGCCGATACGCGTGTTCCAGCGGCTTTCGGTCGCCACCTACCTGTCCGCGCTCGCACTGCTCGTGGCCGTTGCCTTTGTCGGCGAAACCGGGATGGGCGCCCGGCGCTGGATCGAGATCGGACCGTTCCGGGCACAGCCCTCCGAACTGATGAAGGTCGCGCTCGTCATGGTCCTCGCCTGGTACTATGATTCCCTGCCTCCGGAACGGGTGTCCCGTCCGCTCTGGATCCTGCCCCCCGTAATCCTTACCGTCGTTCCAGCGATCCTGGTTTTTCGCCAGCCGGACCTGGGGACCGCGACACTGATTCTCATGGGCGGCGCCATCATGATGTTCATCGCGGGTGTCGCCTGGCAGTATTTCGTCGCCGGTGCGGGGCTCGTCATTGGCAGCATTGCCACGGTGTTCCTGTCACGCGGCACGGATTTCCAGTTCCTGGAGGACTATCAATACCTGCGCATCGAGACCTTTCTGAATCCGGCATCGGACCCGCTGGGGGCCGGTTATCACATCACGCAATCGATGATCGCTCTCGGATCAGGAGGGGTCTCGGGACGAGGGTTCATGCAGGGCACGCAAAGCCGTCTCAATTTCCTGCCGGAAAAACACACCGACTTCATCTTTACGACGCTCGTCGAGGAAATGGGCATCACGGGTGGAATTGTTCTTGCAGTCGGATACTGCCTGATCGTCCTGTTCTGTGTCCTGTCCGCTCTCACCAACCGGAATCGTTACGGTTCGCTCCTGACCCTGGGTATCGGCTGCGCATTCTTTCTTTACTTTGCCGTAAACATGTCGATGGTCATGGGCCTTGCCCCTGTCGTGGGGGTGCCGTTGCCACTGGTGTCCTATGGAGGATCCGCCATGATCGTCATTCTGGTCGCGTTCGGTCTCGTTCAAAGCGCCCATGTCCACAAGTTGCGATAATCTCCGTGACCGGGGGCCGGAATTGACCGGGACCATGCCTTGACCGTCAGGGTGCACTTTGCGGGCAAACTGGCGGAATGGCCACGCTACCGGCCCGTTCTCGAAGCTGGTCTGCGGGAACATGGAATCGATGCGTCTTTCGGGACCGGTGACGCGGACCATCCGGAAGACATCGATTACCTAGTCTACGGGCCAGGCGGTCCCGTGAAGGACCTGTCCCCCTTTCGTAATCTCGTCCTTGTCCAGTCCCTTTGGGCCGGCGTGGACCGGATCGTCAAGGATCCCGCCCTGAATTGCCCGCTCGCCCGCATGGTCGACCCGGGCATGATCCAGGGAATGACCGAATACATTGCCGGCCACGTCCTTCGCCACCACCTGGAAACCGACCGGTTTGCGAAAGCCAGGCCCGGCGAATGGCTTTCCGGTCTCCTGCCTCCCCTCGCCTCGAAGCGGCGTGTTGGAATTCTCGGAGCCGGAGTCCTCGGGACGGCTGCAGCGAATGCTCTGGTCAAGCTTGGTTTTGACGTCACGACATGGAGCAGGACGCCAAAGTCAATCCCTCGTGTGCGGTGCCTGCACGGGGAAGCCGGGTTGCCGGACGTCCTTCAGGCAAGTGATATCCTCGTGATCATGCTGCCGCAAACGCCCGAGACCAACAACCTGCTTGACTTGCGGACCTTGTCCTTGCTGCCGGTCGGAGCGGCCGTCATCAATCCAAGCCGCGGTTGGGTGATTGATGACGATGCCCTGCTGGAGAAGCTCAATTCGGGACACCTTTCAGGGGCGACACTCGATGTCTTCCGGGTCGAACCCCTTCCCGCCAACCATCCCTTCTGGTCACATCCGGATATCCTGATCACGCCGCATGTCGCATCAGAGACACATCCCGAATCCGCCGGAAAAGTGGTCGTGGAAAACATTCGCCGAGGCGTTTCGGGAGAGCCATTCCTCTACCTCGTTGACCCGGGTCACGGCTATTGAGCACCATTTCCCCTTTGCGGATTCCCGAGACCATTCGGACTTGACCAAATTCGGATTGATTGCCGGGCACGCCACGGCAAATACGAGTCCGTCGGGCGAGTCGTGGCTTCCGTACACGGAAGGGGCTCGTCACCCGCTCCGAATATGGACCGAATGCGGGAATCCTGCCCGCCATCCAGGCATCGAAAACCCTGTATCCGTCCACCATTACTGTCGCCGAGATCCATTTCCGTGTCCGTTTGCTATCCGCCGACCGTCGCCGTGACCGACTGCACTGGGAACATGAGCAACAGGTCCTGCCCGTGTTCGCGATACGGATCCTGGATTTCGATCTGGCGGCTTCTCAAACCCGCGAAGGGTTGATGATGAAGGCACGGTCCGCCGGGCAGGCAATTGCGGCGACCGCGGCGGCCAACGTGATGATCGTGGCAACACGGGACGCCGCGCTTTTCAAGGCCGCCGGATTGGAGACCGTCAATTCCTTGGCGGCGCAAGGCATGACCGGTTTGCATTTGGGGCGCCCTTTTCTTGCTGCGCCTGTTCGCACTCGATTGATCGCGAAATCCCGTGGCGAAAGGAGAGGAGCTTCTCAAATCAAGCAGGTGCCAGTCATCTCGATGGGGTAACGACTTTCGTGAAATCTGGCAGTTTCAGCCAGTTGCCAGTATTTCTTTCACTCTTTCCCGCAACACCGGCAGGACCTCGACTTCGAACCAGGGATTTCGCCTGAGCCACGAATGATTTCGCCAGCTTGGATGGGGAAGCGGGATAACCCGGGGGTAACACTCCCGCCAGCTTCGGACCGTTTCGGTCACTCCTCCCTTGCGCTTGCCAAGGTGCCAAACTTGCGCGGGTCCGCCGACCAGTACGGTCAGTTCAAGATCGGGCATTGCGCCGAGAACGCGGTCTCTCCAGGTTTGAGCGCACACTCGCGGAGGTGGCAAGTCAGCGCCGGCGTCACTGTATCCCGGAAAACAGAACGCCATGGGAAGGATCGCGAAACGACGCCGGTCGTAGAACTCTATCGTCGACACCCCGAGCCATGCCCTCAGCCGATCTCCGGACGGGTCCGCAAACGGTCGTCCCAGCCGATGGACTCTCGCCCCCGGCGCCTGACCTGCGATGAGAATCGGCGCTGTCGCCGACAGCCACGGAACCGGCCGGGGACTGTGTGCGGTGGCAGTCTGCTGAAACATCGGCTGGCACAGCCTGCAGGCACGGATTTCGTCTTCGAGTCTTTCGATCGTACGACTCATGCGACCCAGTTTCCACGAATCGGGCCGTTGTTCCAACGACGTAAAATGTTACTGGCTGCGGGGGGCCAGATCCGCAACGAAGTTGCGTGCACGCGGGACAAAAGACGACAACATGGCACGCGTGAAGTCGCACCATTCGTCACATCATGATAGCAATATTGTAATTCTGGATACCCGAACAAACTGGTTTGACCTTCGTGCGCTTGATCCTGGCCTGTTACGTCCCAGCAGGAAACTTTCGGCCACGCCAAAATCGCCGCGGCACAGAAAATTACCAACAATGTGTGCCACGAAAACGCTTCGTCCTGCCGTACGCATATTCATGCAAGACATTTGAGCGTACATCCCTCGCGGATAAATTCCACTTATCGCCTCCGCTTCACCGCATCTTTTCTTTGGGAATTATACCGATAACTTGACGGTTCATGCCGCCAGTTTCCGATCCGTTTCACGGGTCTCAGGGGTTGCCGGCGCAATCGCCCCTCGCCGTGCAGAAGCGCCAATCCCGGACGCCATGATGTTGCGGGCCGCGTTCGGGTCCGCATGATCCGCGTGGCCGCAGGCCACGCACGTGAATTCAGCCTGCGTGCGCCGCGACGCCTTGTCCGCATGTCCGCACGCATTGCAGGTCTGCGACGTGTAGGCCGGGTCGACCTCCACCACCTTGCACTTGCAGGCGAGCTTTGCCTTCAGGCCATGCCAGCCCGTCGCCAGGATCTCGCGGTTCAGGCCGGCTTTCGCCTTCACGTTGCTGCCGGGCTCCCCGGCCGTGCCCCTGGCAGAGCGGGTCATGCCCGCCGTGTTGAGCTTCTCGACAAACACCGTGCCGGCCCTGCCCGCGATTCTCCGGCTGGCCTTGTGCTGCCAGTTCCGACGCCTGTTCGCCCGCTTGCGGTGCAGCCGCTGCAGGCGGAGCCTGGTCTTCACGCGGCGCCTCGATCCCTTGCGCTGTCTCGCGAGCCTGCGCCGGTTGCGCCCGATCTTCGCATCGAGATCACCGGCCTCAGGCGCGGGGATGATCCCGGCCTCGCCCGCAGACGTCACGACCGCAACCTGGCCGACGTTCATGTCAACCCCCGCAACCGTGCCGTTGTCGGGCCGTTCCTCCGCCTCGACCGCGTAGCAGACGGTGACATACCATTTGCCGGTGACCTTCCTGACCACGGCCTGGACGGGACTGCCGTCAGGGTGCGGGTTGCCACCCTTCCGCCGGATGCGCATGGGACCGATCTTCGGGATGCTGATCATGTCGCCGCCGATGTGGACCTTGTCGGGAATGGTCAACGACGGGGGTGTTCCGTATTTCGACTTGAAGCGCGGATGTTCCGCCTCGCCCCTGAAAAACCTCTTCCACGCATCGGCCCGGTACTTCAGGCAGTACCGGGTGATCGCAAACCCGTACTGCCCCAGCCACGGCGTTGCGTTGCGCAGTGCGGTAAACTCCTTGCCGAGCGAGAAGAACGAAACGGACGGCGGCTTGTCTCCACTCTCCTTCGCAGCCTCGTAGGCGGCATTGTGCCTCCCCAGCATCTCGTTCCAGACGAAGCGGCAGGCGCCCGCCTGTCCGGCCAGGCGCCGTGCGTTTGCCTTCGAACCGGGCAGAAGCCGGTAGATAATGTTGCGGTACGTGGTAGTCTCGCTCATGCGGTCGGACCTTTGTCGCAAGGTTCGTTTGGTGACGGGAAGGATCAAGTTCCCGTCACACGCACGGTACGCAAGACGCTCGAAATATCAACGGATCGGGGGCCGGAATCCGGCGGCACGAACTGTCAAGTGATCGGTATAATTCCCTTTTCTTTCGGTCGCTTTCGACCCATACAAATGCTGTAATCAGCCCCTGCCACGGGCGTCATTGCAGGCAATCTGCGGCTTCGACGACTGGAGTTTTCCTATGCAAGAACGGGTCATGCCCGGAGTCGATCGCTTCACCGCACGTGCGTCGTCGCTCTGGAATCGATTTGACAAACCGTCACTGGTCGGGATTCTCATCGTCTTGCTGGCGGCCGTCCTGGTGCCTTCGGACCTGGGCCCGATCCTGGCGTTCGTCCTCCAGGCATTGGCGAAGACCGGGGTCTTCATTTTCTGTGCCGTTCTTCTGATTGCCGGGCTCAAGGCAACGAGCGCCGAGTCGATCTTGGCCCGGTCCTTCCAGGGGAATGAACTCCGGATGATCGTCTTTGCCTCCCTGGTTGGCGGTTTGGCGCCGTTCTGTTCCTGCGAGGTCATTCCCTTCATTGCCGCGTTGCTTGCAGCTGGAACACCGATCTCGGCGGTCATGGCCTTTTGGTTGTCGTCACCCGTCATGGACCCTCCCATGTTCATGATTACCGCGGGCGCGCTCGGTCTGGATTTCGCAGTCGCCAAGACCGTCGCAGCGGTCGGATTCGGGATGCTGGGAGGTGTCGGAACCATGATGATCTGCCAAACCGGCGCGTTTTCATCGTCCCTGCGTGACAATCCGCTGGGCAACAGCTGCGCATGCCCGTCAGACGACACTTTTTCCGGCCGCCCGGTTTGGCGATTCTGGTCACACAAAGAACGCAGAATCGTGTTCCGGGATACCTTCCTGTGGAATTCGGCCTTCTTGCTGAAGTGGATGACCCTGGCGTACCTGCTCGAAGCAATCATGATCTGGTACGTTCCCTCCAATGTCATCGTGGGTGTGCTCGGTGGCGATGGCATCTGGCCAATCCTGGCCGGAGCGGTGATTGGCGGCCCTGCCTATCTCAACGGTTATGCCGCCGTGCCCCTGGTTGCAGGAATGCTGGAACAGGGAATGTCGCCCGGAGCGTCAATGGCGTTCGTTCTTGCGGGAAGCGTGACCTGCATTCCGGCGGCAGTCGCGGTCTGGGCCCTGGTCAAACCGAAGGTGTTTGCCCTTTACATCGGTTACGCGGTCGTCGGTTCGATTATCGCCGGAATCCTCTGGAACCTCGTTGCCTGAGGGTGGCCACGAACCCTTCGGTCCCGACAAACCTGCAACCGACACCAGGGCGACCCGCCTGCGTGACCGCGCGAGGGTCACCCCCCTGCCAGATAGGCAACGACAAGCACCCAGACGAGCACTCCGACGACGGACAGTGCCATCGACCCTGTCGGCCATGACCTTCCAAGAAGGTTTTCGGGACCTCGCGAATGATAAAGGCCGTTGACCAACCCCTGTCCGAGATCCGCCAGGATGCGTGCGATTCCGCCCATCGCAATTCCTGACGCGGCCGCAATCCGACCGAGAACCCGTGGCAGGAACATCCGGTAGGTCCAGTCGAAGTCGAGATTGACGGCACGAACTTCGGGTGGGTGAATCCCTGTCCGCATGAGCAGGCAGAACGCGAACATCGCGAAAACGAGCAACTCCAGCTGCCCGACGACATGCGGAACCGTGTAGGGATCGTAATGAACCTCGTACGGCAGAAGGGCGTACAGGAGTTGCGGCTGGACCCCGATCAGGATGCACAGGAAAGCAGTTGTCCCCATGGCGAGGAGCATGTGGGAAGGCGCCTCCGCGGGGCGCCTGCCGCTGTCGTGGGCGAAAAAGGCAAAGTAGGGAATCTTGATTCCCGAGTGCGACAACACGCCTGCGGACGCGAAAACCAGACCCAGCCAAATCAGCGTCATGTGCGCCTTTTCGGCTTCGTACAGAATCAGGGACTTGGTGACGAACCCGGAAAACAGCGGGAAAGCCGAGATCGACGCGGCACCGATGACACAGAACAATGCGGTCAACGGCATGGTGCGGTAGAGGCCTCCGAGTTCGGACGCTTTCGACGTTCCCGTGCGGAACAGTACCGCGCCCACCGACATGAACAGCAACGCCTTGTACAGAATGTGGGCAAAAGCATGCGAAACGGTCCCGTTCAGCGCCATTTCCGTACCGATTCCTACGCCGACGACCATGAATCCCAGCTGGTTGTTCAGCGAATAGGAGAGAACCCTTCGCAGGTCATTCTCGATTTCCGCAAAGAAAATCGGGAATATCGTCATGATCGTCCCGATATAGATCAGGATCTCGGTCCCCGGGAATCCTCGTGCCAGCGAATAGACAGCCAGTTTCGTGGTGAAGGCCGAGAGTATGACCGTTCCTGTCACCGTCGCTGCCGGGTAACTGTCCTGCAGCCAGTTGTGCAACAGCGGAAAGGCGCACTTGATTCCGAAAGCCAGGAAAATCAGCCAGGTGGCCAGCGACCCCAGGGTCATCGCTTCGAATTCGAGCGCGTGGCCATCCCGGAACAACAGGATGACGCCGGCGAGCAGCAAGACGCCCGAGCCGACCTGGATGACCAGGTACCGCATGCCGACGTGGTAAGCGCCCGGGGTTCGCCGGGCCCAGATCAGGAACACGGATGCGAGCGCGGTGCCTTCCCAGTAGATGAACAGCGTCACCAGATCGCCGGCGAATACCGCCCCGATTGCCGCGCCGGCATAGAGCAGCGCTGCAATCTGCTGGACGTGGTCACGGACATGCCAGGCGTAAAGATTGCCCAGGAATGCCGCGATACAGAATATCAGCGCGAAAGTCCGGGACAGGCGATCGACCCTCATCAGTTCGAGGTTCAACCCGAAGAGTTCAACTCCCTGGTGCACTCCCGATGGAATGGCCATGACCTGCCACGCGGCAACGGCAGGCACGGCGAGGAGAACCGCTGCCCGCAACCCGCCACCGCGCAGTACCGGCAGAACGCAGGCCGCAGCGATGAACAGGAATGATGTCGGGAAATCCATGTCAGCCGTCCCGATCCATGACGCCCAGCTGGTCATCCGGATAGTCTTCGTCATCGACGGCCCGGCCGGAATAGTAGTCCTCCCTACGGCCGATGATGGTTCTCAGGAGCCGCGCCGCGATGATGATCGTGCTGAACATCACGAATCCCGCGACCGCGTAGAACCCGGGGACAGACTCCATTCCCCCCGACTTGTGCTCGACCAACAGAACATCGAGCACGACCAGAACGATACACGCTGCCGCCAAACCCCAAACGATCTTCAGTGGATTCCCCGGCCGATCCACCCAGAGGAAGGCTCGCCCCAGGAACGGGAACTGGTGTTCATTGCCGGGCACGCCGGTGGCAGGACCTTCAGCCGGGCCGCTACTGGTTTTCGTCTCCACTTCCGATCCTCCAGTCTTGCTTGCGGAACCGGCCATCATTGACCCGCGGCGATCGGCAACAGGAAGTCGCGAACGGTGTCGGCCCAGAAAAACAGGACGATGCAGCCCGCGGCGGTCACGGCGGGGGGCAACCAGCACAACAACGGAGCCTCGCGGATATGCCGAAACCAGGACAGCCGGCCGTCATCGGCCAGCTCACCGGCTTCTCCTTCACGCGCCGCCGGTGCCGGCAGGAAAAACCCGCGCGCGACAACCGGAAGCAGGTATGCGACATTCAGAACCGAACTGATCATCAGGACGGCGATGATGGCCAGTTGGCCGACATCGGCGGCGCCGATGACCAGGAGCCATTTCGACCACGTCCCCCCGAGCGGAGGAAGCCCGATGATCGAGAGGGCGCCGACCAGGAAGGCGCCAAAGGTCATCGGCATCATCCTTCCCAATCCGGACATCTCGCTGATTTCGGTCTTGTGGGTCGCCACATAGATCGACCCCGCGCACATGAACAACGTGATCTTTCCAAGAGCATGCGTGGCAATATGCAACCCGCCCCCGATGACTCCCATGGACGTCGCCAACGCCATCCCGAGCGTGATGTAGGACAACTGGCTGACGGTTGAATAGGCCAACCTTCGCTTGAGGTTGTCCTGGAACATGGCGACGACCGATGCTGCGAGAATCGAGTAAGCCGCCAGCCACATCAACCATTCGGATGCTCCGGTCCGGGAAAGCAGGTCAACTCCGAAAATGTAGACACCGACTTTCAACATGGTGAAAACGCCGGCTTTCACGACGGCGACCGCGTGGAGCAAGGCGGAAACCGGTGTCGGCGCGACCATCGCTGCCGGAAGCCAGCGGTGGAAAGGCATCAACGCGGCCTTGCCGATGCCAAAGGCGTATAGACCGAGCAGGAACGGTACTTCCCAACCCGTGACGTGGCCGTCAAGGATTCCGCCGGGGCGGAAATCCAGGGTCCCCGAGGCAGTCCATGTCCAGATGATCGCCGGCATCTGGATGCAGATCGAGGTGAGCAACAGCACTCCAAGGTATGTCCGCGCACCCTTGACCGCCTCGGGAGTCCCCTTGTGCACCACGAGCGGATAGGTCGAAATCGTCAGGATCTCGTAAAACAGGAACAGGGTGAACATGTTTGCGGCAAACGCGACCCCAATCGTGCTCATGATGGCGACCGAGAAGAAGGCAAAAAACTGCGCGTGGTTCTTCTCGTCGTTTCCGCGCATGTAGCCAATGCCATAGGCGTGGGTCACGACCCAGAGGCCGGACGCAATCAACGCAAACAGAAGGCCCAGGGGTTCGACGTGGAAAGCGATCGCAAGACCCGGAAAGACATCGATCAGGCTGATCGATTCGACGGCTGACGCCCCTGATCCGCTGACGACGGCGGCAACCGAACCGAACGTCAGGATCGCGGCGACAAAGGTCATGCCGTCGCGCAGGTCGGGTTGCTTCCTCAGCAAGACGTTGCCGAGCGCCGCCGTCGCCGGAAACAACAGCGAAAGATAAATGAAGACCTCGACGGAAAGGATTGATTCCATCACGACCGCGGCCTCAGTGCACCATTCCGAGGCTGCCTGACAGCAGGCTCTCGGCAGCCGTTTGAGCAGAGCCCAGGGTCAGGTCGGTATCGATCCCGAACCAGATGCAAGCGACCGCAAGCACCCAGGCCGGGACGACAACGGATAGCGAAGCATCGCGTCGCCCGGCCGTCGGTTTACCCTCGGGCGGCGCCTTGATGTACAGCACCTCGAATACACGCCAGACGTTTGCAACCGTCAAAAGGGTCGACAGAACGACGAAAGCCACCGCAAACCACCAGCCACGTTCGATTGATGCCGAAACCAGCAACCACTTGCTGATGAATCCGGCGGTTCCCGGAACACCGATCAGGCTGAGGCCGCCGATAACCATCGCTGCAGACGTGGCCGGCATCGACCGACCCAGGCCGGCTATGTCATCGTAGAACGTCGAGCCGACCCGAAGGACCAGCGCTCCGGCTCCCATGAACAGAAGCGCCTTGGATATGCCGTGGTTGAACAGATGTATCACTGTCGCACTCAGGCCATCGACGTTCATCAGGGCGATTCCGAGCAGCAGGTACCCGATATGGGCAAGGCTCGAATAGGCAAGCATGCGTTTGAGTTCGTTCTGGAAGAGGGCCACGATGGACATGCCGAACATCGCGAACGCCGCCAGCGGCAACAATACGAGCTCGGGCGCCATCGTCCCCGTGACAAAGCCAGGCTGAAATACGGAAAACAGGAATCGCAGCAGCACGTAAACGGCAGCCTTGGTCGCCGTCGCCGAAAGGAAGACCGTAACCGCCGACGGTGCATAGCCGTAGGCGTAGGGCAACCACATGTGCAATGGGAAGATCGCCACCTTGAGGCTGATGCCCACCACGATGAACGCGAATGCGGCAAGAATGGTTCGATTGGGTCCCTGTGCGGCAATCCTGTCGGCAAGATCCGCCATGTTGAGCGTCCCGGTCATCATGTAAAGCATTCCGAGACCGATCACGAAAAACACTGCCCCGATCGTTCCCATGATCAGGTAATCGTAAGCAGCCGTCAGTGCCCGCTTGTCGCGATGGGAACCCTGGGAGACGAGAATGTAGGTCGAGAGCGACGAAATCTCGAGAAACACAAAGACGTTGAAACCGTCTCCGGTTGCGACAATTCCGAGCAATCCGGACAGGCACAGCAAGAAACAGCAGTAGACCAGGCAGTGATTCCGCCTGGGGATTTCGTGGTCAATGCTGGTAAACGCGTACGGCAGGACAACAGTGCCGATCGCAGAAATCAGGAACAAGACGAACGCGTTGGCGGCATCAATCCGGTATTCGATGCCGATCGGAGGTGGCCATCCACCGATATGGTAAGACAAAAACCCGCCGTCGATGACCTTCATGAGCAAAAGCAGGGAAACGACAAGGCTCGCCAGTGTCGCCAACCCGGCGATGACCATTGCGCCTGTCCGGTTGCCGATCAGTACTGCCATGGGCGCGGCAAGGAACGGCAACAGCACGACCAGAATCGGCAAGTGATCCGAAACCGTCCGGGCAACGTGTTGGGTCGCATCAACCGCCATCAGGCGCGACCACCCATCGCTTCACCGTGCAGGGAATTCTCCTTCCGGACCATCTCCTGCTCGATCGCGAGGATTTCATCCTCTTCGATGGTCCCGTATTCCTCGCGAATCCTGACAATGAGCGCGAGCGCAAGGGATGTGGTTGCGACCCCGACAACGATTGCCGTCAGGATCAGGACATGCGGAAGCGGATTCGAATACACCACGTCCGGGTCGACCTGGAGATCAATCGGAAGAATCGGCGGTGTGCCTCCGGTGACCTTTCCGATTGAAATGTAGAACATGAAGACGGAAACCTGAAAAATGTTCAGTCCGACGACTTTCTTGACCAGGTTGCCGCGAGAGACGACAATGTAAAAGCCTGTCATCATCAGCAGGATGAACAGCCAGTAATTGGCGTGATCGGCGATAAACTCCCAGTCCGGCATTCGTCCAGTCCGTCCGCTTACCAGTCATCGTCACTGAGCGAGGGGGGTCGACCAGCGAAGGCGTAGTAAACCGAGATCATGACGCCCGCGACGGTAATCCCGACCCCGAGTTCAACCACCAGAATTCCGTAATGCTGCCCGTGCGACGGATGACCCGGCGTGAAGGCGCCGTAATCGAGGTAGTCATAGCCGAGCAGCATGCTCAGCACCCCGGTTCCGGCATAAAGCAGCACGCCAAGCGCGGCACATTTGTGGACAAGCCAGGGCGGAAACACCCTTTGGACCTTCACAAGCCCGAAAACGATGCCGTGCAGGATAAAGGCAACAGCGAAGATCACGCCCGCCTGGAAACCTCCTCCCGGTGAATAGTCGCCATGGAACTGAACATACAACGCGAAGAGCAGGATTGTCCCGATGAGCAACTTCGAAACGGTCCGCAGGATGAGATGATGACGCATCACCCGTCCTCGTCTTCGTCTCGACGCCGACGAACGCCAAGTCCACTGATGATCAGCAGTACACCGACGCCGGCGGTAAAGATGACGGCCGTTTCGCCCAGCGTGTCGTATCCCCGGTAACTCGCCAGGACCGCGGTAACCACATTGGGAATCCCGATTTCGGACGCGGTCTGACCCAGGTAATGGGGAGCGACATGACGCTGTGCCGGCGTATCGGCACCACCGAAGCCAGGCATGTCCAGAGTGCCGTAAAACAGTACAGCGGCGGTTACCAGGACAAGGGGGAGTGCCCAAACCTGTCGCCTTCTTGCCGTGTGCCGCTCCCTCCGACTTGTCAATGCAACTGTTCCAAGCATGAGAACAGTCGAAATCCCTGCCCCGACGGCGGCCTCGGTGAAGGCGACATCAACGGCATCAAGGGTCACGAACAGGAGTGCGGACAACAGGCTGAAGACGCCGAATAGCATGATGACGGCAAACAGGTGCCTGACACCGACGATTGCCAGCGCTGTTGCTGCCAGCATGGAAAACAGAAAGATATCGATCCAGGTATTCAGCATGCCCAGTTCGATGCCCGGCCTTAACGATCGTCGCCTGGATTGCTGGCGGCCGAGTCTTCGGCTCCTGCATTCGGGTCCCCGGTCCCGGACAGCGGACGTAGCCCCGTCACCAACGCGGCATTTGCAAGCGCATGGGTCGCCGTTGGTCCGGTAATGAGCAGGAACAACCCGATGATCACCAGCTTGACGGTGATCAGCGACCAGCCACCCTGGATACACATGCCCGAGAGCAGAAGCAGGACACCGGCGGAATCCAGGACCGAGAGTGCGTGAAGCCGGGACCAGAAATCGGGAAACCGGATCAGCCCCAAAGCCCCGGTCACGAGAAAGATCGAACCCGCCAGGATCATGATCCAGCTCAGAGCGTCTATCAACAGTGACGAATTCAAGATCGCAGCCTTTCACCCTGTCCACTGCCCGGGCTGCCGGCCACGACCGGGTCACCGATCGCCCGATAGCGAAAGAATTTCAGAATGGCGATCGTACCGACAAAATTGATCAATGCGTACAGCAGGGCAATGTCGAGGAAGTCGGGGCGTCCGGTCAGGAATCCGATTACGCCGATCAGAAGTACGGTTTCCGTTCCGAACGCGTTGACCGCGGCAACCCGGTCATAGAGCGTCGGACCCGTACACAATCGAATGAAGGTCAGGACCATCGCGACGCCGATCGCACAGGCTGCGACACCGAACATCACCCGTTCTTCCTCGTCTCGACCGCCGTGACCCTTCGATCCATGTCCGCCAGTGCCTCGGGATCACCTTCTTCATAGGCGACAGCATGGACCTGGATCACGTTGTTGTTTTCGACGGTTTCCACCGAGATCGTGCCCGGCGTCAGCGTGATCGAGTTGGCGAACAGGGTTCGGCCGATGTCCGTTGACTGGCTGCTTGGCACATCGAAAATCACCTGCCTCAAGGGCATCTTCCGCGAAAGGATCAGCCTCGTGACGGCCCAGTTCGCCCGCGCGATTTCGGCGAGCAACCAAACGAAATACCGGACCAGTTCGACTGGACGAATGGCAAATTCGAGACGATCCTGATCGACCTTGTCCATTCGGCGCGTGATGAAAACCACGGTCGCAACGGAAAGGAGTCCAAACCCGATGACCAAGGGCTTGTAAATCCCCGACATCAGCAGCCAAATAGCGGCAAGAAAGGCAGCCGAGCCCACCAGCCTCATCGTCACGTTTCCCTGCGAGTTTCCCGCTGCATCCGAGCCTGTTGCAACATTGCTCCGCCGTGCGCAAGTTGGAAGTCCCCGGGCGCTCCTCGGGGTAGCCGTTCCAATCCGGCGGACAGCCCTTGACTTTCGCATGCTAGAGAGGTCGAACTTCCGCCAATGCCGCTGACCAATCGGCATGACGGATTGTATCAGGACATCCTGGATGGGCAGGCCGCCTTGGGTTCGGCACGGACAACAGGGACTTCGGTTCTTCATGATGTCTATTCGCCCGGACAAACGGCGTGAGCCGAACTATTCTCGGATGACGAGATCTCCACCCGTAACGTCACATGTTTCGCCATCTAATCGCCGGCATTTCCTGGGTCATTGGAACGTCCAGTGTAACGGAAGGACCTGCCGTCAAGGAGGATTCCCCAAAGTGTCCGGGCTCAGACAGGTTCGAAGTCAAGGATCACGATTGAAAGACGCGGGCCGAAACACGCCAGGGGATGACATGACATTTCGACGAAACGTAACAACCCGAAAAGGCGCGCCCTTTTCTGAGTCGCCACTCGGCGTCACCGTATGGAACAGATCGTCAGGCGATCGATTTTCCGCCGTTCAACGACCCGGTGAGGAAGGCGGTAGCATCAGTACGGTGCACCAGCAGGCAGTCGAGCGTGACGAGCCCGAATGCGGCGCCACAGACACTGCCATGGCCAGACAGCATTCCCGGGCATTCCAATCGACAGACGATTAACTTCCAATTGTCATTGTCTATTCTTCCGATCGCCGGCCCCTGGGGAGTGAAATGTACGAACGCTTTCTCGAGTATCGCGTAAGAGATCCCTTTCGGACACCCCGGTCGTCCTGATCGTTGGACCACGTCGCGCAGGCAAGACCACGCTTGTCCGGAAGATCGGGAAATCGAGCAGAACCTACATTACGCTTGACGACGGAACAGCACTTGATGCCGCGCAGTCCGATCCGGTCGGCTTCCTTCGTGGCCTGGACCAGGCAACCATCAACGAAATCCAACGCGCGCCTGAACTGCTGCTGGCAATCAAGAAGACGGTGGATGAAAACTACTGGCCCGGAAGGTTTCTCCTGACCGGTTCCGCGAACGTCATGACCTTGCCGCGGGTTGCCGACAGTTTGGCCGGCCGGATCGAAACCCTCCGGATGCTTCCGTTGGCCCGCGCTGAAATCCGGGGGAGGACGCCAACCTTCCTGCGGCAGCTATTCACGGGCGATTTCGGGGGTGCGCATGATGCGAATGTTGGCGACGAACTTGTCCGGATCGCACTGACCGGGGGGTTCCCCGAGGCCCTGGCTCGCGAAAGCGAGAGGCGGCGACAGGCCTGGGCCCGGTCGTGGCTGGAGTCTGTTCTGACGCGTGACTTGAGAGACATCGCGGAGGTCGAGAGGCTGACCGAGTTGCCGAGATTTGTCCGCCAACTGGCGGAGCATTCCGGGAAATTGATCAATTATTCCCGATTCGGTTCCAGTATCGACGTCAGCCACAAAACGGGACAACGCTATGTCAGATTGCTGGAGCAGGTCTTTCTCGTTTCGACGTTGCAACCCTGATATACGAATGAATTGAAGCGGATAGTAAAGACACCCAAACTGCATTTCCTCGACTGCGGCCTGCTTGCCGCCGCGAAGGGATTGACATTCTCCAGGATCAAGGCGGACCGCAGGAAATCCGCGCCCTTCTCGAAAGCTATGTGTTCGCGGAGATCCTCAAACTGATGACGGCATCGGACATGCAACTGACGCCCCACCATTTCCGTGACCAGCAAATGCACGAGGTTGACATCGTTCTTGAACGCGACGACGGCACGATCGCGGGGATCGAAGTCAAGGCCGCCGCAACCGTGATGTCCAGTGATTTCGCAGGGCTGCGAATCCTGTCCGAGACATGCGGTGACCGTTTCGCCTACGGAGTCGTCCTCTATGACAGCGCCGACTTTGTGCCATTCGGCAAGAAGCTGGCAGCAGTTCCAATTTCCCGTCTTTGGACGTGATGAACCGGTACGCGGCCAGCTTGGGCATGACATTTTTCTCCTGCGCCTTCGCCAAACAGGGCATATCGCCAGGTGCAGTCCGTCCTCTGCCAACGAGCGCCCGAAATGCCCTCTGCCATCGCATAAACCGGTGACGACGGCAAACCGCCGTACATTCTGCACTTCCATTGGCCTCCGCATGCCGTTTCATTTGGCCAGGAGGTTTTGCGTATGAATATTTTGCCGGGGCGCTCGCGGGCCGGCTGGCATTCCGCGAAAGGCCTACCTCAGCGATCGTACGTCGAGGAACCGTCCATACATTCTACGCGGATGCAGGGGCTCACAGCCAGCTACCGACGACAGCTGCTCGTGAAGCCAAAAGTCCCCTCAAAAACCGATGGATTCGGTCCGGCCATCGCTATCGGCAAATAGTGTTTTCAGCCACGTTCTGTTTCGGATGGAAAATAACAGGCAACCCAAACGGAATTTTTCCGATCCGTTTGATCTCATCGAGCCACACCCGCTGTTGCTTCCAGGTCAGAATACGGAATGGCTGCTCCCTTTTTGTCAGTGCCGCAAGATATCCTGCCGGGTCCGGACTGCACATGTTGGGCATCCGAGAGCAGTGCAGCGGCAGGAGCACTGCCTGATCATGTCAATTGAAGTGGGAGCCAGACTCGGACTTGACCCAGGAACGACGCGAAGTCTGACGGACGGCGTCAGTCGCTTCGATCCAGGGATTCGAGAACCGCAAGCAGCCCCTGCTGCATGTGTTCTGCGATGTGAGACAGCATATGGTCGAGATCCTCGCCCTTTGCCAGTTGCAGATATTCGGTTGTCATGTGTCGAAACTGTCCGTGTGACCCATGGGCACGAAAGTGGAGAACCATGTAGATCTGGACCAGCGGTGTCAGGCGGTACCAGTGCGAAAGAAGCAATGAGTGCCCGGACAGCTCGTAAACCCAGGAATGAAAGGACAACTCCCTGTTGATGGTTCGCGCCTGATCCCCGGTCGGCTGTGCCGCGATCAGCCGATCGTACCGCGACTCGAGATCCGCGACCGCATCTTCGCTGCGATTGTTCCAGGCAAGGCGGAACGCAAATTGCTCCAGTTCCGTTCGCAGTGAATACAGTTCTTTCAGATCGGTGCCGCTGACAGGGCGAACGCGCAGTCCCTTGTACGGCTGGCTGACGAGAACACCACGATCGACGAGTTCTCTCAGCGCTTCCCTGAGCGGGGCGCGGCTCACCTGAAGCTGTTCTGCCAATGCGTTTTCGGTCAGTTTTTCGCCCGGAAAATAGTTCCCGGAGGTGACCATGTCGAGGATTTGCCTCGTTATCTGGGCACGTAATGTCCTGTCCTCGACAGGTTTCAGGGTGTGTTCAGCCTCGTCCACTGGCGGCAACCTGCGATTGGATGAGCTCCGCATAGAGCTCTCTAATTCGCCAGAAAACCGGTCCGGCTTTCCCCGCGCCGATCGACCTGCCGTCGATTTCGAAAACAGGCGTCTGTGCACCGAACGTACCCGTCAGAAAGGCTTCGTCGGCACCGTAGGTATCAACGAGCGAGAAGTTGCGTTCAAAAACCGGAATCCGGTTCTTGCGGCAAAGTTCGATCACCTTTCGGCGCGTGATCCCGTTCATGCAGTAGTCGCCCGTCGAGGTCCAGACCTCTTCCTTTCGCACGATGAAGAAGTTGCAGGCATTGGTCGTGTTCACGAATCCGAACGGGTCAAGCATCAGCGCCTCGTCTGCACCGGCCTGGACCGCCTGGTTGAGCGCGATGATGCAATTGAGCTTGGAATGCGAATTCAGCTTGGCGTCCTGTGTCAGCGGCAATCCGCGGTGATGAGGCACGGTAAAGAGCCGGATACCCCGCCCGGTCGCACGCTCGTCGACCTTCGAGTGTTCAGCGATGATGACAACTGTCGCGCCGTGGATACTGAGATGAGGATGCTGGAATGGCCTGAGTTTGCGGCCCCTTGTAACCATCAGGCGAACATGTGCATCGGTATGCATGTCATTGACTTCGAGGGTCGCCCGGACAGCGGCGGATACCTCCTCGCGCGTCAGCCCGACATCAAGACCGATGTACTTCGCCGCCTCGAACATCCTGTCCAGGTGCTCGTCCATGAACAGTATGCAACCGTCATGGATTCGCAGTCCTTCCCAAACACCGTCTCCAAGAAGGAAGCCGCTGTCGAAAACCGAAACCCTGGCTTCGTCTCGGTGGAAGAATTCGCCGTCGACGTAGATCCTGACGTCCGCGTTGCGCGGATCGTCGAGTGCATCATGAGTCGACACGTGATCTCGGGAATCCATGCGTCACCTTTCCGGCTGGTCGGTGGCGGCGAACCCGGGGCCCGCCGCCACGCTCTGGTTCAATTCGCGAACAACAGTTCACGCTGGATGACCGGTGACGCTTTCGGATCGAGACCGAAGTCCGCCAGGAACGCCTCGTACCAACGCTGGGTTCGGCCGGTCTCGTAATAGTAGAAGATCGTGTGGCTGACCCAGTCCCGGAACGTCTTGTCCGCCTCGCGACGCACTGCAATCGACGAGGGTGAACTGAAGGCCGGCGTCGGAATCACGATCTTGCCCGCACCGAACTTCTTGCGAGCCGCCAAAAGCGGCGGATGGAACAGTGATACGGCATCGACGCGACCGGACTGGAACGCGGCCAGCGAAGCACCGTTGTCCGGGAATCTCTGGATATCGGCATTCGGAACCGTCCGTGTCAGGAACGCGTCCATGGAAGAGGCCTGGGGCACGGCGATACTGACTTCCGGCTTGTTGAGATCTTCCCATCTTTCCACATCCAGGTCATCCCTGGCGAGCACCGCCAACGAGATGTAGAGAAGCGGTTGGAACGGGTAGTCGACGACGATTGCCCGTTTCGGTGTCGCGTCCAGAAACATCATGTCGATCTTGTCAGCCTGCAACGCCGCGATCGCCGTCGCCCAGGTGACTTCAACCACTTCAAGCTCGACTTCGAGTTCCTCGGCCATTGACTGCCCGATCGAAACGATCAGACCGCTATCCCATTCCCCGGTTTCCGGGTTCTTCGAATACCAGGGTGGTGCCTGCGTCACGCCCATGCGCAACATCCCGGAGTCGTGGATTTTCTCCCAGGTCGATTGCGCCTGGACGGCAGAGGTCGCCATCAGCACCGCTGCCAATGCGGCGATGCAACTGAATGTCTTTCTGATAATGGATCTCATTGATTGCTCCTTTCCCATCTTTGATATTTCCTGCCCGCTGTACCGGGCAGTTCATGTCAACTGCCTCGCGTGCGCGAAGACAGCCAACTCTCGAGGCGTCATCCTTGCGAAAAGGTCGGAGACGCCATTATGACGATGACGTAGCCGCTGCGTTTCGCTGATTCCCCCTGACTTTCCGGCACCGGTTCAATCCGGCAGCTTGAACAGCGAGTGCCCATCCAGGAACTCGCGCATGCGCCGGGTCGCGGGTGACTTCAGGATGACATGTGGCTCTCCCTGTTCATGAACCCGCCCTTCGTTCAGGAACAGGACCCGGTTCGCGACATGGTAGGCGAAACCGAGTTCATGGGTGACGACAAGCATGGTCATTCCCTCTTCTGCCAGCTGCCGAATGGTTTTCAGCACTTCGCCCACAAGTTCAGGATCGAGTGCCGAGGTCACCTCGTCGAACAACATCACGTCAGGGTCCATTGCCAACGCGCGTGCAATGGCAACCCGTTGTTTCTGCCCGCCTGAAAGCCGGGCCGGATATTCACGCGCCTTCTCCGCCAATCCGACGCGTTCGAGCTGCGCCATGGCCTTTGCCTCGGCCTCGCTCTTGTCCCTTTTCAGGACCGTCACCTGGCCTTCCTTCACGTTCTGGAGAACCGTCATGTGCGGAAACAGGTTGAAGTGCTGAAAGACCATTCCGATCCGGGTACGCAGCCTGCACAGTTCGGACTCGCGATAGTGCATGCGTCCGTCCTGCTCGGTTCCAACCAGGTTCCCGTGCAGATAGACTTTCCCCGTTGTCGGGGTTTCCATGAAGTTCACGCAACGCAACAACGTACTCTTTCCCGACCCGCTGGAGCCGAGCACAACGACCGTTTCTCCAGCGGTTACGCGCAGGTCGATTCCCTGGAGAACATCGAGGCTGCCGAATGTCTTGTGGAGTCCTTCGATTCGAAGAATTTCGCTCGCCGCGGTCATTCGCTTTTCCTCAGGACCCGTTCCAGCACATAGGTGCCCTGTACGACCGGATACAGAACGATGAAGAAAATCAGGGCCACAGCCGTGTAGGACTCGATCGGATTGAAGTTGAGATCGGCGATGAGCTTGGCCTGGTTGAGCGTCTCAACATAGGCAACGACCGAGGCAAGTGTCGACATCTTGAAGACTTCGATGCCACGGTTCGTCAGCGCCGGGAGCACGCGCTTGATCGCCACCGGCAACACGATTCGGCGCATGGTCTGGATATAGGTCATTCCGATGGCCTTGCCCGCCTCCCACTGCCCCGGCTCGATTGACTGAATCCCCGCCCGGTAGATCTCGGCCGAAAATGCCATCGTGTTGAGGGAAATGCCGAGGACAGCAGCGAGGAACGGATCAACGTCGATCCCGGTGAGGATCGGAAAGGCATAAAAGAACCAGATGATCTGCACCAATACGGGGGTGTTCCGAAAGACCTCGACGAATACCCGCGCCGGCCAACCGATGAAGGGTGTCCTGGCATACCTGGCAATACCGACGACCAGCCCGCCCGCCAGGCCAAGCGCGACCGTGACCACGAAAATGACAACCGTTCCCTTCACACCGACCCAGAGAACGTGCCAGTGCTCGAAGATCGTGGCGAAATCCCAGTTATGCTCCATCGAGACGCACCGAACTTTCGCCGGACTCCGCCAACTTGCGCTCGACCCAGATGGAGACCTGGCTGAACACGAAAATCAGCACGAAGTACATCACGGCAACGACCGTGTAGACCTCAAGCGGGCGAAAGGTCTTCTGGGCCAGGTCATTGGCCTGGAACATGAGATCGGAATAGGCAACTGTCGACACCAGCGTCGTGGTCTTCAGCAGTTCAATTGAACGCTCCATGAATGCGGGGATCATCCGTTTGACGGCCTGCGGCAAGACAACGCGGCTGAGCGTCTGTCGATAGGTCATGCCAATGGCACTGGCGCCTTCCCATTGTCCCTTGTCGATCGACTGTATGCCTGCCCGGAAGATCTCTGCGAAAAACGCCGATGACTGGATCGAAAAGGTGAAGATCGACGCGATATATGGCGTCATCCGAACATCGATCAGGATCGGAAGTGCAAAGAAGAACCAGAAAAGCTGCACGAGGGGCGGCGTCGCGCGAAAGAACTCGACGATGAACGCGGCGACGGCGGACAGCGGACGGAAGGTCGACAACCTGAGCAGTGCCAGCGTCAGGCCGAGCGGCACCCCGAACAGGAGTGCCATCCCGGTTACCTTCAACGTGTTCAGCAGCCCGAGGAGCAGCAGATCGTAGTCTGCCAGGACCGCCAGAAAGTTCCACTCGACCATCGGCTTCCGGTTTCAGTGGCGGAATCGGCGTGGATTTCCACTGCGGGCGTTGATAATGTCCATTCGTCTGATTGTCGACAACATTATCAAACAAGCCAGCGACGAGTGTACCGCGATGAGATCGCCCAATATCCTGTTCATCCAGGTCGACCAGTTGAACGCTTCGTCTCTCGCCGCCTATGGAAACACGTTCGTCAAGACACCCAATCTCGACCGGCTGGCCGAAAACGGAGTCGTTTTCGAAACCGCCTACTGCAACTTTCCGCTGTGCGCCCCGTCCCGGTTTTCAATGGCGACGGGACAACTCTGTTCGGACATCGCCGTGTACGACAACGCCTCGGAGATGAATGCCGAACTCCCGACCTATGCGCACTACCTGCGTCAACTCGGCTACCGGACGGCGCTGTCGGGCAAGATGCATTTCATCGGCCCTGACCAGTACCACGGGTTCGAGAAGCGGCTGACGGCGGACCTCTATCCTGCCGACTTCAGCTGGGTGCCAAACTGGTCTGACGAGGGCAAGCGCGACACCAACGACGCACGGTCGGTCCTGATTGCCGGGATCTGCGAGCGGTCGGTCCAGATCGACTTCGACGAGGAGGTGACTTTCAGGGCACGGCAGCACCTTTATGACATTGCGCGTTCCAGCGACGATCGCCCGTTCTTCCTCCAGGTTTCGTACACCCATCCGCACGAGCCGTACCTCTGCAGGCGCGAATACTGGGATCTCTACGATGATCACGAAATTCCCCTGCCGAGGATTCCCGCCATGCGGGAGGATCGGCACGACGCCCATTCAGTGAGACTGTTACGGGACTTTGGAATGCTGGACTGCTCGTTCAAGGACGAAGACATCCTGCGGGCGCGGCGTGCCCACTACGGCGCGATCACCTATATCGACGAGATGATCGGGGATGTCCTCGAAACGCTTCGATCCACCGGTGCCGACCGGAACACGGTCGTCGTTTTCACGGCTGATCACGGAGAGTTTCTCGGCGAACGCGGAATGTGGTTCAAGAAGCACTTTTTCGAACCCGCCCTGAGGATCCCTCTCATCGCCGCGGCACCCTGGATTGAACCTCAACGGGTCAGCGAATTTGCCTCGCTGGTCGACCTTTTGCCGACATTCAACGGACTGGCGACCGGTTCGGTCTGGGAGCCTGCGCTGGAACCGCTCGCGGGACGAGACCTGACCGCTTGCCTTGATCGGTCGCCGGAGCCTTCCGATCAGGTGATTCTGGCCGAATACCTGGCGGAATCCGCCCTGGCGCCGATTTTCATGGTCCGCCGCGGCCAATACAAGTACATCGCGTCGTCCCGGGATCCCGCGCTCCTCTTCGATCTCAAGGCCGACCCTGACGAACTCGAAAACCTCGCGGAACGGGCCGAGCTTGCCGATGTTCGTGCGGATTTCGAGGACATCGTAGCGGAACGATGGGACGAGGAAACTCTCGCCGAACGCATTCTTCTCAGCCAGCGCCGCAGACGCCTGATCCTCGGGGTCCAGGAGACCGGATATTCACCGAGGTGGAACCACGGAGAAAACGCCGGGGACGAGGTCGCCTGGTACCGGGGTGAGCAAGGCTACAATGAATGGGCGTTCGACTATCTTCCCGAAAGTGCGGAGCCGGAGCAGATGAGGTGACGAATTCCGCCGGCTCCAGCGCAACGGTTCGACGCATTTCGATCATGGGCCGCTTAACAACAACCTCACACGACATCGGGGAAACCGTGACGTTGAAAGAACTGGATCGGCAGGCTCCCTGTCGGGTCTTTTCACGCTGAGAACATCTCGAGTGGCAATCGGGAATGAGGTCGACGGGCGCCATCGCGGCTTTCTGTGTCAGCCCGCAAACCGAACGGAGAAGATCAGCAGCGTCGTCCCTGGTGAAAGGAACACCGAACGCTCTTGGGTCCAGAGTCTCGTCGGAGTGGGTCGGGTCGACAAAGGTCTGGAGGTCGTGGCAGCCGGGTTCCGGCAGTTCGACAGGTTCATTTTGGCGCAGGAGTTGTGCCAAGCGGAACACATCATTGCGATGCTTCCTGATGTCCTTTCTGTTGACATTCCCATCTGCATTGGAACGAGCAGCAAGGTCCGGAATCGCGCGAGCCTTGAATGGTATGAGGAGGGTCTCGTCGACAACAGTGATGCCGCCGACCTGCCGTTTTGCTGCCTGGAGCATCTTGAAATAGGCATCGTTCAGCAGAATTGCCGAAAGGCTGACCATGTCCTGGTCTACCGGAACCCGCGTGTAGATTGCGTCTTTGGGCAGATCGAGAATCACAGGTCGTCGCGAAAACAGCTTGATCATGAAGGGGAAGCTGCGGTCAGCCGGTTTGTGAAAGCGGTAGAAATCCCTTCGCCCGTCGCTTCGTTCGCGTGCCTGATATCCGCCCGCATCCAGAAAGGCCTGGAAAGCCCTTCCAAATTCGGCGTTGACCACCTCGACACAAAGCACCATGTCGATATCCTTGGTTGCCCTGAAGTCGAGACCCGCAGCGTTGAACAGCAGATCGCAAGCGGCACCTCCGATGATCGCATATTGATCGCGAAACTTGTCGATTCCGGTTACCAAGGCATTCCTTTCAACAATTGGTCCGCTGCCATGGAAATGCGTTCGTCACCGTGATCGTGGAATTGAGCATAAAGCGACAGTGGGTCCACGATGTGAGCAGTAGACAAGGCAACAGGATCATAGGTCCATGTTTCGATGATCTGGGCAGCTTGATCCCGATCAGTTTCAACGAGTCCGCGTGTCTGGGCAAAAACCTTCCAATCGCTGGCCGCGGTCGCAAATGAATCCACTTGCGGCGGGGACAGGTCGGTCAGTTCCGCGAGCGCACTCTCACCTGCGCGTTTCAACGGCGGCGCGGCGTGAACGACCTGGATGTATTTCCGGGTACGAATCGGGCTGCGCAGCAAGTCATGCGAAGCATCGAACAGTTGCCTCCCTTCGGTCTCGAACCGGATACGCCGCTCCCTGCCGTATCTATCGGTATGGGCAAGCCCGGCAGTGACCAGATCGTCAAACGCGCGGCCGATCGACATCGCCGAGTAGCGCAACTGTGCAGCTATGAGGGAAGGGGTCGTCGCGGCCTCGTCGAGCTTCAGGACGCGATGGAACAGTACTGCTTGGTGCAGGCGAGAGGCCGACGACACACCGCGGTTTCGGAGTACGAAGACGTTCGCGCAGGTCGATTGCGAGGTCGGGAATATAGAGCTGATTGCCAGGCACGACGAACGGAATCCATTTTCCAATTAGTCGCGCGCGGTTGTGTGCGCTCAGCCATGGCGCGACAAAGACGACGATCGCGTCAACAGCTGAGCGGACCAAGGCAACGTGCTTTGCGATGTCAGAAGGCGTGGCGGAGTTGTCGATGGTCGCGAGAAAGATGAATCGTCTTCCAACCATGTGGCCTTCGTGGAGCCTGTACATCCGGGAAAGAAACGAGGGGAGGCTCAGCGTATGTTCGAGTGCAGCGATCCTTGCAGGTATGTGAAGCGTATCTTCGAGATTACGCTGCAACGCATCAGCAACGGGCCTTGTCCGCACATCGCGGTTTTTTACTAACATCATGCTGCACGTTAACACTGACAATGTTGGTATCAATATCGTTGTTATCAATATGGCGATCCATCCCGGACGTCCGGGGTTTCCGGGTCTTGATTCGTGCGTCAATGAGTCGCCTTCCCGGCATCAATTTTCTCGTTCTTTCAGTTGCAGGCGCGAAACAACTGGGCTGAAACCCATTCGCAACGGCGGTAACAAGAGAATTAGCCGACGCTATACAACGGCTTCAGCACCGACGGTGCGTCGGTTGGGGTGTCTCCGTCGTCTCGGTCAATGCAGGGGAAAACCCGTGGGTGAAAACGTGCTGCGGGCTGCGCTTTCCGGGCGACAAGGACGACCGTCGTGGCTCACCCGGCGCGGCCATACCGGATCATGTCGGCCGCCTTTTCCGCGATCATCACGACCGGAGACGCGGTATTTCCCGAGGTGATCCGCGGCATGACGGATGCGTCCACGACCCGCAACCGGTTCAAACCATGCACGCGGAGATCCGCCCCCACGACAGAATTGGGGCTGCGGCCCATGCCGCAGGTGCCCACCGGGTGAAAAATCGTGGTCGCGATGTCACCGACCTTCCGGAGCAGTTCCGCATCGGACTGGATGTCGGGTCCAGGAAGAAATTCCTCCGGAGCATATCGTTGCAGGGCATTGGCGGTCATGATCCTGCGGGCCTGGCGAACGGACTCGACGGCTACGAGCCGGTCCCTTGCAGCCGCAAGGTAGTTCGGCCGGATTTCGGGATGCAATTGATGGTCGCTGGCGGTCACGTGGCAGGTTCCCACGCTCTCGGGGCGAAGATTGCAAACCGAAACGGTGATCGCGGAAAACCGGTGCAGCGGATCGCCCAGCCGGTCCGTCGATAGCGGCTGGATATGGTATTCCAGGTCCGGTGTCGAAAGGGCCGGGTCGGATTTCGTGAACATGCCGAACTGGCTTGGTGCCATCGACAACGGCCCGGATCGCCTCAGTGCATACTCGAGGACGATGCGGAGTTTTCCCCACGCGCCGTTTGCAAGCGTATTGAGCGTCCGCGCATTGCGGACCTTGAACACGGTCCGGATTTGCAGGTGATCCTGCAGGTTCTCGCCGACGCCCGGACTATCGTGGACGACCTCGATGCCGAGGCGCGCAAGCCGGTCGGATTGGCCGACGCCCGAAAGCTCCAGGATCTTTGGCGAGTTGATGGACCCGGCTGCCAACAGGACCTCGGCCTGTGCGTGAGCCCGGCGCCCGACTCCTTTTTTCCGGTACTCGAGGCCAGCGACGTTGCGACCGTCGAAGATCAGTCGTTCGACTTCGGCTTCAAGTTCGACCCTGAGATTTGACCGGTTCATTGCAGGACGCAGGAATCCCTTGGCCGTTGTCCACCGAATGCCGCGGTGCTGGTTCACCTCGAAGAATCCCGATCCCTCGTTGTTGCCATCGTTGAAGTCGTTGCGCGGCAGGACGCCGAATTCTTTCGCGCCTTCCTGAACCGCTTCGAGAATCTCCCAGCGCAACCTCTGTGTCGCGACCTTCCAGCCTCCGCCGGTCCCGTGCATCGAACTCTTGCCCGCGTGGTGATCCTCGGATTTCAGAAAAAACGGCAAGACATCGTCCCACCCCCAGCCGATGTTTCCCATCTGTCGCCAGAGGTCGTAGTCCGCTGCCTGACCGCGCATGTAGATCATGCCGTTCACGGACGTGCATCCACCCAGTACCTTCCCTCGGGGATAGGCGAGACTCCGACCGTTCAGCCCGGGCTCCGGCGTCGTCTCCATCATCCAGTCCGTACGCGGGTTGCCCATGCAATAGAGGTACCCCACGGGAATGTGGACCCAGTGGTATTTGTCATCGCGTCCGGCCTCGAGCAGGAGCACGCGCGTGCGCGGATCCTCGGTCAGGCGGCTTGCAAGCACGCAACCTGACGTGCCGGCACCCACGATGATGTAGTCGTAGCTGCCTTCGAGCATCCCGTGGTCCGGCATGTTTACTCCCTTCAGGAACCGGTGACGTGTCGACCGTTCGTGATCAGGCAAAACGTGTCAAGAACAATCGGGAAACGGCGTCGGGAAACGGCCGGGTTCCCCCATTGAGCCGGATTCCCCGGGCGGTTGACCAGGCGGACGGGTCACGAGGGCTCCGATGCGCCTCTCCGGTGAATTCGCGCGGAACAGCTGCCGCTCAACCGACGCAGCCCGCGCCTGCCGGCTGTCGGTTCCCTTTACCGGTTTCCGTCCGGTAAGCCGGATTCTGGTCCGGGCTCATGTCGCCGGGGACGGCAGGGCAACTTGGACGGTCCGCTTCTGGCGGCTGCTTCCGGATTGCCCGGAAACATGCAACTCCGGAAGCGCCGAAACGGGAGGAGCGAATATGGCGGGTGCCCGTCCCGTGGCGGACGCCTGGAAAACCGTGACCCCGGCTGGCCGTGGACGGGGCACTGCACCGGCCCAGGCCACCGCCGTACATCGACAGGTCACCGAAGGCATCGCCGAACACGGGCAGTCGGTTTTCGGGAAACGATCGTGTGGCGCGCCGGGGTTCGCGTGCATTCGCCCGGGCGGGGTTGCGGTTCGCGGTGGCAAGGTGCAAGGCAGCGTTGTCGTTTCGTTGCGTCCGGACGCCGGTACGGGTCGAGTCCCAATGACGCTTGGCCGGCCGGCACCGAAAAGATCAAGCGCGGGAAAGGAATAGACATGCCCTCGATCAACTATCTGACCAGAGTGGAATTCGACTTCGGCGCAGTAGAGATGCTTCCAGAGATCATGGAACTGGCCGGATTCGAGCGCCCGATGATCGTGACAGATCGGGTCCTTATCCACCATGGTATGGTCGACAGGATCAAGTCAGCCGTACCGCTGGTGCAGGAAATCGAGGTCTTCGCTGACACGCCTGCCAACCCGACCGAGGCTGCGGCGAACTCCGCGTTCGACAGGTACCGCGCAGCGGGCTGCGACGGGCTCATCGCCATCGGTGGCGGTTCGCCAATCGATCTGGCAAAGGCAGTCGCCATTCTCGACACGCATGGAGGCCCGCTTGCACAATTCGCGGCAATCGAGGGAGGCATTGACCGACTCGGACCGGTGGCACCCCTCGTGGCGGTGCCGACCACCGCCGGTACGGGCAGCGAAGTCGGACGCGGTACATTGATCACGCTTGCAGACGGGCGAAAACTCGCCCTGATCTCTCCGCATCTGATTCCGCGCGCTGCAGTCTGCGATCCGGAACTCACGCTGAGCTTGCCCCCGGGATTGACGGCGGCTACCGGCCTGGATGCGATTTCGCATTGCGTCGAGACCTATCTCAGCCCGTTGGTCAACCCGGTGGCCGATGCCATCGCTCTCGACGGTCTCGCACGGGCCGTCGCTTCGATCGAAACCGCCAAGAAAGACGGGCAGGACCGTGCCGCGCGTTGGAACATGATGATGGCGGCACTCCAGGGCGGGCTGACCTTCCAGAAGGGACTCGGGGCCATTCATGCACTTTCACACCCGCTCGGTGCCATCCGGCATGTTTCATTGCACCACGGGACGCTGAACGCGATCCTCCTTCCACATGTGCTGGAATGGAACGAAACCGCGTGCGGACCCAAATACGCGAGAATCCGGTGGCAGTTGGGGCTCGCGGCCGACACGCATCTGCCGTCCTTTTTTCGCGCATTGAATGCGCGCTTGAACTTGCCATCCACACTAGCGGCCTTGGGGGTACGCGACGACGATCTCAACCGTGTTGCGGAAGCGGCGGTGCTCGATCACACGGCATCCACGAATCCGCGTCCATTGTCGGTTGACGATTACCGTGCAGTCCTTACCGCTGCCATGGGCGACGGATGACGCAGACAAGACCTGCCGTGCCCCCGCATCTGCAACACGGGACAACGTGCCGGAGCCGTCATGAATGACCGGGACTGGCCAGCGGCATTCCCTGACCAGGCAGCGCGGGCAGTCCCGCTAAATTCCCTTGGGCGATTGCAAGGCGTTGAGCGTTACGCGGCCCGGTTCGGGTGACGTTTCCACCATCCTGTCCGAACCCGGGTTGATCACGCGTGCATCGTATCTGAACCCGGACCGGGGACGAGGGGCAGGTGTTATGGCGGTCGGCCCTGCGGGCAGCACGGATGTCGCGGCACTCAAGCCCACCCGCCGGCGAAAGGCATGACGTGGCCGGTAATGAAATCGCTCTTGTCAGACGCGTAGAATGCAACGAGAGCCGCAAGCTCATTCGCTCTTCCGAGCCGTCCCAGGGGAATATTTCTGGTCATCCTTGCAAGCGCGTCCGGATCATTGACCAGTTCGGGCGGAAAATACGTCGGACTCTCGACGTAATTCGGTGCGATCGCGTTGACCTGGATGTTGTCGCGACCAAGTTCGCGGGCCAGTGAAACCGTGAGCGCGTTGGCGGCACCGCGCGCCGTGACGTACATCGAGTAGTTCGGCAGGCCTCGTAGAGGCGTCGCGGAGGTAATGAACAGTATCTTGCCGCGCTTGCGTTTCTTCATCTGCGGCGTGACGGCGCTGGACAATTCGAAAGGGAAGACCACCATGTCCTCAAGTGCCGAACGCATGTCGTCCGGTCTTGCCGACTCGATGGGTGCACGAATCGCAGCCCCGGCGTCATTGCAGATCATCACATCGATCCTGCCACAGGCCTCGGTCGCGGCCGCCACGATTCCGGCCGGCTGTTGCGCCCTTATGACGGTGAATTCGGGATGTTCTACCGCAAATTCCCGGGCGACCTCTCCATCCGTGAAACTCCTGTCGTGGCATACGACGGTCGCACCTTGTGCGGCCAATTCGACCGCCACGGGGCGGCCCACGAATTGCTCCACGTTGGTAATCAGGACGACTTGATCGTTCATTGCGCAGCCATTCTTCTGAACACCTCCGCAGGCGGTGGTCTCCGAGATCGAGAAACTGGTTGTTACGGCGTCGGTATCACGCGTCTCCCAACGGCCAGGCTCGGTCCATCGCGTTGGTGCGTGCGCTCTAAACCCGTTCACACGGATTCACAACAATCGGAGATGGCCCGCTTGTGGAGTTGCAGCATTGCCTGGACCCTGTCGTGCGCGTCTACGCCGGACCCGGCAATACTGCGAACAGGGCGGGTGTCGCAAGCGGACGGTGCCGGACGCGTGAGGACATCCCTCGGATCCTGTTGACCTTCAGAGCGGGAAGATTCCAGTGGCGGGCATGTCGGCGGAAGATATCCTCCGCGGCGGACTTGAACATGGTGTCGTCAGGCAAGGAAACAGCTGGCTGATCCATTCGACTGTCAGGAAGGGCCGCACTTACCACATCGCATGCGTCCGCCACGCTCAAGTTGTCTCCATCTCGGGCGGGCTCCCAGCCGCTAACACCCATTGGACTGTGCGTGGATGAAGCACAGTATCCGGCCCGGGGCAGGGCCAGGACTCCGAAACCTCTCGAAGCCGCTTCGCGAAAATCCCATGCTGTTTATGCGGCTTGAACGCCTTGAGGCTTGTATCAGTGAGTCGCCTTTCCAGCATCGACTTACTCCTAAGTCAAGTTGCAGGCACGAAAACAACCGGGCCAAAACCCGTCCGCGACGGCGGTCGCAAGTGAAAAAGCAGACGCCATATAACGGCTTCAGCACCGACGGTGCGTCGGTTGGGGTGTGGACAACAGGTGGCAGGAAAGAAATCGAAGCCACCGCACTCCTTGGACGCGAAGACTTGGAAAGAAGCCTACGAACTCTTCTTTGATACCATGGGTGATGGCCGTACGCCTGCGCAGTTCAATAACAGCATCAAAATGCACGAGATACATTCGACATCCTGTTCGACAACGGTCGATTTGGATGGATCGATGAGAAAGGAAAACGGCCTTCCCTGAGCGCACGTTTTCGTCGGGTTCACGAGGAATGGGAAAGTCGGCAAGATCGGGAACTTGAGGAGTTTGTGCTTGGCCTTCAGGCCACCGCGCCATTTGTTGGTATCAATTCGGTCAAGGCTCGAACAGAAGGCGGGAAGAAAGTTTATGTTTCTGTCCGGCGTGAGCGGGATCCGAATCTTCGCGCTGATGCGATAAAATTACATGGCTTTGATTGCATGGCCTGCGGTTTCAACTTTGAAAAACACTATGGAGAAACTGGTAAGGACTTCATTGAAGTTCACCACGTTGTTCCGCTGGCGGAAGCTGGTCGAACGGAAACCAATCCCGAGACCGACCTGATTGTCTTGTGTGCCAACTGCCATCGTATCACTCACAGACGGAAAAACATCTGTTTGTAACTTGACGAGTTGAAAAGCCACATTGGTCGTTAGATATGCACATTGAAATCAAGGTCTTGTGCAGTCTGCGGGAACGGGCGGAGCGCTGTTTTCAAAAGGCCGCAATCCAATTGATGCCATTAATTTCACATTCCGGACGTGTTTCAATGAGCAAGCACAAGCCCCTCGGCTCCTTATCCTGAAACTATTCTCACTTTGCATGCTGTGTACTTCGTTTCCGGACATTCCTCGTGAACTCACACACAGGATAGTTTGAGCAGCCCAAAAAGCGGCCGTATCTGCCCATCCTGGTCTCCAGCCAGCCGTCACAGCGTGGACAGCTCTGAATGGACTGTCCGCAGTCACGACACCGAAACATGACCCCCGCCTTTACCGGCAAGCCTTCTCCGCAAGCAGGACATGGACGCTGACTGTGTTCGCACAGGGGCCAGTTTGAGCAACCGTGGAAGACTCCCCCCCGCGTATTCTCGCGGCGTTTCAGATGCCCCTTCTCGCATACCGGGCAAGGCACCATGGTTTCCGGCAATTGTCCGAATACGTTGACATCATAGTTTCCTTCAATCAGTTCCAGGATGAAAGGTGACGGCGGTCCGCCGTCTGCGAGCAGGAACACTTGGCGCCGTGCACGGGTGACCGCCACATAGAACAGGCGCCGTTCCTCGGCATTCGGATGATGTTCGGGTGTCGCAAGTACAAGGTCGAGTAGCGGGTCGTCGACAATTTCGGCGGGAAATCCGAATTTTCCGGAACAGAGGCCGGGCGCCACCACGTAGTCGGCCTCGAGCCCTTTCGAGCCGTGCACGGTCATGAAAGAAACCCGCAGACTAGGATATCGCCTCGCGATGCCCGGCATGTTCTGCGGCCGCTTATGCCGATACCGGCCAAGCAGCAGGACGCTCGATGTTCCGGCGTGCCCGGCGGCATCGGTCGCGACCCTGTCGAGCGCTTCCCGCAACAGGGATCGGTTTTCCTCGCCGGGAAGGCCAACATGAACAGCCGGTCCGTCCGCCAGGCGGATCGCGCGGACCGTCTTGCGGATCTGGGCGGGGTTCTTCAGCACGAACGTGGTGGCGAGAACCGCAATACGATCGACACACCGGAAAGTCGTTTCCAGGTCGACACGTTCACTGTTGCCGAAGCGTTCTCCGAATTCTCGCATGATGGCGATGTCGGATCCACCGAAGCGGTAAATCGCCTGCCAGTCGTCTCCGACGGCAAACAGCCGGTTGTCCGAATACTGATCCAGGAGGGCTGTCAGCAGTCGAGCCCTTCCCGGAGAGATGTCCTGGAACTCGTCCACGAGGACATAGCCAAACGGGCTCTTGTACCTCTCGGCCTCCACGTGTTCCGTGGCCTTGCTGATCATGTCGTGAAAGTCGATTTCCCCGGCGCTCGCCAGTGTTTCCTGATAACGCTCGAAGATCGGCTTGAACACCGCCAGGAATGCCGCGGTGCGGCCGGGATCACCGAGGGTGCCAACTCGCCGTGCAACGTCCTCGAAGGACAGTTGCGCGCCCTTGAAGTGCTGCAGAAAGGTGGCCACCAGCCGTGTGAATGGATCGGTCCGACCCTGTTCCTCGAGGATGGCGAATGTCCTCTCGGACGGAATCGGCGAGAAAACCACGCCGCATTCCGCCAGTTTTTCTTCCAGTTTCCTGATCAGAATGCCGGAGGCGTGCTCATGGCTGAAGGTCTCGATGAGGGTCGTGCCATGATGCTCGTGGAGCCTCCGTTTCCAGTCCATGTCCTTCAGATATTCTTCCTGTTTGACGAACGGTGCAGTGTTCCCCTTTGCATCGAGCCCGAAATGCTCGATGTAGATCCCCGCTTCCGGGAGGAAGAAGTCGGGCCGGTACTGGCTGTGCCTGGAAGTCGCGGTGTCGTGCTCGTAGAGGGCTTCGTACTTGTAAGGCACGCCATGGAGATAGAGGAAATTGGCGATCTCGCATTCCTCGAAGCTCCTGACCTTGTCTCCCTTCAGGGAACGGATGTCGTGCTTCCTGATGTAGTCCCAGTACTCACCCCAACTCCTGAATTCGTGCTCGCTCCGGTACGGTGCGAAGTGTTCCCGGAACCACGTACGCAGGGTCTCGGAAAGTTCCCTGTCCCGGAGTTGCTCGGCAATGATCTTCTTTAGCAAATCGAACAGGGCCCTGTCGCTTTCCGCTGACCTTGCCAGGGCCGGCTTCCGGCCCTCGGCTTCCCCGATGATCGCCATGCCGAGACTGTGGAATGCCCGCACGGTGATGTCCCGCCCAGTTTCGTTGCCGAGGCGCTTGCGAACCCGGTCCTCCATTTCCTTGCCTGCGTCCCTTGCAAACGCCAGCAACAGCAGTTCCGACGGTCACCTATAACCCCTCTGGATGAGCCACCCGGTCTTGGCCACGATCACCGACGTCTTACCGCTGCCGGCCGCAGCGACGATCAGGTTTCGGTCCTCGTCGGTAACGACAGCCCTGCGCTGCTCGGCGGTCAACGGCCTGGCCTCGATCCGGTCCAGAAATTCCTTCGAGCGGACGAGTTCGTTTTCGACGAACGTTTCGTTGGCCCTTGTCCTGAAACGTTGCGGAGCTTCAAGGAATGCCAGTATCGCCTTCAGCATCCGGAAGTCCGGATCGCGAGAGAATGTGTCGGGCAGGCAGCCGCGCAATCCGTCGGCGGCTTCCAAAGCCATGCGCTCGAGATCCAGAACGGTGCTCCTTGTCACGTATGCAGGTGGATCCCTCAAAAGCGCGAGACGACCGTGAACGGACCGGACCGCGCCGACTCGTGGCGCGAGCGCCTTGCGCCACCAGTCCGCTCTCGTGGTCTCCAGGGCGGCAGTGAAAGCCTCTGCCTTGTTCAGGGCGAGTCCGGATATCGTCATTTCTCCCGAGATGTGACGAAAATGCATGCGGGACCGGCGCCGCTTGGTCTCCGTCGTGACTTCCTCGAGGTCCCGGAAGTCGATCACAGCGGTTCTGGTTGGAAACGTCAGATTCAGGCCGTCCGCGGTTACGGCTGCCGCCGTGGCGTCGTTCGGCCGCAGAATTCCGAACAGAAAAGCGATCACCCCGGTTCGTCTTACCTCAAACACGGTGTCGGTCGGCGAGTTGGGATCGGCGAGACCGGGCATGAAATCCTGTGTTGGTTTACTTCCCGGTAAGGCGGCAGGCTTGTCCATGTCGTCGGAGAGTACCTTGCGCGACGCGGGTTCAGCAATTCGGAGCAACGGTCAACATGGGTTTCCTGGATCGCCAATCGCGTATTGGATGTCAAATGGATCAGATAACTCCTGAAACCGGGTTCCTGAAGAGATTTCCGCACTTTGGCAGAACAGTCTTTTCCGTTTTCGGGAAACTGGGAGAGAAGTGCGGATTGCGCTGATCCTGATGAGCGCACTCCCGCCCTGCTTTGTTGCCTCATCTACGAACCCGGAGCCCCACGGTCTATCCTGGCTCGCTTTAAACAAGCTGTATTGCAATTGGCCAAGAATCCGGAGTTGGCGTCGAATTCGTTCTTATGTGAGGTTCGCATCGTCCTCCCGCTTGTGCGTTGCGCCAACGGACCCGAAATCCCTGCCACAGGCGGCATTCGATCGCTGCGCCATGAAGCTGAAAGAAGGCTTGAAACAGTCCGGTTGAAAGTGGAATCCGGGTTCAGAAATCCGGGCGTCTGCTTTCTCAAGAAAAATACCGAATGGCGAATCAGATATCAACGGACTCAGCGAAAAACTCGAAACCGAGGACGGCAGCGGCGATGGCGCCGCAATCCTTCTCTCATAGCCCCTTTCGACGAATGCCGTATTCGTCCGAATCCGCCTCCATTTCTCCTCATGACAGATGACGGCCTCGACCATTGGATTAAGAATGATTGGTGCCAATTCTCAAACGGGTGATTGCCATAGGATTTTGCATCCACTGGTTGGTGGTGGCGAGGTGCTGCCAATTGACGCCGACCCTATCCGAACAGGCACCCGCCTGTCCCATCAGGTAGAGAAATTCGTCTATTGTGCTCAGGAATAGCAAGACTGATACAATCAGGCCCTGGGTGCCGAGCCCGCGTCTGGTACCGTTGACGCCTGGGTGGATGAACACCTGGCCTTGGCTGGCTTCGACCTCCCGTTGTCGACCCGACCCGCTTCAGACGTAATTCTGATTGTGACAAAGGCCAAGACCTGAAGACTTCGGTCGCGGGCGGGAAAAGGGAATTTGGAGGCACCTCGCACTGCCGTTGCCGATGTCTCCTCACCATGAAACGCCTCGACGGTTCGATGTCTGGCCATTATGCAGCGGCCTCAAGGACAAAGGTGGGTAGCAGCGTGATTGAAAAGCATGGTCGGCGACTAACGACGCTGGAGGAATGGCGTTCGTATGCGGCGCCGAAGGGCAAAACGCACTGGAAGGACGGACGCAGCGCGAAGGAGAACGCGCGCCTGTGGCTCGGCACGGCACCCGATCTTCCCCCCGGCATTGCAGAACTGCTCAGGGCCAGCGGAAGTGTCGGAACTCTCCGTTCATGGTCTGCCGAGCCCGAGGCGAGAGTGAGTTTCGATGCGTTAGGGGAACCGGCCAATCTGGACGTGCTGGTGAATTCGGAAGACGAGAACGGACCGGTTATCATTGGAGTTGAGGCGAAGGCGGACGAATCCTTTGGGAGGACAGTGAAGAAAACGCTGTCTGCGGCGCAGAAACGGTTAGAGGGGAACCCACCATCGAAGGGAGTCGAGAGGATTTTGGGACTCGCGGCGATGTTCGGGTTGGACCTGGATCGAGTCGAGATCCTCGAATTGCGGTATCAGTTGCTGACGTTGACCGCGGCGACCGTCGCAGAGGCTCACAGGCAATCAGCGCAACGCGCCGTCGTGATCGTCCACGAGTTTGCCTCCGCACTGACCAAAGCAGAGTACCGCGCTCGCAACGCTCGCGATCTGGACGGTTTCCTGAAGACAGTATTCGGCCATACACGCTCTATAGGGCTCGGCACGATTGCAGGGCCATTTCGGATAGGTAGCCTCGGAGCGCTGTATTTCGGGAAGACGGAAACCGTCATATAGGGGCAGGACAACCGCCGACGAGGCCAATTTGCAGCGACAGCCTCGCGATCTCTGACCGGACAGGGATAAGGGGGGTAGTTCGAGGGCTACCGCACAGGGTACGATCGCCGGGCTTTCGAAATGTGCCTGGACCGCCGGTTGAAGTCTGCCGCCCCGGTATCGATAGGAAGCGGCCCGCTACTCGTCCTTGTCGGCCATTTGGTCCTCGTAGTATGCGAGAATGCGTTTGAACGCCTCCTCCAGCACTTCCACCATCTCCTGATTCAAGGCCTCGGGGTTGAAGTACGCCGCTTTCGTCGCTTCAACGAGCAGGTCTCGAGCGTGTTCCACTGGAGGCGTTCTCCTCTGAGCCTCTCACGAAGTCCTCGACCAGTCGATGGGGCTGAGTGCTCGAGAAAACACCGGAACTATTCCCGCGCTCACGGGGATACTCGAAGGGAGTATGCAGCGCCGTTTGCGAAGTTCTCGAGGAAGGCGGAGCATGGCGGGAGGTCCGGGACAAGGATCTCGCTGGCCCGGCGATCCTACAAGTGACGAACCTGATAACAGGGGCGAACTGAATGCCAGGAAATCAGTGGCCTATCATATGTGACACATGTGTGCATGGATCGGCATGCCCCCCATGCAGGAAGGATTCACCGACATCAGCCACAATGCCAACGATGACCAACCAGCCATGCGTACAAACTTCAAGAACGGGATGAGACTGATGGGACGCGAAATCGAGGCCATGTTCCTCTGGCAGAATCAGAAGGTCAACTAATCGGTCAGGAGAATCATGACCGATCTCTCAAGATGCATCCAACGCGAGAGGCCAGGGCGAAGCTAAAACCGGGGATCCAGGCAACCAAGGAGCAAGCGGCAGAAGCGAACCGCCGCCTGACCAGAACCAGGCCACGATCAAGCGCCCGCCTCCTGGCATAACGCCCAAAGCACGTGGGTTACTTATCTGAGTGCCATTGCGTCGCCACCCCCGGCGACAGCGGCACCACGTGACGGCTGCCCTCCGGAAACTGCCAGACCTCGCGCTGGTAGGTGACCTCCTCGGCATGGAACACAATGTCGCAGACCGTGTGGTCCCGTAACCCTTGTGCACCGCTCCTTCGGGCACATCGTCAAGACCCACCTTCACTTCGCGCCGGAGCAGGTACGGAAACGGACGCCGCGAAACATCTCCTCGGCAGCCTTTGGCAAACTCACGGCGCGGTGGAGAACCCGAGATGTTCCGAGATCGCAATTCCGATCCGCTCTGCCGCGGCATCGATCTCCTGGCCGTCGGTGTGGGCGTAACGAAGCGTCATGGTCACCTTTTGATGACCGAGAAGCCGGGCCACGACGGGCAGGGGGACACCCTCCATGACAGCCTGACTGGAGTACGTGTGACGACAATCATGAAGCCGGACATCCTCGATCCCGGCTTCCCGGCGAACCAAATGCCAAAGCGGCAGGTTGGCCCTTTCGAATGGCAGCAAGGGCCGTTCTTGCCGCATCGCGCGCATCCGCGAGGCTCAACAATTCTGCATCTCCGATCAGCTTCCAGATACGCTGCCCGTTGAACTGCGTGTGGATGAAGTATCGCGTCCGGCCCGAAGGCAGGACCCGCACGCCAAAACCTCTCAGGGCCGCGTCGCGAACATCCCGTGTTGATTGTGCTGGCTTAAGTGTCTTGATTCTTGCATCAGTGAGCCGTACTGTCGGCATGTTTTCCTCCCGCAATCAGTTGCAGACGCGGACGAATCAGTGTCAAAATCCGACCGCATCTGCGGGTTGAGGAAGGAAAAAAAAGGCGTTATAACAGAGCGTTAGTACCGAAGGTGCGTGTTGGGGTGTAGCCAAGTGGTAAGGCAACGGTTTTTGGTATCGTGTACCGTAGGTTCGAATCCTACCACCCCAGCCATCCGTTTGTCCCGAACGAACGAAGAGTCGGTCAGCCAATCGATATCGGCGTGACCTCCGCAAAATTCTGATTCAGTATGTACCTTGCCCCGGAATCCAGTCGGTGCCGGCCAACGGGACCTGCGCCATGGCCGCAGCTTCGACCGAAGTGGCGCAAAGATCCTCGGGTTCAAAGTTGCGCAGGCGGTTGTGGCCGCATGCCCGGGCGATGGTCTGGGCTTCAAGCGTCATGACCTTCAGGAAATTGCGGACCCTTCGGCCACCCTCGACCGGGTCGAGGCGGGCAGCAAGTTCGGGGTCCTGGGTCGTGATCCCGGCCGGATCGCGTCCTTCGTGCCAGTCGTCATACTGGCCGACCGTCGCACCGAGTTCGCGATACTCGTCAGCCCACTTCGGGTGGTTGTCTCCGAGAGCGACGAGCGCAGCCGTTCCAATCGATACCGCGTCCGCCCCAAGGGCGAGGACCTTGGCGACGTCGGCACCGTTCCGAATACCGCCAGAGACGACCAGTTGCACTTCCCGATAGACGCCGAGATCGTGAAGGGCCCTGACGGCAGGGCGAATACAGGCAAGTGTCGGGATTCCGACATGCTCGATAAAAACCTCCTGCGTGGCTGCGGTTCCCCCTTCCATCCCGTCGATCACCACGACGTCCGCTCCCGCCTTGACCGCCAGCGCGACGTCGAAATAGGGCCGGGTCGCTCCGATCTTGACGAAGATCGGCTTCTGCCAACCGGTGATTTCACGTAATTCAAGGATCTTGATTTCAAGATCGTCCGGCCCTGTCCAATCGGGATGTCGGCAGGCGGATCGCTGGTCGATGCCCTTGGGCAACGTTCTCATTTCAGCCACCCGGTCGGAGATCTTCTGGCCGAGAAGCATTCCGCCGCCGCCAGGCTTTGCACCCTGCCCGACAACGACCTCGATCGCATCGGCTTTCCGGAGATCGTCCGGGTTCATCCCGTATCGCGACGGCAGATACTGGTAGACAAGCCGATTCGAATGGATTCTCTCCTCCTGGGTCATCCCGCCATCACCGGTCGTCGTCGAAGTTCCGGCCGCCGATGCGCCCCGTCCAAGAGCCTCTTTCGCCGGGCCGGACAGCGCCCCGAAGCTCATGCCCGCAATCGTGATCGGAATGTCGAGCTCGATCGGGTTTTCGGCGTATCGCGTCCCCAATGTCACGTTGGTCGCACAGGTCTCCCTGTATCCCTCGAGCGGGTACCGGGAGACCGATGCACCGAGAAACAGCAGATCGTCGAATCGCGATCGCCGCCCCGCGCCTCCGCCCCTGATCTTGTATATGCCCGTTTCCGCGGCTCTCCTGATCTCCCGTTGCCAGGGCGGAATTCCGACCCCGTCGTGGTCCGAAACAGTTTCCATGGTCGAGCCTCCCTGCTCTCCGGCAGACCGGACAGCCCCGTCAATATGACTGGGCATTGTCTACGTCGAAATTGTAAAGCTTCCGCGCCGAGCCGTACCTGCGGAACTCTTCCGGCCGTGCCGAGTATCCCGAGACCCGGAGAAGTTCCTCAATTTCATCGCGATGCTCCGGTCTCATGGGTTTCTCGATGCAATCCGCCCCGAGGCTGCGCACGGAACCCCTGACGAAAACCCGCGCCTCGTAAATCGAGTCGCCGAGGGCTTCCCCGGCGTCTCCGCAAACCACGAGAGTTCCGGCCTGCGCCATGAAACACGACATGTGGCCGACGTTTCCGTGCACCACGATGTTGATCCCCTTCATCGAGATCCCGCACCGTGACGACGCATTTCCCTTGATCACCAGCAACCCGCCATGCCCGGTCGCACCGGCGGACTGGCTTGCGTCCCCCTCGACAATTACGGTCCCGGACATCATGTTTTCGGCCACCCCCGGCCCGACGGAACCTGCAACCCTGATCGTCGCCTGCTTGTTCATGCCGGCGCAGTAGTACCCGGTCGAGCCTCGAATCGTGACTTCGATCGGAGCATCGAGGCCGACCGCCACGGCATGGCTTCCCCTGGGATTGATCACGTCCCATCGGGTCGCGTTGGAATTGATGTCGAGCGCCTGCAGCGTGCTGTTGAGACCACGGAGTTCCGAAGCCGCGAGATCGTAGGTCTGCATGTCAGTGCGTCCAGAAATAGACCCGCGCCGGCTCGGGTTCCCAGACGGCGGCATCGTGGATACCCGGCAGGTCGACCAGGGCCCGGTATTCAGAACCGAATGCCACGAAACTGTCGGTCTCGGCCAGCACCGCGGGCTTGCAGGCGATCGGGTCACGCAGGACCCCGAACCCGTCCCGGGTTCCGACGACGAAGGTGTAGAATCCGTCGAGGTCGTGGATACTGTCTTCAAGCGCTTCGCCAAGAGTGGCGCCGTGAGCCATTTTCCAGGTCAAGTAGGCCGCGCCCACTTCGGTGTCGTTATCGCTCTCGATCCTCATCCCTTCCCGGTGCAAACGCCGTCTGAGGGCGTTATGGTTTGACAGCGAGCCGTTGTGAACCAGGCACTGGTCGGAGCCGGTCGAGTACGGATGCGCGCCTTCCGTGGTTACGGCGGATTCAGTCGCCATGCGCGTGTGCCCTATCCCGTGGCTCCCGCTCATTTCGGGAATTCCGAACCGTTCGGCGACATCGCCCGGCAAACCCACCTCCTTGTAAATCTCGATGGCGCTGCCGTCACTCATCACGCGGACCCCGGGGCGCACTGCCGGAAGCGCCTCCCTCGCCCTCCCGATACCTTCGGCGGGCATGGTCAGAACAGCGTGCGTATCCTTGCGCTCGACCGCGACGTCCCGACCGACGACCGGGCCCAGGTCTTCGGCCAACTCCGCGAAGTCGGACTCCGGGGAGCGCGATTGAACGGTCAGCTTTCCTTTTCCATTGTTGCATGCGCCGTAAACCGCAACGCCGGCGCTGTCCGGTCCCCGGTCACTCATCGTGACGAGCATGCCCGTCAGCAATTCGCCCAATCGGGATTCGAGCGCACGATCCTTGAGGAAAAGACCCACGATTCCACACATACCTTAAGCTCCCCGCGGTTTCGCCCCGCCCCGTTTATCGGTCCCGCCACCAAAAACTCAACCCGTGAAACAATCATACGCCGGTGCGTTTCGACGAAAGCGGTCGCCCTGCCCGCCCGGTTCATTCTCCAACAGCCCCCGGGAACAATGCCTGCCATCAATCTGACCACAATCCGCGACCAATCAGGACCCGTTTCAGCAACTCGACTTCGTCGGTCATGATTCCGTCAACCCCGATGTCGAGGAAACGGTGCATTTCCGCTTCGTCGTTGATCGTCCACACGTGTACGGGCATGGCCCGGGAACGGGCCGCGCGCATAAAGCGCCTGTCCACGATCGTGAGACCATACTCCCTCGGCGGGATCTGAACACAGTTCGCCGCAAAGGTCCCGACCGGGAACCCCATGCTGGCAAGGCGCAAACGCGCAACGTCCAGGGGACCCGTCGACGTGCACAGCCGGTCTCCCGCGGACGCACGCATCCCCGCGAGGCGCGAACCCGAAAAGGACCCGACGCAGACCCGGTCCCAGACGTCGAGGCGCGCCAGGATTGCCAACAGCGGCTCGACCGCTCCGTCCGACTTGGGATCGATGTTGACGCGAACGGAATCCCACGTCGTCAGCACCTCTTCAAGCAGGGGAATCCTCTCCTCTCCCCCGACGCGGGCCTTCCGGATCTCCGACCAATCGAGGTCCGATATGACCCCTGCCCGGTCCGTAACCCTGTCAAGCCTGTCGTCGTGGAACGCAACGAGCATGCCGTCGGCCGTGGCGTGAACATCCGTTTCGACATACAGGCAGCCGATGTCGACCGCAGCGGCGAATGCAGCCATCGTGTTTTCCGGATGGCGCGCCGAAAACCCGCGGTGGGCGATAGCGATCGGTCGAGAACCTTCAGTAACCAGGTACGGATGCATGGCCGGGCTCAGGCTGCTCCCCGCCACGGGCCTTGGACCGGCAGCTGATATTCGGGCGGTGGCCGGCGCCGGGGCTTCACCGGTGCCGATGCGTCTCGCGGTCCAGTCACGGTCAAGGGACGTACCTCGATTTCACCGTCATTCTCCTCTGCCGCCGTTCCTTTCGGCCTCGGCGAATCCCCCCATCCTGGCAGCATGGGCGATGCGCGGCGCTGGTTCCGGTCCGGGGCAAGGCATCGTCAGGACTTTCGAAACGGCGACAACCCGTCAAGAAACTCCATTTCAGCGTCCACCGACCGGCTCTCGTGATCCAGGAATTCCGACACGGCGCGGCGCAACCCTTCGTGGACGATCCAGTGCGCACTGTATGTCCGCGTCGGCAGGTATCCCCGCTGAATCTTGTGCGGACCTTGCGCGCCTGCCTCGACCCGATCAAGGCCGCTTTCGATCGCGTGCTCGATCGCCTGGTAATAGCATGTTTCGAAATGGAGGAACCGGATCCGGGCGATGCAGCCCCAATTGCGCCCATAAAGCACCTTTCGGCCAGCCAGGTTGAGCGCGCCTGCCACCCATCGGCCGTCCAGTTCTGCCATGACCAGGACAACCCGCCTTGCCAGGCGTTCGTGCAGCATCTCGAAAAACGGCTCTTTCAGGTAATCCCAGCCCCATTTGCGATCGGTCGTGTCGCGATAGAACCGATAGAACTCCTGCATGTGACCTGCCGTCAGCGTGTCCCCGGCGAATCGATGCATGATGACACCGGCTTCGGCGACCGATCTCCGCTCTTTCCGGATGTTCTTTCGTTTTCGCGACGAAAGTGAACCAAGGAATTGGTCGAAGGACCTGAAACCGTCGTTCTTCCAGTGAAACTGGTGACCGATTCTTTGGAGGAATCCGAACGATCCCAGGTCCCGCCATTCGTCGGCTACCGGAAAATTGACGTGGAGCGACGAAACATCGAATCGTTCCGCCACCCTGAGCATGCCCGCGATCAGCAGGGCGCGAACCCGACTGGCATCCTGCCCCTGCCGCACCAGAAGCCGGTGGCTCGTGACCGGTGCGAACGGAATCGCGGAAACAAGTTTCGGATAGTACCGCCCTCCGGCCCTTTCGAACGCATCCGCCCATCCATGGTCGAAAACATACTCACCCTGGCTGTGGCCCTTGAGATAGAGCGGAGCACAACCGATGATCCCGACGGTTTCCTCCGAAACCGCCACGTGGCAGGGTGCCCATCCCTCTTGAGCTGAAACCGATCCGGAATCCTCCAGCGCCGAGAGGAAGGCATGGCTGAGCAGGGGGCAATCGCCTCCGGCACACGCGTCCCACTCTTCAGCCGGAATTTCCTCGATCGAGTCGACAATCCGTACTCTGGACGTGGAGTCACCATCCGGCATTTAATTCAGAATCCGGCTTCAATCGTTCGCAGGAACAGGTGCCGAACCGCCGTGTTGTCGACGCCGCAACAGACCGAAACGGAAGGCCTCTCGGTCGAAGCGGACCAGACCGTTGCCCCGGCTTTCTCGCCGGACTCGATGACCTCGACCGGAGATTTCCTGATCGTGAACAACTCCCTGCGAATGACGGCGATCACCGCTGTCGGGTCGTGCATGTGGCAACCGGAGATGCCGCTCCTTTCCCCAGTGGCTGCGAAGTAGTACTGAACCGCGCGATCGAGGAACCCGCCGAGCGTCGGTGCCTCGACCGCAAGCATCGAAAATTCTTCCGGCGAGCAGACGACTTCCTTGGTGACGTCCAGGCCAACGATGGTCACGTCCCACGGCGCCGAAAACACCGCATTGGCGGCGTGCGGGTCTTGCCAGATGTTTGCCTCGGCGGCTTTCGAGGCATTTCCTCCTGCATCGAGGCTGCCGCCCATGACGACAACCGATCTCGCGGCTCGCGAAATCGACGGATCGATCCGGAGCGCCAGCGCAAGATTGGTCAATGGGCCGACAGCACAGATGTCAATTTCGCCCGGATTCTCATGAACCTTCCGGCAGATGAATTCAGCGGCAGTTTCATCGACAAGGCTCTTTTGCGTGGGGGGCTGAAGCTGGACATCGCCAAACCCCTCGCGGCCATGGATTTGCCAGGCGAAAGGGCGGGGTGACTGGACAAGCGGTGTGTCACTGCCGCTGGCGACCGGAATGTCCCGACCCAAGAGTTCAACCAGGGCGCACGCATTGCGGGTCGCCGTTTCCGTGGAAACATTGCCAAAGATCGTCGTCAGCCCGATGACATCGATTTCACCATGCAGACACGCGAAAATGATGGCCATTGCATCGTCGATTCCGGGATCGGTATCGATAACGAGTTTCCGTTTCACCATTTCAATTCATCCTTCACCCTTGCCTGGCCAGACGGCAGCACATGTTGGCGGCCTCCGGCCAATCCGTGCATGTCATGATCTTCCCGGCTGCCTTACGCCGGAAATGCAATATCCGGGCCCTGATCCGAACAGTAGGCCTGACCGCCACCGGTATTCATACTGTCCTTGTTCCGGTCAGACGTGCTGGGCACCATTGACCTCGATCTCGGTCCCGGAAACGTACGAACTCTGGTCGGAACACAGGTAGAAAATGGCGTCGGCCACTTCCTCCGGCTCACCAAGCCGACGGAGCGGCAATCCCGGGATCATCGACTCTGTGCCTGGGCTCAGCATGCTCGACACGACTTCGCCCGGCGCAATCGCATTGACCCGAACACCCATCGGCCCGAAATCGTGCGCCATCTCCCGCGTCAAGGCGGCCAGCGCTGCTTTCGAGGTCGCATATGCGGCACCCGCAAACGGATGGACACGCGAGCCGGCAATTGACGTCACATTGACGACCGCACCGCGGGCATTCGCCAACTCGCTCTTGAGGCCGCGTGCCAGGATGACCGAGGAAAAGAAATTCACATGAAAGACATGCCACCACGCCTCGATGTCGGTTTCAAGGGAATTCAGGCGATGGCCTCCATTCCCCTTGGGCGAAATCCCGGCATTGTTCACCAATGCGTGCAGTTTTTCATTTGGCAATTGCGTCCTGATCCTCTCGGCAACTTCTGCCGTCCCTGACGGATCGGAAAGGTCGATCACGATGTGATTGTCTTCACCGCCTGGCCAGGGGCATCGGTCCGAGAACGGATGCCGTGAACAGGTAAAGACCCGCCATCCGGCCGCCGAAAACCGCTTGACGGTCGCGTGGCCGATTCCCCGGCTCGCACCTGTCAGCAGAAGCGTTTTCTGTTCTTCGTCGGACATCACCAAATCCTTTTGCGAAATCCCGGCCCTCGGCAACACGTGCCTCGCTGCTCATGGTTCCTGGACTCAATCCATTCCAGAACGAACGCACTCTGGCAAGGTCCTCGATTCCTTCGCACGCAGAATCTGTCCGCGTGACACTTCCGGCACGACATCGATAAACTGCAGGAATTTCCTGTGGCACCGACATCGTCCCCACGCGTCACCTCCCAGGAAATTGGACGGTCGGTAACGTAGGCATTCCCAGAATCGGCCGTTCGGAATTCGCAGGGATCCAGGCAATGGGCCCGGGTCTGCGCCCCGAAAGATGCAAATGCGACCGAGTTTTCCCGGTACGCTCCGCGCAATCCGACTTTTCCGAATCGGACTCCGCGTGGCGGGTTTGCCGGCGTGAGCCCTTACCGACCGCCGGTGATATTCACGGCGCCCGGACCATGGCTCATTCACCCGCTGTGATAACTCCACAGGCGATACGGCCACCCGCGCCACCGATCGGTTGCGTCATGTGATCGTCAGGCGCCTCGTGGATGACGAGGGCCGAGCCATCATCATCAAACAGAAACGCCGCACCTTCGTTCATGCCGTCATTGGCAAGCGCCACCCGGGTTGTGAACAATTCGGCCTCTGCGACACCGTCCGGCGTCGCATAGATGTTCGGCAGGTCAGCATCGTCCGGTCCCTCCGGATTCAGCAGGCCGTGCTTCCGATTGTGTATGTTGATGTGTCCGGCCGATGCCTTGAAATCCGGCGTACACGTGCCGATCGAGTGCACATGGATGGCATGGCCACCGGGTGCAATGCCAATGACCCTGAGATGAATCAGAACACCTGTCGGGCCCTGAACAAGGCTGGCGGTTCCGATTGAATTGCCTTCCGTATCAACGAATTCAGCCGTTGCCTTGGCGGAATCCGCGGCAATCGCCGAACCACCCAATGTCGTCACCGTGAACAGGGTGACACCAAGTACGGTTGATAATACGAGAACTCCAGGAACTTTGGTCATTGGCTTCACTCCCCTCTGTGCAATCCACTCCAAGTCACGCTCCAAAGCGTAAAGAAGGATGGGGGTTCTGGTCAAGTTGTCAGGGCGGCCGGCGGCCGCGGTACGAAGACAGATGCTCAAGCGGCAGGGCGGAATGGTGTCGATGTCTGAAAACCTTGAAGGCCGGTTGCCTGGTCCCGACACAGAATTTCTTTAATCTGGACGGTCGCGCTCTCGAAGGCGCCCTTGAGAATTCGGCAAATTCCCATTGTCATGAATTGTGGCGCATGTATCTGTCCGAATTTGCGCTGGAAAACGCTGCACGTGTTCAGCGAGCCAGGTACCGGGTTCCCATGATCCTGATCACCGAATTCATGGACGCAGGTTCTGTCAGGATGATGGAATCCAGCCACCCCACGCTCTACGACCCGGAATTGGCAAATCATCCGGATGCCATCCTGGATCGATTGCCCGGTGTCGCGGCCCTGATTGTCCGCAATCGTACGCAGGTCACGGCGGAACCCCTGGCCGCGGCGCCTGATCTCGGTGTCGTCGGCCGACTGGGTATCGGGCTCGACAATATCGACCTGGACGCGTGCGCCGCGCGCGATGTCGAGGTTGTCCCCGCATCGGGCGCGAATGCGCGCTCAGTCGCCGAATATGTCGTCACATGTGCCTTCATGCTCTTGCGAAATGCACATTCTGCACGCTCCGAACTCCTCGCCGGCCACTGGCCAAGAGAAACTTGCAGCCTTGGTCGCGAGGCCAGCGGTCACCGGCTCGGACTTGTCGGGTTTGGACAAACCGCGCGCGAAACGGCCCGCATTGCGCGCAGATTGGACATGGAAGTCGTTGCCCATGATCCATTTCTTTCCGACGGATCGCCCGCGTGGGACGGCATCACGCACCTGTTGCTGGATGACCTCCTCGGTCAGTCCGACGTCGTCAGCCTGCACGTCCCGCTGCATGAAGACACCTGCCGCCTGATCAATGCCCGAAGACTGGCACTGATGAGATCCGGGTCGGTTCTGGTCAACGCCTGGCGGGGAGGCGTTGTTGACGAGACTGCCCTTGCCAACGCCATGCGCACAGGCCATATCGCCGGAGCCGCACTCGACGTTTTCGAAACCGAGCCCCTTTCGGCGGAAGCGGCCGGGCGATTCCGGGGGCTCAGCAATCTTGTCCTGTCACCTCACATCGCCGGGGTCACCCGGGACAGCAACGCCCGGGTCAGTGCATTGATTGCCAAACTCGTCCTTGAACGGATCTGACAGGGAAAGACAATGACAGCCGAGATCAGCAGGAAGATTGTTGATGACCTGATTTCCAACGACATTTCGTTTGTGACCACTGTACCCTGCAAACAGCTCGCCGGGGTTATTCATCACGTCGAGGAACATCCGGGTATCCTCCACATTCCGTCAAACAAGGAAGATGAAGGCATGGGACTGTGCGCAGGCGCCTTTCTCGGTGGCCAACGCGCTGCCATCATCATGCAGAACACGGCAATAGGGGTAACGATCAATGCCTTGACGACCCTGATCCAGTACTACCGGATGCCTCTGCCCATGCTGATTTCATTTCGTGGCGGAGTGGGAGAGCCGGTCGCGTGCCAGGTTGAAATGGCCGTGCACACCAAGGCGCTCCTGGCGCAATTGAACATTCCGACATTTCACTTCAGCAGGCAGGCAGACGTCAATGATCTCGACGGAATCCTGAAATTCACCTTCATGTGCAACAAGCCGGTGGCCGTTCTGACGGATTCATCGTTCTGGGGAGGGTATTGACATGATCCGCGCTGACGTACTTCGAGACATTGTCCCGATCCTTCGCGATCATCTCGTCGTCTGCAATATCGGGATTCCCAGCCAGGAATTGCACGCGATCGACGACCAGCCGACAAATTTCTACATGCTCGGCACGATGGGACTCGCGTCATCCATCGGGTTGGGGCTTGCACTTGCGCAACCCAAGCCTGTCATCGCAATCGACGGCGACGGCTCGGTTCTGACAAATCTTGCAACGCTGGCAACCATTGCGAACAATGTTGCCGACAATTTCATCCTGCTGATCATCGACAACGGTTCGTACGGTTCCACCGGAGATCAGCCGACCTACGCCGGAGCACGAACCTCGCTCGCACGCGTAGCAGATGCCTGCGGATGCAAGAATGTTGTTGAATGCCGGGCAGAAGACACAAGGAGCGCGCTCGCTGACGCACTGGAGGCAGGCAGAATGACGATCATCGTCAGCAAATGTGACAGTGGAAATCTGAAGATGCCCGTGATCGCGATGGACCCGGTCGAAATCAGGTCGCGATTCATGGCCGCGGTTTCGGGCTGACGGACGGGCTGCGCCTGACGATCGCACGATGCGCTCTACGGCTGCACGAATCCTCGCGCCCCGGGGCGTTCATTCCGGTGCACCCTTGCCCAACGATACCGATGTCACCCTCTACCTGTCGACGGATATCCGGAAGCGGCACTTGACCGGCAACCCGTTCTGCTTTTGATGTGAACCGACAGGACCTGCTCACTGCACACCAATCAGGCATGAATTTCCTGGCAAAGGATCGAACCAGGCCTGGGCGACGGTAGCTGATTTCAGGAAGACGATATGTCCGAGACGCGCCAAAAGAATTCACGGATAACGGCCGGATTGCTTAGCGAGGCCCTGCCCCATATCCGCCGCTATGACGGGGCGACGATCGTCATCAAGATCGGCGGTTTCGCCGCCCGGAACGATGCCCGTCTCCGAAGCCTGGCCAGGGACATCGTGCTCATGCGGCAATGCAATCTGAATCCCGTCATCGTTCACGGCGGGGGACCGATGATCAACGCCACGTTGGACCGATTGGGAATCAAGTCGAAGTTTGTCGAAGGAAAACGGATTTCCGACAAGGAAACCGTCGAGGTTGTCGAAATGGTTCTTTCCGGCAGTGTGAACAAGAACATCGTCCAGTCCATAAACACCCAAGGCGGCCGGGCTGTCGGGATTTCGGGGAAAGACGCAGATTTGATCGTATGCAAACAGGCCGACCCTGACCTCGGCCTCGTCGGCCAACCGATCGGAATCAATCCTGAACTCGTGCAAAACCTGATCGAGGGCGGTTACATTCCGGTCATCGCGCCCCTCGGAACAGGCATGGATGGCGAAACTTTCAATGTCAACGGAGATACCGCAGCCGGTGCTGTGGCCGCCGGATTGCAAGCTGACCGATTGCTGTTGCTGACCGATGTTGCAGGGGTCAAGAACCGGGATGACGAAGTCATCCCCTACCTGACACCGCAGAAAGCAAAACGTCTGATCGAGGACGGCACCATCAGCGGTGGCATGATACCCAAGACGACCACCGCTCTTGATGCCGTTAGCGAAGGCGTTCGTGCAGTCGTCATCATGGATGGACGGCTGCCGAATGCCTGCCTCCTCGAGTTGTTTACAAATGAGGGTGTCGGTACGATGATCGGGAGGAGGAGCGTTGTCAGATGGAAAATGAAGTCGCTATCCGATTCGTCGTTTTCCTGATCGTGTTTCTTGTACTCGTGGCAGCCGAGTGGGCCTTGCCGCGCCGCAAACGCTCGTTGCCCCGTGCCGGACGCTGGACGACGAACATCGGTATCGTGATTCTGGACACCATCACGCTGCAGCTCATCGCGATCGTCATACCATTGCTGGCCATTGGCGCAGCCATGGACGCCTCTGCGCGGGGTTGGGGGATTTTCAACCACCTGGGCTGGCCCGCATGGCTGGAAATCCTGGTTGTCGTGGTGTTTCTGGACTTCATCATCTGGGCGCAGCACATGATCATGCACAAGATTCCCGTGCTGTGGCGTCTGCACCGGGTGCATCACGCTGACCGCGACGTCGATGTCACGACGGCGGTGCGTTTTCATCCGATCGAAATCGCCCTTTCGATGATCATCAAGATCGGCTTTGTCTACGTCCTGGGCGCCGCCGTCATTGCCGTCGTCCTGTTCGAAATCATGTTGAACGGAATGGCAATGTTCAATCACGCCAATCTCAAGTTGTCGGCAAGGGCCGACGCTATCCTCAGGCTGATCGTGGTCACCCCGGACATGCACCGTGTTCACCACTCGACCTTGCGCACGGAGCACGACACGAACTTCGGGTTTTCACTCTCGGTATGGGATCACCTGTTCGGCACCTACACTCCCCAGCCTTCCCGTGGCCACGAAACGATGTCGCTTGGCTTGCAGTGGCAGGACGATTCCCCGGCCCGGCTGGGGTGGAGCCTCATGCTCCCGTTCAAACGTGACGACGATCGCTGACATCGCCGCCGAAGTTCGCAAGCCCGGACTTGCGGTCTACGGCGTGGCTCACGATGCCCCCGGTGCGAACGGCCGCGACGACCCTTTTCAGTCGGTCGTGCTCCTGGGTCCGGCATCAGGGTTCTGGGATGTCTTCACGCTTTCGCCGGAATACCGCGACGGCGATCCCAACCCGCTCGATCGATGGTCCCGGAGAGTCATTTCCGAGATCGCGCAACCCGTGGGAGCCGAGCCACTCTTTCCCTTCGGGGGACCACCGTATCAACCTTTCCCCGACTGGGCCCTGAAGAGCGGGCGCTGCTGGTCATCACCGGTTCGATTGCTCGTCCATGATCACACGGGCCTGATGGTTTCGTTTCGAGGTGCACTCGGTTTCGAGGCTGCCGTCGATGATGGCATATCGTCGGCGGAGGATGCTGGTGACTCGAGGCGACCGTGCAACAGTTGCATCGAGCGCCCCTGTGTCTCGGCTTGCCCGGTCGGCGCCTTGTCCGAAAGCGGATATGATGTAAACCGCTGCAAGGCCTTTCTTCGAACTGCCGCCGGTCACGACTGCATGGAACGGGGATGCGCGGTACGGCGGTCGTGCCCGATCAGTGCCGGCGCCGCGCGCCCGTTTTCACAATCGGCTTTTCACATGAACGCATTTCTGTAGGATCGCACCATGGGCCTGCACCGCCTCATTCTGATGCGCCATGCCAAGTCCAGTTGGGACGACGCGAGCTTGCGCGATCATGACCGCCCCTTGAGCAAACGCGGTTACCGCTCCTGCCGACTGATCGGGAAGACGTTGCGCGGGGCAGCCATTCTCCCGGAAGAGGCCTTCATTTCATCCGCGTTACGCTGCCTTGAAACATGGCACGGCTTGAAGTCGGCCGCCCACCTTTCGATCCCGCATCGGGTGGAGCCGGATCTCTACCACGCCGGAACTGCCAGGATGTTCGAAATACTCCGTTCTTCGAGGAAACCTGTCGTCCTCATGCTGGGACACAATCCCGGGACCGCGGTGTTTGCATCCCTGATTCTGAAGGAATCGAATCTCTTGGAGACCCATGCCCAGTTCGGGCGATTCCCGACCGCAGCAACCGCGGTCATCGAATTCGACATCGGTTCGTGGAGCGATCTCGTGCCGGCGACGGGAGAGTTGATCGAATTCTGGATTCCGCGCGAACTCGAAGTCTGAACTCGATTGGTCGCGGCGTCGTGCTGCAAAACATCGATTGTCACGAAGGCAGGGACGACACGCCGCGCGCCGCTCAATGCCTGGTGACTTGCCTGTCCCAAGATCCAACCCTGACCGAATGATCTTCCGGCTCCGAAGAGTGAACCTGGAACTTCGTGTGCGGAATCAGCGTCGGGGATTCAGGATTGAGCCGTCAATGACCAAGAATCTGGCTGAGAAACAGCTTGGTCCGATCCGATTGCGGGTTGTTGAAGAATTCTTCCGGTTCGTTCTGCTCGACTATCTGGCCTTCTGCCATGAAAATCACCCGGTTGGCGACCTGCCGGGCAAAACCCATTTCGTGAGTCACGCACAGCATGGTCATCCCTTCTTCGGCCAGTTCGATCATGGTGTCGAGAACTTCCTTGATCATTTCCGGGTCGAGAGCCGAGGTCGGTTCGTCGAACAGCATGATCCGGGGGCGCATGCAGAGTGAACGGGCAATGGCGACGCGCTGCTGTTGCCCCCCGGACAACTGTCCGGGATACTTGAGCGCCTGGTCGGGGATCTTGACTTTTTCCAGAAAAAGCATTGCCGTTTCCTGGGCCTCTTTCAACGGAACCTTCCGGACCCAGATCGGCGCCAGCGTGCAGTTCTCCAGTATGGACAGATGAGGAAACAGGTTGAAGTGCTGGAAGCACATGCCCACTTCGGACCGAATCTTGTCGATGTTCTTGAGATCCGAAGACAGCACGGTTCCTTCAACGACAATTCTACCCTGCTGATGTTCCTCGAGCGCATTGATGCACCGAATGAGCATCGACTTGCCGGCGCCCGAGGGACCGCAGATCACGATTCTTTCGCCCCGATTAACGGTCAGATTGATATCCCGGAGAACATGGAAAGCACCGAACCATTTGTTCATCCCCGAGATTTCAATGACGACCTCATCGGATACCTCCATATGGGACCGGTCAATCTCGCGTTCGGTCATCAGTTCTGACATTCTAGCTTACTCCCTCCCGCTCCCTCGAGAACCGGCCAACACTGACCTGGTTCCGAGCGTCGGTTTCACATAGGCGCCAAATCCGAATTCGACCTTCATCAGCGGTGTTCCGTGTTCAACTTGCGTTCAAGGTACATCGAGTACCGGCTCATCGAGAAACAAAACACGAAGAACATGAACGCGATGAAGCCGTAAAGCTCCCAGACGATCCCGTTCCAGTCGACGTCCGCCCGGATATTGTTGGTCAGTCCAATGGGATCCAACAGGCCGATGATCGAAACGAGCGTGGTGTCCTTGAACAGGCCGATGAAGTTACCGACAATTGCCGGGATCGAGATCTTCAATGCCTGCGGCATGATGATCAATCGCTGGGATTTCCAGTAATCAAGGCCAAGTGAATCGGCTGCCTCGTACTGGCCGCGCGGCAACGCCGCGAGCCCGCCCCGGATGATTTCCGCCATATAGGCCGAGGAAAACAGGGTTACCATGATGACAACCCGGAGAATGATGTCGAAATTCGTTCCCGGGGGCATGAAGATATTGAGCAGCGTCGACGCGACGAACAGGAGCGTGATCAACGGGACGCCGCGAATGAACTCGATGAATCCGACGCACAACGACTTGAGGATCTTAAGGTTGGATTGCCGGCCAAGCGCCAGCAGGATTCCGATCGGCAGGGAAAGCGCAATTCCGGTTATGCCAATCGTGACCGACAGCATGAATCCACCGAATCTTGCCGACTCGACCGGCTCAAGCCCGATCCCGAGAATGATGTCGAGAACCCCGGAGACCGGGGCGGCAAGCCAGATCCACCAAATCACGGGAGCCAGAAGGGACGCAATCACGCCAGCAAGTTGCCCGGCGAATGCGCCAACGGCCAGGAAGGCGTAGTATCCAATGACAAATCCCAATGCAGCCGCGACCGGCAACCAGATCGACCCGCCCCAGAGAAGCCAGAAACACAGGAATGGAAATGCGGCGGAAAACCAGAGAACTTGCCGCGGAACCGCCGGAAACAGGATCGGCGCCATTGCCACCAGGAGCAGGACAAATGCGAGATTGGCGCGCCAGTAGTGTTCGGCAGGATAGAACCCGTACAGCAGTTGCAGATACCGTTCCCTGATCACGGCCCAGCAGGCGCCATCGACATGATCGCCCCATCTCAGGTCAATGGCTTCACGGCATTCCTTGAGCGAATTCGCCGTCCATGACGAGCGAAGTATCCAGGGAAGGACCTCGTACAAGACCAGGAAAACCAGCGCCAGGGACACGACGGTCAGGACACTGTTCATCCATGTTCCGAACAGGTTGGCCCTAAACCAGCCAATAACACCCGTCGACGCAACGGGCGGCGTTGATTGACCGATCAACTCGTTGCGAACAAAGGACTTGCTCGCCATCTCAGCGTTCCCTGAGCTTGACGCGGTCGTTGTACCAGTTCAGCACAGCCGAAATGCCAAGGGACAACGCCAGGTAACAGAGCATCAACAACAGGATACACTCAAGTTCTCTCCCTGTCTGGTTCATGGTTATGCCACCCAGTGTCCCGGTCACGTCCATGTAGCCGACCGCGATCGCCAGGGACGAGTTCTTGGTGAGATTCAGGTACTGGGAAATCAGCGGCGGAATGATCACGCGAAGCGCCTGCGGAAGGATGACCAGCCCCATGATTCTGTGCGGCCTGAGTCCGAGCGATGCCGCGGCCTCGGTCTGGCCTTTCGAGATCGCCAGGATTCCCCCACGGACGATCTCCGCCACGAAGGCTGCAGTATAGAGCGAAAGGGCCAGCCACAATGCGATCAGCGAATTCCGCATATGGACGCCGCCCTTGAAATTGAACCCCTTGAGCTCGGGAAACCCAAGATGGAAACCAAGCAGATACAACAGTACGACGCACGGGATGACGACGAGGCCAATCCGTTGCCACCAGACGACCGGGCGGACTCCTGTTTGGTTCTGAATGCTGTCGGCGCGCCGTTTGACCCGATTGGAGGCCCAGATCCCTGCGCCGAGGACGACCAGGAACGCAACGAGGTCGAGACTGACCTCGAACGCACCAAGGACGTCAATGTCGCCAAGTCCGCGACTGAACAACGGTTCGGGAATGTAGACTCCGCGATTTGTAATCGCGACTGAATCGAAGAGCTGTAGGGACGCGGCCGGATTTTCGCCCCGAAAATCCCTCGGTGCAGGCATGCTCTCGATCATGATGGCCATCACCAGAATGATCCAGAGCAGGACGGGCACGTTGCGGAACCCTTCGACGTACACGGTCATTAGGCGGGAGATCAGCCAGTTCTTGGAAAGCCGCAGGATGCCGACGAGTCCGCCGACGATCGTCGCGGTGATACACCCGAGGGCCGCAACGAGAATTGTGTTCATCAACCCGAGGACCGACGCCCTCAAGTGCGTGCTTCGCGACGTGTACTCAAGCAGACGCTGGTTGATGTCGTAGCTCGCCGGATCCCTGAGAAATCCAAAATCGATCGGTTTCCCGAGGGCGGCGAGATTCTGTATGGTATTGCTGATGAGCCACGCCGCCAGCAGCATGAACCCGACCAGCGCGACAACCTGTATGGTCATTGACCGATACCGGGTATCGTAAATGAGCATGCTCAGGCGAAACTGCATATCCGTCTGAGCAGCTATTATTGCCATGATGGTATTCCCCTGCTCCGTACCCGGTAGCTGTCAACCGCCACCGTTCTAGCTCCGGCACTCACAATTCGCGCCAGATCCGGATGGAGAAAAAAGGAAGGGCGCGCGTTTCGCGCACCCTTCCAAAATCGTCAACGGAATGGAGGTGAATAAATCAGCCCGCCATCTGTCCACTGGGCATTGAGCCCCCTGGCCAGCCCGATCGGGGTGTTTTCCCCGATATGGCGTTCGAAAATTTCACCATAATTGCCGCCAGCCGCAATCGCCCGCTGTGCCCACGCCATGTCAAGTCCAACCATGCCGCCGAGGTCACCTTCGGTTCCCATAAGGCGGTTGATTTCGGGATTGTTGGTTGGGCCTGAGCCGATTTCACCGGCATTGGCCGAAGTGATGCCAAGTTCTTCCGCGGTGATCAGGGCGTTCAGGGTCCAGCGAACAATGTCGGCCCACTGATCGTCTCCGTGGCGCACGAGCGGCCCGAGCGGCTCTTTCGAGATGATCTCGGGAAGGATCACGTGGTCCGCGGCGTTCTCGAACGTTGCCCGAGTTGCAGCGAGGCCTGACCTGTCCGTGGTGTAGACGTCGCAAGCACCAGCCAGGTACTGTTGCTGGGCTTCGGCATTGGTCTCAATCGGAACCGGCTCATAGCTGATGTTGTTCGAACGGAAGAAATCCGCCAGGTTCAGTTCCGTCGTCGTACCGGTCTGGATGCAGACCGTCGCGCCGTCAAGTTCCTTTGCGGACGAGACACCGAGGCCTGCAGGCACCATGAAGCCTTGCCCATCGTAGTAGTTGACACCGACGAAGGTCAGTTTGAGATCGGCATCGCGGCTGAAGGTCCAGGTCGTGTTCCTGGCAAGCATGTCAACCTCGCCGGAACTGAGCGCCGTGAAACGGGTCTTTCCGGTGGTTGGAGTGAATTTCACGGCCTGTGCGTCACCCAATACGGCAGCTGCTACCGCCCGGCAAACCGCGACGTCAAAACCATCCCAGTTCCCGTTGGCATCAGCGGCTGCAAAGCCGACGAGTCCGGTGGATACTCCGCATTGGAGATGGCCTTTCGCCTGCACATCTTCAAGCGTACCCGCGGCGGCCATTCCGGCGGCCATCACTGCGGCCGCCAATGCGCCAATGAATTGTTTACTTTTCATTTGTTCCCTCTTCCTTGGTTTCAACCCTCTCGGGCATTGCCCCGGACTTGCGCCCGGTAAATGGTAACCGCCAAAGCATGCCCCCGGCACCAGCATATTCACACTCCCGTCGCCCTTAGTCAAGACTTCGTACGGACACCAGCTGCCCAGTCCTCTCGCATCTCAGGGACGGCGTCCCGAAAAAGGGCAGCTTCATCCGACAGTTCCAGTGATTACAAAAGCGTCTTGAATTGATGCCGGAGTCGCGCCGCACGCCGACTTGCTACAGAATCACCGCCAGGTCTCGTCAACGCGACACCGGGGAGTTCCGCCTCTTCCGTGCCAAAGTCGTGCGACGCTTTGCCGGCGACTGACCCGAACATAAGGGGCCGAATCACGGGAGAGCATTTGACCGAACCTGTCTCAAGGCTTCCCGGTCACTCCCGAAATACGTAGATCGGACTGGTCCACGCCCGCGCGCCGTCTTCCTGTGTGAGGCGAATATAGACCGGATTGTCCCCTGCGGGTCTCAAGGGAATTCTGCGACTGAACCTGAACGATTTGTGCGGATTATCGTTCGGGAGTCGAAACATCTTGACGAAACGCGGCATCTCGCCCGGCACATCGTAAGCGATGTCTTCGCCGCCAATGCCCGCAATTGACTGGTCGAAGCTGACCAGCGGCGTTTCAAATCGGATTTTTCCCGATTCTCTGTCGCTCGACATGACATCGAAGCCGCTGGAGTTTCCCGTGGTCGTTGAACGCCATTCGGCGATGTTTCCCGTGCGCTCGAGTGTCTTTTCCGGGTTCAGGAAGTTCACGGGAACGATTTCAGTGATACCATTGCCGATGAACTCGGCTCTCCCGTCCCAGATTACCTCTCGAAACCGGCCACGATACGCGGCGCCTTCCCGGAGGATTCGGATTCGGCTCCCGAGATCAGACCGCTCAAACGGGGTGATGGTCTCGACCAGGTCCAGACCGTTGAAGATATCGACACGTTCGATCGGAGTGGAGGCCACGAGCGAAAGCTCAAGATCCATCTCCCCAGACGGCAGGCGAACGATGTCGCCCATCAATGCCGTCGACGCGACCACATGATCCGCGCCATCGCTCAAGGCCGGATCATCATGATACACTTGGCCGGGCTCGGTGAACCGGCCCGTGAGGTCAATGACCATTCGGCCAGTCGGCCAGTCGGCCCCCCCGTGGTTCCATAGTGGCGGCGTTTTCGCATGCAATCCAGCAGGCTCGGACGATCCAGACTTTCCATCAGGAAACACGTCAGCCCACCGATTGCTCCGAACATGCCGGCGCCGGGATAGCTCGCCCCCGGCCGGCCCTTGTGGCCATCGGAGTTAGCCACGACGCCGACACGGTGGTTGAGCCTGAACGCGTCGTGAAGGAGCCATTCAAAGGTTCCCCAAGAGGAATGGATCTCGACGGATTTTTCGAATCTCCCGTCATGCGCAACCGCGATGTCCGCGTATCGGCCACCACTATGGGCGTACATGACGAAAACCCACTCCTCGTTCTCCGCCAGGGCGTCGAACAGCGCGTTGCACGTCGGAGCATGCGTACCGGCAATATCACCGCCTTCGATCAAGGCATAGGATGAGCGGCGGATGATCCTGTCGTCGGTCGGGAAATAGACATTCCTGTCCCCGCCAAGAGACGTTTTCCCGGACCATTCGTGCCCCGGCAATGCCACGATCCTGCCAGGTTGATCATATGCCGTCAGTGAATTCAGCCTGTTCCAGAAAGCGTCAGTGATATCGTACAACAGTTCGCCCCGGCAGGATCTTCGAACTGGGGGCTGACCTGATCGCAGGCAACCCGGAAACAGATCCGAAGGCTTCCGGAGCCGTCGATCCCGAATTTGCCGGCCGTGTAGGTCAAGGTGAACGACGCAAGCGAACCGGCTTCGAAACGGCCGCCTGGCGAGATTGACGCGGATCCAAGAAGTAAAGCCGGAATCGCGTGCCTGATCACGCCGCTGTTGATTTCAAGCGAGGGAGCATCGTTTCCGGGAGACGGCATGTTCAGGACCTCGTTCGGACAGGCACAAGCCATCAGGAACCACGGTCGATCCTTAACCGAAGTTTAACACGCCCGAAAAAAGGTGATTGTTTTTCAGGGGCTTATGCCGACTGAAACCGCGGTTATGGCACTACAGGCCACACCCCATATGACATCACCGACCCATCAGGCAACCATCCTCCGCGTCTTCCCGGGCTCGGGGGCAAGACCAAGCGCCCGGTAGATCTCCCGTTGCCGAGGCTCCGCCCGGGTTGCCTTGCGGATGTGGATAATGCGGCCGTCGGCACGACGGAAACAGGCAGTGACCCGGATCTGGCCCGAAAGAATGTCCCGCAGCGTTCTCCAGCTCGCCGTCTCGCCATGAGCCCGAAGACGGCTGCGAATGACCTGGACCAGCTGGTAGGCCAGGACGCTGATGAACAGGTGACCGTCGGATCGGACCTGCTTCCAGTGATACACGGGACGCAGACCCAGTTCCGACTTGAGCGAACGGAACACCGATTCCACATCCGTCAACATGGAGTACGTCCGCCACAGGGTCTCCGCATCCCAGTCGAGCTGGTTGGTGCGCAGGCAGTAGACGCCGGGGTGGGTGAGCATGGTGCCGCTGCGCGGTGTCTGCGTCCAGATGAGCCCTGTCGCCTTTTCGGCGTTCTCCGGATCGGTGACGATGTCGATACTGTAGTGCTGGCCAGCGCCGCGGCTCTTCTGCGGATGCGTCCGATCCGTTGCCAGACATAGGCGACCTGCTTGTGGGTCCGTGGTCGTGACAACCCGTCGTGCAGCTTCTGCAACTCGTCCTCGAAGCGCGTCATGAAGCGTTCGGTGATGCCCAGTTCCTTCTCGGCCCGAGCCTCGGAGCAACAGAACAGGCGGAGCTCGGAAGCCGCCTCGTCGGTGACAGCCTGGATGTGGACCTTCCCGCGGGAGCGGGTCTCGATCGCCGTCGCCAGGTCGGGGTCGAAGTGGCGGACCCGTTCGCGACTGACCACGAGATAGCGGTAGCCATTGTCGCGGAGCCAGGTGACGTTGTCATCGGTGGCGACGCCGGCGTCCATCACCACCAGCGCATCCCGGGGTGCCGAAAGCCTGGCCAGCATCCCCTCCAGCGTGCTGCTTTCCTGTACGTTGCCAGGGAACACCTCCGAGCGCTGCACGAAGCCGCTGCCGTCAAGAACCAGGCCCAGGGTCAGTAACGGACAGTCGCTGCGCTTCTCCTTCGAGTGGCCACGCCGGGCCTTGGGCTGCTTGTCAGCCGCACCCTCGAAAAACGTGTTCGTCAGGTCGAACAGCGTTACCGTGTGTCCCAGCGAGAACAGGTCCGTCACACGCTCGAACACGTGGGCCTCGATCGCCCGGCGCCGCGACAGCAGCGCATCCGAGGCCCGGTACAGGCGCATCATGTTCATGGTCTCGAAATCGACATCGAGGAGTTCGCCGAGCGCACTCCGCTCGCAGAGCCAGCGCCAGGTCGCGCGCTCCGAGCCCGGAACCGCCATGCGGCCGATGATCAACCCCATGGCCACGGCCCGCGACCGGCGGTTGAAACCCAGATGCTCCAGGAGTGCCTCGAGGCCGAGTTGTTCCATCGCCCACAGCCCCACATGCTCGACACCGGCAGAACGCGGCCGCACCATCTCCAGGGACGCCACATCCACCGTTTCCATGTTGGAGCCGGGCCCGGCGCCTGCGACCGGGGGTGAGCGGCTGACCAGCCGGGCGGCGATGCGCTGTGCTTCCGCCTCGACCTCATCGGGCCAGGGGAGCGGCAGAAGTGTCTCCTGGCGCCCGATGAGCTGGGTGATGCGCGCGCACAACAGGCGCCAGTGTCTCTTCTCCACGGGGAAGGCGCTTCCGAGGTTGAGGAGGGTCCTCTGCCTGACCCTGTCGCCCTGTCGTTCGTTGCGGACGAGGCGGTAGGAGAAGTACTGGGTCCCGTCTTCGGTGGTGCGTGTTTTTGCGCGCCTGATGAACATGCGGCGTGTTTATCAGGTTGAGCGGTGCGCTGGAATCCCTTTCCTGTTCGTTTATGGCACCACTCCCGATCATCGTGAATACAATATCGGGCAAAAACAGTGTGTTGTCTGACACGGGAAGTCAGAAATACCGCGAAATCAACAGAATCACGCCAAAAAAAGTTAAACTTGGGTTAATGCTTCAGCCCGAAGGTCGACAGATGGAAAATTGACGGTCGCCGAGAAGGACTTGCCTCAAGCAGACATATGGCCCTGTCAGATTTTCAATTCGTGGCAGGGCCCCGGGTACCGTGGCCCTTTCAGCAGTCAGGCAACCCTGAATTTCCGCCTGAAAGCTGAAACGATGACCAGGACACCCGCGAATTCAATCAGTGCTGCCAACAGGAACGGTGCCCCAGGCAGGTAATATGCTGCATCTTCATGGGTGAATTGCCTGAACGTCAGCGACATCAGCAGCGGGCTGACGATGGTTGCGATCGCGGTGATGGCCGCCAGCACACCTTGCAGCTCTCCCTGCGCGTCATCGCTCGTTGCCCTCGATAGCAGACCCTGCATCACCGGATTGGATAGCATCCCCAGTGACGAAAGCGGAATCAGGACGAAAACGGTCCACCCCTCCGAAACAAACCCATAGGAAAAGAACACAACGCATGTGATGCACATTCCGCCGATGACAGTTCTCCACTCACCCAGCCGCGGCAGGATGACCCTGATGAGCCCCCCTTGCACGACCACGATCGCCATGCCGACCGCGGCAAGCGAGATGCCAACCATGAACGGATCCCAATGGAACCGTTCCTGCGTGTAATAGGACCACACGGTCGGATAGACGAAGAATGCGATTGAATGCAGGAAAAACCCGATGAGCAGCGGAGCCGCTCCCCGTATGTTTCCGACGTGACGGAGTGCTCCCAATGGGTTGGCCCGGGTCACCGACAGGGCGCGTCGCGTCCTGTCGGTGACTGTCTCCGGCAGGATAAAGTACCCGAACACCGCGTTGCCGAACGCGAGCGCGCAGGCTGCATAAAACGGCGCACGCGAGCCGAATTCGCTCAGGACGCCTCCGAAGAGAGGGCCAAGGATAAACCCGATACCGAACGCTGCCCCGATGAGCCCGAAGTTCTGGGATTTTCGGTCCTGTTCCGAAATGTCGGCGACATAGGCGAGCGCCGTGGCATGATTTGCCGCAGTGATTCCTCCAACGATGCGGCCAAGCAGCAGGATCCAGATTGATCCTGTAACCGCCATGATCAGATAGTCGATGCTCATGACCACCAGGGAACAGAGCAGCACCGGCCGCCGACCATAACAATCGGAGAGATTCCCGAGGAAAGGCCCGAACAGGAACTGCATCACTGCAAACGCGGCAACCAGCACTCCTCCCCACAATGCGGCCTCGCTCAGCCCTGTACCTCGAAGCTCGCGAATCAGGTCCGGCATGACCGGCATGATCAGGCCGATTCCCATCGAATCGATCACGACCGTAATCAGGATGAAGGCAATCGCGAATCTGTTCGGCACTCTTGTCGCAGCCCCCGGACATTGGCCGCGAGGTCGAAATCCTCCGCGGCATCTGAACTCTTTCACGTGCCCAATGAACAAGCCCGGCAGCGGAAACCGGATCCGTGACCGCTACAAATTCATCCATCTCTTCATCCCGGGCTCACGCGCGACCGGCGGCCCGCTATGCTTTCGATTGCTGCCGGAGTCGAGAGCCTATCTCTTCCCGGGAAACCCGGGAGTGTTCGTTCGGCGGGTAATCAGGTATTGAAGAGTGTCTAAACGCTGAGGCGGCGCGGCGTCGAAATGCAATACCCGGCGCAGCGCCCCGGATCCACGTTCCCGATCGGGGTCGAACACGGCATGCGACAGACCGACACGACAACCAGCAGGATTCGGGTGGAAATGACAGGTTCGATCGCCTGGTGCGATGCCCATGCCGAGGCGGTGATGGCGCGGTATGAGGCGGTAAGGTCGGAGGCTGTCCACGACTGGCTGCGGGGCCTGCTGCCCGGGAGATCGGCCTCCGTGCTCGACATAGGCGCAGGCAGCGGTCGTGATGCTGCGTGGCTGGCTGCCAATGGTCACGATGTGGTTGCTGTTGAACCGTCCGCGTCCATGCGGACTGCCGCCGCTGCCCTGCATCGCAATCCCGCCATCAACTGGATCAATGACCGTCTGCCGGCACTGGGCGTGGTCTCGCGATCTGGTCTGTCGTTCGATCTGATTCTCCTGAGTGCCGTGTGGATGCATGTGCCGGAGAACGATCGGCCTCGTGCATTTCGAAAGATGATCAATCTGCTCAGGCCGGGAGGCCTGGTCGCGATCACCCTGCGTCGCGGCCCGGCAGACCTCGAAAGGGGTTTTCACCCTGTTTCGCCTGAAGAGGTCGAAGCATTGGCCCGCGATCACGGAGCGTTCATTGAGAGACAAACGGAGGCGTTGGATCTGCTGGACCGCGATGACGTCCGGTGGATCCAGATGGCGGTCAGACTGCCTGACGATGGGACCGGAGCGCTTCCGCTACTCCGACACATCATCCTGAACGATGACAAGAGTTCAACCTACAAGCTGGCCCTTCTTCGCACACTGTCCCGCGTCGCAGACGGGGCCGCCGGCCTTGCCCGCCATTACGATGACGATCATGTTGCCGTCCCTCTTGGGTTGATTGCCCTTACCTGGATCCGGTTATTCAAGCCACTCCTGTCAGCGGGCTTTCCGCAAAGCCCCTCCAATGTCGGCCTGCAGCGCCTGGGCTTCGTCAAAGAGGCTTACCGCAACCTTGCCGAAATCTCGCATCACGAGCTGCGCGTAGGTGCAAGCTTCTCGAGCGAGCTTTCCGCTATCCTTCATCAGGCGTTGTGGGATGCTGCAAATACTATCGAGAAAATGCCTGCCACTTACGTGACCTACCAGGGCGGGAGGAGGGTATTCCCTGTAACAAAGTCCCGCAGGCTGCCACACCCGTCGTCGGTACATCTCGATCGGGCATACCTGTTCAGCTTTGGCGAAATGCTGGTTCCCAGACATCTCTGGCAAACTCTGCAGCGCTTTGGCGCGTGGATTGAACCGGCCATCGTTGCCGAATGGAGCCGCCTCATCCGGTCCTACGCATCACGTCGGGGCATTCAGGTTGACGACAATGTGTTGGCAGCCACGATGACATGGGAGGAGCCGGATCGGGATGTAAGGCTGGCGCGTGAGCGGGCGCTGGAAATGTCGATCAACGGGAACCTGTCTTGCGTTTGGAGCGGCAGGCGTCTGGATCAAAAGAGCCTGGATGTTGATCATTGCCTTCCATGGATTGTGTGGCCCTGTGGCGATCTCTGGAATTTGCTGCCGACGCATCGGAAAGTGAACCAGAACGAAAAAAGAGCCCGCCTGCCGGGCGATCGCCTTCTTAGATCGGCCCAGGACAGGGTCTTGAACTGGTGGGGGTCAGCTTACGTTGACGGCATGCCGGCAATCTCCGATCGATTCTGGCTTGAGGCAAACTCGAGCCTTCCCAGCATCCACACAGGGAAAGGAACCCTGGACGACGTCTTTGATGCCGTTTGTCTTCAGAGGATTCGCCTGAAGCATGACCAGCAAGTTCCCGAATGGACGGGAGAAAAATATCTTTGAACTCCGTGGGTGATCCAGCACGGCACCATGAATTGCAGGCTGCCGACGGCACGGAGAGAAGACCATCGCGTCCACACGAATTTCCTCTTCCGGTTTTTCACTCGAAGTCATGCCAACTCTTGGTCCGTTGACACAGTGCACTGAATTTCTGTTGGGAGTCATACCGTTGACTGAAACGCGAGCGTCTCAGCCTTCCGATCGATTTCACGGGTCATTGAAGTTGCCAACGCGAACGCTCCTCGCCGTACAGATAGGCCAATCCCGGACGCCATGGCCCTGTGCAAGCGGGCCTTTCGGCGTGACCAACGCCACGCAAGTGCAATATCCATGGTCTCCGCTCATCGTTCGGTCAAGAACATGATCCCCTTTCCATTCCGGTGGAGACCCGAAAATTGAACTTGAATTCCAGCAATTTCCAGGAATGCAGTGGTCCTCCCGATTGGGCGGTAAGGGGCTTGTCTTGATGGATGAAAATCGCTCGAAGAACAAACCTCAGGTTGAACTCCAGGACAGACAAACATGGATTGCCGTACTGCTTCCTTTTCTCGTGCACGAAATAGTGCCTGAGGTTGTGAAATCGCACGTCCAGGTGGTCGCTCGCGGATGCGGCGCCACGGCTTTTGCAGATCGGTGATGTGGGACCCCGCTGGAGTTGGCGAAGACCGCGCCAACCACGAACCGAGGCAAGAGTCTGGCGAAGGACACATCGTGGGTGATGGATGCGACCTCTCTTCCCCGTTGACGTCATTCAACCCGGTTCGCGAGACCGCGATGGGTTCAGCACTGCAATCGCACAGGAAATACCGGGCACATGTCCCCATCCGAACCCGTGAAACAGCTCTTCACGAGGTTACATCGCGGAGCGCGTCGTCGATTGCGGAAACCACCTTCTGAATGTCGTCGGACGAAATGATCAGGGGTGGAGACAGAAGGACAATGTGGCCCGAGATCCTGACCATGACGCCATTTTCGTAGGCGCGACGTTGCACGGTTGCAGCAACGGAACCATCCACTGGCGTCTTGCTGTCGCGGTCAGCGACAAGCTCGATCGCAGTCATGAGACCGTGGCCCCCGCGAACATCGCCAACGAGATCGTGTTTGTCTGCAAGCGCAGTCAGTCCTTCGAAGAGCTCCGTTCCGCGGGCAGCCGCGTTGACCACGACGTTCTGGCGCCGCGTCTCTTCGAGACAGGCAATTGCAGCAGCAGCTCCGACCGGATGGGCAGAATAGGTGTAACCGTGCCCGATGCTCGCCCGGCCTGACGTATCGCTCTCGAAGACATCGGCGACCTTCTCGGACACAAGCGCGGCACCGAACGGGAAATAACCGGATGTTATTGCCTTCGCGATCGACATGAAATCGGGACGAACCCCCCAATGCCTCGCCCCGCTCCAGTCACCGGTTCGTCCGAACCCGGTAATCACTTCGTCCGAAATCAGCAGGATTCCGTGACGTTCGCAGATTTCCCTGACACGTGGCATGAAGGTGGCGTGCGGCACGATAACTCCACCGGCACCGAGAATCGGCTCCATGATGAAGGCCGCGATCGTTTCGGCTCCCTGAAACGCGATTTCATCTTCAAGAGCGTGTGCACAGTTCTCCGCCAGCCGTTCGGGATCGGTCTCGTTGAACGGGTTCCGGTACGTGTAAGGTGAGGCAATGTGAAAGCAGCCGGCAAGCAGCGGCTCGTAAGCGGTCCGGAACCGGTTGTTTCCGTTAACCGACGCACCGCCGAAATGCGTTCCATGATACCCTTTCTTGAGCGAGAGGAACTTGGTCCGCCCGGTTTCTCCCCGCGCGTAATGGTACTGCCTGGCCAGCCGAAGACAGGTTTCAACCGAATCCGAACCACCGGAGGTGAAAAACGCCCGGGCCATTCCCTCGGGCCTGAACCACTCCTGAAGTTCAAAGGACAGCTCCACCGCGGCGTCATTCGTGGTGCCCGCGAAGCCGGAATAGTACGGAAGCCTGGACAGTTGATCGGTGATCGCGGCCTTGATCGGTTCACACGAAAACCCGAGATTGACGTTCCAGAGACCGCCGACCGCATCGATCGTTTCATGCCCGTCAATGTCGCAGATTCTCACCCCGGAAGCTGACGTGATGATTGCCGGGGCGTTGTCACGCGAATCCCTTGGATGACCCATCGGATGCCAGAGATACCTAGCATTGTTTTCCTTCAGAAAATTCGAATCCTTCACACCCGCCTCCTTGCAAAAACCGGACGAGCACGCGCCAGAAGCCTCGGCCGCCACTTACCGAATGTTCCGTTCTCCACCAGAACATGAATGTCAAGGTCCGGTGCCCGGAACTTTTCGGATACCGGTTCCCTTGCCGTAAATTCCGCTACGAAGCTCATGTTGCGGCCAGCATTATGTTGCGAAGGTTCAGGGAAACCCGATTGGTCAGCCGCATCGTACGAAACTCCACAAATGACGTTTGGGACGCCACCCGTATTCGATGATCGCATCGCCGGTGATGACGCACATCACCGGCTTGGGACCTCTGCCCTTCCATCCCTTCCTGTTGTTTCGGCTCCTGCGCCCTCGTGGCTGCGTTCTTGCCAAGATGACCGCGGTGCCATGGCGGCCAGAGATTGCATCGCAATCATTGCCTCTCCGGATATGCCACACGCGCAGGTACCCCTGCCGTGGACCGTGCGTGAAAACCGGACTTCCGGCGGGGGAGGATTCACGACGATTCGCAACATAACGGCTCAACTTCCGTGATGCGCGTCTTCTCGCCGCGCTGCGCGATATCTCTCCTGAGGTCGTGCGAAACGACAAGGCGTCATTCGGAACTGCTCCGGAAAACTGTGTGTCCAGCTCAGGAGGCTCAGGCCACGCGGCTCGGTCACGTCCCGGGAGCGTCTTTGTCGCCTCCCGGCCGTCCGCACGCGTTTCCCGAGAATTCAATCCACGTCGCAGTTTGGCCGGTCATCTACGAACGCACCAATAAAGGCCTGCCAAGTCAGGGACAATTTCCTGAACAACTCGTGTTTGTTTCGGAAAGTCATCACAAGAAAATCGAAATGTCGGCAACTCGTGTCGTGATTCCGGTATTCCGGTTCCCGGAATGATGTTGCCGAAGACTCGGCGGTGGTGGAAGGTTTTCTTGCAGCATTTGTGGCGATTTCGAAACAGAACGCGTGGCTCCGCCTCTGTTTCAAACTTGGCGGCAGTATCGGTGCGGCTACAGACGGCATAATTCGACGAAGCGAGTCCAATCCTAGACAACGCGGGCGCCGGTTTCTGCTTCAAATACGTGGGCGAGGGGCAAATTCAGGCTAAGCATCAGCCGTTCCCCGGGAGCTGTATCGAATCTACCTCGAATCAGGATCGTTATCTCTCCGTATCCCGCGGCCGCAACGATGAGAGTGTCGAGACCGGTAACCTCAACAAGGACCACTTCTGCCGGAATCCCTCCTTCAAAACCGCCGCGACCAAAATCCGGGTTGGTTTCCGGCAAGGTGATATGTTCAGGTCGCATGCCCAGAAAGTACTGCCGGCCCGGAACGACTCCTCCTGCGACCGGCAGCGTACCTGCCGGGATGGGGATCCGACCGCCGTCCTGCGGAACGAAGCATAGATCATGACTTGTCCGTTCGAAGGTACCCAGCGTCAGGTTCATGGCTGGCGAACCGATGAAGCCCGCCACGAAGATATTCGCCGGCCTGTCGTAGAGTTCGAGCGGAGTGCCTGTCTGCTCGACCCTGCCCTTGCGCAGAATGATGACCTGCTCGGCCATCGTCATCGCCTCGACCTGATCGTGAGTAACGAAGATCATGGTCGTGCCCAGGCGTTGATGCAGTCGCTTTATCTCCGCGCGCATCTGGACACGGAGTTTGGCATCCAGATTGGAGAGGGGTTCGTCAAAAAGAAACACCTTCGGGTCGCGGACAATCGCCCGGCCCATCGCAACCCTCTGTCGCTGACCACCCGACAGGTGCCGCGGGTACCGGTCCAGCAAGTCTTCAATGGCGAGGATTCGTGCAGCTTCCCACATTCGTTCGTTGCTTTCCGCACGGGTTCTTCGCGCCATCCGCAATGAGAAAAGCATGTTTTCTGCGACCGTCATGTGCGGGTATAGTGCGTAGTTCTGGAACACCATCGCCACGTTACGATTCTTGGGAGCAAGATCATTCATTGCCTTGCCGTCAATGTAGATGTCGCCGTAGTCGATGTGCTCCAACCCGGCGATCATCCGCAGCAAGGTGGACTTGCCACAACCGGATGGCCCAATCAGCGCGACAAATCCCCCGCTGGGAACTTCGAAATCGACGTCGCGAAGCACGGCTTCACTCCCGAAATCCTTGCCGACTGATCTGAACACAACGTTCGCCATCGGTGCCTCGCTCGTCTACCCGGCATCCGGGGTTTTTGTTGCATCCGTGGCCGCGTGCCGTACCTGCCTGCTGCTCCCCGCCTCGTCAGATCCACATGGCCAGAACGAATCGTCAAACGCGCAGGATAGGGACGTGCCGGGTGGAACGATTCCATGTTTCCGATAAGCGCGGAGATTTCCGGCCCAACGTTCCGGGTCTATGCATCCGATTCCATCCGCCGCGTCTCCGCCTGTGACAAGTTGGTGTACGAGGCGGAGGGACATGATCTCGTGTTCCGGATCCACCATTGGTGCGCCAACGCGGTGAATCGACGCGGCCGCCTGATCAAGGTTCTCCAGACATGCGCGCCAGCCCGCGAACGATGCACGGAGGAACCGTTCATAGTGTTGGCGTTGTTCGACAAGCAGTGCGTCGGGTGCGAAGATCACTTGCGCGTAGGGGTGCAGTTTCCGATGCCGCAGCGTAAAGGTCGAGACGGTCAGGCCGCGGGCAGCCAGTTCAAGTGGTTCGGCAACCGCATAGCCCTGCACGGCATCGAACCTTCGCGAGGGCAGAATATCGAGATCATGTGTAACCTCGACAAGGTCGAGTTCGCTACGGCGGATGCCGTGAAGATCCAGCAACCCTTCCAGTATGCGGATTCCGTCACAATGCATGGCGACACGTTTGCCGCGCAGATCGGAGATTGACCGAATTCCCGATTCCGGACGACTCATGACGACCAATGGCGTTTGCCGGAACATCGCAGCCACGGCACTGACCTGTGAGCTCCCACAGGCTCTTGCCGCAACAACGAGGTTGTCTTCTGCCGAACCGGCACAAAGACCGCCCGCAACCACTTTTTCCACAACGCTACGCCCGTCTTCAACCCAGGGGACCAGCTTGACGTCGAGGCCGGCACCACGGTACAGCCCACGGTCAAGCGCCCAACAAATTCCGGCAAACTGAGCGTTCGGAAGCCAGTCCAGATAGAAGGCAAAGTCCTGGCGCACCTAGATCACCGCCACCGGTGTCGGCCAAACATGTGTCGCGTATACAGCCGTGTCATTCATACGAAATTGTCCGGATCAAAGGTATCGATATACTCGATCCGCATGTCGGGAAGGCGTGACTTCAACCACGCGCAACAGGCCTGCATGCCAGGTGTTTCCGTGGCGCAATGCCCGCCGGTGATCATCGCTATTCCGCTGTCGCGTGCGAACTCCAAATCTCGCCATTCCACGACTTCGCCGGTCAGGGCCGCATCGCACCCGTGTCTTGCCGCGCGTGTCACGATGTCGATGGCCCCCGGGCTTCCCCAATCCAGCGAAATCTTGCGAACATCGAGTTCGGGATCGCCACAGTAGCGGATGCCGGACTTTCCGAGCCGCGCGGCGATGTGAGCCGCGATGTCCTTGAGTGACGACGCCGGGGGCGCATAGATGTAGTCAGGCGACACCTGAACATCACTCCAGCCGAGGGTACGGGCAAGCGCATAGCCCATCCCGAACTCCGGGAACTGGTCCCACCCGTCGTGAAAACGGTGGACTACGAGGTTGTTTTCGTCGATCAGGCGTTGTTTTCGTCGCCCCGGAGGGGTTGCCAACTTTTCGGGCAGGTCCTTCGCAGGCGTGTGCCGTTCGTCTCCGTAGGGATAGAAATAGGGATGGTGGTAGAAGACCGGTTCGTGAGCGAGCACGAAATTCAACCCACGGTCCGCGGCACGCTCCAGAACATCGATGTTTGGCAACCAGGTCACGGCAATGCCGGAGATCTCGGCATCCGGGTCACCGGCCATGATACCGTCCACTTCGTCCTCGGGGGTATGCGGCGGGGCCTCGCGGGCCAGCCACTGGTCAAGCTCTGATGCGCGCATCTGTGTACTCCTTATCATTCAACCTCGAGATTTCATTCGAACCCCCCGGCCGCGAAACCGCGTACCAGGTGTTTTTGCAACAATAGGAAGATAAGAAGGATCGGGATCGTTGCCACCGTGCTGGCTGCCATGAGCAGGCCGAACTTGATGTTCTGTCCACCTCCCGTAAGTGCGTCGAGGGTGACGGTAATCGTCCTCAGTCTGTCGCCGTTGATCAATACGGCCGGATAAAGATACTCGCCCCAGCAAAGGATAAAGACAAAGATCGAAGTCGACACGACTCCCGGTAGGGCCTGGGGCATGGCAATCAGGAAGAATGCCTCGAAACGGTTCGCCCCGTCGACGACGGCAGCCTCTTCCATGGTTTTCGGAATCGTCTGGAAACAGGCGCGCATCATCCAGATGCCCAGCGGCAACGTGAAGCTGAGGTAGCTGAGAATGAGACCGGCGTGCGTGTTTACCAGCCCTGCCATCCGCAACCCGATGTAGAACGGGATAATCAGGACAATCGACGGGACCATGTAGGCATAGAGGCTGATGCGCGCAATCCATTCCGCGGCTGGCGTCAGAAACCTCGTCAGCACGTAAGCACTCATGGAGGCGAGTATGACGGTGACGACTGTCACGAAACAGGAAATCCACGCGGTGTTGAAGAGATGCCAAAGAATGCTGGTCTGGTCTAACAGATCGACATAATTCTTGAGAGTGATTTCTCGCGGGATCAGGGTCCGCTCGATCGAGATCTCCCGGAAGTTCTTTATCGAGGCAGTTACCATCCAATAGAATGGAAACAGGACGAGAAAAAGGAGGGAGACGACTCCCCCATAGATCGCGATGGACTTGAGCAGAGGTGTCCTGCGCCTGTTGCGGCGTGCGGCGTGCGCCTGAGTTGGACCGGGTACGGTGATCATGCCGTGTCGTAAGCCTTGCGCAACCGTGCGCCGACGCGGAAGTGAACCGCCGCCAGCAGTGTCACAAACACCATAAGGGATACGGCCACCGCCGAGGCATGGCCCATCCGGAACAATCCAAATGCCTCCTTGTAGGCCATGATTGGCAGCACTTCGGTGGCACCGATGGGGCCGCCCTCCGTCAGCAGCCAGATCATGTCGTAGTTTCGAAAGGCCCAGATCGCACGGATCAACACAACGACCATGAGTGCAGGCGCTAGAAGCGGCAGGGTCAGGTAGGTGAAACGCCTCACCGGCCCTGCTCCATCCAACGCAGCCGCTTCGTATATGTTGTCGGGCACGTTCTGGATTGCCGCCAGGAGGGTGATCGCGGCAAAGGGAAACCACGTCCACGCAGAAATCATGATAACCGCCATCATTGCGAATCGTTGATCCCCGAGCCAGGGCACCGAGATGGTTTGTGCACCTACAAAGCCGAGGAAATCGTTCAGGATTCCGCGGCCGGAGAAAATGAACTTCCAGATGAATGCAACGACGATGGACGGAACAATATAAGGAAAGATCACGAGCGCCCGGAGCGGACCGCGTCCACGGAAGTTGCAGTCAAGCAGGATGGCGATGGCAAGACCGAACACGGTGGCCACCAGGGTCGAGCCGGCCGTAAAGACGACACCGTTCCAGAATGCGAACCAGAAATCCGTGTCGGTCAAAATGTCGGCGTAGTTCGCGAGACCGATGAATCGCCAGTTCCGTGTCAGGGTGTTCTGAACGAAGAAGCCGAGGACAACCGTGTAGATGATCGGCAAGGCAACGACGAGCGCAATCACGATGGAGGTCGGCCCGAGCGCCGCGTAATAGAAGATTCGTTCGTCGCGGAATCTCAGGAGTGGACTGCGCTGGGTTCGGCGTGCCGAAATTTGCGACGGGTAAGCCAATCTGCCAAACCTCAGGCTGATGGTCTCGACGTGCCGGATACCGACAATAGAGACACCTCTAGGTTCCTGTTTCCTTCGCATGCCGTCAACCCGCAAACCACCGTCTTCGCGTTCCAAGTGACCGTGCGAGACCGGCGGACCCGTGGCGACATTCCCTTTCCCGGTTTTCTTCGGCTCAACCTGGCACCCGGCAAAGTGTCGCTGAAAGCAGGTCGCGCATAACCGCCGAGTCCGGAAACACTCTCAAACACTCTCACACCTTGTCCGGCAGACCATCCGCGAGACGTGATTGTCATGCATCCCAACGCGAGATTTGCGCCCGTTTGGCAGGAACCGGTCATGCCGTGTGCGGGGACGCAGCGTCGTGGACGCCGCGCGCCTCGCAAGCATGTTGAAGACTGTACCGGGCGTCCGGCCTCGAAAGTGCACGGATTCCGTGCGGAACTTGGCGCAGCCAGTACAGGTTCCAGGGACACAGGGCTCTCGAAAGAATCATCGTTCGAGGACATGCTACGCGAGATTGCCGGGCCCGACAAAATCCCGGTGGACCTTTTGGTGGACGAAACGCCAATTGTCCGGATCTGACGCATCCGGGTGCGGCCCCTGACAAAACGGGAGACCCGGAGGCCGGGGCCAGCACGGGCAGGCGCAGTGCCCCCTCGGCCGGACCGCGACGTGGATGCACGCGACGCCGTGTCAACCGGGCAGGACATGAAGTGCTGCCGGAAACGGGGACCCAATTTCCTCTCCGTAAATGTCGGACGGCATCTCGCCCGGAGGCGCACCGAGCAGGTCATTCTCGACACATGCCACGACGACGCACGGGACCGGCCGGGATCGCGTCAGTTTCGCCCGGAGGCGTCCCGACATGGCAGTCCACGCGCGCCTTCCGAGTCTTCCATCCAAGACGCCAAAGAGGCAGCCAGCGCGACACTACCCCTGTGCCGACCAAAAAAACACCGACTCTGATGCGGGTCGCGTGGCTGCCAACCGAAGGTTGTCGTGAAGCACAATCGAAAAGAGGCGAAACTTCCGGGAGGGTGACCGATTCCAACGGGATCATCGCGACAAGGACGCGCGGGGTCCGGGTGCCGGACCCGGTTTCCCCGCGCTGCATCATTGGAGCCTACTGACTGGCGGCTTTCTGAGCGTTGAAGTCGGCCTGCAGTTCGAGGATCTTTTCCTTACCCCAGGCAGCGGCTTCTTCGGCAGGAACGTCCTGCAGCAGCACCATCTGGATCATCTGCGGAAGGATGTTCGACGCATTCAGGGCACCTGCATAGTAGTTTGGCGGGTGATCCGGAGATTCCCAACCCAGCGAGCGCCCGTAGGACACCGCGTCATAAACGATTGCCATGTCCTCAAGATGTGACTGGATCAGCGGGTCGTCCATGTAAAGCGGGCTGTCGCGGTACGACACCAGCGGAGGCGTGAGATGGACCGGGACCGTCCGCAGGAATGGCAGCAGGTACTCGGGCTGCATCATGAAATCGAGAAAATCCTTTCCGAGATCCTTGTTCGGCGCGTTCGACATGATTGCATGCGATTTCCGGCTAAGCGGTCCGGCGCGCATCTTCCCCATCGGCTGGTGCAGAACCCGGGTGTGCTCGGTGAGCGGAGGATTGTCCCTGGCAGCGTGCACGAGCAGACGGCCACCGTACATCGAAATCGCGACCAGTTCGGCCGTGAAGGCATCGATGCTGTCCCACCACTCCCATGTCGCGCTTTCGGGTGGCGAGTACTGGTGCAGTTGCTTCAGGAAATTGAGCGCCTCGATGGATTCGGGGCTGTCGACGATCGGTTGCAACTCCGTATCGAATACGAAACCGCCGTTCTGCCAGAGCAGGACCTCGTAGTGCCAGGCCGTCCACTCGCCCGGACCCGCGGCGATCGCGATGCCGTAGAAATTGTTGTCGGGATCGTTGAGTTGTTCCGCGGCCGACAGGAAATCTGCCCATGTCTGCGGCGGTGCAATGCCGGCCTCGTCAAGGACATCCTTTCGATACCACCACATTTCCGAGGTCAGGGCGTAGGGGATGTCCCAGTGCACGCCCTTGTAGGGAATGGACGCCAGGGGAACGACATCTTCACCGTACTTTTCGAACCACCAGGATGCGGGTTCGAGCAGCCCGAGGTCGGCATAAGTGAGCAGGCGTTCAAGTTGCATGGACGCAATTTCCGGTGGCTCGCCGGCAGCGACTCGCACGGCAAGCGCCTCATCCATGTTGCCCTGAAAATCGAGCTCGATCCTGACGCCGGGATTGGCAGCCACGAAGTCTTCAGCCGCGGCCCGGTAGAAGGCCTGGCTTTCAGGCGCAATTTCGTCCGACATCAAGTGAACGACGCGCTCTTGCGCCATGCCGGGTGCCGTGATGAGGACTGCCAAGGCAAGTGAAATTGGACTCGTGAGGCGAGTTCGTTTGTTTAGCATTGGAATTCTCCAGTGATTGGGGGGTGCCAGGCACAGGGCAGACAGGTCCCAGGTGACCGGGCACGTCTAGTGGGCATGCGAGTAAGCGTATTCTCCACGCGAAACAGGTATCAGCAATATAGTCAAAAGTCAATCCGTTTGGTTTGACCGGATGCTACGAATCTGGTACGACCTGCCTCAAGGTAATCGGGAAATGTTCTCTGGAGAATTGGCCGTCCTCGGGGCGCTGGAACGAAAGGTGCTTCGGATTGGCATCTGGATGATTTACCACGCCAACTTTCTCCGGCAGGACTGCAACGGGTTGAAGGCCGGCGGCAACCAGGCATCCTGCGCGTCGATGGTCTCCCTGATGACGGCTCTGTATTTCCGGTTGCTCCCGCCCGAAGACCGAGTTGCCGTGAAACCCCGTGCGAGCCCGGTCTTTCATGCAATCCGGTATCTTCTCGGCAACCAGTCAAGGGACAACCTTCTGAACTTCAGGGGATTCGGTGGCGCTCGGTCCTATCCCGGCCGCACCAGGGACCGCGATGACGTAGACTTCTCCACTGGCTCCGTGGGCCTTGGTGCAGGCATCACGGCTTTTGCATCCATGGTGCGAGATTTCGCCAGGGCACGCCCTGACCGGCGGGCCGCAAATCGCCCTGGTGGCCGCATGGTTGCCCTGATGGGCGACGCGGAAATGGACGAAGGTAACGTGTTCGAGGCCATGCGGGAGGGGTGGAAACACGACCTTCGCAGGTGCTGGTGGATTGTCGATTACAACAGGCAAAGTCTCGACGGGATCGTTGTCGAGGGCCTTTCCCCCCGCCTCAAGGACATTTTCGGCGCGTTCGACTGGGACGTGGTGGAAATCAAGTACGGTGCCCTTCAGCGGGCGGCATTTTCCGAGCCCGGTGGCGAGGCGCTCCGTCGATGGATCGACCAGTGTCCGAACGCGACCTATTCGGCCCTGTTGTTCAAGGGTGGACAGGCCTGGCGCGAGAAGCTTGAATCGGACCTGGGGCAGGAAGTCGCGCCGGTTCTCTCGACCCGGGACGATCTTGCGTTGTCGGAACTCGTGGCGAACCTCGGCGGTCATTGCATGGAGACGCTCTGCGAGACGTTTCAGTGCATAGGTCATGACCGCCCGACCGCATTCGTCCCCGACTCGGTCAAGGGATGGCGGCATTTGAGCCAGCCTTCGCCGAAGAACTGGCGGTCGCCATGGAATGGCCTTTCGACTACATGCAACGTCACGGCGATGCCGCAGAGAGCGAGCGCACGTGGCTGCGCAACGAGACCGGTGGTTCGGTTTATCTTCGCCTGTCTTCGCGCCGGCTCGAGCAGCCGAAGCTACGCGAGAGCGCCGAGTTTTGCCAAGGCGTCATCGATGGTGCATACAGGTGGCGCGAACCCGGACCCGGCTGTGATCTGGTGATTGCCTACCACGGACCCGTCGCGACGGAGGCGATTTCCGCAGCGGGCACGATTGGCCAGGACCGCCGGGACGTCGGCGTCCTGGCAGTCACGTCCGCGGATCGCCTGAACCCGGGGTGCCAAGCCGCGAAGCGCGCCCGCAGCCGGGAAAGGAGATTCGCAGATAGCCAAATGGAGCGGTTACTTGCTCCCCTACCGCCCCATAACCGGATCATTACGGTGATCGGCGGTCATCCCGCGACTTTGAGCTGGCTTGGCGACGTGCGCGGCCACATCGTGGCAAGCCTCGGGGTCGAGCACTTCGGGCAGAGCGGAACCGAGACGGATCTTTGCCGGCACTACGGCCTCAACAGGGGGTCGATCGCTGCGACGGCGCAAATGGTTTCCCCGGGCCCGCCAGTGCGGCAGCAGCCGTCCGCTGAGTACATGTCGGCAGCGCGGCCCCGAGAGTTGGTATTGGGCGGTCCGGACGGACAACCTGGATACGCCATGCCATGTCTTTGCGATGAATTCTCCGGCGAAGACGCCGCGCCTCAATTCGCCGACCGGCCACACGTCCTGGTCGAACCGGATTTCAATGAGGGCCCCAACCCCGGCTTTGCTTCCGGGCTGTCCGAAAATTAAGGAAAGATCATGCGCTGCCTTGTCGTGTTCTGCCACCCGAGCGAGACCAGTTTCGGCGCAGCGATACTGGAAACAGCCCATGACGCGCTTTCCGGGGCGGGCCATGACGTGCGGGTGATCGATCTCTACCGCGAGGGTTTCAACCCCGTCCTCTCTTCGGACGAGTGGTCCAGCTACCTCTCCGATACCGGGAAAAACATTACAGCGCTGCATGACCACGTGGCGGCCATGCAATGGGCGGAATCGCTTGTCCTGATCTTTCCGACCTGGATGTATGGCCCCCCCGCCATGCTGAAAGGCTGGCTTGAGCGTGTCTGGCTCCCGGGGGTCGCGTTCGAGATTCCGCGTGGCCAGCAAAAGCGTGTGGTCGGCCTGTTCAGCAACATTCGGCGATTCACGGTCGTGACGACATCGGGCTCTCCCTGGTGGTGGCTGTGGGTGATCCGTGACCCGTGCCGGAACCTCTTTGCAAGAGGATTTCGCGTGCTCTTCCACCGCCGGTGCCGCGTGCGTTGGTTGCAGCTACATGGCATGGACCACAGTAACGACAAACAGCGCAAAGCATTCCTGAACCGCATCAGTAACGAGCTGGCGGCACCGGTCTGACGAGGGTACCCCGAAATGAAGTCTCGGGAAACGGCGCGGCCGGTGCGAACTTCACATGGGCCAAGCCACTTCAGACCAAGCAAAAAACCTCCCGCACGCAGCCGAAGAGCTCGTTTGGGGCGTCAGTCAGTTCAGGGCGCCAGTTCAGGGCGCGCCCGCGATGGCTTCGACCTCCACCAGAAACTCGGGCCGGGTAAAGCCAGACACGACCAAAAGGGTCGAGCAGGGCTTCGGTTCGACTTGCGCGAACGTACGGTCCCGGACCTTCATGTACTCGGCCATGTGCTTCCGTTGCGTGACGTAGGCGTTGATTCTAAGGACATTCTCGGGACCAAGTCCCGCTTCCGAGAGGATTTCCAGTATGGCAGAGAAGCAGATCTCTGCCTGTTCCGTCACACCCGGCGGCACCGTTCCATCCGCGCGAATTCCGAGTTGGCCCGAGGTGGCAGCCAACCGGGAAAATCTGCCCGAGAGGCCGTGGGAATAGGCACCGAACGGCGCAGCAACCGTCCCGGGTTCCATCCGTTTCACGTGGCTGCCCCTTCATCTGGCTTGAGGCCGCAGCGCAACAGGAACATGCGCGTGGCCTCCTCGGCAAAGAGGTTGGGATCAAGCGGCTCTCCTTCGGGTACGCCGAGCAGGAAACGGGCCTGTGCATCGTATTCCGCGTAGTGCTGCGTGACGGCCCAGATGTTCATCAGGAACAGGACAGGGTCAACCGGGCGGATGAGCCCACGCGCAACCCAGTTGTTGATCAATGCGCTGGCACGCTCGACATCCTCCTTCAGGGCACCCCAGTGGTTGCGCAGGATCGGGGCACCACGCGATATTTCCCTTGCGAAGAGGCGCGTCATTTCCGGGTGCTTGAGCGAATGGCGCACCTTTCGGGCGATGTAGCTCCTGATCACTTGCCCGGGATCGGTGGAATCTGCAGAAATGAAAAAGATGTCTTTCCACTTTGCGATGATGTGCAGGAGCGCCTCCTCGTAGAGTTCCTCCTTGGACGAAATGTAGTAATGGAGTTGCGCCTTGCTGAGGCCAGCCGATTCCGCAAGCACCTGCGTTGTGGTGCCGGCAAGCCCGTTTTTCGCAAACTCCCGGATCGCGGCAGCCAGGATCGCCTTGCGGATCGCCCGCCGACGCTGTTGCGGGACGCCCATCAACTCCTACCTATCCTGCTAACCGGCAGCATGACTTCACGCGCGCCGGCCTGCCGCAGCCAGAGCCTTCGGCACGCGACCGGGAAATTTTCGCGGGCGGGCGTCCGTACCGTGGTCCATTTTGCATATTTGCAGCCTTTTTGCGCCACGGCGGCGATGGAACAGACCGCGTGCGATCGTGTTCGGGCACGGATCGCGAATCCGGGACAACCGCTACCAGGGTGATTCCAGTGTTCCCGGTGTCGTAGTAATCGTCAACTGCCCGCCATTGCCATCGTTTTCGTGTCTTGAAAACGGCGCCGGGCAGCAGGAACCGATCGAGCCAGCCTTTCGGGAGCGCGGGCGGCCCGTACATCCAGGTCGGAAAGATCAGGACGAGGGATTCGGCCCGTTGCACGGCTTCGACGTGATTTCGTATGCCCGGAAAGTAGCTGCAACATTCATCCGTTGTCAGCACAGGATCAAGGCCTTCAAGGTAGAGATTGATCACGACGACCTCGTATCCCGCACCCTCAAATGCGGTACGGGCAGAGGGCAGGACAGCCGCCCCGAAACTCATATTGCCCGGATGGCAGATTGCGATGTGGCATCGCACGTCTAGCACCTCCTCATTGGCTGCGAGCCTCGTCGTGGCGTCGAGTTCGTGGCCTGAGTTGACGAACTGGCCTGCTGCGACCCGGGACAGGTCCAACGAACCGACCTCAGGGCTTTCGGTTGGGACGGCCAGATCGTTGAACACCCTGATGCGCACCGGGTTCGGCGCTCCGCGATGTCCATGGTCTCTGCTTCAGGCGCGTCAGATGTTCCAAGCGCTTACAATTGCTCCATCTCGGCGCCGAGTCTTTCGACCGTCATTTCCGGGTCGTGCGCCATGTTCGCTTCGTTGGCGAGGGTGCGGTCGCCGTAGAGAAAATTGCGCCAGCCGTCAATTGAGACATTGACGAAACGCTGAACCGACTCGGGTATTTCCTCGACGATTTCCCCGCGGGTCTCATGGTTCGTGGAACTGGTACTCCAGCCACGGTTCGCGAGACGGTTCGTGTCGATCTTTGTCCCGTACGGCCAAGGCTCCGCGTCGCGGAAACCATGTTCAGCAACCATCCAGCGCCAGTGGCTGAACTTACCGTCCTTCGAGATCAGGACCGCCGGTGCCTGGCTCTGCCCGGCAAGTCCATTGTTCCTTCCATGATCGGCCAGAATGCACGGTGGGTCCTTTTGAATGTTGGCAGTCACGAAGAGCAAAGGTAGTTCGTTACGGAAATTGTCAAAGGACAGGAGAAGATCGCCCGTCTTCGGGAAATCGTTGGGACCGGCCGGCAACACTATCCGGTTGTTCATTTGCTTGCCGACCGTCACGACCTTGTCCCGGCCAGTGTCGCCCCGCCGGCCGTCGTCGCGAACAAGGCAACGGATAGCGTCTTCAGGATACTTCTCACGTCGACTCGAATTCTTCCGTCATGTCAGTCGGTCTTCGTCATGTCAGCGGTCCATCCCCGCGTCTTGCCGGGATTCATCAGGCCGTAGGGATCGGCCCGTTTCTTGAACTCGATTTGTGCGACATCGATCTCCTTCATGCCACCGTCTTCGATTGTGACGGCATGGGGATCGAAAACGGTACAACCATCCCGCTCTTCGAGTTCGGCGATCGTCCTGTACATGGCCTCGCGACCGCGGTAGCGAACAAGCGGCAATGCGAAAATCTGCACCCTGCCGTCCATCCGGGCCATTTCATGGTGCCAGTAAATCTCGTCTCCGTAGCGCTTCATCTGAGACAGAACAAGATCCGGGTCGAAGGGATGCGGGTACGCAACCTGGAGGTAGGTCCAGCTCCTGTCCACTTTCAGCGCCTGGAGCGTGGTGTGGTTCCAACCGCACTCGTAGGCAGGTTGCAATTTGTTCGCAGATATGTCCTCACCCGTCATCTCGAAGGAGACCCGGCCATTGCGCGCCTCTGCCATGGCCCGGAACCGTGCCATATCCTTGGGAGCGACCATGGCGAACACCGCGTCCCGCTCGTCGGGGAACAACTCGCCGAAGCGCACGTAGAAGGGCGCAAAGCGCCGTTCGACGGGCGTAAGGAGATAGCAGTCGAGCCTCTCTGCCTGGGCGGACATGGCAAATCGCAACGCCACATCGTAACCATCGAAGAGCGCCGCGCAATGGACCCAGTCGGTCGACCTGGTCAGCGCAACGACGAGTTCGACAACGATGCCGTTGGTCCCGTAGGCATGGTGGACCTTCTGAATCTCCTGCCCGTGCAACTCGATCACCTGCGGCTTGTGTTCAACGGTCACTACCTTCGCGTACCTGACGTTGCCCGGGTCGCGAAGCATTCCGTGCCGAAGGGATCCAACTCCTCCCGAACCACCGGCGAGGAATCCGCCGATGGTCGCCATCTGCCGGGTCGAGGGATACATGAGAAGTTCCTGTCCCGTTTCGCGAGCGGCATCGTCGAGACGCGAAATCCTGGCTCCCGCCTCGACACGGACTTCTCCAGGTTGAATCCGGATCACCCGGTTCAGGCGGGTCAGGTCCATGACCACGCCTCCTTCAAGCGGTACGCATTGGCCGTAGTTTCCCGTCCCGCCGCCACGGAGCGTCAGCGGGATGCGGTAGCGGGCCACGGCGGCGGCGGCACGAATGACCTCATCCTGGGTCTCGGGGATGACGACCAGGTCAGCCATGAGCCCATCCAGCTGGTCGGAGAGGATCGGGCTGTACCAGTAATAGTCCCGCGAGCGGGCTTCCACGAATCTTGGGTCGTCATAGCAGCGGATTCCCCCGAGTTCCGAACGGAACCCGGCCCAGTCGATGACCCTCGAATCCCCACTCATGTCCATGCCTCGCCAAGGGCCAGGTCGGGTGGCACCACAGCACCGCCGCGCCAGACGTGCCGCCTGCACAATGGCCGGCTGACGGCATCGTCGATGCTTTCCGCGTCGAAGAGAATGAAGTCTGCGGCCGCGCCTTCGCGGATTTCCGGGACCGAATCGAAGACAGCAGCGGGAACGTCCGTGATGGCGCCAATCCAGGATGCCGGTTCAAGATGTGCCATCGGTATCGCCGCGCGAAAAACGTCCCACAGATCGTAATCGCCCCACGGATAGAAGGCATCGCGGCAATTGTCGGAAGCGAGAAATACCGGAACTCCGGCGGCGCGCGCTTCATGGAGCGGAGCGATGCCGCGGTAACGCGGTGTGCGGCCGGGGTCCCGGTCCTGCAGCCCTGCGTTTGTCGTCGGCAGGACGCAAAGCGAGACTTCGGCCGCGCCCAGGCGCTCGAGAAGCGGTTGTACGACATCGACTGGACGGACCGAGAGGGAACAGCAATGGCCGACCAGCACACGCCCCCCGAAACCCCGGGCCGCGGCCTCCGCGACGATGGCATCGATTCCCTGCGATTCCGGTTCCAGCGCCTCGTCCACGTGAAAGTCGAGCGCGAGATCATGGCGTTCGGCCAGGTCGAAGAGCAGCGAGACCTTCGCTCGCAGATCCGCGTTGCGGTAAACGAAGGCACCGAGCACGCCGCCGTCGGCTGCAACACGTTCGGCAATGGATTCTCCTGCTTCCGGGAACAGGTCCAGAGTTACGAGCGCCGCCAACTGGAGCTCGACCCGCTCCTGCCATTCCGTGCGCAACTCGTTCAACACCGACCATGCGACCGGCGTTTCAGGCTCGGTCCAGTCCACGTGGCTGCGCATGCGCCCGGTACCGTAGGCGTAGGCACGGCGTAACGCCTGTGACGCGCGGCACCGGATATCCTCCGCATCCCATCGCACCCTGTCCGCAGCCGTGATCTCGATGGCATCGAGGAGTGTCGTGGCGTGCCGAGGAAGGCGGTGCGCCACAAAGGTCTTGTCGAGATGCACATGGGCGTCCGAAAAGAGCGGCAGCACCAGACCACCTTGCCGGGATGTAGAATTCGAAACGGATGCGATACGATCTGCACACAGCACCAGGTCGAAACGGCCCTCGCGCCCCGCGAGCGCAACGCCCTGAAGTGTTGTTGAGGTGGCGAACCTGTTCATCGTCGTCAGCCTTCCGTTTTCCATCCGGTCTCGTGCCGGTGGACGAGCACCGGGTTCGACAGCCAACTGGTGATCAGGCCGACCACGATTACGGGAAGCGAGGCCAGGAGCGGAACCGCGATCATGCGGTGAGTCTCGTCGCGGAAACTCGATTCAAGTATCCGCGAGACAAGCCCGGTGTCCTGCCCCACTGCACCGGCGGCAAATTCCGCAACCACTGCGCCAATCAGTAACAACATGCCCGCAACTTCGAGTTCCGCCAGAAAATCCGGATTGGCCGACGGCGCCTGGAGGCAACGCACTCGCTGCCATGGGATGGCCCCATACTGCGCGAAGAGGTCGCGGAGATCGCGGTCGGCACGCCGCAGACCAATCACCGTGCTGGTGAGGATTGGAATGAATGCAGCGATGCACGCACAGATCAACAGTGCGGCAAAGGTGTTGCTGACACAGATGCAGACCAGGAAAGCAATCGCCGCGACAGGTGTTGCCTGCAGGACAACCTTGAAGGGGAAAAGGTTCATTTCCACCTTCCGGGAGAGAACGAAAAAGATGCCGATCAGAATTCCGCCGACGATGGCGAGACCCATCGCGGCCTGGTCCAGTTTCATGGTGAACCACATCGATCCCTCTATGGACACGAAGTCCCGCACCAGCGTGGTAGCGACAAGGCGGGGAGACGGGATCAGGTAGTGAGGAATCCCGTGGTACCGCACGAGGAGTTCCCGGAGGCACAAGGCGGCCAGCAAGGTAAGAACCAGCATTACGGTGTGCAGGTTACGGCGCACCCAGGAAACCTGCGGCGGCGTCAGGGCCTCCATGGCTTCAGTCCCAGGAACCGGCATGATCCAATGCCTCTTCAAGTGCCTTGCTGACAAGGTGGCAACATTCCGCTTAGTGGCCGGTTGTCCGGAACCGCTCGGTGCGGGGGTAGCCACCTGGGAGATCGAATTCGTTGACCATACGGCCGGGGCGGGCCGACATGACGACTCGGCTCGACAGGTAGACGGACTCCAATATCGAATTGGTCACAAAGTTCACGTAACTGCCGACGCCCGGTGGGCGACCATTGACGGTGGTCGGTTCTGGCTGATCGTGACAGTGAGCCCGCAATCATCCCGAGTAGCGTGGTCTTGTCACAAACCGAGAGCCCAATGAGGCTGACGATTCCTCCTTCCCGGACTGCCAGCGTCATGCCGTGTACGGAAATAGTGCCAAGGCTGGCTGGCTTGCTGAGTCCTCGAAGCTCGATCAGAGAGACATCGGACAGGCTATGCATTGTTCGTGCATCCACGTGCGGGCTACCAACCGGGTTCGGTTCCAAGGTTGTCAAGCGGCATGCGTTCGACATCCTTGAGCACCTCGACCAATCGTTCAATCGCAAAAACCAACGTGGCCTCCCCCTTGTCGGATGAGGCGGCCGCTGCGTTGCCGCACGCTCCCGAAGGGTGGAGGTCCTGGATCTGCCAAGCCGGACGTGCACCTTGGCCGAGAGAGACGTGGCGGTACTCGGATTCCCATTCGCGTGTTCGGGGGCGAAAGTCCCGCGCCCTGGCCATATCCACATTGTTTGGGTCCAGCGCGAGCATGACCGATGTCTCCATGTCGCCAGCGTGAATGCCGTGTTTCTCTTCGTCCTTCGGATAGAGCCCTTCCGGCAGCCCAAGCCCCCACCAGTTGACGCAGAACACGAGCATCCCGTGGTGGACGCGTAACTCGCGGGCCACGATATCCATGACGGGCACATTGCCGCCATGCGCGTTCAGGAAAACCATCTTGCGCACGCCGGCGCGTGCCACGCAGGCGCCGATTTCACACCAGGCAGCGATCAGGGTCTTCGCACTCAACGTCAGCGTTCCCGGATAGCGTAGATGCTCGTTGCTCTTGGCAATGGACTGAGTCGGTAGAAAAACCGCAGGGTTGTCCTCGGGCAGTGCTTTCGCCAGCCGTTTCGCCAACGTGTCGGCGACCCGGGCATCGACGGACAGCGGAAGGTGAGGCCCGTGTTGTTCGACCGCACCCACCGGAAGAACTGCAATCAGTCGTTCATGGGGCAGGCTGGAAAACGCTTCACTCGTGTATTCAATCCAGAACCGCTTCATCGAACCCTTCTCGATTCGCCATCGTCGACCGGCAAGGTGCCCCCTGCCCCGAAGAGCCCGTTTCAGTCGAGCCCGCACATATAGTGCCGCAGGACTTGACGAAAGTCGCCGTGTCCCGGCCATCATGATGGCGGGGTTCGGCATAGCACCAACTCGGCGACTCTCCGCTTCACCCTTCAGGCAGCGGTTTCATCGACCATCGGTTATCGCACCAGTTGAGCACGGTGTAAAACAAATCCTTATCGAAGGGTCAAACCAATTGGACAGACTAAATCATGATATCACCGGTGTGGCGTTTTGGCGTTTTCGACGGGGTGGACACCCCGTCCGGCAGCGTCACGCGCCCCAGGAAGAAACGACGCCGGGTGTGCTTGATCAACGACGGAGGCGTCCGTGGAACACGTTACCATCGTCGGCATCGACGTATCGAAGGAGAGATTTCAAGTTCAAAGGGCAACCGCCAAAGACCAGCCGGATTTCCGCAAGAAACTGTCGCGCGGCAGCCTGCCGGGGTGCCTGTCCGAAGTGCCGCCGTGCCTGGTTGTGATGGAGGCCTGCGGCGGCGCCCACCACCGGGGCCGGCAGGTCATCGCCCTCGATTATCCGTGCAAGCCGATCCCACCGGTTTGGGCGAAACCATTTCTCAACAGGCAGAAGAACGACATTGACGATGCGGCCCATCACCCGACCATGCGTTTCGGGGCAGCGAAGCCGGAAGCGGCTCAAGGTGACGCCATGCTGTGCAGCACCGCAGAACCGCAAAAGGCGATCGCCATCAATGCCGTCGTCGCGAGGCGCGTCATGGTGATGACGCTGAACGGCCGCCAATGTTCCTGACTGCGCACCGGAGTCGATGTTTACCGATCGCGAACTCCTCTTCCTGCGCGCCTGCTCCGGCGAAGCAAAACCAGACGGCTCCCGACCGCCTCGGCGACGCGGTGCGGTTAGCGGCTCATATCGGCGGGCGCCGCGACCGCAAGCACGACCCCGAACTCGGGAACGACGTGGTGTGGCGCGGCGCGGTTGCACCCGCCTGAGCAACCCGGCAACGGGGCCATCGGACGGGGCGCAGGCAAGGTCGCCACAAAGGTTTTCAGGACGATTTCCGGGACGGCAAACTGCACGATTTGCAGCAGTCGGGAAATCCGGTCGTTATCTCGAAAATGTCAAGATACGGTGGACCCGCTCGGGCCCCGGAACTGTCGCAATTGTCTCACGTTCGCACCAAACGCCCGCGTCGGCGGATCGTCGCAATTCCGGGACGGCCGATACCGTCCCGGCTTGTCCTCCTGCACCTGTACGGCTTCTCCTGATTGGCGGAATTACCACGTTCGGTCATTCCATCAACGGCCATGATTGCGTAAACACATATATCGAATCAGAACTTTGTCTTTCCGGTTCCAATGAGCCGGTTACGGCCTGTCGGGGGTGGGGCGGGAATTCAGCGCCAAACTCCACGAACCAAATTGAGACCAGAACCGATGTGCTTTCCGTTGGAACTGGCTGGGGCCACGGCGAACCCGGGCGATCGGCAAGGGACGGGCCCGCATTGAAGAAAGGTCGACACGATGGCCGTAAAGACCTGTGTATTTGACGCCTATGGAACTCTCTTCGATGTCGCCGCGGCCGCACGAAACTGTGCGGCAGAACCTGGATGGAGCCAGCTCAACGTTCATTGGCGGAAACTCGCGAATGACTGGCGGTCGAAACAACTCCAATACACCTGGTTGCGTGCCGTTACCGGCGAACACACGGACTTCTGGAAAGTCACGGCCGATGCACTCGACTGGTCGCTCGAAGCGTCCGGGCTCGATGGCGACCCGGAACTGAGAGAAAGGTTGCTGGCGCTGTACTGGGAACTGGAAGCCTACCCGGAAGTGCCGAAGATGCTCGCCGATCTCAAGACGCAGTCCTGCACGACGGCAATTCTCTCGAATGGCTCTCCCGACATGCTGACGGGAGCCGTCAGCTCGGCTGGAATCTCCGGCCTGATCGACGACATGCTCAGCGTGGAGTCCACCGGGATCTTCAAGCCTCACCGTTCCGTCTATGAATTGGTCGAACAGAGATTCGGCGTACAGCCGGCCGATGTCATGTTCGTGTCGTCCAACGGTTGGGATGCGGCAGCCGGGGCCGGGTTCGGGTTCCGGTCCGTCTGGGTCAACCGGGCCGGAGAGCCCCTGGACCGACTCCCCTGGGAGCCGGCGTTTGTCCTCCGGGACCTTTCCGGCATTCCCGGGCTGGTGATGTCGATCTGATGCCCAAGTTCACGACTTCCGACGGTCTCGGGATCGCGTATCTTGACGAGGGTAATCGGTCCGGACTCCCTGTCCTTTGCATTCCGGGACTGACCCGAAACCTCGCAGACTTCAACCCGATCGCGGGGCCCCTCACCGATGTACGCCTGGTCAGAATAACCTGTCGCGGTCGCGGGGACTCCGACCGCGATCCGGACTATCGCAACTACTCGGTGCCGGTCGAAGCCCGTGACTGCCTCGAGCTTCTCGATCATTTGGCGATCGATCGCGCGGCCGTGCTCGGAACGTCAAGGGGCGGACTGATTGCCATGTACCTGGCGTTGACCGCACGGAACCGGATTGCCGGAGTCCTGTTGAATGACATCGGGCCGGTTCTCGAACCCGAAGGGTTGGACCTGATCTTCGACTATCTCGGCAAGCAACCCGGGCACGGGAATCTCGACGAATATGTCGAAGACCTCGCGACGCGAAGCAAGGGATTCGCAGGGGTCAGGCGCGAGAGATGGGAGGAGCTGGCCAGAAGCACGGTCATCAAGACATCCTCCGGCCTCAGGATCAATTACGACCCGCGCCTGCGGGATGCCGTCCTTGGACAGTCAATGGATGCTTTCGATCCCTGGGCCTGGTTTCGCGCGCTCGACCAATTGCCGACGGCGCTCGTTCGTGGCGCAAACTCGGAACTGCTTTCACGCGAGACGGCATCCAGAATGCGCGAACTGCGGCCCGACATGGTTTTCGCCGAAGTCCCGGACCGTGGCCATGTGCCTTTCCTTGACGAGCCCGAAAGCATCGCGGCAGTCCGGCAATGGTTGGAAAGGTGCGCACAAGATGGGTGACATTGTCCTTGTTCACGCCGCTCGCGAGCGGCTCTCGGGCCACATCCGCGAAACGCCGATGCTGTCCTCACCCGGTCTCGACAAGGTCGCGGGACGGCAGATTCTCGTCAAGGCCGAGTGCCTTCAGCACACGGGCTCCTTCAAGTTTCGCGGAGCGTGGGCCGCGATCACCGCATTGCCGGAAGGGCAATCGAGCCGTGGGGTCATCGCTTTCTCGTCCGGCAATCATGCCCAGGGCGTGGCTTATGCAGCGAGACTGAAGGGCCTGCCGGCCTGCATCATCATGCCTTCCGATGCGCCGGTTACAAAGATTCAAGGGACACGGTCGCTCGGAGCAGACGTCGTTTACTATGACCGGGAGTCGGAAGACCGGGAGACGGTCGTGGAAAGGGTCAACAGTTCGCGTAGGATGACACTGATACGCCCGTTCGATGACTTCGCGGTCATTTCAGGCCAGGGAACCTGCGGCCTGGAGATCGCCGAACAATCCCGTCGAGCCGGAATAGATGATGCCGAGGTCCTGGTACCGTGCGGCGGCGGCGGACTGACATCCGGGATTTCGCTGGCCCTCGAGGAACATGCTCCGCGCCTGAGGGTCAGGCCGTGTGAACCGGAGGGATTCGATGACGTCGCCCGTTCGTTGAAGAGCGGGGTCATGGAACGCAATGAACGGGAATCCGGGTCGATTTGTGATGCCATACTGACGCCGTCGCCCGGCAATCTGACCTTCCCGATCATTTCACGCCTATGCGGTCCGGGAATCGCCGTCAGCGACGGGGAGTGCCTGCGCGCAATGGCACTGGCATTCGCGCACCTCAAGATCGTGGTCGAACCAGGCGCCGCAACCGGCCTCGCTGCCGCGATCTTCCATGGAGACCGGATCGAGCGCGACACGGTGATCGTGGTGACGAGCGGAGGGAACGTCGACCGCGACATATTCGCGCGGGCACTCGCATCACCGAATCTGTCTCCTGAACAGTAGCGACGGGCCGACGAGACGCGAAGTTCCCGAAAACACGCGGCCGCAAAGCGATGATTCCCGGCGCCACGGTCCACCGTTGGCGCCGGGCATCAAATGGCCTTACTGCAGGACGCCCGCCTCTGCGTAGTAGCGGGCGGCGCCGGGATGCAGTTCCATCAACCCTCGTTTCGCTGCCGCGTACTCGACATCAAGCGCCTTTGCCCAGGGTGCATCGGACGTGATCTGGCCGAGATTGTCCCAGAACGCCTTGGTCACCTTGTAGACGATTTCCTCGTCGAGGTCGGCGCGGACGGCGACGCCGACCGATGTATTCCATGCCTTGACCGCTTCAGTGTTTGCCTGGCCTTGATACTGGCCCGGCCCAATCATGTCGCGGTAGCGGAATTGTCCCAGCCATTTGTCGACCACGTCACCTGAATCGTCTTCCGGGCCGATGAAGCGCAGTTCCTCCGTTTCGGTGAACTGGATGAACTGTCCACAGGGATCGATGCAGCCGTTCACGTAAACGTCGACCTTCCCGTCAAGAAACGCCTGGTACCCGGTCTGCCAATTCGCCTTGATCGCCTCGTAGTCCTCGCCAACGACAAGGCCCGTCGTTGCCTCGATGTATCCACGGGCACCATTGTATGCGCCACCGCCCTGGGGCCCGAGGAAAACCGAAGCACCCTCGATATCGTCGAGCACCTGAATGTCGGAATCCGCACGAACCGCGAAATGGTACTGTCCGTATGGGAACCACATCAGCAACCTGAGATTCTCGGCCAACTCGGGCGCGTCGGGCTGATTGGCGTACATCGCCTTGCCGCCGGCCATCAGGTTGTAGACGACAGGAGACGTCATCGACAGATCGAGGTTTCCGCGACCAACTTCCATCATGTGCAACGTTGCCGCCCCTCCGCCGGATACTTCGATCGCGACGCCGTCAAGGTTGTCCGTTACGACATTGGCCATCGTCGCCATGGTAATCGCCTGACCCAGGCTCGGCGCAATCGTCGCCATCTTGAGTGTGATATCCTCGGCCGCCGACGCCCCGGCGAGGCATGTTGCCGCAATGACGGCATAAATCGTTTTTCGCATTTTTCTCTCCCTGGTTTACCCGGTTGTTTGTTCAGGTTGATCGCACGTCAACCTGCGATGGCTCACCCCCGATCAGGCGGTGTCCGACGACAAGCGCCGCGCTCACGGCAAGCGCAGGTATCGCGATTTTCGGATCGGGCAACAGTATCGCCAGCCCGGCAATGATACGCAGCAGGCGCTCGCTTGTTCGCAACCGGTTCTTCTCGAACCCGGCCAGCGCCGACGCGAGCAGCCACATGGAAACCGAAAAGGCCAGGACGATCCATCCGAGCTCCAGCCAGCTGACGGTGGACACGTCAATCATTGCCCGTGACGTTGGCAGCTCTCCTTCAAACCACTCGAACAGGATCTGGAGCTTGTACAATACTGCCGGATGATAAACGAAAACAAACGGAATGATGAATCCGGCGAGCGACAGCCGCGCCGCCTCCAGGCCGGTCCGCATCGGATTCGCCCCGGCGATTGGCGCAGCCGCGAATGCCGCCAGCGCGACGGGCGGCGTGACCGTCGAAATCACGGCGAAGAACACCACGAACAGGTGAAGAGTCAGCGGAGCAAGGCCGACAGCATCGATTCCCGACGACAACGCGATGACGATGATGAAATAGGTCGCACCTGGTGGCAGTCCCATTCCGAGTATGATCGAACCCAGCGCAACAACCACAAGGGTCGAAAACAACGGACCGGAGGCGAGTTGGGTCAGCAACAGGGACAATCGTCCGGAAAAGCCGGAAACCTGGATCAAACCCACGATCAGGCCGATCGCGGTTACGATGACGATGATGGAAGCCGACATTCGGCCGGCATCGGCGCAGGCCCGATAGATCGTTGACCAGGACCGAAACTGTCGAAACAGGACCAAAGCGCTGACAAATGCGACGATGAAACCGTAAAAGCCGGCTTTCGGAACCGACGGTTGAACAAACAGGAAATACGAGAGTGTCCCGAGAGGAAAGACGAATACCAGGGTCTGCCATAGTTCGGGTCTTGTAAGCGCGGGCCGGCTGCCGGTCGGAAGAGGCCCGATCCCCTGGCGTCGCGCCTCGAAGTAGACGGTCAGAAACGTGCCAACGTAGTAGAAAACTGCCGGCACGATGGCCGCAATGACGATGTAGCGATACTCGAGCCCGATCTGACCGGCGACGAAAAACGCCACGACCCCCATCACCGGAGGCACGATCTGACCGCCGGTCGAAGCGGCGGCCTCGACAGCTCCGGCAAATGCGGGTTTGAAGCCGGAGCGCTTGATGACCGGAATCGTCATCACGCCGGTCGAAACCACGTTTGAAATCGCGGCACCAGACAAGGTTCCGAAAAGCGCCGAGCTTGCGACCGCGGCGTGGGCGGCTCCGCCGGTCAACCCGCCCGCGATCCGGTTCGCGATCTTCATCAGCAGGTCCCCGGCCCCCGACGCCATCAGCACTCCGCCAAACACGATGAAAATCAGCACATTTCCGGAAACGACCTGCAGGGGCTGGCCGAACATGCCTCCCGTCTGCGACCAGAAATTCAGCACCATCGATCGCATTGACTGCGAAAACGTCGATTCGGAACCTGCCAGGATCCCCATCCAGTCGGGGAACAAGCCGCGAACGAAGAAATAGACAATCCAGAACAGGCAGAAGACGACGATGAACGTCCCGAACAATCTCCAGGTGAGATAGAGGGTCAGGACCGTCGCAATCGGAAAAAACACGAAATCGACCGGACGGGCAGCCGGGAGGACACCGGCATCGACGGAGAAGAGATTGGCAACCCAAAGCACGAAGGTGCAAATTGACGCCGCGGCCAGCAACCGGTTCACCCACATGTAGTGTGGAGCCTTGTGAAGCGTCAGGAAGGTGACGAAAAAGGACACGATGATCGGAAGACCGAGAATCAGCCCGGTCGGCAGCAGGAACCCGCGTTCGAAACTCTTGAACGCCACGCCCAGCCAGTGTTGCTTGAGCAACAGGCGCTGGTCCCGCCTCGACATCTCCGAAAACCCTTCGGTCGTGGTTTCGATGAACCACCTGACGAATTCGCCCAATGGCCCGGATGCCGCATAGATCAGGATGATCAAGGTAAACAGGAAGGCGGCGGCGTCAGCTATCGTCCTGTCGAGGGATTTCGCAGGAGGTGCAGCGGGCTCAGGGTTTCGGGAGCCGGTCACGGGCGTTCTCCCGCTTCCCGGCTCAGCCTCCTGACTTCCCAGGGGTACGTGTTGCGGGCGGCCCACGTCGACTCCGATGTGTCGCCAATCGTCGCCGCCGCAAAACCTTCAAACATGTGAGCGTTCAACGCCGCGTATCCGACGGCCGTCCAGATTCCGGGAGACAGGCAGACGATGTCCTTGCCGGTCTGCGCACCTTGGGCAAGGAGTTCAGGATGGACCTTCATCTGCTCACGAATCCCCGTGTTGGACATCCGGCTCCGAGCGTCAGCCAGGCCACGCAACCACGAGTTGGCGCTGCTCTCCGAGACCCTGGACTCCAAGCCTCATGGTCTGCCCTGCAGCCAGCCAGACCTGCGGATTCCGACCCAAGCCGACACCGGCAGGTGTCCCCGACGCGATCACGTCACCGGCCTGCAGGCTCATGAACCGGCTTATGTAGCTCACGAGGAAGGCCGCCGAAAAGATCATGTTGGACGTACTGCTGTCCTGTCGCCGTTCGCCATTCACGTCCAGCCACATGTCGAGACCTTGCGGGTCCGGAACCTCGTCGCGTGTGACAAGCCAGGGACCCAGCGGACAAAACGTATCCGCCGATTTGCCCTTGACCCACTGGCCGCCACGCTTGGTCTGGAAGTCCCGCTCGGAGACATCATTGACAACGCAGTAGCCCGCAACATGCGAAAGTGCATCGGCTTCGTCCACGTACCGGACCTCCGACCCGATCACGATTCCGAGTTCGACCTCCCAGTCGGTACGGATCGAGTCCCGCGGAATCATGACATTGTCATTCGGACCGCAGATCGCCGACGTTGCCTTGAAAAACAGGATCGGCTCTTTCGGCGTGGGCGAGCCGGTTTCGGCGGCATGATCCGAATAATTCAGCCCGACACAGACAACCTTTCCGACCTGTCCGACACAGGGACCAAGCCGGCTGTCCCGGTCAACCAGCGGCAAGGCCTGCAGATCAACATCGCGCAACCTGTCGAGCGACCGGTCGCCGAGAACCGAACCCGTGACATCGCGCACATGTCCCGACAGGTCCCTCATTTGGCCGTCAACGTCGACCAGGCCCGGTTTTTCGGCACCGGGCGGGCCATAGCGGATCAACTTCATCCAGGTTTCCTATACGTTGGACCAGCCGCCATCTATTGCGAAAGCCTGGCCTGTTACGAACTGGCTTTCGTCAGACCCAAGATACACGGCCAGGGCGGCGACTTCCTCGGACCGACCGATACGACCCATCGGCTGCCGGTCAATGAAAGCCTTGCGAACCGCGTCGACATCTCCTGTCTTGGCCCCTGCGGTGCGAATTCGTTCCTGCAAGCTCGGAGTGTCGACCGTTCCCGGGCATATGGCATTGGCGCGAATCCCGCGAGTCACGAAGTCCGCCGCCACCGATTTCATCATCGCGGCGATCGCCGCTTTCGTCGCGCCATAGACGAATCTGTCCGGAGCGGCAATGAGCGAAGAGACGACCGACGACATGGAGATAATCGAGCCCCGCTCCTTTTCGAGCATGCGGGGGAGAAAGGCCCGTGTCATCCTGTACGTTCCCTTGACGTTCAATTCGACCGAAAAGTCGAACGCGTCCTCATCGCATTCGAGGATCGAGCCGTGATGGACCACGCCTGCACAATTGAACAGCACATCGACAGCGCCCACTTCCTCTGCCGCTGTCGCCACCGCATCGGATGACGTCACGTCCAGAAGCCGGGTCTCGATACCGTCCGCCCCGGAAATTTCCTCGAGTGACCGGGCATCGATGTCCGTCGCGAATACACGTGCGCCTTCACGCGCAAACGCGATGGCCGTCGCCCGTCCGATTCCTGCACCGGCCGCTGTCACCAGCGCCTTCTTTCCTGCCAACCGCATTCGATTCCTCCCCTGAATCACATCACCGCACCGATCTGCCACGGCACGAACTCGGTGCCCCCGAAACCCAGGCATTCGCTTCGGGTCGGTTCGCCCGACGCAACACGCAGGAGCAGGTCAAAGATGTCTTTCCCCTTTTCCACAACATCGGCGCCTCCAGACACGATGTCCCCGCAGTTCACGTCCATGTCGTCTCCCATGCGGGTGAACAGGCTGTCGTTGCTGGCAAGCTTGATGCACGGTGTCGGCATATAGCCGGATACCGAACCTCTCCCGGTTGTGAATGCGACCAGATTTGCGCCGGACGCAATCTGGCCAGTGACGGAACACGGGTCATATCCGGGGCTGTCCATGAAAACCAGACCCGGGGCCTCGATCCGTTCGGCATATTTGCAGACAGCGGACAAGGGGGCTGTCCCACCCTTCGCCACTGCTCCCAGGGATTTTTCGAGGATTGTCGTCAACCCGCCCCGCTTGTTTCCCGGAGTGGGGTTGTTGTCCATCGCGCATTCGTTGCGGGACGTGTATTCTTCCCACCAGCGGATTCTCTCCACCAGGCTCTCGCCAACGTCGGCATTGACGGCCCGCCGGGTCAGAAGATGTTCGGCGCCATAGATTTCGGGGGTTTCCGACAGGACCGCCGTGCCCCCGTGGCGGACAAGCAGGTCGGCCGCGGCACCGAGCGCGGGATTCGCCGTAATTCCGGAGTAACCATCGGACCCTCCGCACTGCAAGCCCAGCACCAGCCGGCTCGCGGGCGTCGGCTTTCGCTCGATCCTGTTGGCGAATCGGGCGATTTCCCCCAGCATTTCGACGCCCCGTTCCACGGTTCGTTGCGTTCCCCCGGTTTGCTGGATGTTCAGGAACCCGAAGGTGGGATCGTCCCACCGCCTGTCAGGGCCAACGAGGTCGGGAATCTGCATGACCTCGCATCCGAGTCCGACGAGCAGAATCCCGCCGAAATTCGGGTTGCGGGCATAACCCGATAGGGTTCTGAACAGCGTCGCGTAGCCCTCGTTCCGGTCAGACATCCCACAACCCGTTCCGTGGACGATCGGGACGACGCCATCGATGTTGTGCATCCCGTCGAGCAACCCCGACCTGTTCACGGCCTCGCCGATGAATCGCGCCACGCTCCCGGCACAGTTCACGGTCGTCAGGATGCCGAGATAATTCCGGGTCCCGACGCTTCCGTCGGACCGGTGATAGCCCATGAATTCCGCCGTCTCCCGGACGGGCGCCAGTGGACGGCAGTCCAGGCCGAACGCGTAGTCCTGGTGGTGATCCCCCATGCCGAGATTGTGCACGTGGACATGATCTCCCGGGGTGATATCGGTTTTCGCCAAACCGATGACCTGCCCGTATTTCAGGACGCCCTTCCCAGCCGCGATCGGCGCGACCGCGACCTTGTGGCCAGCGGCAATCTTCGACGAGACCGTGATCCCGTATTGATCAAGACCATCACCTGGCTTCAGGATGTCCGCCGCAACCGCGACATGATCCTTTTCGTGCAGGCGGATGAGTGTGGAAGGCTTATGCGTCACAATTGATCTCCCGATTCCAGCCTGGTTCCGGACGACAGACTCACGACGCGGAGCGCGTCTCGTCCAGGGCGAACGCCATGGCAAGGGATTCCCGAGGTGCCCCACGCATGGCGGAATTCCTGTTGCCCCGTGTTATCTATTCCGAATCATACGGCCAATTCCATTGCCGATCACGGATGGCATGATTCCCGATTGCCCTTGCGTGGGCGGATCCCGCAAAAGCGTTGTCGACCGACATACAGGACATCGCAGCAACAGGAATACTTCTGTCAGCATTTCCAGCTTGCGGCATGGTCATCACGGTTCGGCCATGAAAGAGTGGAATTGCATCAGCGATCGAATCACCTTCGGCATGCGGTGGCCGAAAATCCCGTTGGCATGAATTTTCGATGCGAATGTCGACACATCCGAAAAACCGGCGCCTGCGACCACATCGCCGCTCTCACGCCCCATGCATCGGAACGTGTACGAGAGACCCGGTGAAGACCGAAAACCGGGCATCATCGCTGAACTACCTTGTCGCCGAAAGTCGGTATCGGAGCATTCTTGCGAATGGGTCCGGTTTCCCGCAAGTCCAGCCTCAACTCGTGTGGAAACGGCTGAGCAAGGCTGGACACGCTCGATCTGACATCCGCAGCGGTCGATGCACCGGGAATCACCGATTTCACGCCGGGATGACCAATGACAAACCGGGGGCCGCCGCGATGAGCCGTGTGCCATGCGCCTTGCAGACTTCGTTCGTTCGTTTGACTCCTCGGACGACTTCCAACGACGCGTCGGCGTAGTTGCACGTGCGCCTGCAACGTATCCCGTTGCCAGGATACCGGAATTGAAGGGTCCTCCAGGAATGATGCCGACGTCCCGCTCTTCGCAGAGAAGCAAGAACGTCCCGACAGCATCCTGTTCCAGCGGCGTGAATCGACCCGCCAGCAGAAAACCATCGAAATCAGCAAGCTTCAATACGCTTCCGCAGACCTGCCATTCGTTGACACCCGCGCCGATGGCTGCAATTTCCGCTGCATTCCCGAGTTCCGTGAGTGCGTGGTGACCACCACGGTCGAACGACTCACGGATCCGTTGCGCGCTGGCGTCGTGGCCAACTTGGGAGAATGCACAAACATCGTGAACAACGGCGATATCGGCGTATGCAATCCCAAGACGCGCCTTGCAATCGTCGCAAGACCGCATCTCCCCGTCGCGGGAGTGGTCGAAAACGATCATCCTTCAAGGCAGGTCGACAAACGCTTCCGGCGTGACTTCGTCATGATCACAATCCAGAAGTACTCTTCCGACTTTTGTCGAGAGAACCAGCCTGTCGCGGCCGAATTGACGAATCGCATGCGACGAACGCAATTCGGATCGGCCGAGTCCGTGCCGGGGTGCTGTATCGAAATGGCGAATGTCCGCATCAAAGGCAGCCGACAACGCCTCCCCTGCGCCATCATCCGAAACTTCGCGATACAGGTTTCCTGTCGGCGCACCGCCGAAACCGATGACACCGAGTTCGACCGGCCGGGACATCCGATCGTTCAGGAGTCTCGTTTGCACGACCTGCATTGTTGAATTCCACGCATCATGGTTGGCGAGAAAATTCCGGATCAGCCATGTTCAGGTCCGCCGCTCAGGCAACCGACTGTTTCGAGTGCCTGCACATTGTCAGGCGAATTGCGACCGAATCCCTAGTCCTGATCGGCGCGTGGACCGCCTTGTGTTCCCCGATCATCGCCTCGCCGTCATTTCGCCGCTACCCGAATCGCCCCGCGAGGGAAACGACCGTTGAACCCATCGTTCGCATGTGACAAAATTCGAAAGATAGAGGACGAAATCGGCAAATACACAATGACAAAAGTAAGTCGGAATTCAAAGCGGCGCCAGACGGCAATACTGAAACATCTTCAGTCCAAGGGTCGGGCCATGGTGGACGAACTCGCGGACGCGTTCGAAACGACACCTCAAACCATCAGGAAGGACCTGAACGCACTCGCCGAGGTAAACCAGATAATTCGGTTTCACGGTGGTGCCGCGTTGGCCGCCGGGGCAGAATATACCGGATTCCAGGTCCGTCAGGAGATCGCAAGGGAGGAGAAGGCCGCCATCGCATCCGCAGTTGCATCCAGAATTCCGAACAACACGACGGTGTTGATCAACTCGGGGACAACCACAGCTGCAGTTGCAATGCACCTCTCGCATCACGTTGGCCTGAAGCTCGTCACGGATTCAGTCTATCTTGCCAATAAAATCAAGGATTTCCCGGGAATTGAGGTTATGGTTCCAGGGGGGGTCGTGCGCCGGGCCGACGGGGCAATCGTTGGAGAAAACGCTGTCGATTTCATTCGGCAATTCCGGGTCGACGTTGCCGTCATCGGCGCAGCCGCCATCGCGTACGACGGTGCCCTCCTCGATTACGATCTTCGCCAGGCTTACGTGGCGCGCGCAATAATTGAACACTCGCGCAACGTTGTACTTGCGGCGGACAGTACAAAATTCGGTCGCATGGCGCCGATCTGCATCGGCTGGCTCAGCCAGGTCGACATGCTTGTCACCGACAGGTCATGCCCCGCCGCCTTGCGCGCGCTTTGCGCAAGACAGGACTCCGGCCTCGTTGTTGCAACGTGAAACGGCAATCGGCAATCACAGCCCTTGACAACAACTTTCGTATCTGGAATTATACGAATAATACACAACAAAAAACGCAACTAAATCCGTGTTGCGATTCGTTCGATGGGGAGAAAATTCAAGATGCTGGTGCTCCTGCGCCCCATCGCCTGGACCAACACACGGATACTGCGCCTTGGGCGGCAGCTTGCCTGGGTCGCGCTCGCACTCATGGTATTGGTTATTCTTTCCCAGGTCTTTTTTCGTTACGTCCTGAACAACGCGCTGGCCTGGCCGGACGAAGCCGCGCGTTTCCTGATGCTGTGGATGATTGCCTTTATCGCGCCGTCGGCAATGCGCTGGAGCGGGTTCGTATCCATAGACCTGCTGCCTCGTGCGATGGCAAGGGTGCCGTCGCTTGCTCTCGGGCTGGTGCTCCTGGTGCTTTCACTCGCGGTTCTGCTGACCGCCGTCGGGCACGGCTACAACCATACATTCGGATTCGGCGGCAAGTTTGACAGCTCCTCCCTGCGCATACCGCTGGAACTGGTCGGACTGGAAACCGTCAAGGTCAAGCTGCGATACATGTACGGATCGCTTCTGGTCTGCGTCACACTTCTGATCCTGGTTACCGTTGAGTTGATCCTCCGCATTCTCGTGAAGCTGTTTTTACCGGATGCCGATCTGCCTCCCGATGATACGGACGGCACAATTCTGGCGGCCGACTGATGCTGGGTTTATTCCTCCCCGTTTTCCTTGTCCTCCTCCTTGTCGGCCTTCCGGTCTTCTTTGCCCTGCTGCTGGCGCCGGGCCTGCTGCTCTGGCTGAACGGGCAAGAGCGCGACATCGCCCTGCTCTACCGGAATGTCTACAATGGCATGGACTCCTTCCCGTTAATGGCACTCCCGTTCTTCGTTTTGGCGGGCGAATTGATGAACAAGGGCGGGATCACGACGCGTCTCGTAGAATTCAGCCAGGCGCTCATGGGCCACCTGCGCGGCGGACTTGCACATGTAAACATTCTCAGCTCCATCCTGTTTGCCGGCCTGTCGGGCTCCGCTGTCGCCGACACCTCGGCACTCGGATCCACGTTGATCCCGGCAATGGAAAAGAACGGGTACTCCCGAAAGTTTGCGGCGGCGATCACGGCGGCAAGCTCGGTGATCGGACCGATCATTCCGCCCTCCGGAATCATGATTATCTACGCCTACGTCATGGGTGAAAGCGTTGCTGCTCTTTTCCTGGCCGGTATCGTGCCTGGCGTCCTCGTCGGGGTCGGTCTCATGGTCGTCGTGCGCCTGATGGCCGACCGCTACGACCTGCCGAAGGCCGAACGCATCGTGCACCGGGACCAGGTCATCTCTCCGCTCGAACACTGGGTGTCCTTCGTCCTGCTCCGCATCAACATAGCGGGCGTCCTCGCAGCGATCTACTTCGGCGTTGCCAAGCTGCTTCGCACGACGTCGAACGTCGAAATCGGTTTCAACGGCTGGTTGGTCTTCCTCGTCCTGCTTCCCTTTGCGCATCTCCTGCTCCTGCGTCTCAGAACCAAGGTCTCACCCGATTTTCGCATCACCTGCAAGAAAGCGGTGGCACCGCTGCAAACCCCGATCATCATTCTCGGCGGCATCCTTGTGGGCGTCTTCACGCCGACTGAAGCCTCTGCCATCGCAGTTGCATACGCCCTCGTCGTGGCCTTTGGTGTCCTGCGCTCCATGCGGCTCAGAGATCTTCCCGGAGTGTTCATGCGTGCGGCGCTGTCGTCGTCAACCGTTCTGCTTCTTGTCGGTGCCGCAGTCGCATTCAAGACAGTGGTCAGTCTCAGCCACGCGCCCGAACATATGGCAGATTTCATGCTCGGACTCAGCAGCAACCCGCTGATGCTCCTGTTCCTGATCAACATTCTCCTGTTCATCGTCGGCATGTTCCTGGATGCCGGGCCGGCCATCATCATCCTGGGACCGATCCTCGGACCGATCTTCGTCGATCTCGGGGTTCATCCAGTGCACTTCGCAATCATCATGTCTGTGAACCTGACAGTAGGCCTGGCCACCCCGCCGATGGGGCTCGTGCTTTTCGTGGCTTCTGCCGTATCCGGCGAAAGGGTCGAGACGATTTCAAAGGCCATTCTGCCTTTCCTCGCAGTCGAGGTCGTCGTGATTTTCCTGATCACCTATGTCCCGGCAATTTCAATGACCATCCCGCGCCTTACGGGGTTCGTTCAATAGGGCAAGCAACAATCAAACCAAGGAGGTAATCCATGATCAGATCCACACTGATGACCTTGACGGTTGCGGCGGCTTTCGCCGGAACCGTACTTCCCGCAGCAGCAGCCGACTACACGATTCGAGCCACTGCGAACTCCAACGAGAACGACGAGGACTACGACGGCCTGATCGTTTTCAAGAGCTTTGTCGAAAGCGCATCGAACGGCGCCGTCGAGGTCGAACTGTTCATCGGGACGCAACTCTGTGCAAACGGTGCGGAATGCCTGCAGGGCGTGGCCGATGGATCGGTCGACGTCTACATTTCGACCTCGGGCGGTGCAGCCGGCATTTTCCCCTACGTCCAGGTTCTCGACCTGCCGTACCTGATGGCAAGCGACCGTATTGCAGAATCTGTCCTCTCAGGCGATTTCACGCGCAAGATGCGCGAGATGACGATGGCCGATTCGGACGGGCTGATCCGCCTGATGACGATCGGAAACACGGGAGGCTGGCGCAACTTCGCCAATACCGAGCGCCGGGTCATGGAACCGGGCGACCTTGCCGGCCTGAAGATTCGCACTGTCGTCGCCGACCTTCCCCAGGAACTGGTGAAAGCACTCGGCGCATCGCCGACGCCGATTCCCTGGCCCGAACTCTTTACATCGTTCCAGACAGGCGTGGTCGAAGGCTCCAAGAACGGCATCACCGACATCATGAGCATGAAGTTCCCGGATGCCGGCCTTCAGTATGTCACACTTGATGGTCACGCCTACATGGGCGCACTGTGGTGGATGAACAATGCGGCGTTCATGTCCATGCCGGACGATTTGCGCCGGGTCGTGGTCGACGGATTCGCGGCGCTGCAACAGGCGACGTTCGCCTCGCCCAAACGCAAATCGATCCAGGCCTATGCCGACTTTGTCGCAGGTGGCGGCGATCTCTATGTGCCAAACCCGGAGGAAAAAGCACAATTCCGCGAGGCCGCAGCACCGGTCTACGACTGGTTCAAGGAGAACATCGACGGGGGAGAGGAAATCTTCAACGCCCTTGTCTCGGCCGTCGCCGACGCCGAAGCTGAACTGGAAGCCGGTGCAGCACAAGACATCAACTGACCAAACAAACAAACCGGAGTCGGGGGCCTCGCGATGCGCGGCCCCCGTTCGTCACCGGAACGGATATAGCCAGCCTCGGTAGTCATTGATCAGCACATGAGCCTTTTCGATTTGTTCCGGCGTCATCTTCTTCAAAACTTCCTCTTGCGAGATGGCTGCGTCGGGGTCTCCACCGATCGTGGAAAGGACGTACCACGTGTAGGCCCGCACGAGATCCGGGGCAGGAAGTCCTCGACCGACTTCGTAGTACCACCCGATCCCGGACTGGGCACCCGGATGCCCTTTCATGGAGGCGCGAAGATACCACTCGAATGCACGGACATCGTCGCGCTCGACACCAAGTCCGGACGCATACATGACGCCGATCAGTTCTTCCGCTTCGGCGTTCCCGGCACGCGCCGCCGGCAGCAGTTCCATCATCGCGGCGTCAAACTGCCCCGCGTCCATGAGATCCCGGGCCGTTTCGATTTCAGCCGATACCGTGTCGGAAACGCAAAGAAGAACAACAAGAACAAAGTACTTCATCTGGTTTCTCTCCTGGTGGCTTTCGCTTGTGTCCCTGCCCATGGAACCGATCTTCCGCGGCCTTTGCAACCCTCTGACTTCCTCGAATTCGACGCCGGACAGGCAAAACTGGGACAACTCCTGTTCTTCGATCCGATCCTCTCGGGCAACCGGAATATCTCGTGCGCGACATGTCATAGTCCCGATCACGCCGGCACGGACGCACTCTCGCTCGGAATCGGCGAAGGCGGGTTTGGCATCGGCCCGGATCGAACGCCCGGAACCGGCGGCAGCCGCATCCGAAAGCGCATTCCGCGCAACGCTCCCGCACTCTGGAACCTCGGCGCCGCGGAAATGGTAACGCTGTTTCACGACGGCCGCATTGCAGTGTCCGACATCTACGAGAACGGATTCAACACGCCCGCTCAGGAATGGCTGCCCGAGGGGCTCAACAGCATTCTCGCCGTGCAGGCGCTCTTTCCACTGACCTCGCAGTTCGAAATGGCCGGGGATCCGGGCGAAAACCAGGTCGCGGGCGCGGCATACGACCGCATTGACGCCGTCTGGCCGATCCTTGCCCAACGCGTTCGTGCCATTGCGGAATATGCAAGACGGTTCGCTGCCGCGTTTGACGATGTGAATGGCCCGCTCGACATCGACATCACGCATATCGCCAATGCCATTGCGGCCTTCGTGGGAACCGAGTTCCGAAGCCACGACAGTCCATTCGACGCATTCCTCGCAGGTGACGCTTCCGCCCTGTCGCCACGGCAACGGTCAGGACTGGAACTGTTCTACGGCAAGGCCGGTTGCAGCGGCTGCCATTCGGGACCGCTGCTTACGGACCACGGGTTCCATGCGCTGATGCTTCCCCAGTTCGGACCGGGCAGAACGCGTCAGTGGGATCCGGTGGTTCGCGATACCGGGCACATGGCGGTGTCGGACAGGCTCGAGGACGCTTACCGTTTTCGCACCCCGTCGCTCCGCAACGTCGCCCTGACCGGCCCATACGGCCACAACGGTGCCTATCCGACCATTGAAGGGATCATCCGCCATCATCTCGCGCCGGAATTCTCGTTTGCCCGCTGGCAGCCCCAACTCGCCGCCTTGCCCGAGGTGCCATGGCTGTCCGCCACGGACTTCCTGCCGTTCGACGATGCGTACGAACGGACGCGCCTGGCCTCGCGGCTGGACATCGTTCCTGTCCCGCTTTCGGACAAGGAGATTGCGGACCTGGTTGCCTTCATGCACGCACTGAGTGGCACGGCGTCGCTCAGGGGGCGTCTCGGCCGTCCTGACGCCGTGCCGAGCGGCCTGGAGATGGATTGATGGCTCGCGTATTCGTGACCGGCACGGCGGTGGTGGACTTCGTGTTCCAGGTCGATGTCCTGCCGGAAGAGGCCCGGAAGTACCGGGCGACACGGGCAGAGGTCGTGGTTGGCGGCTGCGCGGCAAATGCGGCTGTGGCAATTGCACGGTTCGGGGGCGAGGCGTACCTGGGTGCACGGTTGGGGTGCGATCTCCTGGGTGAACTCATCCTGGCCGACCTGCAGCGCGAGGGCGTGAATACGGACTTCGTCCAACGGACCGAGAGTGCGCGGTCATCGTTCAGTTCGGTCTATGTGGACGCTCGCGGCGAACGACAGGTCATGAACTTCCGTGGCTCGGACCTGGCTGAGGAAACCGACTGGATCGCCAACGCACCTGACGTCGACGCGGTACTTGTCGACACGCGCTGGAGCGCAGGCTCGGCAGCCGCACTGGCGCTTGCACATGAACGGCGCGTTCCCGGCATCGTCGATGCCGAGCCGCCCATGGAATTCGGCGCTTTGCGTGAGGCAAGCCATATCGCATTTTCTCGTGACGGGCTTTTGTCACTTGTCTCGGGGGAAGACCTGCCGACAGCACTGAATGAGGTAACTGCAATGACGAATGCCTGGGTTGCCGTGACCGACGGCGGCAACGGTGTCTGGCACTCGGGAACGGCCGGGATCAGCCATGCCGCAGCCTGCGCAGTCGACGTGAAAGACACGCTCGCTGCCGGGGACATCTGGCACGGTGCCTTTGCGCTGGCGCTGGGCGAAGGGCAAGACGAACCCGCGGCCGTCCGATTTGCAAATGCTGCGGCGGCGATCAAGTGCACACGATTCGGGGGTCGGGAGGGCGCGCCGGTGCGCGCTGTGCTGGAGCGCTTTCTTCGGGAGGGAACGACGTGCATCTGACACCTGGAAAGCTGTGGGGACTGCGCCGCATGTCGGATGCTCACGGGATCTTCAAGATGATCGCCGTCGACCAGCGGCCGCCGATCAAGGGTCCGATCGCGAGACATCTCGGCGTCGACGAGGCGCCGTGGGACCAGGTTGCGCGGTTCAAGCGGTTGCTGGTCGAGACGCTCGAAGCACAAAGTACGGCGATGCTTCTCGACCCGCACTACGCGATCCCTCATTCATTCGATGCGCTTTCCCCGGCCCGGGGAATGGTCGTGACGCTCGAGGACAGCCTATTCGAGGAAACCGGCAGGGGTCGCCTTTCAGCCAGTATCGACGACTGGTCGGTCGGGAAGATCAAGCGCATGGGTGGTGACGCTGTCAAGGTTCTTGCCTGGTATCGGCCCGACGCGGGCAGCGACGTGATCGGCAGGCAGCGGGACTACGTCAGGCGCATCGGCGACGACTGTGCTCACTTCGATATTCCATTCCTTCTGGAACTTCTCGTCTATCCCCTGAAGGCTGACCCCCATCAGACCAGCGCATATGTCGAAATGAAAGGAAAGCAGTGCGAACTCATCCTGGCGTCGGTCGAGGAGTTCGCCAAGCCGGAATACGGTGTGGACGTGTTCAAGCTGGAAAGCCCTGTCAATGCTTCTGACGCCGACGGTTCCGCCACCGTCCAGGACCTGTTCGATGAAATGGGCCGCCTTGCCGGGCGTCCCTGGGTGATGCTGTCCGCCGGGGCCGGCAAGCCCGAATTCAAGGCGGTCCTGAAACACGCGTTCGCCGCTGGCGCATCCGGGTTCCTTGCCGGCCGCGCGATCTGGCTCGATGCGTTCTCGGCCTATCCGGACTGGGGAGCGATCCGGAACAGGCTGCACGGTGAGGCGGCTGGATACTTCCAGGACATCTGCGCGCTGGCGGACGATAACGCGGTGAGTTGGGCCGCCCATCCATGCTATGGCGCTCACGGCGCACGCTTTCGCCCGGCGGATTCGAGTTTTCGCCACGTGTACCAGGATCTTGGAGACATTGGATGAGACTTGGCGTCCTGCCGCTCGGGCGATCGACGTTCAACGTGGAATACGCCGGCAGGAAGCTCGCCGCGGCCCTTCGCAGTCTCGACGCCACCGGCCACGAGGTCATCGGCTCGCGCATGCTCCTGCTTGATGAAGACACGACCCTGCGCGCCATCGGCGATCTGGCTGCATCGAGGGTTGACCAAGTGCTGATCCTCCAGCTGACATTCACCGACGCCCGCATGACGGTCGCGGCCGCTGCGGCGTTCGAGCAGCCGCTGTCGATCTGGGCGGCGCCGGAACCCCGCCTCGGTGGGAGGCTGCAGCTGAACGCGCTTTGCGGCCTGAACCTGGCGAGCCATGCACTGGGCCTGAAGAACCGGGCATTTTCCTGGCTCTATGCTGATCCGGGCAGCGGGGTCGCGGGTAGGATCGCGGACTTGCTGGCGGGAAAGTGCAAGACCGCGACCCTGGAGGCCCCGGCGGTTCCGTCGGCGACGATCGGGGGCGCCAGGGTCGCCGGGGCCATCCGGGGCCGGCGCATCGCACGAATCGGCGAGCATCCGGCTGGATTTGACACATGCGCCTACGAGGCCGGCACGGTGCACGCGCTCGCGGGCGTCGAAGTGGACGAACTCGAGCTCGATGACCTCTTCGCCCTGGCACGCGCCGTACCGGATCGGGCGACGTGCGGGCTTCGCGCGCAGGTGAGCGACCGCCTCACCGGCCTCGACACCCTTGACGCGGGGGAACTCGACAGGTCCCTTCGGCTGAAACTCGCCATGGACCAGCTGCGAAGGGAACCCGGCTACGATGCCTTTGCGATCCGGTGCTGGCCCGAGACCTTTACCGAGTACGGCGCCGCCGCCTGCGCCCCGGCCGCCATGCTTGGCGAGGACGGGGCACCCTGTGCCTGCGAGGCTGACGTCTTCGGAGCCCTGACGCAACTCGTTCTGCAGGAAGCTGCTCGGGCGCCAGTATTCCTGAACGATCTCGTCGACATCGACACTGAAGACAACACCGGCGTCGTCTGGCATTGCGGACAGGCTCCCTACTCCATGCGCGATCCAGAGTTCCGGGCGGAAGCCGCTGTCCACGGCAATCGCGGACAACCGCTGCTCTACCAGTTTCCGCTGAAGCCCGGGCCCGTCACCTACATGCGTATCAGCCAGGCTTTCAACAGGCTCCGGATGGTGATGGGATTTGGAGAGATGCTGCACCGGCCTTTGGCCTTTTGGGGCACTTCGGGCGTGATCAGGTTTTCACGGGATGCCGGTGATGTCCTGCGGGACATCATTTCGAGCGGCCTCGAACACCACGTCGCCCTCGCCTACGGCGATCACCGTGCAACCCTGCGCGGAGTGGCGGGGGCTCTGGGCCTGCCGCTTCTGGAGCTCTGAGATGCGCATCCGATACGGCCTGATCGGCTCGGGCATGATGGGGCAGGAGCACATCCGGAACCTCGCCCTCCTGGAGGGTTGCGAAGTCACCGCGATCTCCGACCCTGACGCGGACATGCGGGCTCAGTCGATCGCCACGACTGGTGGCAAGGCGAGGGGGTTTGCCGGGCACCGGGAAATGCTGGCCGCAGGGATCTGCGACGCCCTGATCATCGCCTCACCGAACGACACCCACCACGGCGTGCTGCTGGATGTGCTCGGGTCGGACCTGCCCATCCTCTGTGAGAAACCGGTGTGCACGACCTCAAGGGACTGCAGCGAAATCCTCTGCCTGGCCGTCGCGCGTGCGTCACCCGTGTGGGTCGCTATGGAATACCGATACATGCCGCCGGTTCGGCGGTTGCTGGCCGAACTCACCCGAGGGACCGCTGGTGTGCCGCGGATGATGTCGGTGCGCGAACACCGGATTCCTTTCCTGGAAAAGGTTGGCGACTGGAACCGCTTCAACGCACGCACAGGCGGCACGCTGGTCGAGAAGTGCTGTCACTTCTGGGACCTGATGCGCCTGGCACTCGGCAGCAATCCACGGCGCGTCTTCGCGTCTGCCGGCGTGGACGTGAACCACCTGGACGAGATATACGCCGGTCACGTTCCCAACATCATCGACAATGCGTATGTGGTCGTCGATTTCGAGAACGGCACGCGCGGCATGCTCGACCTTTGCATGTTCGCCGAGGGTTCCCGCTGGCAGCAGGTGATCTCGGTCACCGGCGAAATCGCCAGGATCGATGCGAAGATCCCCGCCGCCGCCCGGTTTTCCCCTGGCGGCAAGGAACGCTCTGCGGAAATCGAGATTTCGCACCGGGCGGACAAGACCGTCCACCGCGAGGAAATCCCCGTCGACCAGGCGCTGCTCGCAGCCGGGGACCATCATGCAGCCACGTACTTCCAGCATGAACGGTTTCGAGACCTCATATGCCGCGGCAGCGGCGACCCGGAGGTCGGCGTGCTCGATGGGCTCTGGTCGGTCGCGCTCGGCGAAGCGGCCGAAGAAAGCGCCAAAACCAACCGCGCAGTTGACGTGAGCACCCAGGACTGGAGCAACCTGGAACGATGCCGGACGGAACACCGATGATCCTTGTTACCGAGTTCATGGACGAAGCTGCGGTGGCGATGCTTTCCGCGGCCCATCCGACGACCTATGCACCGCACCTGGCCGACAACCAGCCGGAGATACCGGCATTGATGCCGGGCGTGCAGGCGCTCGTCGTGCGAAACAGGACCACGGTGGACGAAGCGCTCCTCAGGGAGGCGCCTGACCTGCGCCTGGTCGGACGGCTCGGGGTTGGGCTCGACAATATCGACCTTGCGGCCTGCGGGATACGCGGCATCGAGGTAGCTCCAGCGACCGGGGCAAATACTCGTTCAGTCGCCGAGTATGTCGTGACGAGCGCCCTCGTGCTGCTGCGCGGAGCGTTCCGGGCCAACAGCACGATGACGTCAGGCGCCTGGCCGAGGGAGGCCTGCGTGGGTCGCGAGATTGCCGGTCGCGTGCTTGGCCTGATCGGCTTTGGCACAATCGCGCAGAAAACCGCGGAACTGGCAGCGGGCCTGTCCATGACGATCGTGGCCCATGATCCTTTTCTTCCTGCCGACGATGCCGCCTGGAAGGGCGTTCAGCGCATGGAGCTGGGCGATGTCCTCGGAGTTGCCGACATCGTCAGCCTGCACGTGCCCCTGAACGGTAAGACGCGGCACATGATCAGCGCCGGGGAACTGGCGCAGATGAAGTCCGGCGCAGTGCTTGTCAACGCGGCGCGGGGCGGCGTCGTCGACGAAGCGGCGCTTGCCGCGTCCATGCGGTCCGGACACCTGGGAGGCGCCGCGCTCGACGTGTTCGAGACAGAACCCCTGACCGCCGAAGCGGCGGCGATCTTCGATGGCCTTTCGAACCTGGTGCTTACTCCGCATATCGCCGGGGTCACGCAGGACAGCAACGTCCGGGTCAGCAGGATGATTGCAGATATCATCCTGAACCGCCTCGGAAAAACGTAAGGAGATCACATGGTCAATGATATTGACAGGAGGATCATTTCCGACCTGCTGCATAACGGGACGGATTTCGTGTCTTCCGTCCCCTGCAAGCAACTTGCAGGAGTGCTGCAGGTCCTGGATCAGACGCACGCCATTACGCATATTCCCTGCAACAAGGAAGATGAAGGCATGGGTCTTTGTGCCGGCGCCTTTCTCGGCGGCATGAAGCCTGCAATCATCATGCAAAACACCGCGCTCGGGGTCGTCGTGAACACGCTTGCCACATTGATCCAGTTCTACCATGTTCCGTTGCCGATGCTCATCAGCTACCGGGGCGAGGTGGGCGAACCGGTGGCCTGCCAGGTCGAGATGGCTTTGCACACCAAGGCAATCCTGAACCAGTTGCACATTCCCACCTATCACTTCCACAAACCGGGTGATGTCGAGGAGTTGGCGGACATACTCGCCTACGCGAACATGTGCAGCAAACCCGTCGCCATACTGGGCGATACAGGTTTCTGGAGGGCTGCCGAATGATCCGCTTTGACGTCCTGAAATCCCTCGTCCCGGTGATCCGCGACGAGCTGGTTGTCTGCAACATCGGCGCGCCCAGCCAGGAGCTGTGCGCACTCGACGACCGGGCTACAAATTTCTACATGCTCGGGACGATGGGCCTTGCGTCATCCATCGGCTTCGGGCTCGCCGTTGCCCAGGACAAACCCGTGATTTCCATCGACGGTGACGGTTCGGTCCTGACCAACCTCGCCACCCTTGCGACCATCGCCAACAACCCTCGGGACAATTTCATTCTCCTGATAATCGACAACGGTTCCTACGGTTCGACGGGCGACCAGCCGACCTACACGGGACGCCTGACGTCGCTGGCAGCAGTGGCCCGCGCGTGCGGATGCGAAAATGTCGTGGAATGCAGCGCAGCGGACACCGCAGACCAGGTCAAGGCAGCGCTCGGCGACGGGCAGATGACCGTCATCGTGTCAAAATGCGATAGCGGGAACGTAAGGGTTCCGGTCATTTCCACGCATCCCGTAACGATCCGGGACAGGTTCATGGCAGCCGTGCGCGCCGGGGAGTGAACCTGCATCATGCACCCGATCTGGTTGCTGCAACGAGTGTTCATCAGCCGAACCGTGAAACGGGGCGTTATCGCATGGCTTGTTCCGGCTTGCCGTAACCTGCCTTGAACGACGCCGTGTCGTCGGCCTTTTCGACAGCAGCCGGTTGACCTCCGACGGTGGCATCCTGCTGCTGCGCGAGGCCGACCACCTGTTCAACCTCACCGGGAGGCTTGCGGCCTGTTTCGTCGATCACCGCGATACCGGGTGCACCGAGCACCGCCTCGAAACCCTCGTCGCGCAGCGGGCAATCGTCCTGGCCCCGAGTTGCGAAGATCTCGACGGTTGCCACGATCTCGCGATACACCCCGTAACGCACCTTCGGTGCTGTTGAGACCTTAACGGTCTGATTTAAAGCCTTTTTTCTCTCTCGTGTCAAGAACCGGAAACGGCCAGTCGGCCGCATTCCGGTTCGCCAGTGCAACTGATTCGGGAGAAAACCCATGGCCAATCGCCGCCTGACCCAGCGTCTGATCAATTCCCTCAAGCCCGGCAAGTCCGTTCGTGAGGTCCGCGACACGGAACTCCGCGGTTTCGGCGTCCGGATCCTGCCGTCCGGCCGCAAGCGATATTTCGCTCACGCACAGAACAACGGGCAGCGCGTGTGGAAGGTCATCGGCGATGCCGGTACGATGCAATTGGCCGAGGCCAGGTCTTCGGCCCAATCGCATCTGGCGTCACTCCGGACGGGCGGGCCATCCCGTTCAGTTGAGGCCTTGGCAGAAACTCCGTTCGAAGATGTCGCCGAGACCGTTTTCCACCGCTATGCCCGAAACTGGAAGCCGGGCACGCTCGCGGTCAATCGCCGGTACCTGAAGAACCAGATCCTTCCCCGGTTCCGGGGACAGCCGATCGGCGCCATCACGAGTCGGGATGTCCAGCAATGGTTCGCCTCCCTCCGGTCGATTCCAGCTGCCGCCGACCGGGCGGCGCCGGTCCTGTCCGTGATCATGCGGGAAGCCGAAGTCCTCGGATACCGACCGGAAGGAAGCAATCCGTGCCGAAACATTCGGCGGTACCGGCGGCGGGGGCGTGAACGGTTCCTGTCCCGGGGGGAAACCCGTCGGCTGGGAACCGTGCTGGCAAGGCATGATGGCCATGTCCTGGCCGCCGCGGTGAGGTTGCTCCTCCTCACCGGTTGCCGACGAAGCGAGATCATGACCCTGCAATGGCGGGATTACCGCGACGGCCATCTCTTCCTGAGGGACAGCAAGACGGGACCGCGAACCGTCTGGCTGTCTTCTGCCGCCCGTACTGTCCTCGATGGCCGTCCCCGAACGAGCACGTGGGTCTTTTCGGGAATGACCGGAGGCGGCCCGGCACAGGGTCTGGATTATTTCTGGCAAAAGCTGCGTGACGAGGCGGATCTCGGGGATGTTCGCCTTCATGATCTCCGTCATTCGTACGCAAGCCTGGCCCTGCAGGCCGGTGAGACCGTTCTCACCATCGGCCGCCTGCTAGGTCACAGCCAGCCGGAGACGACCCTGAAATACATCCATCTTGCGGATGACTCTGTGCGGTCCGCCGTCGACGCCGTGGCGCCGGTCCTGGGCGGGGAGGGTTGATTCATGACAAAGCGTAAACGCCTGACCGACGCCGGCATCATGCGTCTCAAACCCGGCAAGTGCGACTACACGGTCCGGGATACTGTCACCCCCGGTCTCGGGGTTCGCGTCCGAACGTCCGGATTCCGGGGATATGTCTTCCACATGAAAGGGGCGGGTCAGAACCGGCGAATCTCGCTTGGCCCGATGACGCTGAAGAGTGTTCATGATGCCCGAACAGAGTGTCTTTCGATCCAGTTGGACGGGCACGCCGTCGAAGCCGGAACGAAACCGATGTCCGGGTCCAACATGCCGTTGTTCCGGGACTACGTGGAAGATCCATGGAAGGTCGGCCATTGTGGCCGCTGGAAACCGTCGACACGGAGATTCGTGGATTCTCTTCTGCGAAGCCAGCTGCTTCCGGCATTCGGGCGTCTGCCACTCGACCGGATTACTCCGGCTAGCGTGGATGCCTGGTTCGATCACTACAGCGTGACGGCGCCGGGGAATGCAAACAAGGCGTTGGCGATTCTCCGGCAGATCATGAACCATGCCATCGCCACCGGCCATGTCGCCATGAATCCGACCCGGCACACAAAGATGAACTTGAGACCCAAGCTCACCCGGTTCCTGTCGGCGGAGGAAATCGTCCGCCTGCTCAAGGCCATCGAACAATGTGAGGCCGAGCGACCTGCCCGGGCGCGGCAGGCGGACATCATTCGCCTGCTCTTGTTCACGGGATGCCGCAAGAGCGAGATCAAAGACCTGCAGTGGTCCGAGGTCGACGGCGACAAGCTCCTGCTCACCGACAGCAAGACCGGCCCGCGAATTGTGTACCTGAGCGAGGACGCCCGTGCTGTCATCGACCGGCAGCGGGACGGGAACGGCCTTTTCGTTTTTCCTTCTCCTGTCAATCCGGCGAGGCCCTATAGACGCGATCTCAACCTTTGGGCCCGGATCAGAGAACGGGCCGGCCTCGCCGACGTCAGGCTGCATGATCTTCGACACACATATGCGAGTCAGGCTGTCATGAAGGGAGTCCCCCTGCCGGTTGTGGCACGGCTGCTTGGCCACCGGGAGGCGACCATGACATTTCGTTACGCTCACGTCGGGGACCGTGACGTTGCCGCCGCCGCCGAGAGGATAGGCGAAGCCGTTTCCGGGCTGCTGGGATTGTCTCAACGCCCACAGAGTGAAACTTGAGGTCCCAAATACCGTCGGTGGGCTCGCTACAGCACGTAGTGTTATCGAAACAGTCGGTCGCAAAGTCTCACGAGATTCGCGGGAGAAAAGATCATTCTGCCGATCCTCTCCACGGGCTCAAGCTATGCCAATGATGACTGCGATAAAATCGTGAACGGCGGCGGCAACGGTCCCTGCTATCCGGTCCGCCCCCGGCCTGGTGCGGACGTTTCGAACAACTACATTTTGGCGGTGTTGAATCGTCAGCTCAGCGAAACGTTTGTGCGAACGAATACAAGCGTATTCCGCAGCGGGTACTACTCCCATGGCAAGCAATTCGTCGAAACGTTACCCATCCCGGTTCCTGGGGGGGAGACAAGAGCTGAGTTCGAGGCCCTCGTAGTCCAGACAAGTGGCAGGCTTGATGCTTTCGAACCCACCTGAACTCCGCAACAAAGGATGCGACTGAATCGTTCTATCGATGACGTAAGACTGCAGATTGAACGTCTTGTGAACCGCGTATTCGGACTCTCAGAAGACGAACTTGCCATAGTCGTTGCAGTACCGGTTCCGGACTGAATACGCGTTTTCCGGTGGGGATAACCGAAAGATCCGGACCGGGGCGACTATCTACGGTTGGCAGAGAAGGAAATGCCTTGGCTGACGTGGACTTCGGAGTTCTTGTGCCAATTGACCTCGGGGATTTTGTGGTTTGACACTCACATCATTCCGTTCCGTTTGGCGACCCGCATGACGGCAATGCGTAACCAAATGCCCGGTTTCCTGTAGGTGCGTCTACTTGGCGAAAGATGGCCAGCAGCTTGAGGGCGACGCGGCGATCTGCCGAAATGTGGCGTAGTCGGAGCGCATCAACCTTATCTGGTCAACAACGGTTGCGTCGAATTAAGCAACATTTCGTGCGATTGTCGCAAAGGAATTTTCCCGGTTCTCCGGACTCCAGGTCCGTCGTTTTGCCATGTAATTTTGCCGATCTCCTGCAATCGCGAACAAATTTTCCGCAGGCAGTTGCGGTACAATCGTTCAATCAGAGCAAAATGATCGTTGAGTTGCGAAGAACATTATTGCACGCTCAGGACAGAGAGCAAGCGGCCCGATATGACCGTATTTCCAACCTGACAACGATGTTGATACAGCGATGTCCTTCAAACAATTGTTCGATGGTATTGCTGTTGGCTATCCAGCAACCCCAGTTGACACTTGGGATGGGAATCGGACAGTGGTAGGCCGGACGGGCCAGAGAAACCCGGTTGTCGCGCCGCCCAATGTGAAAAACCAACAATAATCGCCACCCTTTGTCTTTTCCTGCTGACCCGTACAAAACGGCGTTTATGGACCCTTCAATCCGGACAGGTCAAAGAGCATGACCCGGACTACAGAGGAACTGCCCAGGTTTGACTAAAACGGTAGACATCATTCGTGCGGAGGCTTCGACATCCGCGACGTCTTCATTCTCCGCCGCCGCAGGCGTCGTCGTCCCGGCCCAGATCGCGAACTCCGGACTCGCTGGCCAGCGTGCGTGGCTAGACTTCTTCACCGCGCAGATCCGCAACCCGAACACCCGCCAGGCCTACGCACGCGCGGCGTTCAGGCTGTTCGACTGGCTTGCGGAATACGGAGTCAACGATGTCGTCGACATCGAGCCGGTCCACATCGCGGTGTGGCTGGAGGAACGCATGCGCGAGGCGTCGCGTCCGACGGTCAAGCAGGAGTTGGCCGGGGTCCGGCGGCTGTTCGACTGGCTGACGGTCCGCCAGGTGGTAACGTCGTCGCCGGCCGCCGCCGTGCGCGGTCCGAAGCACACTGTTCGCCGCGGGACGACACCAGTTCTTTCCGCCGCCGAGTGCCGCGGCTTCCTGCAGTCCATCCCGGTGGAGACCGTCGGAGGTCTTCGCGACCGCGCCTTGATCGCGACCATGACGTACAGCTTCGCGCGAATTTCCGCAGCGCTCGCCATGAACGTGAAGGACGTCTTCCTCACCGACGGCCGTCTCTGGCTGCGCCTCCATGAAAAGGGCGGCAAGGTGCTGGAAGTGCCCTGCCATCACAACCTCGAGACCTATCTCCGGGACTACATCGAGGTAGCCGGAATCGCCCCGGACCGTGATGGTCCCCTGTTCCGCGCGCTCAACCGCGACGGCTCGCTATCGGACCGACGCCTCATCCGGCAACGTGCATGGGAAATGCTCCGGCGACGTGCCCGGGCGGCGGGAATTTCGACAGATGTCTGCAACCACAGCTTCAGGGCGACCGGCATTACAGCGTACCTGGAAAACCCGGAGGCCCGTGTCGAGGTCGCACAGTACCTGGCTGGCCACGCGGACCCCAAGACGACCAAGCTCTATGACCGGCGTGCCGATCGCGTTTCGCTGGATGAAATCGAGAGGATCGGGATTTGAGGAAACGCGCGGAGTTGCGATCCGCGTAAGGGCGTAAGCGGCCATTCGATCGATTCCACGGGTCTCAAGGGTTGCCGGCGCAGAAGCCCCTGTCCCTGAACATGAACTTGCCGGTCGACATATACGTCTGTGACCATCCTCGCCCGCGAGGTGGCGGACCGCTCCCACCAGGATGAGAACGTTGGAAACTGCATGGCCAGCGGGCTGTGCGGACCGACGACTGTGCGAATGAAGGTGCATGATGGGGCTGGGTTGAGCAGGACGATTCCTGGCAGGCGCCTGTCGCTCAATCAGCGCATTTCCTTCCCGGCTCGTTCGGCTCAAGGGCAAATCAAAGCGGTTTTAATTTCTCAGCCTTTGAGAAAACCGTCGCAAGGCCCTCAAGCCATACCGCGATGTGGACCGGCTCGATGTCGACGACGTCGTTGGTTCCGTATTCCGCAAGCCAGTCGAACTGCCGGTGTGCTGCGCGTGCGTAAGCCTGGCGGGTGCTCGGGTTCCGGATCTACGCGGCGAAGAAGTCCAGCCAAACGCGCAGGCCAGCGGGTCCGGAGTTCGCGATCTGGTCCGGAACGAAAACGCCGTTATGTTAGGCTAAATGAGGGATGGCAAGTGTGGGTGAAAGCCGATGACGCAGCCATCTCTTCAGCGGGGCACCACCAAAATCCGTCCGATATACAATCCCGTCGACGAAGAACGACTTAGCGAGCTTTACGAGCGACCGTTTGGTGAGCGGCCCCGCCTACATCCCCGCATCTGGAGCACACCAACGACTGCGCTAGGCCCATCGCAGAGGCCTCCAGCCGGAGCCCTCATTTTCGAAACATTCTGCGCAGGCAACGATGGCCTTGTCGGTCAGGGAGTCCTCTGGAAGCAGTTCTATACCGCCCTCATGGGCGAAGACTTTTGAGTTGGAATTTGTTTCATAATTTAGTCCTATATTGGATTGGAAAAGTTATTACCTATACCAAGTCAACGGGCCGTTTTCGGGAGGTTCCCGCAGCCGAAAGCGGACGGTTCGGCTGCGGTGACGGAGCACGGCGGGGCATCGCGAGGGAGAAGGTGGTTGACGGGTCTGAGCGTCCTTTACGCCAAAGAGGCGGCCGACGAGAGGGACTGGGCGGCGGTGCCGGACCGGAAGAGGACGGGCCGGCTGCGCGAGGTTTACTGGGCGCGCCACGCCGAATCGAAGTTGGGCCGGAAGGCGTTCGTGAATTTGAGCCTGAACTGGCGGGCGGACCGCACCGCGATCGGCAGAAGAAGCGATGAGCCGGGCGACGAGTTCGTCTATCTCGTTCGCATGGCGCCGCGGGTCGAGCACCGGTTCGAGTGGGTGGAGGTGACCGAGGTGTTCACCACCGTGCCCGCGTTTCGGATTGAAGGGGCCATGCGCGCATGGAACGGGATCCCCGACACACATCCGGTGGATCTGGAGGAGTTTTGCAAGGCCCTGCGGCGAGGACGTCCATCGAGGGTCGAGCAGCGAATCGCCGCGGACCGGGCGATCACGCAGATCGAAAGGAAACTTGCCAAGGCTTCGTACCGCGAACTACTGAAGAAGTATGGCTATGGGACGCTGGTGGTGGGCATGCCGCTGTGGTTCGCGGTGCCTCCCGACGATCCTTTCCGCGCCGAGAACGCAATCGATGACTTCATAACGCGGACAGCCCTGGGGCTGGAAGAAGTCGGACGAAGGGTGTTGCGGAGACGGGACTGTCCGTTCAGGCAGGTTATCGTGGTCTGGGACACGACCCCTCAGGCATTGCGTGAATGGCGCGAGGGGAAGTCGGAACAGTACGCGGACGCGGTGAATGCGAAGCTCGAGAATCCCCTGGGCGCGTTGCTGTTGGGGGTGCTGTCGGATGGGTTGGAAAAGGGGATAACGAAAACGGGGACCCCGACAAGCGAGACGCCGTCGATCAGTCTGCATGTGCGCGAGGAGACACAGAAGAAGGGGTTGGGCGCGGGGCCCTACCCGGAACTCGTCGACGCTCTTGGTGAGTTCCTGCGCGAGCACAAGGGGCGTCCCGTCGGACGATGGTCAAACTTGAAATTGAAGGTCGCCCTGAGGCTCTTGGGGTTGGTTTGTTTCGTGAGGATTCACGGGGTGAAGGGGTTGGAAAGGTGGATCCTGCGAAAGTTTTCGGTGTCGCACGCCTGGAGAAGCAAGGCAGTACGAAGAAGGGCGCGGCGGCTCTACCGGGAAAGTCGGCGAAGAGGCCACGCGTTCGGGATGCTTGGCAATCGCTATGGGATTGACGGGCAAGGCAGAGGAGCGTCGGTGAACAGCACCGCGAGGGGGCGCCCGGGGATCCGAACTTGATCCCGAACCGCCCCTCGCGATGAGCCACCACACAACGGCTCGCGCCCTTCGCCGGCCTGGAGGAAGCCCTGGATTCCTCTTGCCGCAATCGCTACAGCCGGAGCGACAGCTCCAAGTCCCTAATAAAAATCGGCAACTCTGCACCGCCCGGTCCCCCGGCTACAACACATGCCACCCCATCGTACTCGTAGCGCGCGGGCGCCTCACTCGCCAGATCGATAGAAATCTCCGGCCAACCCGCACGCTCGTCCTCAGATCCCAAGGGTCCGCACGGTATGACGCGAACACCGTTCGACTCCCGCGTCCCCGTTACAAGATACGCATCCCGGTTGCTGTACGAACGCATCAACGTCCGCAAGTCCGCTACCCCCACCTCTCCGTCCCCGGTCACATACACGATGGTCGTTCGGTCCTCCGCCCCCTCCAACTCGAAAAGTGTCTTCATCTTCTCACAGATGTCTCCCGCGCTCGTTTCGTGGCGCGCGACCTGGATGCCCTCCTTCCCGATCGCACCGGAGTCGATGTCTGCCGTCAGGATCTCCGTCCGATCGACACTGTCTCGCACCAGCCGCACGTAGCGGTCCTCGTCGCACGCACGGCACCGCATTAGAATCGTCGTTATCCAAAGAGAAAACAGCGCCCGGTCTCCTGCGCTATCGCCGTCCAGTACGGCACCCAACCCAGCCCCTTCGACCACCTTCACCACGTTGTACGGACTCGCATAGTAGCCCTGCGCCCGCGAGCCAGATATGTCGTTCGACAGCCTTTCGAGGAACATCACCAACCGGTCTTCAGAGAGTTCAATCCCTAGGTGAGTCCGATAGCGCTTCAGATATTCCAGCCGCAACGCACGAACGCCGAGACCCCTTGCGACGGTCATCATCCGAACAAAACCCTCACCGTCTTTAGGTACTCTCCCGCGTTCGATCCTGGAGTATTCGGCAACGCTAACACCCGCACGCTCTGCTGCATCAGCCTTTTCAAGCTCAAGCCGTCGACGCGCACGCCTCATGTCGCGGGACATCACCGAAATCCACTTTCTATACTGGCGACCACCCAACATCTTCCAAGGTCCGTCAGCCGACCGGTCGCCACCCGCGCCGCTACGCTGCAACCAAGTCCTCGCCTCTCGGATCCTGTCTGTTGCCCAGGCCTTGAAGCCTCCCTGCCGGTAGTCCTTGTTCGCTTCGCTCCTCCGCTTCTTGGGAGACCAGCCATGTTTGCTAAGGGTCTCGACTAGTGTGCTTTCGCTGATTGGCCCCGCTCGGGAGAACTTCGCCGGATACACCAGCTCCTGGACACCCCCACGATCAACATACAGGGTGTAAGTCCCGGCCCCGGAAAATGTCGCCCAAGCTACTGCTCCCGTCGACGGTGCGGTCTCAAGTTCCACCACAACCACACACTCGTCGATGACACAGACGGACTTGACGATGGCTCCGAACGACGTGACCAGGTCAAGCACGAACCTGAACGCGTACCATCCCGACGCCGCGGCTCTTTCCTGATCTACCCCATCTAGCAGACCAAGAGCCATCGTGAGCGACCAGTAGCTGCCCATGGCGTGACCAAGCTCTGGGCCACTCAATCGCTTCAGTCGCGGATACTCCCCCGGCGGCCTCGGCATGCTGGGATTCAGACAGAGGTCCAGAATGAACGCCGGGGGAACTGGAGGCCCATCTACCACATCGAACCGCAGATCCTCCGGCACCTCGAGTTCGGGTGGCGGCTTGCCCAGACGCGGCCTCTCAACGATTGCGGGATTCTCCCGCAACGTCTCAACGCGCCACCGCGTCGTCTCTTCGTCGCGGTACGCGTTGTGCCGAAACCTGTAGCGACTGCCAATCTGATGGAAGATGACCACATCAGGCTGTTTCTGCTCGGAGGGAAACGGGGCTGGCACCTCTTCCGGCGACGTCACCATCTCCTCGACGATCTCCTCCTTCGCGCGTCCCTCCTTCTCCTCGTGGCCCCAATTCCCGCTTTCGCGCTTCACCGTCCGCCTACGGTAGGTGTAGCTGCTGGATGTCTCGCGCTTCCCGGGCGTCTTGCCCCCATCCTCCTCGATAGCCACTTCCGGCTCGGAGCCAACCACCGGTGTCTTCACCGGCTTCAGGCAGTCCTGCATCATCCCCGAAACAGGAAGATCGACCACCTCACCCACGTTCTCCGGGATCGACAAGACCGCGAACCGATACTCCTTCTGCGCAGCGTACGCCCGCGACTTCACGAATATCATCGAGCAGATTCGCGGCCACCCTTCCTCAGCCGTCTCGATGGTCTCGTAAGGCTCCTCGACATAGAGAACCGGCCCATGCAGGACGATCTGCGCGTTGCGTTCTACCTTCACCGTCCTGAACCCGTGGAACGTGACAGTCGTCGGCGCGGGTTTCCCTGACACACCAACGTGTTCGCAGATCCCCAAGCCCAAAGCGAACGCAAACTGCGCCGGCCGGTAGAGGCGCACAACACTGGTGTAGCCATCCGGAAACGTCCCGCGCCACGCCTCCTGCTCTTCCTCATCGGGCCAGATTGACGTGCTGTAGATCAGCCAGTCTCGGCCAAACGTAACCTTCTTCGTCGCGCTCTTCGTTCTCGACGAGGTCGCCGTTGCGTTCTTGATCGACAGCCCCGAGCGCCCCAAACGCACTCCCGCTCGAAGCGATCGGACGCGCCGGTCAAGATCGCGGTCCTCCGGTTCCTCGACCGTGTCCTGAGTCTCCTTGCGCGCTTCTCCCTCCTGGTCATCCTTTATGAGGACCTCACCTGTCGTTCGGAACACACCTGGGCGTGAGAGGCGCACGGTCCCCATCGTGCGGAAGTCGTATTGCGGTTCAGAGACTTTCGCCAAGGTAACGCCGCCCGTCGGATGCGTCCCCGACAGATCGACGTAATTTGTCTGCACCAAGTTGCCCTGAGGGCTGGGGCCCCCGCCATCGTTGAGCATCACGGCGTCGGGGAACGGCAAGGTTTCCAGCTCTTCGGGCATGTTCTTCTTGTATCGCTAACCGCTCTAGCGGGTCTAGCAGGCTGCTGAAAAACGCGCCACGCGGGGCCGATTCGAACGTTTTGGCCTAAACCCAACAAAAGTACGTAAAGTAACATTGCCTATTCCGTATCCTGCTGGTGTGCCTTCCTTTTCATCTGGCTGGCGGCTCCCAATTCTCGGGGACGATCCCGCCGGGGGCTGATTTTGGGGGGCAGTACGCCGGTATTGTCCTGAAGCTTCTCGTTGGAAAAGTCATACTCCCCGAGCAGGTTGAAATGCCCCATGACTGAGAAGCCTGTCCCGCTCTTCCGGAGACCCGGCAGCCTCAAGCCGACGTGTCATGTAGAGATAGTTCCAACAGATGATGCTGTTTCCCGCCAGAACGTATCCGGGAACTCAGACAAGAACGTGCTGAAACCGTGAATCCGGGCGGCAATGGCACTCCATGACGCACTGAGCGAGGAACAAGGGACGGGGCAAATACGACAGAAAGAAAGAATGCGCAGAACCCAGAAAAGACATCTGGCTCCGCCCGCTCTGGAAGGACTGGAAGAGAATCCTCAATCAATGATCGCAGACAACGCCATCACACCGAAACCGAACGCTTACGAAATGACTATGGTGGTGCCGAACCCGGGTTCTCCTCGACCGTGGACGGCTGGGATCGCTGGTTTGCAATCGGTAACCGGCTATTTCGGCCCTCTCGTTTCAAACCCTGCACGTGGTGACCCTCCGCGCCGCAGGCAGTGTCTCGGCGTTTCCTTGCCTGTACCGGAATATCTGCCGGTTCTTCGTGGCGCATCGCCACTTTGCCTTGCTTATTGAGACGTGCCGGCAGGCCAGTTGGGACGCGTGGCCGACGAAACCCACCGGCAGCCTCTCCAGAAGAGAGTGGGGATCACGATAGTGTTACTGTACGCAGTAAACGCCTATTGACAGTGATTCCCTTAGTTATACTAATAATGATAGTAAGCATGCGGCCGGCCGCCCTCGTAGAGGAGAGAGCCGTCATGTTCGTAACAAAGAACCGTCCGGCCCATTCCCCGGTGAAGAAACCGGGCATTTCACAAGGGCCGCCGAGCCTGCCAGTGCCGACGATCGGCCGGCCGGGTCCGTTTCCATCGCATCATCTCCCGCCGGGCGTTTCTGCCGCCCCCTCCGGTGCAGGTCTCCGCCGCGCTGCGGCCTCCCTGCCAGACCGGACCGGACCGGCGACCGGGGATGCAATGCACGTTGCCGCGCCTGGCAGGGCGGGAGAACGACGACGAGCGCGCCGCTTCGGGTCTTTGCAGGCGGCAGCGCTTGCGCTTGCGGCCCTGGTATTGTCGGCGGTATTGGCCGAGGCCGCCTGTGGCGTCAGAGACAGGGTGAGCCACAGGGATTCCGAATGCCTGCGCGCCTCGTGGGACAACTACAACGGCATCACGCTCGACAACGAGTACAGCGTGAGGAACATGTGCCCGGACCTCGGAAGGGTGGTGGCGAAGATCGACCTGGTGCAAGACATGGACCGAACGCTGCACCTCAATAACGGCTACGAGCGAACCGGTTATACCGAGGCCCGGATCCGCTGGATCTATTGCTGCTCGGACCTCAGCACGGCCTGCAACCGTTCCGATCTGGACAGGCGCGACGGAAGTGCAAGAGATTCCGGCGTCACGGCGACGGGGAAAGACTTCGACGACGGCGCGCATGCCGAGGCATGGCTGGCCGGCTTCGGGCGGTCGGTTGCCTCAGCGCAGGTGGACCGCCTCGGGGACCGGCTGGCCGCCGGGGACCGGCAGCCGCACCTGACGCTCGGCGGATACCGGATCGATCTCGCGCCGGGCCGGGACGACGAAGAACCGGGAGAGGACGCCTACGCCGGGGCCTGGACCCAGCAGGTCCCGAGCGGGCGGGGTTTCGTCGGCGCCGTCGACGACGACCCCTTCCGGCCCGTCACACGGTCGCCAACCGGGCCCGACTTCCTGTCCGGCAGCTCATTCCTGTTCACGGGCGGAGAGACTGGCTCCGGGCGCTGGTCCGGTTGGGGAAGCACGGCGCCGCTGTGGTTCTCGGAGGCGCCCGGCACGCACGGCGACGGCCGCCTGGATCTGGTGGGGGTCGATCGCGAGCGCGGCCGTCTGCTCACCGGGGTGGCGCTGTCGCACGGGTCTGCCGCGGGCAGCCGAGCGCCGAGCGGGTTCCACGGAATCGGGACTTCGTTCCGCGGGGTGCATCCCTACTTGCGGCTGGCGCTGGACGACCGGTTCTCGGTCTGGGGCACATTCGGCTTCTGGGCCGGCGATTTGACCCTGCGTGAAGGCGGCGGCCTCGCAGGCCGGTCGCAACAATGGCGGGCACCGGTGGACATGTCCATGGCCGCCGTCGGTGCGAGCGGCGCCATACTGACGGCGGATGAGGCGGGCGGTTTTGCGCTTACGGCGAAGGCAGACGCCTACGCGATGCGTATCGCCTCCGGGGCGCTCACCGTTCCGGGAGAGGGCAAGCTGGCGGCGGCCGAGGCCGAGGCCAGCCGTCTGCGGCTGGCCGTTGACGGCTCGCGCGTCTTCCTGCTCGGATCCCGGCACCGCCTGGCGGCGGCGCTCGGGGTCGGACTGGTCCGCGACGGCGGGGAAGGCGGTGTGGGGACGGGCGTCGCACTCAACGCGTCCTTGCAACACGCATTGCCGGAACACGCGATATCTGCGGGTCTGGCTCTGGTCGACGGCAGGCGCGAGTACACGCTCGGCTGGCGGATGGAGCCGGCGCGCCGTATCGTGCCGGGTCTCCGCCTGGATCTCGAGGCGGCGCGGCGCGAGCACACAGCCGCCTACGGGGACACGGAGCACGCGATCCATCTTGGCGCGACCATTGAGTGGTAGGCGGCAAGCCGGGCCGCGCAGCTTCGGAGGGCCATGGCAGGGCTCGCTCCGGGCAACGTGCGTAGAATCCGGGGCTCGGACCGCCGCACGAAAGGATCCCTGGGGATGTCGCGCCTGGACGGGAAGGAAGACGAGATTCGCCAATTCATCGAACCCGGCGTTTCCAATCATCCGCACAAGAGGCATCGCGCCGGGTCGTTAGCGTGCGTTTTTGCACGAATTGTGTTGGTACCCTATTCCCGTGCTCCTGCGTGTGCGGGAGCGCGATTGGTCTCGTACCCTTTTCGTCAGTTGGCCTTAAGGCACTCCGCGCGGTCATATATGATCGGCATGTGTTCCTTGAGCCATATCTCCCAGTCATCTTTGTCAAAAGTTGCCATATGGCTTGCCGGATGTTCCATCCCCAGGTCCTCAACCTGCTCGAAGAAGCTGTCGGATGGTATCCCGGTGTTCTTCAACACCGCAAGGGCCGACAGCATGAAGCCGTGCTCACGGGCGGTTTCTCTGGAGATCTCTCCGAGCATGCTTCCCATGACCTTTCTGTCGTTAGGAAAGTTCGCAGTCATGCCGACATGGCGCATCAGATCGGAATACGTAATCGTACCCCCTTTTCGGGCCCGCTCCGCCAGCATGTTCCAGGTCTTCTCTTTTCGCTCTTCCCTTTCAGTCAGGATATCGAAGACGCTTTTCGCGAGAATGCAGCGCTCTCTCTTGGCCTCCCTGATCCTGAGTTGCTGGATTCGGCCTGCCTTTACCCACTTGTCGAAAGTCAGCGAGGTGATTCCAAGCCACTTCATCGCCACAGTCTTCGGCACAATTGCCCACGAATCCGAGTCTTCCCCCAGCATTTCCCTATACTCGTCCGCAGTCATCTTCATTGTCTCACCTCCACGTTTCAATGACTCCACATCAGGTATCATGGCGAATATTCCTTTATAAGCATGTAATGCTTTATAAGGATTTCCTGAAATATCGCATCTCACAAGATTTTCATCCAGGGCCGACTCTGATTGCGGACCCCAATATCATGGTCAGTGTTGGCTGAAACGCCGACACCAAGCCGGTTTGAACGAAGCCGCGCCAGGCGCGACCCTGGCCTCTTGTAGAAAGTTGATTCGGGGTTTCAGCCTGGTCGGTTGATCCCGTTTGATGCGGGGGATCTTCGGGGGCTGCATGGCCCGAACGGTGCGTCTGGCCTGTCTCCGGTGGAAGTATCGGGTCCGGAGACGGCGACATTTCGCGCCGCTTGTGTCGGTTCGGCGCGACGGGCACGAGCGGTCCCGGGGCGGTCCCGGGGCCGCTGGATTTGCTGCATGCTTTCTGGCGTTGCCTTCTTGTCGTCTCGTGAGGACGGGGAGGGCCGCGTTTTCGGATGATCTCCATTGCCCGGGCCACCTCCCGGTCGGTGGGGTTTCTTCGGATGGTCAGGACGGGCCAGGAGGGTTTGCCGCAATTCGGACAGGCCGGGGCATCCGTGCTGTCCGTCTCCCCGGTTCCGGTTTCGTCACCGGCTGCATGTGGGGGTTCGTGGCGGCCGGCTTCCGGTACGGCCTCGAGGATCACTCCGGGAAAGGACCGTATCGATTATCGCCCTGCTGGCTATTGAAAACCATAAGTGCCATGTAGGCCGGATTGACCCGTGGAATGAAAGACAGGAGGAACCACCAGTATTCGCTGCGTGATGCCCTGCCCCTGAAGACGGCATGGTTCCTGATGGCCTTGACGTACCAGTGCATTCCCGAGCCTTTCATCTTCGGGAACCGGTTTCACGGTTGACGGACAGACGTCATGTGAAGTCCATCAATGCTGGCCAATCATGGCTTCCAGTTCCCCGGCAAGTTCCCCGGCCTCGTCAATCTGGTCCTGATCCATGAGAATCCGCAATCTCGATTGCATCCCCGCCGCCCGTTCATCGCCCTGTTCCGCGGCGAGACTGAACCAGGCATATGCCTGCACATCGTCCTCGGATACACCCTCACCAAAGTCATACATGAACCCCAGGTTGTACTGGGCAGGGACATGTCCCTGGAGGGCTGATTTCAGGTACCATCTCACGGCCTCGCTGTTATCCTCGCGCACGCCTTCGCCTTCGTCGTACATCACCCCGAGTTTGTGCTGGGATGCGGCATGGCCCTGATCCGCAGCCCTTCGGTGCCATCGCACGGCCTCCCGGCTGTCCGCGGCAACACCCTCGCCACGGGTGAACATCACCCCGAGGCTGTGCTGGGATGCGGCATGATCCTGCTCCGCAGCCCTCCGGAACCAGGCAAACGCTTCCCGGTCATCCTCGGCAACGCCATAGCCATTGTCGTACATGACCCCCAAGCCGTGCTGGGCGGCAGCGAGCCCCTGCTCCGCAGCCTTGCGAAACCAGTCAACAGCCTCGCCGTGATCTTCAGGAACGGCTTCGCCGTGCCTGTACTGCACCCCCAGATTGAATTGGGCGGCAGCGAGCCCCTGCTCCGCGGCCCTGCGGTACCAATGTAAGCGGGTAAACGGCGACGTCTGATAATTCGGTTGCTCACGCGAGGGGTGCATGGGGATACTTCCGGTCATTCATCAATGATCGGAGGAAATTGTCATGTCAGGTTTGAATGGTTCGGCTGGTTCCCGTCGTGCGCCGGTGGTGCGCAGCGCAGACGAGTGGAGCGGCATCATGGCGGACTTCGAGCGCTCGGGGCTGTCGCAACGGGAGTTTTGCGAGTCCCGTGGGCTGTCCCCGAAGACCTTCGGGAACTGGCGGTGCCGTCTCCGCCCTGGGGGCGGGAAGGGTTCCTTTGTCGAACTCGCTCCGCCTGCGGTATCCGGCTGGGACGTCGAGCTTGACCTGGGCGACGGGGTTGTCCTGCGGGTTCGGCGGTCGTGATGCTCGGCGGCTGGCCGCGGGGCGGCTTCTTCATCTGGTCCAAGCGCCTGGAGCAGGGCCTGTTCGCCCCGCCTCCGGCCTCCGGCCATGCGGCGCTTGCATTGTCTTCGACCGAGTTGATGGCCCTGATCGACGGCATCGACGTCACCGTTCGCCGCCGTCGCAAGCGTTACGGCGGTCCCCGGCTGGCGTCCGGGTGAGCCCGGACGACGGTCATGTCGATGCTGCCGGTCATCGGGGTGTCGGCGAAGAGGTCCTTCCACAGGCGTGGCGTCAGTTCGTGGACCCGGTCGGCCGGATGGGTGTCGATGCGCTGGAAGACATCGCCCAGATAGGTTGCAGGGCTGATCCCGAGCAGGAAACAGGTGGCGACGAGGCTGTTGACGATCCCGACGTTCCGTGCGCCGGATTCTGTCCAGGAAAAAAGCCAGTTCTTCTGTCCCAGCTTGATGCGGCGCAGTGCGCGCTCGACACCATTCGAGTCGATCGGCACCAACGGGTCTTCGAGGAACACCTCGAGGGCCTGCTGGCGTTCGACGGCGTAGGTGACCGCCCGGCGGATCGGGTGCTTCGGCGTCAGCGCCGGGTCCCCGAGCGTCCGCTCACACCATTGCCAGAAGGCGTCGACCAGCGGGCGGGTGCGGGTGCGCCGCGCCTCCAGGCGTTCAGGCGGCGGCCGGGTACGGAATTCCTTCTCGATCCCGTACATGCCCCCGATCAGATCCAGCGCCTTCCCGGCGAACACCGGATGGTTGTCCAGCTGCTCCTCGAAATTGCGCCTCGTATGCGCCCAGCAATTTTGCTGCCTCACCGCCTCCCCCCGCGCCTCGGCGTAAGCCGCGTAGGCGCCGTAGCCGTCGCTGACCAGCGTGCCCTCGAAATCGCCGAGGAACCGCGCGACATGGTGGTGGGCGCGGGAGGGCGCGAAGTGGAACACCACTTCGTCCCGGTCGCCGAGCACCGGCCAGTAGTAGCATTGTTTCATCTTGCCCGGCCTGTCCGGGTCGCGCCCGGCCCGCACCGGCGTCTCGTCCATGACGATGACGGAACTTTCCAGAACCGAGCGGCACTGGGCCTCGAACACCGGCTCCAGCAGCGAGATCGCCCGGTTGGCCCAGCCACTCAGGGACTTGCGGCTGACGGTGATCCCGCTCTCTGCCAGCATCTGGTGCTGGCGGTAGAGGGGGAGATGCCAGGCGAACTTGTCGACCAGCATTCCGGCGATAAAGCTCACATCGGCGCAGGAGCTCTTGAACACGCCCTCGACGGCCGGGGCGCAGACCAGGGCGCCGGAGGATCTGATCTTCGCCTTCTTGTAATGGTAACGCAGCACCACGTGGCGGATCGGCACCGATGCCAGCTTGCAGCACACCCGCTCGGAGATGAGCTCGAACTCGTCCGCCGCCAGCCCCTCGATCTCCGGCGGCATCACGTCGATGTCGATCACCGTCGCCTCGGGGCCGAAGCGCAGCCCGGTGCCGTTGACGGCATCGCCACGATCCTTCTTGCGCCCGTTGACGCCGCCCCGGGGCTTCTTTTCGGCTTTCTTTTCGGCCTCGCCTTTCCTTTCGGCTTCGGGCTCATCCTCCCCGGCGTCCGGCGATGCGGCCCCGTCGGAGGAGGCGCCATCGGAGGAGGCGCCGGAGTTGCGGCGCTTCTCCGAGCGCCGGCCGTACTGCTGGCGCTCGTAGCGGGCCAGCTGGTCGCGAAGTGCACTGTTCTTCGCCACTTCCTCGGTGAGCCTGTCCTGCAGTGACCCGACGAGCGCCGACAGCGTCCCGGCGAGCCCGAACAACTCCCTGAACAGGGCCGCGGCACCCCGTAGAAGACCACCGCCCGAGCCCAGCCCCGCGAACTCCGAGCGGAGCCCGTCGAGCCGCCGGCGAACCACCTCCGGGTCGTGAGGGTCGATCCCGCTCATTCCTCCGCCTCCACAGCCATGATCGCCGCCAGGACCGCCAGGCGCTCGGACCGGGGCATCGCCGCGTAGCGCCGCCCCCAGCTCGCCGCCTTGCGCTTCACCGTCTGGCGATGGGTGAAGTTGCGCCCGGCGAAGCGCGCCCAGTGGACCCGGTCCGGTTCGAAGTTGAACCACAGCTTCTCGGTGACCACGCAGGACTGGTTGTTGACCTGAAGCGCGATCGAGCGCCAGTCGGACAGGTGTTCGTCGTAGAGCCGGCTCGGATAACCGGAGATCATCACCTGGGCCGGCAGTGAACGCAGAAGACGGATCAGCTCCACATGGTCGCCGTCGTCGTAGTCGTAACGGTAGCGGCGCTGCGAGCGCCGCACCGACTGCACGTAGGGCGGATCAGCGTAGACCAGTTCGTCGCCCTGGAAGTCGAAGCCGGACAGGAACGCGTGGGCGCAGCCGTGGTGAAGCTCGACCGGATAATCACAGCTGAAACGCGCGATCGCACGCCAGTTGCGGTCGATGCCGATGTTGCGCAGCGCAGGCGGCTTGCGCTTCATGATCGCACCGCCCCCCAGAAATGATTCGATATACACAGAATGAGGAGGCATGGCCGCAATGAGCGGCTGGCACAGCCCCGATGTCGCCTTCGATCCGAACCATGCGCCCATGGCCGATCCCCCGATGATTCGTTTTACCGCACCGGAAATAGGCCCGGCGCCCTATCATGTCAAACGGAAAATCGGCACGGCAGCGGAAAATCGGGGAATGCCAGGGCCGCAGCATCGGGCACAGCAGCCAAACGATACCCGAAACCGGGCAAAATCAACGGACGTCGCAGTTTACCCGCTTACGTACCAATGAGCGGCCTCGCTGCTGTCCGCGACAACGCCTAAGCCATAGTAGTACATGATCCCCAGATTGAATTGGGCTTCGGCAAGGTCCTGCTCGGCGGCCTTGCGGTACCAAGCAAACGCTTCCCGGTCATCCTCGGCAACGCCATAGCCATTGTCGTACATAACCCCCAGTTTGAACTGCGCCTCGGCGTGGCCTTCCCGGGCCAGGGGACGAAATTCGCGCAGGGCCACAGAGTAATCACGACGATCAAATGCCGAGACCCCCGCATCGTAGTCGGCGGCGAACCCGGCAGAAACCAACACCACGAACAACGCCACCGCAATGATCCAGCTTCTCATCGGCAACTCCTCTCCTTCGAGACGTCAGGCGCGACCATACCACGGCTGCCGGGATCTGCCAGTCACGGGTCAAGCCGGGGACTGTCGCTGCTTTCCTTCATCATGCCTTCTCGGATCCACTCCGAACCGCCGTACAGGCGAACCGGCCCCCCCGGGCCACCACCAGGACAGCGTGCAGGTCCTGAGCTCGCCCAGGCACTGGAACCGCGTGCCGTCCACGACGGCGGACGCCGAGCGGTGCCAGTGGCCGAAGATCCAGACGTCCGGACGGTGATGCGCGAACATCGCATCGAACGCCTGCATCGTCCGCGATAGCGGGCGGAACAGCCCGGCGTCCGGAAACACCGCATCGAACGCCGCTGCCGGCGCGTCGTGCGTCACCATGATCCGGGGCTTCACCGCGATGTAGCGGTCGACGATCGTGTTGAGCTCCGCGATCGGGCACTCCTCGTCCTCCCACCAGTCCAGCCCCGGGGTGCGCAGGTGCCGGTCGATCGAGAACGCGCCGCCCACGAACATGATGTCCCAGTCCGGGTCATGGTGCGCGTCCGGGATCCACCCCGGCATGACGGCTTAAACCCACAAAGGTAGTGCGCCGTGGAAAGGCGCGTCATTCTTGTGGGTGCGAATCCCACTCAACAGTTGTCGCTTCGGTTGGTAGCAGCCAGAGCGGTTCGTGGAGGTAACGAAATGGACTGAAGCACTCTGGTGTCGAAGGGCTGCCTTGGGCGGCTCAGCGAGCATGCAGGCCGGAACGCGAGTGAACGCCGAGCAGGCCTCGAAACGGTTAATGCGGGAGCCGACCCTCCTACCTTTAGGGGAAGGCCGACGGCGGTTCGGGAAGCAAGCGACAAATGCACCGAACCGTTCCCGCCGGGGTAGTGGCGCCGGCATGTCTGCAAGATGAATGACGTAGCAACACGGGAAGCTCTGTCGGTGGTGTGCACGCCCGAACCGGAAATCCGCGAGGACCAGTCCGGGCCGACAGGGTGGCGGAGAGGCCCGTAGTACTGAGGACGCCGGGTAACGCCGGTCGAGGGAAGGGGCCTCAGGTGCGGAGGGACGCGGAAAGGATGAATGCCTGCGGGAGTGGCTCTGCCTATAACCCCGCCTCGAGGGCAGAGACTTCGGAACGCGTCACATGCGGAAGCGAAGGGGTCGGACCCGAACGGTTCGATTCCGCCGGGGCGTGAACAGGCCCGGCGGCACACCGGAAACGACGCGGGAGGCAGGATGGCTGTCGTGCAGCGGCCTCGGGTTACCGGACCAACCGGCTCCGCCCTCCCACGACCCGTCCTGGTGGCCCGTGGGCGAAGCGCATGATCCCACTGGAGAGCCCGGTGCGGGAAATCCGCCCGCCGGGTTCGGAGAGCGGGGGACTGGAAACGCGGCCATGGGAGCCGGACTGAGGCCCGGAGCGAAAGCGACGGACAAGCCACCGGACCCTAAAGCTGGCGCGCCAGCCCCCGACTCTACCGTAAAGTAACATTGCCTATTCCGTATCCTGCTGGTGTGCCTTCCTTTTCATCTAGCTGGTGGCTCCCAATTCTCGGGGACGATCCCGGGGGCTGATTTGGGGGGCAGTACGCCGGTATTGTCCTGAAGCTTCTCGTTGGAAAAGTCATACTCCCCAAGCAGGTTGAAATGCCCCATGACTGAGAAGCCTGTCCCGCTCTTCTGGAGACCCGGCGGCCCCAAGCCGACGTGTCATGTAGAGATAGTTCCAACAGATGATGCTGTTTCCCGCCAGAACGTATCCGGGAACTTAGACAAGAACGTGCTGAAACCGTGAATCCGGGTCGCTCCCCTTATGTTATTTTACGTATTTTTGTTGGGTTTAAGCCCATATGCGGGTCGCTTACGGATGAGTGCAGGAAAGTACGCCAAGGATTTGTCAACCGGCAATGACATGCCCGTTTGTGAGAAATTCATTGAGAAACGGGTAATGATACATGAATCCAGCACCAGAGAGCTGATTTTGGCACCACTCCACAAACCTCCGTTTGTGATGCACAACGGTAAAAACAATCGGAAAATCACCCTTCCTTTCAGTCTCTTCTATTGGCACTGCTGTTCTTCCCGTACGATTTAGCACTCATTCGGAACAGACCCGAACTAGCCTTTGTAGACTCAGCCGTTCAGTTATCCAGGGACTTCGGAGGAAAAAGAAGGTTGATGATATGATGATGTCTCTTGAAGATTCTTTCGTTCGGCTTGGACACAGCCAGGAGCTAGATTTCCTGTCGCGGGTGAATCGAGTTGCTACGTTTCGACGTGAACGCGTGTGAACGTTGGACCTCTCGTTAGCCTTCTGCCCAACTTGTGAATTGCTGTGCGAGCTTGAATCTCATTAGCCGGGGCATCCACTCACCATTGGTCAAACGATCCATTGCCATCACGACACCGTAATCGCCAAGATGGGAGCTCAATTCGGCTTCCCGCCTCCGCAGCGAGCCAACACTCTCAATGTCGTCTGCTATTTCATCAACTGCACGATTGGGCGGTGGAACAAGACGGGTTGTTTCCCGCTCAGTTATTCCCACCTCTTGTCGTCGTGAATGGAAATGGTCGAAGCCCTCCTTCCGTCCCCGTAGGGCGCCTGCAAAGAGAAGACTAGGCGCACAACTCGCAGCCCAGCATCCTCCCACACTCCCGGCACACACACGACATGCCTATCACCGGGGAGGAAGAGTGAGACCTGTCAGTCTAAGGTGTGACGGTACCATGCCCATGCTCGCCAGTTCCGGGGTCGGCATCGATGCTGATGCAGTCGCCCCTTACGACGCCTCCAGATCGGCCAACCGCGCGGATTCCCTAATGGCCGTGCACTCTGAAATGAGCAATTCCAACACGGCGGCAATCCTTGAGAAGTCATAACTGGTGTTCACCGTGGTTTGCGCCAGGAAACCTTTCATGACGTTGCCCTTGCCAATCAGTTCTCCGTGATAAATGTCCAGTTCCTTGTGATAATTTCTCCACCGAACTGCCGCACCCGGTCGAAGGTCGAGATAGCATTCGATCGCTGCTGCCCTTCCGTTAATGTTCGAACGATGCGCACCCGACGGTCCGATCGCCTCGAAGTCTTCAAGATCCGGCAGGTCCGGTAGTTTCAAAATACGCATGTTGTCGGGTACCTTGAGCCTGAGCGATCGATTGAAGTTGAACACACCCTCTGCATCATTATCGTACAGAATGGCGATGTTGTTCTGAATCGAGATACCGATCAAACCCTTCGTGAAATTGTAAAGACTTCCCGTCCCTGTGAAGGGATATCCTTTGTCCATGTCCACAAAGTCAAAGAAGTCCGCGACGTAAGGCTTGAGCAGATTAAGGGCATGCCTGACAATCGTAGCGTCCGTGCTTCCTTCAGTAACAATCAGAAACCGATTTTCCTGGTCAACCGTTCTTATGAACATATCCCGTCGAGCCCAACCCCCCTCCTCAACATCGGCAAATTGCCAACTCACCGGCAACCCAGCAGCAGCCGGATTTTGTGCAACAAGGCGAAGGATCGTATATGCGCTGAGGTTCTCCATACCCTCTCCTACGTGAAATCGGACGTATTCCGGGTCGTCGACTATCCTTTCCAGTCCAATTTTGTCGAATAAGCAACGCCGGAAAAATCTTCCAAAGCGCTCACCGTCCCCATAGTCAGCTGATATTGCCCTGACATCTACCGTTGCGAGCGATTCGGCCAGTTGTTCGAAGCTGAACTTGTCGGTGTCGAACTCGGTCAGTCGCGATACAAACTCGAACTCCCGCCGTGCGTAGGTCATCGTGTAGCCGAGCAAATCCAGTCGTTCCAAAACCTGATCGAGCGGCTTCGAAAGGCCGTCCTTTAGTTCGGTAACGAGGTTGTATTCGAACTCGCCGCCGTTTTCGTTGTGGGGGTCATCCTCGTCAACATAGTAGTAGGGAACCTGCGCCAGATCTCCCGGCTGGAAAATCTGGCTATGATCGGCAAAGCCGGCGTTCTTTCCCCAGTCGATCTCGAGGCGACCTACAGCGAGATGTATCATCGAACCCATGAGCCGAACCCACCTTCAACGGACCGTTGACCATGACAGAGATCTTCCCATCGGCGCCGGCGCGCGCAACCTCCCACAATTTCTCAGCCAGCGAAAGTACCCTCGACGCACTGGCAAGAGACAAGTCACGAGGTGGGGAACGCGCCCGGAGGCAGCTCCGCGTCTGCGAACGGACTGACCACGACCCGTGTCCCGGCGGTCTTGGCGAGATCGCGTGCCGGTTGTGCGTTGCGGGTAGTCGTGTGGACTAGCGCACAAACCCCACATTGCGGGTGAAACAGTCACGGTATTCTACCGCTTTCATCCGCTTCGTGGGAAACGCGCTGTAATGCTGGGCCATCGGTCACATCGTGGCGAACCGGTCCTGATGGTCGCCAATTCCGACGGTCGTCGATACGTTATTTCGCGCTGGATGACCGATCCTGAAGCGGCCGAGTGGAACATCCGGGACGTTCCGCGGCTGTCGCGGGCTGCCATGTCGGAACTGCATGGTCTCGTTGCGATGATTCTGGCCCTAACCCGCATATCTCACCAAACCGGCGGTGAGGTCAGTTTTTCGGCGTTTTCGCGGCCGGTGGCCACGATGACACGCTGAAGGCGGCTTTCGTTGGGGTTCCGGCCGGATCGGGCCCGGTTTCCGCGCGCAAATCCAGGCGGAGTACGTACCGGTGCTGCGCGCAGGTTGGCCCCATCGGATATAATGTGAATCAAACAGTTATGGGATTCAAGGTTCACATAACCATTCGGTTCCCATTTCCGATGGGGCCAGTGACTTGGGATTCAAGATTCTCATAACTGTTTGGTTCACATTTTATATATCCAATGGGGCCAGTTTGATGAGCGGGGACGAGGAAACGTGGCCATGTTGAGGATTGAGGCACCGGCACAGAGCGAAAGCCGCCGGCAAACTGCTACTCCCCACACCTTGTATGACATCATTCATGAAATGAATTGAATCGAGTCATCCACAGCTACTGCAGGGCGCGCCTCTCCCCGTCTCTACCCCTACAGGAATCGACCCGGCGAAGGGTGGAAAAGCCGATACCGCTGCGGTCGTAAGCCGCGCCACATTTCGAAGGTTACGAGGGATGCGGTCGGGCAAGTCTGGAACCCCGGCGCTGGTGGTCAAGGACAAGCGGATTTCAGTTCCGGTTTATCTCCGCGTCAAGCTGGCGGCTCAGCGCCAGCGCTTCGGCAATGGCGCGGGCCGGCATGGTGTCCAGCAGCTTGTCGCGAAAATCCCACGCCATCTCGTTCCCCTGCACCGCAGCGAGAATGTACCAGGCAAGCGCATCCACGTAATTCTGCGACACGCCCTCACCGTAGAGGTACATTCGACCAAGTTTGGTCTGCGCCCGGGCATCCCCCTGCTCGGCGGCCCTATGGCATTGCATAACGGCGTCACGGCTGTTCTCCTCAAAGCCCCGCCGTCTCAAAGCCCCATCGGTCTCGTACATGTCACTGAGGATTTTCGTCGCCCTAGCATCTCCGCCCTTAGCAGCCATGCGGTACCACTTGACGGCTTCCTGAACGTCCTGCTCCACGTCCTCGCCGTTGGCATACATTTGACCGAGCAGGTACTGCGTTTGGGCATCTCCACCCTCCGCAGCCATGCGGTACCACCTGACGACTTCCTGATGGTTCTGCTCCACACCTTGGCCGTGCTTGTGACAGAACCCGAGGACGTACTGCGCCTGGGCATGCCCCCGCCCGCCCGCCATGCCGAACCACTTGTGGGCCTTTTCGTAGTCCTGTTCCACATCCGGAGCGCGGGTCATCCAGATCGCCGCGGTACAGGTTTCCCGCCGCGGCGCGTACCGACCAAGGTAATACATGCTCCCGAGGCTGAACTGCGCCCCGGAATGCCCCTGCTCGGCCGCCTTGCCGTACCACCTGATGGCTTTCTGATGGTCTCGCTTCACGCCCTCGCCAAGGTAATACATGACCCCGAGCCTGTATTGCGCCTCGGAATGCCCCAGCCTGGAGGCCCGGCAGGGTGAATCTGTTCTGTTTTTTTGCCGGTATGCGGGTTTGACGCGATTGTCTTTCGCATTTCACCGTTGCGCCCTTTTTCACGTTAGGTGACGTCACATCGACCCCGGACAAGGCCCCACGGCACATGATTCTGCGCCCGGGGCTGTTTCCCGGTGGCGTTTCCGGCGATTTGGCGATTGCCGGACATGCCTGTTCACCCCCGTCTTCGAGGGTGGAGACAGGATAGGCAACTCAGGCGCGGGTGTGGTGGGTCTTCAGCCGAACGCCGTGCGCGGGCGGGTGTTGCCTGTCAATTTCAGCATGTCCAGGACCCGCCTGGGTTTTCGGGCCAGTCTGCGCGTGGTCTCGGCGACATTGTCGCTGGACGTCTTGATCAGGCCGATGGCGAAGCGCCGGAGCAGCGTGGCGTTCGCCGGGCCGTGGCCGGTGCGGATGCGGCTTCGGTCCTCGTCGAAGGTCATGTCGAGGATGTGGTGGTTGGCCTCGATCCCCCAGTGCCCGCGATTGAGGCAGAGCAGGCGCTCGGGTGTTGCCCTGTCCTCGGTCAGGCTGGTGATGCAGTAGGCCGTCTCCTTCGACTGTTTCCCGGTCTTGATCTCAAGGGTTTCGCGGTGGACCGCGAAGACCTGGCCTGTGCCGGGAAAGTCGGCGTAGTCGTTCAATTCACTTGAGACCCATATGGAGCGTTTCTCCTTGCGTCCGTGGTCGGGCTTGCACTCGGGCTCGACGAAGTCAGGCGCACGGCTGGCCATGATCTCATCGAGCGTCAGGCTGATATCAGAGAGCAGGGTCTTCTGGTTGCCCTTGACGGTGAAGGCGTAGTCTGCGCCGCGGTCGAGGAGGTAGGTGGCCAGTTTCCGCTGCGCCAACATGGCATCGGCGGTGATGGTGCGGCCGCTGATGTCGGGCAGCATGTCGAGCAGGGGGATGGCTGTGCCGATTTCGTTGGTGCGTTTCTCCTCGTCGTCCGCCCCCGGCCTCATTCCGACTTTTTTTTGGCGTAGGATTTCCTGCTGTCGTGGCCGACAACGCCCATGACATGGGTCTGCACGCCATCGGCATCGACGGCGCCGCGCATGGTCTTGCCGTCGATGGCCAGGGCACTGTCGGGGCCGCCGTGGTCTTCGTTCCATTGCCGCAGGGCGGCGTCGAACTGGTCCGGGCACACCCGGACCAGCACGTCGCGGATGATCGTCCTGCTCGGCGGGATGTACCGGCCCTGGTCGAAGCGCGGCCTGAAATACGCCAGAACCGCCTGGCTCTGGTCCTCGACCCACTCCGAGATCTCCTTGTAGCCGCGCATGCCGGCGAGTGTCGCGGCGGTGGCGAGCGAGAGCACCGATGGCAGGGCGTGCCGCCGCCCCTGCCTGCGTCGCGGATCCTCCACCTGCCGGAAGTAATCGGGCAGGGAGCGCATCTGCGCAGCGGTGAGTGTCATCTTCGGAACTCCCTTGTGCAGGCCGGGATCAAGGTGGGCCGTCCTCAGCCGGCGGCGCGCATCCCGGCGCAGTGGATAGAGAAAGACAAGCTTGGGCCGGTCGTGGGTGATGTAGCCGCTGCCCAGGCGGCCGAAGCCCCGGGTGTGCCCGACACAGAGCCAGTTGGCGGCGCGGTAGACCGTGCCCCGGTGATGAGCAGGATCCACGAACGTCTCCATGAGCAGGACTTCGTGGCCGAAGCGGAGCGGCCAGTCCCGCACCAGGCGCCGTGCGCACAGCGACAGCACCCGTGAGCCGAGGTTCGGCACCCCGCCGGGCAGAACCAGGAACCGCGAATTGTTGGTGACAAGGTGAAGGCGGCTGAACTGGCTGCCACGCTCCCAGCCGATCCAGTCATCCCGCGCCGCGCAGAGCAACGCAGATGCCGAAAACATCGCCAGCGCCAGCCAGCGTCCCCCACAGTGCGCGACATAGCGTATGGTCTCGCCTCTCGGCTGGGCGTCGCCGAGGAAATGATGCTCCTGCATCAAGGCGCGAAAGCGGGCCTCGTCCACCTTCGTCACCATCTCCAATGACACTTGGGAAAGATCCACCACGCTTTCGTTCCATACCGCCTTGCCGCGAATCACCTATGGCTGACTGTAGACCGGTGCTGCGGGAGAGTCCACCTCCAATAGTCATGTCAATGCAGGTAAAGAAAAAAATCCGGAGAACGGATTTGCCTTGGGAGGCCCGGCGGTACCACTTGACGGCTTCTTTGGCGTCCTGCTCCACGCCCTGGCCGCCCTCATAAATGTTCCCGAGGCTGAACTGCGCCTCGGAATGCTCCTGCTCGGCTGCCAAGTCGTACAACATCACGGCCCTCCGAGCGTTCTGCTCCACGCCCATGCCATGCTCATACATAACTCCGAGGTAGAACTGCACGTCAGCATCCCCCTGTGTAGCAGCCATTCTGTACCACTTGACTGCTTCTTCGTGGTCCCGCTCCACGCCCAGGCCGAATTCGTACATCTGCCCGAGGATATACTGCACCTTGGCATCCCCTCCTATCGCGGTCCTCTCCTCGCCAAGGCTGCGGAGTATCCGCAGCAGGTCCTGTGAGCTGGGAGTCTCGATCATGGTGAAATTCAAATACGGAAATAGATGCGGAGGCAGTTTCTTCAACTGCAAGTGGAATTCGGTCAATCGCCCCATGGCTGCGAGAGCCTTGGCAGCGATGGATTCACGAAATCCGGTCGGTGTCCTCATTTCCGGTACTCTGACCGAGATCTGGATCCCTTATTTCTTCCTGCCGTAGGTACTGATGATCGCTTCTTGCGGGGCAGCGGCATGCAGATGCTCCCGAAGTACTGCCGTCGCCGGAGAGATGATCAGATCAACCATGCCCGTTGCGGCCTTCTGTGACGTCCAGAACCGATGCCGCAACCAGATATGGTTGGGAAAGTCGGGGTGGCGAATTTTGTCGATCCAGACGTCCTTGTCGTGATACTCTTTCTCAAGCCGCGGGAATTCGTACGGATGCCCGCTTACGCGGTGGCGCTCCTTGACCCAATCCCGATAGTCGGCGTGAATCCGGTGCAGTACCGGGTCCGGATTCTGGACACCTATCCTTTCCTTCTTCTCAAGTGCGCGTTTGATGATGTTCCGCCGGTAGTCACGCCGAAGAGGATCCGGCGAGTCAATCATTTCCGCCACCTCCTCAAGATCGACGCTGGCTTCGTATTGATCCCGCTCGCCGCGATAGGCGGCAGGGGCAACGAGCACCGTAATCACCCGGTCCCAACCGTTCAGACGCAGGTGTTCAGCATAATCCGCATAGCGTTCTGCCTGCCTCGGTGGCGTACCCGCAGTGATCTTGTCTTCGATGAGTAAGCCTATACGCTGCCCGTCCATATCCGCCTCAACCAGAAGATCGCCGTAGCCGTCGCTGCCAAGCGGAGGCTCGGGTGTGGCTCCGAGCACTTGAAAGGTCTCGAACTGAAGGTCGCACGCGACTGCGAACAGCTCTGCAAAGTTCGGATTGCACCAGAATTCCTCGGCAAGGAGATGATCCATTTCCGTTTCCTGCACTGACTTTTGGGGTTGCGGATCCGTCGGCGTGTGGACGCCGGTATTTTTCAGTGCATCCCTGAAGACTGCCTTGGCTTGGTGGTAGTCGACGCCTTCGCGCTGTATAATGTCCGCGATCTCGCCGGAGATGCGGCCGAGTTTGTCGCCCATGGATTTACCCTCTACCTCGCGGAAACAAACCGCAGGGCAGTTTACTCCGTCCGGGGCCGGAATCCCATGCACGCCTTGAGTCTGGGGGTGCGGACAGGCCTGTCCCACCCTGAGTGCCAATCATCCGGAAAACCGTGCACTGGAATCGACCCCTCTTGCTCAAGCATGGCGCCGACCCCCCACACGGTGACCACCAGCCGCAAAACGAGCGGTTCACACCCGAACAACTGGCTACCCTGGCTGACGAGAATCCGGAGGTGGGCCGGGTGATCGCGCGTCTAAAGACGGCAACCGGGCGATGATCTATTTCGCTCCGTACCTGAATCGACCCCCATCATTTCAATGCAAAATAAGAATTCCTATGGCGGAATTGGTACTATTGTTGGGTTAAGGCCCACATGGCGATCTGCCGTTCAGCCCGCGTCGGTGTCTTGACGGCCATGCTCGCAGACTTTAGCCGCTGCCCATGTTCCTTGGGCGAGTTTATCCGTCTCGCCGGTTATCCGATTTCCGGACCCAAGAAAGGACAGCAAAGTGGCAAAAAATTACAGGGCAGTAATTCAAAAATACGATGAAGCTCCTCAACAGATACGGGAGTATTTTCCAGACTTCGTGGAGTTGGTGAGTCACTACAATTGGGAGATACCGATTAGCTACGTCTTTTCCCGTGTGGAACGGGCCAAACGAAACACCATCTATTGCGGTATCGTCAAGCTGCACTGGTGCAACTCAAGACTTACCCGCAAGCTGTTGAATGAAGACCATATGTCCCGCGGCCGTTTTCTCGAACTATTCAAGATTGTATTCGGATGCCGTGTTCCCGATGACATAATCGCTAAGCTAAAGATTGGCGAACACATCAGGGACAAGATGGCGCATGGCATGAAGTGGAAAGAAGCCGAGGCTCGGCTGGGTCTGGTGAACGTCATTGACTTCGCGGGGGACTTCAATGATTTCGTCGACGGCCAAGCAGGATTTCGCCCGTTCGGTGACCTGCGCGGTTTCAAGGGAAGGGGACAGCCCCTGGAACGCACGACAACCAGGTGGGTGTTGAAGGGTATGGGCATTCCGAAGAAGTAGCAGAAGTTCTCCCATAACAATCTGGTTCCCATTATACACGTTGAACTGAGCCGCGTTCCGCGGCGGGTGGCGCTTTGCAGGTGCTGTGTGCCCTGAACAACCGCTTTCGCGCGTTTCATCGTCTTCATTTGGGTATTAGCCAGATTCGTGTCAAATACACGCTAACGATCGGGTTTCAGTCGCCGCGTGGCCATGAATGTGATGGAAGTCTTCCTCACCGAAAGCCATCTCTGGCCGCGCCTGCATGAAAAGGGTGGCAAGGTTCTGGAAGTTCCCTGCCATCACAACCTTGAGGTCTATCTACGGGACTACATTGCGGCTGCCGGAATCGGCCTTGAGCGTGTTGACCCCCTGTTCCGCTCGCTCGACCGCGACGGCTCGCTATCCGAGCGCCGGCTCAACCGGCACAGCTCTCGTGAAATGCTCCGACGGCGCGCCGTGGCAGCAGGGATCTCGACCGACGTCTGCAATCACTCGTTTTGGGCAACGGGCATTATGGCATATCTCGAGAACCCGGAGGCTCGGGTCGAGGTGGCGCAGTACTTGGCCGGCCATGGGGATCCCTAGACGACGAAGCTCTACGACCGGCGCGACGAGCGTGTTTCTCTCGACGAGATCGAGAGGATCGGAATTTGAGACGGACCGAACGGGAAATGATCCGGGGCAACCCAAATCATCTGGATAGGTTACGAACATTTCAAGATCGTTACTGCGAAATCCATGACATTTTGCTTCACCCACAGAACGCCTTCCTTTACGAAAGCACCCTATGCATACGATAGGAGAATCCACACTCAAATCATTTTGCCCAATGAAATGCAGAATTGTTGCCAAGAAATGTACAGCAATTCGAAAAGACAGTGCCGTTTATGTTTCTGACTACATAGATTTGGCAAAGAAAATAGCTGAATTACAGTATGAAAATCGAGATCATGTCCTGTTGCTACGTGGGCAACCATGTGATTACCGGAATGCACATAACAACACGACAATCAAGCCGAGCATTTTTCGGGGGGCAAATCGGAACCCCAATAACACAGAGATGCTGAAACGGTTTGAAAGGCTTCGGAAGGCAGAAGAGCTTCTTGTTCAACACTACAAAGACAACGGTGATCTCCCGCGTAATCGCGAAGTCATGAGGCGGCAAATCTTGCGGTGGTCAATTCTTCAACACTATGAAGTATGTAAAACACCATTACTTGATGTCACCCACTCGCTTCGGGTCGCTGCGTCATTTGCGTCGGACCATGATGGGGACCGAGGGTATGTGTTCGTCTTGGGTATCCCAAATATTTCTGGCGCAGTCACAACAAGTATAGAGAACGAATTGCAAGTGATCCGCCTCGCCAGTGTTTGTCCTCCGCAGGCGTTTCGGCCGCACATTCAAGAGGGGTATCTCTTGGGAGAGTATCCGGATATTGCAGTTTTTGAACAAAAACAGCTATATCGTGCGCATGAAGTCGATTTTGGCCGAAGGTTAATCGCCAAATTTAAATTCTGCAAAAATCCGTTTTGGCAGAACGATAACTTCAACTTCCCGAAAATTCCCCGCGAAGCATTATATCCCGTAGAAGGCGATGAATTCTTCGCGTTTTCTGAAAAGCTCAAAAGCTCTTTAAGTTGTGGCAAATGGGCTTGTTCCGTCTGAGTGCTAAAAATGATGTTCCCTTGGATTGGTCATGATCCGGGGGTTTTCGACGGCATCTGCAAATGCTTCCCTTTGCCAAGGAAGGGTGTCGTCGACAAATGGCCTAAACCCAACAAAAGTACGTAAAGTAACATTGCATTTTCCGTATCCCGCTGGTGTGCTTTCCTTTTCATCTGGCTGGCGGCTCCCAATTCTCGGGGACGATCCCGGGGGCTGATTTGGGTGCAGGATGCCGGTATTGTCCTGAAGCTTCTCGTTGGAAAAGTCATTCTCACTGAGCAGGTTGAAATGCCCCCATGACTGGGTTGAATGAACTGCGATCATGCTGAGAAGCCTGTACAACTCTGGATCGGGAAAATGGCGTTCTAGCGGGAAGTAGCGGTAGAACGCACCAGGGAACTCAGACAAGAACGTGCGTGAAACCGTAACGTCCGGGTCGCTCCCCCTTATGTTACTTTACGTACTTTTGTTGGGTTAAGGCCAAATCGGACGGGTCGAACGGACGCTGTTCATGATCGATTGGGCGCTCGATATCGACATGCAGCAACGCGCCAATCTCGGCCCGAACAAGGGCGAGACGCATCATGCGCTGAAGAACGCACTGCGGATCGGACGCCAGGGAGAGATCCGCGACCGGACATCCGAGGCCCAGCATTCTCGGATCACAGGGCTCAACCTTCTCGCAGCGGTCACAATCTACTGGAATACCGAGCAACTCGGCCGCGCGGTCCAGGAATGCGAACTGCCTGGCTTTGCGACGCCACTGGATCTGCTCAGGCATATCTCGTGCTCGGGTGGGCTCATATCTTGCCCACCGGCGAATACCTGTGGCGAACAATGGTTACTTCACGTGCCAAACGTACGATTCTGCCCCCAACCGGAGTCGACCCGATGGGGCGAGACTGTCTTCGTCGCCATTCTGGGTCTTCGACCGCGTCCTGATCCCGAATTCGAAATTCCCCCGATCTTTTTTGCAATTTTCAAGGCCGCGGTGGCCATAGGCCTGGTGGTTGCCACGGCAAACCCGATTCTTGCCGCCCTGTTCATTCTGGCTTGCGTTGCCTGAATCAACCGGTTTTCCGCCTTTGGTGCTTCCCAATTGGCAGCGTGGGGCTGGCTTTGCGCTATGACATTTTTTTCACGTATCCCGAACCTACCCCTTGAAAGGTTGAGTGAACCGAATAAATCGGTAATCATTTATTTATGCGTGTCGGATTGCAAATGCACACGGTGGGCCATCACCTCCAGAAGAAGGCCGTTGGTGCCGAAACCCACAACAAGGATGCTTATGCCAGGTCGGCTTTTAACCGATATTACTACAGTGCATTCCTGACAATTCGGGAAATGTTGGCGTCATTGGATTCATCTTGGACCAAATTGAACCATACCAGTTGCTCTGAAGTCCTGAACGGAAAGGTGTTGAAGCAGCTAAAGGATGCGAGACGAAGAGCGAGGAAGAAAAACGACCGAACACTCGTGAAAAAGATCAATCGTGCTGAGTGGTCAGTCAATGAATTGGCCAAGACCATATCGACGGCTTATGGCATCCGAGTGGTTGCTGATTACGAACAAGAGGAACATGTAGACTTTGATGAAACTGCAAGGTTTGCGCTACGGTCGGTCGATGTAACCGTAGCACACGATTGGGAGAAAAACACTCGAACTCACTGTATTATCGTCAAGAGCGTTTGGGATGAAATCCATGCTTAAAACCGACCTTATTGCACAGCATTTCATTGATCGAGGCATCAAACTGGAGGGATCGGTTGTGGAGGACCATGACCGCGGTGGTTACCTCGTATTTGTGACAGTGGAGACTGACAAAACTGGGAAACAGGTACCCAGTAACTACGCCATATCCAAGGTGGAAAAGGCAGCTGAAAAAGAACTTGGTATAATCAGGGTGATCTTGCTCCGCCGTGGAGACGAAGATATCAGTGCAAGCATTAAGTCAATGATTATGAGGCAGTACGCTGATGATGTTCGCAATGTTTTCAGCAGTGTAAACCGGGGCAAGGTTTCGGTCTGGGTCGAGCCAAAATCGGCAACGAACAAGCAGAAGTCCAATGAAATCCGCGCCTCGATAGCCGGGATGCTTGAGTATTTCGGTCTCGGACTAAATGAATTCATCAATACGTCGGAACTAAACCTGCCGTCCGACACGGTATGTCTAAATACAATCCGACGGAAATCTCCCGTGTCGCTTGATGATATTGTATCGGAACTTGGAAGACGAGGATTTGAGGTTCCGGGTCAGGACTGGTTATTGCGTAGGCTCGATCGCTGGAGGCGAAACCAATTAATTCATCGAAAACAAGATGACCTGTATGTGATGACGGTAAAGGGGCTCACAATCCTCGGCTCGGGCAAGAACCGTCGGAGTCCCGACGTGGTTCGCGCTCTTGAATTGGCTAGTTGGAAACACTAACGTGGTGTCGTGGAAGTCTCGACGAGGGTGTGCATCACGCCCGTTCGTTAAGATCAAAGATAGAAGGGTTCCGTCGTGTTCGACGGCGATCCTTCGAATCCCCGTCGAACACGACGGCCGCCTTTGAAAGACTTCTTTGCTAGATGAGACTTCCACACCCCTCATCATTCATGATCGGATTTCTTGCGAACAGTCCAGAGGAACTGATCCGGTTGATCGGGGATAAGGCAGAGGATGACGAAGCCGCTCTGATCCATCGATACTTTGAGATGGGTCTACCACCGGCAACGTCACGGGCCGCGATCTCGGCGATGTTCGGGTTCAACCCTGGGTTTGTGTGGTCCCTACTCAACCGGACTAGTCGATACTACCGGGAATTTGAGATTCCCAAGGGACGAGATACGAGGAAGATTCACGCTCCTCGGGTGGTTCTGAAGACTATACAGAAATGGCTGAGCATTCACTTTCAAAACCGCTGGAAAACGCATGACGCGGTGTTTGGATTTGTTCCAGGAAGATCACATATTGCGGCCGCAGCTCAACATCTTGGATGTACGTGGGTGATTTCGGTTGATATTAGAGATTTCTTCCCTTCGGTGACGACTGTGAAAGTCCGGACGGCACTGGAGAATCTTGGCTATGTTGACGAATTCAGCAAGGACGCCATCACGAAGTTGACCTGCTTCAGAATGGGTTTGGCTCAGGGAGCCCCTTCGAGTCCGGTGTTGTCAAACATAGTGCTGAATGATCTCGACAGGAACATAGCCGAGTATGCTCAATCACTAGGTCATACCTACACTCGATACGCAGATGACATCGTGCTATCCGGGAGAACAGGTTCTCCTGAAAATGCTCTTCAGGCAATTCAAGAATTGTTGAAAGATGACGGGTGGCGGATAAAGGAATCAAAAACCTCGATTGACCGTCTTCCAGGACGGTTAAAAGTTCATGGTCTACTTGTTCATGGCAATCATATTCGGTTGACCAAGGGCTACAGAAACCGTCTTCGGGCATATCGGCATCTACTTGACAATGACAAAGTGAAGCAGACCGATCTTTCCTTCATCAGGGGACACATCGCTTTCGCAAACTCCGTCGAAAAGTTTTCCGGCGAATAGTTGGCCCAAGTTGGCCTAAACGGACCGAAGCTGCATATATGGACATCTTGAAGAACAGACGGCGAACAGATCGCGTGTTTTGTGACGTTTATGGGGCGGGGTCTTCCCGGATTGTTCACGGACTTTGACCGGCCTTGTCATGGTCTCCAGCCTTGCCTTTGGCCTTGTAGACGGTTCCGCGTGAGACCCCCATCTCGCGGGCGATCCTGGTCGGTGACTGCCCTTCGACAATTCGATGCCTGATTGTGTCCATATCGATCTTCGGAGGTCGTCCGCGATAGATACCCCTACGCCTGGCCGCGACAATTCCTTCAGCCTGACGCTCGCGGCGCAGGTTGGTCTCGAACTCGGCAAAGACGCCGAGCATGTCGAAAAACGCCTTGCCGGCAGCGGTTGACGTATCCACGGGTTGTTCGGTCGCAGCGAGATGGGCGCCCCTCTCCCTGAGCTTCGCGACAATGACCTGGAGATCCTTCAGGGAACGCGCCAAACGGTCGATGCGCGTGACCACGAGTATCTCGTCCGGATGGATGAAGTCGAGGATGATGCCGAGCTCGGGACGGCTCTCAAGGCTGGAGCCGCTGCCGGTTTCGGTCCGGATCATGGTACATCCCGCGGCTTCAAGTGCCGTGATCTGGGCCTCGGGGTTCTGGTCTGCTGTCGAGACCCTGGCATAGCCGATGCAGGCGGTAGAAGTGTTCATTTTGGGCATGCCTCCGGCATCGTGTGTGCATTATGTCGGAAACAACCCTAAATGAACAACGGAAAGTGACGATGTGGTGTTCATTCGACCTGTCATTATGGGTATACCCAAAATGACGCCAAAAGTGCCAAAGCCTCTGCATTTGCAAGGCCTTGTCCTCGGAGGATTTCAAGATCCAATCACATTATGTTCTTCCTGCTGATCATATATGCAGCGTCGGGCCGTCTGGGCCTTCTTGCAGTTCCTCGCGTCGAGTCTGATCCTTGGGACAACCTTTATACCGTCCCAGTCTCGGCACACGTACTGTGGGTTTGCAACCGGTGCAATGGAGCCCGGCCAGCGCAAAAGCCACTGAGGAGAACCGACGCCTGGGGTGCCTGCGTCATCTGTGGCTGGAGCGATGTCCGTTGTCAGTGCGACGACATTTGACCAACCAGAGGCTGGTACCAGAAAGATGACCATCGTACGAAAGACCGGCGCCCTGGGCGTGGCCGGGTCCGCCACCGTCGCAGTGGGCATCGTTCCTGCCGCCGTCGCCAGTGCCGGCGAGACCGGCCGCCGGGCCTGGCTGGATTTCTTCGCTGCCCAGATCCGGAACCGGAATACCCGCCAGGCTTACGCGCGCGCGGCGCACCGGCTTTTCGACTGGCTTGCGGAATACGGAATCCACGACGTCGTCGACGTCGAGCCGGTCCACATCGCGGTGTGGCTGGAGGAACGCATGCGTGAAGCCTCGCGCCCGACGGTCAAGCAGGAACTTGCAGGGATCCGGCGGCTTTTCGACTGGCTGACGGTCCGCCAGGTGGTTTCGTCATCGCCGGCCGCCGCCGTGCGCGGTCCGAAACACACCGTTCGCCGCGGGATGACGCCGGTTCTTTCCGTCGCCGAGTGCCGCAGCTTCCTGCGCTCTATCCCGGTGGAAACTATCGGAGGCCTTCGCGACCGCGCCTTGATCGCAACCATGACCTACAGCTTCGCGAGGGTTTCCGCAGCACTCGCCATGAACGTGAAGGATGTCTTTTTAACCGACGGCCGTCTCTGGCTGCGCCTGCTTGAGAAAGGCGGCAAGGTGCTGGAAGTTCCCTGCCATCACAACCTCGAGGCCTATCTCCGGGACTATATTGAGGCCGCCGAAATCGACCTCGATCGTGACGGCCCCCTCTTCCGCTCGCTCAACCGCGACGGCTCGCTATCCGGGCGGCGCCTCACCAGGCAACGCGCGTGGGAAATGCTCCGGCGACGTGCCCGGGTTGCAGGAATTTCGACGGATGTCTGCAATCACTCGTTTCGGGCGACGGGCATCACGGCTTATCTTGAAAATCCGGACGCTCGGGTCGAGGTGGCCCAGTACCTGGCCGGCCACGCGGACCCCAAGACGACCAAGCTCTATGACAGGCGTGCCGACCGCGTCTCGCTGGATGAAATCGAGAGGATCGGGATTTGAGGAAACGACAATAGCAATGGGCGAAATATTTGGTCAATTCGCACAGCGAGCGTTTGGGCCGTGTAGTTTTATCCTGCCCCACAGCTGCCCCGATCACTTGCTTTACTCTGAATCATCGTTCCGCACAGCCGCCCAACCGAACTCCTCGAACGCAGCACGCATCTCGATTAGCAATGGCAGAAATCTGTTGACCGATCCATCTGTCGACCTCAGGCACCAACGCGGACCAACGCCCCCGTCGATCTACCGTCTCCGCCCGGCGCTGAAGCCCTCATCATTCGGTGCATTTCAGCTTGCGTATTGTCCATATGTGGACTATATTTTTGACACACAACATCTATGGAGTTGGTTATGGCTGAACAAGCGCGTCGGACAACGGAGTTTGACCGGAAGGGCCTCTCTGCCCCGGCGTTGCGGACGTTCTTTCGCATAGCGAAGCTCTGGAGCCTCTCGGTCGATGAACAGATGGTTTTGCTTGGGCTGACGGCCCGATCGACCTTCTTCAAGTGGAAGAAGGATCCGAACACTGTTCTGCCGAAGGATACGCTGGAGCGCGTTTCTTACATACTGGGCGTCTACAAGGCCCTTCAGATCCTGCTCCCGGACGAAAAGGCAGCCGACGATTGGGTGAGGCGTCCAAACGCGGCGCTACCGTTCAGTGGTCGGTCGGCTCTTGAACGGATGCTCTCAGGCCAGGTGGCAGACCTCTTCGTCGTACGACAATACCTCGATGCGCAGCGGGGTGGCCGGGCATGACGTTGCCGGTTGCCCGCGTCGAATGGAAGCCGTGCTGGCGCATCATCCCCAGCCGGTTTCCGCCGATTCAGCTCTTCGAGCGGGTGACCGATCCGGACGACCTTGAGGCGATCTTCGAGCTGGAGGCGCTCACGAATCCCAGGCTTCGTGACGAGGCCGGCGATATCGAACTCGTGCCGCCGGAAGATCGCATCAGTGGGCCTGGGACCACCGTCATCATGGCAGCCTTTACCCATCTGAACCCAAACGGCAGCCGGTTCTCGGATGGCACTTACGGCGTCTTCTATGCCGCGAACGATCTGGACACGGCCATCGCCGAGACCAAACACCATCGCGAGCAGTTCCTGGGCGCCACGGCCCAGGCGCGTATGGAATTGGACATGCGGGTCTATCTCGTCGACCTCGTTGGAGATATGCACGATCTGCGCAACCAGAATACTGCCCAGCCGCTTGTCTACCACAACGACAACTACTCCGCGGGCCAGCATCTGGCGAGAATACTGCGCGCGGCCGGGTCGAACGGGATCGCCTATGACAGCGTTCGCCGGACAGGGGGCGAATGTGTCGCCGTGTTCCGACCGCCCCTTCTCTCCAACGCCCACCAGGAGCGGCACCTCTGTTACGTATGGAACGGTCAGGAAGTTGAAACCGTCTATGAGAAACGCGAAATCGGCGATGACAGCCGGCGCTGGCCTCGCTGAAGCACGGCTGCGGCGGACATGTGTCGGGACCGCGCCCGCGTGGACCGGTAGACTCGGGAAAGATCCAGTCGCAGTCACGGTTCCGGAGGGCAGGCAACACCGTGTTTGAGGAAACGATTCGCAGATTGAGGATGCTCGACGGGACTACCAGCATCCCGGTGTCGATTTCCTGTGACGAGGAGGGCTACTTCGACCGGGAATGCCCGTCGGAGGAATGCGAATTTCAATTCAAGGTTCACATGGAGGACTGGAAGGCCAAAGTCCGCGACGAGGAAGTCTTCTGCCCGTTCTGCGGTCACACGGCAGAATCCACTGAATGGAATACGGAAGAACAAATCGAGCACATGAAGCAGGCGGCAATTGCACATTTGCGTTCGACCATGGGCGACGCCCTCAAGCGTGATGCTGACCGCTGGAACCGGCGCCAACCGCGGAACAGCCTCATCTCCATGACAATGAAAGTCGACAGCCGACCCCGACAGATCGCCCTACCGCCCGCGGCGGCCGAACCCATGCGGCTGAAAATTGTCTGCCCTGCCTGCGCGTGCCGATACGCGGTTATCGGTGCCGCCTACTTTTGCCCTTCCTGTGGTCACAACGCGGCTGACCAGGTCTTTGCCCAGACCATCGCTGGCATCAGGCAGTCTCTGGAGGCGCTGGACTCCGTGCGCGCTGCCATTCAGGACCGCGACGCGGCGAAAAGTGCGACCCGCCTCATTGTCGAGAACAGCCTCCAAAACGCCGTTACGACTTTCCAGCGCTGCACCGAAGCCCTGTATTCCAACATGCTCTCGGCGCCAACCGCCAGGCGGAATGCCTTTCAGAATCTCGCCGAAGGTAGCCAGCTTTGGCAGGCTGCGACGGGCAAGCGCTACGCAGATCATCTCTCGAATGGCGAAATGAACCGATTGGCCCTATCCTTCCAGCAACGCCACCTGCTTGCACACACGCAAGGCATCGTTGATCAGGATTACCTCAGCAAGACCGGCGACACCCGCTACCGTCTTGGCCAGAGGATCGTTGTTCGAGCACCGATGGTCCGAGACACACTCGATCTGATCGAACGCTTGGTCACTGGCCTTATGGCCGATTGCACATCCCTGAGCGCCTGAGACAAGACCGTGGACAATGCCAGCCAGACGCCTGCCCCAACGCTTCATTCGATTACGCCACCCTGTCACAAACTGCTACCGGTATTCATTGATCTCGATATGCTCCCTCCTGTTCGAGCATACGATCGATCACCAAATCGAATGTCGAGATTTAACAACATCCGGCATCCGACTCGATGCGACATGCCCAGGTGACTCTGCACAATGACCCCTCTGAGTACGCGGCGATACATTGAAGGTGCCCTGCCGACAGTCGCTGAAATGCTTCGCCTGAAGAAAGAAGTCGATGCACTACGTGTCTTGACCTTGGCAGAAGTGGATCTCGATCACGTTGGCTATGACAATTGGAATGGAGGCACGGAAATATGGACGGCTCACTTGCGTATCGCCGTCGACATATTCGTCTCCATAGAAGATGAGGTGGAACGCTTGGTCGAGGTTATAGACAAGAACATATCGACCGTGCTTGGAAAGGATACAGGTTTCTGGTTGAATGTTGAAATAGGCCCCAAAACACTTCCGCCCCCAAACTTCAAATCACCCGACGGAACAATCAGTACCAAGACTCGAGCAGCAATTCTCGATGAAATGAGGGCCAGAGAAACGATTTGGTACGGCGGCGTCAATGAAGTTGATTTCCTGAATGGGATCTTCGATCTTGCCTCGTTGCCGTCTTTCGACAGCAGATTGGAGACGGCCGAATGTGATATTTGGCAACATCGTGTAAACAATGATGATTGGCCTCTTGACTGGATATTCGTCGACAGTCGCTTCTCCCTGTATGAATTGGATCAAGAGACCTTCCTTAAATTCATTTCTGAGGTCTTGAATCCGGCCGTTCGAAAGGATGCTTCTGAGCAAGCTCAACTTGCGGCAGCATTTAACGGACACTTGAAGCGGGACGGGTGGGAACTTGTTGAAGACGTAATAATCGATGGACGCCCAAAATATGAACCTGAACGCGCGGTTCGGCGCCTGGGTGCTTCCACGCAACGCATCAAGGCTGTTGCAGCATCTCTTGATTCCAGCAATTTATATGAAGATCTACGAAGGCTCGAGCGCGTCGGTGATACAGAACCAGGAGAAGCAATCGCATTGGCCAAGGAAATCGTGGAGAGTTGCTGTAAACTCATTCTGGATGATAGGGGTGTATCCTATCGGGAAAGAGCCGATTTACCCGAGCTATTGAAGTTGTTGCGCCAAGAAATACGGATTATGCCCCAAGGCATAGACAAAAATACCAAGGCCGCCAATGAGATCCGCGAAGTGCTCACCAGCCTGGGAAAAATAGCCCATGCTCTCGGGCAAATACGAAATGCATACGGAAAGGGGCACGGGCGCGGCCGAGACTTCAGGGGCCTTGAACCCAGACATGCCCGGCTTGCTGTCGGCGCAGCCAGTACATTCGTTGATTTCGTGCTTGATCGTCACCTTTCCCTTCTGAAAGGCTCAAAGCGTTGAATGTCAAAACGGCCGCTCATCGAGGCAGATAATATTGGGGAGCACCAAAAACCTGGGGATCAAGCCGCAGTTGGCTTCCTGGAATGCCTCTTGTCGGCATTTTGCACGGCGGATGCATGGACTTCGTCAAAGACCGGATCGGTTCTGCAGCTGACAGTCCGGTTGCTGGAATTCAGCCCGATGATCCGGCGTCGCCTTCATACAAGTACCGGATACCTTGGCGTTTCATGAACTTCACGGCGTGCTCCAGCATTTTGGTGCTCCCTATTCCTGACTTCGACGGTTTTTTTTGTAACGCATTAATTTTCAGTGATTCACATTTTGGATTAGGCACTACATCCGGCGCCCGCGGGGGAGGTGTGGGTCAGGATCGAGCCGATTTCGCCTCCGCGCCATCGGTGCCCAGCCCGTAGGGGCGGGCCGAGGCGTCCAGCCCGAGGGTGGCATAGATTGCTTTCGCCTCCGCGCTCGGCCGCGAGGGAATGACATAGTGCTTGTCGGTCTCCGGATCGTGCAGCACCGAGCACTGCCGGTCGTTGAGCGCCTCGCGAATGACCCGTGGCGACATGGGCCGCTTCTGCAGCGCCACCCGACGGGCAAGATGGCGCACACAGGCATAGGCCATGAAGGCAATGGCCAGATGGGCACGGATGCGCCGGTCGGTCCAGTGGAACACCGGCCGCACCCGCAGGTCGTGTTTGGTCATGCGGAAACTCTCTTCAACTTGCCAGAGCTGACGGTATCGATCGAAGAGGTCCTGTACGCCGATGCCCCTGAGATTGGTGACGACACCGTGCAGCCCGTCCCAAAGCTCGGCGGCACGGATCTTCTCCTCGTCCACCTCGAGACTGGAATCGCCGACAACCCGGACGTAGGGGGTCGACTCCGGTAAGGGGTAGAGTCGGGGAGAGGCGCGCCCTGCGTTAGGTGTGGGGAGTAGCAGTTTGCCGGCGGCTTTCGCGCTGTGCCGGTGTCTCAGTCCTCACCATGGCCACGTTTCCTCGTCCCCGCTCATCAAACCGGGCGTGCGGATTTCCCGCACCCGGCTTTCCGACGAGATCATGCCTTCGCCCACGGAAGGCCCTTGGTCTTCGGCGCAAGGTTGACCAGGCCGTAGACCGTCCACAGCCGTTCGTTCGAGAAGCGCACGTGCTTCCCGCTTTTGACCTTGTGCTTCCGAATGAGCCACTGTCGCAGCCGCTTCGTCGTGTGGGCATCGACCGCTGCATAGGCGGGGCTGACCTGTCCGAGGTGGTAGTAGTTCGCCCATCCGGACAACATCCAGTTCAGACGTTTCACCATCTCCCCCGTCAGCATCAGCCCGTACCGTGCGGTCGTCTGCTCACTGATCTTGCGGCAGATGCCTTGAACGCTCGCCGTGCTCGGGCGGGTGCCGATGTAGCTCCCGTTCCCTTTCGGGCGGTAGGTGCGTCCAATGCGGTACCCGAGAAACTCCAACGGTTCCTCCGGGCACCGTAGGCACCGGGTCTTCTGTTCGTTGATCGGCAGCTTCAGCCTGTCCATGACCCGCTCGACACCCGCCAGCATCTCTGCCGCCGAGGCCTTGCCGAGCACACAGAAGTCGTCCGCGTAATTGACAATCTCCGAACAGGTGCGCCGGGCATAGCCCAGCACCTTCCAGCCCAGTATGAAACGACGCATGTAGATGTTCGAAATCAGGGGCGAAATCGGAGCACCTTGCGGCGTTCCCTTCCGCTCCTTGCGCGCCCGGTTCGTGCGGCGCTTGCCGCCCTCGCCGTCGTCCTCTTCCACCGGCATCTCCAGCCACGCCTTGATGAGGCCGAGCATCCGTCCGTCGCTCACGCGCCGGGCAATGCTCTTCATCAGTTCGGCGTGCGGTATCTCGCCGAAGTAGTTGGACAGGTCGCAGTCGACCACCTCCTTGTGCCCCGTGTTCAGGAGATTGTGGACGCGTTTGACCGCGTCGTTCGCACTCCGCTCCGGCCGGTAGGCGTACTGCTCCGGTTGCAGGTCGGCTTCGAATATCGGCTCAAGCACGAGCATGGCCGATGTCTGTGCCACCCGATCCCGTATGCAGGGAATGCCCAAGGGCCGGAACTTGCCGGGCTGTTTCTTCGGGATCAGAACCTGACGCACCGGTTTCGGCCTGTAGGTCCCTTCCCTCAGATCCCGCGACAGTTCCCCGAGCCACTCGTCCACGCCCTGCGCCGCGATGTCCATGAACCGCTCCCCGTCGACCCCGGCAGAGCCGCCATTGCGGTAGACCCTATCCCAGGCTTCGTCGAGGAAATCCGTTCGCCAGACCTTGTCGGCGAGGGCGTGAAAGCGACGTCCGGGTTCTTCCTTCGCTTTCGCATGGAGCATGGTCTGGAATTTCTGAACCTTCTTTGACCCTGTTAGGTGTTGACCAGTGGTCATGCCTTGCTTCCTTTCCATACCGCTCTCGAAGTCAGGCCCCTTCCCTCGACCGGCATTACCCGGCGTCTCCAGTACTACAGGCCTGTCCGCCACCCTGCCGGCCCGGACTGGTCCTCGCGGATTTCCGGTTGGTGCGTGCACACCACCGACAGGGCTTCCCGTGTTGCATCGTCATCCATCTTGCAGACATGCCGGCGCCACTACCCCGGCGGGAACGATCCGGTGCGTCTGTCGCTTGCTTCCCGGACCGCCGTCGGCCTTCCCCTAATTCGCGGAGGGTCGGCTCCCGCATTGAGCGTTTCGAGGCCTGCTCGGCGTTCACTCACGTTCCGGTCGGGTAGGACACTGGCGCGCGCACCATAGGCCACGTTTCCAGCATCCCCCCTAAAATTCCGGACGTCCGGTTTTCCCGGGTCCGGCTTCAAGCGTCAGGCACCCCCCGCAGGAGTTCGGTGCGGTGCCTTCCGCGACATCCGCCACGCTTAAGGCTGACCCAGCCATGCCCGTGGCAACATCCCGCGTTTGCGCCGCCCTTCGGCTCGACAGCACCACCCGTCATCCGGGTGATATCATCGGTCGGCACCGGGCTCTGTGTCCCGGCATGGTCGGGTAGGACACTGGCGCGCGCACCAAAGGCCACGTTTCCAGCATCCCCCCTAAAATTCCGGACGTCCGGTTTTCCCGGGTCCGGCTTCAAGCGTCAGGCACCCCCGCAGGAGTTCGGTGCGGTGCCTTCCGCGACATCCGCCACGCTTAAGGCTGACCCAGCCATGCCCGTGGCAACATCCCGCGTTTGCGCCGCCCTTCGGCTCGACAGCACCACCCGTCATCCGGGTGATATCATCGGTCGGCACCGGGCTCTGTGTCCCGGCATGACCTGCCGCCTTCGCCACCTGAGCCCAGAGGCCCTCGCTCCGGACGGGTTATGTTGTTCCGCCCATCACCGCTTAATCGGCCTCATCCGCCAGTCAGGAGAACTCCGTGCCATTTCCCGCACTGCGGTTATTGGCACGGTCCTTGACATTCAAGGGTCACAACATCCTGTCTGTTCTCCTCACCTTCCGGTCTTTCACTGCTGAACTTTCCCGAATTGCCGCCGTCTCTACGCCGGGGGACCCGGTGCGTGCTCACCTCGGTTCTTCCGCACCGGTGCTAGCCATCGGGTAGCAGGCTGACCCTTGGCATCCTCCAATATCCCCACAAGTCAGCTTCCATGTGGGGGCGAACTTTTCGTCGCATCAACAATCGTTCGCTTTCGCTACGGCCCTTCGGTTTGTTCGCCATCCTGACTGACCGGACCGGTTGGAGCCTTGCTCCAGCCACGCCCACGATGGCTTTCTACGTCCCAGCTCGCAGGCACCAGGTCACCCCGGTACCCGTGGGATATGCTACGGCGCCAAACCAAGAATTGCGCCGGCGGGACTCACACCCGCTAGTTCAGCAGCCAGACTCGCTGCACACCTGCCGCCTTCGCCACCTGAGCCCAGAGGCCCTCGCTCCGGACGGGTTATGTTGTTCCGCCCATCACCGCTTAATCGGCCTCATCCGCCAGTCAGGAGAACTCCGTGCCATTTCCCGCACTGCGGTTATTGGCACGGTCCTTGACATTCAAGGGTCACAACATCCTGTCCGTTCTCCTCACCTTCCGGTCTTTCACTGCTGAACTTTCCCGAATTGCCGCCGTCTCTACGCCGGGGGACCCGGTGCGTGCTCACCTCGGTTCTTCCGCACCGGTGCTAGCCATCGGGTGACAGGCTGACCCTTGGCATCCTCCAATATCCCCACAAGTCAGCTTCCATGTGGGGGCGAACTTTTCGTCGCATCAACAATCGTTCGCTTTCGCTACGGCCCTTCGGTTTGCTCGCCATCCTGACTGACCGGACCGGTTGGAGCCTTGCTCCCGCCACGCCCACGATGACTTTCTACGTCCCAGCTCGCAGGCACCAGGTCACCCCGGTACCCGTGGGATATGCTACGGCGCCAAACCAAGAATTGCGCCGGCGGGACTTCCACCCGCTAGTTCAGCAGCCAGACTCGCTGCACGCCTGTCTGCTCGCTGAGCCGCCCAAGGCGGCCCTTCTGCCAGAGTGCTTCAGCCTACATCGTTACCTCCGTAAGCCGCCCTGGCTGCTACCAGCCGAAGCGACAATTTGCTGGGTGGGATTCGCACCCACAAGGATGACGCGCCTTTCACGGCGCACGCGAAATGACACTCTAAGCGTTTTTTGGCCGCCATTCTGGGCCATCTGTATTCGCCTGTGATCGGTGTATGTGCCCATCCGAGGGGTGAGATGTACTTGAGCCTTGACACCCACCCAGGGCGCAGAGTGTTCTTCATCGTCCCCGTTTGAGTACAGTCTGTTTGGTACGAATCCCGGGTCATATAAATCAATGACTTGCAAGGCCGAAATCAGGGGAGGTTCAATTGGGACAGCGGGCGGCCATCTACGCCAGGGTTTCCACCGCGGACCAGTCCTGCGAGCGCCAGGTCTTGGAATTGACGTCGTTCGCCGGGCGATGCGGCTACGACGTGGCGGGGATATTCAGGGAAACCGCGCCAGGGGCAGCCGCCAATCTTGCCGCACGCAATAAGGTAATGGATCTCGCACAGGCGCGGCAAATCGACGCCGTCCTTGTCTCCGAGCTCTCCCGGTGGGGGCGATCGACACAGGATCTGCTCGCCACGCTGAACCGACTGGCAGGATGGAAGGTCTCGGTCGTCGCAATGAACGGCATGACCTTCGAACTCGATACGCCACATGGCCGGATGATGGCCACAATGCTGGCAGGGATCGCTCAATTCGAACGTGACCTGATCAGTGAGCGCGTGAAGTCGGGGCTGGCCGCGGCGAAGGCACGGGGGAAGAAGCTCGGCCGCCAACCAGGGCAGCGGCCAAAATCAGACAAGCTTGCGCCCAAGGTCCTTCAGGCCGTCAGCGAGGGACGAAGCTACCGCTGGATCGCCCGTGACCTCGGAATCAGCAAGAATACCGTCCTCGACGTCGTAAAACGGCACAGGCAAGCCGGATAAATGTGCATTCTCGCAGCGCTCAGCGTCAAATGCGCGGACAATCACCCGTGAATGCAACGAGAGGCGAAGACAAAACGCTTAGAGTGTCATTTCGCCCCCTACCGGAATCGACCCGCTCTGTACGCTTCAATTCCACGGCGATGAGGCTTCAGCTTCGATCGAGACTCAGGAGGTCGATACGTCTGTGGCTGCATTCCCAATTGCCCAGTTCTTCCGTCAGCACTATGGCATCTGGAACGAGCATTCCGATCGATTCTCTGAACATCATTTTCAATTCCTGACGTTCACACGGTAGATTGCCGTTGCCTTCTTTTGGGGCTTATATACTTGCCTGAAATCCAAATGATTCCTATAAAAGAATCAGGAGGTTAAAGGTCATGGTAAAATCAGCACCCGGCAAGCACTACCGCGAAGGCATCAGCATCATCGAGCTGACCGACATGTTTCCGACGGAGCAATCGGCAACGGAATGGTTCGAAAGCCTGATCTGGCCGAATGCCCGGCACTGTCCGCGTTGCGGTTGCACCGAAACTTCGATCGCCGCGAAAACGTCCGGCCTGCCCTACTACTGCCAGGGTTGTCAGCAAGCATTTTCCGTGCGGATCGGGACGGCCCTGGAGCGATCCAAGGTTCCGTTGCGCAAGTGGGTCTTTGCCATTTACCTCGAAATGACCAGCCTGAAAGGCGTGTCCTCGATGAAACTGCATCGGGATATCAAGGTGACGCAAAAGACGGCTTGGTTCATGCTGCACCGCATCCGGGAAGCGTGGTCGGGCGAATGTGCCGACGTTCCATTCGCTGGCCCGGTCGAGGTTGACGAAACCTACATGGGCGGCAAACGCAAGAACATGAGCAACGCCAGGCGCGAGGAACTGGCTGACACCGGGCGCGGCGCGGTCGGGAAAACCGCCGTTGTCGGCGCGAAGGATCGTGAGAGCAACCAGGTTGCCGCCAAGGTGATCGAATCAACCGATGCGCCGACCTTGCAAGGCTTCGTTGCAGACCATGCTGAGCCGGATGCCAAGGTCTACACCGACGATGCCAAGGCGTATCGGGGAATGCCGTTCGATCATGAAGCGGTCAAGCATTCGGTCGGCGAATATGTCCGGGAACAAGCCCACACGAACGGCATGGAATCGTTCTGGTCGATGCTGAAGCGCGGGTATATCGGCGTCTGTCATCACATGAGCGCGAAGCATTTGCATCGCTATGTGAATGAGTTTGCCGGACGCCACAACGTGAGGGAGGAAGATACGCTGAAACAGATGGAAGCTGTTGTTGTCCGCATGGTCGGAAAGAGGATCATGTATCGGGACTTGGTATCGTGAGTGCCGCCGAAGATTTGGCGGTAGACCTCGATGGACAGACTTTTGGGACAATCCTCGCCGATCCTCCTTGGCGATTTGCGCATCGAACCGGAAAGGTCGCGCCGGAACATCGTCGGCCAGGGCAATATGAAACGCTGGGCTTTGAAGAGATCGCCGCGGACTGGGCAAGGAAATTCGTCGCTGACAAGTTCGGCGCAGCGACGACACATTGGGCCAAGCTACAAAGCCGAATAGAGCGTGGTGTTGGCAGCCCGTGCCCGCTGCTACTGGTCGGCGTTCCTGCAACCGAGGTGGGCAAGGAGAAGCTGGAATGATCGAGGATAACGAAAGAAAACCGATCGAGGTACTGAACCCTGCGTACAGGGGCGCGACCCCGAAGGACGTAGGCCGCGCCCTGTTGCGCAGAGTGGAAAATCGCCAGGAAGACGACCGCGAGAAACCCACGCCAGACGGTGAATTTCAATCAAGTATATAATCCCCTTCTTTTTCGTATCACGCTGCCGGTTGTCCGCCTAAATCGGTTTCGGAAACCGGTCAATCTACTTACAGGCTTCGGATGTCCCCAAATCCGGGCAGCGGAAACTCGCTAAACGTACGATTCCGCCCCTAACCGGAATCGACCCGATCTGCCAGGCGAAATACGCCGCGCTGCGTGCCAGGGGCCACGGTCACGCCCGCGCTCTCCGGAGCGTGGCAGACAGACTGATCGCTGTCGCTTGTGCCATGTTGGCGAACCAGACGGAATTCGATCCGGCATGTGCGATGGAGCGGGCACAAAACCCGCTGAAACCTCTTTACAACAGGTGGGTAGTCCACGGCGCACTACCCATGTTGGGTTAGGGCCATCTTCGCGTCACCCCCTCTGATCGATTTCGAGACGAGTCTGCCTCGCCGCCTCATGGCTTGATGATGCGGAGCCAGGCTAGAAACGAATTGGCGCAGAGAGCGGGGCTTGGAGCGCGTCCGGCAAAAGGCTGTGAGCCTCAATCCATGATCGCACATCTGCCGAAACCCAGCCCACGGCCTCCAAGAGGTTTTCGTAGTCCTCACTCAGATCCCGGTCGAATATCGGTTCATGATGCGCGATCCGGTTTCGAAGCTTTCGCAGGTGATCCAATCTTTGCTGCACTGCCCGGCGGGGACGGCCCGGAAACGCCTTGAATAGTGCCTGACGCCAGAGTGTCCTTTCGTAGTCAGCTTTGCGACCGCCGTTGATATAGCCGCCACGGCCAACGAGCCGGACCCAGAAGCCCAGCGACATTGATGCCACGAACTGCCCTGGGGTTGACACACCCATGCCACGATCCAATACATCGTTAATTTTGTCACGGGCGTGGCTGTCGAGGCCAAGGGCAGATTCCGTGTACCACTGGCTGCCGTAACGTGCTACGAGCTGAGCATGCATGGCGTTTCGCAAAGCAACTTCAAGTGCTTGTAACGGTCCATGGAACGCGGCCCCGAGTTGTGCGTTTCGGGTATAGTGCTGCAGAGCGACTGCACGATCTCCATGAGCGGCGTCAAGGTAGGTCTGCATCCGCTCGCGAGAAAATACATGTTCGAGCGTCAGAAAAGTGTTGACATCGGTCATCAAGTAAACCACCTTTTGGACTGTAACCCCCCGGGTCCGCCTCTGCGTCTAGCATGCGCCCGGGGTTTGCTTTTATATGGATTGCATTGAAGGCTAAACCCAACATAGGTACCGATTCCGCCATAGGGTTTTCACGCCTTTGGTTTCTTGATTTCGTTCTTTTTCATCCAGTTTGAGAAGTTGCCGGGCGTTGTGTTGTAGCGCTTTGCGATGAACCTTTGCGTTGATCCGTTTGCGAGTAGCGCCTCGATCTCCGGACGAAATGGATCAAGAGCTTGCTCTTGCCTGGTCCCTTGGGCCGCCCGAGCGGCTGCCCGGAGGCCTTTCTCGCTCTGAGCGCCTCCTTGGTTCTGGCCGAGATCAAGTCGCGTTCAATCTCGGCAGCCATTGAGAAGGCCATGGCGATGATCCTGCTCTGGATGGTTTCGTCGAGCCTCCAGGACCCCTTGATCGCATAGACCCGAATGCCGGCGTCCGAGGCAATGGACAGGATTTCCATGCATTCGAGCATCGAGCGTCCGAGCCGGGAGATCTCGCTGACGATCAGGGCATCGCCTTCGCGCAGTTCGTTCAGAATGTCTGCGATCTTTCGCTTGCGCCACGCGATCCTGCCGGAAGCCTTCTCCTCGACGAACTCGACGCGGCCGAAACCCTCCCTGTTGGCAAGGGTGAGGATATCGGCCCGGTTCTTGTCCAGGTCCTGGGTTTCTTTGGAGACCCGAAGATATCCGATGGTCCTGGATGCACTTGCAGTCATCATCTGCCCACATTCGAAGAAAACAGTATTTCACCAGATAAAAGATATCTTTTGGGATGGTTTACTCAACGACATTCATCGTACTTCACGCGCAGGGAAAACGAACGTTTTCCCTGTAATTCCCAGCAACGGATTCCCTCATGCCCCGAATGCGCATTCTGAATGCGAATGAACAAGCCCGCCTTGAACACCCCCAAGATTCGAGCAGTCGCCAAGTGAGGGTTGCGGTAGACCTGACCGTCATCCGAGGCGCCCGCTCATTTCGCGCATCACTCACTGATTGGCAATCTTGTACAGGCGTCGAAATCGCGGATCCCCGGCCATCTCGGCATTTGCTCCGACCAGCGCATCGAGTACTTCCTGCAGGGTGTCCTTCTCGTACCCTTCCAAGACATCCGCATCCACGACCCTGACAAGCACGCGAAGCATCGACTCCGGATGCCGTGCGGCATGTCCACTCTCCCTGAGCCAAAAAAGGCCCCGTCCTTTGGCCGACTGCAAGTATACCAGCGACCACGCGGCCGCTTCCGGAAATGCATTACCGCACTCCACCACCAGCCCCAGAATTGCCTCCGATGTTGCCGCCGTATTCCGAGTGGCCGCCTGCGGCCAGTAGTCGCGAAGCCATGGATGCACCATTTCGCGCCAAATTCGATCGCGTTCCGCGGGTTCGCCCGCAAACCGCCGCCTCAAACTTCCCAGCACTGTCCTGAGGCCTTCTTCCGGCAATGTTTCGACGACACTGAGAATCTCTTGTTCGGTCAGTTCTTCCGGCGCTTCTACGCACACTGCCACAAATAGGCTCCTAAGATTACCGAGCTTCCGTCCACCTTGTTCTCTGCTCTGCAGGAATTCGAGAAACGCACCCTTGAACGCTCTCAGCAGATCCGGACCCAGACTCGGCGACCAACCGTAAGCGGACCAGAGATTGGCCGCCTCCTGCGATTGCCCAGGACAGAGCCGCGCAATCAGGTGCTCTCCGGTCCAGTCGGGGTCGATCGCAAACATGTAGTGCAGCCTCATCGCCAGCATGACGCGGCCCAGGTCCCCTCCTAGATCCTTGCCAATTGCATCGAAATACGGTCGCACGGGCCCAGGAATTCCCGCACCCGCATGCGGTTCGTATTTTCCCAGCCGGACCAATGCAGCCTCAGCCAGTCTGCCGGCGGCATGATTCGAGGCGACAGAAACCGAATCTTTGAGGTCCACCGTTTCCGCCTCGACCGTTGGTTTGCCCTGCCATACCTTTGTCCATAGCGACCTGAATTCGTCCTCGCGATCGGTTCCGTACTCTTCGGCGAGGCGGTTCATGAACTCCCCGGCCGCCGATCCGACTGCGCCGAACAGCCGGTCGGGGGCCTCGACAAGGACTCTGGCCACATGCCCGCGCAATCTCGAAGGCAGTTTGCGCTCCCCCCGCGGTGAGGCCAGATGCCAGAGAAATCCCTGCCAGTAGAGTGGAGGCCATTTGCCTTGTCCTGCGAGGCGCCGCAGCGCAGATGCCACCTTGACCCGCCCCAGGGAAACCAACCCCCGCAATTCATCCTCTTCGACTTTTTCTTCTTCGAGAGCGGCAACCACGTCGGCAACCGATCCGTCGACGAGTTTCCTCGGCGCGAACTCCTCAACGCCGATCCGCCGTAACTCGTCATGCCACGTAAGGAACTCGTCCCGTTCGGCATCGCCACCTTCCCGCTCCACAACCGCTTCATCGGCAAGAGCCCTCGCCTTCTTGTTCAGTTGCGCACCGGAATCTCGCAACTTTTTCAGCCGCAAAGCCTTTTCGTATCGAAGCCGTTCCGGGCCGCCATATGGATCCAAATTCTTTTTCAATCTAGGACCATCATGAATTGCGCATACGAATTCCACCCGTAGACTCCGAGGCAACCTGTTTCCGGCCCTCCTGAGGAAACGCATCACTTCCCGGTGCAGTTCAATCTCCCACAAACCGGGTTTCCGGCCCGTGAGGAGCAGATCCCGAGCAAGCCGAATGTCGGATTTCGGATTCTCGACAAGTGCGTGAAGCGCGAGCCGTTTGAACAAAGGCTTCCGGGATTCGATCCACCGGAGAAGCAGATTGGCCGCGCGCTTCGGCTCACGGCGAGACAGAGCGACGTAGCTGTCGCGCACAAGATCGATCAGGTGGGTCCAGCTGTCGCGATCACGGTTCTGTCCGTGCGCCGCGATCGATGGCCGATACAGAATCGAATTCGTATAGACCTTGTCATCTTCCTCTCCGAGATCGACCGCACGCTCTAGATGCCCGGTCAATGTCTCGGCATGCCGAGACATCAGGTCAGTATCTTGCAGGATCTCCCCGACTCTACGCCGGCCATTGTCGTCACCCGACACGAGCTTAAGGTGGCCACACGTCTCGATCGGCGACAAGGGACGCGGGTTCTTTTCGACATACTGTCGGAACGTCAGGCGCGACGCGGGGCCGGGACGAACAACGAGACACGGTGCGATATTTTCGATGGCCTCATCTTCGATCCGCCGGCGTTCCCCGTCCGTGGTCGCCGCCTTGTAGCGACCGGACATCCACAGTCCCATCCGGGGGTCCGTAGGCCTGTTGTCGAGAAGAACCGTCCAGAGAAGCCGAAGCCTCGGTGGAATGTCCAAATCTTCGGCGGCCAGCCTTCGTTCCACCTCCTGCCGAAGCCGGGGATGAAATTGCCCGCCATTTCTCAACACCCAGCACAGCAACTGGGGCACGTGAAGATGGCGGGCCAGCCAGACCGAGAGCCAAACTCTCGTCATGTCAAGGTTGACGGGGTTCAACGACCGGTAACCGTCGTCGACGAGGCTCACCACCGTGCCGCTGCCTTCCGAACCATTCGAATTGAACTCATCGGGACCACAACTCAGGAGTCCCTTATTGGCGAACATGTCGAGCCATGTCTCAAGCTTCACATATTCGTCTTCGTCCTCGACCGGCCGTGCGTCGGCAAGCGCCTTCGCGGCCACCGGATCCTCCAGCGCCCAGACGACCCGTTCCACGATCGGGTCGTCCGGCCCGGCGGGCATCCTCGCCATCTCGTTGATCGCGATCCGGGCACGGGCGTGAAACGGGTCTGATCGAACGCGCGCCCATTCAATCAGCGTCTCTTCCAAAAGGCGGTGATCCTCCCTCCGGTCATAGAGAATCGGTTCAACGTTCTTCGCGCGCCATTCATCACGTGCCTTTAAATCGCCCAACTCGGAACCGTCGGATTCCGCGAATGCGTACGCCGCCGTGAACCGTGCGCCCATCGACCGTTCGGCAGCGAGCGCATCGACCAGGTAGCTCATGACGGGATCGCCGACGCGGTAGCCGACAAAAACGACGGTGAACTCGCGAAAAAGTTCGGTGACGAATCTCGCCGCCCACCGCTCGGTCAGGTAGGCGCGCCCGAAATCCGCTGCCGTAAGGACAAGGTTTTCGCCGCCTTCATTCGGCACAATTCGGCCATGCAGATGAACGAGGCTCGACCAGGTGTGCGGCTTCGGCAGCGGAAGCATCGGGGCCGCGTCCACCAACTCCGTGTCAAGACCGGCTTCCACGAATCTGTCGTCGAAATTGGTCGTGATGAGACGCACGCCGTGCTCGTTTCGCGATAGGTCGATCAGTGCCTTGTGAACGTTCAATTCGCCGCTCGGCGACACCGAAAGCCGTTTGATCACGGTCCGCCGCAACGCGTGGGTTCCCAGGCGTATGTCCCGTTCCAAGAGACCGAGCGCCTTGTCCAAGGCCCCGGTTTCCCACGCATGTCGTTCGACCACGTCGGGTTCGATGTGGCTTTCGGAGTACACATGTTCCACCAGACCCGCGAAACTCGGAAGTTCGGAGCCGGGTCCCATCGAGACCCCTGCCCCGCAGAAAAAGACAACCTTGCCGTCGTCCAGCTCGTTCAGGAGCCGAACCGGGATCGTCGGGCCACCCGCAATCAGCTCAGGCATCGCAATTCAGGCTTCCCTACATTCGGACGATTGCCGGCAAGCATGATCTTTAGAGCCTCCCGGTCATCGGCAATGAGCGCGACGCAAAAAAATGCTCTCGAGCGTTGTGGAATTCGAAACGCGTCTTGGTCGGGAGTTCCCCGAACCACCACGGCGCCCACTCGTCTCCGTAGAGGCCGATCGCTCTGGACTCGGCGCTGGACACGTAGTGGGCGAACCCTCCGGGTCCCAGCGCCGTCCGCGCGCCCGCCTGCCTCAGGGTACCAACACATTTCGTGTAAAAATGCACGCTAAGGACCCGGCGCAATGCCTCTTGTTCGGATGAAATGATAGAGGGTTTGCCTGGAGACACCGGTAATCCTGGCGATTGCACTCTTGGAAACACCGAGGTCGATGAACTGGCGAATTTCGTCTTCCTTCCCGTCCAGGCGCGACACACCCAGTGATCCTTTCGGGCGCCCGAGCGTCTTGCCGGAGGCCTTGGCTTTTGCGAGGCCCTCGCGCGTGCGCTCCGAGATCAGGTCACGCTCGACTTCGGCGAACAGCGCGAACAGCGTGGTCATGACCTTTGTCTGGATATCCTGTTTGCCTTCGACACGGATGTTCTCCTTAGATCGCGATGAACGCGACGCCCGCTTTTGCGAAGCCGTCAAGGACGGTGACGATCTGGCCGAGCGAGCGCCCGAGCCTGGAAAGTTCGCTCACGACAAGGCTGTCGCCGCGGTTGAGAATACCGATCAGTTCATCAAGCCGGCGGTGCCTTGCCGTGGCCTGTCCCCGTGCTGTTGCCTCGACGAAGTCGTCGATCTGAAGGCCGTGTTTGCGGGCATATTCGAGAATGGCGAGGCGCTGGCTGCCTGCATCCTGTTGTGGGGTTGAGACCCTGAGATAGGCGATGGTTTTCATGCGTTGTCGACGTAATCGTTCTTTCACCATTTTACTTGACAGTATCGGGCGATGAAATGCGTTTGGTTCCTTGCGACTGAACTGACCGATTTTAACGAGCGTTTCCTCAAGACAACCCTGTGCCAACCTCCGACCCCGACTGTCGTTTTTCACAAATAACTTCAGTGGATTGTCACAAAAGACTTCAGTGAACGCTGACATTCTCATGCCGGCGGTGCGCTCGGAGTGTCGTCAGCATCGGAGCGGGAGTGCGCGGAACCGTTCTTCGCAGTCGACCCGTCTCTATTCTTCAGGGCACGATAGACGCTCATTCTAGATATCTTGAGATCGCGGGCGATCCTCGCTTTCGGGACTTTCTCTGCAGCAAGCTGCCTGATCATCTCTTCATCAACCTGCTTCTGCCGGCCCTTGTAGATGCCCTTCTTCTTCGCCGCCTCAATCCCGGCACGCTGGCGATCACGGATGAACTTCAGCTCCATGTCGGCCACCATGCCGAGAACGGTGACAACCAGGCGGCCGAGATCTCCCGCAGTCGTAACTTCGGGCTCAAGCACGCGAAGCGACGCGCCTTTGCCATCCAGCTCATGCACCAGGTTCAGCACGTCGCGGGTGGAGCGCCCGAGCCGGTCCAGGCGATGTACGACCAGTTCGTCACCTTCCCGCAGGAATTCCAGGATGTCCTGCAGTTCGGCGCGGCCCTCGCGTGAAGCACCTGAGCCGGTCTCGGTGCGTATGACCTCGCAGCCCGCTGCGCTGAGCCTGGCGTTCTGGATCTCGAGGTCCTGGGACGACGAGCTGACCCGGGCATATCCGATTCTGGGCATGAGCACTGTCACATTAGGGTAGATTGGCACCTGATACTGTCACAGAAGTCGACATTCCACCCTTTTGTGGCGTTCAGAGGTGTCACATTCGACCGTCACCTGCGGGTGTGCCCATTTGTGACGCAGATCGGTACGCTGGTCGTTTCAAAGCTGGATCGTCTGGCCCGCGCCGTTCCGGATGCACGTACAATTGCCGAAGAGTTGCGGAAAAGAGGCGTGAAACTCGCACTCGGCGCCACAGTCCATGACTCCACCGATCCAATGGGGAAAATGTTCTTCAACATCGTTGCCACCTTCGCCGAATTCGAAGCGGACCTCATCACGATGCGCACCCGCGGAGGGCATGGCAATCGCAAAGGCGAAGGGCAAGCTGCGAGGGAAACAGCCAAAACTGTCGGAATAGCAGCAGAAGGAACTCTGGCGAATGCACGATACCGGGGAGTATTCGATCAGCGAGCTCGCAGAGGTCTTCTCCGTATCACGACCAACCATCTATCGAACATTGAACAGACGGAAAATCGCTTAGAGTGTCATTTTGCACTCAGCCGGAGCCGACCCCTCTCTGGCCGATTAAGCGGGCTGGCGGCGTGAGGATATTGATCAAGGCTGGGCGTTGGCATATATTGCCAATGAGGAGATGCGCCTGATGGTCACACGCAATGTTGTTCTCACCGACACCCAGGATCAGCTGGTTCAGACACTGGTCGCATCTGGGCGTTACCAGAATGTAAGCGAGACCATGCGCGCTGGCCTTCGATTGCTCGAGCAGGAAGAGGCGCAGCTCGCTGATCTCCGGCAGGGCCTGATGGAAGGTCTTGAGCAGGCAAACCGCGGTGATCTTGCCGAAGGGAGTGGGAAGGACGCCGTCCGTCGGGCCTTTGCGAAAGCACGCGCGACCTCATGAGCCGATCTTTACGGCTGACGCGCCGTGCGGAAGCCAGCCTTGTCGAGATTGCCAGATGGACGATCGAGAATTTTGGGCACAGGCAGGCCGAGCTTTACGAGACTGAGTTGCTCAGCCGTTGCGACGCGATCTTGAACGGCCAGGCGCATAGCCGGAGCTGCGCGGTTCTCGTGGATGACGCCGACGATCTCAGGTTTGTCAGGGCAGGGGAGCACTTCCTGGTGTATCTGGATCGGCCAGACGAAGTCGTCATCGTTGACATACTGCATTCCCGCAGCGATCTGCCCCGTCATGTTGCCGCACTGACGGCGCTCCAGCACGAAGGGTCCTGATTCGCGTCAGAGTCCTGCGGTCTTGGTCAGGTTCACGCGGAACCGATCACGCCGAAACTGATCTGGAGCGCGATTTGGAGGACTTGCCAAGCGAGCTGCGATGGCGCGAGTGGATGCGCCGGATCGAGGCCATGCTGTTCGCCACCGCTTCGTCCGTTGCGCGGGAAGATGGCCTAAACGGACCGAAGCTGCATATTGCAAGCCCGCGCCTGAAGCGCTGCAGGTGCGGTGCCGCCGGAACCGGCACGTCGCCGAAGGGCGTGCGGAACGTGAAGGAAGCCTGCTCCTTGCTCCAGAGCCTGCTGGAACAGTGGCGACAGCAGCGGTTGTCCTCCACGAAGGCGGCGGCCTGTGCTGCGACGATCCGCTCCTGCAACTGCCCGAGGAGATCCTTGGCTTCGTCGAGCGAGAGACCGATTTGTTCCAGCTGGTCGTGCGGCTTGTCGAGTTCCAGCACCTCCTCGTCAATGACATTGACTTTCCCGGCATCGATCTTCAGCCTGATCTCGATCTTCATGTCCTTCCCCTTGCGACGGTTTTCCAGAATGCGCAGAGAGGAAAACCCAAGCGGCGCGAACCCCTCCATGACAGTGGATTCTGCCGCCGGATCGGGATAAACCGCAAGCCGGTTTGTTTTCCAAAATGCCACAGGCCAATTCATGGGCGGGTATATCGAGCGCATTTCCGGCGAGATTGCAGACATCCTGCTGCGGGAAGGCATCGAGTATGTCCAGACCAAGGCCGTCTTCAGGGCGGCGCGGGAAAAAGCGGGCCTGAAGGCGCCGAAGGAGCGGCGCACCGCTCCGTCCCGCCTGATGCTCGAGGAGCAGCTCCGGTTCATCGATGCGGCCTATGCCCGGGACGGCCAGTCGGGCCTCATGATCCAGGCCTTGCTGGAAACCGGGACACGCGTTTCGGAGTTCGTGGCGCTGCGCGTCGAGGATGTCAGCCTGGCGTAAGCGGGTAAACGGCGACGTCTGATAATTCGGTTGCTCACGCGAGGGTTGGGTGGGGATAATTCCGGTCATTCATCAATGATCGGAGGAAATTGTCATGTCAGGTTTGAATGGTTCGGCTGGTTCCCGTCGTGCGCCGGTGGTGCGCAGCGCAGACGAGTGGAGCGGCATCATGGCGGACTTCGAGCGCTCGGGGCTGTCGCAACGGGAGTTTTGCGAGTCCCGTGGGCTGTCCTCGAAGACCTTCTCGAACTGGCGGTGCCGTCTCCGCCCTGGGGGCGGGAAGGGATCCTTTGTCGAGCTTGCGCCGCCGGTTTCCTCGGGCTGGGACGTCGAGCTTGACCTGGGCGACGGGGTCGTCCTGCGGGTTCGGCGGTCGTGATGCTCGGCGGCTGGCCGCGGGGCGGCATCTGGCTGTCGACGGACCCGGCCGACATGCGGCGCAGTTTCGACGGGCTGTGCGCGCTGGTGTCGGGCCATCTCGGGTGCAATCCGGCCGATGGACGCTGGTACGTGTTCGTCAACCGGCGCAGGACCATCGTGAAGGTCCTCGGCTTCGAGCGGGGCGGCTTCTTCATCTGGTCCAAGCGCCTGGAGCAGGGCCTGTTCGCCCCGCCTCCGGCCTCCGGCCATGCGGCGCTTGCATTGTCTTCGACCGAGTTGATGGCGCTGATCGACGGCATCGACGTCACCGTTCGCCGCCGTCGCAAGCGTTACGGCGGTCCCCGGCTGGCGTCCGGGTGAGCCCGGACGACGGTCATGTCGATGCTGCCGGTCATCGGGTTGTCGGCGAAGAGCTCCTTCCACAGGCGTGGCGTCAGTTCGTGGACCCGGTCGGCCGGATGGGTGTCGATGCGCTGGAAGACATCGCCCAGATAGGTTGCAGGGCTGATCCCGAGCAGGAAACAGGTGGCGACGAGGCTGTTGACGATCCCGACGTTCCGTGCGCCGGATTCTGTCCAGGAAAACAGCCAGTTCTTCTGTCCCAGCTTGATGCGGCGCAGTGCGCGCTCGACACCATTCGAGTCGATCGGCACCAACGGGTCTTCGAGGAACACCTCGAGGGCCTGCTGGCGTTCGACGGCGTAGGTGACCGCCCGGCGGATCGGGTGCTTCGGCGTCAGCGCCGGGTCCCCGAGCGTCCGCTCACACCATTGCCAGAAGGCGTCGACCAGCAGGCGGGTGCGGGTGCGCCGCGCCTCCAGGAGCTCAGGCGGCGGCCGGGTACGGAATTCCTTCTCGATCCCGTACATGCCCCCGATCAGATCCAGCGCCTTCCCGGCGAACACCGGATGGTTGTCCAGCTGCTCCTCGAAATTGCGCCTGGAATGCGTCCAGCAATTCTGTTGCTTCACCGCCTCCCCCCGCGCCTCGGCGTACGCCGCGTAGGCGCCGTAGCCGTCGCTGACCAGCGTGCCGTCGAAATCGCCGAGGAACTGCTCCACATGGTGGTGGGCGCGGGACGGCGCGAAGTGGAACACCACCTCGTCCCGGTCGCCGAGCACCGGCCAGTAGTAGCAGTCGCGGTAGGGACACCGGTTGCCCGACGCCCCCCGCACAGATCCCCGCATGCCCGTTAAGGCACGAGGCTCCTACCTCGGGTGATTGACGGCAAACCGTCTGTCCGGCCATGGGTGCACGGTCCGCAGCGGAGGCCAGAAGACCGCCGCCAGCAGGTCGACCTTGTCCCAGGTAAAGCGGTCCTTCTGCGACCGGCGGCGCAAGACGCGCAGCCAAAGTCGCTTGAGACGGAGCCCGAACGTCTGGAGGGATCGGGAGCTGGTCGGGACCGCGTAGTAACGCAGCCAGCCGCCCACAACCCGACCAAGCCATATGGCGACCTCGTAGATGTTGTCGTGCATCCGTTGACGCAGTTCGGCCTCGATGCGCTTCAGGGTCCGGGTGACACGCTTCCTGATCGGCTTGCGCCCCAGTCCGAAACGTCCCTTCCGCGTGGTTCGGCAGTAATGCGTGAACCCGAGGAAGTCGAAGGTCTCGGGACGCCGCTCTCCCCGTGCCCGGCGGTTCGCCATCGCGAACCGGCCGAACTCGATGAGCCGCGTCTTGTCCGGGTGCAAGTCGAGTGAGAACGCGGCCAGCCTGTCCTTCAGGTCGCACAGGAACCGTTCTGCATCCCACTTGTACTGGAACCCGACCACGAAGTCGTCGGCATAGCGCACGATGATCGTCTCGCCGCTGGCGGTCCGGGCGCGCCATTTCCTCTGGAACCAGAGATCAAGGACGAAGTGCAGGTAGATGTTCGCCAGAATCGGTGAGACACTTGAGCCCTGAGGAGTTCCCCGCAGAGTGTCCCGCCATTCGCCCTCTTCCATGACGCCGGCGCCAAGCCACTTGGAGATCAGCCGGGTGACCCGCCGATCCCCGATCCGGTGCTCCACGAACTGTAGAAGCCAGCTTCGATCCAATTGGTCGAAAAAGGCCCGAATGTCCGCGTCGACAATCCAGTTGACCTTGCGCCGTTCTATCCCGTACGCCAGCGCGTCGAGCGCGTCATGCGCACCGCGACCGGGTCGGAACCCATAGCTGAACCCGAGGAATTCCGGCTCGAATATCGGCACAAGGATGGTCTCCGCCACCGCAGTCTGGACGATCTTGTCCTCCAGTGCCGCGATGCCGAGCGGTCGTGTTCCCCCGTCCGGTTTGGGTATCTCTACCCGCCGGGACGGAAGCGCCCGGTACGTCCCGCTGTGAACACGGTCGTGCAGGTCGAGCAGGCGCTCTTCCAGTCCGTTCCCGTATTCCTCCCATGTCACCCCGTCCACGCCTGCCGCCGCATCCTTCTTCAGCATGAAGTAGGATGCTTCGAGCGCGTCCGTCGTGATATGGTGCAGGAGCGCAGTGAGCTTCTCCTTCGGTTTCCTCGTGGCTGCTTGCCGTATCCGCTCAGCCGCCTGTGACATGCGATCCCGGCCCTGTGTCCGGTGCATGCTTTGGCCTCGCGGATTCCCCTTGGTTCCGGCCCTTCCCTCCATCGGCTCCGCAGGAACTGACGTTCCCTTGTTCGCCGACTTCACCGGTACTATGGCCGGATCCGACTGCTTCAATCCGTTCGTCATCGATTCAGACTATCTCCTTTCTTCCGCGGCCCCGGCACGACTGCCGGGGCAGATTGAAGCCCTCCCGAGTCCCGGCGTGGGGTGTACGTGCGTCCCTGGATTCCTTTGACAGCGCGGAGCCCGGCAGTCCCTCACCATGGCGGTCCTGCAGGTGTTGCCTTCGGTCAAACAAAGAACCTCGGCACTCCGAATGATAAGATTTTCGTTGCTCAATCATCCTGGCCACACGCGCCGCTACCGACGCTTCACGTGCACCCTCGCGGATGCACGCGCACGGCTCGCGGTGGAAGTGGTGGTTAGCCTCTCCTTCCTGCCGGACTTTCACCGGCTACCCCAGCGCCAGTTAGCTCGGCGCTCTTGTTTCATCTTGCCCGGCCTGTCCGGGTCGCGCCCGACCCGCACCGGCGTCTCGTCCATGACGATGACGGAGCTTTCCAGAACCGAGCGGCACTGGGCCTCGAACACCGGCTCCAGCAGCGAGATCGCCCGGTTGGCCCAGCCGCTCAGGGACTTGCGGCTGACGGTGATCCCGCTCTCTGCCAGCATCTGGTGCTGGCGGTAGAGGGGGAGATGCCAGGCGAACTTGTCGACCAGCATTCCGGCGATAAAGGTCACATCGGCGCAGGAATTCTTGAACACGCCCTCGATGGCCGGGGCGCAGACCAGGGCGCCGGAGGACGTGATCTTCGCCTTCTTGTAATGGTAACGCAGCACCACGTGGCGGATCGGCACCGATGCCAGCTTGCAGCACACCCGCTCGGAGATGATGTCGTATTCACCCTCCGCCAGCCCCTCGATCTCCGGCGGCATCACGTCGATGTCGATCACCGTCGCCTCGGGGCCGAAGCGCAGCCCGGTGCCGTTGACGGCATCGCCACGATCCTTCTTGCGCCCGTTGACGCCGCCCCGGGGCTTCTTTTCGGCTTTCTTTTCGGCCTCGCCTTTCCTTTCGGCTTCGGGCTCATCCTCCCCGGCGTCCGGCGATGCGGCCCCGTCGGAGGAGGCGCCATCGGAGGAGGCGTCGGCGTTGCGGCGCTTCTCCGAGCGCTGGCCGTACTGCTGGCGCTCGTAGCGGGCCAGCTGGCCGCGAAGCGCACTGTTCTTCGCCACTTCCTCGGTGAGCTTGTCCTGTAGCGCGGCAATGATCGTCGACTGCGTCCCGGCAAGCCCGAACAACTCCCTGAACAGGGAGACAGCCCCCCGTAGAAGACCACCGCCCGAGCCCAGCCCCGCGAACTCCGAGCGGAGCCCGTCGAGCCGCCGGCGAACCACCTCCGGGTCGTGAGGGTCGATCCCGCTCATTCCTCCGCCTCCTCCGCCATGATCGCCGCCAGCACCGCCAGGCGCTCGCCCCGGGGCATCGCCGCGTAGCGCCGCCCCCAGCTCGCCGCCTTGCGCTTGACGGTCTGACGGTGGGTGAAATTCCGTCCGGCGAAGGCCGCCCAGTGCACCCGGTCGGGCGCGAAGTTGAACCACAGCTTCTCGGTGACGATGCAGGACTGGTTGTTGACCTGGATCTCCAGCGAATGCCAGTCGGAAAGGTGTTCGTCGTAGAGCCGGGACGGATAGCCGGAGACCATCGCCGAACAGGGCAGCGACTTCAGGATGCCGAGAAGCTCCACATGGTCGGCGTCCGTATAGTCGTAACGGTAGCGGCGCTGCGACTTGCGCGCAGACTGCACGTAGGGCGGGTCGGCATAGACCAGCTCGCGGCCGTCGAAGTCGAAATCGGACAGGAACGCGTGGCAGCAACCATGGTGAAGCTCGACCGGATAGGCGCAGCTGAAGGTGTCGATGGCCCGGCGGTTGAGATCGATGCCGATGTTCCTGAGCGCCGGAGGCTTGCGCTTCATGATGGCGCCGCCCCCAAGATGTGTCTCAATATATGCGCCTAACGTCCCGACATACTGCCCATTATCACGCTTCCGAGCTGACGATTCATTACCGGTTTCATCCCTGTGCCGGCGAAAAGGCGAAACTTGAGAGCCGCCGTCCAACGCCGTCCGGCAACAATCTCTACGTCCGTCTGCTGGCGAGCGGCCGTCCGCTGGCGATTCGCGAATGGATGACCCGGCCGGAATCGGCAGCCTGGGCGGTGCGTGACACCCCGAGGCTCTCGCGTGAGGCTTTGTCGGATCTGCGCATGATCGTCGATACTGTTGTCTGCACCCTTGCAGACGACGGAGGCAACGATGACGCGCAACTGGCGGACGACACGACAAGGGCGGCTGTTCGAACCGGACGGACCCGCCCACATCATGGAAGGAGAGCGGAAGACGGAACTGCTGGCGCTCCTGGCGCAACTGATCCGGGAGGCGGTGACGAACCGCACGCCGGACGGGGAGACGGACATGAACAAGATCACGGCTGAGCATCTCGCACGAAAGGCGATCGTCTATGTGCGCCAGTCTTCCGAGCACCAGGTGCGCCACAACACGGGGAGCCGGGAGTGGCAGTACGGGCTCAAGGCCCGCGCCGAGGCCCTTGGCTGGTCGGACGTCACCTTCATCGACCAGGACCTCGGCCTGTCGGGCAGCGGCGGCGCCCGGCGGCCCGGCTTCAAGATCATGCTCGACGCCGTCTGCAAGCGTGAAGCCGGCATCATCCTCTCGGTGGACGCAACAAGGCTCTCCCGGAATGGCCGGGAATGGCACACCCTGCTCGAGTTCTGCGGTGTCGTCGGTTGCCTGCTGGCCGACGAGCAGACGGTCTACGACCCCCGCCTGCCGACGGACAGGATGGTTCTCGGGATGCACGGGACCATGTCGGAACTCGAGCTTGCGAACATGCGCAGGCGTTCGATCGAGGGCCGCAACCGCAAGGCGGCGCGCGGCGCGCTGTTCCTGGCCGTGTCGGCCGGATACCGGCGTGTCGGCAGGAACGCGATCGAGAAGGACCCGGACCTGCGTGTCCGCGCGGCGATCGATCTTGTCTTTCGCAGGTTCGACGAGATGCACAGCGTTCGCCAGGTCCATCTCTGGTTCCACGACGAGGGTCTTGAGCTGCCGTCACGGCCGACGGGCGAGAACGAGCAGCTGCGATGGCAGTTGCCGAACTATGCGCGGGTTCACGAGATCCTGACCAATCCGGTCTATGCCGGCGCCTATGCCTACGGCCGGACCGAGAGCCAGGTCGAAATCCGCGACGGAGAAAAGAAGATCACGCGCAAGGTGGTGAGCGACCGGGACGCCTGGCAGGTCTTCATCCCCGACCATCATGAAGGCTATATCAGCCTGGAGACCTACGAACGGAACCAGCGCGTGATCGCGGACAACAGCACGAAGATGATGCCCTCGGGACGGCGCGGCGCGGTTCGCAGCGGTGCGGCCCTGCTTGCCGGGCTGCTGCGCTGCGGCCACTGCGGGCGCAAGCTGACGGTCACCTACAGCGGAACCAGTGGCACTGTGCTGCGTTACACCTGCCGCTCGGGGGTGATCAATTACAACGAGCCGAAGTGCATCTCGTTCGGCGGCGCTCCCGCGGACGAGGCGGTCGGCCGGGAGATTGTCCGCATTCTCGAGCCGATCGGCCTGGAGGCGGCGCTCCGCGTCATCGAAGACGATGCCGAGACGGGGTCGGAGGCGGTTCGCCAGCATGAGATCGCGCTCGAGCGCGCCCGCTACGAGGCCCATCGCGCGTGGCAGCAATACGATGCCGTCGATCCGGGGAACCGGCAGGTGGCGGGCGAACTGGAGCGCCGGTGGAACGAGCGCCTGATCGCGGTGCAGACGGTCGAGACCGCCCTGGAACATGCGCGCGAGGCCTGCGCGGACATGAGGATGGATGAAGAGGAGCGGGAAGCATGCCTGCAACTCGGCGCCGATCTTGAACTGGCATGGAACCATGAAGGCGTCACCGCGGAGACCCGCAAGCGAATGCTTCGCGCTGCGCTCGAGGAAATCATGGTCTGGTGTGAGGACAGGCAGGTCAGGTTGCTGCTGCACTGGCGTGGCGGCGACCATACGGAACTGTTCGTCGCCAAGAGAGCCAAGGGTCGGCATCGCCATGTGACCGATGCCGAAACCGGAGCCCTGATCACGGAACTGGCGCGACAGATGCCGGACATGGCGATCGCGGCATTGCTGAACCGGCTGGGACGGCGCACCGGCAAGGGCCACAGCTGGAGAAAGGCAAGTGTCTGCCGTTTCCGCAACAAGCGCGGCATCCCGTTCTACCGTGAGGGCGAGCGGCTTGAGCGCGGTGAAATGACCTTGAGCGAGGCCGCCGCCGCCCTGGGGGTCGATTACCAGAAGGCGGGCCGCATGGCGCGGGAGGGCCGTCTGCCGGCCCATCAGTTGTGCAAGGGGGCACCCTGGATCATCTCTGCGGCCGATGTCGAGCGCCTGCGCTCAGGCGCGCGACCGGAAACGCCCCAGCTGGCGCTGTTCGACGATACGGCGTCAGGCCATGAAGAGCCTGACGAAGGCTGAAGAGGGCGCCATTACCCCCCCGAACACGAAAGATGGCTTTTCATGCGCACGCGTGATCACGGGATGGCGTAACCGTCCGGTCAAGGATGACGGAAAGGGTCGGGACCGGCATTCCGATGCTGCACCTGCGCCCTCACGTGATGGTGGTCTCGAGACATGATCTCCATACAGAATCCGTTACGTAACGCTTGGGAGACTGCACCATGATTGTCCAGGTGGCCGGGCACCATCCCCGTTCCCGCAGACGATGCGAAGCTCCGCAGGGCCGCTTCCCACGAGGCGCGCGCGACCCGGTATCTGCAGACGACGCGGAGCCTCAACCCCATACATCGATCGTTACGTAACGCCCGGGAGACCGCGTCATGGCCCTCACCAATGCAGAACGGCAAAAACGTTTCCGGAACCGGCGCAAGGCCGCGGCAAAGCCGATCCGTCCGGGATCCCCGATCGACCGGCGTCCGCGACACAGGCGCTGGACCGACGCCGTCGAGACCCTGATCCGCCTTCAGGAGGAGTACCGGGACTGGCATGACGCGCTTCCCGAGGCGCTCCATGATACGGAGACCGGCGAACGCCTTGGCATCATTTGTGATCTGGACCTTTCGGACCTCGAGGACGTCACGCCGCCACGGGGCTATGGCCGGGACTGACAGGAGATCGTGGAATGTGCGCAACAGTGTTGGTCAATCTGACAGGGGGGATGCGGGACGGATGATGCGGGGAATGCAGCGACTCTTGACGCTGGACGTATGGGGCAATGCATTTGTGACAGCAGGAAAAGGCTGTCAGCGCCGAATGGCAGTCCGTCGTCAGTCAGGCGCGGGAAAAGGAAACCTGGCTGAAACTCACCGAAACCTTGACAGGCTTTCTCACCCGGCTGCAGGAGAGCGCCGAGACCATGGATGTTGCGGAGCGCCAACGGATCGTCAGGCTGCTTGTCAAGGATGTCCTGGCCGGTGACGATACCCTTGCAATCCGTCACTCGATCCCGATCCCGAAAACACCTCGAAACCCTGGGCAAACCGGGTCAGGTCCCGATTCCGATCAGAACAGGGCAACAGGTTGTCTTTTGTGTTCGGGGGGTCTTGTCACGGTATCGAATGGAGCTGAAAATGATCGACATGGACCGCAACGGTCCTGCAACGGGTCCGCCGGGAACATGGACACTGCGGCAACCTGCGGGAGGCGGCAGGCCGATACGGTGGCCACGATCGAATTCGACGACCGGGACGCCATCCAGGGGCAAAAAAAGGGACTGGATTGCCCAGCGGACTGGTCAGGGTATCGGGGAAAGGGGCGTTATCACGATGTGTGACAAAAAATATTGCGTAATATCAACGACATACCGAGGTGGGCATTATGAATCGACTTAGCCATGCGGCGGACACATCGCGATGAGCGGTTGGCAAA
>CAXXGT010000008.1:0-42690 GCA_963664045.2 Paracoccaceae bacterium | reverse complement strand
TCCGGATCGAATGCATCGGCGCCAAGGATCGCCATGTCGAAGAAGCAACGTTCGATGAAACCTTGTGTTTTGCTCCCGAAGGCCCCGCACTTGTCGAGCTGCAACTCGCCTCCTGCGAGGTGAACGCGGTTGCCGGTTTTACGCATCAGGGATTTCGCGACATTGATCGCATTTGTCACGACCTGAAGTGAAGGCCAGACTTGTGCGCCAGCGCGTTCGCCACGAAATAGGTCGTTGATCCCGCGTCGAGAAAAAGCGAGCATCCGTTCCTGACACGCGATGCTGCCGCCCGGCCGATCCGCTTCTTATCCGCGACCTGTCGCCGATGGGGCGGAAGAAGACAGGAACCGCCTCCTCTCCCGTCAGGAACACCCCGCCGTGAACCCGGGAGACGAGACCCTTCTTCGACCGTTTCTTGACGGTCCTGCGGACAGTTTCCTCGGACACGGACATGACTTCCGCCAAGTGCGCGGTGCGCGCGGACCCGCCAAGCCCGTGGAGGAGCTTCAGGATCTCGATGGCGCGGTGTGTTGTGTCTTCTTTTCCGGATCGTGGGATCAATTCGGACGTTTACACCCATGTTCCAACTTCTTCAAAATATTTTCCACCATGCGTGTCTGACCAGACGCCACTCCAGGCGGCACGAACAATCCAGCGAGGCCCGCAGCGATCTCCGGCGTTTCGTCGAACGTCGCTGCGGGTGGGACGATTCCTGGCCTGCGCCGCCTGCAAGTGCCGGGCTGTGGCGTCTTGCAGGAAGGCAGGTCCGGGGGAGACCGGAACCGCGCGGAGGTGCGGTCGGACCCGGCGAACGAGGCGTACCGCGGACTTTCAGTACTGCCTATTTTGCCGGTGACATCGGCAGCCGCGGCGGGCGATCTCGGTGCCGCCGAGTTGCGGGATCGGCTGGATCGCCGTTTCGGAAGTGATGTTTACAGGCAGCCAGCGGCCGGCGAGGCTTCGAACGAGACGATGGCCATCTCGATCGATGGCGGAATCGGAGGCACTGTTACGGGCCTTGTCCGGCAGGGTTCCCCGAGAGATACCTGCTCCAAATCCGGGAGGACAAGACATTCGAAGCGAGTGACCGCCGATCGCTCCCGTTCGCAACGCCAGGTCTTGTTTGTTCGGGTTCCCGGGACGACCGGTCAAGTGACCGGAAACCTGGCCTGCAACTGCCGGTGCTCATCGGTCAGGATGGACGAATGGCGTTCGGCAAAGCGGACCGGATCCGGAATTGCCCCTGCCCCCGTTCAACCCGATACCCGTGGCTGCCCGAGACCGCTCGCGGCAGCCATGCGATTCACTCCGCCATCCAGGTCGTCTTTGCCTCGACGTTCGGCCTGGGGCGTTCCGGAGGTACATGTTTCGCAACACCCATGTGGACAAATCCCGCGACGAACTCGTGGTCTTCGAGACCGAGCGCCGACGTCAGGAACTCCCGGTCGAGCGCAAGCCAGGATGTCAGCCAGTTCGCCCCCCAGCCGCTGGCAAGGGCGGCGTTCAGCAAGGCGAGGCACACGGCTCCCGCGGAGAGGGTCTGTTCAACCTGCGGAATCTTTTCCGATGGCTCCGGCGATGAAATGACGGCGACAATGAGCGGAGAGTTCGCAAATGCGGATCGTGCCTTTTCGACGGCGGCCGGATCGAGTCCGCGATCCATTCCCCGTGCTTTGGCTATCTTCGCGATTCTGTCCAGGGCCGGTCGTTCGAGCACGACGAAACGCCAGGGTTCCAGCATTCCATGGTCAGGCGACCGCGCCGCAGCGGTCAGGATCGTTTGCAACTCTGCGCGTCCTGGCGGCGGGCCCGTAAGGGTCTTGGCCGGCCGGGAGCGCCTGGTCAGGAGAAAATCCAGCGCGTCAGTATTTCTTTCCAGCGGACACTTTCCTTCTCTTTGGTCGGTCCTCGAGTTCAATGTGCTTCGGGGCCTTCTCCGTGGCGATCGTGCCCCGGAACCGATTGGCCGGACAATATCGGGTCACGTGTCGCGAGTATGGGCAAGGTCATTGCCGCAAGTCGGCATCGTTGTCGACCGTTTCCGTCAAAGTTTTCCGCGGAAAGCCAGTTTTCGAAGGCCCGTTCAAGCGCCGGCCATTCCCCGTCGATCACTGCGAACCATGCCGTGTCCCGGTTCCTTCCCTTCGAAATGGTCGCTTGCCGGAATACGCCTTCATAGGACAGGCCCAGCCTCTCGGCAGCCCGGCGCGAACGGATGTTGAGAGCGTTGCACTTCCATTCAAACCGTCGATATCCGGCGCCGAACGCCCATTTCATCATCTGGTACATTGCGTCCGTGGCAGCCCGCGTCTGCTGGAGAGCCGGTGCGAGATTTATGTGCCCGACCTCGATGGACCCCTGGGCCGGTTTCACCCGGAGATACGAGGCGACGCCACCTGCCCTGCCGGAACTCTTGTCGCGAATGGCAAAGAACAGGGGGTCATTCGACAAGGCAGCTTCGTCAACCCAGCGGGCGTAGCCGGCGAGCGAATCGAACGGCCCGTACGGCAGGTAATCCCAGACCCTCCCTTCGCGATCATCCAGGTAGGCAGAAAACAGCTCGCGACAGTGACGGTCGGCCTCCAGGGGCTCAAGCCGGGCATACGCGCCCTCGAGTTCAATGCGACCCGGTCTTTCCGGCTCCCGCCAGTCGCGAACGATCGGGCCGAGAACCGGGTTCATGCCGTAACCTGAGCGAGACATGCGGACGCCGCCGGAGCCCCTGCCCGGTCGCCCGGTTTCGCCATGGCCTTGTTCAACTCTTGTCCTGGGGGACGACCTGCAATCCGAGCTCCCGAAGCTGCGCATTCGTCGGCTCGGTCGGCCCTCCCATCATGAGATCTTCTGCCCGCTGATTCATCGGAAACATGATGACCTCGCGAATCGACGTCTCTCCGGCAAGCAGCATGACAAGCCGGTCTATTCCGGCGGCGCAACCACCATGTGGCGGCGCGCCATAGGAAAATGCCCGGCTGAGTCCGCCGAACCTCGCTTCGACCTCCTCGTCGTCGAATCCCGCGATGCTGAAGGCCAAGCGCATGATGTCGACCTCATGATTGCGAATTGCCCCTGAAACCAGCTCGTGACCATTGCAGACCAGGTCATACTGGTAGCCGAGCACGTCGAGAGGGTTCGAATTCTCGAGGACTTCCCTGCCCCCCTGGGGCATCGAGAACGGGTTGTGGCTGAAATCGATCCTGCCCGTTTCCCGGTCCTTTTCGTACATGGGAAAGTCGACGATCCAGCAGAGCTCGAATCTCTCCGAATCGGTCAGTTTCAGTTCCTGGCCGATGACGTCTCTGGCCTTCGCCGCGACACCATCAAAAGTCGCGGGGAAGCCTCCCAGGAAAAATGCCGCATCTCCGACGCCGAGATCCAGTTGGGCGCGGATCGCTTCAGTACGTTCGGGGCCGATGTTCTTGGCCAGCGGGCCCGCGCCCTCAACGCAATCGGGGTTGTCGGGCATCCTGCGCCAGAAAATGTACCCCATTCCAGGCAACCCTTCGGATCGTGCGTATGAATCCATGCGGTCGCAGAAACGGCGCGAACCGCCGCCGGGGGCCGGAATCGCGCGAACTTCGGTTCCGGGACGTTGAAGAAGCGATGCGAACACGCGAAATCCCGAATCGGCAAAATGCTCCGAGACCACCTGCATCTTCAAGGGATTCCTGAGATCCGGCTTGTCAGTCCCGTACAAGCTCATCGCGTCTCGGTAGGCGATCCTGGGAACGTCTGCGGTTACCGGAAGCCCATCGCCGAATTCTTCGAACACCCCGCGGATCACCGGTTCAACCGTCTCGAGCACGTCGTCCTGCGTCACGAAACTCATTTCCATGTCGAGCTGGTAGAAATCCGCGGGCGAGCGGTCGGCACGGGGGTCTTCATCCCGGAAACACGGGGCAATCTGAAAATACTTGTCGAAACCGGCAACCATGATCAGTTGCTTGAACAGCTGGGGAGCCTGCGGCAGCGCGTAGAATTTTCCGGGATGCAATCGCGACGGCACCAGGAAATCCCGCGCCCCTTCAGGTGACGACGTGGCAATTACGGGCGTCTGGAATTCGCAGAAACCCTGGTCGACCATCCTGTTCCTGAGCGACGAAATGACCGCTGAACGCAGCATCATGTTCGCGTGCAGACGCTGCCGTCTGAGGTCGAGGAACCTGTACCTGAGACGCGTTTCTTCAGGGTAGTCGTGATCTCCGAATACCGGCAGCGGCAGTTCATCCGCCTCGCTGAGGACGTCCAGTGATCGAATGAACACCTCGATTTCGCCGGTCTCGATCTTCGGATTGACCAGCTCCGGCGACCTGGCCCTGACCTCCCCATCGATTCGGATAACCCACTCCGAACGCAACGCCTCGACCTGGTGAAACGCGTCGCTGTCAGGGTCTGCAAGGATCTGGGTAATGCCGTAATGATCGCGCAGGTCGACGAACAGGAGTCCGCCGTGATCGCGAACCCGCTGAACCCACCCGGATAACCGAACGGTCTTCCCGACATCGGAAATCCCGAGTTCCGAACAGGTGTGCGAGCGATACATGTGCATGTCGTCGGATCCCTTGTTCCCGTTGGCGCCAGGCAGGTGTCCAGCTGCCTCCGGGCGGGAAAGCCCGTGGACGGCATTCAGTTGCCGTCCCGGGGCCTCCCTGCGGCCTGCGTTTCATTCCCTCCAACGGTCGTTGTCAAGTGCCGTCGCGTGCCGTTTCGCCGGAAACGGACCGTCGTCCCTGTTTCACAAGGGATCGGATAGTGTCAAACCAATCCGGAAAAAGGACATAATGACAGATATTTCCGGCGTCCCCGGCCCCGGTCCGATCGCGGCTCCCGAGGCATCGTTGCCGCGAGAACGGAACAATCCGTTCGGGGACGCCTTTGCCGAAGGCACGGCGATGCCGGTTATTCGAGGCGCTTGCCTTCCGCCATCAGGTGCTTGTTTGCGTGCGAGACGAGTCTATAAGCAACGCGGTCTCACGACCCCGGCCGGGATGTGAGCAACAGGAGAAGTCGCCAGGAAATGCCGAAGCGTACTGATCTAGAATCGATCATGGTCATCGGCGCAGGACCAATCGTAATCGGACAGGCATGCGAGTTCGACTACTCCGGCACGCAGGCCTGCAAAGCCCTGCGCGAGGAGGGTTACCGGCTGATCCTGGTCAATTCGAACCCGGCAACCATCATGACGGATCCGGAGACTGCAGATGTCACCTACGTCGAGCCGGTCACGCCGGAGACCGTCGAGAAAATCATTGCCATCGAACGCCCGGACGCACTTCTGCCGACCATGGGCGGACAAACCGGACTGAATACCGCTCTCGAGGTCGACGATCGCGGGATCCTGGAAAAATTCGGGGTCGAACTGATCGGCGCGCGGCGGGAGGCAATCGAAAAGGCCGAAGATCGACAGAAGTTTCGCGAAGCGATGGCGCGCATCGGAATTGAAAGCCCGCGTGCATCGATTGCCCACTCGCTGGATGAAGCCATGGCGGCGATCGACCTTGTCGGACTGCCGGCAATCGTTCGTCCCGCCTTCACGCTCGGGGGCACGGGGGGCGGAGTCGCGTATAATCGCAGCGAGTACGAGGCCGTTTGCCGGGCCGGGCTCAAGACTTCGCCGGCGGGACAGATCCTGATCGACGAAAGCCTGCTTGGCTGGAAGGAATTCGAAATGGAGGTTGTTCGCGACGTCGCGGACAATTCCATTATCGTCTGCTCAATCGAGAACGTGGACCCTATGGGAATTCATACGGGTGACAGCGTCACGGTTGCCCCTGCCCTTACGCTCACGGACAAGGAATACCAGCGCATGCGAAGCCTCTCGATCGAGGTACTTCGTGAAATCGGCGTCGAGACCGGCGGCTCGAACGTCCAGTGGGCCGTCAATCCGGAAGACGGCCGCATGGTGATCATAGAAATGAACCCTCGCGTTTCCCGTTCTTCGGCACTTGCGTCCAAGGCAACTGGCTTTCCGATTGCGAAAATCGCCGCGAAACTCGCGGTCGGTTATACGCTCGACGAACTCGACAACGACATTACCGGGGTCACCCCGGCCTCCTTTGAGCCGGCAATCGACTTTGTGGTCACCAAGATCCCGCGATTCGCATTTGAGAAATTTCCTTCGTCCGCTCCCGTCCTGACCACCGCGATGAAGTCTGTCGGCGAAGTGATGGCCGTCGGCCGCACGATTCACGAGAGCATGCAAAAGGCGCTCGCGTCGACCGAATCCGGCTTGACAGGATTTGACGAAATCCAAATCGATGGTGCACCGGACCATTCGTCGGTCATCAAGGCACTCGCCGCGCGGACACCGGACCGTTTGCGGCTGATCGCCCAGGCCATGCGCCACGGCGTCGACGACAAGGCCATCCAGGAAGTGACCGCCTTCGATCCGTGGTTTCTCGGCCGAATCAGGGAAATCGTGGATGTCGAGGAACACGTGCGCCGGGTTGGCCTTCCTCGATCCGGTTCCGGCATGAGACGCGTCAAGGCATTCGGCTTTACCGACGCCCGTCTCTCGACCTTGACGGGAATCGATGAGCCGGAGGTACGCCGCCATCGATTGCGCCTCGGTGTCGAGGCCTCGTTCAAGCGGATAGATACGTGTGCGGCGGAGTTCGAGTCCCGAACGCCCTACATGTATTCGACTTACGAGACTCCCGCCATGGAAGAGGTCGAATGCGAATCATGGCCGACTGATCGAAAGAAGATCGTGATCCTGGGCGGCGGCCCGATCCGCATCGGTCAGGGAATCGAGTTCGACTATTGTTGCTGCCATGCCTGTTACTCGTTGTCGAATTCGGGTTTCGAGACGATCATGGTCAACTGCAACCCGGAAACCGTCAGTACGGACTATGACACTTCTGACCGCCTTTACTTTGAACCCCTGACACTTGAACACGTCCTGGAAATTCTGAGGATCGAACGTTCCAATGGGACGCTGCTTGGGGTTATCGTGCAATTTGGCGGACAGACGCCGCTGAAGCTGGCGCGGGCGCTCGAGGCTGAGGGAATCAGGATTCTCGGAACCTCGCCTGACGCGATCGACCTGGCCGAAGACCGGGAAAGATTCCAGAATCTCCTGAGTGAAATCGGCCTTCGACAACCGGACAATGTCATCGCGCGGTCTCCCGAAGAGGCGATCTCGGGCGCAAGATCACTCGGGTATCCCCTGGTCATCCGACCGTCCTACGTGCTTGGAGGACGGGCCATGGAGATCGTGCGGGACGAAGACCAGTTGAGGCAGTACATTTCCGAGGCGGTCGTTGCGAGCGGTGACAGCCCGGTTCTCCTCGACAGTTTCCTGGCCGATGCCATCGAGGTCGACGTCGACGCCCTGTCGGACGGGAAGGATGTCCACATAGCCGGTGTCATGCAGCATATCGAGGAAGCCGGCGTTCACTCGGGCGACAGCGCCTGCTCCCTGCCCCCGCATTCGCTCGAGCCGTCGATCGTGCGTGAACTGATGGACCAGTCGGAAAAACTGGCGCGCGCGCTGAAGGTCGTCGGACTCATGAATGTCCAGTTCGCAGTCAGGGACAGCGACATCTATATCCTCGAGGTCAATCCCAGGGCATCGAGGACGGTGCCATTCGTGGCAAAGGCCGTCGGTTCACCCATCGCGGCGATTGCAGCCCGGTTGATGGCCGGGGCCGAATTGTCCGAAATGGATCTCAAGTCCCCCGAACTGCCGTATTTTGCCGTCAAGGAAGTCGTTCTGCCATTCAACCGGTTTCCGGGCGTCGACACATTGCTGGGCCCTGAAATGCGTTCGACCGGAGAGGTCATGGGCATCGACAACAGCTTCGCCCGCGCGTTTCTCAAGGCCCAGATCGGGGCCGGATCCAGTTTGCCGCAGCGGGGCAACGTCTTCGTTTCGTTCCGGGATGCGGACAAGACCCGGTTGCTGGTTGACGCGGTTCGCCTTCTTGTTGACCTCGGGTTTCTGCTTATCGCGACGCGGGGAACCGCGGCTTTTCTCGATGCATCCGGCATTGAATGCGAGGTCGTGAGAAAGGTCCACGAAGGGAAACCCAATATCGTTGACCGGATACTGGATCAGCAGATCGATGTGATCATGAATACCAGTGACGGTCGTCAATCAGTGCACGACAGCCAATCCCTGCGCACGGTCGCGCTCTCCGAGGGCATCCCGTATTTCACCACCGCCAGGGCCGCATACGCGGCATCGCTTGCGATCCAGGCCAGCCAGGAGGGTGACCTCGGGGTCAAGCCCTTGCAGGCCTATTGAGGGCCTGTCGGCGCACCAGGCAATACCTTGTCGCGCACCGGCTTGTCCCGAGGGGCTTCTTCGACATCCGGTTCCGCGATCCGGACCGATTCCGGCAAACTTTCGGAGCCGTCGACGCGATGGCGCAAGCCGGGAAATTTCAAACCGGTTGTTGATCGGTTTCAGCAAAACCGTTTAACTGCGTCATCCGAACGGTTCGGTCGCACTCCAGCAAGGGAGTCAAATGGCGAAACTCTATTTTCACTACGCGACCATGAACGCCGGCAAATCGACGCTGCTCTTGCAGGCATCCCACAATTACCGGGAGCGTGGGATGGAAACCTGTCTCCTGACGTCCGAGGCCGACGACCGCGGCACGCCGAACCAGATCCTGTCACGGATCGGGATTGAAAACAGGTCGGACTCTTTTAGGGAGTCGACTGACCTTTTCGAATTGGTCGAACGCCGCATGCACAGGAGTTCGCTGGCGTGCGTCTTCGTGGACGAGGCCCAATTCCTGACCAGGGAGCAGGTTCGGCAACTCGCACGTGTGGCAGACGATCTCGACATTCCGGTCATGTGTTATGGGCTTCGGGTTGATTTTCGCGGGAAGCTCTTTCCCGGTTCCGCGGAACTTCTCGCGATCGCCGACGATCTTCGAGAGTGCAGAACGATTTGTTTTTGCGGGAAAAAGGCGACCATGGTGGTACGCCAGGATGCCCAAGGCAATGTCCTGACCGAAGGCGAGCAGATTCAGATCGGAGGGAACGAGACCTATACGTCCCTTTGCCGGCGACACTGGCGGGAAGCTGTCGGCGACTTCCTTGCGTGAACCGGAAATCACGCTGGTTTCACATCGAGACCGGCCCGGACCAGCCTGTACCGTCCGCCGAATTTCACCGGAATGGCCGGCAGAACAACGGTTCACCCGGTCCGGGACATCCCGGCTGGCGCGCTGTCATCAGCATCAACAGGACGGTGTTATCGGCAATGGCACCGGTTACGAAACCAGTCGTGTTCGAGGTGACAACGCCTGCATCACGTGTTGCAAGAACGCCTAATTGGTTGTGCCCGGCCCCGAATTTTCCCGGATTTCAACGCTCTTTCGGTCTTTCGCTGATCGCGCTGGCGTCAGCCGGGTCGCCGACGTCGGGATGATGCCGTCGAAAGCATCCGGCGCCAAGGCAATGTCCTGTTTCAAAGGCGCCACAGCGCCTTTTCGAACGTTGACGTCCTTGGTCCGGGATGGCACCGAATCCACGGCTTCTGGTGCCGGCCTTTTTGTCAGGACAGAAGGTCGTGCTGCGTCGTTTCAATGCAGCCTGCTGCCGGGCTGCACGTCCCGGTCAGGCGCGACAAGAATGACTTCATCTTCGCTGTCGAGAACGCCCAAAACGAGCACCTCCGAGCGAACAGGGCCAACTTGCCGGGCGGGAAGATTGACCACGGCGAGAACCAGCCGTCCGGTCAACGCTTCGGGAGAATACCGTACGGCGATTCCGGCCGAAGACCTGCGCTCACCAAATTCCGGCCCGAAGTCGATTCTCAAGCGGCAGGATGGCTTGCGGGCTTCCGGAAACGGCTCTGCCCTTACGATTCTGCCCACCCTGATGTCGACTTTCTTGAAGTCGTCAATGGTGATTTCCGGTTCCTTCGTCACGCCGCGCTCCCGTGCACCAAACCCAGGCGATCGGCTGTCCTCAAACGGGCAACCGGTTTCATCCGCCAAGTTCCCGGCTACGTGCTTCCGCGGCTTCGACGGCCCTTTCCATGAGTGCCGGCAATCCCGACCCTTCCTCTAGCAAGACGTCGAGCGCGGCTGCGGTCGTCCCTTTCGGAGACGTGACATCGTTACGCAGCTGTTCCGGGGTCCGCTCCGAGCCGCTCGCCAAGGTCGCCGCTCCGAACACGGTCAGCATGGCAAGGTCCAGAGACATCTGTTCGCACAGCCCGCGCCTCACTCCCGCCGCGGCCAGCGCCTCGATCAGGAGAAACACGTAGGCCGGTCCCGAGCCTGAAATCGCCGTGACGACATCCATGTCGTCTTCGGACCCGACCCGCACTGTCGCGCCGACGGCATCGAGCAGCCTGGTCGCTGTTGCCAGGTGATGTTCATCAACATTTCCGTTTCCGATGATCGCGGATATCCCGAGCCCGATGGCAGCCGGCGTGTTGGGCATTGCCCTGATGACCGGGGTCCCGTCGGCAAATGCAGATTCGAATCGCGAAATCCTGACGCCGGCCGCGATCGAAAGGACCAGGGTACCGCGCAGGTCGAGACCCGCCAGGTTTTCGAGCGCGGGACCCATCGATTGCGGCTTGACCGCGATGACGCAGACCGAAGGATTTCGGATCACCGGCGGATTGACGGCGAGGCCCCTGTCGATGGAAATCGCCTTCAAATGTTCGGACGGATACGGCTCAATGATCTGAATCCTGTCCGGACCAATTCCGGATTCCAGCCAACCATCGAGCAGGGCCGAACCCATCTTGCCACAACCGCACAAAAGGATGCGGGTCTCGGAACAACTGCCAGGCGTCATTTGAGACAACTAAACTCCGGATTCGTGAATACGACGATAGTCACGCGCAACCGCTCACGTCGGTAATTGCCAACTCCATTGCCTCGTCCGGAGACTTTCCGGCGCGGCACGCAAGTTGGAACGCGGGATAGTACCGCTCGCAGGTCGCAACAGACCTTGTGACGATCGCGTCAATCTGCTCCATGGTTGCCATGGCTCCTTCGCACAACAGCAGACCATAGCGGAAGACGATAGCCGACAGACCGGGGCAGTGGCTGAAAGATCCGGTCCAGCAGCGGTCGTTTGCAAGGCCGATCAATTCGCGCAGAGCCGCGTGACGCACCTTCGGCGGGTTCAGATCGAATGAGCAAAGCAGCCTCAGCGTCTCGTCGGCGTGAGACATGACCAGGGTTACTGCATAGTGCCTCCACTGACCTGCCACGACGAAGTTGATCTGATCGTCGTCAACGCGATCAAATTCCCAGTCGTTGTTCTCGGCGAGATCTTCTGCCAAGTCGATGGGGCCCAGGTTTTCCCATTCAATCCACGTGGCTTCACTGTACATGACGTCCCGGCCGCCTCCGGTCTTGTAACCGTTCCGGCAATTTATGCCACATGTTGTCGAAAGCCACAACGGTTTGACGTTGCGTGGCAAACACATCCCACATCTTGCCGTGGTGACGGTATCTTGCCGTGAGATCTGCAACAGGATCGGTGAACGTTCCGCCGTCTTCAGACGACAGAGTGTCCACGTTCGACGACTCCCTGGCTCCGAGTTGCACCCCTCCGGATATCGTCCGGGCGACAAAAAATGCCCGTCTGATTATTCCCTATCGTTCTGGATACCCAATCGAGATGGCCGCCCCTCAGCTCTGCCGATTCGTCGATATCGTGCGGCACGGCGCCGCCGTTTAGTCTGGAGAATGTCACGATCTAATTCGGGATTGGGCCTGCGGCATCGTGAAACAGCACCGAAAATCCTCGGCAGAGGATTCGGCGCCCGGAACCGGTCCCTGACACGGCAAACAAGTCCTGCAATGACACCGAATCCGTTCGCATGCCTGGTTATCGACGCAACGGCGTTATCGCCGCAGATGAAAATCGGGGGGACGCAAACTGCGGGCCCTTGCCCGAGCACAATTCGTCAAGATCGCACATCGGCGCGGGCCTGGCCTTGTGAATGCCGCTGAGGTCAATCCGGGCGCTCACTGGCCAGATGGGTCAGAATCGATTCGTTCAATTCGACCTTGTAACCGTCCGGATCTTCGCAGAAGGCAATCACGCGGGTGCCATTCTTCATCGGTCCTGGTGGCCTGGTGATCCTGACGCCAGCCGCCGCGAGATCCGCGCAAGCCTTGTAGACATCGGGAGTCTCTATGCAGATATGGCCCCAAGAATTGCCCTTCTCGTATGGCACTTGCTGATCCCAGTTTGCGGTCAACTCGAGCGCCGGAAATTCCGCCTCCGGACCGTATCCTATGAAAGTGTTTGTGAATCTGCCTCCAGGATAATCGGTGCGGCGCAGCACTTTCATACCCAGAACTCCACAATAGAATTCGATCGACCTGTCCATGTCCACCACGCGCATCATGGTGTGTGCAAGGCGAAAGCCCCTGATGATGTCATCGCTCATTTTTCCGGTTTCCTCCATCAACAATTGCCGGCGACGACGACATCGCGTGCCACCTTTTCCTGAAACGCGCGCACGCTGTCTTCCCAGACGGGTGAGAGCACGCCGCCTTCGCATGAAATGCTCGAGGCCCGCCCGAGTTGAAGCCGTTCGGTCATCTCGTGGTCTTCCTTGTGCACATCCCACCAGAGCTTTTTCAGCCCCCGGATCTCGTCTTCCGAAAGGGTCTGGCCCTCAGTGGTGTACAGCGCGCGCTTTTGCATCACGGTGCCTGGGCCGGTCGGAATGTTGAGATAGGCACCCAGTTGATCGGGAAAGTACCGGCCAAGTATGAAGTTCGGATAAAGTGTCAAAAATCGCGAGCTGACACCGAGGCTGCCCGAAGTGCCGATCTCTTCTTCCAGATCCACCGCACTACCCAGGCAGTTGCCGTCAACGATCGTATAGTGAGCCGCGAGTGGCTGGTCCGTGGTCGAGGAATGCACGAACTGCACGTGATACGGCTCGATGAAGTTCTCCATGATGAACTTCCAGTTGCAGGCAATCTCTCCGAATTCGAGCACGCCGATGCAATCGATCCTGTCCCATTCGATCCCGTCGAGACGGCCGGTCAAGGAGGCGGCGTAATCCTCGAAAGGTTCGGCATCGCCGCCGATATTGACGAAGATCCAGTCGTTCCAGACACGCGTGCGGACCGGAACGAGGCTGTTTTTTTCCTTGTCGAATCCTTCCGCGGTGTGCTCGTTGGTCCCGCCAAAATGTGGTGAGGCGCGAAGTCGGCCGTTCAGGTCGTAAGCCCAGGCGTGATACGGGCAACGGATGAGCTTGCCGACGTTTCCTGGCGTATCGACCAGCATCAGGCAGCGATGTCGGCAGATGTTGTGAAAGGTTCTGATCTCGCCTTCCGAAGTGCGCACGAGCAGGAGCGGATGCCCGGCGAGCGTCACCGGGACCGCATCGCCAGCGTTTTCCAGCTCATGTGCAAACCCGACACACACCCAGTTCCTGACAAAGACCGAACCGCGTTCGGCATTCCAGAAACCTGATTCCACATAGGCTTGCGCAGGCAGCCCGCGCCGCGGTCTGGTTTCAGCGAAAAAAGGCTTCAGCAGCGTCTCGATATCACTCATCCGGCTTCGCGCTGGTCTACCTGCCGCCCTGGGCAGGAAGGAAAGCGCACTCCCTTGTTGAAACCACGGCAACGGCGTGGCTGACGGTGGACGGAACGCCTGGCGCCTGGCGGCTCCCGGCAGGCGGAACACATTGCTGCCGCAGGAAAACGATTCATGCGCACGCTCCCGATTTACGAGGCAGCAATCCACAATGAAAGAAACGGTGAGAGGTCATGCTCCGGCCCTTTCATGCTCGCAAGTTCACATGCGCCGAAACCGGCTCCGGTGCCGTTTTCAACGACCGTGAGAAAGGATTCGCGAACGATATAGATACTCTGCCCGAATTCTCTCGATGCCGGAGTTTCCTGAATCCGGGAATTCGGAACCGGCCAGTTCCCTGGATCATCCCGCAGAGGGCTCACGTCTTGGGCATCGTGCCACCGCCACGTGAGCGTTCATCGTGCCTGCTCTTCGCAAACAAACGGACCTGAGGAGTACGCGCCATCGATCGGAAGGCAGTGCATCACGCTAACGGTCCCCGGCAAGCGGATGACCCTGCTCCAAAGTCCGAATGATCTGTCGCCTCCGGGAATGATATTGTTTTCGTTCCGGAGCGCAACACCCCGAAATCAGCCAAATTCGGCCCGAATCGGTAGCGCTGCCAACAGTTTCGAGCTCCGGTGAGCGATTGCGGTAATTGCCGGCTACCGCCAAAGTCCGCGGGTTCACTCGTGGTGATTGGCGTCATGGGATGCCTCCTGTTGGCTCTTCGCACGGACCTTCAAAGTGGTCACACGAACCGATCGTGGAATGTGCCGCCGCCTGACCCGACGGATTTTGGCGGTTCCAGGGTTACTGTTGTCGGTGGCTCGGCTCCAGCCAATCGCGGGCGACAGACTGCGCGTCAAGTCGCCGCCTTGCCTGTTCCCTGACATCGCGCCAGCGAAAACGAATCGAGTTCATGACGATTTCCCGGTCGAGTTCCTTGAACTCGTCGACAACCGGCGCAAAGCGGACCAGATCGGACTCGCTGGAGGCAAAGGTTACGTCGATGTCGTCGGCCGAAAACCAGTTGATGCACACGAGTCTCTGGTTAAACCGCGTGGTCGCCTCAATTCGAACCTGGCCATCCTTGTCAGGGTAGTCCGCGAGGCCCCGTTCGAGGCCGGTTTCGAAAAGACACGTTGCCAGTGCAGCCGCATCCGCATCCGTCATCCGGCCCGCCAGGCGACACTGGCAAACGACATGAAAGGTGAGATCGGCGAGACAGGATCCGAACAATCGCGCCGCGGCACGCCTGATTTCCCGCGAAAAGACATCGTCTTCGAACAATACGCGAAACTGGGTTCCCATTCGGGCCTTGAGGTACCCGAACAAGGCCGTTTGCGCGATGTAGGATGACCGAGTCTGAACAAACTCCTCGACCGAATTCACGGTCTTGAACGGACTTCGGTCGAAACGAAGCGCCAAGAGCCGGACAATGCCCAGCAGCCATTTCGCGAGAAACTGAAAGAATTCCTTCGCCTGATCGAGGTATCTCATGCTTTCCTGTATTCGAGCGGAATGGCCAGGTGTCAATTGGCCACCTGCATTCCCCCCTGTTCGGGGACAATCGGGATTCCGGCCCTTCGCAAGCGGGAAAGCAGTGGCGTCCGCGGAATGGTCGTGCGATCCGGACAGCTCAACGGACACCACACGCATTATTGTTTCATTTGCCATGGCCAGCCATCTGGCTTGAGGGCGTCGCCCCGGGGCTGTTTTCCATCCTTGTGATTCGGTTGACCATCCGACCGGATAAGCGATCCCGGTCGCGCCCGCCACAACCTGACTTTTTTCGAGCGGAAACAAGGTTTTCGCGCGTTCCGTCCCTGCCGCCACCGCCTGAGCCCCGCCAATTCGGCGGATTTCGCGGCCTTTCTCCGGCACTGACCCGTGCCTTGACGACTGCGAACCACGCCATCCTTCCGTCACTCGATTACGCCCTCTTGCCGCTTCGAGACACATTACTCACGACCTTGGACGTGCGGAACCACTACATGGTGGGTTTCGGTCCGTCACATGACCAGATTTAGGTTTACATTGCTTCACGAACATGTGTACACGGAGTTGTGTGCGCAAATGCTTTGCGGGCCGACCGTTCGTATCATGCATTTGCGAAATTGAAGAACGGAGGGGACTTGATGTCCAAGAGCACACCCGAAGCCCGAGCCCAGCACTGGGCAAAAACAAGGAACCTCACGATCCTGGTTCTGGTCGTGTGGTTCATTTTTTCGTTTGTGGTCCACTGGTTCGCTAAGGGGCTTAACGGCGCCAGCTTTATCGGATTCCCAGTAGGCTACTATTTCGCGGTGCAAGGTTCGCTGATCATCTTCGTCTTGCTGATCGTATTCCAGAACTGGATGCAGGACAAGATTGACGACGAAGCCGGGCTGCAAAGCGAATAACAAGGGGACAAGGAAATGAAAGGCAATTTCATCGATAACCTGCCCAAGATCTACGGTCTTTATACGGGCGGCTTTATCGTCTTTATTCTCCTTATGGCCTTGCTGGAGCAGCTTGGCATGGGAGCCGACACGATCGGCATCTTGTTCGTTGCGTTCACGATCGTGATCTACGCCACGATCGGCTACCTCTCGAGAACGATGCAGGTCGACGCCTACTACGTGGCCGGACGGGAAGTTCCGCCCCTGTTCAACGGTATGGCGACAGCCGCTGACTGGATGTCTGGCGCGTCATTCGTCGCGCTTGCCGGCGGTGTCTACTTTGGCGGACATGGTTACCTCGCATTTGTCGTCGGATGGACCGGCGGTTACGTCTTGGTCAACTCGTTGATGGCCCCGTATCTCCGGAAGTTCGGATGCTACACGGTGCCCGATTTCATCGGAACCAGGTACGGTGGAAACATGGCGCGGTTCATCGCCGTCGTCATCCTCGTGGTGGCCTCGTTCACTTATGTGACGGCGCAGATCAACGCGTCGGGAACGATTGCTGCGCGCGCGCTGCAAGTGCCGTTTGGTGTCGGCGTCTGGTTCGGCCTTGCCGGTATCCTGATGTGCTCGATGCTCGGCGGTATGCGTGCGGTCACCTGGACTCAGGTCGCCCAGTATATCGTGCTGATCATTGCGTATCTTTCTCCGGTCATCTGGATGTCCAACGTGCAAGGATTCGGGATCATTCCGCACTTCTCTTACGGCGACGCCGTCCAGAGAATCGCTGAACTCGAAGTTGACCTCGGCGTGGGAATCGCCGCGACCGAGAGCTTTGCCGGTCGTCGCGTGTTGACGACCTTGCATAATGCTCCCGGGGGCTTGATGGCGAGCTGGCTGTTCGTGACCCTGGCATTCTGCATGATGGCAGGCACGGCATCGCTTCCGCACATTCTGATGCGTTACTTCACGACGCCATCGGTTCGTGCGGCGCGTGTGTCCGTCGGCTGGTCGCTGTTCTTCATCTTCCTGCTGTATTTCACGGCGCCCGCGCTCGCGACGCTGACGAAGTTGCAGCTTCTTGATCCGAACATCGCGACGTCGATCATCGGCAAGAGCTTCGACGAAGTGCAGAACCTGACCTGGATTCAGAAATGGACCAATGTCGGAATGCTGGCCGTGTCGGACTCGAATGCAGATGGAATCCTGCAGATCAACGAGTTCTTCATGCGTCCGGATATCGTCGTTCTGGCAACTCCGGAAATCGCCGGCCTGCCGGCCGTGATCTCGGGCCTCGTTGCTGCGGGCGGCCTCGCGGCTGCAATGTCGACCGCGGACGGGCTGCTGCTGGCAATCGCCAACGCGCTGTCCCATGACCTGTACTACAGCATCATCGACCCGAAGGCGGATACGCGACAGCGTCTTCTCGTCGCACGGGCAATGCTGATCGTGATCGGGGTCCTTGCGGCTCTCGTCGCCACCCTGCAGTTGACAGGAATTCTGGGAGCCGTTGCCTGGGCCTTCTGCTTTGCGTGTTCCGGATTGTTCTTCCCGTTGGTCCTCGGTGTGTGGTGGAAACGCGCCAACAGGGCAGGAGCCATCGCGGGCATGGTGCTCGGGTTCCTTTCGGGTACCTGGTACCTGTACCACGTTTACACCGGCGGGACGCCAATTCTTGGCCTCGATCACCTGAGGTTCGGAATCATTGGAATGCCCGTCAGCCTCGTGGCGATGGTCATTGTCAGCCTGGCAACGGAAGAACCGGATGAAGAAACCCAGAGGATGGTAGACGCTACGCGTGACCCATCAGGGCGTGCCGTTCTCGCCAGAGAGCACTAGCACCCCAGGGCTTCCAAGACCTCCAGGGGGCGGAAAAGCGATTTTCTGCCCCCTGTTTCTTTTTTGACGTTCGAAGGAAACTCCTTTCGTGAACCTGCCGAGTTCGATCGCCCATCTTCCGATTGAAGTCGTCGTTCTCGACTATGTGCTCGGCGTGATCATGTGGACACTGATTGGCCGGGCCGCGATGAATATTTTCCTGCCGATCGACAGCCCGTTCTTTTTCATGCGGGCGTTCGTAATGCTGACGGACCCGATCCTGAGGGTGTTTCGGCCGATTACGCCGGGGTTTCTGATTCCTGCTGTCGTACCGCTGTTCGTGGCGTGGTTTTTCTACATGATCCGATTCTATCTCATCCCCTGGTTACTGGGGTATTCCGTCATGGGCATGCTGTCCTTTCCGCTTGAAGGTGAAATCGCCGCGGGTCTTTACCAGTTGTTTGGCCCGGGCTGAGCGCAGGTTGCCACGCATCAGGTCCGGCAATCCTTCCCCGGAACGTACCGGATCCGGCGCCGGGACACCGCCCCCGCAGAACCGTTGTTCCGGAGTTGCGTGACGGCATCGGGTCAGGATTGGCGTCTGACCTGAAATGCCCGTGGTTCAGGCGTTGACCCGTCGAGGAGTGACGGGCGTCAGCATGTTGCGCAGCAAGTTGTACCGGCGTCACGTTGAGCGCTGCTGCCGCCCGCTGGCGCTCGCTGAGTCCGGTTGACAAGGCGGGTTGCGTATTGGATTCTCGCGCGTGGTCCGTGTTCGTCTTTGCCCGGAAATCCGAGGAGTGGGCTGCCATCACATTGACAAATATGAATTTTCACGTGCTTTTTTCATGAAGTGGGGGCGGTCTTGAAGGCGAGGGATTTCGACATCGTGATCGCCGGCGGCGGGCACAATGGCCTCGCCTGCGGGGCGTGGCTCGCACGGAGCGGTCTCAAGGTCTGCGTCGTGGAACGCAATCCCTGGATCGGGGGCGGTTGCGTCACGCGCGAGGTGACCCTGCCGGGGTTCAAGCACGATCTCTTCGGTTCTTCCCACGTCTGGATCCATGCGAACCCGGACTTCCAGGAACTGCTGCCCGATCTCGAGGAACACGGGCTCGAGTACATCTGGGAAGACGACCATATCACCGGACACCCGAACCGCGACGGGAAAGGGATCATCGTCTACAAGGACGTCGACAGGACGTGCGAGAGCATTGCGGAGTACTCGTCGAAGGATGCGGCGCGCTACAGGGAGATTCATGACAGCTGGCACGAGATCCGTGACGGGTTCGTCAAGGCCATGTTTTCGCCCCCGTCGAAGCCGGGTGTCATGCCATCAATTCTCCAGAACAACTACGAGGGCCTCCTGAAGCTCAGGGAATTCAACCTGTCCTCACGGCAGTTCGTCTTGCAGAACTTCGAGAATGACACGGTTCGCGCCTTCATACTGGGCTGGGCGCTTGCGCCGCAGATCTTTCCGGACACGGAGTGCACGGGGCAGTCTTTCTCTATCCTGATCCCCGGTATCCACACTTACGGTGCTGCGATTCCGAAGGGCGGTTCGATGATGCTGCCCGTCGCGCTGGCGCGCTACATCGAGGCGAAGGGGGGCGTCGTCATGACCGAGGCACCCGTCAGCCGCTTCGTTCTTGACAGTGACGGTAGCTGCATCGGCGTTCGGCTGGAAAGCGGCGACGTCGTCACTGCCGGCAAGGCCGTGGTCACCAGCCTCGGCCTCAAGGTTTCCTTCCTCGACTGCATGGACCCGGACGACCTTCAACCGGAATTCGTCAAGGCATGCAGGAACTTCTCTTATGGTTCCGTATCGATCGCACGCGTACACTACGCGCTCGACGAGTTACCGGTTTACAGGAACGGCGAAGACATGAACGCCTGCGCATTCCACCGGATCTTCGGAACCATGCACGACATCGATGTCCAGTACGGCGAGATTCTGATGGGGAAGGCCCCTTCCAACCCGTTTCTGTGGTCGGCTGGCTGGACCAGGCTGGACCCCGGTCGTGCACCGGATGGCAAGCATACGTTGATTCTGGATACCTTCGTCCCCGCACGCCTCGCCAACGGTGTGGACTGGAACGACTACATCGAGGAATACGTCGAGGATGTCCTGTTGAAAGTCCTGCGCCGCCATACCGTGAACATGGGCCCGGAGAACCTGCTCGGCGCATACTACGAAACCAGCGTCAGCCTCGAGGAGGCCAACCCCGCCTTCGTGTCCGGAAGTACGACCGGAGGTGAACGCCTGTTGTCCCAGATGGGTTACATGCGCCCGCTGCCAGGCTACTCGCAATACAAGTCCCCGATCCCCAATCTCTACATGACCGGACCGAGCTGCCACCCTGGCGGAGGAATTACCGCGATGGGGACGATTACTGCCAACGTGATGCTGCGCAATTTCGGTATGCCGCATCGTCCAATCCATTGAGGCCCGCCATGCGTACACCGATCGAAAAATACACCGCCCTCATCATGCAGCCCCACGTGGAAGTGGCGACTGGCCGTGACGGCATCCGGCGCAACCTGGACCGGGCCCTCGACATGATTGATTTCGGGGTGGGGTACTACTGGGAAGTGCCGGTTCGGCTCGCCGTGTTTCCGGAGTATTTCCTGCAGGGCGTGACCACGCCCGGGAAGGGCGAACACGGCCTCGAGGAATTCATGAAGAAAGCGATCACCTTCGATGATGACGAGATCCTGGCGCTTGTCGAGAAGTGCCGGGAACACTCCATGTACATCGCCGCAGGCGGTGTCGTCGAGGAGGTCGGGGCGTTTCCGGGCCGCTGGTTCAACACCGCCTTCATCCTTGGCCCGGGCGGCGTGGAACTGATTTACCGGAAGTACCATATTCCGGCCTCGATCGGACTCGGAACCTCGCCCCACGATATGTGGGACGAATACAGTGCAGCTGTCGGTACCGACATCAAGGACCTGTTTCCGGTGCTCGACACTCCCATCGGCAAGCTCGGGTGCATGACCTGCCACGACGGGGCGACTCCGGAGGTCAGCCGCGCGCTCGGATTCAATGGAGTCGAGGTCATCTGCCACCCCGTCGCTCTGCAGGAAGTCGAGGGCGTCAGCGCGCCCTGGGACTTCTGGATGTTCTCGCGGCGCACGCGCGCCCATGACAATATGGCCTATCTTCTCGGATCGAACTGGGGAACGGTCGACTACCGGTTCTATCCCAAGGCATTCTGTGCCGGGAACTCGTTCGCGATCGACTACACCGGCATGGTCATGCGTCACGCGTCGTATCCGGAAGAGCAGGTCCTCGCTGCCATCATCGATATCGAGGCGCTCAGGGAACATCGCACCCGCATCAACCATAACATGTGGGTGGACGTGCGCACGGAAGCCTTCCGCCAGATCTACGAGGATCCCATTTATCCGCCGAACCTGTTCCCTTCGGGAACCCCGCCGAGAAACCTTGCCCACAAGATGACCGGTGCGTACACCTCGATGGACCTCATGTACGAACGAGGCCAGTTCGTCATGCCGTTTGACAAGGACGGCATGAAACACTCGGAACTGCTGAAGGCCAGGATCCGCACGGCGCAGAAGCACGGCGCGTTACGGAAGGACTAGCGTCATGCATGTCAGCACACCCATCGCGGACATGGAAGTCAATCTCGATCGGCTTGTCGTCGAGAACGGCATGCTGGTCGTGACCAACTCCGGCAACGATGCGATGACCGCACGTGCGGTCATCGGGCCCGGTGACGTGCGCCGGCTACTCGGCGCGCTCCTTCGCCCGCGTGTCGCCTGGTTCCTTCTCACATGCCTCGTCCGTTCGGACAAGGATGGGCGGGGCATGGGAGGTGGCCGGGACGACGATCACCCGTCGCCCGTGTCCTGGTAGCCCTGGCATGAACATCGCTGCCAGTCCGGTTTCGGAAGGCGTGCGGACAGGCGCGGACATCCTCCTCGCGGCGCTCCGGGCGAATGGGATCACTTCGCTGTTCGGGCTCCCCGGCGGCCAGCTTGACGACATGTTCGACGCCATATGCCGCGCCGACGGCGTTTTTACCACCATTCGTTCCCGACACGAACAGGGGGCTGCGTACATGGCATACGGCGCCGCGCGGTCCACGGGGAAACCGTCGGCGTTCCTGGTCGTGCCGGGACCCGGGCTCATGAACACGATGGGGGCGCTTTCGACCGCTTTGGCGACAAATACCCCGGTACTCAGTCTCAGCGGCCAGATACCGTCGGACGCTATCGGTTCCGGCCGTGGCTACCTGCACGAGATTCCCGACCAGTTGGCAACCGTCAGGACACTGCTGAAACACGCCGAACGGATCGAAGAGCCGGGTGACGCACCGGCGATGGTGAACGCCGCGTTCCGGGCGATGCTGACCGGTCGTCCCGGCCCGGTCCACCTGGAAATGGCGCCGGACGTGATGGCAAAGGCAAGGCCAAGGGTCGGCACGACCGTCCGGGCCGCCCGGATTCCCGCGGCTCCCGCCGCCCCCGAGGCAGATATGACGGCCGCCGCCGCCCTCCTGGCATCGGCACGGCGCCCGCTCATCTTCGTCGGTGGCGGCGCCACTCATGCAGCCGAAGAAGTCAGGGAACTCATGCGGATGATCGAAGCGCCGGTCACCTGTTTCCGAGGCGGACGCGGGATCGTTGACGATCGCGATTACCACGCACAGGTCTTCCCGGCAGGAAGGCGGCTGTGGAAGCACGCGGACGTCGTTCTTGCCATCGGGACGAGAATGAAGTTCCCGCAGCTTTACTGGGGACTGGACGACAACATCAGGGTGATTCGCATCGATATCGACCGGCGGGAATTCGACCGGTACGCGCCTGCTGCCGTCGCACTCCACGGAGACAGCAAGGCGACCCTCAAGCTGTTGCTGCGGATTCTCGAAGACGCGATCGGAACACCTCCCGTCTCGCGCGAGGAAGAACTCACCGCCCTCAAGGCAGAGCTTCAGTCGGAAATCAGGCGCGACGTTGGCCCGCAGATGGAATATCTTGATGCCATCCGTGATGTGCTCCCCGATGAAGGAATTTTCTGCGACGAGGTCACGCAGATCGGGTTCGTGTCTTGGTTCGGCTTTCCGGTCCACCGCCTTCGCGGACACGTCAACTGCGGCTACCAGGGAACGCTCGGCTACGGATTTGCGACGGCACTGGGCGTGAAGGTCGCAAATCCGGACGTGCCGGTCGTGAGCATTTCGGGGGACGGAGGATTCCTTTACACCGCGAATGAACTCGCCGCAGCCGTCGAGTACGGCATCAACCTTGTCACAGTCGTGTTCAACGACAACCGTTATGCCAACGTCTACCGACAGCAGAAAGAGTGGTACGGCGGCCGCTTCATCGCCTCGGACCTGCACAACCCGGATTTCGTCAGCTTCGCCCGCAGTTTCGGTGCCAATGCGGAGCGCGTGAACGGCCCCCGGCAGCTGAGGCGTGCGCTCGAGCGCGGGTTCGCCGCAAAGACGCCGACCGTGATCGAGGCGCACCAGCCGCACGACCTGCCGACGCCCTGGCCGTACATTCTCGGCGGCGCCGTGCGAGGGCGGGAACCTGCGGGGGCCAGGTGAGCCATGGCCGTTCACCAGCACACAGTTCTTCCTTTCACCGGGCCGGAGTCGCTGCCATGACCCCGGGCGTGAAACCTGCGCTGGCGGACGTGTCGCCCTACAGGCAGGGAAAGGCGACGGTCACCCGGATCGGACGCGTCATAAAGCTGTCGTCGAACGAGTCGCCTTACCCGCCAAGCCCGACCGCGGTTGCCGCGTTCCACAGTACCGAACGGGAGCTTGGCCGGTACCCGGGCGGTTCGCAGGCGGGCATCCGGCAAGCCCTCGCAACGGTTCACGGCATCCCTGAACGCAACATATTCGCCGGGAACGGTTCGGAGGAGGCAATCGGACTCGTGATCCGGTCTGTAATGTCGGCCGGGGACGAGATGGTGACGAGCCGGAACAGTTTCATCATGGCCGACATCCATGCCCGTTCCGTTGGCGCCGAAATCGTCCGGAGCGACGAAACCCGCCACCGCGTCGATGTCCGGCGAATCCTTTCGGCCGTTACCGACCGCACCCGGATCGTCTATGTCTGCTCGCCAAACAATCCGACCGGCACCTATTCGACGGCAGGTGAACTCCGCCGCCTCGATGCGGAGCTGCCGGCCGGCGTTCTCCTGATCGTGGACGCGGCCTACGGGGAGTTTGTCGATGCCGGGGATTACGATACCGGGCAGGCGCTGTTTTCGCCCGGCGGTCGCATTGTCGTGACCCGGACGTTCTCGAAGGCGTACGCGCTCGCGGCGCTCAGGATCGGGTGGGCCCTCGCGCCGGACGGCGTCATCGATGCCGTGAATCGCCTGAGGACGCCCTTCAACACCAACCAGGCTGCACTCAATGCAGCCGTTGCCGCGGTGCAGGACCAGGATTACCTGGAACGAATCGTGGAACGCGTCCGCAGGACCCGAGAACGCTTTTCCGCATCGCTTCGTGAACTGGGGCTCTCTGTCGTGCCGAGCCAAGCGAATTTCGTGCTCCTGACCTTTCCGGAGGGCGGAAACCATGCGGAAGACCTTGACGCCGCCCTGCAGGCTTCGGGCATACTCGGGAGGCCCGCCGCGGCTGGCGCCAACGAGTTCCGGATTTCGATCGGAACGGAAGAGGAGTTGTCGCTTGCACTTGCGGCAATCCGTGACTGGGTCAATTCACGGCGAGACCCGTGTTGACCTGAAGTGACGAAACGTCCCGCCTGTCCTGGCCGGAGGGGCATGGCGGCGGACGATGGCAACATCCGGTTCTGGAGGGATGAAACATGAACGGTTTCAAGACAATTCTCACGGCGGGTGTCCTGGCACTTGCCATGCTGCCGGCCGTGCCGGCACTCGGCGACGGTGATGTCTCGCACAACTGGAACGCCGAAAACGAGGCCGAGGCGCTCAGGATTTTCCGTGACAAGTTCGTCGAGCTCGGAGGGGAGTGGAGCGACACCGCCTTCCCGGACACACAGGCGAGCATATCCTCGGTCAAGACCCGAATCATCGGCGGCAATCCGCCCATGGCTCTCCAGAGCGCGCTCGGCGGCGTCATGCAGGACTTCGCCGATGCCGACCTCCTGCAGAACATGGACGATGCCGCGGCTGCCGGCGGCTGGGGCGACAACATTTCAGAGAGCATGGCCGCGGTCGGCAAGCACGACGGTCACTGGGTGGCAGTCCCCGTGTTCGTCGACGTGATCAACTGGATGTATTCCAACAACGACGTCCTTGCGAAGGCCGGTGTCTCCGCACCCAACACCTGGGATGAATTCAAGGCTTCCCTTCCCGTGCTGCAGGAAGCAGGCGTCATACCGCTCGCCGTAGGTGGCCAGGACTGGCAGGAAGGGATTCTTTTCGACCATGTCGTTCTCGCCGTCGGGGGCGCCGCGCTTTACGAGGGCATGATGAGTGGCGACCCAGAAATCCTGAAAGGCGACCTGACGCGTCGGGCGCTGGAAGAGTTGGCAAGCCTGCGGCAGTACACGGACGAAGGCAAGTCAGGGCGTGGTTGGAACGACACCAGCACGCTCGTCGTTACCGGCCAGGCGGCCTACTTCTTCATGGGACCCTGGGCTGCGGGCGGGTATGGTGACCTGGGCGCCGAAGGCGGGGCATGGTCCTGCCGCCTGACACCCTGGGACAACAGCCTGACCATCGTTGCCGACGGGTTCCAGTTCATCAAGGTTTCCGACGACGCCGACATGGCCGCACAGGTCCTCCTCGGCAACGCGTTGACGGATCCGGCCACACAAATCGCAGCGGCGCGGGCGAAAGGCACGCTTCCGGTGACGACGGCCGCAACGGCCGCGGACTTCGAGGGATGCCCGGCAAAGGCGGTAGCCGCCATGGCCGATGCGACCTCGATCACCCATTGGAACGGTCGCGCGGCGGATGTCGGCAGTGCCATCAAGGACGCCGTGTCGGCGCTCTGGAACGAAGCGATCGACGTGGAGACCGCGCATCAGCAATTGGTCGAGAAGCTGATGATGTAGAAAATGGCACCGGGCGCCGGATTTGCCGGCGCCCGGGTCGGAACATCACGCGCCAGCGGTGCCGGCAGCGGGGAAACTGGCATGAGGATTTCTGCGAACCGCATCAAGGCCTGGCTCGTATTGATTCCGTGCGTCGTTGTCGTCTTCTACTTCATCTGGGGATTCGCCGCGTACACGGCATTCCTGTCGGTCACGAAGTCATCGTTCCTTCCCGACCACGAGTTCATCGGCACCGCGAACTACCGCGTGCTCTTTGATCACCACCGGTGGTGGGTGGCGTATTCCAACATGTTCGTTTTCGGCGGGCTGTACCTCGCCGGCTGCCTTGCGCTCGGCATCGGCCTCGCCATCCTCCTCGACCGCCTGACCGGAAGCGAGACACTTTTTCGCACGATTTACCTCTATCCCATGTCGCTCTCGCTCGTGGTGACGGGGCTTGCCTGGCAGTGGATCCTGAACCCGACCATCGGGATCCAGAAATTGGTACGGGACGCCGGTTATCCCGACTTCAAGTTCAACTGGCTGGTGTCGCCGGACCACGCCATCCTGACCGTGGCATTTGCCGCCATATGGCACGGGACCGGGCTCATCATGATTCTGTTCCTCGCCGGCATCAAGTCAGTCGACCCCGAGATCTGGAAAGCCTCCCGGATCGACCGGATTCCCGCCTGGCGGGTGTATTTCAACATCATCCTGCCGCAGCTCAGGGCAACCCTTCTCACGGCCGTCATGCTCCTGGGTTTCCAGGTGGTCCGGAGTTTTGACGTGGTCGTGGCGCTGACGGATGGCGGGCCCGGCTATGCCTCGGACGTGCCAGCGCGGTACGTGTTCGAGTACTTCTTCGAGCGCGGACGCATTGGACAGGGTGCCGCCGCCGCCGTTGTCATGGTTGGCACCATGATCGCGATCGTCCTTCCCTATCTCTACTTCGAGGTCCGGAGGAAGGAGGCATGAGGCGCTACACGCACAGGACCGCCCTGCTTTACGGTGCCCTCTTCGTCTGCGCGCTCTATTTTCTCTCGCCCCTCTACGTGATGCTGGTGGCCAGCTTCAAGACGCTTGCGGAAGTGCGCGGCAGTTCGATCATCAACCTGCCCGAAGTCTGGACGATCCAGCCCTGGATCAAGGCCTGGTCGGAGGCCTGTTCGGGTCTCGAGTGCAACGGGATCAGGCCCTATTTCATCGCGACCTTCGAGATCGCTATCCCCGCGGTCGCATTTTCCGTCCTTCTCGGCGCACTGAACGGCTACGTCATGGCAAAATGGCGGAGCCGGTCGGCGGACCTGATCTTCACCCTTCTCCTTGTCGGCAGTTTCGTCCCGCTCCAGTTGTATCTGATCCCCCTGGCAATCACGCTCCGCGAATTGAACATCTACGGCACCACGACCGGGCTCATCCTGATTCACACGGTCTACGGAATTCCTCTAACGACAATGCTCTTTCGCAATTTCTATGTCGCTCTTCCCGATGAGTTGGTCCGTGCCGCGATCATGGACGGCGCAGGGTTCTTCAAGATCTTCTTCTCCGTCATCCTGCCATTGTCTCCAGCCATTGCCATCGTTGCCGTGATCCTCGTGTTCTCGGGCATCTACAACGATTTCCTGTTTGCGCTGACATTCGGCGAGACCGGCAAGCGGCCGATAATGGCCGCCGTGCAGAACATCGTTGCCTCGTCCTACGGGATCAAGGAATACAACGTGAACATCGCCGCGGTGATGATCTCGGCGCTGCCGACACTTCTCCTGTTCCTCGTCGCCGGTCGGTTCTTTGTCCGTGGTCTGACCCACGGCGCCCTGAAGGGATAGGTGCATGTCGTTGAAACTGACCAACCTTGCCAAGAACTTTGGTTCGGTCGAGGTCCTCAGGGACATCAACATCGAGATCGAAAAGGGGGATTTCCTGGTCCTGCTCGGTGGCAGCGGTTGCGGCAAAACAACACTCTTGAACTGCGTTGCCGGGCTGGAGGAAACGACTGCCGGCAGAATCGAGATCAACGGCAGGGACGTCACCCGGTTCGACCCGAGCGACCGGAACGTCGCGATGGTCTTTCAGTCCTACGCGCTCTATCCCACGATGAAGGTCGCGCGGAACATCAGTTTCGGGCTCGAATGCCAGGGTGTTCCCCGGGCTGATCGCCAGCGCGCTGTCGAGCGTGTCGCCGGTCTCCTGCAGATCGCCGATCTCCTTGACCGCAAACCGTCGCAACTGTCCGGCGGCCAGCGGCAGCGGGTTGCGGTCGGGCGGGCACTCGTTCGTGATCCCGAGATCTTTCTGCTCGACGAACCCATGTCGAACCTCGATGTCAAACTACGCAACCAGATGCGGCTGGAGCTACGCGAATTGCACGGGAATCTCGGGGCCACATTCGTCCTCGTGACGCATGACCAGATCGAGGCGATGACAATGGCCACGAAGGTGGCAGTCCTGGACGGCGGCCACGTGCAGCAGTTCGGAACGCCCTACGACATCTACTACACGCCGCGAAACAGGTTCGTTGCCGAGTTTGTCGGCCTCAACAAGATGAACTTTCTCGCGGGCCGGATCACCTACCGGGACGCTGTGCCGGCGGTGGCGATCGGCGACCATATCGCGCTGCTTTCGCACTATGTTTTCTCGGAGGGAAAACCTGAAGAAGGGCAGCGCGTGCTCCTCGGGATTCGCCCGGAAAACATCTACCGGTCACGCGACAGGCTGGAAGGCCATACGTTCCTCCAGGCGGAACGGTGCGTGCGCCGCAAGGACATGACGGGCGGCGACCTCCAGGTCTGGTTCGAATTCGAAGACCAGATGATTGCATGCCGGGTGCGGTCGTCGCGTGCACCGGATCTCGACGAGAGGACCACGTTCTTCCTCGATTTGCAGAACGCATCTCTTTTCGACGCGGTGACCGAGATACGGCTGTAGTACCGGGTAGCATCGGGCGAAATTGACCGTTCACCCGCGGGTAGTTTCCGGGTGCCACCCGCAAAAAAGACGCAGGTTTCCGGGCATGCAATGCGCCTGAGGTATCATTACCGGGTGACTCACCGTCACTGCAACCGTCGTCATCGCCTGGCATCTTGGGAGTTGCGGTGGATTGCACCAGACGATCCGAGTTTCAATGCGGTTCGCGAAGGTTTGGCTCAAGGGCCGTAATGCTGTGCTCGACATGACAGGTGGCAGCTTCAAGCTTCGGGAGAGGTGAGCTCGACTGTCGAGACATCCGCCAATGTCGCTGCGTCGGTCGCATGGAGGGCGTCGAATCGAGGGTCAGGAACCGGCCGTCTTCAAAGTGCGCGAGGAGCGCAACGTGGCCGCAAGGTTTCACCCGGGGGACATCGCTGATGACGTGGTGTTCTGGGGGGGAAGACAGACCTTGCTGATCAGTATGGCCCGAATACTCCCGAAGTGCCATAGTCCGGTCTTCGGTGTTCAAGCGGGGTGAGCGATGAGGGTACTTCCGCCCACAGTGTTCGTGGACGGTAACAACGTGATGGGCTCGCGTGCGGACGGTTGGTGGCGCAATCGCGCCGAGGCCGCGCAGCGGCTAATCGCGGACATCGCCGGTGTCGCGTGTCGCCAGGGAGGTGCGTGGACGATCGTGTTCGACGGCCCCGAGCCGACCAGCATGTCTCCGGCGCAGGAGAGCCTATCTGTCATATACACGGGGCATCGCCGCCGGGGCGGCGCGGACGACTTTATCGTTGACCTTCTAGCTGTCCTGCCGGATCCGTCGGCGGCGTTGGTCTACACCTCCGACAACGGGCTGCGTTCTCGGGTGCATGCATTTGGCGCTCGCGTTTCAGGTACACGGGCGCTTCTGAACGAGATTGCCGAGGTTCGCGAGACAATGGAGCCACGCACCTGAGACCGGGTGCTCTTTGGCCGGAGAGAGGGTCCTGGGCAACCGCAGGCTCCTGCGTCCGGCGGGTCCGCACGAACCGCTGCCGTGAGCCGCGGGAGCATCTGTGTTTGTCGTCAACCCCGATTCATGGCCAAATACATGGTTTTCGATCTATCACTGGAAAGTTATCCCTGACTTATCCACATGGTTGTCCACAAGCCTGACTTTCAACCGACGCTCGGTTCCGGGGCAATGGCCGACCAGTCCCGGTCATCGCGTACGAGCACGTTGGCGAGGATGACCAACTTGCGCATGACCGCAGTCATGGCGACCTTGTGTGCTTTGCCCCTGCCGATCAACTGGTCGTAGAAGCTCTTCATGTCGGGGTTGAACTTGATTGCGGAGTTTGCGGCCATGTAGAGGGTATTGCGCGGGAGCATGCGCCCGCCCTTGATGTATCTCTGTCCCGTTCGCTTCCCGCTGTCATCGGGATACGGTGCGAGGCCGGCCAGGGCGGCAGCGGCGTGCCGGTCAACGGTGCCGAGTTCCGGGATCTCGGCACAGAGCACGGCGGCGGTGATCTCGCCGAAGCCCTTGATCGATTGCAGGATCCTGGCGCGTCGGGCGAATTCGGGATTGTTCGCGATGTGGGTGCGGATCGCGTCCTCGAGCCGTGCGATCTGTTGCTTGAACTGCTCGATCATGTGGGCCGTCACTGCGACCGCCTCGGAGGCCTCGTATTCCCGGTTGGCATTGACGTACGCGGCCTTGTCCACGGCCAGCTTCGCGCATGCCCGGCAAAGGTCGACGAGCTGGCGCTGCTCGTCGCCGAGCGGTTCCGTCACTTCCGGACCCATGACCTGGCCCAGCCATGCCAGCAGAGATGCATCGAGGGGATCGGTCTTCGCCATCTGGCCCGCGGCCTGGGCGAAGCGCCGGGCCCTCAGCGGACTGACCACCGCCACCGGGAGACCGCAGGCGTGCAGGCTCTGGTGCAGTGCCCGGTGATAGCGGCCGGTCGCCTCGACAACGACAAGCTCGATACCGGCCTTCTGCAGCATCTTGCGCAAACCGCGGCGCCCGTCGGCATCATTCCGGCACCGCCAAGCCTCACCCGTCGGCGCGACGTGGACGTCGAGATGGGCCTTGCCGACATCGATACCCGCGACCACCTTTTCCTGATTGCCATTCTGTGCTTCCTGGTTCACGTCTCACTGGTTGTGCCCCGATACTCCTGTCCTTGCGTATCATTCGGGCCTTGCGCCCTCGCATCCGTTCAGGACGTCCGGGACATGATGGGGAGGAGCGACCAGGCTCCCGGACGGATCTTTATCCATGGGGCTTAATCGGTCCGACCCCTCCCCGGCGGGGAAGGTGGCCACCTTCCCCGCGATCCCCGTCCCATGCAAGCACGCAACAGGAATGTTCCAATTTATCTGAAGATGAAGATTGCAACGTCGCACTTGTCCACAGATTCCACGTCAACAACCACTGTGGATAACTGGCTTCAATTCTTTTCATGAATGATGTCATACAAGGGGCTCGCTTACGCTCGCACAAGGCTGGCCTCCGGCCAGCCACCCGGCATCGAAAAGGAGGAAAAAAACCAGGCTTCAGTCGCCGGAGAGACTTGCGCGCTGATGCGCGAACCGATGCCGTCAAATGTGACAGGAATTGCCGTCAGATGTCGCAGGAATCCCGGTCAAATGCGTAGGAATCCGCACATCGCGATGCCGACATGGCTGACGATGCGTTGGCGGACGTTTTTGCCCCCGCGGAAGAACTCGACGATCTGGCTCGATTTCCCTGGGAATTCCGGGATTGTCAATGTCCAGGAGTCCCGCAGGCAGGCGCAGGAACAGTTCCCCGCGCCTGGCCTACGCCCGACGGCTCCACAACGAACGTGGCGGATCCGATCTTGAGGGTGTTTCGACCGATTACGCCAGGGTTCCCGATTCCAGCTGACGTACCGCCGTTCGTGGCATGTGTTTTCTACATGATCCGATTCTATCTCATTCCATGGCCACTGGGATATCCTGCCATGGCACGCCGTCATTTCCGCATGAAGGTCAAATCGCCGCAGGTCTTTATCAGCTGTTTTGCCCGGGCTGAGTGCAGACTGACGCGCCTTCGGCCCAGTAATTCTTCCCCGGAACGCACCGGATCCGTTGCCCAATGGATCGGCGCATACCAGTGTGGGAAGGCAACCGGGAAGGCGTTACGGAGATAGACGTGCGTCCGACTAATCCTTGCGTTTGCTCGGCTTTCTTGCCCCGCCCTGTTTCGGTTGGTTTTCGATTGCCGTTTCCAATGCCTCGATTCGTGACTTGAGGGCCTCATTCTCTTCGCGCGCCCGGGCCGCCATCATACTCACGGCATCGAACTCCTCTCTGAGAACCAAATTTCGTTCGGTTAGCCAGCGATCGAACCAAGTTGAAAACACCGATTCCGCTTCGGATTTCGCGCCTTGCGCAACACCGACCGCGTTGATCATCAGTTTTGATATGTCATCCAGTGCCTTGTTTTGGGAAGACATGGGTTTGCTCCGGTTACAGTTCATTTCCTGTTACTTCTGCGGCGCGATTCGGATGCTCCGGTTGGGACCGAAACCGTTCAACCTGGTCGGCGGGTTTCGAATCAGGCAGCCGTCTGACCAACGGAATCCCGCATGCTGAACCGACAGAAAGCCCTTTAGTTTATCACGTACAACTCAATCCTGTACAATCAAAATCCCCTCGCCAGGTGCCTGGTTCAAATGCAAGATCGACAACTGTCCTTGATGCCTGCACCGGGCTTTTCCTGTTTGGCAACCAGGCCAAGAAACGGATTCTCGCACAGTCTTGTTCTGAAGCACAGAACCGCCACCGCACCAGGGGCGATTTCCGGAAAGCACCGTGACCCGAAAGATCCCTTCGTATTTCGTATTTCGGGCCTGTTCATTTGTCGAATTCGTGGTCGGTGTACGACTTCGACGATCACTGCCTGATCTGGGCGCGCCTCGACCGTGCCCATGCCAGACACCCGGACATGGTGCTGCTCCACGGCGGTTCGCCCAAAGGCGCGGAACTCATCGCTTCCCGCTGGGCCGATCACCGCAAGGTGGCGCAGGTGGCCTTCCGTCCCGATTGGGCCAAACACGGCCGCTCGGCTCCGTTCAAGTGCAACCGTGCGATGCTGGACATACTGCCCATCGATGTCCTGGTCTTCCCCGTCACCGGGGTCCAGGAAAACCTCACCGACAAGGCTGGCAAGCTGGGTATCCCGGTTCTGAAGCACGAGAGTGGCGCGTGAGCGCTGCCCCATCTGCGATTGACCCTGTTGCGCTAGCCACGGCAACCCAGACGTTCATCACAATCGCAGCGAACTACCGCCAAGTGCCCATTGCCGAAACGCCACAATCTCTCTGCGTGTACTCGCAGAAATTTTCCCGCTGAGCAGCGGCAGCCTCTCGCGCTGATACGCGCCGAGAAAACCGGACTTTCGATCAAGCTGCAGCATATTTTTTCGGCAATGCCCGTGTCGCGGACTTTGCTGCCATCCGATTTTGCTTGACGGAAGGCTGCTCCACTGCACCTCGCGGACCTTCGTCCCTACTTGCAAAAAGAGCGCACTGCTGCAAATGTCGCGCGGGCAATGTCGTCAACTCTCTGGCCTGCACGATCTTGCCGGACTTCTTTCTCCACCCCGACTGTTGCTTATCCCGCCGGATCGTCAATCCTGTCGTTGCAGGGCACTACGTTCTGACATCGCCCAAGGTGCGACGGCCGACCCGCAGCGCAAACGCCGAGAAAACCGTGTTGACCGAGATCATCTCGGGCTTTTCGTGATGGTGGCTACGTTGCGAGCCACTTTCTCAGCAGTGCTTCGCCCCCTTCACCGAGTTTCGGGGGCGGCGTGACGTCAGTGCAAAGCCCTTCGGCACGCACGGGGTAGCGCACTCCACGCACTTCGCCGTCGTCGGTGGAGAAACTCCGGACGAGCTGCCGCGCCTCTGCTTGCTTGGCGGCGAGGGCGTCGGTCACATCGTTGATGCGTCCGCCGGGTATGTTGGCCTCGCGCAACGCCGCCAGCCACGTTTCCGCCGCGTGTCGGCGGAACACGTCCGACAAGATCGCATTCAGGACGTCACGGTTGCGGCTGCGTGCATCGTTGGTGGCAAAGAGTGGGTCATCCGCCAGTTCGGGTTGCCCGATCACATCGCGTGCAAGCCGTCCGAACTGCCCGTCGTTGCCAACCGCGAGAACGAATGGTTGATCTTCCGCGTCGAAGACACGGTAGGGCACCACGTTTGGATGCCCGTTACCGTGACGATGCGACGGCGCGCTAGTTGCCAACGCATTTCCCGCGACATTGGCCATGGCCGCGATCTGGCAATCGAATATCGCGACGTCGATATGGGTGCCCCTCCCGGTGCGTCCACGAGCGATCAACGCGGCAAGGATCGCTTGTGAGGCATAGAGACCGGCAAATAGATCCGACACCGCAACACCCACTTTTAGCGGCTGGCCATCCGGCTCGCCCGTCGCTGACATCATTCCCGATTCTGCCTGAATGACAAAATCGTATCCGGCGCGCGACGCTTCCGGACCGGACCTCCCATAGCCCGAGATCGAGCAAAGGATCAGACGCGGGTTCGCGGCCATCATGACCTCGGGTCCAAGGCCCAGCCTGTCGAGCGATCCGGCGCGAAAATTCTCGACCACGACATCTGCCACCGAGATCACCTGAAGCAGCCGGTCGCTATCCAATGGCACCTTGAGATCGAGGACGAGGCTGGCCTTGCCCCGGTTTGCGCATGTGAAACAAGCGGCGCGACCTCCCATGCTGGGGTGCGACCAGGCTCGGGTTTCATCCCCATGTCCGGGGGACTCCACTTTCAGGACCTGCGCGCCCATGTCTGCAAAACACTGGGTGCACCACGGACCCGCCAAAACACGGCTGAGATCGACGATGCGAATGCCCACCAAAGCGCCCTTTGAGGACTCTCTTTCGTCACCTTCACAGAATTCGTTGGTCATCTCATAGTCGCGCTTGCTTGTGCGATTGTCTCAGGCAATTGGGCCGCCCCCGTGACTGCGATCATCTCGTCATTAAGCTTCATTGATCTCTTCCTTCCGTCAGAGTGTTCTGCCGGACCGATCGCGCGGCGATCCGCAAAAGGTGCAAAAGTTGCGGCGCTCCGGAGTCGAAGGCCGCGTCGAAGGCGGAGTTAAATTCCCCGGTCGTGCGGATCGTTGTGGCGTCGAGGCCGAAGCCGCGTGCGACGCTGGCAATGTCCGGGCCGGTGACTTCCGTCCCGATGGTGCGGCCGGGATAGTCCCGCTCGTGGTGCATCCGAATGGTGCCATAGCGTCCGTTGTCGACGACGATCACCACGATCGGCAGCCGATGTTCGGCAATGGTCGCACTTTCTTGTATAGTCATCGGCGCGCAACCGTCACCGGCAAAGGCTACTGCCTTTGCTTCCGGGTTGGCGAAGGCCGCACCGATTGGCGGGTATGCCATAGCCCATCGAGCCGGACTGGGCCCCAAGTTGCTGGCTGAACCGTCTGTAGCGAAAGAATCGGTGAAGCCAGATCGCAAAATTACCCGCACCATTTGCGATTGTCTTCTGGGGCGGCACAGTGTCCAGGGTCTTCCCACGCTATTTTTTCTTGACATTTTCTGCTTCTGTGATCGGGTGCGCGCCGATTTTGGCCGGTGCGTTTTTCGCTGGCTTTCCCGCGCTGGATGTGCGACACGGTTCGCATGTGCATCAAGCCGCTCTCGCGAGAGCCCATCTGGCAGGAAATTCCGGCAGGCTTCCACCTTGCCGATGTCGAGGTTCGGCTTGTGGATCCCAGCGAGCGCTTGTTGTGGGATGACCTGATGGACACCCATCACTATCTCGGGTTCCGCCGCTTTGCGGGCCGGGGGTTGCGTTATGCCGCAACCTGGAAAGGCCGGTGGCTGGCGCTGGCGGGCTGGCAGGGCGGCGCCTTCAAGTGCCGGCCGCGCGACCTCTGGATCGGATGGAAGCCTGCGCAGCATTTCGACCGCCTCGGCATGATCGTCAACAATACCCGGTTCCTCGTGCTGGCCGCACCCGGCGTGTTCCCCAACCTTGCCTCTTTCTTTCTTGCCGGGATGACCCGCCGGATTGCCGACGACTGGCTGTCGACGTATGGCCATCGCGTGCTGATCGCGGAGACCTTCTGTGATCCGGCCAGGTTTCCGGGAACCATGTACAAGGCTGCCGGCTGGCAGGCGTTGGGCATGACCAGGGGCTTCGCCCGCTGCAATGGCAAATACACCGACCCGCACGACGAACCGAAGCTGATCCTGGTCCGGAGCCTGCAGCGCGACGCGCATCAGCTCCTGGCCCGCCCGGAACCCTTGCCGCTGTCGGTGATGCCGCCGGTCGGCCACGAACTGGCGCCCCGCGATCCCGAGGTCATGCGCTCGCTCCACGACGAACTGGCCGCCGTTCCCGACTATCGCCGGGCGCAGGGACGCAAGCACACGGTCGCCTGCGTGCTCAGCGTGCACATCCTTGCCACCATGGCCAACATGAGGGGATGCCTTGCCGCGGCGCAGTTCGCCAGGGCCTTGTCGCAGGAGCAACTCGCGGCCATCGGTGCCTGGAAGAACCCGAAGACCGGCCTCCATGAGCCGGTTGCCAAGTCGACGCTGCACAGGGTTGTCCAGTCCCTCGACCCCGAGGCGCTGGAGGACGTGCTTCATCGCTGGTCCCGCCCCCGCCTGTCTCTTGCCCGGGCGATCGCGGCCGACGGCAAGCGCATCAGGGGCGCCAACCGCAACGGCGACGGCCACCACGAGACCGTGACCCTCGTCGATCATGTGACCGGCGCGCCCTTCGCCATCCTCGGATACAACGACGACGGCGGCGAAATCGCCGCCCTCAACGATCTCCTGCTGCGCTGCGACATCCGTGGCCGGATCATCACCGTCGACGCGTTGCACACGGCGCGGGAAACGGCGCGTCTGATCACCGAACGCTGCGGCGCCGACTACGTGTTGAACGTGAAAGGAAATGCCTCGGAGACCTTCGCGCTGCTCGACAGCATCGACTGGGAACGTGACCGCGACCGCGCACATGTGGGGGAGTCCGAAAAACAGCACGGGCGGATCGAACAGCGCAGCATCGATGTCCTGGCCCCGCTCAAGGGCATGGTCAATTTCCCCGGCGTCCGCCAGATCGCGCGGGTGACGCGCTACCGGGAGGTCCTCGAGGACGGCAAGGAACCGGGCAACGAGACCGTCTATCTCATCACCTCGCTCGACAGCGCAACCGCATCCGCCGCCGACCTGCTGGCGTTGAACCGCGGGCATTGGGAAGTGGAAAACAACAACCATCGCCAGCGCGATTGCAACTTCGGGGAAGACGCCTGCCTGACCCATACCGGGAACGGCCCGCTGAACCGCGCCTGCCTCAACACCATCGCACTGGCCGTGATCTTCGCCACCCGCCGCAAGGGTGCCGGCGTCATCGAGACCATGCGAAGGTTCGCGCTCGACCGGGACGATGCGATCCGGGTCGTCTGCGAACCGACGCCGGCACCCGAGGCCTGACCCTCCTCACCCCTCCTCACTTCAGCAAAACCGTTCGGACGCCCGCCGCGGTGTCCGGGTCTCGCCGTTCGGCCAGCCACGCGGCAGAAAGGCGCCGAATCATGAGGTGATTCGGGCGGCCCGCCACAGGAGCAGGGGGCGCAGAAGCGCGAAAACCCACGAAATCATGCCCGACAACGCCAATATCGCACCAATCCGCTCAGCGTGGGAAAGTCCTGCACAGTGTCCGAAACATGCGCCACGGCTTGCGCCAGTTGCAGATCGCCCACATCCAAGGCTGGGGCGGTGAATGCCTCGTCGTCGGCTTTTGCGTCGCAGTGCCAGCCGCCGAGTCCCGCCACGTCACTGAGATTGGCGTCGGCCAGCGCAAGCAGGTCGGGGGCGGGTATCGTACGGGGACGGACGGGGGGCGTAGCCCGGTGCTGCCCGCCCGACGTTCGGAGGCGGCACTGACCAAGGTTCATGACCATACGCTGCCGGACGGCTGCGGCGCTCACAGCTTCCGTACCCTTCTCGACAGCCTGTCAACCATCGTCCGCTCCACCCACACGGTTCCACGCACGGGCGGCGAGAAGGCGGAAACCATGATCGAGGTGACGACCCGGCCCGACGCCAGCCAGGCGAGGGCACTGAAACTGCTGAAGGAAATCGCAGCCATGTGAAGGCGGATCCGGAAGGATCCTCCGGTTGTAGGCAGACCGTGACAGTCCCGATTCACGTATCATGTTGATACTACTCAATAAATTTTTACCTGTCTTAGAACTTCAGTTTACAGAGCTGCTCATCAATCAACCTGGGGCCAGTGCGAACACGATCGCAAGCTACCGCGATACCTTTCAACTGCTCCTTGAATTTGCCGAGGCCCAGTGCGGAGTGGAGTCAACGGACATGGATATCTCCGACATCGATGCCGAACTTGTCGGGAACTTTCTCGAACATCTCGAGACCGAACGCGGCAACAGCGTGCAGAGCCGCAATGTCCGCCTTGCCGCCATCCGTTCCTTCTTCCGTCATGTCGCGGTCAACGAACCCCAGGTCCTGCACCATTGCCAGAAGATCCTGCACCTGCCGACAAAGCGGCACGAAAGGACCACCGTGAACTGGCTCACGGAAGACGGGATCAAGGCACTCGTCGCCACGCCCGACCTCTCCACCTGGTACGGACGGCGTGACCGGGCGCTGCTGATGCTCGCCTCGCAGACCGGCCTTCGGGTGTCGGAACTGATCGGCCTCAGGACCCGGGACGTCGAACTCGGACGCGGTGCCCATGTGCGTTGCCATGGCAAGGGGCGCAAGGATCGTGCGACACCTCTGCGGAGCGATACGGTGAAGGTCATCGAAGCCTGGATCAATGAACAGGGCAACGTGGCGAACGCTTCGCTGTTCCCCAGCAACCGCGGCGGCCCACTCAGTCGCGATGCGGTCGAGCGTATCGTCGCCAAACATTGTCGCACCGCTGCCGAAACCTGTCCCTCACTCGGAGAGAAGAAGGTCACCCCGCACGGCCTTCGACACAGCGCCGCCATGGCCCTGCTCCATCGGGATATCGGGTGCACGGTGATCGCTCTCTGGCTCGGTCATGAATCGGTGGAGACGACGCAGGTCTACCTGCACGCAGATCTCCGTCTCAAGGAAAAGGCCATGGAGAAGACCCGCCCTGTCGGGGTCGAACCCGGGAGGTTCAAGCCGGACAATGCCCTGCTGACCTTCCTGAAATCGCTGTGATTATGCCGACATTTCCTGAAAAAAAGTCCGGGGATTCAATGCCCCGGACTGCGAACGCGGCACAATCCGGTTGTCGGCATGTCGACAGTTGTTGGGTGGGGTTCGCACCCACCAGAGAGAAGCGCCTTGGCACGGCGCACTGAAGTTCCGTTCAGAAACGGGAAAGCAACGAGCAGTTCTGCTTGGCCATTGACGGCGAACGTCTGAACAGCCATGAACCTCGGGCGCCGCAGTCGTTGTTGACATAGGTCTCAAGTCACTTGACATAGCCCTACGGAATTCGGTGCCCCATGCCATTTGTCATCCACTTCCCCGATATTGATCCTGCCATCGTATCGTTCAAACTGTTCGGATTGACGCTGGCGATCAGGTGGTACGCGCTGGCCTATGTCGCCGGCTTCGTACTGGCGTGGCTCTGGGCCATGTATCTCGTCAGGAACTTTCGCATCTGGCGTATCGGGCAACCGCCACTCATGTCTTCCGACATCGAAAAACTGATGACCTGGTTGATTCTGGGGACCATTCTGGGCGGAAGACTGGGATTTGTCCTGTTCTACAATCCGGCTCACTACCTCAGGAATCCTCTGCAGGTCGTTCAGATCTGGGAAGGTGGTATGTCATTTCACGGAGGTGCTGTCGGCGTGGGGATTGCTGGTCTCCTGTTCTGCTGGCGTCACCGGTTGTCGGTTCAGGGAGTCGCTGACATCGTCGCATGTTCTGTCCCACCCGGTCTTGGTCTCGGCAGAGTCGCCAATTTCGTCAATGCAGAACTTTGGGGGCGACCGACGGATGTTCCGTGGGCTGTCGTTTTTCCCGGACGCCAGGCGTCAGAGTGCCCACCGTGGTGGACACATGATGTCTGCAGCCGCCATCCGTCACAGCTCTATGAAGCCATCCTTGAAGGCGCAATCCTTTTTGCGGTTCTCGCGTTTCTCGCGCTAAGACTCTCCTGGCTCAAGCGGCCGGGGCAATTGACCGGCATGTTTCTCATTGGCTACGGCCTGGCACGGTTTTTTGTCGAGTTCTTCCGGGAGGCCGACATCCAGTTCATGACACCCGAGAATCCGTTCGGCTACGTTTTCAGATTCGGAACTGGTCCCGATGTCCCCGGAATAACCATGGGGCAAACCCTCTCCTTGCCAATGATCGTAGCCGGGTTGGCCATCATTGTGCTGGCCGGACGGGCATCACGAAATGCATGAGTTCAGGCGCCGGCTGGTCAAGAGGATCCGAAATCACGGTCCCATGACCGTTGCGGAATACATGCGGGCGGCACTCCAGGACCCCGAATGCGGGTATTATCGGTCAGGAATGCGCATCGGAAAAAACGGCGACTTCATAACCAGTCCGGAAGTCAGCCAGGTTTTCGGAGAACTCCTGGGTTTGTCACTTGCTCAATCCTGGGTTGCGCATGGCCGACCATGCCCGATAGGACTTGTCGAATTGGGGCCGGGACCGGGAACACTGCTTGCCGACATGCTCCGCGCCACCCGGTTGGTCGAGGGATTTCACGGTGCCTTTCGCAAAAATCTTTACCTCGTCGAAAGCAACGCGGATTTCCAACAATGCCAGGCGGGCCTGCTCGGCGCGTACGAACCCAACTGGATCGACGGCATCGACGACATGCCTGATTTGCCGACGTATTTGATCGCGAACGAGTTCCTTGATTGCCTGCCCATTCACGTCTTCCGGAAGTCTGGCGGCGGCTGGCGGGAAAAACAGGTTATCGAATGTCAAGGCCAACTCACCTTTGCCTATGGCGCAAGTGACACCAGGATTGGCGTATCTGACATTCTCGGCGAACCGGATGACCTTCGCGTCGGTTCGATTTTCGAGGTTTCACCGGAAACCCGGGGGCTCGCAGCGAAAATCGGGGAACGCATCGGCCGTCTCGGAGGGTCCGCAATCATCGTCGATTATGGAGGCTGGGGCACGGATGGTTTCACCCTGCAGGCGGTGCGGCAGCACAGGAAATGCCTGCCATTGGCTTATCCGGGTAGTGCCGACCTGACGGCCCATGTCGATTTTCGCGCCGTCTCAATGGCTGCCGGCGCGTATGCGCGTGTATCGGGGATGATCGATCAGGGCAAAATGCTCGAAAACCTCGGGATCGCCGAACGCATCCATGCCCTCGCGAAGAACCTGTCTGGCCCCCGTTTGCAGACCCATCTCGCGGCGTATCGACGTTTGACTCTCCCGACCGAAATGGGATCGATATTCAAGGGGATTTCGATTGTTCCGGAAGGCGCGGTGTTCGCGCCAGGATTTTGCCGAGCCAGGACATGACCAGAGACGTGGTGAAATCAGACTTGCTCGATCCCGAATTGCACGGGTTCTTTACCCGAAACGGGGGGGTCTCTACCGGCGACTATGAGAGCCTGAATTGCGGCCCCGGGTCCAGTGACAATCCCTATGATGTCCAGGCCAACCGGCGAATCGTGGCTGTCGCTCTCAGGATCAAACCGGAAAACCTGGTTTCGCTTAGCCAGTGCCATTCGAATCGGGTTGTCGAGATTTCGAACCCGCCCGACACTCCGATCAGGGCTGACGGAATGGTCAGCCGGACACCGGGACTGGGACTCGCTATTCTCACTGCAGATTGCGCGCCAATCCTGTTCTCAAGTCATGATTGCAGCGTCGTCGGAGCCGCCCATGCGGGCTGGAAGGGTGCGCTTGGCGGCGTCATCGAGGCAACCGTCGAAAAAATGATCGCTATCGGGATCGAACGTTCGTTGATTTCGGCCGTTGTCGGGCCGTGCATAAGTCAGAGCGCTTACGAAGTCGGACCAGAATACCGTGACACATTCTTGACGGCCTCGCCCGGGAACAGGCGGTTCTTCGCACCGGGAAATGCCGATCGATTGCAATTCGATCTACCAGGATTTTGCATGAAACGCCTAAGGGACGCCGGTGTTACCAGGGTTGTCTGGACAGGACACTGTACCTACGCCAACGCGGACCGTTTCTTTTCCTATAGGCGCACGGTCCATCAACGGCGGCCGGACTACGGCAGGATGACTTCGGTTATCCACACCTGCTGAAGGCAGTTCCTCGCCTTTCTACGGCCCGACCCGGACGGCCATTGGCCGTTCGGGACCAGGGCTCGATCATTGAATGCAATTCATGTGCCGTGAAATCGGCCGTGTCGTTTTTGACCAGGGTCCCCGTCGACGAGGGCATCCGATTCACCAGGTCTTGATGTTGGCAGTTTTCGAATGGGTGGAATTTTGCCGATCTGATACATTCTTATAATGCCGTGTCGGTTTGGCGAGTGCAGATACAATCCTCTGCCCAGAAATGAGCAAGTACCAAGGAACAGCCTGCGTAGATGCCGCCAATCGCGGTGGACACCAGGGACGTCGTCTTCCGTTCATGGCGGCTGCGAGAGTTCCTGGGAAGCTGGAACCTAACGATCCGACGCCAAGGGGAAGAGCTTCACGACGAAAAGCTGCGATTCTTCAGTCCAGCCTGCACTTCGTAGATCGACCCGCGCCGTTCGGGGAGTGGCAAGGGAACGCGAACCGGCACATTTGCAAGTCGAGGCGTGATCGTAGGTGTCCCGCAAAGCATGCGGTCATCGTATCCTGAAAGACGTCATCGATCCCATCACCGGGTAGGCGTCCGCTGCCATGCATTCGTAAAACAGGAAACGACGGTCGCGGTCCGATGAATTGTGTGCCGAACCGTGGACAATCCGCGCATGGTGGATCGTGATCGAGCCTGCCGGGCCACAAGCGCACGGCCTCCATGATGTCGAGGCCCGAGCTGCGGGGTCCATGGCGCCGACGAAAACCCGTCGAATGATGATCG
>CAXXGT010000007.1:0-385575 GCA_963664045.2 Paracoccaceae bacterium | reverse complement strand
GCGCGGCGCACCCGCACCCGCCCGCTGGTCGACGCCTTCTGGCAATGGTGTGAGCGGACGCTCGGGGACCCGGCGCTGACGCCGAAGCACCCGATCCGCCGGGCGGTCACCTACGCCGTCGAACGCCAGCAGGCCCTCGAGGTGTTCCTCGAAGACCCGTTGGTGCCGATCGACTCGAATGGTGTCGAGCGCGCACTGCGCCGCATCAAGCTGGGACAGAAGAACTGGCTTTTTTCCTGGACAGAATCCGGCGCACGGAACGTCGGGATCGTCAACAGCCTCGTCGCCACCTGTTTCCTGCTCGGGATCAGCCCTGCAACCTATCTGGGCGATTGTCTTCCAGCGCATCGACACCCATCCGGCCGACCGGGTCCACGAACTGACGCCACGCCTGTGGAAGGACCTCTTCGCCGACACCCCGATGACCGGCAGCATCGACATGACCGTCGTCCGGGCTCACCCGGACGCCAGCCGGGGACCGCCGTAACGCTTGCGACGGCGGCGAACGGTGACGTCGATGCCGTCGATCAGGGCCATCAACTCGGTCGAAGGACAATGCAAGCGCCGCAATGGCCGGAGGCCGGAGGCGGGGCGAACAGGCCCTGCTCCAGGCGCTTGGACCAGATGAAGAAGCCGCCCCGCTCGAAGCCGAGGACCTTTACGATGGTCCGGCGCCGGTTGACGAACACGTACCAGCGTCCATCGGCCGGATTGCACCCGAGATGGCCCGACACCAGCGCGCACAGCCCGTCGAAACTGCGCCGCATGTCGGCCGGGTCCGTCGACAGCCAGATGCCGCCCCGCGGCCAGCCGCCGAGCATCACGACCGCCGAACCCGCAGGACAACCCCGTCGCCCAGGTCAAGCTCGACGTCCCAGCCCGAGGAAACCGGCGGCGCAAGCTCGACAAAGGATCCCTTCCCGCCCCCAGGGCGGAGACGGCACCGCCAGTTCGAGAAGGTCTTCGAGGACAGCCCACGGGACTCGCAAAACTCCCGTTGCGACAGCCCCGAGCGCTCGAAGTCCGCCATGATGCCGCTCCACTCGTCTGCGCTGCGCACCACCGGCGCACGACGGGAACCAGCCGAACCATTCAAACCTGACATGACAATTTCCTCCGATCATTGATGAATGACCGGAATTATCCCCACCCAACCCTCGCGTGAGCAACCGAATTATCAGACGTCGCCATTTACCCGCTTACGGCGCACCTGCAGCTGTGCGTCGGCGCCGAAGGAGGTGGTGGCGCCACCGGTTCCCCGGCTGTTTCCCGGCTCCTCCTATGGGATCAGCTTCTGGGTCTGTTTCCTGCTCGAGCGTTACGCCTTCCACCGTCCGCTGAACCGGGTCGCGGCATGGATGCGTGACCAGGGGGTGCCCATCTCGGCCGGGACCCTGGGCGACAGCATTCACAGGCTGATGCCGTTGTTCGACCCGCTGTCGCAGGCGATCCTCGCCCACCTGAAAGCGGCCTCGGTGCTTCAGGGCGACGAAACCGGCTGGCGGGTTCAATCCCTCAAGGCCATCCGTGGCACCAGCCGGGCCTGGCTGTGGTGTGCGGTCTCCCGGGATGCGGTGTGGTTCCAGGTGGACGCGCGGCGCAATGCCGAGGCGGCCGGCAAGCTGTTCGCCGGCGTCGGTGCCGGCACGGTCCTGGTTTGTGACGCCTACTCGGCCTACAAGAAACTCGCGCGCGTTCTCGGCGGCATCCTGATCCTGGCCTGGTGCTGGGTCCATGTTCGCCGCAAATTCATCGAGGCCGCGGCCGGCAATGACGCCCTGGAGGCATGGGAGAACCGGTGGCTGGACCGGATCGGGAAACTATTCCACCTGAACAGGGTCCGGCTGAAACACTACGACCCGGAAGCGGGGATGGATCAGCAGTCGCGAAAGTTCGGGATTGCACATCGTCAACTGCAACGCGCGGTCGACAAGCTGTTCGCCCTCGCGGAGACGGAACGCGCGGGGCCTGCCGGTTCGGACCGGCGAGCGAAGGCGCTCAACTCGCTGGTGCGGCATCGCGGCGGGCTCTGCGTGTTCGTCGACAGGCCGGACATTCCCATGGACAACAATTTGCCTGAAAGAATCCAGCGCGGTCCCGTGATCGGGCGGAAGCTGTCGTTCGGCTCCGACAGCCTGGAAGGCGCCCGGTACTCCGCCATGATGTACGGGATCATCGAGACCCTGCGGATGAACGGGATCGATGTCCGCACGTGGCTCGACGACTGGCTCTCGGCCTGCGCGGGCAACGGCGGCCAGCCTCCGGACGACCTCTCACCCTGGCTGCCATGGTCGATGGACGAAGACAGGCGCCGACAACTCAAGGCCACGCAATGACCGCGGACAACACCACGATCGCGTGCCGTTACCACGGGCGTGACTTCACCACCGGCGAGATGGCGCTGATGCGGGACCTGATCGCGGCCTCCCCGCAACAGACCCGTGCCGGGCTGGCGCGCGCGTTCTGCCGCGCCATCGGCTGGGTCAAGCCCGACGGCGAACTCAGGGCCATGATGGCCCGGCTCACCATGCTGAGGATGCACCGGGACGGGATCATCACACTGCCGCCGCCGCGACACGGACCGCGGCCGCGGCGGGTTCCGGAGTTCGGCCCGGAAACCGACCCGCCGCAGACGCCGATGCCGGAGACCCTGGACGCGGTGCGCCCGGTCCGCCTGGTCAGGGTCACCGGCGCCGGCCGTGCCGCCAGTGTCGCCTGGAACGGCTTCATCGCCCGCTGGCACTACCTCGGTTACACGCCCCTCATCGGTGCACAGATGCGCTATGCGGTCCAGGACCGGGAGGGCCGGCCGCTGGCCATGCTCGGCTTCTCGGCCGCCGCATGGAAGACCGCACCCCGCGATGCCTTCATCGGATGGTCTCCGGAAGTCCGGGAGCGGAACCTGTACCGCGTGATCAACAATGCCCGATATCTCATCATGCCATGGATCCGGATTCCAGGTCTCGCCTCCCACATCCTCTCCCGGGCGCGGCGCCAACTGCCGAAGGACTGGCAAAGCCACCACAACATCTCCCCGGTCCTGATGGAAACCTTCGTCGAAACCCCGCGCTTCTCAGGGATCACCTACAAGGCGTCCGGATGGATCCATGTCGGAACAACAAAGGGGCGGGGCAAATACGACAGAAAGAATGAATTCGCAAAGCCCAGGAAAGACATCTGGCTCTGCCCGCTCAGAAAAGACTGGAAAAGAATCCTCAATCAATAGACAACAGACAACAACATCACGCCTTCGCCGAACGCTTACTCGACTTAGCCATGCGGCGGACACATCGCGATGAGCGGTTGGCAAAGACCAGAGGTCGCTTTCGATCCAAACCATGCGCCCATGGCCGTTCTCCCCGATGATTCGTCTTGATTCGCCGGGAATAGCCCCGGCGCCCTATCGTGTCAAACGGAAAAAAACGGCGCAGCAGCAGCAAATTGGAGAATGTCAGGCCGCAGGATCGGCCGCAGCCGACAGGACGAAACCAGAAACCAGGCGAAATCAACAGACGTCGCCGTTTACCCGCTTACTCTGCACCACATCACGACGGACGCGCTCGAAGCATCCTACTTCATGCTGAAGAAGGATGCGGCGGCAGGCGTGGACGGGGTGACATGGGAGGAATACGGGAACGGACTGGAAGAGCGCCTGCTCGACCTGCACGACCGTGTTCACAGCGGGGCGTACCGGGCGCTTCCGTCCCGGCGGGTAGAGATACCGAAGCCGGACGGGGGAACACGACCGCTCGGCATCGCGGCACTGGAGGACAAGATCGTCCAGACTGCGGTGGCGGAGACCATCCTTGTGCCGATATTCGAGCCGGAGTTCCTCGGGTTCAGCTATGGGTTCCGACCCGGTCGCGGTGCGCATGACGCGCTCGACGCGCTGGCGTACGGGATAGAACGGCGCAAGGTCAACTGGATTGTCGACGCGGACATACGGGCCTTTTTCGATCGGTTGGATCGAAGCTGGCTCATCAGGTTCGTGGAGCACCGGATCGGGGATCGTCGGGTCATCCGGCTGATCTCCAAGTGGCTTGGCGCCGGCGTCATGGAAGAGGGCGAATGGCGGGACACCCAGCGGGGAACCCCTCAGGGCTCAAGTGTGTCGCCGATTCTGGCGAACATCTACCTGCACTTCGTCCTTGATCTCTGGTTCCAGAGGAAATGGCGCGCCCGGATCGCCCGTGGCGAGACGATTATCGTGCGCTATGCCGACGACTTCGTGGTCGGGTTCCAGTACAAGCGGGATGCAGAACGGTTCCTGTGCGATCTGAAGGACAGGCTGGCCGCGTTCTCACTCGACTTGCACCCGGACAAGACGCGGCTCATCGAGTTCGGCCGGTTCGCCATGGCGAACCGCCGGGCACGGGGAGAGCGGCGTCCCGAGACCTTCGACTTCCTCGGGTTCACGCATTACTGCCGGACCACGCGGAAGGGACGTTTCGGACTGGGGCGCAAGCCGATCAGGAAGCGTGTCACCCGGACCCTGAAGCGCATCGAGGCCGAACTGCGTCAACGGATGCACGACAACATCTACGAGGTCGCCATATGGCTTGGTCGGGTTGTGGGCGGTTGGCTGCGTTACTACGCGGTCCCGACCAGCTCCCGATCCCTCCAGACGTTCGGGCTCCGTCTCAAGCGACTTTGGCTGCGCGTCTTGCGCCGCCGGTCGCAGAAGGACCGCCTTCCCTGGGGCAAGGTCGACCTGCTGGCGGCGGTCTTCTGGCCTCCGCTGCGGACCGTGCACCCATGGCCGGACAGACGGTTTGCCGTCAATCACCCGAGGTAGGAGCCTCGTGCCTTAACGGGCATGCGGGGATCTGTGCGGGGGGCGTCGGGCAACCGGTGTCCCTACCGCGACTGCTACTACTGGCCGGTGCTCGGCGACCGGGACGAAGTGGTGTTCCACTTCGCGCCCTCCCGCGCCCACCACCATGTCGCGCGGTTCCTCGGCGATTTCGAGGGCACGCTGGTCAGCGACGGCTACGGCGCCTACGCGGCTTACGCCGAGGCGCGGGGGGAGGCGGTGAGGCAGCAAAATTGCTGGTCGCATACGAGACGCAATTTCGAGGAGCAGCTGGACAACCATCCGGTGTTCGCCGGGAAGGCGCTGGATCTGATCGGGGGCATGTACGGGATCGAGAAGGAATTCCGTACCCGGCCGCCGCCTGAACGCCTGGAGGCGCGGCGCACCCGCACCCGCCTGCTGGTCGACGCCTTCTGGCAATGGTGTGAGCGGACGCTCGGGGACCCGGCGCTGACGCCGAAGCACCCGATCCGCCGGGCGGTCACCTACGCCGTCGAACGCCAGCAGGCCCTCGAGGTGTTCCTCGAAGACCCGTTGGTGCCGATCGACTCGAATGGTGTCGAGCGCGCACTGCGCCGCATCAAGCTGGGACAGAAGAACTGGCTTTTTCCTGGACAGAATCCGGCGCACGGAACGTCGGGATCGTCAACAGCCTCGTCGCCACCTGTTTCCTGCTCGGGATCAGCCCTGCAACCTATCTGGGCGATGTCTTCCAGCGCATCGACACCCATCCGGCCGACCGGGTCCACGAACTGACGCCACGCCTGTGGAAGGACCTCTTCGCCGACAACCCGATGACCGGCAGCATCGACATGACCGTCGTCCGGGCTCACCCGGACGCCAGCCGGGGACCGCCGTAACGCTTGCGACGGCGGCGAACGGTGACGTCGATGCCGTCGATCAGGGCCATCAACTCGGTCGAAGACAATGCAAGCGCCGCATGGCCGGAGGCCGGAGGCGGGGCGAACAGGCCCTGCTCCAGGCGCTTGGACCAGATGAAGAAGCCGCCCCGCTCGAAGCCGAGGACCTTTACGATGGTCCGGCGCCGGTTGACGAACACGTACCAGCGTCCATCGGCCGGATTGCACCCGAGATGGCCCGACACCAGCGCGCACAGCCCGTCGAAACTGCGCCGCATGTCGGCCGGGTCCGTCGACAGCCAGATGCCGCCCCGCGGCCAGCCGCCGAGCATCACGACCGCCGAACCCGCAGGACGACCCCGTCGCCCAGGTCAAGCTCGACGTCCCAGCCCGAGGAAACCGGCGGCGCAAGCTCGACAAAGGATCCCTTCCCGCCCCCAGGGCGGAGACGGCACCGCCAGTTCGAGAAGGTCTTCGAGGACAGCCCACGGGACTCGCAAAACTCCCGTTGCGACAGCCCCGAGCGCTCGAAGTCCGCCATGATGCCGCTCCACTCGTCTGCGCTGCGCACCACCGGCGCACGACGGGAACCAGCCGAACCATTCAAACCTGACATGACAATTTCCTCCGATCATTGATGAATGACCGGAATTATCCCCACCCAACCCTCGCGTGAGCAACCGAATTATCAGACGTCGCCATTTACCCGCTTACGGCCCTAACCCAACATAGGCTGCCGCGCATCGGTACAAGAAGATATCTTGCCCTCGTGTGCTTCCCGCACCAGGCGTGGCGCGAAGCGCTCGACCAGGCGGTGGACATGTATGGCAAGCTCCTGGACCGTAATCGCAAACAGGTCGCGCTTCACCTGCCTGACGTCTCGGCTCCACGCCCGAAGTGTTCCCCCGGTTGAGAATGTTGACCGCTGAGTTGCGGTCGGCATTGTCCCTGCGCCCGCACGCGGTGCAGACGAAAACAGCTTGGCATTCGCGGCTCCGTCCCTCCTCGGTTCCGCAGGCCGCGCAGGTGCGGGAGATGATCGCCGGCACGCTCCATACCCATTCAATGCCGACGTCCGGCGATGCCAGGGCGAGTTCGATTCTCGGGGGTAGCCTTGTCAATCCGTTCAGCAGGGGAAGCGGCGGTCCAGGTGGCTGGTGGATCATCGATGAACCGAGTTGCGCCCGGACGCAAGTCATCACATGACTGCAAGGCCCAAAAAATTCACCGGCGCCATGCCGAGTTCACTTCCGTCACGCTGATCGGTGGCCAGGTGTTCGAGTGGTTGGGCATTGGCCTTGAAATACCCATCATGCGGTTTCGATCCTGGTGACCAGCCCCACGGATTCCGGAATTTGGTGGTCATGTGGCCAGTTGCCGGTCTTTGACGGGTTTTCCGATCTCTCTCTCTCTTGCTCGGAATGCCGAAATTGCACGTTTTCGTTGATGCTGTTGGTCCAGGTGTTCGGTTGTTCGCCCATGCCATGCCACTTTGGTTCAGAGAGCCTCAACTTCCGTTTTCAGGGGATCGGCGGCTCCTCCCACGGCTTCTCTGAATGCATGCCGCATCGCCTTTGCAAGCAGGTCAACATTGCCGTCAACGTTTTCGTTGCACCCATGAACTCCCCCGAATGCTTTGAATTTCCATTGTTTGGCTATTTTCTCTTGTTCCTCTTTGCGATCGGTCGAACAGTCCGCGAACCTGCATCTTGAGCCAATGCTTCCACATCCGCCGTCTGTAGGCGCGTTCAAGCCACGGATCGTATTCCTCGAGAAGATCGTCATGTTTGTCCAGCAAGTACCTGAACTGGCCAAACGCTTGCTGACGACTGTCCTGCGGCAAATGCTCCCACTCTTTGGCGTCCGTATCATCCGCAATGAATCCAGGCTCGGCGTCGAGCCACATGTTGCCGGTCGTGACAAGCCGGATGCACAACTCGCCATCCTCGCCGAACCGCATGGCCTCGTTAAACCCGCCAAGTTTGAAAAGTACGCCCCGCCTTACCCACAGGCCGGTTGTCCGTGCAAACTTGTGTCTGAGCGGAATGGTTGAATCGAGCTTCCCCGTGCGGACAATGTGCTTCGGGCGGGGCAATTGCCTGTCATGGCGCCCGGTCCTCTTCTGGATATGGGACGTCCATCCGTAGGTCACGTCCGGATGATCGCGCGCGATGCGCAGCACGCGTCTGCAGTAGTTGGAGATCAGCAGATCGTCGTCGTCCAGGAACAGAACGATCGGCTGGCTGGTCTGCCTCAACCCGGCATTCCTGGCAGCGGATGGCCCCCACTGTCCAAGGTTGTCGATGACCGTGGTTTCCGCCCCGATGTGACCGGCAAGAGCCTCGCCTGCCGGGATCTTGCTTCCGTCATCGACAACAATGATTTCTCCGCCTGCGGGGAGTGCCGCCCGTGCCGACTTCACAGCAGCAACAAGACTTCCGGGCCTGTTCTTTGTCGGAATGATTATTGAAATCGGCAAACGCACCCTCCACACTCAACTGGACGGTCGCAAGCCCACGGTATGTTCCAACCCGTGTATGACAAGTAAGAAAAAGTTGATTGTTTTTCAGTGGCACGTGCCGACTGAAACGGCAGTTATGGCACAGCCTTCGCCCGTCGGCGTCGCGGAAAGGCCTTCAGGCCTCCCCGGGCTTCGCCATGAAGTATCCGACGCCGCGCTGATTGAAGATCCAGGTGGGGCTGGACGCGTCGTCGCCGAGCTTCGCGCGGATCTGCTTCACGAAGGCGCGGACACGCTCGGTGTCGGTGGTATCGCGTGAAGCCCACGCCTGGCGCAGCAGCGACTCCGACGTCACCACCCGCCCGGCGTCGACCGAGAGGATGCGCAGGATCTCGAATTCGGTCGCCGTGAGCGCCACCGCGCGCCCGTCCACCGTCACCCGGCGACTTTCGTAGTCTATGGCGAGTGCACCGAGGACGAAAGGCTCGGCGCCCGCACGGGTGCGCAGCGCCGCCCCCACCCGCGCAGTGAGCTCGGTCACCGAAAAGGGCTTGACAATGTAGTCGGCGGCCCCGGCCTCGAATGCGCGCGCGATGGTCTCGTCGCGGCCGTAGCCCGAGATGAAGATGACCGGTAAGTCGGAAAGCTCCGGGACCTCGGTCATCAGCTCGATGCCGTCGGTACCGGGCAGCATGAGATCGAGCAGCACGAGCTGCGGCCGCTCGGCGCGGATCACGTCGGCAATCTCACCCGGCTCAGCGGTGACCAGCACTGCGTAACCCGCCCCGGTGAGAGCGTCGCGCACATGGCGAAGCGTGTGCGGGTCGTCGTCCACCACGAGGATGCGCGGTTTCGCCGACGCCTCGCCGCGCGCGCGCGTGGCAGCCGGCCGTGCTTTCACGCGGGCGTCTCCGCCCTCGGCCACCGGAAGCGTGAAGGTAAAACGGGCGCCCCGCCCGATGCCTGCGCTCTCGGCCCGGATGCGGCCCCCGTGCGCCTCGACCAGCCCCTTGCAGATCGCAAGCCCGAGCCCGCTTGCCGCTGTCCCCTCCCTTGCGCCGCCGCCGGTGAGCGCGACGTGCTTGCGAAAAAGCTGGCCCAGCATCTCTGGCGGCACGCCCTGGCCCTGGTCGGAGACCGAGACTCCCACGTGCGCGCCGTCGCGCGCCGCCTCCACCTTGATGGGCGAGGATTCCGAAGAGTGCCGGGCGGCGTTCGTGAGCAGGTTGTTCAGCACCTGCACGATGCGTTGGCGGTCGGCCATCACCGGGGGGAGTTCGTCAGGCAGATCGATCTGCACGGTGTGGCGGGCGCCGCCGTTCAGGAAGGTGTTCCGCGCCCGGTCCACGAGCGCCGCCATCTCCGAGGGCTCGGGATCGACCGAGAGCGTGCCCGCCTCGATGCGCCCCGCGTCGAGGAGGTTGCCGATTAGCCCCTGCATGTGGTCGGCCTGGGCGTCGATTATGCAGAGGAACTGGTCCACCTCGACCCGCGGCAAGGCTGGCGCCGCGCCACGCACCGCTGCGACCGAGCCCTTGATGGCGGCGAGCGGCGTGCGCAGCTCGTGGCTCACCAGCCCCAAGAACTCCGCCCGCTGCCGCTCGAGGTCCTGCAGCGGCGCAAGGTCCTGCATGGTGACCACCACCGAGACGACCTCGCCCCTGGCGTCGCGGATCGGGGTTGCGTTGAGGAGCACGCTGACGCTGCGCCCGTCGGGGACCGAGAGCTCGATCTCTTCGGCGTGCACGACCTCGGCGTTGATCAGCTGCTCCGCGAGGGAGATCTCGTCCAGGCCAAATTCGCGGCCGTCGGTACGCCGCACATTCAGGATCTCCAGCAACTCTTTCACCGATTGGCCCGCCGTGCGCACGCCTTCCGAGATCCGCCGCGCCTCGCGGTTGTACGATTCCAGGCGGCCTGATCGCGCGTCGAACACCATGACGCCGACCGGGGAGATTTCGATCAGGGCTTCGAGATCGGCGCGCGCGCGGCTCACGTCGCGGTGGGTGCGGGCGTTGGCGATCGCGGCGGCCGCCTGCGCGGCGAACAACACGAGCACCTCCTCGTCCTCGTCGGTGAACTCCGGTCCGGTCTCCTTCTCGCCGAGGAAGAAATTGCCGACCTGCGCGCCGCGGTGGCGCATCGGCGCACCCTGGAAGGTGTTGATGATCACCCCGTCGGTGTTGAAGCCGAGCCCGGCGATATAGGCGCGCATGTCCGACACCCGTACCGGCGCGGGCATGTCGCGCAGTGCCTCGAAGACCCGCAAGTTGTCCGTCCACGCCACGACCTGGCTTTCCTCCTCGGCCGTGAAGCCGCAGAGCACGGCGTCCTCGAGCTTCCCGGCGCCGTCGACGGTGGTGATGACGGCGAAGCGGGCGCCGGTCAGCGTGCGGGCGGCCTCGGCGATTTCGCGAAGCACGGTATCGAGCTCGAGGCTCGCGCTGATGCGCAGGATGGCCGCGGTGAGCGTGGAGATCCGCTCGCGGGCCGCCTGGAGTTCGCGGCGCATGTCGTCGGTATCGTTCATCGGTCGTCGTCCCCATCCGTGTTGAGTGCGAGGCAGGGCCGCGTTCGCGTCGTTTGGGGTCGGTCGCGGCGGCTGATTCGGACACCGCGAAGCAGATTACCGTCAAAGGTCTCGCAAAGCCACATAATAAGCATGAAATACCTTCATGCGCGCACATACAAATCACGGAAAATCGTGAGGGTATCGACTATAAGGATGAATCATCGTCGTCTCGAATCCGGAGCGACGAGGATAGGGGGCGACTTAAGCTGGCAAACGATAATCCGCGGCAGGATTTCGAGGCCGTCAAGCATGCAACCGAAGAGTTTCCGAGGCGTGTCCGGATTCTGGAAGGCAGGCCATGATTTTTCAAGTTCGGGTGCGGGTAGTTAGCCGCTGTAAAAAACCTCCGAAATCAGGAAATCGGTCGTGATCGAGTCGTGCGCAACGAGCCGATTATCGAAAATGCGGTGATCTGAACTCCGTACAGCCATGGACACTGATCATTTCAGACTTCCTTCACTGAATGCGCTCAAGGCGTTCCATGCGGTAGTCCGCCACGGTTCCATCCTTGGTGCGGCGAATGAATTGCTGGTGACATCCCAGGCTGTCAGCAAGCAGGTCAAGCTGTTGGAAGAGACATTGCAGATCACTCTGTTCGAACGGCGTGGTCGATCGATTGAGTCCACGGAGGCGGCCGTTCTGCTCGCAAGGTATGTGGAGGCAGGGTTCGAAGAACTGTCAGAGGGCGTTCGCCAGGTTACCAACCGGAAGTATCGGGATCGGTTGGCCCTGAACGTCTCGCCGTATTTCGCGACCCGCTACCTGCTGCCCCGGCTGTCCGGTTTTCACCAGTTCCAGCCGCAGTCTGACCTGCGATTGACGACCATGGTTGAAACTCCGGATTTCAAGCGCGATGACACAGATGTGGCCGTGCAATGGGGCTACGGCGACTGGGGCGGTCTTGAGGCGACCTTGCTTCTCAAGGATCCCAAGGTCATTTGCTGTACTCCGGAAATTGCCGCCCGGATGGGCTCGCGGCAGGACCTGGCGCGTCAGCGTCTTCTGCACCCGGTGCTGAAAAACTCGTTGTGGTCCGACATTCTGGATTTTCTCGATGTCCAGGCTCCGGATGACGCTTTGGAACTGGCTTTTCATGATGCAGCGACCATGCGCTGCGCAACGCTTTCGGGAATGGGGATCGGTCTGATCTCCCGTGTCGACGCGGAACACGACATTCTCGCCGGCAACCTTGTTGCGCCCTTGGGTGTTGACGCATTGCGTGACATGCCACCTGACCAAGTGCCGGGTTTCTACCTGGTTCTGCCGCGCGCGCACCGTCGGGTCAGCAGGATTGCACGTTTTTGTGATTGGGTGACCGGACAGAATTGGGAGGAAACCACGGGATGAACCAGGGTGTATTTCTTTCTGTCCTGAAACCCTTCCAATCATTTTGTCCTGATTGAACGGTTGTACCACGATTGGGCGTGGAATATTTGTTCACGAATGCAGGAGATCGGGAAGATCACATGGCAAAACGACGGACCTGGAGTCCGGAGAACCGGGAAAAATCCTTGGCGACGACCGCACGGTGTGTCGCTCAATTCGACGCAACCGTTGTTGACCATATACGGCTGATGCGCGCTGACAACGCCACGTATCGGCAGATCGCCGCGGCGCTTGAAGCCGCCGGCCATCCTCCTCCGGGTAGCCGCGCCTATTGGAAACCGGGTAGTTGGTCACACATCGCCGTCATGCGGATCGCCAAACGGAATGGGATCAAGTGAAGTGCCAAAAAGGTTAGTAGTGGTCAGGTTCGAAGCGGCCTTATTCTGCGCACTTTTCCATGATGCATCTGCGCATCGTGCCGTCTTCGGCGCGCTGGTGCGTAGCACTGATCCAGCTGCAAAGGCACGCCGGCAAGGCACGGTAAGGACAACGCGACTTTACGTACCCGTCGGGTTTGGGCCGTTGTTGAAATCGAGGGGGGGGCCGCCTACGCTCGCACGCGGTTGGCCAGCCTCCCAGAAAAAAAAGGAGGAAAGAACCCAAGCTTCAGTTCCGGGAGAGACTTGCGCGCGTTCGCGCGAACCGGCGCCGTCAAATCCGGCAGGATTCGCCGCCAGGAGAGTGTCGCAAGAGCTTCCGTCAAATGCCGCGGGATTCCCCGTCAGATGCGACGGATTCCGCGCACGGTTTCAGGAAGGAATCCAAGAATGGATCGATTAAACGCAATCATCAATTCGGTGAACTCGTTCGCCTGGGGTCCGCCCATGCTGGGCATTCTCGGCGTCACCGGCCTCTTGTTGACACTCGGTCTCGTTTTCATGCCATGGCGGAAAGTCGGTTACGGGTTCCGCCTGCTATTCGACAAGGATGCCGTCGCCGGCGAGGGCGAAGTCAAGCCGTTCAATGCCCTGATGACGGCATTGTCGGCAACCGTGGGGACCGGAAACATCGCGGGCGTTGCGACCGCGATCGCCCTGGGTGGTCCCGGCGCCATTTTCTACATGTGGCTGATCGCTCTTTTCGGAATGGCAACAAAGTACGCCGAAGCTGTTTGCGCGGTGACGTATCGTGAAGTCGATGCGTCCGGCAAATACGTCGGCGGCCCGATGTATTACCTGCGAAACGGTGTCGGGGAATTCGCTCCCGAGCTTGGGAAATGGCTGGGACTGCTGTTCGCGATCTTTGGAGCCGTCGCCGCTTTCGGGATCGGAAACGCGGTGCAGGTCAATTCGATGGCCGCCGCCCTCGGCAGCAGCTTCGGAATGCCGACCTGGATTACGGGAGTCGTTGTCGCGGCCCTCGTAGCCGTCGTGATCATGGGCGGAATCCACAGAATCGGTGACGTTGCCGGCAAGCTCGTCCCGGCAATGATCGTGCTCTACCTTGGCGCGGCTCTCGTGATCATCATCATCAACATCGCGGAAGTCCCGTCGGCGATCGGCATGATTTTCACGTACGCGTTTACGCCAGCCGCCGCGACCGGAGGGTTTGCCGGTGCGGCCGTTGCAGCCGCCATACGGTTTGGTGTCGCACGAGGTGTCTTTTCCAACGAATCGGGATTGGGGTCGGCAGCGATCGCGCACGCTGCGGCACAAACAAACAGCCCGGTTCGGCAAGGCATCATCGCCATGCTTGGAACGTTCATCGACACGATCATCGTATGCACGATGACGGCACTCGTCATCCTGACTTCCGGCGCCTGGACAATGACAGGAGCCGACGGCGGTGGTCTCACCGGCGCGGTCCTGACGTCCACGGGCTTCCAGGAATCCATCGCGGGAGGCCAGTACATCGTTACCATCGCATTGGCAGTCTTTGCCTTCACCACAATTCTCGGATGGTCGTACTATGGCGAAAGGTGCTGGCAATACCTGTTTTCCGAGAAGAGCCTGTACGTCTACCGCGCATTGTGGGTGCTCGCGGCCTTGTCATTCGCCAATGTCAAGGTCGACTTCGTGTGGAATCTTGCCGACACGCTGAACGGGTTGATGGCCGTGCCCAACCTGATCGGACTCCTGTTGCTTGCACCGATGGTGTTCAAGGTCACGCGCCAGTACTTCGAGGACATGGGGCAGCCGTTGTCCTCCACACCGATGGTAAAGGCGTAACGCACGCGCGTTTCCAAGCGTGTGACACGACGGCATGACGTCGAAAATTGCAAAGGGGGCGGTCAAGAGATTGACTGCCCCATTTCAGGTCGGTTGCCGCAGACAGCTTGTGTGGTCCGAGACATGTTCGTCGCGAGAGCCTCGTCATGGATGCTCAAGGCGTCGTGACGTCATGGCATGATTCTCGGCTCTGCGCGGGTCTCGACGGCCGAACAGGACGCAACCGGCCAGAAGGACCGCCTCTCTGCCGCCGGGTCTGCAATCAGGACATCCGGAGCTGTCCGCGTTGTGATGACGGCTGGCTTGAGAGCAGGATGGGCAGACATGGCCGCTTTCCCGGGTGCACGAACTGGTCCGCATGCGCGTTCACCAGTTACTTGCAGCGCCAAGCTGTACGGACGAATGCGCCTATCATGCTTTTCATGCTTTGCACCTTCCTACCGTGGCTAACGCTCTTCCAGCCTCGCCCAAGGTCAGCCAAGTGTGGATGAAAAGGAAAAGACGGCCGAAGCCGTCCTTTTTGCCCTCCGGATACCCCGAGGGGAGCCAGGGGGTGGCGGCAATCCAAAGATCCCGCAAGTCCGATAAATGTCACGCACCAACCCACGCCTGGCAAGGAATGGCAACGCCGTCGGTCACTTTCTGTCGTTTCTCCCTGTATTCCCGCTCGGACACAGACGGTCTGCCCCGCGTGCCGGCAGCAGTCGGCTGACCGCCACTGTGGTGACATGATTGCAGATGGCCCAGGCATCTCTTCCGTCGATCGGAGAACGGAGCAGAGCCGAGAACCGCAGATTGCGCTGCACTCATGAAGTTATCGGCACGACAGTGGCAACGCCGTCGGGCGTCGCATGCCGGGAGACAATCACGACCGGACGGCGTTTCCAGAACTCGGGCAAACGACAGGAAGGGCGTGTCGTTCCCGGGATCCGGCACGAGGCGGACCGAGTAGAACCGCTTGCTGGTGAGCGCCGTCAGGATTGCTGTCTCTGCGATCGGAGTGGGCTTGAGAATCAGGCACTGCCGCCGGAAACCCACGGCAGAGCGTGTGAATCCGGCACGGCGTAAATTGGTGACCGCAAGATCCTGACGTTCCTTTTTCCACTCATCCTGAACAGACCCCTTCCTGCTCCGTACGTCGTTGGGTTGATGTTGAGCTCCACTTTTTCGTCGGGGATATCCGGTTTTGTGCCTGGGTAATGTCGAAGCGACGCGGCAACGCGGACGATTTCGGGAACACCGACACTGTCCGACGACCACCTCCTCAAGGAACGACCGCGGCCAGTGCCGGGCATCGACGTCATGGCGACCCGTCAGACTGGCACCATGCCATCAGGCGATTACCGATGGCTGGCCGCTTGCGAGGAATTCTCGATCTGCCGTTTCAGGAGCCTGAGCCCGGAAATCAGCAAGCGGTCGATGGCGGCGCCGGTATACCAGGCAGAGTGGGGCGTCAGGGTCACTTTTTCCATTGCGAGGAGCGGACTTTCCGGGTCAGGAGGCTCCCCGTGAAAGACGTCAAGCGCACAATGCGACAGTCGGCCACTCCTCAGCGCGTCAACCAGTGCGTTTTCATCGACCAGCGCACCACGGGCGGTATTCACAAGGATGGCACCGGACTTGACCTGCGCAAGTTCCTTCGCCCCGAGAAAGCCGTCGGTCTCCGGTGTGAGCGCAAGATGGAGGGACAGGATATCGGCCCGGGCGAGTACCGTATCCAGTGAACACCCGGTTACGAAACTGCCAACGTCCGCCCCCGATCGGGACCAGCCGATGACATCTGCGCCAAGCGCGGCAGCGATCCGGGCGACCTGCCTGCCGATGCCGCCGAGGCCGATCACGCCAAAGGTTCGGCCGGCGAATTCCTCGGTGCGGACGAGTTCCCACCGGCCTTGCCTGACCCGACGATCGGACTCGGCGATGCGCTTGAGTGCGGCGAAAGCCAAGGCGATGGCGTGTTCTGCAACTGCCAGGTCGCCATAGTTCAGGACACCGCGAATCTCGATTCCAAGCCGCCTGGCCTCGTCCATATCGGCGTGCGTCGCGAGCCCCGACGACAGGTATGCAACGGTTTCCAGGTCCGGGCACGCACGCAGGACGGATGCCGAGAGATAACCCATGTAGACGATCGCATGGCGGCGCCCCTGCAGGCGATCAATCAGTTCGGATTCGGATTTCGGCCTTGAACGGAAAACCTCCACTCCAGGACAGATTTCGAGCATCCCCGGCGTCAGGCGGTCGGCAAGTTCGCCGTAACAGTCGACAAAGGCCGGGGCCCCGGCGGCCGGCTTTCCGGTACCGGTCATTGCAGGACCTGCTGCGGAATCGGCGCCATCATTCCCGCCACCGACTCTTCAGGTCGTCCGGGATCTCGTCTCCGCGGTCTTCCATTGCAAACAGGATGTAATCCATGGGCGGCGGATACACGCCAACCTGGGAGAGCATGTTGTGCACCTGTCCGCGATGGTGAACCTGGTGCTGAAAGAGGTTGCTCAGGCAGGTTCCGAGGGTTTCGTTCACGTGAACCGGATCATCGTCAAAGCTCGTGAATGGCCAATTGGCGTCGAGCTGCTCCCGGGTCAGGGTCTTCGTGAATTCCACATACCATGCGTCGATTTCGAATTGCGCAGGGGCAAGCTCGTCAATCCCCGGAAAGATCTGCTGAATCGGCCACTCAAGGCTGAGGGGCTGTTTCAGAAGGCGGTCGCGGTAGATGCGATCAGCGGCATGGATGTGCTCCAGCGTGAGATAGATCGATGACTGGAAGGCATTCCGGTCCTGCATCAGGGCGCCGACGGTCATGCGTGCGCAAGTCTTGTGCATCCGGCGGTTGGCCCATGCATTGTATCGAGCCAGCCGTGTAAACGAAGCGAACATCGTGGTCTCCCTTTATGGATATCTGTTGAAGAGTGCGTCCGGCAGCCAGAGCGCGATCTCGGGAAAGGCGGTAATGATCACTGCGGCAACGCAGAGCAGCAGGAAAAACGGAAAGGCGGCGCGGGCGATGAACCCCAACTTGTGGCCGGTCATGACCTGCAGGACAAACAGGTTGAACCCGATGGGCGGCGTGACGAGACCGAGTTCGATCATTATGACGATGAACACGCCGAACCAGACCGGATCAAAGCCGACGGAGACGACCAGCGGCAGTGTGATCGGCAGGGTCATGACCATGATCGACAGACCGTCGAGAAACAGGCCCAGAATGATGTAGAAGGCGGCCACCAGCAGGATCAGGACATACGGGGACAGGCCGAGGCCGACGATGAACCTGGCGATCTCCTGGGGAACATGCAGATAGGCCATCGCAGACGACATGAAATTGGCGGCAACCAGGATGCTGATCCCCATGGTCGTGATCCGGATCGTCCCGGCGATGGAATCCACGAAAATCTTCCAGGTCAGCTGCCCGGTAAACAGGACCATCAGGAAGGCACCAAGGAATCCGACAACCGCCGCCTCGGACGGTGTGGCGATTCCGCTGTAGAGACTGCCAAGGACAACGATCACGAGGACCGTCACCGGCAGGAGGTCCAGTAATCCCCTGAGGCGATCAATGGCGGTGAACTCGTCGGTTCCGCGGGGAGCTAGTGCAGGGTTCATGGTGGCGCGCAAACCGATGTATCCGGAATAGAGTCCCGCAATCAGAAGACCCGGAAACACGCCGGCCGCGAACAGCCGCGCAATGGAAGTCTCGGACAGCACGCCGTAGATGATGAAGGAAATCGACGGCGGAATCATCAGCCCGAGGCTGCCGGACCCTGCGAGCGATCCCACCGCGAGACTCTGATCGTATTGTCTTTCGGCAAGTGCAGTCGTCGTGATTTTCCCGACCGTCGCGGTGGTCGCGGTGGTCGATCCGCTGACGGCCGCGAAAACGGTGCATCCGGCGATGTTCGTGTGCAGCAGGCCGCCCGGTATGCGCGCGACCCAGGGCGACAGCCCACGGAACAGCCGCTCCGACATGTCACTCCGGAACATGAGCTCACCCATCATGACGAAGATCGGGACGGCCGACAGCTCCCAGGTACTGGCCGAACGCCACATCGTCCCCCGCATGATCGCGCCGATACGGTCAATGTCGAAACCCAGGAGAAGATGCAGTGCCGTCAGACCGACCAGGCCGACCGCTGCAAACACCCAGATCCCGAGCGTCAGGTACAGGGCAAGCAGGCCCAATGTCGCCATCGCGACCTCCAGCGGTCCCAAGGCTCAGTCTTCCGAAGTCTGTCTGGACACGGGCCTATTCCCGTTCTCGCCCGCCGGGCGCAAAGGACACGTCGCCCGCGAGCACCCGCAGCAGGTACGCCAGCAACTGGACGATGAATACCAGCATGCCGAGAAGCATGATCGACGGCGGCAGCCAGAGGGGCGTCTCCGAAAGGGTTTCACTCACGTGGCCGCGCATGAAATCCCGTACCGCGTTGACGTAGAAGTACCAGGCGGCGATTCCGGTGAATATCCCCGCCGAGATGATGCAGATGACTTCCACGATACGCCGGATCAGCCCGTCTCCGAGCTTTTCGAGAACAAGGTTCATCCTGATCAGCGCCCCGCTGTTGAGCGCATATCCCAGTCCGAGAAAGGACATGGCGGCAACGCCGTAACTGATCATTTCCTCGAGCACGTAGGTCGAGCGGAGGAACAGAGTCCGAAGGACGATTTCAGCGAGAATATGGAATGACATCGCCAACAGGATGATTCCGGCGGCGACCGCCCCGACAACCGACAGGAATCGGGCGAACCTGTCGAATGAACGAATGAAACGGGCGCTTGACCAGTTCATTCCCAGGTGTCGGGGCAGGCTCTGCCCGCCCCGAAGTCATTCTTTGTCAGTTCATTGCTCCAAGGCGTTCCGAGAAGTTCGTCATGATCTCGTCCGCAGCGCCTGCCGGCATCTTGTCGCGCCATTCGTTGAACACGACGGTCGAGGCTTCGCGCAGGGACGGAAGGAAGCCGTCCTGCATGTCCGACTCGGCCAGAATCGTCACCCCCGCGTCCCGCATCCTGACATAGGATGCGTCAACCCGGTCCTTGATGGCCTCCCATGCTTCGTCCTCGGTTGCGCTGGCAACCTCGAGGATCGTTTCCTGGAGCTCGGGCGACAGGCTGTCGAAAACATCGCGGTTCATATGGAACATCTGGGTTCCCGCGACGTAGTTGATGGCGTTGAAGTGATCCATGTGCTCGTAGAAACTGGAGAGAACGCCGCCCTCCCCTGCCGTCAGAACCGAGTCGATCGTACCGGTCGTCAGGGCCGGAATGATGTCTGCCCAGCTCAGTTGGACAGCATTCGCGCCAGCGGCTTTCAGCGCAACGGTACTCGTCTTGTCGTAGGTTCGGATCCGGATTTCCCCCAGTTCCTCAAGGTTTGTCACCGGCTGCCTGGCCCAGATTCCCACCGGTGGGAACGGCACTGCCAGCACCAACATCTGGTTGCCCTTCTCGAATGCTGCTGCATACCATGGACGCGCCGCCTCGTAGAGAGCGCGGGACTCGTCGATGTTGCGCGCCAGGAACGGCATGGAAACAAGGAGAAAGATCGGATCGATCCCCGCAAACACTCCGGTATACGTGCTCGCGATCTGCGCAGCGCCGTCCTCAACGACCTTCCAGTGGTCCTTTGACTTGTAGCCAAGTGCTCCGCCATAGTGATTGGTGATGTCGATGGCGCCACCGGTGGCTTCACGCAGTTTTTCCGCGAAGATCTCGTCGTAGTAGTGGCCGGACGCCTTGGCGTATTTGTTCGGCATGTCCCAACGATGCATCTGCGCCGCAGCCGGAGTCATCGCCGCGAAGGCCGCCGCCGCCAGTATCGACAGTGTCGTCGTCAGTATTCTTTTCATGTGCCGATTCCCCCTTTCTGAACGGGTACGGGCCTGTCGACCACCGGTCTCGTCCTGCTCGGCGAGGCCATTCCATTCGCAGCAGGCCCGCTGGATTCCGGTTGCTGGCTGCAAGGCCTCGCAACCAGCCGCGCCTGCCACGCGCACTCGCCCGGACAGGACGCCTGACCGACCTTACCCCGCGCGTGGTCGGCAAGTTGCGCCTGACCGACCGTTCATTGAACTGAACGGACGGAAGACCCGGACCAGAGGGCGCGTTTTACCATTTCCCCGGCTGCCGCCAACTCCTCCCCGGGCATGGGGAGTGATTCCCGTATGGCGCGATTTTCTGACCTCTTACGCAGTGAGAACGAATCACACTGTGCAGTGCGGTGCATCTTGTGTTGGAGCACTTTTCCACGCCCACCCCGAAGCCAGGAATTCAGTGGAAATCACCGGGAAATGGAAAAACTGCGGCTCGTTCAGCGATTTTTCGCGAAAACCCGTGAAATCGGAGATCACCGCCGATCAGGCAGCAAAATAAATGCGCAATTACAAGGCATTAAAAAGAGCGCAATCCGCCATACAGAATCCACACCCCGGGCATGGCATCACCCGGTATCCGGAACGTGCCGAAGTCTCGATCGAACAGGCCGGTGCCGCCACGGTCCCGGGTCGGAGCTTGGCACTCCCGGTCATGTTCGGATCTGTCTTGCCCGACCCGAGGCAGGCCTGGAAACCGCCGGCTCCCGGGTCTCCGATGTCTTGCGTCCGATCGCGGCGCGGACCACGACGTAACGAACCGCCTTGACGTGTTTGATCGTTTCGGATCAAGTCAGCGGCCAAACATATCATGTTGGAACGCCATGCCTGCTCCATTCTCGACCCCGAGGAGCCCATGTGTTGGCCTGGGACCGGTCAGGTCCCTTGTGACGGCTGACGACGGTGTGAATGCCAGGGGCACGCAGGAACGACGGATCCGGCAATTGGGACAGTGCCATGTGGACAAGGTCGCCAAGTGGGAGGAAGTCATCGACCCCGGACACCCGGGACGACTCCCGCTCCAGTGTGCCGCGGTTCGCCTGCACGCCCGGCTGTCTTCGACGTCGAGAGCGTCCCTTCCAGGGCGCAGGTCCGCAGGGGACCGGCATCCCGCCTTGCCGGCAGGACAGCATGGATTGAGATGATGTACGTTCGGACCTCCCACTGGCGGTGCAAGGCCGAGTTTGCGGAGGAATCCGTCGAGCTTTTCAAGGACCTCGTCTTCAGGACCATGGAGAACGAACCGGATTGCCTCGCCATGCAGTTGATGGGGGAAGGCGAGTCGCGCATCGCGGTGACCGTGTTTTCTTCCGAGAGCGCCTACCGCGCCTGGAAAGACCGTACGGCCGATATCCAGGGCATCACGGACGCCTTTGCACACATGTACGTCGATGGCGAACCACCGTGTCCGTTCGACTATCCGCTCCTGGCGTCGCGGGAATTCGAGCGGCACCATGACAACGACGGGAAACCTGATCATTGTTGAAACATGACGGCGAGGACCAGCCTGTCCGCGTCGGGTTCTTCCTCGACGAACGCTTTTCACTCATCCCCTTCGTGTCCTTTGTCGAGGTGATGCGCATCGCAAACCGCGTCGCGGACCGGAAACTTTTCGAATGGACGCTGCTTTCCATGGACGGTGGGCCCGTGACGTCGAACAGCGAGATGGAATTCAGGATCGACCTGTCGATCCGGGATTGCAGCACCCTGACCAATGTCGTTCTCGTCACCGGCAACGATCCCCAATATGACGTACCCCATGCGCTGGCGAACTGGCTGCGCCGACTCCACCGGGACGGCAGCGTATTGATTGCACTCGGCTCAGCGAGCCTGATCCTGGCCAAGCTCGGCATGCTCGACGGCCGGCGTGCGACCATTCACTGGGAGTATCTCGACACGCTGCGCGAATTGTTTCCGAGGGTAAACATCTGCAGCACACTGTTCGAAGTCGACCGTGGAATCATCACCTGCGCCGGAGGTGCCGCAGTCGTCGACCTCGCCCTGCATCAGGTCTTCGCGCATTTCGGCGCATCGACAGCCATCGCCGTTTCGGACCAGTACATTCTTGAAAAGGTTCGTCCGTCCATAAGCCCGCAGCCCGTGGGTTCAAGGTATCCGCGGGTAGCGCATTCGGCGTTGGCCGAAGCGATCGACATGATGGAATCCAACCTTGAGGAACCGGTGCCGCTGAGCGACCTGACCAATTCAATCGGTGTTACCGGCAAGCAGATTCAGCGATTGTTCAAGACGTACCTCAACATGTCGCCGACCCAGTATTACGTCCGCGCACGTCTGAACCTGGCGCGCAGGCTCCTGGTCCAGTCGGACATGAGCATTACCGAGGTCGCAGTGGCTTCGGGATTCGGATCGCTCGCACATTTTTCACGTTCCTACCGCAACGAGTTCGGGATGCCGCCCACCATGCACCGGCGCCAGTGCCGACTGGAGTGCGGCACGGTGTCGCACACCCACGTCCACAAGATCCATGACAGCGACGAGAGTCACGCGTCAATGACGTAGCGCCCCGGGGGGCTGCCGATTGCCGGAGCAACATCATGTACCGTTACTGGGAAGAGGCCGCGATCTACCCCGTTGATCCCGGCCGCACCGATCTGGCGCGGGAGTTTCACGCCAGGATTCGGGGTCCGCATAGCGAGGAACTCCGCAATCTCCTGCACCGGATGAGGGCCATGCCGATACGCGGCAAGTACGTCATCGTCATCGTCGAACCGTTCCGGGCGTGGAGAATCGGCCGAATCCGCGAACGCAACCAGCCGGTCGAAGCGGTCGACGACCGCATCTTCGATAATCTCGACGAGATCGAATGGGCGGTGTTCGAACTGCGTTGGCGGGACCTGACCGGGACAGTACTGGAATTGTAACATGGAAAACCTCTCGTCAGGGATTCGCATACTCGGCTACTGCGACGACTGGCACGCGTCTCCCGGATCCACGATTGCGTTCAAGGTCAGCTGCGACGGCGTCGACAGTTACCGCGCCCGGATCGGCCGCGTGATATGCGCGGACCTCGATCCCCTCGGTCCCGGATATCGTGTCGACCCGGTCGAGAGCATCCGGCCTGACTCGATCAAGGGAAGGTTCCAACCCCTTTATCCGGGATCCTATGCCAGGATCGACGATCCGCACCGCCTGTCCCGCGGGCAAGGATTCACGGTTGCCGCCCTGGTCTGGCCGACACTTCCGGGACGGAGAGACCAGACGATTCTGAGCCACCGGGACGATGCCACGGCACAAGGGTGGCAATTGGGTCTGGACGCGGAAGGCGCGTTGTCGCTGGAGATCGGCGGGTGCGGAAAGGTCGGCAGCGGCGTGCCATTGCTGTATCGGCACTGGTACCTCGTAACGGCGTACGTGGATCTCGATGCCGGCACTGCGGGCATTAGCCAGATGGCGATGCGCGCGATTCCGGGAGTCCCCCGTGTCGCGACTGCTTCGATGGCCCTGAATGGGAATCCGGCAGCCCCCGGCGCCGGAGCCCCCTTTCTCATCGCCGCAACCGGCACCGGCACAACCGGCGCCTGCAGGTTCTTCGACGGGAAGATCGAGCGACCGACCGTTTTCGGCAACGTCCTGGAAATCGATAGAGTCGATGCCTGTCTCCGATCGGCCGGCGGGTCCCCTGCCCCGGCCAGGATTCGCGCAAGCTGGGATTTCTCCAGGCAGATGACCTCCGACCGGATCGAGGACGTTTCCGGCAATGGTATCCATGGTCGCACGATCAACATGCCGACACGGGCAATGACCGGACACGGCTGGGACTCGTCGGACATGAGCTGGAAGAGCGCCCCGGAACAGTACGGCGCCATTCACTTTCATTCCGACGACATCTACGATTGCGGCTGGGAGACCGACTTCACCTGGAGTGTTCCGCAGGACTGCCGGAGCGGCTTCTACGCCGCCATCCTGGAGACGGACGACGGCGACCGGGACCATATCCCGTTTTTCGTGCGGCCGCGCGCCGGTGAGCAGACTGCGGATGTGGCGGTGATCGCCTGCACGGCGACCTATCTTGCCTATGCCAATACCCATGTGAAATTCGACATGGTCGGCTCCGAGGTGATGTCCGAGAGCGTCAACCAGGTCAGCCCGTACGAACTTCACCTCCATGAGTATCGCGACCTGGGTCATTCGACCTACGACCATCACCTGGACGGCAGCGGGGTCTGCTACAGCAGCCGCCTGCGGCCCATGCTCACCATGCGACCGGGACCCTATACGTTCAATTACATCAACGACACGCATTTGCTGGCGTGGCTCGAGCATATCGGCCAACCGTACGACGTCATCACGGACGAGGACATTCATGCGGGGGGCGTCGACGCGATCTCGGGCTACAGGGCGATCATCACCCTGTCCCATCCCGAATACACGTCGACGAAAATGTGGGACGCAATCGACAGCTACCAGCAGAACGGCGGTCGGCACCTCTATCTCGGCGGCAACGGATTCTACTGGCGCGTCGCCTTTCATGACAGCTTCCCCGGAATCCTGGAATGCCGCAAGGGCGCAACGGGCGTGCGCGCCTGGGAGGGCGAGCCTGGAGAGGATCACATGCTGTTCACGGGCGAACCCGGCGGCCTGTGGCGCACCTGTGGCCGGGCGCCGCAGAGGCTTGTCGGTGTCGGGTATTCGTCGACCATGTTCGCCCGGTCGACATACTACAGGCGGACTGCAGCGAGCCATGACCCGAAGTTCGCCTTCATTTTCGAAGGAATCGAGCCGGAGGAGGCGATCGGGGATTTCGGCCGCCGTGGCGGTGGTGCGGCGGGGATCGAAATCGATCGCTGGGACCCCGATCTCGGATCTCCACCCAACAGCGTCGTCCTCGCTTCATCCGAAAACGTGGGAATCGACGGCATCCTGAGCTGCGAGGAATACCCGATCGCAACCCGCGGAACCGATGGCTCCCAACACGGCTTCGTTCGCGCCGACATGGTGTACTTCGAGACGCCCGCCGGCGGGGCGGTGTTTTCCGTGGGTTCGATCACATGGATCACGTCTCTCTCCCATGACGGTTTCGACAACAATGTCGCCCGGATTACCGGCAACGTCCTGCGGCGTTTCCTGGTACCGCATCCGGAACCCGCGTGATGGTTGCCCGCTACTTTCCGACCGAGGAGTACGAGCTGAGATGGTCTCGCGTCGAAGACGAAATGTTACGCCGTGGAATCGAGGCCGCGGTGGTGTGGGGCAAGACCAGCGCATCCTTCGACCGCGCCGGAGACATCATCTACCTGACAAACTATTTCTCCCACACAACGGGCCAGGGCGTTGACACCGGCCCACACCGGGCACGAACATTCTCGGCCGTCCTCCTGCAGCCCGGCGAGCCGCCGGAACTGCATGTCGACGATCCCGAACTGCGCCCCGAACTGCTGGGAACCGATCGCATCCGCAACCACCCCGATCCGGTCACCAGCATCATCACGGCGCTCGAGGACCGCAAGGTCACCGGCCCGGTTGCCTTTTCGGGTTCGGATTTCTTTCCGGTGGCGCAATGGCTGCGTCTCATGGCTGCGACCCAGCAATTCACCTGGCGGATCGTCGACGATCTTGTGCGCTCGGCGAGATTCATCAAGACCGACCGGGAACTGGACTGTTTCCGGGAGGGTGCCGCCATCGTCAATCCCGCCATGGACATCCTGATGGAACGGCTGATTGCCGGGGACAGCGAGGCGGAAGCTGCCGGGAAAGCGGTTGCCGAACTCCTGCGCAAGGGCGGGACCTACCACAAGGTCGTCTGCTGCCACGGGAAGCTGACGGCATACACCTGCAGCGATCCCTTCACGGGTTATTCCACCCTGGTCCCGAAACGCGGCGACCTCGTACGGGCGTTCATCATCGGACCCATCCTCCAGGGATACTATTTCGACCCCGGTCGGACCGCGGTTGTCGGCAACCGGCCCAGACCCGAACAAAGGACACTGATCGAGGGTTGTGCGGCCGTCGTCGAATCGCTGTGCGAGGCGGTACGACCCGGGCGTTCGTACAAGGAGATCGCGGAACTCGGCGACCGCCTCGTGTCGGAAATCGGATCGGATGGCGGTGGCGCCTCGGCACAATATCCTTTCTATGGGCACCCGAACGGGCTCTATTTCGAGACGCCCCCCTACCTGAGCACCGTCCATGACCACCTGGGAGCGGTGATCGAGGCGAATACCGTCCTTGGCATCGAGGCGTTCATCGCGAAGGACGGAATCGGAACCGCAGGCTTCGAACAGAACGTGATCGTTGGCCGGGACGGGATTGAACTCCTGACCACGACGCCGATGATTCCGTTCTGATCACCCTTGCTTCCAGCGCCGGGGAAAGCGCGGAAACCTGCCCTCTTGCATCTCCTCCGGTGCCTGGCCGCCCTGTCGGCAGAGCCTGCTCCGGTCGCGGATGCGTCCCGGTCGATCGTTACCGGATTCCGTAGTGTCGCTTCATGAATTCCGGAGAGAACTTTCCGCTGTCGAGGTCCTCCCGGCAGCGGTCGGCGCCGCGCTTCTCCGGAGGACCGTAACCGCCGCCGCCGGCGGTCCGGGCAGAAATGTCCACGCCCGGCGGAACTTCGACCGCCATCGGTTTTCCCGAAAGGCGCTTGTCCGTGCCATCGCCCCGGACGAGCGCAAAGCACCCGGTTCTACCCGACGAGCCTCCGAAGAGCCCCCACGGCGCGTGCCGGAATCTCTCCCCCTGCCCACTGAAAGTGCAGACATGACCGATCGGCTCCACGTCCCGCCGGATTGCCAGGCCGCCCCGATTCTCGCCGGCACCACCTGAATCCTGCACGAGTTCGTAGCGGCTGACCCTCAGGGGATATTCGGTCTCCAGGACCTCTATCGGCAGGTTCGACGTGTTGGTGGAATGGACCTGCACGCCATCTGTTCCGTCCTTGGCGGCACGACCGCCGAAACCGCCGCCAATGGTCTCCAGATACACGTACGGTTCCCCCGAATCCGGACGGATGCCCGAATAGACGGCAGCGGTGTTGGCACCGTTGGACGCCGCGACCACCGCCTCCGGCATGGCATCTTTCAGCGCGCCGATAACGACGTCGACAATGCGCTGGCAGGTGTTCGCGCGCGCCGCACAGGGCGCAGGGGCAATGCAGTTCACGAGAGTCCCGGGTTCGGCGATCATTTCGCAAACGTTGAGCACACCTTCGTTGTTCGGCACATCCGGATCGACGAGCGCTTTCAGTACATAGCACAGCGTCGCATGGCTGGCATTGAACGGGGCGTTGATATTGCCCGCGGTTTGAGGCGCTGTCCCGGCAAAGTCGAACGAGATCCTGCTGCCCTCGATCCGGACCGTGACACGGATGACGATATCGTAGTTCTCGCAACCGTCATCATCCATCATGTCCTCGAAACTGTAGGTCCCGTCCGGCATCTCGCCGACCGCGCGACGCAGTCTGTTTTCCGTTCGCAGGATTATGTCTCCAAACGCGGCTTCGACGGTTTCGGGGCCGTGACGGGCGGCGAGTTCCTGCATTCTCCGTTCGCCCAACCTGCATGCCGCAATCTGGGCGTTGTAGTCGCCCCGCCGTTCGTCGGGAACGCGAACATTCAGCAACAGGATTTCGAACATGTCGCGGACCAGCACGCCCTGGTCAAAGAGCTTGACCGCGGGGATGCGCAACCCTTCCTGGTAGATCTCCGTCATCCCGCCCGCGACGGAGCCCGGAACCATGCCGCCCACATCTGCATGGTGGGCGATATTGCAAACGAAGGCGAGACATCGACCGTCCACGAATACGGGCATCGCCAGATTGATGTCGGGCAGGTGCGAGCCTCCGGCGACATGGGGGTCGTTCGATACGAAAATGTCACCCTCGCGAATCTCCCCGGCAGGATACTTGTCGAGCAGTGCCCGCATGAGACCGGCCATGGATGACAAGTGAATGGGAAGGGAGTTCTCGGCCTGTGCGACGAGGCGGCCATTGGCGTCCATGACAGCCGAGGAATGATCTTTCCGTTCCTTGATGTTCGTCGAATACGCACTGCGTGTCAGCGCATTGTACGATTCGTCGGCAACCGACCGCAGGGCATTCAACATGATCTCGAGGGAGATCGGATCGATTGTCAGACCGGTCACGGGCGGCGTCTCCCCTGTTGCGATACGTCAATGACCAGGTTCCGCTGCTCGTCGACCCTGAGCTCGTCGCCGTGCCCGAGAAGCGTGGTCGAATCCAGTTGCCGGATGACGGCCGGCCCGGTGAAACCCTGGCCCGGTGCAAGCGTCTCGCGGTCGAATACCGGCGTATCAACCGGCGACCCTGCCGCAGCACCAAAGTAAACCGGCCTTACGGTCACCGGACGCGGGTGTTCCGGCGCGCACCTCGACCGTTCTCCTTCTCCGGTCAATTTCCGGCGCTTCCGGCCGAGACCGGTCAGCCGGACGTTGATGACCTCAACCTGCTCTTCCGCGTTGGCGTAACCGTAGCAGCGCCGGTGTTCCGACAGGAACATGTCCTTCAACCGGGGCATGGACGGAAGGGAATCGGCGGATGCGCCGGGCAGCGGAACGCGGAGTTCGTGATTTTGACCGACAAATCGCATGTCGAGGGCAACCCGCCGGTCCCTGTCGCATCCCGGGATTCTCTCGGCTTCGAACCAGTCTTCGAGTTCGTTCGCAAGCTCCTTCAGAACGGGTCGCAGCTTTCCGCGATAGTCGTCCGCGACGCGTATCCTGGTCGAGCGGACGAGGTCTTCCTTCATGTCGGCCACGACAAGGCCCGTCGCACATAGAATCCCCGGGGCATGAGGGACGACGACCCTGCGAATCCCCAGCATGCGCCCCACCTCGGCCGCATGGAGTCCGCCAGCTCCCCCGAAGGACATCAGGGTGTAGTCCCGTGGGTCGTAACCCCGTTCCACCGAGATACGCCGCACGGCGTGAACCATGTTCGCAACGACGATATCCGTAATGCCGAGGGCGGTGTTCTCGATGGTGTGGCCGATCTCTTCCGCAACCGGGCGAATCGCGTTCCTTGCGGCGTCGAGATCGATCTTCATTTTCCCGCCCAGCAGCCCCGAAGGGTCCAGGCGGCCCAGGACCGCATTTGCGTCGGAAACCGTCGGCTCGGCCCCTCCCCGGCCGTAGCAGGCGGGGCCCGGGTCCGCGCCTGCACTCCCGGGACCGACCTTCAGCAAACCGTCCCGATCGATCCATGCCACCGAACCGCCACCGGCACCGACGGTGTGTATGTCGATCATCGGCAACCTGACCGGGAATCCGGCCACATCCCGACTGGTGCTCAGATCGGCTTCGCCGTCGCGGACCAGCCCGACATCCGCGCTCGTGCCGCCCATGTCCAGGGTGATGACGTTACCGAGGGACGACGCGCGGGCGACGTGGATCGACCCGAGAACACCGGCGGCGGGGCCGGAAAGGATTGTGCGGACGGGGTAATCGCGTCCCGTGCCGATCGACGTCAATCCGCCGTTCGACTGATTGATGCCGACAACCGCCGAAGGAATCATCTCGCCGAGAACGGTCTCGAGTGTCGTCAGGTATTCGTCGAAAACGGGTTGCAGATAGGCATTCAGGACCGTCGTCGAGAACCGTTCGAATTCGCGGATTTCGGGATAGATGTCCGAAGACAGGGACAGGTAGAGACCCGGAATCCTCTGCCGCAACGCGGCGGCCACCCGTCTTTCGTTGGCGTCGGAAGCGAAGGAGAACAGGAAGCAGACCGCGCAGGCGTCGACCTCGCTCGTCCGCACGCGGTCGACCGCCTCGAGGATTCCGGCATCGCTCGGCGGCTTGATGTTCTCGCCTCCCGGTCCGGTCCTCTCTTCCAGTTCGAAGCAGAGTTTTCGGGGTGCGAGCGGCGGCGGATGGTCGAGCTGAAGACTGAAAATGCTCGGCCGGGTCTGGCGTCCGATTTCGAGGAGGTCCCGAAAGCCGCTCGTCGTGACCACGGCGACCCGGGCCCCCTTGCGCTGAATGAGTGCATTGGTTCCGACAGTCGTCCCGTGGGAAAAACGCGAAATGGTCTGGGTCGCGATCCCGTGATCGTCACACATTTCCCGGAGGCCCCGGATGACGGCCCGGGCGGGGTTGTGCGGAGTCGACACCACCTTGTGGACCGCAGTTCTTCCATCATGTTCATTGACGGCAAAGAAATCGGTGAAGGATCCCCCGACATCGACGCCAACTGTCCAGGTCAACGCAACCTACCTCCCTGTGACAAGCGGATCTGTCTTCGGTTTCAGCCTGATCCCTCGCGGAGATCCTTCCACCGGTAGAATCCGGAAAGGAGGGGACGAAACCAGGGGCGACCGGTGTAGAACGGGTGAATCCGCCGGAATTCCTGAGTGTCGTAGGCATTGTCGCCGTCCGACGATCCAAGGACCTTTTTGGCGGCCAGGTGCCCGAGGTAGGGCAGCAGTGCGACGCCGGAGCCATTGCAGGCCAGCGCGTAGTGCCTGCCGTCGATTTCACCGACATGGGGAAGAAAATCCCGTGCGAAACCGAGCCTTCCGGTCCAGCAATGGGTAACGGGGACATCGGCCAGGTCCGGGAAAATCCCGATCATCAATCGGCGAAGGATCGCGGCGGCGCGATCAAGGCGAATTCGGCCGAGCGACGCCCGCGCTCCGAAGAGGAGTCGCCGGCCATCCGGCGATGGCCGGTAGTAACAGTGGCGCCATCGGGTTTCCACGACCATGCGGTGATTGGGAATCAGCTGCCGAACCCGGGCCTCGCCCAGCGGTTTCGTGGCGATCATGTAGGTGTGAACCGGAATGAGGCGCCGGGCGAACGGCCGAAGCTCGGGAAGCGTGTAACCGTTGGTTGCCACGATCACGTCCCCGGCGCTGAGCGAACCCCGCACGGTGTCGACGCGGTGACCGGCGGCGTCTCTCTCCATGCCGACCACCCGCGCCCGCGACATGACCTTCACCCCGCACTGCTCGGCGCGCTCCAGCAGACCGGCATGGAATTTCGCGGGATGAAGGCCGCCGTGCCGGTTATAGATGCATCCTCCCGCGTAGCATTCGGTCCGGATCTCGTCTTTCATTTGAGCCTTTGAAATGATGGTGACGTCATAGCCGAGATGACGGGTCACACTGTCGACATCCCGTCGGATCATGTCGAAGTCCCGCGGCCGCCAGGCGGCGCGGAGCCTGCCAACCGGCCTGAAGTCGCATCCTATCCCTTCGGACCGGATCAGGTTCGTGGTGAACTCGAACGCGTTCACCCCTTCCTTCAGTATTGCCGCGGCGCGGGACTCGCCGAACCTCTTCGCCAGCAATTCGAACGGCATGACATGACCGCCGCCAATCATCCCGCCGGCGCGGCTGGAGGCGCCGAAACCCGGGACATCTGCCTCCAGCACGACAACATCCAGGCCGGCCCGGGCGAGGGTCAGGGCGGCGGACAGGCCGGCATAGCCTGATCCGACGACGGCGACGTCAGCCGCCTTCGGCAGTTGTCCGCTCCCGGTTTCCGGCCTCGGTTCATCCTCCCACCAGAACGGGCGGTCGCATCCGTCGAACGATCCGTGCGAAGGCACGCCTTCGGTAGCAGCAACCGGTTTCGGTCGATGAGAGTTTGATTGAATCGCTGTCATCGTCACCGTGATCCCAGGTTTCTGCGCACATGCTCGACGACATGCCGCGCATCGCCCTCAGCACCGAGAATGATGCCGGACTTGCGCGTATGCAGCCAGTTGAGGCCAAGAAAGTAGAGCCCGTCCACTTCCGTTACGCCGCGCCGCGTGTAGGGGTATCCGAATTCGTCGAAGATCGAAAATTCGACCCATGAAAAGTCGAACCCGAACCCGGTCGCCCAAATGATCGTCCTGATCCCTGCGTCCTGCAGGATGACATCGCGAGGCGTCGCTGGGTAGTCCCCGATTCCGCCACCAAAATCCGAGTTGTCGTCGTCGGGAGGCGGCACCTCGATGCCGTTGTCCCGGATGAAGCCGTCAACCGACCGGCAAAAGGCATCGGCAAAGGCATCGGCAGCGCGCATGTTCATCTCAAGATTGTCCGCAAGGCTGATCGTACCGTTGGAAACATGTTCGAGGGAACCGAGGAGCCGAATTCCATCGCGCAGGAACTGGTGGAGATTCAGCGTGTGCCCGCCGTTGAGCCCGCTGACGTGGGGGTCGCCCCGAAACCTGTGGGCCGGGGATTCCAACTGGTCGGGCGTCCGGTCAAGGTAACCCATGTCGAACTGCCAGCGCGACAGGTCCCTGCCCCGGTAACGGCGCGGTATGCGCCCGGCGCGCCCGACGCACAGGTAGACTTCGCGCCCGGCATTGCGCACTTCCTCTGCAACCTGTGCGCCTGACTGTCCGCTGCCCACGACCAGGACCGAACCGTCTGAAAGTTCTCCGGGGTTACGGTAGGAACAGACATCGATCTGGTCGATGTCTGCCGATATGTGGCAGGCGATGGCCGGACGACGAATCGACTGGTACATGCCGCAACAGATGATGAGGACGTCACAGGACCGGATCCCGCGGCTGGTCTCGACTTCGAACCGCGCACCGTTCCGGCCACGCCTGATCGCCGTGACTTTCGTCAATGTCTCCACGGGTGCCGAGAATGAACCGGCAAACCCTTCCATGAACGCGACATACTCCCTGCACGGCATGAATCCGTCGGGGTCGGCATGCGGCGACATGCCGGGCAGTCTTATGGTCCAGTTCGGTGTCACGAGGCAGAAACTGTCCCATCGCTGGGAGCGCCAGGATTCACCGATCCGGCCGGCCTCGAGAACAACGTGCTCAATGCCGTGACCTGACAGGAAACAGCTTGCACAGAGCCCGGCCTGACCCGCGCCGATGACTATGACGTCGTCTTTCGCAATCTTGCCCATTTCACGCGCATCCGGGGTCTGAAACGCCGCTGATACCGTCCTGCCGTAACGCGTCCCGGGTAAGGGACGCCTCTGGATCTTGTCCCCACATGACATGCCCTGTGTCCGGACTTCGGGGACTGTCGCGAGGATGGAACAGGATATCCCGATCATTTTGACTTGATCTGCCCGTTTCATGACGCCATCCGACAAGAGAACAACCGTCGCGTCAGAGAGGGACCTTTCTGTCCGCCAGCCGCACGGGTGCCGGCCACCGCGATCTCCGGCCGACGCCAGCCGAAACCGCGTTGCCCGGTACAGCCCCGGTTCGCCTGGGCAACCGCTTGATCAAGGGCGTGCAGACATCCCGGAACCGTTCTCAGCCATGAAAACCGCGGAGGCGTGGCACCGACGGTTCAGGACCCGCCCGAGCCGCATGCCGACTTCCCGGACACCCCCGAATCCGACCCGGAGGAGCCCCGCCAATGCGCCGGGGAACCCTTGTGTCCGCCGAGCGATCGGCTTCCGGCCCGACCGGGCCGCCCCTTCCGGTGATCCGGCTGAGGACGCCGCCGATGCGCACCCCGCCCCGGTCCAGGATCTTCTGGATGCGCAGTTGCGCGCGCGCCCGCTGTTCGATCAGCGTGCGGCGGTAGCGGCTCAGCCCCCGCAGGTCGCGGAAGCTCTTCGGCAGGACCAGGCTCGGGCTCCCGAGGCCGAACTGGCAGATGCGCGACAGCCAGACGCTGTCCGCGATATCGGTCTTGCGCCCCTTGATCTGCTTGACGTGCTGGGCATTGACCACCATGACATCGAGACCGGCGTCGGACAGAATGTCGTAGACCTTCTCCCAGTAGACACCCGTCGCCTCCATGACGGCGCCGCTCACCCGCAGGCCGAGCAGCCACTGCACCAGAAGGGCGAGGCCGCTCGCCAGCGCACTGAACTCGCGGGTCTCGACAAGGGGGCCTTCCCTGCCCGCGTGGGTGCGCACGGTCGCGGTGACCTGCATCTTGTGGACATCGAGCCCCGCGGCGGCGGCATGCCGGACTTCCATGTCATCATGTTTCGGTGTATCGCTCATGATCCAACTCCTGTTGAATTGTGGTTGACAGGAGACGGGTGGCGGCAAGCACGCCTGTGGGGTTTACAATGGCTTGCACGCGGCCGGAGGCCGCCTGCAGCGTCTCGATTTTCTCCACGTTCTCGGCAGGCGTCATGCCTGCTGGAAACACTCCGGGGCGCGGACCCCACGGCGAATGGACAGTTTTAGGACGGGCTCCAGGGCCGCAAAAAATAAACGTCCTGTTCTGCCGCCACCCGATCCATCGGCCACAGGATACCCCGGTCCCGGCAACGGCGCCACCACGCGACACCGATAAGGAAACCGTCAGTCATACGCGAGTTTCATGCTCCGGGGTAAGTAAACGCAGAAAATCATGAAGGTTTTAGGTTAAATCCAAGCAAACAAAGCATCACTAATTCTCAATTTTCAAACTTCGCGACAGGGTCGTTTCCAAAATGTTAATTTGATTGAACACCATCTATTTCAATTCTTCTTCAATCACCCAGCGATGAATCCTGTTTAACACTTTTTCCATTCTCTCAACTATCTCACCGATTTCAGACCTTGAGACGATCAGAGGTGGGCACAAAGCCAATGCATCCCCAATGTTGCGAATAATTAACCCTTCTTCATGGGCCAACTCAAAGGCCTTTTCCCCAAGTTTAGCAACGGGGTCGAATGGCGTTTTCGTATATTTGTCAGTGACAAGCTCGATTGCGGCGATCAAGCCTTCGCCGCGCACGTCACCTACCAAAGGCATCTCCTTGAACTTCGCTAGTTCTGATTGGAAAATCGCGCCCATTCTGTCTGCGTTGCCGACAAGATCACGTTCTTCAATAATTTTCAGGTTTTCCAAACCAACGGCGGTCGCAACAGGATGCCCTGTTGCCGTAAATCCATGACCAAATGTCCCAATCTTGTGTGTATTGTCGGCCATCGCGTCGTAGATGGCCTCTGAAAAGACAATGGCAGCTAGCGGCATGTAAGATGAGGTCAGCTGTTTCGAAGTCACCAATATATCAGGCGTAAAGCCATAGTGTACGGCCCCAAAACTCGAGCCGAGACGACCAAATCCACAAATGACCTCGTCCGAGATAAGCATTATGTCATATTTGCGACAAAGGGTCTCTATCCCCTGCCAGTAGCCTTTGGGCGGCGGCATCACACCCCCTGCTGCCATCAAAGGCTCACCAATGAAAGCGGCAATTGTTTCAGCTCCTTGGGACAATATCGTTCCTTCGACTTCCGCCAGAAGACGTGCTGTGAACGCTGCCTCATTCTCTCCTTCCCGGCCAAATCGGTAGTGGTGGGGGCATGTCAAATGTGTAACCGGAATGATGGGAAGATCGAAATCGCGGTGGTTATGCGGTAAACCAGTCAGGCTGCCTGAAGCAACTGTTATTCCGTGATAGGCTTTTTCGCGGGCAAGAAACATCTTTTTCTCTGGTCTGCCAAGGGCGTTGTTCATGTACCAAATCATCTTGACGACTGTGTCATTTGCTTCAGAGCCGGATGAAGTGAAGAACACTCTCGTCAGGTTTTCTGGTGTCATCTCGACGAGTTTTTCACCTAGACGGATCGAAGGTTCATGTGCCTTATGTGCAAAGCTGTGGTAATAAGGCAGCTCTTGCATTTGTTTCATTGCGGCGTCGACCAGCCTTTTTTCACTAAAGCCAACACCGACTGACCAAAGCCCACTCAAACCCTCAATGTATTTCTTCCCCAAATTGTCATAGACATAGATTCCGTCGGCTTTTGTTATCACCATTGGCCCTTTTTTTGTGTGCCGGCGGGCATCAGTATAAGGATGCAAGGATGTTGTCGCGTCGACGTGACCAAGTGAATTGGAAAGTCTGGACATTGGAACGTCATTCTTTCCTTCCGCTTGATTGTTCAAGCGCTACAACTGGCAAAGATCAACAATTCTTCTGGTAAGACCAAATTGCTATTTACAGAAGTCGGTTGAAATGTGTCTTAGACTAGCCGCGCCAGGCTTTCACAGCGCCCGGTGCGGCCAACTTGTCTTTTTCTTGCCATGTCTTAGGCAATCAATTTATGGATAGTGACTTTAAGCAGGACCGCCTTTGATGCCTTTGACTACCCATTCGACTTCCAAAATCTCTTGATCTGAAAGCGCTTTACCCTCTGGAACACGCAGCTCACCGTGGGCATCATAGATTGGACCCTGGAACAGTTTAAGATCGCCGTGGGCGATCGCCTCTATTGTTTCAGCTGCCTTGGCACGCGCTTCATCCGAAACCTTGGGGCCAAAGCTGCTTAGCCCAACATAACCTTCACTAAACCCACCAGTTAACAACTTGGGTGTCCAATTGTGTTCAAGCACCTGCTCGATGATGTCGGCATTAGCTTTGCCCCACCGGTACTCGGCGCCAGTTATCCATTGAGTGGGTGCGAATGATACCAGGTCGGTATTTGTGCCTATTACAGGAATACCAACTTTCTCCGCAGTTAGGGCACCGGCAACATTGCTGTCTGGAAGCAAGTACACCAAGTCGAAACCCTGCGCGGCCATGCTTTCCACAGCAGCAGATTCTGCAGCAGGGTCAGACCAGCTGTTTGTATAAACCATTTCCAGTGTCACGTCCGGATTCACACTTTGAGCGCCCAAGGTAAAGGCGTTGGCAAAGGTGTAAAAGACAGGAAACGGATGAGGAACAACGGAACCAAAGCGTTTTCCATCAGGCACGGACAGCGCCGCCACAACACCGGCAACATAGGCGGATTCATAAAGGTTGGCCGCGTATGTGGAGATGTTAGCCCCGGTTTTTGTTGGTGCAAAGCTTACCAAGAATGTGACGTCCGGATATTTTTCGGCAGCCTTCTGCGACATATCTGCATAACCATAGGCTGTAGCAAAAATCACGTCAGTTCCGTCACTGACCAACCGATCTACAACCCGTAGGAAATCGGCAGTTTCGGGAATGTTTTCCAGAACTTTGGTTTCAACTTTGTCGCTCAATTTATTTTCCAGAGCAAGTCGGCCCTGTTCGAGCGAGTAATTCCAGCCAAAATCCGAGACCGGACCGGCCAATACATAGCCGATTTTCAGTTTTTCTTCCGCGGTCAGCGAACTCGCAGAAATCAAAACTCCGCAAATTAGCATGAAAGCAGAGACAGTTCCACTGATAATTGTTCTCAACATCTTTATTCTCCCTTTTTTTGTTGATCACATGACTTGGTTGACAAAGAATCCTCCGTCTCAAGATTCAACAAAACATATCCCAGACAAATCACTATGAGACAGGGCGTGACAATAGTGACGGTTGTAACGCTATTGAGCGCTTCATTCGGCTAATTGAGTTACAAATTAACCAACGAAATTTCTGCGCTTACGTCTATCACGAGCCAAAGCGATGTTGTGAACCAGGTTTCGGTGCGGTCGGATTCCTAGCCCGCATATCTCACCAACCCCGCGGTGACGTCAGTTTTTCGGTGTTTTCGCGGCCTGTGGCCACGATGACGCGCTGAAGGCGGCTTTTGCCGGGCTTCCGGCCGGATCGAGCCCGGTTTCCGCCCGCCAGTCAAGGCGCGAAGTTGTTTTCCCGGATGCCGTGCGTGCCTTTCCGTGTGCTGCGGACACACCTCCCCGGCAGCGTTCCGAGTGGCGCCGTGCAGGAGGGGGATTTCGGGGCCGGAGCGCGGTTAGCCGGGCGGATCACGTACCGGTGCTGCGCGCAGGTTGGCGAGCGCCTGCTCGAAAACGCCCTGTAACGGAAACACCGATGCGAAGGACAACCAGACCCTGCGCACCGTCACCCGGATGCGCCCGGCAAGCTTGAGCAATCGAGATCGGATGGTGTCGATGCGCGCAGTGGCGAGATCGGTGCCCCGCAACCCCACGCGGCGCAGGATGGTCACCAGGATGCCGGCAAAGGCCGAGAAGTACAGCCGCAGCTGGTTGGCCCGCATGGTGGCCGAGGAGGTGCGATCGGCAAATAGCCAGAGCTGCTGCTCCTTCACGCGATTTTCGATTTGCCAACGGGTGCGATAAAGCGCCAAAACCTCGTCGGCATCACATACATTTGCATCGAGCGTTGTCACAACGATGACAAAGCCTGCCGCCGCAAGGCTGCGCGGGTCACCAACCCGACGATTCCGGTGCTGTTTTTGCTCAATGCGTTCGACTTCAGCTGCTTTGGCTTCCTTGGATTTGGCACGAAGTATCAACCGAGCGGGCAGCAAACGCCCCTTGAAGCGGATGGCGACAGCAATGTCAGCAGTTTGTTCGGGCATGACCGTTCCCAATGCGTCCGGCAAGCTGAATGCATCGCCATTCGGAGACGTAAGGGTTCGTTGCGAAACAGGCGAATCGTTTGCTCATTGGGGGATACCCCCTGGAGTCGAAATGTGATTCACTTGTGGCATGGATACGATCGAGACCATCCGGCGCCGGTTCGAGGCCCTGTCGCCGCATCTGGATGAGAAGAGCCTCCGTTTGTTCGTTGCCTCCGAGACCCTGCCCCTTGGCCGTGGCGGTGTGACCCTGGTCTCGACGGCGACGGGTTTCGCTCGTTCGACCATTTACCGTGGTCTTGCGGAACTCGGGGAGGAGCCGGAGCCATCGGGCCGTGTTCGGCGTCCCGGCGGGGGTCGCAAGCCTGCGGTCGAGGTCCAGGACGGCCTTGAGGAGGCGCTCGATGCGCTCGTGGAGCCGGTTGTCCGGGGAGACCCCGAGCGTCCGCTACGGTGGATATCGAAGAGCCTGCGTCATATTTCCGCTGCGCTTTCCGATCAGGGCTTCTCGGTGTCCCATACCCTGGTGGGCCGTCTTCTGAAGCAGCAGGGCTACACGCTTCAGGGGAATGCGAAGAACCGCGAGGGTGCGGACCATCCGGATCGGGATGCACAGTTCCACCACATCAACGATCAGGTTGCGGCGTTTGCACGAGCCGGGCAGCCGGTGATCTCCGTGGACACCAGGAAGAAGGAACTGGTGGGGGATTTCAAGAACTCGGGTCGTGAGTGGCGTCCGAAAGGGTCCCCCGAGGAGGTCCGCGTCCATGACTTTGCGGACAAGGAGCTTGGCAAGGCGATCCCCTACGGGGTCCATGACGTGATCAACAATGTCGGCTGGGTCAATGTCGGGATCAGCTGCGATACATCCGCATTTGCGGTCGAGAGCATCCGGCGCTGGTGGGACCGCCTGGGGAAGAAGCGATACCCCGGGGCCCGCAAGCTGCTCATCACCGCCGACTGCGGCGGCTCCAACGGGAGCCGGATCCGGTTGTGGAAGGTCGAACTGCAGAAGCTCGCACGCGAACTCGGCATCGAGATCAGCGTGTGTCACCTGCCGCCCGGGACCAGCAAATGGAACCGCATAGAGCACAAGCTCTTTTCCTTCATCAGCCAGAACTGGCGCGGCAAGCCCCTGTACAGCCTCACCACCATCATCAACCTGATCGGCTCCACCACGACCGGCACGGGACTGAAGGTCTATTGCGACAGGGACACGAACGATTACCCGACCGGCATCAAGATCAGCAAAGCGGAGATGGCGGCCCTGGATATCCGGCGCGCAGACTTCCATGGCGACAGGAACTACACCTTGCTTCCAACCTCCGACAACGTAGCTGTAATTTCGTGACGATCCCTTAGTGAAAACGCACGCCAACCTGAGCGTACAATGAAATCGGCGCCACTATCCAGAATATGCTCCAACCCGGACGGCCTTGCATAGGCGCGGTCGCCAATGACAATATCCCCTGCCTGAACCGGAAAATGTTTGTAGCTTTCACCGCTATGCTTGTCAGTAATCTCAATGGCCTGGAACTTACCCGAAGCCCCGTAACGGCAGAGCAATCGCCACTCCTGACCGTTCTTCCCGGGTCCCGTGATCGTTGTCCCGTCAACCAATGAGACAACCGGGCGATCAGGCGACAGGACCTCTATCTTATCCGCCAAAAGCCTTTGGCATATTGTTACCAGCCAGTTTGCGCTCACGCGAAGCCGCTTCAAAACGCTAACATCGGACAAATCGGCGATCCCTGCCGAAGTCGCCCAGGCTGACGTGGACCGCAGCGAAAAGCCACAGGGGCCATAAAGCATGGCAAGTCGTAAAAGGGATTGGGCTTCCCGAGCGGTCGCCTCAAGATCAACTACATCACCTAGAGCAGAAACGAACCCGCCCCAGTCTTCAAACTCGGGGAAGAAATCAGTCATGCCCCTCTGAATCAGAACCAGACTGATTTGGGAATCCCTCAAGTTGGCGCCTACGGGCCCTGGCGCCCGTGTAATCGCTGACCTGCCCAGCGGATGTGAAGAAGCGTATCGGGCCTCCGAGACTATCGGTAACGGCATGCAACTTCGTGTTCATGCCGCCCTTGGTTCGCCCGATCAGCCTGCCACACCCCCCTTTTTCAACCGCAGGCTGGAGGCCGTGCAGTGCGCTTTGAGGTAGGTTGCGTCAATCAAAATGGTCTTGTGATCGGTCCCCTCCGCAGCCAACCCGGCAATGATCCGAGCGAACACACCCATTTCGCTCCACCGCTTCCACCGGTTGCAGAGTGTCTTCGGCGGCCCATACTCTCGGGGCGGATCAACCCACCGCAACCCATTACGATTAATGAAAATAACGCCGCTCAACACACGCCGACCATCAACCCTCAGCTTGCCATGGCTCTTCGGAAAGTAAGGCTGAAGACGCGCCATCTGCTCGCCAGTCAGCCAGAATAGATTGCTCATTAGCGCCCCCTGAAACTCAAGGGCTTGAATCACGCAGCCGAGATGGCGGCAACCAAATTAATGGGTCCAGAACCTAGCCCTCGGCTTGGAAGGCGCTTTCACATTCAAATTGAAAAATACCGATTAAACAGGGCTGCACCAATCCTCGAGGTGACGGCTGTCACATTGCGATCTCGTTTCAACCAAGCTACGGCTAGATGAACAAGCTACGGCTAGATGAAATAGGAGATCTACACGATGACTGACAAAATGTTTGACGTTAAGACAGGAGGTCTTCTGACCATCGATATGCAGCCTTTTTATATCAACGAATGGGAATTCAGAGAAAAAACCGGAAACATTCAGGGCGTTGCAGAACGGATTAGACATTTGTTTATGTTGGCGGACTGGTTGAATTTACCAACGGTTGCCACCTTCGAAGAACCTGTTGATCAAAATGGGATGTTGCCGGAATCTCTGGAGAGTGTGTTCCCAAAGAATGGTCACCGCGTTTTCAAGGATGCGCATAACTGTGTTGCAGAAGCCAAGAACATTGAGGTGTTTCGCAATCTGGGCATAAAGCGTTTTGCTGTTACAGGTATTGAGACCGATGTGTGCGTCTTTCAATCAGTGATGGGTTTGCTTGATAGCGGTTACGAAGTGCTGTTGTTGGAGGATTGTCTGTGGACATCGGAGCCGGATCATCGACTGTCAATTGAGCGCATGTACGACGCAGGCGCAGTGCGCGGCTCCTTCAAAATGTTCTGCTATGAATTAACCAGATACGTCAGCAACTGCCCTTGGATGGACCATCTGACACCTATACCAGATGCGTTTCCAAAAGAGTTCAACAAGCCGGAAGAAGTGGTGCAGACCAACCCAATTCCAAAATAACAGGACAGCCAATAATACTCGGATTCCTCCCTTCACGAAGCAATGAACTGAGTAGGCACAGTGAACCAACGGCCTGAAATATCTGTAAAACTCTCAAATATATCAAAAAGTTTCCCTGGTGGAGTGTTGGCGAACAGCAATATATCGATCGACTGCAAAGGCGGCGAAGTACATGCAGTTCTCGGGGAAAATGGTGCGGGTAAATCGACTCTCATGAATATTCTGTCTGGCCTGTACAAGCCGGATACCGGAGAGATTGAAATTAACGGCAAAAGTGTAGTGTTCAGAACCACTGCGGATGCGAAACGCGCCGGAATTGGAATGGTTCATCAACATTTCTCCCTCGTACCGGCGCTTACGGTAGCTGAAAATCTTTGGCTTAGCCGGCAAGATCAGCCGGTTTTGCTCAACCAAAAAATGTGGTCGCAGCATTTGAGTGCGAATGCCGACAAGCTAGGCTTTGACATCAACTTTGATGCCCCGGTGTGGAAATTGTCCTTGGGGGAACGGCAGCGGGTAGAAATTTTCCGTCTGGTGATGGCGGGCGCCGAGATATTGATCCTTGATGAGCCAACATCCATTCTCGCTCCTCAGGAAGCAGAACTTCTATTCAAGCACATCAGATCATTTGTCGAAACGGGATGTGCCATTCTTCTTATTACACATAAGATTCACCATGTTCGTGCGATTGCAGATCGTGTGACGATTCTACGCCAGGGTAAAGTTGTTGCCGACTGCGACGCCGATGATCTGAACAACCGGGAGCTGGCAGAGGCAATGGTCGGTAAGTCTTTCGCCAAAGACTTCGATAAAAGGCAGACACGCAAATCAGCACCTGGAGAAAATACTGTTTTACAAATTCGCAATTTGTCGGTGTCGTCAGGCAGCAACCCATCGGGTGTTGAGAATCTTGATCTGGACCTTCATTCCGGTGAAATTCTTGGAATCGCGGGTGTAAGTGGTAACGGGCAGGACGAACTGGCTGCCGCGATTTTCGGGATGATAGATTACGAAGGCCAAATTGTGCAATTGGGCAATGGTTCCCAATCAGGTGGCGGTGACAATTTGGCCTATATTCCCGGAGACCGGAGGGGGGTGGGGACAGCCCCATCCTTGTCAATTCAGGACAACTTGGTCCTTCGAGAGTTTCGGAGATGGCCGTTTTCCAAATGCAGCATTATTCGCGACAAAGCCGTGTCGAAATTCGCTGAGGAAAAGATCAATAAATTCGAAATTCGTCCACCTGATCCGGCCGCACGTTCGGGGAACCTATCGGGGGGAAACTTGCAAAAAATCGTCGTCGCCCGCGAGCTTAATCTTGATCCCAATGTGATCATAGCCGCTAATCCAACGACCGGGTTAGATGTTGCGACCTTAAAACGGGTTCACGATGAGTTTTTAGAACGGGTATGTCGCGGTACCGGGCTGTTAATGATTTCGGAAGACCTGGATGAGCTGTTACTTCTCTGCGACCGGATAGCAGTGATTTACAAGGGCAAAATCGTCAATACATTTGCCGTTGGTGACGTAGCTAAAGGAGAAATCAGTCTTGCGATGAGTGGAGTGGCGCGGTGACTTGCAAAAACGCGGAGAATTCCGCCGCGTTGAGCATGTCGTTCGGGTATTTTGCCAGGCTATGTTTTGCCAGATCGTTGCCTCTCCTATTTTCGGTGCTCATGTCCGCTGCGTTGATGAGCACGTGTTTGTTGGCCACTGGAAACAACCCAATCGAGATTTTGTGGGAAATTGTCGTTGGCGCATTTGGCAGTATTTCCGGGATCGAACAATCGCTTACCAGAGCCATACCGCTGTTGCTATGTGCGCTTGCCGTGGCCGTGCCTGCCCGTGGTGGGGTGTTTAACATCGGGGCCGAAGGGCAATTGTATTTCGGAGCAATAGGAGCAACCGCTGTTGTCATCTATATGCCGTGGCTTCCGGGCTGGATGTTTATTCCAGCAATGATGATTGCAGCAATGCTGGCAGGCGCTACTTGGGGGTCAGTCCCGGGCTTGCTTAAGGCACGCATTGGCGTCAATGAAATACTTGTCTGCCTGATGCTCAACTATGTCGCAATTTATCTAGTGGAATATCTGGTTCACGGACCCTGGATTGATACTTCAAAAGACAATTACGGCTGGCCTTACAGTATCCGTTTCCCAGATGCCGCCATATTTCCCGCGCTTGGTGGGGGCACCGTTCATTTGGGCCTGATACTCGGCCTTGTGGCGGCGGTAACGATCTTCCTTGTATTGCGCTATACTACATGGGGATTTGGTATTCGGTTAATGGCAGCCAGCCCCGCCACTGCCCGCTACGCAATAGTCAATATCAAGACCCAAATCGTTGTGTTGATGGCTGTCGGTGGCGGTGTGGCCGCATTGGCCGGATTGGGTGAAGTTTCGGCGATCCAAGGTAGATTGCGCGCAGGTATTTCCCCCGGCTATGGCTACATTGGATTCCTGATCGCGTGGATGGCACAAAACCGAATTCTTACGATCGTACCTGTTTCAATCCTGATCGGTGGTCTGTTCGCAGGCGCGGATGCCCTGCAGCTGATGGCTGGACTGCCGTCCGCCACGACCGAAGTGTTCATGGGATTTGTTTACCTAAGCTTTTTGGTGAACGTCTTTGTTAGCGAGCGTATCAACAGATTCCTTCTCGTTCGGTAAACAGCCAAGCATGTCAATGCGAAAACGGACTTAGGAAATGAGCGACGAAGTTAGTTGGATAACTTTGATTACCGCCATAATGGCCGGTGCAATCGCTCGTGGAACTCCCATGGCGTTTGTGGCGATCGGAGAGGCAGTTGTCGAGTTATCAGGTATTATCAACATCGGCGTAGAAGGCATGATGCTTCTCGGTGCCTTGGTTTCTATTGCCGTTGATATTGCGACTGGTTCGCCAATTCTGGCCATCGTTGCTGGCGGATTGGCCGCGTCAGGTCTGGCCTGCGTTCATGGGATTCTGTGCGTTAGACTCAATATCAATCAGATTGTTAGCGGGTTCACTATTACCGTTCTGGGTGCCGGTCTTTCGGGATATTTTGGCAGAGAATTAATTGGTGCCAGAATTGGCGGTATTGACCAATGGAAGTTGCCGGTTCTTGGAGATATTCCGGTTGTAGGCGAGATATTCTTTAATCAAGACGCCCTGGTTTATGCATCGATCATAACAGCAGTAGGCGTTTGGTTTTTGATTTTTAGAACCAGCTTCGGCCTCAAAGTTCGGGCCGTTGGTCAGGATCCTCACGCCGCTGCCCTTCACGGTGTGCCAGTAAGAAAGATTAGATTTATTGCGGTCGCGTTGGGTGGATTTCTTGCTGGCGTTGGTGGCTCACATCTTGCACTTGCCTACACCCACGTGTGGGTTGAGCACATGACAAATGGTCAGGGATGGATTGCACTGGCTTTGATTATTGTCGCTGGATGGAACCCGCTTAGATGTCTGTTTGTTGCTTGGTTCTTCGGCGGGCTCCTTGTCTTGCACCCGCATCTTCAGACGCTGGGTCTAGGCGTTTCATCATACCTGATAGCGATGCTGCCCTACCTGCTTTCTATCATCATCCTGACCGTTGTTGTGATTAGGGACAAGAACAAAAAATTTGGTGTTCCGGCTGCGCTTATGAAGCCGTTCACTATTGAAGAAAAATAACCGGATGACTGCGAGAGCATATGAACCGGTCTATTGAGACTGATCCAAATTGGTCTCGGGGAATCTAATGGTTGAATTCGCAGAGTCGGCGCACGAAATAGTCGAAAACATTCGGAGGGGCAGTATTACGTGCCGCGAGGTTGTTGAGCGGGCGCAGCGTGTCATTGATAACGTTCAGCCACAGTTCAACGCATTCACTCATGTTGCCGCAGAAGACGCTCTAAATGTTGCAGAAAAGCTTGATTTGGAAAGACAATCCGGATCACCACTCCGCCTGCTGCACGGTGTTCCAATCTGTATCAAGGACATGACCCCGACTTTCGGCCATCCCACCACATATGGATCACTTGCTGCTTGCCATGCGGCACCAAATTCCGATGCAGTAATCGTGGAGCGCTTGAAAGCTGCTGGCGCCTTGATTGTCGCCAAGACCACCACTTCAGAGCTCGCATTTTCCAGCTTTACCAGAAGTAAGCGATACGGCCCCACTCTCAATCCTTGGGACACGTCACGTACATCTGGCGGTTCATCAGGTGGTTCGGCTGTAGCCGTGTCCACAGGCGTTGCTCCTCTGGCTGAAGGAACGGATATGGGGGGGTCTGTCCGTATTCCCGCAGCGGCCTGTGGCGTCGTAGGTTTTAAGCCGAGCATTGGTCGCATCCCAATGGATATTCTGCCTAGTGCGCTCGACACAATTTCGCATTTTGGCCCTCTTGGCGGTTGTGTGGCAGACGCAACGTTGTTCATGGCAGCAACAGCGGGCCATCACCCGTCTGACATGCTATCTCAGCGGCGTGGTTTTTCATTGGCGGCGGCAAAACCGCAATCTCCAAAAGGGCGCCGGATCGCCCTGTCCACTAACCTTGGATATTGCCATGTCGACGACGAGGTCGAGTCATCCTTGCTGAAAACTGCCGTACTACTGAGAAGATCAGGTGCAATTGTCGAGGAAATAGATCTACGCTGGACCCGTGAAGTGTATGACCAATGGGCCGTGCACTGGAATTGCCTGCTTGCCTTGATGGCAGAAAGTTTCGGGATAAACGATCTGTCGCTCATAGACCCGGCGCTTGCGCAATGCATCGAAATTGGTCGATCCACAAATGCAATGACACTTATCAAGGTTGACTCATTCCGAGCCAAAATGAACGCGCAGATGAATCGCGTTTTCAATGAATTTGAGGCGCTAATCTGCCCCACCAATGCTATTCCAGCGCCTAAAGTCAACGGTTCCGATACAGACTACGAAGTCTCTCTGCCCAGTGGCAAGATGAGGGCGTTTGATATGGCGCACCCATTTAACATGCTTTCCAGTTCCCCTGTTCTTTCCTTGCCGATCGGATTGACTTGCGAACGGTTGCCGGTGGGCATGCAAATCGTCGGTAGACCCTATGCCGACGAAGAAACCCTCTCCTTGGCCGGCTCGATTGAAACGGTGCTTGACCCTTTGCCTAAACCAACATTTTTGACTTAACCATGGAGCCAAAGATGCTACATCCACAAATTCCTGATGAAGAGTTTTTAATGCGCCGCGAAACAGTCAAGCAGAAAGCGAAGGAGAGCGGTTTTGATGCGCTGTTGATCTGGTCACGGGGTGGAAGTAGTGTCGAAACATATGGTGATCTCTATTATCTGACCAACTTTGTGTCTTTGTTTCCATGTGTGCCTGACCGATCGAGTTGGGGGAGTCGCGGGCATGGTGCGCTAATCTTGCCGGTCGACGGCGATCCAATTTTAGTGACCGACTATGTGGATGATCCTGAAGACCGAATCAAAGTAGATGATGTGCGCTGCATGACGGATATTACAGCGGGAACAGCTGATATTCTGAAAGCAATGGGTTTGGCGGACAAACGCATCGGACTTGTGGGCATGATGTCTTTTTTGGTGAGCGCCTTGCGCCGAATGGAAGCTCGAAACGGCGGAACCAAATTTAATTTTGTGCCGGCCGATGACATTTTGGATGAGGTTTGTCTGATAAAAAGCCCTGCCGAAATTGCTCATGTACGACACGCCGCGGAAGTTGGGGTTCAATGGATGAACGCGACAATGGCGGCGGTGGCTGAGGGCAATACTGAAGGCGATGTTATCGGTGCGGGTTTTCAGGCACTGGCCGCGAATGGCGGAACCCAGCAAGACGTCGCGATTTCCAGTGGTCCCAACTCTATTCACTATATGGGCAGTTCGGGCATTCCACATTGGAATGTGACGCGGAAATTACAGACGGGCGATTTGGTTCATTGTGACCAATGGGGTCCGGTCAATGGTTATTACACTGATTTCGCCAGATCGACAGTTGTCGGCCGGAAACCTGATGATGAGCAAAGGGAATTGCTCGAAGGCGCTGTTTGGATGATCCATCATATCATAGGCGGGATTGTTCCGGGTAAGACGACCTTTGGTGATCTTCATCGACGGGGATCCAAATGGTTGGATGACAACGGTTTTTCTAACTCAAGCAATGCTGAGGGTGAAGTTGATGCGTTTAGTAACCTGTTCCCATTTTTTGGCCACGCAATTGGCTTGGATATTGGCGGCCCGTGGATTATGGACAACGACGACACGGTCATTCAAGCGAATATGGCACTGGCTGTCGAGACACTGATTGCGCGCCCAGGGGTCGGGGCTGTGAACTTTGAAGAAAATGTTGTGGTAAACGCTAATGGTGTTGAAATACTGACGTCAGGTTGCCCTGCCATACAGTGGGACTAAACACCTTGTTTGGTCTCAGGATTTGATGCTGCATTGTTTTCTCCTGAATGGAAGGATGCGTGCTGTCAGACGAATTCGAACCAGTCTCCACTAGGTTCAGGACTCATAACCAGAATATGACGGTTGCTGCGAGGGCGATGGCTGACAGGAACACCTTTGGGCATCGGTCATAGCGGGTCGCCACGCGCCGCCAATCTTTCAATTTACCAAACATCCTCTCGATCCGGTTGCGCCGTTTGTAACGACGTTTGTCGTATCGAACGGTCTTGCTGCGTGACTTGCGCTCAGGGATGCAGGGCTTCGTTCCCCTGTCTATTAAGGCTTCTCGGAACCAATCCGCATCATAACCTCGGTCAGCGAGAATCCATACAGCATCTGGCAAGTTATTCAGCAATGCTGCTGCACCTGTGTAGTCGCTCACCTGACCGGCAGTGATGAAGAAACGGACCGGGCGGCCGTTGGTGTCGGTAACAGCATGCAATTTTGTATTCATGCCACCCTTGGTTTGGCCAATCAGGCGACCACGCCCCCTTTTTTTAACCCCGGACTTGAGGCCGTACGGTGCGCTTTGAGATAGGTCGCGTCTATCGAGATTGTCTTATTGTCGGGGGCCTCCGCCGACAATCCTGTCATCTGTCCAACTCGCAGGAAACCCCGTCCTTCGGGGCGGGGAGGAATGCGATGTCGCGTGTTCCATGCATCGGCACCTTCTCCTTCTTCCGGAACGTGTCGAGGGCGTAGCCGTAACCGTCGCCTCGCTGGACGATACGGCAATGCCTGTGCGAGACGCCCTGGACGGTGCCGCCGGCGGTCTGGACGTTGAAGGATCCGGAGGCCCGCACCGCGACGCGCCCCACATGGACGCCCTGCCGCTTCCCCGTGGGCACGGTCGCGCGCACGATGTCACCCGTCCTGAAGCCCTTGACGGATTTCTTCGCCACCAGGTAGCCGACGGGAAACCCGAACCGGTTCACGCGCGTGCGCGCATGTGATCCCCGGCCCGTGGCCTTGATACCGAGCACGGGCTGATCCCAGCCCTTCAGCGCGGGCGTCTCCCCCACGCAGGCCGCGTCAAGGGCATGCGTCTTCGGGATCCCCAGCCGCGTCCGGTTGTACTTCGTCCGCCCGCCCGAGGAGCCGGAAACGGGCAGGCCCGTGCATCGCAGCCCTTCGAACAGGACGCGACGGGTGGCGTTGACCGCGGCGGCGTCATGAAGCGGTGCCCTGGCGTCCGCGAGAACCCGCCGCAGCCGTTCGGGTTGCCCGGACAGGAAGCCCTCCACCGGCCCCGCACCCTTGACCAGGTTGCAGGACGGACAGGCCAGCGTCAGGTTGGAGACCCGGTCGGACCCGCCCCGGGCCTTCGGGCGAATGTGATCAACCTGGAGCGGTGTCTCCGTTGCGTCGCAATACGCGCATCTGCGGTCCCATTTCTCCAGGAGATACTCCCGGACCTCGTCGCCGGCGAGGGTGCCCTGCTGGGACTCCACGCCCTCGATGTCAGGGCTCTCCAGCGCCTGCATGTCGAAGCGCACCGTCTCGCACCGGATCCCGGTCACGGGCGCGAGCCTCCCGAAACGTTCGGTCCAGGACAGCACGTTGTCCACCCGCGACTGCAGCGACGGCGCGAGCCTGCGTCCCGGGCGCCGGTTCAGGAACCGCTTCTTCCGATAGCGCAGGTTCGCCGAGCGCCGGCGTCTCCGGCAATTCGCCCGTTGCTGCATCGACTTCCGGATCCGCGCGCCCCTGTGCTCGATCTCGGCAAGGGACAGGACCTCGCCGTCGTCTTTCACCAGCGCCAGGCCGGTCCTCCTCGATCCCGGATCGATCTTGAGATCCAGGGGCTGCGTCTCTCCTCCGGTCCTGTCCCGGAGCCTGATGGTGAACGGATAGAGGCGGACCACGACGGCGCGCCCCTTTTTCAGAAAAATCCTCGCCCGCGCAGGATGACACGGCATCAGCGGGTCGCCCCGACGGTCGAGAACGAAAACGCGGCTTACGCCGCACTGGGAGTCGCCGGAGCTTCTCCCGTGACGCCGGCCATGGCCGGGCTCCTCTCGCACATCTTGCACATCCGCGTTTGGATTCGTCCCGTTTCGTGCCTGACCCGGCGTGTCTGCTGACGAACCTTCCAGGGCCTGGCGCTGAGGAAGCACGCCAGGGTGGGTCTTGAACGCATGATGCAAGGTAGATCGGATGGAAGTCTCCTTTCTCGTGCTGGTCAACATGGGCTTTCAGGGCTTTCGCCCTTCAAGCCCCTCCCTGCAGGGAGGGGTCGCTGACCGGCGCGGGGCATACCTCGGCTCGCTGGAAAGTAAGGCCGAAGCCGCAACATCTGATCTTCGGTCAGCCAGTAAAGATTACTCATCATGCCCCCATTCGTTTGGGTCCGTGAATCACGCTGGTCGACCAACCTCAAGACGATTTTTGAGTCCTGAACCCAGGCCAGTGGGACTGGCTCTTAAATCGCTAGAATCCCGCGCCACTTGGCAGGAGCAGCGGTACGGTTTCGTTTGGACAGGCTTCGGTCCTTATTGAAGCGGCTTGAAACGGAAAAGTGAGCAGCAACAAGTTTCTGAAAACTTCGCATCTGTCGGAATCGAAGCATCGCACGTTCACGTCGTCGAAACGGCAAGTGAGAATTCTCAGTTCAGTTATTCAGCTAGCGACCCGTTTCCTGTTTCGGAGAGTTGCCGAAGAGTTTCATCACCGCACCATAGGAGCGCATCTAGTAGGTCACGCTAACTTGCGGTTGGCCACATCGTTTCATTAATTTTCTCATGAACTTAATCATTGCGACACGGCCTTGGAAACTACAATTTTCTTAATCTCTACCAAGAAGCAAATCAATAAAGATGAGAAATAGCTCTCGTTCCGAAGTGATATCCAACTTATTGTACATCCGGTGCCGATGATTTCGAACCGTGCCAGGCGAAATACCAATTTTTTTGGCGATTCCCGAATTCGGGAATCCTCTAACAACCAGTTCTACGATGCTGCTTTCACGTTCTGTCATATTATGAACTTTAGAAAACTTTTGTAGTGTCTCTTCGAATCCTCTTGTTTTGGAAATCAACGCTTCCGTCTCAATAACACAGATCGTCCCACAAGGAGCAATTGCAAATTGAGAACCCAATTTTTCCCAATGAAGAACTCTGTTGTTATTTAGTGAAATAATACCATTTTCCTGTTCGCGCCCGATCAGGCTCTCCAGTGATATATGAAGTTCCGCTTCGACACCCCGCCAAGCGTTGTTTGAATACACTTTCTGGTTATTCCGATCCAATACCGTGACAGCCCGTTCCTTAGTGTCCTTCGTCAAGCCTAAATTGGCGGCATTTTGAGCAAATGAAAGATTCAAATGGGATTGGTGGATGGCAATAATCATTGGATAAAAAAGTTTCATTTTTTCAACTTCTTTTTCGGAAAATCGCCCTCTGGCCAGGTCTAGGCAAACAGCGATACAAACTTGCCCGGGAACATCAATCAGCATAGCAAGTTCATCGTAGATCTTGGCAGTCCGATAAATCTCGTCATAATAGCTGTTTTCAATATCAGTTGAGTGCAACCCGCTGAGTGTTAACACACCCGTTTTCGTCCCAGAATGTATAAGTCGGGTCCATGGGTCCAATTTGTACAGTCCGTCAAAGTAAAATTTTACCGCACTTTCGTCCATCGATTGATTGACGACAATTTCGGGTATGGAAAAGCGAGCATACCGAACGACAAGCCAGCGTTCACATCCTATTACACCGGCGGAAAGCTCGGCCAATTTTTCATAGAAGAAGTCGTGGCCGACTCCCTGAATGGTCTCAGCGGCGAGATTGTAGAATTCCCGAGTACTAAGTTTCATCCGATGTGCCGCTTATGACTTTCGAATTTGCCCACTTTTTCGCAAAAGATGGAAAAGTCAAGATGGACCTGTCGCGCTTTAGTGCCGTGTGAGCGATAGTTGGGCCTTGTCAGGGTCATGTCAGATTAAATCAGGTTGAGGCGAGATAACGCGCACCCTACCCGGCCCACATGACAAAACGTGACCCTTTCAAATACTTCAAAACGAGCCCAGAGATTATCCGCCTGGCGGTGATGATGTATGTTCGGTTTCCGCTTTCACTACGAAACGTGGAGGACCTTTTGCACGAACGTGGCATCGACGTCAGCCATGAAACGATCCGGTTTTGGTGGAACAGGTTTGGCCCGACTGTGTTGCATGGATCAGAAATGAGGCGAATTTGCCCCATACCCCATCACTTTAGAAGACGCGCTCATACGCCGCACGACCGAGAGATGTCATGCGGTTGAGCGCCTTTGATGCGATTTGCGCTTCAGCTATTTGATTGTCGAAGTCACCCGCTTGCAGGCGATCGCCGATAACTTGTTTCCATCTGCCGATCTGGGCTTCAACCTGTGATCGCTGATTGTATCCCGTCTCACTTTGCCAACTCATTCTGCCATGTTCGGTGATGACATCGATGTGGTGATTGCGCTGCGCATGCGTGCCATGAACTGCGTTCTTCGGAGGCGGGATTATGATCTCAACCCCGTGCCCGAACAACTCCCTGAACAGGGCCGCGGCACCCCGTAGAAGACCACCGCCCGAGCCCAGCCCCGCGAACTCCGAGCGGAGCCCGTCGAGCCGCCGGCGAACCACCTCCGGGTCGTGAGGGTCGATCCCGCTCATTCCTCCGCCTCCACAGCCATGATCGCCGCCAGGACCGCCAGGCGCTCGCCCCGGGGCATCGCCGCGTAGCGCCGCCCCCAACTCGCCGCCTTGCGCTTCACCGTCTGGCGATGGGTGAAGTTGCGCCCGGCGAAGCGCGCCCAGTGGACCCGGTCCGGTTCGAAGTTGAACCACAGCTTCTCGGTGACCACGCAGGACTGGTTGTTGACCTGAAGCGCGATCGAGCGCCAGTCGGAAAGGTGTTCGTCGTAGAGCCGGCTCGGATAACCGGAGATCATCACCCGGGCCGGCAGTGAACGCAGAAGGCGGATCAGCTCCACATGGTCGCCGTCGTCGTAGTCGTAACGGTAGCGGCGCTGCGAGCGCCGCACCGACTGCACGTAGGGCGGATCAGCGTAGACCAGCTCGTCGCCCTGGAAGTCGAAGCCGGACAGGAACGCGAGTGCGCAGCCGTGGTGAAGCTCGACCGGATAATCACAGCTGAAACGCGCGATCGCACGCCAGTTGCGGTCGATGCCGATGTTGCGCAGCGCAGGCGGCTTGCGCTTCATGATCGCACCGCCCCCCAGAAATGATTCGATATACACAGAATGAGGAGGCATGGCCGCAATGAGCGGCTGGCACAGCCCCGATGTCGCCTTCGATCCGAACCATGCGCCCATGGCCGATCCCCCGATGATTCGTTTTACCGCACCGGAAATAGGCCCGGCGCCCTATCATGTCAAACGGAAAATCGGCACGGCAGCGGAAAATCGGGGAATGCCAGGGCCGCAGCATCGGGCACAGCAGCCAAACGATACCCGAAACCGGGCAAAATCAACGGACGTCGCAGTTTACCCGCTTACGGTTCGACTCCGGTCATGCATGAAGCCCTTGTCGTCGAAATCATCCGGTCTCGCCGCGTTGTTTCCATTTGGCGGGGGTCGTGTCGGGACGTTCGTTCCATGACCGACCACGGGTCACGATGGTGACCTTGCCGGGCCGGGCTTGCCTTCTGTCCCGGCCGGGCAATCCAGCCTCCCGCCATCCCGCGAACGACATGAACGATTTGTGTAAATCGTTGTCGCTTTGCCACAACTTCGGACGCAACAGAGAACTACTATCACACCGCATACTGAGGATTTCGCATGGATGCCGCTGTATTGGACGCACAGGGCGAAGTCACGAAACTGATTAGCCTGACCCACCTCCGCAAGTCTTTCGGGGAGACTGTCGTGCTTGACGACATCAGTCTTTCGGTCGGTCAAGGCGAAGTCCTGGCACTCATCGGTCCGAGCGGGTCGGGGAAGAGCACGCTTCTCCGTTGCATCAACCTCCTCGAGGTGCCCGACAGTGGAACGCTCGTGCTGGACGGAGAACAGATCCGTTACAGTTTCACGGGCTCCGCCTGGCGAACCGCCCGGGAACTGGCCCGGTTCCGGGCCTCGGTCGGCATGGTTTTCCAGGATTTCAACCTGTGGCCCCACAAGACCGTTCTCGAGAACATCACCGAGGCGCCGATCCGCGTCCGGAGAATCAAACCGGCTCGCGCGCGCGAACACGCGTCCGAATTGCTGGAAATGATCGGGCTTCCCGAAAAACGCGACTCATATCCGCGCCAATTGTCGGGTGGCCAGCAACAACGGGTTGCCATCGCCCGTGCCCTGGCCATGAAACCGAAACTCATGCTTTTCGACGAGGTCACCTCGGCGCTTGATCCGGAACTGGTCGGTGAGGTCCTCGACATCATGGGCGAACTCGCGAAGAGTGGCATGACGATGATCGTGGTCACGCACGAGATGGGCTTTGCCCGGCACGTGAGCCACCGAACGGCCTTCCTGTACAACGGTCGAATCGAGGAGATCGGGCCATCGCCCGACGTTCTCGGCACCCCGGGAAACCCCCACACGCGGCAGTTCCTGAACCGTGTCCTGCACCACCATTAGGCGAAAGGGCTCCGAGAGTGGCAAGCAGTATCATTGACTACGTCTACTGGTTCGCACCCTACACAGTCGGGTTCTTTCATGCAGCCGTGATCGCACTGGAGATCTCGTTTCTCGCGATCGTCATCAGCTGGATAATCGGGCTCGCCACCACACTCGGAAAATCTTCTCACAACCGGTGTTTCCGCTGGCCGGCAGAATTCTACATCTGGTTCGTGCGGGGGACGCCGAGTCTCATTCAGATATTCATCATCTACTTCGGGATCCCCCATGTTTCGGGATTCCGTCTGTCCCCGTTCGTCGCCGGTGTCGTGGCGTTGGCGATCAGCAGCGGCGCCTATGTTGCCGAGGTATTCCGATCGGGATTCCTCGCCATCCCGCGCGGTCAGACCGAGTCGGCGCTGGCACTGGGCATGAGTCCGTCACTGATGCTGCGTCACATCATCCTTCCCCAGGTGATCCGGATCGTGGTGCCTGCCATGACGAACGAGGCGATAAACACGCTGAAGAACACTTCGCTCCTGTCGACGATCACGATCATCGAGGTCACCATGTTTGCCCAGCTCGCCCTGGCGGAGACGTTCCGGCCGTTCGATTTTCTGATCGCCGCGGCCATCATCTACCTGGTCATGAACACGATTCTTAGCCAGTTCGCGGCATGGTACGAACGGAAGTACTCCCTGAAAATCTGATGATCGGCCACGAAACGCGATGCGTGAAACCCAAGAACTAGCAAAGGAGACGACCATGAGAAGACGAGAATTCCTGGGAACGGCAAGTGCTGCCATCGCTGCGACAGCTGCCGGCCCGATCGCCGGCTGGGCTGCATCGGACCTGGAACTGCTCAACCCCGGCGTACTGACGTCCGCAACCGAAGGCACCTATCCGCCATTCAGCATGCGAAAACCGGACGGAGAACTGGACGGTCTGGAAATGAGGATCATGGGCGAGATCTGCAATCGCCTCGAGCTCGAATACGAGCCGGTTATCGTGAAATGGGATTCGATGCTCGTTGGTCTCCAGGCCGGCCATTTCGACATCGTCGGCAATGCCATGGGCATAACCGCGGAACGGCAGAAGGCGGTTACGTTCTGCGACGGATGGATCGAGACTGGCGCCCGCGTCGTCGTTCGCAAGGACTCCGCCTATGCCTCACCGGACGAACTTCAGGGAAAGGACATTGGCGCCATCGCCGCCTCGACATTCATTCCCATCGTCGAACAGCTCGGCGGCAATCTGAAGGCGTACAAGGCTGACGTCGACGGCATGCAGGACCTGGTCAACGGCAATATCGAAGCAGTCATTCTGGAGAGCATTGCGGCGAACTACGCGATCACCAAGTCGAAACTGCCGCTGCGATCGCTTCCGGGATTGATCGATCCGGCACAACTCGGATGGGCAGTCAAGATGGGCAAGCCGAACCTGGTCCGTGCCATCAACGCCACAAGGGCCGAAATGGTTGCCGAAGGCAAGGTCGCCGAACTCTTCGACGACATCATCGGTTACGACCCGTCGCCGAGTGACCCGATCCGGAGCATTCTCTGATCCGCCGGTCCCGCCCGGTCAGCGGCCGGGCGGGCCGCCGCCCACATCGACTGGCGCCGCCCATCGGTGCCCGTCGATACGTCTAGAATCATTTGAGGAATGTCGCCGACCTTTCCCCACGGAATCGGAAAGCTGTCCCCGGGGATCGTGCCGTCGTTATCGATCCACGTTTTCCGGCACCACTAGTGTCCTCCGATTCTCCCGCAGACCGCCAAAACGGTCGCGAGACTCTCCGATTCGCTACCGGAAGGGTGGTCAATTTTCCACGCCGCTCCACACCCGGATTTCTGGCTTGAATTGACACCCGCCTGCTATCAGGACGCGGTCACCGAGACGGCTTCGCCGTCATTGGCCGCCGAGGCCTTTATGGCGTCCCAAAGTCTGGCCACCCGCAGTCCGTGCTCCACCGGTGAATGGTTCTGCATTCGGTCGTCGCGAATGGCCATGAATGTGAGCAGCGGGTTGTCGACGATCTCCATTTCCTCGCGCTCGACCGCCCCCTGCGGCGAGACGATCTCCCGCCACTGGCCCCAGGCATCGATGCGCACCGTGGCTTCGGTAAAAAAGAGGCAGATATGCGAGGCGCATCGCGACGGCGTATCGCCGACGGCATTCAGCGTAACAAGAGGGCCGTCGCGCAACCGCGCCGCCACGACGCTTGCAATGTCCACCTGGTGGCCGCGATTGTTCATATAGGCCGACACGCGGACAAAGTCGGATCCGACCAGCGCACACACCGTATTCATCATGTGGGCGCCGGTGTCGAACATGAATCCGCCGCCTGAAATCTCCGGTTTCTGCTTCCACTGCCCGCTGTACTGCCTGGCCCAGTTCTCCCAGATGTTGCCGGAAACAGAGACAAGTTCGCCGAACTCGCCCGTCGCCGCGCGCCGGCTGATGTCATGAACGAGCGGCGAAAGACCGCCCTGATAGGCGACAACGACCGTCACGCCCCTTTTGCGGCATGCGGCAACGAGCGCTTCGGCCTCCGCGACGGTTGTCACCATGGGTTTTTCCAGCAGCAGGTCGAGCCCTGCCTCGACCACCGCCATGGCGCCCTCGGCATGGAAGACGTGCGGGGTGGAAAGGTAGACAGCATCTGTTTCATCGCGGCAGGCGCGCACAAGCGCATGGACGTTGTCGAACAGTTCCGGCACCGTGAAGCCGCCCTCCTCGCACAGACCGGCAAAGCGGTTCCGCGCTTCGGCACTGGTATCGGCGGCAGCGACAATCGAAACGTTGGGCATCTGTAGCCAGCTCCTTGCATATTCGACTGCTTTCTGACCGGTTCCGACAACGGCCAAACGTAGTTTTCGCGACATAGTGGGCTCACCTCAACCAGAAAAATGTAGACGTTTACACAGACATAAATTTCATGTTCTGATTTATTGGATTGTTTTTAAAGCATATTTTGTTTTAATTAAAATCAAAATCTTCCATATTGCGTGTTTTGTGAATACGTGTACAATCAATAGCGCACTGAAGATATGACGTCAACTGAAGATGTGACGTCAATTGCTCGATAACGAGCTTGGCTGGGAGGAGATAATGTTCCAAAGACTATCATTGGTCGGCGCCTGCATCGCTGGCCTCATGACACTCACGGGCCTCGCGTCGGCCGAGACCATACGGATCGCCGAACACCGGCAGGCGCGCATAGATGCCCTGATGGCGGTCGTGCCGGCCATCGAGGAGAAACACGGCGTTACGATCGAAGTGGTTGAATATCCGGCGCCGGAAAAGGACTACCTGACAAAAATCCTGACAGAGCTGCGCGCTGGCAACGCACCCGATCTGTTTACCGCCCCGCGCGGTCAGGATGTGGCCGACATGGTCGCGGCCGGATATCTCGCACCGGTCGGCGAAGCGCTGAAGAACTGGGACGGCTATGAACACCTGTTCGATGTCGCCAAGGCGCTGGTGACCACCGGCGACGGCGAAATCTTCGTATTGCCGTCGATGCTGAACGTGCAGCAGATCTACTTCCGCCGTGACATTCTCGAAGAGGCCGGCATCTCCACGGAACAGCCGAAAAACTGGCAGGAACTGATGGACCGCGCCAAGGAGATCAAGGAAAAGACCGGCGCTTACGGCCTGATGTTTCCAGCCGGCATAACCTGGGGCGGCGGTGCCTTCGGAGAAGGCTTCACCTATCTCATCATGGGCAGCGCCACACCGCAGATCGCCAATGACGACGGCACGCTCAACCTGACCGGTCCCGGCATCAAGGACGTCTTCGGCTTCTATGCCGAGCTGATCGACAACGACCTGATGCCCATCGACCCGCTGCTTGGTCCGGAGCCGTGGATCATCCCGAAATACGAGATGTTCCCTGCTGGCGAGCTTGTTGCCACTACCTGCGGCACTTGGTGCTACATCTATGACTGGGGCCCCGAGTCCCGCAACCCGATTCCCGACGTTATCGACGCCGTCGGCACCTGGGCCGTGCCCGGCCAGAACGACGGCCAGTATGTCCTCGTCGACATCGACAGCCCCTGGGGCGTCAATGCCAAGGCCGCAAATCCGGAACTGGCCAAGAAGGTGCTGCTGGAACTCGGCTCGGTGGACGCGACCGTCGGTTATGCCGAGCGGATGGGCAATATTCCGGGCCGCAGGGACGCGGCGCAGGCTCCCGATTTCCAGAAGCTGAAGGCACTCGTTCCCATTCACGCCAATGTGGATGACGGCGTGTTCCTGAAGACTGCGACGGGATTCTCGGTCGTCTCCGAGGGCGTTGCCCGCGCCACAGAAGCGCTGCTGCGCAAGGAAACCGACGCTGCCGGAGCGCAGGAGATTCTTGTGGAATACAGCCGCAACCTGCTCGGCGACGATGTGGTCAAATAGTTAACCGCGGTGGTATTCTCCAACTCAAGGCACCCATAAGGCGAAGCCGCCCCGCGCGGCTTCGCCACCCGCCGGGCAAACGACGGCCGGACCGACACCACAGATGACCCTTGCAAGTTATGAGGAACACGCAGCCTGGCGCCTCAAGCTGCTCCTGGTTCCGTCGGTTCTGCTTCTCGGCGCCTTCGTGATTTACCCGGCCTTCTATTCGATCTATCTGAGCCTCACCAACGAGGCACTGTCCGGCCCCAGCGCCCTCAACCCACGCTTCGTGGGCACCCGCAATTACGTGCGCCTGTTCACCGACAGCGGTTTCTGGAATTCGCTTTTCGTGACCTTCTGGTTCGTGCTCGGCTCCGCCGTCATCGGCCAGTTCGTCCTGGGGCTCATATCCGCAGTCCTTTTGCGGCGCCCGCTGAAGCTGCGGCCGGTGATCAACGCCATCATCCTGATGCCGAACGCCGTGCCGGAAGTGGTTGCCGGCTTCATGTGGGTCGGTATGCTCGCCGGCGGCGAACATGCGACGCTCAACAAGATCGTCGCCTTGTTCGGTGTGCCGCCGCAAAACTGGCTATCGACCTTCCCGCTGACCATGATCATCGTCGTCAACACATGGCGCGGCATTGCCTTTGCCATGATCCTTCTGACATCAGGGATCAGCTCCATCTCGAGCGAGCTTTACGAGGCGGCCCGCATGGACGGTGCAACGCCCCGCCAGGTCTTCTTCAGGCTGACGTTACCGCTGCTGATGCCGACCATCTTCCTCTACATGCTGGTGTCCACCGTGACGACGATTGCGCTGTTCGGCCTCGTTTATGCGTTGACCCGCGGTGGTCCCGGCGGCGCTACGGAGATCATCGGAATCTATATTTTCAATCAGTCCTTTACCGCCTACCAGCTCGGCTTCGGCTCGGCCGTCGCCGTCGTCATGCTGGTCATCTCGGCGATCATCGGGATCGCCTATGTCCGCGTTCTGAAAGTGCAGGTGTAACCATGTCGATTGCCGTACGCCCAAACGGCACCCCGGTCAAACCGGCAGACATGGCTGCCTACGGCATCCTGACGCTCATCAGCCTCTATTGCGTCATTCCCTTTGTATGGGTGTTCGTCGCCTCTCTCGACGCCGAACCGGGACAATTCCTGGCCTGGCCGGACGAATGGACACTGAACAACTATATCGACATCTTCACCGTACACGACGGACTGCTTTGGATCGTCAACTCGCTCATCATCGTTGGCACGGCAACGCTCGTCGTGGTCGTTCTCGGCGGGCTCGGCGGATACGCCCTGTCGCGCAGCACCGGATGGTGGCGCCGGCCTTTCCTCTATACGATCATTCTCATCCGCGTCGTGCCGCCGACCGCGCTGATCGTGCCTCTCTACAAGGTTCTGCTGACGGCCAACGCCGCTGTCGACACCGTCGTGCGCGCCACCGTGCCGTCGGACCTCGTTCGCCCGACAATGCACATATTCGGTTTCGTCAACGGTTATCTCGGCATCATCCTGGTCCTGGCGGCAACGCAGTTGCCGCTTGCCCTTTGGATCATGAAGACCTTTTTCGACACCATCCCCCGCGACTACGAGGAAGCCGCGCTGATGGATGGCGCCACGCTGATGCAACGCATTCGCCGGGTGCTCATTCCGCTGGCGCTTCCCGGCCTCGGCGCGGCCGGTCTCTTTGCCTTCATCACCGCCTGGGGTGACTTCCTCATGCCGCTGATTTTCCTCTCTTCGTCGGAACTTCAGACGCTGCCGCTCGGCCTCTTCCGCGCCTACATGCGGGTCAACCAGCTCGACTACGGTTTCATGACCGCGCTTGCCGTTATCTATACCCTGCCCGCAGTCATCGCATTCGGATTTGCAAGACGTTTTCTCGTCCAGACCTTTAGCGGCGGGGTCAAGGGCTGATGGACATGGAAGGATTGCCCAATGGCAAGCATTGAACTCAAGAACATTCGCAAATCCTTCGGCACCGTCGATGTTATCAAGGGCGTCGACATTCACATCGACGACGGGGAATTCGCCGTTTTCGTGGGTCCGAGCGGCTGCGGAAAATCGACGCTGCTGCGCCTCATCGCCGGGCTTGAATCGATCAACGAGGGTGATTTTCTCCTTGACGGCAAGCGCATGAACGAGATTGCGCCCGACAAGCGCGGCATCGCCATGGTCTTCCAGTCCTATGCGCTCTATCCGCACATGACGGTGGCGCAGAACATCGGCTTTTCACTCGATCTGAAGAAGGTCCCGAAGGAAACGATCCGCCGCGAGGTCGATGAGGTCGCCGAGAAACTGCAGCTTTCCGAACTGCTGGAGCGCCGGCCCGCGGCTCTTTCCGGCGGCCAGCGCCAGCGCGTCGCCATCGGACGGGCGATCATCAAGAAGCCCTCCGTCATCCTTTTTGACGAGCCGCTCAGCAATCTCGACGCCTCGCTGCGCGTGCAGATGCGCGCCGAGCTGCAGCGGCTCCATCAGGAGTTGTCGGCAACAGTGATCTACGTTACCCACGACCAGGTCGAAGCAATGACCATGGCCGACAAGATCGTCGTTCTCAAGGACGGCGAGGTGGCACAGTCCGCAGCCCCCATCGATCTTTACAAGAACCCGGCCAACACCTTCGTCGGCACCTTCATCGGTTCGCCGCGCATGAACCTGCTGCCGGCCACGGTCAGCCGCTCGAACGGCGCGCCGGTCCGGGCGCATGCCGACAACGGCTGGGTGCTGTCCCTGCCGGACAATCTGTCCGCCGCCGACGGCGACCGGATCCAGATCGGCATAAGGCCCGAACATCTCAGGCTCAGCGAGCAGGCGGACGCCATCGCCGCCGAGGTCTCGGTGGTGGAGCGGCTCGGCGTCGAAACCTATCTGACGCTCGGTCAGCCATCCGAGCCGATCGTCGCCCGGCTCGACGGCGACATCACCGCGCGGGTCGGCGAGATGGTGCACCTCGGCGTCGTGGAAAGCGCCTGTCACCTGTTCGACAACACCGGTTCAGCCATCCAACACAGCTAGGAATTCACATATGACCATTCGCGTAACCATATGGAACGAAGGCCGCCTCGAGAAGCTCCATCCGGAGGTGACCGCCATCTATCCGGGCGGCATCGACGGCGCTGTCGCGGAAGGGCTGGAAGGAGAAGGCTTCGAGTTGCGCAGAGCCGGCCTCGACGATGCCGACCAAGGCCTTCCCGCCGAGGTGCTCGATGCCACGGACGTGCTATTGTGGTGGGGTCACATCGCCCATGACGAAGTCGGTGACGGGCTGATCGACCGCATACAGCAGCGCGTTCTCGCCGGCATGGGACTGGTCGTGCTCCACTCCGGCCACCATTCCAAGCTATTCAAGCGCCTGATGGGAACCAATTGCAACCTGTCTTGGCGCGAGCTTCCCGATGGCAATCTGGAGCGTGTCTGGGTCGTCACCCCATCGCACCCCATCGCCGAAGGCCTGCCGCCTTATTTCGAAGTGCCGCAGTCGGAAATGTATGGCGAGCCTTTCGACATTCCCGAGCCCGACGAATTGTTGTTCCTGTCGTGGTTCAGCGGCGGCGAGGTGTTCCGCAGTGGCTGCACGTTCAAACGCGGCCGCGGCCGCGTCTTTTATTTCGGTCCCGGCCACGAGACCTTCCCGATCTATTACAACGAGCACGTCCGCCGCGTCATCGCCAACGGCATACGCTGGGCAAGACAGCGGCACACCGACGGACGCATCCTCGAGAACTGGCACCGTCCCGAACCACTGAGCACGTGAGGACGTGGCAGCGTTCGTCCACAAAAGAAAACTGGATTAGCCAATGTATACGGGCTAATCTCCTGCCGCCCAAAAAAAGGCACGTTGCACGGGTCAGCGGTTAGGTCAGCGACCCCTCCCTGAAGGGAGGGGCTTGAAGGGCGAAAGCCCTGAAAGCCCATGCTGACCAGCACGAGAAAGGAGACTTCCATCCGATCTACCTTGCATCATGCGTTCAAGACCCACCCTGGCGTGCTTCCTCAGCGCCAGGCCCTGGAAGGTTCGTCAGCAGACACGCCGGGTCAGGGACGAAACGGGACGAATCCGAACGCGGATGTGCAAGATGTGCGAGAGGAGCCCGGCCATGGCTGGCGTCACGGGAGAAGCTCCGGCGACTCCCAGTGCGGCGTAAGCCGCGTTTTCGTTCTCGACCGGCGGGGCGACCCGCTGATGCCGTGTCATCCGGCGCGGGCGAGGATTTTTCTGAAAAAGGGGCGCGCCGTCGTGGTCCGCCTCTATCCGTTCACCATCAGGCTCCGGGACAGGACCGGAGGAGAGACGCAGCCCCTGGATCTCAAGATCGATCCGGGATCGAGGAGGACCGGCCTGGCGCTGGTGAAAGACGACGGCGAGGTCCTGTCCCTTGCCGAGATCGAGCACAGGGGCGCGCGGATCCGGAAGTCGATGCAGCAACGGGCGAATTACCGGAGACGCCGGCGCTCGGCGAACCTGCGCTATCGGAAGAAGCGGTTCCTGAACCGGCGCCCGGGACGCAGGCTCGCGCCGTCGCTGCAGTCGCGGGTGGACAACGTGCTGTCCTGGACCGAACGTTTCGGGAGGCTCGCGCCCGTGACCGGGATCCGGTGCGAGACGGTGCGCTTCGACATGCAGGCGCTGGAGAGCCCTGACATCGAGGGCGTGGAGTCCCAGCAGGGCACCCTCGCCGGCGACGAGGTCCGGGAGTATCTCCTGGAGAAATGGGACCGCAGATGCGCGTATTGCGACGCAACGGAGACACCGCTCCAGGTTGATCACATTCGCCCGAAGGCCCGGGGCGGGTCCGACCGGGTCTCCAACCTGACGCTGGCCTGTCCGTCCTGCAACCTGGTCAAGGGTGCGGGGCCGGTGGAGGGCTTCCTGTCCGGGCAACCCGAACGGCTGCGGCGGGTTCTCGCGGACGCCAGGGCACCGCTTCATGACGCCGCCGCGGTCAACGCCACCCGTCGCGTCCTGTTCGAAGGGCTGCGATGCACGGGCCTGCCCGTTTCCGGCTCCTCGGGCGGGCGGACGAAGTACAACCGGACGCGGCTGGGGATCCCGAAGACGCATGCCCTTGACGCGGCCTGCGTGGGGGAGACGCCCGCGCTGAAGGGCTGGGATCAGCCCGTGCTCGGTATCAAGGCCACGGGCCGGGGATCACATGCGCGCACGCGCGTGAACCGGTTCGGGTTTCCCGTCGGCTACCTGATGGCGAAGAAATCCGTCAAGGGCTTCAGGACGGGTGACATCGTGCGCGCGACCGTGCCCACGGGGAAGCGGCAGGGCGTCCATGTGGGGCGCGTCGCGGTGCGGGCCTCCGGATCCTTCAACGTCCAGACCGCCGGCGGCACCGTCCAGGGCGTCTCGCACAGGCATTGCCGTATCGTCCAGCGCGGCGACGGTTACGGCTACGCCCTCGACACGTTCCGGAAGAAGGAGAAGGTGCCGATGCATGGAACACGCGACATCGCATTCCTCCCCGCCCCGAAGGACGGGGTTTCCTGCGAGTTGGACAGATGAGCAAAAAACGCATAACATCCAAGGAACTGGCCAAGCTCGCGGATGTTTCGTCGGCGACCGTATCGCGCGCCTTCTCGCCGACGGCGCGCATCAACAAGGCGACCCGCGAGATGATCCTGTCCATTGCGCGCGAACACAACTACCAGCCGAACGCCATCGCGCGCACGCTGCACGGCCAGCGCTCCCGTCTGATCGCAATCGTCGTCAACACGATCGCCAATCCTTGCGAAGCCGAAGAGCTGGACGTGCTGGTGCATCGGCTGCAGGACCGGCAGCTCATGCCGATCATCCTGTGCTGCGCCGCGATCGAGGACCGGTTGCCGCTGATGCGGCTCGCCTCCACTTATCAGGTCGATCATGTGGTGGTCTTCTCCGACATGATTTCGGCCAACGACGCGCTGGAAATCTTCGCCGGGTTGCGGCCGATCATGGTGACGCTGGAGCCCCATCACCACCCGGAAGTCTCCACCATCGAGATCGACGGCGCGTCGGCAGCCGAAGAGCTCGTCAACAAGATCGTCGACGACGGCCGCAAGCATTTCGCCTATATCGCCGGGAGGGAATCGAGCTGGATCGACCAGAAGCGCAAGGGCTGGTTCGAAACGGCCCTTGAGGCGCGCGGCTTGCAGTTCGAAGCCTTCGGTCGTGGCGACTACACCTATGACGCTGGCTTCAAGGAAGCGGTCATGTTGTTGCGCCGACACCAGATTGACGCACTGATCTGCGGCAATGACGTCATGGCGATCGGCGCGCGCGATGCGGCGGCGCAGGTTCTCGCACGCAAGGTCCCGGAGGACCTCGCGATCATCGGTCAGGACGGCATCGCCATGGCGTACTGGGAATGCCATGACCTGACGACGTTGGCGCAGGACCACGTCAAGTTCATCGACACCGTCATCGAGCTGATCGAGCAGGATACCGGCGAGCCGGACGCCGCCCGGAAAGTCCGCCTGACGTGCACCGCCCGCTGGGGTTCGACCGCGTAGTTCCGCAAACTCAGTGGGTCGCCCGTCCGCCGGAGAGATCAAATACGGCGCCGGTGGTGAAACCGTTTGGGGTCGTTTGCGGAAGGGGGCGGAATCCTACGCTAAGCACCGAGGACCTGTTTTCCGTGCCATTCACTTCCATCGTCAGGGCGAGCTGCGCGACCGGACAGGTGAAGGGCAGCATTACCGCATGGCCGGCCTCATTCTGCTGGCGGCCATCCTCATCTAGGCGGCATCACGTAAAATGGGAACCGAATGGTTATGGGAACCTGATCACTGGAAATATCTTGGTTAGTGTCGGCGCCCTGCCCGTACCTCCGCCCCCTCAATCGCCTGCCGAACAGCCACCCTCCTGACCCTACCCTTCCATCCTCGGCAAACCGACAACAATGCGGACTTCAGTGTTTCCGCCGCTTAACTGCGCAACCGGCCCGGCGACCGCCGTAAACAGTCTCGCCGCGCCAGCCTCCTCCAGGCCCCCCATACCGGTAGGCTGAGCAGGACCACAAGATGGCGATCCCGACCGGCCCGAGCCGCGCTCCGATAACGCAGGCACCAGAGCCGCCGGCAGTCAGAGCAGTGAGAGCGGCCAGAACCCGTGCCGTGCGATCGATCCCCGCGAAGCCGACGCCAAATGAAAGGACGAGTTGGTCATGGCTGAACTCGGCAGGCGTTTCCTCGAGGAGTTTGTCCCCTTTAGCTGCAAGCCCGGCATTCAGGCCGAGATGGTCTCAATTTATCCTAAGAAAGGTCCGGACGTGGTGCAAAAGCAGGTCCCATCAACGAGGGCGCTCCAGAGACAGAAGATATGCGCCCGCCAGAACGAACACGCTACCCGTTGCGCGGTTGAACAACCGCATGCCCGCGCCGTTCGACATGTAAGCAGCGATCCTGTTGGCCATGGTTGCAAGGAAAATTTCAACTACGACTTCGATTCCTACGAAGGTGCCAGCCATCACCAGGAACTGGAGTAGGAGGCTACGTTGGGGATCGTAGAACTGCGGCAGAAAGGCGGCAAAGAAGATCACCACCTTCGGATTCATGACTGTGATCCATAGACCCTGTCCGAACAGGTGGTTTCGGCTTCGTGGCTTGGCCCAACGGTTCTCTCCAATTGCATCGGCGAACCCGCCGCGTGCGCGAATGAGGGTGACGCCGAGGTAGATGAGATAGCAGGCCCCGAGCCACTTGATGATGTAGAAGACCGTTTCCGAGGCTGCGAGTATGACGCCGAACCCGGACAGCGAAACACCGATCAGCAGGGTGAGCCCGGCTGCGCAACCCAAGGTCGAGAACAGTGCCTTGCCGACACCGAAACGCATGCCATTGGTGACCGCGAGAAGGCTATTGGGTCCTGGCGTTAGGCACAACAGGAGCACAGCCGTGGCGTACAGGTTCCAGATTTGTATGCTCATTTGTACTCCTCGTGCGTGGGTGTGGTTCGGTTCGTGACTGACTGACTGACTGAGCCGCGACGTCCCGGCAGACCGGGCGGATCTGGAGTCCGGAGAACCGGGAAAAATCCCAGGCGACGATCGCACGACGTGTCGCTCGATTCGACGCAAACGCTGTCGACAAGATACGGCTGATGCGCGCTGACAACGCCACATATCGGCAGATCGCCGCGGCGCTTGAAGCCGCCGGCCATCCTCCGCCAGGCAGCCGCGCCTATTGGCAGCCAGCCAGTTTGTCACACGTCGCCGTCATGCGGATCGCCAAACGGAACGAAATCGAGTGAAATGTGGAACCACCAAATTCCCCGGGGTCAACTGGCATGAGAATTCCGAAGGCCACGTCAGCCGAGGCACTTCAAACTCGGCCAATGCAAATCAGAATTCAGCCCAATGTCGGGGACCACCAAAAGCCCCGGGGGGTCAATGCGCTGCGGAGACATAGCTCTCGTGATCCACCATCTCGGTTTTTGGGGCTCCAGCATGGCTTGTGGCAACTCAAGCTCGGCAGTGCCGTAAATTGACCCAGGTTTTTGGGGCTCCCCTTGTCGTCCGCTTGCATGGTCTTCATGCGAACTTTCGGGACGGCGAAAAGAGGCGATGCATCAGCGATCAGGAGAGTCGAGGTGCCAGAGAGCGTGGAAGACCAAGGCAAGGTAGGCGATGAGCAGAACAGGTATAGCCATCGAAACGAAGCCGGAAAGCGAAGATTGAACCAGGAAAGACGACATCGAGAAAGACCCAAACGAAAAGAAAAGAAAAAAGCGTCGGAACTGTCATTCAAATCGGTTGCAACACCACGCCATGCGAATCTCCAAAGCCTCGCCGATTCGGGTATATTCAAACCCCGGGAAAGCGTGCGCGACATGCCATTGGACGCAACACCCGTCAAGGGGTCAGGAACAATTTGTCGCATCGATTTTCGTTTGTTTTGATTGACTTATGGCCTTCCCCGAAATGGGGGCAACGTGCAGGGAATTGTGACTGACGTTGACGTCGTGTTCCGGGACTTCCGGGAAGCCCCGATTAGCTCCGACGTTGTCGGGTCAGGGAATGTCAGGTTGCCGCGCGCTGCCTGATGAGATCGGCAAGCCGTGGCACTTCGGGTGCGCCGGCAACGCCCAGACGGTTCCTCAGATAGTTCCAATATGACACCCCGAGCTTTTTGCAGATCTTCAGTGCCCCGAGTTTGGCGTCACTCCGGGTTCCGAACGAGACCTTCTGACGCGTGACGTGGGGGCGAATGCCGTTCTCGATCCGATTCGTGTGCAGTGGTGTCTCCGGATGGTCGAGAACGCGCAGAAGCTCGTCCTTGTTCCCCTTCAGCCGCTCGAGCAACCGGTCGAGACAGGCGTAACCGGTGAGAGTGCCGAAGAGCTGGTCGAACCGTTTCTCCATGACGGACTTGCGCAGCGGGGTGGAATACTTCCGGTAGCGGTCAAGATTGCGGTAGAGCTTCCATACCCTGTCGAGCACAGCATCGACCCGTTCATGCTGATACGGGGTGCTTCCGTCCGGCTTGCGGACATTCCGCTCTGCGTGAATCCAGCACAAGGCATGGAGGTCACCGACATCGAACTGCCCGGCATCGTGATGTCCAGGACCACGAGGTCGACCGCCGCCGCGCGCAATGCGCGCCGTGCAGCGGCCGCACTCTCCGCCACGGTCGCGCGAAACCCGTGGCGCTCGAGGTAACGCGCGAGCGGCTTCCTGATCTCGCGATGATCGTCAACCAAAAGAACATGAGGGCGGGATTCCATGCGCGGGACCTTGGGCGGTTCTCACAGGCAAGGGAAAAAAGGTGTATCGAATTGTGTCATTCCGTGGAACTGCCGCGGCGGGCGACACTTTAACCGCCTCATCGGCATAGTCTTGCGACATCTTGTTCCCATATTGCCTGCATCCATCACGAACCGATGGATCAACCGGTGCAGGAGACCTCCAATGAGAACAAATACGACGATACTGACTGCCATCACACTTGTCGCCGTCGTCGGCGCAGGTGGCGCCCTCGCGGGCGAAAACGAGGCCAGCCATCACGACGACGGGTTCGAAGGCCGTCATGGCAAGGACCACTTTGATGGTGACCTGCATGTGCTGACCGCGGCAGGGCCACGCGGCACTTTCGGAATGGACAGCGACGGCGGCCACGCGCGGGCCGGGATCGAAACGTTGCGCAACAACCGCCTCGCCGCCCACGACGGCAACGGCGACGGCAATCTGAGCCTGGAGGAGTTCGCAGCGCTCTGGCACGAGGCCACGCGCCGGACCACGGTGCGCGCATTCCAGCTGTTCGATGTCAACGGCGACGCGATCGTCACGCAAGAGGAGTACGACCAGCGATTGGCGAACTTCGTCAGGCGGCGGGACTACGACGGCGACTAGGCCGGTCCCGGCCCTTGTCGACAAGCGGCAACCGAAGCGCATCCTGATCATGGAGTCCCCGCGACCGATGCCGGCACCCCGGACCGGGACAGCCGAAATTCCGGTGGTTCCACAACTGTTCGGTGTGCAACCGGCATGGAGCCCTTCCAGTCGCCCGCCGCTCCAGGCGCAACCCCACACAGAAGAACGTTGAGTCGACGGCACCGTTTCAGTTCACGACCCCGGAATGCTCTGACCGGGGGCTCACCCGCGGTGGCCGGAGACAGTCATGTCAATGAAGGAGATTGAAATGCGTAAAAAAAACCTGCAAGCGTCTATCCGGGATTTCCAGTCCGGTTCGCTTCACCGGCTGATTTTCCCGGCCGCCCTTCTGCTTTCGCTCAGCCTTGCAGCCTGTTCGACAAGTTCCGAATCCAACCGTGAAGCCGGTGACGGCGAACACCCGGGCGAGCATGGAGGCGCGGGTGAATCGCGCGAAGGCACGGAAGGTGCTGAAGGCGGCGGAGGCGGCGGAGAGGAGTCAGCCACCCAGAATGATCGTACCGATACCTACTGGAATACGCGCGCCGGCGCCCGCCTCGTCCTGCGCTACGACCCCGCCACACAAGGTTTCACCGGCACCGCGACCAACATCACCGGTGACACGCTCCCCCGCGTGCGCGTCGAGGTGCATCTCTCGAACGGCCAGGAGCTCGGTCCGACCACGCCGGTCGACCTCGCGCCCGGCGAGACCATCGCCGTCAACCTCCCGGCACCCGGTGAGGTCTTCACCACCTGGGGTGCGCATCCCGAGGTGGGGCGCGAGGGTGCAAGCGCGCGCATGGCGGCGTTCACCCCGGGGTTCGGCAATTGGGCGGTCGTCAACGGTGTCGACCTCGGCATCGAGAACCCCGTCCATCGAATAAGCGCGTGGTACTCCACTTCGGGCAACGCCCGGACGCCGCGTCTTTCCCCCGATCCCGCACCGCAGCACCAGCCGACCGGGGCGGCGACATGGACGGGGGAATGGGCCGGCTTCTACGGCTCGAATCCCGCCATCGCCACCGGCGTGGCGAACATCACCGTCACGCAGGGCACAACCGGCCCGGAAGCCGTCCTCGCCGTCAAGGACGTGCCGACCCTCGGCTCCCTCGAATGGGAAGCGATGGCCGTCGCCGGGGGGCGGTTCACGGGCACCACCACGGCCAATTCGCAGGCGTATGACGTCACCGGCCAGTTCGGCGGTGACAACCAGGCCGGTGTCGTGGGCTACGCCACGGGCCCGGACTTCCAGTCGGTGTTCTACGGTGATAAGAACTGACACTTGGTGCGGTGCGCGAGAGCGGTCGTATTCCGCGGCAAATGACCTTTTCCGGATTCGGCCGCTCCCTGGGCCGGCACGCTCGTGCCGGAAGCCGCACAACAGTCAAGAAGCGGAGGGGGAATCGCACCTCTCCGTCCTCTTGATGCCTTGCTTGAAACTCTCGATTCATCCAACTCCACGAGCTGGAACCTCGGCGTTCAGGGCGGGGAAGAAAACGCGCTCCTCTGTTCGACACTGGCCAATCCAGGGGAACACCAAAAAGCCAGGATTCGCTCCCGGTCTCGTCCGTCGGAGCGGTCCACAACCACCGGGATAAGCGCGTCGAACTGGGTTGCCGGGCAAGTGGCCATGATACTCAAGGACCTGTCCCAGGACGATCTTTCCACCTTTGTGGATGTTCTTGAGAGCCGCCAAGACGAGTATTTCGCCAATTCAGTTACGAGTCTCGTTGATAATGTGAAGGATGTACCAATCAGCAAACCGGAAATCCGCTATCTCATGGGCGAAAGCCTACCCCTCCCCCGAAGCTTCCGCGCGCTCGATTGCTTCCAGTTGCGTGAGGATACCGCGATCGAGGTCCTCGGGATCATTGTACTTCCCGTTGAAGCTCAGCCGCACGATCGGATGAAGAGCCAACCGGTTTTGGTGATTGGAGTCCCTTGACGATCATGGGCCATTGGCCTATATTCTCGGAATGAAGTTTGAATGGGACGATGCCAAGAACAACACCTGTTTCGAGCATCGCGGCTTCGATTTCGCCTATGCCTTACGCGCGTTCTTCGATCCGCAATGAATCGTCCCCCAGGACAGGCGGCGGGACTATGGCGAAGATCGCTACCGGCTGCTCGGCATGATCGACGGTCGGGTCTTTGTCGTCGTCGACACGGTGCAGGGATTGGCCATCCGCATCATTTCGGCCCGCAAGGCCAACCCGAAGGAGTTTGCGGACCATGAGCACAACACGCGTCAGGATTGATCCCGACGACCCGTCCACATTTCCCGAAGGCCGGATCGACCCGGCGGTGGTAGACGCGACCACGGAAGCAGAGATCACATTGCAGGAGCGGGAAGACGAGGCCGAGGCTTTGCAGGACATGGCACGCTTTACACGCCGGATCCGGCGGCGGATGGGCCTCAGCCAGACGGAACTCGCGCGGCGCATCGACGTTTCACCCGAAACGATCCGCAACTGGGAGCAGGGGAAGCGCTGCCCAACTGGCGCGGCGCGCGCCCTTTTACGTGTGCTCGACAGGGCTCCCGAGACTGCACTCCGCGTCCTGACCTGAAAAAGACTGTACCATTGCCAATCCGCTCCCTGCCGATTCCGGCGCTTGCACAAACAACGGGCGCAGTCCAGACTGCGCCCGTCAGGACCGGCCTTCGGTCGGTACCTCAACCCGAAAGGAGACATCAACACCCGGGCAACCGAACCCGCACGAAACCGCACTTCGTGCGTTCAAATCCCGTCGGAATCACCTTCAAGTGCCGTCGGAATCGCGTTCATCTCGGTCGGAATCTGTACCCGACCATCGGCGTGAACACCGCGCTCACGATCGCCTCGGAGATCGGTCCGGACTTCTCCGCCTTCCCGTCTGCGCAGCACTTCTGTTCGTGGCTGGGATTGGCGCCGGGAACCCGCATCAGTGGTGGCAAGCCTCTGCCAGGACGCGCACCCAAGGTGGTCAACAAGGTCGCGCAGTCCCTGCGCATGGCTGCCTTGACGGCCCGGAAGAGCCAGACATTCATCGGCGCCAGGCACCGTGCGCGTCTCGCCCGAAAGGACGCGCCCGTCGCGATCACCGCAACCGCACGTGAGCTTGCCTGCCTGATCTACACGCTGGTCACCCGCGGCGACGAATATGTGGAGCGCGGGATCGCGACCTATGAGCAGCGTCGCGTCAACCGGACGGTCTCGAACCTCGGCCGGCGTGCCAAGCGGCTCGGCTACCAGCTGGTCAGGGTCGTCGAAGATGCGGAGGTGAAAAACAGCGCAAATTCAGTTTCGTAGAGGGATTTTACTCAAGAGCACACCTGACTGGACCGGTACGGCCGAAGGGCTGAGGGAAAGTGGCGAGAACGGCAGAGCGCTCGCCGATGCCCTGCATACGGTCAAATCCGCATAGTAGACCCATCGGGCGCAACATAGCACTCAACATGCTCCCGGATTGACGGAGTCGTTGTCATGAAACTCTCGAACACCCGATGAATCTGGAACGAAATGTTCTCCTGATCGTGATCGATCAATTGCGTGCAGACTGCTCCGGACTGGTGAACAGCGAGTCTCCACTTGCGGGAACCGCGAGAATGCCGAACCTCGAGGCATTCAGGTCCGAAGCAGCCAGTTTCGAACGGCATTATACCGTCACCAGTCCTTGTGGTCCGTCGCGGACGAGTTTGCTCACCGGCCTTTACGCGATGACACATCGTTCGGTTCGCAATGCAGCTCCACTCGCCGACGGAATTGACAATATCGCGAAAGAAGCGCGAAAATCCGGATTCGAGCCACTCCTGTTCGGATATACCGACACGGGACCGGATCCCCGCATCCTTGATCCGGCCGACCCCGAGCTTCGGTCCTACGAACGGGTCATGGCCGGATTCCGCGAGATCGTAGAAACCCGCCTTGACGAGAATTTCGCATGGAGGGGATTTCTTCGGTCCCGGGTCGAGGATTTGCCGGCCTATGAGGAATTCTTTGTACCCCCCAGTTTTGATCCTGATCGCGGACCGCGTCCCGACGATCCGGCATTCTATCGGGCGGAGGACAGCGACACGGCGTTCCTGACGGACGAGTTCCTGGATTCGATCGTCTATCGAAAGGGCTGGCTCGCGCTTCTCACATATCTCAGGCCGCATCCCCCTCTGATTGCGCCGGAACCCTACAACCGAATGTATCGGGCCGAGGAGATCGCGCGGCCCACGAGGCTTTCTTCGAAGGATGCGGCCGCGTCGTTGCACCCGTTTATGTCGGCTGCTCTGAAGCACGACTGGATCAATACGAACATCCAGGGCTACGAGGCGCGACTTGATGACGACAACCCTGAAGATGTCAGCTGCCTGAGATCCGTCTATCTTGGTCTTGCCAGCGAAGTTGATTTTCACATTGGCCGGGTGATTGACGGTCTCAGGGAGAGCGGTGCCTACAACAACACCCTGATCGTGATCACAGCCGACCACGGCGAGATGCTGGGCGATCACTTTCTCTGGGCAAAAAACACCTTCCATGATGCGGCGTATCACATCCCGCTGATCATCCGCGATCCGGACCGGCCTGGATCCCATGGTACCCGCATCGGAGATTTCACCGAGTCGGTTGATATCGCGCCGACGATTCTCGACTGGGTCGGCCGAAAACCGCCACGCGGAATGGACGGGCAGTCGCTGCTTTCCTTCCTGTCAGGTGACGGTCCTGGCGCCTCCGGCTGGCGGGACTATGTCTATTGCGAGTTCGACTACGGCGAACCTGATCTGCCGACGGTCTGGCAGCGTCAACTGGGTCTGTCGCTTCGGGAGGCCAACCTCGCGATAGTCCGTGAAAGGCAATACAAACTCGTGCATTTCAATGGTGGCTTGCCTCCACTCCTGTTCGACATGCAATCGCCGGGTTGCGAGTCAGTCGACCTGGCCGGGGACGAAGCTCACGCGAAGACACTGCTTCGAATGACGCGGAAATTGCTCGACCACCGGATGCGATTTCAGGATCACAGGCTTTCGGACATGAAGATCACCGAGGCCGGAGTCGTGAACGCCGAGAACTGAAGACGTGCACCGGAGCGATTGCGGCGTTCGGCACCATTCGGAAAAACCCGGACTTACGCTGGCACATGTGAGCTCGGGAGGACGCGGGGGTGGACAGGCGAGGCCATGGCCGACTGCGGATTTCACAGGCACGCCCGTCATTCCATGATCGCTGGGCTCTGATTGGATATTGGCGGCCATGGCTGGGCCAGAGCACTCCTGAACAGGAGTTGATAAGTCATGTCGTGATCTCGGGCAGGTTTTCCGGATGACTTTCGGAATTGCACGGGATTGCCGGAATGACCTTGATTTCAGGGACCGGTATACCAGTTGTGTGCAGTCCGAAACGGCACATATGTGATCCATTCGTGCGAAATGGTCCTTCGTTGTGTTCTGCAGTTCGGGCGATGGCTGAAGCGAAAACCGTGACCCTATGGTGGACGTGACAACCACTCTTGGATAGGAGGCATCCGGGCCGGGAAAAACGGGGGGAACATTGGCTACGCACGTGGATTTCAAGCGCGTTGTATCAGATTTTGCCAAACTCGAAGGACGTGCGACGATCAGCATAGGAACCACGGGTTTTGCCGGGGATGGTGACCGTCTTTTCCTGAACTTTAATGATGTGGGCATTCTTTTTTCGCACGAAGACGCCAAAGCGTTTCTCGTCGGCGCGGTGCGCGCGGCAAAGCGGTTGGGCCACGATGTCTGAGCAACCAATTTCCTGATGGTGGTATCATTAATGGCGGCTTCGAATCGCCGAACCCGACGGTTTTACCGGAACAACCGGAACATCCCGAAAGTCTGGTCCACGTCAGTGGAGAGTATTGCGAAGGTGCATTCCAGGTGGAACCAGGATTTTCTGCCATCGCCTCGTTTTGGCTGCAGGGTCCGGCTGGGCGAACATCTTTAGTTGCATATCTTGCGGCCCGAAGTTTTCGGACCATTTCGCCCAGTGGCTCCTTCGCTTTGCGAAAAGCCGGTATCGAAATCTGCCACCGGGATCCCGCTCGTTTCAGGAACAGACTGAATCAGCAGACTGCGAATGGTTCCCGACTCTCCGATGTGGACGTTCACGAAGCCTGGAAGGATGAGGCACGGGATTTCACGCCATGGCTGGCAGAAAACATCGATGAATTGTCAAGGGCCCTTGGACCGGATCTGGATCCAACAGACGTAGAGGTGGCGGTGAGGCAGTTTTCCGCTGACATCGTCGCCAAGGAGAGCGGGTTGGAAAATCGGGTCCTGATCGAGTTCTAACTGGAAAGATCGGATCACCAGCATCTCGGTCAGACACTGACCTATCGTGCAGGCCTTGAAGAATACGTGTGACCTGGATTGCCCGGGACTTCGATGAAGCACGCCGTTCGGCGATACGGTGGCTTATCGAGCACACGACCAAGGACTTCGCCTCTTTTGCGGTGAGTCTGTGGGTAGTTCGGATTGGTTACAGCCCGATTGCACCTGTTTTCGAGGTGGTTGAAAAACCGAACATATGGGAACGTAACCTTGGAAAACGGGTGAATGACGCTGAAGCGGAACGCTCGAAGCTGCGCTCGGATTTTGGGATCGATGTCTGAAACGTCATCCGGGTTTTTTATCCTACCCGATCCTCGACTGCCTGGGTGGACATGTTTCCTGACAGATCGGTTATTCTGTCCATGTATGTGACTGTAATAGCGTCAGGAATGTTCCTTCGTGGTCCATCGGTTACCGACGGCAGGGATGTCTCGGCCATTATGGAGCGCAATGAAGAGACACTGGCGAAATCCTTCGGGCCCTTACGAATTGGAGTTGAAAGCCATTATTTTGGAATTGAGCACAGCATTACACTTCACGAACGCGAGCGTTGGGATGAGTTGATCGACTGGATGGAATACAAGCGACAGCGCCATAAAGAAGTCCTGAATTCAATAGAGGAGCAGGATGAGACTTGATCGAACTCAGGTTTGGGTCGGCAGTGAGCTTAGAGTTCAAGCGAACCCCTCGATGCATTCATTGTCGGGGGACACGGTCTTGTGCATGGAAGAGTGGAAGAGACATCGCACGAACCCCCGCCGAGAGCCGACCTCGGCACAACACTGGGATTCAGGGCTGCCAATTACGGCGAAACATGGATCGAATTGTTGGATTGGCGACAAAGGAGGGTTAGAGAGAGCGGTATTTCAACAACGAAGTGAACCCAAGTGGTAGACAACCCATGGGAATCAGTGTGACCTGCCGTCGCGGCACGCTGCTCGTGCCCTGAGTTCGTCAGCCCGAAAAGAGGCGTACATTGCGGTCGTTACTGAAACTTGACAGATCAAACCACATCAGTCCGAATGTCGGTCCCCGTTCTTCACTCGACACGTCCCTGTAAGCTGAGCACCGGCATTCCTGCCGGAACGCGCATTTGTGTGATCGGAGACGTCCACGGGCGCTCGACAGAATTCCGGGGTCTGCTGGACCACTTTGCGGCCGGATGCCGGGATCATGATCGAAACCTGCTGATTTTTCTCGGCGACTTTGTTGATCGGGGCAGGGACAGCTTGGGAGTTCTCGATACCGCGATCGATGCTGTCGAAAATCCGGAATCCCGCGGATTTGACCAAGTCGTGCCGCTGATGGGAAACCACGAGCAAATGATGCGTGTGACCCTTGAGGGACTGCCGGATTTCGACCCGTGGATCTGGTTGGATAACGGTGGGGTCAAGGTCGCAGAGCAACTCGGGTGCGATGTTCCCCAGGACGTTTTTTCGCGCCACGGCGCGTGGCGCCCGGATTCCGTCCCACCCCAGGATCAAATCAATCGCCGCTTCAGCGAAATCATGGTGTCCGCGCTAGGAGAACGGAGAGTGAAATTCCTGGAACAGCTGCGCTCGCACGTCCGGCAGGGCAGGCTGCTTTTCGTGCATGCCGGAGTCGATCCGGACGAAGAGATCGAGTCCTTTCTGGCGCTGCCATGGCACATGGTGAACAATCACCACTGGGCCTGGATTCGCCATTCGTTTCTTCGGCATCCCGAACCGGCAAAGGGCCACGTGGTCGTGCATGGCCACACGCCGGTTCGTTTCGATGACCCACCCGAAACTACGGAAGAGATCGTTTTTCCCCACTTGTTGTACGGGGGAAAAATTAACCTTGACGGCGGGAGTTTTGTGTCCGGCCGCGTTGCAGGCGCAGAGTTCTCTTCGACCGGGTACAGGATTACGGTTGCGGCCGGGTCTCCGGACAGGCTTTGGTATTATTGAGACCTTCCGGATGTGATGATGGCAGGCGTGGTTGGCGAACCTGTCCCGTGACCATTTTGCCTTGACAAGGCAATGATCCCGGCGGGAATTGAACCGACCGTGGCCGGGGCCGCGGTGCAGCATCCATCGATTCATTTCACGCGAACTCGAACTTGACCCGACCCGGATCGAGCATCCCATCCACATCACATTCCCCCTTGAAAGGTCGTTGACACGCGCAACCGGTTCGTTCTATTTTTTAGTACTACTAAAATCGGGAACATCACATGCAACCAGATTCCGGCCCGAAGACAAAGGATTTTCCTGACAACCAGCCATTGGGGCAACGGCTCAGGAACCGCCGTCTGAAACTTGGCTTGACGCTCCAGGATGTCGCGATCGGAGCCAAACTTTCCGTTGGTTTCATTTCACAGGTTGAAAGGGACCTGACATCTCCGTCCCTGTCATCTCTTGTTGCAATTGCCCGTGTGCTCGGCAGGAGCGTGGCGGACTTTCTCGTCGCGCCGGAGGGAAGTTCGCCGTCGACGCGTCAGTCGCGCCGCCAGGTTTATGGACCCGACCCTGCCGCATTCGGTTACGAGCGGATTTCGGCAAATTTCCCCGGGCACATTCTCAGCAGCGTAATCATTCATGAAACACCGGGCCACAGGAGCGAACCGATCCGCCATGAAGGCGAAGAGCTTTTTTATATGCTGGAGGGTTCCATAACCGTCGAGGTCGACGGGGACTGCACGGTGCTCAGGCCTGGAGACTCGATGCACTTCAGTTCCATGCTCCGGCACTCGACCTGGAATCACACGACCGGGCCGGCGAAATTCCTCCACGTCTGTACGATGGATGTGTTTGGCGATGCTGACGACCCGACCGGACAGGGAGCCGGTTCGGGAGATCCGGACCCGCAACAGCCGGAACAGCAGAATCCGGGAGCCGGCGGCGGCACAAAGCGGTCGACCGCGTCCGGAGTGAACCCAACGAATGAAAAGGGGAGAAAAACACGATGAAACACGCGACTTGTGCACGTCTCTGGGCGTTCGGCCTTGCGCTGGTCGGTACCGCCCTGATGTCCTTTGCCCAATCGGCAGCCGCGGAGCGGGTGCTCCGGCTCGACGAGGTTGCCGTCGGCGAACTTGATCCGGCGAAAGCGTCCGACTACGCGGATTCGATACTCATGTTCAACGTCTACGATACGCTGGTCCTGCCTCGGCAGGGAGGGCCGGGCCATGTCCCGCATTTGGCGGAAAGTTGGGAAGGCGAAGGCACCAGCTATACATTCACCCTGAGAGACGATGCCCGCTTTCAGAGCGGGAACCCGGTCACTGCGGAAGACGTCTTATTCTCGCTTGACCGCATGAAGGCGTTGGGACTGGGCTTGTCCTACCTTTTCGGAAACGTCGAAACCGCCGAAGCACTCGACAACCGTACGGTGCGATTCAATCTTGGCGTTGCCTATGCACCGTTCGTGGCATCGCTCGTGCGACTGCCGATCGTCGACAAGAAGACCGTCATGGCCAATCTTGGCGACGGCGACGGCGACATGAAGGATTGGGGACAGACCTATCTGTCCGCCAACGGCGCGGGAAGTGGCGCCTACGTGGTGGTGTCGCACAATCCTCAGGATGAGACCGTCATGAGCAAGAACGCTGACTATTTCCTGGGAATTGATGACTCTGCACCGGATACCGTCAGGTTGCGCTACGGTCTCGAAGCGGCAACGGTCAGAACACTCCTTGCACAGGGAGAGCACGAGATCTCGTCGCAGTGGCTGCCGCCGGAGGTGATGAAGGCCTTGGCGGGCGAAGGCATGCAACTGTTCACCGAGAGCGGGACGGGTGCGTTCTACTTCAAGATGAACACGACAAAACCGCCACTTGACGACGTTCACTGCCGCATGGCGCTCGCCAACGCATTTGACTACGGGGCGGCCTTGAAGCTGATCGCGGTCACCGACGATCTCTCGCAGGGGTCGGCGTCGACGGGCGCCATTCCCGTGGGCATGTTCGGATCAAACCCGGCAGACATGACGATCCCGCGCGATCTTGATGCTGCCAGGGCACATCTCGAACAATGTGCTCACGATCCGGCCGATTTCTCGATCGAAATCACCTGGATTGCCGAAGTTCCGGTGGAAGAGCGCTTTGCCTTGCTCTTCCAGGCAAACCTCGCTGAAATCGGCATCACATCAACGATCACCAAGGTACCATGGGCACTGTTTTCGAGCATGGTGAACAGTGCGGAGAACACCCCGCACATCTCGCAGTTGTTCGTCAATGCGGTGACCGGCGACCCGGACACGCTGCTGTACGGCATGTACCATTCGACCTCGGCTGGCACCTGGCAGTCCCCGGAGCACTTGAGTGACACCGAAGTCGACCGGCTGCTTGAAGAGGGGCGAACGGGTGCGACCGATGAAGCCAGGGAAGCGGCCTATGCTGCCCTGAATTCCCGGCTGGTATCCATTGCGCCGTCAATTTACGGCTATGATCGTCAGTCGATTTTCGCAGCGAGTCCGAAAGTCACGGCGCCGGCATTGAGCGATCCAGACCATGCGTTCGGGCTTGACGGGATGGGATTCAGCTTCAGGTTGATGTCGGTAGAAGAATAGCGGAATTCGTTCTGCAAGGGCACGAAGAACAAGAAGATTGCAGCACCCTGTTCTGCATCTTCTCTTGCGCAGGACAGGCATGTCCGTGCTTGTTCTCGTTGGTGTGTCCATTCTGATTTTTGTGATCGCCCGGGTAATTCCGGGCGATCCGGCCCGGATCGCGCTCGGCCCCAACGCGACCCAGGAACAGGTCCTCAAGTTACGCGATGCACTGCATCTCGATGAGCCGATCTGGATACAATACGGTTATTTTGTTCGAGATCTGTCCCGGGGTGACCTCGGTGTTTCCCTTTATACCAATCGGCCAGTAACCACTGACATCGCCCAGTTTCTCCCGGCGACACTCGAGCTTGTTTTCGCCGCAGGCATATTGATGATCGGGCTTGGGCTGCCACTCGGTGTCCTGTCCGCAAGGTACCGGGGGGGTGTGATCGACAATGTCGTGCGGGTGATTTCCTTGCTTGGGGTTTCGGCGCCGAGTTTTGTTTGGGCCGTCATTCTCATGCTGCTGTTCGCGTTTTTCTTGCCGCTGTTCCCGATCGCAGGACGCCTGGCAACCGATTACCAGATCGAGCGCCTGACCGGCTTTCTGCTGGTCGATACATTGCTCGCCGGCAACATCGGCGCATTCGGCAACGCGCTCAGGCATATTTTTCTCCCAGCATTCGCCCTGGCGTTGTCAGGAATCGGCCAGGCCGCACGGCTGACCCGGGCGAACATGGTCGAGACCTATGACCGCCCCTACATCGAGATGGCCAGATCCTACGGGTTTCCCGAATGGCGGATAGCCGGCCGCTACGCGTTTCGCCCGTCGTTGATTCCATCGCTGACGATTCTTGGACTGGACTTTGCTGCCATGCTCGGGAACGCTTTCCTGGTCGAGGCGATCTTTGCCTGGCCCGGCTTGTCGCGTTACGGCGTCGCAGTCATTCTCAGGAAGGACCTGAATGCCATCGTCGGCACGGTCCTGATCATTTCCGCAACGTTCCTGATCGCAAACCTGATCGTGGACCTCCTGATCGCCTGGCTCAATCCGCGCGTTCGTTACGGACGGGAAAACACATGAGACGGGCCGTCGCCATCGTTCGGGCGAGTCCCCTGTCGATAACCGGCGTTGCCCTTGTCACGGTCGTGGTGCTTTCCGCAATCTCCGCAGACATCATTGCGCCTTTTCCGGAACACCGCGGTGCTGTCGTCGACTTCAGCAATTTAAACCAGCCACCTGACTGGCCGAACATCATGGGGACCGATCTTGTCGGCCGCGACATCTTCAGCCGGATTCTCTATGCCTACAGGATTTCACTGATTCTGGCGGTCGTTGTGCTGGCCCTTGCCATGCCGGTGGGCGTCACCATTGGATTGCTCGCAGGTTATTTCGTCGGCTGGCGTCGCTACGCCCTGATGAGACTGACCGACGTGTTTCTGTCGATCCCGCCGCTTGTTCTTGCGATGTCGATCATGGGGGTTCTGGAGCCAACGCTTCTGAATGGCATGATGGCCGTTACAGTGATGTGGTGGCCTTGGTACGCCAGGCTGGTTTACAACATTACGCTTGCGGAGCGGGAAGAAGGTTATGTCCTCGCGGCCGAGGTCATTGGCGCATCCTCCGCACATATCATGTTCCGTGAAATCCTGCCGAACTGCGTTCCCGCAGTTCTGACCAAGATGACTCTCGACATTGGATTCGTCATCCTCATTGCATCGTCCCTGTCGTTTCTCGGGCTCGGTGTTCAGCCTCCGACACCTGACCTTGGATCGATGGTTGCAGAAGGGGCCAAATACCTTCCGGATTCATGGTGGCTCACGGTGTTCCCCGGCTTGGCAATCCTGGTGGCCGTCTTTGGGTTCAATCTTGTCGGCGATGCTCTCAGGGATATTCTGGGTGCCGACCAGTGATGACCGGGGAAACCACCACTCTCGACCTCCGGAATCTCAAGCTGGGATTTCGTGGCTACACCGGGACGACGGATGTACTGCACGGCGTGTCGCTGAACATCGCTCCGGAGGAAAAAGTTGCGCTTGTCGGAGAATCCGGTTCAGGCAAGACGGTCATTGCACGTATCGTGCTCGGACTTCTTCAGTCGTTGCCGACGTCGATCATAACCGGGGAAATCAGGTTTGAAGGGCAGGACCTGAGCCGGTTGCCACCGGCGGATTGGCGCCGGTTTCGGGGGACGCGCATGTCGATGATCTTTCAGGATCCGACGTCTTCCCTGAATCCGGTTTATACGATCGGCGTGCAGTTTCACGAAGTTCACAGGCGGGATCGCGCCGGCATAAGTGCGGTGGAATCGAAAGATCGCGCAGCGACAATTCTTCGTGAGGTCTCAATTGAAGATCCTGACCGGGTCCTTGATTCCTACCCTTTCCAGCTTTCTGGTGGAATGAATCAAAGAGTCATGATCGCCATGGCATTGGCCAATGAGCCGGCCCTGCTGATTGCCGACGAACCCGGGACCGCGCTCGATGTCACGGTACAGGACCAGACCCTGAGGTTGATGCACCGCCTCGTCAACGACCATCGGACTTCGGTTCTGTTCATTTCCCACAACCTGGGAGTGGTCCGGGAGTTCGCCGACCGGGTCTACGTCATTTACAAGGGCCGGATCGTCGAGGACGGACCGACGGCGTCCGTGTTTCGCGAGCCTCGCCACCCCTACACGCGAGCCCTGATGGCGGCGGCGCCAAGGATAACCGGCGGGGGAATTCCCGACATTGCAGACGATCAGGAGGCGTTCCTTGCTGACCACGAAAGCCATACAGGCGGTTCGACCGCCGGAACGGGCACCGCGTGAGATGACCGATCCTTTCCTGCAGCTGCGAAACCTGTCGAAGACATTTCGTCTCGGCACACACAGTGTTCGGGCCGTCGATAACGTCTCGGTCGATATCATCCGCGGTGAATGCCTCGCAATCGTCGGCGAATCCGGGTCCGGGAAAAGCACGATCGCCAACATGATTCTGGGGATCCTGCCACCGGATCCCGGCGGCGAAATCCGATTCAGGGATGAAGTGTTGCCCGCTCGACGCAAGCAGGGGCATCGCCGAGCGATGCAGCTGGTTCAACAGAACCCGTTGTCATCACTCAATCCGAAACGATCGATCGGGGCTTCCGTGCGGTTGGCACTGGATGCCCACCGCATCGGTCCCAGATCTGAAAGGCCGGCCCGGGTGCGGGCGCTGCTGGAGGAGGTCGGCCTCTCCGCTGAACTTGCGCCACGTCCACCATCCGCGTTGTCCGGCGGCCAACGGCAACGAGTCGCCATTGCACGGGCGTTGGCATGCGAGTCCGAACTGGTTGTGCTCGATGAACCGACGTCTGCACTCGACGTCCTGGTTCAGGCGCGCGTGCTTGCCTTGCTGGCGGACCTGCGGGCGCGCCGAAACCTGACATACGCGTTCATTACCCATGATCTCTCGGTTGTTCGCAACATTGCAGACCGGATCATGGTCATGGAGAAGGGCCGCATCGTCGAAACCGAAACGACGGGACGCCTGTTCAGAAATCCACGCCATGTCTGTACCCGGCGCCTGATTGGCGCGGTTCCCGTTATCGAACCCGACGAGATCGAATTTCGCGAACGTGTGAGGGCTGGCTGGTGGTCTGAAGACAACGAGGTCGAGACCGAGTGAAAGCAATCGGATGTGGAGTCGGCTCATCGAGGGCCGGTCCGGAACAAGATGAATGATTGACCAGGAGGAGGGAGAACCATTGTCCGGAAAAACGATCCGAGCCGCAACGGATGTGGGCGGAACCTTTACTGACCTCGTGTTTTTCGAAACCGATGAAGTCTCCGGCTTGTCGACCGTCAGGACGGCAAAGACGGATACGACGCCTCCGGATTTCGATGTCGGAGTCCTGAATGTCATCGAAAAGACCGGAACGGATCCGGCAGGAATCGGCTTCCTTGTTCACGGGACGACAGTGGTCATCAATGCGCTGACAGAACGCCGGGGCGTTCGTGTCGGCCTGATCACGACGGAGGGGTTTCGCGACACGCTTGAAATCGCCCGCGGCAACAGGCCTGACTTCTTCAATCTCCATTACGAGAAGCCCCGTCCTTTCGTGCCCCGCCACCTGAGGCGCGAGTTGCCTGGCCGAATGAACTATCGTGGCGAGGAAATGGCGCCGCTCGACCTGTCCGGACTTGAAGACATCGTCAACGATTTCCAGCGAGAGGGCGTGCAGGCGGTCGCGATCTGCTTTTTGCATTCCTATGCCAATCCGGAACACGAACGCACGGCCGAAGGAGCCGTGAGATCGCTCTGGCCTGGCGTGTCCACGGTTTCCTCGCACCGGATCGCCAGGGAATGGCGTGAATACGAACGGTGCAACACGGCGGTGCTATCGGCCTATGTCCAGCCGGTTGCGGAACGTTACCTTGACCGTCTGCGGGACGGCCTCGAAAGCCGGGGGTTCCTCGGCAGCCTTTACGTGATGCAATCGAACTGCGGCGTCGACTCCATGGAAGCCGTTTCAAGGATTCCGATCACGATGGTCGAGTCGGGCCCGGCATCCGGCGTCTGGGGCGCCGCCGAGCTCGGACGACTGATCGGCGAGCCGAATGTCCTCGCCCTGGATATTGGTGGAACAACGGCGAAATGCGCCCTGATCGAGGGCGGCAATGTCAGGATCATGACCGATTACTGGATCGAGCGCGATCGTAAATCCGCCGGATATCCGATCATGGTTCCGGTTGTCGACCTCGTGGAAATCGGCAACGGCGGCGGCTCGATCGCGTGGGTCGACGATTTCGGCAAGCTGCACGTCGGCCCGCGCTCTGCCGGTGCGCAGCCGGGTCCGGCCGCGTACGGCAGGGGTGGGCGTGATGCGACCACGACGGATGCAAATCTCTGGCTTGGCAGGATCAATCGCGACTACTTTTGCGACGGTGAGATCGATGCCGACATGGATGCAGTCGAACAGGCCATCACCGGAGTTGGTGAACGCCTTGGCGTGAGCGCGGACGAGGCGGCGCGCGGCATTGTCCGGATCGCCAACAACAACATGGTCAATGCCCTGAAACTGGTTTCACTCAACCGGGGCTTCGACCCGCGGGACTTCACGCTGATCGCCTTCGGCGGCGGCGGCGGCATGCACGCCGTCTCTCTGGCCAGGGAACTTGGTGTTCGCAAGGCGGTCATCCCCGAGAGTGCATCCGTGTTTTCCGCCTGGGGCATGATGATGTCCGATTTGCGCCGCGACTACTTTGTCACACGGCTCGCCGACCTGTCGCCCGACCAGGCCGAGGGGATCGAGGCAGCATTCGCGGAGACGGAATCCCGCGCGAAAGCGGATTTTGAATCGGAAGGGGTGAAGCCCGGGCGCGTTTCCTGCAGGCGTTTCGGAAAGTTCAGGTACCGGAACCAGGAACACACGACGGAAGTCGAGTTGAGTGAAGACCGGATAACACCGGAAACGGTTGCGACGATCGCGGCTGCGTTTCATGAATGCTACGAACGGGAATACACGTACCGGTTGGATGCTCCCGTGGAAATGGTTGGCATCCACCTGGTGGCAACCGCGGAAGTCGGCAAGCTGAAGATGACCCCGCAAGAGCTGACCAGGGAATCCGCAGAGACGGCGCTCAAGGCTGTTCGGCCAGTCGACTATGCGGTCGAAGGTGTACATGAGGCCCGGATCTATGATGGCGGCCGCTTGAATCCCGGCATGAAACTGGCCGGTCCCGCGATCATCGAGTCACCCGGTACGACCATTGTCGTCCACCCCGATGACCGGGTCGAGATCGACCGCTTTCGAAATGTCGTCATTCAGATCAGCGACGGGGAGGGCAAGTGACATGACAGTTCGGGACCACGATCCGATCACCCTGGAGATCATCCAGAACTCCTTGCAGGCCGCGGCGGATGAGATGTTTGCCGCCATGAAGAAGACCGCGATGAGTTCGATCATCTACGAAGTCCTCGACATGGGCACGGGAATCATGGATGCCGAGGGCGAAATCGCGTCGTCCGGTGCAGGAATACCCGCATTCATTGGTGTGCTGGACAAGGCGACAAAGGTCATTATCCGGAGATTCGATCAGCCCGGAGCCGTAAAGCCCGGTGATGTCTTTGCCACGAATGACCCATACTTTGGCGGTGTCACGCACTTGAACGACATCGTCGTAATCATGCCGGTTTTCGTGGATGAACGATTGATCGCGTGGACCGCGAACATAGCCCATCATTCAGACGTCGGCGGAATGGCTCCTGGTTCCCTGACCGGCGAGGCAACGGAAATCTACCAGGAAGGATTGCGCTTGCCGGCCATCAAGATCATCGAACGGGGTGAACCGATCAAGCCGGTCATGGACATCATCCGGATCAATTCGCGAATGCCTGACGTGCTGGAGGGAGATCTCTGGGCGGCGATCGCGTCTGTTAGGATTGGTGCACGCCGCCTCGAGGAACTCGCACGGAAATACGGTGTCGACGTGTTTTCCGCAGCGGTGTCCAGTTTCATGGATTTCGGTGAACGGGTTTCCCGGCGCGAGCTGAAAGGACTGCCGAAAGGCACGTTTTCCCTGTCGGAAGAACAGGATGACGGGCAGATCTTCAATGTCAGCATCACGATTTCGGACGACGCCTTCACTGTCGATCTTCGTGACAATCCGGACCAGGGCAAAAGCCCGGTCAACACCAGCCGCGATGGAGTCATGGTCGCGGCGCAAATGATATTCAAATCGCTCACCGATCCCTACTCTCCCGCGAACGGGGGATCATTTCGCCCCCTCGGCCTGTTGACACGACCGGGATCAGTATTTCATGCGAGCGAGCCGGCGCCGATCGGGTTTTACTACGAAATCGAGCTCAGGGTTTACGATATCATGTGGCGCTGCCTCGCGCCGCACATGCCAGGCCGGCTTGCCGCCGGTCACTTCGCATCCGTTTGCGGAACGTTCATCGGCGGCATTCATCCCGACACCGGACGGCAGTACACGATTATCGAACCCCAGCTTGGCGGTTGGGGGGCGAGTCGCGGGAGTGACGGGAACACCGCGATGTTCTGTGGTTTTCATGGCGAAACCTACAACTGTCCTGCCGAGATCAACGAGGCACGAAACGGCCTGTACGTCGACCGAATGGAGCTCAATCTCGAGCCAGGGGGCGAAGGCCGGCACATGGGAGGCCGCGGCATCGTGCTCGATTACCGAATTCGTGCGGACGACGGGTTCCTGACTGCCGGATACACGCGCTCGAAATTCCCGGCATGGGGGCTTGATGGCGGCAATGACGGGTCACCGAACTATATCGAGTTCATTCCGAAATCCGGAGAGCGCAAGAGGTTTGCGTTCACCTCGGGTCTGCCAACATCGAAGGACGACATCATCCGGGTCGTCACCGGGAGCGGAGGCGGGCTTGGCAACCCGGTTGAACGTGACCCGGACCAGGTGCGGGAGGATGTCCGAAACGGACTTTTGACCAGTGAGCGCGCGAAAGCAGTGTTCGGGGTGGACGTGTGACATCGGAAGCCACCTTTTCCGGCAACCGAAAAGGCGCACCCGCGTGGCCGTCCGGGCCACGACATCGAAAACGGAGGAAACGGGACAATGACGGAATCAGGCGTGAACAATCCGTTACGGGTGATGTATTTGAGCCCGGTCGGCTGGGATGGTTACGACAAGGTTTTTGCCGACGCGATCGATGCGGTGCGTTCTCCGGGCACGGAGGTGCATGTCACGTCTCTGTCCCCGAAATTCGGGCGATTCAGGCATATCGAATTTCGATCCTATGAAGCGATGGTTACGACAGGAATCATTCTGGCGGCGCGCGTTGCCAGCCGCGAAGGGTTTGACGCGATGGCGATCGGATGTTTCTACGACACGGCACTTCATGACGCGCGCGAATTGTCCGGCGATATGGTGGTGACAGCACCCTGTACTGCGGCGCTGGATATCGCTGCGAGCCTGTCCAATCGTTTTGGTATCATCGTAGGCCGCCAGAAATGGGTCAACCAGATGCACGAAACGGTTGTCGCAAACGGCATGGGAGCAAAACTTGCCGGGTTCTACAGTGTCGGCCTCGGAGTCAACGAGTTTCAGCTCGATCATGCACGGACAAACGCCTTGCTCGAGGAAGCTGGCCGCCGGGCAGTCGAGAAGGACTACGCGGAAGCCCTAATCCTTGGGTGCACTCTTGAACTCGGGTTTCACAGGACCCTTTCCGAACGGCTCGGAGTTCCGGTCGTCGACCCGGCACTCGCGGCCTACCATCGCGCGGAATACGGCGCGTTGCTGAAAAGGCGGCATGGCTGGAAGCCGAGCCGGAAATGGTCATGCGAGCCGCCTCCGGAAGCGGAAATCATCGAAATCGGAGGATTCGATGGCGATGATCCTTTCGGCAACAGGTTCATTCTGGAGGCCGAGGCGTCGTGACCGACCTGTGGGTGCACGGGGAATCCCGTCCCGGGCTCGACACGACCTGAACTTCCAGCCCCGGCCAGAATCCCGGCAAGGAGATGCAGTGTACCGTGCAGGCACCGATGCAAGCAGAATGGTCTCGAGGTGATCGAGATGAAGTCAGTTTCACGAGGAGCCTCACTCCGTGACCCCGGGACCCGGTACGTGGAAGTGAAAACCCGGCGTGCATCGGGTTCCGGTGATCCGATTACGATCGCTGTCATTCAGGCCGGACTGACATCTGCAGCGGACGAGATGTTCGCCGTGCTTAAGCGTACGGCTATGAGCCCTATCATCCATGAAGTGCTCGATGTCGGAACGGGAGTCACCGACCGGAATGGCAATCTCGTCAGTTCAGGCGCAGGAATCCCGTCGTTTGTCGGAGTGCTTGACAAGGCGGTCAAACGGATTCTGGAGATTTCGGAGCGGGACGGTGACACTGTTCGGGAGGGCGATGTCTTCGTGACGAACGACCCCGCCTTCGGGGGTGTTACGCATCTGAACGACGTAGTGGTCGCGCAGCCGGTATTCCACGACGGTGGACCGGTCGCCTGGGTGGCTTCGATCGGTCACTGGAGCGACATTGGCGGGATAACGCCGGGCTCGATGTCGACGAAGGCCAGCGAGATCTTCCAGGAGGGGCTGCGCCTTCCGGCGGTACGGCTTTTCGATGCCGGACGACCCGTGGAATCCGTATTCGCCATCATTGCGGCTAATTCCCGGCTGCCCGAATTTGCGACGGGCGACTTGTGGGCTCAGATCGCTGCTGGACGTCGTGCGGCGGACCAGATTGCACACATGATCGGGACCTATGGCAGTGACGTCTATTTCGGAGCGATTGAGCGGTTGTTTGATGAAGGCGAGGAACAGGCTCGCCGCGGGCTAAAGGCGCTGCCGGAAGGCGACTTTGAAATTGAGGAAGAACAGGATGACGGTGCAATCTGGCGGGCGCAGATCCATGTCGGCCAGGGCCGGTTCTGCATTGACCTCAGGGGCAATCCGGCACAGCGAAATGAACCTCACAACACGAGCCGCGACGGTGCCGTCATCGCCTCGCAAATGCTGTTCAAGGCCTTGACCAGTCCGGCCTTTCCGACTTCCGAAGGTTCGTTCAGACCGCTGGACGTGATTACGGATCCGGGCACGATTTTTGATGCACGTGGGACGGTTCCACACGGGTTCTATTTCGAAACCAGGATCCGGCTCTACGACATGCTCTGGCGCTGCATGGCTGAAGCGTTTCCGGATCGCCTCCCGGCCGGACATTTCGGATCGATCGGGGGGACGGTGATTGCAGGTGTACACCCAGATACGGGACGCCAGTACACGATGGTTGAACCGCAGATGGGAGGTTGGGGGGCGACTTCGTACCGCGATGGGATCGATTGCATGTTTTCGACGAGTCACGGTGAGACGTTCAACTGCCCGGTCGAGATCTGCGAAGCACGTTATGGCCTGGATGTCGGTTGGAGAACACTGAGAGACGACCAGGCCGGCGGGGGTCTTTTTACCGGGGGCAAGGGATTGAGCGCCTGTTACCGGCTGCGATCAACTGCGACCGTTGCCGTCGGGTTCAGCCGGCACCGGCAGCCGGTCTGGGGGTTGGCCGGAGGTCTGCAGGGCGGCACCAACGGCCTCACGGTCATCCGAAAAAACGGAGGCCGGGAAGAATACGGTTTTGTCAGCGACCTCGAGGTCGAGGGAGGTGACGAGCTGGTCATCCGAACCGCGAAAGGTGGCGGATGGGGTCCGGAATCCGGGAACGGCTTTTAGGCAGCAACGGGAATGGACCTCTCTTGAATAGCCGGAAACAATTCCGGGCCGGGATGATCCCTTCATGAGGTGCGGCTCAGTGGAGAATTTTGCGATCGGATCGACGAAACAAGATCCTGGCGCATCTGTCATGATGGCCGCATGTCGAACGTCAGGACATCTATGGCATCGGAGCAGTCATGGAAGCCTGAGCCGGTCGGTGAATTTCTCGAACAAACCGCAAAGAGCGAATCCACTTGGGTGAACGACCGGACGCTGACTCACCAAACTGGAAAAACTGCCGGCAGGGAATGAGGGAAAAACCAAACATTCACGGCAGGTTACGATAGAAGTGCTGAAAACTTGGCCGATTACCTGGCCGCTGCCAGACCCGTTCCCCGTTCTGTCCGGGAGGTCATGGAACGCTCGTAAGCGAGCGGGCACTGGGCGTCGTGACGGTTTTGTTTGTTCTGCCGTATGGCGTGGACGGGCCGGGTTTCGGTACGCCCGGTTCGACGACATCCGAATTGCCGGCCAGCAAGTGCCCGAACACATGGGTGGGGAGATGTGAGCGTGGTGTTGGCCCTTGGCTGTCAGATGAACGGCATATAATAGTCCCGGATTTCATCCGCCGATTTCCCGGACAGCCTTTTGGCCTCATCGCGTTTGAGTTCGATCAGGGCCGCGCACAGCAATTCACCGACCGTTTGCTGAACGAGCCGATTTCCGGCCATCGCATCAAGTGCTCTTGGAAGGCTCGAAGGAACATGGCGTGTCGCGCGCGTTTGCTCCAACCCGTCAAGGTCTTCTTCCGGCGGCAGGTCGTAGTCGTTCTCGATGCCGAGCCGCGCCGTGTGGAGGACCGTTGCTACCGCGAGGTACGGGTTCGCTGCCGCATCGGCCATCCGGTGCTCAAGCCGGGCCGAATGCGGGGATGAGGTCGTAGTTCGGAGTGTCACAAGACGGTGATCCTCTGCCCAATTCGCCCAGTAGCCGGCCATCGACGCGGGAGCGAGGCGCTCGTAGCTGTTGACCGTTGTTGCCAGCAGGCCAGACAGGGATTCGTGGTGATGAATCAACCCGGCGATGCAGCGCCCGGCCAGGTCGCTCAGCTTGCCGTCCTGACAGATGACATTGGTTCCATCCTTGTCGAGGAAGCTGAAATTGACATGTAGACCGGACCCACCCCTGTCGGGGACGGGTTTCGGAAGAAAGGTAAGCATGAGGCCCAGCCCGGCTGCAACCTCGCGTGCCATGGTCCGGAACAAGAACGCATCGTCGCACGCCTTGAGAGCGTTATCGAAACACAACGTCATCTCGAACTGGCCATTGTCATATTCACCGTTGAGGCTTTCCAGGGGGATTTCGGCTTCCATGGCCGTGTTCCAAAGCGCATCCATCAAGCCCCGCGGATCGTTGTACGGTCCCGTTCCGTAGACGAAGGCGCCAGGAGTATCGTATGGTCGCCAGACCCCGTCGCTTTCCTGTTGATAGGCATATGCCTCCAACTCGATTCCGACCATCGGGGTCAGCCCCTGGGAGTTTTCAAAATCCGCTACCGCACGCTTCAGGGATGTCCGAGCACACAGGCCACAAGGTTCCCCGTTTGCGTAGAGGTCTCCGAGCACGATGCTAGTTCCGTCCTGCCAACTCTTCCGGACGGTGCCGTCCGGAACAAGTTTCATGTCAGGCAGGCCTTCCTCGAGGCCCGTCCCCGGAACCATGATGAGTTCACGATCCAGCGAGACGGCAAGTACGGCCCGTGCAAACCCGATGCTCTCCCGTTCTGCGAACGCAGGCGGGACATATTTGCCGCGTGGAAGACCGTGAAGGTCGCAAAAGAGCACGCGTGTTCGATTGATCGTTGTCATGTCAAGACTCCGGTCCGAAGTCGACGTTCGAGTCCACCTGTATGTACGATGTCGCTTTCATGCTGGCGGCAACAAGGGTCGCGAGCAAACGGGATCCGTCGTACGCCGAACCTTTTCGAATCGACGACAAGTTGCGTGTCGGAAGCGGTCATGCGGCCGCGCTGGATTTGTCCCTTGCGCCCCGGTCAAACAATCTGCCGCACCATTCCGAAAACACTGCGCCGTCGGTCCTTTGACTCATGGCTGAAGATGCTGTTGCGTACAGGGATTCACCGATCAGGGATCGCTCGTCTTCAAGTAACGCCCGCATGAACTCGAAGCCGAACTCGGGATGTGACTGGGTCGTGAAGATATGATCACCGCGTGCGAAACTTGAACAGGGATTTCTGGGACTGGAGCCCAGGAGGGTGCAACCGTCCGGGAGTTCCACGACCTCGTCCTGATGAAAGACATAGAGGCTGAGGTCGGCTTGCGGGCACATCCAGGGACGGGTCTCCGTGTACCGGGTCGTCTCGACTCCGACATTCCAGCCTGCCGCTGACTTTTCCACGCGCCCCCCGAGCGCCGCCGCAATGGCCTGGTGGCCAAAACACACGCCGACAAGCGGTTTTCGGGCATCGTCACATCGCCTGATGAATTCGAACAGGTCGGGCAGAAACCGTGCGTCTGAGTTGACCGACAACGGCGATCCGGTAATCAGGTAGGCGTCCTGTTCATCCACGTGATCGGGATGAATGCCCCCGATTGTCATGTAGACGTGGTAGCGAAATCTCTGCGGGAGACAGTCAAACAGGTCGCGGAAACGGTGGGCGTCGTCGGGAAAGCGGTCACCGATGGATTCGCTCTTGTCGTGGTTGACTTGCAGAATGCCCAGTCGAACGGCACTCATGGCGGGACGCCATACAGGGGAAGTAAGGGCAAGCCACGACCGGGGCCGAAGTTCGATCGGTCCCGGTCAGGGCTCCGGGGAAACAACCGATCAGTTCGAAATGATTCCGGCAATTTCCGCGCTCTTCATACGGTCTGCCTTGATCCGCATTTCCGATTCCTCGGCACCTTGCCAGTAAACCCTGGCTCCGGTTTCGTGCATGAGCTGTTGGGCACGGTCGCTCATCATCGACTTTTCTGCGAAACCAGCAAGTGCGTCCTTGATGTCCTGTGGCGTCCCTTTCTTCACGAACAGTCCGTTCCACAATTCAAGGTCGTTGATCCCGCTTTGCTCGGAAAGAGTGGCGACGTCAGGAAGCTTGCCGATCCGTTCTTCACCGATGTTCGCGAGGATGTTGATCTCGTCGATGCAGGGTTCGATGAGCGCAAGGGTCGTGTTGATGACATCGGCATCACCCGAATTGAGCGAATTGCAGTCGAGCATGTCGAACGCGGAGTCATCGGCGTATTCGAAATCCATCAGTTTTGCGGCGGCAAAACTGGCCTGTGTCGGCGCCAGTCCCGCCCCGAAGTGACCAAGAACGACGTCGTTTTCTCGAGCATGCTCGGAAAGTTCAGCCATGTTCGAGTACGGAGCATCACCGGAAGCGGCCAGCACGAACGGATAAGTCAGGAAAATGCCGATGGCTTCGAAGCTGTCTTCTTCGATACCGATGCCAAGCTTGGGACCGATGACCGGCACGCCGATGACGAATGATCCGACGACCGAACCATCGGCCGGCGCGGCCAGAACTTCCAGTGCGCCCGGAAACGGCCCGTCACCACCGCCCGGCCTGTTGACCACGGAAACCGGGACACCGGTTTCGGCTTGCATGTCTTCGGCAATCATCCGCGTCAGAATGTCCTCGAAGTCACCGGGCGGCCAGGGGATGATGAATTGAACCGGACCGCTCGGGTAGGTCTGCGCCGACGCCAGCCCGGACAGGCAAAGCGTGGCTGCAACTGCGAACGTGACCGCAAGTTGTTTGATCGTGGAACGCATCATGTTTTCCTTCGTACAATGGGTTTCAGGGACCATCCGGTCAGGAGAGACTTCGTTTTCGTTCCCGCACCAGAGAAAATGCGGTCGCTAGGATGACCAATACAATGACAGCTGCGAGGAATCCAGAGACCGGACGGTTGACGAGATCGGACCAGTCGCGAATCTTGCCCGCCCCGGCGGTCAGTTTTTCGACGATAATCGAACCCAGGACCATCCCGAGAACCATCGGAACCAACGGCCAGTCGAGGCGCCGCAAGATGAAACCCAGGAACCCGAAGCCCGCGGCAAATGCGCAATCGACAAAGCTGTTTCGGATGGAAAAGACACCAACAAACGCAAGTATCAGGATGAATGCGCCCAGGAAACGGTTCGGAATGTGAACCATGCGTGAAATGCCCCGCGTCGACACCATCAATGCAGCGACCACAAGGACGTTGACACAGAGAAGTGCGATGAAGAGGCTGAAGAGGAAATCCGGCGTCTTCTCGAAAATATCAGGCCCAGGCTTGATTCCGGCATCAAAGAACACGACCATCATCATGGCAGTGAGCGCTTCACCGGGAACTCCCAAGGCCAGCAAGGGCAGCATTGCGGCCGCCGGCACGGCATTGTTTGCCGTTTCCGAAGCGATCAGCCCCGCCGGTGCGCCGTGGCCGAACTGTTCCGGGTTTTTTGAAAGGCTTCTTGCGGTCGCATAGCTGAAGAACTGGGCCACGAATTCGCCGACACCCGGAATTATTCCCATGACCGTCCCGTAGGCAGCGGATGCAGTCGCGACGCCTGGATAGTTTCGAAGTTCAGCCAGGCCTCGAAACAACCCGCCCTTCAACCTGGCTTCCGGCGGGTCCGCGTCCTTTCCCGTCAGGAGATTCAAAGCCTGGCTCAGCGCGAAGATTCCCACGATGACAACGATGAGGTTGAAACCCGCGGCGAGGTACTCGAAGTCGAAGGTGTATCGGGCAAACCCGCGCGTTGACTGACGGCCAACCATGGAAATCAGGAAGCCGATGCCGAAGAGCAGGGCGGCAATCGCCATGGTCTGCCTGTGCGCGAGGATGAGAAGAACGGAGCCGAGGACCGCCGCCATGAGGATATCCCTTTGCCCGAACAGGGCTCCGAAATCCTTCAGGTAAGGCCCGAAGGCGACGAGGCAGACGAGGGCCGTGAGAATCGAGAAACAGCCACCGAAAAACGACGAGGAGTAGGCCAGTGACAAGGCCCGCGCTGCTTCGCCGCGCCGGGTCATGGAAAAGCCGTCATAGGTTGTCAGGGCGTTGACGGGCGTTCCGGGCGTATTGATCAGGATCGCCGGAATTGCGCCGCCATACATGCTGGAGCCGTAAACGCCAAGCAGCAGGACCAGGCTGACAAGGTCGTCGAGAAACACAGTCGCGGGCAAGAGTATTGCGATGGCAATGGCCGGCCCGATTCCGGGGACCGCACCGATGGCCACGCCCCCAAGGGCGCCGATCGCCATGGCAATGAGCACCGGGACCTGCAAGAGGTTGTCGAGGCCGGTAAAAAACGCGTCCATGGATTCAGAAATAGATCTTCATGAAGGTTTCCATGGCTTGCGGGAACTGGTTGTACAGCCAGATGTTTACGGGTGTCTTGATCTGCAGGATGGTGCGAAACATGATGACAACCGTCAGGGCGGAGACGAAACCGATCCCGATCCAGCGCCAACTCCGGTATCCGAGACGCCAGGTCAGGTACACTGCGAATGTAACCGTCGAAAGGAGATACCCGAAGATTGGCATGAGCGCGGTGTAGGCAATGAAATACGCAATATACTCAAATGACCGCAGCCATTGCCGGAGTTCGAATCCCGTCCTGTCAGGCCTGAGAAGCCGAATGTTTCGCCGCGCCGTGCGCCACGATGACCATATATTGAACAGTGCGGCCGGCACGAGCAGGGACATGCATATGAATGGACCGATCCAGGGCTGCTTGAGGATCTTTCCGACCCGTTTCTGCGGCAGGTCGCGTTCGTTCCATCCGCTTTCGGCGCCGAACTGCCAGAGAAGGAACAGGACAAGCGCGAGCATGAACAGGGAAAACGGGAAATCCCCGTGTTTTCGCTTGAACTCGAAGAGATCGGCAACGTTGAATCGTCGTGTCGGCCGCGCCTTTGAATGAAACACGGCAGGAATCGCCGTGGATCTGAATTTGGGCACGGAGTGCGAAGAGGTACTGAACGGAACCGGAGCCTCGCCGACGCGAAAGACTGCCCCGGTTGTGGTTCTTGGCCTCTTCCTGTCCAGCTCCGTCGAACCGTTCGACTGTCGAAATTCGACCGAACCGAATTCGGGATTACTGTTCACGGCTGGATCCACGCGATTGTTGATCGGGTTGTTCGTTCGATTGGATTCACCGGCTTGTCGTCACGATCGTCCGTTCAGAAAAAACCGGGGGGCTGGCCGCGGGCGCTTTCATCTGTCCAACTCGCAGGAAACCCCGTCCTTCGGGGCGGGGAGGAATGCGATGTCGCGTGTTCCATGCATCGGCACCTTCTCCTTCTTCCGGAACGTGTCGAGGGCGTAGCCGTAACCGTCGCCGCGCTGGACGATACGGCAATGCCTGTGCGAGACGCCCTGGACGGTGCCGCCGGCGGTCTGGACGTTGAAGGATCCGGAGGCCCGCACCGCGACGCGCCCCACATGGACGCCCTGCCGCTTCCCCGTGGGCACGGTCGCGCGCACGATGTCACCCGTCCTGAAGCCCTTGACGGATTTCTTCGCCACCAGGTAGCCGACGGGAAACCCGAACCGGTTCACGCGCGTGCGCGCATGTGATCCCCGGCCCGTGGCCTTGATACCGAGCACGGGCTGATCCCAGCCCTTCAGCGCGGGCGTCTCCCCCACGCAGGCCGCGTCAAGGGCATGCGTCTTCGGGATCCCCAGCCGCGTCCGGTTGTACTTCGTCCGCCCGCCCGAGGAGCCGGAAACGGGCAGGCCCGTGCATCGCAGCCCTTCGAACAGGACGCGACGGGTGGCGTTGACCGCGGCGGCGTCATGAAGCGGTGCCCTGGCGTCCGCGAGAACCCGCCGCAGCCGTTCGGGTTGCCCGGACAGGAAGCCCTCCACCGGCCCCGCACCCTTGACCAGGTTGCAGGACGGACAGGCCAGCGTCAGGTTGGAGACCCGGTCGGACCCGCCCCGGGCCTTCGGGCGAATGTGATCAACCTGGAGCGGTGTCTCCGTTGCGTCGCAATACGCGCATCTGCGGTCCCATTTCTCCAGGAGACACTCCCGGACCTCGCAGCCGGCGAGGGTGCCCTGCTGGGACTCCACGCCCTCGATGTCAGGGCTCTCCAGCGCCTGCATGTCGAAGCGCACCGTCTCGCACCGGATCCCGGTCACGGGCGCGAGCCTCCCGAAACGTTCGGTCCAGGACAGCACGTTGTCCACCCGCGACTGCAGCGACGGCGCGAGCCTGCGTCCCGGGCGCCGGTTCAGGAACCGCTTCTTCCGATAGCGCAGGTTCGCCGAGCGCCGGCGTCTCCGGTAATTCGCCCGTTGCTGCATCGACTTCCGGATCCGCGCGCCCCTGTGCTCGATCTCGGCAAGGGACAGGACCGCGCCGTCGTCTTTCACCAGCGCCAGGCCGGTCCTCCTCGATCCCGGATCGATCTTGAGATCCAGGGGCTGCGTCTCTCCTCCGGTCCTGTCCCGGAGCCTGATGGTGAACGGATAGAGGCGGACCACGACGGCGCGCCCCGTCTTCAGAAAAATCCTCGCCCGCGCCGGATGACACGGCATCAGCGGGTCGCCCCGCCGGTCGAGAACGAAAACGCGGCTTACGCCGCACTGGGAGTCGCCGGAGCTTCTCCCGTGACGCCGGCCATGGCCGGGCTCCTCTCGCACATCTTGCACATCCGCGTTTGGATTCGTCCCGTTTCGTGCCTGACCCGGCGTGTCTGCTGACGAACCTTCCAGGGCCTGGCGCTGAGGAAGCACGCCAGGGTGGGTCTTGAACGCATGATGCAAGGTAGATCGGATGGAAGTCTCCTTTCTCGTGCTGGTCAGCATGGGCTTTCAGGGCTTTCGCCCCTCAAGCCCCTCCCTTCAGGGAGGGGTCGCTGACGGCCACTTTGGCGATTCCCGTACTCAACGGGCGGAAGGTATTGAACGCAGGATCCGGCATCCCCCGATAGTTCCTGAATCAGTTTGCAAAGCAATGTGGATTCTTTCACCCGCTTTCCCGACTTGAAGCCTGCCGCGATCATCAGTCGTGAAGAATACCCAGAAGAATCCCATAAGTCGACCAGTGTAGCCTGCTGTCCATCGAGGCGGAATATCATCAGCCCCAAGTATTGGCCGGGTTCGAATTGAAACGCATGTAGGAGGTATCAGCAGTGCTTATGCAGGCTTGTCACCCTGCGTGAACATGTCCCGCATAAAGTGAGTCATGGGGGTGCATCCCAAGTTGTTTGTGTTGAGAAATTCGGGTGATTTTGTTTTCACCTGCGGATTGCATTGTGCGTGGCATGACAGTTTTGTCCCTTCGAGTCCGTCGGGGTGATGAACGCCGGAGACACGGCCGGGCACTTCGTTGGAGGGAATCGAGCATGAGGATACGATGGCCATGGCCAAGCGGGAAGAGAGCGGGAATTCCGGCATCCGGATACGGTCACCATTACAATTCAACGCGGGCACGGCATTGAATTCAACCGCAAACGCTACGGGTCTCGGAATGGTCTCCCGGAGTCGTGGCCGATTATCGTGCCGACAGCTGGATCAACGATATTCGCGATGTCGTCAATGAGGCCTTGCGTCCGCATCATCGCGAAAATTCTTATGATCGCGTCCGGAAACCGCTCCTGCAAAAGATTGGCGCAAGCGACGGTCGTGGATCCTTTCGTGAGGAAATCACCAACCAAGGTAATTTGGTCAGGGGCCAGCGTGCCTGCGTTCACAGTCATTGATGCCATATGCTCCGGAATTAGGGGGCGTTCAGCTGCCGGTGCGGTTGACGATTTTCGCACCGCACGCACTTCGTGGCCATAGCCGTTTGCAACAAAAACGTCGGCGATCACCTTCTGGGGCAGGGTGTGCTAGCACCACAAGGAAAAGAATTGATCACGCTCACCGCCATATCTACGAAGCGATTTTGTGACAATTATTTTTTCCTATTCGTCACTGACAAGACGGGTAAATCACAGCGCGGAATGTGAGGCAGCTACAGTCATGGAATGCCAGATTGACAATCAGGTGTTTGAGGTTCACCTTGATTTCGGAGGTTTGAAAACACTGGCGAGGTTCGTTTCCGGCAATCCGAAATCGACCAAGAGTGGGTTATGAACATGCAGCGGATTCCATTCATTCACGAAGGTGGCCTGTCATGAGCGCTGCTGTTGTCCGGGTTGTCCGTCATCCGCTCGTTCAACACAAGCTCTCGTTGATGAGGCAGAAGGAAACCACGACCGTGAAGTTCCGGACTCTCCTCAGGGAAGTCTCTCTGCTTCTGGGATATGAGATCACACGCGACCTCGAACTCGAAGCCCGCGCAATCGAAACGCCCCTGGCCAGCGTGTCGGCGCCATTCCTGAGCGGAAAGAAACTCGTCCTGGTTTCGATTCTCAGGGCCGGGAACGGGCTTCTCGATGGCATGCTGGATCTCGTCCCCTCAGCACGAGTCGGACATATCGGGATCTACCGCGACCCCGAAACACTCAAGGCCGTGGAGTACTATTTCAAGGTTCCCGAAGATCTCGGTGAAAGGCCGGTCATCGTTCTTGATCCCATGCTGGCGACCGCCAATACGGCAATTGCCGCGGTCGAAAAGATCAAGTCGACCGGGGCGCGGAAAATGACGATGGCTTGTTTGCTCGCTGCACCCGAGGGCATTCGGGCCTTTCACGAGATTCATCCTGACGTACCCGTGATCACGGCGGCAATCGACGAACACTTGAACGACCACGGCTACATCGTGCCAGGGCTGGGCGACGCAGGCGACCGGATTTACGGAACCCGATAGCTGCGGAGCGCCCGAATCAACCGGGCTGGCACCCGACGCTGTTTGCACGTCATGCAAACAGGGATGAGATCATGAATGAGGACGCCCGCAATGCTGCTCGTGCAAGAAGCGAGCGCAGGCCCCCCGGTATCGTGGACACGTCAGGAATTCAGTGATCCTGCCGGCAAAATGCACCGACGTAGACAAACGTCTGTCTCCTGGAGTCAGTTTGTCACGGTGTTGAAACTTGCGGGCGTTCGGTCATCCCATGCAGGATCAGGATCGGATTTGTTCAGGATTGAACCCTGCACGGGTTACAACGTGATGGAGGCAAGGGCGTCTTTCCGGTCCGGAAATATTGAGATGATCCTGTCAAATCCGCTGACCTGAAAAACGGTCATGATTTGTTCGGACAGGGAACACAGGGCAAAATGGGAGTTCACGGATTTGCACCTTTTTGCCGTAACGAGGATCGCACGGAGGCCCGCACTGCTAATGTAATCCACTTCGGCGAAGTCCATGATCATGGCCTCGTCATCTTGCAGGGATGACCTTTCGACAGACTCTGCGAATGCATGGGCATTGCCACCATCAATGCGGCCAGAAACAGCTGCTATGAGTATGTTGCCCTCTCTTGCGAACTGAACGTCCATTTTTCTCCTCGAATTCTGTTACCGTGCTGTTTTCAGGTGACTTGGTCAATTGCAAGGCAATCTGCCAATACTCCTCTGCACACGACAGTTGAAGGCCCTATCGCTACAAGAGCGGGCAAGGACTGGCCATACTGACGGTCCGTTGCCAAACTCTCTGCTGGATGTCGACGCCGGTTGTGCCGAGATTCAGTCATCTTCGGGCATCAGCACGAACTCGGGATATGCTTCAATTCCGAGTTCTCCCGCATCCTGGCCGAGTTCTTCGATCATTGGCGCCACGCGAGCTCCCATTGTCTTGCTGATGATGTACCAGACAACCATGGAAATACCGAATACGAACACACCGATGGCGAGAATGCCGACAATCTGCACGAACAGGTTTCCACCAGCCGCGATGCAGACGGCCAACGTTCCCCAGATCCCGGCGAACAAGTGAGCGGGAACGGCACCAACGACGTCATCAACCTTGATGATCTCCAGGAACTTCATGCCGAACAGGCCCACCATGCCACCAATGCCGCCGATAATGATCGCCCAGTTATGGTTGACGATATCCGGGCCTGCGGTGATGGCGACGAGACCGGCGATCGCCCCGTTCAGGCCGGCAAGAAGGTCAATGCGGCCGAGAACCGGACGTGAAAGGACAATCGCAAAAAGGACACCAGCGGCGGCGGCCAGGTTGGTATTCGAAAGAATGATACTGATCGCAATGGCGTCAGTTGCGCCTGCGAGGGCGAGCTGCGATCCCCCGTTGAATCCAAACCAACCGAGCCAGAGAATGAAGACCCCGAGTGTTACAACGGGAACATTCGACGGAGGCGTCACCTTGACGCTGCCGTCATCCCTGAATTTCCCATTACGCGCCCCAACGATGATTGCGCCTGCAAGTGCTGCCCAACCTCCGGTTGAATGGACGATCGTCGAGCCGGCAAAGTCCTGAAATCCCATTTCATCCAACCAGCCGCCGCCCCAGGTCCAGGCGCCTACCACCGGGTAAATGAACCCGGTCAATGCAATGATGAAGACAAAAAATGACCAGAGATTGACCCTCTCGGCCAGGGTGCCAGAAACGATCGACGCCGTTGTTGCAACAAAGACCATCTGGAAAAACCAGTCCGACATCGTCGAATAGCCCTTGTCGAGAACCGCAGGCGCAACCGATGAATCACCTCCCAGAAGTGCAATTTCGTCAGTCGTGACACCATAGGTCAACTTGAGAGACCCGATCCATCCGCTGACGTCGACATACATCAGGTTGTAACCCACCAAGTAGAACATCAATCCGGCGATCGAATAGAGTCCGATGTTTTTAAGGCAGATGACGGAAGCATTCTTTGTCCGGACGGACCCTGACTCAAGCATCGTGAATCCGGCGCACATCCACATGACCAGTGCCCCCCAGATCAGGAAGGAGAAACTGTTCAGGACATATGATGCCTCTGCGTCGATGGCTGCCAGAGCGCTGGACGGGTGGAGCAAAAACGCGACCGTGGTGGCCAAACTGCCGAGGACGGCGAAAACACTGATTCTCATTTTGACTTTCCGTTCTCCTGAGGCGTCAGCTGCGACGCTGCGGGTCATTGTCAAGTCGAGCTGGCACGTGCCAGCCAACGCGACCAATTTGCTACAGCAAATGCCAAAATGCAATTGCGCAGATTGTCATCGAATAGTGCCTCGCATACGGCGTTCTTGCCATGAAGTCATGGATCACGCGAACGGATAGAAACCCGGTCGTGCCAATTCATTGCGTCGGTTTTACATGTCGTTCGTAACGTCTGCGTCCCGTTCCACCGAATCGGGCGGCAAAAACAGACGAGAGGGAACAGCTTTCGCCACCGCCTGGAGCCGAAGGGCCATCCCGATGCGTCTCTCCTTTACCGGCGTGCATTTTCCTCGGCGCGCCTCGCGACGATGTCATCGGCCTCGCGACCGTACAACTCCTGAAAATGAGCAAAGTCAGCTTCGTACCTGCCAACACCCTGGGTTGCTGACCGAAGATTGTTGATCAGGCCTTCAAGGGCTGTGCCGGGCATGAGTGCGCGAACAACATCCCAGCCTTCCGCATCGGCTTCACGATCGAATCCGAGAATCTGGCCACGCATGGACGAGATCATCGGATTGAGAGCACCGGTAAAGACAGATGGCGCCCGGAAACGGACTTCGAAAATCGGTTCCAGCAATACCGGTTGTGCCTTGCTCAATCCTTCGGAAGCTCCGCCGCGGCCGGCGATCCTGAAAGCCATGTCCGACGAATCGACCGAATGGTGCTGGCCGTCGTACAGGTTGACCAGCACATCAATGACAGGGAATCCAAGCGGTCCTCGCGCCATCGCCTCTTCGGCGCCCAACTGAACCGCGGGAATGTAGTTCCTGGGGACCGATCCACCATGAATCGTTTCGGAAAAGGCGAAACCGTCTCCACGCTTTGAGGGCCCAACCGTCAGCTTGACGTCGGCAAACTGTCCCGCGCCCCCTGACTGTTTCTTGTGACGGTAATGTATGTCGGCCTTTTGGGTAATCGTTTCCCGATAATGGGCAACGAATGGTCCGGTGTCCGTTTCGACACCAAAGACATCGGACAGTGTCTGCTGGATTCTTCGAAGATGCTGAGACCCTTGGGTGCCAAGGATGACCTGGCCGCTTTCCTGGTCATGAATCACGGTCAGCGACAGGTCTTCCGCGGCAATCTTGTGCAGGGCTTCCGAAAGCTTCGCATCATCGCGGTCTTTCAACGCTGAAATCGTCCGGTTCCAGAGCGCGGGATACACGTCGTACCATTCGGGGGATTCGATCTGACCGGTCTCGGAATACAGGCATCCTGCATTCAGATGGTCCGATTTCACGGCCGACGCAACCCCGCCGGCATCGATAGATGTTTTCGCAGCGGGCCTCTCCCCGAACGGCTCGACCAACCCGCCAACCGAATTTCCACCGACCGTTGCACCCGAACTCAATTCGTCGGCAAAACTGCGCAACCAGACAAGCTTGCCTACGTGCTTCCGGGTACGGCTCATGAATGCGGATGCAACAGCGTCGTTCAGGCGGGACCGCGTGTCACCGGGCTGGGGAGCTTCGTGGCGGAGGGCTTTCATCAACCGGCGGATGCCGTTTCCTGTCGCGGCGGATCCGAAAAAGGCCGGGACCGTCAGATTCTCGGCAAGCGTCCGGGCGCAGATCCCGTAGACCGCACCCGTCGCGGGCGTTCGATCTTCAATGATTTCCTCGAGAAGCCAGTCATCATGTTCCGAGAGGCTCTCGAGCAGTTCTTCGCGACCCTCTGCCTGCCTGTCCCGAAGGTCATCCGGCACCTCGATGAGCTCGGACGGTTCACCATCCCGATAACGCCAGGCCCGGTCGGACACGAGATCGGCCGCGCCGACGACCCGTTCACCGTCACGAATGGGAACCTGCCTCAGGATGATCGGACGGGCAGAATAGGATTGAATGGCGGACATGATGCCGCGGGCGTCGTGGCGGCATTCATCGATACGGTTCACGAATACGAAGCGGGGAACGTTTCCGGTTTCGGCGAGGCGAATCCAGGGAGCAGCAAGGACTGCCTGGTCGGGGTCCGGCGATGCAACGATGACGACCGCGTCCGCACAGAGAATGGCATCAAGCGCAGATTGAGCGAACTCGAGCGATCCCGGGCAGTCCAGTGCGACCCAGTCTTCACCGAGGTAGGAGAACTCCGCACAGCGCAGGTCGACAGGCGGTGCGGCAAGCGGCCTTTTGCCTTCGAGCATTGCCATCTGGTCTATGAGTTCGGACTTGCCAACTGCTGACGGGCCGATGACAGCGATACATCTCGTCATCCTTGATCCTCCTAATCTGGTCATTTCTGAAATCGCGCCGCAATTTCGCGGAATTCCTGTCAGTGTAGGATAAATGTTCAGGATTTGAACAGGGGCAACGGCCATGCCGGGCCTTGGAATCCAAGGTATTGCAAGTCCTGTTCGGATTTGTTCCGCGGACCGTCACAGGGCGGCTTCCCGGGTTGCCGCGCCAGCAGCCCAGGTCATTTTCCGCCAACCTGGACCGCCGTTTGGTCCAATTGTGCGCCCATGTCACATGTGCACATGTCCCGAACGGCATGGGGCCACATGCCGTTCACAAGGATTCCCCTTTCCTCACCGATTCTTCGACGGCAGAGATTTCGCCCTCCGGCAAGCCGTAGAGTTCCCGTGCAGCCTCGGCGGAAATATAGCCTCCGGCGAGATCACGTTTGATCTTGGCCGTGTCGCGGTCCTCGGGGTCGCCGTACCCCCCTCCCCCCGGGAAAGCCATCACGACCATTCGCCCGTGGGGCACGAATTGCTTGCCCTTGACCCGCATCGGCGTTCCATCGTCCTGCACGATGGTCGTCGGTGCGCCGCTCTTTCCGCCACGCCGGCCGCGTGCCGGGTGCCGGCCACGGTCAAACATTGCCTGGATGTCGAATTCGTGGCCCTCCGCCGCACCCACTTCCATGTATTGGCCAAGGCCACCTCGCATTCGGCCCGCACCGCCGCTGTCCGGCCTGAGTTCCTTGCGCCAGATGATGACGGGCCCGGCATGTTCGGTCGCTTCAATCGGCATGGTCATGACACCGGATGGGAAAGCGGTGGCATTGAGTCCATCTTGCCCCGGCCGTGCTCCGGAGCCGCCGGAATTGAACGTCAACACTTCGGACCGTCGTGCACTTGGTGGAGGGGGTGCGTCGGTGCGTGGACGCAGTGACACCTGGAAATTGCACAGACATCCTGCCCCTTCGGCCGGAACCACTCCCGGGATGATCTTGTCCAGGGCGTCGTACACCGTGTCCGGAACGAAATGCCCGATTATGTGGCGCAGCGCGACGGGCGCAGGATGCGGCGCGTTGACAATCGTGTTTTCCGGCGCGGTGACCTCGAACGGGGCAAGCGATGCCGCATTGTTCGGGATTTCCGGCGCGATGGCGCATTTCAGGGCGTAGCAACAATAAGCCTTGGTGTAGACCAGCGGGCAGTTGATCCCTTTCTTGTCGATCCCAGAGGATCCGGCGAAGTCCGTGACGATCCGGTCTTCATGGATGGTCACATTGACCCTGAGCGTTATCGGCACGTCAAATCCGTCGACAGTCATTTCGCCGGCCCCGTTCCGGCGCGGCAGGGCCGCGATTCGCTCGATCGTGGCCCGCCGCGAATTCCCGAGAATGAATTCGGCGATTCCATCCAAATCGGCAAGGCCGTACTCCCCTATCATGTCCACGAGCCGCCGGTGGCCGATTTCGTTGCAGGTTGCGAGGGCGAATATGTCGCCGATCAGCTGGTCAGGCTCCCGGACATTGCCTCGGATGATCCTGACGAGGGTTTCGTCGACCGCGCCGCGGCTGGCGAACTTCATGATCGGTATGTAGAGGCCTTCTTCGTACACGCTTTGCGCATCCGCTCCGAAACCCCGGCCCCCGATGTCAACGACATGTGCCGTGCAGGCGAGGAAGCCCACCAGGACGCCCCCTTGAAACGACGGGGTTACCATCGTGATGTCATGAAGGTGGCCCGTTCCTTCCCACGGGTCGTTCGTGATGTATATGTCGCCTTCGAACATGTTCTGCCGCCCGATGCGGCGAATGAAATGACCTACCGAATCGGCCATTGCGTTCACGTGTCCCGGCGTGCCGGTCACCGCCTGGGCGAGCATGTTGCCGCGTATGTCGTAGACGCCGGCCGAAAGGTCTCCCGCCTCCCGGACCGAAGTGGAGAATGCGGTGCGTACCAAGGCTTGTGCCTGTTCCTCGACAACCGAAATCAGCCGGTTCCACATGACCTGGTAAGCAACCCGGGAGTGCTCCTTTCCGGCCACGTCCTATCCTTTCCTGGAAACAATGATGCAGCCGTCCGGCTGGCGAACCGCGACGCTGCCTGACGGGACGACGGTCGTGGTTTCGGCTTCGGTCACGGCTGCCGGCCCCTCGGCCCGCTGGCCGGTTGCCAGCGTCTCGCGGTGTACGATGGCCGCATTGACGAAACTGGCGGAAACCGGATCAAACAACATCCGTTCACCATCGGTCCTTGCCGGGCTATCTCCGGGGGCAGTCTCGACTTGTTCGACCGGCTCGGGCGGCGTCGATGCGTTGACCGACCAGACGGTGATCTCGACGTCCAGTCCGGCGACAGGACGCCCGAACAGCCTGGTGTAGTCATCCTCGAAGCGCGACCTGAAAGTCCCGCCATCGGGATTCACCGCCTGTTTCCCGGTCAGGACGACAGGGATTTCCCAGCCCTGGCCGGTGTAACGCATGTAGGCCTTGAACGTACTCAGGATTTCACTGTCTTGGTCACAACTGCGCACGAAGCTCGTGGCTTCATCCCGGAGTCCCTCGAAGAGCTTGCGAGCCCGCTCGGCGTCGAATTCACTCAACTTCATGTAGACTGACCGATTGGCTTCGAAGCTGAACGGAGCACGCAGGAAGCCGATCGCCGATCCGACACCGGCTCCAGGCGGCACGACGAAACTGCTGATGCCGAGTTTCTCGCACAGCCTTCCGGCGTGAAGCGGTGCCGCTCCACCAAAAGCGATCATGGTGTAATCGCCGATGTCTTCCCCGTTTTCGACGGCGTGGACGCGAGCCGCATTGGCCATGTTCTCGTCAACAACCTCCGTTACGCCAAAGGCTGCCTCAACCGTGTCCATCTGCAGTTTCCTGCCCACATGTTTTTCGAGTGCAGAGTCGGCCAGTCCGGGATGCGGCCGGATCGCTCCTCCGGCAAAGTTCCCCGGATCGAGTTTCCCGAGCACGAGATCCGCGTCGGTGACGCCCGGGTGGTTGCCTCCACGGCCATAGCAGGCGGGACCCGGTTCAGACCCGGCGCTCTCCGGCCCAACCCGGATTTGCTGCATCGCGTCAACACGGGCAAGCGAACCGCCGCCTGCCCCGATCTCCACCATGTCGATCACCGGGATCGAGACCGGCATGCCGGAGCCCTTCTTGAACCTGTAGGTTCTGGCGGCTTCGAACACGCGTGATGTGCCCGGTGCCTGGTTCCTGATCAGGCAGATCTTCGCGGTTGTTCCACCCATATCGAAGGACAAGGCCTTTTCGAGACCGTAACGCGCTGCGATATTGGCTGCAAAAACAGCCCCTCCGGCGGGGCCGCTTTCAACCAGGCGTACCGGAAACTCGGCGCCGTCTTCAATCGACATGATGCCGCCGCCGGAGTGAATCAAGAAGGTCCGGCAATTCATGCCTTCGGCACGCAACCTTCTCTCGAGCCTGCCGAGATAGGAGGCCATCATCGGCTTGATATAGGCATTTGCGACGACGGTATTGAACCGCTCGTATTCACGCATTTGCGGAGATACTTCGGACGAGATCGAAACGGACGCCTTCGGCAGCTTCCTGTACAGGACTTCCCGCACGGTCTCTTCGTGCGAAGGGTTGAGATAGGCGTGGATCAATCCGACCGCGACGCTTTCAAAACCGGCCTCGCCGATCCGGTCAACCACTCCTTCCACTTCGCCGCGATCCAGCGGGACCATGATCTCGCCCCGCGCGTCAATGCGTTCCGTGACAGTAAAGCGCGTCTGGCGGGGCAGAAGCGGTTCGGGCAAGACGAGGTTCAGGTCGTACTGCTCGAACCGGCTTTCGGTTCGCATCTCGATCACGTCCCGGAATCCCCGCGTGGTGATCAGGGCCGTTCTGGCTCCGCGCCGTTCGATCAGCGCATTTGTGGCCAATGTCGTTCCGTGAATGATCTGGCCGACCGACGCCGGCGTGGTCCCGGCCCTGGAACAGACCAGGCGAATTCCTTCAACTATTGCGTCTTCTGGCGCTGCATGAGTGGTCAGCACCTTGGCCGAGAATGTCTCGCCATGCCGTTCAAGCACGACATCGGTGAACGTGCCCCCGATATCGACCCCCAGTCGAGTCGCCGTTTTCCCGTCAGACACGATGAACAACTCCCGCAAGAATTCCTGTCAAGCGGGCGGTTTCCATCGCCTGAACGGTCTTTCCGGTTCGTCCTGGACGGATCGTCATTGCATGGTCATCCTTGGCGCTGACCGGGAAAGCACATCCCACGGAACCCCTTACCATCAATCGAATCAGCGTAAAGGTGGTGAACCTTGTTTCGAGGCAGGAAGGGAATGCAGTTTCATTGTTCGGTGGAGTGCCGGCGGCAGCGCGATAGCAAACGGTGTATCCTTTGCTGGTCCGTCATCAACAATCAGCTCATTTGCCATCAAATTCTCGAGCCCTGTCAAGTTCAGGATACGAACACTTCTTTCACGCGACGTACTGGATCAAGGACATGATCCCATACTCCCGTCTTATGCAGTCGACGACGGTTTAGTTGTGTCTGGACGGCATCCCGCAATCTGGATTCGATACCGGATTTGACCGCGTCGACATTCCAATCAGGTTTCCTGGCGCAGACCGGGATCGGGTTTTCCACTCCGATGTCATCGGCAATCGCGTGTATGGCATTTTCAATCGTAGTTTTGTGATCACCGGAAATACGGTTGTCCGACGGCCACTCCGACGGAAACGGTAGCAGGTCAACTCCCGTCGCGACGGCGATGACAGGCGGTTTTCTCCGCTTTTGGTGTTTGGCGAACCACTCGTTGAATCGTTTGAACAGCTCGTAGTCCGGGTTGCGCGCCGGCCGGTTCGCACGCAATGCCCAGATGACAAGGTCACATTGAGTGAGTTCCGACAACAAGTCGTCGCGTCTCTTTTTTGTTGTATCAAAACCGGGAGTGTCGACCAGGTGACATTGGAAGTCATCGATAGCCAATTCATATGTGGCCAAGCCTTCGGTAGTGGGGGGCGCATCAATTTCCGGAGGGACCCTGCCTGTGGTCAGGACGTCAACGATTGAAGATTTTCCGGCGCTTGTTTGGCCGACCACGAGGATCCGCAGGGGATCCAGCAGCGCGGCGGTTCGCTTCAGATCCTCTAAAGTTTCGTTTAACCGTTTCTCCAGAAGTTCTGCATCGGAATACTTGAGCCGGCCCGAATAAAGATCCACCGCGGCACTCGCGATTTCCTGCAAAAGGCGGCGTTGCAGTTCCGACTGAAACTGAACGCCGACATAGTTCCAGTGATCACCGGATATCCAGCCTTCTATCTCTCGAATTACCGCAACATGAGGGTCGGCAATGGCTCTGATGGTCCGGCGAACCTTGTCCAAAATACTGAAACCGCGGTTGATTTCGTCTCCGTGTTCCCAGACCCAGTAGAGAGTGCCGACAGAGACGCTGTCGGAAAGCGGAATGTTGTCACGCATGACCTTGCGATATCGACCCGCGGCTCTCTCGGTCAGTAACAAGGCTTCGGGAACCGTGAAGTTCAGGACATCATTGCTGCTGCCCGAAAACCTGTTCGCAACTCCCTTGATCACCTCCATCGCCCGATCCTGCATTTCGGGCCAGGGAACCGGTTCTTTCGTTTTCGTTTCGATGTCATCGCAGGCCGCGCGGTAAATTTCTCGTTCGTGGTCGGCCCACTCGTTGTTTTCCTTGACGTTTTCGAGCGGTGGCATGTCTCGCCGATTCTGATTCCTTCGAGCCCGGCCAAGGATGATACGGTGAATCCACAGCAAAACGGCGACGATCCCGAGGCTTGCCAGCCAGGGAATCAGCCAGTTGTTCTGGAACAACCAAAGGACGCCCACCAACATGAGCACGATGAACGGAGCGGCGAGAACCAGAACGCCCAGGAGAATGTCCAGACGCAAGAACCAGCCGAACCATCCCCTAGCGCCGGCCATTTTCGGTGTTCTTTCCTGACTGAAACGCGTGTTTGTACAGGGCGCGAAGCTCCTCGGGAGACACTTCCCGGCCTTCCCGGACCCGAAAAAGAAAAAACGCGGCAGCACGGCCCAGGGCGTATGTTGCCGTGAAACTTATCGTTCCGGCGGCAAGGGCTCCGACGGTCTGGCCGTAAACGGGAATCAGCTTTCCGAATTGACGCAATGCGAGATTCAGCCCGTATTTGAGCAACAAGGCGGTACCGAGGCATGCCTTCAACTGCAGGAGGAGAGGCAATGTCCACTCAATTTCGTAGCGCCGGCCGAGTGCCACGAGCATTGCACTTTGCGCAGCGATGACCGAGCCCGCACCAACGACAGGCAAAGTGTCGCTTGCGCCGGCACTGGCGGCATACCACAGCACTGTATTCCGGTGGTTGGAAAACTCTTTTCCCTCGGCCGAACTGCGTTCGTGTCTTGCGAGCACAAATGCCGGAACCTTGAGCAGGTCACTGAGGGCGTCGACCAGTTTGTCGCGGTCCTCCCGGGGTTCTGTCCCCGTGGTTGCAGGGCCAGCGAGTTCGAGTTCGATCCACGGAACTTCCCGGCCGACTGCTTCCTTGACCATTTCCTGGATCTGGGCGCGCGCGCGCGAACGCTCACCCTCTTCGGGAACGCAACCCTTTCCGGTATGAACCAACAGGATTTCCGTGCCACGGGCTTTTCTGCTCACGGTCCGCAACACGTCACGGAGTTCTTGCTGGTTGGGATCATCCAGTTTCGCGACCGCCGCGACGACGTGACTGTGTTCCATGCATTCGCGAATATCTTCGGCAGGATCATATCCGGTTTCACCGAGCCCGCGTGTATCCAGGAATTTAAGCAGGGGTTGGTCTGGCGGATACACGAAAACGTCGGCGGTCCGGGTGCAGGGTCGATAACCGTTTCCGATCTCGATTTCGGAAGCACCCGTGACACATTTGACAATTGATGACTTGCCCGCCGCCGTCTTTCCGAGAAGCCATATCATCGGCACGACTTTAGCTGTTGCCGAATCGACTTCTTGTCGACGTTCGTCCCCGGTTTCCGAAGAAACCCCCTCCCACAAGGACCTCCAGTATCGATTGATCAAGGTCATTGTGTTTGCAACACGCCCAATTTCAAATAGACCCTTGACACACACCACCTGAATGAACGCCAATGGCGGGTTTCCACCGCGAAAATTAAACTTTGTTACAAAGTCGATTTCAGCATGGCAAGTCACCGGCTGAGGGAGTTGAGGACAGACATGAGGGTGATCTCCGGTCGAACACCTGTGCAGGTTAGCCTCCACGTATGTCGAAATTCGGGAGAATGGCCATGAGCAGACCAGAGACGGTGTATACGGGTCCTGAACTCTGCGCCTTGTCCGGAAGGGAGGCCGTCAGACTGCTCAAGGCCGGGGAGATCAGGCCCGACGAGCTTCTGGAAGCATCGCTCAAGCGCATCGAACAGGTCAATCCCGCCGTCAATGCCACCGTCGTTCACTGCGAAAGGCGCGCCCGGGAATCGATCGCACGGCTCGACGAGCGAAGCCTGACCGCTGCGCGCGAGCCCGGCTGGCTCGCGGGTCTGCCCGTGGGAATCAAGGACCTGATCGATGTGGCCAGCCTTGCCAACACCTGTGGCAGCCCGGCGATGAAAGACAACGTTCCCGATTGCAGTGACGCTCTCATCGACCGGCTTGAGGCAAGAGGTGCAGTCATCGCGGGAAAGACGAACACGCCCGAGTTCGGTGCCGGCGCCAACACGTTCAATGACGTTTTTGGCTTTACCCGCAATCCCTGGAACACCGCGATGAATGCCGGAGGTTCATCCGGAGGCTCCGCGGTCGCACTGGCGACCGGAGAGTTCTGGCTTTGCCACGGCTCGGACCTGGCGGGCTCGTTGCGAACGCCGGCGTCGTTCTGCGGTGTCATCGGGTTTCGGCCCTCCCCGGGTCGATGCGGTGGTGGTCCAAGGGATCTGGCGTTCGCGCCCGAAGCCGTCGACGGTCCGATGGCCAGGGACGTCCTGGATACGGCACTCCTTCTGGATGCGATGTGCGGCTACGATCCGCGGCATCCCATAAGCCTGGAGGCGCCTGATGTCCCGTTCCAGGCTGCCGTCGGGGAAAACCCGGGTCGAATTCGAATTGCCTTCGCAGAAGACCTCGGCAGGTTCGCGCCCGTCGAAAGCGAGATAAGGGAAGTCTTGCGAACATCTCTCGAGACTGTTGCCGATCGAGATGTCATCGTGGAGGAAGCATGTCCGGACCTGCCCGGGCTCAACGATACCTATTTGACGCTGAGGGGAATTCACTACGGTGCGGTGATCGACTACCTCCCGGATGAAGCGAAGGCGTACTTCAAGAGAACGCTCCGGGAAAACGCCGAATTCGGCCGAAACCTGCAAGCGCCGGATATCTTCCGGGCATTGAGAAACAAGACTGTGCTCTACGAGATCATGCGGCAGTTCCTGGAAAGCCACGACGTTCTGGCCTTGCCGGTCACGGGAATCGCACCGGGACCCGTCGACGTCGAGTATCCCCCGTTTGTCGACGGCGTCGAAATGGGAGATTATGTCGAGTGGCTGCGCTTTTCCTTTCTTTCGACCACGACAGGGCTGCCGTCCATCGCGATGCCGGCCGGATTCACCCGGCGGGGACTGCCCGTCGGCATCCAGTTGATCGGCCCACCAAGAGGAGAAGCGAGATTGCTGCAAGTGGCCCGCGCGGTGGAGGAACGGCTGAACCTGCCGATCGGGCCGATAGATCCATGCGTTCCGGATTGACGTAAAGGGTTCTACAGGCGCCCGAAACGGTCAGGCCGATGACTGGACCCGCCCCGGCGCCGCTGCCAGGAGTTCGCGCGTGTACGGTTCACGCGGATTGGCGCAGGCTTCCCTGATCAGGCCCTGTTCAACCAGGCGGCCATCCTGCAAGACGATGATGCGGTCGCAGATCTGGACGGCGCCCCGCAGATGATGGGTGATGAACAGCACGGCAAGGCTGTGTTTCCGGCAGGCGTTGTCGAGGAGGCCGAGAACCTGCGCCTTAATCGAGACATCAAGCGCCGGCACGGCCTCGTCCGCGATCAGAACGACCGGCTCCACTGACAGCGTGCGCGATGCAGATCCGTTGCCGCCGCACGCCCGAAAAAAGGTGCAGAAACCTATCAGGTGAATCGGCGGCAATGCCAACCACCTTGATCAATGCCCGTGTCCGTTTCCTGTCCTCCTCGGCCTGAACGGCGAAATTGATCGGCCATCCCATGATGGACTGGCCATCCTTACGCCTCGGGTTCGGGGAACTGCCCGTGGCGACAGGACCGAGACACCCGAAAAAGCTATCAGGGCGGCGATGAAAACAGCTATACGGTTGCGGATTTGAATGGAGGAAAGACATGATCACCGTATTCGCGGCGAAGAAAATCATCACGATGGACCGCAACATCCCCGAAGCGACGCATGTCGCGGTTCGCGGCGGACTGGTGCTTGCGGTCGGCGGTCCTGACTGTGCCAGCGGTTGGGGCGAAGAGACAAAGCTCGATGACAGATTCGCCGACCGGGTTTTCATGCCGGGTTTGATCGAAGCCCATGCCCATGTCATGGCGGGCGGCGTTTCCCGATACTGTTATGTCGGGCATTACCCGAGAACCAGTGTCGAGGGTGGCACCTGGGATGGCGCGAATTCCGACGATGCCATAGTCGAGAGACTTCGGGAGGTGGCGGTGTCGACGTCCACGAATGCGCCGGTCGTGGGTTGGGGATATGACGCCGCCTTCGTTGAAGGACCGAGGCTGGACCGCAACCTGCTCGACAAGGTTTCGCGCGAACAGCCGGTGGTTCTATTCCATTCGAATTTTCATGTCCTGACCGCCAACACCAAGGCCCTTGAACTGGCGGGACTGGATGCCGGTGCGGATGTCGAGGGGTTGTGCATGGCCCCGGACGGCACGCTCACGGGAGAACTGCAGGAATTCAAGGCAATGACACCGGTCATGAACATGGCAGGGATCTCCGTCTCCGGACTTTCCGATGAACAATCGGTTCGTGATTACGGTCGACTGTCGCGCTGTTGCGGGGTCACCACCATCGCCGATCTCAGCTCGGACCTGTTCGAGGAGGAAGTCCGGATGCTCCTCAGGGTCACCTCGGAACCGGAGTTTCCGATCCGGTATGCCCCGGTGATGGCCGCAACCGAGGTTGAACCCGAAGAGGCGGCAGCGAGGGCAAGGGCGCTCGGCAAGAGATCGACGTCAAGACTGTTCCTGGGCAGTGCCAAGCTGTTCACCGACGGCACCATCCAGGGCCGGACGGCGAAACTCAAGCCCCCCGGCTACATGACCGGACGCGACAACGGCATCTGGAACATGGATATGGACGACTTTCGGAGATCAGTCCGTGTCCTCCATGAAGCAGGAGTCAAGATCCATATTCATGCCAACGGGGACGAGGCAACCGAAGAGTCAATTCGGGCATTCGAGGCGGCCATGCTCGCCTTCCCGAATCCGGATCTCCGCCACACGCTTGAGCATGCCCAGCTCGCCGGTGTCGACCAGTTCAAGCGAATGCGGGCCCTTGGCCTGACCGTGAATCTCTTTGCCAATCATTTGCATTATTTCGGTGATGTTCACTGGACCGGCACCGTTGGCCCTGACAGGGCACGGAGGATGAATGCCTGTGCTGACGCGTGGCGGGTTTTCGACGGAGATTTCGCCATTCACTCCGACGCTCCGGTCACGCCGCTCGCACCGCTCAAGACGGCGTGGTGCGCGGTCAATCGGCAGACGGAATCGGGCAGGAGACTGGGAGATTCACAACAACTCACCGTCCCGCAGGCTCTCCACTGCATCACGATGGGCGCGGCATATGTCCTCAAGCTCGACGATCGTGTCGGTTCGATCCAGTGCGGCAAACAGGCGGACTTCTGTGTGCTCGGTGCCGACCCGCTTGAAGTCGATCCGGGCGAACTGGAGTCGGTGCCCGTTATCGCGACAATTCTCGGGGGCGAGATCACGCGATAACGTGCGGGCGCATGTAAAACCCGTGCGACGTCGAGCTGAAGCGTTGGCGAACGCGGAAAGAAGACCGGTCGGAGCAATGACGGAACGGGAAAGCGTCTCCGCTTGAAACTTTCGATATGACAATGCGCGAACGCCGAAGATTTACGAAATCGAAATTGGGTTGTGCGCTCGCCGACGCTGTTCGCGACGGAATCCCGGAAAGCCGTTCCCGTGCGAGCATCAAACAACGAAACTTTCGGAGCGCGGCAGTCGCAACAGCCTTCCCGCAGCTCCGGCGGACAGGCCGCAGTTCTCCGGGCTTCCGCTTCCGGGTCAGCGCCTGCATCGTTTCCGGAGAAGCCGGCTCCTGGAAGCCATTCGGGTCCGGAGCCGGGAAAACCGGCGTAAAAGAACCCGTTGCAACGCCTCGATGAAATCCTCGCTCTCCAGAGCGGGGAAGATGTCAATGCCCGGGAAATACGACTTCGGCATGTTGATCGCGTTCGGTCCAGGCAATACGGAACCGGAAGGCCACGGAAACCGTGACCATGATCTGCCCATTCGGCACCCGTGCAATTTCTCGATGAGCGCATCCGCATGCGACGGTCGAGGTCATCAAGCACCTTCAACCCGCGCCCGGGTTCGTCGCGGGCCGCGCGCATCCGGAATCGCATTTCGGCGTCATGTTCGTTCAACGCTTGCATCAGCTTATTCAGGCCAAACCCATGCTGCGCCGCCATCGCCGCCAACCGATCTCGATGCGCATCCGGAAGCCGGGTCGTCAGTGTTGCAATGTCAGTCATCCCGCATCAGCCAGGCTCCCGGCGTAACGACCTGGAGGCCACCAAGGATCAGTTCCCCCGCCGCAACGTCCTTTTCGTTGCCAGTGACGGCCTAGATGCCTTCCCGGCAACCGGCAGCTCGATCAGGTGGTTGTCAGACTCGTCCCGGAGGATCGGGCGCCAGAGGAAGGAGACATTAATCCACTGGCAAACACCAAGATGGCGTCCAGAGGCTACGCCCGGTCTTCCGGGCTTATCGGTGCCGCTGTGAACAATTCTTCCTCCGTAAGGACATCTCATTTTTCCGGGAATAGTGCGTTGCCGATGGACAGGTGGTGACCGGTTCGCCCCGCTGTTCGGTGCATCGATTTCGATCCGGGGAACTCCCAGCGGAACCCTTTGGTGAGGACCCCAAGGCGAATTCAGGACACTTACATGTTACAAAAAACCGAAATTCTTGACTTTGCGTAACTAGTGACTTGGCAGCCATTCGCCTCGAACATATACTGTTGGTGAGGTCACGAGACTTGGGAGACTTGGCCGTTGGACGCCTTGATCTGCGACGGTGTACGGACACCGATTGGCCGGTATGGCGGGGTGCTGTCGTCGGTCAGGACCGACGACCTTGCCGCTTTCCCGATCATCGCGCTGATGCACCGTAACACGGGCGTTGACTGGAGCAGGCTCGACGAAGTCGTTCTGGGATGTGCTAACCAGGCAGGGGAAGACAACCGGAACGTCGCGCGGATGGCCACGCTTCTCGCCGGCCTGCCCGCCGAAATACCGGCACTGACCGTGAACAGGCTTTGCGCCAGCGGTATGGATGCCGTTGCATTCGCCGCGCGTGGCGTTCGTTCCGGCGATTACGACCTGGTGATCGCCGGAGGTGTCGAAAGCATGAGCCGGGCGCCCTTCGTCATGCCGAAGGCACCGTCGGCGTTCTCGCGTGCGCAGGAGGTTCATGACACGACCATCGGATGGCGTTTCGTGAACCCGAAGATGGACTCTGCCTTTGGCACGCATTCGATGCCGGAAACTGCCGACATTGTCGCGGATGATTTCAATGTCTCCCGCCACGACCAGGACCGCTTCGCGGTGCGAAGCCAGGGTCGATGGGCTGCCGCGCACGAGGCCGGATTCTACAGGGACGAAATCGTGGCTGTCCGTGTTCCGCAACCGAAAGGCGGTGACGTCGAGGTGACCGAAGACGAGCATCCGAGACCTGGTACGACGGCGGATGGTCTCGCCAGCCTGAACGGGATCAACGGTCGTGACTGCTCCGTGACTGCAGGCAATTCCAGTGGAATCAATGATGGCGCCGCGGCGATCCTGGTATCATCCGAAACCGGCGCGAGGGACCATGGGCTGACACCGGTCGCGCGGGTCGTCGGGATGGCTTCCGCTGGAGTCCTGCCCCGTGTCATGGGCGTCGGGCCTGTCCCGGCGTGCTGCAAAGTGCTTGGCCGGGCGGGGTTGAGCATTGACCAGATCGATGTGATCGAGCTTAACGAGGCGTTTGCCAGCCAGGGGCTGGCAACGCTGAGACAACTCGGTGTGGCGGATGACGACGAAAGGGTAAATCCGAACGGGGGCGCCATCGCACTCGGCCATCCGCTCGGCATGACCGGAACGCGGATTGTTCTGACGGCAGCCCGCCAGTTGCAGCGAATTCGCGGAAAGTACGCCCTGTGCACGATGTGCGTTGGCGTTGGGCAGGGTACAGCCGTTATCCTGGAACGTGTTTGATACGGAGGGTCGAGTTTTGTACGCCCAGATGATCGCTACCGACAGTATGGATGATTCTGCCAATGCGGTTGCCTTTCAGGAGCGGATCGACAAGGGAGAAGCGATCGAGCCGAACGATTGGATGCCGGAGGGATACAGGAAAACCCTGATCCGGCAGATCGGCCAGCACGCGCATTCTGAAATCGTCGGACAATTGCCCGAGGGGAACTGGGTCACCCGCGCGCCCACGCTGGAGAGAAAGGCCATCCTGCTGGCCAAGGTCCAGGACGAGGCAGGTCACGGACTTTATCTTTACTGCGCGGCCGAGACGCTCGGGGTCAGCCGCGACGAACTGACGGAGCTGCTCCTCGAAGGACGCATGAAGTATTCGTCCATTTTCAACTACCCGACGCTGACTTGGGCGGACATGGGAGCTGTCGGATGGCTGGTCGACAGCGCGGCAATCATGAACCAGGTGCCGCTCCAGCGTACGTCGTACGGTCCATACGCCCGTGCAATGGTCCGGATCTGCAAGGAAGAGAGTTTTCACCAGAGGCAGGGATTCGACATCATGATGACGATGGTGAACGGAACCGAAGCCCAGAAAAAGATGGCCCAGGATGCGCTCGACCGCTTCTGGTACCCCTCGCTGATGATGTTTGGACCATCGGACAAGGACAGCGTGCATTCGGCAAGATCGATGGCCTGGAAGATCAAGATGAACACCAATGACGAGCTTCGGCAGAAGTTCGTCGACCAGACGGTGCCGCAGGCAGAGTACCTCGGGTTGACCATCCCGGACCCTGACTTGAAGTGGAACGAAACGAGAGGTCACCACGATTTTTCCGAACCGGACTGGTCCGAATTCTTCGAGGTCATCAATGGTCGGGGACCTTGCAATTCCGAACGCCTCGCGGCCCGGAAAAAGGCCTGGGACGACGGCCGGTGGGTTCGGGACGGCCTCCTCGCGCACGCCAGGAAAAAGGCGGCCCGGGAGTTGGACGCGGCATGAGTACAGCTGGCAAAAACCCCAATGAATTGGACAACGGTTCTCCTGCGCAACACGAATGGCCGCTTTGGGAGGTCTTTGTCCGAGGCCGGAATGGTATGGCACATCGGCATTTCGGGTCGCTGCACGCGCCGGATGCCGAGACGGCAATCAGGAATGCGCGCGACGTCTATACACGCCGAAGCGAAGGCGTTTCGATCTGGGTGGTCAAGGCGAGGGACATCGCCGCGTCGTCTCCTTCGAAAAAGGGGGCGTTTTACGATCCCGCCAGCTCAAAGGTCTATCGCCATCCGACGTTCTTCGATGTCCCGGATGAGATCGGGGCCATGTAATGGACCGGAACGACGCCTGTTTCGAATTCCTGTGCCGGCTGGGAGACAATGCGCTCGTCCTCGGACACCGGCTCAGCGAATGGTGCGGGCACGCCCCTGTTCTCGAAGAAGACATCGCGCTCGCCAACATCGCACTGGACCTGATTGGGCAAACCCAGCTGTGGCTGGGTCTCGCGGGAGAAGTCGAGGGAAAGGGTCGAACGGCGAATGACCTGGCCATGCTGAGGGATGTCTGGGATTTCCGGAACCTCCTGCTGGTCGAACAGCCGAATGGTGATTTCGGGCAGACCATGGTCCGGCAGTTCCTGTTCGATGCATGGCATGTCGAGTTGTTGGCAGGGCTGGAGGATTCGGCAGAATCCAGAATTGCCGGTATCGCGGCCAAGACAGTCAAGGAAGTGCGGTACCATGTCGAACGGTCTGCCGGTACGGTCATCGGGCTTGGCGATGGCACTGAGGAAAGCCACGAAAGGATGCAGGGGGCGCTGGAATTGCTCTGGCCCTATGTCGGAGAGATGTTTGATCCCGATGATGTGGACGCTGCCCTCGAGGATGCCGGAATCGCGCCGACCCTTTCGAGCCTGAAGCGGCGGTTCGATGTGCGCGTCCGTGAAGTCTTGGCGGAGGCTACCCTGATCGCGCCTGATGCCGGTTTCGCTCACAGCGGCGGCAAGTCCGGAGTGCGCCACTCGGAAAACCTGGGTCACCTGCTTGCACAGATGCAGTGGCTGCAGCGCGCCTATCCCGGCGCTCGCTGGTAGGGCCTTGCCTGACGTCGCCAAAATCTGGAACCTGCTCGACCAGGTGCCCGATCCGGAGATCCCGGTTATTTCGGTCGTCGACCTCGGGATCGTCAGGGATGTCGGGTGGCGTGGCGACACGCTGGAAGTGACCGTGACGCCGACCTATACGGGATGTCCGGCGACGGCGGTCATCGCGGCGGACATCGGCCGGGCACTCGAGGACGGGGGCATCAGTAGTTACAAGATCAGAACACAGGTATCTCCACCGTGGACAACGGACTGGTTGAGCGAAAAGGGGCGGAAAAACCTGGCCGGGTTCGGGATTTCGCCCCCGAGTTCAGCAGGCCGTCCGGAAACATGCCCGCGTTGCGGCAGCAGAATGGTGTCACTCGTCAGCCAGTTCGGCTCGACGCCGTGCAAGGCCCAATGGCGTTGCGACGCCTGCCTGGAGCCATTCGACTACTTCAAGTGCATCTGAGGACCGGGCAGTGGCGCTTTTCCGGGAACTGAAGGTCACGGATCTCCGCAAGACCATTCCCGATGCGGTTGTCGTGACTTTGGAACCACTGGATGGCGCCGGGGTGAACTTCGTGCCGGGGCAGTATCTGACGTTCCGAAAGGAATTCGGTGGAACGGAGGTCCGGCGAAACTACTCGATCTGCACGGGTCGTGGCGAGGGGCGCATTCAGATCGGAATCAAGCGTGTGGAGGGAGGAGCCTTTTCCACCTGGGCCAATACCGCGCTCAAGCCCGGTGACGTACTGGAAGCGATGCATCCGAGGGGCAGTTTCCACACGGAGATTTCTCCGGAACGCCGCAGGACCTTTCTCGGTTTTGCGGGCGGGTCGGGAATCACGCCGGTCCTCTCGATCCTGAAAACCGTCCTGGCAGAGGAGCCGAAAAGCAGGTTTACGCTGGTTTACGCCAACCGTGCTCCGGACACGATCATGTTTCGAGACGAACTGGCCGATCTGAAGGATCAGCATCTCGACCGGCTGAACCTCGTCCATATTCTCGATTCCGGCACAAGGGATTCCGGGTTGTTCTCGGGAGTGATCGACAGGAACAAGTGCGATGCCCTGTTCCGGGACTGGGTCGATATACGCTCGGCGGACATGGCGTTCACCTGCGGTCCGCAGCCGATGATGGAGACGATCTCAGAATGCCTTCGGTGCCACGGAATGACGCGTGACCGAATCAAGATGGAGCTGTTCCGAAGCGACCAGCCGGGCCGTCTCGAGCGCGGACAAGTGCCGAAACAGTCAAGACTTGCAGGTGGAACGATCGAAGCTTCGGTTACGGTCGACGGGGCTTCGAGGAGGATACGGATGGCGAAAGGCCAGACCCTGCTTGCCGCCGCGCTCGAGAACGCTCTTGAGGTGCCCTACGCCTGCCAGGCAGGAATCTGTTCCACCTGCCGGTGCCGGATACTCGACGGAACGGTCGAGATGATTGCCAACCACGCACTCGGCCAGAGCGAGATCGACAGCGGCTATATCCTGGCCTGCCAATCCCTGCCGGTCACCCGAAGTGTTGCCGTTGAATTCGAGCGATAGCGGTCGGGCAGCATCTTCGAGCCGCACCGCGTGGCGATACCAGTGAAATCGGTCCGGAAATTGTGCATATGGGTCAAACGGGCTCCAAGTTTGCCGGCGTTCTCGGTACCTGCCGAGGGGCGCTGCCCGGACTCGCGCGTCGGTCAAGGGTATTCCAACCCGCAACCCGCCAAGACTGCGATCGCATTTCTGGTCATGGCCTTATGCCGTTGTCCGGGCCAGGAACTGCTCTCCGGCAAGGTTGTCGATCACCCGGCGGCCGTGCCCCGGTTTCCTTCAGGCCGACCGGGATTCCGGACGACAGCGTCGCAGCGAACGCCTGCAGCCTCGAACCCGTTCCCATAACCCTGGACATTGTCGCAGGCGTGGCGGACCGACCACCTGGGTTGTTCGCGTTGCATGGGTTAAAATTCGTCCCGACTGGCAAATTCGATCGGATCCTGCCCGTATCTCGACGAGGTGAGGCCTTTCGTCGGAATCGCCGTCTATTCCTCGAACAGACTGCCCTTGATCATGCGGGACATGCCCCTGAATTCGGCGATCACGGCACCATCCTGCCGGCTTACCCGCACGTCGTAGATGCCGTTTGGTCCCGAAAGCGAGATCTCGCGGGCTTCCGCCGTCAGAGTGTCTCCCTTGCGGGCCGGAGCGACATAACTCACCAGGTTGTGCTGGGCGACCGTTCGCCTGTTTCGGCTGTTGCAGGCGAAGGCAAATGCAGAGTCTGCGAGCGAAAACGTGATACCTCCGTGGCACATGCCATGGCCGTTGCAGTGGTGTTGGCCGACCTCCAGCGTCACCACGGCGCGGCCTTCACTGACCTCGACGAGCTCGAGGCCCAGCCATTTCGACGCCTCGTCGTTCCGCCACATCTGTTCGGCGGATCTTTTGGCGCGCTCCTCGGGTGTCATTGTCACTTGCCCGTGAAGGCTGGCGGGCGCTTGTCAAGGAAAGCGGATACACCTTCCGCGTAATCCGCTGTTTGGCCGCATGCTTCCATCATGGCGGCTTCGAGCTCGAGTTGCGCATCAAGAGTGTTGAATGCCGCGGCCTGGATGGCATGCTTGGTCTTCCCGAGTCCGAATGTCGGTCCCCGGGCAAGGCGCTCCGCCAATGAGCGGGCCCCGGACATCAGTTCCTGGTCGGGGAGCGCCTTCCAGATCAACCCCCATTCCTCGGCCGTCCGGGCCGGGAGAGGGTCTGCAGTCATCGCGAGGGCCTTGGCTCGGGCTTCGCCGAGAAGCCGTGGAAGATGCCAGCTGCCACCCGTATCCGGAATCAACCCGACCCGCGCGAACGACTGTATGAAACGGGCGCTTTCCGCCGCGAGGACAATGTCGCACGCCAGCGCAACGCTTGCGCCTGCTCCGGCCGCGACGCCGTTGACCGCACAAACGACCGGAAACGGAAGATCGCGGATCATGCGGACGAGCGGAGAATAGTATGTGCGAACCGTTTCCCCGAGACTCGGGGGATCGTCAGCCGCCGACGGGTTCCGGTCATTCAGGTCCTGTCCGGCGCAGAAACCGCGTCCCTTGCCCGTCAACAGTATGGCGCGCGCGTTCTCGTCCCGTGCCTGCTCGAGCGCCGCGCGGAGCGCGCAGTGCATTTCCACGGTAAAACTGTTCAGCCGGTCAGGCCGGTTCAGCGCGATCTCGAGCCAGTCGTCATGACGGTCCACAAGAATCGTGTCGCTCATGGGTCGGTCCACATGTCGTGATCGGGCCGTTTCCCCTTGCATGAACCAACCGGGTGGTCAATGAATTGATGCGCTTTGCCTGATCCGAAATTCGAGGACTCCAATGAGTGTTGTCCGGGTGGAACGCGATGGCGATGTTGCCTGGGTGACGATCGACAATCCACCAGTCAACGCCACATCGACGGAAGTTCGAAAGGGCCTGTGGTCGGCCGTGGACGACGTCCAGGGAGCGCGCCTGGCAATCCTGAATTGCCTTGGGCGCACGTTCATTGCGGGCGGCGACATGCGCGAATTCGACCGCCCGCCACAGGAACCTCACCTGCCGGACCTCGTCGACAGGATCGAAAGCAGTGGTACGCCGTTCCTCGCTCTTCTCCATGGCTCGGTTCTCGGCGGAGGACTGGAAGTCGCCATGGCTGCGGCTTTTCGAATCGCGGTCCCGGGAACCCGGTTCGGTTTGCCCGAAGTCAACGTGGGCTTGATTCCCGGTGCCGGTGGCTCCCAGCGTGCCCCGCGCCTGTTCGGCTGGGATGCCGCATTCGAAATGGCGTGCCTTGGGCGCCTGGTTTTCGCTGAACGTGCGCTTGAGCTTGGCGCAATTGATGCAATCGAGGATCATCCGAAAAAGCGCGTTTCCGAATTCAGGAAAAGGGTTCCGCCTGAAGCTGTCTCTCGAAGGAGAATCGATGCACCTGGTCAGTCCTGGCTGGTGCGGAGGCGAGAAGAACTGAGGCGCCGCGGGCGCGGGCGCAAGGCTCCACGGGCGAATCTGGAAGCATTGACCTGGGCAGCCCGTCCCTACGCTGAAAGCCAGCCACGGGAACGTGCGCACCACCTGGAAATGCGGAAATCGGATGAGTGCCGCGCACTGCTTCACGTCTTTTTCGCGGAACGGGCCGTTGCCAGGCCCGGGATCGTTCGCGGTGGGGAAGCGGAGCCAGTCGGGACCGTCGCTGTCATTGGCGGCGGGCTGATGGGCGCCGGGATTACGGTTGCGTGCCTGAACGCGGGACTTCCCGTGATCGTCGTGGAAAGGGATTCCGCGGGCGAAGAGGCTGCCAGGGTACGCGTGCGGGCCATGATCGACGGGGCATTTTCCCGCGGCAAGATCGACAGGACGGAAAGGACGCGGCAGTTCGGGTTGTTCTCGACGAGTTCCGAAGTCGCCGGAGCAAAGGATGCGGACGTCGTGATCGAGGCGGTTTTCGAGGACCTGGCGACCAAGCAGGAGGTTTTTCGGGAGGTAGACAGTGTCGTCAGGCAGACCACGGTCCTTGCGACCAACACGTCATACCTGGATCCGGAGGAGATATTTCGTGTCACGAGAAATCGGGAACGCTGCGTCGGGCTTCACTTTTTCGCGCCTGCCCACATCATGAAACTGCTGGAGGTGGTTCGGCTGCGGGAGACGTCTGTCGACACGCTTGCAACGGTGTTTTCGTTCGGAAAACGGTTGCGGAAGATAGCCGTGCCTGCCGGAAACGGCGACGGATTCATAGGTAACCGGATGCTTGCGGATTACAGGCGGGCCGCCGAGTACATGTTGGCAGACGGTGCGTTTCCCGATGAGATCGATTCCGCAATGCGGGCATTCGGTATGGCAATGGGTCCGTTTGAAGCCCAGGACGCCAGCGGGCTCGACATCGCCGAATCCAACCGGCGCCGGCTGGACTCGGTACGCGACCCCGGCGAACGTCATGTCGGGATTTCTGACCGGCTATGCGCGCGCGGCCGTTACGGCCAAAAAACCGGTGCCGGCTGGTATCGCTACGATCAGGGTGACAGGACTCCACACCGGGACCCGGAGGTCAACGAGTTGATCTCGGCCTATTCTGCGGAGCACGGGATCACCAGGAAGGCGTTCTCCGGGGAAGAAATCCGGCGGCAACTGATTGCGGTCCTCGCCAACGCGGGCGCTCTTCTCGTCGAGGAAGGGATGGCGGCGAACGACGCGACGATCGATCTTGTCAAGATTCACGGCTACGGGTTTCCGGGCTGGAAGGGGGGTCCCATGCACGCAGCCGCGGCCACGGGAAACGCGCGGATCAGGTCGGCGCTGGAATCCCTGGAAGCGGCGAGTCCGGGATCGTGGCGGCGCGCCGGGCGATACAACCTGAAGGTCCCCCATGACACTGATTGACGTCAACAGCTTTGTCGCGGGCAGATGGACTGGGCCGGGCCCCTTTGCGCGCGAAATCAGGGATGCCGTTACCGACGATGTCATTGCCCGTGCCGGCAACGAGGGAATCGACCCCGGGGCTGTTCTTGACCATGGACGGAAAATCGGCGGTCCGGTGCTCAGAAAGATGACGTTCCATGACCGGGCCCGGATGTTGAAAGCCCTGGCGCTACACCTCGACCGGCACAAGCAACCGCTTTACGATCTGTCGTTTTCGACAGGCGCTACCAGGAAAGACGCATGGATCGATATCGATGGCGGCATTGGAACGCTCTTCGTCTATGCGTCCAAGGGGCGACGCGAAATGCCGGATTCACGTGTCTACCTCGACGGTGGCGTCGAGCAGTTGTCGCGGTCGGGAACCTTCAAGGGGCTGCACGTTGCGACTCCCGTTCATGGAGTTGCCGTTCACATCAACGCATTCAACTTTCCGGTCTGGGGAATGCTGGAAAAGCTGGCGCCGACGATTCTTGCCGGTGTCCCCGCGATCGTAAAACCCGCCACCTCGAGTTGCTATGTCACGGAGGCAGCGGCCAGGGTCATCCTGGACAGTGGCATCCTGCCCGACGGTGTGTTGCAACTCGTGACGGGCGGACTCGGTGACATGCTTGACATGTTGACGAGCCAGGATGTCGTTAGCTTTACCGGATCCGCCGGAACGGCCCGCCTGTTGCGTTCCAGGCCGAACATCATCAACAGTTCGATTCGGTTCGTCTCGGAGCAGGACAGCCTGAACGCGTCGATACTTGGTCCCGACGCGGTTGCCGGAACGCCGGAATTCGACATTTTCATCGAGGAAGCTCGACGCGAGATTACAACGAAGGCCGGCCAGAAATGCACGGCGATCAGGCGTATTCTCGCACCCGAGGCATGTGTCGGCGCCGTCACTGAAGCGCTGAAATCCCGGCTGGAGCGAACCAGGATCGGCGATCCCAGGTCCGATGACACCGAAATGGGGGCATTGATTTCCAGAAACCAGAAATTCGATGTCCTGGAAAAGGCGTCAGTAATCGCTGGCGAGGCAGAGCGTGTCAGCGGGGACCCGGAACACTTCCGGGTCACGGGCGCGGACCGTGACCGGGGCGCGTTTCTGCCTCCCATGCTCTTTGTCTGCAGCGATCCGGATGGTGCCGGGCGCATCCACGAAACGGAAGCGTTCGGCCCGGTATCGACGATCATGGGATATCGTGATCCCGGGCACGCGATCGAATTGGCGAACCGGGGTGGCGGGTCGCTCGTGGCATCGATCATGACCCATGACCCCGACTTTGCCCGCGAAGTCGTGCTGGGTAGCGGTGCGTTTCACGGGCGCCTGTATTTCAATGACCGTCAATCCGCGAAGGAAGCAACCGGTCACGGGTCGCCGTTGCCTCACATGGTCCACGGTGGGCCCGGACGCGCCGGCGGCAGCGAGGAGCTCGGTGGAATGCGTGGCGTGATGCACTACATGCAGCGCACCGCAGTCCAGGGCAGTCCCGATTTGCTCACGGCAGTTGGAGACCAATGGGTCCCTGGCGCCGGCGAGTCTTCCGGGCAAGCCCATCCGTTTACGCGCACCTTTCATCAACTGGAAATCGGCGAGACAATCCACACTGCGGCCCGCAGGGTGACGCTGGAGGACATTGAGCATTTTGCCGGGTTCACGGGTGACACCTTCTATGCCCACATGGATGATGCGGCAGCAAGGAGGAACCCGTTCTTTCCCGGACGCGTTGCACACGGCTACCTGCTTCTCAGCTTCGCGGCCGGGCTGTTCGTTGAACCTTCGGAGGGACCGGTACTGGCCAATACGGGATTGACTGACCTGAAGTTCATGAAACCGGTCGAGCCTGGAGACAGCATCCGGGTCCGTTTGACCGTGAAGCGGAAAACGCCGCGCAACGAGGAATACGGTGAGGTCCGGTGGCACGTTACCCTGATCAACCAGGATGAAGATCATGTCGCGGAATACGAACTTCGGACCATGAACGCGTACGCCGCGTAGGGCAGGACCGCCCGCGTTCCGGCCTGGAGCATGAGAATGGACAGGAAAGCGTTCGACGAACTGGTCAAATGCATCACCGGTGGCGAATTGCCGCGGGTATGGTCGTGGGTCGTGACCGTATTCGGCGAGCTGGCACGCGAACCGGGAACGGAGATCAGCGGGACCCTGCTGGGTTGCCTTGCGGACTTGATCGGGATCAAGCCAGAAGCCATTCGCGTCGCACTGCATCGGTTGCGCAAGGACGACTGGATCATCAGCCGGCGGGATGGGCGGAGAAGCGTCCATTTCCTCTCCGAAAAGGGGCGCACACTCAGTTCCGCGGCAAGTCCGCGAATTTACGATGCGGTCTCTGGTTCCCGACCCGCCTGGCTTGTCCTCGCCGGCCCGAGACATCCGGGGGTGACATTCAGCGCCGATCCGGTCTCGATCGGTCCCGGCATTTGGGTCGCAGCAGAGAGGCTGGATGACGAGGCCGTATTCTGCGCCCGGCTCGAGGCCGGGCGCGAGTTGCCCTCGTGGATCACGGAGAAAATCTGCCCGCACGAAATGGCGACGGAGTCCGGCGTGTTTGCCGGGCGCCTGGCTGAACTACGGTCCATGATTACCGGTCCGGAAGCCCTGTCCCCGCTGCAGACGGCGACGTTGAGGGTGTTGATCGTGCACGGGTGGAGGAGGCTGATCCTGAAAGCGCCGACGCTTCCGGATCACGTTTTCCCGGAAGGCTGGGAGGGTGAATCCTGCAGGAGCCACGTGACGGGGCTACTGTCCCTGCTTTGCAGGCCGACACAGGCGATTCTCGAAAACGAAGCCGAAAGCGGGAAAACGGAATCCGATGCACCGTCGATCGCGGACGGAACCCGTTCATTTTCCCGAGACGGTTCCGGTGGTGAAACCGGCCGGGAGACACGAACACGGGAAGCGGCACAAGGCGGTGGCGCCTGACCAGGAAAGATCAAAACTGAATGTCTGGCTACAGGCAAAGTGTCAGGCGTCGTTGCGGAAGAAGCCGCGACATGGACCGCGAAGCCGGAACTGGCGCAGGACACTGATCCGGTTTGCGGCTATGCTTGGATCATCGAATCGACGGAGACCGATCATGGGCGCTCCACGGACGTCGATGGCGAGAGTGTTCGGCAAGGCAATGAGAAAAGGTGACGGTTCGTGACCCCTTCAGGACCTGAGGATCTCACCGCATGAAAGTCGACGGACGGCATTACCGGTCAATATGGCGCGACCAGGAAAGGGGCCGCGTGAGGATCATCGACCAGAGATGGCTGCCACACGAGTTTCGAATTGCCGACCTCGACTCCCTCGACGCGTTCGCTTCCGCGATTCGTGACATGTGGGTTCGGGGCGCACCGCTGATCGGCGCCACTGCGGCTTATGGAATCGCCGTGCACATGGCCTCCGATGCGCGCGACGCGGCCCTCGAGGAAGCGGGGAAGGTCCTGTTCGAAACCCGGCCGACCGCGGTCAATCTTCGCTGGGCACTCGATCGGTGTGCCAGGACACTCGAGCGACTGCCGGAACGTGAACGCGCCGCGGCGGCAATGCGGCTCGCTGACGAGGTCGCCGACGAGGACATCGAAATCAATCGAAAAATCGGCGCGCACGGACTTGAAATCATCAGGCGAATTTCCCGCAAGAGGCCTGTAGGCGAGCCCGTGCGCGTGCTGACCCACTGTAACGCCGGCTGGATCGCGACAGTGGACTGGGGTACCGCAACAAGCCCGATGTACCAGGCGCACGACGCCGGCATACCGGTGCATGTCTGGGTCGACGAAACCCGGCCCCGAAACCAGGGCGCACTGACGTCATGGGAACTCGGAAGCCACGGTATCAGCCATAGCTACATCGTGGACAATGCCGGGGGGCACCTGATGCAGCGCGGTCTCGTTGACCTGGTTGTCACCGGGACCGACAGGACGACTGCCGACGGAGATGTCTGCAACAAGATCGGGACCTATCTCAAGGCACTGGCAGCGCACGACAATGGAGTACCGTTTTATGTTGCCCTCCCGTCCCCCACGATCGATTGGACCTTACGCGACGGAGTGCAGGAGATTCCGATCGAGGAGCGTGATGGCTTCGAGGCCACCCATGTCATGGGCTTGAGCCCAGACGGTTCATTGGGACTCGTGCAGGTGTCGCCAAAAGGAGCCGAAAGCGCGAACCCTGCCTTTGATGTAACTCCAGGCAGGCTGGTTTCGGGCCTGATTACCGAGCGAGGAGTTTGTGAAGCGTCAAGAACGGGACTTGCACGCCTGTTTCCGGAATTCGTCGCGCCTGACGCGTCTCCGTCGGAGACGGGTGCGGCAAGATTCGGGTCATGAGTCGGACGGGGCCAGAATCTGTCCCGTCACCGGGGCGCCGGGACAACTACGGACTTGTCGCCGCCCGGTTCGCGTGAAACCCTGATTGCCCGGACAGCCTAATCGAGACGGATAGGCGGATAACGGTCAGTGACCAGCCAGGATGCATAGGCCGAAACCCGAACCCACCACCGCAAGACACCCACGACGTAATCAAACAGCGGCCAGGGAAAACGGCCAGTAGGCAGGATCGCGAACCATGCGATCACGAACACGACAATCACTCCGACCGTCAAGACTACCAGGACCAGGAAGTGTGGTATGGCAAGGAACCACTTGACCAGCGGCATCCAGCGGTTGAGGTCGTTTGCCGCATCCGGATAGTCAAGCTCGAGATGATGGGCCTGTTCGTCAACCGTCGAAGGGTAACGGTCGGTCAGGAGAAGCGCGTAGCACCCTATTCGACCCGCAAATCGAATGAGCTCCCGCGGAAAATCGAACCACCAGCGTGGATAACGCTGTCGAAAGTCAATCATCACGGCAGTCGCGGAGAAAAGCCCGCCGAAAGTTCCCGCCATCGCGCCGGAATCATCGTCCGGGCTTACGAGCAAGGCAAAGACGATCGCGATCGGTATGACCAGGATCGGCCGAAAGAGGGTCGTGATCCGATCAAGCTGTTCGGGGTAATCGACCTCGAGGCGCGCAGGTTAGTCGTCGTCGTTCATCGGTTGAATTTCCTCGTTCGGCAAATGGCACGGCTGCAGTCATGGCTGCCGGCGCCACGAACCGGCCCCATGGCGAAACTGCGGCAGGAAACCTTCCGCGACTGACTTGATCCGACCATTTCCCTGTCGGGCCGGCGCGCCGGAAAGATGTCATAGCCAGCCTTCGCCTTTCAGGTCGGGCATGAAGGTTCGGCTTACGGGTACGGTCGAATCGTTGGACAATTTGAGATAGAGGCGGCCACCCTTCCGCACGGTCCCCGTTACCGCGCGACGGGCGACCCAATGCGACCGGTGGACCTGTCGGCCATCCGCGCCATCAAGCTCCCTTATCGCGTCGCGAAAACGCAACAGGACCATGTCTTTCCCGCGATCTGTATGAACCTCGACATAATGATCCTGCATGCGCAAGTGCAGGATTTCCTTCCCCAGATGGCTTGGCAAACGCGAAAGAAATTCAGGATACGCGTGCGGTTCATCGCCGGGCAGCGCGGCTGAACCGGCTGCTGTGGCGCCTGGGCTCGATGGCGCAGGAGCCCGATACGGATCCTCGAGCAGCCGGTAGGACAGGAACGCGAGGACGAAAAAGACAAGCACGACGCACGAGTACACGTACACGACACTTACCGCCGATTCGATCGGTTCGGCCATCCAGGCTTCGAGTGCGAGGATGAGACCGGTCCCCGGCACTGCACAAGCCAGCGTCGCAACGGCCGCAGCCGGCAGATACCCCCTCAGTGTACGAAACCGGTCACCAAGACTGTAGGGAAAGACGATCACTGCAAGTGCCCAGTTGGGGACGATCGCCAGTGTCCAGTAAATGACAAGCTCGAATGCCGTCAGGCGGCCCGAAGTTCCGAACGGACCAAGATAGGAAAACACCGCCACGGTTACCCCGACGGCAAGGACATGCCGGCGAAATCTCGGATTTCGCGCCAGTTCACGTATCGTCAAATTCAGACCCTGGTCCATTCGCGAAAGAATCGGCCGGTTTGCGAAATCCGGGTTGTCGCCTGGGCAAGCGTCACCGAGGACTTGGATGTCCGCCGTTCGGATATCTGCATCAGGCGGCCATGCTAACGACAGGAAAAAGGAGATTCAACGTGAGCAAGACAGCAGCAATCACCGCGGCGGCGGTCGCCCTCATGGTTTCGGGTCTTGGCGTGGTGCCCGCTTCGGCTGGCGATATCACGATAAAGCTCCAAGGTCTTCGCAACGAATCGGGCCGTGTCTATCTCGCGCTGTTCTCGCCGGACAAGGGAGCGCCGTTTCCGGAAGAAGAGGGGATGATCCTCGGCGGATGGCGGCTGGCCAGCACGAAGACACTGGCAGTGACCTATCATGGACTTCCGGATGGAAAATACGCGGTCACCGCGTTCCATGACGAGAACGGCAATGGCGAGATGGACTTCAATGTTCTCGGCATTCCAATCGAGGGATACGGGTTTTCGAACGACGCTGCCGGGTTCATGGGCCCGCCAAAGTTCGACCAGGCGGCGGTAACCGTCGGCAAGAACGCCGGCTCGACCACGCTGACCATGAAATACTAAGGAGGTCCCGAAATGAATCGCAGACAGTTTGTCGCGGCATCGACCGCCGCGGGTATCGCGCAAATTCTGGCCGTGCCGGCAGCCGGCTCTGCAGGAAAAGAGGTTTCGGACTGGGGCAAGGACTTTGGCGAGAAACTGGCCCGTGATTCCCGGTTGCTGGGATGGTCGACGCCGGAATCGGATCGGCTCGACAGCACCGCGCTCGAAATCGAAGGCAACTTGCCCGAGGGCCTGAGAGGATTCTTCCGGCGCAACGGGCCCGCCGCCCATAGCAGATACGGACACCACTACCGGCACTGGTTCGACGGTGACGGCATGATCCAGGAGTTCCGGTTTTCTGATGCCGGGCTGTCACACCGTGGTCGTATGATCGCGACACCCAAGATTGCCCGTGAGGATGCCGCCGGCAGCCGGCTTTTCCCCGGGTTTGCAACGCCCGTCGAAGGCATGGCGGCCGTGCGCGACCCGGACGACATGAACGCGGCCAACATTTCCGTGCTCGACCACCATGGCGAGCTGATGGCGCTTTGGGAAGGTGGTTCTGCGAGCGTCCTCGAACGCGATACGCTGGACTGGAAACACTTCAAGTCCTGGGGAGGCAACTGGAAGGGGACGCCGTTTACCGCCCACCCGAAAGTCGAGGTCGATGGTACCTTGTGGGCCTTCGGGTACGCGATGCATCCGTCGCCCGTTCTCATTCTCTACCACATCTCGGTCTCCGGCGGGCTGATCAAGGCCGCGGTGATTCCGGAAAGACGCCTGGGCATGGTGCATGACTTCGTGATCACCTCCCGTCACCTCGTTCTCGTGATCCCTCCGTTCGAGTTCGACCTTGGGCAGGGAGAGTCGTTTCTCGATTCCCATGTCTGGAGACCGGAACTCGGATCACGGGCACTGGTGGTGTCAAAGGATGACTTCGACGACAGGCGATGGGTGCAATTGCCCGCCGGGTTCGGGTTCCACCATGGCAATGGCTGGGAGGACTCATCGGGAAACATCCATTTCGATCATTGCAACGCGAAAGACGTGAGCCTGATCGACGATGCGTTTCGCCACATCATGCGTGGCGAGTTCCGCCATGCGGATGCGCCCCGTTACACTGAGTTCGTCCTGCATGCCGACGGACGGGTTGATATCGCGGAGAGTCGTGAACCTGCGGAGTTCCCGCAGATCGCCGGACGTCTTGTCGGGCTCCGGAACCGATTCGTCTACACCCTGAGACCGGGTGAAGGACTCGAATGGATACCGCGAACTCTCGACCGGCGCGATCACCAGACCGGTGTCAAGGACTCGTACGACTTTGGTGATGACCGCGTACCCGAGGAGCATGTCTTCGTGCCGTTTCCCGAGGGGTCTTCCGAAGATGACGGCTGGCTGGTCGGAACGTTTCTCGCGCACAGGCGGGGTGTCAGCGGCGTCACCGTCTTTGACGCCAGGAGAATCTCTGATGGCCCCATTGTAACGGCGTGGCTCCCCTACCCGATCCCGCTGGGGTTTCACGGCCAGTTCAGCTCTGCCTGATTGTTATCGGGGACGCCGGAGCATGCATATCGAGGTGGACAAGGCCGCCATCGAAACGGTACTCGACTCGGACGGATGGAGGAGGAGAGGCTATGGGTGCGCCATCGATTCCGCCCGCGCTGTTCGGTTTCCTGCTTGAGCTCAAGGAGAACAATGACCGGGCATGGTTCGAAGCGAATCGGGAGCGCTACGTGGTCGAGGTGCGTGACCCGATGCTGAATTTCATCGCGGCCTTTGCCGAGCCTTTGGCCGCGATCAGCCCGCATTTCCGCGCGGACCCGAGGCCTAACGGTGGCTCGCTGTTCCGCATCTACCGAGACACCCGCTTTTCACGAGACAAGACGCCCTACAAGACCAACGTCGGTGCGCATTTCCGTCATTTCGCCGGCAAGGATGCGCATGCGCCGGGCTTCTACCTGCACCTGGAGCCGGGACGTTGTTTCGCCGGCGTCGGCATATGGCGTCCGGGCGGCGAGGCGGTTGGGCGCATCCGTGACGCCATAGTCGCTCGGCCCGCCGTGTGGCGGCGCGTGACCGGCGGCGCCTTCGGCAAGACATTCTCCATGCACGGCGAATCCCTGAAGCGCCCGCCGCGTGGCTACGATGCTGGCCACCCGCTGATCGAGGACCTGAAGCGCAAGGACTTCATCGCAATGGTGGAGTTCCGGGAGTCCGAGGCCGTCAAGCCCGAATTCCTCGATCATTTCGCCGGCATCGCCCGCACGGGCGGCCCCTTCGTCCGTTTCCTGTCCGAGGCCGTCGGCGTCCCGTTCTGAGTCGGGGGCCTTGCCGGGCGCCGGCCCGCTCCATGCCGTGCACGGCCCAACCGGCCCCCGGGCGCCCTGCAACTGAAAGCTGTGCTTCGCCAAGTCGCTTCCGATGATGCCGACACCACCTTGGCATGATTCGATACCGTCTGAAGGGGGCGTTCATACCATCGGAAAAGTTTGATTCATCGCGGCGAATGGTGGTTAATCGTGCGGACCGATTCGGAGCAGGCGCTTGGAGATCCTCCAACTCATCGTCAGCGGGCTTGCCAATGGCTGCGTCTACGGCCTGATCGCGCTCGGCTTCGTGCTGATCTACAAGGCCACGGAGCAAGTCAATTTCGCCCAGGGAGACATGATGATGCTGGGCGCCTTCATCGCGCTCGCAATCGGCAACGACTCCCATGTCGGCGCGCCGTTCTGGGCCGCCTGCGTCGGCGCGATTCTCGCCATGGCGGCCATCGGGTGGCTGCTCGAACGAGGCGTGCTGCGCCACGTCATCGGCCAGCCGCAGATCGCGGTGATGATCCTGACCATCGCCATCGGATTCGTGCTGCGTTTCGTCGCCGGCACCGTCTGGGGCCACGATCCGCTGGCGCTGGAAAGCCCGGCTGCGGGAGTCAATTTTCGCCTCGGCGGGCTGATCCTCGGGCTCGACGAGATCGCGACCATCGCGGTCACGGTTCTCCTGACCGGTCTGCTCTTCCTGTTCTTCGCCCGCACCCGCCTCGGGATCGCCATGCAGGCGTCGAGCCAGAACCAGCTCGCGGCCTATTACATGGGCATCCCCGTGAAGCGGATTCACGGGCTGACCTGGGCGCTTGCGGGCGCGACAGCGGCGGTGGCGGGGCTCCTGTTCGCGTCCAAGGGCTCGATCGACCCGAGCGCCGGGTTCCTGGGCATCAAGGCGTTCGCCGCGGCGGTGATCGGCGGGTTCGGATCGCTGCCCGGAGCGCTTGCGGGCGGGCTGATCGTCGGGCTGATCGAGCCTTTCGCGAGCCGCTACGTCTCCGCGGGGTACGCGCAGATCGCACCTTACGCGGTGATGATCCTGGTGCTGATTGTCCGCCCGCACGGCATCTTGGCGCAGGTCGGTGCGAAGAAGGTGTGAAATGGTGCGGGTCCAGTTCAAGACCGGCTACGACCACGACATCCGCGTGTTCGCGGACGCGCGCGAGGCCGCGCGCTACGCGGCGCTTCTCGCCATCGCCGCGGCGCTTCCGTTCCTGCTCGACGACTTCCTGCTCGGCGAGGCGACCAACGTCCTGATCTGGGCCATCGCCGGGATGGGGCTGATGGTGCTGACCGGCCATGCCGGGCAGCCGAGCCTGGGCCATGCCGCCTTCCTCGCCGCGGGCTGCTACGCCAACGCAATATTGATGGGACAGTTCGACCTGCCTTTCCTGCTCGCTTTTCCTCTCGCCGGGCTTCTCACCGGTCTGGTCGGCGTGCTGGTCGCCATACCCGCACTCCGGCTGCACGGCATCTATCTTGCCATCGCCACGCTGGCGCTCTCGATCCTGACCGAGGACATCATCGTGCTCGCCGAGCCTTGGACCGGCGGAATCGCGGGCATGACCGCGCCGACCATCTTCATCGCCGGGGTGGAGGTGGACCGGCTGGCCTCGCCCGGCCTGTTCTACTGGCTCTGCCTCGCCGTCGCCGTCGTCGTGACGCTGGGCTACTGCAACCTCCTGCGCGCTCCGCTCGGGCGAGCCTTCCTCGCGGTCCGCGATTCCGAGATCTCGGCCCAGGCCATGGGGGTGAGCCTCGCCGGCACGAAGACCGCCGCCTTCGGTCTTTCCTGCATGGTCACGGGATGGGCCGGCGCGCTAATGGGGCATTTCTTCTACACCTTTAACCACGAGGTCTTCACCGTGGTAATCTCGATCCAGCTCCTGCTGATGATCGTGATCGGAGGGCTGGGCTCGATACAGGGTGCCTATTACGGCGCCGCCGTGGTCGGGATCATCCCGCAGGCGATCAATGTCGGGCGCGACGGGGTTGCGGAGGTCTTCGGCGGCGGAGGCGTGGCCATACCCGGCCTCGAGACCGGAATTTTCGGGCTGATCCTGATAGGCTTCATCCTCTTCGAGCCGCTCGGGATCCACGGGCGGATCGCCAAGTGGAGACTCTATTTCGAGCTCTTTCCGTTCTACCGCCGCGACATGTTCCGCCGGCAGAAGAGCTATCTGAAGACCGAGCGGCTGAGATGAGGTTTCTGGATATCCGCGATGTCACGGTCCGCTTCGACGGCGTCACCGCGCTTGAAGGGGTCTCCTGCGCAGTGGAGGAAGGCGAGATCTTCGCCATCGTTGGCCCGAACGGCGCCGGCAAGTCGACGCTGTTCAACCTGATCTCGCGCTTCTGCGAACCTGCCTCCGGCGATGTCCTCTTCGAAGGGGCGAGCATTCTGGGGCATTCGCCGCCCGACATCGCCGCGCTCGGTATCGCGCGGACGTTTCAGAACATCGAGCTCTTCGAACGCTCGACGGTGCTCCAGAACCTGTTGATCGGGCGCCACACGCGCCGCCGCGCCTCCATCCCGTCGCAGCTCGTCTTCGCCCCCTCTGTCAGGCGCGAGGAGATCGCGCATCGCGGCGCCGTCGAACGGATCGTCGATTTCCTCGACCTCCAGCCCTACCGGGAAAAGATCATCGCGGGACTTCCCTACGGCGTCCGCAAGGTGGTGGAGATCGGCCGCGCGCTCGCCATGGAGCCCAGGTTGATCCTCCTCGACGAGCCGGCATCCGGGCTCTCTGCGGAGGAGGCCGGGGACATGCGGTTCTGGATCGACGACATTCGGCGGCGGCTCGGCGTGACGGTGCTGATGGTCGAGCACAATATGAGCCTGGTCTCGGCGGTGTCGGACCGGGTGATGGTGCTGGCGGACGGGCGCCTGATCGCGCTCGGCGCCCCGGCCGAAGTGCAGGCGGAACCGAGAGTCGTCGAGGCTTATCTCGGCGCGGACATGGTAGTGCCATGACCGACGCCCTGCTCAAAGTTCGCAACCTGGAAAGCTATTACGGCCCGATCATGGCGATCCGCGGTGTGAGCATCGATGTCCGCGCGGGAAGCACGGTCGCGGTGCTCGGCGCCAACGGGGCAGGCAAGACGACGCTGCTGCGCACCATCTCCGGCATCATCGATCCGGAGAAGGGCGAAATCCGGTTGGCTGGCGAACCCATCGAGCGCGGCGCTCCCGACCGCATCGTCCGCAAGGGGCTGGTCCACGTGCCCGAGGGGCGGGAGGTGTTCCCGCTGCTGAGCGTCGCGGAAAACCTCGCGATGGGCGCCTATACCCGCCGGGACGCGAAAGTGGCTGGCGACATGGATTCGGTCTTCGCCTATTTCCCGATCCTGAAGCAGCGGCTTTGCCAGCCCGCTGGTACTCTGTCGGGTGGCGAGCAGCAGATGCTGGCGATCGCCCGCGGACTGATGGCGCGGCCCAGGATCATGCTGCTCGACGAGCCCTCGCTGGGCCTTTCGCCCGTCATGGTGCGCGACATATTCGCCATCATCCGCCGACTGAACCAAGAGCGCGGCGTCACCATCCTGCTGGTCGAACAGAACGCCAGGATGGCGCTGGAGGTCGCCGATTTCGGATATGTGATGGAGACCGGGCAGGTAGTCATGGAAGGGTCCGCCGAACGCCTCGGCCGGAGCCCGGACATCCAGGAATTCTATCTCGGCGCGCGGCAGGCGGGTCCGCTCGCCGAGCGCCGCTGGAAGCGAAGGAAGACATGGCGATCATAGACCTGGCCAAGCGAGCCACGCCGCAGACGACCGGCAAGCCGCGGGGAAGAGCGGACGACACCGCCCCTCATGTCATCGATGGCTGCGACACGCTGACCAAGTTGTTCCTCGAACGCTGCCGGTCGCTCGGGCCGCGCACCGCCCACCGGGAGAAGTCGCTCGGCGTCTGGAAGAGCCATTCCTGGTCGGACTATCTGGAGGCCGCGCGGGCGATCGGCCTCGGCCTCTCCGCGCTCGGACTGGAGCGGGGCGAGGTGGTCTCGATCCTCTCGGAAGACAACAAGGAATGGATTTACGCCGATCTCGGCGTCCAGTGCATGGGCGGAATCGTCTCGGGTGTTTACCCGACCGACAGCGCGGAACAGCTGGCGTTCCTGCTCGGCAACGCGGAAAGCCGTTTCCTGATCGCCGAGAATGCCGAACAGCTGGAAAAATTCCTGCAAATCCGCGACCTGGTTCCCGGGGTGCAGAATTGCATCCTGCTCGACCGCGAGGGGCTGCACGATTTCGCCGACAAGCAGATCCTGTTCCTCGATGAGCTCTGCGAGATCGGCCACGAGGTGCATCGCCGCGACCCCAGCCGGTTCGAGCGCGAGGCGCGAGCCTCGCGCCCCGGTGACACCGCAGTCCTGGTTTATACCTCGGGCACCACGGGCCGGCCGAAAGGGGCGATGATCTCGCACGAGAACATCGTCTGCTCGGCAAGCACCGTCCTCGGCGTGTTGCCGACGCGCGAGGGGGACGAGCAGCTCTGCTTCCTGCCGCTCTGTCACGTCCTCGAGAGGTTGATCTCGGTGTTCGTCCCGATCGCGGCGAAAACGGTGGTGAACTTCGCCGAGAGCGTCGAGACCGCGTTCGACAATCTGCGCGAGGTCTCGCCGGCGTCGTTCACCGCGGTTCCCCGGATCTGGGAAAAGATCCATTCCCGAGTCACGGTGATGGCCGGGGAGGCGACGCCGACAGGCCGCTGGGCTTGGCGCCGGGCGCTCGCCTGCGGCATGGAACGTGCCGGGTACAGGCTGGAAGGGCGGCCGGTTCCTGCCCTGCTGGAAGCGCGTTTCCGGCTCTGGGACCGGCTGGTGCTGGCAAATCTCCGGCGCATGACCGGCCTCGACGGCGCCCGGTACATCGCCACAGGCGCCGCACCGATATCGCCCGAACTGGTGAAATGGTACTGGGCGATCGGGCTCGTCATGCTCGAAGGCTACGGCCAGACCGAGAGCACGGGCGTGCTGTCGGTCAACCAGCCGGGCCGCAACAGGCTGGGTTCGATCGGCCCGGCGGTGCCGGGGGTGGAGATGAAGATCGGCACGGACGGGGAAATTCTGGCGCGCGGCCCGACGGTCTTCAAGGGATACTGGAAGGCGCCGGCGCTGACCGCCGAGACCGTGTGCGACGGCTGGTTGCATACCGGCGATGTCGGGCGCCTCGACGATGACGGGTTCTTCTGGATCACCGGACGCATAAAGGACATCATCATCACCGCCGGCGGCAAGAACGTCAGCCCGGCGGCGATCGAGAACCGGCTGAAATTTTCGCCCCATGTCTCGGATGCGATGGTGGTGGGCGACCGGCGCCGCTATCTGACGGCGCTGATCGTGATCAATCCGGAGAGTGTGGAGAGATTCGCGCAGGAGAATCGTGTGCCCTTCTCCGACTTCGCCTCGCTCTGCGCGGCGCGACAGGTTAGGGAGCTGATCCGCGCCGAGATCGAGGCGGTGAACGCGGATTTGGCGCCGGTGGAGCAGGTCAAGGATTTCCGTCTCATCGACATCCTCCTGACGGCGGAGGACGATGAGATGACGCCTACCATGAAACTCCGGCGCGGCCTGGTGGAGCAGAGGCACGGCGCATTGATCGAGCAAATGTATTGAACGGAAGAGGAGATCCAAAATGAGAGTTTGGAAAATGATTGCCCTTGCGGCGTTCGCGGCGACTCCCGCCCTGGCGGGTCAGGGCGTCGGCGACAGGGATGTCGTCATCGGTTCGGTCAGTGACCTGTCCGGACCTTTCGCCGCCTTCGGGGCGCCGTCCATCAAGGCGGCGCAGATGCATTTCAACGCGGTGAACGCGTCCGGCGGCATTCACGGCCGCAAGATCCGTTTCGTCGTGGAAGACAGCAGCTACCAGATGCCGAAAGCGCTCCAAGGCTACAACAAGCTCGTCAACCGGGACAAGGTGTTCGCGATGCTGCTGTCGCTGGGCACGCCGATGAACATTGCCGGGTTCAAGCTGACGACCCCGAAGAACATTCCGAACGTCTTTCCCATGACGCTGGCCCGGCAGATGCTGAGCGAACCCGTCAGGCTTCGTTTCGCCGGCGCCGCCTTCTATTACGACGAACTCCGGCAAGCGGCGCGCTACATGGCCAGGAACCACGGCGTGTCGAAACTCTGCGCCATGTACATCCCGACCGACTTCGGCAAGGAGATAGAGGCCGCCCTCGTCGACGAGGGCGGCGCGAACGCCGCCTTGACCTACGTTGCGGATACCGCGCACAAGCCGGACGAGGCGGATTTCATCGGCTCCCTGCAAAAACTGAATGCAGCGGGGTGCGGGATGATCGGCCTGGCGCTCACGATTCGCCAGACCATCACCGTCATGGGCACGGCCAAGAAGCTCGGCCTGACCGACATCAAGTTCGTCGTATCGTCGGGCGCGTTTCACACCGTGGTCGCCGAGGTGCCGGGAGGCATCACGGAGGGGCTGTACGCCGCCGCAGCCTGGTCGGATCTCGCGGCGCGGGCCGACCGCAAGGAGCCGGCAACCTTCATCGCGGCCTACGAGAAGGCGTATGGGGAATTCCCCGGCACCGGGGCGCTTCTGGGTTATGCCGGCGCGGTTACCTTTACGATGGCGCTGGAGAAGGCGGGCCGCGATCTTACCGTTGACAGCTTCCTGAAGGCGATGGAAAGCCTCGACTACTACGATCCATACCTGGACACCCAGGTCTCGTACTCGGCGGACGATCATCAGGGTGCCGAAACGATCATCCTCTCCGTGGTCAAGGACGGCGCATGGAAGGAGCAGGCGCGCTTCGAGTGACTCCCCGGAGCCAGGGCTGTGTCCGTTACATAGAATCGCCGGGCAGAGTCAGCGCCGCTCGGGAACAGTTGACGATCTGACTGCATCCGGTTTTCTACAAGGCAGTTCGGGATTTCGATCACCGAGTTCTCCTTAGGGAGTTCCATATGGAAAGGCGGCGCAAGCCGCCTTGTCTTTTGCTGGTGGGACTATCCTTTGGCGTTCGGGACGGGAAAGTTCTGAAGCACCTTTCGCACAATATTCTGGAATTCCCTGTATTTCAGTTTTCTGATTGACCGTCCCTGTCGCACTGCCTGAAGGCGATCGACCGAAACGGTCATGAGATGGTTGCAAACGACCCTTTGTCGTCTGCCATCTGCCTAGAATGACGAGATTTCCACGGCCCAGCGCTCGGTCTCGTTCGAGGACTTGGTGGTAAAGGGGATGACCTGTGAAAACCCTGATTTTGCGTTTCGAGAATGTCACGACTGGCCGTCACTTGCCGAACTCCGGTTTTCTTCGATCTTCCGGAAATTCGCAAGAATGGATCTGTCTTCTACTTGGTTGAAACATCATTTCCGTTTATTCCCCAAGGGTTGAGCAAAGGTCTCCGCCGGGTACGGCACTTCATCGAAGCCGGATGGTTCTCTTTCGATGAGTACAGCGTGACTCGAGCCCCCACCCACGACAATGCAGACGCCGTCCGGGGGCGATTCAGCGTAAGCGGGTAAACTGCGACGTCCGTTGATTTTGCCCGGTTTCGGGTATCGTTTGGCTGCTGTGCCCGATGCTGCGGCCCTGGCATTCCCCGATTTTCCGCTGCCGTGCCGATTTTCCGTTTGACATGATAGGGCGCCGGGCCTATTTCCGGTGCGGTAAAACGAATCATCGGGGGATCGGCCATGGGCGCATGGTTCGGATCGAAGGCGACATCGGGGCTGTGCCAGCCGCTCATTGCGGCCATGCCTCCTCATTCTGTGTATATCGAATCATTTCTGGGGGGCGGTGCGATCATGAAGCGCAAGCCGCCTGCGCTGCGCAACATCGGCATCGACCGCAACTGGCGTGCGATCGCGCGTTTCAACTGTGATTATCCGGTCGAGCTTCACCACGGCTGCGCACTCGCGTTCCTGTCCGGCTTCGACTTCCAGGGCGACGAGCTGGTCTACGCCGACCCGCCCTACGTGCAGTCGGTGCGGCGCTCGCAGCGCCGCTACCGTTACGACTACGACGACGGCGACCATGTGGAGCTGATCCGTCTTCTGCGTTCACTGCCGGCCCAGGTGATGATCTCCGGTTATCCGAGCCGGCTCTACGACGAACACCTGTCCGACTGGCGCTCGATCGCGCTTCAGGTCAACAACCAGTCCTGCGTGGTCACCGAGAAGCTGTGGTTCAACTTCGAACCGGACCGGGTCCACTGGGCGCGCTTCGCCGGGCGCAACTTCACCCATCGCCAGACGGTGAAGCGCAAGGCGGCGAGCTGGGGGCGGCGCTACGCGGCGATGCCGCGGTCCGAGCGCCTGGCGGTGCTGGCGGCGATCATGGCTGTGGAGGCGGAGGAATGAGCGGGATCGACCCTCACGACCCGGAGGTGGTTCGCCGGCGGCTCGACGGGCTCCGCTCGGAGTTCGCGGGGCTGGGCTCGGGCGGTGGTCTTCTACGGGGTGCCGCGGCCCTGTTCAGGGAGTTGTTCGGGCTCGCCGGGACGCTGTCGGCGCTCGTCGGGTCACTGCAGGACAGGCTCACCGAGGAAGTGGCGAAGAACAGTGCACTTCGCGACCAGCTGGCCCGCTACGAGCGCCAGCAGTACGGCCAGCGCTCGGAGAAGCGCCGCAACTCCGGCGCCTCCTCCGATGGCGCCTCCTCCGACGGGGCCGCATCGCCGGACGCCGGGGAGGATGAACCCGAAGCCGAAAGGAAAGGCGAGGCCGAAAAGAAAGCCGAAAAGAAGCCCCGGGGCGGCGTCAACGGGCGCAAGAAGGATCGTGGCGATGCCGTCAACGGCACCGGGCTGCGCTTCGGCCCCGAGGCGACGGTGATCGACATCGACGTGATGCCGCCGGAGATCGAGGGGCTGGCGGCGGACGAGTTCGAGCTCATCTCCGAGCGGGTGTGCTGCAAGCTGGCATCGGTGCCGATCCGCCACGTGGTGCTGCGTTACCATTACAAGAAGGCGAAGATCACGTCCTCCGGCGCCCTGGTCTGCGCCCCGGCCATCGAGGGCGTGTTCAAGAGCTCCTGCGCCGATGTGAGCTTTATCGCCGGAATGCTGGTCGACAAGTTCGCCTGGCATCTCCCCCTCTACCGCCAGCACCAGATGCTGGCAGAGAGCGGGATCACCGTCAGCCGCAAGTCCCTGAGTGGTTGGGCCAACCGGGCGATCTCGCTGCTGGAGCCGGTGTTCGAGGCGCAGTGCCGCTCGGTTCTGGAAAGTTCCGTCATCGTCATGGACGAGACGCCGGTGCGGGCCGGACGCGACCCCGCCAAGCCGGGCAAGATGAAACAGGGCTATTACTGGCCGGTGCTCGGCGACCGGGACGAGGTGGTGTTCCACTTCGCGCCGTCCCGCGCCCACCACCATGTCGCGCGGTTCCTCGGCGATTTCGAGGGCACGCTGGTCAGCGACGGCTACGGCGCCTACGCGGCTTACGCCGAGGCGCGGGGGGAGGCGGTGAGGCAGCAAAATTGCTGGGCGCATACGAGGCGCAATTTCGAGGAGCAGCTGGACAACCATCCGGTGTTCGCCGGGAAGGCGCTGGATCTGATCGGGGGCATGTACGGGATCGAGAAGGAATTCCGTACCCGGCCGCCGCCTGAACGCCTGGAGGCGCGGCGCACCCGCACCCGCCTGCTGGTCGACGCCTTCTGGCAATGGTGTGAGCGGACGCTCGGGGACCCGGCGCTGACGCCGAAGCACCCGATCCGCCGGGCGGTCACCTACGCCGTCGAACGCCAGCAGGCCCTCGAGGTGTTCCTCGAAGACCCGTTGGTGCCGATCGACTCGAATGGTGTCGAGCGCGCACTGCGCCGCATCAAGCTGGGACAGAAGAACTGGCTTTTTTCCTGGACAGAATCCGGCGCACGGAACGTCGGGATCGTCAACAGCCTCGTCGCCACCTGTTTCCTGCTCGGGATCAGCCCTGCAACCTATCTGGGCGATGTCTTCCAGCGCATCGACACCCACCCGGCCGACCGGGTCCACGAACTGACGCCACGCCTGTGGAAGGACCTCTTCGCCGACAACCCGATGACCGGCAGCATCGACATGACCGTCGTCCGGGCTCACCCGGACGCCACCCGGGGACCGCCGTAACGCTTGCGACGGCGGCGAACGGTGACGTCGATGCCGTCGATCAGCGCCATCAACTCGGTCGAAGACAATGCAAGCGCCGCATGGCCGGAGGCCGGAGGCGGGGCGAACAGGCCCTGCTCCAGGCGCTTGGACCAGATGAAGAAGCCGCCCCGCTCGAAGCCGAGGACCTTCACGATGGTCCGGCGCCGGTTGACGAACACGTACCAGCGCCCATCGGCCGGATTGCACCCGAGATGGCCCGACACCAGCGCGCACAGCCCGTCGAAACTGCGCCGCATGTCGGCCGGGTCCGTCGACAGCCAGATGCCGCCCCGCGGCCAGCCGCCGAGCATCACGACCGCCGAACCCGCAGGACAACCCTGTCGCCCAGGTCAAGCTCGACGTCCCAGCCCGAGGAAACCGGCGGCGCAAGCTCGACAAAGGAACCCTTCCCGCACCCAGGGCGGAGACGGCACCGCCAGTTCGAGAAGGTCTTCGGGGACAGCCCACGGGACTCGCAAAACTCCCGTTGCGACAGCCCCGAGCGCTCGAAGTCCGCCATGATGCCGCTCCACTCGTCTGCGCTACGCACCACCGGCGCACGACGGGAACCAGCCGAACCATTCAAACCTGACATGACAATTTCCTCCGATCATTGATGAATGACCGGAAGTATCCCCATGCACCCCCCGCACGGGCAACCGAATTATCAGACGTCGCCGTTTACCCGCTTACGGTCAGGGTGCGGCCCTCCTCGTCCGGGGACCTGACGATCACGCTGGCTGCCGGCACCGCCGGGGGCGGCTCGCTGACGGTTCCGGGTCCAGCGTCGCCGCCGCCGGCCCCTGAGCCGGACCCCGTCGCGGAGCAGGTTTCGGTGGCGACCCTGCAGCCGGATTCCGAGCCGGACCCCGTCGCGGAGCAGGTTTCAACGCAGGACCCACAGCCGGACCCGGAGCCGGTTTCCACGCCGACGCAGCTGACGGCATCGTTCCACGGGTTGCCGGCGAAGCACGACGGCAAGCTGCTGAGCTTCGAGATCCGGTTCAGCGAGGAGTTCGACGGCCTGAAGCTGACGGCGCTCAAGCAGGCGCTCCGGGTGACGGGCGGCCGGGTGGTCGACGTGAAGCGCACGGTCCGGGGCGAGAACGGCAGCGTGACGGTGCGGGGTAAGCGGGTAAACGGCGACGTCTGATAATTCGGTTGCTCACGCGAGGGTTGGGTGGGGATACTTCCGGTCATTCATCAATGATCGGAGGAAATTGTCATGTCAGGTTTGAATGGTTCGGCTGGTTCCCGTCGTGCGCCGGTGGTGCGCAGCGCAGACGAGTGGAGCGGCATCATGGCGGACTTCGAGCGCTCGGGGCTGTCGCAACGGGAGTTTTGCGAGTCCCGTGGGCTGTCCCCGAAGACCTTCGGGAACTGGCGGTGCCGTCTCCGCCCTGGGGGCGGGAAGGGTTCCTTTGTCGAGCTTGCGCCGCCTGCGGTATCCGGCTGGGACGTCGAGCTTGACCTGGGCGACGGGGTTGTCCTGCGGGTTCGGCGGTCGTGATGCTCGGCGGCTGGCCGCGGGGCGGCATCTGGCTGTCGACGGACCCGGCCGACATGCGGCGCAGTTTCGACGGTCTGTGCGCGCTGGTGTCGGGCCATCTCGGGTGCAATCCGGCCGATGGACGCTGGTACGTGTTCGTCAACCGGCGCCGGACCATCGTGAAGGTCCTCGGCTTCGAGCGGGGCGGCTTCTTCATCTGGTCCAAGCGCCTGGAGCAGGGCCTGTTCGCCCCGCCTCCGGCCTCCGGCCATGCGGCGCTTGCATTGTCTTCGACCGAGTTGATGGCCCTGATCGACGGCATCGACGTCACCGTTCGCCGCCGTCGCAAGCGTTACGGCGGTCCCCGGCTGGCGTCCGGGTGAGCCCGGACGACGGTCATGTCGATGCTGCCGGTCATCGGGTTGTCGGCGAAGAGGTCCTTCCACAGGCGTGGCGTCAGTTCGTGGACCCGGTCGGCCGGATGGGTGTCGATGCGCTGGAAGACATCGCCCAGATAGGTTGCAGGGCTGATCCCGAGCAGGAAACAGGTGGCGACGAGGCTGTTGACGATCCCGACGTTCCGTGCGCCGGATTCCGTCCAGGAAAAAAAGCCAGTTCTTCTGTCCCAGCTTGATGCGGCGCAGTGCGCGCTCGACACCATTCGAGTCGATCGGCACCAACGGGTCTTCGAGGAACACCTCGAGGGCCTGCTGGCGTTCGACGGCGTAGGTGACCGCCCGGCGGATCGGGTGCTTCGGCGTCAGCGCCGGGTCCCCGAGCGTCCGCTCACACCATTGCCAGAAGGCGTCGACCAGCAGGCGGGTGCGGGTGCGCCGCGCCTCCAGGCGTTCAGGCGGCGGCCGGGTACGGAATTCCTTCTCGATCCCGTACATGCCCCCGATCAGATCCAGCGCCTTCCCGGCGAACACCGGATGGTTGTCCAGCTGCTCCTCGAAATTGCGCCTCGTATGCGCCCAGCAATTTTGCTGCCTCACCGCCTCCCCCCGCGCCTCGGCGTAAGCCGCGTAGGCGCCGTAGCCGTCGCTGACCAGCGTGCCCTCGAAATCGCCGAGGAACCGCGCGACATGGTGGTGGGCGCGGGAGGGCGCGAAGTGGAACACCACTTCGTCCCGGTCGCCGAGCACCGGCCAGTAGTAGCAGTCGCGGTAGGGACACCGGTTGCCCGACGCCCCCCGCACAGATCCCCGCATGCCCGTTAAGGCACGAGGCTCCTACCTCGGGTGATTGCCGGCAAACCGTCTGTCCGGCCATGGGTGCACGGTCCGCAGCGGAGGCCAGAAGACCGCCGCCAGCAGGTCGACCTTGCCCCAGGGAAGGCGGTCCTTCTGCGACCGGCGGCGCAAGACGCGCAGCCAAAGTCGCTTGAGACGGTGCCCGAACGTCTGGAGGGATCGGGAGCTGGTCGGGACCGCGTAGTAACGCAGCCAACCGCCCACAACCCGACCAAGCCATATGGCGACCTCGTAGATGTTGTCGTGCATCCGTTGACGCAGTTCGGCCTCGATGCGTTTCAGGGTCCGGGTGACACGCTTCCTGATCGGCTTGCGCCCCAGTCCGAAACGTCCCTTCCGCGTGGTCCGGCAGTAATGCGTGAACCCGAGGAAGTCGAAGGTCTCGGGACGCCGCTCTCCCCGTGCCCGGCGGTTCGCCATGGCGAACCGGCCGAACTCGATGAGCCGCGTCTTGTCCGGGTGCAATTCGAGTGAGAACGCGGCCAGCCTGTCCTTCAGATCGCACAGGAACCGTTCTGCATCCCGCTTGTACTGGAACCCGACCACGAAGTCGTCGGCATAGCGCACGATAATCGTCTCGCCACGGGCGATCCGGGCGCGCCATTTCCTCTGGAACCAGAGATCAAGGACGAAGTGCAGGTAGATGTTCGCCAGAATCGGCGACACACTTGAGCCCTGGGGGGTTCCCCGCAGGGTGTCCCACCATTCGCCCTCTTCCATGACGCCGGCGCCAAGCCACTTGGAGATCAGCCGGATGACCCGCCGATCCCCGATCCGGTGCTCCACGAACCTGATGAGCCAGCTTCGATCCAACCGATCGAAAAAGGCCTTAACGTCCGCGTCGACAATCCAGTTGACCTTGCGCCGTTCTATCCCGTACGCCAGCGCGTCGAGCGCGTCATGCGCACCGCGACCGGGTCGGAACCCATAGCTGAACCCGAGGAATTCCGGCTCGAATATCGGCACAAGGATGGTCTCCGCCACCGCAGTCTGGACGATCTTGTCCTCCAGTGCCGCAATGCCGAGCGGTCGTGTTCCCCCGTCCGGTTTGGGTATCTCTACCCGCCGGGACGGAAGCGCCCGGTACGCCCCGCTGTGAACACGGTCGTGCAGGTCGAGCAGGCGCTCTTCCAGTCCGTTCCCGTATTCCTCCCATGTCACCCCGTCCACGCCTGCCGCCGCATCCTTCTTCAGCATGAAGTAGGATGCTTCGAGCGCGTCCGTCGTGATGTGGTGCAGGAGCGCAGTGAGCTTCTCCTTCGGTTTCCTCGTGGCTGCTTGCCGTATCCGCTCAGCCGCCTGTGACATGCGATCCCGGCCCTGTGTCCGGTGCGTGCTTTGGCCTCGCGGATTCCCCTTGGTTCCGGCCCTTCCCTCCATCGGCTCCGCAGGAACTGACGTTCCCTTGTTCGCCGACTTCACCGGTACTATGGCCGGATCCGATTGCTTCAATCCGTTCGTCATCGATTCAGACTATCTCCTTTCTTCCGCGGCCTCGGCACGACTGCCGGGGCAGATTGAAGCCCTCCCGAGTCCCGGCGTGGGGTGTACGTGCGTCCCTGGATTCCTTTGACAGCGCGGAGCCCGGCAGTCCCTCACCATGGCGGTCCTACAGGTGTTGCCTTCGGTCAAACAAAGAACCTCGGCACTCCGAATGATAAGATTTTCGTTGCTCAATCATCCTGGCCACACGCGCCGCTACCGACGCTTCACGTGCACCCTCGCGGATGCACGCGCACGGCTCGCGGTGGAAGTGGTGGTTAGCCTCTCCTTCCTGCCGGACTTTCACCGGCTACCCCAGCGCCAGTTAGCTCGGCGCTCTTGTTTCATCTTGCCCGGCCTGTCCGGGTCGCGCCCGGCCCGCACCGGCGTCTCGTCCATGACGATGACGGAACTTTCCAGAACCGAGCGGCACTGGGCCTCGAACACCGGCTCCAGCAGCGAGATCGCCCGGTTGGCCCAGCCACTCAGGGACTTGCGGCTGACGGTGATCCCGCTCTCTGCCAGCATCTGGTGCTGGCGGTAGAGGGGGAGATGCCAGGCGAACTTGTCGACCAGCATTCCGGCGATAAAGCTCACATCGGCGCAGGAGCTCTTGAACACGCCCTCGACGGCCGGGGCGCAGACCAGGGCGCCGGAGGATCTGATCTTCGCCTTCTTGTAATGGTAACGCAGCACCACGTGGCGGATCGGCACCGATGCCAGCTTGCAGCACACCCGCTCGGAGATGAGCTCGAACTCGTCCGCCGCCAGCCCCTCGATCTCCGGCGGCATCACGTCGATGTCGATCACCGTCGCCTCGGGGCCGAAGCGCAGCCCGGTGCCGTTGACGGCATCGCCACGATCCTTCTTGCGCCCGTTGACGCCGCCCCGGGGCTTCTTTTCGGCTTTCTTTTCGGCCTCGCCTTTCCTTTCGGCTTCGGGCTCATCCTCCCCGGCGTCCGGCGATGCGGCCCCGTCGGAGGAGGCGCCATCGGAGGAGGCGCCGGAGTTGCGGCGCTTCTCCGAGCGCCGGCCGTACTGCTGGCGCTCGTAGCGGGCCAGCTGGTCGCGAAGTGCACTGTTCTTCGCCACTTCCTCGGTGAGCCTGTCCTGCAGTGACCCGACGAGCGCCGACAGCGTCCCGGCGAGCCCGAACAACTCCCTGAACAGGGCCGCGGCACCCCGTAGAAGACCACCGCCCGAGCCCAGCCCCGCGAACTCCGAGCGGAGCCCGTCGAGCCGCCGGCGAACCACCTCCGGGTCGTGAGGGTCGATCCCGCTCATTCCTCCGCCTCCACAGCCATGATCGCCGCCAGGACCGCCAGGCGCTCGGACCGGGGCATCGCCGCGTAGCGCCGCCCCCAGCTCGCCGCCTTGCGCTTCACCGTCTGGCGATGGGTGAAGTTGCGCCCGGCGAAGCGCGCCCAGTGGACCCGGTCCGGTTCGAAGTTGAACCACAGCTTCTCGGTGACCACGCAGGACTGGTTGTTGACCTGAAGCGCGATCGAGCGCCAGTCGGACAGGTGTTCGTCGTAGAGCCGGCTCGGATAACCGGAGATCATCACCTGGGCCGGCAGTGAACGCAGAAGACGGATCAGCTCCACATGGTCGCCGTCGTCGTAGTCGTAACGGTAGCGGCGCTGCGAGCGCCGCACCGACTGCACGTAGGGCGGATCAGCGTAGACCAGTTCGTCGCCCTGGAAGTCGAAGCCGGACAGGAACGCGTGGGCGCAGCCGTGGTGAAGCTCGACCGGATAATCACAGCTGAAACGCGCGATCGCACGCCAGTTGCGGTCGATGCCGATGTTGCGCAGCGCAGGCGGCTTGCGCTTCATGATCGCACCGCCCCCCAGAAATGATTCGATATACACAGAATGAGGAGGCATGGCCGCAATGAGCGGCTGGCACAGCCCCGATGTCGCCTTCGATCCGAACCATGCGCCCATGGCCGATCCCCCGATGATTCGTTTTACCGCACCGGAAATAGGCCCGGCGCCCTATCATGTCAAACGGAAAATCGGCACGGCAGCGGAAAATCGGGGAATGCCAGGGCCGCAGCATCGGGCACAGCAGCCAAACGATACCCGAAACCGGGCAAAATCAACGGACGTCGCAGTTTACCCGCTTACGGTGCGGGTGCGCCCGTCCTCGCTCGATCCACTCGCGATAACCCTGCCGTCGACGGCGGACTGCTCCGCGGCCGGCGCGATCTGCACGAGTGCGGGCGGGATGCTGACCGGCTCCGCCAGTGCGAACATCATCCCGGAGGGCTGGGGGACGGGACAAGCGCGAATGCGAGCCGTCTGGCCCCTCGTCCCGCTACTGCCGGGTCAGTCTCCGCCACCCACCCGGTCGATCACGATCGGCCCACTCCCAGGCGGTGAAGGTTACACCTGGGGCAGCGTGGTCGACATGAACCTCTTCGGCATGTGGGGGACCGCGACCGAGGAAGGCTTTGTCGGCAACGGTCCCGGCCAGACCCCCAACACGGCGCCGAATTTCAAGGTTCGAGAGGTGATTCTCACCCGCGGAAATCCCGGCAGTCTTGTACTTAGAAATAAATCTGGCAATGAAGTATGGAGCAAGAGATACTTATATGCCTACCCTTCGGGGACTGACACCAGCAAGACAAGAGTAATTCTGGATACTGACAAGCTGGCCCCCGGCTCGTCCAATTACGCAACCGGAACCGATGCCAAAGGAGGAAAAACCGACCTGGCGGCGTATATCAACGGGGGGGGCACCTATACCGAGTTCTTCACGGCCAACGCATTCCTGCAGGAAAAGGGAACCAAGACCCAGCCGGACGTGACGGCCACGTTCACGGGCCACGTCATCGCCATCGATACAAATGTGAGCGATGTCCTGAGGCGGGGAGAGCTGATCGGCGGCGATGCGAGCGTGACCGCCACGCTAAGTGGGGGCGCGGTGACGGCGGCCGTGTCGCTCACCAACCTCGAAGCCACCACGTTCACCACGGGGTCGCCTCTCGTGCCGGTCACCTACACGAACCAGACGTGGAACAGTCTGGTGGTCACGGGCGGCGGTTTCTCACACACCGACGCCACAACCAAGATCCAGGGCAGTTTCCGCAAGCAGAACAACGACAATGACGCCACCACGGACATCGTCGACACGGTCGGCGCGGTGTTCGAGGTCAACGGGAGCGATCAGAGCTCGAGATACACGGGCGGGCTCGTCGCCACCCGGTAGCAGGGCAAACGTTTCGAGCAAGCGCGACCCGCGTGCCGCCCCGGGCCCGCAACGCCCCGGCGCCATCTGCTGCCCGATCGGGGAGACCGGCGCGGGGCACGGGCCGGTGCCGCCGCCGAACCCGCGGTTGCGGCCGCGGACAGGACGCCTGGCCCGCCGGGCGGGCGTTCGCGTTCGCGGTGCTCGTGCTTGCGCTGTGCTGCGCCGCGCCGGGGCGCGCAGCACAGGCGGCGGACGCTCCCGCGACGCCCGCCCCGGTCTCGGTCCCCGACGAGGCCGCCGCCGTCCAGGCGGCCCTGGCGCAGGCCGAGTACCTGATCGTGGCCGGCGAGCCGGTCGCGGCCTTCGCGGTGCTGATGCAGGCCATGGAGGCGCTGCCCGAGGGCGCGGACGACGCGGACCTCCGCTTCGGCATCGCCCAGGCCCTGCTGGCGGGCGGACGCTTCGCCCAGGCGGAGCGGGTGCTGGCGCGGATCGCCGAGGAGCGGCCCGACAACCTCCGGGTCCGGCTCGACCGGGCGTGGGCGCTGTTCGCCCTGGGGCGCGACAGCGAGGCGAGGGCGATGTTCCGCGATGCCCTGCGCCAGCCGGACCTTCCCGCCGACGTCCGCCGCAGGGTGGAAGGGTTCCTCGCCGACATCCTCGCGCGGCAACGCCAGCGGGCCGATCCGGGGTCCGATGCGCCGTCCGGCGCCGTGGACCACGCCGCCGTCATCGACACGGCCCTCGCGGAGGCCGAGTACCTGATCGCGGCGGGGGAGCCGGCCATGGCTCTCGCGGTGCTCATGCAAACCATGGAGGCTCTGCCCGAGGGCGCGGACGACGCGGATCTCCGCTTCGGCATCGCGCAGGCGCTCCTCGCGGACGGGCGCCTCGAACAGGCGGAGCGGGTGCTGGCGCGGCTCGCCGAGGAATGGCCCGACAACCTCCGGATCCGGCTCGACCACGCGTCGGCGCTGTTTGCCCTGGGGCGCGACGACGAGGCGAGGGCGCTGTTCCGCGAAGCCCGCCGCCGACCTGACCTTCCCGACGACGCGCGTCGCCAGGTGGAAGGGGTCCTTGCCCGCATCCTCGACCGGCAACGCCTGCGCGTCGATCTCGACCTGGGGCTCTGGTACGACGGAAACGTGAACAACACGGCCGAGGTCGATACGGTCCGGTTCCCCGCCTTCGGCAACCTTGTGTTCGACGTGGACCAGCGTCCGGTCGGAGCCTGGGTGGCGCGTACCGGTGCGAGCCTGCACTGGCGGGACGCGGTGACGGCGGACGGTCGCGTGTCGGTCGAGGCGAACGCTTCGGTGGCGCGCAACACGGCGCTCGGCGCGACCGAATACAACCGGACCTGGCTCACCCTGTCGGCCGGGCCGCGCATCGATTACGCGGTGCCGTTGGCCGGACGCCTGCGACCCGGCCGGTTTTCTGCGAACGTTGGCGTGGAGCGGCGCCTGCAGGGCGGCGACGGCCACGCCACGAACCTGTGGGGCGAGCTCGGATTCGACCAGACCCTTGACCCGGACTGGCGGGTGGGCGTCGCGCCCCGGCTCTGGATCACGCGCCATGACGGCCAACCCGGAGAGGTGGATCCCGCGGGACGGTCGCTGTCCCTGTCGGTGTCGCGCCGCGCCGGGCCTGGCTGGCTGACGCTCGGCGGGACGTTCGCGCGCGAAACCGCGGACCGGAGCAGCCTGAACTGGCGCTCGCGGGGGCTGAGCCTGACCTATGCGGCGGATTTCGGGGAGGACTGGAGCGGATCGGTCCGGCTCGGGCTGAACGCGGCCCGGTTCGACGAAGCGGACGCGGCGTTCCTCAGGCACCGCGAGGACCGGACGCGGAGCGCCGGCCTGACCCTCTCGCACCGCAAGGTCTCCTGGGAGGGCTATCAGCCGTTCCTGATGCTGGACTGGTCGCGGACCGATTCGACGATCCCGCTGTACGACCGGAAGCCGCTCCAGTTCCGGCTCGGGTTGCGCAGGCTGTTTTGAGGCCGGACGCGGTGGCGGTCCGCGGCATCGAGACCCTGGTCCTTGTCGGGTCCCGGAATATTCTGGTTTGAAACGGCGGGTTTGTCCCACGTTTGGGAAATTTCACGAAGGTAGCCACCCCTCGGGGCGACTGGCTTCGGTTTGATTCGGAGTGCCGGTCTGCAACTCGGATTTCAGCGATCAGTCCGAGGAGTATGGAATGGCACAGAAGAGGCTGACCATGAGAATGGTAAGGAAGATATTGGCATTTCACATCGACAAGGACCGCAGCGCCAGAGCGATCGCGACCCACTGCGGTCTTGCCCAACGCTCGGTGGGACAGACCCTTGCCGGGACCCAACAGCAGCGAACGAGAACGGCGGCGGGCCGTCTTCAGGGCGAAATCGCCTACGGCACCGCGCTCTTCGGCGGCGGCTTCACCGCCACGCCGAACATGGGATTTGGAATTTCGGATGGCGGCGGGCGCGAGTACCGACTCGGCTGGCGGCTGACCCCGGCCCTCCAGGGCAGCCCCCGCTTCGAGGTCAGTCTCGACGCGACGCGCAACGAGGCGGCCAACGGCAACGCGCCTGCGCATGGTGTGATGTTGCGAAGCACGGTGAGTTGGTGAAGGCAACGTGACGGGCCGGGGGGGCGGATATCGATCCCCCGGCTCCTGCCTCACCGGCTCACAGTACTGCCGCAGCCGTGGCGGTGCGGACCAACTGCACTCGACGCCCGCATCGCCGCGCCGGCGGTCCCGGGGTTCGCCCCGGGGCCGCCGGTCGTCGCGCTCTTGAGAGGCGACGCCGAGGGATCCTGTCAACGCCCCCCAAGCGCGGGAGGGCAGGGATCGGCCAGGCGGGGCCGAACGCTTTTTCGGAGACGTCGCGAGCCCCGTCACCCAGCCGGCCGGCCCGCGGATCACCGCGCTCGGCCGGGCACATTCCCGATTTCCGGAGCGTTGCGGGTCGCCCGGTCGCCCGGAACGGGTGGGGCAGGCGGCGGGGAACACGAAATGGCCGGGTCGGTGAAATTTCTCGTCGCGCGCGCGGCGGAAAACGCCCGCCGTGGCACGGCGCCGGACATCCGGGCCGGCGGAAAGGCCGCCTCGGAGTGGAATTCCGAAAGCCGGATGCGCTCCCGGGCGCGGCGCAGGGTCCCGGGGGTCGCGGCCATGTCGAGGGGCTGGCGCGATCCGGTGCCGCCCACAATGCCGGCGGTGCGCTGTAAGCGGGTAAACGGCGACGTCTGATAATTCGGTTGCTCACGCGAGGGGTGCATGGGGATACTTCCGGTCATTCATCAATGATCGGAGGAAATTGTCATGTCAGGTTTGAATGGTTCGGCTGGTTCCCGTCGTGCGCCGGTGGTGCGCAGCGCAGACGAGTGGAGCGGCATCATGGCGGACTTCGAGCGCTCGGGGCTGTCGCAACGGGAGTTTTGCGAGTCCCGTGGGCTGTCCCCGAAGACCTTCGGGAACTGGCGGTGCCGTCTCCGCCCTGGGGGCGGGAAGGGTTCCTTTGTCGAACTCGCTCCGCCTGCGGTATCCGGCTGGGACGTCGAGCTTGACCTGGGCGACGGGGTTGTCCTGCGGGTTCGGCGGTCGTGATGCTCGGCGGCTGGCCGCGGGGCGGCTTCTTCATCTGGTCCAAGCGCCTGGAGCAGGGCCTGTTCGCCCCGCCTCCGGCCTCCGGCCATGCGGCGCTTGCATTGTCTTCGACCGAGTTGATGGCCCTGATCGACGGCATCGACGTCACCGTTCGCCGCCGTCGCAAGCGTTACGGCGGTCCCCGGCTGGCGTCCGGGTGAGCCCGGACGACGGTCATGTCGATGCTGCCGGTCATCGGGGTGTCGGCGAAGAGGTCCTTCCACAGGCGTGGCGTCAGTTCGTGGACCCGGTCGGCCGGATGGGTGTCGATGCGCTGGAAGACATCGCCCAGATAGGTTGCAGGGCTGATCCCGAGCAGGAAACAGGTGGCGACGAGGCTGTTGACGATCCCGACGTTCCGTGCGCCGGATTCCGTCCAGGAAAAAAGCCAGTTCTTCTGTCCCAGCTTGATGCGGCGCAGTGCGCGCTCGACACCATTCGAGTCGATCGGCACCAACGGGTCTTCGAGGAACACCTCGAGGGCCTGCTGGCGTTCGACGGCGTAGGTGACCGCCCGGCGGATCGGGTGCTTCGGCGTCAGCGCCGGGTCCCCGAGCGTCCGCTCACACCATTGCCAGAAGGCGTCGACCAGCGGGCGGGTGCGGGTGCGCCGCGCCTCCAGGCGTTCAGGCGGCGGCCGGGTACGGAATTCCTTCTCGATCCCGTACATGCCCCCGATCAGATCCAGCGCCTTCCCGGCGAACACCGGATGGTTGTCCAGCTGCTCCTCGAAATTGCGCCTCGTATGCGCCCAGCAATTTTGCTGCCTCACCGCCTCCCCCCGCGCCTCGGCGTAAGCCGCGTAGGCGCCGTAGCCGTCGCTGACCAGCGTGCCCTCGAAATCGCCGAGGAACCGCGCGACATGGTGGTGGGCGCGGGAGGGCGCGAAGTGGAACACCACTTCGTCCCGGTCGCCGAGCACCGGCCAGTAGTAGCAGTCGCGGTAGGGACACCGGTTGCCCGACGCCCCCCGCACAGATCCCCGCATGCCCGTTAAGGCACGAGGCTCCTACCTCGGGTGATTGCCGGCAAACCGTCTGTCCGGCCATGGGTGCACGGTCCGCAGCGGAGGCCAGAAGACCGCCGCCAGCAGGTCGACCTTGCCCCAGGGAAGGCGGTCCTTCTGCGACCGGCGGCGCAAGACGCGCAGCCAAAGTCGCTTGAGACGGTGCCCGAACGTCTGGAGGGATCGGGAGCTGGTCGGGAACCGCGTAGTAACGCAGCCAACCGCCCACAACCCGACCAAGCCATATGGCGACCCGTAGATGTTGTCGTGCATCCGTTGACGCAGTTCGGCCTCGATGCGTTTCAGGGTCCGGGTGACACGCTTCCTGATCGGCTTGCGCCCCAGTCCGAAACGTCCCTTCCGCGTGGTCCGGCAGTAATGCGTGAACCCGAGGAAGTCGAAGGTCTCGGGACGCCGCTCTCCCCGTGCCCGGCGGTTCGCCATGGCGAACCGGCCGAACTCGATGAGCCGCGTCTTGTCCGGGTGCAATTCGAGTGAGAACGCGGCCAGCCTGTCCTTCAGATCGCACAGGAACCGTTCTGCATCCCGCTTGTACTGGAACCCGACCACGAAGTCGTCGGCATAGCGCACGATAATCGTCTCGCCACGGGCGATCCGGGCGCGCCATTTCCTCTGGAACCCAGAGATCAAGGACGAAGTGCAGGTAGATGTTCGCCAGAATCGGCGACACACTTGAGCCCTGGGGGGTTCCCCGCAGGGTGTCCCACCATTCGCCCTCTTCCATGACGCCGGCGCCAAGCCACTTGGAGATCAGCCGGATGACCCGCCGATCCCCGATCCGGTGCTCCACGAACCTGATGAGCCAGCTTCGATCCAACCGATCGAAAAAGGCCTTAACGTCCGCGTCGACAATCCAGTTGACCTTGCGCCGTTCTATCCCGTACGCCAGCGCGTCGAGCGCGTCATGCGCACCGCGACCGGGTCGGAACCCATAGCTGAACCCGAGGAATTCCGGCTCGAATATCGGCACAAGGATGGTCTCCGCCACCGCAGTCTGGACGATCTTGTCCTCCAGTGCCGCAATGCCGAGCGGTCGTGTTCCCCCGTCCGGTTTGGGTATCTCTACCCGCCGGGACGGAAGCGCCCGGTACGCCCGCGCTGTGAACACGGTCGTGCAGGTCGAGCAGGCGCTCTTCCAGTCCGTTCCCGTATTCCTCCCATGTCACCCCGTCCACGCCTGCCGCCGCATCCTTCTTCAGCATGAAGTAGGATGCTTCGAGCGCGTCCGTCGTGATGTGGTGCAGGAGCGCAGTGAGCTTCTCCTTCGGTTTCCTCGTGGCTGCTTGCCGTATCCGCTCAGCCGCCTGTGACATGCGATCCCGGCCCTGTGTCCGGTGCGTGCTTTGGCCTCGCGGATTCCCCTTGGTTCCGGCCCCTTCCCTCCATCGGCTCCGCAGGAACTGACGTTCCCTTGTTCGCCGACTTCACCGGTACTATGGCCGGATCCGATTGCTTCAATCCGTTCGTCATCGATTCAGACTATCTCCTTTCTTCCGCGGCCTCGGCACGACTGCCGGGGCAGATTGAAGCCCTCCCGAGTCCCGGCGTGGGGTGTACGTGCGTCCCTGGATTCCTTTGACAGCGCGGAGCCCGGCAGTCCCTCACCATGGCGGTCCTACAGGTGTTGCCTTCGGTCAAACAAAGAACCTCGGCACTCCGAATGATAAGATTTTCGTTGCTCAATCATCCTGGCCACACGCGCCGCTACCGACGCTTCACGTGCACCCTCGCGGATGCACGCGCACGGCTCGCGGTGGAAGTGGTGGTTAGCCTCTCCTTCCTGCCGGACTTTCACCGGCTACCCCAGCGCCAGTTAGCTCGGCGCTCTTGTTTCATCTTGCCCGGCCTGTCCGGGTCGCGCCCGGCCCGCACCGGCGTCTCGTCCATGACGATGACGGAACTTTCCAGAACCGAGCGGCACTGGGCCTCGAACACCGGCTCCAGCAGCGAGATCGCCCGGTTGGCCCAGCCACTCAGGGACTTGCGGCTGACGGTGATCCCGCTCTCTGCCAGCATCTGGTGCTGGCGGTAGAGGGGGAGATGCCAGGCGAACTTGTCGACCAGCATTCCGGCGATAAAGCTCACATCGGCGCAGGAGCTCTTGAACACGCCCTCGACGGCCGGGGCGCAGACCAGGGCGCCGGAGGATCTGATCTTCGCCTTCTTGTAATGGTAACGCAGCACCACGTGGCGGATCGGCACCGATGCCAGCTTGCAGCACACCCGCTCGGAGATGAGCTCGAACTCGTCCGCCGCCAGCCCCTCGATCTCCGGCGGCATCACGTCGATGTCGATCACCGTCGCCTCGGGGCCGAAGCGCAGCCCGGTGCCGTTGACGGCATCGCCACGATCCTTCTTGCGCCCGTTGACGCCGCCCCGGGGCTTCTTTTCGGCTTTCTTTTCGGCCTCGCCTTTCCTTTCGGCTTCGGGCTCATCCTCCCCGGCGTCCGGCGATGCGGCCCCGTCGGAGGAGGCGCCATCGGAGGAGGCGCCGGAGTTGCGGCGCTTCTCCGAGCGCCGGCCGTACTGCTGGCGCTCGTAGCGGGCCAGCTGGTCGCGAAGTGCACTGTTCTTCGCCACTTCCTCGGTGAGCCTGTCCTGCAGTGACCCGACGAGCGCCGACAGCGTCCCGGCGAGCCCGAACAACTCCCTGAACAGGGCCGCGGCACCCCGTAGAAGACCACCGCCCGAGCCCAGCCCCGCGAACTCCGAGCGGAGCCCGTCGAGCCGCCGGCGAACCACCTCCGGGTCGTGAGGGTCGATCCCGCTCATTCCTCCGCCTCCACAGCCATGATCGCCGCCAGGACCGCCAGGCGCTCGGACCGGGGCATCGCCGCGTAGCGCCGCCCCCAGCTCGCCGCCTTGCGCTTCACCGTCTGGCGATGGGTGAAGTTGCGCCCGGCGAAGCGCGCCCAGTGGACCCGGTCCGGTTCGAAGTTGAACCACAGCTTCTCGGTGACCACGCAGGACTGGTTGTTGACCTGAAGCGCGATCGAGCGCCAGTCGGACAGGTGTTCGTCGTAGAGCCGGCTCGGATAACCGGAGATCATCACCTGGGCCGGCAGTGAACGCAGAAGACGGATCAGCTCCACATGGTCGCCGTCGTCGTAGTCGTAACGGTAGCGGCGCTGCGAGCGCCGCACCGACTGCACGTAGGGCGGATCAGCGTAGACCAGTTCGTCGCCCTGGAAGTCGAAGCCGGACAGGAACGCGTGGGCGCAGCCGTGGTGAAGCTCGACCGGATAATCACAGCTGAAACGCGCGATCGCACGCCAGTTGCGGTCGATGCCGATGTTGCGCAGCGCAGGCGGCTTGCGCTTCATGATCGCACCGCCCCCCAGAAATGATTCGATATACACAGAATGAGGAGGCATGGCCGCAATGAGCGGCTGGCACAGCCCCGATGTCGCCTTCGATCCGAACCATGCGCCCATGGCCGATCCCCCGATGATTCGTTTTACCGCACCGGAAATAGGCCCGGCGCCCTATCATGTCAAACGGAAAATCGGCACGGCAGCGGAAAATCGGGGAATGCCAGGGCCGCAGCATCGGGCACAGCAGCCAAACGATACCCGAAACCGGGCAAAATCAACGGACGTCGCAGTTTACCCGCTTACGGTGCGCTGGTGGCATCCTTGCTCATCACGGGATTCGTGATGATCCGGATTGGTGGTGGCATCAGGGCCAATGCCTCTGTGCTCGAGAAAGCCGCCGAAGCCATTGGGGATGACGGAATACCGGATGTTTCAAATCATTGGAATTCGGTGGCTCACTGGATTGCCGTGTCGGTAATGGTGCCGGGTACCTTCTTGTTCGGAACATCAATTCGGATGGCAGTTTGCCCTCGGGAGACAGGACATGACCAAAGCCTTTGCAAGCTGCCACCACGACAATGATCGGCAATACCGGGAACATCCGGCCTGCCTCGCCGAGGTTCACTGGGCCTTTGAAGATGGGTCAGTCGAGCTCGGAGATATTGACGACACCCTATCCAGTGAAGCCATCCGCCGAATTATCCGTGATGAATACCTGCGGGACACCCAGGTCACCATCTTGCCATGCGGCACCGAAACCCGATTTCGCAAACATGTCGACCGGGAGTCGAAGTCCTCGATGATTGATGGATCGGTCAATATGAAGCCGGGGATTTTGGTGATTGATCTGCCCACGACGTCCTGCGACTCGTGGCACGCCGGGTTGCCCGGAGAAAAAGAAGCCATCCATTGGGACCATACTGGTGGATGGACGAGCTTTGCGACCAAGGGCTCGCCTCGAAACAGGCGAGTCGTTTGATCATCGGGGAATTCCCCCTGGAATCGAAGCATGATTCACTTGGGGCATGGATACGATCGAGACCATCTGGTGTCGTCTCCAGGCCCGGTCGCGGCACCCGGGTGAGAAGAGTCTCCGGTTGTCTGGCGCGTCCCGAACGTTTCCCCCTGGCCGTGGGGTGGTGTGACACTGGCGTCGACAGCGGCGGGTTTCGCCCGTTCGACCATTTGCCGTGATTTTGCGGAACACGGACAGGAGCCGGTCCCACCGGGTCGTGTTCGACGTCCCCGCAGGGGTGGTCGCAAGCCCGCGGCCGAGGTTTAGGAAGAGGATTGACAGGAATGATTGGCAGAATTGCGCTTTTGATTGCCGTGACATTGATGGGTGCATCGCCCAATGCGAATGAGCTTGCCGAAGATTGTCGGGCCTGGAAGAAAACCGCGCTGTCCGCCGCCAGCCCTGGTGATGTCATCCGATGCCTTGAACAGGATCCGGCCATTGCCCTGGAATCCGACGTCACGGGACTGACATTACTCCACCAGGTGGCTCTCGTCCATTTCCAGGAGGCCCCCGAAGCGCATGCAACCCGTGCCATCCTCAAGGCCGGTGCCGACCCCAACGCCAGGTGGAAGCTCGGAGAAACTCCTCTCCACTTCGCAATCGGCACCAGGTGGCCCCTCCTTTGGCGGAATCCGTCGCGTCTTCGCAAACCGGAAACCACTGTGGCCATGGTCAGGGCAATGCTGGAACACGGCGCAGACCCGAACCAGAGGGTCCTCACGACAAGACAGCAATTCGGCCGCCCCAAGAGCGTGATCCTTGCACTGAAAGACCGGAGTCTGGATGGAGAGAGGGTCGTCGTCCGCGAGGAGTTCACCCCGCTCATGGAGGCAATTCGGCAGAGCGAGAGTCCCGAAATCGTGCGCGTCCTGCTGGAGCACGGTGCAGATCCGAACCTGGGATCAAGGCACGAAAACTGGTCCTCATTGCATATGGCGGCCTACAAGGGCGATCCGGACGTCATCCGGCTGCTTTTGCAACATGGTGCCATCCCCCACGCGATCACCAGCGAACGGCGATGGACGCCGTTACATGTTCTTGCCTGGAGCGGTGGCCGGAATCCTGCAGACTCGATGCAATCCGTAAAGCTGTTGCTGGACGCCGGGGTCGATCCGTCAATCCGGGACAGTCGAGGACGCGCGATGTGGCAGATCGTCATGAAGCGCCAGGGCGCGCGTCTGAAAAAGATGCTCGACGCCGGACAGGTCTCGGATGAAAGCCGCGCTATCCTCACCCGCCTGGAGAAGGCCGGGAATTGAACTCAACGCCATGAGATGGGCGCGTGAAAAGTCGTCGCAAGTGCCCCGCTATCGAGGATAAGACGGGAATCCTGCGTCGATCTGCCTGAATGACGGGAACTACCAGAATCGACCCACGGCTCGGCCAGCATCCCGGGGCCCCGGGAAAGTTCCTCCAGATGCCGAATCAGTTCTTCCGGCAGCGTGCGGATGTAGCGAGTCGAAATGTTCGGCACACCGAGTCGAAACATTGGCGCCAAATGGCCAAATTACGACATCGGATCTCTTTTTGTTGGTGCATATGTTACACGGGAATCGAAACGTTGGCGCCGATTCGGGAGGCGGACGTGCCATACTGCCGTGCATTCGAATCGGACGCACCACGAAGCAAGGTGGCCAAGCTCGCTTCACCGTGCTAGCGGATTTAGCAAATTTGACTGGCAAATAGAGAGTAACATATTTGAATTTTCTACCTCTGAGTGCGGTTGGTGATATAGCAAGTGTGTTGAGCGTTCTCATCGCTTTGGTCGGGTTTGGGATCACGATCAAAAATGTGAGAGAATCGAAAATAGCTGCAGACCGAGCAGAAACTGCTGCCAAACAGACTCTGGAAAGAGTCCGTTACGTCGACACGGTGCAGAAACTTTCAAGAGCGATTGCAGTTATTGAGGAAATACAAAGGTTGAACCGAGCAAAAGAATGGAAGGTACTCTTGGACCGACATTTGGTCTTTCGCAAAATTTTGACAGAGATTAGGTGTAGTGACCTGCAAACATAGTCGCTTCGACCTGCAATCATCCGCGATTTCCGGCCCGAATTATTTGCGTCTATCGATGGGATGAAACCCGGATTATTTGCGAACGAACCCGAATTATCTGCAACCAGCCTGCAATCATCGGGATGAACCCACTTTATCTGCGAACAAGGGTGTATGGGAAACGAACGTTTGCCTGACATTAGGCTTATCGGTTTGTTGGAACTGAATTTTCAGCGTTTTTCCGTCTGTTTACCGCGTCTGGAAAACATCGTATGGGTTCGTGCTTCGCTTTCGAGTTTTCAGACGGTTCTCGCATGCTCATTGGCTACGCACGTGTTTCAAAGGGAGAACAGAACCCGGACCTGCAGCATGACGCACTGAAGTCTGCCGGGTGTGAGCGGATTTTCGAGGACAAGGTCGGCGGCGCCAGGACCGAGCGCCCCGGCCTGAACCGCGCCCTGGAACACTTGCGCGATGGCGACACGCTGGTCGTATGGCGGCTGGACCGGCTGGGACGATCCCTGAAGGATCTCATCTCCCGCGCCGAAGCGCTGAAGGAAATGGGTGTCGGGCTGAAGAGCCTTCATGAATCCATCGACACCACGTCGAGTGGCGGTCAGCTGATCTTTCACGTGTTCGGCGCCCTTGCCCAGTTCGAGCGCAACCTGATCAGCGAGCGGACTCAGGCCGGATTGAATGCCGCACGGGCACGTGGCCGAAAGGGTGGCCGAAAGAAGGTTCTGACCTACAAGCGGCGCGCCCATGCCGTGGAACTCTACCGGTCACGCAAGCATACGGTGCCGGAGATCTGCAACCTGATGGGTATCTCACGCGCCACGCTTTATGCCTATGTCAACGAATTCTCCGATGGCAAATAGAGGCATCCGCATTCCGGCCGAGACGTTGCTCGCGCTCAAGACCCGACTGGCGGGGTTGCCTCCCCGCTCTGCAACGCGACGGGAGGAAGTCGGCCGGACCGCGGCGTTCTTCAGCGTCAGCCCGTCCACAATCTATCGTTCCCTGAAGTCTCTGCATCAGCCGAAGGGGCTGAAACGGGCGGACCGGGGGAAGCCGCGCGGCATCCCGGAACGTGACCTGGTTATGTATTGCGAAATCATCGCGGCCCTGAAGATCCGGACGAGCAACAGGAAAGGGCGGCATCTTTCGACCAACCGGGCCATCGAGCTTCTTGAAGAGCACGGTGTCCGGACGCCGGATGGCCATGTGCAGCCCTCGCCGGGCCTGTTGAAACGCTCGACCGTAAATCGGTGGCTGAAGGACTGGGGTTTTGACCATCCCCGCATGACGCGGGCCACGCCGGTCACCCGGTTCGAGGCCCAACAGTCGAACGCCTGCTGGCAATTCGACATCAGCCCATCGGACCTCAAGCACATTGCGCAACCGGCGTGGGTGGATCCCAGGCGCGGTCAGCCCATGATGATGCTCTACAGCGTCGTCGATGACCGTTCCGGCGTATCCTGGCAGGAATATCGCTGTGTCTATGGCGAGGACGCGGAGAGTGCATTGCGCTTTCTGTTCAACGCCATGGCGCCCAAGGAGGACACCGCGTTCCAGGGCATTCCCGAGTTGATCTATCTCGACAATGGTCCTGTCGCGAAGAGCCTCGTGTTTCAGACCGTGATGGAGCGGCTCGGGGTCGAATGGAAGACGCATATGCCGGCGGGATCGGATGGCAACCGTGTCACGGCCCGTTCGAAGGGAAAGGTGGAGAGACCTTTCCGGAGCGTGAAGGAAGCCCATGAAACGCTTTACCATTTCCATGAACCGGCAACCGAGGCGGAGGCCAATCTCTGGCTGACGAACTTCATCAACAAGTACAACGACAAGCCTCATCGCCGCGAACCGCATAGCCGGATCGAGGATTGGGTGGCCAACCTCCCGGACTCCGGCATCCGCGAGATGTGTTCCTGGGAACGCTTCTGTGCCTTTGCCCGCGAACCCGAGCGCCGGACAGTGGCCTCGGATGCGCGGGTGTCGATCGACGGAACATACTATGAAGTCGACAGCAATCTCGCCGGTGAGGAAGTGCTGCTGTGGTGGGGCCTGTTCGATCACGAACTGTTCGTGGAATGGAATGACAGGCGTTATGGCCCCTATCGTCCGCACGGCGGTCCGATCCCGCTGCACCGGTACCGAAAGCGCAAGAAATCCCTGCGCGAAAAACGCGCCGAATCCGTGGCCAGGCTGGCTGAGGTGATCAGCCTGCCGCGCACGGCAGTTGGCGGATTCGATCTGGATGCACCCCAGGCCGAGGTTGTGCCACTGCCCAGGGTCAAGTTCAGCGATCCTGACCCATGGGGGCAGATTGCCTACGAAAACGAGCTCAGCGCGCGCAGGGCGATCTCCTATCAGCTGGACCGGCCCCTCGCCGAACTCTCTCCGGATGATCGCGCCTTCGTGGGCGACCTGGTTGGCCGGACACTGAACAAGGTCGAAATCGAGACCGCAATCAAGCAGCGCTTTCAGCGCGGACAATAAGACGAAGAGGCAGGTCGGATGCTCAGCAGACAGGTCATGAAGCACTTTCACATCGAGAAGCCATGGAGCCAGGCCGGGTATTACGAGACCGAGCGCCTGGCCCAATTCCGGGAAGACGTGATCAGCGCGATCATTCACGGTCACCTGATCGCCATTTCGGGGCCGGTCGGTGTCGGCAAGACGATGATGGTCAGCCGCCTTCAGGACCAGATCAGGGCGGAAAGGAAAATCATCGTGGCGCGCAGCCTCTCGGTGGAGAAGCACCGCGTCACACTGCCTGCCCTGGTCACCGCGCTGTTTCTCGACATCTCGAGAAAGCCGGAGATGAAACTGCCGACCCAGTCCGAACGCCGGGAACGGCTGCTTCAGGTAGCGGTGCGCAAGGCCCGCAAACCGATTGCGCTCTTCATAGACGAGGCCCATGACCTGAACTTCAATACGCTGAACGGGTTGAAGCGGCTGCGGGAAGTCATCAGTGCCGGAGGCAACTCCCTGTCCATCGTCCTTGTTGGACATCCGCGCCTCCAGAACGACCTGCGCCGTGCGACCATGGAAGAAATCGGCCACCGAACGTCAAAGTTCGAATTCAACAGCATCGGCGACGAGCGTCGCGAGTTCATGTCCTGGATCCTGGGGCAGTGCCTCGAAGACGGCGTTGAACCGTCGGATGTCTTCGAAGATGCCGCACAGGAGTACCTGGCGGAACGTCTTTCCACGCCCCTGCAATATACCGAACACCTGGACAGGGCCTTTACGGATGCATACCGGATGGGTGCGGATCAGGTCACGCGCGGGATCGTGGAAGAGACCATCTCGGCCGGCCTTGACGATCTCGACGCCCGTCTGGCCCGGGTCGGATACAGCCCCAAGGCACTGGCCGATCTCACCGATGCTCGCCTGCCCGAAATCCGTCGCTTCCTCAAGGGAAAGCTGGATGCCGAGAGAACCGATGAACTCTCCACCCTCCTGCGCAAGGCGGGATTGCCGATATGACACGCGAAACGGAAAGATCCCTGTCCCTGCCGCACCTGCAGGAAATCTGGCAAAAACAGAGCCGTGCGTGGGCGTGGCTCGTCCCGCGGCGATATGTTCGCAGATAAAGTGGGTTCAGACCGATGATTGCAGGCTGGTTGCAGATAATTCGGGTTCATTCGCAAATAATCCGGGTTTGACCCCATCGATAGACGCACTTAATTCGGGCCGAGAATCGCGATGATTGCAAGCCGAAGCGATTATGATTGCAGGTTGCTACAATTAGGGGATCCACATCGAATTTGGGCGATAATCATAGGGCTACTATTCAGGCTGGTATCACGCACTCAAGTTCGATGTCCAAACAAATTGAAATCGTACTCGAAGAGAATAAAACAACTCCTAAGGTACCAAGGATGAACAATATCTTGTCGGAACAAGGTGAAAAATTGGGAAGCATCCTTGTCGAGATGAGAATGGAAACGGACGGATAGAAACATGGCAGCTTACGAAAAGTTAGCGACGCTCGCGCATGCGCTTTATCAGAGGACGCTCAAAGGAGAGATCGACTGGGAAGTCACTGTGTCAGACGGTGTCTATCAGGCTTCTTTCTCAAACTATTCTATAAAAATCCTCTTGGAAAAATCAAAGAGTGTGCCAGATGTAGAAGATGTAAGGATCAGTGTGTTTGACCAAAATGGAGCTGAAATTGAGTCGTTTACAGATGTAGACATTGCAGATGAATGGAAGAAACGGTTTTCTCATGTCTCTGATTCATTCGATGGGATGCAAGGGACTTACGAAATTGCCCGAAGGTCTGCATTAGGCACCGAAAAGGCGATTGACCAAATCCTTTCAGAGTTAGAAGGAGAACTTCCATTCTGAATGTTCAATTGCTGTCTCGCACTCCGCTCACGCTTGTCCTCTGAATTTACACATTGTTCCGAGCCCTTACAGCGCGCATTCAGCGGTCGCTCATCCTGCCAACAACCATCGCAGCGGCCGGCGCTTTGCCAGATCAAGGCTGGCCCCGCAAGTCCGGAGGCGATTTCCGCGGCGGATAGCACGTAGATCCGTCCACCGGAACCGGTCTCGCTGTGTCCGTCCCTCACTCTGGATCTGTGTAGCGACTCGGAATGTTTGGAGTCACCAAATCGATTGCTTGGAGTCAGATAGCAAAAGACAATATGGCGGTCGAAAAGCGACGCTTTGACTCCAAACAATCAACTCACCTGATCGAAACGATTCGACTCGCTACAAATGGGTCGCAAGCCGATATCGCAGAAGAAGGCCAGCGAACTGATCGAGCTTGCTATGCCGCCGCCGCCGGAGCACGCCAGTAACTGGACGTTGCGGATGCAGGGGGGCGAAGAAGCCGAGGTTTGGCCGATCTGCAAACTCAGCTTGGACAACGATGCGTCGCACAAGATTACGAGCCGGTGATGTAGCGAACGTAATCGCCTAACTCAGCGGCCAATACGTTGAAATACTGTTCTCGAGCAGCGACATAGCGTTTGAAATCTTGCCGATACCCACCGTAGAAGATCATCCACTCGTCCGTATTCGGAGCCGGGGGATTGTCGACATCGTAGTATTTTCGCATTGCAGCGATTGCCTCGATGTAATCGTCGATTTCCTTTGAAGTCGCCGGCAACGCCCGGCTTAACGCCTCCATGGATCGGACATACGACTGTGCCGCAGAAGCATACCCGGCCCCCCCGTTGGGCAACGGTTGTCCCCGAAGCACGGCATCTATCCGCGCTAGCTGGCTCTCGAACCGATTTTGTGCCTCTACGACAGCAGTCCACTGCTGGTGCAGCAGGTCTTCGTGCGCTTTGCGAAACTCCCAGAAACCCGCGAACAACTGAATGATGATGGTCAAGACCGCGCCGATGACGATCCCAAGGATTTGCAAGCGAACGAGACCCCACCCGATCTTGCGAGCGAGCGCGAACCAGTCTTCACGAGAGTTTGGAATGTTCATCACCGTTCGACCTCGACAGTCGCATTCGCGCTCGCACCGGTGTTCTCGTGCGCTTCGGACAGGAGATCACATGTCTGCTGGAACTCATCCTCGGCAGTAGAGAGCAACCTTAGCATATTCTCAGCTTTTCGTCCGACTTCCTGGTTGCAAACGTCGTCCACTTCCAACGATCGGCTGTTGCTCACCTCAACCACCGTGTCCTGGGCGAATGCCGTCGCATCAAAATCGACGGACACCAGAATCGACAAAAAGGCACTTATTACCAAAGGGGTAACAGTCTGGCCGGACACAGCCAGAAAACCCGGCGAGTTGACTTCGATCTTGACCCTCAAGTCGTCTTCGTCAAACCGCTCGAACGCTGCCCGAACCAGGCCAAGTAGATCTGCGTCATCGCCGTCGTTTTCGAGACGGGCAACATTTCTTGCCACCATTGTAATAAGCGCATTCAGCACGTTTCCATCAAACGACGTGAAATCATGCTTAGACGTTATGATGCGCGACACGAATTTGTCGCTGAGTACAAAGTCATTGTAGCCAAGTTCGAAAGTGCGCTGCTTCACGACCGGCCTCCCGATCTCAGCGAGTCCTGTCGGCAACATTGCCAAATCGATCACCGATTTCGGCAAATTGGCCATCTTGACCTCATTGAGGGTGTCAAAACGGCGTCCATCAAAGTCGAACCCTTCGAAGCGGCCAGTACCTGGAATCTTGAACACTGCATTTCCGACTGGGAGGAGTTCAGCAATAATGGCTTTCCCAAAGTTGGAAGGATTCGGAATCACGAGGACGTCACCCGCATTCATGTCGTGAAAATATGAGCGAACAATGCCATTAATTTGGGCGTGGCCTCGGTGCGCCATGGCGTTGCGGTAGTCGTTGACATTTTCGGATGGTCTGTTCCCACGGGCGTTACGGGACTTCCTCAACCAGATACTGAGCGCACGCGCCCGCTTGATCTTTGCTTGGATGTTCGGGTCGCCTTCGAGACCATCGCGTAAATCCAGGTCGAGCATAGGTAGGTCGGGGCCAATCGCCCGATTAAACAACACTTGCTCAAACATGTGCCCCCGCATGCCGGCACGTGCTAGATATACATGTGCATCGTTTGAAATAAACTTCGTGTTCAAATCGACCTTGAAACGAGTCATCTACATTCTCGAAAATTGTGCTGATGCATGTTGTCATCCGCCTGAATAAACATTTGTCTACACATTTCGGAGTCGTAGAACCAGTGCGTTCGCTTTTGCTGCTGTAGCGAGTCGAAATTCATGCGGTCAGCGAATCGATTCATGGAGTCACTTCTAAACACCGTTTAAAGCCGATTTTTCGGCCGCTTGAAGAGTACAATCAGCCTCCTTCTAGGATGGCATCTAGCGTCACACTCGCTGGCTCCAATGGCGTCACGGCCTGATCGATTAGCGGTGAAGCAGGAGCATCCCGCAGGGCCTGACGCCCGACCGCCGCTTGGATTCCCCTTGCCTTCGACATGTCGTCGTTCACTTCAGTCGTTGCCCCGTCCATCGCCATGGAATCATGTAACGGGTCGAATCGTTGGAGGCATCAACACACCGCAGCAATCTAGCGCTCGTCGTTGACACGCTAAGACCTCAAAGCGCTCGTGTCCGTCAACCACCGTCTCGGAATAAGTTGAAGACAAACGCCTGAACAGTGACACGTCGCCCCTCATTCTCGGCACTACGCATCTGCACCCGCCATTCCCCGGCTTCGGAACAAGCCAATTCACGCAGGAACAGTGGATGAGCGTGAAGCGCCGTGGGCAATACCCTGAGAATATTCGTGAAGTTCTTGTTCTTCACGTTGAACATGATCAAAGCGGCTTTACTGTCTCGCCAAGTCAGGTAGCCGAGAAGCTGATCCATCGCCGCGGTGAGACCGGCTGCACCTGTCCACAGCTTGCACTCCCCCACGAAGGCAGCGCGATTTTCCTGCTCGATGCAAATGTCTGTCTTTCCGTTACCTCGAAACGCCTCACCCGCAGCATCACCAAGAAAGTGCCCGTTCAACTGCGCTAGTATGATGTTGCGCAAGTCTTCTTCACCGTGCACGGCAAAGGTCCTGGGTGTCTGCTCGAACGTGCGTCCTTGGTGTCTAATGAACTTGAGGATATGCTCGTAGGTCTCGTCTGTGATCCCAGGCTCTGGCGCAAGACCCGACTTTGGTACTTTGGGCAAGGCCGGAGGAGGCCGGATTTCTACCTTCACTGGCTCTATGGAAGGTGCGCCAAGTTGCGTGGCCAGCGGTATATCGAGCAAAGCTGCAATGTTGTCATGACGCCCAATCCGGTCACGACGAAGATTGACCGACTGCTGTACTAAGTTGGTTAAATTCTCGTTGTACGTAACCACTTGGTTGTGTGAGTAACCCACGTACTTACGGATCAGACTCAACTCCCGCTCGTAAATCGATTTGAACTCGGCGGAGTCGACGTCGTGCGGCCGTGAAATAGAAAGGCGCAAATGACCCGGTCGGACTTCTGCTTGCGGGAAAACTGAGGACCAAGTGTTGGTCCGATACCGGAATATCCACTCCTCCCCTGTGAAGGGAATGTCGATATCCACGCAGGTTCCCGGAATATGAAATGGGCCACTGTGACCGGGCATAAAGACCCGCCTAAAATCGCCGGAAACATCCACCCGCGTCTCGTTCTGGCTCATGGTCGCCGCGTTTTCGTGCAATACAAGCGGCTCTACCTTCAGTTTAGCGACCACATGGTCGACAAATTCCTGATCTTTTGAAATCAAGAATTGATCTTTCGGTATCCGGTCAACAGCTTTATGAACAGCTTCCTGCCGTCGTCGAAGCTGCGCGTCCAACGATTCTTCGAAGAATAGTAAATTTCGGTCACTCATGAATGCTAGTTACTATGTCCGGTTTCTCGCCTGCCAGTAGATTCTCGCGCACCTGAAAGAGGGTTTTCATTGACGCCTCTCGCGCCTGCAAAATCCTATGACACTTGACGGTTTTGTCCGGGTTGCGGGAGGTTCCGGTCAAGGGTTGCACGGTAACGGCATCCACGCGGGAGATGCCCTCGCGATTTCTCTCTCGGCATGGTCTCATCATCGATCCATCGATCGGAATGAGGAGGCCTGGGCCAATGAAGAGAACCGCCATGATCAACATAACGCCAGTTCTGCGCGCCTCATAGGATCTATGTTGGGTTTAGGCCGTAAACCAGTCATGCTGGTGTTTCATATGACTGGTTTGAAATTGATCTCGCAAAGGGCACCCTTTACGTGCGGCAGAGGCCTAATACGCAGGATGGCTCGACCGAGGGCAGGAGAATACCACATGCAGTTTGTTAAGGATGGGCCGGACGTTCCGGAGCAGTTGCTGCAGGCGCACGAAGACGGGCAGGTTGTATTCTTCTGCGGTGCCGGAATCTCCTATCCTGCAGCGCTTCCGGGATTTGGCAAGTTGGTCGAGCAACTCTTTTCCCATTTAGGGCATGTGCCCGATGCCGTGCAAGCCGCCGCCTTGAAAGCCAAGCGATATGACACAGTTGTCGGATTGCTCGAGGGGGAGCTTGCAGGTGGGCGCAGAATTGTTCGCGAAGCGATAGCGAAGATCCTTGCTCCTGATACATCAAAGCCTCGTGCGACTGCGACTCACGAAGCTCTCTTGGAACTAGCGAAGTGCCAGACGGGCCGAAAGAGGCTGATCACAACCAATTTCGACAGGCTGTTCGAGCACGTGATTGCCGAGCGCAATCTTGCCATCAAGCGTTTCGAGGCCCCTTTGCTTCCGACTCCCAAGCAACGATGGGACGGCTTGGTGTATCTCCATGGCTTGCTGCCAGAGAATTCCGCGGACAACGATCTCAATGACTTGGTCATCTCAAGCGGAGACTTCGGCCTAGCCTACCTTACTGAGCGCTGGGCAGCTCGCTTCGTCAGCGAACTGCTAAGGAACTTCATCGTTTGTTTTGTCGGCTACAGCATCGACGATCCAATTCTGCGCTACATGATGGATGCATTGGCTGCGGACAAGCAACTCGGAGAATCACAGCCCGATATGTTCGCGTTCGGGAGCTACTCCAAAGGCAAGGAGACAGAGCTTTCCAACGAATGGCGAGCCAAGAATGTTACACCCATTCTCTACTGGGACCATCAGCATCACGCCTACCTGCACAGGACCCTCCAAGCCTGGGCTGATACCTATCGGAACGGCGTGGGCGGAAAGGAACGGATTGTTACCGAGTATGCCATGGCACGCCCGGACACGGCCACGCGCCAGGATGACATTGTCAGCCGCGTGCTCTGGGCATTGAGTGACCCGAGCGGTCTTCCCGCCAAACGATTTGCGGATCACAATCCGGTGCCCTCTCTGGCTTGGCTCGCACCGTTCAGTGAGAACCGTTTTGGACACGCTGACCTGATCCGCTTCGGTGTTCCACCCAAGGTCAAAGTGGACGAAAATCTCGTTTTTAGCCTGACGCGGAGGCCAGCACCATACGACCTCTCTCCGCAGATGATGCTGGCGAGCTCGGGAACACATGAAGCCTGTCTTGATGATGTCATGTGGCATTTGACCCGCTGGTTGACCCGGCATCTTAATGACCCAACCCTTCTGCTGTGGCTGGTCAAACAAGGAGGTAGATTGCATCCGAAATTGGTCACACAACTTCGAAGCCGACTTAGCCAACCGGTCGAACTCGAGCAAAACGACGAACAAGACAAGCTGGATATGATCCGCGACGATGCTCCTGACGCGATCCCGAATGAGCGGATGCGGAAGCTGTGGGACATATTCTTGTCCGGCCGGGTGGAGGTGCATGAATCTGACATGGATCTCTGCGAGTGGTGCATCCGATTTAGTCGAGACGGCCTGACAACCGCCCTGCGGTTGGAGCTGCGCGAGATGCTCAGCCCGCGCGTGTCGATGCGCGATCCCTTCCGGTGGTCATTGGACGACGTAGATGAACAGGAAGAACCTGGGCACATGAAGCAGCTCGTCGACTGGGACATCGTTCTTTCGACGAGTGACGTGCACGGAACACTGGACGAACTTCGTGGTAACAAGAATTGGAAATCTGCCCTGCCAACGCTACTTGCTGACTTTACCGGGTTGCTTCGCGATGCGCTCGACCTCATGTGCGAACTTGAAGGAGCGGACGACAAGAGTGATTGGTCCTACATTAATCAGCCATCGATCAGTGATCACAAGCAGAATTTGCATCTCAACGACTGGACGGCCCTGATTGAACTCAACAAGGATGCGTGGCAGGCCATGGTTGCCGTTTCGCCGGAAAAGGCGCAATTTGCGGCAAGTTCGTGGTCGCGGATTCCTTACCCCCTGTTCCGACGCCTTGCCTTCTTTGCCGCCGCTCAACCCGGCGTGATTCCCAGAACTATGGGCCTTGAGTGGCTGTTGGCGGACAATAACTGGTGGCTATGGTCGGTCGAGACCCAACGCGAAACCATGCGGCTTCTGGTCGCCCTGACTCCACAACTTGACAAGGTCGAACTGGCCAGGATCGAACTGGCCATACTGGCTGGCCCACCACGCCAAATGTTCAGGGCCGATATAAAGGAGGAAGGGTGGACAAGGATACGGGAGCAAACCGTTTGGCTGCGACTGGCAAAGATCAGCCAAGCAGGGGCGGCGCTGAACGCCACTGCCCTTGGACGACTGAATGAGCTCTCATCCAAGTACCGAGATTGGCAGTTATCCGACGACGAACGCGAAGAATTTGCAAGCTGGTCTGGCGACGTTGATGACTTGAGCGAGCACATCAAATTGCCGCGCGATAAACACAAACTATTGGAATGGCTGCGCCAAAATCCGGAACTCGACATGTGGCATACGGATGACTGGTGCGACCGCTGCCGCGAAGACTTTGATGATGCCGCATGGGTTCTGACAACTTTGGCTGAGGAAGAAATATGGCCGACAGAACGGTGGAGAGCAGCTCTCCAAGTGTGGTCGGCGGAGGAGTTGAGGGACCGTGCATGGAGCAAGATCGCTCCGGTATTGGCGAACTTGCCAAGGGAGGCCGGGTCGGATCTTTATCGCGGGGTGAGTTGGTGGCTGAAGGCACTTGCCAAGACATTCGAAGGACAGGAGACAGCGTTCCTGTCACTGTGCGACCGTGTGCTGGAAATGGACGACGACGTCGAAGAGGAGGAGGAGGAGGACGATCCTGTTGGACGTGCGATCAACCATCCTATCGGACATGTGACCGAGGCGCTTCTCCAGTGGTGGTATCGTGGCGAACTGAAAGACGGGCAAGGACTGGCTCAGGAACCAAGGCTAAGGTTTACCCAGCTATGCAACACGGGAATTCCAAAGTTCCGTCATGGCCGTGTGCTGCTTGCAACCCACGTCATTTCGTTGTTCCGGGTCGACCGCGGCTGGACATTGGAATATGTACTTCCACTCTTCAATTGGAAAGACTCCGCGTTGGAAGCGCGGAGTGCATGGGAAGGGTTCCTTTGGTCGCCAAGGATCTATCGGCCCTTGATGGAGAAGCTCACGCCAACATTTCTGGATACGGTGGATCACTACGATCAACTTAGCAAACATGGTAGGCAATTTGCGTCGCTGCTGACGTTCGTCGGGCTTGATCAAGGAGATTTGATTCGGAACAGAGAACTGGCACCTGCCATGCTACGATTGCCTCAGACGGCACTTGACCACGCGGCCAACACATTGTTTCTGGCAGTTGACAGCGCTGGCGACCAGCGAGCCGACTACTGGAGGAACAGGGCAGATCCCTACTTGAGATCAATCTGGCCCAAGTCGTCCGACAGAAAATCACTGAAGGTTACAGAAAGTTTTGCCCGAGTCTGTATCGCAGCAGGAGATGCGTTCCCCGAAGCACTCCAACGGGTCAAACCCTGGTTGCAGCCACTGCATTATCCGAATCGGATTGCACTTACCCTTCATAACGCCGAACTGGATGGACTCCTGCCAAAGTCGGCACTCGAACTATTGGATCAGATCGTGGGTGATTCGGCTCAAGGAAGTTTTCCTCATCTGAAAAAGTGCCTTGAATCCATACGGACTGCCGCTCCTGAACTCGAACTCGACCATCGTTTTCAGAGATTGGTGAAAATCTTGCGAGCGAATGGAGAAGATCTAAACTAAAGAACTGGTACAACTCATGATCGTGAGAAGCCAGTTGACACGCGTTTGGTTTGTTATCCACCATCCGCTAGTCGGCCTCAACCCAACAAAGATCCTATGAGGCGCGCACTCCCGAGCGGACGTTGACGACGGTCAGGACGCATCTTCGAGGTGTTAGCGCTCACTGAAGTCATTTGTGACAATCCACTGAAATTTTTTATGAAAACCGACACAGGGCGCAGAGTATTCTTCATCGTCCCTGTTTGAGTATAGTCTGTTTGCTGTGTAACTTTTCCAACGGCTGGACGAATGAGGTAGTTAGCCGGATCCGGCCTGGACCAGCTTTTCGGAATGTGACGCATTTGCGGCGACTTGGGCAGTGAGGGCTTCCCCGCATTCATGGCCCTGTGCCGGAGTGCGCTCGCGGGTGCGTTTCGGTTATGTTGGCCGCTGCGATGGCCGTGATCAGGATGCCGCTGGTTGTGCCTCGCCCCTGGTCATGAAGCCGTGCTTTCGCAGCATTTTGAACCAGCGCGGCGCGTTGCGCATGACCATCAGTGCCTCGTAGTCGGTTTCGCGATCCCGATAGAATTCCCCTGTCGTGAGCATGTGGTAGATGACGCGCAACAGCTTGTGCGCGGTGGCGACGGTGGCCCGCTTGTAGCCACGGCGCACGGTGAGCGCCTTGTGATATCCCTTGAACTGACAGTGGTTGCTTCGGGCGGCGGCCTGTGCGCACTCGATGAGGAGGGTGCGCAGCGCCTGATTGCCCCTGCGGACGCGTCCCGAGCGTCGTTTTCCGGCGCTCTCGTTGTTGCCGGGAGCGAGCCCGGCCCAGGCGGCGCAGTGACGTTCCGACGGGAAGACGGAGATGTCGGGGCCGAGCTCGATGATGATTGCCGATGCGGCGCGATGGTCGATGCCGGGTATGGTGGTCAGCAACCTGATGGCCACCTGGTGTTCGGCGAGGCCCCTGTCGATGACGGCGTCGTATTCGGCGAGCCGCTCACCGGCCTGGTCGAAGAGGCGGACCTGGTCACGCAACAGGAACCGGTCGGCCTCTGAAAGCTTGCTTTCGAGGGCATCGTTGAGTGTCGCGAGATGCCTGCGGACATGGCCGGAGAGCGCGGCCATGATCTCGGCGCGTTCCTTGCCCGCAACCAGCCCGTCGAGGATGCGCCGTCCGTTGACCCCGAAGAGGTCGGAGAGGACGCCGCCGACACGGATGCCGGCGCTGTCGACGATCTTGTGAACGCGGTTGCGCGTCCGGGTCCGCTCGGCGACGATCTTCCTGCGCGCCCGTGCGACCCGGCGCAACGCGCGGAACGCTTTCGGCGGCACCAGGCTCGGATTGCAGAGGCCGAACTGGCAGACCCGGGCCAGCCAGACGCTGTCGGCAATGTCGGTCTTGCGCCCCTTGATCTGCTTGACGTGCTGGGCATGGAGCAGCAGGGGTGTGATGCCGGCCTCGGCGACGGTGTCGAAAACCGTCTCCCAGTAGACGCCCGTGCCTTCCATCGCCGCCGCCGTCACACCGTGCGCGCGGAGCCAGTCGGCAAGGGCGGCAAGCCCGCACGGAAGGGCGCTGAACTCCTTGTTGTGGATCTGCGCATCCGCATTTGCCCGGGCAATCCGCACCGTCGCCGTGACCTGCATCTTGTGCACGTCAATGCCGGCGGCGCACGGGTGGATGACATGGAGCGTGTCTGTCGCTATCATGGAACTTCCTCCTTCGGGTGGAACATACGCGGAAGTGGGCGGGTCGACGGATAGCTGACTCGCAGATCCTGTGTGGACTGCGGTGCATTTTGCTGTGCGTTCTCGGATTGACCGGATACATGGCGGGGTGCGAAGCCGTTGACTTGGGACAGTTTGGAAACGGGCTCATAAGGCCGCACAAAAAAAGCGTCCTCATGCCCACTTCCGCACCCGATCAATTGTCACAACCGGCGGAACAGGGAAAGCCCAGCCTCACAACCGGTCCCGGAACCGGCAGGCGGAACCAGCGGTAAAGCCGTCACTCAGTTACATGCCAAAGCGGGGTGAGCAAAAAAACCGATCATGACCGTTTGGTACGGATCCCGGGTCATGTAAAACAATGACTTGCAAGGCAGAAATCCGAGGAGGTTCAATTGGGACGGCAGACGGCCATCTATGCCAGGGTTTCCACCGCGGACCAGTCCTGTGAGCGCCAGGTCTCGGAATTGACCCTTTCGCCGAGCGATGCGGTTATGACGTAACGGGGATATTCAGGGAAACCGCGTCAGGGGCATCTGCCAATCGTGCCGCTCGCAACCAGGTGATGGATCTCGCACAGACGCGACAGATCGATGCCGTCCTTGTCTCCGAGCTTTCACGATGGGGGCGATCGACACAGGATCTGCTCGCCACGCTGCACCGACTGGCAGGATGGAAGGTCTCGGGCGTCGCAATGAACGGCATGACCTTCGAACCCGATACGCCACACGGCCGGATGATGGCCACAATGCTGGCAGGGATCGCTCAATTCGAGCGCGACCTGATCAGCGAGCGCGTGAAATCGGGGCTGGCCGCAGCGAAGGCGCGGGGGAAGAAGCTTGGCCGCCAACCAGGACAGCGGCCAAAATCAGACAAGCTCGCACCGAAGGTCCTTCAGGCCGTCAGCGAGGGACGAAGTTACCGTTGGATCGCCCGTGACCTCGGAATCAGCAAGAATACCGTCCTCGACGTCGTAAAACGGCACAGGCAAGCCGGATAAATGTGCATTCTCACTGCGCTCAGAATCAAATGCGCGGACAATCGACCGTGAATGTAACGAGAGGCGAAGACAAAATGCTTGGAGTGTCATTTCGCCCCGTACCGGAATCGACCCCATATAGGCTTTTCTGATGCATTTTCATAAGTGGCGCTGTTGTTACGGTCATCACTAGGTGTGTCTGGCGGCCAAATTCGACCAATTATGTTATCTCCTAACAGCAAACCGAGCAGCGCAATGAAAGCCGCGAACCCCCCAATGAGAGTGCCTGCGTTCCACCGTAATTTTTTTCCAAAATCTGCGCAAAGGAAACTCACCACAACCGCATCTGGAGAATCAATAAATTCGCTCTTCACATGTGCATGCAAGGGCACATCGACTGGCAACAGTAACCCGTCATTGATTGTTCAAACGGTTTCCTTTGGATTACATTCGTCCCGCCGATCCGGAGGGAAATAAGCCATAACCCGTGAACTTTGCGAATCATTGGAGCGCTTCTCGCTGGATCGGTGTTCTCCGGCGTGAATTACTAGGCCGTCCCCCTGTCCGCCAAACGGCCGTTTGACGGAAAGGGGTTGAGACCGGCGGCGTTTGCCATATTTCTATTGCGACTCAAGACACAGCGGCAGTTGCCGTTGTGCCGGAAGGCGGGGAATACTACGGATGACCGTTGGAGCCAGACAGGCCCCGCAGCAGATCGCCTGCGAAGGAAAAAAGGCATGAGTAGGAACGAAGCGAGAGAGTCCTGACCGCATGGACAAGCAAGGCCTCTCGGAACGCGACATCTGCACCAAGTTCATCACGCCCGCCCTGCGCCGGGCGGGGTGGGACGAAATGTTGCAAATCCGCGAAGAGGTGAGCTTCACCAGGGGCCGCATCATCGTACGCGGCAAGCTGGTCACGCGCGGGCAAGCCAAGCGCGCCGACTACATCCTCTATTACAAGCCGAATGTTCCCATTGCGATCATCGAGGCAAAGGACAATTCCCACAGCGTTGGCGACGGAATGCAGCAGGCGCTCGGCTACGCCGAGACATTGAGCATTCCCTTCGTGTTTTCCTCCAACGGCGATGGCTTCGTTTTTCACGACCGCACCGGTGCGAACACACCACGAGAGGCAAACCTCGGTCTCGATGCATTTCCGTCCCCCACCGCGTTGTGGGAACGCTATCGCGCCTGGAAAGGCCTGACACCGGAAGCCGAGAAGATTGTCCTTCAGGACTATCATGAGGACGGCAGCGGAAAGGCTCCACGCTACTACCAGGTCAATGCCATCAATGCCGCGGTCGAGGCCATCGCCAAGGGACAGGATCGCATCCTGCTCGTCATGGCCACGGGCACGGGCAAGACCTACACCGCTTTCCAGATTATCTGGCGGCTGTGGAGGGCAGGACAGAAGAAGCGCATCCTGTTTCTCGCCGACCGCAACGTTTTGGTCGACCAGACCATGGTGAACGATTTTCGTCCCTTCGGCGGAGTGATGGCCAAGCTGTCCACGAATGCCGGGACCATTGAACGTAAGGGCGGCGTCTACCGCGTCGATCCTGCCTATGAAATCTACCTGGGCCTCTACCAGGCGATCACTGGCCCTGAGGACCATCAGAAAATCTACCGTGAGTTTTCTCCCGGCTTTTTCGACCTGATCGTGATTGACGAATGCCACCGGGGCAGTGCCGCTGAGGATTCAACTTGGCGCGAAATCCTCGAGTACTTCTCCTCCGCGACCCAGATCGGTCTTACCGCCACGCCGAAGGAAACAAAGTATGTTTCCAATATAGCCTATTTTGGGGAACCAGTGTTCTCCTACTCCCTCAAGGAAGGCATCCGCGATGGTTTCCTGGCTCCCTACAAGGTGGTCAAGGTTCATATCGACCGCGACGTGGAAGGCTACCGTCCCGAAAAGGGCCAGCTCGACCGCGATGGCGAAGAGGTCGAGGACCGCATCTACAACACCAGGGACTTCGACCGTACGCTGGTCATCGACGGGCGGACGAAACTGGTGGCGCAGAAGGTCACGGCTTTCCTGAAGGAGAGCGGCGATCGCTTTCAGAAGGCCATCGTCTTTTGCGTTGACCAGGAACATGCAGCACGGATGCGCCAGGCACTGATCAATGAGAACGCCGACCTTGTGGACGGGAACCACCGCTATGTCATGCGCATTACGGGTAGCGATGCAGAGGGGCAGGGCGAGCTCGACAACTTCATCGATCCGGAATCGAAATATCCTGTCCTGGTCACCACGTCGCGCCTGCTCTCCACCGGCGTCGATGTGCAGACCTGCCGGCTGATCGTGCTCGACCGCGAGGTCGGGTCGATGACCGAGTTCAAGCAGATCGTCGGGCGCGGCACCCGCGTGCACGAGGATACGCGGAAGTTCTATTTCACGCTCATCGATTTCCGGGGCGCCACCAGTCATTTCGCGGACCCGGAATTCGATGGCGAGCCAGTGCAGATTTACGAGCCCGGGGATAATGATCCCATCGATCCGCCCGAAATATCCCCAGTCGATGAGGATGGCGACCCATTGCCCGATGACCCTGGCGAGAACGAAATCATTGTCGATGAGGAAGACTTTCCACCAGCACCCGGGGACGGGCCGCAAAAGAAAGTCTACGTCGACGGCATAGCCGCGGTTATCGTCGCCGAGCGGGTGGAATACCTCGACGAGCACGGCAAGCTTGTCACCGAGTCACTACGCGATTTCACCCGGAAGGCTTTGCGCAAACGCTTCGCAAGCCTCGACGACTTCCTGAGGCGTTGGAACACCACAGAGCGCAAACAGGTGATTGTCGAGGAAATGGCGGCCGAGGGCCTTCCGTTGACCGTAATCGTCGAAGAACTGGGCAAGGATCTCGATCCCTTCGATCTCGTTTGTCATGTTGCATTCGATGCCAAGCCGCTGACCCGCCGCGAGCGGGCCGAGAACGTGAAAAAGCACGACGTGTTTACGAAATACGGAGACCGTGCTCGCGCCGTGCTTGGGGCACTTCTCGACAAATACGCCGACGAGGGCGTTCTCAACCTCGACGACGCCAACGTGCTCAGGATTCCACCAATCAACACGCTGGGTACACCGCTTGAACTGGTTCGTGCCTTCGGCGGAAAGCCTAGTTACGAGCGCGCCGTACACGATCTGCAATCCGCTCTTTACAAGGATGTCGCCTGAAGAATGTCTGTTCGTACCCTCATCAAGTCTGTTCAGGACATCATGTGGAAAGACGTCGGCGTCGATGGCGATGCGCAGCGCATCAGCCAGCTGTGCTGGATGCTTTTCCTCAAGATCATCGATGACCAGGACCGGGAACTTGAGCTCTTCAAGGACGGGTACCGTTCGCCCATTCCAGAGCACCTGAAATGGCGGAACTGGGCCGCCGATCCGGAAGGCATTACCGGGGAGGAGTTGCTCACCTTCGTCAACGACGATTTGTTTCCAAAACTGAAGGAACTGCCGGCCAGAACTGGTCCACGCGCCAACGTCGTACGCGACGTGTTCGAGGATGCCCACAACTACATGAAATCCGGCCAACTGATGCGACAGGTCGTCAACAGGATCAACGGCATCGACTTCAACAACCTGGCTGAGAGGCAGCACTTCGGTGATATCTACGAGCAGATCCTGAACGACCTGCAATCCGCCGGCAATGCAGGTGAATACTATACACCACGTGCCGTAACTTCCTTCATGGCCCAGATGATCGACCCGAAGCCGGGCGAGACACTTCTTGATCCGGCTTGTGGCACCGGAGGTTTCCTCACTTGCGCCATGCGCCATATGCGCGAGCACTACGTGAAACGACCCGAAGACGAGACCAGAATGCAAGTCTCTCTTCGTGCGGTGGAGAAGAAACCACTCCCCCACATGCTCGCTGTCACCAACATGCTGCTACACGGTATCGAGGATCCGTCCTTCCTGCGACACGACAACACGCTGGCACGCCCCTACGTCTCCTGGGGCCAAAACGACCGCGTGGACATCGTGCTCACCAATCCACCCTTCGGCGGAAAGGAGGAAGACGGCATAGAGTCCAATTTTCCCCAGCATTTCCGCACACGCGAGACGGCGGACCTCTTCCTCGCCTTGATCATCCGGCTTCTCAAACCTGGCGGACGAGCTGCCGTGGTTCTTCCCGACGGGTCCTTGTTCGGCGAGGGCGTCAAGACCCGGCTCAAGGAACACTTGATGGAAGTATGCAATCTCCACACCATCGTGCGTCTGCCGAACTCTGTTTTCCGTCCATACGCCTCAATCGGCACGAACCTTTTGTTCTTCGAAAAGGGTGAGCCGACGAAGGATATCTGGTTCTGGGAACACCTCGTGCCGGAAGGGCAGAAGGCCTATTCAATGACCAAACCTATCAAGTTGGAGCATCTGGACGATTGTGCTGCTTGGTGGGGAGGACTGGAGCGCGCTGGTCGCGAGGACGATGCTCTCGCCTGGAGAGTGAGTGCCGAGGAGATCAAGGCACGCAATTATAACCTCGACATCAAGAATCCGCATACGGAAGAGGAGGACTTCGGCGACCCTGAGGTACTTCTCGAGGAACTTACCAGTGCCGAAGCAGAGGTGGCATCGGTGCGCAATCAGTTAAAAGAAATCCTGGCCGAGGCACTGGTGCGGTGAACGCCGAGCAGCTTCTCGCCCTCTACGATCGCGTGGCCGAGGCACCGGATGCCATCACCCGATTGCGCCGTTTCGTGCTGGATCTCGCCATGCGCGGGGAATTGGTGGAACAGGATCCGGAGGATGAGCCGGCGGCAGAACTGCTAAAGCGGATCTCAGCGAAGAAAACACAGCTAGTGAATGCCGGAGCAATTAAACTGCGAAAAGTCAGATCTCGCGCACGGAAAAATTCCCTCAAATTTGTGCCACCGGGTGGCTGGGAACTTACAAATCTCGGCGCTGTTGCCCTCAAGATTACGGACGGAACACACAAGACCCCTACCTATGTCGATAAAGGCGTGCCTTTTGTGAGTGTTAAGGATTTTAGCGCAGGTTTCTTGGATCTGAGTGATACACGCTTTATTCCTCAATCAGAGCACAAAGTGCTTTACAAGAGATGTGACCCGCGTCGAGGCGATATTCTTCTCGGGCGTATTGGAACGCTTGGGAAAGCAGTGCTCGTAGATACCGATGAGGAATTCAGCTTATTTGTAAGTGTAGGGTTAGTTCGCTTTGACGAGGAAAACATCTATTCCCCATATCTTCGGATGGTTCTCAATTCACCATTGGTGGAAAAGGAATTCGATAAGATAAAGGTTGGAGGAGGAACGCACACCAACAAGCTTAATCTTGGTGATCTGCACACAGTTGCACTTCCTCTCCCACCTCTTGCCGAGCAGCACCGTATCGTCGCCAAGGTTGATGAACTGGTGGCTCTCTGCGACCAGTTGGAGAATGCTCGGAACGCACGTGAGAATACCCGCGACCGGCTGACCAAAGCCAGCTATGCCCGCCTCGGCGCACCCGGTACGGATGCCGCGACTTTTCGGTCCTACGCTCTTTTTGCAGTTAACGCTCTTCCTGCACTGACGGCTCGTGCAGATCAGGTCAAACAACTCCGCCAAACTATTCTCAACCTTGCCGTGCGGGGGCGATTGGTGGAGCAGGATCCAGCGGATGAGCCGGCGTCGGAGTTGTTGAAGCGGCTCGCGGTGGAGACGGCGGCGAGGCAAGAAAGGAGACAAACGCAAAATAATAATATCCCGAATACTGCGGAGTGGTCTGGCAAAGAAGACATCTCTCTTGGTTGGACGTGGACAAGGCTCGGAGATGTGGCGATTGCGATGCGCTACGGCACATCTGTAAAATGTGACTACGAGAAGCAGGGAGTTCCTGTCTTGCGGATTCCGAACGTCTCCGGCGGCCATGTCTTGCTTGATGACATCAAATTTGGACTGTTATCTCCATCTGCAGTCACCGACCTGAGCTTGCTCGCGGGAGACCTTCTTTTCATTCGTTCAAATGGCAGTCTTGAAATCGTTGGGAGAACTGCCGTCGTACCGCCTGAAGCCGTTGGAATGTCTTTCGCAGGCTATCTCGTTCGAATGCGTACTAATCCCTCAGTGATAAATCCTGACTATGTCTGGCTGGCCACAAACTCTTCTGAGGTGAGGGATCAGATTGAGCGCCCTATACGTTCAACCGTTGGTTTAAAAAACATCAACCTGACTGAGTTCCGGGCATTGAAATTTCGTCTCCCACCCCTCGCAGAGCAACACCGGATTGTCGCCAAGGTTGATGAACTGATGGCTCTCTGCGATCAGTTGGAGAACGCGATAACGCAAGCCGACACCAGCTGCCGATGCCTCCTCGATGCCCTTCTCCAAACAGTTGTCGCTCCAGTGGCTGCCCATGAAGGTGGTGTGAAAGTTGGAGCAGTAGCCAGTGTTTGAAAACACTGGGAAAAATTTCCTTGCGTGTTGATTTTCCCCGCCCTACAGTATGGTCAAGAAAATCAACACGACGAGGTACGCAGTGACTACCGTCAAGACGCAAATATGGCTTGAGCCGTGGGATGTAACACGTCGTCTTCATGAAATGGGCTTGGAATTGCCCCCGCTCCTCGATGTTGTACGGAAAGTTGTTGCGGCGGGTGCGGATGTGACACCGTTCCACCCCGCGAATGCCGAAGGAATGTTCCGTTATCTGACCGGCATTTGGGCAATCCGTGAAGCTTTCGTGGGAAACATTTGGGTTGTTGATCGTGATCACCAAATCGAGGGGATCAAGAATGACATGCGGAAGATCAAGATTGCGTATTCGAACGTCGATCTAGCCTGCAATGACGAATATGAACCCAAGCCACGCTCAAGAAAAGGAGCCGGGGCTGAACGTGCCTGCAAGTGCAACACGATTCCTGGCCTGGTTCTACCCAGGTATGTACCTCGTCAAGACAACGAATGGGCAACGTTCTATCTGATGGTGGACGAGAATGGCGCGGCGGAACTTTCACAGCCAGTCATTGAGGGGGAAACTTTCAAAATGTTTGTCGAGCGCATTTACCTCTCGAACGGTTCCGAATTCGACCCCGAACGCATTTCGCTTGATGACGATGATCCCGTAATGGAGTTCGATCCGCAGGTTTCGCGGAAGTAATCGCGAGGCTGAAAATGTTCAATCACAAGAGGCTCAGCCTCGCCCGGAAAAGGCGTCGGCTGACGAATAAGCGACTCGCTGAGCTTGCCGGTGTCGTCGCGCTCACAATTACACGGTTGGAAAAGGGCGAAAACCAGCCCGATGAAAGCACTGTACTAAGACTCGCTACTGTTCTCCGGTATCCGGAAACGTTCTTTTTCGGGGACGATCTCGAAGTTGTAACACCCGATACTGCCAGCTTTCGCGGGCTCACAAGGATGACTGCAAAAGAACGAGATGCCGCAATAGCTGCCGGATCGCTCGGGCTTTATCTCAGCAATTGGGTAGAGGAACGGTTTTCGTTGCCGGAAAATCGTCTTCTGGACCTGAGTCATGAAACCGACCCCGAAATGGCCGCAAGACACATGCGTCAGCACTGGTCGCTGGGCGCCAAGCCAATCGGGCACATGATCCGGATGCTCGAAGCTCACGGAGTTCGGATATTCTCCTTGAGTGAGAATACGGCATCGGTTGATGCTTTTTCATTCTGGCAAAACGATACGCCATTTATTTTCCTGAATAACTTTAAAACTGCTGAGCATAGTGTTTTTGATGCTGCACACGAGCTTGGCCATCTCGTCATGCATAAACATGCAGGCACGAGAGATGCCAGGGCGGCCGAACGGGAGGCCAATGCCTTTGCCTCTGCATTTCTTATGCCCAAGGATGATGTTCGCCCCAGAATGCCGCCACTGATAACCGTTTCAACAATTTTGAATTCGAAGGTACGGTGGCGTGTATCAGCAATGGCCCTTGCCTATCGTTTACGTACACTGAGCCTTCTGTCGGAATGGCAGTATAAGTCCATGTGTATCAAATTGGGGCAGAGAGGCTTTCGTTCTGACGAGCCTGTTGGCATTGACCACGAAAAATCGGCTGTTTGGCCCAAGGTCTTCTCACAGCTTTGGTCCGAGCGGGTGACCAAGCGCGAGATAGCAAGAGAATTACACCTTCCCCTTGATGAACTGGAGGGACTCGTATGGGGCATTTCCAGCGCAACACCGCCTGCACCGTCACAAAGCACCAATCGCTTGCATGTGGTTAAAGGTTAGATGGTTTTTTGTACTCTTTGGCAAGAAACCCAATGATGGCATTTGGGTCTATTCTGCGGTAGAGTTTAGAATTTCGTCGCGGGCTTTCGAGACGCAAACGTGCAGGCCTCAAGATACCAGAGAACCTGCTCAGGCACATCTCACCACTCGGATGGGAACACATCCTCCTCACCGGCGAATACAGGTGCTACCGGAATCGACCCGAAATAAATCCCAGAAATTGGCAGGCTGCCAAAGGGCACGGGGAAGAACTTTCTTCCAACGTGTTGCGCTTCCTATGGGACTCACTCGTTTCACAGGTCCGTGGCAAGGGCCTCGTGCTCGGCACACGCGCCAATTTAGGCTTAAACCCAACAAAAGTACGTAAAATAACATAAGGGGAGCGACCCGGATTCACGGTTTCAGCACGTTCTTGTCTGAGTTCCCGGATACGTTCTGGCGGGAAACAGCATCATCTGTTGGAACTATCTCTACATGACACGTCGGCTTGGGGCCGCCGGGTCTCCGGAAGAGCGGGACAGGCTTCTCAGTCATGGGGCATTTCAACCTGCTCGGGGAGCATGACTTTTCCTACGAGAAGCTTCAGGACAATACCGGCGTACTGCCCCCCAAATCAGCCCCCGGGATCGTCCCCGAGAATTGGGAGCCGCCAGCCAGATGAAAAGGAAGGCACACCAGCGGGATACGGAATAGGCAATGTTACTTTACGTACTTTTGTTGGGTTTAGGCCAAAATAAGGAAAAGGATTGCCAAGCGGGGTGCGTTTGGCTGAACTCAACTTTCGGCATCATCGCGTTCCTGAACACACGGCAGAAGAAACTCACTTATCCGAGTTTCACTCTTGATGGTCTGCGGTCGCTTCCGGTTCCGGACCCGACCCAGTGTGACATCGCGGCGTTGGCGGCGACCTACGAGAAATACGCGGAAGAAGCGTTGCGACCGCTGCCCGAAATACATGCAGACCCGGTTCGTCAGGCCCATGATGAGGCGGTGCTGATGTCCGTTCCCGGGTTGCCCAGCAGGAACCTTTCTCGCTGGCGGCAGTCTATTTCGTTGGAGCCTAGCGTGAACAATGAGAAGGGCCCGTTTCGCTTGAACTGATACCGATATAGGTGAGATTCCAAAGAGGCAATACAGCCGTGGACCTACATCGAAAAGGTCTTAGACGAGCACCGCCACGGAGATTCGAGAGGTTGAAATAACGCACTTTCGAGGCGATGGCGGCTGCGCCTGGGAGTCTCACCCGGTGGATTGCCCATGATCTCGGAATATGTGGTCACTCATGAATTCGCTCACAGAACGCAAGCTCTACTCCAACTCCATGGACAGGATACCGCATCCCCCGGCGGACTCACGGCGGATGCCAGGTCTTGACGGGACAGGGATTCACGATCAGAGGATCGTTTGAGCCGGGTTCCCGTAGAGCTCGAAGGCAAGGTCATGTCCCATGCGGTAGCGTCAACGATGCAGGCCAGAATCGAACGAACGCTCACGCACGAGCAGGAGAATAGCGGGCAACGTGTCATTCGCCAGAACGAGGTACTCTCTTTCTGGGAGCCGGTCGTGATCCTTGGCGACCCCGGTCTGGGAAAGACCGTGCTCACCCAATGGCTCGGCGAACAGCCCGGCATGCGATATGTCCAGGCCGGCACGTTCGTGCGTGCCGCCAATCCAGCGAATTTGGTTGCCGGAGCCGAGCGCGTCATTGTTGACGGGCTCGACGAAATCGCCTCCACCGCGCAGGGCGGAGCGGTCGACGCAGTACTGCGACAGCTGTCGGCGGCCGGCAATCCTTCCGTCATCCTTTCCTGCCGTAGTGCCGACTGGCTGGGCGCTGCCGACCGGGTGAAGATCGAGGACGATTATAGTGCGGCGCCTGTGCTGTTTCATCTGCAACCGTTCACGGACAGAGACGCTCGTGTCTTCCTTGCCGAGGAGTTTCCGACGATCGATTCTGCCGAACTGTTGGCGCATCTGGCGCGATGCGGAATCGAGGCCCTGCATGAGAATCCTCTCACTCTGCGAATGCTTGGCGAGGTGGCACAGGACGCAAGCCCGCTCCCTGAGACCCGTGCCGAACTCTTCGATCGCGCCTGCCGCGTCATGCTCAAGGAGGCCAATCCGCGCCACAAACAGGATCCCCATGTTGGCAAAAGCGAGGAAGAACTGCTGTTGTCAGCCGGCGCGATATGCGCGGCTCAGCTATTGTGCGGCCGCTTCGAAATATTCACCGGTCCGTACTCAGAAACACCGGAGGTATACCTGAATGTGCGCGACGTCGCAGAGTTACCATTCGGCGGGGCGGCGAACGACGTTCTCAGGGTCCGCCTCTTCCAGTCCGAAGTTGAAAATCGTTTTTCCCACGTCCATCGCGTGATCGCGGAATACCTTGGCGCCAAGTGGCTCGCACACTGCTTCGATGCTGATGCCTCGGAGAAGAATGTCATTGCGCTGTTTCGCCAGGGTGAAGGGGTGCCTACTTCGCTACGGGGCCTGCATGCATGGATGGCGCATTTCAGCGATACGCTGGCCCACCGCTGCATCGAAGCCGACCCATATGCGGTGCTGCGCTACGGCGATGCCGAGACACTGAGCCTCGACCAGGCGCGATCCCTGCTCGCCGCCCTAAAGAAGCTGTCCGACCAGGATCCGTATTTCTGGTCCGAGGACTGGGGCCGCCATCCCCTTTCCGGACTGCTACGAATCGAACTAAAGGAAGACATTCGCGCCATCATCGATCCGCCCCGCCGCCACATTCAGCTCACGATTCTTCTTCTCGAAGCGATGACCGGGACGGCTCTCGCCGAAGAGCTGGAAGAAACGTTGGACGCGATCATTTCCGACGGGCGGCGTTACGTCGATGAGCGATCCGCGGCAGCTGACGCCCTGCACGCTGCAGGTGTTCGCAGTGACTGGAACACTGTCATCCACCGCCTTCTCGAGATGAACGATCGGGATTCTGCGCGGATCGCAGGCGAAACACTCTGCCGTCTCGGCCTGTTCGGCGTTTCCCGCCGCACCTCCGTCGACACCGTGTTGGCGTATTTCGGGCTTCCCGCAAACCTGGAGCCGCGCGAACTCAGGTCTCTGCCGGACAGTCTCTTCAGCGACCTCAATGCAAGACAACTTGCGTCGTGGCTTGATCATTTCGTCGAAACCGCACGGCCGCTGATGCGGGACCCCAATTTAGATGCGGAGTGGCATATCCCAAGGCTGGTGAGGCGCCTTGCTGCCACGGTGCTTGAGGCCGATCCATCGATACGGCCCGAACGCGTCTGGGCGTGGATCGAATGGTTGCACGAGCATCAAGAATATGGCGAAGATGCTAGCAAGCGCCTGACCACGATTTTCCGGAAAAACGGCGACCTGCGCGCGGGGCTTCTCGAACATGTGCTGCTCACTCCGTGCGCCAGGAATACGTGGTTGGCCGGCCATCGCCTCTGCGATACGAAACTCGGACTGGACCCGACGCCGGAAGACCTTGCCGGCGTGTTGAGATCCCTGTGCGCACGAACCGGCGACGACAGAATCGATCATGATACCTGGCGAGGCCTCCTTCGGCACGGGCAAACCTCCGACGGTCTACCGGATGCCGTTCGAACGGCCGCGGTAGACGTCGCCGAAGGCGACGCGAAACTACTGTCCATTGTCGACGAGATGTCAGAACGACCGGCCACGGACAGGGGGGCTGTACGAGCTGAATGGGACGCGAAGCATAAGGCACGCCGCGAGGCGATCTGTCGAATCCATCGCCAACGGCTTGCTGAAAGTGCCGACGATGTGGCGGCTGGCGATGTTCACATTCTTGAAACGCCTGCCTGCGTCTACCTGAAGCGATCTGTTTCGCTGGGTGCGCCCATTCATTTCAAGTTCGAGGAATCACCTGTGAACCGCCTTTGCGCCTTTCTCGGCAAGGAGCTGGCCGACCTGGTATTGTCGGGTTTCGTCACAGTTCTCGATCGTGACGATCTACCGTCTGCCTCAAGGATTGCCGAGACCCATTGTGAGAACGGGCGCTGCGTGGCTGAAGCTCCAATGATCGCGGGTATCGCAGAGATCCTTCGCCGCGGGCTGCCCCTCACCGGGATCGACCGTGACACGCTTGCAGCAGCCTACATGGCATGGCGGCGCGGGCCGGAATTCGGTTCGTCCAAACTGCAGTCCGTCGGTTCGGAAATCGAAACGGCGCTGTTTAAAAGCGATTCGGATTGGGAGGATTTTTTCCGGACGAGTATCGAGCCTCAACTGGACCGAAAACGCAACTTTCCGAGCGATTTATCTCGTCTGATGTGCGATGTTTCCTTTTCCGATCTGGCCAGCCGCCTCTCCATCGAATGGCTGCGCGGCTACCCCATGCTGAATCTCGATGTTCAGGCGAACTTGCTGGCCTGTGCGCTCGGAAACGCGCCGCGCAAGGCGGGGCAGGAACTGGCTGTTGATTTCAGGGAGCGTGCCCACCCCGACCTCGCGACCCGGCTGTTATGGTTGTCCGCGGACTATGTCGTCGACCTTGAGAATCGCCGGTCCGCTCTGGCGAATGCAGCGGCGGAACATCCCAAGTTCATCTGGATTCTGCGAGACCGCATCGTGTCGCAAGGCGGCCAACGCTTCGACCGCTTCTCGATCGACCAACTCGAATTCATCGTGGCGTACTTCGGCGAACATTGGCCGAACACTCCAAGGCCTAGCGTCACGTCAGGCGACTGCAACCCGTGGGATGCAAGCGGGTTCATCCGGGAAACCGTCCATGCGATCGCAAGCCGCCCGGAATCCGAGGCCACTGTCACATTGCAAGGTCTGATTGCCAATCACGCCCCCACCTACATTGACACGATGAAGCATGCCCTGGCGCTACAACTGAAACGCCGCCGCGACCAGGACTATTCCACGCCCACCATCGACGAACTGCGATCCGCGGTAACGAACGGCCCGCCGGAAAGCATCGACCAGATGCGCGCCTTCTTCGCCGATCGCATCGAAGAACTCCAGAAAAAGATCCGGGGAAGCAACACCGACATGTGGGAAGCGTACTGGGTCGGTGATCGGCCTCGGTGGGAAACCTTTTGCCGCAATCGCACGATAGAATACATATCGCAACAATTGCCGCCATCGATCCGGTTCGAACCGGAAAGGCACATGCCCCGGCAGAAACGAGCTGACATCGCGGCCATCCGCAATACCATCGGGCTGCCCGTCGAAATCAAAGGCCAATGGCATCGGAAAGTGTGGCATGCGGCATGCGACCAGCTTGATGCGAACTATGCACGAGACTGGCAGGCCGACGGCCGAGGCGCCTATATCGTCCTCTGGTTCGGTGATGTTGCCGGGAAACACCTGCCGGGGCATCCGGACGGCCTTAAACGGCCCGAGACGCCCGAAGCTCTGAAGCAAATGCTGGTTGAACGCCTCCCTGAGGAGCGTCGTTTTTGGATCGATGTCTTCGTCCTGGATGTTTCAAGGCCGGAATGAATTAATTTGTGTAGCAGCTCTGCCACGATCGCAAATCGGGGTCGACTCCGGCAGGGAGCGAAATGACACTCTAAGCGTTTTTTTTCTCCATTCTGGGCCATCTGTATTCGCCTGTGATCGGTGTATGTGCCCATCCGAGGGGTGAGACGTACTTGAGCCTTGACGCCCGCACGGGGCGTAGAGTGTTCTTCATCGTCCCTGTTTGAGTACAATCTGTTTGGTACGGATCCCGGGTCATGTAAGTTAATGACGTGCACGTCACTAACCACAGGACGCACGAAATGCCTTGCGGATGAGGTTATGGTCATCCGGGGCGAAATGGCTCTCACGGGGCTCGAAAATGGCCTCTACGGCGTCATGGTCGGGATGCACCGCAGTGACGGCGGTATGGGACGCTTTTTCGTCACGATCTCGACGGGCTGCGCCGGAAATCCGCTCGTCGCGATAACCGGCACGGCCATCGTGGCCTGATTGAACGGTTGTACCAAAATGCCTGGCCGCGCATCGCCGCATGCCGGGGGAATTGCATGGCAAGACGACGGAGCTGGAGCCCGGAGAACCGAAAATAGTCCCGGGCGATCATCGCACGGCGCCTCGCCCGCCTCGACGCGACCGTTGTCGATGTCATTCGGCGGATGCGCGCCGAAGGCGCCACGTATCGCGAAATCGCCGCGGCGCTTCAGGCGGCCGGTCATCCACCGCCAGGCAGCCGCGCCTATTGGCAGCCCCGCGGCTGGTCCCATGTCGCCGTCATGCGGATCGCCAGGCGAAACGGGATCGCGTGACAGGCCGACCTGGACACGCTCGACAACGCCGGCTGAAACCGGAAGGAATTTGTACTGATCAGATTCTCGATCACCGCGTTCGAGACCGACGAAGGGATTTTTCACCTGCGCGCCGACTTCACGGACGACGAAGGCAGTGCGAACCACCTGGACCGGCGCATCGACGCTGGCGCCGGCGGAAGACGGGCCGCATGCTCAATCAACCCCGAGGTGAGTGCGAATTGAAACGCATACAGTAGATCGGATCAGCCCGCACGGAAACCTGAAAAGGGTGTGATCCAGGGGATATGGTATGAAAATTCGGTTCGGTCGATCACCACGGCCGTGGTGGCATTTGAAGATCTCCTGAAGAGGGGAACGTAACGCCAGCTCTGCGCGCCTCATGGGATCTTTGTTGGGTTTAGGCCAAACCGCGATCCTTCGACGGCAGGTTTTATAACAAACCACGATGCTTCGACGGCAGGTTTTATAACAAACCTAGGATAGCAACCATGCCGACAAGCAATATTCTGAATCCGCGTTCATGATTGGTCAGACACTCTTGAAATGGTGGGTACGGGAAAATGCGTCGTGAAACCGAAAAGTTAAGAAAGAAAACGTTCGGACTGCGCCTTTTGCGGCGCGTGGCATTGCTTCTGAGTGGTGCCCTGCTGACTCTGATACTTCCAATGCTGAGCGGCATTCAACTTCTGGGCGGGAAGGTTGTCCCCTATTTTCAGGAGGCCCGCGCCAATGGCGGCGACGGCGACGGCGATGGCGACGGGGACGGCGATGGAGACGGGGACGGCGATGGAGACGGGGACGGGGACGGCGATGGCGACGGCGATGGCGACGGGGACGGCGATGGAGACGGTGATGGAGACGGAGACGGCGATGGAGACGGAGACGGCGATGGCGACGGAGACGGTGATGGCGACGGTGATGGAGACGGTGATGGAGACGGAGACGGCGATGGCGACGGGGACGGGGACGGAGACGGAGACGGAGACGGAGACGGAGACGGCGATGGCGACGGTGATGGAGACGGCGACGGTGATGGAGACGGAGACGGTGATGGCGACGGTGATGGAGACGGAGACGGCGATGGAGACGGCGATGGCGATGGCGACGGAGACGGCGATGGCGACGGAGACGGAGACGGAGACGGGGACGGTGATGGAGACGGGGACGGGGACGGTGATGGAGACGGAGACGGAGACGGTGATGGAGACGGAGACGGAGACGGTGATGGAGACGGAGACGGCGATGGCCATCTCCGTGGCGATGGCGATGGCGACGGGGACGCATATCTTGAGGAGCTACGCCGCAAGATGCTTGAAGCGATGGAAAATCGCCCTGATAGTGCCGATGATCTTTCTGACAGCCTGCGTAACGACGACTTCTGACGTCTGCCCGGAAGTTGTTGACTACGGTTCCGAATTCCGGACCCGGGCGGCAGCGGAAATCGAAAGGCTGCCCGATGGCTCGCCGGTCGTCGAGATGATCAGCGACTACAAGGTCATGCGGGACCAGGCCCGGACTTGCCGGGAATACGTTCGTAGATCTTCCTGATCAAAATGCAGCATGCACCCACCGAAACAGGGGATTCCCGATCCATGTCACATTTCATCAGAATTTCCGAAAACGAGAGCATCTCACCGATACTGGCGGAACTGGATGCGGAACCGGAAATTTGGCTGACGGACACCAGCCGCCAGCGCAAGGTTCGTTGTCAGCGAAATACGCGAAACATTTTCCTGCGCTCGGCCAGGAAACCCTTGCCGCCCGGAGCAACAAACGCCAACGATGTTCACGAAAGCCGGGTTTCACCTGCTGCAAAGGAGTTTCCCCGTACTTTGGCATATTGCCAACGGGTTGCCGACGCGATGGGAGGGCTGCTTGGCCGAGCGACCCTTGTGTCACTCCTGCCGGAGTGCAAGGTGCTCCCCCATATCGATGTCGGTGCATACTATCGCATCAGGGACCGGTTCCACCTGGTCCTGAAGAGTTCACGGGGAAGTCCGCTGACAGCCGAGGATGAAACGGTCGTAATGCAGGAAGGCGAGCTCTGGGTCTTCAACAACAAGGCAAGACACTGGGCGGACAATCGTTCCGATGAGCCGCGCGTGCATCTGATATTCGATGTCCTTCCACCCCGTGGACAAGGATTTTTCGTTTTCCCGCTGGAAGACAGGCCAGCTGCGTCGGTCGCGGCTGGCAGTCGTTGTTGAATCCTGTCTTCGATCAGGAGCTGGACGGGATACCAGCCCTGGCCGCCGAAACGGCGGGTTTCACGTAGAGTGTTGAGGGGTGCAAGGTCTTCATTGCCGCCAGGAGTGCATGAGCAGCCGAATCTATTCTGATCGCGTTGTCGTAGACCTCGGTGCGGAGCGCTCCCATGACGCGGTTCCGTTTCGAGACATAAAACGCATCCCGGGCGTCGCGGAATTGCAATTGTCTCAGGGACCGTAGTCCCCGGCCAATCGCAAGGTCGTACGACGCGGCGCGGACCTGGTCACCCACGGCCCGCGCGAGTGCTGCCGCCTCGGATATTCCTTCCACATACGCCCCTGTTGACGCGGCATGCGGAGGACCGAAATCGGGACGGCGCGGATTGTAAAACCGGCCTCGCATGTCTGTCGGCAATCCGTCCCACTGCTGCATCGGCAACAGCCAATCATTGATTTCAAAGGCGAAGTCCGCGAATTCCTGGCGACCGGTTTGCGCAAACAAGGACACGCAGGCCTGTGTATGCCACGGCACAAAGGCGGGGTTTCTCCTCCTGTAGTGCCGTGTGCGACACAGTTCGAACGTTTCTGCACATTGCGCAAGTGACGGCGCCCCCGGCAGTTCATGGCGCTTCGCTTCGGCCCAGAACAGCAGGGCTTCGCCGGAGTAGAAGTTCCAGTTCTCGCCGTCGCGCTCCCTCGGAAAGAAGAACGTGCGGAAGCCGAGTTCGCCGTCTGCCAGTGACTTGATTCCTTCCGCCAACATGTACAGTTCCTCGAGGAATTCATGGCGGGCCGGCGTCTCGAGGATGGCCAACCCGGCAACCGCGGCAGCCCCGAGTTTCGCTCCGGTGGATTCCACGATCGCACCGCGTCCGTTCCCGATAGGCCTGAAGTACCGGGACAGGTTGAAACGTAAATTGAGCCGCGCCACTTCACCTGTTTCGGCGCTATTCCCGTGCTTGGCCAACCGCGCGAGCGACCAGGATGCAAGAAAGTTCCGTATGGCGTTGTCCGCTGGGGATTCCGTGCCTCTGCTTGGCCAGTACTTGTACGGAATACGACCTTTGGATGACTGGTTGTGGATCATCCAATGTTTGATTCCGTCCACCAGTCCGGAGGCGTGATCTTCACTGGTGGACATCGATTCATCGACCAGGGTCGAGCCGCGAAACAACTTGACTGCCTGGTCCGGGTTTCCATTCGGGAGCAAGAACTGTTCGGCATGGAAAACCCGCAATGCCCCATTTGCAGCGAATTCTCCGGCCGTGATCGCCTGCTCGGCGAGAAACCGCTCCAATGCCCGTTCGAAGCTCAGGTTGGCTGCAATCATTTGCATTGGCGCAAATCGGGCAACCGCATCGCCAAGCGCAATTTCCATGCCAACGACACCGCGAACGCGATTGAAGAACTCCCGGGAAAACCTCTTCGTATTCACATCCCGGAATCCCTCGGCGATGCAGGCCTCGACAGTTTCGCCAGGCTGCGCATCAACGTGTCGACGCAGGTCGCTCAAGGGAACGTCGCATGTCCAGCCCGTGCGTCGAGCCAACCCGTTCCGGCGGACACGGAACCAGGCGTGTTCGGAAGGGCGGGCTCTCGAATTCAAGACTCTTCGGATTTGGTTTGCGAAGTCCGGCCCCGGGAATCGGTTTTTTCGGGAAGAGCCTCCAGCAATGACTGGATGATCTCGGCCACGAACTCCGAACGTCCGCTGACCCCCGCCTTCGCATAGAGCGAGGTAGCCTGCAGACGGGAAGTGGTTTCCTTGACGCCGCGCAAACGGGCAATCTCGGAAAACCGGTATCCCTTGATAATGAACCAGGCGACATCCTTCTCGCTCGGGGTCATCTGCCATTCGTCCAGTTGCACATCTATGCTCACGGCCAGTGCGCGGGAAAACATGTCGTTGCGCTTCTCTTCGCGGGCCAGCCGTGCGCGCAAATGGAGCAGGTCACGCAAGCCGACAATGAGTGCTGTCGAAACGCCGATGAAGACAAGCAGCTCGATAAAGAAATGATAAGACGGAAATTCGTTTTCTAAGAATGCGTCATAAACGAGATCGTAGACAAAGAACACGATTGCTCCTGCGAGGATCGCAAGTGCGAACATGCGGTTGCGGAGTATCTTTCTGGAAACGCCTCTCATTTGGACCGAGTTTCTCATTTTGGCGCCGCCGTGAAAACTCCTGAAGTTTCCATCAATTTCCGCCAGCGTTACTCACGCCGTACTGCCTGTTCGACCGCATCAGACCACTGGAGAACTTGGCCAGGACCGGGTCTTGTGCCAAGCGTGAGCACGATCGTTTCACAGGAATCCTGATCCATCCCGTCATTCGGCGCAGGTGCCACAACAGTAGATAGAATCAATAAAAATACGGAATATCAGCGTCTTGACCATGGAATTGTGGGGATGGCAAGGGAGAAGAGAAAACAGATGGATATCTGTTGGAATCGACTGCTGCATGCCGGGGAATGGGACATGAGCCATGCAATTTCGAAATGGATGACCGCGACGTAATAGACCTGTTCGTCACCCATTTGGGTCACCAGAGAGGTTGCGCGAAACTGGCGGTGGATCGCCGGCCAGATGAAAAGAACCGCCAATGCCCGGAAATCGATGCAATAGCCGGACCGTTCGCGATCGAGCACACGAGCATCGACAGCGTTGCGCATCAGCGAAGGGTCACACATTGGTATTCGCGTGTCATTGGCGGCTTGGATCAGGTGATTAAAGATTCCGTGGATTGCGGTTTCACCATCACCCTTGAATTCGACGCAATTACGACCGGTATGGACTGGGATTGCATTCGTGAGGATCTTCGAAGTTGGATCGTGGACCACGCGCCTCGCCTGGACCATGGCAACCACAGGATAAGTCTTCCGACGTCGGTTCCCGTCGAGAACCCGATCGTGCTCTACGTCTGGAAAGGACAAAGGCCTGCCGTTACGGGTTTTCGGCGGTTCGAACCCGAAGACGATTCCTTGCCCGCACGGATTGGGAAAATCATGGACAGGAAGGCAACGAAGCTCGGGAAGTACCAGGGGCCCGCCACCACGACCATTCTGCTCATTGAAAACGACGACATTGCGCTCATGAATGAACGCAAGATGCTGGACGCCATTCGGGAAGCGTACCCCAATGGACTTCCGCGTGGAGTGGACCAGGTCTGGTTCGCCGACACATCCATACCAACAGACCCGCTGTTTCGTGATTTCACGACGGATATCAGCGCAGCGGCCTGATCAACCGGAATCGGTAGATCGGGACCATGCCGCTCTGTGACCATCCAGGTCTTGAGTGTGGGCGGTCCACCCGGTGGACGGTCAAGCCTCACCCCGCACAGCACGACAGTTTCGTCACATCCTTGTCGAAAGTCTGCGCGGCAAGCTTAAGTCCCTCGACCGTGGTGAGATAGGGGAAGACAGTCTCGCCGAGCGCCCTGGCCGTCATGCCAGACTTGAGTGCCATGACGAGCGTCTGCACGCTGTCGGCCCCCTCCGGTGCCAGGATCACGCCGCCGAGCAGGCGGTCGGTCTTCGCGTCGGCGACCAGCTTGATGAGGCCTCGCGTGTCGCGGGCGGCGAGTGCCCGTGGCAGGTTGTCGAGGCCAAGCACGCTGGTCTTGACGTCATGGCCAGCCTCGCGGGCCTGCATCTCGGTTAGGCCGACGCCGGCGACCTGCGGATCGGTGAACACCACCCAAGGCATCGCGACATTGTCGTAGCGTTCCGCCCCGCCCAGCACAGCATTGCGGGCGGCAATCTTTGCGCCATAGGCGGCCATGTAGACGAACTGGTCGCGGTTGGTCACGTCGCCAGCGGCATATATGCCGGGGCGTGTCGTTGCCATGTTGTCGCCGACGCAGATCGCACCTCGGCAGTCAGTCTTCAGGCCCATATCCGACAGACCGAGACCTTCGGTATTCGGCGTGCGCCCCGTCGTGAGGACACGGTGTTCGGCAGTCAGATCGCGCGCGGACCCGTCCTTGTTCACCGACAAGATCACGCCACTGCCCGCGGCACGCGCGCCTTCGTAGCGCACACCGTCGAGGATCGTCAGACCCTCGGCGCGCAGGACTTCCGTGAGCGCTTCGGACACCTCGGGCTCGGCCCGCGGCAGCAGGCGCGAGCGGCAGACGATGGTCACGGTGACACCCATCCGGGCCATCATCTGCGCAAGCTCAACTCCGATATAGCCGCCGCCGAGGAAGATCAGGCTCTCGGGCAGCCGTTCAAGTTCCAGCAGCGAAGTGCTGTCCAGCGTGGGCACATCCGGAATGCCGGGGATGTCGGGGACCGCCGACCGCCCGCCGGTGGCGACGATCACCTTCGGCGCGGCGATCCTGCGCCCGCCGACCTCGACACCGCCTTCGACAAGCCGCGCCGGGCCCTCGTCGATATAGGTGACATTGTCATGGTCAGGCAGCAGGTCGGCATACTTCTTCTGCCGCAGTGTCGCAACGAGATCGTCCTTGGCCGCAACGAGCGCGGCCCAATCGGCGACCTCAGCCGCGCACCGCAGGCCGGGAAAGCGGTTGGCCGCCCCCACGCCATGGACCGCTTCGGCGGCGCGGATCATCGTCTTGGAAGGCACGCAGCCCACGTTCACGCAGGTCCCGCCAATGGTGCCATGGCCGATCATGGCGACACGCTTGCCGCCCTCGGCGGCCGTGATAGCCGCCGAGAACCCGGCCGAGCCAGCGCCGATCACGGCAAGGTCGAAGTCACCCTTGGGCGGGCAGCAATCATCTGTCATGGAACGATCCATTCTCTTTGGTTTGGTTGTACTTGCGCCAGACCGCGTAGGCGGTCAGCGCAACAAAAAAGGCCAGTGCGGGAAATAGCACATAGTCGATCCAGCCAAGCACAGCGGAGAGGCCTACTGCCCCCAGCAGCACAACCAGGACCGGCGTGAAGCAGCAGAGTGCGACGATGATGCCGCCAACAATCCCCGTCTTCAGCAGATCGTGGTCAGAGCGTTCAGTCATCTTGTGTGCCTTTCGGGTTCCCCGGCTGCACGCAGCACCCGTCCGTTTGCTTGCTTCTGCGAAAAGTGCCCCAGGTCATCGCCGCTGCCGCAGCTGCTTGCAAAACCGAGATGCCAGCGAACCCGTTTGACCAGCCACTAATCACTCCGGGGAATCCGGCGAGCAGAACCCCGCCCACCCCCACAGCAAACGATCAACAACCGGGTGGCGGGCCGCGGTCGCGAGCACTCCGCCCATCAGTTCTTCGCGCATGAGCTCAACCGCCCGTGACAGCCGGATAACCCGCGTTGGCGGAGGCGGCCGCAATGGCGTCGGCGCTGGTCGCGGCGGTGTCGAAAACGACCGTGGCCGTGCGGGCCTCGAAGTCGATCTCGACGCCGCGGACGCCTTCGACACCTTCCATCGCGCGCTTCACCGTGATCGGGCACAGCGCGCAGGTCATGTTTTCGACCGCGAAGATTACTGTCTGCTCCGCGGCAACGGATTGTGCGGCAACAGGAATGGCGGTCATCGAGACCGCGGTGGTCAGCCCGAACACGGCGAGCGCAAGAGCTTTCTTCATGGGGATGTCCTTTCGGGTCAGTAGAGAAGCGGGGCCCACCAGTTGATCGTGAGCGCCGCGAGAACGAGAACGAGGGACGCCCAGAGCGTCATCCTGGTGATGTGGGCCGATGACGGGCGCGCGCAGTGGGATCCCGGCTCGCAGGCCACCGGCTTGCGAAAATACACCTGCCGGAAGCCCGCCGCGATGAAGCCGAGCGCGATCACGGCGAAGATCGGCTTGTAGGGCTCCAGCGTCGTGAGGTTGCCGATCCAGGCGCCGGAGATGCCGAGCGTGAGCAGCACCAGGGGCCCGACGCAACAGGCCGAGGCAAGAATGGCGCCCAAAACGCCGCCCGCCGCGAGCCAGCCCTTCCGGGCCTGGCGATCCTCTCCCGCGTTGTCCGTCCGATCGTCTGCAAGTTCCATGTCACGCACATCTCGTCATTGATTGACGATGGGTATAAGGTCTGTAGCGACTACAGGCTCAAGAGGAAAAATCCCGTGTCAGATCACGAGAGCGAGAGTGGCCTCACGCGAGGAGACCTGGCCCGCGCGACCGGCTGCAACATCGAGACGATCCGCTACTACGAGAAAATCGGCCTCTTGCCCGACCCGCCCCGAACGGACGCAGGTTACCGCATCTACTCCGCGACCCATGCCACACGCCTGCGCTTCATCCTGCGGGCCCGCGAACTCGGGTTCCCTATGGACGATATCCGGAGACTTCTGGGCCTTGAGGACGGCGGTGCTCCAACCTGCGCAGAGGTCAAAGAGCGAACGGAACGGCACCTTTCCGACATTCGCGCGAGGATCGCGGATCTCAGGCGTATTGAAGCTGTTCTTGCCGAAACCGCTGCGAAATGTTCCGGCGCCGATGTGCCGGACTGCCCGGTGCTCGAAACGATTGGCTCGTGAGCTCTCAGACGCCGTCTTGCAGGCGTGCACGGCTCCGGGCCTCTCTCGTGGCCCTCATGGGTGATTGCCCATACATTTGGGGCTGAGCAGCACGAGAGGGCCATTCCGCCGCCCTGATCCCGGCTGAAATCTGCAAATTGGGCTCAATCTCCTTCCGGCGATCATCATCTGCTGGAACACGGATCAACCCGGCCGCGCGGTCCGGAAACGCAAATGGGCCCTGTTGCAAGAACTGCTCTCAGCTGTCCTTGTGAGCGAGGTAGCGGTAGATTGTGCTTTTGGGGGTCGATTCCGGTAGCTGTAGCGGCTTGAGATGATCTCAAGTGCGGCGTCAGATGATCTCAAGCCGCTACACTTAGGCTGCCGGAGCAGCGGCGATAGGGAGGCGGCGAACGCCCCAACCCAACAGGCGCATCGCGTTGAGGGTTACGAGCACCGTTGCACCGGTATCGGCCAGGATAGCCGGCCAGAGCCCGGTTATACCCACGATGGTGGTCACGAAAAAGGCGGCCTTGAGGCCAAGCGAGACCGCGATGTTCTGCCAGATGTTGGTCATGGTCGCCTTGGACAGGTCGATCATTCCGGCGATGTCGAGCACGCGAGCATGCAGCACCGCGGCGTCGGCGGTTTCGAGCGCAACATCTGTGCCGCCACCCATGGCGATGCCGATATCTGCCGCCGCCAGCGCTGGAGCGTCGTTGATACCGTCGCCGACTTTGGCCACCACTTTCCCTTCGGACTGCAACTCGCGAACGATGCGCTGCTTGTCCTCGGGCAACAGACCCGCTCGAACCTCGATACCGAGTTTCGAGCCGATTGCCCGAGCGGTCCGCGCATTGTCGCCGGTCAGCATGACGACACCGACGCCGGCGGCCTTGAGCGCATGAAGGCCGGCCTCGGCGGCCGCCCGAGGTTCGTCGCGCATCGCCAGTAAGCCAGCGACTTCTGAACCGGCAACGAGGACGGAAACGGTCTTGCCGTTGTCATTGAACTTGTCGATCACTGCCTGCAGTTCCGGCTCGATCATGGCACGTTCCCTCGCAGCCGCAGGCGAAGCGAGGAATACGTCCTCGCCGCCGACCTTGCCCGAGACGCCCTGGCCAGCGATGGCCCTGGCCGATGCAGCGGGTGGAATGGGCGCCTTGTCGGCGTGTGCCCTGGCAAGAATTGCGATTGCCAGCGGATGGCTCGATCCAGTCTCGAGCGCAGCCGCAAGCGACAGCACTTTGCTCTGCGAACGACCGACCCCGACGATGTCTGTCACCTGTGGTTTGCCTTCGGTGAGCGTTCCGGTCTTGTCGAGCGCGACCGTCGAAATCGAGCGCAGGCGTTCGAGCACCGCGCCGCCCTTGAGGAGCAGGCCCTGACGCGCGCCGGCCGACAGCGCGGCGGCGATCGCGGCCGGCGTCGAGATGACGAGGGCGCACGGACACCCAATCAGCAGGATCGCAAGGCCCTTGTAGACCCATTCGCCCCACGACTGCCCGAACAGGAGGGGAGGTACGATCGCCACCAAGGCACCGACGACGAGCACGCCGGGTGTGTAGTACATCGAGAAGCGATCGATGAATCGGGCGGTCGGCGCCTTGCTCTCCTGGGCTTCCTCGACCAGCCGTACGACCCGCGCGATAGTATTGTCGCTCGCGCTCGCCGTGACCCGTATTTTCAGCACGGCATCGGTATTGATCGTGCCGGCGAACACCTCGTCGCCCACCTGCTTGAACTTGGGCACGCTTTCACCCGTAACAGGGGATTCGTCGATTGCGCTGTGCCCTTCGACGATGTCGCCATCGGCAGGTATCCGGTCTCCGGGACGCACCATGACGATCTCGTTCACAGCGAGGCCAGCCGCCGGCACTTCACGGGTCTGATCGCCTTGAACCAGGAGCGCCGTTTTGGGCACGAGATCGGCCAGCCCCTTGATGCTGGCGCGGGCGCGGCCCGCGGCCACGCCTTCGAGCAGTTCACCGACAAGGAACAACAGGATCACTATCGCCGCTTCCTCGGTCGCGCCGATGATGACGGCTCCGGTGGCGGCAATGGTCATCAGGGTTTCGATGGAGAACGGCGTGCCGGCCATGGCGCCGGCCAGCGCACGTCGCCCGACCGGTATCAGGCCGACGAGCAGCGCGGCTATGAATGCGAAATGACCGGTATCGGGCACAAGCCGTCCGACCAGATAGGCCACGACCAACGCAAGACCGCAGGCCAGGGTAAGTATCGCCTTGCGTGTCCTCCACCAAGGGCCGTCGTCAGGATCGAGATGACCGTCGGCGTGGTCATGGTCATGACCGATCTGGTCAAGCGTTTCATCGCCCGCCCGTGGTGCGGGACTGTCCGGCGAGATGTTGTAACCCAGTGATTTGACGACGTCTTGGATGGCGCTGAACTGAACCGCGTCATGGACCACGTTCAACGTGCCGGCGGTAAAGCTGGCGCCGACTTCGGAAACGCCATGGATCCGGCTTACCGCAGTCTCGATCTTGCTCCCGCAAGCCGCGCAGTCCATTCCTCCAACGCGGTACTTTGTCTTGATTGGCTCTGCCATCTCGGTCCTTACATTCGATACCGCGCGATGCTAAATCCTCTAGCGATTAGAGGATCAAGAGGCATTCTCCAGCGGTAACTTCGTCCCTCGCTGACGGCCTGGAGTACCGGGACAGGTTGAAACGTAAATTGAGCCGCGCCGCTTCACCTATTTCGGCGCTATTCCCGAGCTTGGCCAACCGCGCGAGCGACCAGGATGCAAGAAAGTTCCGTATGGCGTTGTCCGCTGGGGATTCCGTGCCTCTGCTTGGCCAGTACTTGTACGGAATACGACCTTTGGATGACTGGTTGTGGATCATCCAATGTTTGATTCCGTCCACCAGTCCGGAGGCGTGATCTTCACTGGTCAACATCGATTCATCGACCAGGGTCGAGCCGCGAAACAACTTGACTGCCTGGTCCGGGTTTCCATTCGGGAGCAAAAACTGTTCGGCATGAAAAACCCGCAATGCGCCATTTGCAGCGAATTCTCCGGCCGTGATCCCCTGCTCGGCGAGAAACCGCTCCGATGCCCGTTCGAAACTCAGGTTGGCTGCAATCATTTGCATTGGCGCAAATCGGGCAACTGCATCGCCAAGCGCAATTTCCATGCCAACGACACCGCGAACGCGATTGAAGAACTCCCGGGAAAACCTCTTCGTATTCACATCCCGGAATCCCTCGGCGATGCAGGCCTCGACAGTTTCGCCAGGCTGCGCATCAACGTGTCGACGCAGGTCGCTCAAGGGAACGTCGCATGTCCAGCCCGTGCGTCGAGCCAACCCGTTCCGGCGGACACGGAACCAGGCGTGTTCGGAAGGGCGGGCTCTCGAATTCAAGGCTCTTCGGATTTGGTTTGCGAAGTCTGGCCCCGGGTATCGGTTTTTTCGGGAAGAGCCTCCAGCAATGACTGGATGATCTCGGCCACGAACTCCGAACGCCCGCTGACCCCCGCCTTCGCATAGAGCGAGGTAGCCTGCAGACGGGAAGTGGTTTCCTTGACGCCGCGCAAACGGGCAATCTCGGAAAACCGGTATCCCTTGATAATGAACCAGGCGACATCCTTCTCGCTCGGGGTCATCTGCCATTCGTCCAGTTGCACATCTATGCTCTCGGCCAGTGCGCGGGAAAACATGTCGTTGCGCTTCTCTTCGCGGTCCAGCCGTGCGCGCAAATGGAGCAGGTCACGTAAGCCGACGTGAGTGCTATCGAAACGCCGATGAAGACAAGCAGCTCGATGAAGAAATGATAAGACGGAAATTCGTTTTCTAAGAATGCGTCATAAACGAGATCGTAAACAAAGAACACGATTGCTCCTGCGAGGATCGCAAGTGCGAACATGCGGTTGCGGAGTATCTTTCTGGAAACGCCTCTCATTTGGCCCGAGTTTCTCATTTTGGCGACGCCGTGAAAACTCCTGAAGTATTCATCAATTTCCGCCAGCGTTACTCACGCCGCACTGCCTGTTCGACCGCATCAGACCACTGGAGAACTCAGCCAGGAAAGGATCTTGTACCAAGCGTGACCACGTTCGTTTCACAGCAATCCTGATCCATCCCGTCATTCGGCGCAGGTGCCACAACAATAGACAGAATCATTAAAAAATACGGAATGTCAGCGTCTTGACCATGGAATTTCAAAGGACATAACGCCGTTATGTTAGGCTGAATGAGGGATGGCAAGGGACGGGTGAATCTGCATGCTTTCAACGTGGCTGCCAGCCTGTCCCGAACGCTGACAATCATCCGAGGCGGAATCGGTTGCGCAGAGCCAGAAACAGCAGAAACAGCAGGATGGGTCCGATGACAGTCTGGGTCGTGCCAACGGCACTGAATAACCCGTCCGCGTGGTTGGCGTTAGCGAGGGTCACGCGTGCCCCGTGCAGGTAGCCACCTTTGGATGCTAGGCCTACCGAGTATACATAACTCTGCATGGCAACGTTCTATCCCCTGGCTCTCAGTGCATGCTTCTGGCCGTCCCGGAACCCGACTTCACGACCGATTTCATGGCCCAGCGCGGCGCTCGTCAGCCGCGTCTGCCCGTGCCACATGATCTGGTTTCCGGGCTCCGGATCGTGCTTTCGGTCGCGGTAGCCGCCCAGATGCGCGACCAGGCGCACGGCGTCGCCGAGCCGCTCCGGCGCTTCCAGGCCGTACCTGTTCGCGTAGTCGCGCAGGAAGCCGAGTTCCTGGTCGGTGAACATCAGCTGCGGCGCGCAGTCGGGAACCTGGCGGCCGAGCAGCGTCATCACCATGATGCGCCAGGCGATCACCGCGTTGATCGCGATCGCCCGCTGCAGCCTGTCGGCGGTGCGGAACAGCAGGAACTCGACGCGGCAGCCGGACTTCAGGACGCGGAAGAAATCCTCGACGCGCCATCTTTGAAGGTAGAAGCCGACGACTTCCGCAGCCTCCTCTGCGCTCTTGACCCTGAGCGTGGTCAGCAGGAACCACTGCACGGGGTCCTCGCCCTCGGGCGGCGCGATCTCCCTGACGTGAACCCCGTGCAAGGAAACCGGCTCCGCGCCGGGGACGGCGTCCGTCGCCGGCAGCGTGACGCGGCGGAACCGCAGCTCGCAGCTCGCCAGCCGCTTCTGCCGCGCGGGGCGGGCCTTCGTCCGGCTGGATTTCGGACGCGCCACCAGCCCTTCGACCTCGACGTCGATCAGGCCGTCGGGCGTGTCGCCGCCCATCGTCGCGAACAGCTTCGGCTTCTCCTCTCCGAGCACCCTGTCATGCTTGGCGCGCACCAGAAGCTCGACGCGCGGACGGCGGCGCTGCGCGTCGAACAGCGCGAACATGTCCGCCTCCCGGTCGCACACGGAGATCACCCGCGTCTTTCCGCCGATCTCGCGCGCGGCGGCGGCGATGTCGTCGAACCCTTCGAGCCACCGCGCCGTCTTGCGGCGCCTCTCCTCCTCTTTCGAGAGCGCCTTCGCCGGATCGAAACCCGTCTCGAGCACGCCCAGCGGCAGGCCCGTCCCCGTCACCGCCAGCGTCGCGTGCATGTGCAGCCCCAGGCTCGTCGCCGCCGTCTGGTTCTTTCCGATCAGCTGTAGTCCGTCACAGCCGGGACGGCGGGAGAAGTTCAGGTCCGTGCCGTCCTGGATCGCCAGGACCGTCCGCTGGCCGCGCATCCGCTGGATGCTGCGCTCGCGGTGCGGCGCGAGGATGTTCGGCACCGTGACCTCCGACTCGGCGGGCGCCTCGATCAGGCGGTAGAAGCCGGCGATCTCGTTGCCGCCGCTGTCGCTGGAGGCGTTGATCTTCTGCCCGGGATACGCCGCCAGAAGGCCGGCGCTCTTCGCCAGGCGCGCGGAAAGTCGCTTGTCGCCCAAGGGTGCCCCTCCGAACTCGTTCTCCGCCCAGTCCTGCGCGTTCAGCCCCGCGCCCGGCTCCAGCGAGGGCGCGTGGTCGACGTGCGGGACGCCGAGCTTCCTGCGCCAGGAGCGTTCCAGCTCGCGCACAAAGACCGTCTTCACGGTCTTCGCCCGACGGTGGTCCCGGTCCTGCCGGCCCCGGCCTTCGGTCTTTCCGACGCGCAGGAAGTTCGCCGCCCTGAGGCAGGTGCCGTCATACCCCTCGTCGGCGAAACTCTCAACGAGATACGGACGGAAGCCGTAGCGCTCCGCGAAGTCGCCCGGCAGGCGGCGCAGGATGCGGCCGAGGACATGGCTGGCCAGGTGCGGGCAGTGCACGGACGGACGGATCAGGAAGCGGCTCAGGCAGACGACGCGCTCGAGATGCGACCGTCGCCCCTCGTCGTCCCACCCGATCCAGCGGTCCCGCGCCGCCACCCGCAGCGCCGCGGCGGAAAAGCCCGCCGCGCCGAGCCAGCCGTGCGCCGAGCCGACGAGGTAGCGGACCTGGCGGCCCGCGAAGGTCGTCATCCCGTGCGGATGCTCGCGCGCGACCAGCGTGTTCCACAGGGCCCGGTCCGCAGCGCGCGCGACGGCGACGATCCCGAGGTCCCCTATCCGCGCGGGATGCGGCGGCACATCCTCGGGTTCGGGGACATCCGCCTCAAGCTGGCGCGGCCGGTTCCCGATCGCCGGCGCCTTCGGCGGCGGAAGGGCGATGCCGGAATCCCTCTCGGCCAAGGCGCCGAGCGCTTTCATGCACCCGGCAAGCCGAGGCCGGCCGCGCGCGTCGAGAAACGAGAACTCCTCGCAGATGCGGCGGCCCAGGGCGGATCGGCTGTCGAACCGTTCCTGCGACAGGATCGACGCCACCCGCGCGACCGCCGCATCGTCCCGCAAGGTGCGGCTGATCTGTGATTGTGCCATGCGGCCGGACTATCATGGGGGAAGCCCATTGTCCAGCCCCTTTTCTATGGACATGGTAGTGCTAGGCCAAGGAATGCGTGGGCGTTCGCAAAGCTCACAAGAAGACTGTCCCTGACAATGGGCCAATGACCGTGAACGATCCATACACGATCAACTTCTGCCGCGGCGCCCAAGATCAATGCGCCAGAGGCGACGTGAACAAACCACCAGGAAAAGGCCCGCCGGATACCCCAACCGTAGTCGGAGATTACATCGAACAGGCAGTTTACGAGTGAAGAGAAATTGTACCCATCCCTCTGGCGGAGCGCCCGCATCTTCAATCTGAAAAATTTGTGCCGTTCAGGCGATTTTTCCCGCTGGCTCATGATCAGCGCCAGTCGGTCCCACGCCCGGACTGCGTCCCCGGCGTCCTGTTCAACAGCATCCTGTGGATCGCGACGGCGGTATGAACGATGGTAGGATTGCTCAGCCCCCTTCCAATCGACCCGACTGAAGTCTACGTCTTCGTGCAGCTCCGTTTCAAAGAACTTCGGTGGTTTATTGAAGATTGCTTTCCGGAATGAAGTTGTCCCTTTGAACCCTGCGTTGTTGAACGTCGTGGCATTGCAGAATTCCGCTGCATCGAATTTGGCGACGGCATGGAATGCCGCATGGGAAAAGTCGGTTTTGTACTTGAATACGGCATTCTTGAAATCAGCTTCTTTGTCGAACCGGGATTCCTGGAAATTAGTCATGGCTCCAGGTGGGGCGGTGTCACCGTCGGGAGGCTCAAATCTCGCAAATTGAAACACTGCATCGCGATGAAACACCACCCGATCAAATGTTGTCTGAGATCTGAATTTCGCGCGTTTGAAGTTCGCGATATAGTGGAAGGACGACTTGCTGAACCAATAACCGTCGTGCAATTGCTTGGCCGGGCCGGCGAATTCTGTGTCTTCAAAATTTGTGAAACCCAAGAATATTGTATCGGAGAAGTCGGCACCTTTTTCAAAGACCTGGCCTCCGAAGTTTGCTCCAATCAGAACCCGACCTGCAAAAGACACGCGTTCTTCGAAAGATTGACTGGCAAAAGTCATGAATGACTTAACAGAAGGGCCGATTTCGTCCGTCACCGGTGGTGCACCATACTTCCGGACAAGCTTTTCTGCGGGCTCTAAATCGCGATTGCTAATGATTTTGATATTCAACTGTTTATCAAATTCCTTCCGATCCATGTTTGGAGCAATACGTCCAATGTCATATCGATCTACGATGAAATGATTCCAAATCCACCGCCGCTTTTCCTCGGTCTCACCGCATCTGAACAACGCCCACCAAAAATCCTCGTATTCATCGGCCATTGCAAAACCCCTTCTGCTTTTCCTGCCACCGATCAAACCGGAAAACCGTAAGCGTTTTCTTTCGGGGCGTCGAGGTGATCCCGAGATGCTGAAATTCAGGCCGGCAAGGCCGACTTTAATGCCAGCGAGGGGTCGTCTGCTTCCAGTAGATGAGAATGGCCGCCTGCAGATTGAGGCCGGCCATGCGGTAATGCTACCCTTCACCAGCCCGGTCGCGCAGCTCGCCCTGACGATGGAAGTGAATAGCCCGGAAAACAGGTCCTCGGTGGTTAACGTAGGATTCTGCCCCCTCCCGCAAACGACCCCAATTAGTCCCTTGCAAACCTACGAATCCAGAGTTAACCCACCAGCTTGGGCACGCAGAGTATTGTAACTGGCCCTGTTGCGAATGTGTTCACATTCAACGCCACGCACAGTTCAAGGAACACCGTTGTATAATTTACTCGTATCCGCAGATAGTGAATGCTGGCGCGGGAAGCCGTGGCAGATTGAAATAAGTCGCTGTGTGAACGAATACACCGATTCGAAGATTGTCGAAAAATTTGGTGGTATATCAGTTTGATTTCCTAACCATAAAAACTTCCTACGATTTGACAAGAAAATCCCAATATCAGAATTATGAGCCCGCACTCAGACAACAGGGCAAATCTCGCTTGCTGTTTGTATACATCCTCCTTATTTTGTCCGCCACCTGGCCATAATATACGTACACCGTCTAAAGGAAGGTTACTGGGCAAACCATATCGGTATAGAAATAGCACTCCTACAATATCCAGTAAGAGGCCGATACAAGTTAGAATTTGCCCTATGGTTCTACTCCTCATTGTTTGACAGAATCGTCCTAGTGAATTAGGGAAGGAGATGGCGTCGGGCTTCGTACAGCATGAAGTGCAGACCCGATGACACGAGGTGATTACCCGGCAAAGTTCTGGCCAGACTGGGAATCCCGGCCTGTGACAAACCCAGACAGTGCCCAAGGGCATATCCTCGTGTCGAAGGATGTTACCGACGCCACTCATCCTGTCTTTACAGTTGTGAGATTTGATCTTTAAAGAATTAGAATATTCATAAGATCACAAGAAGTTGATCGGAAAGGGCCGAAACAGCGGCCGGGGGCACTCTCTGCAAAGAAATTTATATTGGAGGGGGTGTAGTGTCAAAGGTAGCACGCAGGACTCCAAACCTCGAAGTGCCGGTTCGACTCCGGTCGCCCTCTCCACATGTAAATTATACACTCGGTCGATTTTTCGAACCTTTCTTGGGACCGGGTTTGCCTGGTTTTGGTTCAATGTCTTCGATCAGTTCTGCGATCCATTTACAGTCCTTGAGCGTTGTTGTCAGACCTGCTTCCATGGCTGGCGTTACACGCAGACTTCTATGAATCCTGCAAAAGTTATAGTGCACAGCAAACAGATGCATCATCGCGGCATGTTTGGCAAATTTCTTGCTAAACGCATTTGTCTTTCTAGCAAATCTTCGATTGCTCATTCGGATCGTCAGGTTATGTCTTTCAACGTATGATGTGTTGTGATCCGTGGTTGATCCTTTTCTCGTCTGAGACAGCACTTTGTTTGCTTTTGAACCAAATACCCGGTTGGCGGCAATTCGATAGGCGTCAAGCTTGTCTGTTGTAATTTTCGGGCGCTTCTGAAGCCTGTCCGATACATCCATGAACAACCTGGTTGCAGGCGTGGCACTTCTGTTCTTTGACACCAGATAAGAAACCAGTAACTTGCTCTTGGTATCCAGTGCAGTAAATGTCCATGCGTGCCCTGCTGCGTCCCATGGCATGACGTATGGTGCTCTTTTCTGTTTTGCGTAGACGAAAGCCCACACTTCATCGCATTGAATACGACGTTTCTTCTTTATGTCCCGAATATGTTCCTCGTGGTAGTGTTTGCATGCTTCTCCAGCAAGGGCCAACAAACGGGCCACTGTAACGATGCTGACGTCTTCGACTCTGGAAATGGATTGCATGGACATGCCTTCCACCAGCAGTGACAATATCTTGGCCCTCTTTTCATTGGACAGTCGATTCATGGCAATTACCAATCTGTTTCCGTACTTCCATTATAGCACAGATCGGATGAATTCTCAAGCGTTTTCTACATATGTAACATGGTTTTATCCATAAAATCAATGAGTTAAGTAGGCGATAAGAAAGTGCCTGGGTCGGATTGACAATCCAATTAAATCCTGATTTGGTGGCACGGTCAACGTTCAAGGTGGCCCCGACTCAGGTCGGGCTGCCCATCGAATACAATAGCCAACTAACTCAGCTGCGAGGTAGCTCCTCAACGCTTGGTGAATAGGTGGGAACTCTCTAGCCATCTTGAGACGTTGACAATGGCCCGGCACCAGCCGTGGCTCAACGTAAGGATGAAGGAGAATGGCATGCGCACTACATTGATCATTGCGCTGCTTATGTCACAGACTTGCGCAGGGAATGCGACACAGTGGGAAGAAGACGGCCACGTATTAGGCAATTGGTACTTGTGGTTTGGTACATCCGAACTCGATGACAGTCCGGCCGTACTTGCTGAAAACGAAGATGAATCGTCTGGGTACGGCCTTGTCGTGAGATGCAACGAAAACGTCCCGGCCGTGAGTTATTACTTTGTAGACGATGGGGAGCAAGTTTCAGGAAATATGATCGAGGTAGCCATTCGTTTCGATAAAGGGGTTCCTGAACAAATGGAATGGTTCCCGACAGCGAATGGAATTGCGGCAGTAATCGATGAAGATGCAGCCTGGTCGTTTATCACGTCAATGAATGCAGTTGATGAACTGTATATTCGCGCATTCGACAACAATATTGGTACCCGTGATGCAAGATTTCAGATGATTGGTTTTCGAGAAGTCGCCTACCAGGTTCAGAAAGCTTGCTCGGAAAACGATTTAGGCGGGTAAGTCGGATGTCTGATGACGTGTTACAGACGTTTGAGGTTTCGTTTCACATCCAGAATGCTGGTCCGGGTGGGCCGTTTGATGGACCAACGATTTATGAGGAATTGATTTCTGTAGTCGAAGGCATAGCCGAAAGAGATATGTTTGATAATATGCATCTAGAATTCACATTTCGATCTGATGAGGATATTGATCACATTAGTGAAGAAATACAGGATCGCTTATCTGAGCACGATACAGATGATTCCGCTATAGTAAGACTTCGAGAAACGAAAGAAGTGAGAGTCATTCGCAAGGATCTATACGATGATGAATTGCGAGCACTGTCTGTTAAACAGGAAGATGATGAAGGGTTGGAGGAATGACAAAGGCCCGACAACGACTTAAGGAGCAGGAAATGACAAAAACGTATTTTGTAGCATATCGAATAGCAAAGAAGACTGATAAGTTGGGTAATACTTATGACGACCGACGCGACAGCCTCTTAAAAGCTATCAAAGACGAGATCGCAATCAAGAGGTCGATTTGGGAAGAACCGACCTCTTACTTACTGTTTTCATCGAAATCATGTATCGATACTATCGCAGCATTAGTTAATTACGCCATAAATTCAAAGACAGATATGGCTATCGTTGGCATAATTGGTGAAGAAGAAATGCGTTATATCGGTAAAATCACTAACAGTCGGCTTCTTCGGAAATTCGTACCCTTCGCCAAGGAATACGAATAGGATTCCTCGGTGTGCGAAAGAACTCGTTACATACGTCAATCGGTACCCTCATGACTGTGTATGCGAACCACATAGTGAATTGGCAACGGAAGCTGCGTGGAGAAATAATTATATGCCTGTCGTCTACTTGAATAAGTCCGAACAACACATTTATCTTTCTTTTCGACTCCATGATGTAACTCCTTATCTTCAGTTCCACGAATCAAAAGGGCCGGGAAACCCCGGCCCTTTGCTTATCGTATGATCGTTGATCTATTTATCGTCGGTTTCATCTTCGACGTACTCTTCCTCGGTCAGACCCAAGGCGACCTCCATCGTGCGTACTGCGTTGGCGATGGGGTCTACTGGACGCTTCTCGCCATTGGGTCCTACATTATATTGCCTTTTCGCTTTCTTCATGGTTTCGCTCCGTTTTTCTGTCGGGGCCTGATATTGATGTGTGGGCATATCTATGCCTTTGATTTGATTTACAGATTGATCTTAATCATTATTATTGTGGAAATTTATGTCTAGGTCAACGTTTGAGGAAATCAAACTGATATACTACCAAAAATTTGGGTGTCTCGATAGTTCTGCCATTGCCGAATTGACACGCTTTCCGTGCATTTTCGCCTACGAATCGAATCACAAGTTACCGCCGCATTTCGGTGTTATTCGCGATATTACCAAACGACGACAACAAGGTCAGGTCCGACTTGAGTATAAACTACTGCCCTGCGATCCCTTTCTTTCGGCCGATGATTTGGAGAGCATGAAGTTCGAACTGGATATTGGGGATTGGGAACTTAACCGAACTCATTGGGCCGTCAAAGATGTCAATCTTCCGAAGGAATTGAAGCCAAAAGGTATACTGCTACCGGCTTGGGCGGGAGACGTCAGAAAGGGTGTTGACCTCTCGACGCACGAATTCGAGGTGGCGTTATCGTTTCCGGGAGAAGCCAGAGAGCTTGTCGAAAGTGTGGCATTCGAACTTGAAAGGCTCATCGGTCCAAATGCATACTTCTATGACAACAAATATGTTTCTCAGCTGGCGCGGCCATCGTTGGATACATTTCTCCAAGGCATCTATCGCGACAGGTCGAAGCTAATCGTGGCCTTCCTCAGCGCTGACTATCAGTTCAAGGACTGGTGCGGCATCGAATTTCGCGCTATTCGCGAAATCATCAGCGAACGTGATCATCAGCGCATTATGTTCATCCGCACTGATGATGGCGATGTCGATGGTGTTTTCAAAACAGACGGCTATATAGACGCGCGCAAGTACGCACCTACGAAAATAGCCGAATTTGTTCACGAGCGTTCACAACTCTTAAGCTCTTAAATAGAGCTCTTAATGAAGCTCTTAATAAACTTAATAAACCTACTAGGAAATGGACGCATCGTGGCCGCCATCGAAGTGACGCAAGCCCCGGTCAAGTCGGTGCTTTCGCCACACCGTGCCGACCTCTGGCCGCAGGTCTCACACTCAGACCAACACCATTGCCCGGTCAGCCAGTTGTCATCGTCTTCGTGACCAATCTCTTTTTCGATGGTGGGGCATGTTACGATCGGTCATGTGGATCCTGTCAGAAGCCCGTAAAGGGCCCTAAACGCACATAGGTGATTCCGCCATAGGGAATTGCAGTACGCCTCTGTATAGTTGGCGTTTTTACCTTTTCGGCGGCTCCCAATTTTCCGGGATGACACTGGGGGTGGATTTGGGGGGCAAGCCGTCGGTGTGCTCAAGACCGCAGTGTGTTCAAGGCGGGCTTGTTCATCCGCATTCAGAATGCGCATTCAGGACATGAGGGAATCCGTTGCTGGGAAATTGCAGGGAAAACGTTCGTTTTCCCTGCGCGTTCCGTACGATGAATGTCGTTGAATAAACCATCCCAAAAGATATCTTTTATCTGGTGAAATACTGTTTTCTTCGAATGTGGGCAGATGATGGCCGAAAGCGCATCCAGGACCATCGGATATCTTCGGGTCTCCAAGGAAACCCAGGATCTGGACAAGAACCGGGCCGATATCCTCGCCCTTCGGGAAGACCTCGGCCGCGTCGAATTCGTCATCGAACGCGACCTGATCTCGGCCAGAACCAAGGAGGCGCTAATCGCAAACGGATCAACGCAGAGGTTCATCGCGATGCGCTACAACACAACGCCCGGCAACTTCTCAAACTGGATGAAGAAGAACGAAATCAAGAAACCCAACGCATAGAAATCCTATGGCGGAATCGGTACCTATGTGCGTTTAGGGCCATTTACCCGTCAGCGGCCTCTGAGAGCACCGGTTGATGACTTCAGAATCAGCAAGAATACAGATCCCCTACTGAACCGACCTGTTGTGGGACTTTTGGTACCCATGTTGGGTTGAGGCCGTTCTTCTTGCTGATCATATGTGCAGCTTCGGGCCATCTGGGCCAGACAAGGGCGCGTGTGTATGGTCATCGGAACTTTCAAGTAGAGGGTCCGGCCAGCAGGTTCAGCCCGGTTTCGGCATCAAACAGGTGAACCGCAGCCAGGTCGAAGGCGACGGTAAAGCTTTGCCCCGGGGTCGGGACGGCATTCGGTGCGACGCGAGCGACGATCTCGCGGCTTTCCGTCTGCAAGAAAACCAACGTGTCCGAACCCAGGGGCTCGACCACCGAAACAATGAAATCCAGCACAGCCGAGGCGCTCCCCGGTTCGGGTGCGGCGCTGAAGGTCTCGGGCCGGATTCCCAGCGTCAGCTTTAGCGTTCCGCTGGCGTCCAGCGAGGCGCGGTAGCGGTCGGGTACCGGGATGCGGCCGCCTGTTTCCAGTTCCAGAACGGTTGCGGCGCTGCCAGACGCTTCCCGCAAGGCAACCGGGATGAGATTCATCGGCGGAGCGCCCATGAAAGCCGCCACGAATTCAGTGCGCGGGCCGTTGTAGATCTCGTCCGGCGTTCCCAATTGCTCGATCCGGCCGTTGTTCAGCACCACGATCCGGTCGGCCAGGGTCATCGCTTCGACCTGATCATGCGTGACATAAACCACAGTGGTTTTTAGCTTCCCATGCAGACGCTTGATCTCGGTGCGCATCTCGGCGCGCAGTTTGGCGTCCAGATTGGACAGGGGCTCGTCAAACAGAAAGGCCTTGGGGTCGCGCACGATGGCCCGGCCCATTGCCACGCGCTGCCGCTGGCCGCCGGACAGATCGCCTGGGCGGCGGTCCATGAGGTGACCGATCTGCAGGATCTCGGCCGCCGCCTCTAGCCGCCGGCGCACCTCGGCTTTGGGAGTGCCACGCATCTTCAGCCCAAAGCCCATGTTCTCGCGCACGCTCATGTGCGGATAAAGGGCGTAGTCCTGGAACACCATGGCCACGTCGCGCCCCCGGGGAGGAACGTCATTTACCAACTTTCCAGCGATTTCGATTTCGCCGCCCGAGATGCTCTCCAGCCCCGCGATCATCCGTAAAAGCGTGGACTTGCCACAGCCCGAAGGCCCCACAAAAACGGTAAAGGCTCCTTCGGGCACTTCCAAGTCCACTCCATGTACGACCTGTGTCGCGCCATAGCTCTTCACGACATTCTTCAGGCGCAGACCAGTCATTGCGGGAGTTCCTCGCCTCGGTTGTCGGTGATACGAGATGAGGCGGTTCCCCAGAACCCGTGCGGCGGCTCCATGAACCGGGCTAACCCCGCGCGTTCGATGATGCGCCTCGACTCTGTTTCCGCGCGGGTTTGAATGGCGGCTGAGTTAACCGCCTGCGGCGTACGGTTCTTCAGCAACACCTTGCCGTCAACCACGACGTGATCGACATCCTGACCCGCCGCCTGATGCACTACCCTGTGAACCGGCATGAACATGGGGGTCAGATGCGGCCTGTTGCCGCCACCCAGGGTAATGACATCGGCCTTCTTGCCGATCTCCAATGAGCCGATTTCGGCTTCAATCCCCAGCGCCTTCGCGGCGTCGAGGGTGATCATTTCCAGAAGCTTGCCCGTCGGTAGGACCGAGCTGTCGCTGAAATGGTTCTGCTGCAGCCGCGACGCGACTCGCAGGTTCGGCAACAGATCGAACGTGGTGCGCGGTGCCGTGCCATCAGTGGTTATCGCCACGTTGGCACCGGCCTCGATCAGTTCGACCACAGGGCAGCGTGCTCGCGCCAGCGACCCGGCCAACGGGGCATGTCCCACCGAAGTGCCGGTATCCGCAAGAATCTGGATCTCGTCTGTCCCTAAACCGGTACAGTGTTGCACCAGTACGTCCGGGCCAAGCAATCCGTTGGGATCGTCGTTCGCCAGTCTGACCATGCCGCCGAAGGCATCCGAGTGAATGCGCACCCCAAATTCACGGGCGCTTTCGCGCACCCGGCGGGACTGCAACAGGTCATGCTCAGTCAGCCGCGCCTTGTCAGCCGGCGTTGGGCCGGAACTTTCGCAGGAAGGTACGATGAGGAATGGCGTCAACATTACGCGAATGCGCCCTCCTACGGCTTGATGCCAGCTGCGGATCACGGCTTCTGCTCCGGCCATCGCGTCGTCGAAGGAAAAGGCACGTTCCGTCCGATTGCCATCGCGCCAGTGGCTGGCCAGACGCGGAAATGGCGGGTTGCAGGGGCCGACGGCGACCACTTCACGCAGCCCAGCCTCGGCATATGCGGCGGCATGGGCACCAGCCAGTTCGGGATCGTCGCTTCGCGGCTCGGACGCGATGACACAAAGCCCGGTGGTGACACCAAACATCAGGCGTTCCAAAGCCGAAAGCTGCCCTTCGGCTGACCAGTAATCCACGTCAGTGTGGTGGTAGTAGGTGCCAGTCACGACCTTGCCCCAAAACGAAGGACTGTCCGATGCGATGGTCTTAAGCAGTCCGTGACCACCATGGCCATGAGCGTCGATCAGACCGGGCAAGATGATACCGCCCTCGGCGTCCAGCACTGTTGCGGCCTCGATAGGGCCCTCGGTTGCGGGGCCGACAAACGCGATACGGTCGCCGGTTATCGCGACACAGCCGTCCGGGATGATCTGGCGGCCCGGATCCATGCTTACGACGGTTCCGCCGCGGATCAGAAGATCGGTCATTGGACTCTTTCTGCAATGGTAGTGACGTCAATCGCGGCGCGGCGGCGCGCTATTTCTTCGGCTGTTGCCGACAGCGTATGGAGTGCGCCGAAGCCCTCAACCGCGAAAGATGCGGAAACAGTTCCACGGATCGCAGCTTCCACTGGATCGCGGGTCGGAACGGAGCCCGACACGAACCCACCGCAAAAGGCGTCGCCCGTGCCGACAGGGTCCAACGCCGCGACCGGCACGACGGGGATATGCAGCAATCGGTCGTTTGCCCGATCAAGTGGCATCGCGCCTAGGGCGCCCATCTTTATCGCTAGCACCGCATCGGTGCGCAGGCCAAGCTCGCGTAAAGCGGCGGGCGGGGAGTGGCTCGGCAGAATTGCTTTCATTTCTTTCTCGCTGGGCAGGAAGATGTCGATCTGTGTCAATAGGCTGGCCAGTTCGCCGGCTGGCGCCTCTACCCCTGTATGGCCGGGATCAAGCGAAATCAGAGCGCCCCGGGCCTTGAACGCACGGGCCAACTCAGTTTTTGCGTTCAATCGCTCAGGAGCGAGGTGAACGATGCCTGGCGCCGGCGCTGCGGCTTCAACTTGATCAGGCGTCACCTGATACAGCGCGCGAAACGCGTCAAAGGTTAGACCGACCGGTCGGTGGTTTTGGAGCAGAGCAAAGAAACGTGCCCTCTCCTCCTGCGTCAGCGGATCGGCAAATCCGCATTCGTCGAAAAGGCTGTCCGGTGCATAGAGATGGTCTCGCCGTGAACTATCCGGCGCGTTCAGAAACCATTCGGTCTCTTTCACTTCGTCGGCCTTGCGGCAAAGTCCATCGCAGTTGACCCCGGCCAGCATCAGCCGGTCGAGAAACTGCTGTGGGTAGTTGCCCGTCACATTGCCGGCCAGTGCCACACGATCAGACCACAGCGATGCTCCCACCGCCGAATAGACGGCATTACCGCCCATCTGGCTCAGCGACACGTGGCCATCCGCAGAGATGACACTGTCCAGGATCACTCCGTCTGTGGTCAGGATCTGGGCGCTTTGGGACATCACTTTTCTTGCCAGTGGCCCGGATAGCCAAGGTTTCGCGCGAAACGGGCTTCGGCAAAGTGATAGGCGAAAAGATGGATCGGCACCGAGTAAACCAGCGGTGCAAGCGCGTCGGACATTTTGGGCATCCGCCAGCTCGCGGACACGCGAGCGTCGATTTCGGAGTCAGGACCTGGCAGAAGTGCGACTGTGCGCCCGCCAATGTCGTCGCTGACCAGCGCAGTGTCCAGTGCCCGCTCTCTCGAAGCTGTGTCAGGTGCCACCAGGAACAGCGGATCGTTCCACTTTTGCGATCGGTAGTGGTGATATTCCTCCAGCGGCATTGCCATGGAATGGATAGGCGAAAGCTCCCGCACCTTGGCCGCTCCAAATGCCGCTGCGGCGAAATGCGGACCGGCACCCGCGAAAAGCACCAACGACGCTCCAACAACGCGTTCAGCCCAGACCTGCGCATCGGCATCGAATGCCTGAGCGACACGGTCCATCGCGGTTCCGACGGATAGCAATTCGTCCCGCTGTGACTCCAGCCTGGCGACGTCACGGCCCATGGCAACGCCGATCTCGATACCCAGCGCAATTAGCAGGCCGATTGTGGCAGTGCTCGACTGGGTGGGCCAGCCTTTGCGCGTAGCGTGGACCACCAGCCCGCCGTCATAATCGGTCAGGATTTTCGAACCGGCAGTGTTAGACACCCCGATCGCCATTGCCCCGCGGCGATTGCCGCTGTCCAGTGCTGCCAGAACTGCTGGCGTGCTGCCGCCGGAAGAAATGCCAACGACCAGGGTCTGAGCATCGGCCGTGTCGCCGGCAAAATGCGCCCAATCGAACGCCTGCACGGGCTCCACTACCAGACCGGTCGCGCGCTCCATTGCAAGCCGAGCACCGATCGCGGCGAACCAGCTGTCGCCGCAACCGGCGATCACGATGCGTGTTACTCCTCGCTCGGCCACTGCACGAGCAATGCCGCGGCAGCCCTCGGCCTCGGAGGAGAGTGTATCGTTCAGCCGCGCCCCCTGGTCCATCATCTCATCACGAGTTCGAGACACGCGGCCGCGTCGAATTGCGTCGTCGCCTGTATCTTTCGACGGCTCGGCCGTTAGGCTTTGCAGGCGTGTAATGAAATCCTTCATTATCGCTTCCTTTGTCAGTCTTCTCAGCCCTTGACGCCGCCGAGCGTCAGCCCGCCCGCCAGATGCCTCTGCATCATGATCACCAACACGATCGGCGGCAGAATCAACACCGTGCCGATCGCCGATACCTCGCCCCAGCGAATCGAATATTCTCCGATCAGCTGGGCGGCATAGACCGGCAGCGTGCGCGCATTCGACGTCGAAAGCGTCAGTCCAAAGAAGAAATGGTTCCACGCACCCACGACATTGTAGAAACCGGTGACCACCAGACCGGGCTTGGCGAGTGGCAGGGCGATCCGCAGAAATGCACCGAACCGGGTGCAACCATCGACCAGCGCGGCCTCCTCCAGGCTCTTCGGCACCGCCTGGAAAAAGCCCAGCATCAACCAGATCGTGTTTGGCAACATGAAGGCCGTGTAGGCCACCGTCAGGCCGGGCAGCGTATCGATCAGCCCCAATTTGGTGAACAGCACAAACATCGGCAGTCCCGTCACAATTGGCGGCAGGGCGCGGATTGCCAAAGTGGTGTAAATCAACGGCGCGCCACCAGCTCGATGCCGCGCCATGCCATAGGCGGCCAGCGTGCCGACACTTAGCGTTACCGTCATAGTCGCTACTGTTACAATCGCGGTGTTGCTCAGCGCCGACCAGAATTCTGGCCGCGCAAAGACTGCACGGAAATGCTCCACGTTCGGCCCGAACACCCATGTTGGCGGCATGGTCAGTACCAGCGAAGTCGGCTTGAAGGCGGTCATCACGATCCATAGAATCGGCAGGCTAAGAAAGGCCCCCAGCAGGATCGCGGTCAGGTAGGAAATCGTCAGGCGCAAGGCAGCGCGCAGGCGAAGCGAGGCGAAACGGCTGTGCATCACGCGTCCTGTTTGCGGGTCAACAAACGGATCAACGGCACGGTCAGGATCAGGACCAGCACCATCAACAATAGTGCCTGCGCTGCGCTCATCCCGAAATTGCCGCGCTCATATGCGGTGTAGTAAAGCTCCAGCGCAAAGACCCGGGTGGCATTCCCAGGCCCGCCACCGGTCAAGCTGTAGATAAGATCGAATTCGCGCAGTGCGTCAATCAGCTCGATCGTGCCCAAAACGAGCAGCACAGGGCGCAGCATCGGCAATGTAATATGAAGAAACATGCGGAGATCTGTGGCTCCGTCCACCTCGGCCGCTTCGTACAGCGACCGTGGAATCGCGGCCAGCCCGCCCAGAAGAACCAGCATCGCAAAGGACATACCCCACCAGACTTGGACCAGAATCACTGAAGCCAAGGCCAAACGCGGGTTCGAAAGCCACTGCATCGGATCGATACCGATCAGCCCGATCAAGTAGTTTGTCAGCCCCCAATCAAAATTCAGCAACATCCGCCACGAGATGCCCACGACAATGGGTGTCACCATCATAGGCACTAACGCCAGGACCATCAGCGCGCTCTTGCCTCGGAAAGCGCGATTAAACGCCAGCGCGCCCAGAAGCCCCAGCGTCAGTTGCAGTGCCACGGCCAACGAGGCGAATATCCCGGTGCGGATGAGCGCGCCCTGGGTAGAGGGATCACGCAAGATGCGCAGAAAATTTCGCGCGCCGGCCCACATCCATTCCGGCGCACGGATATTCAGAAGGCTGACATTGTGCGTTGCCATCCAGATGTTGAACACTAACGGGTAAAGCGACACGACTAGGAAAACGAGCACGGCAGGTGTGACCATCACCCAGCCAATGTGCTCGTCCACCCAGTTGAGCACGTCGAAGCCATGCGACCTTTTGCGACGTTCCGGCATTCGACGTTTTCTTTTAGTGCCCCCGGCGCGACGCTCAGCAGCCGCCGAGAATAGCGCGCATCTCTTCGGCGGCCTTCATCATTGCCTCCCGATCAAGCTGAATGGATCGGAAGAACATCATCCCGCACGAGGGCAGACAGGATCAAGACAAATGCAGAACGCCGTGCTTTAAACGCTTACCCTTTTGCGACGTTCCGGCATTCGACGTTTTCTTTTAGTGCCCCCGGCGCGACGCTCAGCAGCCGCCGAGAATAGCGCGCATCTCTTCGGCGGCCTTCATCATTGCCTCTTCGGGCGAGATTTGACCGGCCACAGACTGCTGCGCATAACGGTCGAAGGCCTCGGCCACCTCACGCGATTCGGCGATGCGCAGAGTGCCGACTCCAGCCTTCGATGCCTTCAACACTTCTGGCACCCAGGGGCGTGCCTCGGCCAAGGTCTCATCTGCCAGCACGCTGGACCGCGGGTTCTGACCACCGGCCCAACTATAAATTAGCCCACCTTCCTTGCCGGTAGCAAACTCGACAAAGGCCCAAAGCGCGTCTTTGTTTTCGCTTGAGACGTTCATCATGATACCCAGTGGGTTAACGCGGGTCTTGGACCCCACCGGCCCGTCGGGCTGCGCGACCAGCGCCAGATTCTCGCACAGGCCGGGGGTCTGATCACAGTCGGTCAGGATCGGCATCCCGGCTGTAAAGAACTGCGCCTGGGCCAACGTCCCGTTCTGCAGGCCGACCAGAAGCTCGGGGTAGTCCCATGCATTGATGTCCGGCGGCGTGACCTTGTCTTCGTTCTTGAGTTTCATGAACATTGTCCAGGCCTCGATCATCTCGGGCGTATCGGTGGTCACGCAACGGTTGGCGTCGATGAAATCGGCGCCATGTCCGCCCATGATTCCCAGAAAAGCGCCCATCACGTTGCCCGGGGAAGCGGCGTAGGCAAAACCGTATTTCGTCGGTGAATCGGGGTTGTGAGACTGAGTGAATTCCAACGCGTTCTCGCGCAGTTCGTCCCAGGTGGCGGGGGCCTCCGGAATCAGGTCGGTGCGGTAGACCAGTGTTTCCAGAGTGATATCCGTCGGCGCCATGAACCAGCTGCCGTCGTATTTCATTTCGGTCTGGATGATCTCTGGAATATCGCCCGCGTCATAGCTGTCCGAGCCGTCGATATAGTCGTCGTATGAAGCGATCAGCCCACCCGCGGCGAGCGCCGGAACGAAGCGACTGATGTGCAGGACGCCGTCGAACTCGGTGCTGCCAGCGGCAAGGGCGGTTTCATAGCGCTGTCGCCAACCGGCGCGGCCCTGCGGGCTGATGGTTACCGGGTTGCCCGTGGATTTGGTGTAGGCGTCGGCCACCGCGACTAGCGCCTCGGCCTCTGGCCCCGACTGCACCCAGACTGTGACGTTTGGCTGATTGCCTTGTGCGGCGGCTTGAATTGTGAGCATCGAGGTCAGGCCGAGGGCGACCGCACTGCCCAGCAGGACGCGTCTGTTCAGGGGCATGGTGGTTCTCCTTGTTGAAGCGGCCCTCTTCTCGGGCCGGTTTGCGCCGGGGCCGACAAGTCGCTCGTGCCCTGATTCGGCGTTACTGTTTTCATAGTCTCATACTAAAAAAAATTAGCGAGACGAAATGAGCCGGGTGTATGGCTGCAGGAGATCGGCCATCTCAAGCAAACTAGCGCACTGGTCATGACGCAAGGCTTTCAATTTTAGGCAAATTATGGACGAGTTTGGTGTTTCGTTAGCAGATTCGCGGGCACGGCGCCCGGCTATCGGGCTGAAGTCCAGATAAGTTCAACTCGTCAGTATTTTTGATAATATGAGCAAAAAAAAATATCGAAAGCCACGGAAAGAAATTTAGGCACGCACCAGGTTGAGCCCGGCAGCTTCTAGTGCGGCCTGATCAGACGCGCTGATTCCGCTGTCTGTGATCAACGCGGCCGCATGATTTATTGATGTAATACGGGCGCTGCCGACATGCCCAACCTTTGCGTGGTCGGCCACGAAGACGACCTGCCGCGAAGAGGCAATCATCGCCTTCTTAAGCTCGGCCTCCTCCCAGTTGCCATTGGTGAACCCCATTTCGGGATCGATCCCGGTGCAGCACAGATAGGCTGTATCCGCATTTATTTCGCGCAGCAGCAACGTCGCCAGCGGCGGCACCAGAGTGCGCCAAACATCCTGACCGCGCGCCTTTCGCAAAATGCCACCCGTCACGATCACATCGACACCACGGTGATCGTGTAGAACGTCGCTAATATCCAAACAGTTCGTCAACACGACAACGTCGCTCAACTTGGCAGGCAGCGCATAGGCCATGGCCAGCGTGGTCGAGCCACTGTCGAGGATAATCGTTTCGCCGTCGCGTACGCGCAATGCGGCGGCTAGCCCGATGCATTCTTTTTCCTTAAAAAAATCAAGCTTGGGCATCCCTGTTGGTCGTTCGTACCGAGCCGGCCGCAATGCGACCGCACCACCGCGTACGCGTCGTAACAACTGTCGCCGCTCCAGCGTCGCCAAATCGGACCGCACAGTTACTGCCGTAACGCCGAATCTCTCGGCCAATTCCGCAATTGGAATTCTCTCCTGTTTATCCAGCAGCTCCACGATCTGAACGTGCCGCTCCTCCGATGAGAGATTCCGCAACTTTTTGTCTGAAAAGTCGTTCATGAGGGAATCCTTCGATTTACCCGCGGCTTTGCTAATGTTTTGTCACAGCGTCGTAGCGGGATCAGCTACGCACAGGAAGCGCTAGTTTCCAAGGGAGCTATGGAATTTCTGCGTTCGTTCGCGGTGTAAGCAGGGTGACCATCGAGGTGTAAGAGCTTGACCTAAAAGTGCGCGGCCCTGCGAGATGTGGTATTCCGACTCAGATGATGCCATCGAAGAGAGTTGGACTCCTCGTTTCCGACGCTGATGGTCTGTCACTTTAGGCTTTTCCGGCAAGAAACGGCGCCCTGAGCTGCAATCAGCGTGAAACACCGGGTTCAGCTACGCTCAACGGCACGAGAGAGCGGGTCGATTCCGGTAGGGGGTAGAGTCGGGGGCTGGCTCGCCAGCGTTAGGGTCCGGTGGCTTGTCCGTCGCTTTCGCTCCGGGCCTCAGTCCGGCTCCCATGGCCGCGTTTCCAGTCCCCCGCTCTCCGAACCCGGCGTGCGGATTTCCCGCACCGGGCTCTCCAGTGGGATCATGCACCTCGCACACGGACCACCGGGACGGGTCGTGGGAGGAAGGAGCCGGTTGGTCCGGTAGCCCGAGGCCGCTGCACGACAGCCATCCTGCCTCCCACGTCGTTTCCGGTGTGCCGCCAGGCCTGTTCACGCCCCGGCGGCGTCGAACCATTCGGGTCCGGCCCCTTCGCTTCCGCATGTGACGCGTTCCGAAGTCTCTGCCCTCAAGGCGGGGTTATAGGCTGGGCCACTCCCGCAGGCATTCATCCTTTCCGCGTCCCTCCGCACCTGAGGCTCCTTCCCTCGACCGGCATTACCCGGCGTCCTCAGTACTACGGGCCTCTCCGCCACCCTGACGGCCCGGACTGGTCCTCGCGGATTTCCGGTTGGTGCGTGCACACCACCGACAGGGCTTCCCGTGTTGCATCGTCATTCATCTTGCAGACATGCCGGCGCCACTACCCCGGCGGGAACGATCCGGTGCGTTTGTCGCTTGCTTCCCGGACCGCCGTCGGCCTTCCCCTAATTCGCGGAGGGTCGGCTCCCGCATTGAGCGTTTCGAGGCCTGCTCGGCGTTCACTCGCGTTCCGGCCTATCTGTTCGCTGAGCCGCCCAAGGCAGCCCTTCTGCCAGAGTGCTTCAGCTTACATTGTTACCTCCGTAAGCCGCCCTGGCTGCTACCAGCCGAAGCGACAACTGTTGGGTGGGATTCGCACCCACAAGGATGACGCGCCTTTCACGGCGCACGCGAAATGACACTCTAAGCATTTTCTCTTCGCCTCTCGTCGCATTCACGGGCAATTGTCCGCGCATTTGATGCTGAGCGCTGCGAGAACGCACATCTATCCGGCTTGTTTGTGCCGTTTTACGACGTCGAAGACGGTATTCTTGCTGATTCCGAGGTCACGGGCGATCCAACGGTAACTTCGTCCCTCGCTGACGGCCTGAAGGACCTTGGGCGCAAGCTTGTCTGATTTTGGCCGCTGCCCTGGTTGGCGGCCGAGCTTCTTCCCCCGTGCCTTCGCCGCGGCCAGCCCCGACTTCACGCGCTCACTGATCAGGTCGCGCTCGAATTGAGCGATCCCTGCCAGCACTGTGGCCATCATCCGGCCATGTGGCGTATCGAGTTCGAAGGTCATGCCGTTCATTGCGACGACCGAGACCTTCCATCCTGCCAGTCGGTGCAGCGTGGCGAGCAGATCCTGTGTCGATCGCCCCCACCGGGAGAGCTCGGAGACAAGGACGGCATCGATTTGCCGCGTCTGTGCGAGATCCATTACCTTTTTGCGTGCGGCAAGTTTGGCGGATGCCCCTGGCGCGGTTTCCCTGAATATCCCCGCCACGTCATAACCACCTCGCTCGGCGAAGGACGTCAATTCCGAAACCTGGCGCTCGCAGGACTGGTCCGCAGTGGAAACCCTGGTGTAGATGGCCGCCTGCTGTCCCAATTGAACCTCCCCTGATTTCGGCCTTGCAAGTCATTGATTTACATGACCCGGGATCTGTACCAAACAGACTATACTCAAACAGGGACGATGAAGAACACTCTGCGCCCTGGGCGGGCGTCAAGGCTCAAGTACATCTCACCCCTCGGATGGGCACATACACCGATCACAGGCGAATACAGATGGCCCAGAATGGAGGCCAAAAAACGCTTAGAGTGTCATTTCGCCCTCTACCGGAATCGACCCGATATATGCAGCTTCGGTCCGTTTAGGCCTGTTCGATGCGCAGGCACATCCGTCCCGAATCGATGTCCGAGACCCGCAAATGGCAGATCTCGCTGGCCCGGAGCCCCGCAGCGTAAGCCGTCATCAGAACGGCACGGTGCCTGGCGCTGGCGGGGACCGAAAACAGGCGTACCAACTCGTCGTGGTTGAGGATCTCGGGCAGCTTCGAAGGCGTCTTGGCTCCTGGGACACAGAAATGCGGGTCCGGCCGGCCAAGCGTGATGCGGTAGAGAAAGCGGATCCCCTGCCGCATGCAGTTGCAGCTCCGCCAGGTCAGTCCGCGCTCCTCGTGAAGGTGGAGCAGATAGTTCTGAACCTCCTGTGCAGAGATCCTCTCGGGGCTGCGCTTGTAGTAGCGCGCAAGCCCGGAGACGGAGTTGAGATACAAACGCATCGTGTTCTCGGCCAGGCCGCGAACAGTCATGTCGTCCACCATTCGTTTGCGCAATGGTGTCATGGGTCTTCTCCCTTAAAGTGTGATTGGTCATGGAGAACACCGGCACCTGTCGCGACCGGTGCATCCACGACCGATTGTCACCAAACGAGAGAGAGGTGGAAACGCCTCAGTGCGGCAAAACAAGACGATGAATTGCACGAAAGCGGCCGTTCAGCAGGGGCATGTGATACCTGGCGGCACAAACCGCCGCGGAACGCGGCTCAGTTCAACGACGTTGATGGGAACATTCCCATCAACGTCGATTCCTGATGCATCGCCTCCCGCCAGGCTTCCACCGCATCCGGCACTTCGGCATCCTCGCAAACGCCTGCCGGGCCAGGACCCTCGAGGCCGTACCGGAAGCCGGCCGCCACGAACCCCCGCATGCAGCCGGTGACGAAACCGGAACCGGGGAGACGGACAGCCCGGAGGCCCCGGCCTGTCCGAATTGCGGCAAACCCTCCAGGCCTGTCCTGACCATCCGAAGACACCCCACCGACCGGGAGGTGGCCCGGGCAATGGAGATCATCCGAAAACGCGGCCCTCCCCGCCCTCACGAGACGACATGAAGGCAACGCCAGAAAGCATGCAGCATATCCAGCGGCCCCGGAACCGCCACGGGCCCGTTCGTGCCCGTCGCGCCGAACCGACACAAACGGCGCGAAATGTCGCCGTCTCCGGACCCGATACTTCCACCGGAGACAGGCCAGACGCTCCGTTCGGGACATGCAGCCCCCGAAGATCCCCCGCATCAAACGGGATCAACCGGCCAGGCTGAAAACCCCGAATCAACTTTCTACAAGAGGCCAGGGTCGCGCCAGGCGCGGCTTCGTTCAAACCGGCTTAGTGTCGGCGTTTCAGCCAACACTAACCAAGATATTGTGTGCGCGGTCTATACTGGCACAATATCATATCCCTTGTCAATTTACATGTAACATGAATCCCCAAACGCACGTTCGTTGATCCTCGAAAAACGACTCAAAATCAACGACTTATGAACATTCGATTCCGTTTTGTTCCGCTTGAAGTTCCGTCTAAGTTCCGGTTGATGATTGCCAACCCGTTGTGGGACTCTTGGTATCTATGTTGGGTTGGGGCCAACGATTTGAATTAGCTCAGGGTCAAGCAGCTTGGATGGCGCAGGCCGGACAGTTCACAGCTTTTTCGACATCCTTTGAGATTGGCTTCACTGGAACGCTTTGAACTTCGCCGGTCAAAATCTCCAACACCTGCTGTTCGAACTCTTGGGCCGTCATAGAGTACATCCCTCCACGTGCGCCTTCGAAGCGACAATTCCAAGCCGCCAAAGCTTGCCCATATCTCAACGCATCCAAGATCTCATCATCACTGCGTTTTCGAAATCCGGAGAGACCATCTGCGCCAAGTCTATGCAAAAGGCCGGCCGTGCACCAATCTCCAGACCCACATGTATCTACAACGCGCACAGATTGATAAGCAGGGATTTTTTGCCATTGACGATTGATCTGGTCATTCCTCGAGCGAAACCGCAGACCCTGCTCTCCAAGAGTTTGTATCTCAAGTAACACCGTGCGCCCAGCAGCGAATACATCGCCTGCCTCGCTCAAACGTTGATCTGCATATTTCAAGACATGAGCAATCTTCAATGCTTCGTCGAAATGTTTGGGGGCTGACTTCGCAGAAGGCTCGAAAACGACCAGAGCTCCCTGATCAGCGGCCTCTTTCGCCATGGTCAGCATGGCTCTTGATAGCCGGTCCAAAAAGAATACGGCCGCGCCGTCGAGATGTGGCGAAACAACTTCAACAGCGGTCTGCGTGACTGCCTTGAACCTCGGAAGATATTGTCCACAAGACGGACAAGCGCACAAAAACCGATGGCTCGGATTGCCGTGCCGGTCTTGTTTGATCTGCTGGACGATGATGGGCGTGTGTCCTTGCGGCTCACATCGCGCAAAATCGAGCCGAACACCCCATCTTCCCATATCCGCCAAAACACGCGCAGACGCTGCATCGCCGTTCATGCGCGCAATCGGAAACGACTTCCAGCCATGAAAGGCAAGGATGGATAGAACATTCCCGCACGTGCCTCCAGTCCACGATCTCACGGGCCCTTCGGGGTCCATCCCGAGAACCAAGTCCAATGCAATGAGCCCCGTACCAAAGGCCTTAGGCGCAAAACATGTTGTCATACATTTTTATTTCCATTTTGTCACAGTCAGGATCGGGATTGAGGATAAGCCTCACCTTCCAACCAAAGGTGAACAAGTTTGTGTTCTCCCACTTCCGGCTGCGGCCCGCTCTTCATATTATAGCCGATCGCTTCCAAATAAGCGACCGGAAGGTTTCTCTCTATAGCCGCCAGTAACGCCCCGATTGCCATGATCTTGCTCCCAAGGGGTGACAAGATCATCAGCGAACCGCCAATATTTTCAAACACCCTGTGTCGCAGATCGTGCAGTTTTAGGATCGTTCTGTACAAATCCAAAGGGTTGGATTCGTCAGCAAAAACCAAATTCCGTGTGTCAACCGACCAAGCGTTCTCAAACTCAGAAATGAACTCAGCGGCAAGAAGATCGACCTGGCGCGGATTCGCCGCTGGAAACGGCACAATCGGACATGTGTCATGGGGCTCAAGGTAGCTGTGCAATGCGTTCAGTGCACTTCTCCGACCCGATGCCAACTGCGGCAGCCAAAGCTTCGCTGCGGCTGTTGAGCTGTCCAAAGAAGATCTTCCTCGAAAACCATGGACGTAGCCCGGGGAGTCACTCGGCTCAAGGGAAATACCTGCATCCAGGGATGGATCATGCGTTACAAAAACATGGACATTGTGTGAACAATTCCCTGATTCAATCTGCCCGAGCAGATATCGGATCGCCGGAAAGCTGGTGCCGACAGATAGAGCACTTATGTCGACAATAACATCCGTGAAACTTTCATATGACAAGCCGTCGAGTGCTTTGACAATGTTGCGCCCACCAATAACCGCGTAGTCTGTGCCGAAAATCTCGATCTCGAAGAGATGATGGAACGGCAGCAGGTTTTGCAACGCGACCCTGTTGGCGTCAGCCAACGCGACCAAATCTTGATCAGGCCCAGGTGTGTTCTCCTTGATCAAGACACCTTCAAGAGTTGATCCGGATTCGATAAGGCACTGGGCAACAACGCGGGAACGAGGGTCAAACCCCGCGCCAGCAATAAGAAGCGTTTTGCGCGCATCATCCGCAAAATAGTCAGAGGCGAATTCTGCGACCTCTGAGCCAAAATTGGCAATGCAATGGTCCCACCTCAACAGATCAATCCCCGTCAGCCAGACTTCAGCAAAACAAGAAGATCAGCGGTCGAGCGCTCCAGAAATCCACCCCTGGTCTGCGAAAGCCCAAAATGAACTCGCAACACGCCGCTCAGCTCAATTTGGCACCACAGTTTTTTCTTCGTTCGGTGGTTTTGCACAAGAATGAAGGCGTTATATGCAGCCCCAAATTTCAAGACCCTTGCCAGTTCATCGTATTTCATGGGTATCTCATCGAATTCGCTCTGTAGAATGCCAAACGCGCCGGCGCCGCCGCCTAGTGACGCGTTGCCTTCCAGCGTTTTCGTTATGCACTGCTCCGCAATACCCTCAGCGATCATCGCCACTTGCTGACAGTGTGGGAAGTCCCATTCCCTAAAGATTTCTCCCGCTTTTTCCCTGAGCAATCGGTTCTGGACGCGGCTTGTCAAAGAGGCGGGCTTCCCCCTGATCAGCTGGGTCTCGGCTTGCGTGACCAAGGTGGAGGCCAGATGCAAGAACTGCTCTGCATTCTCCGAGCTTGCATCGCAAAGCGCGTCCATGTCGTAGTAGTACGGTCTTCCAAAATCATGAAGCAGACGGATTTTCGCACCATCCGCAATCCCCCCGCCAACCGCCAGTGGTTTGTTGGGCTCGAGGTCATCCTCTTGGTCATCAAACAATCCCCTTTGTGGGGTCCGCTTCAGATAACGGTGAAAGAGTATGGAAAGCATTGCCAGCGATACGTCTTCGTCCTGGTGACCGGTGCTTTCGAAATAATCCGCGATGAGCGCTTCCAGCTTCTTGCGGCGCACATCTGAGATGGCTTTCTTGCGCTGAATTGAGTTGACCGAATTTGCGAGCGCCTCCTGTTTACTAGAGGGCAAAGAATCTGGTTGCGTCGAAATAAAATCAGCAAGGTCAGAGATTCCACGGCGCGAAAAAACGTCCATCTGCCGCAAGTAGCGCGATGCCATACCCTTTGCCATCTTCCTAAAAGCCTTCCGTTTTCCAAAACGGTCGTCCTGACTTTGCATCCAAATGACGGTCAATTCCCGCGCATTCTTAAGCCCTGTGCGTTTGGCCTGTCCTTCACCTTTGGCGAGCAAAACATCAGCGGGAGACAGCGCGTCCATGCGGGTGAGAACCCAACGCGATATGCGCATTTCGCGCCTGGCCAGCCATTGACGAAATGCGGAAAATTGTTCCGGATGAAGACTGTGGGCATCGTCGAAGATTACAAGCGGGTGAAGCCGTTTGGTCTCGCCGCCTGTCTTTACTTCGAAACTCTCGATCACATCAAACGGACGATATGCGGCAGTAGCCTCTTCATCGATATCTTCGACATTTGGAGGCAAGAGCGCCGCTGAAATGTTGTAGATCTTCTCTTCAATCGCCCGTGCCTTGTCGAAAAGCGATTGACCTTCGTTGCCACCGATCGCTGCCAAAGCCGCTTTCGCATCACCGCGAGGAACAATGGAAATGTCACTGAGTTCCGCCCCCGTATTCACTACATTGCTGATCCACGACAAGACGGTCCGACACTGAATAAGCGCAAACATCAACTTGCACTTCAGGTCATCTGGGTAAGGAAATTCCCAAAACTCGCGGTATTCGGACTCCAATGGCACGCGACCACCCAGCAGGACAGGCTCCCGGTTCTTGATAACTCGGCATTGGGTGAGCGTGTCGATAAGTGGCCTAAAGCTTGTCCGACCCTCATGTCGCAAAAGCTTCTTGAGGGTCGCATATTGGTAAAGACGAGCGATTGTCGTTTTCCCACTTCCAGGCGCACCAATAATGACAGACAGCCGATCGTACAGCTTGCCGTCAACGGCATCTCTCTTGAAGAACGTGATCAGGGGATCAGGCGTGACCAAGGGCAAAAATGCCTCATCATCTCGGCGATACTCTGATGCTCTTTTCTCAAACGGATTTGCCAAAACCTAACCTCACACATGCCTTTGACGGCGGCGGAAGAGGGGTCTCATGGCTGGCGCATCCGCGCCTTCCTTGTCCTTCACCGATGTCTCAGCCCAAAAGAGAGCCGCAGAATTGTTTGGCGTGTTGTGCTCCAAAATGAGTGGAAGAGCGCAACCTCCATACCCAAGTCCCATATGTCTAACGCCCCCGACCGCTGTATGCTTTGTCTCGATTATCGAATTGTAATATTTCTGGGTCAATGCGATGAAGTCATCGTCCCGCCCCGGTGCGATCGGCAGGCCATCATCAAAAACTGTCGCAAAGGAAAGATGAACCTGGTCAGGCCACTTTTCGCACTTCAAGGCAGCACGCGCTGCCTGTTCGCTTTCCCCCATTTTCCGTTCCGCGTCTGCAGTGGCCATATAGTGATGCGCACATAGCTGCCAATCTGGCGCGACAATATCACCAACCGTCTCATCATCGATCGCGCTGAACAGCGAATTTCGGAAGCGGGTGATCTTACCGGACCACTTCTGTTTTTCCTTATTGAACCGCAAGAAAGACGTGCCAGTACCGGCAAAATCATCAACAAGATAGACAATTTTGAACTGTGCATCGTCATCCTGCAGGTCCGCTTTCAGGTTCTCCCCGAGGTCTTTCCATTTTTCGGAATCAATCTGCGGCGCCAACACCAATTGTTCATTGCTGAGCCGACCCACATTCGCATGTCGGACAATGTCCATCCGCGCACCATCGCTCAAACCTAGCACAAGCGTCTGTCGACGCAGACGCGTAATGGCCTTAACAGCCTGAGGATTTGTCAATACCGTGTAAGGCTTGAGCCCCATATTGGCTGCAACGGTTCGAACGATCCGCTTGTGAATTGTATTGGGGAAGAATTGTTCGACAAGTCTGCGGATCTCACCTGGACCGACATACACCATCCGATTCTTGACGAACTGATAGGCCACTTTGCGCTCTTTCTGGTCAAACTGCTGAAGCCAAGTAGCCAGACTTTCGATAAACCGCATACCAGCCTGGAAATCGCGATACCCGTCATATTTGAGCCGAGCCATTAGTTTCAGCCAGCAGAATTCCTCGCGTGCCTCATCGTCATCCCACTTCATGATTTTGCCCATGACCCTGAGCGCAAGATCTTGATTCATTTCAGTGCGCCCTCGCGAAGCCTAAGACCGCCATCGGCCAACTCGGTTGCAGAGAAATATTCGGCCAGCACCGCAGGACCTCGTTGGCCCCGCGAGCCGAGATTCCAGCAGCTTGTAGGATCTGAACTGATTTTGTCGACACTCAGCGAGTATGGCCCTGACAAAAGCGCGTGATCATTTCCATACAATGCCCCGCTATCACCGATCGACAAGATCGGCATTTTGGGAGCGATTTCATAAAGCGCATGGTGCACGTTCAGTTTTGAAACACTCGGCGCGAGAATATCAAGCGAATGGCCGGACTTCGCGACCGTCAATTGCCCGCTGTTCGCTTTCTTGAGAATCCCGATCACGTGATCATGCAGTCGGCTCAGATGAGCGCCCGGCTTGGCTGTCAGTGTGATCTGAAATGAACGGTCTTCCTGAACCACGGTTTGGGAAATCTCCGGATCGGATCGCAACGTGTCAGCTGCAGCCAGCAGCGATCCAACCGCCTCACAGGTGCCATTTGGAATTTCGTTATCTGATAGTCGGCCCAATTCGGCACCATTATAGTAGCCAATGAGAACACGGTCCCAGTGGGCTTTTGCGATGATTGATTGCAGCGCATGTCTAGCCGATTTCCCGCGTCCGGTCGCAATACAAACGCGAATGCCAGCATCAACTAGTTCACGCAATTTCTCGCGAATCTCTGGGGCAGGCGGGTCCCACCTTGAGCGCGTCTCAACCACTGTTCCATCGTAGTCAAGCACGACCGCTGGGAAGACCGTGTTGAAAATTTGAGCACGGAATTGCTTCAGATGATTTTGCCAGTGGGAACGAAGTTCCAATGTTTCAAGCCGGTCAATCGTTTCACCCGCTTTGCGTTCGATTGCCACTTCATCGCGTGCAGATAGCCCTGGCAGGCGCTTGATTGCGGCCGTCCGCGGCGGTCTGAGCCTATACAGTTCACGACCGAACATGGGAACCCCGGGGCGCCCCGGATCAATTCCACGTGCCATTCCTGCCAGTCCGGTTAGATGAAAAGCAACCAACAACGAAGCGAGAGACGCAGACCCCTGTTCTGGCATTTCCAGGATGGCTAGCGGTATGTCTGTAGGCAGCAGGGCAAGTGTTTTCTCTGCAAGTGCGCGGTCTTCTTCAATGACGAGAGCAAGCACGCCGCTGTCGCCACCACGTTTGGCCAGCCAATGGTGGCGACCATGCGCGAAGTTTCTAAAATCAGCGAGCTGAATCGACCCCAGTGCCGCTTCAGTAAATTTCGACTCTATGTCGATCGCACCAAGTCGTGTCGACGGGCCGTGCAAAATTACAGTGGTCGTTCTGTCCCACAAAGGATCGGTCCTTGCTTTGAGCTGACTGTCAGAAATGTATGTCCGTTTGGTCAACTCCCTCAGGGGCGCATTGGTCGCGGCCCAAGCCTTCTTTGCGCCAAAATGAGATCCGTAAGCGCGCTCAAAAAGGCCGACGAACCCAAACAACGAGTTTGTTGCAAGAAACCCATCTTTTCCTGCTGGAGGGGAAAAAATGTGCAGGTCGATGAATGGATGGGCACGGCACAACTCCGCCAGCTTTGTGTCGTTGCGTCCGGTCATAACGGCAAGCTGTTTTGGCTCCCTTTGGATCAGCGCCTTCGCAGCGGCCAGGATATCAACATTTCTTCCGCCTGCGCTAAGCAGCCAGTGGGTTGAATTTCTTTCAATTGGTTCGCGAATGACCTCAAGTGGTGTGGATACCGTCGATATCTTTCGGGTGAAAGCGCGATGAATCCCTGCGAGGCCATGTGCGGCTGAGAGCGAACCCCCAGAACCGATTGCCACCAAAGGTAAGGAACTAGCGGTTGCGATTGCAGTTTGAAGGGCGGTGATATCTGCGCTTTCGATCCAATCGAATGTCTCGCTTAGGCGATCTATTTCTGATGCATAAGGCTTTGCCATAGTGTGATTGATCTCCCAATGTTATTGGCGCAAACTAATTGAAACAAAGAGAGAACATATCTCAATATAGCGTCACTGTCAGTCACTATCTTTTTTATGTGCTCGGAGTCGCCAATTTGACGGTTTTCTGTTGAGTTGATTAGCTTGGCGATTCATGCGGTTGTCTAACAGTAATAGGGGCAACTCCTCGGGAATTGGATCTGGCCTGAAAGGTTTTTCCTGCACTCATTGAAGCCATGATCGACGCGAACGGTCGATACTGCCGTCGCGCTTGTTCGGTTGTCCTCGGTCGGGTCGATTCCGGTAGGGGGCCGAATAGTACGTTAAGCGATTTTCCGCCTGCTCAACGTTCGATAGACGGTCGGCCGTGATACGGAGAAGACCTCTGCAAGATCGCTGATCGAATATTCCCCGGTATCGTGCATTCGCCAGAGCTCTTTCTGTTGTTTTTCAGACAGTTTTGGCTGTTTCCCCCGCAACTTTCCCTTCGCCTTCGCGATCGCCATGCCCTCGCGGGTGCGCATCCTGATGAGGTCCGCTTCGAATTCGGCGAAGGTGGCAACGATGTTGAAGAACATTTTCCCCATTGGGTCAGTGGGATCATGAACTGTCGCGCCGAGCGCGAGTTTCACGCCTCTTTTCTGCAACTCTTCGACAATGGTGCGCGAATTCGGAACGGAGCGGGCCAGACGGTCCAGCTTTGAGACGGCCAGCGTATCACCCTCACGAAGAGCGGCGAGAGCCTGGTCAAGACCGGGGCGCTCGCTGTTCGTGCCGGTCAACCCATGGTCTGTGTAGATGCGGTTCTCGTGAACGCCGAGTTCACGCAGGGATTTCCGCTGCGCCTCCAGGTCCTGGCTGAGGGTCGAGCAGCGCGCATATCCGATCTTGATGGTTTCCATGGCGGGTCTGCACGGATAAGGTCCCGCACTTGCAAATTTTATCATACCTTTCATTTGAGACGACTTTCGGCCTTGTTTCGTGGACGTGGATTTTCGGCTTGAACCTGTCCGCTGATCGTTGGTCTTTCGGACATCCAAACATCACAACGGACGGAGGCACCCAAGTTGCCAAGACGCAGTCTTTTGACGGAGCGGCAACGTGCCGCGCTTATCGATTTGCCGGCTGACGAGGCATCCTTGCTGCGGCATTACACCTTGGCAGATGATGATATCGAACACATCCGGGAGCGAAGGCGCCCCGAAAACCAACTGGGTTTCGCGCTTCAACTCTGCGCCTTTCATTGTCCGGGGCGTCTGTTGAAGTCGGGCGGGGTAATCCCGGAGGAGGTTTCGCGTTTCATTGCCGCCCAGCTGGGCCTGAAGCCGGATGACCGGTTGCCGTATGCAGTTCGCGAAGAAACCCGCCGCGAGCATCTTGGTGCCTTGCGCAGGATCTACGGCTACAGGATGTTTACGGGCAAGCGTGCGCGCCAGATGAAGTCCCGGCTTACAGAGCAGGCCGAAGCGGCTGGGTCCGGCGAAGAACTGGTACGCAGCTTCGTGGAGGAGTGCCGCCGCCGGCAGATCATCCTGCCCGGCATTTCGATCATCGAGAGGCTCTGCGCCGATGCCCTGGTCGCGGCGGAGCGCCGGATCGATGCCCGGATTGCCGCACGCATCGACAACGGAATGCGCGCGCGCCTCGACAGCCTGCTGAGCGAAGACACCGACTGACATGTGAGCCGGTTCATATGGTTGCGCCAGTTCGAAGTCGGGAACAACTCGGCCAACATCAACCGCCTTCTCGACCGGCTCGAATTTCTGCAGGCGATAGATCTGCCGACGGCTGTTCTCGATGGCATTCCACCCCACAGGATCACGCGTCTGCGCCGTCAGGGTGAGCGGTACTTCACCGATGGGCTCCTTGATATCTCCAGTGACCGCCGCCTGGCTATCCTGGCGGTCTGTGTCGTGGAGTGGAGCGCCGCTATTGCCGACACCGTCGTGGAAACCCATGACCGGATCGTCGGCACGATCTTTCGGGAGGCAAAGAGGCCTAAACGGACCGAAGCTGCATATATGGACATCTTGTAGAACAGAACGCGTACAAATGAGACATTGACGCCAGCCTTCCGTTGATCTGTGATCGGGTATCTTTGCCTGGGGGACGCGTGCATGTCTGATCGATCCTTTCTGGAATGCTGGAGCCTGGATTTCGACGATGTGGGGTTCGTTGAGGGTTTCAATCTCGGCAGCCGGATCTGGGTTGCCTTCCAGCTCCGGTTCTTCCGGACCCATGGACGTTTTCCTTCCCGCGAGGACGATCTTTGCCTGGAAGGCCTACAGTACCTGGGTCAGCAACTGGATCTGACCGTACCGGACACCGGACAATTTCGTTTTCATCATGTCAACGCGCGTCGTCACCGTGTTGCGATCCTGCGGCATCTTGGTGTTCGGCGCGCCACGGCCCGGGATCGTTCTGCCCTGCGCAGCTGGATTGTCGAGGACTGCCGGGGTTCGTCTCCGACGGTGGAGGAGCAGATTGCATCCGGATATGCATGGTGTCTCGCCAATTCGGTTCATGTCTCTTCGGACAAGATCATGGATCGGCTGGTTCGTAGTGCACGTCACGATTTTCTCGAAGGATTTCTGGAATCGACTGCCCGTTCCCTCCCGGCCGACACGCGAGAGGAACTTGATGGCAGTCTCTCGGAGCCCAGAAGCCTCACCGGGTTTCACCACATGAAGAGCGAGGTGGGTGCTGCCACCCTCGATAACGTTCTCGGCGCCTGTGATCGATTGACCTTTCTCGATAGCCTTGATTTGCCGTGGGATCATCTGGCGGGAGTTGATCCGGGCTGGACCGCGATGCTGTGTCGCCGTGTCGAAGGCGAGAATGCCTCGGAAATGCGACGACATGGCGAGGAGCGGCGCCTTGGCCTCTATGCCCTGTATCTCATGGACCGGCACCGCAAGCTGACGGATGATCTGATTGATCTCCTCCTGGAGATCTTGCACCGCCTTCAGACACGGTCGCGTCGAACGGTGATCACCGGGATCGCACGTGACATCGAGCGGGTTCACGGCAAGGAACGCCTGCTGTTCGACATTGCGGAGGCGGCGATCGAAGACCCGGAAGGCCGGGTAATCGATGTCATCTATCCGGTAGCCGGGATTGCGAAGTTGACGGCCGTGATTGACGAGCACCGCGCCAAGGGCACGCTGGACAAGCGCATTCAGACCGTCATGCGGGGATCCTATGCTGGCCACTATCGCCGGATGATACCGAAGCTCCTGTCGGTTCTGCGGTTCCGGTCGAACAATGTGGTCTGGCATCCGGTCCTTGATGCCGTGGAACTGATCATCAGCTTGAGAGAAGAAGGGCGCAGGACAGTGCCTGCCGGAATTGCGCCTGCCGGATCCATTCCTTCCGGCTGGAAGGAGTTTGTTGTTGACGGCAAGGGCCGGCTGAACGTGATATCCTACGAACTCTGCGTGCTGAGCCAGCTCCGCGACAGCATCCGGGCCCGGGAAATCTGGGTTGAAGGTGCTGACCGCTACCGGGATCCGGACCATGATTTGCCAACTGATTTCGACGAGCGCCGCGAAACCTATTACGCCGATCTCGGCCTTCAGCAGGACGCCCACGCGTTCGTGGCAGATATCCGTGCCAGCCTGGAAGAAGAACTGCGATTGCTGAACGCGACGCTGCCGAAGAACGGCATGGTCCGGTTGCGACAGACCGGGAAGAACCTGATCTGTGTCACACCTCTCGATCGCCAGCCGGAGCCCACGGGACTGATCGAGTTGAAGAACGAGATCGGCCGGACCTGGCCGATGACGGGTCTTCTCGATGTCCTGAAGGAGACCGCGCTCGGCACGCAGTTCCTGGATTGCTTTGAAAGCTCGGCCAGCCGTGAGGTGTTGGCGCATGATGTTCGCAACCGGCGTCCGCTCCTGGCCCTGTATGCTGCCGGCATCAATGCCGGTCTCAAACGGATTGCCACCGGAACCGAGGACGTCAGCATCGACGAACTTGCCCATGTTCACAGACGCTACATCGACGCCACGGCGTTGAGAGCCGCCTGTGCCAGGGTGACCAACGCCACGCTGGCCATTCGCAATCCCGAGATCTGGGGGCCGGTTGGTACGACCTGTGCCTCAGATTCCACGAAGTTCGGTGCCTGGGATCGAAATCTCATGACGGAATGGCATGCCCGCTACGGTGGCCGGGGGGTGATGATCTATTGGCATGTCGAGCGCAAGGCAGCCTGCATCTATTCCCAGCTCAAGCGCTGTTCCTCGTCCGAGGTCGCGGCCATGATCGAGGGCGTGCCGCGTCATTGCACGGACATGGAAATCCAGCGCCAGTATGTCGATACCCACGGCCAGAGTGCCGTCGGGTTCGCCTTCGCACATCTTCTCGGCTTCGAACTGGCCCCGCGGCTCAAGGCGATCGCGCGCCAGAAACTGATGCTGGCATCGCCAGGCCAGCGTGCGAGCCTGCCCAACCTTGCACCTGTTCTTTCGGGGGTTGTGAACTGGGACGAGATCGTGCGCCAATACGATGAAATGGTGAAACACGCGGCTGCGATGCAACATGGCACCGCTGAGCCGGAATCAATTCTGCGCCGCTTCTCCCGGGGCGATGTGATGCACCCGACCTACAGGGCGCTGGCCGAGCTCGATCGCGCTATCAAGACGATCTTTCTCTGCCGCTATCTCAGGCTCGAAAGCTTCCGCCGCGAGATCCACGAAGGTCTGAACGTGATCGAGAACTGGAACAGCGCGAACGGCTTCGTGTTCTTCGGGAAGGGCGGCGAGATTGCAACCAACCGGGTCAGCGACCAGGAGATTTCGGCGCTGGCACTCCAACTTGTCCAGGCCTCGCTTGTCTACGTCAACACGCGCATGGTGCAATCGATCCTGAACGATCCGGGTTGGGCAGACCGGCTGTCGTCGGAAGACATGCGCGGGCTCTCGCCACTGTTCTACCTGTACATCAATCCCTACGGCCGCTTCGAACTGGATCTCGACGAGCGCATCGACTTCGAACAGAGGGCTGCATGAGCGTCATTTTGGGTGTACCCATGATGACAGGTCGAATGAACACCACATCGTCACTTTCCGTTGTTCATTTAGGGTCGTTTCCGACATAATGCACACACGATGCCGGAGGCATACCCAAAATGAACACTTCTACCGCCTGCATCGGCTATGCCAGGGTCTCGACAGCAGACCAGAACCCCGAGGCCCAGATCACGGCACTTGAAGCCGCGGGATGTACCATGATCCGGACCGAAACCGGCAGCGGCTCCAGCCTTGAGAGCCGTCCCGAGCTCGGCATCATCCTCGACTTCATCCATCCGGACGAGATACTCGTGGTCACGCGCATCGACCGTTTGGCGCGTTCCCTGAAGGATCTCCAGGTCATTGTCGCGAAGCTCAGGGAGAGGGGCGCCCATCTCGCTGCGACCGAACAACCCGTGGATACGTCAACCGCTGCCGGCAAGGCGTTTTTTAGACATGCTCGGCGTCTTTGCCGAGTTCGAGACCAACCTGCGCCGCGAGCGTCAGGCTGAAGGAATTGTCGCGGCCAGGCGTAGGGGTATCTATCGCGGACGACCTCCGAAGATCGATATGGACACAATCAGGCATCGAATTGTCGAAGGGCAGTCACCGACCAGGATCGCCCGCGAGATGGGGGTCTCACGCGGAACCGTCTACAAGGCCAAAGGCAAGGCTGGAGACCATGACAAGGCCGGTCAAAGTCCGTGAACAATCCGGGAAGACCCTGCACCATAAACGTCACAAAACACGCGATCTGTTCGCCGTCTGTTCTTCAAGATGTCCATATATGCAGCTTCGGTCCGTTTAGGCCATGCAGTCAGAAACCGTTGCACAACGTCTTTGTCATCTGGAATCAACCGAGAGCCGCGGAGCACCTCAGTCAGTCTTTCCCGAAACCGTTTGACATCCATCAGGGTCTCGATCCCGTCGACCTTAGCTTGGTCTTGGACGCGCCTCACATGGTCACCAACTTGACTTAGGGATCGTCACGAAATAAAAGCTACGTTGGCGGGGGTTGGAAGCAAGGTGTAGTTCCAGTCGCCATGGACGTCTGCGCGCCGGATATCCAGGGCCGCCATCTCCGCTTTGCTGATCTTGATGCCGGTCGGGTACTCGTTCGTGTCCCTGTCGCAATAGACCTTCAGTCCCGTGCCGGTCGTGGTGGAGCCGATCAGGTTGATGATGGTGGTGAGGCTGTACAGGGGCTTGCCGCGCCAGTTCTGACTGATGAAGGAAAAGAGTTTGTGCTCTATGCGGTTCCATTTGCTGGTCCCGGGCGGCAGGTGGCACACGCTGATCTCGATGCCGAGTTCGCGTGCGAGCTTCTGCAGTTCGACCTTCCACAACCGGATCCGGCTCCCGTTGGAGCCGCCGCAGTCGGCGGTGATGAGCAGCTTGCGGGCCCCGGGGTATCGCTCCTTCCCCAGACGGTCCCACCAGCGCCGGATGCTCTCGACCGCAAATGCGGATGTATCGCAGCTGATCCCGACATTGACCCAGCCGACATTGTTGATCACGTCATAGACCCCGTAGGGGATCGCCTTGCCAAGCTCCTTGTCCGCAAAGTCATGGACGCGGACCTCCTCGGGGGACCCTTTCGGACGCCACTCACGGCCCGAGTTCCTGAAATCCCCCACCAATTCCTTCTTCTTGGTGTCCACGGAGATCACCGGCTGCCCGGCTTGTGCAAACGCCGCAACCTGATCGTTGATGTGGTGGAACTGTGCATCCCGATCCGGATGGTCCGCACCCTCGCGGTTCTTCGCATTCCCCTGAAGCGTGTAGCCCTGCTGCTTCAGAAGACGGCCCACCAGGGTATGGGACACCGAGAAGCCCTGATCGGAAAGCGCAGCGGAAATATGGCGCAGGCTCTTCGATATCCACCGCAGTGGACGCTCGGGGTCTCCCCGGACAACCGGCTCCACAAGCGCATCGAGCGCCTCCTCAAGGCCGTCCTGGACCTCGACCGCAGGCTTGCGACCCCCGCCGGGACGCCGAACACGGCCCGATGGCTCCGGTTCCTCCCCGAGTTCCGCAAGACCACGGTAAATGGTCGAACGTGCGAAACCCGTCGCTGTGGAAACCAGGGTCACACCGCCACGGCCAAGGGGCAGCGTCTCGGACGCAACGAACAGACGGAGGCTCTTCTCATCCAGATGCGGCGACAGGGCCTCGAACCGGCGCCGGATGGTCTCGATCGTATCCATGCCGCGAGTGAATCACATTTCGATTCCAGGGGGAATCCCCCAATGAGCAAACGATTCGCCTGTTTCGCAACGAACCCTTACGTAGGACTGTCCCAGGAATGCGCGGGCGAAGCTGACGACGGATTGATCATCTTCAAGCGCGGCATAGCAGAATAACTTCACCTCTCGTGAAGAGCGCCCTGTCATGTCGCGCCACCTGAAGAGCACGACGGCCAAATCCTTTACACCAATAATCGAACCGTCATTGGCAGCCTCTCGTATTCGTTGCAGTGCGACCTGTTTGATTTTCTCGGCATCTTCCTTTGTCATCAAGCACTCTTCCGGCGGAGCAGGAGCCCTGCCGGCCTGGGGTGGCCAGTAGTCGTTGAAAACTAAACCGCTGATATAAGGGTACCAACACATTTCGTGTAAAAATGCACGCTAAGGACCCGGCGCAATGCCTCTTGTTCGGATGAAATGATAGAGAGTTTGCCTGGAGACACCGGTAATCCTGGCGATTGCACTCTTGGAAACACCGAGGTCGATGAACTGGCGAATTTCGTCTTCTTTCCCATCGAGGCGCGACACCCCCAGGGATCCATTCGGGCGCCCGAGCGTCTTGCCGGAGGCCCTGGCTTTTGCGAGGCCCTCGCGCGGGCGCTCCGAGATCAGGTCACGCTCGACTTCGGCGAACAGCGCGAACAAGGTGGTCATGACCTCGGTCTGGAAATCCTGTTTGCCTTCGGCACGAATGTTCTCCTTGATCGCGATAAACGCGATGCACGCCTTTGCGAAGCCGTCAAGGACGGTGACGATCTGGCCGAGCGAGCGCCCGAGCCTGGAGAGTTCGCTCACGACAAGGCGGTCACCTCGGTTGAGAATACCGATCAGTTCATCGAGCCTGCGGTGCTTTGCCGTGGCCTGTCCCCGTGCTGTTGCCTCGACGAAATCGTCGATCCGGAAGTCATGCTTGCGGGCATATTCGAGAATGGCGAGGCGCTGGCTGCCTGCGTCCTGCTGCGCGGTCGAGACCCTGAAATAGGTGATGGTTTTCATGCGATGTCCATGTAATCGCTTTTTCACCATTTTACTTGACAGTATCGGCCGATGAAATACGTTTGGTTTCTTTCGAAACAACTGATTGCGGCCGACCGGAAAAATGCAGGACGGGCTGCGGGGCTCGGGTCCGATGTGATGGCTACCGAACTGTCAAAATCCACTAACCTCCGCAATGCAGCGCGATCGCCATGACATTTCGTCTGGTCGATAGGGGCTGGGATTCCGAGTTCGTCGACGGTCTTCGTCAACATCCGGGCGCACTTCGGATCGTTTGCCCCTTCATCAAGCGCCGCGCTCTCGCCCGTATATACTCCACGCAGATCCCTTTCCTCCGCGTCATCACGCGGTTCAACCTCCTGGACTTTGCGGAGGGCGTGAGCGATATTGAGGCGCTTCGGCTAATCCTCGATGCCGGCGGAGCCGTTCGCGGCGTTCGCGGCCTACACGCTAAGCTCTACATTTTCGGAACAGGGCGGGCGATTATCACGTCAGCCAACCTCACCGGCGCCGCCCTCACGGCAAACCGCGAGTTCGGGGTCGTCACCGAAGACAACGCGGCGATCAAGCTTTGCCTAGCTTGGTTCGACGCGCTCTGGCAGGACGCCGGCAACGATTTGCAGCGATTGCAGCTCGACAGCTGGGCCCACACACTATCGAACCATCTGGCATTGGGCGCACCGCCCTCGGAATCGGGGGATCTCGGAGACTTCGGGGCCGTGGCAAGCTTCGAAGCCTTGCCACTCTCCAGCCCGCCGCCGAATTTCGAGGACCCGCCCCAGGCGTTCGTCAAGTTCCTTGGTGAGGGTAACAACCGTGTTCCTCTCGACTGCCCCACCATCGAAGAAATCGACCGCGCGGGCTGCCACTGGGCTCTCGCCTATCCGGCCGGAGGCAACAGGCGCCCGACTGGCGTCCGGGACGGTGCCGTCATGTTCATTTCGCGCTTGGTTAAAGGGCCAGATATCCGCATTTTCGGACGTGCCGTCGCAATGAAACACGAGGCTGGACGGGATGACGCGACCCCAGCCGACATAGAGCGGCGTTCGTGGAAAGCCCGGTGGCCCCGCTACATTCGCGTTCACCATGCCGAATTCGTCGCGGGCACCATGCAGAATGGCGTTTCCCTCGCAGAAATGATGGACACTCTCGGGAGCGATTCGTTCGCACCCACCCAGCGCCATGCGACCCGCGGTCAGGGCAACACCAACCCGCGCCGCTCTATCATGCAGAAGGCAGCCATCGAACTTTCGCATGAAGGGTTCGAATGGCTGAACGCCCGACTCCAAAACTCGTTCGATGTCCACGGACGAATTCCCCGCCACGTTCTCCGTGAGCTCGACTGGCCTGAAATTCTCGCCCATCCCGAGCAATCTCCGGAGTACACGCAGGACGATTTCGACAGCGAACTGCTGCGGATGCTCGACGCTAATCGGCAGGCAGGGCGGACGTCGGCCCGGATCGTCGCACTTGACCTGCACCGCAACGTGGTCGGCGGTACGGAACCGAACCGATTCCCCATGGCTTGCGATGCGATGTGGAAGTTGTGGCGACTGCAGGGAAGCATCCGGGACAACGTCGTCCATACAACGGAAAGCGGCCGGTCATCGACTATCGAAATCGAATTCTCCACTACGCAGCCTGTTCGCGGTTGAGGTTCGCGATCAGGGGTACTTCGCATGCTTACACCAATGATGGTGCAGTATCTGGTTGGATTGTGCTGCTTGCGACATGATCCGGACGCAATAGATGTTACCGTCGGCGACATGGTGATGGACGATGCCGCCGGGAAGGAACGTGACGTCGATGTAACTGTCACGCTGACCGGCAATGATGGAATGGTTAGTGCGTTCAAGGCTTCCGAGGTAAAGCGTGAGGGAAAGCCACTTGATGTCACGGTAGTTGAGCAACTGATTCTGAAGTTGTCCGATATGCCGAGAGTCACGCACAAGGCCATCTTCTCAACATCGGGCTACACAAACGGGGCTTGCTTGAAGGCCTCGAATCATGGTGTCGAACTGTACACCCTTAAGCCATGGGATCGCCCGATCAGCCAGGACTTCCCGGACTTTCCGGGTGTCGGAACCCCCGGGGAGTTCTTGACCCAAACCCAAAGCAGCTTGTTGTATTGGGTCGAGCACCAAACGTACTTCGTTGCGTCAGGTGGCCCGGCATCGTTTACGTTTACTGATGAGACGCCGGTAGTTTCACCAAATGGCAAAGCACACTCAGATTACTTGACCATGCGCGACTACAAAAATGATGTCTTTATGAGGTCCACGGGCATTTTGTGTACGAAAGACCCGGCTTCCACAGTGCTAAGGACATTCCCCTGCGTCATGCACGAGAATGGCGAGAGATATCTTGCCGGTCCAACCTGGCCGCACACCCACACGCTGGATCTGGCAAGCGATGGTGCCTATCTGCAACTTGATGAGCTTGATCCTTTCAAACTCGATTCTGTTACGATTTCAGGTCATCTTCAATGGAGAAAGCGGGTCATAGAGCCTGAGTTCATGATTCTGAATCGTGTGGGCGACAATTTGATATTTGCCGGAGCCGCAGTAGCTGATTATGGAGTTGATGACGGGCGCATGTTTGCGATGGTCTTTCCAAGCAAGGGACGCGAGCTCGGCATACACAGTTTTCAAATTCCAGAGAAGCAACGAAACATGATCCGTGAACTCAAGATTCGGGCACCATCCTGACAACACGTTACAGGTGACATTTGACCCGTTGCGGACCCGAACCCTCGAAAACGCGCGGAATCCTACAGCCGCCGCCCGATGCACGCGAGGAACGCCTCGCGCACCCCGCGGCTGCGCGTTTCGCCCGCTCGGTTCCAGTACGATCGGAAGCCGTTCGAGATCGGGGTAATGGGCTCGAAGCTGCAAATTAGGCCACGAAAACGAACGGATGGCCGCTTGACCCCACAGATTTTGGTGGTTCCATTATTCGGAGCTGTCTTTTAACAAGAATGTATCCCAGTCGGGCCGTTCATCCTGTTCGAGTCTTTTGAGGATTCCCTGCCTGCATAAGTTCTGACCTGCGGTGAGAGTGTTTTTGTTTTTCTCTGAGCTTTCGATTGCAGCAGCATGTATGGCTTTTGATGCAAGATTGTAGATTTTGGAAAGCTGTTGCCGGTATTCTTTTCGTTCGGTCAGATGCCTACCCAGATACCGAGCTCCGGTAATGGCAAGACGAAAACTTTTTTCTCCCTGTGGATCATCCGGGAGGAAAAGCGCTTCCAACGCAATCCGTAAGTCAATGCACTTATCCAAAAAAGTTGCGTCAGGCCTCTTTGATTTTACCCACCGGCTGATGGCCATGGTCGGAGTAGGCGCCTTGGAAGCACAGCGTTTGTGAATTTCCACTGCAGTTTCAAGATGATCCTGACGCATGACAAAGTCATTGTTCCAGCGGGGAGCGTTCACAGGTGACATCAAAACAATCTGGTCGTCGAACTCCCGAAGCTCGCCAAATTCGCGCCAAATGAGTCCCCAACGCACACAATTGTCACATGCCAGCGACAGAGCCTCGCAGAATGAATTAACCGATAGATCCGGCAATTCCCCACCTGCACAGGTGTGCTGAAGATCATGCGAACGTTCCTCTCTCTCAGGGGATGGATTGTAAAGCGCTGGCGTAGCTTCGCACGGTATGGAAAGAATGGTTCCGCCGGGAAGCAAGCTGATTCCATGCGACTCCATGATAAATCGAGGTAAATGTGAATCCAGCATATAAGGTGACTCGGGCAACCGTGTTACCTTGACCCCATCCTTCGATTCAATGGCCTGATCAAGTGACGGACCATGAAGGAGCACCTTGGTAGTGTAATGAAGCGGTTCTCCATCAATCCAGCGGAACAGAATCTGTACCACGCGGGCCGCCCCGAGTGTGGCCGACGCCCTGACCAAACTCCGAGCGAAGTCCTTCATTGACTCCCCGCCATTCACTTCTGACGGAAATGTCATCGGTCCCGGAATCCCTGCCAACAGGTTCACAATACCTATACCAATCTGATCGCTCTTTGGTTCGATGTGAGCCTTCAACAACGGCCGAAGTTTACAAACCAAATCGTCCAGAAGACAGTTCGCGATATTGGTCCCTCGGATGACCGGACCGTGAAAAGATTCTCTGGATAAAAGCAGGTTCCGAAGTTCTACTGCAGAATACTTCTTCAATTCCTTGGAGTTCGTGACAGTTGAGTCGATGTCTACCAGGAATGCTGTCTTATCGACGGAAGCATTCAGGGATGCCTCCAAATCCTGTTCAATGCGATCTTCCATTCTTCACTACCAAAGGGTGTTAGCCAGATTCGTATTGAAATACACCATAACGTCAGGATTCCAGCTCTCAAAAAAGCCAGGGCCTCCGGCAAGACGCTCAGACGCCCGTAAGAATCACTGGGCGTGTCGCGCCTGGTCAGGAAAAAGGACGAAATCCGCCAGTTCATCGATCTCGACGTTTCCAAGGGCGCAACCGCCAAGTTCACCGGTGTCTTCAGGCAAATCTTCTATCACTTCGTCCGAACAAGAGGCATTGTGCCGGGTCCTTAACGTGCATTTTTTCATGAAATGTGCTAGTACCTAATATCGATCCTTGCAAAGGTCTACTGTTCCTCTCAGCCCTATGTCCCTACAACAGGTGGGAAGTCCACGGCGCACTACCTATGTGCGTTTAAGGCCGAAAATCTGTTCCGACCAAACTCAATGCCATTGGGGAGCGGCCTCAATGCTGGGCGCCGTTTTGCGGATCGTCGCGCGTGACGGGCACTGAGGCGGCCGTCATCGGCGCCGTCTTTTCCCCGGCCAGGGGAGGACCCCGTCCAACTCTGGAAGGAGCGGGTCTTCGTCCTCTACCTCACGCTCATCATGCAGCAGAGGGGGGACCTCTTCATCCTGGAACCAGAGCAACGTGAGTGTCTGATCCCATGACTTCAGATATCGCGCTTCCTCCAAAACCGCGCCGCCCCGGCGCCAATCGCTGAACCACACGTCGGCGGCGATCTCGTCTGGCCCCGTCTCCGTGCCGCCTGTGCGTAGAGCGGCGGATAAGGTTTCTGGAGGAACCTCCATTCGGGACGGAATCCAGCCTCCCGCATCGCGCAGCGAATTGGACCGAGATGCGTATCGCACAATGCCCTTTTCAGAGAGAACAAACGCGCACGGCGCATCCATCACCATTGCGTAACGGGAACCCGTCGCGGTGGTCGACGCCATGAAACGGCCCGCAAGCTCGTCGATCGCCGTGAACCCGATCTGCTCTTCCCTTACCAAGGGTTCGAACAACTGCTTGGGCAACAGCAACTCCGCGGCAAACACGTCGCAGAGAACCTCGTTCTTCGGGCGCCTGGCATAGCTCCACCAAGGCATCGAGGAATGGTCGGACGGCAGCCCCAAGACGATGTGTGCGATCTCGTGGCAAGCGGTGAACCGCCGGCGCTCTTCACTGTCCTTCTCGTTGACGCAGATATAGTGCTTGCCGTTGTTCTCGAAGGAGTAGCCGGGCTCGTCGTCCGGCAGATCTGCCTCATAACGCAAGACGCCGCCTATGTGATGCACATAGGTCTTGACGGACGGGGGAAGTACCTGCGGGCCAGCGTCGCGAACGAATTGCCGAGCCCGAAGGACGACCGAGAATTCATCCATTGCCGTTCTCTTCCGACAGGATCCTGCGCACCCTCGCAAGTAGCTGTGCATAGTTGGGCCGGGCGCTGCCGCGGAACGCCGCGCCGGCTGCCGCCGCGAACACCTCATAGGTCACGGTCGGATCGTTCAGCACCTCCGCGACCAGATCACCTGCGGTATCGGGGTGGGCTGCCAGAAAGTGGAGCATTTCGGCCTCGCGCCGGTCCGCTTTGAGAGCGCGGATGAGTCTGTGGAGCACATCCTCCGACGGAGCCCCCTTTTCCCCGTGCTCGAGCCGATAGATGTAGGCGTGGTCGGTTTGAGCGAGTTGCCCGAGCTCCCGCAGCGACAGCCCCCGTCGCTCCCGTAGGAACTGTAGGAGAAACCCCAGCCCGTTTTTTTTCATGGCGGCACTATTGACATCGGTCGTGCGTCCCCTTATCTGTTGTCTGAACAAGCAACAGTGCCAAAAATTACGGTCGCTGGCTTGGGTTTGCCGTTGAGAATTCAGGACTCCATGTTGTCGTCTTAGACAACCGGATGGCGGATGGCAACGGTCGAATACGCAAGCCTGCGGCCGACATTTGGGCCACCTGAGAAAGGAATTGGTATGTCTGCCAACGAACTTGAAGTGTTTCTTCACCTCCCTGGAAAGCGCCCGACAGTGGTGCCTGCCGAACCCACCGAGACTGTGCGCGCCCTCTTGTCCCGCCTCGACGTTGGGAACGACGGCTCCCATGACATTCTAGTCTTCGTCGGTGAATGCGAACACGCGCTCACGGAAGGCGAGGACTCGCACCAACCGGCCGATCTCGACCTTACCCTCGCGGACCTCGAACTGGACAAGCACCACCATCTGCACTGTGGCCGCTGCCCGGAAATCGACACGTTCATCCACTTCGCCGGGAAGGAGCTGAATCGCAAGTTCTCGCCAGCGACCACGGTCGAGGTGGCGACGCGGTGGGCCCGCATGAATCTGCGCCTGGATGCGGCGGCGGCATCTGAATTCGTTCTTCAACTCTCCGGCACGCAAGAGCAGCCGCGCCCGGGTCAGCACCTGGGCGAAATCGTCCAGGGCGACGAGTGCAAGCTGTCCTTCGAACTGGTCAAGGAAATGACGCCGCAGGGGTAGTCGCATGAAGTCGCCGGCACAGCGCCTCTTCGAAGCCGACCGCCAGTCCGCGGAGTTTCGCATCGGCGTCCTCAAGGAACATTGGGACGTTGCTGCGGTGGACTGGCCGCGGGTGATTCTCTGGATCCGTGCGGCACCCAGGGAGGGCGCGCCGGCCCGATTCCATGTCGCACTCGATCTTGAGGGATATCGCGCCGAGGCGCCGACGGGCACTTTCTGGAATCCAAAGACTGAGGCAATGCTTGACACGGAAAAGCGCCCGAAGGGCAAGGCGAACAGTCGCTTCGAAATGGTGTTCCGGACAGATTGGGTAGACGGAAAGGCCTTCTACCATCCCTACGACCGGGTTGCTGCGAGCAGCCATTCCAATTGGAAAACCCAGCAGCCGCATCTCGTCTGGACACCGGATCACACCATCGTCGACTACCTGGAGGAGATTCGTTCCCTCCTGAATTCGGATGACTACGTTGGCGTCTGAACCCGTTCTCGATGAACTCTCCCTGTCCGTCTGGCTATGGTCCCGTTTGCTTAGGGACTTGAGGCGCCGCGGCGCGGGGCGGCGCGAAAGCGGCGCATTTCTGCTCGGTCGCAGCGATGGCCCGCGCGGACGCATAACGACGTACCTGTGCTACGACGATCTCGACCCCGACGCGCTCACGTCCGGTGCCGTCACCTTTCATGCGAAGGGATATACCGCTCTCTGGGAAGTCTGCCGGGAGAAGGCACTGGAGGTTCTGGCGGATGTGCATACCCATCCGGGCCGCTGGGTCGGGCAAAGCCCGATCGATCGGCGAAACCCGATGGTGCCGATAGTCCACCACACGGCATTGATCGTGCCTTGCTACGGTCGGGCATCGCGTTGGTCGCTCAAGTGCGTGGGCGTCTACGAGTATCTCGGCAACTTCAAGTGGGCGACGCACAACCGCGCCGGCAAGCCGAAACGCGTTTCCCTCACCCTCTGGTGATAAGCATGAAGGACGAAAACCCCAATCTCTCGCGGATCTCGAAGCTGTTCGCGGACAGGGATTCGCTTCCGACCCTAGACGGGCTGAAGAAACGGCAGCAATGCGGGGTGACGCTCGTTTGCGGTGGTGACGTGGCCGCTTCGTACATGCTGCAACTCTGCGTGGTCACCGCCGCGAAGATTGCCACCCGCTGCTTTCCCGATTCGGTGAGCGTCGTACTGCCTGCACGGGACGACGGAGCAGCCATGTTGCTGTGGCCGGACATGAAGGACCGCCCCGCCCTTGGGGCTGCGCTCCGTCAAATCGTGGGCGACCAGAATGTCGTTGCGGACGGGGGCGGTCTGCCCCGCAGCAACACGCTACTGTTTGGCGACGCGCCCGAATCCGCCGGCGCGTTGCGCGTTACCTTCGACGGATGGGTCGCGATGACGGGTCCGGCATCACAGGTGGCCCGGCTGCAAGAGCGCCCACACTGTTCGCTGGCTGCTGTCCTGGCGGCGACATTGGGCGTGTCAGAGCTGTTCCTGTGGTTTGCGGAGATTTCCATTGAAGCAAGACGACGTACGGTTGGGCTTTCGCTCTGGCGGCCGGAGCTCGATCCTGCCGATCCCGATGCAATTGGTCCGGTTGTCGAGTGGCTGCCGTCCGATCTCTGGGTGCTGGGACTCGGACACCTAGGCAACGCCTACCTGTGGGTGTTGGGGACGCTGCCATACGCGAAGCCAAGGAAGGCCCGGTTCTACTTGAACGACTTTGACTCTGTAAAAGACGAGAATATCGAGACGGGGCTGCTCTTCACCGGTGCAGATATAGATCGTACCAAGGCGCGGACCTGTGCCGCATGGTTGGAAGGCCGTGGAATTCAGACCCGTTTGGTCGAACGCCGATTCGACAAGCATTTTCGCTGTCAGCGCGACGAACCAAGGCTCGCGCTGTGCGGATTCGATTCTAATCCTCCACGTCGCGAACTGGACGCGGTGGACTTCTCCCGGGTGATGGAGAGCGGTCTTGGCGGTACGCCGAACAACTTCGACACCGTCAGCCTCCACGCACTGCCGAACCCGCGTTGCGTTCATGAGCTTTGGCCGGACCTCTCCGAGGAAGAAGAGAAGAGGCGCGAGGCCCATCTAGAGAGTGTCGCGCAAGAGAACGAAGCTTATGCTCGCTCTGGGCTCGACGCGTGTGGCCGGTTTGAGTTCGCCGGAAAATCGATCGCCGTACCCTTTGTGGGAGCGGTCGCGGGCTGTCTTGTCGTGGCGGAGACGCTCCGCTTGTTCCACGACGGTCCGGCCTATACCGACATCAAGCTGCACCTGGGAACATTCGAGACGAATTGCTTTCCGTTAAATCGCCGGTACAGCCCGGACGATACCTCCGCTCACAGATTCACGGAGGCACAGCCTCTGTAGAGAGTGTTCCTTTCGACAGGGCGATGGCGGACGTTGAGGGCCTCGGATGGCAGCAGCACCCGATGACATTCGGCGTAAACCGGACAGCGGCGCGGCGACAAGGATGACGGTGAAGGCGTTTTAGGCCGTGGACTCAATTGACTGGTCTGCGATCCTGCGGAGCAGAAAGCGGCTGATGGCCAGACGCACGGCGGACAGGAAGTTGCGGGCCGTCTTGTCATAACGCGTGGCGACCCGGCGGAACTCCTTGATCCGACCGAAAAAACGCTCGACAAGATTGCGCGTCTTGTCGGTCTCGCGATCAAGTGACCGTGGCGACTTCCGGTTGGATTTCGACGGAATGACCGCAGTTGCTCCCGCTGTCTCGATCAGGCCGAGAATGGCATCGGTGTCGTAGGCCTTGTCACCGACCACGGTTTCGTCCTGCCCCGGGTCGGCAAGAAGTGCCTCCGCCTGCGTGCAGTCGGCTGCCTGGCCCGGGGTCAGGAACACGGTCTTCACCATCGCGTTGCCATCAATGCCGAGATGGACCTTCGTCGTCCGTCCGCCGCGGCTCACCCCGACCTGCGGAGGCTCACCGTCCCGAGGCGCTCCGGCGCCGTGCCTGTGAACGCGTATCGACGAGGAATCCACCATGCGCAGACGAACCGAGCCGCTCGAGCCGTCATCGCTCCCGTCGTCATCGTCCACAAGCCTGTGAAGTTTCGTCATGATCGACGTCCAGACACCGTTCTTGCTCCACCGGTTGTCGCGGTTGTAGCAGGTCGTGTACGGCCCGTAACGCTCCGGGAGGTCGCGCCAGGGTGTGCCGGTTCGCAGCACAAAGAAAATACCGTCCATCACCCTTCGGTCATGAACCCGTTCCGGGCCCTGGTGCTTGTGGGGAAGTACCGAGTGGAGAATTTTCCACTCCGCATCGCTCATGTCGTGCCGGTCACCGCTCATGCCTCAAACTCCTGTGGATTGTTTTCGGCAAAATTGACAGAAGACGCCAACAAGGTCAAATATTTGGGTACATGCCCTAGGTTGCTCTGCAACGTCGTCTGTGCGGCACGAGTCCACTGACTCGGGATTGGGCAGGACACATTGGGCCGCGCAGTAACGACCTCAGTGCCAGTGGTCGCTCTCCGGGTCGCCGCCCTCGGCGTGCATGGAGGCGGCCGCAATAGCGCTCGCACAAACCCGGCGGGTCAGCCTCGGTTCCCGGCGCTTCCGCTTCCGGGTCAGCGCCTCGACCGCGTCCGACCAGTCCGGCTCCAGACGGTCATCCGGCTCCGGCGCCAGGACCGGCGGATACAGCGCCCGGCGCAGCGCCGCGTCGTCGATATCCTCCGGCAGGGGCCACCGGTCCAGCCCGGCCCCCCGGGCGCGCGACAGAATATTGTGGACGGTTCCCTGGCTGACCCGGCTGGCCAGGGCAATCTCCGCCATCGACAGCTGATGGTCGAATCGAAATTGCAGGATGGATCGGATAGTCTTCATATCGGTTCTCCCCATGGGTCGGGCTCCTCTTCCGGTGTTGAGAGTGGAAGAGGATTGTGCCCCGAACCCATGCGGGAGAACCACCGCACCGCCGGCCAACGGCCGGACGACACCAAGGGTTCATTCGATCACGAAACCGGCTCTCGCGAGCCGTGGAGACGGCGTTCAAATGCCGTCGGAATCGCGTTCAAGTCGTCTCGGATTCCCGTTCAAGTGCCGTTGGAATCGGCACGTGGGCGAGTTTTTCGGAATTGAGCGACAATTTTGGGCCGGAAGGCGCGGATTCCAAAAAGTCGGCCCTCTGAGAGGCCTCAGGACGCCCGAAACGGACTGCGAATGAGGTTTTGGTCATCCGGGATCAATTGGCTATCAGTAAGCACGAAATTGGCTTCCATGGCGATTTGTTCTGTTTGCGACGTAAAATTGTCGGTATTGAACATATTATCGAGACGACGTCGGTTTGATCTGCACCGAAAGGTAGTGGCTCAAATCCCGATCCTCTCGATTTCATCCAGCGAAACGCGATCGGCACGCCGGTCATAGAGCTTGGTTGTCTTCGGGTCGGCGTGGCCAGCCAGGTACTGGGCCACCTCGACCCGTGCCTCCGGATTTTCCAGGTACGCCGTGATGCCGGTTGCCCTGAAGCTGTGGTTGCAGACATCCGTCGATATTCCCGCCGCCCGGGCACGTCGCCGGAGCATTTCCCATGCCCGTTGCCGGATGAGGCGTCGGTCCGATAGCGAGCCGTCGCGGTTGAGCGCGCGGAACAGGGGGCCATCACGGTCGGGGGCGATTCCGGCTTCCTCGATGTAGTCCCGGAGATAGGTCTCGAGGTTGTGATGGCAGGGAACTTCCAGCACCTTGCCGCCTTTTTCGTGGAGGCGCAGCCAGAGACGGCCGTCGGTGAGAAAGACGTCCTTCACGTTCATGGCGAGCGCTGCGGAGATTCGCGCGAAGCTGTACGTCATGGTTGCGATCAAGGCGCGGTCGCGAAGACCTCCGACGGTCTCCACCGGGATGGACCGAAGGAAGCGGCGACACTCGGCGGCTGAAAGAACCGGTGTCGTCCCGCGGCGAACCGTGTGCTTCGGACCGCGCACGGCGGCGGCCGGCGACGAGGAAACCACCTGGCGGACCGTCAGCCAGTCGAACAGTCGCCGGATCCCGGCCAACTCCTGCTTTACCGTCGGGCGCGACGCCTCGCGCATGCGTACCTCCAGCCACACCGCGATGTGGACCGGCTCGATGTCGACGACGTCGTTGACTCCGTATTCCGAAAGCCAGTCGAACAGCCGGTGTGCCGCGCGTGCGTAGGCCTGGCGGGTGTTCGGGTTGCGGATCTGCGCGGTGAAGAAGTCCAGCCACGCGCGCTGACCAGCGAGTCCGGAGTTCGCGAACTGCGCCGGGATGATGACGCCCGCGGCGGGGGAGAGTGAGGACGTCGAGGCCTCCGCACGAATGATGTTTACCTTTTTAGACAAACCCGGGCGGCTCCTCTGTAGTTCCGGTGTTGCTGCCCTCGGCCGGACATGAACTGTCGCAACTTGTGCACCGGCAGCATACATGCACCCCGGGAGAAAAACTCGGCAGACGCTGTCGTTCCCGCTGCCACGCACAACATCGGTCGCAGTTCATCTTTTCATTCCCTACTTGAAATGCCGGCCATCGGCCGTGAGAGTGTGAGCTGCGTCGAATTCATTTTCTCCGGGTCCTCGGGAATGACGCCCTTGTAAAGGCCAGCCTTCGCCAAACCCCGCGCAACGAATTGCATGATTCTCTTCTTCCTCGTTTTCTGACGCCGTTTTTCATCCGCACTGGCATGTACACCGGAATCGGCAGACAGGTCGTGACGTGGAGACGAGCACCCAGGGCATGATCGGCATCGTCCTCGACAATTTCGTCCGCCATGCCTGGGTCGGCCCATTCGACCCACGATCTGTGACCGCCGGCGGTGTCTGTCTCCAGGGGCCACACGTCATCGAAGTTGACGCGCCGGATCTTGTCGGGAACGTGAGCATTCGCATGGAGCCCGCCTGATCGGGCGGCCAGGACAAACCTGGCTATTCGGGAATTCGGCGTGGGTTTCTTTCTGCGCTCTTCGATCCAGTCGAGCCACGGGTCTGTGTTTGAAGGGTCCATAAACGCCGTTATGTACGGGTCAATGGCAAATTGCAAATGACAGTGAAAACCATGGACTCCTACGACCAAGAAATCACAAGCCACTCACTGTGTTCATAAAATCACCGGTAATTTCCTTTGGCGGCCAATGCTGGCCGGATGCAAGATCGGGGTGACGCGGTTCGTTCAGCGGCCTGCCGAAATCAAGGCGCCTCATTTCCATTTGACCTAATAGTGTGTAGGCAGATTTTCGACGAATGCCGTCCTCACATGCCATCTTGAACAACCGTTCGCGTAGTTCGTTCAAGGTTCGTGCATTCATCGTGTAAACTTTGGAAGTTCGGCGATAGGGCTGCCGCTCGACGTAAACACCCTCAAGTTGATCTTGGACACCTAGTGGAACTGGCAAGGGTTTGGCGTCATTGATCAGGTTTAGGTTGGCAATCGATTCCTTATGTGTTCCCAATTGAGCCAAGACCTTCGAGAGAACGTGTCGGTTGATTTCCGGCAGGTCGCGTTCGCACAATTCCCGTAACCGCGCAGCCATCTCCGGCATTCGTTGGGCAAGTTCCGTGATCCGCGCGACCAGCACGTCCTCGCGATGAAGGCGGTGCGTCAGCGCGACGTCACCAACGTCCGGATCGACAAATCCCGAAAGTATTTCGTGCGCACGTGGCCTATCGAGGGCCGCGAAAGCGTTGTAGAAAAATTCCTCGCAATCCGCGAACGTCTGCGCATCGGAGACGAGCTCGCGCAACAGGTTAATTGCGGCGTCAGATCGGCTCTCGCCAAGAGCAATAACGAGCTCGCGCAATCGGTAACCCGCAAAAGGCCTTTCTCTGAGTACATCTCGCATTTTCTCGATTCCAGCTGGAGGATTGTCGACAAAGGGGCAAAGCGCAAGGACTTGGCACAGAAGGTTTTTGTCCGATTCATGCATCCAAACCTTTGTCCTTTCCAAGATGGCGTCGACAAGAACGAACGTGGCGGTAGCAGGCAATTCAACACCTGCCATCAACAACCGTTTTGCAGCAGAGAGACAGGTGTACTCCTCCCATTGGCCTGGATTGGCAATTATATCGATCACTAAATCGGCCGAAGCGCGGCCGTCGATTGCGGCAAGTGCATTTGCAAGCCCTTTAAGATGACCAGTGCGATTTACGTCTTCGACCTGCTGACGCAGGCGATCGATCTCGTTTTTGAGCGCAGCAACAAACCGTGTGCGCCGTTGATCATTGCCGTGAGTGGGAGTATCGCCTTCCCTTGCGGCCCACATCAGGTCATACTGGAACTGTCGATCGAAAGAACGGTCCGGCTTGGGCATGAAGTTGCGTGCCATCGCGCTTGCAACTTCTGACCTGTATTGCGGTTCGGGAAGCAAGTCTATGAGCACCTGCTCGGCGCCAGTCGGATCGAGTCGCATGACGGCTGCGATGTGCGATCCGGCGCAAATCACACGGCCACCATTGCCCAGAGGACCATGATCGCCAGCGGCCAGTGCGGCCCGGCCTCGACGCATTCTATCAACGTCTGAGCGGATGAGCGTCACCAAGTCCGCCATGTCTTCGGGTTTTCCAACCTGTGAAATCGACGACGCCAGGTTGGCCTTTTCCTCACCGTTGAAGTCGTCCTGGCCGAGCACCAGATTGATGCTGCCTTTAAGGTATGCCCTCAGCTGTTCCTTCAGATTTCCGTCGGTGATGCACGACGGTTCAAGGTCAGACCTGGCGACCCTGCCAAGCAAGTCCGTCGCGAGCTTGATGTCGAGAAGATCACCCTTGTTCACGGACGAAAGGATGCCAGCTGCGATGACATCATCAGGAAGCTCACAGAATACAGCCTTGAGTTGCCACATCACCTGGAACTCGTATTCGTGCCGTCGGCCAGGTTCCGCGTCCACCTTGCGCCGCAGTTCACGTAGCTTTGCAAACACCCTCGTTGCAAGCTTTCCATTCGACCCAAAAGCGATCACTGCAATCATACCTTGAAGGTAAGAATTCTTGAGGTTTGCCGTCTCGAGGCGTTGCAGGCACATCTCCACGACGTCTTCGGGAACGACTGTTACGAACGGCATCCATTTCGCATGTCCGTAGAAAGCACCTTCGGCAATCTGGGTCGCTACCCATTTGCTCGTCCAAGCCGGATCGGCATCCCGCAGATACTCAAGCGCCCGCCGAATTGTGTGCAGGTCCAGTTTCACGTCGTCAACGCCGGACAACGCCGCCAACGCATCTTTGACCACACAGTCCAGGCCTGATTCGGCGATTGCGATCAGATCTAGCGAGGTCCGGAGGCGGGCAGCGTGGTCAGCCGTTTTCTTGATGAATCCCCACATTGCCGTGATGGCCCGTGGCTTGAGAACCAGGGGTATGCGGTCGGCGTATTTGCACGCAATATCTTCAAAATCCTGCGTATCTGTGGACTCGAGGATGCGGGTCAGCGCGTCTTCCGATCCGGTCCACATGAGGCCCGATATCGCCGCCATTTTAACTGCAGCGCTGTTGTCCTCTGTAGCGTAGCACGCAATCTCCTCATCGAAACGATGATGAAGCAGTTCGAACACGAAATCCTTGCGCGCATCCTCGCTCCAGCCGCCTACCTGTTCGCGCCAGTTCGATCCAAGCGATGAAAGCTGAATGTCCGGCCAGAGGCGGAGCGTGCACAACCGCGCTTGCTGGTCTTCGCCCGACAATAGCGGCAGGATGATGTCGCGGAATTCGTCCGTACCTGTTGCGAGCATAGCCGCGATGGCATGCTGTCTATAATTCCTGTCAGAGACTGCATGCGCGGCACGGAACCGTTCGCCAACTGCCGCACGAACTTCATTCCACACGGCCAATCCGCACAATTGCGCAAGTTCACCGGCAAATACGAGATCGACCACGAGCGCCATCTTCACCAGTTTCACGCCACCGTGGATGCTCTGCTGGTCGGCTTCTTCATCGCCAGTCTGTTCTGCAAGAGCCTCGGCAAGCATGCGCAACGGTTCAGTCCAGGCAGGCACATTCACGTAGTCGGCAGTGAAGCGGCTGGTTGCGTCCTGATCATTGTCGCTCAGGTCGAAAAGCCTGGCACGGACATCGAGTGCTGCGTAATACTCCTGGAATTGCTGATGCTCGAACTGAAACACCGTTTCCGGATAGTCAACGCGCTCAAGAAGGTGGTGTGCCGTGAGAATCGCGAGGATCGTCGGTGCTCCTGACGGCTCGATCTGCCCAAGGTTCACGAGATTTCCTGTGATGGTTGCAACTACCTCGCTTGCATCGGCTTGGGATATTGCCACCGCACCTCGGCTGGTCATGTCTGTTGCGAGGGCTTTCAAGTAGTCCGTTTGGTGTCCGGAGATCGGTGGCGCATTTAACAAGTTTCTGTGTTCGTCTCGTCGTTCATGCAAATGTATAACCTGGGCGAGAACGCCAATCTTTGTGGAGGGGATTTCAGCGTCGGCTTCAAACAACGAAGCGATTTCCGAGAGGATGAACGGCGTGCGGGTCAACTCATCGAGCGACGAGTCGGTAACGATGCGAGTACAGAGTTCTGCGCTCCTTCCACCAAGGCGAGCCGCCAAGTAGTCTGCCCGCTGTCCGCGCCCAGGGCGCAACAATCTCAACCGAAGTGCGCCGGGCAACGGTGGCGTCAAGTGGTGCGTACGGGTTGCGACGATGATGCCCGCGCTCGGTAAGTCACGCTCAAGTTCCCTTAGCGCATCGTCCGCCTGCGCAGAACTCGACTCCGCAATTTCATTCCAGCCATTAAACAGGAATAGAAATGGTTCTGTCTGATGCACCCGAGCAAGGTGAGCAGACGTAAGACCCTCAGCCAGGAACGCCGGCATACCTGCAATGTAGTCAAGTATTTTTTGACGCGATGCCGTCCACGACGGAAGTTGGACCAAGAAAGGTATACCCGTGGTGCGTGGGCGCTGTGCAAGCTGTATCAGTGTTGTGGTCTTTCCGCGACCGGCAGGTCCTTCCAAAACGATGCGGCCGGCATGCGACAGCGCCTCATCGATTTGATCGAGCGAGAACACCTCCGCATGCTCTGCTCCATGCTGATCATGTCGCTCCGCAGAGAGATTGATGAGAGGATGTCCTTTAGTTTTCGCCGCCCAGGACTCAGAGACGGCATCAGCCGCTCGCCTAGTTCTGTCGGTGAGGTCTACGACTTCCGGCTCGGCCTCGATGTCGAGGTATAGGAAGCTGACGCAGAGCGAGGCGTTCTTCGGCATCATCAACTCTATGATAATGTCTTCACGCTCGATGAGAAGAAGTTCGAGATTGTGACTATCCCATATTTCCTGTTCCCAGAGTTTACGTATGGAGTTGCCCACTTTGTTGGGTGTCACGAATAGAAGCATCCTTAGATCAGGATAGTTTTTCTTTGCCGTCTCTGTGTCTTCGGAAACCTTCTTCAGCGTTGGTGTTATCGACGCGGCGAGACCCTTGCCGATCCTCTCGGGCGTCTGACTTGCTGGTGCGTGCGCATCAAGGCCGAAATCCTTTTTGCGTTGGCATGCGATGAGTTCAGGCCAGCGTTGTTTGCCAAGAGCCACTGCCAGTCCCTGAAAACGCATCCCCTCCTCGTTAGAGATGAGCTCATTTAGCGCTGTTTCAATTTCCGTTCTTCGGACGGTCATGTGCGTTCTGCATTCCGTATTTTGGCAACCCGGTCGGATCAGCGCACGCGCGGTTTACGACCAGATGAAAACCTGTTCATGCCTGATGCTCCTCTTCGCGTGAGCGATTTCCTGACAGGCACGGGATATTAAGCGATTGGCGTCCACGCTTCTCATGGTTCAGAAGTCAGCTTTACGGCCACGACGGTCGCGACAACTTCGGTTTGTCTCGGCCTGTATCTGCGGAGCCGCTGGCAGCGATTCTCTGCGAAATCGACCAGAGGTCTGGCCATACCACACCCAACAGCACGGCCATCAACATGACTGGTGTGAAGCGTTTTCCTTTCTCTGACGGTCTTCAACCATGCGCATGAAACCGTTGCGCCAGCTGTGGCCGTAACCGGCAACGTAGTTTGGGTCGAAACCATTAGTCAAAGCTATGTCCTCAGCATGTGCAACACTTCGCGGCCAGTCAGAAAAGAGGCCCTCACCCAACCAACCCAGCGCAAGAAGATCAATATACTCGTCTTCGGACAGTTCGCGAATCGCGTCGATCACGCGCCGGTACGACAGTGAATTGAGAATGGGATCTCGGTTCTTACCGGTGATGATGCGTGGTCCTTGCGTACCGGCGAACAACTTGTCGAGGACATGTTTTTCGGTCTTCACAAGGACATCGAACGCATCGGCCAGTTCTTCGATCTGGTGGTGTTCAATCACCGGTGCAAACGCCGCCGCAGCGATGCACTGTCGGACACCAGGATCTCCCAGAAACAAGACCTGAAATTGCGGGCGCTCCTCCCGGGCCCATTTGTTGGCGAGACGATTGTCAGCCGTGACCAGGTCCGAGCCAGTGGCTTCTGCACATGCGAGGTACAGGCAGTCGTAGATCGGATGATCGATGTCGGTGGCGAATTGTGAGGCGCGCATGACGAGGTCCCGATCAGGGAAGAGTGAAATGACTTCAGGTAGATCAGGAATTTCCCCCAGGTAGGGCTCCGCATCGGAGATCTCATTTCTTCGGGCTTTCTTCCAGATGACGTTCGCATACTCCGAAACCACCAGATCGGGCGCATTCAAATGGATGCGCCGTGCGAGCAACAGGCGCGCCTCATCCGACAGCGTCTCGGAAACAAACCATTTGACAACGATGTTCGCGTCTACGGTCAGTTTCAACGGTCGCGGTCCTCGCGCAACAGATCGGCGCTGTCCGTCTGAGTCGAGCCGGTGGTCCGAGAAGTCAATTGTCGCGACCGCTCGCGGAAGGCTGCGATCCGGGTGAGACGATCAAACTGCTGCGTCAGAAGATGACGGACTTCTCCTTCGAGCGATCTGTGATTTGCTTTCGCCTGTTTCTTGAGCTTTTCGATAACATGGTCATCCAGGTTCCGGATTGTCAGGGTACCCATCGGTTTCTCCTTGTACATGCAGTTTGTTAGCATAATGAAAGCACAACGTCAAATCCGGGGCCGCAAGACATACGAAGCAAGGTGAATTCCGACATCGATGCTCCAGCCGCGCCAAACGTCCCCTAAGTCCCCTAACCTGCCCCTTCCGTTTCTACGGATTATACGTATATTGAGGCAGATGCCCGATATCTGCGGAGGTTGCCGTGCCCAAAGTGAGCGCCCTTGAGTTCCAGCGCAAGTTCGGCCGGTTCCAACACGAAGCGCAACGCGAGCCGGTGGAAATAACCCGGCATGGGCGCCGCGAGTTCGTGCTCATGTCCGCCGAGCGATATGACTGGCTTCGAGCTTCGGCGCAGCGCAGCCACCGCACAGGCGATGCAGCCGATGTGGTGATCGACGCGGTGGAGCGCGCCGAGATGGATGTCGAGCACAAGCCGCTCGACGACCTGCTGACGTGACAACGAGACCGTGGCGCTTCCCGATCCGAAGCCAGGCCTGGTCGTCCGCTACGACTACCTCTGGACGCATGAGGCCGCTGCCGGTCGCGACCAGGGCAAGACACGTCCGACCTGTCTGATAGCTGCGACCGATCCGTCGGTTGTTCCGTGCTACGTCGTGCTGCTGCCGGTCACCCATGTACCGCCCGTCGGCGATACGGTGGGCATTGCAATCCCGGCGCGCGTCAGAAAGGCCCTGAGCCTAGACGATACACCGAGCTGGGTGATCGTGTCGGAGCACAATATCGATGAATGGCCCAATGGCGGGCTGTCCCCGCTGACCGGTCAGCCGGACACCTTCAGCTACGGCTTCATCCCACCGGGACTGTTCACACAGATCAAGACCCGCTTCCTCGATTTGGCTCGGGTGAAGCAGAGCCGCTCCGTGCGCCGCTGACCGCGGCGAAATTGGTCACCACGACCGTTCCTGCGCCCCCTGACCTCTACTTTGTGCCGGAGACACTCATGCATGACATTTCCGCAAGGGTCCGGCTTCGTCCCATAAGAATCGCCCTCCTTGTCTCGCCTGCGAATATTACGGCCATCCGAAAGTTCATGAGGATTTGCACCTGCCTGTGGGGCGGAGCCTACAATCCGATCATTCCCGTGTTTCGGCGACGCCCGAAAGAGTGGCGCCCCGAGCAACCGGATGATTTTACCTGTGCAGAAATTGTTCGTGGCTACGTCGAATTCTTCGAACCCGACGTATACGTTGAAGCCGCTCCCAATCTCTTGGAACGGGCCGGTCTCGGCAATCTTCGATCCGTTCCCGGACTGCGCAACCATGTGGTTTCCCTACAAAAACTGCTGTCTTGCGATGACCACAGGGGTAGTTCCGAATTGGAGACCGGCCTGAACATCATTGACGTGCTGACCGACATCTATCAGAGCGAGCGCCGCTTTCAGCTACGGGATCACCGATCGGCTGTTCTTGTGAAGCCTGGCGGCAACACTGCGCTTGGAGCCGCACTATTCGGTCTCTATCCCAGCGATGGGCCGTCACAATATTTCGCTCAAGCTTATCGGGATGTCTTCAAACCCACGATACTAGAGGCGAGCCCTGAGACTTGGCTCAGAGTCTACAGGGATGGAGCGATTACACCCCTCAATACAACAACTCACAAACTAGAAGTATTTAGAAATTGGCAGGATGGTCCAAAAATATTCATTTTTGACCCTTCCATGAGTACAGACCTCATAGATCTGTGGAATATGCGGCTCGAACCATGCCCGATTTTCCCAATCCCCATCGACTGGTGGTCCACCTTGGCAGGCGCCGTCAGAGAATTTATCGAAAAGAGATATGGACTCTTTCACGGAGATACCAGTCGTGGATTCCACCACACTACAATCGAGTTCGCCCGCTCGATCGATCGCAACCGTCGACAAGAGAGCTTGGACCAGTTGCAATCAACAAGTCCGCGGGGCGCTTGGGACTCGAAGTCGTATCGTAGCACAGTATGGAAACAACACGTGAGCTATCATGCCGAACCACTGCGTCGGCTCCAGGTGACCGCTCAGGAAAAGATGATGTCGATCACCGTGCGAGATCTTGAGCGACCAGCGGCCGAATTCGAGACCCTCTCTCCCGAATTCGCGTCAATCTACGGAGGTAGCCGCCATGCCCGTTGGGTGAATGTAGTCAATCTCACATCGTTTCACAGCAACCACATCGCAACCGTGCTGCCATTCAACGTTACTACTCCAGCGTGGCTTCGTATGCCCACGACCTCGGATAGACTCGTGGTGGGTTCCGAAGGTTGGTCTTTCTTGCAACGATACAAGGGTTCCAGCGAGTACATCCGCCTCCAGTCCCATGAAGAGGCAGTTATTGAATCCCTCAAGCTCCTCGGAGTCGAGGCTATATTGTCGGACTCCGGCCACATCGCCAAGCAGGTGCTGCAACATGTGGGCGGGCTTCGGGGGCTTCACTTGCTCGCTGACGCTGAAACATTGAACCTGCTGAATGATATGGCAGGAGGACTCCGTAGGCGCAAAGAGGGCACAGCTCAGGTGGAGGAGGTCTTTGATCGGCGCACGCGTTCCGAACCCCACTGGAAAGCTCACCTTGCGAAACGAAGCAATCGAACGCGGTACGTGCCAGTGGAGATGTCGGATTTTACCGATAAGCGCATCCTTCAGTTGGGCCTGAGCACGAACTGTCCGCAGTGTACGGCTGCGAATTGGCACAGTTTGCGCGTCGTCGACTACACCGTAACGTGCGAACGTTGCTTGGAAGAATATGCCTTTCCGCAGGGCGCACTCAGGAGAAAGAACGACAGCTGGGGTTATCGAGTGATCGGCCCCTTCTCTACACCCGACTATGCTCGTGGTTCATATGGCGCCTTGCTTGCGCTCCGTGTACTCAATGACATGGGCAGGGCCCGCGATTCCATTACATTTTCCACCGCACTCGAGTTCCAGATTCAGGACGGTTCGCTGTGCGAGGTCGACTATGTTGCATGGTTTTCACGTGCATCTTTCGAACATCGTTTTCCTCCGACGCTCGTTTTTGGCGAAGCGAAATCTTTCGGAGACGGAGATCTTGTCACTCGAGATGAACTGGACTCCCTCCGCCGCCTGGCTTCAAAGTTCCCCGGTTCTGCAATAGTAATCTCTGTGCTCCGACCGAAATTCACAGATAATGAACAACGTTTGTTGTTACCTTTTGTAAATTGGAGCCGAAGACTCAATAAGCACTCGGAACCGACAAATCTCGTAATCCTGCTAACAGGCATTGAACTGTTTCATGAATTTGACGTTGAATCGACATGGAATGATGTGGGTGATCGCTACGATAAGTTTGCAAACTACGATTCCACCCGGTCTTTAATGGGCCTTGCACAAGCGACCCAAGCGCTACACCTTGGTCTACCGCCATTTGGTCATTCCATGGAATGGAGATAACCTCAGTATCGAGTATCGACCAGAAATCCAGTCCGGCCCGGACAGGAACATCCGGACTTGTCCTTGTGAGGGTTGAGCCTGGACGTTGTCCTCTTTCTGGTGAAGCGTTTGCCGCATTATATGCACTCGTAGATGTATCGCGGACCGTCAGGCCAGGCGATTGACTGGGTTGGCGAGGTGCCGCATGCGCTCGCCGGCGCGGCAGACCAGAGGATTCCGAACGACTCGCGGTCGGCTGAATGACGGGCGGGCTCTGCGATCTCGGCGTCGACACTAGGCGAACCGCCGAAATCGGCTGCCATATGGTATGCCCAGGCGAATTGGCCGGCGAACGCACGGGTCGGCGCCAAGGGAACTCTTCAAATGGACTTTCACGATCTTCCTCCCCTCATGCCTCGCGCTATCGCTTGGGCGGAAGCGGTGGCGGCGCACGTCGCTTCGGCAGGAGAGCCATTGGATGCTCGCGCTTTATCGGATGCGGAGATCGTGGGCGTTCAGAGGCCGGAAAAAATCCGGGTCTTGATGGTCGATCGCCTCCCGCTTCCATCGGATTTCGAGCTTCAGGCGGCCGCACTTATTTCTCTGAAATAATTGACGGATTACCGTTTTGGCGGCTCCCAATTTTCGGGATGATGCTGGGTGCAGATTTGGGGGGGCAGGACAACTGTGTTGTTCCGGAGTTTGTCGTTCGAGAGATCATTCCCTGTATAGACGAAATTTCAGGGAATTTTCGATGCTCTCAGCCGCAATCAGCGGCGTTTGCCTGGGCAATTTACCCGTCAACGGCCTCTGAGAGCTCCGGTTGATGGCTTCGGGATCAGCAAGAATACAGTCCCCTACCAAAACCGACCCGTTGTGGGACTTTTGGCACCTATGTTGGGTTGAGGCCAATTTTCTGAAGATGATCGCACTCCATTCGCCGCAGACATGGTAGTTTATCAAAATGCCTGGAGAGAATAATCTGTCAAACGGCAAGCTGCGGGACATCACGAGGGTCCCGCCCCAAAAACATGCCCCAGCATCATCCCGGAAAACTGGGAACCGCCGAATCGGTAATGCGTCAACTATTTCGCCGTTTCCCGGTCACGCACTTCTCGATGGATAGACGTCGACTCGGACCGTGCGGTCCGCGTGGAGCGCGAACTCCAGAATCCGACCCGCAATATCCTGTTCCGCCAATCGTGTCAGAACATGCTCGAACAGCCTGACTTGAACGTCGAGGCTCATCAGCCCATGCGCCACCGTGATGCAGACCAAGCCGGGGTGACGGTGTTCACGCTCGACCAGCGGGGCAAAATCCCCGCTGTCATTCGTCGTCCGCGACCGCTCGCCGCACCATGGCCCAGTCCTGCCGCGCCCTCAGCCCGAGCCAGGTCACGTGCGTCGACTCCGGATATCCCCGTTCTCGCGCGAGCGCCGCCAGGCTGGGGCTCAGACATTCGTCGATCAGAAACTTCACCGCGGCGGCGGCAGTTCATCGAAGGTGGTCTCACCCGTAACGACCGGCTCACGCGAACGCCAGAAATGCGCATTCCGGGGACGGCCGCGGCGCGGATAGGCCCGAGCGTAGAGGACGGCGGCTTCGATCTGTTCCTCCGTGACCGCAGGCCAAGCGTTGCGGATCGCTCCGATATCGTCGCCGTTAGCGAGCATCTCGGCGATGTCGTGAGCCGGAATGCGGGTACCGCTGATGCAGGGAGCGCCCGAGAGTACAGCGTCGTCGACGGTGATCGCTTCGCGCGCACGCGCCAAGCGGGACAGTCCTTCCTGCACGTGGTCCCTGATCGAGCGGACGTCGACCGACACGTCGTGCACGCGGGCAGTTTCCGCTTCGGGATGGCCGAGCAGGTAGCGCACCAGCCGGCGGCGTCCTTCGACGGTGAAGATTGCCGTCGTCTCGTGGGCGAACTTCAGGCTCACGAGGCCGTCGCAATGGACGGTGCGCGATCGGTCGCGCCGAGCTGCGGCACTTCCGAGAAGGTTCGCGTCGATGATCCTGTGCACCTGCCTCAGCGGCACGCCGGTCACGCACGCCGCCTCGTTGGCCGACAGCGTTCGGGGTATGTCTCTTGCAGCCATTAATCTTTCCTCTGACGCGGAATAAATATAGTTGCAGACCACCGGAAGTGCCAGTGCAAACTGGTGTTTCACATCTTCGGCGCCCTCGCCCAGTTCGAGCGCACCCTGATCCGAAGGGCGCATCTAGTTGAAACCTAGCCACCCACGATTAACCAATTGGCGACTGTTAGTCAGGATTTTCCAGACGTGATCTATTGACGTTTTCCGCCCCTTTTAAATCAGGTTCACGGTCTAGTGCAGATTCCGACGCCTGGCGCCGCATGCCCCCAAGTCTTGGTACTCCCAATCCCGATCCCACTCCATCCCACGCACCCACGCGAACACGATGCCCTGAGAAAACCCGGTGAAAAGGGCAGATTGCGCGCAAAGATCAAACAGGTTCATTCAGAGTTCCACAAAGACGTCATCACCAACTACGGAAACAAGATAGGTTTTCAAGGCTTCGCACACCGGCGGAACCGTCGGATCCCCGGTTCGATAATCATATGCACCGAAATGCAGCGGACATTCGATTTCAAATTCGTCCACAATCCCTTCGGACAAATGCTGTTTTTCATGGGTACAATACCCGTCGGCGGCATAGAAGTTTCCGTCCGGTCCGTGGATGATAATCAGGCTTTTGTCGCCGTGATCAAATCGAATGACATCTTCTTCTTCTATGTCTCCTACCGAGCAGACGCGAACTTTTTCAGCCATTTGTTGCTTTCCCTAGATGTTGTCGATGCTGTGCAACAGCTTTTCGTACTCGGCCTCGGACATGGCCGGTGTGATGTGATCCGGCGGAAAGGCACCTGATGTGGCGGCCTCGCGAAACGCCGTCAAGGCTGCGATGCGCGCGTCGTAAATCTTTTTGTGCAGGGACGTCAGATTGCCGAAAACCTGAACGTGCCTCGGCGGATTTGGTGTCTCACCGGTCAGGTCGGTCTGAAATAGAAAGTTCACATCCCCGCCTTTGCCAGAACCAAGAGAAACGCAGATCAATGGCGTACGCTTTGCGATTTCGGCCATGGTTTGGGCCGCGATCACCTCGGATTCCACAGCGAAAGCTCCTGCGCATTCCAGGCGCTTGAAGTCACGGAACAACTCCAATGCCTCTTCTGCCGTCTTGCCAACCGCGCGCATCCCCCCAATCGAGACCGATTTTCGCGGCACCAAACCAAGGTGCCCCATCACGGGAATGCCTTCCCGGGCCAGAGTTTCGATCACCTGAAAACTGCGCGGCGTGATGATTGCATCGGCGCCTGCCTGCAGCGCGCGGAACGCCTCGCGCAAGATGTCATCGGTCGTCGCATGCTCGGTCATCTTGATTGCGGCCGTACAAAAGGTCGTCTTGTTGTGTTGCCGGATGATGCCGGCGTTGGCGGCGTCGCTAACCATCATGTCGATGCCGGCTTCTTCGGTTGCGCGCAGTTCTTCCGGAGTGTTCGCCGTCACCTGCACAAGCTTGCGACCCTCGGCTTTTGCCTTGCGCATGCACGGAATGGTCACGGTGCGCTCAGCCGGTTGTGCGCCGGCAGTATAGATCTTCTTCACGTCTTTCCTCCCGGAGGCAGTCGTTTGATCCCGAAGCCAATCGGTTCGATCCGGTTACCCGGCAATTCCGGGTCAGCACCCCAAATGGCCTGGTAGGTGTCAACCGCACCCAGCGTGACTTGCAGAATGAACGCGAAGGCCAGCAAAATCACCCACCAAAATATGATTGCGCCCCACATCCAAATGGGCGCGTTGGAGGAATAAAGTCCGAACAGGATCGCCAAAACACCTGAGGCCAGGGCCACATAGCCGAGAAACTTGTGGCTATATTCAAAGATTTTTCGCCTGCGCGTCATGTCGAAATGATCCCCGCGCCAACTGCCGTCAGGTGCGGGATACGTCGGCCCGCCCGCCGAGCCGCGAAAGAGACCCGTGAAGATCTGAAGCAATATCAGCCCCATGGTCAGCCATCCAAAGAAATGATGCGGGGAGTCGAAAAACCTGATGCCCCCCAATTGCCGGACGATCACGATTAACCCCGCCAGGCTGACTAGTGCGCCTGTCCATTGCAGCCACAAGTGAGTGTGCCACCACGTACGGTTGTCCAGCTCCCGCGGCCAGTTCTGGCGAGGTGTGATCTTGAGATAACGCGCCGCGAGAACACCTCCGGGAAGCAAAAAAACCCATGCGAAGACCATCAGCCGACCATGCCAACTTTCTGCGCCGCTGACCTCATGCCGGCGCGTGTGATCAATGGGCGACAGGAGCCAGTCTACGAGCGCAAGCTCATCCATGTTTCAAATGTGCAGCCCCGTGTCAGGGTCAAAGATGTGATGCGTCGGATTGTCCAATCGCAGCGGAACGATTTCGCGGGGCTTCAAGTTTAGCCGGTCCTTGGATAGAAAGGCCACTTTCACACCTGCCAATGTCACTTGAACCAGCGTTTCCGAACCCAACGGTTCGACCACATCAACGGCTGCCTCCGCCCCGCCTTCGCCGATCTCGATGTGCTCGGGCCGGACGCCGTAAATCACCTTGCCACTTGCGGCCCCGCCCACATTCGGAATGACGTAATCCGTTGACAGTTTCAGGCCGCCCTCGACAACCTCGGTTTCAAAGAAGTTCATCGAAGGTGAGCCGATGAAACCCGCTACGAACCTGTTGGAGGGGTTGTCATATAGATCGAGCGGCGCCCCTTGTTGTTGCACAACGCCGGCATCCAATATGACGATCCGATCAGCCATCGTCATCGCCTCGACCTGATCGTGTGTAACGTAAACCGTTGTCGTGCCCAGACTTTGCTGAAGCGACCGGATCTCGGCCCGCATCTGTACCCGCAGTTTCGCGTCAAGGTTCGACAAGGGTTCGTCAAACAGAAACACCTGTGGATCGCGTACAATGGCACGCCCCATTGCCACCCGCTGACGTTGCCCGCCCGAAAGCGCTTTCGGTTGCCGGTCCAGAAAGTCGGTCAGGCCGATGATCTCGGCTGCCTTGCCGACGCGCTCCGCGATTTCCGTTTTTCGTACGCCGGCAAGACGCAGGGAAAACCCCATGTTCTGCGCCACGGTCATATGTGGATAAAGTGCATAGGATTGGAAAACCATCGCGATGTCGCGTTGTTTAGGCCGGACGTCATTCACGACCTTGTCATTAATCATGATCTCCCCCGAAGTGACGCTTTCAAGCCCCGCGAGCATCCTGAGAAGCGTGGACTTGCCGCAACCCGAGGCGCCGACGAGAATGCAGAACTCGCCATCTTCGATCCGGAAGTCGATGCCGTGCAGCACCTCGACCGCGCCATAGCTCTTGCGGATGTCTTTGAATGTCACGCTGCCCATGACGTTATCCTTTCACGGCACCGGCGGTCAGACCGGTAATGATCTGGCGTGCGGCAAAGAACGTGATAATCAGGGAAGGGATCACGACCAGTGTGCCCATGGCCATGATGCGTCCCCATTCGACACCCTCGTCAGTCAGGAACCCCTGAATGGCAACCGGCAGGGTCCGAGCTTTTCGGCCTGTCAGGAATAGCGCCAGCAGAAATTCGTTCCAGGCGATACGGAAGGTGAAAATCGCCGCCACCGCGTAGCCAGACTTCATCAGGGGGAAGATAACGAGGCGGAAGACCTGGAACGGGGTCGCGCCGTCGACTATGGCAGCTTCCTCCAGATCCTCGGGGATTTGCTTGACAAAGCTGAAGAGAAGCCAAATCGCAAAAGGCAGGTTCAGAGCCGTATAAAACAACGTCAGTCCCCAAAGCTCCTCGAAGCGGCCCGAGAAGCCCCAGCGGGACCACAACGCAAAAACCGGCACGGCGATTACCGCTGGCGGCACCATTCGGATCATCAGGTTGCCGTAGCTGACAATCCCCCGGCCCCAGAAATCCTTGCGCGCGATGGCATAAGCCGCCGATCCGGCCAGTGCGAGAGTGATCAACGTCGACATGATCGCCACGAAGAGCGAGTTGAAAAGGTAGCGGTCGAAGTTCTTCTGAAACAGCACGTTCGAATAGTTGTCGAGCGTGGGCACGAAAAGCCACAAAGGTACCCGGCTGAACATGTCGACCTGGTTTTTGAACGAGGTCATGATCATGATGTAAACCGGCCCGATCGCCATCAGGGCGAGGATGACGACGAGTGCGTAATGGGATGGCGTAGCTCTTTCTGCTGTCGAGCTCATCTCAGAAATCCGACTTCGTTTTCATGGGGTTGGAAAAGGACAGGACGATCAGGCTGAGCACGGTCACGATTCCCAACAGAAGCATCGAGATTGTCGAGGCGTAGCCAAGATTCTGGCTCAGGAACGCGACCTTGTAGACATGCAATGCCAGTAACTCCGTCTCGAGGCCCGGGCCGCCTTCGGTCAGGATGAAGACCACCTCGACCACCTTGTAGACGTCGACGATCCGCATCAGCAGTGCGACGATCAGGACCGATTTGATCATTGGCAACTTCACAAGAAACGTCATCTGCCACCAGTTGGCTCCATCGATGGTCGAGGCTTCGATTACATCCTTGGGGATACCCTGCAAACCTGCCAGCACGATGATGAAAATGAACGGCGTCCACTGCCAGATATCGGTGATGATCAGCGAGGTCAGCGCGATATTCGGATCCGCCAACCAGGGGATCGGACCGATTCCGAGCCAGGCGCCGAGGTAATAGTTGATCATGCCGGTTCGCGCGTCGAACAGATACCGCCAGATCAGACCGACGACGATCGGCGAAACCATCAGCGGAATGATCAGGGCCGTACGAAACAGGGACGCACCGCGGATTGGACGTTCCAGGGCCAGGGCAAGCCCGGTACCGACGAACATCTCGATCAGAACAACCCAGAAGCCAAAACGCAGCGTGACCCAGAAGGAATACCAGACGTTAGGATCATTCAGAAGTTTCTCGAACCATTGCAGCCCGACCCATTCCCGGCTTTCCCACGGTGTGCCCATGGAATAGTCCAGAAAAGACATCTGCACCGTGGTGACTAGCGGATAGACCAGCCCTATGATCAGGATCAGCAGCGCCGGGGCCAGAAAGGCATAGGCAATCAGGTTCTCGGAAAGAACCGCACGCAGGTTCTTCATGCGGGTCACCGGTTAAAGGTCATGACATCGGGGCACTGAGCGATGCCGCGCCCCGATGATTTTTCAAGCAGTCCTACTGCCAGGCGTAGTAGCCTTTTTCGGTCAGCAAAGCCTCGATCTTGGCATTCGCTTCATCCATGGCTTGCTGGGCCGTTTTCTGACCGGTGATCGCTTCCGAGACCGATATCCCGATGATCTGCGCGTCGATTTCCGGGAATTCCGGTATCAATGGACGCCAGTCGGCGCGCGCGCATTTCAACTGCTCGACCAGAACCGGGTAATCCTCGAACTTTGCCTGAAGCTCGGGGTCATTCATGGTCGATGTCCGGATCGGATCGCCACCCATGTCGGCCAGCTTCCGGTCAGTGGTCCTGTTGGTCATCCATTGAATGAACAGGAAGGCAGCTTCCTTGTTCTGGCTGTTGCCCGGAATGCCCATGGCGAAACCACCTGTGCCTGATCCGCAGTTGCCGTTGATCGTCGGATGCAATGCATAGCCCACCTTTCCAGCGACACGGCTCTTGGTTTCATCCTCGACCGTCTTGCGGATTTTCGAGGCATCCAGGTAAAAGGCAGCATCGCCCTGCACGAAGCTGTTGACCATGTCGCCATAGCCATAGGCCGTCATGCCCGGAGGTCCAACCTTCACGAACTCGGTCAGCATCTCGACCGTTTTCACGGCATCGGGGTTATTGATGACAGGTTTGTAATTGTCATCAAGGATAATGCCTCCTGTTGGCCCGTAATGGGTCAGGAAATAGTCATTGGCCTGGTGACCCGACTGTGCACGCCCGGTCAAACCGCCGATACCTTCCTTTTCGTTGATCAGCTTCGACGCGGCAAGAAGTTCGTCATAAGTGGTCGGCACCGCCAGATCATACTTCTCCAAAAGGTCCTTCCGGTACGCCATCATCGTTGTCTGCGCTGAGAAGGGGATTCCGTAGAGGCCAGCCGATGCCCCCGCCAGGTACCCCTGCCGTCCCCCAACCTTGCCGCCGTTTTCCAGGTAAGCCGGCGTGATGTCGTCGATGTCATAGTTCGGATCGACAAGCGCCGGGTTCGCAAACATCTCGCTCAAGGGTGTCAACAGGCCTTTTTGCACATATTCCGTCTTCCAGAACACGACCCAGGTAACGACATCGTAGTCTCCCTTGGCTTTCCCCATCTCCAGGAGCTGCTTGTCACGCAATTTTCCGTATTGCAGAGGATCGGTTTCCACGGAGATTCCGGTTTCTTCAGTGAATTCGGGGATCAGTTTCTCGGCAATAGTAAAGTGTGCCAGTGACGGCCAACTTACCACAATCTCGGTGCCTCGGTATTTCTCATAGGGGTCTGCAAATGCCGTTGCGGCCATGAGCGCAATTGCGCCAACAGTGGCGATCAACGTCTTGCCGACGATTTTGGAAAATTGGTCCATGGTTTCCTCCCAGTTGCCGGTTGCTATTTCGATGAACAGCCCTGCTTTTGCCGGGTTCAAGGTTCAACGCCTTCATTTTCGTCAGAAGCCGACCATCCGTCACTCACCCTTGCAGGGAAGTGGTTTCCTGTTAAGGTCGTTCGCGAAAGAAAAACGCAAACGTTTAAGTAAACCGCCGAAAACCAAATTGACGATTACGATCAAAGACATTGCTGAAATTTGTGAGGTCAGCGCCCCAACGGTCTCGCGTGCGTTGAGCGGAATGGAGGGTGTATCCGAAACCAAACGTGCCCAGATCTTACAGGTCGCCGAAGACATCAACTATGTCGCGAACGCCAATGCTCGGTCACTTGTCAAAGCCAGTTCCGACCTTGTGGGCGTTTGCGTACCGACCCTGTTCAACGACGTCTTTGCCTCGATGCTGGAAGGATTGCGCCGCGGCTTCGCCAGGGCCGGGATCTTGATGGTAGTCCACAGCAACAACTACGAACGGGCCGAAGAATTGAAATGGGTCGAACGGCTGATGTCCTGGCGCCCGGCAGGCATCGTCCTGACCGGCACCGACCATGATCTACGCGTGCGCCAGATCATTCGGCGCTCAGGCATACCGACCGCCGAGATTTGGGACATCTCGGACGACCCGATCGACTTCTGCGTCGGCATCGATCACGAGAAGGCGGGCCGTGCGATGGCACAACACGCCTTGACCCTTGGGTATCGGCGCCCTGGTTTCGTGCTGGGCTCGTCTGGCCACGACGCTCGTGCAGACAAACGGTTTCAGGGAGCACTTGAGGCCCTCCATGACGAGGGCGTCACCGAAGTACCAATGACTGTCAACACAATGCGCCGGAACAATTTCGTCTGGGGTTACACCGGCGCCATGCAGCTTTGCCAAAGGCAGAACCGGCCGGACATTATCTTCTTCGTCAACGACCACCTCGCCATCGGCGGCCTTCGCGCCTGCGAGGAACTTGGCATCAAGGCGCCGCGGGATATCGGGTTGGTTGGTTTCAACGCTATGGACGGCAGCGCTGTCCTGTCGCGTAAATTGACCACTTATCGGACACTTCGGGGAAGCATGGGGCGCGTTGCCGCACAACACCTCGTCGCTCGCCTGCATGGAGTCGAGGTGCCTCGCGTCACGGAAATCAAACCTAAGTTCATGCCAGGTCAAACCACCCGCCAACAATAATCAGCCGCGCCCGATAAAGGGCATTGTGGTCGCCATGATCGTCATGAACTGAACATTCGCCTCAAGTGGCAAATCGGCCATGTGCAGCACGGCATCAGCGACATTTTCCACCCCCATGACAGGTTCGGGTTTCATTGATCCATCCGCCTGAAGAACACCATCCGACATTCTTGACGTCATGTCGGAGGCAGTGTTGCCGATGTCTATTTGTCCGCAGGCGATGTTGAAGGGCCGCCCATCCAGCGAGATCGAACGCGTCAACCCCGTAATCGCATGTTTCGAACTTGTATAAGGTGTCGAACCAGGGCGCGGTACAGCGGCCGAGACCGATCCGTTGTTGATAATGCGCCCGCCCCGAGGGTCCTGATCTCGCATCATGTTGAATGCGCCGCGGGCACACAGAAATGCGCCATAGACATTCACGTTCATCACTTTCAGGAAGTCTTCGTGCGGAATGTCACCGATAGGGGCGGCGGGCACATTGATGCCTGCATTGTTGAAAAGGATGTCCAAACGGCGGCAGGTCTTTTCGATACGGCAATATAGTGCGTCCACCTGGCTTGCATCCGTCACGTCGCAGGCAAAACCATGGCCGCCGCCCATGGTTGCAACAGTGTCATTCAGCGCATCCTGTCTTCTGCCCGTCACGACTACCGTATATCCGTTCGCGGCCAGTTTGATCGCGCAAGCCTTACCAATCCCGGACCCGCCTCCCGTCACCAGCGCAACCTTGCTCATGTCTCATGCTCCCTTGGGGGCCAGCCGCCTGAGCTGGCGATTACTGTCTTCGTAAAGAACCAAATGTGTCCGGATCGCCGCAAGGCAGGCGGGCAGATCTCGGGCAATGGCAGCATCATAGATCGCCTGATGTTCCTGCCGCGTGACTTCGGAGAACCCGAAACCGGAGATTTGTGACACCGCATACATGCGGAACGTGTCGTAAACAGACTTGTAGATCTGCATCAGCGTATCTGACCCGCAGGCCGACATCAGGGTACTGTGGAAATGCCAATCCTGCCGGGACCAGCGTTTCAGGAACAGGCTCACATCCTCCGCCGCCGCCATCCGGTTTTCGATGTACTCAAGATTGTGATTTGCAGCATTCAGCGCCATTTCCCAATCGAAGTCACCGAACTTCAGCGCCAGTTCAGCCCCTTCGATCTCCAGCACCAGCCGCAGATGCGCGACCTGGCGGAATGTTTCCTCGGAGTGTTCGACGGCTCGAAAACCCCGGTGTTTTACAACCTCGACAAACCCCTCGCCCGCCAGCCGCAAGAGCGCTTCCCGCAAAGCAGCCGATGTGCAGCCAAACTCATCTTTCAGATGTTGCGGCTTCAGCCGCTCGCCCGACTTCCATCGTCCCCAAATCAACCCGTCGCGCACCGCATCGTAGGGGTCTTTGACCGATTTCGGCGAGGACGGCATCTGCATGCCATTAGCCTAAGCCGACACATTACCTGCGTCAATATTTTTTCGCAAATAGGAAAATGTTTCGATTACAAGTAAAAGTTTCGAAACTTTGTTGACACTGAACCTGGAGCGATGCTAACGACGTTAAAATTGACAGCCGCAATGGACGCAGGCTGGATCCGGGGAAGACCGCACCGTCTGCGGGGGCGGAAGGAAGGACGACAAATGGCCGGAAAGCCTGGAGTCACGATTGACGAACACGGTCAGGAACGGAACCGTCGCGGCGAATGGTGGTCGGGTCGCCCGGTCCATCTTGAACCCCTGCTTGATGATCCCTTGAATTTCCCGAAGATCTTCAAATGGCTTATCGGTTTCCCCGGTTTCTTCTTTCCATGGTTCGCCATCTACATGGTGCTGATCGGCGTGTCTTATGCCTGGTTCACACCGGAACTTGCACGGATGGAGATCTTCCAAATCAGCTGGATGAGCGAAATTTTTCTGCGAAACCTTGTGCTTGTCTGGGTCTGGACAGGCGCGTTCCACATGTGGTTCTGCGGGAAAAAAATGCAGGGGCGTCTGAAGAAGTATAACACCAACTGGCAGTCAAGGAACAATCCGACCTTCCTTTTCAACGATCAGGTTTGGGACAATATCTTCTGGGCTCAAGTTGGCACCCTGATCTGGACACTTTACGAATGTGGCCTGTGGTGGGGCTATGCCAACGGTTGGATGCCTTACCTTGATCCGGCCGAACACCCGATACTGTTCTGCCTCCTGATGATGGCCGTACCTTTCTGGCGGAATTTCCATTTCTACTGGATTCACCGCCTGATCCATTGGAAACCACTCTACGATCGCGTGCATTACATCCACCACAAGAACGTCAATGTCGGCCCCTGGTCCGGCTTGGCAATGCACCCTGTCGAACACCTCTTATACTTCTCCTGCATGCTGATCCACATCGTCGTCCCCTCTCATCCCTTGCACATGATGCTCAATGGATTCCAGACTGGCCTTGGTCCGGCAAGCAGCCATTCCGGCTTTGACGAAATCGTCTTCGGCGACGAACTTGCCCTCAGAAACGATCGCTACATGCACTACCTGCACCACCGCTATCACAACGTGAACTTTGGCGAGAGCAACGTGCCGTTGGACAAGTGGTTCGGCAGCCTGCACGATGGCACACCTGAGGCGGACGAGTACTTCCGCAAGCGCCACACCGAACGGGCAAGACGGGGCAGCGCAACGCCAGCAAAATGACCGGACTGATCGTGATCGGCGTCGGCCATGCCGGTCTACGCGCGGCCCTTGCAGCCCGGGCGCAGGGGTATGTCGGTGCGATCACCATGATCGACCGCAATCACGCATTTCCGCCCTACGAACGTCCTCCCCTTTCGAAGTGGAAGCATGGCCAAGTCGCGACTGTTCCCATTCTGCCGGAAGACCGGATCGAGCGAGCCAACTTGACAGTCTTGCATCAAACCGTCGCCCGTATTGATCCGACCGCCCACAGCCTGACGCTGGGTGACAGTACGGAGTTGTCCTATGAAAAACTCCTGATTGCCACCGGCGCGCGCGCGCGGCCACTTACGCTCGACGGCGTGGGGCCAATCGCCACCCTGCGCAGCAAGTCTGATGCAGACGCCATTTTCACCCGTGCCCAAACGGCAAAATCCGCTGCAATTATTGGCGGCGGCTTCATCGGGCTAGAGCTTGCCGCGAGTTTTCGCAGGCTCGGGTTGCCCGTTCGTGTGCTGGAGGCCGCACCGCGTATCCTTGGGCGCGGCGTGCCGCAAAGGATCGCTGAGATCGTCCAAGACCTCCACGAAAATAACGGCGTGTCATTCCAGACCGGAGTCTCTGTCACGCCCGGTGACCTCGCGTCGGTCGATCTCGTCGTAGCCGGAATCGGTGCGGAACCGAACGTCGAACTGGCGCAAGCCGCAGGGCTGGACATAGATAACGGCATTCGCGTCGACGCCAATTTGCGCACGTCGAACCCAGACATTTTCGCTGCTGGCGATTGCTGTGCTGCGCCCATTTTCGGCGAACGCAATCCGCCTGTTCGACTGGAAGCCTGGACCACCGCAGGTCAGCAAGGCGACATTGCCGGGCAGAACATGGTTGCGTCCGAACCGGTTCATTGCCGCCTGACGCCTTTTGTCTGGTCCGATCAATGTGACCACGTCTTGCAGGTTGCCGGTCATCCAAACCCATCGCAAGTCCTGGTCGAGAGGGCCTATGCGCCGGATCACCATGTCTCGTTCGGACTTGCGCCAGACGGCCAACTTGGCCTTGCTGCGGGCATCGCGCGGGGCACGAGAATTGCCAAGGACATACGATTTGCGATGAAGCTGATGGAAGCCCGGATAAAACCACCCACCGAGGCCTTGGAAGACCCGTCGGTCAATCTCAGGAACTTGCTGCGTGGGTGAGACCGGAAGGGGCATCAGATGACCAAGCCAAACATCCTCGTCGTAGGGAAATACGACGATTTCGATAGAGTGCCGTTGGAGTCCGCTTATCAGACCTGGTCCATGAATGAAGGCGGCGCGCCGGACCACCTGCCGTCCGAGGTCCGGGACGCGATCCGCGCCATCGCTTTTCGCGGGCATTCGTCTCTAGGCGGGAACATAATGGATCAATTCCCCAACCTTGGAATGATTGCCAACCTTGGTGCGGGTTATGACACCATCGACGTCGCGCATGCCGTGTTGCGCGGCATCCTGGTCTCGAACACACCCGATGTCCTAACGGAGGACGTCGCGGATCTGAGCATTGGCATGATGATCGGATGGTCGCGCAACATTCCGGGCGCACAGGCCTGGATTGAATCCGGCGACTGGGCAAGGCACGGCGAATACTGCCTGCAACGCAGGGTATCGGGCAAGAAAGCCGGGATTGTCGGCCTGGGTCGCATCGGACGCGCTGTCGCCGAACGCCTGGTGCCATTCAACATCGACGTCAGCTATTTCGCGCGTGCGCCCAAAGAGACGCCTGGCTGGGCTTACTACAACGACATCGCCGCCATGGCGGCTGACGTGGATGTGCTGTTTGTCTGTATCTCTGGCGGTCCCGCATCCGTGGGTATTGTCGGTGCAGATGCCATTCGCGCACTTGGACCGACCGGGTTGTTGGTCAACGTGTCACGCGGCGCAGCCGTGGACCAAAAGGCACTCCTGGAAGCGCTTGAAACGAAAGCCATCGCAGGAGCAGCGCTCGATGTCTTTGTTGATGAGCCCAACATCGATCCGCGCTTTCTGATGCTGAACAATGTCCTTCTGCAACCGCACCACTCCTCGGGCACGATCGAAGCGCGTACCAGAATGGGCGCGCTTCAGCGCGAGAACCTGGCCGCGTTTTTCGCAGGCCAACCACTTATCACTCCGGTGCCCGAGTGTGTATAGGGGGTCGATACCGGAAGGAGCGATACGACACTTTTTGACTTCACCCTTCGCAACTGTGTTCACCGACGAATTCTCGCGCTCGTGTTTCATGAGTGGGCACTACACACCGCTGCAAGTGCTTGTTGATGTGGCCATACCCGCTTTCATGATTGTGGCGGAATTCGGGCAGCGCTAGACTTGGAAGGCTGAATCCCGGAACTCGAATTGAAAACAATGGCCCCTGTTCCAACCCCCCTGCCCCATGTCAGGATGATGGTCATGGGTGGCACAATCTCGACATCATCTTAGCGGTTCTGGGCACCGGCGGGGCCTTGGCAGCGCTGCTCCTGACCCAGAACGCCAACCTGCGCCGGGAGTTGACCGCACACATGGATCGGTTGGAAGCTGACGTCCGCGGTGACATCGCCTCAATCCGCGGCGAATTGAGGGACCTGCACGGCCGCGTGGCGCGGATCGAGGGTGTCCTGGTCGGACCACGGCCGGCGGAACGTCCGCCAACATCGCCGCCGGGAACATCTGACGACCAAGAAGCTGCCTGAGTCGCCAGCAGGCACGCGAAGCAGCTTTCCGCACCTTCACGGCGTTTCGGGCCGTATTCGGTTCGATATGCGATCTTTCGCGGGTTTACCGGAGGAAGAAACGGTGCGCCCATGGTCTTCATGCGCACTTTCAGGACGGCGAAAAGAGGCGATGCATCAGCGATCAGGAGAGTCGAGGTGCCAGAGAGCGTGGAAGACCAAGGCAAGGTAGGCGATGAGCAGAACAGGTATAGCCATCGAAACGAAGCCGGAAAGCGAAGATTGAACCAGGAAAGACGACATCGGGAAAGACCCAAACGAAAAGAAAAGAAAAAAGCGTCGGAACTGTCATTCAGATCGGTTGCAACACCACGCCATGCGAATCTCCAAAGCCTCGCCGATTCGGGTATATTCAAACCCCAGGAAAGCGTGCGCGACATGCCATTGGACGCAACACCCGTCAAGGGGTCAGGAACAATTTGTCGCATCGATTTTCGTTTGTTTTGATTGACTTATGGCCTTCCCCGAAATGGGGGCAACGTGCAGGGAATTGTGACTGACGTTGACGTCGTGTTCCGGGACTTCCGGGAAGCCCCGATTAGCTCCGACGTTGTCGGGTCAGGGAATGTCAGGTTGCCGCGCGCTGCCTGACAAGATCGGCAAGCCGCGGCACTTCGGGTGCGCCGGCAACGCCCAGACGGTTCCTCAGATAGTCCCAATATGACACCCCGAGCCTTTTGCAGATCTTCAGTGCCCCGAGTTTGGCGTCCCGTGCCACACGTCCGGCGTCACTCCGGGTTCCGATCGAGACCTTCTGACGCGTGACGTGGGGGCGAATGCCGTTCTCGATCCGATTCGTGTGCAGTGGTGCCTCCGGATGGTCGAGAACGCGCAGAAGCTCGTCCTTGTTCCCCTTCAGCCGCTCGAGCAACCGGTCGAGACAGGCGTAACCGGTGAGAGTGCCGAAGAGCTGGTCGAACCGTTTCTCCATGACGGACTTGCGCAGCGGGGTGGAATACTTCCGGTAGCGGTCAAGATTGCGGTAGAGCTTCCATACCCTGTCGAGCACAGCATCGACCCGTTCATGCTGATACGGGGTGCTTCCGTCCGGCTTGCGGACATTCCGCTCTGCGTGAATCCAGCACAAGGCATGGAGGTCACCGACATCGAACTGCCCGGCATCGTGATGTCCAGGACCACGAGGTCGACCGCCGCCGCGCGCAATGCGCGCCGTGCAGCGGCCGCACTCTCCGCCACGGTCGCGCGAAACCCGTGGCGCTCGAGGTAACGCGCGAGCGGCTTCCTGATCTCGCGATGATCGTCAACCAAAAGAACATGAGGGCGGGATTCCATGCGCGGGACCTTGGGCGGTTCTCACAGGCAAGGGAAAAAAAGGTGTATCGAATTGTGTCATTCCGTGGAACTGCCGCGGCAAGCGACACTTTAACCGCCTCATCGGCATAGTCTTGCGACATCTTGTTCCCATATTGCCTGCATCCATCACGAACCGATGGATCAACCGGTGCAGGAGACCTCCAATGAGAACAAATACGACGATACTGACTGCCATCACACTTGTCGCCGTCGTCGGCGCAGGTGGCGCCCTCGCGGGCGAAAACGAGGCCAGCCATCACGACGGCGGGTTCGAAGGCCGTCATGGCAAGGACCACTTTGATGGTGACCTGCATGTGCTGACCGCGGCAGGGCCACGCGGCACTTTCGGAATGGACAGCGACGGCGGCCACGCGCGGGCCGGGATCGAAGCGTTGCGCAACAACCGCCTCGCCGCCCACGACGGCAACGGCGACGGCAATCTGAGCCTGGAGGAGTTCGCAGCGCTCTGGCACGAGGCCACGCGCCGGACCACGGTGCGCGCATTCCAGCTGTTCGATGTCAACGGCGACGCGATCGTCACGCAAGAGGAGTACGACCAGCGATTGGCGGACTTCGTCAGGCGGCTGGACCACGACGGCGACTAGGTCCGCCCCGGCCCTTGGCGGCAAGCGGCAACCGAAGCGCATCCTGATCATGGAGTCCCCGCGACCGATGCCGGCACGCCGGACCGGGACAGTCGAAATTCCGGTGGTTCCACAACCGTTCGGTGTGCAACCGGCATGGAGCCCTTCCAGTCGCCCGCCGCTCCAGGCGCAACCCCACACAGAAGAACGTTGAGTCGACGGCACCGTTTCAGTTCACGACCCCGGAATGCTCTGACCGGGGGCTCACCCGCGGAGGCCGGAGACAGTCATGTCAATGAAGGAGATTGAAATGCGTAAAAACCTGCAAGCGTCTATCCGGGATTTCCAGTCCGGTTCGCTTCACCGGCTGATTTTCCCGGCCGCTTTTCTGCTTGCGCTCAGCCTTGCAGCCTGTTCGACGAGTTCCGAATCCAGCCGTGAAGCCGGTGGCGGCGAACACCCGGGCGAGCATGGAGGCGCGGGTGAAGGCAGGGAAGGTGCTGAAAGTGGTGGTGGAGGCGGAGAGGAATCCGCCACCCAGTATGACCGTACCGATACCTACTGGAATACGCGCGCCGGCGCCCGCCTCGTCCTGCGCTACGACGACGCCACACAAGGTTTCACCGGCACCGCGACCAACATCACCGGTGACACGCTCCCCCGCGTGCGGGTCGAGGTGCATCTCTCGAACGGCCAGGAGCTCGGTCCGACCACGCCGGTCGACCTCGCGCCCGGCGAGACCATCGCCGTCAACCTCCCGGCACCCGGTGAGGTCTTCACCACCTGGGGTGCGCATCCCGAGGTGGGGCGCGAGGGTGCAAGCGCGCGCATGGCGGCGTTCACCCCGGGGTTCGGCAATTGGGCGGTCGTCAACGGTGTCGACCTCGGCATCGAGAACCCCGTCCATCGAATGAGCGCGTGGTACTCCACTTCGGGCAACGCCCGGACGCCGCGTCTTTCCCCCGATCCCACACCGCAGCACCAGCCGACCGGGGCGGCGACATGGACGGGGGAATGGGCCGGCTTCTACGGCACGAATCCCGCCATCGCCACCGGCGTGGCGAACGTCACGGTCACGTTGGGCACAACCGGCCCGGAAGCCGTCCTCGCCCTCAAGAACGTGCCGACCCTCGGCTCCCTCGAATGGGAAGCGATGCCTGTCGCCGGGGGGCGGTTCACGGGCACCACCACGGCCAATTCGCAGGCGTATGACGTCGCCGGCCAGTTCGGCGGTGACAACCAGGCCGGTGTCGTCGGCTACACCACGGGCCCGGACTTCCAGTCAGTGTTCTACGGTGACAAGAACTGATACTTGGTGCGGCACGCTCGTGCCGGAAGCCGCACACCAGTCAAGAAGCGGAGGGGGAATCGCACCCCTCCGTCCTCTTGGTACCTTGCTTGAAACTCTCGATTCATCCAACTCCACGCGCTGGAACCTCGGCGTTCAGGGCGGGGAAGAAAACGCGCTCCTCTGTTCGACACTGGCCAATCCAGGGGAACACCAAAAAGCCGGGGGTCAATCGACGGTACCGCCGAACGGGAGTTGCCGCAAACCATGCTGGAGCACCATAAATCGAGACGGTGGATCACGAGGGCTCCTTTTCCACAGAGCATTGACCTCCGTGAATTTAGTGGTCCCTGTTTGTTTGCAACATGTTTTGGTTCTTTTGATACCTCACCGTTCCTCTCGGCCCTGAGTCTCCGATTCCTTCGGGTAATCCAAAACAAATCATGCGATGACGACTTCTTCCACCGTAACCACCAGACGCTTCTTGAAGCGGGCGAGGGCTTCTTCGAGCCTGCCGATCTTGGTGGCGTGGCGGGGGTCGAGCATGCGGCGAACCTCGCTTTCGTGAATACCCATGGCCGCCGCGAAGGCGCTGTTGGACAGCGCCTCTTCGCGCAGGGAATCGTAGAGCGCCGCCTTGGCGGCCAGGACCGCGCCGGGAACCGCCGCCGGCCGGCCCTTGGCCGGGCTCGGCGACGGAATGTCCTCGCGCCGCGCCATCCTGCCCGCGAGCGCTTCCTCCAGGCAGTCCGCGGCTTCGGCGATGGCTTCGGCGAACGTGTCGCCGTCAGTGAAGGCCTCGTCGAAGTCGGGAATTGTAGCTGTTCAGAATTCGCGGCCCAGCCGCAACCGAGTGGCCCAATTCGCAGCATTCTCTGATCTGCCGGTCCCGCCCGTCGGCGCCAGGATCCGAAGAGTTGGAAAGCCGACCAGGGCCGGTCTTGACAGCCGTCCGCAACTGCGTCTTCCAGTCACCGGCGGCCTGCTTGTTTCCGCCGGTTTTTGGCGTTGTGCGCTCTCGAACGAAAACAATGCTGTCACCGAGGTGAAATGCCCCGACGACCCCCATCAGAGTTCATGCACCATCGGTGCCGTGTCGCAGACAATCTCGGCGATATCGAGCACATGGCGGTGGTGGGTAAGGTAGATAGCTTGTCCCTTGCGGCCGATCTGTTCCATGACGCGGCAGGCGGCGCTTGTTCGTTCTTCGTCGAAGGTCTCGAATATGTCGTCGCAGAAGAACGGCAGACATATGCCCTGTGTGACGAGTTGTTCGTACGCAGCGGCGCGTAAGGCGAGGTAGAGCTGAAACCGCGTACTCTTCGACATCTCTGCCACCCGTTTCGCGGTACCCCCTGAATCGACAGCCAGCAAGGCTTCACCATCGCCCTCAGGCTGACTTTTCAACTGTGTGTAGGCATCCCGGGTCAGTGTGGCGAAGCTACGTTCGGTCGCGGCCATCATGCCGCTGCGGTGGGCGTCGCGGTAACGACGGATCGCCTCTTCAGCCAGCCGGTGGCCAAGATGCAATTCGAGATGTTCAAGCGCAACTTCTTCCATCTGCAGGTCCAGAACCGCCCTGTGCTCACCGAGCGCGGCAAACTCGGCATCTCCCGTCACCTGTGACAGCGCCTGCCGGGCGGCCACACGGGCCTCGGTCGCACGGGTCAATGCCGTCTCTGCAATCTCGAGATCGGCCGTAAGACGGGCGGCCTCCGCCTCAAGGGATGCAGGATCGGCACCCTTGAGTTGGGTCCGGGCTGCATCGAGATCGGGGACCGAGAGTTCCAGCAGGAGCGCGGCCTCGTGATCCGCCTGCGTGGCTCGATCGTCGATGACGCGCCGCGCAATGTCAGTGGCCTTGCGCAGGTCTTCGATCGTGTCGACAATTATCCCTTCGGGAAAGATCCGCCCTATGGCTTGCTGCTCCGCGACGATATTGTCCAGCCTTATTTGGCAGCCCCGCCTCTCGCCGTCCGCCGTTTCGATTCCGTCAGAGAAACGCGCGAAGTCCGTTTCGGCCTCCTCGGCCTCCCTGGCCCGGGCACGCAGTTCGGCAAATGTTTCAGCCGGGGTTTCCTTTTCCGGCAGCCCGTGCGCGGCGGCGAGGACCGCGACTTCCGCCGCGAATTGTTTCCGGTCAGCCTCCATGGTCGTGACCCGCCTTGCGATTTCTGCGCGCAAGGCCTCTGCCTCGCGCAATTCGCGCAGGGGTTTGAACGAAGCAAGCAGCGTTTCGGGTGCAACGCGACCACCAAGCAGGTCGGTAACAATCGTCTCCCAATCCCGCAATGCGTCCACTGCCGCTTTCTTCGCCTTCTTCAGGCGGGATCTCCGCCTGGTCAGATCTGTCTCAATCCGGTCACGTGCATCCTTCGCCCGGGTCACCGCCTCGGTCTGTTGACGCGCGGCCATGGCAAGGTCACGGGCGCGGGACAGGGCGGCGTCGAATTGCGGATCCTCCAATCCGACCAGCGGATGCAGGGCCTCTACCAGCCGATCCGCGCGCTCAAGTGTATCGGCATGGGTCGTGCGGGTGTGCTCGAGCGCACGCTGTGCTTCTTCTGCCGCCACATGCGCCACGATCCAGTTGAACCAGTCATCAGGGGGTATCGGGACAGGCAGGCCGAGCCCGGATGCGGTGGCATCGATCCTCCCCGCCAGGTCCTCTCGCCGTCGGCTCAGTTTGTCCAGTCGTTTAGCGGTTTTCTTCGCACGCGCCTTCGCCTCCGCTCGGGCCTGCTCGATCTGGCGCAACTGGCCGAGATCGCGTGCCTGTGCAAGCCGCCCCTGCATCACCCCGTCCAACTGCCGCATTGTTGCCTCGAAGGGATCGGCACTTGCTTCGGTCAGCGTCTCGCGATGCACTTGCCAGAGCCGCTCACGCTCGGCTTGCAGAGCGTCGGCGTCGGCGTCGGAAACCACCGCGCCACTACGGGTGAGCTGTTCGGCTTCGGCTTCACGTGCCGCAGCGGTTTCGCGGTGTTGTCCGAGGGCATCCTCAACCTGTTCGATCTGGCGGGCAAGGGTATCGTGTTCCACGCAAGTGCCCTTGGCCTGGGCCGCAGTTACAGGGCAGTCCGGCAGCGCGTCGAACGTCACCGCCCCCCGCGCCAGCGTCTCCAGCGCGGTTCGGAAATCAGATTCCGCCGTCTCAATGGCCTGCTGCGCCTTGGCCCATGCGGAGGCGAGGCGATCGGCATCGTGGCGGGCAAGGATTTCACCCGGATCTTTTTCCGGCGGGGCCTCGGCTGCCTGCGCCTCAAGTTCTTTTTGTGCTTCCGCGAACCGTTCGACCAGATCCGTGACTTCACGGCTCTCAGTCTCTGTCAAATTATTTGCGCCATGCAATGCGTCGCGAGCAGCCTCCAGCTTGGCAATCCTGGCCGAAGACAGGACAAGCGCACGCGGGTCGGTACCTTCCGTCGCGTCCAGATCGCGGGCCGCCCGGATCATTATCGCCTCCTGATCGGCTACCATGCCGCGGCGGCGGTCAAGATCCATACGCGCTGTGGCGTCACGGCTCCGCAAATCCTCGAGCACGTCGAGATTCTCTGACAGGGTCAGCCGGTCGGGTGCCCGGTGGATCGCCTCCTTTTCCTCGGTCATTTCCGCAATCTTGCGCGCGAGACGCTTCGCATCCGCGCGCACCTGCACATCGTCTTTCAACAGGTCGACCAGCCGTTCCGGATCGAAATCCAACTGTGCCGGAAAATCCGCAAATGGCACAATCTGACACTCCAGCCGATCGATCTCGGTGAGATGCGGAAAAGCACGGCCCCGGGCAGCCACCCGCGCAGCGTCCAAGTGCAAACGGTCGCGCGCCGCGCGTGCCTCGACCTCTTCTGTCTCCCGGTCCGACAACGCCTTCTTCAACCCGCGCCACTGCCCGGCGGTCACGTTGCGGTCGCGGATGCTCTTTTCCACAGCGGCGCGTTCGCGCTTCAGCTTTGCCATGCGTGTCGTGCTGGCACGTTTGCGCCATAGAGCGTCCGCCTCCTCCCGCACCTTGTCCAGTACGATGCTGAGATTCGCCACTCCCGCAGCGGCCGAGAACAGCAGCCGCCCCATATCACCACGTGCCTGTGCGATTTCTTCCCCGCCGCTTTCGATCGTGTCGTCGTCCAGGCAGAGAAGATTGCGGTAATCAGCTTCCAAGAGCCCGCCCAGGTGCATGGCCAGCGCCGATTCCGGAAGCGCCGTACCTGCCTCGTCCACGAGCGAACCACTGCGCGTCGGAAGACGGGTGAACTTCCGTGCGCCGTCCACGATCTCCAAATTGGCCGAGACGCTCAGGTTGGCGCGCTGATGCCTGAAGGCGTAACGTTCACGTTTCGGGAAGCCAAAAAAGAGGCGCAATATCGCCTCCATCGTGGTGGTTTTCCCGGCCTCGTTCAAGCCGTGGATGATGTGGAAATCGGGCCGTCCGTCGGCCGCACCAAAGTCGAAGCGACGGTCAGTGAAATGCCCAAACCGCGCAAGGTGTAATTCGCGCAGGCGCATCAGCCTTCGGTCCCCCTCATGCGCGCGAGAACCCGTTCCGAGCCTGCCTGCGCCAAGCGGACGACCAGCGCATCAGCCTTCGCCTCATCGGGCCAGAGCCTCGCGCGGATCACGGGTGGGGCATCCGACAGGACGGCCTCCATCTCGGCCCTCGCGGTCGCGATGAAGCCTGTTTCCGCACGGATCTCGGTCATGATGGATGCAAGTTCGCCAATGGCGACGGAAGTGCCCGCCGCGGCGTCGGGAATATCGAGGTCGAAAACCAGTTTTTCCAGCCAGAGCACACCTGTGTCGCGCGCCATGGCCGCAACCTGTTCAGCCCAGACATCCCGGTCGCGCAGAATCTGCCAATGACGGGGCGAAGCGCCGGCAAGCGACAGGCGCAGGACGCCCGTGGGGGAACGCAGTGCTTCGGCCTCTTCACGCAAATGGTCTCGCAGGGCAGCTCGCAGCCTGTCGTCGCTTTCGACGTCGGTCACATCAAGCATGCTGTTGCGGAATTCGACGGTAGAGGTCGGAAGCTCCTCCACCTCAATGCATTCTTCCGTAATGGTCAGGAGGGTCGCGGTCTTGGGGCCAGCCTCGCCCATGTCACGGCCCTGCGGCATGCCGGACATGACGATCCAGGGATCCCGGCCGTGCACATGCCGACGATGCACATGACCAAGCGCCCAGTAGTCGAATCCCTTCCCTGCCAGGTCACCGACGGAGCAAGGGGCATAGACGTCATGCTCCGCCGCCCCGGCAAGCGAGGTGTGCAGCATCGCGATGTTGACGGCCCCATCAACCGGCGCGGAAAAGCGCGGCAGCAAGCTGTCAGGCGCATGGCGGCCCGAAAAACTGACTCCATGGATCCAGATTCCGTCCTCCAACTGCGCCTTTCCCCCGCGTGCGTCGAAGACGTGGACGTTCCCGGGAAGGTCGAGCGCGCCTGTGACCGGGTTTTCGGCATCGTGATTGCCCTTGATGTAGAAGACCCGGACCTCGCCGATACGCAGCCGGTCGAGTTCTCCCAGCAGAAAGGCCGCCGTGCGGGCGCTACGCTCGGCTCCGTCGAAGAGATCTCCTGCGATCAGCACTGCCGCCACTTTCTCGGACAGGGCGGTATCAACGATCCGGGTCAATGCCGTGCGTGTCGCCGATTCCACCCTCGCCCGCAGGTCTTCGTCGCGCAGCGCCAACGATTTCAGGGGAGAGTCGAGATGCAAATCAGCCGTGTGAAGAATTCTTGTCAAAACAGACACCTCGGCCGCGGCGATCGCTCTCTCCCAAGCGACATCCGCTTTTTCAACCTGTTATATTGATGACGAAGTCTGCCCAATGGACTTTACCTTTACTTTTGTAACCCTGAAGGTAATCGACCACATGGCCAAATAAATTGGAGTGCGGTTTTTCCATGCGGACGGCTAGAGCGCCTCTGTCACGCGTTCAACCCTTAATCCTAAAGACTAATAACCGGAAACCTGACATTTGGTCACGTATATGTCCCAAACTTACCCCGACGTACTACTTCAATCGCCTTCGATCGAAAACCAGACAGGTCCGTCGGCGGAAGTCTCCAGAGCCGGTTCAGACGGCCAGTGTATCAGTACGGTCGGTGGCGACAAAACCCCGAACCGATGTATAGTGGTGGTCGGCCGGCCATTGGGTCTGATCGACGTGCTGCCTCGACGAGAATCGACAATGGATTTGGGCGAAAGACAAAAGAGATGAGCGAAACCCTGCACGACCGGAAAATGGTTCCGACTCAGCCGTCCTTGCCAGGGTTCTGCCCGGTGGAGGCCGCGGTCAAAAACCTGTCGCAGTCCGGTGCAGAAATGCGGGCGCTGTTTTCACGCGGCGGGAGGTTGTCGAGTTCATTCTCAACCTTGTGGGCTACACGACCGATCGGCCACTGTATGACAGGACCCTTCTGGAACCATCCTTCGGTCACGGCGACTTCCTTTGCGTCGCTGTAGAACGGCTTCTCGATGCATGGCAACGCCAGGGGAAACCTGCTGGAATTCGGAACTTGGCGTCCTGCATCCGGGGGGTCGAACTTCACCAGGAGACATTCGAATCGACGCGGCAGAAGCTTCTCCAACAGCTTCGCGGAGCGGGATTCAGCCAGGCTGAGGCGATAATGCTTTCCAGCCAGTGGCTTGTTCAGGGTGATTTCCTGCTGGCCGAACTGCCCCCGGAATTCGCGTTCGTAGTCGGGAACCCGCCCTATGTCCGCCAGGAACTCATTCCGGACGCACTGCTGGCGGAATACCTGGCGAGGTACACAACCGTCTTCGATCGCGCCGACCTCTACATTCCCTTCATTGAGCGCTCGTTGAGGCTGTTGGCGGCAGAGGGAAAGGCCGACATCATCTGCGCGGACCGTTGGGTCAAGAACCGTTACGGGGGGGCTCAGAAGGCTTGTAGCAGAACAGTTCCATCTGGCCGTCTATGTTGACATGGTCAACACACCTGCCTTCCATTCGGAGGTCAGCGTGTATCCGGCAATCTTCATGATCACGCGCGAGCGCGTTTGCCGCAGGCATAATCCTGTCCCTGCGTCCTGCACGACTGTTGCAACTCCGGAGCATCGACACGCCAAAGCCGAATTCGAGCTTCGCCGTTTGTCAACGTATCGCCATCAATCAACTGGGACTTCGGCGGCCAAGCTACCTGGTCCCACCCAAACCAACAGCAACCGCCAGAAACACACGCCCCCATGATTTCACTCATCCATCTCCTTCTCCAGGGTTTCCATGGTTCATTCCCCGGTCACTTATGGCGCCGCCGAGTCTTCAGGAAGTCGGCACCTGCATGTGGCTCAATGCGCACGTCCGGCCACCCGGTGCAGAGCGGCGAGTGGAACTCACGCCGGGCTGCAGTGACCTTGGACCTCATGGCGTTGAATGCTTCACCGCATATTCGCGGGTGGAATAGATGCCATGGCACTTGATGAACCGGCCGACATCGTAACACCAGCCACCTTCTCCCGACCCACCGTAGGCACGGTTCAGCGAATATTCGTTGACATGGAATAGCACGCTCATTTTTGCGCGCCTGCATTGTCATCCCGGATTTTCTCCTTGTGCAGCTGCACCGGCCGGATCCGGAACTCCGTATTGCTGTCGGCCAGCCCGCGACGGACGTACACGGGCTCGAGGTCGACGTGTTGCAGGCGGCCGAGCGCCGCCCGCAAGTCCAGCGCGGTGGACGCATTGACGGATCCGTCAGACACCGAGCCGCTGGCTGCAACCACCCCGACCAGCAACTGGTCAAGGGCAGCCTCCACCCCGAGCGCAGGGATATAGTCGGGCGATACGTGACGGTGAGTCCGCTCGACCGGCATATACAGGATGCGCCGGCCCGGCTCGGCAACGACCTCGCCCGCAAACAGGGCCGTCACACTATCCGCGGCGCGGCCGCTCAGGTATTCGTTCCAATGACGCGCCAGGCGATACAGACGGTAGGCATATGCGCCATCACCGGAAATGAACGGCAATCCCTGCGGGCGCTGGTGCGGATCAAGCACACACCCCTCCTCGACCAGGCCCCACTCGGGCGCCATGGGCCAGAATTCCGCCAACTTCGAAATGCAGTGCTGCAGCAACGGCTGCACATCGAGGCGCGAGACCTCGATCCGGTATTTCTCGGCGCCCTGTTCGTCCTGGCTTTGCAAAGGTTGCAGGAAAACAAACCAGGTTAATGTCAAAATCCCACCCGTCAAACAGAGCCCGCCGATGGCGGTGAGTGCCCAACGCCAGCGGCCACTTCGCCGAACAGGGTGTACGCCTGAAGGCGTTTCGATCCCTGCGACTTCATACAACACCACTTTGTCGGAATCGCTCGCCAGGGCAGCAATATCGCCCTGTCCTTCCGGCAGATAGACGCGTGCCAGGGACGCGTTTCCGAGCGCCGCTTCGATCGCCAGCACCCACTCCCGGGAGGCATCGTCGCCGTCGTACACCTCTTCGGTGAAAACAGTGGGGGACCCATCCGTGACGACCACGGTCATGAAGCGGTCCTCATCATCATTCGAGAGCGCAACCAGGCACGGCTCGTACTCGTGATCCGGATGCACGGCCGCAACCGCAAACGCCGCCGCGGGCATGGCGCCACGCGGCCGCTGACCGTCTTCGAAGTCGCAGTATCCGATACGGCCCTGAATCACGGACCGCCAACGTCCCTTGCGCAGCCCCCAGGTGACCCCGAAAACGACAGGAACGCCATTGATGGTTTCTACCGTTGCCAAAACCGGTAGTCCCTTCTGCCGGCATCGAGCGGCACGGATCCGTAGTAACGGCCGTATTTCAGGCGGCGGTACAGGACAGCGAAATACTGCGGGTCCTGCTCGGCCGTCCGGCGGAGAACAACCACGCCAGCGCCGGCAATGACCAGGCCGGAGACGATGGACGCCGGTGTTTGAACCAGCACGAACACGCCCGCGACGAACAGCACGAGCACCAGCGGAACCCGCTCCATCCCGCCGAGAAGGACCGGTTGGGTCAGCGCCTTACGAACCGGGTGCATTATTCCGGATCAACTCGGCCGGCGCACGCCAGACGGTGCGGGCCGACAGCCGCATCACCGACACCGGGCTCACGGGATAGACACCGCCATCGCCGGGTTCATAGATCCGCGAGATCTTCAATGTCCGTCCGATCGACGCCGTCGCCTGGAACGCGGCTTCTCCAGCATACGCAAGCTCCACATCGAACGTGGGGGACGCCCCGGACTCGTCCACGGCGAAGCCGGCGCGACGCAGGTAATGGAGCGCGTAATTCTCGCATCTGGTGCGGCGTTCGGGCGACACGAGGATGATCCCGCGCACGGAAACATGGCCAGCGATCTGACGCGCGAGATCATGGCCGACCGCACAATACTGGGCCTCGGACAGGGGGACGGAACGGCCAGCGGACGTCCACGGCAACCCCCCGGAACAGGCCGCGAGCAGAAGAGCCGCAAGCGCAGGAACGGCGGGGCCAAGGCGTATCATTGGCGGCGCCGAATCCGGATCTCATCGCGCCCGAGGCGGAGGGCGCCAGCATTGAAGACGCCCTCGATCTCGTAGCGCCGCCCGTCGATCCGGTAGTTGACCACGCGATCAGCTTCATCCGTTTGCGCGTGATAGACCGGGTGCTCGCCCTTCCATGATCGCGGAAGCTCGATGTACGTTTTCGCACCGTCGTCGTAGATCCGCTGCGGCGCAAACCCGGCCTCGCCTGAAATGAGATAATCGAAGTTGAGCTCACCGGCCGCCACCAGTCCGTCCTCGACAGGAACGCCTGTCCTGGCGGTGACGGCCTGAACGGCTGATGCCGCGATTGCCGCGGCCTCCGCTTCGGCCCGACGATCAGCCTCAAGACGGGCGCGAACCGCCGCGGCCTCGTCATCCGGAAACCGGAACGACAGGATCGGCGTGTAGGAAGAGGGATCGGGCACCAGGCGAATGGAATAGAAACGCCTGTTCGTGAACGCCGTCAGAATGGCTGGCTCGGCGGCAGCGGACGGCTTCAGGATCAGGTATTGACGCCGGGACCCTTCCGCAAACCCCTCGCGCAACTCCATCTGCCAACGCACAGGATCCGACAGGGATGGAGTGTCGTGGAACTCTTCTTCCGGTCCGAATTCGATCGCACAGATGTGGAGCGGAGCACAAACCAGGGCAACAGGCGCCTCACCATATATGACGACCACGCGCCCCGCCTCTCCAAGCGCGGCCGTTGCTTTCTGGCCCTGCCATGAAGTCTGGACAGCTCTCTGGGCATCCTCGGCGGTCTCGGCCCGCACGCCGGCAGCCGCCACGGCCGAGAGCATGACGAGACTCAGGAGGAGGAATCCGGACATGACCAGCCGTCCGGTTCGGTGACAGGCAGGTGCGCATGCGGATCTTCACACGCGTACGATGCGCCTGTCGCTCCGGGGATCAGGGCACGAAGCAGCCCTGCCCCGCCGGTAATCATCGCGACCGCGATGACCACGTTGATGATGGATCGGGCGAACTGGCCGAACTGCTCACCAAAAAGAATGCGCACGGCCAGGACAACGAGGCCGAGCACACCGACGGCAAGGGCGAACGGTCCGGTGAGATTGTCGACAAGGCGGTCGAGAGGCCCGTCCCAAGGCATCGTGGCCCCGCCAGCCCAGGCCGGCGATCCGGCCGAGACCATCACGGCCAATAGCAGAACAGGGCGATCCAATGCAGTCATGAACGAACCTCCAGAACTTCGCGAACAACCGGCCGCCCGGCGCCGCGGTCAAGAAAAACGACAAGGTCGACAGTCGAGCGGATCAGATTTTCCTGGCTCGTCACCGCGACCTCGGAACAAAGCATCGCCAGGCGAGTCACGACCTCGGACGCGTTGTTGGCGTGCAGCGTCGTGAGTCCGCCCTGGTGCCCGGTGTTCCAGGCTTTCAGAAGGGTCAATGCCGCCCGTCCATCCCGGCACTCGCCGACGACAATCCGATCGGGCGCCAACCGCAGCGTCGAGATCAACAGCCGTTGCTGATCCACGGTTCGGGACGTCCGCAAGTACACTGTATTGCGCAACCGGGACCTGAGTTCGGGGGTGTCTTCGATGACGACGAGGCGCACATCGTCCCGGTACTCGGCAAGTATGGCAAGGCAGGCATTGGCAAACGTGGTTTTGCCGGAACCGGTCGCTCCGGCGATGATTAAACTACGCCTTTGGGCCGAGTATGCGCGGGCAATGCGGGCCAGGTCATCAGAATCGGACCAGTCGAAGTGATCGAGCTTGACCGTCACGTCCGTATGTCGGCGAATCGAAAAGACAGGCGCGTTCACAACCGGAGGCAACAGGGCCTCAATGCGATGATTGTACCCCGGAACGGTCATGGAAGCGATTGGCTGACTGGAATCGATAATCCCTCCAGAACGAGAAACACACCATCGAATCAAGCGCTCAGCGGACGCGGCGTCCCACGTGACCTCGCACCGGGAGCGGCATGCAAACCGCGCAACCCACACGTCGTTGTCGGCGTTCATGGAAATCTCCGTGACGTCGCAGTCGTTCAGCAGATCGTAAACCGGCCCCAGGATTGCCTCGGCTTCGGATGTCGGGGATACTGATGTGACCATACCAGGAAACGATCATGATGAAAATTTCGCAATTCCTATATCTTGACAACGCGCCCGTCAACGTGAATGAGGTCATGGACTATCTTGAAGCCAATGGGAGAGGCGAGCCGAAAGGAGATCTGCGTGCCCAGGCACTGGTATATGCGACCATTGCCGGCGGCCATCACCAGACAGGCGACGCCGTAACAACCGAGTGGATCACACAGACGCTCCGCTGGAGCCGAACCCGAACGGCTGCCGTCACCGCCGCGCTGGTGAAGAAGGGCCTCGCCGTCCGCGAGCGGCGCATGGACGACATTGGCTGGCGATATGCGTACTGGCCGCTGCAGAAGCGTCCACTGCCACAGCAGCCATCGGACCATTGATCCGCTGCCCTGACTGGCAAAACCCCGAACTCATCCTGGCGACAGATCCGGCCCTTTCGATCGGCGGCCGGCAAGACAAAACCCAAACGAACACGCGACAGCCCGGCTCCATCGGGGCCGGCGGACCTGCGACACAATCAGAGGCCTCCGCCGCGAACTGTGTCCGGCACAGTATTCGCGCGGGGGACACGTTGGGAAAGCTCGCAAGGAATTATCTCGGGAACGCTGCCCGCCACCCCGAGATCACCGCCGCCAACCCGAAGGCCGCGGCCAATGCCAACCGGCTCCGCGTCGGGGATGTGCTGAAGATCGGGTGCGAGAAACCTGACACCGCACGCCGGCCACAAACAGCACCCGAAGAGAAAAAACCCGGGTTTCTGGCCAGTCTGTTCGGCGGAAACCGGAAAAAGGAAACGGCAGGCAAAGCTCCGGACCCGGCGGTGGAGGTGGTGAGGCCAAAACCGAAAACGCCCGTCTGGAAGGCCGCCAGGGGTGAATACCTCATCGATGTCCTGGAGCGGTGGGGCGAAGCCGCGGACTACCAGGTGATCGTTGAAGATCGCGGCGACTGGCAGTTCGAGGTGCCATTCGAGATCGAGGGCACCTTGCGACTGGCGCTGAGAGAGGTGATCAAGGGATTCGGCTCGGGTCCCGAAGCCCCGTTGCTCGTCGTCCATGCGAACCGGGTTGTCCGGATCGGAGCAGCACGGTGATCCGGGCGCTCGCAACCGCCGCCGGCGTGAGCCTGTCGCTCTCGGCCTGCTCGATTTTTGAGCAGGCCGACCAGCGCTCCGATACGCTGGCGGCGGAAGCCGAGCGCTACCGTGGATCGCTGGTTGCACGGCAGCGGGGCGGGGTCGTGGAGGTGGAGCAACCGTTCTACGGCGGCAGGGCTTCACCGGTGCGGCCCATCGGCGCACGCGCCCCGGACCGCGGACAGCCGCTGCCCGACGAACTCGAAGAACCGCTCGGCGTGGACATCCAGGCCAGCGTCGCCGGAATAGCGACGATCCAGGAAATCCTGACCGGAGCCACAGACCTCGACGTGGTGGTACGGACACGGTATCCGACTGCCTCGGGCGTGGTCGAAGTGCCCGTTTCCGGAACCATGTCGCTGACCTACCGGGGGCCGCTCTCCGGTATCCTGGACCGGATCGGCAGCAAGTTCGATCTTGCGTGGTCTTTTGACGGAACGGCCATTCGCTTCGACCGCATGGTCAGCGTGACCCACGACGTTCCGTTGCCCGCAACAGTCGGCAAACTCGACGTCGAAATGGCCGGCGTTACGACCAGTTCGGCCACGATCCGCGCCAGCCAGTCCCTGAGCGTGGATCCCTGGGCGGAAATCGAGAGGGCGCTGGACCAGGTCGTGGCACTGCCCGCGACTGTCGCGGTCGCCAGGAACACCGGCAAGATCACCGTGTTCGGGCCACCCAGCGTACAACGGAGCGCCGCCCGCGTGATCGACCAGTATTCCGAGGTGTACAGCACCCGCATCGGCCTGGAGATCGCCACGTATTTCCTCGACGCCACCGAAACCGAAGACTGGGCGATCGGAACATTCCTCCAGGGCGCCTTCGGAGACGGAAACATCACCCTCGGACGTGGTTTGGTCGCCGCGGGCAGCGTCGGCAATATCGCGATCGTTGGAGGCCGGCTCGACGGCTCGGCAATCAACTTCCGGGCCCTCGCCACCGACAAGGACGTGGTCGACTACCGCCTGTCGAACACGATCGGCCAGAATGGCATCGTGGCTCCCGTTTCGTTGCTGACCACGCAGAATTACGTCAGGGAGACGACGCGAGAGGACGAGCAGGATGGTTCCACGAAGCTGACGATCGAAGTCGATACGATCGATACCGGGTTGTCGATTTTTGCGTTGCCCCGGCTGCTCCCCAAGGCCGGACAGATCCAGTTGAGCCTCTGGATCCTCGAAGCCAGCCTCAACAGCCTGGACACCTTCGGAGATGTCCAGTTGCCGAAAACCGATCAACGATCCCTCGAATACACGGTGGTTCTGACACCCGGCGAAACGCTGGTGATCGGCGGGTACGAGCAGGAAACGGTGCGCAAGGACCGAAGCGGCACCGGGGTCGCGGAGTTCCTCGGTCTCGGCGGCACGGCCAAGGCCGAAGTCGCCCGCACGTCGATGGTCGTCCTGGTCCGCCCCACCATCATCGGCAGCTGACATGCTGGCCCGGGCACGACAGACGTTTTCGGACCTGTTGAACTGGGGAGCCGCCGTCGCACCGGGCGTCGTCGTTTGCAAGGACGGGTCGATGCTCGCGGCTTGGGAAGTCAGGGGGCGCGATACGGAGAGCCTCGCACCGGAAGAAAGGCAACACCTCACCGACCGGATGTCGCAGGCCCTGACCGGATTTGGCGACGGGTGTGCGTTCTGGATCGATTTCCGGCGGAGACCGGTCCGCGGATATCTCGGGCACGAGGAGGAGTTCAGCACCGAAGCGTTGAAGGTGCTGCAGATGGAACGCCGCAGCATGCTCGAGACCGGGGGCGCGCTGTTCGACAACGTCATCCACCTGTCATTTCAGGCCTCGGCATCAAACCGCACCAAGCCAGCTGGAGAGCAGATCGACGCCTTTGAAGAGCGGTGCGCCACGGTCGAGACCCGTTTCAGCGGCATCTACAGTTTGCGGCGCCTCAGAAGCCGGACGCATCCGCTGGCAAACGGCGGGACAGGCCTGACCGACGAACTCGTCGGGCATCTCGCCACCAGCGTCAGCGGCCGGTTCATGCGGCCACGGTGCCCGACCGGCCTCGAATGGTTCTATCTGGACGTCTTGATTTCACCGAACTGGCAGCAGGACGACCTCGACGACATATTCCGCATCAACGGCCGCTGGGCGGCCGTCGTCGCCGTCGACGGATACCCTCCCTATACCGAACCAGGCGCGCTGGAAGTTCTGCAGGGTTTCGGGTTCGACTATCAATGGACGAGCCGGTTCATCTGCCTCGGACGAATCCGCGGCCGGACGGAGTTGCACCGCCGCCGGCGCTTCTGGTCACAGGGCAAGCGGTCGCTCGCGGCCCAGGCACTGGCGGTCAGCGACGCACCCGTGGATACGCACGCGGCCGCGATGGAGGCGGATACCGAGCAGGGTCTGGCCGAGATCAACGCCGGCGATCTCTCCTACGGCGTGATGAACAGCACGGTGACGCTGTTCGGGGCTGAAGGCGTTCCGAAGGACGAGGTGGTCGCTGCCGCCCGCAGCGTGACGGAAGCCCTGTTGGAACACGGATTCGAGGCCCGCGTGGAAACCGTCAATGCCCTGGAAGCGTTCCTCGGGCGCCTTCCGGGCCACCCGCGCAACAATCCCCGCCGCCCGATTCTCTCGAGCATGAATTTTGCCGACCTGATCCCGATGAGCACGATCTGGCAGGGCGATCCGACGGTGAATTGCCAGGAGTTTCCGAAGAACTCGCCCCCGCTCGTCGTGGGACGAGCCATCTCCGGGGAGCCGTATTTCTTCAACCTGCACTCGGAGGGCGTCGGACACACGCTCGTGTTCGGGCCGACCGGAGCCGGCAAGTCGGTCCTCCTCGGGCTCTTTGCAGCCAGTTTCATGAAATATCCGAATGCCCGCGTCGTGTTTTTCGACAAGAAGAGATCGGTCCGCTACCTGACGGCGGCACTGGGAGGAGCCTTCATCCCCCTCGGCCAGGACGGTGAGGCGCTGGCGCCGGTCGACGGGCTGCTCGCATGCGGCCGGGCGCACCTCGAGGACTGGCTGATCGCCATGGTCGAGGAAGCCGGGGAGAACCGCGCGCCCGCAATCCGCAAGGAAATCCGCGAAACGGTGCGGCTGCTGGAACCCGGTCATACCCTGGCCGACGCATGCGCATTCGTGCAATCGGACGCGGTCAGACAGGCGGTGGAGCCGTATGTGAACGGCCATCACACAGGCATCTTCGACGCCCGGGACGACGCCATCCGATTGTCCAACTGGACGGTGTTCGAAACCGAGGACCTGTTCTCCGCCGGCCCGGGAATTGCGGTGCTTGCGCTCGATTACCTGTTCCGAATGGTGGAGCACGCGCTCGACGGCCGACCGACACTGATCATCCTCGACGAAGCCTGGGCGTTTCTCGGCCACGACCTGTTCGCCAGCCGCATCCGGAGCTGGCTCAAGGAACTGCGCAAGGCCAACGCTTCCGTTGTCCTCGCAACGCAATCGGTGGCGGATGCCACTTCCAGCGAGATCACTCCGGCGCTGGTCGAGAATTGCCCGACCAAGATCTACCTGCCGAATCCGGCGGCACGCACCCGTGCAAGCCGCGACCAGTACGGCAGCCTCGGAGCCACCGAGGAAATGATCGAGATCATCGCGGCGATGCAGCCCAAGCAGCATTACTACGTCGTCAAGCCGGAAGGCCGCCGTGTCGTGGACTTTCTGTTGGGACCGGCGGCCCTCGGATTGCTGGGCAGCACGTCGATCGCGGATGCAACCGCGGCTGAAGTCGCCGTCACCAGGAATCCGGATTTCTGGAAAGACGACCTGGTCAGGAGACTCGCCGAATGAACACTCTCCTCCGCCCCGGGATCTTCAAGACGGCAACTGCCATCGTGGCCATCACGATTTCCGCATCGCCATGGACAGCAGTCCGCGCGGGAGGCCTCGCCGGCGTCGCGACGGAATGGACGCAACTCGCCAACAATGCCGAGCTCGCGAATCTGACATCGCTGGAGGCGTCCCAACTATCCGTCTCCACCGAAAACCTCGCCACAGAGGTCGAGCAACTCCAGACCCAGATTCTCGCCTACCGGAACATGGTGCAAAATACGGAGAGATTGCCCGGAAGTTTCCATCGGCAAAGCCTGGAACCGGTGCTCAGGCTCCGCCAGCTGTACATCCAGGCAGGCGCCCTGGCCGGGTCCGGACGGCAGCTTGACATGTTTCTCCGCTCCGGACTGATCCGTGATCCGCTCTTCGAGCAGCACACCTACTCGAAGAACAACTACGCCGATCGCTACACGGACTGGCAGGACCGGTGGTCATCCGCCCTGACAGCGAACCTGCAGCAATCCGGCATGACAATCGAGGATGTCGAGACGGAGGCCCGGCTTCTCGATGCGCTGGCCGGCCGTGCAGATCAGGCGGACGGCAACCTCGCGGCACTGGAGGTCGCAAATGAACTCGCGGGCAGTCTCGCGCGCCAGACCCTGGACCTGCGGGCGCTGACGGCATCCCAGGCCGAAACCACCGCGATTGCCTGGTCTCGGGTGCTTGCCGAACAGGACGTCAAGCGCGCCATCGACCGTCGCTTTCACGATACGCTCGAAGGCGGCCGGCAGGGAGTCAGCGACGGAACGGGAATGCACGAACTGTTGGGGCTCGAACAATGAACGGGCATCCCAACTGCCTCATCGCATGCTGGATTCCGCTCGGGATTCTCGTCCCCGGCATCGCCGGGGCACAAGATTCCCCGGGCGAACTCGACCAGATGGTCCGCACGATGGAGCGCATCTCGCAGGGGATGACGGGCGGCATCGTCGATGTCGCCGTGACGCTGCTGTACACGATGGCCGCGATCGAGTTTGCATGGACCTTCGGCAAGGGTACCCTGCAAGGCGAGGCCATGGCGGCCCTCCTCGGCAAGCTGATCGTGCGACTGGTCGTGGTCGGCGTTTTCCTTGTCTGTTTGCAATACGGCGCCGATCTCGTGCAGATCGCGATCGACAGTGCACTGGCGGTGGCCGGCGTGGGAGGCGTCACGACCGAGCCATCGCCATCCCGGGTCCTGTCGCAGGCACTCGACATGGTGGGCCAGGTACTGGGAGAACTCTCGGTCCTCAGCCCGGGGTATTCGATCGGACTGGTGCTCGTCGGCCTCGCGGTGGTGATCACGGCGGCGGCAATGGCCGCAATGATCATTCTCGTCTACGCCGAACTCTACCTGATGGCGGTGGCCGGCCTGCTCGGTCTCGGGTTCGGCGGCCTCGAATCCACCCGCGACATCGCCGTGAACTACATCCGCATGTTGATCGGAAAGGCGTTCAAACTCCTCACCCTGCTGATCGTGAACGGGATGGTGATGGCAACGCTCGAGACGGCTTTCCAGCTCGCCAGCCCCGACCTGTTCACGGCGCTGCAGCTGCTGATCGTCCAGGTCGTCGGACTGGTGCTGCTCCTGCAACTGCCATCGGCCGTCGAGGGCCTGTTCGGCGGTGGGGCCAACGCTGCCGCATCGATTGGCGGCAGTTTCAGCGCGGCCATGACCGGGCGGGCAATGATGACAGCCGGGATGACCGCTGGAGGGGCCGCTTACGGCGGTGTTCGGGGTGGCATCCTGGCCGGCCGTCAGGCCGGATCCAGCGGCATGATGGACTCGGCCGTGAGCGCTGGTACGGGCGGAATCGGAAAAGCGTTGACGAAGGCAGCTCCCGTTCTCAAGGGAAGCGCCGCCGGCGCGGCTGGAGGTGCGGTGTCCGGACTCTCCGGTGACGGGCCACATCGTCAGGCCGCACGGGACGTGCTCAAATACCTGAACCGCGACCGGAAATAGGCGATGAGCGCCGACACGCCAAAAGCCGCCGAGGCTGCCAATCCCTATATCGTGGCCCAACGCGAATGGGATGAACGGTTCGCGTTCCACGCGGCGACTGCGCAAAGGTTCTTCTGGATGGGTCTGGCCGGCCTCCTTGTGGGCGGCGTCGGGCTGGGTTTCGGCATATGGGCCGCAAGCCAGAGCGAATACGTGCCCTACCTGGTCCGGGTGGATGACCTCGGACGAGCCGAGGCACTGCCGCAGCCCGCAACGATCGAAGAGTGGCCAACCGGCGTCGTCAAGCGTGAACTGCAGACATTCGTTGAGCGGGCGCGGTCGATCCCCGCGGACCGCGCCATCCTTGAGCGCAACCTCCACCGCCTCTATCGATTCATGCCCGCATCCAGCCCGGCGTATCACCGACTGACCGAGGCATATGGAGCCGCGGAAACCAACCCGGTTGTACGCTGGGATCGTGAAACCGTGGCCATCACCGTGACGTCGGTCACTTATGCCGGCGGATCCAGCTGGCGGGTCGAGTGGGATGAACGGGTGAGTGCGCGCGAAACCGGCGAGATCCTGAGCGAGGAACGCTACATCGCGGTGCTCGTCCTCGGTCCGCAGGCAAGCGTTGGCCGCGAAGAGCTCGAGGCAAACCCCCTGGGGCTGATGATCGAGAACATCGATATTCAGAAGGTCCGAACCGATGGCGGGTAAGCTCGGCGGCGTCGACCGAAAGGCTGTTGCGAACACGGCCGTGGCTGCCATCGTCGTCGTGGCCGCAGTGTTCCTGGGCTGGTGGGCCTTGAAAGGCCTGCCCGGAGACCAGGCAGGGCGTACGCCCGGTACCGATATCGATACGTCGACCGACCAGGAAACCGCCGAGGCGATCACTGAAGCCGGCAACAAGCTTCTCGGGCAGAATCAGGACAACGGCCAGCCCGGACAGGAACAGGACCTGGACGGAACAAAGACAGCGGAGGACCCCGATGCGGCGCGCGAGCTGGCAGAAATCCGCCGGCGAATCGAAGAGGAACGACAACAGCTTGCCGAGCTCGCCCGGCAGGCAGAATACGCGCCGCTTGGACAGAGTCTCCATGCATTGGCAGCCGCAAGTCCGGACACCGCACCGCCCGACCCAACAGGAGAACCCGCTCTTCCCTTGACCGGCAGCAGCGTGCCCTCCCCTACCCCACCTGACGCCCGCGACCTGGACGGCACTCCAGCGAAGGAAGAGGCCCTGTTGGCCGGCACGGTGATTCCGGTGTCATTGATCACGACGATCGATTCCGGACTCCCCGGATTGGCCCGCGCACAGGTAACGGCCCCTGTCAGGGACAGCACTTCCGGAACCCGCATACTGATTCCGCCGGGGTCCCTGCTCATCGGCACCTACAGCGACAACACGAACGTGCACGCCGAGAGGCTGTTCGTGTACTGGCGCGCCCTCCAGAGACCGGACGGAAGCACGGTGCAACTGGCCGATGCGCCTGCTGCCGATCTCAGCGGTATCGCCGGCATCGAGGGACGGAGAAAGTCGCGGTTCTGGCGGACGCTCGGAGCCGCGTTCGCAATCAACCTGATCACCAACCTGGCAACTCGGGAAGACCCCAGCGAGGATCAATTGGCCAAAGCGCTCAACAGTGCCGCCGGTGACACTGCGCAAACCGTGACCGAGCGCATGCTCGAGCGCGATTTGAATGCCGCGCCAACGTTCCGAATCCCGGCCGGGACGCGGATGAACGTGGTTTTGGAACAAGACCTGTGGTTGGCGCCTTACAAATCCGGCTGAGATGGCGGAACCTGGTTGGCGCCACCCTCATGGCCGTCTGGATTGCACCGCTGGTCGCTGCGGCCGAACTGCCTTCGAAAGCGGCAATACTGGATTTCATCGCGCGGTACGAAGCGCCGGGCGGGTACGACCAGGCCCACGCGGCCGTTCCGGAATCACCGCCGCGACCGCTCACCGCCATGACAATTCGGGAAGTCCTGGCCTGGCAGAAGCGGATCCGACCGAGAGCGGTATCGACGGCCGCCGGGCGTTACCAGATCATCCACGGCACCCTGGCAAAGCTCGTCGAGAGATACGGGATCGATCCGGAGCAACGGTTTGACCCGGCAATGCAGGACAGATTGGGGCAACTGCTCCTGGATGAATGCGGTTACGGAACCAGCCAGATACACGCATTCGCGAACTGCCTGGCCAGGACCTGGGCAGCCCTGCCTCTCGTCAGTGGACCCGCTTCGGGCCGTTCAGCATGGCACGGGACCGCTGGCAATCGCGCCCTGGTGTCGGCGGCTGACGTTCTTGCGTTTCTCGAAGGTGACGATCGATCCCCGCAGCCTTCAGGCAGGACTCTTGTGGCTGTAGACCTGCCGCGAGCATCCATTCGGTATCGTGAAGTGCGGGGCGCAATCGAGAGAAAGGTCGAGGAGGCCCGCCAGAATGACGCGCTTGGCGAGTCGGTCGTGGTCCGGTTCGCGGTGGACCCGTACCGCACGGATTGACTGTTTTGCGGCCGGGTTCGGCTTCGGAATTGCCGCCCTTGGATGTTACGCGCCTGGAGTGCCGCTTGGCCTTGCCTTGGCAGGTTTTTTACCAATCGCGATTTCCAAACGATCCATGCGACGGTTCGCGATCGCACTCGGTTGGCATGCTGCCCCTGCCCTCCCCGCGGCCGTTGGCCTCTGGAATCTTGGCGACGGCGGCATTGGCACGGCAATTCTACTGTTGGGTTGGTGGCTCGTAACGGCGGCAGTGTTCGCCCGGCTGAATACAGGCGTGGCCGTGGCACTCACCATGCTGTTGCCCTGGCATATCGGTTCCGTGGCCCTGGCGGTGGGTGACCTCTGGCCCGGCACCGGCTTCGGCGGCTTGGCACTGACGATCCTGATACTGGGCGGCCTGAGCGCTGCAGCGACGATCCGGGCACAAGTTCTGGTGGCAGCCATCACCGCCAGTCTCGCGGCCATGGCCTGGGCCACATACACCCCTGCCCCGCCGAGCGGCTTTGTGGAGAAATCCGTCACGTCGCCACCGGCCCTGACCTCGGCAAGGCGGGATCTGACTCTGATGAAGACGTTGCAACCCATCCAGGGAGACGTGGTGATCATGGGGGAAAATGTCATTGATCAACGTGAACCCGGGGCACTGGAGCGGTGGTGCGAATACGCCGAACGCCATGATGTCCTGCTGTATGCCGGCGTTCTGGAACGAAACCACCGATCTGCCATTCATGAATTTCGCCCGGAGCGCTGTGTTCCGGAAGCAATTCATGAGCGGCGTTTCGGTCTGCCGGGGATCCCTGGAGGATGGGAAATGGGAGCCGGTGAGATCAGGCACATCTCCTGGAACGGCCGACCAATCCACTGGTTGATCTGCTTCGAAGCGTTTTCGCCGGCCGCATGGATCATGTCGGCAATTTCACCCGGAGCCATCGTCGTGATCGTGGCCAACGACATTTGGACGCGACCGGTCCCGGTGGAAATCATGCGGCAGAAGGCAGCGCATTCAATGGTGCGGCTGTGGAACGTCACGGCGGTTTTCGCCGCCGCTGGGCAGTCAGTTGCCGTTTACGAAAACCGGCCGCCACCATCCCCGAACCAGGGTTGAATCGAGAGCACCAAACAGATCGCTATCCAGCGCGAACGGAATATCGCCGCGGACACGGACAGCACCATCCATCACCCTCGTCACCCGCTTTATCACGGGGCGTCCGTTCGGATTGGCCAGATTGCAGAGCGCGGGATCGAAGCGGACACCGTGAGGCAGAAGAGGCAGGCAGAATGTCACATACTCGGCATCTGCGGGATCTGCAGCGATGTAGAAACCAACCGGCACACTGCCGCCGGTATTGAGCACCACCTGATCGCGGAACGTGACCGCGACAGCGAGAATCAGGGAAAGGGCGGCCACCGCCACGACCCGTTTGTAGATGGCTGACAAAACCCTCCATCCTCCTTCAGGGTCGTTGAAAACCACATGCCCCTGCGCGGGTCCTGATCAAGCTCGCTCAGCTGGCGCCTCGGATCGAGCCTCGAAGACGTTCAATGTCTTCGTAAAACGGTTCGCGGCTTTCCGGGTCAAAGTCTGCGGGATTCGCATCCATCCAGGCAATCGTGCGCTCGCAGTATTCGATCGCCAGTTCGGTTTCGCCGCGCGCTTCGCAGACCATCGCTTTGCGCATGAGCCAATCGTGCACCTCCGGATAGCGGGTCCTTAACTGCTCGCAGGCGGCGTTGGAACGCGTCGGAGAGCGGATTTCCAAACTGCTGTCGTGCGGCTAATCGCAGGCACATGGCGGATACCCATGTTGTGATGTGAGATTTCCGTTCTCACTCACCTTCGGTGTTGGCTGTCGGCCATGACATTGAATTAGAGCTATTTTTTTCCTCATACACCACGAACCAGGTACGGCTATTTGGCCCTGTTCCGGCTCGCCAATGCAACTGCCACGGGAGAAACCCTATGACCAATCTTCGTCTGAGACAGCGTCAAATCCACAACCTGAAACCCGGCAAGTCCGTCCGCGAATTCCGCGACTCGGAACTCGACAACGAACGTCAGTTGACAACTCAATCGAGTTATCGTCGTTGTTTGTTAAAGTTCACGTAGTTTAAGTTCATCATGGTGGTCGCCGTAAGCGCGATATTTCTTCACCTCAAAGTAACGATCAGTCATCGCGCGGCCAGATACCTCGTAGAACAGGTCCCGTCGGTTTCCCCAGTTGAGTACATGAACCTTCTCAAGTTTCTGAGCGTCGCACAAGATTCTAATGCCCTGCGAATTGCAGGCAGGACGATGACAGAAGATCAGGAGCTCTTCCACTTTTTCAATCTGATTCCTCCACATTTCCTCGTCCGGCATTTTGCTTCCGGCCAAACGACCAATATAGTAGCGGATGTTCTTAGTGTCCTGACCGAATTTGAAGTCTTCCTGGTGTTCATAGATTCTCTGTTGGAAAGTCCGTTTATCCGTCTTCCCGACATACACGAGAACATCCGAGCCATACACCGGATGAGAGCCGTAGATTTGATACACGCCGCGATCGTATTCGTTGTTTAAGCATTTGGTTTCCTCATATGTGAAAGGACCCTCCCATTGGACGTGTATGACCTCCGTTGCCATTGCGACCTCCTTGTGGTCGTTTGTGGCCGATTAACTCGCTACGGAATTTAAGACGTTCGACGCAAAGAATTCCAGTAGTCCATCAATGCGATGTCGTCCCGCAACACCCAATGCAGGCGAAACTGCCGCACGAACCAGTCAACCAATCAATCAAAACGTAAGGAGTTGTCAATCAGCCGAAGAACTTCAGATCAAGAAAACGAAGGTGGCAACACTTTGAAAGAGTTATGGCGGCATCGTTTGAACTTGTTCGGTTCAGGTACGCCAAACCGGAGACCTATAGATGCAGTCATGACTATCGAGCGCAACTGTTGCCACATCTACTTTGCTAAGAAAAAATTTCCTCTCAGGTATTTCTTCGTCAGTCGTACAAATATACCAAGCCTTTCGTTCAAGTTCCTTAAACTTGAGATAATATCGTTTCCTCTCGATCAATAGCCATCTCAAGAATACTTCCTGCGCGCCGAGACCCAGTCCGAATATCAATAAATCGTTTTTGAAGAACGTATCTAACCACGTGACCTTGCCTTTCCAACGATCAAGCGAATTCACCGAACCAAACAGTCTTTCATTACCACCGCGGTGCATCCAGGAACGTGCCCGGTGCACCGATCCCATGTAGTGGGAAAGTGCCAATCGAATACTCCGGATGTGTATCTGCATACCGTTTATATGCCATATACCGAAGCTGTTATGAGGTTTGTCGATTGGTCGCGTACCATAGTACTTCGACCAAGGATAAAAATCGGTGAATTTCGGAGTATCGACCGTCTTGTAATGCATTAACTCAGCGTTGCAGGAATCTGACAGTGTCGTATCGAAATTCGTGGTCAATACAGGTACGCTTTTTCTGGCAGCCCATTCCGAGATTTCCTTGTGATGATCGCCAAATTCCCAATTTTCCAATTTCTCGCAGAACGTTTTTTGTACTGAGGCATTGTTTCCGGCTTGGGAGATATGCAACTGAAGCAAGTCACTGAATTCAACCAACGAAATCGCATCAAGATAGTGTTTTCCCTCGGCAAAGTTGTAGTCATCACATATTTGACACAAAAGGTTTTTCCATGAGTCGTTTCCATCGGGCTGGCGAAACAAATTAATTCCGTTTCCGATTACCAGAGTGATCTTGTTGCTGCTGCCCGCGACAATTTGTTGCAAGGTCGCCATGATAAGTTCCAATCCTCAGGCTGCGGACTTATTTTGCTTCTTTGCCATAATCTGGAGCAGGAATCGGCTGAAGGCGAGATGCACCGTAGACGTTAGATGCTGTCTTGTCATGACGCGTTGCGAACTTATGGATCTTCTTGAACTTGCCGAAAAACCCTTGACGAGACGACGTATTAGGCATGTCTCGCAATCAGGTGGTCGAGACGACTTCCGTTTAGAACTCGATTGAACCTCCGAAGGCGAATTGGCGGTCTCAATCACATTGAGGACGGCGGCAGTGTCGTATGCCTTGCTGCCGATCACCGCGAGGCACTATCTTTCTTTAGCCATTCGGCGACTCGCTCAACCGTGCAGTCGAGGAGACCACTGGTCAACTCGCATTCCCAAGTCGTGTGAATGCGCCATCCCAATTCCTTCAGACTCTCGCTGTTCATCTGGTCCCGCAAAACGTTAATTCGAAATTTCTCTTGCCAGAATTCAACTCTTGTCGCAGGAGTCGTGGCTTTGGCACATCCGGGATGACGATGCCAGAAACACCCATGAACCAATACGACTGCCCGAAACTTCGGGAAGACGAGATCCGGCTTTCCGGGAAGATCCTTGACATGAAGTCGATATCTGAATCCGCGGGCGTGCAAGGCACGCCGCAAGATCAATTCCGGTCTTGTATCCTTCCCGCGAATGTTGCTCATCATTCGCGAACGCGTTTCTGTATCGACAATGTCCGCCATTACTTTCTCTTGCCACTATCACAAGAACCTGGAAAGAGGGGCCAGAGGAGAAAGATCTGTCCAGACCGGTTCGCATCGTGGATCTATTCGCTGGCCCCGGCGGCCTCGGGGAAGGGTTTTCATCCTGTCGACGCCCGGATGGTTCTCCCGCATACCGCATCGAAATTTCAATCGAAAACAACCCCGCTGCACATCACACACTGAGACTTCGAGCGTTTCTGCGTCAATTCGAGGTATTCCCTCGCGAGTACTACGCATGGATTGCCGGCAAGACCAAGGTCCCCGAATGGCCGAAACTCTATCCGCGGGAATGGCAAGTCGCAAAAAAGGAAGCGATCTACGCGAAATTGGGTCAATCTGGCACGGCCTCACTTCTTTCAGAATACATCGCGAAAATCAGGGATGATCCGGGCGTCCGCACACTTCTGATCGGTGGTCCTCCATGCCAGGCCTACTCACTGGCTGGCCGATCAAGGAACGCAGGGATTGTCGACTATCGTCCCGAGGATGACGAACGCCATTTTCTGTACCACGAGTACTGCCGTGTGTTGAATGAGCTTCGCTGCGAAGTCTTCGTGATGGAAAACGTCAAGGGAATGCTTTCCTCCACTGTCGGCGGTCTGGCAGTGTTCGAACGCGTGCTCTCGGACCTCGAATGCGCTGGCGACGGATATCGATTGTTCTCCCTGTCGGGAACAACAGGCTCGAACTCAAAGCCGACACCCAAAGACTTCGTGCTGAGATCCGAAAATTACAGTGTTCCGCAGTCCCGCCATCGAGTTTTCATTGTCGGTGTACGTTCGGATATTGTCGTTTCCGACCCGCCGGTATTGTCACGAACAGACTTGAAGGTGACTGTTGCAAACATGCTGGTAGGGCTCCCTCGATTGAGGAGTGGCCTGAGCCGGAACGACGACGAGAAAACATGGCACAAAAATGTGTCCGATGCCCTCGGTATGGTGCGACGTGCCACACATGACTATCGTGGCGACCACGGTGATCTGTTCCGCGAAACCCTTGCCAAGGTCGAAAGCCGAATAGCTTCAAATGCTCGGGCAGGTCGAAAAACGGTGACCCGCAGGAAGCTCTCCGCACGTCTTCCCGCCGATCTAAAAAAGTTCATTGATGATCCTCTTCTGGAAGGGGTTTCCGGTCACGAAACCAGGGGCCACATGCCGTCCGACCTTGCCCGCTATCTCTTCGCATCCTGCTTCGCTCGAGCCGAGGGATACAGCCCGCGCGCACATCAGTTTTCGGAGCTCCTGGCCCCGAGTCACAAGAACTGGTCCTCCGGCAAGTTCAATGACCGATTCCGTGTTCAGATCTCCAAGGCACCTGCGACAACTGTAACGAGCCATATTTCAAAGGACGGCCACTACTACATTCACCCGGACCCAAAGCAATGTCGCAGCCTGACGGTTCGCGAGGCCGCACGTCTGCAAACTTTCCCGGACAACTACCATTTCATGGGCAACCGGACCGAGCAGTTTGTTCAGGTCGGCAATGCTGTTCCGCCCTTCCTGGCACGTCAGATTGCAAAAGCGCTGTTGCCGGTGTTCGACGCATGTTGATTGGAAATCGGGCATTCAATCCGAGGTGTCGCGATCAGCAGGTCGTCATCAGGAAATCGGGATGATGCGTTTCGCTGGTTCGCCGGTCTTCACCTAATTCGTTTGCGGACTACTTTACGCCTTCCGACGCTGGTGCAGAGAAACCCCGTTTCTGCACCTTCTTGAGAATCGCAATCGCGATCTCGCATTGCTTCCCGGACGGCAGTCTTCCGGGCATCGCGGAGCAGATTTCGAGAACGCGGTCCTCTCGTGGCGTGAGGAGACCGCGATCACGTGCCCAGTTGCGGACGTCCGCCCAGACGGCAGCCCCGAGTTCGTGAACCTTCAGCTCCGCCTCTACGCTGTTCGATAGAGCCCTGTCCGCGCGTGCCTTCCTGACTCGTTCCTTGGCATGCTCCGGTGAAACCAGAACATTTTCAAATTCGTCCGAATAGTTGAGTTTCTTTTCGGACAGCCATTTCCAGCACGGCTGTTTCTTGCTCCATTCGCCGAAGTTCCGAATCCCTTCTGGTGGGTTGGTGATCACGTCCTGAGCCTCGGCACCTGCGGTCAGCAACGCAAGCTTCAAGTCCGGCGATGCTTCCTGCTGGCGCCAGATCGTATCGAGATCAACCTGCATTTTACGTGCTTTTGCGTCGTGGACGACCTTCGCAATTGCATAGGTCACGATATTCGCACGGTATCCGCCCTCGTACCATGCGGCACCGGAAACGATCCTCTCTGTCGCCCGGAAGACAATTGCTTTCGCGATCATGCGTTTGAACCACAGGTCGTCGAACGTTCTTCCTTCCTCACGCCAGCTCTTGCCGATATGCTTGGCAAACTCCGCAAAGTTTTTCTGTGCGCCTAGGCTGACAACCTGTGGCATGCATGCCCATGTGTTCTCGTACTTGGCAAGGTCCGTCTTCGTAAGAAACTGGGAACGCGGATATTCCGCATCAAACCGCTTTCGCTCTGCCGGAGTGCGCCGCCCCCTCTCGTCAGCGTGCTGTCCTCGCGCGCGTTCATAGAACCACTTCGTCTCGCGGTAACCAGCCCGACCGGATGGCGCGAGAATACGACGCGAAAGTTCCTCGATACGAATGTGAAAGGGGTGGTTGGCGAAGAAATCGGCGGCATTCACCCTGTTCTGACTGTTTGCGAATTCCGAAATCCTCGGAACCACTGTTTCCGATTGTTTTCGCGGAACAATCGTGAGCTTCATCTGGACGTGTACCTGCTCCAACTGGGGCGAAAATTCCTTTCTTGCAGCATGCAATGATGCAGTTGTCTGACCCCCGTTCACGATCTGGAGATTGTCGGCCCTCATGAGATTGAGACCATGAGTGGTTTGATCCACGTCTATCGCGTCTGCAGTCGCGCTCAGTCCGTTGTTGTAAGGGAAGAACATGCGAGGCTCTTCACGGATGGTGTCGCGGATTCCCCTGTTCACCTTGCTCCGAGCCTGGAGAAAGCTCCGGACGTTTGCCTCAAGGAGCCGGGGTCCCCACTTGTCGTAGATTTCCGCCAGTTGACTGCCGGGGATGACTGCGAGGTAGCTTTCCAGTGCGCTTCCTCCATCTGACGCGGCAAGAATCGGAATTCCGCCACCGAAATCGCGCGCGAAATCGATCACGAGGTTTGCGCGAACCTGGCCTTGTTCCATGAACTGCTTGAGGCGTTTCAGATCCCAGACGCTGAGCGTGACCGGCCTCCCGTCAAGGTCTTTTACCTTGGCTGCATCCGCGCGAGCGCGAAAATCACCATTCGTGACGATGATCAGCTTGACCTTTTCAACGTCCTTCCATGTTGTGGAAATCAGATCGGCCACGCCGAAGCCGGCACTGGTTTCCTCCAGCTGATCCCGAAAGTCGGCCTTCAAACTGGCGGCGAGGAATTTGTAGAGACGTTGCAACAGGCGGAGGACGTGCTCCTTGTTCAGTACGCGGATTTCGTCGCCCAGCGCAAAATCGCAGAGAATGAGGCCGAGTATTCCGTCACTGTCTCTGGGGTCTCCTCCATATCCGTCGATCTGGAGGCGGCCGCGTGAGTAGTTTCCTTCGAAATATGCCCGGGTTGCTCCGTCGATCTCCCCCGCTTCCGTCAGGATCTCCCCTGTCTTTTCGAAGAAGGCTTCCACGGTCACGAGTCCGAAAACGTCAGCGTCTCCCTGAACGTCGGCAATCAGTTGATGATGGAATTCCTCCAGATCGGTCATGCCTCCAAACCTTCCCGAATGGTTGTGATGAGGTCGGATTCAAGTTCGAACGGTGCGCACGCATCGAGGGACAAGGCATACCTCACATTCTCAACCCCGGCCGGAAGAGGACGGGAAATTCGGGGAAAGTCCGGGACTATCTTGTAATTCGTGGCAGTTTCCAGTTGCCAGCGCCGGTCGTCGTAGTTGTTGTCAGGATCGTAACCGGTGGAATAGAGTGCCAACTCCCATGCCTCGAAAGAATCGCCAGCTTCCTCGAACAATTCGGCCGTCTTGCGGACATGATCATGCAGACTGAGGCCGTTTGGAATGACCGCAGACGCCACATTCACCACCCGGAGATATATCCGGCAGCCTTCGACGTCCGCAAGCTGGTTCTCCGACGAGATCGTAACGTAAGGCCTGGCAGCAACCCGGTGAGCCTTGACTTCGACGCAGCTTCCGATGAGTTCGAAGTCCTTGGCTGACCCGGATGGTCCGGTCCATGCCTCGATTGCCGTGTCGGACCCCAAGTCCGTTGCGAGTTCACGGACAAAGGCCAGTTCAGCGACAAGGCCGCGCTGCTCTTCCAATGAGAGCCCGCCCGGACGGCCACCACGCAAAAGGTGATGCCAACGTAGCGTGCGCTGGACAGCTCTCGTGAGAGCATCAGCACGATTGCCACCAGCTTCGCCTGCGGCAACGACATCACGACACAGCGTCTCGAAAATCTCCACCTGGCTTCGTTCCTTCAGGCCCAACACAAAGGCCCAACCACCAGCAGCGGGCGTGTACGCAGTGACCAGACTCCTGAGCTTCGGGAGTCGAGGAGCAGGCTCCGGAATCAACGGCAGCCTGAGCATAAGACCGGGCGTTCCGCCCTCGAGCACGATCCAGAAGAAGTCGAAGCGACCACTACTGTCAACACGGCGCGCATCATTCGGACCGAGCCGTTTCCACGGATCACGCGGCATCCAGAGCCTCTTCGTGATCATCATCCTCGTCTTCTTCGCCGAACAACTCCCTGTATCGCACAGTGTTCACGACATACTCGACCTTTTCGTCGGAGCGTGCGGAAGCAGGCAGACTGATCCCCCATGCGACAACGGGTTCGGCCGGTATCAAGGTGACGTCCTTTGCGTCTTTCTTCTTGTCCGGTGCCTTCGCGCGAACGAAATGCAGGATGAAGAGGCCTCGTGTCCTTGCTCGTCTGTAGATGGAGTCGGGATAATTCACACGCTCGCCGTCGGCAAAGTTCTTCTTCTCGCGGTACCTGTCCTCCGCTTCCCTTGCCGCCTCGGGATCGACGCCGGCCTTTTCGATGCCTCTGGAGGCAACCCGCATCCGCTTTCCGCTGAACGACATGAAACCTTCTTTCAAGTCGTTCGGATCCACGTAGCGGTTGGCGGGATTGATCGGCGTTCCGAGCGTCGAGTCCGGTTTCCCCGACGACAGGCTGGGAATCAGAACATCCCAGAGTGCCAGCTCGTCGCGACCCCTTGCCCGGATGTAACTGCGAACCGGGGCCGGAGCCGTCGTGACGCTCTGTTCGGCGTTTCGCCACCCGGCAAGGAATCTGTCGATCAGCCTTACGGGCACGTTTCGAACGAGTGTTCCCCAAGTGGTTTTTTCACGCCTCACGTCTTCTTCTTCTTCAAGCTGTCCCACGAAAGCCTTTGCGATTTCGACATTGGCACGCAAGTCGCCCGGCTCGATGCTCACCTTGGAAGTCTCGACAAACCTGTTGGACAAACCCACTAGAGTAACGACCTTCTGCCCCGCACCCATCTTGTTTCGAGCAGTGACCAGAAGCGATGCCGGGTGGCTTCTCACGGCCAGCCCGAACATTTTTGGTGTCGCCTTGGCCTTTTCCATCGTTCCGAGTTCATCGTGCAACTCTCCGGCCGCATTTGCGATGAACGCATACCATTCGATGGCTTCCTCCGGCATCCAGACACGGCAAAGATCCTCGTAACCGTCGCGGTAACCGAACCATCGCCCCATCTGCATGAGGGTGTCGTACATCATCGTGTTGCGCAAGAACCACGTCACGGTCAACCCTTCGAGAGTGAGCCCCCTCGACAGCGAGAAACCGCCCACGGCAACCACAGTCTGGCCCCTCTCGCCGGAGTTCGTGTAGTCCAAATCGTTGGCCCGGCTGTTGACTTCGACGATCTTGGCGGCAGCGACTGCGTCGAAGAGGTTCGCCTGTATGGCGGACCAGTCAGTTCCAGAATCCGGATATTCCTTCCGCCAGACGGCACGCAAGGCCGCAATTTCCGGATCCTTCAAGGCGGCGGCCCCTCTGCACGCATTGACCCGCACAGAATTCTGAATGCGTTCCAGCACTTCATGCAGTCGATTTCGGAGTAGCCCCTGGACTCCGGTAAAGCGGCTCGCGTTTACGAGCATCGAGCAATGGGACGAAGTCTGCCCGCGCAGGTTTCGGATCGCCCTTGCGACCAGGAAAGTTCGCAGCGCCTCTACAAGCGAGTGAGGGAGAGCGTCAATGTAGTGATTGATCTTGTGCTTGAGGGGAAGGACATCCTCATTGTCGGTAATATACCGCAGCCAGGTTGGTTCACCCTCGTCCGGCAGCCCGTCGACGAAAACCTTCTCCGGGCCGAAATAGTTGCTCGGTGCATCGAGTCCTATGATGAAATCACGCGGAAAGAGATCTTCTTCGTACATCTCGTCGTCCTGATCAGGATCGATGAAGATGTTCGCAAACGGCGTGGCCGTGTAACCGATGTAGCAACTTCGGTGAAACATGTTCAGCAGGTCGCGGATCAGACCATTAATCGTGGTCACGAGGTTTTTTCGATACTTCGTGTTGATCGAAGCGTTGTCTGCCTCGTCATCGATCAACAGCATTGGCTGGTCGATCATCTCCCTGTCACCTTGTGCGCTATTGTCACGCAGCCAGTCGAGGAGATTTGCAAGCGTGCGGTGGTTCTTCTTGATGACCAGGACCACGGGCACCCTGTACGAGTCGATCTCACTGGTATTCGTTGATGCAGTTTCCTTGTTGAAATCCCTTATCGTGTTCGTGAGACTGACCGGCGTTCTGTTCGGGTCAAAATGACCGACACCAATGATTTTCCTGTTCCCACCGGTGTCGCGCCCAATGAACCCGGCATCGACGCGTGCCTGCGTCTGGTTGCGCAGATTGTTGTGAATACCAGCAATGACGATGATCAGCCGGTATCCGGCATCGGCCGCCTTGCATATCAGACCGGCGTAATTTGCGGTCTTGCCGCTTTGCACGTGACCCACCACCATGCCGCGCCGGTCCCATTGCACACGCCTTTGGGGGTTTTCGAGTCGGCTCAGGATGGTGTCCGTCACCCTGTCCATTGAAATCACCACGTTACTCGGCAACCCGGTCTGAAGCGCGTATTTTCGGTATCGGGTCCAGTAGAACGGTTCGATCCCGGGTTTCGCATCGTCCAGCCAAGGTACGAAATCCTCGCTGTCGACGACGGCACCCAAACCGGCCTTGATGCCCTGCTTGACTTCGATTTCCCGGGCGATCCACTCGACATCTTCAATGTCCATTCCCGGTGCCAGTGTGTCAGCGAGGTTGCGAATCATGTTGCGGAGTTCTTCCTCGGTCTTCCTTGGCTGGTCAAAGAGCGCCATTTCCACAACACTCATTACTTGTTCGCGTTCACTGCTCACGTTGATCTTCCTCTCGAATTCCGTCCAGCAGTCGCGCAACGGATGCCCAGTTCTCTCTGAAAAACGGGTAGCTCTTCATGGTATCCGGGAGCGCTTCGTACGCCACTCCACTGGCAACAAGTGTGTCTGCCATCGTGCGAACCATCTGTTCGAGGTCGCCGTCGTCGACCGAATCGGCAACGACAGCCTCCGCATTTCCGACCAGTTCGGCATGAAGGGAGTCGACGGGAAGGCCTGAACCGATGAGGCGAAAGCAACGTTCGAAACCGTCGCGCAGTTGTTCCGGAAGTTCCTTCGCATATGCGAGAAACATGGGATGCTGCAAGTTCGGTCGATAAACGATCTGGCCATCCTTGCGGATTCGGTTCCAGATCGGATACCGAGATTTTTCGACCAGTTTCTGTCCTCTCCTTTGGTAAGTGCGCTTCGATGTTCCCACGAACCTTTCGACCAGTTTCTTCAGGCGCTCCCGAACCATCGGAGGAAGCTGGGCGGAGGCTTTCTTGACATCAATCTTCCACTCCGCATCCATGGTATTCGGAATATCGACGGCGATGCGGCAAAGCTTGGTCAGTTCGGTCTGCCTCGCAAGTCCGAGCCAGCCTCCTGCGATTATCAGACGATTTGCCCGGTAGACATAGAGACCTTGCGATTTCAGGTGTCCCTCTGGCCCGCCGACTTCCTCCCACGCTTCCCGCGTCATCCGCTTGTGATGCGGGAGCGTATGGCATCGGAAGCGAACGCCCCCTAGTTCGGGAGGAAACGTATCTTCCGGATCCTTCTGGGTAGACGGATGTGACGACACCATCGGATCTATCGGCTGGAGCAGACGACCATTCAGCGACAATTTCAACTGCGGATTCGAACCCTCCAGAAACCGGTGGAAAACAAGCCTCAGATGGCGTTCAGCGCGCGCGATCTCCGCGTTCATGTGCTCTGTGCGCTTGGCTTTCCGGCTACTGTAACCGCCAGCGAGACGATCCAGCTTTCTCCAGATCACAACCGTTCCTCTGTCATGCAGCAAGTCATGCCCCACGACATCTTCGGCATTGTCAATGAGCTCCAGGGTCCAGTCGTTCCGCTTCCCGATCAGATCCAGGTCCCAGCGTGCACATGCCGTAACACCGTCACGACGCGTTAGTACGGTGAGTCTTCTGCATTGGGAAAAGCTCGCGCTCTTCAACCCGAGGCCAAACCGGCCAAGATCTTCGGGTGTTCTCGTGTCCGTGGGGTTTTTCGAACCGAGGCGCATCGCTTCCACAAGCTCTGCCTCGGTCATCCCGCATCCATCGTCGGCGAGCGCAATCCAGGGGTCGTCATCCACAGTGTCCGCAATGATTTCCACTTTGCTTGCACCGGCCGAAACGGCATTATCGACAATGTCCGCAAGCGCGGTTTCGAGACTGTAACCGAAATCGCGATGGCCCTCGATGAGTGCAGACGCGTACGGTGTGGCGTCGACTTCCCGAGTTGCGACATGTGGATTCTCAGCCGGGATCATGGCAGGGGTAATGCCCCACGTATTTAGAGTTATTCTCGGAACATGGTGTGACACGATTTGTCACAAGTGCCGCTGCCAGTAAAGTTTTTCGTCGCGGCCGTCAAAGGCGTCCGTACTTAGGATTGAACGAATAACGCAATGACGACGAGGACTTACGATTCCCCACGAAAACCGGCCGCCACCATCCCCGAACCAGGGTTGAATCGAGAGCACCAAACAGATCGCTATCCAGCGCAAACGGAATATCGCCGCGGACACGGACTGCACCTTCCATCACTCTCGTCACCCGCTTTATCACGGGGCGCCCGTTCGGATTGGCCAGATTGCAGAGCGCGGGATCGAAGCGGATCCCGTGAGGCAGAGGAGGCAGGCAAAATGTCACATACTCGGCATCTGCGGGATCTGCAGCGATGTAGAAACCAACCGGCACACTGCCGCCGGTATTGAGCACCACCTGATCGCGGAACGTGACCGCGACAGCGAGAATCAGGGAAAGGGCGGCCACCGCCATGACCCGTTTGTTGATGGCTGACAAAACCCTCCAACCTCCTTCAGGGTCGTTGAAACGCACGTGCCCCTGCGCGGATCCTGATCAAGCTCACTCAGCCGGCGCCTCGGAGCGAGACTCGAAGACGCTCGATGTCTTCGTAAAAGGGTTCGCGGCTTTCCGGGTCAAAGTCTGCGGGATTCGCATCCATCCAGGCAATCGTACGCTCGCAGTATTCGATCGCCAGTTTGGTTTCGCCGCGCGCTTCGCAGACCATCGCTTTGCGCATGAGCCAATCGTGCACCTCCGGATAGCGGGTCCTTAACTGCTCGCAGGCGGCGTCGGCTTCATCGAGGCGGCTTTCATTGACCAGTCTGACGACACTGTTCGAGAGCCGATCGAGATCGGTTTGGCCAAAGTAGTATCCATGTGACAATTCCGCTGCCGCCTTGTGCTCGAGAGCAGCGCCATCGTCATGCCGGCAGCAGTGCTTGAACTTCCTGCCGCTGCCACAATGGCAAGGTTGGTTTCTGCCGATCTTCGCCATTACTGCCTCGCGCCTCCCCGATCTTCACGTGGTGTGTAGGTTTATGACAGCATGTCTCTGACACTTCCCGTCAACAAATAGTAACCGGAGTCGATCAAATTTCAATCGGGGTGTGTCGGGCCAAGCCGCCTCGATTTCCAGAATCGCGAATCGGCCTATCGCCCGAATCCCGCATTCCGGCAATTCCCGTACCGCCAGCGCGGTGGCTTATGACGCGACGGTATGATCCGTCCGTCCGCCACCGCCCTCGCCGAGCGCCCTGACCACAGCTTCGGGCTCCCGGTCAAAGACAGTGAGCAGCACGCGGGCCGCCCGGTCGGGAACGCGCCGGCCCTGCTCCCACTCCTGTAGAGCCCGCACATCGAGACCGAAACGATCGGCGAACTTCTGTCGGCTCAGCCGCAACCGCTTGCGCAGTGCGACAATCCGTTCGGCGGCCGGATCGTCCGCGATCCGGAGCGGTAGGTCCGTTACGCCCCGAACATGGTCGAGGACCTCGCCCAGAGCCGTCTCGATCTCGCGTCCGAGCCCGGTGCGTTGCGTCGTCATCGTCTTGATGTCTCCTTCTTGATCTCGGCCACCAGCCGCGACAGCGCCTTGATATCCGCCGACTACTGACCTGTGTCCCTGAGGAAGGCGCGCGTTGTATCGGTTCTCGCCTAAATCAGGTGGAGATCGCTCTTACGAAATCGATCAGCGGCCCAAATTCATACCCATCCGCCGCACGCAATGCCGCTATGTAACCTGCGCGGTGGTCGCTGTCCGCCGTCAGTTTCCCACCGCCCGACCAGTCGAGGAAGATGCCCGGGGCGATTGTGGCCAAATAGGCATCCGCCATGATCCGTGCCCAGCGTCCGTTGCCATTGGCAAAGGGATGGACCCAGACCAGCTTGTGATGAAAGCGTGCGGTCGCATCCTGCGGCTCGTAGGTGCCGTTCTCGCGCCAGTATCGAGCATCGTCGAGGCAGGTACGCATTTCCGTCGAGATTTGCCAGATCGGAACGCCGATGTTCTTCTCGGTACGCCTGAACGCGCCTGACCAGGCCCAAACCTGGCCGAACAGGCGCTTGTGGACCTCGCGGGCGGCATCGTCGGTCAGGACGTCGAAGGACTTGGGGCGCCGATCCAGCCAGGTCAGCCCCTCGATGATGTTTTCGCTTTCCAGCTCGTTCAACTCGCCGCGTGTTGTGATGTGTTTGACCTTGAGGCCGAGCAGCTCGTCGGGCGTAAGTGGGGTCGCGCCGGTGGGTTCGTGCAGCTCACGTGTCACTTCCAGAAATCCCTCGGCATGTCACGTGCGTTTTCGCGTGCCAGTTCCTCGATCATCTCTTCCTGGCTGCGCAGGCCTTCGGTTTGCTCTTCCAAGGCCATGTTTGCGCGAGTGCGCTGGATGACACTTTTCGCTCTCTTGCGGGCCTGGGCCATGACGATGTCTTCCACTTGACCCTCGTGCGGGATGATCGCGTAGATGAGTTTGCCACCCATCGCCTCAGCCATCTTTTCGAGTTGATTCAACGAAATTGTCCCGGCCTGTTCGTTCTGGATCGAGCTGTAGACGCTGTTGCGGGATATACCCAAACGCTCGGCCAGCGCAGGTGCGTTCATGCCGATGGCTTCCTGGAAGGTTGCAACCCAACCACCCAATGGTTTGACGAAAACCTGTGCCACTTGTGTGGCCTGATTGATCTTGCTTTCGGCTTGCCGCTGTTTCACGCGTGAGAAGGACATTTGCCAACCTTTAGATTTGCATGTCAGTGTGGTTTGTAATGCTACAATATGGCATCTATAAGAGTTTTGCAATCCCATGGTATGGCGACCATGGTGATTTTGCCACACCGCAGAATGGCAAATTCAACCAAACACATTTAAAGATCGGAGCCGCGCAAATTCATTGATGTGCGTCGCGACCGTACCAGCACATTTTGGGCCTTCGATGTCAGCGCCAGGTGAGTTGCCAACAAACAAAATCCGTTTCGCGTCCAGACCGAAGCGGCGAGCGACCAGAGAATGAATTTCAGGGTTCGGCTTCGCGACACCAGACAGATAGGAGAAGACCGTCACGTCAGGAATATCAGGCAAAGCAGCAAGTACACCTGCACCATTGCCAGCTGCCACGTTCGAACAAGTGCCAATCTGCAAACCCATTTGCCGCAGTTTGGACCAGGAATCCAAAATGCCCGGCCTCATGCGAACCGAGTTTGCCTCAAACATCACATTACGCTCCAAATCTCTGACCACTTGCTATTCCGTCATGACCTCGAGGAGCGCACACCATTTGGCGATGCGAAACGGAGACACGATACAGGGGGTGCTGGAAACGGAGGACATTCGCATCGACCTCGACATTGGTTGTTGACCACACTTCCGGAGCAGGCATGAATACTGTCTGCGTGCGTTTGCCTGGACCACTGTGCGCGTCGTCACCTGGATTGGCGACCAGGTCTGCCGGGAGGGTCACTGATGTATGCCGTACGAAAGAATCGGACCTGGATGGCGGGAGTTTCGAGTGCTGTACTCATGTCTGCGTCGGCTGCTGTTCCTGCCTATGGACTCATTTTTGATTTTTACGCGGATTGCGGCGAATTGTGCCGTCAGGAGTTTTGGGCGTCCGCAGATCCCGAGGAGGTAATTGTTGCGCTGGCCGAACAGCCGGCTGCGCAGGATTATCGGAGAGACATGCTGCGGTTAGCGGTGCTTGCGGGAAATGCCACCGCCGCTGAAGCTCTCCTCCACGCGGGAGCGCCGCCAAACGGAAAAATGGAACCAGGCAGGCACGATTCCATGCTCCACGAAGCTTCCCGCCGCGGAGGAGAAATCGTTGATGTGTTGCTTGAGGCCGGCGCCTTCCCGAACGTTGTCATCGACGGAAACGTGACGCCGCTGCATGTCGCAGTTCAATCGGGCCAGGTCGGAGCGGTTGCATCACTGCTCAAGGCAGGCGCCGATCTGCGAGCGCCGAATTCCCAGGGCTTGACGGCCCTTGAACTGGCGCAACGCGCCTCTGACGACATTTGTCAAATCGATTCAAATCGGGCCGACGACCTGCCACCACCGCCCCAAAGCTGCAAGGACGAGCTCATGGCGTTGCTGCGTGCGCCGCCGGTTGCCCGCCCGCATTGCAGTCAGCTTTGCGACGCGAAGTTTTGGAGAGCGGCGACCTTGGAAGCGGTTCGAGACGCGCTGGCGCAAGCGCAGCCCGGGGAGCAGTGGTCAGCGCCCGACGGCGGTCCGCTGCACCATGCAGTGGCGGCGGGTGTGCAAGTGGCGATTGTGGAACTGTTGCTAGATCATGGAATCAACCCCAATGGACGCGACGTACGAGACGATACACCTCTCCACGTGGGGCAAGGCAGCCAAGACGCGCAGATCTGGTTGCGCTCCTGCTCGAGCGTGGTGCCAGGCATGATGCTCTGAATGAAAGGGACTGGACCCCGTTGCACGCGGCGTCCGAGCGCGCGTCCACCGTTGAGGCGATGCGCGTGCTGCTGGATGCGGGCGCCGATCCGGATGCCCGGGCGCGTGGCGACATATTCGCCTCGACACCTGGGGAACTTGCGGCAACGCAGCCGGGTGGCCCTGCGGCGGTGCGGTTGATTCTCTCGTATCCCGGTATTCGTGGCAACGCGCCCGGCGATTTGCCGGCATTGCTGCTCAAATCTGCGGCGGCGGGCGGTCACCCCGACACCGTCGAGATGCTGCTGGACCGTGGCGCGGAGGCACATGACCCCGATTTTTTGTTCGGGCATACTGCTCTCCATGAGGCGTCGGCGGCCGGAAACATCGAGACGATGCGGGTTCTCTTGAGCCGCGGAGCCAAACCCGGCTATTCGAAGTATGACGAACCCGGTTTCCTTTCCGGAGAGGGGGAAAGGCCCCTCCACGAAGCGATCCGCCATCCGGCGGCGGTCGAACTCTTGCTGAAGTTTGGAGGCGATCCGAACGGAAGAATGTTGACTGGAGAAACGATTCTCCACCACGCAGCGAGCATTTGCGCTGGTGAATCCCTCCGGCTCCTGCTGGAACACGGTGCCAAACCGAACGTCCAAGACGAATACGGCAACACGCCGCTGCACGACGCGGTGCGGCGTGTTGCCAGTTCACAAGAGAACGATTGGCTCAAGCAGGAGTGGTTGGCAAGTTGCGAGAACGCTTCAACGGAAAGAGCGTGGTACCTGGATCAGTGCAAAAGCGATGTCACTTCCCAATTTCGAGATGAATTCGAGACGCTGGACGAATGCCTGCAGAACATCGCGGCCCTTCTGAGGTTCGGCGCTGACCCGAACGTCGCCGACATCAAGATTGGAAGCAGTGGAGGAGTTACTCCGTTTGAACTGGCCCGCCAGCCCGAGATTCGCGAACGCCTCGGCCCGGCTCTCATCCGGATGATGGAAAAGGCATCGAATGGGTATTGACGTCGGTTCTGCATTGCTCCCCATTGTTTGCGAGCGGGGCCTCAGAACCGGCCCGGTGGGCAGTTTTTTGGCCGCAGGGGGGTCGTACGGGCCTCTCTCGTGCTGCTCGTGGGAATTTGCCTGCGCGAAATCTGCTCGGGGGATCGGCCATGAGCGAGTTTTTGCCTGAGACCGAGAGCTCCCCCACATCGGCGTCAACGTTTCGGACGGGTAATCCCCGATCACGTGGGGAATCCGAAGATTGACGGGGAACGGCGCTCGTCAATTTCGACGCGGAAGCAAGACAAGGCCAACACAGAGCAGCAGGCTGAACAGCGCCATGTATACAGCAGCCCAGACCGGCAAGACAAACAACATCCGACTTAGTTCGAGATTGAATTCCCCAAGACCGTCGCTCATTCCTCCGATCACAAACACCGTGGCGATGGCGATGGCGATTCCGGCAATCCATGCGGACCGACGGTATCCCAACCGCCAGAGCTGGCGGCAGAGCAAGGCGGGCAGAACAGAGATGTACGCGAAAATGACAGCCGCAACCGCCAACAACGGCCAGAATGAATGTAACGTGGACATGTCCGGGTTGCTCGGAAAACCAATCCGAGGTGCCTCCCACCACAAGACTTCCACCCAATCCAAGTGGCTTTGGAATCGTTCGTAGTTCACGATCCTCGTGATAACGGCAACCGGTAGCCAGGAGAGCGCCAGTATCCAAAATCCAACTTGCCTGGCAGTTTCCCGGTTCATCATGCGATATCTCTGGCCGAGAAGAAAAATCCGTACAATTCCCGATATCTGCTCATGACCCAAAGGACCCGCCGGAAAAAGGGTCGCTGAACTGATTTCCGAACCTTGGCTGCATTGATCGTCACGAAGAATTCTCTAGCACGGAGCGGAGTGTCCAGAATCACGTCCAGTGACTGGACCTCTGCTTCCATTTAACAAGAGCACAGCGATGAACAGCGGCGCGCTGAATATTGCCAAATACGCTACGATCCAGACAGGCAAGAGATGTGCAACAATGACCAGCGATCCACGCTCGGCATTGGTCGGGATGCCATACCAGTAAAGAAGCGCCGCTGTTATTGCGGCCATCGCGATCCATGCAACCCATGCTGTTCGGCGAAAGCCGGATTGCCAAACCTGTCGGCAGAGCAGTGCAGGCGGAAGACCGATTGGCCCCAGGACGACCAGGGAGAACACAAGATATTTCAGGATCACTGGCCAAAGTGTCGCGAACCTGTCGACAAAGATCTCCATGGGAAACCGGAACACGAGAACCTGGAGCAAGATCCCGAACCCCCAGAATCCAAAATACAGCAAGGGAAGCCAGGTCAGTGCCAACAGCCAGAATCTCGCGCGATTATCCACCTTCCCGCCTTTCACATCAAAGGTCAGCCCGTAAGTTGATGATGGGACATATATCGAAAAGTCACAATCATGCGACCCGTTCGCCGTAAAGCGTCGCTTGACGGCGAACGGGTTGCAAGGTTAGGCTGTGCAATGAAGATCCGCAATATTCGTCACAAGGGATTACGCCGGTTTGTCGAGGATGACAGCACCGCCGGGCTTCAAACTGTGGTCGTGCCGAAGCTGCGGCGGATCCTGTCTTTCCTTCAGGACATGGAGCACGAGGAAGAGTTGCTGACAGTTCCGGCCTGGAAGGCGCATCGGCTCACAGGAGACCGCAAAAACGTATGGAGTCTGTCGGTCACGAAGAACTGGCGGATCACCTTTCGGGTCGACCGGGCCGGAAACGAGATTGTCGACCTGAGCTACGAGGATTACCACTAGGAGGCGGCCATGAGTATGTCATATGGCATCCGGATGAAGAACCCTGCCCACCCGGGCGGGTTCGTGAAGAGCGAGATTGTCGACGCGCTCGGTCTGACGGTGGCCGGGGCGGCCCGGGCGCTTGGGGTGACGCGCCCGTCGCTGTCCGCGTTGCTCAACGAGCGCGCCAACCTCTCGCCCGAGATGGCGCTCCGGATCGAAAAAGCGTTTGGCGTTTCGATGGATACGCTGATGCGGATGCAAACCAGCTACGACATTGCTCGGGCCCGCAAGCGGGAAAAGGAAATTATACTCGTTCCTTTCGAGCAGCGAGTTGCCTGAGTGTGCTGCGCTCTGTCCGTTAAATCCAAGTTGGGGCGCGGAATGAGCGGAACAAGAATCGACGGCGGGGCTTTTAGGGATGCCTTTGACCGTTTCAGTGCGCCGTTGGAGGCCAGGTCCGGTCGTTCGTTGGGGCTTTGATGAAGGTCTTTCCGCCGATCGGGAGAGCTACAAGCCCCGTCTGCGCGATCATGCGCTCAGCTTGTTGAGACCGGGAGACTGGCTGGAGGACGAAATCGGCTCCGGCGCAATCCTGAACCGGACGATCAAGACGATCGAGATCCAGGACAGCCCCCCTCAACCTCATCAACAACCTGGTCTTCTGGCAGAACCGGTTCGGCTCACGCCAACCGCGATCACCGGGCTTTGCTCGACGCGACGTTGAACCGCAGTCTGCGCGGCACGATTGAGCGCCTGCTGTTCAGCCCTTACCGCGGCGGCGCGGACGAAGACGTCACCTTCGAAGGAATGATGGACGCGACAGGCGCCAAGTATCCGCTGCTTGCCTATCTGTTCTTTCTCAAGGACATGGGCCGGTTCATGCCGATCCACCCGACCGGTTTCGACAGAGTATTCCGCGCTCTCGGCATCGATCAGCGCATTCGCGAGACTCTCCGCATCTGATGTTGCATCGAGAAACGCGACTAACTCAAGCGCTTTGAGACGGTTGCGATGCCAGATAACTGACTACGGATGTCTCGATGTATGCCGTCGGTTGCATAGGGTTGACCACATGAGCAGGGACCCGGGTCAAGCCGACTCCCGATCGGGCATACTGAGTACCTGTTCCCCATCCAAGGTGCGTGCAACATAGGCACCGTCCGAGCGGACGCCGTACAGCGTACCGCCAGCCTCAAGTTGCGCCATAAGGTCCGCCTTGATCTCGTCGCGCCAGCCCCTTGGGAACCCCAGTATTTCGAGCGGCGGTGGTAAGGTCGTTTTTCTATGCTCGCTCATGTGGCCAAACGTACATTTGACTGCCGCCTCCTTCAACCCATTACGCGCGGTGATACGGGCCAACCCTCCCGACGATGGCTCCGTCTTTATCGAACAGGATCCGATGGACCGGAGAACGACCGTCATCCGGCACGAAAACAAGCGACCAGGCATCAGCGTGGTCGACCCCCGATCCAAGCGTTCCGGGAGGAATGACGCGCGGCTGGGTGCCCGCAGGAACCTCGACAGAGGGATCGGTCAAAACCTTTTCGACGGCCGGACAGGACTTCGTGGAAACCGCACGGGTCACAATGCTGTCATAGACCGCACGGTTGACGATCGCGGCCCTTAGACCCGGATCAACGTCCGACGCGGGAAACGCGTCAGATTCGTCATCTGCAGGGTCCCTCGCCTCTTCGCCTGAAGAAATTGCGCCATAATCGGAATCACCAGTTGGAGCAGAGGCATCAACCAAATCGACCGGCCCAACACGCCGACCCTGCGCCGATGCCCGCGCCTCCGGATTCCTGCTTGTCGAATCGGGAGCAATCGATGGCTGCGAGGGCGCCTTGCCCGCGGTCTCAGGCTCAACAGCAGATACATTGACATCCTGAAGCCGAGCGTCAGGCTCCTGCGGTGCGTGTTCGCCTGAAGAGTGCGCCTCGCCCTCCTCGACAGCGTCAATCTCTCCCTCGGATTTATCCTCAGCGACCGGATCAACCCCTTGTCCCGTGGAATCCTCCGAACCAGGGGAAACCTTTTTGTCTGGGGATAAGCAAGGCTCAGGCGAAACGTCCTCCGACACCGAAATTACGGCCAAGTCCTGCCGCCGTGTTTCCGCCGACTTAGCAGATTCGTCGCCAGCAGAGTCCGCCACCTCTTCTATTGATTCTATTGATGAAGTGGGCTGTTGATCGGAATGACCCCCAGAAACTGAGGCATCATCCGCATCGACCGGCCCAACAAGCCAGCCCTGTGCCAACGCCCACGCTGCTGGATCCCTGCCGGTCGCATTGGGCGCTATCGGCGGCTGCGAGGCCACCTTGTCCGCGGTCGCTAGCTCACCAACAGTACCATCCTTATCCTGGAACCCAGTGCCAGGCTCTGGACGCGCATGGTCGCTTGGGGAATGCACCTCGCCTTCCCCGATAGCGGCTATCTCCGTCTCGGACTGGTCCCCCGCCCCCACAGTATCGACGCCAGAATCGGTTGAACCCTGGAACCGTCCCTCTTCGATTGCTCCTTCGAGCGTGTCCGTCGACTTGGAAGGCGCGGGGTCCGGAGGTGGAATGGAAGCAGGACTCCTGGCATCGCTCGTAACAGCCGATACATCGCCGACACCCTCCGCACCGCCGTTCCCAGACGGCGAAACGGAATCATCCCCGCTGGCCGGAGCCACATCATCCTGATCCGAAGCCGCGCCGGCACGGGCATCCTGAACCAGGGTCTGCATTTCAGTGCGGGTGAACCAGATCGCCTTCGATGCGAGAATTGGTGGCGTTCCTGGTGCGAGGATGATCGAAGCCTCTGGAGGCAGTTGGCGCAACTCCGACGGCCGAATGAGTTCTGTCTCCCGCAACTGGGTCGACTCCGATGAGCCCGTCTTCCCCGAAAATGGCATGAACAACTGACTGCTGCGCTGCCGCGCCGAAGACGAAGTCTTCACCGTCTTCCGCCCGATCATGCGGCTGAGCGACAGCGCCTGATGGGAATCGGAAACCGGCCCCGTGATCACCGCATCGACAGAATTCTCCCAGGCACCGGCCCCGTCCCTGCCGTAGCATTCGAGGAGTTGCTGGTAGGACTGGAAAATCTGCATCAGGTGAATGCCATGGGCTCGACCCTCGTCGCGCACTCCGGCCAGGTAATCCATGCGCCGCATTGCCCGGGCCTCGTCGATGATGAACAGCCGATGAGGCAGTTTGTCCCGGGGTGTCGATGCCGGTGTCGAATCCCTGATGGCTCGTACGAGCGCACCGATCAGGGCACGGGCAATTCCAGGCACTGCCTGGATGGTCGTGGTCGGAATGACGATGTAAACGTCGGTCTTGTCATCGAGCAGGCGAGCCAGCAAGGACGCGCCGTCATCTTCGGATTCAAGAAACCCTCGCGTCGAACTCTTTCCTGCCCAGTCGAGCCCGTTGGCTACGGTCGCAATCACACCGGACAGCTGCCTCTCCTCGGTCTTGGCCGCCTCCGAAAGCCCCGCCGCGATGTAATCATAATCCACCTGACCGTGATAGGTATCCGCGTACTCCCGAAAATCCTCCCGCAGTTCCGCCTCCGTCGAAAGCGAGAGTATGCGATTGGCCGCGGCAAACAGGTTACCTGAGGTCTCGGCGTGATGAAGGTGAGCCAGCAAGGCACCAAGCAGCCTCACCGACTTCTGATGAAAAAACGCGGCGCCGTCCGACCTGTCCGTGCCGGTCGTTGGCAGCAACCACTCGGCAATGTCGGAAAACACCCCTCCATCGTCCGGCCGGACGGCCGTCAGGAGTTTGACCGGGTCGAGGCCCTCGTCCACCGTAATTCGCCATGGAAGGCGGCCGCGGGCTTCACGAACCGGAGCCGCCAGTTGGTGAATTTCACCCTTCGGATCGACAATGATCAGCGGACCCGCGTAGGTAAGAGCATTGGGTATGGCGATACCGGCGGTCTTGTAACTCCCCGACCCCGAGAAAACCAACGCGTGGGCATTGCCCTTGGTCGGGTTCAGCGTGATCAGGTTACCCTTGCCCTGCCGGCCCCAGCTCGCCGGATCGTCAGGGTCGAACTGGTCGGACCCCCGCGGGGCTGTTGTTTCACCCAGTACAATGCCGCCCTCCGTCGAAAACCGCCGGCGAACTTCGCCCCGGCTGGCCCATTCGGCGTCGGCCAGCTTGTTAACCGGCGCGGCTGGAGCGCGGGCGGCCGCGAGATCGCCGACCCACTGCAACGCCACCATCGCATACCACGTGAGAACGGAAACCGCAGCGATTGCCGCTACCGCCGCAGTCACGGCCCAGGCGCCGCGATAAGGAGACCAGGCGAAGTTGCCGTAGGCCAGCAATTCAATTTCGGCCGCAAGGCTGCGTGCCGGAAACCCGAATATCCACCGGCCATTGCCGGCCAGGTACGGCGACAGTAGAAACCAGCAAGCCGCCAGGGCAAACAGTCCGGCCCACCAGTGATGCCGCCACTTCGAACCGGCTTGAAGCGCAAACACGGGAACGCAGGCCGCGGGCAGGCCAAACAGGACAACGGCCTCCAGCCAATGCGGGGGCCATGGCGCAAACCGCGCCAGCGCGACGAGCAGGGCGCCTGGCACCAATGTCACGGCCGAGACAGCCAGCCCCAACCGCGTGCCAACCTCAAGAATCGGGCGCATCGGCTTCCGATTCCCCAGTTGACCACTTCGCAATCCATGGCGCGAGAACACGGCGGTTCTCGGCATCGGTGCGCGTGTCGAGAGCGGCCAGGAACGGATCGAGTTCAGGCAACAGAAGTCTTCGCAATTCCCTGTCCTCGTCCATGATAAGCTGCGTATAGGCGCCCAGAACGATCTGGCCGCGCGCCTCGGCCCGGTAATGCAAACTGCCCTCGGGCGCCGCCTCGCCAGCGCCCCACGCCTGGTAGACAGGCATGACTGCATTCCAGTTGTTTGCCGAAGTCCGCGAACTGCCCCGGGACAGGAACGCTGCGAGCTCCGGCACGAGCCGGGTCCGCAGGGAAGGCATGCGGGCTGTTTGCGCCACCAGGAATTTACCCAGCAGGATCCTGGCCTTTTTTTTATCCTTCCGCGGCCGCGGAGCCTTGTTGGCATCCTGAAGACGCCGCGCGATCTGGGCCGAGCGCGACGGCTTCGACGGCAATGTCCTTCGGAATTCAGCCAGCCCGGCGCGGAGTTGAGCCCGGGTCAAGGCAGTATCGAAAAGCCCGACGTCGTCCGCGACCGCAAGAAACCGGATGGCCTCGGACTGCCGCAATTCGGAAAGCCGTGTCTCCAGCTCGCGGCGCGTCTTTTCCTTCATCGCGACCAGCCGTCCAGGCCACGGCCCATGACCATACCGCGAACGCGCCCTGCCCAGGGGGCCGACAAAGCGGGCGACAGTTCGCGAGCCTGCTTCATGAGGCGATCGGATATCCGCTTGCGATCAGGGTCGCTCAACTCTGGAAGCGATGACGGCAATTGTTGGTCTCCAGTCATGAGAGCCGTGATTTCGGAGGTGGTAAACGCTCGATGCAATCGGTGAAAGAGCGTATCTTCCGCCGACCTTGTGCCGGAGACCAGTTCCTGCATGAGCGTGTCGCGATCGTTCCCGATTTCCGCGGCCGTGCGTACAGGAGCGGACTCGAGAGCCGCACGGCACGCTGCAACGCAATCGCGGGCCTCGGCATCGCCCTTGTCATCGGCAACCGCCGCGGCCCGGGCAACCGCCCTGTCAACCTCGGTCGGAGCGGCCCGGGCAGCGGCGAGAGCCGACGGAAGCCGCTTTTCATAGGCGTTCCGGGCATCAGACGGAACCATCTCCCAGGAAACGGGATTGCGGAGCACACGTTCCGGAATCCCGAGTTCCGAGAGCAGCTCGCGCCTGGCCTGCATCCCGGCACGCTTGAGGGCAATGTCCCTCGCAACCGGCTCGGCTCTCCGCTCGAGCATCCGACGGTCCAGCCAGTGGTTTCCGGTACCCATGGCGAGTGCCCGCCGGATCGTGTCCTGGTCGAGTTCGGGATGCGGCGGGGCACCCGCACCGACAGCCACGGACAAAGCGAGCGACGCATTCCTGAACAGCACGTCATCGGACAGTGGACTTTCATCCGGACGGCCCGATGTATGCGTCAGCGCATCACCGATGGCGTGAAGCAGCGGACCAGGTTGACCCCGGAACAACCCGCCGACGAAAGGTGCCGGACGGTTCCGGAAAATATAGTCGGGCAGCACCCTCTGGGCCGAAGATTCCGATCCGATGGCCGACATGCGCAATAGGCGATCGAGCCAACTCGTGGCGCCGAATTCAACCACACCGATGCCAACCTCACCCATCGCGCGATCCATCGCACGGCCCTTTCCCGTGCGATGGATAAGTTCGAGCCAGCCCTCCCGGCCGCCTCCATCGGCCTCGAGATAGTCGGCGAGCACACGCGGCCCGTCGGGTGCAAGATCCGGCGCGAAATCAAGAGCAAAGCGCTGACGGCCGGACGTCGACAGCAACCGCCCGACGAATCCGGCAGGATCCTGATCGGGGACATAGACATGGACCTGGTCACGGTGGCGGGTCATGCCTGCGTACGTCGTCTGGCGGTTGTTTGTCGCACCGGCCAGGAAATGAACAGACGATGCCGCATCGCGGGCCGCCCGAACGGTGCGCGCCCAGGCATGCTCCAGACGCACGCTTTCGGACGAGACCGACGCGTACCGCGCACCATCCTCGATCTCCCCGAAGTCCAGTCCGATCCTGCCTGCGCCAGACAGCGAGGTCACCGTGGCGCGCCGCTGCTCGGGAACGACAGAGCCTTGAATCGACTGCCGTATGGTGACAACGTCGCCGACGGCGAGGTCAATTGATCCGCCACCCGGCATCGGCACGACACGGCCCTCCCGCCCGACCAGGCGTTTCATGACCTCTGTATTCAATCCCCGGACCTGGGCCCGTGTGTGTGCGAGCATCATCTTGTCGGGTGTGGGATCCCCGAGATAACCGGAGACAGCAGCATCGACCGCCGCACCCATGTCGGGAACTCCGACCAGGCGGCCGGCCCGATCCAGATGTTGAACCGCAGCACGGTCATCGGCCGCCGTTTCCGCCGCCAGATGCCTGAAAAGGGATTCCTCTTCCGGTGACCGGGATCGGAGCGAACCTGACATCCGGGTGACTGGCAGCCGGTCGCAGAGCGCCACATAAGGAGACCCGGCGACGAGAGGTTCGATCGATCTCTGATCCCCGGCCAGGACCACCTTGCCGCCGGTGTCCGCCGCCTGCCTTAGAATGTGGGCAAATTCCGTCGGGCCAATGCTTTCGGCACCGTCCACGAGATAAAGGCGAGGGACGGAATCGCCCGGCAACGGCTGCCTCACTGTCGAGACATTGTCGGGATCGGATACGATCGCGCGCAGCACTGCTGCATCGCCCGGTACGGATCCGATCACGGATACGGGAACGCCGGCTTTCGCCGCTGCGTCATGCAGCGCGGCCAGAACGGTTGTCTTTCCCGCCCCTGCCCCGCCGTCGACGATCTGGAGTGCCGGTCCCGCAGACAGTGCCGCCATTGCCTCACGCTGCTCGCCGGTCAAGGGGCTGCCCGCGTCGATAGCGCCAACTGGCAGCGCCAACTGCCGTTCAGCCAGCAACTTGGCGTCGGCAACCAGGTCGGCCTCGGCCTGGATACGGCTCCAGGTCGACAGCAGGCGCTCGGGGTGCTCCGGACTCTCTGGCAGGACTGTCACGACGTCCGGGTTCCGCAAGGCTTCCGTCAGCACACGGCGGAACGTCAACGGATCCGCGACGTGGCGCGTCAGGAACCGGGCCGCGTCGGTCACTGACCAGGCAGAGTGGCGCTCCGCCATGTGGCGGGCCAGGCCAGCCGGATCGGCCGCCAGTTGCCCGCCCATGCCGGTGTTCACAATCGCGCGGGGCGACGCGGCGGCAAGGAGATTCGAGTAATGCAAGACCACCGATTCCACATGGCGGTCATTTGAGGCCATGCCCGGTCCGTTGATCCGGACACCCGGAACATCGACGACGGGCCGGTTGGCCGCGGCGCCCGTGGAATCCGGACCACTCTCTGCAGGTACCGCAAGTGCACTGAATCCAAACATCTCCTCTTGCCGGCCCGCAAGGTCGGCGATCCATTTCGCACGAATCCCGGCATGAGGAATCGCCTCGACCGCTGTCATGAGCGCCGTGTCCAGTGCTGCCCGCCGCTCGGGGCTGTCGAACATCCGGCCATCGGTCTCACGTTGCCAGAGCATATCCGGAAGCGACCGGTTTTCTGCAACACACTGACACAGTGTCTGCAACTGTTCCTGGCGGACGAGGGTATACGGGTCAGCCCCTTCCGGCAGGATTGCGAAACCCAGGGATCTGCCGGGCCCCTGCAGGGGCAACGCCAGGTCAATCATCTGGTGCGCAGCCCGCCGGCCCGCCTCATCGCCATTCACCATGACGAGGAGACTGGCGCTTGTTCGCCATATCAGTTCCAACTGATCGGAGGTGACCGAATCTCCCAACGGTGCCACCGCGCCCGCCATCCCCGCCTCGGATAGCGCGATCACATCCATGGACCCCCCGGCAACCACCAGCACGCCTCCCCCGCCGACGGCTTTCCGCGCTGCATCGAAATTGTAGAGGCCCTTTCTCTCGTCGAAGAGGTCGGTGGCTGGCGAATTCAGGTATTTCGCCTGCGCCTGGGGATTCAGCGCCCGTCCGCCAAACGCGACACAGCGGCCCTGTGAATCCCGGATCGGAAACATGATCCGGTCACGAAACCGTTCGTACGGACGATCACCGTTGTCCGGCTGAACAACCAGCCCGGCGTCGACGAGCTCTTCGGCAGTCACTCCTTCCGCCGCCATCGCCACGATCAGACCGGCGCCTTCCCCGGGAGCATAACCGACGCCGAAACGCTCGATACTGTCGGGAGCGACGCCACGATCCGCCAGATAGGCTCGCGCTGCCGCGCCGCCGCCACCTTTCAGCACATCCTGATAATAGGCGGCCGCCTTCCCCATGACCGCAACCAGACTCTCGGAACGGGCATCCGGCTGCACAACATCCGGCACCATTTCGCTAGCCTCGGGTACGGCCTCCCGGGCCGGAACACCCAGGGCCTCAATCGGGATCTCGGGCCCCTGCCCTGCTCGCCTCCGGAGACGCCGGGCCAGTTGATCGACCCCGTCGACACTTGAACGATCGACATACAGCCGCAGATGACGCCTGTGACGTGACAGGGCAACATAACCCAGGTGCTTGTCCATCGTGCCCCCTGCCAACACCAGCGCGTTGTCAGCCGTGATGCCCTGGGACTTGTGGATCGTCACCGCGTATCCCAACCCCAATCGCGCGGCCGTACGGTCGTTCAGGAAAACCGGATCGCGATGACCATCGAAGGCAACCTCCAGCCCCCCGTCCGCAGCAGCCTGAACCACGCCAAAGGCACCTTTCAGTATCTTGTGGTCAGGGACCGCCGCATTGGCAATCACGCGGTCGCCTGCCGCAAACCGGACAACGCCGGAACCAGCGGCATACTGCTGAAACGCGGAAACGAGCCCGGCCTTGACGCCGGCTGCCCGGACGGCCTCGTTGATCCTGTCGACGTCGATGTTCCGGTGGGCCAGTGCGACGGTAGCGCCCTCGGCCGCCCAGTAATCGCCCGCGATCGCCTGCACCGCCGAGCCGGTGTTTTCATGCTCGGAAACGGCCCCTTTCCGCGAATAATGATCCAGCGCATCCTGCGGCTTTCCCCGCGCGAGAGCAATCGTCGCCAACCGGTCCCACTTGTCCTCCTGTCGCATGACCCAGGCCATTTCGACCGCGCCGAAACGGTCGCGCAGAATGCGGAACGGTGTGCCCGCGGCAATCGGTTGCAGCTGTTCGGAATCGCCGAGAAGAACCAGCTTGCCGCCACGTGCCTCGACCGCCTGCGCCACCGCGGCCATGTCGCGCATCCCGACCATGCCCGCCTCATCGAGGACGAAAACGAAAGGCTGCCCTTCGACAGTCCAGGCCATCCGCTGTTGGAGCCAACCGGCAACCGTACGGGTACGCAGGTTCGGAGAGGCCAACTCGGCTGCCGCCCGGCCGGACGGAGCAGCCCCCAGGGCGGCAATCCCCTGCCCCGCCAGGACTTCCGCCGCCGCCTGGAGCATGTGTGTTTTCCCCGTACCTGCCATCCCGGACACCAGCGCCAGACGCGAGCCTGCATCCAGGATCGCTTCGGCGGCCTGACGCTGCCCGGCATTCAGGTCCAGCCCGTCCAGCGAATTGTCCGGCGCGGCCGCGGCCGAAGAAAACGGAGTGTCCGCGAGAGCCGCGGCCGCAGAAACCACTTCCTGCACCCGTTGCAAATGCAGTGTCGAATTCCAGGCTTCATCACCAGACCCGAACTGGCCCGCCGGCACGAGTAAGCCGGACTGAACGGCTTTTTCAACATAGGCTTCGGCGTCACCCCGGTTCGCAAACGACAGGCGGCTCAGCGCTTCCTTGAGCAGGATGGGACGGGTGATGACTTCATGCGTGCTCCCGGCCAGTTTCACGAGTTCCGCCGGATGTTCGTAGAGCCATCGCTCATTGGTAATGGCTATGGCTGCGTTCTCTTCGACCCGTGCTTGCCAGGCAACATAATCGTCAGGATCACTGGGCATGGAACCACGGTGCACGCCGGGATCAAGCTCCAGCCCCCGGTTCTCGTGGGATCGATGATCGATCCGCGCCTCGTATCCCCCGAGAGCGAGATGGCGATTGGCTGCCATCGCCCACTCGGCCCTCAACTCGAGCAACTGTTGGCGGCGGTTCGCCACCCTGATTTTATTCCCCCAGCACTCAGGCTCGCTTGACAGCTCACGTTCGGTGTACATCACGTGTATGTGGGGATTGTCCTCCGCCGCGTGATGCAGAACCCAGTCACAGGTATGGCCGCGGGCCGCGAGAGCCTGCACGACGAAATTCCGCGCCAATTCGATCTGTTCATCGCGAGTCATTTCGACCGGCAGGCTGAACTCGATTTCTTTCGCCAACGCGGCAGTCGCCCGCCGACTGTGCTGGTTCTCCCGTGCCTCGATATCATTCCAAAGCCGCTCGGATGCCTCCTTGACAGGCTCCGACAGGTAGCGCTCCACCACCCATTCCGGCGCGCCAGGAGGAAGGGTTATTTCCTCGTGCTCGATGCCGGCCTTGGCCTGGTAGTTGTGGCTGCGGCCATCGGCCTCACGTTCCATCTTTGCCGCGTGGCGGTAGGCTGCTGCCGCGACGGCGGAACGGTTTTCCGCCGCCGAAATGACTTGGGCCGCGAAATGAAAAACCGCCATAATTGACACGAATAGCATTGGAGAATGAAGTTCAATGCCTAAGTGCGCTATTGGGATTTTCTGCACAGAACCTTTCGCTAAAAACGAAAACACGTCAATTTCAAAATCACCGAAATTTGCCAAAACTTCCTGGCGGTGAAACCGCGGGGATCTCAACCACAATTTCCGACCACAAAAAAAGGTTCGAACGGCCGGAGGACCGAAGGAACACCAAAGCCGCAAAACGCGATAGTGCCACCGGCCCCAATTTGCCTAGGCATTCGGCGGTGGATTGCTGGCCGGCAGCACTAACCGAAGTCTCATTGCCACCCAATACAAACAGGCCGGGCAACCACTCCTGATCGCGCCGCAATCACGGGAAGTGCAGACCCGCAGCCCGGCACGGGAAAAACGCAGTCAATTGTTCGCACGACTTGACCGCGAAGCCACCAGCACCGATCGATGGTCCGAAGAGGACGGGAAGAATAATTTCGGCAACAGGTGCAGCCGCCAGAAATGGCTGGACCTCTGGCTCGTCGGTCAGGCCTCAATTCCCATCCTGTCGTCCATTTCCTTCAAGGCAGGGCCACGATTTGACTGTGACGAGCGCATCTCCGCACTGAAATCCTTGCTCATCTCTTTCGACCGAGACCGCGGCATGGGAGCCATCAGGTACCTCATCGTGGCCACAGGCCGCGAAAACACCGAAAAACTGACGTCACCGCGGGTTTGGTGAGATATGCGGGCTAGACACCGGCGACCACCGCGTCTCGTATGACGCGAAGGAGTGACCGTTCCATCCAATATCGCGTATCCGCCTAATTCTTAACGACTAACACTCTCGATTTACCCGAAGACTCGATATCGCGCTTGAATTCTTCAACGTTACCGATCTCCCCGTTGTCGTAGACAACAAACATCTCAACGCTGTATCGGCGCCATCGAGCGCGGCAATCTCCGCTTCAGGATGGACCCACTTGTAGCGTCCGCCTTCGTGGGTGTCGCATACGAGGTAACCGCCTCCCTGGCAGGGGAAAGCCGGCGCAACCTCCACCTTGCACGAATTGAAAGGTACGACGACTACCTGCCCGTCCCCTCGAACGTCGGTCTGCGGATAGGTGGTCTGAAGGCAGATCTTCACTTCCTGCAAGAGCTGCGACTGCCGATTGCCCGAGCGTTGCTCAAATCGCCAGTACACCTCTACCGGCAGGACAAAGAGAATGTCGACATCACGCGGCGGGCGAACCCGGGTGAACTTCCCCCAGGAGCCGATCGGAATTCGGTGTAAGTGATTGTCACTGCTGTTCCAGTAGCCGCGGCTCAGGCAGGAGACGACACCCCGATGCTTGGTCTCGCCATCGTTGGCCTGATCCTCGGTGATCTTCAGGTTTTCAAGAAACGCTCGAAAACGCGGCCGGACGTAGTACCACCGAATTGCTCCGCCTAGCGGTACCGAGGACAGTCCAGCTCCCAGTCCGCTATGGAAGTTCATCGGCCCGTCACCTCAGGACCCCATGTCGAACTGTCGCCGGACCTCGCCGGTCCCAACGAATTGCGACAACAGCCGGTAATTCTTCCGTTCGAATCGAACCCTCCCTGCGACAATCGCCGGATGCACTTGCAGGGCGTTCGCGAGATTCATCACGGCCATGGGCGTCGGCCGATCCCGCACTGCGCTTGCTTCCCAATCGATGCGCGGAATGAGCGATTCTTCCGCCCATTCGTCTGCCTGCGCCTCCCTGGGGTCTTCCCGTCTCCCATCGAGTTTGCGAAGCGTGAAGTCGTCGACGAAGGCTTCGCCCCTGTCGTTGTCCATGTGTCTGCCCACATGGGCCAACTCGTGCAGCAAGCAGAACCAGAAATTGTCGATTCTGTCGTAGCGAAGAGTGAGACCGATTACCGGTCTGCCATCACCGAGCCGGAGTGCCACCCCATCCAGATACGTCTTCGGCAGATGCTTTTCGATCACCAGCGGAATGCCGTGCTTGGCCAGCAACTCCTTCGCCAGCCGCGGACCGTCTTCCGACCAGCTCAGCCGCGCGACCTTCCTAAGGAAGTCCAAAGTTACGGTGCCACGTTCATAGTCCGCCTTGGGACGGTTCTCGGTGGCTCTTGCAAGGATCTGCCAGCACCACGCCCCGAGCGCATAGGGGTTCATTTTGGCGTTCGCGCGCACATGATCTTTCTTTCGGTAGAGCGCGGCGCCCGCGACATCCAGTCCCCCTGCCCGATTGATCAGGTCCCGCACGATGTACTCGGCGCGTCCCACTAGATCGGGTCTGTCCGGAATCCAGCCCAACTTTGCCATCGCCTTGACCGGAAACCGGCTCCACTCCATGTCGGCCCACGGATCGTCCAGGTCGACATCCGGCTCCTGCAGTAGCACGTCCGCCGGAATCCCGAGATGCTCATGTAGCGCGCGCGCCATCGGCATGGTGATTGCGCGCTTGCCGGAGAGAACTTCCGAGACCTTCGCGCGGCTTCCGATGAACGAGGCAAGGTCTGCGGGGCGCAGACCTGCCTGTTCCATACGAAACTCGATCGCGGCGATCGGACTCGGATAACCCATCGGCACTTGTTTGTTTTCGTACAGTTCAACGAGATCGACCAGGACATCGAGCTCTTCGCCCTCCGGGCTGTCGATCTCTATATCCATGAGCTCGGAGATCCGATCCAAAGCCGCCTCGTAGTCCCGTTCGGACCGGATTGGCTTGACATTGGCCATCTCACACCTCCTCCACGTCTACGGCGTCGTACTTGGCATGCGTACCCACAAAGCGGATGTAGACGACGCGATACCGGTAATTGATCTTCACCACGAGGCGATAGTCGTTGCCCTTTATGTTGAAGATCACCCGGTTGTCGCCAACGATGCTCGCGTTGCCATACATCTCCTTCAGGGCGGCCGGCGTATCCCAATCCGCTTGTTTCACTTCCCGGTACCAAGCGAGAAGCGGCTCTTCGGCATCTGGGTGACGCTGCCAGAACTCCCGGAGCGTCTTCTTGGCGATGATCCGCATGACCTATATATGCCGCTCCCGATTAGGTATCAAGTGATATGTTCCCAACGTGGGAACCCTTCATACAGGGGCGCAGTCTCCCGTGTCAAGCGATTTGGCCTAGCCAGAAGAGCCCTCACCGGACGGCCCTCTCGGATTTCCACAACCCGTTAGCCTATTGCGGTGCAGTACAATTTCACCATAACTGGCTTCGCTCGAACCGAGAGGCACATGCGGACCGAGAGCAGGAGAGCCCCGAAGTACGACCTCGGCCGGCCGGGCTACCTAGCTCGCGCCGGAGCAGTCGCAATTGCCGGTTTCGCCGGCCAGTGTTGGTGCCAGGGATCCAGGAGTAGGAGCGGTCGCTGGCGCTATAGGGGACCAGGGAGCCCTCGATAGAGAGGAACGCGGGAGAGACAACAGAAGAATGATCGCGGACCACCTTACCGGCATCGAGCTGTTCGGCGCGGAACTCTGGAAGGTCGCAGATAACCTGCGGGCCAACTCGAACCTCGCATCGAACGAGTACTTCATGCCCATCCTGGGGCTGATCCTCCTTGGCGATTTGCGCATCGAACCGGAAAGGTCGCGCCGGAACATCGTCGGCCAGGGCAATATGAAACGCTGGGCTTTGAAGAGATCGCCGCGGACTGGGCAAGGAAATTCGTCGCTGACAAGTTCGGCGCAGCGACGACACATTGGGCCAAGCTACAAAGCCGAATAGAGCGTGGTGTTGGCAGCCCGTGCCCGCTGCTACTGGTCGGCGTTCCTGCAACCGAGGTGGGCAAGGAGAAGCTGGAATGATCGAGGATAACGAAAGAAAACCGATCGAGGTACTGAACCCTGCGTACAGGGGCGCGACCCCGAAGGACGTAGGCCGCGCCCTGTTGCGCAGAGTGGAAAATCGCCAGGAAGACGACCGCGAGAAACCCACGCCAGACGGTGAATTTCAATCAAGTATATAATCCCCAAACGAAAGGCTGCCCTTCGACAGTCCAGGCCATCCGCTGTTGGAGCCAACCCGCAACCGTACGGGTACGCAGGTTCGGAGAGGCCAACTCGGCGGCCGCCCGGCCGGACGGAGCAGCCCCCAGGACGGCAATCCCCTGCCCCGCCAGGACTTCCGCTGCCGCCTGGAGCATGTGTGTTTTTCCCGTACCTGCCATCCCGGACACCAGCGCCAGACGCGAGCCTGCATCCAGGATCGCTTCGGCGGCCTGGCGCTGCCCGGCATTCAGGTCCAGCCCATCGAGCGAATTGTCCGGCGCGGCCGCGGCCGAAGAAAACGGAGCGTCCGCGAGAGCCGCGGCCGCAGAAACCACTTCCTGCACCCGTTGCAAATGCAGTGTCGAATTCCAGGCTTCATCACCAGACCCGGACAGGCCCGCCGGCACGAGCAAGCCGGACTGAACGGCCTTTTCAACATAGCCTTCGGCGTCACCCCGGTTCGCAAACGACAGGCGGCTCAGCGCTTCCTTGAGGAGGATGGGACGGGTGATGACTTCATGCGTGCTCCCGGCCAGTTTCACGAGTTCCGCCGGATGTTCGTAGAGCCATCGCTCATTGGAAATGGCTATGGCTGCGTTCTCTTCGACCCGTGCTTGCCAGGCAACATAATCGTCAGGATCACTGGGCATGGAACCACGGTGCACGCCGGGATCAACCTCCAGCCCCCGGTCCTCGTGGGATCGATGATCGATCCGCGCCTCGTATCCCCCGAGAGCGAGATGGCGATTGGCTGCCATCGCCCACTCGGCCCTCAACTCAAGCAACTGTTGGCGGCGGTTCGCCACCCTGATTTTATTCCCCCAGCACTCAGGCTCGCTTGACAGCTCACGTTCGGTGTACATCACGTGTATGTGGGGATTATCCTCCGCCGCGTGATGCAGAACCCAGTCACAGGTATGGCCGCGGGCCGCGAGAGCCTGCACGATGAAATTCCGCGCCAATTCGATCTGTTCATCGCGAGTCATTTCGACCGGCAGGCTGAACTCGATTTCTTTCGCCAACGCGGCAGTCGCCCGCCGACTGTGCTGGTTCTCCCGTGCCTCGATATCATTCCAAAGCCGCTCGGATGCCTCCTTGACAGGCTCCGACAGGTAGCGCTCCACCACCCATTCCGCCGCGCCAGGAGGAAGGGTTATTTCCTCGTGCTCGACGCCGGACTTGGCCTGGTAGTTGTGGCTGCGGCCATCGGCCTCACGTTCCATCTTTGCCGCGTGGCGGTAGGCTGCTGCCGCGACGGCGGAACGGTTATCAGCCGCCGAAATGACTTGGGCCGCGAAATGAAAAACCGCCATAATTGACACGAATAGCATTGGAGAATGAAGTTCAATGCCCAAGTGCGCTATTGGGATTTTCTGCAGAGAACCTTTCGCTAAAAACGAAAACACGTCAATTTCAAAATCACCGAAATTTGCCAAAACTTCCTGGCGGTGAAACCGCGGGGATCTCAACCACAATTTCTGACCACAAAAAAAGGTTCGAACTGCCGGAGGACCGAAGGAACGCGAAAGTGCCACCGACCCGAATTTGCCCTGGCTTTCGGAGGTCGACTGCTGGCCGACAGCACTGACCGAAGTCTCATTGCCACCCTGTACGAACAGGCCGGGCACCCATTCCTGATCGTGCCGGAGACACGGGAAGTGCTGACCTCCAGGCCGGCACGGGAAAAACGCAGCGAACTGTTCACACGACTTGACCGCGAAGCCACGAGCGCCGATCGATGGTCCGAAGAAGACCGGGAAGAATGATTTCGGCAACAGAAGCAGCCGCCAGGAATGGCCGGACCTCTGGCTCGGTGGTCAAGACTTGACTTCCTTCATGGCAGGGCCACGACCTGCATGTGACAAGCGCCATCCCCGCTCTGAAACCCATGCCAATCTCATTCGACCGCGACCGCGGCATGGGAGCCTTCAGGTGCCTCTTCGCCTCAAGTCGGTATCGGGGCGTCCTTGCGGATGAGTCCGGTCTCCCGCAAGTCCAGCCACAATTCGTACGGGACCGGCTGTGCAAGGCTGGACATGTTCGATCTGACTTCCGCAGCGTTTGATGCACCGGGAATCACCGATTTCACGCTGGGATGACCAAGGACGAACTGGAGGGCCGCCGCGATGAGCCGTGTGCCATGCGCCTTGCAGATCTCGTCTATTCGTTTGACCTTTCCGAGGATTTCCGGCGGCGCATCGGCGTAGTTGTATTTGGCTCCTGGAACGGGTCCGGTTGCCAAGATGCCGGAATTGAATGGTCCTCCGAGAATGATACCAACGTCCCTCTCTTCGCAGAGAGGCAAGAAAGTCTCCAGGGCATCCTGTTCAAGCAACGTGTATCGCCCCGCCAGCAGAAAACAGTCGAAATCAGCAAGCCTCAATAACTTTTCGCAGACCTGCCATTCGTTGACACCCGCGCCTATGGCCGCGATTTCCCCTGCATTTCTGAGTTCCTCGAGTGCTCGGTAACCGCCGCGGTCGAACAATTCGCGGGCCCGTTTGTCGCTGACTTCGCGACTACCGTGGGAGAACGCGCAAATATCATGAACAAAGAGGATATCGGCGTACGCAGTCTCGAGACGCGCCTTGCTATCGTCGTAGGACTGCATCACCCCATCGTAGGTGTAATCGAAAACGATCTTCTTTTGAGGCACGTCGAGAAATGCTTCCGGCGTGACTTCGTCAGGATCGCAATCCAGAAGTACTCTTCCGACCTTTGTCGAGAGAACCAGATTGTCGCGGCCGAATTGTCTTATTGCATGCGACAATCGCAACTCGGATCGGCCGAGACCATACTGGGGCGCCGTATCGAAATAGCGAATGTCTGCATCAAAGGCAGCCGACAAAGCGGCCCCCGCGTCACGATCCGAAACTACGCGATATAGGTTTCCTATCGGCGCGCCGCCGAAACCCATGACGCTCAGCTTGACCGGCCAGGATGTCCGATTGTTCAACAGTCTCGTTTGCATGATCTGAATTCAGTGAATTCCACGCAACATGGTCGGCGAGAAAATGCCTGATCGGTCATGTTCATGTCGCGCCGTTCCGGCAACCAACAGTTTCGAACGCCTGCACGTTGTCAGGCGAAATGCGACCGATTCCCGAGTCTTGATCGACGCGTGATCCGGCTTGTGTTCTTCCATCATCGCCTCTGTTCGTCGCGATTGGAGAAACTGTTCCCGAGTTTTCATGGATCTCGAGGGCGGTGGTTCCGGGCTGTCAGTGATCCATTGGCAAATGGTCAAGTTCGGCATCACGTCCCGGAATACCTTGTTGTTCATGCAGATTTTTTCGGAACCACCGCCACAACCCAAAGACCGGTTTGTCCGCTGACATCGGAAGGTGGTTTCCCATGGCATGTTCCGGGTTCGCTTCGATCGAACGACATATGGTCCAACAGGACAATACGACCGAAGAAGTTCAGAAATCTGATAGACATTCTGTTGACAACCCGGCTTCCACATCGACGGTTGAATCTTGTGCAATCCGGAATTCGGCCGAAACCCCGTTAGCACGGCAAAGTGCGATGCCACCTGCGCAATCCCAGATTCCGTCGCAGCCCATCTCCAGGTATCCCGACAAACGTCCGAGCGCGACAAAGAGAAGGGAAACCGCACAGGATCCGAATGACACGATGTTGAACCCCCGGGATTCGATCACGTCTTCCATCATTCCGCGTTCGGAACCGTTCCAGTTCGCGTTCCTTCCGACACCAAAACATGGTTGTAATCGCTTGCGCGACAAAACCGTCGTTCCGCGGACTTCGAAGCCAATTCCGGGCCCGCCTATGGCGGTCAAACCGAGAGCCGGCGCATGAATGCCACCCAGGCTGGGCAAGTCACCTTGCATCCGGGCAATGGAAATGCACCAAAGCGGCAGTCCGGACAGGAAATTCGACGTCCCGTCGATCGGATCGATTGTCCAGTATGTCCCAGACGGATTGCCGCCGAATTCTTCCCCGGTGAGGCCGTCATCCGGAAAAGCCAGGCCCAGTTGTTCGCGCAACACCCGCTCGACCGTTTGGTCGGCATCCGAGACGAAATCCCCGGGCGACTTTTCCCGGACAAGGCGCTTGTCGATCCGGTCAAACATGCCAAGTGCGTGTTGTCCGGCGGAATCCAGGATTGTCATGACTGTGTCGATATCCTGCCGCCCGGCAATCATTTGCCGGCCGGTCAGCATCTGCGAAACCCCGATGCTTTCAACCAGTCCAGAACAAACTGCGCATCGTCTGTCTGGAGGACAGACGCACCGTGCGCGATCCAGAATCCGTAGACGCTGTCAGGTGCGATTCTTCCGAGTTCGCAACTTCGCCCCCCGTTCCATTGATGGTGTCCGGGGATGTGCGGATTGACAAAGAGCGTATTCACGAAGAGACGCACATTTCTGCTGGCCGCAATTCTGCGTGCTTCCAGCGAAAACAAGGGGCCGCCATCGATCGTCATTCCCCTGCGGGCCAGAAGATTGTAACCCGCGTCATTGCCGAACCCGTAGTCCACCACGCATTCGATGCAATTCGGAGACAGTATTTCGCAGGCTGCCACCATGCCTTCGAGACCGTCCCGGCTGTCAATCAGGACAGGTATGAAATCGACCTGGTTGCGGGTTGATGAAACGATTTCGGCTACGCGTTCAAACCGGGTTGCATCCCCCTGGTTCGACTTGATCGTAAGCTGATGCGAAACGCCGGCGTCCGCAGCAATTCGTGCGATGTCCGGGATCGCCTCAATTCCGGTCTTCAGTTCCACATTCACGAGCATTTTGTCGCCCAAGGCCAGGAACACGTCCTCGAGGCTTGGAATCCTTGCAGAAAATTCCTGTCGGGTTTCCGGATGGACAAGCGGAACCTCCTTGAGATCCGAGTACCTGCAAGATGCGATTTCACCATTGGCTGCTGTCGTCCGGTCCAGTGTCGGGTCATGCATGACAATCGCGGTCCCGTCGGAAGTGAATTGCACGTCGATCTCGACCAGGTCGCAGCCGATCTCCCGGGCCCGTTCGACAGCGGGCACCGAGTTCTCGGGAAGGATGACCCAGCCCTCATCGAGGAATACGCCACGGTGAGCCATCACGAAGACTTCGCCGGGATTACCGTTGGCGTTGCGGAAGCGTTCCGCCAGGTTTCTTGACGGTTGCGGCACAGGTTTTTCTCCTTTCATCGCCCACCCCCCAATCCGTACTTGTCGGCGAGCGTGATTATGACGAGCGAAAACGCCATGACGAGCGAGATGTAGACCAGGTTGATCGCGGCCTGCTCGGGATTCGAAGACCTGGCGCCTTCGAAAAGCGCGATGGACAGCGGTTTGTTGTTCACGTTGAAAAGGAACACGGACATCGAATACTCGCTCAGGATTCCATTCAGCGTCATTGCGGCGATGAGGATAATGACCGGCAGGACCAGGGGAATCGTGATCCGCATGAACCGGTAATACGCGGGCGCGCCCAATGATTGCGCGGCTTCGTTCAAGGCGGGATCGAGGGAGAAGAACGCGGCCCGCAGGAAACGCATCATGATGGGGATGCTCACGATGGCGTAACCGATCGGCAAGATCCAGAAACCGCCCAGAAGAACGCTGTTGGCGACAAGCAGGTTGGGTTGGTCATAGGTCAGAATCAGCCCGACGGCGATGAAGGGGGCAGGCAGGATCCACGGGACCATGAATGAAAGATCGAGCGCAGTCGTGCCGATATTCGTGTTTCTGTGCGCGAGATTGACGACGAACAGGCTGATCAAGATCCCGGCAGCGATGGCACTGGCTCCCATGAGGAGACTGTTCCTGAGCGGGATGAACGCCGTGCTCTGCGAAAATACGGTGATGTAGTTCTGAAGCGTGAGACTGCTGGGCAGTACCTCGGTTCCGATGGATCTGGCCGGCGCGAACGAAAAGAGAATGACCAGCGCTACGGGGACCAGCTGGATAAACGCGATGGCATAGGCGGCCGCGTGAACCGCCATGTTCATGACAGGGTTTGCAACGCGAATGCGCTCGATCGGAACAGGCGTCTTCGAGCCCCCGATGTAACTGCCCCGTCGCTCCACGTATTGCATGGCGACAATACAGAGAATCACGGCCATTCCGAGCCCGATCGACAGCATTGCGGCCATGTCCTGCCGCCGAAGAGAGTTCAGCGTGAGGATCAACTCCGAGACCATGTCGAACCGACGTCCGCCCAGAACCGCCGGAATCGCGAATGAGCCGAGTGACTTGTAGGTAACAAGCAGGGTCGTCGCAAAGATCGTCGGCAACAGGACAGGGAGTACGACCCTTGCAAATGCTTCCATGTTGCTTGCACCGAGGCCTCTTGCCGCCTCGACGGTCGAATAGTCGACCCTGCGAATCGCTGCCCTCAAGAAAAGAAAGTGAAAGCTCGTCAGCAGGAAACTGTGCGCAAATACAACCGCGAGGGTGCCTGTAAACCAGTCGTTCGGCAGGGCGGGCCATACGGATTGCAGCAACCTGGTGAGTACACCGGTCTGGCCGTAGGCGAATCCATACCCGGTCGCCGCGACCACGGAAACGAATATCAGCGGTGTCGAATAGGCAAGCCGGAGAAACCCCCTGCCCCCGATCTTGAGAAACTCGAGGACCGCGACCTGAAAGATCCCGACCACGTTCACCGTGATGATGGAAAGGCCCGTTACCACGAGCGTATTGAGAATCGCGGTTCGAACCCTTCGGGACCCGGCAAGTTCGTCGACTGCACCGAGACTGACCTGTCCTTCGGGTACGAATGCAAAACGGAGGACCGAAAAAATGGGTGCATAGATGAAGCTGATCGCACACCAGATCACGATGACGACCAGGACCGAACGAACCAGAGGAAGGCGGCTGATGCTTGACATAGTCAAGACGGGTCGCCGAAGCTGAGGATCCGTTCACAGGCCAGATTCAGGTTCACTTCCTGTCCGATGTACAAGTTCTCGACGGAAGGACCGCACAGGACCAGGCATTGCAGCGGTTTCACCCAGCACTTCCAGGAACAGGCGCGTCATCGAGCCGAAATAGTCCACGTCCGTGACTGTCGCATGTACGCTGTCCGCATCTGCGGCCTTCGCCAGAGTCACGTGTTCAGGACGGACAAAATGTCGCTTGCCCTCATCAAGGCTCAAGGCCCGCGCGACATTCCGGCCGATCTCGTTCGCAGCACCCACGAACTGGCAGACAAAAGGAGTTACGGGAGAATCGTACAGCTCCCGTGCGGTTCCGACCTGCTCGGCCTGCCCGGCATTGATCACCAGCAACCTGTCGGACATCGAAAGCGCTTCTTCCTGGTCGTGCGTGACAAACACTGCCGTAAAGCCGAGATCTCTCTGCAAACGCTTGATTTCACGACGCATGTCCTCACGGACTTTCGCGTCGAGGTTCGAGAGCGGTTCATCAAACAGCAGGACATGTGTGCCCATGACCAGAGACCGTGCGACGGCCACACGTTGCTGTTGTCCGCCAGACAATTCCGAGGGTTTCTTGTTGCGGTGCTGTTCGATACCGGTGGTCTCCAGCACTGCATCGACCGCACGCGCAATTTCCTTTCCCGACTTGCGCGCCACCCTCAGGCCAAAGGCAACGTTTTCGGTGACGGTCATGTGCGGGAACAATGCGTAGTTCTGAAAGACCATGCCAACGCTGCGTTTTTCAGCGGGAATGCCGGTTACATCTTTTCCGTCAATCGTGATCTTTCCGGACGCGACCTGTACAAATCCCGCGATGGCGCGCAGTATCGTGGTCTTGCCGCATCCGGATGGACCGAGAAGAGTGAAGAACTCACCCGTTTCGATCGTGAGGCTCATCGGTCTGACGACTTCGGTTGGACCGTAGCAGATGCTCACATTGTCGAGTTCAATCATTGGCGAGCCTTGCGTTGGAACGGCTCACGGCCGGGCACCAGGGGAGAATTGGTGCCCGGCCGTGCCCACAAGCGATGAAGTCACTTGATGTCGAGTTCGATACGCTGGATCCAACCATCGATTCTTGGCGCCACGACGTCCCAGTCGATCGGTTGCGGTTGCAAATGGGTTGCGTTCTTCCTGACCGCATCCGGAGCCGCCGCAATCGCATCCGGGTGGACCGGTACCTGGCCGAATTCTTCGGCATAGGCGGCCATGAATTCCGGAGACCCGAACCAGTCCACGAATGCCTTCGCGCCATCAAGCTGGTCTGTCCCCTTCATGATGGCGATGCCCTCGGTGATGAAAGGCGTTCCGCCTTCGGTATCCACCATGACGGCTTCATAGCCAACGTTCTCGGCCAGACGTCCGACACCGCCGAACCAGTTCAGATCGATAACGGCTTCGTTGTTGACAAATGCCGCAGTCTTGGCATCTCCGCTGTCAACGACGATGGCATTGTCGTAAAGCTTCCGCATGAATTCCCAGCCTTCGTCCGAGATCTCGCCATCGTCACCGGCGAAACGCAGCAACATCCCGACAAGGTAGGTCTTCGTGGTCTGCCATGTGGTGGGCCCGATAACGTATTTCCCCGCGTACCGGTCTTCAACGAGTTCCAGCCAACTCGTGGGGGCGTCGGCTTCCGCCAGTGCATCCGAATTGTACGCGATCACGACCGGTGTCTGCCAGAACTTGTAGACCATCTGGTCGGCATCGTCGCGGTAGACTTCGGACAAGCCATTGGCCCATTCCGGAACATACGGCTGGAACAGCCCTTCAGCCTTCAGGGTAGCCATTGCCGCGTCGATCAGGCCAAATACGACATCCGCCTGGGGGTTCGCCCTTTCGGCGAGGATACGGTCAAAGAGTTCCCCGCCACCGCCCGTCAGGATTGTCACGTCGTGTCCGGCGGATTGGGCTTGCTCGGCGATCCACACTGCACGTTCATCACCTTGAGGCGAATAGGCAGTGAGCGATTCCGCGTTGAGCGCCGAGGTTCCAGGAATGGACAGCAATGCTATTGCGCCGCTCAGCCAGTATTTCATTCTCATTTTGAAGTTCCTCCTCTGTTGTAGCATGTTTCCTCACGGGTTCCGCGTGAGGTTGTCAGTACGGCAACAGTGTGCACAATAAATTACTTTGCGTAAAGTAATAATTTTGTGGCAGGATGTTCCCCGGGAGATTGTGGAGACAACGCATGATGCTATTGCCCAGGGGATTGTCACTGAACGAACGAAGGCTGGTCGATCTGGTATTCCGACACGAACAGATGGCCAGGGTCGATCTCGCGGCGGCCGCAGACTTGACGCCAGCCAGTGTGACACGGCTCGTGGCCGGGTTGATGGAACTTGGCCTGTTTTCCGAAACGACCCTCAAAGACGGCGCCCGAGGCCAGCCGAAGAAGCTTCTCAGGATACGGCGGCAACAGTTTTGCTCACTGGGCTTCTATCTCTTCACCGACAGGATCCAGGCGGCCCTCATCGACTTTGGCGGCGCCGTGATCGCACAGGACAGCAAATCGTTGGGAAAGGGTTCCGCCAGAAATGTCGTGGAGGCCATGAACGTGCTCACGGAAGAGATGCTGCGGGAGGTCCCAGGCACGAAACGCACATTCCTCGGAGTGGGTCTCAGCCTTCCGGGCAACTTCGGTTCGTTCGGAAAACACGTCGAAGCTCATGAGGCGTTCCTTGGCCTCGATGGCACCGCTATCCAGGAAGCACTCCTGAACTATGGAGATTGGCCGGTCTTCCTGGAAAACGACGGTACGGCTGCGGCTCTCGGGGAGTATCTGTTCGGCGGTCACGACGCCAACATCCTCTTCATGCTGCACATCGGTGCCGGTTTTGGTGGCGGTGCAGTCCTGAATGGGCGACCCTATCGCGGACACAATGGGAATGCCTGTCTCCCCGGTGCTCTCTTCCCATATGGCAAACCCCGACCGACCCTTCTGGACCTGAAAGAGTACCTTCAGGACATGGGGCTCGAACCAACTTCTGTTCTATTGACTGAAAAAAGCGCCAAGGTACTTTCACCGGAACTGGCGGCGTGGAAGGACCGAGCCAAGGAGCAGATCAAGTTGGCAGTTCGCCTGGTGAGCGGATTGTTTGATCCAACAGTGATCGTGCTGGGCGGAATGCTTCCTTCTTTCATGAGCAAAATCATCGCTGCGGAAATCGCACGCGAAGGAGTCGAAGGACCTTCACGCGGTTTGACGGCCGCCCCTCTGTACGCGTCAAGCCTGGGTGACCTTTGTGGCCCGGTCGGCGCAGCGAGCATTCCGTTCTTCCGAGGTTTTTTTCCGGGCTCAGCCTCCCCTTCCGAATAGTCCGGGTCGCCAATCGCCATAGGTGACTTGCGCATAAGCGAGGGAGATCATGTGTGTGGGAGGCCAGCTGCCAGTTCTCTGCACTCGCGGGCTCTTGGCGTTGCGTCCGGCCTAATGACGCACACTCCTGGCCGGCCGCGCTTGGTATGTGCCCTATGTCTTGGATTGATGTTGACCACGTGGCGCCACATTCCACGGCCGGCCATTTGCGCCTCCTGTTCGATTTGCTTCTACAGGTCTCCATTCAAGGCCGTCGCATGGCTTTCACGGACAACCAATTTGCCAACATCCCATCCTTTTTACGTGACATGACCAACCGCACGCCCGAACCTGTCGTAGCTCTCCACCGTGACTTGAAGCTTGCCGCCAGATCTCGAAGCTCCCGTCGTCCTCTTTCCGCCATCACGCGTCCTCCCGCCGATGTCCGACGAAAAAAGCCTGCCGGAAAAGAACGGCGGGTCAATTTGGGACGCCGATGGTGAGTCAGTTTTCAACGCCTGTTTTCGGATAACGCTCCGTGACATGTGACGTTGCCTTTCGCAGGCCGCTCGACCATACCAAATCCGCCGAGACCCTTTTTGATCGGTGCGCCGTTTTGCACCATTTGAACTGCCCCTGCGCCTCCTTCATGCGGCCCCCTGCCCTACTCCTCACACTGATCGCATCTGCCAAAACGCTATCGATTCGGCCGGCTTCCATGTTGTTCGCAGCAAAGCGCAATAATCCGACGTCCGGGGCAGCGATTTCGCCTTCCCAGGCACGGAGTCTCACTCGAACAGGCAGACCGCTGATCTCAAGGAACAGGATTTGTTCTTTTTGGCGGGCAATAGCTCGGGTGTGCGTGGCCATTGCCTCCGGATACCAGCGCGCCACCTCGCCCTTCCCTTTTTCTCCATGGCAGCAAAATGACGCCCTTTTTAGCCGCAATTCCCTTCTCATGGGTTCAGTACACAACAAAATTCTGGAATCCATATCGAATCAACTCCCAGATGCCGGTCGTACCGCACCTCCGCGGCAAGGACGCAATTGTCCCAAACCCAAGCTTACGGGTTGTCCGCTGATCGTCGAACAAGACGTCCAAAAACGGTTGACCACAAAGAGCGATGCATTCTTTCCCGGTTTTGCCACCCCTTCAATGCACTCGATGACGCGGACCCGACATTCTCCGGTGCAGGACAACTGCCGGTCCTGCGTAAAAAACGATCATATAAATAAAAACGATAACGCAATTAAAAACGATAATGTAAATAAAAAACGGTATCGTAATTAAAAACGATTGATGAAATATAAACGATTACATTATTAATCCAAACACGGGCAGATTGCCGCAATCGGCTCCTGCCAGGCATGGCGAAGCCATGCATTCCTCAAGTTTTTCACCCGTCAGAACCTGTACGGTGACGACACAGCATTCAAATTTAGCACGTATAACGTCGATTTTTCCCGACATGAACAAAACCTCCCGGAAACGGAAAACGCGCCTGTGTGGCTGTGACATCGCCGTTTATCGACATTTCTGCGGAAACGGACGATGTCACAGCCCCTCTGGCGGGCCTGGAGACCGAAAACCACCGTCGGCCGCGCCCGGATCCACCTTTTCGCCCAGTCGCGGAACCCTCAGCGGACCCGGCAGACCCCTAATGGCCACCGTGAAGGTCCTGCAACCAGCACATTGAAAAAACGATCGCGCAAATATAAACGATCGCGCAAATATAGACGATTGAACAAATATAAATGATATCGTAAATAAAAACGATTACGACAACGGAGGTCATATGCCTGTCATCGTGATGGCCAGCTCCAAGGGGGGCGTCGGCAAAACGACCTGTGCCATTCTCCTCGCTGCCGGATTTGCCCGTATCGGCGCCGAGGTTACCTGCTTTGACTGCGATCCGAACCATTCCCTGACGCGGTGGGCAGATCGGGGTCTGCCGAACGGTGTCACGCACGGCGGCCACCCGGGAGCCAACGAAATCGTTCCGGCGATCCGTCAGGCCGATGGTGATGGCCGGATCGTGATTGTCGACCTTGAGGGAATCGCATCGAGGACGGTTTCCCGCGCAATTGCCATGGCCGACCTCGTCCTCGTCCCGATGCAGCCAACTGCGATTGATGCGGAAATCGGCTCCGAGGCAATTGGCCTTGTTCGTGAGGAAGAGGACGTGCTCGGGCGCAGCATCCCACATGCCGTGGTCCTGACCCGCACGGGTGCGGCCGTGAAGACCCGGGTTCAGCGAACGCTCGAAACCGCTCTCGTAGAGGCGGAGATCGATGTCATCAAGCCGGCACTGGTTCAGCGACAGGCATTCGCGGAGTTGTTCCGTCATGGCGGAAGCCTGGAAGCCATGGCCGAGGATGAGGAAATCACCACTGCCGGCCGGGTCGATCGGGCCATCGAAAACGCGCGTGAATTTGTGGAGGCCGTCTATGAGCAACTTAGCGGACAAAATGCTGCCCGGCCTGAAGGTCAGGCCGAAAGGACGGGTGGAGGAGGTCCTACAGGACATTGATGAACACGGCGCCCGAAGGGGGTTCGTTGACCGTGAACCCGGAACCTCCACAGACGCACCTTTCCGCAAGAAACCCGGCCGCAAGCCATCTCCCAGAACACAACAACTGCATCCGCGTGTGCTTCCTTCCACAGGCCGGGCGTTCCTTGACGCCGCAAAGGGCCGCCGTTTAAGCCAGGGACAAATGTTTGAAGTGATTTGGGCGTACTGGCTGAACGGGGAGGGAGGGCAACAAAATGGTTAAAGGTACACTCGACCACACGACGGTTCCCATCGATCAGGCCGCCGCATTTGCCCTCGAACAGATGGCGCTGACCGAGGGTTGCAGCGTCGCAGCCGTGCTTCAGGCCGCGATCAGCGCCCGCTGGCAAGCACACCGTGAAGCGGAAATCCGACGTCGAGAGACAGCCTGCCGGGATGCCGACCAAGACAGACATTCCCGTGATCCGGACAAATCACCGTATGCACGGGTACCTGGCGACACAACATTGCGGTTGGTAGGGTGCCAGTCACCTCAACGAGGAAACCGGGCCGACCCTGACCGAACAGGCATCTACTGATCGGTCCCCACGGTTTTCGGGTGCTGCTCGCTGATGACGCTGCCGGACGCCGCAACATTTGCCGGGATGTACTGACCTTCCATCCTGGCACCGTTTCTCGGGTCGAACAGGGGTTTGTGCCCATTCCACGATACGCCATCATGACGAAGCAAAGATATGGCGGATCGCTTATGCCGGGCCACAATCGGGGGTGCCCAAACTGTCATTCGATTGCCGCTCGCTGGCGCACATTCTCTGAGACGGGAATGACGTCGCCGCGAAGCTGCACCCCGGCCAGATCGGAGCCAGACGATTTACGCAGTTCCCGGTCGAGTGGACACCACCCGGCCAATAGGTTTCTCTCGCTCGTGAGTGATGCTTTCGGCAATTGGGCACTCGCCCGATGCTCATCGAGGTGATCTGCGGTGAGAAAGATGGACTCTGTCCGTTGCGATCCTGAAGTCACCGCAAACGCGGTAATGACCGCGCTTGAACGATGATCGTCGTAAGTACCTCCGGCTTATCCGTATAGCGAGGGACCACCTGACATCGAATTGCGTACCGTGCTCTTGCACTTGGAGGACAGGATCACGCGCCGGCTGTCGTCACTGTATTTTGACCTGGAGACCATGCCATGAGAACATTAGCTGCAACACTTGTCGTCTTCCTGGCCGCCGCGGCGGTTGCCCAAGCGCATGTGCCCGCCAATTGCGGCGCAAAAGTCCATGCAGCAATCGAAGCTACAGAAGAACTCTCCGCGAGCAGAGCGGACAAGAACGACTGGCTTGCGGACTGGATGGAGTCACACGTCAGTTCAATACGTGCGTTCACCATGGAGGAATTTTCCCAGTATTTCACCCTTGAGTTGCGTATAGCGAATGCACAGGTTTCGTTCGACAACGCATTCAACGAATTATTCGCCTGCATCGACGGATCGTGAACGGGAATCGGGTTCGTCATCAATTGCTATTCAGCTGGTTCCGGGTCGATGACTGCAACCATGACCGATCCGGGAAACAGATCGTGCTCGACCGTCAGCCTGGCGAGACAGCCATCGCCCGTCATTTCCACGACCACAGCCCCGCACTCACGCAAGGCACCCTCCGGGTCATCATTCAACGCGGTGTAAAGCAACAGCCTTTGTGTCCTTGGCGCAAAACCTGTCGCCACTTCCGAACCGACCCTTTTCACGTCATAGCCAAACAGGGCGGCCTGGCGGGAGCGCATCTCCGCCCGGTAATGGTCGCGCACCAACGGAACGGGAATGCGCCCGACAATACCTTCAAGTGCCTTGTCCAGGGATGCCCGCCGCTCAGGGCTGTCGAACTGCCGGCCATCGACTTCGCGCTGCCAGAGCAGGTCGACCATGGGGCGGCTTTCCGCCAGGAGTGCCCGCATGGCATCGGCTCCCTGGTCACGAACCAGGTCATCCGGATCTTTTCCGCCCGGCATCATCACGAAACGAAGCGAGCGGCCGGCATCGAGGAGCGGCAATGCCAGGTCAATAAGGCGCATGGCAGCGCGATGCCCCGCATCGTCACCGTCAAGCGTCATCACCAGTTCCGGGCAGATCCGCCACATGGCGCGAAGCTGGTTTTCCGTGATGGACGTTCCGAGCGGCGCGACCGTGTTCCTGATCCCTGCGGAAACAAGCGCAATGACATCCATGTATCCTTCGACGACGATCAACTGGCCGTTGCTGCCAAGCGCCGAGCGGGCAGGGCCCACGTTGAACAGCGTTCGCCCCTTGTCGAACACGGGGGATGCCGGGGAGTTCATGTACTTGGCCGGAGCCCGCGGATTCAACGCCCGGCCACCAAACGCGATGCAACGCCCCTGCGGATCCCGGATCGGAAACATGATCCGGTCACGGAAACGGTCATAAGGCGACGTGCCGTCATCCGGTTGAACGGCCAAGCCTGTCGCGACCAGATCCTCCAGTGAGATGCCCTTGCCGGTCAGGTGCTGAGAAAGCAGCGATCGGTCGCCTGGTGCGTACCCGATTCCGAACAGGTCGGCCGTATCCGGGCTGACTTTGCGCCGGTCGAGGTATTTTCGCGCCTTTTCTCCTCTCGCGGCGTTGAGCTGCAAACGAAAAAAGGACTGGGCCTGTTCGATGATGCCGACCAGGTGGGACAGCCGGTCGGTCTTCTCCTTCGACTCCGGGTCAAGGGCCGGCATGTCCATGCCTGCATCCCGCGCCAGCATTTCCACCGCCTCCAGAAAACCGGCGTTGGAGTAGGCCTGCAGCCAGGCAATGGCATCGCCGCTCGCCGTGCAGCCAAAACAGTAATAGTGGCCACGCGCGTCATCGACCCTGAAGGACGGTGTCTTCTCCTGGTGAAACGGACAAAGGGCCCAGTACTCTCCCTTGCCCGGTTTCGAACGCCTGCTGTCCCAGGTGACCGTGCGCCCGATAACCGCCGAAATCGATACGCGTGCTCGAAGCTGTTCGAGAAACTCGTCCGGTATCATGTGTTGTTCGGGGCTGCCTCTTTCCGTTGCGCCGGGAATGCGACCATCTCGACGTTCTCAAACAAGTCCAGCCGGATCGAGATGGACTTGAGGTTTCCTGCATCGTCGTAGCGCGGAAAGGCCACACCGCACGGCCGCCAGAAATCCCGATCCTTGTAGGTCTTCTTGATGTTGATGTTGTAGGTTTTCGGACGTGGCATGGCCAGACTCCTTTCATTGACATTTCGAGGCGCCGCAATCCCTGCAGACCACGCACCCTTCGATCGTGTGTACGGCCGGACTATTGCAGACCGTGCAGAACGCCGGGGAAACGCGGCGGACCACGGGCACGCCCGGCGGGTCATCCGCCGACCGCACGTGAAAGGCCACCGGACTGTAACCGGTTTCGGTCAGGTGCCGCTCGATGACATTGCCCAACGTCCCGACATACTGCCCATTATCACGCTTCCGAGCTGACGATTCATTACCGGTTTCATCCCTGTGCCGGCGAAAAGGTGAAACTTGAGAGCCGCCGTCCAACGCCGTCCGGCAACAATCTCTACGTCCGTCTGCTGGCGAGCGGCCGTCCGCTGGCGATTCGCGAATGGATGACCCGGCCGGAATCGGCAGCCTGGGCGGTGCGTGACACCCCGAGGCTCTCGCGTGAGGCTTTGTCGGATCTGCGCATGATCGTCGATACTGTTGTCTGCACCCTTGCAGACGACGGAGGCAACGATGACGCGCAACTGGCGGACGACACGACAAGGGCGGCTGTTCGAACCGGACGGACCCGCCCACATCATGGAAGGAGAGCGGAAGACGGAACTGCTGGCGCTCCTGGCGCAACTGATCCGGGAGGCGGTGACGAACCGCACGCCAGACGGGGGAGACGGACATGAACAAGATCACGCCTGAGCATCTCGCACGAAAGGCGATCGTCTATGTGCGCCAGTCTTCCGAGCACCAGGTGCGCCACAACACGGGGAGCCGGGAGTGGCAGTACGGGCTCAAGGCCCGCGCCGAGGCCCTTGGCTGGTCGGACGTCACCTTCATCGACCAGGACCTCGGCCTGTCGGGCAGCGGCGGCGCCCGGCGGCCCGGCTTCAAGATCATGCTCGACGCCGTCTGCAAGCGTGAAGCCGGCATCATCCTCTCGGTGGACGCAACAAGGCTCTCCCGGAATGGCCGGGAATGGCACACCCTGCTCGAGTTCTGCGGTGTCGTGGGTTGCCTGCTGGCCGACGAGCAGACGGTCTACGACCCCCGCCTGCCGACGGACAGGATGGTTCTCGGGATGCACGGGACCATGTCGGAACTCGAGCTTGCGAACATGCGCAGGCGTTCGATCGAGGGCCGCAACCGCAAGGCGGCGCGCGGCGCGCTGTTCCTGGCCGTGTCGGCCGGATACCGGCGTGTCGGCAGGAACGCGATCGAGAAGGACCCGGACCTGCGTGTCCGCGCGGCGATCGATCTTGTCTTTCGCAGGTTCGACGAGATGCACAGCGTTCGCCAGGTCCATCTCTGGTTCCACGACGAGGGTCTTGAGCTGCCGTCACGGCCGACGGGCGAGAACGAGCAGCTGCGATGGCAGTTGCCGAACTATGCGCGGGTTCACGAGATCCTGACCAATCCGGTCTATGCCGGCGCCTATGCCTACGGCCGGACCGAGAGCCAGGTCGAAATCCGCGACGGAGAAAAGAAGATCACGCGCAAGGTGGTGAGCGACCGGGACGCCTGGCAGGTCTTCATCCCCGACCATCATGAAGGCTATATCAGCCTGGAGACCTACGAACGGAACCGGCGCGTGATCGCGGACAACAGCACGAAGATGATGCCCTCGGGACGGCGCGGCGCGGTTCGCAGCGGTGCGGCCCTGCTTGCCGGGCTGCTGCGCTGCGGCCACTGCGGGCGCAAGCTGACGGTCACCTACAGCGGAACCAGTGGCACTGTGCTGCGTTACACCTGCCGCTCGGGGGTGATCAATTACAACGAGCCGAAGTGCATCTCGTTCGGCGGCGCTCCCGCGGACGCGGCGGTCGGCAGGGAGATTGTCCGCATTCTCGAGCCGATCGGCCTGGAGGCGGCGCTCCGCGTCATCGAAGACGATGCCGAGACGGGGTCGGAGGCGGTTCGCCAGCATGAGATCGCGCTCGAGCGCGCCCGCTACGAGGCCCATCGCGCGTGGCAGCAGTACGATGCCGTCGATCCGGGGAACCGGCAGGTGGCGGGCGAACTGGAGCGCCGGTGGAACGAGCGCCTGATCGCGGTGCAGACGGTCGAGACCGCCCTGGAACATGCGCGCGAGGCCTGCGCGGACATGAGGATGGATGAAGAGGAGCGGGAAGCATGCCTGCAACTCGGCGCCGATCTTGAACTGGCATGGAACCATGAAGGCGTCACCGCGGAGACCCGCAAGCGAATGCTTCGCGCTGCGCTCGAGGAAATCATGGTCTGGTGTGAGGACAGGCAGGTCAGGTTGCTGCTGCACTGGCGTGGCGGCGACCATACGGAACTGTTCGTCGCCAAGAGAGCCAAGGGTCGGCATCGCTATGCGACCGATGCCGAAACCGGAGCCCTGATCACGGAACTGGCGCGACAGATGCCGGACATGGCGATCGCGGCATTGCTGAACCGGTTGGGACGGCGCACCGGCAAGGGCCACAGTTGGAGAAAGGCAAGTGTCTGCCGTTTCCGCAACAAGCGCGGCATCCCGTTCTACCGTGAGGGCGAGCGGCTTGAGCGCGGTGAAATGACCTTGAGCGAGGCCGCCGCTGCCCTGGGGGTCGATTACCAGAAGGCGGGCCGCATGGCGCGGGAGGGCCGTCTGCCGGCCCATCAGTTGTGCAAGGGGGCACCCTGGATCATCTCTGCGGCCGATGTCGAGCGCCTGCGCTCAGGCGCGCGACCGGAAACGCCCCAGCTGGCGCTGTTCGACGATACGGCGTCAGGCCATGAAGAGCCTGACGAAGGCTGAAGAGGGCGCCATTACCCCCCCGAACACAAAAGATGGCTTTTCATGCGCACGCGTGATCACGGGATGGCGTAACCGTCCGGTCAAGGATGACGGAAAGGGTCGGGACCGGCATTCCGATGCTGCACCTGCGCCCTCACGTGATGGTGGTCTCGAGACATGATCTCCATACAGAATCCGTTACGTAACGCTTGGGAGACTGCACCATGATTGTCCAGGTGGCCGGGCACCATCCCCGTTCCCGCAGACGATGCGAAGCTCCGCAGGGCCGCGTCCCACGAGGCGCGCGCGACCCGGTATCTGCAGACGACGCGGAGCCTCAACCCCATACATCGATCGTTACGTAACGCCCGGGAGACCGCGTCATGGCCCTCACCAATGCAGAACGGCAAAAACGTTTCCGGAACCGGCGCAAGGCCGCGGCAAAGCCGATCCGTCCGGGATCCCCGATCGACCGGCGTCCGCGACACAGGCGCTGGACCGACGCCGTCGAGACCCTGATCCGCCTTCAGGAGGAGTACCGGGACTGGCATGACGCGCTTCCCGAGGCGCTCCATGATACGCAGACCGGCGAACGCCTTGGCATCATTTGTGATCTGGACCTTTCGGACCTCGAGGACGTCACGCCGCCACGGGGCTATGGCCGGGACTGACAGGAGATCGTGGAATGTGCGCAACAGTGTTGGTCAATCTGACAGGGGGGATGCGGGACGGATGATGCAGGGAATGCAGCGACTCTTGACGCTGGACGTATGGGGCAATGCATTTGTGACAGCAGGAAAAGGCTGTCAGCGCCGAATGGCAGTCCGTCGTCAGTCAGGCGCGGGAAAAGGAAACCTGGCTGAAACTCACCGAAACCTTGACAGGCTTTCTCACCCGGCTGCAGGAGAGCGCCGAGACCATGGATGTTGCGGAGCGCCAACGGATCGTCAGGCTGCTTGTCAAGGATGTCCTGGCCGGTGACGATACCCTTGCAATCCGTCACTCGATCCCGATCCCGAAAACACCTCGAAACCCTGGGCAAACCGGGTCAGGTCCCGATTCCGATCAGAACAGGGCAACAGGTTATCTTTTGTGTTCGGGGGGTCTTGTCACGGTATCGAATGGAGCTGAAAATGATCGACATGGACCGCAACGGTCCTGCAACGGGTCCGCCGGGAACATGGACACTGCGGCAACCTGCGGGAGGCGGCAGGCCGATACGGTGGCCACGATCGAATTCGACGACCGGGACGCCATCCAGGGGCAAAAAAAGGGACTGGATTGCCCAGCAGACTGGTCAGGGTATCGGGGAAAGGGGCGTTATCACGATGTGTGACAAAAAATATTGCGTAATATCAACGACATACCGAGGTGGGCATTATGAATCGACTTAGCCGATGGCCGACATGATCGAGGGAATGTATCGGCCTTCCATCCAGGCGCCGCCTCTCGGGTCGAACACGGCTTTCATTTCCTCGGCCACGAACCGCACGTCGCCGCCGCGCCTGAACACCGCCGAAATCATGCGCGTGACCGCCAGCGTCCAGGCATAGTGCTCCATGTTCCTCGAATTGATGAAGACCTCGAACGGGATCCGCTGACCCTCCCACAACGCATCGTTCACCGTGACGTAAATCGCGTGCTCGCTCTCCGGCCACTTGATCTTGTACGTTTGACCTTCGAGGGTATCCGGGCGCAATTTTTTTGTTCTCACCGGCTTCACGGCGATCGCGATCATTGCTCAAACGTGAATCCCTATATGCGCAAACGCAGTCGTTGAAGACCGCCGAGAAGGCTGCCATGGACACCCGCATGTCAGCGAGAGAAACGGGAAAACCCCACGCTGAGGTTCGGAATCGCTAAGCACAACATCAGAACCGGAAGAGGTGAGGGGCCAAGCGGCTGTAGGAAGTGTCTTCACGCGGAAGCGGCCCCAAGTAACCCGGCGTGGCAGAATGGACAGCCACTGTTGTAAAGTTCCAGCATTCGGGGACTACCCAACGGAACTGTCGCGAGTTACCGGGCCAGCCCTGATGACCTCAGGAAACTGGAGTAGCCGTTTCGACAGCGGGAGCCGAAAGGTTCGTCCGGCGTGTACAGGGCCCTCTGGCGTCGCAATCACCTGGCAAGCACCGCACCGGTCCACTACGAACGGAACAATACGCACGCAACGCTCCGACGAGACGTACCAATCCCGGATTGACCCTATCCGAAATCATTACCGCGCAAGTACCTCAGCAATGATCGAAGCTGCAATCGAAACACCAGCAGCATCCGCAAAACGAAGTGCCCAGCGTCCCGCCTTTTTCAGGTGCTTCACGACACCGCCTTTGTCCCCGGCATTCGCCGCCTTCACGGCATTACCCAATGCTGCCAGCTCTTCTTCGTGATCCTTCGAGTCCACTTGGTTCTTTGCGAACAGATGGAGCTTTTCCAGTTCCTGCCCCAAGAGCCCGAGATTGATCTGCGTTAAGGAATTTCCTTCCGCCTTGGCATCCGGACCCACGGCCGCGGCCTGTCCGGTTATGTTGTATACGTCTCCGGCAAAGAAATTTCGTACTCTTCCCACATCATCGCCTTGCAGGTCGTATTCATATGTATCCACCCGGGCGTAATGCTCCACCGTCCACTCATCGGAATATTCCGCCAACGAAAACGTCTCTGTCGGAGCACTGAACCGAGCATACAGGTCAAAATCAAATGACCCGGATGACGACCGGCACTCAAGATAGAGTACGAAACAATTTCTCCGGGAATCTCTTTCGACGCTTTTGTTGAAGTCTCGCTTGGACCTTGGATCGCAGAAACGAACCAGTTCCGGTATCGTGTTTTCAGGAAGAGAGAGGGCGTAGTAGCTTGTTTCGCCGCGCAGAGAGGGGATTCCACGCCAAGATGTCTTGAATCGGTAACCGTCGCCGATTTTTTCGAAGCGATACGACGTCAGCTTTCTCGCCGAACATTCCGCAAACCCGGCCTCGAATTCCAATCTGTGCCGGTCTTCAAGAAAATGAAAGGGACCCGTTATTGTTTCGTTGTATTCACCGGCGAACGCGACTGTTAGTTTTTTCTCACGATCAGGCTGCATACGAAACGTGCGAAGATAACCGTCTATGTCAAGCTGTTCGACAATCAATGAAGATAAAAACATCTTTCGTGCCCTTCGCCTTGCTGGCGGTTTCGTTTGACCTGCAGGTTTAATTCCTGAACCTGGATTTATTCGGAGGATCGCAAATTTCGGCAAAATGTGCCTTTAGTATTTCATCGTCGTTCTGACAAGGAAATAAAATGGAACGATTGAGGCTGGCACGAGACCGTCAACCGATCCGGAAAAAGACATTATAGATTGACCTGTCCTGGCCTTGAGGTCGTAAAGAAAGCTGCACTAGTCAATTTATCCAATCGTTGGCACTGCGGATGATTGAACATGATCTGCAACCACAGGTGAGAGACGCAGGGCCACTCGTTCATTGCGATATTCGACTATCAATCGATCCGCTTTGTAATCCGGTGGACGATGCCCGTTGCCGTTCGAAAAGAACGAAATAGCCAGCACCCCAAGTCCACAACCCCAAAGTTACAACAAGCAAAACGATCTGTAGAATACTGACAAGCAAGTTGGTTTCTTTGTGAGGCATAAAATAGATCGCGTTCCAACCGTCCTTGTTTTCATTTTCGATCCTTTTATCCAATGCGCGCCTCGGATTGGTTGTAAGCATTCCTATCAGACCGCCAGCCAGAGATATACGAACTACCTTGTTGATTTTCATTTTGTGTTTGCCTTTTTCGTTATTGAATGCTGACACGCCAGAACGAGGCGTCTTCAAATTTGATGATGCCTTTGTCCGTATGCGAAATTGCAATCGCCCGTGCAACAGCAGGCCCATGATTGAAACCAACAACGGCATTCAATTCCAGGTGGCTGCAGATTTCATATACCCTGGCTTTCCCCCACACTTCATAAGAGCTTCTAGGAAAGCGGCTTCCAGCTGGAGAAAGCCATCCTGCGCCTTCCTTTGCGCCATTTTGCGCTTGACCTGTTCAAAATCTGTCATATCCGAACCCTCCGTGGTGCTTATCCAGGCGATTTGAGCAGATGCACCTTGTTAGGCATCAGGCCAATCGGTCGCAGTCGATGACCGATCAGGACCTGTTCCCGTTGCCGGTCGAGCGCATTTTTCATCTGGTCGATTATGATCTTGCTCGCTTTAACGTGCGCGGACGACTGTCTTGTGATGGCACTTTCCACACTGATGAACTTCATCCGAAGATCGGCATATGCTTCGAGAGAACTGGTCTTGTTCGACCCCATCCTTCGATCTTCTGCACACTCTTCTTTATTGACGTGCCAAGCCGCAGAACAGTGGGCAGGTGCTAGACCAGGAATGGATAGACTGAACGGGTTGCTGTCATTTATCCCGCATCGGGCTTCGGCGCAGTGACCGCCAGGGTGGTTGCCTCGGATCCAGGATCAAATTCTGGAGGTTTGCGCGCCTGCATACCGTCCAGTACATTCGAAGATTATCTCCTCTCCAACCGCAGAAAGTAACCGGAAAGCCTATCCATGGCAGAAATTGCTTTCATGGCGACGGTTTCGCTAAAACCGGTGGATTGCCGCATTTCCGGCACCCGGAACGAAACCTGTACGCCTTGCTCCTTGATGCCATAGTGGCTCACGATCGCCTCACTGGGCACAGTGAATTCCAGCAACTGACGGTCATCGGCCGATGCTGGAGAGAAGATCAGGTCGACCATGCCAGCCGCTTCCTTTTGCGAAGTCCAAAGCCGATGCCGCAGCCAGACGTTTCCCGGAAAGTCGGGGAGGCGGATCTTGTCGACCCAGGAATCGCCGTCATAATATTCCTTCTTGATCGTCGGGAATTCATAACTGTATCCCCGGCCCCTGGCCTCTACCCAATTCCGATAATCGGAATGAAGGCGGTGCATTGCGGGGTCGGGGTTCCTGACACCGGTCGACGCCTTCTTTTCGAGCGCCCACAGGATGACGTTCCGCCGGTATCTGCGGCGGCGAGGATCGCATGAGTCAAGCATTTCCGCCACAGCCTCGAGATCAACGCTTTCATCGTATTGGTCGCGCTCGCCCCGATAAGACCGGGGTGCGACGAGCACGGTCATGACACGATCCCAGCCTTCCCGGCGCAGGCGCTCGGCATAGACTGCGTAGCGCGCTGCCTGCCTCGGTGGCGCGCCTGCGGTAATCTTGTCCTCGATGAGAAAGGCAACTCTTTGGCCGTCCTTCTCTGCCTCAACCATGAGGTCGCCGTAGCCATCGCCGGCCAACGAAGGCTCGGCTGTAACCTCCCTTACCTGAAAGGTTTCGAACCGCAGGCCACAGGCAGTTGCAAAACGCTCCGCAAAGTTCGGATCGCATTCAAATTCCTCAGCCAGAAGGTGATCGATCTGCACCTCCTGCGAAGATTTCCTGGTTATCCCGTTTGTCCGCATCATACGCCGAGGCTAGCTGAAGAACAGGCATCGGAAAAGTGGGAAGCCGGGGACATCCGGTCATCCCCGAAAATCCCGGCATCACAGACATTATCGGTTTCGGGAACTATCGAAAGGAACCCCATGGATCTGGCCCGTTGACCTACGTACAGAGCCACGAGGATGCAGACACGACGACAGCGATAGAGGAAATACTGCACCGCACTAGTGTCCCATTAAAAACTGAATAGAGAGCCTCTTGCAAAACCCGCTAAAGACGCGATTTTTCGCCTGAAATCGACGATTCTGTTCAGGTGATCCTGGCGATCGGGGCCGCTACAAGGTATAGTGTAGTTGTACGCAACACTACCTATGGAGGCGACCCCGATGGCTCTGACACAGACCTTATCCAATCTCTGGACCCGATTTCAAGGAGAACTTTTTCCTGGTCTCGCCGAAGAAGTCGGTCCCCTCCTGGAGAAGCACAAACATCTGGTCCAGGTCCTCGACCTGGTCGAGGTCGAGCGCTTCGTCGATACGTACTGGCGCGGCCCCGGACGGCCGCAGCAGAGTCGTCGGGCCCTGGCGCGCGCCTTCATTGCCAAGGCAATTTGGAACCTCCCGACAACCCGCGACCTGATCGACAGGATCGAGGTCGATGCGCGGTTGCGCAGGCTGTGCGGCTGGCCGGGCGTGCGCTCGATCCCGAGCGAGGCGACATTCTCGCGTGCGTTTGCCGAGTTTTCGGAGGCCCGCCTTGCCGAACGGATGCACGAAGCACTGGTGAAGGAGGCCCTGGGCGGGGAACTGATCGGCCATATATCGCGGGACTCGACGGCGATCGAGGGGCGGGAGAAGCCGACACCGAAACCGAAACCGGTGAAGACGCCGAAGCGCAAGCGCGGGCGTCCCCGCAAGGGCGAGGAAGTGGCGAAGGAACCCGGCCGTCTCGAACGGCAGTTGGATGGCATGAACCTCGAGCAGATGCTTGATGACCTGCCGGGCGCCTGCGACCACGGGGCCAAGAAGAACGCCAAAGGCTTCCTCGTCAGCTGGATTGGCTACAAGCTGCATCTCGACACGGCCGATTGCGGCGTGCCGGTGAGCGCCATCATGACCTCGGCATCGGTCCATGACAGCCAGGTGGCGATCCCTCTTGCGACGATGAGTGCCGCGCGCGTGACCAACCTCTACGATCTCATGGACGCGGCCTATGACGCCAGCGAGATCCACCGGATGAGCGAACGCCTTGGCCATGTCCCGCTGATCGATGTCAACCCGCGCCGGGACACGGCGCTCAAGCAGGAACTGAAGCGCGAGGCCCGGGCACGGCGTGCGTGTGGCCTCGTCAAGCCAGAGAGCGTTCGCTACCGGATCCGTTCCGGGGTCGAGAGGACCAATGCCCGTCTCAAGGACGAGTTCGGTGCCCGTCATGTGCGTGTCCGCGGGCATGCAAAAGTGTTTTGCCACTTGATGTTCGGAGTGCTCGCGCTGACGGTTGACCAGTTGATGCGCCTCGCTGCCCCTCCCTGAACCGCCTCACCGTCCTTCGGGACGGTTCCGGCGTCCGCGACCTTCCACGGAAACGCCCTGAAAAAGCCGGCGAACGGTCGAACCCGGCCTGCGCTCCGGCTTTTTCGTTTGTTTTTCCCGCGAATCGGGAGGGAATGCCGAAAACCCGGGGATTCCGGGGTTCAAGGTCGCGCGCAAGCCCGTGCCGGAAACCCGGCACTGTTCAGCGGTCGGTCAACTCGATAATTTTGCAAGAGGTTCTAGATTCAACTGGTTACTGGGAGTGTCCGGTGGGATCTGTTGAGCCGTCATGTCAAGCAGTTGATTTAATGGAGTTTTTTCAAAATTCGTGAGGCTGAGAATCTGTAGAATTGTGTGGAGACTCTCATCAATGTTCAGACGTTTGCGGATGATCGCGACGATCACATAGACCGATACCGCGATCCAGATCTGGCTCTTCACAGCATTCTTCGAGGTGCCAAAAAAGGACTGGGCCTGTTCGATGATGCCGACCAGGTGGGACAGCCGGTCGGTCTTCTCCTTCGACTTCGGGTCAAGGGCCGGCATGTCCATGCCTGCATCCCGCGCCAGCATTTCCACCGCCTCCAGAAAACCGGCATTGGAGTAGGCCTGCAACCAGGCAATGGCATCGCCGCTCGCCGTGCAACCAAAACATTAGTAGTGGCCACGCGCGTCATCGACCCTGAAGGACGGTGTCTTCTCCTGGTGAAACGGACAAAGGGCCCAGTACTCTCCCTTGTCCGGTTTCGAACGCCTGCTGTCCCAGGTGACCGTGCGCCCGATAACCGCCGAAATCGATACGCGTGCTCGAAGCTGTTCGAGAAACTCGTCCGGTATCATGTGTTGTTCGGGGCTGCCTCTTTCGGTCGCGCCGGGAATGCGACCATCTCGACGTTCTCAAACAAATCCAGCCGGATCGAGATGGACTTGAGGTTTCCTGCATCGTCGTAGCGCGGAAAGGCCACACCGCACGGCCGCCAGAAATCCCGATCCTTGTAGGTCTTCTTGATGTTGATGTTGTAGGTTTTCGGACGTGGCATGGCCAGACTCCTTTCATTGACATCTCGAGGCGCCGCAGTCCCTGCAGACCACGCACCCTTCGATCGTGTGTACGGCCGGACTATTGCAGGCTGTGCAGAACGCCGGGGAAACGCGGCGGACCACGGGCACGCCCGGCGGGTCATCCGCCGACCGCACGTGAAAGGCCACCGGACTGTAGCCGGTTTCGGTCAGGTGCCGCTCGATGACATTGCCGATGGCAGATACGATCGAGGGAATGTATCGGCCTTCCATCCAGGCACCGCCTCTCGGGTCGAACACCGCTTTCATTTCCTCGGCCACGAACCGCACGTCGCCGCCGCGCCTGAACACCGCCGAAATCATGCGCGTGACCGCCAGCGTCCAGGCATAGTGCTCCATGTTCCTCGAATTGATGAAGACCTCGAACGGGATCCGCCGACCCTCCCACAACGCATCGTTCACGGTGACGTAAATCGCGTGCTCGCTCTCCGGCCACTTGATCTTGTACGTTTGACCTTCGAGAGTATCCGGGCGCCCAAGGGGCTCGACATTCGGCGGGACGGTATGGCTATCGCCAGCCGGGACCTCCGAACCGGTGGGAATGCTCAAGACGGAACCCGTGACCTCGTTCGGGCGATAGGTCGTGCATCCCTTGCACCCCTGGTCCCAGGCGGACATGTACACGGCCCGGAAGTCATCGAATTCGATGTCGCCGGGACAGTTGATCGTCTTGGAAATCGAGCTGTCGACCCACTTCTGGGCCGCCGCCTGCATGCGGACGTGATCCTCGGGTGTCAACGACTGGGCGTCGACGAAGTGCCCGGGCAGCGGCTTGTCGCCGAACATGTCGCGCCAGAGCTGGACCGCGTAGTCGACAACCTCTTCCTCGACTTGCGAGCCGTCCGGCTGCAGCACCTTGCGGTTGTATGAAAACGCAAACACGGGCTCGATCCCCGAAGACACATTGCCGGCATAAAGCGAAATCGTCCCCGTCGGCGCGATCGATGTCAGGAGAGCGTTGCGGATGCCGTTGGCAGAGGCCGCCTCCCTGACCTCTTCGTCCATTGCCTGCATGGTTCGGCCCGCCAGGAAGGCGTCGCGGTCGAACAGCGGGAAGGGACCCTTTTCGACGGCCAGCCCGGTGGACGCCAGGTAGGATGAACGGGCGATCCGGTGCATCCAGCCTTCGGTGACCCGGGCGGCCTCCGCACTCCCGTAGCGCTCTCCGGTCATCAGCAGCGCGTCGGCAAGACCGGTCACGCCCAGGCCAATTCGCCGCTTGGCCTGTGCCTCCCGCCGCTGCGCGTCGAGCGGGAACCGGGACACGTCGATCACGTTGTCCATCATGCGAACGGCGACAGCCACCAGGCGGTCGAGTTCATTCGTGTCGATTCGTGCATTCGACCCGAACGGATCATGAACCAGGCGGGCCAGGTTGATCGAGCCCAGGAGACAGGCGCCGTAAGGCGGCAAGGGTTGCTCCCCGCACGGATTGGTCGCGGAAATCGTCTCGCAATAGTGGAGATTGTTGCGTTCGTTGATCCGGTCAATGAAAATGACGCCGGGTTCGGCATAGTCGAAGGTCGACTCCATGATCCGGTTCCACAGATCACGGGCGCGAACAGTCTTCCAGACCTTGTCGGCGAACACGAGGTCCCAGCCGCGATCGGCCTTCACCGCTTCCATGAACGGATCTGTGGCCAGTACCGACAGGTTGAACATCCTCAGCCTGGCAGGGTCCGACTTGGCGGCAATGAAGTCCTCGATGTCCGGGTGGTCGCAGCGCATCGTCGCCATCATTGCGCCCCGCCGCGACCCGGCCGACATGATGGTCCGGCACATCGAGTCCCAGACATCCATGAACGAGAGCGGTCCCGAAGCGTCGGCCGCAACGCCGACGACCGGTGCGCCTTTCGGTCGGATCGTGGAGAAATCGTACCCGATCCCGCCGCCCTGCTGCATGGTGACGGCAGCTTCCTTCAGCATGGCGAAAATCCCGTCCATGCTGTCGGGAACCGTTCCCATGACGAAACAGTTGAACAGGGTGACCGAACGCCCGGTGCCGGCGCCGGCAAGAATGCGGCCTGCAGGAAGGAAGCGGAATCCTTCGAGCGCATTGTAGAAATCGAGGTCCCACTGGTCGGGATCCTCCTCGACATCCGCCAGCGCCCGGGCCACCCGCCGCCAGCTGTCCTCGACGGTTCCATCGAGCGGGACACCGGACGCATCCTTCAGCCGGTATTTCATGTCCCAGATCTGTCCGGAAAACGAGCATGCGAACGGACCGCCTCCCGGGACACTGGAACTTTTCGGGGCCATTGATGGTTCTCCTCCAGCTTCAGACGCCAGACGGGGCGGCGAGAACGGAATCATTCGCCGCGAACACCCTCCGGGACATTGACAAATCAGTGGCCAGTCGGCACCGTACAACGGCGATGGATGTTCCCGACACGTCCCGACGGATGAACAAGAAACCCGCTGAATTCGACGGAGCCGCGGACCGACTTCGTGCCATGACCAAACGTGACGGCACCATGGCACGGCTCCGGGCGCATACGGCCAAGAGTAAAGACGCCATGAAGCGGTTCCAGGCGGACATGGCCGAACACGACGCGGTCAATGCGCGTTGGAAGACTGGAGCCATCGCCGTTGCCGTCGTGATTGTCCTTACCGGTGCCTGGTTGATCGCCGGAGGATAGTCGCCAGCCACAACACGCCCCACTGGAGCCGAACAGGCCGTCCGGGTACGCCAGTAAAACGGAACAGTTTCGCAAATCGCACTCCTTGACGTCATCGCGTTTCCGGAGCCGATTGCCTTCGCTTCGTGGAGGCAGCCATCGCCTGCAACTCGTACAGGGCTTGCTGATGCCCCTGTACGGCGGCCGACAAGAACCATTTCATGGCTTCGTACGGGTCATGGTCGACATCGGTTCCGCTGGAATACATGGTCCCCAAAGAGAACTGGGCAGGGGCAAAACCACGTGCCGCAGACAGGCGGAACCACTGCACCGCCTGTTCAGGATCTTCCTCGACCGCGTCGCCCATGCAATACATGCAGCCGAGCACGTACGCGGCACGCGGCTCCCCCCGATCGGCGGAAACGAGGTACTGGGCAAGCGCTTCGCCCGGGTCTTTGGCGACGCCCTCACCCTTGTGATACATTGCCCCGAGCGCGAATTGCGCCGGTGCGTATCCGCGGCGCGCTCCCGCCCGAAAAGCGGTGAGCGCAGCTCCGTAGTCGCCCGCAACGTGAGCGGCAATTCCACGGGCGTAATCCCCTTGATGGCCGCACCACGGCATCGCTCCGTTACCGGTCAGGGTCACATGAAGCCTCCGGGCATGTCCTGGCGCACGGAAAAAGCCGTCACGGCAGCGAGAAGGGCAGGGGGCGCCAGGGGAAAACGCGACCGCCAGAAAGGCCTTCGCCGAATTCGGGCGTGAATGCCGGCAGAAGCCAGACCTGCGACCGCGAGGATCGCCACGAAAACCATCGCCGCCTCGGCGGCAATCACCAGGCAGCATGCCAGCAGCGGCCAGTCTCCGGCACCTGGCCGCCGTATCATGGCCAGCCGCACCATCACGGCCAGGACCACGATCTCGATCGCCGCCATGCCCAATGAACGGCCAACCGCCGCCAACCCGCCCTCGGCCCAGGTCAGGACAAGCGCAACGCCTGCCAGCACTGCCAGGGTTTCGTATTCGATCTGCAGGCGGCGGCAATCGACCCATGCGACACGCACCGCGGCAACCACCAGCAACCCGTATCCGGCCGCAACAATCACTGCGCGGCCTCGCCTTGAAAGGTGGAAAGGAGGCGCGAACACCAGATTTCCGGCAGCGCCAGCATGCAGCGCGCCAACTCCGGGCGAGCCGCGAAGGCGGCGTGGGGGTCGCGCCGCGCCAGTGCCAGCAACTCGCCCTGGATGGCCAGGATGGCATCGAGGGACGATACCCTCTTTTCCAGCATCACCGCGAGTTCGCGGAATCCCCGGTCCCGGTCATCGACGGAACCTGCCGGGGGCGCTGCCTCCCTGACCGGCAGAGGGTCGCCGGTGGCGGCGACGCTACCGGCCAGCACGCCGGCAAGGATCATGATCAGCACCCGGTGCATGAGCCCGTCGCCAGGGTGTCCGTAATGATGGCATCGGCATTCAGCGTGCCTGACAAGGTGAGATGGTCCATCGCCACGTCCTCGAGAACAAGGGACGCCGCCGTCAGGCTCGAACCAACGACCAGGGTCGTCACATCGCCCGTACCGGACACGGTCAAGGTCGTGGCCGCGGCCGTCTCGACGTCGAGAGACGGTGCGCTCAGCGCCGTCGTGACCACCGAGGGCACCGTCAACGTATCGATGACGGCGCTGTCAGCGGTCAGGGTGTCCTGAACCGTCAGGGCGTCGGCAATCGCCAGGGAGCCGGCGCCGAGTTCGCCCGCAACCGTCAGTTCACCGCCGATGATTGCGCGCACCGCCGTCACTTGTCCGCCGTCAACGATGTCATTCCCGTTCATGTCGAGCGGCGCCTCGAGCCGGTTGAGCTCGGGGCGTCCCGGCACCGCCACGCGGTGGAGGTACGGCGAAACATGGAGCACATCCGAGATCTGCCGGATCGCTCCCAGTTCACCGCTGAAATCACCACCGGTTTCGGCCACGATGTCCGTCAGGTCATAGAGAAACTCCCATCCGCGCAACTCGCCGGGGGCATGGAGGTCGACGCGGCCAACCAGTCGGGCGCTCCGGTCCGGCCGCGGCACGTGGCTGGCAATGGCATCGCCATCGGTCAGAACCACCGCATAGAGATTGGCGGCATCGGGTGCGTGAAGAAACACGCGCACCGCCTGGCGTAGCGCCGTCGACGGGGCGGTATCTTCCGAGACGTCGCCAGCAGCGATCAGGTCCGCCCAGGCATGTTCTTCCGTATTGTTGGCCGTCGCCGCGACACGCGGTTGCAGGACCGTGTATTCGGCGGCGGCCCAGGCACCGACGTCGTCGACCAGCCGCGAGAGCTGCCCCGCCGTCCTTTGGATGGCCTGCCGGCGAACCGTGTCGGTGGTGAATCGCGTCGCGCCGGTAATCAGGATCGAGATGATTACCAGGGCCAGGGCGACATCCCCCAGTCCGCCGACACCCCGGCGCCGGCGCCACCATCGGGCGGCGATCAGGGCGTGCAACCGATGCACGTCGTCACGCCCAGGGACCGCGTCACCGTTCCGGCAACCCGCGCCGACGCCAGCGTGCCATCCGCGAAACTCGCCCCGGCGAAGTCGAGCGCCACGCCATCTTCGGGCGCCAAGGCATCCGTCCTCATCGTGGAGGCGATTGCCGCGTTGCCAGCCTCCAGGCGCGCCGTCACGCTCATCACGCCGACGCTCAGGGACCTCACCCGGAGGGCATCCTGACCGGCCGGCGGCGTGGAGAGAACCATGGTGACCGGATCCGGAACGCCCATACCCTGCCGGACCGCCAGGCGCGGCACGGCGAGCGCGCCCGCGACCGTCACATCGGCGGCAATGACGCCAGCATCGCCGCCGGCAACCGGCGGAGCAACCGTCGCAGCGGCAGCTTCGCCCTCATCCCATGCGCCGGTTGCCGCATTCAATGCACCGATTCCCAGGATGCCATTCGTGGTCAGGGCTGCCTGCATCGAGGGATCGACCCGCAACACGCGGCGAGGGTAGGGGAGGGGGACATCGGTCACGGCCAGCACGAGAGGACCGCCGACGCGGTCGCGCGACAGCCATTCGGCCAACCTGTTTTCCAGAACGACGGCAGTCCGGGGCTCGAGCCCGGACCAGTCGAACCGCATCTCGTCGGGTGCCGCCGGATCCGCGGCGTAGGTGAACACCAGATCGCGGCGAACCCGAATGTGGGGCAAGACGCCGGCGGTCAGGGGATCACTGTCCAGCACCGCCGCCGCCTCCGCGATGGAGCGCACCGCCGTGAACATGGCGGCCGCGGCTGCCTCGTTCCTGTCCGTGGCAACCGTCTCCACGACCCTTTCCAGCACGGCCGCCGCGATCAGCAGAACCATGAGCGTGGACAGTACCGCAAACCCGCGCCGCCGACGCCGTGGCCACGTCATCATCCTGCCGGCCTCAGCGATAGGTCAGGGCGACGTCATCGTCATCGTCGCACGCAGTCGAGATTTCGGCGACGGTCGCCGGCATGGCAAGATCCGTTCCGCCGATCGAGATCTCCGCCAGGGACGACTCGTCGGAATCCTGGTCCGCATAGTTCGAGACCAGGTCGATGCAGTTCGCCTCGGACATTTCCTCGACCGTGATGACAAAGGTGTTCCCGGCTCCGGTTACGTCCACGGTATCGCCAAACGGCGTGTTGATACTGATCGTGGAGGGGTCGCCCGCGTTTGCACCGGGAGTCTCTCGCCGGCCGCGCGACGGAATCATCTTCGAGTCGTCCAGTATTGTGATCAGGCTCGCCGAGCCGTACGACGCTCCCGAGCGATGGAGGTCCGAGACTGCTGCAAAGATCTCGTTGACGAGCTGTGCCGTCTGCAGCCGTTTCTGCCTGTTGTCGACATTGTTGTACGCGAGGACCGCGCCGGCCACGACGACCGCGGCGAGCGTCAGGTAGAGGAGGAAATCAACCAGGCTCACGCCCCGCCTCCTTCGCCATCGCCGCCGTGTCCGGCCCAGGAATGCCATCATCATTACTCTCTCCATCATTGTTGGGGTTACTGAACCAGCGACGTGATGCCGACCATCACCCAGGCTGCCGAGCCGATGACCATCGCCGCGAGAATCATCAGGCCGAGACGGAGCAGGGCGACCATCCCCTCGACCCGCTCCTGGAGGCGTTCCAACCATGCGTTGGCGTATCCCCCGTAACGCGGCACCCAGTCCCGCTGGTCGGCATAGGCCCGAAGCACGGCGTTCAACTCCGGGTCCGGAAACCCGTGACCGGCAGCGATTGCCGCTGCCCCGATGTTGGTCCGGTCGGCCCGTTCGGCCATGGCCTGAATGCGCGACCGGGTATACGGCGGCAGGGATTTGGCCAGATTCAGAAGGAATGCCCGGTTGATCTCGTGGCCGACGCGCGCGTTCTCGATCAGCACGAACGCAAAAGTGGCGCCGGTCCTGAGCCTGTACAGGGAGAACGGCGGAACCCGGTCCATCCAGGTGCGCCCGGCCCCGGCGTGATTGCGCTCGGCCCACTTGTAGGCTGCCGCGGCGACCACCAGAACGCACGCCACCCATATGGAATAGTCCGCGACCCACAGGGCCACGACGGCAACCGCCTGCGACATCAACGGCCAATCCCCGATCGGCGCTAGCGTCGCCATGGTCGGGAACAGGTGCGAACCCAAGCTGTACAGCAGCACGAAAATCAGCACGAACAGGAACATCGGCCACAGCAATGCCTGCCGGATCGCCTTCGCGATCCGTTCGTCCACGGACGTCATGCGCGCAGCAGCCCGGAAGATGCTGGCATCGGAAGCCAGTCCGAACCGCCGGAACAGGAGAGCTTCGGATTCGGGCACGTATTCCGCCACGGCCGCTGCAAAGCCGTCTGTCCGCAATGAAGCCCGCAACTCCGCCAGAATATCCTGGAGCAGCGGCCGACGGGTTGCCTCGATATCGGACACCAGCGGCAGCGCCCGGTTCAGGTCCATTCCGCTGTCCAGCAAATCGGCCAGGATCCGCCACACCCTGGCCCGAACCGCCCGGCGGAAGACGATTCGATGAAGAAAGGCGCTAACCAAGGACGTCGAACCACGGCTGGAAATCAGCGAGGCGGTCGGGATCGACGGGGCAGATATCCGCCCCTTTCTTCCGGGCATCGGGCGGCGCGACCAGGCCGGCGTTGGCCAGGAGATTGAGCTTCGAGGACAGGGGCAGGCCGCCGAGACCGCCCTTTTCCATCGAGCCCGTCCAGTGGCGCCACGCGGCCACCGCATCGTTTCGGCGCACGCAGTCGAGATAGGCGTCGTCCGGAACGATCGTCTCGCCAACCGCGATCAGGCGCCGATATCCCGCCCAGGCCAACGCGGCCGCACCTTCGCCCCGCCCGGACCGGCAGTGCTCGCATCCCGAGGGGTCCCGGTAGCGAAACTGCCCGTCATGTCGCGCGCACCTGCACAGGAGCGGAATCAGCGACTGCTTCATGAGAAGGGTGATCGAGCCCGGTTTCGCCAGCTCGGCCGGCTGTATCCCCATGTCGATCATGCGGAACAGGATCGAGTTGACCGATCCGATGTGGACCGTGGTCCAGACCTGGTGGCCGGTTTCGATGAACTGGATCACCTGCCGCGCGCCTTCGGCGTCGCGAACTTCCGAGACCACGCCGACGTGGGGATTGATCCGGACGAAATGCATGAGAGCCGCCCTGTAGTTGGCGGTGCGTTCGGCTGCGGAACCGGCAGACTGGATCGGGATCTGGATGACGCCGCTCCTGCGAATCCGGGTTTCGACCGGGTCCTCGATGCTGACCACCGAAATCTGGCCGTCCAGTTCGTCGTAGAGGCGCTCCACGGCCCGGATGATCGTCGTGGATTTTCCGTCGCCGGTCTCGCCGCCGATGATCACCGCGCCTTTCATGCGCTCGCGGGCGAAGTAGATGTCGTGCATGACCAGCGGGTCGAAGCCGAGGTCATCGAGCCCCGCGACGTCGCGGTCGTCCGTGAAGACGATTCGCAGCACCATGTGCTCCTGGATTCCCGCATCGCCCTCGTGAAAACCCTTCTGGCCGCGGATCTTCTGAATGCGGTCGGGCAGGGGGATCGCGTGACCGGGAGTGATCGAGAACGACTGGAAATTGTGCTGTTGCTTCGTGGTATGGCCGCTGCCCTCGTCGCGGGCATCGAACAGGTAGGCGATGATGGCGCGGCCCTCGCTCACCGAGATGCTCTCCCGGTAGTCGATCTCCCGGCCCGCGACCGCGACGCGCACATCCGTCTGGCGGGACCGCCGGAGTATCTTGAGATCGCTCGCGCCCATGTCCGCCGCGTCCTTAAGCAGGCGCGCCACGAATCGCTTGTGCGACGCTTCCTGGACCTCGGCCCCCGTGGGGACCGACTGGAGGTAGATGTCGGCGATCTGCTGGGGCACCGCCTGCTCGACATTGGGTTCAACCTTGAACACGTCGGCCAGGTATTCCTGCATCTCTCCGACCGCGGGATCGAATTGCTTCCCGGTCTGAACGACGATGCGCCCGGTCTCGAAGACAGCGCAGATCTCGCGGAATTCGGCCGGGATCTCGATGAGACCGCTGTCCCGAACCGAATACTGCCGGCTTCGGCCGAAACCGGATATCAGGGGGGTCACGGACATTGCCTGCGCGCGGGTCCCTTGCGCGTGAATCGATGTGCATGGCCCCGGGCACGGGCGCGGACGCGCGAATGCGGCGAGGCGGGTTTCCACCGGCGAGATCGATACCTGCCGACATCACCCGGACGGCAGTGCCCGACGTCGGCGACCGTTCGGAACAGCCTCTTGATCAAGCGCGCGTGCACCATCTTGCCTCTTACTGGATCCGCAGTTCGGTCCCGTCGGGGCCGACCAGAACGACACTGCCTTCGCCGATTTCCGCGACGCGGTGACCGGTCGGCAGGACCGCCCCGACCCTGACCGAACGGCTGACATCATCGACCTGGAGCACCGCAACCGGCGGACCATCGCCGCGGCGCATGATGGCCGCGAGCCTGATTTCCGGCACCGTTGGCCCGGGCGCCGCGGGCACCAGGACAGGCTCGGGTTCCGCGGCTTCACCGCCAGCACCTGCCGACACGGAGTCCACTCTGCCCAAAGACAGAGCGAACAGCTCGCCCAAACGCTGGTTGTTCTCGTGAATTTCCAACAGTTTCAACTGCGATTCCCGGCAAATGGCAAGCACGTGGCGCTCGATGGCAAGGACCGAGAGCGCATCGGTGGGCGTGGTCAGATCGGCGTATGCCTCCTGTAATACCTTGACGGGACACATGAAAACCAAACTATCCCTGTCCTGCGACATGGCCGGAGCCACGGCCGCGAGGAGGGCAGCAGCGAGGGGAACCGTTCGGTGGGCACTGGACAGCCTGGGCATCGGTCGACTATGGTGCATTCGATTTGCATTGTCAATATATGGGAAAGCACGAATGAAACACTACCCTTTTCTCCTGGCCACCAGTGCGCTCGTCGCCCTGGTTCCGGTCGCCGCCACGCCGGTTGATGCGCTCGAGCTGGATTTCGGCGGGTATTTCACCGACTTCGAGGGGTTGTCGCGTGACCGCGCGGCGGAATTGTATGCGTTCTCCCTGCAGCGTGTCGCGGGCGACTACCTCGATGCGATCTCGGCCGACAATTCGCGCGCGCTCCTGAACCTGCTCGAGGCGGCCGGCACCCTGCTGCCGGAAGGGCAGGGACCGATCACGGCCGCGAACGCCCGCCGCCTGAACGCGCTCGGCCTGCAGGCTGCAGCCGCCGATGGCCAGCTCGCGGTCTGGGTCCGGACACGCAATCTGCGGTCCGGCGCCAAGGGGATCGATGTCGAACTGGCCGCCCAGCGCCTCCACCTCGCGCTCGTGGGCCGGATCCGCGGCACGGCGTTCCATCGGGACGGGCTCCCTCCCGAGCCGATCAATCCGGCCCTTGCCGCCATGACCCCCGATGCAGCCGTCGGCGTCGTGCTTGCGATCAGGTCGCCGGCCGACATTCTCGCCGAAGATGCGGACGCCACGGCGCACCGCCGCCGCCCCTGTCCGGACGGGCAGCACGGATTCGGCATCCAGGAGACCCGTACGTATGTCCGGCGCCTGCGCGGCGACGGGCAGGCTGAAACCGAATGGGCCGGTCCGTGGCAGGAGGTCGCGCGGAGCTGCATGAACGAGCACACGCGCGACGTGGTCACCGCCGCGCAATGCCCGGCGCCCGAACCGGGTTTCATCTTCTACCGGATCGAGCAGCGGGTGGAGAAGCATCCGGACGATCCGTACGGGTTCCGGATCTGGAGGGAGCCGACCGGACCCTCGAACGAGATCAGCCGCACCTGCGGCATCGAGGGCAAGCGCCTGGAGACCAGCAGTCACAGGGAAACCGGCACGCGTGAGCGGCCCTGCACCGATGTCTACACGCCGCGGAATCCGTCATCGCCGGCATACGGCGGCGCCGTGAGCGAGAGCCGCGAGATCCAGGTCCTGCGCAGCTGGTTTGCAGGCGAAGAGGAGGAGGCCCTGGAGCGAAGGTATTTCGGCGCGTGGAGCCAGACCGGGCACGCCTGCTCCCGGGACCTGACCCGGACCGTCACCCGCCGCCGGCAGCGCATCTGCCCGGCATCGTTTCCGAAAGGCGACAGCTGGGAGGAGGAGACCGGCATACAGACGTACCGGGACTATCCGGACCAGGCCGACACGATTGTCTCGGTTGCGTGGCAGGACGACTGGACGGTCGTACTGAACAACTGCCACAAGACGTGGACGCAGGCCGGCACCCCGGTCACCACCACGCAGGGATGCAGCCGCTACAGCAGCCCCGTGACGCTGCATTACGCCGCATGGGAACGCGATGGCGGAACATCCGTGCTGCAGCGCACAGTGCGCGGTGCATCGACCTACATTGGCACGGTTCCGGGCTGCAACAGTCACAGCGGCAACACTGGAAACGGCGGCAATGACGGTGACCGGGAGGACCCGAACCACGGGATCGACACCGACGGGGACGGCGTCGCCGATTACATCAGCCCGGAGCATGCAGAACAGGTCACGGGGGAGAGGCCTGACGATTACCAGAACAGTAAGCGGGTAAACTGCGACGTCCGTTGATTTTGCCCGGTTTCGGGTATCGTTTGGCTGCTGTGCCCGATGCTGCGGCCCTGGCATTCCCCGATTTTCCGCTGCCGTGCCGATTTTCCGTTTGACATGATAGGGCGCCGGGCCTATTTCCGGTGCGGTAAAACGAATCATCGGGGGATCGGCCATGGGCGCATGGTTCGGATCGAAGGCGACATCGGGGCTGTGCCAGCCGCTCATTGCGGCCATGCCTCCTCATTCTGTGTATATCGAATCATTTCTGGGGGGCGGTGCGATCATGAAGCGCAAGCCGCCTGCGCTGCGCAACATCGGCATCGACCGCAACTGGCGTGCGATCGCGCGTTTCAGCTGTGATTATCCGGTCGAGCTTCACCACGGCTGCGCACTCGCGTTCCTGTCCGGCTTCGACTTCCAGGGCGACGAGCTGGTCTACGCCGACCCGCCCTACGTGCAGTCGGTGCGGCGCTCGCAGCGCCGCTACCGTTACGACTACGACGACGGCGACCATGTGGAGCTGATCCGTCTTCTGCGTTCGCTGCCGGCCCAGGTGATGATCTCCGGTTATCCGAGCCGGCTCTACGACGAACACCTGTCCGACTGGCGCTCGATCGCGCTTCAGGTCAACAACCAGTCCTGCGTGGTCACCGAGAAGCTGTGGTTCAACTTCGAACCGGACCGGGTCCACTGGGCGCGCTTCGCCGGGCGCAACTTCACCCATCGCCAGACGGTGAAGCGCAAGGCGGCGAGTTGGGGGCGGCGCTACGCGGCGATGCCCCGGGGCGAGCGCCTGGCGGTCCTGGCGGCGATCATGGCGGAGGAGGCGGAGGAATGAGCGGGATCGACCCGTCCGACCCGGAGGTGGTTCGCCGGAGGCTCGACGGGCTCCGCTCGGAGTTCGCGGGGCTGGGCTCGGGCGGTGGTCTTCTACGGGGTGCCGCGGCCCTGTTCAGGGAGTTGTTCGGGCTCGCCGGGACGCTGTCGGCGCTCGTCGGGTCACTGCAGGACAGGCTCACCGAGGAAGTGGCGAAGAACAGTGCACTTCGCGACCAGCTCGCCCGCTACGAGCGCCAGCAGTACGGCCGGCGCTCGGAGAAGCGCCGCAACTCCGACGCCTCCTCCGACGGGGGCGCATCGCCGGATGCCGGGGAGGATGAGCCCGAAGCCGAAAGGAAAGGCGAGGCCGAAAGGAAAGCCGAAAAGAAGCCCCGGGGCGGCGTCAACGGGCGCAAGAAGGATCGTGGCGATGCCGTCAACGGCACCGGGCTGCGCTTCGGCCCCGAGGCGACGGTGATCGACATCGACGTGATGCCGCCGGAGATCGACGGGCTGGCGGCGGACGAGTTCGAGCTCATCTCCGAGCGGGTGTGCTGCAAGCTGGCATCGGTGCCGATCCGCCACGTGGTGCTGCGTTACCATTACAAGAAGGCGAAGATCACGTCCTCCGGCGCCCTGGTCTGCGCCCCGGCCGTCGAGGGCGTGTTCAAGAGCTCCTGCGCCGATGTGAGCTTTATCGCCGGAATGCTGGTCGACAAGTTCGCCTGGCATCTCCCCCTCTACCGCCAGCACCAGATGCTGGCCGAGAGCGGGATCACCGTAAGCGGGTAAATGGCGACGTCTGATAATTCGGTTGCTCACGCGAGGGTTGGGTGGGGATACTTCCGGTCATTCATCAATGATCGGAGGAAATTGTCATGTCAGGTTTGAATGGTTCGGCTGGTTCCCGTCGTGCGCCGGTGGTGCGCAGCGCAGACGAGTGGAGCGGCATCATGGCGGACTTCGAGCGCTCGGGGCTGTCGCAACGGGAGTTTTGCGAGTCCCGTGGGCTGTCCCCGAAGACCTTCGGGAACTGGCGGTGCCGTCTCCGCCCTGGGGGCGGGAAGGGTTCCTTTGTCGAACTCGCTCCGCCTGCGGTATCCGGCTGGGACGTCGAGCTTGACCTGGGCGACGGGGTCGTCCTGCGGGTTCGGCGGTCGTGATGCTCGGCGGCTGGCCGCGGGGCGGCATCTGGCTGTCGACGGACCCGGCCGACATGCGGCGCAGTTTCGACGGGCTGTGCGCGCTGGTGTCGGGCCATCTCGGGTGCAATCCGGCCGATGGACGCTGGTACGTGTTCGTCAACCGGCGCCGGACCATCGTAAAGGTCCTCGGCTTCGAGCGGGGCGGCTTCTTCATCTGGTCCAAGCGCCTGGAGCAGGGCCTGTTCGCCCCGCCTCCGGCCTCCGGCCATGCGGCGCTTGCATTGTCTTCGACCGAGTTGATGGCCCTGATCGACGGCATCGACGTCACCGTTCGCCGCCGTCGCAAGCGTTACGGCGGTCCCCGGCTGGCGTCCGGGTGAGCCCGGACGACGGTCATGTCGATGCTGCCGGTCATCGGGTTGTCGGCGAAGAGCTCCTTCCACAGGCGTGGCGTCAGTTCGTGGACCCGGTCGGCCGGGTGGGTGTCGATGCGCTGGAAGACATCGCCCAGATAGGTTGCAGGGCTGATCCCGAGCAGGAAACAGGTGGCGACGAGGCTGTTGACGATCCCGACGTTCCGTGCGCCGGATTCTGTCCAGGAAAAAAGCCAGTTCTTCTGTCCCAGCTTGATGCGGCGCAGTGCGCGCTCGACACCATTCGAGTCGATCGGCACCAACGGGTCTTCGAGGAACACCTCGAGGGCCTGCTGGCGTTCGACGGCGTAGGTGACCGCCCGGCGGATCGGGTGCTTCGGCGTCAGCGCCGGGTCCCCGAGCGTCCGCTCACACCATTGCCAGAAGGCGTCGACCAGCAGGCGGGTGCGGGTGCGCCGCGCCTCCAGGCGTTCAGGCGGCGGCCGGGTACGGAATTCCTTCTCGATCCCGTACATGCCCCCGATCAGATCCAGCGCCTTCCCGGCGAACACCGGATGGTTGTCCAGCTGCTCCTCGAAATTGCGCCTCGTATGCGCCCAGCAATTTTGCTGCCTCACCGCCTCCCCCCGCGCCTCGGCGTAAGCCGCGTAGGCGCCGTAGCCGTCGCTGACCAGCGTGCCCTCGAAATCGCCGAGGAACCGCGCGACATGGTGGTGGGCGCGGGAGGGCGCGAAGTGGAACACCACTTCGTCCCGGTCGCCGAGCACCGGCCAGTAGTAGCAGTCGCGGTAGGGACACCGGTTGCCCGACGCCCCCCGCACAGATCCCCGCATGCCCGTTAAGGCACGAGGCTCCTACCTCGGGTGATTGCCGGCAAACCGTCTGTCCGGCCATGGGTGCACGGTCCGCAGCGGAGGCCAGAAGACCGCCGCCAGCAGGTCGACCTTGCCCCAGGGAAGGCGGTCCTTCTGCGACCGGCGGCGCAAGACGCGCAGCCAAAGTCGCTTGAGACGGTGCCCGAACGTCTGGAGGGATCGGGAGCTGGTCGGGACCGCGTAGTAACGCAGCCAACCGCCCACAACCCGACCAAGCCATATGGCGACCTCGTAGATGTTGTCGTGCATCCGTTGACGCAGTTCGGCCTCGATGCGTTTCAGGGTCCGGGTGACACGCTTCCTGATCGGCTTGCGCCCCAGTCCGAAACGTCCCTTCCGCGTGGTCCGGCAGTAATGCGTGAACCCGAGGAAGTCGAAGGTCTCGGGACGCCGCTCTCCCCGTGCCCGGCGGTTCGCCATGGCGAACCGGCCGAACTCGATGAGCCGCGTCTTGTCCGGGTGCAATTCGAGTGAGAACGCGGCCAGCCTGTCCTTCAGATCGCACAGGAACCGTTCTGCATCCCGCTTGTACTGGAACCCGACCACGAAGTCGTCGGCATAGCGCACGATAATCGTCTCGCCACGGGCGATCCGGGCGCGCCATTTCCTCTGGAACCAGAGATCAAGGACGAAGTGCAGGTAGATGTTCGCCAGAATCGGCGACACACTTGAGCCCTGGGGGGTTCCCCGCAGGGTGTCCCACCATTCGCCCTCTTCCATGACGCCGGCGCCAAGCCACTTGGAGATCAGCCGGATGACCCGCCGATCCCCGATCCGGTGCTCCACGAACCTGATGAGCCAGCTTCGATCCAACCGATCGAAAAAGGCCTTAACGTCCGCGTCGACAATCCAGTTGACCTTGCGCCGTTCTATCCCGTACGCCAGCGCGTCGAGCGCGTCATGCGCACCGCGACCGGGTCGGAACCCATAGCTGAACCCGAGGAATTCCGGCTCGAATATCGGCACAAGGATGGTCTCCGCCACCGCAGTCTGGACGATCTTGTCCTCCAGTGCCGCAATGCCGAGCGGTCGTGTTCCCCCGTCCGGTTTGGGTATCTCTACCCGCCGGGACGGAAGCGCCCGGTACGCCCCGCTGTGAACACGGTCGTGCAGGTCGAGCAGGCGCTCTTCCAGTCCGTTCCCGTATTCCTCCCATGTCACCCCGTCCACGCCTGCCGCCGCATCCTTCTTCAGCATGAAGTAGGATGCTTCGAGCGCGTCCGTCGTGATGTGGTGCAGGAGCGCAGTGAGCTTCTCCTTCGGTTTCCTCGTGGCTGCTTGCCGTATCCGCTCAGCCGCCTGTGACATGCGATCCCGGCCCTGTGTCCGGTGCGTGCTTTGGCCTCGCGGATTCCCCTTGGTTCCGGCCCTTCCCTCCATCGGCTCCGCAGGAACTGACGTTCCCTTGTTCGCCGACTTCACCGGTACTATGGCCGGATCCGATTGCTTCAATCCGTTCGTCATCGATTCAGACTATCTCCTTTCTTCCGCGGCCTCGGCACGACTGCCGGGGCAGATTGAAGCCCTCCCGAGTCCCGGCGTGGGGTGTACGTGCGTCCCTGGATTCCTTTGACAGCGCGGAGCCCGGCAGTCCCTCACCATGGCGGTCCTACAGGTGTTGCCTTCGGTCAAACAAAGAACCTCGGCACTCCGAATGATAAGATTTTCGTTGCTCAATCATCCTGGCCACACGCGCCGCTACCGACGCTTCACGTGCACCCTCGCGGATGCACGCGCACGGCTCGCGGTGGAAGTGGTGGTTAGCCTCTCCTTCCTGCCGGACTTTCACCGGCTACCCCAGCGCCAGTTAGCTCGGCGCTCTTGTTTCATCTTGCCCGGCCTGTCCGGGTCGCGCCCGGCCCGCACCGGCGTCTCGTCCATGACGATGACGGAACTTTCCAGAACCGAGCGGCACTGGGCCTCGAACACCGGCTCCAGCAGCGAGATCGCCCGGTTGGCCCAGCCACTCAGGGACTTGCGGCTGACGGTGATCCCGCTCTCGGCCAGCATCTGGTGCTGGCGGTAGAGGGGGAGATGCCAGGCGAACTTGTCGACCAGCATTCCGGCGATAAAGCTCACATCGGCGCAGGAGCTCTTGAACACGCCCTCGACGGCCGGGGCGCAGACCAGGGCGCCGGAGGATCTGATCTTCGCCTTCTTGTAATGGTAACGCAGCACCACGTGGCGGATCGGCACCGATGCCAGCTTGCAGCACACCCGCTCGGAGATGATGTCGTATTCACCCTCCGCCAGCCCGTCGATCTCCGGCGGCATCACGTCGATGTCGATCACCGTCGCCTCGGGGCCGAAGCGCAGCCCGGTGCCGTTGACGGCATCGCCACGATCCTTCTTGCGCCCGTTGACGCCGCCCCGGGGCTTCTTTTCGGCTTTCTTTTCGGCCTTTCCTTTCCTTTCGGCTTCGGGCTCATCCTCCCCGGCGTCCGGCGATGCGGCCCCGTCGGAGGAGGCGCCATCGGAGGAGGCGTCGGCGTTGCGGCGCTTCTCCGAGCGCTGGCCGTACTGCTGGCGCTCGTAGCGGGCGAGCTGGCCGCGAAGCGCACTGTTCTTCGCCACTTCCTCGGTGAGCTTGTCCTGTAGCGCGGCAATGATCGTCGACTGCGTCCCGGCAAGCCCGAACAACTCCCTGAACAGGGAGACAGCCCCCCGCAGCAGGCCGCCGCCGCCCAGCCCCGCGAACTCCGCATGGAGCCCGTCGAGCCTCTGGCGGACCGCATCCGGGTCGGACGGGTCGAT
>CAXXGT010000006.1:0-350389 GCA_963664045.2 Paracoccaceae bacterium | reverse complement strand
AAGGGTCGGTCGAGGCGGGTCCCGACCAGTTCGGCGCCGGTTTTCCTGCGCTCCCGGTCGCGGCAGGTGAAGACTGCGTTGGCGCGGTTGTCGGCGCCGAGGACGCCGATACGCCTGCAGTGTTCGATCAGCCCTGGATCGAGCCCCCGGTTCTGGTGGAGGTAGCGGTGCACCCGCGCCCATGTCCGGTCTCCGGAGAGGCCCGGGGTTCGGTCTCCGGTGCATGGGTTGCGGGACGGGAACCCTTCGAGGTGCTGGAGCGCGTGAAGGAAGCTGCACCCCTCGGCATGGATGACCAGGTCGATTGCACCGCCGCCGCCGCGTCCCGCGACATGATCGAAGAAGCGGCCTTGATTGATGCTGATCACGGATCCCGGGCGTTTCCAGCGGGCCCTGTCGGCGGGATCCTTCCGGTACCCGAGCCCTGCGGCGACGACCGTCAGCGGGATTGCGCGCACCGCGTCGGCCCGTGCCCTGGGGCTGCTCACAGCACGACTTCGTCGGCGGCCCGGTTGATATGGCTGTCGGTGACGGTCCGCGTCTTGTCGGCGGCGGCGGCGATCAGCGCATGATGGGCGATGCGGTTGATCTGTCGCGGGATGCGGTTGCTTGCCAGTGCCACCGCCTCGATTGCGGCTGGCTCGAAGACCGGCACATCGGCGCCGGCCAGGCGCATCCGGTGTTCGATGTAGGCGCCGACTTCCTCGTGGTTCAGCGCGGGGATGTGGCAGTTGACGATGATTCTCTGGGCCAGTGGTTCGTGCACCGCCATCCTGAGCCGGTTGCGCAACTCGGTCAGGCCGATCATCAGCAGGCAGAGCCGGTTGCTGGAATCCATGCGGTAGTTGGTGAGCATCTTGAACTCGGCGAGAACATCGTTGCCGAGATGGTGCGCTTCGTCGAAGACCAGCACCGGCAGCTTCCCGGACTCGGCGACGAGGCGGCTCATCTCCGCGCGTATCGTTGCGCAGACCGCGGCACGGGACTGGCTCCCCGGCAGGCCGAAGGCGGTTGCGATGGCGTTGTAGGTGTCGCGGACATTCCCGGTCGAGAACGAGACGTAACGAACCTGGTGGAGGCCCTCGTGCAGGGTGTCTGTCACCTGTCGCCAGAGTGCGGTCTTGCCGACGCCGGATTCGCCGGTGAGCAGGCCGATGCCGCGCAACTCGATGAGATGCCTGATGCGGGCGCGTGCCTCGGCCTGTGTCTCGGTGTCGAGAAGCTCGTCGGGTTTGAGCGTTTTCTCGAAGGGGTAGTTCCTGAGCCCGAAGTGTGACAGGTACATGGTCAGTCCTCCTCTTTCCTGCTGTCACGGACGAGCGCCCGGAAGGTCACGGTCGGTTGCCCGGCGCTGCGCCTGATCCGGGCATTGGCGTGCAGGTCGAGCGGCCGTGCGCAGCCACGCGGCTTGCCCTCGTGCACCACCTTGATCGGGCGGTCCTTTGGGGCGGACGGATCGTAGCGGAGCGTGACCTTCGCACCGTTCATTCCCGCCTCGACCTCGTAGATGCGGCCGTCGAGGCTGACGGTTCGGGCCCTGGAGACCCGCCGGGTCGCCTCGAACAGGAAGATGTCGTCGAGATCGACGCCGGGGTCGGGTCGGCGGACCCTGTCGCAGGTGAGTGCCCACTGGTCGAGGGGCGTGCGTTGCCCTTCGAGGCCGCGGTGAGGCGTCATGTGGTATTCGGCCTCGACCCAGGTGCGGAACCGTCGGTTGAGGGTGTCCAGGTCGGGGATGTCCTGCGGGTCGAGCGGGGCGAGGAATTGCCCGCGAACGGTCCGGAACCAGCGTTCTATCTTTCCCTTTCCGGCGGGATGGTATGGCCGAGCATGCAGCAGCGAGATGCCCAGCCTGCCGCAGATCATCATCAATTGCCGGGAGCGGAAGTTCGCACCGTTGTCGCAGAACAATCTCTCCACCAGGCCCCTGCGCAGGATCGCCTCCTTCAGAACGACCAGGTAGTCGGCCGCGGTCTCGCCGAAGGCGAAATGCGCATACGGGACAACCCGGGTCGCGTCGTCGAGCAGGGCAATCAGGTAGGTCTTTCTCTTCCGCCCCCGCGCGTCCCTGACCTTCGGGCCGTGCATGACATCCGACTGCCAGAGCTGGCCGGCCGCCTCGGTGGCGAAGCGGCGCAGGTCCCCGGACGGCGCGTCCGCGCGGCGCTTCATCAGCCCCTCCCGGGTGAACAGCCGGTGGAGCGTCGAGGGAGCGATGACGACATCGTCGGGGACGGCGTCCGTGGCCCGCGCCCGCGCGATGACCTGCCGGACGCTGAGGTCCATGTTCTCCCGGCGGATCGCCAGCAGGGTCTCGACAACGTCGCACGGCATCTTCCGGATCGAGCCGCGGTCCCTGCGGCGCTTGGGCATCAGCCCGTCGAAACCCGACTTTCGGTACGCGCGGATCCAGCTCCGCATCGTCGTCACCGCAACCTTGCGCCGGCCCGACCCCGGGATCGTCACCTCCCGTTGCGATTGCCGCTTCAGGTACGGCGCCACCGCGTCCGGCGGAAGGTGCAGGGCCTCCGAGATCATGGCAAAGCGAAACAGTGCGACGTCCTTCCGGTCGTCGTTGATGGTGTCTTTCATGGTGATGTCCTCCGTCATTCCGGGCTCCGATGCGCCGGTTGGCCCCATCTGCCGCGATCGCCATCCCCGAAACAGGGTTCGAATGGTGTTGGAGGCCCGGTCGCGGATTTCCCACCCAGTCCGGGAGGCAGGAATCCGACCGGAGGAGGCAGGAACTGCAGCTGGCTCGTTATCTCCCGGCGCAGGTCGACCAGCAGCGTTTCGGTGCCGAGCGCGGCGCGCATCGACACCAGGTCCGCCGGAGTTCCCCTGAACAGGTCAGGGCGCAGCGTGACCACGGCCGCCAGGAAGACCGAAACCGCCATGAATGCGCCACACAGACCGCGGATCGCGTTCGACAACTCGTCACGGTGAGGGAACAGGCGCCTGGCCGCCGCCCATCGGCTCGGGGCCTCGGCGAGAACGACCATGTCGTCCTCGATCTCCTGCAGCGAACCGCGGCGGCGGGCCGCCGCAAAATCCGGAAGACGGCTGAACGTGGCCTGGCAGTCACGGCAGTCGAACCGGGCAACGCGCAGCGGAACCGGCGTCTTCCGCCCGTAGGTCCCGTGACGCATCGTCCCGCAGTCGCGCCGGCAGAGATCCTTCAGGCAGGGAGGAAAGGTTGCATTCCTCCACTCTTCGCGGCTAACGTACTCCTCGGCGGTCAGTTCTGTTTCAAAGCGTAGCTGTACTGGTCGCCCATGGCCCGGCGAGGGGTAATCGCGCGGGCCACCCTTTTCTGTCTCAGGTCATTTGTGGCGTCCCGCCAGCCGGAAAGAGCGACAGGCAAGCGAAAGCAGCCGGCCGCGGCCGGCCTGCGCCAGAAAAGCCGTTTGATATTGTTCCTGACCGGACAGGGGGGCTACTTGAAAAACCCTTCTTGGGGAAGAAGCCTTGTCCCGGATTGTCCCTGGATCACTGAAAAAACTGCCGGCAGGGAACGTGGGACAAAACCGCCGTTTCAAGCCAGAATATTCCGGGACCCAACACTGGTACCGACAGGGCGCCAACGTGCAGCGGTTGCTGCCGGCGCTCCCCACATGGCTCGGCCACTCCAATCTCGACGGAACCCTGCTTCCGGACGCCGGGTCACCCCAACACCCGTAGGGATATGACTACGGCGCCAAACTGAGAATTGCGCCGGAGGGACTTCCACCCTCTAGTTCAGCAGCTAGTCTCGCTGCACCCGCACCCGTGGCCAGCTCCGCACGCACGGTACCGGAGGCACGAACGCCGCCGGTCGCGGCCCGGCCCGAACCGCCGCCCCGGCCGTTGGCGTCGGAACGGGCGTCAGCCCGGCCAGCCACCGGATCGCAGCCGCCGGGCTGCACCCGCGGGCGTGGACCACCAGGTCGATGGCTCCACCACCGCCCCGGCCCCGAAGGTGATCGAAATACTTCATGCCTGCCACGCTGAGAATCGAACCGTCCCGGCGCCAGCGCGAGCGGTTGGTTGGATCCCGGACATAACCCAGGAACGGCGCCACCTCTTCAAGTGGCCGCAATCGAACCGCATCCGCCAGGTCCCGAAGCTCCCGTCGTCCTCTTCCCGCCATCTCGCGCCCTCCCGCCGATGTCCGACGAAAAAAGGCTGCCGGGAAAGGAAGGCGGGAAAAGGTGGGTCAATTTTGGACGCCTATTGACAGACCAAAGGGCCTTCCAGCCCTTTGGAAACCTGACCAACCTTGCGCGGAATAGATGCGCGCCAGCGTTTCGCCGCTGGGCCACGAGCAGAGCCGCCCTGTACGAAAAGCTAATTTTCACTCGACACGAAAAGCTAAAAACCGCGCAGCGCAATAAGCTAATGACAGGACCCGTACCATGGCAACGCCCCAGGAAAAATTGGCCGAATCCCTAGAAGCCCTCAAAAGGCTTCAAGAGAGCGGCGGTGTTGCTATCCGGGCTTCAGACCTCTCGCGTGGCCATCGCGAGCGCCTGCTCAAGAACGGCTTCCTCCAGCAGGTCATGAAAGGCTGGTACATTCCCGCCCGCCAGGATGAAACGGTTGGCGAGAGCACCGCCTGGTACGCGTCCTATTGGGGGTTCTGCGCCGCCTATCTTCCCACACGTTTCAATGAGATGTGTTGTCTCTCGCCAGAGCAGTCCCTGTCTCTTCACGCCGGCAATCGGGCCGTGCCAGCTCAGCTCCTCGTGCGCGCGCCCAAGGCGAGAAACCGGGCCACGCCGCTGCCCTTCAACACATCCGTATTCGATCTGCGCGCCACCGTGCCGGAGCGAAAAGATATCGAAGTTAAGGACGGGCTGAGGCTTTTTTCACTTCCTGCGGCTTTGGTCGCCTGTTCACCCGGTTTCTTCACCAATAACCCGACCGATGCGCGCGCGGCGCTTGCCACGATCCGCGATGCATCCGAATTACTGGATCACCTTCTCGAAGGCGGGCACAGCACCATTGCTGGACGGCTGGCAGCGGCCTTTCGCAACATTGGTCGCGACCGCATTGCCGATGACATTTTGAGAGCCATGCGTGCCGCCGGGTACACGGTGCGTGAGCAGGACCCGTCCGAGCAATGGCATACGGATAGGCCTGGATCTTCGGTGAATTTTTCCTCGGCCGGTAACATTCTGATTTGACGGCGGAAATTCACCAGGAAAAGTTTTTCTCCAGAGGGGTTGTCTTCCTTTCGCGAATATGCATGCTGTGCTTGTCATCATGGAGCACATGCGATGGATCCGCGAATCACCGCCCTGCACTCGACCACCTTCTCCGGCCGCCGGCTGACCAGGCGCCAGATCGCCGAGGTCCAGGAGACGGTTGACCTGTTGCCGAACGAGAGCCGCAAGGAGCTCTGCCGGATCATCTGCGAGCATCTCGACTGGGTGACGGCGAAAGGCGACTAGTTCAAGGTGGGTGCCTGCATGGGGATGCTGGAGCATCTCGAGCGGCACGGCATCCTGCGTCTGCCGGAGAAGCGGCAGAACATGGTCCGGGCGAACAGCAACAAGCCGGTCTGGAGTTCGGCATCGGACCCCGCGCCGCCGGTTTCGGCGCCGCTCAAGGAGTTGCAACCCCTGGGCCTCGAGGTGGTCACGGACACCGAGGGGCGCCAGTTGTGGAACGCCTTCGTCGACCGTCACCACTATCTCGGCTACCGCCGCCCCTTCGGGGCGCACATCCGCTACTTCCTGACGGACCGCCGGGGCCGCAGGCTGGGCTGCCTGCTGTTCGATGCGTCGGCCAGGTCGCTGCCGTGCCGGGAACGCTGGATCGGATGGAGCGACCGGACCAGGGACCGCAACCGCCACCTCGTGGTGACCAATTCGCGCTGGTTGGTGTTTCCCTGGGTGAACTCGAAGAACCTTGCCTCCTGTGGTCTGTCCCTGGCGATGCGGCGCCTTGGCGACGACTGGCAGAGCCTTCATGGCTACAGGCCGGTCCTGTGCGAGACCTTCGTCGAGGAGGATCGCTTCAGGGCCACGTGCTACCGTGCCGCCAACTGGGAACGCATCGGCGCGACCGGTGGCGACAAGGGCAAGTCCATCAAGGGTGTCTACGTTCTGCCGCTGTGCGCGGACAGCAAGGAAATCCTGTGCGGCGACCGCGATGCGGCACGGCCCGCGAAACCGCCGAGCCGGACCGAACGCGGGCGCTCTGGTGGCAGCGACCGCCGTTTCACCCGGCAGTGGGAGACCCTTGTCGCCGCCGCCACCGCCGTGGCGGAGTGCGAGGATGCCCGCTGGCAGAAACGCCGCCGCGTGTTCTCCACCCTGTTGATCATGCTGTTCGTCTTCCGTCTGGTCGTCGCACCGCGCCGGCAGGGCTACCGTGCGACGCTGTGCGAACTGTGGGAACAATGCCAGCAGTCCGACATCGCCCTGCCCCAGGACGAACCGCCGGCGGCGTCCTCGGCCAGCGAGGCGCGCGAGAAACTCGACGAAGCCGCCTTCAAGACCCTGCACAGGGAAATCCTCGCCCACAGTCCCGACGACCCCCTGTGGAAGGGACACCGCATCTTCGCCGTCGACGGATCGAAGATCACCCTGCCGCGGGACCTGCTGCGCTCGGGTTACCGCACCCCGAACGACAATGCCCACTACCCCCAGGGCATGATCAGCACCCTCTACCGGCTGCACAGCCGCATGCCCGTAGACTTCGGCCTCTTCAGCCACGAGAACGAGCGCACGGCCGCCCTCACCCATCTCGACCATGCCGCAAAAGGCGATGTCATCGTCTACGACCGCGGATACTGGTCCTTCGAGATGGCCCTGCTCCACAACCTGCGCAGGCTGAACTTCGTCTTCCGCCTCCAGGGCAATGCCAACCCCGTCTTCGACGCCTTCATCGCTTCGGAACAGAGCGATCGCGTCATCACCCTCAAGGCGCCCGGGGACGCGACCGAACTGCGCGGCCGCAGCCTGCGCATCCGCCTGGTCAAATACACCGCCGCCGATACCGAATACTGTCTCGCAACATCCCTGCACGACAGCCGCTACACCGTTCAGGCACTCTCGGACCTCTACCACGGGCGCTGGCAGGTCGAGGAGGGATACAAGACCGGAAAGGATGTGATCGAGAGCTTCCACGCGAAGTCCGAACGCGGCGTGCGCCAGGAACTCTACGCCGCCTTCACCCTGATCACCCTCGCACGCATGTTCGCCAACCGCTGCGACCATGACATCAACCACGATGCCAACGATGACCTGCCGGCCATGCGCACCAACTTCAGGAACGGGATGAGACTGCTGGGGCGCGAGATCGAGACCATGTTCCTCAGGCAGAGCCAGATGGTCGCCCAATCCGTCAAGCGGATCATGATCGGCCTCTCCCGATGCATCCAGCGCGAGAGGCCGGGGCGAAGCTACAACCGGGAATCACGCCAACCACGGAGCAAGTGGCAGAACCGAAGACCAGCCTGACAGAACCACACCACCATCAAGCCCCCGGCTTCCGGAAAAACACCCGAAGCACAGGGGCTTCCTTATCCGAACGACAAAAAACCTTATCCGAATGCCATTGCCCGTCCGAGAGCCGCATTGAACTCGCGTTACCGCGGCTTGAATCCCCATATGCCGGACGCATCCGGCTCATGTGGCAGCAAATGCGCGGCCCGACAATTGAGCGTTTTCCGGCAGCGCCCGGACGACCGAATGATATCGATGCCTACCTCAAGCGCGTCGATGACGACTATGTCACCGACGCCTATCACTCGCTGTCAATCGAAGGCTACCGGGTCAGTGCGGCCCTCATCGACCGCGTGCGCGGCGGTGACTGGAATCCCGATGCTAACGAGCGGGATCGTAAGCATCGCGATGCTCTTGCTGCCCGCGGTTATTGGCTCGCTTTTCAGGCTGTGAAGGACAGCCTACATAAGGTGTTGCGCGGGGAAAACCCGGGCAGCATCGCCGATGAGGACCATGGCACCTGGTATCGGGAGCTTTTCGCGCCAAGCGTAACAGCCGGATTTCTGCGACCTGCCGATCTTGCCGGTTATCGCTCAGGCCCCGTCTTTATCCGGCACTCAATGCACGTGCCGCCAAGCATCGAAGCCGTGCGCGATGCCATGCCGGTATTCTTCGAATTGCTGGCCGAGGAGCCCGACCCATCGGTACGCGTGGTGCTCGAGCATTTCGTTTTCGTCTATATCCATCCCTACACCGACGGCAACGGACGTATCGGTAGGTTCCTGATGAACGTCATGCTGGCGGCAGGCGGCTATCCGTGGACCGTCGTGCCGCTGGAGCGGCGCGATGCCTATATGACAGCGCTAGAGGAGGCTAGTGTGCGGCAGAACATTGCAAAATTTGCTGAATTTCTGGCGCAGCTTGTCACAGAGGGGTTGCAAGGCAAAGCGGCGGCCAGCTTACCCGCCGCATGACTCGATCATCACGAAGGTTCCGTGGTCATGGTGATGACGATGATGATCGTGATCACGACCACCATGATGACGACGTCAATGTTGCTGCTGCCGCTAATCGGAACTTCATCGTGGGACATTTAATTTATCCTTTATCGTCATGGGGATAGACGATTTCGGGCGGGACTCGACATGTAACAGCCCCCAAAGCAGAGAGTTGGTCAGAAATCCCAACCAACCGGACAGGCTGAGCCGTACAACTTGAAAGCGTTGGAACCGGTTTGGCCAGGCAAGAAAAAAGAAACCGAGCACGAATGGATCAGGAAGGCAAACGGACGGCGGCTTCGCGGCTTCGAGAAATGACGGGCAACCCGTCCATAAAATCAGAACGCGCCCCGCTTGCGGAAGAGATGTACCCGTGATTGCTCCGATCTCGGCGCATAGCCATACAGTGCAAACGGCACTGTGTGCCCTCAACAATGCGAGTGCGCGCGAAACTTCATTCCTGACGGTCAAAGACTGGCAGGCGCTCGTCGCGGGTTCGTTCGCCGCCACCTGCATAACCGGTACGGCCGCCCTGCTGATCGCCTTGGATCAGGACGCCGAGTACGGCAGCACCTATTTTATACGGTTCCAGGTATGCCGACCGCGCTTCGTCTATGTCGACCGGATCGTCATTTCCAAGCGCTATCGAGGGCGGGGATTCGCTACCTGTCTCTACCACGACCTTTTTGAGCGTGCGTCGGCAGCGGGACACGACCGTGTCGTCTGTGAAGTCAATCTCGACCCGCCGAACCCTGGGTCCGACGCATTTCACGAAAAGATGGGGTTCGTGGAGGTAGGACGCGCCCATTCGCAACGGAACGGTAAAACCCTGCGGTACTGGGAAAAGTTTTTTCAGCACCAGCTTGACAAGCTGGCTGCCTGTGAATCCTGTTCGAAGCTGTCGCCGTCCACCCGTTGCCAAATGCACGCCTCGTCCCCGAAAATGGCCTTCTGAAGACCAATGTGTTCAACGGGTTACCTGTATTGACGAAATCAGGGCTGAGCGAGATGGTCGGTCTCGGACAAGCCCTCGTTTCAATGTATACGATTTGGCCGAGCTGTTTTGCCAGCTGATGCCTCCGTTTCAAGATGGATTTCGGATCATGAACCCAATGGATTCCGAGTTGATGCCGATCCCTGGTCTCCGCTGGCGGCAAGTTTCTTGATTTCAAGAAACCGGTTGCAGTGGCTTTGGCCCTTGAATACCAAAGGGGTCGGAATTGCGGGCGTAGCTCAGTGGTAGAGCACAACCTTGCCATGGTTGGGGTCGTGAGTTCGAGTCTCATCGCCCGCTCCATCATACCTTGTCATCTCATCACAAGACGGCACGTAACCCCCTTGGCTTGAATCATGATTCAAGTCTCTGGTTTGTGTTTCAGTCGGTAGTCACTCGCCTCATTTGCTGCATCAGGTAACCACGGGCTGCCAATTGGCGCTGCCTCGGCAAACCCTCCAAGCTCCTCTCGTCGTCTTGCATCGCGTTGGGTCCGGTGACTGAACAACTCAAACACCGTTTGTGAGTGTGTCGAACTTGTCTTTCAGCGTCATTGCCGGGGCCGCCAACGGAATGAGGCGGCTAGTCACCGCGTGGAAAGGAATCGGCTTGATCGGCAGGATCGGAAACGGGAGATCCTCCGAAACGGCTCCAAGCAATTTCGCCGACAACGCGCGTCCCATCACCGACGACATCGCAATTCCACGACCGCTGAATCCAAGGCCTGCCAGGACCCCGGGGGCAGGCTCGTGCAAATGGGGCATCATTTCAGGGGTCACGGCAATCCGACCCGCCCACTTTCGTTCGATCGGGACATCGGACAGTTGCGGGAAAACAGTCTTCAATCCCCGCTTGATTCGCCTTAATCCGCCGAAGGCGTTGACGTTCTCACTGCTGGCGACGCACCCGAAGATCAGCCGGCCATCGCGGTCATAGCGCGCGAAGTAAATCGCGAGTCGGGTGTCCGAAATCGTGACTTTGCCGGGCAAAACGACCCGCTGCTGCTCCGCGGACAATGGCTTGGTTGCGAGCACCACGCTGAACAGCGAATGATAGGTCTTGCTCAGCCCGGGCCACAATCCTTCGGAGTACGCGTTCGTCGTCAACACGACATTTTCTGCGGAAATCTCGCCCTGGCCGGATTTCGCGCGCCATCTGCGGTCGTTCCGTTCGAGACTCGTGATCGGTGAGTCTTTGAATATCTGCGCGTCGCGGGCTGCCGCCGCGCATGCGTATCCGCGCGTCAGGGAAAGAGGTTGGACATGCCCGCCGGCAGCATGGCGAAGCGCGAAAGAATATGCTGGCGATCCGCTAGCCTCGCGAACTGCATCTCCTTCAACTTCGATGATATCCGCACCCTCGGCGGCCCAAGACTTGCCCAGGACACTCAGTTTTTTGGAGGACTTTTTGGTGTGTGCCGCCTGGATCCACCCGGACTGGACAGCGTCACAGTCAACGCCAAATGTCTCAATATCCGAAAACAAGTCGTCGGCAGCGCTTAGGGTGGTTCTGACAAGGTTATTACCATGTGTGGCGCCCAGCAAATCCACCAACTGCTGCGGAGTCTGCCTCCATATCGGATTGCATTGTCCGCCACTGCGTCCCGATGATCCCCAACCGATTTCTCTGGCATCAACCAAAGCAACCGATACACCGGAGTCAGCCAGTCCCAATGCCGTTCTGCAGCCCGTCAGTCCACCGCCAACGACCAGAACATCCACATCAAGGCTGCCGCTCAATTCCTGGTATTTGGGTTCGGAACTTGCCGTGACGCTCCAGTGAACTTCATCCTTGACATCTCGTCGTTTCATCAACCTCTCACCTGCCTTGAAATGAAACTGTCTTCCCGAACGAATGAACCAGGCCGTGGGATCAGTTGACTGGTTTGCGGTTCTGCGGAGCAGGACACAACTGATGGCCATCTCCCACGCAGGCCAGTCAAAGGCGCTCGTCAGTCGCCTTTGGCTTTCAGAATGGGGATTATATACTTGATTGAAATTCACCGTCTGGCGTGGGTTTCTCGCGGTCGTCTTCCTGGCGATTTTCCACTCTGCGCAACAGGGCGCGGCCTACGTCCTTCGGGGTCGCGCCCCTGTACGCAGGGTTCAGTACCTCGATCGGTTTTCTTTCGTTATCCTCGATCATTCCAGCTTCTCCTTGCCCACCTCGGTTGCAGGAACGCCGACCAGTAGCAGCGGGCACGGGCTGCCAACACCACGCTCTATTCGGCTTTGTAGCTTGGCCCAATGTGTCGTCGCTGCGCCGAACTTGTCAGCGACGAATTTCCTTGCCCAGTCCGCGGCGATCTCTTCAAAGCCCAGCGTTTCATATTGCCCTGGCCGACGATGTTCCGGCGCGACCTTTCCGGTTCGATGCGCAAATCGCCAAGGAGGATCGGCGAGGATTGTCCCAAAAGTCTGTCCATCGAGGTCTACCGCCAAATCTTCGGCGGCACTCACGATACCAAGTCCCGATACATGATCCTCTTTCCGACCATGCGGACAACAACAGCTTCCATCTGTTTCAGCGTATCTTCCTCCCTCACGTTGTGGCGTCCGGCAAACTCATTCACATAGCGATGCAAATGCTTCGCGCTCATGTGATGATAGACGCCGATATACCCGCGCTTCAGCATCGACCAGAACGATTCCATGCCGTTCGTGTGGGCTTGTTCCCGGACATATTCGCCGACCGAATGCTTGACCGCTTCATGATCGAACGGCATTCCCCGATACGCCTTGGCATCGTCGGTGTAGACCTTGGCATCCGGCTCAGCATGGTCTGCAACGAAGCCTTGCAAGGTCGGCGCATCGGTTGATTCGATCACCTTGGCGGCAACCTGGTTGCTCTCACGATCCTTCGCGCCGACAACGGCGGTTTTCCCGACCGCGCCGCGCCCGGTGTCAGCCAGTTCCTCGCGCCTGGCGTTGCTCATGTTCTTGCGTTTGCCGCCCATGTAGGTTTCGTCAACCTCGACCGGGCCAGCGAATGGAACGTCGGCACATTCGCCCGACCACGCTTCCCGGATGCGGTGCAGCATGAACCAAGCCGTCTTTTGCGTCACCTTGATATCCCGATGCAGTTTCATCGAGGACACGCCTTTCAGGCTGGTCATTTCGAGGCAAATGGCAAAGACCCACTTGCGCAACGGAACCTTGGATCGCTCCAGGGCCGTCCCGATCCGCACGGAAAATGCTTGCTGACAACCCTGGCAGTAGTAGGGCAGGCCGGACGTTTTCGCGGCGATCGAAGTTTCGGTGCAACCGCAACGCGGACAGTGCCGGGCATTCGGCCAGATCAGGCTTTCGAACCATTCCGTTGCCGATTGCTCCGTCGGAAACATGTCGGTCAGCTCGATGATGCTGATGCCTTCGCGGTAGTGCTTGCCGGGTGCTGATTTTACCATGACCTTTAACCTCCTGATTCTTTTATAGGAATCATTTGGATTTCAGGCAAGTATATAAGCCCCTTCAGAATGCCAAATTCAAGCACTTCGACCGCGTTTTGCGGGGCCAAGAGACTACATCAAGCGATGGTTCGGAAGTGTCGCCCATCACGATTTCCGAATCCGGTCGAAGCAGAAAACAAACGATGGTTGTCCCCACCAATCCATTCCGGAAGGCACGTTGACGAAGGGGCGACGGCCGAATCCAGCATTCTACGCGCTGCCCACGAAGATCAACCACCGGAAAAGTCCGTACTGACGGTCAGAATCGTTCCAATAGTCCAGATCAAGAAACAATTTGGATCGATAGAAACTGTCCGTTGGATCGATAGGAACGTTTGCATTGAGACTGATTAGCTGCAAACTTCAGGTCACCTTGAAACTCGGCGTGAAGGCGCGAAAATGTCGCGGCCGTTCGAAAGGTCCGAGTCATAACAACAGGGAGAGACGATCCATGAAATCACTGATTAGAACGGCGGCCGTTGCGACCGCCAGTGCAATCGCATTTGTGAGCCCCACCACTGGCCAGGCGAAAGACACCGTAAATGTGGCGTTCTTTTTGCAATGGGCCACCCCCAACCTGGTAGCGAAAGTCGACGAATCATACGACGACGCAATGGGTGTCGATGTAAACTGGGTGGACTTCACAACCGGAACCGCGATGACGGAAGCAATGCTTGCCGGCGACATTGACATTTCGTACTCGCAGGGTCTTGCTCCTTTCGTGACCGCAATTCAGCAGGGTGCACCGCTGAAGATGGTCGGTATTGCCGTTGTTTACGAGGCAAACGACTGTTTCGTCAGAAATGAGCTCGGCATCGATGGCTCCAACGTTTCCGAGCTCGAAGGCAAGACTGTTGCCGTACCGCTGAACACGATGGCTGACTTCGCATTCCGGAGCTACATGAACCACTACGGTGTCGACATGTCCACCATGACAATCGTGGACCAGGCTCCGCCCGATGGCGCAAAGTCGCTGGCTGACGGCGTGGTTGACATGGCATGTGTTTTTGGCGGCGTTGACACGGCGGCGGCAGCGGAAGTCGGTACCCGGATCATGGATACCCAGCAGAAAATCGACGCCGGAATCGGTTCGTTTGACGTTGTGACGGTTACCGAAAAATTCGCGACCGAGCATCCGGAACTGGTGAGAGCGTTCCTTGAAGTTACGGAAGAGGCTAACAGCGCCTGGGAAGGAACCGACGAACAGTTCAAGGTCGTCGCTGTAGCTTCCGGCATGGACCTGGAGACAACCAAAAGCCAGGTTGCCGGCCTGATCCCGCCTTCCGCCAAGGATCAGATTGAAAAGTACTTCAACGAAGGTGGAATTGCTGCACAGGCAGCCGCTTCGCTTGGTCTTGTGTTCCAGGGCGATTCAGACGGATCTGCAATTGCCAAGACGATCGACGGATCCTTCCTGGAGTAACCGAGATCCCGAACGGTCGGGAAAGGGGGCCGATCGTGGCCCCCTTTCTGCCATGAAGGAGGACACAATTTTTTGTGGAGAATTGAGAAAATTCGAATCTGATCTCTTTTTCACCACACTTATCAACGTTCAAACAACCACATAGAATAGACCTGGCGATGGCGGATCTTGTTTGCGAACATCTGAGCATGACCTTCACCAACCCGCAATCCGGAGCGGCGGTTGAGGCACTGAAGGACATCAATTTCACGCTGAAAAAGGGTGAACTCTTGTCCGTTCTCGGACCGTCAGGTTGTGGCAAGACGACACTTTTGAACGTGATTGCCGGGTTCATTAACCCCACCGGCGGCGGCGCGAGGCTTGGAGGTCATCTGATCGATGGGCCCGGCGTCGAGCGCGGGATGGTGTTCCAGCAAGGTGCCTTGTTCGAATGGCTCCCGGTATCGAAGAACGTGGATTTCGGTCTCCGGATGAAGAAGAACGATCGCACGGAAAACGAAAAACTGGTTGATAAGTGGCTAGAAATCGTCGGCCTGCAGGGTTTTGGCGACACGCCGACCTATCAGCTTTCAGGCGGCATGCAACAGCGTGTCGCTCTGGCCCGCTGCCTTGTCAACGATCCGGACGTGATCTTGATGGATGAACCCCTGGGCGCTCTTGATGCGCTTACCCGTGAAAAAATGCAGTCGTTGGTGCTGGAACTCTGGAAAGAGACCGGCAAGACCATCATGATCATTACCCATTCCGTGGAAGAAGCAGTGCTGTTGGGAGAGCGTCTGTTCGTCATGGCCCCCCGCCCGGGACGCGTGCACAAGGAATACAGTTTGCCATTCGCTGAGCGGGGTCTGACAGAGTCGCTCCGAGAAATAAAACACGATCCATACTTTTCGGAAGTGCGCGAAGAAATCCTGACGATGATCTGGGACATGGAAGAGGAGATCATGGGTCGTGTTTGAGTGGCTTTCGGACAATAGAGCTTCAATTGCGGCAGTACTCATCGTCGTATTTGTCTGTGCATTCGTCTGGTCGATCGTCGTTGGAAGGAGGCAGGCAAGACTGAGGGCCAAGGATGAAGTCTTTGGCGACCCGGTCCGGACCAAGGGGGGATGGTACTGGGCGGTTTGCGGTGTCTCCGCGCTCATGCTGGTCTGGTTTTACTATTCCTGGGGAACTGGAAGGGCCTACTTTCCCAAAGCTGCCAACGAAATGTGCCAGATTGCGAAGCTGGAAGAAGCGGTTTCACCGATCAAGGCAGCACTGCCTATCGGATCGCGCTACTACAAATCGACATTGCTGGTATCACGAAATACGGCACAATTGGACGCTCTGGAACGCGAACTGCCAACTGCAGCATTCTCCGATGTGGAGCAGTCTGACCTCCTCGACCTGGTCGGGCAAATTCGGACTTTGATGGCCAATGCTTCCGATCCCTCGATGGTGAACCCGGAATCCAAAGACCAACTCATCGCAATCACCGAAAGGTTGGACCAGGTCAGCGCGTACCTCATTGCGGGCCCCAAGGGATTGACGCCAAGCGCCGATGCCCTGGCGCAGCCCAAGTGGGGCACCGCGTTTACCGAAATCCCGATCTTGCCGATCACGCCCAAAGGCATGCTGTTTGACACGGCCGCGACGGACGCTGCCGAAATTGCGGGAGTTTTCAACAAGATCAGGAACAACTTTCCGGAAAACGACCGTTTGATTGATGAAACCAAGGCGCGCATCGCGGTCCTCAAGGAAACAAACGAATCCGGTGAATTTGACGAAAAAACTGCTGAACAACGCCATTCCTACGTCAAAGCCATTGAACGGATATTCAGGCGACTGGACGACGGTATCGTCTTTCCGGCCGCATCTTTGGTGGGCGTCAACACGGCGATAATCACACTTGATGCGGCGGCCAGTGACGCTCAGGGAAGTTTGAGAATTGTCGATGTGCTGTTTTTCCCGGGTCCCGGCATCGTCAAATCGCGAACCCAGTGCACCGAACAGGGATCAGCCCGATGGCTACCCAAACCGACAGACGTTGTCGCTACGTTCCTTCGGCTTGCGAACCCGGATGTCGAGAGCGGCGGCGGGTATCGCGGGGTGACATTGTTCTGGTGGAAGTGGCTTCCTATCGCCGACGTTGTCGGTTTCTTCGTTCCGGACTGGATTGCCGATGTCTGGCCGGGAGAATTCGCAAGCCATGGACCCGACGGGACCATAACCCCCAATTTCAAGGACAAACTCCTGGCTTTTGCCCAAGGAAATGTCTCTCTTGGATACATCCCGATGTTCGAGGGCCATATTTGGGACTCCCTGTTCCGGGTTCTTGTCGCCCTGGCTCTAGGCATATTTTTAGGCGTGCCGCTTGGACTGTTCATGGGGGTGTCCCGGTTCTTCAAATCCTTCTTCGACCCGCTAATCGAGCTTTACCGCCCGGTACCGCCGCTGGCGTGGGCACCGCTGATCCTGACCATTTTCGGAATCCAGGATGACGGCAAGATATTCCTCCTCTTCATGGTGGCCTTTGCGATCATGGTGATTTCGGCGCGCACCGGCGCTTCCGGCGTACAGCTGTCGAAAATCCGGGCGTCTCACTCTTTGGGCGCGACGGACCGGCAAATCTTGTGGAACGTCATCTTGCCGAATGCGCTTCCCGAGATTCTCACTGGCATCCGTATTGCTGTTGGTGTCTGCTGGGGTACGCTGGTGGCGGCAGAGATGCTCGCAGGGACCACCGGTGTTGGTTTCATCGAGAATATCGCCCGAACGGTTTCTGATTATGAATTGATCTGGGTTACGATTCTGATCATGGGTGTGCTTGGTCTCTTGTTCGACCTTGTCATGCGATGGGTCATTCAGAGGACCATTCCCTGGCGGGGCATGGGATAGGCAAAATGGACAGTTGATCCTGTCCGGAAGTGTTCCAACGGGTTCAGGACGACACTCGGTATCCGCACCCGAACAATGGCGCCAAGTATTGGTGGATCACGATAGTGAAGGCGCCAAGGTTCAGCGTGAGGCTAATTGGAAATCGAGCGTTGTCGGATACTAACGGATTTGGAAGTCATTTCGAGGTGCCGAGAATCAGGAAGAAATCAGACGTTTTTGGCGAAATCGTCGCGCGCCTTTCGAAGAAGATTTAGCTTCTTCTCATCCAAGGCTGCGGCGGCTTTTTCGACTGCGGATTTCCATTTCGGACCGTTTTCCTCGGCGAGGACCAATGCCTCGCCGAGCTCAAAAGACCGTCTTCTTGAGAGCGCTTCGATAAGGATTCCCGCCTGAATTACGTCCTTGTCGGTTTTCGCAAATGACCTTTCATGCCGGCGAGTTGAAACGATCATTTTATTCACGGCATATCGAGCGGGATCAGGGACACGAACGGGCGTGCCCCCCCGATGTAACACTGCCGACCATACCGGGTCCTTGATGAGGAAGTCGAGGAAGCGTAGAGGCGTGGCCCTGACGCCACCACGAGCGGGCATATCCGCCGCCTTACCCTGGTATTTGTCGCTGCCTCTATTGGGGGTTAGAAATTCGACGCGGTAACGATCGTCATTGATGAATGCTGTTACAGATCGCGGGTCCGGATTGGGGACAGGCTTGAAACTTTCATCGACGTCGCGGAGCACTTCAAGAATTGGCGGCATTGAATCATCGACCGCATCTGATATTGCTTCGAACTGAGCAATATCTGCGTCCTGCGTCATGATTGACGTGTATGGCAATTTCGAACCTAGCAAACCGGCGTAAGTTTGGAAGGCAACTGTTCCGACAAGAACACCTCTTAGACGGAAAAAACCCGCTTTCCATAGTGCTTCAACGATTTTTCCTGTAAGCGCATCAGGGCGTGGCAAGACTTGGCTTAGCGCCCTCACCATTTCGCGTCGTTCTTTGAAATCTGCCTTTAGCTCTTTGAATTTTTCAACGCGGTCCGTTATTTCGGGCTCTATCGCCGGTCCAACGTAGCGACGCTTTCGGCCGCCATCCTGGTATTTTTGGAAATACCAATAGTCACGTCCTTTGGACGTGACTTTGACGAACTGTCCCTGCTCATCGAAATCCTGATCGAAACTGGCATCAAGGCATCTGTCGATAAGTTCCGCAAAGGTCGTTTGAAGGGCGAGGTTGATCGTTTGCATGGTTATACCCGGTTTTGGAAACCAGACACAACATATGGGTTATACCCGGATTTGTGAATAGGGTATAACGAGCCAAATGCTTACAAGAATACTCAATCAAGGAACGAGGCTCACGATGGATCCAGATTGCCCCCAAAATGAATTCTCGCGCAATCGTGCTTGGATTGTAATTTTTCAGATGTGAGAAATAATGCACATATTTGAGAACGATGATGAAACGCCTTCTGACCAACCGCACTGTAGGGATCACCGAACTGCGCGAACCGGCCAAGGTATTTGACAAGGCTTCGGGCAAACCCGTGGCCATTCTCAAGAACAACGAATGTATTGGCTATCTGGTTCCGGTTGAAGCCGTGGACAAAACAGAACCGCGCCATGTGGAACGATCGAAACTGGACATGGCGCTAAATGCCTCGGCACGAGATGTCCAACCAGTGCTGGACTACCTCAAGGACAAATAACCTATGTTCCTGCTTTCCGAAGGGGACGTGATCTACATCCACGATCAGGTTTTGAACGCGGGTGAACTCCTGGGAATAGCGCGAGACAAATCTCTGGCAGGCGCCCTCTCAAGGATTGATTTTCGCTTCTCCTACGGCCTTGTCAAAGACGAATGTGACCTGGCAGCGACCTATACCGTGGTGATCTCGACCTGCCACCTGTTCAACCATGGGAACAAACGCACCGCCTTCCGCTGCATGGACGTGATCCTGTGATTGCACGGGGCTGAAATGACCTGGCATACAGAGACGATTGGACGGAAAATTATCCAAACCGCCCAAGGCCGAGTCAACGAGAGTGAACTTTCCATGTGGCTTCGCAGTCTCAAACGAAACGGCGAAGCGGGCGCGGCACCGATAGTGACCGCATAAGCGGCATCGTCGGATCACCGAAACTTTGCATTCTTTCAGGGAAGTCGTCTGTTACCACCGATGTCATTAGGGACCAGTTTGCGTCCCAATGTCGGATTTGGTGCCGTTGCTTTCCAACCGATGGCGGCAACGAGGGCCGACTCTGCGTCGAAAGGCGCGCCAGAAGAGACCTGGGCGTGCAAACATTTACCCGCGTAGATTTTGTTTGTCCTTGATTGACGGCGAGGAGTTCGCCGACGGCAAGTTTCATCGCATTTCAGTTGGCGCGCCGTCCGCTTTCCGCGGGATGACATGAATTCGGCCGCTCAAGACGAGCTGTTCATTGGGGTGGTTGTTGCCTGGTTCAATGCTGTCACGGCCATCGTAACGCTGCTGGCACAGAACTGTTTTGCGAATTCGGTCTGAGCGGTTAGGTTTTGATCCGCGCGAAGTGATAAAATGGATGAAGACAACGTCGCCTGCCCCGCTTCGACGACGGTAGCGTACTCGGGCGGATAGCGAACGAGCGTGTCGTTTTGCTGCCTTCCGTAGGCGCCTTCGACCCGTCCGAGCCGATGCGACCTCGGTGTCGGGCGGGCCTTGTCTGTCATTCGCGAAGACCCGGCGCGCCCGAATTCCCTCGTTGCCTGGCTGGCCTGTGTCAAACTGTCGATCACCTGGGCGTACTTTCAGAAAGCAGGCTGGGGTCATGATGGCTAAATTCCGCAATGTCCAGCGACTCCAACGCGCGGAGCGTCTGGTTCTTGGCGGAAAAGGCACATCGCTTCTTGAAACCGCGCTTGCCGCCGGGTTGCAGGACAAATCGTCATTCCGCCGCAGCCACCTGCAGGACCGTGGAGAGTAATCGCGCCTCCTCAAGGCCCGTCAAAGTTCGACATTCATATAAAACCTTCATGATTTTCTGCGTTTACTTACCCCGGAGCATGAAACTCGCGTGTGACTGACGGTTTCCGGGACGATGTCGTGTGGTGGCGCTGTTGCCGGGACCGGGGTATCCTGTGGCCGATGGATCGGGTGGCGGCAGAACAGGACGTTTATTTTTTGCGGCCCTGGAGCCCGTCCTAAAACTGTCCATTCGCCGTGGGGTCCGCGCCCCGGAGTGTTTCCAGCAGGCATGACGCCTGCCGAGAACGTGGAGAAAATCGAGACGCTGCAGGCGGCCTCCGGCCGCGTGCAAGCCATTGTAAACCCCACAGGCGTGCTTGCCGCCACCCGTCTCCTGTCAACCACAATTCAACAGGAGTTGGATCATGAGCGATACACCGAAACATGATGACATGGAAGTCCGGCATGCCGCCGCCGCGGGGCTCGATGTCCACAAGATGCAGGTCACCGCGACCGTCCGCACCCACGCGGGCAGGGAAGGCCCCCTTGTCGAGACCCGCGAGTTCAGTGCGCTGGCGAGCGGCCTCGCCCTTCTGGTGCAGTGGCTGCTCGGCCTGCGGGTGAGCGGCGCCGTCATGGAGGCGACGGGTGTCTACTGGGAGAAGGTCTACGACATTCTGTCCGACGCCGGTCTCGATGTCATGGTGGTCAATGCCCAGCACGTCAAGCAGATCAAGGGGCGCAAGACCGATATCGCGGACAGCGTCTGGCTGTCGCGCATCTGCCAGTTCGGCCTCGGGAGCCCGAGCCTGGTGCTGCCGAAGAGCTTCCGCGACCTGCGGGGGCTGAGCCGCTACCGCCGCACGCTGATCGAACAGCGGGCGCGCTCGCAACTGCGCATCCAGAAGGTTCTGGACCGGGGCGGGGTGCGCATCGGCGGCGTTCTCAGCCGGATCACCCACAGCGTCAACGGTCGCCGCATCCTCGAGGGCATCATCGCCGGTGAGGCGTGTGAGGACATCCTGGGCGGGCTGAGCTGGCATGTCCGCAAGAAGCTCGGCCTCCTCGGCGATGCCCTGAGCTTCGAACTCGACATGCAGGCCCGGTGGATCCTGAGCGACCTCCTGGCCCGGTTCGACAGCGACACCGCCCGGATCGAGGCGGCCAACCGGCGGATGGAGGCCGCCCTCGCTCCCTACGAGGCCCAGGTCCGGCTTCTCGAGACCCTGCCCGGCGTCAGCCGCGATTCCGCCATGGCGATCCTCGTCGAACTGGGCCCCGACATGGCGGTCTTCGCATCCGCCAGGCACTGCGCCGCATGGTCGGGGATCTGTCCCGGGAACAACGAGAGTGCCGGCAAGCGCCGCAGCGGACGGATACGGCGGGGAAACCCGATCCTGCGCGCCATTCTCGTCGAATGCGCTCATGCGGCGGTCCGGACCCGGGGCTGCCAGTTCCAGGCCTGGCACCAGGCGGTGAAGAGCCGGCGTGGATACAAGCGCGCCATCGTCGCCGTGGCCCACAAGATGCTGCGCACCATCTATGCCATGCTGCGCGACGGCACGCCCTATGCCGATCCCGGGATCGACTATGAGGGCATCTCCATTGGCCGCAAGGCCAGCCGCTGGCTGCAGAAGCTCGAACAGTATGGATACGTCACGCGACTGGCACGCGAGGAACAAACCGACATGTCGGCCCGACCCGCCTGAGACCCGGCGTCGCCTGCAACCGCTCTCGGCCCGTCACGAGGCCGTTTCCGGGGAGCCCGAACAATCGCCGACAGTGAGTGAACGGCGACGCCTTCCAGACTGACGTCACCGTGGCTGCCTCCCGAAAAAACGGGTGCCGGTGGCCAGGGGAAAGTGTGCCCAAAGCCCGAAAAGAGTTTCAGAGAAAAAACCGGGCCCCATGTGGGCCCGGTTCGAATTCGGCGATGTCTTGAAATCAGTCGATCTTGGCGACTTCTTCCTTGATCCGTGCAACAGCTTCGTCAGCCGTGATCTCGCCGTCAATGTATTCGCGAACGATGCGGTTGTAGAGCAGAGAGTTCACGATTTTCGATGCGCGACTCAGATTGCCTTCGGCCAAACCCCAGCGGTTGCCGGTTGCCAGGCCCGCAACAATTCCGTCGATCACGTCCTGCGGATAGATTTCCGCGAGCGGCGCATGGCGGTCAACACCTACTGGCAGGCTGGCCCAGAGCTTGACGTAGGCCTCCGGATCATCAGCGTTGCCGCGGCGGATCGGGAATTTACCTTCGGCGGCCATGCCAAGGATGTCGCCGTAGCCTTCACTGAGCGAGAACTCGATGAACTCGATCGCCGCGTCGGTATCGGCGTCCGCTGTCACGCCCATGAAACGCGTGTCAGCCCAGCCGGCGCCGCCCGGATTGGACGGACCCGAAACACGTGTGACAAAACCCGTGCGCGAAGCCAGATCACGCGAGGTCGGATCGTCGTTGATCGTTGGCGGAGCGCTGTCGCGCAGACCAGCCAACTCATCCATGATGAAAGGTGACCAGATGATCATTGCCGCCTTGCCGGCGAAGTAGAGTTCGCGTGACTGCTTCCAGTAGAGTTCACCCTCGGGCGAAGCGTCAGCCATCTTCTTGTAGATCTCAAGCGCTTCAACAAGCTTCATGTCGTTCTCCGCACTGTCCACGAGCGGCGAATACCCGTTGGCAAGAAACACATGTTCAAGCACCTGGATCATGAAGGTTTCATCTGTCTTGGTCGCGGCAACGAATCCAAAGATGTCATCCCCATGGAGCTTTTCGATGGCGGTGGCGATGTTCGCATAGCTGTCGGGTGCAGCCAGACCGTTGGCCTCGAACAGGTCCTTGCGGTAGACAACCATCTGGGTCCAGCCGTCGACCGGAACCGAGACGTATTCGCCATCCACGTTTGCCGAATTGAGAGGCCCGGCGGCAAATGTATCGGCGCCAAGTGCCTCGACCACTTCCGTCCCGGCACCTGCATCGAGGATCCCTGCCTCGGTCCATGGCAACAGGTACTGCATCGAGTGGTAAACGACATCCGGCAGATCACCGGCGGCAAATGCGGCAGTCATCCGGGTGCCGAGTTCTTTCTCCGTAACCGGAACGACTTCAACGTCGTGGCCGGTTTTTGCGTTGAAGGCAGCCGCTACCCTCTCTTGTGCCTCGATTCGGTCGGGCTGCTCTTCCGGCGTCCACAACGTTACGGTGTCGGCCCAGCCGGCGTTTGCCGCCAACAGGGCGCCCATCGCAACCGAACATAGTTTCTTCACCATTGATTCCTCCCATATGGTTTTGCCCGCGCTACCGGAGTCCTGACGAAATCACCCGGCTCAGGCTGCGAGTTACTCCTCAAATATCAGATATAACGTTTCATCAAGTCAAGGAAAAAAATTCAGTTTGGGCAGAAAATGACCACGCCATAATAAATTTTCGTTGAAAGGTATTGACAGGACAGGTTGATATAACGTTTCATCAAATCGAACTGTGGCCGTTCTCTAGACTGCAACATTCAAACCATGCCGCACCAATTGGCCACATCAAGGCGGTTCCTTTCAACTGGTCTGTTTCCAATGAACAAGCGCCCGACCATACACTCCGTTGCCAGGGAGGCCGGCGTTTCCGTTTCGACCGTCAGCCAGGTCCTGAGAGGAGTCGGGCGGATTTCCGACGACACGCGGCGCAAGGTCCAGAAGGCCGCAAGGAAACTCGACTTCGTGCGGGATCGTCGTGCCATGGCCATGCGGTCTGGTGAAACGCACGATGTCGGGCTCCTGATCCACCGCATCGCCAACCCGTTCAATGCAGAGGTTGTTGTCGGCGCGAGTTCGTACCTGCAGGAAAAGGGATATCTGCTCTTCGTACTAGATGCTGAAGACGATGTGGAATTGCAGGAGAAGTACCTGCGCACCTTGATCGGCGGTTCGGCCGACGGCCTGTTGTGGATTCCGGCGACCGGGACAACCGAGGAAACGATCGCCTGGATTCGACGAAACAGCCCGGCAACCATCACTTGGCTGCGTACGCTTCCTGATCACCCGTTCGACCATATCGGCGTCGATTCTACCTACGGGACGGCGATGGCAACCCGGCATCTCTCCGATCTCGGGCACAGAAATATTGCATTCCTGGGTGGCGATCGCCTGTCGCCGACGATCAACCAGCGCATTGGCGGATACGTAAGCGTGCTGGTCACCAAGGAATTGAATTCCCCCATCATCCGCCCTTGCGAGGAAACCAAGACCGATGCGAAGGCGGCGGCAATTGCGCTTTGCCAGGAAAATCCCGAAGTTACCGGGATTGTGTGCAATTGTGACGTGGTCGCCGCCGGCGCAACGCTAGGACTGGCGCACCTCGGCAAACGCGTGGGGCACGATGTGTCGGTCGTCGGCTTTGACGACATCGAGGATTCGCGTCTCTGGGAGCCGCCTCTGTCCTCCATCGCCGTGGATCCGAAGGGAATCGGTCGCCAGATCGCCGAGGCTTTCATTTCACGCAAGGAAAACCCGGACGCGCCGGTCCGCACGATCAATCTACCGGTCCGCCTGATGGCCCGCGCCTCGAGCGGACCGCCGGCAAAAGGAAATGGCGCCAATGGTTAAGGCAACCCCTGCTGACCTCGCAAAGGCCCGCAAACGCCGCGGACCGATCGAGAAACGCGAACAGCGCCTCGCATTTTCGATGTTGGCGCCAACCGTGGCATCCGTTCTTCTCATTATCCTCGTGCCACTGCTCGCAAACTTCTGGATAAGCGTGAAGCCGATTGAACTGGCGGATTTGCGGCCGGCGAAGATGCTGGTCCGTGAACGGGTCAAGGGCGATATCCCGGTCAATGTGGGCGATCAGGTGGAGATCGAGTACCGGGTGCGATCGAGTTCTCCCAAGGAGGAAGTCCGCGAGGCAAGCCTGCTCGACCCGCTTCCAAGGGGTCTCCGCGTCGTGGAAATCGGAGAGCCCTGCAGAGCCGATGCCGTCGCAATAACATGCGAATTCGGGACGCTCGAACCGCGAAAACAGGTGCGGGTCAAGGCCATCCTGGAAGCAGAATCCCCGTACTTTGACGGCGAAGCAGTGAAACCCGGAGACACCGAGCTCGTGGTCCGCGGGAAATCGGACAATGCGCTCGCCAGCCTGGATTTCACGTTCGAAAACTTCCGCAAGGTCTTTGACGCAACCGAATTCTGGGACGTGCTCTGGGTTTCGATCGTCTACACCGTATTTGGCACTCTTGGCGCACTGATCCTTGGCCTCTTCGCCGCCCAGCTGATGATGACCGCGTTTCCCGGTCGTTCCGTGCTGCGGGGCCTCTTCCTGTTTCCTTACGTCTCGCCGGTCATCGCGGTTGCTTTCACCTGGGTCTTCCTGCTTGACCCTTTCTCTGGAACACTCAACGCAATCCTGCAGACCACCGGCGTGACAGACGAAGCTGTCAACTTCCTGGGCAAACGCGGAATCGCGCTTTGGACCGTGATCGCTTTCGAGGCCTGGCGTTATTTTCCGCTCTCGTTTCTCTTCATTCTGGCGCGGATGCAGTCGCTGTCTGCGGATCTCAACGAAGCGGCCGAGATGGACGGGGCGACCCCTCTCCAGAAATTCTGGTTCATCAACCTGCCACAACTGGTCGGAATCATCTCAACGCTGTTCCTGTTGCGGTTCATTTGGACGTTCAACAAGTTCGATGACATCTTCCTGCTGACCGGGGGGGCGTCGGGCACACGAACGCTGACGGTCAATGTCTATGAACAGGCCTTCGCGCTCTCGAATCTCGGTGCAGGTGCTGCGGTTGCCGTAGTGATCTTCTTCGTCCTGACAGCATTTGTCGCCTTCTACTTCCGGTTTGTCCCCAAAGAGGAGGGCATGTGATGACGCGCGGAATCATTCTTGCATTCGTCCTCGGGGGCGTATGGGGCGCAGTCAATGCCGTCCTCATCGGTGTTGGCATCACGCTCGTCTTTGGCGCCGCCGCCGAAATGACAACCATCGCGGCATTCTTTGCGGGAATTGCCGGGGCTTTCGTCTGGCTCGCGTCCGACCGTTATGCAACTGGCGTGTACCTGCGACTTGGGCTGGCCGGTTTTGCGTATGCGCTGACTATCTGCCTCCTGACCTACTTCGCACCCCTCGGAATTGCGCTTGCCGATCGGCCTGTTGCCGGTGTTCTCGTGCTGGTCTCCCTCGCGATAACAACGGTTGGCGCCGTCGCCATCGCATTTCGCGCACGCGACTGGACGACACTCAATCGCTACCGCGCCGAGGAAGTCCTGATCCGTGCACTCAAGGGTTTCGGATTCGTGTTCTTCACGGCGATCGTGCTTTTGCCCTTCTACGCGATGCTCATGACCAGTCTGAAAAAGCAGGCCGAGCTGTTGCTCGACCCGCTCGATTACTCGATCAACGTTCGTCAGGGCGCAAGCGAGCTTTTCAGTTCCTATGTCGAACTATTCACGACGTTCGACTTTGGCCGGTTCGTCATCGTCTCCACTGTCGTTTCAGTCGTCACAGTCTTGCTGACCCTCGCCGCCTCCATCCCGGGCGCCTATGCGATTTCGCGTCTGAAGTTCACTGGACGCACGACGCTGTCCAGGTCGATTTTGCTCATCTACATGGTCCCAGCCATTGTCCTCGTGATCCCGCTTTATGCCGTGTTCAGCCAGATGGGGCTTCGCGACACGTTGCTGGGCCTGATGCTCATTTATCCGGCAACGACCATACCGGTATCTCTCTACATGCTTCAGGGCTATTTTCGCGGCATTCCCTCCGAGCTTGAAGAAGCGGGCATGATGGACGGCTGCTCGCGTCTCAAGGTGATCTGGAAGATCACCCTACCCCTGTCACTCCCCGCGATCGCATCGGTATCGCTCTACGTCTTCATGATCGCCTGGAACGAATTCCTCTTCGCTTTCATGTTCCTTGACAGCCCCGAGATCTTTACGCTTCCGCGCGCCGTCGTTTCTCTGAATTCATCCGAAGTCCCGCGCCAGCATCTCATGGCCGGTGCCGTGATCGTCACGATTCCGGTTCTGGTCATCTTCCTCTGGTTTGAAAGGTTCCTCGTTTCCGGCCTGACCGCCGGGTCGGTGAAAGGATGACCGAAATGACCATGAACGAACGCGCGCGCGCGGTCCTGCGTGGCAACGACAGGGGCGGCTACACCATTCCGACCGATGGGCTCTACCCCTATCAATGGAACTGGGACTCGGCCTTCTCTGCGCTCGGTTTCGCCACGTTCGATCGCGCACGGGCGTGGGAGGAGCTCGAAAAACTCTTCGAAGCGCAATGGCCTAACGGGATGGTTCCCCACATCATTTTCCGTGCCGATGAGCCAGGTTACTTTCCCGGACCATCGGTATGGCAGGCCGACATGGGCCCAATGCCCAGTTCGGGCATCTCGCAACCACCCGTGGTGGCCTCAGTCATCCGGGCGCTCGCCGAGGCTGAACCCGAGCAGGCGGCCGGATTCATCAATCGCATCGATGCATGGCACGAATGGTGGCACTGCGCGCGCGACCCCAAGGGAACCGGGGTCATTGCGATCACCCATCCATGGGAATCGGGCCGCGACAACCTGCCTGACTGGGACCGTCCTGGCGAAATGATCGACGTTAGCGGTGTCGGTGAGTACACGCGCAGCGATACATCGCTTGTCGACAACGACATGCGGCCCAAAGAGCAGGATTACGACCGCTACCTCGCCCTGGTCTATTTCGGAAGGGAACGCCAGTGGGATCCTGAAAGGATCGCGGTCGAAAACCCGTTCTTTGTCGCCGATCCGGGCATTACTTCGATCCTCTTGCGCGCGGAAAAGGATCTGTGCGCCCTCGCGCGCGGTGCCGGGCGCGAGACAACCCGCATCGAAGACCGGATCGCCCGCCTGGAAAACGGACTGGAGCTTTTGTGGAACGAAGATGCTGGTGGTTACGTCGCCCGCGACCTGCGGTCGGGAGATCAGTCCAGGCGGGCATCAGCCGCTTCTTTCCTGCCGCTGTACGCGGGCGTCCTGGCGCACAAAGAGGAACTTCTGACAACCCTGAGGGAGTTTGCGGAAAAAGTACGCTACCTGGTGCCCAGCTTCGATCCCCGCGACGAGCATTTCGACCACATCCGGTATTGGCGTGGGCCGGCCTGGGCGATGATCAACTTCATGATCGCCAATGGCCTGCGTGACATTGGCGAGTACGAATGGGCCGAACGCATCCGCTCAGATACGCGTGAACTGATCCGTAACGGCGGATTCGCAGAATACTTTTCACCCATCGACGGCCGCGGCTGCGGCGGCGGAACCTTTTCCTGGACAGCTGCGATCTGGCTGGCCTGGGAACTCGACGAATAGGAAGAGGGCAGACAAGTGGGGACGATTCAACTCAACGACGTGCACAAGTTCTTCGGCGACATTCACGTCATCAAGGGCATCGACATGGAGATCGAGGAAGGCGAGTTCATCGTCTTTGTCGGTCCTTCCGGCTGCGGAAAATCCACGATGCTGCGCCTGATTGCTGGTCTTGAGGAGATCACGAGCGGCACGATCGACATCGCGGGCAAGGACGTCAGCGCGCTTGGCGCCGCGGAGCGCGGGCTGGCGATGGTTTTCCAGTCCTACGCGCTTTATCCGCACATGACGGTTCGCGAGAACATGGGTTTCGGCCTCAAGGTTGCAGGAGAAAGGAAGGCAACGATGGATGCCGCGGTCGATCGCGCAGCCGATATCCTGCAACTCGATCCGTTGATGGTGCGAAAACCCAAGGAACTCTCGGGCGGCCAGCGCCAGCGTGTGGCCATCGGCCGCGCCATCGTTCGCGATCCGGCGGCCTTCCTTTTTGACGAGCCGCTATCGAACCTCGATGCCGCCCTCAGGGTCCAGATGCGCATTGAAATAGCGCGGCTGCACAAGAAGCTGGGCAAAACGATGATCTACGTGACCCATGACCAGGTCGAGGCGATGACGCTTGCCGACAGGATCGTGGTATTCAACGATGGCATCATTCAGCAACAGGGCGCGCCACTGGATCTGTACCGCAATCCTTCAAACCTCTTCGTGGCGACTTTCATCGGATCGCCAAAGATGAACATTATTCCGTGCGCGCCCGAAGGCAGCGGAATCGGCCTTGGCGACGGAACGCGGATCGACATGCCGGTTGCGGATACTGCCCCGGAGTTTTTCGGTATTCGCCCCGAGCATATCGCCGTGGCAGATCCTTCCGACGCATTGATCACAGGCACGGTAGGTGTGGCCGAACATCTCGGTGGAGACAGTTTCGCGTATGTTGATGTTCCGGGCATGGAGCCGATCAACGTTCGGATCTCGGGCGGTTCCGACATCCAGGAGGATCAGCCCATCGGGTTGGCGTTCGATCTGGCCGACGCGCATTTGTTCGACAGTGACGGCGTGCGCGTCTGATCCACTGAAATCGGCTCGACAATGCAGTTGCCGGTCGTACAACACCCCTACGAAACATGGAAACATGGCATCTTGCAGGCCAGCACATGGCCTGGTTCTACGGAGAGCCGCACGTCCGCATGTTGGCGGCCGCAAATGTGTCGTAACCCCGGACGTAGTGCCAAAGCGGAATCCCAGGCGAACAACTGCTTTCCGCCTATTTTTCCAATGAGGGTTCCGGACCTCGCTTCGCTCATGGCAAAGCTGTTCGTCCAACAGGTCCGTGCATTCCGATAGCGTAAACTGGCGTCCGGATTGGCGCGGTCCCCGTTTCTACCGACTGAACCTCATACAATCTTGTCACAGCGACGGCAGTCGAAAAGAGGCCGAACATGGCCGACCAACACATTCCGGAATATTGTTGGACAAATCAAATGACGCCGCGGAGATTTGCCATTACCATGCATTGTTTTTGCATCGCTTGCTCCAAGTTCCGTTAAAAGAAACAGGACCGGGCGGGCACCCTGATCAGGAATTCCAATGCCTAGAAAACTCGTCTTTGTAACCGGAACGCGCGCGGATTTCGGGAAAGTCCTCCCCCTCGCCGAAGCAGCGCGGAACGACGGTCACAAGATCGCATTCTTTGTGACGGGAATGCACATGCTTGAACGATACGGCCTGACGAAGATCGAGGTGCATCGGGTTTCCGGGGCTGAAATTTTCGAATTCCTCAACCAGAAACCAGGAGACGGCCAGGACACGATCATTGCAAAGACCGTTCTTGGATTCTCGGATTTCCTTGCCGAACATCGGCCGGACCTGGTCGTCGTGCACGGTGACAGGGCCGAGGCGTTGGCCTGCGCACTGTCCTGTGCCGTCAATTACGCCCGTTGTGCCCATGTTGAAGGAGGAGAGGTTTCCGGGACCATCGATGAGTTGTTTCGTCACTGCAATACGAAGCTTGCGACCTACCACTTCGTCAGTTCTGACGCGGCGCGTGACCGGGTCATGAGACTGGGTGAGTCGCGGTATTCGACCTTTGTTATCGGATCACCGGAACTTGACATTCACTCTGGACCCTCGGGCGTCACCGTGGATGCCGTCAGAAAACGGTACGCAATCCCGATGTCGGACTACGGTGTCATCATATTCCATCCGGTGACATCGGAATTCGATTCAATGGGTGCGCAGGCGGAGGCGCTTTTCGGGACCCTCGAGGAATCCGAGAGGAAGTTCGTCACGATTTTCCCGAACAACGATCCCGGATCGGACGCCATCCACGAAGTCGTTCGCAGCTTGCCCGAGGGTTCATTCCGCACAATTCCTTCCATGCGGTTCCGCTACTTCTCGGAACTCCTGAAGAATGCGGCAGTGCTGGTCGGTAACTCGAGTGCAGGCGTGCGCGAAGCTCCCTTCCTGGGCGTACCAAGCCTTGACATCGGAACGCGCCAGACCAATCGTGCCTCGTCCGTTTCGGTTTCTTCATGTGAGGCCGATGACCGGGAAGCAATCCTTGAATTCATCAATCGCGAGTGGCACCGCCGCTACCCTTCCTGCACGTCCTTTGGGAAAGGCGGAGCGGCGGAACGCTTCGTCACGGTTCTCCGGCAGGAAAAATTCTGGTCTCAACCGCTTCAAAAGGTCTTTTCCGACATCGACTGAAGTTGCTTTTCGCGTTTTCGAGAGTCCAACCGGTCACAATTCAAGCCTAGGTTTTTCCGAAAGGCAAAGAATTGGAAGTCATGCACATTTCGAGAAATTCACGACACAGCCCTTCTACAAATCTGAGCCAACACGTGAACTCGTTGATACGATCAGGTCGGACATGTGTCCGCACTCACAAGTCGACCGGTTGCATGGGCAACCTTTGAAGGAATTCCCCCAAGTCTCTTTTGGGTTTGTCACGAAACGATCGATTCGTTTGTTCGATGTTTCGAAAGGTCTTGTTTCATGTTCGGGCGATTCCCGTGTTGTTTCGTTTCGATTGTCGTGTCCGCGCGGACGTGGCCGGGCGCGCAGGACAGAACGATGGCGTATGTGACCGGGTCGGGGTAAGAACCGAGGCCACGGTCGCATTCAGGACCATCAACCCGCACAACGACAGGAGACCCGGACATGGCCTTGCCGCAGGCCCGGCACGACGCCCTCTTCCGTCTGCTCGTCTCCGACCCCGGCCATGCCGGCCGGTTGCTACGCGACTATCTCCCCCCGGAGGTCGTTTCCCGGCTTGATCCGGAGCATCCACCGGTGCATGTGGAGGGGACGGCCATCGATGGCGAGGGCAGCAGGACGCAGTCCGATGCCATCTTTCGCCTCCGCCTCAGGGACCTTTCAACGTCCCATACATGTATAGGTGATTCTATTCCCGCTTTCTCTCGCCGAGGGCGTCGCGCACCTGGATCGCCCAGTTCAGCCGTTCGAGCCCCTGCCAGACCTTTTTCGTTCCCGGCAGCGGCTGCCGCGTGGTGGGATGGGAACCGACGAGGCGCCCGAGGTCGATGACGACCGTCCGGATGTCGGGCGCCTGCCCGGCGGACATTCTCGCGACGTCCCGGTGGCCCTGCGACTCCAGCATCGTGTGGAGCAGGTCGACGTCCTCCTCCGGAAACACCGTGGTCGCCGGGGTCTCGGGGCGCTCGCGCGCGAGGACGGTCAGGTCGGCGACATGGACGGCGGTGACGGCGTCGAAGGCGAGGCACTTGCGCAGGTCGTCGGCGCTGTCCAGCCGGCGGTCCTTGATCCGGGTCCCGGTCTTCAGCGTCCGGAACCAGGTCTCGATGGTCCAGCGCCGACGGTACCAGTCCAGCACGGTTGCGGCGTGCACGGCGTCGGCCTCCCCCTCTGCCGGGCGCTCGGTGGTCAGCAGCAGCCAGTGCAGCGGGTCGTCGCCGTCGGCGGTCTCGGCCTCGGTGGCCGAGACGGCGAGCATGGGCAGCGGCTCCGCGCCGCGGTCCCGGCGCGGCGGCAGCAGCTCGACCTCCGCCGTGCGGATCTCGAGGCGGGCGACGCGCTCCTTGCGGGCGCGCGGGCCGCCGGCGGCCGGGATCGTCAGTTCAGTCACCGCGACGGGCGACAGGGCGGCGACATGCTCCCACAGGCATTCCTTGCCGCCGTCGGACGTCCGCACGCTCTGCTTTGCCGAACGGCTGGCGCGCACCAGCAGAGCGTCCCCGTCGTCCACGGCGTGGGCGAGCAGGTCCCGGAAATCGCCCTCGCGGTCGCAGACGGAGATCACCCGCGTGCCCGGGCAGGCCTCCGCGAGCTCCCGCGCCCGATCGAGCCCCAGGAGCCATCGGCGGCTGTCTGTCTCGGGATCCTCCCGGAAGGCTGCGTCCATCGTGAACAGGCCCAGGGGCCGGCCCTCCGGCGTCACCGCAAGCCCGGCGTGGGCGAGGATGCCGACACTCCCCTTGCCGCCGCCGCCGAGGTCGGCCAGGCCTTCCGTGGCCTCCAGGCCAGTGTAGTTCAGGGCCGTCGTGTCCTGCACGGCAAGGACCACCGCCTCCCCGCGGCAACGGTCGGCGGTCGCTTCGCAGTGCGGCTCGAGAACGTGCTCCATGGATATCCTCGGGTTCGACAGCAAGCGGTAGGCGGCCTTCTGTTCCGCCTTCTCCGGGAAAATAACCGGCAGCTCCTCCCCCATGTTCCTCAGCCAGGACCGGCCCATCCGGACGATGCGGTCGCGCACCCGCCCGTCGGTGTGGCCCGTGCGTCCGTACTCCCTCTCCGCCCAGTCCGCGTCCGCGCCGTCATATGCGCCGGCCAGCGCCCCGACCGGGCGGCGTTCCACATGGCGGAGCGTCGTCCGCCAACCGTCCGCCAGCGCCAGGACCCGCACCGTGCCGGCCGCGCCCCTGCGCCCGCCGGTGCGCCCGGCGACGATCCAGCCCGCGCGATGGTAGCAGTATCCGCTGTGCTCCGGGCCGACATGGGTGTAGGCCGCCACCGGGCGCACAGAATAGCGGGATTCCCAGTCGTCCGCCACCTTCCGCGCGGCCATGCGCAGGACCTGCGACGCGAGGCCGTGGACGCGCACGCCGGCGAGCAGAAGGAAACGATGGTTGCAGATGACGCGCCCGATGTTGGCGGCACGGGCGTCGGCGGACCATCCGATCCATTCGTCCCGCGCCCGGAGCTGCCAGGTCGCCGACCCGAAGCCGATCCCGCCGAGGACGCCGTGACGCTCCGAGCGGATCCAGTAGCGCATCTGGCCACCGGGAGGCCGCGCCCATCCCAGAGGATGGCGCGCCTCCATCATCGCCTCCCAGAGACGGCGGTCGGCGGCGGCGCCCACCGGGTCAAGCGAAACGGGGCCGAACTCCTCCAGCGCGCAGGCCACCCTGGTGTCGGGAACGTCTCCGGCCGGGACGGCGGGAGCGACCGTCGGATCCGGCACCGCGCGCGCGGGCGGAAGCTCGATCCCCACGCGCTCCGCGAGCGCAGGCAGCGCCTTCGCCGCCGCCGACAGGCACAGGCGGCCGAGGGCGTTGCGCCAGCCGGTGCGCTCGCACAGCTCACGGGTCAGGGCGTGACGGGTGTGCTCGCCGGAACGCAAGGCGCCGGCGAGCCAGTCAAGCGTCTGCGAATCGAAATGGCGGAGACCGACCTGCATGCCCGCCGCATACACAAACCGGATCACCTATACAAGTGTGGAACTTTGAAAGCTCAGGGACGGCGGCGAGGCCATTGCCTATACCCTGCTCGAGCACAAGAGCCGCGTCGATCACCGCACGCCGCTCCAACTCATCCGGTACGTGCTCAAGATCTGGGCCATGGAGATGGATACCGGCAACTTCCCGGACGGCGGCTTGCCGGTTGTCATCCCCATGGTCTTTTTTCACGGGCGCGAGCCGTGGACCGTACCATGCTCGATCCAGGAGATGATCCATGCGCCCGAGGGGCTGGAACACCTTGCCCAATCCTTCGGCTCCTACGTGCTTCACGATCTCGGGCAGATCGCACCGCAGGACCTTTCGCGGAGCGCCGAGGTGCGCGCGGCGCTGCTGGCGCTGGCCCGGGCGTTCCGCGACAGTGTCGGCGACGCCGACGACGACCTGCTTGTGGCCGGAGTTGCGGAAACGGAGTTCGGGCGCTACTTATTGACCTACATCATTCAGCAGGTCAGCCTGCCGCCCGAGCGCATCGAAGCCGCTCTCGTGCGCGCGGGAACGGACCCGGCAAAGGTGGAGGAAGTCATGGGAACTGCCGCACAGATCTGGATGGAGCAGGGCAGGATCGAGGGCAAGGCCGCGGGGATCGTCGAGGGCAAGGCCGCGGGGATCGTCGAGGGCAAGGCCGACACGTTTCTGCGCCTGGCACGGCTGAAGTTCGGTGAACTGTCTTCGGCGTACACTGAACAGGTCCGCAACGCCTCGCCCGAACAGCTTGATTCCTGGCTCGAGGCCCTGTTGACCGCAAGGGACATCGATGGGGTGCTCGGAGAGCACGCCAGGCATTGATTCCGGGCCGTCACCGATCGTTTCATCCCGGTTCTTCCCCTGCGTGATTCCGGATACGGACTTTCCAGCGGTCTTGCGTTACCTCCACGAGGGGGGCTCCGGGCGAGGGATTCGGGAGAATCCCCGGGTTCCCCGAGGCCGCGACCGATCGCAGATCGCACAGCATCTGTCAATTTCGGACCCGCGGATCGCCACCACGGCCTGGGCTCGGCGTTTCAGTTGCCTTGGACGCGCAACGACACGATTCAACCCGATGTGGCGATGGGGTTCGGACCTGTACCGGATACCGTCTGATAGTAGGGAAGCGATTGCATTGAACACGATGGCCAACACGGAAGCCACCTGAACACGAATCGCGGCGGTTGTTTCGTGACGAGACCTTAGGTGCGGCACGATCCTAACCACCTGGCATATCAAACAACTAACCCTCGCTTTAATCGGAACTTCAAGCGGAACAAAACGGAATCATTTGACAAAAAATTGTTGAAATAGAGTCGCTTACTTGCTTTCGGAGAGATGCAATCCCGGCCAATTGTTCCCATGTATTTCCCGCAAAGTTCGAAAATTTTGTTGACGATTTATCCCACTGATGACAGAATTCGCATAGAGATTGTCGGATTTTGGAGATAATTCGGAAAAATTGTTCCCAGTACGAGTCCCGTTTGATTCTGATTAAGTTGTTGTTGGAAAACAGAAAAATGTGAAGTCCGGCCGTGAAGTTCCGTTTAATTCCGAATGGTCCACTGAATTGACCTTGCGAACACGGGATGATCGGCTCTCGAAGTAGTACGCACCGGCTTTTCCCGAGTACGCAGAACGATCAATTCTGGAACGTGTTTTTGCCTACTTTCGACGAGTTCCTGGGTAAACTGGCCAAGCTGAAGGTCTGGTCAAAACACGGACGGCGAGCCCCACATAAGTCATTGCTCGTATCATTTGCGCTTGGCCGAATTGCTAACGGCAAGAACGATCACGTGCGATTCAAGCAAATTGAACCGGCGATGAACGATTTACTGAAGCGATTTGGGCCTGACGGAGCGAAGGACCCCTATCTGCCTTTCGTACACCTATGCGGGGACGGACTGTGGCAGATCCCGAAAAAGGAGTCGATGAAACGAGACAAATTGGGAAGGATTCGTCGTTCGGGTCTGATCTTAGCCGATGCCGACGGTGGACTTCCGAAGAAATTTTTCCGGCACCTCGAGGACAACCAAGACATCCTCGAAAAGACCGCCAGCAAGATTTTGAATGGTGAGTTTCCGGTCTCCATGCATGATGACATCAGAAGGGCTGTAGGCCTTCAACCAACGATTCCGAAAATTACAGCGAAGCGATGGAGGGGGGGTCCGGATTTCAGGGACAATGTCTTGACTGCCTATGAACGACGTTGCGTGGTATGCGATTACGACCTGAGAATTGATGATGAACTCTTTGGATTGGACGCCGCACACATTCGTTGGTTTGAATATGACGGACCTGACGACGTGACAAATGGACTCGCACTCTGCACGTTTCATCATCGGGCGTTCGATCGGGGCGCTTTTTCAATCCAACACGTCGAAAATGGCTACAAGGTCATCGTATCGATGAGCGTCAACGGATTAAGCGATTCTCTCGGGATATTTAGGAATTTCCAACGGAAGCCGGTGCGGCCGCCACTGAACACGAAATGCCTGCCTGACGCCGCATGCGTCAAGTGGCATTTCAAGCAGGTCTTTCACGGAGTGCCTCTCGATTGACCCGTCCAAACAGACCAGATCAATTGCCTCCAACCCAACACGGACCGACCCCGCTTCGCATCCCGAAGATTTGACGAGACATGTACCATTCATGTGCAATGTCGGATTCAAAGTCGGGAGACTGACTGTGCACGGAAATCTTTTTGAATGTGTGTACTGGCATCGCAGTTAAGATTTTCTCGGATTGGACCAGCGTGGTGAAGAAATTTTCGAGCCATGTTTCCAATTGCCGGTCATTTTGAATCCGCTGCAAGTTGCGTGCCAATATGTAGAATCATCGATCAACCGCATCGATTTGAGCGAGGTTCAAAGACCCACGGGAACCTTCATGATATCCGCAATCGAAGGAACACGCTTCAGTGCCCAGATCACCTGTTGGCGGTTCATGCCGTCCAACTCGCCAAACGCTACGGAATTCGACAGCGGGATTCCGTTTCGAATGTCTTCCAGCTGTTGGCGAAGAATTGCTCCTAGCAAAATTCCATGCGCCGAATCCAGGTCGTCGACGACCTTCTCCGGGACTTCGTCCAGTTCCCGGAATTTGCGCAATCGATCCGACGTCGATCGCGACTGGATACCGTGCATGAGCGCAGCCACCCTGGCGGCAGAAAAAATCGGCATGAGCCCGTGAATTTTCAAATCGAGTCGATTTCGTTGGAGCCTCGGTTGCCCCAACCATCCAAAGGGACTGGGCGAATCCGTGGCCCTGGCCGCCAGCATCCGAAGAAAGGACCTCTGCCCGACAACCTCTCCGACCGCGTCCCTCCTAAGCTTGTCAGCCAATCGCTCTTCTCCATATACCGCCATGGAATCGAAAAAGATATCGGCGTTCAGCAGATCTTCCGGTCGCGACAATGCCATCCATTCGGTGACCCTGCTGTTCCAGCGCGCCACATCCATTCTCCATTCCGGCCGGGACGCCATCACGCCGCCCGAACAGTAGCTGACCCCCGCCTCATCGAGAATGTCCGACATGCGCCGTCCGAGTTGTTCGCACCAGTTGTCTGCCTTTCCACCCGCGTCTCCTTTGGCGAACACGATCGCGTTGTCCTGATCCATCGCGAGAAGGCTCTCGCCACGGCCGCCGGAACCCAGGATCATGACCGCGAAACCTGTCGGCGGAGAGCCATGTTCGTCGACGACATCGGCCTCCGCCAAGGCAGCCGCCCTACCGGTCAACCCACGAAGTTCACGTGAAATCACGGATGCAATCGTTCGAGGATCGACACCCTCGTTGACGAGTGCCGCCGCAACTGTGGTGAGTCCGGCCCAGATCCGTCCAAGTTCGGCAGGGGAAACGGCGGCGTCGATCTCGCGACCGAACTCTATACTGTCGCCCGCCTGGCGACCCAGGGCATCCCGTGCGCTGATGATTCCGACCAGCGCGCCATCGAGACCCGTTACACCGAGATGCCGGTTTCGGTTTGATGCCATCACACCCATCGCGCGATAGACGAACTCCTTGACCGAAACGGTGATCAGAGGTCTGGAACAGTAGCGTTCGACTGGACACGCGAGCACAGATTGGCCATCGGCACCCAAGGCCTGAATCAGGTTTCTTTCCGTGAGAATCCCGGCGGGTGACTCGTCGACTTCCTCGACGATGACGGAACCGACTTCCTTGCGAACCATCACCGCGACTGCCTCTGCGACCGTGGAGTGCGGCGGTACGGAGACGGGCGGAGACCGCATGATGTCCTTGACCCTGTAAAGATACGGATTGCTGCTGGTACGCGATTGACCGCGCGCATGCGCCAAACCATCGGAGATTCGGATTCCAGTTTCACTACGCCGGGCTCGGATCGAAGCGCACGAGCGCTCAGCCTGCGCAAACGTCTGGATCCCGGCCAACCTGAGTCTTGGTATGAGTTCGACGAGAACACTGGCCGTGAGCAGTGCATCGGGTACTGCGCGATGCCGTCCAGAAATTTCGATTCCAAGCGATTCTGCCACGGTTTCCAGCGAGAAATCGGGCAATTCGAGATCAAGCAGACTGACAAGATCCTGAACATCGATGGATCGGGGCCGAATCCAGTTCATGTCGTGCCGTTCATGCTCGGCCTCGAGAACGGACAGGTCGAACCCGATCGAATACCCGACAACGAGGCTCGGCCCGGCCCAATCAATGAATTTGGCCATTCCAACGGGAAACTCAGGCGCATCTTCCACATTGTGGTCCCTGATGCCGTGAATTCGAGTGGAATCGGGGGGTATCGAGACACCCGGGTTTACCAGAACCGAGCACATGTCATCCTCGCGAATCCTGCCTGCTTCGATCTGAACGGCGCCCAGTTCGAGAATTCGCGACTTTGCCGGATCAAGCCCGGTCGTTTCCGTATCCAGGGAAATTGCCTGCAATGATCCCAGTGGAATCTTGATGAGGCTGTCGCTAACGGCGGGAAATGTCATGGCGGGAATCCGAAATGCATGCCTGGAACGAAGAGATGAAACAGGAATAGAAGCGAAGCATCAACGGCTCAATGTCATCAACACGGACGTAATCGCAACGCAATTCCCGCAGTGGCAAACCGGATCTTCCAGCGAACAACGCTGAGACAACCATGCAGATCGGTAAAAGAACCAGATTTCCTGGGTGGTGTGGAATGGCCGGCCTTGGCGAACAGCCTTTTTCTAACCGACCATTGTCCACGCATCCTGCCTCGGTCCCCTACCCCGCTGATCGAATCGAACAAGACGTCCCTTGGTACGCGGTTTGAGATTTGCGTCAATTTATGTTCATTGCAAAGACCACCGATCAGGGAGTCTCCTCATGTCCGAAAAGACCCGTACGGGCCCAGGACTTCGACTCTACCTGTTGGCGTCGAGACTTGCCTACCCGATTGCGAGGCTCATCGTTCACAGGCGCCTGAGGCGCGGCAAAGAAGATCCGGATCGATTTCATGAACGCCTCGGAATGCCTTCCGTGCAGCGAACGGGAACGCGACTCGCCTGGTTTCATGCTGTCGGGGTCGGCGAACTCCTTGCCGTGTCAGGATTGATACGGTCCCTTGGTGAAGAATTCCCTGACCTGCAGGTACTCCTGACGAGCATATCGAGAACCTCTGCCGACGCAGTTGCGGCCAATCTTCCTGCACACTGCTGCCATCAGTACCTCCCTTTGGACTGCATCCGGTGCATTCGGGCTTTCCTCGATCACTGGCGGCCAGATCTTGCGGTTTGGGTCGAACGCGACATTTGGCCAGCGATGATCGTTGAAACCGACCGCCGGGGAATTCCTCTCGCCATGATCAACGGAAGAATGGATGCGGCATCCTATTCGGCAAAGGCCCGGATTCGGGGAGTGTACTCGGATCTCTATCGCCGTTTCCAATTTGTTGGAGCACAGGATCGCCGCAGCGCCGAGCACTACCACACCCTCGGCGTGGATCAGGAACGTATCTGGGTTTCAGGTTCGCTCAAGGCAGGTGCGGCGGCGCTCGCCGATCGACCGGAAGACCGTGCCCTGCTTGAAAGGGCATTGTCCCACCGAAACATCTGGCTCGCCGCATCAACACATGCTGCCGACGAGGCGACCGTGACGGAAGCACACCGGTATATCCTTCAATCCGACCCGTCCTCCCTGCTCGTCATAGCACCTCGTAATCCGGTCCGCGCTCGGAATGTCGAGGCATTCATGGAAAGTCGCGGCCTCATTTGCGAACGCCTGAAAGACGGTGTTCCACCGTCGGATGATTGCCAGGTCGCGATCATCGACAAGATCGGCAGGCTCGGTACCTGGTACAGGATTTCCAGGGTCGGGTTCATCGGGGGCTCGATGAGAAACGGCGGCGGGCATAATCCGTATGAACCTGCCCGCCTCGGGTGCGCAGTTGTTCATGGGCCGAGCGTCCGCAATTTCGAAGGTGACTACGAATTTTTCCACAGCCACCGGGCCGCCCACAAGATATCTGACGGAAAAGAACTCGCAGATGCGGTTCTTGATCCCGAGGTCCGCCAATTGGCCCGAAACGTCGAGCCTGTCTTGACCAAGGGTGAATCGATCGTTCAGGAAACAGTGGATCGATTGTCACCGTTCCTCGAAAGAATCCGTTGACTGATTTCCCTGATACCGTTGACGGCGACGGCGCTCGAAAAGAGGCCGAAACGGGCATCTCCGACCACCTGCCCGCCCGAATTCGCTTCATGGTTTTCCTGTATCGCGCAATCTGGATCGTCGGATTTCCAGTGGTCCTGGTGTATTTCTTCTGGCGCACGTTTCGAGACCGACGGTACGGTGCAAGTTTCGGCGAGAGATTTGGTGGCGGAGGGATACTTCCTGGTTCCGCCTGGATCCACGCCGTTTCATTGGGAGAGATCCGGGCCGCAGAATCGCTGATCCGAGTCCTTCTCGACAGGGGTGAGACGGTCGTTGTGACCTGCATGACCCCGGCCGCCAGGACGGAAGCCGAAAGCAGATTCGGTAAAGACATCTCGGACGGTCGGCTCCTGGCAAGATACCAGCCGTTCGAATTCTGGTTTGCGTACCGCAGGTTCTTTCGCCATGTCAGCCCGAAGTTCCTCCTCATACTGGAGTTCGACATCTGGCCGGTGATGATCGTCTCATCGCGAAGGCAGGGCATTCCGGTTTATCTTTGCAATACCCAGATCACGACGCGAAATCTCGAACGGAGCGAACGGTCATCGTGGTCCGTACATGCATTGAGACTGGGCGTCCTGAAGTTGGTGAGCGCGGCCTTCACCAAGTCTGAACAACACGCGACGAGGTTTCGAAACCTGGGAGTTTCAAACGTTTCCGTAACCGGCGAGTTGCGCTTTGACCAACCGCTGCCCCAAGGTCAGGTTTCAATGGCCAGACAATTCGCAAGATCCCGACACATCGGCCTCCCGGAGAGGGTCGTCGTTGCATTCACCAGCGTGGTCGAGGGTGAAGATGAAATGCTCACTGAACTGGCTCTCAGGCTTCGGTCACGTTGTCAGGAGGCGAAGCTGCCTCGGCCCTTGTTCGTCTATGTTCCAAGGCGGCCGGAACGATTTGCCAGGGTCGCCGAATTCCTGCAACGATCCGGGCTGACCGTCGTCCCAAGATCAGGAATCCTCGACGAAGAACTTCGTCTGGTCGGCAGTGGACGGGATTTCCATGACGTCGACGTTTTTTTCGGGGATTCTCTCGGCGAAATGTCGTTCTATCTTGAAATCTCCGATATCGTCGTCGTTGGCGGAGGATTCACGCCGGCCGGTGCTCACAACGTCATCGAACCCCTGGCCCTCAAGAAACCGGTCATCGTCGGGCCACATATCTGGACCATCGAATTCCCGGCGGTCGAAGCCATGGCAGCCGGTGTTCTGTTCAAGACCGAGTCGATTGACGATCTTGAAAGCACGATAACGGGAATGCTCCGATCGGGCGAAGATTCCGATAAGCTCGGGCAAAACGCGTTACGTTTTCACGCAATTCATACAGGAAGCACAGCCAGAACGCTTGCAGCCATAGACGCCGCCCAAACAACTATCTTTTCCGAAAACGGAAATGACTGAACGAATGGAATCCGGACCAATTATCGCTTCACGATGATCAAATTCAGATCAGGGATGATTCCAACGCCCTTCTAACGTGGTTGATCCCCTTGCGGTGACGTAAGAAATTCCAACAATGCAGACCTGCCAACGATATCGACAATGCGCACACACAATTCCTTTCCTTCCGCGTCTGCGAGCCGCAGTTCTTCACCGGGAAAAAAGTGAACGGGTTGTTGCTGGCCCTCATTGATGGCGATGTTGGAAGCATAGAGGAAAGTCCGGTCATGCGTGTCCCGAATAGGATTCAACCTTCCTTTCAGCCCCGGCAGATGGCCGGCGGCTTCCGGGAAAATGACTGAACCACCTTTCGAAAAACCGCAAAGTTCGACTGCAGGCGCACCTTTGCCCGGCGTCCATTCCCGGACTACATTGGCAGCGTAGAAGGGGGCAGCCGCAAACACTGTCATCGGGAGGTGGGTCGTATGCAAGTCAAAGACCGCTTTACCTTCCGTATTCGTGGTGGCCTGCTTCCACGTCTTGTCAGGAAACAGAACCAGGAACTCCACTCCTGACACCGGCTTTCCGCTGGACCATGCGGTTACGACGGCATGAGCGGCACTCTCTTCCTGTGCCGCTGCAGGGATGAAAAGGCAGACCTCCGAGTCGTTGATCAGGCGGCACTCTGGTGACTTCCCGCTGCGTTCCCGAGTTTCCCGCCTGATGATTGGCACACCGTCTCCACGACGTTCCATGAAATACAGCCTGTCACCCGAGCCGCGGATTCCTCTCACAGGCATCCGTCCCAGCATGGATGTCAAAGATTCATTTCGCGTTGCCTGCCGTTCGGCCATGCTGTCCAGAGTCAGATTTTTCGGCAACGAACCTGGCGACTGGATCTCCAGGCGATCCTTGAACAACGACAGACGGATCTTGCTGCCGTGGATGGAATAGTCACGGTGTACTACGGCATTGACCAGCACTTCAAACGGCGCCTTGTCACTATACTGTGGCAATTCCGCCCGCGCAGGCGTCTTCTGTACCAATATACGCATGTTCCGCATTGCATAGGTCATCGCGTCAGCGATCTGCCGATTCAGCGGCCCAGTTTTTTCCTGCGCATCGACTTGACCGGAAGTTCGGTCGCGGCCTCGATAGCAGGCTGCCATAATGCTGGCACCGGGAAGAAATCGCTCGGGCGATCGGGTGCACAACAGAACACCGGCTACAGTGGCACGAGGGATACCGGCAACGTCGGGTATCAGAAGGGCCAACTTCTCCAGTGCCGACCCTGGCTCCGTCGCGCCCTCCGCACTCAACAGGGGTTTCCAAAGCGACTCATCCAGGGTGCCAATTCCCGTGTCCGGCAACGGTTGCTTGCCGAACCAAAGGTAACACGCATGACTCCGCCTTTGTACGAGACGGAGTCTCTCGTCGCTTGTCATCCTGCGTTTTGAGCCCCCTACCCGCACGAAACTCCCGCCAGGGCTGTCGTGCTGTGAGTCGCCTTTTGGGATCACGACCGGAAGAATGCGTTTGCCGGCATGTAGTTCCTTGTGATGCGTTTCAATGCGGACAGCAGGTTTGAGCTGTCGGAAGCCACGTCAACAAGGAGGGTATCCAATTCGACGAGTTGCTCACGAGGCATGCTTTGCGTTTCACCGTCATCGGAGACGCCGCAAAGCAAGACACCGCCATTGGCATTGGTAAACGCAGCGATTTCATCTGCCAGGTTATCACGGGAGGGGCCTTCCTTGCGGACGGCTACCGGCAAACTCGATCTGATTGAACTCCCATCGGCTGTCTTCGCCCAGTCGCAGTTGGCGCTCAATCTCGTTTCCGTCGTAAGTCATCCCATATTTCCGGCCCCGTGCACGTCATGGTTTTCGGTAACGGTTTCAACCATCCCACCTGCCCGATCTTTTGACTTTTGAAGCCGAACTCAGACGCTCGATCATTCTTCCTAGTCAATCATGATCGCTTCGAAAGCCCTCGCGGCAACTCGCATACTCGCTGTGCCATAGATCGTTTGTCGTACAGTTCGGTCCCTTCGCATCGTCCATTGCGGCAGTATTCCATGGAAATCCCGCCACCCGCTACCCGGGTGATTTGAGGAAACCGCCTGGCAGGAAAGTTCAATTTCCGTTCGCACACGAGGCGCTCCGGTTCAGTCCGTATCGAGAGGTGCGACATGTAACGTAGTCCCTTCGGCGGACTTCACGACGACGAGATCGCCTTTTTTCAAGACCTGCCCGGGGCCCGTTTTCGCGTCCCATCGAATACCGTCGACGACAACGCGGACCTTCGTACCATCGCCTTGAAGCACCTGCGCGCGACGACCGACAACCCTTTCTGCCGGCGCGTTGAGTGCGGGACCGGAACCTGCTCCCTTCCTGGTGCGGCTGAAGACCCATCGTCCACCTATTGCGAGAACCACTGACAGGACAGCGAACCACAAGACCTGAAGGTTTCCGGAAAAATCGGGCACGATGAACAGCGCAACTCCGACCACAAGGGCCGAGATCGCTGGCCACAACAGAAAGGTCGTCGACGCAATCATCTCGATTGCGCCAAGGAGCAAGGCAAATGCCAGCCACCAGAATGGCGAAATCCCCTGGAGGAAATCAAACATTGGACTTACTTACTCGTTAGAGTCGCTTTTCTTGTCGGAACTCATCGCTTCCCTTGCGATCTCGGCGATTCCCGCGACCGACCCGACCAGGCTTCCCGCCTCAAGGGGAATCATGATCGTCTTGGAATTGGACGACGCTGCAATTTCTCCCAGGGCCTCGGTGTATTTTTGGGCAACGAAATAGTTGACCGCCTGTATGTTTCCTTGGGAAATCGCCTTGGAAACCATCGAGGTCGCCTTTGCTTCCGCGCTGGCCTCGCGTTCCCTGGCTTCCGCGTCAAGAAACGCGGCCTCTTTTCGACCTTCGGCCTCCCTGATCAGGGATTCCTTTTCCCCTTCAGCCCGAAGTATGGCGGACTGTTTTTCACCTTCAGCCTGCAGAATCTCAGCCCGTTTTTCACGCTCCGCCTTCATCTGGCGCGCCATTGAATCGGAGATATCCGGAGGAGGCATCAAGTCCTTGATCTCGATCCGTGTAACCTTGACCCCCCAGGGCTTTACTGCCTCGTCGATCACGTTGAGCAACCGGGCATTGATCTGATCCCGTTGGGAAAGCGATTCATCCAGGTCCATCGCGCCAATCACTGATCGAATGTTGGTCTGAGTCAGGTTTTCGAGGGCATGCTCGAGGTTTCGAACCTCGTAGGCAGCGCGCTGGGCTTCGACGATCTGGTAAAAGGCGATCGCATCGGCCGAAATCATCGCATTGTCGCGGGTAATGACTTCCTGGGACCCGATGTTGAGCACGGTCTCCATCATGTTGATCTTGGCACCGACCCGTTCGACGAGGGGAACAAGCATTCGAAGTCCGGGTTTCTGGGTTCGGCAATACCTTCCAAATCGTTCAACCGTCCAGTTTTCTCCTTGCGGCACTGATTTGACCATCATCAGGATCAGGATGAACGCAAACAGCGCGGCAAACGCGATCGCGATCGCCGGAGGAGCAATCTGGAGTTGGAACAGCAGTTGGAAAATCTCTTCCATCGTTTACCTCCAGTCCTGTCCCGAGCGACCTGCCAATTGCCGGCAAGGCTTAATTCAAATGGTGGGCAAACAAAAGCGTCAACAGGCAAAAGGCAAAAGGCAGGCCAGGAATGCCTGAATTACCAAACCGACAGGTTGACCTTTCCCGTTTCCCGAATTCTCTCGCGACCAGCGACGGCGCCGTTCGCCCTGTTTCATCGCGATCATGCCGGTCGGTGCCCGCGACCCGAGCGTGCTGCGCGCGGCGTTGATTGACATGTTCTTTGCTGTCACGGAACGGTGACAAGCCGGGATTCCGTTCATCAAAATCCGTATCCCGTTCCAGCTGCATCCAACCGATAGAGACGAGTATCGGTGGGTTTCGAACCAAGTCGGCCGGCCCGCCGTTCCACAGTGCCTAGGACTAAGCGGGTCGGTCGGAAAAATCCGACCATTTCAACTGTGTGTTTCGTCGAACCGATCGAACCAGCGTTTGTCCGACAACGCGGTCAAATTCATGGCTTGCAATTTCCCCGGTTCCGGGGCGCCTGGCCCAGATGTCCGTCTCGGCAACGACATGACCGGCAGGGAGATCCCTGTCCGCAACGACCGAGGCGCGGGCGAACCTGTACACCGCATCCTCGGGAGCCGATCGTTTCTTGCCGTTTTCGCGCGCAATCGCGATTTCCCGTGCCTTCTGAATGAGGAAATTCAGCTCGGCCGGATCCATGGAACAACTGATGTCCGGTCCTTCCCGGTTACGGCTATCGGTAAAGTGCCTCTCGATGATCGCGGCGCCAAGCGCAACGCCGGCCAATGCCATCTCAGGCCCGATCGAATGGTCGGAAAACCCGACGACAGCATCGGGGAATGCTTCCCTGAGTTCGGAGATGCCCCTGAGTGAGACATGTTCAGGAGGTGACGGATAGAGATTCGTACATTCGAGCAACGCGTAGTCCACCCCGGCCGCATCGAGAATCTCGACAGATTTTCGAATGGAATCAACCGTCTGCATTCCAGTCGACATGATGACTGGCTTCCCGAATGCCGCGACATGCCGAATGAGCGGCAAATTGTCGGATTCCCCCGAACCGATCTTGAAAGCCGGAACGCAGATTTCCTGCAGGAAATCTGCTGCCGCGCGGCTGAATGGAGTGGAAATGTAAATCAGCCCGAGATTCTCGACATGCTGCTTGAGTTGGATCTCATCATCGGGCGACAAGGCACAACGTTCGATCACGTCCCAAATTGAGACGTCCGCGTTTGGCGGAAAGATCGAACGGGCTTCCTCGGTCATCTCGTCATCGACAAAATGCGTCTGGTGCTTGATGCATTCGGATCCTGCGGCCGCGGCGCGGCTCACCATATCCTTGGCGACTTCCAGGCTTCCGCCGTGATTGATGCCGATTTCGGCAATGATCAGCGGAGGATACTCTGAACCGACCTTACGATGGGCAATCTGCAACCGGCATCTCCCGTTTCAATTCTCTCTGCATGTGACGATTTCCATGACACGCCCGGATGGGACCGGACTATCCCACCGGATGCGCGTGCCTCCAGTCGTGCAACCCAAGGTCAGGCCCCCCTGGCGAATCCGGCGGCCTCACCCCTCGTCTTCGGCCAAAGCCGGAGACGCGTATTTCCACCGCCAGTGCATCCAATGGTATTGTTCAGGGTTTTTCCGCACCCTTTCCGACAGGCTATCGTTGATCTTCTGTGTCATCAAGATCGGGTCCGATTCTTCGATCGGTTCTTCGAAATCGACCAGGATCCTGCCGTCCCGGCCTCTCGTCCCGTAAGCAGGGACGATCGGTACCGAGAACCGCAATGCGAGTTCGCAAAAATGTGTCGATGTAAATGCCGGCCGGCCAATGAATTCGAGCACATCCCCCTTCGTATATCGTTGATCCAGCAAGAGAGACACCAGGCCACCGCCACGGAGATGGCGAACCAGCGCCCGCATTCCGGCCGCACCTGTCTCAAAGAGCGGTTCGCCGCCGCACCTGATGTTCTTCGCGTACAACTTGTCGAAGTAAATGTTGCGATTCGGTTTGTAGATCGCGGAGCAGGTCATTCCCTGTGCCTTGAGTACATGGCGGATTGCTTCCCACTGGCCAAAATGGCCGGAAACGATAATGCACCCTGTTCCCGTCGCGTGTGCTTTCCGGACGGCGGCCATGCCCGGCCCCGCCATGTCGAATCGGCCGACGCCCTTTCCGAATTGCCGGTTGAACAGGAGCTCGGAATACGTCAGCGCGAAATGACGACCGACGGCCGCGGTCAGGCATTTCCGCTCCTGTGGACGCAGTTCGGGCATGACCAATCTGAGATTGTGGTCCACGCGCCGTCGAAGTTCCGGACTCATGCGAGCCAGGACGCCGCCCAGATGCGACCATAGGCGTCCCCGGAGTCGGGGTGTCAAAAGGCTGCTCAACTTGACCAGAATCCAGATCGGCACGAACTGGAAAAAATGCAGGATATTTGCTCTTGATGGCAGTCTGGGCATCACTGTCCGGCCTGACGAATACATTCAACAACCCCATGCGCCCGCGGCCCGTGGTCGAGATGAACATCTTTCCGCAATACTCTGCCCGTTTCGATTCCCGGGATTCGGCCGGCAATGCGCTGCTTCCGGAAAAGGTCGGGTCGAAGACTGGACGGGTCCAACTTGGGTTAGCCTCTTGACGATGGATAGGGCTGGCTCACTGTTTCGATTCATAGAGGATCAGGCGAAATCCACGCAATATGGGAGGTCTGTTTCGTTTGCTGAATGCCTAATTTCAAATCAAAATACAGATGAAAATCGCGTACCGGTACACAATTGGTTGGCATTTTTCGGAAAATGTTGCTTGAAAACGGGTCATGTGCCAATCTGAGCGGCAATGTAGTTCCGCGAGGACTTCCGAGACAAGTCTGATGGGCTACGTGGACAAACAGGGAGAAAGGTATGGAAGAGCAACTTGCTGAATTAACGGCAAGGATCGCCGAGCTTGAGGCTAGCGCAGCCGTGACGAACACGATGTTCGCCGAAACTTACTATTATCTGACGATCCCGCTCATGATCATCATTCACGCCGGGTTCCTGGCGTATGAGATGGGCGCGACTCGGATGAAGAACGTGCTGTCGTCAGGCGTCAAGAACATCCTTGCATTCGCGTTCATGGTTCCGACATTTTACTGGTTTGGTTGGTGGGTCTACTGGGCCTTCCCCACGGGTCTGACCCTATCCCCGGGACCTTATGAGATTTCGGGCGCAGGGTACGCCAATGCGATCGCTCTCGGATGGGGCGAAGCCGCACAGTACATGGGACCGAACATCGCTGACCGGGCGTCCGGCGTCTTCTGGGGTGCGTTTACGCTCTTTGCCTGCACCACGGCTTCGATCATGTCCGGATCCCTTATCGAGAGAATCCAGACGGTCGGATTCACCATCTGCGCAATCGTCCTCGGGTCGTTTGCCTGGGTCGTTGCGGCTGCCTGGGGCTGGCATGCTGACGGCTGGCTGGTCACCGAATTCGGTGTCCACGACTTCGGAGCAGCGGGGCTCGTTCACGCGGTCGCCGGATTCTTCGCGCTGGGTGTCCTGATCAATCTTGGGCCAAGAATAGGCAAGTTCAATTCGGACGGAACCGCGAATGACCTGAGAGGCCACAACCTGCCGTTCACCGTGACCGGCCTGATGCTGATCATGGTCGGCTTCTGGGGCTTCCTGATGGCATGTGTCATCGTGCCTGGTGAAGCCTGGTCGTGGTATGCGGACAAGGCAACGACGATCTACGGTACACCGATGACCTTGAGCGCTTTGAGCTTCAATATCCTCATGGGAATGGGAGGCGGAATTATCGGTGCCTGGGCCTACACCAGGGATCCGTTCTGGATGATGTCAGGTGCCCTGGCCGGTCTTATTTCGGTCGCGTCCGGACTAGACATCTACTTCCCGGCACTGGCGTTCCTCATCGCCCTTGGCGCTGGCATTCTGCTCCAGCCGGCGGCCCAGGTGCTCGAACGGTGGGGAATCGACGATGCAGTCGGAGCCGTGACCGTTCACGGGACGATGGGCATCTATGCCATGGTCGTGCTCGGGATCTTCGCAACGGGCTACCCGGCGCTGCAAGGTGCAGCAGGCGAAGTCGCCGAGATCAGCCTGATCGGGCAGATCGTTGGTTCGATCGTCTTCTTCCTGCTTGGATTCGTGCCTGGATACATCGTGTCCTACATTCTGAAGATGGCCGGAATGCTCCGCGTTCCCGATGCGGTACAAATCGCGGGCCTCGACCCGGTCAAGGTTCCTGCACAAGCGTATCCGGAAGGCATTCCGGCATCGCCAACAGCATCGACCTAGACCTGAGAAAATAAGGAGACAGATATGGGATTCCCATATTCAGAAGCTGATTGGGCCGTTGTCGACGGTGCAATGTACATGGGTGCCTTCGGCGCGTTGCCTGGGATCTACACCGCCATCTCGATCCTGGCCTGCATTTACCTGCTCTGGGCGTGCAACCGGGTTGAGAAGGGAAAATACGAGGCGGCGGAAAGCAAATCCTGACCGCACAACCGAATTCACTTCGGTGATCAAAGGGCTGCCGTACGGCAGCCCTTTTTCATTTCAGGCGAAAGTCACCGCAACTGGCGAGCGTTGAGAGAAATCGAAACGGTTTCGCACTGTTTCTGCAAACGGACGGCCATTCAAAATCCGGCTGCAATCGGTAAGCGACTGGCGAACCCAGTCGTGCATGGCGATCGTGAAACGGCCGTTTGCCAGCCCATTCAAGACGCACTTGCATGCCAGCTTGCCAGGCGCTGTCTGGCCATTTCGGAAGACGCCGTGAAGAGGGCGTCCACGCCGTAGTTCGCAATTGCGAATGAAGCGGAAACGGATGCGGCCATGGCAGCTTCCAGCGCGTTGGTGCGGTTCTTGTCGAGGGCCGCATCGAAACCGCCACAAAAACTGTCCCCGGCCCCCGTTGCGTCCAGGGCGTTCGATGCAGGGAAAGCCGGCAGTGACGCGGTCTTGTCCTGTTCGCCACCGTATACGAGGCATCGGTTTTGCCGAGCTTGATAACCACCAGCGAAGGCCCAAGCGATGCAAAAATTACGTGCGGCATTTGCCCAGTTGTCCAGTCCGGTAAGCTGCTGCACCACTTCGGCGCTTGGCAGGAAGAAGTCGGTTTTCGGAAGCATCGCGAGGATTCTTTCCTCGTTTCCGATTATGTAATCTTCTCGGAGATCAAGGGCCAGGAGGCACTCCAACTGCCGTACAGGTATGCCAGCAATTCTTCCTGGGCTGAAAGTGTCATCGCCAGGATCAGGAGTGCGTCCGCCACCAGGAATTGTTTCGGGATATCCTCCGGTTTCGGCGAAAGTTGGAGCCCCGGGAGTCGCCGCTCCGGCACGCACGTGACCGGGCCCGGCCGAAGTTTTCCCCGAGAGGCAACATCGGTCTATCCATCACTCTTTTTGCCGGCATGTTTCCATCGGTTCATGCCGACATCCGTAGTGGCGGCGCGAAGGTACATCTCGCGATAATGCGGTTCAAGTTCAGCGGCCGACCGCCGCGACCCGGCCAACTCCCTCGAATAGGCGTGCGTGAATTCCCGGGCTTCCCGTTTGACGCTCTCTTCGTCCACGCTACAGACGTGCCGGTCGCGTACGAGGACACTTCCAGCGACCATCGTCATGCGAACCGAGGATCCATTCTCGCAATAGACCAGCTGCCTTCGCACGTCGTTGAGTGGCGTAAACGCGATTTCATTCAGATCGAGCAGTGCGATATCAGCTTGAAAACCCGGTAGTAGGGCTCCGACTTCGCCCTCGAGGCCCATCGCGCGTGCTCCGCCCCTGTGTACGCAGGAGAGTATCTCGTCGGCCGTGGGCCAGTTCCTGTACTCCGCATCAGTAATGTTGTGGATCAAGCCCGCAATCTTCATCGTGGTCCATAGATTGATGCTGTCGTCTGCAATCGCCTCGTCGGTTCCAAGACAGACCGGTATGTCGAGATCCCGAATTCTCCGGAAGGGCATGATCCCGCTGCCAAGGCGAAGGTTACAGACAGGATTGTGTGCAATGGTGGAACCCGCCCTTGCGATAGCAGAGAGATCTTCGTCATCCAGCCAGATGCCGTGGATCACGTTGGAGCGGTGATCGAGAACGCCTCGGTCGCGGACGTGCCCGAGTATCGATTTGCCGAGCTCGACGTCTCCGAAAACCCTTTGAACACGGGTCTCCAGGATGTGCATGTAAAATGGCAGGTCCCGATTCCGGCTGATATCGGAAAGTGATCCGAGGTAGTCGTCCGTGACGCGGTGGGGTGCCGAACAGGACACCGCGGCGCGAATCCTGCCATCATGCGCCATGTGCCAATTGTCGATCAAGTGATCGTAGAGTGCCAGAAGTTCGGTGGATGCGGGTATCGGCGACGCATCGAATGCGCGAATTCCGTCCGCGGGAAGAATCTCCCTTAGGAACGGAAATTTCTCATACTCGACGACGTTTGGCTGATCGAGTGCCACGGTTGCACGAATGCCCGAATCCGCGTAGGCTGACAGAACGGCGTCAATGTTCCCGGGGCTCGGGAATGGGACGAAAAACGCATCGTCCTGCACCGACGTGATACCATGCTTGAGCATCTCGATCGCACCTAGCATCGTGCGGATATAGACCATGCGATCCGGAGGCAGCGCATCGCCCAGGGGCGGAACTTCGTGCAGCATGAAAAGTTCGAGAGGCATTCCGTCCAGTCGCCCCTTCATCAGGTTCGTGGACGAGTGGAAATGCCCGTTTATCAGACCCGGAATGGCCAGGAGACCCTTGCCGTCAAATTCTTCGACACCGTCGGTTCCGGGCGCGAACTCCGCGTCCGGACCCACTGCGACGATAGTGTCATCATCGATCAGGATATTGACCTCACGACAATCCCGATCGGTCTTTCCCGGAGGAATCGTCATCACGTTGCGAATGAGTTTCTTCATGTTTCGCCGCCGGGCTCCCGGGTCCTTGCCCGGCCGACCATAGGACGATTTCGGGATTCACTGCAATTCCGTGCCCTTCCCGCGGCCCCGATCGTTTCCCGGAAACAATTTGCCGGTTCGCTTGGGGATCGCACGTCCGAGGCGCTGTATGACAATCGGCACGAGCCGGATACCTGCGAACGCGAACGACGTACGAGCCAATCCATTCCCGTGTTTTCCTCCATCGGAAAGGCACGGGCCTGGTCGTGAAGGAACTGCGCTCGTCCATTGTCACAGACCTGTCAGTGGTCGCCGGTCCAAACTTGAGGCCACGTGTACCGTGAATGGAACCCTCAGTGCCATGTGTCACGAGGTGTCTCCTCGTCGCCGTCGGCACTCACCGGTCAAGGGATACGCGCGGCGGGCTGCAGGCTGTGCTGCCACGTGCGAAGTGCATGCATGGAACCGGACATGACATCGTTCCGAAAATGCCGCAAACCTGCAATGGGCGACATGTTGGCACCTCCGGGACGAAAGTTTGGTGGAGTGACGAATGGCATCAGGTGGTCGTTCCTCATTCAGGGAATCGTGCCTTTACGGAGTATTCGGTAGGGATGTCTGCCTCGAAATCGTCGCATGTTCGGTGCCGCTGCGCGCTTGACGCATTTTTGTTAGTGTGAAATTAAGGCTCATAACTTGGCGTACAAGTTACGCGATGCGGTCCTGTTGCGCATTGAGTTGATCAATCAAAAAAATCGCAACTCCGCGCGCAAATGCGTTGAAGCACTTGCACAATTGGCAATGTCTCAACCGGAAGAAGGAGTCCCCAAATGTATGTATCGCTAATGAAGTTCCTGCTCGCTGCAGGTGCCGCTATGATGCTGTCCACCATGGCGAGCGCTCAGGAAGCGCCGAGCCTGGGTGGGCAGGTACTCCCGGCGTATGACGCACCAAACGAAGGATTGGTGGCTGAAATCAGGGCGAGAGGAAGCCTCATGAACGGCGTGGAAGCCCAGAACCCGCCATTTGAATTCATAGAAGGCGGCGAAATCGTTGGTTATGACATTGATCTCTCACGTATGTTCGCTGAGCATATCGGCGTGGAACTCGACGTCATAGACACGGCATGGGCCGGGGTCATCCCGTCGCTTTACACGAAGAAATTCGACATGATCTGGTCGGCAATGACGATCACGGAGCCACGGATGAAAGCGGTAACGTTTTCGCAGCCCTACGCCTCGGACCAGGTTGAATTCATCGTCATTGCGGGCGATGACCGGATCAAGACCATAGCTGACCTGAACGGAATGATACTTGGTACCCAGCTGAATTCCGCCGCGGAGTTTCAAGCGCAGGAACTGATCAAGGAGCATGGGCTCGACGTCGAGTTGAAGTCGTTTGATCATTTCGATGGTGCTTACCTCGATCTCAAGAATGGCAATGTCGATATCGTGACGAGCACGAAACTCAATGACCGGGTTTTGTTTGATCGGAACCCGGGAGTTTACGAAGTTGCTCTCGAACTGCCGATCTACAACTACGTCGGTGTTGCAACCAGGCAGCAGGACGGGGACCTGGCAGAGGAAATCGATGCATTCATCGACAAGGTCCAGGCGTCTGGTGAACTGGCAGAACTGCAGATGCAGTGGTTTGGCCACGTGATGGATCTGCCCGAATAAGTCAGGATAATCCGTCGTGTCAGGTTTCGACTTCGACCTCATCGTCGAGTATCTCCCTGATTTCTGGCGAGGCGCAAAGGCCACCATCTTCTATTCGCTGACATCGCTCTGTCTGGCGGTGGCGATCGGGCTTGTGGTGGCCCTTTGCCGGATATCTCACATCGCATTGCTGAGATGGCTCGCGCGCATCTATATTGACGCCATTCGCGGGACCCCTGCCCTGATCCAGATCTTCTTCGTCTATTTCGGCATGCCGGCATTCGGAGTGAACCTGTCCGCCCCGACTGCGGCGGTGGTCGCACTCGGCATCAATAGCGGTGGCTATCTCGCCGAGATTTTCCGTGCCGGAATCATGGGCGTGGACCCGGGCCAGACCGAGGCCGGGCGATCTCTCGGAATGAGCTACGGTACGACCATGTGGCGAATAACCTTGCCGCAGGCGGCCTTGCTGGTCGTGCCGCCGGCTGCCGGGGAATTCACCAACCTCGTCAAGGGAACTTCTCTCCTGTCAACGATTTCGGTTGCCGAGTTGACGCGGGTTGCACAGCAGATCGTCGGAGTGACATTCCGGCCAATAGAGGCCTACGTGGCGATTGGCATCGTCTACTATTGCCTCAACGCCGTAATCGCGCAGGGCGCAGTGTGGCTCGAGCGATCGCTGAGACGATCGCAAGGGCTCGAATGATGGTGCAGCCCGTTGTCCGGATCAAAAACCTTAGAAAGTCCTTTGGTGACAACGAGGTCTTGCGTGGCATAAACCTCGAGATCGAAGCTGGTGAGACCCTGGTGGTCATTGGTCCGAGCGGCTCCGGAAAGTCGACGCTTCTGCGTTGTACGAACTACCTTGAGACCCCCACTTCCGGATCGGTCGAAGTGGATGGCGTGCCGTTCGCTCTGCCGAATGTTTCCCGGCGGGTGCAGGAGCGGCACCTGAACAAGATGCGGGCGCAGGTCGGCATGGTGTTTCAGAGATTCAATCTGTTTCCCCACAAGACCGCGCTTACGAACGTCATGGAGGGGCTGCTTTTCGTGCGTCGCATGCGCAGGGAGGATGCGGAACGAAAGGCAACCAGGATGCTGGAACGGGTGGGCCTTGAGGACAAGCTTCATGCCTATCCGGCCCAGCTCAGCGGCGGCCAACAGCAGAGGGTGGCGATCACCAGGGCACTGGTGATGGAACCGAAAGTCATGCTCTTCGACGAGGCCACGTCCGCGCTTGACCCAGAGCTCATTGAAGAGGTTCTCACGGTAATGAGGCAACTGGCCAAAGAAGGCCTGACGATGATCGTTGTGACGCATGAAATGGGCTTTGCCAAGGATGTTGCCCGCCAGGTCATGTTCATGGACAACGGCGTCATTGTCGAAAAGGCGCCACCACAGGAAATGTTCTCGTCGCCGAAGCATGAGCGGACGCAGTCTTTTCTCAAGAAGATCCTGCGGCCATTGTGAGCACGACCATCATACGGGGCGGGTCAATTGTGACACCGCGTCATTGCTACCGGGCCGACATCCTGATCAGGGGCGGTTTGATCGAAGCAATCGGACGCGACCTGCAGGTCGGCTCAGATGCAGGGACAATCGACGTCGCCGGTTTGACGATTCTGCCCGGGGTCATCGATCCGCACTCCCATCTCTGGGAATCAGGATTCATGTCGGATCCTGATTTTGCCGACAGTTCCGCTTCGGCGGTCGCTGGCGGCGTAACAACGCTTATCGACATGCCGCTCACCGTGCCCGAGGTCCTCAACGTAGAGACTTTCCGAGAAAAGGCGCAGCTGGGCAAACACACGTCCCATACTGACTTTGCGTTGCACGCAGGGGTCGCCCCGGACAACCTGTCGGGTCTCAAAGCAATGTGGCGCGAGGGGTGCACGGCCTTCAAGATTTTCACCTGCGATACCGGTTGCCCGATGGCCGGGCTGACCAACGACTACGATCTATCGGAGGCTCTGCGGGTCATCGGTTCGTTCAATGGGCTGGCCACTTTTCACGCGGAGAACAACGACCTGCTGAATGGAAATCTGGCGCGCATCCTCCGGGATGGCCGCACCGACAATTTGGCATTTGTGGAATGGCGCAATGAGTCTGTTGAACTCGAGGCGATCAACAGAATTCTGTTTCTTGCCTCTCGTTTCCAAACGCGGGTCAACATCGTACATGTGACGTCACCTTCCGGTGTCGCTCTCGTTCAGCAGGCACGTAGGAACGGGCTTGACGCCACTGCGGAAACCTGTCCCCATTATCTCTACCTCACATGCGATGACATTGCGGAGCGAGGCTCATGGGTAACCTGTGCACCGCCGATGCGCGCGCCGGACGCGCGGGAAGGCCTGCGTTCGTTGGTGGCCGACGGATCCATACTCACCGTAGGCTCGGATCACGGACCAGTGGACCCGGCACTCAAGCGTCGCGGCAGCAACAATGTATTGGACGGACAGCCCGGCCTTCCCGGCAACGAAACGATGGTTCCGCTCCTCCTCAATCTGGCTGCGACCGGGACAGTTTCGATAAACCGCATCGCGGAACTCACATCAGAAGCTCCGGCCAGACTTTACGGATTGTATCCACGAAAGGGCGCAATTTCAGTGGGTTGCGATGCCGATTTCACGATCGTCGATCCTGGCTACAAATGGACCATAAGTGCCGAGAACCTGATCGGGAAATCGGGATGGACGCCATATGAGAACATGTGCGTAAGCGGCAGGGTCGAATTCACGATCATCCGCGGCAGAGTGGCGGCCAAGCTCGGGCGACCGGTGCAGGAACCCGGTGGAGCGGCATTCGTGCCTCGGCAGGAACTGTCGCGCGGAATGCAGCTCAACCGGAATTAACCCCCAAACGCGGCGGGATCTGCCGATGAACGACAACCGTCGAGTCCGCCACCGACAACGAGGTTGGCCGGCAGCTCCAGCCGGAGGGAACGCGTAGCCCGAGTGCAGGCTGAAGCTGGCGACGGGTTCTCGACAAGGGAAAAGTCTTGTCGCGCTTACCGCCGTTGTTCCACTTCGTTCCGGTTTACAGCGGTTGAGAGGCAAGTGGCCAAACCACTGCGCCTTTTGATTCACCCTGGTTTTGGAGGCTGTCCGGCGCCCGTGCCCGGACTGACATCAGTCGGCCCCGTCGTAGATCCCCCTGACCCTGTCCTTCCGGGGATCGAAGGCCGGGAATGACGCAACCCGCGCCTTGAGGCGCTTTTGATGACCATCGAGTTGCCCGACCTCAACAGGAGTGCCGGGCTCGGCGTGTGCAACGCTCATGCGCGCAAGCGCGACGACCCGCCTGAGATTCGGCGACCGGGTCGCTGACGTCACTTCTCCAACCTGTGCCTTGCCGATCCTGATGCCGTCTCCCTTGCCTGGCACGACACCACCCTCGATTTCGAGTCCGACGAGCTTGCGCTGCGGATGCGCCTTTCGCTCTTCCAGTGCCTTCCGGCCGATGAAATCGGCATTCTGGGTCTTCAGGGGAACCGTGAACCCGATTCCTGCTTCGAACGGGTCTGTCTGATCACAGAATTCACTTCCGGCGAAAACCAGTCCGGCCTCGATCCTCAGCATGTCTAGCGCTTCGAGGCCCAACGGAACCAGTCCATGGGGTTTTCCGGCCTCGGCAATCGCGTCGAATACCGCGGTGGCGTCCTTCGGGTGACAAAAGACCTCGTAGCCGAGTTCGCCCGTGTAGCCGGTCCTGCTGATCACCGTCGCAGGGCCATCGAATCCGCCGACCCTGGCAACCGTGAAGCGAAACCACTCCAATTCCTCGACAGTCGGCCGGGTCGGTGGCGTCCAGAATACCTTCGCCAGTATCTCGCGTGAGCGCGGGCCCTGAACGGCGACATTGCACAACTGGCCGGTTGAATCCCGAACCCAGGCGTTCAGGTTGTGGCGCGACGCCTGTTCGCGAAGCCAGAGCCCGGATTCGTCGTTGCCGCCAACCCAGCGAAAATTCACGTCGCCCAGCCGGAAAACCGTGCCGTCGTCGATCATGCCACCGTGTTCGTAGCACATCGCCGTGTAGACCACCTGCCCCACCGACAACCGGCTCATGTCGCGCGTGAGACACAGCTGCATCAGCCTTTCCGCGTCGGGTCCGGTCACTTCGTACTTCCGTAGCGGCGACAGGTCCATGATCGCCGCCTTTTCCCTGCATGCCCAGTATTCCGCGACCGCCCCGTGACCGGTCATCGCATTCGCCAGCCAGTAACCGTTGTATTCCGTGAAATCCCGTGTGTGCCTGGCGAAACACGCGTGGAATCCTGTTTCTTTCGTATCTTCCAACTCGGTCTCCACTGACCGGCGCCAGCCAACCGAGCGCCGAAAATCCTCGTCCTTGCCATAGACCCGAACCTGAATGTCAGTCGGGCGCCATCCATTCGCCGGATCAACGTCGCACGGACAGGCGGTGGAAACGCAAACCAGGTCAGTCAGTGCCTTCAGCAACACGTAGTCGCCCGGGCGCGACCATGGATCGTCCATCACCAGCGCGTTGGAATCATCCAGCATGGTGTTGAAGAAAAAGTTGATTGCCGGCCAACCTGCCCGCGGCCTGATCCCGCGCCCCCGCAATTCTCCGTTGATGTTGTCAGAACAGTTGACGTGCCCAGGGTATCCCAGGTCCTCGTAGTAACGCGCCGTGCACGCCAGTCCGAACGTGTCGTGTCGTCCGCACGTATCCTGGACAATCTCGACCAGCGGCTCCTGGTCCACCGTCCAGTATTTCGAAAAAATTCCGGGAGACGGGTAGAGCGCCCCCATCAGGCTGCGTGTCGTGGTCGGGTCAATCTCGCGCTCGAGTCCGGCGTCAAGTGCGCGGAGCGAAAACGCCTGGTAATCCGAACACTCGCGGCCCTGGACATCCATGATCTGGACGAACTGGCCTGCACGCACCTCGTAGGCCGTGGCTTCGCCGGGCTGGATGTTGATGTCAGTCAAAGGGTCGGCGAGCGGGTCGGCCGGGGCCAAGTCTCCCTCGTGTTCGTTGGGTGCCGACCTTCGGACGTAAAGCACGATGCCCGTCGGTGCGTCCTGCGAATCCGGAGCCATCGGCCCTCCCGGCGCGGCGACAAGCAAGAGACCGTCCGATTCCACCGTAAACCGCTCGATTTCGCCTGCACGTGAGCCCTGTTCAAATACCCGGACCGCGTCCGCATGTCCGATGTCGAATCCGGCCGCCATCAGCGCGCGGTGAACCCGCGCACCCGACGGGTGTCCGGATGTCAGCACCGATTGGAGTCCGGCCGCGGACCGGCCACCGGAACGCCCGATCATTCCCGCATCGGAAGATCCCTCGGGTGAAAACATGACAACTTCGGCCGGCTGCAATCCTTCGATGTCGACGATGAGGATTTCGTCGCCGGGATCGACCCGGACGGCACGCGACCCGCCTCCTGGCACCGGAAAGCGTTCGACACCCGGTTGCAGGACCGGAAGCCCCGGTTCTACCACACCGGAACGCTCAAACGGGATTTCGAGGATAGGTTGTACCATCATGTGACCGCCTTCCAGCCCCGATTCACGAATGACAGGCATTCCCGAATTGTCCATTCCGCAGTTTGCCGCCCTTCCACCTGGCCACTCTCCGGATCAGCCTAACGGATACCAAGTGCAGACTTGCGCGCAGAAGACCAGCGAATGATCAGATGATCAACCATCAGCCCCATGAAAGCAACGCACAAACCGAGCACGAGACCCTTGCCGACGTCGGTTGACGACAAGGCCCGTTGCATTTCCTGACCGAGGTCCTGCGTTCCGATAAAGGCCGCGATGATGACCATGAACAGCGAAAACATCACCGTCTGGTTAACTCCGACCATGATTGTCGGAACCGCGATCGGGAATCGGACTTTCGCCAGCTTCTGGACCTCCGAAGCGCCCGACATGTCAGCGGCCTCGATGAGTTCCGGGGGAACCGAGCGAAGCCCCTCTATCGTGTAACGTGTCATCGGGATGGCGCCGAAGATAACGACGGCACCGATTGCCGCCACGTCGTTGACACCGAAGAGCATGACGACAGGAATCAGGTAAATGAAACTCGGAAACGTCTGTGCCGTATCGCAAACAAGCAGAACGGCATTTGAGCGCCGCGAAGACCGGGATGCCCAAATGCCCAATGGCAAACCGAAAATGGCGGCCAGCATGACCGCAAAACTGACCATATAGGTGGTGATCATCGCCCTGTCCCACCAGCCGGACATTGCGATCATGCCGAAGAACGCAAAGCAAACCAGGGCGGACCGCAGGCCACCGATCAGGTAACCGATTCCCGACAACAACAACAGGACTGACGAGAATGGCAGCCACAGGTAAGCGTCACGCATCGGGATCAGGACAAACCGGATCAGGGCACCGCGCAACCATTGGGTGAAGGGATCGATCATGACGATGATCCAGTCGACAGCGGCATCAAGCGGCCTGGAAATCGTGAATGCCTGGCTGCGTTTGACTTCATCGGCGATCGGCCAGATTGCGGCCGCACCAAGGGTGGCGACCGCCAATCCCGCCCAGATCAACAGAAAACGATGCCGAACGGCCCAACTCGTGCCCCGGTCGAAATGGACCGGTTGTTTCTGTGCCCACGCCTTTGTGCACCGGTCAAGCCAGACCGCGATCAGGACGATCGTTATCCCGATCTCCACCGAACGGCCGACCTTGAGCGCCTGCAGCAGCTGAAGGAGCTTCTGCCCGAGACCTGGCATCCCGATAAAGCTGGCCAGAACGACCATCGCGAGACACTGCATGATGACCTGGTTGACGCCGATCAGGATCTCAGTTCGAGCCGTCGGAATGCGTACGTACCGCATCAGTTGCCACCTGCTTGCGCCGCACATGTGGCCATTCTCGACGATTTCGGGCGGGACCTTCTTGAGGCCGAGCAATGTCATCCGGATCATCGGAGGTGTCGCAAAGACAATCGTCACGACAGCACCTGACTTCGGGCCGACACCAATGAAAACGACGACCGGTATCATGTACGCGAAATGGGGCAAGGATTGTGCGATGTTGAGGATCGGATTCAACATGCGCTCGACCCAGGGCCGGCGCCAGGCGGCTATCCCGAGCAGCAGGCCGAGGAAAACGGCAAACGGAGCAGCGACCACGATGACCGAGAGCGTTTCCATCGACCATTTCCACTGTCCCATCACGGCGATCCAGAGGAAAGTGCCCCCGGAAAGAACGGCCAGTTTCCAGCCGTTGAGTACATAACCGACAATTGCCGCCGTGACAGCGATCGTCGTCCAGGGAATCGGGCCTATGCGCGGCCACCGGTTTCGGCCGTACAAGAGGTTGGCAGATACATCGAGCAGCCATTCGACCGCGGCGGCGAATGCCCGCGTCACGTAAATGAACCCAAGGTCATCCTTGATGAAGTTGAATGAGGCATTGATCCAGTCCGCGAATGGCAAGACCAGCCACTCGGGGGGGCGAATCAGATACCCTGGAAGGCTGAATTTGAAGACGACCGCCAGGATCGCCAGCAGGATGAGGCCCTGACCGATCTGTGACTGCGACAACCAACCGCCAGCCCGACCCGACGGAATGGATGCGATGCTCATGACCGCTCCCCGAACAGAATATCGAGTGCATCCGTCCGCCTGAGGACGCCCGTGATCCTGCCTTCCGCATTGGCCACCGGAATCTCGTCACGCTGGTCGTTGACCAACTGTCGGGCGAGTTCGAGAATCGTCAGCTTGCCGGAGATCGGGTTTCCTTGAGGCGTTGTCGCCGCGTCGACAGGCCGGGCGAGTCCCGCCGCATGAACCACGCGCGACTTTTCGATGTCTTCGGTGAACTTGCGTACATAGTCGGTCGCGGGCTCAAGCACGATCTGGTCTGGGGTGTCGGCCTGTTCGACCGCCCCGTCCCGCATTATCGCGATCCGGTCGGCGAGTCGCAGCGCCTCGTCGAAATCATGTGTGATGAAAACGATGGTCTTGCCGAGCATTTCCTGGAGTCGCAGGAACTCGTCCTGCATCTCCCTGCGGATCAGGGGATCCAATGCCGAGAACGGCTCATCGAGAAACCAGATATCCGGTTCGATCGCGAGGCTTCTGGCAATTCCGACCCGCTGTTGCTGACCACCCGAGAGTTCGCGGGGAAAGTACTCCTCTCTGCCGTCGAGGCCAACAAGCCGGATCATCTCCAGTGCCCGTTCGCGCCGATCAATCCTGTCCTGCCCCCTCATTTCCAGCGGGAACGCCACGTTCTCGAGAACGGTTCGATGAGGCAACAGGGCGAAGTTCTGGAAAACCATCCCCATCTTCGAACGCCTGAGGTCGATCAGGGCCTTTTCGGAAAGGGAACCGATATCCTGTCCCTCGACCTCGACGTTACCGCCCGTCACGTCGATCAGGCGGCACATGCAGCGAACCAGCGTGGACTTTCCGGACCCGGACAGGCCCATGATGACCAGCATTTCGCCTTTGTCGATACTGAGCGACACATCGCGAACAGCAGCGATAAATCCGTCCGCTCTAATTCTTTCATAGTCCGGGGCGCCTGTCATCGACGCAAAATAGCGATCGGGCCGATCTCCAAACAGTTTCCAAATGCCCTGACATCGAATGACAGGTTCAGTATCAGGCATTGCCCTCCCCGTTTAAATCAGGGGCTGCGCCCGGTTCCTTGAACCGGGCGCAGCCATCTCACGATGCGATGTCAGGATGTCACTGCAGCCAGGGCATCCAGACGTCCTTGTTGTTCTCGAGCCATACTGTCGCAGCATCTTCCGGCTCCATCTCGTCGACGTCAACCAGCTTTGCCATTTGGGCGATCTGCGGGTTGGTGAACGACAACTTGGTCAGGACGTCGTAGGCCTTTGGCCAATTTTCCTGCATGCCGTCCCAGGCAGCCTTCTTCAGGTACCCGTTGGCCGGATTGCCGCAATCGTAGGTCATATCCGGGTTGGGGCCGAGAGACGCATCGTCCTTGCACCCTTCAAAGTACTCCGGAAACTCGACAAACTCGCCGGGCCAAACCGCTTCGGCAAAATTCGGGGTCCAGTTGAACACGACCACAGGCTTCTTGTTCCTCTCGGCCGCGGCAATTTCGGCCCAGATGGCAGCGGCGGAACCGGCGTTGACAACCGTGAAGTTCATTCCCAGTGCTTCAACGCGTTCGGCATCATGCTTAAGCCAGTCAACCGGTCCGCCGAGGAATCGGCCCTTGTCACCGGTTTCCGGCGTCGCAAACAGCGCGGCGCACTCGTTCAATGCTTCCCAGTCGGGCAAGCCGGGGCAATGATCCTTGGTCCAGAGCGGATACCACCAGTCCTCGCGGGTCACTGCATTATGGTCGCCTGCATCGTGAAGACCTCCCTTGGCGAGGGCCTCGTTGAATGCCACGCCAAATGCGCCTTCCCAGACTTCGAGCTCAAGCGTCACGTCACCGAGGCGGACCGATTCATATACGGCCTGCGAGTCGGTCGAAACGAACTCGACATTGTTGCCCATCGATTCGAACATCTGGCCAACAACATGGCTCATGACGATCTGACTCGACCAGTTGTGAGTCGGAATGATTATGGGATCACTACTGTCTGCGGCATTCGCCGCGAATGGTGCGGCCACCAGGGCGGCCACAGCGATTGTACTTGAAATCGCTTTCTTCATTTGTCCCTCCGTTGGTTGTTACGCCTGCAAATGTCTTACGGGCGATTTCTGCCCGGGTTCCGCGGCTTTCCCGTGAGAGAAAACCACGGCGCCCAGGCCGGTTAGTCAGCCTGAAGATAACTCTCCATGCTGTCATCCATCGCATCAACCCACTTGGTGTGATGCGGTGGCGCCATTGTTCCGGTCATGGGTGACACGTACCCATTGTCACGGAACGCCATGATGTTTTCTTTTTTATGCCTTTTCCATTGATAGAAGGCCTCGTTGGCCGCCTCGATATCAAAGCTGGGATAGTCGGTGTCCGCGATCAGCTCCCTGACGTAATCCCCCTGGTAGGCAATGCACTGATAATCATCTTCGAGCGCATCCTCCGCAGCTTCCCGATCCTTCGGGTCCTGCTCCATGACGTCGCGGGACGGCAACTCGATCCTGCCCATGATGACATCCCGAACGTACCACGCCTGGGCATCAAACATGTTGAACGTGTACCACTGGTCCTGCATCCCGAGATAGAAGAGCCTGGGATTCCCGTTCCAGACAACTCCCTTGTACAGGTCAGCGGTCGCGAGGCGGTTTGCTGATCTCAGGCGCAGTTCGTCGGGCAGGAACGGAAAGTGAATCTTGTATCCCGTACACAGGATGATCGCGTCGACGTCCTTGCTGGTCCCGTCGATAAACCATGCCGTGTTCCCCTGGACCCGTTCCAGCTTCGGGACTTCCTGCCAGTTGTCCGGCCAGTGGAAACCCATCGGAGCGGTCCGGTGCGCCACGGTGACCGACTTGCATCCGTACTTCCAGCATTGCGAGCCGATGTCTTCGGCCGAATAGCTGGTACCAAGGATCAAAATGTCCATCCCGATGAATTCGCGCGCGTCCCTGAAGTCATGCGCGTGCAGAATTCGCCCGTCAAAGGCTTCAAAACCGTCATAGTACGGCACGTTCGGAGTCGAGAAATGGCCGGACGCAACAACGACGTAGTCGAAGGATTCCTCCGATTCGCGGTCCTCGGCCGAGTCTCTCGCAACCACGGCAAACCTGCGCGTATCTTCATTGTACCGAATGTCCCGAACCAGGTTGCTGAACCGGATCTTGTCCCGGATTCCTGCTTTCTTGATCCGCCCTTCAATGTAATCGTAAAGAACGGCCCGCGGAGGATAGGACGCAATCGGTTTCCCGAAGTGCTCGTCGAACGTGTAGTCGGCGAACTCGAGTCCTTCCTTTGGACCGTTGGACCAAAGGTACCGGTACATCGAGGCATGACAGGGATCGCCTGCCTCTTCGGTTCCCGTGCGCCAAGTGTAGCGCCACAGCCCGCCCCAGTCTTCCTGCTTTTCGTAACATACGACTTCCGGGACTTCCGCTCCCTTTGCCTCGGCTGATTGGAACGCCCTGAGTTGCGCCAACCCGGACGGACCTGCGCCGATAATCGCAACACGCGTGGTCATATTCCTGTCCTTTCTTCGTTCATCGTCCAGCCAGCCGGCCGTCGCCCGGTTCTATGCCGGTTCGGGGGCCGCTTTCGAGTGTTCCCAGTCCGGAAAAAATCCCAGAACGACAGTATCGGGATGCAATTCGGAATTGAACAGCTTGTTGTGCCAGTATGCCGCCCCGCGAAACGGATCGTGGGCGCCATGCAACCTGGCCGAACAGGCAAGATCAAACCTCTGGGAATAGGCATCGAACACGAGCCGGCATCGCCCGGTCCCGGAGATCGTCTCCACAAACGCGGCACCCGGCGCAAATGTCGCGGCGAGTTCATCGGAAAATTCTTCGGCTCTCTGGTAATGAGAAGCGGACAGGAACCGGACAGCCGCTTCGCGGCGTTCCGCCGGATCATGGGTTCGGCTCGCCATATGCCGAAATTCAGGCGTCACGCTGAACGCCGGCCGCTTCAACAGGATCGTGGTTATGCGTCCCGGCGCACTGCCGTCGGGCAAGACGACGGTCGGCCTGATCGCGGCGTCCGGGCGGCCGCCCGCCGTTCGCATGGCCATCTGCCGCACGCGGCACTGCCACTTCAGAAACGCGTTCCTGCGCCGCAAGGACACCTCGTGTCCCGGGTCCGCCACATCAATTGTCCAGGTTTCACTCACGCCGCCTTCTCTCCCTGTTCCCATCGCCGCGTGTACTGACGGTCATGATCCAGGCTGGGGATGCGGCGGCGAATGTCCACCGCCAGGTCGAGGTCAATCACGGCACTGACGACGCCCGGACCAGTTCCGCCGTCCGCAAGAACCTCGCCCCACGGATCGACAACCAGGGAATGCCCGAAACACTCGCCGCCGCCCGGCACGCTCCCGGTCGCGCAAGGTGAAACCACGAAGCACGTATTCTCGATTGCCCGCGCCCTGTTGAGCACAATCCAGTGGGCCTCACCTGTTTTCTTGGTGAAGGCGGCGGGAATCGTTATGATTGCTGCACCGGCCTTTGCCATGTCCCGAAACAGACCTGGGAATCGCAAATCGTAACAGATCGTGTGTCCGACCAATCCCCACGGGGTGCCGGTCATGACGGCTTCGCTTCCAGGCGTAACAGTATCGCTTTCGCGGTATACTTCCGACCCCGACAACTGGATGTCGAACATGTGGATCTTGTCGTAGCGGCTCACGATCGAACCGTTGTCGTCCAGGACGAATCCCCGGTTTATGATACGGCCATTTGCGGCCGTGATCGCGAGCGATCCGATCAGCATCCAGACGCGTCTCTCTGACGCGAATGCGCGAAGGCCTGCAAGAACGGGATGCGCGTGTTCGGTTGACGACGGAGGCACGATCCGGGCGCCCCGCGACCTCAATCCACCACAGTACTCCGGCAAGGCCAGGAATTGGGCTCCGCGGTCCACGGCCCGTTCAGCGAGCCGGAGCGCTTCAGACAGGGCGGACTCGGAATCCGGCCTCGGGCTCGTCTGGAGACAGGCGATGTTCAGCTTGCGGGACATGGCTTGGACCGGTTTTCTCAGGTGATCAGAACTTGGTGTACGCCTTTCGCAACGCGACCAGCGGATGGCGATCCGACATTTGAAACTTGATGAGCAGTTCTCTCGCGATCATGTCGCGGTCCTGCTGGTTGTCGGGCAGGTCGATGCTTGCGGGTACCCGTACCCAGCCATTGACGTTCCTGTCGAACACGGCCGCCTGTCCGTCCTCGTATCCCATGTGGATATCCTCAAGCCAGTTCAGGTCGTCCCAACCCATGATCTCCAAGTAGCGTTCCAGAAACGGCGTAATGCGGCTGTAGTCTGGAACCAGGTTCACGTCGTAGCGATACCCGATGTGCTGGCCGATCTCCTGTTCCCGTTCCGAGGCCAGTCCTGCTGCATCGTCAATGAATTGATCGACATCCTTGATCTCGGAGCCCCGGTATTGCGTGCCGGCCATTTCGGTTTCTCCTCGTTTCAGACGCGAACGGTGCCGCGTATCCGCGTATCGTCGCGATGCTCAGATATGATGGTAGTCGTCCACGCCGACGGTGTGATTGGTGCCGGCGAGAGGTACCGCGGCCATCGCCGAAGCTTCCATCGTGAGCGCCGCCAGGTCTTCGGGCTCAAGCGAATGGATGTTTGTCTTCCCGCAAGCCCGGGCAAACAACTGGGCCTCGATCGTCAACGTGTGCAGGAAGTTGTAGACACGCTCCGCGGCTTCATCCGGATCCAGCCGTTTCCTCAACTCAGGATCCTGCGTCGCGACGCCGACGGGGCAACGCCCCGTATGGCAGTGATAGCAATGCCCGGGATCCACGCCCATTTCTTCCGGAAAGTTGGCTTCCGGAATGTCCTTGTTGCAATTCAGCGCCATCATCACGGAGTGCCCGAGCGCGATCGCGTCGGCTCCGAGCGCTATGGCCTTGGCGACATCGGCCCCGTTGCGGATGCCACCGGCATAAACCAGTGAAATCTCCCCCCTCTTGCCGAGATCGTCGATCGCGCGGCGCGCCTGGCGAATTGCCGCCATGCCCGGTACGCCCGTATCCTCGGTCGCCAGGTGAGGGCCGGCACCGGTTCCACCTTCCATTCCGTCGATGTAAATGGAGTCGGGATCGCATTTGACGGCCATTCTGACGTCGTCATAGACCCGTGCGGCACCGAGTTTCAGCTGGATCGGTATCATCCAGTCGGTCGCCTCCCGGATCTCCTGGATCTTGAGGGCGAGGTCGTCCGGACCCAGCCAGTCGGGGTGCCGCGCCGGCGAACGCTGATCGATACCGGCCGGCAGCGACCGCATTTCCGCGACCTGGTCGGTGACTTTCTGACCCATCAAATGACCGCCCAGACCGACCTTGCATCCCTGACCGATGAAAAACTCGCAACCATCGGCGAGGACCAGATGGTGGGGATTGAAGCCGTAGCGCGACTGTATGCACTGGTAGAGCCATTTCGAGCTGTACCGGCGTTCGTCTGGAATCATGCCCCCTTCGCCCGAGCACGTCGCGGTTCCCGCCATGGTCGCGCCCCGGGCGAGCGCGGTCTTTGCCTCGTACGACAGCGCACCGAAGCTCATACCCGTGACGTAAACTGGAATTTCGAGTTCGAGCGGCCTTTTGGCCCTTGGCCCTATGAGCGTCCGGGTTTCGCATTTCTCCCGGTATCCTTCGATGACGAATCGCGTGAGGGTTCCTGGAAGAAAGGTCAGATCGTCCCAGTGCGGGATCGGCTTGAACAGCGAGAATCCCCTCATGCGGTAGCGGCCGAGTTCCGACTTGACATGGATGTCGTCGATGACGTGCGGCGGGAAAATGAACGAGTCCCCGAGCCGGTACGGATCCCGCTCCAGCGGTTTCTTTACTGGCAACGCTCCGTCTGCCATCTCGGTCTCCTTTCGATTTTCGATACCTGCGCGGTATTGCTGGAAGCACACCCTCCCGTCTGCGACGAACGGGCGGGATCCCGGCCGTCAGGACATCACAGGATGAGTTTCTTTTCGGTCGGTTCGAGGTTGTCGTAATTCCACAGTTGCTTCCCGGCGACGATCTTGGTGAAACCGCCGACGCCGTCTTGAGGCAGCAGGCCGTGGGCGATCAGCTTTCGCGTGAGCCAGGCCCGATCGAGTTCGGTAAGTTCCGCGGGCACTGCATCGACACCGAGTGACTGGATCTCGCCACCGACAAAAATCGTGCCGTCGTACATCGAATCTCCCAGGTTCTTCCCGGCATTGCCACAAATGACCATGCGGCCACGCTGCATCATGAATCCGGAAAGCGCGCCGGTGTCGCCCCCCACGATGATCGTCCCGCCTTTCATGTCGATTCCGGTGCGTGAACCAACAGAACCCTTGCAGACGAGGTCTCCGCCCCTGATCGCGGCCCCGAAGGTCGATCCTGCATTCTTTTCGATGACGACGGTGCCCGACATCATGTTTTCGCCGCACGACCAGCCGACCCTGCCGTTGATCCGCACGTTTGGGCCGTCGATCAGCCCGACGCCAAAATAACCGAGCGACCCTTCGAACACGAGATTCAGCCGCGACAAGATACCTACGCCGAGCGAGTGCCGGCCACGGGGATTCTGCACGACGATCGTGCCATAACCTTCCGACATCAGGTCGCGGATCTTCCGGTTGATCTCCGTGCTCGAGAGTTCGCCGGTGTCAAACTCGGTCCGCTTGTTGAAATCGACATCGGGCGCCCACGGATAGGTGAACCGTTCCTCGGCGCTTTCGTCGAATTCCACGAACATCGAGCGCCCGCCCAACTGTTCACTCATCATGCCGAGTCCGCGTGCGCGGTCGTCCTGGCTCATGCTCCGGAGGTAGTCGTCGGTCATGCCTGCCATACCCGAACCTCCTCGTCATACGGGTCCCAGGTGTCGATTTCCTGCGGAAGAATTGAACGGATTGCGACCTCTTCGGATGCCATCGCGATCATGTCGTCGCTCTCGTAAAGGACCAATGGCTTTGCGGCCATGGTATCCTTCGCCATGCCAAGACTGTCCCGTGTCGCCACAAGGTAAGTAAAAACGCCGTCGATTTCGTCGATCGAACGTCTGAGACTGTCCTCGAGCGAGAAGCCTTCGGAGATATGGTGAGCGGTGTAGACGGCCAGCAGTTCGCTGTCGCAATCCGACATGAAACGGTGGCCCTTGCGCTCCATCTCGCGGCGCTGAATCCAGTAGTTGGTGATCTGGCCGTTATGCACAACGGAGACATCATTGTAGGGGAAGGCCCAGTACGGGTGCGCCGAACGGATATCGACATCCGACTCCGTTGCCATGCGGGTATGTCCTATTCCGTGTGTACCTGTGAACTCTTCGAGTCCGTAGGCTCCCGCCACGACGGAAGCGTCCCCGAGATCCTTGATCAGCTCAAGGCCCCGGCCCAGCGAGAGGATTTCCACTCCTGGGGTTTCTTCGACGTGTGCGGCGAGATCCTCGACATCTCCGTCGTGGCTAAACACGTAACGGAGCGCATACTCCGTTGCGTGCTCCTTTGAACTGACCGTCGCGCCATGCTCGGCGAGTATGTCGTCCACCGTATCAATCCGGTCCCTGATCACCTTGTGGATTCCCCGTCCACGTCCCAGGTCCTCCTGTTCGGCGACCTTGAGACGCATGATGAGTTCACCTTCGCCGCCGGGTCCATAGACGGCATATCCGGTCGAATCCGGTCCCCTGTGCTTGAGCGCCTGCAACATCGCGGTGATCTCGGCACCGACATTCGCGTTGCGGCCACGATGAATCAGTCCAGCTATTCCACACATTGGCGGCCCTTTCTGTCGTCACGTCATCAGGACATGCGGGCGCGACGCAAGTCACGCCCTGCAATCGTTCGACCTTGTCATCACCTCAAGGCAGGCATTCCATGTACGTCTCGTTGTCCCAGTCGGTTACGGTCGACATGAACCGGGCCCACTCGTCAGACTTGTACTGGTGGTAGAGCCGGTACATTTCTCCGGGCAGCCCGTGACGGATCACTTCGTCGTTTTCAAGGGCGTCGAGCGCTTCACCGAGGGACATCGGCAATTTCCGAACCTGTTTTCCGGCTTCCATCGCCTGGTAGATGTTCCTTTCTTCCGGTTTACCGGGATCGAGCTTGTTGACGATACCGTCATCCGCGGCGGCAAGGATCGTCGCGCCCATGAGATAGGGATTGACCATCGAATCCACCGAACGGTACTCGAATCGTCCCGGGGCCGAGACGCGGAGGCCCGTCGTCCTGTTCTGGAACCCCCAGTCGGCGAAGACCGGTGCCCAGAACCCCGTATCCCAAAGGCGCCTGTACGAATTCACCGTCGAACACCCGATGGCAGTCAGGGCCCTCAGGTGGTGAACGATTCCGCCTATGGCCTCCAGGCCGGCCTTTCCCGGCATCTGCGGGTCATCGCCATCAGGCATGAACGTGTTCTCGCCACCCTTCATGTACATGTAGTTCTCGGTCATCCCCGGCAGGTAGTCCGGATCGTTTCCTGTCCGAACCATGGTATCCTCTCCGCCTCTCCAGAGGGAGATATTGTGGTGGCAGCCGGACGCGGAAACACCCATGAACGGTTTTGTCATGAAACAGGCGAATATGCCGTGTTCGCGTGCAACCTGGGCACAGATCTGTCGGTAGGTTGTCAGGCGATCGGCGTTTCTCAGAACATCGTCGAAGGTCCAGTTGAGCTCGAGCTGGCCCGGCGCATCCTCATGGTCGCCCTGGATCATGTCAAGACCCATGGAACGGCAGTACTTGATCACCTGCATGTAGACCGGCCGCAGACTCTCGAACTGGTCGATGTGATAGCAGTACGGTTTCGAGAAACCGTCCTTCGGTTTGCCGTCCTCATCGAATTTCAACCACATCATTTCCGGCTCGGTGCCGATTCGCAGATGCAAGCCGTCGTGTTTTTCCTTGAATTCGTCGTGCAGCCTGCGGAGATTTCCGCGGCAATCTGCCGTCAGAAACGCACCCGCATCCTCGCGTTCTTCCCGATTTCGAAACAGCGTGCAGTAAAACCTGCCGATACGTGTCTCCCACGGCAATTGCATGAAGGTTTCGGGTTCCGGTATGCCGACAAGCTCGGCCGCTTCAGGCCCGTAGCCGAGGTAATCGCCTGCCCGATCGGTAAAGAGATTGACCGTCGCACCATAGACGAGCTGGAATCCTTTCTGTGCAATGCTTTCCCAATGGTCCGCGGGAATACCCTTTCCCATGATCTTTCCGGTGATCGAAACGAACTGCAGGTAGAGATATTCAATTCCGCGTTCATCGATCAGCTTTCGAACTTCCTTGACCTTGTCAGCCCGGCCAGGTGCATCAACAAATCTTTCGAGATCGGTGGCCACTTCACCCCTCCTTGCAAAACACTTCATGTTCGGGGCCGACGACCTGTGCCCCTTGTCTTGAACATTGACCCGAACCGGTTCGGATCCGGGTCGCCATATCTTCGGACAGCCATTTCACCGAATTATCGCCAATACTCAACCATTTTTTGGAAAATTGCGGCGTTTAAGTTGCGATTGGTTAATTTTGGTTTATTATTGGTGAATCATCTGATCACACGCATGTGAATGAACCAGTGAAATCCGGATCGGCAGACATAGCGGCGAAACTCCGGCGCGATATTCTCGACGGTACGCTGCGTTGTCACGACCGACTGCCTGCCGAACGGGATCTCGCAGGTATCCACGGGGTTTCACGGGGCACGATTCGCCAGGCGATCGTCAATCTGCAGGACGAGGGACTGGTTGAGACCCGCCGCAGCAGCGGAACCTATATCACGCACGCCGACCTCGAGTCATCGTTCACCGCATACGAGTTGTTCGCCAATGCACGACCGCTTGAACTGGTCGACGCGAGATTTGCACTTGAGCCCCATGTCTGCCGGCTCGCCGTTCTTCACGGCCGCAGGGCCGAATTCGATATGCTCGAGGACCTGCTTTCCCAAATGGAAAGCAACCTGGATGACCCGATCGCGTTTGCCGAAGCGGACGGACAGTTTCATGAGGCGCTGGCCCAGGCAACCGGAAATTCCCTCCTGGTCTGGCTGGTTTCCAGGGTGAACCTGGTTCGTCACCAGAACGAATGGAAACGCATGCGCGAAGCGACCCTGAACCGTCAGACGATAGTCCGGTACAATCACCAGCATCGACAAATCATGAACGCAATACGCGCACGGGAACCGGAGCGTGCGGCGATGCTGATGAAGGAACACCTGGAGACCGCTCGACTGTCGCTGACGCGCGCGGCGGCCACCTGAACTGCGTCACCTGCTCACCTGCACACCCCACGCGCTGTTCACCGGTGTTGGCCATCCGCGCATTCGAGATGTCCGGCACGCCTGCGTCAAGTGACAATTTGATCTGCCCCTTGCTCTTCAGGATCAGCGTGCATCGGATTATCTCGCATGTGGTCCTGACGGGCTCCGTTTCTCCGTGCGGGGATCCCTTCGCCCGTCGGATGGAAAACGTGCCACGAAGTGCGACCCCTCAATAAATGCAAACATGCGGTTGCCATTTGGTAATGACGTACCGAGAAGAGGGACAACCGGGAGAGTTCCCATGACCGAACGTATCGTCAAGACAATTCATCTGGGAGCGCCAATTTCGCGGGTTTGGCGCGCCCTGACTGATCCCGCCGAGTTTGGACAGTGGTTCCGTGTCAAGCTGGATGGCCCGTTCGAACCCGGAATCGTATCAACGGGTATGATGACCTATCCGGGCTGCGAACACCTTCCTTGGCGTGCGGTCATCGAGTGCATGGATCACGAACAGTTTCTGTCATTCCGATGGCACGATTTCGACGAGAACTCTGGAGTTGATATTTCCGAGCAGCCAATGACGCTTGTCGAATTTCGCCTGGAACCGACGACGGACGGATCCCGTTTGGCCATTGTCGAGAGCGGTTTCGAAGCGATACCTGAACCGCGCCGCCTTGAAGTCCTGCGCGGCAACACCCAAGGCTGGGACATTCAGGCGAACAATATTGCCACCCATGTCACGTCCTCCTCGTGAACTTGCCGCAACCTCTGCCTTACCTGTGTTCGCGTCGCCCGGCGATCGTATCCGTCTTGCGTTGCTGGCCCGCCCCCCCAACGGACAATCACATCGATTGCGCACTTGACGCGCGGGAAAAACCTTTCCCGCCCGGACACGAACAAATTCCTGACGAAGCCGGAGCAAGTCCACTCCGTCACGAGCAAACGAAGAGGGATAATGGTCGTTTCGCACTTCAGCCAGCCAGATTGAACGATGCGAACCCGTATCTTGAGCAGGTATTCGCGCAGGCATCAGTGCAATGGGACGATGCGACCTGACAGCACAATGGATCTGTCGAGAAATCTTGGAAACGCCGGTAGCGGATCAATAACGCCCTTGCTCTTGCACAGAAATGGTGGCCGACCACCCGACACCATCATGATGGTTCCAGACAACGCATCCCGAATTCGGACGCAGGTAAGTCAGGCGGCGGCGTTGAACTCCGACTGAATGACTTCGATTGCGGCGACACGTGCTTCAGAACTTGGATGACTCGCGGTCAACCAAGCAATCTGACTGACATTGAGCCCGGTCAATGTCGGCAATTTTCGGAACAGGGAAATCTGGGGCCCTGTTCCTATTCCCGATTTCAACAGTAACAACGCGGCAAACTTGTCCGCCTCGAATTCATCGGACCTCGACAGTTTCGCCGTGAGCAGACTGACGGCAAATCCGGCGACCATTCCGCCTACGATCGGCAGGAATCTGCCGACAACCATGTGCAGGGCCGCTCGCATCGCGTTCTGGGTCGCAAAGTCCAGCATGCGGGCCTGTGTATGATCAAGCGCCAGGTGCCCGAGTTCGTGCGCAACGACGGTTGACAGTTCTTCGGCCGTAACCTGTCCGAGATGGTACTTGTCAAGGAACCCCCTGGTGATGAAGACACGGCCATCCGGCGACACCGTTCCGTTCAATTCCCGTGACTCGTGAACAAAGACCGGTATGTGATCCAGTTCCAGTTCATCAGCCAACCGCGCGACAAGGTCATTGAGGCGCTTGTCTCCGCAGGGTTTCGAATTCCGGTCGAGTTCCTTGCGTACCCGTCGCGCTGACGCAAGGTATACAAACAGTCCCCAGGCAACTGCGAGCAATATGGGGGCAAGTTTCAACATGAGGCGATAATGTGCTCTTTCCGGCCGATTATCAATCACCGGAATGGGTTAATCTCGCATGTTCAAATCGAATTGACGCTCGGCCGACCGCGTACCCGTAATTCCCAGGACGGGAAAGCATGCGCAGTCCGAACCGGGAACGGGAGCGCTTTCAAACGCAGTGCAAAACCAGGCGTTTTCTCATTGCAATCCAGGCGCCCGGTCTGGTCGTCAATCCATTTGCCAGGAAAAAATGACCGTGACGAACAAGGTCACGATCATGAATACAAGTGCAAACACCACTGCATTATGGACCCGGTCGCCCAGTCCCAGTCGCCTCCGGGAGGCGCTGAACCAACCGACCAGCGCTCCGGTACAAAACGCCAGAATCAACAACATGAAGACGTCCCCTGCATCTTCGGGATCTGAATTCAGCCGAGTACTTCACGAAACAATCCCGACGAATTCCTACGGGTAGGCATACTTGATGAACGGGGTCACCGTGGCAACACGATCATAAAGCCGGCGGGCAGTCCGGTTGTCGGCCCCAGTCAGCCAATAGACTCCGGACGTACCTACCATACCCGCGTGCGTCCCGACCTCACTGATCAACTGCGCCCCGACCCCATTTCCCCTCCAAGACGGTTCGACAAAAAGGTCTTGCAAGTAACAGCGGTCGTCGTCGTCCCAGAACGACCGGTGGTAGAGAAAGTTCACGAATCCCGGGTAACTCGTCCCTGAGACGGCCACGATGCAATACATCCGTTCATCGGAATTCATGATCCTGGCCCAGGTGATTTCGAACTGCTCGTTTGAAAGTTCCGTGCGATAGAACCGGAGATATTCGGCCCACATCCTCGACCATGCCGGCCAGTCACGGCTTTCGGCTAGGCGCAATTCAAGTGAGTCATGGTCGGTCATCCTGCAACCCTCCCTCGGCTTTGGTTCCGCCAGCGCTGTTCGAGATTTCAGCTATGCCTCAAGAAATCGAAAACATGTTGCGACCGTATTCGGATTTTCGGGTTGATTCTACTTTGCCTGGAGTTATCCGGGAGCAGCCAGGAGAGCAACGGCCTTGTGGATCAACTAAACTACCGCTGGCAAGGATCGTGTCCTTGTTAATGTAAGGAAATGAGCGCGGTCACCAGTAAAACCCAGGTGACGGTCCCCAAGGCGCTGGCACAGCAGTACGGGATCCGACCGGGCGACGAAATTCGCTTTGAAGAGGCGGGCGAAATCACTCGTGTCGTACCGGCCAAATTCGGCACGGAACCGAAGGGCCTCGACACTGGCGGACGCCTGTAACTGTTCGACGCCGCGACCGCACGCCAGCGAGCGCGCGAAGCGAACCGCCTGGCTCGCCGCGTGAGCGCGCGGTTGGACCAGAGAGGATCTTTACGACCGTGGCTCCCCGAACGCTGCCTCATGACAAGCGACGGGCGCGACATTGAGGGTTTGAGCTCGTCGGAATGATTGCGTGGGTTGCGAAATGTGGATGACGACGACACGTCTTGCGAGACGCGAGAAGGTCACGTCGCAAACCATACGGCGCTGGATCGAGGGACGGCGTTATCAACGATTTGAGCGGACACCCGGCGGACATTACAGGGTCTGGGTTCCCGTTGAAACCGACACAATCCTCGATGCCCGCGTTTCAAGCGCTGTGCAGCACTCTTCCCTTGCCACGCAGAAGCGGTTCCTGCGCGCCCGCGACCCGGACAGACGCGTTGTCCGTGACGCTGGATCCGGATTCGATTTCAAGCGACGTGGATTTGTCGCCCTGTTGGAACGCGCAATGCGCGGAGAGGCAGTCCATGTGGTGGCTGCCACATCGGAGTGCATCACCCGGTCCGGCTATCCGCTCATCAGACACGTCATCGAACTTTCGGGAGGAAGCATCGAACTTCTTGAAGAGGACGATCGTCCCGACCCGTTCGACGTGCGATGCCTCGTTGCGTCTATCGTTTCCTTCTGCAACGCCCACCTGGGAAACGGTCTGCTCAAAGGCACGAGAAAGATTCGGGCCTACCCGAAGAACCCTGAGTTGCTGCATGAGCTGGTCCGCCAGCAGCGCCGCGTCTGCAACCTCGCGATCGCCCGCTTCATCGAGGTCGATCGCGGCCTCGTGGAGCCGAAGGGCCCGGATCTCGAGCGGACCGCTCTCCGCGCAACGATCCGCGACTTCGTGCGCTCGGAGGTGCACGAGCGCAGGGGCACGTTCCGCTCCGCCGACTGCGACGAGGCGCTCGACGCGGCGATCAGGACCCGGGACGCCGTGATCCGGCGACGGAAAGAAGGCAAAGGCTGCTGCTTATTCTTTAGCAGCATCGGGGACATACGACAGCGCATTGCCGTCCGGAAGCTCTCGGGCGGCTTCGTCGCGCAGAACGTCGACCTCGCAGAACCCAAACCCGACGACGCGTGGGGGAAGCTGACGACCATCGTGCTCGGGCGGGGGCAGTGGTTCATTTGCACTCGGATGCACATTGTCACGGTGGGGCAGGACGAAATCCAGATCCGCTCCATCGTGTCCCTCGACCCCGGCGTGCGGACCATCGTGACCGCATACTCAAAGAACCACGGCGCCATGTTGTCCCGTACAACGTCCAACAGCGCGCATCTCACTTTCGGAACCCGAACCCGATTCGGGCGAGAGAACCGGCCGGTTCCACACCTGAAAATCAGGGACCGGCTGTCCGGGCAAACCGATCTCAATCTCGATGCCGACAATCAGGGGCATTTTCAAAGGGGTGACAACGATTAATGACTCGGTTATTCGGACCCGCATTAAGCGGGTCGACCCCGACTCACGCGCACCACATTTGAAAGACCTCCAACGCAAATGAACAAGGTTGAACTTGAAACGGGCTACAGGCCTCACGACAACGAAACCTTCATGAACGAGCGGCAGCTCCAGTATTTTCGCCGGAAACTGCTTGACTGGAAATCCTCATTGCTCGCTGAGAGCAAGGACACGATCGTCGACATGCGGGCTGGCCATGGCAACCCCGCCGACATGGCGGATCGCGCTTCCGAGGAGACAGATCGATCACTGGAACTCCGTACGCGCGATCGTCAACGTAAACTTGTTTCCAAGATCGACGAGGCTCTCCGGAGGATCGACGACGGATCCTATGGTTATTGCCTGGCGACGGGAAAACCGATTTCGCTCAAGAGATTGGATGCCAGGCCAATCGCGACTCTCACTCTTGAGGCGCAAGAACAACACGAACGCAACGAAAAGGTATACCGCGACAGCTGAGTCGGGTTTGCGGCCTCGCGAGCCTGAATCTGCGTAACTCCAGCAACGCGCCTGACCCGTGGGAGTTCGCCGCTCTGCATGTATTCGAGGCCCGCAAGGTTGAGTGCGAGACCCCGAACACGCTTGACCGCCGAAGTCGTGGCTGGTGACGGCCAATGCACTATCTGTTACGTGAAGGCCATAGGTGCTCAGCCTGCATGCACCAAATGCCTCGACGCCAAGCGCGCACCTGAGGTCGCCGCGAGGCCCGACCCTTGTACCCTGAAGATCGAACGCGAAGTAACAAGTTTGGAGACATCCGGGGCGCCTTTTCGATGCTTCAGGCGGTGACCTGGAAATTGTGGCTTCGGATTTTGATAGACTGCGGTTGCTGCACCACTCATTAAAGGGAATGCCAGAAAATCAACTTGGGTTCCACGAACGACAACAAGAACGATTTCAATGACGTTGCTCCCTGAATTGCCTCCAGCAGGAGCCTGACTTCTTGAGACAGGCATTCCCGGCACTGCCCGCAACGACCGGCACCTTGTTGCTCATGATCGTCATGGGGACCATGTGGGGCCTCCAGTTTTCCATGCTGAAACGTGCGGGTCAGGGTGGTTATTCGGACTTGACGTTGATCACGTTCGCACTGGTCCTTCTCTCGATTGCCTTTTTGGCCTTGTCAGCCGCGCGCGGAGAGATGATCCGCCCGGAAAGACGACTGCTCGCGTTTTTCGTGGTAACCGCGTTCCTCGGGTACATTGTTCCCTTGGGCGCGACGCTTTATGCGGCGACGATGCTCGGTGCGGGTATCCTGACGATGATCGCCTGCCTTTCTCCGGTCATCGCCGTTGCAGCCGCGCTTGTTTTTGGCGTCGAGTCCGTATCGTTCCGGCGATCGGTCGCCGTCGCCCTCGGGTGCATCTCGGTCGGTCTGATCACGTTTCCGGAATTCGAAATGCAGGGATTCGGGCACCTTCCGTGGATTGCAGTCGCCATCCTTGTCCCGCTTTGTTACGGATTCGAGTCAATCTATGTTTCCAGGTACTGGCCCGTCGGCATGACACCGCTTCAGGCCGTAACCGGCGAAACCCTGGTCGCCGCCCTGATCGTATTTCCGGTGTTTCTCCTGCATGGCGACCGGGGACTCCAGTCCATCAAGTGGTCAGGGGCCGAATTCGCGCTCCTCGTCTTTGTCGCAGCCGGCATCATCGAGGGAATCGCGTACTTCAGGATTATCCAGAGCAGCGGAGCCGTGTTCGTGAACTTCGGATCATTCGTCGGTCTCGTCTCTGGAGTTTGCTGGGGAATGGTTTTGTTCAATGAAACCCACGGACCCAGTATCTGGATTGCCGTCGCGATTCTCGTCGCGGCACTCGCCCTTGCCACCCAGTCCCCGACGGCTGATGGTTCCTCACAAAGCCCGGCAGGATCCGGGTCTTCAGACGATTCCCCGGGATCTCGCTGACGTACCCCCCGCCATGCCGCGGATTTTTCAACTCTGACATTGTGACCTGGGCCAAATCGTGATTTTCTGGAAGCGAGCGGTGACTTTCACTGCGCAGATTCTCAAGTTCCGCTGTGTGCCGGATGAAACGACCCTGAATGGATACCGAAACGAGTTCCATACTCGATGTCGACGGCCTGGAAACCGTGTTTCAGACCCGTGCCGGAGCCATCCACGCGGTCAACTCGGTCAGCTTCACGTTGAAACCGGGTGAGCTCCTCGGAGTCGTCGGTGAGAGTGGTTCCGGAAAATCGGTTACCATGATGTCTCTCATCGGGCTGTTGCCATCGCCTCCCGCCGAAATTCGCAATGGTCGGGTGAATTTTGACGGCCGGGAAATTCTCGGGCTGCCGGAAAGAGACCTCAGGCTGATTCGTGGCCGTGAAATCGGCCTGATCTTCCAGGACCCGATGACATCACTGAATCCCGTTTTCACCATTGGCTTTCAGATCATGGAACCGTTACGCGAACACCTCCGACTCTCTCGCAGCCAGGCAATTGAACGGGCGACATCCCTCTTGGACCTCGTAGGCATTCCCGATGCCCGGAAGCGCTTGTCGGATTACCCGCATCAGTTTTCCGGCGGAATGCGGCAGCGCGTCATGATTGCCATTGCACTTGCGTGCGATCCAAAGGTGCTCATCGCCGATGAACCGACAACCGCGCTCGACGTCACGATCCAGGCGCAGATTCTGGAATTGATCAAGTCCATCCGTCACAAGCTCGGGATGGCGATAATCTGGATCACCCATGACCTGGGCGTCATCGCAGGGATCGCCGATCGTGTCGCCGTGATGTACGGGGGCCAGATCGTTGAACACGCTCCTGTCAGGGAACTGTTTGCCGACCCCCGCCATCCCTACACACAGGCCCTTCTCGAAACGGTCCCGAGCATAAGAGGAGACCGAAGCGACCGCCTGAATTCAATTGGCGGGCAACCTCCGATCATGACCAGCGCTCCACGAACCTGTTCGTTTCAGCCACGGTGCACACGCGCATTCGCGCGATGTACGACAGCAAATCCGGCCAGAACGAACATCGCAAACGGTCATGACGTCGCATGTTTCCTCTATCAGCCTGAAGGAAATTTGGCGGATGGCTGAAAACGGAACCTCCGCTCCGCTCGTCAGAGTCAAGGGGTTGAAGATGCATTTCCCGATTCTCGCGGGCGTTTTCCGTCGAAAAGTCGGTGAGGTGAAGGCCGTCGACGACGTGTCATTCGAGATACACGAGGGTGAGACACTTGGCCTGGTTGGCGAATCGGGTTGCGGAAAGTCCACGGTCGGCCGTTCGATCCTGCGGCTCCATGAAATCACCGCCGGGGAAATCGAAGTCGGTGGAAAGCCGATCAGCGGCCTCTCCGGAACAGCGTTGCGGAAGATCCGGCCAACGATGCAGATGGTCTTTCAGGATCCGCAGGCAAGTCTCAATCCAAGAATGACCGTCTCAGCGATCATTTCCGAACCGCTGAACGAACATACCGACTACACGGCAACGGAGAAAATCGACCGCGTCAGGGAGTTGATGGATGCTGTAGGTCTCAACCGGAACTTCGTGAACCGCTATCCGCACGAATTCTCGGGCGGGCAACGGCAAAGGATCGGCATCGCCCGCGCATTGGCCCTGAATCCGAAATTCGTGGTTTGCGACGAACCGATTGCCGCCCTCGACGTTTCGATACAGGCGCAGGTCATCAATCTGCTCGAAGATCTGCAAACCGAGTTCGGCCTGACCTACCTGTTCATCAGCCATGACCTTTCGATGGTTCGCCACATGACCAGCAGGGTCGCGGTGATGTATCTCGGAAAGATCGTCGAATCCGCACCACGCGATGAACTGTACGGATCGCCGCGCCATCCTTACACGCAAGCGCTTCTCTCTGCGGTTCCGGAACCGGATCCGCTCAGCGAATCCCACCGCGAGCGGATTATCCTGAAAGGCGACGTCCCGTCGCCGGCCAACCCTCCAGAGGGTTGCAACTTCTGTACGCGTTGTCCATTTGTCATGGACGTTTGCAAGTCCGTTTCGCCAAGTGTCGTGGAACTGTCAAAAGGTCATGAAGTTGCGTGCCATCTTTACGCAAATCCGACTCCTGCGTCAGCGTGAACCCGGGACAAAACCGGGGGGAGTGAGGCAACGAGCACAAACACAAAGAAAGGAACTGACATGAAGTACAAGTACCTGGTCGCGCTCTCAGCTCTGGCGGCGATCTCTTCCCTGCCCGCAAACGCGGAGAGAGGTGCGGACGGCCACGTCAATATCATTTATTGGCAGGCGGCCTCAATCCTGAACCCGTTCCTGTCGGGCGGTACCAAGGATATCGAGAGTTCATCACTCGTCATCGAACCACTTGCCCGTTACGAACAAGACGGAAACATGGTTCCATGGCTCGCATCGGAAATACCGACTGTGGCCAATGGCGGGGTTTCGGAAGATCTGACGTCGATAACGTGGAAAATCCAACCCGGCATCGTCTGGTCGGATGGAACACCGTTTACTGCGCACGACGTTCAGTTCACGGCGGAGTACTGCATGCACCCGGAAGGCGGCTGCCAGCAGTCGACAAGTTATTCGGATGTCGAGAGCGTTGACGTTCTGGACGACCTGACGGTCAAGGTTACGTTTTCGACGCCAAAGCCGTTCCCGTACGGGCCGTTTGTCGGTGCCGAAAGTCCGATCATCCAGAAGGCCCAGTTTCAGGACTGCTTAGGTGCAAAGGCACCCGAGTGTACGAAGCAGAACTTTGGACCCATCGGGACCGGTCCGTTCCAGGTCACCGAATTCCGTGCCAATGACGTCATTTCCATGGAAGCGAACCCGAATTACCGCGATCCCGCAAAACCGAGATTCGCGACGCTGACGTTCAAGGGCGGCGGCGATGCCGCTGCGGCAGCACGTTCCGTTCTCGAAACAGGAGAGTTCGATTACGCGTGGAATCTCCAGATCGACCCGGCGATTCTGAAACAGATGTCGGAGGCCGGCAAAGGCACCGTCATCGCCGCCTTTGGGACCGCGGTCGAAAGACTGATGGTGAATTTGACCAATCCTTCGCCTGACCTCGGTGACGCCCGCTCGACCGTGAATGGCGGCCCACACCCGTTTCTGACCGATCCGGCCGTTCGCCGTGCCCTGTCCGTCGCGATTGACAGGAATCTGCTCTCGGAAGTTGGTTACGGCTCCGCCGGCAAGGCCACCTGCAACGTTTTGCCAGCTCCGGCGATCTATGCATCAACTGCCAACGACGAATGCCTGGTTCAGGACATCGACAAGGCCAATGCAATTCTTGATGAAGCAGGTTGGCTGCCGCCGGGGTCCGACGGCGTCCGCGAAAAGGACGGCGTTCGCCTGTCGATTCTCTACCAGACCTCGACCAATGCGGTGCGCCAGGACACGCAGGCGCTGGTCAAGCAATGGTGGAGCGAAATCGGGGTCGAAACCGAGTTGAAGAACATTGACGCTTCCGTGTTTTTCGGAGGGGATCAATCGAGTCCGGACACCTTCCAGAAGTTCTATGCCGACATTGAAATGTACACCAACCTGTTCTCGGGAACAGACCCGGAAACGTACATGAACAACTGGACGTGCGGCGAAATCCCCAGCCCGGAGAACAACTGGCTTGGCAACAATATGCCCCGCTATTGCAATCCGGACTACGACGCGCTTGCATCCGAACTCGGAAACACGGCCGATCTCTCCGAGCGGGCACGGATCGCCAAGGAAATGAACGACATGCTGATGCAGGAAGGGGCAATGATTCCCCTCATTCACCGTGGTCGCGTTTCCGCGCATTCCAACGCGCTTGGTGGCGTCATCCTGAATACCTGGGACAGTGAACTCTGGAACGCCGCCGACTGGTATCGTCAGTAATCATCGCTTGCAGTGCTATCCCGGGGGCCTCTCCGGGGTAGCACCTCGCCAAGAACGCAATCACCGGGTCGCCGATGCTGAACTACACAATTCGCCGGCTCCTGTTTACCGTTCCGGTTCTCCTGTTCATCAGTTTCGCGATTTTCCTGCTTCTCGATCTCGCGCCGAACGATCCGACCGGAAACCTGCCGCTGACGATTCCTCCAGACGTGCGGGAGAAGATTCGCCAGTCTCTCGGGCTCGGAGAGCCTATACACATCAGGTACCTTTACTGGTGCATCCAGTTTTTCGTCAACGAACCTCTGAACATCCTGGAGCAGTGGACAGGCATGCAGTTCGGCGACGGCAGCCGGCTTCGGGTTCAGAGCTGGGCAACGCGTTCGCCCGTCGTTGACCTGATCGTCGAACGCCTCCCCCAGACTCTTTGGGTCGTGGGCATGTCCTACGTGATCGGGATACTGATTGCCGTACCGATTGGCGTCGTTTCCGCATACCGCCAGTACAGCTGGTTTGATCAGGCCGGTACTTTCGTATCGATGGTCGGATTTTCGGTTCCGACTTTTTTCACCGGCGTCCTGATGATCGTGGTCTTCTCGGTCCAACTGGACTGGTTTCCGTCAATCTATGACACGACCCACCGTGTCACCGACTGGGACAGCTTTCTTTTTCAGGTCCGGCAAATGGTGATGCCGGTCTCCGTGCTCGCGCTGTTCAATGCGGCCCAGATCAGCCGTTTCATGCGGGCGTCAATGCTAGACAACCTGACCCAGGACTACGTGAGGACGGCCAGGGCGAAGGGCATCAAAGAGCACGTCGTGCTCCTTGTTCACGTACTCCGGAATTCGCTCATTCCGGTCGTGACCGTTATCGCGCTGGGGATACCCCAGGTATTCGGTGGCGCGATCATTACCGAGCAGGTTTTCAAGGTGAATGGACTGGGGCAACTCCTGATCATCGGGATACAGGGAGCCGACATTCCGCTCGTCCAGACCCTCACATTCATATTCGCGGTCCTGATCGTGTTTTTCAATCTTGTTGCCGATCTCCTCTACGGCATCCTGGATCCGAGGATCAGGTATGACTGAGTCCGGACCGACGAATACGACTCTTTCGGATCGGCATCGATCCCACTGGGCCGATGTCCGCGACCAGTTCCTGACGCACCGGGGCGCAACCCTGGGGATGATCTTTTTCGTGTTTGTCTGCCTCGCGGTCCTTGTCGGACCGTTCCTGTGGACCCTTGAGCCCCAGACGATCGACATACGCGCCAAGAACCAGGGACCGAGCCTGGCTCACCCCATGGGGACCGACCAACTCGGCCGTGACACGTTTGCCCAGGTTCTTGCAGGCGGCCAGGTTTCACTAGCCGTCGGAGTGACGGCGATGTTCCTTTCGCTGGTTCTCGGCACCCTCGTCGGCGTTCTTGCGGGGTTCTTCCGGCGGGTCGACGGGCCGCTGATGCGGCTGACCGATCTCTTTCTCGCGCTGCCGCTCTTGCCGCTACTACTCGTGATCATCATGCTGTTCCGCGATTCCTTGCGCGCAGCATTCGGTCCGGAAACCGGGATCTTCATCCTGATCGTGTTCGTGATCGGCATTACGAGCTGGATGCAAACGGCCAGAATCGTCCGCGGAGATGTCCTGGCTCTCAAAGAACGGGAATTCGTCATAGCGGCGCGATCCATCGGGACCCCGTCCCACCGGTTGATACTCCGGCACGTTCTCCCGAACGTGTTGTCCCCGATCATGGTCTCGGCAACGCTCGGAATTGCCAACGCCATCATTACCGAGTCGGCGCTTTCGTTCCTCGGCCTTGGATTTCCGTCGGATTTTCCGACCTGGGGCCGCCTCCTGTTTGACAGCACGAACTTCATGACGCTCAATCCGGAGCGGGTCATCTGGCCCGGACTGGCTATTTCCCTGACTGTTCTCAGCGTGAACTATATCGGAGACGGGCTGCGGGATGCACTAGACCCGCGCATCCGGGGGCGCTGAACTCGCAATCCAGTATCCCGAAGACGTGCGTGCCGTTCTTGTCGTTCGGGACCTGAACCCGGCACACCGATTATTGAGGGCGGACGTCGCAACTCTTCAAGTTCAACATTTGCACCCACTGAACCGCGGGTAGCGGCGGCCAATTACCGAAGGAGCAATTTCCGTCCATGCCCCAGGAGTGACGCTGAGCGTTCAAGCCCCACGTTGCCGGAGAGGCGGCCATGAACGTTCAATGTCGGGGCCGCCGCCCAGGTACTCAAGGCCCATGTCTGCTGGTTTCCGTTTCTGCCGGCCTACAGCCCGGACCCGAACCCAAACGGAGTGCCAAACCAAAATTGCAGAAAACTCTGGACATAACTGCCTTTTCAAAGCTGAAGGCCCACTTCCGACGCATCGGAGCACGGATCTTCGATCGCCTCATTGCTGCGATTAGACGGAACTTCATCACCAGATTTGAAATATTATCCAATGATATCAGATAAGTATCCGATATCAGGCTGGATTCGTACTGGGAACAAACCTGGTCGGATCGATCTCCATCAGTTGAAATGCCCGGCTCTGAAGCGGCGTCGGTTCCGACATCAGCGGAAACCGGTACGCCCGCCGGGCCGGTATGGCCACCTCGTTCAGCGTCAGCGTGGCCAGGTCGGCGAGAAGCGTCGTGAAACTGTGAACCGGCAGCCCGTCGGAGGTCAGTTTGGTGTCGGCCTTGGCCTTGGCGCTCTCCGAGACCCTGGCAGGCGCCACCGGTGACTTGCGTCGTGCCTGCACGCCCTCACGGTCGTCATCCTCGAACAGAAGCGGCGCCAGGCGACGGCGCAGGTGCCATTCAACGTAGAAGGCCAGCACGCACAGGAACACATGCGCCCGGACATGATCCTCGGACCAGACGTGGACCGGACGGATCTCCAGCCGGGATGCCTTGAGAATTCGAAATGCACGCTCCACTTGCGCGAGGGACTTGTACGCCACCACCGCCGCCTCCGGCCCGATGGCTTCGGGATCAAGGCTGGTGCGGATCACGTAGACACCGTCAAGCCGTGCCTCGGCGGCAATCCGTTCCTGCCGCCGGCTCCAGGTGATGGCATCGTCGGTGACGGTGATCTCGAAATGCTTCTCGACCTTCCTGCGGTTGGCATCCCGTCCCACCCTGCGGTTGATGGCCTCCCGGCCCTTCAGCCGGCCCGCGCGCACCGACGCCGCAATCGTCTCCAGCGTCTCCTCCGTCGCCTGCAGCAGGTCCTCCCGCTTGCGGGCCCGTTCCTCCCGCAACCGCGGGTTCAGGCAGACCATCAGCCGCTCGCCGGGAAAGTCCGGGCCGGTGACCTCCGCCACCGCGTCGGGAACCAGGGCCTCGGGGACCAGCGGCGGCGGCTCGTCCGGACCCGCCGGACGCAGGAGCTTGCGGATATCCTCGGTCTTGAGGGCCGAGATCCAGTCGAGATCCGCCGGCTTGAGATCCTCGTGGATGCGGGCCGTGGTGATCATCCCCCGGTCGCCCACCAGCGCCACGTGGTCGATGCCGAAGCGGGTGCGGACCCGGGCCACCTGCGACGCCACCGTGGAGGGATCCCCGGTATTGCCGGCAAAGACCTCCACCGCCACCGGACAGCCGTCCGCGGCACACAACAGTCCGTAGGTGATCTGCTGCTTGCCCTTCTTGCCGTCACGGTTGTGGCCGAAGGCCGCCAGGGGGCAGCACCGCCCCTCAAGGAAACTCGACGAAACATCGTAGAGAACAAGGGTATTGCCGCCCGCGAGGTGCCGGTTGGCGAGGCTCTTCTCGATCCAGGGCTGGCGCTTCAGCAGCCAGTCGAGCATGGCCAGCATCTCGTTGCCGGTCACCGGCCCGAGATCGAGCACGGCCCCGAGGCTGGTCGATGCGGTCTCGGGCGACAGCGCCCGGGCGGTGGCCGGCCTGGAGGCGGGATCGACGATGCGCGCGACAATGGCGGCGACGGCGAGATCACGCATGCGGTCCGCCTTGCGGTCGAGGATGCGCACCAGGCCCAGGGACCGGAGCGTTCCCAGCACCGCTGCCACATGTCCGTGGGGAACCGCCCTCTTGATGGCGAAGACCTCGTTGAGGTTCCTGACGGCGACACCGCCCCTGAGGAGGGTATCGATTCCGCTGATGATGTGTTCGGGCATGCCGGTGAGGTTGGCGCGGGTGCGTTTTTTGATGCGTTTGCCTTCGCGCCAGGCCTCGCGGATGAGGATTGTGGGTTGTGCGCCCCTGTTCGGGATGAACTCGACGTTGATGGCCATGGGAACGACTATGGGGGGATGTATTGCGCCATGTCAATTGGAAAAGTGACGCCACCCTGACTTTACATGGGAACATTTGTCCGGAATCGCCTTTTTCGAAATCCGCGTAAGTGATTCTAATTCAACGACTTTCTCACCAATGATTCCGTTTTGTTCCGCTGGAAGTTCCGATTAGAGAAAACCGCCGACACCTCGCGGCGATGGGCGATCCGGACGATCAGGATGCGAATGTCCCTGTCGCTGATCTTGGCGATGATCCGGTAGTCGCCGACACGGTACCGCCAGAGATTGCGGTAGCGCGTCCCGCTCAGCGGGGCGCCGAGTTGCCGTGGATCTCCCGTTTCCGCCAGTCTCAACTCGAGGAAATCGCGAATGCGGCGCTGGACCTGCTTGTCAAGTTTGCGGACGGATTTGCGAACACTTGTGGCGTATTCGATCTTCCAGGTCACGCCACATTTCTTCTGCGCTCAGGACCTTCTCCTCACCCTTGCGAATGCGCTCCAGGACCTGCTCGCCCAGGTATGCATCCTCCAGGTCCTCGATCTTTTCGAGGATGGCCTCGCGGGCGTAATAGCTCTTGGTCCTGCCCGTTTGCCTGGCCAGGAATTCAAGACGGGATTCAATGTCGGCAGGAAGGCGGAGCGACAGCATGGCAATCTCCTCGTTGGTCATGCATGTATGACGATACTGAAGTCTTGTCGACTATCCATCTGATTTCGCTTCTCCTTTGCCATCCCTCATTCAGCCTAACATAACGGCGTTTATGGACCCTTCAATTCGGACAGGTCAAAGAGCATGACCCGGACTACAGAGGAACCGCGCAGGTTTGACTAAAACGGTAGACATCATTCGTGCGGAAGCCTCGACATCCGCGACGTCGTCATTTTCCACCGCCGCAGGCGTTTTCGTTCCGGACCAGATCGCGAACTCCGGACCCGCTGGCCGGCGCGCTTGGCTGGACTTCTTCGCCGCGCAGATCCGGAACCCGAACACCCGCCAGGCTTACGCACGCGCAGCACACCGGCTGTTCGACTGGCTTGCGGAATACGGAATCAACGACGTCGTCGACATCGAGCCGGTCCACATCGCGGTGTGGCTGGAAGCACGCATGCGCGAGGCGTCGCGCCCGACGGTCAAGCAGGAGCTGGCCGGGATCCGGCGGCTCTTCGACTGGCTGACCGTCCGCCAGGTGGTAACGTCGTCGCCGGCCGCCGCCGTGCGCGGTCCGAAGCACACTGTTCGCCGCGGGACGACACCGGTTCTTTCAGCCGCCGAGTGTCGCCGCTTCCTGCGGTCCATCCCGGTGGAGACCGTCGGAGATCTTCGCGATCGCGCCTTGATCGCGACCATGACGTACAGCTTCGCGCGAATTTCTGCAGCGCTCGCCATGAACGTGAAGGACGTCTTCCTCACCGATGGCCGTCTCTGGCTGCGCCTCCACGAAAAGGGCGGCAAGGTGCTGGAAGTGCCCTGCCATCACAACCTCGAGACTTATCTCCGGGACTACATCGAGGTAGCCGGAATCGCCCCCGACCGTGACGGACCCCTGTTCCGCGCGCTCAACCGCGACGGCTCTCTATCGGGTCGGCGCCTCATTCGGCAACGCGCGTGGGAAATGCTCCGGCGACGTGCCCGGGTTGCAGGAATATCGACGGATGTCTGCAACCACAGCTTCAGGGCGACCGGCATCACGGCGTACCTGGAAAATCCGGAGGCACGGGTCGAGGTCGCCCAATACCTGGCAGGCCATGCGGATCCCAAGACGACCAAGCTCTATGACCGGCGTGCCGATCGCGTCTCGCTGGATGAAATCGAGAGGATCGGGATTTGAGGAAACCCACGGAGGTGCGATCCGCGTAAGGGAGCATTCGATCGATTCCACGGGTCTCAAGGGTTGCCGGCGCAGAAGCCCTATCCCTGAGCATGAAATTGCCGGCCGACACATACATCCGTGACCATGATCGCCGCCGAGGTGGCGGACCGCTCCCACCAGGATAAGAACGTTGGAAACCGCATGGCCAGCGAGCTGCAGGACCGACGACTGTGCGAATGAGGGCGCATGATGGGGCTGGGTTGACCAGGACGATTTCTGGCAGGCGCCTGTGGCTCAATCAGCGTAACCCCATCCCCGGCTCGTTCGGCTCAACGGCAAATCAAAGCGGTTTTAATTTCTCAGTCTTTGAGAAAATTGCCGGAAGACCCTCAACACCAGGCCGCAGTTCCATTTGGCCGCCGCCCTCTGTACGCTTCAATTCCACGACGATGAGGCATCAGCTTCGATCGAGACGCAGGAGGTCGATACGTCTGCGGCAGTATTCCCAATTGCCCAGTTCTTCCTTCAGCACTATGGCATCTGGAACGAGCATTCCGATCGATTCTCTGAACATCTTTTTCAATTCCTGACGTTCACACGGTAGATTGCCGTTGCCTTCTTTTCCGTATCACGCTGCCGGTTGTCCGCCTAAATCGGTTTCGGAAACCGGTCAATCTACTTACAGGCTTCGGATGTCCCCAAGTCCGGGCAGCGGAAACTCGCTAAACTGAAGTTCTGGACTACTTTGCTCCCGTTTTCACATTTATTTGCGTATATTCAAGGGGTTACAGGGGACAGGCATCTCCCGAACCGGTTTCTTGTAGGCAGTAGGCGCTCGCAGTCCGTCTTGCGGCCCGATAGCAGACATCTCCAACATTTGCCGTAATAACCCCGCATTCTGGCGAAATACCCGCTTGACATCATAGTCAGGATCATCCAGAAGAGGACAAACAAGTAGGCACTAGCTATCAGGGGCACTCCCATGGCCGCTTCCTCATCCATGCATGTCGCCGTCATCAAGTCCCATCAGAACGGAAAAACATACACCTCCGTCCTCCTCAGGCAGAGCTATCGCGACCACAACAACCGGGTGCAGAAACGCACACTCGCCAATCTCTCCCACCTGCCGCCCCACACGATCCCGCTCCTGCGCGGCGCACTCGCGGGAAAGCAGTACGCCGAAGTCGGCGACATTCTCGGGGACCCGGTCCGCTCCCGCCACCACGGGGCGGTGCAGGCGACCCGCATGGCCATCAATGCCATCGGCCTTCCCCGCCTCGTCGCCCGCGAGCGCTGCCCGGAACGGGAGCTTGTCCTGGCCATGGTCGCCGGCCGCATCCTCAGGCCGAACTCCAAGCTCGCCACAACCCGCTGGTGGCGGAACACCACCCTGCCGGAGGAGTTCGGCATCGCCGATGACGTCACCGCCGATGACCTCTACGCGGCGATGGACTGGCTCAACCAGCGACAGGAGGGCATCCAGGGACGCCTGGCAAGACGCTGGATCAAGGAAGACGACCTCGTCCTCTGGGACCTGTCATCGACCTGGTACGAGGGAAGCCACTGTCCGCTCGCGCGCTTCGGCTACAGCCGCGACGGCAAGCGCGGCGTCCCGCAGATCAATTTCGGCCTCCTCTGCGACCGCGACGGCCGACCGGTCGCGGTCTCGGTCTACCCGGGAAACATCACCGACAAGGAGACCCTCCTGCCCGAGCTCGACCGCCTGCAGCGCCGCTTCGGCCTCTGCCGGGTGGTGATGGTCGGGGACCGCGGAATGATCATCAAGGCCACCATCGAGGCCCTGCGCGAACGCGACGGCGTCGACTGGATCACCGCCCTCAAGAGCCAGACCATCCGCAAGCTCGCCCGCCAGGGCCATCTCGACCGTTTCCAGGATCCCGAACACGAGCAGACCCTGTTCGAGATCCGGGACCATCCGGACTTCCCCAAGGAGCGCCTCGTCGCCTGCCGCAATCCCCGCCTTGCCGGGCACCGCGACCGGGTCAGGCAGGAGCTGCTCAAGGCCACCGAAAAGGCGCTCTCGGAGATCGTCACGCGGGTCGAGGGCGGAACCCTCAAGGGCGAGGCCGACATCGGTCTCGCCGTCGGGCAGGTCATCAACAAGCGAAAGGTCAAGAAGCACTTCCACGTCGACATCACCGCGACCAGCTTCAGCTTCCGCCGCAAGCAGCAATCCATCGACGCCGAGGCCGCCCTCGACGGAATCTACATCATCCGCACATCGCTCGGCTCCGACGACATGGCCGCCGCCGAATGCGTCAGGAACTACAAGAGGTTGACCAGCGTGGAGCGTGCATTCCGAAATCTCAAGCTGAGCGACCTCCAGGTCCGCCCCATATTCCACCGCCTCGAGCACCGGGTCCGCGCCCATGTCTTCATCTGCATGCTCGCCTGCCTCGTCGAATGGCACATGCGCAAGGCATGGGCCCCCCTGTGCTACACTGACACCGAACCCGACGAGACCGGGGACCCGGTGCTGCCCGCCCGGCGATCGGAGCCGGCACTGACCAAGGTTCATACCCACACCCTGCCGGACGGCAGCGGCGCCCACAGCTTTCGGACCCTTCTCGACAGCCTGTCAACCATCGTCCGTTCAACCCACACGGTTCCACGCACGGGCGGTGGGAAAGGGGAAACCACGATCGAGCTGACGACCCGGCCCGACGCCAGCCAGGCGAGGGCGCTGAAACTGTTGAAGGATATTGCAGCCATGTGAAGGCGGATCCGGCCGGATCCGCCGCTTGTAGGCAGACCGTGACAGCCCCGATCCACGTATCATGTTGATACGATTCAATAATTTTTTGACCCGCCCCAGAACTTCAGGCTAAACGTACGATTCCGCCCCTAACCGGAATCGACCCGCAACTGGGTCTTCGGAGTGATGGTCGATTCGCAGCGTGAGGGGCAGTAAGTCCGAATGCAGCACGAGCAGGGCCGCTGACAACAGACCACGGTAGTCCCCACCTGCGTCACGGGCCGCTAAAGGCGATGCCAGCGTGTCAATACGTCCGCTCGTCGTACTCGCCCTTCAGTCCCATTCGTCGGACCTTCTCTACCGCTGCCGCGGCATCCTTCAGGAATTTCCCGACGCCCGACAGGTGATGTGGCGTGACCGAGTGCTTGATTGCAGGCGGCTCGCGCATGCGGCTGCAGTGCCAGCCATTTGCGTCGAGGACATCGGCAACGGCCATGATATCAACCTCTGGATCGATGGAACGAAACGCCATCGAGTTGCCCTCGACCGGGGCACCGTCGCGAACGTCACGCAGACCCTCGATGGCATTGACACCGTCGGTCAGCTGGACCGTGGCATCCATCGCCGCTTTCGCGGTCTTCAGATAGCCTTCGTTGGCGAGGAACCTGATCATCGCCCAGGCCGATGCAATGGACCCGGCCCCGGACGAGCCTTGGAAGGCCGGCGTCTCGTAGGTACCGCATGGCCAGTCGTTGATCGAGAAAGTCTCGTACCTGTCCTTGTTCTCCTGGTACCGCTGCAACATCAGCGATGCACCCTTCGTCGAGAACGCGAACTTGTGCAGATCGGCGGACAAGGACATCACACCAGGAACCTCGAGGTCCCATTCCGGCACCGGATAGCCCAGCTGTTTGGCGAATGGGTTGATAAAGCCTCCCCAGCAGCCATCCACATGCAACCAGATGTCGCGCTCAAGCGCCAGTTCTCCCAGCTTCCCAATGGGATCGTAAATACCATAAGGATAGCAGACGGCCGACCCAAGAATGAGGAAGGTCTGGTCGTTGATCGCCGCCGCCATGGCTTCCACATCAGCGCGAAATTCGGCATCGACGGGCACGCGGACAACGTCGATTTCCATAATTTGTGCAGCCTTATCGATCGCCGGATGTGCCGTGTAAGGAATGACAAGGTTGAGGCGGCCAGTCGTGCCGCGGGCACGCGATCGGTTGCGCGCCGTACGGATCGCCTCGAAAAGGCTTTCGGTGCCTCCGGACGTGAAGGTCATGCCCATCGTTTCAGGCCCGTGGTAGAGATCGCGCGCCCAGTCGTAGATGTCATTCAACATCTTTTCGAGACTGAAGAAGGCGATGCCGGCGCCCAGGCCATTCTCGGCGGAATAGATGTTGTAAGCCTCGAGCTGATTGTCTTTAATCTCTTCGCCGAAATAGTAGACGTAGCCCGGCAACGGGTGGTTCATCCAGTCGACATCAAGCTTCTTCAACTCGTGCAGGTCCTGCCGGATATCCTCCCAAGGGGTACCGTGTTGTGGAAAAGTGTTCTGGTTCGTCGAGTCTTTCTTTTCTTCTTTCATGTCTCAAGGCCCCTGGGTTGCCGATCTTGCAGCATCATTTGCATTGATACGGACTGGATGTCCAATACGGGACCGAACGCCGGGCATGTATCCAACTGTAGGCCGTGTGGTCATGTCCGCGCGCGGACAGACAGTGCCAATCCGGCGTCTCAAAGTTGGATCCAGATCGCCTTCTGTTCGGTGTATTGATCGTGCGCCGCCAGACCGTTGTCCTTGCCGCCAAACCCGGATTCCTTGTAGCCGCCAAACGGCACGGCAAAGTCGCCCTCGCCATAACAGTTGACCGAGACCGTTCCGGCGCGGATCGCCTTCGCGACTCGGTGCGCCGTGCCAAGATTCTCCGTATAAAGCGATGCAGCCAAACCGTAGTTGGTTTCGTTGGCGATTTTCACGGCTTCCTCTTCGTCCTGGAAGGTGATCACCGACAGAACCGGGCCAAAGATTTCCTCCTGTGCAATCGTCATGTCGTTCTTGACACCATCAAAGATGGTAGCCTCGACAAAGAAACCGCCGCTGTCCTTGTAGATCTGGTTTCCGCCCAAAACGACGTTGGCGCCTTCGGATTTGCCCTTCTCGATCAGGCCCGTCACCTTGCCCAGATGCCGCTCGCTGATCAACGCACCGATCTTGGTGTCCTCGTTCAGCGGGTCACCGACCGTCCAGCCAGCGAATTCGGGCTTTAGCGCATCGAGCAATTCGTCCTTCCGGCTCTCATGGACGATCAGGCGCGATCCGGCTGAGCAGTTTTCGCCCTGGCAGAACAGGATGCCCGCCGCGATGTTTTCGACTGCCCTTGAGACGTTGGCGTCGTCCATGAAGATCGCCGGGCTCTTGCCGCCGCATTCGAGCACGATCCGCTTCATGTTGGATTTGGCCGCGTATTCAAGGAAGTAACGGCCAACCTCGCCGGAGCCGGTGAAACTCACGCAGTCGATGTCGTTGTGCAAACCGATGGCTTTTCCCGCTTCGTGGCCCAGGCCAGGAACGACGTTCAGAACGCCTTCGGGAATGCCTGCTTCGGCGGCCATCTCGGCAATGCGGATCATCGACAGCGAAGTGTGTTCGTCAGGCTTCATGACAACCGAGTTGCCGCCGGCAAGCGCAGGCCCCAGTTTCCACATTGCGACGAAGAGCGGGAAGTTCCACGGGATAACGGCACCGACGACGCCGATCGGCTCGCGCACATACAACGATACGACATCATGCGGTGCAGGTGTGACTTGATCGTAGATCTTGTCCGTTGCTTCAGCGTGCCAGCGCAGAGTGGCAATCGTCCCGGGGATGTCTTCCTCGCGGGCATCACCGATGGGCTTGCCGGATTCGAGCACCTCGAGCAGGGCAAGTTCCTCTGCATTCTGCTGCATGATTTCGGCCCATTTCAGCAATACGTCCTTGCGGTCCCCCGGTGCCATATGGGCCCACGACCCGGCGTCGAATGCATTGCGCGCTGCGGATACAGCCCGGTTGACATCTTCCTCGCCACAGGCAGCGAGAGACGTGATGACCTTGCCCGTAGCTGGATTGATCGAGTCAAACGCTTTGCCAGACGCAGCATCGACATACTTGCCATTGATAAAAGCACGCGTTTCGAATTCGAGTTCGGAGGCGGCAGTGTGAAAATTCGTGGGCTTGTTCATTTTTTTCTCTCCCGTCGGAAGCGTCGGTCAATTGGCTGACAGAGCGACGCGGCACATGAACGCCGTGATCATCGTCGTTGCACGCAGTGTGTTTGCCGTCCGGCTATTGGTCAATCAATGCAACTATGAGAAATTGCCAGCCCCTGATAAGTGCCCATTATATCCTTACGCAACGCACAGAATTCATCGCAAGAAAGTTCGGATGCACCCAGTCAGAATAACACCCGGTTATAGGCAGGGCCGATAATCGACTAGTCCCCTGAATTGACGGCAGAAGGTTTGGTTTTCATCCTAGCTTCACATGCCCGACCAGGCTCATTCGTACCGCAAGGAGGATGCTCGCATCATGTTTTCACTAATAGGCAAGGTCGCAGTTGTTACCGGCGGCGCCGGCGGGATCGGATTTGCGACGGTCCAGCGGTTCCGGGCCGCCGGAGCGCGTGTCATTATGAGCGACCTGGGCGACCATGAAGCGAGAGCCGAAGAGGTCGGTGCGGTCTACCATGCCTGCGATGTGAGTGACGAAAATCAGGTCGGCGCGTTGATGCAGCGGGCCGTGGACGCCTTTGGTCAACTTGACATTGCAGTCAACAACGCAGGGATCGTGATTACTGGCGAGTCCATACTAGTGGCCAAGGCAGAAACATATCAGAAGCAGTACGACATCAATCTGATGAGCCAGGTCTACGGCATGCGCGAAGCCGCCCATCGGATGAAGCCCGGCGCATCCATCATCAACACGGCCTCGCTCTCGGCAAACCGGGTGGCCTCGGGCGCAGGTGCCTATGCTGCGATGAAGGCGGCCACGGTCTCAATCACCCGATCGGGCGCTTTGGAGCTTGGCCCGAAGGGCATTCGCGTCAATGCCATCAGCCCGTCTACAACTCACACCGCAATGGGCTGGCTGAACAGGTTCAATACCCTGGCCTCTCCATTGGGCCGGATCGCGCAGCCGGAAGAAATGGCGGCAGTCATTCACTTCCTGGCATCAGATGACGCCTCTTGGGTGAACGGGCAAACCATTGCGGTCGACGGGGGCCAATCCGCAGGCGTGACACCTGAGATCGCGCAAATCGTCAACGCTTCTGAATAGAGTGAAGTCAAAGGGACAGGACACATGATCCAGCTTGAACGCAGCCTCGAGGGCAAAGTCGCCATTGTAACAGGCGGCACCCGTCAGTCGGGGATGGGCCATCAATCGGCTCTCGCCATGGCTGCGCTTGGCGCAAGTGTCGTGACCTGCGGATTGACCGAATCCCGTCCCGACCTAACCGGCAAGTCGCATCACGCGGTTGGTGGATCAGCCTCTCGGTTGGAAGAGCGTGTTGCGGAGATCAAGAGGCTTGGCGTTAACGCAGTCGGCGTGCCGTGCGACGTCACCAAGAAGGAAGACATTCTGAACACCGTTGCCGTTGCGACGGAGAAACTCGGCGGCGTCGACATTCTGTTCAACAACGCCGGCGTTCCGACTGGTGGCGGGCCGTTCCTCGAAGTGCAGGACGATGCGTGGGAGATCCAGTGGAACATCTGTGTCCGCGCCATGGCCTGGTTTTGCCAGGCGGTCATTCCGATCATGCGGGAACGTGGCGGCGGTTCGATCATCAACAATTCCTCGATGTGGGCGCTGAAGCCCCTTCCCGGCGCATCGCCATATATTGCCGCAAAGGCGGGCATGATTGCGCTGACGAAATCGCTGGCGCAGGAATTCGGCCCTGACCAGATTCGAGTGAACTGCATGCTGCCCGGCACCTATATGACCGAGATGCATGACAGCCGGGCGGCAATGGAGATGGATCGCCGGCAGGTCTCTCTGGAAGACGTGCGGGCCAAGATGGCCGCGCCCACCTCGCTGAAGCGCCTCGGCAAGGGTGAGGAAATGGGCGCGACCGTCGCCTTCTTGGCCGGTCCGGGCGCAAGCTACATCACCGGCGCGGTCATCAAGGTAGATGGTGGCCTGACCAACGGTCTCTGAGCCACGGGCTGCACGGCCAGGGCTTTGGCCGTGCAACGATCACCCGACGACGTGAAAGGACATTGAAAGATGGAACTCCTGGGTTCCCCTACCTCGCCCTACGTTCGGAAATGCCGCGTAGTCGCGCACGAAACCGGACAGGCAGGTGAACTGAAGGTCCGTTTTCTTGGCCTGACCCCTGTTGCTGCGAACGAAACGGTTACCCGTCAGAATCCGTTGGACAAGGTGCCTGTCCTGCTCCGGGATGGCGCGTCGTCCCTGTTCGACAGCCGGGTCATCGTGGAGTTTCTCGACGCTCAGAGCAAAGGGACGAAGCTGTTTCCCGAGTCCGGCCCGGTCCGGTGGAAAGTGTTGCGGCTGCAAGCCATCGGTGACGGGATCATGGATGCGGCCGTGTTCACGCGGTTCTATGCCACCGCCGGTCCCGAACAGTATCACTGGCCCGAGTTTCTTGACGGCCAGATCAACAAGGTCACGCAAGCCCTTGATGTTCTGGAGGCCGAAGCAGGTGAGCTGGGGCAAGAGGCAAATGTCGGCACCGTCGCGGTCGCCTGCGCACTGGGCTATCTGGACTTCCGCTATTCCGACACGCTCGACTGGCGGGCGGGGCGAGACACTCTGGCTGGATGGCACGCGGCTTTTTCCGAGCGCGATTCGATGCGTCAAACAAAACATTACCAACCTTGACTGCGGCACGTGATAGGGTTCATCAAGAACATGTGGGGAGTGTGGGCGTCCGGTGGCAACAGTTCGGGAGTCAAGACCGACCCAGGCAAAGAAGTTGCCGCTGGCGCGCCAAAAGAGAAAGCCAATGTCGTTGTGGTCGCATGCGAAGGGTTTGCCTTTGCGGTCAAGGAGCGTCGGAACTCGCCCCAAGAAAGCAAAGAGCTTTGAAATGTCATCCCGCTGAGCGTGCAGTTCCGAAGGGAATGCGCGTCACGGATGCTTTTGGATGTTCCATCCAAATTCCTGAAGACCCGTCGCGGGACTGAGCTTCGCGATGGCGCAAGACGCGAAACCAGCCGTTCTGTCCATCGCCCTGATGTTCGCAGCTAGTGCAATGTTCGCCTGCGTGACTGGGCTGACCAAGATTGCCGGCAGCGCAAATGCCCCCATGCTGTGGTTCACTGCCGCCGCGATGATCGGGTCCGGGGCGGTGCTGGCCTGGATTTCGCACATCTCCGGCAGAGCCAAGGTCATCCTGCGCAGAGATGTTCTGATCTATAGCGCGGTCTCCGGCGGCTTTATGGTCGCCTACAACGCGATCAATTTCGTCAGCGTCGCGCATGTCGGGGCGTCCGTCGTCTCGCTCGCCTTCATTCTGCCTACGCTTCTCACCTATTTGTTTGCCGTGCTGCTGAGAATGGACCGTTTGGTGCCGGTGAAGCTGCTCGCCGTGGCTTGTGGTGTCGCTGGCGGCGTTGTCCTTGCACGGGCCAAGCTCGGCACTACGTCAGGCGCTGACGCCGGCTGGGTAGTTCTGGCGATCTGCAACCCGGTGCTCATGGCGGTGAACAACATATATCGAACACGGTTCTGGCCGGGAGGAATGGGACCTCTGCTGGCGTCCGCACTCATGCTCGTTCTTGGCGGCCTGCTCTGCCTGCCTGTGGCTGCCCGTCTGGACGACAGCGCAACGGGTCTGATGTCCAGCGATGCCTTGCCGATCCTCGCCGCGGTGACGGTCCTCTTCACACTGCAATACCCGGCGCTGCTTAGCGTCCAGTACTTGTCCGGGCCGGTGTTTCTTAGCCTCAGTGGTCCCTTGATCGGAGTGTTCGGCGCGACTGGCGCTTTCCTCTTCCTGGGTGAAGCGGCCCCGCCGGGCTTGCTGTTTTCCGCCATTTTGATGATCGGTGGGGTGCTGATCTTTCAGTCGGCGCTCCGACGCGATCACCAACACGGTGCATAGGTTTCCCGCAGCACATGCGCGAGGCAAGCCAGTGCCAAATTGGTTGCTTGGCGCTGCCTAGCGCGGTCTTCCCTTTCCTCGATCTTGCGGGGTCGGTAGTCGGCTCACCTTGCTGGTCAGACCCGTCATCAACAGAATTCCCGATCCAATGGCCAGCATGCCGGCGACGTGGAACCAACGAACGGCTTCGCCGAGAAAGATAATTCCAAGTATCGCCGCGAAGACCGGGATCAGATTCAGGAAGACACCGGCCACGGGCGGACCTACGGCAGCCACTCCCTGTATCCAGAGCGAGACAGCGAGCGCGCCGGCAACCGGCCCGAGACAAATCAAATAGCCAAGATGCACCCAGCTCAACTGGACCGGACTGGAAACATAGGATTCGACGACGGACAGCAGGAAAAGCATCGGGAGCGCGAATGCGATCTGCACCGCAAGCGACGCCATCGGGTTGAGCGGTATCGGGTCTCGCATCAACAGAGTTGTAAACGACGCCCAGCACAAAACGCCGGCCAGGATCCAAAGATCGCCGGGCAACAGGTCGAGCCGCATCAGGACGTTCAACTGCCCTTGAGACAGGACCAGCAGCACCCCCAACGCCGACAAGGCAACGGCAAGGATCTGGAGCGGCCGCAGTCTGAGTCCCAGGCACAGCCGGGACAAGACGAGTATCGTTGCCGGGACCAGTGTTTGCAAGAGCCCGGCATTGATCGCCGTCGTTGTCTGCAGACCGACATACAAGAGAGTCCCGAAGCTGAACACGCCCAGAAACGATAGCAAAGTTATGCTTCGCCACCTTGCGCGCAGGACCGGACCGGACCGTAGCAACGGCCGGAACGTGAATAGCAGCAGCACCGCCAGAGATATCAGCCATCTAAGAAACGACAGCTGTACAGGCGGAATTTCCGTGACGACGTGCCGTCCGAGCACGGCGTTTCCACCCCAAAGCAAGGGCGGTACGATGAGCAGCAGATACGGGGTGGCCGACGGCCAATCGGGGCTTTGCCAGCGGCTGGCTCCGCTACCGCCAATCATTCGCCCCGCTCCCGATCGCTTGGGCACTTGCTACAAGAGCTCCTTCAACGTCGTGCCATACAGTGCGATCTGGGGGACTTCGACGAGCATGTGGGAGAATCTGCTCCATTCCTCCTGCACTTTCGGGGTCGCGGCCCGTGCGCTGGCCTCGTCGTAATAAACCGTGATCACCTCGTACTTGCCCTCGACTTTGGGCATGATCGGACTGACCGAGCGCATGCCTTCGGTATCCTCAAATGCGCGCGCCAAGGCGTTGCGCATGTCCCGGTGGCCTTTCTCGGTGTCGCATTCAGGCTTCAGCTGATAGGTTATCTTGCGGATGAACATTTCCGTTCGACGCCTCCTCGCTAGCCAAATACCGCCTCAGGCAACCATTTGATGATGCCAGGGAAGGCGATGCAGAGCGCCAGTCCGAGGATCATCAGCAGGACGAAAGGAATTATCGACATGTAGATTTCGCTCAGTTTGACACTCTTCGGCGCAACCCCTTTCAGATAGAACAGATTGTAACCGAAAGGCGGTGTCAAAAAGCCGATCTCCATCATGATAATGAAGAGTACGCCGAACCAGATCGGGTCGAAGCCGATCTGCAATATGATCGGCGTCATGACCGGCACCGCAATCATGATTACGCCAGTGGTTTCAATCACCATCCCCATAACAAGCAGGATCCCCATCATGATCGCCAGGATCAAATAGCGGTCGATCTCAAGACCAAGCACCATGCCCTGGATCAGGTTGGCGGCACCCATAGCCGTGTAGAGCGTGGCGAATGCTGCTGCCCCGATAACGATCCAGAAAATCAGGGACGAAACCATCAATGTGTTGACCGCGGCCTCGTGGAACATTCGGAAGTTCAATCCGCGTTTGAACATCGCCGTCAGCATGGATCCGATGGCACCCACGGCGGCCGCCTCCGACACGCTGGCAACGCCCGCCAGGATGGAGCCGAGAACAGCGAACACCAATCCGATGGGGAATATCAAGCCCGTAAGCGAGCGAAGTTTTTCAGGCCATGAAGCCAGCTCTTCCTTGGGCAGCCCCGGCGCGATCTCGGGGTTCAGCCGCGCGCGAACAATGATGTAAATCAGGAACAAGACCACCAACAGCAGTCCTGGCCCGACACCGCCAGCATAGAGCCTGCCGACGGAAACCTGCGCGATGACACCGTAGATGATCATCGTGACCGACGGCGGAATCAGGATACCAAGCGAACCGCCAGCAGCGATGGACCCGAGGGCCAGTTTGGTGTTGTAGCCCCGCGATAGCATCGCTGGCAGCGCCAGAATGCCCATCGATACTGTCGCGGCGCCCGAAATTCCTGCCATGGCGGCAAAGATCATGCAGATCAGCACTGTGCCCGCTGCAAGACCTCCCGGACGTGAACCGGCAAACTTGCTCATGGTCTGGTAGAGATCGTCGGCGATCTTGGATCGCTCGAGCATGTTTGCCATGAACACGAAGAGCGGAACGGCCAGCAATTCGAATGCCGAAGCCATCCCATAGGACTTCAGGACCAGCATATTCAGTGCGTTTGGTCCCCAGAAGATCCAGACCAACGCAACACTGAGCCCGCCCAGAGCCACGGCGATCGGGACGCCGATCCCCAGGAACAGGAACATGGATCCAAAGAAGATCAAGGAGAATTCGATCGCGCCCATCAGCCCGCAGCCCCGGATTCTTCTTCGGATGCTACGGTTGTGGGATCGATCAGTCGGGCCGCCGCACGAATGGCGCGGGACGCCCAGGCAAGCGACAAGAGGATCATCCCGATAGGCATGATCAGCTTCGCCGGCCAAACCCGTCCCTTCCAAGACCCATTCGCCGAGGTCTCTCCTACATTGTACGACCGCATTCCAAACTCGAACCCCTTGGTAATCATGATCCATGCAAAGAGCGCCATCAGGGTTGTGCCTGCAAACAACTCGATCGCAGCCTGAACCCGCGCGGGAAAGTGCATGTACGCGACGTCAACCCGCACGAAGTATCCCTTCTGCAGCGCCCAAGCGCCGCCCAGGAAAATGTAGAAAACCAAAAGCCACCCGCTGAGGTCATGCACCCAGGCTGTTGGCTTGTTGAAGAACGTGCGCATCACCACTTCGTATCCGATGATGCCCATGACCGCGTAGACCAGGTAAGCGGCAGTGGTGCCGATCTTGGCGTTGATGGCGTCAATGATGGCTGCCAGCTTCAACATTGGCCCTGTTCTCGAATTCTCCGCATTCATCGAAACTTAGCACAAGAACGCACTTCTTGCGAACGGGCGCAGGACCAACGGGTCCAATGTTCGTCCCGAAACTGAAAGGCTCCGGCGACATGATCGCCGGAGCTCAAGTGTGTGTCAGCGACCGAGTTCGGTCAGGAAGTCTTGCAGAAGCTCCACGGCCTCTGCGGCCCGTTCGTCCTGTTCGCCATACTTTGCCCAGATTGCACGAACCTTCTGCTGCATGGCAAGCCACTCATCAGCCGGGATCGTCGTAAACTCCATGCCGGCAGCCTCCAGCTCGGCACGCGCCGGACCACGCGACATGGCGGTCAGGGTCAGGTACTTCATCGAGGCAAGCTTGGCCGCGCCTTCGAGGATCGCCTGAAGATCGGGCGACATCGAATCCCAAGTCGCCTGATTCACCAAGATATGGTTGTTCGGGGCGGGCATGGGTGCCGGTTTGATATAATACTTCCCGACCTCATGAAGTCCCTGCGCAAGGTTCTGAGATTCGTCGCCCCAGCGCACCGCGTCCACAACGCCAGTCGCCAACGCGGTATAAATCTCCGCGCCACCGATATTCACGGGCTCCGCGCCAAGTGACTGAAACCACTCGGCTTCGATGCCAAAACCACGGATCTTCTTTCCTTGGAAATCTGCCGCCGAATTCAGCGGAACCTTCGACACGAGTTCCCAAGGCGAACCAAGGTTTGGCGCGAGATAATGTACGCCGTGCTCACTGTAGGCGTCGCGCACAATGTTGATGAACCCCTTCTCATAGAAGAAGGCGTTGCGCTCCCAGGCATTGGCTTCGGCGCCGGGAAGTCCGGACTCCATCGTGGCGATTGGTCCCATCTGACCAGCAAAGTAGCCGCCCGTGGTCAGACCGAGTTCTACGATGCCGGTTGCGACAGCTTCCAGGCCCTCATTCGGTGGGAAAAGAGCGCTGACCGGAAAAAGCTGGATTTCGATCCGGCCACCCGACATTGCCTTGACGTTCTCGACAAATTCCTCGAGTGCAATATACGGCGTCAGTCCCGGACCCGTATTGGCCTGCATGCGCAGGTTGTAGTCGGCGGCATGAGCCGGAACCGATGCGCCGAAAGCGGCCAATGCGACGCTGACGAACGCTCCCAGTGACGCCCTTCTGGTATGCTCTAGAGCCATGAGTTTCATGATTTTTCTCCTGTTGCGGGGCCGCCGGTTCGAGTTGAGCGATCCTGATAGAATTCGCTTTGGAACGCCCGAAGGCCCCTTGGTGTCTGCCTGCCTCTGCATTTCGCTGAACCGGGCGAACGCATTCGACGGCACGATGGCAGCGTAGTGTGACCGCTCGCAAAATGCTTAAAAAAAATGACGTCCGACCTCTCAGTTCAACTTATACATGCCACTTTTTCTATTTATTTTCATGGCTATAGATCGTAGGCTATGTTGACGGGCGTATGAGTCCGAAAGCCGTTCGACACATGGCGGCGAACGCTTGGGACATCTGCCGCCGCATTTGTGGCGGAGTGAAATGCTGGGGTATTGTGCGGTGAACCTACGGCAACTTGAAATCTTTGGTGCGGTCATGTCGACGGGCACGACCGTCGGCGCGGCGAACATGCTGAACGTGTCGCAGCCGGCCGTTAGCCAGATGATCCTTCACATGGAAGATCAGCTGAAGTTCAAGCTGTTCCACAGGCTCCGTGGGCGCCTGGTGCCGACGCAAGAGGCGAAGCTCTTGTATGAAAGGGCGCAACGGGTCTTCGAGGCATTCGATTCGACAAATTTCGTCGTCGAACAGATCAAGGGCAATCTGATTGGAGAGCTGAGACTGGTCTGCACGCCGGCCCTCGGAAACGCGGTGATGCCCTTGGCGATCGCCAGATTTCGAAAGGCCCGTCCCGAAGTCAAGGTTAGCCTCGAGCTTGGCTCGCTAGACTATGTCTCCAACAGTGTCGAAACTGGCAGGGCCGATCTGGGAGTCCATTACGTGCCTGATGAACACCCATTGTTTCAGCGCGTCAAGCTGGGCGATGTCAGCATGGTCTGCGTCCTGCCAAAGGATCACCCCTTGGCGACAAAGAGGGTGATCGAACCGCCAGACCTTGCGGATCAACCTTTCATATCGGTCAGTCCCTCGGATCCGATCGGCGCCGTCATCAGAAACGCGTTCAAACAGGCCAACATCGACCTCGAATTGGCAGTGGAAGTGCGCTATCATTACACCTCGCGCGATTTGGTGGCCCTCAATCAGGGCATCGCACTTGTTGAATCCTACCTGCTCCTATCCGCGCATCGGTATCCCGAACTGGTGTTTCGCACGTTCCGCCCGCAGATCGTGACAACTGCCGAAGCCGTCTATCTGAAGAACCGGCCGCTTGGTGCGATTGCACAGTTGTTCCTCGAAGACCTGAGGGCGACCTGCGACAGCATCCTGGAACACGAAGAAGCGCGGGTTCACCTTTCGGAGGACCCGAACAGCTCCGGTTTGACCGAAGGATGATTGCGCATCCCGCGCTTCTCCTCCGGCCTTGTCCCGCGCTTCGCGGAACCTCCGCCCAACCTCTACCGGTTGCCCGAATTTTCCCGCGTCCACATCATTCAGTCAGAAAAGTATCCATATTTCAGTCTATTGACACACTGTATCAGTTAATCTTTTAGGCTGGCCTCAATTCGAAATTCGACCTTGCGTGCCCGCTCAGCAAAGATCGACCAAACCAAGATTACGGCACGGCGCGGCCTTCGGGGCTTTGGCGGATTCGGCCACACTTCCACGACGGCCGGTTTTTCACGAGGTTCACATGCACCGAATTGGCATCGATATCGGCGGAACGTTCACCGACATCGCCGGCTTCATCAATGAGAGGATGTACTATGCCAAGGCGCCGTCGTCGCCTGATGTGTTGGAAGGCGTGATCGGTGGGGTGAAAATGATACTGGAAATGACCGGCGTCGATCCGCAACACGACAGCGTCGAAATCGTTCACATCCACGGCACGACAATTGCCACCAACGCATTGCATGAACGCAAGGGCGCGCGCTTGGGGCTCTTGACAACCGAAGGCCATCGGGACGCGTTGGAGATGGGCCGGATGAAGCGTAGCAATCTGTATGATATGCGCGCGGGGCCCGAGACCCCTGGATTTCTGGCGCGTGGGCGCTTCCGCGTAGGCATCCGGGAACGGATCGACGGAAAGGGCAACATTGTCAAACCTCTGGATGAGGCCCAGGTGGTCGAGGAAGTCCGCCGGTTGGTGGACGCGTTCAGAATCGAAGCGCTGGCGATATGCTTCCTGAACTCCTTCAGCAACAACCGCCACGAAGAACGAGCGGCCGAGATTCTGGCCGAGGCTTTCCCAAACCTCATGGTTTCGCTCTCCTCCCGCGTCAATCCCACCTTCCGCGAGTACGAGCGTGTTTGCGCCACGGCATTTGACGCCTATGTGCGCCCCAAGGTCGAGCACTACGTCAAACAGCTCGAGGGCGGGTTGGCGCACGAGGGAAAGCACGCGAGGTTGCACCTGATGCAGTCGAGCGGCGGCATCGCTTCGGCAGACATGACGGTGGCAAAACCGGTGTCCATGTTCCTCTCCGGCCCGGCCGCAGGGGTGATCGCCGCCCGCTATGTAGGCGAGATGTCAGGGCGCAGCGAACTGGTGGGAATTGACGTTGGCGGCACATCGACCGACGTCTGTCTCATTCGGGATGGCAAGGCGCAAATCACTCGCGAAAGCCGGATCGGGATGTATCCGCTACGAGTCCCGATGGTCGACATAGAAACCGTCGGCTCCGGCGGCGGCTCGATCGCCTGGATCGACGAGGGCGGCGGCCTGCATGTCGGACCGGAGAGCGCGGGCTCTTATCCCGGTCCCGCCTGTTACGACTGGGGCGGTGACAAGCCGACCTCATCGGACGCAATCATGGTCCTTGGATACCTCAACCCGGTGTACTTCGCCGACGGGACCGTTAACTTGCGCCCTGACCTGGCCGAAAAGGTGCTGACGGAGCTCGGCGACAGACTTGGCATGAGCGCTGTCGAGGCGGCGGTGGGTGTCTACCGCATACTTGTCAGCCAGATGGCCGAAGCCATCAAGCTCGTCACCATCAAGCGCGGCATCGACCCACGCGACCTGACGATGGTGTCTTTCGGCGGCGGGGGCGGTGCCTTTGCGCCCGCTGTGGCAAAGGATATCGGAATCAAGGAAGTCCTGGTGCCTCGCTCGCCGGGCACTCTCTCCGCCTTCGGCATGTTGGTCGCGGACTTCGAAACCGACGGCGTACGCACGTTTTTCATCCGTGATACGGCCGAGGCGGATTGCGACCTGGTAGAGCAAGAGTTCCGGAAACTCGAGGCACAGGGTGAAGAGACGCTCGCGAGCGAAGGTTTGAATGGCGTAAAGGTCTTGCATCGTCGAACGGCGGAGATGCGCTATGAGGGTCAGGGCTACGAGCTTGAGGTGCCACTCGGGGCTGTGTTCGACGAGCAAGGGCGTGCTGATGCGGTTGAAGCCTTCCACCGCGTTCACAACGACGTCTTCGGGCATTTCAACCGTGAACGTACCGTTGAACTCGTAAACTTGCGGCTGGTCAGCTATCAACCGGCGGACCCTCTGCCATCCGATGCCGTGTCGGGCGCACTTCCCGCGGAAGCGACTGACATCAAACCGACCGGCATATGCAGGGCCTCATTCCCCGATTTGGGCGAAGTCGCTACACCGAGATATCGGCGGATGGATCTTCCCGTCGGATTTCGGATCGAAGGCCCTGCGATCTTCGATCAGCCGGACACAACCGTGGTGATCGGCAAGGGGCAAGAGGCGACGATAGACGCCGCCGGCAACATGATCATCCGGAGCTGAAGTCGAAAGGCGAGCATCATGCTCAAACGAAACGTCGATCCGATCACCATAGAGGTTGTCCGCAACCGGTTGGAATCCATTGCAAATGCGATGCAGTATACGCTGCTGCGGTCGGCGGTTGCCGTGATCGTGAAGGAAGGCGAAGACTGTTCCTGCGGAATTTTCAAGCCGAACGGCGAAACGATCACCCAAGCCCGCGCCTGCCCGATCCATTTGACGACCATGCGACCCGGGATCGGAATCATCACCCAGGAATTTCCCCTGGAGGACATGAAGCCGGGCGACACGTTCATCCTTAACGACCCCTATCAGGGCGGCGGCCATTTGCCCGACATTCTGATGGCTGCACCGGTTTTCGTAGAAGGCCGTGATCTGCCTGTCGCATTTGCTGGCGCTCTTTCGCATCACGAGGACGTGGGCGGCCAGGAACCCGGCTCGATGTCGGCCAACACGACCGAGCTGTTTCAGGAGGGCCTGATCATCCCGCCGGTTCCGTGGATGAAGGAAGGCAAGCCGGTCAAGACCAGCTTTGACTTCGTGCGTTACAACGTCCGTATCCCCGACACCGTGCTAGGCGATCTCGAAGCGCAGCTCGCCGCGTGTATGGTCGGCGTCCGAGGCTTCCAGGAAATGGCGGAGACCATGGGCCTCGATACGATTGATACCGCAATCGATATCCTGTTTGATCAGGCCGAGACGCGGATGCGTGCCGAACTGTCCAAGCTCAAGGATGGTGTTTACGAGTTCGAGGATTGGGTCGACAACAAATCCCGCGATCTGCCGCGCCTGCCGATCAAATGCCGGGTGGAGGTCAAAGGTAGCGATATCAATGTCGATTTCTCCGGTACCGCGCCCCAGCAGCCCGCACCGATCAACGTGAACTTGGCGGGCGTCGAGTCGGGTGCGCATACCACGATCAAGGGCATGGCGGACCCGAACCTGCCACTCAACGAGGGCGCAGTGAAGCCGATCACCGTCAGCGCCCCGGAAGGCAGCCTGTTCAACCCGTTACGCCCCGCGCCCATGGCGTTGCGTGGTCAAATCGCACAACGCGCTTACGATGTCGTGCAAGGCGCGCTCATTCAAGCCGTAAGCCCAGACGAAGCTGTGTCCAGCCCGTCCGGCGGCAACATGGTGACGTCATTCAGCGGCCAAGATGATGCGGGCGACATCTACGGATCGTCCGACCTAACGACCGGCGGCACCGGGGCACGGTCGGATAGCGACGGCCTCGACCATATGGAACATGGCTTCACGAACGTGCAAACCACGCCTACAGAGGCTTGGGAAACCCGCTATCCGGTCCGGGTTCGCGACCATGAACTGCGCATGGATTCCGGCGGTCCGGGAAAATACCGAGGCGGACTTGGCATCCGGCGCTCCTTTGAGATCCTGAAAGGCCCGGTGCGCTGTTGTCACCGTCATGACCGATCGCTGTCCAGCCCTTGGGGCATCTATGGCGGCAAACCCGGCGCCCGCTGGCGCGCATACATCGAACGGGTGGATGGGACGGTAGAGCACCTGCACTCAAAGGAAGTCATCGATCTCCAGGCCGGGGATATATTCGTGCGCGAAACCGGCGGCGGTGGCGGATACGGCGACCCGCTTGAACGCGACCCGCGAATGGTCGTCGATGACGTGTTCGACCGGAAGATCTCCGAAAGCTCTGCACACGCAGACTTTGGTGTGGTTCTGAGTGCCGACGGGTCCGGTTTCGATGAAGCTGCAACAAATGAGCTCCGCGCGCGAATGGCGCAAGAGCGCGGCCCCATCGATTGGCTTTATGACTTCGGTGAAGAAGGAAAACTCTAGCCATGCCAACCCTGAAAGACAAGGTCGCCATAGTTACCGGCGCCGCGGCTGCCCGCGGAATTGGCTTCAACGCCGCCAAGGTGCTTTCCGAATACGGCGCCACGATTGTTCTGTCCGATCTGAAACAGGACGATCTGGCCGAAGGTGAAAAGCCCGAACTGGAAAAACGGGTCGAGGAGCTGCAAGCCAGCGGCGCGGAGGCCGCCTGGTGCAATCTGGACGTGTCGAGCGAAGACGACATTGAGGCCTGTGCCGCCTTCGCGATCGAGTCCTTTGGAGGCGTGGACATCCTGTTCAACAACGCCGGCGTCACGATCGGATATGGCCCGGTCATTGAAACCAGGCAGGAGTACTGGGACCTTCAATTCGCCGTTCACGTCACCGGCCCTGTCCTGTTGGCCAAGGCGGTGATCCCCTCGATGCGCGAACGGGGCGGCGGTTCAATCATCAACAACTCAACTGTCTGGGCGTTCAATGCGCATGAGGGGGCGGCAATTTACGGCTCGACCAAGCTTGCAATTACCAATGCGACCAAGGTGATCGCGATCGAGCACGGGCCCGATAATATCCGATGCAATGCGATTGCCGCTGGCCCTATTCGGACGGACTTGCAGGACCGTAGGGTAGAACGCGATTCCGCTTTCTACGGCATCACCGAAGACGAAGCCCGCGCAAGACTTGCCGAACCCGTGGCCCTCAAACGCGTCGGCGAGCCCCGCGAATTTGGCGAGGTCGTCGCCTTCCTTGCAAGCGACATGTCGAGCTTCATCACCGGCGCGACCATTCCGATGGACGGCGGTGAACAGGGTGGCCTCTAAGTGCCCCCCAACGGAAATCTCACAATCCGGACTCACGGGATTCCGGGACCGAAAGGACCTGTTCTGATGAAACCCACGCTTTGCCTAATGCCACTTGGCCAAACACCGCGAAACGACTGGCTAGAACCTGTCCAGGAAATCGTCGGTGACGGGGTCGAGGTCATCCAGCATGGATGTCTCGACGGGCTGAGCCATGAGGAGATCCTTGAACTTGATCAGCGCCCCGACGATCACATGCTGGTCACGGTACTGCCCGCCGCCGGTGGCAAGCGGGTTAGCTTTGCCAAGCGGCATGTCCTCGACCGTATGCAGGAAAACCTCGAAGTTGTGGCTGCCAAGGGTGCGGATATGGTGGCCGTGTGCTGTTCCGAAAAATGGCCGGTCTGCTATACGTTCGATGGCCAGTGGATCGAGGTGTTTTCGGTGATGCATGACCTGGTCACGGGGATGGGCTACAACGGCAAGGGCGTGGTCTTCTACCATGTCGAAGGCCAGAAACAGGCCACTATCGACCGCTGGACAGATGTGGAAGATCAGGACTTCGTTTATCTGGCTGATGGTCGCAGCGACGAAGAGCACGAGGTGATCATGCGAGAGCTTGAAAAGGTCGGTTACTCTTACGCGGTCCTGGATTGTTTCGGGTTCAGCCCTGAACTCAGGGATCGGATTCAGGTTCGACTGGGTATCCCTACGTATCTTCCGTTGACTTCACTTGCCAGCGCAGTGCGGGCGGCCTACACGGGTTGATCTCGCGCACCCGAAGGACCGCCGATCGAACTCAAACCCGCGACCAAAAGCACGGAGGAAGTTAGGAAAATGAAGATTGGAGTCATCCCGCTCGGCAAGTCCCCTCGCCCCGATATGGTTGCCCCACTGGAGGAGGCATTGGGCGATAGCGCCGAGATCATTCAGTTCGGCGCGCTTGAAGAATTGACCCTTGAGGATTTCGAAGCCCTGGATCGCAACCCGGGTGAGAGCATTCTACACACGAATTTACCGCCGAGTGGAAACATGGTCTTCTTTTCGAGACGACACGTTCACGCCGGAATTCCGAAGGCTCTCAGGCATTTCGAAAGACAGGGCGCTCAGGTTGCAACAGTTCTCTGCACGGAGCCTTGGTCAGGTTACGAGTTTGACGGCATGTATCTGGAAATTCGGCGGCTGGTGCGCAACTTCCTTTCGGCAATAAATGCAAAGGGTCAGGGCGTGATCATAACGCATCCTGATGATTTGCCGGAAGATGTAGTGAATAGATGGCAGGGATACTCGGGCAACCTCATTACCAAATCCTTCGGGCCGGAGCCTTCAGATGAGGAACTGGACGTGTTTCTGGACAAATTGGTGGAAATCGCTCCCGACTACGTCGTATTTGACTGTACAACATTCGGTAAAGAGCTGAAGCGGAAGATCCAAGCCAGGTTGAATTGCCCTGTAATTTTACCGCTGACGGTTTTGGCAAACGCGCTGAGGGAAATCGCATCTGCCTAGGCATGGGTCAACGGCCAGAGAGGATTGCCGTCGTGACTGAGCCGGCGCTTTGTCCGATTCGAGCACCTGAGTCAGGTAAGAAAACTCGGGCTTTCTGACGTCGACCCAGCTCACCTCATGGGTCATGAGGCGTCTCCGGCGAATGTGGCGCGACGCGGGATTTCCGCAGACTTTCCTGCGAGGTCTCAGCAACAAACTGGGGAGGGCGGCCCCAAAGCGCGGAGTTCTACCTATTCGATGGGTGCCGCGCTCAGACTTCCGGCAGGCCGTTGCGTGCGCGCAGCATGTTGATGTTCTTGCGCAGACCTACCTCGAGCGAGTACTCTGGCGTGTAGCCGATTTCGTTTTCCGTCGTCTTGGCATCATAGAGATACGGCGGGAAATTCCAGTCACCTGGCGCGACCTCAAGCTCCGCGCCAGGCAGGAATTTCCGCACCGTTGCGGCGATTTCGCTTACCGTGGCACGCTGGCCGCAGATGTTCAGGCCCCGCGACGGGGTGTCAGGCGTATTGGCAGCCAGAACCGTGGCGCGGGCGCCGTCCTCGACATAGAGCCAGTCCAAGAGCGCGTCGCCGTAGGGCACGTTGCCAGGCTTGCCCGATGCAGGGTTGTCGATCAGTTCGGTATGGAAGGGCGACAGGCTGCCGCGGGCCGCATTGAACGCCTTTCCATAGCCATAGATCGACATGTAGCGCAGGCCGGTAGAATCGAGACCGTATTTGTCCTTGAACAAACGCGACAGGTGCTCGGTGCCGATCTTCTGAACACCGTAGAAGTCGGCCGAAGTCAGAAATGCGTCGTTCGGCACCTCGTTGCCTTCGAAGAGATGTGGCAGGCCGGTTACGTTGGCCGAACTGGCGTAGACGAGTTTCTCGACGTCCAGCGCGACGCAGGCGGCCATGATGTTGTAGGTACCACCCTGAATCACGCGGATGGCCAAGCCCGGGTTGGCGTCACTGGCGGCACCCAGTAGCGTTGCCATGTGGATGACCCGCTGGGGCTTGTGCCGCTTCATCGACAGGATCATCGCGCCCAGATCGGTTACGTCGAGACGCTCGAAAGTGACCTGCCTCATGAGTGTTTCATCACCGACCATGTCCGCCACGAATTCCGGGTGCGGGGCAAGATCGGTCACCACCACCATATGCCCCTCTTTCACCAGATCGCGAATGACATAGGCGGACAAAAAGCCGGTCGCGCCGGTCATGTAGTACCTCATGGTATGATCCTTTTGCCACGTGCTGTTCGCATTCGATGACGACCGAACCAAGCCATTTTGTCCTGACGGCGACGCCGGCTTCCTCGATTTTGACGACCTTGGAGCCCGCCTGGTGCAGCCTCGGTGCAGTCACAGTCCAAGTGCCGCGCGCCCTTTCCGCGACGCTGGCGGCTTGCATCAAGCGCCAACGCAAATTCGTCTCGGTTCATTCGTGTCGAGTTTGACAAATCGCCGAAACACGGTCAATTTGGTCCCCTACGCCAAATCCTCTCCTAGCCTCGATTCCCAAAGACCGCAATTCATGTGATTTTGCCGACGAAGCGCGGATCCTTGACTTGAACCGGTGCCTTTCAGTGAGCGGGATTTGAGGGGTCGTTTGCGGAAGGGGGCGAAATCCTACGCCAAGCGTTTTTCGGGTTCCCTGAGTGCGCTCATGGGCAACAGCACCCGGATTGCATGCTGATTGGGGCAAGGATGCGTGTTTTCGGTGTCGATCAGTGGGTCTGGGTATTGACCATGTGACCGACCGAGATGCTGAGATTACGTGTGGTTTGTCAGGCACCGTGCACGCGTCTTTGCCACCTGTATTCACCAGTCAAGTTGATGTGTTCCCAACCGAGCGGGGAGACATGCGCCAGCAGTTCGACAGGAGTCGGCAGTCCCGCGCGTTGACGCTTGGAGACGGCCTCACCGAGTGTCATCGTGTTCCAGTAGATGAGGATAGCCGCCAGCAGGTTGAGGCCGGCCATGCGGTAATGCTGTCCTTCACCTGTCCGGTCGCGCAGTTCGCCCTGACGATGGAAGTGAATGGCGCGCTTCAGGGCATGATGTGCCTCGCCCTTGTTCAGCCCGACCTGGGCACGCCGACGCAAGTCGGGATCCATGATCCAGTTGACCATGAATATGGATCGTTCGACGCGACCGATTTCGCGCAGGGCAGTCGCCATCGAGACCAAGCTGTTCACCGATGAAATCCACCACGTTCTTCGGAATCAGTTCGTCAGGTGTCAGAACCCTTCCAGGATATCGCAGGGCACAATGCTGCAGAGCAAATCCGAGTTTGTTGTGCGGCCTGCGACGCCGCCGGACATGGAGGTCTTCTTCGCTCAGGACATAATATTGCAGGAGCTCCGCTCCATTTCGAGGCAGTGAGAGCAGCGCAGACCGTTGCCGATCTGTCAGTATGGTTCGACGGGGCATGTCTTTTCTTTTCTCCGTTGTCTGCGAGATTTTGATTGTGAAACGGCCTGTGAATATCTTGGTTAGTGTTGGCTGAAACGCCGACACTAACCAAGAAATTCTATTCGGAAACCACAGGAAAAACTCTGTGTCCCAAACGAACGATTGTGAGACATGCTGATCGGCTATGCCCGTGTTGTCGTTTTTCACAAATAACTTCAGTGGATTTTCACAAAAGACTTCAGTGAACGCTGACATTCTCATGCCGGCGGTGCGCTCGGAGTGTCGTCAGCATCGGAGCGGGAGTGCGCGGAACCGTTCTTCGCGGTCGACCCGTCTCCATTCTTCAGGGCACGATAGACGCTCATTCTAGATATCTTGAGATCGCGGGCGATCCTCGCTTTCGGGACTTTCTCTGCAGCAAGCTGCCTGATCATCTCTTCATCAACCTGCTTCTGCCGGCCCTTGTAGATGCCCTTCTTCTTCGCCGCCTCAATCCCGGAACGCTGTCGATCACGGATGAACTTCAGCTCCATGTCGGCCACCATGCCGAGAACGGTGACAACCAGGCGGCCGAGATCTCCCGCAGTCGTAACTTCGGGCTCAAGCACGCGAAGCGACGCGCCCTTGCCATCCAGCTCATGCACCAGGTTCAGCACGTCGCGGGTGGAGCGCCCGAGCCGGTCCAGGCGATGTACGACCAGTTCGTCACCTTCCCGCAGGAATTCCAGAATGTCCTGCAGTTCGGCGCGGCCCTCGCGTGAAGCACCTGAGCCGGTCTCGGTGCGTATGACCTCGCAGCCCGCTGCGCTGAGCCTGACTTTCTGGATCTCGAGGTCCTGGGACGACGAGCTGACCCGGACATATCCGATTCTGGGCATGGCAACCTGTCACATTGGGGTGGATTGATGCCTGACACTGTCACAGAAGTCGACATTCCACCCTTTTGTGACGTTCAGAGGTGTCACATTCGACCGTCACCTGCGGGTGTGCCCATTTGTGACGCAGATCGGTACGCTGGTCGTTTCAAAGCTGGATCGTCTGGCCCGCGCCGTTCCGGATGCACGTACAATTGCCGAAGAGTTGCGGAAAAGAGGCGTGAAACTCGCACTCGGCGCCACAGTCCATGACTCCACCGATCCAATGGGGAAAATGTTCTTCAACATCGTTGCCACCTTCGCCGAATTCGAAGCGGACCTCATCACGATGCGCACCCGCGGAGGGCATGGCAATCGCAAAGGCGAAGGGCAAGCTGCGAGGGAAACAGCCAAAACTGTCGGAATAGCAGCAGAAGGAACTCTGGCGAATGCACGATACCGGGGAGTATTCGATCAGCGAGCTCGCAGAGGTCTTCTCCGTATCACGACCAACCATCTATCGAACATTGAACAGACGGAAAATCGCTTAGAGTGTCATTTTGCACTCAGCCGGAGCCGACCCCCATTTGGCCGCCTTCGACAGTTTCCTGCCTCAGTGCTCGACTTCAATCCGGTACGAATCTGGAGAAACCCACTGCCCGGAACAGTTCCCTTGCCACGAGCATCCGCATCCCGATGTCGATCAACTGTCAATTCGGCAATGTGAAGATCCTGGAGCGCGACCCGGGGCTTTCGGAAGCCTATATCCAGCTACTGCGCAACGCGCACCTGCCGCAGGCAACCTTGCGGAGGGAGAGAGATACGCTCGCGAGTCCCGAATTGCAAAACCGGTATCAGTAACTCGCGAGCGTCAATTTCGCAGAGTGTCCCTGACTATCTCTTTCACGCGGCAGTCGTCCGGAGAATGTAATTGAGGCGCGGTTGGCCCTCGATCATCAGACCGCTAATCTGTAGCTGCGATGCGGCGGTAATGTTTAGTACCAGATCCGACTTCGCGCCGTATCTCAGTAATTTCTGTACATCATCGTAAGAGTGAAGTAATGTATATTTGTGATGATAAAACCGTTCGACAGGTAACATGACCAGGAGTGACGTTGCCCAGCGTGCCGAGGCCGCGATTACGGCTGTATTCCCACCTTCGGTTCGGATTCGGCGTGGCCATCAGGATGGTCATTCGGTCGACCTCGAAATTAACGGAGAGCACGTCCGAGTCACATGGCTGGGCGAAGGAGGACTTCGACAGGCACGCGAGTTGATTGAAAACCAGGACAATCGCCCCGACGTTGCGGCCGCCCGGCTCATGTCGTTCGCCGCACGTGAAGCGCTGTCAACTGCAGGGATCGGCTGGGTTGACGAGACCGGCGCTGCGGAGATCGTACGGGGGTCGTTTATCATATCCAGGGATGGTCGTGCCCAGAAGACTCCCCGCAAACCGCCCCGTTGGACACCCGCGGTTTTGGCCATCGCCGAGGCCTTGCTCTGTGGCGGCCGAGGAACCGTCGGCGACATGCAGGAGATTACGGCATTGTCCGCAGGAAGTGCCACCAATGCGCTACGCACCCTTACGGATCTCGGTTTCCTGAACGCCGAGGTTCGGCGCGGTCCGAACGCCGCTCGTCGAATTGCCGATCCGGATCGGTTGCTGGACGCGTATGCGGCGGCGGCGGCGGCGTTGATTCCGCCGGTCTCGATCGCGGTCGGTGTGACTTGGCGTGACCCGGTGGCGGGCCTGGCCGACACCGGTCGCCGGTGGGATCGCGCGGGGATATCGTGGGCAGCTACGGGCGCTGTCGCCGGGTCGGTGCTGGCCCCCTATCTGACGACGGTTACGACCAGCGAAGTCTATGTAGCAGAAAAGACAAGCGCCAGGCTCGAGTGGCTGGCCGCGAGCATCGGACTGCGGCCGATCGAGGGCGGAAGGCTCACCTTGCGGCCGTTTCCCACGGTCACGGCCGAGCGCCTGGCTACGGTGAAGAACAGATTGCGGCTTGTCCCGTGGCCACGCGCCTACGCCGATCTACGGACCATCGGCGTGCGAGGCGAGGAAGCAGCCGAGCATCTCCGGGAGACGATGCGTGGTCGATGACCTGGCGATCCGTTCTCGAGTGGCACGGGATGCCGCGGAGAAGGCATTGGTCCACGTCGTCCGCCACTATGGGGAAAGGCCTGAATTCGTTGTGCTCGGGGGACTCGTCCCCGAACTGCTTTGTAGCGAAAGTGAGTTCCAGCACGCCGGCACGATCGACATAGATGTACAGGTCGATCTTGAGATCGCCCGCGGGGCGGTGAACACTGCACGCCTCGAACAGGCCCTCCGCGATGCCGGCTTCGCTCCGGAGAATGCCACAATCTGGCGCTGGGTCGCGGACGGGGTTTTTGGCGCACCCGTGGTCAAGTTCGAGCTCCTGGCGGACCTTCAGGATAGACCGGCGGAAGCGACGATTTCGTTCGATGCTTGCGAATGCCTCGGAGCCGTGAACCTTCGCGGCACCGGATTCGCGGCGCGCGATATTGAAGTTCGTGAATTGAACGTTCGAGACGGCAATGTCATGTACACCGCCGAGGTGAACGTTTCCGGTGTTGCCGGGTTCCTGCTTGCCAAGACCGCGGCTGCGTTCTCGCGGCGTAAGGCCAAGGACTGGTACGACATTGCGTTCGTGCTTTCGCATAATGACGCTGGCGGAACGGATGCTGTAGTCACACGGATTGAGCAGCGTTTCATTCATGAGATCGCTGCTCTCCGAACGGCGTTTACTGACCTTGGGGCCAACTTCGAGAACCCGGCAGCCCAAGGTTCCAGGGCCTACGTAACCCAAATGCGGATCGACCATCCCGATCTTGATCCCCAAACACTCGCCGCCGACGCTATCGTCGCTGTAGAGGCGTTCTGTCGGCGCCTGCGGGATCCTGTAGTCCCATCATGACAGGAAAGATGGTGTTGAAGCCGATTTCGGGAACCACCAATATCCGTGGGGTCAAGCTGCAGTTCTTTCCATGTTTGGACCGTGTGGCCACGTTGAAGGGCCCTAAACGGAACTTCAAGCGGAACAAAACGGAATCGAATGTTCGCAAGTCGTTGATTTTGAGCCGTTTTTCGGGGATCGACGAACGTGCGTTTTGGGGATTCTTCTTGCATGTAATCTGACAGAGAACCCGATATTGTGCCAGTATAGGCCCTATCGGATAGTTTGTTCGTAGAACCACGCTAAGGAGGAACGGAGCAAGAACGGTTACTACGGACGGGTTTCCCGGATCGCCCTGTATGCAGTTGATCTTCCTATCCCGACGTATTTCGCGGCCCTGGTCACGGACGTTCCGTTGTCTACGAGGTTCTGCAGTGCCGAGACCGTATCGGCATGGAGCGGAGGTCGACATCGTATTCTGGAACACACTCTACATGGACAAGGCGACAGATCATCTCGGAGTGACCGGCCAGATGCCCGATCCAGGCCTGTTGCCTGTTGCCTTTCACCTCACCACTCGGTTGGGAGCATATCATCCTGACGGGCAACTTCGACTGGAATTCTGGTGCAGTTGAGCGCAAAATCGCACGTCCATTGAACCTCAACTCGAGCAGAAAATCGGCAGCCTGAGCCAAAATCCGGGTGTTTGCGCGATGTTCTTCCTTAGCGTGGTTCTACGAACAAACTATCCGATGGGGCCAGGCAGGAGCGCCGGTCAAGATCGCAATCCACGTTCCATGATCTGACGGCGGCATGCCGGCGTCTCCGCAAGAGCTGCCAATGGACGAAGCACTGCCTCTCGCCACACCTGATCGGGGACGTTCTCCATGTTTATGACCGACCTTGCCCGCTGCAACACACTGAAATTATCTGTGACAGAACGCGAGAAAAAAGGGAGCGAAATCAATCACCGTCACTGAACTTATTTGTAAAAAACGACAAAGCGTTCCAGTCCGTCCCACTCGGTTTGCAATGCCGGACGGGTGCGAGGATCGATCAACCCAACCTCTTCAAGCGTCCATTCTGATCTTCCGAAATTGCAGGGCCCACAGGTGATGACAAGGTTGTCGAGATCTGTATGCCCGCCGCGGCTGTGTGGGCGCACATGGTCGGACTGTAGCCACAGGCACTGGAACGCGGCATGCTGCTCTGAATTGCTGCCGCCCCAAGGCAGTGCTTCAGCGTATTCGCGATGCATGTCCTTTCTGATTTTCTTGCGTACGACCGGAATACCGCAGAACCGGCATCGGTAACCATCGCGCTTGATCAGCGATCTTTCCTGTTCAAGCGTGGCGTGGCGTTTTGGATCCCGGTCGCCTTTGTCCAGTCTTGAAGGTGATCCTTTCACCTTTCGCACACGATGAATGTCAAGAGACGTCTTGCCCCACAGAGATTCAACCCACTCTCTTACCTCGGGCATGTCAGCTTCGGCAATAAGCCGTCCAGCCTGAGCGCGATCACCATCCAGATGCGCGTCGACCGCTCGGCTCAGTAGTTTTGCGGCATGGAAGATTTCAGGGATAGGCTCGCGCAGGCATGTCCGGGTGCCCAGAAATTCGGATCATCGTCTTTCATTGGTTCTCGTCTTCCGTTTTGAAAGGAAAGGTGCTGCGATCCCTACCAACTCAGAAATCTCCTTTGTTGGCATCGCATCACGGTCATGACCCCGGAAATTAAACTGGCACATTTCAAATTCTGACCGAGTCTCGAGCATGGCAGTCATTGACGCACTGCTACGGGAATCGAAATAAGTGTACGATCGGACGATCCACTCCAAAATACGCCGTCAAATCCGCGCAGTTTCGGATCACTTTGGATGAGTTTCTTCAGCGTCCTTTCCACTTCGCGAACGTCATCGACAAGAAGATAGGCGCTCAACAGTAGCAACCATCGCTCAGCCAACCTCCCTGTCCACCTTGGCAAGCCTCTGGTCTTTTCTTCCAAGGCTCGTCCCAACATTACAGAGGTGGTCAGTTTCATTTCCGCAACTCCTGCGGTGACCAGAACCTTCCAACGGTCTCCCAGACCGCCTGGTTCGAACCTTATCCCAGTGCGTGTCAAAGGGTCCGTTCTATCCGCTTCAATGTGCTGCCGAATCGCCATTTCAGTCTGTCTTTTCCAGGCTCTGCCGAAACCTATCGGCCGCCCCTCCAAACTATCGGCGGGGTCTGGTCCTAGATTCAAAACATAGTCCCGCTTGCGGATCTCCTTTGTCGCTTCTTTAAGTTTTTGCCCAAAGCGATGGAGTGGCTCGGTAATCGGCGCCGAGGAAACAACATCACTCCCACCATCCCTTGCCACTGGCTGAAATGTTTGCGTGACTTCCACACCCCATTGAGAACCGTCATCCCATGTGACCAGGAGATCCGGAGGGTCATTCGAATTCAATTCGCACCTGAATCCGGACTTTCCCTGCTTGGTCAGATGCTCGATCAGCAATCGACAGGCAAACTCTTCATCCGAATTGGTTTTCGAGCGAATTGTCACTGTTCCCCCGCCATCTCCGCATAGAGCGCCGTCTTGCCGCTGCCGAGGCCATTGTCGACGAGCTCCCGGGCCTGGGCGATCCTGGCCGGCGTCACCACCGGCTTGCGGCCACCCTTGCGGCCGCGGGCCCGAGCAGCGGAGAGGCCGGCACGGGTACGCTCGCGGATCAGGTCGCGCTCGAACTGCGCCAGGGCGCCGAAGATGTGAAAGACCAGGGTGCCACCGGAGGTGGTGGTGTCGATCCCCACGGTGAGCGCCCGGAACCCGACCCCCCTGCCCTCGAGGGATTGCACCGTCTCAATCAGGTGCGGCATGGAGCGGTCCAGCTTCCAGACCACCAGCGTGTCGCCGTCGCGGAGCCAGGCGAGCGCCTTGTCCAGGCCCGGCCGGGCGGTTTTCGCGCCGCCAGCATGGTCTTCGAAGATATTGCCGCAGTTCGAGCGCGTCCAGCTGCGGGTCGAGGCTCTGCCCGGGCGTCGAGACGCGGGCGTATCTGAACGTGCCATGATTGTCCTGCCCGTCCGTTTTCTTGTCCGGAAAACAACCTGTCCGGAATCCCGTTGTCGACCCGGGTTGTCGGACAGTTTTCCCCCTGTCCGTCAAACGGCCGTTTTGCGGACGGGGGCCGGCAGGTGGCTCCAAGTCAGTGACAGACGGGTCACGTTGCATGCGGACGTACCGATGCGCCGTGCGCTGGCTGATGTATCAATCGCGGGTCACGGCGATGACTTCGACTTCGACAAGCAGGCCTGCAAAGGCGAAGCCGCTCACCCGGACTCCCGTATAAGTTGGCCCTGGCTCGGGATAGAATTCCGCGTGAATACGGGCCACGGCCGCCGCCGCCGCTGAAATATCGCCCCAGCCGCCGTCGGCATAGATGTAGCTGTTGACCTTGACGACATCGCTTTCATCGACTCCGGCTTCCTCCAGCATCTTGTGCACGAATTGGTATGTGTTGCGGGTCTGGGTGGCGATATCTGCGCCGACGGCATGTCCTGCGGTGTCGGTAGAAACCTGGCCGCCGACGAAGACCAAGCCGCCGGACTGCCAGCCCTGGGTGAACATGTCATCGTGAACGGGCCAATCCCAGTGACCGGCTGGCATAAGGCGGCGCTTCTCGTGGCCGACCACACCCATCCCCTCGACCTGGACCAGCTCTCCCGCGTTTTCGAACCCGTCGATACGTACGCCGGTGCCACAGGTTCCCGGATTCGCCATATGCTCCATGCTCGCACGCGTGATTTCGTCCCGGTACCCGATCACGTCAGACTCATCGTCGACAAAGCGGTAATAGGTGTTCTGGCGAAGCAGGCTTCCGGTATCTCCGCCGGCATCCTCGAAGACCCGCTTCATGCTTGAAAACACGTCGCGGGCCTGTCCTCCGATATCGTCCGGATTGCGCAGTTCGCCAGCCCTATCGAGCGAGCGCTGCCCACCGGTGAAGACGACGTCGCCCACGCGCCAGCCGTGCGAGAACGGCACTGTCCCCTGCCAGCTCCAGTGGTCGGCAGGCATCAACCGTTGGCGCTCCGAGCCGAACGCAGCCACGGCATCGACCTGTATCAGTGCGCCCTCGCGATCGAGACCCGTCCTGATGTCGGTCACCGTCGGACCCGGATCCGAAAAGTGCGTCAGGCGGACCCGGTCAATCTCCTCAACAGAATCCGCGATTTCCGCTTCGTCGTTCGCGCAGTCGAAAAAAACGGTGTGCTTGACGACATCGCTCATGTCGGCGCCGGCTGCCGTGAGAACGCGCTTCAGCGCATCAAAGGCGTTCTTCGTCTGGGTCGCGAGATCGTCGCCGATCACGCGCCCGCTCCCGTCGAGCGACATCTGACCGCCGACGAACACGAGGTCTCCCGCCCTGACGGCCTGCGTCGCGCCGGGTGAGGCACCGCCCCGGTGGCCGCTTGGCGCGATCCGCTCGATCTTCATTGCTCAACCTCCCTTTCTGGACGGCGCGCTCGGGCACAGCGGCATCGAGACAACGAAGGGCTTTGCCGGTCCGTATGTTGTTAGGCACATCGAGCCGACGCCGATCGGCTCGCTACCCTGGGCTGAACGTAACCGGCTAAATGCGACGTCACGCACGGATTTTCACCGGGAAAACGGACACTGAAACCTGATTTGCACGGTTGTCAAGCGCTGTCCGCAAAACGGTCATTTCAGGAACAGGGCGGAGCCGGGTCGATGAAAGCGTGAAATGCCCCGATTTTCCGTTCCTCTTCCATGTTTCTGTACAACTGTTCCGATGACAACGGGGTCATTGCCTTTTCGGAACATTCCTGGAGGTCAGCACATGCTTGTCGGTTACGCCCGGGTTTCGACCCTCGATCAGAACCCGTCCCTGCAGATCGATGCCCTGCGTGATGCAGGGTGCGAGAAGATCTATGTCGAGAAAGCGTCAGGGGCGCGGCAGGACCGGCCACAACTCAAGGCCGCGTTCGAGTATCTTCGCGACGGAGATACGCTTGTCGTTTGGAAATTATCGAGGCTGGCGCGCTCTCTCAGCCAGGTCATCAAGACCGTAAAGGACATGCAGGAGAGAAACATCGCGTTCAGGGTGCTCACCCAGAATATCGATACCAGCACGCCGGACGGACGCCTGTTCTTTCACATGACTGCGGCTTTCGACCAATTCCAGCGTGAACTGATTGTCGAGAACACCAGGGCGGGCCTCGCTGCCGCAAGAAATAGTGGTCGGAAGGGCGGCAGGCCTCGCTCAATGGATGACGAGAAAGTCCGCCTCGCCGAGGCATTGCTCCGGGACAAGGAGAACTATCCCTTCGTCAATGACGTCATCAAGCAACTCGAAATCGGAAGGACCGCGTTCTATCGCTACTTCCCGCCAGAGAGAATTCGAGAACTCAGGCCACCGCACAACTGAAGTGAACGCGATTCCGGTCATACTCGCGCGAATCGCGGGTATAGGCGAAGTTTCGGGGAATTATCGATGCTCTCAGCCGCAAACAGCGGCGTTTGCCTGGGCAATCCACCCGTCAGCGGCCTCTGAGAGCTCCGGTTCCTGCCGGCACCGACCCGCTGTGGGACTTTTGGTATCGATGTTGGGTTTGAGCCAAGAACGTGCATAACCGTAACATCCGGGGCGCTCTCCCCTTATGTTACTTTACGTTCCTTTTGTTGGGTTTAGGCCATCATCGAGCCATGCGTCCAGCGCAATAGAGGGCAATGTACGGCTTGAGCCGTCGCTTGATCTTGTCAATGGGGCAATGATTCAAACGGGTTGATGGCCCGGACATCAAGCGGCATAAAATGACGCACATTGCGCGTGAGAACAGTCAGGTCACAGCTGCCGGCCGTTGCCGCGATAGCAAGGTCGGCAAAACCCGGCGACTGGCCTGTCGCATGTGCTCTGTCCATGAGTGTCCCTGCAAGGCGCGCCGCGGCAACGTCGAATGGAATCACCCGGTCACCATAGAGATGGATTACAATGTCAAGCCAATCCGTCAACTGTGCCGCTTTGGTGGTGGCCCCGTTTCGCTCCAGCTTGGAGATCCCGTTGCAGACTTCGGCCACAGTGACCGCAGACAGGAACAGCGCGTCCGAACGCTCATCCATCCACTCGACCAATGCTGCAGGCCTTTGTTTTCGACCAGGCGCCTTGATCGAGAGAACGTTCGTGTCAACCAGATACAATACGCAATCTAAAGCATAATCTCGCGTGGGGGGCTTGTGTCCCTTGGCAATAGATCGTCATCTTCTAGTCCCGAGGCACAAAGCAGTCGGCCGAAGGACGGAACCGTCCGCAGGCGGTTCCATTCGTCCATCCCGAGAATAACAGCGCTAGGGCGGCCGCGGCGTGTGATGATGGCCTTGCCTCCTTGCGCCGCTTCCTCCACCAGAGCCGATAACCTGCTTTTGGCTTCACGCAGCTGAACTGTTTGCATGGCGTATTCTCCGGAACCAATGTGGTCACAATATATCAGCTTTGCAGGCAGAACAATGGCAAGAACCGCTCCTTTACAGACAAGGGTAGAAGAAGGTGCGTGTATGGCGTGTGCGGTTTTTAGGGTGTCTACAACTGGCTTCCTAGAGCGGAAAAGTAGCGCAGATGGTTATTTCGCAGGGCAGGCCAAAACGATGAGCCTGGGTGCCATGGAAGATCTTCGGTACGTATTCGAGGACGAGAAATATTGGCCCTAACCCAACATAAGTACCGATTCCGCCATAGGATTTCTATGCGTTGGGTTTCTTGATTTCGTTCTTCTTCATCCAGTTTGAGAAGTTTGCGGGCGTTGTGTTGTAGCGCTTCGATCTCCGGACGAAACGGATCGAGCTTGCTCTTGCCTGGCCCTTTCGGCCGCCCGAGCGGCTGCCCGGAGGCCTTTCTCGCTCTGGGCGCCTCCTTGGTTCTGGCCGAGATCAAGTCGCGTTCAATCTCGGCAGCCATTGAGAAGGCCATGGCGATGATCCTGCTCTGGATGGTTTCGTCGAGCCTCCAGGACCCCTTGATCGCATAGATCCGAATGCCGGCGTCTTGCCCCCAAAATCCACCCACAGTGTCATCCCGGAAAATTGGGAGCCGCCAAATCGGTGAAAACACCACTATTTCAATGCGAAATGCACGTCCCTATGGCGGAATCGGTACTCATGTTGGGTTAGGGCCATCACTGAGCCATGGTAGGTGTCAACGGCAACCGACTTCTGCGTCAGTACGCCTCCCAGAAAACCTCTAACACACTGCCGGGGGATCGACCAAGCCAAGTTCTGGCTGAAAGCGCTGACCGGGCCGATACCCGGCGTCGTCAGTCGTCGTCGGTCGACCCGCACGCCGCATCGTTCCTGACGATCTCCAGAACCTTCGGGCGCCAAGTGCGAAGCAGAAACCTCGCTTCGCCGCGCTCGTCAATCGGCAGTGGTCTCGATTCTCTCCTTCCAGATCTCGACTGCTCGATTAACGCGTTCGGAGGCGGGTTCAACGTCTTCAAGGTGCGCGCTCAGACGGCCACACAGAGACGCGACGATATCGCGAGCCGCCCCCGCATTCATGCCCATCGTTACGCCCGCCCGGACAAAGTCGCGGGACGACAAACGATTCCGCTTGCCCGCCAGCGAGAGGGCGAGGTGATCGCTCTCGAGGCCCGGAAAGACCCGTGTCGTCACGGCATCGTAGACCGGAGCGAGCCGGACGGATGTGAAATTCTCCACTCCGTCGGAGGCAACACGCAGAACGGCCAAATTCTTCAAGTGGCAATCGCCATCCGCTATGAGCCAGGCGAGCACGGCGCGGCCAAGCAGCACCGCGACATCCGCTTCGGCGTTGCTGGAGACGCTCCGCAGCGCCCGGGCGGCCTGCTCGATGGAACCCTCGTATTTTTCGGAAGGCGCGACACCGCGAACGGACGCCATGTCTTCCATTGCGACCTTTCGACGGTCATTGCGGTCTCGCCGGATATCGAAGCGTTCGACGAGCAGCGCGTCGGGGAGGTTGTCAGGCATCGAGACCATTGCGTGCGCAGCCGTCTCGAACCCGCAGGCCCGGGCCGCCGCCAGACATGCCGCTTCGACGAGAGGAAGGTCTTCGAAGCCGGCTCCCGGCGAAGGCTTGAGGATATGCGTGAAGGCCAGCTCTCCGGCCGGCCGCAACACGCCGGCATGGGAAAGGTTCATCGGCGCCTTGATCTGAACCCCCGAGAGTCGCGGCGTCGCGTCCGATGCAAACAGCGCGGCCATGCGGTCTTCCAGCGTCTGGTCGAATGCAGGCGCGGGCCCGGCGTAGCCGCCGGCGAATGCGCCCTCCTTCGTGTACGCTTCGAGCCGTCCCTCCAGCATATCCGCGGGAAGAGTGCGAAGATCGTCCGCGTCCTCGGAGATGACAATGTTGGACATGTAGCGCTTCCCGCCGGATATCAGGTCTAGCTCCGACTTCGGCTTCAGGACGCGTTCAAGCCAGCCTTCCGGCAGCAAGCTCTCAATGAAGGGCGGCAGGCGGCCCGGCGCCCCGGTGCGAACCGGCGTCGCGCCTTCTGTCGCGGCTTGCTCCCAGCGCCAGCCCGATCCGTCATGAGACAACACCCCGATCTTCTCGCCGTGCCATCCGACATGAAGCGCCCTCCCCCCCGGCGGCGCCTCTCGAAGCGGCGTGGCGATGAACGCTTCCGCGCGTCCCGCTTCTGCCCGCCATCGGTTGGCCTCGGCCAGTCGCCAGCACTCCATGATCGCCGTCTTCTTGCCGCCGGCGTTCTCGACGAGCCGCGCGGCGATATCGGCCTGCATGTCGATCGGCATCGCCGCGCCGGCTTCGCTGCGCCGCCGGAAGGATTCCAGATACCGAAAGCGAAGCGACGAGCGCCGGATTCTCAGGTCACCCATTGGGTCGGTAGTTTGAACGGTCTCCGTTTCGGGCGCGTCGGGCGCGCGCGTCTGCACGATTTCCAGGGTGCGCAGCCGTGTGCGTGCATTGCGCCGGCCGCTCAGGAACAGGCGCCTGTCAGGCGTAGGCGCGAGCCGCTCGGCGCTGGGGCCGCAAAGATACGTCCTCGGGTATAGATAGGCGGCGATCCGGAGCGCGTGATCGAACAGGACAGCGTCGGCGTCATCCTCCGATGCGATATAGATGCCCCGCATGATCTGGACGAGCCTGCCGGTCTCCATGCCATATTGGGCGCGGTGCTTGTCGATGGTCTCGCCGACGAGGTGCAGCATTTCCTACCTTCTCGCTTTTTCCAATCGGAAAAGTAGGAAATTAACTACGCACTGTCAAGGCAATCAGACTTTCGCGTACTGTATAGTTGCAATAGTTGGAATTCGATCACACGGGTTGACTACGAGTACGTGCGGCTCACCGTCGGCGAGGACACCGAAACCATACTGTCCAGCAGCCGCCCAGAAGAGCACGCTTTCGGGCAGACCCGGCCAAGGTCGGCGGTGATCACGCGGGAGTTCCGGCTCGCGCGCGCCCAGGTGGACGCGGAGGCGGCCGCGGCGAAGCCGGAACTGGCCGTTCGGCGGCGCGGATACAGCTGAACACACATGCTTGACATTCTTCGGACCCTGGCTGACCAGGCACGGGCAAGACGGAATCCCCTGCCCCTCCGGTTCCGGCCCTTCTCCCGGCCGCCAGGCTGCCCGCCGACCGCAACCCGGCCCTCGTCTACCTCGCCAGCCTGGCCCCGGGTGACGGCCGGCGCTCGATGGCCGCAGCCCTCGCACAGGTTTCCGCCAACAAGGCCTCTCCTGGATCCGGTGTGTCCTCCGGGCTGCCCGGCGCCTCGGCCAGTCCCGACCGACGAATATCAACACGCCGTCGACGTCCCGGCGGTGCGCGGTTCCCGGCTGCCGACCGGACGGCCCAGGCTCAAAATAAAAACACGATCAGACCGCCTGCATGAATCCTCTCTGCAGCAAGCGATAGATCGCCCTTTCAATCTTCGGTTTTGCTTTGGTCGGAAACGTAGCCGTAAGGCTGCTCATGGAAACAGGTTGGTCAGCCTTCTGCAAGAGCCGCAAGAGTACATCGCTCGTTGTCACATTCCTGCCATCGGACGACAGACAGGCGACGCAAACGGGCATCACAGTTGGGCTGCCCGGCCTGTACGAAAATCGGCACAAACCGCATCCAGATTGCGATAGTCGAAACAGCAAGTCACGATCACAAGGCGGTTGGCGCGACGGACCTTGAGCCACATTTCCGAGACGGCATCTGAAGCCGTATTTGTATCGGTGTTGCGGCGGTCCCCGAAATAGGCGTCGTCCACGTTTACTGACGACTGTGGGAGATCAGGTTCACCCAGTTGCAGCATTAACGCGATCTCACGTACGACCTCGAAAGACCGCACGACGTCGAGCCCCGCTTCCGTGCGGAACGCCAGGGATCGCCCGTTGCCGGATGCGGAGTTGAGGCGGCGGCTATCGGCATGATCTTCTTCGCGCTCTTGTGTGGCGCGCCGAGGCCTCCGAACACGAAGTTCGGTCATGGGAGAAGAAACATGTTGCCGACGGATCTTGTGGCTTCAAATGATGTGGCGTCGGTGGAGAACGACGTTCGCACTCATGTTTCGGACTGGCGGGCCATGCGAGATAAAGATGAGTACTGTCCGTCGTCAGAGTTTTCCGGAAAGAGCGGGTTGTTTCATAGCGGAGGCTCTGGTTCGGTTTCTGTTTGAGTTTAGGCGGCCGCGGCTTGGTGCTGCAACCGGCGTTTTCTGATTGTTTGTTTCTTGATCTCCTTTCTCATCTTCAGGATCTTTGCGCCGCGTCCTTGATAGACGTCGGCGGGCGTCAGGTTGCTCAGGCTCTCGTGGTAACGGTGGTTGTTGTAGTGATCGACAAAAGCACCGATCTGACGTTCCAGGTCGCCGGGCAGGTAGTGGTTTTCCAGCAGAACGCAGTTCTTCATGGTTTGATGCCAGCGCTCGATCTTGCCTTGGGTTTGCGGATGATGCGGTGCACCACGGACATGATCCATGCCCTTGTCCTCAAGATAATCGGCTAGATCAGAGGCGACGTAAGACGATCCGTTGTCGCTGAGCAGCCTAGATTTCTGAATGACCGTCGCGCTATCGCAACCGGAAGTTTCCAGCGCCAGCTCCAGCGTGTCGGTTACGTCCGCGGCCTTCATCGTGGTGCAAAGCGTCCAGGCGATGATGTCGCGGCTGTAGTCGTCGAGGATTGTGCTGAGATGGAACCAGCCCCAACCGATGACTTTCAAGTAAGTGAAGTCGGTCTGCCATAACTCGTTCGGTCTGGTCGTTTTGTCCCTGAACTCGTCGGTCGCGCGGATCACCACATGGGCTGGGGCGGTGATCAAATCCTCGGCGCTGAGGAGGCGATACACGGATGATTCCGAGACAAAGTACCGCTTCTCGTCGGTGTATTTGACCGCCAGTTCGCGCGGTGCCAGGTCTTCGTGCTCCAGGGCAAATTTGACGACCTCCTCGCGGATCTCATCCGGAATACGGTTCCACACCGACTTCGGACGGGGAGATCGGTCTGCCAGCCCGTCAACACCACCTTCCTCCCAACGCGCATACCAGTCGTAATAGGTGCTGCTGGGAATGCCGAGCATCCTCAGGGTTTGCTTGGTCGGTAGATGTGACGCATCAACGGTGCGAATGATCTCAAGCTTCTCAGAGGCGGGGTATCTCATTCGTCGAACTCCCCATCCCCGATCATGCTTTTCTTGAGCAGCCGGCTCTCAAGGGTCAGTTCGGCGACCACCTCCTTCAGGGCGGCAGATTCCGACCGCAACTCTTTGACTTCGGGGGATGTCGCCTGGCGCGCCGTGTCACCCGCCAGCCGGTTCTTGCCAGCTTCGAGGAACTCCTTTGACCAGGAGTCATACAGGCTCTCTGCAATCCCCTCGCGACGGCACAGCGCAGCGATGCTCTCCTCACCGCGCAAGCCGGCCAGAACGACCCTGATCTTCTCTTCGGCCGAATAATGTTTGCGGGTCTTCCGCTTGATGCCCCTGACCAACTCATCAGCGGCATCCTTCGATGTTCCGGATTTCTTGTTCATCTTCGCTCCTTAATGGCTGCGATGAACCAGAAATCCTCCGTTACTCAAACCCCTAAATCTGTCCGGTAGGCGCTGACGTCAGACAGGGCGACGAAACAGGCCAACGCTATGACATAGACATTAACCCTAATGGCACGCTGGTGATCATTGGGAAAAGTGAGTTTCCGCCGCCGGGATCAAGCGTATTTCGACAGGCTTCTAGCATTCAACTTGCAGGATGATCGGTTCTTAGTTTGCAAGCTGGGCACCTGGATGGCACGCTTCACAGGTCGTCAGAAACGCTCGGCGGCGTTTCCGGGTCGGCGGCAAGGCCGTCCGACACCCGCTCGCCCGGAGCTTTTACCGGATCCCGTGCAAGGTGGGCGGGGCGAGCGGTGGTCTGGACCTTACCGTGGCCGAGGAGCTTATCGATCATGGGGAGCGGGCAGCCGGAAAGTCGACAACGCTAATTCGGGGCAATTACCTGTGGCGAACAATGGCGGCTTCACGTGCTTAACGTACGATCCTGCCCCCCGGAATCGACCCGAAGGGGCCGGTCAAGAGATTGACTGTCCTTTTTCGGGTCGGTTGCCGCCTCAGACAGCTTGTTTGGTCTGAGAAATGTTCGTCGCGAGCGCCTCATTTAGATGCTAAACGGAACTTCATCACCAGATTTGAAATATTATCCAATGATATCAGATAAGTATCCGATATCAGGCTGGATTCGTACTGGGAACAAACCTGGTCGGATCGATCTCCATCAGTTGAAATGCCCGGCTCTGAAGCGGCGTCGGTTCCGACATCAGCGGAAACCGGTACGCCCGCCGGGCCGGTATGGCCACCTCGTTCAGCGTCAGCGTGGCCAGGTCGGCGAGAAGCGTCGTGAAACTGTGAACCGGCAGCCCGTCGGAGGTCAGTTTGGTGTCGGCCTTGGCCTTGGCGCTCTCCGAGACCCTGGCAGGCGCCACCGGTGACTTGCGTCGTGCCTGCACGCCCTCACGGTCGTCATCCTCGAACAGAAGCGGCGCCAGGCGACGGCGCAGGTGCCATTCAACGTAGAAGGCCAGCACGCACAGGAACACATGCGCCCGGACATGATCCTCGGACCAGACGTGGACCGGACGGATCTCCAGCCGGGATGCCTTGAGAATTCGAAATGCACGCTCCACTTGCGCGAGGGACTTGTACGCCACCACCGCCGCCTCCGGCCCGATGGCTTCGGGATCAAGGCTGGTGCGGATCACGTAGACACCGTCAAGCCGTGCCTCGGCGGCAATCCGTTCCTGCCGCCGGCTCCAGGTGATGGCATCGTCGGTGACGGTGATCTCGAAATGCTTCTCGACCTTCCTGCGGTTGGCATCCCGTCCCACCCTGCGGTTGATGGCCTCCCGGCCCTTCAGCCGGCCCGCGCGCACCGACGCCGCAATCGTCTCCAGCGTCTCCTCCGTCGCCTGCAGCAGGTCCTCCCGCTTGCGGGCCCGTTCCTCCCGCAACCGCGGGTTCAGGCAGACCATCAGCCGCTCGCCGGGAAAGTCCGGGCCGGTGACCTCCGCCACCGCGTCGGGAACCAGGGCCTCGGGGACCAGCGGCGGCGGCTCGTCCGGACCCGCCGGACGCAGGAGCTTGCGGATATCCTCGGTCTTGAGGGCCGAGATCCAGTCGAGATCCGCCGGCTTGAGATCCTCGTGGATGCGGGCCGTGGTGATCATCCCCCGGTCGCCCACCAGCGCCACGTGGTCGATGCCGAAGCGGGTGCGGACCCGGGCCACCTGCGACGCCACCGTGGAGGGATCCCCGGTATTGCCGGCAAAGACCTCCACCGCCACCGGACAGCCGTCCGCGGCACACAACAGTCCGTAGGTGATCTGCTGCTTGCCCTTCTTGCCGTCACGGTTGTGGCCGAAGGCCGCCAGGGGGCAGCACCGCCCCTCAAGGAAACTCGACGAAACATCGTAGAGAACAAGGGTATTGCCGCCCCCGAGGTGCCGGTTGGCGAGGCTCTTCTCGATCCAGGGCTGGCGCTTCAGCAGCCAGTCGAGCATGGCCAGCATCTCGTTGCCGGTCACCGGCCCGAGATCGAGCACGGCCCCGAGGCTGGTCGATGCGGTCTCGGGCGACAGCGCCCGGGCGGTGGCCGGCCTGGAGGCGGGATCGACGATGCGCGCGACAATGGCGGCGACGGCGAGATCACGCATGCGGTCCGCCTTGCGGTCGAGGATGCGCACCAGGCCCAGGGACCGGAGCGTTCCCAGCACCGCTGCCACATGTCCGTGGGGAACCGCCCTCTTGATGGCGAAGACCTCGTTGAGGTTCCTGACGGCGACACCGCCCCTGAGGAGGGTATCGATTCCGCTGATGATGTGTTCGGGCATGCCGGTGAGGTTGGCGCGGGTGCGTTTTTTGATGCGTTTGCCTTCGCGCCAGGCCTCGCGGATGAGGATTGTGGGTTGTGCGCCCCTGTTCGGGATGAACTCGACGTTGATGGCCATGGGAACGACTATGGGGGGATGTATTGCGCCATGTCAATTGGAAAAGTGACGCCACCCTGACTTTACATGGGAACATTTGTCCGGAATCGCCTTTTTCGAAATCCGCGTAAGTGATTCTAATTCAACGACTTTCTCACCAATGATTCCGTTTTGTTCCGCTGGAAGTTCCGGCTAAAGGCATCGCAGGCCGCCTCGATCTGGGAGATGTCGATCCTGATATCGGGCGGATCGCATGCGCAGGGGCCGTGCCACGCGGACTATATTGCAAAAAACCTCAACGAAGTCGGGCGTCGCCCGTTGTTTGGTTGATCCGAGCGCGTGTAATGATTTGGCTTCGGGAAAGAGCGAGGGATTTCTGTGCGGCGTTATGGTACACCACATCATTAAAGACCAGGGGATTGCTGGCGTGACCATTCCGACCACGACAATTGGTGCCTACCCTAAAACCGCAGACGCCCCAATTCCAATGTGGAGCAATATGGGCAAGCAAAGGCGCGCGGCGCCGACCATGGTCTACGATACCCTGGTGGAGGACCAGTCAGCCGAAACGAAACGTACGCTCGACCGCATGACTATGGATGCGGTTCGCGAGCAAGTGGATTGCGGAATAACCATTCCAACCGATGGTGAAATCCGTCGCGAACATTACGTCTATTATCACTGCAGGCATGTGCAAGGGATCGACTTCCGCCACCTTAGTGAACAAACAATGCGCGATGGAAGTTGGGTGGCCAGTGTTCCCACGGTCATATCAAAACTGGAACCGGGGCCTGCTTTTCTGCCTGCCGACTGGCGTGTTGCACAGTCGGCCACAGATCGCGAGGTGAAAATTACAGTGCCGGGTCCGCTGACCATAAGCGACACAATTGCCAACGATTATTATACCAGCCGGCCGGAACTGGCGCGGGCGCTCGCCGAGGTCCTCAATATAGAGATAAGGCGCCTGGCTGAAGCTGGCTGTACGTGGATTCAGGTCGACGAGCCGTTATTCGCGCGCCGGGTCGATGAGGCGCTTGCATTCGGCGTTGAGTGTGTAGAGCGCTGCTTCGCCGGCGTCGGACCGGGCGTCAACCGTGCTGTCCACATCTGCTGTGGATACCCTGCCGGCCTCGACGACCCTCACCCCGCCAAAGCCGACCCAGCGAGCTATTTCGCTTTATCCGGCGCCCTCGACGCGGCCGATGTGGACGCCGTTTCTATCGAAGATGCACATCGGCCCAATGATCTCAAGCTACTGGAGTTGTTTGGCCATACCACGATAATCCTGGGCATGATCGACATCGCCAAGAGCCATGTGGAGTCGGTTGACACCCTGCGCGCCCGAATGGGTGCAGCCCTTGAACACATTGACGCCGACCGGCTGATTGCAGCGCCCGATTGCGGCCTTGCACTGCTGCCGCGGCGACTGGCCGCCGCCAAGCTAAGAAATTTGGTGACTGCCGCGCAAAGCCTATGAAGGGCCTTAACCCAACTGCTGCGAAGCCGCCGTTCGGGAGCCCGGAGCAAGTCTTCGCGTATTTGTCGCGTTACACATGTCGTTTTCCACAAATAAGTTCAGTGGCGGCCATTGATATTGCTCACTTTTTTCTCCGTGTTTTTCCACAAATGACTTCAGTGACCACCACAAATAAGTTCAGTGTGTTGCATTTCGTTCATAGATGGGTTCAGTGTGTTTCAAATCTTCCGGATATAACTTCAGTGTGTTGCAGCAGGCGGGACCGGTCATGGACATGGAGAGCATCCCCGAGCCGGTGTGGCGAGAAGCGGAGAAACGTGCAGCGGCGCTTCGTCCATTGGCAGAACTCGAGGAAGCGCCGGCTGATCTTGTTAGGGACGCTGCGCGTGATCTGAACCTGTCCGAGCGATGGACCTACATTCTGATCCGTCGCCTCCGGGAGCATGGCGGCGAACTGACCGCGCTCTTGCCGCGCCACGGCCGTGGCGCGCCGCGCCGCGCAAGAACCGGATTTCCTCGGCCCGTGAGGCGATCATCTCCGAGGTGATCGAAGCCGAATATCTGACGAGACAGAAGGTCCGCCCCTCGCAGATTGTCAAATCCGTTCGCGCAAGGTGCCGGAAAGCAGGTATCTCGGCTCCTGGCGAAAACACCATGAGGCGCAAATTGCGCCGGATTGACAGGCAGGCCGTGTCGGAGTCCCGGGAACCCGATCCCCGCACACAGCCGGTCTGCGGTGAGACGCCGATCCCCTGTTATCCACTCGATGTGGTTCAGATCGATCACACGCGGGTCGATATGATTTTGGTTGATCCTGTCGAGCGACGCCTCATAGGCCGGCCATGCAACCGTCTACCGATATGTTGATCTGAAGGGAAACCTGAGGGATTACGGAAACGCGTTCTCAGCGCGTAGCATTTGTCTCGCGCTATTCCAGAACAGAGCCGACCTTCGCAGTGAGAATATAAGCGCCCACTGAAGTCATTTGTGGAAATCCACTGAATTTTTTTGTGGAAGACGACAATGCGCGTTCATTGAACGGCAGCCCGTGTTTTTTGTGGCCACCGCTGCACCCGACGGGCGTGTGAACGTGTCACCCAAGGACATGAACACGTTGCGCATCCTCAACGACACGCATATCCGGTGGCTCAACCTGAGCGGCAGTGGCAACGAGACCGCCGCTCATCTACGCGCATTGAATCGGATAACCCTGATGTTTTACGCATTCGAGGGCAATCCCATGATCCTGCGCGTCTACGGACAAGCGACGACCAGCCATCCCCGCGACGCGGACTGGGAGGAGAAGGTCGCCGGTTTCCCCAGCCTTGCGGGGTCGCGGCAGATCTTCGACCTAAGGCTCGATCTTGTCCAAACCTCCTGTGGAAGCGGCGTGCCGATCATGCGGTTCGCGAAGAACCGCGGCGAGGAGGAGCTGGTCCCGTTTTACGGACAGATGGGACGGGAGGGCATCATCGAGTATTGGCAGCGCAAGAACACGGTCAGTATCGACGGCATGACCACGGGGATCTTCGATGACGATTAATACTCCTCCTGCCCTCCAGGTTGGAAGGATCCACGCAATGGCGGCGGCGACGAAAGGCGCGGTGGCGTCGCCGCAGGTAGCGGTGTTCCTGCAACACGCCAAATACTAACCTGACCCCGGGCTGAATGCCTTCACCCATTTGTCGGATCAATTCAGTATTTGGCGTGCTGAGTTCGGTTTCTATCACCGACACCTTAACCGAGGCGTTCGAGGACTTCAGCGGGATGTTTAAGTGAGCGCAAACCACAAGGGCTAACTTGGAGAGTGCCAAGATCTCCGGGGGCTCATAGTTGGCAGGTCTTGTTTCTGATCTGCGTTGGCTGCGTTGAGATTACCCCGGATGACGTAACTTTCGGAAATCTCATGCCAATTGACCCCGGAGATCTTGGTACTCTTTGTTTCCAGGGGCGATCATTCCGCCAAGCTGTTGGGCTGGCTCTGCCAAGCTCCACCAACCGGACCAGCAAGGCGGAGAAGCCATCAATGCACTTACGTCTTAGGCCGTGGACTCAATTGACTGGTCTGCGATCCTGCGGCTTCGCGCTTGCCAACAAGGGGTATGATTTTCGCCTGATCCAGAATTATCTGGGGCATCGCGACCCAAGACACACCGCATATTATACACGCGCGGCGGCAGGGCGTTTCGAAGGGCTTTGGTAAGAAGAAATGACCGTCAGGATACCGGCGACTGTTACATGGGAGCCATCCCGTCTTGCAGCATCAGATGTCCACCTTACATTCGATTTCGTGGCCAAAATTGCAGCTTCGAGCCCATTACCCCGATAGGGAGTTCCGGGACGTTGTAAGATTGCCTGGCGTCCGCCAATCGGATCCGCCCCTCCAAGCCCGCTCCGCTATTCCACCAAAGGTGCGAGAGCGTCGCGGGCATCCCCGATATGGCGCGCCAGGGAATCCACGGCCGCCTCCGTATCGCGGCTCCGGCAGGCTGCCAGAAGCTCGTAGTGCTCTCGATCAGACTTCTCCCGGAGAGACGGTGGCGCCCGGGTCACCGAAAGGTATCGGTCGGCTGCATTGCCAAGCATCGCCACATGTGCCAACAGCCGCGGCTGAGGTGCGGCGCGGAACAGCGTCATATGAAACGCTCCGTTCAGCGCGCCGAACCGTTCGTCACTCGCCTCCTCGATCTGCTCCTGGATCGCTTCGGCCTGATCGATCCGCGCGTTCGACAGTTCAGGTATCGCGCGACGGATTGCCAAGCATTCCGCAACCAGCCGCATATCGAATATCTCGACAAAATCTGCCCGGCTGGCCTGCGCCACTCGGGCTCGACGGTTCGGTTCGATGGTAATGAACCCCAGTGCTTCAAGCTGCCAAATCGCTTCTCGAACCGGCATCCGGCTCACTCCGAACCTGGAGGCAAGATGTTCCTGCCCCAGTGGCGCGTCCGGCGCCAGCACTCCAGAGACGATCTCTTCGCGCAACGCGTCGAATATCGCCTTGGCGGGAGAGGTCAGACCCAAGGGCTGATCTCGGTTGTCACCCATCATCATCCATTCATTGCTCTAGCCCGCATATCTCACCAAACCCGCGGTGACGTCAGTTTTTCGGTGTTTTCGCGGCCAGTGGCCACGATGACGCGCTGAAGGCGGCTTTTGCCGGGCTTCCGGCCGGATCGAGCCCGGTTTCCGCCCGCCAGTCAAGGCGCGAAGTTGTTTTCCCGGATGCCGTGCGTGCCTTTCCGTGTGCTGCGGACACACCTCCCCGGCAGCGTTCCGAGTGGCGCCGTGCAGGAGGGGGATTTCGGGGCCGGAGCGCGGTTAGCCGGGCGGATCACGTACCGGTGCTGCGCGCAGGTTGGCGAGCGCCTGCTCGAAAACGCCCTGTAACGGAAACACCGATGCGAAGGACAACCAGACCCTGCGCACCGTCACCCGGATGCGCCCGGCAAGCTTGAGCAATCGAGATCGGATGGTGTCGATGCGCGCAGTGGCGAGATCGGTGCCCTGCAACCCCACGCGGCGCAGGATGGTCACCAGGATGCCGGCAAAGGCCGAGAAGTACAGCCGCAGCTGGTTGGCCCGCATGGTGGCCGAGGAGGTGCGATCGGCAAATAGCCAGAGCTGCTGCTCCTTCACGCGATTTTCCATGTCTCCACGTCCGCAATACACGTCCTCGTAAAGGGTACGGGCATCGACCCTGTTCCCCGGGAGACTGGTGACCACGAACCGCGGGTTGTCGCCACGCTGCCCCGGAAGCCATTCCGCCTTGGCCACCACCCGGCGCTTGCGGCTCCAGCTCTTCAGTGTCCGGTAGCGGAACTGGCGGAACCGCCGTGACGGCTGTTTCGTCGCCGCACACCGGCGCCGTGACTTGTGCATCGCCTTGGCAATGCGCCGGCACAGCCGGGAATTGCGGGCAAGACCGAACACGTCGTCGATGCCTTGCTCCGCGCACCAGGCCATGATCTCCTCGCGGCAGAAGCCGGAGTCGCCGCGCACCAGGATCCGGGTCTCCGGCCAGGCAGCCCGGATCTGCGGCACGATCCGCATGAGTTCGTCCACGGCACCGTGCGACGCATCGATGTCCGAGGGACGCAGCCGGCTGCACAGAACATGCTCGCCGCATGTGACGTACAGCGGAAGATAACAGTCATGACCATAATAGCCGTGGAAGAAGCGGCCTTCCTGTTTGCCGTGCAGCGGGTCATCAGTGGCGTCCATGTCCAGGATGATCTCATCGGGCGGCATCTCATGGGCCTCGAGGAACAGGTCCACCAGCAACCGGTCGATGTTCTCGGACTCCGCGACAATCTTCTTGTACCGGTGCGTAGCCGCCGCCTCCGGCGTGCCAAGCTCCAGCCGGTTCAGCGTGCTCGACGCGGCCAGCGCGTGACCCCGGTCGCGTTCCCGGACACGCCCGGCACCGGTCACGTCCGCACATCCGCTGGCCAGGGCCAGGGCCGTGTCATCGCGTAGCCGGTCATGGTCGTTGATATCCTCGTAACCCAGCGCCAGGCCCATCACCCGCTGTGCGACAAGGGTCTCAAGGTGATGCTCGATACGCTCGGGATTGCGATAGTCGACGAAGCAGGCCGCGAGACGTCCGGTGACGTCGTACAGGCGATCGGCTTCCCGCAGCAGCAGGGCACCGGCGTCGGATGTCATCCGGCCGCCGTCGAATTTCCCGACAACCTGGCGTCTCCCGAGGGCTTCAAATTCCAGTTGTGGCGATGGACACTCTGTCTGCATGGGGTCCGGTCCTCGTCGTGGCGTATGTTGTTGTATTCATTCACCAATACCACAAAACTGGCCCCATGCACACCTCTTTTGGTGAGCTATGCGGGCTAGTCGAGTCAAGCCTTTTCAAATTCGTTCCTCCGCTTCGTGCGCATCCCTTCTGAATCGGTAGAACCAATCTGGCACCGAGGGACGAGTCCGCCAATGCTCGAAAGTCGCCGCCTGTACGAGACGATCATCTCATAATGTCACCGAGCCAGCGTACCTGTCAGCGCGGGGCATGTATCCATGTAGCTTCCCCATTCGCTTCCTGGAGTCCGATTGCGCCGTATGTTCCACCCACAGCCATGCAAAAAGCCTAAGCCCCGCAGCCGTGGCCGGCACCACCTCGAGCAACGTGGCGCCAACGAACAGCGCCACTCCGAAACAGACGACCCACAACATCTCTACCACAAAACGAATGAACCAGGTCCACTCCTTACGCTACCGCCCATCCCACCGGCAGTTGGCTCGCTGTCAGTGCAACTGCGCGTCTTTCGGATCGCGGCGGGAATAGCATCGCACCCTTACAAGTTCTCCAGGCCCTCCCTCGCCGCAGCTATCTTGCTTCCCTTTCTTGCCAGTTCATCCGCCCTGTCCTGCGTGGGCCGATCGAACCCGCCGTGCTCCGGCCATGGAATGTCCAAGACAAAGCAGTCGAATTCCACCTGAAATGCAGCAGTCTCCTCCTACATACACCCAATCTATCCGAACTTCTCAATGCCGCTGACATCGCCGTCATATGTGACTTGGATGACAATTCGGCAGTGTTGCGTCGGCGATCCCGAAATCTGGTTGCGGGCTTGACTCGCTGACGACACTTACTCATGCAGTTCTCGATCGGGAATTCTCAAGATGTCAAAGGCCAGGTTCGAATGGGAAATACCGTCAGATGGTTAACACCAAAAGCCGCTTGATCCAGGAAGTCTTGGTGGTCTGCTGTTTCGGGCTGGGCTTTAATCAAGTATGAGTCTGGAACCCAGAAAGAGTGGGAACATGGACACCCTGACCAAAGACGTTTCTGACCTGGCGCAGCCCTACGCAAGGGATGGCGTCGTGGTGGTGCGGCAAGCCCTGACGACCTATTGGCTGGACCAACTGCGTGAAGCGGTTGAACAGGAACTGAAGCGTGGCGAACGGTATTTTGCCTATCGAAACATGAGGACCCAGCCAGGGATTTTTCAGGATTTCTGTCTTCATTCCGGCATCGGGCGCCTGGTAGCGGGCATTGGCCAATCCAGTTCGGTTTCGCTGATTTTCGACCAGATGTTCGTCAAGGAACCGGGAACCCGCACTCGGACCGGCTGGCACACGGACCAGCCGTATTGGCCGGTATCTGGACCGATCATGACGACCTGGATCGCGCTTGACCCTGCGGACGCCGATAACGGGACACTGGAGTTCATTCCCGGCTCTCATGCCTGGGGAAAGAAATACCGCCCCTTCATCACCGACAAGACAGGCGCATTCGTCGAATACTTGCGCAAGGAAGACCCGCAATATTGCGATATGCCGGACTTCGAAGCCGAGCGTGACCGTTACGACATCGTGCATTGGGAACTCGGCCCCGGAGACCTTCTGGCCTTTGACGGTTTTATCGTGCATGCGGCCATGGGCAACCGCACTTCATCCCTGCGAAGGCGGGGTTATGCCGTACGCTTTGCCCTTGACCAAGCCACGTATGATCCGATTCAAGGTGTCGCCGAATGGCTGCTGGACGACTCAATCGTTCCAGGAGCGCCATACGTGAGTGATCGCTTCCCCTCGGTCTTCAACAGTTGAAATGTGACCAGGATCTGGTCCGTTATGACTCGGTTCCGGAAACTTCAATGCCAGATCCGGCCATCTCCATATGCCCCATGCAAAAACGGATGGACCTATAAGGCACGGGGTCCGGCGATACAGGCAGCAAATCAATCATGCCAGGCTTTGGGCTCAACTGATTGCCTTGCAAAAACTCGCGGCAATTTGAATGTCACGGCGCGCGGCACAGCAGACAGGTAGTTCCTGGCCTGCTTCTCGTCGTAACCATGCTGTTCCGCGATTCCTAGCGCAGGGCATTCGGTCCGGAAGCCGGGATTTTCATCCTGATCGTGTTCGTGATCGACATCACGAGCTGGATGCAGATGGCCAGAATCGTCCGCGGAAACGTATTGGCTCTCAAGGAACGCGAATTCGTCATAGCGGCGCGATTCATTCGGCCTCCGTCCCACCGACTGAATCTCCGTCACATTCTCCCGAACGTGTTGTCCGCGATCATGGTCTCGACAACGCTCGGAATTGCCAACGCCATCATTGCCGAGTCGGCACTTTCGTTTCCTGTCCTTGGATTTCGGCGGGACTTTCCGACATGGGGCCGCCTTCTGTTTGACAGCACGAACGTCATGACGCTCAATCCTGAGCGGGTCATCTGGCCGTACTGGCTATTCCCTGACTGTTCTCAGCGTGAACTATATCGGTGTCGGTCTCCGAGACGCACAGGACCCGCGTTCCGGGGGGCACCGAACATACAGATCCCGCGTCGCTGGAGAGACGTGTTGGCGCCCTGAAGTCAAAATCGAAATCGCTGCGGATTTGCGCTGTTCTTCGGTGGCCATAGCGCTGTCCGACTGTTTCACGCCACCAGTGCGGTCAATCGTCACGCTCTGATTTCGGCACCTTGAATGACCACGGCCAATGCGGCGATCACGGCGACAAACGCAGAGTTGGAGGATCGTGACAAGGGTAAGGTCGACAGCCTTGGGTAACGGGGTCGGTTGCGGGAAAGGAGAGGACGCATTTGAAGCATTTGAATCGGCCAAACCGACCAAGGTCGGCGGAACACGGTCTGAAACACTATGCCCCCACCTGTTCGCGGTTAACAACGTCAACACGGCAACCAAACGGCATCGCCGGAACAATCCAGCAAGGCCGGTCCCACTCTTCAGTAAGGAATTATGTCCATCCGCCTGAAAATATTGAAAAAACCGGTTAATCTGATGATCTCGCAAGCCGCTTGCGGCGGGGCCGGAGCGATGCGAAAACGCTACATTGTTCCATATATCCGATTGCCTCTCACTACCAGAATTCCTATACAGGCCATCCACTGCCGCACGCCTTGGCGTCCGGCTTTACGTAATGATTTGCGCAAGGAGAAATTTATGAAGCGAATTGCAACGCTGGCACTAGCGGCCGGATTCGCCCTCGTGGCCTTTCCCGGCACCCAACAGGGCGCATCCGCCCAGGAAAAGACGTTCATCACGATCGGGACGGGTGGACCCACCGGCGTCTACTTTGTTTCCGGCAATGCGATCTGCCGTATGATCCACAAGGAGGCTGCCGAAGGGCGCGCCGAGGGGCGCAAGCACAACATCCGCTGTTCGGCACCGTCTTCGGCCGGATCGACCTACAACATCGCCCAGATCACCGAGGGCGAGTTCGATTTCGGCGTGGCACAGTCTGATTGGCAGTTCCATTCCTTCAACGGCTCGTCTGACAAGGTCACGCACAACCCGGATCTCCGCGCCGTGTTCTCGGTTCATCCCGAACCCTACCAGCTGATCGCGGCCAAGGATTCCGGAATCAGTTCGTGGATGGATCTTGAGGGCAAGCGGTTCAACATGGGCAATCCTGGTTCGGGCCAACGGGCAACGACAGAATTGCTCATGGAACGCTACGGCACGCCGAAGGAATTTTTCTCCCTCGTCACGGAGATGACGTCGACTGAGCATTCCACCGCGCTCTGTGACGGCAAGATCGACGCCTATGGATACGTGGTCGGAATTCCGAACTCGGGAGTCGCCGTGGCCACCGAGGGTTGCGGCGCCTATATCGTCAACCTCGACTCCGATGTTGAACGCGGGCTGATCGAGGAGTTTCCGTTCTACGGCCCGGTCACCATCCCCGAGGGAGCGTATACCTCGACCGTCGCGCCGGTGACGACCTTCGGCGGATATGCGACCTTCGTGTCCAGCGCAAAGGTTTCCGATGACGTGGTCTACGAAGTCGTTCGCGCTGTCTTCGAAAACCTCGACGACTTCAAGGCACTGCATCCGGCATTTTCGATCCTGACGCCGGAAGGTATGATTACAAACGGCCTCTCTGCACCTCTGCATCCCGGTGCAGTAAGGTATTACCAGGAAAAGGGCCTGATGTAATTAGTCCACCCGGCCGCTGGCAAGGCCGCGGACCCGCGCGGACCTTCCGCAGCCGGTGGTTCGCCCCTGCGCTCCAAATGGAGATCCGGGGGCGAACCACCACCGGGCGCGTGATTCGGCTGTCGCACAGTGCCAAAGCGGAATGAAATCGACGCCCTAGTCGGGAAATTCGAGGGACCGCAACGGACGCTTCAGGGGCGCCTCGGACTGCTTGTTCCGTTGGTGGCGTTCACTTGGACGCTCTGGCAGCTCTGGATCGCATCGCCACTGCCCTTCGAACTGGGGTTCGGAGTCTTCGTCGACCTCCCGGCCCGGAGCATACACCTGGCGTTCGGGTTGCTGCTCGGGTTCCTCATGTTTCCCACGGCATGGGAAGCTGCCGGATCCCGGCGCGCATGGATAACCGTCGGCTGCGGCATTCTCGCGTTCGCAATCTGCTCGTACGGCTTTTTCGCCTATGACGGCATTGTCAGCCGGAACGGCGTTCTGCTCGAGGTGCCGTTCGCGGGATACGATGTTCCGTTCGAAGCGATGCTCGGGGGAGCTGGCATACTGCTGCTGCTCGAAGGGACGCGGCGCAGCATCGGACTTCCGCTCGTCATCGTCTGCACGATCTTCCTGCTCTACTCGATCTACGGGCAGTCAATGCCCAATGTGATTTCGCACAAGGGTGTTTCACTTGAGCGGTTGATTGGCTACCAGTGGCTCTCGAGCGAGGCGGTGTTCGGGATCCCGATCGATGTCTCGGTGAGCTATGTCTTCCTGTTCGTCCTCTTCGGCGCGTTCCTGGACAAAGCGGGCGCGGGACGCTTCTTCCTCGACCTTTCATTCGGCCTTGTCGGCGCGAACCGTGGCGGACCGGCCAAGGCTGCGATCATGGCCTCGGGCCTGACCGGAACCGTGTCCGGCTCATCCATCGCGAACACCGTGACGACCGGGGCATTCACGATCCCACTCATGAAAAGGATGGGCCTTCCTGCCCACAAGGCAGGAGCAATTGAGGTCGCGGCATCCACCAATGGCCAGCTCATGCCGCCGATCATGGGCGCGTCAGCCTTCATAATCGCGGAATTCATCGGGATATCCTACTACGACGTGATCATTCATGCAGCACTCCCGGCGATCATTTCCTACTGCGCCCTGTTCTACATTTCCCATCTCGAATCCGTGAAACTCGGCATCAGGGGGATGAACAGGTCCGAGCTGCCTGACGTCTTGGCCACCCTCAAGTCCGGGGTGCAGTACCTCATCCCCCTCGCGGTCCTGGTCTACCTCCTGCTGGTCGAACGCTGGAGCCCGGGCAGCGCCGTTTTCTACGCGATCCTCCTCCTGATGGTGATTATCTACGTCGCCGCGATCATCGACTCCCGACGGGCAGGCGGAACGGTCCTGCATGGCCTTCTGGCCGGCAGCCGGACGACATTCAACGCGATGGTCTCCGGAGCCAAGAGCATGGCCGGGGTTACCGCCGCGGTCGGCGCGGCTGGAATCATCGTCGGCGTGGTCTCCTCGACAGGCCTGAACAACGCCATGCTTTCCGTGATAGAGGCGATCTCGCAGGGCAACTTCTACATATTGTTGCCTCTGGTCGCCTTGGTGTGCCTGATCCTCGGCATGGGGCTTCCGACCACCGCCAACTACATCGTCGTGGCCTCGCTGATGGCAGCGGTTCTGGTGGAACTCGGCAACGCGTCGGGCCTCGTGATCCCGTTGATCGCGGTGCATCTCTACGTGCTCTATTTCGGGCTGATGGCCGACTCGACACCACCCGTCTGTCTCGCGGCTTTTGCCGCATCGGCAATTTCCGGGGCAAACCCGATGCGCACGGGGGTGCAATCGTTTCTCTACGACATCCGGACCAGCATCCTCCCCATCGTGTTCATATTCAACCCTGAACTCCTGCTCGTAGGCGTGACGAGCATCTGGCACGGGATTTCCATCTTCGTCGTTTCGCTCATTGCCATACTTTGCTTTGCATGCGTGACGCAGGGCTGGATGCTGACCAGACTGAACATTGCGGAGCGCATCCTGCTTGTAATCGTCGTGGTTGCTCTGTTCCGGCCGGACGCGCTGATGAACCGGATTTACCCCGAGTTCAGTCCAATCCAGTTCGAGCAGATCGTCGCGGACGAAGGCGCGGCGGTCCCGTCGGACCGCGCGATCCGCCTGCACGTGACACGCTGGACCGAGTATGGCGACCGCTACAAACTGTTTGTCATCCCGGCTGATTCCACGACCGGGAGCGGCGGTCTGGCCGACCGCCTCGGCATAACCGCAAGTCGTGACGACGGCGGCGGCCTCCTGGTCAGCAACACGCAGTTCAGCGGTCCCGCGGAACAGGCCGGCCTGACGTTTGGCGACTACATCGATGCGGTCGACATCGAGGAACCCGGCCGCCCCGCCAAGGAGTGGATCTACCCGCTCGGGTTTCTCGTTCTTGGCTTCGTGATCCTGATGCAGTCGATAAAGTCGAGGCGCCTGCGTACGCCTGGCGACCAGATGACCGGAAGCTGACGATGAACGAAGGAACCACAGCCTTACGAAAAACCGCAACGACCGCACAGGTCTTGAAAGACGCGGAATGCGCGAAAGACAGCCTCGTGGAGTTGACGCAGGCGCTGGTACGCATCCCGACCGAGACGCCGACGAGTGACACGACCGCGGCGGTTCGTCTCGTCGCCGACGAACTCGCCGGTCTGCGGAACGTTGACGTCACGACCCATACCGCGAAGGAGCCGATCCGCAACCTTGTTGCCAATGTACGGGCCAAGAAACCTGGAAGACGCCTCGTACTCAACGGGCATCTCGACACGTACCCGGTTGGCGATATCGATTCGTGGAGCGACGACCCTTTCTCCGCCTCCGTCCGGGACGGCAGGCTCTATGGCCGCGGCTCGTCCGACATGAAAGGCGGTGTGGCATGCCTGGTTCACGTGTTCAGGACGTTGGCCGGGATGCGCGATGCGTGGGCCGGCGAATTGTGCCTGACCCTCGCGGGCGACGAAGAATCGATGGGCGTTCTCGGCAGCCGGTACCTGCTTGAGACATCCGTGGAGGCGCGTGGAGATGCCATGCTCAACGCGGATGTCGGTTCGCCGAGGGTGCCACGGATCGGCGAAAAAGGCATGATCTGGATCGATGTCCATGCCAGCGGCAGGCCGGCACACGGCGCGCATGTGCACAACGGTGAAAATGCCATAGATGGGCTTCGCGCAGCCATGGATGCGCTCTCGGGGCTTGCATCGTGGCACGTGAGCGTGCCGCAAGAGGTTGCCTCGACGATCGACTGCGCGCAGCCCGTTTCGGAGCCGCTCGGCGGAGCAGGCGAAGCGGACGTGCTGCGTTCGATCACGGTGAATATCGGCACCATCGCGGGCGGCCGGTCGGCCAACCTCGTTCCGGACCGGGCGGAAGCGAGTGCCGACATCCGCCTGCCCATGGGCATCTCGGTTGGCGATATCGAAACGGAGATTGACCGGCTTCTTACCCCCCTGCCCGGCATCCACTTCGACATCGTCCGCCGATATGAACCCACCTGGACATCGCCGCGTGAGCCGGTCGTGGCCGCAATTCTCGATGCCTGCCGTACGGTTCTCGGAGGAGCACCCCGTGCCAACATGCGTGTCGGCGCATCCGACGCCCGGCTCTTCCGAGCCGAGGGAATCCCCTCAGTGGTTTGTGGGCTGACGCCACACAACCTCGGGGCCCCCGACGAGTACATCGAGATCGAGGAACTCATCGATGTCACGCAGATCCATCTCCTGGCGGCGCTCGACTACCTGGCCATCAGGTGAGTCTGCGTCCAATGCATGGTTCCAGTGTGAAATCCAAATTGCGTGAATTGAGTTACTGAAAATAACTTGACCACGTGATCCTCAATCCCGTCCATTCATTTGCTCACTGGGTTGCAAGTCTTGCCAGCAAGATGAGCAGCATGCCGATTCGACCGCGAGGTTCCCCGTCCCGCAAGATCCGCGACAGTACATCTGCCGAATTTCACCGAGGCACGATCCGAATATCGCCCATGGAGAGTGCCAGCCAGTATGATCAAAAGTAGCACCCACCCCCGCGCGGCGGCGTCCCTGTCGCGAAAGTAAAGGTCGTGTTTGCTTGTTGCCGTCCGGAGATGTGAACCGGGCAGTATCGAACCTCGGCTGGCGCGCCAAGCGGTTCGGCTGTCAGCTTGTCATGGCGTCGAAGTTGCGGAGGTGAAAAACAGCGCAAATCAGTTGCGTAGAGGGATTTTGTTCAAGAGCCATCCGGAGAGACACTTTCAGTTATGTCTCTGGCTCTTCCGCAATTTGGGTTTGGAACGCCAGTTTGGTTTGCGGCCCCTGTTGGAAAAGGCATTCGGTTGGGTATTCCAGTATTTGGATAAAGCCCCCCGTGATTCGGGCGTTTGCCGGAAGCTGGAGGCACTATTTCCGGGACGCTCCAGATGTCAGGCGGTGGAATGGATGAGCCACATGCTCCACGGTTTTCCGGTTTGCCGGATGTCGCAGCATGCAAATGGAACGGCGCGGGATTCTGCCAGCTTGAGCAGGAGGTCGCCGAATCCAGGACATACCACTTGTCGTCGAGCGCCTCTTCGGGAAAATTCCCTTCGAGCCGGCCATTGCACGATCGAAACCGGAACGCGGCCTGCCACGGTGGCGTGTCGTCTGGAGGGCACTGTGTCAATTCCTTGATGACAGGTCGAGAATGGCCATCGGCGTATCGGAAGTGTGAAAATTCTGGTTGCAGCCGGCGCTATCCGCACAGAACCTTTTCTCGCGTCTCCGTCGTGGGGTCGGTTCGCCACGGCCACTTAGCGCGAGCCGTGCATGAGTTGGTGGATGTCAGCTGTTGTGCAGGTCTGTATCTCACGGGGGTACTGCTCGCGCAATTTGGCTTTGACGTTTCAAGTTCGCGGTAAGCGGATGTCTTCGCAAACAGCCATTCACCTTCGTGTAGCCCTTCGTTTGGTGCGCACCGATTGCATGGTCTTTTCAAGGTTGCTCTCGACCGTCGCGCCACCTCGCTGGGCGACTGCCACGAACACGACGTCGACGATGTTGAGTTGTGCGACGCGGGCGGCAGCGTTCTCGCCCGTGAGCGGCGAGCCCTGAGCTGTGGAGCATAGTACCACGTCGGCCAACCCACCCAGCGAGGAGTTTCCATGGTTGGTGACCACCACAACGGAAGCACCCGCGGCCTTGGCAATGGCGACCGCCTCGACCACAGAGTCCGTTTCTCCCGAGTGCGAGAAGGCTACGACCACATCGCCCGTACCAAGCAGGGACGCGGACATGGCCATCATGTGTGCATCGTCCTGAACGGTCGTCCTTACGCCGATTCGCAAGAACTTGTGCGCGGCATCCCGTGCGATCTGCGCAGAGCCGCCGAGACCGTAAAAGTCGCGGGTCCGAGCTCCGTAGAGAAGGTCTGCCGTCCGTTCGATATCTTCGGGATCCAGGATGGCGAGGGTTTCCTCGAGAGCCTGCATCGCGGTACGGAAGACCTTCTGCATGATCGTGGCGGTACTGTCCTCGAGCGTGAGCTCTTCGTGCAACTCGACGATCGGCAGGCGGTTGTAAGCGGCTAGGCTGGTGCGGAAGTCTCGATACCCGTCGTAGCCCAACTTCTTGGTGACCTTCACAACCATCGCCTCGGACACTTCTGCGGAGTTCGCAACGCTCTGCAGAGACGTCGCCTCGGTGAAATCGCGCTTGCCGAGAACCAACTCCACGACTCGCGCTTCCAGTGTGGTCATCTGCGGCAGCATCATGCGGATGCGCGGGCCCACGGCGCGCAGTTCCGCCGTGCGGGAGGAAGACGTGCCTGTCAGCGCTGGATCACGCATTGATGTACGATTCGCTGTGCGACGATCCCGTCCTGCCGGGCCATCGCGTCGGCGAGGCTGTTGTCCACGTCGACCCGGTCTATGACCGCGAGCATCGCTTCCACTGCCGCAATGTTCGCCTCGCACTCAGCCACGGGATCGAGACCTGTCACGTCCGGGAACGTGTCGAAGTAGATGACTCCATCGTAGCCGTCATGCCGGATGCGATGCAACATCTCGATCGTCTGCATTATGTGGACGGTTCCCACCATCAGCCCATCGTCACGTCTGCCGTATCCGTCGTTGAGATGGACGCCGAGGACGCGGCTGTGCCTTGAGGCGATCATGGCAGCATAGGCGGGCTGCTCATTGGCATAAAGCATGTGCGCAAAATCGAGAGTCACCCCGAGGTTCGGCGAGCCAGCCTCACGGAGGGCAAGCAGAGTCGTGGCCATGTCCGGCAATAGGGCGAAGGCCCGCGGTTCGTTCGGCTTGTATTCGATGCTGACATTTATCGCGGGGTTGTGGTCTGCCACCTCACGAATGCCTTCCACCTCCCATTCCCACAGACGCGCATAGTCCGCTTGGAATGGGGTGTCGAAACCGTCCTGCCCCAGCCATATGGTTACGAGATTCACGCCAGCATCGGCCGCCTTATCGATTCCCTCTTTCGTGAGATCCAGTGCCTTGCGGCGAATCGCGGATTCCGGATTGCTGAAGGCACCTAGCTTGAACTTCGGATCGGTGTAATAACGCATGGCGAGGCCGTTCACTTCAAGCCCCTCGATGCGGGCAACGCTGACGATGTCGACGCCAGCGTCCGTGAAATGATCCGGGTAGTTCAGGTCCAGGTGTTTGAGCCCTTCCACGGTCGCGGCGCGTTTCACCATTTCCGCGGCCGACGGTCTTGCTGCACCTGTTCCCCAATACAGTTCGGGCGCAGAGGCGAACGAGTTGAGGCGAGCGGCATAACGCGCGCGGAACCGATCTGTCGTTGGGGGCAGGGTCATGGTCGGCTCCTGTCACTTCGCGTTCTTTGCTGAGAGCAAGCTACACAGATTTTTATAGCAATGTAAAGCAAATGGTGCCAAACTACTGGAAAATACCTGGTCGCGGGTTTGTGCGTTTTCAGCAGAACCTGAAAAAAAGACGCGTTTACACAAGATGTTATAACGTGAGATGTTTTGGCCGGCAACCTCGAAAAACGCGGCTGCTTTACGCGTTTGCTTGACAACATGAAGTTTTTCTGTGAAGTTGCTGTCGAAGTCGCGTTGGCGCGCTGCTACGTTGACAGGGGGGATCTTCCAAGTGGCGACGAGAAGCACGGATGTGACCGCCCCAAGCGGGAGAAACTTCGGCTTTCTGGAACGCAATCCAGGGCTGGTGCCACCGCTCGGACTACTGGTGCCGTTGGTCCTCCTCATCGTCCTCATCACGGTCATCAACCCCGTTTTTCTGGACAGCCGGAACGTCTTCAATGTCTTTCGGCAGGTTGCCATTTTCCTCGTCCTCGGCACCGGGATGACGATCGTCATGGCCGCCCGCGGCATCGACCTTTCCGTGGGTTCGACGGTGGCGTTGACGGGCTGTGTCGCGGGACTCGTCCTCAAGAGCGGGACGTTCGGCGATGGGCTTGCGTCGGCGGTCGCCATTGGCGCGGCGATCGGAGTGGGCGCAGCCGTCGGCTTCGTAAATGGATTCGCCATCACCGCTTTCAGGGTGCCGCCACTCATCGTGACTCTAGGTACGCTCACCGCCGTCCGAGGGTTCGCCTATCTCGTTATGGGTTCTGACCAGGTGCGTAACTTCCCCGACGCGTTCCTCTGGATTGGACAAGGTCGGCCGTTTGGCCTGCCTGCCGCGGGGGCCATCGCACTCGCGGTCGTGCTTCTGGGCGCCTTCATCATGAACTGCACGCGCTTCGGAACCTATGTGCTCGCGGTCGGTGGGGACCGTAGCGCTGCCATCCGCGCCGGAATCCGTGTTCGCCGGTACGAGATGGGCGCCTACATCATCTGTGGCGCGCTGGCCGGGCTGGCCGGTGCCATGCTCGTGGCCCGCCTCAACGCCGCGCAGGCGGTGCTCGGCGCCACGATGGAACTTCACGCCATTGCCGTGGTGGTCCTCGGCGGAACGTTCCTGTTCGGGGGATACGCCACGCTATTGGGCACGTTTTTGGGTGCCATCTTTCTTGGCGTCGCCGAGAACGGTCTGCTTCTGATGGGCGTGCCGTTCTACTGGCAACAAATTGTCATCGGCACAACGCTCGTCGTTGCCGTCGCTATTCAGCTTTACCGCTTCCGCCGCCAGGGCATGGCGAGCGGTTGACTGCGCACGCCGCGGTCACATTCTTGGATGCCCAACCAAATTAGGGAAAGGACCCGCCATGAAGAAACAACTATCCGGGATCGCCGTGGGACTGACGCTGGCGATCGGAGCCGGCTCCGGTGCCTTGGCTGCCGATGAGCCTCTGAAGATCGGCTTTGCGCCGCCCGTCTATGACACACTGGACTACTTCGGCCAGTTCGCCGTGGCCTTCCAGGAGGAAATGGAAAGTCAGGGCGTGCCCATCGAATTCACTGCCCGCGCCTCGACTGCCGAGGCCAATGTCCAGCAGCAGTTGGACATCGTCGACGATCTCATCACCCTCGACATGGACTACATCATCGTCGGTCCCATCGATTACTTCGGCATCGTTCCTGCACTGAAGGCGGCCAACGAGGCGGGCATCCCGATCATCGTCGTGAACCATCTCGACGTGCATCCCGAAGATGCGGGCGTCGACGTGCTCGCTTATAGCGGTTATTCCCACGCCGAAGGCGGCGATGTCACAGCCAGGTGGGCGCTGGAGAACGTCCTGTCGGAAGGCGACAAGGTTGGGCTGATGTTCGCGGAGCCCGGAAACCAGATTTCCGAGCAGCGGGTCGGCACCGCCCGCGATCTGTGGACCGAGGCAGGCATCGAGATCGCGTTCGAACATTACGCTTACTGGGAACAGGCGCGAGCCTTCGACGCCACCGAACGGCTCATCCTCGCCAATCCGGACGTGAAGGCGATCTATGCGGGCAACAGTTCCATGGCCATGGGCGTTGCCAGCGCGCTCAAGGGGATGGGCGAAGACGGTGTCGACGTCTTCGGTTTCGGGGCCGTACCGCCTGAACTCGACATGATCTGGGAAGGGCTCATCCGTGGCTCCATCTTCCGCGACAGCCAGTCCAGCGGTCGCTATATCGCCGGTGCCATCGTCCGCCATTCGAGAGGCGAAGAGATCGAAAAGCAGTATCCGCTCGACATGGTGATGGTCTCGTCACGCGAGGACGTGCTCACCAAGGTCCCCGAGGGATCGCTCCGCCTCATGGAAAACTGGCCAGAAATCGAGATGGAACTCCCGAAGTGACGACCGAATCACAAGAATCTCGACCCTCCCCCGCCTCGGCGGGGGAGGTGCTCCTGGCGCTGCGGAACATCAAGAAGTCCTTCGGCGGCGTGCAGGCCCTGCGCGGCGCCTCCATCGACGTAGTGCGAGGCGAGGTCACGGCCCTCGTGGGGGACAACGGGGCAGGCAAGTCGACCCTCATCAAAACCGTCATGGGTGTGCATCCACCGACCTCCGGCACCATCGTCCTCGAAGGACGTGAGATCAGCGTCCCGAACCCGGAGGCCGCCCGTGGTTTCGGAATTGAGGCAATTTACCAGGATCTGGCGCTGGTCGGCACCTTCGACCTCACCCAGAATTTCTTTCTGGGCCGCGAGCGCATGAAGCCCTACCTCGGCGGCCTCATCAAGGTACTGGACAAGGCAGCCATGCGAGGGGAGGCACTCAAGGTCCTGACGGAGCGAGTAGGAATTCGCATGGGCAATCCTTACGCGAACGCCTACGTCATGTCGGGAGGACAGCGACAGGCGGTTGCCATCGGCAGAGCAATTCATTCCGATGCGCGACTGATCATTATGGACGAGCCGACTGCAGCGCTTGGCGTGGAGGAAACCGACCGGGTGCTGTCGATCATCAAGCATCACCTGCGCGGCCAGGGTCTGACCGTGCTCATGGTCAGTCACAACCTTGAGCATGTATTCCGCTGCGCCGACTCCATCGCCGTCATGCATCGCGGCGAAGTCAACGTGCAGGTCCGAACGAACGCGGTCACCCGGCAGGATGTCGTCGCGCACATCATGGGCGCGCGCGCCGACGCGTGAACGTGCCTAAGTCGCGCAACCAGCCGCCGGATCTTGAGGTTGACGGGGACATCGTCAAGAGCTCAAAACCCTGCCATTGGCGCTCTAACTGGCAACCCAGGCGGGCACTTTTTCCCTTTGTCGAAGGGGCAATTTGCCGAGATGAATGGATGAACATGCCGGGTTAGTTCCGGCACTGCCGTCTGGTTGCCGTGTTGATGTCGTTGACCGTTTCTGCGTTGTCCGGACAGGTGGTATTCAGTTTGCAGTGTCGACACAGACCTGATTGCAATTGATGTTCCAAACACGAGTTTTGTTCCATTGCCGGGAAGATCACTTTGCCTTAAGCCACTCCATGTTCAAGGTGATCCTGTTTACTGACAATGAATTGAAACGGGGTGAGTTGGCATGCTGGTACCGGCCTCGCCCACCCTTGGAAGGACATGTTTTTGGCTGACGTATTTCGGGTTTCAGTTGTTCAGATGACCTCGACCAACCGGCACGAGGCCAACATCGGCGCCGTCCGCAAACAGGCCGCAATCGCCGCGGCCGAAGGTTGCGACCTGCTGGCGTTACCGGAAGCTGCCGGCATGATGAACCGAGACAGGAAAGACGCACTGTCGTGCACGACCGCAGAACGGGACGACCCCTTCATTTCCGCGTGCCGCGAATTGTCGTCACGCTTCGGGATCTGGATCCACGTTGGGTCCACACCCGTCCAGGAAAACGGAAAGCTCTTGAACCACAGCGTACTGATCGATCAAACCGCTGCCATTCGCGCCCGTTACGACAAGATCCATCTCTTCGACATCTTCCTGGAAGGCCGGCCAGCTTCACGTGAGTCCGACCGGTATACCGCGGGCACCGAGGCCACGGTGGTCGATACTCCGTGGGGAACATGGGGGCTGTCGATCTGCTATGATCTACGGTTTCCGAATCTCTACCGTGACTATGCCAGATCCGGCGCATCGGTGATGTTCGTGCCCTCCGCGTTCACGGTTCCGACAGGACGGGCGCACTGGGAACCGCTGATCAGGGCGCGCGCAATCGAGAACGGTTGCTGGTTCATCGCCGCCGCCCAGGTCGGACATCACGACGATGGCCGGGTGACCTACGGCCACTCGCTCGTCGTGGATCCCTGGGGCGAGGTTCTCGCCGATCTCGGTGACGGCGGACCCGGACATGCGATCCTGGAGATCGATCCGGCTCTCGCCGACGCCGCGAGGCGCCAGATCCCGTCACTGGAACACGAGCGTCCTTACCGGCTCACTCACCTGAAAGCGTGAACCGCCCGACGCGAACAATACTGACTGCCAACAAAGGAGGATACCGAGATGGCAACACTTCGAACCCTGGTCCTGGGAGGGCTTTCCGCCCTCGCAATCTCCGCGAGCGCAACGGCCGACGACAGACCCGCGATCACGATCGCGGTCGACAACCTCTGGCCGACCATGGACCCGGTCATCGGCATTTCGACGACCGGTGCTCGCGTGCATTCGAACCTTTTCGATACTCTCGTCCGGCGAAACCGCTGGGAAGACCCGGACGGCAAGTCGCTGGTTCCCTGGCTCGCGGAGAGTTGGGAACGGACAACGCCGAATGTCTGGACGATTCAGCTGCGTGAAGGTGTCACGTTCCACGACGGGCACGTGATGGACGCCGAAGACGTGGCATTCTCAATGTCCGCGGAAAGACTTTGGGGTCCTGAACCCCTCGCGCGGCGTGGAACCAGGTATGCCCGTGGTATCATCCGTGTGGAGGCAACCGGCCCGCTGACCGTCGAGGTTGAAACCGAACTGCCGGATCCGAACTTCATATTCCGGCTGGTCACGCCTCTCGGTTTCGTGCTTCCGAAACACTACTATGAAGCAGTCGGAACCGACGAATTCGGCCAGAAGCCAATGGGAACAGGACCTTACAAGTTGGTTTCGTTCGACCCATCGACCTCGCTCGTCGCGGAAGCTTACGACGGCTACTGGAACGGCCCGGTGCCCGCATCCAGGCTGACATTCCAGATCGTCCCCGAGTTCTCGACACGATTCGCCGGTATCGCTGCTGGCGAATTCGACGTGATCGTCAGCGTACCGGCTGATCAGGTAGACACTGTGCAGAACACGGAGGGCATCCGTGTCATGGAGAAGTCCATCGAGAACTATCCCATGTTCGCGTTCAACACGCTGTCGACCGAACTGCTACCGGACAATCCGCTGACCGATGCGAACCTTCGCAAGGCCATGGTCACGGCCATCAACCGTGAGGGCATCGTTGAAGCCCTCTGGGGAGATGCGACATTCGTGCCCTCCCCGTTCAACTTTCCGGAATACGGCGACTACTTCGATCCGGACCGCAAGGCACGCTTCACATACGACCCTGACAGGTCCAGGGAATTCCTCGCCAAGAGCGGATATGACGGCCAGGAATTGATCTGGCACATCACCCGCGGATTCTACCCGAACTACGAGACGGCGGCCGAGTTCATGGTCGAGCAGTGGCGTGACGTGGGCATCAATGTCCGCGCCAAGATCGTCGACAACTTCTCGCTCGCGTACAAACGCCCGTTCCACATGCTCAACATGTCCATGTCGAGCGAATTCTCCGGTGATCCCTACCGGCCGCTCTGGATGGACTGGGGACCGTTGTCCAGCCGCACCCGCGCCAGCCACAAGACATGGGTGCCGACGGACAGGTTCCTCCAGCTCGGAGAGAAGTTCGAGGCAGCCCAGGAGTTCGAGGCGCGGCACGCCGCGTACCTGGAACTCGTCGAGGAGTGGGAAAACGTCACGCCGGGCATGTATCTCTGGCGCAATGTCGTCTCGTACGCCACACGCGACGACCTTGCCTGGGATCCGGGAAATTCGGCAGTTACGATATTCGACAAGATGTATCTCGAATAAACCGGCCGATGACAAACCGCAGCGCCGGCTCCGAGCGGGCCGGCGCGAATTTACTCTCGGTGGACGATCTCACGGTTGCGCTGCCCGAGGCCGGAGATCGCGAGTTCGCGGTTTCGGGCGTTTCGTTTCGGATCGCCGCCGGCGAAACCCTGTGCCTTGTCGGGGAGAGCGGTTCCGGCAAGACAGTCATTGCCGACGCGATCATGGGAATGCTGCCGCCGCAACTCAGTATCGAAACCGGCATTGTCCGCCTTGAGGGGGAAGAACTGCCGCCCCAGCGCGCGGCGGCGTTCAATGCGATCCGCGGACGGCGCATGGCAATTATATTCCAGGACGCCGTTGCCAGCCTCGACCCTGTGCAGCGCGTTGGTCGGCAGCTGGAAGAGATCCTTGCGGTCCACGCCGTCCCGCGACCGGAGTGGCGCGGACGGATCATGGACATGCTCGAAGCGGTGCGTCTTCCCGATCCGAAAAACATCTTCAGGGCCTACCCCCACCAGCTCTCGGGAGGGCAGGCCCAGCGCATCGTCATCGCCGGCGCCCTGCTGCTCAACCCTGTTCTCCTGATTGCCGATGAACCGACGACAGCTGTCGACGTGACAACCCAGGCCGAGATCCTGAAGCTGATCGGGGCATTGCAAAGGGAGCGCGATGCATCGGTGCTGTTCATCACCCATGATTTCGGCGTTGTTTCCGAGATTGCCGATCGCATCTGCGTCATGAAGGACGGCGAGCTCGTCGAGTCCGGCCCGGCAGGCGCCATTTTGGGGTCTCCCCGCCATGCGTACACACGAAAGCTCCTCGCCGCCGCCGTTCACAGCGGGAAAAAAACTGCTGGCGCGGACGGAAGACCGGTGCTGGAGGCGGACAGGCTCAAACTCACTTACCGGCTCGGAAACATGCTGGAGCGCCGCTACGTCCATGCGGTTCGCGACATCTCCCTGGAGTTGCGTGAGGGCGAGACCCTGGCAATCGTCGGCGAAAGCGGCTCCGGGAAATCATCCGTCGCTCGATGCCTCCTTCGCCTGGAAAGACCGGATTCGGGCACCATCCGTTTTCGCGGGAAGGATGTCACGTCCATCGCGGGGCGGGAGCTTCGCGATTTGCGGGCCCGGATCCAGATTGTCCTGCAGGATCCCTTCAGCGCGCTGAATCCGCGGCAGAAAATCCTTTCGGCAGTCGCAGAGGGTCCGATAATCCACGGATACCGCCGCAACGATGCAATCCGGCGGGCCGAGCATCTTCTCAGGCTGACCGGGTTGAGCAAACAAGCGTCCGACCGTTATCCACACGAATTCTCCGGCGGCCAGCGTCAGAGAATCTGCATCGCGAGGGCTCTCGCCGTCGAACCGGAGGTGCTGATCGCCGACGAGGCCGTGTCCGCGCTGGATGTCTCCATACGGGCACAAATCCTGGAACTGTTCCGCGACCTGCAAAGGGAACTCGGTTTTGCGATGCTGTTCATTACCCACGACCTTTCCGTGGCTGCCGCAATCAGCGACGACATTCTGGTCATCAAGGACGGCGCGGTCGTTGAATCCGGGCCGGTGCAGGAAGTCTTCGGAAGGCCGAGATCCGCCTATACCAGAGAGCTCCTCGCCGCGGCGCCGCGATTCGATGGAGCAGCACAGACATGACCGCCTTCATTGCATTCAAGGTTTTCCGGGCGCTGGTCACCCTCCTCGTGACCGTGACCCTCGTATTCGTGTTCATCCGGTTTTCAGGCGATCCCGCAGCGGCGCTCGCCCCTCCGGATGCCCCGCAGGAAGTCATCGACCAGTATGCGAAGGCGATGGGCCTCGACAAACCCCTCTGGCAGCAATACGCTGGTTACCTGGGCGGCACTTTCAGAGGTGACTTCGGCTACTCGATTCACACCGGCAAGTCGGCGCTGACACTATTCGCGGAACGCCTTCCCGCCACGCTCCGTCTTGGCGGCACGGCGCTCCTGATTGCGATCCTTCTGGGAATTCCTCTCGGTTCCGTCGCCGCATTGAACAGGCGCACCCTGCTGGACCGCCTCGTCATGGCATTTTCGGTATTCGCCTTCGCGATGCCGAACTTCCTGTTCGGCCTCATCATGATCCTGACAGGTGCCCTCGTCTTCAACACGTATCTCGGCGGATCGTCGGGCGCCGGCAACTGGGCAGGCGTCTTGCCGCCGGCGCTCACGCTGGGCCTTGCGGCAATGGGGTCCTTTGCGCGGTTCGCCCGGTCGTCCCTCCTAGAGACGATAAACAAGCCCTTCATGCGCGCGGCCGAGGCAAGGGGCGTCCCGTTCCTGAGGAGGCTGGTCCGGCATGCAGCTCCAAACGCCGCAATTCCCCTCGTCACGCTGATCGGCCTTTCGCTTGGCGGGCTCATCGCCGGGTCGGTCGTCACCGAACAGGTGTTCGCCTGGCCGGGAGTCGGCCAGTTGCTCGTTCGTTCCGTGGCCACACGCGATATCGCGACGGTCCAGTTCATCGTGCTGGCGGTCGCATTCACGATGGTCCTGGCCAATCTCATGGTTGATCTCCTGTACCTCGTGATCGATCCCAGGATCAGGGTCAAATGAGATGACGAGACAACCGGTTCCCCCAGCCGTCAAGCTCTCGCTCTGCTTCATCACTTTCTTTGTCTTGATCGCGCTCTTCGGCCAGGCGCTTTCGCCGCATGAATTCCGCGACACCTCGCTCATCGACAGGCTGAAACCTCCCGCATTCCTTGGCGGTTCCGAGAATTACCTGCTCGGGACCGACGCCAAGGGGCGCGATCTCCTGGTACGCCTCGCCGTAGGTGCAAGGATCACGCTCGTGGTCGCCGTCGTGGGAACCTTGATCGGTGCAGTTCTCGGCTCGCTGCTCGGCATCCTCGCTGCCGCGCGCCGTGGTGGCGTGGAAACCGTGATTGTCGCCGCGATCGATGTCCAGGCATCCCTGCCGATCATTGTCGTCGCCCTCTTCGTGTTGGCGATGTTCGACAACAGCTTCATGCTGTTCCTCCTGCTGATCGGTCTGACCGGTTGGGAGGTGTATGCACGTCTGATGCGTGGAGCGACGCTGTCGGCCAAGGAGCATGGATACGTCATCGCGATACGGGCGCTCGGTGCCTCGCCCTGGCGCATCTACCTGCGCCACATCCTGCCGAATATTGTCAACATTGCGCTTGTCCAGTTCACCGTCAACCTTCCGCTGACGGTCCTGCTGGAAACCGCGCTGAGTTTCCTGGGACTCGGCGTGCAACCTCCGCTCACGAGCCTCGGACAGATCATGAGCGAGGGCCGTGACCGCCTGCTGACGGCGTGGTGGCTCACGGTCTTCCCGGGGGCGACAATATTCTTCCTCGCCCTTTCCATCAGCCTGGTCGGTGACTGGCTGAGGGACATTCTCGATCCGACCCTGCGAACGGAGGCATGAGGCCGGACGACCGGACGCCACCGTCCGGGTAGGACGAGAACCCGACGGTTCGGTTCATGGCGTGTTTGACACGATGCACACGTTGGACCCGGATTGAACAATCCTTTTCGATGCAAAATCGTCGAACGTGAAGACAGGTCCCCGCCTTCAGCCCGGTGTGCTCTTCTTCAGTCAATCAATCATTTGAACAGCTTGGTACGAACCCATGTCGGTCAAGTTCAATCCGATCGAGCTTCGATCTAACAGTATCTTTCCGGGCCTGCCCATTGGGAAACCGAATAACGGTCGCCATGCGCCCACCCGACCGGCAAGACGTTTTCAATCCGGTCCAGGTCTTCCTCAGACAGATGCAGGTCGGCCCCGGCGGCAACTTCCTGCAGGTGCTCGACGTGTCTTGTTCCCGGTATCGGCAGAATGTGGTCACCCCGGTGAATCAACCAGGCGATGGCGAGGGTCGCCGCAGCCACTCCCATGTCGGCGGCAAGTGCCCGAAACTTAACATTGTATGCCAGATTGTGACTGAGATTAGGTTCGCAAAACCTCGGGTTTGCGGTCATCCAGGTCATGCCCTTGATGTCATCGGCCCCGTGTGGCCGGTCTGTCAGTAAAGCGCGACCCACTGGTGAAAACGCGACCAGCGAGGCACCGAGTTCGGCACACGTCTGCACCAGCCCCAGTTCTGGCGAACGCGTAGACAAAGAGTATTCGGACTGAACAGCTGCGACCGGATGGACAGCATGCGCCCGGCGCAATGAAGATGGCGCAATCTCGGAGAAACCCATTGCCTTGATCTTTCCCGCTTTCACGAAACCGGCCATGGTTTCCGCGACCTCCTCGATTTCAAATCGTGTGTCACGCCGATGCACGTAGTAGAGGTCAATCGCCTCGACACCAAGGCGCTGCAGACTCTCATCAAGCGAATGCCGCATATGTTCGGGATCGTTTTTCAGCCGCTGTTCCGGATCCCGGGTGATGCCGACCTTGGTTGCAATCGTGAACGGATTTTCGCCGCCGCGGGCTTTCAGCCAGTCACCGATGATCGTCTCCGAGCGGCCCATGCCATAGACGTTGGCGGTATCGATGTGGGTAATGCCCAGATCGACACAGGCATCCAGTATCCTCATTGAGCCTTCGATGGTTGCCGGGCCGTAGAAATCGGTAAGTGACATGGCTCCGTAGCCTACAACGCCGACATCCGTGCCGCTCTGTCCGAGTTTGCGGGATTTCATTTCGATTCACATTCATATGAGTGAGACAGTCGCTCGTTATAGACCACATTGGGCCGACTTGGAAAATCATTGTCAGGCGGATGTCGGTACCAGCGGCAGCACTGCGACCATTTTTGCTTTGGTGCAGGAAACGGCGGTTAGGTGATCGACCCCGCGGTAGTCGTCTAGACCCCGGGAAGCATGTCGACCGCGTTTGTCAGCGCGACTTTCGCATCCGGCGGCATTTGCAGCATGTTGCTCGCCCTGGTCCCGGAGCATCCTTGATTGCGATCAAGCCCAATTCGAGGGTCCAAAGGGACATTCTGGCAATTTTGCCAAGAGCTTTTCCCCGTTTTCCTCAAGCCGGACAGTCACCGGGAGCGTGGTGTCTGCTGGAAACCGCCATGACGCCGCTCGCGAGCGACGCACCAACGGACAAGCCAGAAACGGAAGTGCGCCGTGCGGTTCCGTCATCATCGTGCCGCGGCAAAACAACCCGTCACAAACAACAGTCCCGAGCAAACCTGGCTGTCCGGGCTATCCGATGGTCCCGGGACGCACGGGTGTCGGAAAACGAGCCTACCTCTCAACCTTCAATTCCACGGCGTCATTACGCGTTCACGACATCCGAATTCGAACAGGAGCTTTCAGATTGTTTCGGTTACCTTGCGCAAGTGCAAAGGGGCATCAGGATCCAAGCCGCGCGCCCGCGCGAACGCCTCGACAAAACGATAGAAGGTGATCGCCTGACACAACGGAGTGAGCAGCGGATGCGGTGATTGTGCGGTCGGCAATGACGCGCACCCGGTCACTTTGGCGCCGGCGACCGCAACGGTCGCTCCGGCCGTCGCCAGCGCACGGGCAGAATCGACGACGCTTTGGCGACTCGCATCGTCGGCGACAAACGCGAGGACGACAAGTTCTCTCGCCGCGAGCGCCATCGGACCGTGCCGAACCTCCGCGGCGCTGAAGGCCTCCGCATGCAACCTGGCAACCTCTTTCAGTTTCAACGCAATTTCACCGGCCAGCGCCAAGCCAGGCCCCCGGCTGATCACGAACGCGGTAGCCGCCCGCATTGATGTGACGGTTAAGCCTTGCCATTCGAGCGCCAGCGCCTCTTCGGCAACTGCCGGCAATTGCTGAAGCGCATTCTCCAGGGCTTCATCCCGGTTGAGTCGGGCGTGAAGCGCTGCAACCGCAAACAGACTGGCGACAAAGGACTTTGTTGCCGCAACAGATATCTCCGGCCCCGCTAGGCTTGGCAACACCCGTTCTGCAGCTGTGCCAACGGGCGAATCCACCATGTTCAACAGCGCGATCGTCCTTGCGCCGCCCCGTGCCGCAGCGGCTTGAAGCGCAACCAGATCCGGGCTGCCCCCGGACTGTGAAATCGTCACGCAGACGCTGCGTTCAAGCTTGAGTGGCGCGTTGAACACCGAAGCAACGGAAGGCCCGATCGAAGCGACCGGAATACCGGTGGATACTTCAATCAAATACTTGAAGTAGGTAGCCGCGTGGTCGGACGTACCACGGGCGCAGGTGACAAACAGGCTCGGTGACAATCCGCGCAGCCAATCCGCCGTTTCAAAGTAGACCGGCAGCCCGTCGCTGATCTGCCTTGCCAGGACCCGTGGAATCTCGGACGTTTCCGCAAGCATTCGCGTGGTTTTGCCGGTTATCACAATGACCCGTTCAGTTTAAGCCTGTGATCATCGAAACGATCTCGTTCTTGTCTGTTTCGACCGTACGGCGAACGCCAATCTGAACTCCCCGCCTGAGGACGCATATCCGGTCGGAAAGGCGGAATACCTGGTCAAGACTGTGGCTGACGAGCAGGATTGCCAAGTTGCGCTCGCGCAGGCCCGAAATGGTTTTCTCGACCTTTGCCGTTTCCGCAACTCCAAGCGCTGCCGTCGGTTCGTCGAGCAGGATCAGCTTCCTGGCCCAGTGCGTTGCCCGTGCAATCGCGACACCCTGGCGCTGACCGCCCGACAGATCGCGCATACTCGCTCTCACGGACTGAACACGGACATCCAGTTGATCGACAAGCGCCTGAGTCTTGGAAATCATCTCCCTGCGGTCGAGCAGGCGCAAGGGGCCGTTCACGAGTTCCCGGCCGAGAAACATGTTCATGTAGACCGGCTGCTGGTCGGCGAGTGCGAGGTCCTGATAGACAACCTCGATACCGCGTGAGCGCGCTGCACTGGCATCGCCGAATGAGGCAGATTCGCCATCGATTTCCATCGTGCCGCTCGTTGGTGCATAAACGCCCGATATGATCTTGACGAGCGTGGATTTTCCCGCGCCGTTGTCGCCGACAAGCGCAAGGATTTCAGCCGCCCTGAGGTCGAGCGAAAAATTCTCGATCGCGACAATTCCACCGAATGCCTTGTGGATGTTCTTCAGTGAAAGCACCGGTGCACATGTCGCGGCAGACATGGTCAGCATCCGAAGTCCGGCCAGCACTCCGCCTGGCCAAAGCAGTTCTCGATGGTCTCGACTTCCGGTTTGCCCGACGAAACACCGAGGACACCTACCGTGAACGCGCGGGTAACGAAAGCCTGTCCGCGAAAGCCGAATACCACGCTGTCGCCGGCTTTCGGCTTCACCTGTCCCGCACAGTCGATCATGCCGTAATAGTCGATAGACGAAGGTGACGGTATTTCCACGCTTGCGAGCGCAGAGGCAGCGGTCGTAGGCTCGTCGGAAACGATTGCCTTGACATCGTAGTCCGGGAAAACCGGATCGATATAGAGCCCGCCGCCAAAGCAATACCCCCTGTCACCGTGCAGGTGAGACACCTCCGTCAGATAGAGGACCGCCGGCCTTTCCGGCAGATCTTCCATCGCGTGCAGCGGTGTTGTGCCATGCAGGCCATTGCCGGGCTCGCATTGTGTCGCACCGGCGTCGGCCAGCGCGTCCAGCACGATCGACGAGGTTGTGCCCGGCGCGTTTATCTCCACGTCCTGCCGTCCGGCCTTCGCCAACGCGCCTGCCGCTCTTTCGAGTGTTGAAAGGTTCGGCGTCGGAGAAACCTTGCGTGTCCTTTGGTCAAAAAGAAGCGCGGGAAACGTGGTGATGCCGGCAAAATGTGCTCCAGCCAGTCCGTCGATCCGGTCCGCAACTGACGTGACCTCGTCCGCCGGGTATCCGCCTTCGTGACCCCGGTAGAAGATATCGCCGTCCGTCTGGATCCGCGCTAGCAGAGCCTGGTCGCGACCAGCCGCGGCCGAGGCACGCGCGGCTTCGGATGCCTTCGTGTCTCCGAAAACCGTCCAGAAGTCAGGCGCGATCCGGGCAGCTGCCGGATTGGCTTCGAAACGGGGCACCTGGACGAGGTGACCGAGGTGACCGGTCTTCAGTCCCGCCCGGTTGCAGGCCACCGCACATGACATGTCGACCGCCACGGCGCGGTCAATGCCTGCACGCAAGATTGCACGGCAAAAACCGCTGTTGCGGCCAACCTGCTTCGTCATCGCGAACACCTTCAGGCCACGCCTGGCGGCCTCCGCCCTGAACAGGCGCGAATTCTCTTCGACCGCGTCAAGATCGAGAACATACGCGTTGGCAGGGATTTTTCCCTCGCGGTGCAGCCTTATGGCGGCTTCGATGAATCGCGGGTTGCGCTGTCTGAGAACATTGAGAAACATCGCGCCATCTCCGATCGTTTCAATTCGTGCAGCGAGATCGCCACGGCGGCCAGAATGATCAGTCCACGCACGATCATCTGGTCGGAAACCGCAAGCCCCATGAGTATGAGGCCGTTGTTGAGCATTCCCATCAGGAGGGACCCGAAGAGTGCGCCTATGATCGTCCCCTTGCCACCTTTGAGCGCCGTGCCACCGACTATGACGGCGGCGATCACGGTCAGGAGGTCGCTTTCTCCGAGCGTGTATTTTGCCGCCTGCAGACGGCCGGCATAGAGCAGGCCGGCAAGGCCTGCGCAACCGCCGCTGATCGTGAGCACGAGAAGGCGAATTCTCGTCACCCTGATACCGGACGCCTGGGCGGCACCCGCATTATCCCCGGTTGCGATCACGTGGGCACCAAACGGCGTTTCCCGGTAGACCAGGTGCCCAACGATGACTGCGCCCAGCGTCCAGAGGATGAGCGACGGGACACCAAAAAGTGATCCGGAACCGAAAATGCCCGTGAAAGTGTCGTTGACGACGGGGATCGAGCGCAGATCGGTCATGGAACGGGCAACGCCCGCGAACAATCCGAGCGTCGCCAGCGTGACCAGAAACGACGGCAGCCGCAACCAGGCCACCATTGCGCCGTTAAAGAACCCGATTGCCAATCCTGCGCCCAATCCGGCCAGAATCCCGACAAGCATGGAATGGTCCTGCATGACCACGGCAGCCGACAGCGCCGATACGGCAGTGATCGAGCCGAAGGACAAATCGATTTCCCCGGCCGAAAGCACGAAAACGAAGCCGATCGCCATGATGGTCGCGGGAGCGGTCTGCAGAACGATGTTGGACAGATTCCGCGTGGTCAGGAAACCATCATCATGAAGTGTAAAGGCGAAAAACAGGAAGATCGCGAGAAACCCGGCATAGATCACGCCACCTTGCAGGTCACGTCCTTTCGCAATCTCTCGCAGCCAACGGATCATCGGGCCTCTCGGAAAGGGCGGACCTTTGTCCCGGTGGGCCGCTCAGCGGCCCACCGGGCTGTGAGGATGTCTACTGAGCCGACGTCACGCTTGCAGGCGGTTCCCTGTTCAACGAGCGCATCCAGCCTTCCGTGACGTTCCCGGCCGTAACGGTGACGGCGGGCGCCACGACGAATGGTGGCGTTTCTTCGCCCACGAGCGCACGGGCTCCGGCGGCCGCCATGGCACGGCCCAATTCATAGGCCTCGTCGGCGACTATCGCAACGACGTTTCCGCCCTTGACCATGTCGAGCGCAATCGGTTCCGAAAGATCGAGAGTGACAATCTTCGTGGACGTGTTGCCGTTTGCGCGCAGCACGGCGAGCACACCTTCCGCCGGTCCGGCCCACGTGACGTAGATGCCACCAAGATCCGGGTTCTTGAGAAGCATTGCATGCGCAATGTCCTCGGCACGTGCCGGATCCGCAATGCCCTGCTCGGCCACGATCTCGATACCGGGGTAGTCGTTCTCGATCGTCGACTTGAAGGCGTTGTCGCGCTGGTTCGTCACGTAGTAGGCCGCGTCGTGATAGATCCATCCGACGGTACCCTCGCCGCCCATGGCTGCAGCCAGGGCGTCGGCCGCCTGTTTACCCATCTCGAACAAATCGTCGGTGACGATTGCCGCGTAGTCGACAGGATGCACGTAGTCCATTGGCAGGTTGGACAGGAACACCAGCTTGACTCCCTCGGCCTTGGCATCCTTGAAGGCAGCGGCGGAGGTCACCGGGTCAAGCGGCAGGGACAGGATGATGTCCGGACTCTTTGCCAGCGCAGTCTCGATGTCGCTGCGCTGCTTGGCGGCATCGAACGCGGCGTTCGTGACCGCAACGACCTCGATGCCAAGACGCGTGAATTCATCGGTCGCACCTGCGGTTACCGCACTTACGAAGTCGGACTGGTCGTGCCAGAGCAGCGCCGCCTTGTGGTTGCCGGCCATCAGCACGTCAACCTTGTCATCTGAAACAGTGATGCTCGACGAAGGTGTCGCTGATTCGCCACCCGGGCCAATCGTTTGAGCACTGGCGATGCCACCAAGCATCAAGCCCATGGCCGTCGCGGCGATAACTGGGTTTCTGAGTTTCATTTCAAGCCCTCCTTTGGCTGGATTTAGTGGAATCAGGCTTCGGCCGTGTTGCAAAAGCTGGCAATGAACACGGCGAATGCGATGATTCCGGCGATGTATTCATCGACGTTCACCCGCTCCTCGAGCGTGTGACAGTTGGCTATGTCGCCAGGCGCACTGTAGACGGCTGGACAACCCATCCGGTTGACGAAAAAGGACGCCTCCGACCAATAGGGAGCGCCCTCGATTTCGCCTCGTCCAGGCATGGCCGACGACAGAGCGCTGGACAGTGCCCTGACCGACGCGAGACCGGGTTCGATCTCGGCGGGTGACCCGCCATGCTTTCGGTCGCGTCCCGATGGCCAGGCGATGTCGACGGAGATACCCTCCTCTACCGGCAAGCCGCAAATGACGGCCTCGAGTTCCGCGGCCGCTCCTTCAAGGTCCTCGCCGGGAAGCACCTTGCGGATCAGCGAAAACGAGCAATCGCCAGGTACGGCGATATACCCGCCACCGGAAATTCGCGTAACAAGTGCAAATCCCCTGCCGACCAACGGGTGTTCCGCGCGTCTCGAGATTGCATCCGAGTGTTTCCAGACCGCACCGAGTATTGCGTGCATCGCCTTGAGTGCGTCGACGCCAAGTTCCGGCATGCCGAAATAGGCTGATTTTCCGGTAACGGTCACGTCGGCGATGAAGAAGCCCATCTGTGCCGGAAAGACGGAAAGCCGCGTCGGTTCGACATAAACGGCGAAATCCGACCGAGGGATACGGCCGGACAATACCAGTTCTGTGTAGTGCTTGATACCGGCGCTGACACCCGTGCCGGTTTCGCCGCTTTCCTCGTCGCCGACGAAGGCGAAGGCCACGTCTCCGGCAAGTCTGAACCCGGCCTTGTCGAGCAGGTCGAGCGCAGCAAGCGACGCACAGATACCCGCCTTAAGGTCTCCGGCGCCGCGGCCCCAGATTTCACCGTCAACGATAACGCCGCTGAAGGGGTTCTCGCGTTCGGTCCCCTTCCATCGTTCCTTCCAACCACCGGCATGAACCGTGTCGGTGTGGCCGGCAAACAGCAGGCGTGGTCCTTCGCCCGACCCCTTGCGTTCGCCCCAAATGTTTGGACGGCCGGGCAGGAACTCGGCTCGCTCGGGCGAAAGATTCCGTTCCTGCATTTGCGCTTGAAGGAAGCCGGCGAAATCGGCCTCGTTACCGGTTACGCTCTGCCGTGCAATCGCACCCCGGAGAAGCGCCAGCGCTTCCTTTCGGTCAACCAGGCCGGCAAATCGTTCTGCAAGAGCCGCGGATTCGTTCATTGCCGCGCATCCGCAAGCTTGACGACATCGGCGGGCGGCAACGATATTTCCGCACCCGGAACGCCCCCTGAAAACAGGATCGTGTGCAAGTGGCCCAGTCCGACCGCTGCACCGCCGACGAGCGTCGACTGAGTGCCGAGTCGGGATGCGACAACCTCAACCGGCCTTGATGAACACCTGGACACAAATGTTCGCACCCGTTCCAGCAATTCGTCCCGGCCACCGATCGAACCTCCCAGGACGACGCGCTCCGGATTTGTAAGCGCCGATATCGCCGCCACGGCCCTCGCGACGAGTTGCGCGGTTTCGTCAAGGACGGCCCGTGCCGCGGGGTCGCCTCTCGTCGAAAGATCGAAGATCGTCGGAACATCGACATCCTGACCGGTTTGCGCCCGGTATCGCGTGCGCATGCCGACGGTCGCGGTAACGCGCTCAAGCGCGCCGACCCTTAGCGATTCCGGCTCGAACGGATCGGCTCCGAACGGCAGGAACCCGAGTTCTCCGGCCGCACCAAGATGGCCGCGAACGAGTTCTCCTCCGACCATGATGCCGGCGCCGATACCGGTTCCAAGAGCCACATAGGCAAGATCGTCGAAACCCGCGCCGGCGCCAATCCAGCTCTCTCCGATGACGGCCAAATTGACATCGTTTTCGATGATGACATCGAATCCGAGTTCCTCTTCCAGGCTGGCCGCAATGTCATGGGAGGCGAGACCCCGGATGTTCGGCGCCATCAGGACACGTCCGGTCGTTTCTTCGGGCACTCCGGGCACGCCGATTACCGCAAGACGCACGCTTCCGAAGGGGATGGCAATTCGCTTGGCTGCCTCGCGGCACATTCGTGCGATCTGCCTGACGACGGCCATTCCTCCGCGTTCGTCCGTCGGTTCGGTCAGCGCAGCGGGCACGCGACAGGACAAATCGGCGATGGCGGCGCGAACCTTGGTGCCGCCGAGATCAACGGTCGCGATGCAGGCAGCGTCCGGAACGATTTCGTAGGTTATAGCGCTACGTCCCACGTGGCCACTGGTCCGACCGGTGCGGTGGATCCAGCCGTCCCTTTCCAGCAAAAAAACGATTTCGGAAATGGTCTGCTTGGACAATCCGGTCTGCCTGGCAATGCTCGCCCGGGAGATTGGTCCGCAATGGGTGATGTGCTCCATCACTGTACAAAGGGAGAACTGCCTGGAATGGAGTTTTGCGTCGCTCAATGAGTTGTCCAATTGATTCGTTCGGTTACCGAACTAATTATCACGGCCTTCGAAATTGGTCAATTTTCGTGTCTGTGCAGGCCTTTCGCGCGGACGCCTTCACGGCCAGTGCGATTCCTGCCGCCACGGGATAATTCGAGAAACTCGAAGCCTTGAATTCGGCTTCAGGTCATCCGGCCGCGCCGGGCATGGTTCTCAACAGCACGGGTTCGCATTTGATGAACCTTTCGATGACTTCGCGTGACATGACAGTTCCCGATCGGGAATATTGTACTTGGTTCATATCCAGACACATATATTGTTCCCGTACGGGAATTTGGAATTCATGATGACGACCTGCACGACAGAACAAATCGGCAAGCTGGTTCGGGATACGCGCAAGGCTCTGGGCAGAACCCAGAAAGACCTTGCGCTTACGTCGGGCACTGGCTTGCGCTTCATCATCGAGCTCGAAAAAGGCAAACCAACCTGCCAGTTTGGCAAGGTACTGACAGTCATTAGGACACTTGGAATTTCGATCACTCTGACGCCACCGACGACGGACGAGGCAGACAAATGACGAAAGAGCTTAATGTCTATCTACACCGGGCACCTGTTGGCCATCTCATTCAGGACGACCATAGACTGTTGCTGTTCGAATACGACAAGAGCTGGTTGAACAACCCGGATGCAATCGCCTTGTCGATTTCGCTACCGTTGCGGAAAAAGCAGTTCAGGGGAAAGGAATGCAAGGGTTTTTTTGGCGGCATCCTGCCTGAAGAATCCAAACGCGAACAGATCGCCAAAAACCTCGGGATCAGCGCCCGCAACGACTACGCCATGCTGGAGCAGATCGGTGGCGAGTGTGCAGGTGCTGTCACCTTCATTCCCCGGGAGCAACCGTTGCCGGATACTGATCACCAGTATCGAGAACTGAGTGAAGTGGATTTGGCACGGATCTTGCGAGAACTGCCTCTCCGTCCCCTGATGGCCGGTGAAGCAGACGTCCGGCTTTCGCTCGCTGGCGCACAGGACAAAATCGCCGTTCACGTGGAGGACGACGGATTTTCTCTGCCGCTGGGCGGAGCGCCCAGCACGCATATCCTGAAACCGGCGATCGAGCGATTTGAAGGTGTCGTGTTCAACGAAGCTGTCTGCATGAAACTTGCTTCGGCCGTCGGTATCCCCACGGCAGATGTTGAGTTTCGGCAGGTAGAAGACATCGACTACCTAATGATCAAACGTTACGACCGTCTAACCCATACGACACCCCGGGGAACCCGGTTCCAACGCCTGCACCAGGAAGATTTTTGTCAGGCGCTCGGGATTCCATCAGAATCAAAATATCAAGGCGAAGGCGGCCCCGGACTGAAGCTGTGCTTTGCGTTGCTGCGCGAAGTCTCAAGAATTCCGCTCATCGATCTGCAGCGGCTACTGGACGCGGTGATCTTCAATGTCCTGATCGGTAATCATGACGCGCACGCCAAGAACTATTCTCTCCTCTACGGAGAAGGAACGGTGAGAACGGGACCTGACATCCGCCTGGCACCACTCTACGATCTTGTCAGCACGGTCTATTATCCCGAGTTGGCACCCAAAATGGCAATGAAGATTGGCGGTGAGTATGGATCTGACCGACTTTCAAAAAGGCATTTTGAGAAATTTGCCGAGGATACCGGTCTAGCGAAACCAATGGTCGTTCGGCGAGTATCGGAACTCGCACAAACCTGCCGCAGCGCACTCATTGATCTAAACATGTCTCACCAGGTCGCCAAAGAAGTGAAGGCCATGATTGCCCGGAGGTGTACAGAGTTCGGGGATACATTCTCGGCCCCGTCGTCATGAGGGCCGCAAACGGGCGGTACATGCTGATAACGGCGATGCCGGCTTGCTCATATCTTGAGGTAACGCCCGCCAATCATTGATCTGGTCATGCTGCGAAACCAGAAAAATTCATGGCAAGAAGTCTGCTCAAACCGGGGCATGAAACGGATCGAACGACGCTTTCTTGCGGAAAAACCAATTGAGGAATGGAGCGGGCGATGGGAATCGAACCCACGTCTTCAGCTTGGAAGGCTGTTGCTCTACCCCTGAGCTACGCCCGCATTCTCCAACCGATCTATGGAATGTTCCCGTTACAGGCAAGGCAATTCGTCCCCGTGCTGTTTCCGTGCCGCCGCGCGCGTTCGCTCCTTCCCGCCTCCATCGTGACGTGGACGGGAAATCCCGGTTGCCCGGAAAACTCCTGCTTGCAAAACCGAGTTTCTTCCGGTCATCGAGGTCGTCGACGACCTTCGGTCCATTCAACCTGCCCGGAGGCCATCCAATCCATGAGTTTCCCCGTTTTACTGCCTGTCACAAGTCGACAACGGCCATGCCGAGGACTCGAATTCGGCTTCGCCTCGCTGCCCTGCACCACTGGAAGCCGTACCCTCGGAGCGTCTTCGCCTATCCTCGTCAGCGTGATCGCGTCATGGACCGCCCTCCATCGGCCGGGCGCAGAACCTGAACGTTCCGACTGCGGGTTGTCGTCATCGCCGGCGTGCAATCTCATGCATGATGCCAAACCATACCACCGTGCAAATCGTTCCTCATTGTCTTGGACCCAACGGATGCTGTCTTCAGCCACAGCATCGACACACGCGAGGACGGCTCGTCGCGCCGTCCGGGCGCGCTATGCCTCGTCTCAATGTGGGAATTATATCGATTACTTGACGGTTCATGCCGCCAGTTTCCGATCCGTTTCACGGGTCGCAGGGGTTGCCGGCGCAATCGCCCCTCGCCGTGCAGACGCGCCAATCCCGGACGCCATGATGTTGCGGGCCGCGTTCAGGTCCGCATTGTCCGCATGGCCGCAGGCCACGCATGCAAAGTCTGATTGCGTGCGCCGCGACGCCTTGTCCGCATGTCCGCACGCATTGCAGGTCTGCGACGTGCAGGCCGGGTCGACCTCCACCACCGCGCACTTGCAGGCGAGCTTTGCCTTCAGGCCATGCCAGCCCGTCGCCAGGATCTCGCGGTTCAGGCCGGCTTTCGCCTTCACGTTGCTGCCGGGTTCCCCGGCCGTGCCCCTGGCCGAGCGGGTCATGCCCGCCGTGTTGAGCTTCTCGACAAACACCGTGCCGGCCCTGCCCGCGATTCTCCGGCTGGCCTTGTGCTGCCAGTTCCGACGCCTGTTCGCCCGCTTGCGGTGCAGCCGCTGCAGGCGGAGCCTGGTCTTCACGCGGCGCCTCGATCCCTTGCGCTGTCTCGCGAGCCTGCGCTGGTTGCGCCCGATCTTCGCATCGAGATCGCCGGCCTGAGGCGCGGGGATGATCCCGGCCTCGCCCGCAGACGTCACGACCGCAACCTGGCCGACGTTCATGTCAACCCCCGCAACCGTGCCGTTGTCGGGCCGTTCCTCCGCCTCGACCGCGTAGCAGACGGTGACATACCATTTGCCGGTGACCTTCCTGACCACGGCCTGGACGGGACTGCCGTCAGGGTGCGGGTTGCCACCCTTCCGCCGGATGCGCATGGGACCGATCTTCGGGATGCTGATCATGTCGCCGCCGATGTGGACCTTGTCGGGAATGGTCAACGACGGGGGTGTTCCGTATTTCGACTTGAAGCGCGGATGTTCCGCCTCGCCCCTGAAAAACCTCTTCCACGCATCGGCCCGGTACTTCAGGCAGTACCGGGTGATCGCAAACCCGTACTGCCCCAGCCACGGCGTTGCGTTGCGCAGTGCGGTGAACTCCTTGCCGAGCGAGAAGAACGAAACGGACGGCGGCTTGTCTCCGCTCTCCTTCGCAGCCTCGTAGGCGGCATTGTGCCTCCCCAGCATCTCGTTCCAGACGAAGCGGCAGGCGCCCGCCTGTCCGGCCAGGCGCCGTGCGTTTGCCTTCGAACCGGGCAGAAGCCGGTAGATAATGTTGCGGTACGTGGTAGTCTCGCTCATGCGGTCGGACCTTTGTCGCAAGGTTCGTTTGGTGACGGGAAGGATCAAGTTCCCGTCACACGCACGGTACGCAAGACGCTCGAAATATCAACGGATCGGGGGCCGGAAACCGGCGGTGTGATCCTCTGTCAAGTAATCGATATAAGGCCCCATAATATCCCCACGATTGGTCATAAAACGGCGATAAACTTAAAATTCAGTTGACGCAGTATCCGAATATGGAAAGAGATGGCGCCGCATGCATTGATTCGGCGAGATTTAGTGCATATTGATGAGTGCGTAATAGCAGCAGAGGACACGAAACCAATAGCCCGACGCCCCCACCACGCGCCACCGCAGCGCGACACCGGTCCCCGCGTAAACGAACGCATAATCGCCCCTGAAATTCGACTTATTGGTCCCGACGGTCAAAACGTCGGAGTCGTTCATCCCGAGCGAGGAATTGAGCTCGCGCACGAGTCGGGACTGGACCTTGTCGAAATTTCGCCTACGGCCAACCCTCCCGTTTGCAAGGTGATGGATTACGGAAAGTTCAAGTACGAACGCCAAAAACGGGAATCGGAAGCCCGGAAAAAGCAGAAAACCATCGAGGTCAAAGAGGTCAAGTTTCGTCCGAATACGGACAGCCATGACTTCGACGTCAAGATGCGCAACGTGATGCGGTTTCTCTCGAACGGGGACAAGGTCAAGGTGACCATGCGATTCCGGGGACGTGAAATGGCTCACCAGAACCTTGGTCTCGCCGTTCTCGACCGGGTTGCAGAGACGGTCGGTCTGGCAGGAAAGGTTGAGATCATGCCGAAACTGGAGGGCCGGCAAATGGTCATGGTGATTGGACCAAGCAAGTAAGACATGATGAGCCCGGTGCGCGCCGGAACTGGCCAAGCGCCTTGAACACGGTATTTTACGCTCTTGGCGACCACCTTTGAGGACCCCGACGGCAACCGCCGGAACGAAGGCGCGATTGGCCCGGACGGGTCTATCTGGATCGGCACAATGCAGACGAACCTGGACCTGGACAGTTCCATGCGCGTCATGGACCGGTCGTCGGGCGCGCGTTATCGCGTTGCACCGGCTGGAACGGTGCAAAGGATCACAGACGACTCCTCCGGCATTATGAACACGCTCGCCTGGAACGAATCCCGCGGCCAGATGGTCCTTGGCGAAATCTTGCGCCAGACCCAATTCCGCACTACCTGTTCGGCCGTGGACAGCATGCTAACGCAGGACAAATGGGCTGTCACCAAAGACCACGGATTTCCCGATGCCGCTTGCATCGACGGCTGCGGCTGTGTCTGGAACACACGCATTGCCGGCGGGCGTTTGATTCGCTACGGCCCCAACAGATCGGTGGGCAGGCAGCGGGAGCTACAGGCAACCAAAATCACCGCCCGTATCGTTGGTGCTCCAGACCGGCACACGCTCAATATCGCCACCGCAACCAACAAGCTCCCCGTGGTTGACCTGCCGGCGACGGACGTCGGCGTAAGGGACCCCAAGACCTACCGCTTCGGAATCTGAGGCGGTGTCGGTTTTCACCTGCGAATGGGACCGCGGCGAAGCAGAAGTTCAGTCGCTCGCCGGGATGCTCGGCCCGATCGGGTTTTGCCTGGACGATGGCCGGGAGGTGCAGCCGACGGCCGTGGCGCCGTGGTCCGACGATGAAAGTGCTGCCGTCGACGCGCTGCCGGACATTCTCAAGCAGCTTCGGGGTGAATGGCCTTGCGTTCCCTTCGGCGCACCGATCCCGCCGGAAGGTCTCTCCTATGACTGGCAGGCGGCTAATGCACCTGGATCGGAGGTAGATTTCAACGGTCATTCCTCCCACAACGACTGGTCGCTGGGCGACACCGTCAATAGCGGACTGGAAATCGCGATCGACAACCCCGCCGACCATGCGAACTGCCACCTGTCCCGGCGGATTGACGGCGTCGCCAGCGAGGCGCGGGTCGATATCACCCTCACCTTCGAAGTACGTGCGGATACCGCCCATCCTGTCGCACGTCATTCGGTGTTCCGGTTGCCGGCCCAAACAGGTGCACTGGCCCTGGACCCCGGACCGTTCGGCCACGGCCGCATCTTCCCGCTTCATGTCGAACCCGGCGTGTCCCGGCTCAACCAGGGTGCGACTGTGGCTTCGCTGGATCAGGTGCCGGCAGGCACCGGGACAATCGGCATTTCGACCTTGCCGCTCGGCTTCGGATTCGGCCCCCGGGCAGCCCGCAACCCCAGCAATCCGACCGCCCCCGGCGGATTCCCGACCGCGGGTCAATTCAGGGCGGGTCAGACCTTCGCAACGACCTACGCGGTCGCGGTCGAGTATCTCTGAACCATGCCGATCCGCAAAATTTATCTGCTGAGCCAAACCCACACGGATTTCGGTTACACCGATCACCTTGCCGCAGTACTTCTTCATCACCGGGATATCCTCGACCTAGCCCTGGACGTTTGCGAAGCCACGGCGGATGCGCCCGAGGGCGCACAACAGCGCTGGACCTGCGAGGTGACCTCGACAACGCTTGGTTACCTGCGCAACACCAGCGCGCGGAACGTCGACCGGTTCAAGGCTCTGCACGATGCGGGGCGGATATCGGTCGGGGCACTTCGGTATCACTGGACACCACTGGTATCGAAGCCTCTCGCCATCCAGACGCTGAAGGACATCGACGCGCTCCGGGAAGAGTTCGAGATAACCGTTCGTTCCGCGATGCAATGCGATGTGAACGGCCTGGCCTGGTTCTGGAACGACCTTCTTGCGGAGCGTGGCGTCGATTTCCTGATGACGCAGCAGAACCCGCACCGGGGGTACTGGGGCAGGCACGTGCCTTCAGCCTGGCATTGGGAGAATCGCTCGGGCGGCAGCCTGCTGGTCCTTCAGGGCGAACATTACGGACTCGGCGGGTTCCTGCGGCTGTCGCGAAAGGGCGAACAAGATCGGGCAGAGCTTCAGACGATCCTCGACCGGCACGCGGCGAGCGATCGCTGGCCCTTCGACTTTTCGGTTCTGACGGTCACCAATGCCGCCAACGGCGACAATGTCTTTCCCGACCTGCATCTGAGCGACGCGGTGCAGGACTGGAACGTCCGCGAAAACGTCAAGATGGAGATCGTGACGCTAGACCGACTGGCTGACATCATCCGTGCGCAGCGGCAGGACCTGCCGCACCAGAGTGGTGAATGGATGGACAGCTGGTGCGACGGCGTCGCCTCGGCACCACTGGAAACCGCCGCTGCCCGCGCGGCGGAGCGGCTCTTGCCCGCGATCGAAGCCATGGGTGGAGACAGTGATCCGGCGTTCGCAGAGTTCATCGAAGCTCTGTCGCTTTATGACGAACACACCTGGGGCGCGCATAGCGCAGGCACGTCCCCCGATAGCATTTTCGCCACAGCACAGCGCACCCAGAATTCGAACCACGCTTACCGGGCCTTCGCACTTGCACTCAGGTTGACCGCGACGTCTTCGCGCCGAAAGGCGGCGGCAGCCGGAAATCCTGTGGAGGGGGATCCAGGGTTCGACCAGTTCTCGCATCCCACGCTCGGCCCGGATGAACAGGCATATTGGGTGGCCAACACCGGGGGCGTGGAACTTGCCGTCGACATGCCGGTCCCGATCGACAGGGGTGCCGGGCCACAGATCTCGATCCCGCAGTCATTCGCAACCAACGAATACTTTCCGGGTTTGGGCGACGATGGCTGGACAGACGCGCAACAGGATCGTGCACCTGACGGCCAGCACCGAATCCGGACCGATCTTGCACCGGGTGCCGTCGCAACCCTGCGCCCTACACGGGTCGCAGATCAGGAATGTCAGGTGGGGCAGGGCTGGATTGAGAACGCCTTCGCGCGCCTTGAAATCTGTCCGACAACCGGTGGGCTCGCCCAATGGATCGACAGGGCCTCAGGTCACAGCGTCGTCGGAGCCCCGACTTTTTACCCCAGTGTCCAATACTTGCAGGACGGGTTCACGCAACGGGACATTTTCCAGGCACCGTATTGGGAACGCTCCGAAACGCCGATGGGCTGGAACCCGAACGACCTGTTCGAAGGCGACACGGCTGAGGTGCGGTTGGGTCTGCCAATCGCAGAAGCGGGCGGAGGCGCGCAACCGGTCGAGATCAACTTCACCTCGGGCATTCGGGTCTTGGCGGTCTGGCGCCTGCCTGGAGGCTCCGGTCGGCCAACGCTGATGGCTATGCAGTATTGTGCAAGCGCGAATAGGGCATTCTCGATCAACTGGGATGTGTCGGTGCATGGCTTTGACCATGTGGTCCTTCTGGACACCGGGGACGGTTGGGTCGAGGCAACACAGCACGTGGCATCGTCAAGCCTTGGCTGGCAGAGCGTTCAGGCCGGCATCGCGCTTGCCGGGAACCCGGAATCTACCCTAATCGTAGCCAGTCCGGACGCGCCACTCTTCCAACCGAACGGTCCAAGATACCGACACCCGCACCGGGACCTTGGCGAAATCCGCGGCGGGAGCTTCTGGTCCGTCAACACGCATTGGGACACCAACTTCCCGGTTCGGGTCTCCGACGCGGCACCATTCCGGCTGCGTCTATGCCTGGCTGACCGCGCATCTTCATACGACCGTCTCAGATCCATGACAGATTGCGCATTCGTGGTGCGCACACCCTTTGGCCCGTGACCACGAACTTCTCAACTGCGAGTGCTCGCCCCTCCCCCCCTGGTCTGGGTGCGTCCCCGTTTGCCGGTTGACGGCCCGGTTGCCGTTCCCGGACGAGCTAATCGGCGACACATTGATCGAGCGCCTCGTTAAGCCGGACGATTTCCTTCGCTGCTCACTGTTGGAAGCAGCGTCCACACCTCTATCTTTGGCGAAATACGTTTTGAGGAGATTCAGCTGAATTGGCGATTGATAGCCTTTTCCATGCAGAATAAACCTGCGCGCATGAACGAATTTCTCGGTCGACAGTGGCATGACATGGGTGGTCAGGACTCGGGGCCCGTCGCCGGTGATGAACACGAATATGCGTTCTGGGAAAAGCGCGTCGATGCGCTCATGGTGATCGCGAGCCGAAAAGGCTTGTTCACCGTGGACCAGCTTCGCCGCGTGCTGGAAGAAATGGGCGAAAACGCTTTCGAGACCATGAGTTACTACGAACGCTGGATATTCGCGGTCAACCGGGTACTGGTCGAAACCGGCGTTTATTCAACTGAAGAACTTGCCGCGAAACTGTCGGAGGTCCGGGAACGGGGATCGACCTATGGCGAATGCTGCCAAGCTGAACCGCGGTGGCAAGGTGCGTGTTCGGGCATTGATTCCGCCCGGCCATGTCCGCACTCCCTGGTACCTTCGGGGGAAGAACGGAGTCATCGAACGTCGACTCGGACGCACACTGAACCCCGAACAACTTGCCTACGGATTGAAATCCGGCGACGTCGAACTAATGCGCGTGCGGTTCACGATGCACGAGATCTGGGGCGAGGATTGCGAATGCCCCGACGATACGCTTGATGCGGAGATTTTTGCGCATTGGCTCGAACGGATTGAATGGTCCGATGCTGCCTGATCCGGAACAACTGCAAGGGCCGGCCTCGTCGGACGGACACCATCATTCCGCACAATCTGATGAAAATTATCCGTTAACCTACTGGCAAAACATGGAAATCTCGGTACGGGAACTTCTTGTCCAAAAAGGCGTGACCACCCCGGGTGAGATCAACGCGACAATTGAAGCCATGGATCGGAGAACACCGGCCAACGGCGCACGATTGGTCGCACGCGCCTGGGTCGATGATGGTTTCCGCCGGAGAATGCTCGCGGATGCGAGTGCTGCCATGGAGGAAATGGGGTTCGAGCCCGGCGGGCTCCGCCTGATTGCCGTCGAAAACACCCGGAACGTCCACAATGTCATCGTTTGTACGTTGTGTTCCTGTTACCCCCGAAACCTGCTTGGCCTGCCGCCCGACTGGTACAAACAGCGAGCGTACCGCTCCCGTCTCGTCAAGTCGCCGCGTGCGACGCTCAGGGAGTTTGGCCTCGAAATTCCCGGCGACGTCACGGTGCGCGTCCACGACAGCACTGCAGACATGCGCTACATTGTCATTCCGGCCCGTCCGGAAGGGACCCAAGGTCTCTCTGAGACGGAGTTGGCGGAACTGATAACCCGTGACTCCATGATCGGCGTTTCCCGGGCAACTGCGTCGGCGGAATAGCGTGGATGAAGAAATGGAGCGACCTGACACCGTTTGCCCGCGGTGCAACCCTCATGCTTGGCGCGGTCTTTACCTTTTCGGTCATGGATACGGTCGCGAAGTTCCTGACTGGCAGCTACCATCCGGTACAGGTCGTCTGGGCTCGATACACGTTTCAGCTGGTATTTGTGTTTCTGATTGCAGCGCCGAGACTCCGAACGTTGCTCAGAACGAAATACCCGCTGCTACAACTGGTACGGTCCGCTTTCCTCTTCGGAGCGACCGTTTGCTTTTTCCTTTCGCTTCCGCATCTCAAGCTAGTCACCGTCATTGCAATTTTTGAAGTTGCGCCGCTCGTAATCTGCCTTTTTGCATTCTTTTTTCTTGGCGAGCCAGTTGGTTGGCGCCGTTGGGCCGGCGTTGCGTGTGGTCTGGTTGGAGCCTTGATCATCATCAGGCCCGCCGGCGACTTCTTTACGCCGGCGGCCTTGTTGCCCCTTATGGCTGCGACCTTTTTTTCGGCATACGCGGTCTCGACGCGATTTCTTGGTCAGGCCGAAAACCCCTGGACGAGTTTCCTGTACACTGCCCTGATCGGGACCATAGGCGCCAATCTCTGCCTTCCGATTTTCTGGACCACTCCAGAGCCGACAGATGTCATGTTCATGGCAATTCTCGGAGCGGGAGGTGGAATTGGTCACCTCATGTTGATCCGCGCACTCGTCCAAGCGGACGCCTCGGCCCTCTCGCTCTTCACTTATTGCGGGCTCATCTACAGTGCAATTCTCGGGTACATGGTATTCTCCGAAGTCCCAGATCTGTTCACGGTCGTTGGATCGGTCTTTATCGTCTCGGCGGGCATTTTCGTTTGGTATCGCGAAAACCAGGTTGCCGCACGGGCTAGGCAAAGCAAGAAAGTGTCGAATTCCTGAACCACCATATGTCATGCCATTTCCTTCCGAACATCCGCGGCGAAATGCCTGGGTAGAGAAGGTCTGCCAGCTGGCGCTTCCCCCCGGGTACCTCTTGGGTTCGTCGTCCTCGAAAGCGAACGGCACAGGGTGCTGGCACATTGCCAATCCACGCAACAGGCCAGTTGGCGCAATGGCGCGCAAGCCCGGACATGTTCGGCGCATCAGACATGAACCGGCCGACGCCGATGCGCCGGCCGGTTCGTCGGACGTTTCACAGACACTCTGCAAGCTTTGTGGCAAGATTGCGAAGTAACTGCGGATAAAGCGCCGGACCAGGCTCGAGATCTGAGCCAAGCGGGTCGAGAGTGCCGGTACTGGCGTCGGTCCCGTCCATCACGGTGAGCACGATGCCTTCGTTGAACTGGGGTTCGGCCAGGACACAGTCGATACCCTCCTCGCGGATAAATTCCTGCAATCCTTGCGGGGCTCGGGCTCGTTGCGTCACCAAGCGTAATGGAACCCAAGGCCTGGAGACCGAAGGACGCCTCGAAATACTGGAAGGCATCGTGGAAGACGATAAACCGCCCTTCTCGTACTGGCTCCAGAATACCATGGATCTCGGAAGTTAGCACTTCCAGTTCGGCGCGCGCTGCGGAGGCGTTGGCGAAGTAGGTTCCGGCATTGTCGGGATCGGCGGAAGAGAGCTGTGCCGCGAACAGGTTCAGCCAGATGCTCGCGTTCTCCGGCGAGAGCCAGGCGTGGGAGTCATGTTCGCCATGAACATGGCCGTGATCGTCACGGGCGTGGTCGTCGTGCTCATCCTCGTGCTCATCGTCGTGCGCATGCATTTCATGCCCCTGGCTCTCGTCATGTTCTTCGTGCTCGTCTTCATGGGCATGCTCTTCGTGCTCGCCCTCGTCGGCATGTTCTTCGTGATCACGATCGCGCTCGTGTCCTTGTTCGTCCTCCTCCCCGTGCAAATGAGGTTCGAACAACGCGCCTTCACGGAAGTCGAACAGGATCGTGCCGTCTGCCTCCAGAAGTGCCGTCACGATTGCATCGCCTGCAAGCGTTTCGATCGCATCTTCCATCCACGGAGTCAGTTCCTCACCCATCCAGAACACCAGGTCCGCATCTTGCAACGCAGCGGCTTCAGAGGGGCGTAAGCTGTAATCATGGGGTGACGCGCCCGGATGGATGACCAGGTTCGGTGTACCGAGCCCCTCCATCACACGGGCCACCAACGAATGCACAGGCGCTATATCGGCGGCAACGTTAGGGACATCTCCCATCGCCGTACTGCCCATCAGTGTCGCTGTGATCGAGAGGGGTAGAAGTTTTCTGGACATCGGATCTTCCATGTGATTTTATAACATTACGAGCTGCATAGCTGAAATGAAATAACATCACAAGAGGGGTTCAAAACGTGTCAACCGATAACATGACCCCGGTCGGATTCGTGCAGCACGATCACTCGGCTTGCGTTGAAAACGCGCTTGCCGCCGCCGAAGCAAGCTGCGCAGCGGGGAGTCTGCGCTTGACCCCGGTGCGCCGCAAGGCACTGGAACTTCTCCTGCGGGAGCATCGCGCACTTGGCGCCTATGAGATCCTTGATTTCCTGCGCGAGGCAGGATTCGGTTCCCAGCCACCGGTGGCGTATCGCGCACTCGATTTCCTGGTTTCCCACGGTTTCGCACACAAGCTTGAACGCCTGAATGCCTTCGTTGCCTGTGCCCATCCCGGTCAAACCCATTCGCCAGGCTTCATGATCTGCCGCCTGTGCGATACCGTGGCCGAGACACAATCAGCACCGACCGAGGGCGCCCTCGGGGCCGCCGCCGACGCAGCCGGATTCCAGATCGAACACACGGTTGTGGAAGCCGAAGGCGTTTGTCCCGCCTGCGCCAAGAAAACCGACTCATGAAGCTGGTTTCCGTTGAAGATCTCAGCATCTGCTACGGTGGCCACACTGCACTGCTTCATGTCAGCATGTCGATCGAGCCCGGGGAGATCGTCACCATTGTCGGCCCGAACGGCTCTGGCAAGACCAGCCTCCTGCGCGCCATCGTTGGCGCGACCCAACCCGACAGCGGGAGGGTGAAATGCAAACCTGGTTTGCGGATCGGCTATGTGCCACAGAGGTTGCACATCAATCCAACCCTTCCGATCACGGTGGAGCGGTTCTTGACGCTCCCCGATCGCGTCTCCCGGGATGACTGCAAGGTTGCACTGGAAGAGGCGGGTGTGCCGGACATCTCGGAACGCCAGATGTCACAACTCTCTGGCGGGCAGTTTCAGCGTGTGCTTTTGGCCCGCGCCCTGATCAACCGGCCGGAAATCCTGTTGCTTGACGAGGCAACACAGGGCCTCGACCAACCGGGTTCGGCGGCTTTCTTTCGCCAGATCGAGACGGTGCGGCAGGAAACCGGCTGCGCGGTTCTGATGATCAGCCATGAATTACACGTGGTCATGAGCGCATCGGACCGGGTGATTTGCCTCAACGGCCATATCTGCTGCGAAGGGACGCCCGCAGTGGTCGCCTCGGCCCCGGAATACCGTATGCTCTTTGGCGCAGGAACTGGCGGCGCCCTGGCACTCTATCGTCACGAACATGATCACGATCATGGGGTCCCGTCGATGGTGGCAGCGGAATAATGCTCGACGATTTCATGACGCGCGCGACGTTGGCGGGGATCGGCGTGGCATTCGCAGCGGCTCCACTTGGCTGCTTCGTGGTCTGGCGCCGTATGGCTTATTTCGGAGAGATGACAGCGCATGCAGCGATTCTGGGCATCGCCCTTTCCCTGGCGTTGCAGGTGTCGATCTTTGCGGGCACGGTGGCGGTGGCGCTGGTGATGGCCGGGACGGTGACGCTACTGGCGGGGCGGGGCTATGCCATAGACACGCTTCTGGGCGTTCTGGCCCACTCCTGTCTTGCATTCGGACTTGTGGCGGTATCGTTCCTGTCCGGCATCCGCGTCGATCTCATGGCCTATCTCTTTGGCGACATCCTGGCTGTATCGCGCATGGACCTTGCCGTGATCTGGGGCGGTGGCGCGTTGGTCGTTGCACTGATCGCATGGCGCTGGTCAGCGCTCTTGACCTCGACCCTGAACGAAGAACTGGCCTGTGCCAGCGGGCTTGACCCGCGGCGCGAACAACTGATCCTGACGCTTGCGCTGGCGATCACCGTTGCCGTGGCAATCAAGGTGGTCGGTGTTCTCCTTATCGTCGCCATGTTGATCATCCCCGCCGCCGCCGCCTGCGGCCTCGCCCGAACGCCAGAGGCCATGGCTAAGATTGCCGGAGCAATCGGTGCCTTCTCGGCTCTCGCGGGCCTGCGTGCGGCCTACGTGTTTGATACTCCGGCCGGTCCGTCCATCGTTTGCATTGCCGCAGTCGCGTTTGCCGCCTGCAATCTGATCCGACGACGCGCACGACAAGGATCGTAAACGCATACCGTCAGCACCATGAAAGGGACGACATACCTTGAAATAGGATTTCCAGGAGATACAGATACTCGCTTCTGTAGTGCTGCCTGTTCCGGGGTTTTCCCAAATTCCAGGGAATCAAAAGGCAGGTCAAGCTGAGAGACCTGACCCGCCCTCCAACAAATCATTCAGAAAAACACACCGCCTGTCCGCCGCTGTGAAACCGTTTCGAGGAACTGATTGTCCTCTCCCGGATTCAATCAACCTGGCGGACGGCAAGAATTGGACCGGTCCTGCCTTCCTGGAGTACGGCTACCAGTACTGCGGACGGATCAACCTGTCCTGAAAGCTGTTTGTTTTCCTGTCCGTTCCACGTTGCTGCCCGTTTCCACGAGTTCACGACGTTGGTGTACAGGATCGTTCGCCCCCTGTTTTCGCCTCGTTCGATCTTGATTGTTGCTTCTGGCGTGATTTCGGCCAGGTAAATGCTGCAGTTGGCCTTGCAGACCTCGCGCCCATGCTCCTTTGGCTCGAGACGAATTGTCAATCGGTCGCCGTCCCTCTTCACAACGAACTCGACCGGCTCCGGCTGCACTCGGAGGGATTCAATCTTTTCCGGAACTCCCCGAATTCGACCGCCCGCATATTGGGCGACACCGTGCAAGATGATCTGGGGCGTGACCAGCCTGTACGGACTCATCAGACGCATGTTGTAGGCGGCCTGTCGCGGAGAGAATTCGGCAATCGCGAATTCGTCCTTCCACCCGATATAATCCCAGTAATCCACATGCATTCCGAGAGCGATGACATCGTCCTGTTTCGCCAGTTCCGTCAAGAATCGATCGGCAGGCGGACAGGACGAACATCCCTGGCTCGTGTACAGCTCGACCAGAATCGGTCCGGCCAACACGGGGACAGAAGAAAACGCCCAGATAAAGGACGTACAGACAATTCCAATCAAGCGCATCATGGCAAATCGACCTATCAACATTCGTTGTCGTGACGCAATTCACGATTAGGCGATCTTCCCACCTGCGAAGAAACAGGTCCAATAAACACCTTGCGAGCCAACTTGATCAGCAGGAATTCGGATTGATGCCCGGGGATTCGAATGTCGCGGCGGTTCGATTCGCTTGCGCAATTGATCTCATGCTTCAGGATTGACCGACTCCCGCAAGGTTGCGAAGGACAAATGGCAGGACTCCTCCGTTCCTGACGTAGGAAATCTCGACCTCAGTATCGATTCGACACTTGAGGGCAATTTCCCTCGTCTTGCCATCGGAATACGTGATGACCGCCGCACAGTCCGAACCCGGAGCGAGTTGACCTTCCAGCCCTGTAATCGTGATCGATTCATCCCCCCTCAGGGAGAGCGAATGCCTCGTGTCGCCGCCGGTAAACTCGAACGGAACAACTCCCATGCCGACCAGGTTGGATCGATGAATCCTCTCGAAGTTCTCGGCAATTACTGCCTTGACTCCAAGAAGCGCGACGCCTTTTGCCGCCCAGTCGCGAGATGACCCGGCACCGTACTGGCTCCCTGCAACGACCACCAACGGCGTTCCTGCCGCCGCGTACTCCATGGCAGCGTCATAGGCGGGCTTTTCGTTTCCGTCGGGCCCTTTCGTAAAACCGCCCTCCACATCGGACAGCATCTCGTTCCTGATGCGGATATTCCCGAAGGTTCCGCGAACCATTATCTCGTGGTTACCCCGCCGTGAACCGTAGGAATTGAACTCCTTCGGAAGCACCTGCCGTTCCGTCAGGTACCGGCCGGCTGGTGTCGTCTCCCTGAACGATCCCGCCGGAGAAATGTGGTCAGTCGTCACCATGTCGCCCAACACCATGAGGATCCTCGCGTCGCGAACGTCCGAAATCTCGCCCGACTCGGGGGTAATTCCTTCAAAATACGGAGGTTTCCGAACATAGGTCGAAACCGCCGGCCAGTCATATGTCAGGCTGTCGGTCGTGAGGACCTGACGCCATCTTTCGTCCCCGGTGAAGACCTCGGCGTACTTCCTTTCGAACGCCTCACGGGTCACCGTCTTGTCGACGATTTCGGCAATCTCCGATGTCGCCGGCCAGATATCCTTGAGGAATACGTCCCTGCCTTTCCCATCCTGCCCGACGGGCTCGCTTGTCAGGTCGATCCCGATATCGCCGACAAGCGCATAGACAACGACCAGCGGAGGGGATGCCAGGTAGTTGGCCCGGACATCGGGCGAGATTCTTCCCTCGAAGTTGCGGTTGCCCGACAGGACCGAAACGGCGACGAGATCATGGTCATGGATCGCCGTGCTGATCTCCTCCTGGATGGGTCCGGAATTGCCGATACAGGTCGTGCAACCGTAGCCCACGAGGTTGAACCCGAGCCCGTCCAGATCTTCCTGCAGCCCCGAAGCCTCGAGATAGTCCGAAACGACCTGGGACCCCGGTGCGAGCGATGTCTTGACCCAAGGCTTGACCTGCAGTCCGAGCGCCCTCGCCTTTCTCGCCACCAGTCCAGCCCCAATCATGACATAGGGGTTCGACGTGTTGGTGCAGGACGTGATCGACGCAATGACCACCTTGCCGGACGAGATGTCATAGTCCTCGCCGTTGACCGGGACGGTCTTGTCGAGGGGACGCTTGAAATTGCTGGTCATCTCGTTGGCGAAGGCCGACTTCGCCTTGGACAACGGGACGAAATCCTGGGGGCGTCTCGGGCCCGAAATCGCCGGAACGATCGTGCTCATGTCCAGTTCCAGCGTATCCGTATAGATCGGGGAGTAATCCGTTCCCCGCCAGATTCCGTTTTCCTTGGCGTAGGCCTCGACCAGGGAGATCCCTTCGCGATCACGTCCCGAAACCTCAAGATATCTCAGTGTTTCGGAATCGACAGGGAAAAACCCGCACGTGGCCCCGTATTCGGGTGCCATGTTCGCGATCGTGGCGCGGTCTGCCAATGGTAACGTGTCCAACCCGTCGCCGTAGAACTCGACAAACTTGCCCACGACCCCCTTTTCTCGGAGCATTGCGACGACCTTGAGCACCAGGTCCGTGGCAGTCGTTCCTTCAACCATGGTTCCGGTCAGCTGAAACCCGACGACCTCGGGGATCAGCATCGACACCGGCTGGCCAAGCATTGCCGCCTCTGCCTCGATTCCGCCGACGCCCCAACCCAGTACCGCCAGCCCGTTGACCATAGTCGTGTGAGAATCCGTCCCGACAAGGGTGTCGGGAAACGCGATCCAGGCCCCTTCCCGATCCTGGTCTGTCCAGACCGTCCGCGACAGGTATTCCAGATTGACCTGGTGGCAAATTCCGGTTCCCGGCGGTACGACCCGAAAGTTTTCGAACGCCGCCTGCCCCCATTTCAAGAACGTGTACCTTTCCAGATTTCGTTCGTACTCGCGTTCAACATTGACCCTGAATGCACGCGAATTGCCGAATTCATCGATCATGACCGAATGATCGATGACGAGATCGACCGGGGTCAGCGGATTGATCTTTTCCGGATCTCCCCCGAGTTCAATTATGCCGTCGCGCATTGCCGCAAGGTCGACCACGGCCGGAACACCGGTAAAGTCCTGCATGAGCACACGCGCCGGGCGGTAGGAAATCTCCTTGGGATTCCTGCCGCCGTTCCTGCTCCAGTCGGAAAACGCCCGGATATCGTCGCCATCGACGCTCTTCCCGTCCTCGAACCGAAGCATGTTTTCGAGCACGACGTTGAGAACAGCCGGTAGCCCTGAAAAATCACCCAGACCGGCGCTTTCAGCCGCCCGGATAGAATAATAATCGATATGACCGTGCCCGGAATCCAGAGACGACCTGGTTCCGAAACTGTTACGACCGACTGCGACAACCATCTCCAACTCCGCCGCTTGACCTTGCCTGAGACGCGTATGCACCAGCGATGGTGGCGATACAAGATTGGCCAGACAGATTGACCGGGTCAGTCCCCGGGGAATTATTTGACCGAATGCCGGGTTCCTTGCAGCTGGCAGACCGAGAGACCTCCACGTCAGCATGTCACCGTAGGAAACTTTCGTGTTCGCCTCTCCCTTTTCGGTCCATATCCCTGCGTCGGGCTTTTCATACCCGTAGTCTGGACATCCAATGAAACCTTGCCTCAGAATCCAAAACCCTGCATTGCGTACATCGCCAATCCGGGCCGGTCGGTTCGCCATGACAGGGCTGACGAATCGATCGCTGGATCGTCGCAATCCTGAAGTGCGACACGAGGAACGGCCTATGGACCTTGAAGTCACCGACCTTGCATGTCGACACGGTGCGCGTTTACTTTTTTCGGGTGTCGGTTTTCGTGCGGGACCGGGTGATCTCCTCGTTGTTCACGGACCAAACGGCAGTGGAAAAACAACATTGCTGCGTTGCCTCGCGGGACTGGCCCGTCCCGCATCGGGGACAATCAGGATTGACTCCGATCAGGCCGCATTCCTCGGCCACAGGAGCGCCGTCACCGCGACGATGAGCGTTGCCGACAATCTCCGGTTTTGGGCCAATGTTCATGGATTCTTTGGCAAGGACGCGGAAACCCGGTCACAAATGGCGGCCGAGATGCTCAACATCACATCGCATTTTGACCAACCTGGTGGATCGCTTTCCGCGGGTCAGCATCGCCGGCTTGGAATTGCAAGGATTTACGTCGCCGGTCGAACCGTATGGTTATTGGACGAGCCGACAACGGCACTCGACGCAGATTCGATCACCGCATTCAAGACACTCCTGCATGATCATCTGGATTCTGGTGGTCAGGCGGTCCTGACCAGTCAACTGCCGGAAGCTTCGGACAGAGCGACCCCGGTGGACCTGGCCGTGCACTCTGGCATGGCAATCGGAGCACCCGATGGCGGGTCCGGAAATTCCGGCGTTTCGGCCGCATCGGCCCGGGAAACTCGTTTTCGACCGGAACACACCTGATGCTGGCGCTGTTTCTTCGGGACTGCGAATTGGCGTTCAAGTCGGGTAACGGTTCAGGCCTTGCCCTGGCCTTCTTTCTGCTTCTTGTGTTCATTACGGCCATCGCGATCGGCCCTGATCCGGAGCGGCTACGGGCACTCGCACCTGCCATCGTATGGGTGAGCGTTTTGCTTTCGTCGTTGTTGTCGCTTGAAAGGATCTTCCGGCAGGATCACGAGGATGGAGTCCTCGAGGTTCTGATGACGAGCCCGTTGCCACCGGAAGGGGTCGCAGTAGCCAAGGCGTGTGCCCATTGGGTGACCACCGGTTTGCCTCTTGCCGTCGTCGCCCCGGTGCCCGCCTATCTCTTGAACTTTCCTGCAAATTTCAGCCTGTGGCTTGTCTTGAGCCTCGTCGTCGGGACACCAGCCCTGAGTTTCGTCGGCACGTTCAACGCGGCCCTGACTCTCAAGGTCAGGCGCGGCGGACTATTGCTGTCGGTTCTTGTCCTTCCAATGTGCATCCCGACACTGATTTTCGGGGTCCGGGCAATTCAGGTTCCCGTCGCCACACAATCGTACGATGTCGCGATCGTGTACTTGACCGGGTTGACCCTGGTGTCGGCGGCGGTCATGCCTTTCGCGACGGCTATCGCCTTGCGCGCAAGCGTCGAGTGAACCCAGGCCTGCCATGCAGAACAACACGGAATCCCTTCGGCGAAAACGCAACTCGGTCTGGCAATACGCGAACCCGTCGCGGTTCATGAGCGCATCGGACCGTTTCCTTCCTTACCTGGCTGTCCTGACCTGCTGTTCCCTGATCGTCGGAGTGTCGTGGGGTCTGTTCTACACACCTGACGATTATCAACACGGCCCGAACGTCAAGATCATGTTCCTGCATGTCCCGGCCGCATTGATGGCAATCAACGGTTGGCTGATGATGCTCGTCGCGTCCCTGATCTGGCTCGTTCGCCGACACCACGTTTCCGCCCTGGCGGCCAAGGCGGCAGCGCCTGTCGGCTTTACGCTAACCCTGGTTGCGCTTGCGACGGGGGCCATCTGGGGAAAACCCGCGTGGGGGACCTACTGGGTCTGGGATCCCCGACTGACGTCATTTCTGATCCTGGCACTGTTTTATGTGGGCTACATCGGTCTCTGGAAGGCCCTGGACGAATCGGACCAGGCCGCCGACCTGACTTCCATCCTGTGCATCGTCGGATCTGTCTTCGCATTGCTTTCGCGCTACTCTGTCCACTTCTGGTCCCAGGGCCTGCACCAGGGTTCGACGCTCTCCCTCGACCGGGAAACGCATATCGACAATGCGTTCTATTATCCCCTGGTCGTCTGCATCGCAGGGTTCGTTATTCTCTTCGTTACGTTGGTCGTGCTCGGCACGCGGCATGAAGTCAGGCTTCGTCGGCTTGAAGCAATTCGTGCACGGAGGAATTGACGTTGATTCACATCCTCGACGACAGCATGATCAACGTCCTAACGGCCTACGGCATTGCATGCGCGCTCATCGCTGCACTTGTCGTTTATACGCTGGTCAAGGCCGGCAGGAGCAAGCAGTGGTTGCGAGAAGCAGAGAAACAAGAGAATGGAACCTCTTGCAAAATTATCGAGTTGACCGACCGCTGAACAGTGCCGGGTTTCCGGCACGGGCTTGCGCGCGACCTTGAACCCCGGAATCCCCGGGTTTTCGGCATTCCCTCCCGATTCGCGGGAAAAACAAACGAAAAAGCCGGAGCGCAGGCCGGGTTCGACCGTTCGCCGGCTTTTTCAGGGCGTTTCCGTGGAAGGTCGCGGACGCCGGAACCGTCCCGAAGGACGGTGAGGCGGTTCAGGGAGGGGCAGCGAGGCGCATCAACTGGTCAACCGTCAGCGCGAGCACTCCGAACATCAAGTGGCAAAACACTTTTGCATGCCCGCGGACACGCACATGACGGGCACCGAACTCGTCCTTGAGACGGGCATTGGTCCTCTCGACCCCGGAACGGATCCGGTAGCGAACGCTCTCTGGCTTGACGAGGCCACACGCACGCCGTGCCCGGGCCTCGCGCTTCAGGTCCTGCTTGAGCGCCGTGTCCCGGCGCGGGTTGACATCGATCAGCGGGACATGGCCAAGGCGTTCGCTCATCCGGTGGATCTCGCTGGCGTCATAGGCCGCGTCCATGAGATCGTAGAGGTTGGTCACGCGCGCGGCACTCATCGTCGCAAGAGGGATCGCCACCTGGCTGTCATGGACCGATGCCGAGGTCATGATGGCGCTCACCGGCACGCCGCAATCGGCCGTGTCGAGATGCAGCTTGTAGCCAATCCAGCTGACGAGGAAGCCTTTGGCGTTCTTCTTGGCCCCGTGGTCGCAGGCGCCCGGCAGGTCATCAAGCATCTGCTCGAGGTTCATGCCATCCAACTGCCGTTCGAGACGGCCGGGTTCCTTCGCCACTTCCTCGCCCTTGCGGGGACGCCCGCGCTTGCGCTTCGGCGTCTTCACCGGTTTCGGTTTCGGTGTCGGCTTCTCCCGCCCCTCGATCGCCGTCGAGTCCCGCGATATATGGCCGATCAGTTCCCCGCCCAGGGCCTCCTTCACCAGTGCTTCGTGCATCCGTTCGGCAAGGCGGGCCTCCGAAAACTCGGCAAACGCACGCGAGAATGTCGCCTCGCTCGGGATCGAGCGCACGCCCGGCCAGCCGCACAGCCTGCGCAACCGCGCATCGACCTCGATCCTGTCGATCAGGTCGCGGGTTGTCGGGAGGTTCCAAATTGCCTTGGCAATGAAGGCGCGCGCCAGGGCCCGACGACTCTGCTGCGGCCGTCCGGGGCCGCGCCAGTACGTATCGACGAAGCGCTCGACCTCGACCAGGTCGAGGACCTGGACCAGATGTTTGTGCTTCTCCAGGAGGGGACCGACTTCTTCGGCGAGACCAGGAAAAAGTTCTCCTTGAAATCGGGTCCAGAGATTGGATAAGGTCTGTGTCAGAGCCATCGGGGTCGCCTCCATAGGTAGTGTTGCGTACAACTACACTATACCTTGTAGCGGCCCCGATCGCCAGGATCACCTGAACAGAATCGTCGATTTCAGGCGAAAAATCGCGTCTTTAGCGGGTTTTGCAAGAGGCTCAATGATTAGATTTTCACCGCGATTTCTGATCATTCTCGTTGCCGCCGGGTTTACGGCGCTCGCCGTTCTTTTCGCCCTCGCCCTGGAGCGACCCGACCCTGACCAGCTTCCGAGCGCGTTCGTCGGTCGCAAGACACCCTCTCTGACAATCGAACACCTTCATACCGTGGATTCTCCGGTAACCCGAAAGGACGATCTGGAGGCCACCCGGATCAAGCTGGTCAATTTCTGGGCGAGTTGGTGCCCACCGTGCCGGGTCGAACATCCGAGTCTCGAAAGAATCGCGCACGCGGGCATCCCGATCCACGGAATCAATTACAAGGACAAACCGGAACACGCGGCGCAGTTCCTTGCCGAACTTGGCAACCCGTTCGCCACGCTTGCTGCCGACCCTAAAGGGCGCACCGGACTTGATTGGGGAATTTACGGCGTACCCGAAACGTTCGTGATCGATGCAAACGGCGAGATCATTCTCCGGCACGCCGGGCCAATCACTTCACGCATTCTCGAGAGTCGGATACTGCCGTCGCTCAGGGATGACGCGCGCGCCAGGTTTTCGGGCCAATGACCGGGATTCAACGACACGCGACATGATTCGGAAGCTGACAATTCGTCGACCTGACGACTGGCATCTGCACCTCAGGGACGGCGAGCTCATGCGCGGAGTCCTGCTGGAGTCGCTCCGACACTTTTCCCGCGCACTCGTCATGCCCAATCTCGTTCCTCCCGTTGTCACGGCGGATGACGCCATCAGGTATCGTCGCCGACTCGAGAACGTGTTGCCTGACGGGAGTGAATTTCGATTCCTGATGACCCTGTACCTGACCGAAACGACCGATCCCCAGGATGTCGTTGCGGCCCACTCGGACAGTATAATCTCCGCGGTCAAGCTCTATCCTGCAGGTGCGACCACCAATTCGGAGTCCGGTGTTCGCGACATTGCTCGCGTGATGCCCGTACTCGAAGCCATGGCCGAAGCCGGGTGTCCTCTTTGCGTGCACGGGGAAGTCACGGACCAGGACGTCGATATCTTCGACCGGGAAGCCGTGTTCATCGAATCCGTTCTTGATCCGTTGAGGCGTTCCCTTCCTGAACTGAAGATCATCCTTGAGCATGTCACAACCGGGGACGGGGTCGACTACGTCATGTCCGGCGGTGACCGGATTGCCGCATCCATCACTGCCCACCACCTGTTGATCAACCGAAACCACATCCTGTCCGGGGGAATCCGCCCCCATTACTATTGCCTCCCGGTTGCCAAACGGGAAAGGCACAGAATTGCGCTGATCGAGGCGGCGACTGGCGGAAACCCGCGGTTCTTCCTCGGGACCGACAGTGCGCCACACAGAACCATCGACAAAGAATCGCACTGTGGCTGCGCCGGGATCTTCACAGCCCTCAATGCCCTTCCCTGCGTCGCACAAGTGTTCGATGACGAGGATGCGCTTGACCAGCTCGAAGCATTCGTCTCGCAAAATGGCGCCGGATTCTATGGTGTTTCCGAAAATTGCGGGACGATCACCCTGGCCAGGAAACGGAGTCCCCTCGTGTTTCCGCCCGTGATCGAAACGCCCGCAGGTTCCGTAACCGTTTTTGATCCCGGTACGCCGGTCTATTGGGAGCGCGCGAGCAACACGACAGAGTCCGAGACATCGTCGCCGTATCGGGTGTGAACGTGGCCTGAAAACATTTGGTCTCCGCCAAATCCAGGCGAGATACCATCGCCGACGAGTGCCACGATACGGATCTTCGTTCGAGGGGCACAAAGCGCGGCCGAAACGTTGCAGGCGAATGGCGGCTGAACGCTTACGGCCCGTTCCATCAGCACGACTGGCCGACGCAGAATTCGGTCCGTGTCGAGCGAATTCAGCTCCCCGGACGGCAAGCGGATTCCAGTAAACGTCCAGTTTACCGGGCCGCCAACCCGTTGGGACGGCGCGGACGCCAAGGGTCATGGACGGGATATCCCGTTCGCCGTCAGGCAAGCCATCACTGCGGGTATGTGACCCAAAGGATTGTCACGAAACGAGTGATCCGATTGTTCGATATTTCGCGTGCCCTTGTTTCGTATTCAGGCGACGTGCGTTTGATCCTGTCTCAATTGCCGTGTCCGTGCGGACATGGCGGGGAGCCGACGCGGGAATGAGCGATGGCGTGCGTGCCGGGATCGGGGTAAAGACCGCGACCTCAGCCGTATCCGGAACGGGACCCCCGCACAGGAACAGGATTCGCCGACTTGACCTTGCCTTCTGCCCGGCATGACGCCCTCTTCCGCCGGGCGGTCACCTACGCCATCGAACGCCGGCAGGCCCTCGAGGTGTTCCTCGAAGACCCGTTGGTGCCGATCGACTCGAATGGTGCCGATCGACTCGAATGGTGTCGAGCGCACACTGCGCCACATCAAGCTGGGACAGAAGAACTGGCTTTTTTCCTGGACAGAATCCGGCGCACGGAACGTCGGGATCGTCAACAGCCTCGTCGCCACCTGTTTCCTGCTCGGGATCAGCCCTGCAACCTATCTGGGCGATGTCTTCCAGCGCATCGACACCCATCCGGCCAACCGGGTCCACGAACTGACGCCACGCCTGTGGAAGGACCTCTTCGCCGACAACCCGATGACCGGCAGCATCGACATGACCGTCGTCCGGGCTCACCCGGACGCCAGCCGGGGACCGCCGTAACGCTTGCGACGGCGGCGAACGGTGACGTCGATGCCGTCGATCAGGGCCATCAACTCGGTCGAAGACAATGCAAGCGCCGCATGGCCGGAGGCCGGAGGCGGGGCGAACAGGCCCTGCTCCAGGCGCTTGGACCAGATGAAGAAGCCGCCCCGCGGCCAGCCGCCGAGCATCACGACCGCCGAACCCGCAGGACAACCCCGTCGCCCAGGTCAAGCTCGACGTCCCAGCCGGATACCGCAGGCGGAGCGAGTTCGACAAAGGAACCCTTCCCGCCCCCAGGGCGGAGACGGCACCGCCAGTTCCCGAAGGTCTTCGGGGACAGCCCACGGGACTCGCAAAACTCCCGTTGCGACAGCCCCGAGCGCTCGAAGTCCGCCATGATGCCGCTCCACTCGTCTGCGCTGCGCACCACCGGCGCACGACGGGAACCAGCCGAACCATTCAAACCTGACATGACAATTTCCTCCGATCATTGATGAATGACCGGAAGTATCCCCATGCACCCCTCGCGTGAGCAACCGAATTATCAGACGTCGCCGTTTACCCGCTTACGTCGGAATCGCGTTCAAGTTGCCTCGGATTCCCGTTCAAGTCGTCTCGGAATCGCGTTCAAGTGCCATCGGAATCGCGTTCAAGTGCCATCGGAATCTGCAAGCAAATCTTCGCGAAAACCCGTGAAATATCTTGGTTAGTGTTGGCTGAATATCTTGGTTAGTGTTGGCTGAAACGCCGACACTAAGCCGGTTTGAACGAAGCCGCGCCTGGCGCGACCCTGGCCTCTTGTAGAGAGTTGATTCGGGGTTTTCAGCCTGGCCGGTTGATCCCGTTTGATGCGGGGGATCTTCGGGGACCGCATGTCCCGAACGGAGCGTCTGGCCTGTCTGGTCCGTCTCCGGCTGAAGTATCGGGTCCGGAGACGGCGACATTTCGCGCCGTTTGTGTCGGTTCGGCGCGACGGGCACGAGCGGGCACGAGCGGGCCCGTGGCGGTCCCGGGGCCGCTGGATATGCTGCATGCTTTCTGGCGTTGTCTTCATGTCGTCTCGTGAGGACGGGGAGGGCCGCGTTTTCGGATGATCTCCATTGCCCGGGCCACCTCCCGGTCGGTGGGGTTTCTTCGGATGGTCAGGACGGGCTCGGAGGGTTTGCCGCAATTCGGACAGGCCGGGGCCTCCGGTCTGTCCGTCTCCCCGGTTCCGGTTTCGTCACCGGCTGCATGTGGGGGTTCGTGGCGGCCGGCTTCCGGTACGGCCTCGAGGGTCCTGGCCCGGCAGGCGTTTGCGAGGATGCCGAAGTGCCGGATGCGGTGGAAGCCTGCCGGGATTCGATGCATCAGGAATCGACGTATGAACTGATCGACGCTCAGGGTCATGGTTCCGTATGACGGCCTGTCGCCGACTTTCGCTGTCGGCTTGCGGCAGCGGAAGGTGACGGTGTCGTCGTCGAGGGACAGGATCCTGGCATCGGAGATTGCGATGCGGTGTGTATAGCGCGAGAGGTACCGGATCACCGCCGCGGGTCCGTTGAACGGGGGCCTTGCATGGACGTTCCAGTTGAGCTTGCGGGCCTGCTTCAGCACCCGGGCGAAGGCGCGGGGACAGGCAAGGTGGGCGATTGAGCCGTGGAACTCCAGTTCCTGCCTGGCATGGGCCTTTGCGAGTTCCTCGAGGACGCGTCGTCGGAAGAAGCTTGCGAGCACCTTGACGGGTGCGAAGAAGCTGTCGCTTCCGGCCTTCCATTGTCCGGTGCCGACGTCGAAGCCGCCATTGGGCACCAGGCAGTGCAGGTGGGGGTGCCATTCCATCTTCTGGTTCCAGGTATGGAGCACCGCGGTGCCGCCGATCCTGGCCCCGAAGCGCCGGGGATCGGCGCTGATGGTCTTCAGGGTCTCGGCGGCGGTGCGGAAGAGGATGTTGAACACCGTCTTGCGGTTCTGCAGTGCGATCCGGGCGATCGGCCGCGGCAGGGTGAAGACGATGTGGAAACAGGGCACCGGCAGGATGCAGGCTGCCTGTTTCTCCATCCACTTGTGCGCGGCCGCGCCCTGGCAGGAGGGACAGTGGCGGTTGCCGCAGGACTTCCAGACGCCATGCACATGACCACAATCGGTGCACTGGTAGACGGTGCCGCCGAGCACCGCCGTCCGGCAGCACGCGATGCAGTCCATGATCTTCAGCGCAACAGCGTCGAGAGCGCCCGCGAGGCGCGCACGGAATGCGGGCCCGGCCTGTTGTCGGCCACCGCTCAGACGGCGCTGGCGAAGCCGGCCACCGGGTGGTCGAGTTTGCGGAACATGGTTCCGGTGGTCCGGGCGTAGACGCGTGTCGCATCCGGGGACTTGTGTCCGAGAAGATCCTGGACCACACTGATCGGCGCCCCGCGTTCATGCACATGGGTTGCGACCGCGTGGCGCAGGCAGTGGAAGGTGATGCCGCGGTCGAGCCCGGCTCGGTCGCGGCCCCTGTTGAAGGCGGTGCGCAAGCTCTCGACGGTGATCGGCCTGTCGGGGCTTTTGCCGTAGAACAGCCAGGTCGTGGGCCGCGGCCAGGTGTTTCTCCAGTACCGCCTCAGCGTCTGGAGCACCGGGTCGGGCAGATGGGCCATGCGTTCGTGGCCGCCCTTGCCGCCACGGATATGGAGCAGTCCTTCCCCGCTCCTGATGTCGCCGACCTGCAATGCCACCACCTCGGAGATCCGCAGGCCGGCGCCATAGGCGGTCAGGGTCGCGGTGCGATAGCGCAGGTCGTTGATCCCCGCGATCAGGAGTTCGACGCCGGCTTCGGGAATGGAACGTGGCAGACGGTCGGGGATCCTGCGGCAATGCAGTCCCGCGACCTTCTCGGGCTGGCCCATCGCGTCACTGTAGAACAGGCGCAGGGCCGAGACGTCGGCATTGGTGGTGCGCGGACACAGCCCCCGATCGATCCGGGCGATCACCCAGGCACCGATCTCGTCGGCAGACAGGTCCTGCGGCGCCCGAGCGTAATGGCGCGCGAGGGTGCTGACGCTGCGCTGGTAATTGTTCAGCGTACTCGGCGACAGACCTTTCATGGTCATCACCTCGATCATCTTCCTGCGGGCTGGCGATATCTTGACTTTCATGCTCATCTCCCTTGCTCGAAATGGCCCCGAACATCCGGGGCACCGGGGAGATTGAGCACCAACCCGAGGTCATGGGAAACTCACAACCTGCGTATCAACACAGAAAATGAAGCCGCGATCCAAAAAAGGGGAAACCGGGGAAGCATCACAACTGGCCGCGTGAGCGGCCTTCGTTCAATCGGAGATCACCGCCGATCAGGCAGCAAAATAAAGGCGCAATTTCAAGAAAAAACAATGCGCAATCCGCCATACGGAAACCACACCCCTGCTGGTTGCCGGAGTTGCGGAAACCGAGTTCGGGCGCTACGTATTGGCCTACATCATTGAACAGGTCAGCCTGCCGCCCGAGCGTATCGAAGCCGCTCTGAGGCGCACAGGAACTGACCCGGAAACGGTGGAGGAAGTCATGGGAACCGCCGCACAGATCTGGATAGAACAGGGCAAGGCCGCGGGGATCACGAAAGGCAAGGCCGACACTTCTGCGTCTGGCGCGATTGAAATTTGGTGAACTGGCTCTGGAGCACGATGAACAGGTCCGCAGCGCCTCGCCCGAACAGCTTTATGCCTGGCTTGAAGCCCTGCTGACCGCGCAGGACATCGACGCGGTGTTCGGAGAGCGCACCAGGCATTGATCCAGCCGTCATCGATCGGTCCATCCCGGTTCTATCCTCGCATGGATCTGTGTAGGTGCTCTCGGGAATCCCTGCGCCACGGCCCCGCGGGCGGATCCAGACAAAATCGCCCGGAACTCCATCTGTATTTCTGACAAAGGTCACTCGACTGATAATGGGTTCGTACTCGACCTGCCACCGATCATCTCGGCGGACGACATTGCCCACAAGCAACGATGTTCTGTGCCGGAATCATTCGTCGACCTCCGGCGCGCGGCGCACGACGGTCTGACCACGTGCACCGCGCTCCAGAGGTTCGGGCGCAAACGTCCGGGTCCCGGTCCTTCCGGCGTTCAAGCTCGATCCTTGAACCCGTTCCCGGTGCCCGAGGCGCACTCGGCATTGAGGCCGTCAGTGCCTCATGACCGAGGCGGTCCAGAAGATGCCCGAGGCGTTGGACGATCGGGCGTTCCAACACGGCGGACAAGGCGGTGAAATTATCGGCTTCAATCTCCTAGCCGAGGACGGAGAGTATGGTGGCGAAATCGTCGATTCCGGCGGACGCTTTCGGATAACGCAGCCGATCGAGATCGGTGAGCACTGCCGACGAGATTTTCGTCGTATCAGAATCGGTCCGCAGTCCTCGATTCCCGATGCAACCGCCTCCGCCCCTTGCGGAAATTACTGACGATCAGGTTTCGGCCACTGCGAATCTTCGAAAAGCACCTGGACGAGATGATGTGAATCTTAATGTCCGACTGATGCGTCTCTCCGTGCAGTTCCTCTGCCTTGAGATTCCTGGTACGCATGGTACGGTTCGTGTTCGTGGTGCATGAGCGCACTGAAGAACCAGCCAGGTGGCAGCGCACCCCCGCGACGTTAAGTACGGGTGAACGGCTACATAGATGCCAAGCCGCGATACCAGCAAAGTCTTGCGTCACTGCGGCCGTCAAGCGGTTTCTACAATCGCACCGTGCCCGACGCCCAACGCTTCATTGGATGCGCGCCAGGATCTCGGTTTTCATGTCTGATTTCGTGCTTATCATGTCCGAAGTGTGAAGCACAATTTCGGACATTTCAGATGTCGCCGGTCGTCCCGACGTGTCGAACCACCCAGGAAGCCGATTGGTTTCGGGAAAGGGGAATCGTAGCCTTGCACGGCCGGAGATACACGGATGACTGCGGTCCCGATCCACGCTTCAGGCTGACAGACATAGTGTCTCTCATCGATCGTGCCGAAGACGTTATCAAAAAGTTCGGAATTTGTCATGGGATGCATCGCCGAGCATTCGCCGCATGGATGCCGGTCAAGCAAAACGAATAGCCCATTTATAGTTTGTTTTCGGTGTTCATACCATATATTGTCGAACTCGGGTATTGATCGACAGTCTTCGTATTGAGTTGGAAGGGAATACGACGGGTTTCCCGATTCGCGCACAGGGTATCCACAGGAAATCCAGATTGATCCGACTTGCAGGGTCATTAGAGTCCTTCCGGTCGGATTCGAATCCAGTTGAAAGGGACGCAGATGGTGGATGTCAGAGCGTTCCAGAGATCGTCCGGGCAAGACCCCTCCTCGACCGAAATTCCGTACAATATCGAACTGGAGCAAAATCTCCTCGGAGCATTGCTCATCAACAACGAGGTCTTCTCGAAGATCGAGGGAGTCGTCGCTGCTGAGCATTTTTTCGATCCGGTCCACGCGAAGATTTTCGGGGTGATTGCTGATCGAATCCGCGCCAATACGATCGCGTCTCCGATCACGCTCAAGGTTTTCCTGGAAAATGACCCGGGACTGGCTGGAATCGGTGGCCCCGCTTATCTTGCGAGGCTCGCCGGATCGGCGACCTCGATATTTGCATCCCGTGACTACGCCAAGATCATTCACGACCTGGCGATCCGCAGAAGCCTGATTTCAATTGGCGAAGAAATCTCCATAAAGGCAGCCAGGGTCGATCCTGACTCCGAGCCCGACGAGCAAATCGTCGAAGCCGAGCAGCAGCTTTATCAACTTGGGGAACACGGACGGATCGACCGGGGTTTTCGCAGCCTGAGAAAGGCACTCACAGAGTCCGTTGACATTGCCACCGCAGCCTACCGGCGGGGCAGCGGACTGGCCGGACTGTCAACCGGCCTGAGGGATCTGGACGACAAACTTGGCGGGCTTCACAAGTCCGATCTCATCATCGTTGCGGGTCGACCGTCGATGGGCAAGACCGCACTTGCCACCAACATCGCCTTTCATGTCGCTACGCATCCCGAACGCCAAAGTACAAACGGTTCAAGCAATGACAAAGTCGAAGGGGGAGTTGTCGGGGTCTTTTCCCTCGAAATGTCGCGCGAACAACTTGCCACCAGGATACTTGCCGAACTCGCCAAAACACCTTCCAACCTGATTCGACAAGGCAGGGTTGAAAAGGCCCAATTTCGGGATCTTGTCGAACAGGCAAACAGGATTGAGGCCGCTCCGCTGTTCATTGATGACACACCGGCATTGCCGATCAATCAGATTGCCAGCCGATCGAGACGACTCAAACGCACGCACGGCCTTGATCTGATCGTTGTCGACTACCTTCAACTCGTTCGTCCGACCAATCTCAGGGACAGCCGCGTCAATGAGATCACCGAAATCACCCAGGGGCTGAAGGCACTCGCGAAGGAACTTGATGTCCCTGTCATCGCCGTGTCTCAACTTTCCAGGCAAGTCGAAAACCGCGACGACAAACGACCCTTGCTTTCGGACCTTCGCGAGTCCGGCTCGATCGAGCAGGACGCTGACGTCGTGATGTTCGTGTTTCGCGAAGAATACTACGAAGAACGTAAGAAGCCCCCGGAAGAAAATAGTGAAGAACTGGGTAAATGGCTCGAAAAGATGGAGAAGATCCATGGCGTTGCCGAAGTCATAATCGGTAAGCAGCGACATGGTCCGATCGGCAACGTCGAACTCAGTTTCGAAGGCAAATTCACGAGGTTCAGGGATCCAGCAAGGGATCGCGACAAACCGGCTCCTGGCGCGCCTGCCGGGACGCCAACGTCCGGTTATCGAGCAACAACTCCGCCCGAAAGAAACCTCCCATTCCCCGACGACGACGAGTTGCCCATCTGAGACACGGACATGACTATGACTCCTGGGCGATCGGCTGGCGCCGCCCGTGCAAGGCAATCGCTGAAATACTATGGCGGAGATGGCCATCGATGGTGGCACCGAACGGTTCGTCCCTTGCGGCATCCTCGAGATCAATGCGAAGGTGACTGACGGTACCGTCGTCGTCGTGATAGAACTCAAGGCTGGAACCGCCCAACGCGAGTCTGTCGGCCAAACCTCGCGCAGATAATCCATTACCGCCGTACAGCCTCCCGCGTAACCAAACGCATGGATGTCACGAAACAGCCGCCGTCCGGTGATTCCCTGACAGCTGTGGATCCTCTCCGCCGGATAACTCGTGTCCGCCAGACCCCCCCCCCCCCCTCTTTCGGCGATGTCGGACCACGATTTTGACAAACCCGAGTGCCGCGTCGCGGCAATCCGCCTCTCATCGGGATGTTGACGCGTCCCGAACGGCAGGTTTTCCGCCTTTGCGAGTTGATTGCGCGGCTTTCGCCATCATCACCATAGGGGGCCGTTCCCGCTCCGGGCGGGCCACGAATGAACCGGTGTTTCGGGAGCGCCGTCAGGCGGCGCGTCGGCGGCGCGCCTTTCGACGCAGCAGAAGTCCGATGCGGTGGATGTTGAGCGCGACCACCGAGAGCGCCACAACGCGGGCAAAGCCCTCCGCACCGTACGCCAGCACCCGGTCGAGACCGCGGTGCCCGAGGTTGTTGATCGCCGATTCAACCGCCGGATGCTGACGGCGCATCGCCACGAACTCTTCGCCCCGCTCGCGTTCCCGCTCCGCCTTGTTGAGGTAGCCCTTCTTCGGCAGCACGTTGTGGTCGAGCAACTCGTCAAGGCGAACACGGTTCCCGGGGCTGTGAAAGCCGCGGTCGAAACTCACCGCACGGAGATCGGGAAACCGCGCTTGTGCATTCTCCACCATCGGCACCCCATGGTCCACGTCGCTGCCCTCCCACATGACCTCATGGTGCAGGACGAAGCCGTGACGGTCTTCCAGGATGCAGACCGGAACCCCCAGTTCCACCGGACATCCCGCCTTGCCCTTCGAGATCCAGCGCGTGTGCGGCTCGAAGATCGAGAACACCTTCTCATCCCGGGGGATCGTCTCGCCCCGAAGAAGACGGCGCTCAACCTGGTCGATCTGACGCTGCGCATGCGCGATGTAGCCCTCGGTCTCCACGATCTCCCACGCTTTCACGCCATGTGCCATCAGATCCGCAAGGCTCGCCTCCGCGCGCATGACAAGTTCAAGGCAGCGCCCGAGATATGCCTCAACATGCTCCGGACGCGCCCGCCGCGTTGCCCGCACCCTGTGGAACAACCGCCGCACCAGCCGCGTCAGGTGCTTCCATTGGCGCCAGCCACGGGCACCGCTCTTCGCCGCCGCACGGCCCACCGCACGGAGCAGGCAGCGCATCGCGTCCCACAGGAGACTGACATCCGTCGGATAGTGCACGTCGGTCTCGACCACGAAGCTGTCACAGCGCCCGGCCAAGGGCGCGCCAGGCTTTGTTCCCGCGACCGCATGGCCGCTCTCCACAACCAGATCATTGACCGCAACAAGCAGTTCAGGGCGCAGAAGGCTCACATTGTCCACCAGCCTCTGGTAGCCGTAGCGATAATCGTCCCAGACATCCCCATGGCCAAGGAACCGGCGCAAGGTCTTGTGCTCGTTCACAAGCTCGTGGAGACGGTCGAAATCGCACCCGAGACCCTGCTTGATCACCCCCATCACGAGGATCCGCCACATCTCCATGCCCGGCCGGCCGACCTTCCTGTCGATGCCGGGAAGGATGTGCTCGTCGAGGAGTGCGAACAGCCGGGAGCGGAAATGCTCGTCGGCGTGGAGATGCTGCAGTCCCAGCAGCAGGGCCGGGATGTCGTCCCTGGACTTGAGGTCCAGTTCGATGTCTTCGATGTGAACCTCGCCAAGTGTCATCTGCGGATTGCGTACCTGTCTCATCCTTGCCTCGCGAAGAAGTGTGCAAATCGGCCCGAATTGGGCCTGAGGGGGTCGAAAACGGCTTTTCCGCCGCAATCTTCGCGCCGAGAACACCACGATTTATTGCATAGAATCAACAAGTAGTGTGTTTTCCGGCAAGAACGAATTACTCCCCAGAGGCGAAATTTCGCCGCCAGTCACGCATCGCCGTCAAAAAACACCCGCTAGGAGACCCAGTGCCTCCAACCGGCGGGCCAAACGCGCGCGCAAGCAACTGCCAACAAAAGTCAGCCTTGGAAGTGAAACGAAAATTTCAATAAAACTGCCTACCGGTGGTGTAATCGTGGGCGTGCGTCCGGACCCGCTGAAAGAGACGGGACTGCCGGCGGCTCGATCTCTTTTCCGCAATTGCGCCTGGCGATCTACGGCACGTTGCACTGATGGACGCAAAGCAACCCTCACCCGAACGACAGGTCCTCGGCGCTTGGCTCATGATTCCACCCACTTGCATATGCCCCTCATTGCAGGGCGACGGTTGTTCCCCGACTTTCTTGCTCTGATTGGCTCTCTTTTCGAATTGTTTCTGAATCGAAACGGTCGGAAATCCGGAATTGTGCGGACGCCTTTATTGCGTGGCGCGAGGTCCGCAGTCCTCCTCGTTGCCTTGGGCCATACGGTCCGTTTGGTCAGCGCCCGAACCGTTACTTCAATCCCCCGTTCCAAAATCCCAGTTCTTCAAGGGAATGAAACGTCAATCGGTACCGCTGACAATTTGGGCAACTTTCCGGGATCGGCGTTTGGCCAAAAGAGGTATTTCAGGCACTGATGGAAGCCACGATCGGCTCCAACGGGCCGTAATGCCAAGATTTCCTTGCCGAATTCGCATGTGGGTTGTTCGGTAACGCTCGAGAACATGAACCCGGACAATTCTGAATCGAATTTGAATCGATTGAGAACAAGCGGTATGTGCCTGAGGAAAATCACCCGAAAAAGGAACGATCTTGGCCAGCCCAGATCTGACCATCGACCTCGGCGCGATCGTCGCCAACTGGAAGGCTCTTGACCGGATGTCTGCCGCGTCGGTTGAGACCGCCGCTGTCGTCAAGGCCGACGGATACGGACTCGGCGCCGATCGTGTCGTCAGGAGCCTCCGCCAAGCAGGCGCGCGGACCTTCTTTGTCGCGATTTCGGAAGAAGGACCGGCGATCCGCAGTGCAGCCGGACCGGATGCCGAAATATTTGTCTTTGGCGGCCATATGGACGGAGATGCCCGAATTCTTGCCGACCACGGACTCGTTCCGCTCCTTAATTCGCAGCAGCAGGTAAGGCGTCACCTGGCGTCGTTGCCGAATCATCCGTTCGGCCTCCAGATCGACACCGGGATGAGCCGGTTGGGCATATCGGGCGAGGAATTTGCCTCCGTCCGACATGCAATCGGTCCGGGAAAGCCGCGGCTGGTGGTCAGTCACCTTGCATGCGCGGACGATGAAACCGACCAGCGCAACCAGGCGCAACTCGCGATCTTTCGCAAACTGACGGCAGACTTTTCTGCCCCGCGTTCACTGTCCGCGACCGGAGGAATACTGCTCGGCCCGGAGTTTCACTTCGACCTGTGCCGGCCGGGAATCGGACTATACGGAGGTGCACCGTTCCAGGTTGCCACACCGGCCGTTTCACTGGATGTCCCCGTGATCCAGGCCCGCGAACTATCGATTGGAGATTATGTCGGTTACGGAGCGGAATGGACCGCGAAAAGGGAGAGCCGGATTGCAACAATTGCCGCTGGGTATGCTGACGGGTTGCTTCGGGTCATGGGTAGCGGCGGTTCGTTTTCCTGTTGGGTCGGCAACGCCCGTTGTCCGGTCGTAGGGCGGATTTCGATGGATTTGATCACGATCGACATCACGGACATCGAGGGCACGCCCGAGCGGGTCCAGGTTCTGAACGAACATCAGACAATCGACGATCTGGCCGAAATCGCAGGTACGATCGGATATGAAGTCCTGACAACCCTTGGACAACGCTATCGTCGCAGGTACATAGGTGGTTGATCGTTACGTCGGTCCTGCCCGGCCATCTGAAAACCAGCGAGTGACTTTCATGATATTGCGATTAGTCCTCTGGATCGGCCTGGTATGTGCTTCGGTCGGGAGATCGACTCTTGCAATGTGCAGAGCGGTCGGAAGCGTCGCGATGTTTTCCGCAAATGCGGTCAGCCACATCGTGCGTCCGCCTGTCTATACCCGGGAATTCGGGCAACAACTCATTTCCGTGGGCTACTTCAGCCTGCCTGTCGTCGGCCTGACGACCCTGTTCACCGGGGCAGCACTGGCCCTTCAAATCTATGCCGGCGGTTCCCGCTTCAACGCCGAATCCGTCGTTCCCACGATCGTCGCAATCGGAATCATCAGGGAACTTGGACCTGTCATCGGCGGCCTGATGGTCGCTGGCAGGGTCTCGGCATCAATTGCGGCCGAGATCGGCACCATGAGGGTGACTGAGCAGATCGATGCGCTCGAGACGCTGTCGACCAATCCCATCAAGTACCTGGTCGTTCCGAGAGTTCTCGCCGGTGTCGTTACCATGCCGATTCTTGTATTCATTGGTGACGTCATCGGGATTTTCGGAGGGTTTCTGGTTGGGACGCAAAGGCTTGGTTTCAACGCGGCCGCCTACATCCACAATACATGGAACTTTCTCGAAGTCGGCGACGTGGCGTCGAGCCTGATCAAGGCGGCCGTGTTCGGATTCATCATCACGATGATGGGCTGTTACCATGGATATCGGTCGGAACGGGGCGCCAAGGGCGTCGGGCGCGCCACGACAAACGCGGTGGTTGCGGCGTCCGTGCTAATATTCGCGGCCAACTATCTTTTGACCGAAATGTTCTTTTCAGCATGACCATCATTTCCATTGACGGCGTTCAAAAATCCTTCGGAGACAATAAAGTTCTCCGCGGGATCGACGTGGACGTCAAGGAGGGCGAGAGCCTGATCGTTGCCGGAAGATCCGGTAGCGGAAAATCGGTTCTGCTCAAATGCATTCTCGGACTGGTCAGGATCGACCAGGGCTCCATCAGGGTCCACGGGGAACCGCTGACCAGCCGGAAACGGACAGAGTTTCTCGAACACTTCGGGATGTTGTTCCAGGGAGGCGCGCTTTTCGACTCTCTTCCCGTATGGCAGAACGTTGCGTTCCGCCTGTTGCGTGGCAAGCAGAAACGTCCACCCGGCGAATCCCGCGCAGTCGCGATCGACAAACTTGGACGGGTGGGACTGGATCCGGACATCGCCGATCTGTATCCGGCCGAACTTTCCGGCGGAATGCAAAAGCGGGTCAGCCTGGCCCGTGCGATCGCGGCTGATCCGAGCGTCATATTCTTTGATGAACCCACGACCGGTCTCGATCCGGTCATGGCGGACGTCATCAATGACCTTATCCGCGGAATCGTCGACGAACTTGGAGCGACGGCGGTCACGATCACGCATGACATTTCGTCGGTTCGTGCCATCGGTGACCAGATCGCGATGATTCACGAGGGAACGATCGGTTGGTACGGCACGGTCGCCGACATGGACCGTTCCGGTAATCCTCACATGGAAGAGTTTCTCGGGCGTCACCGCGTCGACACGCAGGCCCAAGTCCCGGGGAATGGGGCCGATCGCCCGAATACGCCCGATCGGGGCGGCTGACGCCATGACCATCCTCACCTTGCTGCTCGCGATTCTCCTCGCCGCATTCATATTCGCCGCGACCCTGTTCTCGGCTTCACAGGTGTACTTCTCCTGGAATCGCAGGTGGATCAGCTTGTCACATGCGTTGTCGGTATTCGTGACATTGGTCGGGATGGCCGCACTTCATTTCGGATCCGGGGTTCTTGCGATCGTGGCAGGCTTGCCGTTGCTTGCGTCCGCAAGTGTGGCATTCTTTCTTGAGAAGCGCTGGAATCGCGTTTTCCCGCCATTCCAGGTCGGGTTTGCGGCCGTGCTGCTGATGTATCCCGCACTGGTCGTCGAGTAAGCATCAATAATGGCGAGACCGGTCACGACATTCGTTTGCCGTTCCTGCGGTGCGACCCACAGCAAGTGGAGCGGCCAGTGCGACGCCTGCGGCGAATGGAACACGATCGAGAATTCCGTGTCACTCGACAAATCCCGCGCGGGCCGGGCGACCGGTTTTCGAACCGTCGACCTCAAGAAGCTGTCAGACGAGGACGTCGAAGCCACGAGAACCCTGACCGGGGTTTCCGAACTCGATCGCGTCTTCGGCGGTGGTATTGTCCATGCGTCCGCAATTCTCCTTGGGGGCGATCCTGGAATCGGCAAATCGACCCTGCTCCTTCAGGCAGCCGCCCGCCTCGCCGAAGGTGGCACGAACACCGTTTACGTGTCCGGCGAGGAAGCCGGGGCCCAGATCCGCATGCGCGCCCGACGCCTTGGCCTTGTATCCGCACCTGTCCGGATCGCCGTCGATACGAATCTCCAGAATATCCTGGCAATGCTTGGACAGGAACGGCCTGATGTCGCGATCATCGATTCAATACAAACAATGTGGCTGGAAGGAATTGACGCATCACCCGGCTCGATAGGCCAAGTCCGCGCGTCTACGCATGAGCTCGTACATTTCGCCAAAAGTACCGGAACGACGGTCATTCTCGTCGGCCATGTGACCAAGGACGGCCAGATCGCCGGGCCGCGCGCCATCGAACACATGGTCGACACGGTCCTTTATTTCGAAGGCGACAGGGGGCACCATTTCCGCATCTTGAGGGCGGTGAAGAATCGCTTTGGTCCGGCCGACGAAATCGGCGTGTTCGAAATGACCGGGAAAGGCCTGGAAGAGGTCGCCAATCCATCCGCCCTGTTTCTGTCCAATCGCGAATCCGTCACCCCCGGTTCTGCCGTCTTTGCCGGGATCGAGGGATCGAGGCCCCTGCTCGTCGAAATACAGGCCCTGGTCGCGAATTCTCCGCTAGGCTCTCCGCGCCGGACCGTCGTTGGCTGGGACAGTGGCCGGCTTGCCATGATCCTTGCCGTGCTCGATGCCCGTGCGGGCATGTCATTTGCCGGCAAGGACGTGTACCTCAACGTGGCGGGGGGCCTTCGGATCACGGATCCTGCAGTTGACCTGGCTGTTGCCGGTGCGCTCGTGTCTGCCAATGAACGAATAGCGATTCCCGGTTCGACAACCCTGTTCGGAGAGGTGAGCCTCTCTGGCGCTCTCAGGCCGGTTGCCCAGGTCGACCCAAGGCTGCGGGAAGCGCAGAAACTCGGATTCGACACGGTCTACGCACCCTCGCAGAAGAAGATCCGGACGGATTCCAGCCTTGTCATTCGGGAAGTGCTTGAACTTGGGGAATTTGTGAACGAAATATTGGCGGCCCGGCCACCGATGAGCCGCCCGCCTGACGCACAATCTGGAGACTGACCAGATGGAGGAGATCACGATCTTCGATGGTATCGTTGCGTTCGTGATGCTGTTCTCGGGGATTCTCGCCTATTCCCGCGGCCTGCTCCGGGAAACCCTGGCGATTGCCGGCTGGATCGTCGCCGCGATCGGTGCGTTTTTCATCGCGCCCATGGCGACGCCACTTGTACATGAAATTCCGTTTCTGAGCGACATAATCGGGAGTTCCTGCGAACTCTCGATTATCTCGGCGTTCATTGTCACGTTCATACTTATTCTCATCGTCGTCTCGGTTCTCGTTCCGGTTCTTTCGGGAACCGTGCGCAGTTCCGCGCTTGGCGGAATCGATCAGATGTTGGGGCTGATGTTCGGGATTCTGCGCGGACTGGTGCTGATCCTCGTCGTGTTGATCGTCCACGACCGCCTCGTGCCGAAGGGCGATGGTATAGGCATGATCGAAGACAGCATGACAAAACAGCTGTTGTCGACGAGCCAGGCCGGTATCGAAACCCAGATCCCGAATAATGCTCGAAATGGATCATTGACAGGTTCGACGAACTCATGGTGTCCTGCAGGCCTCCGGGTCAATCCACGACACCGGATTCGAACGCTGGGACCGAAACCGGCCAGTCCGCTGACAGCGAAGCCCAGACGACGGAAACCACGCCCGGAAACGGGGAAGACAACGCGGACTCAGGACAAGGGGCCGAAGAGTGAAGTTGCGATGCCGCTCGATCGGCATTCGGAGAATCAACTTGAACCGATTGTGCGCTGATGCAGTTTGATGCGCCCGCATTTCTTCCGGACCCGTTCGGGTTCGGGAAACCCCGGGAAGAATGCGGGATTTTCGGTATCACCAATAATTCGGATTCTGCGCAGTTCGTCGCACTCGGATTGCATGCGCTTCAGCACAGGGGGCAGGAAGCAGCCGGAATTTGTGCCTATGATCGCGGCGAGGGATTCAACACGATCCGGCGATTCGGATATGTTCGCGACAACTTCACCAAGTCTTCGATATTTGATTCCCTTCCCGGAGACATCTCCATCGGGCATGTCCGATATGCAACGACCGGCACGAAGGGTCACACGGCCATTCGGGACGTGCAGCCGTTCTTCGGCGAACTCAGGCACGGCGGCTGCGCCATTGCGCATAACGGTCACCTGACCAACGCGGATTCCCTCCGGCACGCCTTGATCGGTGACGGTTCCATCTTTCAGTCATCGTCGGATTCCGAGTGCATCATCCACCTGATGGCGCGCTCGACCGAACACGACATTCTCGGTCAGTTGAGAGACGCACTTCGCCGGGTCGAGGGTGCTTTCTCCGTCGTTGCGATGTCGAGGAATCACCTGTTCGGAGCACGGGACCGTTTTGGCATCAGGCCACTGGTGCTTGGGCGCGTGGGCAACAGCCATGTTCTCGCCTCAGAGACATGCGCCCTGGACATCATTGGCGCTGAATTCGAACGCGAGATCAAGCCAGGAGAACTTGTGGAGATTTCACCGGACGGGATTGAAAGCCATTTTCCATTCAAACCGGCGAGCCCGCGCCCCTGCATTTTCGAGCACGTCTATTTCTCGCGCCCGGACAGCGTGTTCGGAGGCAAGTCGGTCTACGAAACCCGTCGGCGCATCGGAGTCGAGCTCGCACGCGAAGCGCCGGTTGAAGCGGACCTGGTGTGCCCGATTCCCGACAGCGGGACACCGGCGGCAATCGGATATTCCCAGGAAAGCGGCATTCAGTATGCCCTGGGCATCATCCGGAACCAGTACATCGGCAGGACGTTCATCGAGCCAAGCGAGAGAATTCGCAACATCGGAGTCCGCCTGAAGCTCAACGTCAACCGGGCGCTCATCAGAAACAAAAGAGTCGTTCTGGTCGACGATTCGGTCGTGCGCGGGACGACATCGCGCAAGATCCGCGAAATGATCATCGACGCCGGGGCGAGCGAGGTTCACTACCGTATTGCGTCTCCACCGACGACCTGGCCCTGTTTTTACGGTGTCGACACACCCCAGCGCGAAAAACTGCTGGCGGCGACCATGTCGGAAGAGGAAATCCGCGACCATTTGCAGGTGGCAAGCCTCAAGTTCATCTCTCTCGATGGCTTGTACCGCGCGTGCGGCCAGGCATCGGGACGTGATCGGTCGGTCCCCGCGTATTGTGACGCCTGTTTTTCCGGGGATTACCCTGTCCAGCCGCCTCAATCAACGAGCGCCTCCCTGGAGCGAGACAAGGCACTGGTCTGAACATGGATGCCTTTGAGGGACGGGTTGCACTGGTCACAGGCGCATCAAGGGGCTTCGGATTCGCCGTCGCCGTGGCCCTCGCAAGACGCGGTACACATGTCATTTCGGTTGGGCGGACGGATGGCGCGCTGGAGTCACTGGATGACCGAATTCGGGATTTGGGCGGGAGCACGACCCTCGTGCCGCTCGACATCTGCGATGCGGACGGAGTCGCACGCCTAAGCGGCGAAATCCGCAAACGGTGGCAGCATCTCGACTTCTGGGTTCACACGGCGGTTCACGCGCCTCCGCTCTCGCCACTCGCTCATTCGTTTCCACGCGACTTGACCAAGTGTCTTGAGATCAATGTCGTGGCGGTCGCGGGATTGATCGGCATCGTCACGCCGATACTGACGCCCGGGACGGGGACAGTCGTACATGTTGACGACCAAGTTCACATTGGGAAATTTCACGGCGCATATTCGGCATCGAAAGCAGCACAACGTATCCTTTTTGAAACGTGGCGAGACGAGACAAGCGTCAGCGACGAGCGTTTGCTGACATTTTCTCCGTGTCCGATGCCGACTGGCGTCAGAGCGAGGTTTCATCCGGGCGAGAATCGATCCTCGCTGGCTACACCTGAACATCAGTCAGAAAAGTTAATGTTTCAAATCGACACTATGTTTTCGACTTCACGACTTGCCCCACATCGAAATCATTTCAAAAGGGACGATGGAGTATCCTTTGCCGAGTGATGGGCAAGGATTGGCTTGTACTGACGGCGCACTGACAATACGCAACATTTGTCGATCCTGCATGAACGGTTCGATGCGAACCCGGAAATCGACGTCCAGACATACATCCTTGTTGACAACATCGCCGACATCAAAATCGAATCTCGTCTGGTGCGTGGTTGCTGGACAGGCAATGCATTTGTGATCCACTACCGTTCAAGGCTAAAGTTGAATTGTCCGACAGGGAGGAAGATCATACCCTGCACGCAAAGTCGCTCCGAAACATGCGCTGCATGCGTTTGCGGATTTCAGAGTCGTTCCTTGGTTTTCGCAGAGGAGTTCCGTGATGACAGGTGACAATTGGCGTACACTGACGCCGCCGCAACCCCTTCCGGATCCGGATTCGACCGGAAAGGCAAGCGTGAATGGAGCCAGCATTCACTACGCGAAATATGGAACCGACAAGTCGGGAGCGGTTCTCTTGCTGCACGGCGGATTGGGGGCAGCCGAAGATTTCGGCGGACAGATTTCTGCCCTTTCCGAAAGATATCTCGTGATCGCAATCGACACCCGGGGGCACGGACGTTCGACCGACGATGAGCAGCCGTTAGGCTACGAATTGCTCTCGAGCGACGTGACAAGCGTGATGGACGCCCTCGACATCGACAAGGCGGCCATCGTTGGATGGAGCGACGGCGGAAACATCGGTCTCCACCTGGCAATCAACAATCCCGACCGCTTGACCAGGGTGTTCGCCCTCGGGGCGAATTACCACACGTCCGCCGCCCGGCCCTCAGTGTCTTCCGATGCGTTGATTCATGCTTTTGTCGGCCATGCAGCTACGCAGTATGCGCAGATTTCGCCAACACCCGATGCATGGGAAGGGTTTTTCGGAAAAGTGTTCGCGATGTGGGGCAGCGAGCCCGTGATTTCAGAAGAGCAATTGTCAGGAATCACCGTTCCCTTCATGATCGCAGCCGGGGTTTATGAAGAGGCCGTCGACGAAGCACATACCAGGCGAATGGCTGAACTCATTCCCGGCGCGAAACTGCTCCTCATCGAAAACGCAAGCCACTTCGCGCATTGGCAGCAAGTCGAGGAAGTCAACAAGGCCATACTGGAGTTTCTCGCGGACGAATGAGAGTGGCGCACCGTCCTTGGAGTACCGTGCGCCTGCACCGGAGTCATGTTCCAGTGACATTCACGAAAAGCGATCAAGCGCCGCATGGCACCGGCGTAAGCAGGCCGTGAATGCCATGCGGGACACTCGCGCAAGGATCTCGCACCGGCTTGCCGTCACCCGCGGCAGCCAGAGCGTCGCAGTACCGCCCGCCACTGACGCCAGTAACCTCGCACCATGGATTACGGCACGATTATGAAGCGTCCAAGGCCTGACCCGGTCGAACCTGCGTCATCCGGTCTCAGGGATTGTTGAGCGGAGATACGCACCCGCCCCCGACATTCCTGTCATCCGCGCGCATCAATAAAATTCACAAGATCCCGTAGGGTCTCGAATTGCCGGCACTCTTCAGCGACCAGCCCCAAACCGAATTCTTCGTTCACAAGCTTAAAGAAGGCGATGCAGTCCACTGAGGACACACCGGATTCGACGAGTTTGGCGTCGAAGTTGGGCTCGCGGCCCACGTCCAGATTGTCGTTGACTATTTTTTTGATGCGGTCTTCGGTGGATGACATTGTCTGGGTCTCCTGTATCAGACGGGTTTAGGTTACGCACTCACGCTAATTCAATCGTGCGTTCCGGATCAAAATGCCAAGAACAAATGAGCATTGCTCCAGGGACTTTAAATTTTATCTTTACTCTTCGATCTTGAAAAGTCCTCACGCAACATCCAGGAGCGACCCCGCTACGGCGGACAGGTTTGGACTGACGCCCCCTCCACCAGAGTCAACGACTGCCGAAGGACAGAAACAGCTCTCGAAGACCCGCATCGAGGTGACCCCTTGGAACAATGGCATTTCATCGGGGTGCCGTAGGTGGAATTCAGACCGGTTTGTTGCGGATTTCCCCGGTAGTTTCATGCGTGGTCCAGGTTTTCCCCACGATCATTCGACATTGCCGGATATTGGAATTGGGCCAGAATTCGGCCATGTGTTTTTCGTTTCCGGCAGCATGGGCTCTGTGCAACGGTAACATTCCTGTTGTCGGAAGGCGTTGGCAGCGGCGGCGTTGCCAGGTTCGGCCGGGCTTCTCTTCGCTCGACCTGGGCGTCGCCTCCGTTTTCAGTATCCTGTCATTCCAGTCGTCGGTGCCGTCGGAACGCAAGCGACGGACCCGAGCATCGCGGCTTGCAAGGGCGTCTGCGGCCCTGATCCCGTCGCTGTCGGCGTCGATGCCGCAATCGATACGCCAAGAGCGTTACGATTCACGGGCCATGACGCGCTCTGCGGAAACCACGCCACGGAATGAAGGAACAGCAGCAAGGCACCAGGAGGGCTGGTCATTGAGCGTTTTTGGCACGGCCGGGCGGCTGGCGTGCGGAGTGTTATCCAACGGGTGGTCATCCTTACCTGCGTCCGCATGCCCAATTCGGGAATCTTCCGGTGTGCGGGGCCAGACTCTTGCCGCAATGCAAGCGCTTCATTGACAGAAACCGCGGAGCAACGAAAGGGTGCGGTCAGGACGGCCTGAACGGATTGCGTTCCGGTCTGCTCCGCAGGGTCAGGCGAATTGGCGTGCCAGGCAGTTCAAACGCGTCGCGAATCCCGTTGACCAGGTACCTTCGATAGTCGTCTCCGACGTGATCGGGTCTCGAACACATAACGACGAACCCGGGAGGCCGGGTCTTTGCCTGGGTAATGTATCGCATCTTGACCCGTCGTCCTCCGGGTGCGGGTGGAGGATGAGCCGCCACCATCCCGGCCAGCCAACGGTTGAGTTCGCCGGTCGGGACACGGCGATTCCAGACATCGTGCGCGGACAACACGGCGGAGTGGAGCCGCTTGAGCCCCAAACCGGTAAGCGCGGAAACCGGTACAAGCGGCGTCCCTTTCACCTGTGGCAGCAGTCTTCGAAATTCCTCCCTCAGTACCCGCAGCCTGTGTTGCCGCTCATCGGCAAGATCCCACTTGTTCACGGCAACGACGATTGCCCGTCCTTCGCGGGCAACCAGATCGATGATCCTCGAGTCCTGGCTTTCGAACGACCGGTCCGTTTCGACGAGCACGACCACGACTTCCGAAAACTGCACCGCTCTCAAAGCATCCGCGACCGACAGCTTCTCGACTTTGCCGACCACCCTGGCTTTCTTGCGCAACCCGGCCGTGTCACAGATCTGTACCGGCGTTCCGTTCCAGTCAAAACGGACCGAATTCGAATCCCGGGTAATGCCCGCTTCGGGCCCGGTCAGAAACCTGTCCCGGCCAAGTATGCGATTGACGAGAGTCGATTTCCCGGCGTTGGGCCGGCCGATGACTGAAATCCTGAGCGGCCGATCGACTCCTATGGGTTCAACATTCTCCGTGACCGGTACGTCCACATCGTTCCAGTCGTCGTTCTGGACACGCGAATCCTCGTCGAGTTCGTTCGAGATTTCCTGCAGTCGTAGGAACAATTCGTCGATTCCATCCCCGTGTTCCGCGGAAATCGCCAAGGGTTCGCCCAGTCCCAATGCGAAGAACTCGGTGACACCGGATTGAACGGTGCTGCCCTCGGCCTTGTTCGCAAGGAGCAGAAGGCGGTGGGTCGTCCGCCGTAGCGACGCCGCCAGTTCCTGGTCAAGCGCGGTCACCCCTGCACGGGCATCGACGGTGAACAGGCAGACATCGGCCGTCTCCGCGGCATTCCGCGCGAAACTGATCATCGCCTGGCCAAACCCGTTGGCATCCGGATCGCCGACTCCGGCGGTGTCCAGCACCCTGCACGTGAAACTTCCACGGCTGACCAGGCCTTCGCGAATGTCCCGCGTTACGCCAGGGCTGTCATCGACAAGCGCAAGGCGCCGCCCGACGAGTCGATTGAACAGGGTGGACTTGCCAACGTTTGGCCGCCCGATGATCGCTACCGTGAACATGGCTCTCCGGGTGTCTGCCGCTGACCGGATTCACCCAAATGCGTCAATTGAACGCGTGGAGTTCTCCGTCGGCGGTCAACAGGTACAGAACGCCGTTCGCGATTGCCGGGCGCGAGGCGGCTAGACCGGGAATCTCCATCGAGCCCAGCAACTCGCCGGTGCCAGGATCGAAACTCCGCAGATAGCCGTCGCTTCCGGCGACAATGAGTCGACCGCCGGCGAGAACAGGGCCAAAGTGGACATATACGCCTTCACGGTCTTCCGGGTCGTCGAACTCCGGCAATTGAACCGACCACCGTTCAGACCCGTCAGTACTTGACAGGCTCTTCAGGTTTGAGCGGTCTGTCACGACGAAAACCGAGTTTCCGGCTGGCCAGACCGGCCCGAAGGTGCCATCGTCAACCGACCATTTTACCAGCCCGGTCCGACTGTCCAGTGAAACCAGTTTTCCTGCCTGGTTCCCGACGAATACGGATTCCGGACCCACAACGGGATCGCCCGAGATCGCCCCGATCCGGGAACGGCTCAATCCACGGCGGCCTCCACTGACCGTGCTGCTCCAGACACTGACACCTGTCTCCGCCAGGACGGCAATCACTTCGCCCGATGCGAACGGTAACACGACGAGCTGATCGGCGATCGCCGGAGAACCGCCTCCAAGGATACCTGAACTGTCGCCAGCTCCAAACTGCCGCCATTGAATCCGTCCGTCGCCGAGCGAAAGGCCGACTGCCTTGTCGTCACGGCCGACGACAACGACAAGGCCATCGCTTATGGTCGGCGCCGACGACACGGGCGCGTCCAACCGGTGCCGCCACCGGACTTCGCCGGAATCGGAATCGAGGGCAATCACCTCCCCGAAACCGGTGGTGGCCACCAACGTGTCGTCATCGTAAGCCAACCCGCCTCCAGTGACTTCGCTAGCAGCCTCCTGGCTTGGAGACAGGTCGGTCTGCCACAGGCGTCTTCCGCCGGCATCAAATGCGCTGGCCCCGGCACTTGAATCGAGTGTGAATATCCGGCTGCCCTCGACGACCGGTTCCGACGACAGGCGCAACCGTCTTGCATTCCCGGACCCGATGCCGACGGACCAGTTATGCGAAAGCTGGGCGGGCAGGCTGACGTGGGAGCCAAAATGGGTGGGTCCGCCGTTGATATGAGTCCACGCGGTATTTGAGCGCACGGGGGGCATCTCGAATTCTTGTGTCCCGTCTGCGGGTCCCCCGCCGTTTTCGGCGCCATTCTCGGCCCCCTGCCTCGAGTCCGGCCTGATGTTGATCCGTTCCCCGGGCAGGATGTCTTCATCGCTGGAGCAGGCAGAGAGGATCGTCGCGAGCATGATGCCGGCAAGAATACCCTTCACGCCCATCCACATCGGTTTTCCAGTCCTGGCGAAATCTTTCACACCGATACCCATTAATCCTGACACGGGAACTCTTGTGGCATCAACGCGTCGGTCTACTCCGGCCCAACTCATGTCCCTGAGTCGGAGATGTCACCACCCAGCGCGGTAATCCCGCGTGCCGCGCGCAATCGCAGCCCGAAACTTACGCCGGGTTCGTCGAGCAATCCGGACAACTCGTCAAGAGCCAATTTGCGCTCTCCCCGCTCGAGGAAATACACGGCACGCTGTTCCATTGCCAACGGGCGAAAAGGCGCGCCGGGCTGGGCCAGGCGGTCAAGTTCCGCAAGTCGAGCATCCGAGTCCAGCGAGTCGGCCTTGAGAATGACCGACTTGAGCGCAGCAAGATCGCGATATATCGAATTGAGTCCAGTGTCTTCCGCAAGCTCGTCGAGAATTTCGATCGCCCGATCGATCTCGTCTGCCTCGACAAACTCGGCAGCAGTTCTCAATGCCACGATCGCCGTGGCGGGACCGCCTTCCTCCACGATCCGGTACAGTGCTTCTGCACGCCCCGAACCTTCTTCGATCTCGAGTGCCGCGTAAATCCGGTTCCCCCGCTCTTCCGCGTCTCGCCGCTTCGTGACGTCCTGGTATTCAAAATATGCAGTTGCGGCGACGGCAATGATCACCACGGCAACCGCGATCCATCCGTACTTGCGAACGTATCCATACAGCCTGTCGCGACGGATCTCTTCCTGGACTTCTTCAAAGAAGGTATCGGGAGGCCCGCCGGTCGTTTTCTTGGGTCGGGGTCGTTTCATGGCTAATTCCGTAACCTGCTCGGCCGTCTGTACACAAACCTGATCCCGGTTGACCAGTCATTCAATCTGATCAGGCGAAACTTCCCGCATCCCGAATTCCGTCAGATCCCGTGGTGCCAACGGTACGGCAGGATTCGGAAGGTCCGGTCCATGTTGCCGCACGCATTACACAAATTCGTGTTCCGTTCCAACGACCAACATTGCGCAATACGTGCCACCAAAATCACGATATTTTTGATTTCCTTGCTAACGGGGTATATGAATACTAGATGATGAGTTGAATATCTGGATGTCCGGGATCGGCCGTTGGAAGCCGATTCAAGTGACATGGGAGTTGCAATGCGCCCCATCCAGTTGGTTTTGGCGCTTGTCGTCTGCGCCGTCACATACATGCTCATCATTGAGCGTGACCGCGTTTTACTGTTCGCAAAAAACCTTCCGTTGCCGGGGCCTGACGGTGAAGTCGCTGAACCGGCGAACATGCAAGTCGCGGGTAGCGGCGACGCAACCGCGATCGTCGATACCGGTGACGAAAATGCCGATCTCGTTTCTGTCGTCGTCAAGAGATCGGTCGCAGTCGACGTCGAAAAAACGCTCGTCTTGCGCGGCCGGACCGAGGCTTACCGGCACGTCGACGTCAAGTCCGAAACGTCCGGCAGGGTCATTTCCGAGCCATTGCGCAAGGGAACCATGGTCGAAGAAGGCCAGCTCCTGTGCGAGCTGGACGTGGGCAGTCGAGACGCGAATCTTCTTGAAGCAAGGGCACGTCTGATCGACGCCGAAAACAGAACCAACGTGTCTGCTCAACTCGCGCAGCAGGGATTCGGGTCCGAAACGGCCGCGATCGCCGACTCCGCCGCCCTGGAAGCCGCACGTTCGGCGGTTATCCGCGCGGAAAAGGAAATCGAGCGCCTGCGGATTTTTGCTCCGTTTCCTGGCCTCCTCGAGACGGACACGGCGGAACTCGGAACGCTTCTGCAGCCCGGGTCGTCCTGCGCGATCGTCGTGTCGCTTGACCCGATCAACCTCGTCGGGTTTGCCGACGAGGTTCAGGTCGAGCAACTCGAAGTCGGGAGTGAGGCGCATGCCCGGCTGGCCTCCGGCCGGGAGGTGTCCGGAACGTTGTCCTTCGTGTCTCGCAGCGCCGACCATAGAGCACGAACGTTCCGGGTCGAGGTTACGGCTCCCAACCCGGATCTCGCGATACGTGACGGGGCAACCGCGGAAATCATCATTTCGCTCAAGAACGACCGGGGACATCTCCTGCCGCAATCGGCACTGACGCTGGACGACAGGGGAAGGCTGGGCGTCAGGACCGTGGACGAGAATGGCCTCGCCCGGTTCATGCCGGTCAGTATCATCAGGGACACGCTCAATGGTGTCTGGCTGGAAGGTCTGCCCGAAAACGCCGACGTTATCATCATCGGTCAGGAGTTCGTTTCGGACGGTCGTCCTGTCGCGATTTCATATCAGGCAGCCGAGTCGTGAACGCGATCATCGACTGGGCCGTCAACAGGGCCAGGATGATCATGTTCCTGGTCGTTCTGTCCGTGGCGGCGGGCGGCGTCGCCTATTTCAGCCTGCCGAAGGAAGGGTCCCCGGATATCGACATCCCGGTGCTCTTTGTGTCGGTCCCGTTCCCGGGAATCTCCGCGGCCGACTCCGAGACACTTCTGGTCAAACCCCTTGAAACGGAACTCGAGGAAATCGATGGCCTGAAGTCGATGTCGGCAACCGCCTCCGAGGGCTATGCCGGCGTCCTGCTCGAATTCGATTTTGGCTGGGACAAGGAAGCAACGCTCGCCGATGTCCGGGACAAGGTCGGACAAGCTGCTGCCGAGTTTCCGGACGGGGCTGACCGTCACACGATCAATGAAATCAACATATCCGAGTTCCCGATCATCGTGTTGGCTGTTTCCGGCGATATTCCCGAGCGGGTTCTGGCCCGGGTTGCCAGGGAATTCGAGACCAGTATCGAGGCGCTGCCGTCCGTATTGAGTACCGAGACAATCGGGTATCGTGATGACGTCCTGGAAGTCATCGTCGATCCGCTTAAACTCGAGGCCTATGACCTGACGGCCGCGGAAATCATACAGGTCGTCAACTCGAACAACCAGCTCATTGCCGCCGGGGAAATCGAAACTCCGGAAGGAACATTCGGGGTCAAGATTCCCTCGTCCTTCGACGACACTTCCGACGTCATCGACCTGCCTGTCATGGTCAAGGACGACAGCGTTGTCACCATCGGAGACATCGCCGAGGTCCGGCTCGCGTATGAGGACCCGACCGGAACGGCCCGGTTCAATGGTGATCGCGCCGTTGTCCTGCAGGTCGTCAAGAAGAAAGGGTTCAACCAGATCAGAACTGCCCAGGCCGTTCGGGACGCTGTTGCCGAGACGGCAAGCCGATGGCCAAAGGCCCTTCGTGACAGTGTCCGCTACGATTTCGGTCTTGATCAGAGCCAGGTCGTCAATTCCATGATCAAACAGCTTGAGAGCTCGGTTCTCACCGCGGTTCTCATGGTGATGATTGTCGTGATCGCATCTCTCGGGATGCGCTCGGCGCTGCTCGTCGGATTCGCGATCCCGACATCGTTCCTGCTCGGATTCGCGGTGATGGGGGTTCTCGGAATTTCGATATCGAATATCGTGATGTTCGGATTGATTCTTGCCGTCGGAATGCTGGTGGACGGCGCAATTGTCGTTGTCGAGTACGCGGACAAGCAGATCCAGCGGGGCTCCCGCCCGATGCGCGCTTATGCGCGGGCAGCCAAACGCATGTCGTGGCCGATCATATCCTCAACGGCAACCACCCTCTGCGCATTCCTTCCGATGCTTTTCTGGCCGGGCGTACCCGGCCAGTTCATGGGCAATCTTCCCAAGACGCTCATTTTCGTCTTGTCGGCATCGTTGCTGGTAGCCCTTGTCTTCCTGCCCGTCGTTGGAGGGATTACGGCGCGGCTGACCGGAATTCAGCAACGGGTTTCGGAGAGACTTCGAAACTCTCTGCACTGGGTCGTCAGGGCCGCCCTGGTGGCGGTATCACTGGCCGCGCTTTTGGGCTGTTCACTGTTGATCCTGCGCGGAACCGTGGCGGCAATCGTCCCGTTCCTGCTGGCATTGACCCTGTTCGTGGTCGCGAGTCGCTCCCTGGTCCGCGATTCACGCGCCCGAATCCTGTCGGGAGAGTACAGCCGAAGCTGGTTCGGGTCGATCATCAGGGGCATTGTCGGCAACCCGGTCATGCCGGTCGTTACCGTCCTCCTCACCGCCGGTTTCGTTTTCGGGGTTGTCACGTTTTTCAGGGACAACAATCACGGCGTCGAGTTTTTCGCGGAAACCGAACCGGAAAACGGGCTTGTTCATGTTCGTGCGCGCGGAAACCTGTCGCTCACCGAGAAGGACGCGCTGGTTCAGGCCGTCGAGCGGGAAGTCCTCGCGGTCGACGGAGTCAGATCGGCCTTTTCGTTTGCCGGATCCGGTGCATTGAACACCGGGCTTGGCGATGCGTCAGGACCGCTGGACAGCATTGGCCAGATCCAGTTTGAGCTCGATCCCTGGCAGGAACGTGGAGTCAATACTGGCGTTGGCATTTTTGATACGATCAGCCTCCGGGTTGCGGATGTTCCCGGGGTCCTCGCAGACATCGTTGTCCAGGAACGCGGCCCGTCGGATGGCAAGCCTGTCTCGCTCAGGATTACGGGCGACAGCTGGAGTGAGCTCCTTTCCGCAGCTGACATTGCTTCAAGGAAATTCACGGAAACAGGCGGGCTCATTGCCGTCGAAGATACGCGCCCGTTGCCGGGAATCGACTGGCAGATTGACGTCGACGTTGAAAGTGCCGGCCGTTTCGGCGCCGATGTAACGGCGGTCGGTTCGATGATTCAGATGGTGACCAGGGGTCTGAAGATCGGTGCCATGCGGCTGCCGGATTCGGACGAGGAAATCGACATCCTCGTACGCATGCCTGAAGAGGACAGGCTCCTGGCGAGCGTCGATACGCTACGCATCCGTACACGGGAAGGTCTGATACCGCTGTCCAACTTCGTCAAGCGCGAACCGGTTCGCCGGGTCGGAAAGATCGATCGGGTCGACGGTGCACGTGCATTCACGATCCGGGCGGACGTGGACAAGGGAGTCAACCCGACGGCGATGATCGGGCAGTTGACGGAATGGATCGAAACCGAGGCCAACCTGCCTGCCGGGGTCAGCTGGGAATGGACAGGGGACCAGGACGACCAGGAAAAAAGCCAGGCTTTTCTCGGGCAGGCTTTCATCGGCGCGCTCGGGCTCATGTTCGTCATTCTACTCGCGCAATTCAACAGTATTTACAATGCTGTATTGGTGCTTCTTGCAGTCGTGATGTCGACGACGGGCGTGCTCCTTGGCATGATGATCATGCAGCAGCCGTTCTCCGTGATCATGACCGGGATCGGAATCGTCGCGCTGGCCGGGATTGTCGTCAACAACAACATCGTCCTTATCGATACGTTCACCCAGTATTCGCGATACATGCCCGTTCTGAAAGCGATCGTGCGCACCGCCGAGGCGCGCCTCAGGCCGGTCTTGCTGACGACGGCAACGACAGTTGCCGGCATGACCCCTTTGATGCTCGGCATTTCCATCGACTTCGCCAATGGCGGTTACACGGTCGACGCTCCCGCGGCCCTGTGGTGGAAGCAGCTGGCAACCGCGATCGTATTCGGACTTGCCACGTCGACCTTCCTGACATTGGTGCTGACTCCCTCGCTCCTCGCAATTCGCTATTGGGCCGGTGAAATCTGGTCGGGTTCCGGTCAATTGATTGCCGCCCTGTCGACCGGACGCAACAGCGCCGCCACGAGGGACCTTCGATTGAGGCTTGATGCGAAATCAATGGCGGGTCCTGTCGAGATCGTGTGGCCTGAGCCCGAAATGGACGAACCTGACGCGGACGTTGAAGAAGAAGAAGAAGAGACTTTCGGTGACGACGTGGTTCCGATCAAGCCTCCGCACCCGCCATTGAGACGTGTCCTCTGACCTTCCTCGACCGGGGATTCCCGCGCTTCCCGATAATAATGCGGTCCGCCGCCTGCTCCACGGTCTGACCAGCAAGCGAACCGCGATCCAGGCCCCCGGCTTGCCGTGAACCGATCCTGACTTGAATTGCCGTAAACTCGTCCCGGCATCCGGCGTGGATATGGACGTTGGGCATTCCCGATGAATGCCGGCGCAGACCTCGGCCTGGCAGGGTCCCGGCGGACGAGGCCACGGGCTTTCAGGTACTCAAGCCGCGACCGCCGGATGGTCTTCCTCGGCCAGTTGATGATGCCACATCTCGGCATAGCGCCCGGCCCTGACGAGGAGATCCTCGTGCCGGCCTTCTTCGACCACCCTGCCTTCTTCAAGGACCAGGATTCGATCGGCGTCGACCACGGTCGACAGGCGGTGTGCAATCATGATGACTGTCCTCCCTCTCGACATCTCGTTCAGACTCTCCTTGATTTCCTTCTCGGTTTCCGTGTCGAGCGCAGACGTCGCCTCGTCGAGGACAAGAATCGGAGGGTTCTTCAGGATGGTGCGGGCAATGCCGACCCGCTGCTTTTCACCACCGGAAAGCTTGAGGCCGCGTTCTCCGACAGCCGTCCGATAGCCTTCCGGAAGACTCTCCACAAAGTCGTGGATCCGAGCTGCCCTGGCTGCGGCCTCGATCGTTTCGCGCGTCGCGAAATGGTGGCCATAGGCGATGTTGTAACCGATGGTCTCGTTGAAGAGGACGGTGTCCTGGGGAACAATTCCGATCTTGTCGTGCAAACTCTTCTGCGTCACATCCCGAACATCCTGGCCGTCGATCCGGATACTTCCCCTGTCAACATCGTAAAACCTGAACAGGAGACGCCCGATCGTGGACTTCCCGGATCCCGACGGTCCGACGACCGCGATGGTTTCGCCCGACCCGATCACCAGGTTCAGGTTCTTGAGGACCGGTCGTGATCGGTCATACCCGAAGGTGACATTGTCGAACTCGATGTCGCCGTTGCGCACGATCAGGCGTCCGGCGTCCGGCTTGTCCGTCACCTCCGGACTCTGTTCAAGCAGGTTGAACATCTCGCTCATGTCGATCAACGCCTGCCTGATCTCACGGTAAACCGTACCCAGGAAATTGAGCGGCAACGTGATCTGCAACATGTAAGCGTTGACCAGGACGAAATCCCCGACCGTCAAATCGCCGCTTTGCACGCCAAGCGCCGCCATGACCATGACGATCAGCAGGCCTGTCGTGATCAGCAGCGACTGTCCCAGGTTGAGGAAAGCGAGAGAATAACTTGTCTGAAGGGCAGCTTCTTCGTAACCGCGCATTGAACGGTTGAATCGGCCGGCTTCCCGTCTCTCAGCACCAAAATACTTGACCGTCTCGAAGTTCAGCAGGCTGTCGATCGCCGTCTGGTTGGCTTCCGTATCCTGTTCGTTCATCCGCTTGCGGATTTGCACCCTCCATTCCGTCACCCTGAACGTGAACAGGACGTAAAGGAGAATGGTGACGACAATGACGAGCAGGTAACGGACATCGAAAATCGTGAAGAGGATTGCGGAAACGAACAGGAGCTCCAGGATCAACGGCCCGATCGAAAACAGCATGAAACGAAGAAGGAAATCGACGCCTTTCACGCCCCGATCGATGACCCTCGACAGTCCGCCGGTTTTCCGGGTGATGTGGTACCGAAGTGACAGTGAATGGAGATGTTGAAACGTTCGAAACGCGAGTGTCCTGAGCGCCCTCTGCCCGACACGGGCAAAAATGACGTCTCGAAGTTCATTGAAGCACACGATCATGAACCGCGTGAATGCGTAGGCGACGGTCAGTCCCACCGCGCCAAGGCCCAGCATGAATACCGGCGATGCGGTCGAAGGATCAGGGGCCAACGTGTCGACCGCCGCCTTGAAGAAGAAGGGAGCGATGACACCGATGAGCTTGGCCAGGAACAGGGCCACGAGAGCAAGGACAACCCGAACGCGAAATTCAGGCTGGTTCCTTGGCCAAAGATAGGGCGCCACCCTGCGAATGACCAACCAGCCTATCTGCCGATTGACCTTTCCGTCTGTTATGATTGTCCGACGCATCGACCGATCACCTGTTTCAGGTTACACTGGAAATTTTCGGAAACCAGCCCGCCCTTTTACTGGTTAGGGTCGGGTACATCGAATACCTGGCCCGGGTAGATCAGGTCAGGATCCCTGATCTGATCAAGATTTGCCTCGTAGATCTGAACGTACTTGATTCCTTGCCCATAGGCGTCCTTTGCTATTGCCCACAACGTGTGACCTGGCTGGATCGTCACCCGGGTCAATCGCGCGCTTGCAAGCGGTTGTGCCACATTGAGGCTTACCAGTGTATCACGAGGCAGGATTTCCCGTTTGAACGGACTCTCCACCCGGGCCAGGACATTCCCCTGCGGGTCGACTTCGTCAACTCTCAGCGTATGGATGCCCTCGCGGATATTCCTGAGTTCGACACGCCAGTTTCCATCGGTCTGAACCATGCTTGAACTGGCCAGGCGGTTGTTCACGTAAACCCGGACTTCGCGCTCGCCCTGCCCTCGTCCGGCGGCAACGACATCGCCCTCAAGGTCGTAGCTGACGGTATCGAGTGACAGAGGCGGTGGTTGACCGGCAAAGGTTCTGTCGCCGGCTGGGCTAGCCCCGTCGGTAACGAGACCCACGTCCTGCTCCTCACCATCGTCCGAGACCAAAACGTCGCCACCGTCAGGCTGCGTTGTCGTGCGGTCGACATTTTCCGCCACCTCGACCGAGTCGGCTCCGCTTTCTACTTCGCCGCTGTCCCGATCAACCGTTGCTCCCCCGCCTTCGGCAACGACGCCGGTGTGCTGTTCATCCACGTCGTCCGGGTCCGTGCTGCCGGTATCGTTGCCGGGCCGGGTTTTTTCCTGCGTGGAACCGTCAGCGACCTCGGCTTGTTCGTTTCCACTTTCCCCGACGCCGGCGCCCTGAACAGCCGGTGCTCCCACATCGTCTGCGACAACTTCTGAGGGCTGTTTCTCTGCTTCGCCCGAATCCTCATCGCCAAAGTCGTCAGGTTGGGTCGTATCAGGGGTAAGACTATCGGCCACCTCGGCAGGGTCACCCTCGCTCCCCGTTCTTTCGCTATCCTGAATGACCGTCGCTCCCTCGCTGTCTGCGACGACGACCTTGGGCTGTTTTTCCGGGCGTGAAGGAATGACGAGGACAACCTCTTCCGAGGTGAAACGGTTACCCTCGCGCGTCACTTCGACAAGGCTTAACGAAATCGGCCCATCCTGAACCGGGAGGTCCAAAAAGAAAACAAAGCTTCCCGGGTGGGGGACTATTTCCGATGTCAATTCGGTCTCGCCGAGAAAAACGCTGACGGTGCTGTCAGGCAGCGCCTGACCGGCAATAACCGTACTTCCGTCAGGCTCAATCCTGACAATGTCAAAGCTGGGGCCGCCGTAGAGCGGTTCGGCCCCGGTTTCCTCTACGGGTTCGGGGTCTTCCATCCTGGCCAGGGCAACCAGGGTTCCGGAAGATGATTCCACGGACTTGCTCTCGGATTCGGTTGCGGGTTCTTCCACATCTGCAGTTTCGACCGGTTCGGCACCATCGTCCAAAGTCGGCGCAGCAGTGGGGAGCGTCTGGTCGGCAGCCTCTTGAGTCGGCACCTGTCCGGGATCGCCCGCGCTTGCGCCAGACAGGACTTCCCCGGTCATATCTGCACCATCGTCGTCCGCAACCGGTGTGCCTGCAGCCTTCTCGAGGTCCGTTTCCCTCAAGCGTTCCAAAGGATCGATGTCTTGTTCGGAGAGGCCCGCTACCACCAAACCGGGTTCCCGGTCCACAGGATCGGTTGTTGCCGTACCAGGATCCGCCTCGGCCACCTCCGTTGCTGTCTCGGTCGCTGTTTCCTTTCGTGTCGCAGTCTCGGGTTCTGTCGTGACGGATCGTTGGCTGACGGAAGCCTGAGTTTTCTCTGGTTCCGCCAAACCGACATCCGCAACCTTCGATTCCGTGCTTTTGGGTTCATGAGATTCCGCCACAACGACCGGTTGAATGACAGGGGCCTCGCCAACCTCGGGTTCCGCCGAGTCGACATCCGCAACCTGCGGCTCCACGCTCTCGGGTTCTTCCGGTTCCGCAACGACGATCGGTTGAATGAGGGGGGCTTCGCCAGCCCCAGGATCCGCCGGTTCGACATCCGCAACCTGCGGCTCCACGCTCTCGGGTTCCTCCGGTTCCGCAACGACGATCGGTCGAATGAGGGGGGCTTCGCCAGCCTCGGGTTCCGCCGGTTCGACATCCGCAACCCGCGGCTCCACGCCCTCGGGTTCCTCCGGTTCCGCAACGACGATCGGTCGAATGAGGGGGGCTTCGCCAGCCTCGGGTTCCGCCGGTTCGACATCCGCAACCCGCGGCTCCACGCTCTCGGGTTCCTCCGGTTCCGCAACGACGATCGGTCGAATGAGGGGGGCTTCGCCAGCCTCGGGTTCCGCCGGTTCGACATCCGCAACCCGCGGCTCCACGCCCTCGGGTTCCTCCGGTTCCGCAACGACGATCGGTCGAATGAGGGGGGCTTCGCCGACCCCGGGTTCCGCCGGTTCGACATCCGCAACCCGCGGCTCCACGCTCTCGGGTTCCTCCGGTTCCGCAACGACGATCGGTCGAATGAGGGGGGCTTCGCCGACCCCGGGTTCCGCCGGTTCGACATCCGCAACCCGCGGCTCCACGCTCTCGGGTTCCTCCGGTTCCGCAACGACGATCGGTCGAATGAGGGGGGCTTCGCCGACCCCGGGTTCCGCCGGTTCGACATCCGCAACCCGCGGCTCCACGCTCTCGGGTTCCTCCGGTTCCGCAACGACGATCGGTCGAATGAGGGGGGCTTCGCCGACCCCGGGTTCCGCCGGTTCGACATCCGCAACCCGCGGCTCCACGCTCTCGGGTTCCTCCGGTTCCGCAACGACGATCGGTCGAATGAGGGGGGCTTCGCCGACCCCGGGTTCCGCCGGTTCGACATCCGCAACCCGCGGCTCCACGCTCTCGGGTTCCTCCGGTTCCGCAACGACGATCGGTCGAATGAGGGGGGCTTCGCCAGATCCAGGATCCGCCGGTTCGACATCCGCAACCCGCGGCTCCACGCTCTCGGGTTCCTCCGGTTCCGCAACGACGATCGGTCGAATGAGGGGGGCTTCGCCGACCCCGGGTTCCGCCGGTTCGACATCCGCAACCCGCGGCTCCACGCTCTCGGGTTCCTCCGGTTCCGCAACGACGATCGGTCGAATGAGGGGGGCTTCGCCAGATCCAGGATCCGCCGGTTCGACATCCGCAACCCGCGGCTCCACGCTCTCGGGTTCCTCCGGTTCCGCAACGACGATCGGTCGAATGAGGGGGGCTTCGCCAGATCCAGGATCCGCCGGTTCGACATCCGCAACCCGCGGCTCCACGCTCTCGGGTTCCTCCGGTTCCGCAACGACGATCGGTCGAATGAGGGGGGCTTCGCCAGATCCAGGATCCGCCGGTTCGACATCCGCAACCCGCGGCTCCACGCTCTCCGGTTCTTCCGGTTCGGTCGGAACCGGCTGCTCGCTAATCGCAGTTGTTTCCTTCTCGATTTCGGTGACCTGGTCGCCTTCGTCTCCTGTTGGCAGAAGAACAACGCCAGGCGGATCGGCGTCCATGTCGTCCCGAGACTGCAGGCCATCGCTGATTTCAGCGGGTGTCACCTCGGCGACAGGCTCAGGAATTTCGATCTTTTCCGCTTCCTCGTCCGGAAGGATTACGACCAGGGGTTCCTGATCCTGCGCGTCAGGAGATATCGTTTCAACCGTTACATCCAGCAAGCCCGGTTGAGCTTCTTCCGGTCCAGGAGTGTCGTCAGCCACGGGCAAGTCCGCCTGATCAACGATTGGCTCGGAAACGTCGTCGGCCTCGACGACACCGTCGCCCGGTTCGCCGTCCCGTTCGGGTTCTTCGATGACATCCGCCTGTTGCGGTTTGGCGTCAGGCTGATCCGTGAGAGTCACCGGAGCATCCTGCTGCTGTTCGGCGTCGGGTTCCTCGATCGGAAGTTCAGCATCGTCAGGTTCATCTCCGGGCAGGAGAACGAGTACGATCAGGACCAACGCCAGGATCGCGACAACAATCGCAAAAAACAGTGGTCTAGGCACCGTTCCGGGCCTCGTCGATTCCGCCATCGGTAGCAGTCCCCAGCGTTCTCGTTATTCGGTATCCGCCGTGTTAGATTAATCGGACGGGAATTTATAGTGTTCAGGACTTCACAAGGGCCTCATCATGACAGATTTCAATGCCTCGGTATGCGTTTTCTGCGGTTCACGTAAGGGAACAGATCCGGAAATCGAAAGAACCGCCAACGCTCTGGGCACCTGGCTCGCGCGGTCAAACGTCCGGCTCGTCTACGGCGCTGGTGGTACCGGGGTGATGGGGGCCATTGCAGCCGCCGTCAGGAAAGCCGGCGGCCGGACGCTCGGCGTCATACCATCACACCTCGTACAACGCGAGTCGGCCGAGTTGCACCTGGACGATTGCATTGTCACCAACGACATGCACTCGAGAAAGGAAGTGATGTTCGTGAATTCTGACGCGGTTGTCGCCTTGCCCGGCGGACCGGGTACCCTGGACGAACTCTTTGAAGTGTTGACGTGGCGCCAACTGGGCATGCATGGCAAACCCGTGTTGTTGCTGAATGTCAACGGGTTCTGGGATCCACTCCTCAAGCTCATCGAACACCAGGTCAATGCGGGATTCGCGGATTGGAGTTTCCGCGAATCCCTGGAAGATTTCCGTGCCGAGGGCCGGTTGATTCAAAGGCTCGGCCAGGTCCTCGGCCGCGGCACCGGCGAGCACCTGCACAAGGATGCACCAGGAATTGACCGGAAACAGGCGGACTGATCAGTCGATCAGGCTCCCGAAAGACGCTCCGCGACGTTTTCCCAGTTGACGAGGTTGTTCAGGAAATTCTCCAGATACCCCGGCCGCCGGTTCCTGAAATCGATGTAATACGAATGCTCCCAGACATCGCATCCGAGAAGCGCCGTCTGGCCGCAGCAAAGCGGATTGACGCCGTTCTCGGTCTTGGTGACTTTCAGGGATCCGTCCGAATCGGCAACCAGCCAGCACCAGCCCGACCCGAACTGTCCGACACCCGCGGCGACGAATTCCTGCTTGAACTGGTCAACCGACCCGAATGAATCGTTAATCCGGCCTTCAAGCTCTCCTGGCATGCTTCGGCCACCGGGCCCCATCATTGTCCAGAATTGCATGTGATTCCAGTGTTGCGAGGCGTTGTTGAAAATTCCGTTCTGCGCAACGGATCCGGCCGAATATGTTCCGGTGACAATGTCCTCCAGTGACTTGCTTGCCCATTCAGTTTCCTGGATCAGCTTGTTTCCATTGTCCACGTAGGCCTTGTGGTGCAGGTCATGATGGAATTCGAGCGTCTCCCGTGACATGCCACCATCCGCGAGCGCATCGTGGGCATAGGGGAGATCCGGAAGTTCAAAAGCCATGTCGCGGTTCCTCCTCGTCTTGCATGGTAAAACTCAGCCGGGGCTCATGGAGCCCCCGGATTCGAGACTCTATCACATGTTGAGTCGGGAAAAAGTAGACCTCGCAATTGAAATTCGCGATTCAGCGCGATTTCGCCGCCCCCTGCCCCTCCCGTGCCGTGGTCGGATCGGGATTCCCGGTAATCCGGGAGTGCTGCGCGATTACCAATCGAACACCGGGAGACCGATCAGCGCCGAGAGCGCGATAATCGCATAAGCGATATTCCGGTAAAGCCGTTCACGCTGCGGATCGAAAATCATCTGGCCAAGCCATCCCGCGAATGCGTAGGGCAGAGTCAGGATGACCCCGATCATGACCGGTTCGGGCTCAAGATAGCCGATCGCGGCCAACAGGGCGAGGAAAGCCACGTCGAACAGGACAAGGAACAGCATGTTGTTCGCCCGGACGATTGCCGGGCGATCCGGACCGGAAAGATATAGAAGGATGATCGGGGGGCCGGGTGCCCCGGTGGCGCCCCCGAACGTCCCCGCAATGACTCCGACCCCGGCTTTCGCGCGCTGGCTCAAAGCCTGTTTCACGCGCCAGCCGCTTGCAAGCAGGACAACCAGGATCAAGGCAGCTGTGCTGATCAGCAGCCGGAATTCATCGGCGCCGATTCGCGTCAGGAGAAACATCCCTGCAGGCAATCCGACGAGCGCGCCCGCAACCAGAACGAAGACTTCACTGACACGTCCGTCCCTGACCGCCCTCGGGACAAGGGGGAAGATTCCGAAAATATCAAAGATCATCATGGCCGTCAGGACCCAGACGGGCGGCATCGCGAGCGATGCCAATGGAACATAGATCAGGGCCGTACCAAATCCGGAGAATCCCCGGACCAGCCCCGCAACGGTTACCGCTGTCAGAAGGATCGGCAGCCCGTCGTGCGACAGGGCCGAGTAGAAAAGATCGATCACGCGCCGGTCTTCGCGAAATCCGGACCCGCCTCTTCGCTTTTCTTTGACCAGTCCCGCTTGACACCCAGGCGAAGAAGCATGCTCGACGCCACGAAAACAGATGAATAGGTGCCGATGACCACGCCCCAGATCATCGCGAAGACAAACCCCCGGATGACGTCACCCCCGAGGACGAAGAGCGAGACGAGAGCGATCAGCGTCGTCACGGATGTCATGACCGTCCGGCTCAGCGTTTCGTTGATCGACAGGTTGAGCACGTTCCGCAGCGGTTCTTTCTTGAATTTACGGAGATTCTCTCGAACGCGGTCATAGACGACGACCGTGTCGTTCAGGGAATAGCCCACGATCGTCAGCAACGCGGCAATGATGGCAAGATCGAACTTGATCTGGAGAAGGCTGAAGATCCCGATCGTCAGGATAACGTCGTGCACGAGCGCCGCCACCGCACCGAGGGAGAACTGCCACTCGAACCTCAACCAGATATAGAAAAGCACTGCCGAGATCGCCAGGACGACCGCAATGACCGCTGCCTGGATCAGTTCCCCGGACACCTTCGGGCCAACGCTGTCAACAAGGGGAAAAACCATGTCAGGGTCTATTCGGCGAAGCGCATCCTTGATGGCAGAAACCGTTTCCGCGCTGACGGCCTCTTCTCCGGCCTGTTGCTCGATTCTGACCAGCGCGACATTCTCCGCATTGCCGGTCAGTTCGGCGGCCGGGTCGCGAACCTCCGTGATCGAAACGTCGCCGAGGTCCAGCCCGGAAAGCACCGCGCGATACTCGCCCACGTCGAGCTGGTGCAGGCTCTGGGTACGAATTGTCGTGCCGCCCTTGAAGTCGATCCCGTAATTCAGGCCGACGAGGGAAACGAGCGCGACCGAGGCGAGCATCGCTCCAGACGATGCCCATTTGGTCACAACCGACCAGCGAAAGAAATCTATGCGCGTTCCGGCGGGTACGAGTTTGAGACGCATGACTCTTTCAGACCTCGATCGTCCTTGGCCGGCGGTAAGCCAGCAGTGTCGCAATCATCAGGCGCGTTACCCAGATCGCCGTGAAAACCGAGGTCAGGATTCCAAGACCAAGGGTTATCGCAAAGCCCCTGACCGGGCCGGCCCCCATGGCGAAAAGGATCGTCGCCGCGATCAGAGTCGTGATATTCGCGTCGATAATCGCTGACAGGGCACGCTCATACCCGGCCGCGACGGCCCTTGCCGGACCCTTCGAACTCAGCAGTTCTTCCCTGATCCGTTCAAAAACCAGAACATTTGCATCAACAGCCATACCGATCGTCAACACGATGCCGGCGATTCCAGGCAACGTCAGCGTCGCCCCGATCGCCGAAAGGAGGCCAAAGATCAACGCGACATTGATGATCAGAGCAACATTCGCGAACAGGCCGAAAACCCCGTAACTCAATCCCATGAAAATCAGGATCGCGACAAACGCAATGACGCACGCGACTCGCCCCGCGTCGATGCTGTCCTGCCCAAGTTCCGGCCCCACCGTACGTTCCTCGAGGTAGACGACCTTCGCCGGCAAGGCGCCTGCCCTGAGCTGGATGGCGAGTTGCGTACTTTCGTCGAGTGAAAACCTGCCAGTGATGATTCCCGACCCGCCCGGGATATGGCTTTGGATCACGGGAGCCGATATCACGTGCCCGTCGAGCACGATGGCGAACGGATTGCCAACGTTCCTCGCCGTGTATTCTCCGAATATACGGCCTCCGGCGGGGTTCAGGCGGAAACTGACAGCCGGCTGGTTGTTCTGATCGAAACTCGGCTGGGCATCGACGAGGTGGTCACCCGAAATCGTCGGCGACTTTTCAAGGAGGTAGAATATTTCGGAGTCTTCGTCGGAGGGCAACAGGATTTGCCTTGGACGCACGCGTTCGTCCGGGTTCGATGTCTGCCCCTCGACCGTATGGAACGTCAGCTTCGCGGTCTTCCCGATCAGGGCCTTGAGATCCTCGGCCGATCCTATGCCCGGAACCTGAATCAGGATCCGGTTATCTCCCTGCCGCTGAATTGCCGGCTCGCGCGTCCCTGCCTCGTCGACCCTGCGACGGATGATCTCGAGAGATTGCTCCATCGTGTTCCGATCGGTTCGCGCCTTTTCGGCTTCGGACAACGTCACCACCACGTCGGGACCATCCGCACGGACCTCGATGTCGTCCGATGCCGGACCCGTCAGCCCGCCGACGGGTCGGGCCAGGGCCCCGACGGCGGCAACGGCCGTCTCGATTGCCTCCGGCCTGGAAATGCGAACGCGGAGCTCCGAACCGGCCGACTCCTGTCTTCTGATGGTTCCGACCGCGTCACGACGCTCGCGCAATGCGTCCCGCACGTCGGGCCACATCCCGTCCAGACGGGCTTCGTAGACCTCGGCAACCTGGACTTCCGCCAACAGATGGGCGCCACCCCTGAGGTCCAGGCCGAGATTGACCAGGGACGACGGCAGGAACGATGGCCACCGGTCGGCCCGTGTTTCCAGTTCCGCCGTTGGGCTGGCGCCAACCTCGAGGGAGGCGCGCGCGTCGTTCGCCATCTCGACGCGCGAATAGAAGGCATTCGGCAGGGCAAGAATCATGCCCGCAACGCAGATGCCCCAGATGAGCACGTGGCGAAAAACAGAGACCTGCAGCATGGCGAATTCCGGCCCGGCTGAAGCTCAGCCCGATGCGGGCTCGGTCTTGCTCAAAACCGATTGAATCGTTGATTGAACAACGCGAACCTTGACGCCGTTCGCGATCTCGACCTCGAGTTCGTTCTCGGCCTTGACCCTGGTCACCTTGCCGATGAGCCCACCCTGCGTAACCACCGTGTCGCCCTTGCGGAGAGCTTCGACCATGGCTTTGTGCTGCTTGACCTTTTTTTGCTGTGGCCGGATGAGCAGGAAATACATGATCGCGAAAATTACGAGCAACAGCGCGAAATTCGAAAGGCCCAATCCGCCTCCGGCAGACTGTGCATAGGCCGGTGATGCAATCATTGCGTTGTCCTCGTCTCGTTACCGTAACCCCGGCGGAAAAGTCCGGCGGAACCTACTCCCGGCCATTGTTCTTGGCAAGCCACAGTCGCGAGACCTGTCGGGAGACCGTGGCCTGAACGAAGTGACGCGAATTCTCCGTGAACCTTCCATCCACCCGGATAGACCGCCCCTCTGACCTGAAATAGTGAATGGCGTCAACCGTAACATTTGGCGTACCAAATACCTCTCAACGATCTCCTGCTGATCACGGACGACACCGCCCCGGGCATCTCGTGTTTGACCAATGTGGAATTTCGTGCCAAACGCCCGTCCTGCACTCCATCAACCGGAAATTTCCCGGAGGTCGATCATGCACGATATTCGAAAAATCGTTCACGATCCGAAAGGATTCGACAGGTCTCTCGAACGACGCGGCATTGATCCACTTTCATCGGATCTCCTCGAGATCGATCAGAGTCGCCGGAAATCGATTGCGGCCGTGGAACAGTTGCGCGCGGAGCGGAACACGGCGTCGAGATCTGCCGGCGAGGCACGCGCAAACGGCGATCACGAGACGTTTGAACGTCTGCGGAAAACGGCAGCCCGAATGCGCGAGGAAATCGCCCACCACGAGGCAAGCCTCCAGGAAAAGGAGCAACGCCTGCGTAGCCTCCTGCTGGAAATTCCCAATACCGCCTATGACGACGTGCCGGATGGTACCGACGAGGCTGACAACGTTGAAGTCCGCCGTTGGGGCGACAGGCGGGAATTTTCCTTTGCTCCCAGGGAACATCACGAACTGGAGTGCTGCCGGGGGGGAATGGATTTCGAACTCGCGGCAAGGCTCTCCGGCGCACGGTTTGTCGTCCTCATCGGTGCCGTCGCAAGGATACACCGGGCGTTGGGCCAATTCATGCTGGATCGGCAAACGACCAGGAACGGGTACACCGAAACCAATCCGCCGGTTCTTGTCCTTGAAGACTCGATGATCGGAACCGGCCAATTGCCCAAGTTCGCGGAAGACAGCTACCAGACGAATGACGGACACTGGCTCATACCGACGTCCGAAGTCTCCATGACCAACTATGTCTCCAACCAGATCCTTGACGGGGACCGACTGCCGCTGCGCCTGACTGCCCATACGCTCTGTTTTCGTTCAGAGGCCGGCGCCGCGGGCCGCGATACGGCTGGAATGCTTCGTCAGCACCAGTTCGAAAAGGTCGAAATGGTTTCCGCCACCAGGCCCGAAGACAGCCTCGCCGAACTCGACCGGATGACTGCCTGCGCGGAGGACATCCTTGAAACCCTGGAGTTGCCATACCGCACGGTCATATTGTGTTCCGGAGACATGGGATTCGGAGCGAGTCGCACCCATGACATCGAGGTCTGGCTTCCCGGTCAGAACACCTATCGTGAAATCTCCAGTTGTTCCGTCTGCGACGATTTTCAGGCTCGCCGGATGAACGCGCGTTTTCGGCGTACGCCGGGCGCGCGCCCCGAATTCGTTCACACGTTGAACGGCTCGGGCCTCGCCATCGGGCGCTGCCTGATCGCGGTCCTGGAGAACGGTCAACAGGAGGACGGAAGCGTCCAGCTTCCCGCTGCATTGAGTGACCGGCTGGACGGATGTACCACGCTGACTGCCGACGGCCGGCTTGCCTGACCCGGGGCAAAGACGGAAACATCGAGCCCGGACGCCGCGAAACCGGAGGCCGGGTAGAAATTTCAGTGATTGCGGCTCGAACGTTTCGGGCCGGCGAAGCATCGTCTCCGCCAAACCGGAGGGCCCACGCACGTGCGAATCCTGATCACCAACGACGACGGCATTGATGCGCCCGGCCTTGCCGTTCTCGACGAAGTCGCCCGCGAGATCGCGGGGGCCGGCGGCGAGGTCTGGACGGTCGCACCCCGTGAAGAGCGGTCAGGCGCGAGCCATTGCGTCTCATACGTCAGTCCGATGTGGATCGAGGAATGCGGTTCGCGCCGGTTCGCGCTGCACGGCTCCCCCGCGGACTGCGTTCTCGCCGGGTTGTTTCACGTCATGGCGGACAATCGTCCTGACCTCGTGCTCTCGGGGGTGAACCGAGGCAATAATTCAGGCGAAAACGCCGTCTATTCCGGAACGGTTGGCGCGACAATGGAGGCAGCGCTCCACGGAGTCAGGAGCATTGCGTTGTCCCAGTTCTGCGGTCCACGCAATCTCCGCGGCAAGTCGGTCTTCGAGGCTGCTCGGGCGCATGCCGCGCCATTGATCCGAAAACTTCTTGAACTGGACATCTGGCGATGCTCAGGCGACTATGGAGTGTTCTACAACGTCAATTTCCCGCCGGAATCGGCATCCGACGTCAAGGGTACGCGGCTGGTCACGCAAGGATACAGGCGTCATGGAGAATACAGTGTCGTGCCGTATCACTCGCCCTCGCGCCGGAACTTCCTGTTCATCCAGGGCCCTCCCCAGGATCGGGCGACGCGGCCGGGAACGGATGTACACGCGAATATTCAAGGCTATATTTCGGTTACACCGATGCACGCCGACCTGACATCCAGCGACGCGATGCAAAGACTTGAGGGAGCCTTCAACTGATGAACCCTTCAGCCGAATGGCTGAAACTTCAACAGGAAATGCGGAGCCAGGGTATTACGGACGAACAGGTCCTGGCCGCCATGGAATCGACGCCCAGGCATTGTTTCGTCCCCAGCCGCTTCCGGGAACGCGCCTACGAAAACAGGCCGCTTCCAATTGCCTGTGGTCAAACGATCAGCCAACCATCGGTTGTTGGAATCATGACCCAGGTTCTGGAGGTTGAATCGCATCACAAGGTTTTGGAGGTGGGCACGGGTTCAGGGTACCAGGCCGCCATTCTGTCGCGAGTCGCCCGTCGCGTCTACACGATCGAGCGGCACCAACAATTGTACCAAGGTGCCCGGGAAGCATTCCGTACTCTTCGCCTGTCGAACATCACGGCTGTCCACGGCGACGGTACGCTCGGGATGAAGGAACAGGCCCCTTTCGACCGAATCATCGTGACAGCGGCTGCAGAGGATCCGCCGACAACGATGCTTGAACAGCTTGTTGTCGGTGGGGTCATGGTGCTACCCGTAGGCCAGACGGATGATATACAAAGGCTGATCAAACTGGTCATGACGGAAGATGGACCTCACTACGAGGAATTGAATTTTGTCAGGTTCGTACCATTGGTCGATGGCATTCCGGTTTCGACGTCCGAATGATTACCTCGGCAAGGCAATGACTTTTTTCGCAGATATCCACTCCAGATCCGAGCGAGGCCCGGAGACCAGGCATTGCGCCATTGCCCTGTTTTTGTGCCTGGCAGTCGCAGCAGGGTGTGTACCTGTCACAAGCCCCGACCCCCAGGTTCCCGGACGCAGCGTGGAAACCGCACAGGCGCCGGGCCCGGGGTCGGACGGGATCATTGCGATCGGTGACAGCAAGGCGATCCTTTCCATGCCCGGAGATACGCTCTCGACGATCGCGGCGCGCGCTGGCCTAAGCGTCGAGCAACTGGCGCATTTCAACGGTATCGGCGCCAATTATCATCCGCGTCCCGGCGAGGTCTTCGCCCTGCCTCCAGCCGGATCAAACGTTCGAAGTGCCAGCGACCTGGCGGCGATCGCGGAGTCCGCGATCGGACGGACGGACTCCGTACTGACGGAAGAGCCGCTTCCGGCGATCGAGTCCGATGAAGTCACACAGTCTCCAAGCGACGAAGAGGCAACGGAAGTCGAATCCGCGGAAAGCGAAGCGATCACGGATCCCGTGGTCACGCTCCCCATAGCGCGACAGTTTGAACCACGCGAGGACACCCCGGATGAGCCGGTTCAGGTCGCGTCAGCACCGGAAAACGAAGATGGCGCCACCAACGGGGCCGGCGGAACCGTTGCTGTTGCAGACCCGATGCCCCGAGACCAGCTCCCAGAGTCGGGGGGAAAGCTTCTCGTACCGGTTGAAGGACAGATCGCTCGTCCCTACTCCGGGAGTCCTGGCGGGAACCACGGAATTGATTTCAGCGCCCGGGCGGGTTCATCGGTCCGTGCCTCCGACGATGGATCGGTCGTTCTCGTCTCACCGTCGGAAACCCACACGACCATTGTATTGATCCGCCATGACGACAATCTGTACACTGTCTACAGCCGGATTACGGGCGTTACGGTCAAAAAGGGAGATCCCGTAACCAGGGGCCAGATCGTGGGCCGGGTCGTTGAAGGGTCGCCTTCACTGTTCCACTACCAGGTCAGGCAAGGCACCGAAAGCGTCGACCCTGTGCCCCTGCTGTACGGCGAGACCCGGTAGCAATTCGAGCACCGCAGGCGGCCGTTTCCGCCGTTGCGTTCCAGGAGCGAAACCGTGCAGACACGGCGGCCGTTACCGTTGCAGGAGGACCCGCGTGAATTCGGGCTTTGTATAACGGCCAGAAAAGACATAAATACATGCAACGGGATCAAGTGAGGAAGTTGAGAACTTCCTTCCCGCCACAAGACGACAGGAGGAATTGATGCTTCCCATCATGCCTGGCCTCATTCAGAATATCGGACTTCCCGGCCTTTTGCTGATCACGATCGTGGTCCTGATACTGTTTGGCCGCGGAAAGATATCTTCGCTGATGGGCGAAGTCGGAAAAGGCATTACCGCGTTCAAGCGGGGCGTCAAAGAAGGCAAGGACGAGATTGACGGTGCCATCGAGGATGCGTCCGGCGAGACCGTCGAAGTCAAGCCCGAGAAGAAACGGGATACGTCCGGCGAAAGTTGAGCGCGGCTGTGAAAGGACTGCCTGACTGTGTTCGATATAGGCTGGTCGGAACTGCTCGTCGTTGGCGTCGTCGCCCTGATCGTTGTTGGCCCGAAAGAGCTTCCAAAGTTGTTCAGGACCGTTGGCCAGTTCGTCGGAAAGGCGCGCGGCATGGCCAGGGAATTCCAGCGTGCGATGGATCGTGCCGCTGACGAAGCGGGAGTGAAAGACGTCAAGGAGACGTTTCAGGAGGCCAGCAAGACAACGAGCTTCGGATTTGATGATATCCGGAAAACCTTGAACTCATCGACACTTCCGAACCAGAAGAAACCCAAGCCGGTCGACGCTGCGCGCGAGCATGCCGAACGGATGAAAGACAAAGGCGAGATCAAGGGCAACGGTTCGGAGAATTCAATAGCCCCGACAGAAGAGCCGGCCCCACAGTCCGCCCCCGGAAAACCGAACGATGGCAAGGACTCTCCGCCGACAACCGGCGCAACCGTGTCCCCCGATGCCGATGCCGATGCCGATGCCGATGCAACTGCTTCGTCCGCCAATACTTCCGCGACCAGCGAAGACGCTATCCAGGCAGAACCAGGTCGATCCACCGAAAAACCGGCTGACGCCGGGGCCTCTGATCGGGTTGGCTGAGGAATCTTCATCGGATGAGCGAAGAAGATATCAACGCCTCCGCAGCCCCCCTGATCGAGCACCTCGCGGAACTGCGAACGCGATTGATTCGTTCGGTGCTCGCGTTCGTCGCGGGGATGCTGATCTGTTTCGCGTTTTCAGAAACGCTTCTCGATTTCCTCGTTGAGCCAATCGCGGAGATCCTTCGTTCGCGGGGCCAGGATCCGCAACTGATTTTCACTGCTCCACAGGAAAAGTTCTTCGTCCTTTTCCGTATCTCCGTGGTCATGGGACTTGGCCTGTCATTTCCCGTGATTGCGCACCAACTCTGGCGATTCGTCGCACCCGGAATGTACCGCAACGAAAAACGCGCATTCCTGCCGTTCATCATTGCCTCCCCGGCGCTGTTTCTGGCGGGCGCCGCCTTCACGCACTACATCGTGACGCCACTCGCCATGAATTTCTTCATCGGGTTTTCCGACGTCATTCCGACGATTACCGAGATCCTGTCCAACAGCAGCGGAGGATTGGTTGATCCCGTGGAGAGGTCCGACCCGGATAGCGAACTATCGACCGTATTCCTTGGTTCGGTCAGGGAGTCCCTGGACATCACCCTCAAGTTCATCTTCGCCTTCGGGATCTGCTTCCAGTTGCCTGTTCTCATGACATTGCTCGGGATGGCCGAACTGGTTTCGGCCGAAGGCATGAAGCGAATGCGCAAGTACGCGGTCGTCGGCATACTCTGCCTCGCAGCGGTCATCACGCCACCGGACGTCATTACGCAGGTCATATTGTTCACTGCGGTTTACGCCCTCTACGAGATTTCGATCCAGCTTGTGGCCGCGGTTGAACGCAGACGGATTGCGCGACTGCGGGCTGCCGGGTTGTACGACGAAGAAGACGATACCGACGCGGAGAAGATTCTGTGAGCAGGCAACTGCTCTCGCGCATTGCCGAGGCGATCGAGAGACTGGGTCCGCAAACGCCCGATATTCCGGACCTTTCCGCCTGCGATGCCTTTGTCTGGCATGTAGACCCCGAGCGTCTTGATCCGGTACCTGTCGTCAACCGCATCGATCTCGACCTGCTCGTCGGGATCGACCGCGCGCGCGACACCCTGCTCGCAAACACGCGACAGTTCGCGAACGGACACACGGCGAACAATGCGCTGGTCTGGGGCGCGCGCGGTATGGGCAAGTCGTCGCTGGTCAAGGCCGTGCACAGGGTCGTGTCCGCAGAGTCACCGCTGTGCCTTATTGAAATCCAGCGCGAAGACCTGCCCTCGATCGGGCGCTTGATGCATTTGCTCCGGGGCTCGGAACAACGGTTCCTGTTGTTCTGCGACGATCTCAGCTTCGGTTACGAGGACAATCACTACAAGTCGTTGAAGGCCATTCTTGACGGCGGGATCGAGGGGCGGCCGGCCAACGTCCTATTTTACGCGACCTCGAATCGCCGGCACCTGATGCCCAGGGACATGATCGAGAACGAACGTTCGACCGCGATCTCACCGTCGGAGGCCGTCGACGAAAAGGTGTCGCTTTCGGATCGTTTCGGACTTTGGCTCGGGGTCCATCCTTGTAGTCAGGATCAATACCTTGCCATGATTCGGCGATACTGCGACGCGTACCGGGTCGAGATTCCGGACGAGACGCTGCGGAGCGAGGCGATCGAGTGGCAACGAACGCGAGGCAGCCGGTCAGGGAGAGTCGCCTGGCAGTATTTTTGCGACCTGGCAGGACGAAAGGGGATATCGGTCAACTGACGGCAAACGAGGATCGGTGAAACGGTCTTCCCCGCGACGTGTGCCGCCGTCCCTTTTCAGACTGAATCCTCGATCTTCGTGAACCCGGGCGCATACTCGATGTGCGGTCCGTCGAAAGCGGTTTTCGTCAGGGCCAGCCCCATGAGGTTTGGCCCCGCGTATCTGCACGACATGCGCCTGACGGCCTCCTGCCTGAAACCGAAACGCCGGTAGTACGATGGATCGCCCAAAACGATCACGGCTTCCCAGGCGTCTGCCTTCGCGTGTCCGAGACCTGCCTTGACCAGCGCGGCGGCAATCCCCTGGCGACGACGCGGTGCGGTGACCGCGACCGGTCCAAGGGCAAGAGAACCGGCGGGCGCCGGCATCCGCGAAAACAGCGCGTGGCCAATGACCCCTGTTCGTCCCGAAGCGACAAGTGAATACACGACATCGTCATCTTCGCGCAGCATTTGCACGAGGCGAGCTTCGAGCGCGGTCGGGAAGGCCTCAAGCAGAAGTTCTTCGACTCCGTCCCGGTCGCGGTCAGTTTCGAGCCGCAATTGAAAGTCGGCCATCGCGCAGTTCGCCCCTGAATTCAGACTTGCCCGGTTTCCAGAGTGAACCGGTCCGTTGCGTTTGGCCAGGCTACGCGTTCGCCATCGGTCCTGACACGGTTCGGGGAACACGGCGATCGAATCCGGCCCTGAAAACGTCAGCCGGCTACACGACTCGTTCGGACTCACATTGCCGTGCGCCCCTGAAACGACGACCAGATATGCCCTGTTAAAGGAATCAGGTCCTTGCAAACACCAGGCAGCGGTCTCGCCGCAGCGAAAGCCATAGTGGCGTGCCTTTCTTCGGCATGAAGATACCGGGTACCGATGCTTTCAGGACAACACTTCTGAATTCCATCTCGAGATCGACGATGCTGTGTCCGCCCAGGAAACGGGCCTGTTGCACGATTCCCCGTGCCGGAACGCCCTCCTCGGGCGTCGGATTGGGTCCCCGGCCATTCCGGTCAAAATCGAGCCTCAAGTGGTGGGGCCTGATCACGATATCGACATCGATGCCCGGCTCGGTTCCCGGAGCCAAAAAGGGACCGAACGGAGTTTCGACCAGTGCGCCATTCGACTTTCCGGAAATGACGTTGATCTGTGAAAAGAATTCGGCCGCCGCCTTGTCGATTGGAACGTTGTAGATATTGTTGGGCGCACCGGTCTGAACAATGCGACCCGAACGCATCAGGGCAATCTGGTCAGCCAGCAGCATTGCTTCCTCGGGTTCATGCGTAATCAGCATCCCGGTCGTGCCTTCTTCCTTGAGGAGGGACACCGTCGCGCTCCGCACTTCATCGCGCAACCGGCCGTCGAGATCGGAGAACGGCTCGTCCATCAGCAGGATTCTTGGCGCAGGGGCCAAGGCACGTGCGAGCGCGACACGCTGCTGCTCTCCGCCCGACAATTGGTCCGGGTATTTCTTGCCGATCCCTTCCAGATTGACGCGACGAAGCATGTCCTCGACCCGGGCTGCCCTGTCATGTCTCCGTCCACCAAGGCCGAACGCGATGTTTTCCGCGACATTGAGATGCGGAAACAGCGCGAAGTCCTGAAACATGAGGCCGATGTTCCGGTGTTCGGGTGTAACGTGCAATCGGTCGTCGGATACGACGACCCCGTCCATCAGGACCTGGCCTGAAGTCTGGCGGTCCACTCCAGCCGCGATCCGGAGCAGAGTCGACTTTCCACAGCCCGACGAACCGAGGAGGCAAGTCAACTGACCCCGCCGCAAACCGACCCTGGCGCGGTCGACGGCTGTTATGCGGCCAAATCGCCGGGTTACGTCCCGGATCTCGAGAATGACGTCGTCTTCCGCCACGAACACTACCTGCGCGCGCATTACCCGACTAAACAAGTCGGTTACTTCGCCCGGTTAGCAACAATGAACCATTGTCGCAAGGGTAACAGGACGATCCCGGAACATCCCATGCTTCGCGGTTTCAGCCGATCCGAGCTTGGAGACCATTGGTTGTCGGGTTGCGGCGGATAGAGGTTCGACCACAGATCCGGCGGCCTCGCGCCTTTGGACAGTAGACGGATTTCGAGGGACCGCATGCCGGTCGGCAGGACCGGGCGCGGCACCTCCCATTCCGTGTCCGTCGATTCGTTCGCCGGACAACTTTGGCCCAATCAGAGCCAATCCGATTCAACGCGCTAGAACGGTTCGAGAAAATTGGGTACAGAATCCGGGTTGCAGATCAAGGGATCGAACAGGGGAAGAAAGCCAATGCTTGATCAGGATGGCACCTACCCGCCTGTTTGGCTGGATGGCAAGGACTGCGACGTCGAGGCATTCAGGCGCCATATCGCACAGGAGACGCAGGACAGGGACTATCCGCACGCCGTCGAGATTGCTGGTCGCATCCCGGTCTACGACGGCGGCGCGATGCGCCGGGCGATGACCGACGAGAAGCAGACCCGGTCCGTGATGGCGGAATGGAACCGGTCGTTCCAGTCCGGGCCCGGCATTGTCGCCTTTCGCCGTGGTTGTGACGACCTCGATCTGATCGACGCGGTGACGGAGGAGTTGAACGCGATCATTGCCGAAGAGGAAGCCGGCGATACCGGAAAAGGCGACCATTTCGCCGCCGCGGGGGCCAACAGCCGGGTCTGGAACTCCCACGAAAAGCTCTGCATGCGCGCACCCGAACTCTTTGCACGCTACAATGCCAACGAACTGACCCGGCGGGTAAGCGAGAGCTGGCTCGGATCCGGCTACCAGATTACGATGCAGGTCAATGTCGTACGTCCGGGCGGCAAGGCCCAGACTGCGCACCGCGACTACCACATGGGGTTCCAGGACGCGGAGACGCTCAAGGGCTACCCTGCCTCTCAGCACGCGCTGTCGGCGTCGCTGACGCTGCAGGGCGCGATCGCGCATAGCAACATGCCGCTCGACAGCGGACCGACGAAGCTGCTGCCTTATTCGCAAAGCTACCTGCCCGGTTACATCGCAGTGCTGCTGCCGGAATTCCGCGCGTGTTTCGAGGATTCTTGCGTGCAGCTGCCGCTTGAAAAGGGCGACATGATGTTCTTCAACCCCGCCACATTTCACGCGGCGGGAGAGAACCGGACAACCGATATTCAACGGTTCGCAAACCTGATGCAGGTCGGATCGGCTTACGGGCGATCGATCGAGATCGTCGACCGCAGCCGCATCACGCTCGCCATCTACGAGCACCTGAAGAGGCTTCTGGAGTCCGGGGCGATCACGGCGCGCGAGGCCGACAACGTGGTTGCGGCGTCGGCAGAGGGTTATCCCTTCCCGGCTAACCTCGACATCGACTCGCCTCTCTCCGGCATGGCCCCACCCAGTCAGCAGGACGTTCTGCGCAAGGCGCTGGCCGAGGGCTGGACGCTGGCGCAGCTGGAACAGGCAATTGCGGATCAGAGTGGCCGCAGGCGGTCTCACTGATCGGAAGCAGGCGGCACCGACGCGGCGTCCGCCGCGTGATCCCGAACGGGTGCTGCATCTCTTTCGAGGAGAATGTGCGCATTCGGTTCGACCTCGTACCGCGACCCCCTTGTTCCGTCAGGCCATCCCACCCGCAACGGCACGTCGTCGGCCTGTCCCGAATGCCCATAGCGGGCTCGCCCGCCCGTGGCGGCTCATTGTCACCAGGGTGCTTCGGCTTCCTTGGTTGCTTCCGTAAACGGCGCTTGCCGCCGCCAACCGAAGTTGAATTTCGTCGGGTGGGGATTGCGCCCACAAGGAAAACGCGCCTTTCCACTGCGCGCTTGGGACTCAGGCTCGAGGCAGCGTACAGCAAACGGCGCTGCCTACGCCAAAGTTGCCGGCGCCGATCGCGCTCTTCGTATCGAAAATACGCGTTTTCGCGAATTCTGCCGAATGCATGGAAACCGGCGTCTTATATGGTCGAGACCACGGCGCCGCCATCCAGGAGAATGTTCTGCCCGACGATAAAGCCGGCGTGCATCGAACAGAGAAACGCGCAGGCAGCCCCGAACTCCGCCGTCGTTCCGTAGCGGCCCACGGGAATCGTCGCGCATCGTTCGGCCTTGGCCTCATCCAGGGATATCCCCCTGGCAACCGCAATATCCGTGTCGAGAGACACCGCCCTGCCGGTCGCATGAATTCCAGGCAGGAGGTTGTTGATCGTGACGCCGGAACCCGCAACCTGACGCGACGTGCCGGCAACATAGCCGGTCAGTCCGGTACGAGCAGCGTTGGACAGCCCCAGCACCGGAATCGGCGCTTTCACTGATTGGGACGTGATGTTCACCACCCTGCCCCATTTCCGCTCCATCATGCCTGGCAAGCAGCGCGTCATCATGTCAATCGCCGACAACATGTTTGCATCGAGTGCCGCGATAAAGTCGTCACGAGTCCAGTCGCTCCACTTTCCCGGTGGCGGTCCTCCGGCATTGTTGACGAGAATGTCTGGAGCGCCCGCGGCTTCCATCACCGCGGCGCGGCCTTCCTCCGTTGTTATGTCGGACGCAATCGCCGTCACGTCTACATCGCAGGTATTCCTGATCTCGTCGGCAGTTCGTTCAAGGGATTCGCGGGTCCTCGAATTGATGACCAATTCAACGCCTGCTTCAGCCAGCGCCACTGCACATCCACGTCCGAGGCCCTTCGATGCCGCACAGACAATCGCGCGTTTACCCCGTATACCTAAGTCCATCTCGATCTCCCATGAACTGAAAACCCCGACGTCAACCGCCGTCGAAGGCCGAATAATCATGACGTCGCCACGAACGCAAGTTCCGAGATCCTGGTCCCGGGCGTGAGTTGCGTTCACCGGGGATTGATCACTCCTTCCCTTGCAAGGCAATTTGCGGATTCCCGGCTTGGCATGAACGGAGTTCCGTTCGTCACTTCGCGGCAAAGGCGCAAGCCGTGTCATCGGAAAATTGATGGCCGTCGGGCGGTCGTGCACAGCCTGCCATCAGCGTTCGGACCGTGGCTATCCTTGGACTCGCCGGGATGAATCCTGCAAAACGCCGTTTCCTTTCGGGATTGCGGAAACGAGGAAAGACCCGGGCAAAAAACTATCGAAATCACGGCCAATAGTGTTAAGAACCGCCCGCCCTTCGCAGGTATTTTGGGCTTCGGTGTTCGGAGGTAACAGGCATGTCGGAGGTAATGCCAATCTCGGTCGGCTATGAACCCGATCCTTCACGTTCAAGCTCGTTGCGGTCGGACGCTTACACCGACGCGAACTGGTTCGACGCGGATCTCAAATCCATCATGGCAAGGACGTGGCAATGGGTGTGCCATGTCGAAAGGACAAGGGAGCCCGGTTCATACGTGACCGCGGAAATCGCGGGCAATCCTGTTGCCGTCGTGCGCGGAAGAGACAGCGTACTCAGGGCATTCTACAATGTCTGCAAGCATCGTGCTCACGAGCTCTTGTCCGGTGAGGGAAACACGACGCGGATCATGTGCCCGTACCATGCATGGGTGTACAAACTCGACGGTCAGCTCGTCCGTGCGCCCCACACCGAGAACCTTCACGATTTCGACATTGGCGCCATCTGTTTGGACGAGATTCAAGTCGAGGAATTCTGCGGATTCGTGTTCGTCAATCTCGACACGACGGCCGCTTCATTGTCCGAACAGTCCGGCAATCTCGAAACCGAGGTTCGACATTGGGTACCGGACACAGAGCAACTCACCTTTGGCCACCGGCTGACCTACGACATCAAGTCAAACTGGAAGAACGTCGTCGACAACTTCCTCGAGTGCTACCACTGCCCGACGGCGCACAAGGACTTTTGCGACCTGGTGGACATGGACACCTACAAGGTGACAACCTATGGCATTTACTCGAGCCACATGGCCGATGCCGGAAACTCCGCCAACAGCGCCTACGACGTCTCCAACGCGACAGTGAAAACGCACGCGGTGTGGTGGCTCTGGCCCACGACATGCCTGATGCGCTATCCAGGCCGATCCAGCATGATCGTTCTCAACGTCATTCCGGCGGGGCCCGACAGAACGCTGGAGACCTATGACTTTTTCCTGGAAACTCCTGAGCCGAATGAAATGGAACGCGACGCCATTCGATACCTGGATGAGGTTCTGCAAGTGGAAGACATCAGTCTCGTCGAAAGCGTCCAACGGGGCATGAGCACTCCGGCATTCGAACAGGGCCGCATCGTTCACAACCCCGATGGTTCAGGAAAGTCCGAACATGCCGTGCATCACTTCCACGGCCTGGTGCTGGACGCATATGTCCGGGGCGTCACGTGACACGCCCCAATATCGTCGTCGTCATGGCGGACCAGCTGGCTCCGCAATTCACCGGCGCATACGGTCATCCAGCCGCGAGAACTCCGCATCTCGATACGCTCGCTTCGAGGGGCATGCGTTTCGATGCCGCGTATTGCAATTCACCGCTTTGCGCACCGTCGCGTTTCGCCTTCATGTCGGGGCAATTGATCAGCCGGATTGCTGCCTATGACAATGCCTCCGAGTTCAAGGCGTCCGTTCCAACGTTTGCGCATTACCTGAAGACATTGGGATACCGGACGTGCCTGTCGGGAAAGATGCATTTTGTCGGCCCTGATCAAATGCACGGATTTGAAGACCGGGTGACAACCGACATTTATCCGGCCGACTTTGCATGGACCCCGGACTGGGAAGCGCCCGACGAGCGGATCGACAAGTGGTATCACAACATGCGGACCGTCAAGGAAAGCGGTGTCGCCCACGCGACATTCCAGATCGACTACGACGACGAAGTCGGATTTGCAGCCCGCCGCTGGTTGTTCGATTTCGCGCGGGACAAGGCATCGGGACAGGAATGCCCGTTTGCGCTGGTTGCCAGCTTCATACACCCGCACGACCCTTACGTTGCACGGCCGGAATGGTGGGGCCTGTACTCCGATGACGACATTGACCTTCCGGAATTCGTTCCCGAGCTGGACGACCAGGATCCGTTCTCGCGTCGATTGATGGACGGGATCGAAGCTTCCCATGTCCCGCTGACCGACGAAGAGGTGCGCCGGGCCCGTCGCGCCTACCTGGCGAATGTCAGCTATTTCGACAGCAAGATCGGGCAGATCGTGCAAACACTCGACGAGATTGCCGAACTCGAAAACACGGTCGTCATCGTAACCGCGGACCATGGCGACATGCTCGGCGAACGCGGGCTCTGGTACAAGATGAACTTCTTCGAGCATTCCGCAAGAGTTCCCCTGGTGATGGCAGGGCCCGGAATAACGCACGGAAACGTCGGAAACGCCTGTTCCCTGGTCGACATGTTGCCCACCTTGATCGAGATCGGCGGGGGCGGCGCAGAGATGCTCGGAGAACCGATTGATGGCCGCAGCCTCATGCCATTGGCCCGGGGCGAAGGTGATCCGGTTGACGAGGCCATTGGTGAGTACTGCGCCGAAATGACCGCATATCCCGTGATCATGATCCGGCGCGGGCCGTTGAAATACATTCACTGTGATTCCGATCCGCCCCAGCTTTACGATCTGAACGAAGATCCTCATGAGCGGACGAATCTCGCGACCGATCCAAGGTACCACAACGTACTGGCCGGGTTTGCCTCCGAGGTAGCCGAACGTTGGAACGGCGAGGAAATCCGCGCCAAGGTGATAGCGACGCAAAAGTCCCGCCGCGCCCTGCATGAGGCGATGGAATCCGGCGCCGGAGAGCATTGGGATTACAACCCGCCATCGGATGCGAGCCGGCAATACGTGCGAAATCACATGGATTGGACAGTTGCCGCCGACCGCTACCGCTACCCGCCAGTAAAGACGCCGGAAAATGATTCTTGACGGAAAGACGGCCTTCGTAACCGGGGCACGGGGCGGCATCGGACGCGCGATCGTTGGGCGTTTCCTGCGAGAAGGAGCCACGGTCTATGCCGCCGACCTGACCCCCGGGGGGTCGATTGGCGCCCACTGTGACGACGGAAGTGTTTTCGTCAAGTTGGACGTGACCCGGGAGGACGACGCGATCGCGGCGATGGAGCGGATTCGGGCCGAACGGGGCAAGCTCGACATACTCGTGAACGCTGCCGGAATCGAAATCGAAAAGACAGTCGAGGACACGACCCTGGAAGAGTGGAACCGAAGCTTCGCAGTCAATTCGACGGGTACGTTTCTGACCTCGAAATATGCACTGCCCCTGATGCGTGAAGCCGCGAAATCAGGCAGCAGTGCCAGCCTGATCAATTTCGGGTCCTATGACGGCTTTATCGCCGACCCGGGGCTTGCCGCCTATTGTGCCACAAAGGGAGCGGTGCATGCCTTGACCCGCGCCATGGCCTGCGATCACGGGCCGGAAGGCATTCGCGTCAACGCGGTTTGCCCCGGCTATATCGACACTCCGATGCTGCAGGGTTTCTTCGGCGGCGACGGTTCCGGCGGCGGTGGAGGAAACATCGAAACGCTGCAAAAGGCCGTCCGCGATGTGCATCCTATGCGCACCTACGGAACGCCGGAGGACATCGCCAACCTGGTGAACTGGTTGGCCTCCGACGAGGCGCGTTATGCCTCCGGGCAACTTTGGGTCCTGGACGGAGGACTGTCCGCGCAGGTGCAGCAGATGAAACTCTGATGTCCGGGTCCGTCACCAAGACTTTCGCTCCAGCCGGCGGCGCGCACATGCCTTCGATGCCGCCGCTCTCGCCAACAACCCCGACCGAGATCCCAATGGCCTTCATCGAGGCCGCGGAGGCAGGGGCATCCATCATCCATCCGGACGCCCGTGATCGGCAAACAGGCAGGCCGGGCCCGGGACATCCAACCGTTTCCTGCCGATCATCACGCAATCCATCGATGCGGCGGCCGGTATTTCGAACCGCGGCGGCCCGGGCTGCCACGAAAGGTTCGGGCTCGGGCAGCGCCATGCCGGTCCATGCGCCGGACACCCGCGCGGCCGTCCCGCATGTCACGGTCGCACGCTAATGCGGCTGGCCGGGAAAAGAGCCTTTGTAACGGGAGGGCGGCAGGGAATAGGCCGAGGCATCCTGGATGCTTTCCTGACCGAGGGCGCCGAAGTGGTCACCTGTGGTCGAGGGCCCCGCCCTGATGGATTGCAGTCGGATTGGCTGACCCTGGATGTCTCGGATTCCCGGGCCGTCGCAATCGCTGCGCGCAAGTTGGGATCGCTCGACATCCTCGTAAACAATGCCGGGGTTCAAATCGAAAAGACGGTCGTGGACAGCACTGATGCGGACTGGGACCTGGTGATGGGAGCGAATGCCCGCGGCGTTTTCAACATGTGTCGCGCCCTGATCCCCCGGATGCGCGATGGCGGTTCGATCATCAACATCGGATCGATCTCGGGAAACGTGGCGGACCCTTCCATGGCGATCTACAACGCCTCCAAGGCTTTCGTGCACGGCCTCACCCGATCCATCGCGGTCGATCATGGCCCATCCATCCGGTGCAACGCGATTTGCCCCGGGTGGATCGAGACAGGCATGCTGGACGCCGGGTTCGAAATTGCCGGTGACCGGGCAGAAGCAAGGTCGGACGCTCTTGCCCGCCACCCGACACGGCGCTTCGGTCGTCCCGAAGACATCGCTTCCTTGGCGGTCTGGCTGGCTTCGGATGAAGCCGGTTTTGCCACCGGTCAACTCTTCACCGTGGACGGCGGCTTGACCGCCGCATCTCCACTCAATCCGGGACTGTTCTGATGAGCGAAGTTTCCCGCACCGCTGTCCTGGGCGCCGGCGTCATTGGCTCAAGCTGGACGGCCCTGTTCCTGGCCTCGGGACGAAGCGTCACGGTCTACGACCCCGCCCCCGGCGCCGAGAGCGCCGTCCGCGGCTATGTCGAGAAAGCATGGCCCGCGGGTTGCAGGAGCTTGGCCTGACGGACCGCGCCACGCCGGATTCGGTGTCCTTCGCCAAGTCCGCCCGTGAAGCGGTAGAAGGGGCTGACTTCGTCCAGGAAAGCGTGCCCGAGCGCCTGCCGATCAAACATTCCACCTACGGCGAGATCGAGCCGGTCCTGCCTTCGCACGCAATCGTTTCAAGCTCGACATCAGGTCTTACCCTGGAGGCCCTGCAAAAGGGCTGGAAAGACCCGGCGAAATTGATCCTCGGGCATCCTTTCAATCCGCCGCACCTGATACCCTTGGTGGAATTGACGGCAAACGCGCTGACAAGCCCGGCGGTGCCGGACTTGGCGGAAGCGTTCTACAAGGACATCGGAAAAGTGACGATCCGCATCAGGAAAGGGCTGCCCGGACATGTCGCCAATCGCCTTCAAGCGGCGGTTTGGCGGGAGGCCGTCCACATGGCCGTCGAAGGCGTAGCCAGCGTCGAGGACATCGACAAGGCCATGTGGGCAGGCCCCGGACTGCGCTGGGCCGCCATGGGACCGACCATGCTGTTTCATCTTGGTGCGGGCGAAGGCGGTCTCCAGGCGTTTTGCAATCATTTCAAGGATACGTTCAACGGATGGTGGGACAGCCTCGGCGATCCGCGCCTGGACGATGAAGTCATTGAAAAACTGGTGGCGGGTGTGGCCGAACAGGCCAAGGGAAGCAGCGTCGGGGACCTGTCATTTCGCAGGGACAGAATGCTGACGGCAATCCAGGCGGCCATCGGCGACCTGCGCTAAGCGCACCCGGGGGCCATGCATGGGCCAGGCCCGGAATTCGGAAGGAACCCGGCCTTCGGTGCGATCTCTTCCGGGCGGCAAGTCGAAACACCGCCGGTTTGGCCGACTGGAATGCACATGGCCGCTTAATCCCGACGCTGCGGCAACTTCACCCGGCTTCATTCCGGTTTGAGTGACAAGCCCTCTGGCGCGGGGCGCGATCCAGCCGAGTGCAGAAAAGCCGGGAACCTGCCTGTACGCAGTGGTTGTCACGAAACGCGCCAACCAGCCTGACGCGCACGGACAAGATGTTCGGTGACAGACGGACAAGCCACCCTCAAACGACCGGTGCCGCCAATCCGAAACGTGTGTCATTTGACACATATGGCACTTACGCATATCCATCCCGGCACGTGTCGGAGACTGATTCGATCACGTCACCCGTATCGATTCACTTTCCTACTTCCACGCGCTGACATGCTGACAACGGAATCTCATGACGTCATTTTCCGGTTTTGACCTGGAACCCCGGGTTCTCAGAGCCGTAGCCGATGCCGGCTACAAGACACCCACACCAATACAGGCAGAGACCATTCCCAATGCCCTGAAGGGACGGGACGTACTCGGGATCGCCCAGACCGGGACCGGCAAGACCGCGAGTTTTGCCCTGCCGATAATCTCGGCCCTGATCAATGGCCGAGCTCGCGCGAGAATGCCGAGATCCCTGATCCTGTGCCCGACGCGTGAACTTGCGGCACAGGTCGCGGACACCCTGGATACCTACGCACGGTACGCAGATCTCTCGAAAGCGCTGCTGATCGGCGGCGTTCGTTTCGAAGGACAGGACCAGCTGATCGACAAAGGTGTCGACATCCTGATCGCAACCCCCGGACGGCTGCTCGATCATTTCGAGCGCGGACGCCTTCTGCTGACCGGAGTTCAGATCATGGTGGTCGACGAAGCCGACCGCATGCTCGACATGGGCTTCATTCCGGACATCGAGAAGATCTTTCGCCTGACCCCGTTCACGCGCCAGACCCTGTTCTTTTCGGCAACGATGGCGCCCGAGATCGAACGGGTGACGGATGAATTCCTGCAGAACCCGGCCCGGATCGAGGTCGCGCCCCAGGCGACAACCTCGGAAAACACAGCCCAGTCGGTCTGTACGTTCAAGGCCGGGCACAAATCCAGGGCAGCCAAGGAAAAACGCATCGTGTTGCGCAACCTCATTGCCGGACAAGGAGAGAAGCTGACCAACGGAATCGTTTTCTGCAACCGCAAGTCGGACGTCGACATCGTCGCCAAGTCCCTCAAGGTGCACGGTTTCGACGCAAAACCCATTCATGGTGACCTTGATCAAAGCCATCGCACGCGCGTTCTTGACGAATTCAGGCAAGGCCAGGTCAAGCTGCTGGTGGCGTCGGATGTGGCTGCACGTGGACTGGACATTCCCAACGTCAGTCACATTTTCAATTACGACGTCCCGAACAACGTCGAGAACTATGTTCACAGGATCGGAAGAACCGGGCGCGCCGGCCGGACCGGCTCCGCCTTCACGATCTGCCTGTCACCGGCCGACGATGCGGCGTTTGCCGCAGTTGAAGACCTGATCAATCTCAGGATTTCCCGGATCGAACTGCCGGAAACGGCGAAGGAAGAAATCTCCAGACTCGATGACTCGAGAAAAGGGAGCAGGGGCGACAAGAAACCGAAGCCCCGAAGTGCAAGGACGAAACCGGAAGCGCCGAAGTCGGAAGATCGGGATTCCGGATCCCGGCCTCCGCGCAGCCAGGTCCGCCAGGGGACCCGGAAACCTGCTCCGGATCCCGGGGAGCAGGCGACGGTCCTGGGCATGGGTCAACACATGCCGGAATTCATGAAAAAGCCGTTCGGACCGAACCGGGCCAGCGTCCAGTCCGGCCAGGAGCCTTGACCGTCCCGCTTGCCTCCAGGGCAGGTTCGACAGTGATCCGGAGTCGGCTTGCCGGATTGAAACTACTCGTCGCTGGTCAGGATAACCATGACCTCCGGTTTTTTTCCGACAGATCTAGATGCCGTTGATTGAACGACCCTGGTCACGATTCCCTCGATGACCTCATCCTTTACCGCGTCCAGCGGACCCCGCTCGGCAAGCGTACTGGAAATCCTCTTGCGCAGGGATTCGGTCAGGGAACCCGCGGAGCGGTCCCGGGACGGCACACCCTTGAGGGACACCCCCGAACACCAGGCGGTGCCGTCATGATCGAACTCGATCGCCGCCGCGATGACACCGCTTTCGGCCATCTTCCGTCGTTCCCGGATCACCTCGTTTTTCCGACCAATGCGGGTTGATCCGTCGAGACAGAGTACCCCGGTTTCGACGTGGTCAACGACCTGCGCATCAGCCGACGAAATGTCGGCCACCATGCCGGACGAAACGAAGAGCGACCTGAATCCCCGGTCACGCGCCAGATTCGCGTGTTCCCGCAGGTGCTGGTTCTCTCCGTGCATCGGAATCACGATTTGCGGCTGAACGAGTTCATGGATCTCCGCGATGTCCGGTCTGCATGCGTGACCGGAGGCATGGTACGGGCTCCCCTCGGCGCTGTGGACGGCCACGCCTCTCGCAGAGAGGCGGTTCTTGATCGCGTTGACCGGTTTCTCGTTGCCGGGAATCGTGCGCGCCGAAAACAGGAAGTTGTCTCCCGGTTCCAGGTCGAATCCGCGGTAGTTTCCCCGGGACAGCTGTGACGAAACCGACCGCCGTTCACCCTGGCTCCCCGTTACGATGAGCATCAGCTTGTCCCGCGGGATGTACCGCGCTTCCTCGATCGGAACGATTTCCGGAAAGTCCTCGAGAAAGCCGGTTTCGCGCGCAATGCCCAGGATCCTGTGCATCGACCGGCCCACAACCGCGACCGATCGACCGGCCTGGATCCCCGCTGTGGCCAGCGACTTCAGCCGCCCGACGTTGGACGCAAAAGTTGTCGCGGCAAACATTCCGGTGGACCGATCGATCAGCTCTGCGACCGGCCCGGCCACGGTCGCTTCCGAACGTCCCGCCTGCGGATTGAAGACATTGGTGCTGTCGCAGACCAGGGCAACGACTTCACGGCCGGCGGCCTGCCTGATTCGCTCGGGGTCATGCGCCTCCCCGAGGACGGGCGTACGATCCAGGTTGAAGTCGCCCGAGTGAACGATCCGGCCTGCCGGTGTATCGATCACGAGCGCCGCCGCCTCGGGAATCGAGTGAGCGACCGGCAGGAACGCGACCCGAAACGGGCCGGCCTCGATGAACTCCGGCCAAGGGTCCACCTCCTGCACGGCACTCCCCTTCCGGCCAAGCTGATCAAACTTCGTCCTGGCGACCGCGGCGGTGAAGCGACGGGCGAATACGGGTACCCGCAAATCGGGATGGAGATGCCCGATCGCGCCGACATGATCCTCGTGGGCATGGGTGATGAAAATCGCCTCAAGGCGGTCAAGCCGGTCCTTGAGCCAGGCGCTGTCGGGAATCAGCACGTCCACTCCGGGCGCGGATTCCGCGTCCGGGAAGCCAATCCCGCAATCGACGACGATCAGACGTTCGAAACCCTCGGCCCCCCAGCCGTAGACGTACATGTTCGCTCCGAACATGCCGCACCCTCCAAGAGGGAGATAGATCAGTCGATTTCCGGAACTCATGTCACCCGTCCCTGTTGTACGCATCGATCAGGTACAGGCCGTGCATGGTCAGGTCACCGTCGATCTCATCAAAAACATCCGTACCGCGTTCAAAGAGCCCGGCAAGGCCACCGGTCCCGATGACCTTCATCCTGCGTTGCCGTTCTTCCTGAATCTTCGAACAGATTCCGCCGATCATGCCGACGTATCCCCAGAAGACGCCTGCGCGCATGCACGCGACCGTATTCGTGCCGACGACCTTTTCGGGAACCCCGACATCGATTCTCGGCAACGCCGCCGCCGCTTCGTGCAACGCACGTATCGACAGATTCACCCCCGGTGCGATCACGCCTCCGACATAGGCTCCATCGCTGTCCACGACATCGAACGTGGTCGCGGTCCCGAAATCGACCACGATCAGATCGCCGCCATAACGGTCAAATGCGCCGACAGTATTCACGATCCGGTCGGCGCCGACCTCGGTCTCGCTGTCAACACGAACATCGATGCCGAGCCGGCATTCCGGTTTCCCGACGACCAGGGGACGGCACTCGAAATACCGGTCGCACAGGACGCGGATATTGAAGAGAACCTGGGGCACGACCGACGAAACGATGACCCGGTCAATGGAACGGGGCGGAATTGGGGAACTCATGAAATCCATGAGGTTTCTCAGCCAGACGAAGTACTCGTCCGCGGTCTGTTCAGGTTTGGTCGCACAACGCCAGGCCGAAATGAAACGGGTTCCGTCGTGCAGCGAGAATCCCGAATTGGTATTTCCGATGTCAATCGCAAGCAGCATAAGTCGTGTCCGTCGCCAGTAGGTGGATGTCAGCCGCGGTGACGACCTCGGGACCTTCGGGTGTCGCGAGCATCATCGCCCCGGTGTCGTTGATCGATTCAAACACACCGGACGTTTCTCTTGTCCCGATGCGCACGGCCACGCGTGCGCCGATGCCTTCCGCGACCTCCAGCCACGCGTCCCGAATGGGAGAAAACCCTTCGGATCGCAACTGGTTTTCCCAGGCGTCGACAGCGGGTGCCAGGGTACACAGGAATTGCCCGGGCGTCACGGTCACGCCTGCAACCGATCTGAGATCGACCGGTTGCGGCTCCCTTCCCTGCCTTGTCGAGTGACCGTTTCCCGCACGCCGGACAGAAGATTCCGCGCCTTCGGACAAGGCCGGCGCCACGACCAGGTTGACGCCGATTCCGATCAGCAGCGACGGCCCTTCGGTTTCAAGAAGAATGCCCGAGATCTTCCGGCCATGTGCGAGAACATCGTTCGGCCATTTCAGCCGAAATCCGCAACCCGGCGGGGAATGGCTCGAAAGCGCGTCCCGAACCGACAGCGCCGCAACGAACGATCGCAGTGCCGCCGAACCCGGTTTTCCCGCATCGGGGAGAATCAGTGTTCCGTAGAAGTTTCCGACCCCGGAGTGCCACACGCGTGCGGCGCGTCCGCGGCCGGCAGTTTGCCGCCTGGCAACCACCCAGGTGGGTGCCGAAACCTGGCGCGCGCGCGTGCGCGCCTCCGCGTTGGTACTCGTAACCGTTTCCAGTGCAATGCACGGAAACCGCGCATGTCCGAAGCGAAGGAGCGATCGGTTTCGGTCACTGAAGAAGTGCACTGGCAGCGGCAGCGGCGAGAGAATCCATGCCGAACAGGTTGACGACGCCAAACACGATGAAGACCGCGGACGCCATGAGCAGTGCGTAGTGCGTGGGCGGCATGCGCCCGTCAAGCGAATCCACCGGATCGCCAAAGTACATCAGGTAGACGATCCTGACGTAGTAGAATGCGCCGATGACCGAGGCCAGCACGCCGGCGATCGCGAGCCAGACCATGCCGGCATCCACGGCGGCCTTCAGAACAAAGAACTTTCCGAAGAATCCCGCCAGTGGGGGAATCCCGGCCAACGAAAACAACAGCGCCGCAAACGCAACCGCCCGCGCCGGTTCGATACTTGAATAAAGACCGAGTGCCGATATCTCGGTAACCGGCCGGCCATCCCTCTCCATGTTCAGGATGAACGCGAACGTGCCGATGTTCATGACCAGGTAGATGGTCATGTAGACGAGCATTGCGTGAACGCCACCGACACCGCCGGCGGCGAGTCCCATCAGCGCGAATCCCATGTGCGCGATCGAGGAATACGCCATCAGGCGCTTGATGTCCTTCTGTCCGATCGCCGCGACCGATCCCAGGAACATCGAAATGACGGCCAGGAACGCGATGATCTGGCGCCAGTCGCTTTCCGCGCCCCCGAACGCGTCGTGCAGGACACGCGCAAACAGGGCCATGGCCGCGACCTTTGGCGCCGTGGCGAAAAACGCCGTGACCGGGGTTGGGGAACCCTCGTAGACGTCCGGAGTCCACATGTGGAAAGGAGCTGCGGAAATCTTGAACGCCATGCCCGAGCAAATGAATACCAGGCCAAAGAGCATGCCCAGGGGAAGGCTGCTTTCACCGATCGTCGACGCGATCCCCGAAAATCCAGTCGTGCCGGCGTAACCATAAACCAGCGAAGCGCCGTAGAGCAGCAGCCCGGACGACAATGCGCCCAATACGAAATACTTGAGTCCCGCCTCGGTCGAACGAATGCTGTCCCTGCGGAAGGCCGCGACCACGTAGAGGGAGAGCGACTGCAGTTCCAGGCCCATGTAAAGGGCCATGAGGTTCCCCGCGCTGATCATCATCATCATGCCGAGAGTCGCCATGACGATCAGGATCGGAAACTCGAACTTGAGCAGGCCCAACCGCTTCAGGTACTGCTTGCTCAATATCAGCACCGCGGCGCTCGCCATCAGGACAAGAACCTTCGCGAAACGGGCAAATCCGTCGTCGATGAAGGCGTCGCCAAAAGCATAGCGGGTTTTGCCTGGGGACAGGCCGATCCAGATGCCCAGGCCCGCCATGACCAGGACCGACGTCCAGAGGGTGGCGCTCGCCCAGACGTCTTTCCGGCCGAATGCCGCCACCATCAGCGCAGTCATGGCGAAAACGGCCAGGATGATTTCCGGCAGAGCGACTTCGATATCGGTCAGGATCATCGATCCACTCTCACGCTGACCCGGGGACGAGCGACATCAGGAACTCCAGGGGCGTCTGCACCGCGACCGGGGCGAGTCCCGGATCGGGGATCGCCAGCCTCGCGGCCGCCTGTGTCGCGGCAACGCCTTCGAGCATGGAGCTGACAGTCGGTCCAATCACGTCGAGGACCAGGGCCGGGTACACCCCGAGAAGAACCGTCATGACGACGAGCGGCGCCATGACCAGGCGTTCGCGCCTGTCCATGTCCTGGATTGACCTGAGACTCTCGCGAACGAGATCGCCGAAGATCACGCGCCTGTATAGCCAGAGGGCATAACCGGCCGAAAGAATGACACCGGTGGTGGCCCCGGCTGCAATCCACGTGTTGACCTTGAAGACGCCGACCAGGGTGAGGAATTCCCCGATGAATCCGGAAGTTCCGGGAAGCCCGACATTCGCCAGGGTAAACAGCATGAAAACCATCGCGTAAGCCGGCATGCGGACGACAAGCCCGCCGTAGGCATCAATCTGGCGCGTATGCATGCGGTCGTAGATCACGCCGACACCGAGAAACAGGGCGGCGGAAATAAACCCATGGCTGAGCATCTGGAAAATCGCGCCATCGACGCCCTGCTGGTTGGCCGAAAAAATACCGATCGTGACGAACCCCATGTGGGCGACGGACGAGTATGCAATCAGTTTCTTCATGTCTTCCTGCATCATCGCCACGAGCGAGGTGTAGACGATGGCGATGACCGAAAGCACCATCACGAATACTGCCAGGTATTCCGATGCGACCGGGAACATGGGAAGGCTGAACCGGAGGAACCCGTAGCCCCCCATCTTGAGCAGAATGGCCGCCAGGACGACCGAACCCGCGGTCGGAGCCTGGACATGTGCGTCCGGCAGCCACGTGTGGACCGGCCACATCGGCAACTTCACCGCGAAACTCGCCAAGAACGCGAGAAACAGCAGGGTCTGAACGCCCCCGATTACACTCAGCCCGAGTATGTTCAGGGGATCGGAGGGAAAATCGTGCGCAAGCAGCAGCCGGATATCGGTCGTTCCCGAGAGGCGCCACATCGCGATCATCGCCACCAGCATCAGTACCGAACCGAGCAAGGTGTAGAGGAAAAACTTGAACGCCGCGTAAATGCGGTCTTTCCCGCCCCAGATCCCGACAATCAGGAACATCGGGATCAATCCTGCTTCGAACACGACGTAGAACAGGACCAGGTCAAGCGCGCAGAATACCGCGATCATCGTGGATTCGAGCACGAGAAACGTGATCATGTATTCCTTGACCCGCTTTTCGACATTCCAGCAGGCACCGATCACGACCGGCATCAGGAACGTGGTCAGCATCAGCAGCAGTATGCTGATTCCATCGATACCCACGCGGTAGGTCAGGCCGCCGATCCAGCGGTATTCCTCGACGAACTGGAAGCCGGTGTCATCGGGGTCGAACTGGCTGTAGACCGCGACCGAGATGAGAAACGTCGTCACCGTGGCGACCAACGAGAGGCGCCGCGCGTTCTGGCGGGCAGCCGGGTCGTCACCCTTGAGAAAGATCATCAGGATGAACGCCGCGAGGAGCGGCAGAAAGATGACGACCGTCAGAACGTTGTCCATCAGCCGGCGCCTCCCGCAATGGAGAACCAGGTGATGATCACCGCCAGTCCGACGAACATCGCGAAGGCATAATGAAAGAGATAACCGGACTGCGCCCGCCCGGCCAGGCGCGTGAACCAGGGGATGATGCCCATCGCCAGTCCGTTGATCGCACCATCGATGATCCTGCCGTCACCCAGTTTCCACAGGCAGCTTCCCAGCCATTTGGCCGGCCGCACTAAAACAAACTCGTAGAGTTCGTCGAAATACCACTTGTTCAAGAGAAAAGCATAGAGCCCGGGCTGGCTTGCCCTGAGACGTGACGGCAGGTCCGTCCTGCCAACGTAAAACAGCCAGGCCAGCAAAAACCCGACCGACATCGCCACGAAAGGCGACATCTTGACAAACGCAGGCACGTAATGGGCATCGTGCAGGACATGATTGGTCTCGCTGTCGATGAAGATCGACGCCCCGAAATACTCCTCGGCGTACTTGCCGAAGAACTCGTCGTACCAGACCATGCCCGCCACGACTGCCCCGACCGCCAGCAATGCAAGGGGCACCAGCATGGTCCACGGGCTTTCGTGGGCATGCTCGTGGGCCTCCTGGTCGCCGCGCGGGGAGCCGAAGAAGGTCATGAAGATCAAGCGCCAGCTGTAGAAGCTCGTCATCATTGCCGTCAGGACCAGGGTCCAGAACGCGATTGCCGCCAATGATCCCGGCGCCGCGAACGCGCTTTCGATGATGGCGTCCTTGGACTGGAAGCCGGCGAGGCCCCAACCGGTGAGAGGTATTCCGAGTCCGGTGATCGACAGCGTTCCGATCATCATCGCCCAGAACGTCATCGGGAGGCTTTTTCGAAGCCCGCCGTAGTTCCGCATGTCCTGGTCGTGGTGCATCGCGTGGATGACCGATCCCGCCCCCAGGAAAAGCATGGCCTTGAAAAAGGCATGGGTAAACAGGTGGAACATGGCAACCGAGTAGGCGCCGACGCCCGCGGCCACGAACATGTAACCGAGCTGTGAGCAGGTCGAATACGCAATGACGCGCTTGATGTCGTTCTGGACCAGGCCAACGGTCGCGGCGAAGAACGCCGTCAGCGCACCGGTCGCAACGACGAACCCGGCCGTCCAGTCGGCGAACTCCATCAGGGGCGACAGGCGGCACACCATGAAAACGCCTGCGGTGACCATGGTCGCCGCGTGAATCAGGGCCGAAACCGGGGTCGGACCTTCCATGGCGTCGGGCAACCAGGTGTGCAGGAGGAACTGGGCTGACTTGCCCATTGCGCCGATGAAGAGCAGCAGGGTTACCGCCTCGAGTGCGGGTACGTCCTGGCCAAGAAAGCTGAACCGCGTATCCGCGAGTTCGCGGGCCGTGTCAGGATCCAGGATCACGGAAAAGTCGATGCTGTCCGTCAGCATGAACAGGCCGAAAATCCCCAGCGCGAAACCGAAATCCCCAACCCGGTTGACGATGAACGCCTTTATGGCGGCCGCGTTCGCCGACGGCTTCCGGTAGTAGAACCCGATCAGAAGGTAGGACGCGACGCCAACGCCCTCCCAACCGAAAAACAGCTGCAGAAGGTTGTCCGAAGTCACGAGCATCAGCATCGCGAACGTAAAGAACGACAGATACGCGAAAAACCTGGGCTTGTAGCTTTCACCCGGTTTCCAGTTGCTGTCCCCGTCCATGTAGCCCCAGCTGTACAGGTGCACGAGCGAGGAGACCGTCGTGATCACGACGAGCATGACGACCGTGAGGCGATCGATTCGAAGCGCCCAGTCGGTGCTCAGCGACCCGCTTTCCACCCAGCGCGCGATCGGGATCGTCTTCGTGCCTCCATCGAAGGTCTGAAACACGTACCAGGACAGGAAAGCCGCGACGAACAGGAGCCCTGTCGAGACGGCCATCGCGGCGCGTTCGCCAATGAACCGGTGGAAGAACCCGGCGAGAATGCAGCCGACCAGCGGCGCGAAGACCAGGATGATTTCCATTGAGCCGAACTCAGCCCTTCATCATGTTGACGTCTTCGACGGCAATCGTACCGCGATTTCGGAAAAAGCAGACGAGAATGGCCAGCCCGATCGCGGCTTCCGCTGCTGCGACCGTCAAGACGAAAAGGGCAAATACCTGGCCGACCAGGTCTCCGAGAAAAGTCGAAAAGGCGACGAGATTGATGTTGACGGCGAGCAACATCAACTCGATCGACATCAGTATGATGATCACGTTCTTCCGATTGAGAAAAATACCGAATATTCCGATCACGAACAGGATCGCCGCCACGGTGATATAGTGTTCAAGGGTTATCACTGGCCGAGCCCCTGACCTGACGGAACATCCACCAGACTCACAGCTTCCCGCGGATCCCGGAGGATCTGGTTCGGGATGTCCTGCCGCTTGACATGCGCGCGATGCCGCAACGTGAGCACGATGGCACCGATCATGGCCACGAGAAGGATCAGGCCAGCTGCCTGGAACAGGTAGATGTAGTCAGTGTAGATGAGTTGACCGATTGCCGCGGTGTTATGAACCAGCTCGCGGGGCGGCGTCACGGCAGCACGGAGGTCTCCGGCCGTTTCGGCGAAGTTCCAGTGGCCGATGACCAGGCCAAGCTCCAGCAGCAGGATCAGTCCGATCAGCAACCCGAGCGGCATGTACCGGGCCAATCCTCCTCTCAACTCGGCGAAATCGATGTCCAGCATCATGACCACGAACAGGAACAGTACCGCGACGGCACCGACGTAAACGATCGCCAGCAGCATGGCGACGAACTCCGCGCCCATCAGCACGAACAGGCCCGCGGAAGAGAAAAAGGCCAGGATCAGCCAGAGCACCGAGTGCACCGGATTGCGTGCCAGCACGACGAACAGGCCCGAGCCGACCGCCGTGAAGGCAAAGAGATAGAATGCCAGGGAAATCACCGTCATGACAGCCTCCGCGTTCCCTGAACCGGTGCCGGATCGGGAGTGACTCGATGGCCCCACGACCGTTCCCGGCTCCCCGCGCCGGGCGCACGCGATTCCCCGGCGCCGGTTGACGTCCTGCCCATCATCGGAATCTCGCGTCCTCTCGAAGGTTGCGGGCGATTTCAGCTTCCCAGCGGTCACCGTTCGCAAGAAGCCGTTCCTTGTCGTAAAACAGCTCTTCCCGCGTTTCGGTCGCAAACTCGAAGTTGGGCCCCTCGACGATTGCATCGACCGGACAGGATTCCTCGCAGAAGCCGCAATAGATGCACTTCGTCATGTCTATGTCGTAGCGGGTCGTCCGGCGCGACCCGTCATCGCGCGGCTCGGCTTCAATCGTGATGGCCTGTGCCGGACAGATGGCCTCGCACAGCTTGCAGGCGATACATCGTTCCTCCCCGTTCGGGTAACGCCGCAAGGCGTGCTCGCCTCGAAACCGCGGGCTGAGCGGACCTTTTTCGTGGGGATAATTGATTGTCGACTTAGGGCGGAAAAAATATTTCATCCCCAGCTTCAGGCCGTTGAGCATGTCCGCGAGCAAGAGGTACTTCGCCGCCCGAAGACCCCTGCCAACCCAGTTTGACTGATTGAACGACATGATCCACCTGCCTCCGATCTAACCGCCGATCGCCCAGCGCGCGTAGGTTCCGCCAAAGACGCCGAACTGGGCGAATGCAGCCACGACCGCAACCCAGCCCAGCGAAAGCGGCAGAAACACCTTCCAGCCCAGGCGCATCAACTGATCGTAGCGATATCTCGGTACGACCGCCTTGATCAATGCAAACAGGAAGAAAAACAATCCCATCTTGAGCACCATCCACAACGCCCCGTCCGGAAGCCACGGTACCGGGGACAGCCATCCTCCGAAGAACAGGATTGTCGTCAGGGCGCACATCAGCCAGATGGCGACATATTCGCCGGCCATGAACAACAGGAACGGGGTCGACGAATACTCGACCTGGTAACCGGCGACGAGTTCGGATTCCGCCTCGGGAAGGTCGAACGGCGGACGGTTGGTTTCCGCGAGGGCGGAAACGAAGAACAGGACGACCATCGGCAAATGGGGGAGCCAGTACCAGTTGAAGATGCCGTAATCGCCTTCCTGTGCGAGCACGATATCCACGAGGTTGAGCGAGCCCGTCGTGATCAGCACCCCGATGATGATGAAACCGATCGACACCTCGTAGGAAATCATCTGTGCGGCGGATCGAAGGGAACCAAGAAACGGGTACTTCGAGTTCGAGGCCCAGCCACCCATGATGACGCCGTAGACCTCGAGGGAAGATACCGCGAAAATATAGAGGATACCGACGTTGATGCTGGAGATCACCAGGGTCTCCGACAGGGGAATGACCGCCCAGGCGATCAGGGCGAGAATGAAGGACACCAGCGGCGCCAGCAGGAACACGGTCTTGTCCGCGCCCGCGGGGATGACGAATTCCTTGAAGACGTATTTCATCGCATCGGCAACGGACTGCAGGAGGCCCCAGGGACCGACGACGTTGGGTCCCCTGCGCAACTGAACCGCAGCCCAGATCTTGCGGTCGCCGTAAACGAGGAACAGCAGGCTGATCATCACGAAGGCAGTCATCAGGATGCACTGACCGAGAACGATCAGGAAAATCCCGAACTGGGTTTCAAGAAGACCGCTCATTCAGTGCGCCCCCGTGATCTCGAACGGACGCAGGATCACGCCGCCCTCGCCCTTTCCCGGCCGAGGCGCCTGTCCCCGGCGTTTCGACTGAGTTCCGCCATGACAACCGAAGCCCGGGCGATCGGATTGGTGAGGTAGAAATCGTCCACGGCAGGACGGAAATCGCCGTCACCCATTTCCCCGATGCCGACCGGATCCCACGGGTTCGTCGGAACCCGGTCGATTTCCTGCATGTGGCCGCAGTTCTCGAAGAGTCCCCTGCGCAACTCTGCCAGCGTATCGAATGGCAAGGGCGCTCCGAGTTCGGCGGAGAGCGCTCTCAGGATCGCCCAGTTTTCCCTGGCTTCGCCGGGTGGGAAACACGCCCTGACCGACTGTTGCGGCCGGCCCTCGGTATTGACGAACGTTCCGTTCTCCTCGGTATAGGCCGCGGCCGGCAGGATGACATCCGCGCGGTGCGCGCCCCTGTCTCCATGGCTCCCCTGGTAGATCACGAAGACATCTTCGAGCATTTCGATTTCGTCGACACCGAGGTTGAAAACCGTTTCCGCGCCACCGAGCGCGGCAGACAGGCCGCCTTCGGTCACGAAACCGATGTCCATGCCGCCGACCCTGGAGGCAGCCGTGTGCAAGACCATGAATCCGGCGCCAAGCGAATCCGCCAGGCGCATGGCATGGCCGAGGACGGCAAGGCCGTCTTCATCCCGAAGCGCGCCCTGGCCGACAATGACGATCGAATCGCCGTGTCCGCGAAGGGATTCAGGGATTTCGGCCGACAGGTCCGCCAGCGCCGGCCTGCCGGTGCCGAAATGGGCATAGTCGTAGGTCAGGTCACGGCGTGCCCCGATCAGGTTGATCGTTGCTCCTTTGAGCCAGGCCTTGCGAATGCGGGCGTTCAGTACCGGAGTTTCCCACCTGGGGTCGGAACCGACGAGAATGATCGATCTCGCGTTATCGATGTCCTCGATCCTGGCCGTACCAACGTATGCCGACCGGTTGCCCGCCGGGAGGCACGCACCGTCCGTTCGGCATTCGACGGCGCCGCCTTGCGCGGCGGTCAGTTCCCCGAGGGCGTACATGGATTCGACCGACGCAAGGTCGCCAGCCAGCGACGCCAGTTTCCTTCCCTTGATCGCGCGGGCGGCCGCGCCGAGGGCATCATCCCACGTCGCGGGTTTCAGGATGCCGTCTTTCCTGACGAAGGGCCGGTCGAGCCTCTGGTTCCGGAGTCCGTCCCAGATGAACCTGGTCTTGTCGGAGATCCACTCTTCGTTGACCCCGTCGTGGTTGCGCGGGAGAATACGCATCACGTCGTGGCCGCGGCTGTCGACGCGAATGTTGGAGCCGAGCGCGTCCATGACGTCTATCGTTTCCGTCTTCTGCAGTTCCCAGGGACGCGCCGAAAACGCGTATGGTTTCGACGTCAGGGCGCCGACGGGACAGAGATCGATGATGTTTCCCTGCAATTCGCTTTCGAGGGTCTGGTCGAGGTATGACGTGATTTCAGCATCCTCGCCGCGGCCGGTCTGGCCCATTTGGGTAATCCCGGCGACCTCCGTCGTGAACCGGACGCAACGGGTGCAGGAAATGCACCGGGTCATCCTGGTATCCACAAGCGGACCAAGGTCGAGATCGTTGACCGCGCGTTTGGGTTCCTGGAACCGCGAAAAATCGACCCCGTAGGCCATGGCCTGGTCCTGCAGGTCGCATTCCCCGCCCTGGTCACAGATCGGACAGTCGAGGGGATGGTTGATCAAAAGGAATTCCATCACGCCTTCGCGCGCCTTCCGGACCATCGGCGACATGGTTCGAACTTCAGGGGGGTTGCCATCCCTGCCCGGCCGAAGGTCCCGCACCTGCATGGCACAGGATGCCGTCGGCTTTGGCGGGCCTCCGACGACCTCGACCAGGCACATGCGGCAGTTGCCGGCAATCGACAGCCGCTCATGGTAGCAGAAACGCGGAATCTCGGTACCGGCAAGCTCGCAGGCCTGCAGCAGAGTCATTGCCGGGTCCACCTCGTACTCGGCACCATCGATGATGAGTCGCGCCGTTTCGCTCATGTCATGCGCTCTCCGCCCGTCGCCCAGGCCGCGCCGGCGGTTTCACGACCAGCGTCTCGTCCTGCACGTTCATTTTCTTTGCCGCGATCCTGTCCGTTGCCCCGGTTCCGGCAGCCCGCCTCGAGGATCTCGCGCGAGCCCGGATCCGGTCTTCGATTTCATCGCGAAAATGCCGGATTAGGCCCTGGATCGGCCATGCCGCGCCATCTCCCAAAGCACAGATCGTATGGCCTTCGACCTGGTAGGAGACGTCGAGCAACATGTCGATCTCTTCCATGTCGGCGGTCCCGTGCACGAGCCGGTCCATGATACGCATCATCCATCCCGTACCTTCGCGACACGGAGTGCATTGTCCGCAGCTCTCGTGCTTGTAGAAGGCAGACAGCCTCCAGATCGCCTTGATCACGTCCGTGGACTGGTCCATCACGATGACAGCTGCCGTTCCGAGACCGGACTTGTGCTCGGCAAGCCAGCTGAAATCCATGATCGCTTCGTCGCACAATGCCCTCGGAATCAGCGGGACCGAAGCGCCACCGGGAATGACCGCCTTCAGGTTGTCCCAGCCTCCCCGGACCCCGCCGCAATGACGGTCGATCAGTTCCCGGAGCGGCGTCGACATCGCGTCCTCGACCACACAGGGGTTGTTCACGTGGCCGGAAAACGCGAACACCTTCGTTCCGGTGTTGTTTTCCCGGCCGATCGAGGCGAACCAGCCCGAGCCACGGCGAAGAATCGTCGGAACGACGGCGATCGTCTCGACATTGTTCACGGTCGTCGGGCAGCCGTAGAGGCCGGCCGCCGCGGGAAACGGGGGTTTCATCCGCGGCATGCCCTTCTTTCCTTCCAGGCTTTCGAGCAGTGCCGTTTCCTCGCCGCAAATGTACGCGCCCGCGCCATGGGTGAGGTGAAGCTCGAAGTCCCAGCCCGAACCACAGGCGTTTCGGCCGATCAGGCCCGCGTCGCGCGCTTCGTCGATCGCGATCTGGAGGGCCTCGCGTTCCCGGACGAACTCGCCACGGATATAAATGTACCCGGTATTGGCCCCCATCGCGAAACCGGAAACAAGACAGCCTTCGACCAGCGAATGGGGGTCGTGGCGCATGATTTCACGGTCCTTACAGGTGCCCGGTTCCGATTCATCCGCGTTGACCACAAGGTAGGCAGGGCGCCCGTCGCTGGTCTTTGGCATGAATGACCACTTGAGTCCGGCGGGAAAGCCGGCCCCACCGCGCCCCCGCAGTCCCGACGCCTTGACTTCGTCGATAATCCGCTCCCGCCCCATTTCCAGGAGTTTGGAAGTTCCGTCCCAGTGGCCGCGCTTCCTTGCCCCCGCGAGCGAGCGGTCGCGCATGCCATAGAGGTTGTTAAAGATGCGGTCGCGATCAGCCAGCATTCATCTGCCCTCCTGCTCCCGAACGCGTTTGCCCGCGCGGACCAGCACGACAAGCGCCCAGAAAAAGGCGGCCAGGGCAGAAAAATCCACCAGGAAAGCGAACCGGGCGGGCAATCCAAGCCAGCCTCCGAGCCAGGAGCCGAGCATCCAGAGAACCATTGTCGCGACGATCACGATTGCCGCAATCCGAACCTGGCCGGCCCCGGCTCCGCGCAACCGCGCCGCCAGGCGAGACCAGGCCGCCCTACGACCATCGTCCTCGCGGCTCACGACAGACCCTCCCCGCTGTCAGGAGGCCTTACTGATACGGTGTCTCCAGGCGAAGCCGCCGCGAGCAAAACCGAAGCGTTCACGGGTTCCGACTGGCTTCCATGCTCCGGTTCAGTCAGCGTGCTCAGCCCTGAGAGCGGTTCGCACGAGAACCGGCCGTTTTGCGGCCCCGGCGTCGGCGTCGCGCCGTCCTCCAGGGCATCCAGGATGGAGGAAAAACTCTCGGACGTCAGATCCTCGTAGTAGTCCTTGCCGATCTGGACCATTGGCGCGTTGGCGCATGCTCCAAGGCATTCGACTTCTTCCCAACTGTACTTTCCGTTCGCGCTCACCTGGTGCGGGGATGGCGCGATCCGGTCCCTGCAGACCTCCACGATCTCGTCAGAGCCACAAATCATGCATGTCGTGGTCGTGCAAACCTGGACATGGGCAACTCTTCCGACCGGTCTCAGCTGAAACATGAAATAAAATGTCGCAACCTCGAGCGCCCTGACCGGCGGCAGATCCAGCATCGCTGCAACGCTCTCGATCGCGGGTCTCGAAAGCCATCCTTCCTGTTCCTGCGCGCGCCAGAGAAGCGGTATGATCGCCGAGGCTTGGCGTCCCGGCGGATATTTCGCGATCTCCTGCTTTGCCCAGGCCTCGTTGGCCGGCGTGAAGGCGAAGGATTCCGGCTGTTCGTGGTGAAGGCGCCTCATCATGACCGGGGGGTGTCCCATCCCCTACCGGTCGGCCCGGCCGCCGAATTCCGGCATGAGTACAAGCGCGCGACCTGCTCAAGATCCACGATCATCGATCGATTTCTCCAAACACGACGTCCATCGTTCCAATGATTGCCGCGACATCGGCGAGTTGGTGTCCCTTCGCCATGTGATCCATGGCCTGGAGGTGCAGGTACCCGGGCGCGCGAATCTTGGCCTTGTAAGGCCTGTTGGTTCCGTCTGCCACCAGATAGACACCGAATTCCCCCTTGGGCGCTTCCACGGCGGCGTAGACTTCGCCGGCCGGAACATGAAAACCCTCGGTATACAGTTTGAAATGGTGGATCAGCGCCTCCATTGACGTCTTCATGTCTTCGCGCGTTGGCGGCGACAGCTTTCCGCGCGCAAGAATGTCTCCCGGCTCGCTTGCAAGTTTCTCGATTGCGGCCCTGACAATTCCGGTGCTCTCGCGCATTTCGGCCATTCTGCAGAGATACCGGTCATAGCAATCGCCATTGTGTCCGACCGGAATCCTGAAGTCGAACTCATCGTAACATTCATAGGGCTGCGACCGGCGCAGGTCCCAGGCCATGCCGGAACCCCGGACCATGACCCCGGAAAATCCCCAGTCGAGCGCGTCCTGCCGCGTCACGACACCGATATCGACATTGCGCTGCTTGAATATGCGGTTTTCGGTCAGCAACTCTTCGATGTCATTCAGAACGGCGGGGAATTTGCCGGCCCAATCGAAAATGTCGTCAAGAAGGTCTTCCGGGAGGTCCTGGTGGACGCCTCCTGGCCGGAAGTAAGCCGCGTGCAGCCGGGCGCCACACGCTCTCTCGTAGAAGACCATGAGTTTTTCGCGTTCGTCGAATCCCCAGAGCGGCGGCGTCAGGGCGCCAACGTCCATCGCCTGGGTGGTCACGTTCAACAGGTGGTTGAGAATACGGCCGATTTCATTGTAGAGCACGCGGATTAGCTGCGCGCGCCGCGGGACCGACGTACCTGTCAGCTTTTCGATCGCGAGACACCAGGCATGCTCCTGGTTCATCGGCGCCACGTAGTCCAGCCGGTCGAAATAAGGCAGATTCTGCAGGTACGTGCGGCTTTCCATCAGTTTTTCCGTTCCCCGATGGAGAAGCCCGATATGCGGGTCGCACCGCTCGACAATCTCGCCATCGAGTTCCAGGACCAGCCGCAGGACACCATGCGCCGCCGGGTGCTGCGGACCGAAATTGATGTTGAAGTTCCGGACGCGTCCGTCGTCGCTGGCGGCGGCGTCGAAGGTGGCTTCCGTCATGTCCCGCCCTCGCCTTCTTCGGAATCCCGACCGGATCGGTCGCCGGGTTCAGCCAGGACGGCTCCGACACCTTCCCATGGAGAGGTGAAGTCGAAACTGCGATACTCCTGAACGAGCGAAACGGGTTCCTGGACGACACGTTTTTCGATTTCGTCGTACCTGACCTCCGTGAACCCGGTCGTCGGAAAGTCCTTGCGGAGCGGATGCCCCTGGAAGCCGTAGTCAGTCAGGATTCTCCGGAGGTCCGGATGCCCGGAAAACATGACCCCGTACATGTCGAAGACTTCCCGTTCGAACCAGTTGGCCGCCGGATAGACGCCGACGAGCGACGGAACCAGTTCACCGCTTTCCCTGACCGAGGTCTTGACCCGAATCCGGTGATTCCTCTGCATCGAAAGCATATGATAGACGACTGTAAATCGTCGTTCGGATGCCGGGTAGTCGACGGCGGTGACATCAATAAGCGTCGAGAAGAGGCAGCGCTCATCGGTTTTCAGCCATTCCGCGAATTCCGCGACCTTCTGCGGGGTTACCGTGACCTCCAGTTCCCCGCAGGCCGTGACTCCCGCTTCCAGCACGGCATCAGACCGGCAATCCCCAAGGTGGGACGCCAAGTCCCTCAACGATCCTGTCTGGCTCATTCGGATTACCTGACTATGGTTCCCGTCCGGCGGATCTTGCGCTGTAGTTGCAGGATTCCATATAGTAGCGCTTCAGCTGTCGGCGGGCACCCGGGAACGTAGATATCGACGGGCACGATCCGGTCGCACCCGCGCACGACCGAATAGGAATAATGATAATAGCCGCCCCCATTCGCGCATGAACCCATTGATATCACGTACCTGGGTTCGGGCATCTGGTCGTAAACCTTGCGCAGGGCCGGAGCCATCTTGTTGGTCAGTGTACCCGCTACGATCATCAGGTCGGACTGGCGCGGCGACGCTCGCGGCGCCGTTCCGAAGCGTTCCATGTCGTATCTCGGCATGGCGGTGTGCATCATCTCGACAGCGCAACAGGCAAGGCCGAAGGTCATCCAGTGCAGCGACCCGGTCCGTGCCCAGTTAATGACGTCGGCGCTCGAGGTGACAAGGAATCCCTGATCCTGGAGAACGTTCCGAAACTCGGCTGCCGGGGGATTCGCTCCGGCGCCTGTCGCCGGTCCTCCCTCCGCATCGGCCGCAACTGCTCCCGCTGGCGCCTGGTCCGTCACTCCCATTCGAGCGCACCTTTTTTCCACTCGTAGGCAAACCCGACGGTGAGCACGGCGAGGAACACCATCATTGACCAGAATCCCAGCAGGCCCTGGTCCTTGAACGAGGCTGCCCACGGAAAGAGAAACGCCACTTCAAGATCGAAAATGATAAACAGGATCGCAACGAGGTAGAACCGGACGTCAAACTTCATCCGGGCATCATCAAAGGCGTTGAATCCGCATTCGTACGCGGAGATCTTTTCCGCATACGGATTGCGAACGGCGATGACGACTGCCGCGAGAACGAGGGCAAGCCCCAACCCGGCGGCGACACCGAGAAAGACGAGAATCGGAAGATACTCTCTCAGCAGTTCGTCCAAGGGATTCTCCAATCGGCACCAAGGGTGGCCCGCGTCGCCAGATCCCGTCCGGCGGTGCCACGGTTTATCGCCGACCCGGCATTTGGTCAACTGCCTGAGCCAGTCCGGCCAACGCTAGTGTTTTATGAAAAATGAACGCAAATGCATTTGGGAATCAGCTTGGAATTTCCGGCCTAGAGTGGATGCAAGCCATTGATTTTGTTTTCCAGAATTCTTTTTCTCAAAAGTCGGTCGATAGAAGAATTCCTGCCACGGAAGTGCAGAAAGCGAGCGATCCCGGCGGGTAGAATGCGATCTTTTCTGACTATGTGTACGGCCAGACAGCCGAGGAACGCCTAATCCAATGAGGTTTTCCGATATTCCGTTGCGCCAGAGGCTCCTCGTCGTATATGCGTCAATGCTCTGTGCCGCGCCACGGTGATGGCACTCGGATTTGACAGCTGGCCGATAGCTGGATCCAAGGTTGTCGTCGCAATTTCCTGATGTGCGCATTTGCACCTGACGCTGCTCGGAATATCGCCGATTGAAAAGAAGTGGGCGTTGCTCGAATTATTTTACTATCGATCGAAACGATTTCGGCGGCTCCTTGATAGACTCCCGTTGCCAGTGCGGGATGCAGAGCCGGACATCATCCCAGCCGGATTGAGGAAAGGTGTCGCGTCCCGTCGCTTCGAGAATCACGGTGGTTTAGAGGTCGATCAGAAGAAGGCGACCAATCCACTTGGCGGCACGGAAGATGGTTACCAACCGGCCGACGTTCTGCGACGAGGTCCGGACAAGATGCAGACCCTTCGTCTCCCGGAATACTCAGATGAACTCGCACTCGAATTTGATTTCGGTAGCAAACCCCTCTTTCGTCCCCGCGCGGCCGACTGTGGTTCCCTCCGTCAGCGGCACGTCCGGACCACTTGGAGGGTTCTCGATTTTGGCTTCGAACAGCATTTCCTTGCGACCGTGTCCACGAAAGTCACATGAGTAGAACTCCCATTTGCCTTCCGCTTTGCCCAGCAGTGTGTAGGCATGTAGGCTTCGAACGCACTGTGATCGACTAGTGTTTTGATTCTTTTTCACGATGCCGATTCCTGCAGCTTCTGGTGCCCCTTCTTCCATGCCTCCACGAGATCTTCGGGTTTCCTGCTCCAGCGGAACGGGCGGGCGTCATTGGCATTGTGGTGCGCGATGTAACCCTCGATCGCCGCGATGCACTCGTCGAGCGAGTTGAAGATCGCGTGCTTGAGCCTCTGCCTCGAGAGTTTGGAGAAGAACCCCTCGACGGCATTCATCCACGAGGCCGAGGTCGGAGTGAAGTGAAACGTCCAATTGGCGTTGTCCTTCAGCCATTCGTTGACCTCGGCCGACTTGTGAGAGGAAACGTTGTCGAGGACGACATGAACCTGGGTTCCGGGCTTGATCCCTTCGGAGACGAGGTCGAGAAAGGCGAGGAATTCCTCCGAGCGGTGACGCGCGACCATCTGGCCGGTGACCTTTCCGGTGGCGACATCGAGGGCCGCCATCAGACAGGTGGTACCGTTGCGCTTGTCGTCGTGAGTGCGGGTCTCGGGATGGCCGGGCTTCATCGGCAGGGGCGTCTGCGTCCGTCCCAATGCCTGGATCTGTGTCTTCTCGTCCACCGAGATGACGACAGCGTGATCGGGCGGGTTGACGTAGAGGCCGACGACGTCGCGGACCTTCAACTCGAACCTCGGATCGCGGGAGACCTTGAATGTCTTGACCCTGTGGGGTTTCAGGCCGTTGTGCTTCAGGATGCCGAACACCGTCGAGACGGCGATCCCCAGTTTCTTCGCCAGCGCCCGCAGCGTCCAGTGACTTGCGTGCTTCGGCGGCGGCGACATCGCAAGCTCGATCAGTTCACTGACCTTGTCCTCGGATATCGGCTTGCGGCCCCGTCTCCGGGGGATGTCGTAAAGCAGGCCGTCAACACCCTCGACGAGGAAGCGGTCCCACCAGCGCCAGACCGTCGGCTTCGACATGCCGGTGGCCCTCATCGTCTGCGACAGTGTGAGGCCGTCGCCGAGGTGCAGGATGATTGTCGCCCTCTGGACATGCTTGAGGATCGAATGCGGATCGGATTTGATCCGCTCGAGACGCTTCCGATCTTCCTTGCTGAGGACGATCGGTGTTCTCCTGCTCTTTGCCATTGCGGTTCTGCTCCCATTGAAAACTGTGCGGCTTTCGCCGGGAGGGGTTGAATCATGCTCCACAGGAAAATGGAATCCACAAAAGCGATCATGACACTAGGCATAGGTGCGCCCCATTCCCATTTCAACCGGGTGTAGCCCAATTTGTTGTCAGGCAACGATGGCCTGCCTCGCGTGCCAGTCGAGGAAGTCGGGCAGCCTGAGGTTCATGGCGCAGCTTTTGAGCGCCAGCATTGCGTTGGCGCCTGTCTCCGACCAGCGGGTTCCGGGACGCTTCAGCCGGAGCCCGTACCGCTTGCAGCCACTTTCCACGACCCCCGATCCAATCTGCATGCCCTGGTCGCGGTATTGGTTGTAGCGCATCCGTTCGATGTTGTTCCGATAGTAGCGGCAGCACGCCTCCACCTCTTTGTACCTGCCGCTGAAGGGCTCGAGCTCCCGGATCACCTTGGCGGCCCGGCCCGCCTCGAGGTCCGCCTTGATCCCTTTGAACCGCCGATCCCGCTCCGCCTTGTCCGGGAACATCGCCTTCACCGCATCGCTGGCGTATTCGAGGGCATGGAACATATCGAGCACGAAGGTGACCTTCCCGCCCCCGAACAACTCCTCGCAGGTGTTCCGTATCCATTCTGCGCCGTCCGAGATGACGACGAGGTCTTCGACGCCGTGCAAGCCGCGGCGCAGCGCCTCGCGGTCAAGGCGCATGGCGAAATCGGAGGGATCCCGGCTTCCCGGCGCCGCCGCCGCACTGTCGATGAGACAACTAGACGTCTCGCTGCCCTTGTCCTTCAGTGCCGCGCCGGTCTCCGGGTCCCGCCCCTCGGCAGTGTCGATGACCGCCAGCTTGGCTTCCCGGGTCTTCGCGCTTCCGTCCTCCTGCTTGCCGGCAATGCCTTCGACGTCTTCCTTTCGCATCGGCACCCCGGTCCCGTCGATGGCAAGATACATCCGTGATCCCAAGGAGGTGTCCTCCACGACCTCCTCCTGTTCGAACCGGAGAACCTCCGCGCCAAGCGCCAGGGACCAGCGCTGCAGCGAGCTTGAGGATGCGTTCACCCCGGCAAGGTTCGCGATGTGGCGGCTCGCCGCATCAAAGCTCATCATCGGCGTCGTCTCGGCCATGACGCTCAACATCCCCGGCGTGAGCGTGTCACCTTCCAGGCCCAGCGCACGGTCAAGCGGAAAGAACCCATTGCCGCACGATCGGCAATAATAATAGCCGCGCTCGACCTCGACCCGGCCAAGCCGGGTGAGCCAGGCTTTTTTCTTCCTCGCCTGGCGCCGGCACATAAGCTTGCCACAGCGCGCGCATTCCGGCGGTGGTAGAGCCTCGTCAAGCTGTTCGAACAGCATCTTCAGCGCCGTCGCGCCGCCGCCGAGAGAACTGTCGCGGAGCACCCGCTCCACGCTGTCCAGGTCCGGAGCACCCGACGCGAGGTCCGCCGCCAGCTTCGGAAGTTGCGGGCCGAACTCCGCCAACACAGCCCCGAGCAATGCAGGAAGCGGCCCGCCGACCGGTCCGAAGCCCGCCAGAGGCAACTCGTCCGCCGTGATGTCGCAGCTCCGCACCTCGCCGCCTTCCAGCCAGTAACGGGTGTATCCGCCCTCGTGCGCGCGCAGCACCGCCGCGCCTTCCTCCCCCAAGCCTTCCAGATACGCCACCGTGTCTGGATGTCCGTGCCCGCGATTCCCTTTGACCTTCGCCATCATCCGCGCTCCCTGCCTCGTTGCCTCTGCAAGCGCGCCACCCGCCGGTTCCCCCGGCCGTATTCGGACACGCAGCAAAGCCAGCGTAGCAAATGCGAATCGCAATCATCAACCAAATTGGGCTACACCCATTTCAACCCCTGAAGTTGACAAGAGTTAGAAAAATGTAAAATATTGTCAACCGGAACGAATGAGATGAAAATGTCTATAGGTCAACGTATTAGGATATTGCGCCGCGCAGCTGGACTGTCTCTTCGTGATTTTGAAGCCAAAATTGACAACCGCGTCACAGCGCAGGCAATCAGCAAATACGAGCGCGACGAGTCGATGCCGAGTTCCGGCGTTCTCATAGTGCTCGCAAACGTTCTTGGCGTTTCCGTCGATTATTTGGCCAGTGACAGCGAGATCGCCCTGGAAGCCGTCGACTTCCGGAGAAATCGGCTGACGAGCAGACGGGAAGAAGCCAAGGTCGAAGCCAAGGTGCTCGATCTGATGGAGCGATATCTCACTGTAGAGGAAATTCTCGACCTCCCCACCATCAAATGGGATATGCCCCGCGACGCCCCGTGGCCCGTCCTCCACGACGTGGCGGAGGCGGAACAGGCGGCGCACTGCCTCCGCAGTCACTGGGGACTAGGCCTCGATCCGATTCAGAATCTCGTTGAACTCCTAGAGGAACGCGGGATCAAAGTCCTTTCGATGCCTCTTGCCAACATTGACGGTCTTACGGCTCAGGTACGTCGTGAAGACCGAAGCGTTGCTTCCGTGATCGTCGTCAATCGACGCGACTGTGGAGAGCGCCAGCGCTTCACGGTGGCCCACGAACTCGGGCATATGACCCTGGAGGTCGCACCAAATATCGATAGCGAGAAAGCGGCTCACCGCTTTGCAGGGGCCTTTCTGATGCCTGCCGAGACCCTGCGCGCCAGGATCGGCAAACACCGCAAGTCCATTGGTTGGAGCGAGTTGTTCAACCTCAAACGGATTTTCAGGGTCAGCGTGCAAGCCCTTACCTACCGCTGCAAGGACCTGGGTATCTTTGGCAATCCCCTGTTCCGGCGGCTCTTCAACGAATTCAACGACCGGGGCTGGCGCAGTCCGCCCTATAGGGAACCATGGGCAATAAAGGGCGAAGAACCCAAGCGATTTGAGCGTCTATGCCTCCGTGCACTTGCAGAGGGTGCCATTTCCGAGTCCAGGGCCGCCGAACTGCTCGGATATTCGGTCCACGAACTCATCCTGCTCATGGACGAACCGCCCAACATCGAAACCACTCCCGCGGGCGCTTGACTTCCATGCCGGTGCTCGTCTCCGACACTTCGGTATTGATCGACCCCGAACGCGGTTCGTTCTTAGGGCCCGTCTTTCGTCTGCCGTACGAATTCGCCGTGCCCGACTTGCTCTACGAGCGCGAACTCAGGGATTTCGCAGGGCCTGCACTAATCGACATGGGGCTCCGCGTTGAGGAACTGGACGGCCCCTCGGTCGCCCTCGCTCTTGAATATCGCCGCGCACGACGCTGCCTATCCCTGCCGGACAGCTTCGCGCTCACCCTCTCCAAGACCCGCTCGTGGACGCTGCTCTCCGGAGATGGCGCGCTGCGCGCTCTGGCACACGCTGAGGAGGTCGAATGCCACGGCGTCCTTTGGCTTCCCGATCGCCTGCACGGGCATCGGATCCTCGGCCAGTGCCGCTCTGACCGAATGGCTCCGGCAAATCGCCGATCACCCACGCTGCCGGCTTCCCCAAGCGGAAATCCGGGCAAGACTCCGCAGGTTTTCCGGCTTGTGAACCGCAGAGATGTATCCGCCTGCGTCTTGTCAAATTGATTTTGATTCTTGGATTGATGGTTTTGAAGCAATGGGTTTGGGATAGGCCTTCACCAGCTTGTCCCGGGCCTTTTCAGCCGAGAACATTCAATCGATGAGTGCGTGGCTTTTATTCCTCTTCTTTTCCTACGCCGCGTTCTCGGCTTCGAGCTTTCCCCGGTCCGAATTGGAGATAAGGTTTCACCGAACACGTCAAAGATTCGATTCAACGAAATACCCTGATGGCGAAACGGTGAGTTCATCGTCGGAGGGACAAGATCCCGTAAACACTGTTAGGTAAGTGCCCGTCCGCAGCATTCAAGGCGCAGGTCACCTGCCGACGCGTTTGTCTGTATTGCCAATCTCGGACGGGACCGCGGCGATACTGGCGCAATATGAATCTCATTCAAACTTGCCAAGGCGGGGCCGTCTTCCCGAAGAATGCATCGATTCCCGATTTGGCCTCGTCTCCTTCCAGTACTTCGACCAGCAGTTCGGCAGTGTTTTGAACTGCTTCTTCGTCTATCACGCCCCCGAGTTTCCTCACGAGGGATTTAGCTTTCCGCACTGCATCTGGACCGGCCATGAGAAACGGCGTAACGGCATCTTCGACTGACCCGTCCAGTTCTTCCTCCCGAACAACACGGGATAGGATTCCGAGATCATGCGCCTCTTCACTGTTCATCAACCTCGGTGACGTGAACAACCACCGGGACGTACCTGCCCCCAATCGCTTGACAACATATGGTCCAATTGTAGCCGGTACGAGCCCGAGACGGGTTTCAGTCAGACCGAAGCGGTTGCCTGAAACGCCGATTGTCACGTCGCAGACGCACACTAGCCCGATTCCACCTCCAAACGCCTGTCCGTGTATGCGTCCGACAAGTGGTTTGCCCAACGAGTCCAGCCTGTTGAACATGTTCGCCAAACGGATCGCCTCCTCCATGCGAAACTCGTGGTTGCCCCCGATCATTGCCTTGGCCCAACCAAGGTCCGCACCGGCACAAAAGCTCTTGCCCTTTGCTGCAAGAACGACCACCCGCACTCGCGGATCGTCGTCGAGCATGACCGCCGCGCTGGACAGATCGCGGATCAACTGTCCGTTCAGGGCGTTGTGGCGTTCAGGGCGATTGAGCGTGACTCTCGCAACGCCCCGTTGATCGACGCTGACTTCCAGGGTCTGGAATTGTTCCATTTTAGCGACTCCGCAAATTCTCCATTTGTTGACCAGCCGCGCCGGCCGACTCTTCACGAGAGATCCCCGCGGTTGACCTGATGCCTACCCTAACGACCCGAACACGTCATCACGTTGAAAAGGATGCTTTGTCGTTGTTTCGGCCGAGACGTGATCTTGCATGTTCGGCACCCGGTCACAAAAGGGCTCCGGGAGCCCGGGTCGATCCGCCCATGAATTAGTCGCTGCCGCTCATTGGCAGGACACGCCAGGAACACACGTCATCCCTGATCTCAAACGGCATGACGAATTCAGTCATCCGGAACCGGGTAGAAATCTCTTTCGTAAAGGCGAGCTTCCCCCGCGGCCGGCAACGTCGCCTGGAAAGCCGGCCGTTCGGAAATGCGCTCAAAATATTCCCGGGTTCTCGGGAACCTGTCCAGACTGGTGAAAAACCGCGCGACATAGACGCAATATCCGATGCTGCAGTCGACCGCGGAAAAGCCGCTCTCAAGCAGGTAGTCCTGGCCGTCCAACGCTGTCTCGACAACACCGAGTGTCTTTTCCAGGCGCATGCGTTCGAGACGCATGACCGTCGTGGAACGCATCCAGTCTTCCCGCAGGAAAATGTGATGCTGGGTCAAGTTGGCAAGATGCTGGGCGATGGTCTCCGAGTAATGCAGCCACATGAGCCAACGCGGCCGTTCGGGATGGCCGGGAGGGCGCCCGAACCCGGATTCCGGGAAGCGTTCACACAGGTATTCCACGATGGCCCCGGATTCATACATCGTCAAATCACGGTCCTCGAGGGACGGAACCCGGCCTGCCGGCGACAGCTTCAGGTACTCGTCCTGACGCAATGTCTTGTCGAAAGGCCAGACCCGGCTCTCGAAGGGGACACCGATCTCTCCCAGCAACCAATGAACCCGCATCGAGCGCGTCTGTTTGCAGTGGTGCAGTCGAATCATTGGATGGGATCCAGTGTGACAAGAAGTTCGCCTTCTTGTACCTGTCTGCCAACCGTACAGGTGACGCTCGTGACCATCGAGTCCTGCGCGGCTACCAGTGAATGTTCCATTTTCATCGCCTCCATCGTCGCGAGGCAACTGCCGGCCTCGACCCGGTCGCCGGGTTGCACCAGAACGGACACGATCCTGCCCGTCATCGGCGCCCGGACATCGACGAGACTCGCGTCGTCGCCTCTGTCCGGATCTGCCTGCACGGGCAGTTCGAACTGCCAGTCATGCTGCCCGTGGACCCGAACGAAGTCCCCCGATCTAAGCGCGATGGCGTTGATCGGCAATCCGTTGACATCCCAGCAATCACCCGAGACTGCCCGAACCCTGTCAGACTCGCTGCCGTCCTTAATCGTGAATTCACCCGGTGAAGTGACCGAAACGCTGAAGTGGCGTTCAATTCCGTCCACGATCAGCATGACTCTCCTGGAGAGCGGTTGCCACAAGGTAAAGCCGAAAGCCCAGTCGTTACCCTCCGGGATTTCTGCGGCAACGACCGCCGCGATTGCGAGGATCTCGTGGTGCGGGGAAGGAACGACCGCAAGATCTCCGGCGCGGTCCACGGTCCCGGTCGTCATCTGGCCGGTCGTGAACGCGTCGGTCCTGACCAGCTCCCGGAGAAACGTCCGGTTAGTGCGAACCCCGGCAACGCGCGTCGCATCGAGCGCATCGACCAGCCGTAGCCGTGCGTCTTCCCTGGTTTTGCCGGAAGCGATGATCTTCGCGATCAGCGGATCGTACTCCGACGGAACATGGCTGCCTGATCGGACTCCACGATCCACCCGAACACCCTTTGCATCGGGGAACATTGCCAAGGCGATTCGACCCGGACTCGGCAGGAACCCGTTGGCCGGATCCTCCGCATACAGCCGCGCCTCAATGGCGTGCCCCTCGAGTCCGATGAGCTCTTGTTTCACGGGGATCCGTTCTCCCGCAGCGACCCGAAACTGCCATTCAACCAGATCGATCCCCGTCACCTCCTCGGTGACAGGGTGTTCGACCTGCAGGCGCGTATTCATCTCAAGGAACCAGAACCTGTCACTTCTGAGTCCGTCCGAGGCGTCCGCGATGAACTCGACCGTCCCGGCCCCCACGTATCCGACCGCACTGGTTGCGGACATGGCGGCGGACGTGATCGCATCGCGCACATGCGCCTGCATTCCCGGTGCGGGAGCTTCCTCGACCAGTTTCTGATGGCGGCGTTGGAGCGAACAGTCACGCTCATAGATGTGCACGACATTGCCGTGAAGGTCGGCGAACACCTGGATCTCGACATGCCGAGGATCACCGATCAATTTTTCGATGACCACCATCTCGTTTCCGAATGACGCGGCCGCCTCGCGTTTTGCGGCTGCAACCGCAGCCGGCAGCTCATCTGCGCCATCGGCCCTCTTCATGCCGATACCGCCTCCTCCGGCGACAGGCTTGACCAGAACCGGGAAGCCAACTTCCGTCGCCTTCTTTGCCAACTCGAATTCGCCGCATCCATGTTCAGGGAATCCGGGAACCACGGGAACGCCCGCTTCGATCATCCGCGCCCGCGCAACGTCCTTCAGACCCATCAACCGAATCGTCTCGACCGGCGGGCCGACGAAGGTCAGTCCCGCCTGCACGACTTGTGCGGCAAATTCGGGGTTTTCGGACAGGAATCCGTACCCGGGGTGAACAGAGTCCGCACCCGAGGTCAGCGCCGCCCCGACGATTCGATCGATGTCAAGATAACTCCCAGCCGATGGAGGAGATTCGAGGGCAATGGCCTCGTCGGCCATCTCGACATGCGGCGATTCAATGTCGACATCAGCATGAATTGCGACGGTAGCGATGCCCATTTTCCTGGCTGTGCGGATGATCCTGCACGCGATTTCGCCCCGGTTGGCGATCAAGACCTTCTGGATCACGGCCGGTTCCGGTCCCGTCTAGCAGGCATCGGGATCAATGCCGTCATTTGTCTGGATTCGTACAAGGTCATTCCCGACTGCCCGCGATCTACATCCTGAAAACACCGAAACGCGTCTCGCCAACCGGCGCGTTCAACGCGGCCATCAGGGACAACGCCAAGACTTCACGGCTTTTCCGCGGATCTATGATTCCGTCATCCCAGAGGCGCGCCGACGCGTAAAGGGGATGCGATTGTTCGTCGAACATCGTGACGGTTGTTTTCCGGAATTCGGCTTCTTCATCTTCGGACCATGACGCACCCCGGCGAACGGCAGCAGCGCGCCGGACATTGGCGAGCACATCCGCCGCCTGGTCACCGCCCATGACCGAAATCCTGCTGTTCGGCCATGTCCAGAGGAAGACCGGGGAATAGGCGCGGCCCGCCATCCCGTAATTCCCGGCGCCGTAAGACCCGCCAATGATCATCGTGACCTTCGGGACGGCCGTCGTCGCGACGGCAGCCACCATCTTGGCTCCGTGCCGCGCGATTCCCTCGTTTTCGTACTTCTTGCCAACCATGAACCCTGTGATGTTCTGCACGAACACCAACGGTATCCGTCGTTGCGAACACAATTCGACGAAATGTGCAGCCTTGATTGCGCATTCGGAGTACAACACCCCGTTGTTTGCAATGATCCCGACTGCAATTCCTTTGATGCGCGCGAAGCCGGTAACCAGGGTTTCGCCGAACCTCGCCTTGAACTCATCGAGCCGCGATCCATCGACGATGCGTGCCAGGACCTCGTGAACATCGTATGGCTGGCGCGCGTTCGCCGGCACGACCTCGAGCAATTCCTCGACATCGTACTTCGGTTCTTCGATGTCCGTCATGCGGAACTGTCCGGAACCTCCCCTGCCGACGGTCTCCAATGACTGCCGCACGAGTTCGATTGCATGGGCATCGTTTTCCGCCAGGTAATCGGCCACGCCGGATAGCCGCGTATGGACGTCTCCTCCCCCCAGGTCCTCGGCCGTGACAATCTCTCCCGTGGCAGCCTCGACCAGCGGCGGCCCGGCAAGGAAGATCGTTCCCTGGTCCCTGACGATGATCGAAACATCCGACATCGCGGGCACATATGCGCCACCTGCCGTGCAACTCCCCATGACGACGGCAACCTGGGGAATACCGGCGGCCGACATTCGTGCCTGGTTGAAAAAGATACGTCCGAAGTGATCCCGGTCAGGAAATACATCGGCCTGGTTGGGAAGATTGGCTCCACCGCTATCGACCATGTAGACGCAGGGAAGCTGGCATGATTCCGCGACTTCCTGCGCCCTCAGATGTTTCTTGACCGTCAGTGGATAGTACGTTCCGCCCTTGACCGTCGGATCGTTGCAAACGACCATGACATCGCGGCCGTGAACCCGCCCGACGCCGGCTATCAGCCCGGCAGCGGGCACGTTTTCGTCATATACGCCCCAAGCCGCCGTCGCGCCGATTTCCAGAAACGGCGACGCCGGATCCAACAATCCGGCGATACGCTCCCTCGGGAGCATCTTTCCCCGGGCCAGGTGGCGCTTGCGGCCGGCATCGCTTCCTCCGTTCGCGTTGAGTTCCGCGACCCTGGCAACGGTTTCGAGTCGTTCCAGTTGTGCCTTCCGGTTCGCGACCGCGTTCTTCGATCCCGGAACGTGGCTGGACCTGATTACCGCCATCAATGTGCCTCCGATGACTGCCGCATTTCGCGAGTCTCGGCCCGCGCGCGTTCCCTGAGCACGGCGCGCATGACCTTTCCGGTTACTGTCATGGGGAGTTCATCCACGAATTCGACTTCCCGAGGAAACGCATACCTGGCGAGACGTTGCCTGACGTGATCCTGGATCGAGCGTTCCATGTCAGCATCTTCATTGACGTTTTCACGGAGAACGACGTAGGCCTTAACGATCTCGGTTCGCAAAGGGTCAGGCTTACCGACGACACCGACGGACGCAACAGAGTCATGTGTCAACAGGCAGTCTTCGATCTCCGCTGGTCCTATCCTGTAGCCAGCCGACGTGATGACTTCGTCATTTCGACCGACGAAACGGATGAAACCGTCGGCCGCAACGCCGCGATCGCCGGTCAGCATCCAGTCGCCGCGAAACTTTTCTGCGGCCGCATCGGGCCGATTCCAGTAACGGAGCATCATGACAGGCGTGCCCCTCCGGATCGCGATGTCGCCTTCCACGTCCTGGATCTCCCGCCCCGATTGATCGATGACAGAAACCTCGTGCCCCGGGACTGGTCGTCCAGTCCATCCCGGACGGTGCGCAGACAAGACGCCGCAGGATGAAACGACCATGTTGCACTCGGTCTGGCCGTAGAACTCGTTGATCCTGACCCCGAACGCGCCTCTCCCCCAGTCCAGCATTTCGGCGCCAAGTGGTTCACCGCCGCACGCGACCGTCCGCAATCCGTTTATGCTGCACCGGTGCGCCTTCAGCATTCTGAGGGCGGTCGGCGGGAAAAACACGCAGCGGATGCCTTCGCCTTCAATCAGTTCCTTCGCACGGTCCGGGGAGAATTTCGGGAATCTCGACGCAACCACGGGTACGCCGTGATGGAGACCGGGCATCAGCACATCAAGCAATCCGCCGATCCAGGACCAATCCGCCGGAGTCCAGATCACGTCTCCTGGCTGCGGAAACAGGTCGTGAGAAATCTCGACACCCGGCAAATGTCCGGGCAAGACCCTGTGAGCGTGTAACACGCCCTTTGCCGGACCTGTCGTCCCGGACGTGTACATCAGCAAGGCCGGGTCACCGGCAGCCGTATCGGCAGCCTCGACCATGGTTACGGAAGACGCGTTCGATCGGGAACCGGGCAGCAATACCAGTTCCAACTCGGGAAGCCTGTGGCTGACTGAAGCCAGCCCCTTGCTGCCTTCCAGGTCCGTTATCACCGCCCTGGCGCCGGAGTCGGACAGGCGAAAGTGAAGGGCGTCATCGCCGAACTGAGGCGATAACGGCAGTGAGATGGCCCCGGTTTTCCAGATCGAGACATGGGCCGCAGCGGTGAACGCCGACTGGCTCAACCTGACTCCGACCCGGTCGCCTTTTCCGATTCCCGCTTCCAGAAGCCTGTTGGCCAGGCCGTCGGCCATCTTTCTCAAGGCCGAATAGGTGAACTCCTGCCGGCTACCGGATGACCAATCGATTATCGCGGGCCTTTCAGGTTCGGTTTCCGCCCACCGGTCGCAAACAACCCGTGCGATATTGTAACGGTCGGGGATCTGCCAACGAAATCGCCCGGCAAAGGAGTCGAAAGACATATCCGAGGATGTCATCCGGGTACTCGCTCCGGGTACGCTTCACCGTACTCAAGCCCGCGACTCACCGGGAAGCCTCCATGAGTTCACGACCGATCAGCATCCTGCGGATCTCGCTGGTTCCGGCACCGATCTCGAGGAGCTTCGCGTCCCGCATCATGCGGCTGAGAGGAGAATCGTTCAAATACCCCGCTCCCCCCAGAGCCTGCACGCCCTGGGTCGCACATTCCATGCACTTTTCGGCTGCATACAGAATGCAGGCCGCAGCATCCTGGCGGGTCGTTTCGCCGCGGTCGCAGGCCGCAGCGACGGCGTAAAGGTAGGATCTCGCAGAATTCATCGACACGTACATGTCGGCGAGTTTCCCCTGCATCAGTTGGAAATCTCCTATGGGCCGGCCGAACTGTTTCCTGTCGTGCAGGTACGGCACGACGTGGTCGAGTATTCCATGCATGAGCCCGGTTCCGATCGCCGCGATGATCGTGCGTTCGTAGTCGAGGCCCGACATAAGCACGGTGGCCCCTTCGTTTTCCTCACCAAGGACATTTTCGAACGGCACTTCCACGTCGTCAAAGATCAGCTCGGAAGTGCTGGAACCCCGCATTCCCAGTTTGTCCAGCCCGGGTCCCGTGGAAAACCCCTGCATGGAGCGTTCGATGAGGAAGGCCGTGATTCCGGCCGACCCGGCATCCGGATCGGTCTTGGCGTACACGACCAGCGTGTCGGCATCAGGTCCGTTCGTGATCCAGAACTTGGTACCGTTAAGCCGGTAGTACCCGTTCCGTTTCTCGGCCCTCAGTCGCATCGATACGACATCGGAGCCCGCAGAAGCTTCCGACATGGCGAGTGCACCGACGTGCGCGCCCGAACAGAGTGCGGGAAGAAACCGATGTTTCTGCTCATCCGTTCCATTCAGCCGAATCTGGTTTGCGCAGAGGTTGGAGTGGGCCGCGTATGAAAGTGATACCGATGCCGAGACCCTGGCTATCTCTTCGGTGGCCACGGCGTGGGCAAGATATCCCAATCCCGTACCGCCAAATTCCTCGTCAATCGTGATTCCGAGCAATCCCAATGAGCCCATTTCTTCCCAGATGGCGCGGGAGAAACGGTTATCCCCGTCGATCTGCGCCGCCAGGGGCGCAAGACGTTCCTGTGCCCAGCGTCGAACCGAATCCTGTACAGAATCGATTTCGTCGCCCAGGGCGAACTTCATTGAAGCGGTGAACACTGCGTTACTCCCGCCGAGACATTCGGGATCTTCAAGTTATAGAATTTGACTGTCAGACGTTTCAAGCCTGACGCGCCTGTCCACCACCTTTCGCAATCTCCGTTGGCACGAGCCAAGGAAGTTTCCGTCATGACATTTGCTTCCACGATGGCCGGCCAGACTTCCGTCCGGCAACAGAAATCAGGTTCAACCGGCAACTTTTCCGGAATTCGTGATCATGCCGAGAGGACCGCTGCCTGACAGTATCGTGCAGCTCACCAACTCCGGCCCCTCAACTCTTCGGGAAAAAGCTTCCGCCCTGAAAGCCGTTCGCTGTCCAGGCCTTTGACGAGAGTGTCGAACGTCCCCCTTTGTTCGACGCCATCCTGCATTTTGGCCCAGGAGCGTATCAACGTTCGAACGACCTCCGCCCGTCCGATCCTGGCCTCACTCTCGCGGTCCGACACAGGATCAAATCTCAAACAAAAAACCGAATCCTCTGATTTCGTAACTGCTAGCTGCCCCTTTCCACATGAGATCATCCGATTGCAATATCGACGAGTGTTGTCAGTTGCCGATAATCGTGAAGCAACCAATCGGGATCGAGATTTTCAACATCGAACCCGCATGGTCCAAACGTAACAAGCACGCACGGTACACCTGCCGATTTAGCCGTCGCGCGGTCGTTGTCGGTATCTCCGACCAAGACCGCAGCGGCGCGTTCGCCTCCAGCCCGACGGATCGTCTCGAGCAGGTGGATCGGGTTCGGTTTTCGAACCGGCAGTGTGTCAGCTCCAAGAACCGAGCGAAACCTGTCAAGGACTCCCAGACGGCGCAGCAGTTCGAGTGCAAGCACCTCCGGCTTGTTCGTGCAGACCGCGAGCAGGAAATCTCGCGACAGGAGCGTGTCGAGGGCTTCTTCGGCATGAGGATACAGCCTGGTCTCCCGATCCAGATCCCTGCCATAGTGCTCCAGGAATACCGGGTACTCTCCATCGACGTCTGTCTCGGACCAACTCTCGCCTAGCCGGGAGAACCCCAGGCGCAGCATTGCCCGGCCGCCGTGAAAAGCGGTCGAGGCGTCTGCTACCGGATCGAGCGGGCCTTGGAGGTTGCGGTTTTCGAAACAGCGGTTCGCGGCGCGTATCAGGTCACGACTGGTATCAGCAAGCGTCCCGTCGAGGTCAAACACGACTGTCTTCAAGGCAAGCCTCCATTCATACGGACAACTGAACAGCCACTCGTGACGGAGACAAGTCAGGTTGACCGGGCCGGGAAAGACAATGGAAACAGGTTCGCGGGAAACTGTCAAATCTCGACCTCGCTTGACAAGGCAGAGAGGGAAAAGAGGTTGACAGTGCCTGTCTCGACAGAAACCGGTCCTGGAGCAATCTCAACGTGCCGGCTGGTCGTGCCGATTGGAGCCAGGATCGCTTCAGGCGATGCTGTTACGGATTTGAAAGATCAATTTATCGCTCAGCGTGATTTGCAACCGGACATGCGGTAACTCATGCGGGGGCAGCGCCGCGACAAGAACAACAGACGGAGGCCCGGGCATGCAGCAATCCACTGATAGCGTTGTCGCGCTGATCTTGCCTGCGGACATCCGCGGGGGCCAGGAACGAGAATGGCTGGCAAGTCTCGCGCCGATCGCACACCTTCCGGCAATCCTTCACGTCATCCGGACTTTGGACGAAGTCGGCGTCGCACAAGTCCTCGTCAGCGTCGATGACAATGATCGAGCGAGCGAAGTCGCCACTTCCGTCCGATCAACTGGAGCAAAAGTGCTCATCGGAAAACCCGGAACAACGCCGACGGAATCCCTTCGGCGGCTTGAGAGCGAACTTGAACCGCCAGCCAGCCATGTACTGATTTTGTTGGGCGCCAGGCCACTCGTGCGCCCGGCTACATTCCGCCAACTTGTGCAGTCGGCCCGGGAAAGTGGAGGTGCGGCCGTCGTCTATCCTGCGGGTCAGCGTGAAGCCGGTGTGGATTCCGGGCCGGTCATCAGTGACAGCAGCTCGAGCACTCCGGAACATGCGGGCCGAAGCAGGTCAGGACAGGTGGGCAAGCCGATTGCCATTTGCCTGCCAAGATTCGACGTTTCGAGTGTGGCGGCGGTCGAAAACAGAGTGATCGACAACGGCAAGAGCAACCCTGTTTCCTTACTGGTCGACGCGATCAGGGAAAGAAAGGGAGACCTCGCGACATGGGTCTGCGCACCTGAGGAAGCGATGCCGATCGAGTTTCCTGCTGACTGTTCGGTCGCAGAATCGTGTTTCCAGTCGAGAATCCGGGCCAGGTCAGCCCGTGACGGCGTTATCATGCATGGACCTGAGACTGTCTGGTTCTCCCATGACACGGTCGTTGAACCTGGAGCGGTGCTTGAACCCGCCATCGTGTTCGGACCCGGTGTAACCGTCCGGGAAGGAGCAACCATCAAGGCTTTTTCGCACCTCGAGGGATGCGTCATCGAACGGGGCGCCGTGGTTGGACCTCACGCCCGCGTGCGACCGGGCACGACTGTCTCCGAAGGTGCTCGAATTGGCAATTTCGTAGAAGTCAAGGCATCCGCCATCGGTGCCGGGACGAAGGTCAACCACCTGTCCTACATCGGAGATTCGCTGGTCGGGGACGGCGCCAATGTCGGGGCTGGAACAATAACGTGCAATTTCGACGGCGTATCCAAGCACCGAACGGTCATTGGAAAAAAAGCGTTTGTCGGCTCCCACTCGACCCTGATTGCACCCGTTCGAATCGGAGCCGACGCAATGACGGCCGCAGGCACCGTCGTGACAAGGGATGTCCCTGACGACGCATTGGCTATCGGGCGAACCGTTCAGGAGAACAAGCCGGGAATGGCGCGGCAACTCATGGCAATGCTGAAACTGGGTTTAAGAAAACGCCCGTAACCCTCGGGTCAACGAAGCTGGGAAAACGGAATGATGTGCGGAATCGTTGGCATTCTGGGAAAAAATGAGGCCGCGCCGATCTTGTTGAAAGCGCTCAAGCAACTCGAATACCGAGGATACGATAGCGCCGGAATCGCGACGATCGACGAAGGACGTCTCAGGCGCCGCAGAGCGGAGGGCAAGCTCGCCAATCTCAGTGACCGGCTGGCCCTCGATCCGATCGTCGGCAAGACGGGCATCGGTCACACGCGGTGGGCAACCCACGGAAAACCCTCGGAGGAGAACGCTCATCCCCACCAGGTTGGTTCCGTCAGCGTCGTGCATAACGGAATCATAGAGAATTTTCGGGAACTCAGGGCTGAACTCGCCTCGGCGGGAAGCACGTTCCAAACTGAAACCGACACGGAGGCCGTTGCGCAACTCTGCGCAAGATTCCTGCGGGATGGCCTCGGTCCGGTTGATGCCGCAACGAAAACCGTGGATCGACTTCACGGCTCCTATGCGCTCTGCTTCCTGTTCGAGGGAGAGGAAGATCTGATCGTCGGGGCATGCCATGGATCCGCTCTGGTTGTCGGTCACGGCGACGGTGAGATGTCCGTCGCGTCCGATACCTTGGCGCTGACCACAATGACCAATCGGGTTTCATACCTTGAGGACGGCGACATCGCGATCGTCACGCGATCGGGAGTGAAGGTCGTGGATTCAAAAAGGAACCTGGCGGAAAGGCCGAGGCGCATTGCGTCGGTGGATGCGTCGACGACCGACAAGGGGCATTTCAGGCACTACATGCTCAAGGAAATCCATGAACAACCTACGTTGTTGGCGAAGTCGTTTGAGCATTACTCGAAGTCGCTCCATTCGAATGGTGGCAAGCAGGCAAACCGGATCGACTATTCAAACGTGGACCGCATCGTGCTGTCGGGCTGCGGGACGGCCTTTTATGCATGCCTGGTCGCAAGATACTGGTTCGAAAGGCTCGCGGGAATTCCCGTAGATCTCGATCTAGCTTCCGAGTTTCGCTATCGGGAGCCGCCATTGTCCAATCGGTCGGTTGCTTTCTTTGTCAGCCAGTCGGGCGAGACGGCCGATACGCTGTCCGCGTTGCGTTATGCCAGGAAAATGGTTTCCAGAACCGTGGCCGTCGTCAATGTCGAAGAGAGCTCCCTCGCCAGGGAATCCGATATTGTCCTGCCTATTCTTGCGGGCAGAGAGATCAGCGTGGCATCGACAAAGGCGTTTGCCTGTCAAATGGCGACACTCGCGTGGCAGGCAATTGTCGCGGGAAGACAACGACACACTCTTGAGGCGGATGGGTTCAGGGAACTTGTCATGGCGCTTCAGTTCCTTCCCGGCCTGGTCAATCAAGTGCTGGACCTTGAATCCAGGATTGCAGGAATATCTCGCGAATTCGCGACTTCAACCGGCGCATTGTTCATGGGACGGGGCAAGATGTTTCCCATCGCCCTCGAAGGCGCTCTCAAGTTGAAGGAACTCAGTTACATTCACGCCGAAGGTTACGCCGGAGGTGAACTGAAGCACGGCCCGATTTCGCTGGTCGACGAGAAAATGCCCGTCGTCGTAATCGCTCCGACCGACAGCCTGTTTGAAAAGACGTACAGCAACATGCAGGAGGTCCTGGCGCGCGGAGGAAAAACCCTGATGATTACGGATTCCTCCGGAGCGGCGGTGGACGAAAAAAGCTGCTGGCATACATTGGTCTTGCCAGAGGTTCACCCAGTATTGGCACCAATTCTGTATACTGTTCCCGTGCAGCTCCTCGCATATCATACCGCTGCGACTAAGGGCACTGATGTCGACCAGCCGCGAAATCTGGCCAAGTCCGTTACGGTTGAATAATGGTAGGCATGTTGTTTGCGAGCACTCCAATCCATGCGCGTCCCAACGGCGCCGAGTTCGCCACATAGTGGCCGGAAACGGTGCTCAGTGCGCGGAGGTGTCCTTCGTGACAAGGGCCAAGACAGCCGTGTGGGGGCCCGAGACTCAGGTCGGGCATGACCCGTCCGCATCGGGTAAGGATGCGTACGATGTTCATGCACCGCATCAAGCTCGAGAACATACGATCGTTCGGGCAAGATGCCTTGTCGCAAACGAATCTGGAGCATCCACAGGCGCAGGTTGAGGTTGCGCAGTTTCGGCGGGACACGCCCGCACCAAGACCACACGGCCGAATGACCGGAGTGCAAAGAGGATCTCGCTGGACGAGATCGAGCGCATCGGCATCCAGGGGCAAGGGGAGGAACGTGAACAATGACGTCACGAATCAAATGCATGGAGAACCGTCGGGGCACTTACCAGGACTATGCGACGCATTACCCCCACAAAGTCGCCGGGGTAATCACCAGCTCGCTCCTCACCCACGCAAGGCCGACAGCACGCCATGCCTGGGCGAGCTCTGGTATTTGCGCACAAACAATCAACCCGCCATTCAACTATGGCGGCGGCTCTTGGGTCCCGGGATATTCTGGCTTGAATCGGCGGGTTTGTCCCACGTTCCCTGCCGGCAGTTTTTCAGTGATTGAGGGACAATCCGTGACAAGGATTCTTCCCCAGGCAAGGTTTTTCAAGTGGCGACTCTGTCCGCTTAGGGTTCGTCACGAGATAATCGCTTCATTCCAAGGCTGAGGACAAAGGTAATGTTCTGTATCGCGGTTGATGCTGTGCGTCATTCACTCAACGCCTCCATATGGTCATTGGCTATTTTTCCCTCGTTTGGCATCGGATTTCGTCAAGTTCATGGCGATTCGGGAAGCTGACCGCCCCGATTCCGTGGCCATCAAGGTCGCACCGGAACCTACATACTCCGTGATTCGGTCATTTACTGACGGACCCTAACCCGCACGGCCGCGCAATTCTTCACGGCACGAACTCCCAAGTCAGATTTGATTGTAGAAGGCACTTCCAACAATGGCCAAACTCCAAAGCCCGTCATGGCACTCCGAGACCAGGTCGACCGACTCCATGCGAATCGTTTTTCGGTCAGCGGAAATGTCCCGTGACAACGACGAAGAATCGCAGATTGCCGCGACTCTCAAGCAATGTTTTCACGGTGTGCACGAGGGAAGAACTTACTGTGAACAAATCCCGCAACAGCGTCTTCTTGGTTATTGCGGAGACCGTTTGGTTGGGCACTTGGGACTTGATTACAGGATGATCCGTGTCGGGGAAGCCATCTTTCCTATCGTCGGTATCATCGATTTATGCGTGGTCCCCGACCTGCGGCGCAGAGGACTGGCACAACATTTGCTTTTGGCGGCAGAGAAACGTTCAGCCGCGCAGGAATTTTCTGTGCTGATGGCAAAAGATACACGGCTCTATGAAAGAGCCGGTTACCGCTTGCTGACCAAAGCTGATGTTACCTGGCTCGTGATCGATGAACTACGATGTCATAGTATCAGCAACCGCGACCTCAGTGACGCTTTCATGCACAAGCCCCTATCCTCCAAGCAATGGCCAAAAGGACCGATCGACTTGCTCGGATACTTGTTCTGACGTCAGGTTCGCCACGAAATAACCGCTACGTTTCCGGAGGTAGGAAGCAAGGTGTAGTTCCAGTCGCCATGGAAGTCTGCGCGCCGGATATCCAGGGCCGCCATCTCCGCTTTGCTGATCTTGATGCCGGTCGGGTAATCGTTCGTGTCCCTGTCGCAATAGACCTTCAGTCCCGTGCCGGTCGTGGTGGAGCCGATCAGGTTGATGATGGTGGTGAGGCTGTACAGGGGCTTGCCGCGCCAGTTCTGGCTGATGAAGGAAAAGAGCTTGTGCTCTATGCGGTTCCATTTGCTGGTCCCGGGCGGCAGGTGACACACGCTGATCTCGATGCCGAGTTCGCGTGCGAGCTTCTGCAGTTCGACCTTCCACAACCGGATCCGGCTCCCGTTGGAGCCGCCGCAGTCGGCGGTGATGAGCAGCTTGCGGGCCCCGGGGTATCGCTTCTTCCCCAGGCGGTCCCACCAGCGCCGGATGCTCTCGACCGCAAATGTGGATGTATCGCAGCTGATCCCGACATTGACCCAGCCGACATTGTTGATCACGTCATAGACCCCGTAGGGGATCGCCTTGCCAAGCTCCTTGTCCGCAAAGTCATGGACGCGGACCTCCTCGGGGGACCCTTTCGGACGCCACTCACGGCCCGAGTTCCTGAAATCCCCCACCAGTTCCTTCTTCCTGGTGTCCACGGAGATCACCGGCTGCCCGGCTCGTGCAAACGCCGCAACCTGATCGTTGATGTGGTGGAACTGTGCATCCCGATCCGGATGGTCCGCACCCTCGCGGTTCTTCGCATTCCCCTGAAGCGTGTAGCCCTGCTGCTTCAGAAGACGGCCCACAAGGGTATGGGACACCGAGAAGCCCTGATCGGAAAGCGCAGCGGAAACATGACGCAGGCTCTTCGATATCCACCGCAGCGGACGCTCGGGGTCTCCCCGGACAACCGGCTCCACGAGCGCATCAAGCGCCTCCTCAAGGCCGTCCTGGACCTCGACCGCAGGCTTGCGACCCCCGCCGGGACGCCGAACACGGCCTGATGGCTCCGGCTCCTCCCCGAGTTCCGCAAGACCACGGTAAATGGTCGAACGAGCGAAACCCGTCGCCGTCGAGACCAGGGTCACACCGCCACGGCCAAGGGGCAGGGTCTCGGAGGCAACGAACAGACGGAGGCTCTTCTCATCCAGATGCGGCGACAGGGCCTCGAACCGGCGCCGGATGGTCTCGATCGTATCCATGCCGCGAGTGAATCACATTTCGACTCCAGGGGGAATCCCCCAATGAGCAAACGATTCGCCTGTTTCGCAACGAACCGTTAGAACCATATCAGGCAGCTTTTTGGCGCAGGCCGGTCGCGGCCGGCTGCTTTCGCTTTCCTGTCGCTCTTTCCGGCTGGCGGGACGCCAAAAATAAGTGTTAGTCCTCCATGTTCAAGCGCTCGATTGTACCGTCCCGTTCCTCGAATGTGGTCCGCCACTTGCCCGATTCAGCCCAGTGTGTCGACAAGCCTTGCTTCAGAGATTCTGCGGTCTCGCGTCAGAAGCGTCGCTCCAATTATCCGGGCGGTCGCTACCAGAATGCGGTCTGCCGGGTCGCGATGAAAAAACTCCGGCAGGGACGCCAGTTCGGCCGCCACTGCCGGGGAGATGCCGTGGCGCCGCACCAGCGGAGGTGCGACCGCCTTCTCCAACCACTCCCGAAGAGGAATCGTCAAGCGAATGCGGCCCAAACTGTGCAGCGTGGCCACTTCCCAGAGCGAGATATCGGAGACCTGCAGCGGCGTTTCCGCGTCGGCGGCCGCGATGACCTTCCACTGATCCCGAGATAACCGATCGCGGTCGCCGTGCCACCAAAGCAGTACATGAGTGTCGAGCAACGCTTTCATTGTCCGAGGCAGTCCCAATCTTCCTCCGGAAGCACCGGCCCCACGACGTCGCCGACAATGACGACCGTTCCCTCCAGTTCTGTTTGGGGATACTGCTCCCCGTCACCGGTCACGCGCGACAGCTCGGCGACAGGTCGCCCGCGTTTCAGAATCACTACGCGCTCGCCGGTATCACGGACGTTGTCGAGGATGGCGAGGCATCGCGCTTTGAAGTCGGATGCATTTATCTTGATCATATGACCAGTTTTTATGACTGGTCACTTAGTTTGTCAAGGCCTGCCGCTGAACGCCCGAAAGATCCCGGCGTGCGCAAGAAAACGCTTCAGGACATGGCCGTTGGCCTGTTGCAGAAATCAGGAAAATCTGTTCCGACCAAAATCAATGCCATTGGACAGCGGCCGGGTGCCCAACTTTCTCCCGGCCAGGCGTCACGGCGTTCGTGTTGCCGCTCATTCCGAAACTCTCTCCGGATGCCGTTTCCCGGAAACTACCGATTTCATGTCTACGTCGACCCGATACAACCTCAAGGGCAACCGACCTCCCTTTTCGACAGGCGCCGATCTCATCGGCAATCCTCTCTTCCTTCCGTTATACTCGTCCAAACGGCAATCCAATGACCGGAGAAAAAACAACGCCTGACGCGGGAGACGAATGATGCAGACCGAGAACGGAAAAGAAGAAAGTGGCGGAACCGCCAAGATCGTCTATATCATCTATTTCTGCTCAGTCGTTCTTGGAGTTCTGGCCATTGTTGGCGTTATCATCGCCTATGTGCATCGGAACCACGGTGGTGGATGGGTCGACGAACACTATCGGTTCCAGATCCGGACTTTCTGGATCGGGCTGCTTTATTTCGTCATCAGCGGTATCGCTACGATCTTCGTGATCGGATGGCTGATGGTGCTGGCGGTGCTGATCTGGTGGATCGTCCGCAGCGTGAAGGGTCTTAAAGCCCTTTCCCGATCGGAACCATATCACAACGTAACTACCTGGCTGTGGTGAGACAGGACTGCAGCGATCGGTCAATTTGGGCGAACTATCTTTGAGACCGTTCCCAGTTCGGGTCGGAAAAAACTGGCAGGTCCAAAGGCGGCAAGTTGTCCTTTCCCGCGATATGGTCCGAAGCCTTTTCCCCGATCATCATGGTCGGGCAATTCAGGTTCGCCGAGGGGATGAGAGGCATGATCGACGCGTCGACGACCCGCAATCCCCCCACGCCCCTGACACGGCACTCGCTATCGACCACCGCCAGCTTGTCTTCGCCCATCCGGCAAGTGCCGCAGGGGTGATAGGAGGAATGGCACGTGGCCCGAATCCAGGATTCCAGTTCTTCATCGCTCGCAACATCTTCACCCGGAAATAGCTCGGTCCCCGCATAACGGGACAGTGCGGGTTGGCGCAGCAGTTCTCGGGACAGGAGGAAGCCGGCCTTGAGTTCTTCAATGTCCCGTGGGTGTTCAAGCATGTTGAAACGGATCCGTGGCATTGCCTGCACGTGAACTCCACCCAGTCGTACGTACCCGCGGCTGAGCGGACGCTGGTTGGAAAACTGCAACTGGAAGGCATGCTGCCTGACAAATTCGGCGCTTCCCTCCGCCACGGCAATCGCGAACAGGGCAATCTGGAGGTTTGGAATCCTCACGCCGGCCTTCGTGCGAAGAAACGCGACCACATCGAAATGGTTATTTGCAAGAACACCCTTTCTTGCAATCAGCCACTCGAAGATCCCCCGTGCCCGGGAAAACGGGTCGAGATGCCTGAAAAGCGTGACCGGTTCCCTGCACGTTGCCTGGACGGCGGTGAGCGGATGGTCCATCAGGTTTTCGCCGACATCCGGGGCATCCCTGATGACCTCTATTCCAAATTCCCGGAGATGCCGTACTGGGCCGATCCCGGAACGCATGAGCAGGACAGGACTGTTGAACGCGCCGGCCGAGATCACGATCTCGCGGTCAGCGCGCACCGTCCGCAATTCGCTCCCGCGGCGATATTCGACGCCGCACGCCTTCTTTCCCTCGAACAGGACGCGTGACACCGTGCTGTTGGCCAGAATTCGGAGGTTCTTCGGAGGGGTGCGAAGGTAGCATTGCGCCGTTGATGAACGCTGGCCCCTGACAACGTTTTTCGGGAACAGACCGAAACCGTCCTGCTGGAAACCGTTGACGTCATCGGTGGACCGGTAACCCGCCTGTTTTCCGGCTTCCAGGAAGGCCTTCGCAAGCGGGCCAGGCCTAACCGTTGTCACGCCCACGGGTCCCTGTGTTCCCCGAAATTCGCTTCGCCCGTCGACCCGCGTCTCAAGCCTTTTGAAATACGGCAGCACGTCAGAATACGACCAGCCACGCGCACCTGCCCGTGCCCAGCCTTCATAATCCAGCGGATGGCCGCGCAGATACAGCTGACCGTTTATCGAGGACGACCCTCCGAGAACGCGGCCGCGGGGCTGAACAAGCCGGCGGTCGTTGAGAAACGGTTCGGGCTCGGTCTGGAAATTCCAGTTGTATTTTGGTGCGTTGTAGGCGTAACGCATCGCAGCCGGGATACGGAAGAGCAGGCTGTTGTCCTTCGGCCCTGCTTCGAGGAGCAGTACGTGGGCCGACCGGTCTTCGGCAAGCCGCGCGGCGACGATGGCGCCGGCGCTGCCGGAACCCACGACAACGAAATCAAAGGTCGGAATCGAATTGCTCACGCGTTACCCGTACCAGGTTCCCCCGTGCAGGAACCGAAATCGGTCAGTGCAGACGCGATGAATTTCAGGACCATCGACCGATGCAGGACGGGAACCGGACATGACCGCAGAGCCTGCCGGGTGCAGTCACCATCATCCACGATAACCGTTCAACGTAAAGAACAGCGTGTCGCCCACCTCGCAAAGGGCAGGTGTCCGCTTGCAAAACACGACGCCGCCCTTTTTGAAGTGCAGCTTTTCGGGAGCGAGCCAGGGTTCCTTGACCGACCAGATGTAGCCCGCGAACTGCCCGTCTTCCACGTCATCGCCCAGGTTCACGCGCGGTTCGAACATGCCGTCCTTGTTGGCATAGACGTAATTTTCATCCGTCTGCATGTCCATGAGCCGAACCGCGTGTTCCGGTTCGGGAAGGTCAAGATCCCGCGGAAGGATGCCCATTTCGCGGATGCAGCGCTTCATGCCGTTGAAGGCGAAATCGCGAATCCAGGGCCTGATCTTGCCGGCACCGCCCAGCTCGGTCGAAACGTAGATGATGTTCCGGGGAAGCGCTTCACCTGAGAGCGTCGTTTCATGGACCCTGTTGCCGACGATCCCGAGAGGCGCCCCGAACAGATGCAGGAACTTCATCTGCAGCGCGTCCTTGTCCTGGATTCCCATCAGGCGGATCTTCACCGACGGATGATGATCGATCGACTTGCCGGCGGAATGGAGGTCGAAAATGGCATCGGCCCTGTGGACCAGTTGGTTTGTGATGTACCAGGCGATCATTTCGGTCGGCGAACCATACTGGTTGCCGGGGAAAAGCCGGTTGAGATTGGCTTCTCCCGTCCAGTCGATCGGTGACGTGCGGCGACCGGAATAAAACGCGGGCGCATTGGCCGCGGGCAGGAAGATGATCTGGCCGGTAATGTCCGAAGGCTCAAGCGTCTGGTACAACTCGTTGCAAATGGAAACGCCCTCGTATTCATCACCGTGATTGGCGCCGATGACCATAGCACAGGGCCCGGCGCCGTTCCTGATCGACATGACCGGCACCGGAATCCAGCCATAGGCGGAGCGATCGGAGGAGAACTGAATCCTGATGTAGCCGTGATGTTTTCCGTCCTTGTCGAAGTCGATCTCGCAGGATGGCGCCAGGCTGGCTTTGGGACAAGGCATTCTGTTTTCCTTTGCTGACGGTTCAGGCGGGTGACACGGCCGACCTGTACGACCTGTATGCCATTCCGAGTTGCTCAATCCCCTTGCGTATCTGGTCTTCGCTCACGAAACTGTATGCCAATCGCAGGCAATTCCCGGGGTCATCGGAAGGGAAACTCAGTCGCCCAGGCGTGGCCTCGACGCCACCCCGGATACCCAGTTCGACAACGCGTTCCGCATCGTCGCGCTCGCATAGCCGGACCCAAAGGAAATACCCTCCATCCGGCACCCGGAACCTCGCTTCCGGCAAGTACTCGGCAAGTGCAGCAACCATCGCGTCCCGGTGGTTTCGCATTTTTTCCGTCAGTTCGTCGACATGCCGGCTGATCTTGTTGGAACGCATGAGCTGGACGACAATGCGCTGTGCGAAGGTATTCGACCCGCCATCGGCCTTCTGCATGGCCATTCTGCGGACGACACCTGCGTCGCCAATGGCCCAGCCGACACGCAACCCCGGCGCGAGAGTTTTCGACACGGTTCCGAGCGAAATCACCTGACCGGTCGTGTCCAACGACTTGATCGGCGGCACAGGCTCGCCTTCGAACCGGATGCGGCGGTACGGATCGTCTTCGCAAATCACGAAATTGTAGCGCCGGGCGAGTTCCAGGATTTTCCGGCGCCTCGCAAGGCTCATGGTGATGCCGGTCGGGTTGTGGAAATCCGGTACATCGAACAGCAATTTCGGCATCGGCTCCGCGTTCGCCTCGAAGCGTTCGAGTTGCTCCTCGAGTTCATCGGTCGAGAGGCCGTCCTGGTCCTGGCCGACATCGACGAACTGGACGTTGTGCGTACGCATGATATTGACCGCGGTCATGTAAGACGGACGCGTCACGATGACACGGTCACCCGGTTCGACGAAGACGCGGCACGCGAGGTCGAGCGCACTCTTAGCCCCATATGTGACGAGTACGTTTTCAGGCCGCGCCGGGATCCCGTCTCCGGCCACGAACCTGCAGATTTCCTCGCGCAAGTCATCCAGACCCATCAGTGGTCCGTACTGCATCGCTTCCTCCCGAAGCGGGCCGAACGCTTCGGCAGCCTCGCGCACGACATCGGGCAGCAAGGGCGGGTAAGCGGCGCCACTGGCGAGAGAAATGGTGCCGGGGACGTGATCGAACACCGACTTTCCGAGGACCGAGGATCGGCGCGCGAATCTGAATTCCGTCATCGGTTAACCGGTTGACTGGCAGCGATCGCCACGGGACGGACTATGGCATGTCCTCGGAGAGCACGACCGGTGCCCCCATTCTCCGACGGCACCTTTTCCAGACGTCTCCACGCGATGAACGCACGGACTTCCCTGAACTCATAGGCGGACACCTGCGTGTTCCCCAGTAAACCGCTCGCAATATATATTATATTATATAGTATCGTATAAAGATCAACATGAAACTACAGAACGACAGCGCCGGAAAATGCCGACCACTCCGGCGAGGAGGTCGAAGACCGCTATGCCAGAATGTCACTGAGTGTCGTCTTGTCGGCACTCCCTGAACAAGCTCCCCCTTGCGGGCGCCATACTTGATCGCCTCATCCATGGCCCATCTCGGTTCGCGTTGCGTGGCACATCAATGCGAGCCGGCAGCGCCAAGGCCGAAAAAAAGTGCTGGAAGGGGCCGCGCTTTGCGCGCTGGCTTCAGCCGTGCCAAATTTCACCAACGCACCACCCAATATCACCATGGTAGCCACCTCCCCCGCGCGGCGGCAGCCCTGTCGCGAAAGCGAAAGTCGTGATTGATTGTGCCGTCCGGAGAAGTGGACTGGACAGTCTCGAAGTTCGGCTGGCGCACCAAACAACTCGGCTACCAGGTGATCAGGACAGTCGAAATCGGAAATATCGCGAAACTTCGCGGAATCAATGAGATAGTGGTTTTTTTGACTCAAGAGCTACCCGGAGCGAAGGGCCACGATCAAGCTGAATTCGGCAAGCAGATCTCCGTTTCTGTTCCCGGTCCGAGGTTATTCCCCCGAAGGCCTTGCCGCAAGGTTCGGTCGCTGAATCCAGTACACTTGAACACGTTCAAGGAGCGTTTGCGACGCTTCGCCGGATGTCGCACGATCCGGATCCGTTGCGGCGACCGCCTCGAAGCCGGGTTCGAACCGCGGCGTCACAGTCGCCCAGCCGTCCAGCGCATGGCGCCGCGACGCCTCTGCGCCCAGGCGCAGGGTGTGGCCGTCGCCCGCGTCGAGTTCGTCCGCCTTGCCGTCGAAGGTGGAAGTCACGAAGCGGCCGTCCGGTCCGCCTTGCGGGTGTTGTCGTTCGTCGCGGTGATGGTGAAGGTCGCGGTGCGCGCCCGAGTCGGCGGCGATCGTCCGGCTGGCCGGGCTGGAGGTGTATTCGTCGTGCGTCGGCACCGAGAATGTCGCATCGGCCGTGGTGGCAAGGCCGCTCAGGGTGACGGTGAGCATTGCGTTGTTGTTCGCTCCACTCTCGTCGATGCTGTTCGTTTCCAGGGACAGGGAGACCATCGGCGTCGTCACCTGAACCTGCCTGTTCAGCTCGATGGTGGCCGGGGCGCCCGGGCAGACCGCGTTGACCGCCCGCAACTGGAACTGCGTGTTCCGGTTCTCGGCGAGCAAACGGATGTCGGTGAAGGTGCGTGATGTCACTGTCGAGCCTGTCGACACCCGGTTGCCCGTGTCGAACCGGTATTCGTAGCCAGTGACCAAGCTGCCACCGTCGGAAGCCGGCACGCTACAGGATATGCTGAAGCGGCTGGTTTCAACCGTCGCGTTCACGTTCTCCGGCGTGTCCGGCGCCGCGGCCACCGTCCCCGTCGCGGCCGAGGTCAGGCTCTCGTTCGTCCCGGCGCCGTCGGTCTAGATCACCGTGACCGAGAGGCGCAGGCCGCCATCGCCATCCTGCACCTCGCAGCTGCTCAAGGTCGCGCCGTCGATCGTGGTCGCCGTGTCGGCGGCGGCGCCCTGGTTCCACTGATAGCTGAAGGGCAGACTCGGCTGGCCGGAGGGTGGGCCGTCCGGGTCGGCGATACTGGAGTCGTCCGCCGTGAGCGTCCGGCCCGCCTGGACCGCGCCGGAGATCGTCGGCAAGCCGGCCGGCGCCTCGTTCAGGCTTTCTACCTGGACGCAATAGGCGCGGGTGGCAGTGAGTTCGCGGTCGCCGGTCCCGCTCGTCGCCTCCATCGTGATCATTGCGACAGCGACCGACCCGCCATGTAGACGACGTGGAAGACTTCCTTTCCGGGCACGGCCAGCTGGACGCAAAGCCGCTGCCATTTCCAGTCGATCGAATCCAGGGCAACCTCGAATTCGGTGGATTCCGTGGACGACCAGAAACCTGCAACGCCATAATGCGCGAGGATGCGCGAGACGAAGGCCAGTCCTTCTGGTTCGTAGAGGACACGGTTAGGCCGGTGAAGGATGAAGTCGGGACCGTTGTCGGTGTCCAGCAAGACCACGTCGAAGACGTGCCCGCCCTCCTGGATCACGTCCACGACATTTACGTTTCGGACGTTGACCCGCGTGTCGTTCAACGGGTGTGCGGCCAGAGGAGCCAGCACACCCCTGTTCCACTCGACGATGTCTTTCAGCAGTTCGCAAACAGTGATCTTTGCCTCCCCGCCGACGGTATCGAGCACGGCGCGCAGGGTATAACCCATCCCGAGGCCGCCAATCAGGATCTTCGGAGACTCCTCGCGGCATTGACCGCAGACGACCCGTGCCAGGGTCGTTTCGGACACGGAATTGCTGCTCGACATGAGTTCCCAGCCGTTGAAGCGGATATCGTAGATATCCCCACGCCGCCGCAGGATGATCGTGTCACCCTCGTCGGTTTCCGCGCGAGCCAGTTCCCGCCAGACGTCCATGGTGCTCCTTCCACGCAAAACGGGATTCTACCGGATCGGCCAAAATCGTAACGGACTTGAGCAAAGACGTGCTTGACATCGCCAATTGAACCCTGCTCCCCGAAAATGGGATCAACCGCATTGCCAGGTCAATTCCGGATTCGCGGTTCCGTGCGGGAATCGGACCGCGGGCAGCGAAATCATCTCCGGTGGACTGAACGGGATGCGGGCTGCCGATGAAATCCTCCGATTCCGATACGGCTGCGGCCATGCCTGACGGAGCGAAACCGTTTACGAGAGAATTGTGGCCGGAGCATGATCGAACTCCAACATTCCGGCAGCCGGGAACCTGGGATCGTTGCGCGTCAATCCGGATTTCGTCATCGTTTGGCCGATAGCGGTCGCCGCGGCCCGGTTGGTGCCCGAACCCGCCGACGGCGCCCTGTCCTGGACGTCTCCGCCCGTTCGACGCGCGGACATCCCCGATCTCCAAGGCGGACACTTGCCTGTTTCCGGGAAAAACTGCTTGCAATATATATTATATTATATAGTATTATGCGCAAGGTCAACACGAACGCAGGACGATGGCACCGGAATACGCGGACTTTTCCCGCACGGAATTCGAAGATCGCTACGCCAGGACGCGTGCGCTGATGGACGAAAAGGACATCGACGCGCTTCTCGTGACCGAACGTCTCAACTACCAGTACTTCACGGGGCACCGGTCGGAGCAGTGCGCCGTCGACAAGATCCGCTCCTACGTGTTCATCCTGCCGAAGGACGATGAACCGACCCTGATCACCATGCCGTTCGAGATTGCACAGGTCGAGCAGACATCCTACGTCTCGGACATCCGAACGACCGGCAGCCTGACAGGGCATCCGGAATTCATCGTCGGCGTCCTTGAGGATCTCCGGTTGTCCGGGGCTTGCATCGGTTGCGAACTCGGCCGTGAACAGTACCTTGGCATAAGCTATTCCGGCTTCCGCGACATCGTGGAGGGACTTCCCCTCGCCGAGTTCACGGACGCGGCTGACATCATCCTGGCGGTTCGGAACGTAAAGTCGCCGAAGGAGATCGAATACATGCGCCGCGCCGCGGTCATCAATGCCGAGGCGCAGGTGAAAACGTTCAACGAAGTTCGCGCCGGGATGACCGAAAACGAGGTCGCCAGGATCCTGCGCCGGAATCTCGTCGCGGGAGGCGCCGAGAAAATCTCGCTTCTCTGCGTGCTGTCCGGCGCCAACGAAAATGGCATCGTGCTGCTGCCGACCGATCGCGTGATCCGAAAGGGCGAAACACTGGGCTTTGACGTCGGCGTTTCCTGGCGCGGTTACTGGTCCGATCTCGCGCGGACCGCTTCAGTCGGCGCACCGTCCGGGGAGCTTTCGGAGTTCTACTGCTGGACGATGCAATTGCGCCACGATTGCAACCAGCAGCTTCGCGCAGGAAACAGGCCGGCAGACGTGATCCGCGTAGTCGACGGCTACCTCGCCGAACGCGGTCTCGAGACAATGGGCGTCGGGCGCGTCGGCCACGGGGTCGGCATCGACACCACCGAGTACCCTTCGCTCGCCGCCTTCGAAGACGTCACGTTCGAGTCCGGGAACGTCTTCGCCTGCAATCCGAATTTCTCGAATCACCTGGGCTTCATCAACGCGGAAGACAACTGGGCAGTGACCGAGGGCGATCCGGACCTCTTGTCGGCCCCCGCGGCAGAATGGGACATCCCGGTGGTCGACGCATGAGGCGCCAGGCAAAAACGATTAGTGGTCGCGCGGGGTGGCGTTCGCGCGAAACCTCAAACCGCCAAACTGGAAGGAGTATGACGATGACAACATCCTGGAAACATAATCTCTTCGCACTGGGCATCGCGGCAGCGGTGGCGGCAGGGTTGCCTTCCGCGCACGCCGCGGGCCTCATGGACCAGGCCAAGGGCGACGGGCTGAACGTCGCTTTCTACAATTTCAAGCCCTACGCCTACATGGACGAGAACGGCGACCTCACCGGAACCGATGTCGATACGCTGATGGCGGTTCTCGAGAAACTCGGCGGCAAGATCGCCGATGCCAAGGCAATCGAATGGGGTGCGCTGATACCGGGCGTCAAGTCGGGACGCTTCGACGTGGTCGCCGCGGGCATGTTCGTCACTCCGAAACGCTGCGCCGAGGTCCGGTTCTCGGAACCGACATTCGGGATTCAGCAGACGCTGATCGTGGTTAAGGGCAATCCGCACGGTGTCGTCGATTACAATTCCATCGCGGAAAAAGACCTGACCGTCGCGGTCGTCTCCGGTGCCGCGCAAACCGGCTATGCCGAATCCTCGGGCGTTCCGGACGACAAGATCATGCAGATTCCCGACAACCCGACGGCGATCGCGGCACTCCGTGCCGACAGGGCCCAGGTCTATGCGCTGTCCGTCCCGGGAAGCCGTGAAGTGGTGCGGGGTGTGCCGGAACAGGACCTGGAAATGGTTCCCGCGTTCAAGATCGTGGCGGGAGAACTCGCCATGCCGCACGGCGCCTTCGCATTCCGCAAGGAAGACGGCGACTTCGTCGATGCCTTCAACGCCGAACTGACGGCTTTCATCGGTTCGCCCGGACACCTGGCGATCTTCGAAAAGCACGGGATGGAAGCGGACGAGCTTCCCTCCCAGAAAACCGCCGAACTGTGTGAAGGCTAATCACCACGGACGAGTGACCATGCCGGCGCTGCCCTACCCGGTGCGGCGCCGGCAGCCGAACAACACCATGCCATTTGACGTCCAGAATCTGCACGGCTGACGGGCAGCAGGACATGGCGATGCGTCCGAACATTCTTTTCCTGATGATCGACCAGCAGGCCGCGTCGGCACTGTCCGCCTACGGCGGAACCACCGCCAGGACACCGAACATCCAGCGGCTGGCGGACAGTGGCGTGGTATTCGAGAACGCCTATACGAACTTCCCGGTTTGCGCGCCGTCGCGGTTTTCGATGATGACCGGGCAGCTTGCGAGCAAGATCGAATGCTACGACAATGCCGCAGAGTTCCGGGCGTCTATTCCGACAATCGCCCACTATCTGCGGATTCTCGACTACCAGACCACGCTTTGCGGCAAGATGCATTTCGTTGGCCCGGACCAGTTGCACGGGTACGAGGAACGGTTGACGCCGGAGATTTATTCGGCCGACTTTCGCACGCTGCCGCAGTGGGACGGCGAGGACGACGATTTCGCAACCGATGCCCGCGAGGCCCTCGTCGAGGCGGGACCCGTGCCGCGAACCGTCCAGATGGACTACGACGAAGAAGTGGGATTCCATGCGGTACAGAAATTGTTCGACCTGGCCAGGAGCGACGATACGCGCAACTTCTTCCTGACCGTGTCCTTCACCCATCCTCATGAACCGTTTCTCTGCCGGCAAGAGCACTGGGACCGGTACACGGATCTCGAAATCGGCCTGCCGCGCGTGGGAGAAATCGCGGACTCCGACCTGGACGAACACAGCAGGAGGATTTTCCGTCACTACAACCTTCCCGCGCCCGGGATCACTGATCAGCACGTCCGGAACGCGCGGCGCGCCTATTACGGCGCGATGTCCTACGTCGACGACATGATCGGACGCATATTGGAAACGCTCGAAGAGACGGGACTCGCTGACGGGACGGTTGTCGCGCTTGCGTCCGACCACGGCGAGATGCTCGGCGAACGCGGGATGTGGTTCAAGAAGGTGTTCTTCGAAAACGCCGTGCGGATACCGCTGATTCTCTGCGGAACAGGATTCGAACCGAAGCGGGTCCGGGAAAACGTGTCGCTCGTCGACCTGCTGCCGACATTCGTCGACATGGCCGATCCGTCCGGTTCACTCAAGCCCGTTCAGCCCGTTGCCGGAAACAGCATCATCCCGCTGGCCAGGGGCACCGCCCGGGACTGGCCCGACACGGTCTTCAGCGAAATGACCTGCGAGGGCGTCGTCGAACCGGTCATGATGGTGAAACGGGGGCGCTACAAGTTCATCTGTTCGGCGTCCGTTCCACCGCTGCTCTTCGACCTGTCTGAAGATCCGCTCGAACTGGAAAATCTCGCTGGCCAAACCCGCGTTGCAGGGTTGGAACAGGAACTCCGCGCTCTCGCAGACGACGCGTGGGGCGACCTGACAGAGCTTCGGGCGGACATAGTGGCGAGCCAAAAAACGCGGTTCCTGGTTCGTGAAGCCCTGGAGAAAGGCAAGGTGTTCTCCTGGGACGACAATCCGCACACGTCCACGGGCGGGCGCTACCTCCGGCGGGGGAATTCCTACAATGCCTGGAACTACGGCGGAGTCGACCGTTTGCGCGGCCGGCAGAACCCGCGGTAAGACGATGGCGATGATCATTTCAAGGAAGTGCGCCGGAAGTTCCGGGGCAATTTGCCCGGCAGGAAGGAGGCGGTTGCGTTGGCTGGACGGATCGTAGCGGTCGTCGCCCTGACAGGATTTCTCGTCGGATTGAGTTTCGCGACGTTTTCCGAGATGCGGATCTTCCTGCCGGCGATGCTGCGCGGAGCGATCGTGACCCTGCAGATCTCCGTCCTCGCGGCGCTGCTCTTCTTCGTCATGTCGTTCGTTGCCGGAATCTCCAAGGACAGCCGGGTCGCGCCAATCCGCTGGTTGGCGATTGTCTACATCGAGGTGTTCCGCGGCACGTCGCTGCTCGTGCAGCTTTTCTGGCTGTATTTCGTGCTTCCGGAATTCGGAGTCGTTCTCTCGCCGATGACAGCAGGCGTCCTCGGCGTCGGTCTCAATTTCGGCGCCTATGGCGCGGAAATCGTTCGCGGTGCGATGGCCGCCGTACCGCGGGGGCAGTTCGAAGCCTCCGTCGCACTCAACCTGTCCGAGTGGAAACGCCTCGTGCGAATCGTGATTCCGCAGGCGGTCATCGTGATGACGCCCGGCATGACGAACCTGACGATCGAACTGATCAAGGCAACGGCGCTGGTTTCCGCGGTGACGCTTGTCGACATCACTTACGCGTCAGTACAGCAAAACCAGCTTCACTTCCGGACACTCGAGATCTTTGCGATCACGGTTATGCTTTACTACTGCTTCGCCCAGTTCGTTCGCTTCGCCGGCGACGCGCTCGAAGACCGGTTCTCCCGGCACCTGAGACGGGGGCACTGACCCATGGACTGGCAATGGGATTTCACTTTCGAAGTCGTCGTTCCGCGCCTTTGGGAGGCCGCTGGAATCACGGTGTACGCGACCTTCGCATCGTTCCTCCTCGCACTCGTCGGAGGGCTGGTGCTGATGCTTCTCAAGACCTCGAGCAACCGGGTCGTTTCGCGGATCGTCACGGAATTCATCGAGCTCATACGGGCGACGCCGCTGCTCGTTCAGATCTTCTTCCTGTTCTTCCTCCTGCCGGAGGTCGGCATTACGCTGCCGCCTCTGACGACTGGCATACTTGCGATCGCGCTCTACAACTCGACACTTTGCGCCGAAGTCTACCGCGCCGGCCTGCAGGCGGTGCCGCGGGGCCAGTGGGAAGCCGCAACGGCACTCAACCTGTCGACGTACCGAACGTTCCGGAAGATCATCATCCCGCAGTCGCTGCCGCCGATCGTGCCTGCGCTCGGCAACTACTTGATCGCGATCTTCAAGGAAACGCCCCTTCTCTCTTTCGTGGCGGTCGGCGAAATCATGCACGCATCGAAGCTGATCGGTTCCGAGTATTACCGCTTCACCGAAGCCGTCACGATCGCAGGTATCTTCTTCCTCGTCATGAGCCTCGTGTCGGCGCAGTTGGTGCGGCTTGTCGAGAATTATGTAAAACGGAGCATTCAGAGGTGAGCGGACCGAAGATCAGATTCGAAAAGGTTCTCAAGGCCTACGGCGAACTCAAGGTCCTCGAGGACCTTGATTTCCACGTCGATGAAAGCGAGATCGTTGCAGTCATCGGCCCGTCGGGATCCGGAAAGACGACAGTTCTGCGCGTGCTGATGACACTGGAAGGTATCCAGGGCGGTACGATCTATGTCGACGGCGAGCCCCTCAACCTGATGCGCCAGAACGACAGGCTGGTTCCGGCCAACAAGGCGCACATCCGGCGCATACGCTCGAAGATCGGCATGGTGTTCCAGAACTTCAACCTCTTCCCCCACATGACGGCGCTCGAGAACTGCATCGAGGCACCGATCCAGACCAAGGGACTGACGAAGGCGGAGGCCACTGACGAGGCCCTGGGCCTCCTCGAGATGGTGGGCCTCACCGACAAGCGCGACCATTACCCGAGCCAGCTCTCGGGCGGCCAGCAACAGCGCGTGGCAATCGCGCGGGCCCTCGCCATGCGGCCGGAAATCCTGCTGTTCGATGAACCGACGTCGGCCCTGGACCCCGAAATGGTCGGCGAAGTCCTGAACGTGATTCGCGACCTGGCAAAGTCCGGCGATTACACGATCCTCCTGGTCACCCACCAGATGGGATTTGCCCGCGAGGTTTCGGACAGGGTGTGTTTCTTCGACGGGGGCGTGATGGTCGAGGAAGGCAGGCCCGACGAGATCTTCGGCAATCCAAAGAATGACCGGCTGAAACAGTTCCTGAGCAAGGTCCTCGAAGCAACATGACATGGACCGAAACAGTTTCACCTGATCCCGCCGCGACAACCCGGGGCCGCTATCCCGACATGTCGGCGCTTCACGCGGCATTCCGGGTCAGCGAAACGACGGCCCGGGAGGCACTTGAGGCCTGCCTCGAACGCGTCGCCGCGCTGAACGCGTCCGTCAACGCGATCGTCCACCTCGAGGCGGCAGGTGCCCGCCGGAAGGCAGACCGTTGCGACCTGGAAAAGCGGGCCGGGAGGAAAGTCGGGCCGCTCCACGGCATTCCTGTCACGGTGAAGGAGTGTTTCGACTGGGCCGGGAGACCGACGACATGGGGTGACCCCGGTCGGGAAGAGCACATCGCGGACAGGGACTCGGCCATCGTCGAACGGCTGCGAAAGGCCGGAGCGATTATCATCGGGAAGACGAACATCCCGGCCTACCTCGGTGATTGGGAAACCAGCAACCCGCTGCATGGCACGACCCGAAACCCCCATGACACGGAGCGCAGCGCCGGAGGATCATCGGGCGGCGCTGCGGCAGCCGTTGCGACAGGCATGAGCTACGCCGACATCGGCAGCGATCTTGGAGGCTCGATCCGCCTTCCCGCCCACTATTGCGGCGTGTTCGGACTCAAACCGACCTGGGGGCTGGTCCCGATGCTCGGCCACAGCCCGCGAGGCGAGTCGCGGGAGCCTGATATCGGCGTGGCCGGGCCGATCACACGCTCGGCCCGCGATGCCGCGATGATCCTGCAGGTCCTTTCCGGACCGGCGGACCCCGGTTCGCCGTGGGGCATTCGGCTGCCGCCGGCAGATCCGCGCCCGCTTCGCGACCTCAGGATCGCGGTGATCCTGGCCGACGAACGGTGCCCAGTCGACGGGGCATACCTCGACCGGCTCGAACGCTTTTCCGCGACGCTCGCCCGGGCGGGAGCGACCGTCGAGCCAGGCGCCCGCCCGGACGTCGATCTCGCCCGCCAGACTGAAATCATGAACCTCCTCGTCCGGGCGGAAACCTCGACGAGGCCGGCACTGTCTTCCTCCCGGCCGCACGGCTCCGGACGCCGCACCGGTTGCGGGAATGGCCATGCGGAACTCAACGCCAGGGGCGCGAATCTCCCTCACCGTGCCTGGCTCGAATTGCACGAGGAGCGCCTTCTCATTGGCCGGGAATGGTCCCGATTCTTCCGGGAATACGATCTCCTGGCGTGTCCGGCCGGTGTGTGTACGGCGCCGCCCCTCGAGATGGTCGAAGACGTCACGATGCGAACGGTACCGGTCAACGGTAGGAGGCGGCCGGTCCTTGAACAACATTTCTGGTTCGGGCTCGCGAGCCTTCCGGGCCTGCCCGCAATCTGCGTACCGTTGCGCCGGGCGGCCGGAGAGCTGCCGGCAGGCGTCCAGCTTGTCTCGTCACGGTACTCGGATCTCGCACTGTGCGGTCTTGCGGAAATGTTCCATGAATTCGAGGAAAAGGACGCGTGAACCCGGAGGACAGGATGGAAGGCACGCTGCTCAACTACGGAGACGGCCCACGCGCCATCTACGAGGAACTCAAACAGCGCATCATCGCGGGCGAGTTGGAGGGGGGCAGTGAACTGAAGATCATGCCCCTCGCGAGCGAACTCGGCGTCAGCATCGTCCCGGTCCGCGAGGCGATCCGTATCCTGGCCGCAGAGGACCTGATCATTCTCAGGCCGCGTCGCAGCCCCGTCGTCGCGAAGGTCGATCAGCGGGACCTCATTGAAATCAACAGGATTCGCGGCGCCCTTGAACCCGTTGTCCTCGAAGACGCCGTGCCGAGGCATACGCCGGATACCCTGGTGGGCTGCAAATCGCTGCTGGAGCAGGATCGCAAATGCGGCGATCTTTGGGAAAAGGTGGAACTCAACAGGCGGTTTCACCTGGCACTGCTCGCACCGTCACCCTTCAATCGGACCATCTCGATAATCTCGGACCAGTACGTGGGCCTGGCACGCCTGACCCACTTCCTGGTGATGAACGAACCCGGTCTCATCGACCCGCATCACGTGGAACATGAAGCGATTCTCGAAGCCGTCACGAAAGCGGATGTCACCCTGGCCGTGACATTGTTGAGTGAGCATATCGACAGGGCTACCGGGCGTGCCCGTGTCCTGCTGGACGATTCAGGCGCCAAGCGAAGTGAACGGGCCGCGGTCGCTGACGGATGACACATCAACCGCGGGCCGTACGGGAAAGACCTGCACCGAGAGGTCCTTGGCGCCCAGCCGCCGTCCACGGGTGTCACGGACCGGGAGACGAAACCGACTGCCGGGCCACTTCGCCCGGGAAGAGGCGTGGCATCTGTTTCCGCAACGCCCGCGTGATCACTTCCGTGTCACGGAAACTCTGCGGAAATGCTTGGATAACCTGAGGCCTTGGCCCTGGTAGCTTGATCCAAGCCCGGGGCCATAGACGCGCTCCGGAACCCCGGTCATCCGTTCGTAGACTAGTCTTCCAAGAGCCTGTCCGTGCTCGAGCGAAAACGGCGTTTCATGGCAACGCACTTCCAGAACACTTCGCGACTTCTTTCCTCCGTACACCGTGCTGCCGAAACCCGGGTCAAAGAAACCCGCGTAGTGAACCCGAAACTCCCCGACCATCGCGTTGAAGGGAACCATTTCCGCTGCGCAAACCGAGGGAACGTGCACCGCCTCCCGGCTGACGAGGATGTAAAAGGCTCCGGGATCCAGGATGATCCGGCCCCTTTCCGAGTACACCGGTTCCCAGAATTCCACCGGGTCGTAGTGGTCAACCTTTCCCAGGTCGATCAGACCCGTGTGGGGCTTGACCCTGTAACCCGCGGCAGAGCCGCTTGCCGGCAACAGGTCGACCGAGAACTCAAGACCGTTGTCAATGCGCGCCTTGCCGTCAACGAGGCGGTATCGCGCATGCAACTGCGCGAGTTCTTCGTCGGTAAGGACGGACTCTCCCCTTCGAAAACGGATCTGGTTGAGACACAGTCGAGGACGAACGAGTATCGAAAACGACCTCGGGCAAATCTCGGCGTAAAGAGCGCCGGTGTATCCGGGTTCGATCCTGTCAAATTCCGTCCCGTGGTCGGCTATGCACCGCGTAAAGATGTCCAGGCGTCCAATCGAGCTTTTCGCGTTGACGACTGCCGTCAGATCATTCGGGACCGCCAGGGACTCCATCAGTGGAACGAGATACACGCAGCCCTTCTCCAGCACCGCTCCGTTGGAAAGGTCGATCTCGTGCATTCCGAATTCGCTCAGGCGTTTCTTGACGGTCGACCCTTCGCCGGACAGGAAAGACGCCCGGATCCGCCAGGCATTCCTCCCGAGCCTCAGGTCGAGGCTCGCCGGTTGGACCTGGCGGGGTTCAATCGGCAACGTCGAGTTGATCCCGCCCGAATTCGCAAGTTCGATTATGTCCTGGGATGGCAAGACGCCCTCGTACTTCGTCATCTGCACACCAGCACCGATCTGAACTCCACCGGCAGCAACCGGCGACCATGCCGCCGATCACTCATTGCAACTCTTTCCGCTTGGTCGGGCTAGCAGGATTTGAACCTGCGACCTCTCGTCCCCCAGACGAACGCGCTAACCAGGCTGCGCCATAGCCCGACGCGTTCCTTATAGTCGAGAACATTATGTCCGCAAATGGAAACCCGTCTGGTAAAGGGACGACAGCGTCACTCGGGACGTGACGCTGTTTCATCGAGGTCCTCGGCCATTCGGTCGCGTATCGCCGCGAGTTCGAAATACAGCCTGCGGATTTCCGCCAGTTCGGCGTCACCAAGACCGGACGCGGCACCGATTCGCCGCGGCCCCCTCAGGAGCCCGCCAGGTGAAACCGGAACCTGTTCCTCGACCTCGACCACGTCATCGCCGGATTCCTTCCGGCCCGGGATGTCGTCGGAGGGAATTGCGCCGGATTCCGGGATGGATGCGGCGCCATCGTTGCCGTCAGCCGGTGCTGACGCCAGCGATCTGACATGATCGACGCCGTGTGACTGAAGAATCTCGCAGACCTTCTTGATGGTCTTCCCGTCGTCGTGGAGCAGCCGCTTGATTCCCGTAAGCAAAAGGACATCGTCCGGCCGGTAATACCGGCGGTTTCCCGATCGCTGGACCGGCCTGACTTGCGGAATCTGACTTTCCCAGAACCTCAATGCGCTGGCGGAGACACCGAGTTCCGTGGCGGCCTCCGAAATACTGCGTAGCGCGTCCTTGCTCTTCTTCATCTATTCGGAAATCTGCGAGGGCTTGTTCCCAATTTCGATCGCTGCCTTAAACTTCTTGGACGGACGGAACGTAACGACACGACGCGCGGAAATCGCGGCAGGAACGTTGGTTTTCGGATTTCTCCCCATGCGTTCAGGCTTGTCGCGCAACTTGAACGATCCAAAATTCGAGATCTTTACTTCCTCACCTGAAATCAAGGCTTCCGAAATAATTTCCAAAATCCGCTCGACCAATTTTCCACACTCGTTGTTGGACAAGCCAACCTCGTGAAACACGGCCTGTCTCAAGTCCTGTCTGGTCAGTGTTTTTTTGGCCATGAAAGAAACTCCTCAAGACGATGAAACGATAAAGTACCACTTGGCGGAGGTTTTTCAAGCCATCAAGAAGCCCGACAATCCAGACAGGATTCCGCCAGCGGCCCGCGCCCGCGAGTCGGAAAGAATCTCCGGACCACGCGGCTCTACCAGCGGAACAAGGCAGCGCCCCAGGTCAGCCCGCCCCCTATCGCCTCCGTGAGGATGACCTGGTTTTCCTTGAGCTTGCCCTGCTGCTTTGCGACCGACAGGGCAAGGGGAATCGATGCGGCGGACGTGTTGCCATGGTCCTGAACCGTCAGGATGACCCGTTCCATCGGGATCCCCATTTTCTGGGCCGTCTTGCGAATGATCCGGAGATTGGCCTGATGGGGAACGACCCAGTCCACATCCGATTCGGATAAACCTGAGGTATCCAGAACCTCGTGGGCAACATCTGCGAGCTTGGCAACCGCGTGCCTGAATACCTCTCGGCCTTCCATGACGAGCACACCGGTCGTCTGGGTCGATGAAACGCCGCCGTCAACATAGAGAATCTGATTGAGTCGCCCGTCGGATTTCAGTTTGCACGACAGGATTCCCCTGTCTTCGTTATCGCCACGACCTTCCCGGGCCTCGAGCACCAGCGCACCCGCGCCGTCTCCGAACAACACGCACGTGGTGCGATCCTGCCAATTCATGATTCTGGAAAATGTTTCGGAGCCGATGACCAGGACACGCCGGGCCTGACCGGATACGATCAGCGCGTTGGCGTTGCCCATTGCATAAACGAATCCGGCGCATACTGCGTGCAGGTCGAAGGCATAGCTCCGCGTAGCCCCCAGGGCCGCCTGGACCCTGGTCGCGGTCGAGGGGAATGTCTGGTCCGGCGTGGAAGTCGCCAGTACGATCGCGTCGATCTCTTCAACCTGAAGGCATGCATCTTCGAGCGCGTTCCTGGCGGCATCGGTTGCAAGATGGGATGTCAATTCGTCGGCTGCGGCAAAATGACGTCTCCTTATGCCGGTTCTTTCCTCAATCCAGGAATCCGTCGTATCGAGAAATGATTCGAATTCCGAATTCGGGACGACGCGGCCGGGAAGCGAATGTCCGACCCCAACTGGAACTGCTCTCAACACGACGCGACAGACCCTGCCTGGTCAACGTCGTCGCTCCCGGTACCGTCATCAAGAGTACCAACAGCGACTGACGCCACGCGGGCAACAAGCTTCTCGTGGAACTGTAGTTTCGCCAACCGGTATGCGAGGGCAACGGCAGCTTCAACGCTTGTCGCATCCGCAGAACCGTGAGACTTGACGACAATTCCGTTCAATCCGAGAAAAACACCTCCGTTGACACGACGGGGATCTATGCGTCGCTTGAATCGTCCCAGCGACGCGTAAGAAAACAGCGCCCCTAACCGCGATAGCGGCGAATACCGGAATGCCTCGTTCAAGAGTTCATCGATCAGGCTTGCTGTCCCTTCTGCCGCCTTGAGCGCAATGTTGCCGGTGAACCCGTCCGTCACCACGACATCAATGTCTTCCGAAGGGAAATCACCTCCCTCGACGAAACCCTCGAACCGGTACCCGTTGGCTTCAGCCGCCGACCTGATCAATTCGTGCGCCTGCCTGAGTTCTTCCCTGCCCTTGTGCTCCTCCGTGCCAACGTTGAGGAGACCGACGCGCGGTTTCCGGAGATCATGTGCGGTCCGTGCATACGAGACCCCCATCAACGCGTATTTGAGCAAATCTTCGGCATCCGCCCGTATGTCAGCCCCGACATCAAGCACAACGTTGAATTTCCCGGGATTCCTGGTCGGCCACAGTATCGCGATGGCGGGACGATTGACATGTGGCGCCTTTCGCAAGCTGATCATCGACAACGCGAGGAGCGCACCCGTGTTGCCGCAGGACACTGCGACTGTCGCCTCTTTTTCATGAACCGACTGCAGCGCACCCCACATGCTCGTACCGCGTCCGTGGCGCATGACGTGGCTGGGTCGATCGTTCATCCCGACGACAGCATCCGAGTGCCGGATCTGGCAACGTCTGCGGAGACCAGGCGAACGATTGACGAGGTCGTCGAGAGAGCCCGAATCCCCATGAACGATAAACCCGACGTCCTGGTGCCCACGGGCGAATCCCCGCAACCCCTGTATCACGGAATCAGGCCCGTGGTCGCCCCCCATTGCATCGACGGAAATAACAATGGATTGCCAGTCTCGGGAAGGCTCCGTGGGAGCAGATTGGTTCATTCCAGACCGAAAAGACGTCAGGCGACAACTTCCTGATCGTCTTCCAATTCAACGATGATGACTTCGCGACCCTTGTAGTGCCCGCACTCCGGACAGGCGTGATGCCGGCGCTTGACGCCTCCACACTCCGGGCATTCCTGCCAACTTGCGCCACGAATCCGGTCGTGGGACCGACGCTTGTTGCGTCGCGACCGGGTTACTTTTTTCCGAGGGACTGCCATGTTCCAATCCTTTGTTGTTTTGGCCGACTGAAAACAGGCCACCCAGTTTGTCAGTACTACGATCTTCTAAACGCTCGTCGGGATGCCAGAAAATAGCCTGAAATGAAATTCCATCAAGTCTTTTTGCAAAAAAATCCGGACAAGGTCGGTGTCGTCTTCGATTATCGGCGATTCAAGGCGCCCCCACTGTCCCGAGGTGCCGTTCGGCCGCATGTCGGTTCGAGTTGTACACGCATCGTGTCGTTCGCAATCCCCGTCATTCGTTTCCCTTGAGGACAGCCAATGCGGCAAACGGACTTGGTGTATCCACCAGCCCGACGTTCTCGGCGACCGTTTTCGTGTCTTCATGGCGCGGATAGTCCGGCAGGCCCAGTGAGAGTGCTTCCGTTGCAATGCAAAACAGGTCGATCACGTCCGGCAGAGGTTCGACGGTATCGTCGTCGGGACAGACCGAGACCGTGTTGGGTCCAGGCATCTCCAGACCAGGAACGAATGCGCGCACGATCGACTCCTCGATCCTGCACTTCACCGGCCGAAGGGACGCAACACACGGTTGGACGACCGTTGCGCCAAGATGACCTTCCAGTCTCCATATTCCCTGCGTCTCGCGTGTAAGCGTTCCTTCAAACATCATGCGCCTGATCGACGAAACTCCCAGCAATCCCTGGACCTCGTCCGTTTCCTGCCTGGAAAACCTGATTCTGAATCGGTGGAAACCCGATCGGGGCAGCCTTCTCGTGGACAGTTTCCTGTGGCTGCAGGGCGTTCCCGCCGTCGCATTGCTACCTCTTTTATCGTGCGTCGCTTTCATGATAGTTCCGGGACCGAAGCGGTTGCTATTCTCGGGATTCCGTCAGTTTATCGCAATCGTGCCCCGCTTGAACGACACGAAAAGGAAGCCTGAGCATGACGTTTTGCCAGAAAGCTCCCGGGTCTGCCACAAAAAAGGCGATCAGTCTTCTGTTGGTTGCGACGGTTCTCGCGATGACCGCATGTTCAGAGGTGATTAGAAGCCACGGCTACACGCCCTCGCAAGTCGATCTCGATCTCCTTGAAATCGGCGTCGATACCGAAGAGACCGTCGCCACCGAAATTGGTACGCCGGCATTCTCAAGCACGACCGAGGAGCGCGAATGGTATTACCTTTCCAGCACGGTCAGGGAATATGCTTACAGGCATCCGGAGATCATCGACCGTCAACTGGTGGCTGTCAGTTTTGATGGCGACGGCACTGTCAGCAACGTCGAGCGTTTCGGACTGGAAGACGGGCGGGTCATCGCGCTTAACCGCCGTGTAACGGATGTTGCCGTCAAATCGCCCGGATTGATCCGTCAATTGCTCGGAAGTATAGGCAACATTACGTCAGACGACCTTGCCGATGGTCCGTAGGGGCTCCTCGCGGAAGCCGGGCGCAAGAGATCAGTCCGCCTCGAACTTCAACGCCACTCCGTTGATGCAATAACGCAGGCCGGTTGGTTCCGGACCGTCCGGAAACACATGCCCAAGATGGGCATCGCATTGTCTGCACACGACTTCCGTCCGACGCATGAACCAGCTTCTGTCAGCGCGTTCTTCGATTGCGTCTTCCGACAACGGCCGAAAAAAAGATGGCCAGCCTGTGCCGGATTCGAATTTTGCTCCCGTCGCAAACAGCGGCTGATTGCAACACACGCAACAAAAGGTACCGTCCCCTTTCGGAAACCCTTCGTGCGTAAACGGACGCTCAGTCCCCGCCTGTCGCGTCACACGGTAGGCAAGCTCACCCAGTTGTTCACGCCATTCATCGTCGGACTTGGTTACCTTTTCTTTCGAAGTCATGGCCATTCGAATAGACCCCTGTCACAATGTTGGAAATGCAACACGCCCACGCCAGACCGCCAAGACAAGAATACGCGCCTGATTCATTCGTTCGGAACGTCCTTGAAAAACCGACGGAGGGAGACCTCATCCGCCTGTATGGCTCATGTGGCGTGACATCTGTCCCTGAACGGAGCCGCGGGAATAGTCGAAGTCATGGCCCTTTGGCTTCCTGGCAATGGCCGCATGGATCGCTACGACGAGCGCGGCGTCATCATCCGTTCGCTCCCTCAGTACAGATCGCAGGTCGACCGAACCTTCCTGCCCGAGGCACTGGTATAGGGTCCCGACGCAATTCAGGCGGACGCGGTTGCAGCTCTCGCAGAAATTGTGGCTGAGCGGCGTGATAAACCCGACTTTCTGTCCGGTTTCGACCAGGCGAACGTAACGGGCAGGGCCGCCGGTTCGTTCGGCGGTATCCACGACGGTCCAACTCCTGGCAATGCGTTCGCGCACGTCACGGATCGACCAGTATTGCCCGATACGGTTTTCGTTTCCGATGTCGCCCATCGGCATGACTTCGATGAACGTGATGTCGAGGTCTTTCCCGGCGCACCATTCGATCAGAGACTCGAGCTCGTCCTCATTGAATCCCTTCAGGGCAACCGTGTTGATCTTGACCCGGAGTCCGGCAGAGAGAGCTGAATCGATTCCGTCTAGCACCTGCGCGAGCCGACCCCAACGGGTAATTCGGGAGAACTTGTCCGGGTCAAGGGTGTCGAGGGAAACGTTGATCCTCCTTACGCCACAGGCGTAAAGATCCTTCGCAAACCGGCGTAGCTGCGAACCATTTGTCGTGACCGTCAGTTCATCCAGATTCCCTGTGTTGAGGTGTCTCGACATCGAGCGGAAAAACTCGATGATGTTTCGCCGAACCAGCGGTTCGCCCCCGGTAATCCGCAGCTTACGTACCCCTTCCCGGACAAAGGCTGAACAGAGCCGGTCCAACTCTTCCAGCGTCAGGAGTTCGGCCTTTGGCAGGAACGTCATGTTTTCCGACATGCAATACACGCATCGATAATCACAGCGGTCCGTTACCGAAACACGGAGATAAGTGATCGAGCGGCCAAAGGGGTCGACAAGTATTGGAACTCTCGCCATGAGAATGATTTAGCCGTCCAGGGAAAATCGTGCAAGCGAAGACGGGCACATCGGGGACAAACCAAGTATTTTGATCCGGCGTCATTGCCGATCTGGCCTTCCGGTTCATGAAGTCCGCCCGATTCCGGTCCCATGGCAGCAAATGGCGCGGGATGGACATCGGGATTCGGGTTTTCAGCGGTTTGCCGGCGGAATTCCGGCAGACAGCAGACGACCGGTCCCTTTGCGCTCCCGGTCCCTCCGAATCATCCTGAACGACAAATCCGGGATACATCCGAATGGTCGGCATTCGGGGGAATCGCCAAGCCGCGTTCATTCTGTCCGGTTCCCGTTGCGACGTGGAAGGTGCCGCCGACAGCGTTTCCGACCAGATCGAAGACACGTCCGGGAATTAGCAGTTCGCCTTGGTCGACCTTGAAGACTGCACGAGCCTGGTAGCGGTGAACACAGCAGGTTCGTTGGACATGGAACCGATGTCAACCCAAGGTTCTTCCATGGAAGCGCGGGAAAATGGCGTGGCGGAATTCCGCGCCTGCAGAGGACCGGACAAACGCCATTGACCTCGCCATGGTATGCCGGGTCGGCAGGAACCGGGTCTGTGCGGAACGAGCGGTGAATTTCAGGTGCATCAGCGTTCTTCCGGGCAAGGACTCGAACGCGGGGGCGCGGGGACGCGGACGCGTAGCTTGCACCGTGCAGGACTTGCAGGGGAGGACCGAACCTGTGACCACCTCTCTCGGATCGCTGACGGTCTTCAGCGACTTGCATGCTGGCCGGCAGTTTTCTGCTTGATTTTCCGCAGGCCAACGCCGGAGTCCGGGTTCAGGACCGATGCAGACCTGCCCGGTTCAAAGGAGAGCCACCGCCGCAATGATGATGCCGCCCACTGCGATGGTCGTGGACATCAGCCACACTATCAAGGGTGCGCAATCGGCTTTCAGTTCGTTCCTGAGTTCTCCCATCTCGCTCCTGAGTTTGGTTGTCTCGGCCTTGGTCTCGGCCCTGAATTCGGTCAAGTCCGCCTTCGTCCCAGTGCCGCGGGTAATCGCGTCTCGCATCTCCGTGGCAACCGCTTTCGCCAAGCGTTCTTCCATGCCCGCAGCCTTGAGGTTTTCCACAGTCCTGACGGTGTCAAACGCGACTGCTGTTTCGGCCCTGCCTGATCCTTTTTTCCCGGTGCTACATTCGGAGCACAAAATTGTACCGATCCATATGCATACCCGACCCGAAAAGGACGTCGTTGCAAGTGTGGCAAGGAGGAAGCAGGGAGACAAAATTCCAGGTGCCCAGTGGCGGATTCATCCTCAGCCGGGATGACCGCTGCCGACAGGCGGGCCGGAGCGGCCCGGACCAAAAGGAAAAAAGGTATCCGCGCAACCGGAACCCGCCACGAACGACTGCCGGTCGAAAGAGGTGGGACAAGGCCAAGCAAATGGACATTCCGATTCGAATTCCTGCAAATCAGGTCGTGCCCAGCGCTTCCGCCTTTGATAAACGGGTCCAATCCAATGACGAGAATGACCGGGATCTGGGCAATGGCCGAGAAACAGTGCGCCAGGGTATCGGTTGCCCCCATGATGGATTGGACGGACCGCCACTGCAGGTTTTTCCACCGGCAGTTTTCGCGCCGCACGATGCTATATACCGAAATGATTCCCGCCCAGGCGCTCGTTCATGGCGCTGCCCCCCGACTGCTGGAATTCGATCCGGCCGAGCATCCCGTCGCGCTTCAAATCGGCGGATCGTGCCCCGATCAACTCGCCGAAGCGACCCGCCTCGGATGGGAGGCCGGCTACGACGAAATCAATCTGAATGTCGGATGCCCGTCGGGACGTGTCAGGGATGGAGGCTTCGGGGCTTGCCTCATGGCGGACCCGGACCATGTCGCGCGCTGCGTCGAGTCCATGCAGTCGGCGGCCCAGGATACGGAGGTCACGGTCAAATGCCGAACCGGAATCGATGACCAGGATCCACATGTTACGCTGCCCGGGTTCATCGGCAGGATCGCCGCCGCGGGCGTGACGACCATCGCCATTCACGCCCGGAAGGCGCTGTTGAACGGGATAAGCCCGCGAGACAACAGACGGATTCCACCCCTCGACCATGAACTCGTCGCACAGATGAAACAGCGCTTCGGTCGGCTTTCAATCATTCTCAATGGCGGCCTGGAGTCCCTGGACCAGGCTATCGATCACCTGAACTCCGGGATCGACGGCGTCATGTTCGGGCGGGCGGCCTACAACAACCCGTCGAACATCCTGGGACCGGCCGATCGCCGCCTGTTCAACGACACCGAAGGCGACGTGACTCCCGAAATCGCTGTACGGGCAATGATTCCCTACATCGAATCCGAACTGGCGCGAGGACAGCGGCTTCAAGCAATCACACGCCACATGATGGGCGCCTTCGCGGGGCGTCCGGGCGCCCGGCGTTGGCGCCGCAAGCTCTCGACCGGCGGGCAGCATCCGGGGACCGGCCCGGAATTCATTGAAGCGGCATTACGCGAAGTCGATGCGCCGGCCAGGGATGAAACCGCGCCGGTCGCGTGAGTACGTGAAATCCGTGGAGCCCCCGTGGGGCGGCAACGCCCTTGTGGTCGTGCCGCACTGCTAGGCGGGAAGATCGAGGCCCCTTTTTCCGGCCGCACTGACCGTGACGGCAGGTGCCCGGCCGAATCGAAGCTTTCCGGCCCCTTTCCTTTTCAGGTTCCCAACCGGGTGCCCGGAGCGATGCCTTCGGATCTGGCCCATTCACTTGCGGGAATTTTTCCCTGGCCATCGGGGCGAACACGTTTCATCACGATGCGGCCTCCGTTGCCCTGGACGGTGACGCCGGCGTCCGAAACCTCCGTGATTTCGCCTGCCGGTCCATCTCCTTCGGTCCTGGAACTGTCAAAGACCTGGATTCGCTTGCCTTCGCGGGTCGTCCACGCACCCGGTGCGGGATTTGCTGCCCTGATGATGTTGTAGGTCTCACTGACCGGTTTCGACCAGTCGAGCCGCGCCTGTTCCCTGCCGAACCAGCTTTCATATGAACCGTCGTCAAGCCGCTGGTCGTGGCGAATGACAACCCCTGCCTTGATCAAGTCCAGGCTTTCCATCATCGCGTCGACACCCATTGGAAACAGTTTCTTGAAATAGACATCTCCCAGGGTTTCATCGGGCCCGATCGAGCATGTCTTCTGCATCAGGATCGGCCCTTCGTCCAACCCGTCGTTCGGCCAGAATATTGTCAATCCTGTCATGGACCTGCCCATGGCGATCGGCCAGTTGATTGAACTCGGGCCCCGGTGATGCGGGCAAAGTGACGGATGGTACTGGAATGTCCCGATGCGCGGCGTGTCGAGCACCGCTTGCGGCACAAAGAGCAATACATAGGCCATCAGGCAGATGTCGGCTTCGAAGCCTTTCATGAGTTCGAGGGCTTCCGGTGTTTTCCAGGAGCCCGGTTGGTGAACGGGTAGCCCGTTGTCCGCTGCTGCCTGCGCCAGGGGGTCAACGGGCCGACCGGCCTTCTGCGGCGCGCAGCAAACCGCGACGACCCTTTCGCCCCTCTCGAGCAATCGATCCAGAACCGCTTTTCCGAACGCCTGTTGTCCATGTACCACGATACGCATTCCAAACTCCCGATTGTCTCCTCTCGGCCCGAACGATTTCAGGCCCGCCTGAAAATGGCCCTTTCCGCCCTGACCGGACTATCGCTCCTGCACAAGCAAGATCCTTATGTCATTGCTGATCCGGCGTTGTCTTACCTCGCCAGCCAAGGGCCGAAAGGGCACCGACCCGGTCGAACGCGATGCCGACCGGTGCGGCAGCCGCCATGAGCACGTCCCGAAATCCCGTTGCCACGGACTTGCGTCAAGCCGAGCGTACAGCAGGGAAGGCTGGTGTCTGAATCGCGGGGCATGTCACGCAAGCTTGCTCACGCGCTCCCGGCCGGTTCCTGCCGACAACTCCGAATCCCCGACCAGGCCACGTTTCGTCGGTCTTCGCTCCGGAGTCCTGTTCGCGGAACCGGATTCTCCGGCCGCACGAGCTTCAGTAACCCAGGTAGCCTGAACATGATCGTGCAGCCGCAAGGTATGCTCCCGGACAAGCCGTGACGCCAGGTCCGCGTCACGTTTTTCCAGCGCATCAATTATTGCCATGTGTTCGCCGACAGACCGGATTGCGCGGTCGCTTTCCTCGATTGCACGGCGCCTGACGGCGCGCATGTGCATGAACAACCCGTCGGTCAAGTCCTTGAGCAACGCGCATTTTGACAGTTTCAGGATACCCTGGTGAAAGCGGATATTGGCTTCCGAGTATTCTCCGACATCCCTGGTAACCGACGACTCGCTGTACTTTTCCGCCAGTGAGCGAATCCTGCGGATTTCAGCATCGGATGCCCGGACGGTCGCCAAGCGCACGGCCATGCTTTCGAGCGCCGCCCAGGCGATGATCATTTCAAGGATTTCGTCAAGCGACTTGCGTCTGACATATACACCCCTTCTCGGCTGTATGGTGACGAATCCGTCCTGTTCGAGGCGCGCGAGCGCTTCCCTGACCGGAGTTCTCGAAATCCCGAGTTGCTCGGCCATCTTTCGTTCGTCCAGCCGCAATTCGGCATTCTCGGCATAGATGTTCATCTCAAGAATCGCGGAGAGCAGGACATCGTAAATGTGATCCTTGAGCGTGTGTCGAATGGAAATCGGTTTCAGTTCTATGCTCATCCGCTCAAGCCACATTCAACATCGAAGCTGCCGCCAGAACTCCGTTCCACCAAGCTGACGAACGAAGTTCCCTCCTGGTCACCGGTTCGGATCAGTGCCAGCGCCTTGCTGAAAAAAAGGCGTTGTTTCAGGTATCATGTATACCACCTCGCGGTGAAGCGGCACAATAACCGATTGTCCGAAGCCATGACCGGGCCGACCTCCCGTCAGCCTCGGGAAGACATGAGTCAACGGCGGAACCTCCGGCTTTCCGACCCGGGCCAGGAAAGCCCGTGGCGGCCCCTTCGCGGATGGCCAGGTCACGTCTCGAGTCACGTCCTGATTGAATTGACGGCAAGGCATTTTGTGGTATACATAATACCAAATGAATTTGAACGTTGTTGACCTTGTGACGGAAAGCGGCAATTGTCTCGGCAACCGAAAGGACGGTTTGCAATGTTTCTGACCGAGAATCGTTCCAAGGAATTGCTCTCCGGATACGGCGTGAAGACTCCTGCAGGCCGGATCGCGAAATCGGAAACTGAAGCCGTTGCCGTTGCCGACGAACTTGGTTGCAGCCAATTCGCCGTCAAGGCGCAGATCCTGGCAGGAGGCCGCGGGCTTGCCGGGGGAGTCAATTTTGCCAATTCCCCCCGATACGCAGGAATCGAAGCGCGGAAGATTCTCGGTACCCGACTGGTGACCGAGCAGACCGGCCCGGCAGGCGAAACCGTCGAGTCCGTCTACGTGGAAGAGGCCTTGGATTTCCGTTCTTCGCTGTACTTCGCGATCGTGATTGATCAGACCACGGCATTGCCTGCACTCCTGGGTTCTTCGGAAGGCGGCGTAGAATTCGAGGAAAAGGCCGCCCGGCAGCCGGACATTCTTGTCACCTGCCCCCTTTCTCCCGACTGTTCGGGAGAAAGAGCCGAAATCATCGACTTTCTCGCCCGCATGGGAATCCCGGAGAACCACAGGGACGGCGCTTTTGAACTGGTGAACGGTTGCATGAAGGCGTTCGCGGACCTCGATATCAACATCCTCGAGATCAATCCGATGGCAATTATGGAAGACGGCGAGGTCCTGGCGGTCGACGCAAAGGTCTCGCTTGACGACAACGCGCTCTTTCGCCATCCGGAATACGAAGCCCTTTCCGCCGAACTGCAGCCCGACCCGGTCGAACAGACCGCCCGGGAGAACGAAATCAACTTCGTTCGCCTTGGCGGAGACATCGGAGTCGTGACCAACGGTGCCGGACTTGGACTTGCCACGAACGACATGCTGATCGATGCGGGGGGACGGCCGGCCAACTTCATGGATATTCGAACTACGGCGACCAGCCTGCAGATCGCGAAGGGCGTAACGCTCCTGCTCGAGAACACCTCCGTCAAGGCCATACTTCTCAACGTCCACGGTGGAGGCATGACGGTCTGTGATACCGTTGTCGAAGGGCTCGCGTTTGCCTATTCGCGCTCCGCTCGCCGACCTCCGGTCGTTGCGCGCCTCGCAGGCCAGAACGCGCCCTGGGCGCGAACGATCCTGAAGGACCGGCGCCTGCCCCATGAGCATTTCGAGTCCATGACTTCGGCCATTGCGCGTGTCGTGTCTCTCTGATCGGCAAGGACATCATTCATGGGAATTCTCGTCGACCGGAACACCAGGGTCATTGTTCAGGGAATGACCGGGAGGTCGGGCACTTTCTACACGGATCTCGCCCTGCGCTACGGTTCGACCTATGTCGGAGGCGTCAGGCCCGGGAAAGGCGGCACAAGGCATGTGGGCCTGCCGGTCTTTGATACTGTCGCGGAAGCCATGGCAGAGACAGGAGCGACGGCGAGCCTGATCCTGGTACCAGCACATCATGCCGCCGACGCGATGCTGGAAGCCGTTGAAGCCGATATCGGACTGGCTGTCTGCGTGACGGAGCGGGTACCCGTGCACGACGTTATGCGTGTCCGGGCAGCCCTCGAGAACTCGACCACTGTGCTTGTCGGCCCCAACTCCCAAGGGGTCCTGACGCCGGGCGAATGCAAGATCGGCGTGATGTCGACAGCCGATGCCCGGCCTGGATGCGTAGGGATTGCGTCACGCTCCGCATCCCTGACGAGCGAAATCGTCGCGCAAACGAGTCGGGCAGGACTCGGGCAATCAACGACCGTCGGAATTGGAGGAGACCCTATTCACGGCCTCGGATTCCGGAACTGCCTCGAAATGTACATGCATGACGAGCAGACAAGGGGCGTGATCCTGATCGGGGAAATCGGGGGTACGGAAGAAGAGCAGGCGGCCGAGTACCTGTCCTCGGAATCCTTTCCCAAGCCGGTCGTTGCGTTGATTGCAGGGAGGCACGCGCCCCGCGAGCGCCGCATGGGCCATGCCGGAACCCTGTCGATGTTCGGGTCAAGGTCGGTCCAGGAGAAATGTGACCGTCTCGCCGCCGCGGGTGTCCGGATCGCGTCAGACGCGGACCACGTCACGCCGATGATGACCGCTGCGCTGGCCGCAGCACCGGAATAGCCAGCGGAAGCAGCCTGTCAACGGCGTGTCAGACTGCCTCCGTCCCTGCTCAGAATGAACCGATCGATCCGAGAGGAATACGCGGCCAGGGGATGGTTCAAGTTCCCGGTCGATCCGCGGCTCCGATCATGGCTCGCGGCCGCAGCACCGGCGGCGTTCCAGGTCGCGGCTGCTCCGGATGTTCGAAGAAAATGGCTTCGTCACGGCGATACCTGGCTCGTCGGCGTGTCGGGACTGCCAAACCACGAGGACGGATCGGTCGGCGGATCCGGGCCGCTCTCCTGTAGCGCGACTGATTTCATCGAGGAAATCCAGGGCGATATCGCCTGGGACCGGGCTCAGGTATCGGTCTGTTTTCGGGGGTATCCCCGGCGCGATGCGCATGAATCCGTCAACGCGTACAGGTACCGGATGGATCGGGACGCGGCCCATGTCGATGGCCTTCACCCGGTCGGAACGCGACGACGGCGCCATCTCCGGGAATTGCATCGGTTCGTACTCGGAATCCCGGTGAACGAATCTCCCGCCGAAGCAGCGCCGTTCGTGGTCTGGGACGGATCTCACGAAGTCATGCGAAAGGTATTCCAAGAGGCATTCGGGTCGTTGGAACCTGGCCAGTGGAGTGGCGTCGATGTCACCGACGTCTACCACGAAGCACGACGATCGATCTGGGCAGATTGCGCCCGGCATGAACTGCCGGCCAGACCGGGTGAAGCCTACCTCGTCCACCGCTTCGCGTTGCACGGGATGGCGGGGTGTAAATTTGAGATGGCGACGTTTTTGGTCTCATGCTGCGAGGGCCTGGCGGGTTGGTTTGGCGTTGTCATTTGCTGCCAGTGCGTTCCACGCGCGGCCGAACCGTCCTGACAGGATCAGTGCCCGGAAGGTCATGATCGCCTGGCCGCCCTCCATGCTCCATCGCATGCCCGAACCCTTGAATCTCTTGCACACGATGCTTTTGTTTGCGGCCTCCACCACACCGCTGCCGATCGGGAGATTGCGGTCCTGCAGGGCCCGGTAGCGCATGCGTGATCTGTTCTTGCGGAAGAATTCCAGCTCCCGCTCCACATCTCCACGGCCGCGGTGACAACTGTCCCGCAGGTAGCGTATGGCCCGGATGACCCGCTCCACCCCGTCGTGTTCGTTCATCAGCACACCGCGCCACTTCTGGAACCAGCTGTCCGGATCACGTGCAGATTGTGCGACGACATGAAGATGTTCGAGCGCGTGCCAGACATCCAGGACCTCCGCGTGCGGATCCAGCTTCGCAAGGAATTCCCAGTTCGACAGCGCCCCGTCAGCCGCCGCCACCAGCACCAGGTCCGGCCGCGCCTCCCTGACCTTCGCAACCTCGCTCAGGAGACGCGCCTTCAGGCTTGTCATCCCCGCCTCCGGCATGCGCGCCAGGCAAATGCCGGCAAGACGCGTTCCTTCCCTGTCGAGGAAGGACACCGTTCCGCAGGAGGCCTCGCGCCAGCAGGCCTCCGCCCGCCCATCCTCGCCGGGACGCATCGGCACCATCACGCCATCCAGCGAAATCGCCGCCGAAACCGCCGCGCCCGGAATGCCTTCGGCCTCCCGCACCTGGGGTATCACCGTCTCCTCGGCCGTGCTCCAGTGTTCATGCACCGCAGTCACCAGATCCTGCAGCGCGCTCGCCGACGGCGTCATCGCGCCGGCCTTCTGCAGCAACTGTTCCGCATCCTGGTAGGTGCAGTGTGCCACGGTCATCACCGCCGCCTCCGCCGCCGGCCGCGTCATCCAGCCTCCCATCAGCCCGAGGCTCTCGTCCACCGGCATCCATGACACTGGCGCGCCGCGGCGGCGAAAGCGGCTGCGCTCATAGCTCACCTCCCCGAGCAGTGTCATGATGGTCTTGTGAGTGGCGCCGGCCCGGTACCAAGGCTTGTCGTCCCGCATCAGCCGCGGCGCGGCGTCATCGCGGGCTTCGATCAGGGTCCGCAGCATCTCCCGCCCCGTTGCCGCAACGGAATCGAAAACCAGCATCTCGACCCTGGCAAAGTCGCACGCGACGTCGGCCGAGACAAAGCGTTCGAGGACCTCGCGGCGGATGGCCTCAGCTGCCGCGTCGGCAATTTCGGAAATGTCGGGAGTGTTGGACAACGCTGAACCCGTGTGCGAAAGTGTCATTGGGAATGCTCCTTGCTCCGGCCAAGCGCCGGTCTCTACAATTAACCGCACGATAGCGATGTCGTGCGGAAGGAACATTCCCGAAATCCCCCGATGGTGACAAAATTCCGCGCCAACCCGAAATCCTGTCACCTCGACCGGCCAAATCACGCCTAAACACCCGCTTTCGCCTGATTCGCAGCAGTCAAATCCATCGATCCATGCCAAATCATGTCGCCATGCCGGACTCACACCCGGATGGCGCCATGGCCGGACACCCTGTACGGACCCCGGGAAGGACGCGTGATCCTTTATTTTCGCCCGCCGTTTCCGCTCGGTCGCGCCTGGCTGAACGATCCGTGACCCCGGATTACGCGGCTTGCGGGAAGTTCGGGCCTTTCAGCCACAAAGGGCGCGGACAAGGCTCAAGGAAAACTGCCCAGGTGAACGTCGACCGGCACGCGCACGCCGGACACGTCCAGTTCGTATTGCCCGCACATGACATAGGATCGATCTCGCGTCTCCTGGCATCGGACGAATCCGTATCCTATGGCCCGCCTGGCATTGTGGCCAAATCCACCTCTGGTCAGCCAGCCGACGCTCTGGCCGTTCCGGAAAATAGCCTCTCCGCCGACCAGGTCGACGTCCTGTCGCCCGGTCGAAAAACCCGCCCAGATCTTTGTCACTCCGACTCTTCGTTGCCGGATCAATGCGTCTCGCCCTTTGAAGTCCTCACCCCGATCGATTCCGGTTGCCCACTCCAGGCCTGCCTCCAGGGGGGTCGTATCAGGCCCGATATCAGTCCCCCAGGCAGGACGGCCTGCCTCCAGCCGAAGGCTCTCGAGACAAAGATTGCCCGCAAGTCGCAGCCCGAATTCCTGCCCGGAATCGAAAAGCACCTGGTAGACTGCCCTGGCGGCACTGTTCGGCACATGCAATTCCCAGACTGGCCCGGCAGACGACATCATGTGTATCGCCAGACAGCTTTCAGGGCCGATTCGAACATGCCGTGCCCGATCGGCTGGAAACCCTGCTTCCGAAACGTCGTCCGGGGTTACCGACCCCAATATTGCGCGCCCTTCCGGACCCAGGAAGGAGAGAACACAGGATTCCTCGGTGGCATCCCGGAGTTCGAACCGACCCGCATCGCCGCTCCACCTGTGAATCCAGTCCGAAATCCGGGTCGCTGTTCCGACACCGCCAATCAGGCAATAATGGTCCGGGGCGATTCTCGCCACCATGGCATCACACTCGATCCCTCCCCTGTCGTTCAACATCGGTGAATGGACGACTGTTTCAACGGGAACCGAAACCTCGTTTGCGGCGACCCTTTTCAGAACCTCGCACGCATCTGGACCCATGATCCGGAGCTTGGCGCACGGCGACCGGTCGACAAGCACGGCGGTTGTCATCGCGGCTCGGGTTTCCCTGGCAACCGCCTCGTTCACGGACGTCGTTCCGACGCCGGGGAACGCGAGCTGATCGTCTCCCGGGTCCCGGCCGCCGAACCAGTCGACCTGTTCCCAGCCGAATATCTCTCCGAATCGGCCGCCAGCCGACTCGAGTTCATCGTGCAGAACCAGGTATCGGTACGGGCGTCCGGCAACGGCATCGCCCCGAGGCCGCGCAAGGGAATAGTGGGCGGCGTAGGCATCGCGCGTACGTCTCCCGACCCAGTCCCTGTTCCGGTGGGGCGCGCTGAACCTGCGAATGTCGACGGGCCCGAGATCGAATGGCGGCTCGCGCTCGCCGACCAGTCTCGCCAATGCCATGCCCGCGCCGCCAGCCGCCGCGATCCCGAAGGCGTTGAAGCCCGCGCCGACATAGAAATTCCGCAGTTCCGGAGCCTCTCCAAGGATGAAGTGGCCATCGGGAGTGAAACTCTCCGGCCCATTGATCAGTTGCCGAACGCCAACGGTCTTCAATGCCGGCACCCGGTCGATTGCGGGACGCATCAGCTGCTCGAACTGATCCCAGTCCGGGGGAAGAAGGGAAAAGTGAGATTCATCCCGAATGCCGCCTCCGGCCCAAGGGACCGGATTCGGTTCGTAACCTCCCATCACCAGCCTCCCGGCGTCCTCCTTGAAATAGGTTCGCCGGTCTGGGTCTCTCAGCGTCGGCAGAGTGGCGGGTAACCCGGCGACCGGGGTCGTGATCAGGTATTGATGCAGCAAGGGGACCAGCGGGACAGACACTCCGACCGAAGCGGCAAGCCAACGCGTCCAATGTCCGGCACAGCAAACCACCGCGTCGCAGGTAATGCGTCCCCTGCAGGTTTCGACTGCCTTGACCGCCTTCCCGCCCGAATCGATCTCTACCGACAAGACCCCGGTGTTTTCGAGAATCCTGACGCCGGTCATCCGCGCGCCTTTCGCAAGGGCGGCGGTCAGGTCTGATGGATTGACCTGTCCGTCGGTAGGCAGGAACGTCGCTCCGACGACGTCGTCCGTTGACATGGGAGGCCAAAGCGTTCGGGCTTCGCCGGGAGTCAGGACCTCCATGTCCAGACCGAATGATCGGGCCAGCGATGCCCGGCGCCGAAGCTCTTTCAGTCGATCCGGACAGCACGCCAGTCTCAGCCCGCCGGTCATTTTCCATCCGGTAGCGACTCCTGTCTCGGCCTCGAGGCGTTGGTACAAGTCAACCGAATACCTGAGCAGTTCGGTGATGCACGAGTGCGCACGTAGCTGCCCGACCAGGCCGGCGGCGTGAAACGTGGTCCCTGAAGTCAGGGAACGGCGTTCAAGAAGAACGGTATCGGTCCACCCGAGCATTCCGAGGTGATACGCGGTCGAACAGCCGACAACCCCGCCCCCGATGATGACCACACCTGCCGTATTCGGTAACGCGCCCACTGGATAGGATCAGGACTTGAGGTATTGGCTGTAGGTCGACCTGAACCGGGAAAGGTTGTCTTCGGAGTAAGCACGATAGTCAAAGTCGATTTTCGAGTGGACTTCCGACACCATGCTCCACATGGTCTCGCGCAGGAGCGATGCGCATTTCATTGCGTGGTATTGCTCAAGAAGCTGATCGGTGACCGCACGCGTGAAATAGGTATCGAGCAACCAGCGTTCCTGGACTTCATCGAGTTCGTTGTTCGACGCGAGGCCGCCCAGGTCGAAGAGGGGCGAATTGAATCCCGCGTAGTCCCAGTCGATCAACCAGATTTTCGTTCCGTCATCGATGAAATTCGCCGCGAGGAGATCATTGTGGCCAAAGACGATCTCGACGGGTGACACGATAGTCTCCAGCGTTTCCGCTGCCGCGCGCAACTCCGGCAACAGCCGCACGTAAGGGCTTTTCACGGCTTCGAGATCAGTTGCATAGCTCCGGATGACGTGAAAGACCCAGAACATCAGGGCAGGCCCGTGATGATGTTTCGGGATGTCCGTGTGGCACGAGCAGACAACCGAAAGCGCGCGTTCAAGCGTTTGCCGGTCGTGGAAGTCACGCGCTTCAAGAGTCCGGCCTTCGATGTAGTCGAGAACCAGGATTCCCGGCTGGTGGTAGACAACCGCAGGGGAGATTCCGGCGGCGCTCGCGGCCCGACTGGCCGACAGTTCATTGAAACGCATGATATGGTGAACCGGAACGTCGTCACCGAGGCGGACAACGAAACGGCGGCCCCTGTCGTCTGCAAGGTAGTTGACGTTGGTGATTCCGCCGCTCAGCCTGGTCAGCGAGACCGGCCCCGACCAAACGGGGAGCGTCCTGATGGTTTCAAGATCCTGCTGCATTGGAGATTGTCAGACCCCTGGATTTGCCCGTTTGCCGGAGAACTCACGATAGGTCCGGCGGCTTCGCCGTGCTCCCGCCATCCCGGCGCCGCGCCCTCCCGTGCCGGCCGCGGCCAGGGCCCCGCCGCCGCCGGTGGCCGCGAAGCAATTTTTCCCGGCCGGGGAGTTCGTCGAGAATGAATGCCCGCTCTTCCGGAGACAGGTCGTTCCATCCATCGATTTCCTCCCGTGTCCGATGGCAGCCGAGACAGATACCGGCGTCCGGGTGAACCAGGCACACGCTGACACATGGGGAATCGACTTCATCTCTTTTCCAGATTTCCGATGATCGGGCGCTGGTCATCCGGTAGCTCCTTCAGGTTTCTCATCCGCGCCAGGACTCCCTGCAGGATGTAGGCAGCCGCCACGCTATCAACCACTTCCTTTCTCCGCTTTCGCGACAGGTCGGCCTCGATCAGAACCCGTTCCGCGGCGATCGTCGACAACCGTTCGTCCCACAACAATACCGGAATTCCAAGACATGCGCAGACATTTCCGGCAATCGCCCTCGCCGACTGGCACCTCGGGCCCTCCGAACCGTCCATGTTTTTCGGAAGGCCGATAACCAGGCCGATGCAACCGGATTCAGCGACGATTTCGGCCAGCCTCTCGACGACTCGCGTGAACGAACCCTTCTTGCCCTTCTTGCCCTTCTTGCCCTTCTTGCGGCGAATTGACTCGCGCGGGCTGGCCGCGCACCATATGCGGTCAGAAACAGCGACGCCGACCGTCTTGTCCCCCAGGTCCAGCGCCATGAGCGGATGATCGCTGGCAATGTTCGCCGCGAATTCGCGTGCGTCGTCGAATACGCCCGTCATTGGTCGATGCTCCCGCCGTCGGGAAGGTCTGCACCGGGACCGGTTGGCACCGGCGCACTGTCGGGTTGCCCGTCTGCGGGAGTCCCGTTTCCGACACCTTGCCGTGATTCAGGACGTAGGATGGCATCCCCGGGTTCAGGATTGGCCATCTCGTCGTCCTCATTGAAGCCTGCTCCGGTTCGATCCATTTCAAAGGCCTCGGATATGCGGCTGGCCGAAGGGCGATCATTTGCTGCCTCAAGGATCTGTCGGATCTCCTTTGCCGAAGGGCGAACAGGCGCTTCGGAAAGCAGTTGCTGCCAGGTCCTGATCGCCTGCGCCTTGCGTCCAGCCTGCAACAGGGCGATTGCCGAGAGATGCCGCGCGCGCCTGTTGTCCGGATCCCTTTCGAGAGCCCGCGAAAGGACAGCCTCGGCCTCGGGAGAAATGTAGCCCCCGGCCGATCCTATCATGTAGACGGCAAGGTCATTGAAGTCTTCGGCTCCTGCTTCGGTACCCAGCGCGTCAATCACGCGCGCCTGGACCTGCCTGGCCTCTAACAACCGGCCGATTCCTGCCTCGTGCCTGGCGAGGAGTCTCAACCCGGTCACGTCATCGGGACGAGACGAGACGATTTCCCGGAGCTGCCGAACGAGTTCTTCCTCCTGTCCTGCCGGCTCGATCGCCGGGACACGCACGATGCCCTCGGCTTCAATCTGACCGGGACGATTTGAATTCATCATGCGAATTCGTTCTGACAGCGGGAGGTCGGGCAACCCCGGCGAGCCGACCAGGCCGTAGAGTCCAAGGCTGCCCACGCCCACGAATACCACGAGGAGCGCGACCGTAACGCGGGTTGCGGTCCTGCTGGCGGGACCGGATTCCGACTCTTCGCGAGATCTTCTGTCGGCAGCAAGAATTCGCCGTGAGATTTCAAGACGTGTCGGACCCGCCTGATCCTCCGTCAGCACACCGCGAGCGACGTCCGCGTCAACCGAAGCCAACTGGTCCCTGAATACGCCCAGGTCGTGCGACGATGGCTTCCCGAAGGATTCCTTCCCGCTTACGAGCGGCCTGACGGCGAAAACGATCACGGCGGCCACGACTAGTCCGACGACGAGCCAGAACATTGGAAATCGACAACTCCCATTGGCGTTCCTTGACGTTCGCGATCCGGCCCGGTTTCAGGAGGACGTGCCTCGCGCCGCCACGGGCATTCGTACCGGTTTTCGATTGATCCGGGAAGTGCCGCCACTGCCGGCGATCTTGCACGATCTTCCGATGGCACCGGAATGTCATTCGATCGCTGGCCGCATGTCGATGTCGATACGGCGCATGGAAATCGGCGCGAATCACGTCTATGTGCACATACCTGCCGATCGGGTCCCGTCGGTCCGAATCGTCGGTATGTCGGTGGAAAAAGAGCAAGGGGCAGCTGCGGTCGATGAAGCGGTACTCGGCAATTGCCATCGCCAGGGAGGCGTTCCGCCGCAACTCGGGTTGGGAACGGGCCTGGCGCTCTCCCGATCCCGGGCGCGCTTACGACGTCGTAATCGTCGGTGCCGGGGGCCATGGACTCGCAACTGCCTATTACCTCGGGCGTAACCACGGCATCAGAAACGTGGCGATCGTCGAAAAAGGCTGGCTTGGCGGTGGAAATACCGGCCGTAACACGACGATCATCCGGTCGAACTACCTCCAGGATGCATCCGTGGCAATCTACGAAAAGGCCCGCGCGCTCTACGAAACGCTCAGCCAGGACCTGAACTACAACGTGATGTTCAGTCCACGCGGGGTCGCGATGCTCGCACAGACCCACCATGAGGTACGAGGTTATCAACGAACAGCACAGGCCAACGCGATCCAGGGGGTCGAAACCGAGTTCATCGGGCCCGAACGCGTAAAGGAGCTCTGCCCGATCATCAACCTTGACGGTCCGCGTTACCCGGTGCTCGGCGCACTTTGGCAGCCTCGCGGAGGAACAGCACGTCACGATGCCGTCGCCTGGGGTTACGCCCGTGCCGCCTCGGCGATGGGCATGGATGTCATCGAGAATTGCGAGGTTACCGCGATCAACCGGTCCCGGGGTGCCGTCACGGGCGTCGAAACGAGCCGCGGGCCGATCGATTGTCGAAAGCTCGGAATCGTCGTTGCGGGGCACTCCGGCATCCTTTCCGGAATGGCTGGGTTCCGGCTTCCGATCGAATCCGTTGCACTGCAGGCCCTTGTTTCCGAACCGGTCAAACCCTGCATGGACATCGTCGTCATGGCCAATACCGTTCACGGGTACATGTCGCAGTCCGACAAGGGCGAGATGGTGATCGGTGGGGGGGCCGACGGATTCAACAACTATTCGCAGCGCGGTTCATTTCATCACGTCGAGGAAACCGTTCGTGCCCTGGTCGAAACCTTTCCGATCATTTCCCGTCTCAAGATGCTCCGCCAATGGGCGGGGATCGTCGACATGACCGGTGATCGATCCCCGATCATTTCGAAAACACCGCTGGACAACTGTTACATCAATTGCGGCTGGGGGACGGGCGGCTTCAAGGCGATCCCGGGGTCTGGCTGGGCCATGGCGGAGTTGATCGCGAAAGGCGAACCCGGCCATCTGGCAGCACCGTTCAGCCTCGACCGGTTTCGCGAGGGGCGGTTCATCGATGAGAGCGTTGCCGCCGGAGTGGCGCATTGACGGCCGGGCGCGGACCGCAGGCGATGCCCGGTCGTCGGAAAGAACGGATGCGCCGCCGGTTGCCCCGGCAGGAATTGAGCCGGGCGCGGGATTGTCCGGCACCGCCAGGCCGTTCCAGGGAACGAGGTGGAACACCGTGCTACAACTGACTTGCCCATATTGCGGTGCAGAGGCCGACGAAACCGAACTCGCCAGCGGTGGCCAGGCTCATATTACCCGCCACGGTCCCGGATCCAGCGACGAGGATTTCGAGGATTACCTGTTTCTTCGCGGCAACCCCGATGGAGTTCATTTCGAACGATGGCGGCACGCGTTCGGGTGCGGCAAATGGTTCCATGCCGCGAGGTGCACACGAACGCACGAGGTCTTCGGAACGTACCCGGCACAAACGCTGGTGCCTCCGGGCTGGATCGAAGAACGCATCAAGGCGAAACGCCCTGACTGGCAGGGAGTCCAGGGATGAGCAGACGACTGCCCGGGGGAGGCCGCCTGGTCGACCGGGACCGGCCCCTGGGATTTTTCTGGAACAACCGGAAACTGTCGGGCCTGAAGGGCGACACCATTGCGTCGGCGCTCCTAGCCAACGACCAGGTGCTCGTCGGACGGTCGTTCAAGTATCACCGGCCCCGGGGGATCCTCGCTTCGGGACCTGAAGAGCCGAATGCGCTGGTCGAAACCGGAACAGGCACGCGCAGGCAGCCCAACCAGCGGGCAACGACTGTTTTCCTGCACGAGGGATTGCGCTGTTCGAGCCAGAATCACTGGCCGAGCCTCGAATTCGATCTCGGTGCCGTTTCAGGTCTCCTGGCGCCGATGTTCGCCGCAGGCTTCTACTACAAGACCTTCATGACCCCCCGTATCGGCTGGAAGCACGTCTTCGAGCCGCTCATCCGGCGCGCCGCCGGTTTGGGGAACCCGCCTGCGGACAGCGATCCCGACACTTACGAACACTTCTTTGCCAATACTGACGTCCTGGTCGTCGGGGGCGGTCTGGCCGGACTGGTCGCAGCCGGTTCCGCGGCCGATTCCGGCGCGCGCGTCCTGCTCATTGAACAGGGTGGTTGTTTCGGCGGACGGACGGCGGCCGACGACACCTCGGTCGACGGACAGGATGCGGATGACTGGACCCGGAACACGGTCAAATCCCTGACGGCGAACGCAAAGGTAACGTTTCGAAAACGAACGACCGCGCTCGGAGTCTATGACCACGGCTACGTTCTGGCCTGCGAAAGCCTTCAGAACGGTTGCACGGAGTCGGTTGGTCCTGCCCAGAGATTGTGGCGCATTCGCGCGCGCATGATCGTTATGGCAACAGGGGCAATCGAGCGGCCACTCGCATTCGCAGGAAACGATATCCCGGGAATCTTGCTGGCATCCGCGGCGCGGGACTACGCCGTCGATTTCGGCGTCGGGGTCGGCGACAGGGTCGTGGTCGTCACCAACAACGACAACGCCTACCTGACGGCGGTCCGGCTTTCGCGAATGGGAATCGAGGTCCCGGCCATCGTGGACACGCGGGCCTCGGCCGAAGGCGGGCAGGTCGCGGCCGCAAGGGACGAAGGACTGCATGTCATTCCAGGAGGCGCCATTTCGAGGGCAAGGGGAACGCGCCGCGTCAGGGAGATTGAAATCTGTCCTTCGGGCAGCAGCGGTCCGACCAGTGAACGCATCGCCTGCGACGCTGTCGCCATGTCCGGAGGCTGGTCACCGGCCGTTCACCTCTGGTCTCACTGCGGCGGAAAACTGACGTGGAACCGGGACTGGTCCTGTTTCTGCCCGAACCCGGACCTTCCGCCCAGGGGAGCTGACGGCAAGGGGATGGTCATTCCTTGCGGAAGCGCGAATGGTATCATGAATGCCAGCGACATACCCGCCGATGCCGACGCCGCCGGCCGGGAGGCCGCGCAGCGGGCCGGTCATGACCGGAAAGGCGGTTCGCCTGAGCTGCCGCACGTATCGGCACCTGCCGAAACCCCGCCCGGCTCCTCATGGATCCTGCCGGTACCTTCGGCACCCCGCCTGCGCTCGAAGGCATTTCTGGATTTCCAGAACGACGTCAAGGTTTCGGACATCGAACTCGCGGTACGGGAGGGGTTCGAATCCGTCGAACATGCCAAGCGTTACACGACGCTCGGCATGGCAACCGACCAGGGAAAACTGTCCAACATCAATGGCCTTTCGGTGCTTGCGAATTGCCTTGACCGGGAGATCGAGGACGTTGGTACGACGACGTTTCGACCACCTTATACTCCGGTCGCCTTCGGAACGATTGCCGGAGAAGCGCGAGGTTCCCTCTTCAAACCGACCCGGAAGACGCCGATCGATGGCTGGCATGACGACAACGGTGCGTACTGGGAGCCGGTCGCTGACTGGCGCAGGCCGTTCTGCTACCTGAGAGGCGCGGAGACGAACGAGGAGGCCGTCAACAGGGAAATCCTCAACACCCGGCAGCGGGTGGGCCTGCTCGATGCGTCGACGCTCGGCAAGATCCTGGTGAAGGGCCCGGACGCTCCGTGTTTCATGGACATGATGTACACGGGCATGATGTCGTCGCTGAAACCGGGCAAGTGCCGCTACGGGTTGATGTGCAACGAAAACGGGTTTGTCATCGATGACGGCGTGGTTGCCCGACTTTCCGGGGACAGTTTCCTGTGCCACACCACGTCGGGCGGGTCCGACCGAATTCACGCCTGGATGGAGGAGTGGCTGCAAACGGAATGGTGGACCTGGAAGGTCTGGACGATCAATCTGACGGAACAGTTCGCTCAGATCGGTATCGTCGGGCCGCAGGCCGCTTCAGTCCTCGGGCGGACGGGCGGGCCCGGCATTTCGGACGCCGCGCTGCCGTTCATGGGATTCGTCGACACCCGGGTCGGAGGGGTCGCCGCACGTGTCTTTCGCATCTCGTTTTCCGGCGAACTGAGCTACGAGATTCAGGTGCCGGCGTCTCGCGGAATGGAGCTCTGGGAGTATCTGCTGCAGGAGGGAGAGCCGCATGGAATCATGCCCTACGGTACCGAGGCGCTTCACGTCATGCGGGCGGAAAAGGGGTTCATCATGATCGGTGACGAGACCGACGGTACGGTCACACCGCGGGATCTCGGTCTGCACTGGGCCGTATCGGGAAAGAAGGAAGACTTTCTGGGAAAACGCGCGCAGGCACGGCCGTTCCTGACTGACCCGGAGCGATGGCAGTATGTCGGCCTCGAGACGCTCGACCCGGGACGGGTGCTCCCGGACGGCGCCTACGCAACGGGTGGAGCGAAGAGACCTGACGGGGCGCCAGACATGATCGGGCGGGTGACATCGGCCTATTGGTCTCCCACGCTGAAACGCTCGATCGCGCTTGGCCTCGTGCAAAGGGGGCCGGAGAGAAAAGGCGAAGTGATCAGTTTTCATCCTGCAGGCGGCAACCCGGTTCAGGTTCGAATCGTCGATCCGCAGTTTCTGCCGTGATGCCGGCCTCGATGTCACATGTCGTGGAACCGATCCGGAAAACGGGCACCGGGGTGAAGCTCGTCCGGGCGGATCCTGTCGGCATGATCACGCTCCGTGGAAATCTTGGCACCGAGACCCTGGCCCTGGCGATCCGGAATTCGGCCGGGTGCGCGGTTCCGGAACGCCGCCGCATCGAGTTCGGCGATGACAGCTCCGTTGCCTGGATGTCGCATGACGAACTCCTGATCCGTTTGCCGAGGAACAATGTCGAGACGGCGCTTGCCGGTCTGGAAGATGCACTCAGCGGAGAAAACGTGCTTCTGTCGGACGTTTCCGATGCGCGCGTGACGTTCAATATCCTTGGCCCTTCGGCGCGCGAGGTTCTTGCCAGGGGATGTCCGTCGAACCTTTCGCGCGCGGCATTCGGACCCGGAGATTTCATCCGAACGAGGTTGGGCCAGGTTCCTGTCGCCGCCTGGATGCCTGATCCGGAGTCGATCTCGCTGATGTGCTTTCGCTCGGTCGGCGAATTCGTTGAGAATTGGCTCGAAAACGCAGCCGGCGGCCCGTTTCCGGGTTACCTGGATTCCTGACAGGGACCGTGGTGTCCTTTGCCCGTGGCCCCTGCCTCGAAACCCGGCATGTCGAATCATCGGCCGCCGGCGGCGATCGTCTTTTCGGGGTGCGCTGCAGGCGTGAGCCGCGTTACCTCGTTGCGGCCGCGCCCGTCGAAGGATTATCGAAACGCCCTTTCTTTGCCGCCGGGATCATGCCGAATACCCGGGAAAAGGCCGGTCGGAATGTCGGCGGTCCGTGCGATGATCAGGGCGTCCTGATCCTTGCAACAGGTCCTTGCGGGAGATAACCTGCCCAGACGGACCCAAAAAAAGGAGAACTGCTTGCCGAATACGGCTTGATCGCGTCGCGTTGCTCCAGGTAGCTATCTTGGGGGATACCGGCTGGCCGTCTTGGTGATGTGCGGTGGCTTCACTGTTGATGTTCGGCGTCACGAACGGGGAAGGGAAGGCTCCCGGGTTCGCCAGTGAGGACCGGCACGTACCTGCGACCCATGGACTACGAGGCACTCAGAACATGGACTACGAGGCACTCAGAAAACGCCTGGAAGGCTGTTATGTCACGGTTCCGACGCCGTTTCGGGATCAACCGGACCTGCCTGTCAATGAACCGGCGCTCCGCGAACATGTGCGGTTCCTCCTCGACGCCGGGCTGACCGGCCGCTACGCGACCTTTCTCGCCGCAGGTGCGGCCGGTGATTTCTCCACCCTGACTTTCGAGGAACGCGTCCGCGTGGCCGAGATCGTCGTGGAAGAGGTTGCCGGAAAGGCCCCGGTGGCGATGGGGGCGCAGACCACGAGTACGCTGGAACTCCAGAGGCTTGCCCGGGCAGCGTCCAGGGTCGGCGCGACCTTCATCCAGGTTTCCTGCCCGTTCTACTTCACCCACACCGAAGGTGACTTCGAGGAGTTTGTCAGGGCCGCCGCCGAGGCCGCGCCTGATCTCGGCATAATCATCTACAACACCTTCTGGACCAGTTCGAACATCTCCTTCGAAATGGTCGGTCGGCTGGCGGATATTCCGAATGTGGCGGGTCTGAAATGGGCGGTTCCGCGAACGGACGCGATGGAGTTCGAGGATGTGACCTCGAATTTCTCCGACCGGTTCACGATCATCGACAACAACCTGTTCTTTGCCGTCAGCGCCATGCCAGCCCTCGGCGCCCGCGCATTCGAGGTTCACAACTGCAATTTCTGGCCGGAATGGGGAATCCGCCTGGTCGATCGCGCCGAGGCAGGAGACTTCACGGGAATCGCCCGCATGCTGGTCCGGGAGGCAATGCCTTTCTACAAGCTGTGGACGCGCATCGAACGGGAGTTCACCAGCGGCGACGGCTACCTCGACAAGCTCTCCATGGAACTTGTCGGCCTTCCGTCGAGCCGATGTCGGCCGCCTACCCGGGACATTCGGCAGCTTTACCGCCGGCAAACCCTGGACATGCTCAGGGAAATCGGCGCGCCGCGACTCGGCGGTGGCCAATGACTCCCGTGCGGCGCGCCGGTCGCCGGGCGAGGCGTGGCGAACCGTACCCGGACAGGACCGGATGACGGAATCCGGAAATGGGAATTTTTGTCTACTTGAATCTCGAAAGTGACCGGCAGGACCGCATTCGCAGGCTTGCGGCCCGGGAGGACGTGCATTTCTGCCGGCCGGGCACTTCCTTGGAAGAGGTGAAAGAGGAATTCCTTTCGAGCCGGATCATTTTCGGCAATCCGCCCCGGGACTGGCTGGCACAATGCCGCGTGCTGCAGTGGCTGCAGCTCGAGTCGACGGGGTTCGGAGAATACGCGACGCTCGCCTGGGATCATGTCCAGAACCGGGAGCCGCCGGTCGTCTCCAACCTCTCGGGATTTTACGCCGAACCGGTCGCAGAGACCTGCCTTGCGGGCATCCTCGCGCTCATGCGGGGAATCGATCAATGCGCCGAACTCAAGGCCCGCCAACACTGGCGTGGAGCGGCGATTCGGCCCGAGCTCCGGCTTCTTGCCAATGCGGCAGTCGTACTCTTCGGTTTCGGCACGATCAACCGGAGGCTGGCCGAGATCCTGAAGCCGTTCGGCTGTCGAATTCGATCCTTCGGCAGGAACTGGGAAGCCGATGCACTTGACCGCGACCTGGAAGGCGCGGACATCGTCGTCTGCGTCGCGCCCCACACCACCAGTACGGCCGGAGTGTTCGACCGGGACCGCCTGGCTCGAATCCCGTCATCCGCAATCCTCGTCAATGCCGGGCGCGGTTCCCTGCTCGACGAGGCCGCGCTCGCCGAAAGGCTCCATGCCGGAGATCTTTCCGGTGCGGTCATCGACGTGACCGCGACCGAACCGCTTCCGCACGAACACCCGTTCTGGAACTGCCCGAACCTGCTTCTGACCCAGCACAGCGCCGGCGGATTCGAAAACGAGCTTGACCGTAAGATCGATTACTTCGAGAGCAACTTTCACCAGTTCAACCGTGCGGAGCCGGTGAAGGGGATCGCCAGACTTTACCGAGGGTATTGATGGTTACGATCGACGCGGTCAGGTGCGTCCTGCTTAGTTCCCCGTATTCCTTCGCCGAAGACGCGGAGATCCTGGAGTGTTTCCCGAACGGCCCCAGGCGCACGGTCGGCATGGTCGAAATCACCCTGTCGAACGGCGTGACGGGGATCGGCGAGGGCTACCTGGCGGTGTTCGCCCCATTGGTTTTCCGGGCAATTGTCGAGCTTTGCACGCCGGTACTCCTCGGCAAGGACGCACTGGACATTGGCCGCCGCACGGCCGACATCCGGAGTCTCTGCGACTACTGGTCGCTCCAGGGAGCCGCCCGCCATGTCCTCTCCGCAATTGACATCGCCCTGCATGACGCGGCCGCAAAAACCCGGGAGCAGCCGCTGTTCGCGTACCTCGGCGGTACCGGCGAATGCGAAATCGAGGTCTATGGCAGCGGCGGGTGTTGTGATTCGCGCGAACACTTCAAGGCCGAATTCGGTCAGCTCGAGGCGCTCGGAATCACGCTCTACAAGATTCGCGCCGTGAAGGAGGATATCAACCGGACGGCGTGGGCTGTCAACGAGGCGGGGCGGCGTGGCATCCGGGTCGGCGTCGACATGTGCCAGAACCTTGCGGACCCGCCGCAGGAAGTGGACGACGTGGTCGATTTCCTCGAACGGGTACATGGCGCTACCGACCACCGGGTCGTATTCCTCGAAGAGGCAGTCGGCCCGGATTGCCCGGAAGGGTTCAGGGACCTGCGGAACCGTGTCGAAGCAAGAGTCTGCGGAGGTGAAATCATCACGACGCCCGGAGAAATGATCCGCAGGATGCAGGCGGGCGTCTACGACTTCGTGCAGCCGGACGCATCGGTCATAGGCGGCATTTCCCCCGTAATGGAGGTCTTCGAAGCATCCGGGAACCTGGATACGGATGTGGTTGTGCACGCCTGGGGCGGTGCCGCGGCCATCATGGCGAGTTATCACTGTGCCATAGCGGGCGGCGGCAAGCTGGTCGAGCATCCGATGCTGGACTACCCCCTGGCAGACGAAATGCTGGCGGGGCAGCGCCAGATTCGGGACGGCCGGCTCGGACTGCCGGACGCTCCGGGAATCGGCGTTACCCTCACCCCGGAACTCGAGGCCCGCTATTCCTTCGATCCGACAGCGGTCTATTCCTGCATCTTGCAGGACTACGCACGGAACCCGGAAATCTATTGGCTTTGATTCGGGAGTTTCTCGGCAGCGTTCAGCAACCGGACGACCGCCAGACACGGCCAAACCGAGGCACATCTCACTCTCGTTGACGCTGGATTCCGGCCGGTCCCTTGGGCCCGCCCGGTCAGGTCACGCTTCGTATGGCCCGGCCTGCCTCGTCGAACAGGTTGATTCGTGTCGGGTCGATCGAGACCTCCATGGGTCCCGGTTCGGGGGGCTCTGATGCCCTCGATTCGATGACAAGCGTGCCCGAGGGGAAGTCCGGGGCATGGAGGAGCAGGGTACTGCCCAGGTTTTCCACAAACCTGACGTCTGCCGTCACCCGGAATCCGTCGCCTTCCGGCTCGGTGAATGCTTCCGGCCGGACGCCGAGCGTAAGCCTGTCGCCCGCAGCCAGTTGCCCTTCCGCTCCCGGAAGCGCAAGCTCCGCGCCTTCGACCCCGGCCAACCTGATGTGCAACGCCTCGGCCGTTGATGCGGTTACCTCGCTTTCGAGCAGGTTCATCCGTGGTGACCCAATGAAACCGGCGACAAACACATTGGCCGGGCGGTGGTACAGTTCGACCGGAGTCCCGACCTGTTCGATCCTTCCTGCCCGCAGGACAACGATCCGGTCCGCCATGGTCATCGCCTCGACCTGGTCGTGGGTCACGTAGATCATCGTCGCCTGCAGTTCCTGGTGGAGTGCGGCAATCTCGAGACGCATCTGGACCCGCAACTCCGCATCGAGATTGCTGAGGGGCTCGTCGAACAGGAACACCTTTGGATTGCGGACGATTGCCCGTCCAATCGCCACACGCTGGCGTTGGCCACCGGAGAGTTGCCTCGGCATGCGCTCCAGCAATTCATCAAGCCGGAGGGTCCGCGCGGCCTCCCGAACGCGCGCGGCCCGGTCGGCCTTTCCGATTCCGGACATCCGCAGCGCGAAGCCCATGTTGTCGGCAACACTCATGTGCGGGTAGAGCGCATAGGACTGGAAAACCATGGCGACCTCCCGCCGGGACGGGTTGACGCCGCGCATGGACTGACCGTCGATACGCACCTCGCCCCCCGTCAGGTGCTCAAGTCCGCAAATGAGCCGCAGCAATGTGGACTTTCCGCAGCCGGAAGGGCCGACAAAGACGACCAGTTCCCCCGACCGGATCGAAAGACTGACGTCATGGACCACGCGGTCGCCGTCGAATTCCTTGCTGACATTCCTGAGTTCGACGTCACTCATTTCGCAGCTCCTGTCATTTGCCGAGCATGGGCTCCGTCACCCGGCTCCCCGATCGCTCCTGCCCCGCCGTCACGCCTTGAACCGGGTGCACAGGACGTATTGCAACGGTCGATCGGTCGTGTCCCACTCGTGGTAGCACGCGACAACCGCGCCGTCCGGGGCCTGTACAACCGTCGGGTATCCGATGTGCTGGAACAGGCCGGGATTGCCGGGATCGATCGAACCCGTACCGCGCCGGTCCGAATCGGCCTCGAATCCCAGTGAAGATCCTGGCGTCTCCAGTTTCGTGCTGCCCGGCACGCCACCCGAGCGGATCACGAATTCATTGGCGACGTCCCAGATTACACCATCCTCCGAGACGATCCCGCGCACGCCGTAGGGCGGACGACGGTAGCCGTAGACCATCAGGTACCGCCCATCGGCCAGCGTGATGAGATCGGCGGGGTACCCCCAGATGTTGGTCCATCTTGGTGGCGTCCAGGAGAAACCGTCATCCTCCGAAACCGTCATCACCATGTTCTTCGCATCGCCGCTCGGGTTGACATGCGTTCGCATGAAACAGACGAGCCTTCCGTCCGCGAGGCGCAGGACGGCAGGCTCCTCGTAGTCAATGATGGAAGCCGGATCATAGGCGATCGTGGAATAATACTCCCAGTTCGACCCGCCGTCGTCCGATCGCATCAGGGCAGAGCGGGTCGTCTCGCCCTCTCCTTCCTCGCCATACCCGCGGATCCGACCGTAGAGACCCATCAGCAGCGCACCCGAGGGCAGCTGCCAGCAACCTGACCGGCAGCCGCCGTGCTTCAGCGGCCGGACATTGACCGGGATCGGCGCCCCCCAGGTCTCGCCACCGTCGGTGGACTTGACCACGTAGGTGCCGAGCCATCCCTTTGTCTTGAAGGCCCAGGTCCAGTCTCCCCATTCCCGCGTCATGGGCCGCGATGCCCAAGAGGGCTGTTCGGGTTTCACGCCCCGGCGGAAGAATGCGGTGATGGTCAGGTTCACGACAAGCGTCCCGTCCGCCAATTCGCAGATGCCGCAGTCCCAGTTTCCGGTGGTGTCGGTCCAAGGAAGAACAACGCTGGGCTGCGACCAGGTGATGCCGCCATCCCTTGACCGGGACATCAGGGTCTGTCCGCTGTCGTGGTGATAGGGGAATCTCTCTTCGTTGAAGACTGCCAGGATATCCCCGTTCGCAAGCGTGCGGGCCGCGACCTGGTTCACGCAGTGCTCCGGGTGGCGAAAGATGTCGTGGTGCGTGACACCGGTGATGCCGGCGGTTTCCGCCTTTCTGGAGATTGATGCCATGTCTGGGTTCCTTCCTGTTGCTTAGTCGCACCAGCCCGCTGAATAGGCTGCCATCAACCTCCATCTTCGCCGGAGGCCATCCTGTCGTTTCCGAAACCGAGGTGGATGCCGATATTCTTGATCCGCAGGTAGTGGCGGAGTCCCTCCTGCCCGCGTTCCCTGCCGAACCCGCTGTCCTTGATGCCGCCGGTCGGAGCCTGGACACCGCCGATGAACCATCCGTTGATCCACACCGTGCCCGCATCGAGCCTGCGGGAGAGCCGGAGAGCCCGGTCAATGCTCGCCGTGTGAACTCCGGCGGCGAGGCCATAGGGAAGCCTGTTGGCGACTTTCAACGCCTCGTCCTCGCCCCTGAACCGGTAGACTGTAACCACAGGTCCGAAGGTTTCCTCCGTCGCCACCTGGCTGTCGAGGCTCACCGGCTCGAGAACTGCCGGGTGCACGAAGAACCCGCCACCGTCCCATTCCGCTGGAGGCTCCCCCAGGAGGAAATGCGCCCCCTCCTCGGCTGCCAAGGACAGGTGGCCCCGGACCCTTTCGTATTGCTCGCGAGAAACCAGCGGACCGAGATCGGGATTTTCGTGTCCGGGTCCGGTGCGCAGCCTGCCCGCGCGTTCCACAAAACGCGAGAGGAAATCTTCGGCGATCGCCTGCTCGAGCAGCAGCCGCGATGCCGAGGAGCACACCTGGCCACAATTGTCGAACGCCCCTTCGAGGGCAGATTCGACGGCCTGTTCGAGATCGGCATCAGCAAAAACGATCATCGGGTTCTTTCCGCCGAGCTCGAGCACAGCCGGGCGCAAATTCCTGCCCGCGGCCGCGCCAACCCTGCGCCCCGTTTCGATCGAGCCCGTGAAGGTGACACCGTCGATCCCCGGATGCCCGGCAAGCATGGCGCCGGTTCGCGGGCCGTCACCGGTCACAACGTTGACCACGCCTTCCGGAAATCCCGCCTCCTTCGCCATCCGCGCCAGCGCGAGCGTGGACAGCGGGGTTTGCTCAGCTGGCTTGATTACAGTGGTGCAGCCGGCGGCGAGGGCCGGCGCAATCGAACGCGCGGCCATTCCCAGCGGGAAATTCCATGGGGTGATGTGGGCGGTGACTCCCAAGGGTTCCGCCTCCGTGAAGTCCAGGAACTCCCGACCGAGCGGCACCGATATTCCCTCCAGCTTGTCGGCGGCACCCGCGTTGTAGGTGAGAGTCGCTGCAACTCCCTCCATGTCGCCGCGCGCCGCGGAAATCGGCTTGCCGGTATCGAGCATCTCCAGTTCCGCCAACGTGTCGACATGGCGGCGGCATGCATCGGCGAGATCGAGCAACAGCGCCCCGCGGCGGGCAGGCGGGAGAGAACCCCAGGGGCCGGCCAGGGCCGACCGCGCGGCGCCGACTGCCCTGTCCACATCGTCCGCGCTGCCGGCTGCGAAGCCGGCCAGAACGCTGCCGCTCACCGGATCCACGGATTCGAGCCTCTCGCCATCACTTGCAGCCGCGGCGCGGTCGCCGATCCAGATGCTGTCGTAGACGGGAAGCGATCCCTCGACGCGATCCGGCCGGGCAGGCCAGGGAAGCCCGCAGAGCCGGGTCGAGGCATTGAGGCTATTGCTTGATTCCGCCATGGGAAATTCCCTGGATGAAATACCGCTGAAGGAAGAAGAACAGGGCGAGGCTGGGAATCGACAGGACGGTGATGCCGGCCATGGCGACCGAGTATCCTTCGAGTTGCGTGTGTGTCCCGATGACCGGGGCAAAACGGGCGATGCCTACGGGCATTGTCTTCATGCTCTCGTCAAAAACGACGAGGAGGGGCCAAAGGAAGTTGTTCCAGTTGAGAGTGAACACGATGACCGCGGCCGCGATCATGGGTGCGCGGGCGAGCGGGAGCGCCACGAACCAGAAGAGCCGAAACGCGCCCGCACCATCCATGCGCCCCGCTTCGATGAGTTCCTTCGGGAAATTCAGGAAGAACTGGCGAAAGATGTAGACCGCGAAGACATTGGCAATCGTCGGCAGGATCAGGGCCTTGTATGTGCTGGCCCAGCCTATCTTGATGAAGGCGAGAAGCATCGGGACGACCGAGACCTCGACCGGGATCATGATCGAGGCAAGGAATACCAGGAAAATGGTTGCCCGGCCGGGATAGCGGAACTGGGCAAGGGAAAACCCTGCAAGCGCGCCGAACAGCACGCACAGCGTCGTCGAAACCACGGCCTGGACGAGGCTGTTCAGGAACCATCGGACAATCGGATACTCGAAAATCTTGACGTAGTTATCGATGGTGACTCGCCGCGGAATCCACTCGATCGAAGCGGTCATCACGTCCGAGGGAAACTTGAACGATGTCGAGACCATCCAGAAGAATGGCGCCGCCCAGACCAGCGCTATGGTGGTGCCGATGATCCAGACCGCCAGGTCGCTCCACCCCATGTTGTTCCGTTCGAGCCAGGCACGCATCAGATCTTTTCCCGGATGAGAAATCGCTGGACGATCGTTGCCAGGAGAATGACAACGAACAGCGAGATCGCGAGCGCGGAGGCGTAGCCGTAGAGGTTCCGGACGATCGCCACCGAGTAAATGTAGTAAATGGGAGACGAAGAAGCACCGGCTGGCCCGCCATTGGTCATCACGTAGACCTGGCTGAAAATCCGTAGCGTCGAGATCAACTGCAGGGTGATCACCATGGACAGGACAGGGCGGAGATGCGGAAGAATGACGAAGCGCAACCGGTTGAAGGGGCCGGCGCCATCGACGGTGGCGGCTTCGGTGAGGTCGCGCGGAATGTCTTGCAGAGCGGCAAGCAGCAGCACGAACGCCAGTCCGAGGTCCCACCAGATCGAGGCGATCGAAACGCCGATCAGGGCCCAGTCCGTAGAGGTGAGCCAGGGAATGTTGCGGATGCCGATCGTGCCGAGCAGGTTGTTGACGAGCCCGAACTGGGTGTCGAGCATCCACACCCAGACAAGTCCGATCACGGTTGCCGAGACCACGTGAGGCGCAAAGAACAGGGTCCGGGCAAGGCCTGCGAGAGGATAGGAGCGATTGACGAACAGGGCAAACGTCAGCCCGAGGACCGTGACGCCAGGGACAATGATCAGCGCGTAGAAGAACACATTCCGGAAGGCGACCCAGACCCACTCGTCGGATATGCCTTCCCGGAAATTCTCCAGGCCGACCCACCGCGGCGTGCCGATGATGCTCCACTCGGTGAAGGCGACATAGGTCCCGAAGATGACCGGGCCGATATTGAACACCAGGAACGGAACCGCGAAACAGGCGACGAACAGGTAGCCGATCCAGTCAATTGGCGGCCGCTCGCCGTCTTCCGCAAGTGAACCGGTGTCAGGTATCGATTCCAGGCTCACCTTGGCGCCGGCCTCCCGCTTCCAGGTTGTGCTGCGCGCATCTTGTTCTCGCTCCGGCCCCTCGCCACTCTGGGTGGGGGAGGCATCTCCCTGAACCTGCCCGGTTTTTCGGGCGAAAGCAAAGTGAATTCGCCCCCGAACCGGAATCTGCCGAAACGAAGCCTTGCAGGATTGCCACAGTCCCTCCGGTTGTTCCGGCGTCCCGATGCCTGGCGCAGTACCGGCAATGTCCGGCGTGCGGCCAAGCACAAAATTGCCGGCCGGAACAGGTTCCGGCCGGCGTCCCTTGTCATTGGGGGCTCAAGCCGTTCGGCTCAGCCCGCGTCGAGACCCTCCTGCCATTTCTCGGCAAGCTGTTCCATGGCCTCTGTCGGAGTCTTGGACCCGGTCCATACGCCTTCCAGGGTCCGGGCCAGGTAGTTGCCGCCGGAGTAGATTGTGAAGTCCGGTCCGGCGAGCACCGGAATCTCCGGAATCGTCGCAAACGCCATTCCGTCCACGAAGGCACCGCGGACGTCCCAGGAGTGCCCGGCGGTCTTGTAGTCGGGCCGGGCAAGGATGGATTTCCTCGGCGAGGCGCCGCGGCCGACGGTTGTCCAGAGGAAGGAGTTGTCGGAGAGCCACTTGACCGCCTCGAGCGTCGCCTTGTACCGCCCGGGGTCCGACTGGGCGTAAAGTTCAAGCCCGCCCATTTCGAAATAGGTTGTCTGCTCGCCGCCGATGTTGGGGAACAGCGACGTCATGAAGTTCAGCCCCTGCCCGACGTAACCGTTCAGCGTCCATGGCCCTGTCCAGAAGATCGAGCCGCCGCCGGTTCCGAACGCCTTGTAGCGATCGGTCACATCGCGGGTCGAAACACGGTGCTTGTCGAAGAGGTCCAGAACCCATTCCATTGCGGCGATGCCTTTTTCTGGATTGACTGCCGCCGTCGAGAGATCGTCGCTGGCGCGGCGAAAGCCCATCTGTTCGGCGACAATTCCCCAGGTCACCGTCGGCTGAACGCCGGAGCCGGTCATCAGGATACCGGATCGCGTGACCGTGTCGCCGTCCCGTTGGGTCATGGCGAGACCCCATTCAATCAACTCTTCGCCGGTTGCCGGTGGCGACGAGGCATCGAGACCTGCTTCTGCCACATGGTCCAGATTTATTTCCGGCTGCAGGCTCATCAGGTCCATCGGGACCATGTAGATGCTGTTGCCGTACTTGGGATAGCGTGCCGCCTGGATGGACTTCGGATCGAAGTCCTCGATGTCGAGGCCGGCTTCCCCGACAAGGTCATCCAGAGCCACGGTCACGCCGTCGCGTGCCAGAGAGGCACCGGTTCCGGCCGTTCCCCATCCGAAGTCCGGAGCGCGGCCCGTAGCGGTCGCCGCCAGGACCTTGGTCACATACTGTTCGTAAGGGACCACCTCGATGCGGATCTGAACGCCTTTGTCTTTGTGGGCTTCGTTGAAGCCGTCGATCATCTGGGCCCAGATTTCGCCATCCGATGCCGACAGCCAGCTCCAGTGGACGATTTCATAGCCGTCGGCCGCCAGCGCGCGGACCGGCCCGAGATAAGGTGCGGCGAGCCCGGCCGCGGTCGCTGCAGCCGTGGTCCCGAGGAGCTTCCGGCGCGTCATTCCCCGTTTCGGTTCATTCGCCGAATTTGCTTCGCCCTTCATGCAGGTCATATCATTCACCTCTATTCTGTTTCACGTTCAAATTGGCAGCACCCCGAACCGGTCGGACGGCACGGTATGCCGATACCGGCGGCCCAAAAATATCTCGCTGCCGTAGCGTGAGACCGGACCAGTCGGTTCAGGCCAATTTATTGGTATTACCGGAGTCTCGCAACCAGCCTAACGCAATTTCCCGTCCTTACTGTCGGAAACTGTCGGCGGCTTTCGCCGGAACTGACTGCAGTCAGGCGGAATTTCGCATGCCGTCGCGGCGATGCTTCTCAAATTGGTTCACGTTCACCGGTTGCGACGGCTGGATCGGGTTCGTCGTCACGATCGCGCGGATGGTTTCGAAATTGCCGCGAACGGCCGCAGACCGGGAAGCCTCAAGGGA
>CAXXGT010000005.1:0-90815 GCA_963664045.2 Paracoccaceae bacterium | reverse complement strand
ACCGCGCAATCGTTCAGAACGTCGCCGCAAGAGCTCGATCGTCGTCAGCAGCAGAATCGAGATCGAGACGAGGACCGTCGCAACGGCCAGGATGGTTGGGCTGATCTGCTCACGAAGCCCGTTGAACATCTCCCACGGCAGGGTCTTCAGTCCGGCCGAGCCGACAAACAGGACAACGACCACCTCGTCAAACGACGTGATGAAGGCAAACAGCGCACCGGAAATCACGCCGGGAAGAATGAGAGGCATCTGGACCTTGAAGAATGTCCGGACCGGTCCCGCCCCGAGACTGGCCGCGGCATATACAAGGCTTCTGTCGAAGCCGACCAGCGTTGCCGTCACGGTGATGATGACGAAAGGAATCCCGAGAGAGGCGTGGGCCAGGACGACACCAACATAGGTTCCCTGCAAGCCAACGCGCGAATAGAAGAAATACATCCCTGCAGCCGATATGATCAGCGGCACGATCATTGGTGATATCAGTACGGCCATGATCGCCCGCCTGAACGGGACGTGGCTCTGGCTCAGGCCGATCGCGGCCAATGTTCCAAAGGACACCGCGACCAGCGTCGCGACCGGGGCGATCCGGAAGGAATTGTACAATGCGACCTGCCAGTCGGGATTGGTGAAGAAGTCGTCATAGTGCCGCAGGGAGAAACCGGCAGGATCAAGGGACAGCATCTCCGGGGAGAAAGTGAAATAGTCCCCGGCATTGAAACTCAGAGGCAGGATGACAAGGATCGGGAAGATCAGGAACACGAACACAAGAACGCAGATTACCCGGAAGGCAATGCTCCAGATCTTCTCGAGAGGCGACGCGTAGGGTGGCAAGCGCGCCATGACTAACCCAGCTTGACGTTGTCGATGCCGACGACCCGGTCATAGGTCCAGTAGAGAACCAGGACGGCCGCCAGGAGAATCGTTCCGAGTGCGGCACCGAGTCCCCAGTTGAGCGATGTCGAAATGTGATAGGCAATGCGGTTCGAAATGAACGTGCCCTTGGTCCCGCCGACGAGTTCCGGGGTGATGTAGTATCCGATCGCGAGAATGAAGACGAGGATCGAGCCGGCGCCGATTCCGGGCATGCTCAGCGGAAAGTAGATGCGCCTGAACGCCGTCCATGTCGTAGCTCCGAGCGATCGTCCCGCGCGCACGTACGAGGGAGGAATCGTCTTCATGACCGCGAACATCGGCAGGATCATGAATGGCAGCAGGATGTGTGTCATTGCCACGATCGTTCCGAACTGGTTGTTGATCATGACGAGGCGACTCCCGTCCCCGATAATGCCGATTGCGACGAGAATGTCGTTGATGACCCCCTGTTGCTGAAGCAGGACCTTCCAGGCGGATGTCCGGACCAGGAGCGAAGTCCAGAAGGGCAGCAGAACCAGTATCATCAGGATATTGGCCCTGGAGGTCGGCAAGTTGGCGAGAAGGTAGGCGACGGGATATCCAAGAAGGATGCACGCGATCGTAATCGTCAGCGACATGAACAGTGTTCGCCAGAATATGACGATGTAAATGCGTTCGTTCTCCGGACGCAGTTCGATTCCGTCCAGTCCTTTTTTCAGGTCGACGGAGTTGAGGAAGTAGCCTTCCGTGAACCGGGGCGAAAACACCTGTAGCGTCTTCCAGAGATCCGGGTCGGCCCAGCGTTCGTCGGATTCGATGAAGGCCTCTTTCCAGTCCGGCTCTTGGATGTCCGCGAGACCGGGAAAGGCGTTGTCGAACAATGCCTTGTATTCACTGGCGATTCCTTGCAGGTCGGAACCCGAACCTCTCGTCTGGAGTTCAATCGCCAGCGTGACGTAGATGTAATCCGCCGGAGCACGCCCTTTCATGGCGTTCCGTACGGCCCAGATACCGAAAGCATGGGCCGAGTCCGGAAGCCGGTTCACGACTGCTTCATCGGAAAACAGGCCCGTGAGCACTTCAGTCGACTCCCACGCCGGGTCAGCATCGATGAAATGTTCCCGATAGGAACCGGTTTCAAAGGAGGTGATTGACCGCCCGGCCTGACGGAACTGGGAAGCGATGCCCGGCGATTCGTAATTCAGCCGGGAACCGACCCGGGTGTGAATTTTCTGTTCGACTGCGAGCGAGAGGTCGAAATAAAGTGCCTTGTAGATTTCCGGCCCGGGCAGGTCTTCCCGATCATCGTCCCATTGGCGGAGTGCGGCGACCGTGTTCGGCAAGGAAACCGAGACGATCCCATTCTCGACGGACCGAAACAGCATGTCGAGGATAGGCGCGACAAATGTCAAGAGGACGAACAGGAGCAAGGGCGCGACAAGAAGCAGGGCCCGAGCCTTCTGCCACCTTAGGGATCGTCGGAGACGACGCCTGAGTTCGGCACCGCCTTCGACGAAGTCGCTGTCAGAAGACGCGACGTGCGCCATCCCGCTCTCTTCCGTTCAGGCAAATCATGGAATCGGGAAAGGCGGAAAGGGCAGCCAAAGCTGCCCTTTCAACAGGAGTGTTCCAAATCACTTTGCGAGCCATGCCTGGAATTTGGCGTCAATGTCATCTCGATAGTCTGACCACCATCGATAGTCATAGATCAGCGTGTTCGCTGAATTCGCCGGATCGGTCGGCATGTGTGGCGCCATGTCGATGCCGAGTTCGTGGTGCATGCCCACGAGGGGAGCAGACGACTTACGTGCGGGGCCGTAGGAGATGTATTTCGCCTGGTCGGCAAGCCGCTGCGTGTCGGTGGCAAATCTCAAGAGTGCCAGGGTCTTTTCGAGGCGATCCTCCGGAAGTCCGACTGGAATAATCCAGCCATCGAGGTCAAAGGCCTGGGCGTCCCAGAGCATCTTGACCGGCGCGCCCTTCTCCTCGATCAGTGAGAACAGCCGGCCGTTGTAGGTCGACCCGATGACAATTTCACCATCCGCGAGCAGTTGCGGAGTATCGGCGCCGGCCGACCACCAGATGACTTCGTCCTTGATGGTGTCGAGTTTGGCCAGGGCGCGTTCGACTCCTTCTGGTGAAGACAGAACGTCATAGACTTCGCTCAGGGGGACGCCGTCACAGTAGAGTGCCCATTCCAGGTTGTTGATCGGGCGCTTTTCGAGCGACCGTTTGCCAGGAAAACCCTCCAGGTCGAATATGGCGCAGACAGAGGTCGGTTCTTTCCCGTCCCAGCCCGCATTGTCGGTCCGGTAGCCGAAGGTGGTGGAATAGACGATCTGGGGGACGAAGCAGTCCGACACGATGAGGTCACCGAAGTCCTCGGTGGCCGACGTGCCGTCCGGCGCCGGTTCCAACATCGAATCAAAGTCGATTTCCATTGCCAGCCCTTCGTCGCAAAGACGAATTGCGTCGGAAGCAACGGCATCGACGAGGTCCCAGGTGACGTTGCCCGCTTCATTCATCGCCCGCAGTTTGGCGACGGCTTCATAGGCACTCTCGTCATGGATGATGTCGACGTCCGGGTTCATTTCCATGAACGGGTTGTGATAGGCGTTGATCTGCGATTTCGAGTATGCGCCACCCCACGACACCACGGTCAATTCGATGGCGCTCGCGGCGCTGAACGACAACGCAATAGCTGCCGACAAGGCAGCAACGAATTTCTTGTGTTTCATTGTTCCCTCCTTGGATACACTGGATTCCGCCCGACCGATTGCCCGGTGCGGATTCACATGAACGGTTTTGATTTACAGTCTGCGACCGGCGAACGCAATCAACAGCATTCTGTTCAGCTCTGGCCACTCTTCGGCATGTCACATCATGAACTCCACGGACGGATCAATCCATTCGGCCAGACTACATGTATCCGGTTCCCGCGCACCTGAACGCCCTTTTCCCGTGCCGTGTGACGCTTTGCGTGGTCGTTGATTGACGGCTTCGGTTGGGGGACCCGGCCGCGCGTGTGCCCGGATATTGTAACGGGATATGGCTTGGAAATCGGCACCGGCCTCCGTAAAAGCCGGTCAGTACGGACAGGCCGATCCGCAGATTCCCGGACACTGGAGCAACATCCGGGTCTGTCCGAATGAACTGTCGGGTGATTGCGGTTGACGCTCTGCCCCGGGGAATCGTCTGCGGAGTAGCGACTGATGGACAAGTGTAACGGTCCGAGGGTTGGAGTCATCGGGTGCGGCAACTGGGGGCGCCACCTGGTCCGGAACTTCCATGAGATGGGCCTTCTGGCTGGCGTAAGCGACATCAGGACCGAAGCCGCACAATCGATGGTCGGGACGTACGGAGTTGCGCCGCTGACCGCGGATCGGATGTTCGCATCAAATGAGATTGATGCCGTCGTCATTGCGACCCCGGCGGAGGAACATTATCGCCTGGGGATTGGGGCGATCGAATCCGGCAAGCACGTGTTTGTCGAAAAACCGATTTCCGTAACCGACACGGAAGCGGATAAGCTGGTGACGGCATCCCGGAAGGCAGACCGAATTCTCATGGTCGGCCACGTGCTTCGATATCATCCGTGCTTTCTTGAACTCCACCGGATTGTTCGCTCCGGCGGTATCGGTCGCGTGCGTTACGTGCGCACGACCAGGGCAGCGAACCACGGGTTCAGGAGAAACGAGAACGCTCTCTGGGGGTTCGCGCCCCACGACATTTCGATGATGCTTGCATTGGTCGGCGAAATGCCCGCTGGCGTTCTTGCGCAAGGCGACCATGCAGCAGGACGACGGGGGGCAGATATCGCGCTTGCGATGCTGGATTTCCCTTCAGGAATCAAAGGGCATCTGTTCGTTTCCTGGTTCAATCACGTCAAGGAGCAGAAGCTTGTCGTTTCTGGAGACTTGGGCGTTGTCGTGTTCGATGACTGCGAGCCGTGGGAGAGGAAACTGGTGATCTATCGGCACGAAAGCGGCAGTGGAAACCCGCCGGGATACGGCGACAGCATCATCGTCAACCAGGCCGAACCCTTGCGCGCCGAATGCGATCACTTCGTCGGGTGCATCCGGAACGGAAGCAACCCGGTGACGGACGGGGTCGAAGGAGCTGCGGTCGTTCGCGTGCTGACGTCCATGATCCGGTCAATGGAGGTGAATGGACCGGTCAGGGCCGGGCCATGATCAACATCAATCCGGGATGATGACGTCCGGGTCCGGCTCGAGACCGGAGCACTGCCTGGATTGGCCGCTGGCGTGTTTCTGATGATTCGCGGCAAAGCTTACTGCGACGAAGCAAACCGCATGATTCGTGCCCGGTTGTCGCCGTGAATCGAGGCCGCACGTGAACGGAGGAACCCGGGCCGGGGCAGGTGTAATGTCAGCCCCTGTTGCATCTGCACTTCGGCAGGAGAACGCTCATCCGCTGCGCAGGTATCCAGGGAATCTTCCCCGCGACCCGGCTTTGCCTTGTTGTAACATTCGGTGATGACGACGACTTTGACAACCGGGGTGTGATCCGTAAGCAGGATGTGCAGTTCCGGTTGCTTCGGTCTCGTGGAGCGGCCACATCCCATTGGTCGGCATTCGAATGTCATCAGCACTTAATTTGCATGCGCATGAGTCCTCCCCGACGCAGTTCAGCGTCATCCAGGATAGCGGGGGCACGGGACAGCTGAACCCGGTTCAACGCCCGTCCACGGTGCCGTTGATGCCGTTTCTTGATCTCGGCGCTCAAAGAAGACGCTTGGGCAACAGGATCGACGAAGCGATTTCGCGCGTGCTGGATCACGGGCAATTCGTCATGGGACCCGAAGTGGGCAAACTCGAGAAGCGCCTCTCGGAACATTGCGGTTCCCGAAACGCCGTGGGCTGCTCGAGCGGTACGGATGCGCTCCTGCTTGCGCTCATGGCCCTGAAGGTCGAACCGGGTGATGCAGTCCTGATTCCAAGCTTCACCTTCGTCGCGACGGCGGAGGCCGTGGCCTTGCTCGGCGCCGTGCCAGTGTTCATCGATGTTGAACAACATTCGTTTTGTCTCGACGAAGATTCGATCATGACCGGGGTAGCAGCTGCGCGAAACCTCTCGCTCCGGCCCGTCGGTATCATCGCGGTTGACCTCTTCGGACAGCCCGCCGACTACGCGTCCATCGAGCGGCTCGCATCCGATCTGGATCTTTGGCTTATATGCGATTCCGCCCAAAGCTACGGGTCGATGTACCAGGGCCGAAAAACCGGCACGTTCGGGAATGTGACGACGACGAGCTTTTACCCGTCAAAGCCCCTCGGGTGCTACGGAGATGGCGGTGCCCTGTTCACGAACGATGACGAACTGGCTGAAACGATCCGTTCAGTCCTGGCGCATGGAACGGGCGAGGACAAGTATGACAATGTGCGGATCGGCATTAACGGCCGGCTCGATACCATACAGGCTGCAATACTCCTGGAAAAACTCGAGGTCTTCGACGAGGAGATCGAAATGCGCGGTGCGATTGCCGAGAGGTATTCCGAAGCCTTCGAGGCGATTACCTCCGTCATTGCACCACGTACGCGCGCCGACGCGACATCGACCTGGGCCCAGTATACCTTGCGGCTTGACGGAGTGGACCGCGACGCCTTCTGCCGTCGTCTTCGGGACCAGGGTGTCCCGAGCGCAATCTACTATCCTCGCCCGCTTCACCGCCAGACAGCCTATCTCGACTTTCCGGTCGCAGGAAACGGCTTGCCGGTTTCGGAGATGCTGTGCCAGTCAGTCGTCAGTCTGCCGCTGCATGCATATCTTGAACGAGATGCCCAGGACTGGATCATGTTTGCGGTTCGCCAGGCGGCATCCTGAAAATTCGACCACCGCCGTATCTGCTCGAGTTCGGGATTCCGGCGGCCAGCCTGGCCAGTCCGGCTCGCGAGTCGGTTTGATCCACGCCGGCGTCGCGTCTTATTCCGCACGACCGGATGCAGGACCGGCGCCGCATATCACTGACCGATTTCATGCCATGTCTTGCCTTGCCTTGTGCGGTCGAGGAGGGCACCTTTGTGACGACCTGCTTGGGCAGGCGTTTCCCGGGAGATGCACATGACAAGACCAACTGATCCGCTTACCCGCGTATGGAGGTCGGTGAAGCTCTGCATCGGGTATCATCGGGACCGGGACGGGAATCGGAGAAGCAAACCTTGGATTTTTCAGCCCAAGGATGCCCAGGTCGCGATTCACCCTGATCCTTCCAACCGCGAGGCCGTGGTCGTTGTCGAGGGTGCCGACAGGCAACGGTCGAACGATGTCTCCATCCGGTTGCGGCCAGACAGAATCCTGCTTCGCCGCAAAGCCGGGGCCAGCTGGGAGGGAATAGTAATCGAGGAACAGAGCGTCGTTGTGCTCGTGAACGGCATCTGGATCTGGATCAACTCCGATGGTTCGATTTCACACGAAAAGGATGGTGACAAGACACATATCGATGCCGACGGCACGGTCGTAAAGACGACCGATGCTGCCGAGTCGCTCATGTCCGCTGACGGTATCGAACTGTCCCGGCGAACGGCTTCGGCGATCGCCGCAATCCGGGAAGACAGTGTGGTCGCACGGTTCGCGGTCGCGCCCAGTGGCAAAATAGACGAAGACCGGATTGATCAGCAGCAGGATTCCTGACGTGATGGAAAGCCCGCCCGGCCCCGTTCCGGATCAATCGGAACGGTTCGATGAGCGCGGATTTAACGGGCTGTTCCCAGGGCCTCGAGAAAGATCGCCTCGATTTCCTCGATAGTCGACTCGCGTGGATTGGTCCCGGTCGAGGGGTCGCTGCTGGCCTTGCGGGCGATTTCGCGACTCCGGTCACCCGGCACGCCGATTGCGCCAAGCCCCGCCGGAATATCGAGCCTGTCGAGAACCGCGCAAACCCCGGTCTCAAGGTCGGCAGCGCTGTCGCCAGCCATTCCCAGCGCCGCGACCATGGCAGGGCACTTGTTTTCGATGGCATCCCGGTTGAACCGGAGAACCGGCGGAAGGAGGATTGCGTTGGTGAGACCGTGATGCGTTCCATGAACGGCGCCGATCATGTGGGAAATCGAATGGACAAGACCGAGGCCCTTCAGAAAGGACACACCTGCCAGGCATGAACCGACGAGCATGGCGGCACGGGCTTCGAGGTTCCCGGGGTCGGTGACGACACGCGGGAGTGCGGCGCCAATGAGTCGAAGGGCCTCGAGCGCGGCGCCGTCACACAATGGATCAAATGACGGCACGACATACGCCTCGATTGCGTGGGTCAGTGCATCGCATCCGGTCCAGGCCGTCAGGTTGCGCGGCAATTCCAGCGTAAGTTCCGGGTCAAGCACGGCTGCGACAGGTTTTTGACCGGGATGCCAGACACAGCCCTTTATGCCGCGTCGCGTATCGGTGATCATTGCCGTGCTTTCGGTTTCGGCCCCGGTTCCGGCAGTTGTCGGGATGCAGATGAGTGGCGGGAACCCGTTGCACGATTTCGGGCATTCTCCGAACTCGAAGTCCCAGACGGGCATGTCCCTGCCGACCAGGAGGCTTGTCGCCTTGCCGGCATCCATTCCCGATCCGCCTCCAACGGCAATGACGGCATCGTGCCCACCATTTTCGAAGACAGGCTTGGCCCGGACGACCTCCTCGTCAACCGGATCCGGGCTGAAATCCGAATAGACGACTTGTCCGATTCCCGACTTCGCAAGCGTCCGTTTGACGGTGTCGACAAAAGGAAGGCCGGAAGACCCGCGGTCCGTGACGATCAAGGGATTCCGTATGCCATGTCGCGCGCACAGTGCCGGCAAGTCCCGGATTCGACCAGGGCCGTAATGGATGGGAACAGGGAAACCCCAATCGGCAGTGTCCAGTATTCTCATCTGTCCAACACGCAGGAAACCCCGTCCTTCGGGGCGGGGAGGAATGCGATGTCGCGTGTTCCATGCATCGGCACCTTCTCCTTCTTCCGGAACGTGTCGAGGGCGTAGCCGTAACCGTCGCCGCGCTGGACGATACGGCAATGCCTGTGCGAGACGCCCTGGACGGTGCCGCCGGCGGTCTGGACGTTGAAGGATCCGGAGGCCCGCACCGCGACGCGCCCCACATGGACGCCCTGCCGCTTCCCCGTGGGCACGGTCGCGCGCACGATGTCACCCGTCCTGAAGCCCTTGACGGATTTCTTCGCCATCAGGTAGCCGACGGGAAACCCGAACCGGTTCACGCGCGTGCGCGCATGTGATCCCCGGCCCGTGGCCTTGATACCGAGCACGGGCTGATCCCAGCCCTTCAGCGCGGGCGTCTCCCCCACGCAGGCCGCGTCAAGGGCATGCGTCTTCGGGATCCCCAGCCGCGTCCGGTTGTACTTCGTCCGCCCGCCCGAGGAGCCGGAAACGGGCAGGCCCGTGCATCGCAGCCCTTCGAACAGGACGCGACGGGTGGCGTTGACCGCGGCGGCGTCATGAAGCGGTGCCCTGGCGTCCGCGAGAACCCGCCGCAGCCGTTCGGGTTGCCCGGACAGGAAGCCCTCCACCGGCCCCGCACCCTTGACCAGGTTGCAGGACGGACAGGCCAGCGTCAGGTTGGAGACCCGGTCGGACCCGCCCCGGGCCTTCGGGCGAATGTGATCAACCTGGAGCGGTGTCTCCGTTGCGTCGCAATACGCGCATCTGCGGTCCCATTTCTCCAGGAGATACTCCCGGACCTCGTCGCCGGCGAGGGTGCCCTGCTGGGACTCCACGCCCTCGATGTCAGGGCTCTCCAGCGCCTGCATGTCGAAGCGCACCGTCTCGCACCGGATCCCGGTCACGGGCGCGAGCCTCCTGAAACGTTCGGTCCAGGACAGCACGTTGTCCACCCGCGACTGCAGCGACGGCGCGAGCCTGCGTCCCGGGCGCCGGTTCAGGAACCGCTTCTTCCGATAGCGCAGGTTCGCCGAGCGCCGGCGTCTCCGGTAATTCGCCCGTTGCTGCATCGACTTCCGGATCCGCGCGCCCCTGTGCTCGATCTCGGCAAGGGACAGGACCTCGCCGTCGTCTTTCACCAGCGCCAGGCCGGTCCTCCTCGATCCCGGATCGATCTTGAGATCCAGGGGCTGCGTCTCTCCTCCGGTCCTGTCCCGGAGCCTGATGGTGAACGGATAGAGGCGGACCACGACGGCGCGCCCCGTCTTCAGAAAAATCCTCGCCCGCGCCGGATGACACGGCATCAGCGGGTCGCCCCGCCGGTCGAGAACGAAAACGCGGCTTACGCCGCACTGGGAGTCGCCGGAGCTTCTCCCGTGACGCCGGCCATGGCCGGGCTCCTCTCGCACATCTTGCACATCCGCGGTTGGATTCGTCCCGTTTCGTGCCTGACCCGGCGTGTCTGCTGACGAACCTTCCAGGGCCTGGCGCTGAGGAAGCACGCCAGGGTGGGTCTCGAACGCATGATGCAAGGTAGATCGGATGGAAGTCTCCTTTCTCGTGCTGGTCAGCATGGGCTTTCAGGGCTTTCGCCCTTCAAGCCCCTCCCTGCAGGGAGGGGTCGCTGACGGCAAGTCCGAATGACGTGACGTCGGCGTCGGCGGTTTCGTGTCAGTGCCCACATGCAAGACGATAGGCCTGACGCCCCGAAACGACAATGCCGGAATCTCCCGGCTGCCGGCTGACGGGCGCGAGGCGTACCTGTCCTGAGAACGTGGTCTGCTTCGAATCCGCTGAATTCCGGGCTCGACATTATGGACTTCCCTGGGCCGGGTGGCATAGTTGGTCCATGGAAAGCAGGTATGATGTAATCATTGCCGGTGGCGGGATTTGCGGATCCGCCATGGGGCTGGCACTGGCCCGAACAGGTCAACGCGTTGCGTTGATCGAAGGCCGGTCGCACGAAGAGTTGGGTCACACGGGTTTCGATGGCCGATCCTATACGCTCACGTTGTCATCGAAATCCCTGTTGCAATCACTGGGAGTCTGGCCGGACATCGAAAGTCGCGTTCAACCCGTAAGGGACATGGTGATCAGCGAGGGTCGCCCCGGTCATGGCGCGTCGCCGTTTGCCCTGCGTTTCGATCGGTCCGAATGCGAAGAAGGGCAACTTGGCTACGTGGTCGAGGACAGGTATGTTCGCCAGGCGGTCCTGGGTCGACTGAAGGACGGAAGCGGGATCGACCTGGTGACAGGCGCGCGTGTTGCCGGCCATGATATTGCTCCGGGCCTTGCGACTGTCCGGTTGTCGACGGGCGAATCTCTTGAATGCAGCTTGCTCGTCGGCTGTGACGGAACGAACAGCCAGATTGCCAGGAGGGCAGGGATTCAGCGCTTGGGGTGGAAGTACCCCCAATCCAACCTGACGTGCTCGATCAGCCATGAGCTTTCTCATTGCGGCGTTGCCCACCAGTTGTTTACGCCGACCGGTCCCTTTGCAATCCTGCCATTGATCGGCAACCGCAGTACGATCTACTGGACGGAACGCGCCGAGACCGCCGAATGGGTTCATTCCCGGGATGACGAAGGATACCTTGAATGCCTGCGGCCGATGCTGGGCGGGTTGCTCGGAGATTACGCGCTTGCAGGCGACAGGGCGATCTTTCCGCTGGCCCTGTCGATTGCAGAAAGGTTCGCCGTCGAACGGATCGCGCTGATCGGTGACGCTGCGCATGTCATACATCCGCTTGCCGGGCAGGGCCTGAACGTTGGACTTCGTGATGTCGCCGCGCTGGCAAGCGTGCTGGAAAACGCGGCCGGGCGCGGGGAGGACATCGGGGCCGAGACCACGCTGGTGAGATACCAGGAAATGCGGCGATTCGACGCATGTTTCTTTGGTGCAGTGACGGACGGGTTGAACCGGCTTTATTCCAATGACCTCCCCGTATTGCCTGTTTTTCGCCAGATCGCGACAGGTGCGTTGAATCGGATGCCGGGCTTGAAACGGCAGTTCGTCAGAATGGCGGCAGGATACGGCAAGGCGGATTCCGGAAAAGCTCGTTGAAACATACGGGTCCTGTCGCCAGGAATGAACGTGCGACGACATCCAATTTTCGGGCACACGTCACCTTTTCGTCACGGTCTCGCCGGGGTTCACTTGGTCACGCGAATCCGCACCGAACGCCCTGCAGGCGGGGTCCCGACGGACGGGCCCTCCCGGAGCGACCTCCTTGACCGGAAGTCGTCCACCGAGACGGTGGTCATCCGGTTCGCCGGAGTCGGATATCCATGCCTTGTGACCCTTGAACCTGGATGCTGACGGGGCGGCGGCGGAAAACCAATCTCTCTCGAATTCGGGGGCGGTTATTTGCGTCTGCAAGAGCTTGCCGTTGCAGATGTCAACGCAAGGGATCCGAGATTTCCAATGGTCCGTTTCCTGTCCCGTCTTTGCAGCCGTACGGTCACTTCAGGCACGGAACACCGACCTCTGCACGGAAGAAAAATACCGCCGCCGGAATCTCGCAGTACCGGCGGACGGACCGTGTTCCGGACGGGGCGTGTTTCCCGGTTGACAGATTTTCGAAGAAATCGAGATTCACGGCGGCGGTTCAACGAGCGGGAATTTTGACGAACGCATGAGCGCATTTCCCGGCGCGGATTCGTGAAGCTTCGGTGGACAATGGACATGACCAAAACAGCACGGGCGAACATCGGAAGGAGCCAGGGATTCACCGGGACGTCGTTCGGCGTTGATGGTTGCCGCGCAGGTTGGTTCTGGGTCGGCCTGAAGCCCGACGGAACGGTCTTTTGCGGTGTCGCCGAAAGGCTGGCCGAGCTGGTCAGCCGCGCCCGGGATACGGACCGGATCTTTGTGGACATTCCGATAGGATTGGAGTCGGAAACCCGGAGGTGCGACGCACGCGCCAGGGGGTTTCTCGGACACCCCAGGGCGTCGAGCGTTTTCCCGGCGCCAGCACGCGAAGTGCTTGGGTATCCCGATTACTCGACTGCCAGCCAGCGCAACCAGGAGGAGACCGGAAGGAAACTGACGAAACAGACATTTGCCATCATTCCGAAGATCCGGGAGGTCGACAGGCTGCTTCGTGCCTCCGGGAAGGCCCGCCGAATCGTGCGGGAGGTTCACCCGGAAGTCTGTTTCCGGGGTTTCGCGGGTCGACCGATGAAGGTCAACAAGAAGAAACCGGAAGGATACCGGGAACGCGTGGCGGTGCTTGAACGGCTCCACCCCTGCGCGGAGCGGGAGATCGAGGACATGGTGGCCCGGCACCGAGGTCGTGGTGTCGCACGCGACGATGTGGTCGACGCAATGGCCGCAGCAATCACCGCCGCGTCGGATTCCATTGACCTGCGGACCCTGCCGGAGTCCCCCGAGCGAGATTCAGAGGGACTGCCGATGGAAATGGTCTATGCAGATGTGTTCCTGCCCGGCAGGGCCAGGGTGCCGCAGCCGGGGAAGGCGGTCATCAACCCGGAGGTCCGCGGGCAGATCGGCGAAAAACTCTCGGAAATCGAACGGCGGGAGTCCGTGCGAATTCTGCTCGCCGTCGAGTCCGGCAGCCGGGCCTGGGGGTTCCCGTCGCCGGACAGTGATTTCGATGTACGATTCCTCTATGCGCGGCCGCGCGGCTGGTACCTGTCGATCGACAAGCGCCGCGACGTGATCGAGTGCCCCGCCGAGGACATGCTGGATATCAACGGGTGGGATATCAGGAAAGCCCTTGGGTTGCTGTTGAAGGCCAACCCGGTGCTCTCGGAATGGCTGTCCTCGCCGATCCGCTACAAGGAGAACCCGGCGTGTACGGAACGTCTGCAGGAACTCGCTGCGCGCGTTGCGTTCGGGCGCCCGGCGCGTTTTCATTACCTGCATCTCGGGCAGTCGTCGTACGAAAGGAACATCGCCGCTCGTGAAACGGTCCCGTTGAAGAAGTATTTCTACGCGCTACGGCCGGCGCTCGCGCTCCGGTGGCTTCGCATGCGCCCGGACCCGCCGCCGATGGATCTTCCGGGATTGCGTGCCGGGCTACGGCTCGACCCCGGGTTGGACGCCGAACTCGACAGGTTGATCGCCGCCAAGGCCGGAATGACCGAGCTTGGCAAGAGCCCCCGCATTGGCACACTTGATCGTTTCATCGAGTCGGAGTTCGCATTTGCCAGCGATGCCGCCGCCCCGGCCAGTGCTGCCGACCCCGGTCTCATCGAGGATGCGAATCGCGTGTTTCGTGAGATCATCGATGAAGGTCCGTAAGGTTCTCCCGTCCGGCTTTGCTCCGTTTCGGTCGCATGGCGAAAACCGGAAATACCGATCTGGTTGAAGGTCACCTCGAGTTTTGCCAGGCTGGTGCTCTTCTGTCCGGATGGAAGATCTCTTTCCGCCATGGCAGGGAACCGGTTTTGCCTTGAATTGCGCCGGTCGGTACGTTCGTTCCGGCACCCATGTCAGGCAAAGGTGCAGCAGTCCGGCCGGGTGAAGAGGAAATTCGACCACGGGCCGCAATTCCCTGGCCGATTGCCAATTCGGCGCGAAACGCCGAAGACTGGTTGGCATCAATGAGCAGTGGCCCGTTAACCCGGGGTTGCCTTGCCGAGGCCCGTTCGGATTTCGGGTGGCGGCTGGGGAAGCGACAGGAGGCAGGAGCGGGATCAGTCCTGTTCGAATTCGTCCAGGGGTCTGGCTTCGTCCGTGAGCATGATCGGGATTCCGTCACGAATTGGGAAAGCCAGCCGGGCTTTTCGGGAAACAAGTTCCTGCCGCTCCCTGTCATAGCGGAGCGACGTATGGGTCAGGGGGCAGACCAGCGCCTCTAGCATCGTCCGATGCGCGCGGTGTCTCTCTTCGGAATCAGACGCTTTCACCGTGTCCCCGGCGCCGAAAGAAAACTGACGACAACATAGGTCTCCGCGGGTGCCCGGAACCGCTGCGGAAACCGGCTCCCGACGCGATGCGTCATGCGGAATCGAGCGTGCCGGGTCGTGGTCATGTTCGGGTGTTGAATTATGCGAACATCAATGACGATAGCCGTCGGCGACTCTTTCCTGTCAATGGATCGTTTTCCCCGAGTGATTCGAAGATCCTGAACAGGAGTTTCTTGGCTGCCCCTTCATTCCATTCGCTGTCCCGGCGAAAGAGTTCCAGAAGTTCCGAAATCGCGCCCTCCGCCTCGCCCTTGCCCAGGAGGGCGAAGGCGAGATTGTAGCGAGCCTGGTGGTCATCGGGGTCCGCAGAGACCTGGGCAAGAAATGTTTCGGGTTCACCGGCATCCGAGGTTTCCATAGCCAACTCGATCCGCGCCCTGACTCCCGCAAGCACCGGATTGTCTGCAAGCGAAGCGGGTGCGTGGTCGACAAGGGACTTGGCCTTGCTCGTCTCGCCGAGAGCGAGATAGGATTTCACCAGCCCGGCATAGGCCTCGGCGCTTTCGGGATGACTGCTCAGGATAACCGAGAATGCCTGCGCCGAATCCACCGCCGCACCTTTTTCAAGCCGTTCTTCGGCAGCGGCGATCAGGTCGTCCAGGTTCTCCGACGCTCCTCCTGCCTGTGCCGCGAGCTTGTCCACGAATGCCTTGACCTCCGATGGGGGACGCGCACCCATGAACCCGTCGACGGGACGGCCATCCACGAAGGCAAAAACCGCGGGAATCGACCGGACCTGCATTTGCGCGGCAAGTCTCTGGTTCTTGTCGATATCGATCTTGACCATTCGAACACGGCCGCCCGCTGCCTTGACCGCACTTTCGAGGGCCGGACCTAGGGTCTTGCAGGGTCCGCACCAGGGGGCCCAAAAATCGACGACAACAGGAGTTCTGGCAGATTCCTCGACAACATCTGCCATGAAGGTCGCTTCGGACCCGTCCTTGACCAGACCATCGGCTCCGTTTGACGTTCCGCTTTTCCCGAGTCCAAACATGATCGCCCCTACATCCGGAAGTCGCCGGGGAACGTGGCGACCGCGCAAGGATGTAGTGAAATAAGGTTCCCGCTTCAAGGTCCCGGCAGGTCTGGCCCTTAATGCGATTGCCCCTTCGGACCCATGCATTCCCTGCGACTTCAGGGCCGGGTCAGTTTTCCGTCCTCTGCAACGTCGACCCAATGCTGGAATCCAGCCTGATCCCGGATTGTATCTTTCGGAAGGAAAGACGCCGCGAAGCCACGGGATTGACAAAGCCGACCCGGATAGGGTGGAATCGAAAGCCACAGTAAAAAGGGGGGAACAGTTGTGTGCGACGAGAATACACTCCGTGACGAGGAAGGCCACCTGCGCCGTTCTGGAAACCTGAGCCGCCGAGACTTCGGTGTGCTGTCGCTCGGGACAGGTCTCGCCATGGCCCTCCCGCGAGCAGCAGATGCGCTTCAGGTAACGTCAGAAAATGTCGAAGTGCCAACGCCTGACGGCGTAGCGGACTGCCATTTTGTCCACCCGTCGGACGGAACCCATCCGGGTGTGCTGATCTGGCCCGATGCCCTTGGTCTCCGGCCCGCCTTTGAGCAGATGGGACAGCGGTTGGCAGAGTCAGGGTATGCGGTTCTGGTCGTCAATCCGTACTACCGCAAGGTCAAGGCGCCGGTTCTGCCGGAAGGCGCATCGTTTCGGGACGAAGCGACGCGCAATACGATCTTTCCACTGATGCGGTCGTTGAGTCCGGAGATCACCTTGACGGATGCACGGGCCTTCGTCGGTTTCCTCGACAGCCAGGCCGTTGTGGCCGACGACCGAAAGATGGCGACGACGGGCTACTGCATGGGTGGCTCCATGACCATGCGCACGGCGGCGGCATTTCCCGACCGAATCGGTGCGGGCGCGTCGTTTCATGGCGGTCGGCTGGTGACCGACGGGCCGGACAGCCCCCATCGTCTTGTCGGCAAGATGCGTGCGCACTACCTGTTCGCGATCGCGGAGAACGACGACGAGAAGGAACCGGAAGCCAAGTCCGTGCTGAGAGAGGCATTTGCAGCTGCCGGACTTCCGGCGGAGATCGAAGTTTACAAGGGGGCACTGCACGGGTGGTGCCCGCCGGACTCGGCTGTCTACAATGAAGCCCAGGCCGAGCGGGCGTGGAGCCGGATGCTGGCCCTGTTCGAGAGGGCATTGGCCTGAAGCGACGAAATCCCGGCCGGAACGTCCCGGGTATCCGGCCGCGGGTTTTGCACAGCTGACTTTCATCCGGTTGCCGTCCGGGACCATGCCGGGAGCGGACCTCAATCCCACGTACCGGGCGGTGTGATCCGTCAGGAGTCGGCCGTCTTTCGATCCGGCCTCTTGCCGCCGTCACCTTGGCATTGCGGAAAATCTGTCCCGTCCTGCCTTCACCCGTGCGATCTCTGCCCAACCTGCTGACGGAAATACTCCTCTGTCCAGCCTGGCAAGTGGATCACGAAAAAGCTCCGTGCCTGATCCGGACGATCCCCGACAAGGACAACATCATGGTGCATGTTTCCGGCTCCCTTTCCCGTCCCACGCATTGGCCAGCGGCATGGAATCGACAGGCGCCGAATTCGGAAAGGCATCAAAGCTGGACTCCAAAGACAAAGGATGAGCTCAATTGGTTGTATGATCGCCCTGCGATCGGCAGGCGGAGGGCGATCACCGGACATTGAGCGTCAAGGCCCCGATATTGACGCCTTGAACGCTTTACCCGCGCTTTTCAGTTGATTTCGAAGGTCGCAACCACCGGTGCATGGTCGGAAGGCCTTTCCCAGCCCCGTACCTGCCGTTGGATCGAACTGGACAGGCTGCAACCGGCCAATTCCTCGGTCGCCCAGATATGGTCGAGGCGGCGGCCCCGATCCGATGCACTCCAGTCGCGCGCTCGATAAGACCACCAACTGTAGAGTTTGCCGGAGGGATTGTGGAGGCGGGTGATGTCCGACCAGTTTCCGGCATCTTGAACGGATTCCAGTCGCTCCACTTCTAACGGCGTGTGCGAGACGACCTTCAGCAATGCCTTGTGACTCCAGACATCATGCTCGAGCGGGGCGATGTTCAGGTCACCAACGAGGATTGACTTAACGGGAGGCCGGGATTCGAACCATTCCTGCATCTCGTCGAGGAACTGCAACTTGTGCGCAAACTTGTCGTTTACTGTCGGGTCGGGAACGTCTCCCCCTGAAGGAACATAGACATTGTGAATCGTGACGCCGTTCGGCAGCCGGCCGGCGACATGGCGTGCGTCGCCCCTGCCGCAAAAGTCCCTGTGCTCAACGGGTTCAATCGGAAGTCTGGAAAGGATGACGACACCGTTATATCCCTTTTGCCCCCTGGCCAGCATCAGCGGATAACCAATGCTCCGGAACCCCTCGGTGGGGATGAATTCAACCGGCGACTTGCACTCCTGCAGGCAGAGCACATCCGGAGATTCCCTGGTCAGGTATTCCAGGACGAGTTTTTCCCGGAGCCGGATGGAATTGATGTTCCAGGTCGCGATCTTGAATTTCATCTGTCCAACTCGCAGGAAACCCCGTCCTTCGGGGCGGGGAGGAATGCGATGTCGCGTGTTCCATGCATCGGCACCTTCTCCTTCTTCCGGAACGTGTCGAGGGCGTAGCCGTAACCGTCGCCGCGCTGGACGATACGGCAATGCCTGTGCGAGACGCCCTGGACGGTGCCGCCGGCGGTCTGGACGTTGAAGGATCCGGAGGCCCGCACCGCGACGCGCCCCACATGGACGCCCTGCCGCTTCCCCGTGGGCACGGTCGCGCGCACGATGTCACCCGTCCTGAAGCCCTTGACGGATTTCTTCGCCATCAGGTAGCCGACGGGAAACCCGAACCGGTTCACGCGCGTGCGCGCATGTGATCCCCGGCCCGTGGCCTTGATACCGAGCACGGGCTGATCCCAGCCCTTCAGCGCGGGCGTCTCCCCCACGCAGGCCGCGTCAAGGGCATGCGTCTTCGGGATCCCCAGCCGCGTCCGGTTGTACTTCGTCCGCCCGCCCGAGGAGCCGGAAACGGGCAGGCCCGTGCATCGCAGCCCTTCGAACAGGACGCGACGGGTGGCGTTGACCGCGGCGGCGTCATGAAGCGGTGCCCTGGCGTCCGCGAGAACCCGCCGCAGCCGTTCGGGTTGCCCGGACAGGAAGCCCTCCACCGGCCCCGCACCCTTGACCAGGTTGCAGGACGGACAGGCCAGCGTCAGGTTGGAGACCCGGTCGGACCCGCCCCGGGCCTTCGGGCGAATGTGATCAACCTGGAGCGGTGTCTCCGTTGCGTCGCAATACGCGCATCTGCGGTCCCATTTCTCCAGGAGATACTCCCGGACCTCGCAGCCGGCGAGGGTGCCCTGCTGGGACTCCACGCCCTCGATGTCAGGGCTCTCCAGCGCCTGCATGTCGAAGCGCACCGTCTCGCACCGGATCCCGGTCACGGGCGCGAGCCTCCCGAAACGTTCGGTCCAGGACAGCACGTTGTCCACCCGCGACTGCAGCGACGGCGCGAGCCTGCGTCCCGGGCGCCGGTTCAGGAACCGCTTCTTCCGATAGCGCAGGTTCGCCGAGCGCCGGCGTCTCCGGCAATTCGCCCGTTGCTGCATCGACTTCCGGATCCGCGCGCCCCTGTGCTCGATCTCGGCAAGGGACAGGACCGCGCCGTCGTCTTTCACCAGCGCCAGGCCGGTCCTCCTCGATCCCGGATCGATCTTGAGATCCAGGGGCTGCGTCTCTCCTCCGGTCCTGTCCCGGAGCCTGATGGTGAACGGATAGAGGCGGACCACGACGGCGCGCCCCGTCTTCAGAAAAATCCTCGCCCGCGCCGGATGACACGGCATCAGCAGGTCGCCCCGCCGGTCGAGAACGAAAACGCGGCTTACGCCGCACTGGGAGTCGCCGGAGCTTCTCCCGTGACGCCGGCCATGGCCGGGCTCCTCTCGCACATCTTGCACATCCGCGTTTGGATTCGTCCCGTTTCGTGCCTGACCCGGCGTGTCTGCTGACGAACCTTCCAGGGCCTGGCGCTGAGGAAGCACGCCAGGGTGGGTCTCGAACGCATGATGCAAGGTAGATCGGATGGAAGTCTCCTTTCTCGTGCTGGTCAGCATGGGCTTTCAGGGCTTTCGCCCTTCAAGCCCCTCCCTGCAGGGAGGGGTCGCTGACTCCATTCATCTCTCTGATTTATCCAGGAAAATCCGTGAGATACATGTCAAAGTAACGTGTCGCGGGGGTCGATTCCGGCGTATCTGTGTCGCCTGATCGATTTCGGTCGTCAGTCCGGCAACCCGGCGCGGCACAAGCCGAAGATCGGGGGAAACTTGAGATCCAGACGATCGTCGGGATATCTCTCCGAGACCCTGTCAGGTTCGAGGTTGTCGATTTCGGAAAAGCCGAGTTCTCGAAGATAATGGGGGACATCTTCGGGGTTGATGTCCGAAAGCATCGGTTCTCCGCGCCGGGCGACGAATTCGGTCACGTTTTTCCTGAGTTCCCGAAACGCGGGCGCCACGCTTTCCGCCGCCGCAAGATAATCGAACACGACCGACGAGCCCGCCGCGCTGCCGTTGGCGAGATCGGACAACGTGCGTTGAACCGTTTCCTCGTCCAGGTAGTAGGCCACGCCGAACCACGAAAACACGGCGGGTTTCGCCGCATCGTAGTCGGTGCGGCCAAGTGCATTCAGGACTGTCTCCGCGGCAAGGTCGCATTTTTCATATCGAGCATTGTCAGGTTTCGAGATTCCGGCAGCCTTCATGCGCTGGAACTTCATTTCCTGGGTCGCGGGATGGTCGAGTTCGTAGACAACGACTTTTTCGCCGAGATCCGTTCGGCGAACGGCAAAGGTATCGTAACCGGCTCCTATGATGACATACTGTGTGACACCGTCTTCCAGGGCTGCCTCCAGGCAATCTTCTCCGAAACGTGCGCGCGTATAGATGATCGGAACAATCGGCATGACCCTGCGCATGAGAACCCGCGTCACGAACCAGATCAGTATCCGACTCGACAGGATAGTCCGCCAGACGGGCCCGCACATGGAAATGGCCAACCCGTCCCTGAACAATTGCGCTGACTCGTGGAGCGTATGGTAAGCTCTGCCCACTGCCGCGAGTTCCGCCGTTTTGCTTGGTAGGTCCGAGTCAAGCCTTGAAGCCGGCATTGTGGCAACTCCGCTAGTGAGGTCGAGACTGGCAGGATTTCGAGCAATTCTGCCTTGGCACGTGATACAGGTAGCCATTCCGGGAAACAACGCGTTTCAAGGCCTGATACCAGCGTGACGTAACCGACCGCTTACCCGCATGCGGAGTACAGCCTGCGCGAACGGGTATGCCAGAGGCCGTTGGCAAGACCATCGGGACTTCAACGGGAAAATCCAGCAGTACCTGTCAGGTCGGATTCAGTGTACGAGTATGATAAGAAAGGGAATTCTATACTTGGCCATGCATTGGGCAGCCAAGGCGCCGACCTCTGCGACAGGCACTTGTGGCTTGCCCGGTTCGGGGAAGTGGAATATCAGGGACGGGAAGCGCCGGCGGCAGGGTCAGGGCGGCTGCCGGGTTCCGGAGCGCAGCCATGAACACCATACAGGCAACCCGTGACGAGACAGGTGCGACGAATACGAACCCGGGTGTCGTACTGCACTGGCTGTCGCGCGCAGTCGGCGACTTCAGGGCCGCGCCGATAGCCGCCCTGATCTACGGTTTCGGATTCTTCGTTGTGAGCTGGCTGGTCATCGGTTTCCTGTGGCTGACAGGGCTGGAATGGATGATCTTTCCCGCCGTGGCAGGCGCCTTGCTCGTCGGTCCGCTCCTTGCTGTCGGCCTGTATCGGGAAAGCCGGCGTGTCGCGGGGCACGGCGGGGCCGGGGTCGCGTCGCCCGGCCAGATCGCGCTTGTCGGCGCAATCCTGATGGTTCTCCTCCTTGTATGGTTTCGGGCTGCCACGATCCTCTATGCGCTCCTGTTCGGCCTGAAGCCGTTTCCGGGCCTTCCGGATTTGCTGGTTCAGCTGTTCAGGACCACCGAGGGGATTTCGCTCCTTGTGGTTGGATCGGCGGTTGGTGGCCTGTTCGCCGCGTGCTGCTTCGCCGTTTCGATCTATTCGATTCCCATGCTGGTCGACCGGAAAATGGACGCTTTCACGGCGATGGGCATGAGCTTTGCAAAAGCGGCGCGCTACCCCCGCCTGACGATTGCCTGGGGCGCCGTCGTTACCATCCTCGCCGTCTTCGGCTTCGCGACGCTGATGTTCGGGATGATCGTGATCTTTCCGATTCTGGGATTTGCCACCTGGCATGCCTATGCGTCCATGTTCGGGACGCCGGACTGAATCTGCCGCGTGCAGTCCTTACCGGAGCGGCCGGTCGTCGTCTTCGAAAATCCGGTACCGGTCTCCTTCCGGATCGTCGTACTGGCGCGACCTGACCGCCCAGATGAATGCACCGAGGGCGATGATCGCAAGGATCAACGAGGCCGGAACGAGATAGAGCAGCGACGTCATCGCATTGCTCTTCGGGTTTCAGGCACGTGGCCGAGCCGCATGGCATTCAGCATCACCAGGATCGAGGACGACGACATGAGAATCGCGGCGATGAACGGGGTCAGCATCCCGGCCAGCGCCAACGGTAGCGACACCACGTTGTAGGCCGCGGCAAAGACCAGATTCTCGGCGATCAGGCGCCGGCTCTTTCGGGCAATGTCGATGACGCCGAGCAGGGAATCGAGGCTGTTTCCGAGCAGGATGACGTCGGCCGCAACCTGTGCGGCTCCGGTCGCCGACGCTGGCGCGACGGAGACATGGGCGCACGCAAGCGCAGCCGCGTCATTCAGCCCGTCGCCGAACATGGCGACCCTCCGCCCTTCGCCGGTCATCGCTCCGATACGGGCGATCTTGCCTTCGGGACTGCATCCGCCCTGCCCCGTATCCAGACCGGCCGCGCATGCGACAGCGGCGACGGCGTCCGGCGTATCGCCGGACAGGATTAACGGCCTCAGTCCACGGCGCCGGAGCCCTTCGACCATGTCCCGCAATCCTGGCCGCAACGACTGGGAGAACCCGAAACGGGCAAGCCTTCCCCCGGGCGCCCTGAACCACAGTTCGGCGAGCCCGTCCGGGGAGGCGGCCCCTTCGGCGCCCGTGAACACCGCCGAACCCAGCCGTTCGCCGCCGTTCGCCTCGAGACCGAGTCCGGGAAACTCCTGCACGCCGTCGAGCGGCCGAGACGGATACACGGCTGACAACGCCCTGCAGAGCGGGTGCCGACTGGTCGCGGCCAGAGCCGACGCCTGCCGCGCCGATTCCGCGTCGACGCCCGCGTCGAGGACGAACTCCGGACGGGTCAGGGTGCCTGTCTTGTCGAGAACCACATCGGTGACCTCCGCCAGTCGTTCGAGCGCGCCGCCATCGCGGACAATGACGCCACCGGCGAGGAGCAGGTTTGCAGCCCGTGCCGCTACCGCGGGTGTGGCAAGGCCGGCGGCGCAAGGGCAAGTGACGACAAGCACCGCGACGGCGATCATGGTCGCCTGTGACAGGGACGCGCCAACGACGAGCAGCCAGACTGCGAAACCGAGCAATGCCGACCCGATGACAAGTGGTGCATAACCCCGCGAGAATCTGTCCGCGAGCAACTGGTGGCGGCCGCGATGTGTCTCGGCGGCCTCGGCGATATCGGCGATGGACGACAGGCGGGTCTCGTTGCCGACCGCCGTCACACGTGCCCGGAAAGCAGGACCGACATTGTGACAGCCGGCCATCAGCGTGTCACCCTCACGGAGAGCCCGCGGCATGGATTCGCCGGTGACGGTGCTGTCGTCGATTTCGGCGCCTGGCGCCATCAGGACGGCGTCCGCCGGGATCAACTCGCCGGCCGGGACGTGAATGACGTCGCCGGCCGCCAGTTCCGTCGCGAGCACTTCCTCAGGCTCGCTGCCCTCTCGAAGTCTGAACGCCCTTCCCCGGGTCAGGGCACGAAGGTTTTCCGCCGCGCCCGAAGAGCGTTTACGGAGCATCCTGTCGAGAACGCGACCGACGAGGAGAAAGAAGGTCAGCGAGACAGCGGCATCGAAGTAGGCATGCTCGGCACCCCGAGCCGTCTCGTAGAGGCTGGCGGCGAGGGTCGCGAGAATCGCCAGTGAAATCGGCGCATCCATGGTGACGCGCCCATGGCGGAGCGCGGCAGCGGCGGGCAGGTAGAACACCGAAGCCGAATAGGCGACCACGGGAACTGCCACCACCGCTGACGCCCAGTGCAGCAGTGTCCTTGTATCGGGCCCCATGTCGCTGGCCAGTCCGGCCCATACCGAGACCGAGAACAGCATGACGTTCATGGTGCCGAAGCCTGCCACGGCGAGCGGAACGAGGAGATTTCCCTCACGGGATTCAACGGACGGTATATCGTCGGCGTAGGGGTGTATGCCGTAGCCGAGGGCGGAAACGGCGGCGAGTACCTGTTCAGGCTCCGTGACCTTCCGGTTGATCTCGACCCGCAGCCGCCGGGTCGTGGCATTGACTCGTGCAGAAGCGACGCCGGCGAGTCGGTTAAGTTCCGATTCGATCGTGATCGCGCAACGGCCACAGGTCATGCCATCGACGGTGCAGTTCAGGCTGTGCAGCCCGTCGCCGGAAGCCCGGAGGAACAGCGATGGAGCAGGGGCCGTCATCGCGCTGCCGGCAGTGACCCGGTCTCGATCGTCTGTGATGTCCATGCATCCATCGCGATCGAGACGTGAAGGAACTTGTACCCGAGATAGGCGACCAGTGCGGCCAGGATGAGGGCATACACCATGTTGCGGAAGCGCCGGTCCCGATCGGTCCTTTCCGGCATCACTGCATGTTGTGGACGTAAAGGGCCAGGCTGCGGATAGCGATCTCGTCGAGGCGGTCGTCCCAGGCCGGCATGACACCGGACTTCCCGGTCCAGAGTATGTCGAGGACAGCATCGCGTCCACCGCCGTAGAGCCATTTGTCGTCGGTGAGATTTGGAGCGCCGTTGGCGAGACCACCGCGTCCGTCATCGCCATGGCAGGATGCGCACTGTTCCGAGAACACCACGGCGCCGGCTGCTGACAGGGCGGCGTCATGGTCGAGCCCGGCAATCTCGAGTACATATTCGGCGACCGCAGTGATGTCGGCCTGGGCGAGCAGCCCGTCGCGCCCGTAGGCCGGCATTTCGGAGGCACGCGTTTCGTCGTGATCGGCGTTCACCCCGTAACGAATCGTCGTGATGATCCCTTCGAGATCGTTCGGCCAGAGCCACTCGCTGTCTCGCAGGTCGGGGAATCCTGGCTGGCCCGCGAGGTCGCGACCATGGCATGCGGCGCAATTGTCGTCGAACAGGACCGCGGCCGCCCGGTCGCCAAGGCCTTCTCCGGCCTTGAGCGCCGCGGGAACTGCTGCGAGCAGGTCCGAATGCGCTTGACGCCGCCGTTCATTGGCCTCCTCGACCTCGGTCATGACCGCGGCCCGCGACGAATAGTCGAGAAGTCCCCGTGTATAGTCGGTCACATAGGGAACCGCCGGCAACAAGACGAAGCAGGCGGCGGCGAACAGCATGCTGGCCGCGTAGAACCAGGCAACTGGGCGTGGGAGCGGCGTGTCGAGTTCCTTGATTCCGTTCCATTCATGGCCGGTAGTCGTCTGGCCGGTCAACGGGTCCGTCTCTACTGGCAAGGCTTGTCGTCCTCCTTGAGCGGCCATCTGGATGCATCCTCGTATCGCTTGCGGCGGGACGGCCAGTAAGCCCAAACCACCGCCGCGACGAAGAAGATGAGAAGGTAGGCTGCGCCCCAGCTCTTGGCGAAAACGAGCACCGCATCATGGCTCATCTGATCACGTCCTCACGGTTCAGGGACTCGAAATCGACGAGGGTGCCGAGCACCTGCAGATACGCGACGAGCGCGTCCATTTCCGTGAGCCTTCGGGGATCGCCATCGAAGTCACGAACATTCAGGTTGGTGCCGTAACGTTCCGCGAGATCATCCTCGAATTCGGCCTCCGCATCAGCCTGGTAATGGGCATCGCTTGCCGCATTGGCGATTTGTTCTTCGTTGTAGGGCACGCCGGCAAGGGCCAGCGCCCGGAGTGCCTGCGGCATCTGGCGGGTCACCAGCAGCCGGTCGGCCAGGAAGGCGTAGCCGGGCATGATCGAACCCCCGACGATCGCGCGCGGATCCCTGAGATGGGCGACATGCCAGGCATCGGAATACTTGGCGCCAACGCGGGCGAGGTCGGGCCCGGTCCGTTTCGACCCCCAGAGGAACGGGTGATCGTACATGCTTTCTGCGGCCAGGCTGAAATGGCCGTAGCGATCGACGTCCGACTTCAGCGTGCGTATCATCTGGCTGTGGCAGGCGTAGCACCCTTCGCGCATGTAGATGTCGCGTCCGGCCAGTTCGAGCGGGGTGTAAGGCCGCATGCCTTCGACCTTTTCGATGGTATTCTCGATCGTGAATAGCGGCGCAATTTCCACGAGACCTCCGAACGAGGCGACGACGAGGATCATCACGGTAAATGCGATCGAGTGCCGTTCGAGCTTCTGGTGGCGCGTCGACATGGAGGCCTACTCGGTTGTGACCATCGCCGGCGTTGGTTGCGCCTTCGCCGGCCCGCGCACGGTCATGTAGATGTTGTAGGCACCGAGGACCGCACCGGCCAGGTAGAGAAGGCCGCCAAGCGCCCGCAGCCAGTAATAGGGCTTCATCGCCTCCACGGTGTCTATGAATGCGAATGCGAAGTTTCCGCTGTCATCATAGGCCTGCCACATCAGCGCCTGGGTGATGCCGCTGTTCCACATCGCGCCGACGTAGATAAGGGTTCCGGCGAGCGCGAGCCAGAAATGCCAGGCCTCGAGACGGAGAGAATAGATCCCTTCCCGCCGCCACAGCCATGGCACGAGCTTGTACATCGCACCAAAGGTCATGAAGGCGACCCATCCAAGCGCCCCGGCATGGACATGCCCGACGGTCCAGTCGGTGTAGTGGCTGAGTGCATTGACCGGCTTGATCGCCATGAACGATCCCTCGAAGGTCGCCAGGGCATAGAACAGGATGGCGACCATCATGAACCGGACTGCCGGATCAGTCCGGACCTTGTCCCACGCACCGTTCAGCGTGAACATCCCGTTGAACACCGACGCCCAGCTCGGAATCAGCAGGATGACCGAAGTCGTCATGCCCAGCACCTGGACCCATTCGGGGAGCGCGGTGTAATGCAGGTGGTGCGAACCGGCCCAGAGGTAGAAGAAGGTGATACCCCAGAAACCGACGATCGACATGCGGTAGGAATAGATCGGGCGACCCGCCGCCTTAGGCAGGAAATAATAGAGCATCCCCAGGAAACCGGCGGTCAGCAGGAAACCGACTGCATTGTGACCGTACCACCATTGCGTCATCGCATCCTGAACACCGGCGAACAGGGAGTAGCTCTTCGGAGTCTCCATCGATACCGGCACCGCCAGGTTGTTGACCACATGCAGCATCGCGATGACGACGATGAAGGCCAGGTAGTACCAGTTGGCCACATAGATATGAGGTTCGGCGCGGCGAGCCAGCGTGCGCAGGAAGGTCGCCAGGTACCCGAGCCAGGCCACGGTCAGCAGCAAGTCGGCATACCATTCCGGTTCCGCATATTCGCGGGACTGCGTGATCCCGAGAGGATAGCCAGTGACCGCGAGCACGACGAAGAGATTGTAGAATACAACGACGAGGAGTGGCAGCGACTCGCCGGCCAGGCGTGCGCGCGATGTGCGCTGGACCACGTAGAACGAAGTGCCGATGAGCGCGTTGCCGCCGAATCCGAGGACCACCGCGGTCGTATGTACCGGCCGCAAACGGCCGAAATTCGTCCAGGGCACGTCGCCATTCAATACGGGCGCTGCCAGTTGCAGCGACAGGACGACGCCGACGAGAAACCCGAGGGTCGCCCAGATGACCGCGGCGATCACCGTGAACCGGATGACCTCGTCATTGTATTCGAGTGGCCTTTCCGGTGCGTCCGACGCATTCTCGTACAGATACCGGGCGCCCCAGACCGCAGTGGCAGCGATCAACCAGCCGTGAAGCGCGAAAGCGGGAGACTTGGCATAGCCGCCGATGGCAACGCCGAGGACGAAAAAGGCGATGATCGCGATCCAGCCAAAAAGCCGTTCAATGCTCAGGGCCATGACGCTCCGTCCGTGATTTCCGCATGCCGATGGATGTCACAGACCGGGGTGCAGCGACTTTCCGAACAGCCAGTCTGCGTCATCTGTCCAACTCGCAGGAAACCCCGTCCTTCGGGGCGGGGAGGAATGCGATGTCGCGTGTTCCATGCATCGGCACCTTCTCCTTCTTCCGGAACGTGTCGAGGGCGTAGCCGTAACCGTCGCCGCGCTGGACGATACGGCAATGCCTGTGCGAGACGCCCTGGACGGTGCCGCCGGCGGTCTGGACGTTGAAGGATCCGGAGGCCCGCACCGCGACGCGCCCCACATGGACGCCCTGCCGCTTCCCCGTGGGCACGGTCGCGCGCACGATGTCACCCGTCCTGAAGCCCTTGACGGATTTCTTCGCCATCAGGTAGCCGACGGGAAACCCGAACCGGTTCACGCGCGTGCGCGCATGTGATCCCCGGCCCGTGGCCTTGATACCGAGCACGGGCTGATCCCAGCCCTTCAGCGCGGGCGTCTCCCCCACGCAGGCCGCGTCAAGGGCATGCGTCTTCGGGATCCCCAGCCGCGTCCGGTTGTACTTCGTCCGCCCGCCCGAGGAGCCGGAAACGGGCAGGCCCGTGCATCGCAGCCCTTCGAACAGGACGCGACGGGTGGCGTTGACCGCGGCGGCGTCATGAAGCGGTGCCCTGGCGTCCGCGAGAACCCGCCGCAGCCGTTCGGGTTGCCCGGACAGGAAGCCCTCCACCGGCCCCGCACCCTTGACCAGGTTGCAGGACGGACAGGCCAGCGTCAGGTTGGAGACCCGGTCGGACCCGCCCCGGGCCTTCGGGCGAATGTGATCAACCTGGAGCGGTGTCTCCGTTGCGTCGCAATACGCGCATCTGCGGTCCCATTTCTCCAGGAGATACTCCCGGACCTCGTCGCCGGCGAGGGTGCCCTGCTGGGACTCCACGCCCTCGATGTCAGGGCTCTCCAGCGCCTGCATGTCGAAGCGCACCGTCTCGCACCGGATCCCGGTCACGGGCGCGAGCCTCCCGAAACGTTCGGTCCAGGACAGCACGTTGTCCACCCGCGACTGCAGCGACGGCGCGAGCCTGCGTCCCGGGCGCCGGTTCAGGAACCGCTTCTTCCGATAGCGCAGGTTCGCCGAGCGCCGGCGTCTCCGGTAATTCGCCCGTTGCTGCATCGACTTCCGGATCCGCGCGCCCCTGTGCTCGATCTCGGCAAGGGACAGGACCGCGCCGTCGTCTTTCACCAGCGCCAGGCCGGTCCTCCTCGATCCCGGATCGATCTTGAGATCCAGGGGCTGCGTCTCTCCTCCGGTCCTGTCCCGGAGCCTGATGGTGAACGGATAGAGGCGGACCACGACGGCGCGCCCCTTTTTCAGAAAAATCCTCGCCCGCGCCGGATGACACGGCATCAGCGGGTCGCCCCGCCGGTCGAGAACGAAAACGCGGCTTACGCCGCACTGGGAGTCGCCGGAGCTTCTCCCGTGACGCCGGCCATGGCCGGGCTCCTCTCGCACATCTTGCACATCCGCGTTTGGATTCGTCCCGTTTCGTGCCTGACCCGGCGTGTCTGCTGACGAACCTTCCAGGGCCTGGCGCTGAGGAAGCACGCCAGGGTGGGTCTCGAACGCATGATGCAAGGTAGATCGGATGGAAGTCTCCTTTCTCGTGCTGGTCAGCATGGGCTTTCAGGGCTTTCGCCCTTCAAGCCCCTCCCTTCAGGGAGGGGTCGCTGACGGCGTCAGCCCCAATAGAGTCATCGCGCGCACGTCGCGACCCCGTACAGGTGTACGGAGGCCCGGAATGTCCGACAGAGTATTCCGTATTCCGGTGCCCGTTCGCAGGTTAGACAACGGCCAGACGACCTTCAATGAAAAATGTCGTGTTCTTGTCGAGAGTCTCCAGCAGGCTGCCGTTCGATCGACTTCGCGGGTCTTGGGAATGACCAATGTCACCGCTCCCTGCCGTGCAGCAGCCCGGGGCCATGATGTTGCGGGCCGAGGCTCGGGTCCGCATCGTTCGCGCGGCCTCAAGCCAAGCACGTGAACTCAGCCGGCGAGAGGCGGGAGGCCCTTTCCGTCCATCCGGGCACGCCGCACTCGAGCGCGAAGATGCCGTTGACGTGCTCCTTCCTTCTGAAAGCAGACGTCGCCCAATCCGGACCACGGCTGAAGCGTCGTGAGACGCTTGATCAGCCGGCCAGGTCCGGTGACGGCAGGCGCTCGCCGGAAACCAGGCCGTCAGCGCGATTCGTTGCCGGAGATCCGACCACCGAACACAGGAGGCATCCCGGATTTCGTGCTGCGGAGATCTTGACGATGCCGTTGTTGAACGTGACCATTACAAACCACCGCAACGCACCACGTGATTGCTAGCGGCATGGCACGTGATCCGCGCCTCGCACACCCCGGGTTGCCCGGTTTGGAAGTCGAAACGCCGCGTCACCCGTGCCAGCGAAAACGGATGCCCTGAAGCGCTGCTGCAACCGTGCCGACGTCGGTCTTGACAGGGCCGTCGGCCGGAGCCGAATGTGGATCAATTGCGCGTGGTCGGTTCATGGCTCTCGAACTAGCCGAAGAACCGGAATAGAAGCGCCATACGCGAAAAAGCCGGGAGAGATGAATGACACGCAAGGCAAGGCCCGTCGGTATCAACCATGTTGCAATCGAAGTTGGTGATATCCAGGCAGCGCTGGATTTCTATGCGGGGTTCCTGGATTTTGAGATTTCCTCCCAGAGCGACACGGCCGCCTTTGTCTACTTTGGCGACCAGTTCATAAACTTTTCAGCCGGTCGGCGTCAGGGGCCGGACGAACGGCGCCATTTCGGCATTGCCGTCGACGACAAACCGCTTGCTGTCAGGTGCCTCGAGGACATGGGGGTCCAATTTCTCGATGGTCCCTTCACGGACTTTCTCGATCCATGGGGCAACAGGATCGAACTCACGACCTATACGAACATCCAGTTCACCAAGGCAGATCATGTCCTGGAGGGTATGGGGCTGGCCCATCTCGAAAAGACGCCTGAGGCGATCGCCGAACTCGCCAAGAAAGGCATGGCGCCCGGGCAGTAGTGTCCGTGGCGCGTTGCATGCCACCGCAATTGCTCCTGCCCGTGACCGGTCGGGAATCCGGCATTCAACCTGCAACATAAGCAGTCTCATCCGGGTGTAGCCCAATTTGTTGTCAGGCAACGACGGCCTGCCTCGCCTGCCAGTCGAGGAAGTCAGGCAGCCTGAAGTTCATGACGCAGCTTTTGAGCGCCAGCATTGCGTTGGCGCCTGTCTCCGACCAGCGGGTGCCAGGGCACTTCAGTCGGAGCCCGTACCGCTTGCAGCCACTTTCCACGACCCCCGATCCAATCTGCATGCCGTGGTCGCGGAATTGGTCGTAGCGCATCCGTTCGATGTTGTTCCGATAGTAGCGGCAGCACGCCTCCACCTCTTTGTACCTGCCGCTGAAGGGCTCGAGCTCCCGGATCACCTTGGCGGCCCGGCCCGCCTCGAGGTCCGCCTTGATCCCTTTGAACCGCCGATCCCGCTCCGCCTTGTCCGGGAACATCGCCTTCACCGCATCGCTGGCGTATTCGAGGGCATGGAAAATATCGAGCACGAAGGTGACCTTCCGGCCTCCGAACAACTCCTCGCAGGTATTCCGTATCCATTCTGCGCCGTCCGAGATGACGACGAGTTCTTCGACGCCGTGCAGGCCGCGGCGCAGCGCCTCGCGGTCAAGGCGCATGGCGAAATCGGAGGGATCCCGGCTTCCCGGCGCCGCCGCCGCACTGTCGATGAGGCAACTGGACGTCTCGCTGCCTTTGTCCTTCAGCGCCGCGCCGGTCTCCGGATCCCGCCCCTCGGCAGTGTAGATGACCGCCAGCTTGGCTTCCCGGGTCTTCGCGCTTCCGTCCTCCTGCTTGCCGGCAATGCCTTCGACGTCACCCTTTCGCATCGGCACCCCGGTCCCGTCGATGGAAAGATACATCCGCGATTCCAGGGGGTTATCCTCCACGACCTCCTCCTGTTCGAACCGGAGCGCCTCCGCGCCGAGCGCCAGGGACCAGCGCTGCAGCGAACTCGAAGAGGCGTTCACCCCGGCAAGGTTCGCGATGTGGCGGCTCGCCGCATCAAAGCTCATCATCGGCGTCGTTTCGGCCACGACGCTCAACATCCCCGGTGTGAGCGTGTCACCTTCCAGGCCCAGCGCACGGTCAAGCGGAAAGAACCCATTGCCGCACGATCGGCAATAATAGTAGCTGCGCTCAACCTCGACCCGGCCAAGCCGGGTGAGCCAGGCTTTCTTCTTCCTCGCCTGGCACCGGTACATCGGCTTGCCGCAGCTCGCGCACTCCGGCGGTGGCAGAGCCTTGTCGAGCTGTTCAAACAGCATCTTCAGCGCCGTCGCGCCGCCACCGAGAGAACTGTCGCGGAGCACCCGCTCCACGCTATCCAGGTCCGGAACACCCGATGCGAGGTCCGCCGCCAGCCTCGGAAGTTGCGGGCCGAACTCCGCCGACACAGCCCCGAGCAATGCAGAAAGCGGCCCGCCGTCCGGCCTGAAGCCCGCCAGAGGCAACTCGTCCTCCGTGATGTCGCAGCTCCGCACCTCGCCGCCTTCCAGCCAGTAACGGGTGTATCCGCCCTCGTGCGCGCGCAGCACCGCCGCGCCTTCCTCACCCAGGCCTTCCAGATACGCCACCGTGTCTGGATGTCTGTGCCCGCAATCCCTTTTGACCTCCGCCATGTTCCGCGCTCCCTGCCTCGTTGCCTCTGCAAGCGCGCCACCCGCCGGTTTCCCCGGCCGTTATCGGACACGCAGCAACGACAGCGTAGCAAATGCGAATCGCAACTATCAACCAAATTGGGCTACACCCGTCTCATCCCCCGATCTCGGGTTGGCCAGCGGCACGAGGGTATGCGGTCCTCCGGCATTTCACGGTGGCAAGAACAGCGGCACGAGTCGGGTCGAGAAACGGTATGTCAATAAACCTTCCGGAGCGGCTGTTCGTGGAGGAATGCCGTCAGTCGAAGGTCATTCCCAGTGGAGTGAGAAGCCGTCCTGAAACTGATGTGTCGTGAGGCGGAGTGACGGAAGTCTGTCCGCGTGACGGATTTCAAGCGCCGGTAGATGAAGGCTTTCGCGTTCTGACAGGAACCGGAGGAGGAATACGGATTGGAGAACATCCATGCCAGGGGCAAAGTCCGAATGCATTCCCCTTGAATGTCCGCCAAAGATCGGACTTGACCTTGCGGCCCTTCCAAACCGGCTTCACCGAACCCTCGTATGCAGGCGAATGGGTTCCTGCCCGAAAACACAATCTCGATCGTTTGCCAGGCCAGGAATTCCGAAGACAGGAATCCCGACATCAAAATAAACAAATCAATGGAACCTCTTGCAAAATTATCGAGTTGACCGACCGCTGAACAGTGCCGGGTTTCCGGCACGGGCTTGCGCGCGACCTTGAACCCCGGAATCCCCGGGTTTTCGGCATTCCCTCCCGATTCGCGGGAAAAACAAACGAAAAAGCCGGAGCGCAGGCCGGGTTCGACCGTTCGCCGGCTTTTTCAGGGCGTTTCCGTGGAAGGTCGCGGACGCCGGAACCGTCCCGAAGGACGGTGAGGCGGTTCAGGGAGGGGCAGCGAGGCGCATCAACTGGTCAACCGTCAGCGCGAGCACTCCGAACATCAAGTGGCAAAACACTTTTGCATGCCCGCGGACACGCACATGACGGGCCCCGAACTCGTCCTTGAGACGGGCATTGGTCCGCTCGACCCCGGAACGGATCCGGTAGCGAACGCTCTCTGGCTTGACCAGGCCACAGGCACGTCGTGCCCGGGCCTCGCGCTTCAGTTCCTGCTTGAGCGCCGTGTCCCGGCGCGGGTTGACATCGATCAGCGGGACATGGCCAAGGCGTTCGCTCATCCGGTGGATCTCGCTGGCGTCATAGGCCGCGTCCATGAGATCGTAGAGGTTGGTCACGCGCGCGGCACTCATCGTCGCAAGAGGGATCGCCACCTGGCTGTCATGGACCGATGCCGAGGTCATGATGGCGCTCACCGGCACGCCGCAATCGGCCGTGTCGAGATGCAGCTTGTAGCCAATCCAGCTGACGAGGAAGCCTTTGGCGTTCTTCTTGGCCCCATGGTCGCAGGCGCCCGGCAGGTCATCAAGCATCTGCTCGAGGTTCATGCCATCCAACTGCCGTTCGAGACGGCCGGGTTCCTTCGCCACTTCCTCGCCCTTGCGGGGACGCCCGCGCTTGCGCTTCGGCGTCTTCACCGGTTTCGGTTTCGGTGTCGGCTTCTCCCGCCCCTCGATCGCCGTCGAGTCCCGCGATATATGGCCGATCAGTTCCCCGCCCAGGGCCTCCTTCACCAGTGCTTCGTGCATCCGTTCGGCAAGGCGGGCCTCCGAAAACTCGGCAAACGCACGCGAGAATGTCGCCTCGCTCGGGATCGAGCGCACGCCCGGCCAGCCGCACAGCCTGCGCAACCGCGCATCGACCTCGATCCTGTCGATCAGGTCGCGGGTTGTCGGGAGGTTCCAAATTGCCTTGGCAATGAAGGCGCGCGCCAGGGCCCGACGACTCTGCTGCGGCCGTCCGGGGCCGCGCCAGTACGTATCGACGAAGCGCTCGACCTCGACCAGGTCGAGGACCTGGACCAGATGTTTGTGCTTCTCCAGGAGGGGACCGACTTCTTCGGCGAGACCAGGAAAAAGTTCTCCTTGAAATCGGGTCCAGAGATTGGATAAGGTCTGTGTCAGAGCCATCGGGGTCGCCTCCATAGGTAGTGTTGCGTACAACTACACTATACCTTGTAGCGGCCCCGATCGCCAGGATCACCTGAACAGAATCGTCGATTTCAGGCGAAAAATCGCGTCTTCAGCGGGTTTTGCAAGAGGCTCAATGTGTTGATTGGTGAGCCCGACAGGATTCGAACCTGTGACCCACTGATTAAAAGTCAGTTGCTCTACCACCTGAGCTACGGGCCCCACGCAAGGACGTACATATTGGCGATGTTTCGGATTATCAAGGACGAACGGCGGGCGGTATGTGGGGCCCGTCGGCGTATTCCCCGACATTTTCCTCGTGCCGGGGAACCGGTTCCAAAGCCGATGTTCAAGGTGATGATCCAGGCGTCGGGAGGGTGGGGCCGGTCCAGGTGACGGAGTCTGAGTCCGGGGAGATGCGGGCGCTCGGTGATGAACCGGAAATGATGTAAGCCGGCGATGATTTCTCGCAGGGCCGTCCATTTCAGCCGTTTCCTGGTGACCCAGTGCAGGTTCGGGACAGGAGCCGTATGGTTGCCGGTCTCTTGCTTCCCCGATCCGAATTTCCTCGGGCGTGGCCATCAAGACTGCGGCAGGGAAAGCCGTACCGGAAATTCCGGACAGAACGTTCGACAATCGGTCCAGCAAGCCATCCATACGGCGTGCGTCGCGCGGATTCGTTTCGACGACCATGGTCTGGAGCGTGGCGCGGCGAACATGTTGTTGGCGAACGGGACAACTTGATCATGATCATAGAGCCATAGAGGAGGAATCCCCGATGAATCGGTCCCCACAGGCTTCCGCAATTTTTCGCATTCCAGAAAGATCAGTGGGGGACACCGTCGCCGACGACTTGACCTCAATGCCGACAACCTCACCGCGTCTGTTCTCAATGACAATATCAACTTCGTTCCTGTCCTTGTCCCGGAAGTGGGAGAATGAGTATCTCTGTCCATTCCATGTCACCGAATCGGTCATATCGATGACGTGAACTCGACACCCGGGTCAACTGACCTGGCTCGAATCATCCTGCCTGAACGATCCAACGGATCGGGCTTCCCGATAGAGCGCCGAACTCTCACGCGCCGGATTGGTCAACACGTTCCCGCAACGTCGTCGATCCAACCTGCGCAGAGTGCTTTGCGACGAATACCGCCGTCGTGGGCCGCCCTTGGGGTCCGGAGTCTCAGAGGGGGGCTGCAGGCAAACGGTTGCCGATCGCCACAAGAAAAGTGGCAGCCGTTGGTCGACCGCCGGTGCCGACAGCGTCATGGCCATCCCGTGCCGGTTGCTCGACAGACGGAATTTCAGGATATCCTGCGACGTCGTTGTGATCGCCGCGCTATTGCTGGGCAAAGGCGAATCTGCGAGATTCGTCACAAGGGCCTTTCCTCACCCCGACACGGCCAGTGGCTGGATGTGGGGGATTTGCGAGACGGGCCCCGGGTCCGTGGTTCTCGCAGCGTATCCGGAGCGTGCGGACAAGCCGGACCGAAACCGGGAAACCGCGCTCAAGGCGATGTTCCGGGCCAGTCCGCCACACGAAACCAATGAAATCCGGGGCACCGACAGGAGGACATCATGACGGCACCACGCAAACGCGCATCAGACTTCGATCAGCGGATCCTCGAGATTTTCGACGGCTACGTCCACGGGAAGATATCGAAGCGCCAATTCATCTCCCAGGCCGGAAAATACGCCGTCGCCGGGGTCACCGGTGCGATGATCCTCGAACAGCTTCAGCCGGACTACGCCTGGGCACAGGAGGTCGCGCCCGACGATCCCGACATCGAGACGAATGTCGTCGAGTACCAGAGCCCGGAGGGCCACGGTACGATCAGGGCTCTGATGGCAAGGCCTTCCGGCACCGAAGGCCCCTTGCCTGCCGTGCTCGTCGTGCACGAGAACCGTGGCCTCAATCCCTACATCGAGGATGTCGTACGCCGGGCTGCCAAGGCCGGTTACCTGGCCCTCGGGCCCGACGGATTGACACCGCTGGGCGGGTACCCCGGAAACGACGATGAAGGCCGTACACTGCAGCGCCAGCTTGACCGTGCGAAGCTAATGGAGGATTTTTTCGCTGCGTTCGAATTCTTGCGCGATCACGAGAACTCGACCGGTCGCGTCGGCTGCGTCGGGTTCTGTTACGGCGGCGGCGTTTGCAACGCGCTCGCGGTTGCCTATCCTGAACTTGCGGCCTCGGTTCCTTTCTACGGCCGTCAGCCAGATGTCGCCGATGTGCCTCAGATCGAGGCGCCATTGATGGTCCATTATGCCGGGCATGATGAGCGGATCAATGCGGGCTGGGAAGCTTACGGTGCCGCACTCGAGGAACACGGCAAGGAGTTCAGCGTTCACTTTTATCCGGGCGTTAACCATGGCTTTCATAACAACACCACACCACGCTATGACGAGGAAGCCGCAAAACTTGCCTGGGGTCGGACGCTGGCCTTCTTCGAAACGCATCTCAGGTAGCCAGTGTCAATGGTGAATGGCCAGAATTGTCCGCACGGGCGCGCAGGTTCTGCATCGATGACACCCGGAACGTAGAAAAGCGGCACGATCGCAAGTACAATCGTGTTGCAAAATAGGGTGAGCACACCGAGAGTACCGGTGCAGGCGGCGGATGCTCGATGCATGCAGGACCGGTCCCGGGGACCGGCCCGCCGGTAGGCTGCGGTCCGCTGCCGGGTTGTTCGCCCTGCCCGTGAGCAGGATCCAGCGTCGCGAGTCTCGCCTTGCCGAGATCGAAATACTGCCCGCGCTAACGGGCAGAGAAGACCAGCGGACCCTGGCGGATGACGTCTCTCCCTGAAGGCAGTTTACTGGATGCGGTCATGAGACTAAAACGGCGTCGATCAACTGAGGATGGAGGATTCCCATGGCCGACCACGGCGCTTTCCACTGGAACGAACTGCTCACCGGTGATGTTAAGAAAACCAAGGCGTTTTTTGCCGAGGTTTGCGGCTGGACCTACGATGATGTGCCCATGCCGAATTTCACCTATACCGTTGCGAAGTCCGGCGACCGGATGCTCGCGGGTATCATGGACAAGGCGAAGACCGGCAACCCGGCCATGCCGAGCCACTGGATGGCCTACATCAGCGTGGACGACGTTGATGCAGCTGCGGCCAAGGTTGCAGGGGCCGGCGGCACGGTCATGCAGGAGCCCTTCGATATCGAGGGCGTCGGCCGGATCGCCATCGTAGCCGACCCGGATGGCGCGGTCGTCGGCCTGATGACGGACGCCGGATAGGACTGTCCGGAGACCTCGGCGAGACGGTTTGAACGCGAGAATTTCCGTGACGAGAACGTATCCGGGCGCATTGCCGTTTCTCAAGATGCAGGGGCTTGGGAACGACTTCGTCGTGATCGACCAAAGGGGCCACGGGAAGGTCATTGGCATGTGCTCTCGTTCTGCAAGGGCGTTGGCGGACCGGCGTCTCGGAATCGGGTGCGATCAGGTGGCCGTGCTACGGGACGATTCGGAAAGGGTCGAAGGTCACGTTGGCTCGGTCGATGCAGCCGTCGAATTCTGGAATGCCGACGGATCGCCGTCGGACGCCTGCGGAAACGCGACACGATGCATCGGGCGGCTGCTGATGGCGGAAAACGGGCGTGACGTCGTTCATGTTCGAACCGGCCGCGGAGTCCTGAGCGTTCATGCGACCGGTGACGGGGAATACTCCGTAAACATGGGTCGACCGAGGCGGCATTGGACCGAGATTCCGCTTGCAAGGGATGTCGATCCGGCGGCGCTGCCGATTGATGGCATGCCGGTAGCGGTCAACATGGGCAATCCCCATTGTGTTTTCATCGTCGATGAGCACGGTTTGTCGGGACCCGAGGAACGCGGACCAGAGATCGAACGCCACCCGTTGTTTCCCGAGCGCACGAATGTCGAGTTCGTCCATGTCGTGAACAGGAACGCCATACGGGTCCGAATCTGGGAACGCGGTACAGGTGTCACGCTGGCGAGTGGGTCCGGTTCCTGCGCGGCCGCCGTGGCAACGCACCTCAGGAAGTTCACGGAGCGAAAGGTGACCGTTCAACTGGACGGAGGTTCCCTGGAAATCGACTGGCGTGACGACGGAGTCTGGATGAAGGGCCCGGCCAACAAGGTCTATTCAGGCCACCTTGATCCGGAACTCCTGGAGAGGCTGGAATGACGGGCGCTAACCTGTTCGAGACGTTCGGTTGCCGGCTGAATGCCTACGAAACCGAAGCCATGACCCGGCTCGCGGAAGATGCGGGCGTCGAAAACGCGATTGTCGTGAACAGCTGTGCGGTGACTGCCGAGGCCGTTCGCCGGTCGAGGCAGCGTATCCGGAGACTTCGTCGGGACAATCCCGGCCGACAGCTGATTGTCACGGGATGCGCGGCGCAGACGGACCCGGACATGTACGTCAGGATGCCGGAAGTCGACCGGGTCCTGGGAAACGCGGAAAAACTGACGCCGGGGATCTGGAGCGAGATCGGGAAGGATGACGGACATTCGCGGGGCGCGAGCCGCGTGCAGGTCGGCGACATCATGGAATGCCGGTCAACGGCCGCTGGTCTGGTCGATGGTCTCGGAACGCGATCCCGGGCATATGTCCAGATTCAGAACGGTTGCGATCATCGTTGCACGTTTTGCATCATCCCTTTCGGGAGGGGAAACAGCCGCTCGGTGCCCGAGGAGTTCGTCGTCAATCAGGTCGCCCACCTGGTGGATCGAGGTTATGGCGAGGTGGTCCTTACCGGGGTCGATCTGACGGCATGGGGCATGGACATTCCCGGAAAGCCGCGCCTTGGCGACCTCGTGAGAATTGTTCTGGACCGGAATCCGGAACTGCAGAGACTCCGCCTGTCGTCCCTGGATTCCATCGAAGTCGATTCTGTCCTTCTTGACGTGATTGAATCCGAACCGCGCCTGATGCCGCATCTTCACTTGTCGCTGCAGTCGGGAGACAACCTGATCCTCAAGCGGATGAAGCGCCGGCACAGCCGGGAAGATGCCGTTCGTTTCTGTGCGGACGTCCGCGACCGCAGACCGGACGTCGTCTTCGGCGCAGACATCATCGCGGGATTTCCCACCGAGGATCAGGAGATGTTCGACAATTCGGTTTCACTGGTCGAGGAATGCGGCCTGACCTGGCTGCACGTTTTCCCGTTTTCGGCACGCCAGGGCACGCCTGCAGCAAGAATGCCGCAGAATTCGGGGGACGTCATCAGTTCAAGGGCGCGACAGTTGCGCCAGGTTGCAAAGGCCAGGATAGACATGCACCTTCATTCCCAGGTAGGCCGACACCAGGCCGTTCTCATGGAAAGCGCGCGAACCGGACGAACCGGAGGATTTGCGGAGGTCCGGCTTGACGCCGACGCTACCCCGGGAAAGACCATTCAGGCGGCAGTCACCGGTGTTGACGGGCACCGATTGAGTGCCCACATCATCCAGTAGGGGAAGACCGGCGTCGCGCCAGTTTCCGGAGCATGGTGGTCGGGACGGCATGACCCGGGTGAACCAGGCGCCGGAGGAACGTGAGCGACCTTGGCGACCGCAGACGTCGTGAGTTGAATTCAGCAATACGGGAACAGGAAAATGTTCATTCCAGCCATTCCATTGACAAAGGCGGCCGTGCTTGCCGGGGCTGCCTGGATCGCATACCGAAAGATCGGCCCGCATTCATTCAGCCAAGTGGAAGCCGACCGGCTCGACAACGTGGCTCCGGGACTTCAGGCAAGCGTGCGCGGCACCGACCGGATTCATGGATCGGGACGATGGTACAGGCGCTACCGTGTCACGGGGTCCCGGCGGTGGCTCGAAATCGATGCGGCTGCGATATTCCAGGTCAAGGTGAGAATGCCGGGAGGAGAAAGGGCATGAAGCTCTACTTTGCGCTCCCATCGCCGTTTGTGCGGAAAGTCCGGGTTTGCCTGATCGAAACGGGCCAGGAGGCGGACGTTGAACTGGTCGACGCGATCGGAACCCCGATTGATGCCAGCCACATGCCCACGGAGCATAACCCGCTCGGAAAGATCCCGTGCCTGATCCTTGATGACGGGCAGGCCTTGTACGATAGCCGGGTGATTACACGGTATCTCGACGCTAGAGTTGGCGGAGTACTCTATCCGAATGATGAGGCGCTGTGGAAGATCCTGACGTTGGAGGCGATGGCCGATGGTGTGCTCGATGCCGCGGTGCTGATGGTCTACGAACACCGGTGCCGTCCCGCGCACCTGGTTTACGAAACGTGGCTAGACGGCCAGAGAGAAAAGGTGAGTTGTGCGCTTGATGCGATCGAGGCGAACTGGGTGAATCACCTTGAAGGGCGTCTGGACATGGGGGTGATCAGCGTCGGAGTCGCGCTTGAGTATCTGGACTTTCGACACCCTGGTCTTGACTGGCGATCAGATAGAGGCCGACTCTCGGCTTGGCAGGCGGAATTCTCCGCACGACCGTCGATGGCAGCTACCCAACCCCACTGACCCTGTTCGAGGATCAACGGATTTGCCAAACGGTGAGATCCCGGAAGTGGATATCCTGTCAGCACTTTACGAACCACGCACGGTGCTCCCCGTTGGCACCCTGAAGGCGATTTGTGCCTGATCGGGAGTGAACCGGCCGGCGCAAGGAATTCCCGGATGTCTTGTGTTGGTAAGGACATGCAAACACGCGACGGCGCGGAGCACCGACAGCTGCGCGGAATCAGGTGGAACGGGTGGCTTTCAGATCATGGCAAAAGCAAGTGCAGGGCTCGCTTTGACGAAGCGGTTTCGCGTGAAGGTTTCTTTGGCAGATCGCTGTAAGGTTTGTCTGGACGGTTTGAACGGGCAAGTGTAGTAACCGCGGGATTCCGGGTACGAAACTGTATCCGGAACCCGTCCGGCTGATCGCATGAATGGAAGGAAAAGGGAGGAGTTCGTGGCACACGCAGATGAACCCGCCGGCAACCGCAGGGATTTCCTTTACGTCGCTACGGCTGCGACCGGCGCCTTGACAGCTGGTGCCGCCACATGGCCGCTCATCGACCAGATGAATCCGAGCGCGGACGTTCAGGCGCTGTCATCGATCGAGGTGGACGTTTCAGGCGTCGATCCTGGCACCCAGATAACCGTGAAATGGCGTGGTAAACCCGTCTTCATCCGACGAAGGACCGAAGAAGAAGTCAGCGCAGCCCGAAACGTTGATCCAGCCGATCTCCCTGACAACGAGTCCAGGAATGCCAATATCCCGGGTGACGGAAGCGATACGAATCGCGCCCTGGACGAAAACGGCGAATGGCTCGTCATGATGGGCGTGTGCACGCACCTCGGGTGTGTTCCCCTCGGTGACGGAGCTGGCGAGTTCGGTGGATGGTTCTGTCCGTGCCACGGCTCGCATTACGACACGTCCGGCCGCATCCGGAAGGGCCCGGCACCGGAAAACCTTCCGGTTCCGGTTGCCCGGTTTCTCGATGACAATACGTTGAAACTCGGTTGAGGGGACAAGAGCATGGCCGGAATTCCGCACGACGCCTACGAACCGAAGTCGCGCCTTGAGAAATGGCTCCATGCCAGGCTGCCGATCGTCGGGCTCATTCACGCGACCCTGTTCATCCCCACACCGAAGAACCTGAACTGGATGTGGATCTGGGGGATCGTTCTGTCATTTTGTCTCGTGCTCCAGATCGTCACCGGCGTCGTTCTGGTCATGCACTACACGCCGCACGTGGACATGGCATTCGATTCAGTTGAGCACATCATGCGGAACGTCAATGCAGGATGGGCATTCAGATATCTCCACGCCAATGGGGGGTCGCTCTTTTTCATCGCGGTCTACGCCCACATCTTTCGGGGTCTCTATTACGGTTCCTACAAGGCTCCGCGGGAGATAACCTGGATTATCGGCATGCTGATCTATCTCACGATGATGGCGACGGCTTTCATGGGGTACGTTCTGCCGTGGGGACAGATGTCGTTCTGGGGCGCAACCGTGATCACGGGTCTTTTCGGGGCCATTCCCGGCGTTGGCCCGATCATCCAGGAATGGCTGCTCGGCGGACCGGCTGTGGACAATGCAACGCTCACCCGGTTTTTCAGCCTGCACTACCTGCTTCCTTTCGTGATTGCCGGGCTTGTGATCGTCCATGTCTGGGCGTTTCATACCACGGGAAACAGCAACCCGACGGGGGTCGAGGTCAGGCGTCAATCGAAGGAAGTGGCAAGAAAGGATACGGTTCCGTTTTGGCCGTATTACGTCATCAAGGACCTGTTCGCGCTTGCCGTAATCCTGGTCGTGTTTGCCGTGTTCGTGGGCTTCATGCCGAATTTCCTCGGCCACCCTGACAACTACATCGAGGCAAACCCGCTCGTGACGCCCGAGCACATCGTGCCCGAGTGGTATTTCCTGCCATTCTACGCAATCCTCCGCGCCATCACCTTCGACATCCTGTTTCTGGAAGCCAAGTTCCTGGGTGTCCTGATGATGTTCGGCTCGATCGTCGTCATTGTCCTTGCCCCCTGGCTTGACACTTCGGCGGTCAGGTCAGGTCGATATCGTCCGACATTGAAATGGTGGTTCTGGCTGCTGGTCTTCGATTTCCTTGTCCTGATGTGGTGCGGATCACAGAAACCGGAGGGTCTGGTTCCGACGATCTCGCTCATCGGTTCGATCTACTGGTTCGCCTACTTCCTGATCATCCTGCCCCTGCTGGGGGTCCTCGAGAAACCCAACCCGCGGCCGGAGACGATCGAGAGTGACTTCGAAAGCAGGCATTTGTCGGCAGAGTGACCTTTGAGGAGATGAAACCGATGCGCAGGCACAAGGCGGTTTTCTGGTCCGCGCTGGCGGCAACGATGTTTTTTGCGAACGCCGCGGGTTCGGCAGGAGGGGGCGGCCACGTCGAGGACTATTCATTCAGTTTCGAGGGGCCCTTCGGATCCTTCGACCAGCACCAGCTGCAACGTGGATTGCAGATCTATACCGAGGTGTGCTCGGCATGCCACGGATTGCGGCAGGTTCCCATCCGGACTCTCGGCGATACCGGTGGCCCGCACCTGGAAGCGTCGCAGGTCGTCGCGTATGCCCGGCAGTTCGAGATTTTCGATTCCGAACTCGACGACTTTCGCGAAGCCAAGCCTGCGGACAAGTTCCCCGGATCGGCAGTGGAGGAAGCCCCCGATCTTTCGCTCATGGCGAAGGCGCGCGCAGGCTTCCACGGTCCGTATGGTCTTGGAATCAACCAGCTGCTCAGGGGGCCGGGCGGTCCGGAGTACATTGCTTCGATTCTGACGGGATACACGGGCAAGGAAAAGGAAGAATTCGGAACCATATTATACGAGAATACAGCCTTTCCGGGCGGGTGGATTTCCATGGCGCCGCCGCTGGAAGATGGACTCGTCGAATTCCGGGACGGACATGACAATGATGTCCATCACATGTCCGAAGACGTGGCGGCATTCCTGATGTGGGCGGCAGAACCGAAGTTTGCCGAAAGAAAGCGTTCCGGATTTGTCGCCGTCGCCCTCCTGGCTCTCCTGGCTGCGCTGCTGTATCTGACGAACAAGCGGCTCTGGGCTCCGATCAAGAAGCGACAGGTCTGATTTCGTCCAGAAACCTGCGTGTACTTTCTGCAGGCATTCATTCTCACGCATTTCCTTTTCGGTGACCTCGGGGATGTCAGGACTGACGTCGCGCCTGGAAACGATCAGTATGACGGATTGACGGCAAAAGGACGAAAGGCGCCAAGCGTCCGGCACGGCGAAATGAATCGACAACCGAGTGGAATTCGCTGGCCGACTTGCTGTGCTTGAGGGTATCGACCCGGCGCTGTGTCTGGCGAAGATTGGCCATTTGGTATCTCCTGTATCAGCTACGTTGACGAACCTGGACGAGGCCGAATGGCCGTGTTCGACTTGGGACGGAAAAAAACATCTTAATTCAATTCCCTGAACGATTCCCGGCGCCAGAGGCGAGTCATCCGGCGTATGTCGGAATCCTGCTCGTGCCGGTGCCGTTTACCATGATGAGTCATTCCTAGGCGGAGCAGAGGTTGATTCACTGGCCGCCGCTGCATCACGGTGTTCGCCGGCTTCGTCGCAAATGCACCAATCCGACGCTCTGGCCGGGTTTGTCCATGCATCGGGTCGAGCACGTACTGTACTTCTCACTGGCGACGAGCCACGTGCTGATCCGGTACAGGGGATCGGCAGCACCGGCTTGATTTCGACCGGGCCAATGCCGTCACCGGGACCGGTGAGCGAATCCACCTTTTCCGGAAGTACAGGATCAGCTGCGAGAGACGCGAGGTCTCTGCCGACCTCCGGATTCCTTGCCGTCAGTTCGGACGCCTCGTGACCGTGGCAAGATGGAAGGCCGTGATGTCCCGAATCTGTCAGACAACGAACGGCATTCCAGTCTCCGGGTTGCTCGCCGCAGTATTTGACGATAATGTGGCGATGCGGCAAAAAAATCGATTTTTAAGCGAGACATCGGAGAACCAACATGCCTTCATGGGATGCCTACAGGGAAGCGGCACGCGCGCGTGGATCTCTGGCTTTCGAGCTTTATGCCGTTCTTTCCATACCGACGGCGACACAAGAGGAACTGAAGGCGAACCTGCCCGATCACCTTGCCTACCAGAGCCAATTGGAGGCCGAAGGCCTGCTCGCATTCGCGGGGCCCTTGTCGGACGAAACCGGGACCGAGATGCACGGTATGGGTCTGATTATTTACCGGGCCCAGTCGTTTGACCACGCCCGCGACCTGGCAGCCAATGACCCGATGCACCGCTCGGGTGCCCGCACCTACACATTGCGGAAATGGATGGTGAACGAGGGGCAGATCTCCCTGACGGCTCGACTGTCTGCCCAGTCCGTATCTTTGCGTTAATCCCCCCTTCCCTCGTCCATATCCACCCTGGAGTTCAACCGGATCCTTTTGCCGCCGTTCGACCAGATCTTTGGCAATCCGATTGTCCCGCCACTGTCCGGTTCATGGGCGGAGTGACTGCGCGCCCCTGCTTGGGAATCCGCCCGGATCCGGCGTTCCAAACAACCGTCAAGAACAATTTCCCGCGGCGCATTGAATCGGTGCAATTTCCTGCCGGATTTCTGAGCATCGTTCGAAACGGACGACGTAATGGAAAGAAACCCGGCCGACCCCGGCACCTGGTATCCGGCCGGCGATCGAAAGTCCCGACGCCAACGGCCGCCGTCGTTGCTGCGTCGGAACCGGAGATCACTTGTCCCGGCCGGTTCCAGCCTCCCGCGCAGGAGGGACGAAAGAGAGTCGGGGAATGCGAACACAGCTTCACCTGGGCAGGTGATACCGGCAAGGCCAGTTGCCGGTTGGGCGAGGTCCAGTCAATCGCCCGTTTTCCGATCTCCAGTTCGACGCGGGGCAAAATCCATGTCGCGGCGGCGGCCCATGGTCCAACCGCGGGGTTGCCCTCGCTGAGCAGCCGGACCTGGGGTCAGCCCTCAACGCATTCAAGAAACTCCACTTCGATGAATGCAATCTCGAAATCGCTGGTGTTGACCACATCGTGGTGAACACCTCTTTTCCGGAAATAGGGCACCCCGTAGCACAGTTCGGCAACCCGTGTCGTGCCGTCCGGCTCGCGCAGGAGAAGTTGCCCGTCCGAGAGAGGTAAGACCATGTAGTCATGCTCGTGAACATGCCAGCCGGTATTGTCGCCCTTCGCGGGAAAGCGCCATTCGGTCGCGCGGGTCCGTTCATTCTCGATGAGTACCGTGCCGATGGCCGTTCCTTCGCTTGTATCTGAAATGTCGCTCACCGCTGTTTCCCTTGTTTCCTTTTCCACGCCATCAGGCCGTTGTATCACGGATCCTGTCGAGAATGCCGGAACGGTTTTTCCGTGCAGCAAGCGCCGCATCCATGTCCACCTTGACGAATCTGGTCGGTGTGTTGGGCTGAAGCTGGCCAACCATGTCCATGTCCGCCGAAATGACGGTGCCCAGCATGAAATAACCACCGCCCGAAACCGCGTCGCGGTGCAACACGATGGGCTCGGCACCATCGGGCACCTGTATCGATCCGTATGGGTAGCACGCATCGGTAATATTCGAGGGGTTCGAGCCCGCGCTATAGGGCTGCTCACGTGGTACGAATTCCAGCTGCCGCCCGCCCTTGAAGCGATAACCCATCCGATCGGCCTCGTTGGCAACCTTCCAGGTATCGTCAAAAAACCCGTTCTGCGCGCCCTTGGTGATCCGGTGCCAGTAGAGGCCCGGCAATACCCTCAACTCGGCCCGGGATCCGGGTAGCCGCCTGAGTGCGACAGGTACCGATGTGCCCGGCCTGACACCGCTGCCAGGTTGACCGAGTGGCAAGGAATCATCCGGCTGCACTGCACGCCCGTCGACGCCGCCCAGTGAGCCGATCGGATAGGTCGACCTGCTGCCAAGAGCGGGTGGCGTGACGATTCCGCCCGAGACGGCGATATATGCTCGCGCCCCGAGCTCGAGGAATCCGAATGACAGGACCACCTGGCCTTTCCTGATGCCCAGTGCAGTCCAGGTGGGCTGTTCTTCGCCATCGATCAGGGGAGGAAGTTCGGCTCCGCAGACGGCTACGACGGCATCCTCGGTGAATTCCAGTTCCGGCCCGAGGAAGGCCGTTTCCAGACCGGCTGCAGCTTCATCGTTGCCCACCAGCAGGTTAGCCGCACGCAGCGCGAGCCTGTCCATCGCTCCACCCATGGGGATGCCGAGATGGTAATAGCCGGGCCGTCCGAGATCCTGGATCGTCGTCATGATTCCGGCCGAAACGACGTTAATCGGCATATAATTCCTCCATCAGTCTGGCGTTCGTGCCATCCGGGTCCGCGTTGAAGTCCTCGAGTGAAAAGACAACGTCCCGAACGCGGGGCTCGAACCGCCCGGCCTCCACATCCCCGAGTATCCGGTCGTAATCCATCCGTTCAACGGGCTTCCACTTGACGATGTCACCAGGACGGAAGAACACCATGAAATCCTTCAGGTACGGAACCCCCTGTTTTGGGTCGTAGATCGTCATGGGAGTGATTCCGAACATCTGGTAGCCGCCCGCGCCACGGACCGAATAGATGCAGGAGAAAGATCCGCCGTAGCCCACCGTCTGTTTCGGTGTGTCCGTGCGCGGGCGAAGGTATTTGGGTACCTGAATCTGCCGCGAACGGTCGACCATTTGGTAAAGGAAGGGCAGGCCCGACACGAAGCCGACCATCGAGACGAACCATGGCGCGCCCGAATGCGCTTCGACAAAAGCCTCGACGGTTTCGTAACCGTTGATCCGCGTGGCGTATTCGATGTCGGTTCCGTCCGGGTCCTGGTGGCGTTCGCGGAACCGCATCAGCGTCTCGTGAGTCCAGGGATCCTGGTAGAATACCGGCACCTCGACGATGCGCGTATCCAGTTTGGCTTCGGCCTTCTCGGCCTCGGTTTCCAACAGCCGGAGTCTTTCCATCAACGCACGCGGATGGATGATGTCAGGGTTGAACTTGACCTGGAACGAAGCATTTGCAGGGCAGATTTCTGTTACTCCATCGATCCTGGCTGCACGCACGGCATTGGTCATCGAGAGGGAGGTAAAGAATGCCTCCAGCGACATCGCCTCGTCCACGTCGACAAAAATGTGCTCGTCGCCTCCAAATGTGAATCGACTCATGCCGTCACCTCCCCGTGTCTTGCGAATGTCTGGGTGTTTTGTTCAAGCCATGCCTCCATCCAGCGAGTATGGATTGCATTGGCCCGCACATCGGCATTGCTGGCAAGGGCCGTGAAGAGCGGGGCAGTGGTGGGAAGTCCGCCGATGTCGAGCACTTCGAGTGCAGATATGAGCCGGGCGATTGCCTGTGCCCTGTCCGGAGCCCAAACGATCAGCTTGCCCAGAAGCGAGTCGTAGAAGGGCGGAACCGCATACCCGTCATAAAGCATATGGTCGAAGCGTATGCCGTCACCCTCGGGGATGCGCAGGCCTCCCACGATGCCCGGGAACGGCATGAAGTCATTGGCCGGATCCTCCGCATTGATGCGGACCTCGATGGCGTGGCCGGTCCGGGAAACGTCATCTTGCGTCAGCCCCAGTGCCTCGCCGGCGCAGATCCGGATCATGTCCGCCACGAGGTCGGTTCCGCATATCATCTCCGTCACCGGGTGTTCGACCTGGATACGGGTATTCATCTCTATGAAGTAGATCTCCCCTGTCGCGTCATCGTAAAGATACTCGACGGTCCCGGCTCCGCGATAGTTCACGGATCTCGCAAGCTCGACCGCCGCCGCGCACAGGCGCGTGCGCGTTGCATCGCAGATGGCCACCGAGGGCGCTTCTTCCCAGACCTTCTGCCGTCGCCGCTGAAGCGAGCATTCGCGTTCGAAAAGGTGCACCACATCGAGGCCATCTCCCAGCAGCTGCACCTCGACATGGCGGGCCTTCTCGATCAACTTCTCAATGTAGATGCCGTTGTCGCCAAAGGCTGCTGCCGCCTCGGACGAGGCTTGCGGCAACAGTTTACGGCAATCCTCGGCGCTCTCGGCCACGCGGATGCCGCGTCCGCCGCCGCCGCCGTTGGCCTTGATCATCACGGGAAAGCCGATCGTCTCGGCCAATGCCAGGGCATCGTCCAGGTGGGCGATCAAGCCGTCACTGCCGGGAACGGTGGGCACGCCCGCATTTCTTGCCCGTTTACGTGCCGCAACCTTGTTTCCCATCAAACGGATCGTATCGCCCGAAGGTCCGACGAAAATCAGCCCGGACTGTTCCACGGCATCGGCAAAACGGGCATTCTCCGAGAGAAACCCGTAGCCGGGATGGATTGCATCAGCACCGCTTTCCCTGGCGGCAGACAGAATGGCATTTGTATCAAGGTAGGATTTCGAGGCCTGTGGTGGCCCGATCACCATTACCTCGTCCGCCAACCGTGCAGCGAGGCTTTCGGTGTCGGCTTCGCTCACCACCTGAACAGTTTCAAGTCCGAGCTTCTTCGCTGCCCTGATCACGCGGCAGGCAATTTCACCGCGATTGGCGACAAGCAGTTTTCTGATCGTCAAAATCCGGCCCACCGTCAGTCCAGTTCAACGATGGTCGCCCCGACCGTGACGGGTTCGCCGTCCCCCAGGGGAAGGCCCGAGACGGTGCCGCCGGCATCCGCCTTGATCTGGTGAAAGGACTTCATCACTTCAACAAGCGCCACCACATCGCCCTTTGCCACGGTACTCCCGATTTCCACAAATGGCGGTTCTTCGGGTGCAGGCTTGCGATAGAAAGTGCCCGGAATCGGGGACCTGATTAAGTGTCTGGCCATGGCTACTCTCCCGTTGCTCCCACTGGGCCGCTCACACGGCGTCGAGTTGGCTGAGTGCTGAATTGACAGCCTTTCCGATGTCCACTGCATTTGGCGTGTCGGAATGGATGCAGATGGTTTCGGCGCGCACCGGCAACGTCTTGCCCCCGACGGTGGTCAAGGTTCCGTCGCGTACCGCGGCCACCGCACGGCGTGCGGCAAGCTCGGGTGCTACGGCTTCATGTTCGCGCGTGATGATCAATTGGCCTTCGTCGTCGTAGTCCAGATCTGCGAAGAATTCGGGCATGAAGCCCACGGCCCGCCGTGTGTAGACCTCTTCATGCAATGTTCCGGATATGCCGGTGACCGGCACGCCATAGACCGCTGCTGCATCGGCGATGGCCTCGGCAACGTGTTCCTGTCGGGCCGCCATGCCGTAAAGCGCACCATGAGGCTTGAGATGGCAGAGCGTCATCCCCTCGAGTTTCAGAAAAGAAACGAGCGCACCGATCTGATAGAGAATGATGTTGGCCATCTCCTCGTGATCGACCTTCATCTCGCGCCGTCCGAACCCGGCTAGGTCGGGCAGCGAGACGTGCGCACCCACCTTGACCCCGTACCGTTTGGCCAGGGCGACGGTTCTGCGCATGTGGTTGGGATCAGACCCGTGAAAGCCGCAGGCGATGTTGGCCTGAGTGATGTAGGGCATGATGCCCGCGTCGTCGCCTATCCGGTAGACACCAAAACTCTCGCCCATGTCACAGTTGATGTCGACCTTCATGGCGTATCCACCTAGTCTTTCAATGTCGCCACAAATTTCAGGCGGATCTGGTCGGCGATTACCGCCAGGATCAACAACGCACCAAGAACGACCGTCTGGAGGTAGCTTTCGATACGGGCAAGGTTCATCCCGTTCTGCACCAGGCCAATGAAGAGCGCGCCAAGCACAACATTTTCCAGTCGTCCAACGCCCCCACGCAAACTGACCCCTGCAATGACGCAGGCGGCAATCGATTCCAGTGGCATTGAAGCGCCAATATTGGCTTCGCCCGTGTCCAGTCGAGCAGTCAGCAGCATACCTGCCACGGCGGCGAAGAATGCGCAGAGCATGTAAGTCAGGAAGAGCACGCCCCGCGTGTTGATCCCCGAGAGTGATGCTGCCTTGAGGTTACCGCCCACGGCGTAGAAATGCCGGCCGTAGGGCGTGCGGTACAAGAAAATGTAGAGCACCAGCACCAGAACGGCGACAACCAGCACAGGCGTTGGAATTCCGAAGAGATTCCCGAAACCGAATGTGTCGCCGAACTGGATGGGCATTCCTTAGACCGGCACACCGCCGGTCAGATAGAGAGCAATGCCGAAACCCACCGATGCCATACCCAGCGACATCATGAAGGGCGAGACATTGAAATAGGCCACGCCCAAACCATTCATCACGCCGATCGACGTGCCTGCCGCGATTCCGGCGATGCAACCAACGGTGATCGATAGCCAAATGGCCTCGGGCATCGCGGCGTAGACGGCGGCCATGGCCATGGCGCCCGCGACCGATGCCAGCGCGAGGATCGTGCCGACCGACAGGTCGAACCCTCCGGTCAACAGCGCCAGCATCTGCCCGATGGAGACGATCGTCAGATAGACCGATTGCCTGAGCACATTTGTCAAATTGCGCAAGGTCAGGAAATTCTCGGACATCAGCGTGAAGATCACCAGGGCGGCCAGCAGAAGGAATGGCAGAATGCCCAGCCTGACAAAGGCCCGCTTGAGTCGGAGTGTCACGGCACTTTCGGCTGACCTGTCCTCGGCCATCACCGTCCTTCTCTTTCAAAGAAATGCGCCAGAACCGCCTCTTCGGTAATGTCCTCTCCGTGGAGTTCCGCTTGCACCCGACCACGATAGAACACGTAGGCCCTGTCAGAGAGGTGGAGGATCTCGGGGAGGTCAGATGAAATCAGGACGATCGCCACGCCCCGCCGCGCAAGCTCCACGATGAATTCATAGATTGCCGCCCGGGTGCCTACATCAACACCGACGGTCGGCTCGTCAAAGGCGATCAGCCTGAATTTCCGCGTGAGGCTGCGGGCAAGCATCACCTTCTGCTGATTGCCGCCCGAGAATTGGTCAGCGGTCCGCTCGATCCGCCGCGGCTTGAGGTTCATCCGGTCCGCCAGTTCGCCCGCCACCCGCGCCTCACCACTCGGGTTTAGCAAAACGCCCCGTGAAATCGGCTCCATGTCGAGTGCGGCCAGCGTGATGTTCTCACGTGCCGATCGCATCATCATCAGCCCCTCGGTACGCCGGTCAGAGGGCAGGTAGAGAAACCCGTCTCGAATATTCCGTTTCGGCCCGTGGCCGGTGGACTCCCGGTCAAGATACCGCACGAGCCCCGCAGCAATTTTTCTGGCACCGAAGGCGGCCTGCAACAACTCGGATTTGCCGGAGCCGACCAGGCCAGCCAGTCCCACGATCTCGCCTGCACGCACGTCAAGCGAAACGCCTTCGACCATGCCGTCGTGCGTCGTCAGGTCTTCGATCGTCAGCACCGAATCGCCTGCAGGATGTGCCCTCCGCTCAGGGAAGATCTCGCCGACCTCACGACCGGTCATCAGCTGAACCAGGACATCCTCTGAAGCTTCCTGCGCTTTTACCGTATCGACAAAGCGGCCGTCTCGCAGCACGGTGATGCGGCTCCCGATTTGCCCGATTTCCGCCATGCGGTGGGTGATATAGACAATGCCGATGCCGCGTGCCGTCAATTCACCGATCAATCTGAAAAGCTGATCTGTTTCGTGTTTGGTCAGCGATGCGGTCGGCTCATCCAGTATCAGAACCGAAAGGTCGGATCGGAATGCCTTGGCAATTTCCACCATCTGCTGCTCCGCTCGCGTCAAGTGATCAACGCGCGCTACCGGATCGATACGGAATTCAAGTTCATCCAGGATTTCGCGTGCGTGTCTGCGACTTTGCCGCCGGTCAATGAATGCGCCTTTTCTGGGTTCCGCACCGAGAAAGAGGTTTTCTTCCACCGTCATTTGCGGAATCAGGGAAAAGTCCTGGAAGACCGCGGATATCCCCAGTTCGCGTGCGTCGTGCACCGAATGGAGCGAAACCTGCTGGCCCCTGACGTAGAGCGTGCCCTTTGTGGGCTGGACTGCTCCGGCAAGAATCGAGATCAGGGTCGATTTGCCGGCACCGTTTTCTCCGAAGAGCATGTGCACCTCACCCGCGCGGAGATCGAAATCCACGGCGTCGAGTGCCCGCACCCCCGGATATTCCTTGGTGACGGAGCATGTCGCGGCCAACACCTCGCCCATCACGGGCGAGGTGCCATTTGTTGCGGATGCCTGGGAATGACAGGTAATGGCCGGCCCTTACCCTATTCGACAGTGAAGACCGGGCGGAATCCGTCCGGAGCCAGGGTCGAGGACGGGTCGAATTCGCCATGATTGTCCTGTGTCACAACATAGAGCGCGGGACCCGCGTGCTTGACGTAGTCTTCACCTTCGAGGATGCGTACTGCCTGATCGACCGCGATCCGGCCCTGGATTACCGTCGAGTCGGTTGGTGCGGCGAGAATCTGGCCGCGCGCGATACCGCGATCGACGCCAGGCGTGTAGTAGTACGAGATCAACTTGATCTGATCGCTCAGCCCGCGCGAACGCAAGATCGGTACAGCGGCTTCGGCCGTCACAGCCGTGCCGACGACGTAGTTGATGTCCGGATGGGTCTCGAGCGTATCTTCGACCAACTTGGCCTGCACTTCCTTGCCGGTGTCTCCGTACCTGGTATCGACCAGATCGACGGCGCTACCCTCAATTGCACCTGCAAAGCCCGCGTTGCCTGCCTCGACCCATCCCGCCCCCGCGGGTCCGGGGAACCACGCGGCCTTGACAGTGTCGCTTCCGGCGGGGTGTCGGTTGGCGAGGAATTCGCCGGCCTTGGCGCCCATTTCGCCGAAGGATACCAGAGATTTTGCCGATAGCTGATTCGATGACATCCCGTTGATCACGTCGATCACGGGGATACCCTTTGCCTTGATTTCGCCGACGAGATTGTTCAGCCCGTCAAAGGAAATTGCCCCGATGATGACCGCGTCGGCCCCCGCTGAGATGCAGTCTTCGATTTGCGATATCTGGGTGTTGAGCTCGGTATAACCTCCGGCTTCAACGATGGTGGCTGCGACGCCAAGTCGTCTGGCTTCATCGACCACGCCATAGTCGACACCCAACCAATAAGCATCCTTCATGTGCGGGAAAGAGATGCAGAGATCCCATTTCTGGCTGGCTGTCTCCAGCGGCACGTAATCCAGGCTGGAGCGCGGGCTGGACATGTCGAATGGTGGGTCCCAGATCTCGACCGTATAAGGATACCAGTTTTCGGCCTGCGCTGTCGTGCTGAGCCACAGAGCCAGCGCAACCGCAGAAGACACGGCATGTATGTGTGACGTTTTCATGTCTTTCTCCCAAGGACAGATTTCAGATATGGCCGCCTTCAGGGCGATCTGCCGGGAGCGTAAGTTCGCTCCGTATAATTGTAAAATACGAAGATTATGTATTTATATTCAAAAAAATCAATATAAGCATATCGGGAAGCAATCGCCCGATTGCGTTTGCACCTGGCATGTGCTCCACCCCCATATACCTACAAATAAACAGGTTTCTGGATTAAATTCGGCAAAATGCGGCTTGCTGTACCCGAAGAGTGAATTTATGCAGCATTATCAAAAATCAAAAAAAACAATCCAGAATATCGAAAAAAATGAAACAACCATCGTTACGCCAGATCCGCTATTTCAATGCCGTTGCCAATGCCGGTCAGATCTCCCGTGCCGCCAAGGAGCTCAATGTTTCTCAATCCACGCTGACCACGGCCATCAAGGAACTCGAGGAGACCATCGGAACTCCGCTCTTTGTCAGGCATAGCGGCGGCGTCTCATTGACCTACGAAGGCAATATCTTTCGGGACCATTCACGTCGGATCATGGTGGCGGTTGACGAGGCAGTGCGGGCACCGCGACGCAAGCGGGATGACGTTCAAGGGAAACTCCGGCTGGCGCTGACCTACACTGTGGCGGGTTATTACATTCCCCCCTTTCTTGAGAGGTTTCAGAGATCCTTTCCAAGCGTCAACCTGCAGCTGACCGAGGCCCCGCGGGATGTGATCGAGGATGGATTGGTTTCTGATGTGTTCGATTTGGCTGTGCTCCTGACCTCAAACATCATCGATCAAGAGGGGCTGAAATTCGAAACTCTGATGCAATCGCGCCGGCGGCTCTGGTTACCGACGCTGCATCCACTTCTGTCACAAGACACGATTACCCTGGCCGATGTCTCGCGAGAGCCGTACATCATGCTCACCGTGGACGAAGCCAGCAACACGGCACAGCGTTACTGGAACAAGACCGCGTACCGGCCAAACACTATTTTCCGAACGTCATCACTCGAGGCCGTCAGGTCGCTGGTCTCGGGCGGCATGGGGGTTACGATTCTATCGGACATGGTCTATCGACAGTGGTCGCTTGACGGTCGCCGGGTCGAGGTCGCGTCGCTGGCCGACAATGTGCCGACCATGGACGTCGGAATGGCCTGGGCCGCCAATGTCGAGTTGAACAGTGCGGCTGCAGCCTTCCGGGAATTCATGCATCTCGGAGACGTATCGCACTGACTTCGACTCCGTCACATCGTGAATCCGGTAGCCCTGACGCAAGAAATTGCAAGATGTCTCGACCCGAGAGGATCGTCGTTTTCGCCCTATCGATCAGGATATCTCGAAAGAGCGTCGCTTCATGCGAACTCACCGATACCAAGTCATGAAATTGTGAAAAAATCCGAGCAATAGGAAAACGACGAAATTCCCTGCAACCTTTTGCCGGTTCCGATGCAAGAGTATAGGAAACAGGCAGATATTGGACATTGCATAACCTGACATTTTCCCGGTGCCAGTCACGCCAGATAAGCCCGCTAGGCGGATCCAATGGTTGCAGATTGCTCGGCCCCTGCGTTTCCTTGCTTTTCCGGCCAAGAAAGACGCGTATGCCGTTCCCGGCTTTTTCATCCGGCAATGCCAATGCCAGCCAAGATTCTTGTCATTGTGACGATCGGAACATCCGGTTGGTTGAACCGGCTGACCTGATCACAACGGCCGTGCTTCGGATAGTCCTGATCCGCACCCGGATGGAGGTAATCCGGGCGGTGCCCGAGCGGTGCGGGGGTTCGACGCGAGGGCCTGCAGAAGGCAGCGAGTATTCGCTCGAACAAGAAGTTGTCACGGAGGCTCGAATTGAATTTTCAGGCTTCCCGCCGGTGCGCCTTCTGCAAAGATCCGGACGACCTCCTCGAGCGGGATCCTGTGGGATACCACCCGCGCCAGATCCCCTCCGAACGCGCGCAACGCTTCCAGGGCGTCGGGAATGTTGTGGTTCAGAGAGTGCGAACCGGCAATGGTAATCTGCCGCCGGAATAGCTCGTACGGGCTGATCAGTATCTTGGCATCGGAAGAACAGACGCCGAAAATCAACCCCGTTCCGCCATCGGCGATGTATCGGATAAGGTCTCCGGCCACTTCAGGCACGCCCGTCGCGTCAATTGCAAGATCCGCTTCGCGCTGCCAAGATCGCAGGTCCGGACTCCCGGCGACGACGGCGCGGAATCCAAAATCCCTTGCAAATTCCACACGGGCCTCGTCGATCTCGACGAAAGTGACGTCCAGGATGCCTTTGGTCCTCAGCCCGACCCCGAGCAAGAGACCGATGGGACCTGCCCCGAAAATCAGTGCGTTTCCCGCCTGATCTGCCTGCGCAGCACCCAGGCCGTTCAGCACGCAGCCGAGCGGCTCAGCCAGGGCGGCGACATCATATGGCATGTCACCAATGGGATATACGGCAGAGGTGCGCACAAGGCTTCGCTCGGCGAATCCACCGTTCCATGTCACGCCGTAAGCACCCAACGCTTCACAGAGATGCGCCCAGCCCCTCCGGCAGGCGCGGCAAGTACCGCATTCGACATTCGGGTCTACCACCACGCGGTCGCCCACACACAGGCCCGCGACCTCCGGGCCGAATTCAACGATAGCGCCTGCATACTCATGGCCGGGGACAAGCGGAAATGCCGAAGTGCCGTAATTTCCGCGCAGCACCTCGAAGTCGGTGTGACAGATTCCACTGGCATGGACTTCAACGACCACTTCTCCGGGACCGGGATGCGGGTCGGGAAGAGCGGTGGATTCCACCGCATTTCGGGCCGGAAAAAGGATCGACCGCAAGATTCGTTTACCCGCCGAGATACGCGCGCAAAGCGGCCTCGGTTCCCCTGGACCAGATCATCCGCATCCAGTGCACGAATTGGGTCCGGAACTCCGCATTTTCCGCAAGACCGGCATAGAAATGACGCTGGCCCAGCCACATCTCCGGTGTCTCACTGGCCTGGGTCGCGGCGTTGACGAGATCGACCCACATCGGATCGTTGGGTTCAATGACAGTGCCATCCTCGCGGGTCCCCGCGCACATCCGTGCCCAGAGGGCTTCTGCCAGGACCAGTCCGGCGATGGGGCTCCCAGCATTCAATGCATCCCGTATGACCGGCAGGATAAAGCCCGGATGGCGGGAAGAACCGTCGAACGCGACACGGCGGGTCGTGTCAGGAATCCCGGGGTTCGAGAATCGTCGCTCGATCAGACTGACGTATGCCGCAGGGGTCATGCCCGGCAATGCCTGGACGTGGGGAACGATCTCGTCCATCGCCACCTTTCTGAAAAAAGCCCCGATCAGGGGATGTTCCATACAACCCGAAATGGACTTGATCGAAAGGATCTCGCCCGGATTGGCGATGATCTGGTGACCGCCATTCAGGATCCGGACCTTCATGACCTCGTAGGCATGGACGTCACCCGTAAACGTTGCGCCGACCCGATCCCAGTCGGGACGCCCTGCGCAGAAATCGTCTTCGATCACCCATTGGCGGAAATTTTCGTGCGTGACCGGAACGGCATCGTCGATGTCAAACTCGCTGACCAGCGCCAGCTCTTTCGGTCCGGTGGACGGGACAATGCAATCGACCATTGAGTTCGGAAATGTGCAATTGGCATCGATCCAATCGGCGAGGTCGGGGTCGGTCTGACGCGTCAGTGATACGACGGCCTGGCGCAGGATCGCGCCGTTGCCCTGCAGATTGTCGCAGCTTTGCCCGGTGAAAGGGCCGGCGCCACCGTTGCGCCTGAGGCGTAACGCGGCGGACATGGCACCGAAGACGGTGCGTGGCGCACCCGGATTTGCAGCGTCGTATCGGATGTCCGGGTGGTCCGCGTCGAAGTCCTGGGTGGCGGGGTCCACGTAGTATCCGCCCTCGGTGATCGTGAGAGTCACGATTCTGACTGCCGGATCCGCCATCTGTTTGATCAACGCGGAATTATGTTCCTCGACCGGAACATAGCCGATCATTGAGCCGATGACCTCGGCCGAGGTGCCGGAGGGGCCAAGTTCGATCAGCGTTGTCAAATTGTCCTGCGCCAGAAGCTTCTTCCGTTGCGCCGCGTCACGGGGCCGCACGCCCGCACCAATGATGGCCCAGTCATGAGCCTGGCCCAGCTGCATCAACCGGTGCAGATACCAGGCCTGATGGGCACGATGGAAATTGCCAAGGCCGATATGGACAATACCGGGTGTGAGCCCTGACCGGTCATAAACGGGTCCCTCGACCCCATCGGGGAGCCGACGGAGCATGGCATTCGACAATTTTACGGGCATTGGCGTCAACTCATCCAGTTTCCGCCATCGACGTTGAGCGTTTGCGCGGTGATATAGCGTGCGTCATCGGAGGCGAGAAAGACGCAAGGATCTGCGACATCCGAGGGTACGCCCATGCGGCCGAGCGGCACGGCCTCGCCCACTTCCCGTTTCTTCTGACCAATGGGTTTGTGTTCAAATGCTGCGAATTGTGCGTCGACCGTGTCCCACATCGGCGTGTCAATCACACCCGGTGCGACGGAATTGACGCGAATATTGTCCTTTGCGAACTCCAATGCCAGGGACTGGGTGATGGAGATTACGGCTGCCTTGGTCGAACAATAGATCGTGACATTCGCCTCGCCCCGCCTTCCAGCCTGGCTTGCGAAGTTTATGATCGCGCCACTGCCGCGCGCTCTCATTCCCGGTGCCACCGCCTGGCTCGCGAATATCGTGCCTCCGACGTTTACGTCGAATTGGCGGCGGTAATCCTCCTGCGTCACCAATTCGATCGGGGCCATGTTGAAAACACCTGCGTTGTTGACGAGAATGTCAATCCCGCCCCAATGCTCCTCCACTGCCCTGACGCCGGTGCGGATGGAATCGAGATCGGTCACATCCATGGCAACCGCCATGCCGTTTTCGCCAAGCGTGCCTGCCGTGCGAACTGCTTCTGCTTCCAGCAGGTCCGCCACTGCAACCCTGGCACCTTCGCGGGCATAGGCCTCGCAGACGGCGCGCCCGATACCGCGGGCGCCACCGGTTACGAGGGCGACCTTTCCGTCAAGCCGTTTCACGTGATGCGCTGGCCCTTTTCGTCGAACCGATGCAGGTGGCCCAAGTCCGGAGTGAGATAAATGGTATCACCGTAGTGCAGGTCGACCTCGCCGCCTGCGCGGACGGTCAACGGTTCCGAAAGGCCTTTTACGGAAACGTGGAAGAACGTATCGCTGCCCAGATGCTCGGATACGCCGACAGTGCCCGTCCACGTACCGCTGCCACTGGACACGCCAACATGCTCAGGCCGGATGCCGACGGTGTGGGCATCGTGCCTGGCGGCCTCGGGGCCATCGATGAAGTTCATCTTGGGGCTGCCGATGAAGCCCGCAACGAACGTGTTCTGCGGACTTCGATAAAGCTCGAGGGGACTGCCCACCTGCTCGATCACGCCTGCTTGCAGCACGACGATCTTGTCGGCCATCGTCATGGCTTCGACCTGATCATGGGTCACATATACCATCGTCGTCCTGAGCCGGTTGTGAAGTTCGCTGATCTCGAGCCGCATGCCGACGCGGAGGGCCGCGTCGAGGTTCGACAGCGGCTCGTCGAAGAGAAATGCTGCCGGTTCCCGCACGATGGCGCGACCGATGGCCACGCGCTGACGCTGGCCCCCGGAAAGCTGTCCCGGCCGCCTGTCGAGATATTCGGTAAGGTTCAACACGCGTGCCGCTTCCTCGAGGCGGCGCGACTGCTCGTCCTTTGGCACGCGTGCCATTTTCATCGGGAAAGCGATGTTCTTCCTGACCGACATATGCGGGTAAAGCGCGTAGGACTGGAACACCATTGCTAACCTGCGCTTGGCCGGTGGAGTTGCCGTTGCATCGGCACCGTCAATTTCGATGGTGCCAGACGTCGTATCCTCCAGCCCCGCAATTAGACGCAGGAGGGTCGATTTTCCGCAGCCAGATGGACCGACGAAAACCACAAACTCCCCATCTTCTATCTCCAAGTCCAGTGGAGGAATGACTTCTACGTCGCCGAAATTCTTTTGAACCTGCTTGAGTTGTATGCGTCCCACAGTCCCGTTCCCTACTTTACAGCACCAAAGGTCAGACCCCGGACAAGTTGTTTCTGGCTGAACCAGCCCATGATCAGAATGGGCGCAATCGCCATCACGGAAGCCGCGCTCAACTTCGCGTAGAACAGGCCCTCTGGACTAGAGTAGCTGGCAATGAAAGCGGTCAAAGGGGCCGCATTCGCAGCGGTCAGATTGATCGTCCAGAACGCCTCGTTCCAAGCAAGGATGATGTTCAAAAGGACCGTCGACGCCATGCCGGGAATCGCCATCGGTGTCAGCACATAAAGGATTTCGTCGCGCAAAGTCGCGCCATCCATTCGCGCGGCTTCAAGGATTTCCCCGGGGATTTCCTTGAAGTACGTGTAGAGCATCCAAATGATGATTGGCAGGTTGATCAGCATCAAAACTACGGTCAGACCAATTCGGCTATCCAGCAAACCGAAATCACGGAAAATCAAGTAAATCGGAACCAGGACGCCGACAGGCGGCAGCATCTTTGTCGACAACATCCACATCAGGACGTTCTTGGTGTGCTTGGAGGGAACAAACGCCATGGACCATGCCGCAGGTATCGCAATCAGAAGACCAAGGAATGTCGACCCAACCGAGATGATGACCGAGTTTGAGAAGTGTTTGAGATAGTCTGATCGGGCCTGGACCGTGCTGAAGCTTTCCGTCGTCCAGCCCGAACTGAACAGAATTTCCAAGGGCGCCCTGATCGCATCCTCCTCGGTCTTGAACGCAAGGATGACAATCCAAAGGATCGGAACGAACATGAAAAATCCGAGCGTTCCAGCGACTGCTGTGTTTGCGACTTTTTCTTTGTTCGAGATTGCGCGTGCCATTACCTCTCCTCCTCAAGCGTCGAGGTTCTTGCCGATCATCCGCATGAGGAAGACCGCGACAATATTGGCGAGGATGATGGCGATGACGCCACCGGCACTTCCCATGCCGACGTCGAACTGCAGCAACGACGAAACATAGATCAGATATGTCAGGTTGGTCGTCGCCACACCGGGACCGCCGTTCGTGGTCACAAGGATTTCGGCGAAGATCGACAGCAGAAAAATTGTCTGGATCAGGATCACCACAGTGATGGCGCGAGCCAAGTGCGGCAACATGATGAACCAAAACCTGTTCCACCAATTGGCTCCATCCATTTCGGCGGCCTCCAACTGCTCTTGATCAAGCGATTGGAGCGCGGTCAGAAGGATCAACGTCGCGAAAGGCAACCACATCCAGGACACGATAAAGATGATTGACGCCAACGGGATTTGGCCAAAAAAGTCGATGGGTTGGAAACCCAGGCTCGTGGCGAGGCGCCCAAATATGCCGTTAACGGGGTTCATGAACATGTTTTTCCAGATCAGCGCCGATACGGTTGGCATCACGAAGAAAGGAGCTATGACCATGATGCGGATAACTCCCGTGGCAAACATCGGACGGTCGAGCAAAAGCGCAAAACAGATGCCGCCGATGGTTGTGATGCACAGAATGCCGCCAACCATCACGAGCGTATTCTTGATCGCGGCCGTGAAGCTGGGGTCAGTCACGAACCAGTAATAGTTCTCCCACCCGGCGAACGGTGTCGCACCTGGCTGCAGAAGGTTGTATCGCAAGAAAGAAAAGTAGACGGTCATGCTCAGCGGCACGAGCATCCAGCCGAGAAGCAACAGAACGGCGGGCGAAATCATCATTCGCGCAGCAGATCGGGATGCTTTTGTGGCCATGCGTTTCGCCCTCCCTAAACGAATTCCGCATTAGCATTTGAGGAAACGCCCTAAACAGGCATTTGCCAAAATGCTAGCACTCACCGGCGAGAATTCGAAATGAAATGGGCCGAGGCAAAAAGCCCCAGCCCATTCATGGAGGAGGTTACTTGATGTAACCTGCTTTGGTCATCTCACGCACAGCGAATTGTTGGCTGTTGGCAAGCGCTTGCTCGACCGACTGCTGACCGGCAAGAGCCGCAGCAACCTGCTGACCGACGTAGTTGCCGATGCCCTGGAATTCGGGGATCGCAACAAACTGAACGCCAGTGTACGGAACTGGGTCACGTGTCGGGTCCGCAGGGTCCACCGAGAAGATCGCATTCTTGATGGTTTCGGCAAAAGGCGCGGCTTCCAGAAGTCTCGGATCCTCGTGAATTGATGCGCGAGTTCCGCTCGGCACAGCGACCCAGCCTTTTGTTTCACCAACCATCTGGAAGTATTCTTTTGATGTCGCCCACTTCAGGAAGTCCTTGGCGGTGTCGACCTTTTGCGAGCTTGCCGGGATAGCAAGTGCCCAGGACCAGAACCAACCAGTACCTTTGTCCGTTGCCTGTTTCGGTGCTTTGAAGAAGTCCGTTTTGTCAGCAACGGTGGACGTCGCAGGGTTGCGAACGTCATTGGCGGCCGATGTCGCGTCAACCCAGGTTGCGCATTTGCCGTCTTTGAACAAGGCACGGTTCTCGTTGTGGCCGTTTGCAGAGGCGCCCGGAGGACCGTAGTTGGTCATCAGATCAACATAGTACGTAATCGCTGCATTCCACTCGGGGCTGTCGAGCTGAGGGTTCCAGTCCATGTCGAACCAGCGAGCACCAAAGGCATTGGCCAATGTGCCAACAAACGCCATGTTCTCACCCCAGCCAGCCTTACCGCGCTGACAGGTGCCGAAGACGCCGTTGTCTGGATCATGAACCTTGGCAACGATGTCCGCGAACTCTGTATACGTGATCTGCTCTGTCGGCGCTTCGATGCCGGCAGCTTCAAATACGTCGGTCCGATAGAACGTGAACGACGTCTCAGAATAAAGCGGAACCGCATACAGGTTGCCGTCTGCCGACAGACCATTCCGCACCAACTGGAAGATGTCGTTGAGATCGTAGTCCGGGTCATCGCCGAAATCGTTCAACGACGTCAGCCAGCCATTGGCACCCCAGATTGGAGTTTCATATGCGCCGATGAACATGATATCGAACGAACCACCGTCCGTGGCGATATCCTGCGTCGTCCGTTGGCGAAGGACGTTTTCCTCCAAGACAACCCAGTTGATTGTGTTGCCGGTCGCTTCTTCCCACTGCGGAGCAAGCTCCTGCATGGTGATCATGTCAGCGTTGTTAACCGTAGCGATTGTGATATCTTCCGCTGTGGCCGTGAAAACGGCTGAGGTGGCGACCGCCAACACAGCTGTCGCGCCGAGCATTCTATTTGCAAGTTTCATCCAAATTCCTCCTTGTTGGCTTGCTGGATGCAGAAACCGACCTAACGTGATTCCATGCTGCGAGTCAATCCCTTCTTTTACGCACGCCAATTTTTATGCGAGGTCAGTTCGGTCATGCGGATGATCTCAACACCAAACTCCCTTCAAACAACTCTTCTGGCCGTTCGCTGGCGGGTTCGACGCCATTGATGAGTTCGAACAGGATCTCGACGCTGCGCCTGGCTATCGCCCTGTAGTCCTGCGAGACCGTCGTGAGAGGTGGACAGGTGAACTGCGAAAACGGGTGGTCATCGTGCCCGGCGACTCGGAGCGCGCATCCTGGCCCGTGGCCGACGCGCAACCCCTTGCGATAGGCTGCCGCGAGCAGGCCGATTGCCAAGCGGTCGTTGCTGCACAGCACCGTGTCGGAGGGAAGCGCGCGTTCTTCGATCAGGCGCGTACCCTCTTCGAACCCGATACGCTCGAAATCCCAGTTGCTGCCTGCCACCCGCAGGATCCTGGGATCGAGACCCTGGCGTTCCATGGCCTTGACAAACGCATCACGGCGCTTTGTCGCATTTGGATTGACTGGCGGCATCTCAAGAAAGCAGGGTGGTTCTCCGGTGCGGCACAGATATTCCACGATCAGCGGGATGCTTTGAAAATTGTTCGATCCCACAAATGCTTTGCCGACCGTCAGGTTGCTGTCGAAGACGACCGTCGGGACCTCCTCGGTAAAGCGCTGCACGGTTTCCGGATCAGAGCTTCGTCCAAGCGGTGCGATCAGGGCACCGGCAGGGCGAAGCGATTGCAGCGTGGCAAGCGCATTGTTCTCCAGTTCGACCTGGCCATGGGCGCTGAACACGATCGGCCAATACCCCGCATTGATGCACTGGCGCTCGATCAGGCGGACGATTTCGGCAAAAAACGGATCCGCGAGATAGGGAACCAGAATGCCGATCGTCTTTGTAAGCTTCCGATTCTGGTTGATCGCGAAAATGTTCGGCCGGTAATCGTATTTCTCGAGTGCGCTCTCGATCCGGGCGCGAGACGATTGTCGAACGCTTTCAGGATCGTTAAAATATTTGGAGATCGTTGGGCGCGAGATTCCACTGACCTCCGCGAATTCCTCCATGTTCCTGATTTTCCTACCGGTCATTCGCCCCCATCCATGTCGGTGCAACGCGGCTGCCGGATCGTCAGTGCGGTCGCAGTTTCATTCACGGCATTGCTTTACGCGCGGCATTTTCATTGTTGACAGTAGTGCTTTTATCGGGTGACGGTCAAGAAGATGTTGCAGCTTTTGTGCCGGGGATGTCAGATGCAGGCGTAAGCCCGGGGGTGCCGAACGTCCGAAGTACAGGCTTGGACAAGGAAGCCATGAAGAAAATTGTCGTGATCGGAGAAATCGTCGTCGAGATCATGGCCGACACGGCTGGCGAAGGGTTTTGCGGGCCGCAGTCGCTGAGCGGGCCGTACCCTTCCGGCGCTCCCGCGATCTTTGCCGACCAGGCCGCCAGGCTGGGCCAACCCGTCGCCATTGTCTCGGCTGTGGGCAACGATGACTTCGGTCACCTGAACCTGGACCGGCTTGAACGGGATGGCGTCGATGTCGCCGGGGTGCACGTCGATCCGGATCGCCCGACCGGTAGCGCCTTCGTACGTTATCGTTCGGACGGATCGCGCAAATTTGTCTTCAACATCAAACACAGCGCCGCAGGAACCGTGCATGTCTCCGACGCAGCCAGGGACATTCTGGGCGTCGCCGACCATATCCACGTGACGGGATCGTCTCTCTCGATTCCGGACTTCGTTGAACTCAACATCGAAGCTGCCAATGCGATCAAGGCACGCTCGGGCACCGTTTCATTCGATCCGAACCTGCGCAGGGAAATGCTCTCGGCACAGGGTTTGGAGGATGCCATGAACCGCATCATCGGTCTTACCGACCTGTTCCTTCCGAGCGGTGACGAACTCACGCTCCTGACTGACGCGCGGGACCCAAAGCGAGCCATCGCCGAGCTCCTGCGGCGAGGTGTCAAGGCGGTCGTGCACAAGCGTGGCACCGAAGGCGCCCGGTATTACGATTTGGGCCGGCAGTTCTCGGTCGACGCCTTTGAGGTCGAGGAGTTGGACCCGACCGGGGCAGGAGACTGCTTTGGCGCCACGTTCACTTCGCTCTGGCTGCGAGGGAGGCACCCCCAATCGGCGCTTGAGATCGCTGCGGCTAGCGGTGCGTTGGCAGTGACAGCGAGAGGGCCGATGGAAGGTACCGCCGATCTGCCGACGCTCGGGCGTTTCGTTCTCGACAACGAAAAAGCCGCGTGATGAAACACCCGCTCCTTGCCATCCCCGAGGCTTACCACAGGGGTGAACACATGGGGATGATCTCGGTCTGCTCCGCCCATCCGCTTGTGATTGAGGCGACCCTCGACTTCGCCCGGGAACAGGGCAACTCCGTCCTGGTCGAAGCCACCTGCAACCAAGTCAACCAGCATGGCGGCTATACAGGCATGACACCCATGGAATTCAGGCACGTCGTCGAGGAAATCGCTGCAAAGGTGAACTTGGAAACGTCCAAGATCATGTTGGGCGGCGATCACCTGGGGCCGAACCCTTGGAAACACCTGCCCGCCGGCGAGGCGATGGAAAAGGCAGAGGCCATGACAAGAGCCTATGCGGAGGCTGGGTTCAGCAAGCTGCATCTCGACACTTCCGTGGGTTGTCAGGGCGAGCCGGCGACCCTGGCCGATGAAGATGTCGCAAGGCGCGCCGCGCGGCTGGCCGCCATCTCCGAACGGCACAAGGGAGGCCTTGATCCGGTCTATGTCATCGGTACGGAGGTGCCGGTACCCGGCGGTGCAGCCCACGGCCTCGACCACGTCGAACCGACCAAGCCGGAAGCTGTTGTGCAGACCTACGAGATGCACAAGGCCGCCTTCCGGGAACTCGGTTTGCAGGATGCGTTTTCCCGCGTGATCGCGCTAGTCGTCCAGCCCGGTGTCGAGTTCGGCAACTCGGGTGTCATCCACTTCGATGCCCGGAAGGCGCAGGCGCTTTCCGTCATGCTGAAGGCATACCCCACCATCGTGTTCGAGGCGCATTCGACGGACTTCCAGACCGGCGAAGGATTGCACGGACTGGTTGAGAATGGCTTCGCAATCCTGAAAGTCGGTCCGTGGCTGACTTTTGCGTTGCGCGAGGCGCTCTATTCGCTCGACGGCCTCGCTGATGTTCTCGATGGTCATGCACCGAAAGGGCGGCTGATGGCGACAGTGGAACAGGCCATGCACGTGGCTCCCGGTTACTGGTTAAACCACTATTCCGGCAACGAAAGAGAACTCTGGCTCCAACGGCATTTCAGCTTTTCGGATCGGATCCGCTATTATTGGCCAGCCGCGGCCGTCGGCAGTGCGGTCGATGCATTGCTGAAGAGACTGGCGGACCGGCGTGTGCCTGCGCCGGTCCGAAACCAGTTCTTTCCCGGTTACGGTCTCGAGGCAGAGCCGTCGACCTGCCGTGAACTCCTTCTCGAAGGGGTCAAAGACATTTTGCGGCTCTATGAGCGTGCAACCGGAACAAGTGTCGTCGCGAACGTCCGCCATCCACAGGGCGATGCGAAATTGTAAAGCCGCGCATGGCGCGAAGCGGGGGGGCCAGCCGATCCATGCACCACAAACCGCAACCCTTGAAGCACCCGCCTGTCGGGTCCCGGATTATTCTGGCTTGAAATCTCCGAACTGCACAAGCGACTCGAAACAACGATGATCTACGTCACCCACGACCAGGTCGAAGCCATGACAATGGCCGACAAGATCGTGGTCTTGCAGGCTGGTGTGATCGAGCAAGTTGGCTTTCCGCCCAAGCTCTATCGCCAACCGCGAAACGTATTCGTTGCCGGTTTCACCGGATCTGCGAAGATGAATCGGATCGAGGGTGCGGAGGCCCGGAAGCACAAGGCGCGTACGATCGGAATCCGGCCCGAGCATATGGACGTGACCACTGATGAAGACGGTGTTTGGTCTGGTAAGGCGGGGGGTAGTCGAACATCTTGGCCCGGACACTTTTTTCGCATTCAAGAGACCGGACTTGCCGGGACCATGACGGTACGCGCAACAGGAGAGGTCAGTTTCAGCCGCGGTGATCGTATCGGCCTGCCTCCGCGCGCCGATCTCTTTCACAAGTTCGATGCAGAGGGTCTTCGTATCGAATGACCCAGTATCCCGGCAAAGCAGCGCAATTCGCAGGAGCCAGGCAGGCTTTGGATTGACCCTTGGTGAAACCTGAGTACGCGAAGGCGCGAAGATCGTCATGGCCAATGTCGGCGCCGATTCTGCACGCGTTGCGACAGCCAGGATTGGACGAAACGCGTCGGGAAGGCATCGATGCGCCGGTCAAGGAAACCGACAGGAAATTCGGCCGGGTCGACGTTCCTTTAAACTGTGCAGCGATCTTCGGCGCCGCGCCGGTCATCGAAATCGAACGAGACGACGACGACCGCGTTTTCGGCATCAATGGGTCAGCTACCGTGTTCGCCATGCAGGAAGTCGCACCGTACATGACGGCCAATGGCGTTGAAGGTCAAATCGTCAATATGGCACGCAAGGCTCCACCAGACCCGTCGGCGTGGCGTGGCGTTGGTCGCCGCTTGTTGCTCTTCAAGGGCAGCAGTCACCAGCATCACTCGATCAGCCAGGCTGGACCCGGTCCGGAACGGAGTGAATATGAATGCCACTTCGCCAAGCGTGGTCGACGGCGGGTACCTGGACGGAGTTGATGCGACAATTGCGAAATCGAATACAAGGCTTCCGGCCAAGGGAAGCACGGGGTAGGAGAAGCGGTTCCCTTCGGTCGCATGGGCTAATCCGGAGATCTTGCCGGAATGGCGACTTTCCCACTACAGATGAAAGGCGATGCGTCTTGGCGCAAGCCCACAATGTTGATGGCGGATAATGGATGAGTTGAAGAACGACGTCTCGTCCGAAACGGTCGAAATCCCGCTTCGGGCCAATGTCCTTGGCAGCCTCGCACCCGAAATTGAGACGCCTCGCCATAAACGTGGCGAGTTGACGCCCGGGATTGCCCACATTGGCGCCGGTGTCCGCCCGGGTGATGCCGCAATGCGCGAGATGTTCTTGGCGCAGGATTGCCTGACAAACCTGATCGAATTGCGCCTCGATGGGACCTTCGCCGAAGTCTGCGGGTCGATGATCGATTTTCTGACCGTGGAAGCGGAAAACGGTAGACTGATCGAACAGATGGTCGACCCCTCCACGAGATTCGTTTCGCTGACCTTGACCGAGGGGGCAATTGCATGAATGCGGCTAGCGGCACGATCGATGCTGGGCACCCCGACACGGCCTTCGACGCCGCGCATCCAGAACAACCCCGCACGGCTTTCGGCGCGATTGTCTCAGCACTGGCGCAAAGACGTGACGCGGAGTCCTGGCCATTCACGTTTCAGAGTTGCGACAATCTGCGTGGTAATGGGAACATGACCCGGTCAACGGTCACGTCGCTAGCACGCCGCAGCGATCCCGAACTTGCCGATTGGATCGATTCCGACTGCAATTTTCCCAATTCCATGGTGGATTGCATTGTACCCGCGACCGACCCGAATGAGATCGCGCAGGCCCGCGCACTCGTCGTCGAAGACGCTGCCCCGGTGACGCATGAAAATTGTCGTCAATGGGTCATTGAGGATGATTTCTGTGCAGGCCGGCCGAACTGGGATCAGGCAGGTGCGACCTTCACCGACCGTGTGCTCGATTACGAAACGATAAGGATCCGCATTCTCAATGCCAGCTATCAGGTACCGGCCAATGCGGGTGAGCTTCTCTCGGTCGGTACAACAGCCGAGTGCATGGCCCACCCAAAATTTCATCCCGGTTTGGCAAGGTTCAGCACGAGGAAATCCCGCCTCATGTGGCCGCAGTGCCCGGTATGACGCCAGATTCCTGTATTTCGTTGATCGAGACGCGCTTCTCAAACCCGGTGATCCACGATACGACCCGTCGCGTTGTGTTTGACGGTTCATCGCGTCATACGGGCTTTGTCCCGCCGATAATCCGTGATGCGCTCACCGCAGGCGGGTCCGTGGAGGTCCTCAGCCTCGTCGAAGCGTATAGGGCGCGTAGGGCGCGCATGTGCGCGGGTTTTCGCGAGGACGGCTCTGTCACCGAGCCGAACGATCCCGACTGGGGCAACCTGAACGCCGCAGCTGAAGCGGCGTGCGCGCGTCCGCGTGCCTAGCTGGAACAGCGGGGCGTTTATGGCGCGCTTGCCGAAGAGCCGCGCTTTGCCGAAGCGTTCGAAAAGTGGCAGGGGGGAATCTGGCCGGAAGGAACCGCGGCCGCGCTTGATCGGTATGTCGCGTGATACGCGAATGAGTAGGTTTCATCCCGGGGAAGCACCATGATTCTGTGTTGCGGCGAAGCGCTTGTCGATATGATTCCTTCGGAAAAACCCGACGGTCGATCCTGTTTCGTGCCTCACCCGGGTGGTGCAGTCTTCAACACGGCAATTGCCTTGGGCCGTCCGGGCGTTAACGCGAGCTTGCTGACCGGGCTTTCAACCGACCTGTTCGGAACGCAACTCCGACGGACACCGGCAGAAAGCAATGTCAACGCAACCTCTGCAGCTTCAACCGATCGCCCGACCCCTCTGGCCTTTGTTACTTTGAGCAATAGCCGGGCATCCTATGGTTTCATTGACGAAAACTCGGCGGTGAGCATGTTGAGTATTGCCGAGATTCCGAAACCTGATTCCAGGATCGAATGCCTGTTCTTAGGTGGGATCAGCCTTGCAGGCGATCCCTGTGGGGAAGCACTCGAAAGCCTTTTGGACCGCGAAGGCAACACCCGGTAGACGATGCTCGACCCAAACATCCGGCCCAATTTAATCAACGACCAGGAATGGTTTCGCAGCCGCATGGAGCGCATGATGGGAAAATGCGAAACAGTTGAAATTTCCGATGAGGATCTGGACTGGACTTTTCCAGGATGCCAACCGGCCCAGGAAAAAATCCGGTCGATTGTCGCGCTCGGTCCGTCACTCGTTCTTGCGACACAAGGTAGCGCTGGTACCACCGCCATATCGTCCACTGGCTCCGAAGTCACAGTACCGGCCGTGAAAACTCGGGTTGTGGATCCCATGGGCGCCGGAGATACGTTCGACGCTGGCGTTCTCGCAGGACTTTCCCGCATGAACAAGCTTTCGCGCGTCGGCCTCCCTGAACTGTCCGATGCCGAGTTGGAATCGGCGTTGAGCCTGGGGAGCGCTGCGCCTGCGGTGACCGTTTCGCGGGCAGGAGCAAATCCACCCTGGAAAAAAGAGTTGACAGAACGAACACGGTCAGGGGACGCGGCGACACCAGGAACAGTCGGGTGATCGACTGACTTTCCCGGAACATCTTTACGTCTATCGGGTTGAGTGCCCCCGGCCACTCATGAACGTCTTGGCGGGTATCCTTCTACCAGAAAGCCAGGTCGAACCGGAAAGGCAAGTGCGAGACAAATATGACATCGAAAAGCAGTCTCAATCCAACTGACGCGAACTCCATGCGCGGCAGGATTTCCCGGCACCTTCGGACATCCATTGGCAAGGACCCCAAACACGCATCGCGCTACGACTGGCGGATGGCTCTGTCGCTTACCTTGCGCGACATGGTCGTGGGCCCTTGGTTTGCCTCGACGCGCGAGACGTACAGAACCAAGGCAAAGCGAGTCTATTACTTGTCCATGGAGTTTCTCGTGGGCCGCTTGATCGAGGATGTTGCTGTGAACCTGAGCGTGGAAAAGGTGGCACGCGAGGCCATGGAGTCGCTTGGACAGGACTATGCGACCGTGGTTGCCGACGAGCCTGATGCCGCCCTGGGCAATGGTGGGCTCGGACGCCTTGCGGCGTGTTTCCTGGACAGCCTGTCGACACTGGCCATTCCGGCATATGGCTATGGCATACGCTACGAGCACGGCCTGTTCGAGCAGCATTTCGAGAATGGCATGCAGGTCGAGACCGCAGAGACCTGGCTGGCGCAGCGCCATGCCTGGGAATTCGAACGCCCCGAGGTTTCTTACCCGATCCATTTTGGAGGCAGTGTCGCGAGGAGCGGAGGCAAGGTCGTATGGCATCCGGAAGAAACCGTAATTGCCTCGGCCTACGACACGCCGGTCATTGGCTGGAAAGGCAAATGGGCCAACACCCTGCGGCTTTGGGCGGCCAAGCCTACAAAGCTCTTTGATCTGGACAGCTTCAACCGCGGCGACTACCTGTCCGCGAACGCGCCCGAGAGCCTCGCACGGACGATTTCGCGGGTCCTGTATCCTGATGATACAACCGAAACTGGCAAGGAACTGCGCCTGAAGCAGGAGTATTTTTTTACGGCCGCTTCAATGCAGGACCTTCTTCGTCGGGCGATTTCGGAAGGTCAGGCACTGGACGACCTTGCCAACCACGTGGCGATTCAGCTCAACGACACCCACCCTGCCATCGCCGGCCCGGAACTCGTGCGCCTGCTTTCAGATGATCAGGGATTGGCGATGGAAAAGGCGATTGAGACGGCACGAGCCTGTCTCGCATTCACCAACCACACGTTATTGCCCGAGGCATTGGAGTGTTGGCCGGAAAACCTGTTTGCCCGTGTCCTGCCGCGCCATCACGAGATTGTCCGGACAATTCAGGAAGCCCATGCGCGCGATAGTGGCAGCGATGTTCGCATTATCGAAGGTGGCGTCGTCAAGATGGGCGAACTCGCATTCGTCATGGCGCATCGGGTCAATGGGGTGTCGGCGCTTCACTCCGACCTCGTCAAGCAGACGGTATTTGCCGATCTGCACAAAACCTATCCCGACCGGATCATCAGCCAGACCAATGGCGTCACACCGCGCCGCTGGCTCTATTCTTGTAACGAACCCTTGCGCGATCTGATTGACGAGACAATCGGAACTGGCTGGTCAGAAGATCTCGAACAACTGTCAGAACTTCGCAATCATGTGGATGACGCCGGATTTCGAATTAGGTTCCGCGCCGCAAAGACGCAGAACAAATTGCGAGTTGCCGGCTGGTTGAAAGACCGTCATGGCATGTCGATCGACCCGGATGCGATGTTCGACATGCAGATCAAGCGTATCCACGAATACAAGCGCCAGCTCATGAACATCCTGGAGACTGCCGCGCTCTGGAACGAAATCAGGGATACACCCAACGGCAATTGGACACCACGCGTCAAATTGTTCGGAGGAAAAGCAGCACCGGGTTATGTCATGGCGAAGTTGATCATTCGTCTCATCCACGACGTGGCGACCACGATCAATAATGACAGGAGCACCAGAGATTTGCTTCAAGTGGCCTATCCGGCCAACTACAATGTCTCGATGGCAGAATTGCTAATACCTGCAGCCGACCTATCCGAACAGATTTCCACCGCCGGAAAGGAGGCATCCGGTACAGGCAACATGAAGCTGTCGTTGAATGGCAGCCTGACGATCGGCACTCTGGACGGGGCCAATGTCGAAATCCGCAATCATGTCGGCGCCGAGAACTTTTTCCTGTTCGGCCTGACAGCCGAGGAGGCAAGGAAACGCAGGAATTTGCCCGGATTTCCCCGGGAAGCCATCAACGCGAGCCCGCGGCTGAAACGCGTGCTTGATCAAATGTCAGATGGAGTTTTTTCGGGGGGCGATACCGAACGCTACGACGGACTGCTGCGGAATTTATTCGACCACGACTACTTCCTGGTGACCTGCGATTTCGACAGCTATTTCGCGACGCAACGCAAGGTCGATGCCGCATACGGGGACACCGCTGGCTGGGACAGAATGGCCGTGATGAACACGGCCGGGATGGGCTGGTTTTCCTCTGATCGTACCATACGCGGTTATGCGAATGACATCTGGGGCGCCTCCTCGCTGATGTGAAGTCCGGCCCGGCGATTCCTCCGAAAGGGGTTCGACAATGATAGTCTCAGACGATGCCCACAAGATCGCATCCGGAACGCATGCGGACCCGTTTTCAGTGCTCGGATTGCACAATGTTGACGGAAAGCAGACGATCAGAGTGTTCATGCCTGGCGCGACCGGGATCGATGTGCTGGACACAAAGACCAAGCGCAGTATCGCGGCCTTGACACAGGTACCGGAAACGCCTGGCTTATTCGTCGGGCAGGCCACGCGTCGCAGGAAACCATTTGCCTATCTCCTTCGCATTACCAGGGACGGGGATCAGTGGATTGCTGACGATCCGTACAGATATGGGCCGGTTCTTGGGGACCTGGACGAGCACCTCATCGGGGAGGGTGCGCATCTTGAACTTTGGAAAGTTCTTGGCGCACATGTAATGTCCCATGAAGGTATGGATGGCACGCACTTTGCGGTCTGGGCACCAAATGCGCGCCGCGCGTCGGTTGTCGGAGATTTCAACGGATGGGACGGCCGCTGCCACGTGATGCGCATGCGTGGCCAGACCGGTGTTTGGGAGATATTCCTTCCCGGCGTCAGCGAGGGCGAATCCTACAAGTACGAGATGCTCGGGCCCGACGGACATCTCTTGCCACACAAGGCCGATCCGTTCGGCTTTGGCGCCGAACACCCGCCCATGACCGCATCTGTCGTGCGGCGACTGGATGCTCATGCCTGGAGCGACGAGCCCTGGATCTCGACACGCGGGATGAGGCAGAGGATTGACCAGCCGATCTCCATCTACGAGGTCCATCTCGGCTCTTGGCGGCGTGTTCCGGAAGAAGGCAACAGGCCGCTGTCTTACCTGGAACACGCGCGGGAGCTGGTAAGTTACGCCAAGGACATGGGCTTTACCCACCTCGAGCTCATGCCGGTCTCGGAATTCCCGTTCGACGGGTCCTGGGGATACCAGCCGGTTGGACTGTTTGCGCCGACGATACGCCACGGCACGCCGGAAGAGTTCCGCCACCTTGTCGAAGCCTGCCACGCTGCCGAACTCGGTCTGATCCTGGACTGGGTGCCGGGACATTTTCCCGAGGACCAGCACGGGCTTGGACGGTTCGATGGAACGCCGCTCTATGAACATGAGGATCCCCGCGAGGGTTTCCATCCCGACTGGAACACGCTGGTTTACAATTACGGTCGTCGCGAGGTGTCCAACTACCTCGTCGCCAATGCGCTATACTGGCTGAAGGAGCATCACGTGGACGGGCTGCGCGTCGATGCCGTCGCGTCGATGCTCTATCGGGATTATTCGCGAAGAGAAGGAGAATGGGTTCCAAACCAACATGGCGGCCGGGAGAATCTTGAAGCCATTTCATTCATGCAGCGTGCCAATTCCGCCGCCTATGGTGATGTGCCCGGCATCATGATGGTTGCCGAGGAGTCCACGGCATTTCCGGGCGTCAGCGGACCGGCTGACAAGGGTGGCCTCGGCTTCGGGTTCAAATGGAACATGGGCTGGATGAACGACACGCTGTCTTACATGAGCGAGGATCCGGTTCATCGCAAGTACCACCATGAGAAGATGACATTCGGGCTGCACTACGCGTTCTCGGAGAACTTCATCCTGCCCATCAGCCATGACGAAGTTGTGCACGGCAAGGGTTCGATGATCGACAAAATGCCGGGAAACGGGCTCGACAAGTTTGCAAACTTGCGTGCCTACTATGGTTTCATGTGGGGGCATCCCGGAAAGAAACTGATCTTCATGGGTTGTGAGTTCGCCCAGGGTTTGGAGTGGAACCACGACACATCACTCGATTGGCATTTGCTTGATGGAGACCTGCACAAAGGCATGCAGCGCTTGGTGCGCGACCTGAATGCGCTTTATCGGGAAACTCCTGGCCTTCATCAACTCGACTGCAAGACCGAAGGGTTTGAGTGGATTGAGCAAGGCGCGGCTGACGAATCGATATTTGCCTGGGTCCGGCGTGGTGCGAAAGGGAGCCCCCCGGTACTTGTGGTGTGCAATTTCACGCCTGTGGAACGGCAGGACCGGCGCATAGGCGTTCGGGAGCCAGGCCACTGGGTCGAGCGGTTGAACACGGATGCGGCGATTTACGGCGGCGGTGATCGCGGAAACTCCGGCGGCGCCGACAGCGAAAAGATTGAGGCGTCCGGTTGCGCGCACTCTTTGCGCTTGAACCTGCCGCCGCTTTCCACACTGTTTTTCGAGTTAAAAGGCGGCGCCTGAGGGCCCGCCATTCAAATGGAGGGATTTCGATGGATCGAGAGGCTCACAGACTTGCCCAGCAGTCGATGGCGTTCGTGCTGGCTGGCGGCCGCGGCAGCAGGTTGTATGAACTGACCGATCCGCGGGCCAAGCCCGCCGTGTACTTCGGGGGGAAAAGCCGGATCATCGACTTTCCACTTTCGAACGCGGTAAATTCCGGCATTCGGCGTATTGGTGTCGCAACCCAGTACAAGGCGCATTCGCTCATTCGTCACTTGCAACGCGGCTGGAGCTTTTTTCGCGCCGAAAGGAATGAATCACTCGATATCCTTCCTGCCTCGCAACAGCTCAACGACGAAAACTGGTACAAAGGGACGGCGGACGCGGTCTTCCAAAACGCCGAAATCATTCGGGGATACGGACCAAGGTACATCGCAGTCCTCGCTGGCGACCACATTTACAAACAGGACTACGCGATGATGATCGCACATCATGTCGAGAACGGCGCGGATGTCACTGTCGGCTGTATCGAAGTGCCACGCACGGAAGCGACGGGACTTGGCGTGATGAAGGTCGACACCCGGGACCATATCCTTGATTTTGCAGAAAAGCCCAATGATCCGCCCGCAATGCCTGGGAACCCGGACATGGCTCTGGCGAGCATGGGTATCTACGTGTTTGAAACGGAGTATCTCCTCTCGCTTTTGGAAGAACTGAAGGACGACCCGGCCTATGGGCACGATTTCGGCGGTGATGTGATCCCGAAGATTGTCAAGGAAGGCAAAGCAATTGCGCACCCCTTTAGTCGCTCCTGTATTCGTTCGTCCGCCGAAGAAAAGGCCTATTGGCGCGATGTAGGTACGGTAGACGCTTACTGGCAAGCCAATATAGACCTTACCGATTTTCACCCAGAGCTTGATCTCTATGACCAGGGCTGGCCGATCTGGACGTATTCCGAACTGACTGCGCCGGCGAAATTCATACACAACGAAGAAGGTCGACGTGGACAGGCAATTTCCTCGATGGTCTCGGGGGGGTGCATAATATCGGGCTCGAGCCTGAAACGCTGCCTTTTGTTCACTGGCGTCAGGACCCATTCCTTCTCGCGGCTCGAAGGCGTTGTTGCGATGCCATATGTCGAGATTGACCGGAATGCGCGGCTGACAAGAACGGTGATCGATCGTGGCGTCGTGATTCCGAAAGGGTTAGTCGTCGGCGAAGATCCCGAACTGGATGCCCAACGGTTTCGTAGGACCGACGCCGGGATCTGCCTCATTACAAAGTCGATGATCGACCGCCTGGCTTCTTGACGTGAATATACTCTTCGTCGCCTCGGAATGCGCGCCTTTTGTCAAGACGGGTGGTCTGGCAGATGTGATCGGCGCGGTGCCAAAAGTCCTCGCCGCGGCCGGGACGCAGGTCAAGGTGCTAATCCCAGCTTATCCTGCCTTGCAGGGCCTCGCCTCCGCCGGGAAATCCGCCATGCAGTTCGAGGACTTCCTTGGTGGGACGGCCGAGATCAAGGCAACAAACGCCGAGGGGCTGGAGCTCTTGCTGCTCGTGGCTCCGCATCTTTATGATCGTGCGGGGAGCATCTACCTCGGGCCGGACGGACTAGACTGGCCTGACAACGATCTCCGCTTCGCCGGTTTGAGCTATGCCGGCGCGGAAATCGCGATGCATGGTTTGGATGGCTGGAAGCCCGACATCGTCAATGTGCATGATTGGCAGGCCGGGTTGTTGCCAGCCTATCTCGCGCAGTCGGGGCAGACCACGCCGCCCGTCGTCATGACCGTCCACAATATCGCGTTCCAGGGCCTGTTCGAAGCACCTCTACTGTCAAGGTTGAAACTTGAACCTGAAATGTTTACTTCGGACCGGGTCGAATATTACGGCAAGATCAGTTTCCTCAAGGCCGGGCTCGCACTTTCCGACAAGATAACGACGGTAAGCCCGAACTATGCCTGTGAATTACTCACGCCCGAGTTTGGCATGGGGATGGACGGCCTGCTTTCTGCGCGCCGGAACGACCTCAGCGGCATCCTGAATGGAATAGATCTCGAGGTCTGGAATCCGGAAACGGACCCCCACCTGGCCGAGACCTATTCTGTGCGCACACTGAGGCGCAGGGATGCAAATAAGCGTGAGATCGAAGCACGCTTTGGCCTGACGCGAGGCGAGGGGCCATTGTTTTGCGTTATCAGTCGCCTGACTTCGCAAAAAGGTCTGGACTTATTGCTGGACTGCCTGCCTGGTCTTGTTGCGGAGGGCGCCAATTTGGCGCTTCTCGGTTCAGGCGCCAGCGAACTGGAACAGCAATACTTGGCCGCGTCGAACCGGTATCCCGACCAGGTCGGTGTGATCATCCGACATGATGAGCCGCTGTCGCATTTGATGCAGGGCGGATGCGACGCGATCTTGATTCCCTCGCGCTTTGAGCCATGCGGTCTGACGCAGCTTTATGGCTTGCGCTACGGCACGCTGCCAGTCGTCGCGCGGACTGGGGGACTGGCCGATACGATCATTGACGCGAACGAGGCAGCGCTTGCAACCAACTGCGCGACGGGATTCCAGTTCGCCCCGATCAATGCAACGATGCTGGGGCGGGCGATTGCGAAGACTTGCGTGATTTATCGGCAACCAAGAATCTGGTCCGGCATGATGCGTCGCGCCATGCGTCATCCGGTAGGATGGGATACTTCGGCGGCTGCTTATCACGAGATCTACTCCAGTTTGATCTCGGTTTGATCTGCTCATGACGGCATTTCCTGTAACCGCCGGGACCCTTGATTGCCTTGGCGCCCATAGCGATGGCGGCGGTGTCAACTTTGCCGTCTTTTCGGAGCATGCCTCGCAGATCGAGCTGTGCCTCTTTTCACCGGACGGCGAGAAGGAAATGTCCCGCATCCGACTTCCGGAACGGACAGGCCCGATCTGGCATGGCTATGTCGAGGGTTTACCAGTCGGGAGCCTTTACGGCTATCGGGCCCATGGCAGCTACACGCCCGAATCCGGGCACCGATTCAATCCGAACAAACTGCTTAGCGATCCATACACGCGCGAATATTTCGGGCATTGGAAAATCGATTCCGCCACCTTCGGCTATGACATTTCGTCGTCGATTGGAGATTTGTCGTTCAACCGGTCCGACAGTGCGCCGTATGTGCCGAAATCCGTTGTTCCGGACCCGGATATGTTAAGCGGTTTCACTGCTGGAAGGTACAAGCACACCGACAACGACCTGATTTATGAGACCCATGTCAAAGGTCTGACTCAGCAGCACCCGCACGTGCCGGAGCATCTTCGCGGCACCTACGAGGGTTTGGTCTGCGACCCGATCATGGAGCATTTGCAAAAGCTGGGGGTAAAGGCGATCGAGTTGCTGCCCGTTCAAGGATTTATCGACGAGTCATTTCTTCTGGAGCGCGGCCTGAAAAATTTCTGGGGTTACAACTCCATCGGCTTTCTCGTCGCGGAACCGCGTTATTTCGGGCCGTCGGGTCTCATGGGATTTCGCCACATGGTGGACCGATTTCACGAGGCTGGGATCGACGTCATTCTCGATGTTGTCTACAATCACACCGCCGAGGGCGATCACCGAGGGCCGACACTGTCCTTTCGTGGCCTCGACAATGCCTCCTACTACCGCTTACTTGAAGGGCAAGCGCGGTACTACGTCAATGACACCGGATGTGGCAACACGCTGAACGTCTCGCATCCGTACGTGCTGCGCCTGGTGCTCGACAGTCTCCGGTTTTGGGTCGAGTGTATGGGAATCGACGGATTTCGCTTTGACCTGGCGACTGCATTGGGACGCGAGACGTACGGGTTCGATCCCTGGGGCGGATTTTTCGATTCATTGAGGCAGGATCCCGTCCTGGCGCGAGTGCGCCTGATTGCGGAACCTTGGGATGTTGGGCCTGGCGGCTACCAGTTGGGCGCGTTCCCGCATGAGTTCTCGGAGTGGAACGACAGTTACCGTGACACCGTGCGGCGTTACTGGCGCGGGGATGCGCATAGTGCTCAGGAACTCGGAGCCCGGCTTCTCGGATCGGCCGACAAGTTCGACCATGCAGGGCGGCGCAGCTGGTCTTCGATAAACTATGTTGCCTCACACGACGGATTTACGCTGGCTGACGCGACACGTTACTCCAGGCAGCACAATGAGGCGAATTTCGAGAACAACCAGGACGGACATAATTCGAATTTCAGCGACAATTGCGGGGTCGAAGGTCAAACCGACGATCCGGAAATCCAGGCTGTTCGCGACCGCCGCATACGCAACATGCTGACGACCCTGTTCCTGTCACAAGGCACACCGATGCTCCTCGCGGGGGACGAAGTCGGCAACTCACAAGGCGGCAACAACAACGCCTATTGTCAGGACAACGAGATCGGGTGGGTGAACTGGGGCCAGACCGACGTGGAACTCCTGGATTTCGTCGCGACTCTCTCGGCCTTTCGACTTGCGCATCAATCTGTACGTCAAACGCGCTTCCTGCACAGCGAAGTACGGAAAAGCGACGGGTTGCCTGACGTCGAGTGGACAGATTTCAGTGGTGGTCCTCTGGACTGGCGGGATCCTTACCTGTCGAACATTTGCCTGACTTTGAGATGTTCGGCAGAGGCTCCGGAGTCCAGTCCGGACAATGATGTCGTATTCATCGCGTTCAATCGGTCGGGAGTGGCGCTGGAGGTAACACTGCCGAAACTGACCCGGGGATGGCGCTGGGTGCGCGGCATCGATACCAACCTGGCCGTACAAGGTGCCTGTTGCGAATTTGGATCCGAAACGGCGCTGGTCGCGGGGAACTCCGTCGTTGCCTTTGTCATCGAGCAGGATGGTGCCGAAAAGTGAGCACTGATGGCGAGCTTGCCCAACTTGCGAGAGCTCACGGAATCCTCCTGAGTTATCGTGACATGAGTGGACAGGAAAGGGTCGCGACCCCAGACACGTTGCGCCCGCTGCTCGCTGCCAACGGCGTTGCGGCAGAATGCCCTGGTTCAGTTCGCGACAGTCTCTCGAGAATTCGTCGGCGGAGAAAGGAGCGACGGTTTCCCGAGGAGGTGGTTATCGAGAGCCTTCGCGAAACGCGGCTGGAATTTGGTTCCGAGGCAAACTGGCAGCTTCGGTGCGACACGGGGGACGATGCTCCGGGCGGTGGCGCTGCGGCGGACACGATTGTGCTCCCGGCGCTGGCATCCGGTGTCTATTCGTTGGAGGTCAGTCTTTCCGGGCGGCGCGAAAGCGTTACGATCATTGCCGCGCCGGCCCGTGCGCCGGGGGTTCAGGAAATCGTGGGCATGGCCCGCATCTGGGGGATAAACCTGGCGCTTTACGGATTGCGGTCATCTCGGAACGCAGGCATGGGCGATTTTTCGGATCTGGCCGAAATGTCGCGCGTTGCGGGTTTGCGTGGCGCCAGTTTCGTGGGAACCAACCCGGTCCACGCGATGGGGTATTCGGATCCCCTTTTCAGTCCCTATTCGCCATCACATCGAGGATTTCTCAACACGGCACATATTGCACTCGACGCAGTGCCGGGGCTTGAATCGTCACCGAATGCGCGCCGCATCCTGTCTCAGGCGGATTCCGAACTGGCCGAATTGCGTACGGCCTGTCATGTCGAATACGACCGGCACACGTCGGTGCATCATCGGCTAATGACGGCGCTATACGACACGTTTCGCACCTGTGCACCGAACTGGGCGCATACCGAGTTCGCCCTGTTCAGGAAAGAGCACGGCAACGAGTTGGCGAAATTTGCCCAGTTTGGTTCGATTGCTGAGCAGCATGGACCTGACTGGCGCACCTGGCCCCCGTCGGTTTACGAAGCGCCGAATGCTGATCGCGAGGATTTTCATATTTGGCTTCAATGGGTTGCTGATCACCAATTGGGAAATGCTCAGCGAACAGCTCGCGACAACGGCGCGGAACTGGGCCTTTATCTCGACCTGGCCGTCGGTTCACACCGGAACGGGGCAGAAAGTTGGTGCGAACGGGACTCCATCGCGAAGAACGTTTCGGTCGGTGCGCCGCCGGATCACCTCAATCCCGAAGGTCAGAACTGGAACCTTGCCGCCTATTCACCTCGAAAACTTGCTGCGCAGAACTATCGGCCTTACCGGCGCCTGCTGGCCACCACCATGCGGCATGCTGGCGTCGTTCGAATTGATCACGTCCTCGGGCTCAACCGTAGCTTCTGGATTCCCGACGATGGCAGCCCCGGGGGGTATGTCCGCCAACCCTTTGAAGCGCTCTTGGCGATACTGAAGATCGAGGCCGAAAGATCTGGCACCGTGGTAATCGGCGAAGACCTCGGACTGGTCCCGCGCGGCTTTCGCAGGTCCCTGCACAACAACGGCATCTACGGCTATTCGGTCGTGCAGTATGACCGCGACCGGAAGGGAAGGCTCCAACCGGCAAACAACACATCGACACAAGTGTTGTCATGCTTTTCAACGCACGACACACCGACTGTCCGTGGGTTTGAGATTGGACGCGACATCGAATGGTGGCAAAGGCTCGGATGGGTCGACGAACAAGAATGCGCCCAAGCTCGGACGCGACGCCGCAACTGTGTCAACGATCTCGCGGCACAGCGCCTCGCGGCCGATTTCACAACGACCGTTCATACACTTCTTGCACAATCGCCGGCGACGATGGTCACAGTGCAACTCGATGATATTCTGGAGCATGAGGACGCGCAGAATCTGCCCGGAACGACCAATGAGCACCTGAACTGGCGACAAAAATACGACATCGAAGTCGAGTTGCTGCCAAAAGACCAACGGTTCCGGGCTCTTTGCAAATTGATGAATGAAGTTCGCGGAACGAGCCGACCATTCCGCGCCGAGGAGATGTCACATGAACATTAATTCCGTTGTAACCCGGCCTATCGACGAGCAGAAACCGGGCACGTCGGGATTGCGTAAGAAAACACGCGTCTTCATGCAGCCAAACTACCTGGAAAACTACGTGCAGGCGACATTCAATGCTATCGGCGGCGGCGGCGGAAAGGTCTTTGTGGTTGGTGGAGATGGTCGCTTTTTTAATGCCGAGGCGATCCAGACGATCATCAAGATGACAGCGGCAAACGGAGCGGCAAGGGTTATTGCGGGTCGCGACGGTATCCTTTCGACGCCGGCAGCGTCTCACCTTATACGCAAGCGCAAGGCCGATGGCGGGTTTATCCTGTCCGCAAGCCACAACCCGGGCGGCATAAACGAGGATTTCGGCGTGAAATTCAACGCTTCAAACGGGGGGCCGGCTTCGGAGCGCCTCACGTCCGAGATGTACGATGCAACCAGGGCGATCGACAGTTACTCGATTGCCGAATTCGATGATGTCGACCTTGGGCAGATCGGGACAGCCAACCGTGGCGGTGTGCGGATCGAGGTCATCGACCCGGTCGAGGACTATCTTGCTCTGATGGAGCAGATTTTCGACCTTGATGCGATCAGAGTCCTCTTTGCCCAGGGATTCACAATGCGATTCGACGCGATGCACGCTGTCACCGGGCCATATGCACATGCCATTCTGGAAGATTGTCTTGGCGCCCCGACAGGAACGGTGATCAACGGCGTTCCCAAGCCCGATTTCGGCAAGGGCCATCCCGACCCGAACCCGATCTGGGCAAAACCATTGATGGATTTGATGATGTCGGATGGCGCGCCGGATCTTGGCGCGGCTTCGGATGGGGATGGCGACCGCAATCTGATTGTCGGACGGGGCGCGTACGTGACTCCTTCGGACAATCTCGCAATATTGGCGGCCAACGCCCATCTCGCGCCGGCCTATTCCGATGGTCTGACTGGGGTCGCGCGATCGATGCCGACCAGCACCGCCTGCGACCGTGTCGCTGAAAGGCTCGGCATCGACGCCTACGAGACGCCAACCGGGTGGAAGTTCTTTGGCAATCTTCTGGATGCAAACAAGGTCACGATCTGCGGCGAAGAGAGTGCCGGAACCGGTTCCGGCCATGTTCGGGAAAAGGACGGGTTATGGGCGGTTCTGCTCTGGCTCAACATACTTGCCGAGCTCAAGACCTCCGTTGCCGAGATTCTGAAGGATCACTGGCGCACCTACGGCCGAAATTACTATTCGCGCCACGATTTCGAAGCCGTCGAAACCGAGAAGGCAAATGCACTTGTCCGTGAACTGTGCGGCAAACTCGCAAGTCTGCCGGGCCAGAGTTTTGCCGGTTTAACGGTCCGCGCCGCCGACGAGTTTTCCTACCATGATCCGGTGGACGGGTCGGTCAGCAGCAACCAGGGGGTCCGCATCTACGTCGAAGGTGGCGGCCGCGCGGTGTTCCGCCTGTCGGGAACCGGAACGCAAGGAGCAACACTGCGAATATATCTCGAGCGATATGAGCCCGTCGACGGCGATCACGCACAGGCCCCGCACGACGCGCTGAAAACGATTCGAAACGCCGCATATGAGATCTGTCGCCTGAAGGTGCATCTGGGACGCTCCGAACCGGATGTACGAACTTGAGAATTCGCGCGCCGTTGGAAAACCGGGATTCTGACAAATCGAGCGACGTGATGCCGAAGGACAGTATCGGTACTTTGCAGGGAGGACGGACCAAAGGATTTCCTACTGTCCGGCTGGCTGGAACAGCCCCTCGAACGCACCGTTGCGATCGGTCATTCCGTGGGGTGATGTATGCTGGCGGCAAGTGGGTGGTGCCAGGGGATTCCGCCGCGGTTCCAAAATGAAGCGGGGCCGGGGCTTTGGCGAAAAGAGGCTTTCACATCGGGACGAATGCATGACAGACCATTGGATCAAACTGGAAGAGAACCGCGCCAGGACAAGTGGACGTCCAATTCTGAAACTGTTTGATGATGACAACAGGCTCGAGGCTTTTTCTGTCGAAACTGATGGCATGATGTTGGACTTTTCCAAGACCAATTTAGACAGATCCGCCTTGTCGATCCTGATGGACTTGGCAGAATCCACCGGGGTTGCTGAGAAACGGGACGCAATGTTCCGCGGCGACCGGATCAACAACACTGAGAACCGGCCTGTCCTGCATACGGCCTTGCGCGCTTCAGTCGATCAGCCTTTGGTCGTGGAAGGCAAGGATGTGAAGTTGGACATCGGGGCAACCCTGCAATTGATGGAGACATTTGCCGAAGGAGTTCGATCTGGCTCAATAACGTCGGCGACCGGCGAGCGCTTCACCGACGTGGTCAATATTGGAATCGGCGGTTCAGATCTGGGGCCTGCGATGGCAAGCTTGGCACTCGCTCCTTACCATGATGGCCCCGGGTGTCATTTTGTCTCGAATGTCGATGGTGCGCATATCACGGACACGTTTCTCAAGCTCAACGCAAGAACAACACTTGTCATCATTGCTTCAAAGACATTCACGACGATCGAGACCATGACCAACGCGCGTACAGCCATGAACTGGCTGCGCGATGCTTTGGGGAGCGAGGCGGCCCAAAACCTCGCGGCGGTATCGACCGCGCTGGACAAGACGTCCGAAATGGGCATCGCACCTGATCGGGTCTTTGGTTTCGCAGATTGGGTCGGCGGACGCTACTCGCTTTGGGGGCCGGTTGGTCTTCCGATCATTTTGGCCGTGGGTCGGGATGATTTCCGCTCCTTTCTCTCCGGTGGTGCAGCCATGGACCGACATTTCCGGTCTGCGCCTATTGCATGCAACCTGCCTGTCCTTCTGGGTTTGGTAGGCATTTGGCATCGAAACGTCTGCCAATACCCGTCGCGTGCGGTCCTTCCCTATGATCAACGGCTCGCGCGCCTGCCGGCCTATCTCCAGCAGCTGGATATGGAAAGCAACGGAAAGTGCGTCTCTATTGCAGGCTGCGAACTTGCACGGCAATCAGGGCCGGTTTTATGGGGCGAACCCGGCACCAACGGGCAGCATGCCTTTTACCAACACTTGCATCAGGGCACCGATGTCATCCCTGCCGAGTTTCTTATTGCGGCAGAAGGTCACGAAGAGACTCTAAGTGATCACCATGACCTGCTGAAAGCAAGTTGCCTGGCCCAATCCGAGGCCTTGATGGTTGGCCGCACATTGGAACAAGCGATGGATATCGCCGCCGGGCTGGGCTTTTCGGGAGAGGAACGGCGTATCCAGGCTGCTCATCGTACATTTCCCGGAAACCGGCCATCGACGACTCTTGCCTACCGCAAGTTGACGCCATTTACGCTTGGCCAGATCATAGCGCTCTACGAACATCGTGTCTTTGTCGAAGGGGCTATCTGGGGAATCAATTCGTTTGACCAATGGGGCGTAGAGTTGGGGAAGGAACTGGCGGGCGCCTTGCTTCCGATGATCCGGGGAGCAACTGCCGGCGACAAGGACCCTTCAACCAGAGGGCTCATCCGAAGATTGTCAGCATGAAGCGCCCAACGGATTTCAAGCCATTTCGCCCGGGTACAATCTGAACATATCGTAACTGCTCGCCCCCTCCTCGCGATTGGCGGGCTTCCTGCCCGCAGCTGCCAATCTCATCGAACCCGTGCGCCGATGGCTTTGACCGCTTTCCTGTCATGGCCTTGCCCGAGACCTGAAGTTCAGCCGTGTTCGGCAGAAGCAGGCTGAAAACGGATGCACCTGGCAGGCTGGCGGTACATGTCTTCTGTCATCCCGACGCAGCCGCAGTCCGGTCTTCGCGGGTTCAGTGCTGGTTGCCCGGGTCGAACAGCGCTTCCAGGTTGTCGGCTTCCAGAACCCGGTCAAACCCGGTCAAACCAGGCATCGGGTTCACCAGGATCGGCCACGGCGATGCGGTCCCTGACCGTCCGGGACAACGATCCAAACCGGCGCTCCATAATCCGCGTCAAGCCCTCTGCCTTGCTCCAGGCCCACTGCCTTGCCTCGTTCGATCAATGCTTCCGCCATCGTGCCCATGAGGCCCTCCATGTCGCCGACACGTGCCACGCGCAGGTTCGCCTGCAGCGCCTTGCGACGTCCAGCGTGAACCACTGGCCGGAGGCCCCGCAGGATGAAAGTGTCCCGAGCCGTTTTGCGTGGCCTGACAATCGTCTTCCTGCCGGGAGCGATCATGTTGGCGGCGGGCCAGCCGTGAAGCTGACAGTTTCCGATGGGGCAAGCAGTTACAAGTCGTGTTTGCTTGGCTCCGTCCAGAGATGTGAACCGGACAGTCTCGAAGTTCGGCTGGCGCACCAAACAGCTCGGCTACCAGGTGACCAGGACAGTCGAAATCGGGGGGGTATCGTAAAACTTCGTGGAATCAATGCGATAGTGTTTTTTTACTCACGAGCGTTTAGGTCCATGATGCGGCCTTTCATCTCGCATTCACGGCGCGCGATCTGGAAGCGGCTGAGGCATTCTATGACAATGTCCCGGTTGCGCAGGCCGTGGCGCGCGACTGGGATTGGCTCGTGCTGGATTCCTACTGCCACAAGTTGACCGCGACCCGCACCGATACCGCTCCCGAAGATGACTTGGCGTTGCGCCACTCTGGTTTGATACTCACGGTGGAGGATTATGTGGCGATTGCCGACCGACTGGTCGCGGCAGGGGCCGACATCGTCCTGCCGGCGGAGTTGCGCGTTGCCGGATCTCCCCGCGCCTGTTGGGTGATGTTCGTCCGCGGCGCAAGCTGAAATGGCCTAGAATTCAACGCCTTTCCGGAAGCGACCTGGCAGGAACACTTGTGCTGACAGCCACGGTTCTAAAGGCCGATCAGCGGATCGAATAGCCCCCCTCCACTGGCAGGTCGATGCCTGTGACGAAGCTCGCGCGGTTGCTGGCCAGGAACACCGCGGCGTCGGCGATCTCCTCGACCCGGCCGAGCCGCCCGACGGGATGCATCACCCGACCCCAGACGCGCTCGGCCTCCTCCATGTCGCCGCCATAGAGATCGGCCATGCCCTGGGTGGCGATGCCGCCGGGCTGGATGGTGTTGGACCGGATGCCCTTGTCGGCGTAGTCGAGCGCGATGCCCTTCGACAGCATGGTGATCGCACCTTTCGAGGCGCAATAGGCGGTCTGGCCGTGATTGGCGACCCGCGCCATGATCGAGGAGATGTGCACGATCGACCCGCCGCCGGCGGTGATCATCTGCGGGATGCAGTGCTTGGCCATGTTGAAATGGCCGCCGATATTGACTTGCATGGTCCGCTCCCACACCTCTTCGGCCAGTTCGGCCACCGGCACGCGGGCGGCGAAATAGGCTGCCGAGCAGACCAGGATGCACGGTGGGCCGAGCCGGTCGGCCACCTGCGCCACCGAGTCGGCGCAGGCCGCCGCATCGGTGACATCGAGGGTGACCGCGATCCCGCCGACCTTCGCGGCCACCGCCGCCGCCGCATCGCCGTCGAGGTCGAGCACCGCCACCCGCGCGCCTTCCCGAGCGAAGGATTCGCAGATCGCCTGGCCGATGCCGCTGCCGCCGCCGGTGACGATGGCCACCCGGCGGTCCAGAAGCTTTGTGTCCATTATTCGCTTTTCTCCCTATGCTTTCGCGTCGCCGCGTCACGACGAGGTGACCGCACTCGTTTCGCCCGGATCGGCATTGCGGGCCTGGCGCGTGAACTGGGTGTAGAGATGCTCGCCAGCCAGGACGGGCGGGTATTTCGGCGGGTTCTCCGGAGATCGGCAGCTTGGCAGGCATTCGACCGGCGTGTCGTAATTGGCCTCGTGGAAAAATCCGACCGAAAGCCTCTCGCTGCCGTGGCGCGCGTCGGGTGGCGGGTTGACCACACGATGCAGGGTGGAGACCCATCGGTCATTTGTCCAGCGCGCCATCAGGTCGCCGATATTGACAACGAAGGTGCCCGGCGGGGCCTTGACCGGCGCCCATTCGCCGGCCTTGGTCATCACCTGCAGTCCGCCGGGCGCGGCATCCGGGCGCAGGATCGTCAGGGTGGTAAAATCGGTATGAGAACCGGCGCGCAGCTGACCGGGCTCCGGCGGCACTGCTTGGTCGGGGTAATACATCGCGCCCAGTATGGCGATGTGACGGTCGATCTTGTCGTCGAAAAAACCCTCGGGCAGGTCCAGCGCCAGCGCGAACAGCCGCATCATGTCCGCGGCCAGTCCCGTCATCGCGCGATAGTAGCGGGTCCAGACCGTGCCGAATTCGGACGGCCTTTCGGGCCAGCGGTTCGGGGCGAAATGGGCGCGCGACCGGGGCGAGGTGTAATAAGGCTCGCCAGCAGGCACGTCGACCGGCCCGGCGGAGAAAGATTCCTTCAGATCCGGCGGCGTGGCCTCTCCCAGCGTGTCGGCCAGCGCCGCGGCGCCATAGCCGATATAGCCGCGCACCACGTCCGGCGCCGGCTGCGCGACTGCGGCTTTCGCGGCGGCGTCGAGGCGGAAGAAAGCTTTCGAGACGTCGTAGATCTCTGAAAATTGCGCCTCGGCGATGCCGTGGCCGTCGAGGAAGAAGAATCCGATCTCGCGGCAGACCCTGTCGATCTCACAGGCGACACGGCGCCTGTCATCGGGATTGCCGTGCAAGAACGGGGCGATGTCAATGAGCGGAACAGTGAACATGGGGCTAGTCCGGTCGAGGGAATACCTGCTACAGGGTGGCGGCCCGCGTGCACAGGCGCGGACCCGGAAACGACAGCGGCGCGCACGGCGCGGTCGAATCCGTGCTCGGTTTCCTGCGCATTGGCGCTAGACTGGGGCCGATCCCGGAAAGGACGGTCGCGATGGACGATGCGGCAGGACTGGAAGCGAGGACCGAAGGCCCGGACCTGGCGGCGATGCGCCGCTACCGGCTCGGTCGGCTCCTGCGCGAGATCGAGGCGCGCGACGTCGTCGGCGCGCTGTTCTTCGATCCGGTCAACATCCGCTACGCCACCGATTGCAGCAACATGCAGGTCTGGACGCTCAACAACCCGGCCCGTTACGTGCTGGTCCTGGCCGGCGGCCGGGTGATCCTGTGGGAGTTTCACGGCGCAGAGCACCTGTCGGACGACTTGCCTTTGATTGCCGAGACCCGGGTCGGGACCCCTTGGTTCCACTTCGCCGCCGGCGATGACGGCCTCCGCAAGGCGCGGGAGTTCGCCGGCGAGATCGTTGCCGAGGTCCGCGCCCATGGCGACGGCAACCGGCGCCTGGCCGTCGACCACATTGATACTACCGGCAGCTTCGCGCTCCTGGCCGAGGGGCTGGCGCTGGAGGACGGGATGGCCCTGGCCGAGGCCGCGAGGCTGGTGAAATCCACCGACGAAATCGCCGCCATGCGCCTGGCGGTCGCCGCCGGCGAAAATGGCGTGGCAAGGATGCGCGCCGCGCTCTGGCCCGGAATCACCGAGAATGCGCTCTGGTCGCTCTTGCACCAGGCCAATATCGAACTTGGCGGGGAGTGGATCATGACGAGGCTCATGGCCTCGGGTCCGCGCACCAATCCCTGGTATCAGGAATGCGGGTTCAAGGTGCTGGAGAAGGGCGAGATCGTGAGTTTCGACACCGATCTGGTCGGGCCTTATGGCTATGTCTGCGACATCTCGCGGGCTTGGATCTGCGGCGATGTGCGGCCCACCGGGCGTCAGCGGGAGCTTCTTGAGGTCTCCCGCGACCAGATCGAGCACAACCGCGCACTCCTGCGCGCCGGAATCTCCACCACCGAGATTTCCCATTCCTCGTTCCGGATGCCGGTGAAATTCGAGGATCAGCAATATCTCGGCCTGATCCACGGAGTCGGCTTGGGTGACGAGCATCCGGTGGCGGTGCCGGCGAAATTCATGCATCGCGGCGTGAAGGAGACGGTGCTGGAACCCGGCATGACCGTCAGCATAGAGAGCTATGTCGGCGAGGTCGGCGGCGCCGAGGGTGTGAAGCTGGAGGAACAGGTGCTGATCACCGAGACAGGGTCGGAGCCGCTGTCGACCTACCCCATCGATGAGACCTGGGGCTGAGCGGCGATGCCCCCACTGATCACGGGCGGCACCGGTTTCCTACTGGCCCGTGTGGCTGGCCTGGCTGAACCACGACCGGGCCAGTGCGGGTGACCCTGTTGGACCGCGTCGCGCCCTGGCAGCACTGGCGACATCGTGGAGCATGGTGCCGCGCTACGCCCGATGTCGCAGGATGGCAGCCGGGGGATGGAGCGCGATCGGCTGGTCGATCTCGCCCGCGGCGCGCGCCGGGTGATCCCGGGGTGCGAAC
>CAXXGT010000004.1:65000-449292 GCA_963664045.2 Paracoccaceae bacterium | reverse complement strand
GGTCTTGCCGCAGCCGCTTTCGCCGACCAGGCCCAGAGTCTCGCCCCGGTCAATGGTGAAACTCACGCCATCCACTGCCTTGACGGGATTCTGTGGGCGCCCCAGCCAGGGCTGGCCGGATGTGAAATGTTTCTTGAGCTCGTCCACCGAGAGCAATTCGTTCATGATGCCAGCACCCGGTCTACTTCCCAACAAGCGACAGAATGCCCCTTCCCTCGATCCTGCATAACAGGTGTCGCGGAGCGCGAACGCTCGGTGGCGAAAGCACATCGCGGCGCAAAGGCGCATCCAACGATTTCCTCGGCCAGCGAGGGCACGATCCCGGGAACTTCCTTGAGGTGGGAGCGCTGCCGGCTCGTCCGCTTCGAACTTCCAAGGCGGGGGATCGAGTCCATGAGGCCGCGGGTATAGGGATGCATTGGCCGGGCGAAGATTTCCTTCACCGGGGCCTCTTCGACCTTTCGGCCCGCATACATGACCATCACGCGGTCGGCCATATCCGCCACCACTCCGAAATTGTGTGTGATCAAGATGATGGCAGTTCCCAAATCCTTCTTCAGGCTGCTCATAAGCTCAAGGATCTGGGCCTGAACCGTGACATCGAGCGCGGTCGTCGGCTCGTCGGCGATCAGGACCTTGGGATTGCAGCACAATGCCATCGCGATCATGACCCGCTGGCGCATGCCGCCGGAGAACTGGTGTGGATATTCGCCGGCGCGGCGGCGCGGATCGGGGATGCGCACAACTTCCAGCATCTCCAAAGCCCTTGCTGCCGCCCGTCTCCGCCGAAGTCCTTGGTGGATGCGGACGGTCTCTGCGATCTGGTCGCCCACGGTCATCACCGGATTTAACGAGGTCATGGGCTCCTGGAAAACCATGGCAACGGCTTCCCCGCGAATGCGCCGCATGTCCCTTTCGGGCAGCGATACGAGATTGCGATCTTCCAGCATGATCGATCCGCGGACAATCTGGCCCTGACGGGGTGGAATCAGGCCCATGATGGAGAGGCCGGTCACGCTTTTGCCGCAGCCGGATTCGCCGACGATGCCTAAGGTCTCTCCTGGTCCGAGATCGAAAGTGACATCCTCCACGGCCCGAACCACACCATCGGCTGTATGGAATCGGGTCGTCAGACCCTGGACCGACAGAACTGGCGTCATTCAAATGCTCCGGGCAATCCGCGGGTCGATCATGTCTCTGAGACCGTCGCCGACAAGATTGATGGAGAGGATCAGCAATGCCAGGCAGGTGCCGGGAAAGAAGATGATCCAGGGCGCGAGCTGGAAGTAGCTGCGGCCCTCGGCGATGGTGCCGCCCCAGCTCGGAATTTCCGGAGGGGTTCCGGCGCCCAGAAAACTCAATGCCGACTCGATGATGATGGCGGCGGCGCAAATGAAGGTGGCCTGAACCATCAGCGGCGCGATTGTGTTGGGAAGAATGTGGCGAAAGATGATTTTCGGAGTGCGTGATCCCACAGTCACCGCGGCGTCCACGTAGGGCTGCTCCCGGATGGTCAGCACCACGCCTCGAACCAGGCGCACGACGCGCGGAACCTCCGCAACGGTGACTGCGATGATGACGTTTTGAATGGTGGCGTGTGTCAGGGACACGAGCGCAATGGCAAGGAGAATGTGGGGAATGGCAAGCAGACCATCCATGACCCGCATCACCACCATGTCGATACTGCGGACGTAGCCGGACACCAGTCCAATGGTAAGGCCGATGACTGTGCTCAATGCGGCAACGGTCAAACCCACGATCAAGGACACACGGCCCCCATGGACCGTGCGGTTCAGAACACTGCGGCCGAACTGGTCAGTGCCGAACCAGTGATCCGCGCCTGGCGACTGCAGACGGTCAATGGGATTGAACTTTATTGGATCGCCGACAATCCACGGCGCGAGCAACGATGCGACGGTCAGGAATAGCAGGATCGCCGCGCCGACAAAAATAGGAAAATGGCGGCGCAGGAGGTAGCGAAATCGGCGCCAGCGGCGTCGCTGGGACATTTCGGGCATCTCTGCAACGGCCATCTTCAGTACCGAATGCGCGGATCGAGAAGGCAGTAAGCCACGTCGATCAATACGTTGATCACCACATATACGCCCGAGAACAGCATGATCATCGCCTGAATGACCGGGTAGTCGCGGTTGAGAATGGCATCCACAACCATGCGGCCCAGGCCTGGAATGTTGAAAACGGTCTCCGTGATAACGACACCGCTGATGACAAGCGCGAAGCCGATGCCGACGACGGTCACTATAGGCACAGCGGCGTTGCGCAGCGCATGAACCATGAGCAGCCGGCCGGTGCCGACTCCCTTGGCCCGGGCTGTGCGAATGAAATCCTCCGAAAGGATTTCCAGAATGCTCGCCCGTGTGATGCGCGCGATCAGCGCGATGTAAACCATTCCCAGCGCCAGGCTTGGCAGGACGAGGCTGTGGAGAGCCAGCCACAGGCCCGCCTGCTCCAGACTCTTGTAGCCTTGGACCGGGAACCAGCCGAGGACGATCGAGAACACATATATCAGCGCATAACCCACAACGAAGATCGGGACTGAGAAGCCGAATACGCCCAGAGCCATCACACAGCGGTCGACCAGCGTTCCCGCTTTCCATGCCGCCAATATGCCAATGGGGATCGCGGTCACAATTGCGATGACCATCGTCATGACGGTCAGCAGCAGGGTGGGTTCCAGCCGTTGGCCGATAAGCTGAGCCACCGGCAGGTTGGAGTAGAGTGAAGTTCCGAGGTCGCCCCGCACCAAACTCCAGACCCAAAGGCCGAATTGCTCGTAGAGCGGCCGGTCGAGGCCCAACCGCTTTCGGATACTCTCAATGTCTTGCAGCGTCGCCTGGTCGCCCGCCATGACCGCCGCCGGATCGCCGGGCGTCAAGTGCAGGAGCAGGAATACGATGAACGCCACCATTCCCATGACCGGAAAGGCCGCTGCAAGGCGTCTGACAACCTGAATCAGCATGGGATTGATGGCATCCGTCGACCGGGCATGCGCCGGGCGGGTCCTGTGACCCGTCCGGCGCCTTCAGATACGCGTCATTCCGGGTAGGCGCGCATCCGGCGGGCCCGCCGCAGTCAGCTGGGCTTTGCGATATTCCAGAACACGACCCCGCCGGGCACGATGAGAACACCTTCCAGCTCATTTCGGAAAGCTGCCGGCTGCTGCCATTGACCCAGCGGCACGTAAGGAACGAATTCGGTCGCGCTTTCCTGGATCTGGCGTCCCAATGCCTTTTTCTCTTCGATCGTCTGCGCAAATGGGAATGAATCGATCAGACTCTGGTGTTCCTCATTGCAGGGCCAGCCCGGCCACGACTTTTCACAGGTTGCGTGGATGGGCTTGTTCGTCAGCGGATTGCTGATTCCCGGACCGTTCCAGTATGTGTGAAGGATATTCCAGCCGCCTTCGGAGACAGGCTCCTTGACCGCCCGGCGCGACCCCATAGTCGACCAATCCATCGCCTCCAACTCCACGTTGAGGCCGGCCTCGCGCAGGAGCTGGGCGGTCACCAGCGTGGCTGCGTTCATGATCGGCACATCGGTCGGGTGCAGGATCACAATGGCTTCCCCGTCGTAGCCAGCTTCCGCAAACGCCTGCCGCGCCTTCTCGGGGTCGTGGCCGAGAAGGGCCTCGGCGCCGGACTCGTCCTCCAGCAGAGTGCCGCAGGCGAAATAGGAGCCGCAGGTGCGATAAAGCAGCGGGTCGCCAAACATGGTGCGCAGATAGGTTTCCTGGTCAACGGCCCACATCAGGCCCCTTCGCATCGCAACGTTATCGAATGGAGGGTGCAGGTGGTTCGGACGCAACACGCCTTGGTAGCCGATCGGATTGGTGGCTTTGAGCGTGATCGGCTGATCCTTCAAAGAGGGAAGAAAATCGGCGGGCGGGTTTTCATAAAAGTCGATTTCGCCGTTGATCAGGGCCGAAACCGCAGTCTGCGGATCGCGGATGTTCAGCCACTCAACCCTGTCGACCTTGGCAACCTTGCCTCCCGCCGCACTGCTCGGCGGTTCGTCACGGGGAACGTAGTTCGGGTTTTTCACATAAACGACTTTGCTGCCCGGCACCCACTCGTCCTTCTTGAAAATGAAGGGACCGGAACCAATGGTCGATTCGATCTGAGTTTCCGGATCCGTCATGGCAACGGCCTCCGGCATGATCGCAGCCACCCTGGAGGTGGTCTTGCCCAGCGCTTCAAGAAGCAGGCCGTAGGGCTTAGTCAGTTTCCATTCGAAAGTCTTGTCGTCAATCGCAGAAAGCCTCTCCGTCACACCCATGACCTGCTGGCCGGAACTGTCGCGAGCCCCCCAGCGATGCAGCGAAGCTATGACATCGGCGGTTGTGACCGGCGCGCCGTCATGGAACTGGAGGCCGTCCCGCAGGGTAAAGCGGTAGAGCATTCCGTCATCGGACACTTCATAGGTGTCGACCATCTGCGGCTGAGGCACACTGTTCTCGTCCCAAGCGAACAGGAAGTCGTAAATCATCAACGCATGATTTTGACTGATGCCATGCGTGGTCCAAACAGGATCGAGTATCTTTAGGTCCGCGTGCAACACGACACGGAGCGCCGACTCAGAAGAGGCATGTGCCGGAGTCCCGACTGCCAGGCACAGCGCAACGGCGCAGGAGGCGAGAGCCGAGGATATTCGCAGTGTTTTCAACATTATTGATTCTTCCTCATTTTACTTTCGAAAGGCAGGCGGCCCTTCCGAATTCGACCGCCGGGCGCCACCTCTAACACAGCGAAACGTATTCATCCAACCCGTGTACCTGCTCATGACATATGAAGCGGCGGGGTCTCACCGATTCGCCGACTTTCGAGATACTCGACGGGGGTCATTCCATCAAGGGAGTCGTGCGGCCTCCAGCCGTTGTAGAGTTCCATATATTCGTCGATGAGGGGTCTGAGCCCGGAGACGTTCACGGCGGTGTCCTGAACATTGTAGAACTCGTTTCTGAGCGTCGCCTGCATACGTTCGACGCGTCCGTTCTGTTTCGGCGACTTCGGCGGCAAAACGGCGAGGGTGATGTTTCTGTCTCCGCACGCGGCCTCGAACTCGGCCATGAACTCGGAGCCGCCGTCGACCTGCACGGCCTCGACTGAGAACGGCGCCTGGCGGACCAGCTTGTCAAGGAAGCGGGCGGCGCTGGCCGCGGTCGCGTTTGAGGCGGCCATGCCGCAGCCCCAGCGCGAGAGACGGTCGACGGCGGTGAAGTGTCTGACGGTCCGGCCGGGCCGCAGCGACACGGTGAGCGTGTCGACCTGGACCGCCTGCCCGGGCCGTTCGGCCCGCAGCGCGCGGGGGATCCGCACCGCGTGCGGCCGCCGGGTCCGGCGGCTGTGCGCCGTGAAGGCGCTGACCGGGGCCATGCGGCCTCTGCAGACCAGGTCGCGGATGGCCCGCCCGACCGTCGCGTCGGAGACCGCGGTCCCCTCACGGCGCAGCACGGCGGCGATCTTCCCCCTTCCCCAGGCCGGGAACATTTTCCGCAGCTCCCGCAACGCGGCCCTCGATTCCGCGGCGCAGCTCCGGCCGGCGGCAGCGGAGCGGGCGGGTGGAGAGCCGCGCCGGCCGCTTTTCCCAGCGGCGCAGCTTCGACAGCGAAACGCCGACGGCGCGCGCCGCCTGTTCCACAGTCAGGCCGTCGCGCCAGGCCCGCCGCCAGCGGCGGACCAGCTCCGCGCACCTTGCGGTCTCCGCGCCGGGTGAAGACAAAATCCGTGACGCGCGGGCGGCGTTTCTGATAACATGGCCGGGCAAGCCGAAAACTTGCATTGGGGTTCTCCTTTTTCGGTTTTCACAACTAAGCGAACTGATGGAGAACCCCGCCCCTCAGGGCAAGGAAAAATCTTTTCCGGGGGTCTCAGAACCCTCTGGGTTCTGAGACCCCCGGCGCCGCCCGCAAAACTTCATATGTGTCTGATCAGGGACAAACTCTCTTACCCATTACACCTTGAAGGGCGAGTCTCGATCTCGCCAGATCGTCAACCCCATTGGCTATACGATTGTTGTAGCGGAATTTGATTATTGGGAGGAAGTCAGGGCATTCGCCTTTCTTGCTGATACACTCGAATTTGTCTTTGCCGCGTCAGATCTCATCGAACCGGATGATGGCACGGCCGATGCATTCGTGCATATCTCGGCGGTCCAGAGCGCCGGGCTGGCCACGCTGGCGGACGGGCAGAAGATCTCCTACGAGCTGCAACCCGGCCGCGATGGCAAGTCAGCCGCCGGAAACCTCTCCCTGATCGAATAGGCCCCCCGCACCGCCGGCCTGGCGATTGTCCAGTCGTTTTTCACAAATAAGTTCAGTGGCGGTCATTGATATTGTTCACTTTTTTCTCCGCGTTTTTTCACAAATGACTTCAGTGACCACCACAAATAAGTTCAGTGTGTTGCAAATCTTCCGGATTTGACTTCAGTGTGTTGCAGCGGGAGGCAGTCTGGGCCCGGTTGATTGCCTAAATTGAAGCGTTCATGGAAAAGGCCGAAGGCAGGCGATCACCTGGGTCCATGCTTGGTCGATACGCTTAACAAATGGGCAAACCAGTGGTTGCGGGCGGCCCTGATCAGGCACCGGCTACAGCCGGAATGAGCCGCCCATCCAGAGATGGAGGCGCTCACTGAAGTCTTTTCTGGAAGACTGCTGAAGTTATTTGTGAAAAACGACAGGAATCTCCATGTTCACGATGGCAGCTGTCCGGAAGACCAACGATCAACGGACAGGTTCAAGCCGAAAATCCACGTCCACGAAACAAGGCCGAAAGTCGTCTCAATATCTTGGTTAGTGTTGGCTGAAACGCCGACACTAAGCCGGTTTGAACGAAGCCGCGCCTGGCGCGACCCTGGCCTCTTGTAGAAAGTTGATTCGGGGTTTTCAGCCTGGCCGGTTGATCCCGTTTGATGCGGGGGATCTTCGGGGACCGCATGTCCCGAACGGAGCGTCTGGCCTGTCTGGTCCGTCTCCGGTGGAAGTATCGGGTCCGGAGACGGCGACATTTCGCGCCGTTTGGGTCGGTTCGGCGCGACGGGCACGAACGGGCCCGTGGCGGTCCCGGGGCCGCTGGATATGCTGCATGCTTTCTGGCGTTGTCTTCATGTCGTTTCGTGAGGACGGGGAGGGCCGCGTTTTCGGATGATCTCCATTGCCTTGGCCACCTCCCGGTCGGTGGGGTTTCTTCGGATGGTCAGGACGGGCCTGGAGGGTTTGCCGCAATTCGGACAGGCCGGGGCCTCCGGTCTGTCCGTCTCCCCGGTTCCGGTTTCGTCACCGGCTGCATGTGGGGGTTCGTGGCGGCCGGCTTCCGGTACGGCCTCGAGGGTCCTGGCCCGGCAGGCGTTTGCGAGGATGCCGAAGTGCCGGATGCGGTGGAAGCCTGCCGGGATTCGATGCATCAGGAATCGACGTATGAACTGATCGACGCTCAGGGTCATGGTTCCGTATGACGGCCTGTCGCCGACTTTCGCTGTCGGCTTGCGGCAGCGGAAGGTGACGGTGTCGTCGTCGAGGGACAGGATCCTGGCATCGGAGATTGCGATGCGGTGTGTATAGCGCGAGAGGTACCGGATCACCGCCGCGGGTCCGTTGAACGGGGGCCTTGCATGGACGTTCCAGTTGAGCTTTCGGGCCTGCTTCAGCACCCGGGCGAAGGCGCGGGGACAGGCGAGGTGAGCGATTGAGCCATGGAACTCCAGTTCCTGCCTGGCATGGGCCTTTGCGAGTTCCTCGAGGACGCGTCGTCGGAAGAAGCTTGCGAGCACCTTGACGGGTGCGAAGAAGCTGTCGCTTCCGGCCTTCCACTGCCCGGTGGTTGTGTCGAAGCCGCCATTGGGCACCAGGCAGTGCAGGTGGGGGTGCCATTCCATCTTCTGGTTCCAGGTGTGCAGCACCGCGGTGCCGCCGATCCTGGCCCCGAAGCGCCGGGGATCGGCGCTGATGGTCTTCAGGGTCTCGGCGGCGGTGCGGAAGAGGATGTTGAACACCGTCTTGCGGTTCTGCAGTGCGATCCGGGCGATCGGCCGCGGCAGGGTGAAGACGATGTGGAAACAGGGAACCGGCAGGATGCAGGCTGCCTGTTTCTCCATCCACTTGTGCGCGGCCGCGCCCTGGCAGGAGGGACAGTGGCGGTTGCCGCAGGACTTCCAGACGCCATGGACATGACCGCAATCGGTGCACTGGTAGACGGTGCCGCCGAGCACCGCCGTCCGGCAGCACGCGATACAGTCCATGATCTTCAGCGCAACAGCGTCGAGAGCGCCCGCGAAGCGCGCACGGAATGCGGGCCCGGCCTGGCGGAAGATGTCCGCCACGCCGGGCCTGTTGTCGGCCACCGCTCAGACGGCGCTGGCGAAGCCGGCCACCGGGTGATCGAGTTTGCGGAACATGGTTCCGGTGGTCCGGGCGTAGACGCGTGTCGCATCCGGGGACTTGTGTCCGAGAAGATCCTGGACCACACTGATCGGCGCCCCGCGTTCATGCACATGGGTTGCGACCGCGTGGCGCAAACAGTGGAAGCTGATGCCGCGATCGAGCCCGGCTCGGTCGCGGCCCCTGTTGAAGGCGGTGCGCAAGCTCTCGGCGGTGATCGGCCTGTCGGGGCTTTTGCCGTAGAACAGCCAGGTCGTGGGCCGCGGCCAGGTGTTTCTCCAGTACCGCCTCAGCGTCTGGAGCACCGGGTCGGGCAGATGCGCCATGCGTTCGTGGCCGCCCTTGCCGCTACGGATATGGAGCAGTCCTTCCTCACTCCTGATGTCGCCGACCTGCAGCGCCACCACCTCGGAGATCCGCAGGCCGGCGCCATAGGCGGTCAGGGTCGCGGTGCGATAGCGCAGGTCGTTGATCCCCGCGATCAGGAGTTCGACGTCGGCTTCGGGAATGGAACGAGGCAGACGGTCGGGGACCTTGCGGCAATGCAGGCCCGCGACCTTCTCGGGCTGGCCCATCGCGTCACTGTAGAACAGGCGCAGGGCCGAGACGTCGCCATTGGTGGTGCGTGGACACAGCCCCCGATCGATCCGGGCGATCACCCAGGCACTGATCTCGTCGGCAGACAGGTCCTGCGGCGCCCGAGCGTAATGGCGCGCGAGGGTGCTGACGCTGCGCTGGTAATTGTCCTGCGTACCCGGCGACAGACCTTTCAAGGTCATCACCTCGATCATCTTCCTGCGGGCTGGCGATATCTTGACTTTCATGCTCATCTCCCTTGTTCGAAATGGCCCCGAACATCCGGGGCACCGGGGAGATTGAGCACCAACCCGAGGTCATGGGAAACCCACAACCTGCGTATCAACACAGAAAATGAAGCCGCGATCCAAAAAAGGAAAACCGGGGAAGCATCACAACTGGCCGCGTGAGCGGCCTTCGTTCAAATGAATGGTACGATGAAAATTGCAATTGCGGGGCCTTATTCGTACAGACCCGCCATGGAAACCATCAAGATCGGATATGCCCGCTGCTCGACCCTCAGCCAGGATCTGGAGGTGCAACGAAAAACCCTGCGTGAACTCGGAGTTCACGAGAACCGCATCTACACAGACCATGGGTTGACCAACACGAACCGGGAGCGTCCCGGTCTTGACCAGGCTCTCGCCGCTCTTCGTGAGGGTGATACGCTGGCCGTCTCAAAGCTGGACCGTCTGGCCCGCTCCGTTCCGGATGCGCGCGCCATTGTCGAAGAGTTGCAGAAAAGAGACATGAAACTCGCGCTCGGTGCGGCAGTCCATGATCCCACTGACCCAATGGGAAAAATGTTCTTTAACATCGTTGCCACCTTCGCCGAATTCGAAGCGGCCTCATCAGGATGCGCACCCGCGAGGGCATGGCGATCGCAAAGGCGAAGGGAAAGTTGCGGGGGAAACAGCCAAAACTGTCTAAAAAACAACAAAAAGAGCTCTGGCGAATGCACGATACCGGGGAATATTCGATCAGCGATCTTGCAGAGGTCTTCTCCGTATCACGGCCGACCGTCTATCGAACGTTGAGCAGGCGGAAAATCGCTTAACGTACTATTCGGCCCCATCCGGAATCGACCCCACATGCCTTGCGGGAAAGCAGATGACCTGTGGTCATCCACCATTTATCATGACTCGGTAAGGCTAGGCGGGATCATGAAAGGCATCATGTTCACTCCCTTTCAGCCAATAGCGCAGCGAACACGATTACGATGCATCCCGGCCAGAAAAGCCAACTCGGCACTTCACTGAACACGAGCCATCCGGCGATGACCCCGAAAGGAACCGAAACGGCAAAGAACGGGGTAATCACCAAGGTTTCGGCATAGCGAAATGCGTGCACGATCAATGCCTGCGTAACAAGCAGGCAAACACTCATGATCGTTATGGCGGTGAAGACGGGAGCCGACACTGGCTGCCAATTCAGAATTGCCGGAAAACAGAATACGACACCCCCGACGATGGACGAGTAGAACAGGAACTCCAGGAGTTCATCCTTTTCCGCCATCGACTTCAGAATTACGGAGATTACGGCTCCAAGAAATGCCGCGCCAAGAGCTGCGATCCATCCTTTTGGAGAAAGTTGCAATTGCCCTGAGAAATCCTGAGACAAAATGCACATCGTTCCGAACAACATGAGGAAGATGACCCAGGATCTCGAACGAGTCAGCTTTTCATTCAGAAAAAATACAGCCAACGGTATGATGAAAAGTGACTCTGTCAAAAGAAGCACGCTCACGTCTGCGAGGGGCGCGGAATAAAGGGCAACAAACATCAGGTAGACTGAAAAGCACCAAATGACTGACCGAAATATGTGAAGCCTTATCTGTTCGAGATTGAGTAATGCGGTGCGCTTTCTTGTGTACCGAATACACATCAAGGCAAACACGATGACGAAACCCGACACGCTCCTCAGGAACATCAGCTGCGCCTCGGAAACCGATACAGACATCGATTTCGCAATGACGTCGGCAAGAGTCGCAACCAACATTGCCAAGAATATCAACGAGATACCTATCAGCGAGTGATTTTTCGTTTTGGTCGACATTATTGACTTAGCCTATCGTACTCTTGAATCTCACGACTGATCCTTTTCGAGCAGACACCTGTGCACTTCTCCATTCTTCCATGACAGGAGCGTGGCGAAGAGCGCCAACCCGCGGCCTGCGTTCTCAACACGCACCAGAAAGGCCCACTGCCGTTGGGCGGGAGGCTGACGCGCTATTCATCATCGCGACTCGAATACGGCATGCCCTGTTGGGCATGCCAGTCTCTCCGCAACCGCTGGGCCAGCTCGGCGAAGCTGTCGCCGGTCTCACGGCAAGCGACGATGCGATCGGCGCGAAAGTGGCGGAAATCGTCGCGCAGCTCACACCAGGCCGCCAGCACAGTGACCTCGATGTAGTAGATGATGGCAACCGGCAAGCAGGTGCGCTCGGTCACGCGTTCCTGCTCGTCCCTGTAGACGAGGGCAAGGCGTAGGCTGTCGCGGACCGCGGACCGCAGCATTCCCATGTTGGCTGCCGTCGGCGTGCCGAAGCCAGAGACGACGAACCGGCCATCGTCCAGCTCGTCAGCGCGCAGCCCGGGAAGAACGCCGGCAATCTTGGCGGCAACGCGGCCGGCGGCCTCCTGCAGATCCCGGTCGCCAGTCCGGTTCAACAGTCGCAACCCGACCGTGACCGCCTCGACTTCCTCGCGGTCGAACATCAACGGCGGAAGGTCATAACCGGGCCGCATGATGTAGCCGACACCAGCCGCACCGTCGATTGGCACTCGCATGGCGACCAGCGCCGCGACGTCGCGGTACACGGTGCGCGGGGCGACCTCCAACGCCTGGGCAAGCTCTGCAGCGGTCATCGCCTTGCGCGCACGGCGCAACAGGTGAATCAGCTCGAAGAGGCGGTCCGCGCGGCGCATGTTTGAGCGCCTCCGTCTCCGTGATGCAAAATCCTGACTTGCAGGACTCCGGACGGGGGATGTTTTCCGTTGCTCATGTTCTGTATCTCCGAAAGATGGATGCCAGCCGACGGTGTACGGAACCTCGGCGCTTCCCGACACGACCCAATACAGATTTCCACGCCGCGACGCCGCAACAATACCGGCAGAGGGGCATCGGATCATGACGACTATACCGACTGTTTCGGGTCGTGTCGGGAAACGCCCGGTGACGCACGAAGGGGTCTTGACACGAGATTCGGCAGATCGGCCGATTCGTCGACGGCCGACCTCCGTCACTGCTGACACCACGCTGTCAGGAGACCTCCTCTATACTCACGTTCGACTCACCGTATGCGGAGGTCGTCGTGGTCCAGAACGCCAGGGAGCAAGTCTTGCTCGGTCGCTACCTCATCGCGCTGTCGGCGGTCGCGTGGAGCACGGCGGGGATCTTCACCAAGGGCGTCGAGGCAGACGTCTGGACAGTACTGCTCTGGCGAGGGCTCCTGGCCGGAGGCGTGATGTCGGCTTGGCTCGGGTGGCACCGAGGTCGGGCCTGGCTCGCGGACTGGAAGCGCCTCGGTTGGCCGGGGTGGGCGACCGCAACCTTCAGCAGTGCAGCGACGGTCTGCTTCATTGCCGCATTCAAAAACACCGCCGTCGCCAACGTGGCCATCGTCTACGCCACCGCGCCCTTCGCCGCCGCCGCCATTGCGTGGATCTGGATGCGCGAGACGCCCGGTCTCGTCACCCTGGTCGCGGCCGGGCTTTGCCTCTCCGGTGTAGCAGTCATGGTGGTAGGCTCGACGGGTACTCCTGATCTGGTGGGTGACCTGCTGGCTCTCGGCATGACGGCGCTGATGGCATCGATGATGGTCATCATGCGGCGCCATCCCAACCGACCAATGACCCTGGCGGTGGGCCCGGTCTCGTGTCTTCAGCTCATCGCGATAACCTGGATCATGGGCGCTCAATTCGATGTCACTGCGCGTGAGCTGGTGCTGCTGGCCGGATTCGGCACCGTTCATGCGGCCGCCTCGGTGATGCTGGCCGAAGGGGTGCTGCGGGTCCGGGCGGCCGAGGCAGCACTGATCGGCACATTGGAGGTGCCGCTGGCACCCCTGTGGAGCTGGCTGATTCTCGTCGAGATCCCGCGTATGCCGACCGTCGCCGGCGGCGCTGTCGTGCTCGCAACGCTCGCTTGGTACCTGGGTCGCGAGACCCGCGTCAGGGCCTGAAGCTCGTCCATCCGCGCGGGGTTTCTGCAATGGCGGCAATTTCGAACAGACCATCGGGCGGCGCGGCGCCGGCCCGCGCGGAACCGCCGCGCCGGAAAGATGATCGGTGGCTGCTGAATGCTCTGGCTCGTGTGCCGGAGCATCGCGGATGGCCGGTCTGCATCTGTTCGGGCGCCTTTGTGTCGGCTGCGACCGGGGTGCTCGACAACCGGCCCGCTACCACTCACTGGCGCTACACCGAGACGGTGGCCAGGTGCTACCCACACACGATTCAGACGGAGGACCCATGGGGATTGGCACGAAGTTGAACTCGAGATTATGCGCGTTCATTGAACGGCAGCCCGTGTTTTTTGTGGCCACCGCTGCACCCGACGGGCGTGTGAACGTGTCACCCAAGGGCATGAACACGTTGCGCATCCTCAACGACACGCATATCCGGTGGCTCAACCTGAGCGGCAGTGGCAACGAGACCGCCGCTCATCTACGCGCATTGAATCGGATAACCCTGATGTTTTACGCATTCGAGGGCAATCCCATGATCCTGCGCGTCTACGGACAAGCGACGACCAGCCATCCCCGCGACGCGGACTGGGAGGAGAAGGTCGCCGGTTTCCCCAGCCTTGCGGGGTCGCGGCAGATCTTCGACCTAAGGCTCGATCTTGTCCAAACCTCCTGTGGAAGCGGCGTGCCGATCATGCGGTTCGCGAAGAACCGCGGCGAGGAGGAGCTGGTCCCGTTTTACGGACAGATGGGACAGGAGGGCATCATCGAGTATTGGCAGCGCAGGGCGATTTTATTGTCCGCCCGGTGATCTTCACGCGGTGATTTTTTTGGGCTGGCCATTTCGTTCTCGATGTGTCAACATGCCGGCCATGGTGATTCTTCCGACCCCGGATTCGTCCATCGATCTTCACGCGGTGACGGTGCGCCCGACCCGGGGCGCGCGTGAGCACCGGCTCTGGGACCGTCTGGTCGAGGAGCACCACTACCTGCGGTTTCACGGCATCGTCGGCAAGGGCCTGCGCCATGTCGCGCTGCACGGCGAGACCTGGCTCGCACTGGTCGGCTGGCAGCCAGGCGCGTTCAAGCTGGCCGCGCGCGACCGCTGGATCGGGTGGTCGCAGGAGCAGCAGTTCCGGCGCCTGCACCTGATCTGCAACAATTCCCGTTTCGTCATTCTCACGCCCGGGCGGGTGCCAAACCTGGCGTCCCGTGTGCTGGGGCTGAGCCTTCGGCGGCTGTCCGCCGACATCCAGGCCGTGCACGGGTACCCGGTCTTCCTCGCGGAGACGTTCGTGGACGTCTCGAGGTTCTTCGGGACCTGCTACCGTGCGTCGAACTGGCGCTCGCTGGGGCTGACGCGCGGCTTCGCGCGCGAGTCCGGCGGCGCGGCGCGCTGGCGCCATCACGGCCAGCCCAAGGAGATCTTCATGTACGAACTGACCGACGACGCCGTCGAGGCGCTGAGCCGGGACGAGATCCCGCAAGGCTGGAACGCGGAGCAGCACGATAGCGCCGAGCCGATGGCCGCGCCCCGGCTGCGCAGCCTGTTCGAGTGCCTGGGCGAGGTGCCCGAGTGCCGCAAGCCCCGGGGCAAGCGCTATCCGCTGAGGACCGTGCTGACGATCGCCGTCGCGGCCCGGCTCGCCGGCTACCGCGGCGTGACCGCCTTCGCCCAGTTCGCCGCCCTGCTTTCGCAGGAGCAGCTCGAGACGGTGGAGGCGTTCTTCAGCCCTTCCAGGAAGCTCTTCACCGCGCCCTCGATCACCACCTTCCACAACATCCTCGCCGACCTGCCGCCCGAGACGCTGGACGACGCCATCGGCCGGTGGACCGCCCAGCAGGCCGGCGCGGACACGCCGCTCGCCATGGACGGGAAGGACCTGCGCGGTGCCTCGAAGCAGACCGAGGAGGGACGGCGGATGATGGTCGCGGCGGTCGAGCACGGGACCGGCATGGTGCTCCGGCAGGTCGAGGTCGACGCGAAGAGCAACGAGATCCCCGCCGTGCGCAAGCTCTCCGCTAGCCTCGACGTCACCGGCCGTGTCGTCACCATGGACGCGATGCACGCCCAGCACGAGACCGCGCGCTGCCTTCTCGGGCGACGCGCCGACTATGTCGTCACCGCGGTCAAGGACAACCAGGAGACCATCCTCGACGACCTCAAGGCGATCGACTTCGGCGACGCGCCCTTGCACGAGACCGTCGAGAAGGGCCATGGACGCTTCGAGCGCCGCCGGTGCGCCGTCGTCGACCTCTCCGGCGCCGAATGGGACGGCTACGCCGCCCTCCACGGGCGCAGGCAGGCCATGCGCATCGAGCGCGAGCGCGAGATCCTCAAGACCGGCGAGCGCAGCGTCGAGGTGACCTGGTGCCTCACCTCGCTCGGCCCGGAACGCGCCGGATCCGAGGAACTGCTGGAACTGGTGCGCAACCATTGGGTGATAGAGAACCGGGTCCATTACGTGCGCGACTTCACCTACGACGAGGACCGCTGCAGGGCCCATGTGCGCCACCTGCCGCGCAACCTCTCCTGCCTGACGAACGCAGCCATCGCCATCGTGCGCTGCAACGGGCGCTTCAGCTACATGCCCGAGGCGAACCGGCACTACGCCGCCCGCGCCCAGGACGCCCTCGACGCGATCCTGGTCCCGCCCGGCAGATGAACCGCCCCTCCTGACACCGCCCGACACGCCGGGAACGCGCCGCCGGACGGCGCGACGGGACAGCCGTGCCCGAACAGCCCGAAAACCGTGCCCAGACAGCCTTCGCAGACCACCGGTCGTCGTCGAAACCGGTGCGCGGATGACCCGGGACGCATCAAGCATGACCGCTTTCCGTCTCGTCGGTCCCGCAGACTCGACAATAAAATGGTCCTGATTGGCAGCGCAAGAACACGGTCAGTATCGACGGCATGACCACGGGGATCTTCGATGACGATTAATACTCCTCCTGCCCTCCAGGTTGGAAGGATCCACGCAATGGCGGCGGCGACGAAAGGCGCGGTGGCGTCGCCGCAGGTAGCGGTGTTCCTGCAACACGCCAAATACTAACCTGACCCCGGGCTGAATGCCTTCACCCATTTGTCGGATCAATTCAGTATTTGGCGTGCTGAGTTCGGTTTCTATCACCGACACCTTAACCGAGGCGTTCGAGGACTTCAGCGGGATGTTTAAGTGAGCGCAAACCACAAGGGCTAACTTGGAGAGTGCCAAGATCTCCGGGGGCTCATAGTTGGCAGGTCTTGTTTCTGATCTGCGTTGGCTGCGTTGAGATTACCCCGGATGACGTAACTTTCGGAAATCTCATGCCAATTGACCCCGGAGATCTTGGTACTCTTTGTTTCCAGGGGCGATCATTCCGCCAAGCTGTTGGGCTGGCTCTGCCAAGCTCCACCAACCGGACCAGCAAGGCGGAGAAGCCATCAATGCACTTACGTCTTAGGCCGTGGACTCAATTGACTGGTCTGCGATCCTGCGGCTTCGCGCTTGCCAACAAGGGGTATGATTTTCGCCTGATCCAGAATTATCTGGGGCATCGCGACCCAAGACACACCGCATATTATACACGCGCGGCGGCAGGGCGTTTCGAAGGGCTTTGGTAAGAAGAAATGACCGTCAGGATACCGGCGACTGTTACATGGGAGCCATCCCGTCTTGCAGCATCAGATGTCCACCTTACATTCGATTTCGTGGCCAAAATTGCAGCTTCGAGCCCATTACCCCGATAGGGAGTTCCGGGACGTTGTAAGATTGCCTGGCGTCCGCCAATCGGATCCGCCCCTCCAAGCCCGCTCCGCTATTCCACCAAAGGTGCGAGAGCGTCGCGGGCATCCCCGATATGGCGCGCCAGGGAATCCACGGCCGCCTCCGTATCGCGGCTCCGGCAGGCTGCCAGAAGCTCGTAGTGCTCTCGATCAGACTTCTCCCGGAGAGACGGTGGCGCCCGGGTCACCGAAAGGTATCGGTCGGCTGCATTGCCAAGCATCGCCACATGTGCCAACAGCCGCGGCTGAGGTGCGGCGCGGAACAGCGTCATATGAAACGCTCCGTTCAGCGCGCCGAACCGTTCGTCACTCGCCTCCTCGATCTGCTCCTGGATCGCTTCGGCCTGATCGATCCGCGCGTTCGACAGTTCAGGTATCGCGCGACGGATTGCCAAGCATTCCGCAACCAGCCGCATATCGAATATCTCGACAAAATCTGCCCGGCTGGCCTGCGCCACTCGGGCTCGACGGTTCGGTTCGATGGTAATGAACCCCAGTGCTTCAAGCTGCCAAATCGCTTCTCGAACCGGCATCCGGCTCACTCCGAACCTGGAGGCAAGATGTTCCTGCCCCAGTGGCGCGTCCGGCGCCAGCACTCCAGAGACGATCTCTTCGCGCAACGCGTCGAATATCGCCTTGGCGGGAGAGGTCAGACCCAAGGGCTGATCTCGGTTGTCACCCATCATCATCCATTCATTGCTCTAGTTCTGAAATCGGCGGGAAATATCCCCGCGTTCCCGAGATGTACAACAAATTTCTCGTCTTGACAGGCATCGTCCATCTCCACCCGGCCCGTTACTGGCTTGTCATCCTTGCGCCTTGCCATCACCGAGTATCATCTACCCGCTGCCTAATCGTCGACGGAAGTGGCGGTCATCCGGAAAGCCGTTTGAAGGTTGTGTCGCGATTGGCAGTGCTGACCTTGAGGGTGCCGCAAAGGACAGTGTTGCAAGAGTCGGTTCATTCGGCAACGCTCAGCAAAAAGGTGAAGTTGGCGTCCGCCCCAGTGGCGGTGCGGGCTTTGATATGGCAGCCAAGGCAGGTTCCGATCGGGTCGATCTGAACGAAGGTCTCCACGGTTGTATTGGTGAGGAAACGAGGCAGTTCGCCATTTGGGAAGAGCGGGCTGCTATTGGCACCGCGCCACTGCGAGGAAGTCAGCATGTAATTTTGCAACACGGAGTCAGTCAGCCGGGCTTGCCAGATTGCGTTCACTACCCGGGTCCCCTCCAACAGATGCCAGCAGCGAACGATTTGCGGTGGTTTGGCGGGTTTGCCGCGGGACCGCGCATAAGGGGGATGGTCGGCCCACCTCCAGTCGGCGCCACTGGGTATGTTTGTCGGCTGATTCGTCCGAGCAGGGTCGTAGAAAGACCAGTTGCGGTCGCCAGCGTCCGTGGGATGGGTGCAGCCCTCGGGGAAGAGTTCGCGCGCGAACAGGCTGTTAACCTGCCGGGCAGAACCGGCAATGGGTGCGTTGTCGCGGTGCTCGAACGTGGACCATAACCATTCGTCGCCATTGCCGCTGGCCACCCGCGTGACGATATGCATTCCCACCATCCCGAGAGTCACTGGGAGGCACGAAGTTACACCACTGACGGACCTTTCAGCTGGTACATGGATCAGGCCCGAGGCGGTAAGGTAGTTAGTTTGTTCGGCATTTATGATCCGCCAGGCCGTCTTGAGCAGGGCCGATGCGGGAGTCGCCTGGGCACCGATCCTGCCCTGGGGGAATTCGACTGGCTGCGGATCGAACGCGGCCTGACCGGCCCGACTGTCGAGTGCATTGTGGCGGATATAAGCTTCGACGACAGGGTTCATGCGGGTTTCATAAACTACGAAATTGCCCGACTGATCAATGAGGACCGTGCCATCGGCCTGTGCCAGATCGCGCGTTTGGACGATGGCGTCGGAATGGTCCGGGCACATGGTGTCGCGGTTGCGTTTGAACACATCATCCCGACGGGCGAAGCGAGACCAAGCTCGACGGGCACTGGGCGCGGCGGCGATGGTTGTGGCAGGAGTGCCATCGGCTGCAAGGGGCCAGTTCACGGCAACGAAGGCCTGCCATGCGTGGTGATCGAAAGGGTCTTGCGCCGCCGTGTTGATGATGCGGTACTCGAAAAAGACGCTGAAATCAGTCTGGTCATCGGGAAAATGTGGGCAGAGCTGGTCGTGCGGGGCACGGATGCAAGTTTGCGGCGTGAAGTTCAGTTCCTCGGCCTCAGGCCCGGTAGTACCTGCAGTCAACAGCCCCACGGCGAGAAGGCCAGGGTGGACAAGGGTTAAGTCCATGCGGCAAAATCGCTAATTTTGGATACACATTAATATAAATGGATACATATTATTGCTGTGTCAACCCAGTAATTGGCACGCGACGGCTACGGGATCATTTAATGTCCGAAAGAAAACGGCCTTAACCCAACATAGGTTTGGCGAGTACGATCTTACAAACGAGAAGCTTCAGGACAACACCGGCGTCTTGCCCCCCAAATCCTCCCCCAGTGTCATCCCGGAAAATTGGGAGCCGCCGGAAAAATTGAAAACGCCAACTATACAGGGGCGTACTGCAATTCCCTATGGCGGATTCGGTGCCTATGTGCGTTTAGAGGCCATAACCAGGAAACAACGACTTGTGATCCATGCCTAAACCCTAACAGTGGATCTGCTCGCCCCCAACTATTTTATGCTCCCAAGCGTCGCACCCCGGTGATTGCGACGAGCCCCTTCTCGAACCGCTGCCCCTCATCGAACCCTGGAAGGATCTCCGCCTCTACCCCTTCGTCGGCAAGCAGACGCACAACATCCGGCGCGTGGACAAGCACATTGACATGATGCTCGTCGTCGCGCAGCCACGCGCCGGACGCACTGCGCACGAACGTCGTGATGTCGCGGGCATAGGTCTCCGGATCCGGGGAGTCGAACGCGATGACAACCGCCCACTCGTCTCTGACCATTGCCACGGGCGGCTTCCCGGTCTGCGCTGCGCGGTAGGTCCTATCAAGCAGGTCGATGGCCAGCACGCCGCCAGGCCGTAGCGCTGCTGCGATGGCTAGGATCGCGCGCTCGACGGCTAGTGCGTTCGGCAGATAGCTCAGCACATGCCCCACCGACACTACAGCGTCAGCCGCCGGGGGCTGATCGTCGGGCAAGGCAAGTCGACTGAAGGCCTCCACGCCAGGCACCGCCTCGCGCGCGAGTGCCAGCATGGCTGGCGACGCATCGGTTGCGATCACGCAGTGACCGGCGGCCACCAGATGCCGGGTAAGTGCCCCGGACCCGCAGCCAAGTTCCAGTACCACCCCGCCCCGCTCGCGCACCGGCCTCAGTTTGGCCAGGATCCCCGGCGCGCAAGCGTCACCGTGGCCACCGAACCCTTCGTGGTGAACGCGCGACAACGCCGGTCGGTAGTAGGGTATGGTCGTCATGTCGTCGCTGGCTGGATCAGAGACCTCTTCGGAGATGTCGACTGACCCTCGGTAAAGGACAGCAACGGCCGCGACAAGGGCATGCCCAACGGAGGCATTCGCGCTGCGGCGTTTTTTCGTCGGCAGCCACTGGTTGGCCGGACGTCTGGACGGCCACCGCGCGGGAAGACCGGTTCGTTTCCGGCCGGCAGGCCCGGACATGGCCGAGCGCCAGCGCCATCATCACCACGACAACCAGGTTGCAGCGGAGCGCCTTCTTCGCCCTGCCGCGGATGAAATGGCTCTCAATGCCGTAGACCCGGTCAATACGGGAATTGATGCGTTCCAGGGCACAGCGACGGTTGTAGCCGCGCTGCCGGGAGGAACTCCCCCACGGCGTCGACGTGGAGATCCGACGGTCCGTCTCTCGGAGCGGAATCCGCACAATCCGTCCGTAGGGAGACCACCAAAATCTCAGGGTTCAATGCTCTGCGGAGAAGTAACCCTCGTGATCCACCGTCTCGATTGATGGTGCTTCAACATGGTTTGTGGCAACTTCCGCTCGGCGGTACCGTCTATCGACCCCCAGGTTTTTTGGTGCTCCCCAAGTTTGGAAAACGGTCATTTCAGGAACAGGTCGGAGCCGGGTCGGTGAAAACGTGAAATGCCCCGATTTTCCGTTCCTCTTCCATGTTCCTGTACAACTGTTCCGATTACAACAGGGTCATTGCCTTTTCGGAACATTTCTGGAGGTCAGCACATGCTTGTCGGGTACGCCCGGGTTTCGACCCTCGATCAGAACCCGTCCCTGCAGATCGATGCCCTGCGTGAGGCGGGGTGCGAGAAGATCTATGTCGAGAAAGCGTCAGGGGCGCGACAAAACCGGCCGCAACTCTAGGCTGCGTTCGAGTATCTCCGCGACGGAGATACGCTCGTCGTCTGGAAACTTTCGAGGTTGGCGCGTTTTCTCTCAGCCAGGTCATCAAGACCGTACAGGACATGCAGGAGAGAAACATCGCGTTCAGGGTGCTCACCCAGAATATCGATACCAGCACGCCGGACGGGCGCCTGTTCTTTCACATGACCGCGGCTTTCGACCAATTCCAGCGTGAACTGATTGTCGGGAACACCAAGGCGGGTCTCGCTGCCGCAAGAAATAGTGGTCGGAAGGGCGGCAGGCCTCGCTCAATGGATGACGAGAAAGTCCGCCTCGCCGAGGCATTGCTCCGGGACAAGGAGAACTATCCCTTCGTCAATGACGTCATCAAGCAACTCGAAATCGGTAGAACCGCGTTCTATCGCTACTTCCCGCCAGAGAGAATTCGAGAACTCAGGCCGCCGCACAGCTGAAATGAGCGCAATTCCGGTCATACTCGCGCGAATCGCGGGTATAGGCGAAGTTTCGGGGAATTATCGATGCTCTCAGCCGCAAACTGCGGCGTTTGCCTGTGCAATTACCCGTCGGCGGCCTCTGAGAGCTCCGGTTCCTGCCGGCACCGACCCGCTGTGGGACTCTTGGTATCTATATTGGTTAGAGCCAAGAACGTGCGTGAAACCGTAACATCCGATCCGGGACGCTCTCCCCTTATGTTACTTTACGGTAGAGTCGGGGGCTGGCGCGCCAGCTTTAGGGTCCGGTGGCTTGTCCGTCGCTTTCGCTCCGGGCCTCAGTCCGGCTCCCATGGCCGCGTTTCCAGTCCCCCGCTCTCCGAACCCGGCGTGCGGATTTCCCGCACCGGGCTCTCCAGTGGGATCATGCGCTTCGCCCACGGGCCACCAGGACGGGTCGTGGGAGGGCGGAGCCGGTTGGTCCGGTAACCCGAGGCCGCTGCACGACAGCCATCCTGCCTCCCGCGTCGTTTCCGGTGTGCCGCCGGGCCTGTTCACGCCCCGGCGGAATCGAACCGTTCGGGTCCGACCCCTTCGCTTCCGCATGTGACGCGTTCCGAAGTCGCTGCCCTCGAGGCGGGGTTATAGGCTGGGCCACTCCCGCAGGCATTCATCCTTTCCGCGTCCCTCCGCACCTGAGGCCCCTTCCCTCGACCGGCGTTACCCGGCGTCCTCAGTATTACGGGCCTCTCCGCCACCCTGTCGGCCCGGACTGGTCCTCGCGGATTTCCGGTTGGTGCGTGCACACCACCGACAGAGCTTCCCGTGTTGCATCGTCTTCCATCTTGCTGACATGCCGGCGCCAATACCCCGGCGGGAACGGCCCGGTGCATCTGTCGCTTGCTTCCCGGATCGCCATCGGCCTTCCCCTTATTAACGGAGGGTCGGCTCCCGCATTGCCGGTTTCGAGGCCTGCTCGGCGTTCACTCGCGTTCCGGTCGGGTAGGACACTGGCGCGCGCACCAAAGGCCACGTTTCCAGCATCCCCCCTGAAATTCCGGACGTCCGGTTTTCCCGGGTCCGGCTTCAAGCGTCAGGCACCCCCCCCGCAGGAGTTCGGTGCGGTGCCTTCCGCGACATTCGCCACGCTTAAGGCTGACCCAGCCATGCCCGTGGCAACATCCCGCGTTTGCGCCGCCCTTCGGCTCGACAGCACCACCCGTCATCCGGGTGATATCATCGGTCGGCACCGGGCTCTGTGTCCCGGCATGACCTGCCGCCTTCGCCACCTGAGCCCAGAGGCCCTCGCTCCGGACGGGTTATGTTGTTCGTAATAGGGGCAACTCCTCGGGAATTGGATCTGGCCTGAGGGGCTTTTTCCGGCACTCATTGAAGCGATGATCAACGCGAACGGTCGATACTGCTGTCGCGCTTGTTCGGTCGTCAATGTCAGGTTGTTGCGCGCTGCCTGATGAGGTCTGCAAGCCTCGGCACGTCGGGAGCACCGGCAACTCCGAGACGGTTCCTCAGGTAGTCCCAGAATGACAGGCCAAGCTTCTTGCAGGTCTTCTTCCCTCCGATATAGGCATCGCGTGCGGCCCGCCCGGCCTCGCTTCGGGTCCCGAACGAGATCTTGCGCCGGGTGACATGGTCCCGGATGTCGTTTTCAATCCCGTTTGTGTGGAGCGGTGTCTCCGGATGGTCGAGCACGCGCAACAGCTCGTCCCTGTTCGCCTTCAACCGTTCGAGCAACCGGTCGAGGCTGGCATAACCGGTACGCATGCCGAAGATCTGGTCGAACCGTGTCTCCATGACACGCTTGCGCCGCGGGGTGGGGCGTTTCCGGTAGCGGGCAAGGCTGCGGTAGAGCTTCCACATCCTGTCGAGCACCGGAGCGACCCGTTCATGCTGATACGGGGTGTTTCCGTCCAGCTTGCTGACATTGCGCTCTGCATGAATCCAGCACAGGGCATGGAGGTCGCCGACATCGAACTGTCCGGCATCGTCGCTCAGGATCACGGTTCCGGCAATGCGCCCGCCATCGCAGATCGTCCCCCAGAGCGCGCCCTCCGTGGCGACCTTCACCGGGTTCTTCATCCCGGCAATGCCGAGCGCTTCCAGATGGGCCCGCCATTCATCGCCGTCACTGAAGCGCCGCTGCCCATGGGAGGCGAGACGCGCGATCACCGTCCCCGGAAGTTTCCGTTTCCCCATGTAGTCGAGTGCAGCGTCATTGACCGTGTAGGCTTCCTCACCCGCACAGAGATGTTCGAGGAAATCGAGGCGGCTTTTCGAGCCGCTCGACCGGAAATGGGCAAAGAGTTCGTTGCCGATCGCCGTGCAATAACCGTTCTCGGCCTTGTGGCGGGCACCGGTATCGTCGACGTTGAGCCACGAAGCGGTTTCCATGCCGGCCCTCAGCACCTGCTGCTGTTCCGCCACGATGCCCCCGGTGTCCGTGGTCAGGAACCGCCCCACCTGGCGCGCGGAGATGTCCAGGCCCACATCGTTCAGCATCGACGTAATCCGCCCGATCGTCGACTGGCACTGGTAATACAGCATGATCACCAGAGCCTTGACGCCGGGACCGTACTGTTCGCGTCCCGTCGCCACCTCCGGCGGTAACGGCGCTACATGCCGGCTGCCGTCCGGGAACTCCCAGACCTCGCGTCTGTAGGTGACCTCCTCGGCATGGAACACGATGTCGCGGACCGTGTGGTCCTGGTAGCCCTTGTGCACCGCTCCCTCGGGCACGTCGTCGAGACCCACCTTCACCTCACGACGGTGCAGGTGCCGGTTCCGACGCCGCGGGCCGCGACCTTTCCTGCGGTCCTTGCCGGCCTTCCCCGACCCGCCGGACCCGGAAGAGCCCGATGCCGGATCGTCCGTATCATCGCCTTCCGACGACGCCATTCCGCTCGGTTTCATCCGGGGGCGCTTCGGAAGCTTCTTCAGCGCCCGGATCTCGTCGCGCAGGACCATGTTCTCCTCGCGGAGTTCGGTGAGTTGTTGCGCCTGTTCGGCCAGTTGCCGATCCCGGTGCTTGAGCTGCTCGTTCTGTTCTGCAAGTTGCTGATCTCGTTCAGCGAGCCGGTCGAGGGCCACGGTGAGCTGCTCCCGAAACGCGGCAATCCCCGCCCCTGACGCAGCACCGGCGCCTGTCCGAATGTCCGTCTGCGAATCATCCATGCCCCTTGGAATCACAAGTCGATTCCGAAGGGAATCCCCTCATCGGGAAAAACAACCGGAAGTCACGGAATACCCTGTCAGGTCAACCCGAATTCCCGGAAAGATGCCCCTATTACTGTTGTTCCGCCCATCACCGCTTAATCGGCCTCATCCGCCAGTCAGGAGAACTCCGTGCCATTTCCCGCACTGCGGTTATTGGCGCGGTCCTTGACATTCAAGGGTCACAACATCCTGTCCGTTCTCCTCACCTTGTATGACATCATTCATGAAAAGAATTGAATCGAGTTATCCACAGCTGTTGTTGGCGTCGATCTGTGGAAAAGTGCAGCGTTGCAATGGTCGTCTTCAGATGAATCGGAACATTCCTGTTGCGTGCTTGCATGGGACAGGGATCGCGGGGAAGGTGGCCACCTTCCCCGCCGGGGAGGGGTCGGACCGACTACTCACCATGGATAAAGATCCGTCCGGAAGCCTGGTCGCCCCTCCCCATCATGTCCCGGTCGTCCTGAACAGATGCGGGGGCGCGAGGCCCGAATGATATGCAAGGACAGGAGTATCGGGACACAACCAATGAGACGAGGACCATGAACCAGGAAGCACAGAATAGCAATCAGGAAAAGGTGGTCGCCGGTATCGATGTCGGCAAGGCCCATCTCGACGTCCACATCGCACCGACGGGTGAAGCGCGGCAGTTCCCGAACGACGCCGGCGGGCGCCGCGGTTTGCGCGGGATGCTGCACAAGGCCGGTGTCGAGCTTGTCGTCGTCGAGGCGACCGGCCGCTATCACCGGGCACTGCACCAGAGCCTGCACGCCTGCGGTCTCCCGGTGGCGGTGGTCAGTCCGCTGAGGGCCCGGCGCTTCGCCCAGGCCGCGGGCCAGATGGCGAAGACCGATCCCCTCGATGCATCTCTGCTGGCATGGCTGGGACAGGTCATGGGTCCGGAGGTGACGGAACCGCTCGGCGAGGAACAACTCCAGCTCACCGACCTGTGCCGGGCACGCGCGAAGCTGGCCGCGGACAAGGCCGCGTACCTCAATGCCAGCCGGGAATACGAGGCCTCCGAGGCGGTCGCAGTGACGGCCCACATGATCGAGCAGTTCGAGCAACAGATCGCCCGGCTCGAGGACGCGATCCGTACGCTGATTGCGAACAATCCCGAATTCGCCCGCCGCGCCAGGATCCTGCAGTCGATCAAGGGCTTCGGCCCGGTCACCGCCGCCGTGCTCTGTGCCGAGATCCCGGAACTCGGCACCGTCGACCGGCACGCCGCCGCCGCCCTGGCCGGCCTCGCGCCGTATCCCGATGACAGCGGGAAGCGAAAGGGACAGAGATACATCAAGGGCGGGCGCATGCTCCCGCGCAATACCCTCTACATGGCCGCAACCTCCGCAATCAAGTTCAACCCCGACATGAAGAGCTTCTACGACCAGTTGATCGGCAGGGGTAAAGCGCACAAGGTCGCCCTGACAGCGGTCATGCGCAAGTTGGTCATTCTCGCCAACGTGCTCGTACGCGATGACCGAAACTGGACGGTCATTGCTCCGGAACCGGGTGTCGGTTGAAAATCAGACCTGTGGACAAGTCAGGGACAACTTTCCGATGACAGATCGAAAATCATGGATTTGGCCCTAAATCGGCATTGACGCCAAACACACATGCTTCCGGCCTTTCACTGCTGAACTTTCCCGAATTGCCGCCGTCTCTACGCCGGGGGACCCGGTGCGTGCGTATCTCGGTTCTTCCGCACCGGTGCTAGCCATCGGGTGACAGGCTGACCCTTGGCATCCTCCAATATCCCCACAAGTCAGTTTCCATGTGGGGGCAAACTTTTCGTCGCATCAACAATCGTTCGCTTTCGCTACGGCCCTTCGGTTTGTTCGCCATCCTGACTGACCGGACCGGTTGGAGCCTTGCTCCCGCCACGCCCACGATGACTTTCTACGTCCCAGCTCGCAGGCACCAGGTCACCCCGGTACCCGTGGGATATGCTACGGCGCCAAACCAAGAATTGCGCCGGCGGGACTTCCACCCGCTAGTTCAGCAGCCAGACTCGCTGCACGCCTGTCTGCTCGCTGAACCGCCCAAGGCAGCCCTTCGACACCAGAGTGCTTCAGTCCATTTCGTTACCTCCACGAACCGCTCTGGCTGCTACCAACCGAAGCGACAACTGTTGAGTGGGATTCGCACCCACAAGAATGACGCGCCTTTCCACGGCGCACTACCTTTGTTGGGTTTAGGCCATCGTTCCTGCGGCTCCAGCAGAGCGAGCGCCTGCTCCAGGGTCAGGTCGTCCGGCGGGACCTCCTTCGAGGGCCATCCGCTGCTGGAGGGCACCCCCGCACCCGGCGACCTCGCCGCTTGGCCGTGGATCGACTTCGACCCACCCGCCCTCGACCGCCTGCTGGAGAGGCTGTTCCGCGACACCGGCCGGCGCGCCGCGACCGTGCTCCGGGCCGCCGAGTTCAAAATGCGCTGGACATCGCCGTCAATACCTGATATAGTTATTATGAAACAGTGGTGCCGAACTTTGAAACGGCTCGCGGCGGATGTCGTCGTCCGACCGGTTCTTGACGCCGGTCTTCGGGAGCCCGAGCCGGCGCTGTATTCACAGATAAGGACATTCTAGATGACCCGAAAAGGCAATTCAGGAACCTCGATCTTGCAACGCAGATTGCTCCAGGCTGCGGCCACTGCGGCAGTTGCATTCCTAGCTGCGACCGCGTTGACCTTTCTCCCCGCCGGCGCGCAGGAGGCGAAGCGCGGTGGCACCGTCACGCTAGTCACACCTCAAGGTTTTCCGGGTTTGGATCCCGCGCTCACCTCACTCGGGAACGGCGACAATCTCCACTCTTTGCTGTGGAATGGCCTGACCCGATATGACGAGCTGAACAATGTCTTACCAGACCTCGCGGAGCGCTGGGACGTGATCGATACGCATACGATTGTATTTCACCTCCGCAAAGGGGTGATGTTTCACAATGGCCGGGAGGTGCTGCCCGCGGATGTGATCGCGTCGATCATGCGAGTGCTCGATCCAGAAACCGCCTCGCCTTACCGTGACTCGCTTAAATCGATCGCCACAATCGACGAGGTCGATGACGTCACGATCCAGATCAATCTCTCCAGCCCCGACGTCACCATTCCTGCCTCTCTCGCTCCTATCAAGATTCAACCGCCAGAGAACTTTGCCGACGCGAACCAGAATCCGATCGGGACAGGGCCGTTCAAGTTCGTGAAATATGTGTCGGGTGATCGTCTCACGCTCGCCCGTTTCGAAGACTACTGGGACCAACCCAAGCCCTATCCGGACGAGTTCATCGTTCAAATCGCAAAGGACCCTATTACCGCCTATAACGCATTTAAATCGGGGCAGTTCGACCTCATTTGGCAGATGGACTTCTCGATAGTCGAAGAAGTTAAAAACAACCCAGATATGACGCTGATCGTGCCGCAAGTGACGAGCACCAGCCTCATGTTCGGCGTTGACGCCTCCCAGCCGCCGTTCGACAACAAAATTGCCCGCCAGGCGCTCATGTACGCGACCGACAAGCAGGCCATCATCGAAGCCGCCTATTTTGGCATCGGATACCCGTCGCCTACCAACAGCAACTTGGTAGAAAACCACTGGGCGTACCATCCGAATCTTCCGCCGCGCGAGTACGACATCGAGAAGGCCAGGGCCCTTTTCAGAGAAGCGGGTATCGAAGAGGGATACACCTTGACGTTCAATGGGTATGACCGTCAGGACGTTCGAACACAGGCTGAAATCTTGGAGCGGAGTTTGAACGAAGTCGGCATTAAGCTGGAAATCGTCCTGTCGGATATCGCCGGCTGGCGAGCTGTATTCGAAAAGCCTTGGCCGAATATCGTGTCGTTCAAAGGCCAGGTCCGGGGATGGGACCCTTCGTTCCTGCTGGCAGGACTCCAATGTAACGACGAGCAGGCCCTCATCTCGTACTGCAACGAAGAGGTCGACGCACTGATGGAAAAGGGCAGGGCAACATTCGATCAAGAAGAGCGCAAAGCGATCTACTACAAAATCCAGGAGATTCTCTACGACGAGGTTCCATGGATCGTGAACATACATTACACGCCAGACCACGCGGCATTTAGCTACATCAAGGGATTCTATGTAGATGGCCGCGGGCAGTTGCACCTCGACGGGGTCTGGACCGAGAAGTAATCGAAAATCAAGCGAATCAGTGAAGTGGTGTTACCGCCACAGGCCTGAAGCTGCAGGAAGAAGGGTTCTTCCGACCGGGTCTGATCGAAGACGTTGACATCCTGCGTGCGGAGTTAGGCTTACCGGCAGCAGCGCGATGAAAACCAGGCCCGAGACGATCATAAACCAGGCGCAGGCCTCGAATGGGGTAGTCCTGTCTCAGGCGGCTTCCGAGGTCATGGCCGCCGAACTTGCCAGCTACCTAGCTCGTGCCGAGGCTTTCGCCGCGCTGCTCCAATTCGACGATGAGCCCTCTCATTTCTCTAAGGTCTTGGCGGCCAAACAAGACGAAGAAGCATGAGCCAGGAACTATCTAGCCTTAGTCTTGTCGAGACCGCCAAGGCCATCGCGACCAAGCAGCTTTCGGCGCTGGAGGTGACGCAAGCGTGCGTTGCCAGGGCCGAACGCCTACAAGACAAGCTGAACTGCTTTATCTCGCTTGACCGAGCCGGATCTGAGGATCAGGCACGGCGCGCAGACCGCCTTGCAGCCGAAGGCAAAGCCACTGGGCCTCTGCACGGGGTTCCCGTGGCGCATAAGGACATGTTCTACCGCCGAGGGAGAGCGGTGACGTGCGGCTCCCGCCTCCGCCAGGGATTCTTTCCCGGGTTCACTGCAACCGCACTCGACCGCCTCGACTCCGCCGGCGCAATCGACCTGGGTGGGCTCAATATGTCGGAGTTCGCCTGCAACCCTTTCGGATTCAACGTCCTGGTCGGCCCCGCCAGAAATCCGTGGAACCCCGAGTACATCGCAGGCGGCTCATCGTCGGGCTCGGCAGTGGCAGTTGCTGCCGGCATCGTCTTCGGGTCGCTTGGCTCTGACACCGGCGGGTCAGTAAGATTTCCGGCAGCGATATGTGGCGTTCCCGGACTAAAGCCGACCGACGGCCGCATCAGTCGTCACGGCATGATGAAACTCAGCTTCTCACTCGACAACGCGGGTGTCATCGCGCGCTCGGTGCAGGACCTCGCGCGGCTCCTTAGAGCCGTAGCGGGCCACGACACGCTCGATCCGACCTCCGCAATGGCTCCAGTCTTCGACTATGAGGCGGCCCTCGATTCGCCGGTCGCGGGCTGTCGGCTTGGAATTCCAAGGAACTATTTCAGAGAAGGCATCGCCAACGATATCCGCCAGCTGATCGACGGGAGCCTTGAGGTCTTCCAGTCGATGGGTGTCGAACTGGTCGACGTCGACGTGCCCGATCCGTCGGCGATGGAGGCCCTCGCCACTACAATCATTCTGTCCGAGGCGGCAACCATCCACGCGCAATGGCTGGCGCAGCGCGGCGACGACTACACGCCTGTGGTGCGCGAGCGTATCTCCTTTGGCTTCAGCTTCACTGCAACCAAATACGTCGAGGCTCTGAGCCTGCGCGGGAGGATACTCGCCGAAACGTTGGCCACCGCGTTCGCCGGAGTAGATGCGCTCCACACTCCGATGACGCTTGCCGCTGTACCCAGGATCGCCGACATCGAGTCAAGCCTCAGGATCAAGTCCGACCTTTCTTTCGACATTGGTCACTGCACGAGGCCGATCAATTACCTCGGCCTGCCTGCACTCAGTGTTCCCTGCGGCGTCTCAGACGACGGGCTGCCCGTAGCCTTCCAGCTCGTCGGGCGGCCGTTCGCCGAACATCTCCTTCTCAATCTCGGCCACGCGTACGAGAAAGAGGCCGGGCACACGAAGCTGTTGCCGGTTTGACTCCGACGAAGTCCTCGAGGCCGAGGCCCGGCGAATCGAGAAACGTTGGCCAAGGCCGGCGCTAAATGGGGGAAACACAAAGTGCAGGACGCATCGCGCATCGAAGTCACCCGCTTGCTTGCAGAATTCGCCGCGGGGATCGACTTCGAGAACCTGCCCGAAGAGGTGCGCAAACGGTCCCGACTGTTTGTACTCGATGGCATCAGCGTCATGTTGGCGGCCGTGGACTTCGCCGCGCGCGATGACGACCACTGCCTCAAGCACTACCTGGACGCTGCTGCACCGCCGGGCACGGCCACGATTGTCGGCATGAAGCGCAAGACGACACCCATGATGGCGTCCTTTGCCAATGGCCTACTTTCCGAGGTGCTTGACTACCAGGACTCCAATCTTGCTGCCAAGCTTCATCCGGGTGCTGCTAACATACCGGCGACTCTCGCTGTCAGTGAAACGTCGGCGTGCAGAGGCCGCGAACTGCTCGCCGCTGTTGTCGCGGGCTACGAGGTTGCATGCCGCCTCGGCATGGCGACCCAGCCGGCACATTGGTATTCCGGGTTTCAGGCCACCGGCACCTACAATACGTGCGGCGCCGCAGCGGCGGCCGGCCGGCTTTTGGGATTCGGCATCGAGGACATGGTGGCGGCGCTCAGCATCGCTGGCTTCGTCCTTCCGATAAGCCATGGCGACAATATTTTTAAGGGACACTCGGCGAAACCGATCCACGGCGGCCAGTCCGCTACGTCGGGGGTCTCCGCGGCGTACCTTGCCCATGCCGGATACCGCTCTGGACCACTCGAGGGCGAGGCGCCGCGCTATCATGCGCCCCTGCGTATCCTGGGTACTGACGACCCCAATCTTGAAGAGGCGGTTCGCGGAATCGGCACGATATGGCACTCGCTGGAAGTCGGCTTCAAGCCCTTCCCCATTGGCCACCTCAACATCGGGCCGGTTGAGATCTGCCTGGATCTGATGGCGGAACGGCCCATCGAAGTCTCCCGCATCGAGTCCGTCAAGGTTCGCACCTTTCACGATGCCTGGAAGTTCACCGGCCAGAAGTACACCTCGATTGAGAGCAACTACGTGGACTCCCACTTATCCTTGCCGTTCACGGTAGCGGCGACCCTCATTGACGGGGAGATGACGCTACGCCAACTCGCCCGCACACGACTCATAGACTCGGCGTTGCACGACCTAGCATCCCGAGTGACGGTTGTTCCGGTCGAGGCGATGAGCCAGCTGTTTCCCCACGAATGGCCGGTGGAGGTCGAGATTCGGCTGAAGGACGGTGAAGTCCGCGAAAAGCGCATTGATCAGGTCATGTGGTCGCCCCGACGCCCCCCTACCTGGGAGGCGGTGGCGGGAAAGTTCCTTTCGTCGGCCACGCCTGTGATCGGCGAGGAACGTGCGCTCAGGGCCATTGAGTTCGTCGCAGGCATCGACGACAAGCCGTCGGTGGCCCCGCTACTGGACCTAGTGGCTGGATGAGCGAAGCCTGCCACGTCAGTGTTTTGCCAACGGGCTGATTTATTGCCGCAGGCAAAAGGCGCCCCGGGACGCTGGGAAGATGCAACTCGATCTGGTCATCTGCGACGGATTGGTGTTCGACGGGACAGGGGCAACGCCCATCAAGGCTGACGTTGGTGTGGCGGTGGGGCGAATCGCTGAAATCGGCCGCATCAAGGAACGGGGCCGGGACGAGATAGATGCTGCGGGCCTTTCAGTCGCTCCCGGGTTCATAGATATCGATAGCCATTCCGATTTCACGCTGCTTGTCGACCCGCGTGCGGTGAGCGCGATCCACCAGGGCGTAACAACCGAAGTGATCGGCAATTGCGGCCGCGGATGTTACCCGATCTCCGACCCGATTCTTGCCAAGCAGAGCATCTACGGCGTCACCGACTCGACCGAGCTAACGTGGAGAGACATGTCAGGCTACTTCGAACAACTGGACGCCGCCCAGCCGGCGGTCAACGTGTGTTCCCTCGTTCCGAACGGTCAGCTTCGCCTCGCTACCGTCGGACTAGCAGATCGACCGGCGGCGCCAGAAGAGTTGCGCGATATGGTCTCACATCTGGAAGCCGCGCTCGAGCAAGGTGCATGGGGGCTATCTACCGGCCTAGGGTACGCGACCGAGATGGGCGCGACCGACGAGGAGATCACGGTCCTCTGCAAGTCCGTCGCGAGAGCAGGCGGCCTGTACGCCACCCACACCCGCCGGCGTGACAAAGGGGCAAGCGACGCCGTCGGCGAAGCAATCCGCACAGCCGCTCGTACCGGAATCCGGCTGAAAGTGTCCCATCAGCTCCCGCGCAGCGGTGCAGCGGAAGGAGAGCAGTGCATCGCGGTGGTGGAGAATGCCCACGGAAACGGAATCGACGTTGCTTTCGACATGCATACTCGCCTGTTCGGGACAACGTACCTGCACGCTGCGCTCCCTGCCCGGGCGAAAGAGGGTGGCTCAGAGAAGACTATCGAGCGGCTACGCGACCGCGAGATGCGAGCTGAAATGATGCGGCATGAAAGTATCCTCAGCGCAAGCGGCGACTGGCAGCGCATTGTCCTTCTGGACAATGACTCATGGCCACAGTACTCGCGGCGCAGCGTCCATGACATCGCTGTCGAGCGGCAACAGTCGCCGTTGGACACCGTCTACGACTTGTTGCTCGGGGCAGAGAAGTTCGCCGATCTCATGGTGATACTGCGCTGCTACACGGAAGAGCAGCAACGCGACGTATTCGCCCATCCGCTCTGCATGCCGGGATCGGACGCAACCACCCTTGCCCCCGATGGCCCCCTCTCGAGATCCGTATTCCACGGCGCATACAGTTGGGCTGCCTGGTTCTACCGGTTCATGGTGCGGGAATGGAATATTCTCACGCCCGACGATGCCATCCATCGTCTCACCGGGTTGCCCGCAAGGACGCTCGACATAAAAGGCCCTGGATACTGCACAAAGGGGCGCATGCGGATGCGTCATATTCGACGCGGACCGCTTCGCCGACGAGGCCGACGCTTATTCACCCAACCGGTTGGCGACCGGCGTCGCGCATGTGTTGGTCAACGGCGCCGTCACGCTCAGACACGGAAGGTTGACCGGAAAGCGCGCCGGCGTCGCGCTGCGTCGCCAATCAATCGGTTGGGTTGAGGCTGTTCGCGATGGAAATTCTCTTCGCCAAAGGCCCAACCGGTTTTCGTTCAGTACGTTTGCTAGAGAGCGATTGATGACCGACCCCATCAGATTTGAAGTGGTTCGCAATGCCCTTATGTTTGCCGCCGAGGAAATGGCGGTCGCCTTGAGGCGTTCCGCCTATTCCACAAACGTCAAGACACGAGGCGATTTTTCCTGTGGGTTGTTCGATCGAGATCTGCGGATCGTCGCTCAGTCATTCAGCCAACCCGCGCATCTGGGATTGCTCGCCACGCTTGTCGCACGAAACGTCCGTGCATACGGAATCGATCGACTAGGATCCGGCGACGGAATTCTTGTCAATGACCCCTTCAGCAGCGGAAGCCACCTCAACGACATCACCCTTATCTCACCCATTTACCATCGTGATGCGCTTGTCGGATTCGTCGCCAACCTCGTTCACCACGTCGATGTTGGCGGAGGCGCCGCCACATCGATCGGTGCATTTCAAGAGATCTATCAAGAGGGCGTGCAGATTCCTGCGGTCAAACTCATACAAGGTGGCGAGATCGTCGAGGATGTCTTCAACCTGATCATTGCCCAGGTCCGCGCAAAGCGAGAAACGAGGGGCGACTTCCGCGCACAAATCGCCGCCAACAACACCGGCATTAAGCGGTTCGGCGAACTCCTAGACCGGCTCGGAGAAAATGATGTTCTTTCATACATCGATGAACTTATCGCCTATACCGAACGTCGCGCTCGAGCGGAAGTCGCGCGGTTGCCGCAGGGTATGTGCGAGGCCATCGGATATCTTGACGACGATGGGTTTTCCGACACGCCGGTAAAGATTCAGGCAAAAATCACGTTCGGAGAAGACGGGGTTCACTTCGACCTTACGGGTTCTGATACCCAGCGGCGAGCACCCGTGAATGCCACCATCGCGCAGACATTCGCGGCTTGTACCTATGCGCTGAAATGTCTAATCGATCCCGATGTCCCCTTGAACGAAGGCTTCTTCCAGGTCGTTTCCATCAACGCGCCGAAGGGAACCGTCGTGAACGCGACCCATCCCTCCGCGGTTGTCGGTGGGTGGGAGGTGGCCGTCAGGTTGGTCGAGACGCTCCTAAAGGCTTTTTCTCAACTCGTGCCAAACGCGGTTCCAGCCGGGACGAAGGGAATGATCTGTCATGCTGGATTTGGTGGAAATGATCCGCGCACGGGTGAGTACTACTGTTTCCTGGAGACGCTCGCGGGTGGTTACGGTGGGCGGCAAGGGTTGGACGGTCCCGACGCGGTCCAAGTCCACATACAAAATACCGAAAACGCTCCAATTGAAGAGACCGAGAGTAACTACCCAGTCCGGATTCTGAGATACGGACTTGTCGAAGATTCCGATGGCCCGGGGCAGTGGCGGGGCGGCTTGGGTGTTCGACGGGACTACCTGTTCCTCGATCACGACCCAACGTTTACCGTCTTGGCCGATCGAGTAAAGCAGGCACCCTGGGGATTGTTCGGTGGAGGACCGGGTGCCACCGCGCACTACATCTTGAATCCCTCAGGTGATGCTCGTGAATTGCCAAGTAAAGGCACTGTCCAGCTCAAAGGCGGCGATGTCGTCAGCTACCGAACGGCTGGAGGCGGCGGATACGGACCTGCCTCGGCTCGCGATCCGGAACTCGTCCGCATCGACGTGCTCCACAAGAAGATCAGCATGGAGCGCGCTAGAAGTGAGTACCACATCGCCATCGATCCGGCCTCTGGCGCTGTCGATCCTGTTGAGACACAGCGCCTCCGATCTCAAGTGACTGCGAGAAATAAGAAATGACTCAGACTCAACACCGCTTTCGGCTCGGCGTCGACATTGGTGGTACGTTTACAGATGCAATGCTCGTCAACGAAGGCACCGGAGAAACCTGGTCACGGAAAGTCCCGACGACCCCGCGCGACCCATCGGTCGGTTTTATCGACGTTACCGAGCTTGTGTTTCGCGACGCCAGCGTTCCCGTCGAGGCAGTGTCGTACATCGTCCACGGCACGACGATTGCCACCAATGCAATCATCGAAGGCAATGGAGCAAAGACCGGCTTCATCACGACGCAGGGATTCCGCGACATCCTTGAGATGCAGCGCCAAATGCGGCCCTCACTCTATGACCTCCGATTCACTAAGCCAGCCGCCTTGATTCCGCGGAATCTTGCATTCGAAGTTCCTGAGCGCCTCGATGCGAACGGAGCCGTTGTTGTTCCGCTTGACGAAGACGCTGTACGAGCAACCGTGCGCGCTCTGAAAGGCGAGGAAGTCGAAGCGATCGCCGTCTGCTTCTTACATGGATATCTGAATGGCTCCCATGAACGGCGCACAGGAGAGATCATCCGCGAAGAGTTTCCTGAGGTTGGTCTCTCCCTCTCCTCGGACGTCGCACCGGAGATTAGAGAGTACTTCCGCGCGTCCACCACGGTCATCAATGCTTTGGTCCAACCCGTCGTCAAACGATATCTCCAATCGATTGAAGGCCGACTTCGTGCTATGGGAGTAAGCGCCGAGCTGCTGGTCATGCAATCGAACGGTGGCGTCTACACGTTCGCGGCAGCAATCGAGAAGCCAGTATTCCTCATCGAATCAGGTCCCGCTGCTGGGGTGATTGCCGCGGCGCATCTGGGTAGTCTGCTCGGCCAACGGGAGGTCATGTCTTTCGACATGGGCGGTACCACCGCGAAAGCCGGCCTTATCCAAGATGGTCAGCCGAAGGTAACCAAGGAGTATGAAGTAGGTGTCCACGCATCTGCCGATGTCGGTGGTAATCGTGGGTCGGGTTATCCGATCAAAACACCGGTTATCGATCTGGTCGAGATTGGCGCAGGTGGGGGGAGCATCGCCTGGGTCGACTCAGGTGGCGTTCTCCGGGTCGGTCCGAAGTCCTCGGGCGCCGATCCAGGTCCCGCGTGTTACGGACAAGGCGGAACAAAACCGACCATAACTGATGCGAATCTCTTTCTTGGGCGGCTCAATCCCGAGTACTTCTTGGGCGGCGAAATTTTGCTTGATATTGAGGCTGCCCGCGAGGCGATCGAAAAGTTTTGCGCGGGTCCGCTCGGTCTCGATGTCACGACAGCCGCGAATGGAATCGTTGAAATCGCGAATACTGCGATGATCAACGCGCTTCGACTTGTTTCCGTCCAACGCGGATACGACCCACGAGATTTCGTTCTGGTGCCGTTTGGCGGCGCTGGCGGCGTCCATGCCAATCGCCTGGCGGCGGAGCTTCAAATTCCCTTGACAATCGTTCCGCCAGCACCCGGCGTCTTCAGCGCATTCGGGCTGCTCGTCACCGATCTCAAGCACGAGTATTCCACCACGAGAATCCGTCGAACCGATCAACTCGACGTCTCTGAAATCTCCGGCGTCTTCTCGACAATGGCCGATCAGGGCAGAACGCTCTTGTTGCGAGAAGGCGTTGCAGATGAGGTGATGTCCTTCCCACGCCATCTGGATATGCGGTACGTGGGGCAGTCCTGGGAATTGAGCATCCCATTACCGGAGGGTACGCTCGATCAACAGGCGATTGATTGTGCGGTCGGGCAATTCCACAACGAACACAAGCGCGCATATGGACATAGCACGCCTGGCGCTCCAACCGAGTTCGTCAACCTGAGATTGGCCGCGGTTGGGATGATTCACAAGCCACAGATGCGCCAAGTTCCCGCCGCGACAGACGGTGAACATCCGGTGCCAAGTGCCCGGCGGCCGGTCTACTTTTCGGAGTCCGGAGGGTTCATCGACACCTCTGTTCATCTTCGTTACTCCTTGGGTAGTGGTTCAGAAATCTGTGGTCCCGCCGTCATCGAAGAGATCGATGCCACGGTTGTTCTCCATCCTGGATTTCGAGCAACAGTCGACAACCTAGGGAATCTTCTGATTGCGCCCGATCCAACTTTGTCTCATGACGCGGGTGAGATGTGATGTCGTCCGACCGAGATGCGCCCCTGATCGATTGTCCACCCGGCCGCACGAATGCATTCCATGTCGATCTCGATGCGCTCGATCACAACGTGGACGAGATCAGACGAATGGTCGGCCCGGAAGTCTTGATCTTTGCCGCACTAAAGGCAAATGCCTACGGATTCGGCGTGGTCGAGATTGCGCACGCAGTCCTGAAATCAGGCGCAGATGGTCTGGCAGTTGTCGATTTGCGCGACCCGGTTCTCTTACGCAATGCGGGAATCGATGCGCCCATACATTTGTTTGGCGGCATGTTGATCACGGCTGAGGTCGCACGATACATCTCCGATTTCAACCTCATGCCCACAATTCTTCGTATCGAGGACGCGACGGCGGTCTCGCAAGCCGCCACAAAATCGATACGCGTCTTCATCAAGGTCGAAGTGGGTGTCGAACGATTTGGCATCGCAGTCGAGGACGTGCAGGCGTTCGCGAAAATCGTCAGGTCGATGCCCAACATCGAACTGTACGGTCTCAGCACACATCTTCATGTGCCTCGTCGCGATGCCAGCGAGGTAGCGCCGTACTTGCAGCGGCAATTCCAACGTTTCGAAGACGCGGTTCGCCAGGTCGAATCCGATGGTGAGCTCGTCCCGGTCAAAATGGCGGCATCAAGCGGATCGCTCAGCATGACCGGGACGATGAACTTGAACGCGGTCGATCCTGGACACCTGCTCTTTGGACTAAGACCCGGTGGACCGGAGATGGAACGCCTGGATATTCGCCCCGTCATGGCGAGTCTCAAGAGCGAACTTGTGCACATTCACGTCGTTCAGCGAACTGAGTACATGGATCTAGCGCCCTTCCCGGTGAGGCGCGGCATGCGAATCGGCGTCCTCCCAATCGGCGTCGTCGATGGGATGTTGTCATTGCATAGTGGCTCCGTCCTTGTGAACGAATGCCGTTGTCCGGTGCTCGACGTTTCGTTGGAACACACCAGGATCGACCTGACTGGTTCCAATGCATTGGTCGGCGATGAGATTGTGATCATCGGACGGCAGGGTGAAGACACGATCGATATCACAGACGTTCTTGCTCACCACAAACTCAGAATTCCTGCGTCGGTTCCACTTGCGGTGCATCACACCGTACCCCGAGTATACATTCGCGACAGCCGATAACGTGAGACCATGACCGTGTTTCAGTTTTGGTGTATAACGGACCAGAAGTGACACTGTCCGAAAAGGGGGGTCGCATGACGGCAGACGTTCAACTGGCTACCAGAGGGACAACCTCGCCAAAAACCGGCAGTCGCCCACTTCTCGAGGTCAAAAACCTCAGCACCCAGTTCTTCACGCAGGATGGTATTGTCCGCGCCGTCGATGATGTCTCCTTCTATGTGATGCCCGGGGAAACATTGGGCGTCGTAGGCGAATCCGGTTGTGGCAAGAGCGTGACAGGACTCTCCATCATGCGCTTGATTCCCAGCCCGCCCGGTAAAATAGTCCAAGGCGATATTGTCTTCAACGGGAACGACATCCTCCAGATGTCGGATGACGATATCCGGAAGATCCGCGGTCACGAAATCGCCATGATCTTCCAGGACCCGATGACCTCGCTCAACCCGGTGCTCACCATCAACCGCCAGTTAAGCGAAGTTCTACAACTCCACCTCGGGATGAACCAGGTTCAGGCCAAGACCCAGTCGATCGAATTGTTGAAAATAGTGGGTATCCCAAACCCTGAAGAGCGAGTCGATCAGTATCCCCACCAGTTCTCCGGAGGTATGCGCCAGCGCGTGATGATCGCGATCGCGCTGTCCTGCAACCCGAAACTAATCATCGCGGACGAACCTACCACAGCACTCGATGTAACCGTTCAGGCGCAGATTCTCGATCTCATGCGCACGCTGCAAAGTGAGCGCGACGCCGGCGTCATCATGATCACGCACTCCATGGGTGTCGTGGCCGGTATTGCGGACCGGGTTCAAGTTATGTACGCAGGCCATATCGTCGAGGCCGCCGAGACTGAAGAAATCTTCGGAAATCCGCGCCACCCATACACCGTCGGCCTGATGAAGTCGATTCCTCGACTTGACTCGGACCAGAAGGAGAAGCTCGAACCAATCCGAGGACTTCCACCGGATCTCATCGATCTGCCTGACATGTGTCCGTTCCTTACGCGGTGTAACTTCGCTCGGGAGCAGTGCGAACAGAAACGTCCGCCGCTTCTCCAAGTTGCCCAAGGGCACTTCTCAGCCTGCTGGTTCTGGGAAGAGGTATCGAAGGAATCGGACGCGCCAATCGCGGTCGGAATGCAGGACAGGGCTGAGGCACCGGCGGCGAGCCAGGGAGCAGTCAGCTAATGACCGCCACCACTGCGGCAGAAACACCTGCAACGCCGGGCGATGGCAGCGGGGATGCACTGCTTATCGTCAATAACCTGATAATGCACTTCCAGGTGACGCAAGGCATCATTTTCCAACGCAAGGTCGGAGTAGTTCACGCTGTCGACGATGTCTCGTTCGAGATCAAACCGGGTGAAACGCTCGGACTCGTGGGTGAATCCGGGTGCGGCAAGACAACGACCGGGCGTGCCATCCTCCAACTCTACAACCCAACCTCCGGCGAGGTCATTTTCAAGGGCAAGGATCTGACCAAGCTCGATAGTGGTGACATGCGCCGGATGCGGCGCCACCTTCAGATAATCTTTCAGGATCCATATGCGTCGCTCAACCCACGTATGACGGTCGGGAACATCATCTCCGAGCCGATGCAGATCTATAATCTGGTTGCCAAGAACGAGCGTAGTCAGCGGGTCCAGGAACTGCTCCAGACCGTGGGTTTGAATCCATATTTCGCAAGTCGCTACCCGCACGAGTTCTCCGGCGGTGAGCGTCAACGCATCGGAATCGCTCGAGCCCTCGTGGCCAACCCGGATTTTATCGTCGCTGACGAACCGGTTTCAGCGCTAGACGTGTCGATTCAAGCGCAGATCGTGAACTTGCTCGAAAACCTTCAGGAACAGTTCGGTCTGACATACCTCTTCATCGCGCACGACCTCTCGGTCGTGAAGCATATTTCGGACCGGGTGGCGGTCATGTATCTCGGCAAAATCGTCGAGATGGCCGGTTCGAACGAACTCTATGCCGATCCTCTTCACCCATACACGAAGGCACTGCTCTCAGCGGTGCCAATTCCTGACCCATTGGTGGAGAAAGGTCGGGAGCGCATCATCCTCACAGGTGATGTCCCGAGCCCGATCAATCCGCCATGCGGCTGCCGTTTCCACACTCGTTGTGCGTATGTGATGAACGTCTGCAAACAGATCGATCCGCACTTTGCTGATCAGGGCGGCGGCCATTTCGTCGCGTGCCATTTGTACCCTGGCTCCGGAGCCTGACAATCAAGCCCATTGAGTCAACTTGCAATTGGTAAACCAGGGAGATCCAATGTCTGGGATCTTCCTGGTTTTGTTGTACCGATGTCGCAGCGCTCATCCGCGAAAAGGCGCCGAGCCACACCGGTGTCCTTCTCGCCAATCACGGACCAGTGGTCGCTGGCGACCTCCAGCAGAAGGCATTTCCCTGACCGCTGCGCAATGAGATTCGGTACTAAGCGGAACTTCATCACCAGATTTGAAATATTATCCAATGATATCAGATAAGTATCCGATATCAGGCTGGACTCGTACTGGGAACAAACCTGGTCGGATCGATCTCCATCAGTTGAAATGCCCGGCTCTGAAGCGGCGTCGGTTCCGACATCAGCGGAAACCGGTACGCCCGCCGGGCCGGTATGGCCACCTCGTTCAGCGTCAGCGTGGCCAGGTCGGCGAGAAGCGTCGTGAAACTGTGAACCGGCAGCCCGTCGGAAGTCAGTTTGGTGTCGGCCTTGGCCTTGGCGCTCTCCGAGATCCTGGCAGGCGCCACCGGTGACTTGCGTCGTGCCTGCGCGCCCTCACGGTCGTCATCCTCGAACAGAAGCGGCGCCAGGCGACGGCGCAGGTGCCATTCAACGTAGAAGGCCAGCACGCACAGGAACACATGCGCCCGGACATGATCCTCGGACCAGACGTGGACCGGACGGATCTCCAGCCGGGATGCCTTGAGAATTCGAAATGCACGCTCCACTTGCGCGAGGGACTTGTACGCCACCACCGCCGCCTCCGGCCCGATGGCTTCGGGATCAAGGCTGGTGCGGATCACGTAGACACCGTCAAGCCGTGCCTCGGCGGCAATCCGTTCCTGCCGCCGGCTCCAGGTGATGGCATCGTCGGTGACGGTGATCTCGAAATGCTTCTCGACCTTCCTGCGGTTGGCATCCCGTCCCACCCTGCGGTTGATGGCCTCCCGGCCCTTCAGCCGGCCCGCGCGCACCGACGCCGCAATCGTCTCCAGCGTCTCCTCCGTCGCCTGCAGCAGGTCCTCCCGCTTGCGGGCCCGTTCCTCCCGCAACCGCGGGTTCAGGCAGACCATCAGCCGCTCGCCGGGAAAGTCCGGGCCGGTGACCTCCGCCACCGCGTCGGGAACCAGGGCCTCGGGGACCAGCGGCGGCGGCTTGCCCGGACCCGCCGGACGCAGGAGCTTGCGGATATCCTCGGTCTTGAGGGCCGAGATCCAGTCGAGATCCGCCGGCTTGAGATCCTCGTGGATGCGGGCCGCGGTGATCATCCCCCGGTCGCCCACCAGCGCCACATGGTCGATGCCGAAGCGGGTGCGGACCCGGGCCACCTGCGACGCCACCGTGGAGGGATCCCCGGTGTTGCCGGCAAAGACCTCCATCGCCACCGGACAGCCGTCCGCGGCACACAACAGTCCGTAGGTGATCTGCTGCTTGCCCGTCTTGCCGTCACGGTTGTGGCCGAAGGCCGCCAGGGGGCAGCACCGCCCCTCCAGGAACGAACTGGAAACATCGTAGAGAACAAGGGTATTGCCGCCCGCGAGGTGCCGGTTGGCGAGGCTCTTCTCGATCCAGGGCTGGCGCTTCAGCAGCCAGTCGAGCATGGCCAGCATCTCGTTGCCGGTGACGGGCCCGAGATCGAGCACGGCCCCGAGGCTGGTCGATGCGGTCTCGGGCGACAGCGCCCGGGCGGTGGCCGGCCTGGAGGCGGGATCGACGATGCGCGCGACAATGGCGGCGACGGCGAGATCACGCATGCGGTCTGCCTTGCGGTCGAGGATGCGCACCAGGCCCAGGGACCGGAGCGTTCCCAGCACCGCTGCCACATGTCCGTGGGGAACCGCCCTCTTGATGGCGAAGACCTCGTTGAGGTTCCTGACGGCGACACCGCCCCTGAGGAGGGTATCGATTCGGTGTTTTCGGGTATATGAATGGGTTGGTAATGTGTGCTGATCAAATCATTAAAGATCCGCAAACAGGCCGATTTGATTCAGCGGCGATCGAGTGATCGAGAGCTAGCTACGATCGATGACATTCAGCCTGATTGACGGAGTAACCGAATCTCGGAGTTTCTCATGAAGAACTCGATGCGCGCATTGGTCAAATCTCGATCGGAACCTGGGCTATGGATGACGGACGTTCCAATGCCCACGCCGCTCCCAAACGAAGTTCTAATCGAAGTCAAAAAATCTGCGATTTGCGGAACAGACATTCACATTTGGAATTGGGATGACTTCGCATCCCAAGCCGTGCCAATACCTATGATCATTGGCCATGAATTCTGTGGGCGGATTTTCGGACTTGGAAGTTCTGCAGTTAAGTATTCAATCGGACAGCGGGTATCGGCAGAGGGTCATTTGGTATGTGGTCAGTGTCGGAATTGCCGAGCAGGTCGTGGACACCTTTGTCGGAATACCCAAGGAGTTGGTGTGCATCACCCAGGCACGTTCGCGGAATATGTGTGCCTGCCAGAGTCGAACATTGTTCCGATCCCGGATGACATCGATGATGAAACAGCCGCGATATTTGATCCATTTGGAAACGCAGTTCACACGGCCCTAAGTTTCAATCTTGTGGGGGAGGATGTTCTCATCACTGGCGCCGGACCTATTGGAATTATGAGCGCCATGGTGGCGAAACAATCTGGTGCGCGAAAGGTCGTCATAACAGACTTGAATCCTGTCCGTAGGGAACTTGCCCGAACGGTGGGAGTAGATTGGGTAATTGACCCCAACGAAAGTGACTTGAGTGACGTCATGCAAAGTATTGGAATGTCAGAAGGATTCGATGTGGGACTGGAGATGTCAGGTTCGGCACATGCGTTTCGTGATATGATTGACGTTATGAATAACGGCGGAAAAATTGCCATCCTTGGCATCGCACCAACTTCATTTGAGATCGATTGGAACAAGGTCATTTTCAAGATGCTGACACTCAAGGGAATCTATGGTCGTGAAATGTACGAGACCTGGTACAAAATGATTGCATTCGTTCAGTCAGGGATGAACTTGTCGCCGTTAATCTCGCATCGCCTGTCGATCGATGATTATGAGAAAGGCTTCGAAGCAATGCGATCTGGCAACTCAGGAAAGGTCATCCTTGATTGGAACTAGTGTCATGATCGGTTTTGGAGATTCCATTCTCCTGTGGATTATGATTCAACCACTCCCGGCGAAAGCCGCACAGTTTTCGAACGGGAGCAGAGCTGCAATGGCAAAGAGCAGGAGAACACCGATCGTCCTCAGCGAGGAAGACCGGAAACGTCTCGAAAAGATCAAATCCGATCCGCATTCGATCCTCAAGCATGTCCAGAGGGCGACAATCATCCTGCACCTCGGCGACGGCCTCACACTGTCGCAGACGATGAGGGCCACCGGCATGTCGAAGCCGACGGTCTGGCGCTGGTGGGACCGCTTCCTCGTCGAGGGTGTTGACGGCCTGCTTTACGACATCCCCCGGAGACGGGGCCGCAAGCCGATATCCGAGGACAAGGTCAGTGAACTGATCGAGCTTGCGATGTCGCCGTCGCCGAAGCACGCAAGTCACTGGACGCTGCGGGCGCTGGCGAAAAAGCTGGGGATCGCCGTCTCGACGGTGTTCGGCATCCTGAAGCACAACGGCCTGAAACCCCACAGGGTCAAGACATTCAAGGTCTCCCGCGACCCGAGGTTCGAGTTGAAGGTCCGCGACGTCGTCGGCCTCTACGTCAACCCGCCCGACCACGCTGTCGTCATCTCGGTGGACGAGAAGACACAGATCCAGGCATTGGGACGGACGCAGACGCCCCTGCCGATGAAGCCCGGCCATCCCGAGACCCGCACTCACGACGACAAGCGCAACGGTACCACCTGCCTGATGGCGGCCCTCGATGTCGCCACCGGAAAGGTCACCGGCCAGATGGTCGCGCGTCACCGCTCGGAGGAATTCCACGCCTTTCTCGACCTCGTCTCCGAGGGGATCAAGCCCGGAACCCAGGTTCATGTCGTCCTCGACAACGTTTCCTCTCACAAGTCGGCCGAGGTCAACGAATGGCTGAAGGACAACGCCAATTGGACGTTTCACTTCACTCCGACCTCGGCCTCGTGGATGAATGCCGTCGAGGGGTTCTTCTCCAGGCTCTCGAGGCAGAGGCTCAAGCACGCGATCTTCAACTCGCTCGACGAGTGCATCGCGGCGATCGAGGGTTACATCGCGCACCGCAATGCCAATGACGCCGGGCCGTTCCGCTGGAGCAGGAAGCCCGAAGATCTCGTGGAGGCATGGAAGAAGGGGCACCAGAAGCTGCAGGAATCGGCATCGTGAAAAAGAACCAAAACACTAGAAGTGATCGATGACCATAATTTGGAGTGGAAGCTGTGAACATTGATCTCTTAAAGCGACTGTGTGAGACACCAGGGGCCGGGGGACGAGAAGAACGAGTTCGCGCCTTGATCGAGAAGGAGATTGAGGGGTTGTTCGATGAAGTCCGCGTGGACCCGATGGGATCATTGATTTGCAAGCGTTCAGCGACCAGATCCAGCGGGGCGCCACCGAAAGCTTTGATGCTCCTTGCCCACGCGGTTGCTGCCGGCGCTCTCCACCTGGCTTGGTCACGCCAATCTCGACGGCACCCAGGTCTATCTCTCGATGACGCCCGAGTTGCTGCATCAGGCCTCGGTCCGTTTCGAACATTATGTCGAAGGAGACAATCATGAATAGACCTCCGATCACCACCCGCCGGAAGGCATCTTGCCGGGTAACTCACACCGGCGCAGCCTGATGCACTTTTACTCCGGCCCGCCGATGCAAAATCTCTCCGGCGTTGACACGTCACGCTTGCAGCCCGGCTTACCGGCAAGACCGCAGCCGAGGCCATCTCCGTCATGCTCGTCGTCTTCGGCAGGATCGACCCGCCGTGCGCAAGTCCACCACCTTCGACAACGACACCGTCTTCGCCCAGCATGGCCTGCTCCGAACCATGCGCGACATGACAACATGGTTCTGCGACAGCCTATGCCTCCTGGCAAAAGGGCGGCATCGAAAACGCCAATGGCCGACTACGACGCTGGTTGCCGCGCGATATCGATATCGACAGCATCTCGGACCAGGAGAATCCAGGGCATCACGCTCACCGTCAACCTCACACCGCGAAAGTGTCTCGGTTTCAAAACGCCCTTCCAGGCATCCTCGCCGAGCTTGGCAAAGACGTCCAAATCTGCTTCTCATGAAACCGTTGCACTTCGCTCCGGAATCCAGGTTCCTGCTGATCGCAACTTCCTGTTCGAGCCCGCCGGCGGGCCGCGCCCGCTGGACGTTGGAGCTGTTAGCCGATGCGTTGGTCAGGCTGACCGAACATGACAGCCTGTCGCGCAAGACGGTGCGCCGGCGTCTGGCCGAGAACGATCTGTAGCCGTGGCGCAAGGACATGTGGTGCATTCCCAGGTCAACGCAGAGTTTGTCGCGCGCATGGAGGATGTGCTCGACCTCTATGGCGAGGCGCCCGATCAAAAGCGGCCGGTGATCTGCTTCGACGAGAGCCCAACCCAGCTCATCGGCGAGGTGCGTCAGCCGATCCCGGCGGCGCCGGGACAGCTTGAGCGCACCGACTTCGAGTATCGACGCAACGGTACGGTCAACCTCTTCATCTTCCTCGACGCGCACCGGCCCTGGCGCAAGGTCAAGGTCGCCGACCGGCGCACCGCGGAGGACTTCGCCCCGTGCATGCGCGAGCTTGCCGATGTTCACTTCCCCGAAGCCGAGCGCATCCGGGTCGTGCTCGACAATCTGTCGACCCACTCGCCCGGCGCCCTCCACGCAACCTTGCCGCCTGCAGAGGCGCGACGCGTGCTGCGCCGGCTGGAGTTCCACTACACGCCTAAGCACGCCAGCTGGCTCAACATGGTCGAGATCGAGATCGGTGTCTTGCGTGGCCAATGCCTCGACCGCGCCGCATCGACAACCGCGAGCGGCTCATCGCCGAGATCGCAGCCTGGGAACACCAACGCAACCAAAGCGGCGCTCGCATCAACTGGATGTTCTCAACCGAAAAAGCCCGAACCAAAATGGCCCGTGCCTATCCCAAAACAACATTCAAAGAGTCATAATCACTGTGCAAAGGAACTAGTCTAGTCGATGACACCAGTGAGCGCCGCACGAGGATTGGTGACCATCATGATTTCAATCTGTTCCTCGCTGATGCCCGCTTCGAGCATTCGCGGCACGAATCCGCTCAACACGTAGTCGTAGCCCTGCCCGCCGAAGGCTCGCAAATGAGACTTTAAACATACATCATGCGAAAGGAGGATCTGGCGGAGATATCCTTTGTCGATTAGGTTTTGGATCCACTCTAGGCGACGCTGAATTTCCCACTCGATGAAACCCCGACCGATTGAATCGAATTCAACGTAGGCGCCACGGCGGGCGACCGCTTCGTGGTAATCCATGTGGGGATAGAAGTCGCAGTGACCGATCACGATCCGGCGCGGATCGACCCCCTCCTCTTCGAGAATATCCAATTGATCTAGACCGACCGGTGACCGCACGGCGTGCGTGGTTATGGTCAGTCCAGTGCGCTTATGCGCCCGCGCAGCCGCACGGAACACGCGCTCTTCGGCCGGTGAGACGTGGTAGAGATCGGTACCAATTTCACCAATGATCCCGGCACGGATTCCCGTGCCATCGACGCCCACCTCGATATCGCGCACCATCTCGTCGGCAATCTGATTGGTCGTGTGCAGGTAGACGCTCTCATCGTAAAACGGCTCCCGGTACCAACCGCAGCCCATGATGATATTGAGATCGGCCTGTTGAGCGATCGTGACAAGTCCCTCTGGGTTCTGCCCGAGGATACGGTTGGTCACATCGACAACCGTTGAACCGCCCGCGGCTTTGAAGAAGTTAATTTCGTGAACCGCCAGGGGAATCTCGTTGAGCACGCCGTCGGGGATTCGCGTCACCCGGCAGAGGTCGATAATAAGATGCTCGTGCATCAGTGTTGAGCCGAGCCGGTCCGCTTCCACCGGACCAAGCACCGTCATTACTGTATTCGACATTGTCACTTCTCCTCCGTAGGTTGATGCTAGCGCTTGCCGGATTGAAGGAATCCTTCCAAGTGCCAACCGCGCGCGAAAACGGACTTCGCTCGTCCCTCGCTACATTTGACGTAACCGCGGGTCGAGCGCATCGCGCAACCCGTCGCCAAGGAGATTGAGCGACCAAACAATCAAGAAGATCGTCAACCCGGGAAATGTGATGTACGAGAAGGAGCGTGAAATGAAACCATATCCCGAACGGAGCAGTGAACCCAACGAAGACCAGGGTGGCTGCACTCCAAGACCTATATAGCTCAGCGCTGCTTCGATCAAGATGGCCTGTGCCATGATGAGGGAGGCCTGGACGATCAGCGGTGGTAGACAATTCGGCAGGATCGTGCGAAGCGCGATACGCATGTCGGTAGCGCCCGTTGCGCGAGCCGCCAATACATAATCGAGGCCTCCCTCAACGAGAACGACGGCTCGCGTCAACCGCGCGACGCCGGGCACTCCCATGACTCCAATGGCCAGGGTGGCATTGACGGTGCTGGGTCCGAACGTTGCGACCAGTGTCAGCGCGAGCAACAATCCGGGGATGGCCAACAGGACGTCCATCAACCGCATGATCAGATCGCCGGTGAGACGGCCCCTGTAACCGGCGATCAGCCCCAGTGGCACTCCGATAAGGAACGTGATCGCCACGGCGCTGAGTCCCACAACGATGGTGACTCGCGTCCCGAAAAGAATCCGGCTGAATAGATCACGGCCAAGCTCGTCGGATCCAAGCCAGTAGCTCGCGCTTGGGCCGGCAAACCGGGCCTTCGCATTTATCGCCAGTGGGTCGTGGGGCGCAATCACCGGAGCGAGGAGTGCTGCCAACGCGATCAGTGTCAGAACCAACGCCGCGATGGCCGCTGGTCGCCGACGACGCAGCGTTTGTGCAAGGCTCTTGAAACCCGTAGGGCTGGTACGAGGTTTATCTCTCAGCATGGGTTCCCTGGATTCCATCGTGAAGTGCAACGGGCTTAAGCAAATCTGATTTGGACGCTTTTTCCGAGGTCGGCAAGCATTGTCTGGAATGGGGTTTTGTAGCCGACGCATTTGCGTGGCGTGAGGTTGGCGGTGAAGACGATGTCCTGCAATTCCTCGTCATCGAGGGCATCGATGTCCAGATGCCGGGGTAGCCAGCGGCGCAATCGACCGTTGGCGTTCTCGACACTACCCTTTTGCCAGGACGCATAGGCGTCACAGAACCAGGTCGTCATGTTGAACATGGATCTGAGCAGGCTATGCTGGGCGAAGGTGGTATCGTTGTCGAAGGTTACCGACTTGCGCACTGCCGGATCGAGCCGCCGGAACACGCTCACCATGACGGAGACGGTTTCGGCGGCGGTTTTGCCGGTCAGTCGAGCAGCCAGTGTCACCCGTGATTTGCGTTCATGCAGGACCAGCACCGGGCGGGTGCGCTTGCAGATGGTCAGATCGGCTTCCCAATGGCCGGTTTCCTCTCGGTTTGCCACCGCATCGGGCCGATCGTGAATGGAGGCTCTGTTGTTGATGGTGACGCGGGATTGTCGCGCCCGCATGGGCCGGCGTGTTCTGCGCCGGCGGGTCAGATAACGCCACAGCTCCTCCGCCTTCTGCCTGGCGCGGTAGAGGAAGGCGTAGATCGTCTCGGTGCACACATCACGCAGGCCTGACTCGTTTGCCGCCTTCAGCCATCCGGCGATCTGTTCCGGCGACCAGCCTTCAGCCAGACGATCGCGGACAAAGCGACCGAGCCCCTCGTCCTGCTCGATGGCCGCGTGACGCCGCCTGCGCAACACTCCCTGTGGTCCGGATAACCAACCCGACATCATATCGGGTCGGGGGTGTTGCACTTCAAGCTGGAACTCAGCAGACGCGGTCCCTGATCGTGTCACGCGAGGGCCGTGCCCGGCGTGGTCTTCGGCGTTTGTGGCGCCGGGTGAGATAACGCCAAAGCTCCTCGCTCTTCTGGCGGGCACGATAGATGAAGGCATAGACGGTCTCGCAGCCCAAGGGCCCGCAGGCGGCGCTCGTTGCCGGCTTTCAGCCATCAGGAGGTCTGTTCTGGCGTCAGAACTCAAGCTCCGGTGATAGTTCGATTGCCCGCCTGAGGGGTTATAAACCGCTCCCATGGTTAGGCATATCGAATTCTCGGATCCAGCGCACCATAGAGGATGTCGACCAAGAGATTGATCAGAATAAATCCCGTCGCAAACAACATCACGGTGGCTTGGACCACTCCATAGTCTCGCAGGCGAATGGCATCGATCACAAGTTGACCCAGTCCCGGGTAACCGAAGACCCATTCGATCACGACGCTGCCGCCGAGGAGATAGCCCATTTGCAGCCCGACGACCGTCAGTGTAGGAATCATGGCGTTCTTCAAGATGTGACCAAATACCACATTTCGTTCTGAGAGGCCCTTTGCATGTGCGGTCTGCACATAGTCCTGACGTTTTACTTCCAGAATGCTGGAGCGTAGGAACCGCATGGTCGGCGCTATCAATACCAGTCCAAGTGTCACGCAGGGTAGGACAATATGTTTGAGATTGGTGATGGGATCGTCGAAGAATGGGACGTATCCGACCGCCGGCAGCCAGCCCAGCTGGACTGAAAAGACCAAGATGAGCATGATGCCGAGCCAGAAACTCGGTACCGACATGCCGATCGTGCCAATTGCCGTCACAATGTAATCGACGATCGTGTTTTGGCGGATCGCGGCGGCGATCCCAAGTGGAATCGCGATAAGCAATGCAAAGGTCATCGCGAAGACTGTCAATTGCAGGGTTGCCGGTAACCGAAGGGCGATCAGAGACGACACTTCCACCTGGTCGTAGTAAGAGACGCCAAAGTCGCCGCGAAGCGCATTGCCGGCCCAAATTACATACTGCAAATAAATTGGTTTATCGAGACCTGCTGCCGACCTGAGTTTCGCGATGTCTTCTCCTGTAAGTCCAATTTGGATACCTTGTTTGGCCAGAAACGGATCTCCCGGAAGGAGATGAAGGGAGGCAAAGATAACCATCGAAACCAAGATGATTACGAAAATGCTTTGGAGCAGTCTGCGGATAATGTAGGTTTGCATGTATGCTACTACGATGCCGGTAACTGATCAGCAGTCAATCGTTCGAGTCTCGCAAGGTTGGATTCGGTGGCTGGTGGCCTGTCCATCGTCAGTGCAGTCAATATCTCCCCAACAACAGTCGAAAACTTGAAGCCGTATCCGGAAAACCCGCCAGCGAACGCGACCGCAGCATGGCCAGAATGCCGGTCGACGATGAAATGGGCATCGGGAGAATTTGTATACATGCAAATGTGTCCGCGCACGACCGAACCACGCTCCGTCAAGAAAGCTCGGATTCGCGTTGAGTCTTCTGGGGTCAGTGTTCGTTGGATCGTTTCTCGGCGACTCAGATGGTATGCCGCCGCACTTTCCATCGCCCCGAGGCTCTCAACGGCCACGTCACACATCTCGATCCCGCGATTCGCAGCACATAACTACCAGAAGCCCAGACTACCACCGGATGCGAAGCTGTGCCAGGGCTATTCTTTTGTTTGCATAGCGATGAGTTTGACCTGATATAGTGGCTGGCCATTCTGTTTTCGCTATGGCACTGTGCAGGTCATGGAGACGCTGCCGGCCCCTGATTCGATTATCGACTTGCGTTCTGTTTCGGTGCGCCCGACTTGGGGTGCGCGGGAGCACCGGCGCTGGGACCGTTGGCCTTAACCCAACATAGGTCCCAAACGGTCATGATCGGTTTTTTTGCTCACCCCGCTTTGGCATGTAACTGAGTGACGGCTTTACCGCTGGTTCCGCCTGCCGGTTCCGGGACCGGTTGTGAGGCTGGGCTTTCCCTGTTCCGCCGGTTGTGACAATTGATCGGGTGCGGAAGTGGGCATGAGGACGCTTTTTTTGTGCGGCCTTATGAGCCCGTTTCCAAACTGTCCCAGGTCAACGGCTTCGCACCCCGCCATGTATCCGGTCAATCCGAGAACGCACAGCAAAATGCACCGCAGTCCACACAGGATCTGCGAGTCAGCTATCCGTCGACCCGCCCACTTCCGCGTATGTTCCACCCGAAGGAGGAAGTTCCATGATAGCGACAGACACGCTCCATGTCATCCACCCGTGCGCCGTCGGCATTGACGTGCACAAGATGCAGGTCACGGCGACGGTGCGTATTGCCCGGGCGAATGCGGATGCACAGATCCACAACAAGGAGTTCAGCGCCCTTCCGTGCGGGCTTGCCGCCCTTGCCGACTGGCTCCGCGCGCACGGTGTGACGGCGGCGGCGATGGAAGGCACGGGCGTCTACTGGGAGACGGTTTTCGACACCGTCGCCGAGGCCGGCATCACACCCCTGCTGCTCCATGCCCAGCACGTCAAGCAGATCAAGGGGCGCAAGACCGACATTGCCGACAGCGTCTGGCTGGCCCGGGTCTGCCAGTTCGGCCTCTGCAATCCGAGCCTGGTGCCGCCGAAAGCGTTCCGCGCGTTGCGCCGGGTCGCACGGGCGCGCCGGAAGATCGTCGCCGAGCGGACCCGGACGCGCAACCGCGTTCACAAGATCGTCGACAGCGCCGGCATCCGTGTCGGCGGCGTCCTCTCCGACCTCTTCGGGGTCAACGGACGGCGCATCCTCGACGGGCTGGTTGCGGGCAAGGAACGCGCCGAGATCATGGCCTCGCTCTCCGGCCATGTCCGCAGGCATCTCGCGACACTCAACGATGCCCTCGAAAGCAAGCTTTCAGAGGCCGACCGGTTCCTGTTGCGTGACCAGGTCCGCCTCTTCGACCAGGCCGGTGAGCGGCTCGCCGAATACGACGCCGTCATCGACAGGGGCCTCGCCGAACACCAGGTGGCCATCAGGTTGCTGACCACCATACCCGGCATCGACCATCGCGCCGCATCGGCAATCATCATCGAGCTCGGCCCCGACATCTCCGTCTTCCCGTCGGAACGTCACTGCGCCGCCTGGGCCGGGCTCGCTCCCGGCAACAACGAGAGCGCCGGAAAACGACGCTCGGGACGCGTCCGCAGGGGCAATCAGGCGCTGCGCACCCTCCTCATCGAGTGCGCACAGGCCGCCGCCCGAAGCAACCACTGTCAGTTCAAGGGATATCACAAGGCGCTCACCGTGCGCCGTGGCTACAAGCGGGCCACCGTCGCCACCGTCCACAAGCTGTTGCGTGTCATCTACCACATGCTCACGACAGGGGAATTCTATCGGGATCGCGAAACCGACTACGAGGCACTGATGGTCATGCGCAACGCGCCGCGCTGGTTCAAAATGCTGCGAAAGCACGGCTTCATGACCAGGGGCGAGGCACAACCAGCGGCATCCTGATCACGGCTGTCGCAGCGGCCAACATAACCGAAACGCACCCGCGAGCGCACTCCGGCACAGGGCCATGAATGCGGGGAAGCCCTCACTGCCCAAGTCGCCGCAAATGCGTCACATTCCGAAAAGCTGGTCCAGGCCGGAGTCAGCTAACCACCTCATTCGTCCAGCCGTTGGAAAAGTTACACAGCAAAAGGCCGGAAGCCTTGCAAATCGAGAATGCGCCTCCGATGATGCAGACGGGTTCTTTCCCTGTAATTTTCCTTGGAAAACTCATGGGGAGAAGCACCGACGACTCGGGAAACAAATGCAATGTCACGCTCATGATAGCGCTCCGGAGAGAAGAAACGTCGCGTCGCCCGAAAATAACCGTAAGCCAGCAGGAACCCGATCCGGTTCGCCGTGCTGCGCAAGTCATGCGCCACATCCATTCTGCCGTGCCGTGCCATGATGAACGCCCGCCGATCAGCACGTATTCCCAAGACCGGGAACCGAATTGAAGACGTCAGAACGCATTGACGCCACGACCAAAGGCCAAGTCCGCTCACGAACCCGCCAAAAGACACAAGAACTGGACCGATCGATGACACAAGAAGAGCGCACGACCTCCACGCAAACCGGATACGCAGTCCGGCTAAATGCCTTCAAACCGGTCGTTGCGGGGACTTCGGCCTCTTTGCTTCAGAACCTCATCGCCACCGTCGGGCGAATTGAGGGTATCAATTCGGCGGATCTCAATTTCCCTGATCACGTCGAGGGCCTCGACCCGCGGCACGTGGTCTCGTTGCTGGCCGACAACGGCATGGTCCTGAACAGTCTGGCCATGCGTTACTACGGCATCAGGCGTTTCGCCATCGGCTCATTCACGAATCCCGACCGGAGAAACCGACGTGCGGCAATCGACCTGACGAAGAGAGGGATCGATGCGCTCTCCGAGATGAACGGCAGACTGATGACCATTTGGCCGGGACAGGACGGGGTGGATTACGCCTTTCAGGGCACCTACCACCGCATGTGGGAAGACACCATCAGCGCGCTCGTGGAGATTGCGGACCACAATCCCGACATTGACGTCGCGATCGAATACAAGCCGGCGGAGCCGCGTGCCCATGCGCTCTTGCCTGATGCCGCGACGACCTTGCTGGCGATCAGGGACGCAGACCGGGCAAACCTCGGCGTGACTCTCGACATGGCCCACGCCCTCATGGCCAACGAAATGCCAGCGTACTCGGCACATCTGATCTGCCGACATTCACGCCTGCTCGGCGTCCATCTCAACGACGCGCGCGGCAACCGGGACGACGGGCTGATGGTCGGTTCGGTGCACCCGGTCCTGACCCTTGAACTGTTCGTCGAGCTGGCCAGAAACGGTTACGAAGGCGTCATCTATTTCGACACTTTTCCGGATCATTCGGGTCTCGATCCTTCGGAAGAAGCGCGAACAAATGTCCGACTGGCCGACAGGCTACGTCGAATCGCGAGCGAACTTGTCCATGACGGGGCGCTCGCTGACGCCATGTCGAAACAGGATGCAACCCTGAGTCAACGCCTGATCGCCGCGGCGCTTTACGGAGCCTGAGCATGAATCCGGAAATCCTCGTCATCGGTGCCCTGCACCTCGACGTCATTGTCGACGCACCGCATTTTCCGCAACCCGACGAGACCGTCGTCGGAAATTCGGTTTCGTACCGACTTGGGGGCAAGGGCGGAAACCAGGCACAGGCGGCAGCCCGAATGGGCGCGTCAACCGCCATGGCGGGGCGCATCGGGAGTGATGAATTCGGCGAGAGGATTCGCCGGTCGTTCAAGGACTCCGGGGTCGACGACCGGCAGGTCAGGCAAGTTGCCGGATCCACGGGCATGAGCGTGGCAATTGTCGATCCTCGCGGAGATTACGGCGCGGTTATCGTCTCGGGAGTCAACAGCGGTATTGATCCTTCCGAGATCACCGTGCCTCGATCGCTCAAGGGATTGCTTCTTCAGTGTGAAATTCCGCCGATGGTCAATCACGCCGCCATCGCCCGTGCACCGAGAGGTTGCTGCGTGATTCTCAATGCGGCGCCATACCGCGACGATGCGCTCGCGGGACAGGAAGCGATCGACCGTGTTGACGTACTGGTCGTCAACCGCGTTGAAGCCGCTCAACACACGGGTCTCGACGAAATGGCCCTCGATGCGGAACGCGCGGCCGAGAGACTGATTGAACGCGGCCCCGCGAACGTCATCGTTACCCTGGGCGGAGAGGGTCTGCATGCCCGTACGAAAGACACGAGCTTTGAACTGCCCGGGTTCAACGTCGACGTCGTCTCGACGCACGGTGCCGGGGACGCATTTGTCGGGGCGCTGGCGGTGGAACTGACCAGGACGTCGAACTTGCGTTCGGCGGCAGAATTCGCTCAGGCCGCCGCCGCATTGACCATTTCAACCCAACCCGAGGACAGGGCGAGGCTGGACCGAAAGAAGATTCTGGATTTCCTGAACGAATTATAGTTCCAGGCGGTAGAATTCGATCGCGGTGCCACCGAACACGCGGGACTTCTCCTCGTGTTCCAGTTCTCCGGTCAGTATCCGGGTTGCGGCAAGCCAATCCGCGTATTCGACACGCAGACGACAGACCGGCCAATCCGAGCCCCACATCACGCGTTCCGCTCCGAATTCGCTCAACACGTGATCGACGTAGGGACGCAGGTCTTCGATCGTCCAGCTTTCGCGAGCTTCCGTAGCCAGCCCGGACAGCTTGCAAAAGGCCCCGGTCTCCCTTGCAAGTCGGGACATTCCCAGCGCCCAATGGTCGAAGGTTTCCGGGGAATGATCCGCAATCTGCGGCTTCATGCAATGGTCGATGACAACCCTCATGTCCGGATGCCGCTGCAGGAGCGAAAGGAAATTCTCCAGGTGCCGCGGGAATCCGAGGGCGTCGAACGCGAGGTCCTCTGCAACGACCGCGCGATACGCCCACTCGATGTCGGTACGCAGCATCCAGTCGACATCGTCAATGTCCTGGATCATCGGCCGAACCCCGACGAATTTAGGGTGGTGTGCAAGCCGCGCGAGATCTTGCCGGTCGGAAACGTCCTCGAAGTCGATCCAGCCTACGACTCCAGCGACATGCGACATCGCATCAGCCAGTCCCAGAATGTACTCGGTTTCGTTGACCGTTGCCGCCGCCTGGACGAGGACGGTTCGATCGATTCCCTGGGCTTCCAGGGTGGGAGCCAGATGCGACGGGTCATAGGGCCGGGCGAGCACGGGATTGTCCATCGGCATCCACGTGTAGTCGCCGCGTGCCGGGTGCCAAAAATGATGATGTGCATCGATTGTGGTCATCGCAAATCCCGCCGGAACCCATTTGCTGTCATTCGGCCGATAATCGTGACGACTTCCATTTCGCCTTGTAGCGGTTGCCTGGCAGAGCCTTCATGGTTTCGCTGCAGGGCTGGCGCGCATCAATCACCGGCCACGGCCAGGTCGGACTGGAAAGCCGCCTCACCGTATGGTCCAGTCTTCCGCACGGATGCGAAGGACCATGACGCACTCGGCAGGCGCCTGCGGGTTGAACATGTCCACCGATGGAATTCCCGTACCAGGTGGAAGCTGTACTCCTCGCAAAGCAAGATCGGCAACTTGGCGTGATAATGGCCGCGCACAGGCAGTCAAGGTTTCCGTGCTTCGTCAAGGTCAATCACAGGGCTGCCATCCATTCGGAGTTGGGAGACGATTCCTCAAGAGGACAAGGCGTTTTCGACCTTTTCGCGCCGCACGTGCGCTTGAGCTCGAGGGCAAGGCAGAATGTTCAGCAGAACTTGGGGTTCCGGTCTGCATCCAGGAAGACCGGCCAGGAGCGCGAGCGAAGCTACGTTACCTGTCGGCCGGCGTTCAGGCCAGCGGAGTTCATCGCACGCCAAGTCCGCAATGTGGAGTTTGCCGGTAGACCCTGCCTCAACTGTCCGGATTCCCAGGGCTGCCTCTTGGAGAGACCGGAAAGAATACGGGACAGGTCGACTCCTGGATGGGCAAAAGATGCGCAACATTCCCTGCTCGACCCAATAGGCGCCCCCAGTCAGATCACTTTCCCGCGCGCATCTATCGGGAGCGCAACCATTTCGTTCCCTTCCTGTCGCAACCAGGCAAAATCGAGCATGTTGGTTACGACACAGATGTGGTTCGGAATTATTCTGACCCGGTTTCCCACACGAAGCCGGTCATCCGGATCGCACCGGACGACGCCATGCTCCTCACTCAGGCCCGTTATTCGCATCCCCGGGCGCCCGATGATGTGTCCGTACCCTTCGAGGCCGAGCAGGTCCGAAGTCAGCACCTTGGAGCCGGCGTCGATGATCGCACGGGTTTCGGTCGGGACGCTGACGACAGTGGCGACGACATGCGCCGCGCAATCGCTCCACGCACAAGTTTCCCGCGCAACCAGAGACCGGTCGTTGAAAATGTATGTGCCTGCTCGATATTCGGTGAGCACGCCACCGGTATCGGCCCGCCACATATCTGGCGACCCGCCCGACGAGACTTCCACGCACCTGATACCGACGGCCTCGGTCCCGGCTTTCGCGGCGCGCATGAAGTCCGTCACGCGCTTCTGACCGGCGATTGCCGGGAATGTCATCAACCCACCAAACCTCAGGCCGGGACATGCAGCGATGGTTCGCGCGAGCCCTGTTGCCGCTCCCGGGGTCCGGACACCGCAGCGTCTTCCACCCGTATCGCACTCGACCAGAACGTTTACCGGACGTGGCGCGCTTTCGAACGCCGCGGCCAACCCCTCGATCACGGCAGTGCTGTCAGCGGTCACGGAAAGGGATTTCACCCGGCCCGCAAGCGCGCGCAACCGGGTGAGTTTCGCTTCCCCGACGATGTTGTAGGTGATGAGGATGTCGTCCATGCCGCATGCGGCCATCACCTCGGCCTCCCCGATCTTCTGGCAGGTGATACCGACCGCCCCGGCAGCGACCTGGGCCTTTGCGAAACGGACGCTCTTGTGCGTCTTGACATGTGGACGAAGTTTCAGGCCGTTCCTGTCGCAATGGGCCTGAAACCGGGCGATATTTCTCAGCGCCGTCGCTTCATCGATGACAAGCGCGGGTGTTTCGCATTCAACCGGCTCACGAGCCATGGGGACTCTCCGCCAGTGGCCAGATCTTCCTGCTCAGGTTGCGATAGCCGTTCGTGACAGGGTCGTTCGGATAAAGACCCTCGACGGTTGCATAGAGGATTTCGGACGCGATCCGGGAAAACGCATCGTGGAAGTGATTGGTGGATTTTACCAACAGTATGTCCTTTTTTGCCGGATCGATGCCGAGGTTCAGGAAAACGTCGGGATTGAAGACCTGGCTGCGCACCGTGTTCAGAATCACGTCTATGCCGCCGGTCTCGATCCGGACACTGTTGCCGAGCGGCACGACACTGTTGCCGAAGCTCTGGACGGCATCGAGCACAATCCGGCGCACGGTGACGGTGGCGTCGACCGGTTCACCGCCGTCCGGCGACATCTTGCCACCGAAACGCAGGCGCAGGCGCGCGCCTTCGTCAGCCGACATGCAGGTGCGCACGGCGATAGGATCCCAGATTGTCGCTACCGCCGCGTTTTCGATGTTGCGCGCCAGCATTTCCCGCAGAATGATCGTGGAATCACCCGGCACGCCGCCACCGGGATTATCCCAGACATCGGCAATGACCACGGGGCTCCTCTGCGCTGCCTGCGCCCTGTCGAGCGCTTCGCCCGGGGTCAGGAAATCCAGGCGTGTCCTTCCGCGCATCGCGAACAACTCCATGCCGAGCCTTTTGGCCAGTGCATCGCCTTTGTTTTTCGCATCGTTGGTGATCACGATGACCCTTGCGCCGAGATCGGGCACATCGCCGGCCATGAACCCGTGAACGACCGAAACCGACAGGATATCGTCGATACCCTCAAGTGCCTTTAACCGGTCGACATAACCGCGCATCGGCTCCAGGCTCGTCGGCAGAACCTCGATCATCCGGCAATCGAAACTCGAGATCACCGGCGAGATCTGCCCGGTATCGGTCATGTTGACCAAGTGTACCAGATTCTCCGCCGTTTCCACGAAATCGGTGTGGGGAAATTCCTTGAAGACGGTAATCAGGTCCGCGTTTCTCACGCGCCTTTCCGAAAGGTGGCTGTGCGGGTCGAAGGTCACGCCGACGGTCGCCTTCGCACCGACGATGCCGCGCACCGCCTCAATCAACTCCCCCTCGCAATCGAGACAGTCCCGGGACACCATGGCGCCATGCAGGCCGAGCAGGACAATGTCCACGGGCATCGCCGCGCGAAGCTGGTCCAGAAGCTGGTCGCGGAGAAATTCCCACGCGCGCTGGTTGACGACACCGCCCGGCTCGGCCCAGGCTGCGGTGCCTTCGATCAGCGTCCAGCCCAGCTCATCGGCCCTGGCCCGCGCGACCGGGTAGACCGCGCTGCACAGGGTCGGCGTCGGGGGATGCAGACCGGGTGGAGCGAAGAAGCTGTCCTCGAAGTCGCGCAAATCGGTCCGCAACGGCGAAAACGTATTGGATTCGGTTGCAATTGACCCGAGGAAGACACGTTTTTGCGCCATTACGCCCCACTCGCCGCGAAACGCGGAACCGAAGCCAGGAGCCTGCGTGTGTATTCATGCCCGGGGGCGCCGAATATCCTCTGCCTGTCGCCGGTTTCCACGATCTTTCCTCCGACCATGACGGCAACCCGGTCGCTGACGTGGCGCACGACGCCAAGATCATGGCTGATGAACAGCATCGACACCCCGCTGTCTTGCTGAAGTTTCTTTATCAGGTTCAGGACCTGCGCCTGAATCGACACGTCGAGCGCAGAGACCGCTTCGTCGGCGATGACCAGCCGCGGTGTCAGAATCATCGCCCGCGCGATCCCGATGCGCTGGCGCTGGCCGCCGGAAAACTCGTGCGGATAGCGCCGCATTGCACCCGGGTCCATCCCCACGAGTTCAAGCATTCCGGCGATCCTTTCCCGCGCTTCCGCCCGGTCACGACAGAGCTTGTGGACGAAAAGCGGCTCGGACAGCATTCGCTCGATGCGCAGGCGCGGGTTGAGCGACGCGAAGGGATCCTGAAAGATCATCTGAATGTGGCGCCGCAGTGGACGGAATTCAGCCGGTGACATTTTCAGGATGTCGCGCCCCTCGAAAACGACTGAGCCTCCGGTGGCCGTTTCGAGATGGGTCAGCGTGCGCCCGACCGTTGACTTGCCACAACCGCTTTCGCCGACGAGGCCAAGCACCTCGCCACCCTTGATGTCGAACGAAATCCCGTCGACGGCTTTCAGAACCGCCTTCCGGCGCAGGAACCCACTCCCTCCGATCCGGAACCAGGTCTTCAACCCGCGCACTTCGAGCAAGGGGCGGGTCATGTCGGCACGCCTTGCGGGAAATGGCAGCGTACGAAATGGGCCGGAGCGACGGCCTCGGGGGCCGGGGCACGGGACTTGCACCGGTCCCGCGTCAGAGCGCAACGCGGATGGAACGGACAGCCGGTCAGTGCCTCCTCGATCGTCGGAACCCGGCCTGGAATCGCCCCGAGCCATTCCACGTCGCGATCGACGGGCGGGATCGAGCCAAACAGCCCGTGCGTATAGGGATGGCTCATGTTCGAAAACAATTCATTCGTCGTTGCGCTCTCGATAATCGCGCCGCGATACATCACGGCGACCTTGTGGCAAGTCCGGGCAATCACGCCAAGGTCGTGCGAGATCAGAACAATGGCTGCTCCCGTGCGCATTTGCAGGTCGATCATCAGGTCGAGGATCTCTTTCTGCACGGTGACATCTAGCGCCGTCGTCGGCTCGTCCGCGATCAGGAGTTTCGGGTCGCAGGCAAGCGCCATCGCGATCATCACCCGCTGGCGTTGCCCACCAGACATCTGGTGCGGGAAGCTGTCGACGCGTCGGGCCGGATCGGGGATGCGCACAAGGTCAAGTAACTCCACCGCCCGGTCGCGCGCCTGCTTCCGCGGCAAGGCCCGGTGCTGGCGCAGGGACTCCATGATCTGGTCACCGACCCTGTAAACCGGATTCAGGCTGGTCATCGGTTCCTGGAAGATCATCGCCATCCGGTCACCCATTATGGCGCGGCGCTCCGCCGGGGCAAGTGTAGGCAGATCCAGCCCGTCGAAACGGATCGATCCGCCGGTGACCCGCACGACAGAGCCCTCGAGAAGCCCCATGATCGCCAGCGCAGTCACGCTCTTGCCGCAACCGCTTTCGCCGACGATGCCGAGCGTTTCGCTCTCTTCGACCGAAAAGGAGACGCCATGCACGACCGGCAGGAGCCCGCCGGCTGCAGCAATGCCGATTTCCAGATCATTTACCTCCAGCAGCGCCATGTCTCACACTCCCGCGATGTCGCCCCTGAACCTGGGATCAAGGCCATCGCGCAGCGCGTCGCCGACGATGTTCATGGAAAACACGGAAAGGATGATCAGCCCGCCGGGGAAGATCAACAGCCAGGGCGCGCGGGTGACATAGATGCGTTCTTCGCTCAGCATGTTTCCCCAACTCGGCACCTCGGGCGGCAGGCCGAGGCCCAGAAAGTCGAGCGCAGCGGCCTGCAATTGCGCAAAGGCGAAGATGAAGCTCGCCTGCACCAGCAACGGCGAGACGAGGTTGGGCAGAATGTGCCGGAAAAGGATCGAGACATGCCCGACGCCCGAGCAGACCGCGGCATCGATGAAGACCTCCGCCTTCAGTTTCAGTGTCATGCCGAACAGGATGCGCGCCGTGGTGGTGGCGTAGACGGCGCCGATCACGATGATCGTGTTGATGACCGAGCGCTCCAGCAGCGTCATCAGCACCAGCGCAAGGAGCAGCGCCGGAAATGCCATCAGAACATCGACTCCACGCATCAGCACATGGCCCAACCGTGTGAAATAGGCGGAAACCATCCCGATCAACCCGCCGCTGGCCAGTGCAACCACTACGGCGCCCAAACCTATCATTACCGCCATCCGCGCGCCGTGGATGGCGCGGGAGAACGAATCCCGCCCGAAATGGTCGGTACCGAACAGATAGGGCCAGCCGGGTTCAGACAGGCGAATGGCCGGGTCGAATTCCAGCGGATCGAAAGGCGCAAGCACGGGCGCGCCGATTGCGGCCACGCACACGATGGCGAGCCAGACCGAACCGATCGCCGCCAACCGGCGGCTGCGCAGGCCGGAAATGAAAGAGGTCAGTGCGGTCATTTCAGGGACACCCTCGGATCAAGGCGGGCATAGGCGAGATCCACCAGCAGATTGACGCACATGTAGAAGACAACCACGATCAGGATGACACCCTGGATAACCGGATAATCGCGGCGCAGGATCGACTGCACCACGAGGCGTCCGATCCCGGGCAGGGAAAAGACGGTTTCGGTCACGACCGCTTCGCTGACCAAGGCCGCAAAGGTGAAGCCAAAGGCCGCGGCTACCGCGATCAGCGCGTTGCGAAAGATGTGCCTGACGGCCACGCGGGCCGGATGCAGGCCCTTGGCGCGGGCGGTGCGCACGTGATCCTCGCGCGCCACATCGAGCATCGAGGCCCGGATCAGGCGGATGATAAGCGCCGCGTTCGGCGCGGCGAGCGTGAGGCTGGGCAGGATCAGGTAACGCAGGTTCGTAACGCCGCCCTCGTCTGCGAGCGAAGGAAATCCCGATGAAGGAAACCAGCCCAGACCGACGGCGAAGATCATGATCAGATAGAGGCCCAGCCAGAAGGTCGGTATCGAGGCAAACAGCATCGCGCCGCCGGATACGAACTGGTCCGCCCATGACCCGTGGCGCATGGCGGCGACGATGCCGATGGGTACGCCGAACAGAACAATCCAGAACATTGTCATGCAGGCCAGCAGGATCGAAGTTTCGGCCCCGTCACCGATCACGGCCAGGACCGGCTCGCGAAAGAACACCGATGTGCCGAGATCGCCCCTGAGCACGTTTCCCAGCCAAAGCAGGTATTGCTTCCACAGAGGTTCGTCGAGGCCAAGCTCGCGCGAAAGTTCGGCCACGTCCTCGGGCGTCGCCGCGTCCCCCAGAAGGATCGCGGCCGGATCGCCCGGGATCAGGTGAACGAACAGGAAAACGAGGATCGAAGCGGCCAGCAGCGTAGCCCAAGTTTAACTTTTTTTGGCGTGATTCTGTTGATTTCGCGGTATTTCTGACTTCCCGTGTCAGACAACACACTGTTTTTGCCCGATATTGTATTCACGATTATCGGGAGTGGTGCCATAAACGAACAGGAAAGGGATTCCAGCGCACCGCTCAACCTGATAAACACGCCGCATGTTCATCAGGCGCGCAAAAACACGCACCACCGAAGACGGGACCCAGTACTTCTCCTACCGCCTCGTCCGCAACGAACGACAGGGCGACAGGGTCAGGCAGAGGACCCTCCTCAACCTCGGAAGCGCCTTCCCCGTGGAGAAGAGACACTGGCGCCTGTTGTGCGCGCGCATCACCCAGCTCATCGGGCGCCAGGAGACACTTCTGCCGCTCCCCTGGCCCGATGACGTCGAGGCGGAAGCACAGCGCATCGCTGCCCGGCTGGTCAGCCGCTCACCCCCGGTCGCAGGCGCCGGGCCCGGCTCCAACATGGAAACGGTGGATGTGGCGTCCCTGGAGATGGTGCGGCCGCGTTCTGCCGGTGTCGAGCATGTGGGGCTGTGGGCGATGGAACAACTCGGCCTCGAGGCACTCCTGGAGCATCTGGGTTTCAACCGCCGGTCGCGGGCCGTGGCCATGGGGTCGATCATCGGCCGCATGGCGGTTCCGGGCTCGGAGCGCGCGACCTGGCGCTGGCTCTGCGAGCGGAGTGCGCTCGGCGAACTCCTCGATGTCGATTTCGAGACCATGAACATGATGCGCCTGTACCGGGCCTCGGATGCGCTGCTGTCGCGGCGCCGGGCGATCGAGGCCCACGTGTTCGAGCGTGTGACGGACCTGTTCTCGCTGGGACACACGGTAACGCTGTTCGACCTGACGAACACGTTTTTCGAGGGTGCGGCTGACAAGCAGCCCAAGGCCCGGCGTGGCCACTCGAAGGAGAAGCGCAGCGACTGTCCGTTACTGACCCTGGGCCTGGTTCTTGACGGGAGCGGCTTCGTGCAGCGCTCGGAGGTGTTCCCTGGCAACGTAAAGGAAAGCAGCACGCTGGAGGGGATGCTGGCCAGGCTTTCGGCACCCCGGGATGCGCTGGTGGTGATGGACGCCGGCGTCGCCACCGATGACAACGTCACCTGGCTCCGCGACAATGGCTACCGCTATCTCGTGGTCAGTCGCGAACGGGTCCGCCACTTCGACCCCGACCTGGCGACGGCGATCGAGACCCGCTCCCGCGGGAAGGTCCACATCCAGGCTGTCACCGACGAGGCGGCTTCCGAGCTCCGCCTGTTCTGTTGCTCCGAGGCTCGGGCCGAGAAGGAACTGGGCATCACCGAACGCTTCATGACGCGCTTCGAGGACGAGTTGCAGAAGCTGCACGACGGGTTGTCACGACCACGGACCCACAAGCAGGTCGCCTATGTCTGGCAACGGATCGGACGCATCCGGCAGAAGAGCCGCGGCGCTGGCCAGCACTACAGTATCGACATCGTCACCGATCCGGAGAACGCCGAAAAGGCGACAGGGCTCATCTGGACGCGGACACCGCGCAGCGGCACCATGCTCACCCACCCCGGCGTCTACTGCCTGCGCACCAACCAGCTCGACTGGGATGCGGAGACCCTGTGGCGGACGTACTCCATGTTGACGGATGTGGAATCGGTGTTCCGTTCGCTCAAGTCGGAACTGGGTCTGCGTCCCGTGTATCACTGGAAGCAGGTCCGATCCGACGGTCACCTGTTCATCAGCGTCCTGGCCTACCAGCTGGTCCAGGTCATTCGCAGCCGTCTTCGGGCTCATGGCGAGACGGCGAGCTGGAGAACGCTGCGGGACATTCTTTCGGGCCAGATCCGGGTCACTGCCTGTTTCCGTCGTGCCGACGGCCGCATTATCCACATCCGCAAGGCAACCCGGGCGGAGCCTCGGCAACGGGAGATCTACCGGGCGCTTGGTCTTGCCCCCGAGCCCGGAAAGACGCGGAGGATGGTTGCCTGATGGGTCGGTGATGTCATATGGGGTGTGGCCTGTAGTGCCATAACCGCGGTTTCAGTCGGCATAAGCCCCTGAAAAACAATCACCTTTTTTCGGGCGTGTTAAACTTCGGGTAGGGATCAGGGTCAGGAGCCGGTTCAGGGTATAAACGAGCATGGGCCGAGGTCCCGCATGCAGAAACAGTCCGGCCCCTCCAGTCCGAGGGGCCGGTCCATTATGCCTTATTTCGAGACATTCCAGAAATGCGGCCAGATCAAGGTCGCCTCACCGAGCCCAGCAAGATCGGGCGACGCAATATTGTAGGTGTAGATGTCACCCGTCTTCATTGTTGGCACCTGTTCGTAGATCAGCGCCTGGATATCCGCCCAGATGGCCTGACGTTCGGACGGATCGGACGATGCGGTAAACGCCGCCTTCAGTGCGGCCTTTTCATCGGTGCTCCACCAGCCCGGATAATTGTCGTTCATCACCGAGATCAGGATCGGGTCGGGCACAAATCCGTGATGAGTGAAGAACAGGTCCCACTGGTCGGGCTGCGCGCGCTTCTCGATCAGCGTCGCCCAGTCATACACCTGGAGGTCGACATTGAACCCGGCCTCTGCCAGTTGCCTGGTGTAGACGATCGCCGTGTCATAGTGGAACGGGTAGTTCGTCGAGACCATGAACTTGATCGGTTCACCGCCATAGCCGGCGTCTTCGGCCATGCTGCTCGCCTTGTCGGCATCGCCCATGCTGAAATTCCCGGTCCCCGCATCAGTGTACCACACGTTGCCCTCCGGCAGGAACGAGCCATTTGCGCGCCACAGCCCCTCGGGGCCGATGGCGACCTGCAAGGCAGGCGTCTTGTCGAGCGCCGTCTGGATCGCGCGCCGCAAAGCGAAGTTCTCGCTGAGCGGACCACTCCTGGAGTTCATGAACACCAGCCCGAAGATCGGACCACCATTGAGGATCGTCACAACCGAAGGGTCGGCCTCGAGAGTGCCATAGAGATCGCCCGGAATGCTCTCGGCGTAATCATAATCCCCCGCCTTCAGGCCGGACACTCGCGTGCCGACATCCGGTACCGGGATGAAACGCAGCGCATCGAACTCCGCCGCGCGGGAGCCGCCATAGCCGTCCGCTGCGCCCTCGGGCGAGGCATAGCCGTCAAACCGCACCAGCTCCACATGGCGGTTCGGCTCCCATTCGCCAAACCTGTAGGGGCCGGTGCCGATGTAATTCTCCGGCGCGATCGGCTCTTTGCCCGCGCCTTCCATGACAGAAGCCGGATGGATCGCCGGGCCGCCGTTGATGAAGGCCAGCAGGTTCTTCCAGGGGCCAAAGGGCCGGGAAAGGCTGATGGTCACTTCGTGCGCGCCGGTCGCCTCCACACTGTCGACGTTATCGAACAGCAGGCCGCCGCGTGAGCCATGCGCGCCCCAGCGCATCAACGAAGCGACGACATCGTTTGCCGTCATTTCCTGTCCGTCGTGGAACATCACGCCTTCGCGCAACGAAATGACGATGGTCCTGCCGTCATCCGAGATCGCATCGCCGCTAGCCAGCAGCCCGACCGGCGCATTGGCAGCATTGAACGTGTAAAGCCCCTCGAACATGTGATGGGCAATCGTCGTCGCCAGGTCTGACGTGACCACGTGCTGATCGAGGCTCGGCGGTTCGCCGACCGTTGCATAACGTAGCGTCCCGTCCGCGCAGGCCATGCCGGCGAGCACCGTGATAGCACCCGCGGCAATCGCCGGTTTCAGATAAGTTCTGGGGTTCATGATTTCCTCCTCTGCCATGAGCGCATTTGCGCAGGTGATTTTATAATTTTCTTACGTTACGATTCATTAATGTGTCAAGTATTTCTTGTTTGTACGTAAAAACAGTTATATAAGACGTAATTTACTTACAATTAGAAAGGTGAACTCATGATGCCAAAAGACATCCGGCGATTCGGCCCGGCCGAAGACGCTGCCGGCGGAACCAGGCGGCCATTTGCGAAGGCGGTGCGCGCCGGGGATTTTGTCTATGTGTCTGGGCAGGTTCCGGCGGTGAACGGCGAGATCATCACCGGCGGGATCGTCGAACAGGCCGAGCAGGTCATCAGGAACGTCGTCTCGGTACTGGAATCCGTGGGCTGCGGGCTGGAACACGTGGTCAAGGTGACTGTCTGGCTGGACGACCCGCGTGACTTCAGCAGCTTCAACGGCGTCTTCGGGCGCCATTTCCTCGATCACCCGCCTGCCCGTTCGACCGTTCAGGCTAGACTCATGGTCGATGCCAAGGTTGAAATGGACGTGGTTGCCTTTAAATCGGAACAGGCAGGAACGGGTGAAAGCCATGACCAGGGTCATTGATGTCATATCGCAGATGCGTTCGCTGGACGGATCCTTGCCGAAACGCGAGCAGTGGGTTGCCGACTTCGTGCTGTCCAATCTGGAGCGCGTGGCCGGGCTGACGCAGAGCGAAATCGCCGAGGCGGCGAATGTCTCGGTGGCAACGGTGAACCGGTTCTGCCAGACGCTTGGATGCGAAGGTTTCCGCGACTTCAATATCAGGCTGGCGCAAAGCGTGGCGGTCAGCCTGCAATACCTTGGCGGACCGAGCCGCACCAATTCCGAAACCGATCAGCTTGTCACCCAGGTGTTCGGGGCACTCGTGGACAGCCTCAACCTCGCGCGGTCCCAGCTTGACAGCGACGCGCTTGAACGGGCCGTCTCGGTTCTCGCGGATGCGAGGCGGCTTTCGTTTATCGGTGTCGGCGGCGGATCGGCCAATGTAGCGCGTGAAGGCGCCAACAGGTTCTTCCGCCTCGGCATTCCGGCCGAGGCACACGCCGATGGCTATTTTCAACGAATGCTCGCCTCGACCCTGTCGGCCGGCGATGTCATCATTGCCATATCGGCGAGCGGCCAGCCCGCCGAACTTCTGGACAGTGTCGCCATCGCCAGCCAATATGGCGCGAAAACGATCGGCCTGACCAAGACCGGCTCGCCCCTGGCCAGGGCTGCCGACGTTGCCATCGAAATCGACATCCCTGAAGATCAGGACATCTACAAGCCGTCGGCTTCCCGGCTGGTCTTCATTGCCATCGTGGATGTTCTTGCCGCCGGAACCGCCCGAAGACGCCCCGAGCGGGTGAAGGAATACCTTCGCCGGATTCGCACGTCTCTGGTATCGCTGTCCGAGGACACCGGCCCCAAACCCATCGGCGACTGAAGCAATGCGAAAGTCTCGGACATCGCCAGCAAGGGCGAGTCCATAATCGAGCCATTGTTCGACGGGCGCTTCGGAAGACTCTTCAGGTCCCGGAACCCGTCGCACGGGAGCGTGATCCAGCCACGGGATTTGACAATCTCCTGGTTCCGTTCGGCGTGCCGCGAGTCCCGCCGCGCGGAATGTTCATTTTGTCCGGCAAACCGGTCGGGGCCAGGGCAAGGTGCTCCCGAGGATCGTCGATCTCTGCCTTTGCCCCAACGCCGACACCAGTTCGTGCGCCTGTCTGCGAATAACCCCTGCCCTCCTGGAGACACGGGTCGAATGCCAAGGGAATCCCCTTATCGGAAAATCGACCGAAAGCACTGGAACGAACCTGCACGCGACACTTACTGACAGGTTGCCCCCGAATTCACCGTTCGTATGGAGGAGAATCAGCCTTTCCCGTCACCAAACGAATCTCGTGTCGAAGGATCGACGGTGTAAGCGAGACGACTATCGAAACCCGTTCAAAACGGGGGGATTACCCGTCTGCCAGCAACCCCGCCGCGGCCAGTTCCTCCCAGACCCCGGGAGGAATGTCTGCCTGGCTCGCCCGAAGATTGTCCTTCATTTCGTCGACGCCCTGGCCGCCTGGCATGACTGAAAGCACGGCCGGTTCCCTGAGGGGAAACTGGAAAGCTGCGTCGATCATTCGAACGCCGTTTGCGGTGCAGATCGCGTCTATCCGGGCGACACGATCGAGCGTCTCCGCGGGAGCCGGACTGTAGTTGTAGAACGCGCCCGGGCGCGGGCCCGAGGCAAGAATGCCCGAATTGTACGGACCACCGATGGTCACGCCGATCCCCCGTTCCCGGCAGAGAGGGAGAAAGGTCTTTCCCGCTTCCTGTTCGAGCAACGTGTATCGACCGGCCAGGAGAAAAATGTCGAAATCGCATCGTTCGGCCAGCCACTGGGCCGGCTCCCATTCGTTGATTCCAGCGCCGAAAGCGCAGATCACGCCTTCATCGCGCAAACGAAGCAACGCCTTGTATCCGCCGTCGATGAATTCCTGCAGCCTTGCATCGACCGCCTGCTGACTCCCGTGGTTGAACAGGTCTAGATCATGGGCATAGAGAATATCGACGCGGTCCAGTCCCAGCCGTTCAAGCGAGAACTCCAGGGAACGCAGGACGCCGTCGTGGCCGTAGTCGTAGACCCCGTTTCGGCTTGGCACATCGAACCATTTCCCGATTCCTTCGCGCTTGTCGGGAGTCGTGGCGCGCAGGAGACGGCCGATCTTGGTGGACAAGACAAAGCTGTCACGCGGCCTGTTTCTCAGGAACCGGCCAAGCCGCGTCTCCGAAAGGCCAAGTCCGTACAATGGAGCCGTATCAAAGTACCGCACGCCCGATTCCCAGGCGCACTCGAGGATCGAGTCCGCCGTCCGATCGTCTATCGCCTTGTAAAGATTGCCGAACGGCGCAGTCCCGAACCCGAGTTCGGTGAACGTCAAGCCGCCATTATCGTGCCGGTCCCAATGCCGTGTGGCCAGTTCCATGCTGATCTCCTTCTTCAAAAGGTTGCCAGGGCGTCATGACTTCAACAAAGATATTCTCGTGGTTTCCTGCGGTTTCTGCTTTCTAGGTGGTAGCTCAAATGTCAAGATGCGCCGATCCTTCATGTCGTTCACCAACATTTTTAATTGTGGGAGCCGTATAGGGATTGTCTCAAGGACATGGGCGGTGATCGCCGAAAAAGCCTGCGAGCCGACCTTGGAAAGTCTTGTCACAATCCGGGTTTCCGCTTCCCGCAGATATTCCGGACAACCAATTCCCGCAGCTTGTTGTTGCAAGGCAGCGATCTCGTCGTCCGAAAACAAGCTGACTTGCCGCTGGCCTTCGCTTCGTAATTGGTTACGGGTCTTGATTTCCCGTTTCTCGACTTTCCCCTGGACGTCACGGAATACTTCAAGACCTTTTGCCGAGTGAGTCCCGAGTAGGAGACGCATTTTCACTCGCCGCTCGCGGGGCTTGAGGATTGGAAAGTCGGGCACGTAAGCAGCTGCGCCTGTTGTCTTTATTTTTCGCCTCAGCAAATGGAGCACGCGTTGCTCATTACTCCATTCCGGCGGCAACTCGTTAAACTCATCGCTCCAATCGGGATCGGCAAGAAAGCGACCGAACGACTCCTCAACCTGCGAATATTCGGCATGTCGGTTTACGTGCTCCGCCATGAAATTGAGCAGGAATTCTCCTCTTCGATTCTTGAGGAATTTGAGAATGGGTTCTGACCGAATGTTCCAGCCTGTCGGATCAATGAAGCTGAACGTGAATCCATCGCGGCAGACGGCAGCAATGTCGTCCAAATGATCCTCAAAGGGCCCGTGAAAGACGTGGATCTCAAGATTCCCATGGGCCTCCGCGTACTTGCGAAGTTGAGCGATTGCTGTCGCCCGGCGTTCACAGAAACAAAATCGGATCTTGAGGCCGCCGATACCATTCTCGCCCAAATCGGTCCTTACAGCCTCCAGTGTTCGTAGCGCCTGATGGAATGACGCGTCGGAATAGTCTTCATCCGAGACACGCCATGGACCCGCAAATGCGTCAACGAAATTAAAGATCGGTGATCGCCCTTGCAGTATCTTGTAGGCTGCTGTCTGAAGATACCGAGTCAAAAACTGATGCTTTATGTAGGACTGTTCGCGCCCACGGTAAGAGTTCGGTATCATTCACCAAATATTCCGCCTATGCCCGTAAAGACTGAAGTATTTTTCTCGGCACAATCTGCCATGGGAATCCGTTCCACTCTCGGTCTTCGAGAAGACGCCCACCAGATTTTGGCCGCGGACCGCCCCATTGCTTGAAAAAGAACGCCACACCCTCTTCCCTGCACCGGTCCCGCAGTTCAGTCGCCCATTCGGGAGCCATTCTCCTCGCACGCGGGCCGCTCTCACCGCCTACGATAGCCCAAGCGATTCCTGACAGATCGACCTCACCAATTCGTCCAAGCAGCGGCTCAAAGGATATGAAGCGGGCTTCGGAGTTGATTTGCCGTAAGTGTCGAATGCGTCCCTTGTGCGCAGCATCCTCCACCGAGGTCCCGAGCCAAATATGCGAGGGTACGGGAGCACCGCTGTATCGCCTCCGTACGTAGTTGCGCATCAACGAACTCCGCTTTGTGAGGACCTGGTAGACGTGCCAGTCAGCCTGCTCCATCGAGTCAAAAACAAGATCAATATGATCACGGTCGACTTTCTTGTGAAACAGATCGCTCATGGAGTTAACAAAAATCATGCGCGGCTTCTTCCAGGAAGCAGGCTGTCCCAACCGCGACGGCCAGAGACGGAGATCGAACCCTTGCTCATAGGGATGCCCCTTAATGCCACGCCACCGCTCCGCAAACCGTTCCGCGTAGCAATTTGCACAGCCGGGACCAATCTTCGTGCAACCCGTAACCGGATTCCACGTCGCGTCTGTCCATTCAATCCTGGATGCCTGACCCATGCGTGATCCTTTGTGAACGCATCAATACCCTAGTTCGGATTAAAGAACAAACAACGAACGGATGGCGTGTGTATTCAAATCAACCGGCAATCTCGTGCGGTGCGACGCGAAGTTCACCACCGTTGTTTCCGTGAGCATTGGTCGGAGATGACACCAGGGATCCGCACCTATTTTGAAACGGTCGTGGGAAACAGGCCATGACGTTAATGATCTGCACGATCGACATTTCGCTTGGGCACGCCTCAGGATCGGGTTCGCCAATCTCACCAACAACCTCGGTTACCTGTAAAACCATGGTTTTCGATGGATTTGCCTGGAGGCAATGGCGCTTCTTGACCACTGTTTGACTGCCCGACAGGTAGCTGCGTCGTCGAGTATCGTACTACATCGCTTCGTGAAATGGTCGCAATGCCGTCGGGCGACCCGCAATTGTGCCGATTGCCCCTTCAGGTTATCGCAAAGAGCATTGCGGCCGATACCCTGTAGGGGCATTGCCCGACTACCTTGAGGCCCGAATTGCGATGAAAATCATCTCCTGGAACATGGCACGTAAGCACGAATCATGGCGATTTCTGCTCGATCTCGAATTCGATTTCGACTTGGCCCTGCTTCAGGAAGCCGGAGAACCCCCGCCGGACGTGGCAAAGCTTATCAGCGCCAATTCAGCGATCGATGTCGATTCCGCACCTTGGGAAACCATGATCGTGGGTGGGCGTCCCGCGTACAGAACGGCAATCTTCAAGCTGTCCGACCGCACCGAGGTCGACTGGACCGAGACGAAATCGCTCGATACGGCAAGAACCGGAGAACTGGTGGCCAGTTGGCCCGGCACATTAGCCGCAGCGTCCGTCAAGCCGCCCTCGGGCGAGAACCGTAATCGCTGTATCGATGTATGCGCCATGGGTGCGGAGCCATGCCCGGACATGAGGTAATTCCATTTTCTCGGACGGCTCAGCTCACCGTGTCGTTTCCGACCTGTCCACATTCATCGCGAATGAGACCGGGCATCGCGTACTGGCGGCCGGCGACATGAATATTCTGCGCGGCTACGGCGAATATGGCGACGAGTATTGGGCTGCCCGCTACAGGACCGTATTCGACCGCTTGGAAATCATGGGATTGTCCTGCGTCGGGCCGGAATACCCGAACGGCAGGCAGGCCGATCCCTGGCCGGACGAATTGCCGCGAGACAGCAGGAATGTCCGCACCTTTCATTCCAACCGCAAGAGGCCGGAGACGGCAACACGCCAGCTTGACTATGTCTTCGCCTCAAGGGAACTTACCGACTCGCTGTCGGTGCGAGCCCTCAATGCGCCCGATGAATGGGGGCCGAGCGATCATTGTCGGATAGAAATCGAAATCGCGCCCGGAGCCTGACACGGCGTCAACACACGTTTGCGGCGGCAAGCGCACCAAGTCCAGGCTGACGGGCGGTCACACGGAGCGCATCATCCCATCGTTTGTTCGGGCAGAGCCCGATGGACATGCCAAGAGAAACGGGTCGTTCCGTGGTGGCCGGTCTTCATGACAGCGAGACCTGAGCAACAAACAACATGACAGTCTTCCGCGACTGGTTGGGGGGCAAGCGCCTGATCGGGCAGGAACCGCATAGTCACTGGCACACGATGAGCTTCATTGCCGCATTGCGCTTCGGCCGGATCGATGCGCCATTCGTTCTTGATCAACCTGTCACAGATGACGCCTCCCGCGTCTGTGTTGAACAGTTCCCTCTTCCCGACCCTGCCGTCCAGTGACGTGGCGGCAATGGACGGCCTGTCCTGCCACAAGGGCGAAAAGGCCAGACAGGCGATCCCCCTCAGGGCCGGATGGAACCTGCCGTTCCTTCCTCTCGCGGCTCGGACCTGAACCCGATCGAGCAGGTCATTGCAATGCTTCGGAATGAACCTCCGAGGCATCATATGGGCAGATCGGCACTCCGCTCGACGCGTTCCCGCCAGAGGAAAATTCCAACGACGTCAGATACGCAGGATACAGTTCCCAAGCCATGTTCGCGGCTACGCCGGTTGCAGGCCAGAACCAGATTGGGTACAAATTTGGCGTGCGTTTGCACGTTTGAAACGACAAGATATGTGTTGCCGGATCGCATTCAGCAGGATCCGGTCAAATCAAGGGGGAAATCAACATGAAATCTGGACACAAGCACTTTCTTGCAGCCGCCGGCATGGTCGCGGCGATTTTCGCGGGAACCAGCGCGTTTGCTGCAGAAGCGACGAAAATCGCGTTTCTCATGCCGTGCACGCAGTGTGCCGACAGGTGGGAGACGAAGGACCGGCCGTTCTTCATCGAGGCGGTGAAGGCGCTGGATCCGTCCATCGAAGTCATCGCGCTGAACGCCGAGGGTGACGGCAACCGTCAGATCGCCCAGGGGGAATCGGTCCTTGCTCAGGGAGTGAAGGCCATCGTCATCAATACCATCGGCGAGACGACAGCGGTTCCGATCGTCCGCCAGGCACAGCGTGAAGGCGTGCCCGTCATCGCCTATGATGGCCTGATGGTCGGCGTGGTTACGGAAGGGTTTGTGACCTTCAACAATGAACTCGTCGGCGTGCTCCAGGCCCAGTACCTGGTCGACAACCTTCCCGAAGGCGCCCGGATTGCAATCGTGAACGGCGAGCAGTTCTGTGCCGCCTGCAGGGCATTCAAGGTCGGTGCGCACAAGGTGCTCGACCCGCTTGCCGCGGCTGGCAAGATCGAACTCGTCTATGAAGCCGAGGCAAAAGGCTGGCTTGCCGCGAACGCGCAGCGCGCGATCGAACAGGCCCTGACGGCCACCGACAACGGCATCGACGGTATCGTTGCCGCGAACGATACACTCGCGCAGGGCGTCATTGCGGCCCTCCGGGGCTCCGACATGCACGGCAAGGTTCTCGTGACCGGTCAGGACGCCAGCGACGCAGCAATCGTGAACATATTGAACGGCCTGCAGACGATGACCGTCTACAAGTCGCTTCAGCAACAGGCGGGTGCCGCTGCGCGCGGTGCCGTGGCTCTGGCCAAGGGCGAAGATGTATCGGAAATCTTTCCGGAAGCGGTGACAACCGAGTCGGGAGATGTCCCCGCGCTGCTCTTGCAACCCACGGTCGTCGACGTCTCCAACATTGGCGACACGGTTATCAAGGACGGTTTCACCAAGCGCGAAGACGTCTGCACGGGGACTGCTGCGCAGGCTTGCACCTTCTGAAGTGGGCCCGGCCGGCGGAACCGACCTGGCACTGCTAGAAACCCGGAACCTCAGCAAGAGGTTCGGCCGCGTACAGGCGCTGAACGGCGTGGACATCACTGTCCACGCCGGTTCGGTACTGGCATTGCTCGGCGACAACGGAGCCGGCAAGTCGACGCTGGTCAAGATACTCTCAGGAGCCCTCACGCCGGATTCCGGGGACATCCTGATCGACGGCGCGCCCCTGACCATCACGACACCGCGGCAGGCGAGCGAAGCCGGCATTGAAACCGTCTACCAGGACCTTGCGCTTTGCGACAATCTGAGTGTCGTCCAGAACCTGTTTCTCGGGCGGGAACGCAGCAAGGGAGTGGCCCCCTTCAGGCGGATGTTTCTGGACCGCCCGTCGATGGAGCGCGAGGCTGCCAGGGCTTTCGAAAGCCTCGGCGCGAGGATGCCGTCCCTTCACAGCCAGGTCAGCAATCTCTCCGGCGGGCAGCGCCAGGCCGTGGCTATCGCCCGGGCAGTCGTGTGGCGCCGCCGCGTCGTCCTGTTCGACGAACCGACCGCTGCGCTCGGCGTCGAGCAGACGGGGAACGTCCACAGGCTCATAGCGCGCCTACGCGATCGGGGAGTCGGCATCGTCATGATTTCCCACAACATGACGGATGTCTTTGCCGTCGCCGACCACATGACCGTGCTGCGCCGCGGGCGCAAGATTGCCGACATGGATCCAGGGTCCTGTACGCCCGACGACGTCGTGGCGAGAATTACGGGCAGTGACATCGCGGCGGAGTCGAGGCACTGAGTAGCCGGGTAGAGCCCGCAGTTTCCGGCGCGCCGGACCCGTCCGGCGAACCGTCGCATGACGGGTTCGTCTCCCGGCTCAGACAGGGCGAACTCGGATTCATTCCGGTGCTGGTCGCGCTCCTCGTCGCTTTTGTCGTCTTTCACCTGGCCAACCCGTATTTCCTGACCCCGCGGAACATGTCGAACCTCGCTTTGCAGGTCGGCGTGCTCGGCGTCATGGCACTTGGCGTCAGCCTGGTGCTTTTTGTCGGGGAAATCGACTTGTCCGCGGGGTCGGTCTCCGGTGTCTGCGCGGTGGTCCTGGTTCTGACGGCATCATTTTACGGTATCCCCGGTCCGGCGGCGATCGCCGCGTCGATCCTCTGTGGCGCGGCCATCGGCTGGATCCACGGCAAGTGCATCACGGTGATCGGGGCGCCGTCCTTCATCGTGACGCTGACCGGGCTCCTCGTCTGGCAGGGCGTACAGCGGATGCTGGTCGGCAACCAGATCGGGCAGGTCCTCATCGACGATCCCCTGGTGCTCAGCATCGCCTCGACCTTCATGCCATTCTGGCTGTCCCTGCTCCTTGTCGTCATCATAACCGCCTCCGCCGTCGCCGTCTGTTCCTATCGCTGGAAGCGGCAACCCGGGGCCGCTCCTCTCGACCGACTGGAGTTGCTCGGGCACGCCGCCCTGTTTCCAGCCATGGCGATTGTTGCCGTTGCCGTGCTGTCGAACCACATGGGTGTGCCAGTACTGCTTCTCGTCCTGGTCGGGCTCGCCCTGGTGCTGACGTTCATCACCGAGCACACGCCGTTCGGGGTCCACGTCTATGCGGTCGGCGGAAACGCGGAAGCCGCCCGGCGGGCCGGGATCAATGTCGCGCGGACGCGCGTGATCCTGTTCTCCATCTGCTCGGCCTTCGCGGCGATTTCGGGGATCATCGCCGTGTCGCGGCAGTACGCAGTCGATAGCAACACCGGGGGAGGAAACCTCGTCCTCGACGCGATCGCCGCCGCGGTGATCGGTGGAACCAGCCTCTTTGGCGGGCGCGGGCGGATTCCGGGCGCGCTCCTGGGGGCGATCGTGATCGGGAGCGTCGCCAACGGGCTCGACCTCCTCGGGCAGTCCGCGAACGTCAAGTCGATCATCACCGGGCTGATACTGCTCGCGGCGGTCTCGGTCGACATGATCGCAAGAAAACGCAGGATAAGAACCGGTGCTGCCGGTGCGTGAACAGGAAAACAGGCAATGACCAAAGACGGAAACCTCTCCTTCCCGGACGGATTCGTGTGGGGCGTCGCGACCGCGGCTTACCAGATCGAAGGCCACCGGCGTGCAGACGGCGGCGGCGAGTGTATCTGGGACGTCTTCGCACGCGACGGCCGGACGCTGAACGGTGACAATGGCGACATCGCCGCCGACCACTATCGCCGTTTCCCTGACGATCACGCCCTGGCGCGGGATCTCGGTTTCACCAGCTTTCGCATGTCCTTCAGCTGGCCGCGCATTTCTCCCGAAGGCTCGACACGGCGCAACCAGGCCGGTTTCGATCACTACGACCGTGTCCTTGACTCGCTCCTCGGGAACGGCCTCACGCCGATGGTCACGCTTTACCACTGGGACCTTCCCCAGGACCTGCAGGAACAGGGCGGTTGGCTGAATCGGGATACTGCGTACCGGTTCGCCGACCATGCCGGGGCGGTCGTGGAACACTTCGGCAACCGGGTACCGTTCTGGATCACGACGAACGAACCCTGGTCCTGCGCGTTTCTCGGCCATGCCCGGGGCCTGCACGCACCGGGCATGCGGGACTACCATGCCGCCGGTATCGCCACCCACAACCTGAACCTGGCCCACGGGCTCGCGGTTCCGGCCATCCGTGCGAACACCCGCGATGCACAGGTCGGCGTCACGCATTGCCTGCAGGTCATCGAACCGTTTTCGGACGCTCCGGACGACGTGGAGGCCGCGAGAACGGTCGATGGTGAAGCGAACGGGCTGTTTCTCGAACCGCTCCTGAAAGGCAGTTATCCCGCGCACATGGTGCCCTACCTTCCGTGCCTCGAAGACGACACGGTCGTCCGCGAAGGCGATCTTGAATGCATCTCCGCCCCGCTCGATTTCCTCGGCCTGAACTATTACGTCCACGAGGTCGTCCGCTTTGACCGGACGATTCCGATCGTCCATGCCTGCCGCATGGCCCCGCTCGGGCCGCTCACCACCATCGGAAGCGGCCTTCGTCCGGACGGGCTCGAGGAGATCCTGCTGAAACCCGGAAGGGACTACGGCTGCCGGCTGCCGATCTACGTGACCGAGGTCGGTTACCTGTTCAACGACTACGTCAATCCCGACGGCCGGGTGAACGACATGGCACGCATCCGCTACTACGACGAGGCCTTCCGCGCCGTCGGCAGGGCCATGAAGAAGGGCGTCGACCTGCGCGGAATCTATGTCTGGACGCTGCTCGACGACTTCGAATGGGACTCGGGGTACAGTTCCCGCTACGGAATCGTCTTCGTCGAGTACGGAACCCAGACACGCATCCCCAAGGACAGCGCATACTGGCTCCGGGACGTCGCCCGACGAAACGGGCTTTCCGACCCCCCGGGTTATCGCATGCCGGCGAAGTTTGCCGGATAGACGTCCCCCCGGCCGCTTCATGCGGACCGGGAATCTGTCATGTCAGGGTGTCACGGACGAGTCCGTGGCGGCGACCAGCTTCCGTGATCACAGCCCCGTCATGGCACCGGGTTGGCGTCCGCCCCGGTTGGGTAAGAGCCCGGCGTTGAGAGCCGTGGGAATCAGGCCAGGACGTCAAGCACGCCTTATCATATCAAGAGGTCGAATACCCTTGTCCTGCCTTTTCACAAGGACACTTGTCCGGAAATCCCTGTCCCGCTCTCCGCGCAAGCCTCCAGATCAACGACTTTCTCTCCGATGATTCAGTATTGTTCCGCACGGAGATCCGTTTAACGTGCGCGGCGCCGGCCAGGCTCACGTGGTGGCCGGTACCTGAGCAACTCCTGTCAAACGGGAAGACGATCATGAGAATCGGGTTTATCGGCCTCGGCAATCTGGGGCTACCCCTGGCTGTCAGCGCAGTTCGCGGCGGACATCGCACCATGGGATTCGACATCAACGGTGACCGGCTGGAGATCTTCCTGGAGCACGGCGGCATTGCTGCAGGCTCCGTCGCCGACGCGGCAAAGCACGGTGAAGTCGTGGTCACGGTTCTTCCGGATGCGGCCGATGTGGAAGCTGTCGCGCTCGGAAGAGGCGGTATTCTCGATTCCATGGCGAAGAGCTCGGTCTATGTCGACATGAGCACAATAGATCCACACTCCACGCGCAGGATCGGTGCCGCGTTCGACGCGAGGGGGGTGGAAATGATCGACGCGCCGGTCGCCCGTACCCTCGAAATGGCCTGGGCGGGAAATTCGCTCCTGATGGTTGGCGGAGATCCCGCCGCGATCGAGCGCGCCCGTCCCTTGCTGGATGCAGTGTCGGAGCTAGCGATCCACTGCGGGCCGCTCGGCAACGGTGCTGCGATGAAACTCACCAACAATTTCCTCGCGAACGGAGTCCTCGCCGTCGCGGTGGAGGCGCTCGGGATCGGCCTGATGTCCGGCCTGTCCCTGGAAACCATCCTCGAGACCGTCAGGTTGACGGGTACGTGCAACAAGATGATGCTGGATAACCTTCCCGCGCATGCGTTTCGGGGAGAGTTCGAACCCGGGTTCAGAAGCGTGCTTGCCCACAAGGACCAGCGACTCGCATGCGGGCTGGCAGATTCCCACGGCCTCCATGCGCCCCTGGGCGCGGCGACACTGGAGGTTCTCGCCGAGCTCGTTTCAGCGCATCCCGATCTCGATCTGTCGGCGATGCTGAAGCACCGCGAAGACCAGGCAGGGTTCTCGGCCCGGCTCGCAGGAAGCGAGCGAACAGGCGGGGCAATGGCGCGGAGCGCCCCATCGTGCTGCTGAATCCTGACTTCGCCCGGTCCTCGTGAATTGAACTCCGCAGTCGTCCCGCGGGTTCCTCCTATGGCCGCAAACTGTCGTGAAGCTGTTCGAGCTCTTCGCTCAGGTTCTCGCCGAACAGGTCAGGGCGCATGCCGGCCAGCTGCACGACACGCCCGATAACCGAGAGGACATGGGTCTGCATTGCAGCGCCCGCTGCGCCGGCATCTCCCATGGCGATCGCCTCCGCGATCCGCGCGTGCTGATGCACGACCTCTTCTCGATCGTAGGACTCCAGGTACGCCATGTGGGCGAAGCGGATCCGGTCGGTCAGCCCGCGCAGGCCCTCGACGATCTCGTGCACCCGTTCGAGATTGGCAATTTGCATCACCTGCAAGTGAAACGCGCGGTCGCAGGCATGGAAGGCATCGGCATCGCCGGTTTCGATCTGCTCCGCAAGCAGCGTCACGCTTGAAATCAGTGCCTCCCGCCGGTTCCGTTCCTTCCGCGCCGCCATTTCCGCAGCGGTCCGTTCCAACGCCTCCCGAGCAAACACGAACTGCCTGAACGTGGCGAGGTCCAGCCTCGTGACGGTCGTTCTTCTGCGGGGGGAAATGACCACCAGCCCCTCGCGCTCCAGGCGTTTCAGCGCATCGCGAATCGGCGTCCGGCTTGCGTGAAACAGTCGCGAAAGCTCGTTCTCGGACATGCGTTGGCCGGGTGCGAACTTCAGGGAGACGATTGCCTGGCGAATACTCCGGTACAGGTTGCCGCCAGTCAAAACGTCGGCGGGCTCCGCAATTGCATCCGTCGGCGGCAGGTCGATCCCGGTCGACTCGGACTCCGCTGTGGGCGACGCAGGCATTATCATCGTGTTGCCTTCTGGCTCGCGGCGCCTTTCGGTGGCACTTTCGACCAGCACCTGCCGTTCGGCAGCTCCGCGGGCGGTACGCCCGGAGTTACGCTGGGTCCCGGCGCACATCGGCTGACCGCCATCGCTGCACGATGGGCTGTCATCGATCCCGTCCCGTGATCCCCGGCACGCCATCGTCGATGAAACCTTCCGAGCCAAGATGGCTCCAGAGCGCCGACGGGATCGGGAAGTTCATGAACTCGACATTCGCGGCGACTTCCCCGGGAGTCGCCGCCCCGGCGATCACCGTGCTGACGGCAGGATGCCTCAGCGGGAACTGAAGCGCCGCCGCCTGCATGGGAACACCGTACGTTGCGCAGATGGCCTCCACGCGCCGGACGCGGTCGATGACATCTGCGGTCGGGGTCGTGTAGTTGTACCGTGCTCCCTTGACAGGTCCGACGGCCAGAATGCCGGAGTTGTACGGTCCGCCGACAATCATGCCGACATTCCGTGCAACGCATTCCGGCAGCAGATCGGGCAAGGCACTCTGATCGAGCAAGGTGTATCTGCCGGCCAGCAGCACGCAATCGATGTCCGTCGCTTCCAGGAAACGGCGGCACCAGTTAACATCGTTCAAGCCGACACCGATCGCTTTTACGTCGCCGCATCGACGCAATTCGCGGAGCGCGCGACAGGCGCCTTCCAATGCCGTTTCGAAAAAGCGCCGAGTATTGTCTTCGCCTCCATGCGTGAACGCATCCACGTCATGAATCAGCAGGATGTCGACGAGGCCCACGCCAAGACGTGCCACGGATTGCTCGTAGGACCGCATCGCCCCCTCGTAGCTGTAGTCGAACACCGGACGGAAATGCAGGCCGCCGGGCCGCAGTCCGTCGGCCGACTCGCCGGGGCGTAGCGGTTCGAGGAATCGGCCAACCTTGGTTGAGAGCAGGTACGAGTCGCGGGGCATGTCGCGCAGGACCTGCCCGCACCGGTGTTCGCTGCGGCCGTACCCGTAATAGGGAGACGTATCGAACAGATTGAGGCCGGCGTTACAGGCCTCGCGAACCGTGTCGCCCGCGGTCTCTTCGGGAATCGCCTTGCGGAATCCTCCGATCGTCGCGCCGCCGAATCCGAGCGCGGTCACTTCCAGGCCGGTCTTGCCAAGCGGTCGACGCGCCAACGCGTTCATGGCCCCGATTCCGGAGAGTACGGCATTACCGCGAACTTGGCGCGTGGCGATTTCGGCGCCGGTTGCCGGCCGGTGACGGTCGTCATCGCAGGATTACTCAATGGCCTGCGGCGAACTTGTGAACTTCGGCCGAAAGATCCAGCGCCCAGGGCTCGTAGTCCCCCGAGGGAATCCGGTCGCTCCCGAAATGCCCGTGCCTGTCACGCCCCCGAACGACGAGCGCGCTGTCCCCGGTCCGGGTTGGCCGTACATGGGCCGCGATGTATCGAATGGCGACCCCGTAGCGGGGTTCCGGGCTGCGGTTCGGTGCCGAGCCATGCACCAGCCTTCCGTGGTGCAGGGAAAACTGCCCGGGCTTCAGCAAGACGTCGACCGCGGCGTCCTCGTCCACCGGTTTCTGCACGACCTGCCCGCGCGCCAGCATGTTGTGCTCCGCCCGCGTGTCCGAATGCTCCAGCAGTCCACCGGCATGGGAGCCCGAAACGAACCGCATCGCGCCTGACTCGATGGTCGCGGGCGTCAATGCGAGCCACGCGGTAACGATATCGTGGGGTTCGAGGCCCCAGTACCGAACGTCCTGATGCCACGAAACATACGCGGGATCGTGGGCTTCCTTCAGGAACAGGCCCGTGCTCCAGAGGAGAATGTCCGGACCGAGCACTTCCTCGACGACATCGAGTATGTCCGGCCGTCGCACGATTTCGAAAACGGCACGGCACAACAGGTGGGACTTTGACTTGACGACTTCGCGAAACGGTCGTCCGGTGGGGTTGGCCGCCCTGAAGGCGTCGATGCGCCGCCGATAGCCGTCCGCCTCGTCCGGTGCCATCGCCGTTAGCGGGAACAGGAAACCGTCGCGCTGGAAGCGAACCGCCGCACCATTGGCGTTTTCTGTGCCTGTCATGGAATGCGGCCCCTCGTTCTTTCGTCGAAGTAGTGCGTGCTCGTCGGATCGGGGCGGACCCAGACCTCTTCACCGAGCCCCTGCCATTCGCCTTTCTCGACAGAAGCGCACAGCCTGGTCTCACCGATGCGGACAAAGATGAATGTCTCCACACCGGTATGCTCGATGAACTCGACCTTTGCGGAGAGCGCGTTCGGCACGGACCTGTCGACGATCTTCAGGTCCCGGGGGCGAAATCCGACGACGACACGCTCCGACGCCGTCCCGATGCTGGCGGGTCCCGCGAACGCGATCCCGTCCCCAGCCTCGACGATGCTGCTCGCGCCGTTCGAACGAACGGTACCCGCCACCATGTTCATGGACGGAGAACCGATGAAGCCGGCGACGAAGGTGTTCCCCGGCGTTTCGTAGACCTCGAGCGGCGTGCCGACCTGCTCGATTCTGCCGTCGCGCATGACCACCATCCGGTCAGCCATCGTCATCGCCTCAACCTGGTCGTGGGTGACGTAAACGAATGTCGTGTCCAGCCTCCGATGCAGGGCTTTCACCTCCGTGCGCATATCAACGCGCAGCAATGCATCGAGATTGGACAGCGGCTCGTCGAACAAAAAGACCCTTGGCGTACGGACGATGGCCCGGCCCATCGCAACGCGCTGCCGCTGCCCCCCCGAAAGCTGCCTGGGATGCCGGGCCAGGAAGTCCGTCAAGCCCAGCAGTTCCGCCGCCCAGACGACGCGCCGCTCGATTTCCGACTTCGCCATTTTGCGCGCCTTCAGTCCGAACGCCATGTTCTGGAAGACGGTCATGTGCGGATAGAGTGCGTAGTTCTGGAAAACCATCGCGACGTCTCGGCTCTTGGGGGGCACGTCGGTGACGTCCTTGCCATCGAAGTGAATGAAGCCCTCCGTGACCTCCTCAAGGCCGGCCATCATCCGCAGGAGCGTGGATTTCCCGCATCCCGACGGGCCGACGAGAACGACGAATTCGCGATCCGGGATCTCCAGGTTAAGATCGTGGATCACCTCCTCCGCGCCGTAGGACTTGCAGACCTGAACTATGTCAATCGCGGCCATGTCCTGCCCCTTGCATCCCCTTCCGCAGACCTTTCCCGTCGCTATCCCTTCAGTGCGCCGGCAGCGAAGCCGACGACGATGAACCGCTGCACCACCAGCGCAAACAGGAACGGAGGCAGCGAAGCCAGAACGCCCGCGGCCAGCACCAGGTCGAACCGCGAGTTCTCCAGACCCACGAAGCTCGAGGATATCACGGTAACGGTCTGGCTGTTCACGGTCTTCGTGAAGGTGACCGCGTAGATGAACTCGCTCCAGGACGCCATGAACGCAAGGATGAACACGGCCACAAGTCCCGGCAGCGCGAGCGGCAGAAGCACCCTCGTGGCCGCCGAGAACTTGCCCCAGCCGTCAACCCAGGCCGCTTCCTCCAACTCGACCGGTATGGTCTTGAAATAGGCCTGCAGCAGCCAGATCGAGAACGGAACCGTGAAGGTGCAGTAAACAAGAATCAGGGAGAGCGTCGTATCGATGAGACCGAGGTTGCGCAGCACGACGAAAATCGGCACGACCAGAACGATGCCAGGGACCGTCCGCAAAGCCATGTAGGAGATCAGCAGAGCCATCGACAACCGGTAGCGCAACCGGGCGAAGCTGTATGCGGCGGGTGCGGACACCAGCAGCGTCATGATCGCAACGAGCAGCGCGGTCTCCATGCTGTTGATGATCGACGGTACGAGATGCTGAATCTGCATGCCCTGCTCGTTGTAGTACGCCCTGGTCTCCTCTTCGCCGAAGCCGAGCAGCGCCTGGTAGTTCTGGATTGTCGGCTCATTCGGATACGCATGCGGCGGTATGGCAAAGATCTCGCTTTCCGGCATCAGGCTCGTCGCAACCATCCAGTAGATGGGACCGAGCAGATAGACGAGAAAGACGCCGGCGAGCGACATCAGCATCGCGGATTTGGCGATGCGGCGCAGGCGGCGCACGGTCTTTCGAGTCGGTTTCATCGAGCGAATTCCCCGCGCTTCCACAGGAGCCGGATGTACACGATTGCCACGATCAGCGTGATGAATGCGATGAGGAAGGCAAAAGTGTTGCCCCGGCCGAAGTCCGTGAAGTTGAAACTGGTTGTATAGGCGAGCCAGCCCACGACCGTCGTGGAATTGCCCGGACCGCCTCCGGTAAGGATGAAGATCAGGTCGAAGACCCGGAGCGCTTCCATGGTCTGGGTGATGAGCACGATGAGCATCGACTGGGAAAGCCAGGGAAGCGTGATGCGGAAAAACCGGCTGAACCGTCCCGCGCCATCCACCCGCGCCGCCTCGTAGAATTCATCGGGAATGGTCTGGAGAGCGGCCAGGAACACGATGGTGACGAACGGTACCTGGTGCCAGACCTGCGCGGCGACCAGGGAAGCCATCGCGAAGTCGACATCGAGAGCCCAGGCCCGAGACGTATCGATAATCCCCAGCCCCTTGAAGATTGCGTTCAGCAGTCCGAAACGGCCGTCGTAGATCCATGCCCAGACGAGGCCCACGACCACTGGAGGCATGGCCCAGGGTATGAGCGTGATGGCACGGACGAGCCCCCGTCCCGGGAACTCCTCGTTGAGAAGCAGCGCGAGAAGGAGGCCGATCACGGCGCTGAATACGATCGTGCCGACCGCGAACTGCAGGGTGACATACATGGTCGACCAGAATTCCGCGGACGTCAGCTGCTCGATGTAGTTGTCGACGCCGACGAAACGGGTCCGGTGGGGCCGGCGGAGATTGAGGGAATGAAGCGACAGCCAGAATGACCAGATTATGGGGAAGGTCGCCATTACCAGCAGCAGGATGATGGCAGGCGAGTTCAACGCAAAGCCGATGAGGTCGTCCCTGTTCCGCTTCCTCTTCAAGGCACCGGCGCCCGCCATGGTCACTGCCTCAGGCTCAGGTAAATGATGGTCTTGATGTATGGAGACGCCCCCCCGACCTCCACGTTCAGACGCAGCCAGGGGCAAAAATCGGGTACGCGAAGCGTCTGGAGTCCAACCCCTTCAAATTGCAGCCGGCTCGACTCGTGCGGGCACCAGCAAAGCCCGTCCGGCGAGAGAAAGGTCGCGATCTCGACAGAGGTTCCGGGCGACGCATCGACGACATTCAGGAACCACCGCGCCTCGCCGGCCCAGGCCGCCTCATATGGCTCCGTCCAGAGTTCGGACCGTATCTCGACGTTGCGTTCCAGTACGGCGGTGTGCGACCGGGGCAACAACGCGGGTCACCAGTCCACGGAGGTCAGGATGGAGTCGAAGAAGATGAAATTCCGTACCGGCCTGTGTGTGCGGACGTCCAGCGAGAGATTCAGCATGTTCGACAGGCCCTGGTAGTAGCCTTCAGGGTAGCGTGGAACGTCCAGACCTGTCAAATCGAGCACCTTGTCGTTTACCTGCATGACGACGTTGCGCAGGCATCGTGTGTCGAACTGCCATCGCAGGTAATGCCAGTTGATCTTGGTCGGAATCTCGTTGTAGCAGAATGTCTGGCTGCCATCGGGAACGTCGACCCAGTCGTCGGGGTCGCGAACGTGATAGTCGTACGCCACCGGGGCGTCGCCACGCATTTCCATTTTCGTCGTGGTCTGCACGCTCGTCTTGACCTGCCATTTCTGGACCAGTTCCCCGCGCGCATTGGTGTTGGAATAGCGCACGCAGCAGTGTGCCCTTCGCCGACCGTCGGAGAGATCGTTGCTGATGCAGAAGTCGCCGAAGTCGGACAGGCTCGGGTCGATGTTGCCGTCGAATGCACCGGCGTCCCGACGGGTCCCGTGCCAGGCCTCTGACTTGAAGGTGAAATACGTTTCCAGTTGCACGATTCCGGGCCGGGCAAATGTCAGGCGCTTGATGGCCAGCGCCATGTGGCCGGGCTTAGGGCGCGTCTGCAGCTTGAGCGCGTAGTTGCCCGTCACCACGCCGTGGGTGCCGATGTCGAAGAAGGTGCAGGTGCTGAGTTGTGGCGGACGCATGTCGCCCTGGACAGGACGCACGCGGTCCAGATTTCCGTCGTGGTTGCCGATCAACTCGCACCAGCCGTTCACGCCTTCGTCAAAGTTGTCGAAACAGAGTATGCGGGGTAGCGGCGAGTACCTGCTCAGCAGCGGATTTGCGGCGATGAGGTCGCTCCGCCGCTCGGTGGGTTCGATATTCATGAATGCATCGCCCCAATCCGGTTGACCGCAGCGAGGCGCTTGCCGGCGCCTCGCTGCGAACGCGTACAGGGTTCAGCTGCGCGCCAGCCGTCTCGCGCGGTCGGCGGAAGCCGCAAGGGCGTCCTTGACGCTCTGCTTCTTGGTCAGCGCGTCCTGGACCTGCTGCATCCAGTAGTCTTCCCATTCCGGATACCAGAATGTCTTGACGCCCTGCTTCTGCATGACGATTTCGCTGATCTTGTCGTAGACGTCCGTTTCCCCGTTCGAAATGTTCTTGACCATTGTCTTGTAGTCGGGGTGGTTCAGAACCGGAAAGTACGCTGCGCGCCCGCCGAAAGCGATCGTCCGGACCAGCAGCGTCTTGTACGAGCTGTCCGCTTCGGGTCCGGAAATGTGCCGGATGAAGTCCCAGGCCAGTTCCGGGTTCTTCGAGTTGGCGGAAATACCGATCTGGTGGAACGCGCCAACGGTCGCAATGTCGTTGCGATCCAGCCCTGGTACGAGGCCGAGGAACACTTCGCCCGGCACGGAAGAATCCGGATCGACATTTGAGAACCGAAGCCCCCAACGAGCCAGGAAACCGCCGCTGATCAGACCCTGCTTCATGGCGTTCCGTCCATCCGCCCAGTTCTTGCCGAAATCATCGGGCCCGACGATCTTCCAGTCGTTCACCGCGGCGACATACCATTCGAGCACGTTCTGGAGCGTATCGTCCGCCCCGTCGAACAGCGGCTCGTTTTCCTCGTTGAACAGGCTTCCACCGGACCCGAGGACCAGGCACCAGATCGACCACATCTGCCCGGGCTGTTTCTTGAGTCCCAGGTGCAGGGGATATTCCTGGATTCCGGCCTTCTTGATCGCCTCCATCTGCATTCGCAGTTCGTCCAGGTTCTTGGGCGGATCGGAGTGTCCCGCGTCATTGAGATTCTTGCGGTTGTAAACGTACCCGAACGGGTCGGCCGTATAGGGTATGCCGTACTGCCTGCCGTCCAGGCCCTTGCCCGCAACGGTCGATCCCTCCAGCGCATTGGCCCGGACCTCGTCGATGCCTGGCATGTCGTCCACAGCATGCAGAAAGCCGGCATCCGCCCATCCGCTCAGCTCGGTCTCCGGTACTGTCGTGGCATCCAGGTCGGACCCGCCGACGAACTCGGTCGTCAGGGTATCGCGGAACTTGGCAAAGTTGATGTTGACCCATTCCACAGCGGCATCCGGGTTCTGTTCCAGGAAACGGTGCGTTTCCTTGATTTCAGCCGGTACCGATCCCCAGGATCGGAAGCTCAGCACCCGGTCGGCTTCGCGCATGAGCGATTCCGGCTGCCCCATGTCCTGTCCAAACGCAAGCCGCGGGGCCGCAAATGCAAGTGCGGAAACACCGGCTGACATCGTCAGGAATTTTCGTTTCGTGAATTCGCGGCAGACCATGATGACTCCTCCTCAGTTCTTGTGTCGGTCCCAGCTATCTCGTCGATTTACAGGTTCAGCCCTGCCCTGCCCTTGACCGGGCAGGACGCCGGGGCTCGTACTCCGACCCGGCGATACCTGCCGGACCCATTGAAAAGAGTGTATATGCGCGGCCAACCGTGCGCAAGACTTGTATACAAGAATCGGAATATCTTGCTTTGGCGTTTTCCCTGTCGTTTCCGGAAAGGCGCGGTGTCGAAATTGCGGGTGAAGACAGATGTCCCTGAAGGAACCGGAAACGGGCGGGTCAACCGGGCGGCGGCGGCGGCATGCCGTTCCCGGAATTCGGCGAAGACACCCGAATCCTGTCCACCGAGACGGCGCCGTCGGCGACCAGGAGCCCTGCTCCGCCCGAGGCGAGCTGCCCGGCCCGGTCGTCATCCGCCGTGAGAAAGGCGTCACCGGCGCAGGCCGTGATGCGTCCATCCCGGACGGAAAGCGACACCGGGACCGTTTCATCGAGTTGCCAGTTCAGCGGGGTCGAGGCGAGAACCGTCCGGTCATCGTCAAGGACACGGAGAATTTCGAACCGTCCCGTACGGCACAACCTTGCGGCGTAGAACCGCCGCAATCCACGGACCCGCGCAGCAAGCCCTGCGTAACGCCCGAGATGAACTGTCATGCACGTGGAAACCCCGTAGTCCGTCCATTGCCTGGTACCGTGGATGATCAGGCCCTCGCCGCTGTCCCGGGATATGCGAATACCGGCAGCATCTCCCGTGAACGTATCGGCCGAATTCACCCACGCTCGCCGCCAGAAATCGCCGCCTTCCGCGGGCGGGCGCAGAACCAGGTCGGGGGCACCGGTCCAGCCCAGCCGGTCCAGCAAGATGCGGCCGCTGACACGCCGTCCCGAAGCCGTGACCGCGAGACCGATTTCCGCAATTGGCTGTGAAGCGCAATCGGGCAGAACCCAGGATCGTTCCGCGGAATGCCCGGGTTCGAGCGTGACCGAGGGGCCGTAGATGTCGACAAGGCGGTCCGCTTCGCCGTACCGCCGGACAAGCGGCCGGATGGTCACCCTGCCGGTCGAGTCCGCGGCTGTGGAGAAGGCAGCCGTCAGGACCTGGCCGGAGTAGACGAGCGGTGTGGACATCAACTCGTAGGTCCGCATCCGCAGGACGTCTTTCGGGGCGAAGACGGGCGTGGTCACCACCACGGGCCGATTGCTGCCCAGGGATTCAAACCCGACGGACAGGACGTGTCTCTCGCCGTGGAGAATGCCTTCGACCGTGGTGCCGGCGGAGGTGTCGCTCGTGTCCGAGACACGAAATCCCTGGGTTGAGCCGGGAAGCGAGAAATGAAACTGCGCACCGCCCTTCGGAGCGGGCGGCGGCGGGATGCCATCAACCAAGTGGCCGAGGCCGGCAATATAGTCTGCCATGCGCACCGCATCGTTGACCGCGAAACCGCCGTCCGCCGATGAAACCAGCATGCGGTCCGCGATCGGGCCCCGCCAGTCAGGCCCGGCATTCAGCCCATCCAGCCCGTGCATGATCCCGAGCAGACAGCCGACATTCCCGGCGTTGCAATCGGTATCCCAGCCGGACGTATTCACGATCGCCTGCGCGCGCTGGAAGTCGTCCGGAGCATACAGCACGGACATGATCATCAGCGCGTGATTCGGAATGACGTGGCAATTGCCCGGAAACCGGTCATACCCGTAGGTACCGGCGATCTCGCGGCGCGTGTCCCGCCAGTCGGTGTATGTCCGGTGCCAGCCGCGCACGTCGGCGACGAGCTTCGCGATCCGGCAGTCGCCCGGAATCACAGACAGTCCAATGTCGATCAGTCGATTGATGTCGGCATTCGTGAATGCCTCGGCTTCCATTGCAGCCCAGAGCATCGCTGCGTGGACGGCGTCCCCGTCGTGGCTGACGCGGGCGGATTCACGCGCCAGTTTCGCGGCAAGTTCGGGCCTGCCCGGCGCGACCATCGCCCACGCGTCAATGAAGATCTGCGCGCCGATCTGTTCGGCAATGGTTGTCCCGTTGGTTTCGATCGAACCGCTTTGCGGTGGGGCGATACCGCGGGTGAGGTTGAGCCACGCCGTGTGTTCGGTGGAAATACCGTTTCCTCCCCACCAGAAGATGGATCGTTTCTCGACAATGTAATTCAGCCAGGTCTTGCCGATGGCCGCCGATGTGAGGTCTTCCGGCCGCGCGCAATCCTCGAGTGCGCGCACGAACGTGAACGTGCCCGCGATGTCGTCGTCGGTCACCACCAGGGGATCACCGAAGCGGTCATGAACGAAGTACGCGATTTCCCCCAATTCACTCAGGATTCGCTCGTGGGTCCATCCCTCGAACGGGCGTCCGAGGTAGACACCGATCAGCTTGCCAAGGATGCCAGCGTAGACACGCTCGACGTAATTCTGCGGGAGAGCCACGTTTCGTTCCGATCAAGTTCACGACCAGTTTCGCGAAGGTTGACCTGCACTGCAATCCCTTACTGCCGGATCCCCAAGGCAAATCCGTTCTCCGGATTTTTTTCTTTACCTGCATTGACATGACTATTGGGAGTGGACTCTCCCGCAGCACCGGTCTACAGTCAGCCATGGGTGATTCGCGGCAAGGCGGTATGGATCGAAAGCGTGGTGGATCTTTCCCAAGTGTCATTGGAGATGGTGACGAAGGTGGACGAGGCCCGCTTTCGCGCCTTGATGCAGGAGCATCATTTCCTCGGCGACGCCCAGCCGAGAGGCGAGACCATACGCTATGTCGCCCACTGTGGGGGACGCTGGCTGGCGCTGGCGATGTTTTCGGCATCTGCGTTGCTCTGCGCGGCGCGGGATGACTGGATCGGCTGGGAGCGTGGCAGCCAGTTCAGCCGCCTTCACCTTGTCACCAACAATTCGCGGTTCCTGGTTCTGCCCGGCGGGGTGCCGAACCTCGGCTCACGGGTGCTGTCGCTGTGCGCACGGCGCCTGGTGCGGGACTGGCCGCTCCGCTTCGGCCACGAAGTCCTACTCATGGAGACGTTCGTGGATCCTGCTCATCACCGGGGCACGGTCTACCGCGCCGCCAACTGGCTCTGTGTCGGGCACACCCGGGGCTTCGGCCGCCTGGGCAGCGGCTACATCACCCACGACCGGCCCAAGCTTGTCTTTCTCTATCCACTGCGCCGGGATGCGCGCCGCCGGCTGAGGACGGCCCACCTTGATCCCGGCCTGCACAAGGGAGTTCCGAAGATGACACTCACCGCTGCGCAGATGCGCTCCCTGCCCGATTACTTCCGGCAGGTGGAGGATCCGCGACGCAGGCAGGGGCGGCGGCACGCCCTGCCATCGGTGCTCTCGCTCGCCACCGCCGCGACACTCGCCGGCATGCGCGGCTACAAGGAGATCTCGGAGTGGGTCGAGGACCAGAGCCAGGCGGTTCTGGCGTATTTCAGGCCGCGCTTCGACCAGGGCCGGTACATCCCGCCGAGCAGGACGATCATCCGCGACGTGCTGGTCCGGGTGTGCCCGGACCAGTTCGACGCCGCCCTGCGGCAATGGAACGAAGACCACGGCGGCCCCGACAGTGCCCTGGCCATCGACGGCAAGACCATGCGCGGCGCCGTCGATGCCGATGGCGTGCAGACCCATGTCATGGGCGTTGTCGGCCACGACAGCAGGAAATCCTACGCCAAAAAAAAGTCGGAATGAGGCCGGGGGCGGACGACGAGGAGAAACGCACCAACGAAATCGGCACAGCCATCCCCCTGCTCGACATGCTGCCCGACATCAGCGGCCGCACCATCACCGCCGATGCCATGTTGGCGCAGCGGAAACTGGCCACCTACCTCCTCGACCGCGGCGCAGACTACGCCTTCACCGTCAAGGGCAACCAGAAGACCCTGCTCTCTGATATCAGCCTGACGCTCGATGAGATCATGGCCAGCCGTGCGCCTGACTTCGTCGAGCCCGAGTGCAAGCCCGACCACGGACGCAAGGAGAAACGCTCCATATGGGTCTCAAGTGAATTGAACGACTACGCCGACTTTCCCGGCACAGGCCAGGTCTTCGCGGTCCACCGCGAAACCCTTGAGATCAAGACCGGGAAACAGTCGAAGGAGACGGCCTACTGCATCACCAGCCTGACCGAGGACAGGGCAACACCCGAGCGCCTGCTCTGCCTCAATCGCGGGCACTGGGGGATCGAGGCCAACCACCACATCCTCGACATGACCTTCGACGAGGACCGAAGCCGCATCCGCACCGGCCACGGCCCGGCGAACGCCACGCTGCTCCGGCGCTTCGCCATCGGCCTGATCAAGACGTCCAGCGACAATGTCGCCGAGACCACGCGCAGACTGGCCCGAAAACCCAGGCGGGTCCTGGACATGCTGAAATTGACAGGCAACACCCGCCCGCGCACGGCGTTCGGCTGAAGACCCACCACACCCGCGCCTGAGTTGCCTATCCTGTCTCCACCCTCGAAGACGGGGGTGAACAGGCATGTCCGGCAATCGCCAAATCGCCGGAAACGCCACCGGGAAACAGCCCCGGGCGCAGAATCATGTGCCGTGGGGCCTTGTCCGGGGTCGATGTGACGTCACCTAACGTGAAAAAGGGCGCAACGGTGAAATGCGAAAGACAATCGCGTCAAACCCGCATACCGGCAAAAAAACAGAACAGATTCACCCTGGCCGGATCCCGGCAATTTTGATCTCTCTCCGCTTCGTCAAATTCAAGCTGCCGGACATGGAGCCGAACCGTGGCGCTCAGTTTGTTCATCACAGTCGATCGTGCCGCGTGTTCACGTTGCCACAGCACGTCGGCCATCTGCGCAGTAGCGGCTCTCCATCCGACAAATGCCGGACGCGCCATCCCACGTGTTCTGCGCCAGGACCGGCATCGCCGAGAAAGCCTGCGACCCTGTTTCATCTCCTATGCAACCGACCGGCAGCGCGCCCGTCACTCTGGTTGCGCGGACATCCCGCGCTCAAGGCCCGGAATATTGACGCGGTCACCGAATGAGGGACGATTTGTCGTCGATTCCATGTCACGAGCCAGGTTCGAATGGCGAACCGTGCGGACTGGTCTATGACCAGAGCCAGACCGCGCTTACGGGTTCAACGCCGCGCGATCCGTTAATCGAAGGAGGAACCGGATGCGGCCGGCGTCTGTGGTTTCGGCGTCGACAGCGTGATCCAACGCTGCCGCAATGTGCGTGGAGCCAAAGAAGCCAGGCGGAGCAGGACCAATGGGTTGTCGGGCAGCAATCAGAAAACTATGTACCCGGGTGTGCACCACCCGTTGCCAGGTTCACGGGTTGAATGGCGGAAGAAATCCCGAGATTTGAGGACGAAATCATGACTCGTTTCGAAGGTGTGTTTCGAACCAGCAAGCCGGTTGTCGGCATGGTTCATCTTGGGGCGCTCCCCGGGGCGCCGCTCCACGACAGTGCCGCCGGCATCAATGGCCTGATCGAAGCCGCCCGGTCTGACCTCGCCGCGCTCTGTTCGGCCGGTTTCGACGCCGTCATGTTCGGCAATGAAAACGATCGTCCATACGAACTTGATGTCGATATCGCGTCGACCGCGACCATGGCGTACGTGATTGGACGCCTTCGCCAGGAGGTCACGGTACCTTTCGGAGTCAACGTTCTCTGGGATCCCATGGCCAGCATTGCGCTTGCCACGGCAACGGGCGCGGCCTTCGTGCGCGAGATCTTTACGGGATACTACGCGTCGGACATGGGAAAATGGACCCCGAACGCTGGCCAGGCAATGCGGTATCGAGACCGCCTGGGACGGAAGGACCTCCTGATGCTGTACAACGTATCGGCCGAATTCGCCCACAGTCTGGACGAACGTCCCCTGGCTGAGAGGGCACGATCAGTCGTGTTTTCATCGATTCCGGATGCCGTTCTTGTCTCCGGGCCGATCACTGGCGAGGCACCTCCTCTCGAGACCCTGATCTCGGTCAAGAAGGCATTGCCCGACGTTCCCGTGATGGCAAATACAGGCATAAGGCACGATACCGTTGCCGATGTCCTCGAAATCGCCGACGGCTGCATCGTCGGTTCGGCCCTCAAATACGATGGCGACACCTGGAACGCGATCGACCCGGAACGAGCGCACGATTTCATGGCGCGGGTCAACGACGCGAGGAAACGGAAATGAACTGCGCCGAATTCCGCGGCCTGCTCGGGGAACTCATGCTGATCCCCGGCCTTTCCGGACACGAAGACCGCGTTCGCAGGACAACCCTTGTCTTCGACTGCGAAACGAGGATGCGCCTGTGCTGAAGGATCCATGACGGCCCTGGCCCGACCGAAACCAACCTGCAAGATGAATTACCGATAAAGAAGCAATGGAGGGTTAACATGCTGAAGGGACTTGATCCGCGTCTGAATGCAGAGGTCCTCTTCGCCTTGAGGGCGATGGGTCATGGCGACGTGGTTGTCATTGCGGATACGAATTTCCCTTCGGACCAGGTGTCCCGTTCAACGGTCCTGGGCGAGCTTCTCCGTATGGACAATCTGACTGCCGCCGAAGCTGCCGAAGCAATCCTGTCGGTCATGCCGCTCGACAGCTTTGTCGATGACTTCGCCATGCGGATGCAGATCGTCGGCGAGCCGGACACGGTCCCGCCGGTGCAGGCGGAAGTTCAGGAAGTCATCGACTCCGCCGAAGGCGAAACGCGGTCCATGGTTGGCGTCGAGCGGTTTGACTTCTACGATCGTGCCCGAGATTCCTACGCCGTCATCCAGACTGGCGAAAGGCGGTTCTACGGGTGCTTCATGTTTCGCAAGGGCGTCATCCCGCCCGATGACGACGGAGGTGCATGACCATGCCGGGCGAGATCGTCATACTCGGCGTGTTCGTCGCCGACACCGCCTATCGAGCTGACCGGCAGCCGAAGATGGGCGAAACGATCCTGGGAAACAGCTTTGCGCTCGGGCCGGGCGGGAAAGGTTCGAACCAGGCCGTCGCGGCTGCAAAGGCCGGCGGTCGCGTTCACTTCATCAGCCGGCTCGGAGACGATGCCTTTGCCGAAATGGCGCGCGCGACCTGGGCGGGTGCAGGCGTCACCCCGCAGATCATCGTCGACCACGACAGCTTTACGGGCGCGGCGTACATTTTCATCGAGGAAGACTCGGGTGATAACGCGATCATCATCACACCAGGCGCTGCCCGCAACATTTCCGAGGCCGACGTCGAATTGCACTCGGATCTCATCGCATCAGCTTCCGTTTTCATAACCCAGCTTGAACAGCCGATTCCCGCCGCCCGACGCGCGCTCGAAATTGCACGCGACGGCCTCGCACGGACAATACTCAACCCGGCACCAGCCGCAGAAATTCCGCCGGTCATCCTCTCCAACTGCGATTTCGTGACGCCGAACGAAACCGAAGCCGAAGGCATCACCGGTGTCCCCGTTCGTTCAGTCGAGGATGCGACGCGGGCAGCGGACATTCTCCTGTCACGCGGGGTCGGTGCGGCGATCATTACCCTCGGCGAAAACGGGGCGCTTTATCGGGACGGGGACCGCGTGACCCATGTCCGGGCATACGACGCGGGACCGGTCGTGGAAACCACGGGAGCCGGTGATGCGTTCAACGGTGGATTCGCAGCTGCCCTTGCATCCGGGGCAGAGGCTGTCGAGGCGGTTCGTTTCGGCTGCGCCACGGCGGCAATTTCGGTTACCCGCCCCGGCACGGCGCCTTCGATGCCACTGCGTTCGGAAATCGAGGCCCTTTTGCTGTCCGGGTCTTGACACGTCCGGCCACGCCCGACATCGGACCGTCGGAGCCGCGCCCGGCCGTTTCATCACCGGATTTCGGAACGAAGAAAGATTCGGAGTTCGGTCCGGAGTGAACGCGTGGAGTCACTCCGAACACTGAAACTGACGAATCGTCAGCTATTGGTTGTCGAATCCGAAGCCCATCATTCGGGCAGCCTTTCGAAACGCATTTTCCGACGATGTCTTGACAACGATCGTTCTTTCGCCGGCGCGTAAGCTGAATTTCGCAATCTTCCTGTCGGAGAGCAGCGTTTCGACCGTTTCCACGCTGTCGCACTCGAACACAACCCCGGGACCTTTCGGCCGAATTGCCCGCGCGCGCGCCTCGATCCTCGACAGGAATCCCTCGACGAGTTCCGGCAGCGGTTGCTCGTCGCGGGCGGACAAGAACTCCCGCACAGTTCCGATGTCCAATCCCGTTTCGACCGACCCGAGGATCTTTTCCGTGCTGAGGCGCCATACGAGACCAGGTTCATCCTCGTCGGCACAGCGACGCAAAAAGGCCCTTTCTTCCTTGTCCAATGGGCCATTCCGCACAACGATTCGGCGATCGGGAAAAACGGAAATGGGCGTCGATTTCTGGGGCGTTTCCGGCTCGTACGTGTCCGTCAACCCAAGGCAATAGGCCCCGAGCGCGGTCAAGCGGAAGAATTTCAGACCGTCATATCGACTCAGGAAGGCGCCTTCGAATTGACCCGTCAACTCCCAGAGTTCTTTCCGGGCTCCGCTCGGCGGGACAAAGGCAACATCGATCATTCCCAGCGTTGCAACGTATTCGAAAAGAAAACAGAGCAGGTACCTGTCCTGAAATATGCCCCAGCTCCTTTCGCTTTCACCGTATTGACCCCCGTAATGCGCGTCACCCATGTAAAGCGTCCAGGGAGACCTCGTCACTTCGAAATTGAGGTCCGCGGCGACCATGAACCGGGCGAAGTCATCGATCGACACAACGCCTCGGGGAGGACATTGCGCGAGTGCTTCCTCGATCGCCCAGCGACGGGGTTCCACTGCTCTCATGCCTCTCTTTCCCTTGCCGCGAATCTGCCCCTTGATCGCCTCGATCCTGGAGAACTCGTCAACAATCTTGGATTTGAGCCAGCGATTCCACAAAAGCTTGAGGGTCTCATGCGGAGGCGACGACAATGCCTTCCGCCCGGCTGCATTTAGCTCGAGTCGGGATCCGTTCTGCTTCGCGAGCCGTCCGGCCTGGACCAGTAACGCCCATGCGAAAGCCTGGATCGGCCCGATTTCGGCTTCACCGCCGGTCAGTTCGTAGAAATCGCCCTCATCGAGTGCCCCCGCAATCCGTTTTGCGGACGCCGCAGAAGGCCGTTTCGTTGTCGTGCTGACCGAAACCTTGCCTTGGTCGATCAAACTCAGCACCGTAAACAGACCTGCTTTTGCCGCGGCCTCCATGTCGCGCCTTTCAATCTGAACCGAAGTCTTCGTTACCTCCTTGACGTACTTGCCGGACTTCACATCATATGAACGGCGAGGCGATCTCAGCTCCACAGTTGGGGGAAATTCGGCCAGGGCAGGCAAATCGGCCAGCGGCGGCTCCGGAACGAATTCTCGCAACAGTTGCTGAAGATCACGGGGGATCCAGGATGGCGGGTCGTGCCTTTCACCCTTGTGGAGAAACAGGTCGAGCCTGGTCGCGACCCTCGTTTGTCCGTGCCTCGTGTCAAATCTCTTCCTGTTGGGCAGCGTACCGTACTTGGCGACAAACCTGTCGACATCAAGTCGTCCGAACGTATCGTGAACCGCTTCCTGAACAACCTGTTTTTCAGCTTTCCTGAGGCCGTTCCACTCGTCCCTGACTCTGCTCAAGAGGATCCTGTTGATTGCCCGAACAAGTTGATCCTTGCGTGCTGGCCGCGATGCCTTACCGCCTTCAAGAACATCGTAAATCGCTCTCAACTTATCCACGTAAGCCAATTCGAGCGCTTCAAGCAACGTACGGGATTGCATTCCAGACTCTCTCCTAAACTGTCGCCGCCAATCCGGATGAACGACACGGCGACGAACCGAAAGGCACCTACATACCGCATTCCCCGCACAACATCAGGCTGTTTCGCCACGTTCATGCAGGATGGTGTCCAGCACCACACATGCCGTATTCCGCGCACCCATAGCGCCCCGAGGACGTGAACATCGGATTTGTTACCATCACCCGGCAGGTCGATATGAGCCTGGCCACGTCGCGGCGCAAACAGGTCCCCGGTTTCAGTTTGCCAGGAACAGTCGATCACAGGCCTTCAATCCGCCAGTTATGACAAATTCGGCGATCCGTCGAGCACAGAAACCATTCCTGCAGCTTCCATGAACATGCCCTGGGGACGGAAGACCTCACTTCCATCATCGGCCGGAAGAAATCGTGGGGACATGGCTTCAACCGACGCATGGGCTACTGGGCCGGAGCCGATTTCGCCGAGGCCCAGGAACCCATCACGGAGCAGCGTTCGGCGAGGCTGGGCTTCGTCAACCCTTCGTACGCATCGCAAGTCAGTCGTCGCACCGATTGCCTAGATGGCGAACGGCATGGTGACCGCTTCATCACCCTCGATGGTGAGGTCTTGCACGCCGATCTGAACGATTCCCGGAATTTCCAAGCCGGACCGACGAGCCCGAGATCACGCGGTTCATGGCACATGACAAGGCCAGGACGGTTCTGCTTCAGCGTTCCTCGGGCGGAGCACTGCCCGTCAAGAGGCCAGGGTTGGATGTCGTCGGGGCAGGTCAACCGGGTGCAGACACAATCCTTCGCTCAAAAACTTGCAAGTGTTTAGGAACGGGATCTCGGCACGCGAGACCCTTGGATCTGCGATGCCGACAACATTTTCGGGTTTCACCGCTTGTCGGCCAGCAGAATCAGGGTTGAGATGCGAGCGGTTTCCGGGGCCAGTGACCGAAATCGGCCGGGTTCCCCGACACTCTCGCAATCTTGGTCGGTCCAGTCCTTTTACGTAGGTCACCACAAGATCTACGAGCGCGCGAACTCCAACAGCGGACCGATGTCGTGGTAAACTGCTGCCCGAAGAGCGGCGATATATTCGGTGCGGGTTTCGCTGACGTCGGTCAGATTCACCCTACCCCACGTAAACGGTTCGTGTCCGAGCCGAGCCACCACCAAATCTCCCATCAAGCGTGTCGTTCGACCATTGCCGTTGGGAAACGGGTGGATCGCAACCAACCGATGATGCAGACGGACGGCAATCTCGTCGGGAGGGAATATCTCGTGTTCAGTCCAGTAACGAGCGTCGTCAAAAGCCGTTTTGATTTCGACGGGGATCCGCACAGTTTCGATGCCTATGTTCCGCCCGGTTCTGCGAAACTCGCCGGCCCAGGCCCAGACGTCGCCGAAGAGGCGCTTGTGAAGCTGCCGAAGGAATGTCTCCTCGAGCAGGTTTCGGCGGCGAACGCGCCAGGCCCAGACCGTGCCCGCAGCAATGTTCGTTTGTTCCGCCGCGTTCAGATCCCGCCGATAGGTGATCCAGGTCTGGAGCAGACCTTCGCGCTCTTCCGGTTCGAGAGGGGTTGCATCCGTCGGCTCATCGAAGAGATCGTTCAAGCATCCTCCCAGAGATCACGCTCTCGAAGGTGATCGTGAATATAGGTTTCAATCTGTTCTTCGCGTTCTTCCCGAGACAGGCCCTGGGCTTCGAGGTCCATCGTGTGTGCGATTCGGATGAGTTCCCTGCGCGCAAGTTGGCGGGCTCTCCTTTGAACCATGTCTTTCAGAGAAGATCTCGGTATGAAGGCGTACACGACGGTACAGTCAAGCGCCTCCGCCGCCCTGCGAAGGGTCTTCAGTTGGATGCCTCCAGAGGCTTCCGATTTCTCGATGTCGGCAACGCTTTGGGCCTTCACGCCCATGCGCCGGCCAAGTTGTGCGCCTGACATGCCCAAAGCGTTGCGTATCGCCCTGATCCAGCCTTTCGGCGGAGGAAGGTAGCGGGATTCCGGTTTCATGGATGCGAAACGTTGATCCAATCGTTGGCGCGGAATTGTTTTTTTTTCGATTGTCATAAGGCGACAGCCTGCTGTGTTTGTATGTATAATCAGGATATAACCTGTTTTAATATATATTACAATAAGGCTTTGACCTGATGTTATCCCTTGTTGTGACACTGTAATTTACACTCGGAGTCGGGCTTGAGATCGACGAATGTGAAGCTCGTGATGAGTTTCCCGGCAGACCCATCCGGATTGCAACAGGTAAACCCGTGGCCGGTTCGCATGCTTCAGACATTCTGATCTCGTCGGTATTCCCGATGTTTTGCCAGACACGCTCTCCGTCGGTTCGGGTGTGGATGAAATTCCTTTGACGGCCCGAGAACAGAACCCGGACGCCAAAGCCGCCCAGGGCAGCATCGCAAGCGTCAATTTCGGTTTTCCGGAATTCAGGCCGTTGATGCATGTGTCCGCGTGACATCTTCCGCCGTGGTTTCCCCCCCTTCACCAGGTGGCAGGCGCGAATAGGTTGGGACCGAATCTGATCCCCGCCTGTCGTGGCAAAAAAAAGGAGACGTCTAATCAGTGTGGCAGCTCCGAAGCTGCGTCGGGCGGTAAGCCAAGAAATCGTCACCACAACCTGACAGGCAAATCCATACCGTTCCAGGCAATCAAAGCACGAGCAGGTTGTAGGAACTGGCTTTGGTTGCGGTAGTTGCAGGCGATGGATCATACGTCTTCAATTCCCCGGGGCTGACGACCTCGGCAACCCGTCGAGCGCAACAATCATTCCTGCCGCTTCGATGAATGCACCCCTGGCCCTTGCCGCGTGTTCAGCTGCCTCCGGGTCAAGACCCCACCTTTCAGCCTGCCAGTCTTCGTCGACCCGCGATGCCAGCCAAGCCGATTCCGGTGACCTGAAACAGCGTACGACAGCCAATGCCAACAGTACTGATCCTGAAAGCGTAACAAGCTCCTGCATGGCAGACAATTTGAAGGCGTCGTAACCCTCGAGCAGATTTCGGATCGAATCCAGGCTCGATGCAGGTTGTTCGACCGGAACCACGCCGGATGTCACGTTAAACAAAGCGGCGAGATCACGTTCGGCCCAGATCAGTATAGGGTCCCACACCTGCGATTGGCGATGGCGCAAGTCGATATTTTCCGCAGACCTGTAACACAGGAGATCACTTTCCCCGTACCGGAGTGCGCGGTCGATCACCTCCTTGCGAATGTCGTCAGCCCGATCGATGGCGGAATTGCACAGACGTGTAACCGGGAGCGAGGCAGATACGACATCTGTATCCTGACTGTCCCACTCGCGCGCGATGATGCAGGCCAACTTACTCGTCGGAACAGCAAGCACATTCTTTCCCGGAGTTCTGAGCGGGGCTTCATCCAGCTTGACAAAATAGCCTTGCCCACGCTCCACCGGGTGGACCGATGTCTTTGCCCAAGTCCTTTTCGTCCCCGGCCATGTCATTCGACGTACCGTCCCGATATCGCGTTCATGTCATCACGTGTTCCGTACGGAGATCCCCGGAGTCGTAGCCATCCATGTTCCTTCCCGCCCTGCGGCAAACCGCGTCAGGCCGGCGCTCCGCTCACCCGGATCGGCGGTTCGGCACCCGCGTCGGGTACCAGATGCAACATGACCCATTTCGCGAACGTCAACCGCCCGGTACCATGCCCGGACCACGAGCCCCCCGAGGCTCTGCTGATTCATCAGCCGCTGAAGGAAACGGGTCGACTGGTGCCATGGACTCTGTCCAGCCAAGCCACTCCCAGCTTTTCTTCAGGGACTCGGGCAATTCGGCGACAAGTTGCATCGGTTCGCCGGTCCGGGGATGTTCAAAAGAGATCGACCTCGCGTGCAAGTGCAGACCCTTGCCCGGTGTATTGACGGACTTTGAAAACACCGCCGCCTCAAATCGATCATCCCCACCTACCCCGTTTCGGCCATACTTTCGATCGCCCAAGATCGGATGCCCGATTTCGGCCAGGTGAGCCCTGAGTTGATGCGTTCGCCCTGTCATCGGCCTGAGGGCGAGCCAGGACAGTTCCTCTCCGACCGAATCCACGGCATGATACTGACTGGCCGCCCGCTTCGCGCCGGAAGTTGATTTGACATCGTCCGGAAGAACGCATCGCATTTGCCAGGATTCGGCTCCTTCGCCGACCTGTAATTTCACCTTTACCAATCCGAACCTGATTGTCCCCTGTTCGGGCCGGGGCAATCCAGTGACAATGGCCCAATAGATTTTCCTGACCTGACCGGTCCTGAATTGTTCCGAAAGGTGCGCCGCCCCGAGCCTGGACCTGGAAAGCAACATCACGCCGGATGTCTCGCTGTCGAGGCGGTGTACCAGCCTTGGCCGGTCTTCGTCTCCGGGAACCATTGCCGCACTCAAGCGGTCCAGGTGGTGCGACAGTCCGCTTCCACCCTGGGACGGCAATCCCGGCGGTTTATTGACCGCAATGAGATGATCGTCCCGGTAGATTACCAATGACCGGGCGATACGCGCATCGGCCTTCGTCAGTTTCCGCTCTTTGCGCAGACCGGAAATCCCGGGGCCTTCCGAGGCCCGGTCCGGGATTCTGACAGGTGGGACCCGAACCGTTTGCCCCGATTCAATCCTTTCGGACGGTTTGACCCTGTTCCCGTCGACCCTCAATTCTCCCCGGCGGCACATTCGCTCGATCAGGCCCTGGTTGAGGCCCGGGAACAGCCGTCTCAGCCACCGGTCCACCCGTTGACCAGCCTGGTCCTCCGTAACCGTGACATAGCTGACTGCCATTACGCGATCCAGTTTCGCCCGAGCCAGCTTCCGATGATGAACATCGCTACCGACAGAACGACCGATGCGGCCACATATGAAAAGGCCGCCACGAGTCGCGCGTCCCGAATCAGACCAACCGTTTCAAGCGAAAACGCTGAAAATGTCGTGAATCCTCCGAGCAAACCCGTCAGGAGAAAGGCCGCCATCCTCGGGTCCGCAGTTCGCTCCAGCAGCAGGCCGCCAAGGCATCCCATGGCGAGCGATCCCGAAACATTGACGAAAAGCGTCCCGATCGGAAATCCGGACCCGAACAAGGCAGCCGCGGCCGCGCCGGAAAAGTGACGCAGAACGGCGCCAATGGCACCGCCGCATCCGACCAATAGTCCCGTTTGCAGTGCCTGCACCCGAAGCCTCCGTTACGAAATGACCTTGCGCCTCACCCGGTCTTTCCTGCGAGTGACCGGTCAGGGCCGTGATCCCTTTCTTTGCCGAAGCTTGATGAAGTAGGCAACACGCTTGGCAAATTCCCTTTCGGTACCGCGTTCAACCGGAACGTAAAACTGGCGGCGTTCAATTCCATCCGGAAAATAGTTCTGACCGGAAAAACCGTCGCTGTCATCGTGGTCGTATTGATACCCCCGGCCGTATCCCATTGACTTCATGAGGCCTGTCGGCGCATTCAGAATGTGCTTTGGCGGCGAGAGTGATCCGGTGGCTGCAGCCATCGAACGAGCCTCGCCGAAGGCGCGGTACGCCGCATTGGACTTGGGAGCAAGAGCCAGGTAAATCACTGCTTGAGCCAATGCCAGTTCACCCTCGGGGCTCCCCAATCGTTCATAGCTTTCCCAGGCGCGCAGACATACTGCCTGAGCGTCAGGATCAGCCAGGCCGACATCCTCGATTGCCATCCTGGTCATCCGGCGGCACAGGTATCGAGGATCTTCGCCCCCCGACAGCATCCGCGCCAACCAGTACAACGCTGCATCCGGATCGGAACCGCGAACGGATTTATGCAGCGCGGAAATCAGGTTGTAGTGCGCATCTCCCGACTTGTCGTACTGAACTGCCCGGGTCACCAGCCGGTGTGAGAGCCCGGCGCTGTCAAGTTTCTCCTCGACCGTCCACGAAAAACACTGCTCGACAAGATTGAGGAGCGCCCGGCCGTCGCCATCTGCCATGGCCAGCAGACTGGAGCGCGCCTCATCGGTCAGGGGAAGATCTCTGGCCGCATCCTTTTCGGCTCGCTTGGCGAGGTGATCAAGCTCATCCAGGGAAAGCCTTTCCAGTACGAGCACCTGGGCGCGGGACATGAGCGCGGCGTTCAGTTCGAAGGAGGGGTTTTCGGTGGTTGCACCAACGAGCGTTATGGTGCCGTCTTCCATCAAGGGGAGAAAACTGTCCTGTTGGGCCTTGTTGAAACGATGGATTTCGTCAACGAACAGCAAGGTCCCCAACCCGTTCGAGCGATGTGTCCGCGCCTCTGCAAACACCTTTCTGAGTTCGCCGACACCGGAAAAAACCGCGCTGATCTGGACGAACCTGAGGCCGGTTTCGGTAGCGAGAATGCGGGCGAGCGTCGTCTTTCCAACACCTGGCGGGCCCCAAAATACGAGCGAAGGAAGTGATCCTGTCTCGATCATTGTCGCGAGAGGGCGACCAAGGCCAAGAAGGTGTGCCTGACCAATGACCTCTGTAAGCCGCCGAGGTCTCAGACGGTCGGCGAGAGGATGCGGAACCTTGTCTTTCGGTCCGGAATTCGGCGGGGTGCAGATCCTGTCGGTCATGTTCGGTTGAGCAGTCATCTCCCTGGAATCGCCTACCCCCCTGAATTTTCTTGCCGGAGGACCCGGGAACAGCTGCCGCTAAAGAGGATACGCCTCATTGCGCCGCGGTCGGTCCGGTGAGATCGGTTTCAGACAGAACTTCAGAACCGTGAATCGATTTACTCCAACGACTGTTTTATGTCTTGGGCTCATGAGTTCTCAACCATATTCTGATTGATGCGATCGTGGCCATCGCCAGGAAGTTGGCTTGGCGTTGAGAGCTTCGAAAAGGATGCAACGGTTCGCACGGTCTGTCTGCGTCGGACACGGGCGTGCATGATGTGGCCCGGCAGCAGATACGGCGGTCAGTTCAATATCGGTGGTTTGTCCCTGACGCCCGCAAGCGAGCCCCCGGAGTACTCCGCTCTCCAGGACCAATATGGTATTGAGGGGTGTCGTCAAGGCGACAGTATTCAAAACGATGTCAACCGCCTGCCGTTGTCGATAGGTAACAGGTCCTGTCCAAAGCGCCTCACCCAAGCAGTGACGTCCACAGATCGCGGATTTTCAGGCACGGAGAGAGATCATGCATGTCCCTGAAAGGGTCGAGGCGAAATCCCGCAGAATGATCCAGCCAAAAGTTTCCTCCCTGTTGTCCGAATTCCATGCGGCGTTCAATTGACGGATGGTTCAGGTCCAGGCACTCTTTGAGTATGTCGTCAGCGCAGCTCCAGGGCGATGGCTTCGTCGTTTGGTCCACAGCAGCGATAATGTCCTCGAGACAGATGGACCCATGTTCTCCCCAAAATCCATAACATGGGCCACGCCTCCGCATGGATCCGGCTTCCGGGGTGTGTCGAGAAATGTCCGGCCGATCCTGGAGAGCCAGACTTCAGCACACCCTTTTGGCAATGAACTTGCCAGATGTCTTGCTTTCGTGGACGGTGATGGAACCACGTCCTGCGCGACAGCGATGTCTTGTCAGCCTCAAGGGACACGGATTGTATTCGTCCCCGTTCTCAGCTTCGCCTATTCAGTTCTGAAGAGCGGAAACAAAGGTCGAACGGTCGGGTCGGGTCACTGCGGGCACACAGGGCGTGCGGTCGGCAGGCCTCCAGCGCCGCAGGGCGGAGGTGGGTTTGCACCCCCCGCCAGGAAGACGCGCCTTTCCTGTACCTGTATCGTTGCCTGGTGATCGCCTGAATGCCAAGCCTGTCGGCCAGATCACGTGCATCAGAAAAGGTGCTGAAATTGGCCTTCGCTATCGTTGCGATAATGGTGAAATCCGGCAGCCGGAAATTCGGAAACGACCAGAACCCGGACGATTCGGGAACCGTAGTCCCGATCGCTGGCAATCACGCCAGTTGCCTGTCCGCCGTGCGTCTGGCCATCAGCCGTTTTCTGCTCCGCAGGATCGCAGACCTGTCAATTGAGCCACGGCCTTGTGAAACCCGCAATTGAAGTTTCACGCAAATTGAAACCAAGCTCTCCGCAATCACATCAAGGTTGAGGGGTTTCATCAATGATGCCGCCGATCGAGTCCGGCCAGCCGGGCCGCAATGTGAGTCATTCGAGTAGGCACGTCACGAAACGACAGTTACGTGGACCAGCGGTTCACGGTCGGGCAATCGTTGTCGGCCACGTTCGATCACGTGGTCGAATCCGTGCCTCATTCGAAGTCCTGGTCGAAGTCCTCCAATCTCTCCCTGTCAACCGCTCCTTTCGCTGCGGTATCGCGATCGACAAGTTCGATTATCGCGACCGGTGCCATGTCCCCATGCCGGTGACCGCCCCGCACGATCCTGACATAACCGCCCGTTCGATCCTGGTAACGCGGTCCAATCTTGTCGAAAAGCTTGGCCACGTGATGCGGCTGGTTCAGCCTGGAAGCTGCAAGGCGGCGAGAATGAAGATCACCCCGCTTCGCCAAGGTGATCAGCTTCTCCACGATCGGGCGCAATTCCTTCGCTTTCGGAAGAGTTGTCGAGATCTGCTCATGTTCGATGAGCGAACCGGCCATATTCGCGAACATGGCCTTTCTGTGTGCTTCCGTCCGGTTCAGGCGGCGATAGCTACGTCCATGTCTCACGGGCTTTCCTTTCCTGTTTCCGGTTTGCGCCTGTCGATAGCCGCATCAGAACTGGTCTTCGAATTTCTTGGCCAGTTCTTCGATCGTCTCCGGTGGCCAATCGGGAACATCCTGGCCAAGATGCATCCCCATGGTGTTCAGGACTTCCTTGATCTCGTTCAAGGATTTCCGGCCGAAATTTGGGGTTCTGAGCATTTCCGCCTCGGTCTTTTGAATCAGATCGCCGATGTACACGATATTGTCGTTCTTGAGGCAGTTCGCGGACCGAACAGACAGTTCCAGTTCATCGACCTTCTTGAGCAGTAGCGGATTGAATTCCAGGGTATCGGATTCTTCTTCCTGCTCGATGGCTTCCGGCTCGTCGAAATTCACGAAGATCGACAATTGATCCTGGAGAATTCGCGCAGCAAGGGCAATCGAATCATCGGGCGAGACCGATCCATCGGTCTCGATGTTCATCGTCAGCTTGTCGTAATCCAGAACCCTTCCTTCGCGGGTTTTCTGGACATCGTAGGACACCCGTCTCACGGGAGAGAATAGCGCGTCGATCGGAATAAGCCCGATCGGTGCATCTTCCGGGACATTCTGGTCTGCGGCCACGTAGCCTTTCCCGGTGTTGACCGTCATCTCGAAATAGACCGACGCACCTTCGTCAAGGTGGCAGATGACATGATCCTTGTTCAGGATGCTGATCCCCGCTGTCTCGTTGATATCTCGTGCCGTGACAAGCCCGGGACCCTTGGCGGAAATCGACACTTTTTTTGGCCCGTCGACCAGCATCGATACTGCCACACCCTTCAGGTTAAGCACGATGTCGGTCACATCTTCACGAACTCCGGGAACGGACGAAAACTCGTGCAGCACGTTGTCGATCTGGACAGACGTTATCGCCGCTCCCCGCAGCGATGACAGGAGAATGCGCCTGAGAGCGTTACCAAGAGTCAGGCCGAAACTGCGTTCGAGCGGCTCGGCCACGATCGTGGCCCTCCGTGACGGGTCGGCACCTGGCTTGATGTCCAGATGCATGGGTCGGATGAGTTGTTGCCAGTTGTTCTGGATCATGACTGCCTCCATTCCTGTTCTCCGATTGATCCATGAACCGGAGAACGCCCGAGGTAAAACTAGTCGTGGTTTTGCCGAAAAACCCGGCAGGGGTATCTAGACGCGACGTCGCTTCGGCGGTCTGCACCCGTTGTGTGCGATCGGGGACACGTCCCGAATTGCCGTGATCGTAAATCCAATGCCCGCAAGCGCACGAAGCGCGGACTCGCGGCCCGACCCAGGTCCCTGAACATGAACCTCGAGCGTCCGGACACCGTGCTCCTGGGCCTTTTTCCCGACGTCTTCTGCTGCCATCTGGGCTGCATAAGGGGTCGATTTGCGGGATCCCTTGAATCCCATGGCCCCCGCCGATGACCAGGCAATGGCATTGCCCTGTGCATCAGCGATCAGGATCTTGGTGTTGTTGAAGCTGGAATTCACGTGCGCAACGCCGGTCGTGATGTTCTTGCGCTCCCGGCGCCTGACGCGAGTCCTGTCTCTTGCCATTCGAGATGTTTCCTACTTTTTCTTGCCGGCAATCGGCCTGGCCGGCCCCTTGCGGGTTCGGGCATTTGTGTGGGTTCTTTGTCCGCGCACCGGCAGGCCACGCCTGTGCCGCAGGCCACGGTAACAGCCAAGGTCCATCAGCCGTTTCACGTTCATCGCCACTTCGCGCCGAAGATCGCCTTCGACAACCAGTTTTCCGTCGATGTGCTCGCGAATTCTCATGACTTCCGTATCCGAAAGTTCATTGACTCGGCGCGCCGGATTGATTCCGGTCGCTTCGCAGACACTTGTTGCCGTTCCGAGACCAATGCCATGAATATAGGTCAACGCGACGGGGACCCGTTTCTGTGTTGGAATATTCACACCTGCAATACGAGCCATTCATGTCTCCCTGTTGCGCAGATTGCCTGGGTCAAAGGCTTCGAACCGGCAGTCGTTTTCTTTACCATTCTGCATCTCCGGCATCGTGACAACGAACCGGATTTCTTTCCTTCGAATAGCAGACAGCCGGAAAACGGGCACAAGCGAAACTCTTCGCAGGCCGATTCCGGCGACGGCAGATCATTATCCCCGGTCACCCGGCAAGTCAAGAAAGGGATTCGGTTCGAATGTTCTTTTCTGAAAATTCCAGGCATGCGTTCGAAGCGCTTCCCCCCCCGGGCAGCATCCCGGAATCACAGGGTTCAACCCGGGCGCCCCCAATTGAATGCCGCGCAATGACACTTCATGTCGAAACGACGTGTTCTCCGATGCAAAAAGGCCCTTGCCGATACACGGCACGCCGGATTGTGGCCCGCTCGACACCACTGCCGGTACCAGGGCATGCGCTCGTTCGGGAAAGCGGGAACCTGATTCCCGGGCGTTTCGTCGACGGCATTCTCACCGTGTCATGTCGCCGAGACGCCCGACTTTGGCACCACCGTCACGATCCGAACGACGGCCCGGGATCGAAGGATTTCATGCCGACCCCGGACGCAAGTATCAGCATCTCTTCCGCACGATAAGGCCGCAACAGCGGCATCACGTCATCGCACGTCCCGCACAACCACGTCTCGTAGGACTCCGGATCGAGAATGACCGGCATGCGTGCCGGATGGACCGTCGCGACCAACGGATTGGGAGTCGTCGTGATAATCGTGTGAGTCGAGAAAGAATTCCGCTCGCCCCGAATGGACCCATGAAATGTTTTCCGGAGACCTGCAAAGGCGAATGGCATGCTGCCGGATTCCCCCGCAACCCCGAACCAGTAATAGGTTGCCGGGCGACGTCCTTTCATCTCGCAAAACGCGGAGGCCGGAACGAGGCATCGTCTCTCGACAAAACTCTCTCTCCAGAACGGAGACGACCGGAGTTTGTCCTCCCGGGCGTTGGCAACAAATTTCGGCTGAATGGGTTCGCCTGTCCTTTTCGACCTTTGGGGAAGCACGAATCCGAATCTGCTGGGGACCAGTTCGCGCACGCCGTTTTCCGACAATCGAACGACCGGAGCCGTATTCCCCGGGAAAACCGATGGCAAAGGTTCCGCGTTCCCGAGCATGTCATTCGAATGCGACACCTGGAACAGGTCCCTCATCGATTTCTGAGGGGTTGTGCTTGAGTACAGGTTGCACATGACGTCTTCTCTCCGCATCAGACGCCTACACGTCCGGAAATCCGCACCGTGGCCCATGCACCACCCGGTCCCCCGTCAATCCCTCGGCAGTCGAAAAATGACCGTGGACCATTCGCGTGAGCGTCGCAGCTGACCTGGCACTGGCGCGGTGTCTCGCCTGTGGCGGATGGCGCAGACCCTGACCAACGCGAGATTACGTGCCGTCGGCCACCGCGGCAACCATGTGCGGTTGCGCGGTTGCGGCGTCGAGCACTTCCCGATCGGTGGCCCTTCGGAGGGGCGCTTCGGCGGACATTCGCAATGGTACGCCCAACGGTTCACCCGTCTCCCGGGCTCCACAGCATAGGCCGCCACTGCAGCAATGTCTTGATTCGTTTCCTCGACCTGCCCGCCCGGTTCGTGTCCGACGATGACGGCGCGAGGGTGCGAAGAAAGGACGGCCTCATTCCGGAAAACGTCCAGCATCAACTCTTCACGAAGTATCCGCGCTAGTCGTCCTTGCCCAGCAAGTCCTTCAGTCCCCCGAGAAGTTCGTCGACAAGCTCTTCCGCGTCCTCGGTGATACCCTCGACAAGCTCTTCCGCGTCCTCTGTGATACCCTCGACAAGCTCTTCCGCGTCCTCTGTGATACCCTCGACGACGGCTTCCGGGATTCGCGAAAGCGGGACCTCCGCTTGCGAGCCCGAAACGGTTTCCCGGTTGGAAGCCGCGATCTCTATGCACTCGTTGTCACCCGTGCCAAGTTCACCAAGCCCCGCGATCGTGGCGGGCGGGAAAACGGCAAGCCCGAGCAGCCCCCCCAGTTTCTTCAACGTCACCCCGGGATCGGGCAGAAAGGTCGGACTTGCCAGCGATCCCCGGACGTGAACCGGCACCGCGATATTCAAGGTCAGGGACTTCGGCTTCGGTTCGAAAACCAGTTCGAGAGTTTCGTTGGCAAGATCGACCTTTCCAACGGCCACAACGGTCGCGTATTCCGTATCGACCAGCGTGGCCTGACTGGTGGCGACCCCGTCTTCGATTGTGATCGAACTTGCGGCGCAGTTGACGATCGTCCACTGCCCCTTGCCGGAGAAAAGCGTCCCGAGCACTGCGCTGGCGCCTCCGACCCAGGCATCGAAGGCCTGGGTCTTGAGGCGGCCGTCTTCCGCGAGCAACCTGACGTCGCCGTTCAGGTTTGACAGCAATGACGCGATTGATCGCCCGGTGCCGCTGAGCTCGGCGTGGATGTTCGCCTTTCCCTCGAACAGGTCGGACACATCGGCTTCCTGCATGAGGCGTCCAAGATCGAGTTCCGGAGCCTCGATCGCAACGTCCAGCGATGGCACATCCGGACCGGCATCGAGCCGAAGTCGACCGTTTATCCTGCTCTTCGCCACGATCGCCATCAGCGGCTGAACTGTCATGGTGCCGTGATCGAGCAGTATTCGGGCTTTCACCTCGTTGAGGGGAAACGAAGTGGTGACGAGCCGGTTGACGAAGAGGTCCAGATCCAGGTCGACGGCCGCGAGTGCTGCAAGGGGAAGTGGATCATCAGGAAAGATCCGGCCATGTCTCGCCATATCCGTTTCCCGACCTTTGCCGGATACAGCGCCATGGCCGTCTTCAAACCCCGAAAGCAGCTCGGTGAGATCCAGACTCGTCGACGTCAGTGTTCCCGTGAACCGCGGGCGTTCCCCTGTCCTGAACAACGTCATCGCCCCGGTGGCATCAGTCGATGCCAGCGTCATCCTGAGGTTGTCGATGTCGAGCTCATCAACACTTCCCCTGATGCCGGCTTCGAGATTGACAGGCCCCAACTTCGGAAGTCCGGGCCCTGCCAGGGGCGCCAGGGAAGCGAGGTTGGCGCCCGCGGCCTGGATCTGCAGATCCAGGCCATTGAACCCGTGAGGTTCGGCAACGCCGCCAAGGAACCCGACATTGAATCCGAACGCATTGAATTCCCCGGCGAGCAAAAGGGGTTGCCCCGAAACAATGTTGGCCAAAGGTTCGATCGATCCCGACACCGAGAACGGCGCCTGGCTCCAGGTGCCCGTGACGTCAATGGTCACCGGTGCGGTCTTCGAAACCGCGACCACCACGGCTTCCGTAAGGTCGAGACGCGTCACCTCGCCGGTCCGACCGTTCCTGAATGTCAGTCTTCCATCCCGGATTTCGACGTGATCGAAAACGGGAATCCCGGACGCAGTGATCGGACCCGTGTCCTCGCGGCCGGCCGGCTTTTCGGTGCCGGCCTGGTCCGCATTGACAACGCCATCCCCGGGCGATGATGTCCCGAATATCCAGTTGGGATCGCCGTTCCCGTCGATCTCGAGAAATATGTCGGGTTCCACGAGCACGAGGCTGGTAACGCGGATTTCGCCCCTGATCAGCGGAATCAGTTCGACCCTGGCCTCGGCTCGCCTGACCGTCACCATCTCCGGGCGGGAACCCCAACCCGTGTTGGCAACGGTGATGTCTTCGACCACGACAGCAGGGTTGAAGGACAGGGACAGGTCGATCTCGCCTCCGATCGAAAGGTCCCGGCCGGTGAATTTCTTGAAGCCCGCCGCGAGGTCGTCGCGATAGTCATTGACGTCGATTGTCAAGAGGAACGCGATGGCGGCCACGGTCACGCCAGCAATCAGGACTCCCGCCCACTTCATGACTCTGAAGACCCACATGGCGGTCTCCGAACTGCGCACCGGCAACTCCTCGCGGCTACTGGACGCGGCCGTGACGGTCAAGTCGGAAACTGCCGGGCAACCCCGGTAAGGGGTGCGGCAATCCCCGGCCTTGGTCACCCAGTCCAGTTTTCAAACAGAGTGTCGGGAATGATCGTCAGCCGCCGGGACCCTTCGACAAGACACGGCGCGAGAAATCAGGTGGTGCACACCGCACCGCGGATTCACGTCGAAAAGACACGGCCCGGATACGCGAGTGGACTTTTTCTCGGGCCGGGCAAGAAGGTCGGATCATTGCTTCCGAGAATACGGCCCGGTGAGTTCGCATCAGTCTGCGCCTCGGTGAAACGGCGAAGGGCTGAACCGGACGCGGCCCTTTCCCGGCAGGAAGTACGCGGCCTGATGACGCCGTCGAGATCGTCACGGAATCGCGCTCATGCTGGGCGAACCCGGTCTACGATCTGCCGAGAATCGACGCGATCTCCCCCTGGATTTCCTCGATCGGTGCAAGACCATCGACTGAAACGAGCTTTCGATGTGCGTGGTAGTAGCCGATCAGGGGCGCCGTATCCCGAAAATAGGCCAGCAACCGCGTCCGGAACGAAACTTCGTTGTCGTCCGCACGACGGGAAAAGTCGCCACTGCCGCAGACGTCGCAGACACCCGCAACAACCGGTTTCCTGGTCTCGTCGTGATAGACCTCACCGCATTCGGCGCACGTAAATCGGCCCGTGACCCGACGAATGAGCGTCTCGTCGTCCACCTTGATCTCGATCACCTTGTCAAGCCTTTGGCCAATTCGGTCCAGCAGCGCACCGAGGGCGTCCGCCTGGGCGAGCGTTCGCGGAAAACCGTCAAAGATCGCGCCACCCTTCAAGTCTTCGCCCAATCGCTCTTCGATCAGGCTGATGACGATGTCGTCCGTGACCAGGTCCCCCCGGTCCATGACGGCGGCGACGACCTGCCCGATTCCGGTCGTCGCCTTGCGCGCCGACCGCAACATGTCGCCAGTCGACAACTGCGTCATGCCGAATTCCCGGACCAGTCGCATGGCCTGGGTTCCCTTTCCGCTCCCCGGCGGTCCCAGCAAAATGATGTTCATGCGTTCATCGCCCCCGGTTTGCGCATCGCTCCGGAGTCCCGTGCTTCACATTCGTTTTCCGTGACGCACCAGGTAACCGGACAGTTGGTGCACGGGATGGTCCGGCAGGGACCGAAATCCGCGGAGTCCACGACTATCGTCGAACCGGACTTCGCGATCTGGTACGACTGCGCCCTCTCAGTTTCGACCGCTCGATCAGGCTTTCGTATTGGTGGGCAAGGAGGTGGGACTGAACCTGCGTGATCGTGTCCATGGTTACAGAGACCACGATCAACAGCGACGTTCCGCCGAAATAGAATGGAATTGCCAACTCGGCCCGCAGGATCTCCGGCAACAGGCACACCGCCGACAGGTAGGCCGAACCCAGAACCAGCAACCTCGTGACGACGTAGTCCAGGTATTCGGCCGTCCGCTGCCCGGGCCGAATACCTGGAACGAATCCGCTTTGCTTCTTGAGATTGTCGGCGATGTCCTCGGTCTTGAAGGCGACATTCGCCGTGTAAAAATAGGCGAAGAAGACGATCATCGCGACAAAGAACGTCAGGTAAAGCGGCTGTCCCGGTCCGAAATACGCCAGAACCGTATTCATGAACGGCGAGGTCTGGGTACCGGAAAAGGTGCTCACCGTCGTCGGCAACAACAGGAGCGCCGAGGCGAAAATCGGCGGAATGACACCCGACGGATTGAGCTTGACCGGCAAGTGGGAACTCTGCCCGCCATACATCCGGTTGTTTGCCGCCTGGCGCTTCGGATACTGTATGTGCACCTTTCGCAGTGCACGCTCCATGAAGACGACGAAGGCAATGACAACGCCCACCATGACAATGACGCCGATAATGACCGCGGGAGACAGCACGCCGGACCGGCCCTGGCTGAAGAACTGGGCCAAGGCTGCGGGCAGTTCGGCAATGATGCCGACAAAGATGATCAGCGAGATTCCGTTGCCGATTCCGCGGGCCGTGATCTGCTCGCCAAGCCACATCAGGAACATGGTGCCGCCAACCAGGGTAATGACGCACGGAAGCTGAAAACTCATGAACCCGGGATTGGTCACCAGTTCGCTGGCCTCGAGACCCTTCGACAGGCCGAACGCCTGGAACGTCGCAAGGAACACCGTCCCGTACCGGGTGTACTGGTTGATCTTCTTGCGGCCCTGTTCACCCTCTTTCTTCAATTGCTCCAGCTGTGGCACCATCGCCGCCAGCAGCTGCACGATGATCGACGACGAGATGTAAGGCATGATCCCCAGGGCGAATATGGCCATCCGGCCGATGGCGCCCCCGGAAAACATGTTGAGAATTCCGCCGATACCGCCCTGGGCCTGCTCGACGAATTGCTGCAGGGCGACCGAGTCGATTCCCGGAACCGGAATGAATGTCCCGATCCGGTAGACAATCAGAAGCGCCAACGCGAACAGAATCCGCTGCTGGAGTTCCTTCGCCTTGGCAAAGGTCCCCCAGGAAATATTGGCAGCCATCTGTTCGGCAGCAGATGCCATACCCTATCCTTTCGACATTCCCATTAGCGCAATCCGGCCGTTCGCCGGATCGAACTATTCGTTCACCTGTACTTCCGCATCAGCTTTCTCGCCCGACACCAGCGTCAGCGATCCCTTGGCCGCCTCCACCATCTCGGTCGCGCGCCTGGAGGCGCCGCTGACCACGAGATCGACACGGCTCGTCAATTCGCCTTTGCCCAATACACGGACCCCATCCCGAATCCGCCTGACCAGCCCGCTTTCGAGAAGCGCCTTTTCAGTGATCGGCTTTTTCGCGTCGATCTTGCCGGCATCGATGAAACCCTGAAGGACACCCAGGTTCACGACCGCGTGCCGTTTCTTGCCGATATTCCGGAATCCCCGTTTCGGCAACCGTTGGTATAGCGGCATTTGCCCGCCTTCAAAACCCGCGAGCGACGTCCCCGAACGCGACTTCTGACCCTTCATGCCACGGCCAGCCGTCTTGCCGGTTCCGGAACCCGGACCCCGACCGACCCGTTTCCGGGGTTTGGTTGCCCCCGGATTGTCACGGAGTTCATTGAGTTTCACGACCGACTCCCCTGTTCACTGGTCTTGACCATGGCACCGATTCCGGCACCTGTTATCGGCCCGCGATCCGGGCCGGCGACATCAACGAGACTCCTTGCCCGGACCCTCGCGAACTTCAACAATCTCCACCAGGTGCTGAATACTCCTGATCATGCCGCGAACCGATGGCGTATCCTCGAGTTCGCGCACACGGTGCATCCGGTTCAATCCCAGGCCGATCAGCGTTTGCCGTTGCTTGGCAGGCCGCCGTATGGGAGATCCGATCTGCCGGATCACGATCGTTCCTGCCATCGTCCTTACGCCTCCACCGTCACACTGGCATGGGCCTGGATTTCAGCGACTTTCTTGCCCCTGCGTCCTGCCACCATGCGCGGGCTGCACTGGCGCTGCAGGCCATCGAATGTCGCACGGATCATGTTGTACGGATTCGGGGACCCGAGCGACTTGGCGACAACATCCTGCACGCCAAGCATTTCGAACACCGCACGCATGGGGCCGCCGGCGATGATCCCGGTCCCCTGTGCAGCGGTCCTGATCACGACTTTCCCCGCACCGTGACGTCCCTCGATATCGTGGTGCACGGTACGTGCTTCGCGTAGCGGAACCCGGATCATCCGGTGCCTGGCCTGCTCGGTCGCCTTGCGGATGGCCTCGGAAACCTCCCTGGCCTTACCCTTGCCGAACCCGACCCGTCCTTTCTGGTCGCCAACCACGACCAGCGCGGCAAAGCCGAAGCGTTTGCCTCCCTTGACCGTCTTGGACACCCTGTTGATCGCGACCAGCCGGTCCGCGAACTCCGGCGTATCGTCCCGGTCGCGTGGCCGCTTCATATCTCGTGCCATCACCTACCCCCCAGACCTAGAATTTCAGCCCGCCTTCGCGGGCCGCGTCCGCGAGAGCCTTGATCTTGCCATGAAAAAGAAATCCGCCGCGGTCAAAGTAACATTCTTCAACCCCGGCCGCTTTCGCCCGTTCCGCGATCACGGAACCGATCCTTTCCGCTACGTCGCGGTTGTTCTTGCCGACATGCCCGAGTTCCCGCTCAAGACTGGACGCCGCAGCGAGCGTAACTCCCTGCGCGTCATCAATGACCTGTACGGAAATGTTCTTCGACGACCGATGTACGCACAACCGCAGCCTGCCATTTGCAATTCTGCGCAGCTTGTTGCGAACGCGGGTGCGTCGCTTGATGAACTGTTCTCGCCTGGTTCTTGCCATGATTCCGGCTCCCCGGTTGTCCAAGTGGCGTTGCTGGCCGTTCAGGCCGCGATCATTTCTTCTTGCCTTCCTTCCGGAAGATCCGTTCGCCGGCATAGCTGATCCCCTTGCCCTTGTAGGGTTCGGGTTTCCGCCAGGCCCGGATGTCAGCCGCGACCTGTCCCACCAACTGTTGATCGGTTCCCTCGATGACAACCGATGTTTGCCTGGGAACGGAAATCGTCACGCCCTGCGGCGCCTTGACGTGAATGTCGCTCGAATATCCGAGCGAAAGTACCAGTTCCTCGCCCTGCAGCCGCGCTCGAAAGCCAACCCCCGATATGTTGAGTTCCTTGCGGAAGCCCGAGGTCACCCCGGTCACCAGGTTGGCGACCTGCGAACGGGTCATGCCCCATTGCTGCCGGGCGCGTTTCGACGACCCGCGTGGCGTGACCCTAACCACGTTGCCGTCCACCGCCATCGCGACATCGTCAGTCGCCGTAAACGACCGGGCACCCCTGGGCCCCTGGACCTCGATGGTCCGCCCGGTGACCGCCGCCGTCACGCCGTCCGGAAGTTCAACCGCCTTTTTGCCGATTCGCGACATGCCGTCTCTCCTCAGAACACCGTACAGATGATTTCTCCGCCGACATTTGCCGAGCGGGCTTTCATGTCCGACATCACGCCTTTCGATGTCGAGACAATGGCAATTCCAAGCCCCTGCCGTACCAACGGCAGGTCGCGTGCCCCGGAATATACCCTGCGCCCAGGCCTGGACACACGGCGCAATTCCCTTATCACCGGGGTGCCGTCGTGATACTTCAGCGCAATCTCGAGGTGATGACGACCGTCTTCGCCCGTTACGAGTTCATAATCACGGATGAATCCTTCGTCCTTGAGGACATCCAGGACCCAACCGCGGAGTTTTGATGCCGGGCTGTGGACCGAGGACCGTCCCCGCAACTGCGCATTTCGAATTCGCGTGAGCATGTCACCAACAGGATCGTTCACCGGCATGCCTGATTACTCCCTACCAGCTCGACTTGACCATGCCCGGAATCTGCCCCTCACCGGCAAGTTCCCGGAGCGCGATCCTGGAAATCTTCAACTTGCGGTAATAGGACTTGGGCCGTCCAGTCACCTGACAACGGTTGTGGAGCCGCGACTTGGCGGAATTGCGGGGAAGCTTGGCCAGCTTCAGCCGCGCCTTGAATCGTTCCTCCATCGGCAGGCTGCGGTCGTTGGCCACGTTTTTCAGGGCCTCGCGGCGCTCGCGATAGCGCTCGTGCAGCCTTTGCCGTTTCAGTTCCCGCTGTACCATTGCGGCCTTGGCCATCCAGTCTCTCCTTGTTCTCGTTCAGCCTTTCGTCACAAGACGAACGGCATGTTGAAACGCCTGAGCAAGCTCAGGGCTTCGGCGTCGGTCCCGGCGGTCGTGCAAACCGCGATGTCCATGCCCCGAATATCCTCGACCTTGTCGTAGTCGACCTCCGGGAAGACGATATGCTCCTTCAGCCCCATGTTGAAATTTCCCCGGCCGTCAAAACTCGAGGACGAAAGTCCGCGGAAGTCCCGAACACGCGGCAGGGCGACCGTAACCAGGCGGTCGAGGAACTCGTACATCCTGTTCCCGCGAAGGGTGACCTTGACGCCGACAGTCATGCCTTCGCGAACCCGAAAGCTCGCAACCGATTTCCGGGCTCTCATGATAACGGGCTGCTGCCCCGCAATGACCGCCATTTCCTCGACGGCCGACTTGATCTTCCGCGACTCCTTGACAGCCTCCCCGACGCCCATGTTGAGCACGACCTTCTCGAGTTTCGGAATCTGCATGTCGTTCCGGTAGTCGAATTCCTCCTTGAGACCCTGGCAAACGGTCTCGCGATAAAGTTTCTTCAGGCGAGGCTCGTAGTCAGCCATCGATCGTCTCCCCCGACTTCTTGGCAAACCGGACCTTCTTTCCGTCTTCAAAACGGAACCCGACCCGCGTTGCCTCGCCCGATTTCGGATCTATGAAGGCCAGGTTGCTCAACTGGACCGGCGCCGTTACCGCTACCCGGCCTCCGGGATTGCCCTGGTCAGGCTTTCTGTGCCGAACCCGGACATTGACGCCTTCGACGATCGCCCGGCCGGTCTTCCGGTCGATCGAGTTGATCACCCCCTGCCGACCCTTGTCGTTGCCCGACAGGACGATGACCCGGTCGCCTCTCTTCAGTTTCGCAGCCATGTCAGAGAACCTCCGGCGCCAGCGAAATGATTTTCATGAATCGCTTCGACCGCAATTCGCGGACCACGGGCCCGAAAATTCGCGTTCCAACCGGCTCATTGTCCTTTCCAAGGATAACCGCGGCATTCCGGTCGAACCGGATCGCACTGCCATCGTCGCGGCGCACTTCCTTTGCGGTTCGAACAACGACCGCCCGGTGGATGTCCCCCTTGCGAACGCGGCCTCGCGGAATCGCTTCCTTGACCGAAACCACGATGATGTCGCCGACAGAGGCGTACTTCCGCCTTGACCCGCCGAGCACCTTGATGCAGCGCACCCGGCGGGCACCGGAATTGTCAGCTACATCCAGATCTGTCTGCATCTGGATCATTCGGTTTCTCCCGACCTTTGGGCTCGTGCCCCATGGTTTCGCCGAAACCGGAAGGTGCGACCCGGTCTAGGCCGGATCCGCCACGACCTCCCAGCACTTCGTCTTCGAAATCGGCGCGCATTCACGGATCCGGACAATGTCGCCTACCCGGCATTCGCCTCCCGCATCATGGGCATGGTACTTCTTCGTCTTGCGAACCGTCTTTTTAAGCACCGGATGGGTAAATCTCCGTTCAACCGATACCGTCACCGTCAGGTGAGACCGATCGCTGACAACCCTGCCCTGCAGTACGCGCCTCGGCATTCGAATTCTCCTAGTTCGCCGCCCTGGACATTTCGTTCAGGACTGTCTTGACCCGCGCCACATCCCGGCGGACGGAGCGCATGCGCGCCGGACTTTCCAGCTGCCCGGTCGCCCGCTGAAACCGCAGGTTGAACGCCTCTTTCTTCAACTGGACCAGCTGTTCACGAAGCTGGTCCGGTGTCATCGTTCTGAGTTCGGACGCATCCATTACCGTCTTTCCCGCCTTGCGCGCCGTCGCCGCTACCAGTCTTCGCGCTGCACCACGCGCGACTTGACCGGAAGTTTCATGGCAGCGAGCCGAAGCGCCTCCCTTGCCACTTGTTCGGACACGCCGTCAATCTCAAACATGATACGACCCGGTTTCACCCGGGCCGCCCAGTACTCCACCGCACCCTTGCCTTTTCCCATCCTGACTTCGGTCGGTTTTTTCGACACCGGAACGTCAGGAAAGATCCGAACCCAGACGCGACCCTGGCGTTTCATCTGCCGCGTCATCGCGCGCCGGGCTGCCTCGATCTGGCGCGCGGTGATCCGCTCTGGCTGTACAGCCTTCAGTCCCCATGAACCGAAGTTGAGCGAGGTCCCTCCCTTGGCATTGCCGTGGATTCGGCCCTTGTGCTGCTTTCTGAACTTCGTGCGCTTCGGTGCCAGCATCGTAACTCTCCCGGGCCGCGATCAACCGCGATGCGGCGGCCGCATCGGCCCCCTGTCCTGAAACTCCTGGATTCGCCGGTCATGCGCCTGCGGATCATGTTCCATGATTTCGCCTTTGAAAATCCAGACCTTGACGCCGATGACACCGTAGGCCGTCATCGCTTCCGCCCGGGCATAGTCGATATCCGCGCGCAGCGTGTGCAGCGGAACGCGACCCTCCCGATACCATTCCGTTCGGGCGATCTCAACGCCTCCGAGGCGGCCGGCACAATTGATCCTGATTCCGAGCGCCCCGATCCTCATCGACGACTGGACTGCCCGCTTCATCGCCCTGCGGAACGAAACGCGCCTCTCGAGCTGCTGTGCAACCGATTCGGCGACGAGCTGCGCATCCATTTCCGGCTTCCGGACCTCGACGATATTCACATGCAGTTCGGAGTTGGTGAGTTCGGTCAGCTTCCGGCGCAGTTTCTCGATGTCACTGCCCTTCTTGCCGATGATCATGCCCGGTCGCGCCGTGTGAATTGTCACCCTGCACTTCTTGTGGGGCCGCTCGATGATCACGCTGGAAATTCCTGCGGGAGCACACTGTTTCTTGACGAACGCACGAATCCGCAGGTCTTCGAGAAGCAGGTCGCCATACTCGCGGCTGCTCGCGTACCAGCGGCTGTCCCACGTTCGGTTAACCTGCAAACGGAGGCCAACGGCATTGATCTTTTGTCCCATCAGGCCATTTCCCTCTCGTCTTCATCTTCATCCGGCGGATCGAAATCGGCTTCGCGCACCTTGATCGTCAGCTGCGAGAACGGCTTCTTGATCGGACCGTAACGACCCCGTGCCCTCGGCCGGCCCCGCCTCAACGTCAGGTTCTTGCCAACCCAGGCCTCGGAAACGACCAGTTGGTCGACATCGAGGGCGTGGTTGTTCTCCGCATTCGCCACGGCCGACATCAGCGTTTTCCACACTTCGTTCGCGATCCGCTTCTTCGAAAAAAGCAGCTCGTTGACAGCGTCATTCACGGGCTTGTTTCGAATCTGGCGCGCCACAAGGTTGAGCTTTTGCGGGCTCGTCCTGAGCATGCGGGTTACCGCGACGGCCTCGTTGTCCGAGACGTACCGGAATGTCTTGCCTTTGCCCATCGCTTACCGCCGCCTCGCCCTCTTGTCGGCCGCATGGCCGTAATAGGCCCGCGTCGGGGAAAACTCCCCGAACTTCTGGCCGATCATGTCCTCCGTGACCAGCACAGGTATGTGTTTCCGCCCGTTGTAGACACCGAAAGTCAATCCGACGAACTGGGGCAGGATCGTTGAACGCCGCGACCAGATCTTGATGACTTCCTTTCGTCCTGATTCCCGCGATCGTTCCGCCTTGCGCAAGACGTGTGAGTCGACAAACGGGCCTTTCCAGACTGAACGTGGCATGACTAGCGTCCCTTCTTCCGCGCATGGCGCGAACGGATGATGTACTTGTCGGTCTTCCTGTTCGACCTGGTGCGTGCGCCCTTGGTCGGCTTTCCCCAGGGCGTCACAGGGTGACGGCCGCCGGACGATCTCCCTTCGCCGCCGCCATGCGGGTGATCGACCGGGTTCATTACAACGCCGCGGACGGAAGGTCGAATCCCGAGGTGACGGTTCCGCCCCGCCTTGCCAAGATTCTGATTGCCGTTGTCCGGATTCGATACCGCGCCAACCGTGGCCATGCACTCCTGCCGAACCAGCCGCAATTCCCCGGATGACAGGCGGATCTGTGCGTAACCGCCGTCCCGGCCGATGAATTGCCCGTAGGTGCCGGCCGCACGGGCGAGTTGACCGCCCTTGCCCGCCTTGAGTTCGATGTTGTGAACGATCGTCCCGATCGGCAAACCCGTGAACGGCATCGCGTTGCCCGGCCTGATGTCGGCCTTTGAAGAGGACACGACCGTGTCTCCGACTGCAAGACGCTGGGGCGCCAGAATATACGACAACTCTTCGTCCTCGTATCGAATGAGGGCAATGAACCCAGTCCGGTTCGGATCATACTCGATGCGCACGACCTCGGCCGGGACGTCCCTCCTGGAACGCCTGAAATCCACGATCCTGTAGCGGCGCTTGGCCCCGCCGCCCCTGCGACGCATGGTTATCCGGCCGGCGTTGTTACGCCCGCCGCAGGACTTCAGACCCGTGGTCAGGGTCTTGACAGGCCTGCCTTTCCAGAGCGCGGAACGATCGACCAGAATGAGTCCGCGCCGGCCCGGCGTTGTCGGATTGTATGTTTTCAGTGCCATATCAGCAGTCTTCCTGCAGTCCTTTTCACCCGACAGGGCCGAGCCCGGGGACGGGCCCGATCCGTCAGAGGCCCGTGTTCACATCGATCTCGTCACCCGCCCGGAGCGTCACGTAGGCTTTCTTGACGTCGCGCCTCCGGCCCGGGCGTCCGCGATGCCGGGTCGTCTTGCCCCTCGTAATGACGGTATTCACTGCCGTGACCTTGACCTTGAACACCGATTCGATCGCCTGCCGGATCAACGCCTTGTTGGCGCTCATCCCCACCTCGAACACATACGCGTTGTCCCCGATGACGCGGTTTGACTTTTCAGTGATGACCGGCCTGCGAATGACGTCGAAATATCGGGTCGTGTCTGTCATGCGAGCCTCTCCACCAGGGCATCCAGTCCGGCGCGCGTGATCACGAGAGTCTTGCTGCGCAGGATGTCGTAGACGTTCGCGCCAATTCCGGGCAGGACATCGATCCCGTCGAGATTGCGGGCGGCAAGAGCGAAGTTCGGATCGACGCTTTCACCGTCAACGACAAGTGCGCGCTGCCAGCCCAAACGGTCGACCGCCCGCGCCAGGTCGCGCGTTTTCGGCGCGTCCAGCCGTGCATGATCCAGAATGACCGTCTCCCCGGCAAGAAACTTGGCAGACAACGCGTGCCGGAGGCCCAGCTTGCGGAATTTCCGGTTCAGCTTGTGGGCGTGACTTCGCGGGGTCGGTCCCTTGTAGACGCCGCCCTTGCGGAAGATCGGGGCATTCCGGTCACCGTGCCGGGCCCTCCCGGTTCCCTTCTGCCGGTAGATCTTCTGCCTCGAGTAATTCGTCATCGACCGGGTCCTGGTACTGTGCGTACCCCGCTGCCGCCCGGCCAGTTGGCAGCGGACCACCCGATGCAGGATATCGGCACGGGGCTCGAGCCCGAAAATCGACTCGGGAAGATCAACCGAGCCATCGTCCCCGGCCGCCAATGTGATCACATCGACTTTCACCGTTCCTCTCCTCCGTCCGCGTCAGAGGCACCGTCGCCGACCGCGGCCTCCAGTTCAGGCTCGAGTTCGGGTCCAGGCTCCGGCTGGCGCCGCACTGCAGCCGGCAAGGGCAATCCCTCGGGCAACCGCGCCTTTGCGGCATCCTGAACGGTCACCCATCCGCCTCGTGCGCCCGGGACGGCGCCCTTGACCATGATCAGCCCCCGTTCGGAATCCGTGCGGACAACCTCGAGGTTCTGGGTCGTCACCCGTACAGCCCCCATGTGCCCGGCCATCTTCTTTCCCTTGAAGACCTTGCCCGGCTCCTGGCATTGCCCGGTCGAACCGAGCGAACGATGCGACACGGAAACGCCGTGCGACGCCCGAAGTCCGGAGAAATTGTGACGCTTCATCGCTCCGGCGAAACCCTTTCCGATCGACGTCCCGGCGACATCTACCTTCTGGCCTTCCAGAAAATGGTCGGCAGTGATTTCCTCGCCGACCTCGATCAGGTTTTCTTCCGATACGCGAAATTCGGCGAGCTTGCGCCTTGGCGCGGCATTGGCAACGGCGAAATGCCCGCGCATGGCCTTCGAAACCCGGCGCGGCCGGGCAATCCCGGCTCCGAGCTGAACCGCCGTGTAACCGTCCTTCTCATTCGTTCGCTGGGCCAAGACCTGGACATTGTCCAGTTGCAGGATCGTCACGGGTATCTGCTTCCCATCCCCCATGAACAGCCTGGTCATGCCCAGCTTGCGTGCAATGATCCCGGAACGCATTTTCCCCGTCCCCCTAGAGCTTGATCTCGACATCGACCCCGGCCGCCAGGTCGAGCTTCATCAGCGCGTCCACCGTCTGAGGCGTCGGGTCGACAATATCGAGCAGACGCTTGTGTGTTCTGATCTCGAACTGTTCGCGGGATTTCTTGTCCACATGCGGTCCCCGCAAAACAGTGAATTTCTCGATCTTGTTCGGCAGCGGGATCGGCCCCCGCACCCGGGCGCCGGTCCGCTTGGCCGTATTGACGATTTCCCGGGTCGACACGTCGAGAACCCGATAATCGAATGCCCTCAACCTGATACGGATGTTCTGGCTCTGCATTGACCTGCCTCGTCCTGTCCTTGGTTCCCCGGATATCCCGCCTGGAGGGTTCCGTGTCTATTCGATGATTCTCGAGACCACGCCGGCGCCGACGGTCTTGCCGCCCTCCCGGATGGCGAAACGGAGCTTCTCCTCCATGGCGATCGGGCTGATCAGATCCACGAGAAACTTCAGGTTGTCCCCCGGCATCACCATCTCCGTCCCCTCGGGAAGCTGAACCGTCCCCGTCACGTCCGTCGTCCGGAAGTAGAACTGCGGACGGTAATTGCCGAAAAACGGCGTGTGACGACCGCCTTCTTCCTTGTTCAGGATGTAAACCTCGGCCTCGAAACGCGTGTGCGGCGTCACCGATCCGGGACGGCACAGAACCTGGCCGCGCTCAACTCCGTCTCGCGGAACACCGCGCAGCAACGCACCGATGTTGTCCCCCGCCTCGCCGCTGTCCAGAAGCTTCCGGAACATCTCAACTCCCGTGCAGGTCGTCTTCGACGTCTCGCGAATGCCGACAATCTCGACCTCGTCGCCAACCGTGATCACCCCGCGCTCAACACGCCCCGTCACGACCGTGCCGCGGCCCGAAATCGAAAACACGTCCTCAATCGGCATCAGAAACGGCTGGTCACGCGGACGCTCAGGCGTCGGAATGTACGCGTCAACCGCAGCCATCAACTCCGATACCTTCCGCGAACCAATCTCCTCGTCACGGCCCTCGAGCGCCGCAAGCGCCGAACCCGAAACAATCGGAATGTCATCCCCGGGATACTCGTAGTCGGAAAGAAGCTCCCGAACCTCCATCTCAACAAGCTCGAGAAGCTCCTCGTCGTCAACCTGGTCAACCTTGTTCAGAAATACAACCATGTGCGGAATGCCAACCTGACGCCCCAGGAGAATGTGCTCACGCGTCTGAGGCATCGGACCATCCGCAGCACTCACAACAAGAACCGCTCCATCCATCTGCGCAGCACCCGTGATCATGTTCTTGATGTAGTCCGCATGACCAGGACAATCCACGTGCGCGTAGTGACGCGCTTCCGTCTCGTACTCAACATGCGCCGTCGAGATCGTGATCCCGCGCGCCTTCTCCTCCGGCGCACCGTCAATCTCGTCATACGCAACGAAATCCCCGTACTGACGCGTAATCGCCGCAGTCAACGTCGTCTTGCCGTGGTCAACATGGCCGATCGTGCCAATGTTCACATGTGGCTTCGTACGCTCAAATCTCTCCTTGGCCATGCCAGAAACCTCCAGTGCCTCGGGCGCACCATGCGCCTTTCCTGTTTCCGCTCAGGCGTATTTCGCCTGAATTTCCTCCGAGATGTTCGTCGGGACCGTCTCGTAGTGGTCGAATTGCATCGTGAAATTCGCCCGGCCCGACGAAATCGAACGCAGATTGTTGATATACCCGAACATGTTGGCGAGCGGGACCAGCGCATCGATGGTGGCGGTATTTCCACGCGGTTCCTGCCCGCGAACCTGCCCCCTGCGCGATGTCAGATCGCCTATGATCCCCCCCGTGTATTTGCTCGGAGTCACGACCTCGACCTTCATGATCGGCTCCAGCAACCGGGCACCCGCTTTCCTCAATCCCTCCCGCATTGCCGACCTGGCGGCGATCTCGAACGCCATGACGCTGGAATCAACGTCGTGACTGGCGCCATCGACCAGCCTCACCCTGAAATCGATGACCGGGAACCCGGCAAGCGGTCCGCTGCCCATGATGGACCGGATGCCCTTCTCGACCCCGGGGATGTATTCCTTCGGGACCGACCCTCCGACAACTGCCGACTCGAACGCGTAACCCTCTCCGGGCTCCGCCGGGATGATTTCCAGCTTGACCCGGGCAAACTGGCCCGCGCCGCCGGTCTGTTTCTTGTGGATGTAGTCGATTTCCGCCGCGCGGGAGACCGTCTCGCGGTAGGCAACCTGCGGCGCCCCGACATTGGCCTCCACCCTGAACTCGCGCTTGAGCCGGTCGACCAGGATGTCGAGATGGAGTTCGCCCATCCCCTTCATGATCGTCTGGCCCGATTCCCTGTCGGTCTCGACGCGGAAGGACGGGTCCTCTGCCGCCAGCCGCTGCAAACCCTGGGACAGGCGTTCCTGGTCGTTCTTGGTCCGCGGCTCCACTGCAATCTCGATCACCGGCTGCGGAAACGTCATCGTCTCCAGCACGACCGGTTTTCGCTCCGAGCACAGCGTATCGCCCGTCGTGGTTCCCTTGAGCCCCGCAAGGGCGATGATGTCTCCGGCAAAGGCTTCGATGATGTCCTCCCGGTTGTTCGAGTGCATCATCATCATGCGGCCGACGCGTTCCTTCTTGCCCTTGGTTGGATTCAGCATCATGTCGCCTTTCCTGAGCGTCCCGGAATAAATCCGGACAAAGGTCAGCGTTCCCACGAACGGGTCATTCATGATCTTGAACGCAAGGGCCGAGAACGGCAGCCCGTCGTCGGCACGGCGTGCAATATTGCGCTCCTCCAGCCTGTCCCCGGGCCTGAAGCCCATGTAGTCGGCAACATCAAGCGGGCCGGGAAGAAAGTCGATCACCGCGTTCAACAAGGGCTGAACGCCCCTGTTCTTGAACGCGGAACCCGCGAGGACCGGCACGAAATCGAGGTTGAGCGTCCCCTTCCGAATCAGGTTCCGCAAGGTCGTGACGTCGATCTCCTCGCCTTCGAGGTATCGCTCCATCACCTCGTCGTCCTGTTCCAAGGCGACCTCGACCACGTCGGCGCGCATCGATTCCGCCTGCTCGCGAAGTTCCGGCCGGACATCGCCGAGCGCCCAGGTCGCTCCCAGGTCATCGCCCGTCCAGACCCACTCCTTCATGGTCAGGAGATCAACGATTCCCGAGAAATCGCCCTCGACCCCGATCGGGAGCTGCACGGGCAACGGTCGGGCGCCGGTTCGTTCCCGGATCATCCGTACGCAATTGGCAAAGTCCGCTCCGATCTTGTCCATCTTGTTGACGAACACGATTCTCGGAACCTGGTAGCGGTCGGCCTGGCGCCAGACCGTCTCGGTCTGCGGTTCCACCCCGGCATTCGCGTCGAGCACGCAGACGGCGCCGTCGAGCACCGCCAGGGATCGTTCGACTTCGATGGTGAAGTCGACGTGGCCGGGCGTGTCAATGATGTTCAGCCGATACCGGTCTTCGTCCGAAGTGTGGCCGTCATCGGTACGGGCCCAGAACGTGGTGGTCGCGGCCGAGGTGATGGTGATGCCGCGTTCCTGTTCCTGTTCCATCCAGTCCATGGTGGCCGCGCCATCGTGGACTTCACCGATATTGTGCGACTTGCCCGTATAGTACAGGACCCTTTCGGTGCAGGTGGTCTTGCCCGCATCGATATGCGCCATGATTCCGAAATTCCGGTAGCGTTCGAGAGGATAACTGCGGGCCATTGATCGAACTCCCGGAACCTGGAATCACCAGCGATAATGGCTGAAGGCCCGGTTGGCCTCCGCCATCTTGTGGGTGTCTTCCCGCCGCTTGACTGCTGCACCCCGGGAGTTGACGGCGTCAACCAGTTCACCTGCGAGCCGTTCTTCCATGGTGTTTTCGTTGCGGCCGCGCGATGCCAGGATCAGCCAACGGATGGCCAGCGCATCCCGGCGTTCCGGGCGAACTTCCACGGGAACCTGGTAGGTTGCCCCGCCGACCCGCCGAGAGCGGACTTCAACCGAAGGCTTGATATTCTCGAGGGCCTCCCTGAACACATCCAGGGGCGTGCGCTTTGTCCGTTCTTCAACCCTGTCGAGCGCACCGTAGACTATGCGCTCGGCAACCGACTTCTTGCCGTCCTTCATCAGGTTGTTCATGAACTTGGAGAGCACCTGATCGCCATACTTGGCGTCAGGCAAAATCTCCCGCTTTTCTGCGCGGTGCCGGCGGGACATGTCTCTGTCTCCCTGTCCTGGTTGGCTCGTCGAGAAGTTCGGGATTCAGCCGGGTTATTTCGGCTTCTTCGCGCCGTACTTGGAACGCCGCTGGCGACGGTCCTTGACACCCTGGGTGTCGTGAACACCGCGAAGGATGTGGTAGCGCACGCCCGGCAGGTCCTTCACACGTCCGCCCCGGATCAGCACGACCGAATGTTCCTGAAGATTGTGTCCTTCACCAGGGATGTAGGAAATCACCTCGAACCCTGTCGTCAGGCGAACCTTGGCCACTTTCCGCATCGCGGAATTCGGTTTTTTCGGAGTCGTGGTGTAGACCCGCGTGCAAACACCGCGGCGTTGCGGACACGCCTTGAGATGCATCGACTTCTGACGCTTCACCGGCGTCCGTCGAGGCTTGCGGATAAGCTGCTGGATCGTCGGCATGTGCGGTCCCGTCAGGTTTTCTTCGTCTTCGTTCGATCGGCAAGGCACCGGCAGCCCGGTCTCAACGCCTGGCCCGCTCCTGAAAGGCAATGCGTTCATCCGGGATCGCGACACTTTCGCCGAACCCGGCAACCACACTTCAGAGGATCAGGGCGAAACCCGGATCTTGCCCACCAGAATTGGACAAAGACCTAAAAACCGCAACGCGGTGATCAGGTCGCGGGCCGTATAGTAGCGGCCCGAACCCTTGTCAACGTGATTCGCGCGAATATCGTCGCCGGCGAGTCCCGCATTGCGACATGGCCGGGAATCGCAGGATGCCCGATCTCCCGCTTACCTGGCGTACGTCCGTCTCGAGACGCGGAACTGCGGCAGCGGGATCGCGGTCGCGGAAAGAACCCTCACCTGATCCGATGAACCGTTTCACGCTGCCGACGACTCGCCCGCACCCGTCGAAAAGTCCGGTGGGAGATTCTCGCCGATGATGGCGTCCTGGGCGTCGGCGAAGGCCTCGGCGTCGTCCAGGTCCGAATCGGGCGCCATCAACCGCATTGCCGCCTCTTCCTCGTTCCGGCGCCTTTCCTCGATCACCGCCCTGTCCCGTTCGACGGCGACTCGCCTGACTTCCTGCGCCGCACGTCCCGTGCCCGCGGGAATCAGCCGCCCGACAATGACGTTTTCCTTCAGGCCGATCAGCTTGTCCCGCTTGCCCCTGACGGACGCCTCGGTCAGAACCCGGGTCGTCTCCTGGAACGACGCGGCTGAAATGAATGACCGCGTCTGCAAGGACGCCTTGGTGATGCCGAGCAGGACCGGTCCACCCGTCGCTGGCTGCCGCCCGTCATCGATCGCCCGGCCATTGATATCGTCAAACTCGGACTTGTCGACCTGTTCACCCTTGAGCAACGTCGTCTCGCCCGAGTCATGGACTTCCCACTTCTGCAGCATCTGGCGAACGATCACCTCGATGTGCTTGTCGTTGATCTTCACGCCCTGAAGCCGGTAGACGTCCTGAACCTCGTTGATCAGGTAGTCGGCGAGCGCTTCGACGCCGAGAATCTGCAAGATGTCGTGCGGTGCGGGGTTCCCCTCCATGATGTAATCGCCCTTCTGGACGAAGTCACCTTCCTGGACCGGAATATGCTTGCCCTTGGGAACCAGGTAGACCGCCTGATCCTCGTTTTCGTCCAGCGGGATGATCTTGATCTGGCGCTTGTTCTTGTAATCCCGTCCAAAGGCCACGTTGCCATCGACTTCGGCGATGATCGCGTGATCCTTCGGGCGCCGGGCCTCGAAAAGCTCCGCCACGCGGGGCAGTCCGCCCGTGATGTCCTTCGTCCGGGCGCCTTCCCGCGGGATCCGGGCGAGAACGTCCCCGGCCAGGACTTCCACCTCGTCCTCGATCGAGAGAATTGCTCCGACCGACACGGCCCGGGTTTCCAGCACGCCGGACTCGGGCACGGCCGTATTTTCAAGCAGTTCATGTTCAAACGCGAAATAGCCCGCCTTGTCTGGCTTGAGATCAAGGTCGGCTTTCTCGCTCAGGTCCTGTCTCACGACCTTCCAGGCTTCGGGATCGATGATGACGATTTCCGGCTTCAGGTCCTTGCCTCCAATCCCGGCACGCCAGTCCGTCACGATCTTCTGGGTAATGCCGGTGGCATCGTCGGTCTCGTCCCGAACGGAAACCCCGGTAATGAGGTCGACAAACTTCACCACTCCCGACGTCTCGGCAATGATCGGCAGCGTGTACGGGTCCCACTCGAACAGGCGGGTGCCGCGGGCAACATCCTGTCCATCGGCAACGAGCAACCGCGACCCGTAGGTCAGGCGATGCCGCGACCGTACGATCCCGTTGTCGTCGGTAATGGTCAGTTCCGTATTCCTGCCCATCACGATCTGATCGCCATGACGGTCCGTCAACATCTTCGGGTTCGCCACCGCCAACTTTCCGGCATGGCCGGCTTCGGCAAATGACTGCTGGGCCGTCTCGGCAATCCCGCCAATGTGGAACGTGCGCATGGTCAGCTGGGTGCCAGGTTCGCCAATCGACTGGGCCGCGATGATTCCCACGGCTTCTCCGGGATTGACCATGATTCCCCGCGCGAGGTCGCGCCCGTAGCACATGGCGCAGATCCCGTCTTCGGCCTCGCAGGTCAGCGGCGACCGGATCTTGACCGACCTGACACCGGCCTCCTCGATGGCATCCGCCTTGCGCTCATCCACGAGCTCGCCGCGCCTGCACATGACCTCGCCCGAAACGGGGTCGACAGCGTCGTCCGCCGCGACCCGCCCAAGGATACGTTCCAGCAAGGGCGATACGATCAGCCCGTCGCTGACGACGTCCTCGGCCGTGATCCCCTTGTCCGTCCCGCAATCATGGATTCGGACAATGCAGTCCTGGGCCACGTCGACGAGGCGGCGGGTCAGATAGCCCGAATTCGCGGTCTTGAGCGCCGTGTCTGCAAGCCCTTTCCGGGCGCCATGGGTCGAGTTGAAATACTCGAGCACGGTCAGTCCTTCCTTGAAGTTCGAGATGATCGGCGTCTCGATGATCTCGCCGCTCGGCTTGGCCATGAGCCCCCGCATTCCGCCAAGCTGCTTCATCTGCGCCGGGGATCCGCGCGCGCCGGAATGCGCCATCATGTAGACCGAGTTCGGCTCGGCTTCGGCCCCGTTTTCCTGAGTCCGCATGGCGGAAATCTGGTCCATCATCGCGTCAGCCACGGTGTCAGAGCATTTCGACCAGGCGTCGACCACCTTGTTGTACTTTTCGCCCTGGGTGATCAGGCCATCCATGTACTGCTGTTCGAACTCCTTGACCTGATCGCGGGTTTCCGAAACGATCGACCACTTGGACTCCGGAATGACCATGTCATCCTTGCCGAAGGAAATCCCGGCCCGGAACGCCTCCCGGAATCCGAGACTCATGATCTGGTCGCAGAAAATCACCGACTCTTTCTGTCCACAGTACCGATGGACGATGTCGATCACTTCACCGACCTCCTTCTTTCTCAGCAGGCGGTTGACGATGTCGAACGGCGTCTTGTGATTGAGCGGCAGGATGGACCCCAGAAGAACCCGGCCCGGTGTCGTCCCGAATCGCTGCCAGACAGTGGAGCCCAGCTCGTCGACCTGTTCGAGGCGGCAGGTGATCCTTGCATGCAGGTGGAGAACCGACTCCTCTGCATCCAGCGCGTGACGAACCTCGTCGGGCGACGAGAAGATCATGCCTTCGCCCGGCATGCCGTCACGCTCCATGGAAATATAGTACAGGCCGAGAATCATGTCCTGCGAAGGAACGATGATCGGCTTGCCATTGGCCGGTGACAGCACGTTGTTCGTCGACATCATCAGGACACGGGCCTCGAGTTGCGCCTCGAGGCTGAGCGGCACATGAACCGCCATCTGGTCACCGTCAAAGTCTGCATTGAAGGCGGAGCATACCAGCGGGTGCAACTGGATCGCCTTGCCTTCGATCAGGACGGGTTCGAATGCCTGGATCCCGAGGCGGTGAAGCGTCGGCGCCCTGTTCAGGAGAACAGGATGTTCCCTGATGACCCGGTCGAGTATGTCCCAGACCTCCGATCGCTCGGATTCGACGTATTTCTTTGCCTGCTTGACCGTGGTGGTCTGGCCCATCGCGTCAAGGCGCGCGTAGATGAACGGCTTGAACAACTCCAGTGCCATCTTCTTTGGCAGACCGCACTGGTGCAGCTTGAGCTCGGGCCCGGTCACGATCACGGATCGTCCCGAAAAATCGACGCGTTTCCCGAGCAGGTTCTGCCGGAACCGGCCCTGTTTGCCTTTCAGCATGTCGGAAAGCGATTTCAGGGGACGCTTGTTGGTGCCGGTGATGACCCTTCCGCGCCGGCCGTTGTCGAAGAGGGCGTCGACCGACTCCTGCAGCATGCGCTTTTCGTTGCGCACGATTATGTCCGGCGCCCGCAGCTCGATCAGCCGCTTGAGCCGGTTGTTCCGATTGATGACGCGACGGTAAAGGTCGTTCAGGTCGGACGTTGCGAACCGGCCGCCGTCGAGCGGCACCAGAGGCCTCAGTTCAGGCGGAATGACCGGAAGAACGGTCAGGATCATCCACTCCGGCCTGTTGCCGGATTCGATGAAACTCTCGACCACCTTCAGGCGTTTGACGATGGTCTTCTGCTTGATTTCGCTGTTGGTCGCCGCAAGGTCTTCCCGAAGTTCCCTGGCATCCGCTTCCAGGTCGACATTGGCAAGCATCTCGCGGATCGCCTCGGCGCCGATATTGGCATTGAACGCGTCGGCGCCAAAGGTGTCCTGGGCCTCCAGGTATTCCTGCTCGCTCAACAGCTGCTGATATTCCAGGTCGGTCAAGCCGGGGTCGATCACCAGGTATTTCTCGAAATAGAGGACGCTCTCGAGATCCCGGAGTTTCATGCCCAGCATCAGTCCGATGCGGGACGGCAGCGACTTCAGAAACCAGATATGCGCAACCGGAGCCGCCAGTTCGATATGCCCCATGCGCTCCCTGCGAACCTTTTGCAACGTGACCTCCACGCCGCATTTCTCGCAAGTCACGCCGCGATACTTCATTCGCTTGTACTTGCCGCACAGGCACTCGAAATCCTTGATCGGCCCGAAGATCCTGGCGCAGAACAGTCCGTCCCGCTCCGGCTTGAAGGTTCGGTAATTGATTGTCTCCGGTTTCTTGATTTCACCGAAGGACCAACTCAGGATGCACTCGGGCGACGCCAGCGAGATCCGGATTTCGTCGAAGTTTCGCACCGGCTGGTTCGAACGAGACGGATTGTAAAAGATTTCCTTGTTCATGATCTGCTCCCGGATCCTCGAGATGTCAGGACCGCGCCGTCCTGAATCGGTGGGTTTGCGCTCGTTTCTTGTCCGCGGTTCCCGCGTCTAGGCAGGCTCGGATTCCATCAACTGCACGTTGAGGCCCAATGAACGGATCTCCTTGACGAGAACGTTGAAGGACTCCGGAACCCCAGCCTTGAAGTCATCCTCGCCCTTGACGATGGACTCGTAGACCTTCGTTCTCCCCGCAACATCGTCCGACTTGACGGTCAGCATTTCCTGCAAGGTGTACGCGGCGCCGTAGGCTTCCAGGGCCCAGACTTCCATTTCGCCGAACCTCTGGCCGCCGAACTGGGCCTTCCCCCCGAGCGGCTGCTGGGTCACCAGGGAGTACGGCCCGGTCGAACGTGCGTGAATCTTGTCATCGACCAGATGATGCAGCTTCATCAGGTACTTCATTCCCACCGTGACCGGTCGCGCGAACTCCTCGCCGGTGCGGCCGTCGAAGAGAACGGATTGCCCCGAGGTATCGAATCCCGCGCGCAGCAGGGCGTCATCGACATCGAGTTCCTTCGCGCCATCGAACACCGGCGTCGCAATCGGTACGCCATGACGCACGGTTCGGGCCGCATCCACGATGGATTCGTCGTCGAGTCCTTTGATCGCCTGATCGTAAGTCTGGTCCCCGTAGGCCACGCGCATGGAAGACCTGATGGGTTCGACATCGCCGGTACGGTCAAAACCCTGGAGCGCTTCGTCGACCGCCCGCCCGAGACCGCGGGCTGCCCAGCCCATGTGGGTTTCGAGAATCTGCCCGACATTCATCCGGCTCGGGACGCCAAGCGGGTTCAGGACCACATCGACCGAGGTTCCGTCCGCCAGGAACGGCATGTCCTCTTCGGGAACCACCTTGGAAATGACCCCCTTGTTGCCGTGCCGTCCGGCGACCTTGTCGCCGGGTTGCAGCTTTCGCTTGACCGCGACGAAGACCTTGACCAGTTTCATCACCGCCGGCGACAGGTCGTCTCCCTTGCGGACCTTTTCCACCTTGTCTTCAAAACGGGCGAGCAAGGCAGACTTCTGCGCCTTGTACTGGCGGTTCAGCGCCTCGACCGGCGCGGCATCGGCTTCATCCCCAAGCGCCAGTTGCCAGTACTGGCCCGTGCTCAGGGTCGCGAGCAACTGTTCGTCGATGAGCGCACCGCGCTTGACCCCCTTGGGTCCCTTGACCGCCGTCTTGCCCAGGATCATCCCCCGCAACCGCGCGTAGATGTTCCGCTCGAGGATCGCGAGTTCGTCGTCACGGTCCCGGGCAAGGCGTTCGATTTCCTCCTGTTCGATCTGGAGCGCACGCTCGTCCTTGTCGACGCCGTGGCGATTGAAAACCCGAACCTCCACGACCGTGCCGAAATCGCCCGGAGGCAGACGCAACGACGTATCCCGGACATCGGAAGCCTTCTCGCCGAAGATCGCCCTCAGGAGCTTTTCTTCAGGGGTCATCGGACTCTCGCCTTTCGGCGTGACCTTGCCGACGAGAATGTCGCCCGGGCCCACTTCCGCCCCGATATAGACAATGCCGGCCTCGTCGAGATTGCGCAGGGCCTCCTCGCCGACGTTCGGGATATCCCGGGTGATTTCTTCCGGTCCCTGCTTCGTATCGCGCGCCGAAATCTCGAATTCCTGGATATGGATCGAGGTGAAGACATCGTCGCGCACGATGCGCTCGGAAATCAGGATCGAGTCCTCGTAGTTGTACCCGTTCCAGGGCATGAAGGCGACGAGCACATTCTTGCCCAGGGCAAGTTCGCCGAGGTCGGTCGACGGCCCGTCCGCGATGACCTCGCCCCTGACCACGCGGTCACCGACCTTCACCAGCGGGCGCTGGTTGATGCAGGTGTTCTGGTTGGAACGCTGGAACTTCCGCAGCCGGTAGATGTCGACCCCGGGATCTCCCGGATCAAGGTCGTCCGTTGCCCGGACGACAATCCTCATGGCGTCCACCTGGTCGATTACCCCCGAGCGGACGGCAGTGATGGCCGCTCCGGAGTCCCGGGCGACGACCTGCTCGATCCCGGTGCCGACAAAGGGGGCCTCGGCCCTCAACAGGGGCACGGCCTGGCGTTGCATGTTGGATCCCATCAGCGCCCGGTTGGCATCGTCATTCTCGAGGAACGGAATCAGCGACGCCGCCACGGACACCAGTTGTTTCGGAGACACGTCGATGAAATCGATGTTTTCCGGCGCGTTGAGCATGAACTCGCCGCCCTTCCGCGTCGATGCCAGGTCGTTGATGAATCGCCCGTCTTCGTCGAGCTGTGCATTGGCCTGGGCCACCGTGTGCCGCATTTCCTCCGTCGCCGACATGTACTGGACATCGTCTGTCACCTGGCTGTCCTTGACACGCCGGTACGGGGTTTCGATGAAACCGTACTTGTTGACCCTGGCGTAGGAAGCCAGAGAGTTGATCAAGCCGATATTCGGCCCCTCGGGCGTTTCGATCGGGCATATCCTGCCGTAGTGGGTCGGGTGGACATCCCTGACCTCGAAACCGGCTCGTTCCCGCGTCAGCCCGCCCGGCCCCAGCGCCGACAGCCGGCGCTTGTGGGTCACCTCCGACAACGGGTTGGTCTGGTCCATGAACTGGGACAGCTGGGACGAGCCGAAAAAACTCGCGCACGGCTCCCGCGGCCGGCTTGGAATTGATCAGGTCCTGGGGCATGACGGTATCGATATCAACGGAACTCATGCGTTCCTTGATCGCCCGTTCCATCCTCAGCAGCCCCAGCCTGTAGGCGTTTTCCATCAGTTCGCCAACGGAACGGACCCGCCGGTTGCCAAGGTGATCGATGTCGTCGGGTTCTCCCTTTCCATCCCTCAGCTCGACCAGGGCCCTGACCACGCCAACGATGTCTTCCTTGCGGAGCGTGCGAACCGCGTCGTCGGCGTCGAGGTCCAGGCGCAGGTTCATCTTCGCGCGCCCGACCGCCGACAGGTCGTAGCGCTCGGGATCGAAAAACAGGCTCCTGAACAGGCTTGATGCCGCTTCCGGCGTTGGCGGTTCGCCGGGCCGCAATACGCGGTAGATGTCCTCGAGCGCGGTTTCCTGGTTGTGGTTCTTGTCGGTCGCCATCGTGTTCCGGATGTAGGCACCGGTATTCACGTGGTCGATGTCGAGAGTCGGGATTTCGATGATCCCGTTGTCCATCAGCGTTTTCAGGGTGCCGCCGACGACTTCGCCGTCATCACTTGTCTCGACGGTAATTTCGTCGCCGGCCTCGACCCAGATCTCGCCGGTGTCCTCATCGATGATATCCTTTGCCGAATACCGGCCGCTGATGGAGTTGAACGGGTAGAAAATCTCCGTGACGGCATCGGTCGAAAGCAGTTTCCTGACCGTGCGGGGAGTCACCTTATCGCCCTTCGGGGCAATGATTTCCCCGCTCGTTGCATCAACCATGTCGAAGGCCGGCTTGGTTCCCTGGATTCTCCTGGGGAAAAACGGGGCGGCCCAGCAGTTCTTCTCCTCGATGAACCGGTACGTGACCGTGTTGTAGAACTTGTCGCAGATGTCCTCCTGATCCATGCCAAGCGCATAGAGGAGGGTCGTCACCGGGAGCTTCCGCTTTCGATCGATCCGCGCGTTCACGAGGTCTTTCGCGTCAAACTCCAGATCCAGCCAGGACCCCCGGTACGGAATGATCCTGGAGACGAACAGGAGCTTTCCCGAAGAGTGCGATTTCCCCTTGTCGTGGTCGAAAAAGACGCCCGGCGAGCGGTGCATCTGCGAGACGACAACGCGTTCGGTCCCGTTGTAGACGAAGGTTCCGTTATTCGTCATCAACGGGATCTCTCCCATGTAGACGTCCTGTTCCTTGATATCCTTGACCGAGCGGGATTCCTTGTCGTCATCCACGTCGAAGACAATCAGCCGCAACGTGACCTTCAGGGGCGCCGAATAGGTCATGTCGCGCTGCTGGCACTCATCGACATCGTACTTGGGCGGCTGAAGCTCGTAGCTGACGAATTCCAGGATCGCGTTTTCATTGAAATCCCGGATCGGGAAAACCGACTGGAACACGCCTTGAATGCCGAAGCCGTCCGTCGGCTCCGGCTCATCGCCTGAATTCAGGAACAGGTCGTAACTGCTTTTCTGGACCTCGATGAGATTGGGCATGTCCAGGACTTCGCGGATCTTGCCGTAGTACCGGCGAATCCGGTTCTGCCCGGTCAACGCCTGGATCAACGGCGTCGCTCCGTTGGTTCCGGAGATCTGACTGGAATTGCTGGATGGGATCGATGCCATGTCTGTCGCTCGCTATTTTGACGCGAATCTCGAACGGAGCCTGCCGGGACGGGGGCTCCGAACTGGAATCGTGATGTTCCGACGCCTTTTCCCGCCGAACGTGTCGTGTCCGGCTCGCGGCTCGGTAACAGCCTGCCAGGGAGTCCTGGAAAACTCCCTCGCCTTAATCGCGGGACCCGGATGAAGGACGGGTCCCGGGTTCTTCATCCCCGATGGCCGGGCTTCCCCGGCCCGGGGCATGCTCAGGTAAGTTCGACCTCTGCGCCGGCGGCTTCGAGCTTGGCCTTGATTTCCTCGGCTTCCGCCTTTGTCGCACCTTCCTTGACGGTTTTTCCGCCCGCTTCCACCAGCTCCTTGGCCTCCTTCAGGCCAAGGCCGGTAATGGCGCGGACTTCCTTGATCACATTGATCTTCTTTTCGCCGAAAGACTTGAGGATGACGTCGAATGAATCCTTTTCTTCCGCGGCTTCCTCGGCATCCACGCCAGCGCCTGGACCGGCGACCATGACGGCGCCTCCTGCCGGCTCGATGCCGTATTCTTCCTTCAGAATCGTCTTGAGTTCCTGCGCTTCGAGAAGCGTCAGCCCCACGATTTCCTCTGCCATTTTCTTCAGATCAGCCATTTTCGTGTTCCGTTCGTTCTGGGTTTCTGTTCCTGGGTTCAGATCCTGTGTCCTGGCGCGGCAGCGCCGCCGTGATCCGCGGGGCCTTCCGGTCGGTTGCCCCCGCGGTCAGCCGGTCCCGGTCAGGCGGCTTCCCTCATCTCCTCCACCGCGGACAGCACGCCCGCGATGCCTGACGCCGGTGCGCCTATTGCGGCAGCGACACCCGACGCAGGCGCCGAGATGCAGGCCACGACGGACGCAATCAGTTCCTCGCGTGACGGCATCGACGCAACCGCCTTGACGCCCGAAGGATCGAGGGTCGTGCCACTCATGGACCCGCCGAGGACGACGAGCTTGCGGTTGTCCCTCGCGTAGGATTCCGTAACCCTTGCCGCCGTGACGGGATCCTCCGAAAAGGCGAAAACCGTCATCCCGGACATGAGGTCGGAAATTCCCTCGCACGGCGTGCCCCTGAGGGCGATCCTTGCGAGCCGGTTCTTGGCTACCCGGACGACTCCGCCCGAATCGCGCATGCGCCTTCGGTAATCCTGCATTTCGGCGACAGACAGGCCTTGGTAATGGGCGACCACGACCACACCAGAGTCCGTAAAGATCCGGCCGAGATCCTCGACCACCTTTTCTTTCTGGGCTCTATCCACAGTCTTTCTCCAATTGGCGGGAGAAAATCCTCCCTGCCGGGTTTTGCCGTCGAGGCGGGCAGCGCCCGCGATGCCGGCATCTTGGCAGTCCTCGGATACGGGCTCCTTCCAAAACCGCCCCGGAGTCGAAACCCCTGGCCAATTCGAACGTTTCCCGTCTCGGGCAGGAAATTAAGCCCCCGCGGGCACCCGCCGTCTCGGACAGTTTCAGGCAGGCTCCCTGCCCGCCTCCGCCGACCGGCCCGCCGGGCCGGCCGAACGTCTCAAGGACCGGTAGCATCCGCGACGTCGACGGATACCCCGGGCCCCATGGTAGTACTCAGCGAGATCTTCTTCAGATATGTTCCCTTCGCCGCCTGGGGCTTTGCGCGACTGATTGCCGCGACAAACGCCCGGGCGTTCTCGACCAGCTTGTCCTCATCGAAGGAAGCCTTGCCGATGCCCGCGTGGACAACGCCCGCGCGCTCGGCGCGATACTGGACCTGGCCCGCCTTCGCGGACTTGACCGCGCCCGCAACATCCCTGGTCACGGTGCCGACCTTGGGGTTCGGCATCAGGTTGCGCGGGCCAAGTATCCTCCCGAGCCGTCCGACCACCGGCATCATGTCGGGCGTCGCGACACACCGGTCAAACTCGATCGTGCCACCCTGAATCGTCTCCATCAGATCCTCGGCCCCGACGATGTCCGCGCCGGCTTCCCTTGCCTCGTCGGCCTTCTCGCCGCGGGCAAATACTGCCACGCGTACGTGTTTCCCGGTCCCGTTTGGCAACTCCACCACGCCCCGGACCATCTGGTCCGCGTGCCGCGGGTCGACACCCAGGTTCATGGCGATCTCGACGGTTTCATCGAACTTTGCGGTCGCATTGCCCCTGATCAGGGCCACGGCCTCGACCAGGGAAACTAAGCGTTTGTCCCTGGCCTCGTTCCGGGCCGTACGAATTCTCTTTCCGGGTTTTGCCAATGTCTCTACCCCCTGATCTCGATTCCCATGGAGCGCGCCGAACCGAGTACGATCTGCATGGCCGATTCGACGTCGTATGCGTTCAGGTCCCGCATCTTCGCCTCGGCGATTTCCTGTACCTGCGCCCGGGTGACATACCCCTTGACTTCACGCCCCGGCGTATTTGCGGCCGTCTCCAGTCCGGCGGCCTTTTTCAGGAAGTGCGATGCGGGCGGAGTCCTGACCTCCATGCTGAATGACTTGTCGGCATAATAGGTGACGATCGTCGGGCATGGCGCGCCGGGCTCCATGTCCTGGGTCCTGGCGTTGAACGCCTTGCAGAATTCCATGATGTTGATGCCGCGCTGGCCGAGCGCCGGGCCGACCGGCGGCGACGGGTTGGCCTGCCCTGCCGGCACCTGGAGCTTGACTTTTCCGACTACCTTCTTGGCCATGCCGGCCTCCCTTCACCCGGATCCGGTTCTCCACCCGGACCCGTTCAATTCCAAATCCGGCCCGGTCCCGGGCCTCGCGCCGTTTTTCCCCTGCCCGCGGGCCGGGGTTCAGCTCAGTTTCGACACCTGGGTGTATTCCAGGTCGACCGGGGTTGCGCGTCCGAAGATCGATACGCTGACCTTGAGACGCGCACTCTCCTCGTCCACGTCCTCGACCATGCCGGAGAATCCTTCAAACGGCCCGTCGATGACGCTGACATTTTCGCCGATATCGAAACTGATGCGCGCACGCGGCCGTTCGCTGCCTTCTCGCGCCCTGTTCAGGATCCGGTCGACATCGGCATCGCGCAGCGGCGACGGCTTTCCGGGTTCGCCGAGGAATCCGGTGACCCGGTGAATGTTGTTGATCAGGTGGTATCCCCGTTCCGACATCTCCATTTTCACGAGAACGTAGCCCGGCATGAATCGTCGTTCGGTATTGACTTTCTTGCCCCGCCGGATCTCGATGATTTCTTCGGTCGGAACGCAGACCTCGACGATCGATTCTTCCATCCCCTCGTTGCCCACCACGTCCAGAATCGAATCGCGTACCCGTTTTTCGAAATTGGACAGCACGCTGACCGAATACCAACGCTTAGCCATATCGCCCGACGTCCTGCCAAATCACGGCGGCATCGCCGCAGAAATTTCTATTTTTCAAGGGGTTGCGGTTCCTGTGCCAACGAAAACACGACAAGCAGCCCGAATCGGCCAGCACCGCCGGGTATCGTTTCACGGATTACTAACAGAATCCGCCCGGTTGATCAAGTGGCCATGTCGAGGATTCCCGTCAATCCCAGCCGAACAACCTGGTCCACAAGAAAGAAGAACAATGCCGCGACCGCGGCCATGAGGAAGACCATCGCGGTCGTGATTGCCGTCTCCTTGCGCGTCGGCCAGACGACGCGGCTCACCTCGGCCCGGACCTGCTGAATGAATACGAACGGATTCATCATCGTGATGTCTTCTCCTTGCCACCCACGGTCGAGGCCAGAGGCAAATCCCTGGCAGGGGCGGAGGGACTCGAACCCCCGGCCCTCGGTTTTGGAGACCGATGCTCTACCAACTGAGCTACACCCCTATCAGAACAGGACCCGAGTACCAGCCACCGCGTTGTTGCGCAAGCCATTGCACGAGATCGGTCGTGATCGGGACCTTGCGGGAGGGTCCCCCGTGCCAACGCCCGGCATCGCAACGGACCGGCGCCCGGCGGGCGGGACGGCCGGATGTGAATCCGGCTTTCCCTGGTCCCGTCCGTCGACGATGCGGAGGGTTCCGTGTCTATTCGATGATTCTCGAGACCACGCCGGCGCCGACGGTCTTGCCGCCCTCCCGGATGGCGAAACGGAGCTTCTCCTCCATGGCGATCGGGCTGATCAGATCCACGAGAAACTTCAGGTTGTCCCCCGGCATCACCATCTCCGTCCCCTCGGGAAGCTGAACCGTCCCCGTCACGTCCGTCGTCCGGAAGTAGAACTGCGGACGGTAATTGCCGAAAAACGGCGTGTGACGACCGCCTTCTTCCTTGTTCAGGATGTAAACCTCGGCCTCGAAACGCGTGTGCGGCGTCACCGATCCGGGACGGCACAGAACCTGGCCGCGCTCAACTCCGTCTCGCGGAACACCGCGCAGCAACGCACCGATGTTGTCCCCCGCCTCGCCGCTGTCCAGAAGCTTCCGGAACATCTCAACTCCCGTGCAGGTCGTCTTCGACGTCTCGCGAATGCCGACAATCTCGACCTCGTCGCCAACCGTGATCACCCCGCGCTCAACACGCCCCGTCACGACCGTGCCGCGGCCCGAAATCGAAAACACGTCCTCAATCGGCATCAGAAACGGCTGGTCACGCGGACGCTCAGGCGTCGGAATGTACGCGTCAACCGCAGCCATCAACTCCGATACCTTCCGCGAACCAATCTCCTCGTCACGGCCCTCGAGCGCCGCAAGCGCCGAACCCGAAACAATCGGAATGTCATCCCCGGGATACTCGTAGTCGGAAAGAAGCTCCCGAACCTCCATCTCAACAAGCTCGAGAAGCTCCTCGTCGTCAACCTGGTCAACCTTGTTCAGAAATACAACCATGTGCGGAATGCCAACCTGACGCCCCAGGAGAATGTGCTCACGCGTCTGAGGCATCGGACCATCCGCAGCACTCACAACAAGAACCGCTCCATCCATCTGCGCAGCACCCGTGATCATGTTCTTGATGTAGTCCGCATGACCAGGACAATCCACGTGCGCGTAGTGACGCGCTTCCGTCTCGTACTCAACATGCGCCGTCGAGATCGTGATCCCGCGCGCCTTCTCCTCCGGCGCACCGTCAATCTCGTCATACGCAACGAAATCCCCGTACTGACGCGTAATCGCCGCAGTCAACGTCGTCTTGCCGTGGTCAACATGGCCGATCGTGCCAATGTTCACATGTGGCTTCGTACGCTCAAATCTCTCCTTGGCCATGCCAGAAACCTCCAGTGCCCTCTGTTCCTTGCCGTCTTCCGCGCACCATATGCCGCATCCCGGCCCGGTACACCGTGTACCGACCGCCGAACGGAGCCGACCGCCTAATTGCTATCCCCGATTAAATCAACACGGAATTTGCCGCGTAGCCGGCCGCGGTCCCCGAACTGGCATGCGTGACGGCACTCCGCTATGGTTGCGCATGGGAAGTGGTTGACGATGGAAAATCACCTGCAGACGGACGACACCCAGGCGCCGGGCATCCCCCCTGCCGCACGGCTCGTGACCGAGGTCTGGGGCCCGTTCAGAACGTTGCTTGCGGCCAGGAGAAACCTCCTCGAGATTATTCCCGAGGCCGTCACCAGGCGGCCGATCGTGTCAGGGCGCACCGGCGGCGTCCGCTGGCACATGGTCGCCGAGCCGGAAGCACTCCGGCACATCCTCAGGGACAGGCTCGACATTTATCCGAAATCCGAAGTCATCAAGAACATTCTCGAGCCTGCGATCGGCCAGAGCCTGTTCATTGCCGAAGGCGATCACTGGCGATGGCAAAGACGGGCAGCGGCCCCGGTATTCCGACGCCGAAGCATCGACGGCCTTGCCCCGATCATGTCGGCCGCGGCCGACGCCGCGTGCGGCAGGATTCTTGCGGGCAGCGGCCGCGCGGAACTGCACGGCGAGATGATTCAAACGACCTTTGACGTCATTGGCGGTGTCTTGCTGGCGGGCGAGCGCAAACTCGACAAGGAATTCGTCCACGGAGCCATAGAGGCGTTCCTCGCTTCCGCTGCAAGGGTGTCCGTGCTCGACATCGCGGGACTGTCGACGTGGATCCCGCGACCACGCCAGTTCTTCCGGCCCAGGTCACTCAAGGTCCTGCGGCGAATTGCCGACGACGTCATCGCCGATCGATTGAAGCAGCGCGACCGGCCGGACCGGGACTTTCTCGACACGCTTCTTGACGGAATGGATCCGGAGTCGGGCCGCCGGATGACGCCCGGCGAACTCAGGGACAACCTGCTGGCATTCATCGTTGCCGGCCACGAGACGACCGCTCTTGCCCTTGCCTGGTCGTTTTTTCTCTGCGCCTTCGATGTCCGGGTCCAGGAACGGCTGAGAGCCGAAGTCGCGGCCGTTCTCGGGGGCCGTACCGCCAGCGCCGAGGATGTCCCGAATCTTCCCTACACCCGCTCCGTGATCGAGGAAACGCTCCGGCTCTATCCTCCTGCGGCGATCCTCTCGCGTACCGCCTGTGCGGAAGACCGGATCTGCGACCGGGAGATTCGCGCGGGCGATACGGTCATTCTTCCGATCTACGCGCTGCACAGGCACCGCGACCTCTGGGACTCGCCTGACAGTTTCGATCCCGGGAGATTCTCGGGGGATCGTCAGTTCGAGCGGTACGCCTATCTGCCATTCGGCGACGGCCCACGGGTATGCATTGGCGCAAGTTTCGCGATGCTCGAGGCAGTGATCGTCCTTGCGACCGTGGTGTCGCGGTTTCGGTTTCGAAGGATCCGCGGACTCGATCCGAAACCGGTCATGGTCCTGACGCTTCGTCCCCTGGGCGGGGTGCACCTGGCAGTGGAGCGGATTTAGCGGCTTCGGGATTGCGCCGAGCATGGTTCCGGGCCGGGCCGAAAGGCGGTTTCGCCTGGCCGCTTTTCCTGAACCTTCCTTGTCGTTCCCGTTTTCGGGCGCGAGACCGGATCCGGGAACCGCGTTCAGCCGGGAGTCACGCCCGGGGCAATGGGGCGATGGAAACCGCGCACCGGTTCCGCGGATCATTTCGGGTAGCGCATCGAGTGGAAGGACCGCCGGCATTGCTGATCATTCCCCGCCCGATCCCTTTCCCGAAATCGTCACGATTCATCGCGTCATCGTCATCACGTCGGGGCCAAGAGGTTGAAACCGCGGCCCGGCCTCCTCTTCCCGAGGCCCGAAATTTTCGGCGGAACTACCAACGTTCAGCAATCGCGAGCGCGTATGTCCAACGGATTCACGGTCGTCGGGCTGTCGACCGGATACTCTTCACGGTTTTGCGGCACGGCAAGAAAACCTTCCTTCAAATTCCCGGGACCTGGTTACGCGATCGAGGCGCACGGGTTTTCGTTCTCGGGCGCGAAACCGACCTTGGTCACAGTGGCGGAGTCCGTCCAGGATGCAAATTGGACAGGGCGGCGGCCGGCTTGTGCCAGACAATGCCCTCCTCGGCTGACCGGTCGGCTTGAAGAACCCCGTCATTCCGGTCCAATAGTCCCAACCGGTCAAGGCAAGCGCCCGGCACGGAAGATCACGGGACGTGCCGGCGCCGGCAGGCCGCTTGAGAACTGACTGGAGAAAAAAATTGGAAGGCTTCCTTTTTCAGGCCGTCATCTACCTGATTGCCGCCCTGGTGGCCGTCCCGCTGTCCGTACGACTCGGCGTGGGGTCCGTTCTGGGATACCTGATTGCCGGAATCCTTATCGGACCGGCTCTCGGCCTGATCGCGGACACCGGAGATCTGCAGCATTTCGCCGAGTTCGGCGTCGTGATGCTGCTGTTCATGATCGGGCTGGAGCTGTCTCCGCGCGCGCTCTGGGACATGCGTCACCGTCTCCTCGGTCTCGGAGGACTGCAGGTATCGCTGACGACCCTGCTGCTCATGATGATCTGCCTGTGGGGCTTCGAGATGCCATGGACGACTGCGCTTGCGGTCGGCATGGTCCTCGCGCTCTCCTCGACCGCGATCGTCCTGCAAACGCTGACCGAGAAGAACCTGATGCAATCGAACGGAGGGAGGGCGAGTTTCTCGGTGCTGCTGATGCAGGACATTGCCGTCATTCCGATGCTGGCTATCCTGCCGCTTCTGGCAGCGCCGGGTGTCGCTGGCGGGAACGCCGGCGGTTCCGCCGGAACCGGCCATGAACCGGCGGCCGGTGAAGGTGCCGGGCAGATACAAGGGGTCGAGGCGACCGTCGCCTTCATTCAGTCGTTTCCGGGCTGGGTCGTCACGCTCGCGACGGTCGCGGCCGTCATGATGGTCGCGCTGTTCGGCCTTTATGCGATTCGGCCGCTTTTCCGGCTGGTTCATGTCGCCCGCCTCCGAGAACTCTACACGGCCCTGGCCCTGCTGATCGTTCTCGGCATCGCGTTCCTGATGACACTCGTCGGGCTTTCCCCTGCGCTCGGGGCCTTCATGGCAGGTGTCGTGCTCGCCAACAGCGAATTCAGGCACCAGCTGGAAAGCGATATCGCGCCGTTCAAGGGACTATTGCTCGGGCTCTTCTTCATTACGGTCGGCGCCGGCATCAACTTCGCGGTGCTCTACCGCGATGCATTGCAAATCGTGGCGCTCGCGCTGTTGCTGATGCTCACGAAGGGAGCGGTTCTGCTGGCCCTGGCCCAGGTCTTCCGAATCCGCGCCAGCGGGAGATGGTTGTTCACGCTCGGCCTCGCGCAGGCTGGCGAGTTCGGCTTCGTGCTGATCTCGTTCGCGTCCCAGCTCCTCGTTTTCGATTCGCGCCTCACCGAACGGATGTATCTTGTCGTCGCGATGTCGATGCTGCTGACTCCGCTCTTTTTCATCGCCTGGGAAAAGCTCCAGCATCTCATGGGAGAGAGCCACGGTACGCCCGAAGCCGACGAAGTCGACGAGCGGCAGGCCGTCATTATCGCCGGCATCGGACGCTTCGGACAGGTTGTGAGCCGACTGCTGATGCTGGCCGGCTTCCGCGCCGTCGTGCTCGACAGCAGCCTCGAGGCAATCGAGACCATGCGCCGGTTCGGAATGAAGGGCTTCTTTGGCGATCCGACGCAGCCCAATCTCCTGCACGCGGCGAGACTGGAGGAAGCGCGCGTGCTCGTGGTGGCCCTTGACGACAAGGAGGCCACGACCAAGCTCGTGCGGTATGCGCGCAATCAAAATCCCGATCTGCACATCGTTGCCAGGGCATATGACAGGTTGCACGCCTACGAACTCTACGAGGTGGGCGCCGATGACATCGTCAGGGAACTGTTCGACAGCTCACTCAGGGCGGGCCGTTACGTGCTTGAGAACATGGGACTGGCAGACGTCGAGGCGTCCAGGATTGAACACTTCTATTTCCGCAAGGACCGTGAGGCGCTGCGCGAACTCGCGGGGTTGTGGGATCCGAAACTGAAGGTCAGCGAAAACCCTGCCTACATGGAGCGTGCGCGCGAGCTGGACGCCGCACTTGAGACTGCTCTGGTTGCCCATCTCGGGCAGGGAATAACGGAGCCCCTTCCCGGTGAAGGCAGCACTGCCGGATCGTTGGACCCGGATGACGGGAACAGGAATTATCGGGATGACGGCGGAACAGGCTGAACCTCGGCACCCTTCAATACTCTCCCGCTGGCCGAATCTCTACCAGGGCTTGCCCGGTCCCCCAGGACCATTTTATTGTCGAGTCTGCGGGACCGACGAGACGGAAAGCGGTCATGCTTGATGCGTCCCGGGTCATCCGCGCACCGGTTTCGACGACGACCGGTGGTCTGCGAAGGCTGTCTGGGCACGGTTTTCGGGCTGTTCGGGCACGGCTGTCCCGTCGCGCCGTCCGGCGGCGCGTTCCCGGCGTGTCGGGCGGTGTCAGGAGGGGCGGTTCATCTGCCGGGCGGGACCAGGATCGCGTCGAGGGCGTCCTGGGCGCGGGCGGCGTAGTGCCGGTTCGCCTCGGGCATGTAGCTGAAGCGCCCGTTGCAGCGCACGATGGCGATGGCTGCGTTCGTCAGGCAGGAGAGGTTGCGCGGCAGGTGGCGCACATGGGCCCTGCAGCGGTCCTCGTCGTAGGTGAAGTCGCGCACGTAATGGACCCGGTTCTCTATCACCCAATGGTTGCGCACCAGTTCCAGCAGTTCCTCGGATCCGGCGCGTTCGGGGCCGAGCGAGGTGAGGCACCAGGTCACCTCGACGCTGCGCTCGCCGGTCTTGAGGATCTCGCGCTCGCGCTCGATGCGCATGGCCTGCCTGCGCCCGTGGAGCGCGGCGTAGCCGTCCCATTCGGCGCCGGAGAGGTCGACGACGGCGCACCGGCGGCGCTCGAAGCGTCCATGGCCCTTCTCGACGGTCTCGTGCAAGGGCGCGTCGCCGAAGTCGATCGCCTTGAGGTCGTCGAGGATGGTCTCCTGGTTGTCCTTGACCGCGGTGACGACATAGTCGGCGCGTCGCCCGAGAAGGCAGCGCGCGGTCTCGTGCTGGGCGTGCATCGCGTCCATGGTGACGACGCGGCCGGTGACGTCGAGGCTAGCGGAGAGCTTGCGCACGGCGGGGATCTCGTTGCTCTTCGCGTCGACCTCGACCTGCCGGAGCACCATGCCGGTCCCGTGCTCGACCGCCGCGACCATCATCCGCCGTCCCTCCTCGGTCTGCTTCGAGGCACCGCGCAGGTCCTTCCCGTCCATGGCGAGCGGCGTGTCCGCGCCGGCCTGCTGGGCGGTCCACCGGCCGATGGCGTCGTCCAGCGTCTCGGGCGGCAGGTCGGCGAGGATGTTGTGGAAGGTGGTGATCGAGGGCGCGGTGAAGAGCTTCCTGGAAGGGCTGAAGAACGCCTCCACCGTCTCGAGCTGCTCCTGCGAGAGCAGGGCGGCGAACTGGGCGAAGGCGGTCACGCCGCGGTAGCCGGCGAGCCGGGCCGCGACGGCGATCGTCAGCACGGTCCTCAGCGGATAGCGCTTGCCCCGGGGCTTGCGGCACTCGGGCACCTCGCCCAGGCACTCGAACAGGCTGCGCAGCCGGGGCGCGGCCATCGGCTCGGCGCTATCGTGCTGCTCCGCGTTCCAGCCTTGCGGGATCTCGTCCCGGCTCAGCGCCTCGACGGCGTCGTCGGTCAGTTCGTACATGAAGATCTCCTTGGGCTGGCCGTGATGGCGCCAGCGTGCCGCGCCTCCGGGCTCGCGCGCGAAGCCGCGCGTCAGCCCCAGCGAGCGCCAGTTCGACGCACGGTAGCAGGTCCCGAAGAACCTCGAGACGTCCACGAACGTCTCCGCGAGGAAGACCGGGTACCCGTGCACGGCCTGGATGTCGGCGGACAGCCGCCGAAGGCTCAGCCCCAGCACACGGGACGCCAGGTTCGGCACCCGCCCGGGCGTGAGAATGACGAAACGGGAATTGTTGCAGATCAGGTGCAGGCGCCGGAACTGCTGCTCCGGCGACCACCCGATCCAGCGGTCGCGCGCGGCCAGCTTGAACGCGCCCGGCTGCCAGCCGACCAGTGCGAGCCAGGTCTCGCCGTGCAGCGCGACATGGCGCAGGCCCTTGCCGACGATGCCGTGAAACCGCAGGTAGTGGTGCTCCTCGACCAGGCGGTCCCAGAGCCGGTGCTCACGCGCGCCCCGGGTCGGGCGCACCGTCACCGCGTGAAGATCGATGGACGAATCCGGGGTCGGAAGAATCACCATGGCCGGCATGTTGACACATCGAGAACGAAATGGCCAGCCCAAAAAAATCACCGCGTGAAGATCACCGGGCGGACAATAAAATCGTCCTGCCCGGTCCCCCAGGTGTTGGCGGAAACGGCGCTTGCAGGCGCGTCGACCGAAGGCGCCGGGGACGATGAAAGCCCGACAGCAGGATTGAGCGCCCGCGCATTCCGCGTGGCCGCCAGGATCGTTGAGCGCGCCGAGCAGGCGGCAATGGCGGTGCCGGATATCCGCTTCGTTCTCCCGGTTGGCGCGCTGCCTGGCGATGCGGATTCACTGATATTCCTCCCGGATCGGATCCAGGTCCAACCCGTCAGGGACTCGGTGACATCGAAGCCGCGCATGCAAGGTTCCGGACCCGGGCAGCGCCGGACCGCGTTCCTGGTTTGCCATATTGCCCGGACCGTCCTTCTCAACCTGTTTTTCGGGCGAGAGGCCGGCCCGGTAACCGCGCTCAGGAGAAGCGGTTGTCCTGGGGAAATCCGCGCGGAGGAGCCTGACCCTGCTTTGCTCTGCCACCGATCCATTTCGTGAGGTTCTTCTCGGTCCTCGTCCTTCCGGCCGGGTCCTGCCATTGCAACCCTTTTTCCCGATCCAGCGTGATGACGTCACTCAACTCGTGATTCCGCCCTTTCACTTTCAGACTCTGAATCCGTACACCTTTTCCGCGGACCATTTCGGGCAGCGTCCCGAGCGGAAAGATCAGCAGCTTGCGGCCGTCGCTGACCGCGGCAACGTCATTGCCCTCGACCACCCTGCACGCGATGGTTCTCGCTCCCTTGCCGAGAGTCTGAACCTGCTTGCCCAGCCGGGTCTGGGCCACCACGCTGTCCTCTTCCACGACAAATCCGTAGCCGTCGGAGGAGGCGAGGAGGAGTTTCCGCTCCCCCTGGTGTACGAGGATGTCCGCGATATCTGCCTCGTTCTCGAGATTGATCATCAGCCTGATCGGTTCTCCCATGCCCCTTCCGCTCGGAAGGTCAGCGCAGGCAATGGTGTAGAAGCGACCGTTTGACCCGACCACGATGAGCCTGTCGGTCGTCTGCGCGTGCAGGACAAACCGGCCTTCGTCGCCATCCCTGTACTTGAGCTGATGATCCGGGCCGACGTGACCCTTGATCATGCGAATCCATCCCATCGAAGAGCAGACGACGGTCACGGGCTCGCGTTCGACCATGGTTTCCGGCAGTGAATCGTCGATTGCCGGCGCCTCGCCCAGGCCGGTCCGTCTTGCGCCACCGGGGGCATCCCTGCCGAACTTTTTTCTTGTTTCCCTGAGTTCCTCCGAGATCCGGCCCCATTGCAACCCTTCATCGCCCATCAGGTCCTCGAGTTCGACACGCTCGTCCATCAAGGCCAGCTGTTCGGCCCGAAGTTCAACCTCTTCCAGGCGCCGAAGCGACCGCAACCTCATGTTCAATATGGCCTCTGCCTGAACTTCGGTCAGGGAAAATGTTTCCATCAGTACGGGTTTCGGCTCGTCTTCCGTCCGGATAATCCTGATCACCTCGTCCAGATTGACGAACGCCGCCAGATACCCTTCAAGGACGTGCAGCCTGCGGTCGATCTGGTTGTACCGGAAACGCGATCGTCGCAGCAGGACGTCCCGGCGGTGATCGAGGAACGCCCTGAGAACCTCCTTCAGCGAACAGACTTTCGGGGTCCGCCCGTCGATCAGAACATTCATGTTCAGGCTGATCCGGACTTCCAGGTCGCACTGCCGGAAGAGCAATTCCATCATCAGCGTTGCGTCGACCGACTTTGAACGCGGCTCCAGTACCAGGCGGATTTCCTCGGTCGACTCGTCACGGATGTCGGCGAGCAATTGAACCTTCTTGTTCTGGACGAGGTCCGCGATCTTCTCGATCAGCCGACCTTTCTGTACCTGGTACGGAATTTCGGTGACGACGACCTGCCATTGCCCGCGCGCCAGTTTCTCCACGTCCCAGCGCGCCCTGAGCCGGAAGGATCCTCGGCCAGTGCTGTAGGCCGCTGCGATATTCTCGCGCGGCTCGACCAGGACCCCGCCGGTCGGAAAATCCGGGGCCGGGACAAACTGCAGCAGGGTGTTGTCGCGCGCGGCGGGCGTCTTGACCAGGTGAAGCGCAGCATCGCAGAGTTCACCAAGGTTGTGCGGAGGAATGCTGGTCGCCATGCCGACAGCGATTCCCGACGAACCATTGGCCAGAATGTTGGGAAACGACGCCGGCAGCACGTCAGGCTCGACCAGGGATCCGTCATAGTTCTCGCTGAAGTCGACCGAGTCTTCGGCGAGCCCTTCCATCAGAGCCACGGCGGGTTTTGTCAACCGCGCCTCCGTGTACCGGGCGGCCGCGGGATTGTCGCCGTCAATGTTGCCGAAGTTGCCCTGGCCGTCCACCAGCGGATAGCGAATGGTAAAGGCCTGCGCCAGGCGCGCAAGCGCATCATAGATCGCCTGGTCGCCATGCGGGTGATAGTTGCCCATCACGTCGCCGGATATCTTCGAACACTTCCGGAACCGCCCGCCCGGATCAAGTTTCAGCTCACGCATGGCGTAGAGAATGCGCCGGTGCACGGGCTTCAATCCGTCCCGTACATCGGGCAGCGCCCGGTTCATGATCGTTGACAGCGCGTACTGAAGGTAGCGTTCGCTGATCGCCTCGTGGAGCGGTTCGTCGACGGTGGTTCCGGGAACCACCCCGCTTGCGACTTTCGTTTCTGACGAACTTGCCATGATCACCGTGTATCCACGCAAACGTGCCGGGGTCAAGACGGAGCAGGTGGCCCAGCCATACCGGCACGGACGATTTCACATACCGGATATGGGGTAAAACATGACTGTGGACGCAAGATCAATAGTGGCAACGGGATGCTCTTCCGGCACGGGCCGGGACGCGGCATTCGCCCTCCGACGCAGGAACCGGCGGGTCTTCGCGTCCTGTCTTGCGCCTCCGATTGCCGGGAATCGGAAGCCGAGGGTTTCGGGAGCCTCGTCATCGACGACGAAGACGAAAACCCGATCGAGACGGCGGCAGAGACGATGCCCGAGCGCACGGGAGGAACGATCGACGCGCTGTTCAACAATGGCGCACATGCCATACCCGGCGCGGCCGAGATCCTGCCGAGAAGCCGCCCGCATTGAGGGTGCAACCCCGCGGCGACCGTTCAGAAGGATCCCTTTTCACGTCCGCTTTCACGCCCGGCTCCGGTCCGTGACGTACCGCCCCGTCCCCGCCCTGACGGTCACGAATTCGTGGCCAGGGCATTTCCGGTTTCCGCATCGAAGACATGGAGGCGATCGCGGCTTGCGCTCAACTGAACGGTTTCCCCGATATCGGGCGGATGCTGGCCATCGGCCTTGGCGATGACTTCGCCGCTTGGCGTGTCGACGTAAATCAGCGTGTCGGGTCCGAGCGGTTCGCGAACGGTCACCGTACCCTCCAGGAACGGGTTTTCGCCGGACGGATGCAGGTCGTCAGGGCGCACTCCGAGAATGACCGGTTGCCCTCGGGCAACCTCGATGTCCAGCTGGATATCCGGTCCCGACGCGAGCCGGGCCACGCCGCCGTCCGCCCTGCATTGCAGCATGTTCATGGATGGTGCCCCGATGAACCTGGCCACGAAGGTGTTCGCTGGCCTGTGGTAGACATCGGACGGTTTGCCGACCTGCAGGATATGGCCGTCCTTCATGATGACGATCCTGTCGGCCAGCGTCATGGCCTCCACCTGGTCATGGGTCACGAAGATTATGGTGTTCCCGACACGCTGGTGGAGTTTCTTGATCTCGAGGCGCATCTGCGTGCGAAGCTGGGCATCGAGGTTCGACAGCGGTTCATCGAAAAGAAACACGGCCGGGTCGCGTACCATGGCCCGGCCGATCGCGACACGCTGCCGCTGGCCGCCCGAAAGCTGCGAGGGCTTGCGGTCGAGGAGTTCGGTCATTTCAAGAATTGCGGCGACATCTTCGAGGCGGGCCGTTTTTTCGGCTTTCGTCAGTTTCGACGTCCTGAGCCCGAAGCCGATGTTCTTTCGAACCGTCATGTGCGGGTAGATCGCGTAGTTCTGGAACACCATGGCGATATTCCGTTCCTTCGGCTCCAGGTGATTCACGACCCGGCCTTCGATCTCGATTTCCCCCGCCGTCGTTTCTTCGAGTCCGGCGATGAGGCGGAGCGTCGTCGACTTTCCGCAACCCGACGGCCCCACGAATACGACGAACTCGCCATCCTCGACCTCCAGGCTGATTCCGTGGAGAACCGTGGTCTTGTCGAACGTCTTCACCAGGTTGCGAAGAACAAGGCTCGCCATGTGCTATTCCTCCAGGAGGGCGTTGAAGGCAGATTCGAGCATGCCGGCCGCCCGGGCGCGACGGGCGGTGCGCGCCTCCAGCCGGCCTCGACGTTCCCGGGCCTTCCCCTCGTATGCCTCGATCGCCGGGTCCAGTGCCGCGGCCGCCGGCCCGCCCGGCCGGTCGCGGCGGCGGACGAAGGTCCCGGGCGCGACGGCAGTGGCATACATCCCGGGCGTGAGCACCGTTGCACGGCCTGTTTCCGACTGAAACGCTTCGGCAAAGACGTCGAATCCCCGTGCCAGGCCCGCGCCACGCGATACCACGGTGCGCGCCGTCGCCGATGCGATTCCGTGTGCTCGCCGAAAACCCAGTCCCTCGTCCCGGACGAGGGTATCGGCAAGTTCCGTGATCGTTGCGCAGGCGGCGTCGCTGTTGGTTTGGACCCGAGATTCGTTGATCGAACAGGACGGCAGGAACGCCGCGAACAGGGACAGCGCACGCGCGCCGCGTTCAAACACGGCGAAGCCGGCTTGCTGGACATCCGCCTCACTGTCGTTCATGTCGGCAAACGGCGTATTGTGCATCGTGTTGACGATCGCGTCGCACAGGCCGGCCGTGACGCTCGACAGGTGCCGCAGGTGTTCGATCGGCACCGGGTTCCGCTTTTGCGGCATGATCGAGGAAATCTGGACCAGGCTGTCGGGAACATGCAACTGGCCGACCTCGAAGGCGGACCATTGCGCCATGTCCTGCGCGACGCGTCCCAGGTGCAGGAATACCAGCTTGATCGCGGAGTAAAGACCGGTCACGTAATCCACGGAGGCGATGCAGCCGTAGGAATTCAGTAGCGGTTCTTCGAACCCGAGCAGGTCGGATACGCGGTGCCGGTCGATGGGGAATCCTGACGTGGTGATCGCCGCCGCCCCCATCGGGCAGAGGTCGAGAGAGTCCGAGGCAAGCTCCAGGCGCTCAGCGTCCCGCAGGAGACACTCGACGGCCGCCGCAAGGTAGTGACCGAAGGTCGTCGGCTGCGCGGGCTGCCCGTGCGTGTAGGCGACGACGAGCGTGTCGCGCTCGCGACGGGCCTTCGCGATCAGCCCGTCGAGGAGATGCAGGACCTGTTCGGTCAGACGTCCGGCCTTCTCGCGAAGAGCCATCTTGAACATGGTGTGGTCCATGTCGTTGCGCGATCGTCCCACGTGCAGCATCCCGCCGGGTTCACCGATCCGCCGTTCAAGCTCGGCTTCAAGCAGGAAAAAGTAGTCCTCGTGCTCTCCGGTATAGGACAGCGTGTCGACATCCATGTCCTGCTCGATATCCTGCAGGGCCGCGGCGATCGTCCGGCCCTGGTCCGTCGAAATGATCCCGGTTTCGCGAAGCATCACCAGGTGCGCCCGGTTGATCGCGTTCACGTGACCGGCGAAATGCGTCTTGGTGCCGTCGAAAAGAGGGGCGAGAACCGCTTCCCTGTAGGCCGGGTGGGGGAAGGCCGGGTTTTCCGTCATCCCTTGAGCCCCGCCATGACGACGCCCCGGATGATGAAGCGCTGGAACACCAGGAAGACGACGAGCGTCGGAATGGTTGAAATTGCCGCGCCGGTCATGATCAGCTCCCACTGGACATCCGCCTCGTCGCCGAAGCTCGAGAGGCCGACCGGCAGGGTGTACATGTCAACCGAGTTTGTCACGATCAGCGGCCAGATGAAGGCCGTCCAGTTACCCAGGAAAACGAAAATCGCCAGTGCCGCCAGCGCGGGCCGGACCAGCGGCATCGCCACCGTCCACCAGATCGCGAGTTCGTTCAGCCCGTCGATCCGCGCCGCCTCGATGAAGTCGTCCGGGACGGTCTCGAAAAACTGCTTCATCAGGAACGTGCCGAAGGCGGTCATGAGGCCGGGAAACATGATGCCCCAATAGGTGTCGAGCCACCCGAAAGCCTGCGACATCAGGTACCAGGGAATGACAAGCATCTCGGTCGGGATCATCAGCGTCGACAGGATCGCGATGAAGACGATGTAGCGTCCCGGGAATCGGAACTTGCAAAGCGTGTAACCGACGAGACTGTCGAACAGGATGTTGGAGATCGTGGTTATCGTGGCGATGACGAGCGAATTGACGAACCAGCCGTAGAACCTGCCGTCTTCCAGCACGTAGGTGTAGTTTTCCAGGTGCGGTTCGTTGGGCACGAGGGCCAGGTTGTAGATCTCATGCGGCCATTTCAAAGACGTCGAGATCATGTACGCGATCGGCATCACCATCAGGACGCCACCGGCAAAAAGGATCAGCCAGCGGATGACCTGCCCGGTGCTGACCCGTTTCCGCGGAGTCCCGGGGGGCAGGAGGGTCGACGAGCTTGCCCTGATTTCCGTAACGGACGCGCCCACGTCAATTGTCCCTGAGTATGCGCAGCTGCAAGAGGCTGACGATCAGGAGGATCAGGAACAGCACGACCGTCTGCGCCGCGGCGTAACCCATGTTGAAGTCGGTAAACGCGCTTTGGTAAATCATCAGAACAAGAGGTTTCGTCGCGTTGAGGGGCCCTCCCGGGTCATTCGTGGTCATGTTGAAGACATGATCGAAAATCCTGAGGAACCCGATCGAAGAGAAGACCACGATGAACACGATGGTCGGTTTCAGGAGGGGAATCGTGATTTCCCAGAGAATCGTCCAACTCGACACGCCGTCGATCCGGGCGGCCTCGTAGTAGCTTCGCGGAATGGCCCGCAGACCCGCCATGAATATGATGATCTGGAATCCGAGGCCGGCCCAGACGGCCGGTGCCAGGACGGCCGGAAGCGCGAGCGTCGTCGAGCGCAGGAATTCCACCTGGGGAATTCCTGCCGTGGCAAGGACGTTGTTGAAGAGCCCGATCGGGACCGGCTGGTAGAACCAGCGCCAGACCCAGGCCATCGCCACGGCCGTCGTCATGAACGGCAGGAAATAGAGCATCCTGAGAAACCCGTGCATGAAGCGCAGCCTGTCGAGGTGATAGGCAATGACAAAGGAGACCACCAGGCTGACCGGCGTGCCGATCAGCAGGTACAAGAAGGTGTTGTTGAAGACCTTCCAGAAGACAGGGTCGTTCCAGAGTTTCGCGTAGTTGGCCCAGCCTGCCCAGGTCCGGTCGCCGAGCAGGTTCCAGTTCTGGAATGAGATCGCCATGGCGTTTGCCGTGGGATAGAACCGGATCACCACGTAGAACACGACGGGCACGGCAAGGAACGCCCAGGCCCAGACGATCTGTTTTTGCCGGATTGAGAGCCTGTGGTACATATTCGTTGCGCTCGCAGGTGGGAAATCCTGGTCAGGGGCTCCGAGCGCGAATTGCGAGCCCCGAACGGTGTCCGGGGCTCGCCTGCATCTAGTTGTGGTATTCGTTCAGCAGTTCCTGCTCGGCTTCGGCCGCGATGGCAATACTGTCTGCCACTGCCTGGCCTTCGATGTCGATGCGCTGAACCATGTCGATCAGGATCTGCCGCTGCGCGCTTTCATTGGCAAACTTTGTCGTGTTCGCATAGGCAAGGCCACGGATGAAAGGCCCGAAAACCTCGTCGTTCGCATTGGCTTCGGTCAGGCCGACCGAGGGTTTCGCAGGCAGTTCGCCGACGACATCGAGCCAGATCTGCATGGCCTCGTCCGACGTCACGTACTGCATGAACTTCACGGCGGCGTCGTATTTCTCGCCTTCCGCCTTTGTCGTGACGGCGTTCACCCAGTAGGACGAGTAGTTTGAACGCATGCCGTCGGAATTCGCCGGCAGTTCCGTGACGCCCCACTTGAGGCCGCGCGTCTTGTTCAGCGAGCCGATGCGGAACGAGCCGTCGATATGCATGCCCGCACGTCCGGCCTTGAAGGCGGCCTGGGGCTCGTCCATGAATCCGAAAGCAGACACTTTGTGCTCGTTCACGAGACCTGTGTAGAACGCGGCCGCCGCGATGCCGGCGTCGGAGTTGTAGTTGACGGTCCTGTAGTCATCGAGGTAGGGCTCGCCGCCGAACTGGCGTACCAGGACTTCCCGGAACCAGTGATGGTCCTGGGCGTTCATGCCGGCCGTGATCCCGACCTGCGTGAGATTGCCCGCGGCATCGGTCTTTGTCAGCATCTTCGCGGTTTCGACGAGTTCATCCAGCGTCTCCGGCGGACCGCTGATCCCGGCTTCGTCAAACAGGGTCTTGTTGTAGAACAAGGCGAGCGAGCGGACGGCGGTTGGAAGGGCCCAGTAGTTGTCGCCTTCACGCATGGCGGCGACCATCGGGAAGAATTCGTCCCCGATCATCGACGGCGGAAAGGCGTCGTTGGGAAGTGGCTGGATCAGTTCGGCAGCCACGTAGTCGTTCAACCAGCCGTAGAAGAGTTGCACGACGTCGGGGCCCTCGCCCGCAGGAATTGCAGCAGCGACCTTTGTCCGGTAGTCCGCGTACGGGAAATGGGTCATCGTGACCTTGATATCCGGATTTGCCGACTCGAAGTTATCGATCAGCTGCTCCATTGCCGTGACGCGCGCGTCAAAGAAGTACTGCCAGTATTCGATTTCCACTTCGGCCTGCGCGGATCCGGCTGCCAGCATCGCCGCGGTCGCAACGCCGGCGAAGCTGGATTTCGTCAGTTTCACAAGCATTTGATTGACGTCCTCCGTGTTGGTGTTGGTGAGTATTGCCCGGCCCGGTTTCCTTGCCGGTTTCGAGCGTAGCGCGGCCAAGTTGAAATCACAAGCGGGATAAGCTAGCGGTGCAAACGATGGCGAGTACCGGAACGACGGCGGATGACACAGTGAACGGACGCGGGACCGGTTGCACGGAACGAGTACCGCGCCAGGGCCAGGGCAGCCGGGGCGTCAGACACGCGGCCGGACGGGTGACGGCCGCGTACCTTGCCGGTTCACGGGACCCGTATCCTGCCGTGTGCCCGGGCCGGATGGCCACGGGACCAGGGTAAGGGCGATGCCGACGCCGGACCAGATCCGTATCGTGGAAGACCGCGCACGGCCGCGTGTCATGGAACTCTGGTGGGCGCTCAGGCCGCTGACATCGGTGATCCGTTTCATGAACACCGGCGCCCATCCGGATGACGAAACGTCAGCGATGCTTGCTGCGCTTGGCGTCCGGAACGGGTTCAACCTGTCCTTTGCGTGCGCGACCCGGGGCGAGGGCGGTCAGAACGACATCGGGAGCGAGCGTGCCGGGGAACTCGGTGCGCTGAGAACCGCCGAAATGGAAAAAGCCTGCGAAATCCTCGGCATGAGGATGTACTGGCTGTCTGAAAGCCCCGAAGACCCGATCGTCGATTTCGGATTCTCGAAGAGCGGAACCGAGACGCTTGGCCGATGGGGTCCCGAACGCACGCTCGCGCGGTTCGTCGAGATCGTCAGGACCGAACGCCCCGACATCATCTGCCCGACTTTTCTTGACGTTCCCGGCCAGCATGGGCACCACAGGGCAATGACGGAATCCGCGCGGCTGGTCATGGCCGCCGCGGCCGATCGGGACCATCCGAGCAACCTGGCGCCGTGGCAGGTCAGGAAACTGTACCTCCCTGCATGGTCCGGTGCAGGCCGCGCGTATGACGACGACGTCGGACCGCCGCCGGCCACGGTCGTGGTACCTGGCGGAGGCGTCGATCCGGTCAGCGGCTGGAGCTGGGAACGGATCGGCCAGCAGTCGCGGTCATACCACCGGTCCCAGGGCATGGGCCGGTGGACCGCGGCGGGCGAGGAAAGGGACTGGCCGCTTCACCTGGCCGTGAGCCATGTCACGGGTCGGGACAGGAAGCCGGCTTCCGGCCTTCCGGCGACAGTCGGCGACCTCGCGTGCATTGACGGCGCGGACCCGATCGCGGATCGCCTGCGATCGGCCGGGCAGGCACTCGACGATACCGTGTCGGCGTTTCCCGACTTCGATTCCGTGGCTCAGGCCGCCGCGCGGGCACTCGAGTCCATCCGTGCCGCCCGGGACTCCTGTCCCGTGGACCTGCGTGGCGAAATCCTGCACCGCCTTGCTGCCAAGGAAACACAGCTCGGACATGTCAGGCGGATCGCGCTCGGCGTCGAAGCACGGGCGCGCCTCGGGGAAAGATGGCTTTTCCCGGGAGGCAAGACCGCGATTTCACTCGAGCAGCGGACGGGAACAGCGGACAGCATTCACGCGGCGGTTGAGTCCGCGCAAGGCTGCACGGCTGCAGACGGCACCTTTCGCGTCGGTCCGGATGCAGTTCCCACCGACCCTTACCGTGACCGTTTCGATCCCGCGATGGCGTCCGCACCGGTGCTATCACTGGACATCGAGGCCCATGATATCCGGTCGAACTGCCGTCTTCCCCTCGACGACCCGCCGGTCATCCTTCCGGGGCTCTCGGCCCGGCTCGAGCCGGATTCGGCGATCGTGAACCTAGCTGCGAACCCGCGGCGGTTCGAGGTGGCTGTCACGGACGTGCACCCGGCATCTGCAGACGCGGAATTCGACCTGCCCCCGGGCTGGGACCTCGTGAAAACGGACGAGGGATTCGCGTTCACGGCCCCGGAAAGCGCCGGCGAGGGCCTTTATTCGATCCCGCTGCACCTGGATGGCAAACCTGCCGCCGCCGTCCGGCGAATTTCATATCCCCATATCGCCGCGACAGCCAGTTATCGCAGGGCGGAAATCCGGGTTCGCGTTCTCGCCGCATGTATTCCGGATGTCCGTGTCGGCTACATCGGTTCCGGAAACGACAGGATCGACCACTGGCTTGCCGCACTCGGGGCGGACGTAACGGCGGTGTCCGATGACGCGTTGCGAAAGACGGCGGCGTTGCGGTCGTACGACACGATCGTTGTCGGGATATTCGCGATGAAAATGCGCCCGGGCCTCGCCCGGGCCATGCCGGCCCTGCATCGCTGGATCCGGGACGGAGGGACGCTGGTGACCCTCTACCATCGGCCGTGGGACAACTGGGATCCGGAAACCGTTCCGCCGAAGAGGCTGGAAATCGGCCAACCTTCGCTTCGCTGGCGCGTGACCGACGCGAAGTCGGAGGTCGCCCATCTCGAGCCGGCACATCCGGTCCTGGTGCAACCCAACCGGATCGGGCCGGATGACTGGTCAGGCTGGCACAAGGAAAGGGGCCTTTACTTCGCGAAGTCCTGGGACCGGGCCTATCGTCCCTTGATCGAGATGGCGGATCCGGGCGAACGGCCGCACCGCGGTGCGTTGCTGGCGGCGGACATCGGCCGGGGGCGGCATGTCCACACATCACTTGTCCTGCATCACCAGATGGAAAGGCTCGTACCTGGCGCCTTCCGGCTCCTGGCGAACATGATCATGGGAAGACGGCCCGAATGACCGCGATCCTTATTTCCCGATGCGCGGGCACGACCGGATCCACACCGCCCGGCGATGGTGGCAGATCCATGGGCCAGACGAAAGATTCGTGTCTCAGCGCGAACGTACCCGGGTCAAGACGGAGCACATGGTCCAGACATACTGAAGGGGACGGTGTCACAAACCGGATATGAGGGGAAACATGGCAACGGATGCAAGATCAATCGTGGTGACAGGATGCTCGTCCGGCATAGGCCAGGATGCGGCATTCGCGTTGCGGCGCCGGAACTGGCGGGTTTTCGCGACCTGCCGTTCCGCCTCCGATTGCCGGGAACTGGAAACCGAGGGCTTCGAGAGCCTGGTCATCGATTACGAGGACGAAAACTCGATCGAGACCGCGGCAGAGACGGTACTCGAGCGTACGGGAGGAACGATCGACGCGCTGTTCAACAACGGCGCATATGCCATTCCCGGCGCGGTCGAGGACTTGCCGAGAGACGCCCTGCGGGCGATTTTCGAGGCCAATGTCTTCGGGTATCTCGACCTCACCAACCGGCTCCTGCCGGCGATGAGGCGCCAGGGTCACGGCAGGATTGTCAACTGCTCCTCCGTCCTCGGCTTTACTGCCCTGGCGTTTCGCGGTGCGTATGTATCCACGAAGTTCGCGCTCGAGGGATTGACGGATACGCTGCGTATCGAACTTCGTGGCACGCCAATCAGGGTCGTCCTGATTGAACCCGGCCCGATCACGACCGAGATTCGCCGCAATTCACGTCCTCATTTCGAAAAATGGATCAAGTGGGAAGACTCCGCTCTCCGCGACAAGTACGAGTCCCGCTTCATCCCGGCCCTCTACGACGATTCGCCATCGCGGGATTTCGGTGAACTTCCTCCCTCCAGCGTCACGGCGAAACTCATTCATGCCCTGGAATCGCCAAATCCCAGACCACGCTATCTTGTCACGACGCCAACCTATATGTGTGCGGCGATCAAGCGCCTGTTGCCGACGCGGATGAGCGACCGGATACTGGGCCGGTGATGACGGGTCAACGCGTTCAGCCGCACGGACCCGGCGCGTTGGCGCGTGGGCACAACACGCGCCCGGGGAGGATCGGGTCGTGATCGACGTATTGTATTACATCGTGGTCATTTCCGTGCTTGCCGTTGTCATCATCCTGATGATCGGGCTTGTCGGATTCATGCATGGGGGTGAATTCAACCGTCGATATGCCAACAAGATCATGCGCCTGCGCATCATCGGCCAGGCGATCGCCGTCGTATTGATTCTGCTCTATGTCGTTCTGAGGCAGCTTGAGGGATAGGACCGTGGTCGTATTGAACAGGATCTACACGCGCACCGGGGATTCCGGCTCGACCGCCCTCGGTGACGGCCAGCGTGTTTCCAAGACTTCGCCGCGGGTCGGTGCCTATGGCACGGTTGACGAGACGAACGCGGCGGTCGGCCTTGCCAGGATGCATGCCTCCGAACAGCTCGATGCCGCCCTGATCCGGATCCAGAACGATCTGTTCGACCTCGGGGCCGATCTCTGCCGGCCGATTTCCGGAAACGAGACCGACTCCGGGAATCCGCCTCTCAGGGTCTGTCCCGACCAGACGCGGCGCCTGGAGCGCGAGATCGATGCCATGAACGAACGGTTGGCACCGCTCAGGAGTTTTGTCCTGCCCGGCGGTTCGCCCCTCGCCGCCTGCTTGCACCACTGCCGGACCGTCGCGCGGCGCGCAGAGCGACTGACGATCGCCCTTTCGGAGAAGGAAACCATCAACCCGGACTCGGCGAAATACCTGAACCGCCTGTCGGACTGGTTTTTCGTCGCGGCACGCACCGCGAATGATTGCGGAAAGGATGACGTTCTCTGGGTGCCTGGAGCCAATCGAACATAGCGCGATGACACATTGTCCGGTGTCGCCAGCATGGAGTCGCCCGCGGTGAGGCAAGACGTGGCAGGCAACCTCACCAAATCCATGATCCCGGCAGGGGCTCGCGGATTTCCGGCCGGCTTCGAATTCAAACCCCGCCCGCGTTCGATTTGGGCTACCTTATCGGCCGGAATTCGCTTAAATCCCGGCCCGAAATCCGATTCGCTCCGGCGGCCAGTTGGCCGCAGAGAAATCCAGCGGGAGAAGACACGGAATGAAGATACTTGTACCGGTCAAGCGGGTCATTGACTACAATGTCAAGGTCCGGGTTCGCCGGGATGGTGGAGGTGTCGACCTTGCCAACGTGAAAATGTCGATGAATCCGTTCGACGAGGTCGCTGTCGAGGAGGCCATCAGGCTCAAGGAAGCCCAAAAGGCCGAAGAGGTCGTCGCCGTTTCCATCGGCGTCAAGCAGAACCAGGAGACGCTGAGGACGGCGCTCGCCATGGGCGCCGACCGCGCGATCCTCATCGTCGCTGCCGACGATGTTCACACGGACATCGAGCCCCTTGCCGTCGCCAAGTTGCTCAAGGCGGCGATCGACAGGGAGCAGCCCGGGCTGGTGATCTGCGGCAAGCAGGCGATCGACAACGACATGAACGCGACAGGGCAGATGCTGGCGGCGTTGTTGCGCTGGCCACAGGCAACGTTTGCCTCCGGCCTGGACGTGGATGGTGATGGGGCATCCGTTACCCGGGAAGTCGATGGCGGGCTCCAGGTCGTTCGCGTTGGTCTGCCCGCAATCGTTACTGTCGACCTGCGGCTCAATGAACCGCGATACGCGTCGCTGCCCAACATCATGAGAGCCAAGAGAAAACCGATGGACGAACTGACGCCCGAGAACCTTGGCGTCGACATCACGCCCAGGCTGAAAATCCTCTCGACGCGTGAACCGGAGGGTCGCGCCGCCGGTGTCAAGGTTGCGAGTGTCGATGAACTTGTCGAGAAGCTTCGGGACGAAGAGGGAGTAATCTGATGGCTGTCCTCCTGGTTGCGGAAATCACTGGCGGTGAACTCTCGGTCGATCAGACCGCGAAGGCCCTGACCGCCGTTTCGGTTCTTGAAGATGACGTCACGGTGCTGTGCGCGTCTTCGGGGTGCGGCGGCGCAGCGTCGACAATTGCCGGGCTGGCGGGCGTGTCCAGGGTCCTGTGCGCGGATGATCCTGTTCTCAAGGACGGCCTTGCCGAACCCGTGGCCGATCTGATCGTGTCCCTGGCCGATCGTTTCGACCATGTCGTGGCGCCGGCAACCGCAAACGCGAAGAACGTCCTGCCGCGTGTTGCCGGACTGCTTGACGTCATGGTTATCTCCGACATCACGGCGATCGTCGACGACGGCACGTTCGAGCGACCGATTTACGCGGGAAACGCCATCCAGACAGTTGCATCTTCGGATTCCGTCAAGGTCGTGTCCATCAGGACCGCCGGGTTCGAGGCCACGGGCGCCGGTACCGGCGACCCTGCGCCGGTCGAGTCGATCTCGGCAACCGGTGATCCCGGTCTTTCCGAATGGGTCGAGGACAAGGTCCAGGACTCCGGCCGGCCCGAGCTGACTTCCGCAAAGATCGTGGTGTCCGGCGGTCGTGGAGTCGGTTCGGAAGACAGCTTTGCGATCATCGAGACGCTGGCGGACAAGCTCGGCGCAGCGGTCGGAGCATCGCGTGCTGCCGTCGATTCGGGCTACGCACCGAATGACTGGCAGGTCGGGCAAACCGGCAAGGTTGTCGCGCCTGACCTTTACATTGCCTGTGGAATCTCGGGGGCGATCCAGCACCTCGCGGGCATGAAGGACTCGCGGGTCATCGTTGCAATCAACAAGGACGAGGAAGCACCGATCTTCCAGGTCGCGGACTACGGTCTCGTCGCGGATCTGTTCGAAGCCGTTCCCGCATTGACCGACGCACTGTAGGTGCCCGGGTCTCGGGCTGGTCGCCGAAACCGGCACGGCACGGCAGCTGCGATCATCTCCAGGCCGATCTTTCCACCTTGCGGGAACCATCGCTCAAACGCGTGACACCACGCGGCCAGGACCGATTACGGGTGGGGTGAAAGCCGAGGTCATTCGGATTCGGGCCGGCGGCTTGCAGGAACAGAATTCGAGGACGCCAAACCGGTACCTGTTCCCACCGGGGCCGAATGGTTATAAGTCGCGATTGACGCGAGCCGGATGGGGACACTGCGGGGATTACCGATGGAGATCAAGTCAGTAGGAATTGTCGGCGCCGGCCAGATGGGGAACGGGATCGCCCATGTGTTCGGCCTGGCAGACTATGACGTGAGAATCTACGACATCTCCCCGGACGCCATCACGGTCGCGATCGGCACGATCGAACGGAACCTGGGACGCCAGATGGCCCGTGGCGTCATCGAGGCCGCCGACAAGGCCCGAACCCTTGGCAATATCAACCCGGTCGGGAGACTCGCGGACATCGGCGATACCGACCTCGTGATCGAGGCGGCAACCGAGCGGGAAACCATCAAGACCGCGATATTCGAGGATCTCCTCCCGCACCTTCGTCCGCACACGATTCTGACATCCAACACGTCATCGATTTCGATCACCCGCCTGGCGTCCAGGACCGACCGGCCCGAGCGCTTCATGGGATTCCATTTCATGAACCCGGTACCGGTGATGCAACTGGTCGAGCTGATTCGAGGCATTGCCACCGATCGCGAGACCTACGATGTCCTGTATTCGGTCGTTGACAGCATCGGGAAGACCGCGACGACCGCGGAAGACTTCCCCGGCTTCATCGTCAATCGGATCCTGATGCCGATGATCAACGAGGCTGTCTATACGCTGTACGAGGGCGTCGGCTCGGTGCAGAGCATCGACACGTCTCTCAAGCTCGGGACCAACCACCCGATGGGCCCCCTGGAGCTTGCCGACTTTATCGGCCTCGACACATGTCTCGCGATCATGAACGTTTTGCATGACGGCCTCGCCGACACGAAGTACCGGCCCTGCCCGTTGCTGACCAAATATGTCGAGGCGGGTTGGCTGGGCCGAAAGACCCACCGCGGATTCTATGACTATCGGGGGGATGTTCCGGTTCCGACCCGATAGCCAGGAGGCGGGTATCGAGGACAAGACCGTCTCACGCGACGGACATCTCGTAGAGGATTGGCATGTCCAGGGTACGGATCCCGGCATTCGAAGTTCCGGTCATGACGACCTCGGGTAACGGCCCCTGAGCCAGTCATCGATCTGTCCGAAGGCATCCTGCTGCCATTCAACCGCCGAACGATCACCGGGCGCGCAGGAGCCCACAATGAACCTTTTCACGCTTGTCGGCCCGAAATCTCCAACATTCCGAAACTTGCCAGAGATCAAGCGATGGCCTTGAAGAGCAGAATCGACCTCAAGTAGCGGTTGGGTTGCGTTCACGGTCGGGCATGTGACCTTCGACGGCGACCAGCCGCTAACACCTGAGCGCCAGATCCGCGTCGTCCGCGCGTTGCATGGCGAACCGGCTGATCAGCGACTGTGTAATCCTTGTGAATTCGACATCGCCTGGCACCGGGAAATCGACGGCGATGTCGGGTCGGTCGTCCACGGCAAGGACAGCGCGCTCGAGTGGAAAACGGCCCGTATTGTCCCGACGAACGTAACCGTGTTCCTGCATGGCTTCGACAAGCCAAGCGTTTTGCCGTCGCCCCGGGCGGCCAGTCGAGGCCGAGGTCCACGCCGGCGGTGCCGACGCGCTGCACTCGGGCTTCGCCCGGCAACAGCCAGGGAACGGTGCGGCCGATGATGGCATGCTTGCCTTCGAAACCTCATGAATGAAAACTCTCGAGGAGCATGAAGCGGACCCATCGTGGCCAAAATCGATCTGGCATCGAGCCGATCGCCAAGACGCGCGATGTTGCTCGTGAAGACCCTGACGATCAGGATTTCCGGGACGCGCGCGGACAGGGCGCGAACCGCGTCCTCGACCGTACGCTCCCCATTTGCTTCTCTGTTTCACCCGGTTTCATCATTCAGTGAAAACAGCCAATGGCCTTTCAGTGAACTGCCGGTTTCAGCGAATTGGTGAAACAGCGTTCATTGGTGAAAACAGCCAAAGCCGATCGACCAGAAAGTCGTGGCAGGACCGGGCTGTATCACTTGCCTTCGCCAAATCGCCCTTCAACCAGTTCCTGCAATGCCCCTGCCAGTTCCGCCGCTTCCGGACCGGCCGTTTCGACCTCGATCTCGCAACCATTGGCAGCTGTCAGCATCAACAGCCCCATGATGGAATCGCCTGGAACACTCATCCCGTCCCTCGTGACCGTCGCATCTGCATCGAATGCCTCGACGGTTTCCACAAATCGCGCGGAAGCCCGGGCGTGTAACCCCTTTTCATTGCGAACTGTCAGGACCTGTTTCACCGGGGCGAGCAGACCAGACCGCCGGTCATACCCTGCTGGCCTCACATACATCGATGTACTTTCGGCCAGCGGCCATGCTTGCGGCAACCGCATCATCAAGCGGCATATGGCGCGACTTGAGCAACTTCAGGAGCATTGGAATATTTGCCCCGCAAAGGATCGTCCGGGCAGAGCAATTGCACGCAGCCATCGAGAGATTGCAGGGCGAACTGCCGATCAGGTCTATCGCAAAGACAACGCCGCTCCCGCAATCGACGGAATCGGCAGCCTCGCAGATCTCCCGTTGCTTTGCTTCGCGGTCACAATCGGAATTTATCGAAACCGCGCAGACCCCGGGTTGTTCTCCGACGACGTGCTCGACCGCCTCAAGATAAGCCTTGGCAAGTTTGCCATGCCCGACGATCACCACGCCAATCATGTCCGGATCGCCTCCGGAACAGTGGCATCAGTGCGTCTTGCGGGCAGGCACTTGCCACCATGCCACCACAACCCGGCGCGGGCTGGCATTCCGTCGGAATTCGACAGTGAATACTCCGATTCGGGACAGTCCGATTCAGGCAATTTGACCAAACTCCCGTCTGAGCGGTGTATGCTCAGGATGGTGTCGTGCAGATTGAGCGAAGCACGTTGCCGACATCGTTCGACTTTACCGAACCTTCCAAAAACGCGTTTCGCTACATATCGTTCGTTACAAAACTGCGCACGGAAATGCAAAGCCTTTTCAGGCAAGTCTCTCCCTGCGGTGCCGGAGGTCCCATCATCCTGAAGACGGTTACCGTCTGTCCGCATGCAAGGCAGCCGGCAACCCGGCAGATCTGCTTCCAACGATTCCACGTCGCATGGTCACCCGCAACCAATGTCTCGCCTGCATCCGCTTCTGCGGAAGCCTCGGACCAGAGCGAGATCGGCGAATTCCGTGGCATCTTCGTCTCGGGACCATGTCGATGGCTGAAACCCGAACGTTTCAGCCATTCTATCGATTTCACGGGGCATTGGGGTTGCCGGTGCAAACGCCCCCGCCGTGCAGCGCCAATCCCGGACGTCCTGCTCTGAGTCACCCGTTGAGCTCGGGCTTTGCGGCGCGATCATTGCCGCGGGTTTGCGTCCGTTCCACTTTCCAAACGTGGTGCGGTCAAGCATGTCATCTCATTCTTTTCTTCACCTGCGCTTCCGGACACGGGCCGGGAGATGATCAATTGCACTGAAGCTTGCACGGCCGGATTCGGCGTGCCAGTATTCGGAAAGATAATTTCAAATTGTAACTGCTTGCCCCATCGGAAACTGTCAGCTTCCCGGCTGGCGGGTTCTGTTCAAGCGTTCGCGCCATTGTGGCGCTGATGTCTCCGATAGCTTCACGGCTGGCCCCGCCGCCAACACCTTCGCTCCCGGCAGGAAGACGATTGTCAGGCCACGCAAAACGGCTCGGGACACTTTCATCCTGCGGGGCCGGCGGCCAGCGGTTCGCGCCGGACGTCGCAAGGCCCCGCCGTTGACGCCGCCCCCATGGCCGAAAACGAATGCGACGAACAGGAAGTGGCCGGATCACCCGACCGTTCAGGCGAAAAGGAGGCGCGCGGGAGAAAGAGCGGAACCCGCACCGTTCCTGCCACCCCTCGCGATAGCCTGTTCAGGGCACTTGTTTCCGACCCGGGACGCGCCGCGGCCCTGATCCGCGATCATCTGCCCAACCGGATCACGGGGCTTCTGACGGATGCAATGCCCGTGCCGCCGGATGGCAGCTTCGTGGACGAAGCGTTGCGCGGGAGCCGGTCCGACATGCTGTTCAAGGTCGAGCTTGCCTCCGGTGGTCCGGCGTTCGTGTACGTGCTTGCCGAGCACAAGAGCCATGCTGATCCCGGCACGCCGTTGCAGTTGGCCGGCGACATGGTGCGGATGGATGCGTTACGCGCAGGGCAAGGCGGAACGCCTCCGCGCCCTTCCTGCGACCGTGCCGGTGGTTTTCCATCATGGCGAGGCCGCCTGGTCGGTTGCGGGCGGATTGGGCGCCATGATGGCGACCGACGATGCGGAACTGGTCTTCCTGCCCGGCGAACGGTTCATCCTGCGTGTGCGCACCTCGCTGCCGAGCGAGGATCTGTCTCGCGACGCTGCGCTCGGGGCCGGCCTGATCGCGCTCACGCGCCGTGCGGTCGAACTTGCCGCCATGATGGCCGAGGGTCTGGCCGACGATGGAACTTTGCAGAAGCAGGTTTTCGGGTATATCCTGCTGACATATCCCGATGCAGACATGGGCGCGCTGCAGGCGAACCTGCGCGTGGCACGTGTCGACGACATGGAGGGCCTCATGGGCACGATGGCGGAGGCATTGATTCAACGAGGCAAGGCAGTGGGCCTGGAACGAGGCAGAGGGCTTGACGCGGATTATGGAGCGCCGGTTTGCACCGTTGTCCCGGACGGTCAGGGACCGCATCGCCGTGGCCGATCCTGGTGAACCCGATGCCTGGTTTGACCGGGTTCGACCGGGTTCTGGATGCCGACAACCTGGAAGCGCTGTTCGACCCGGGCAACCAGCACTGAACCCGCGAAGACCGGACTGCGGCTGGGTCGGGATGACAGAAGACATGTACCGCCAGCCTGAAAGGTGCATCCGTATTCAGCCTGCTTCTGCCGAACACGGCTGAACTTCAGGTCTCGGGCAAGGCCATGACAGGAAAGCGGTCAAAGCCATCGGCGCACGGGTTCGATGAGATTGGCAGCCGCGGGCAGGAAGCCCGCCAATCGCGAGGAGGGGGCGAGCAGTTACTTCCAATGACAGAACGAATACGTTGAAGAAGCTCAAGAAGACTGTTGCGGAGATGGTCGCCGAGGCGCGCTCCAGGATCGAGGAAATCGACACGGAAGCGCTCCTGTTGACGTACGGCGACCCCGACGTGGTCGTCGTCGATATCCGCGACATACGCGAACGCCAGCGAAGCGGCTGGATTCCCGGCAGTTTCCATGCACCTCGGGGCATGGTCGAGTTCTGGGTGGATCCCGGAAGTCCGTATTTCAAGCCGATCTTCGGAGAAGATCACAAGTTCATCTTCCACTGTGCGAGCGGCTGGAGGTCTTCGCTCACGGTCGCGACTCTGCAGGACATGGGATTCGAAGCCGCGCATTTGACGGATGGATACTCCGACTGGGTTCGAAAAGACGGTCCGGTCGAGCGTGTCGAAGACGAGAGACATCGCAAGGGCGCGGGAGGAAGGACCGTTCGGGAAAACGGCTGAAGATCCGCCTGGCGGGCCACCCGCATTCCTCAAGGCCGGCACTGGCCTGTGACGGCGGACCCGGCCTGCCACTTCAACTGATTCGATACAGTCCGGCTGCGTTCCGACCGATGCCGCCGATCCGTTCGATCGTGTACGGAATCTTCCGCAAACCGGGATCTGCAGCTCACATCGGTTTTCCCGCCGCTTCCTGGCCACGGTCGCGCGACACGTTGAGCCGGCCCCCCACATACCCACCACACTGCCCGTGCGAAAAAATGATGGCCCGGTTAGAAAAAGGCCGCGAAGATCAAGACTGTCGTGTCGTACGACGGGCTGAAAGTCAGGCCGAGTTCCGTATCGCGCCACCCACTGTCCAGCCCGTTACCTTGATGATCAGTTGAAAATCAGGCTTGCGCCTTGTCCAAGGCCAGTTCCTTGGGCGCCAGTTCCCCGATCGAGGATTCTCCGGCCTCCGCCTTCCGACGCCTCTCGGTCAGTGCCGTGGGCGGTAAGGGCGTGTCGAAGGTATAATCCGGCTCGGACTTCTGGCGCTCCCAAATGTCGAGCATCTCGCGCCAGGCTCCGCGCAGACTGCGCGGTTCGGGCATGTCGTCCTTGATCTCGGCTGCCAGCGCAGGAAGGTTGTAGCAGGGGACGCCGGCATACATGTGATGCTCGGTGTGCCAGTTCATGTGCCAGTAGAGGAATTCCACGAACCTGGGCAGGTGCATCGACCGCGTGCTCTTGCGGAAGTCGGTCGTGTGCTCCATCAGCCCGCAATGCTGGGGCAGGCCGACGAAGTAACTGAGCCAATTCGCGATATAGCTGGGAATGGTGACGATGAGCGGCACGACCCAAAGGCCGGTCAGGATCGACACGACAAGAACCGCTCCGTGGAACGCCAATTGCGTGCGAGACCACCACCTTGAGCGGCGGTGTTGGTCAGGCTGGTCGTCGTGCAGCGCCTGCAGCCACTCGTTGGCCGGGATCTCGGTCGAGCCGACCTTGCCGATTGCATCGAGCATCGTGACCCAAATCGTCGACAGAATCCCGCCCTTGCCGAATGTGCGTCCCGGCTGGGTCAGGAGGTTGACCGTGAAAAGCTGCAGAAGGAAGGTTCGACCCACATTGGGGTGCAGCGGCAGCAGGACTTCGCGGTCGCCCTCCGGGTGCAACGTGTAGCGGTGGTGATGGGTGTGGCTGGCCGCATAGTCGAACGGGTTCCACCAGCTGATCAGGCTGAGAAGATACAGGAAAAAACTGTTGAGCCACTTGGTCTCGAAAACCGTACCGTGGCCGAGTTCGTGGGTAGAAACGCCACGGAAAAAGGACGCGATCGTGCCGTGGGCGAACAGCGCCACCAGAAAGGCGATCCAGAGGCCCTGCGACCAGGTCAGATAAACCGCCGCACCCGTCAGGCAGAAGAGGCCAAAGTGCCCGCCGGCCAGTACCCAGCCTTGCCGGTCGCTTCGCCTGGAAAGCTCGCGAAACCGCGCCGGTGCCAACCTGGAGCGGTACCATTGGACTTTCAGGTTTTCCCGAACTTCGGAAAGGGGTTCGTATTCCATGTCTCACCATTCAGTTTTTGCCGAAAGTACTACTCATTTTCCGGAAGTCCATCACGGGTTCAACCCCGAACCGAAGGCTTTCAATTCACGATTCTTCGAGTCAAAAACACTGGAGCGAAACACTACGTGAATCAACAAGAATTGTTTGCGCTCACGCGGTGTGCCAAGCAATCGGCTCGGAACGACGCGGGAGGTATAGACGATTCTCGACGTGCCTTAAGGCCGCTTCCTGCGAAGGCGGATGCCCGGGTTCGTGATTTTCGTCAAGTTTTCGGTTGTCGGATCGACGGGGACCGGATGGACTGCCCGGTTCGGTGCCGGCCAGGGAGATCACACGCGACATGTTTCGTGACCCCTCGATCACGCTCCTCGCCATCGGCCAAACGCTGCAGTGGGCCGGCATCTTCTACATATTCCCGGCCCTGCTGCTGCGCTGGGAGCAGGACCTGGGCTGGTCAAAGACCGACCTCACCGCGGCCATCACGATCGCCGTGCTGGTCTCGGCCCTCGCTTCCCCGCTCGCCGGAAAGATCATCGACCGCGGAAAAGGCCCGGCCCTGCTGGCAGGTTCCGCCGTCCTCGGCGGCGCCGGCCTGCTGATCCTGGCGGCGGTCGAGGCGCGGTGGCAGTTCTACGCGGTTTGGGTCCTCATCGGCCTCGCCATGGCAGGATGCCTCTACGAGCCCTGTTTCGCCCTGGTCACCCGCGCCCGGGGGAAGGACGCCAAGCGGGGGATCATCCTGATCACCCTGGTGGCCGGCTTCGCAAGCACGATCAGCTACCCGGTGACCTACGCGCTGGCGGAGCACCTGGGCTGGCGCGGCGCATGCGTCGCCTTCTCGGCCGTCGTTGTCCTGGTCGCCGTACCCATCACATGGGCCGGTGCGTACCGGCTGGAACAGTCACGGAAGCCCCCCGATGCCCCGCCATCGGCGGCGGCGGCAGGCAGGGGGTTCCTCGGCAGGCGGGCCTTCTGGTTCCTGGCCCTGGCTTTCAGTTGCACCGCGATGGCCCATGGCGCAGCCTTGCACCACCTTTTGCCCCTGCTGGACGAGCGGGAGGTTCCACCGCAGACCGCCGTTCTCGCCGCGTCATTCATCGGCCCGATGCAGGTCGCGGGCAGGCTGGCCGTGATGGCCTCGGGAAACCGCCTCTCTCACAACGCCGTGGCGGTCCTGACCTTCGGCGGGCTGGGCATGGCCGTGCTGATGCTGCTGGTCAGCGGCTTCTCCCCGGCCTTCCTGCTGGCATTCGTGGTTCTCTTCGGCAGCGCCTGGGGCGCGGTGAGCATTCTGCGGCCACTGCTTGCGCGCGACATTCTCGGTGAGGAGAACTTCGGCGCCAAGTCGGGCGCCCTGGCCCTGCCGTTCCTGGCCGGGGCCGCCCTGGCGCCATTCCTGGGCTCGCTCTTGTGGGAACTGGGTGGTTATGATGCAGTCCTGATCGTCCTGATCGGAGTGACCGGGGTCGGTCTTGGCCTGTATCTTGTTGCAAACCGCGTGGCGCGAACCGGGAAGGACAGGGACAGGGCGGGATAGGGCGGTCCGATCGGGAGACCGATGAACTCCCGGGGCCGCCGTGACCGCAACCGGTGCGGATGAATCGATCGAGTGGCAAAGATCGTGACACGCACTGTCCGGCCGCACCTGCGGGCTTCCGGCAGTGTTGAGAGATCTCGAGGGTTCCGGTCTCACCGACCACGCAGGCAACAGGTCAAGCGCCGTCGATGAACGCGGGTGGCCGCCCACTCCCGGAGGCTCTCCGGACGGACGACAGACCGTGATCCACTCGCATGCACCGCGTCAACAGCCTGCCGGCGCAACGGCCTGATCCCGGTCACCTGACCCACCTCGCGCCGGCAGCCTTCCGGAACGCAAGATCAGGGAAACCGCAGGGCCGAGACCGTTGACACCCTGGCCGTGCAAAAGGGGAACCGGCGTATTCCCGAACAGGATCGTACGGGCTCGCGGCAACCGGGACAACTCCGGCCGGTCGAGATCGATCACGACCATCAGGGCAACCCCTTCACAGGCCGGCGCCTCAAGGATTCCAATGTGCCTCGCTTCGATTTCGCCCGGTTTCGGTCCGGACGTTCGTGACAGCGACCGCGCGAAGACGATGCCATCGTTTTCACTCAGGGCGACCTGATCGTCGCCAACCAGTGATGCGCCAAGTGAAATCAGTTCGATCGCGAGGCTGGATTTCCCTGCCCCCGATTTCCCGATCACAAGAGCTCCCCGGCCACGGAGTTCGACGCAACTGCCATGAACCGTCGGTAACAGCGACCGGGATGCAGACCCCTCTTCCGCCGCGCAGCCCCCGTCGAGATGACCTGCCGTCCGGGATGCACCGGATGATCGCGTGTTCATGCTGGCTCCCTGTCAAATGTGGCCTGTCGATATTCAGTCGATCGCGGGGCGGATGTACAGCGGATATCGAAACGCCGATCATTTCATCAACTTTATCGTTAACGCATTTCCAAATCGTCGCATTTGCCCGTGCCAAGCCGACAAGGGGCTGTTATGACTTCTGCAGACGCGGAATTCTTGCGCAGGCGATCACCGGGGAATCCCCCTTTGCGAATTGGGTGTTTGGAGGGTCACGGAACGTGACGGCAACCACCCGTAATCGAGGAGATTCTGAATGAGGTCGGGGCGCATCTTCCCTGAAATCGGCGAACTCCACCACAATCTCGCGAACCCGGCGCTGGTGGAAATGGCTGTCCGGAGAGGCGAAGCCGACTTCGGGCCCGGCGGATGCCTGTATGTCAAGACAGGGAAGTGCACCGGGCGCTCGCCAAGGGACAAGTTCATTGCCAAGGAGCCAGGATTCTCGGACCACGTGTGCTGGGAACGGAATTCCTCCATGGACCCGGCCGGATTTGCGGCGCTTCGCGAGGATCTGCTCGATCATGTTGGGCATCGGGCGGGATTTGTTCAGGACCTGTTTTGCGGCGCCGACCCCCGGTTCCGGACAGGTGTCAGGGTGGTCACGACACGGGCATGGCATTCACTCTTCATCAGGCATCTGCTCAGAATACCCGGCCCGGGTGAGCTTCGCGATTTTGATCCCGGCTGCACGGTCATCAACTGTCCCGATTTCACGGCCGACCCAAGTCGGCACGATTGCCGATCCGGCGTGGTCATTGCGACGTCACTGAAACACCGGCTGATCCTGATTGCCGGCACCGAGTACGGCGGTGAAAACAAGAAATCGGTCTTTTCCTTCCTGAACTACTTCCTGCCGGATCAGAACGTCATGCCCATGCACTGCTCGGCAAATCATGTCACGGGATCCCCCGACAATTCCGCGGTTGTCTTCGGGCTGTCCGGCACGGGCAAGACGACGCTTTCGGCGGACCCTGAACGCACACTTGTCGGTGATGATGAACACGGCTGGTCCGAGCACGGGATCTTCAACCTGGAAGGAGGATGTTACGCAAAGCTGATCGACCTGGATCCTGCCACCGAACCCGAGATTCATGCAGCGTCGCGGATGTTCGGTACCGTCGTCGAAAATGTCGTCTTCGATCCTGTCAGCAGGCTTCCGGACTATGACGATGACAGAATCACCGCGAACACGCGGTCGGCGTATCCCCTCGCCTCCATTCCCAACGCTTCCCCGACGGGCCTTGCGGGTCCGCCGAAACACATCGTGATGTTGACCTGTGACGCCTACGGCGTACTGCCTCCGATCGCGAAGCTTTCGCCCGACCAGGCCGTTTTTCACTTCCTGTCGGGCTTCACGTCCAAGGTTTCCGGTACCGAGCGCGGCGTGACCGAGCCGAGACCGACTTTTTCCGCCTGTTTCGGTGCGCCATTCATGCCACGCCGACCGGATGACTACGGAAAGCTGCTGCTGACTCGCATGACCGAGGCAGGTTCAAGGTGCTGGCTGATCAACACCGGCTGGACAGGTGGGGCCTACGGGGCCGGTTCAAGGTTCCCGCTCGAGGTCACCCGACGCCTGCTTTCCCTTGCGCTCAACGGTCAACTCGAACGCTGCACCTTCCGCAGGGATGAACATTTCGGACTTGAGACCCCCGTCTCGGCGCCGGGCGTCGACAAGACCCTGTTCGTTCCACGCGATACCTGGCCGGACCCGAGGGCATACGACCAGGCAGCCTCCATGCTCCGCACGATGTTTCTCAGCAATTTTGAAAAACTCGGAACGAACATAGGGCGCACTGCCGTTTGCCAACTCAGGTTGATCAACTAATCCTGGCAGGTGCCGGGAAACTTCCCTCCGAAGCCGCGGTCGCGGGCGGTCCTTCGATCGCATTGCCCTTTTCGTCCCGTCCCGATATCGCAAGTGAAACTGCCGGATCTCCTGACATTTGCTTGTTCCTGATGGCCCGATCATGACGCGAACGCCGACCCCGATACCCGATCTTCCTGCCGTCGGTGCAGAAGCCGTCACGAGTGTCGCACGCATCACCGATGCACTGGTCAACCACCTCCGTTGCCAGAGTCTTTCGGGGGGGCGGATCGATGGCAATTCGCTTGAAGAACGACAAACCCTGGTTCACGGGCTGTCCTGGTTCGCGACATACGCCAATGTCCTCCAGCAACTTTCCGATTGGTCACGGGACCTGGACGACCGCGGGCGTTTTGGAGAACTCGAGCAACTGATCCTGCAGATAGCGCTCGGCGAATACCTTGGCCAACTCGCCGGCGGCCTGCCGATGTCGCAAGGGGAATACGTCAGGATCCAGGACTTCGGCCTCGGCGCCGATGCCCTCGCCCCGTTCGAGAACGGCGCCGTGCGCATGCTGATCAAGAATGGCAACTCGGATGCGGCCCGAAAGCAACTCGCCGGACTGATGGAAAACCGCGTCGGTGTTCCGGCATTTGGCGCCGACGGACTCTCCGAAGACCTCGAACTCGTCCGCGACCAGTTCCGGCGCTTCGCCAGTGACAGGATCGCGCCACATGCCCAGCAGTGGCATCTTGACGACAGCCTGATCCCCCTGGACGTCATTCGGGAAATGGCAGACCTCGGAGTCTTCGGCCTGACGATTCCGGAAGAATACGGCGGGGCCGGAATGTCGAAGACCGCCATGTGCGTGGTCTCGGAAGAACTCTCGAGAGCCTATATCGGTGTCGGTTCGCTTGCGACCCGGACGGAAATCGCCTCCGAACTGGTCCTTTGCGGAGGAACGGACGCGCAGAAGGCACGTTGGCTCCCCGACCTGGCATCCGGCGCCACCATCCCGACCGCCGTGTTCACCGAACCCGGGTCCGGGTCCGACCTGGGGTCATTGACAACCAGGGCGGAGCAATCCGGTGACCTCTACCTGGTGACCGGAAACAAGACCTGGATCACGCATGGATCGAGGGCGGGGTTGATGACCCTGCTTGCCCGAACCGATCCATCAACGGCCGACCACTCGGGCTTGTCGATGTTCCTGGCGGAAAAGACCCCGGGCAAGCCGGACTCGCCCTTTCCTGACAAGGGGATTTCGGGAAGCGAGATTCGCGTGATCGGATATCGTGGCATGAAGGAGTACGAAATCGCGTTCGACGGATTCCCGGTTCCGGTCGGGAATCTTCTCGGTGGCCAGGAAGGCCAGGGATTCAGGCAACTGATGCAAACCTTTGAATCCGCGAGGATTCAGACCGCGGCTCGTGCCGTGGGAGTCGCGCAGTCAGCGCTCGACGTCGCGCTTGACTATGCGATCGGGCGAATCCAGTTCGGAAAACCGATTGTCCGGTTTCCACGCGTGTACGCGAAACTCGCCATGATGGCCGCGGAGATCATGGCCGCCCGGCAATTGACGTATCATGCCGCCAGAAAGAAGGATTCCGGGGAACGGTGCGACCTCGAAGCCGGAATGGCGAAGCTCCTCGCAGCGCGCGTCGCCTGGTCGGCCGCCGACAACGCGGTCCAGATTCACGGTGGAAACGGTTTTGCCGAAGAGTTCGCCGCAAGCCGAATCCTGTGCGATGCGAGAATCCTCAGCATTTTCGAAGGAGCGGCAGAGATTCAGGCACATATTATCGCGCGGCGGCTGCTGGGGCCGTGAAATAGGTCACCTCACCCCACCTGGCCTTGTTCCTCAACAGGGTCGTTCCGGTCAGACGATTCGTATGCGCGGCGCAGACGTTCGACAAACCGGCTCCTTGCGGCGGGCGGTGGCCGATTCCCGATCGCCGGCGCGAGCCGGGTCTCGATGAAGTGGCCGGTCGTCTTCAACCCTTGCAGGATTTCGTGCGGAGTTCCGGATACCCGCGAAGCAGGCGACAGGTTTCTTCCTTGGTGCAACAACCGCGGGAGCGGCAACAACCGGTCCGCGTACTTCGCACCGGCATCGCGACAGACCGCCCTGCCGGATTTCGGGGAGACGAAGACAAGATCCGAAGTCGCGCCCGTCGCCGCACATGTTTCGAGATCCAGCCCGTAGCCAAGCTCGTCAAGGAGCCGCTTTTCCCAAATGACATAGGCGGCCGGCCAATTTTCGCCGGAGTCAAGCAGGTCCAGGAGGGCGACGGTTTCGTCATAGAGATCGGGCAACGCCATTCTGTCCGGGAACGCAAAACTGACCAGGGAAGCAACTGATCCGAGGGCGCCCAGTCCCACGCGATCCACGAGGATTCGGCTTCTGGAGCGTTTCAACTCGACTCGGTAGGTGCCCAACTGGTCTTCAAGCCTCGCCCGCCACTCCAGTTCGACCTGTGTTCCGATCTGCAGGACCGGCGAAAGCTTCGGGCGCGCGCCACCGTGCACCAATCCGGCGTGACGACCACGCGACCGCGTCAGGGCTTCAACGATCATGGCAGATTCGCCATGCGCCCTCCTGGCCACGATCACGCCTTCGTCACGCCACTCCATGGCACCTGCATCCTGGCCAGTTCAATACCTTTCCCTGCTTCGGGAAATCCTCCGACCAATTCTGATCATCGAACAGTCTTCGCGTACAGCGGACTTGCCGTTCACCTCGACGAACCGCCAGGCAGGCACGCACCGGGCACCTGTCGGTGAAGGGCGCACCGTCGTTCGCTTTCCGTCTCATTCTGTCGTTTCTCAACGATCAAGACCCGGCGTGTCCAGGAGATGCCGCGCTTCCTTGTCCTCGATCTCGATGATCCAGAGATCGGGATCGATTTGTCTTTGTCGAGACAGCGAAGCATCCGCTGCCGCATCGTCACCTTCGAAAATGACCGACCACATCCGTCCTCCATCTCCGGATACGGTACGCTGAAAGACCTGCGCCCTCCCGTCAAGAGTGCTCAACTTGACCATGACCGCTCCGGCTGTCCTGTCGCCTTTCGCATTCACGAAAGCCGGGATGCCTTCGCGCTGCAGGCGTCGCAAATAAGCCCCCACCCAGAAATCGGTCGTCAGCCTTTCCACGTCCGACCCCGAACCGGCTCAGGTCGCCATGACCTGACCCGGGCCGCGTCCAACGGACGATTCCCGGTTCTGCTCGGGCCGAACCTGAACCCGGAGCAACAGGTGGGCGTCGACTCCGAGCAGCTTCCGGAGCTCGGACCTCGCCGACGATCCGATCGTCCTGATCGTCCGGCCCCGGGGGCCCAACAGGATTCCCCGATGACCCGCGCGTTTCACGGAAATCTGCTGTTCAATTCGAACCGACCCATCCTTCAGGACGTCCCAGGAAACCGGATCGACCCTCAGTCGGTAGGGCAATTCCTGGTGGAGGTGCAGAAGAATGTGCTTGCGCGTCAACTCGGCAGCAAACCGTTCGGGGGAAAGGTCGGATGACTGGTCTTCCGCAAACAGCCAAGGACCGGCCGGCGCCACCGACTCCAGCCAGTCCTGCAGTCGTTCGACGCCGGAACCGGACCGGGCTGAAACCATGAAAGTCATGGAGAACTCGGACAAGTCGTTGAGCTCGGCCGAGAGATGCAGGAGCTCGGGTTTTTTCACGAGATCGACCTTGTTGATGACAAGCGCCGCTCCTGGCGCACGCATCTGCCGGGGTTCTTCCGGATCACGGGTTTGAACCGATTCCATCTTCTCGGCGAGCCCCTGGACGATCATTCGTGCGCCCGAAGTGACGCCCTTCCGTGCGTCGACGACGAAAAGGGCGACATCCGAGTCCCAGACGGCGGTCCAGGCATCCTTGACCATGGCCCTGTCCGGTACGCGCCGTGCCCTGAACAGGCCGGGCGTGTCGATCAGCACGAGTTGAATGTCGCCGTGATTCCTGATCCCGCGAACGTTGAATCGCGTGGTCTGGGCCTTGTGAGTCACAACCGAAATCCTGGTGCCCACGATCCGGTTCATCATCGTCGACTTCCCGGCATTGGGCTCACCGACGAGGGCAAAGACTCCGCAACGTTTCCGGCTCACCTGACCGTGTCCCCGTCCAGAGATGCAAGAACCTCTGCCGCCGCCGCGCGCTCGGCAGAACGGATGGTCGGGCCGCGCGCCGAAGCAGCATGCCCGTCGGCAAGGCTCACCCGGACGACGAATACCGGTGCGTGCGCTGGCCCGCTACGGCCGGTTTCCTCGTACTTCGGCAACGGTAATCCACGGGCAAGCGCCCATTCCTGGAGCTCGCTCTTGAAATTGGCTACCGTCGAGCCGATGGCGATTCCGGCGTGGGTTTCCCACAGCCGCAGCACCAGTGTACGCGCGGCCTCGAAGCCGCCATCCAGGTAAACGGCCGCGACCAGTGCTTCAAGGGCATCTTCAAGGACAGACGACGGGATCATGCCGTCGGGATTCTTGATCGACTTGTTCATCCTGAGCACGGATTCGAGTCCGATTCTTCGCGCAATGCGGACGCATGTTTCCCCGCAAACGAGCGAGTTCAACCGTGCTGCCAGTTGCCCTTCGCTCGCGGAACGGTCGCCGTCATACACGGTTTCGGCAATGATCAGAGCGACAATCCGGTCACCAAGGAACTCCATTCGCTGGAAGCTCCGGGCCTCGTCACTTCCGATGGAAGGATGCGACAGGGCCCGGTCGAGCAGTTCCTGATTCCCGAATGAGTAACCGATTTGGTCCGAAAAACGCCGCAGCCTGTCCGCCTGACTCACTCGAGCCTCTTGAAGTACCGATCGGACCGCCACGACCAGAATGCCAGGATCCAGGACCCTGCCGAGGAAAAGATGACCCTGTCGGCACGTCCTATCAGGTTCTCGAACGGAACGAATCCGACGCCTCCCACGTTTTGCGGGAACCGCCCGTCCTGGGAATTGTCCCGATTATCCCCGACGAAGAGATAGTGATTATCCGGAACATGGTAGACGGGCGTGTTGTCCGAATAGCTGTGACCGATGTCGAGAACCGCATGACGGACCCCGTTGGGAAGGGTTTCCTCGTAAAGGTCCTTTTCGCAAACGGACCCGTTAGCGCCCGAGACTTCCTTGCAGCGGGGCAGGTTGCCGACCGGACCCTGCGGCGCCCTCGGTTCCTTGAAAACGCCATTCGGCTCCAGGAGAAGTTCGACGTCATTGACGATCAGTCGCCCGTCGGACATCTTGACCTTGTCTCCGGGCATTCCGATCAGCCTCTTGATAAAATCCCTGCCATCAACCGGATGCTTGAAGACGATGATGTCCCCGGGCTCCGGCTCGTCGCCGAAAATTCTCCCGTCGAGGTCCCGAGCGAACCAGCACAGGTTGAAACTGCCGAGATTGGGGCATGACGCCCAGGAATACCCGTAGGCCATCTTGTTCACGAACAGGAAGTCGCCCACCAGCAAGGTCGGCTTCATCGAGCCCGAAGGGATCCAGAACGGTTGGAAGAAAACGGTCCGTATCACGCCGGCTATGAGCAATGCATAGACGATCGTCTTGGCGGATTCCCAAAGCCAGCCAGATTCCTTTTCCGATGAGCGCGAAGTCCTGTTCGCCATTACCGATCCCCGATTTGACGCCGCCTGCTAGATGGAGTCTTCAACTGTTTTCGTCAACTGCTGCCAGCGCTTTCGCATCGTCGCGCAGATCATGTCGCCCATCGCCAGTCGGCCGGAATGGCGGGTCCACGGCCCGGGCCTCTGAAACGGAGGCCTGGAGATCATCGAAACCCGGCTGGTCAAACGCGATTCCGGACGGCCACAACCGATCAGGACACCTAAGGATCCCGGGTCCGCCCTCCAGACCGGAGACGACCGCGCGCGCAACAGCACGTCGCGGCGAAAGAAGAAAAAGGACAACCCTGGTTCCGTTCTGGATTTCAGGGGACAGTCCGCCAGGACGAAGTCATGCAACCCCTTTCCCGAGCGTCTCGGACCGTGCCTCCTGCATCAGCGCTCTCATCCTCCGGACAACACTGTCGAGTCCCGAGAATATGGCTTCCCCGATCAGGAAATGACCAATGTTCAGTTCCTGGACCTCCGGCAGCGCGGCAACCGGCTTGACCGTATCGAACGTCAATCCGTGGCCGGCATGGATTTCAAGGCCGATCGACGCACCGAATTCCGCCATGGCCACAATTGCGTCCAGCTCGCGGTCCCGGTCCGCGACCCGCCCTTCGTTGTGCGCATCGCAATAGGCGCCGGCATGCAGTTCAACCACTTGTGCCCCGATGCGCGCGGCCGACTTCAATTGACGCATTTCTGCCGCGACAAAGAACGAAACCCGGCATCCGGCGTCCTTTAGCGGCCCGATGAACCGGGCAAGGCGGTTTTCGTCACCGGCTACATCGAGACCTCCTTCCGTCGTGCGCTCCTCGCGTTTCTCGGGGACGATGCACACGGCATGCGGCCGATGGCGAAGCGCAATCTCGAGCATTTCTTCGGTTGCCGCCATTTCAAGGTTCAATGGCACGGACAGATTCTTCATGAGAAGATCGATGTCCCGGTCAGTGATGTGCCTGCGGTCTTCCCTCAGGTGCGCGGTAATGCCGTCGGCTCCCGCGGTCTCCGCCAGCTTTGCCGACCTGACAGGATCGGGGTAGTCGCCCCCGCGCGCATTCCTGACCGTCGCGACATGGTCGATGTTGACCCCGAGGCGCAGCCGGTGGGGTCTACTTCCGAGAAACAGTGTCATGTCAATCTCCCTTCAGCCTTTTCCGCAGCCTGGTCGTTGGACCCCGCCTCCGACCGCACGGCCCGGCGCTGCAAGAACTTGAGCCTTCGCCGCCTCTGATAGGCCACGATCAACGGTTTGGAAACGAAGTAGACCGCGATTGACGTCACGACACCAGAAATCAATCCGCCGATGCTATAGGGGAGCAGTATTGACCCGGCCAGCTCCTTGACGCCATCCCATGACGTCGGCTCGGATCCGAGCAGATTGAGCAGGTTGCGCTTGACATCGCTTGCAGCCTCATTGAACGCACGCTGAACCGCCCTGAGCGGTGTCTGGTCGTTGGCCATTCCCAGGAGCGTCTGCCCAATGTTGTAGCTCGCCGCGGCAATCACCGGGAATGTAATCGGGTTGCCGAAGAACGTCCCGATCAGGGCTGCAAGAAGATTCCCGCGCAACAGGAACGCCAGCACGACAGCGAACCCGATGTGCAATCCGAAAAAGGGGGAGAAACAGGCCAGAACCCCGCAGGAGAGCCCCAAGGCGACCCGGTGTGGCGTATCGGGCAAACGCAAGATTCTTCGAAGCGCATATGTCGTCGCGCGACGCCATCCTGACCTGGGATAGATCAATTCTGACACGCGCTCGCGAAAAGACAGCCGTGTACGCCTTTTGAACACCTGCTCCTGTTGTTCTCCGAATCTGTAATGTGTCGTTGTGCGCCAGTTACGCCGACCTGGCAACAGATGTTTTGGGTTTCGGCGCTCGGCCGTGAATACGCTCGTGCACGACGACATCCGATTCCGCATCCAGGGCGCGCTGAATGTTGTACAGATGTTCGACATCGCGAACCTCGATTTCGAATTCCATACGGTAAACGTCGGATTTACGGTCGGTGAATTTCAGGTTCGAGATGTTTGAATTCTGTTCGCCAAACAGGGTGCAGACCCGCCCAAGGACCCCGGCGGAATTGGCCATCGTGACATCGAGGTAGGCCTTGTGGTTTCGGATACTCTTGCCCTCTGTCCACCGCAAGTCGATCCACCGTTCCGGCTGGTTCTCGTATTCGGCGAGTTTCTCGCAATGAATTACGTGGACCTTGACCCCGTTTCCCCGCTGGGAAATGCCCACGATCCGTTCGCCTGGCAGCGGACGGCAGCAAAAGGTCCGCAGCCTGCTCTGACCTTCCGGCAAGCCTGATATCTTGCAGGCCGTCTGGACCTTTTTTTCAACAGAATCGACCAACTCTGGATAAAGAACCTTGATCAGTCTTTCCCCGTTAATTTTCATTTGCCCCATTTTCGCGAGCAAATGCTGGGCATCCTTCTCTCCGAGCGCAGCGGCGGCAGTCGAAAGCGCCTTGTCGCTCAACCGCTTGTTGATGCGTTCCAGGGTTGACCGCGCCAGTTCCCTGCCCAGGCGAATGTCGCTTTCCATCTTCTCGGTCTTGACTGCCCTGCGGATCGCGGACTTCGCGCGCCCGGTAACCGCCATGTCTTCCCAGTTGGCGTTGGGCCTCTGGTTATCGGCGGTCAGAATCTCGACGGTCTGCCCGTTTTTCAGTCGATTGGACAAGGGAACCCGTTTGCCGTCCACCTTGGCGCCAACACAGGTCATCCCGACCGCCGTATGTACCATGTATGCAAAATCGACCGGAGTCGCGCCCTTGGGAAGCCTGATCACCCTCCCCTTCGGCGTGAAGCAGAACACCTGGTCACTGTACATCTCGAGCTTGACGAGTTCGACCAGGCTTTCGTGGGGTTCTTCGCCAAAGTTCTCCGTCAGGTTCCTGATCCAGTAGCCGGGATCCTCGGTCGTCTTGAGTTCGACAGGTTGCCCGTCCCGGTACGACCAGTGGGCAGCGACCCCGATTTCCGCCTTCAGGTGCATGTCCCTGGTTCTCATCTGGATTTCGACGATATGCCCGTACTTGCCCGAAATCACGGTGTGAACGGAACTGTAGCCATTTGATTTCGGATGGCTGACGTAATCCTTGAACCGGCCGGGGACGGCCTTCCAGGTGAGATGGATCGCGCCGAGAGCCTTGTAGATGTCATCCACATTGGTGGTTATGACCCGGAATCCCAGGACATCGCTCAAGGCCGAAAAATCCCGTTTTTCCTCGTTCAGTTTCCTCCAGGCCGAATAGGGCTTCTTCGCGCGGCCTTCGACTTCGGCCTCGACCCCCACCTCTTCAAGCTTGTCCCTTATTTCGCTGATGATCTCTTCCATGAGATTTGGATGTTCCCGCCTCATCTTGGCGAACCTGGCAAGAAGAGCCCGATGTTCACTGGGGTGCAATTCCCTGAACGCCAGATTCTCCAGCTCTTCCCGCATCCACTGCATGCCCATGCGCCCGGCAAGCGGGGCATAGACTTCCATCGTTTCCCTGGCCTTCCTGGTCCGTTTTTCACCGGGCAGGTGCTTGATCGTCTTCATGTTGTGAAGGCGGTCTGCGAGCTTCACCACGATGACCCGGGGGTCCCTTGAAACCGCAAGCAGGAGTTTTCTGAAATTCTCCGCTTCCTTTGCCTCCATTGATACGGTCGAAATGTTCGTCAGTTTGGTCACGCCGTCGACGAGATCGGCGATCGTCGCACCAAACCGCGCGGTCAGTTCCTTCCCGGTCGACCGGGTGTCCTCCAGCGTATCGTGAAGGAGGGCGGTCACGATCGTCGTGTCGTCCAACCTCTGGTCTGCAAGGATCGACGCAACGGCACACGGATGAGTGAAATACGGCTCCCCCGACCGGCGCGACTGCGGCGCATGCATTTCCTGGCTGTACAGATACGCGGAGGTGATCAACTCCGAATCGGAATTCGGATTATAGGACCTGACCCGCTCGGCCAGTTCCCCTGCACTGGTACAGTACTGGAACTTCCTTTGCACCATGACGCATGGATCCCTGTTCCTCCGGCGATCCCGCGGTCACTCGCGGGATTGGGCCTCGATCAGCTTCCGGAGGATGCTCTCCTCCATCGCCGGGTCATCGGGCTCATCGTCCCGTTCGCCTGACAAGAGCAGAGACAACTGGTCTTCCTCGGGAACATCGACCTCGATTTCGGTCTGATGGGTTTCGATCGCGGATTCGCGTACCTGTTCGGCCGAGAGCGTTTCCTCCGCGATTTCCCTCAGTGCAATGACAGGGTTCTTGTCGTTGTCCTCCGGAACCGTGATTTCTGCACCGGAAGAGATTTCGCGAGCCCGATGTGCGGCCAGAATGACCAGTTCGAACCTGTTGGGAATCTTGTCGACGCAATCCTCAACCGTAACCCGCGCCATGATTCACTCCAGTCAAGTTGTTGCGGAAAAGCAAGACCTAGTGTTTTTTGTCCCCGAGTGCAACCACCAAGCGAGTCTCGACTCTCGATCCTCGATCGTTAGCCAGCAGGCCGCGGCAAGGTGGTTACGCCTCTGAATTGCCTCACACGGGTTCGATACGCAGTGTGTTTTCAAGACCAGATCGCCGCACGGCGTCCTGGATTGCCGATCTGATCCGATGTCGAATTCCCCGGCGATGCGGCCACCGTCCTTCCCGGGTTCCGGATCCGGAGAAAGGCAGCGTGGCAACGGGACGATCGAGTCTGTCGCGCCCCGATCAGGCAACCCGGCGCCAGGCGCTCGACCCTGTTTCGGTGCACCGTCTTCTTCGCCCGGTCCGGTTCCCGAGCGGACTGCAGGCGATACCAGGTATCCGCACCGCCGCCGAACGCCTTGCCGAGACGGAGCGCCATCGGTTCGAAAGACGATACTGCAGCTGCCCGACGATCGTTCGAACAGGCGTTCAAGGTCCTCATGGTGAAAACCGGGAATCACAACGCGTGCGTAACCTGTTACCTCCCGGCGACGGCCCGAAGATTTCCGTTGCCTGCCGATCGACGCCGTCGGGACTGTTACATGCCGGGTCCCGCCTGAATTCGGTTATCCCGCTGGTCCCAGGGAATTTTTTTGAAGATTCGGTGATGAAGTTCTGCCTGGCCGGAGGCGAAGAGGTTCGGCCCCTGGTTCTTCATCTGATGTTGCTGCGCGAAAAGAACAGACCGTGCAGCCGCCGCCCGGTGTTGTCCATCGTTCAATCTTGCGGCTGATCCGGTCCCTGAAATCCTGGCGGATTCGCTTGAACCCTCGATTGACCGAAACCGGGCAATTCCCGAAAATCCATGACCAGTGACGACCAGGCCTGCCGGGAGTGCCATGCACCCCCGGCATGATATCCAGTACACGAGATCCTATTCAATCCACTGGTTGACGACATCCATGTTGTTCGCGACCCATTCCTCGGCAACATCCCTTGGGTCCATCTTGTCGCGGCCGATCTTCAGGATCCATTCATTGACGACCGCCGGGTCGAGCTTGATCTGGCTCAGGAACTTCGCCACCTGTGGAGAGCCTGTTCACGCGGATGCGCAACGCGCCGCCGGACGGAGAGCACGAGATCCGGATCGACAGGGCCTCGGCGCGGCGGGCGGCGCGGGGCCAGAAGGGCTTCGCCGGACGGGAGGCCCGAAGGGCGACGGCGCAACTGCGCTGGCAGGCGCTCGATGTGCCGGTGCCGCGGGCGGCGCGGGGACGGCTCGGCACGGAGCCGATGCGGCTGACGGCCGTCCACGTCCGCGAACCCGAGCCGCCCTCCGGCGCCGAGGCGGTGGAATGGCTGCTGCTGACGACCCTTCCCGTCGCGGAGCGGAAGGCGGCGGTGGAGGTTCTCGACCTCTACGCCCTGAGGTGGCGCATCGAGGACTGGCACAGGATCCTGAAGTCCGGGTGCGACGTGGAGAAGACGGCCCACAGCACGGCGGAGCGGATCAAGCGTGCGGTCGCGCTGAACGCGGTGATCGCGTGGCGCCTCTCGGCGCTGACGCTGCTCGGGCGGGCCACGCCGGAGCTGCCGGCCGAAAACCTGTTCGCGAAATCGGAAATCGCGATGTTGCTGGACTACGCCCACCACATGGGGTTCAGCCTGCCCTGCCAAACGAACCCCGGGGAAATGCCCGAACTGGACGCCGTCTCCCTCGGGGCGGCGGTGCTGCTGGTGGCCCGGCTCGGCGGATACCTGAACCGGAAGAATGACGGCCCGCCGGGACACCAGGTCGTCTGGGAAGGCTACGCCCGCATGTCGTCAGGCGCGCAAACACTGGAGCGGGCAGCCAGGATCGGGGACGACAGCGCCCTGCACAAGCTCATTGTTCAGTTGAAAAATGCCTAATGGGCAGGTCGCGCCAGCGGAAGCGGACGTGGGTGCCGTCGAAATCGACGAGACGGTGATTGGAGATCGCCGTCTTGTGTGTGTAGCGCCCGAGATAGCTGTTGGCGGCTGGAATAATAGGCGGGTTCCTGGGTGGTTCGCCGCGCTTTTTCCCTGTTGTGATGATCCTGTTGTCGCGATCCTGTTGTTTCCGTCCTTTTGTATCGGAACCCTGCTGTCGCCGATCCGGGATGACCATTCGGCCTTCCTTCGGGAGATGGAGGATCTCGTTTACTGTCCTGGCGTGCAGGTTGCGGGTTTCCCGTGATCTCGAGTTGATGTTCGGTCTCCCGGGCGTCCGGAATATCGGGGCCATTTCAAACGAGTGAGATGACCATGAACGGCCTGTCGCCGGGGACACGGAACAATTGCCAGCGCACCGTCTCTGTTCTCTCGCGAAATTACGCCCGGGCGCCACCGATCTGTCTGCCGGCGAAACCGCGGGGCCCAAGTCTGCGGACCGCCAATACCGACGTGTCGGCCCTGCGTGCGTTCGACGGCGAGGCCATGGGGCAGCCTGAAATGGTCGAGGCCTGCATTTCCGCAGGATCCCCGACAGTCTGCCACACACCATTTCCGAAGCCGACGCCGAATTCCTGATCGAGTGTACCGGTGATCTGCCTGGTCGCACCGCAAAACAAGCCGCCTGTCATGGCCTGCAATCCAACCAGCGGGAAACGCCTCCCGGTGGCGTCGGCGCCCGTATGACAAGCGGCCGGCACCGCAGCGGGACGGGTGAATGGGCCAACGGCTACAAGTCCGAACCTGCCGGGTTTGCACTGGCTGTCTCTGGGACAGTTGTTCTCGTGTTGACCGTGCGGATTGCCGTCGCCCAGGGAAACCCGGGGGCAGTTTCATGACTCATGCCGGCAAACGACTCTTGAGCGCAAAAGCAACCATGAATCATGACAACCCGGATTTCGCGGTTTTAACCGGACGCGCGCGCTCACGCACCTACTGCTGGGCCTTTTCTTCGCCTGCCTCGTCAGGTGCGCGACCGTCATCTGTTTCAGTCCCGAACTGGTCTGCGAGCAGGTATCGATAGAGCTTGAGCGCAAGCCGCTCTTCGTTTGTCTCCAACCATTGCCGGGAAATCGCTGCCAGCACCTTTGTCTGGCAGGCATCGTCCGCGACCACGCGTCCACCCGATTCAGCTGCGGGCCAGATCGCGTCGCCGGGGCTGTACTGGCGGAGGCGCCTGCCGGTATCGTCGTAGGCGGATGCCCGCCCCGCAAGCAGGAATTGCAGCCCCTCCTCCGGCGCGTCCGCGCCTGCCAGGACGCCGCCGGCTGCGTAGTCACGCCCCACGAGCCAGTCGCGAAGCTCTTCCATCAGATCTTCGAACCGGATCTGACGCGTCAGATGGCGCTCCAGGTCTCCTGCGGCGAAACCCAGCAACGCCGCACGTCGGTCGTCCCCGGTCGCCGCGTCCATTCTCCAGGCCTCGATGACGATCTCTTCGCAGCGCTCGAGGCCGCCGTCGGAGTTCGGTTCGAAAACGAGTTCGGAAATCACCGACGCGGGAAGCGTATGCTCCAGGCCGGACCTCAACTGTCTGGACGCCGCGCTCAGGACGACCTTCACACCCGCCTTGCTTGCCACCCGCAAGAACCTTGATAGTGCGCTTACCGCCGAGAAATCGATGCCTGAAACCGCTCCGAAGTCCAGCATCAGGCAGTAAGGACGCGAAGGAGCCTCCAGGGTCTTTCTGAGATTGTCGATCAGGGAGTCCGCGCTGCCGAAGAAAATGTAGCCGCGGAACCGAAAGGCGAGGGCGCGGCCGCCTTCATGCAGGAGAATCGCTTGATCCGGTACGGAGCGGGCCTTGTTGCTGTGACGCTTGCGCGCGGTAAAGCGTGACTCGACCGGGTCCACGCGACTCAGGCGCACGGCGAAGAAAATGAGCGTGGCCAGCATCCCCGCACCCACGCCCTCGATCAGGCCGAATACGAGGATGATGACGAAGATCACCACGACGATACCAAACTCCTCCCGGGGCAGGCATTTCCTGCTCCTGGCGAGACCCTCGTCCAGCATGCCGAGACCGGCGAAGACCAGAATACCACCGATGAGCGCCGTCGGCACGAACTCGAGCAAGCCGTCGCCAAAAAACAGGGCGATTCCGATGACCGATGCTGCGACCACGCCGGTCAACCGGGTCGTGGCGTTGAAGAGCTTGCTGCGCAGCGAGGCTGGCACGATCAGCGTTGCCACCGTACCCCCGCCCACGCCGGCCACGATGCTGGCAAGTCCGGTCGCCCTGAATTCGCGGTTCCAGTCCAGTTCCCGGTTGACGGCGAGTTCGAGCCCGGCAACGTTCATGACGACGCAAATGAAGGCAATGAACATCAGCGTCAGCATGTTGGGTATCTGGCCGGCCATTACGGTCCATTCCACGCGCGCAAGGTCGGCAGGGAACAGCACCGGCCACAGCCCCCCGTCAGCCGTGCTCGTGAACAGCAGGCCAATTTCCCTGGCCTCGTCTCCCGTGATACCAATGGCGTCCAAGGCGAGATGGTATCCGACGACCGCGACAACGACGCTTGCCGGCAGGATCAGCGCGTTGCCCCAGCGTTTCATGGCAACGTAGAGCGCGACTCCGTACGCGGTACCAGGGAGCCACGTCCACAATACGGCAGGCTCCAGGTTCGCAAGCGCCGACCGCAACTCCACGTTTGCCCCCATGAGAGTCATGGCTGCCAGGCATACGGAGCCACCGATTCCGGCCACGAATCCCGCTGCGACCGGGTAGGGAATGAACCGCACCAGGTTGGCTAGACGGAAATGCCCGATCATGAGGCAGCAAAGGCCGGTGGTGACGGCGCCGATCACGAGCAGGACGGCAACGGTCAGGAATAGCGCCTCTCCGGACGCGTCCGTTGTGCTCGCCATGGTGGCCATGACGATCACCAGTGCCGGGGACAACCCCGCGATCGACCCGCGATAACCGCCCGCCAACGCGACAAGCAGGCAGGCAGCGAAATTCCCGAACAGCACAAGGCCGACGCCCTGGGATGCAAAAGGCGCGAGCGCGCCGGAGAAAATGAAACTTCCGAACGCAACCTGGGCGACCAGAAGTCCCAAGCCGGAGGTAAACCCGGCCGACATCGCCGGAACTGTCTTTTCGGACATGACGTCTGCGCGAAGCTCAAGCCAGAGATTTCGGATTGCTGATGTCATGGCTCTGTATGAATGCAGGTCGCGGCATCGACAAACAACGTTCGATCGACGGAGATCTCTGGCAAAATCCGGGCCGCGTTCGGCATCACATGTTTGACTCCCGAATGATCAGATTGGGTCGAAGACTGGTACGTGACGGCCATCGCAGGTCGCGCCACAACACATCCTTGCACACGTTCTTGCGCAGCTCATACGGGGTAGCATATCAGGCAACCGGTGCAGCGCAAACCGACTGTCGGCATATCCTCGTTTGCTCGCCAAGACATCAGGTCAGGCTTCCCTCCGTGCCCGGAGGGCGGAGCCTTGCGCCAGCACGGGAATTGAACCTGTATCGCGGAACGACCGAATTGCCTTGACTCGACGCGCACGCACCGCAGCGCGTTCGACAACGCGACTGCCTTCCTGTCCGATTACTGCGGTTGCCGCGGTCCGGAAAGACAGTCTCACGGTTCACGAAGTGGAACCAGGGGAACGCGAAGAATTTGGCATGGCATGAAAGGCATCATGTTCACTCCCTTTCAGCCAATAGCGCAGCGAACACGATTACGATGCAGCCCGGCCAGAAAAGCCAACTCGGCACTTCACTGAACACGAGCCATCCGGCGATGACCCCGAAAGGAACCGAAACGGCAAAGAACGGGGTAATCACCAAGGTTTCGGCATAGCGAAATGCGTGCACGATCAATGCCTGCGTAACAAGCAGGCAAACACTCATGATCGTTATGGCGGTGAAGACGGGAGCCGACACTGGCTGCCAATTCAGAATTGCCGGAAAACAGAATACAACACTCCCGACGATGGACGAGTAGAACAGGAACTCCAGGAGTTCATCCTTTTCCGCCATCGACTTCAGAATTACGGAGATTACGGCTCCGAGAAATGCCGCGCCAAGAGCTGCGACCCATCCCTTTGGAGAAAGTTGCAATTGCCCCGAGAAATCCTGAGACAAAATGCACATCGTTCCGAACAACATGAGGAAGATGACCCAGGATCTCGAACGAGTCAGCTTTTCATTCAGAAAAAATACAGCCAGCGGTATGATGAAAAGTGACTCTGTCAATAGAAGCACGCTCACGTCTGCGAGGGGCGCGGAATAAAGGGCAACAAACATCAAGTAGACTGAAAAGCACCAAATGACTGACCGAATTATGTGAAGCCTTATCCGTTCGAGATTGAGTAATGCGGTGCGCTTTCTTGTGTGCCGGATACACATCAAGGCAAACACGATGACGAAACCCGACACGCTCCTCAGGAACATCAGCTGCGCCTCTGAAACCGATACAGACATCGATTTCGCAATGACGTCGGCAAGAGTCGCAAACAACATCGCCAAGAATATCAACGAGATACCTATCAGCGAGTGATTTTTCGTTTTGGTCGACATTATTGATTTAGCCTATCGTACTCTTGAATCTCACGACTGATCCTTTTCGAGCAGACACCTGTGCACTTCTCCATCATTCCACGACAAAAGCGTGGCGAATCACGCCAAATCCACTGCCCGAAAACGACACCATCGTTTCGGCACCGCAGGTGCCGACGACCTGTTCCACGACAGGGCCGTTTGAGCGGTGAGAAGTTCCGTTCCGGACGGCGAAAATCAATGAGCCGATCAGGTTTGCGATGTCACCGATTCCACCCTGCAAACCAGACCTTGAGGGTTTCGACAGACCAGCTGAACATGGTCGTCTTCATAAAATGGAACGCTTGATAACATGGAACACTTGCGACCAGAATTGGCAGCCCCCACAACCGGTTCTCCCTGGGTTGGTCGTCCCGACAAGGGAAACAGCCTGGCGTTTGCCACTGTCCTTCAATATCGCCAAATTCGGATACAGGGGAACAACTCAAGAACACGTGGTCATCTCATGCACCCGGATGCTGTTCGGTTTCACGAAACAGGTCATGCACCGCCAGGAACCACGATCAGGCGCAACTTTCGGGGAGCCAGACTCCGCGGACCTCGGGAGTGCCCGGAATGAAACGAGTTTGAATCAGATCCCCTTTGACTGGTAGCTCGCGACGATTCTCCGGATCGCGATAAAATACGCCGCCGTCCTCAGATCGGCTATTTCATCGCGCTCGTGCAAGGCTTCGCGCATATACTGGTAGCCCCGCCGCATCGTATCTTCCAACCCGGACCTGACCAGTTCTATCTCTCCTGCTCCCTGCTTGTAGCGTTCCACGAACCTCTCCGACAGCTTTACGGGTACATGTGCTTCGGAAAACAGGCGATTCAACTCTTCGACCAGGAGATTGCCACGCGCCTCTTCCTGCCGACGCTGCATGCGGCCGAACCTGATGTGGCTCAGATTCTTCACCCATTCGAAATACGAAACCGTCACGCCGCCGGCGTTTGCATACATGTCCGGAATGACGATCTTGCCCATGGCACGCAGCTTCTCATCGGCCTCCGCGGTCACAGGGCCGTTTGCCGCCTCGACAATGAGCGGTGCCTTGATGCGGTCAGCATTCGATCCCGTGATCACGCCCTCTATCGCCGCGGGAACCAGGATATCGCAATCCTCCTCCAGCAATGCCGGGCCATCTTCCTCGTACCTTCCCGACGGATACCCGCTGATCCCGCCGTTTTCGGAAATGTACTGGCGCACATCGTCCACATCCAGACCGTCAGCGTCCGCGACCGCACCATCCCTTTCGATGATCCCGGTGATTCTTGCACCGTTTTCCTCCGACAGGAAGATTGCAGCGTGATAGCCGACATTGCCAAGTCCCTGGACAATGATTCGCTTTCCTTCGAGTGTCCCGTCCAAACCCGCCTTCCTGGCATCTTCGGGATGACGGAAAAACTCCTCGAGCGCATACTGGACACCCCTTCCGGTCGCTTCGACCCTACCGGCGATACCGCCCGCGACCAGAGGTTTTCCGGTCACGCAAGCCCTTGAATTGATATCGGTTGTCTTCATCCGGGAATATTGGTCCGCAATCCAGGCCATTTCGCGTTCTCCGGTACCCATGTCCGGAGCAGGCACGTTCTGTGCCGGGTTGATGAGATCACGCTTGATCAGTTCGTAGGCGAACCGCCTGGTGATCTGCTCCATCTCGGTTTCACTGTAATTCCGCGGATTTATCCGGAGGCCGCCTTTCGAACCTCCGAACGGGACTTCCATCAGCGCGCATTTGTAGGTCATCAAGGCCGAAAGCGCCTCGACCTCGTCCTGCGAGACGGCTTCGTCGTAGCGAATGCCACCCTTGACAGGCTCTATGTGCTCCGAATGATTGGACCGGTATCCAACGAAAGTCTCGACGCGACCTCGGAGCCGAACACCGAAGCGCACGGTGTAGGTGCTGTTGCAGGACCGGATTTCCTCAAGCAGGCCGTCGGGCATTTCAACCAATGCCGCCGCCCTGTTGTACATTTTCTCCACGGAATCACGAAAAGACAAACCGACACCTCCGTTCCCGAGGAACGCCCCGTACACTGGCCAAATCCCTGAGTTTCAACAGCCGGAACCCGGAATTGTTGGCCCGACTAAACGAACATTTTCCGCACGGTTCCGCCTGTCTCCGCCTGTCTGCTGGAATGCGCCGACGATACCACTCCACCGGCCGGAACACCATCGGATTTGCCCATCCTGGGGCTCATTGGAGGAATGCCGGTGCATGTCAATTCCGGCGGCGTCCCGTCGCAGGTGATCGAAGGCGCACGCAAGGCTTGCGGACCACTTTGAGCAGTACGTTTCACCCGGCGATTGTGTCGTCGACCAACGAGGTCGGGGCGTTCAATTCTCGTCACGGTGCCATCGGGACTTGCCCGCTTCCCCGGAAACGTGAGCGCGGTGTGGGAATTGGGAACCCGGGGAGTTGAATTCACCCCGGCAACGCCAGTATGATCATGACCCAATCTACAAGGAGAACACCCAATGGACGTGCTGAACAAGGTTTTGCGCACAGAGGAAGATATTCGGACTCTTCTCGATCTTGACATCGACGGCCCGGTCACGATGGTGCATTTGTTGAAGTTCAGGGACAGGGCGGAGTATTCCGACGGCCGTGAAACCGACCTGACGGGGGCCGAAGCGTATGCACTTTACCGCCATGAATTGGTCCGTCGCGTTACGTCCGCAGACGGACGTCTCGTATTCGCCGGGTCTGTCAGGCATCTCGTTCTTGGCGTCGCCGAAGAACTGTGGGATGAAGTCCTGATCGTCGAGTTTCCGGCCAAGGAAACATTTGTCGACATCGTTTCCGATCCGGAGATCGCCAAGTGGGGCGCACATCGGCGCGCCGGCCTTGCAGGTCAGTTACTGATCGCGACCACGGCTCAAACCTAGCCCGCATCCGTCACCAGCCAGGCAACAAGGCTCGTTTTCCGCCGCAATTGGCGACGACCGGTCTCGAACAGGGTGCTTCCGGCTATGGCGGTGCGCCGATTATCGGGAACACGGCGCGCACGTGAACGCCATGGGCCGTGTCGGGCACTCCGTGCACAACTCTGCAACCGGATGTCCTGTACGGAATTCGCGGAAACCTGAAACCGTAACCGGTTGAAATTTCTTGACACTCCCGGCGCGCATCAGCGACTGTCAGGCACCTTGACGCATGACTGGAGAAAGGCAGGGATTAATGATGCCCAGGCTGAACGAGGATACCAAGGGCGTATTTGTCATATCGGCAACTCCGTTCTGCCCCGACGGGTCACTCGACCTCGACGGAACGGAGCAACTCCTTGACTTCTACGTGGGGTGCGGGGTCTCTGGCATCACGATTCTGGGCGTCATGGGCGAAGCCAACAAGATGACCGATACCGAGTCGGCTGATTTCGCGGAACGCGCCTTGCGGCATGTCGGACAGGACCTGCCGGTCATCGTGGGCGTGACACATTCCGCGCTGACGGCACTGAGGGACCTTTCACATTCGGTGATGGATCTCGGCGCATCGGGGGTCATGCTGCAGCCCTTGGCCGGCCTGAAGAGCGATGATGCGGTTTTCAGCTACTTCGAACAGGTCTTCGAAGCAATCGGCGCCGGCATTCCGGTCGTCTACCAGGACTTCCCGCAGGCAAGCAACGTCCACTTGTCGCCTGCTGCCTGGTCCAGGATGGTCCATGAGTTTCCTGATCTCGTGATGCTGAAACATGAGGATTGTCCCGGACTTCCGAAACTCACGAAAATCAGGGAAATGGAACGCGAGGGGAAACAGCGCCGCGTGAGCATCCTGACCGGGAACAACGGACTGTATTTTCCGCAGGAGCTGCATCGAGGCGCCGACGGGGCCATGACCGGCTTTGCATTTCCCGACGTGCTGGTGAAGGTCTACGACCTCTTCACGGCAGGTCGCGCCGGTGAGGCGGAGGACCTCTTCGATCGGTACCTGCCGATAAACCGCCATGAACAGCAACTGGGGTTCGGGCTGCCGATACGCAAGGAAATCCTCCGGCGGCGCGGCGCACTGCGCCACGCAACCGCGCGCAAGCCAGTGTACGGGCTTGCCGATGTCGATATCACGGAACTTGAACGGCTGTTGGAAAGGATCGAACCGGAAAGCCGGGGATAGTACCGCCCGTCAGTCGGCAAGGTTTCGGCCGCCGATCGATCGTTGTCTCGCCAAAAGGCGTGGACCGGAGCGCACATTTCAGGATTTCACTGCCATCAGGTCATCCAGGCACGCAGAGACCGGTCAGACCTGACGGTCCCTGCCTGCAGGCGAACGGAGCAGGAGATGAGCCGGACCACGGCAGGCTTCGCCAGGGATACTGTTGCAACTTCCCGGAGAGTTCCTTCCCGATCCACGGCTGATCGCAGCCTACTCCACCCCGCAGATATCGCAGATCGTCAGCATGTAGATGCGAATCATGTCGAGATAATCGTCGCGGTCGACGCGCTCATCCGGCATCGTGTTGTATCGTCCGCCAGGACCGCAGACGATACCCTCCATACCGCCTTCGACATACAGGTGGCCGGCATCAGTACCGTAAAACCCTGGCGGCGTGATCGTTCCGGTGGGCTGTTCCGTACCCCGGATCGCGTGGTGCGCCGCGTTGATGGCCTTGACGATTCGGGAGTCCCTCGACACTTCGAACGCGGGCATGTTCGGCTTGTCGTCGCGCGTCTCCGTCCAGATATTCGTCCTGAGCCCGGGCCACTCGGCTTCCAACTGGTCGAGAACACCCCGGATGTCGGCCACTGCCCGCGCCTCGGTCTGGCCGGGGCCGTAGCGGCCCGATCCCGACATGTGCACGAAATCGGCAACCTGCGGTGCGCGCCACTCGTGAAACTCGCGCGACAGCGCACCCCTGATCGTTCCGACATGCACCCTGTTGATCGAGCGGACGTCCTCGTTCGGGGCATCTGAAAAGGTCAGGCCCGTGAGCCTTGGCACCAGGTCGCAGGCTGCTCGGATCGCGTCAACCGCTTCTTCGCGTTTCGACATGTGGCGGGTTATGCCCTCGAGCTCGATGTGAAAGACGAATGCCGCGGCATGCATCGTCAGGGCCTGAATGTCCGTCGGTTCGGAATTGACGAAATAGTCCGCACGCACGCCCTGCTTCATCGCGGACAGCGTGCCGACTCCACCCTGCAATTCGCCCACGACATAGGTGAGAATCACGTCGCCCCCAGGCTTCAGTCCGGCATTCATCAGGGAACGCACGGCGCAGAGCGAGGCGGCATCACCCGCCTTCATGTTCGACACGCCAATGCCGTAGATGAAATCCTCATCCACGAGCCCGCCCCACGGATCGACGCTCCATCCCTCGGTAACAGGGTTGGTGTCGAGGTGGCCGTTGAACATCAGGCTCTTGCCATTGCCCGTGCCGCGCCATGTGCCGATGGCATTGACCCGGTTTCCCTCGACCGGCTGCAATTCGGCCTCCAGCCCCATCTCCCGCATGGTTTCCACCATGCGTTCGGCGAGCTTTCGCTCTCCCGGGGTCTCCGAGTAGCTCTTGAAGCGCACCATTTCCGACAGCGTCTCAAGGCAGGCGGCCTCGTCAATGTTCCGGGCGGCTGACAGGGGGGTCATCATGCGGCCCCCGCTGCTTCTTCCGGCTCGACCGGAACCGGAACCGCATCGAGCAGCTGCGTTGTGTAGAGGTGGCGTCCCGGGGCACGCGCCTCCGACGAGTCAAATAGATCCACGAGGTCGCCATTCTGCATGACCGCGATTCGGTGCGCGAGCTGGCGCACCAGGTTGAGGTCATGGGTTATGAACAGGCAGGCGGTGCCGGTCTGCTGCTGCAACTCGACAAGCAACCGGGCGACGGACGCCTGCACCGAGACATCGAGCGATGACGTGATTTCGTCGCAGATCACCAGTTGCGGCTCGGCCGCAAAAGCGCGGGCGATGGCAACGCGCTGCTTTTCGCCACCGGAAAGTTCGTGCGGGTACCGCTTTGCATAGTCTTCAGGCAGGAGCACGCTCTGCAGGAGTTCACGCACGCGCCGGGCCCATTCGGAGCGCGGCGCGAGATCATAGAGTTTCAGCGGGCGCGACAGGATCTTGCCGATGGTCTGGCGCGGGTTCAGGGACGCGTCGGGATGCTGGAAGACGATCTGCACGGCGCGCCGGTAGGCGCGGTCGATCCTGCGGCGACCGGAATACGATTTGGTTCCGAAGGTGACCGAGCCCTCGAAATCCTGCAATCCGACCAGTGCCTTGGCGATCGTTGATTTTCCGGAACCGGATTCGCCGACGATCCCGAGTATCTCCCCTGCCCTCAGGCCGAACGAGATGTCCCGGGCACCGTGCACGACCTCGCGCTTGGGTTGGAAAAATTCCAGGACGTTTTTCCCTTTTCCATACCTGACGTTGACCCCGTCCAGCTTGAGCAGGTCGTCTCCACTGCCGGGCTCCGTCGTCACGATGCGGTGGTCAGGATGCGGCACCGCCGCGACAAGATCCCGTGTATAGCGGTTGCGCGGACGGACGAACACGTGCTCGCACGGACCGAGTTCCACGATTTCGCCCTGGTTGATCACCGCCACATCCTGGGCGATGCGCGAAACCAGCCCCAGGTCGTGCGAAATGTAGAGGGCAGTGACCCCCGTCTCGTCGTGCAGGTCATCGAACAGGTCGAGAATCTGGCGCGCGGTAATGATGTCCAGCGCTGTCGTGGGTTCGTCAAAGATGATCATTTCGGGGTTGCAGGCAAAGGCCGTGGCGATCACGACCCGCTGCTTTTCCCCTCCCGAAGCCTCGTGGGGGTAGCGGTTCATCATGTCGGACGGACGGCTGATGCCGGTTCGGGCCAGCCACGCCTCACCCTCGTCTCGGGCCTCCTTCGGGGTCAGGGACCGGTGGCGCACAAGCACCTCGGCGACCTGGTCGCCGAGTTTCAGCACGGGATTCAGCGAGGTGCCAGGGTCCTGGAACACCATGCTGATCCGGCGGCCGCGCAAGTTCTGGATTTCCTCGAGCGACTTTGCCCGCAGGTCCTCTCCGAGAAGCACAAGCTGACCAGACAGCTCGACGGCATTGGCCGGCAGGTATCGCATGATCGCCCAGGCCAGCGAGGTCTTGCCGGAACCCGACTCGCCGACGAGACCCAGCGTCCGTCCGGGCCGGATCGAAAAGGTCACGTTCCTCAGGGCGTCAACCGGCCCGGTCGGCGTTCCGTAGGCGAGCGAATAGTCCCGGACTTCGAGCACCGGGTGGCGTTTCCCGGCTCCATCCTCCGTCGTCATCAGCGAATCCTCCGCCTCGGGTCGAAGGCATCGCGCAGTGCATCGCCGAAAAGGTTGAACCCGAGTGCCGCAATGGCGATTGCAATGCCGGGTACGGCGACAACCCAGGGTGAACGGTACATGTACTGGCGTGCCTCGGCGACCATCAGGCCCCACTCGGTGCTCGGTGGCTGTGCACCGAGGCCGAGAAAGCCGAGAGTCGCCCCGATCATGATTGCGAACGAAACCCGAATCGTCGCCTCGACGATTATCGGTCCGATTGCGTTGGGGATGACTTCCTGAACGATGATATAGGCCCGGCTCTCGTCGCGGGCGATGGCCGCGAGGATGTATTCCCTGGTCCGGATCGAGAGCACCGACGACCGGGCAATGCGCGCCATGCCCGGCGTGAATGCGACGGCAACGGCAAGCATGGCCTCTCCGATGCCGCCTCCGAGAATTGTGACGATGAGCAGGGTGAACAGCAGGTCCGGTACGGCAAGAAGACCGTCGAGCGTGCGCATGATCACGCTGTCGATCCAGCCTCCGGCCACGGCCGCCGTGACTCCGATTATCGAGCCTGCCAAAACCCCGAGAGACGTCGCGCCGACGCCGAAGAGAATTGTCGGACTCGCACCCGTCAACAGGCGCGACAATATGTCCCTGCCGAACTGGTCGGTTCCGAGCCAGTGCGCCACGGACGGACCGGTCAACCGGACCGCCGGGTGGAAGGCCTGAGGGTCATAGGGAGCAAGGAACGGTCCGAGGATCACGGCAAGGGCGATGATCGTCAAGAGCCCTGCTCCGACCATGCCGGTCGGATGGCGGACCAGCTCATTCATACCGCACCCTCGGGTCAAGGGCCGCGATCACGATATCCGAAAGCAGGTTCGACAATGCATAAACCATTGCCAGCAACAGCGTGATCGCCTGGATCACGGGCAGATCGCGGTTTTCGAGGGCCAGGATCAGCAGTCGGCCGAGACCGGGCCAGGCAAATATCTCCTCGACAACGATGATTCCGCCGAGAAGATAGCCGATATCTAGTGAAATCACTGCGACTGCCGGTGCAAGCGAATTCGGCAGGGCATGGCCGCGGATGACGCGGCGCTCGTGCAGGCCCTTCAACCGGGCAGCGCGAATGTAGTCGCTTGACAGTACATCCGACATCTCGGAACGCACCTGCCTGGCGATATGCGCGGTCAGGATCAGCCCCAGCGCCCCTGCGGGCAGGATCACGTGATTGAAGAACCCGGCCACGCTCTCGCTCGGCGGGATGAATCCACCTGCCGGAAGGAGCGGATTTCCCGGTGCTGCAAAGATCACCAGGAGCAGCGTCGCCGTCACGAATTCCGGCATTGCCGTACCCACATAGGCAACCAGGCTGATGCCGAGATCGGCCTTGGTGCCACGCTTGACGGCAGCCAGCATCCCGATCGGCACGGCAACCACGGTTACCGTGACCAGGGCGGTTACCGCCAGCATTGCAGAATTCCTGAACGCTGATCCAACGACCTCGGACACGGGAAGGGACAGCCGCAGGGACATTCCGAAATCCCCCTGCAGCAGGTTGAAAAGCCATTCGAAGTACTGGATGGCCACGGGACGGTTGAGGCCCAGCCTCTCTTCCATCGCCGCGACCTGGTCGGGCGTCGCGTACTCGCCCAGGATCATGATCGCGGCGTTTCCAGGCAGGATCATGGTGATCGCAAATACCGCGATCGTCACGATCCAGAGAACCAGTGCGACCGCCAGAAGGCGGCGCAGCAGATAGGCTGGGCTCACTCGTCAGCCCCTGTCGAGCCAGACATCTTCCACGAAGAAGACCCGGTTCAGCGGATGAACCGTCCAGCCTTGCACCCAGTCACGGCTGGCGGTCAGGACATCCTGATACATCGCGATGATGTAGGGCGAGTCGCGAAGCTGGATTTCCTGCGCCTCCGCGTAGATCGCGGCGCGTTCCGCCGGATCCGAGGTCGAGCGTCCGCGGCGCACGAGTTCGTCGAACTCCTCGTTGAACCAGGCGGTATCCTCGTATGACGCCGTCGAGGTCAGGAGCAGGTTGAAGGTCGCATCCTCGGTGGGCTGCATCCCCCAGTAGGCCATGTAGAAGTTGCCCTTGCGCCAGACATTGGCGAGGTAGGTGTCGTGCGGCATTGCCTCGACTTCGATGTCGAAACCCGCCGGGCGCGCCATCTCCTTGATCGCAATTGCAACCTGGCCGCGAATCGCCGGGCGGTTCGAGGCCACCATCGTGAGGCTGATTCCATCCGGATATCCCGCTTCGGCGAGAAGGGCCTTTGCGGCAGCCGGGTCGTAGGGAATCTCGGGCGTGTCGATGGCATACTGGAATTCCGGCGACAGGATGTTGTCGTAAGCCGGACGGCCAAGCCCCTCGAGCACCAGGTCCACGAGCAGCTGGCGATCGACTGAAAGTGCCAGTGCCTTTCTCAACCGAACGTCGTCAAACGGCGGCTGGTCCTGGCGCATGACGACGTTGACGTAGCGGCCCGCCGGCACGCGCAGCGCGTTGCTGCCCTCGGCCGCGGCAATGCGCGCGAAGTCCGCCTGCTGGACGTTGAGCATCACGTCAACATTCCCGGACAGGTAGTTCGCGGTTTCCGCCGCAAGGTCGGGGAACAGGTGCATCTCGACAGAGTCGAGATATGGCTGGCCTTCCTTGTAGTAGTTGTCATTGCGGACCAGCCGGGTGATCCTGGCCGAATCATAGCTTTCCAGCTTGAACGGACCTGTCCCGTTGGGCTTGGTCTCGAGATCGGCGAGGTCCCCGGAAAGCGCCGCGGCCGACACGATCCGCGCATTGGCATGGGCGGTTGAAATCGGCAGGTCGGCATAGGGCGCGTTGAGATTGAAACGGACGGTGTGATCGTCTACCGCCTCCACGGTCTCGATAATGTCTAGAACCGACCGGGCCGGGGAACCGAAATCGGCGTCGAGGATTGCCTCGAAGGTCGCCACGACGTCAGCGGAAGTAAACGGTGTTCCGTCGTGGAACGTGACCCCCTGGCGCAGGTTGTATGTAAACTGCGAGGCATCCTCGTTGGCTTCCCAGCTTGTCGCGAGATCGGGACCTGCCGAGTTCTTGCCGGGTTCGATCCGCGTCAGGCCGGAATAGAGCATGTCCACACAGGGATATTCTGCCGGTCCGGACAGTTGCATCACGTTCAGGGTGGCAATTCGGGTCGAATGGCTGATCTTCAGCGTTCCACCGTAGTTCGGCGTCCCGGATTGCGCGAAACCGACGGTTGGAACGGCTGACGCCGCCGCCAGTCCGATTACCACCTGCCGGCGGTTGGCCATCAAGTTCTTCATGACATTTCCTCCATTGTTGTCAATTTGCGGCATCATTGCCGCTTCACGTTATTATTGTCAGCTCGCCGGGCAACCCGGTCAGCACCTCCGGTACACCTTCGGTAACCAAAAGGGTATGGCCCACCCCCATTCCAAATCCGGAATCTGAATCACCGATCATGACGTGATAGAACAGTGTCATTCCAGGCTCGCACACGGTCGGGTTGCCCGGATAGATCATCGGTGGAACATCCATGCTCGTCGGCGCAAACGTGCATCCGACGGAGTAGCCAGTGGCCCCGTAGCGATGCCGGGCATAGCCGGCAGAATCCAGCCCTTCCGCATGCGCGTCGAAGATTTCTCCGAGCGTGCACCCCGGGCGTGCAATTTCCGTCATCCGATCCAGCGTCGCCCGCGCCGCATCATACATATGCACTTGCCGCGGGTCCGGCGTTCCGAAAAGGATCGTCCATTCGGTCTTCACGTTGTAGCGGCGGTAGGCAACCGGATACTCGACGAGCAACTGGTCCTGTTCCTGGATCACTCGCGGCGCGGAAACGCCCCGGCCATAGGTCGCGCGCGTGCCCGAATTGAACAGCGGGGCATTCGGCGGCATGTCGGCGCCATCGCAAAGAATCGAGCGCAGGTACTCCGCCTTGATCTCGGAATCGAGGATGCCGGGGCGGGCGACGGCAATGACTGCAGATAGCGAACGGTCGAGAATCTCGGCCGCCTTGCGGGTATACGCGATCTCCGCCGGCGACTTGACCAAGCGAAGCTTCCGGATCAGGTGATTGTCGTCATCAAGTGTGCAGAAACCCCCAAGGGCATTCTGAACCCGCCAAAGGTTCCACCCGGTCAATCCGTGGGTATTCAGTTCCACGGCAATCCTCTTGCCGCGAAGACCCAACTCCTCGAGGATTCCACGCAGATCCCGGGCCGGGTCGGCATCCTCTGCATCCCACCAGATGCGGATGTCCTCGATCGTGCTGGTCACACGCGCCTGGACAAGATCCGGGCGACGGGTCAGCAGAACTATTGGCTGCTCGTCTGCGGTGACCACCGCGCACTGAAAAAAGACAAAACCGCCCGTATCGTAGCCGGTCAGCCAGTAGTGGCTCTCCTGGGCAAAGACGAGCATCGCGTCGAACCCGGCTTCGCGTAGCCGACGGCGCATCCTCGCCTGACGATCCAAATGCTCCTGCCGAGAGAAAGGCAGGGCGGACCCCGGTTCAGTGGTCATAGACAATCTTGCAAACCCGGAGTCCGGGCTTCCTCCTCTTTGAAATTCAGGTTATATTTGGGCCTGCCCTTCGTCAATCGGCTTAAATCCTTGCAAGGCGTCACAGGTCGGCCGGTTCCATCGGCATGGCAATTTGCGGTATCGACCGGAATGGAATCGGGCGCGGACGCCTTTGAAAATTCGACCGGCTGACGAAGATACGAGCGGTTTCCGAAGAATGCCTGCAGCATCAACGCATGATCGAGAATGTGCTTTTCACGACAGGCGGTGCGTCCACCTGCCCGTGGCCGGGCAGGCGGTTCCGGACCGGTGGCCCGGGGGTCCCGGTTCGCCGGGCAGACCTGGCGCCTGGCATGGGGCACCGCGCCCGCGCCACGAACACGAGAGCGTCCCTGGCCGGACCGGGGTTTTCGACGACGCGACCCGGATGGCCTTGGGGAATCCAACCCGGCCGGTGCAAACACGGTTCAAGGAAGCACCGGAATCCGACCCGATCATGTGCACGCGCATCGGAAGGTCGCGGCAATCCGGGATCCGGAGATCGTCTCTACCCGGGACCGCGGCCGGAAATCGCCGCAAGGCTGACTGCGGCCAAGGGCATTTGCCGTGATTCCTTCAGGCGCCCGTGCTGAACCTGACATTGATCTGGCAGACAGTCTTTTCCGTGAAATTGCCCTGCGAACCGGCGACGGCATTGGCATCACCCGTACGTCGTTCGGCGAGGGAGAGCAGTTCGCGCACGACTTGCTTCGCCGCGAAGGCGAGCGGTTGGGGCTTCGGGTGGAGACCGATGCCGCATGCAATCTTTACCTGACCCTGGCAGGCAAGACGCCCGGTAACCGTGTCATCATCGGTTCGCATCTCGATTCCGTCCCGCATGGCGGAAACTTCGACGGAGCGGCAGGCGTGCTCTGCGGGCTTTCCGTCATGTCCGGCCTGGCAAGGGCGGGTGTGCGGCCACCCCGCGACATCTCGCTGATGGCCATTCGCGCCGAAGAGAGCACGTGGTTTGCCGCTTCCTATATCGGAAGCCGCGCCGCGTTCGGGCAACTCGAAACGAGGGAATTGAACGGCGTGCGGCGTTCTTTGGACGGCTTGCCGCTCGGAGCGGCAATTGCTGCGGCGGGCGGTGATGTCGAGCGGCTTCATGCAGGGGAGGCCCAACTCGATCCGGCCGAAATCGGCCTGTTCATCGAACCTCACATCGAACAGGGGCCGTGCCTGGTGACGGAAAACAGGCCAGTGGGAATTGTCACCGGCATCCGGGGATCATTCAGGTACCGATCGGCCAGTTGCACAGGCAGCTACGCACATTCGGGCGCAACGCCGCGCCACCTGAGACACGACGCCGTGCGCGCGACAGCTGCGCTGGTGATGGCAATGGACGGGATCTGGGATGAAGCCGAACTGAACGGCGACGACCTCACGATTACGTTTGGCAAGCTCGCCACCGACCCTGCCGAGCACGCATTCAGCAAGGTAGCAGGCCGCGTGAATTTTTCACTCGACGTCCGGAGCCAGTCGTCAGGCAAACTTGAGCAGATCGCTTCCGAACTTTCAGGCCTGGTCGAGCAGCTGTCCCGGCAGTACTCGGTTCGCTTTGATCTCGGCCCGCGAACGGGGACATTCCCTGCCTTGATGGATCGCAGGGTCATTGCGGCCCTGGAAGCCGCGTGTTCCGTCGAAGGCGTGCCGGCGTTCACTATGCCCAGTGGCGCGGGTCACGACGCGGCGGTCTTTGCAGGGACGGGCGTTCCCACCGGCATGCTGTTTATCCGCAACGAAAACGGCAGTCACAATCCGGATGAATCCATGGACATTGAAGATTTCGCCGCTGCCGCAAGGGTTCTCATGAGGATCTGCCTGGAGCCGCCGCAGTGACCGAATGCCTCGTGGTTCAGCCGATTGCCGCACCGGGCCTGGAGCTGTTGCGCAGTGCAGGGTTGGTGGTCGGCACCCCGGACACCACCGACTTCGCGGCGCTCGAGCCGCACCTGGCCACCGCGAGCGCCGTAATCACGCGCAATCACGGGCTGTCGGCAATCGAACTTGCTGCAGCCCCGAACCTTGAAGTGATCGTAAGCCACGGTGCCGGCACCGACGCGATCGACAAGTCCGCGGCCGCTGCAAGGGGAATCCCGGTTACCTCCACTCCGGGTGCGAATACCATTGCCGTCGCCGAGCATACAATTGCCCTGATCCTCGCCTGTGCCCGGCAGGTTCCCCGGGCTGACCAGGCCGTGCGAAACGATGATTTCGGCTTCCGATACCGGCAGACCGGGTTCGAACTCGCCGGAAAGACCCTGGGGCTCGTCGGTTACGGACGAATTGCCCGCGGCGTCGCTTTGCTGGCGCGCGCCTTCAAGATGCACGTCATCGCCGTCACTGCCCACGCCTCGGAAGCAGACCTTTCCAGCGAAGGTGTCGAGCGGGTGGACATGGATACGCTTTGCGCCCGTTCCGATATTGTTTCCCTCCATTCCGTGCCCGGCAGGAGCCGTCGACTCGATGCCGCCCGGATCGACGCGTTGCGGCCGGGCGCCGTTGTCATCAATACGGCGCGCGGCTCGCTCCTCGACGAGACGGCGCTTGTCGCTGCCCTGCGGAACGGAAAGCTCTCCGGCGCAGCGCTTGATGTCTTTTCGCCGGAACCCCCGCCGAAGGACAGCCCGCTGTTCGACTGCCCGCAATTGATATTGACGCCACATGTGGGGGGATCGGCGCTGGAGGCGCTGGATCGCACGGCCATTGCGGCTGCCAGGAAGGTGATCGAGGCGCTTGGGGCATCGTCGCAATGACCCTGGCCTACCCCCGCATCGTTCCCTGTGGCGATTCAGCCATTGCAGTGGAGTTCGGTGACAGGGTCGATGCCGACATCAATCAACGTGTCATTGCGCTTGATCATGCCGTACGGGTCGCTGCGCTTCCAGGCGTGGTCGAGTGCGTCCCGACCTACCGCTCGCTGCTCGTGCATCTCGACCCATTGACTGCCGAGCACGCGAAGTTGTCCTTGACCCTGGAGAGGCTCGCACATGAGGCGCGTGCTGGAACAACCAGGGGGCGCCGCTGGCGGGTGCCCGTGGTCTACGGCGGCGACCATGGCGAGGATCTCGACGGGTTGGCCGCGCTGCATGGCCTGACTACCGAACAGGTTGTCGAACTCCACGCCGGGTCGGTCTACCGGGTCTACATGATCGGTTTCGTGCCGGGGTTTACCTATCTCGGGGGGCTTGATTCACGGCTTGCGACGCCGCGACGGAACACGCCGCGCACGAGCATTCCGGGCGGGTCGGTCTCGATCGGCGGCGCCCAGTCTGCAATCGGGTCGATCCCTTCTCCAAGTGGCTGGCACCTGATCGGACGCACGCCGGTACTGTGCTTTCATCCCGGCCGCGATCCGGTGTTCCTTTTCGAGGCCGGAGACGAGATCACGTTCGAGCGCATGCATGCCGGGCGGTGGGAGCGCCTGGCAGCTCGATCGGAGGCAGGTGACATCATCGCCGCGTGCGAGTCGGAATGACAGGGTTTCGGGTCATCGACTGCGGGCCCGGGACCACGATTCAGGACCGGGGACGGTTTGGCCTGCGCCGCTACGGCGTGTCCACATCGGGCACGATGGACATCGAATCTGCAGCAATTGCCAATGCACTGGCCGGAAACCTGCCCGAAACGGCATGCGTGGAATTCCAGATGGCGGGCGGGCGGTTCGTGGTGGAAGGCGGGCAGGCGATCGTGGCGCTGTCCGGCCCGGGTTGCACGCTCCGGATCGGAGAAAATTCCGTCCCCGACGGCTGCTCGGCAAGATGTGAGCCCGGCGATGTGATCGAAGTGGGACCGGTGCGCGGAGGGGTCTTTGCCTACCTCGCTGTCGGAGGCGGCTTCGACTTGCCCGAAATGATGGGAAGTCTCTCGGTTCACCGCCGTTCCGGAATCGGCGGCCGGGCGCTTGCACCCGGCGGCCTCCTGCCATTCAAGGCTCCGGAGCGCGGGAAACTGTCCAGAAGCACACCCGCTGCCGCTCCCACCGGTCCGGTCCGCCTTGTCCCCGGGCCGCAGCGCGATCATTTCAAGGACGAAGCACTCGAGCTGCTCTCCGGCAGTCCATTTGTCGTCAGGCCGGACAGTGACCGCATGGCTTACCGGCTGGATGGCCCGCCACTGCTCCACAAGGGCGAAGCCAACATCGTGTCGGACGGTGTCCTCGCCGGCAGTATCCAGGTGCCGGGGGACGGCATCCCGACCATCCTGCTGCGTGATTGCCAGACGACGGGAGGCTATCCCAAGATCGCCACGGTCATCAGCGCCGATCTCGGTCGCCTGGCACAAGTGGCGCCCGGGGGAATCGTGCACTTTTCTTCTGTCACGCCCGAGGAAGCGGTCGAGGCGGCCCGTGAAGCAGCCGATCAGCTTCGTGTGCGGCTCGCGGCCATCCGCCGTGTACGAACCGAACCGACTACGGAGTCGCTACTCGGGACCAACCTTGTCGGTGGCGTAACCGATGGACGTTAAATCCGGAGGCGCAAAAGGCGCCAGCGTCCAACCCTCGGCTTCGAGAGCCGCACGTATGTTCCGCGCCATTTCGACGCTGGCAGGATTGTCGCCGTGCACACAGATCGAGTCGATCTCGACCTTCAGCGACTTCCCCGATTCGGACACAAGCCTGCCTTCCGACACAATTTCAAGTGCGCGCCGGCTGGCCGCCGCAGCGTCGTGGATCACCGTGCCCGGCCGGCTGCGGGGGGCCAGGTTGAAACTGTCGGCATAGGTTCGATCGGCATAGATCTCGCGTGCTGGCCGCAGCCCTGCCCGTTCCGCGGCCCTTTCGGTCGGTGTGCCGGGCATGACCAGCCAGACAAGGCCGGGATCGGCAGCCGCAATGCCCCGGGCTACAGCATCCGCCAATCCGTCATCATCGTTGCAGGCATTCCCAAGCGCGCCGTGGGTCTTCACGTAGCTCATCCGGTAGCCGGCGAGAGCGCAGACCGCCTGGAACGCTCCGACCTGGTACGCCACGAGCCGCTCGATCTCCCGCCCGGTGACACCGGCCATGGGACGTCGGCCAAACCCGATCAGGTCCCGGTAGCCGGGATGGGCACCAACCGCCACCTGCCTGGTCTTTGCCTTCCCGGCCATGCTGTGCATGATTTCGGGATCTCCGGCATGGAATCCGCAGGCGACATTTGCCGATGTCACGATGTCCAGCATCGTGTCGTCATCGCCCATCTTCCAGGGCCCGAAACCTTCTCCCAGGTCTGAATTGAGATCGATGCGCATGACCATTGACTTTCTCGGGGCCGGCGATCGCGGGCCGGATTGCGAACAGGATACGCCGGGTGTACCAATTGTCAAAGATGCGAGAGCGACATGGTATGACGGCACGTCTTCTTTTTCTTTGCAACGGCCCAAGACTGCAATCGGTCGCAAGGCTCGATGAACGGTTCGAGAGTTGGGGCCTGGATGTCGAGCGGAGGTGGGCCTACGGCGGCGACTTTCCCGACTGCCCGGCGGACTATGACGGCGTGTTCCTCTCCGGCAGCCCACATGGCGCCTACGAGGATTTGGATTTCATCCATCGTGAGCACGACCTGATCGTCGCAACCGCGGATCTCGACATTCCCATGCTCGGCGTCTGTTTTGGAAGCCAGATCCTTGCTTCGGCGCTGTGCGGGCGCGACCAGGTCTTTCGCCGGGACCGGTGCGAGATCGGGTACAAGGATTTGCCGGTCACGGCTGAAGCGACAAATGACCCCATCTGTTTCGAGCTGGGCAGGACGGTTCACATGTTCGTCTGGCACAACGACGAGGTGCGTGCCGGCCACGAGGACATGACGATCCTTGCCTATTCCGACGTATGCCCGAACCAGGTGTGGCGCTATCGCGACCAGCCTGTCTGGGGTATCCAGGGGCATCCGGAGATTACCAGGGACCAGGCCCCGATCTGGTTCGAGGAAAACCGGGACCGGATGCAAAACGACGGGGCTGACGTTGACCAACTCAAGCTGCAGGCCCATCCGGCCCTGTCTGCCAAGACCATGCTCACCCGTTTCGCGGCATTTCTGAAGAAAAACCCGTGACCTCGGAAAGACCCGGATCGACGAACGGGATCGCGAGCCCCTGGTTTGAAAAATCGGAATACGAGGCGCGCCTGGATCGCGTGCAGCGGGCGCTTGCCGAATGCGCCCTCGACGGCCTGGTCGTATTCCAGCCGGAATCCGTGACCTGGCTGACCGGGTTCTTCACCCGCGGTTACGGCAGCTTCCAGTGTGCTCTAGTTCCCGCCAGCGGGACTCCTGCGGTCATCTGCCGGGATGTCGAGAAATACTATCTCGATTCGACCTGCGTCTTCGCGGACCACGCCATGTGGAGCGACGGGGATGATTCGATCGAGATCGCGTCCCGGTCCATTGCCCGGCGGCTTGGTGCGTCCGCCAGGCTGGGGATCGAACTGTCGGCCTGGCCGCTTTCGGCCGGTCGGTACGAGAGCCTTCGCGGGCGCCTTCCCGGAATCTCCTGGGAGGACAAGGGCCGTCTCCTCCCGACCATGCGCCTGATCAAGAGCGACGCTGAAATTGACTACCAGCGCCGGGCAGGCAGGGCCGCCGAAGCGGGAATGCAGGCAGCCATCGACAGTGCCGGGGTCGGTGTAAGCGAGCGCGAGATCGCCGCGGAAATCTGTGCTGCGATGATCAGGGCCGGCAGCGATCTTCCCGGTCCCGGCGTCTTGTCATCCGGCGAACGCGCGTTCCACCTGCACGGCGGCTACTCTGACAGGATCCTGGAATCCGGTGACCTGGTTCAGGTGGAAACGACTCCGAACGTGCGCCACTACCATGCCCGGTTCATGCGTCCGATCCGCGTGGGCGCAGCCAGTGACGAAGACCGGCGTGTTGTCGAAACCCTGGTTTCCATCCAGGACGCCGCCCTTGACGAGGTACGGCCGGGAGTGGCAGCGGCGGTTCCGGACAAGGTCTACCGCGACGGCGTGTTTTCTGCCGGGTTGCGAAGCACGTACACCAACAAGACATTCTATTCGGTTGGCCTTCTCTTGCATCCGTCCGGAGGCGAATCACTCGAGGCCACGACCCGCTCGAACTGGTCCTTCGAAGCCGGAATGACATTCCACACATATGTCCTGGCCCGCGGTTTCGGGATGTCGGAAACGATCGCTGTCACGAGCGATGGATACGAGCGACTGACAAGATTCCCCCGATGCCTGTTCGCCGTGTGACGGTTCGGCTTTAGCGAACCTCGCGTGCCAGGATTCGCGCGAAGGATCCAGGATGGAGTCGTCGTGGTCCCGATGCCGCCAATCGAACGGCCATCCGTGGATGCCCCGAGTCAGCGCACGGTTTCAACAATTCCCGATCGGTCACGCCCGGATGATCGTGAATACGACAGGATCTGAACGGCGTCCTGGGTTCCGGGCCTTTGGCTTGGGTCAAGACACTCCGGCGCGGTTGATGGCCTGACCTTCCCCGAAGCATCCGGCGGACCAGGGACCTGACTGGTCTCGGCCGTCCGGCGGTCGCGCGCAAGCATTCGTGGCGACCTGGAATCGACGATCGCGGACAAGCCGGTCTTTTCTTCAGGAGACGTAACTGCTCGCCCCTATTTTCGACTGTTGTTTTTCGTGCCTGATGGCGTTCGGGTCAAGCGTTGACGCTTTATGCAGCGATGCCTTGAGCGGCCGTCCCCGCCAGGATTGTCGCTCCGTCGATCTGAGCGCGCGGGGCAGTGAAGGTCCTGTCGGCCGTCCTTTGGGCACGACGAGGATCCCGTCAGCCAGTCCAGCGCTGGTGTTGCATGGCTGGTCCCGGACGAATGGTTCGGGGAAGGTCGCCTCGATGGGCTTGGTCTGGATCAAAGGCGACGACGGCCCCCGGCCAGGCCATTGTGAGCCTGATGTCCTCCGCGTCCCAACCGTATCGAGGCGTACCCGCGAGTCGGAGCGATTGCGCGCCCGTGAACCGTGACCGCGCCGGACAAACCCGGCCCGGCGGATCCCGCTGGACGCCGCAAAGCCCCGCTGATATCGCCGCCCGATGGCCGAAGACGAAGTCGACGAACAGGAAGAGACCGGACCACCCGAGCGGACAGGCTGAAGCGAGGCACGCGGGGGAAGGAGCGGAACCCGCACCATTCCCGCCACCCCTCACGACGGGCTGTTCCGGGCACTGGTCTCCGATCCGGGACGCGCCGCGGCACTCCTCCGCGACCACCTGCCCGACCGGATCGTCGGGCTCCTGGCGGACACGCCGCCCGTGCCGCTCGATGGCAGCTTCGTGGACGAGGCGCTGCGCGGGACCCAGTCCGACATGCTGTTCGAGGTCGAGCTTGCCTCCGGCGGCCTTGCGCTCGTGTACGTGCTTGCGGAGCACAAGAGCCGCCCGGATCCCGGTACCCCGTTGCAGCTGGCCGACTACATGGTACGGATCTGGACGCGTTACGCGCAAGGCCGAGCCGACCGGCTCCGCGCCCTGCCGCCAGTTTTGCCGGTGGTTTTCTACCGTGGTGAGGACAGCTGGTCTGTTGCGGACGGGCTGGAAGCGATGATCGCGGCCGATGATCGGGAACTGGTGGTTCTGCCCGGCGAACGGTACGTCCTGCGCGCGCTCTCCGAGCTTCCGACGGAGGATCTGTCGCACGACGCGGCGCTGAGGGCCGGCCTGATCGCACTCACGCGCCGCGCGCGCAAGGGTCTGGCGATGATTGTCGAGGGTCTGGCCGACGACAACACTTTGCAGAAACAGGTTTTCGAGTACATCCTGCTGACCTATCCTGAGGCGGAGATGGAGGCGCTGCGCGCGAACCTGCCGGCGGCGGGTGCCAATGACATGGAGGGCCTGGTGGGTACGATCGCGGAAGCATTGATGGAACGAGGCAGGGCCGAGGGCCTGGAACGTGGCGAGGCGCGGGGCCTGGAACGAGGCAAGGCCGAGGGCTTGGCGCGGCTTCTTGAGCGCCGGTTTGGCACCTTGCCCCGGACGGCGAGGGACCGTATCGCTGCGGCCGGTCTTGATGAACTCAATGCCTGCCTGGACCGGATACTGGATGCCGACAGCCTTGACGCGGTGTTCGACACGAGCAACCGACGCCGAGTTCACGAGAACCGGACTGCAACCGGACCATGAGGACAGAAAACCTGTGCGGTGAGGCCGCACGGATGTTCTGTAAATCGCCTGCTCCTGTTGAGCACCTCTTCCTCGAAGTGCCGGGCAAGGCCAATGACAAGGGGTCGATCAAAGCCACTGGCAATCTCGTTCAAAGAGATTGACAACTGTCGTGCAGGTATTTCACCAACTGCAAGAAAGGGTGAGCAGTTACCAGGAGTCATGCTTCAACCTGCAATGCCCCCCCGTACCGGGGACTTTCGGCATGCGGCCCGCAGACGATTACGGGGATGCGTTATCCGGCGTCGTCGGCAAGCCCGACCGGTTCGAGAACAATAACGGTCGGTCGCAGTGGAAGATCGCGAAGTCCGAGTTCGATCGCGGGCCCGTTTTCCCGGCGAATTGCAAATTCGCCGGAAACCCTGCCGAGAAAGGATTCAAGTGAACTCCTGGAAAACCAGTGCATCGGAATCACTACCGAGGACCTCAGCCGTTCGACCAGGCGGACCATGTCGCGCAGAGGCAATGTCAAACCGCCGTCCACCGGCGCCATCAGGACGTCGACACGTCCGAGTGCCGCAAACTGCCTCTCGGAAGGATATTGGTGCAGATGCCCAAGATGTCCGATGCACAGTCCGGCCACCTCGAAAATGAAGATCGAGTTTCCCTCGGTTTCCGCGCCGCCATAGGGTGAGCGGATATCCGTGGAGACATTGCGTACGAGCAAATCTCCAAGAACGAGATGATGATCGACACCCTTTCCGAATTCCTCGCCCCAGCCTCGAAGTACATGGGGAATTGCCGGGTCCGGATAAGGCGTCCAATGGGATTCATGGGCGTGGTTCATGGTCACCACGTCCGGAATCATGGCACTCGAGCCGGTATAACCGGTATAATCCGTGACGACGTTCAAACCGCTATGGGTTCGGATCAGGAAACTGGAATGCGAAATGTAGTGAATGCGCACCGAGAACCTGGCCAGAGGCGCCGACCAGCTTGCCCTGTGGATGAAATTGATCCCCGGCGCCGCATCGGCGATCGCGATGCAGTGACTTGAGCGTTGTTCCTGTGCATCAAGTGGCCCTGCGCCCAGAACCAGGAACAAAAGACAGATCAACTTACGCATGGACAGGATACTATCAAAACAATTCGGATCTGGGTAGACGAGAACCCGCGACAGGTGCGTCTCGAGTTCGTTTTTGCCGATGATTCACAAGATTGTCATGGTTTGGTCAGCCGTGTGCCAGATTACGGACTGACCGAATGGTAGGCTGCGTTTGTTTTGGACAGATCGAGCAGAACAATTGATTACGACGAAGGCAAAGGATACACGGGACTTCCACTATACCCTTTTGGTGGTTCTCAAGCATTCTGGCGACGACACGAAGCATTTGACTGAGGATGGCGTTGTACGCAGCCGTAATCTTGATGAAACGGAGATCTGTAGTCTGCAGTTCTGGCTCCGCTGGCGATCAATCGCCATTCCAGGCCTTTCTGAGCGCGACGGCGGAAGAGTTTGGTCCCCGGTTATCTGCCGGAATTGCTTCCCCTGTTCCGGATCTCGACAGCTTGGAATTGGCATTTGGAAAAGGTTTTGCCCATCGAAGAATGATACGGCACGTTTAATGCCGGGCTCTTGACGCATGCCCATTCAAAAATAACCCCGCCGGGGCCATTCAGGCGAGTCCGACGGGGAGTAATCGCATTGACGCGTGATCATTTTCCCGCTCAAGTCAAAACTGACGATCCAAAAACTCCCCTCTACTTCCTCTCCGATATTCGGTCCAAATGTGTAGACTGCACTCCGCCCACCTTGTTTCCACGCAAATGATTTCACCTCGTCAGTGGTTTTGTCGCGCAGACTTTGTTGCAAGTTTCGGACCCACGAGCCCCAAATTCAATCAGTCTGAGCCTCTTGCAAAACCTGTTGAAGACGCGAATTTTCGCCTGAAATCGACGATTCTGTTCAGGTGATCCCGGCGATCGGGGCTGCCACAAGGTATGGTGTGGTGTAGTTGTGCGCAACACGACCTATGGAGGCAACCTCGATGGCTCTGGACCAGATGCTCATGGAGAAGCACAAACATCTGGTCCGGGTCCTCGACCTGGTCGAGGTCGAGCGCTTCGTCGATACGTGCTGGCGCGGCCCCGGACGGCCGCAGCAGAATCGTCGGACCCTGGCGGGTGCCTACAACGCCCCTCCCGGTAACCGATTGAATCTGGTCAATTGACGTCGGGATACCCGTGGTTCTTGATATTCCCAAAGACATTCGAGTTGGCTGGCGGCAAATCCGGTCGGGCTACGCCCTCCCTTTCGCCCTCCCTTCGTTGCCCCGCCAGCCAATCCGCTCCTCGAACCTCGGGGGGGCACGAGATGTCGAGGAACTGCCTCACACGTTCTTGGGGCCGAAGTCCATGTAAGGCAGGACATAGGGCTGCCAGCCCACATCCTTCTTCTTGCCGTAGAGCCAGACTTCCTGGAACAGCACGATACCCATGGGATCGGCCGTTTCCCATTCCGTCATCATCGCCCGGAATGCGTCCCGGCGCGCCGCCTTGTCGGGTTCGTTTTCCAGGATCACTCCGTTGGCATTGAAGGTGTCGTTCACCCAACCCCAGCCGCGGCCCTGCATGACCGATGGCTTGAAGAGCCGCCAGAGGATCGTTGCCGGGTCCTGCCAGACCATGGTGGCGGACATGTTCCTGATCGAATGGTGGCCGCGCGTGATTTGCTTCCAGTTTTCCCTGATCTGCAGGTCGACATTTATTCCCACGGCCTTCCACATTTCACGCAGGACCTCGGCCACTGCCACCTCGGTATCGATGACGTTCGGGAGGAGCGGATAGTCGATGGCCTCACCGTTGTAACCGGACTTGGCAAGTTCCTGCATGGCCAGTTCCGGGTCATAGACCGGCACCGGATAATCTGCATCGTAGATTTCTCCGAAACTGGGAAGCTGCAATCCGTTCGGAACCCTTGCCCGCCCGGCGAACAATGCATCCACCAGCAACTGGCGGTTGATCGCGTAACTCAGTGCGCGGCGGAAGTGTACGTTCTTCATCATCTCATGGGCGAACTCGCCCTGGTTGAATATGAGGATCCTGAGTTTTGCCCCGGGACCACCAACGACCTCGATGTCGTCGAAGTTGTCGATCGTCGAAATCTGGTCGACCGGGACGACGGTGATGACATCGAAATCCCCCGACGCGAGACCGGCGATCCTGCCGGCAACTTCGGGAACCTCCACGAACGAGAGCGACTGCACGTTGGGGGCGCCGCCCCAGTAGTCGTCGAACGCATCCAGCACGAACCGGTCGGTGTTGAGATCGGCGACGCTGAACGGTCCGGTGCCGATCGGCTTCAGGGCCCATTCGCCGTAGCTCGATGCATCCTGGTAGGCACGCTTGTTGACGATTTCACTGCTCCACATTGCGAACCGCTGTTCGATGATGGGATCAATGCCGTCCATCACCATCTGAACGGTGTAGTCGTCAACGGCGTTCGCTTCCGAGACGTTTGCAAAGAACTGTGACAGGCGGACCGGTCCGTCGCCCTCGCGACGTTCCTTCGAAAAGGTGAAGGCGACATCCTCCGCCGTCATCTCGTCACCGTTGTGGAACTTGACACCCTGCCTGAGCTTGAAGACGATTTCCCTGTAACCGTCGATTTCCCATGAGGTCGCAAGTCCCGGGCCAAGCTGCATCTGGTTGTGAAAATCGGGCTCGATCAGCTTGTCGAACACGTTGTACGAGATCGGGACCGTATAGTCGGCCGTGTCCCGGCCCGGACTGATGTTTTCCGGCAATCGCTGCACGCCGACGACGATGTCACGCCTGCCCTGGGCCCAGGTCCCGTGCGGCAGCATGGACACGCCGGCGATGCTGCCGGCACCCTTGAGAAACCCTCTCCTGCCAATTGTCAGCATTTCCTTTCCCTTCCGCTGGTAAGAAACAATGAAGTTTCGATTCGAAATCCTTTCTAACAGACAATACATTACAATGCAAACATGATTGTTCGGTTGCTCTGCTTGATTGAATAGTGTAGCGAGAAACAAATAACCCAAGCTCATACAATGAAATATGGGAATATGTTACCAAGATAAGCTTCATACAATTCATACAAAGTGTTTGACTATGGGTTGAGGTTTCGCCAAGATAACGAATCAGGGGGCTTGCCAATGAGTGATATTTCCGGCGGTTCTGCATTGGTGGATCAGTTGCGCGTCGACTTCGCAACGCTGGAGGCCGGTAGCCGCGTTCCGACCATGCGCGATGTCGCGAGCCGACATGCCGTCAGCGTCTTCACGGTGCAGCGAGCCTTCGAGGTTCTCAAGGAAGAAGGCCTGATTCAGAGCTTTGTCGGTCGCGGATCCTTCGTGACCGGTGGCGACATCGCGAAGTCGCGCATTCCCGGAAAGTCACGCACAGCGCGAATCCTGATCGTGAACCATTCCACGCCGAGCCTGCGGGGTTACAAGGTTGCTCACGCCCTGCAGACGGAGCTGTTGCAGGCCGGGTGCAGGGCCATCACCGTCAGCTACAGCGATGCATCCGAACTCAGGGACGTGCTCGGCGACGGACGCTACGACGTGTGCGTGCTTCAGCCAAGGCGCTCGATTCTCCCGGTCGAGGTCCTCGCCATGCTGAAGGCGAAGGCGAAGCACATGATCGTGGAAGGTCGGGAACTCGAACGCCTCGACGTCGATGTGTTCGTCCGGAACAGGGCCAAGAGCATGGCCCTGGCGTTGAACTGCCTGCGCGAACTCGGGCACGGGAGAATCGGACTTCTCACGGAGAGGCTGGATGCAGCCGCGGGGTACGCGGAAATCGAGAACCATTTCCTGCAGAACCATGCCTCGCTGGCGGGAGGTGCGGATTTGCTGATCGTGCGGGTGGCCGCTGACCGGGATGACAGAATCCGGGCATCGGAAATCCGCGAAGCTCTGCAGAAGGACCTGACCAACGTCTCCGACCTTCCCTCCGGATTCATCGTGTCCGGGCGCTTCGATCCGGCATTGATCAGGGAAGGTTTCCTTTTGGCCGGGTTCGAGATTCCTGCGGCAGTCAGTGTCGTGAGCCTGCGCGCTGAAACCGAGACGTACCCGGCGGACGCGCGCTTTACCGCCGTCGGACGCACGACCGAGCATGTCGTGCAGGGCATCGTTTCAATGATCAACTGGCGGTTGTCGAACCCAGGCGAACCGCCGGTCCAAGTATTGGACAATCCCAGCCTGTTTCCCGGATTCTCCACGATCCGCAACGGAGTGGGCGGCGAAGTCCGGAACGCCAGGATCGGCGCGCCATAAGGTCCCCGGCGCGCCGACGGATTGGAGGATGACATGCCAGGCACCGTCACGGAAAAGAACACCGCCGCGGCAATACCCCTCGACATTTCCGGCCTCACCATAAGCCTGAAGGCCGGGCCGCTCAGGATCGCCGTCATCGAGGATGTGTACCTGCAGGTGCGGCCGGGCGAGATTCTTGGCCTGGTCGGCGAAAGCGGCAGCGGAAAGTCCGTGACTTGCCTCGCGGCGCTTGGACTTCTTGGCCCGGGCTGGGAAACGGACGGAGAAATCCGGCTTGCGCGGACCCGGATCACCGACAAGAAGAATGCCGGCCAGTTGACCGCGGTGCGGGGTCGGGAAGCCGCGATGATTTTCCAGGACGCGAACGCCTCGCTCAACCCGATCCAGAGGATCGGCAAGCAGCTGACGGACACCGTCGCGCGCCTTCAGAAGGTCCCTCGCACCAAGGCGAGGGAAATCGCGCTGGATCTTCTCAGGCGGGTCGAAATGCCGGATCCCGAGGAACGCTTTCATTCCTACCCGTTCCAGCTGTCCGGCGGCCAGAACCAGAGGGTCATGATTGCCGTTGCACTGGCGGGCCGGCCCGAACTGCTCTTCGCCGACGAGCCCACGACCGCGCTCGACGTTACAGTGCAGTCCCAGATTCTTGACCTGATCAAGTCGCTGAGGGACGAGACGGAGATGGGCGTCGTCTTCGTGACTCATGACCTCGGCGTCGTGAAGGAAGTGTGCGACACCGTCGCGGTCATGTATGCCGGCCGGATCGTCGAGACCGGTTCCGTCGACCGGATCATGAACGCACCCGCGTCATCCCTACACGAAGGGGCTGATCGGCTCCATGCCGACTCTCTCGGGCCACATCCCCGACGGAATCGAGGGCCAGGTACCCTCACCTGACAGGAGGCCCCCAGGCTGCGCATTCGCACCCCGGTGCGAGAGGGTCCAGGAAAGGTGCAGGCAGCACCTGCCGGTCGGCACGCCGGACGAACACGGCGACTCCGTCGCCTGCTTCTTTCCGTTGACGGGTGAACTCAGGCGGGACGAAACCGCCGGGCGCGTGGCGCGTTCGGCCCGGGCTGCGGACTCACCCGGGGCGGACGCTCTCCTGGCACTGAACGACGCCGCATGTGACTACGCCACGCGCCGGGGAGTGTTCAGGGCCGTGTCCGGTATCACCCTCGCGCTCGATGAAGGCGACAGCCTGGCCGTGATCGGCGAGAGCGGGAGCGGCAAATCGACGATCGGCAAGCTCATGCTGGGCGTCGAGCCGACGAGTGAGGGTACGGCCACGTTCAGCGGAAGGCCGGTGCCAATCCTCGGCACCGCCGAACACGTCACGTTTGCACGTTCGGTCCAGCTCGTGCCCCAGAATCCTTACCTGTCCCTCGATCCCAGGGCCACCATCGGCAGCCAGATCGAGGAACCGCTCGAGATTCACGGAATCGGCACCAGGCAGGAGCGGCGCGCCCGGCAGTTCGAGCTTCTCGAGGCCGTCGGGCTGGCCGCGGCCCACGCGACACGCTACCCCCATGAAATCAGTGGAGGCCAGTGCCAGCGGGCAGTCATCGCGCGTGCATTGGCCCTCCGGCCGAACGTGCTGATCTGTGACGAAGCCACCGCGTCCCTCGACGTGTCGGTCCAGGCGCGGATCATCGAGCTCCTGCGCGAGCTTCACGCCAGTCACAACCTCTCGATCCTCTTCATCACGCACGACCTGAGGCTTGCCCGCTCGCTTTGCAACGAGGTGGCCGTCATGCGCTCAGGCGAGCTTGTCGAAATCGGGGAGACAACCGCCATGTTCGAGAATCCGGAACACCCGTACACCAGGCAGCTTCTGGCATCCATGCCGGATGTCGAGGCAGCCTATGCCCATCCCCGGGAGGCCCTGCAATGACCGGATTCGTGATACGCAAGCTTCTTCGCACACTTTTCACGCTGTTTCTCGTCGTGACGTTTGTTTTCTTCGTGCTACGGCTCACGGGCGACCCGGTCTCGGCCATGATGCCGGACGACACCGACCCGGCCATCCTCGACGAACTCCGCAAGCAGTGGGGACTCGATCGGCCGCTCGGTGTCCAGTACCTCGAGTACTGGGTCAACCTGTTCCAGGGCGACTTCGGAAACGCCTATCGCGATGGCAGGCCGGCGCTCGAAATCGTCACCGAACGCTTGCCCGCAACCCTGAAACTCACGCTCACGGCGTTCGCGTTCATCGTGATTGTCGGATTTCCTTTGGGAATCGTTGCCGCCGTCAACCGCGGCACGGCGATCGACCGCGGCATCATGACGATTTCGGTCACCGGGTTCAGCCTGCCGAACTTCTTTCTCGGCATCCTCCTGATATTCCTGCTCTCGGTAACGTTCAGGTTGCTGCCGGCCTTCGGCAGCGACCGCTGGTACAACCTCATCATGCCGGTCATCACGCTCGGCACGGCCGGTGCCGCCGTCATTGCGCGATTCGTGCGTTCCTCCATGCTCGAGGTCCTGAACGCGCCCTATATCAGGGCTTGCCGGGCGCGCGGCATGACCGAGCGCGAGATAATCTGGACGGTGGCACTACCCAATGCCGCGATCCCCACGATCACCGTCATGGGATTCATGGTCGGCGCCCTTATCGGCGGTTCGATCGTCACTGAAACCGTCTTTGCCTGGCCCGGCATCGGGCGACTGCTCATCGACGCCGTATCATCGCGCGAGCTGGCGGTTGTGCAAACAGTGGTCATGATGACGGCCGCCTCGATGGTGTTCGCGAATCTTGCCGTCGATCTCCTGTACCTGGTCATTGACCCGCGCAGGCGGTTCGCCAGCGGAACGGGAGAATAGGCATGGCACTCGCTGACGAAACCCTGGAATTCGAACGACGCTCCGGAATCCGGACCGCGCTCGCAGGCATTGCCGTCTCCCCGATCATCGTCAAGATGGCCATGCTGTGGTTGATCGCGGTCCTGTTCATTGCGGTGACGGCGCGCTGGATCATGCCCTATGACTACCAGCAGACCGCCCTTCTTTCCCGGCTGTTGCCGCCGGGTGCAACCGGGTTTTCCGGCGACTTCCATCTCCTGGGAACCGATCATCTCGGCCGCGACCTGCTCAGCAGGCTGTTCGCCTCCATCCAGCTCACCATGCTGGTGGCGGTGTTCGGGACCTTCTTCGGCGCGATTGTCGGGAGTAGCATCGGGTTTGTCGCCGCACGGTTTCGCGGATGGGTGGACGACATCATAATGGTCCTGGTCGATTTCCAGGCGTCCATGCCTTTCGTCATCATCGCCCTTTCGGTGATCGCGGTCATGGGCACCGGCAACATGCTTCTCTTCATCCTGCTCGTCGGATTCCAAGGGTGGGAGCGCTACGCGAGGATCAGCCGCGGCATGACATTGTCGGCGGTAAATCACGGCTACGCGGCATCGATCCGGCTCCTCGGTGCCGGTACCATGCGGGTCTATCTCCGGCACATCCTGCCGAACATCCTGGCCGCCCTCGTCGTGCAGGTATCCATCAACTTTCCGGAAACCGTCATCCTGGAAACATCCATGAGCTTCCTCGGCGTCGGCATCCAGCCTCCAAATTCATCTCTCGGCAACATGCTGAGCTACGGGCGGGACTACCTCCTGAATGCGTGGTGGATCGCCGGTGTGCCCGGGTGCGCGATATTTTTCACAACACTTTCCATGAGCATCGTCGGTGACTGGTTGCGTGACGTTCTGGATCCGACCACGACCAGCAACACCTGACCACCGCCGCGTCCGGAAACGGGACACGGGACGTCGTGATCCGCGGGTACGGCAAATGACTTGCCTCTGGTACCGATGGGTCGTCAACCGCCAGGCTGCCGTTGCAGGGGAGGTCGAATGTGACGCTATTCGTCGTCTGGTGGCGGAGCTTCTGGGAAAAAGACCATGTCGCCTTTCTCGTTGATCGGCGGAACGGGCCACTGGTGGCCGCGGGTGAGTGACAGGCCGCGGTTCGGACCCGGATGGAATCTGCGCCCGGGGTCCCCCACAATCTCGTCCCCATCGAGCCACCTTGCATCGGGTCCGTACATCTCGGAGCGCAGTTTCGCTTTGAGGTTTGCGATGACGTCCGCGTAGGCGGGGTCGGCGCCGAGGTCATTCATCTCTTCGGGGTCGCAATCGAGATCGAAAAGCTGAGTGTGGTTGCCGCACGGGTACCAGACCATCTTGAAACGCGGGTCGCGTATCATGCGGGACGAATGCTGCTCCTCCCCGAATTCTCCATAGATGTGGCCCCGGCGGCCACCGGTGACCATGGAACGGCCATCGAGGTGGCCGGGAGCATCGATTCCGGCAAGGCCCAGGAGGGTCGGCATGACATCCTGCAAACCAACCAGGCGGTCATCGGTCCGATCAAAACCGATCCTCCTGTCGCCGGCCGTTCCCATCAGGATCATCGGGACGTTGGACGAACCTTCATGGAAGGTCTGCTTGGCCCACAGGCCGTGATTGCCGAGCATGTCGCCATGGTCGGAGGTGAACATGATGACGGTTTCATCGAGGATGCCTTCCTCGCGGATCGTGCCAATGAGCGCCCCGATCTGCTGATCGATATGGGTGCAGAGCGCATAGAAAGCGCGGCGGGCCCACCTGATCTCGCGTTCCGAGTAAACACCGCGGGCCTGGACGCCTTGCAGGTGGTAGGGCAGATCGCCTTCGGCCCAATCGCCCACGCAAGGCATGTCGATCCCGACATCGGCGTAGTGATCCAGGAATCGCTGCGGTGGCACCAGCGGCGGGTGCGGGTGCCGGTAGCCAAGGTACCAGAAGCCGGGTCGACCCGGGTCCCGTCGGCGAACGTAGCGGGCCATGGTATCGGTCGCCCAATTGGTCACGTGGACATGTTCGGGCAGGTGCCAGGCCGTCGCCTGGTAGGCGTTGTTCGACATGCCGTGGCCGAATTGCCGACCGATGTAGCCTTGATCGCCAAGGAAGATCTCGTAGTCGTCCGTGACGCCATAGAGCGTGCGGCCTTCGTCGTCGAGCTGGATGTCGTCGAACCCGATCCGATCGCGTTGCGGATAGGTGTGCGTCTTGCCGACCCCGTAGGCCTGGTAGCCAGCGTCACGGAAGCACTGGGCGAGCGTCGGCAGGTGCGGCTCCATGGGGCGATATGGCTGAAACGTGCGGTCACCGTGCTGACGCGGGGTGCAGCCGGTCATGAGCGTGCGGCGCGCGGGCAGGCAAACCGGGGATTCCGAGTAGCAGTTGGTGAAGCGAACGCCGTTTCCGGCCAGTTGGTCGAGGACAGGCGTGTGGATCGCCGGGTGACCAGCGGAGCCCAGCAGGGCGGCTGGCCAGTGGTCGGCGACGATGAGAAGGACGTTGGGCCCGGTCATGTGTTCGACGGCCATTCCGGCCCGCGTTCGCGGGTCCATTCGATCTGGGGGATATCAGCGACGGGCCCGGGCGGCCAGCCGTCGCCACGCTGGCTGTTGAGGCTGCGGTGCGGAGCCCAGTTGTAGGGGCGGTCAGGCTTGCCGGTGAATTGGCTGTCCGTCAGCCAGTCGCGGTCGGAGCCGTACAATTCCGGGACCAGGCTGGACTTGTGGTCGGCAAGTGTCCCGGCGTGAGCAGGATCGCTCGCGAGATCGGTTGTCTCGTGCGGATCAGCATCGAGGTCAAAAAGCTGGAAGTGGTTTCCGACCGGGTAGTAGATCAGTTTCCAGCGATCGGTCCGGATCATGCGCGTAGCGTGGTCATCTTCACCGCATTCGCCGTAGATCCGGGTTCGGCGGTCGTCCCCAACCATCGAGACGCCGTCGACGGTTTCGGGCGGTTCGATACCAGCGAGGTCCAGAAGAGTCGGCATGACGTCGGCGAAGGCGACCAGGCGGTCATCGACCGCGCCTTCGGGAACACGCGGATTGCCCTTGTTGGGCATCAGGATCATCGGGATGTTGGCAGAACTCTCGTAGAATACGCGTTTTGCCACCATCCCGTGGTTGCCAAGCATGTCGCCGTGGTCGGAGGTAAACATGATGAGCGTATCGTCGAGGATGCCTTCGATCCGGAGTGTTCCGACAAGATAGCGGATCTGGTGATCGATCTGGGTGCAGAGCGCGTAGAAGGCGCGCCTTGCCTCCATCAGTTGTTCATCGGTGTAGAGGTTTGTCCGGGCCTGAAGTGCCTGAATCGGGAATGGCAGATCGTCCGACCTTGCCCAGTCGCCAACGTAGGGGGCATCGATTTCAACGTTTCGGTACAGGTCGACGCAGGATTTCGGAGGCACCAGCGGCGGGTGCGGGTGCCGGAAGCCGAGGTACCAGAACGACGGGCGCCTGGGGTCGCGGCGCTTGATCTGGCGGGCCATCATTCGCGCGGCCCAGTTGGTTGCGTGATGTTCCTCTGGCAGATGCCAGGGGCGCCAGTGATACTGGTTGTTTGACATGCCGTGGTCGAACTGCCGGCCGGGGTAGCCCCTGTCGCCGAGATAGATGTCGTAGTCGTCGGTCACGCCGAACTGGGAGCGGCCTTCATCGTCGAGGATCACGTCATCGAAGCCGATCCGGTCGCGTTGAGGGTTCACGTGGAGCTTCCCGACCGCCTGCGCCTGGTAGCCCGCTTCCTTGAAGGCGGTGGCAAGCGTCGTGACCTTCGGGAACGTCAGCTGGTCGTTGAAGATACGGTCGCCGTGAGACCTCGGCGACATGCCTGTCATCAGGGTTCGGCGGGCCGGTACGCAGACCGGGCACTCGGAATAGGCATGTGTGTACCGAATTCCGCAGGACGCGATTTCGTCGAGGCCCGGGGTCAGGATCGCGGGATTTCCGGCGACGCCGAGGTACTCCGCGGCCCAATGGTCGCAGACGATGAGCAGGACGTTCGGCCTGGTCATCACGGAACCTCGATCGCGCGCGGCAACAGGACGTTCTCAAGGTGGTCCCTGGCGGCTTCATGGGTCACGAAATCGGGAGGAGGAAATCTTGCCGCCATGTCCCAGTCATCCCTGGTGGCATCCATGTGGGCGGCAATCAGCGCATCGAATGAATCCATCAGGGAATCGTGTCCGGGACGTTCGACAAGATTGTCGAGTTCATGCGGGTCGGCCTTCTGGTCAAAGAGGAATTTGCGGCGGTTCGGCTGGCGGACGTAGAGCCACTCCCTGGTCCGGATACCGCGTTCCGGGACCGGTGTGAATTCGCCCCAAATGCCGTCGTTCATGCGGAAGGTCTGGTAGTGGATCATGTCACGGTGATCGTCACCACCGTCCAGAACGGACAGGAAGCTCCGACCATTTGCCTCGCTGAATGGCTCGGCGCCGACGAGATCGATCAGGGTGACCGGCATATCGACGCCCACGTCGATCATCGCGTCCGTGCGGCGTCCCGCCGCAATGCGGCCCGGGTAGCGGAACAGGAGCGGCACCTGCATCGCAGCGCGGTAGCCTTGCGGTTTGTAACCGCAGTAGTACCCGTGTTCACCCAGCATGTCACCGTGGTCGGAGAAAAACACGACCAAGGTATCGTCGGCGATACCGAGGCGGTCGAGGTGGTCGAGGATGCGGCCGACGTTGTCATCGATACTGGAAATCATCGCGTAGTATTCGGCGATGAAAATGCGCTGCTCTTCCTCGGTCTCCGGCTCCAGTTGCTTCTTGGCCCCGTGAGCGCAGCGAGACCTGAGCGCGGCCTTCATGTTGCCATTGCAATCGGTCTTCACCCGTTCGGTCTGTATGCGGACCTGTTCCTCGGGCGCAAGCGTTCCGACGGGAAGCGGGACCTCGCCCGGTTCGTACATTTTTCGCCAGGATTCGGGCATGTCGTTCGGGTGGTGCGGGGGGCCGTAGGAAATGTAGCCGAGGAAAGGCTTGTCTGGAGCCTCCGTCCGTGCTTCGTCAATGAACTCGATCAGGTGGCCGGTCTGGACGTCGGGCTCATAACGTCGGCAACGGTACGGCTGGTCGGTGTCACGGAAGAAAACGCTGTCGAGATAGCCGTGCCCCCGGTTGAAGCCCGCGAACCTGTCGAAACCGAAACGGCGGTCCGGCGGAACGAAACCCGGGTTGCCCCCCCCCTCAAGATGCCATTTGCCGACATAGAACGTCTGATGACCCGCATCCTTCATGCGTTCGCCCAGGAACTCCTGGTCCGCGCGGAGGGGAAAGTGATTCTGGATCATCCCGTGCCCCTGGGCGTACTTTCCGGTCATCATCGAAGCCCGGAAGGGGCAGCAGAGGGGGTAGCCGGAAAAGGCATTGTCGAAGGTCAGGCCCTCGTCCGCCAAACGCTGGAGGTGCGGGGTCCTGATGATCCGGTTGCCAGCGGGCGACATGCAGTCGTAGCGCATCTGGTCGGCGTAGATGAGGAGTATGTTGGGCCGGGTCATGCTGTCCTCATGCGGCCTTGCCGATTTCGGCAGACGGAAGGGTCAGGGTCATCAGGTCCTCGCCCCAGACGATCCGGCCGTCATACACCTCGGCCATTTCACCGAGGCAGCGACCTTTTACGCCAGGCGCATCGAGAGACGGAGGCAAATGGGTCGTAACGAGCGTCCTGACACCCGCGTCTGCGGCCAGTCGTGCACATTCCATGTGGCCCGATGCAGTGAGCGGGCCCCTGGCCGGCGTGAAAGAGCCGGAGACGAAATAACACATATGTATGAGAATATCGGCGTCTTGCGCCAGATCCCGGATGCCGTCGCAAGGTCCGGTATCGCCGGAGTAGGCGAGAGTGCCGGCATCGGTTTCCAGCCGAAAACCGAAGGCGTCGATAAAACCCGGCTGGTGCAGCACCTCACGCGCGGTGACCTTCCAGTGGTCGGTCTCGACGATCATGCCGTCGTGGAGCGGGACAACCCTGGGCTCCGGGCGGCGGCGGGGAAGCGTGCCGCCCCGGTCGAGAAATACCTTCTGCGAGCCCGGCGCGTTGATCCGGCCATCGAGATCGGGATGAAGGACACCGTCTCTCCCGAAAAGGAGTTCGCTCATGCGTGCCGTGTAGGCGGGTCCGTAAACGGTGGGTTCCGGGATCCGGCCTGCTCCCTGGTCCCAGCGGGAGTGGACGAAACGGGCGTAATCGAGGATGTGGTCGGAATGAAGGTGGCTGAGAAAGAGGGTGTTCACCCAGGTCGCATCGTTGCCGGTTCTGAGAAAATTCTCATGGGCTCCCGCGCCGTGATCGAAGAGGACGAGTTCACCGGCGACCTCGACGAGATACCCCGACGAGGCGCGGGCCAGCGAGGGATCCGGGCTGCCGGTACCGAGGAGCGTGATCTTCATGGGAATTCGTCGCGGCGTTCGCGGGAGAGGCTGCGGGCACGAAGCGCGATGACGGCAATGCCGATGACGATGAACGCGGCGGCAACCGGGCGCTCCGCAAAGATGAACAACCCGGAATCGGACAGCCGGAGGGACTGGCGGAATGTCTCCTCGGCGCCTCGGGCGAGAACGAACGCGATGATGAATGCCGCCGGGTTGAACCCGAACTTGCGCATCAGCCACCCGGAGACCCCCGCGATCATCATGATCCAGACGTCGAAAAGGTTTCCCCGCGCGGCATAGGCGGAGATGAAAGACGTGAGAAAAATCAGGGGATACAGGATCTTGGTGGGGATTTTCAGGATCATGCGGCCGACATAGGCAGCGCCGTAGAAGCCGATGACCGCGTAGGCGGCAACTCCGACGATGCCGGCAGCAAAGAGGGCGTAGACAATGTCCCTCGAGGTCAGAAAGAGCGTCGGTCCGAGTTGAAAACCGTGAATGTAGAACACGCTGATGAGAATTGCGGCAATCGTGGACCCCGGAATGCCGAGGGTCAGAAGGGGCGCCATCGACGGACCCGAGACGGCGTTGTTCGCGGCCTCGGGCGCGGCGACGCCCTCGAGGGCCCCCCTGCCCCATTCGTCCGCGTTGGCTGCCCGGCGTTTACCTTCACCGTAGGAGATGAAGGCGGCGATCGACGAACCGAGACCGGGGAGCATGCCGATAAACGCACCGATCAGCGACGAGCGAAAGACGTGCGGCAGGCACGGGCGGTACTCGGCCCAGGTGAGGCGATTCCTGGCCTTGTCGTCCAGAAGCGGGTCCTGGAACGTTCCGATCGCGGCGTCACGCTTTTCAAGCTGGGCGAAGACCTCGGCGAACACGAACATGCCAATGATGACCGGGACCAGCGGGACGCCTGACGAAAGCTGGAAAAAACCGAAGGTGAGGCGGTCCTGGCTGGTAATCGGGTCGAGGCCGATCATGGCGATGACGACACCGAGGGAAGCCGACGCAAGGCCCTTGAGGATGGAATCGCTGATGACCGAGCCGATGACGACGAAAGCGGCAAAGTAGATGGCGAAAAGCTCGGGCGGCCCGAGCAACAGGGCGACTTTCGCAATGAGGCCGACGAACAGGATCAAGAGGAGATCGCCGGTGAAATCCCCGATGGCGGAGGACACGGTCGCAACCTTCATGGCCTTCGACGAGAGGCCCTTTTGCGAAAGGGGAAAGCCGTCGATCTGGGTCGCGGCGGCAGCGGCTGTCCCGGGTGTGTTGAAAAGGATCGCGGCGATGGATCCGCCGTATCGCCCGGACTTGCCGATCACGTAGAGAAAGGCGAGCGCAGAGAGGGGCTCCATGTAGAAGGTGACCGGCACCAGCATGGCGATCGCGGCGGCGGAGGTGAGGCCGGGGATGGCGCCGACGACCATGCCGACGATCGCGCCCGCGACAATCCACATCAGCACCGCCGGGGAGCTGAAGACGGTTGCGAGGCCGGCAAAGATCTCCATGGCTCAATAACCCTGAATCACGTCGAGCAGGTCGAACCAGTGGCCGTAGGGCGGAAAGACGCCGAGGCCGACGAAAAAGATGACGTGATAGATGACCGGGCAAAGGAAGAACGCGGCAATGAGACCGGCCGTGGAGCGGATTCCGAAGAGCCAGAGGGCGGCAGGCGCCGCGAAAGCGGTCGCGACAAGATAGCCGACGTGGGTGATCGCGATGACATAAGCCACCGACAGCGCGACGAGGCCGAGGATCAGGCCGGCACTGGTGGCCTGGCTTCCGGATTCGACAGGTCCGGAATGGATGCCCGCGAGCTTCAAGGCTCCGAGCGCCGCGATCAAGAACGCACCGGCCATCGGGAACGCGCGCGGGGCGTAGCCGGCATCGTTGTGAAACGATATCCCGAAGCCGGCAGCGAAAAGGCCGAGGCCGATTGCCACCATCGCGAGGCCCAGGAGGGCCTCGCGGTTGTTCAGTTTCCCTGGCATCGTTGCCTATTTGATGCCTTCGATGATCGGACGAACGGTTTCGCCAAGGTCGCGCAGCCGGGCCTCGGCCGCTTCCGGTCCAAGGTAGGCAGGCAGGAGGCCCTTGGCCATCATCTCGTCGCCATAGGCGTCGGTCGAAACGATTTCCTCGACGTATGCGCTGACCGTGTTGATCACCTCGGCCGGGGTGCCGGCGGGGGCGAACATCGTGATCGGCGTGTTGACGAACTCGTAGTTGAAGCCCTGTTCGGCGACCGTCGGGATGTCGGGCTGCAGACCGTCACGTTCCGGGGCGATCAGCGCGAGTGCACGCATCTTGTCCTCGAAACCGCGGTTCTGCTGGACGCCGATGATTGCATAGTCGACTTGTGCGCCGACGACGGCCGCACGCACCTTTGCGCCGCCCTTGAAGGGCACGTCGGTGGCTTCAAGCCCGTTGGCAACCAGGAAGCTTTGTCCCGAGACGTGCAGGAACGCGCCGCGTCCCGTGTGCGCCCAGCGAAGTCCGCCGGGGTTAGCCTTGATCGCGTCCACGAGGTCAGCGAGCGTCTTGTACGGGCTGTCGAAGGGCACGATGATCGAACCCTGGAGACCGCCGACCTGGGCCACGGTTTCAAAGCTCTCGAACGGGTCGATGGGGATGTCCTTGAAAATCGAATGCATCACCAGGGCGCCACCCGTTGTCACCATGAGAGTCTGGCCGTCCGGACGGGCGGCAGCGACTTCGGTCGCGCCGTTGACGCCGCCAGCGCCCGGCTTGTTGACAATGTTGACCGGCACGCCGAGTTTTTCCGAAAGCGGGCCGATGAGCGCACGCCCGTATGTGCTGGTGCCGCCGCCCGGCGGGTACGGTACGACGAGATTGATCGGGCGGCGCGGATTCCAATCCTCGGCCATCGCGGGAATCGACATGCTCACCACGGCCAGTGCGGCGGCGGCAAATCCAAAGAAATGTCTGCGTTTCATATGGTCCTCCATGAACTCATCGCTGGTATACGCGAAATCGAGGCTGAGAATAGGGCCTCAAGGTGAATTGCCAAAACGATTTAACTGGCGTTTCATATGAATTTCAGGAATATAGCGGCATGAGAGTCCGCCTGCGCCAACTCAGGGCTTTCAAGGCCATCGTCGAAAACGGCAGCGTATCAGAGGCCGCCAATACACTTGGGCTGACGCAATCGACCGTCAGCAAGATCCTCCTCGGCTTCGAGGCCGAGCTTGGCTTTCAGCTCTTTGACCGTATCGGCAAGCGGCTGAGCCTTTCCGAGCAGGGCAGGCTGTTTTTTCGCCAGGCGGACAACGCCATCGAGCTCTTGCAAGGAATCGAGGCGACGGCGGCCGACATTCGCGACAACCAGGCGGCCCGGTTCAGGGTCTCCGCGATCGGGCCGCTCATGATGTCGGCGTATCTGCCCCGCGTGCTCAAGCGGTTTTCGGACGAAGACCCGAAGTTTCGATTCATGGCCGAGACGAAGACAAGGGCCGAGATCGAAGACTGGATTGCGAGCGCCCATGCCGATGTCGGCTTCACGTTTCTACCCGTGCGACGCGGGCAATTGTCTTCGCGCAGCGTGGCACGCGTTCGGGCGGTTGCCATCGTTCCGGCAGGTCACGCGCTGTCGGAGCGCGGGAGTCTCGCGCCCGGCGACCTGCCCGTGGAGGAGATTGTCCTGCCCCGCCCGACCGTCCGCCTGCGCAACCTGGTCGAGGCCAGTTTCATACAGGCGGGTGTTGAACTGAGGCCATGGATTGAAACGTCGAACGCCGTGTCCACGGCCAACCTGGTCGCGGAAGGAAACGGGGTCGCGGTTATCGATCCCTTCACGGTGACGGCGATCCCGGCGAAGAAAATCGCGGTCGTGTCCTGGGAGCCCGAGATCCTCCTGAACTACGGGATGATCTGGGCGGGGAACAGATCGCTGTCAGTGCACGAGCGTCGGCTGGCGGACGTGGCCGAGGCGGTGGCCGGCGAGTTTTCGGACGAATTGCGCTGGTTCGACGTGGTTTGACCCGACGCTGCCGGACGGACTGCCCACACAGGTCGGAAACTTCACCAGCCAGGGTAAAGGACCGGGCGAGTTGTAAGCGGGTAAATGGCGACGTCTGATAATTCGGTTGCTCACGCGAGGGTTGGGTGGGGATAATTCCGGTCATTCATCAATGATCGGAGGAAATTGTCATGTCAGGTTTGAATGGTTCGGCTGGTTCCCGTCGTGCGCCGGTGGTGCGCAGCGCAGACGAGTGGAGCGGCATCATGGCGGACTTCGAGCGCTCGGGGCTGTCGCAACGGGAGTTTTGCGAGTCCCGTGGGCTGTCCTCGAAGACCTTCTCGAACTGGCGGTGCCGTCTCCGCCCTGGGGGCGGGAAGGGATCCTTTGTCGAGCTTGCGCCGCCGGTTTCCTCGGGCTGGGACGTCGAGCTTGACCTGGGCGACGGGGTCGTCCTGCGGGTTCGGCGGTCGTGATGCTCGGCGGCTGGCCGCGGGGCGGCATCTGGCTGTCGACGGACCCGGCCGACATGCGGCGCAGTTTCGACGGGCTGTGCGCGCTGGTGTCGGGCCATCTCGGGTGCAATCCGGCCGATGGACGCTGGTACGTGTTCGTCAACCGGCGCAGGACCATCGTGAAGGTCCTCGGCTTCGAGCGGGGCGGCTTCTTCATCTGGTCCAAGCGCCTGGAGCAGGGCCTGTTCGCCCCGCCTCCGGCCTCCGGCCATGCGGCGCTTGCATTGTCTTCGACCGAGTTGATGGCGCTGATCGACGGCATCGACGTCACCGTTCGCCGCCGTCGCAAGCGTTACGGCGGTCCCCGGGTGGCGTCCGGGTGAGCCCGGACGACGGTCATGTCGATGCTGCCGGTCATCGGGTTGTCGGCGAAGAGGTCCTTCCACAGGCGTGGCGTCAGTTCGTGGACCCGGTCGGCCGGGTGGGTGTCGATGCGCTGGAAGACATCGCCCAGATAGGTTGCAGGGCTGATCCCGAGCAGGAAACAGGTGGCGACGAGGCTGTTGACGATCCCGACGTTCCGTGCGCCGGATTCTGTCCAGGAAAAAAGCCAGTTCTTCTGTCCCAGCTTGATGCGGCGCAGTGCGCGCTCGACACCATTCGAGTCGATCGGCACCAACGGGTCTTCGAGGAACACCTCGAGGGCCTGCTGGCGTTCGACGGCGTAGGTGACCGCCCGGCGGATCGGGTGCTTCGGCGTCAGCGCCGGGTCCCCGAGCGTCCGCTCACACCATTGCCAGAAGGCGTCGACCAGCGGGCGGGTGCGGGTGCGCCGCGCCTCCAGGCGTTCAGGCGGCGGCCGGGTACGGAATTCCTTCTCGATCCCGTACATGCCCCCGATCAGATCCAGCGCCTTCCCGGCGAACACCGGATGGTTGTCCAGCTGCTCCTCGAAATTGCGCCTCGTATGCGCCCAGCAATTTTGCTGCCTCACCGCCTCCCCCCGCGCCTCGGCGTAAGCCGCGTAGGCGCCGTAGCCGTCGCTGACCAGCGTGCCCTCGAAATCGCCGAGGAACCGCGCGACATGGTGGTGGGCGCGGGAGGGCGCGAAGTGGAACACCACTTCGTCCCGGTCGCCGAGCACCGGCCAGTAGTAGCAGTCGCGGTAGGGACACCGGTTGCCCGACGCCCCCCGCACAGATCCCCGCATGCCCGTTAAGGCACGAGGCTCCTACCTCGGGTGATTGCCGGCAAACCGTCTGTCCGGCCATGGGTGCACGGTCCGCAGCGGAGGCCAGAAGACCGCCGCCAGCAGGTCGACCTTGCCCCAGGGAAGGCGGTCCTTCTGCGACCGGCGGCGCAAGACGCGCAGCCAAAGTCGCTTGAGACGGTGCCCGAACGTCTGGAGGGATCGGGAGCTGGTCGGGACCGCGTAGTAACGCAGCCAACCGCCCACAACCCGACCAAGCCATATGGCGACCTCGTAGATGTTGTCGTGCATCCGTTGACGCAGTTCGGCCTCGATGCGTTTCAGGGTCCGGGTGACACGCTTCCTGATCGGCTTGCGCCCCAGTCCGAAACGTCCCTTCCGCGTGGTCCGGCAGTAATGCGTGAACCCGAGGAAGTCGAAGGTCTCGGGACGCCGCTCTCCCCGTGCCCGGCGGTTCGCCATGGCGAACCGGCCGAACTCGATGAGCCGCGTCTTGTCCGGGTGCAATTCGAGTGAGAACGCGGCCAGCCTGTCCTTCAGATCGCACAGGAACCGTTCTGCATCCCGCTTGTACTGGAACCCGACCACGAAGTCGTCGGCATAGCGCACGATAATCGTCTCGCCACGGGCGATCCGGGCGCGCCATTTCCTCTGGAACCAGAGATCAAGGACGAAGTGCAGGTAGATGTTCGCCAGAATCGGCGACACACTTGAGCCCTGGGGGGTTCCCCGCAGGGTGTCCCACCATTCGCCCTCTTCCATGACGCCGGCGCCAAGCCACTTGGAGATCAGCCGGATGACCCGCCGATCCCCGATCCGGTGCTCCACGAACCTGATGAGCCAGCTTCGATCCAACCGATCGAAAAAAGGCCTTAACGTCCGCGTCGACAATCCAGTTGACCTTGCGCCGTTCTATCCCGTACGCCAGCGCGTCGAGCGCGTCATGCGCACCGCGACCGGGTCGGAACCCATAGCTGAACCCGAGGAATTCCGGCTCGAATATCGGCACAAGGATGGTCTCCGCCACCGCAGTCTGGACGATCTTGTCCTCCAGTGCCGCAATGCCGAGCGGTCGTGTTCCCCCGTCCGGTTTGGGTATCTCTACCCGCCGGGACGGAAGCGCCCGGTACGCCCCGCTGTGAACACGGTCGTGCAGGTCGAGCAGGCGCTCTTCCAGTCCGTTCCCGTATTCCTCCCATGTCACCCCGTCCACGCCTGCCGCCGCATCCTTCTTCAGCATGAAGTAGGATGCTTCGAGCGCGTCCGTCGTGATGTGGTGCAGGAGCGCAGTGAGCTTCTCCTTCGGTTTCCTCGTGGCTGCTTGCCGTATCCGCTCAGCCGCCTGTGACATGCGATCCCGGCCCTGTGTCCGGTGCGTGCTTTGGCCTCGCGGATTCCCCTTGGTTCCGGCCCTTCCCTCCATCGGCTCCGCAGGAACTGACGTTCCCTTGTTCGCCGACTTCACCGGTACTATGGCCGGATCCGATTGCTTCAATCCGTTCGTCATCGATTCAGACTATCTCCTTTCTTCCGCGGCCTCGGCACGACTGCCGGGGCAGATTGAAGCCCTCCCGAGTCCCGGCGTGGGGTGTACGTGCGTCCCTGGATTCCTTTGACAGCGCGGAGCCCGGCAGTCCCTCACCATGGCGGTCCTACAGGTGTTGCCTTCGGTCAAACAAAGAACCTCGGCACTCCGAATGATAAGATTTTCGTTGCTCAATCATCCTGGCCACACGCGCCGCTACCGACGCTTCACGTGCACCCTCGCGGATGCACGCGCACGGCTCGCGGTGGAAGTGGTGGTTAGCCTCTCCTTCCTGCCGGACTTTCACCGGCTACCCCAGCGCCAGTTAGCTCGGCGCTCTTGTTTCATCTTGCCCGGCCTGTCCGGGTCGCGCCCGGCCCGCACCGGCGTCTCGTCCATGACGATGACGGAACTTTCCAGAACCGAGCGGCACTGGGCCTCGAACACCGGCTCCAGCAGCGAGATCGCCCGGTTGGCCCAGCCACTCAGGGACTTGCGGCTGACGGTGATCCCGCTCTCGGCCAGCATCTGGTGCTGGCGGTAGAGGGGGAGATGCCAGGCGAACTTGTCGACCAGCATTCCGGCGATAAAGCTCACATCGGCGCAGGAGCTCTTGAACACGCCCTCGACGGCCGGGGCGCAGACCAGGGCGCCGGAGGATCTGATCTTCGCCTTCTTGTAATGGTAACGCAGCACCACGTGGCGGATCGGCACCGATGCCAGCTTGCAGCACACCCGCTCGGAGATGATGTCGTATTCACCCTCCGCCAGCCCCTCGATCTCCGGCGGCATCACGTCGATGTCGATCACCGTCGCCTCGGGGCCGAAGCGCAGCCCGGTGCCGTTGACGGCATCGCCACGATCCTTCTTGCGCCCGTTGACGCCGCCCCGGGGCTTCTTTTCGGCTTTCCTTTCGGCCTCGCCTTTCCTTTCGGCTTCGGGCTCATCCTCCCCGGCATCCGGCGATGCGGCGCCATCGGAGGCGGCGTCGGCGTTGCGGCGCTTCTCCGAGCGCCGGCCGTACTGCTGGCGCTCGTAGCGGGCGAGCTGGTCGCGAAGCGCACTGTTCTTCGCCACTTCCTCGGTGAGCTTGTCCTGTAGCGCGGCAATGATCGTCGACTGCGTCCCGGCAAGCCCGAACAACTCCCTGAACAGGGAGACAGCCCCCCGCAGCAGGCCGCCGCCGCCCAGCCCCGCGAACTCCGCATGGAGCCCGTCGAGCCTCTGGCGGACCGCATCCGGGTCGTGAGGGTCGATCCCGCTCATTCCTCCGCCTCCTCCGCCATGATCGCCGCCAGCACCGCCAGGCGCTCGCCCCGGGGCATCGCCGCGTAGCGCCGCCCCCAGCTCGCCGCCTTGCGCTTGACGGTCTGACGGTGGGTGAAATTCCGTCCGGCGAAGGCCGCCCAGTGCACCCGGTCGGGCGCGAAGTTGAACCACAGCTTCTCGGTGACGATGCAGGACTGGTTGTTGACCTGGATCTCCAGCGAATGCCAGTCGGAAAGGTGTTCGTCGTAGAGCCGGGACGGATAGCCGGAGACCATCGCCGAACAGGGCAGCGACTTCAGGATGCCGAGAAGCTCCACATGGTCGGCGTCCGTATAGTCGTAACGGTAGCGGCGCTGCGACTTGCGCGCAGACTGCACGTAGGGCGGGTCGGCATAGACCAGCTCGCGGCCGTCGAAGTCGAAATCAGACAGGAACGCGTGGCAGCAACCATGGTGAAGCTCGACCGGATAGGCGCAGCTGAAGGTGTCGATGGCCCGGCGGTTGAGATCGATGCCGATGTTCCTGAGCGCCGGAGGCTTGCGCTTCATGATGGCGCCGCCCCCAAGATGTGTCTCAATATATGCGCCCAACGTCCCGACATACTGCCCATTATCACGCTTCCGAGCTGACGATTCATTACCGGTTTCATCCCTGTGCCGGCGAAAAGGCGAAACTTGAGAGCCGCCGTCCAACGCCGTCCGGCAACAATCTCTACGTCCGTCTGCTGGCGAGCGGCCGTCCGCTGGCGATTCGCGAATGGATGACCCGGCCGGAATCGGCAGCCTGGGCGGTGCGTGACACCCCGAGGCTCTCGCGTGAGGCTTTGTCGGATCTGCGCATGATCGTCGATACTGTTGTCTGCACCCTTGCAGACGACGGAGGCAACGATGACGCGCAACTGGCGGACGACACGACAAGGGCGGCTGTTCGAACCGGACGGACCCGCCCACATCATGGAAGGAGAGCGGAAGACGGAACTGCTGGCGCTCCTGGCGCAACTGATCCGGGAGGCGGTGACGAACCGCACGCCAGACGGGGGAGACGGACATGAACAAGATCACGCCTGAGCATCTCGCACGAAAGGCGATCGTCTATGTGCGCCAGTCTTCCGAGCACCAGGTGCGCCACAACACGGGGAGCCGGGAGTGGCAGTACGGGCTCAAGGCCCGCGCCGAGGCCCTTGGCTGGTCGGACGTCACCTTCATCGACCAGGACCTCGGCCTGTCGGGCAGCGGCGGCGCCCGGCGGCCCGGCTTCAAGATCATGCTCGACGCCGTCTGCAAGCGTGAAGCCGGCATCATCCTCTCGGTGGACGCAACAAGGCTCTCCCGGAATGGCCGGGAATGGCACACCCTGCTCGAGTTCTGCGGTGTCGTCGGTTGCCTGCTGGCCGACGAGCAGACGGTCTACGACCCCCGCCTGCCGACGGACAGGATGGTTCTCGGGATGCACGGGACCATGTCGGAACTCGAGCTTGCGAACATGCGCAGGCGTTCGATCGAGGGCCGCAACCGCAAGGCGGCGCGCGGCGCGCTGTTCCTGGCCGTGTCGGCCGGATACCGGCGTGTCGGCAGGAACGCGATCGAGAAGGACCCGGACCTGCGTGTCCGCGCGGCGATCGATCTTGTCTTTCGCAGGTTCGACGAGATGCACAGCGTTCGCCAGGTCCATCTCTGGTTCCACGACGAGGGTCTTGAGCTGCCGTCACGGCCGACGGGCGAGAACGAGCAGCTGCGATGGCAGTTGCCGAACTATGCGCGGGTTCACGAGATCCTGACCAATCCGGTCTATGCCGGCGCCTATGCCTATGGCCGGACCGAGAGCCAGGTCGAAATCCGCGACGGAGAAAAGAAGATCACGCGCAAGGTGGTGAGCGACCGGGACGCCTGGCAGGTCTTCATCCCCGACCATCATGAAGGCTATATCAGCCTGGAGACCTACGAACGGAACCGGCGCGTGATCGCGGACAACAGCACGAAGATGATGCCCTCGGGACGGCGCGGCGCGGTTCGCAGCGGTGCGGCCCTGCTTGCCGGGCTGCTGCGCTGCGGCCACTGCGGGCGCAAGCTGACGGTCACCTACAGCGGAACCAGTGGCACTGTGCTGCGTTACACCTGCCGCTCGGGGGTGATCAATTACAACGAGCCGAAGTGCATCTCGTTCGGCGGCGCTCCCGCGGACGCGGCGGTCGGCAGGGAGATTGTCCGCATTCTCGAGCCGATCGGCCTTGAGGCGGCGCTCCGCGTCATCGAAGACGATGCCGAGACGGGGTCGGAGGCGGTTCGCCAGCATGAGATCGCGCTCGAGCGCGCCCGCTACGAGGCCCATCGCGCGTGGCAGCAGTACGATGCCGTCGATCCGGGGAACCGGCAGGTGGCGGGCGAACTGGAGCGCCGGTGGAACGAGCGCCTGATCGCGGTGCAGGCAGTCGAGACCGCACTGGAGCATGCGCGCGCGGCCCATGCGGACATGAGGATGGATGAAGAGGAGCGGGAAGCATGCCTGCAACTCGGCGCCGATCTTGAACTGGCATGGAACCATGAAGGCGTCACCGCGGAGACCCGCAAGCGAATGCTTCGCGCTGCGCTCGAGGAAATCATGGTCTGGTGTGAGGACAGGCAGGTCAGGTTGCTGCTGCACTGGCGTGGCGGCGACCATACGGAACTGTTCGTTGCCAGGAGAGCCACAGGTCAGCATCGCCATGTGACCGATGCCGAAACCGGAGCCCTGATCACGGAACTGTCGCGACAGATGCCGGACATGGCGATCGCGGCATTGCTGAACCGGCTGGGACGGCGCACCGGCAAGGGCCACAGTTGGAGAAAGGCAAGTGTCTGCCGTTTCCGCAACAAGCGCGGCATCCCGTTCTACCGTGAGGGCGAGCGGCTTGAGCGCGGTGAAATGACGTTGAGCGAGGCCGCCGCCGCCCTGGGGGTCGATTACCAGAAGGCGGGCCGCATGGCGCGGGAGGGCCGTCTGCCGGCCCATCAGTTGTGCAAGGGGGCACCCTGGATCATCTCTGCGGCCGATGTCGAGCGCCTGCGCTCAGGCGCGCGACCGGAAACGCCCCAGCTGGCGCTGTTCGACGATACGGCGTCAGGCCATGAAGAGCCTGACGAAGGCTGAAGAGGGCGCCATTACCCCCCCGAACACGAAAGATGGCTTTTCATGCGCACGCGTGATCACGGGATGGCGTAACCGTCCGGTCAAGGATGACGGAAAGGGTCGGGACCGGCATTCCGATGCTGCACCTGCGCCCTCACGTGATGGTGGTCTCGAGACATGATCTCCATACAGAATCCGTTACGTAACGCTTGGGAGACTGCACCATGATTGTCCAGGTGGCCGGGCACCATCCCCGTTCCCGCAGACGATGCGAAGCTCCGCAGGGCCGCTTCCCACGAGGCGCGCGCGACCCGGTATCTGCAGACGACGCGGAGCCTCAACCCCATACATCGATCGTTACGTAACGCCCGGGAGACCGCGTCATGGCCCTCACCAATGCAGAACGGCAAAAACGTTTCCGGAACCGGCGCAAGGCCGCGGCAAAGCCGATCCGTCCGGGATCCCCGATCGACCGGCGTCCGCGACACAGGCGCTGGACCGACGCCGTCGAGACCCTGATCCGCCTTCAGGAGGAGTACCGGGACTGGCATGACGCGCTTCCCGAGGCGCTCCATGATACGCAGACCGGCGAACGCCTTGGCATCATTTGTGATCTGGACCTTTCGGACCTCGAGGACGTCACGCCGCCACGGGGCTATGGCCGGGACTGACAGGAGATCGTGGAATGTGCGCAACAGTGTTGGTCAATCTGACAGGGGGGATGCGGGACGGATGATGCGGGGAATGCAGCGACTCTTGACGCTGGACGTATGGGGCAATGCATTTGTGACAGCAGGAAAAGGCTGTCAGCGCCGAATGGCAGTCCGTCGTCAGTCAGGCGCGGGAAAAGGAAACCTGGCTGAAACTCACCGAAACCTTGACAGGCTTTCTCACCCGGCTGCAGGAGAGCGCCGAGACCATGGATGTTGCGGAGCGCCAACGGATCGTCAGGCTGCTTGTCAAGGATGTCCTGGCCGGTGACGATACCCTTGCAATCCGTCACTCGATCCCGATCCCGAAAACACCTCGAAACCCTGGGCAAACCGGGTCAGGTCCCGATTCCGATCAGAACAGGGCAACAGGTTGTCTTTTGTGTTCGGGGGGTCTTGTCACGGTATCGAATGGAGCTGAAAATGATCGACATGGACCGCAACGGTCCTGCAACGGGTCCGCCGGGAACATGGACACTGCGGCAACCTGCGGGAGGCGGCAGGCCGATACGGTGGCCACGATCGAATTCGACGACCGGGACGCCATCCAGGGGCAAAAAAAGGGACTGGATTGCCCAGCAGACTGGTCAGGGTATCGGGGAAAGGGGCGTTATCACGATGTGTGACAAAAAATATTGCGTAATATCAACGACATACCGAGGTGGGCATTATGAATCGACTTAGCCATGCGGCGGACACATCGCGATGAGCGGTTGGCAAAGACCAGAGGTCGCTTTCGATCCAAACCATGCGCCCATGGCCGTTCTCCCCGATGATTCGTCTTGATTCGCCGGGAATAGCCCCGGCGCCCTATCGTGTCAAACGGAAAAAAAGGCGCAGCAGCAGCAAATCGGAGAATGTCAGGCCGCAGGATCGGCCGCAGCCGCCAGGACGAAACCAGAAACCAGGCGAAATCAACAGACGTCGCCGTTTACCCGCTTACGGCGAGTTCACGGAAAGCGCCGACCGTGCCAGCAGGAGTGCTCTTCCCGCGCCAATACCACCGCCCCCGGACGCCGATTGCCGGTCAGGTTTGCATGCCAATTGACTTCGCCGTACTGGCCCTGCCGACGAATTGACAAATGGAGCGGAGGATACGCCAGTGCGATCACAGGGCCCGATGCGTTTCGAACGCGCCATGACCGGCACGTCCCACACTGTTGCTGGCCTCAAGGGAAAACCCCTGCTAGTAATGCGCACCGTCGAAGTTTCATCTCTGCTGTCCGGTTGCGATGTCGAAAACCTCCTCTGCCGTGCTGGGGCGGATTCTGGATGCCCTGCGCGACCTCGCCCCCATATTCCTCGTGATCGCCTTCTTCCAGGTCGCGGTGTTGCAGCAACCCTTCCCGGACCTCGGCAAGGTCCTGTTCGGGACCGTGTGTGTCGTCCTCGGCCTGGTGTTGTTCATGCAGGGGCTGGAAACGGCGCTGTTTCCGATCGGCGAAGCGATGGCCGACGCCTTCGCACGCAAGGGTAACGCGGCGGCACTGTTCACCTTCGCTTTCTGCCTCGGCTTCGGCACCACGGTTGCCGAGCCGGCATTGATCGCGGTCGCGGCAAAGGCAGCAGATATCGCTGCCGGCGCCGGCGCCATCCCCGACGTCGCCCAGGCGCGCGCCGCCTATGCCTTCGAGCTTCGCATGGTGGTCGCCGTTGCCGTCGGCGCGGCGATCGTACTCGGCGTGCTGCGAATCCTGGAGGGCTGGCCGCTCCATTGGATGATCGTCGGCGGTTACCTGATCGTGACATTGATGACGCCCTTCGCGCCTGAGGAGATCGTCGGAGTGGCTTACGATTCGGGCGGTGTGACCACGAGCACGATCACGGTCCCTCTGGTGACCGCGCTCGGCATTGGCCTCGCCAGTTCGATCCGGGGCCGCAATCCGTTGGTCGACGGTTTCGGATTGATCGCCTTCGCCAGCCTGACCCCGATCATCGGCGTCCTGATCTACGGAGTGCTGTCATGATCCAGGAGCTTTTTTCCACCTTCGCCGCCACTGCGTTTTCGACAGCTCTGGATGTCGGGCCCATCGTCGCGATTCTGGCGGTTTTCCAGTTCGCCGTGCTACGCCGCCGACCACCGCGGCTGCGCCGGATCGTGATCGGTTTCGTCTATGTGCTGGTCGGCCTGACCCTGTTCCTCATCGGGCTGGAGGAGGCCCTGTTTCCACTGGGCGAGACCATGGCGCGTCAGTTAACGGCGTGGGAAACCCTGGACGGCGCAGGCAACGCGGGCTGGTCAGACTACCTCCTGGTCTACGCCTTCGCCGCCTCCATCGGTTTCGCCACGACGGTCGCAGAGCCTTCGCTGATCGCGGTAGCGGTCAAGGCCGAGGAGGTCTCGGGTGGATCGATCGGCGCTACGGGGCTCCGCCTTGCCGTCGCGGTCGGGGTCGCGGTTGGCATCGCACTCGGCTGCTTTCGCATCGTGACGGGTACGCCGCTCGCCTGGTACATCGTCGCGGCATACGGCATCGTCATCATCCAGACCTTCGGCGCACCGCGCGCCATCGTGCCTCTGGCTTACGACACGGGCGGCGTGACCACGTCCACCGTGACAGTGCCCGTCGTGGCGGCGCTGGGCCTCGGCCTCGCTGCGGCCGTGCCCGGACGCAGCCCACTGATCGACGGGTTCGGGCTGATCGCTTTTGCCAGCGTGTTCCCCATCGTGTCTGTACTGGGATACGCTGCGATTGCATCCTGGCTCGGAAAAAGGCGTAGCGCACAACTGAGACACAGGGAGTTGAAGGCATGAAGCTGAAACTCATCGTTGCTCTGGTCAACGACGACACGACCGACGCCGTGATCGATGCGGGCCGGGCGGCGGGCGCAACCGGCGTCACCGTGATCACCAGCGTTCGCGGCGAGGGGCTGGTGCCAGAGAGCACGTTTTTCGGCCTGGAACTCACGGCCAAGTCCGACGTCGTCCTGTTCGTCGTCGCGGCGGATAAAGCACGCCCAATCCTGGAATCCATCAGCGACACGGCACACTTCGACAGTGAAAGCGGCGCCGGTATCGCGTTTCAGCTCGACATTGAGAATGCCGTCGGCCTGAACACCCAGTTGCCCGCAATCCTCGGCGAGTTGGACGAGAACTCGTGAGCACGGTACGGAATCAGACGGGCCTGACCGCGGTTCCCGCGAGATTTGATGGCTGTCCGGGCAATTCGGCTGGTGCTGCAGGATGCCGATGTGCTTCTCTCCCGGAGTTTCGTCGGAATCCTCCTTTCGCGGATTCAGGGGGGGCTGGCCGCAGGCCAACCAAAGCGGTCATGGATACTTCGCTCTTGTCGGTAAACTGACGGGGCGGATGAACGAGGCGAAGGGACCGGCTTCGGGGGTCCTCCGATCGTTGAATGCCAATCGACGGGTCGATGACGGCGAGCGGCAATGCACGCCGCCTTGAAGGAGAGCACATGATCCGTGTCGACGACATCGACCCCGCAATCGTTGAAGGAGGTCAGCGGACTGCTGCCGCCGCAGTTGTGACAGCGCCTCCGCCTTCACCGCCGGAGTGCGCTGCGGCATTGAAAGATGCCAAACGATCCAGTTCTGCTGTCTGCACACCCAGGTCGGCAAAAAGCATGGGGAGGAAGACAGTTGAATCGACTCGACGCTCCATTGACCGAACGGAAAAGCCGGGATGTGGCGATTGAGCTCTGGCGCTGTTTCGACCAGAGGCGATTTCGGGATGCCATGCCCTTGTTGTCCGAGGACTTAGAGGCACATTGGCCGAATACCCGAGAGCGCATCTGCGGCCCCGGGAACTTCATCGCTCTCAACGAGAACTATCCAGGTGCCTGGCGTTGCACGGTCCGGCGAATCGACGAGTACGCCGATACCGTGGTGACGGTGACGGAAATCGGCGACGGCGATACCTCTTTGTTCGCGGTGTCCTTCTTTTTGGTGCGGCACGGGAAGATTGTCAGAGCGGAGGAGTACTTCGCGGAAAACGGCCCTCCGCCTCATGATCGTTCGGCATTCGCCGAGCGCTATTGATCAATCGTGCGGGCGTCTTCAGTTCACTTGGGTGGCCCCGGTCCAAGCCAAGTTACGTTCCGAATCGGTTTCGACACCCGATGGAGCACCATGACTTGGGGCCATCCGCGACTTCACGAATAAAATCTGGGAACGTGATGGCGGCCTGTCTCGCCCGGGCCTCGATATCCCCCGCATCGGGGGCATCGACGACTCCGGCCAGGCTGCGGACGTTCATGTCACCCAGCAGCAATTCCTGGAGGGTTTCGGCAATCTCACAGTGGTCATCGAAGACAAGCCGGCCACGCATTCAGGTGGATCACAGGCACGAAGCCGCGTGCAGCCAGGGCCATGCCTCAATGCCATGCCGATTGGTGCGCTTCACCACGATCCTGTCCGACAGTTTCCCGTCTATGGCTCGTGCAAGCTTTACTTGTTTATCGCCAATGCTCATGCATCTCTCGGAGTCCTGCTCCCAGAGCAGTTCCTGTTCGCATGCCAGGAAAGCTGCACGCTCCGCCATGACTTCAGGGTGGGTGTTGAGCCAGCGCACGAATTCCACGGCCCCTGGCGTCCTGTTCCACAGTTCGCCGAACAAGTCGACGTAGTCTTTTGCACATTCCGGTCGGCCCAAGTTAATGGCGCGCCACATCGCGATCGGCAGCGGATCCGGCATTCCGCAGATCACCTCCGCGATATAGCCGTTTTCGATGAACCCGTGCCGCAGGCTTGTTGCTGCCGCCCGGTATTCTCCCTCGAGCAGGTGCAGGAGCCCAATTTCATACCGCAATGACGGCTCTCCCCCCCGCAACTCCGCCATGTGATTGCGCGCCTCGACCTTTCTGCCGGCACGCAGCAAGGCCGAGCCGAACAGGTAGCGTATCCCCTGATTGTCATCCGGATTCCAGAGGTCCATCGCCCTCATCAGGTCGATGGCATCGTTCCAGCGGCGGAGTCTCAATTGACACAGAACGATACCGTGCGCGGCACGGAAAAACGGCCGGTTTTCGAGCTGTCTCCACTCGATCAGGCCGCTGTACCTCGAGGGGATGGCCGCCTCGCCGAGCGAGAAGCCTTTCCGGTATGCATCAAGGGCGCGCTTCGTCCTGCCGTTGTTCAGCAACACGTTGCCGATATGCGCATGCGCGTCGATGAACCACGGAAATCGTTCGGCGAGATCATGTAATCCGTCTATGTAGCGCTTTTCGCCGACCCGGCCTGCTTCGCGTTCGTCGAGAAGCCGGTCGAACTCCTCCACGCATGCCTCGTATTCCGGAGGGTAGCGAAAGAAGGCGGCGTCTTCGATGAATTCGAGGCTTATATTCATGATCCTTCCCGGCGGCGATGTCGGCGATTGCAGTGACGTTTCCCGGAATTCGCCATTTTCCGCAAGTACGAAAAGGTGGAGAATTCGAGCTTCACGAAGCGAATTCGGAAGACCGGGGAAGGACCGGGCTGTTCAGAGATCGTGGTCCCGATCCGCTCTGCCGCTGCCTCGATTTCCCTGTCGCAGGTGCGTGCGTAACGAAGAGTCTTTGTCACCTGGCTGTGACCCAGGATTTGTGCCACGATTGGCAGGGAGACGTCCTGCACGACAGCCTGACTTCCATGCCTGTACAGTCAGGGATCTGGCCGGGAACCGATCATGGTCACGGGACGCCCTGCGTGGTCCGGATCTGGCGCGTCAATCTGGAGGTGAAGCGCCCGCCGGGTGCTGTCGATTGCCCTGATCGGGTGTGGCCGGGGCTATCTTCCGGCTCCATCGTCGAAGTAAGGGTTGCAGGCCGGCTGCCGAGTTCGTCGCTCATTTCGGAATCCGACCTGTCGCTGCTTGCCAGGGCTGCCTGAGATGTTCGGACCCGGGCCGTCGTCTGGGCGAATTTGCGACCACCATTGCGACCACGGGTGCGGGTAGCCTGCAACCCAGCCATGGTGCGTTCCCGTATGACCTCGCCCGCAAGCTCGCCCGGCACAGCGAAAATAACGGACGACAATGGGAATACCAAATTGCTCGGGGTCAAGCGGTCCTTTCAGATTGTCTGGCCCTCCTTCCCAGCTCATGGCTCGTTCGCGTCAAGCATCGCCTTCCTTAGAATGGCATTCATGCGTGACTGTTACCCTCTTCCTCGCCGAGAGCGCCTTCGATGCGCGGTCGGGCCTGTCCATGGACAGGGTAGCTCCCGCAGTCGTCTCCATGCCTCGACAGCACGGATCTGCCGGCACCTGCCGGACTGGCTCGGAGCCTTCGGCCCGACGGCAATCGAATGCGGTTTCGACGCAGGTGACGTCGGCGACGACGCGACCCGCGCTCTGATGGCCGCCGACCCGCGCGTCAGCCGGGCCCGCCCCAAAGGCGCCCGGGACTGGAATGAACTGCCGAAACTGCGCGCCCGTCAATACCAGTCACGCACCTGCCGTGCTCCGAAACCCGGGCCATGGACCGCGGTGACCGGTTCCCAACCAAACATGCAAATCACCGGAACCGGTTGCCGGAACCATCCGGCGCGCCACACGCGCATCACGGTCCCAACCCGTCCCACCAAAAAACGTGATTGACGCACTATCAGGAAGGACCGGCATGCACGCAGAATGTGGTCTAGAGGCTGGCCTTCACTTTTTCGGCGACTTCTTCCGAAACCCATTCCGTCCAGACGTCTTCGTACCTGACCAGAAACTCGATGGCTGCATCCATGCCGCCGGCCTGCTCCTCTTCCATATGGACCAGCATCGCGTTCATCACTGGCCCGGGAAAAACGCGTTTCGAGAGGAAGTCGACGGCCGCGCCTCCGCGCTGCATCAGGGCATCGGTGATGACCGTGTGAACTTCCGACTTCGTCCATGCGGAGGGTTTTGGATCCGCACAATCCTGTTCCGCTTTCACGATGCATCCGTCCCAGTTCTCCGAACCGGCGAACTGGACCTCGAACGGCAGCAGCTGCAGGTTGTACTTGCCGACGATCGCGGTCGGAGCCCAGTAGTAGCCAAACCAGTTGTCACCACGTTCGACAGCCTTGGCGATCGCACCGTCGAGACCGGCGGAAGATCCCGGGTCCACCAGCAGCCATCCCTTTTCCTCCATCCCGAATGCCCGGTACATGTTGGCGTTCGTAAGCTGGCAGCCCCATCCCGACGGGCACCCGTAGAATGCACCCTTGGACGAATCCTCGTGATGCGGGAACAGGTCCGGTCGTTCGAGGAAGTCCTCGACTGTTTTCAGTTCGGGGTTCTGTTCCAGCGTGTAGGAAGGAACCCACCAACCCTCGCCGAGCCCCGTGATCGGCCCGGCTATCACGGAATGAAGACGTCCTTCGTCCAGCGCCTTGCCGAGTGGCTCGCGAAAAGCGTTGACCCAAAGTTCCCCCGCTATGTCCGGTTCGCCCTTTTCGTTCATCGACATGAACGTCGGCATTGTCGCTCCGGGTACCAGCTCGACGTCGCAATCGTACCCGTGTTCAAGAATGTACGCGTCGACATTCGCCATGAGCTCTGCCGACGCCCAGTTGATCTCCGCGATCGTGACCGATCCGCAGCCATTGGCCGAAACCGGGGTTGCCGACAATGTCGTGGCAACCAAGATGCCGATCAATCCATAAAGATGCCTTTGCATTTTTTCCTCCCTGGACTTCGTTCCGTTGAATGGTCCGGCCGTGGCGAACCATTTGGGAGACTGTGGAATACGCACCGAGGTTCCGGCAAATTGAAACTGCTTATCTCGTTCATAACCATAAGTGATGCACGCGTGCTTCGGTCAGTCTCGAAAACGGAATCTCGTGACGGACGGGTACTGGCCCGATGCCTGGTCACGACTGCCCGGACCGGACAAGTGAAAAAGTCGATGCTCCTGTTACGCGCACCGGCAGGGCGCGACCACGTTGCGCGGATCCGCAGCCAGCGACACGTCCATCGGCAGGGCCGTGTTGCGTGCCGCCCGTCCGCATCGATACGCCTGGTGCCGAGAACAACGGGACCAGGCCGCAAGGTTCCGCTCAACGATGGCCACGGCGCTGGACGCGACGAGCGGGGAGCGGGCCTCATTCGGCACTTCGCACTATCAAGCCTTTGCCTGGCGCTTCGCCTGTCAAGTCCGGGCCGCCGGTCGCGACGAAGTTCAAGCATCGGCGCACCGCGTCCTGTGGTCCGCCGCTCAACAAAAGAGTTGCCGTTCGCGTCCTGCGCGTGACGATACTTACGCGGGACGTCCTCCGGGGTTTCATACCCGCCCGATAATGCTGCCTTTCCTGTACCTGTATCGATGCCTGATGATCGCCGCCCCGCAGCTGCCCCGATTTCCCCGGAGCGCGGAGCGCGGAGGGGAAACCGGGGCAGAAAAAATTCCCGACACCCATCCAATTTCAGGGTTTCGTCCGCAAGGACGAATCGGGCCAATCGATCGGGAGCAACCATGCCTTTCCAGCGCCTTCAGCGCCTGCCGTGGACCCACGCCCCGATCGTTGGCCGCGATGGAGACCCAGTGGGAAGTTCGCGCCTTGAGCGCCAGTACAGGAAACGGTTCGCATCGTGGTGGCCCGACAGAAAAAGGAATGCAGTTCATACAGGGAGCTGAACACATGTCAGAAATCAAATTCCTCGTCGGCATCGACTGGGGGGCCTGCGATCACCAGGCAGCCATTGTCGACATCAACGGCACGCTTCTGGGCAACCGGAGCTTCAGGCATGGCGGCACCGGCCTGGCCGCGCTGGCCAACTGGATCCTGACCCGGACCGGCGCCGAGGCTGATACCGTTGGCGTTGCCATCGAGGTTCCGCACGGACCCGTGGTCGAGGCGATGTTGGAGCGCGGCTTCGCCGTCCATTCGCTCAATCCGAAACAACTCGACCGCTTCAGGGACCGCCACTCTCCGGCCGGTGCCAAGGACGACAGCCGCGACGCCCACACCCTGGCCGATGCACTGCGCACGGACAGGCGCTTCTTCCGCAGGCTCGCTCCGGGCACGCCGAAAGTGGTCCAGCTTCGCGAATGGACCCGCATCGCCAACGAGCTGACCGGTGAACGAACCCGCCTCGTCAACCGCCAGAGACAGCAACTCTGGCGCTATTATCCGCAGTTCTTCAAGGTCGAGAGCAACCTGACCAAGGCTTGGGTGCCCGAACTGTGGACGCTGGCACCAACGCCCGCCAAGGCCCGGCGCCTCCGTCTCGCTACGGTCGAGAAGCTCCTCAAGCGCCGGCGTGTGCGCACCGTCAGCGCCCAGGATGTCCTTGACCGCCTGCGTGAGCCGGCCATCGCCGTGGCGCCCGGAACCACAGAGGCCGCTGTCGCCCACATCCAGCTCATCATCAAGAGGCTCCAGCTCGTCAACGACGAACTGGCGAACGCACAACGCCAGATGGAGCAGTTGACGGCGGCCGTGGCAGAAGCCCAGGAAAATCCGGATTCCAACCCGGGGGTGGCCCCGCAGCGTGACGTGGCAATCCTGGCATCACTTCCCGGTGTCGGCAGAACTGTCCTCGCCACGCTGCTGACCGAGGCTCATGAACCTCTGAGGCGCAGGGACTATCATGCTTTGCGATGCTTGTGCGGAGTCGCACCAGTGACACGACGCTCAGGCAAAAGCCTGATCGTCAAACGTCGGCTCGCCGCACACAAGCGCCTGCAGCATGCAGTCTATCACTGGGCCGGCACAGCCGTACAGCGGGATCCCATCTGCCAGGCGAAATACGCCGCGCTGCGTGCCAGGGGCCACGGTCACGCCCGCGCTCTCCGGAGCGTGGCAGACAGACTGATCGCTGTCGCTTGTGCCATGTTGGCGAACCAGACGGAATTCGATCCGGGCCGTCCACGGAATGCCGACCCGGCATGAGCGTTGGAGCGGGCACAAAACCCGCTGAAACCTCTTTACAACAGGTGGGAAGTCCTCGGCGCTAGATTAATTCGGTTTGGGCATATGCAGGCCTCCGCCGGGGCCTGCAGCGTTGATCCGGCTACTGGCTACTGGTATGATTTGCCCGATGAAAAAATTCACGCTGCGTCAACTGGAATATCTCGTCGCAGTCGGTCAGCACAACAATGTTACCGAGGCCGCTCGGCAGCTTCGAGTGTCCCAGCCTGCGATCACCGGAGCAATTGCTCACCTGGAAGCCGTGTTTCGTAAACAGTTCTTCCATCGCCATCGCGGACAGGGAGTGTCGCCAACGGCGGCAGGTCAGATCGCGTTGCAGGAAGCGCGAAGTATTCTTGCCCTGGTCAACGATTTTCCGGATGCTCTGACCGAGGACTCGAAGGACATTGGCGGCACCGTGGTTCTAGGATGCTTCGAGCCGCTTGCCTGCTACCACTTGCCCGCACTTCTTAGAGCTCTTACCGAAGAACTGCCGCGGATCCGTATAGAGTTTCAGCTGCTTACCCAGAGTCGCATTCACGACGAACTTCTTACCGGGCAAGTCGAACTGGGTCTCTCCTATGACAGTGGATTCTGGGAAGACCTGGAGAAAGTGGTCCTGTACTATGCAAAGCCATTGGCCATCGTGCCGGCAGATCACACGTTGGCGGCCAGGACCGCAATTTCGTTGGAAGAACTCGTCGGGGAACCTTTCATTCTCGTCGACCTGCCGGAAAGCCGCGAATTCCTGCTCGGGATGATGCGCACATACGCCCACGAGCCCCGGGTCCTTTACTATTGTTCCAATCTCGAGGTCATTCGCGGGCTGGTGGCCAACGGCCTGGGAGTCTCCCTGTCGATGACGAGGCCGGTTGGTGACCGGAGCTACGATGGCCAGGCCATCGCATACCGGCCCCTCGTGGAGGACATACCCAGTCAGCCAGTTGTCATCGCGCACCTGAACGGGGTGAAACTCACTCGCGCGGCGGTCGCTGTCCTCGGTGCAATTCGAAACTACTTTTCCGGCCATTCGGCAGCACCGGAAAAATGCACTGATCCAGACGCTTGACGTCCTGAAGTCACTGCCAATTTCTCGCCGGTAGGATCAAACCCCGGGAGGGGCGTGCACTGTTCCAGCCACCCAAGGGATTTACCTGATCGCGACCTGGTTTCGTCTTGCACGTTCGAAAGCACCCTCCCGGCCCGCACGTCCGGGGAAACCGCCTCGGTTGAACCCGCATTGCCGGCACAGGACCGGTTCAGCCGCGCTTGATCACGCCGCTGGACATGAATCCCCCGTCCACCGGGAGGGTCACCCCGGTGATGTAGCCCGATTGCGGAAGCGCAAGGTAGACGGCCGCTGCCGCGACCTCTTCCGGGACACCGTATCGGTCCATGGGGATGCCCTGGAGATAGGCGCGGCGGGTTTCCGCGTCATGCATTTTCTGCACCAGCGCCGTGTCCGTGGCCCCCGGCGCAAGCGTGTTGACCGTCACGCCTGACCCAGCCCATTCCAATGCCATGACACGGGTCAATGCAGCAACCCCGCCCTTGGAGGCCCCGTAGGCAGCACGACCGGTCCCGCCACGTTCGCCGGCGGTCGAGGACATCGAGACAATCCGGCCGTATCCCGCCTCGACCATGGCCGCCCCCGCTGCCCGCATGACCAGGAAGCTGCCCGTGAGATTCACGGCAATGATGCGGCTCCAGTCCTCGATGGTCGTGTCAAGCGCAGGCCGCTCCATGCCGATCCCGGCGAAATGCATGAGAATCTCCAGCGATCCGAACCGTCTGGTCGCCGCCGTCACCAAGGCGTTCGCATCGCCGGGTTCAGACACGTCTGTCCTGACGAAAAGAGAACTGTTTCCGTCTCTTGCCAGGCCGTCCGCGGCCAGGCGTCCCGCCTCCTCGTTGCGATCGGCGATGACCACGTTGGCGCCCATCCCGGCCAGCAACCGCGCGGTTGCGAGCCCGATACCGCTTGCGCCGCCGGTGACGATTGCGGTCTGTCCGTCCAGTGAGAACATCGGGTTGCGCCTCCTTGCATGTCCGGCGGATTACGTGATTACACCCAGGCCACGCCCGACCTCGCCAAAGGCGGCGATCGCACGGTCCAGGTCCGCGATGTCGTGGGCGGCCGACATCTGGGCGCGGATCCGGTCCTGGCCGCGCGGCACGACCGGAAACGAGAAGGCGGCCACCAGCACGCCCTTCCTGCGCACCCTGTCGGCGAATTCCTGTGCAAGCGCGGGATCGCGCAGCATCACCGGAACGATCGGGTGATCGCCGGGGAGCAGTTCGAATCCGAGGGCCGCCATCTCCTTTCGGAAGTGCCCCGCATTGCGCCACAGCCGGCCGCGAATCTCGGTCGAGTCCGTCAGAATCTCGAGCGCACGCAGGCTGGTTCCGGCGATGACCGGTGCCAGCGTATTGGAGAAAAGGTAGGGACGCGCCCGCTGTCGCAGCCACTCGACGATTTCCGACCTGGCCGAGACGTATCCACCGGCCGCACCGCCGAGTGCCTTGCCCAGTGTCCCGGTCAGGATGTCCACGCGGCCGGAGACGCCGCAATGCTCGGGCGTCCCCCGGCCCGACCCGCCGACGATGCCGACGGCGTGGCTGTCGTCGACCATCACCATCGCGTCGTACTCCCCGGCAAGATCGCAGATGGACCTGAGATCGGCGAAGGTGCCGTCCATGGAAAACACGCCGTCGGTGGCGATCATGCGATACCGCGCATCCCGGGCTTCGACCAGCCTTGCCTCCAGTCCGGCCATGTCGTTGTTGGCGTAGCGCAACCGCCGTGCCTTGCAGAGCCGGATCCCGTCGATGATCGAGGCATGGTTCAGCGCATCGGAGATGATGGCATCCTCCGCACCGAGAAGGGTCTCGAACAACCCCGCGTTCGCATCGAAGCAACTCGGGAACAGGATGGTGTCCTCCATGCCCAGGAACTCGCTCAGGCACCCCTCGAGCTGCTTGTGAGGAAGCTGGGTGCCACAGATGAACCTGACCGAGGACATGCCGAACCCGTAAGTGCCCAGCGCAGCCTGGGCCGCTTCGACCAGCTGCGGGTGGTTCGCGAGACCCAGGTAGTTGTTGGCACAGAGATTGATGCAGGCAGTCCCGTCCGAAAGGATGATCTCGCCCTGCTGCGGAGAGGCGATGACCTGCTCGCGCTTGTAAAGACCACTCGATTTCAGGTCCTCGATCCGCGCCGCGAGATCGCCGGCATATTCAAGCGTCATTTGTCCTCCCCCGGCATTCGGGATGCGACCGGCGGAATGGGCAGAGCGGGAATGCCGTCGCCGACGGCTGGATCCCCGACATCCGTCCGGCATGACCGGCCCGTTTCATTCCCTACATCGCGGCATTTGGTGCGGCTGGCAAGAATCTTCGTCATGAGACCGGTTGCATCCTCGCGGACACCGGGATCCAGGACAGTCGTTCGAAGGGGCCACGCGCACGCGGGCACCGGCGTTACCGGCCCAGGACGAATTCCGGCAGCCAGAGTGACAGCGACGGAACGAAGGTGGCAAGGAGAAGCGTCGGGATCCACGCGAACAGGATCATGATCATCGTCGGTTTGAGCATCGAGTTGACCGATGTGGATCCGATCCGGGCACCGAGATACAGCAATGGCGCCGTGGGCGGGGTGATGTTGCCCATCCCCAGGTTGACGCCGATGATAGCGGCAAACTGGATCGGGTCGATGCCGATGTCCTGAACTATCGGCAACAGGAGAGGCGCGGACAACAGCACGCCGGACACGTCGTCCATCAGCATGCCGATCGCGACCAGCAGCAGGTTGATCATCAGCAGGATGACAATGGGGTTTTCCGATATGGAATACACGAACTCCTGGGCGAGCCTGGGGATGTCTTCGAACACGAGCAGCCGGCTCACGATCATCACCATGAAGAACATGACCATCACGGCACCCGTCGTAATCGATGCTTCGATGACCGCATCCTTGAAGGTTTTCCAGTTGAGTCCCCGGTAGACCAGGAATCCGATCGGGAGAGCACAGAGGACGGCAATCCCCGCCGATTCCGTGGGAGTCATGATCCCCCCGTAAATTCCGCCGAGTATGATGACCGGCATCAGGAGGGCAGGCGAAGCGTAAACCGTGCGCTTCCTGACTTCGCGAACGAAGTTTTCCGGTTCAGGTTCAACTTCCACGCCTTTCTTGCGGTGCATCATGACGAAATTCACGACGATGAGGAGGGTGATCAGGATCAGCCCCGGCACGACGGTCGCAAGGAAGCACTTCAGCACCGACTGGCGCGTGATCCACGCATAGATTATCTGGATCGAGCTCGGCGGGATCAGGAGGCCCAGGGGCGCCGCGTTCGAAATCAGGGCGGCGCTGAAACCCTTCGGGTAATTGGCTTTCTCCAGCCGGGGCAGCATGACGCCGCCGATGCAGGTCAGGGTCGCGGCCGCACTGCCCGAAATCGAGCCGAAGACGGCGCTCGCGAATACCGCGGATGCCGAGAGTCCGCCCTTGATGCGCCCGAAAATGAGTGCGGCCATATCCACGAGCGGCTCTGCAATGCGGCCGCGGTTCATGATGCTTCCGGCAAGGATGAACAGGGGAATCGCCAGGAGGACGATGGAATTCATGCGCCAATGGCCACCGGAGAGAAACGTCGAGACTTCCGTGTCGGCAAAGTAGCCGAGATAGATCAGTGCGGCGCCGAATGCGAAGGGTACCGGCAACCCGATGACCAGGCCGATGCAAAGAATCAGGAAAACGGCCAGCAGGACCATGAGTTCACCCCCCGTTCAGCGGCATGTCGCGCACAGGCCGGGAGTGACCTTCGCGATAGGACTTGTAGAATTTGACTGCATGCAGCGCAGCATGGACGGTCATCAGGAAAAAACCGACCAGGATGAAGATCCGGGGTACCGCCAACGGAATCTTGTAGACTGGGGACGTCGGTATGTTCGGCCAACGGACGAACTCGTTCATGACCATCAGCACCGCGTACCAGGTCAGGAACGCCCCGATGATCGTCTCCAGGACCATCACGATGCACTGAAACCCGTTGCGTGATTTCTCCGTGCGGATGAGTTCGAGAACGATATCGGCCTTGATGTGCGCGTTTCCGGCGGTCGCTGACGCGCCGCCAAGGAAATAGAGCAGGAACGCGATCGTCAGGATCCACTCCTCGTATGCGAAGAGGTCGGATTGGAAACCGTAGCGGAGCAGGACGACGAGGCAGAACGTGAACGCGATTATGACGCTGCAAACGAAGATGATGGCATGTTCGAGCTGGATGACCCGCTTCATGAAGATCATGACGGGCCCGCAATCAACTCCGCGTCCCGATGCCGGACGGCACCGGGACCGAGTTTGCAAGGGTGGCCCCTGGTGGAAAGGACGGAGCCGGGGGCCACACCCACGACGTGAAGGCTATTGGACATCCGCCTTCATCTGGTCGATGATGTCCTTGCCGAGCTTGTCCTCCATGGCCGGCCATACCGTTGCCCGGACGTGGTCAGCGATGGCGCTGATTTCCGTGTCGGAAACGGGAATGATCTGGATCCCGATTTCCGGAAGCCGCCGGATGTATTCCTCGTCCACGCGCTCACTGAGGGCGAAGGAATCCCTCGAAGCTTCAGCAAACGCCTCCGAGAGGACTGCCTGCTGCTCCGGGGTGAGGGAGTCCCACCTGGCCTGACCAATGTAGAAGGCCGTGTTTTCCACGAAGGCCTTGTACGGGATGAAGTATTTTACCGCGTCACCAAAGACCGTGTAGTTCGATTCCGCGGTACCGCCGATCACGCCCTCGATAACGCCCTGCTGAATCGCCGGAATCACGTCTCCCCAGTTCATCGTGGTGGTCCGGAATCCCATTTCCTGCGCGGTGAGCCGGCCGACCTCGGCGCTCCAGACCCGGATGTTCAGGCCCTTGTCGCCGATTTCCGTCGGATTCGTCGGTTCTTCGGACGTGCCCACGCCGATGAATCCTTCGGCGAAGACGCCGAGCAGTTTCAGACCCTGGTTGGCAAGGCTCGCTTCGTAGATCCGGTAGAAATTGGACCCCGGCGAGTAAACCTTCTGCATCTCTTCATACGTGCCGACGAGATAGGGTAGCGAATTGATCTCCAGGACCGGGTCGTTATGGCTGTAGATGAACGTGTGGCCGATATCGATGACCCCCTGGGCCACATCACCGAAAACCTGCTCGCCGTTGCCGAGCTGGCCGGCAGGAAAGAGCCTGATCTCGATGTCGACACCGGCATCTTCGATCTTCTTGATCGTCTCGTTAAGCACCAGGGTGGCATTGTGATCGACCGGATGCTGTCCGGCGAGCCTCAGCTTTGTTGCGGCGGCGGACGGCGCGATGGATGCCCCGGCGAGCAGTACAGCAAGCGCCGCGGTCACCCAGAATCGGTAGACAGGTTGCATCTCCTATTCCTCCATTTCTCTTGGCGAGTAGTTCGCAGGATGAAAACCACCCTCAGTTAATCCCAGTTTCTCCAGCAGTTATTGAATGAATCGCGCAAAAACGTGTTGATTTTGGTCACAATTGAAAATTTCAACCGGTGTCGGATGCTGGTTGCCCGGCAGGGCGGCGCGACCCTGCCGGCATTGCCGGCCGATTCCGGCCAACTCCCGTGCCGGTGCCGCACTCCCTGGTTCATGAGTTCAGCGGGGCGTGCCCGTTCCCCAGGTGTCGGACAGGGTGAATCCCAGCGGGTATGGATCCAGCGGGTGGGCACCCAGCTTCATGGACCCGTAGACCCAGGCCCGCCCGGACAGCGTTGGCTTGACGGCCTGGAGGTGACCGCACCGTACAAGCCTGTGGATCCGGGTCTTGAATTCGCTGCCGATGATGGACCTTGAGGAGACGATCTCGTTGATACCGATCTCGCCCCTTGCGTGCATCACGGCCATCCGGGCCGCGGTACCGGTCCCGCAGGGCGAGCGGTCCAGGCGGCCCGGGTAGATCACCGTGGCGTTGATGATCGATTGTCCCTGACCGGCCACGAACATGGGATACTCGATGCGATCGAACGCCGGGACAGTCGGGTGACTCACGGCGACCTGCTCGACGGCGGCCCTTTTGATCCTGTTGCCCATGTCCACGAGGTCACGAGCTTCGTGCCTGGCAATCTCGAAACCAAGCGACCCAGCGTCGATCAGCGCGAAGAAGCAGCCGCCGAATGCCACATCCACCGTGAGTGTTCCGACCCCCTCCACTTCCACCGGATAATCCAGGTGTTCGACGAAGCTGGCGGGCATGGCGATCTCGACGCGCTCCACCTTGCCGTTACGGCAGTTTGCGTGGGTGCGTACCAAACCGGCCGGCGTGTCGAGTACCACGACCGATTCCGGTTCCCGCATCGTCATGGCGCCGGTCTCGAGAAGGGCAGTCGCCACGCACATGGCATTGGACCCGGACATTGCATGTGCGCCGTCCGCCTGCATGGGAATGAATCCCATGTCGGCATTCTCCGACGTCGGTGGCACCAGCAGGTTGATGGTCATTTGAGAGGCTCCGCGCGGTTCGTAAAGCGCCAGGCGAAGGATCTCGTCATCCTCGTTGTTGATGTAGTCCATCTTTTCGACCATCGTGGAGCCGGGGATGTCCGGCGCTCCCGACAGGATGACCCTTCCGATTTCTCCCTCCGCATGCACGCCGAGGACATCGATTTCACGAACAAAGTTCAATTTACGTTCTCCCATTCGAATGCGCAGGTCGAACGCGCAGGTTTCGCGATCACCTGAAGGCGCGATTTCCCCGGATGTTACGGGCGCGCGCCCTTGCAAACTTGTACGTAACAAGCAATTACCTGCATGATCATTGCACGGCAGCCGTCGCCTGCAGGATTCGGAGAAAGCCGCATGACTGCGAAACCCGATCTCCAGTTCGCGTTGTCGCTGCGGCCGACATTCGCAATTCTCGCGCTCAGCGGGTTTGTCGACACGCTTCGCCACGCGGCTGACGACAACAACCGAAACGGGCAAATCTACTGCGGCTGGAACATCGTGGGGCCGGGGCTCGAACCCGTGCCGTCGAGCGCCGGAATCAACGTCGATCCCGATCTGCAATTCGAAGATCTCCAGGATTGCCCTCCCAACTACCTCGTCATCATCGGCGGCAACGTGATGTCGGAGATCGACGACACGCCGGCGCAAACACTTGCCTTCATCAGGGACTACCACGCGGCGGGCGGTTCGGTGGTCGGGCTCTGCACCGGCAGCTTCGTCGTCGCCCAGGCCGGGCTGACCGAAGGCAGGCGGATCGTCGTGCATCAACGCCACAGGCGGGATTTTCTCGAACGCTACCCGAACGTAGACATCACGAGCCGGGAGATTTTTGTCGAAGACGGGCGGGTCTTTACCAGCCCGGGAGGAACTGCATCGATTGATCTCGCGATCGAGCTGTTGTCACGCCATCTCGGCCGGGCGCGTGCCCTCAAGGGCCTCACGGAAATGAGCGTGGACCAGCACCGGAGTTCCTTCCACATGCCGCGAACCCCGGGTGACGACCTCGACAATTGCGGTGACTGGCGGGTCGAGGCGGCGGTCCAGCTGATGCGGGAGAAATTGCCGAACTCGACAACGATTGCCACGGTCGCGGACACGATCGGCATAAGTGTCTCGCAGCTCAACCGGCTGTTCATGCGCCACGCGAAACAGCCGCCCCTGGCATTCTGGATCGATCTGCGGCTGGATCATGCACGATGGCAGCTGCTCAACACCAGAAAGGCAATCACCCAGGTCGCCTTCGAGTGCGGCTTTTCGGACGCGGCCCACTTCAGCCGCCGTTTCAAGCAGAGGTTCGGGAAATCGCCGAGAGCGTTCAAGTCCGGAATCGTTCCCGACGAGCAGTCGAATTTCGACAGTTCGACATATCGGCGAAACAGGTAGTACTCCGAACGGCCAGCGTCGAGGATCGGGCGATCCAATCTTGCAGGGAATGGTGCGGCCACTTCCCGTTCCGGCACTGCCGCCGAGAACGCGGACACCGGGGGAGGGGCCGGGATCGCAACTGCGCATCTCTCCCATTGCGCGTGGCCCGTTGAACGGGATCTCGAAGAACTGCAGACGGTCTGCCCGGGCGAAGGCTCCACAAGCCTTCACGCCACTGTCGTGATCGTCGGAAAACGTAGTCGGGCACAGGCCGAGGTCCGCAAGCGAACCGGCGCGGTTGACGCGCGGCGAGCGAAAACCGTGGGCCGGGTATCGCCTGTCGTTCGAACGGTGCGGCGTCCGGATGCCTGACGCATCGTACTGGCGGGCATGTATCAAGTGAAAGCGGCACTGAAATCTTTTTCTTGAGAGCCTCTTGCAAAACCCGCTAAAGACGCGATTTTTCGCCTGAAATCGACGATTCTGTTCAGGTGATCCTGGCGATCGGGGCCGCTACAAGGTATAGTGTAGTTGTACGCAACACTACCTATGGAGGCGACCCCGATGGCTCTGACACAGACCTTATCCAATCTCTGGACCCGATTTCAAGGAGAACTTTTTCCTGGTCTCGCCGAAGAAGTCGGTCCCCTCCTGGAGAAGCACAAACATCTGGTCCAGGTCCTCGACCTGGTCGAGGTCGAGCGCTTCGTCGATACGTACTGGCGCGGCCCCGGACGGCCGCAGCAGAGTCGTCGGGCCCTGGCGCGCGCCTTCATTGCCAAGGCAATTTGGAACCTCCCGACAACCCGCGACCTGATCGACAGGATCGAGGTCGATGCGCGGTTGCGCAGGCTGTGCGGCTGGCCGGGCGTGCGCTCGATCCCGAGCGAGGCGACATTCTCGCGTGCGTTTGCCGAGTTTTCGGAGGCCCGCCTTGCCGAACGGATGCACGAAGCACTGGTGAAGGAGGCCCTGGGCGGGGAACTGATCGGCCATATATCGCGGGACTCGACGGCGATCGAGGGGCGGGAGAAGCCGACACCGAAACCGAAACCGGTGAAGACGCCGAAGCGCAAGCGCGGGCGTCCCCGCAAGGGCGAGGAAGTGGCGAAGGAACCCGGCCGTCTCGAACGGCAGTTGGATGGCATGAACCTCGAGCAGATGCTTGATGACCTGCCGGGCGCCTGCGACCACGGGGCCAAGAAGAACGCCAAAGGCTTCCTCGTCAGCTGGATTGGCTACAAGCTGCATCTCGACACGGCCGATTGCGGCGTGCCGGTGAGCGCCATCATGACCTCGGCATCGGTCCATGACAGCCAGGTGGCGATCCCTCTTGCGACGATGAGTGCCGCGCGCGTGACCAACCTCTACGATCTCATGGACGCGGCCTATGACGCCAGCGAGATCCACCGGATGAGCGAACGCCTTGGCCATGTCCCGCTGATCGATGTCAACCCGCGCCGGGACACGGCGCTCAAGCAGGACCTGAAGCGCGAGGCCCGGGCACGGCGTGCGTGTGGCCTCGTCAAGCCAGAGAGCGTTCGCTACCGGATCCGTTCCGGGGTCGAGAGGACCAATGCCCGTCTCAAGGACGAGTTCGGTGCCCGTCATGTGCGTGTCCGCGGGCATGCAAAAGTGTTTTGCCACTTGATGTTCGGAGTGCTCGCGCTGACGGTTGACCAGTTGATGCGCCTCGCTGCCCCTCCCTGAACCGCCTCACCGTCCTTCGGGACGGTTCCGGCGTCCGCGACCTTCCACGGAAACGCCCTGAAAAAGCCGGCGAACGGTCGAACCCGGCCTGCGCTCCGGCTTTTTCGTTTGTTTTTCCCGCGAATCGGGAGGGAATGCCGAAAACCCGGGGATTCCGGGGTTCAAGGTCGCGCGCAAGCCCGTGCCGGAAACCCGGCACTGTTCAGCGGTCGGTCAACTCGATAATTTTGCAAGAGGTTCTTGATTGAAAATATTTTCAATGTCATGGTCCTGGCTGCGCACGGCACCGGCGGCAGCATGGCGACCGGGTCGTCAATCCAATGGAGGGGAAAGATGATTAACACCTTGACCAGGCGCCGGGGATGGCGCCGAATCGTGGGCGGGTCCCTGCTGGCGCTCGGCGCATTTTCCATCGTGTCTCCGTCCCACGCGGCAGGGGAAAGCGTCGTTCTCGTCGCCACCCAGAAGGCCGGGGACCGGGGACCGATTGACGGTTTGATCGAAGGCCTCGAGCAGGCCGAGGAGGAGTTCGGTGTCACGACCCGGTTCATCGAAGCGCTCGATCCGGCGACCTATGAAACGACACTGCGGACCCTTGCCAATCGCGGGACCGACGTCGTGATTACGACCTTCTTTGCCATGGGAGCGGCCGTGCAGAGCCTGGCTCCGGAATTCCCTGATACCAGGTTCGTGGTTATCGTCGCGGCGCCCCACGATCCGCCGGTGGCGAATGCACGTGTGGTCGGCTACAAGACGCAGGAAAACGCGTACCTGAGCGGCACGTTCGCCGCCCACATGTCCGAGACGGGCAGGATCGCCCTCATGGCCGGGGTGCCGCTGCCGTACGTCTGGGCGGACTACAATGCCTTCATCGATGCCGCGAGTTCCGTGAATCCGGATATCGAAACCAGCGTGGCGTTCGTGCAGTCCTTCGAGGACCCGGTAAAGGGACGCGAGATCGCTGCCGGGCTGTATTCCCAAGGGGTTGACGCCATCTATACCGGGGCGGCGGCCAGCGACATTGGCGTTGTCGATGCCGCCATGGAATCGGGCAACCTCGTCATCGCGGCATCGCCGCCGCTCATAGACCAGGCACCGGAACATGTGGGTTTCATCGCGTCATTCGAGTGGGCGCGGACCCTGATGATCGAGGCGGAAAACGCACTCTCGCCGGACTTCCAGAGCGGGTTCAGGCTTGGCGGCGTGGACAGCGGCGAGATCGTCATGACCTTCCCCGAGACGTTTGCCGGCGACGCGGCGCACCGAACGGCCGCCGTCGAAGCGACCACGGCAGCGCATGACGCCATGGCGAAAGGTGAACTGGTCGTTCCCTACGACACCACGGAGCCCAACTGACACGCTCCTGATTTCCCGAAAGAAAACCGTGGAGCCTGACTTGACCCTGGTTGCCGGGGCCCGATGACGCCAGCGCTTTCCTGTGAAGGGGTCAGCGTCCGCTACGGAACCGTAGAGGCGCTGAGAAACGTGACGATCCGTTTCGAACCCGGAAAGATACATGCGCTTCTCGGGCAGAACGGTGCCGGCAAGACCACGCTGGCGCGATTTTGTGCGGGCCTTGTCAGGGCCGACGCGGGGCGTCTTTCGATCGATGGCAACAGGGTCGCACCTGGCGATGTCTCGGACGTGCGGTCGCGGGGACTCGACATCGTCCACCAGCGACTGACGCTTCCCCCCGGGTTCACGGTTGCCGATGCGCTGGAGTTCAGCGCCACGAAAAAAAAGGGGCGGGCGATCTTCTCGACCGCCGCAGTCGCCCGGGCGTGGGGCGATGATATCCGGCAGGCCGGCGTCAATGCATCTCCCTTCGCGAGAATCGGGGCCCTTCCGATCGAGACGGTACAGTCGCTCGAGATACTTCGGGCCCTGTCCGGACACGCGCGTATCCTCATTCTCGACGAGCCGACAGCGCTGCTGTCGCCGGGAGCGATCACCGCGCTTTTCGAACGGCTGCGCCGCTTGCGCGATTCCGGCGTCTCCCTGGTCGTGATCCTGCACAAGCTGCAGGAAGTACTGGAGGTCGCCGACACGGTCTCGGTCCTGCGCGAGGGCCGGTTGGTGGCGGGGCCGACACCGGTCGCGGAAACCACGTCGGCCGGGTTGAGTGATCTGATGATCGGCAGCAGCGACAGGCAGCCCGGCGGGCCGGACGCCCGGCGGGCGGTCCCGACCGGAGCGCCGCGCCTGGAATTCGACGGGGTCACGACCGTGACCCGCACGGCCGGCGAACCGGGACTCCGGGACGTGTCGTTCCAGGTCGGCGCGTCGGAAATCCTTGGCGTCGCCGGAATAGAGGGTAACGGGCAGCGGCAGCTCGCCGACGTGACCTGCGGATTCGCCGGGCTGGCCGCCGGGCAAATCACCCTGGATGGCAGGGACCTTTCGGTGCTGAGCCCGGCAGAGCGCCGCCGGGCCGGCATGCGCGCGGTTCCATTCGACCGCATGAGCGAGGGCGCCAGCCTGGAGACTTCGCTTTGGGAAAACGTCACGACCTGGTGCGCGGAGACGTTTCGCGTCAGCCGTTCCCCGTTCCTGTCCGTTCGCGCGATGCGGGACAGGGCGCACCGTCTCCTGAACGGGCTCGGCGTCCGGTTCAGCAACGTCGATCAGCAGGCGATTTCACTTTCGGGCGGCAACCTCCAGCGGCTGATCCTGTCGCGGGAACTGGCCGGAGGCGCGGCACTGCTGGTCGCTGCACAACCGACCCGGGGGCTGGATTTCAGCGCCGCGGAATTCGTCCTGGACTGCCTGAGACGGCTTCGCGACGATGGTTCCGCCGTCATCCTGATGTCATCGGATCTCGACGAGCTCTTCGAGGTCAGCGACCGGTTGATCGTTCTCAGGGCAGGACGCATCGAAGGGGAATTCACGGCGCCCTTTGATCGCCGATCCGTGGGTGACGCAATGGTAGGGGCGGCCCGGTGACGGCGGCCGGACAGGGCCTGGTGCGGATCGGTGCGCCGGTCATCGCGTCGTTCGTCATGTGCTGCCTTTTCTTCTGGGTCGCCGGGTACGACGTGGGCGGGGCGATCCTCGGGATCCTCGAGGGCGCGGTGACCGGGCCGGGATCATTCCGCCAGACGCTGCGCTGGTCGATCCCGATGCTCCTGATCGCCCTCGGTTTCATGATCTCGTTCCGGACCGGTGAATTCAACATTGGCGGACAGGGCCAGCTGATGCTCGGCGGGCTCGGCGCCGTGGCCGTCGCGCTTCTGGTCCCCGGACCGCCCGCCCTGATCCTCCCGTTGGCCATCGCCGCCGGGATCATTGCCGGAGCGCTATGGTCGGCGATCGCGGGCCTTCTCAAGCTCCTCTACGGCGCCGACGAGGTGATCACCACGCTCATGCTGAATTTCATTGCGGTGCTGTTCATCCAGTGGGTCACGGTCGGGCCGCTGAAGGATGCCGCCGTCCGCGGGGAGACCGCGTCGACGCGGAAGGTGGACGCGGCGCTTCGCCTGACCGGGGGCGACGGGGTATCCCCTGTCATGCTTGCCGTCGTCGGGTCTGCGATAATTGCCGCCTGGCTGATTTCGGAGCGCACATCCTTCGGTCTCAAGTGCCGGTTGATCGGCGCCAATCCGGTGGCCGCGATGTGGCAGGGAATCCCTGTCCGCCGCCTGCGCTTCGGCGCCTACCTGCTCGCAGGCGGCTTTGCGGGGCTTGCCGGCGCACTGGAAGTGCTCGGACCCAACGGCAGGCTCGTTACCGACGCCACGCCGACCATCGGGTTCACTGCGATCGTGGTCGCGATCGTCGGGATGTCCAACGTGCCGGGTATCGTTCTCGCGGCGTTCCTCTTCGGCGGTCTGCAGGCCGCGATCCTGTTCCTTCCGATCGTGAGTGACCTTCCGAGTTCCGGCCTGCGGATCGTCGAAGGGCTTGTCGCGGCAATCGTGACGGCGCGGTTTGTCCACCTGAGATGGAAGGCGCGTTCGCCGGCGGCAGCCGGGGGGGCGGGCTGATGGAGGTCCTGGACCAGTTCGTCGTCACCATGCTGCGTTCTTCCACGCCGATCATCCTTGCCGCGGTGGCAGGACTGTTCGCCATTCGCGCCGGCGTTTTCCACCTCGGGATGGAAGGCCTCATGCTGGCCGCCGCCTTTACCGCGGTGGCGGCGGGGACGGTGACCGGATCAGTATGGGCCGGCCTGTCCTGCGCCGTCCTTGCCTGCCTGGGGCTCTCCCTGCTCTACTGGGTCCTGGTCGACAGGCTGAGGGCGGACACGGTGATCGCCGGGCTGGGGCTGACCGCGGTCTGCGTGGGCGGCACGGCCTTCCTGATGCAGGCGATCTTCGGCCAGCGGGGTTCGATGCAGTCCCCGGTGCGCCTCCCACGGCCCGTTACGGGGGCGCAGGAGGGGATTCTTGCGTTCGTGTCGGAACTCTCGGTCATGACCTGGTGCCTGCCCCTTCTCGTACTCGTTGGCTGGGTTCTCCTGACGCGATCACGGCTCGGCCTGCAGATTGCCGCAGTCGGAGCCTATCCCTACGGCGCGGAAGCGGCGGGCGTGAACCAGTCCCGTGTCCGCCTCCATGCGATCCTGATAACCGGTGTGGGCTGCGCTCTCGCCGGGGCGCAGCTTTCGGTCGGAGATCTCAGCAGTTTTTCCGAGAACATGACCAACGGGCGCGGGTTCATCGCGCTTGCCGCCATGCTGTTCGGTGCGCGCTCACCCCTGCTTACCGCTCTCGCGGGGCTGTTCTTCGGATTCGCAGACGCATTCGGGATTCTCATTCAGATCAACGCGGACGGCACAGTCCCGAGACAGTTCGTGCTGATGGCCCCGTTCGTGGTGACCATCGTCATCGTTGCACTCAGCAGTTCCCTTGGCAAACGTCGCAGGCAGGACTAGGAAACGGGCCATGGCAAGCCCCCAAGCGAAGGCAATCGAGAACCAGTTCCGCCTGATGCGCAGCCTGTCCGAGACGGTGTTCGACCTTGACCAGGAACGCGAGAACACATGCGACGCCCATGAACTGACCGGTCCGCCCGACGGCATACGTTACGAACGGGATGAACTGGCAGGCATCGCGGTGCTGCGGGCGATCCCTGAACGTGACCTCGGACGGTTCAGCGTGGTCTTCCTGCACGGTGGTGCGTTCTGCCTGATGAGTGCCCGCACCCACCATCGCCTTGCCGGTCACATCGCCTCGGCCTGCAGGGCACAGGTTATCGTGCCCGACTACGCACTGGCACCGGAGCGGCCGTTTCCGGCGGCCCTCCAGGAATGCGTCGCCGCACTCGGTGCGGCGCGAGACGAACGATCGGACGGGATGGTTGCCCTCATGGGGGATTCGGCCGGCGGCGGCCTTGCCCTCTCGGTGCTGCTGCAGGTCCGTGATCAGGGAGCCACGCCCCCGTTCGCGGCCGTGCTGATGGCGCCCTGGCTGGACCTGACCCTTTCATCGCCTTCCGTCAGGTCCGCGGCGGGATCGGACGTGATCCTGGCCGAGGACAACCTCAGAAAGATGGCGGAGCTTTACCTGAACGGCGCGAAGCCGGATGATCCCCTGGCTTCGCCCCTCTTCGGATGTTTCAAGGGCCTTCCGCCCCTCTACGCACAGGCGTCCGGCCGGGATCTCCTGCGCGACGACTGCACCCGCCTTCGGGACGCCTTCACGGAACAGGGGTTGACCCTGGAGTTCGAGCTCTTTGCCGACATGCTGCACAGTTTCCAGTTCTTTGCCGGAAACATGCCGGAGGCCGAAGATGCCATCTGCAGGGCGGCCGCGTTCCTGGAAGGCGAGTACAGCGCGCACCGGCACGAAAAAACGGAAGAAGGCTGATCATGGGCGTCTCGCCACTGGGAAAGGACAGCGTCTGGGAAATCAATCTCGCCGCACGGGTCGCCTGGATGTCCTTTCTCGGCGACCTCACGCAAAGCGAAATCGGAAAGCGCCTGGGCCTGTCTCCGGCACGAGTCCACAGGCTGATCCTGCTTGCGCGGGAGAAGGGCCTGGTCCGGATTTCGATCGAGGGCCGCCCGGCCGAGTGCCTGGACATGGAGGCCGAACTTGCCACGCGCTTCGGGCTGCGCAGCTGCACGGTCTCCCCGTACCTGCGCGAGAACACCACCAACGAGGATATCGCGATCGCATCGGTCGGCCAGACAGCCGGGCAGCTTCTCGGCCAGCACCTCCTGATGCATTCGACGCGGTCGATCGCGGTGGGAACCGGACGCACGATGCTCGCGGCAGTGACCGCGATGCCCAAGGTGCCGCGCCCGGATCTTGCCATATATGCCCTGAACGGCAGCCTCGCGGACCGGCTGGCGATCAATCTCTACGACGTCGTGACGAAATTCGCCGAACGGACCGGAGGCAAGGCGTACCTGCTGCCGATCCCCTATTTTGCCCGGTCTCCGGATGAAGAGGCGCTCTACCTGGAACAGCCATCCGTCGCCGCGGTCCGCGATGCCGCCGCGGGGGCGGACATCTTCATTTCGGGAGTCGGGTCAGTGGAAGCCGAAGACGGCGTGCTGGTGTCGGAACTCCTTTCCAGCTCGGAAGCGGAACGGCTCGCCGCACGCGGTGCGGTCGCGGAATTCGCCGGCCGCTTCCTCGACGAATCCGGGACGGAGGTGGCGCAGGAAGTCGTGTTCCCGCTGAGCGTTCGCGCCGATCCTGGCTCGCGGACCGGACCTGGGCCCTCGCCGCGGTTTTTCGTGCTGGCGGCCGGAAGGCGAAAATTCTCCGCGACCCTTGCCGTTCTCCGTTCGGGTGCTGCAAGCGACCTGGTTGTCGACGAAACGCTTGCGGAGGTCCTGAGCGCTGCCGCCTGATGTCCGGGGGCACGGGTCAGCGTCACAGCGCGTGCGCACGCCCGTAGATCCACGTGCGCCGGGTTGATCTTGCCCGGCGTGCGTTCGCAGGACCGGACGCCGAAAGAAGACCCGTTCCGGCTGCAATGCACGTGATCGGAAGCAATCCGGGCGGACTGCCTGCTGCCTTGCTTGTCTTGTTCATGGGGTTAAGCTAGGTGTTCCGGGCATATTCAGATTTGAAAATTTGGAGGAAAACAATGATGAGAATCCGACCGCTTTTCTGCGCTGCCCTGGTGTCAGCCGCAATCGCGGCAGGCCCGGTCACGGGTGAGCAGATCCGTTTGGGCGCCGATGTCGATGCGGGAACGCTGGATCCGCGGGTCATGCGCGATACGACAGCCTACCGCGTGAACAACCTTCTGTATGACGGGCTCGTGCAACTCGATGCCAGTCTTCAGCCCAAACCGGACCTGGCCGAGAGCTGGACGAACCCGGAGCCCACGGTATGGATCTTCACGCTCCGCGAAGGCGTCAAGTTCCACGACGGGACCGAACTGGACGCCGATGATGTCGTCTTCACGTTCGAGACCATACTCGATCCGGATCTCAAGGCGCGATTCCGGTCTCTCTTCACGCCGATCGAAACGATCGAGGCCGTTGACGCGAGAACCGTGAAAGTAACGCTGAAGGAACCATACGCACCGCTCCTGAGCTATCTGGACATGGGCATCGTCCCCAGGGATTACGTCGAAGGCGGCGGCGACCTTTCATCCAACCCGGTCGGCACGGGCCCGCTCAAGCTCGCGAACTGGGAACGCGGCACGAAGATCGTGCTCGAGCCGTTTGCGGATCACTGGAGCGGGGCTCCGGAGATCGACGGTTTCGAGTTCGTCGTCGTGGGCGACAATACCGCCCGCGCCCAGGCGTTCGAGGCGGGGGACCTGGACATCATCCAGTCTCCGTTATCGCCCCAGGACATCGGCAGGCTCGCCGACGACGACCGGTTTTCGAATGCCGTCATGGGCGGTCTCGGGATCACCTACCTCAACATAAACGTCTCGAACCCGCTGCTTGGCGACGCCGGACTGCGCAAGGCGCTGTCGATGCTCGTCGACCAGGACACGATCGTGAACCAGATCTATGAGGGCGTCGACCAGGTCGCGAGTTCGATCCTGTTGCCGTCATCCTGGGCGTACGATCCCTCCATAACACAGCCCGGTTTCGATCCGGAGGGGGCCAAGGCGGCCTTTGCCGCGGCCGGCTGGACGGACTCGAACGGTGACGGCATCCTCGACAAGGATAATGCGAACCTCAGCATCGTGCTGTCGACCCACAGCGAGGATCCGAACAGGATCCAGTCCCTGGAATACATCCAGGCGATCATGCTTCAAAACGGGGTCGATGCTTCGATCAGCATTTCGGACTGGCCCGCGTTTTCCGCAGCGGTTCGTGGCGGCGAGCACCAGATCGCACTCCTCGGATGGTTGAACATCGTCGATCCGGACCGGCTCATGTTCGCGCAGTTCCACTCTTCCGGAACGCTCAACTGGGGAGGCTACGCCAACGCCGAGGTCGACGCGCTGCTCGAGACGGGCCGTGCCTCGATCGATGTCGGGGACCGGACCGAGGCCTACAGGGCAGCCGCGAGAATCATCGCCGGGGAGTTGCCGTACTTCGTGATCGCCTACCAGGGCTACCAGGTGTTCCATACCGATGCAGTGTCGTTCGAACCGGACGCGCGCGGCATGATGCGCACTGCCATCGGAAAGTGAAGCCGCGAAATCTCCGGCGCCCGCCCGGTGCGGGCGCCGGCTAGATTCAGATGGCTGCCTATGTTCTCAGAAGGTTGACGCTTTTTGTCCCGATGATGATCGGGATTGTCGCCGTGACCTTCGGGATCATGCAGCTGCTGCCGGGCGATCCCGCGGCTGTCCTGCTCGGCGAGGACGCGTCGGAAGAGGCGGTCCGGGAAATACGCCGGGCACTGGGGCTGGATCGTCCGTGGTGGATACGCCTCGCCGCCTACTATGCCGATCTCTTTCGCGGGGAGATGGGCGATTCCTACTTCCAGAACCAACCGGTCATAAACGCGATCGCGCAGCGTCTCGTGCCGACCCTCGAGGTCGCGTTCGTCGCGCTCCTGGTTTCGATCATCCTTGGCGTGGCGCTCGGCATTGCGGCAGCCGTCAGGCGCGGCAGCCTTGTCGATGCCGCCTGCATGCTGTTCGCGCAACTCGGGGTTTCCATGCCGGTTTTCTGGTTCGGCATATTGCTCATGTACCTGTTCGCGATCCGGTTCGACCTGCTTCCCTCGATCGGGCGCGGCCCGCCGCTGGTGTTCGCGGCCGGACAGGCGCTCGCCGGTCGTCCCGCCGCCCTCGGCGAAGCGCTCATGCATATCGCGATGCCGGCGCTCACGCTGGGTCTCACGAACGCGGCGGTCATTTCCCGCCTGGTCCGAAGTTCGATGCTGGAAACGCTTGGGCAGGATTTCGTGCGAACCGCCAATGCCAAGGGGCTCAGGCCCGTGCGGGTGGTATTCGTGCACGCGCTGCGCAACGCGCTCCTCCCTGTCGTCAGCGTCATCGGCCTCCGTTTCGGCGCGCTGCTCGGCGGCGCGGTCCTGACCGAGAGCATCTTCGGATGGCCGGGCCTCGGACAACTCGCCGTATCGGCGATATCACAGCGCGACATACCGCTCGTCCAGGGAATCGTGCTGACCTTCGCCCTGGCCTTCGCGATCGTGAACCTGGTGGTCGACCTGCTCTACGCGGTCATCGATCCACGAATCCGGCTGGAGTGAAAATTGAGATATCCCGGTGGAAATCTCCCCCTGGTCATCGGCGGCTCGATCGTCCTCGGGGTCCTGCTGTTCGTGGCATTCGGTCCGCTCGTCTCCGGATACGAAGTCGAACAGATGGACATGCGCAACCGCCTCCAGCTGCCGTCTTCCGAGCATTGGCTCGGTACGGACAACTTCGGCCGCGACCTGTGGACCAGGATGGCCGTGGGTGCACGCGTATCCCTCGCGATCGCCCTGTCGTCGGTCGCGATCGCCGTTGTCGTGGGCTCCGTAGTCGGGCTGATAAGCGGCTATTTCGGAGGCTGGCTGGACCTGGTCATCATGCGGGTCGTCGATGTCTTTCTCGGCTTCCCGCCCATCGTGCTGGCGCTGGCGATCGTCGCCGCGCTCGGCCCGGGCGTCGTCAACCTTTCGCTGTCGCTCGCCGCGGTGTTCTGGACCGAGTACGCCCGGGTCGTAAGATCGGTGACGCTTGCCCAGCGGGAGGCGGATTACGTGACCTCCGCGGTCGCGCTCGGTGCTTCGAACGCGCGAATCCTGTTCAGGGAAATCCTTCCGAACGTGTTCGGCCCCGTGATCGTGCTTGCCACGCTCGGTCTCGGTACCGCCATCATAGCCGAGTCGGGCCTCAGTTTTCTCGGCTTCGGGGTCGAACCGCCGACACCGACCTGGGGCTGGACGCTGGCGTACGGAACACGCTACCTGCGGGCGGCGCCATGGCTCTCGACCGTGGCCGGCCTGGCGATCATGATTACGGTTCTCGGTTTCAACCTGTTCGGCGACGGCCTGCGCGACTATCTCGATCCAAGAGGCGTCGCGCGCCGCATTCGCCGCACATCGCGGGCATAGGAGCAGACTGTTGATGCGACACACGATTCACCGACCGAAATTCACCACGATGGCGGACGGCACCGATGCGGTGCTGACGATCCACGAACTCGCGGGGGACGCCGGCGGCCCGACCGTCGGCATTTCCGGCTCGGTCCATGGAAATGAAAACGCCGGCAGCCAGATCATCCGCGCACTCTGGCCGCACCTGAGCGGCTGCAGGATAACGGGACGCATTCTCCTGCTGCCCGTCGCGAACCCGCGCGCCTTCGCCGTGAACAAACGCTATACCCCGATCGACGAGTTGAATCTCAACCGCCAGTTTCCAGGCTCGACATCGGGTTGGTACTCGGATCATCTCGCGGCCGCCATCACGCGGGAGTTCCTCGAGAAAATCGACGTCCATATCGATCTTCATGCCGGGACCGACCGCCCGACGGTGGACTACGTCTACATCATGAACGACGAGGTGCTTTCCCGCGCGTTCGGCTCCAAAGTCCTCTACCGCCCGATGGAAGGCCTGGCGGGCACGACCTACAGCGGAACCACCAAGAGCGTCACCGTCGACAGGCGCAAGATCCCGTCGGTCGTCGTCGAACTCGGCGGCGGAATCGTCGAGCAGGAGCCCTACGTGGCGCGCGGGGTCGACGGTACGCTCAACGTGCTGCGCGCCGCGGGCGTGATCGAAGGCGAGGTCAGGCCGCCGCCGCCCCAGATCGTCGTGCGCGGAATTGAAATCGTCCGGCCGCGCCACGGCGGCTGGCTCGAAACCGAGGCCCCGCCGCTCGGCCATGCGATCGGTGAGGGGGCCGTGCTCGGAAGGGTCGTCAGCCCGTATTCATTCGAGACGCTCGAGGTCATCAAGTCGCCGGTAAGGCACGGAATCATGATCCTGTCGCACCTCAACCGCAACCTCGTCGAGCCCGGTGACTATGGTTACATGGTCGGCGACATGGATACGGCGGAGTCGTGACCATGAATTCCTATCCGAATTCGAAAGAAATATTCGAGCGCGCCTCGAGAATCGTTCCCGCCGGGGTCAGCACCAACACCCGCGCCCGGGAGCCACACCCGCTGTATTTCGAGCGGGCGAAGGGCGCATGGGCCTGGGATGCGGACGGACACCGGCACCTCGACATCGTCATGGGCAACGGGGCCGTCCTGCTTGGCCACGGCCACGAAGCGGTGACGGAGGCGGCCGTGCGCGCCGCCGAAGCCGGGCTTACCTGCGGTGTGGAGTCGGCACTCATGGCAGAGGCGGCCGAGACCCTCGTTTCGGCGGCCGCCTGGCCGGATCTCGTGCGGTTCACCAACACCGGAACCGAGGCCGTGCAACACGCGCTCCACATCGCGCGTCACGCCACAGGGCGGACCCGGATTGCCAAGGTTGAAGGCAGCTATCACGGCTGGTCCGACGAAGTGTTCGTCAGCGTCTGGGTCGATCCTGCGAAGGCCGGGCCGGTTTCGGACATCACGCCGCAGGCGCAGTTCGCGGGACAGCGCTCCGAACTCGTGGCCGAAACCCTGGTGCTGCCGTTCAACAATATCGAGGAGAGCGTCGCCGCGCTTGACCAGGCTGGCGGCGAGATCGCCGCGATCCTTCTTGAACCGACGCTGATCGACGTGGGGTTCATACCGGGAAGAACCGGGTACCTGCAGGCGCTTCGGAATGCCGCGGACCGGCACGGAATCGTGCTGGTGTTTGACGAACTCCTGACGGGCTTCAACGTCGCCGTCGGAGGTGTGTCCGCCCTGACGGGCGTTGTTCCGGACCTTGCCCTTTACGGGAAAGCAATCGCAAACGGCTACCCGCTCGCCGCGGTAGCCGGCCGGGAAGACCTGATGCGGACGACCGAACCCGGGAATGGCCCGGCATTCGTGGGAACGTTCAACGGACACGCGATCTCCGTTGCGGCCGCTGCCGCTACCCTCCCTATCCTGGCCACCGGCAAGGTACAGAAGGAGATGGCTCGCCGCTGCGAGAGGTTGAAGACCACGTTCGAGTCGCTCGCAGGGCATCACGGGATCCCCGCGAAGTTCGCGACCGGCGGATCGCATTTCCACTGGTATTTCTGCGACAATCCCATCGATGACTTCCGGACTGCGGCACGAACCGATGCGCCCGCTTACCGGGCGTTCACGGCTTCGCTCGGCGAGAACCGCCTTCTCACCTTGCCGAATCCCCTGTCTCACCATGCCATTTCGCTGGGACATGACGATGCGGTCCTGGACGAACTCGAATCCGCGTTTTCCGAAGGGCTCAAGGCCCTGTCCGGCTGATGACGGCGGCGCCTCTCCTGCGGGTCGAGGGGCTGACGACGGTCCTTCACCTGCCGTCGGGGACGGTTCCCGTCGTCGACCGGGTCGACCTGACCGTGACTCCCGGCGAAACGCTGGGCATTGTCGGGGAGAGCGGCTGCGGAAAGAGCATGCTCGCCCTTTCGCTCATCGGGCTTCAACCGAATCCGCCGGCCGAAATCACCGGGGGAACCGCCGAATTCGAAAACACGGACCTGCTGGATATTCCGCCCGGGCAACTCCGCGACATCAGGGGCCGCAGGATCGGGATGATTTTCCAGGAACCCATGACGGCACTGAACCCGGTGATGCGGATCGGTGACCAGATCAGTGAGGTCATCCGCCGTCACCTCGGTCTCGGCGCGCGCGCCGCGTGGCGCCGCGCGGTGGAGCTGCTCGACCTGGTCAGGGTGCCCGATCCGTCGAGACGGGCGCGCGAATATCCCTACCAGCTGTCGGGCGGGCTGCGGCAGCGCATCATGATCGCTTCGGCGCTCGCGTGTGATCCGGCCATGCTGATCGCCGACGAACCAACGACCGCGCTCGACGTGACCATCCAGGCGCAGATTCTCGATCTCATCAGGGAACTGCAGGCCAGCGCCGGCATGGCGGTCATTCTCATCACCCATGATCTCGGCGTGATTGCCGAAACTGCGGACCGGGTCATGGTCATGTACGCGGGGCGAAAGATCGAGGAGGCCGCGGTAAGCAGGCTTTTCTCCGAACCGCGCCATCCCTACACCCTCGGGCTGCTTCGTTCGATCCCGGTTCTCGGTGAAAGCAGGAGTTCGCGGCTGAATGAAATCAGCGGCGTCGTACCGCAAATCGATCAACTGCCTCCCGGGTGCAGTTTCGCCCCGAGATGCTCGCACCGCATGGACAGGTGCCGCAAGGACGTACCGGCGCTCGAATACTGCACCGGTGCCCATCTCGTCGCGTGCCACAATCCGGTTGCGGGCCCATGAAAGCACCGCTCATCGAAGCCGAGCAACTGACGAAGCACTTCTTCGTTGGCGGACCGCTGTCAGGGGGCAGGAAACGTGTCAGGGCCGTCGAGGAAGTCGACGTCTCGCTTCAGCCCGGCGAAACCCTTGGCCTCGTCGGCGAGAGCGGATGCGGAAAGTCGACCGTCGGCAGGTTGCTGCTCCGGTTGCTCGAACCGACATCGGGCACGGTCCGGCTTCTCGGCCAGGATATCGCGAAATTGTCCGGGCCGGATCTTCGCAGGTTGCGCACGAAAATGCAGATCGTTTTCCAGGACCCGTTTTCGTCGCTGAACCCGCGTCACAGGGTATCCGACATTCTTGCCGCCCCGTACCGTATTCACTCCAGTGCGCGGCGCGGCGAAATCGAAGGCAAGGTGGCCGCCCTCATGGAGCGGGTCGGCCTCGACCCGGAATCCAGCCGGAAATATCCGCACGAGTTCTCCGGGGGACAGCGCCAGCGGATCGGTATCGCCCGCGCGATCGCGCTGCAACCGGACGTGATCGTGTGCGATGAACCGGTTTCCGCGCTCGACGTTTCGGTGCAGGCGCAAATCATCAACCTCCTGAAGGACTTGCGCGATGAAACGGGCGTTGCGCTGCTGTTCATTTCCCATGATCTCGCGGTGGTTGAAAACATCTGCGATCGGGTGGCCGTGATGTACCTTGGCCGGATCATCGAACTGGCCTCCCGCGACCAGATCTTCGACCGACCTGCGCATCCCTACACGGAGGCCCTTCTGGCGGCGGTCCCCCGGCCGAGCCCTGTCCGCCGGGCGGAGCGTCCGGCGCGTCTCGCCGGCGAGATACCCAGCCCCGTCGATCCACCGTCCGGCTGCGCATTTCATCCCCGTTGCCCTTTGGCCCGGGAACGGTGCCGCCGCGAGCGGCCCGGTTTGACCGTGCGAACGGACGACCGCAGTGTCGCCTGCCATTTTCGCTGAGATTCCGTTTTGCGAATCCAGCTTGGTGGACATGGACCGAAGTCCGGCACGGTTACCTGACGCGTGGATGGCCGCCGAATTCTCTGCCTGGCGCAGTGGGCAACAGTCCCGTCATGTTCCGCTACCGCGCCGCATCATCTGCCGCACCGGGATCAGTGTCATTTCGCGATACGGGAAAACTTCGTCCTTCTCATCCCTCGCACTTGCGCCAGACCGTGGCGAGCCAGGGCTGCTCGGCGCGGGGACGGCCGGGCGGGCGGTAGTAGTGGCAAAGCTCGATCAAACCCGCGCCGGTGGCGATGGCGCGCCATGTCTCAAGATCGTAGAAACAGCCGTAGCGGCCTCCGACCCAACCTTCCTCGTTCCTGCCTCGCGGATTGGATGAGAAGAGCACGCCACGGGGTTTGAGCGCTGCTGCGAGATCTGCGAGAACGCGCCCGGTCTGGCTGCTGGGCACATGGAATAGCACGGCGTTGGCGAAGATGCCGTCGAAGCGGGCGGGTGGCAGGTCGAGGTCAAGAAAGTCCTGGTGCAGGACAGTGCTGCCGGTCTCGGCGCGGGCGAGCGCGACCAACTCCGTGGACCCGTCCAGTCCCGTGACCTCGTGCCCGAGTGCGGTGAAAGCGCGGAGGTCCCTGCCCGGCCCACATCCGAGGTCGAGGATGGCGTAGGGCGGCGTTCCGTCGATGGCGTCCAGCAATGCCGCGATGTTCTGGCTCACGTCGTGGTCTTCGGTGCCGCGACGGTAAGCCGCCGCCACGCGATCATATTCCGCGAGCGTGATGGCGGCAGCCCTTCGTGCCGATGCGTCGGCGTCGAACGGGGTATCGCTCATCGAACTGACCCGATGTCCGGCCCGGGGCGGTGACGGTGAAGGGATTGCGCAGGACATTTCCCCGCCAGGACCACACGAGCCGACCTGCGAACGGGGCGGCGTGCATGCCGGGCACGCCTGATCGACAAGGAGCGTCCGGGCGCGGAGTGTCGTGAAAGATGCATGACGCCGACAATCTACGCCCCGCTACGGTCCGGCTCAAGCGGGAGGTGCCGCCCATCGCCATCACGGCACGGTCACATCGCGGATACATTCCTTCATCGCATCTTGGCGCCTCACCATCGATCCAGAAAACGGCGCGGCGCTTGGCAATCTGGATTGGCGCGACCCGACCGGCCCTTGGCTGCACGTTCCGCAAGCAACAAACCCGGAGGATCGGTTCGCGCCGACGGATTGGCCATGTTTCCCATGGTGCCCTTTGCAAACCGTACGCGCGGCAATGCCGTGCGCATCGGTGATACCGAGTTTACACTGATCGCCATTCCAAGGCTGGAGGTGGCAGCGCGCCTGGCACATCGACGATCAAGGCGACGAAAACTGCCGGCTATCGTAGGATTACGGCAACATGACGACGACGGTGAGCAACAACTGATTGCAGGCGAACCGTCTTTCGACCAGGACGGATCCACGCGATTTACATATCACGGTCGGCAGACAGCCATGAGCAACGATGACTTCGCACCAGTTAAACGACGCCGGCCGGTTTACCGTTGGCTGCGGCAGGAACAGGACGAACGGGGAAACAAAAGTGAAACGGTTTGTTCCGCCGCCGCGGGTGAGTTTCTTTATCACCTATGCTGTGATCTTCTGTCTTGCCTTGATTCAGGCCGCCACTGGCCCCGGGAAAACGGGGACCGTGTTTCCGCTCATGGCCCAGTCCTCGGTGCCGGACGTTCAGGCGCTCGGGATACTACCGTTCCGTGGCGGTAGTCCGCTCCTGACACTTGGGTAAGCAGTCGCGTTACTGGTTTTGTTGGCCGGGAACAATATTGCGAGCTACATGCCGATCCACCTAGATGCCCAACTTGTACAGGACGGCACGATGGATCCCATTTCCTGGAATGACGCGCTCTATCTCAGCTTCGTGACTTTCACCACCCTCGGCTACGGTGTCTTCCAGCTAGCGCAGGGCACGCGTCTCCTCGCCGCATTTCAGGCATTGTGCGGATATTGTTACCTTGGGCTTGGCGTTGGCCTCGCTTCAAACGGGTTCGTTGCTGCCCGGCGATGTGGCGACGGAAGCCGTTGTGGAAAACACCGTAATCGATGTTTGGAACAGTGCTGGAATCCAACATGCGGAGCCGAGTATGACTCTATTCCGCTGCCGCGTTATCGGCCGGGTGTTGACGGTGAGCACACAGTGAAATCCGGATCGCCGGGCCCCGCCGCAGCAATGAGAAGGAAGGTCGGCGGAAAGGTGTCTTCTTGGTCGTGTGCAATCATTCCGCATCGAAGACTTCATGGCGCAGCATTCCGTCGAAGCAGGATCGCGGCAGCCCAGCATACCAAATACGTATGCTGGTGGCTTAGAATTATATTGGAAACATACATGGCAGATTTGCAAACCTTCGGTTTGGGGCCCCGCTCCGACTACACATGATCCAAGGGTTGGGACGGAGTGAGAGGCCTCCTTGCGATGCGACATGTGAAAAGGAGAAACCTCATGCCAACCAATAGAACACTCCCGGTATCCAGAAGGCAGATGCTGAAGCTAACCGGAGCGGCGACCTCAAGTGCACTGCTTACGGGTACGATGTCTTCGATCGCGTCACCGGCATTCGCGCAGGGTGCAAATTCGATCGTTGTCGCAATTCCATATGACCCGCCCAGCCTCGATCCTTTGGCAATCGAACAAAGTGTTCCGGCCCAGGTGACCTGGAACATTTACGAGCCGCTCTTATGGCGAGACCGGGATGGTCGAATCATTCCCTGGCTAGCGGAGTCACTTGAACAAACCTCTCCTACGACGGCAGTATTGAAACTCAGGGGTGGGGTGAAGTTCCACAACGGCGAGGCGTTCAATGCCGACGCCGCTGCCTTCAGCATCAACCGGATTCTTGATCCGGAAACGAAATCGCAGTGGATTGGAACGATAAACACCATCAAGGGAGCCCGGGCCGTTGGGGACCTTGCTGTCGAGGTCACAACACATGAACCTGATCCAGTCCTCCAGTCACGCTTGACAGTGATTGCGATGATGGCTCCGGACTGGACTTCCGAAGTTGGCACGCAAGTGGGCGTCCAGACAAATGGCACTGGTCCATACCAGCTTGAAGAGTGGAAAAGGAACTTGTCCTTGGAGCTTCGCGCCAATCCGTCGTATTGGGGAGCAGCGCCGTCGATCGAAAGCCTCACCTTCCGGGTCATTCCAGAAGATGCAACCAGGTTCCAGTCGCTTGGCACCAATGAAATCGATCTGTACCTTGGCGTGCTTCCGGACCAAATCGAAGAAGCGCCGAAATACGAAGCTGGCCTCTCGCAAAACTACTCTTTCTTGCGGCTAAGCAACCTGGACGGTTCAAGCATCAAGGATCCTCGGATTCGACAGGCAATGAACTACGCCGTCGACAAGGACGGGTTGAGAAATGCGCTTCATGGAGGTCTGGGGAACAACCTAAACGCCCAATTGTCTGTTCCAGAGATGACGGGTTTCAATCCGAACCTGCAACCGTATCCGTACGATCAGGAACGCGCTCTGGATCTCATCAGGGAGGCCGGAGCTCATGGTCTCGATGTGACAATCGAAGGACCAAAGGGGCGGTATACTGGCGATGCAGTCGAGATGCAGGCGATCGGCGCGATGCTCGAGTCCGTGGGATTGCACATTGACCTCGTTCTTCGCGACCCGAACAGCTGGGTAAGAATTGGCGACCGGAACCAAACGCCTACACCTCCCGAAGCCTGGTACGTGCGCCATACCAATACCACCTTCGACGCTGACAGGACGCTTTCGTCCTACTACTCGTTGAGGGGCTCGTATTCTTCTTACAGCAATGCTGAAATTGATCGTGTTCTGGATGAATCACGAAAGGAAATGGATCCGGCCAAACGCCTCGAGCTCTTGAACCGTGCATATGAAATCGGCTCTTATGAAGATCCAATGGGCGTCTATCTTTTCCAGCATACCGAGATCTGGGGAATGCGAAAGGAAGTGGAATTCACTCCGTATGCTGACGGGATACTTCACGTAGCCCAAATCCGCATGACCGGTTGACCACGAAGTGACAATGAGCAGGCCAGGTTTGACCTGGCCTGCTTTCAAAATCTCAAGGGAGCCGCATGTACAAGCTTGCGATGCACAGACTTGGACATTCAGCGCTGCTGATCTTTGGCGTTGTAACGGTCGTTTTCTTCACGAATTTTCTTCTCGGCGATCCCGTACGCGTGATGCTGCCGGCATCCACGCCACCAGAGGCCGTTGAAGAGTTCCGACGCCAAATGGGCTTCGATAGACCGATTCTGGTCCAGTACTGGGAATTCATTTCCAACGCTGCGTTTCTGGATTTCGGTGACAGCTGGTGGCAAAAGTCGCCAAGTCTGGAAATTGCCCTGAGACCATTTCCGGCCACTCTGCAGCTTGGAGTTGTCGCCATTGCCTTGGCGTCTCTGCTTGGCATAGGCATCGGGCTTTTTGCTGGCGCTCGTCCAGGTTCAACGTGGGACAAGCTTGCAACATCCCTGTCAATTCTCGGTGTATCGCTACCGCTGATTTGGTTCACTCTGATGATGGCGTTGGTTTTCTCAGTTTGGTTTGGGCTCCTTCCTACTGCTGGCTACGGAACGGTGGGGCATATGGTTTTACCTGTCGTGACTCTGGCTGCACTGCCCTTGGGTCGAACGGTGCAAATCACACGGGCAAGCATAATCGACGAACTCGCCAAGCCGTACATAACAACCGCACGCTCAAAGGGCCTTAGCGAAAGAACAATCATCCTCCGCCACGCATTCAGAAATGCTCTGCCTCCAATAGTAACTGAAATCGGGTGGGAGAGTGCCCTGCTCCTGACGGGGTATTCCATCATCGTTGAATCCGTTTACGGGTGGCCAGGATTTGGATTTTCCCTGTACCACGCGATTCTCACACGTGACATGCCAGTCATTATCGCCATGGCCTTTGTCGCGGCGCTGGTTGTCGTTCTCATAAACATCATTGTCGACATCATCTACGTGATTGCTGACCCGACAATTCGGAGGAAGTGAGTAATCGCCATGAATACGATCGAAATGGCGTCAACTGCTTCGGTTCGTCCCCAAGGGTCAGCGGGACGAATATTGAGTTTCCTGAGCCATTTTTCCCGAGACAGATTCGCAACAGTAGCGCTGGTCATCTTCTCGGCCCTGGTCCTGAGTTCAGTGTTCGCCGACCTGGTCGCACCTCACGATCCGCTAAAGCAGGATCTCCTCAATCGCCTTACACCACCCGTTTGGGTCGAAGGCGGATCCTGGAAGTATATTCTCGGAACCGACCTCCTCGGCCGTGACATACTTAGCCGTTGCATTCACGGCGGCAGGATGTCGCTGGGTATCGGTGCGGCAGTTATCGCAATGGGAGGTGTATTTGGCTCACTAATGGGTTTGTTGTCGGGATATTTGGGTGGTCGGTTCGATGCCATCTTGATGCGGTACATCGATTTCCAAATCTCGATTCCCTACTTCCTGCTTGCACTGACGATAATGGCTGCAATCGGACCAGGAACCTTGAACCTGATAATCGTCCTTTCGATTGGTAGTTGGCCTCTGTTTGCCCGGTACGCGCGCTCAATCATGATGTCACTGAGAAACCAGGTATTCATCGAAGCGGCTCGCGTAGCAGGCGGGAAAGAGATCGCGATCATGACACGACACGTGTTGCCGAACATCCTTTCCCCGCTCGTGACACTTACAACTCTCGAACTGTCCCGGATCGTGCTAACCGAGGCCAGTTTGAGTTACCTGGGTATGGGTGTAAGGCCACCGACTCCTGCGTGGGGGTTAATGGTTCAGGAGGCTCATGACTACCTCATGATTGCCAATTGGGCGGTTACGACACCCGGTGTTTTCATCATGATCACGACCCTCAGCATTAACATTTTTGCGACCCGGCTGAGGATTTCCACTGACCCGCTTCAGCGAGGGAAGCACTGATGCCAGAGCCAGAAAATGTGTCCGCGATGTCCGGACCCATGGCGAAAAGCGCTGAAAGACCCCTACTATCCATCAAGGACCTCAACGTCGAATTTACCGTCGGCGAAAACACCGTCCACGCCGTGAACGGTCTTTCGCTGGACCTTCGCAAAGGTGAGACTCTCGCCATTGTTGGCGAAAGCGGATCGGGCAAGAGTGTCAGTATGCTTTCAGTCCTCGGGCTGATCCCTCAGCCTCCTGGCAAGATTACAAATGGTCATGTCATTTACGATGACAAGGATCTCCTGTTCCTCCCCTCTGGTGATCTCAGGAAAATCCGTGGGAAAGAAATCTCAATGATTTTTCAGGACCCCATGACATCATTGAATCCGACGATGACGATTGGCCGGCAGATTACCGAAATGCTGGAACTTCATCTCGGCATGACGCCGGCACAGTCAAGACAAAGGGCTATCGAACTCCTTGATCTCGTTGAAATTCCCAATCCTTCAACCCGTTTCGGACAGTACTCGATCGAGTTTTCTGGAGGGATGCGACAGCGTGTGATGATTGCCATCGCCTTGTCCTGCAATCCGAAGATTCTCATTGCGGACGAACCGACAACAGCCCTTGATGTGACCATTCAGATGCAGATTATTCAGGTTGTGAACGACCTGCGAGCCGAGATGGACATGAGTGTCATCTGGATTACGCACGACTTGGGTGTCGTCGCAGGATTGGCCGATCGAGTCATCGTGATGTACGGAGGACGGGCCGTTGAGGTCGCGGAATCGGAAGATCTTTTCTATCGCCCCCAGCATCCGTATTCGATAGGGCTTCTGAACTCGGTTCCAAGCATCGCCGAGCCTGTCGCCGAGCGCCTGGTTGCGATTGAGGGAATTCCTCCGGACTTGTCCGAAAAACGCGATGGCTGCGCCTTTCATCCGCGTTGCGCACTTTCAAGAGATATCTGCAAAAAGGATACACCGCGATTGGAAGCCAAGGTAACTGGTGGCCAAGCTGCATGTTTCGCAAGTCCCGAGGAAGTTGCTCGTTTGGCGGAAAGCAGTTCGGACCCGCAGGACAAGGCAAGTACGCAATGACCAAACATGTTGCGAACACCAATGACTACATCCTGTCGCTTGAAGACATCCGAGTTACTTTTGGTTCCGGGTCGACAGAGAACAAGGCCGTCGACGGTGTCTCGCTGAACATTGAGCGAGGCAAGACTTTGGGTCTCGTGGGAGAAAGCGGCTGCGGAAAGTCGACACTTGCCCGAGCAGCCATCAGGACCCAACCGATCAAATCCGGAAAGATTCTCTTTGATGGACAGGATTTCGGCAACTTGAACGGTGACGCATTGCGCCGTGCCAGACGCGGAATTCAGATGGTCTTCCAGGACCCGTATTCGTCATTGAACCCGCGAATGGCGGTATGTGACATCGTCGCTGATCCCCTTCGTAACAACTCGGATCTCTCTCGAGGTGAAATTGCCGCCAAGGTAACCGTATTGTTGGATCAGGTGGGACTGCCGCCACGGGCCTTGAACGCCTTTCCTCACGAATTGTCCGGAGGGCAAAGACAACGTGTCGGAATTGCACGCGCACTTGCTCTCGATCCAGCGCTGGTGATTTGTGATGAGGCAATCTCTGCGCTTGACGTGTCAATTCAAGCGCAAATCATCAACCTGTTGCAGGAGCTGCAGGATAAATTCAATCTTACGTACCTGTTCATTGCCCACGACATTGCCGTGGTTCGGCATTTTAGTGATCGCATAGCCGTAATGTACCTGGGAAAAGTTGTGGAAGAAGGACCCGCGCTTGAATTGTGCGCGCGGCCTCAACATCCGTACACTCAATCGCTGATTTCGGCGGTTCCGGTTCCGGACCCGCGTCTTGAACGCGAGCGGCGCGCCAAGGCGAGTGTGCTCAAGGGCGATATCACCATCAAGGCAGAAAGGGGATGCAAGTTTGCTCCGCGGTGCCAAATGCGAAATGTCGTCAAAAGAGAATTCCAGATTGACTGCGCGGAAGTCGAACCCCGTCAGGTGAAAGTTGGAGTGAACCAATACTCCCGGTGTCATTTGGCTGAATTGGAGCGGGAGGTTGTCGGCTAGATGGGCAAGATTGGCGCGTTTTCCCTTCGGGTACGATGCGGTGCTTACCTGCACCGAAACGAGTCGGCTTCGAGCCCAAGTTGCCAAATGCTGATTGGGACACGAGCGTTCCCGAAAACATGGCGTATCCGCTGATCGTCAATTTCAATTGGGTCCACGTTCACGGCCGTTCGGATTCCGGACAGGAGATCAACGCAACCAGGCTTGCCTCACACTCGATGAGTTCCTTCAGAGCAACTCTTTCGTCTTTCGTCGGGCGGAGGCGCTTCAGACAGAGAGCCCGGTCCACACACAATGGTATCCAGCCCACATTCTGCCTAAAATCAGGCTTCAGTCACGCCATCAAATTCTTCAAGTCTTGCGTGGCCAAATACGCCATGCAGGGCATCTTTCGTGCAATCCGTCGTTTTTCGCAAGGGATGCCGGCGGCAGGCACGTTCGACAGTACCTGTGTCCCTGCCCTTGGATTTGGCTCGTTCGTAAAGAGCGGATATGGCCGAAAGTTGTTGACGGCCACGATCAGCCAGCGACTTGAACACGTGGTCCATCCTGAGCAGTTCCACGCGTCATGGATCCTGACTCTTTCCGGGGCGCACCCAGATATTTCGACAAACCCCGCATCAGCGCGTCGCCAGCTTCCGGATTGACGTCGATATGGGTGACGACGCGGATACGGCGTGTGCCGAATGCGCCCACCAGAATGCCTTCTGCCCTTAGGCAATCGACCATTTCTGCAGCCGTTGGAGCGTCGTCCGTAAGATCGAAGATCACGATATTCGTCTCAACCGGCAGCACCTGCTTGACTTGGGGAAGCGAGGCAATGTCGCGCCCAAGCGACGCGGCAAGGTCATGGTCGTCTTCCAGGCGCGCCACATGATGGTCGAGCGCATAAAGACACATGGATGCCACGATTCCCGACTGGCGCATCGCGCCCCCTAAGCGCTGTTTCAGGCGCCAAGCCTCCGTGACGAATTCACGCGATCCGGCCAAAACTGCGCCAAACGGAGCTCCAAGCCCCTTTGTGAAATCGATCCACACTGAATCGTAGTTCTTCGAGTAGCGGGCCGCTGAAATGCCTGTCTTGATGGCGGCGTTCAGCAGTCTTGCGCCATCCATATGGGTTGCGAGGCCCGCCTCTTTGGCGACACTGGCCACTTCATCGAGCTGTTCGAGCGGCCAAATCGCGCCGCCGCCCAAATTGGCGGTCTGTTCGGCGCTGAGCAGAGTGCTTTTTGGCATGTATCTGGAGTCGGGGCGGATCGAGTCACGCACCTGGTCCGCGGTAAAGATACCGTTTACGCCATGGAGAGCGCGGATCATCACTCCGCTTATTGCCGATGGCCCGCCGGTTTCGAAATTGATGAGATGACAGGACTGCTCGCAAATGATTTCGTCGCCAGGACTTGTGTGCACCTTGATGGAAATCTCGTTGCACATGGTACCGGAAGGCAGAAATACGGCAGCTTCTTTGCCCAACAACTCGGCCACGCGGGAGCACAGTTCCGATGTGGTCGGATCCTCGCCTTTCTGCTCGTCACCGACAACGCAATCCAAAACGACCTTGCGCATCTCCGGCGTAGGCTTGGCCTTAACGTCTGAGAAAAAGTCGTACATGGTCATGTGCCCCCTTTACGCCTGTCAAGGAGGCTGGGCCTAGCCGCCCCCCTGTGCCCGTCCTCAACGTCTGCAGGTCTTTCCCTTTCGTGGGTTAAAGGAAGTTCGACCATGTGCTCAGCCGAAAGAAAAATACAACTTCGAACGACCAGTATTCACTTTTGATATACGATACCGTAGCAATGCCACGATCCATGGAAAACGGGAGGACGCGGTTGCAGCTAAATTCGAGGCTCCTGGAATGCTTTCATGCAACGATGGCCGTGGGCACGGTTACCGGAGCAGCCGAGATTCTGAACACATCCCAGCCTGCCGTAAGCCGGTCGCTGAAACAATTGGAAGACGCGGTGAAGATGTCGCTTTTCGATCGCTCGGGGAACCGTGTTGTGCCAACCCAAGAGGCCCATTTGCTGTATGAAGAAGTCGACAAGTCATTCCGCAGCATCCGCCGTATTGGACGCGCTGCCGAAGAAATCCGAAATCTGCGGCAAGGAAGAATCCACATTGCATGCGCCCCGGCCTACTCGCAGGGCTTACTGGTATCTGCGGTTACGGCGTTCAACACGGACAGGCCCGGGGTTCAAACAGTGGTTTCCACACGACAGACCCCAACGATTTCCGAACTTGTGGTCTCCCAACAATGCGATATCGGGCTCGCGGCTTACTCTGTCGCGCCAGAGGGCACGGAGCATCAGTTGTTCACCGATGCGCCGGAAATCTGCATGATACCTGCAGACCATCCCCTATGCGAGAAGTCGGAAATTTCGCCCCGGGACCTGCATCAGCAGAAATTCGTGGCGTTGGGCCATAACGACCCATATGCGCAACGCTTGAACCGGATCCTCGAGACGCTGGATGTAACACCAATCACCGTCATCGAGGTACACAACTCCATCATGGCAGCGGAAGCGGTTGCCCAAGGTGTCGGAATAAGCGTGGTCAACCCGTTTTCAGCGCTCAGCTTCAAGCACAGACCAGTTGTCTTCAGGCGGTTTACCGAGAATTTGCCGTTCATGAGCACCTTGCTACGTTCCAAGTTTCGACCCGCAAGCGCTCTGATAAAGGCCTTCGAAACAAGTCTTCTGGACACGAGGGACAGCTACCTGCGTGAAGTCAGGGAATTGGTCACGCCGAACAACGATTCCCCAACCACGCATAAGGGATGAAGCAGCGTAACGGTCACTTGAATCTGAAACCCGCCGGTCAGGGCCTTGACTTGGCACGACCCGTCGGGACCAAGACAGTCGAAATTCGAATTCCGCGGACTTTTCCCACAGTATCGACTCTCACTGGTCATCCGCCCGGCCCAACACTGCATCGACCTACAAAGGTCCGGTTTGAAGAAGCTGTGCTGCAGCGATCAAGGATGGTTCGGTGTTTGGTCAGGCGGCCGAGCACGGCCGCCGTCATCTGCCGATCACCGAAGACGCTGCCCCACTCCCGGAACGGCAGGTTGGTGGTGATGCCTGTGTCGAAGGTAGCCGGGCTTCGACACCTACCTCCTGCCAGCGGATGAAGCACGGGCCACCCTTGCCGGGAGCGAACTGGAACCCGACGGGCGAGCATGGCTGAAAGAGCGCCGTGAGAAGCTGCATCATCGTCTGGACGAGGTGCAGAGGAAGCTGGCACGCGGGCAACTCGAAGGTGTCAGGTTCGAAAACGGACGCCTGAAGATCACACCCTACAAAGCGGTCACACCGCCAGCTTCAAGGCAACTGCACAGTATGACGGACGGGCTGATGCCCCGCATCCGGAGGATCCGGATCACCGACTTGCTCTGGGATGTGAATGCACAGACAGGCTTCCTCGATTCATTCACGGACCTGCGTTCCGGGCGCGTTCACTCCGACCCTGTCGCAGTGCTTGCAGCGAATCTCGCGGGAGCGATCAATCTTGGCCTCGAACGCATGGCAACTGCCTCCGGGCAGGTGACCCATGTTCAGCTTTCCTGGGCAAACTCCCGGTATCTGCGAACCGAAACATATTCCGATGCCCTGGCACGGATTATTGACGCTCATCACGCACTTCCGTTCGCCAATGTCCGGGGAAGCGCCGAACAGACATCCTCGGATGGACAATTCTTTCCGTCAGGGCGCAATTCCGGACAGACCAGCCCCAAATACGGTGTCGACCCGGACCTGAAATTCTATTCCTTCCTGTCCGGGCATTATGGATCGATCAACGTGAATTTCATCGGCGCCACAGCGGGCGAAGCGCCTTTCGTTCTTGACGGGCTCGTCGGAAATGCGGCGCAGTTCAATCCCCTGGTACACCATGTCGACACCGGCGGCGTGTCTGATCATGTCTTCGCATTGTTCCACCTCCTCGGCCTGACCATTGAACCGTGCCTGCGCGACTTCCCGGACAGACGCCTCGCCTGTTTCGGCAAGCCCAGTCAATCGAAGACCCTGTCTCCGATCATGGGAAGACCGATCAACGAAAATGTCGTGCTCGATCACCGGGGGGAGTGATGTCATGAGATTGACAGCCAGTATCAAGACCGGGTCCGTAAAACCCTCGCACATGTTGCGAAAGCTCGGCGCCTACCGGCAACAGAACCGGCTGTATCTCGCGCTTGGCGAAATCGGTCGGATCGAGCGATCCCTCTTCATGCTGGACTGGATCGAGAACCCCCAACTTCGGATGGAATGTGAGGCTGGCCTCTCCAAGAGCGAAACCCGGCATACCCTGGCCAAGGCCGTGTTCGCGTATTCCCAGGGACGCATCTACGTTCGCTCCCATGAAGCGCAGCAGAAGCGGGTCATGGCTCTCGAACTCGTCATTGCTGCCAATACTTGCCGGAACACGCTTTACATGGACAAGGCTGCCGACCATCTGAAGCGTCAGGGACTGCTTCCGGACCCGGAACTGCGCAAGCACGTATCTCCGCCGGGTTGGGTGCACATGATCCTGACCGGGGATTACGACCGGGATACCGGCGCTGCCGAACGCACAAATCTTCGGCCGCTGAATCTCACACCAGTGAGAATGGCAGCATGAAAACTCAGTGCAGAGCGTTCCCCGTATGTTCTCGCTTAGAGTAATCCAGCAAACAAATCATGCATGACGCCGATTCCTCCGCGGCAACATCCGGGCGGCGCAGCGGCTCCCGCCCGATGCTCAATTCCTCATCGTGGACGGAAGGAACAGCGACAGCTGCGGAAATGCGACGACGACCGCAAGGCAAACCATCATTCCGAACCAGAACGGAAAGATGCCCCGGTAGATCGCGTTAAGAGGAATTCCCGACACGCTCTTCACGACGAAGACGTTCATTCCGACCGGCGGGCTGATGAGCGCCATTTCGAGAATGATCACCATCACCACGCCGAACCAAATCCTCAAATCCGAGATGCTTTCGATTCCAAGGGTTTCGGTGATGCCGGACCGCTCGATTATCGGCAGCACGATCGGAAGGATCAGCACCAGCATGGCGAATCCGTCGAGAAACGTTCCGAGAAGGATGAACACCGCCAGCACGGCGGCCAGCGTCGCCAGTGGATGCAGGCTCAGTTCCGCGAGCCCGCCCGCGAGGGCGGACGGAATCTGCGTCAATGCGAGAAACGGGGAGAACACGCTCGCGCCGATGATGATGAAGTAGATCATCACGGTCGTCGAGACGGTGCTGAGGAGCGCCTCCCCGAAAAGCGGCAAGGTGAACTCCCGGCGCGGCAGCGCGAACAGGAACGACAGCACGGCGCCCACCGCCGCCGCCTCGATCGGCGTGAACACGCCCGTGTATATCCCTCCAATCGAAACAATTATTATCAAAAGGATTGCGCTGCCCCGGGCAAGGTGGTGCAGCCGGTCGACGAGTCCGACGCGGTGCCCCGCCGGGCCGATCTCCGGCCGAATCGCCGTGCAGGCCGAAACGACCAACATGAAGGAGCCGGCCAGCAGGAGGCCAGGCACCACGCCCGCCAGGAACAGCCGGCCGATCGATACCTCAGTGAGAATCGCGTATATGATGAACCCGGTCGACGGCGGTATGAGTATTCCAAGCGTGCCGCCGGCTGCGACGGCACCGGCGGCGAACCCGGGCGCGTATCCGAAACGCTTCATTTCCGGCAACGCCACCCTGCCGAGAGTCAGCGCCGAAGCGACCGAAGAGCCGGAAAGCGCCGCGAATCCCGTGCACCCGAGGATCGTCGCGTGAGCCAGGCCGCCGCGGAAGCGTCCGACCCATGCGTACGCGGTGTTGTAGAGGTCGCGGCTCATACCCGACACGCCGGCGATGTTTCCCATCAGGACAAACAGCGGAATGACCGTCAGCTCGACGTAGGTCAGCGTACCCCAGGTCTCGGTGAAGAATGTGGAAAAGGCCGCCGGCCATGAATTCAGGATGCCGATTCCGAACATTCCGGCCGCGATCATTGCGAAAGCGACCGGAACCCGCAAAGCCATGAGCGCCAGCAGCAGCGCCAGCCCGGAAAGCGCGACGAACGCTGTAGCCATCCGCCGCCCCCGCTACCGCATGCCGGCGCGGGGAGCCTCCCTTTCGCTTGCGTCTCCAATCAGCCAGTCGGCCGCGATCGCCGCAACATGCAGCAGGCTTGCCGCGGCGACCGCCAGCATGAACGGCCTATGAGGGATCCCGATCATGTTGGTGGCTTCGTTGAACAGCGACGCGTCCTCGGCTCCCTTCAGCGCCTGCCAGGCGAGCAGAACGAGCAGCGACCCCGTGAGAATTCGGACGGCGGCGCCGCGCGCCGTTTCCAGAACCCTCGAAGGCAGCACTGAATACAGGTCGACGCTGATGTGGCCGCCCTTCACCCAAGCGTATGGCGCGGCCAGCATGACCGAAACGACCATGCCCATTTCCACGACGTCCTGCCTTCCCTGCAACGGCATCGAAAACCAGTAGCGGAGAATGACGTCGATGAACGTGAGGACGACAACCCCGGATAGCACGAGGCCTCCGGCAACCGCCATCGACGCAACGGCGGCGTCCAGCCGCCGCCGCCAATTGCCGGCCGGCGGCCCGGATTCCGCCGCTGCGGGCTTCACTGCATGAATGCCGCGACCACGTCCTTCGCGGGTAGCCCGGCCGATTCAAGTTCGCCGAGAAGCTTTTCAACGGCTCCTGCGGCCTTCACTTCGAAGGACGCGCGCTCCTCGTCGGAAAGAACGATCGTCTCTGTACCAGCCATGCCGGCGAACTTGCCCAGGGCAAGCTCCCCGAATCCCGCGAGTCCGTCCGCCGCCCGCAATGAAATTCCGAGCCCGGTAAGGCCGTCCAGAACCGCCCGCTCTTCGCCCGAAAGCTCGTTGTAGGCCTCCTCGTTGGCCACAAGGAAGATGACGGTCGGCATTTCCGGCAGGTTGGTGGTTACGTATTTCGTCGTTTCGATCAGCTTGAAGATCAGCAGCGAATCCGAACCCATCAGCGCGCCGTCCACCACGCCGGTGCTCATGGAGGTGTATACCTTGTTCGCGGGCATCGGCACGGGCGTGGCGCCGTAGGCTTCGATCACCGCGGCAGCGGAAGAGGATGCGACCCTTATCTTGAGGCCGGCCAGGTCATCGAGGGACCTGACGGGCTTGTCCCGCATCATGAACACCGCAGGCGGTGTCACGAACAGCGCGAGAGGCACCGTCTTCTTGAACTCCGAGCGCAAGTGCCCGTCCATCGCCTTCCACAGCTTCTCCGTGGCGTCGCGGTGGCCCGAACTCATTCCCGGAAGCTCGATCAAGAGCGTCTTCGGAAAAATCGAGGACGTGTAGCCCGGCAGCCCGTAAGAGAGTTCCGCGATCCGGCTGGCGGCGCGCTTGTACTGCTCGACCGGGCCCTTCCCGAGTTCGCCGGAGGGGTAGATTTCAATCTTCACGGAGCCGCCGGATTGCGCCTCCAGATCGTCCGCGAGCTTCACGAAGATCGGCTCGTGGAGCACGTAAACGGGCGGAACGAAGCTTGCCAGCTTTAAGGTTTTTTCCTGGGCGGCGGCAGAGGCCGACACCGAAAAGGCCGCGGCAATCAGCACCAGAAGCGGCTTTCCAAGCATCCGCATGGCATGTTTCCTTCAAATTCGTGTATATCCGATCTTGCGGCGAATCTATTTTGGGATTGGACGGATGGCAATAGCCGAAGCGCGGGACGGACGGACGGCGAATTCAGGCGGCAGCGACTTCCGGAGGCCGTGAATTGAGAGCGTGGATCTCGGGAAGCGACCCTTCAGTCCAGGCATTGCAATTCGCGCAGCGGCCGGTTCCGGCGCCGCAGAACGGCGAGCTACTGGTTCAGGTCACCCACTCGGCAGTGAACTTCTCCGACCTGCTGATGATTAGGGACAAATACCAGGTCCGCCCGGAAAGGCCGTTCATTCCGGGACAAGAGGTCGCCGGAATCGTGAAGGCGTCCGGACCCATGGCCAATACGCCTCCCGGCTCGCGGGTTGCGAGCAAGGTGCAATGGGGCGGTTTCGCCGAGTTCGCGATCGTAAGGGAGGCCATGGCCATGGCCGTTCCGGGCGGAGTCCGCCTTTCGGCCGCAGCGGCGCTTCCGGTTTCATACGTGACCGCCGTCGTCGCGCTTGATCATTGCGCTTCGGTGACGTCCTCGGACACTGTTCTTGTCCACGCCGCCGCCGGCGCCTTGGGACTCGCCGCCGTGGAAGTCGCGCTCGCGAGAGGCGCCACCGTCATCGCCGCCGCCGGCTCCGCCGGACGCCTGGCTGCAGCGCGGGAGCGCGGTGCGCATTTCGGAATTGATTGCTCCGACGCTTCATGGCCGGAGAAGGTGAAGTCAGCGACCGGTGGCAGGGGCGTTTCGATCGCCGTCGACCCGGTCGGGGGAACCGTTGGAGAAACGACCCTCCGCTGCCTTGCTCGAGACGGCGTGCTTCTGATTGTCGGCTTCGCCTCCGGACGCATGCCGCAGCTCGCCGCGAACCGGCTCCTTCTCAAGCGTGCGTCGGCCAAGGGCGTCTATTGGAGTCACGAACAGGACGCCGGAATGGTCGCCAAGGCGTCCTCGGCGCTGATGCGCATGCTTGAGGAAGGCAGCATCAATCCGGCCGTTGACGGCGGGCACAGCCTCGGTCAGCTTCCCCGGGCTCTGGAGAAGCTCGAAGGCAGGCGGGCCGTCGGTAAGATCGTTCTCAACGTCGATTGAAGGAGAAGTTTCGATGGGCCGCCTGCAATGACCGAGACGGGGTTGCTCGAGGGCATCCGCGTACTGGACCTGTCCCGCGTCATGTCGGGTCCGTTCTGCACGTCCATGCTCGCCGACCTCGGCGCCGAGGTGATCAAGATCGAGTTGCCCGGACACGGCGAAGAAGGGCGGTCGTTCGGCCCGTTCAAGGACGGCGAAAGCGCCTATTTCATGCTTTTGAACCGCAACAAGAAAAGTGTCACGGTGAATCTCAAGTCGCCCGAGGGCCGCGAGCTGGTCGAGGCATTGATTCCCGAATGCGACGTGCTTGTCGAAAACTTCCGCCCCGGCGTCATGGCGAGAATGAAACTCGACGAGGCGGCGGTCCGGCAGCTCAACCCTTCCATAATATTCGCCAGCATATCGGGCTTCGGCCAAGACAGCCCCATCAAGGACCTGCCAGCGTTCGACCTCGTGATACAAGCGATGAGCGGGCTCATGAGCCTGACCGGGCCGAGCGGCGGACCCGCCACCGCGGTCGGCGAATCCGTAGCGGACGTGTGCGCCGGCATGTTCGCGGCGTTCGGCATCATGGCGGCGCTTTTCCAGCGCGAGCGCACGGGCGAAGGGCGGAGCATCGATGTGTCGATGCTGGATTCCATGCTTTCAATGCAGCTGACCGGACTGGCGCGGCAGCTCTACATGAACGACACGCCGAAGCCGGTCGGAAACCGCCATCCCGTGACCTATCCGGTTGATTCGTTTCCGGCTCGGTCCGGCCAGATCGTGCTGGTGTGCTTCTCGGACGCCCTGTTCGCGAAGCTGGCCCGAGTGATCGGAAACGAGAGCCTCGCCGACGATGCCCGTTTCCGAACAAACGGCGCAAGGAGCCGGAACGACGAGGCGCTGCGGAACATCATATCCGGGTGGACCGCCTCCAAGACCCAAGAGCAGGCCGTCTCGTCCCTGATCGACGCCGGAATCCCCGCCGCGCCCGTTCTCGACCTCGGGCAGGCAGTGGCGACCGAGCACGCTTCCGCGCGCGGCATTGTCGCCAACGGAAGGCATTCGGCGCTCGGAGAGATCCCGCTGGTCGCGCAGCCGGTCAGGTTTTCCGGAGCACCGAGGCGCGCGCCGACCGCGCCCGCGCTGGGCGAGCATACGGAAGAGGTCCTCGGCGGAATCGCGGGCGTAGACTCCGGCCGCCTGCGGCGGTTGAAGAAAAAGAAGGTGATTTGAGGGGAATGGAGCGAACCCGGAAGAACGCGCGGACGGTGCGGGCGCCGACCGGACCCGAGCTCAACGCCAAGTCGTGGCAGACCGAGGCGCCACTCAGGCTGCTCATGAACAATCTCGACCCGGACGTCGCGGAGCGTCCCGAGGATCTTGTCGTGTACGGCGGCATCGGAAAGGCGGCCCGAAACTGGGCCTGCTTCGATGCCATGGTCGCCGCGTTGAAGAACCTCGGAGGCGACGAGACCCTGCTTGTCCAATCCGGCAAGCCCGTCGCCGTGTTCGCAACCCACCGGATGGCTCCGCGCGTCCTCATCGCCAACGCGAATCTCGTACCCAGGTGGGCGGATTGGGAGACTTTCGGGGAACTCGACCGGCTCGGATTGACGATGTACGGCCAGATGACCGCCGGATCATGGATTTACATCGGCTCCCAGGGAATCGTTCAAGGAACGTTCGAAACGTTCTCCGAGATCTGCCGCCGCCACTTTTCCGGCAGGGCGTCCGGGCGCCTGATCGTCACCGGCGGGCTCGGCGGCATGGGCGGAGCCCAGCCTCTCGCGGCGAAAATGGCAGGATTCAATTTGATCGCGGCCGAGGTCCGGCGTCAAAAAATCGAATTCCGAATGCGGACCGGCTATCTCGACAAGCACGCGCCGGACCTCGAGGCTGCGCTCGGCATGCTGGACGAAGCCAAACGCGCAGGCCGCCCGGTGTCGATCGGCGTTCAAGGGAACGTCGTCGATGTTCTCGAAAGCATGGCCGCGAAGGGAGTCGTGCCCGACGTGATGACCGATCAGACGTCGGCGCACGATCCCGTGCACGGATACCTTCCCTCTGGATGGAGCGTCGACGATTGGGAAGAGCGGAGCCAGCGCGCGCCGGCGGAGGTGTCGCGGGCCGCGAAGAGTTCAATGGCGCGGCATGTCGGAATGATGCTGGATTTCAAGCGCAGGGGTTCCGTCGTATTCGAGTACGGCAACAACTTGCGCTCGATGGCGCGGGACGCCGGGGAGCGGAACGCGTTCGCGTTCCCCGGATTCGTCGAAGCCTATGTGCGCCCCCTGTTTTGCGAAGGCAAGGGACCGTTCCGCTGGGTCGCACTGTCGGGAAATCCGGAAGACATCTACCGAACCGACGACGCGGTCCGCAGGCTAATGCCGGACGACGGGTTTCTTCACGCCTGGCTGGACAACGCCCGGATGCATATCAAGTTCCAAGGCCTCCCGGCGCGCATATGCTGGGCCGGACTAGGCGACAGGCACCGCCTCGGCCTCGAATTCAACCGAATGGTGCGCAGCGGCGAAATCGAGGCACCCATCGTGATCGGCCGCGACCACATGGATTCCGGGTCGGTCGCGAGTCCAAACCGTGAGACCGAAGGCATGATCGACGGATCCGACGCGGTTTCCGACTGGCCTGTGCTCAACGCGCTCCTGAACGCCGCCAACGGCGCAACCTGGGTCTCCTTCCATCACGGCGGCGGGATGGGGATGGGTTTCTCGCAGCATGCGGGAATGGCCTTGCTCGCCGACGGGTCTGATTCCGCGGAAGAAATCATCGCGCGGACCTTGTGGAACGATCCAGCGTCGGGAGTCGCGCGGCATGCGGACGCGGGGTATCCGGTGGCCTTGGCCTGCGCCGAAACCCATGGCCTGAACATTCCGATGTGGGTTAAGCCTGCGCCGCCGGGCAAAGGTTGAACCGGACCCCACCGGCGGCGGACCCCGAATCCTTGCCGATGATTAACATACATAAAAAATATTTTTTTCAGTGGCTTAGGGGAATAGGGTATCTTGCCATCACACCGCCTCCGAACGGTTACAGAGTTCTGTAACGCTTGGAAAATCGCTTATCCCTTGCACTCACATGAAATTCGCGGCGGTCGCGCGATTTCTCATGGCTGAAACACACCGAGCGGGCGGTTGAGTTCCTGTCTGGGCTTGAGGAGTTCCTGGTGAAGCTTCCGGTGATGGGAATCGCGGCCATCATCCATCGTCCTGGATACGAGGCACGCTATGCCGAGCGGTATGAAGGTCGTCCCTGGCGCATGGGCAAGACAGCATTTTCGATTCTGATCGAACGGTCAGCCAGGTATGCCCGCTCGAGGGGAAGACGGCTCCGAGTGTTCTTCGAGCGATCTGGCAAGCAAGAGGATCGAGACATTGTTGCTTTCATGAGAGAACTCAAGGCTGAAGGCATGCCATTCGATGGCCACAACGCACCGCCTATCGCAGGCTCGACGCCGGTGAACTCAGGGAGTTGGTGCTTGGGGAGCCGAAGGGTCGCACGAAGCAATCGTCCTTGTTCCAGATTGCCGGTCTCCATCTCTACCCTATGGCGAAGGCCGGGTACGATGCCAGCCACAAGCCGTACCTTGCCCTGACGAGGGAAGATCGCCTGATCGATTCCGTCTTGTCATCCGAGAAACGGCCGCTGCCCGGGGCCAAGTATAGCTGCTTCGATGACGTGGGCCACAACCAGAATACACAAGGCCCGGTTGCCCGAGCCCTGTGTCGGCCAGCTTGGCCGACCCCGGAGCGTAATGCTCTGATATGCGGAATTAGGCACTGAAAATTGAATGAGTCAAGAACGCCCGTCGTGCGATCCAAGGCACCGCAGCGCTATCGGACGTCCCAGGACGATCAATTCTGGTCTCGCAACATCGCGATAGCGGGTGATTCCTGGCGTGCGGGCAGAGGCCGCGAGCAAGGTCGATCCGTGCGCTTCGTCGCGGCGGCGAATACTCAGCAAACAAACGTCCTAGAGGCCGCTCCCGAATCGAAAGAACACCAGGAAATCGTGAATTCTCAGCGATTTCTCCGTCAGTCTCATCGATTTTCGGCATGCAAACCTGATGCTGCAGTATCGAGGGACATCACCAATTCACCGTATCGATTGGTGCGCGACCCGCGAGCCAGACAATCCAAGTTGGTCACTCCGTACCGGATCATCGTTCTTCCAGGGGAGTCCATCCGAACTCCCCAACCGCAGTACACGCCTCCTCATCAGGACAATAGATGGGCAGATCCCTCGTGCCTCCATGCCCGGGGCGTCCTTCATTTCCATGCGTCAGTATGTAAGCGAATGTTCCTCTTGGCCCCACGAGGATCTTTCCGTGGGTGCCGGAATCCTCGGACTGCTTCAGCAAGGTAGCGACAAACCTGTCCTGTTCGGCGCCCACGGAGGCAAGAACATCGCCATGGCACTCGTGGAGATTGCAGATTGCCCAAATGCCGTTCCAGCATGCATTCATCGTCCATGCCCTGAGCGCCTGCGTTGCAGAATCCGGTCACAATTGAACATTTTCCGGAATCACTTGAATGAGATCCGGTCACTCGTATGACCCGGCATGGCAGGTCCCGACATCCCGCCGGTCGTACCGTCATCTTGTGTCGGGTTCGTGCTCCCGTTTCTGGTCCGAACCCTTCACCAGTTGGCGGATCAATTCGGTTGCCATCCAGGTGTCAAATTAGTAGTATCAAATTATAGTTCAGAGGTCTCATAATATGGATCATCTCGCGCAAGCCCTGCACGGCATTCTGCCTGTGCTTCCGACGCCCTTTACCGACACGGGTGCCGTCGACAAGGGCGCCATGGCCAGGATCGTGGATTTCGCCCTGCGCGCCGGCGTCAGCGGCGTGGTTTATCCCGGATTCGCAAGCGAAGTGTCAGAGCTGGCGCATGCCGAACGGTCCGAACTTCTCGAGCTCGTTGTCCGGCGTGCAGGCGGGAAGACCCGGATCATCGCTGGCGCCAGCGGGCTCAACGCAACCGAAACCGTGGAACACGGACGCCGTGCCGAAACGCTCGGGGTGCATCTCCTGATGGTTCAGCCGCCAAGAGGCCTCGGCGGCGACCTCGAACTCCTGTGCGGCTTTTTCGGGGAAATCACCAACGCGCTCCCGCATGTCCGCTTCGTTTTGCAGAACGCACCTGCTCCGCGCGGGTCGGACCTGACACCGGATACGATCTGCCGGATCTCGGATAGGTTCCCGCAGATCGCATACGTCAAGGAAGAGACACTGCCGGCCGGTCCCGCGATTTCATACATCCTCGACAACCGTCCTTCCTCCCTCGGTGGTGTCTTCGGAGGCGGAGGCGCCCGCTATATCCTGGACGAATACTCCCGGGGCGCTTGCGCGGCGATGCCGGCGCTCGAAATCGCCGACCTGCATGTCGCCTTGGACCGGGCCTGGCGCGACGGACGTCCTCGGGACGCGCGTGACATGTATGTCAGGACCCTTCCGCTACTCGTCCTGCAGGCGGTCTATCGTACGCGCCTGACAAAACATGTCCTGATGCGCCGCGGTATCCTGGAATCGACCAGTGTTCGCACGCCGACCCCCGAACTCGACGTCGCGGCCATCGCCGACATCGACGCCAACCTTGCCGAGCTCGACCTTTATCGTCCCGCGGAACGCATGAGGGACGATGCTGCATGACTGACCGGGTCAAGTCCGTACAGGCGTTCAGCCTGACCCTGCCACGCGAGACGCCATACCTTGGCGAGTTGCGGGCCGGGGAAGAACCCAATTCGAAAGGGTATTTTGTCCGAAGGGGAAACGGCACGGTGTACCCGGTTTTCGATCGTTCGGTCCTCGTGCGGGTCGAAACGGAAGGCAGCGTGGTTGGCTGGGGCGAAACCTATGGTCTCGTCGCCCCCGGCGCAGTCGGTGCGATCATAGACGATCTGCTGGCGGAATTCACCATCGGGCGTGACCCGGCGAATCCGTCCGAGATCTTCGACGACCTCTACGACATGGTCCGCGTGCGCGGCTACACGGGAGGATTTTACGTCGATGCCCTGGCGGCTATCGACATCGCCCTCTGGGACATTGCCGCGCGCCTCGAAGGCATGTCGGTAACCGGGTTGCTGGGAGGCGCCGTGCGCGAAAGGATTCCGGCCTATGTCTCGGGTCTGCCCGGGAAATCGATCCACGCCCGGGCTGGTCTCGCAAAGGCATGGCAGGCAAAGGGATTCGACGCGTTCAAGTTCGCGGCGCCGGTCGCGGACAGCGGACCTGCCGCTGAAATCGAGGCACTTCGGTCGGCACTGGGACCCGGCCCCCGCATTGCCGCCGACATGCACTGGGTGCACAGCGCCGAAGAGGCAATTGCCGAAATCAGGGCCATGGCCGAGCACGGACTCTGGTTTGCCGAGGCGCCTGTCTGTCCTGAGGACATCGACGGGTTGGAAACCGTGTGCCGGAACTCGGACGTCCCTGTCGCCGTCGGCGAGGAATGGCGAACGCATCACGACATGCTGCACCGCGTCGACCGGTGCGGGATTGCCATCGTGCAACCCGAGATGGGGCACAAGGGCATCACGAGCTTCATTCGAATTGCACGGCTCGCGGAGCGGTACGGCCTCGAAATCATTCCTCACGCCACCATCGGATCGGGCATTTTTCTCGCGGCGAGCCTGCAGGCCAGCGCGGCTCTCGAACAGGTGACCGGTCACGAATTTCAACATTCCGTCTTCGATACAAGTCACGCTCTTCTCAACGGACATATGGACTGCGCCGCGGGCTACTACACGCCGCCCGGCGGTCCCGGACTTGGTGTCGAACCATCCGGGCGGGCCTTGAGCCTGCTCAAACCCATCTGAAACAGGAAATAGGAGGAAATTCACAATGAAGACCCTGTTGACGAAAACCACGGCCGCCGCGTTGGCCGCGGGTCTCCTGGCGATCGCGCCATTCACCTCCGCGAGCGCCACGACGCTCAAGTTCATCTCGTGGCAGGTCGACGAAGCCGGCATGGGCGACTGGTGGCGTTCCGCCATCGACAAGTTCGAGGCCGAACACCCGGGTGTCACGATCGAGTTCACGAAGGTCGACCGTGCCAATTATGCGGATACGATGACCACGCTTTTCGCTGGCGGCCAACCACCGCAAATCGTGCATCTGGCTTCGTTCGAATACCAGAATTTCGCCGAGAACGGATGGATGGAAAACCTCGATCCATGGCTGGAAAAGGACGGGATCGACATGACAGGCTGGGCAGGGCAAGGCACCTGCGTCTGGAATGGCGAGACCGCCTGCATCATGCTGCTCTACTTCGGCTTCATGATGGCCTACAATCCTGAAATCCTCGCCGAGGCAGGTGTCGACGTGCCGACGAACTTCGAGGAATTCCTGGCCGCGGCACGCGCCACGACCAAGGACCTGAACGGCGACGGAATCACGGACCAGTTCGGCACCGGCCACGAGACCAGGGGTGGCGCCGGCCAGTACCTGACCGAGATGCTGAACTACGTGCTCGACGCGGGCGCCTACTGGACCGACAAGGAAGGCAACGTCACCATCGACACGCCCGAGATGATCGAGGGACTGACCCGCTGGAAGACCGTCTACAACGAAGGGTTGACACCCCGAGACATGTCGGCGGGAGAGGTTCGCAAGCTGTTTGCCGACGGCAAGGTGGCGCTGCGGCTCGATGGCCCGTGGCTCTACAACACGATGAAGAGAGGTGCCGCGGCCGACATCCTGAAAGTGGCGGTGCCTGCGACGAGCCCGCCTGTCGGCGGTTCGTCCAACGTGCTCGGCATGGCCACTGACATCTCGGACGAAGAAAAACAGCTCGTTTGGGATTTCATCAAGATCACGATGTCACCGGGGTTCCAGCGGGCCTATGCAACGGTCGGAGGCAATACACCGCCAAGCCCGACCGCAGACGTATCGGGTGTCGAGGAACAGGTGCCGCACTTCCAGATCATCGTGGATACGCAGAAGGCAGCCGCTGCCGCCGGCGTGGACCGGATACCAACCGGTCTTGAAGTCCAGTACGGCGAGTTCGGGAAGATGGTGCAGGAAGAAGTCCAGCGCATGCTGATCGAGGACCTGGACCCGGCAGATGTCGTCAAGGTCATTCACGCCCGGGCCGTGGAAATCCAGGGCGGCTGAACCCGAAGAAATCGCGGCCGGCCCGGCTTCGGGCCGGCCCATCCACGAACTGGGGGACATGTCAGTTCGCATCGACAATGACAGGCCCGGGGCTTCGACACGCGCGCGATTATTCGATCTGGCGCGACCGAGCCGTCAACACATCCTGGGTTACATCCTTCTCGCCCCGGCGGTGGTCATGGTGATCCTGATCATCGCCTACCCGTTGTACATTTCATTCGATCTTTCCCTGCAGGACGTGAAGCTGCCCCGTATCGGAGAAACGCGCAAACCCTTCACGTTCAAGAACTACCAGAAGCTGTTCAACTCGTCCGAGTTCTGGATGACCTGCTGGGTCACCGTCAAGCTGGTGTCGGCAGTGACGGTCGGCAGCGTCATCGTCGGCGTCTCGACGGCACTTCTCGTCAACCAGCGGTTCCGCGGACGCCCGGTCGCCCGGGTCGCGATGGCCTTGCCCTGGGCTGTCCCCGAAGTCATCGCCGTCGTCATCTTCGCCTGGATCTTCGACAGTTCCTTCGGGCTCATGAGCTGGCTCTTCATCAAGCTCGGCATCACGGACCAGATGATCGCATGGGTGTCGACACCCGGCCCCGCCTTCTGGGCGCTTACCGTGACGATGGTGTGGAAGGGATTCCCATTCGTCTCGATCATGACGCTCGCCGGGCTGCAATCGATCCCGCCCGACTACTACGCGGCGGCCAGGGTTGACGGCGCCAGCGCGTTGCAGCGCTTCCGCTGGATCACGATTCCCTGCCTGATGCCGGTCCTGGGCGTCACGCTGGTCCTGGTCATGCTCTGGGTGTTCCGTGATTTCTCGATCATCAAGGTCCTCACCGACGGGGGACCCCTCAAGACCACGCAGACGCTTTCGATCATGACGTATGATCAGGCGTTCGGTTTTTTCAAGTTCGGTTATGCCTCTGCGGTGGGCATCGTCACGCTCGTGATCTGCGTCGTGGCCAGCCTGGCCATGCTCGGCCGCCAGTCCAGGGCCATGTACTAGGAGGGAACCGTCACGTGCATCGTTCGCCGCTCAAGACCGCCCTACTCTACGGCACCGTCATCGGATCGCTGGCGATCATCCTTTTTCCGGTCTACTGGCTCTTCATCACGGCCCTTTCGACGACGTTCGAGCTATCCGGCCTTCCGCCGAGCTTCTGGCCCGAGATCCCCCAGTGGCAGATTTTCGGAAAAGTCTGGTCGGAACGCCCGGTTCCGCTCTGGCTGATGAACTCCACGATCGCGGCGGTGGGATCGGTCGTCCTGTCGATGTTCGTCTCGGTCCTGGCGGGTTACGCGCTTTCCCGATTCCGGGTCCGTGGAGGGCATTCACTGGGGCTCTTCATCCTGACGGCAAAAATGCTTCCCGCGACGCTGCTCGTGATCCCGCTCTTCGCCCTCTTCAGCCGGTTGGGAATGATGGGATCGCTCTGGACACTGATCCTGGCGCATTCCACCCTCATCATCCCGTTCACCACGTGGATGCTGAAGGGATATTTCGACACGATTCCGCGTGAACTGGAACAGGCCGCCATGGTGGACGGCTGCTCGCCGCTCGGCGCCATGTTGCGCGTCATTCTCCCGGTTTCGGCGCCGGGACTCGCGGCAACGGCGCTGTACGCCTTTGTGCTGAGCTGGGCGGACTACGCCTATGCCCGCACGTTCCTGGTCAATTCCCAGAGCAACTGGACCGCCAATCTCGGGATCGCGACGATGCGCGGGGAATACACGACGGACTGGAACGAAATCTCCGCCGCGGCCGTGTTCGTCGCGATACCGATCATCCTCATATACCTGTTCCTCGAACGCTTTCTTGTCGGCGGGCTGACCGCCGGGGCGGAGAAGTAACCATGGCGCGCATCAGTATCGAAAACGTCCACAAGAACTACGGCGACGTGGAGGCGTTGAAACCCTTCTCGCTGGAGATTTCCGACGGTGAGTTTGTCGTCCTCGTCGGACCCTCGGGCTGCGGCAAGTCCACGATGCTGAAAATCCTCGCCGGCCTGGAGCCGGCCTCCGGCGGCCGCATCGTTCTCGGTGACAGCGACGTCACGGACCTGGCGCCGGGGGACAGGGACGTTGCGATGGTGTTCCAGAACTACGCCCTTTACCCTCACCTGTCCGTTCGCCAGAACATCGGGTTCGGACTGAAGATGCGCGGCATGAGCCGGTCGGAGATCAACCGGCGCGTCGAGGATGCCGGCAGGACGCTCGGCGTGGCGCATCTCCTGGACCGCAAGCCGCGTGCGCTGTCCGGTGGACAGAGGCAACGCGTTGCTCTCGGCCGCGCCATTGTCAGGGAGCCGCGGGCGTTCCTCATGGACGAGCCGCTGTCGAATCTCGATGCGAAGCTTCGGGTTCACATGCGTGCCGAGATCAGCGCGCTGCACAACCGGATCGGCGTCACCACCGTTTACGTCACCCACGACCAGATCGAGGCGATGACGATGGCGGACCGGGTCGTGTTGATGCGCGAGGGCGAAATCCAGCAGATCGCCGATCCCGATACGCTGTTCCTGAGACCGGTCAATCTCTTCGTCGCCGGATTCATCGGATCGCCGGGCATGAACCTGGTTTTGGCTTCGATGAACAGCCTCGGCAACGGAGCCGAGATCGAAATGTTCGGATCCCGCGTTTCCGTCCCGGACCGTGACATCGATGGTGCCCGCCAGGTCGTGGCAGGGATCCGTCCGGAACATATCAACCTTGGCGAAGGACCGGTGAGTTTCAAGGTGCGGTCGAGCCTGATCGAGAGTCTCGGATCCGAAAAATACATTTATTTCCAGAATGATGCACACCAGGTAACCCGAAGCGGCGACGAGGAGGAAAGCTCCAAGGGCCTGATCGCGCGCGTGCCGAACCCGGGACCGTTGAGCGAGGGAGAAGAGCTGACGCTGTCGTTCGACCCGGTCAACCTGTATCTTTTCGACGCCCGGACCGAACGGGCGCTCTGATCGATGCGGGTCCTTGTCTCGGGAGCTGCCGGGCGTGTCGGCGCGCGCACCGTTGAAGAGTTCCTGGATGCCGGGCATTCCGTCGTCGGGTTCGATGCAAGGCCCACCGGCAGGACTGCCGACGGTTACACCGAGCATGTCGGCAGGCTTGAGAATGCGTCGGATGTCGCGGACGCCGTCGCCGGCGCGGACGTCGTACTTCACCTCGGCGCCGTCATGTCATGGGCTCCGGCCGACCATGCGCACATGCAACGGGCCAACGTGGAGGGCACGCGGGTTCTGCTGAACGCCGCCTCCGATGCCGGAGTCCGGCGGTTCGTCTTTGCCAGCTCGGGCGAGGTTTATCCCGAAAACGCCCCGGAACGCCTGCCACTGACCGAAGACCATCCGTTGAAACCGAACTCCTTCTACGGCCTCACCAAGCTCCTCGGCGAGGAACTTGTCCGCTTTCATCGGCGAGCTGGAAAGATGGAAACGGCAATTCTGCGGTTTTCACATATCCAGGATGCGGCGGAACTCCTGGACGAAGAGAGCTTCTTTTCCGGTCCCCGGTTCTTCCTCGAGCCGCGAATTCGCTACATGGAATCCATCGGCAACCTGGCCCACGCCGAACTCCTTCGCCGGAACGATCCCGGCATTCCATCGCATGTCCTTGCCCGCAACGGGAATGGCCGGCCCTACATGATGCACATCACGGAAACACGCGACATCGTGGCCGGGTTGAAACTCGTGGCCGAGCATCCGGATGCGGCCGGGGAGACCTTCAACCTCGGCGCCACGGAGCCGGTGGAATTCGGATGGCTCCTCGAACGCATGTCCACGATCACCGGTTATCCGGTCATTCCGGTCGATTTTCCCGGACCCGGCGTCTACTATCACACGTCGAACGCGTGGATCAGGGAGAAACTGGGATACGGACCGAAGTGGACTGTCGAACGGATGCTCGAGGAAGCGGCAACGGCCCGGAAGGTGCGGGCCATGGGGTAGTCGGGGAGAAATGGAAGACGGTCCCTGCAGGTGCGGCGGCGTTGGCCAAGGGGCTGACAGTCCTCGGCCTGGTTGCGGATGCGGAGGAACCTCTCCGCTTCGCGGAGCTCCTGCGGCGCTCGGACCTGCCGAAGCCAACCTTCGCCCGGATCCTGCGGACGCTGGTCGCGTTCGGGCTTGTGGCCCAGAACGAGGCTCGCGGCACCTATTCCCTTGGCCGGCGTTTCCTGGAAATGTCGCACCGCGTCTGGGACAGTTTCGACCTGCGCGCCGCCGCCGCCCCGGAACTGGCGCGGCTTTCGCGCGAGCTCGGCGAAACCGTGGCCCTCTGCAAGCTCGACGGTGACGAGGCCATCTACCTGGACGAACGGTCGGGCGACGGGCTGAACGTCCGTGTCGACAGCGGAAGGCGGGTGCCCCTTCACTGCACGGCCGCCGGCAAGGCGCTGGTCGCGGAACTTGATCCCGCGGTTGTCCGCGGGCTGCTCGACCGGTTGGACCTTCAACGGATGACACCGAAGACCATCACGGAACGGGCGCAGCTGTACGCCGACCTCACCCTGACGCGTGCGCGGGGTTACGCGGTGTCAAGCGAAGAGCACCTCGAGGGCGTGAACTCCGTTGCCTGCGCCGTGGCCGGGCATGACGGCAGCCCGGTCGGCGCCCTGGTTGCGCTCGGTCCGTCGAACCGGCTCGACCAGGCGCGGATTCACCCGGCGGGCCGCGAACTGATGGCGGCCGCGCGCCGGATCACGGGGCACGCCGGTGCGGTGGCGATTTCGCCGGGACCTCGGCCGCGCGGGAGGCACGAACGCACTTCGGGCCTGGCTTGCGCCCTTCCCTGGGGTGCACAGCTCGGGGAAGCGCCGGTCTGGCATCCGGGCGAGCAACGGCTCTACTGGGTCGATATCCTGCACCCGGCGGTCTACCGCTTCGATCCGGAAACAGGCGTGAACGAAGCCTGCGATCCGGGCAAGCTCGTCAGTGCGATCCTGTTCGGCGCGGATGGAAGCAAGCGGGTCGCATCCCAGGACGGGATCGAGGCGCTGGATTTCGACAATCGCCGGCTTTCTCCTTACGTGGACCCGGAAAACGGCTTCGTGCGGAATCGACTGAACGACGCCAAGGTCGATCCCGCCGGAGCAATCTGGGTCGGATCCATGTGCCTCGACGCGAGCAAGCCGAGCGGAGGGTTGTACCGCGTGGCGCCGGATGGCAGTGTCGAGCGCAAGGACAGCGGAATCACGGTCGCGAACGGCCTGGACTGGAGCCCGGATTATCAGACATTCTACTTCGTCGACACGATTCCGGGGCGCATTTATGCCTATGATTTTCAGCCATCGACCGGGGTTCTGTCCAACAAGCGCGCATTTGCTGTGATTCCTGACGACGAAGGGCGCCCGGACGGGCTGTGCGTCGACGCGGAGGGAGGGGTCTGGTGCGCCATATGGGATGGATGGCGCGTCAATCGCTACGGACCGGATGGCAGTCTCGACCGGGTTCTCGACCTGCCGGTTCCCCGCCCGACGAGCGTTGCATTCGGAGGCGTCGACCTGGAGACGCTGTACATTACCAGTGCCCGGACCCGCCTTCCGGCCACGACACTGGCCGAAGCGCCGCTTTCCGGTGGAATCTTCGCCTGCAGACCGGGGCCGAGGGGATTGCCGGCCGGCCAGTTCCTGTGAGAACCTGCCGGTGTCTCGAACCCTCACGTCCCTGTTTGGCCTCGAAGGCAAATCGGCGCTCGTCACGGGTTCCAGCCGCGGTATCGGCGCCGCGATCGCGCGCGGGTTGAGCGGAGCGGGGGCCGACGTCGTTCTTCACGCACGGACCGTGCAGGCCAGCCGGTCCGTGAATGCCGAGATCGCGAACTCCGGGGGGAAGGCATGGTCACTCGCCTGCGACCTGGCGGACCGAAACGCCGGCAGGGAACTCGTCGAGGAAGCCGAGCGACTGACCGGTGGGCTGGACATTCTCGTGATCAACGCGTCCGCGCAGATCAACGCGACGCTCGAAGGCGTTGAGCCGGGCGATGTCGATCTGCACATCGAGGTGAACCTGAAATCGACCATCGACATGCTGCAGGCCTGCCTGCCGAGAATGGCCGCGCGCAGATGGGGACGCGTCGTCAACATCGGGTCGATAAACCAATTGCGCCCGAAGGGTATCGTTACCGTCTATGCGGCAACGAAGGCGGCGCAGCACAACCTGATACAGAGCCAGGCCCGCGACTATGCCAAACATGGCGTCCTTTTGAACACGCTCGCACCCGGACTTGTCGACACCGACCGGAACCGGGGCCGGAAGCTTGCGGACCCGGAGGCATGGGAGGCGTATCTGCGGGAGGTGAACTGGATGGGCAGGATGGGCAGTCCCGAAGAAATGGTCGGCGCCGCGGTCTTCCTGTCCTCCGATGCCTGCAGTTTCATGACGGGAGAAACGGTTTTCGTCACGGGCGGGTATTGACGTGCCGGGAGGTCTGGATCGCCGATGAGCAAGCTGGCCAATCATTGGGCCGAACCAGGAAAGAATCGAGCATCTTTGAATACTGTTCAGCGTCGTCGCGTCGCCGCCACCTTCAAGGCGACTGACGAACTGCTTGGGCAAACCGTCGCCGGACGGCTGCCACGCTTGCCACCACTGGCCCCCGCCAGGTCCGGTCTTGTCGGTCTCCTGACGGAACTTGCCACTTGACGCATGGCAACGCCCGAGACCAACCGCAGCATGACGATCCGGCCGCCAATCTTCCGTCGCATACAAAATGCGCTGTCAGACGGCACGATCAGTGGCGCCGGCGCGCAGGACCAGGCGGGCGTCTTCCCATTGAGACTGTTCGATCCGTCCATCGGTAGCTCCGAACGCGTTCTCCGGGATCAATGGGCCAGACACGTGGAGAGCGTCGCAGTTGCTACGGGCCAAACACAGGGATTGGCGGCAGGCTTGGTGGGCGCACTCGGCGAACTGCAGGACAACTGTCGCCCGCCGCTTCCGGACAGGGAACCACTCTGCCGGCTGAATCCTCTACAGAATCCGGGTCCGGCTCTGCGAGTCACACGGCACCCCTGACACGAGCGATTGCCGGGTCCGCATTCTCACCGTCTCGGGCGGTCCGGGCGCCGGCGCCGGACCGTCCACGGCCGGGATTTCAGGTTCTCGACGGCGGATCCGGACCCCTTTTGCTGCCGGCGCCAGGTTCAGGCAGTACCCGAGGCCGACTTTCGGAGTTGGTTTTCGATGAACCTCTGGTCGGTTCACTTAAAGCATGATTCAAATTACAGTAACTGTCGTAACCGGAACGAGGCAAGCCGGACATCTGAACGGAGTGAGGAAGTCAGCGACCCCTCCCTGCAGGGAGTGGCTTGAGGGGCGAAAGCCCTGAAAGCCCATGCTGACCAGCACGAGAAAGGAGACTTTTATCCGATCTACCTTGCATCATGCGTTCAAGACCCACCCTGGCGTGCTTCCTCAGCGCCAGGCCCTGGAAGGTTCGTCAGCAGACACGCCGGGTCAGGCACGAAACGGGACGAATCCAAACGCGGATGTGCAAGATGTGCGAGAGGAGCCCGGCCATGGCCGGCGTCACGGGAGAAGCTCCGGCGACTCCCAGTGCGGCGTAAGCCGCGTTTTCGTTCTCGACCGGCGGGGCGACCCGCTGATGCCGTGTCATCCGGCGCGGGCGAGGATTTTTCTGAAGACGGGGCGCGCCGTCGTGGTCCGCCTCTATCCGTTCACCATCAGGCTCCGGGACAGGACCGGAGGAGAGACGCAGCCCCTGGATCTCAAGATCGATCCGGGATCGAGGAGGACCGGCCTGGCGCTGGTGAAAGACGACGGCGAGGTCCTGTCCCTTGCCGAGATCGAGCACAGGGGCGCGCGGATCCGGAAGTCGATGCAGCAACGGGCGAATTACCGGAGACGCCGGCGCTCGGCGAACCTGCGCTATCGGAAGAAGCGGTTCCTGAACCGGCGCCCGGGACGCAGGCTCGCGCCGTCGCTGCAGTCGCGGGTGGACAACGTGCTGTCCTGGACCGAACGTTTCGGGAGGCTCGCGCCCGTGACCGGGATCCGGTGCGAGACGGTGCGCTTCGACATGCAGGCGCTGGAGAGCCCTGACATCGAGGGCGTGGAGTCCCAGCAGGGCACCCTCGCCGGCGACGAGGTCCGGGAGTATCTCCTGGAGAAATGGGACCGCAGATGCGCGTATTGCGACGCAACGGAGACACCGCTCCAGGTTGATCACATTCGCCCGAAGGCCCGGGGCGGGTCCGACCGGGTCTCCAACCTGACGCTGGCCTGTCCGTCCTGCAACCTGGTCAAGGGTGCGGGGCCGGTGGAGGGCTTCCTGTCCGGGCAACCCGAACGGCTGCGGCGGGTTCTCGCGGACGCCAGGGCACCGCTTCATGACGCCGCCGCGGTCAACGCCACCCGTCGCGTCCTGTTCGAAGGGCTGCGATGCACGGGCCTGCCCGTTTCCGGCTCCTCGGGCGGGCGGACGAAGTACAACCGGACGCGGCTGGGGATCCCGAAGACGCATGCCCTTGACGCGGCCTGCGTGGGGGAGACGCCCGCGCTGAAGGGCTGGGATCAGCCCGTGCTCGGTATCAAGGCCACGGGCCGGGGATCACATGCGCGCACGCGCGTGAACCGGTTCGGGTTTCCCGTCGGCTACCTGATGGCGAAGAAATCCGTCAAGGGCTTCAGGACGGGTGACATCGTGCGCGCGACCGTGCCCACGGGGAAGCGGCAGGGCGTCCATGTGGGGCGCGTCGCGGTGCGGGCCTCCGGATCCTTCAACGTCCAGACCGCCGGCGGCACCGTCCAGGGCGTCTCGCACAGGCATTGCCGTATCGTCCAGCGCGGCGACGGTTACGGCTACGCCCTCGACACGTTCCGGAAGAAGGAGAAGGTGCCGATGCATGGAACACGCGACATCGCATTCCTCCCCGCCCCGAAGGACGGGGTTTCCTGCGAGTTGGACAGATGAAGGCTTCAGGTGGCTCTGACATTCCCGCAAGATTGCACACCAGTGCCGGCGAGGCGGTGACGAAACAGATTCGGAGCGACCTTCTGGACGGGACGATTCCGGCAGGGTCACGCGTTCTGGCAAGGTCTCTGGCAGAGCGATTTCGGGTCAGTATCGTGCCGGTACGCGAAGCGATCAAACGGCTTGAAGCCGAAGGCCTGCTCGTTTCTTCGCCGCAGCGCGCAACGTTTGCCGCAGAAATCGGGCTCGCTGATATTGCCGGCGTATATGATGTACGGCAAATCCTGGAAGTCGAACTGGCTCGTCGTGCGGTAGCGCATGCGGATAACGCGGCGTTGGAAAGATGCGACGATGCGCTCGCTTCCCTGCTGTCTACGGAACTGCGTTCGCCGGAGTTTTTTGAAGCGCACCGTTGGTTCCACTGGTGCCTGATCGAGCCTGCATCCGGCACGGCCGCCAGGGCAGTGCTAGAACGGCTTTGGACAAACGTGGACCGGTTCATGTCCATCGCCGTCAAGTCAATGAATGATGAACAAAAGCAGGAATACTGGGAACAGTTCCGGGAAATCCATACGCAGCTTGCCCGGACATTCAGAGCACGTGACGAGCAGGGCTTGCGTCAGTTGCTGAAAATCCATCTTCTCGAAACCGAGGAGAGCCTCAAGGCGGCGTTTTCGAATTTTGCCTGGCAGGCCAAGGAATGAAACTTCGATGTTCGGCAACATCCGAAATTCATCCCGTGCCAGAAGCAAACGGAGTTGACGAATTCAAATCGAATTATAATTTATTTTGATGGAAGAAAGCATGCATCCCGTTACTTCCGGTCCCCTCCCGGCAAATGCCATCACCTGTTTTCCGGCACCGGGACTTCGTCTCGGAGTTGGCGGCAACATTGCCAGCAGCAGAGCGAAGGGTCGGTTCGAGGGAAAGGCGGTTTCGGACGTCACCAAGCTGCAGGCCGTCCGGAAGTTGACCCATGGAGAAACCGGGGAAGAGGATGTCATCGAGGAATTCCGCCCCGCCTTGGCAGGCAAAACGTGCCGTCCGTCCCCTGGCGGCGAAGGAGATGCCGCCACCAAACGATCTCATCCGGAAGAGGTGCCCGCGGGCACGTCTGTTGTTGACTGGGTCGCGACCTGCACTCCGGGTGATTTGAAAATGTCCTTGTGCGCAAGTGGCGGGCCATATTCAATCTGCCCGCGTGCGCCCATCGAGCTTGCCTGGATGAGCGCGGTCGGCTCGGCAGCGGATGGCACGGCGGTACAATGTGACGGTCGCGAGCGCCGCGCATCGCGGAAACAGGGATTTGTGCATGGAAGGCTGCGGATGTCGCAGGAAAGATGTTGCCGGGGCGCCAACATGGATATCGTGACGGACAACTGGCGGCGAATATCGCGGAGGAAGCGGGATGTTTGTATCGACTGAGAAAACTCCGTATTCGGAACTACCCCGAAACTGTACGTTTTCCGAGAGCGACTGGCACGTGTTGGCCGGCTTCTGGCACCCGGTCGGGTTCTCGGACGACGTGGTCGACAAACCGGTGCGGGCCACCCTCCTGGATGTCGATATTGTCCTCTATCGCACCAACAAGGGACTGACTGCGGCTAAAGACATATGCATGCACCGCGGTGCAGCAATGAGCCTGGGTTGGTTGGACGCTGAACGCAACAATATCATCTGCCCGTTTCACGGGCTGCACTACGACCATTCGGGGCAATGCACCAGGATTCCCTCGTTGGATGATCAGAGCAGGCCGATCCCGAAATCCATCAGGCTGATCCGCTATCAATGCCGTGAACGCTATGGCCTGATCTGGGTCTGCCTGAAGGACGAAGCCATATGCGCAATGCCGGACTGGCCAATCCTTGAGGACGGGAAATCCGGTTGGACGATAACCAGGCCGCCTCCGGGCACCTGGGAGACGTCGGCACCTCGCCACGTGGAGAATTTCAACGATGTGGCACATTTTTCCTTTGTCCACAGGGGGACATTCGGCAACATGGAGAATTTCGGCATTCCGAATTACGAGATGTGGAAGACTGAAGTCGGTCTCAGCCTCCGCATGCCGTACAAGGAAGGTGTTCGCGAGAAACTGGGCGACACGGACACCATCGCCGAACGCGCCGTGGTCTACACCAAGAATCTCACCTATCCATTCTCGATGGAACTTGTCATGGAGTACGAAGGCGGGGAATTCACCTTGATCGCCTACGACATTGCTTCGCCCGTCAGTGCGCGAAAAACAGCCGTCTTTCAGGCCCTGGCCACGAACAGGCACGGCATCAGCCCGGATGATCTCATCTCGTTCCAGAATTTCGTGAACAGCGAGGACATTCCCATCGTTGAAAGCCAAAGGCCAGAGGAACTCCCGCTGGACATCTCGGCAGAGGTTCACATTCCGGCCGACAAGTTCTCGATCCAGTATCGCAAGGACCTTGTGACGCAGTTCGGACTTGGATCGCCGGAATTGACCGCCTGAGCGGAAACGGATTCCGACCGGACGGGCGATCTGGAACCGGTCCGGTCACAAGAAATGGCAGACTGGATGAACACGGATGAAGAGTCGGTGACTCGCAGCGAAACGGGCATTCTCGAAGACCGCGAAGTGAGGCTGCGGAATTCGGCCCTGGCCGCGCGCGGGATTACCAAGGCCTTTCCCGGGGTGATTGCCAACGATCATGTCGACTTCGAGGTGCTCAAGGGCGAGGTGCACGCGCTTCTGGGGGAAAACGGGTCCGGAAAAACCACCCTGTGCAAGGTCCTGACCGGTTTCCACCAGCCGGACGAGGGACAGATCTTTGCCGATGGAAGCCCTGTCGTCTTTCCGACTCCGGCTTCGGCATTCGAAGCCGGGATTTTCATGGTGCATCAACACTTCAGTCTTGTCGGCCCTCTGACAGTCGCCGAGAATGTTGTCCTGGGATGGACACAGCATCCAACCTGGCGCTTCAACCGGCGGACAGTTGAAGAACAGGTCGCCTCCGAGGCAGGCAAATTCGGGATTGCGATTGATCCGCGCGCAAAGGTTGCGACTCTCTCGGTTGGAGAGAAGCAAAGGGTGGAGTTGCTCAAGGCGCTCTACAGGGGCGCCAGGACCCTGATTCTCGATGAGCCAACGTCGGTCCTGACTCCGCAGGAAGCCAAGCAGCTGTTCGTCACGCTCAGGCGCATGGCGGAAGAGGGCGAGGCTGTCGTTTTCATCTCCCACAAACTGGACGAGGTTACGGAGGTCTGTGATCACGTTTCCGTGTTGCGGCAGGGCCGGTCGGCCGGCATGGCCGATCTCCGCAAGCAAAGGGTCGACGCCAAGGGCCTTGCCAACCTCATGGTCGGGCGCGACATCCACCTTCAGAGAAAGGCGGCAACCGGTCCCGGGCCGGGCGCGGGGGCTGTCCTCGAGATCCGCAACCTCCACGTGCACGACAGCAATGGATCGGCGTTGCTGAAGGACGTTTCGCTGGACGTGCACGCGGGCGAAATCCTCGGAGTCGCTGGAATCGCAGGCAACGGGCAACGGGCCCTGGCAGAAGCCATTGCCGGGCTGCAGCCCTACAGTGGCGGCGACATTCGTGTAAACGGAACAACTCTTCCCTCGGGCAATGTTCGCAAGACGATCGAAGCCGGTGTCGCCTACGTTCCCGAGGACCGGCTGGGGACCGGGCTGGCGCCGGGCATGATGGTGTCGGAGAACATCTCCCTGAAATCCTATCGCGGGCCATCGCACAGCATCGGACCGATCTTGCGCAAACGGGCGATACGCGAAGACACGCGGCGACTCCTGGTCGATTTCGACATCAAGGGACATGAGTCTTCTCTTGTCCGCCAGCTTTCGGGCGGCAACGCGCAGAAGGTACTCCTGGCCCGCGAACTGACATCGGATCCAAGCTTGATCGTCGTGGCGACGCCAACGCGGGGCCTCGATGTTTCCGCGATGGAAACAGTCCGCGACCTGCTGACCGAGGCAGCCGTGAGGGGCGTGGCCGTCCTCCTGATATCGGAAGACCTCGGCGAGATCCTCGATCTTGCAGATCGGATCGCGGTGATTTGTGCAGGTGAAATCCAGGGAATCGTGGAAGCCGAAGGCGCCGAACTGGACGAGATCGGCATGATGTTGATGGGTCAGGGCAGGAACGGAACCGGCCATGCTGCCGTTTGAGCTTCGATTTGAACGAAGGCTCCAGGTCGCGCCCTGGCTTGGTCCGAGCCTCCCGATCACGGCGATTTTCGTGGCCCTGTTCACCGGCGCACTGATCCTGTGGGCGACGGGCCGCGATCCCGCTACCGGTTACATCGACATCTTTCAGACCGCATTCACGAAGCCGGGGGCGCTGACGGCGACGGCCTTGTCGGCAACACCGCTCGTGTTCACCGGTCTCACGGCCTCTCTCGCGTTCCGGATCGGAATCTGGAACATCGGCGGCGATGGTCAGCTCATGATCGGTGCTCTCGGGGCTGCAACTGCAGGTGTGGCGCTCGGGAACCTCGGTGTATGGATAAGCCTTCCGGCAATGATCCTGGCCGGAGCTGCAGGCGGCGCCCTGTGGGGCCTTGTCCCGGCCTATTTCCGCGCCCGGTCCGGCACCAACGAAGTTCTGACGACGCTCATGCTGAACTACCTGGCACCGCTTCTCCTGGGCTACCTGATTTTCAGTTCCAGGTCGTGGTGGCGTGATCTCACCAGCCCCGGCGCCAAGGTATTTCCGCAGGCCAAATCACTCCCATTCGAGGCGATATGGCCCAGTCTGGGAACCGACGTGGTCATACCGTTCGGATTCCTGCTCGGAGTTTTCGTGGCCGTGGTGATGCAAATCGTCCTGCATACAACCAAATACGGCTTCGAAGTGCTGGTGACGGCAGACAGCCCGTCTGCGGGTAATTACGCCGGAATCCGCACAAAACGGGTGTTCATCGCCGTATTCCTGTTGTCCGCGGCGCTCGCGGGAATCGGAGGGGCAAGCCAGATCGGGGACTTCACCTACAGGCTGGAGCCCCGAACCCTCCAGTTTGCGGCCTACGGCTATACCGGGATCGCCGTCGCGGCGCTCGCCCGCTACAATCCCATTGCCGTTGTCGTCGGCGCGCTGTTCATCGGTGGCCTGGTCAACGCGAACCTCAGCCTTCAAGGTCCGGAATTGCCGCTCGGATTGCTTGGCGTCATCCAGGGTCTGATCCTCCTGTTCGTGGCGGCCAGTGAAATCAGCGCGCGCTACCGGATCGTGGCGCGGTACAGGAAAAAAGCCATTTCATGGCGCCTGCCACAAATGCCGGCAAACGGGAAACACCACCATGAATGACTTGATGGTCGTGACGCTGCTGGCATCAGGCATCCTGTACGGAACGCCGCTCATCATCGCCGCAATTGGCGAACTTCTTGCCGAGCGCAGCGGTGTCCTCAACCTCAGCGTCGAGGGCATCATGCTGATGGGGGCGGCAACCGCGTTCTGGACTTCGCAATCGTTTCCCGGCGGTCCCGGCTGGCTGGCACTTGCCGCCGCAGTGCTGGTCGGTGCATGCGTCGGCGTTCTCGTGGCGCTGATTTTGGCTTTCTCGGTTGTCACCATGCAGGCGAACCAGGTCGTATCCGGCCTGGCCTTGCTGATATTCTGCGGCCCCCTGGGCCTGTCGAACTATCTGGGAGCCGTGGGAAACCTGACGTCGACAACGGGCCTGCACCGGGTGCCGAAACTCGATCTTTTCGGATTGGGTGATCTCCCGGTCGTAGGCCCGTTGATCTTCGACCAGGACATACTGGTCTACTTTTCATGGACCCTCGTGATTGGCGTCGGGTTTTACCTGACCAGAACCCGGGCCGGACTCCATCTGCGCGCGGTGGGTGAGGAGCCGAACGCGTCCGACGCCATGGGCGTGAATGTCGTGGCGTACCGTTACGTCCACACGCTGATAGGCGGTGCGCTTGCAGGAGTTGCGGGAGCGTATTATTCGCTGGTCATATCCGTGAACTGGGTGAACAACATCACGGCGGGTGCAGGCTGGATCGCCATCTCGCTCGTCATCCTGGCGTTCTGGCGACCGCTCTTCGTGCTGATCGGTGCCTACCTGTTCGGGGTCGTGACCAGCCTCGGCTTCACCCTGCAGGCGCTCGGCTACACTTTGCCCGCCGAATTGTTCAGTTCGCTGCCTTATCTCCTGACGCTGCTCGCGGTCATACTCGCTTCGGGCCGCCTCAGCAGGTTTCACCTCAAGGCTCCAGCGGCATTGGGGTTGCCCTTTCGGCGCTGATCCCTGCCGAATCGATCCTGCGGACGTCCCGGGCGTGGCGCAGGTTTTCAGAGGAATGCGATGATGACGAACGTGACACGAGAATTCGTGGAAGGACTTCCAAAGGTCGAACTGCACGTTCATGTCGAGGCGTGCATCAGCGGCGACACGATCGAAGAACTGGCCGGCGAACTGGGCGTCCCGATGATCCGGCCCAAGTCGGAATTGTTCCGATACAGCAGTCTGGCCGAGTTCCTGTCGATATACGAATGGTGGGTCGACCTCCTGAGATCGGAGGAGATCGCCGAGCAGGTCGCATACGTGGCCGCGAGGCAAATGCATGACGACGGGATCGTCTACGCGGAGGTCTTTACCGGTCCACGCTACTGGGCGAGACTGCACGATCACGTGCAGATCGAGGCCCTGTGCCGGGGATTTTCGCGAGCGCATCGGGACGGGTTCGCCGACTGCTACCTGATCCCGTCGATCAGCCGCGAACAGTCGCCGGAATGGGCGATGGACATGGTCGACTGGATGGTTGGCGTCGACCGGGTGGTCGGCCTGGGTCTCGACGGCAATGAAGAAGTGCTGGGACGGACGAGCGAAAAATTCACCAAGGTTTTCGAACGCGCCGCCGATCTCGGCTTGGGCCGAAGCGCGCACTGCGGCGAATCTTCGGGTCCATGGGGGGTATGGGACGGCCTGAACTTTCTTGACCTCGATCGTATCGACCATGGCGTGCGTGCAATCGAAGACCCCGAACTCGTGGGGCACCTGGCGGAAAAACGGGTACCGTTGACCATCTGCCCGACCTCGAACGTGATCACCGGACTGCACGCTTCGATTGCCGACGGTCCGATCGATGTCCTTTACAGGGCAGGTGTGCCGGTCACGGTCAATTCCGATGATCCGATGGCCATGAACGTTTCGATCAATGATGAATTCAGGAACATGGTGGAGACATTCGATTGGACGACCAGCGATATCCTGACGGTTCAGGACCACACGATCGAGGCGGCCTACTGCGATGCCGAGAAGAAAGCGATGCTGCGCACGCTGCAAGGCGACTACGCTGCAGCCGCCGGGTGATGGCCTAAACCCAGCAAACGTACGTAAAGTAACTCTCCGTGACACGCGCCATGTCTCCGATGCTCCCGCATCCGGATCGGGTTGTTCCAGCACGCCGCACATATCGGTCGCCCGATGAAAGACAAATAGTAGATCATCACCAGCAAGGCGTGGAGTGGTTGTTTACGCCGGCGCCAGCGGTCCAAGTTCAAGTTGGCCGGCAAAGTGACAAGCAGCAAGGTGACCGTCGCCAGCGGGCTGCACTACTGGACGCTCTCGCCGACATATGTCCTGCGCAAACTGGCAGCGAGGCTGGAGCAGACAGCCTTGTGGTGGATTGATTGGACTGGGGATATAGCCTTTCAGTTTCACGCGTGCTTCATGGCTGCTGCTGCCGCGTCGAGGGAGCGCATCAACAAGTGCTCGCGAATAGGGGTGTGCCGGCGCGCGAAAAATCTTGCGCGTGTTGCCGGTTTCAACAACGTGCCCCAAGTACATGACCATCACGTCGTCCGAAATGAATTCCACCACGCCCAGATCGTGCGAGATGAAGAGCATGGACAAATCCAGTTGGCGCTGCAGTTCCGCCAAAAGGTCAAGGATCTGGCATTGAATTGAAACATCAAGCGCCGAGGTCGGCTCATCAGCAATGATGAGGCTTGGCTCAACTGCGAGGGCTCGTGCAATCGATATTCGCTGTCTCTGCCCGCCCGAGAATTCGTGTGGGTAGCGCATGGATTGTGACGTGGCAATTCCCGTCATGCCTAGCAACTGCAGTGCGCGACGGTCACGTTGCGACTTGTCATGCAGCCCAAATATGTCCATCGGCCTGCGTACGATTTCCAGAGCCGTGGCTTTTGGATTCAGGGAGGCGTATGGATTCTGAAAGATGTACTGAATTTCCTTGCGAAGCGCTCCATCTTTCCATGCCGCAGCCTGAGAAATGTCTTGGCCGCGGAAATAGATCCGACCGTGTACTGGATTGATCAGCCGTACAATTGATCTGCCTAATGTTGTCTTGCCGCAACCGCTCTCGCCGACAACAGCCAGGGTCTTTCCCTTTTGTATCAAGAAACTCACTCCATCTACAGCGCGAACATACTGTGGCTTCTTTCGGGCAATAATGTCGGGCAGCGATTGCTTCAGAGGGAAGTGGACCTTCAAATTGTCCACGCGAAGCAGCACACTATCTTCCACCGGACTTCACTCCTGGATACTCGCTGCTGAACAGGTGGCATCGACAAACGTGTCTCGGTTCAACCTCAATCAACTCGGGAGCGACATGTTCACATACCTCCATCGCTTTCTTGCAGCGAGGTTGGAATACGCAGCCGCCGCGCGTCAGGGTAAGGTCGGGCATTTCACCTGGAATTGCCGTAATTTTCTGATCTTCAACCTCAATATCAGGAACGGAGTCCATTAGCCCGATCGTGTACGGATGAAGGGGATGTTCAGCGATGCGCGCGCTCGGCCCCATCTCCATCATTTGGCTCGCGTAAAGCACCATAATTTGGTCGCTGCGCTCGGCGACGAGGTTCAAATTGTGTGAGATCAACAGGATCGCCAGTCCTGTCTCTTCACGCATCTTCTGCAGAAGATCCATGATGTCGGCCTGAACGGTTACATCCAGCGCCGTGGTTGGTTCATCGGCAATCAAAAGCTTTGGATCGCAGGCAAGTGCGATGGCAATAAGCACTCGTTGCTGCATGCCACCCGAAAACTGATGAGGATATTCCTTGATCCGTCGTTCAGGATCAGGAATGCTCACCTTGCGGAGTAGTTCAACCGCCATTTGGCGGCGAGTGTTTCTGTTGTGCTCTCTATGTAGTTTGAAGACTTCTTCGATCTGCCACCCGACCGAAAACGACGGGTTCAGTGCGGAAAGAGGCTCCTGAAAGATCATGGCAACCTCCGTGCCACGAACGCGCTTCCGCATCTCTTCGTCGGAATATTGCAGGATATCCACGCCGTCGATCAGGATACTGCCTTGTTCAATTTTCCCCGGGGGCGGAACGAGTTGCAGGATGGACTTTGCCAGTATGGTTTTGCCGGAGCCCGATTCTCCAACGATGCCCAGGATTTCGCCGCGATTGATTTCAAAGCTGACGTCATCGACCGCAACCAGCTTGCGCCCTCCGGAAAGCTCGAATTCAATCGTTACATTCCTTGCAGCGATATAGGGATCGGACTGATGAGATAGCCGAGTCATTGCAGGCTTCCCCGGAGCTTCGGGTCCAGAAGGTCGCGCAGTCCATCACCTAACAAGTTTCCGGCCAATACAAGCAGTACAAGTGCAAGACCGGGGAATACGGCCAGCAACGGCGCCTGCCACATGTAGACTTGGCTGTCCGCCAGCATCAGGCCCCAACTCGGTGTTGGAGCCTGCGTCCCATAGCCGAGATAGCTGATAGTCGCCTCAGCCAGCACGGCAGCGGAGAGTCGCAAGGTTGCCTGCACAATGATGGGCGCTACGATGTTTGGGAATATGTAGCGAAGCAAGGTCTGCGTTCGCCGCTCACCAATTACCTGTGCGGCGGCCACGTATTCGCGCTCCTTGACCGAATAGACCATACCGCGCGCAAGGCGTGCGCCGCCCGGGATGAACACAAGCGCGAGCGTCAGTATCACGACCCGAAGCCCCGAGCCGATCATCGCTGTTACCGCTACGGCCATCAGAATGGTTGGTATGGACATCACCGCGTCCGAAAAGCGCATCACCAACGAGTCAAACCACCCGCCGATGTAACCGGCCAACATTCCCAGCGGTACACCCAGTAGCGTTCCAAAGAACACGCTTACGAGTGCCACACCCAACGAGATGCGCGAACCAAAGACAACTCGGCTAAAGACATCGCGCCCGAAATTGTCGGTTCCGAAAAGATGACTCGCGCTCGGACGCGCAAACGGACGTCCGCTCGTCATCATTTCGTTGAAGCTGTACGGGGCGATGAGTGGTGCAAACACCGCCACGATGACGATCAACAACATCAAGGTTGCACCAATCATCATCATCTTGTTTCCGCGCATGAACCGCAGCCACACCCTCACAGCGTCGGCCGTCGTACGACGTGGCCGTATCAGCGCCGGACCATCATCGAAAGTGGAGCCTGCCGGATCGGTATTGGAGCTCATGGAACTCGTTTCCTCAATTGAGGAGAAAGATTTCTGAAAGCCGCTCATCGATTCGAGGCGGTCAAAATCTTCCGGGGCCCGCCATCCATCGGCCGCCGAAGCCCCCATGTGCGCATCGCTGGTCGCCTATCCCGTGCCGAGGGTGAATCCTCGGGGATGATTTGTCAACGGCGGCGCAAAACCCCTAAAACCGGCCATATGGCGGAGTGCGCCCCTGAGGCTGCACAGTACACGACGCACTTGCATTGAGAGGCGAAAAGGATTCGAATTGAGGACGACTCTTGCAACGTCTTCAACACGAAGGATCTTCGCGATCCTCGGATGTCTCCTCGCCCATCTGATGAACACTCTACGACCGCATTTCGAATTGAGCAAGACGAGGCTCGCGACGCTGTCAGTCCTGCTCGTTTGTCTGGCAAACTGTCGGGCTGTGCATTTGAGCCACCGTGCGAGCCAGTTCCCGGGGTCAGCCCAGAAATGTTGCGCGCAACATTTCTGGGCCCATCGCGAATCACAGCGCGCCGCACCAAACCAAACAACTCCACGCCGTACATCCTCCTGCCTCCGGGTCGTTTTGATCCGGAGGTTTCCAGATGACTGTTTTTTCGCCGCCCGGCCGAGACAATCTCGGGCGTCAAAGTGGCCGATTATTGCGCCGCCCTTCTCACTCGGGGATACAAGGCGAGTTCGATGTAGACGAAGATCGTGAAGTCTTTGGGGTGCGTCCTCTGCTCGTTGTGCACCTCAAGTGCGTTGGCCCCGGTTCGGAGGACACTGACGGGCACCCGATAATACCGCAACCTCTCGAGTGACGCCAAACCTTCGGTGGAGAGGGGCGGGAACAACTCCCCCGTACCTTCGAATTGCTCCAATTTGTGACCATTAATGTAGGATACGATCGGCAAGTGTCGGCTGGGATCTTCTGTTTCGACCCGCAACACGGCATCGTCATAGGTTTTCGTCAATTCTTCCTCGAAAAGTTCGATTTCAGTTACAAGGTCATCCTGCGCGGGCACGGCGCAGACGCGGTATTCACGTCCGTCTACAATCATCCGGTTGATGACGTAGTGTTTGGGGCAAGTCTCCAGGTATTCGCGATCTGCCAGGTGGTCTAGTGCCTTCAGAGGTGGCTCCGTACCAGGGTACGCTAGTGCCCGCGGGTCATTGAATTCATGCTGCCGGCTGGACACAAAATTGAAGAGCGAAACTCCGTCGGCCCCCCGTTTAATCAGGTAGTAGGCCGTCGTCTCGTACTGTTGCGCAGTTGTCTGGCGCAGGAATCTGCGACCGTAGTTCGGATATTTCTTTCCGTATGCGATCGTGCCGTGCATCTCCCCATAAACGCGCGCATTCTTGAGCTCATCGCGGAAGCCGCGAATATCGAGGGCAAAAATATTGGTCAAGAAACTGGTTGAGACATTCACCATCTGTACTAGTTCCTCAGCGTCCCACCGAACAATGTCCATTGCCAGGTCGTAGCAGGACTGGACGGTGTGCGGCACCCGCACACACAACGGCAGGTCCTTGCCACGCTCCGCGCCATAGCGGTCGAGCAGGTTTCTGACATCACGCACAAAGCCAGTCATGACTTCGCGCCCTTCTTCAACTTTTGGCAGGGGCACGAAGCAGGGTTTGCGCATGAGATCCAATTCGAGCCCATCCACATCAAAGTCGACGAGCAGTTCTTCCAGAATCTGCAGGTAGTGTTGGCGAACCTCGGGATGCATGTAGTTCTGCAGCAAATTTACCAGTTGCGGGTGCATATTGGGGTGAACGCCGCCGTAGTCATTGATGCGGAATTCGGGGTGGTCGCGCCAGAACTTGTCCAAAACCGGAGACGACGCCTTTTCGAGATAGTGGCAATCGTTCATTCGATATGAAAAAAAGAAGCTCAGGCCTTCCCGACGCGATGCTTCATACAACTCGTGGATAGGCTTGCCTCCCGAGAGTATGTAGTGACGCATGCGAAAGTAGAGCTTATCGTCCCACTCCCAGTCGTATGGGTTTGGCGGCTCTTCAAGACTAGGTGCCTCGTCTTCCCAGTGCGCGTCGATCTTCGAAAGCCACAGTTGCCTGCGTAGCATGGATGGACAGCAGAACAACGCGTCTACGTCTCGGTGCGCTACTTCGGTAACGAAACTTTCTACATATTCACGCGTAATCGGCCGTGCATAGCCGCTGTCGCGGGGCGGAACCGACGAAATAAATGATGGGTCGAAATTGTAGATGACGCTGGGTGTCGTATTCACTCTTGATCTCTCCTGCGAATGGTATCCTCGTCCGTCACGAGGCCGATGGTTTCAAATCTCGAACGCGATAGGTCTGAGAGATGTCGCCGAGGTGGCCGAGGTGGGTATGGCCCAGAGCGCCTGAAGCTCTTTTCGGATCCATGCCCCGGGATTGCCAGTTTTGGCGTTTCTCGCGCCATAACCTTCTTAACGGCAACGCCAATTCGTTCTGCTGCTTCCTGCAGCAGATCTTCGGAGGTGGCGAGAGAGAATCGGACGCAATGAGCTCCTCCGAGGCCATATGCTTCGCCAGGAACACTCGCAACCCGCGCTTCTTCAAGCAGAAAATCGCAGATTTGCGCCGAGGTCATTGCGGGATGGTCGAAGTATGCCCAGGAGTAGAAGGTTCCATCGGGCACGCGGCAGACAACGCCAGGTACATTTCGCAAGGATTCAACAAACAGATTCCGGCGCCTTTCATAAGCGGCGCGCATTGCTTCAATTTCGCCGGCACAGTCGAAGGCGGCAACTGCCGCTTCCTGAGCAAAACCGCTGATACAGGTCAACATGTGCTGGTAGAGCATATACATCTTGTCTACCATCTCCGCATCGGCACAAAGGTATCCAACCCGCCAGCCCGTCATTGCTGCGGACTTGGAGAGACCGTTGACGGTAATGACGCAGTCGGCAATCTCGGGGATAGCCCCAAGGCTGATATGCGGACGCCCGTCGAACGCAATCTTCTCGTAGATTTCATCGGCAACGACGTACAGTTTGTGCCGTGAGGCGAAGTTTGCAATCGCCTGCGCCTCGCCCGAGTTGAGCATTCTCCCCGTTGGGTTGTTCGGAGAATTGACGATCAGTAGCCGGCAGCGGTCTGATCGGGCCGCTTCCAGTTTGGTCAATGTAATGCGGTGACCATCGTCGTACGGAAGTTCGACACTGCGCACGATGCCACCCGATGCCTGGATGATCGACGCATATGAAACCCAGCTCGGATCAAGCACAATCGCCTCATCCCCGGCGCCTATCAGCGTGCGCACGGCGACATAGATCGCGGACTTGGCGCCCGGCGTCACCAGGATGTTCTCAGGCGCGCAGGCAATGCCGTTTTCCTCGCGCAATTTGGCGGCGATCCGCTCGCGGAGCGGCAGAATGCCTCGTCCATTAACGTAATGGGTATCGTTTCTGGCAATTGCGCGTATCGCCGCCTCCTTGATGGATGCCGGCGTGTCGAAATCCGGTTCGCCGATCGTCAGGTCAAATATGGTTTGGCCAGCGGCAGCCAACGTCTTTGCTTTCTCCGCAAGTTGAATGGAAGCAGCAGGCGCGAGCGCATCGATATATGGATTGAACTTGTACTTTGGATTTGTCCTCAAGAGCTTCGTATCGACAGGATATGAGTGGCGGATTTGCGTCATTCGAATCGAATTCTTGGGTCAATCGCGGCGTACACGATGTCGGTAAGCATGTTTATGACCACAACAATAACCGAAAAAATCAGGATGCACGCCTGGATCATCGGATAGTCTCGCACATGGATCGCATTGAGAAGGAGCAGTCCTATGCCCGGAAACTGAAAGACTTTCTCAATCACGATGACGCCGGCCATGAGAGAAGTCACAAGAAGGGAGATAGTCGTCGCGATTGGGATCAGCGAGTTCCTCAGAGCATGCACGAAGTAGACGCGCCCAGGAGAGTTGCCCTTCGTCAGAGCAAGCGTAATGTAATCTTCGCGCAAGACTTCAAGCATGCTGCTGCGCACCAGCCGGATCATTGGAGGAATGTTATGGATTGTGAGAGTTGCGACCGGCAATATCATTGAAAGCACGAATTTGCCGAAGTCGACATCAGGTTTAACATAACCACCCGCGGGCAGTATCGGGATCGTCACCGCAAAGAGCAGCATGAAGAGCACGCCCATCCAGAATTCCGGGACGGAAAGCAGCACGAGCGATCCAACCGATATGCCGAGGTCCGTGTTGGAGTTGTGCTTGGCGGCCGACACCACGCCAAAAAAAATCGCAACAATTAACGCAAGCACCGTAGAAACCGAACCCAACAATAGCGTGCGGGGCAAACGCTCGAGCACAAGCGGCATGACAGGGGTCCGGTTCGCAAAAGAGACCCCCCAATCCCCGCGCAAGACGTTCGTCAGCCACGCCACGTATTGGTTCGGCAATGGTTCATTAAGATTGTATTTCGCCCGCACCGCCTCAATCTGTTCGGGAGTCCCTTCAGCGCCCAACATGATCGTCGCAGTATCGCCCGGCAGGAGCCGCACCATCAGGAAAATGATGATCGTAAGTACGAAGATCACGGCAAGGGCCGAGAGGACTTTTCCCAGGATGAACGTCTTCATTGATTGCCCCTGGCTTCACGGGCCATCGCGCTGCGAGCGTGCAATCCTGCTCTTTGGCAATTTGCACACCATTGTGAACGACGGGTTGTAGATGTTCGCCAGCTCGTATTCAACGCAATGGCCGAGCAGAAGGTGCGCTCCCACCGGGTCCAGTTCAAAGTCTTCCTGAATCCAGCGAAGCATTTCCGTTGTTGCGTGTTGAGTCGCCTGATCCAGTGGTCGAGCATTTCCGACCGTAAAGATATAGCCGTCGTTCTCACCGCGCGGCCAGCAAATACCCTTGCCTTTCCGCAAGTTCACAGTGAATTCGACGTCAAGCGAGACTTCAATGCCGGTCCCCATAATCTCGCCCTGGCCTTGCCAAGCGTGACCATCGCCCAAGTGGAATAACGCGCCCGCGACAAAGACGGGCAGATAAATCGTCGCCCCCTCGCAAAAGCCACGGTAGTCCATATTGCCGCCGTGGTTGGAGCAGGTTCGGGTGGAAATCACTTGTTCGCGTACCGGAGCAACGCCAAGGCAACCCACCATCGGCGCGGTTGGCAGGACAAGCGCTCCCAAACTGGTGTCCGAGGGACGCACCAGTTCGACCGTGCCGGCATCTGCATTGACCTCCCAGGTCGCCAACCAATCACTCTCGTCAGGCCACGGCAGATGGCGCACATACTCGGGTTCAACAGCTGTTGGCCATACCATCTTGAATGACCATCCTCGCCGGCGACTTGGCCTTAGTTTGTCGAAGCTCACCACCAAAGTGTCGCCCGGTTCCGCTCCCTCGATATAGAATGGGCCCGTCATCGGGTTCCCGGATTGGGTAACCTGATTGTCCTGAGCATCAAAACCGCGACCATCGACCGTTGTGGTTGCCACGGTATCGCCAGGCGCGATCGTCAGTGCGGGCGAATGAGAACCGATTGAGTTGAAATAGCGTGCCGGTTCAAATGTGTGTCGGGCCATTCTGGTCTGTTACATGAGGCAGGAAAGGTCTGGCTGCACATTCGCCAGCACACACACATCCGAGAGGACGTTAGTGGGATACGAGAGAGAACGTTTTCTCTCTCGTATCCCTTGCTTGCTACCCATCGAGTGTAATCGCTACTCGTCGAGTGTAATCTTGGTGAAGTCCGAATTGCCGCTGCTACGATAGATCAGGCCACGCACCGAATTCTTCACAGCCGCATTGCCGGTGGAGCTGAAGAGCATGAAGAAGCCAGCTTCGTCGATGGCCTTTCTCCCCATCTGCGCGTAAATCGCCTTGCGCGCCTCCGGATCGGTTTCTGCAAGGCCCTGAGCATAGAGGTCGTCGTATTCTGCGTTTTGGTAGCCATAACGCTTCCAGACCGTTGTCGTGCCAAGGATGAAGGTGGTGCGGAGACCAGGATCGGCGTAAAAGCCGAATCCACCGGTGGCAAGCTGGTATTTGCCCTCATTGAAGCCGGAAAAGAACGAACCAGAATCGTGCACTTCCGTATCAATTCGGAAACCGGCTTCCTCCAGCTGTTCTTTCAACACGACTCCGATGTCGCGGTTCACAACCTGATCCGCCGAGCTGATCTTCAGATCGAGACCGTCCGGATATCCGGCATCGATCAATGCCTGGCGAGCACGTTCCACATCCCGTTCCCAGTCGAGCGAGTCGTCGTAATAAGGGTTTGTCCTTACAACGAGCTGGGAGACAGGCGTACCGGACCCTGCGACAAGAAGGTTGACGAGTGTTTCTTTGTCAAGTGCGTACTTGATAGCCTCGCGTACCTTCGGATTCGCGAGGACTTCTTTCTTCGTGTTGGTGCTCAGGTAGTAGCCATAGTCGTCGATGCTCTGGACATAGAACTGCTCAGAGCGTGCTTCAATGGTCGGAATATCGACGCTTGAAAGAAACTGGAAGATATCGACCTCGCCAGCCAGGAACGCTGTCATTTCGGCATTGTAATCCTGGAAGACGCGAAGAACGAGCTCATCGAAGGCAATGGGACCGCCGTAATACTCCTTGTTCGTCTCGAACAGGATCTGCTGGTCGCGGTCCCAGCGAACGAACTTGAACGGTCCGCAGCCGCCTGGCGCGGTGTCGAGCGTGTCGATGATATCCTCGGCGACGATGGGCAGGTATGCCAGCAACTCAATCAGAGGAGGATATGGCGACTTCAGATGAACCGTGACGGCGTATTCACCAGACTTTTCCGCCCTGTCAATCAGTAGGCTCTTGTTCCTGTGGATTGAGCCATTGTCCACATTCTGGGTCCAGTTGATTGTGAAGACAATGTCGTCGGCCGTGAGCTGCCGGCCATTGTGGAACTTTACATCGTCGCGCAGGTGGAAGAGTACCTCAGTGGGAGATACGAACTCCCAGGAGGTCGCCACACCAGGCTGAACGGGCCCACCGTTTATATCGTTCAGCGTCGTTAAGAAGCAGGTAGTCAGGTGCCCGATCTGGAGTGCCTTTGCTTCGGAATTCGCGTGCGCATTGAGCGTAATTGGTTCCGAGTCAAGGCCGACGACGAGCCTCTTGGGTGAGCCACTTTGACCAATTGCGTCGGCACTAGCGAAAAACATCGCTAGAAGGGCCACTGCGCCTGCAGCGAACCCGGTACGAGCGTGTGTCATGATTCACCTCCCTTATGATCTGACGCGGATGAAGAAGAAGTTCAGATCTTCGCATCTTCACGCCTTAAGCAACTCGCTGATTGGAGTGCCTCCCGAGAGCATAACAAATACGAAGCATTCCTAAAATTGAAAAATAGTTGTCGTTAAAAGTAACTTTTTGGCATCGATCGCTCAAGCAGCGAATGGCGGCATTCAGAATCGCCAACCTTGGACTTCCGCAGGCGCGACGTTGCCTGCTGAAGCACCTCGGTATGATTTGGACTGCGTCGAACAAGAAGACGGATCTATGGACGCCCCCTGCGCAAGGTGTTTTCATGATTGTGTCGATCGCATTGGATGCGTGAATCTATCCGGCCTTTGATCGAAGCAATCGGGCTTCTGGCCTCGATGGACTCAGCCTTTTTCAGTGCCTTCCAAGATGACCGGCCTTTCCTGGCCATCGCTCCTTACAGGCTGTGAATTGGCGGCCCTTGCCGTTACACCATCGAAATCTCACCTCGCATTCTCATGCGCCCAAACCTCGGAAGGGGCTTCGGCCGTGCGCTATGCCGCTTTGTGGTTTTCTCCATTGCGCAACATCGCCGACGCAATACGCGCTGTTTCGTTTGCCATCGCCACAAGCGTCTTGTTGTGGCCCGCGCGCGCGAGCAGGGCTTGAGCCCATTTGGAGCGCTGATCACCGTGTTTGGCAATCCTGAATAAAACGGATCGAGCGCCGTGTATGAGCTGGCGGCGCAAATATTGGTTTCCTCGTTTCCTTTTTCCGACAAGCCGGGGCTTTCCACCGGTCGTGTATTGCCGTGGGTCAAGCCCAATCCAGGCCGCCAATGCCGACCAGACGTGGAGTGCCGACCGTCATCGACGGCGATAATCAGAGCAGTGGCAACCACCGGTCCCACACCAGGCAGCGTTGCCAAGCGCTTGCACCGTTCGTCCTTCCGGCAGATTTCGACAAGCTTACGGTCGATTGCGACGATGCGCGTGTCCAACATTTTGAATTCGGCGATGAGCGCTTAGAAGTTTTCCGTTGCCAATTCAGGTAGCGGGGCATCTGCGACCGCATCACCGATGTCTTTACGAAATCGTAAAGCGCCGACGGGCATAACAACACCGTACTCTCCCAAGAGGCCGCGAATATGATTAATCAGTCCCGTGCGCTGTGTTATGAAGCGGTCGCGCGTTCGATGAAGCATCCGCAAGTCTTGCTGCCCGATCGTTTTTGTCGGCACAAATCGCATTGTCGGACGTAGTGCAGCCTCATAAATCGCTTTGGCATCAACCGCGTCATTCTTGGAACCTTTGACAAAGGGTTTCACGAAACGGGGATGCATGAGACGGGCGCCGCACCCCACAGTTTCGAACTGCCGACCCCAATGATGCGCATTGGCGCAGGCTTCCATGGCCAGGGTTTCCGGGGCCAATTTCAAGACGGTGGTTTCCAATTCTGATCGGCTGACCTTCTTTGAAATTACCTCTCCGTCATCGGTAATCCAGTGGATGTGACAAACTGCTTGCCTAGATCAATCGCCAGTAACTGCATCACATGAACGCCTCTCATTTGCCTTGGTTGGCCAAAGAACTATCGGTTTGGGTGCAAGGGGCTTCCATTCCAAAAGATGAAGACGAGCCGCGACACCCAGGAGCAGTTCATCGCGGCGCTGACGCAGCATCGGGCCGGGCTTTCGACAGTGGATCAGCGACGCGACGATTTACATCTATCGACGGCGCTCCCGGCGCGAAGGCGATCGCAGTCTTCGGCAAATCGAAACGCCAGAGGTCGAAGCAAATCCTGTCGGATCAGCGTCGCTGAGAGCCTGGCTCAGAGCTGGTACTGGGATGAGAAGTCGCAAGACTTCTCCATGAGCAGCACTATCTCGTCGCAGGCATTGTCCTTGCGGGCGTTCGACGTCATTGCCGCGTAGGGAACGGGCGGAAGGACGAGCTTGGTCGGCACAATCATCAGCTTTCCCTCGTCGACCAGGCGCGAAAAGCTAAGCGTCGGCAGATAGGTGATCCCCAATCCGGCCACCACCAAACCGACTAAGGCGATAAGGCTGTTGCTCAACAGCACGCGTTCGAAGGTGGCACCGGTTCTTTTCAGCCAACGGTCATAGTAGGCGCCGGATCCGGAGTCCAAGCCCTGTAGCAGGATCGTCATGGCGCGGAGTTCCTCCAGCGAATACGTCTTTTGCTTTGCGACCAGCTGCGGGCTGGCCATCCAAGCATTGTGGACCTCGGCAAGGCGAATTGACGACACGGCCGGATCCGAAAAAACCTCCGGGATCACGATCAGGTCGAGGTTGCTGTTCACCAGCTCGCGGAAGAGGTGGCGGGAGAGGCCGACCTCTGGTTTGATATCAATGTCGGTGGATCCGGAAGCGCGAAGGGCACCCATGAGACGCGGCAGCCAGGTGAGCGCGGTCAGCTCGGTTATCCCAAGGCGGACGAGACGCCGCGGTCGGGAGGTCTGCGTGCCGATCTGCACGATCCTCTCCCGCATCGAAAGCATATCCCGCCCCATCGCCAGGACGCGTCCCCCCTCGGGCGTGAGGTGAGCTCCGCGTCCGCTGCGATCGAAGAGCGTGATGCCTGTCGCCGCCTCGAGCTCATGAATCCGTTTCGAGATGGCGGACTGGGTGAGCCCCAGCCGCCTTGCGGCCCGGTCGAACGTTCCGAGCATCACGATCCACTGCAAGGCTTCAATCTGGCGCAACGTGATCATGCTGCGAAATCATTCCAATAATACATGAAACGGCACCATAAATATTTCTTTTCTTTCATAACCGCAACAACTACACAGGTGTGCGTCCGTGGCTATGCCATATCTTTGCCTTGGGTGACCAGGAAGCACACTATGTCGTCCAAGTATGATGCGATCATAGTCGGTGGCGGCATCGTCGGGGCCAGTACGGCCTATTATCTCGCCCGGCTGGGCGTTCGCCGTGTTCTCCTGGTGGAGAGAGACGCACCTGCGGCAGGCGGTACTGGCAAGAGCGCGGCTATTGTCCGCCAACACTACTCGACCCGGCTGATGGCCCGGCTCGCGCTGCAGAGCGTCGAGATATTTGAGACGATGAAGAGCGAGTTCGAGGCGCCTAACGTCTTCTTCCAGACCGGCTACTACATGCTCGTTCCGCCGGAACTGCTGAAAGCGGCGAAAAAGAACGTCGCGTGCCAGCAGGAAGTCGGCGTCGACACCGAATGGGTCGACGAGACGAAGTGGGCCGAGCACTGGCCTTGGCTCAATCCGCGTGGCGTCGCCGGCGTGGTTTACGAGCCGCGCGGCGGGCATGCCGATCCGATCCGCTCGACCGAACTGTTCCTCAAGCATTTCCGCCGTCTCGGCGGCGAAGTGCGGCTGAAGACCGCGGCCCGCGGCCTGCTGCGTGACGGCGACCGCGTGACGGGCGTCGTGCTGGACAGCGGCGATGTTTATGCGGGAACGGTAGTAAACGCGGCCGGACCGTGGTCGAAGAACCTCGCCGAAGGCGCCGGCATCGAGCTGAACATGCGCATCGTTCGCGAACAGGATTCGATCTGGGAGCCGCGCGAAGGCCGTCCGGTGCCGCAGAACCCGATCTCCAACGCGGTCGACGCCATCTACAGCGTTCCGCAGGAAGGCGGGCGCATCCTGATAGGCCAGGGCTTCCCGAAGGACTATTTCGACGTCGATCCGAACAACTACAAAGAGACCGGCGAAGACGCCTTCGCCTCGCTGATCTCCGACCGTGCGGAGTATCGCTACCCGGGCCTACAGGGCATGCGCCTCATCCATTGCTATGCCGCGCTCTACGACGTGGCCGTGGACTGGTATCCCTATATCGGCCCCCGCGCGGGTCTCGAGGGATATGTCGATGCCAATGGCGGCAGCGGTCATGGCTTCAAGATCGCGCCGGCGATCGGCCGCGAACTCGCGAGCTGGATCGTCACCGGGGCTCCCGCCGATGACTTCCGCCAGCTCTCCCATGACCGTATCGCGGCAGGGACGCTGTTCAGCGGCACCTATGGCGGCAATCGCGGGTGACGGGCTGCGGACCGTAGTGACTGCCACCTTCGACGCTATGGATATTATCGCGAACAAGCTCCGGGATGTTCCGCTGTCGGCAGCAGAAAATCCTCAGGGCGTCGGAAGCGGCCCCGAGGAGCGGCAAGATCCGCTGTGCTCCGCCTCCGAGTTTGCGCAAGGCGATCTGCCTGGACCTGACGCGACAATCTCGACCACGCCGCCGAGGCGATATCCTTCGGTTGCGGCGCCAATCAGTCGATATTCGTCCAGCTACGACGACCGCCTCACGGAGTGCCGGTAGATCCTGTAGGTCCTGGCGCGCGGCTGGGTTCACGCATCCGCCAACCGGAAACAGCCACAAAAGGAAACATCATGGCGCTTCACATCAACGCGTTCCGCGACCACGGCTGACCCATGACGAGTTCGAGGCGTGGCAGGCGATTCCCGCGTCCATCGCCAGCGACGAACTCAACCGGACGAGCACACCGGATGCTGGTCTGAAGAAGATTTCGTCGAACACGCCGCTGGTCGGGCTGGCGTTCACGGTTCGAACCATGGCGGGCGACAGTCTGGCGCTCCACCATGCGGTATCGTTGGTGTCGTGGTCGATGGCTGCATCCGCGACGTTGCCGAGATCAGATTATCTCCCATCGCCTGCTATGCGAGGGGTCACGTACCGGCGGGTCCTCACAAGGGCTGGGGAGGCGAGATCAACGTCACCGTCCGGATCGGCAGAGCGGCGGTCAAGGCGGGCGACCTTGTGATCTGCGACGAAGACGGCCTGACGTTCATACCGTTCGAGGACCGGGCGGCTGTGATCGAGCGATGCCACACGCGCATCGTCGCGGAGGCAAAGGTCGTGCGGCGGACCGAGGCCGGTGAAACGACCGTCGAGATCATGAAGCTGGCCGTCTTGCTTCACCCGCGAGGCAAACGTCGCCCAAGATCGGTGCGGGTGCCGACGCCCGCGAAATGAGGGCGGCGGAGTGTGAGGATCAACGCCGGCCGACGCCGTGAGGCGGTCGTTGACCGCGGCCCCGATAGGTACCAAGGTGCGGTCAGCCGGTGTCGGCGTGAGTCACAGCATCAACGGTTTCTGCGCATGGGCGAAATGACCGGGTTGGGTCAGGAGCGGCGGTGTGAGAAATCGTTCTCACATGTCCCCTCCACCCCTAAGAGCGGGTGTCCTACTCATCCTCCTAATGATGCCAAGACACGAAAATAATCACGCACGGGGCGTGGCTTTCTGGACGGGTTGAACTGTCGGCGTGGTGTTCAGTTTTGCCCAGCTTCGCTTTCCGAGTGAAACGATCCGGCCGGGTGTGCTTGCGAAGTCGCTCCAAACCTCCTCGACCCTGTCTGTCGTCGGGCTCCCCGGTCCGGAGCCGCCGGATATCCATTCTGCCATAAGCAGAATCTTATACGATGCAAGCATCAATCACCTTTGACAAATACACATCTGGTCAATACCGTCTCAAAACCAACGCATACGGCCAAGATACAGAACTGGTGACGGGTCTCGCCGGACCAGGAGAGCGGAGGAAGACATGTCAGATAGCAAGAAACCAACAAGGCGAACCATGTTTCGGAGTTTGGCTACGGTAGCGGTTGTCGCGGCCGCATTGCCATGCATGTCCGCGTCGACAGCAATTGCTGCCGATAGCGGAGATCCGTTGAAAGTAACGTTGATTTATACCGGCGTGGCCCGCGACGGCGGCTGGTACCAGGCATTCGACGACGGGCGTTTGCACCTGATCGAAACCTTCGGTGACAAGATTGACATCGAATACAGGGAAAACGTCCCGGAAGGGCCGCAGTCGTTTCGGGTCATCGAAAGCGCGATCCAGAACGGGTCCAACGTGATCATCAGCACGAGTTACGGATTTGGCCAGTCGATGCTTGAAGCGGCAGCCAAGTACGGTGATGTCCACTTCATCACGAGCCAGTGGGACAATCCGGGCGATCTGGACAACTTCGTCGGTTTCGTGAACGCGCCCGAGGACGGCGCGTATATCGGTGGCGTTGCTGCGGGTCACATCATCAAGGAAGGAGGCACAGTCGGTTGGGTCGACGCGTTCCCCATTCCGTATGATATCCGGACGATCAACGGATTTGCCCATGGCCTGGCGCATTCGAATCCCACTGCGACGGTCCAGGTCGTGTTCACCAATGACTGGATCGATACGAACAAGCAGGCGCGCGCAGTTCGCAGCCTGATCGATGCCGGTGTCGACTTCATTGCATCCAGCCTGACGAGTTCGGTCAGTGCAGAGGTGGCGGAAGCATCGAACATCCCGGTCGTGTCACCGGCACTGGACGGGCGCCAGTATGCGCCGAACATGTCTGTAACGAGCTTCGAGTATCGATGGGGCTACGCCCTTGCCGAAATCCTTCAGTCCATCATGGACGGGAACTTCAGCACCGAGTTCAACTATTCCGGCATGAAGATCGGTGCGATCGACATGGCGGAGTGGGGCGGTGCGTACAACGATCTTTCCGACACTGCCAAGGCCGACATTCAGGCCGAATACGATCGAATCCGCAGCGGAGCGGGAGAAGTCTTCACCGGTCCCCTGGTCGACAAGGACGGAAACCAGGTGCTGGCCGACGGTGAAGTGATGTCCATCGCCGGATTGCGTAGCATGGCTTTCGTGCTTCCGAACGTGAATGGCGTCGAATTCTGACTCCGGTCCGCACAATTCCCTGACCGGGGCGGACCTGATCTGCCCCGGTCCGTTTTCCGCGGACCACCCCGGGGGCATGTCTCGATAATCGTGCCGTCCGGTGGGCTGACCCGCGAAGGGAATTCCTCAACAATCATCCAGCATCAGGTGCTCGGACACATCCGCGATGACCTGCGCACAATCAACCAGTTGGCGCAATTCGACGCGTTCGTCGGCACAATGGCACTCGGCCACGTTACCCGGTCCGAAATTCACGGCCTCGATTCCTGCATCGTTGACAAGGTTGCGAACATCGCTCGCATAGGGTGCGCCGAAGATTGACGCCGGCCTGCCGAGCACGCGTTCGGTGCTGTCGAGCAGGTAGCCGACCACGGGTGCTTCGGAAGATATTTCCGCCGGTTCGAACCGGTTGAATGCAGCCTCGACCTCAACCTCGACTTCGGAATCGGCCGGTCGCGCCTCTTTCAGCCTGGTCATGACGTCGGCGAGTTCGGCATCGACCGCCTCACCCGGAATCAGCCGTCTGTCGACGTACAGGTCAATGAAATCCGAAACGGCATTGGGGACCACGCCACCATGAATCACGGTCGGCGTGCAGGACCCGTACGAAAGCAGCGCATGAGAACGTTTCCGGATGTCGGCCTCGTATTCCCGAAGCGCTTCAAGCACCCATTGCAGTGCCCAGGCGGGATTGATTCCAAGATGCGCGCGGCTCGCATGAATGGACCGACCCTTCAAGCGGATGTGCAACGGAACGAGGCCCCGCGTTGCCGTCGCGATCTTCAGCTCCGTGGGCTCGGTCACGATACCGAAATCACCCGTGTATCCGGCATCCAGGAGCGAAAGCGTCCCGGGTTCCGCACGTTCTTCACCGGCGGCGAAATGCAGGACCAATGATCCCTTGAGGCGGTCAACTTGCCTGCCCAGATGATGCGCCACGCCAATCTGTACCGCCAACCCGGCCTTCATGTCGCAGGCTCCCCGGCCATAGAGAAACCCGTCCCTGACGTTCGCTCCGAATGGATCGGTCGTCCAAAGATCCGCATCATCCACCGGCACGGTGTCCATATGCCCGTTCAGAACGAGACGCGGTCCGTCCGAACGTCCCCGCAGGACAGCCCCGACAGAATACCGTCCCGGCATGGATTCGACGAGTTGCGTCTCAACGGGGATGCTGCCCAGCCAGCCCAGTATGCGTTTGGCAACATCGTTTTCGTAGGCACCCGGATTCGTGCTCGGCGTCTGAACGAGATCCGCAAGTACGCGGCCGATAAACCCCTCAGAGAGCGGATCAGCACTCCCGGTCGAATTGTCTGGTTTGGGCATGTGCCTGGAATTATAATTTATGGTGCGTGAGGCACGCAAGCCGCGTTCGTGATCGAATCCGTTTGGATGGGCGCCAAAAAAAGACTTGCTTAGGGTGGCGTTGCGGCGTTTGCCACGACCGGCCTTGTGCCCGAGGGCGCCTTCTTCTCGAGAACAAGAGCCAGGGGAGGATTGAAAACACCTGAACACCCAGGCGGCCCGACGGGGCTTGCCGTCGCACCGGGCAAGGCGTGAGCCTGTACGGCAGCATGGTTCGCCGCGGCAAGCGGCGCCGTTCTTGCAGATGGGTCCCGCGTCCAGGTATGTCGCATCGACCTGAAAGAGGTACAGTGGTCACGAGGCCGACACGAGTCGGTCTGCCGAACCAGATAGAACAGGGTTGAGTTTGCACGTTGAACGTGCGCTGAAGAACCCGCGACGTTCTGCCTGGAATATCCCCTGGACCGACCCTGAAGCTTCCCCTGCCGAAAGGAGATACGATCTATGTCCTGCACATGAAAGAAAGCTGGTGGAAAAAGGAAATGGCGGTCTCGACAGGTGGGGGGTCAAAAGAGTTGCGCTGTCGAGGCCGCATGAATGCAGACAGCTGTCACCCCATTCACGAGATTGAGAATGCCTTGTAGCGCCGCGTTCATACCGACACCGCATGATGAGAGGCATTATGGCGGCTCCTTACACCGCAACAGCTCTTCACGTGGTCGGGCAATTTCGGCCTGATCTGCCAACCGGGACTTCAATTGGCTCGAATGTTCGCCTGTGTACATCTTGTAGCCGTAGATCTGCCTCAAGGCGACAAGGTGTTCCTGGCAGGTATGACGCCGGGCGGCGTAGACGAGCAACGCTTCACCTGTCATGCCCAATTGATCGCCTATGAATTTGACCACGCCCTCGGGAATGAGTTCTCCAGATCCGAGACGGCGTCCCGGATAGCGCAAGGCACAGAGCTGAAGCGCAAAACCCGTCTGGTTTTCCTGTCGTCTCCGCGTTTGGATTTGCTCAATACCATCATCCGCCAGGGCGTAGTGTTGCAGAAGGGCTGCTTCGTCAGTCGGCAAGTCGAAAAGGGCAGCGCTCCGGCGTGCTGTAAGGACACTTCCGTGAGCCATGCCGAAACCTCCGTGATCACAATTACAACTGTCCGCAAGACCAACGATCAGCGGACAGGTTCAAGCCGAAAATCCGCGTCCACGAAACAGGGCCGAAAATTGTCTCAATTGAATGGTACGATGAAATTTGCAATTGCGGGCCTTATTCGCACTGTCCGGCCATGGAAGCCGTAAAGATCGGATTTGCGCGCTGCTCGACCCTCAGCCAGGAACTGGAGGCGCAACGAAAACCCTGCGTGAACTCGGCGTTTCCAAGAGTGCAATCGCCAGGATTACCGGTGTCTCCAGGCAAACCCTCTATCACTTCATCCGCACAAGAGGCATCGCGTCGGCCCGTTAGCGTGCATTTTGCACGAATCGTGTTGGTGCCCTGATTCGAGGAAACTCAGACGACCGCCGCACGGAATCCGGTTACGCCGTTTCTGTGTCGCGCCGCCATAGTCCCTTGGCCTGTTTCTGCAACAACTGATCCAGCTTGTCCTTGATGCGAGTTTCGTATCTGCAAGTATTGACATGACAATGCAAATGCATTACCCGCCGATGTCACTGTTTGATCCACGCGTTCAGGAGTCTGTCATGGCGGCACTCATTGAGGAACTCTCGAAGCTCACCGATCGCTATCAAACGACGGTGCCTAGCGGAGTACGCAAGCAACTGAAGCTCGGCAAAGGTGATCAGATTCGATATTGCACCGAGCCGAGCGGTCGAGTCTATATTGAGCCGGTTCGCATCTCGGAGGATGATCCCGGGCTCGGCGCATTCCTCGATTTAATTGAAGCCGATATCAAGGCGCATCCCGAACGCATTCAGTCGTTCAATGGCGGCTTGTATGACAGGCTCAAGGCACTCGTCGGCGATGTCGCCGTAGACCTCGATGAGCCACTGTCGCCCGATGACGAATGAGAATGGCACCGCTTCAGCTAAAGCTCCGCTCGTCGTTAACGGATGGTCGATTTACGCGCATCCGATCTTTCTTGACCAGTTCGACAGGCTGATCACGGAGGTTGAAGCGCGCAAGGCACGCGCTCCGAAGACGTGGCAGAAGAAAAATTGCACGAAACGGCTCGCTGCGATTTTCAAGCTGATAACGGAAGTGATCCCGACCGATCCGGGGGGCTCGAAGTTTCGACAAGGTGATACGCTCGGCGGCAACCAGAAGCACTGGTTTCGGGCGAAATTTTTCCAGCAGTACCGCCTGTTCTTCCGGTTCAACAGCGCCGCCAAGGTCATCGTTCTCGCCTGGGTGAACGATGAGGGGAGTTTGCGGGCCTACGCAGACAGGACGGATGCCTATGCGACTTTCAAGAAGATGCTGGACGGCGGGAACCCGCCCGATAGTTTCGAAACTCTGATGAAAGAAGCCGTGGCGACGACGGTTCGCTTTGAGGACAGCCTCAAGGCGGCAAGTGGCCGTCGCAAGTCGTAACCGTATAACCGATTTGAATCCGATCCTTATACACCATATGGGCCCGCAGCGCATGAATGCTTTATCTCAGAGGCCTGACATACGACAGTATCTTGACCGCATGCCGCGTGTTGGGCAATTCCAGCTTGCACCATTGGGGGCGTCCACATACGGATAACAGTCCAGACGGACAAAAGAGGCAACGACTTCGGCTGGTGCACTTTAGGGTCGGTTTGCCTCTACGGAGGCGGGTGAACAACGTCTCATGAAACCAATTCCGAGTTTTTGGCCCTAACCCAACATAGATCCTATGAGGCGCGCGGAACCGTTGCTAGTGTCCTGCATACGTTCCTAAGCAGGAGATCCCGAAATGCCATCACATGATGAAATCATGGCGTCCTCGATCTTTTGCAGCGCGCAGCGGCGGCGCGCCGCAGCGAAATCCGGAAGACGGCTGATCGTGGTCCAGCATTCGCGGCAGTCGAACCGGGCAACGCGCAGCGGAACCGGTGTCTTCCGCCCGTAGGTCCCGTGACGCATCAGCCCGCAGTCGCGCCCGCAACGGCCTTTCAGGCAGGGAGGAAAGGTTGCTTTCCTCTACGCCTCGCGGCTAACATACTCCTCGGCATTCAGTTCTGTCTGAAAGCGTAGCTGTACTGGTTGCCCACGGCCCGGCGAGGGCAATCGCGCGGGCCACCCTCTTCTGTCCCAGGCCATTTGTGGCGTCCAGCCAGCCGGAAAGAGCGACAGGCAAGCGAAAGCAGCCGGCCGCGACCTGCTTGCGCCAAAATCTGCCTGATATGGTTTTAACTGGACAGGGTGGCTACTTGAAAACCCTGCCTGGGGAAGAAGCCTTGTCCCGGATTGTCCCTGAATCACTGAAAAAACTGCCGGCAGGGAACGTGGGACAAACCCGCCGTTTCAAGCCAGAATATGCCGGGACCCAGCGCATGTGAAAGAACTGGCGCCCTTCCGGTGTGCTGGTATCGATGTTCTGCGTGAGTACCCGAAGGTCAATGTTCCGGACCTACATGTCCTGAACGGTGTGGATGACCTGCTTGAGGGAACGCGCCAGTCTCGAGAGTTTCCAGACGACCAGTGAATCTCCACCGTGCAGATTCGCGAACGCGGCCTTGAGTTAAGGCCGGTCCATCTCGGGTCGACTCCGGTAGCATCTGTGTTTTGCGTCAACCCCGAATTGGGGCCAAATTCATGGGTTTCGATCTATCACCGGAAAGACATCCATGATTTATCCACATGGTTGTCACCAAACTCGACAGGCTGGGGCGGCGCGTCGAGCACGTCCCGGTAGGCAACCCGGCGGGTCTCTCGGCTTGGCCCATGCCATGGTCCCTGTTCCTCCCGTTGCGCCCAGATGCCGATCCCTCGATTCCTTCAAGCAAAATCTGCTCGTCTCGGCAGCCGTAACGACGCGTCGTCTCCGTGCGGGCGTGCCCGGCCAGCCCCCATTTCCCACCACTTCAACTGAATGATCACCCGATCAGTGGGAAAGATCCACTCGGCCCAAGCAATCTCGCATGAAGCTCCTATGGCTTCAATTGAGCTCTGGAACAGTTCATCATTTCAACGAAATCCACAACGTTGTCATACCGTGACACGTCTGCCTCAGTTCGGCGCAATCGCGAATGATTCCTTGAAGTCGTCCCAGGGTCTAACAGGTCCTTGAACTTCCCGATCAAGTCGTCCCAATTCATTGGGCGCTTGGCCGAGCCGATAGGATAGTCGATGCGTTTGCTGTATGTCTTGCCCGCAGCGCGGACGGATACAATTGCCGGGAACCCACCGGTTTCCTCGTGAAATTGCGTCAGCGCGTCGTCAGCAACAATTTCCACGCGCGCCATCAGCCTGAGAACCTCCTTGTCGAAGATCGCGGGCTCTTCGAAGTCCGAAGGAGAAATTTTCACACCGCGAAAGATTGTTGCCGCAACCGAATAGGGCAGACTGAAACGCGCCGCCATGTGATTCCGAATTTGGCGCGTGACCAATGTCGTTGAACTGTCCGACTTTACTCTGACAGTGACTTGCTCAACCATCTCCTGGCTAATGTTTCCGTCTTCCAATATCTCCTGCGTTGCCTCCATCGCGGTGTGAACCCCATAGCAGGACGCAAATTTTTTCAACGCAACGGATTTCAGGTTTGCTGTCGGGGCAGAAGGTGCCAGAAGCCGCAATTCGCCACCGTGTGCGTGGCTCGCCATGATACCGCGGTCCCCTGTAACAACACGGTCGCTTGCTGTCATCCCAGCCCGAGAATGATCGGCAGAATTCACGGCTAGTTGGGCGGCAAGGCCGTTTACCCAGTCCTTGTCCATGCAAAAACTACCATCGGACGGTGACAAAGATGGCATCAATCCGTTCGGGGAGCACGCTCCAGCAAGCCCCATTGCATTTAGTATTTTCGCCTTGTCCAGATCCATGAGCTTCGCACAGGCGGCAGCGGCTCCAAGCGGTGCCGCTATACTCGAGGTGCGAAACCCTCGACCGTCTGCTCTATGCATTCTTCCAATCGCACGAAGCACGGCAATCGTCACCTCGAGGCCCGCCGCGAGCGCGCAGACCAGTTCCTTTCCGCTTCGACGCTCCCTCTCCGCAACTGCGACCGCTGCTGGAACGATTGTTACAGCAGCATGTCCGTTGTTTCGTGGGTCCACAATGACGTCCTGGTAGTCCAGGATTTCCGCCCATGTCCCGTTGCATAGTGCGGCTTGATCGGCGGACAGCTTTCCGCGTCCGGACCACAGCGTAGAAGTTCCGGAACCAGAAGCATTCTCAAGCGCGTGCTTCTCGACGATCTTCCCAGATATGTGGTCTTGCCTGATTGCGCCGACGGATATCGCTATGTTGTCGAAGATGATCTTCGCCAGGTGACTGCGTGACCATTCGTCGAGTTCGTCCCATGAAAGCCCGGAAACATAGTCGGCGAGCTCGTGTTCGGGCGGATGTGCCTGGTTCTGCAGGTCCATGCGTGTCATCTCTGCATTCGCTGAAGGAAAACTCGAAGTCGTTGCGTGCTTGGCGACCGGAAGAACTGCTTGGCCGGCCCCTGCTCTGCGATCACGCCTTCATCGATGAAGATCACTCGATCCGCTGTATCACGCGCGAACGCCATCTCGTGAGTGGCAATCAACATCGTGCTTCCATCGTTTGCAAGATTGCGCATGACATCGATGACTTCACCAACACGCTCTGGGTCCAATGCAGATGTCGGCTCATCAAAGAGCAATACATCGGGCTCCATCGCAAGCATGCGTGCAATCGCTACACGTTGCTGCTGACCGCCAGACAGAGTTGACGGGTACTCGTCCGCCCATTCCGACAGACCGACGTCTGAAAGATGTGCTCTTGCTTTCTCTTCGGCGAGTGCCTTCTTCATTCCCTTCACAACAAGCAGAGCCTCAGACACATTTCCTACGGCTGTTCTATGTGGCCAAAGATTGAACTGCTGGAAAACGTATCCGATACGGCTGCGCTGCTTGGCAATACGTGCTTCGCTTATTGGCCGTCGGCGACCATTGTCCTCGTGAACGAAGCCAATCTCTTCCCCATGTATCAGGATGCGTCCGGAGTCGGGCGTTTCCAGTCTGTTGATGCACCTTAACAGAGTGGACTTTCCCGAGCCCGACGCACCGATGACGCAAATGACTTCCCCCGAACGGATTTCGCAGGAAATTCCGCGAAGGACCTCCAGCTTTCCGAATGATTTCCAGAGATCGGAAATATGGATTGCCTCTGCGCTATTGCATGTTTGGCCTTTCATGGACTGACGATCACTGTGGCCTCAACTTGAACAACGAGCCACGAACATCCGCAAAATGTTCCGCAAAGGTCCTTTTGTCGCGCCTTACCCACGCTAAGCGCCACTCTAGAAAACTGAGCAAGAGGGACGTTGAGTATGTCATGGAAAGATATATTGCCGCTACGATCGTAAAGACTTCAATTGGCCGAAAGAAGTTGGCGATGATTAGTTGACCTTGATACATGAGCTCAGACATCCCGAGCACAGAGCACAAAGAAGACAGCTTGATAGCAGAAATGAATACGTTGCCGATCGCAGGAATCATTCGATAGGCCGCCTGCGGAACAACGACTCGGCGGGTAACCTGCGCCGGACGAAATCCCAAAGCACGCGCGGCGTCGATATGGCCCCGGTCGATTGCCTGAATTCCAGCTCGAAAAACCTCCGAGAGATATGAACCTGAGTTCAATGCCATTGCTACGACAAGAGACAGAAACGCGCTCATTTCGACGCCAAGGATGATTGGAAGGCAATAGTATATCCAGACGATCTGCACGAGAGCAGGCGTTCCGCGGAACACTTCTACATAAACTATGAAAGGCATTGCGAGAATACGTGGCAAACGCAGCCGCACGATTGCGACAATCAAGCCGATCGCCGTTCCAAGGACCATCGTCAAAATCGACAGCAGTACGGTTGTCTGGACGCCCGCCAAGAGCACGTGGAAATTGTTCCAAACGATGTCGAATCGGAAATCGTAATCCACGTTACGTCCTTGCGGAAATGTGGGCGGTTGCTACCGCCCACATTTCTCTTGGAAACCTCAACGGGCCGCGTCACCCATGAGTTGCGTGGGTTGAACCACTGCACCAAGTACAAGATCGGGATACAGCTCTGCCTGCTTCACCATGAACTGTGTCTCGATGAGTGTGTCGACGAAGATATTCATGTAGTGCAGCAGATTGTGCTGGCACTGTGGAATGACGAATCCCGCGCCGACAGACCGTGGCGTTTCCGGGAGGACGATTGCTTTTGCCCAGTCCGGATTTGCACGTGCCACCTGTTGTGTTTCGGTCATCCCTGCACCCCATGCGATCGCACGGCCGCTTGCAACCTCTTGTTCTGGAAGCGCCGGTGGCGCCAGAGACTTCAATTCGGCGTGCTGGAAGAAATCCGGGTTGTTTTCCGTGTAGGTAATGTGTGCGGCACTTCCCAAACGGACGACTACGGTCTGGCCTTCCTGGTCGAGGTCGGAAAGAGTGGAAACGTCTGCGTCTTTTCTCACGAGAAAACTCTGATAGCCGATGATCCAGGGTTTCGTGAACCAAACTGAAACCGCGCGGTTCGGACGCCTCGCGACGTTCGAAATGACGATGTCGTACTTGTCAGATTGCATGCCAGCGATGAACGTGTCCCACTTGGCCTCGACCCACTCAGCCTCGACGCCAAGGAGTTCATCTGACAGCATCGTGGCGGCGTTCACGAGTACACCCTCAAGCTCACCATTTTCGTTCCGGAACTGGTATGGTTTGGAATTAATCCACCCTATACGTATCGTCCCGCGCTTCTGGATTTCTTCGAGCATGTCCGGGGCATCGGCGCAATTGGCGGCTCTGACCGGACTGTTCGCGAGAAAAACGCTCATCACGGCAGTTGCCACGGCAATGCCAATGGTTGAAAGTTTCATTTTCCCTCCTAAATGCTGCGAAGAAACACCAGATATGTCACAAACCCACGAACCAGCGGGGATTTTCCGATACGGTTCGCGTGCCCTGCCTGCCCATGTTGCAGGCACGAATGCTTCTTGGCTTTTGGCAATCCCCTTGTGGAAGTATCGCTGTTGGCTGGCTGTTTGTAAACCCAAGTTAGCGCCTTCTTGACGTCTGCAAAGGGAGGAGAGCACAAAATCCATGGGGGTGCTTGCATGTTTGCGAGTGATTAACCCGCATCGCTCACCGAACCCGCGGTGACATCTGTTTTTCGGTGAATTCACGGCTGGTGACCACGATGACGCACTGACGGCGGCTTTCGTCGGGGTTTCGGCCGGATCGGGCCCGGTTTCCGCGCGCCAATCCAGGCGCGAAGTCATTTTCCCGGTTGCCGTATGCGCCATTCCTCGTGCTGCGGCCACACCTCCCCGGCAGCGTTCCGAGTCGCGCCGTGCGAGAGTGGGAATTCGGGGCCGGAGCGCGATTACCCGGGCGGAGCACGTACCGGTGCTGCACGCAGGTTGGCAAGCGCCTGCTCGAAAACATCCTGCAACGGAAATGCCGATGCGAAGGACAGCCAGACCCTGCGCGCCGTCACCCGGATGCGCCCGCCAAGCTTGAGCAATCGAGAGCGGATGGTATCGATGCGCGCAGTGGCGAGATCAAGATAGATCCCGAAAAACTCAGAATGCGACGCGCTTAACGTGCATTTTTTGCGCGACAAGGTGTTCGACAAGTGCTGCAAATGGCTTGAAGACATACCTGACGGATTGCAGCAGTCTCTACTGCCAGAGCATCCTGTCCTGGCGCAAGTCTGGTCGGCAGGGACGCAAGACGGCCTGTATTCTTGTAAAGGTGACCAGCCCCAGGCACGTCGATATCGACCGGGCTGTTACGCATCTGGCAAAACTGTCGTCCGGGTTAGCGGGACAGTACGCCGTCACGCGACTGCATGGATTCCAGGTAGCCGAACGAGACACCCGGCTTCGAGCTCACGGATTAACGATCCTGTACGACCTGATGATCGACGAATCCGCAAGTCTCGGGCGGGGCGCCCGGATGGCGGACGACAATGCCGTCAGACGCCGCTTCGGTCTCGACGAAGATCCCGAACCCTGGCTCATTGGCTGGATGGCATTCTTGACCACCACGGACAAAAGCATGGATAATGATGCGAAAACGGAGCGATGGCACCGGCTGCGCGAACGTGGAAACCCCGCACGAAAGGACCGATCTCATGAACACGCTGACCAAGGCTGCGCTTGACAGTCTTGACCATGAAAAACTGATGTCGCGGGCAATCGAACTTGCGTCGAATGCGCGCAAGAAAGGCAACAAGCCGTTTGCTGCCCTGCTTGCCGACAAGCATGGCAACATCGTGCTGGAGGCGGAAAACACCGAGTTCACGGAAAACGATTTCACCCGCCATTCCGAGATCAACCTCATGAGCGCGGCAAGCCGGATGTTTCACACCCGGAAACTTTCCGAACTCGTCATGTTTGTCAGTGCGGAACCGTGCGCCATGTGTGCCGGAGCAACATTCTTCGCCGGCGTTCGCGCGGTCGTGTTCGGACTCTCCGCCGATTCACTCGCCGATCTCTGGGCGGTCGAGAACCCCAATCCCCATGTTCTCGACATGAGCTGCCGCCAGGTATTCGAAGCGTCCGCAACGCATCCGATTACGGTGCTGGGGCCGATTATGGAAGACGAAGCGGCCGTACCGCATCTGGGTTACGTCATTCCCGACAAGTAACCGGCAAGGCAACCGGCCGTCACTTTCCTGGTGGTCTGGTTCTTGTCACGACGCCGACTCCTGCAGCTTCTGGTGGCCTTTTTTCCACGCCTCCACGAGGCTGAGGTCGGGGTGAAATGGAACGTCCAGTCGGAGTGGTCCTTCAGCCATTCGTTGACGTCGGCCGACTTGTGGGAGGAGACGTTGTCGTGCACGACATGAACCGGGGTTCCGGGCTTGATTCCCTCGGAGACGAGGTCGAGGAAGACTGGGAATGCCTCCGAGCGGTGACCCGCGACAATCTGGCCGGTGACCTTGCCGGTGGCGACATCGAGGGCCGCCATCAGGCAGGTGGTTCCGTTGCGCTTGTCGTCATGGGTTCGGGTCTCGGGATGGCCGGGTTTCATCGGCAGGGGCGTCTGCGTCCGCACAAGTGCCTGGATCCGTGATGGCCCGCGCGCCCACGGGGTCATCACCAGCGGTGAAGACTATCGTCCGTTCTTCGATCAGGCGATGCCGAGCGGAAGGACCTCTCTCGGGCGGGCCATGGAGGCGCGCGAGACGCGACCTCGTATGACATGCTCAGGCCTTCCGCTCGTATCCGCAAACGCTGCCACAGATGTTGCCGGGCGGGTTGCTGGACCCGCCCAAGCCATTGCAGCATTACTCGCCGACGGTGATTTGACCCGCGCGCAGCGGCAGCGTGAACGGGCGCAGCGCGGTTGGGATCTCGAAGTCGATATCCGCACGCATCGCGTAAGAGTCCGCAGGCTGGTAGAGCGGGATGAGCGGCGCGAGGTCGCTGAAGACTTCGTGCAGCCTGGCATAGGCCTCTTTGCGCTCTTCCACGGTCTGGCCGAAGCGGGCGACCTCGTAATGTTCCAGCCAGCGCGGATCGGCATAGGGGTCGAAATACCCGCGCTTCGCGGCCCAGCTGTCTTCCGTCAGCGCATTGTCCATCACACCCATGATGTCGCTGTACAACATCGGGATCGACCAATTGCGCACCATGGTGCCGGGATCCTTGTCGACCGTGAGCCCACCGACCGGGATATGAACGAGCTTTACGTTGACGCCGATGTCCTGCCACATGTCCTGGATCGCCTGGGAAGCCAGCTCACCGTAGAGGTAGTAGTTGGGGTAGATGGTGATTTCGACATCCTCGCCGTCATAGTCCGACTCGGCCAGCAGTTCGCGCGCGCGTTCGGGATCGTAGGTGAAGATGTCGAGATCGGGGTTGTAGGTCTCGCCCACCTGCTCGTACTGCATCCCCCTCGGGGCCATGCCCTGACCGCTGAACAGCGCCGCGACTAGGCCGTCATAGTCGATCGCATGGGTCAGCGCCTGGCGCAGCTTCACGTCCGAGGTCACCGGGTGGGCGTTGTTGAAGAGGTACACGTGGTACATCGGATAGGTGACTTCAACGCGCTTCAGCCCCGGCTCGTTGTCGATCAGCGCGTACTGATCCGGAGGGATTTCCGAGACAATGTCCACTTCGCCGTTCACCAGCGCGGTGATGCGGGTCGAGACTTCCGGGATGCGGGTGAAGGTCACCCTGTCGAAGGGTGCCGGCTCGCCCCAGTAATCGTCAAAGCGCTCGAGCACAACGCTCTCGCCCGGCAAGATGCTGGCGACCTTGTAAGGGCCGGCGCCGATCGGATGAAGGCCGTGCTGGTCTTCCTGGCCGTCATTGATCCGCTCCAACGAACGGATGCCGGATGGCGATCAGGCCAAAAGCCGCCTTCGGCCCGACACGGAATGTTTCCATTGGCAGTCTGTCCATACCGCCCCTGTCCAGCCCTCATATCCGCTTATTCCAGAGATTTAGGTTGAATTTTTCTCGCTTTAGCACGTATTTGCCTGCTAACCGCAAATCTTGAAAATTTGGCCTGAGGTACAAGGCGTGGCAACCAATCTTCAACTATTCCGCAGAACCAGACAACTCGAACAACAGATCGACAGTTTTTTCGACAAAGTGTCGGAATGCTCCGTGGTCTACCGTTTAGCCGTCCGCCTGTACCTGCGCGAAGGCATGAACGACGAATTCCAGGACCGTCTGGATCGGGTCAATGCGATGGAATCCGAGGCCGATCAACTGCGCCGCGACATCGAAAAGCATCTCTATTCACACACCCTGATCCCGGACAGCCGTGGTGACGTGCTTGGGCTGATCGAAACCATCGACCAGCTCCTGTCGCGTTATGAGGGCTCGCTGTGGTCATTTGCAATCGAACAGCCGGAAATACCCGAAGAATTCAACAGCGGTTACCGCAAACTGACCAACATGGTGGTCAAGGCGGCAAATGAACTGGAGCTCGGGGGCCGGGCTTTTTTCCACAGCCCGCACGATGTGTCGGCCTATAACTACAAGGTCACGCTTTATGAGCGCGAAGCCGACTTGATCAGCACCAATCTGAAAAAAGAGATCTTCGTGTCCGACCTCGATCTGGCTCACAAGATACATCTGCGCGAGTTCGTCGAACAGATCGACGCGGTGGCGGACGAGGCCGAAGACGTGGCTGACCGCCTTTCGATCTACGCGATCAAGCGGCTCGTCTAGGCACCGTGGACCCGCTTGTCCTGATTTTTCTCACCAGCGGTCTGTTTCTGGGCTGGGCGCTGGGGGCCAACGACGCCGCCAACGTGTTCGGCACCGCGGTCGGCACCAAAATGGTGTCCTGGCGCACCGCCGCCATCATCTGCTCATTGTTTGTCATCCTAGGCGCGATGATTTCCGGCGCCGGCACTTCGCAGACTCTCGGCAAACTCGGCGCCATTTCGGCCCTGCCCGGCGCCTCCATGACCGCGTTATCGGCCGCCATAGCGGTCTACCTGATGACCAAGTCCGGCCTGCCCGTCTCCACCTCGCAGTCGATCATCGGCGCGATCATCGGCTGGAACCTGTTCTCGACCAACCCGACGGACACCTCCACGCTGACCAAGATCCTCAGCACCTGGGTGCTGTGTCCGGTTCTGGCGGCGATCATCGCCGTGATCCTGTTCAGGTCGCTGAATTTTATCTCAAGAAGGACCAGGCTGCACCTGGTCATGGCCGACGCCTACACAAGGCTGGCGCTGATCGTTGCCGGGGCATTCGGGGCCTATTCGCTTGGTGCCAACAATATCGCCAACGTGGTCGGCGTGTTTATCCCGGTGCAGCCGCTGGCGGCGCTGCAAATCGGCGGATTTGTCTTTTCCTCAACCCAGCAACTGTTCCTGCTCGGCGGTCTGGCCATCGCGCTCGGCGTGTTCACCTATTCGCGCGGCGTGATGATGACGGTCGGCCACAACCTGGGGCGGCTCTCCGCCACCTCTGCCCTGATCGCCGTGCTGTCGCACTCGATCGTGCTGTTCATGTTCGCTTCGGTCGGGCTGGAGGCATGGTTGTCGGGCCTCGGCCTGCCGACCATCCCGCTGGTGCCGGTCTCATCCTCGCAGGCCGTGGTCGGCGCAGTGGTCGGAATCTCGATCCTGCAGGGCGCAGCGGGCATCCGTTGGTCGGTGCTGGGCCGGATCGTCGTCGGCTGGATCGTCACGCCCGTCGCCGCCGGCCTGATCTGCTTCATCGGGCTGTTCTTCCTGCAAAACGTGTTCGGGTTGGTAGTGGTATAACTCTGCCAAGGATTGTGCTTCTGCAGCGAACGGCAAGATTGTCCCGCATCTTCTCAATTCGGGCAGGGTGCAGCGAATGTCGGCTATCCCAAGAAACCCTTGTTCATTGGCCTGGATACGCATCACATAATGCCGGTATTCCCGATATTTCTGCTCGAACGGGTGGGGTTCACGAAAGATGAGATGCGGCCCAAGGCCGCCTGGGCGAAGATCGTCACCCGCACGGGCGGAGACCTCGGGTTCCGACCGGCTTGCCGATTAGAGCTGCCCCACGAGAGGGGGCGTCCCAAACAGCTACCTTCGTGCAATAAAATCAGAGTCAGTTGTTTACCTGTTCGAAGCCGTCGTTGCCCTCATAGTCCCGCCAACCGACGAACACCGACCGTTGATAGATACTCGGGCAATGGTCTCCCCGCCGCTCAAGCCCGACATGGGCCTCGTGCAGGGCACCCGGAGACGAGCGCCGCCAGGAGAAGTCGCCATGTGTTCCGTTGGTCCCCAGAACGACGACCGCGCTTCGGTTGCAGTCGCCGTCACGGCCGGACTCGCGCTGCCGGGCATAGCGCACGTCGTAGCCCCGGATCGAACGCACGAAATTGAACTTCGGCCCGCCGATATCGATGTCGGCACGATCTTGAACTAATCGAAAGGCAAGTCCTTCCGGCAGCCCCCGTGAGTCGGCGCCAGTTCCGCGGAAAACTGCGGGCAAAGGAATGTTGGCGTCTAGCCGAGAATCATGTTCGATGTTCCGTCACCGTGACTGCAAGTGCCTGGAGTTGACCGCGCATCCCGGAGTTGCGTGCCGTGCCCGCCGGCAGGCTGCAGGATCGGCCGAGACTTTCACCGAAGACACACTGTTCGTAGATGTCTTCGGCGCCGGGTCAGGTCACCTGCCGCACGCCTTACGCGTGCATCCGGTCCGACGAAGTGCGATCAACGCCTCGGCAGTACCGGTCTTCGCCCGTGCCAGTCGACCCGGTCCTGGAACGCCCTTGCGAGTGCGAGAAGCCGGAAGTCGTTGCAGCGTCGTGCGACCATCTGCAATCCTATCGGCAGCCCGCCAGAAGAAAACCCGCACGGCAGGCTGACGGCAGGATGCCCGGTGAGGTTGAATCCGCACGTGTAGGGGATCAGCGTCCCGAGCTCCTCTCCCGGATCGAATTCGGACAGTGCCATCGCGACCCGTGGCACCGTCGGTGTCAAAAGGCATTCGGCGCGAGCGGAAACAAGCGCGCCATCCACTGCAGTCCGAAGTCTTTGGCGGACCATGACGGCATCCTCGAGGCGTTCTTTCGGGATATCGAAGGATGACCTGAGCATTTCCGCGACACCCGCGTGGTAGTGTTCCCGTTTCCCTTCGAACACGCCGCGATGCGCGGCCGCCAGTTCGGCAGAGAAAAACGTCACGACGGCGCCGATTGCCGCAGTCAGTTCCGGCAATTCTATCGTGGAAATCCGGGCTCCGGCATCACGGAGCATCGCGCAGGCCGATTCGAACGCCCTGTCGACATCGGGATCAATGGCATGGACTTCGTCGAGAGCGGAACGTGTCGCCGGCCCAAGCACCGCAAACCTGGTGCCGTGGATTGGCGGTACATCCGGTGACACGGCCGCAACCGCCTGCAGGGTTTGCGGGTCCAGCGGGTCCGGACCGGCAATGACCCGGAGAATCTCGGCAATCTCGGCCGCCGTCCCGGATATGATTCCGACATTGTCGATCGAGGGTGCGGTCGCCTGGCGAATCACACCCGCGGTGCTGACCAGGCCGGCTGTGGGCTTGAAGCCCGTGGTTCCCGTCATGGCCGCGGGAATGCGGACCGAACCGGCGGCATCGGTGCCCAGCGCGAATTCCGTGGATCCGACTGCCACGGAGACACCTGCGCCCGCGCTGGAACCGCCCGGATAGTGCGCGATGTTCCAGGGATTGCGGGTGGGCGGCTGGTCCAGCCCGCAGGTCAGTTCGTGGGACACCTGCGTTCCGACGAGGACGGCCCCCGCGTCTCGAAGACGGGCGACAACCGTCGCGTCCGAGGTTGCCACGTTGTCGGCAAACGCCCGGCAGCCGCCGGACGTTACGACCCCCGCAACTTCGAAAACCTCCTTTACGGCAAAGGGGCGGCCGTGAATGGGTGACCGGGGTTCCCGTGCGTCCGCTCGTCCTGCTTCATCGCGCGCCTCATCCTCGCGCACGTGGACGTATGCCTTGACGTAGGGTTCGCTGGAGCCGAGAACGTCCAGGACCTGCTGGAGCCGGGCACCTGCCTTGTCAGCCACGCGCACCTCCCCGCATTGCCGCCGATGCGCCGCCGTCGATTCGCAGCGTCGCGCCGGCGACGTGCGACGCCTTGTCGGATGCCAGCCACAGCACGGCGTCGCAGATGTCTGCGCCCCTGCCATGGCGCCCTGACGGCGCGTCGGCCCAATTGGAGTCTTCCTCGGCGTGATGCTCGTAGCCCCTCGGCGTTGACTGCACCCCCGGGTGGACGGCGCCCGGACAAATGGCATTGACGCGCACGCCGTGCATCACGGCTTCCGCGGCCAGCGCTTCCGACATGGCAAGGAGACCTGCCTTCGAAACGGAGTATGCGGGCAAGTGGTGGATCCCGACCAGGGCGGAATCCGACACGATGTGCACGATCACCCCGTGTCCTCGGGCCTTCATGGCCTCAAAGCACGCGCGCGAAAACCGGAACGACGACGTCAGGTTGACCTCGATGATCTCGCGGAAAATCCCGTCCGGCGTATCTGCCAGTGGACATTCGAATACAATGGCCGCGCAGGAAACGAAAAGGTCTGGTGCGCCTCCGCAATTCGCGAACACCGCCTCGACGGCCGCATCGCAAGCCCCGCGGTCCGTGGCATCCGCCGCGATGAACCGCGCACCGGTCGAGGCGGCGACGGTCGCGCCCCGCGCTTCACTCCGTCCGGTGAACACGACCTCCATGCCCGATGCGGTGATCTGTTCGACAATCGTACGCCCTATTCCCGACGTGCCGCCCGTCACGAATGCATGCTGCCGGTCGGCTCCCGTCATCGTTCGTGTACCTTGCTTGCACGCAGCGCCGCACGCAACCCGCCATCGATCGTGAGCGACGCCCCGGTGCACGTCCCGGAACTCCCCTGCAGAAAGAAATCGACGGCCCTGGCGACATCTTCTGGTGATGCGAGTCGTCCCGCCGGTGGCACGAATGGCGGGCCGAGATCACGCAATTGCGGTTCATTAGCGATCGGTCCGGCGGCAGCGGCGATGTCTCCGGTGCAGATCGTGTTCGCCGAGACGCCGCGTGGTCCACCCTCGACAGCCAGCATGTTGGCCAGCCAAAGCAGCGCCTTTCCGGCAACCGAACAGGCCCCGAGTTCCATCTCCGTTCGGGCAGCCGTGCCTGAAGCCACGAACACGATGCTACCACCACCGTCGGAAAGCGCCGGCATGCAGGCCTTGGCAAACCTGAACGGAACCACGAGATTGTCCTCGAGGATGGAATCCCACGCGGAATCGGTTGTCTCCGAAATACGCGCCGTGTGCCGGGAACCGTCTGTCCAGACTAGGCCGTCGAGACCGCCCAGCGCGCCGACGGCATCCGCCACGATCCGTTCGACCCCGCCTTCCCGCTGACAATCACCCGGTATGAACCTTGTTGCCGTTTCATCGGCAAGTGCAAATCCGTGCTGCCGGTGGCCGCCGGCAAAAGCAACATTGCAGCCGCTGCCGGCGAGGTGTTGCACGATCGCGTGACCCGGCGATGCCATGCCGCCCGTGACCAGGACACGCCTTCCAACTGCTGGTTTCAATCGCCGCCCTTCGCCATTGACGGGAGAACGCGGATGGACCCGTCGCCTGCAAGTTCGGGGTTTCGTTTCCGCCACGCTTCGCGCGGGTTTTCCGCCCGCCACAGGTCCACGTACTCGGTCTGTTTCATGAACGTGACGTCGGGATGGTCGGCGGCGTGTTGCAACAGCCGTTCAAGCACGCGGATGCGGGCTCCGCGCGCAATGGATTGCGGGTGAACCGTCAGGTTGAACACCCCTCCCGGGCAGTTCCCGACAGCATAATCCAGTTCCCCCATCCACATTTCCTCGGCCTGTGACGGCGCCTTCAGGCCGGGGATTTCACCCCAGGCGAATTCGAACATCGGGACATCGTCCATGATCCAGGCGACGGGCAGGCCGACAATGTCCGTCAACGTGCCGAACTGGAACGGGGCGTCCTTGGTCCAGGTATCGCCCTTGCGGACGTAGACCGGCAAATGATCCGTCGCCATTCGGCTGCCGTCGAAGTCGAAGCCGAACTCGTCGAGCAGGTCGATCGTATCGACGCTCATGTTCCATGCCGGGGCGACATGCCCGCGAGGACGGATACCGGCGACGTGATCCAGCGCCTCTAGGCCACGTTCGATGATCAGCCGTTGCTCGTCCTTCGGAAAGTCTCTCGGGTCCTCGTGCATCCATCCGTGATAGGCGAATTCATGCCCCCGGCCTGCAATCTCCCTGATCAGGTCTGGATAGGCCAGGGCTGTATGGCCCGGGACCAGAAACGTGGACCTGATGTCATGGCGATCCAGGATCTCCAGCACCCGGCGGCAACCCGTCACGTCCAGTTCGCCGCGCGAGAGCATGCTCGGATTGTTCGTATGGAACGACGAGATCCACAGGGACATCGCATCCAGGCCTATCGTCATGCAATAGGTCAACCTCGGCAGCGTGCTCATGGCCTAGCCCCGGCCATGCCTGGAACGGTCGAATCCCCTGGGCGGATGGACTTCGCAGAGGTGCGTGACATTGCCTTCAGGATCGAAAAACGACCGGAACCGGTACCACATTCCGTCGAAGTCCCCTTCAGGCGCACTCGGCAGAAACTCGCCCGCTCCGTAGTGCATCATCTCGTCGGCCCACTCGACGTTGTGCCTGTCGAGTTCCGCGATCGCCTCGTCCAGGTCGGCGACCTGTATGGCAAAGGAATGCACTCCCGCCGGATCGTTCACGTAGTTGCCGGTACGCTGGTGCTTGTCGCGGGGAGCATCCGGCACCGACAACAGGACAAGGTCGGTATCGCCGCACATGAACATGGCCCAGCCCTTGTCCGGTTCGTATCCATGGGGATGCAGTTTCAGACCAAGGACATTCTTGTAAAACTCGACCATCGCCGGAAAGTCCCTGACGACGATGTCCATGTTGTCGAGACGCAGTGGTTTCAGCATTTTCAGTCCCTCAGCGGAATTGCGACGGATGGCATCGGTGCAGCGGTTGCGCCAAAGATCTTCATCGGGAATCCCATGAAGGCGAACTCGTAGAGATTTTCCGCCGCAATCTCTTCCATGTTGACCACTTCGATGATCTGGGCACCGGCGGTGGTAAACATGTAGCAATGCACCGGCGCGTACTGGCCGTAGTACGGTTGTGGCTCGAGCCCGATGTTGTCGCCGGCTATGCACATGGTCCCCGCCTGTTCACAAAGCCAGCGCGCTGTGTCCACGTTGATTCCCGGCGATCCGTCCAGGTATTCCTTGTTTGGCCACATGCGCATGCGCCCGGTGCGCACGAGCACGACGTCGCCTTTCCGGAATTTCACGCCCTGTCGCTTGGCCGTGTCCCGGACATCCTTCGGCGTGATTTCGTAATGCGGCGGCAGGATGTCCACACCGTGCATTCCGGCCACGTCCAGGAGGACGCCACGCGCGATGACCGGCGGATAGCGATCGCTGCCACCCTTGGTCCAGACCATCGAACCCAGGTGTTCATCCTGTGTCCAGCCATTCCATTGCATTCCCCAGTAACCCATGTGGTTCAGCGTATCTATGTGGGTGCCACAATGCGTGTACATGGATATCGCATCACCGGAATAGCTGTATTCCTTGTGGATTTCGCCGCTGTAACCGGACCGGCCGTAAGCGATTTCGCCTTTCGGAGTATGTGTCATCCAGATGCTGAACGGCGGGTCTCCGGCCTCGGTCCATGATGGCATGCTGGATTCGTAAACCACGTTCAGATCGAACACCTTTCGCCCGTCCATGCGCGCCATGATCCTTGCCACGGATTCGGGAGTGACCCAGTTCAACCGGCCGATTTCGTCCGCGGGTCCCCACGGACTCTTCGACACCTTGTGGCCACCCTTATCCAGCAACGGTTCGGGTTGCAGCTCATTCCTGAGTTTTTCCAGTTCTTCAACGGACAGTCCGCACATTCGACCACCTCCGACTTGATGCCTTCCCGGCACGGATCGCGGGAAGCGTGAACGCGAACTTGACATATGTCAATGACGTGATTTCAATGATTGTCAAAAGGATTCACTTATGGTCGAAAAACTGCACGTGGAAGCCCTGAACCTCCGGCATCTGAAGGCATGGGTCACGGTTGTCGAGGAAGGGTCCGTGACCGCCGGCGCCAGAAAACTCGGAATTTCCCAACCCGCGCTCTCGCAGCAGTTGAAGTCCCTGGAGCAGTTCTTCGGCAGCCGGCTCGTGGAGAGACTGCAGCGGGGGACGCGGCCGACGCCTTTCGGCCGCACGTTGTTGCCCGACGCGAACAAGACGCTGGCGACGGCAGAGCGGCTGATGCGCCAAACGAGGCGCGCCATCGACCTGGAAGCCGGCGTCCTGGAAATCGCGACGCTTCCGACCCTGGTCGATGCCGTCATGATCGTACCCATCAAGCGCTGGCAGGAACGGCACCCGAAAGTTTCGATCCGGATCAAGGAATTCGCGCTGCAGTCATCCATGGTGGAGGCCGTAGCCTCGGGATTGGGTGATCTTGCCGTCGGCGTGAATCCGCCGAAATGGCCGGGCACATCGATTCCACTGGGTTGGGAACAATTCTCGGTCGTCCTGCCGCAGCACGACCCGAGGCTGGACGACACGGGGCCGGTGGACCTGCCGGAATTGTCCGATCACAACTGGGTTCTCTACAGCAGGTCCAACGGACTCGCGGATTACGTGGCTGCCGCCTGCGCGATGTCCGGCTTTCGGCCACGCGAAGCCGTCCGGACGTCGCAGGTCCAGGTGGCCTTGCAGCTGGTGTCTGCGGGCCTCGGCGCCGCGCTCGTCCCCTCGGCCAACGTGCCGCCCGAGATGACGGGGCAAACCCGCACCCTGAACCCTCCGATCGCGTGGGAACTTGCGGCATTTGCAAGGTCGGAGCTGTCGCGACCTGCGGAAGAGTTTGTTGCCCTCCTCCAGGAACTCGAATGGCAGGAGAAGCCGGCAAACTCCATCGGGCTTCCGGGCAACTAGCATCCTGACTTCATTGGATCGATGGATACAGTGACTTCAGTTTGATGCGGGCGTCCTCGGTACGGGACCACCAGGTAAAGGGATTCGCGGAAACGTTGCGGCGGTCCTGCCATGCGGCGACTTCGCTGATCGTGGTTTCCCGATCGGGGATCCGGAAGAAGAACGGAATAAGGAAACCCGAGGCGCAAAATCCCGTGGCGGAATCGGCAGTGACCCGCAATCATGTTCGGCTCGGCTTGCAATCATCGTAATTTCTGCCCGAATTGAGTGCGTCTATCGATGGCGCAAAACCCTTATGAGTTGCGAATGAACCCGGACTGTTTGCGTTCAACCTTCAATCATCGGGTTGAACCCACTTTACCTGCAAACGGGTTGCAGGATACGCCTTGGATTGCTGAAAGTGGAACAGCTTCGCGCGTTGCCCCGCGTTGTCCATTATGGTCAACCTGGTAGTATCGCCCGCACGGATTGCGACCGGGTGCAAACCTGTTCATGCCTGATGCTCATCTTGGCAGGGAACCACCAAATTCCGTGGGGTCAGTCAGCCGTCAGCCTCATTTCCTGTTTGGCGCTTGCCACGTTGAAGAGCCGACAAGAAGCATTCCAGGCCGCCAGCCAACCGTAGTCGACCCTGCGGGTCTTGGTGGTTCCGCCTACCGACCTGCCCGCGGAATCGGACTGGCCACAGTGGGAAAATCGTCCATCGAAACTGCCAATCCACCTTCTTGAGGCAAGCGTCGGGTCGATTCCGGGGGCAGCCATGAAATTGTAGTGGGTTGATCGGGAAACGCCCGTAATCTTGGCAATCACAGCACGGGAGACGCCGAGGTCGATGAACTGGCGAGTTTCGTCTTCGGGCCTCGGCCTTCGTCGCCGCGCAGGTTCGTCGTCAGGGCCAGGGTTGTCAGCCTAACCGTCGTCCCCGAACAGTCGTTGGCAGGCAGCTTCGGCCCGGGAAAGTCCCTCGTCGGTCAGGTAGACGGATTTCGCCTTGCCCGCCGGATCGGAGATGAGGTCGCTGTCGTGAAGCCTGTCCATGGCATCCCAGTTGAGGCATTTCCATGCGCGCGCGCCGCCGAAGCGAAAACGCTCACAAATGTTGAGATAGAGCAATGCCAGAACCGCTTCATCAATCCTGTCACTCGTTCGGTCGTCGCTCATCGCCTGGGCACTCTTTCTATTTCAGATCAAGCGTACTGCTGCCTCGCGATCCCATGACGCGCGAGATCAGGTGGTCGGTCACGTCGTTGAAGTAGGCGGCCAATTCGGACTGAAGTTGACAATACTCCGGCCACACCTCCCGGTCGAACTGTCGTTCGCGAACGCGCACCATGACGGTCGTGTGGCGCTGTCGCTTGTAACGGTAAGGCCGCACTCCGTACTTGCGACACACCGCGCAGAACAGATCGACGCACCACATGTCGGGCAGCGAATACCGGATTTCGACTTCGGGCTCTTCCTCCCTGCCCGCTCTTGCCAAACGACCCCGTAGCCGTTCGATCGCGACACCGGCAGCCGACTTCTCTCCCGGACTGCCCGCTCGCCGGAACAGCGCCTCCAGCTTGGCAAGTTTTTCCCTAAGTTTCCTATCGCCGTTCATGGCACACCGCAGGACTGTTTCGTTTCTGGCGAAGAATGATCGAATATCAACCGACATCCCCCTTTTCAACGCCTGCGATCACCTCGGGCCAGAGGGCGTCAAGCGGGAAGGTGATGGCGTCGAAGGGGGGAAGGGAAACCGGCACGTCATCGACGAGCGTCGCCAGCAGCAGCCAGTGCCCCTCACGCAACTCGAAGGCCTCGAGCGTCCGTGCATCGGGATCGACGAACCAGAGTTGGCGAACGCCTTCGCGGGCATGGAGATCCCGCTTCTCGCCCTGGTCCAGCCGCCGTGTAGGAGGCGAGAGCACCTCGCAGATCCAGTCCGGCACGACCGCGCAATATGCCGCGTCCGGATACTCGGGCATCGTCTCGCGCCCCCAACCGGCGAAGTCCGGCACCACGATGTCTGCGCCAAGGTGAAGTTCCGGCTCGAAGTCGATCCACCAGCCGCCGGGACCGCCATCGCCATGGTTGAATGCCGGATTGATCTTGGCGCCAATGCCGGAACTCGCCCAGGCATGACGCATGGCTGGCCTCGGGTAGGTATGGAGGGTTCCGGCGATCACCTCGGCGACCTTGTGGGGCGGAGAATCCAGCACATCCTGGTAGGTGGGCCCGGCGGGTCTCCTTGCGTTTGGTCCGTGTCGTCACGGTCTTCGGTCCTCCCATGCCCCTACCATCCTGACAGCATGGAAATGAAGGTGTTTCGATTGTAGTCTGAGGCGGTCTCCCTGTCAGCCGGGCAATGTATATTGTCTGCAACAATGTCAAGCAACGAAGCTTTCCGGGCAGGCGCTCAGCGGCCGCTGACTGCGTTTCACCGGCATACGCAGTGCGGCGCTGGTCCCGGGAACATTCCGGAGGCAGCAGGCAATGAATTCGACAGGCAAGAAAATCTACAAGGTCCGGATCGGGAAAGATGAACGCAAGGCACTTGAAGAAGATACTGGACAGCGGCAAGGGTTCCAGGGAGCGCCGCCGCCGGGCGCACATTCTGTTTCTGGCTGACGAGAGCCGCCCTGACGGCGGCCGCAGCAACGCGGAAATCGCCGAGGTTCTCGAGATCGGGACCGCGACGGTAGAGAGGGTGTGCAAGCGATGCGTCATGGAGGGACTTGAGGCGGCTCTGGAGCGCAAGGTTCAGGCGAACCGGAAGAAGCGCCTTCTTGACGGCGATTGCGAGGCCAGGCTGACCATGCTGGCCTGTTCGAAGCCACGGCATGGCAGTAACACCGCAACGTTTCCGCGAAACCCGTCAGCTGGCGGTTCCGGACCGAGGACGCCCGCATCAAGCTGAAGTCGAAGTCACTGTATCCCTCAATTCGATGATGTCGGGATACGCCGTCGGGCAATCGTTCTCACCGGGTCGTTCACGTGTCCGTCGCCGCAAGATTCTGGCATCTTGCGGCGGCGCCATCCGGTTGTCATCCGTTCGCAATTCATGACCGAGTTCCGGTTGTCCCGGCATCGAAAGTTGATCCGACAAAATTTATAAATTATAAAAATTCCGTGACATTGCCCGCGTGCCGTAGCTCAAGCCTGGCATCGGGTCGCGTCCGGCACCTTTCCGCGAAAGAACGAATTCGGAGTGGGGCCGCAAACCGGTGCTTCTGCCGGAAAAAGTATCGTCGAAGGGAGGATTCAATGATGACTATCAAGTCAGTATTGCGATGGGGTGCAGGAATCTTGTGGATGTCGCTGCTGGTCGTGTGGCCGTTCGGCGCCGCCACCGCGGCGGACAAACCGGAACAGGTCCGCATTGCCCTGATGTACTCCGTCGGTCCCGAAGGTGTCTGGGACAAGCTCGTCCAGGAAACGCTGGACACGTTGGCCGCAGACAAGCCGCATGGTTTGACCATTACGTATGATGAACAGGACGCGGTCTACGGTGAACAGGCGGAATCGGTCATGCGCCTGCTTGCCAAGTCGGGCAAGTACGACATCATACTCAGTGCGTCTGCCCACAGCGACCAGATCAAGAATCTTCAATCCGTGTACCCGGAGATTATGTGGGTTTCGCTCGGGAGCGGCAATTACAATGCCGGTGAAAACCACTACCTGGTCTACGCCCGGCTTCATGAAGCCGCGTACCTGCTGGGAATCCTCGCCGCAGGAATCTCGAAGACCGGCGTCATCGGTGCAGTCGGGAGCTTCCCGGCGGATGACATCAACGACCAGCTGCATGCCTTCCGTGCCGGGGCGCGAACGGTCAATCCAGACGTCAAGATGAAGTTGACGTTTATCGAATCCTGGTATGATCCGCCCAAGGCGATTGAGGCGACCTATGCCCAGGCCGCGGCCGGCGCCGATGTCGTCTACCAGATGGCCGGGGAGGTTTTCGAAGCGTGCGAAAACAGGCAGATATTTTGCCTGAGCAAGTACAAGGACACGTCCAGCATGGCGCCGGACGTCGTGCTCAGCGGCACGCAACTGCACTGGGAACCCGGCCTTCGCTGGATTCTCGACGAATGGTACACGCACAAGGCGACCGGTCAGCCTTTTGCCGGAAACGAGGAACCCATGTGGTTCTCCATGGCCGAGGGAGGCAGCGACATTTCTCCCTACCACGGTTTGGCCGACATGGTTCCGGACGAACTCAAGAAACGTGTCGCCGACGCGAGGGCAGCCATTGTTTCGGGAGCGTTGGAAGGTAAGCGGGTAAACGGCGACGTCTGTTGATTTCGCCTGGTTTCTGGTTTCGTCCTGTCGGCTGCGGCCGATCCTGCGGCCTGACATTCTCCAATTTGCTGCTGCTGCGCCGTTTTTTCCGTTTGACACGATAGGGCGCCGGGGCTATTCCCGGCGAATCAAGACGAATCATCGGGGAGAACGGCCATGGGCGCATGGTTTGGATCGAAAGCGACCTCTGGTCTTTGCCAACCGCTCATCGCGATGTGTCCGCCGCATGTCGCATATATTGAGACACATCTTGGGGGCGGCGCCATCATGAAGCGCAAGCCTCCGGCGCTCAGGAACATCGGCATCGATCTCAACCGCCGGGCCATCGACACCTTCAGCTGCGCCTATCCGGTCGAGCTTCACCATGGTTGCTGCCACGCGTTCCTGTCTGATTTCGACTTCGACGGCCGCGAGCTGGTCTATGCCGACCCGCCCTACGTGCAGTCTGCGCGCAAGTCGCAGCGCCGCTACCGTTACGACTATACGGACGCCGACCATGTGGAGCTTCTCGGCATCCTGAAGTCGCTGCCCTGTTCGGCGATGGTCTCCGGCTATCCGTCCCGGCTCTACGACGAACACCTCTCCGACTGGCATTCGCTGGAGATCCAGGTCAACAACCAGTCCTGCATCGTCACCGAGAAGCTGTGGTTCAACTTCGCGCCCGACCGGGTGCACTGGGCGGCCTTCGCCGGACGGAATTTCACCCACCGTCAGACCGTCAAGCGCAAGGCGGCGAGCTGGGGGCGGCGCTACGCGGCGATGCCCCGGGGCGAGCGCCTGGCGGTGCTGGCGGCGATCATGGCGGAGGAGGCGGAGGAATGAGCGGGATCGACCCTCACGACCCGGATGCGGTCCGCCAGAGGCTCGACGGGCTCCATGCGGAGTTCGCGGGGCTGGGCGGCGGCGGCCTGCTGCGGGGGGCTGTCTCCCTGTTCAGGGAGTTGTTCGGGCTTGCCGGGACGCAGTCGACGATCATTGCCGCGCTACAGGACAAGCTCACCGAGGAAGTGGCGAAGAACAGTGCGCTTCGCGACCAGCTCGCCCGCTACGAGCGCCAGCAGTACGGCCGGCGCTCGGAGAAGCGCCGCAACGCCGACGCCGCCTCCGATGGCGCCGCATCGCCGGATGCCGGGGAGGATGAGCCCGAAGCCGAAAGGAAAGGCGAGGCCGAAAAGAAAGCCGAAAAGAAGCCCCGGGGCGGCGTCAACGGGCGCAAGAAGGATCGTGGCGATGCCGTCAACGGCACCGGGCTGCGCTTCGGCCCCGAGGCGACGGTGATCGACATCGACGTGATGCCGCCGGAGATCGAGGGGCTGGCGGAGGGTGAATACGACATCATCTCCGAGCGGGTGTGCTGCAAGCTGGCATCGGTGCCGATCCGCCACGTGGTGCTGCGTTACCATTACAAGAAGGCGAAGATCAGATCCTCCGGCGCCCTGGTCTGCGCCCCGGCCGTCGAGGGCGTGTTCAAGAGCTCCTGCGCCGATGTGAGCTTTATCGCCGGAATGCTGGTCGACAAGTTCGCCTGGCATCTCCCCCTCTACCGCCAGCACCAGATGCTGGCCGAGAGCGGGATCACCGTCAGCCGCAAGTCCCTGAGTGGCTGGGCCAACCGGGCGATCTCGCTGCTGGAGCCGGTGTTCGAGGCCCAGTGCCGCTCGGTTCTGGAAAGTTCCGTCATCGTCATGGACGAGACGCCGGTGCGGGCCGGGCGCGACCCGGACAGGCCGGGCAAGATGAAACAATGCTACTACTGGCCGGTGCTCGGCGACCGGGACGAAGTGGTGTTCCACTTCGCGCCCTCCCGCGCCCACCACCATGTCGCGCGGTTCCTCGGCGATTTCGAGGGCACGCTGGTCAGCGACGGCTACGGCGCCTACGCGGCTTACGCCGAGGCGCGGGGGGAGGCGGTGAGGCAGCAAAATTGCTGGGCGCATACGAGGCGCAATTTCGAGGAGCAGCTGGACAACCATCCGGTGTTCGCCGGGAAGGCGCTGGATCTGATCGGGGGCATGTACGGGATCGAGAAGGAATTCCGTACCCGGCCGCCGCCTGAACGCCTGGAGGCGCGGCGCACCCGCACCCGCCCGCTGGTCGACGCCTTCTGGCAATGGTGTGAGCGGACGCTCGGGGACCCGGCGCTGACGCCGAAGCACCCGATCCGCCGGGCGGTCACCTACGCCGTCGAACGCCAGCAGGCCCTCGAGGTGTTCCTCGAAGACCCGTTGGTGCCGATCGACTCGAATGGTGTCGAGCGCGCACTGCGCCGCATCAAGCTGGGACAGAAGAACTGGCTTTTTTCCTGGACAGAATCCGGCGCACGGAACGTCGGGATCGTCAACAGCCTCGTCGCCACCTGTTTCCTGCTCGGGATCAGCCCTGCAACCTATCTGGGCGATGTCTTCCAGCGCATCGACACCCATCCGGCCGACCGGGTCCACGAACTGACGCCACGCCTGTGGAAGGACCTCTTCGCCGACACCCCGATGACCGGCAGCATCGACATGACCGTCGTCCGGGCTCACCCGGACGCCAGCCGGGGACCGCCGTAACGCTTGCGACGGCGGCGAACGGTGACGTCGATGCCGTCGATCAGGGCCATCAACTCGGTCGAAGACAATGCAAGCGCCGCATGGCCGGAGGCCGGAGGCGGGGCGAACAGGCCCTGCTCCAGGCGCTTGGACCAGATGAAGAAGCCGCCCCGCTCGAAGCCCAGGACCTTTACGATGGTCCGGCGCCGGTTGACGAACACGTACCAGCGTCCATCGGCCGGATTGCACCCGAGATGGCCCGACACCAGCGCGCACAGCCCGTCGAAACTGCGCCGCATGTCGGCCGGGTCCGTCGACAGCCAGATGCCGCCCCGCGGCCAGCCGCCGAGCATCACGACCGCCGAACCCGCAGGACAACCCCGTCGCCCAGGTCAAGCTCGACGTCCCAGCCCGAGGAAACCGGCGGCGCAAGCTCGACAAAGGATCCCTTCCCGCCCCCAGGGCGGAGACGGCACCGCCAGTTCGAGAAGGTCTTCGAGGACAGCCCACGGGACTCGCAAAACTCCCGTTGCGACAGCCCCGAGCGCTCGAAGTCCGCCATGATGCCGCTCCACTCGTCTGCGCTGCGCACCACCGGCGCACGACGGGAACCAGCCGAACCATTCAAACCTGACATGACAATTTCCTCCGATCATTGATGAATGACCGGAATTATCCCCACCCAACCCTCGCGTGAGCAACCGAATTATCAGACGTCGCCATTTACCCGCTTACGTTGGAAGTCCCCGTGATCATAGATGTTCCCAAGCCCGACTGAATTCATTTCAGTCAAATCCGGCGCGGCGAAGAGGCTTTTTGGACGGATCTCTTCGCCGCGACTTCCCATTCCCCAAGTTCACCGTTTGTCATAGTCTTGCAGCTTGACGGAGGGTGACACGTTGAGCGCCGCCACACACTTGAAGGTGGAAGGGATCACGAAGCGCTTCGGCGACGTGGTCGCCGTCGACTCTGCCTCTTTCGACGTGCGCCGCGGCGAGATCCACTGCCTGCTGGGAGAAAACGGGGCAGGCAAGTCCACGCTCTCGGAATGCCTTTACGGTTTCTTCCGGCCCGACGCCGGAACGATACATCTCGATGGAAAGGAGGTATCCTACACATCGCCCCGCGATGCGATATCCCGCGGGGTCGGAATGGTGCATCAGCACTTCGTTCTCGTTTCGACATTTTCGGTAATCGAGAACATCGTTCTCGGAACGCATGCTACGGGCTGGTCGCTGGACCTTGCCGACGCCCGGTGGCGCCTGACGGAAATCTGTGACAGCTACGAGATCGAGGTCGACTTCGACGCGGAGGTCTGGCAGCTGTCCGTGGGCGAACAGCAATGGGTTGAAATCCTCAAGGCGCTGTATCTCGGTGTCGAGTTGCTCATTCTCGATGAACCGACTGCGACATTGACGCCGCAGGAATCGGAAAAGCTCTTCCGCATCGTGCGCCGCATGACCGCAAACGGCCTCTCGGTCATCCTGATCACCCACAAGCTGAACGAAGTCATGCTGTCGGACCGGGTGACCGTGTTGCGAAAGGGACGGGTCGTCTCGACCCTCGAGACCGCCGGCACGTCCAGGACGGAACTCACGAACCTGATGGTCGGACGGGCTGTCATGTTCCGGCTGCAAAGAGAAAAGCTCGAACACGGCAAAAAGATTCTCGAAGCGCGGGGGGTGAAGGTCAAGGACGACAAGGGACTTCCGGCGCTCAACGGGATTTCGTTCGACCTGCATGCAAACGAGATTCTCGGCATCGCCGGCGTCGCCGGCAACGGCCAGAAGGAACTGTTCGAAGCCCTGGTCGGCGCCCGCAGGATCGAAGACGGCGACGTGCGCCTGAACGGCGAAGACATTACCAACCAGTCACCGCGTTCGGCCATCGACCGGGGAATCGGCTACATCCCCGATGACCGGTACGGCGCCGGTCTCGTCAGCGACTTCACCGTCGAGGAAAACATGATCCTCGGCCTGCAGAAGAAACCGGACTTCTCCCGACACGCACTCCTGGACTATTCCAGGGTCGGGAGATTTGCCGCGAACGGTATCGCCGATTTCGAGATTGTCACGCCGTCGACAAAAGCGAGGACAAGCACGCTCTCCGGCGGAAATGCGCAGAAAATCATACTTGCACGCGAGTTGTGGTCGAGTTCGTGTTGCCTTCTTGCCAATCAGCCGACCCGGGGACTGGACGTCGGTGTGATCGAGTATGTCCACGGATTGCTGCTCCAGAAACGCAAGGAGGGGTTTGCCATACTCCTGGCGTCGGAAGAACTGGATGACATCATTGCGTTGTCCGATCGGATCGGCGTGATGTTCAAGGGTGAAATCATGGGTATCTTCGATGCGGGCACGGTAACGCTGGAGCAGCTTGGCCTGTTGATGGCAGGCCAGAGGATCCAGGTTTCCGGCAAGTCGACAATTGCCGGCAGCGCCTAGATGAGGACGGCAATCAAGTTCGAAAAACGCCCGACGCATGGTTGGCTGGCTTCGGTTCTTTCCACGTGTGTTGCGGTCATTCTGGCACTCCTGGCGTCTTCCGTGCTTCTCTGGATCGTGAACGTGGACGTCTACGGGGCATTTCACGCCCTGGTACTCGGCGCCTTCGGTGATCTTGACAGCATCTATGGAACCTGCGTGAAGGCCATTCCGCTCGCGTTTACCGGTCTTGCCACCGGAATCGCGTTCCGGGCGAGGATCTGGAACATCGGTCAGGAAGGCCAGGTTTTCGCGGGCGCAATGCTCGGTTACTGGCTGAGTTCGATTGTCGACTGGCCCGGGATCGTCTTCTTTCCCCTCCTCGTCGTTGCCGGATTTGCCGGCGGTGCCACGCTTGGCGGGCTCGCGGGCGTCCTGAAGACCAGGTTCAGGGTCGACGAGATCGTCTCGACGGTGATGATGAACTACATCATCGTGTTCGTCCTGTCGTATCTCCTGACCAGCCGCCTGTGGATGGCTCCGGGCGAGTACTATCTCCAGACCGCACAGATACCCGAAGCGGAAAGAATCCCGATCCTGGTTGAAGGCACGAAGTTGTCATTGGCGTTCCCACTGGCGATTGCGGCCGTTCTTGCCGTTCATGTCCTCCTGTCTCGGACCACCTTCGGGTACGAGTTGCGCGCTTTCGGTTCGAACCCGAATGCCGCCCGTTTCAAGGGTACCGACCCCAAGCGCATGCTCGTGACGGTCATGCTTGTTTCCGGAGGCCTCGCGGGCCTGGGTGGAGTGACCCAGACATTCGGCGTGGACTTCAGGATCAGCCAGGCGTTCCTGCTGGGATTGGGATCGACCGGGATCATCGTTGGTGTCATTGCCGGATTGCGCCCCCTGGGAATCGGTGTGGCGGCAATCCTGTTCGGCGGAATGGCCCAGGGCGGGCTCTTCATGCAGGTCATCGCGGACGTATCATCGGCAGTCGTGGCAGCCATGCAGGCGATCATCCTGATCTTTTTCTTGTGTTCTTCCGTTCTGTCCCGCTACCGCCTGGTCCGGAGTCACTGACGTGTTCGACATTTTCCAGGAAGCCATCGTCATTTCGATGCTGGCCGCGACGCTCAGGATCGCGACACCGTTGCTCCTGGCATCGATCGGCGAACTCGTCGTGCAGCGCGCCGGCATCTGGAACCTGGGCGTCGAGGGCACGATGCTCATGGCGACGTATGTAGCCTATACAACGGCACTCGCGTCGGATTCACTCTTGCTCGGTGTCCTCGCCGCCATCATCGCAGGCATCTGCATGAACATGGTCATGGCGATCGCGGCCACGACGTTCAAGATCAACCAGTTCGTGACCGGACTGGGATTGAACCTGTTTGCCGCGGGAACGACATTGTTCCTGTATCGCGAGGCGCTGACCCTGTACGGCTCCGGCAATGTCCCGACGATCGACCCTTTCGACAGCCTCGACATTCCCCTGCTGTCAGAACTGCCGTATCTCGGGACGATCCTGTTTACGCAGCAGTTCCTGACGTATTTCGCGTTCATGATGGTGCCGGTGATCTGGTTTTTCCTGTACCGGACCCGGTACGGCCTAGAGATACGCAGCCTGGGCGAAAACCCCAAGGCTCTCGATACCAAGGGATTGAGCGTCTCCGCCAGGCAATACTCTGCCCTGGCATTCGGAGGAGCGATGACGGGACTGGCCGGCGCCTTCCTGGTCCTGGCTCTGACAGATCGCTTTGTTCCGGGCATGACCGGCGGACGGGGATGGCTGGCCGTGGTCATCATCATTGCCGGAAACTGGAAACCGGTTCCGATCACGCTTGCGGTCCTGGTGTTTGCGTTTCTCGAGGCGTTTCAGTTGCAGGCACAGGGCATTGGAGTGCAGATACCGTACCAGGTGTTACTGGCGCTTCCTTACGTGGTCGCGATCATCGCGATGATGGGCTTTCGAATGAGATCCGAACAGCCGGAACACCTGGGGGTCCCATATCATCGTGAATGAGATTTCGGGAATGCCGGTGACCGATCCATGTTTCAGGACCCGTTCGAGATGTCTCGAGGATCAGGCCGCCGTGTCTGACGCAGCCTCGATGCCTCCCGTCACGGATGATTCGGGCTGGTGCGCAGGACCGGACGGCAGAGGTTCACCCGAGTATCGATCGCCGTTCTACGTCAAAGCCTGTCCGGAGGCAGCCGGCATATTCATCATCCGCAGCCATGTCGGCCGGTGCACCCGGAAACAGCGACCGGGCCGGCGAATTGCTTGTGAGCTTGGTCGCCATAAATTATAATTTCTGCGCATTGGATAACCGAAAAGCCGTTTTGTGTGAAAATCTCATTGCCAACCTCACTGGATGAAGCTCTCGGCGCGCTTCACGTCGAACCGGGCATGCATGTGCTCGCCGGCGGGACCGATTTCATGGTCGAGATGAATTACAATCAGCGGCGGCCAGGGGCGATTCTCAGCCTGCGACATGTCGATGAACTCCGCGCGTGGCACAAGGACGACGGGACGCTCGTGCTCGGCGCAGGCGTCAGATTCACCGATATCATGGAAACCGAAATCGCGATGCTGGCGCCAGCATTGGCCCAGGCCGCACGCACGGTCGGTTCGCCGCAAATCCGGAACACGGGAACCATTGGCGGCAACGTCGCAACCGCATCCCCTGCGGGGGATTCACTTCCCGTCCTGTCGGTGCTGGATGCCGCGGTGAATCTGAAGAGTGCACGCCGGGCGAGGTCCGTCTCGATTTCCGAATTCGTCACCGGCGTGAAAAGCACCCGGCTCGCCCCGGATGAGCTGATCACGTCGATCAGCATTCCGGTCGCGGACGGCCCACAGGAATTTCTGAAAGTCGGGAAGCGCAACGCGATGGTGATCGCGGTGGCAAACCTGGCTTTCGTCTGCAACCCTGAACGGCGTCATGTCGCATGTGCACTCGGGGCAGTCGGGCCAACGGTCATCCGATGCACCGAAGCGGAAAGTTTCATTCGTGAACGAATTGACTGGAGGCATCGAAAGGTCCGAGACAGGGGGGACCTCGTCCGGTTCGGGGACATGTGTTCCGCGGCGGCGATGCCGATCGACGACCACAGGTCGACATCGCGTTACCGCCGCCACGCGATCTCGGTCATGGCCCAACGGGCCGCCGCGCGCGCACTCTGAGAGCGGGTCCCTTGGAAATCACGCGAAACTATGAACTCCGGGTCAACGGCCGAAAACACCTGATCGAGGCGTTCTGGCTCGGCGAGAGCCTGTTGTACGTCCTGCGCGAACGACTCGGTCTGTGGGGAACGAAAAACGCCTGCGAACAGGGCGAATGTGGGTCCTGCTCGGTGTTGATGGATGGAAGGCTCGCGTGTTCCTGCCTTGAACTGGCGGCGGGTGCCGTTGGCGTGGATATCGTGACGGTCGAAGGACTCGGGGGACCCGGTGAGCTGACGGACATACAGCAATCCTTCATCGATGAAGGCGCTGTCCAATGCGGGTTCTGCACCCCCGGCTTCATCGTGGCCGTGCATGACCTGCTGCTGTCGAATCCTTCGCCCAGCAACCAGGAAATCAGGGAAGCCCTCGCCGGCAACCTGTGCCGATGCACGGGCTACGGCAGAATCGAAACTGCAGTGACGAGGGTGGCCCAGCATAGGCAAAGGTAGCGCAATGCCCGACACCGCCACGGCAATCTCCGGAGTCGCCACGTCGTTGCAACGGCCGGACGCGGCCGAAAAGGTCTGCGGCACGTTCGAATTCTCTTCGGACCTGGTCGCCGACAACATGCTTTGGGGCGCAACGCTGCGTTCTCCGCATCCCTCCGCCAGAATTGAACGGATCGACATTTCAGAAGCGTGTCGAATCGAGGGTGTCGCGGCGGTGCTTACGGCCGCGGACCTGCCGGGAAAACCGACCTACGGACTCCTGATCTCCGACCAACCGGTGCTGGCCGATGACGTCGTCCGTTTCGAAGGTGAACCCGTGGCCCTGGTTGCCGCAACGGACATTGAAACCTGCCGCCGCGCGCTTGCCTCGATCGATGTGTCCTACGAAGTGCTCACGCCCCTGACGGATCCCGAACGCGCCCAGGAGGCACCGCCGGTTCACCCGGAGGGCAATATCGTCCGGCGCGTGCCGATCGAACGCGGCGACCCCGATGCGAAAGGCGATGTCGTCGTCGAGGGTGTCTACGAAGTCGGCATGCAGGACCAGGCGTTCCTGGGACCGGAGTCCGGTCTGGCGGTCCCGGCCGACGATGGCGGGGTGGATCTTTACGTCGCAACGCAGGGCCTCCACCAGGACCATGTGCAACTGGCGCCCTGCCTTGGACTGCCGGGCGAGAAGGTGAGGATCCACCTGGCGGGCGTCGGCGGTGCATTCGGCGGGCGTGAAGATTTTTCCGTGCATGCGCATGCCTGCATCCTGGCGCTCCGCACGCAACAGCCCGTCAAGATGAGCTACCTGCGCGATGAATCCTTTCGCGGCCACCTGCATCGCCATCCGGCAAAGATGTGGTACCGCCACCACGCGAAGAAATCCGGTGAACTGGTGAAAGTCGAGGCGAGCATCCTGCTGGATGGCGGGGCATATGCCTCGACGTCATCGGCCGTTGCCGGAAACGCGGCCCGCTTTGCCTGCGGCCCCTATCGTGTTCCCAATGTCTCTGTCGAGGCAATCTGTGTCCGGACGAACAATCATCCCTGTGGCGCCATGCGGGGCTTCGGCGCCGTTCAGGCCTGCTTCGGGCACGAAAGCCAGATGGACAAGCTCGCCGCGGCACTTGGCATGGATCGCCTCGAAATTCGCCTGATGAATGCGCTGAAGACGGGTGACAGGTTGCCGACAGGTCAGAGGGTGCATGTACCAGCCCCGGTCCGCGAATGCCTGGAAGCCGCGGCAGCGGTTCCCCTGCCCGGTGAGGTCGGCGACAATGTCGCCGGATACGGCCTGCCGGGAGGGGCGGGGCGCACGGCTGACCGTTCGCGCATTCGCAGGGGCGTCGGATTTGCCATCGGCTACAAGAATTTCGCCTACTCCGAGGGATATGACGATGACACGCGTGCGCGATGCCGTCTCGAATGCGGCAGGTTGATCATCACCAGTGCCGCGGCGGAAATCGGCCAGGGATTCGTCACGATCGCCCGGCAGATCGCGCACGAGGTCCTGGGCGTGACGGAAATCCTGCTCGAGCCGGCAAACACGTCGGATATCGGTTCGGCCGGTTCCTCGGCGGCGAGTCGTCAAACCTACATGTCGGGCAAGGCGATCGAGATGGCCTGCGGGAAGATTGCCGACCAGGTTCGCGAAAAATGCGCTGAGCGCTGGGGAGTGGATGCGGGAGAACTGTCCCTGCAGGGTGATCGGGTGCGCTCCGATGATGGAACTATCGATGTCGCGGTCGCGGACGCCTGTAGCAAACCGATCGAGGTAGAGGTGTCGTACAGCCACCGGCAAACGACCGGTATGGATGAGGAAACCGGCCAGGGAGACACCGACGTATCCTGGATATTCGGTGCGCAAAGGGCTGTCGTCGATGTCGACCTGGACCTCGGACTTGTTCGCGTCGTTCAGATCGCAACCGGGCAGGATGTCGGCAAGGCGATCAACCCCTTGTCGGTGATCGGTCAGATCGAAGGCGGGATTTCGCAGGGATTGGGACTCGCGGTCATGGAAGAGGTCCTGTCGGAGAATGGGATTGTCCAGAACGGGTCATTCACCGACTACCTCGTTCCGACCTTCGCAGACATGCCGCCGGTCGAGATTGCACTGATCGAAAAACCGGAAGACGGTGCGCCTTTTGGCGCCAAGGGAGTTGGCGAAACCCCGAGCCTGTCGTCGACTCCGGCCGTGGCCGCGGCGATTCGGGCGGCAACGGGACTTGAACTGCCCCGTGTACCCGTCCGGCCGGAGGATATCGCGTTGGCGCAACCGGGTGCTCTGCGTGACGGCCACGCGATCGATTGAGCAGTTATCCTGCCACGAATAGCGCGGAGCGTAGGGGATGAGAATCCGGGCATTTGAGAAACACGCGGGAAAGTGGTTTCCGGGGACAGGTCCCTTCTTCTCGTTGTCGACATGCAGGCGCGGCTTGTTCCGGTTATTTCGGGTTTCGAGGGAATCTTGAAAAAGAACGAGGCGCTCCTGTTCGCCTGCCGAAATCCGGATGTTCCGGTCGTGTTCACCGAACAGTATCCCAAGGGTGTCCGACACACCGTGCCCCGGTTGCCTGGCTTTGCCAGCGGTGCATCCGCCTACGAGAAAATTCATTTCAATGGCATCGGCGAACCGGAGTTCGTGGCCCTGTTGTCAAGGATAGGTCGGCGGGATGTCGTCGTGATCAGAATCGAAGCGCATGTTTCCATTTTGCAGACATCCTTGGGACTTCGACACCTTGGCTATCCGGTCAGGCTCTCTGTTCACTCAACCGGATCCCGCACGGAACTCGACAAGGATACCGCGCTCAAAAGGACGGCGTCCGCGGGTACTCCAGCGGTGACGACGGAAATGGTTTTGGTCGAGTGGCTCCGACGGTTGCGGGGAGCGAATTTACCGTGTTGCTGCCGGGCATTCGCAAACTGGTCACGCCAAGCACGGTGTGAGGCCTGCGAGACGACACACGGCGACGTCAGCCGTTCGTCCGAATTTCCGACGACTGCCTGATGCGCCGAGACCATGGGTTGTTCCGGAGACGAGAGGCGCGCCGAAGTGGCCTTGCCCGTTCGCGCTTGCATGCACACGTCAGATCCCGTTGTTTTCAGGCTAGGTCTTGCCTTGAAGATGCAGTATGGCAAGCAGACGAACAGCCTTGGCTGCTGTCTCAGGCTTGCATATCCCGCGTCGTCACGGCCGGCCCAGATGATCTCATTGGTCAGCGAAGCCTCGGAGTCGGGATCACCTGCATCGAAGGCGTTCGAGGCCGGCTCCAATCCCTCAAGCAGGGCTGACCAGCTTTCCGGCACAGGTGAAAGTTCTGATAGAATTTCGTGCGCACAGCGCCCGATCAGACGGTCCATTCCCAGACCAGCGGGCTAATCACCCAACGTATCGAGCGTGAACTTCAGCAGCGCCTCATGCGCGATGTGGCACAGATCATTCGCATGATAGACCCACCATCGCGACCGCTGCACTTCGAGCGCCGGATCGTAGAGGCTGAGGATGTTGCCCTGCTGATCATGACCCGCGTAGAGGACCCATCGGACTTCATCAGCCCGAGGCTCCCGCTGCAAGAAGTCCGCCACCTTAAGAATCACCAGGATGCTTAACTTGCTGTCGACGGCTGTGAAAGAGCGCGGAATTCTGGCGATTCGCCGCGCTTTTTTCAGGATCGTTTCCTTTCCCTATTGTACGGCTCCTGTCGGCGCCGTCGCCCGGTCTCATGTCGCTTGTCCTGAGAGCACGGTCGTGGCACCGATCCGGCCGTCCGCACCCGCGGCACGTTTGGGTGAACTTCGCCGTGAGGGCGGCGACGCCCTGAACGGGTCGGTCCCGAGCGCTTGTGCAGATGCGGGCATGGCGGCCGGTGCCTGAAGGCCCGTCGATCGCCACGCCGTGGCCATGGCACCGATCAGCTGGTAAGCCCTCACCGGGAGACAGGGCGATGAGGCGCCGGCGCAACGGGCAGGTTTCTGCCTGATTTCAGGTGACTGGCTGTCTGGATGCCCTCGTGTGGCGGAGATGGCGGATGTGTCTTGAGGGTCGGCTCTTCTATTGCTGTCTGTGCGGGCGTCAGGTCGTCCTGTGCAGGTCCTGCGACCGCGGCCACCAGTACTGTTCGAAATCCTGCAGCGAGCAGGGACGTCGCGAACGTCGCCGCGAATCGAACCGCCGGTATGCGGCGAGCGCGCGTGGTCTGGAGAACAACCGTCGGCGCCAGCAGCTGCATCGGATGCGACACGCGCAGCCGGCACGAGCCGGCATGGGGTCCGCTGCCACCGCCAGCCGGGCACCGCCGTCGGTACGTTTCGTAACGGACCATGGTTCCGCGACCGCGGCCGGCCGCCTGCCTGGGGCGGTTCGGCCGGGTGAATCGTTCCCTCGATGCGCCCGATGCAGCCGGCCCTGCCCCCAACTGGTGGCCGAAGAGATGCGATATCGACCCAAATGGCGAGGAAACGGGTGATCCCGTCGCCAAAGGACAGCAGACCCATCCCGAAAAAGCGCGGTTTACCGCCAAAATCCCGCGCTTTCTAAAAACCGCCGACAACTTGCGCGAAAGTGCCCCGGTCAACGGAGCGCTCGCGCGTGACAGGAGGATGTCATCGTAGAAATTCTGCTCCGTGCTCTGGCCGGTAATCCTTGAAGGCAGCAGAGGCGCGAGTTGATCGAGCTCGTCGTGAGTGGCCGATCCAATCCTGATCAGCTTGAAATAGAGGTCAGCCCACGAACCGAGCGAGTGCTCGAAGGCTTGACCAAGTCCCTCGCCGAATTCCTTGCTGGGCAGCGGGATCTCATGGTCGTCGGAGTGGTCGAAGATGCCGATCTGAAAAAGCTGGCTGCGCTAGGCCGCACCGAATGCGCCCCATGCCTGTTTCAGGTAGTGGCCTCACTGCCAGGCTCAGCAGCCTCTTTGAAATCGATGGTGTTGCCGGACGCTTCTTCGAGCGTTCTCGTGGCCCAATCCGTTCCGGCAACGCCGGGCTCGCCTCCTTGGCGGGTTGCTACGAGCGCGTAAAGCGCTTCCGCACCCCTGACATGCCGCTTCCAGTTATTCGGGTCGGTGTCGCCGATCTCCTTGGCATAACTCTGCGCCAGCCAAGCATAGAGCCCATAGTAGCGCATCCGCAGCGTCACGTTCGAGATGCCAGGCAGAAGAGACTGGTAGAGGTTGACGCTGCTGTTTTGCATCCCGAGCGGGTCGAGACCGTTCTTCTTCCTGTACTCGGTCCACTCGGGAAAAGCGATCAGCTCCTGTTTTTCGGTCTGCTCGTTCAATGTTCTCAATTCCCGTTCTGAAACTCTCTCGTTCCGGATGCCTTTCCTGATCTCCTTCTCCGCAGGACCGGCGCCGGCAGTTCCCTGAATTACAGCGGCTCCGTGCCTCGACTAAGAATACTCAAGTAATCGCTGTAGACATACATCCGGCCGCGCTGCTTCCCGGTGACTTCCTGCACGATCCCGAGGTCGTCTAGGTGCTGGATCGACTTCGCGATCGTCGGAGGCGAGTTACCCAACTTTTGAGATGCATCCGGGATTCCGACGAGCGGCTTCTGTTGAAGGAGCTGATGGACACGAAGCGCTGATGCTGCTGGACGACCCAAGCTCTCGATCCTATGCCGATCAGCTTCGAACAAGCCCAGAATCTCGCGTGCGGCTTCGGCCGCCTGTAGCGATGTTTCGGTGATGCCGTCCAAAAAGAACTCCAGCCAGATTTCCCAGTCGCCGCGCTCTCGGACCTGCTGAAGGAGGTCGTAGTACTGTTGGCGGTGCGTCTTGAAATAGAGACTGAGGCAAAGGATCGGCTCTCTCAGGATTCCCTGCGCGCAGAGCAGGAAGGTGATCAGGAGCCGCCCCAACCGTCCATTGCCGTCGAGGAACGGGTGGATCGTCTCGAATTGGACATGCACGAGGCCGGCCTTGATCAGGGTCGCAATTTCGGGCGTGTCGGCGTGAATGAACGCCTCGAGGTCCGACATTAGATCGAGGACCTGCTCGGGAGGCGGCGGCACGAACAACGCGTTTCCGGGGCGCGTACCGCCGATCCAGTTCTGTGATCGTCGAAACTCGCCAGGCTGTTTCGTGTTTCCCCGGCCTTTCGACAAGAGGATGTCGTGGATCTCGCGGATGAGCCGGAGCGAGATCGGAAAGCCCTCCCGGATCCGGGTAAGGCCGTGGTTCATGGCGGCAACGTAGTTGGATACCTCCTGAACGTCATCGAGCGGCACACCGGGCGCCTCCTCGCTTTCGAAGAGCAGGAGGTCCGAGAGCGATGACTGCGTACCCTCGATCTGCGACGAGAGCACCGCCTCCTTCCGAACGTACATGTAGAGGAACAGCGGGGTGTCGGGGAGGATCGAGGTGACGCCGTCGAGCTGCCCAAGCGCGCGGTTCGCGCTCTCGAGCCGCCGATAGAGCCCGTCCATCCGCACGGCTGGGATCGGCGGCAAGCGTGGGGGAACGAACGCTTCCGCCTTTTCGCCGGCCGTTGAGATGGTCACCCTCTGCCCGAGCCGCGAGGGCACCTGTTCTGCCGCCATGGTTGTGAAAGGATCCTTTTCTTGGCATTCTGACAACGAAAGGATAACCTGAAATCCTTTCTTTGTCTCGAACCTAATGAAAGGTTCCGTTTGATGTCGGGGCATCCTTGGCTGAATGCCCGAGTGAGGGCGACACGAGCTAAGGGTTCGGCCCTAAATTACTGCTTCATCTTTGGGTGGCGGCATGAAGGTGTAGTTCCACTCGCCGTGGAAGGGTTCGCGCCGGATGTTGAGTGCGTCGATGGTCGCCTTGTCGATTGCAATGCCCTTCGGATAGTGGTTTTCGTCGATGTCGCAATAGACTCTGAGACCGGTTTCCGTGGTCGTCGCGCGAATCAGGTTGATGATCGTGGCAAGATCGCGCAGCGGCTTGCCGCGCCAGTTCCTGCTGATGAACGAGAACAGGCGGTGCTCGATCTTGTTCCATTTGCTGGTTCCCGGCGGCAGATGGCAGACGCTGATTTCGAGACCGAGTTCGGTTGCCAGCTTCTGCAGCTCGACCTTCCACAAGCGCACCCGGGAGCCGTTCGACCCGCCGCAATCGGCGGTGATCAGGAGGCGCCTTGCGGTCGGGAAGCGTGCCTGCCCAAGGTTCTTCCACCAGCGCCGGATGCTCTCGACGGCAAAGGCGGCGGTGTCATGGCTGATCCCGACATTCACCCAGCCCACGGTGTTGGCCACGTCGAAGACGCCATAGGGCGCCGCCTTTCCCAGCTCCTTGTCGGCGAAATCATGCACATTGACCTCTTCCGGCCGGCCCTTCGGCCGCCATGTGCGCCCCGCATTCTTGAAATTGCCGACCAGCTCCTTCTTCCTGGTGTCGACGATCTGACCGGCTGGCCCGCGCCGATGAATGCCTTCACCTGCGTATTGATATGGGAAAACTGCGCATCCCGGTCAGGATGGTCGCTTCCTTCCCGGGTCTTCGCGTTCGACTGAAGCGTGTAACCCATCTCCTCGAGAATCCTGACAACCGACGTCCGGGAGACCCGGTGTCCCTGTTCCTTCAACGCCTGCGCAAGCTGCCGGCCGCTCTGTGACACCCAGAGCAGGGCCTGTTCCGGATCGCCCCGGGTCGCCGGCTCGACCAGCGCGCGCAAAGACGGCATCAGATCAGGCTGCGTTTCGGTGGCGCGCTTGCGTCCCGCGCCTTCGCGGCGGACCCGGCCGTCCCCGGCCGGCGCTACCGAGCCGTCAAGCTCCTTCAGCCCCCGCCCGATCGTCGAGCGGGCCACGCCAGTCACCTCCGAGACCCGGGACGTTCCGCCGTAACCCAGGCTTCGGGCCTCGAATGCCGCCAGAAGGCGGCGGCCTTTCTCGTCAAGATGCGGCGACAGGGTCTCGAACCGAGCACGGACAATGTCCATCTGTTTGTCGTCAATCCGTTCCATCCAACAAATATGGACGAAAATTCACCGAGACGGAATCCCGCGTATCGAAAGCGCGACCGCGCCACGACCAAAGCGCGGCACAACACAACACATCTTCTCAAAACCCAACGAAACCTCAGATCACACAACCGATTCGATAATTCTCGGACGGACCCTAACCGCGGGTAGGCGCGCTATGGGCCATCAGCGTCTCGGAACGCGAGAGGCGTTGCCGAGCCACTCCGCCTCAAGTACGCGAAGGCGCCGTATGGCCCATATGCCGAAAAACCTGCGCCATGTCCTTCGCACGGTCGAAGGGCACCTTGTGTCGGGCTACGCCGATGGCGGCGATGCGCCCGACAAGGAGCTCCAACTGGTGCCGGGCGCGGTGAAGGACGCAGAATCCTTCTTGTCGTAAGCGGGTAAACGGCGACGTCTGATAATTCGGTTGCTCACGCGAGGGTTGGGTGGGGATAATTCCGGTCATTCATCAATGATCGGAGGAAATTGTCATGCGGATCACGCCTGTCCACGCACAGGCACTCCCTTCCTGGTTCCGTCAGGACCACCCAAAATGCCAACTGCCAGAAACGGCACTCGTGGTAAAATCAGGCCTCACGCCCGAAATTCTGCCAAACGACCTCGCTGCGGACTTCACACGGGAGACGAGACAAGTGTCAGGTCGTTCTCGGTCTACTGTCAAACGCAACTCTCGCAAACGATTGGTCAGAGGAACACGTGCCAATACCCGCCATCAACAACGATTTCGTCAGCCGTCCTGACCGTTCATGATAGAAGCCGTCACCGCGATCGCTCGGCTTCGTCTTTGCACGCTTGCCTGAGCTAAGTGATCTCCGGTCTCTGCGGGTTATCCCAAAGCTGCAGATTCAGTGGTGGCTCGTGCGCGAGGATCAACTCTTTCTTCAGTTTAACCCGGGCATCCTTGCCACTAATCTCAATCGGATAGGCCGAATACAGCATGTGACTGCAGATTCACTCCCGCAAGAGCTCCTAGCCGGATTCGGCGAACTGGTAGTGTCGAACCGCCTGACCACCGGTTCCAGCCACCGCGATGAGGCGAAGGCGCTCCTTGAGAGTGGCACCGAGGGTCCGCCATGGAGAACTTACGATCTTCCTTGCAGCCACGAATAGAGAACGCTCCGCGACATTGGCACCTTCCCCAATTTAGACGAGGCCCGTCGCCGGAATACCAATGCGAGGCAAACAGTCAGTTCGCTTGACAAACGCCGCGAACACAACAGGCGAGGATGCGATCCTGGCAGGGTACCCTTGGCGGTTAGCCAACAGGCGAGAAAAACCGTGTCCTGGTCCATCAGATCCCCTTTTTTCGTCAACAAGCACACATGTGAATGCATCAGAGATCAATCTGGTGAGTTATGGGACGGGCAGTCTGGAACAGGAAAACAGAGCTGGGGGGGAGGAATTCCTACAATGCGGCCAATGTACCCCTGAGGCCCGTCTTGAACGGCTTCGCCGCCGAGAGAACCTCCGCATTGCTCCAGATGCCGAAGAGCTGAACCTCAGACGCGCTCGGTTTGGCATAAGTCACATCCTACACGTCGAAGCCCGGATTCCTCCTGAGTCGGATCCAGTGCACAGCGACAATCAGGATGAGAGTCTCGATTGAGGGGCTTAGCCGGCGGCCGTCAACGTAAGGAGGGCGTAGCCCGACTGGAGTTGACGGCCGCCGGAACGGATTTTTCGCCCCTCTCCCGGGCTCCTTTCGTGTCTGCGGCTGGCCGGGATATTCGAAGAAGAAGTCGTGCCGATGCTGAAGGGCGATTCGGGCATTCGCGCGTTCGGTGTGTTCGAGGAACTGATGCGGCGTCACCCCGAACTGGACCCGGGCGTCCGGCGCACCCTCGAGCGCCGCATCCGTGACTGGCGGGCACGCCATGGCCCGATCAGGAGGTGATCTTCCGACAGACGTACACGCCCGGCCGGCTCGGCCTGTCGGACTTCACCCACAAGAACGCTCTCGGCATCACCATTGCCGGACAGCCGCTGGATCACATGCTGTATCACTTCCGGCTCCCCCGGTCGGGGTTCCGGAACCGCTGCAAGGACGAAGCCGAGGACATGACCGAGCGCTATCGCCTGCTCTGCCAGCACTACGGGATGGCTCCCTCCCGTAACAACCGCGGCATCGCCCATGAGAACGGTGCGATCGAGAGCCCGCACGGCCACCTCAAGCGCGAGATCGCCGACGCACTTGCGCTGCGCGGGCCGGCGGACTTTGCCGATGTCACGGCCTATCGCCCCTTCATCGCCGAGATCGTCGGACGCAGTAATGCGCGCCGGTCCGGGCGCATCAAGGCCGAACGCGACACGCTTCAGGACCTGCCGCCGATGCGCATGACAGATTACGAGGAAACCAGCGTCGACGTCACCTCGTCCAGCTGCTTCATCCTGAAGCGGGTGTTCTACACCGTGCCCTCGCGGCTGATCGGCCACCGGCTCGGCGTCCGGCTCTACGATGACCACCTCGAACTCCACATCGGCGCCGCGCGGAGAACCCCAGCCTTCCGTAACCGACCCGACCCTTCGCCTATACCCCCCGAAGTTTCCAGTTGTCACGAATGAGCAATTTTCGGCTGGCATTGGCACCGGGTCGTTACCGCAATGTCAATGCCCTTGTCGAACACGCTACGGCGACCGCCCTGCCGACTCGGTAATATCCTGAATCGCGGGATCAAGTGCACGCAACCGCTGCCAACACGCAACTGGAAACCGTCACAGAGATGCCAAGTTGGAGAGTACGGCCCGCAGCCGCTCCACGAGAAGATCCTGGTGCTGCACCGCGGTGTGGTGCGTGACTGCCCAGGCCATGACCCCCTTGCTCGAAACGTCTTCGGTGAAACTGTCCGACGCGAACTCCCCCGCCCAACGCTCCAACATTACCCGCAGAGCGTCGGGGAGTTCATACTCGTAGACGGCCGACCCGAACGAGAACTCCCGCGTGCGCATCCACCCCTTGTCGGGTTGCGAATAGAGCCACGCAATGCTGATCGGCCGACCCCAGACCGGGGACCTTGCCCGAATACTGATCCCCTGCGAACCGTAGAAGATTTCGCCGTTCGATTGCTGCGCGACATCGAGAAGCCGCTCCGCTACCGCCCGTACGTCGTCATTGGCAAATCCCTCCAAGAACGTATCGCGGGTAAGCCCGCGACCGGGTCCGCCGCGGGACGAAGCGGCCGCTGTCCTGCCGATCACCCGCGGTACAAGCGTCTGACCGGATTTGCTCGGGAACCGCTTGATCTCAACCGCAAGGACTTCGATGTCCGGCATCTGCGCATTGAGGAACACCACTGTTCGGGCGAGGGGATCGGGGATGTCGTCAGCAACAAACAACAGACGGAGCCGCTTCGCTGCGAGGTTCGTCGATACCGCCTCCCAGAAGCGCTCCATGTCGGGTTCTTCGCTGGTCCGCAGCAATGCCGCGAGTTCTTCCCGTGCATCCCGGCCCCGAGTCTCGGCCCCGCGCTCGAACGCTTCGCGCAATTCCGACGCCGTCCATGTCTCCGAGGCGTGCGCAGCGTACTCGAGGAGTTGCCCGACAATCGTCCGCCGGATTTCTGAATTCGCGCCACGCTTCAGTTCCGCCAGGGTGGGCACCGCGTCCTGATCGATGATCAGGTGGTCAAGCGACCACTTGGCAGCGCCCCCTGTAGACTCGGCAATGCCCTTCTCAAGTGTAACGAGAATCCAGCGGCGTGCGTCGCCTGGCCGAATCTGCTCTCCGTCGAGCAACTCCGGGTGCTCGGCAATGAGCGCCTGGAGTTCGTCCTCCCTGGAAAAGGCTTGTTCCTCGAGGGCCTCGATCTCACCGTCGGCCACTGTGAAAATACGCTCGGCCATCGTGCGCCCCCTAACTTGAATTCCGCTGCGGAAAGATACGTCATCCGGAGTCGATTGATCCCTAGACGACGGCCGGATGCCCGCATCCCGTTCCCGGACCTGCGTCAGCTTGCAGCCTGGCGCTCCGGTTTCCGACCCGCGGATCAGAAACGCGCCCATATGTGTCCCGCTGTCGTTGCTCGGAATCGGGTGTTGACGTTGTGTTGCCTCTTCCGGACGCGCGACGCTGCGGAGAATCAAAAAGCCCTTGAAACCGTAAAAATCTCAAGGGCTTGCGGTGGTTGCGGGGGTAGGATTTGAACCTACGACCTTCAGGTTATGAGCCTGATGAGCTACCGGACTGCTCCACCCCGCGACAACTCGGGCTGCGCTTCGGTTTCCGGCGGTGCAGGAGCCTTGCAGCAGCAAATGTCATCGTTCAGTCAGAGAGATGTATCCAGCCCTTTCCAGGTTTGGCAATGACCTACTCTCCCACGCCTTGAGACGCAGTACCATCGGCGCGACGGTGCTTAACGGCCGAGTTCGGGATGGGATCGGGTGTTTCACGCGTGCTATGATCACCAAACCAGGAAAGAGCTGGATATGATACACGAGACCCGGCTCAAGGTTCGTTTTCCCGAACCGTCTGTCTTTCCCTTCCATTCCAGCCTTTCAGCCGCCGTCGCCGCCCCGGAATAAAAAAGGGCGAAAACCTGGCCTTTACTGGATCGAAATCAAGCCAATCGGGCAATTAGTACCGGTCAACTGAACGCCTTGCAGCGCTTACATTCCCGGCCTATCGACGTGGTCGTCTTCCACGGCCCTCATGGGAGACCTTGTTTCGAGGGGGGCTTCCCGCTTAGATGCTTTCAGCGGTTATCCTGTCCGATCATAGCTACCCTGCACTGCCGTTGGCACGACAACAGGTCCACCAGTGGATCGTTCACCCCGGTCCTCTCGTACTAGGGGCAACTCCTCTCAAGTCTCCGACACCCACGGCAGATAGGGACCGAACTGTCTCACGACGTTCTAAACCCAGCTCACGTACCTCTTTAAACGGCGAACAGCCGTACCCTTGGGACCTGCTTCAGCCCCAGGATGAGATGAGCCGACATCGAGGTGCCAAACACTGCCGTCGATATGGACTCTTGGGCAGTATCAGCCTGTTATCCCCGGCGTACCTTTTATCCGTTGAGCGATGGCCCTTCCACTCGGGACCACCGGATCACTATGACCGACTTTCGTCTCTGCTCGACCCGTCAGTCTCGCAGTCAGGCGGGCTTCTGCCATTGCACTCAACGAGCGATTTCCGACCGCTCTGAGCCCACCTTCGCACGCCTCCGTTACTCTTTGGGAGGCGACCGCCCCAGTCAAACTACCCACCACACAGGGTCCCGGATCCGGATGACGGACCGCGGTTAGACACCAAGCAGGCCAAGGGTGGTATTTCAAGGGTGACTCCACCAGGACTGGCGTCCTGACTTCGACGTCTCCCACCTATCCTGCACATGGTATGCCTGATGCCAGTGTGAAGCTGTAGTAAAGGTGCACGGGGTCTTTCCGTCTAACCGCGGGAAGCCTGCATCTTAACAGGCAATTCAATTTCGCTGAGTCTGCATTGGAGACAGCGGGGAAGTCGTTACGCCATTCGTGCAGGTCGGAACTTACCCGACAAGGAATTTCGCTACCTTAGGACCGTTATAGTTACGGCCGCCGTTTACTGGGGCTTCAATTCAGAGCTCTCACCCCTCCTCTTAACCTTCCAGCACCGGGCAGGCGTCAGACCCTATACATCGTCTTGCGACTTCGCAGAGCCCTGTGTTTTTAGTAAACAGTCGCTACCCCCTGGTCTGTGCCCCCGACCTGAAGTTGCCTTCGGGCCGGGCCTCCTTCTCGCGAACTTACGGAGGCATTTTGCCGAGTTCCTTCAATGCAGTTCTCTCAAGCGCCTTGGTATGCTCTACCTGTCCACCTGTGTCGGTTTAGGGTACGATCTTATGGAAGGCTATTTCCAGGAACCGTCCGGCCGCACCACCAATCCGATAAGGTGGTACAACGTCTTCGGTCCGTCACATCTTCCAGGCCCAGGAATATTAACCTGGTTCCCATCGACTACGCCTTTCGGCCTCGCCTTAGGGGTCGGCTCACCCTGCTCAGATTAGCTTTAAGCAGGAACCCTTGGACTTTCGGCGAGAGTGATTCTCACACTCTTTATCGCTACTCATGTCAACATTCTCACTTCTGATCGCTCCACCGGCGCCTCACGGCCCGGCTTCAAAGCCACTGATCACATGCAGCCTTCGCAATCCGGAGCACTGACGTGCAACGTCTCGCAAAGGGTACATCTCCTTCCCGCCGCAAGCGGCAGTCCGGAACGTGACCGGTGTTTTCACAGAACGCTCTGCTACCATGCGTCCCGAAGGACGCATCCTAAGCTTCGGCTCGTGGCTTGAGCCCCGTTACATCTTCGCCGCAGGATATCTTGATTAGACCAGTGAGCTGTTACGCTATCTTTAAAGGATGGCTGCTTCTAAGCCAACCTCCTGGTTGTTTTGGACGTCCCACCTGCTTTCCCACTTAGCCACGAATTGGGGGCCTTAGCTGTAGGTCAGGGTTGTTTCCCTTTCCACCACGGGCGTTAGCACCCGCAGTGTGTCTGCCATCCATTACTCCCGGGTATTCGGAGTTTGGTTAGGATCAGTAAGCCTGTGGGGCCCCGTTACCCATCCAGTAGCTCTACCCCCCGAGGTATTCGGATGACGCTCTACCTAAATAGATTTCGCAGAGAACCAGCTATCTCCGAGTTTGATTGGCCTTTCACCCCTAGGCACAGCTCATCCCGTGATTTTTCAACATCAGTGGGTTCGGCCCTCCAGCAAGTGTTACCTTGCCTTCAGCCTGGCCATGCCTAGATCACTCGGTTTCGGGTCTGATCCAACGAACTCTGTCGCCCTATTAAGACTCGCTTTCGCTACGCCTACACCTATCGGCTTAAGCTCGCTCGCCAGATCAAGTCGTTGACCCATTATACAAAAGGTACGCCGTCAGAGCCATTCGCTCCTCCGACTGCTTGTAGGCGTCCGGTTTCAGGTCTTTTTCACTCCCCTCGTAGGGGTACTTTTCACCTTTCCCTCACGGTACTGGTACACTATCGGTCAGCAAGGAGTACTTAGCCTTCGA
>CAXXGT010000004.1:0-60000 GCA_963664045.2 Paracoccaceae bacterium | reverse complement strand
TGAAATGGAAATCGGCAAAATCAACATACGGTCGGGGCACGTTCGATGCCGCGAGGAAATGCGAACGGCAATCGAGATGTTGCCTGCTGCCCCGCTTCAGGAATCGGGCACGGCCGGTCAGTGTCAGCCGCGCGCTGTCCAGCGGGTCACCGGAGACGTCGAATTCGCCCACCAGCAGTGAACACTTCGGGTTGGCCCGGATCGCCTTCGTGTGCATCGACAGTTCCGATACCAGGACATAGACCTCCCCGCCCGGCGTCGCACCGACGGCAACCCTGCTGACATGGGGGTGGCCTGTCTCTGGATTGATGACCCCGAGGGCACCGGTCGTTGCGGACCCGATCAACCGGCAGGCAATGTCTTCGGGAGACGGGTTCATCTTCGCCAACCCCTCCGATGAGGTTTCGCCGCTCCGGCTGCGGGCGCAACTCCGAATTTTCGCAAGGCCCTGTTCATGTTTCCGTATCGTTCGGGGGACGGCTGTCATCCGCATTTGCCGTCTCCCCTTGCCTGGCGTGACATTCGTACCTGCCCAAATGTGCGGTTCCGTTCCTGGGGCGGGAATTTTCCGGGTCGAACGGCGGTTTCTCGAGGATTCGGGCAGGATACCTGGCGCCCAGGATCCCGACCTTCAGGTCGGCGTCGTTCGCCCGATCCTCGAGGTAGGCGAATGCAACCGTGAAGCCGACCCGGAACCCGAAACTACCCGAGGTCACCATTCCGACCGGGCGTTCCCCGAGCATCACCGGATGACCAAAGAACGGGTCGACGTCATCGCCGTCGCATTCGATCCTCAGCAACGCCAGTTCCATGCGTCGCCGGCCAGTGCCTTCCGGGCGGTTTCGGGCCATCTCGCGCCCGCCGGTCCCCTCTTCGCCACAGGCGCGAGAAAACCGCGAGAGACCGGCCTCTTCCAGCGTTCGTTCCGTCGTCAGCTCCGTGCCCCAGCCCGGATAACCTTTCTCGAGACGCATGGAGTCGATCGCATACGCCCCGAAAGGCCGGAGGCCGAGGGGATTTCCCTTCGTCTCCACGGCATGAAAGAGCTCGCGCATCTGCCGGGACTCCACGTGCAACTCCCAGCCCGTCTCGCCGGCATAAGAGATGCGCATCGCGAGCACCGGGATTCCTGCAAGGTGAACACGCTGGCACGTCATCCACGGAAACGCCTCGGTCGAAAAGTCATGATCTGAGTTCGCCAGTTGCCGCATCAGTTCCGGGGACCGCGGCCCCGCGAGCGCGAGGACACCAAACGAGTCGGTGACGTTCTTCAAGGCGACATCGAGACCGCGGCATCCTTCCGCAAGGATCGCTTCGTCGATCTGCTCGGCGGCGGCCGCGGACGTCAGCCACGCCCGGTCATGTGCGATCACGGAAACGGCAAATTCCGATTGAACGCCGCACTCATCGGTCAGCACGTGCATGAGGCCAACGCGGCCCGGTTTCCGGGCGCGGCGCGCCCCGAGGTTGTCGAGCGCTTCCCGGGTCCCTGCCCCGGAGATCTCGAATTTCGACAGGGCGGACAGGTCGGCGTACCCGACACGGCTGGTCACGGCCTCGACTTCGCCTGCGACCGCGTCAAACCATCCGGCCCGCCGGAAACTCGGCGGGCAGTCGCCCGTTCCGTTCGCATCGAACCAGTTCGGGCGCTCCCAGCCGTTCACTGCGCCCATGATCGCCCCCCGGGCGACGAGATCTTCATGGATCGGTGACAGGCGTTTCCCACGCCCGGCAGGGCGTTCTTCCCTCGGAAAATGAATCCCGAACTGTTCGCCGAAACATTCGATCGCCTTGTCGATCTGGAAGCTGCGATCGGCCCACAAGCCGAACCGGCGCGGGTCGACGGCAAGGGCATCCATAGGTGGCGTTCCGCGGCGCATCCATTCCGCAAGGAACCAGCCTGCCCCGCCGCCCTCCATCACGCCCATCGAGGACCCGGTCAGCAACCAGGCGCCGGGCATCCCTCCGGCGGGGCCAATCAACGGGTTGGCGTCCGGCGAAAACGTTATCGGTCCGTTGACGATCGTCCGGATCCCCGCGGTCTCCAGCGCGGGGATCCTGGAAATTGCAGCCTCCACGATCGGAGCGACCCGATCGAGATCCGGCGGCAGCAGCTCGGCGCCGAAGTCCTGCGGGACACCGTCCACCGACCATGGCGTCCCGTCGGCCTCGTAAGGTCCGATGATCAGGCCGTCGCGTTCCTGCCTGACGTACCAGCTTTCATCCGGATCCCGGATGATCGGCAACTCGCCGGCTTCGGACCTCCTGCGTTCGACCAGGGCTTCGATCGAGGCCGTGACGAGATACTGGTGCAGGATCGGAACGATCGGGACATCAAGCGCCATCATTGCCCCGACATCCCGTCCCCAGGTGCCGGCGGCGTTGACAACCTGCCGCGCCCTGATCGCACCGCTGCCGGTTTCGAGAATCCAGTGGCCGGCTTCCCTCCGGATTTCCGTGACAGGCGTCCAGCACCTGATTTCTCCGCCTTGCTGGCGCGCCGCGGTTGCCAGGGCACGTGTCGCCAGGGACGGGTCGACATGCCCGTCGAAGGGTTCATGGATCCCGCCGAGCAGCCCGTCGGTCCGGGCAAGTGGGTGCAGATCCCCGATTTCGTCCGGAGTGACCAGGCGGAGCCCATGACCGGCATAAGCCGAAAGCCCGACAACATGGGCGAACTCGTCCATGCGATCCTGGCTGCGGGCCAGTCTCATTGCGCCGGTCGGATGAAACCCGGTCGAAAGACCTGTCTGTTCCGGCAGGACATCCCGGTACAGGCGCACCGAATACGCCCGCAACTCCTGGATCGTAGGATGATTGGCAAAGTGGGTGCACAGGCCGGCAGCATGCCAGGTGGACCCGTGGGTCAGGTCGTGTTTCTCGACGAGAACGACATCCTTCCATCCTGCGCGAGTCAGGTGGTACAGCAGCGACACCCCCATGATCCCGCCACCGATGATCACGACCCGTGCATCGGTCATGCGCGCATCCTTTCGCCTTCCGGGTCATAGGGCGGCCGGAGCAACGGAACAGCCCCGTAGAGGATTCCCCCGATTTCGACCTCCAGCTGCCGTTGACAGGTTACCTCGAGCGCCTCTTCCGGTTCGATGTTGATCAGTCCGAAGGCAAGCGACAGCCCGGTGCGGGGACCCCGGGCTCCGGAGGTCGTCAGGCCGACAGGGCGGCCATGCTCCAGGATTGGCTCGTCATGCAGCGACAGCGGCTCACCGGCCAGGCGTAACAGCACGAGCCGGCGCGGGGCAGGATTCCGGCGCTCCAGTGCATGCGCCCCGATGAACGGCCGGTCGGTTCCGCCCGCCCTGAGCGTGAACCCCAGACCTGCTTCGTTTGGCGTCAGATCCGGGCCGATGTCATGACCCCAGTGCCGGAACGCCTTTTCCATCCTGCACCCGTCGAGCGCGAAATAGCCGAGATGACCTGCTCCCGTCGCTGACAGGGCATCAAACACCGACGGCGCATCCTCGACCCTGACGAAGATCTCCCACCCGCATTCACCCGTAAAACTCACCCGGTTGGCGCGAACGGTTCGCCCGGCGATTTCAACCCGACGAGATGACATGAATGGGAATGCGCTCCAATCGGCTCCCGATACCTCCGAAAGCGTTTCCCGGGATCGCGGACCCGCGACCCCAATAGCCACCTCGGACTCTGTCGCGTCGTCGATGCCGACACGTAGTCCGCTCGCGTGGCGCCGCAGGCGCCCGAGTTCCTTCCAGCGCAAACCGGCGGCAAGCACGATCCGAAAGGCCGAGGAACCGGTTCGTGTCACGGTGGCGTCGGCCTCGATTCCGCCCCTCTCGTTCAGCATCAGGGTGTAGACGACCCGACCGGGCTCCAGATCGGCCCGACCGGCACAGACACAGTGAAGAAACTCCTTCGCATCAGTCCCCGTCACGTCGATCTTGGTGAAAGGGGAAAGATCGATCAGTGCGACGCCATTCGCCATCCTCCGGGCTTCATGCTCTGCGATCGGGTACCAGGGCTGATAGCCATACGACTGGGGCAATTCCCGCTCATCAGCGGAGCGTGCATGCCACAGCCCCCGTTCCCAACCACCGGTCACGCCGAAAACCGCTCCCCGCTCCTCCCAACGACTGTGCAAGGCGGATTTCCTGAGGTCGCGGCCTGCGCGGGGCTGCTTGTAAGGCCAGTGCATCGCCATGACATCGCCGACCGCCTCTGCCATCCGCACGCGCATGTGCCGCCGTGATGCCGCCTTCGGGTCGGCACGCGCGATACTGATTTCCCACAAGTCCTCGCCGGGAAATCCTTCGACGATCCAGTCGGCGAGTGCGCGCCCGATCCCGTACGACGACATGATCCCGACGGAATTCATTCCTGCCGCAACATACAGGCCACTGGTATTCGGTGCCTCGCCGACCAGTGGGCGCGAGTCGAAGGTAAAACTTTCCGGGCCGTTCATGAATCTTTGAACGCCCGTTCGTTGCAGGGCCGGAACAAGGGTGAGCGCCGCTTCCATGAACGGAGCGAACTGATCCCAATCCTCGGGCAGTTCGAGAAACTCGCGGTCACCTTCCGGTCCGTCAGGGTCCCAGGGTTTGGCGTTCCATTCGAATCCACCGATAACCAGCCGCCCGGCATCGCCCTTCATGTAGACCTGCCTGTCAAGATCTCGGATGACGGGGAATGGAACAGGCAGTTCCGGTACGGGTTCCGTGACGACGTACATGTGTTCGACCGCCTGCAAGGGGAGCGCGACGCCTGCAGGTTCAGCCAACTGCCCCGACCAGGCTCCGGCACAGAGCGCAACTGTACCTGCGGGAACGACTTCGCCATCCGCAAGGCGAACGCCGGACACGCGTCCATCTTGAACAAGAATCCGTTCGACCGGCGCGTCCTCCCTGATCGTGACACCTTCTCCGCGCGCGGCGCGGGCGTATGCCATGCAGAGGTCATAGGGGTTGACCATCGCGTCCCCGGCAACAGCGAGCGCGCCGGTAATTCCGGACATGTTCAATTCTGGCAAGCGCTGGGCCAGGTCATCCGCGGACAGGATTTCCGGCGCGAGGCCAAGGAACTGGCCAATGGCAGCGATCCGTCGGAGTTCCGTCATTCGCTCGGGTCGTCGTCCGATCCAGTAACCGCCGGTCGTCCGAAACCCCGTTGCCAGCCCGGTCAGTCGTTCGAGTTTCGGGATCCCGTCCAGTGCCTCCATTGTCATTCGAGTCATGAGCGGAGTTGCCCTGAGCGGACCAATGATTCCAGCAGCGTGCCAACTCGTCCCGGATGCCAGTTGATTGCGTTCGAGCAGCGTGACCGATGGACCATGGTCACGGCGGGCGAGGTGCCATGCAAGACTCAGTCCAATGGCTCCACCGCCGACGATGACAACCGGCTTCGTCCGTTCCGAAGGCATGGAACACTCCCTGCTGATCGAAACGGAAGTCACTTTCTCCGGTTTGCTTGTCAAGAGCCGGGAAACCCGAGATCCGGCGAGACCGCCATGTTTTGCCGCCAAACGTTGGACACATGCATTAACGAGGCTCGGCGGCCAGCCGACTCATGGGTTCATTAGACAACAGTCATAACGGAGAGTTGCGATGGAAACACACGGGGCCCTTGGCGACAACGTCTGTCTCTACTGCCGAGTCGACGGCGGAACCTGGCACTTGCCGACCTGTATGAAGGGCAAGGATTGGCGGAGAAGCACGAAAGAAGAGGACCTCGCCAAAGCCAGGGATGTTACGGCCGGCTGGTATCTGGTTATTGGAGTTGTGCGCCAAGGACGACTTTGGGGCGCTGACAACCGGCAAGGCATCCGCCGAAGTTACCAAGGCGTTGGAAAGGGAATACGGGGCCACGACGCGTTGCGCCACATCGCTGCAACAGTGCAAATTCGATCGGCGACATTGCCTTTCCTCCGCGCCGACCGCACCGGGCCTGTGTCGTTTTCTCCTCAATGATGGCGACAACGCCCAACACTTCACCGGTGAAACAACAGGGTCTCGACACCGCTTCCTGCACTTCAGGTGCCGGCGCCTTCCCAAGCCTCCCGCACCCGCGCCAGCATTTTTCAGAAGGAGCATCTGGAATCAATCGGCAGCGCCGAGGTCGAAATCATCGTTGACCGTGTGACGCCGACGGTCAGTGGCGAGGAAATCGACGCTGATTCGAGTGAGAAGGCGACACGCCGCGTGCCGTAAAACGCCGTGCCCGACGGTCGATGGCGGCACTGATTTCGTCAATCTGAATTGCCAACCGCACATCACGTCTTTCCAAGGCATTTCCAGTCCTCCGGATTGGTGCTTCCAATCCGTCGTGCAAGGGTTCTGCGCAGCCACGCATGGAATCCGTCGGACCGCATGCGGAGCGTCACGTTGCTGACGCCGGACAGGAACTCCTGGTAGAGACTGATGCTGCTGTTCTGCATCCCGGGCGAATCGAGACCGTTCTTCTTTCGGTACTGGGCCCATTCGGGATGTTTGATCTCGGTTGTTGTGGTTTCCGCGACTGCCGCGATAGAGTCTACGTCACCTCGGGCTCTTTTCTGTGCCTTCGAAGATAAAACCATTCAGAAAGATGCTTTGGTCGAACAGGTTGCGCTCGACTTCGGTCAATTCGGCTTCCTCGCAGATGTCGTCCCATCCGTCCCGGATGGTGCCGATCTGCCGGTCGATGATGTCCTTCGCCGCTTTCTCGCCAAGCTGGAAATTCGGCGCGGCCTCAAGGCAGGTCGCAAGTGTGCTCACCCGGTTGTTTCCGACGATCAGCATCGCCTGACCGGCAACATTGCCGGAACGGCTTTGCGGGCAGATGTCATAGGCTGGCGTCAGGGTCAGATGTTCGCCGTCCCAGAAGCCCGCATGGTTACGGGCGTGATCATCGGTGTTGCCGCACAGGATGTTGAACACGAGCCGTCCGTACAGTTCCTGCAACGTCGCCTTCGGAGAGGTGAAGCGGTGCCGGATGGTTTCCGCAAGGTCTTCATAGCTCGCGTATCGCGCCATCATTTCATCGAGACCGAACAGCGTCAGCGCCGACACCATCGCCTTGCGCGTCCAGTCGTCATTCGTCTTTGCGCGGTCGAAACGCTCGACCAGCAGCACATCCTTGCCGGCGACATGCTCAAGGCGCACGGGGGCGACATCGAGTCCTGCCCTGGCCGCAAGGCGCATGGCGACATATTCCGCCTTCACCACGTTGTAGGTGTCGGTCGAAGACGAGAACTTGGCGATCATCTTCGTGTCGCCGTCCTGGATCATCGCTTTCGGGCGCGCACCGCCAATGGATGTACCGTGGAACAGCGCCTGATCGAGATCGGGCGTCAGCGGAACGCCTTTCTCGACTTTCTCGGCAGCGCTCAGCAACACTTCGAGCGTCGCGGCTTGAACGGCACGGGGCGCGTACTCGGAAGGCGAGTGCTGGAAATCCAGGGCGCCGATGCGGTCGGAGCCGGACTCCAACAGATAGGTCAGCTCGTCGAGCGCAATGGTGTCGGCATCCCCGCCCTTGCTTCCGAAGATCCGGTTCAGGATGACGCGACGGCCCCACGCGTCGGGCGCTGCATCGCGCAGGCATCCGGCCATGCTCAGCCCGACTTCAGGCGCAATTGCTCCACTGCGCAACGGCAGTTCCGGCACGTAGATCGGAATGCGGTCATTCCGGTCCAGATAGCTCTGACCGTAGTTGAAGATCAGCCGCGCGCCGTCACGCGCGATTCGACCGGCGACGACCGGTGACGTCGTGCCGGGCAGCCATATCCAGACATAGGCCTCCTCCGGCGCTTTCGTGTCGGGGCGATCAGAAGTCATCTTTCACCTTCGTCGTTCCCGTGCGGACAGATTGCGGCAGCAGGGTAGACTTGTCGCGTTCAATCGACAGGTGGCGCGTCAGTGTTGTCGGTTCGGCCTCGAACAAGCGCAGCCCGACAATGGCGGCCATCTCGAAGGCCGCACCGATGGATGAACCCATTTCGCCTTTCTCGATGCGGTTTACGAGGCCGCGCGAAATCCCGGCGCGCTCGGCAGTATCGGCAACCGTCATGCCGCGTTCGATGCGCGCGTTACGGATCATCAGCCCGAGAAGCTGTGCGGCTTCGCGGGAATAGCGGGAATAGCTTCTGTGTGTTGGCTTCGCCATTGCACTTTTGTTCTATAAACAGATTATTAATAGGTTTTATGCCTGATTAATAGAATATTCCAGCGGATTTCAAGCGAGCTGGAAGGTCTCTGTTCAGCAAATAAATCGTAAAACAGTTTGATGATCCGTTTATGGAACAGACAAGTTGTTTAGAGTCACCATATGAAGCTTATGTGTTGGTTCAATGCCGAATAAGGCCTCGCCCAAAAAACCATGAATGAGATGCGGCCGCGTCATTGCCGCCGCCGCCGGTGACGGAAGGCGCGGCTGGTTCAAGCGAACCAGACCGATGCTCCGGGATGGAAAGAGGATTTGCCTGCGATTCGATCATTTCCGCCTGGTGGCGTGGACGACGACGCACGCGAGGATGCGGACGAATGCGCAGAGTTGAGGCAGATGCCGGATCACGTTGCGACATTTCCGCGTTTTGGTTCATATTGACTCCTGCGGCAATCATGCGGCCGGGAGGATTCTCCATGCATCCGATCTACGCGCTCTGGTGCCATCCGCGGTCCATGTCTACGGCCATCGAGAGAGTCATGAGGGAGCGTGGCGATCTCCGGATCGTTCACGAGCCGTTCATCTATACCTACTATCTCGGCAACAGGGGGCGTTCCTTGCCGCATTTCGAACCGAACGCGGATCACCCTCAAACCTATACCGATGTCCGCCAGTTCATTCGCGACAAGGCGGCGCACGGGCCGGTGTTCTTCAAGGACATGACCTATTACGTACTTGAACATCTCCTCGCCGACCCCGAGTTCCTCTCCGACATCACTCATACCTTTCTCGTCCGCGACCCGGCCGCGGCCATACTGTCATATGCCAGGCTCGATCCCCTTTTCCGCCGTGAGGAAGCAGGTCTCGAAGCCAGCTGGCTCCTCTACTGCAAGGTGCGGGACGACGGTCACGGCACTCTCGTCCTGAGTGCCGATCACGTCCAGGAGCGGCCGGCGGAAATCTTGTCGGAATACTGGGGCGGTCTCGGTCTGCCGGTTACACCGCACGCGTTGTCCTGGTCCGGGAAAATGCCGGCATCATGGGAGCATGTCGCGGGCTGGCACGAGGAGGTTCTCGCAAGCCGGCAGATCCGTCCGCCCGAACACGACAGGGACTACCTTGGTGAACTCGAAAGCCTCGGCGGAGACTTCCTCGACTACTATCGTCATCACAAACCGTATTACGACCGGTTGATCGCCGAGGCGCTGACATGACCAGGCGCCGGTCCGGACGCCGACGGAAGATTGCAACGAGGGCCGCCAGTTCGGCCAAAGCGGCGCCTTACCTTGTCCGCAAGGTCCCGGTGTTCAATCTCCTCGACCCTGAAGCGGCCGTGGTCATCGAAGACAACGCCGATCGAATCCTGGACGAGATCGGCATGGAGTTTCGGGGAGATCCCGAGACCCTGGAGATCTTCCGGACGGCAGGTGCCCGCGTCGAAGGTGAACGCGTCCGGTTTGACCCCGGCTGGTGCCGCGACAGGATTCGCTCGGCGCCAAGGACCTTTGTCCAGTACGCCCGCAATCCCGAACGTACCATTCGCATCGGCGGCGATGCGATGGTTTTCTGCCCGAGTTTCGGTCCGCCTTTCGTTCACGACCTTGAACGCGGACGCCGCTACGCAACGATTGAAGATTTCCGCGACCTCACACGAATGCACCACCAGATCCGGAGTCTCCATCATTCCGGCGGCGTCGTCTGCGAACCGGTCGATCTGCCCGTTCCTATCCGCCACCTGCACATGACGCACGCGCACCTGACGTTGAACGACAAACCGTTCATGGGTGCGGTCACATCAGCGGAACGGGCACGCGACAGCATCGAGATGTGCCAGCTCGCGATGGGGAAAGAATTCGTTGACCGCAACTGCGTTCTCTACTCGGTCGTCAACACCAATGCACCGCTTGTCCTCGACCGGACGATGCTCCTCGCGCTCAAGGAGTACGCCCGTGCCGGCCAATGTACGGTCGTGTCACCGTTCGTCCTCGGCGGTGCGATGTCACCCGTGACCGTTGCCGCGACCCTCTCCCAGGTACTTGCGGAGGTGATGGCGTCGGTGTCCCTGATCCAGCTGATACGTCCCGGCGCTCCGAGCGTGTTCGGGACGTTCTTTTCGCCGCTCTCGCTCCAGACGGGCTCCCCGACGTTCGGGGCGCCCGAAGGTATCCAGTTTCAGATGTGCGCGCGAACCCTGGCCGACCGCCTGGGTCTGCCGTTTCATTCGGTCGGTGCACTGACCGCCTCCAAGGTCCCGGACGCCCAGGCGGGTTTCGAAAGCCAGTCCCAGCTCATGGGAGCGGTCCTCGCCGGGGTCCATTTCATCATCCACGCGACCGGCTGCCTGGAAGGGTTGCTCACGATGGGCTACGAGAAGACCGTGATGGACGCCGATCGCTGCGCGGCGATGGCGAGATTCATCGAAGGCGTTGACATTTCGCCGCGGGCACAGGCGCTCGACGCCTTCCAGGAAGTCGGGCCGGGAGAACACTTTCTCGGAAGCCGTCATACCCTCGAGAATTTCGAACAGGCGTTCTGGCGAAGCGAGCTGTCCGACAATGGCACGTTCGAACAATGGTCGGCCGAAGGGGAGAAGTGGCACCATGCACGCGCCCAGGAGGCCGTTCGCCGCCTCCTCCGCGAATACGAGCCGCCGCCAATGGATGTGGCAATCCGGGAAAGTCTCGACGAATATGTTGCGCGACGAAGCCGGGAGGTCACCGGCTCGGGTGACAGTTGATCGAACAGGGTACGAACGCAGGAAGGTATCGACATCATGACCACGACTGACTGGAGCCTCGAGGGAACGGCGCGGCGGCGAGACCGGTTCTATGCCGCGACGCAGCGGAAATTCGTGCCGTTCCGGGAACCGATCGTGTTTCGCCGGGGCTCGATGCAATACCTCTGGGACAACGAGGGCAGGAAATACATCGATCTGCTTGGAATGAACGTCTGCATCTCGGTCGGTCATTCCCATCCAAGGGTCGTGGACGCCGCGATGCAGCAGGCCCGGGACCTCATCCACTCGACCACGATGTTCTATCACCCGGTTCCGGCCCATCTCGCCGAGGAGATCTCCATGACCCTTCCCGGCGGCGGCGGAATCGAGTGGGTGGCTCATTTCACCAGCTCCGGCGCCGAAGCGGTTGATCTCGCGCTCACCATGGCGAGGCGTCACGCCGGTGTCGCCGACATCATCGCGCTCAGATCAGGATACCACGGCCCGACGCTTGGAGCGCAGTCGGTGACCGGGATTTCGGGGTTTCGTCACGGCCCGGGCCTGCCCGGAAACGTGGCCTTCGTCGCCGACCCCAACCAGTACCGCGGCGTTTTCGGCCCCGGCGTCGAGCCCTACCTCGACGACATCGACCGGACGATCGACTCGGCAACGACCGGCCGGGTCGCAGGGATGATCGTGGAATCGGTCCAGGGATACGGCGGGATCGTCGAAATGCCGCCGGGATACCTGTCAGGCGCTGCCGAGCGGGTACGGGCAAGGGGAGGCGTCCTGATCGCCGACGAGGTCCAGGCCGGCTTCGGCCGGACCGGTGACCACATGTGGGGATTCGAGGCCGATCGGGTCATTCCGGAGATCGTTGTCATGGCCAAGGGGATGGGGAACGGCTTCCCGATCGGGGCCGTCGTTGCGCAAAAACACATAGCTGAGCCCATGGGTGACAAGTTCCTGTTCCACACCTACGGGGCCAACCCGACAAGCTGCGCGGCCGGCCGTGCGGTTCTCGAGGTGCTCAGGGAATATCATCTGCAGGAGAATGCGCAAAAGGTCGGAGAATCCCTGCTCGCGGGACTTCGGGACCTTCAGCAAAGATACGAGGTCATCGGTGACGTCCGGGGGCGCGGGCTGATGCTGGCCATTGAACTGGTCCGGGACAGGAAGACCAGGGAACCCGATGCCGATACCACAGCTGCCGTATTCGAGGCCTGCCGCGAGTCCGGCCTCATCCTTTCGAAATCGGGGTCGTACAGGTCCGTGCTGCGCATGGTGCCCCCGTTGTGCCTGTCAAAGGAAGATGTCGATACCGTTATTTCCGGGCTCGATACGGCCTTCCGATCCCTGGAATGAGATCGTGAGTGCTTTGCTCGAAGTGCGGCGTCACGCATATAGGGCGCCCTGGAGCTCGACGCGCGGCAACTGACCGTTTCATTTGCGACAGAAACGGAGGATCGCTGAGCGGTCCTGCCAGTCTTGGCACGGGGTTCGCACCTGAACCTGTCAACCCATCACACTTGCCTCGGGTGTTTTTGCATTCCGTCAGTTTGAAGGCCCTGGTTCCTTCAATCTGTTTCGTGATGTCACGGAGACCCTGGAATCCGAAGTTGGTTGCAGAAGGGAATTCGAGGCCTTCCCGAAGCTTTCGTGTTCCGTGCAGTGGCTGGCGTTTCGACGGATGGATTCCTGCCGGCCCTGCAGTCGGCAATCCTGGAACAAGACCGGGAAATTTCGTGTCGTTCATTTAGTGAATTGTAATAATTGAATAAAATATCATATTTTTCGGCCTGAGATCTGGGACTTGCAGGACCGATCATCAAACCGAATGCGGGTTTTTCAAACTGGGGTCTCCCGCTGTCCGTATGGCGTGGCAGATTACCAATTCGATCCGAGACCGGCAGTCGGGCCCGAGTTTGGTTGAGGTGCGGATCGAAGTCGAGCCGCAGTATGCAGGCATGGCGGCGCCGGGCGACGAGGGATGCCAGGAATCACGCGACAGGACGCGCGTTTGCCAGGGCGATCCGGGCCAAGCCGACGGGCACAGAGGGTGTACTCCATGTCTCCCCGGCGACCGAAGACCAGACGGCAGGAAGGAATCCTGGCCGGGATTGGACGCGAATTGCAATGGAACCGTACTGCCAAGAGGGGCGTGCTAGACGCGAGCAATGCCCGTTGCATGATTGGATCGCTGGCAACCGTCGCCTTCGAGCGATACGGCTCGGAGTCGATGATGATCGCGCCGGATAGCGTCGAGTTTGTATTCTAGCATTACTGGGTGATCGACACAGCGGGGGCGGGCATACGAAGCCTTGCGGCACTGCCCGGTTGCGAAGCTGACGAGAAGCTGCGCCGACTATGGATCGATTTGTCGGATCTGGCTCGCACGGGAGTGAAAGACTCGGCGACCCAAGCTCTGAAGAACCTGGGCTTCCCCCCGGAACCGCGAGACTGCGTCGAATAATCCCCCGGGGATGTGATCCCCTAGCACGGGAATATCCGGCGAGAACGGCCTGAACGCGCGAGCGGTCCCGCATACGTTGTGCCTATCCCTTCGGGCCTTGAAAGGCGGCATGGCCTAGCGAAAGGAACAGGCGCATCGGGTCGTCAGTGAGCGGCACAAAGCCGAATCTCTCGTAGAAGCGTTTCGCGTCATCGTTCGCGGCATCCACGATCAGGGCGCGCATTGCCACGGTTTCACCGGCGACCACGGTCCGCTTGATCGCATCGGAGAGAAGCATGCGTCCGAGTCCGCGCCTGTGCGCCGAGCGATCGACAGCCAGCCGACCGATCAAGGCGCAGGGCACCGGATGGCGCGGCAATTACCGGGAGATTTGTTCAGGCAGTGAAGCGAGGTCGATCGACAGGGCGCTCAGAGTGTAGAAGCCGAGAACGGCATCGTTTTCGCCGACGGTACAGACGAACACCCGGGCAATCCGGCGCCGGACATCCTGTCCGGCCTGGCGCGCCAGATAGCGGTCCAACTCCGGAAGGCCACAGAAGAAAGACGTCCGGTCGTGGCGCCTTCCGAGCGGCTCGATTGTGAGCGCATCAAACTCGGTCAACGCGAGACGACGCGCCGGGCGTGCTCCTCCAGGGCCTCGCGGAGGTGTTCGTTCGGTAATAGGGGCAACTCCTCGGGAATTGGATCTGGCCTGAAAGGTTTTCCTGCGCTCATTGAAGCGATGATCGACGCGAACGGTCGATACTGCCGTCGCGCTTGTTCGGTCGTCAAATGTCAGGTTGTTGCGCGTTGCCTGATGAGGTCTGCAAGCCTCGGCACGTCGGGAGCACCGGCAACTCCGAGACGGTTCCTCAGGTAGTCCCAGAATGACAGGCCAAGCTTCTTGCAGGTCTTCTTCCCTCCGGTATAGGCATCGCGTGCGGCCCGCCCGGCCTCGCTTCGGGTCCCGAACGAGATCTTGCGCCGAGTGACATGGTCCCGGATGTCGTTTTCGATCTGATTGGTATGGAGTGGGATCTCCGGATGGTCGAGCACGCGCAACAGCTCGTCCCTGTTCGCCTTCAACCGCCCGAGCAAGCGGTCGAGGCTGGCATAACCGGTGTGCATGCCGAAGAGTTGGTCGAAGCGTGTCTCCATGACGCGCTTGCGCAGCGGGGTGGGGCGTTTCCGGTAGCGGGCAAGGCCGCGGTAGAGCTTCCACATCCTGTCGAGCACCGGAGCGACCCGTTCATGCTGATACGGGGTGTTTCCGTCCAGCTTGCTGACATTGCGCTCTGCATGAATCCAGCACAGGGCATGGAGGTCGCCGACATCGAACTGTCCGGCATCGTCGCTCAGGATCACGGTTCCGGCAATGCGTCCGCCATCGCAGATCGTCCCCCAGAGCGCGCCCAGCCGTCGCGGTCGTCGGGTCCGTGTCCCTTGCCCATGACGATGTCCTCCCTGTGCTGATTCGTGGGAGGCCCGTGCTAGTCAGCCCCGGATTATCGTGAAAGCTCCATCCTCTGCGGATGCGACCCGGCCATCGCCGAACGCGCAAAATCCGGACCCGTCGGTCCACGGGCGCAGCCAGGCAAGGCTCCGCAACAGCCGCGAACGAAACGACCGGCCCCGAATGCCGCGGACCAGGAAGACCAGCGCCTCCTCCTCGGGCGGCGGCGCCAGTTCGCCCCGCTTCAGGCGCCACGCCCGCGTCTTCGGAAACATCTCGCGCCACCAGCGGCGCCAGCGGCGCAACGTCGTCACTGGAACGCCGCACATGCGGCTCGCCGCTTCAAGGGGCGTGCTGCCCTCCAGAACCACGACGCACGCCGCAAGGAACACCGGCGCAACCCGGAAGCGGCGACCGAAAAAGCGCACCGACGCCGGCAGTCGCGGCAACAGAAACTGAAACGCAGGACCCCCGCGCGCAGGGACACAGCAAGACCGTGCGGCTTGCGCGGATAGGGCGCGCTGTCCAGGCAGCTCCCGCAATGCGGGCAGCCGTCCCGGCGGCAGCGATCGGCTTCCGCAGCGTCAATCCGCGTCAGAAAGGTCCAGATGCGGGCACAGGAAAGGATGGAACCGGGGAAGAAATCGTGTAACATCGACCTTGTCTCTGATGATTTGAGCGTCACCTGAGACATTGCCCCTCGATCGACTTCTTGCAAGGAAATTGAGGGGCGCCTGACCCCAAACATCAAATAATCCGGGCAAAATCGCCCGAATCCACATCAGTTTTTCTGATCACTCTCACGTGGCAGATGACTCCCTTGGGTACAAGTTTCGCAACCTCGGCGAGATTATGCGATGCCGAGACATCTGCATCGGCGAGCTGGTAGAGGCCTCAGGTGACGCGGGTGAGGGTGCGGTCCCTGAGCATGCGCGCGAGTGTTTCAGGATGGATCCCGGCTTCGCCAAGCTCGATGCCACGCATGGGTCCACAGGCCTTGAGAAGGGCGACAGCCCGATTTTTCTGTGATGTCGTGGTCGCGGGCGTCATGTGAGTAAACGTCTGTTAATAGGATGGATCATCCGACAATATATCACATTGTCATGCGCTTGAATGAATTGTTGTCCGGCAGGCAGATTTTTCGGTGATCGGGGGAGTGAGCTCTTGATCGGGCATGGGGATTCCCTGCCGTTGCGCAGGAAGTGTCTCGGAGCCGAGTTAATTCTCGGAGAGTTCGATTAGCAAACAGTAATCGATGGCGTTTTGCCAGGCGGCCTGCCGGGAAAGGATTCCGTCCTTCTTCAGCACCGGTCCCGGCGCAGGCGGCTCGGCCGCACCGCGTGTCGTTCGGCCGCAGAACCGATCCGGCCGAGGCATCGCGGATCAATGGTCTGAATTCAGTCCAGGTCCGAACTGGTTATCCGGGAAACACCCGCCGCGTTCACTTCGCGCCATGCCCGGTCGGCCGATGCATCTGGTGCCGGGTCTATGGAAGCGGTCGCATCGTCGATGACGTAGGTGTCAAACCCCGACTTGACCGCATCCGTGGCGAGTCCGCCAACGCAGTAGTCAATTGCACATCCGGCAACGAAAACGCGCCTGATGCTCCGCTCTTCGAGGTAGCCGGCAAGACCGGTCCGGGTCGCTCCGTCAACCATGCAGAAGGCCGAGTAACTGTCGACGTCCTTCAGGTATCCTTTCCGGATCACGAGCTGGGCATGCGGCAGGTTCAGGTCCGGGTGGAACTCTGCGCCCCACGTGTTCTGAACCACGTGATCCGGCCACAGGATCTGTTCTCCGTACGGCATCTCGACGGTATCGAGCGGCTTCTTGCCCGGATGTGCCGACGCGAACGACACATGTCCCTCGGGATGCCAGTCCTGCGTCAGGACGACATTCTGAAACTTTTGTCCCACGCTGTTGATGACCGGAACGACTTCATGTCCGTCGGCCGTCGGAAGAGCACCTCCGGCGCAGAAGTCATTCTGCATGTCGACGACGACGAGGACATCGGTATCGGTCAACTTCATGACGCATCCCTTCAGTTGCAACATGTTTGCATACGAACAATATCAGGGCCCGGCAGCCCGGTAAAGCACGCCATGCCGGGTGGAGAGCGATCTCGCCGGGGAAACTTCGGGCCATGCCCTGGGTACATCGGGTGTTGCCGGTTTTCTTCGTGGATGACGATTTCCATTCAGACGGTGACCCCGTTGCGCGATGCGATGCGGTCGTGATTGCCCTGGTTTCATCGGTCTCGAAGACCCTCGTCATGGTGCGCGAGATTACGAGATGGCGATAGGCGGTGTGACGCAGCCACTGCGGATTGTCCTTGGTGGCAATACCATGGTCCATGATGACGACGGCACACTTCGGAGCACCGGGGCCAGTCAGCCGCGCGCGCGTGTCCTGTGTTCGGTGACATTACCGGCAAACGTGCGGCTGCGCCGGACCGGCCCGGAGAAGTTCGGTCTTCCCCATGTGGCTTCGGCCAACGTCCGGAAGGTTAACCGCCCGCTTGGACAGAACTGGAACCGAACCCCTTTCACCTGCACGCCGCAGGGAGAGTAGAGGCGACTCCGCTGCGGCTCGTCCCCCGACACGGCCACCAGCACGGAAACCATCGGGACTTGATGCCCCGGCGCAGAAGAACAACAAATTGCGACTGCAAGGGAGAAGCTATTGCAAATTCTTTGATGAGGTAGGTGGGGAATTTTATGCAAGATCACATGGAATGATGTCCGAACCAGTTCATGGATCGTGGAACGAATCTATGGACTGGTGTTTGACAAGTCACGATGATGGGACCTTTGGTCTTTGGTCCCTGCTCCTTTTCTCATCGACCTGCCATAAGGTATGTACCTCCTCTCTTTCGCTTCACTGCACCACCCTACCGAATTTGGTTGACGAGATTTGATGTCGAAGCCCCGAATCTGGTTCGAGTCCTTGCTCGGGCGGACAGATTCAACGCGGCGTTGTACCAAAAGTCCGACCAAGTATTCGATGGCCAAGCCCAGGCTCTCGACCGCACAACAACGCGGCCAGCGCTGCGACCAGGAACGGCAGGGGCGGTAGCCAGCACACCGGACGGTTCAAGGCCGCATCGCCCAGAGGCAGCCCCGACGCATGATTTCCTTGGCTTCGGGGACGTCGAAATCCGTCGCCACGTGTCCGAGAGAACTGTAGAAGACCTTTCCCGTCCCATAGCGCTTCTTCCAGGCAACGGGCATCTTCACGCCCTTCACCCAGTCGATGCCCCAGTGCTGGCCTTTGAAGGTCGTCGTCGCCAGCACTTCGTTGGACGGATCGACGTGCATGAAGTATTGCTCGGAGTGCATTTCAAAGTCGTCGATGCCGGCGACGATCGGATCGTCGCTGGCGATATTGACCTCGTAGTCGATGATGCCGCCCGGATGGCAGACGAACTGGCCCCCGACCATGAACTGGTACTCCACGTTTTTGCGGAACGAATCCGCCATGCCGCCGTGCCAGCCCGCGCAGCCGGTGCCGGCGCGGACTGCCTTCAGGAGGTCGGGTAGGACACTGGCGCGCGCACCATAGGCCACGTTTCCAGCATCCCCCCTAAAATTCCGGACGTCCGGTTTTCCCGGGTCCGGCTTCAAGCGTCAGGCACCCCCCGCAGGAGTTCGGTACGGTGCCTTCCGCGACATCCGCCACGCTTAAGGCTGACCCAGCCATGCCCGTGGCAACATCCCGCGTTTGCGCCGCCCTTCGGCTCGACAGCACCACCCGTCATCCGGGTGATATCATCGGTCAGCACCGGGCTCTGTGTCCCGGCATGACCTGCCGCCTTCGCCACCTGAGCCCAGAGGCCCTCGCTCCGGACGGGTTATGTTGTTCCGCCCATCACCGCTTAATCGGCCTCATCCGCCAGTCAGGAGAACTCCGTGCCATTTCCCGCACTGCGGTTATTGGCACGGTCCTTGACATTCAAGGGTCACAACATCCTGTCCGTTCTCCTCACCTTCCGGTCTTTCACTGCTGAACTTTCCCGAATTGCCGCCGTCTCTACGCCGGGGGACCCGGTGCGTGCGTACCTCGGTTCTTCCGCACCGGTGCTAGCCATCGGGTAGCAGGCTGACCCTTGGCATCCTCCAATATCCCCACAAGTCAGCTTCCATGTGGGGGCGAACTTTTCGTCGCATCAACAATCGTTCGCTTTCGCTACAGCCCTCCGGTTTGCTTGCCATCCTGACTGACCGGACCGGTTGGAGCCTTGCTCCCGCCACGCCCACGATGGCTTTCTACGTCCCAGCTCGCAGGCACCAGGTCACCCCAGTACCCGTGGGATATGCTACGGCGCCAAACCAAGAATTGCGCCGGCGGGACTTCCACCCGCTAGTTCAGCAGCCAGACTCGCTGCACACCCGCTTCTTCCGCCTGGCCAATCCGGGACTTGGTCCACACCGGCACGACGAGATCGACCTGGGCCATGAACTCCTCGTCGGCGAAGGGGTCGAGCACATCCGTAACGGTGACGTCGTGGCCCTTGGCCGACAGCATGTCCGCGCAGATACCGGCAGTCTTTTCCGGCTCGTGACCGTTCCAGCCACCCCACGTGATGAGTACGTTTCCCATGACTTCCCCTTTATCGCAATTCGCCGTGCGCCAGTCCCTGGGGCAATGGCGCCGGTCTGTCCGGACGGCTCAATACGTCGATATGTCGACCCTCGGCGGAGGAACGACCAAATGCGTCCATGACCTCCAGGATGTGTTGGGCCAGACGCCCGTTGCAGCGGTGTTCGCGGCCGGTGCGGATGCCGACGGACATGTCGGCGAGGCCAATGCTGCGAATGTCGTCGGTATAGCCGTGGGTGAGTTCCCGGTCTTCCCACTCGCGACCGCTGGACACGCGCACGACGCCACCGAAACAGTTCGGATCCGGGGCCGACAAGCTGGCGTCAACGCCGTGTATCTCGATGAAGTGGTTGGAGTGCAGATGCACGTCGAAACTCATGACCAAGGTCGCGACCACACCGGAGACGAACTCCAGCGTCCCCGCAGCATGCGTATCGACCTCCACGTCGATCGACTCGCCGCGCCGGGGTTCGGAACCGATGGTACGCGTGGTGCGACCGCGGTTCGTGATGGCGGTCACGCGTCGCACCGGCCCGAGCGCGTGAACCAGGGCGGTCAGGTAGTACGGCCCCATGTCGAAGAGCGGTCCACCGCCGGGCTGGTAGTAGAAATCCGGGTTGGGGTGCCAAGTCTCGTGGCCCAGTTTCATCATGAATGCCGTGGCGGCAACCGGTTTGCCGACGGCGCCGGCGTCGATCAGACCGCGAACCGTCTGGTGGCCGCCGCCCAGGAATGTGTCCGGCGCACAGCCCACCCGAAGGCCGGCGGCGTCCGCCGCTTCGAGCACGCGTTCGCCTTCCGACACGTCGAGGCCGAAGGGTTTCTCGCAGTAGACGTGTTTGCCGGCTTCGATGGCAGCGAGGTTCACCGCGGCGTGGGCAGCAGGAATCGTGAGGTTCAGGATGACTTCCACGTCATCGCGACCGAGCAGCTCGTCCACCGACATGGCCGGCACACCGAATCTCTCTTCCGTGCGATGGGCTGCCGACGAGTCGATGTCCGCGCAACCGACAAAACGCAGGACGTCGAACGTGGCGGCGGCACTGAGATAATCCACGCTGATGACGCCGCAGCCGATCAAGCCGATCCTTACAGGGTCCATGGTTGCTTCTCCGCCCTAACGGGTGTTGTCAGCGACGAAGGTGCTCGTGCAGTTCGACGCGGTCGTTGAAGGATTTGAGACACGTCTATAGCACCGCCTCTCGATCCCGACAGTCGCGGTAGGAAAATAATTCGGCAAAGTCATCAACAAAAGCATGGGCAGCGGACGCTGGGGTGCTCTCTGGCTTTTGTCCGTCGAATGGTCGTTTGACGGACAAGGGTGTGAGCGTCGTCATCGGGTTGACCAAGCCGCTGCGCTGATATCCATCGTGAAATCACGAAACAGCAGTTTGCCTTGTGTCGGCGTGTGGACGAACCAGATCTCGTCCACCCCTCGAGGAAGTCCCCGGGGATATGTTTCTCGAATTGCATCGAGCAACTTGCATTCATTCATGAGCGCAATGTCGTCGTTTTCAATTGGCAGAATGGTCGTTCTGTCTGATCATCGGTACCTCCCGAGTTTCGATGGCTTCCTGTCCACGGTTTCTCCAATCCGTGCTGGCAGGGAACCGCGGATGCGCAGCCCCGGGAGGCAGGTGCCCCCCGGTCGCCGTTGTTCCCGATAGTTCTGCCGTCAGGGTTTGTGCCGAGGTAATCCGGGAAGAGGCATGGCTCCTTGCGCATTACGTGGACCAGGCGATTGTCACGAAGATCGAGCTGTTCTTGGCAACCCTTGCCAAGGAGCGGTCGATGACGGTGAACTTTTTTTTACAGGCCATATACAGCCTATTAATTCCATAAATCCGCTCGAAGAGGTCACTTAAGGCCTGTTGACAATTTGAAAGTCAAAAGGCTATTTGTGACCCATAAAACATGAAACCACGCTTAACCGGCACCTTGTGGCCTTTAAGGATGACATGGCGACGTCAAGGCAGATGGAACTGGAGATCGGGCAACGCCTCGCGCGCCTGCGCCTCGCGCGAAACGTGACGCAGGCCGCACTTGCCGAAAGGGCGGGCATTGGTTTGCGCACCTTGCGTCGCCTCGAGGTGGGGGAGCCCTCGACCCTCGACACGTTCCTTCGCGTCGCCACCGCACTTGACCTCGAGGAGGCCATCCTCTCGGCCCTGCCCGAGGGGGTTATCCGGCCCATTGAACGCGTTTCGAAAAAGGGGAGCGAGCGTCGGAGGGCCAGTCCCGCATCGGGGAAACCGGTGCAGTCAACCTGGACATGGGGTGACGAGTTGGATGACTGACGCGAGTGTCATTTTGTGGGGGCGGCGCATTGGCGCCGTGAGCTGGGACGAGTCGCGCGCGCTCGGCGTCTTTCAATACGACCCTGGGTTCGTGGGCGCGGGTATAGAGATCGCACCTTTGAAAATGCCGGTACGGGAAGCGCCTTACGAGTTTCCAGCCCTTCGAAGGGAGACCTTCAAGGGACTACCGGGCATGCTCGCCGACGCGTTACCGGACAAGTTCGGCAACCTGTTGATCGATGCCTGGCTTGCCGAAACGGGCCGAGGCGCGGGGAGGTTCAGCCCGGTCTACCGGCTTTGCTACATAGGTGATCGCGGTACCGGGGCATTGGAGTTTGAGCCCACCGTCAGTCTGGCAACGCGATCGAAAAAGTTGGAAGTTGACCAGTTGGTGGGCCTGGCTAACAGGGTATTGGACGCGCGTAGGAACCTTGCCGGGCGGCTCGGGGGCAAGGAAGACGCGGCGGCGCTGGAAGACATCCTGAGTGTCGGCACCTCGGCGGGCGGCGCGCGCGCCAAGGCCGTGCTCGCCTGGAACAGGAAAACCGGAGAGTTCAAGTCCGGGCAAGTGAAGGTCGACGAGGGTTTCGAGCACTGGCTCTTGAAGTTCGACGGCGTGTCCGACAACCGCGACAAGGAATTCGCTGACCCGCAGGGCTTCGGCAAGATCGAGTATGCGTATCACCTGATGGCAAAGGAAGCGGGTATCGACATGTCGGAATGCAGGCTTCACCACGAGGGAGGTCGTAGCCACTTCATGACCCGTCGGTTCGACAGGGACGGGCGGGGACGCAAGTTCCACATGCAATCCCTCGGCGCGATGCAGCACTTCGACTTCAACGACCCGGCCTCCTGTTCCTACGAGCAGGCAATCCTGACGATCCGGGATCTTGGGCTCGGGATGGATGTCGTGGAGCAACAATACAAACGCGCCGTCTTCAACGTGGCAGCCCGCAACCAGGATGACCACGTCAAGAATATCTCTTTTCTCATGGATCGGTCAGGTTCATGGCGATTGTCGCCGGCATACGACGTGGCTTACTCGTATAGCCCTTCGGGCTCCTGGACACGTGATCACCAAATGAGCTTGGCGGGAAAGCGAAACGATTTTACCCATGTCGACCTCATGGACTTCGCCTCGAACGCGGGCCTCAAGCCCGCCAGGGCAAGGCAGGCAATCGGGGAAGTCGTGGACTCCGTCGAGACGTGGCAAGCGCACGCGGAGAAGGCGGGCGTTGAGCCGTCGGACGTTACCCGGATCGAGAAAACGTTTCGCCCGAACCTGCGCGGCGGGTCGCACTTGTTACAGGCGACCGCCGTGCAAGCGGAAACCCAGGCATTAGTGCTCGCATGACCAGGTCCAACCTGGTTTCAGAACGCAGACCAGAGTTTCGTGCCCTCGGCATCGGTTGGGGTAACGTTTTTCCTACACGCTCATGATATGCTGCGACGGTTCGCAAGAAGAATTTTACTACTTCCATCAGCGCCAGTGGATGAATCCATTGAGGAGCCAATAACGCGAGTTGCAACCAGACTTTCGCCAAACGGACGGGCAAAGGGTCGGCGGCTCCCCGTCTCTGGTCTTGAGCGACCAGTTAGGCTTCACTTCTCTCGACAACATGAGCTCGAGATCATCGCCGCAACCGCACGGACACCGCATTGCTACTGACCAATCGTGATCGGGCCGGCGCCAAACGCGATCATCCACCCCGGCTGACCTCCTGGAACCATACAACAGTGGAGGCCGATACCTGGCGAAGTCCAATCCGCACAAGCCGCCAATTCGCAAGGATTCATGCCACGGCCAGGTACATTTCTTTGGTACGCACGGGATACCGGCACTACCGACAGGCCAGCCGCAAACCTGAATGAATCCCAGAAGGAGCCCGAAGCCGGGAATGAACCAGCGTGGACGGTCAAGACACTGCCGTCACGAAACTATTCGACAATGCATCCTGAACACGTAATCAGGGACCATCCAACCGTTGGCGTTCGCCCCTTCGAATAGGCCGCCCGGAAGGGCGGCTTTTTCTCATTGACCGGCAATCAGCTCCGCAGACAACGCGTTTCAGTCTGCATTGACGTTTTTCATTTTTCGTCTCTATCCCGAATCTGCGACACCGCTTTCGTCCCGGGCACACGGAATTCCGTGGATCGCAGTTGATGCTCCGGCAATGGCAGGTATACCATGGCGGGCGGCGGTCCGTTCGGCAAGAAGCACCAGGATGAACGGATCGACCTGACCGAACGATGTACCGGCTGCCGGGAGGACCATAATGGTTGGAAAGCTGCATAAATTCGCGCTCGATAACAGTGTCGAGTATTTCATGATTTCATTCACCGACCTGTTCGGCGCCCAGAGGGCCAAGCTGGTCCCCCTCGACGCCATCGACGAGATGGAGATCGACGGAGCCGGATTTGCCGGATTTGCCGCTCACCTCGACATGACGCCGGCCCACCCGGACATGCTGGCCGTGCCGTCCCCGGACAGCGCCGTACAGTTGCCGTGGAAACCGAAGTTGGCATGGGTCCCGGCCAATTGCGTCATGGAAGGCGAAGAGGTTGACCAGGCGCCGCGTAACACCCTGTGCCGGATGATCGAAAAGGCCAGGGAACACGGTTTGTCGATCCAGACAGGGGTTGAAGCCGAGTACTTCCTGATCACACCCGATGGATCGGCAATTTCCGACCCTCGGGATACTGCGGACAAGCCCTGTTACGATCAGCAGGCGCTCATACGCCGCTGCGATGTCATCACCGAGATCTGCGATTACATGCTGGCTCTCGGGTGGAGTCCGTACCAGAATGACCACGAGGATGCGAACGGCCAGTTCGAGATGAACTTCCAGTTCAGCGACGCGTTGACGACTGCCGATCGGCACTCCTTTTTCAAGTTCATGGTCAAGTCCGTGGCCGAAAACCATGGCCTGCGCGCCACCTTCATGCCGAAGCCGTTCAAGCAATTGACCGGCAACGGATGTCATGCCCATATTTCGGCCTGGAATGCCGATGGCACGACAAACCTCTTCGCCGGGGACGACGAACTCGGGCTGTCGGTCACGGCCAGGCATTTTCTTGGCGGAATCGTCCGGCATGCGTCGGCCCTTACGGCGATCACCAACCCGACGGTAAACTCCTACAAGCGGATCAATGCACCGGTAACGCATTCTGGCGCAACCTGGGCGCCGAACACGGTGACATGGTCGGGGAACAACCGAACCCACATGGTTCGGGTGCCCGGGCCCGGCCGTTTCGAGCTTCGCCTCGCTGACGGCGCCACCAACCCGTACCTGTTCCAGGCAGCGGTCATTGCCGCCGGGCTTCTCGGGATCGAGACCTCGGCCGACCCCGGCAAGCGCCTCGACATCGACATGTATGCCGAGGGGCACAAGGCTCGGGGTGCAAAACGCCTGCCGCTCAACCTGCTGGATGCGCTGCGCGCGTTCGAGAAGGACAAGCCATTGAGGTCCATGCTCGGGGACGAGTTTTCCGCTGCATTCCTCAAGTTGAAACGGCAGGAATGGGACCAGTACACGGCCCATTTCACATCGTGGGAGCGCGACAACGCTCTCGACATCTGATTCCCGGGGTATCGGCGGCCCGGGCGTCCGACGGCTCCGCTGGCCTGGTCACTCCGACTGAACCCACGCAGAACGGAGTGAACCGGGCGCTTCGGGACGAAATCAGCCGTACAATTGCCGGCGGCTGCGGGTTCGTGCACGCCTGCCACTGACCGGACCTGCGACGACGATCGCCTCCTGCGGTCGGGAACGGTCACATGTGCAAGGAACAAAGGCCACCTGTTCCACGATTTCCGGTTGCCGGCGGCCGAACATTCCGTGAGTTGGCGGGAACAATAACGGAGACGAACATGTCCGAGTTCAAGGTCAAGCGCGACGATCAGCTGCCGTGGCAACTCTGGTTCCTGGCCGGGACCATTGTCGCGATCGAACTCTGTCTGGCCGTTTCCGATCGCGGCTGGATTGATCCGGACTGGCGCACATACGCTCTCCTGAACGGCGCATTCTGGAGGCCGGTCGCGACCGGGGCTGTCGCTCCACTCTTTGAAGAGCAGTGGCTGACCATGTATGTAAGTCATGCGTTTCTTCATGGGGGAATCGTCCATGTCGCGCTCAATTCCACCGTGCTTCTCGCGCTCGGGAAGCACATCGCGGCGCGCACCGATCCCTGGTCGCTTCTCGCGCTGTTCATCGTGTCTGCAGCTGCCGGTGCTCTCGGGTTTCAGTTTCTCTCGACATCGAACGGACCCATGGTCGGCGCATCCGGCGCCGTTTTCGGATTCCTCGGGTTGTGGCTCTATTGGGACTTCACCAACCGCCGCCGGCGCGGACTGTTGATCACCCCTGTCCTCAAAACGATTCTCGGGCTGATCGCGGCAAATGTCCTGATCTATTTTGCCTTCAGCGGGACACTGGCCTGGGAAGCGCATCTCGGGGGATTTGTCGCAGGTATCGCGGCCGGACCGCTGATGTCGCGTGGCTCCGGGAGTTACCGGAACGGGTTCCGTTGAGCAGATCGGCGACAGGTCAACCCGGTGTCACGGTGAAGCAATGATCGACTGGAACGAAGCACTGGACAACATTGGCCATGTTCCCGGGGCCGATGCCACGCTCGAGCGATGGGCAAGACTCGCGGGCGATTTCCGGCAGTCGCCGGAAGCCGGCGGAAGCCTGGAGGCGGATCTGGTTTACGGACCGGGTTCGCGCAACCGCATGGACATCATCCGGTCCGCTTCCGGGTCGCGGAGACTGGTCGTTTTCATTCACGGCGGTTACTGGATTAGACTCGGCAAGGAGTTTTTCACCCATCTTGCGGGAGGGATTTGCGAGGCCGGCTTCGACGTTGCCGTTCCCGGTTACACCCTGGCGCCAAAAGCCAGGATATCCGGGATCACCGCTGAAATCGCCTCCGCGGTGGAGTTTGCCGCCCGGCACGGTGACGGACCCGTCACGCTCGTCGGTCACTCGGCCGGCGGACACCTGGCGACGCGCATGATCTGCGACGACAGCCCGCTCCCTGCGCGTGTCCTGGACCGCCTTGAAAGGGTCGTGGCGATCAGCGGACTCTTCGACCTGCGACCGCTGCTCCTGACGGAAATGAACCGGATCCTGGACTTGGACGACCGGGAGGCCCGGGAAGAGAGCCCGGTGTTTCACCAGCCGGTTTCCGGCCGGCCCGGGCTCGAGGTGGTTTTCTGGGTCGGTGCACTTGAGAGGCCCGAGTTTCTCCGCCAAACCCAGTTGATCTACGAGGCGTGGAAACCGCTACGGGAAGTGTCACTGGTCCACGAGCGACAGCGTGATCATTTTACGGTAATCGAGGATCTGGCGGACCCGGATTCAGCCCTCGTTCGCACGGTCACGGGGGCACGGAAGTGGGATTGATACGCGACGAACGTCGCCCTTCCCGGATTCTCCTGGTGGCAGGACCCGCGCCGGGGCGCACCGGAAACCTCCCGCCCGGGAATCGGGCAAGGCGTCGTGACAGGAGCAGAAATTGACAAAACCAGCGAACTGTCTGGCAGCAAGCGCCAGTGAGCTCGGCCGCGCGATCGCGGCCGGCGAGATCGATCCGCGTGAACTCGTCGACGCCTTCCTCGACGCCATCGACAGTCATCCCGACGCATCACGCATTTATGCCCGGTCAACGCCGGACCGGGCGCGGCAGGAAGCCGGGGAGGCGGCCGGGCGGGTGCGGGCAGGCAGGAGACTTGGTCCCCTGGACGGTGTGCCGATCTCGTGGAAGGACCTGTTCGATACCGCAGGAGCTGCAACCGAATCGGGCTCGCTCCTGCTCAAGGGACGCATCCCCGAAGCCGATGCAGTCGTGTTGAACAACGCAAGCGCGCACGGTCTTGTCTGCCTTGGCAAGACTCACCAATCCGAACTCGCGTTTTCCGGCCTCGGGTACAATCCGGTTACCGCAACGCCCCCGTGCACCTATGGGCCAGACGTGGTTCCGGGCGGTTCATCGTCCGGCGCAGCCGCATCGGTCGCGTTCGGTCTGGCCGCGGCGGCGATCGGGTCCGATACCGGCGGTTCCGTGCGTATCCCGGCTGCCTGGAACGACCTGGTCGGGCTCAAGACGACCCATGGCCGGATATCACTTGACGGCGTCGTGCCGCTCTGCCGGTCATTCGACACGGTTGGCCCCCTGACCCGAACGGTCGAGGACGCCGCGATGCTCCTGGCAATACTCGAAGGCAAGCCACCGGGTGCGCTCCGCAGTGCTCCTCTCGAAGGAATGAAATTCCTCGTCCCGGAACACGTGGTTCTGGACGACATCGAGGATGCTCCTGCCGACGCGTTCGACCGCTCGATCCGTGCCCTTGAGCGTGCCGGGGCCGTCATCGAGACGGCGCCGTTACCCGAGTACGCCGATTCACTGGATCTCGCTCCCCACCTGTTTGCGGCAGAAGCATATTCCGAATGGCGATCCGTCATCGAGGATTCTCCCCAGCTGATGTTCCACCAGATCCTCAAGCGATTTCGGGGCGGAAAACAGATCCTGGCGACGGACTACATCGAGGGATTGCGCCGCCTGGACGACCTCAGGGCGTCCTGCCTGACGCGCATGGAAGGATATTCTGCGGTTCTGGCGCCGACGTCGGCGATTCTCCCTCCGGAAACGGACAGGCTGAACACAGATCCCGACTATTTCGCCCGTGCAAATCTCCTCGCGTTGCGCAACACCAGGATCATCAACCTCCTGGGCCAATGTGCATTGACGCTGCCTGCCGGTGCTCCGTCCTGTGGACTGATGTTGACAGGTTCGCCCATGGCCGAAGAAAAACTCCTGGCCATCGGAGCCTCTGTCGCAATGGTCATCTGATTTCTCCGGAGGACGCGCCGAAAGCCGGGCGTTTCGCCACGAACTGCCGGCACTGCCGCGGCAGCGGGAGCATGCAGAGATTTTGGCGCCTCGCATGTGGACGTCGCGCCCGTTTTCAGACGGGAATCCCTGACCTGATTGATCCTGCCTTCCGGGGAAACGGACACACCAGTCAAAAAATTTGAAACTTTCGCCACATTCCGTTAATCTTGACGGCAAGAAGAACCAGAAGGTTCCGAGACCTGAGGCAGGTCATGAAGCTGAACGAGCGGTTTTCGAATTTGCCCGCGTACCCGTTTGCACGGCTCCGTACGCTTTTGGACGGACAGGTTGCCGGCGGGGATGTCCTTGACCTGGCGTTGGGCCAACCCAGGCATTCTCCGCCCGATTTCGTCGGGTCCGTGCTGCTCGAACACATCGAGGAATTCCGGCGATATCCGCCGAACCCGGGTGCACACGACCTGCTCGCATCGATCGCGAGGTGGATCGAGACCCGCTACGGCGTGACCCTTGATCCGGACAGGCAGGTCATGGCTGTCAACGGGTCCCGGGAAGGCCTGTTCAATGCCTGCCTTGCGCTCTGTCCCGAGCGAAAGAACGGGGACCCGCCACTCGTGGCAATGCCGAACCCGTTCTACCAGGTTTATGCCGGTGCGGCCGCCGCGGCCGGCGCCAGGCCCGTTCTCGTTCCGGCGACCGCAGAAAACGAGTTTCTGCCGGATTTTGGACGGCTGGACCGGTCGACACTGAAGAGGACCGCGATCGCCTACATCTGTTCTCCGTCCAATCCGCAGGGAACCGTCGCATCGTCTGACTGGCTTGCTTCGCTGATCCGCCTGGCGGAGGCACATGATTTCCTCGTGTTCTCCGACGAATGTTACTCGGAACTCTACAGGCGCGATCCTCCACCCGGAATCCTCGAGGTGGCCGAAAGCCTGGCTGCCGACCCCGAGCGCGTGCTCGCGTTCAATTCCCTGTCCAAACGCTCGAACCTGCCTGGCCTCAGGTCCGGATTCGTCGCCGGCGGCCCGGAAACGATCGGTGAACTTCGGAAACTTCGCGCCTATGGAGGGGCACCATTGCCCATGCCGATCCAGCGCGTTTCCGCACGTGCATGGGCAGACGAGGCACATGTCGCAGACAGCCGTGCCGAGTACATCCGCAAGTACGAACTCGCGGACGACGTGTTCTCCGGGCTGGGTACGACCGTTTACAGGCCCATCGAAGCCGGGATGTTCCTCTGGATCCGGACCGGCGACGGTGAGGCCACTGCTCTCGATCTCTGGCGGAATTCCGGCATCCGGGTTCTTCCAGGCGAATATCTTTCAGGTCCGGTCGAGTCGGGAGTTCCGGACCCGGCCCGACCATTCATCCGTGTCTCGATCACCCACGGCCGGGATCGTCTTGAAACCGGCCTTCGCACACTCCGAACAATGATCCCGGGAGGATAGACCTCACATGGCCATCACGAGCGGGCACCGCGCCCCACTTCTTGACCCCAGGACCTACGCGGCCTTACGGAATCGTTCGATCGAATTGCTCGGTCTCGTTCTGATCGTGGCCTGCGTCGCGATCGGGGCTGCACTCTGGACCCATTCGCTTGAAGACCCGAGCTGGTTTGCAGCATCGACAGAACCCGCCCAGAACATTTTCGGGAGTCCTGGCGCCGGGATCGTCAACCCTCTGATCATGATCTGTGGTCTCGCGGCCTGGGGTGTCCCCGTGGCCGCCGGATGCTGGGGAATTCGACTGGTCCGGCACATCGGCGATTCGCGAATCCTGTACCGCGCGCCAGTTGTTCCCATTGCAATCGCCATTTCATCGATCTTCCTTTCGTCCAACGTGACCCTTCCGATCTGGAGCGAGGAGTTCGGGATGGGCGGACTGTTCGGAGACGCGATACTTCGCCTGATCGTTCGGCAGGATCTGCTTGAGCCAGGTCTTGAACTCACCGTGATAACGGCCAGCTTCGCCGTGCTCGCCCTGTTCGCCACGATCATCTCTCTCGGGGTCTCGAGAGGCGAATTGGTGTACTCCCTGAAACTGTTGGCATTCGCGTATGGCGTGTGTTTTCGCAGCATCGCACATGTCATCGTCCGGCAGGGCTCCCGCTGGGGAGCGCGGCAGGCGCCGCACTCCCACGAGCCGCCGTTGCGAAGGCAGGATCGACGTGTTGCGGCCATGACCCGAACAGAAAACCCCGTGGAATTCGATCCGGATGCAGAACGACCGGGGTTCTGGACCAGGGCCGTCAGGCTCATCGGAATCGGCCGCCGGTCCGTTGATGACACGGGCCAACCGGGAGAAATCGGCCAGGCGGCCGCCGGGGCCGGCCTCTGGACCGACACCGAGACGGCCAAGGGCCCGGCGTCCGAAGATGCCGGTACGACTTCGGAGTCCGGTCCCCGGAGTGAAGACGCGGATTCGGTTCCTGGCGAACTCCGTCTCGGGCCGGCGCCTCCACGCATGGTTCAAACGGATTCCTCCATACGGGAACAATCACCCCTCGTTCGCGGCATGAACAGGTCTCCGAACAAGGCCAGCGAGCGGGCCAGATCCGAGGCCCAGCCAAGTCTTTTCCCCGAAAAGGCGCCGGCAGACTATGTCCTCCCGCCGCTTGGACTTCTCGCCTCCCCGACAAACATCGTCCGGAGGAGCCTCAGCAACGAAGCCCTCGAGGAAAACGCGCGGATGCTTGAAAACGTCCTCGACGACTACGGAATCAAGGGCGAGATCATTTCGGTTCGCCCGGGTCCGGTCGTGACGATGTATGAACTCGAGCCGGCGCCCGGGCTCAAGGCAAGCCGGGTCATTGGCCTGGCGGACGACATCGCGCGATCGATGTCCGCATTGTCCGCACGTGTTTCAACCATTCCCGGGCGATCGGTCATTGGCATCGAGCTGCCCAACATCCACCGCGAGAAGGTGCTCCTGAACGAGATCCTGTCTACCAATGACTTCGATGATGGAAAGAGCCTCTTGCCCCTGGCGCTCGGCAAGGACATCGGCGGTTCGCCGTTCATTGCCGACCTGTCGCGAATGCCGCATCTCCTGATTGCCGGAACCACGGGTTCGGGCAAATCGGTCGCCATCAATACGATGATCCTCTCGCTTCTCTACAAGCTCTCGCCCGAAGCGTGTCGCATGATCATGATTGATCCCAAGATGCTGGAGTTGAGCGTCTACGACGGAATCCCCCATCTCATGTCACCGGTCGTGACCGATCCGAAGAAAGCCGTTGTCGCACTCAAATGGGTGGTCGCGGAAATGGAAGACCGGTATCGCAAGATGTCGTGGGTCGGGGTCCGCAACATCCACGGGTACAATGCCCGCATCGATGAAGCCTTGGCGAGCGGGCAGGAATTCACCCGAACGGTCCAGACGGGATTCGACAGCGAAACAGGAGAACCGATCCTCGAAACCCAGCATCTCGATACGAACAAGCTTCCGTTCATCGTCGTCATCGTGGACGAAATGGCAGACCTGATGATGGTTGCCGGCAAGGAAATAGAGGCCTGCATCCAGCGGCTGTCCCAAATGGCGAGGGCGTCGGGAATTCACCTGATCATGGCAACGCAGCGTCCATCGGTCGATGTCATAACCGGGACGATTAAGGCGAATTTTCCGACGCGGATCTCGTTCCAGGTCACCTCCCGGATCGACAGCCGCACGATCATCGGCGAAATGGGAGCGGAACAATTGCTCGGTACCGGAGACATGCTCTACATGGCCGGCGGCGGCAAGATCACCAGGATTCACAGCCCTTTCGTCAGCGATTCGGAGGTCGAATCGGTGGTTTCCCACCTGAAGGCATTTGGCCCGCCCGAATATGTACACGGAGTGATCGAGGGACTGGACGAAGCCACCGAGTCCGAGGTCAACCTGATCATTGGCCGCGGCAACGACTCGGGGAAGGACGACCTCTATGCCGAGGCCGTGGAGATCGTGGCCAACGACCGCAAGTGTTCGACCTCGTATATCCAGAGAAAACTCTCGATCGGTTACAACAAGGCGGCCCGTCTCGTCGAACAGATGGAAGACGAAGGACTGGTCAGCCCGGCCAACCATGTCGGAAAGCGCGAGATCCTGATCCCGGAAACGTGAGCCACGCGAAGTGGGTCGTGACTCGCGGCGTCTTGCCCCTTTGCAAGTCCCGGCCTTATTGTCAGGTCATGAACACCCGAACCGGACTTCTCCGCGTCTGCCTCTGCCTGGGTCTTGCCGCGGTCAGCGCACTGCCTGCCCTGGCAGCCGCTCCGTCGCTTGACGAGATTTCGAGCTACCTGGAGAGTCTCAAGCATCTTCGGTCTGACATCGTGCAGGTCAATCCTGACGGTACGAGGAGGGAAGGCACGTTATACGTTCATCGACCAGGGCGCATGCGGCTCGAGTATTCCCTTCCGAAAGCGGACGTCGTGATTGCGGGCGGCGGCCAGATCTCGCTTATCGAATCGGGTTCGAAGGTGCTCAGGCAGTATCCCTTGCGATCATCACCTCTCGCCCTGTTCCTGGCCGCCGAACTGGATCTTGAAACCGAACTCGGGGCATCCTCCCTCATACTGGGTGACGAGAGGACGATGATTATCGCCAAGGACCCCGATAATCCGGGACTTGGCACGCTGGAACTCCAGTTCACCAATGAACCACTTCGGCTTCACGGCTGGACCGTTACCGATGCCTACGGCCGGCGCACCCGGGTCGTTCTCGTGAACCTGGAGGTCGGGGTTCGGCCGGAGGCCGGGCTGTTCAATGTTCAGTTCGAGCTTGGCAGCAGAAACGGGAACTGAAGGTCTAACCGACAAGCCGGAATTGCCCCACATGAGCGTGAACGGGACGCCGTATATTCTGCGATCGGAGAGTGTATTTCGATCATATCGAATTATTGCGGCCTCTTGCGGCCTCTTGCGAAATCCCCCTGACGGGCGAATTTCCGCCGATTTAGACGATTTTGCTCGGACAATCCTGAAGATCGGGGCCGCCACAAGACACGGTAGAGTGCTCAACACTTTACCAACAGAGGCGACCCCGATGTCCTTGAGATCAACCCTGTCCAATATCTGGAACCGATTTCAAGGGGAACTCTTCCCGGAACTGGCCGACGAGGTCGCCCCTCTTCTGGAGAAGCATCAACGCCCGTACAGGTCCTTGACCTGGTCGAGATCGAGTGTTTCGTCGACACGTACTGCTTGGCGCCGGACGACCTCAGCAGAGCCGCCGGCCACTGGCGCGTGCCTTCAATTGCCAAGGCGATCTGGACATGCCGACGACCCGTGACCGGATCGACAGGATTCTGGCGGATGCGCCGTTACGCAGGCTGTGCGGCTGGTCGCGTGTCAGCGCGATCCCGAGCGAGGCGACCTTTTCGCGAGCGTTTGCCGCGTTTTCCGAAGCCGCCTTGCGGAGCGCATGCACGAGGCCCTGGTGAAGGAGGCCCTGGCGGAGGAACTGATCAGCCATGTCTCGCGGGACTCGACGGCGGTCGAGGGGCGGGAGAAACCGGCGGCCCGGGAGAAGTCGAAACGCAGACGCGGCTGTCCCGGCAAGAGCGAGGAAGTGGCAAAGGAAGCCCGTCGCCGCGAGATGCTTTGTCCGTCGACATAAACAGGGAAATGACTCCAAGCGTTCGTCTTATACGGAAAAAATTTCTTTACGTCTTCCCGGCAACCGCCAAATCAGGGCCTCGGTCAGTCCTGCCGCCAGCGCGGAATAAATCATCGCCACCCCCCGGGATTCTACCGCCCCCGGCAAACGACCCCGTCATGCATCATCCGCGTCCTCGCAGACCAGCCGCATCACCTGCGCCCCGAGCGCGAGATCGGATACCTGCCCGAAGTGGCGCGCACGCATCGCGCCCTGCCGGTCGAACAGCACGAGGCTGGGCGTGCCCTGCAGGTGCCAAGCCTCCATCGTGCGTGGCATCGGGCCGTCGCCGGCGCATCGATGGCGACGGGGAAACCGATCCGCCACTCATGCAGGAAGGCGGCAAGGCTTTCGCGGCTGTTGCCGTCGTGATGCTCGAAGACGCTGTGCAAGCCGATCACTACCAGGTCCTTTTCCTCGAAGCTTTGGGCGAGGCGCTGCGCCTGTGGCAGGCCAGTGAGGACGCACCCGGGGCATAACATCTGGAACACCTCGACCGCCAAGACCCGGCCCCGGAAATCTTCCAGCGACATAGGATGCCCGGTGTTTAGCCAGTCGGCAGCGAAAAACGTGGAACTGTCCATCGCGGTCCTCTACTTTGTAACGGGCGCAGCGTATCCGGTCGCCGCGTCTGGTGCGTCATTGCCCGACTTGCCCCGGCAAAGAGAGATCGCTCGAGACGATGTCGAACACATGCGTGTAGACTTGGCTGCAATCGGATCCGATGGGCGACTAAAGCTCATGGTTGCATTGACACCCGCGGACCCAAGCTGCGGCCCGGCCTCTGTGAAGCCGTCTTTGGCCCTCCAGTTGGCTGGTCGGGGTTTGCCTTCTTCGACCCCCAGAGGGATTCCGTGAAGTTCCTGATATTTTCCTGTCGGTCTGCCGGATCAGGCGAGCGGCTTCATTGCGGCTGCCTGCCATGTGATGTGCAATGGCATGATCGAGCAGCATCTCCGCTTCGAAAATCTCCGGAATGGGATTGCGCGAACACTTTCGCGGCGACCAGGTCGTGCCACCAGTTTCTTCATTTTGCACGGGAGAATCCACTGTCCCAAGGCCGATGCCTCACTTATGGCAGCCTATTCCGGGCGGTCAAGACCGGTGCTTTGGTCTCTGTCTACCGGTCCGCACGATCATCTGCCGTGTTGAGAGCGCTCCGGGGTCCCCACCAGGCGCTGCGTCGCACCTCTGCGGTCTGAGCTAAGGAACAAGACCTCAACCACAACACAATCCCGCCGCACATGGACGTGCCGTGATGGGTACAGGGGTGCCGGGCAACCGGCATTCCTGCCGTGACAGGCGCAGGGTGGGGAACACCGCTGGTGTCCGGCTGAACGGCCGGTTCCGGGAAGCGCCATGACGGCCCGGCCTGACGGGTCCGGCACGGCGATGACGGCGGTCAATCCGAGTACGAACGGAGGACATTAGCATACCCAATTTTCGTGTGCTCCATTCTTTTCTGGCCGCCGCCGGATGTCGTTGCCGCCCCGCACTTGCTGAGGCGCCAATGATCGCCGCGGCGGCGTACCTGGTTCCGCTGCCGGACACGGCGGAGGCGCGCGCCGTCGTCGTGATCGACCGCCAGGACATGGAGATGTCGGGCGCCGCGAATCTCTCGGAACCGCTGTCGAGCCGGTTTGGCTTCAACAGCTTCGGCCTGTCCGGGGCGCGGTCGGGAACCGGCAATGGAATCTATCTCGTCAACGGGCGCCCGGTATCGGGGATATACCTCTCGATGATCCCCCCCCCCCCCCCCCCCCCCCCAATGGCATTTTCTTAGACATTCGGCATTTTTGTTCTGTCGTGCGTGGTGACGCACCACCCTGATTCAAGGTTGGTTTTGTTGTTCCTGGCGATTTCGTGTTTTGTGGGTTGACACGATTTCCCTTCCATGGCATGTTATGTCTGGATTGGACCGCCCTGTCGGGAGCTTGCAGCCATGGACCCGCGAATCACTGCCCTCAAGTCCACCACCTTTCTGGGCCGGCGCTTCACACGGCGCCAGATCGCCGACATCCAGGAAACGGTTGAACTGTTCCCGAACGACAGCCGCAACGAACTGTCCATGACCATCTGCGAGCACCTGAACTGGACCACGCCGAAAGGCGACTACCGGATTTCTGCCGGCCTGCGGCTTCTCGAGCACCTGGAGGAGTGCGGGATCCTGAGCCTGCCTGCGTCGCGCAACCCGGTGGCGAAGACGCGCAAGCCGATCGTCCATGTGCGGGCATCCGACCCGCAACCGGAGATTGCCTGTGGTCTTGGTGCCCTGGAGCCGCTGGTGCTTGAGGAGGCGACATCGCCGGAGGATGTCGCTCTCTGGAACGCGTTCGTGGACCGTTACCACTACCTCGGATGTCCGCGGCCCTTTGGCCCGCACATCCGCTGGTTCGTCCGTGACGGCCACGGACGGTGTCTCGCGGTTCTGCTGTTCGAGGCGGCGGCACGGATGCTGCCGGCCCGGGACGCGTGGATCGGGTGGAGCGAGACCGAGCGTGAGCGCCGGTTGCACCTTGCGCTCTCGAACAGTCGATTCCTCGTGTTGCCATGGGTTCGCGTCGAAAATCTGGCGTCGAAAGTGTTGTCGATGGCGTTGCGCCGATTGCCCGACTGCTGGCAGGAGCGGCACTCCTGCCGTCCGGTGGTCGTCGAGACCTTCATCGATCCGACCCGTTTCGACGGCGCCTGCTACAGGGCCGCCAACTGGCAGCAGATCGGCATGACGGCCGGGAAGCGCAGCGGACGCGGCGCCAAGCCGGCCAAGCAGGTCCTGGTCAGGGTGCTGGATCCGGAGTTCCGCGAGATCCTGAAGGGAGAGAACACGCCCCGCTCACAGCCGAAGCGCCGCAGCAGGCCTCCCGCCTCTGCGGCCGACGACCTCTTCATCGCGATGTGGTCCCGGATCGTCGACGCGGCCACCGACATCGCCGCCCGCCACGACCGGGAATGGATGCAGAGGCGACGGGTGCTGAACAGCCTGATCGTCATGCTGTTCGTGTTCCGCCTGGTGCTGGCGCGCGGACAGAAGGGCTACGCCACCGTGACAGCGGAACTGTGGGACCAGTGCCGACGCTCCGGCATCGCGCTGCCGCAGCCGAAACCGGTCGCCGCCTCCTCGATCTGCAAGGCCCGCGCCCGCGTGCACGAGGACCTGTTCCGGGACCTGCACCGCGAGATCCTCTCACACGACACAGACAACCAACCCTGGAACCAACACCGCACCTTCGCCGTCGACGGCTCCAAGCTCAACCTGCCGCGCCCGCTCGTCGAAGCCGGATACCAGACCCCCAATCCCGATGCATGGTACCCCCAGGGTAATAGGGGCATCTTTCCGGGAATTCGGGTTGACCTGACAGGGTATTCCGTGACTTCCGGTTGTTTTTCCCGATGAGGGGATTCCCTTCGGAATCGACTTGTGATTCCAAGGGGCATGGATGATTCGCAGACGGACATTCGGACAGGCGCCGGTGCTGCGTCAGGGGCGGGGATTGCCGCGTTTCGGGAGCAGCTCACCGTGGCCCTCGACCGGCTCGCTGAACGAGATCAGCAACTTGCAGAACAGAACGAGCAGCTCAAGCACCGGGATCGGCAACTGGCCGAACAGGCGCAACAACTCACCGAACTCCGCGAGGAGAACATGGTCCTGCGCGACGAGATCCGGGCGCTGAAGAAGCTTCCGAAGCGCCCCCGGATGAAACCGAGCGGAATGGCGTCGTCGGAAGGCGATGATACGGACGATCCGGCATCGGGCTCTTCCGGGTCCGGCGGGTCGGGGAAGGCCGGCAAGGACCGCAGGAAAGGTCGCGGCCCGCGGCGTCGGAACCGGCACCTGCACCGTCGTGAGGTGAAGGTGGGTCTCGACGACGTGCCCGAGGGAGCGGTGCACAAGGGCTACCAGGACCACACGGTCCGCGACATCGTGTTCCATGCCGAGGAGGTCACCTACAGACGCGAGGTCTGGGAGTTCCCGGACGGCAGCCGGCATGTAGCGCCGTTACCGCCGGAGGTGGCGACGGGACGCGAACAGTACGGTCCCGGCGTCAAGGCTCTGGTGATCATGCTGTATTACCAGTGCCAGTCGACGATCGGGCGGATTACGTCGATGCTGAACGATGTGGGCCTGGACATCTCCGCGCGCCAGGTGGGGCGGTTCCTGACCACGGACACCGGGGGCATCGTGGCGGAACAGCAGCAGGTGCTGAGGGCCGGCATGGAAACCGCTTCGTGGCTCAACGTCGACGATACCGGTGCCCGCCACAAGGCCGAGAACGGTTATTGCACGGCGATCGGCAACGAACTCTTTGCCCATTTCCGGTCGAGCGGCTCGAAAAGCCGCCTCGATTTCCTCGAACATCTCTGTGCGGGTGAGGAAGCCTACACGGTCAATGACGCTGCACTCGACTACATGGGGAAACGGAAACTTCCGGGGACGGTGATCGCGCGTCTCGCCTCCCATGGGCAGCGGCGCTTCAGTGACGGCGATGAATGGCGGGCCCATCTGGAAGCGCTCGGCATTGCCGGGATGAAGAACCCGGTGAAGGTCGCCACGGAGGGCGCGCTCTGGGGGACGATCTGCGATGGCGGGCGCATTGCCGGAACCGTGATCCTGAGCGACGATGCCGGACAGTTCGATGTCGGCGACCTCCATGCCCTGTGCTGGATTCATGCAGAGCGCAATGTCAGCAAGCTGGACGGAAACACCCCGTATCAGCATGAACGGGTCGCTCCGGTGCTCGACAGGATGTGGAAGCTCTACCGCAGCCTTGCCCGCTACCGGAAACGCCCCACCCCGCGGCGCAAGCGTGTCATGGAGACACGGTTCGACCAGATCTTCGGCATGCGTACCGGTTATGCCAGCCTCGACCGGTTGCTCGAACGGTTGAAGGCGAACAGGGACGAGCTGTTGCGCGTGCTCGACCATCCGGAGACACCGCTCCACACAAACGGGATTGAAAACGACATCCGGGACCATGTCACCCGGCGCAAGATCTCGTTCGGGACCCGAAGCGAGGCCGGGCGGGCCGCACGCGATGCCTATATCGGAGGGAAGAAGACCTGCAAGAAGCTTGGCCTGTCATTCTGGGACTACCTGAGGAACCGTCTCGGAGTTGCCGGTGCTCCCGACGTGCCGAGGCTTGCAGACCTCATCAGGCAGCGCGCAACAACCTGACATTGACGACCGAACAAGCGCGACAGCAGTATCGACCGTTCGCGTTGATCATCGCTTCAATGAGTGCCGGAAAAAGCCCCTCAGGCCAGATCCAATTCCCGAGGAGTTGCCCCTATTACCCCCCAGGGGCTGCTGTCCTGCCTCTACAAGCTCGACAACCGCATGCCGGTCGACTTCATCCTCTCTCCCGATACCAACGAGCGCACCGCCGCGCTCACCCATCTCGGCGCCCTCTCACCCGGCGATGTCGTGGTCCTCGACCGGGGATACTTCTCCTTCGTCATGCTCCACGCCATGACCGCACGCGGCCTGCATCCGGTGTTCCGCATCCCGCGAAACACCGTCACCGCCTTCGACGCCTTCCGCGACGGAGACCGCGACGATGCCCGCATCAGGATCACACCGGGAAAGGACGCCCTGCGGAAGCTGCGGGCCGCAGGCTTCGCAACCCCGGCCTCCCCGGTCGTCCTGCGCCTGGTCCGCTACGACATCAAAGGCGAACGATACGTGCTCGCCACAACCCTCACCGACACGGAGCGCTACAGTATCGCCGACCTTTCCGACCTCTACCATGGTCGCTGGTCGATCGAGGAGCTGTACAAGACATCCAAACATGTCATCGAGGTGGACGAATTCCACGGCAAGACCGAACGCGGCGTCCGTCAGGAACTCTACGCCCATTTCAACCTCATCGCCATGGCACGCCTGTTCTCCAACCGGGGCGACAGCCTGCTCGACGACATGCACGAAAGCGACAGGCCGAAAATGAAGACGAACTTCTCCAACGCACTGGCCATGCTCGCCGTCAACCTCGAGGAGATGATCCTGGCGCACACGGCAGCCCTGGCCGACACCGTCGGGCGCATGGCGGACTCCATCCTCGCAGTGAGGGCACGGTTGCGGCCCGGACGGTCATTCCCGCGCCGCTCACGAAAACCCGTCGGAAAGTGGAGCCGGAAGCGACAGAAGACCGCGTGATCACGGACTGATCCGGACCGGAGAGGGGCAAGGTGGCCCCGGAACAGCCATGCAATCTAAAGGAAATGACGCCGAATCGTTAAAGAAATGCCATTGCCCCCCCCCCCCCCCTCAGCCGTGGAACGCGTCGAAATCCTGGACGAGGGACTGGTCCGGCAAAGCGCGTACGGCATCGGCGGCACGGTCAACATCGTGCTCAGGAATGAATTCGAGGGTCTCGAGGTCTCCGCCAGCGCCGGCCTGCCCAGCCAGAAGGGCATGGATTCGCGCAACGGGAGCGCCCTCTGGAGCGGCCCGTCGGGGCGCGGCAATCTGAGTGTCGGCTTCATGCATTTTGGGCGTGACGAACTTCGTGCCAGGGATCGGGACTTCAGTCGCACCATGTACACGCCGGATGGATCATACACCGATACAGAGGGCATCTCCAACCGCGGCAATACAGTCATTCTCCCTGGAGATGACGGCTAAAGCGACTCATGAGTCGCATTTGAAGTTGTCTTTCTGAAAACCAGTGCCCGAGCGAGACCTGCGTCTTGCGCATGGCTCAGGGATAGATCGCGCCTGGCGATCTCCGACTCGGGGCGGTTATCCGCTCTCCAGCCATGCATTGGTAATATGCCATGGTCGTTTGCTCCTTGCGACCCGGGCCAGAATTCAAGATTGAACCATCCATCGATTCTCCGTTGCCATCCTTCGATACATGACCGCGACAGAACCTCCCGTATTTGGATCTGCCAAGGAATACCGGTCGCGAATTGCCGATGTCGGTTTCTGGCGACCTTACATTTCTCGGATCCTTGAGCGACACGACCTGTCGGGGATGGAACGGAAAGTGTTGGCTGGACATAATGCAACATACCCCACGTTTCTTTGCGGCGATGTTGTCTTGAAGCTGTTCGGCCACTTCCCGCCGTGGCGTGGGAGCCACGCGGCCGAGCACTCGGCACTCCACCTTGTCGCGAACGATTCAAAGATTTCTGCGCCCCGCCTGCTGGCATCCGGAAGCATTTTCAGCGGATCCGACACGCCATGGCCGTACCTGGTCACCGGCCGGATCTCCGGGGTCCCATGCTGCCGGTCAAGCCTGTCACCCGCACGGTTGACCGCGCTCGCCGTTGAACTGGGTCGTCAGATCCGCCGCGTGCACGCGTTGCGGCCGATCCGGGTCATGCCTCCGACAGACTTGCCGGTCGCCGACATAGTTGCGGCAGCCCGACGGAGTTCGCTTCCGCGACATCTGATACCCGGGATCCGCGGATTTCTTGCACGTCTCCGCCCTTTCGACCGTGTCTTCGTCCACGGCGATCTCGTGGACAACCACATATATGTCGAAGGCGGTCGCCTTTCCGGGATCATTGACTGGGGTGATGCGGTCGTGATCGATCGTCACTATGAACTTGCCAAGCTCTTTTTCGATACCTTTCGATGCAACAAGGAATTGCTAAGCGTGTTCCTGGCTGCCAGCGAGTGGCCAGTCGGCGGGGACTTCGCCCACAGGACCCTTGGTCTTGCTCTGCACCGCCAAGCCCAGGGGGTTGCACAGCATCACGCTTTCGACGTTTTTCACCGACTCCCTTCCCCATTGCGACAAAAGGACATCGGCTCGCTGGATGATCTCGCTGCCGAACTCTTCGAGGCCTAACCGCAATCTTGCACACCCAGTTCATCAGCGACTCGCACGAATTAACCGGAACTTCAGGCGGAACAAAACGGAATCATCTGAGAAAAAGTCGTTGAATTAGAGTCACTTACGCGAATTCCGGAAAAGGAGATTCCGGAGTAAGCGTTCGGCGAAGGCGTGATGTTGTTGTCTGTTGTCTATTGATTGAGGATTCTTTTCCAGTCTTTTCTGAGCGGGCAGAGCCAGATGTCTTTCCTGGGCTTTGCGAATTCATTCTTTCTGTCGTATTTGCCCCGCCCCTTTGTTGTTCCGACATGGATCCATCCGGACGCCTTGTAGGTGATCCCTGAGAAGCGCGGGGTTTCGACGAAGGTTTCCATCAGGACCGGGGAGATGTTGTGGTGGCTTTGCCAGTCCTTCGGCAGTTGGCGCCGCGCCCGGGAGAGGATGTGGGAGGCGAGACCTGGAATCCGGATCCATGGCATGATGAGATATCGGGCATTGTTGATCACGCGGTACAGGTTCCGCTCCCGGACTTCCGGAGACCATCCGATGAAGGCATCGCGGGGTGCGGTCTTCCATGCGGCGGCCGAGAAGCCGAGCATGGCCAGCGGCCGGCCCTCCCGGTCCTGGACCGCATAGCGCATCTGTGCACCGATGAGGGGCGTGTAACCGAGGTAGTGCCAGCGGGCGATGAAGCCGTTCCAGGCGACACTGGCGGCACGGCCGGCGCCGGTGACCCTGACCAGGCGGACCGGGCGCACCGCGTCCAGGGTCTCCGGCATCGGCGTCTGCGGCGGGTCGGTTTCCGGGCCGAACTCCGGAACCCGCCGCGGCCGCGGTCCGTGTCGCGGCGGCGGCAGTGTGATGATCCCGTCCCGGTGCATCCTCAGCATGGTGAGCCGGGCCATCATGGCCCTGAGTTCGCCGTCGGGCTTGACCCAGCCGATGGCGCGGCAGAACGCGCGCGCCAGCCCGGCACGGGTCTGTTGCGGGGAGGCCGCGATCAGGTCCCGCATCAGCGCCATCTCGCCGGTGGTGAAGTCACGCCCGTGGTAACGGCACGCGATCGTGGTGTTGTCCGCGGTCATTGCGTGGCCTTGAGTTGTCGGCGCCTGTCTTCGTCCATCGACCATGGCAGCCAGGGTGAGAGGTCGTCCGGAGGCTGGCCGCCGTTGCCCGCGCAGGCCGAGAGCCAGTCGTCGAGCCACGTGCGGACATCGATCCCGTTCATCCGCAGGGTCTCGATGATCCCGTACATCATGGCGGAGTACCGGGCGCCTTCCAGGCTGTCGGAGCCGAACGACAGCTTCCGCCCGATCACGGGACCGCGCTGGATTCTTTCAGGCAAATTGTTGTCCATGGGAATGTCCGGCCTGTCGACGAACACGCAGAGCCCGCCGCGATGCCGCACCAGCGAGTTGAGCGCCTTCGCACGCCGGTCCGAACCGGCAGGCCCCGCGCGTTCCGTCTCCGCGAGGGCGAACAGCTTGTCGACCGCGCGTTGCAGTTGACGATGTGCAATCCCGAACTTTCGCGACTGCTGATCCATCCCCGCTTCCGGGTCGTAGTGTTTCAGCCGGACCCTGTTCAGGTGGAATAGTTTCCCGATCCGGTCCAGCCACCGGTTCTCCCATGCCTCCAGGGCGTCATTGCCGGCCGCGGCCTCGATGAATTTGCGGCGAACATGGACCCAGCACCAGGCCAGGATCAGGATGCCGCCGAGAACGCGCGCGAGTTTCTTGTAGGCCGAGTAGGCGTCACAAACCAGGACCGTGCCGGCACCGACGCCGGCGAACAGCTTGCCGGCCGCCTCGGCATTGCGCCGCGCGTCCACCTGGAACCACACCGCATCCCGGGAGACCGCACACCACAGCCAGGCCCGGCTGGTGCCACGGATGGCCTTGAGGGATTGAACCCGCCAGCCGGTTTCGTCGCCCTGAAGCACCGAGGCCGCTTTCAGGTGGGCGAGGATCGCCTGCGACAGCGGGTCGAACAACGGCATCAGCCTGTGAATGCTGTCGCCCAGGGTCCCGGCCGAGATGGGCACCCCCTGGTCACGCATCCATGCCGCGACCCGGTTCAGCGGACGGTGGAAGGCGTAACGCTCGAGCAGGAAACAGACCCAGAAGCTGATCCCATAGGAGGAGCCGGGAAACAGCCGGGGAACCGGTGGCGCCACCACCTCCTTCGGCGCCGACGCACAGCTGCAGGTGCGCCGCCAGCGGTTGCGGTGGATGGTCCGGACATGCGCCCGGACCTCGACCTCGATGGTCTCGGAGTCATGGCTGCCGTTCTTCACGTAAGGCAGGCCGCAGCAGGGACAGACACGCTCCTCCTCCGGCGGGTCGTGAACCTCGGGTTTGCGCTCCATGTCAGGACGCGGTGTCCGGCCGTGCCCGGGCTTGTCCGCCTGCTGGCCACGTTTCCGGCCGCTGCCGGATCCGGACTTCTCCTTCTTCTCGCTCTTGCGGCCGAAGCGGGCCTTCGCATGGGTCTCACGCGCCGCGCGGAGCCTCTCGTTCTCCGCCCCGAGTTCCTTCAATTCCTCCGCCTGCCGCGCAATCACGGCCTTCAGTCGGGAAATCTCCTTGCGCAAACCCGTCATCGAGTGGCGGCCACACTCGATGGCGGCGGCGTTCAGAAGCCCCTGCAACCGCGCGACCTCCTTCTCCAGCCCGCGCACATTCTTCGTACTCCGGCTCCGGTGCAGTTCCTTCAGGTCCGCACGCGCCGCCGCAAGCTTCTCGCGATTGCGCGCGAAAACCGAACGAAGGACGTTGAGGTCGCAGCGCGCACGGACCGACTCCCGCCTCCAGTCCTCGGCACGGGCTTCCGATGCCCCGAGTTCGCCTTCCAGTTCCGCGATCCTCGCCTCCGCCGCCTCCGAACGTGCACGCTCCCGTGCGTACAGACGCTCCCAATCCTCCCCAGACCGAGCCGGCGGAACGACGGAAACAGAAACTCCGGAACTCAACATGAAACCGGATTAACAGATATCCGGTCTTGTAGCCAGTGGAAAATTCAACCCCGAAAAAAAGGTCACCAAACGCCGATAGACAACAACATCACGCCTTCGCCGAACGCTTACATTCCGGACAAGTGTTCCCATGTAAAGTCAGGGTGGCGTCACTTTTCCCGTTAACTCAACGCGTCTACCTCCCCCTATCAACGTTCCCATGGCAATCAACGTCGAGTTCATCCCAAACAGGGGCTCACCTCCCACAATCCTCATCCGCGAGGCCTGGCGCGAAGGCAAACGTATCCGTAAACGCACCCGCGCCAACCTCACCGGCCTGCCCGAACACATCATCGGCGGCATCGATACCCTCCTCAGGGGCGGTGTCGCCGTCAGGAACCTCAACGAGGTCTTCGCCATCAAGAGTGCGGTTCCCCACGGCCATGTGGCGGCGGTGGTGGCGTACAAGTCCCTCGCGCAAGTGGAGCGGGCATCCGGGTCCTCAAGGCATCCCGGCTGGAGATCCGGCCGGTCCACGTCTGGTCCGAGGATCATGTCCGGGCGCATGTGTTCCTGTGCGTGCTGGCCTTCTACGTTGAATGGCACCTGCGCCGACGCCTGGCGCCGCTTCTGTTCGAGGATGACGGCCGTGAGGGCGCGCAGGCACGACGCAAGTCACCGGTGGCGCCTGCCAGGATCTCGGAGAGCGCCAAGGCCAAGGCCGACACCAAACTGACTTCCGACGGGCTGCCGGTTCACAGTTTCACGACGCTTCTCGCCGACCTGGCCACGCTGACGCTGAACGAGGTGGCCATACCGGCCCGGCGGGCGTATCGGCTTCCGCTGATGTCGGAACCGACGCCGCTACAGAGCCGGGCATTTGAACTGATGGGGATCGATCCGACCAAGTTTGTTCCCAGTCCGAGTCCAGCCTGATATCCGATACTTGTCGGATATCATTGAATAATTTTCAAATCTCGCGATGAAGTTCCGGTTAACGGGAGTGAAGGACGCGCTGATGGCGATGCTTTCGAACGTCTGAGCCGGAGTTTTCATGTGAACCTGATCAGCGGAAAAGGCGTGTCATGACAGATACTTGGGATTCAAGATTCACTTAACTGTTTGATTCTCAATATCGCGAAAGGCCGTCCTGGTGCTGGCGCACCGGACAATCGGTTAGCAGGCTCGAGTTCCACTTCAGAGCCAGTCTCTGTAGAAATCGCGCACCGGTTCCATCAAATCGGATGCCAGGCGTCGCAGCGACGCTTCCGCCTCTGAATCCGGACGCCCCAGCGCACGTGCTATTTCCCCTTGGACGGCCTGCCGGTCCACCCGCATGAAGCTGCCTTGGTTATAGACCGTCTCGCCGCCGATGATAACCGTTTCGACTGCGCCGGCTTTCGCCCGCCGAATGAGGACGTCAATCAGAGGAATTGCCGGATCCTGCCAGGGCCCCGTAACGGTTTCCCAGTCGAGCAGCACGATATCGGCGGCCATGCCGGGCGACAATCGCCCAATCCGGCCGGCAAATGGTGTCGTCACAGCACCGTGTTCGGTGGCCATGCGCAGGATGTCGGCCGCCCTGGGACAGGGTGCGTCGTGGCCCGTCGGCCGGTGCAGCGTCAAGGCGAGTCGCATCTCCTGTAGCATGTCGCGATCATCGTTGATGCCCGCCTCGTCGATGCCCAGCGCAACACGCACGCCTCGGGCCAGAAAGGCGTTCAGGTTAACCGTGCCGCTCTTTAGCCGGAGATTGGATGAACAATTGTGGCAAAGGCACCCGCCCCGATCCGAAAGCAGTTCTATATCCTCGCCAGACATCCAGACGCCGTGCCCGATTGTGAGCTGCGGTCCGACCAGACCGAAGCGGTCTATGAAGGCCAGCGCCGAACCACCGGTTCGGCGGCGCGCGTATTCGGCTTGATAGGGTGTTTCGAGGAGGTGCATGTGAACAGGCGCCCCCGTGTCCTCGGCCATACGCGCGGCGCCCTCGAGTGCCGCGTCGGACAACCAGTGGAGGTTCGAAGGCGCGATCTGGATACCGATTAGGTCCGTTTCGGCCCAACGCGCGCGAAGCGCATGAAATACGTCTATTTGGGCCTCGAGCGGCAGTGCGAAGTTCGAGAGATAGGCTGCCGCCGGCCCGCGAAGGGCGGCTGGAAGCGACGCCACAAAGACTTCGTCGGCGTCGTAGATCATCCGGTTCTGATCGCGCAGGGCGAACGAGTATGACGCCCGCATTCCGATCTCGGTGTAAGAGCCGATGATCGCTTCGGCGCGGTTGAGAACGGCATCGGCATCGCCGGGCGCGCGGCCGTGCAAATGCTGCACCGTCGTGACACCCGAAGCAACCATCTCGAACGCCGAGAACAGCGTGTCGAGACGCGGATCGACGTCGCGCATGACGAGCCGTTCGGGAAACCAAAGTTCGAGCGGCTGGTCCCGGGCGCCAAGTTGGAACGGCGTCAGCCCGACGTGATGATGCGCGTTGATGAGACCAGGAATCGCAACCCGGCCGCGGCCGCCGACCACCCTTGCCTCAGGATAATCGCGCCGGAGCGAGCGCGCCTCGCCGACCAAGGCGATTTTGCCGGCCTCAATCAGTATGGCCGCGTCCTCGAGAATCTCTGGGATTCCGTCGGCGGCAAACCCGCATACAATGCGATCGGCGACGACCAGTGTTTGTTTCATACCGGAATCGCCGCTCCAAGGCGCAGAAACGACAGACGCACAGCTGCCGGAACCGGCTCGACAAGTGGGACCGGTGCCGCCGCGGACAGTGCTCTAGCGGCCATTGCGAGTGGGCCACCGCCGATGACGACCGCCTCGACACGTCCGCTGTCGGCGGCGCAACGGATCGCCTTGGCAAGCGCAACCTCAAGCGCGGCGGCGTCGGCGGTAAGCGCCGTCGGATCGCCGTCGGTCGTCCAGGTCCCTGCATACCTCAGATGTCCGTAAAGGGCGGCGGTCGACGCAATGCGCGGGGCAAGCTTTGGTGTTGTCGTGACCACTGCGAACGGTCGCCCGTTCACACCGGCCTCGGCCATGCCCGCCTCCGCAATGCCCGTCACCGGCACGTCGAGCGCGGCGCGAAGCGCGGCGAGTCCGGGATCGCCGAAGGCCGCGACGATGACGGCGTCGGCCGCCGAAAGTGACGGCGCGAGCGCGGCGACCGCTATCGCGGCACGGTCGAGCGCTCCGGGCTCAGTGATAAGCGGAACACCGAAACGGGCTGTATGCCCCTCGACCCGCGCCCGGGCGCCCGCCACTTCGGCGGCAATTGAGACCATTGCTGCCGTCGTCCCTGCGTTGGTGTTCGGATTGACAAGCGCAATCCTCATGACAAGGAGAGGGCCGGCGCACCAGCGATGTCGTACCGTCGTGCGATCCACCGAAGGTCACGCTTTCGGGCCAGCCCGCCACACATACAGGGCACAGCGATCAGCCTCGAGGTTCCGCGACTGGGAAGACCACCTTCGTTGCCATTTGAGGCAAAGCGGTTCGCCCGCCTGGCAAAAAATCCCTTTGTCCAATTGCTCCCGGCGCTGCGGCGCAAGAATCCTCGCGGAAGCGTCCCTGCGATCCGCGAGATTGCGGCCGCGGCGCGGTCGAGATCCGCCGCCAACAAAAAGAGCCGCAAGGATACCGCGATCCCACTGCTCCTTCGCCAACCGGCGTGCGCCGGCCCGCGGTCCATATGCGCGGCAACCGCTGGCCGCGTACCGATTGGCCAGGTCATGTCCGGCCATGCGCCGCTATGGACCACGAGGTTGCAGGTCATGCGGGACGCCCTTCCTCGGGTGCAAAGTCGGGCGGGCACCGTCGCGGCATCCATTCCGGCAGTCCCAATCCCATGCGCCAAGCCCGCGCGATCTCAGCCCGCGTTGCGAACCAGACGCCGTCCCGAGACAGGGCATGATCGAGAAACGCTTCAAGGCCGCCGATCCGTGCGGGCCTCCCTATGATCCGCGTGTGCAGCCCGATTGACAGCATGCGCGGGGCCGACGCGCCTTCGAGCCAGAGGTGCTCGAAAGCGGCGATGCAGTAGCGCGCGAAGTCTTGGCCGAAGACAAAGCCGCCGCCGTTGTAGAAGCGCATGTCGTTGGAATCGAAGGCATACGGCAACACGACGTGCGGGCCCTCCCTGGTATCGACCGTGTAGGGCAAATCGTCGTTATAGGCGTTGCTGTCGTAGAGAAAACCGCCCTGCTCAATGAGCAGGTCGCGCGTGGCGAGCGAGGTCGCGGATCGCGTGTGCCAGCCGACGGGCGGCGCTCCGGCGGCACGGGCGATGGCCTCGACCGTACGCGCGATCGCACGGCGTTCCGTTGACTCGTCCATGTGCACGTGCCGTTCCCAACGCCAGCCATGGGCGGCGACCTCATGACCATCAGCAACCGCATCAGCGGCGATCCAAGGCGTCGTCGCCACAGCGCGGCCACAGGCATTCAGCGTTGCGCGAATCCCGCGCCCGCGCAGCACGTTCCGGATCCGGGGCCAACCCGCGCGCGGCCCGTACTCGAAATGGCTCTCCATGCACAGATTCCGGTCGCCTTCGACCTCCTCGACCACCTCGTAGATATGCTCGTTGCGCGCATCGCCCGCTGCTAGCGCCAACTCGGCTCCTTCTTCGACGTTTACGACGATCGAGACAGCCAGACGCGCGTCCCCCGGCCAGCGGATGGCCGGAACGCCGTGGCGATAGCCTTCGAAATCGCGCCGGTTCACGCCGACCCCACGGCGTCCATGAACCGGTTGCAAGAACGGTGATGGCGGGCCGCGAATATCAAAGGCGCCGCCCGGAGAATCTTGAAAGTCATGATGCGACCTCGTGATAGCGATCGAACGCGGCACGCGCAGTTTCGCGATCCGCCGGAAGCGCCCCGTCGGCGCCAAACGCTGCCACGATCCGCGCCGCCGAGATTGCACCGAACCGCGCCGCCGCCACTGCGTCGCCGGTTTCAACAAGCCCAGCAAGGAACCCGCCGGAGAAGCTGTCTCCCGCCCCGGTCGGATCGACCGTATTCGCGGAAACCGCCGGCACCTCCACCGCGACGCCAGTTCCCCGATCCCGGACCAGCACGCCTTTCGGACCCAGTTTCACCGCGACCGCGCCGGGGCAGCGTGAGGCAAGCTCGGCCAGCGCGTCTTCAAGACCGGCGCCGGGAACGAGCGCCCGCAGCTCAACTTCGCTCGGCAGGAAGGCGTCAAGGCGAGCCAGAATCGGCGCAATCTCATCCAGCCGACGGGAGGCAAGCTGACAGCCCGGATCCGCAGTGAAGCGAGCCCCGCCGGCCGCGAAATGGTCAAGCATTGACAACATCACATCGGGCTGGCTAGGCGCGAGGTGGACGCCGCGGGCCTTACGCCACTCCGGAGGGATCTGGGCAGGTGTCAGCGGGTGGCGATCGCGAAAACCGGAATAGCTGATCTCGCCCGAGGTATCGCGCTCCGAAAGTGTCGTGCGCCAGCGTTCAACCTCGCGCGCACTCAGGCGGTCGGTGGGAAAGCCGGCCTTTTCCAGAGCCGCGGGCGGGCTTGTCAGCCCCTCCTCACGATTGCCGCCGGCATCATAGATGAACCAGTCGCAGGATTCGAGCCGTTCATCAAACCATCGAACCCCTCCAAGATCGACGCCGCCGGCCTTCAGGCGCTCGAGCGCTGCGCGGGGATAGCTTTTGACCGCCGCACTCACTAGCCCTGCGCTCGGCCGCCACATCAGCAAACCTACGGCCGAATAAGCCCCGTTTCCCCCTGCCTGTTCAAGCGCGACAGTCCCGTCAGCCGCTACGACATTGTCGACCGTCAGGCCCCCGACCGCAACAAGATCAGGAATCACTTCATCCTCCGAGCCGCGGTGCTCCAAGGCCAATTGCATCGCGCTCGACCGCGGCGTGGTAACCGAAAAGGTGCAGCGGCACGCAATAGACAACGGGTCGGGTCTCCTCGGCCACCTCGGGAAGGTGCCAGGCAACGTCTGCGACCTCGGAGATCTCGGTCTCGCCCTCAGGAACGAGCGCGACGCAGAATCCCCCGATGCCACGGCTCATAATCGCGGTCTCGAGCGCACGGACATGGCTTGCCCTGTCGGGCGCTATAAGAATGAGCGGATCGCCGGCCTTTTGCGTGCGGTAATGGTGATATTCCTCCAACTGCAATGCGTATGCGTGGATCGGCGCCAGTTCCCCCAGCTTGGCGGAACCGACTTCAGCTGCCGCACGGTAAGGACCGGCGCCGGTCAGAAGAACGAGGTCGGCGCGGGCAAGGCGGCGAGCCACCTCTTGCGCGGGGCCGTAGAATCCCTGCGCCACCGCGTCGACCTGACCGGGCAGCTCCTCGAGCGCGGTGCGTAAAGCCGAGGCGTCATCGCCTCGCGCCTCGACCACAGACGCGGTCAGCGCGAGCATCAACGCCATCGCCGCTGTGCTCGATTGCGTGGGCCAACCGGCACGTGTCGCGCGGACGTGCAGCGCAGCCTGGAACTCTTCCATCAACGGAGATCCGAGCGTGTTCGATAACCCGATGGCATAGGCACCGCGCGCGGCTGCGCCTTTCAGCCCGTCGATCACCGGCTTGGTCTTGCCGCTCGAACTGAGGCCGATCACCACAGTGTCGGCGTCGATGACTTCGAGCCCATAGGTGGCAAAGTCGAACGCCTCGCAAGGCTCGGCCGCGGCGCCCAGGAGACGTTCCATGGCATGGCGCACTGCGATCCCCGCAACCCAGCTGTCGCCGCAACCGACCATCGCGATCTTCCGGATCGACCGGTTCGCAAGTTCGCGGCCAATCAAGGCCAAATGCTCAGCGTTGGCCGCAAGCGTCGCGCCAATCGCTTCGCCCTGCGTCATCATCTCTGTCTTGGTGAGTGCGATGCGGCGCAATCTTTCCGGATCTCCCGGCGCGTCAGACGATGGCTCGTGTCGAATCTCCCGCATTCGCTGCTCGAAATTCATGTCGATGTGCTCCTCGGCGTAACTGATGCATATGCGAGAAGTGTATCGCGCAGACGCATCTTTCAGAATCTGATGGTTGACAATAAAACGCAAGCCCGCATTGAGCACCCTGAAAATGAGCGGCACCGAGCTATCCGGCGAGTCGGCCGTGACGAACAGTTCGTATCCCGGCCACTTGAAGAGCACAGGTTGTATCGGGGGCGAAGCGATTTCGGCTCGGCGTGGGCGCCGTTTCCGCCCCCTGGAACTTGCCGAGCCGGTTCTATGGCAAGGCAATCGGAGTAGCGGACGGCTCGCGTACTGCCAGTTCCGGAATGGCGAAACGGTCAACCCCGAAGCGGCAACCGCCACGCTGGCAATGGCGCTTGCGCTGCCCAGGGAACCGCTTGGCGTTGTCGTCATCACGAGCAGACCCGACACTGTCGTTTCCGTTGCAAATCACGTCTGCATGACCGTCATGGTGACTGGCGGAACGATCAAGAAAACCAGACAAAATCCGCGCTTGCGTCCGCCGGTCTCGCCCTTCGCCGATCATTTGCGCGCACAGGCCAACACCGGCTGCGCCAAATTTCGAGAGGCGAGGCGAACTTGACTCAAGCGGCCAAGTCGCGGGCGCGGATCTCCCCCAAAGGCGAGGTGTCCACGCTGGTCGCCGCTGGCAGCGCTAGCGCAACAAAGACGGGCAGGGCCGCGCGCCTTCCTCCCGGTTCCAGAAACTCTTTCAAAGCATGCCGAAAAAATGTTATAATTGCGCAGGGGGCTGAGTCTCGGGCGACTGCCCGCCAAGTCCTCCCCGCAAATGAAAAGTCATCGGAGGAGAATACTGTGCATTTAACGCGACGTACGGTCCTGGGCGGCCTCGCCACCGCCACGACCCTTGCGAGTCCATCGATCCTGCGCGCCCAAGGCCGCGAGCTTGTGATGGTGGGCTATGGCAATGAATCCGACGCGCCGCTCATCGCGGCGGGCGAAGAGCTCGGTCGCCGCAATCCGGGGATCTCCCTGCGCGTCATCGGCGGCCTCTCGGCCGAGGCCCTGGCGCAGATCAAGGCGGCGCGCGGCGACTCGCCTTATGACCTCGCGGTGATGGGATCGCCTGCGATCATCAACGCGCTGGCCGAAGACGTGCTGATACCGCTGGATTTCTCGAAAATCCCGAATTCAGGCAACGTCGATCCCCGCTTCATGCCCTACGGTTACAATGTTGGTCAACCGATCTGGTTCGAAGGCATCGGCATCGCCTACGACACCTCGAAGATCGCAAACCCGGCGACGACGTGGGCCGGTTTGTGGAGCGGCGAGTACAACGGTCGCATCGGCATGTGCCGACCGCAGTCAAATCTCGGGCTCGGAGTGCTGGCCGCGACCTGCGAAGCCTTCGGAATGCCGCAGGACGACATGGCGTTTGCACTGAACAAGTGGCAGGAACTCGACCCGCTTGTGGGACGCAGCCCGCCGCTTCTGCAGCAAATGATCGAGCGCGGTGAGGTGGATCTTGCGCCTCTTTGGCATGTCAACACAGCGCTTGCGGCCGGCGCGGGCCTTCCGATCGGCTATGTCAAGGTGACGGAACCCGGCCCTCTCATGCTGCCGACGAACATTGTCCACTTCGTCAACACGGCCGAAGGTACGGGAGACTTGGTGCACGAATTCGCCGACATCCTGTTGACAGAGAGCATTCAGAAGATGGCGGGCAGCGCTCCGATTTATTTCGGAACTGTTGTCAAAGGCGTCCCGGTCGCTCCGGAGGCGGCGCCGTACGTGCCGTCAACGATGGCCGAACTCGACAGCACAACCTCGCTCGACTGGCCGATTTTCGCGCCGCTCAGAGGCGAAACTGTCGAAACCTTCGACCGCATATTCGCAGCATGATGCAAGGACCCGCGGGTCCTTCGAACACAGTCGAAACCACGGCCCCGGTTCTTGGCATCGGGGCCGTCGGCAAGCGGTTCGGCGCCACGAGGGTTCTTCAGGACTTTACGCTGGAAGTAGCCGAGGGCGAGATCGTGACGCTCCTCGGCCCGTCCGGCTGCGGCAAGACCACGCTGCTGCGCTGCGTCGCGGGCTTCTGGGAACCTAACGGCGGCACGATCGAGATCGACGGGCAGGACATTGTCGACGTGCCCGTGAATCGCCGCCCGGTCGGCGTCGTGTTTCAGAGCTACGCGCTCTTCCCTCACCTCACCGTCGCACGCAACGTCGGCTACTCCCTCCGGATGCGCAACAGGCCGCGCGCCGAGGTGGCGCAGCGGGTCGCCTCAGTGCTCGAGACCGTGTCGCTCACTGGGTTCGAGAATCGTTACCCATCACAGCTTTCTGGCGGGCAGCAACAACGCGTCGCCATTGCGCGGGTTCTCGTGATGGAGCCCCGCGTCCTTCTTCTCGACGAGCCGTTCAACGCTCTTGATGCCAAGCTGCGAGGGGCAATGCAGGTCGAGCTGCGGCAGCTCATCAAGCGCCTCGGTCTCACATCGATCTTCGTGACCCACGATCAGGAAGAGGCGCTGACGATGAGCGACCGGATCGCTGTGATGTCCGGTGGCAAAATCGAACAGGTCGCGAGCCCCGACGAGATCTTTGACCGCCCCGCCACCGCCTACGTCGCGGACTTCATCGGCGTGTCCAATTTTTGGGAAACCCAGGCCGAAACGGGGCACGTCAGGCTGCCCGACGGTCAGACGGTCACGACAGACCTGACGGGCGGCGTTAAGGTTATGACGCGCCCCCACAACCTTCGGCTCAGACCGCCTGAAGCCGGGCCTTGGAAGGGCACGGTCTCGTTTCACCGCAATGTCGGTCCGCTGATCGAGTATCACGTCGAGGCCTCGGACGGAAACGTTATCCGCGTCTCCGCGATGCGCCAGGAGCGCGATCGCCCAGTCAAGGACCGTTCCCAAGTCAGCCTTTCAGTGATCGATCCTGCCTCCTGTTCGGTCTATCCCGGCTGATGGCCGAGGCGGCGATTCATCGGCGCATCACGCCGCCCGGTTTCGGAGAACAGGTTGCCGATGCGCTCCTGTCCGGCCGCGGAATCTGGCCGGCCGTTCCGGCGATTGTCGTGCTGACCGTGGTCGCCGTGATACCTTTCGCAATTCTCCTTTCGCTCGGCTTCTCCGATTTTGAGATCTCCCGCGGCGCTATCGTTTCGCAGACATTCTCGCTCGCGCACCTCACGAACGCTTTGACCGATCCACTCTACTGGATCACTTTCCAGCGCTCTATGAATCTCGCGCTCTCGACGACGGCGCTCTGCCTCCTGTTTGGATACCCTGTCGCCTATCTCTTCCTTACCGGCGGCCGTTGGACGAAGCGATTGATCCTGGTGCTTACGATCGCCCCCCTTTTGACCAGCGGTATTGTCCGCACATATGCGTGGCTGGTCATTCTCGGCGGGCGCGGCGTCTTGAATTCGGCGCTGCTGCAGACTGGCCTGATCGACCAGGCGCTCCGGATCATGAACACGCATTGGGCCGTGCTGATCGGGATGGTGCAGATCCATTTGCCGGTGATGATCCTGCCGCTGATCGCGGTCATGAGCCGCCATGACAGCCGTCTCGTCGAAGCCTCCGAGAATCTTGGCGCGTCGCGTATCGGCACGCTACGGACGGTGATCCTTCCGCTCAGCGTGCCGGGCATCGGCACCGGGTCGGCGCTCGTCTTTACCCTCACCTACACCACCTTTGTCGTCCCGCAGATTCTTGGCGGCGGAAATTATCTGAACGCAGCCACCATGATCTATGAGCAGGTGGTGTTCTCGCTCGAATGGTCGAAGGGGTCCGTCAGCTCGCTGATCCTGATGGTAACCTGCCTGATCGTGCTTGTGGCGATCGCTCTCTTGACCAATCATTTCACCAAATGGACGAAAGGCCACGACGCATGAAGTGGTTTCGCGGTCGTTCGCTGGTTGACGTGGTCGGGATTGGTCTGGTGCTCGCAGTGGCAGTCTTCTCCCTTGTCCTTCTGGTCGCGCCGTCGATAATCGTTGTCGTCATCTCCTTCGATACGCGCGCCTATGTCACCTTCCCGCCCGCGGGCTTCACCCTCCGGTGGTACAAAGCTGTTTTCGAACATGGCGAACTCGTCGAGGCGATGCTGAACAGCCTCCAGGTCGGGCTGACGGTGACGGTTCTCTGCATCGTTCTTGGCGTTCCTACTGCGCTCGCCTGCGTGCGCGGCCGCTTCCGGGGGACGACCGCTCTTTCGGTCTTCGTTCTTGTTCCGCACATGGTTCCGGGCATTGTACTGGGCGTCGCTGTTCTTTTCGCCGGGGCGCTCGTGGGCGTCTCGCCTTCGATCTGGCTTCAGTCCATTTCGATAACTGTTTTCATCGTCGCTGTGATGGTCCGGACCGTGCAAAGCCGGCTGATGCGCCTTGATCCAGCGCTCGAAGAGGCTGCGGCAAACCTCCGCGCTACGCCGTTTCAGAGCCTCCGTACGGTGACCTTCCCTCTCCTGATGCCCGCGATCCTCGCGGGCGCGGTGTTCACCTTCGTCGAGGGTTTTGACAATCTCTCGGTCGCGATCTTCACTCACGGTTTTCGGGACCGTCCATTGCCGGTCGAACTGCTGGCCCTCGTGCAGTACACAAGCTCGCCCATCGTCGCCGCCGTCTCGGGCGTGCAGATCGTGCTCGCAATCGTCGCACTTGTCGTCGTCTCAACGTCGATCGGCCTCGACAAGGTTAACGAAGGAGCGGCATAGATCACGTCCGATACCGCTGTCGACCATAAATCTGTGACCATACCAAATCGTGGAAAGAGCACCGAAGGCCGCCATCCATCGCTTACAGTCAGCTATCGACCGGCCGGCCCCCGCTCTTGAGAATCCGTTGCAGGTAAGCAGGAACATCCGCATTCACGGACCGGTTCAGGCTCCAGGCCACAGGACGCTCTGGAATTCGCCGGTCTGCGGTCGGACCGGACTGCAGCGGCCACGGTTCGTCGTTCGCGATGGGCAAGTGGCAGCACGCGGTAACCGGAACGAGAGCACCTCTCGAGCGACATGCAGGATTGCCGTAAGCGGGTAAACGGCGACGTCTGATAATTCGGTTGCCCGTGCGGGGGGTGCATGGGGATACTTCCGGTCATTCATCAATGATCGGAGGAAATTGTCATGTCAGGTTTGAATGGTTCGGCTGGTTCCCGTCGTGCGCCGGTGGTGCGCAGCGCAGACGAGTGGAGCGGCATCATGGCGGACTTCGAGCGCTCGGGGCTGTCGCAACGGGAGTTTTGCGAGTCCCGTGGGCTGTCCCCGAAGACCTTCGGGAACTGGCGGTGCCGTCTCCGCCCTGGGGGCGGGAAGGGTTCCTTTGTCGAACTCGCTCCGCCTGCGGTATCCGGCTGGGACGTCGAGCTTGACCTGGGCGACGGGGTTGTCCTGCGGGTTCGGCGGTCGTGATGCTCGGCGGCTGGCCGCGGGGCGGCATCTGGCTGTCGACGGACCCGGCCGACATGCGGCGCAGTTTCGACGGTCTGTGCGCGCTGGTGTCGGGCCATCTCGGGTGCAATCCGGCCGATGGGCGCTGGTACGTGTTCGTCAACCGGCGCAGGACCATCGTAAAGGTCCTCGGCTTCGAGCGGGGCGGCTTCTTCATCTGGTCCAAGCGCCTGGAGCAGGGCCTGTTCGCCCCGCCTCCGGCCTCCGGCCATGCGGCGCTTGCATTGTCTTCGACCGAGTTGATGGCCCTGATCGACGGCATCGACGTCACCGTTCGCCGCCGTCGCAAGCGTTACGGCGGTCCCCGGCTGGCGTCCGGGTGAGCCCGGACGACGGTCATGTCGATGCTGCCGGTCATCGGGTTGTCGGCGAAGAGGTCCTTCCACAGGCGTGGCGTCAGTTCGTGGACCCGGTCGGCCGGATGGGTGTCGATGCGCTGGAAGACATCGCCCAGATAGGTTGCAGGGCTGATCCCGAGCAGGAAACAGGTGGCGACGAGGCTGTTGACGATCCCGACGTTCCGTGCGCCGGATTCTGTCCAGGAAAAAAGCCAGTTCTTCTGTCCCAGCTTGATGCGGCGCAGTGCGCGCTCGACACCATTCGAGTCGATCGGCACCAACGGGTCTTCGAGGAACACCTCGAGGGCCTGCCGGCGTTCGACGGCGTAGGTGACCGCCCGGCGGATCGGGTGCTTCGGCGTCAGCGCCGGGTCCCCGAGCGTCCGCTCACACCATTGCCAGAAGGCGTCGACCAGCAGGCGGGTGCGGGTGCGCCGCGCCTCCAGGCGTTCAGGCGGCGGCCGGGTACGGAATTCCTTCTCGATCCCGTACATGCCCCCGATCAGATCCAGCGCCTTCCCGGCGAACACCGGATGGTTGTCCAGCTGCTCCTCGAAATTGCGCCTCGTATGCGCCCAGCAATTTTGCTGCCTCACCGCCTCCCCCCGCGCCTCGGCGTAAGCCGCGTAGGCGCCGTAGCCGTCGCTGACCAGCGTGCCCTCGAAATCGCCGAGGAACCGCGCGACATGGTGGTGGGCGCGGGACGGCGCGAAGTGGAACACCACCTCGTCCCGGTCGCCGAGCACCGGCCAGTAATAGCCCTGTTTCATCTTGCCCGGCTTGGCGGGGTCGCGTCCGGCCCGCACCGGCGTCTCGTCCATGACGATGACGGAGCTTTCCAGTACCGAGCGGCACTGGGCCTCGAACACCGGCTCCAGCAGCGAGATCGCCCGGTTGGCCCAACCACTCAGGGACTTGCGGCTGACGGTGATCCCGCTCTCTGCCAGCATCTGGTGCTGGCGGTAGAGGGGGAGATGCCAGGCGAACTTGTCGACCAGCATTCCGGCGATAAAGCTCACATCGGCGCAGGAATTCTTGAACACGCCCTCGACGGCCGGGGCGCAGACCAGGGCGCCGGAGGACGTGATCTTCGCCTTCTTGTAATGGTAACGCAGCACCACGTGGCGGATCGGCACCGATGCCAGCTTGCAGCACACCCGCTCGGAGATGAGCTCGAACTCGTCCGCCGCCAGCCCGTCGATCTCCGGCGGCATCACGTCGATGTCGATCACCGTCGCCTCGGGGCCGAAGCGCAGCCCGGTGCCGTTGACGGCATCGCCACGATCCTTCTTGCGCCCGTTGACGCCGCCCCGGGGCTTCTTTTCGGCTTTCTTTTCGGCCTTTCCTTTCCTTTCGGCTTCGGGCTCATCCTCCCCGACATCCGGCGATGCGGCGCCATCGGAGGCGGCGTCGGCGTTGCGGCGCTTCTCCGAGCGCCGGCCGTACTGCTGGCGCTCGTAGCGGGCCAGCTGGTCGCGAAGTGCACTGTTCTTCGCCACTTCCTCGGTGAGCCTGTCCTGCAGTGACCCGACGAGCGCCGACAGCGTCCCGGCGAGCCCGAACAACTCCCTGAACAGGGCCGCGGCACCCCGTAGAAGACCACCGCCCGAGCCCAGCCCCGCGAACTCCGAGCGGAGCCCGTCGAGCCGCCGGCGAACCACCTCCGGGTCGTGAGGGTCGATCCCGCTCATTCCTCCGCCTCCACAGCCATGATCGCCGCCAGCACCGCCAGGCGCTCGGACCGCGGCATCGCCGCGTAGCGCCGCCCCCAACTCGCCGCCTTGCGCTTCACCGTCTGGCGATGGGTGAAGTTGCGCCCGGCGAAGCGCGCCCAGTGGACCCGGTCCGGTTCGAAGTTGAACCACAGCTTCTCGGTGACCACGCAGGACTGGTTGTTGACCTGAAGCGCGATCGAGCGCCAGTCGGACAGGTGTTCGTCGTAGAGCCGGCTCGGATAACCGGAGATCATCACCTGGGCCGGCAGTGAACGCAGAAGGCGGATCAGCTCCACATGGTCGCCGTCGTCGTAGTCGTAACGGTAGCGGCGCTGCGAGCGCCGCACCGACTGCACGTAGGGCGGATCAGCGTAGACCAGCTCGTCGCCCTGGAAGTCGAAGCCGGACAGGAACGCGAGTGCGCAGCCGTGGTGAAGCTCGACCGGATAATCACAGTTGAAACGCGCGATCGCACGCCAGTTGCGGTCGATGCCGATGTTGCGCAGCGCAGGCGGCTTGCGCTTCATGATCGCACCGCCCCCCAGAAATGATTCGATATACACAGAATGAGGAGGCATGGCCGCAATGAGCGGCTGGCACAGCCCCGATGTCGCCTTCGATCCGAACCATGCGCCCATGGCCGATCCCCCGATGATTCGTTTTACCGCACCGGAAATAGGCCCGGCGCCCTATCATG
>CAXXGT010000003.1:0-15195 GCA_963664045.2 Paracoccaceae bacterium | reverse complement strand
AGATCGGGTCGAGATTTTCCAGCGAACCCCAGGAAACCTTCAGGACCGATGCGTCCTGGGCCCGGGTGTCCAGGGATCCGGAAAGCGGAAATGCTGCGAGGCATGCGGCTAGCGGAACTGCCAGCAAGGATATGCGTAGTTTCATGATGATCTCTCCCCATACGTTGAAAGGTGGCTTGTCACTTTCACGGAAGCCACTCTATTATCATCAGTGTGTAAGGGATTCCCCTCGTTGCGGCAAGCTGCGCCCGGCCGGATCTGGCAGAAAAGGCGCGCATTCGTCGTCGCTTTGAGCCGTTCCGCTGCATGGGACGAGATTCATGGGCAGCACCGCTTCCGCGAACACGGACCTGGCAGCGGCGCTGGAAGCAGCGCAAAACGACTATGCCGGCCGCAACCCCACGAGCCGCCATCTTCACCAGAAGGCATGCGCCACGCTTCCCGGCGGCAATACCCGCTCAGTGCTCTACAGCGCACCCTTCCCGATCAGCCTCGTGCGCGGGAAGGGCGTGCGTCTCTGGGATGCGGACGGGCACGAATATGTCGACTTCCTCGGGGAGTACTCCGCGGGACTGTTCGGGCATTCGCATCCGGCTATCCGGGCCGCGGTCGAACAGGCGATGGATCGCGGGATCGACCTTGGGGGTCTCACCGAGATGGAGGCCGAACTCGCTGCCGGGATCTGCGGCCGGTTCCCGTCCATCGACCTGGTTCGCTTCACCAACAGCGGTACGGAAGCAAACCTCCTGTCCCTGGTGGCGGCCCGAAGCATCACCGGCCGCTCCAAGTTCCTGGCCTTCCGGGGCGGCTACCACGGCGGCGTCCTGATCTTCCTCGACGGCGGCAGCCCGATCAACGTTCCCCTTCGACTTCCTGCTCGGGGAATACAACGATGCGGAGGGTGTCAGGACCCTGATTCGGCAGGAAGCGGCGGATCTCGCCGCGGTGATCCTGGAGCCCATGCAGGGTACCGCGGGATGCATTCCCGCCGAGCGGAGCTTTCTCGAGGAGATACGACAGTCAACCCGCGATCACGGCATCTACCTGATCTTTGACGAGGTGATGACCTCCCGTCTCTCGCCGGGCGGTCTCCAGGAGCTGCACGGGATCCTTCCCGACGTGACCACGCTCGGAAAGTATCTCGGCGGCGGAATGAGCTTCGGCGCCATTCGGCGGCCGCAGGGACTTCATGGCTCGGTTCGACGTCCGGAACCCGGATGCCTTCCCCCATCCCGGAACGTTCAACAACAACGTGCTGTCGATGTATGGCGGTGTCGCGGCGCTGTCGATCTATCCGCCGGAATCGGCAAAGCAGCACAATGCGAAGGGCGACCGCTTCCGCAACCGGTTGAACGGCATCCTGCGCCGCCACGGCGCTGACATGCAGTTTACCGGCATGGGTTCGATGCTCGGGATCCACATGCAGCGCGCACCGGTCCGCAGCCACGAGGATGCGTCCCGGCCGGATCCGCGCCTCCGCGAGCTCTTCTTTCTGGACATGCTGGAGCGGGGTATCTGGATCGGGAAGATCGGCCTGATGACGCTGTCGCTGGAAATCGGCGAGGCGGAACAGGACCTGTTCGCGGACGCGCTGGAAGATTTCCTGCATGTTCGCCGTTCGCTGGTCGGTGCCTGACCGTTCGCCCGGATGGATCCGCGGTCGTCGACGGCGAGTGCGGCTCCACGATTCCAATCGATGTGCCGAAGCACCGGGACCTGAGAGGCCGGCTGTGAGCGTGTTTTTGGATCGCTCGATTGCCGAATGTGCACGCGTTTCCCTGCCGGCATCCGTTCACCGATGACCCGGGGTGCGGCCCTCTGTTTCCGCGTCGTCCCGGGCTCCGGCGCGTCGAGCCGGAGGGGCGGGCGCCGCGGCGACCGCCGGTGCCGGTTTCGCGTGGGCGCACCCCCCGCGCAGTGGGCTTGCCGCGCGTGGACAGGGCCGGGCGCCTCGTCTGCTGGCGGCCGCCCGACGGCGACTGTCCTGTAGCGCGCTACCTGAGGAATCGTTCCGATGCCGGGCGCAAGTGCAGGAGAGGTGCAGACCGTTCTCGGCCCGGTGCCTGCCGGCGACCTTGGCATCACCTTGCCCCACGAGCATTTTCTGCTCGATCTGCGGCGCGTTTTCGTCGAGCCTGAGGATAGGGACGACCTGCCGCTCGCCCACGCGCCCGTCGGCATCGAGAATCTCTCCTGGGTGATGATGAACTGGTGCAATTGCCGGGACAACCTCGTCCTGGATGACCCGGAACTCGCGATCGCGGAGGCGATGCGTTTCAAGCGGGCCGGTGGCGGGACGATCGTGGACGTGACCAGCGTCGGCCTCGGCCGGCGTCCCGCGGATCTGCGCCGTATCGCGGAGCGCACCGGTGTGCATGTCGTCATGGGCGCAAGCTACTACACCTCGTTCTTCCATCCACCCGGTACTGCGGAAAAGAGCGAGGAGGAGATCTGTGAAGAGATCGTCACCGATTTGACGGAGGGTGCGGATGGCACCGGCATCCGCGCCGGAATCATCGGCGAGGTCGGCTGCAGTTGGCCGCTCGACCCGGTCGAGGAACGCATTCTGCGGGCAAGCGCCGGGGCGCAGCGCAGAACCGGGGCACCAATCACCGTCCATCCCGGACGGCATGCCGATGCGCCCCTGCAAATCATCGACATCCTCACTGCCGCGGGCGCCGAGGCCGACCGCGTCATCATGGGGCATGTGGAGCGGGGCGGGTTCAACCGCGACCAGCTGATGCGGGTGGCAAGAACCGGCTGCTACCTGGAGTATGACTGGTTTGGCGAAGTGCGGCCGGTTTATCCCTTCGGAATCGTGGATGTTCCGAGCGACGGCGAACGCCTGAACCAGATTGCCGATCTGGTGGCGAGTGGACACGGAGAGCGAGTGCTGATCTCGCAGGATGTGGCCTTCAAGACCCGGCTCGCGGCATTCGGTGGACCGGGCTACGCCCATATTCCGCGTTATGTGCAGGCATGGATGCGCGTCAAGGAGTTTCCGGAGTCGGTAATCGAGGACATTCTGATCGGCAATCCGGCGCGGGCGCTCCAATTCGGCTGATCCGCCTCCCGCCGCAATCAGGCCGATTCCAGAATGCCGGAAACCAGCCTTGCGAGGCCGATGCGCTCCTGCCAACCCCAATCCGAGCGCGCCGCCGAGTCGTCCACGGTGTTCGGCCAGGAATCGGCGATCGCCTGCCGGAAGTCCGGTTCGTAGCTGACGGAGAAACCCGGCACCCGCATTCGGATTTCGTGCTCCAGCTCTTCCGCGGTGAAGGAAAGGGCGCCGAGATTGTAGCTGGTGCGGATCGAAATCCGGTCTGCCGGCGCCTGCATCAGCTGGGTTGTTGCGTCGACGGCATCTTCCATCGCCATCAGGGGCATGACGGTATCCGCGCGAACGAAGCAGCGGTACGGCTGTTCCGCGCGTGCGCTCAGGAGCATTTCGACCGAATAGTCGGAAGTGCCGCCTCCCGAGAACTTCCTCACCGTGATCAATCCCGGATACCGGAGACTGCGCACATCGAGGCCGAACCTGGTGAAGTAATAGTTCGAGAGGAGTTCCCCAGCGACCTTGGTTACTCCGTACATGGTCTCCGGCTCGAGCACCGTGTGTTGCGGCGTGCCGTCCGGTGGCGCGTGGGCGCCGAACACGGCGATGGAGCTTGGCCAGAAGACTTGCGAGAGGCCGTGGTCCACGGCCGCATCCAGAACCAGCTTGTGGGAACCCAGGTTCACGTTCCACGCGCGATGGGGCTTCTCCTCTCCCTCGCCGGACAGGAGGCTCGCAAGATTGAAGATGGTCGTGATTCCGTGCCGTGCAATCACGTCGTCAAGTTGTACGCGATCCGTTGCATCGACGACTTCCATCGGGCCGGAACCCGCAATGCCGGGATCGGGGGGTGTCTTGCGCCATCCCGCCACCACGTATTCGTCGCCATGCAGCTTGCGAAGGGCCGGAACCAAATCCGTGCCGATCTGTCCGGCCGAACCAATGACAAGAATTCTTTGTCGGTCGATCATGTTCCACACGTGGTTCGGCCCTGTTCCGCATCCGGCGGGCTCCAATGCGTAGGTTTACGCGGTTCGCCGGAACGGCGTCAAGGGCTCGACCCGGATTGCTTCAGGCTGCCTGTCCCTGATCCCGCAAACGTCGCTGGGAACGCCCGTTCGCTTCGCGCGACCGTGAACCGACAAGCAAATGCATGTCTCGCTCGGGAAATCGCGACCCGACGACGGAGGGAAGCCGAAATCATATCCGGAAGGGCGTGGCCACCATGATCCTGCCTCAAGCGATTCATTCAGCGTTCCGCTGCCGCGTGACTTCGATCCGGTGCAATCGTTTCGAACGCCGCACGAATCGGTTGGGCAACAAGTGAGAATTCCGTTCTACGCGGCCTTGCCCGGACAGTTCCGGGAATCTCTCGAAGGTAGCGCAACAATGGCGAAGTCCCGTCGCGTTGCGGCGGAACGGTTTGGCCAGACCTGGTTCAGCCGAGACGGTAGACGTATCCTGGCAACGGTCGCTTCCATGCCTCGAAAGCAAGGCCGGTGCGCTTCAACTCGGGTTCGCCATGGGCGGCCAGCGCAAGTGGCCACCGGTGCAATGCGGTGACGCAACCAACCCATGGAAGCGATGACGATCAAGTCCGGTCGGCTTGGGGGTCATCCTCGAACAGCCGGCGAAAGGCCGCCTCCGCCTCGCGCAGGCCGGTCTCTGTCAGCAGAACCGACTTCGCCTTGCTCGCCGGGTTCGAGATCATTCCCTTCTGATGCAGTCGGTCCATCGCATCCCAGTCAAAGGACTTCCATGTGCGCGCGCTGATTGGGCTGCGCTCATGGATTCCCAGATAGAGCAGTGCCAATACGGCTTCGTCAATCTTGTCCACTCTCATGCGGGCAGGATAGCGCATGGTCAGGGGTGTGCATCCGGCGCCGTCCCGGCGTTTCGGAGATCCGGGATTCCTCGGGCCGCCGTGCGGGATACGGTCCGAGCGCCGACCAAGGCCAGCACTAGAATCCTTGAACGCCGAGAAGCTTAACACGTGGCGGTGCGCGCGAACCGCCGAGGAGTCGATCATCCGCGTAGGCAGGGAGTTCGCTCCGCCGCCATCCAGTCGTCGTCACTATCCATAAGGCTTTGGGCGCTCTAGAATCGCCGCCCAATCCCCATTCTTGCTCCAGCGGTTGTAGCGGTTGTAGCAGGTGGTGTAGGGACCGTAGCGCTCCGGCAAATCCCGCCACGGGGTGCCGGTCCGCAGAACAAAGAAGATCCCGTTCATCACCCTCCGATCGTGCACGCGCTCGGGACCCTGCCGTCCGCTGGGCAGTGCCCGCTGCAAGATGTTCGATTCCTCGTCTGACATGTCATGCCGCTTGCCCACCATTGCTGGACCTCCATACGTCTACTCGTTGTTGCCCAACAAATACAATACCACATATGGATGGATTTGGCTTTGAATTTGGGTACACTGCCTAGGAAATCTTTTCCAGAAGGTCGTCGAGAAGCTTGGTCTCTTCGTTGCTCAGCGTCTCGGTCGTTCGCTGGGTGACGTGAAGAGCGAGGGGAATGGCCTCTTCGATCAGGGTTCGGCCCGTGTCGGTCAAGCTAACCAATCGTCGCCGGGCGTCGTCCTTGTCCTTGCGACTTTCAACCAACCCGCGCGTGCGCAGGCGATCCACGACGCCCTTGATCGTCGCTACATCCATCGCCGTCAGCCGCCCGAGTTCATTCTGCGAGGTCGCGCCGACCTCATAGAGTTTCACCAACGCGGCAAAGCGGGTGGGCGTCAGCCCGGCGGGCATATGCTCGGCAAAGATGCCGGTGTGTCGCTGGTTGGCTTTCCGCAGGAGATGGCCAACTTGGCGGCTCAGCCTGTATTTCGGAACCGATGTCTGGTTTGCCAAATGGAGGATCTCCTCGTTGCCACCCCGGTTCTGATAGCCGTTTTCCTGACTCTCAGCAATGCAATTGCCTTGATGCAACCAGTATCCGCGATCAGGTTAATGCTCAAAATCAACCCCGGAACCGCTCGCCAGTCCGATTTGATTGCGGATCCTGGTGTTACGCAGATTCTTGATTTTCGGGCGCCAGTCATTAGCATACAAACGAATAATGCGGCATTTGAACGAGGGGGCATCACATGAGTCGAAGCAAGCTGGTTGTCAAGAGCATTGGGCAAATCCTGTCGGGCAAGCTGGAGGACGCGATCTATGACGGCGATTGCCTGATTGCATTGGATGGCAAGATCTCCGCCTGGGGCCGCGAGCAGGACCTGGATTGCGAAGGGGCCTCTACCGTGGTCGACGCAAACGGCGTCACTCTCGCGCCCGGTCTGATCGACAGCCATGTGCATCCGGTGGTGGGCGACTACACGCCCCGGCAGCAGCAGCTCCACTGGATCGACTCGACCTTGCATGGCGGGGTGACAACGATGATCTCGGCAGGCGAAGTGCATATGCCGGGACGGCCCAGGGATGTGGTCGGGTTGAAGGCGATGGCGATCGCGGCGCAACGCTGGTACGAGAACTTCCGCCCTTCGGGCGTGAAGGTGCATGCAGGTGCCCCGGTGATCGAGCACGGCATGGTCGAGGAGGATTTCAGGGAAATGGCCGCAGCCGGCGTCAAATACCTGGGCGAAGTGGGCCTGGGAACGGTCAAGGACGGCAAGACCGCCCACCAGATGGTCGACTGGGCGCGAAAATACGGGATGCAGAGCACAATTCACACAGGCGGCCCATCGATTCCGGGATCCGGTCTGATTGACGCCGATATGGTGATGGAGACGGGCACCGATGTGATCGGTCATATCAACGGCGGCCATTCGGCCTTGCCCGACGATCAGATCGTGTGCCTGTGCGAAAGCTGCAAATCGGCCCTTGAGATTGTCCATAACGGCAATGAACGCGCAGCGGTTCTGACGGTCAATACGGCGCGCGAGCTGGGCAGGCTTGATCAGGTAATCCTGGGCACCGATGGACCTGCCGGGTCGGGGGTGCAGCCCCTGGGCATTTTGCGGATGATCGCCATGCTGTCGGCTTTTGGCAATGTGCCCGCCGAAGAGGCATTCTGTTTTGGCAATGGCAATACCGCGCGACAACGGTCACTGGACACTGGTTTGATCGAGGCGGGATTTTGCGCCGATTTTGTTCTACTGGACCAGGCGCAGCATGCGCCGGGACAGTCGATGCTGGAATCGGTGCAACTCGGAAATCTGCCTGGCGTCGGCATGACGATCATCGACGGGGTGGTGCGGTCGGAACGCAGCCGAAACACGCCGCCCGCCATGCGTCTGCCCCAAATTGTCTGCTGAGGAGAGGCAGATGTCCAAACCCTTCAGGGCGGTTGGCGGGTGCCGCTGCGACCGTAAGCCCGTCCGCGATGAATACTCGCCCCGCCCGGTCGAGGCGCATTGTTGCCTGTGCACCGATTGCACCGATACCTGTGGCGGTGCGCTGGCGCTGATTGCGGTGGTCGATCTGGACAGGTTTCAGGTCACCGCGGGGGCGTCGAGATTGGCCAACCTGGACACCAAACCCACTTGCCACCGCAAGTTCTGCACCCGCTGCGGCTGTCACATGTTCCTGGAGGCGGAAGCCTTCCCCGAGTTCGTGCTGGCCCATGTGCCCACGCTGGACCGCGGACAGGACGTGGGAACGGCGCCTGACCGCTGGGTGTTCACGGAGTCCCGCCACCCGATGATTACGATCCCCGACGACGGGCTGTCGCGGTTTCCGGGGTGGCAGGTCTCGACCAAACTGCGGCGGGTAGTGGACGACCGTCCGGTTGGCGCCGTTGTCACGGTCACTGCAAGACCGGGTGCATCGCCATGACGAGAGCCGAAGTCGCGAGATTCTTTGAGCACACCCATGGGAAAACCAGGAAGCGCGAGTTGACCACCAGCAGCTGCCGACTGGGGCCGCGCGCCCGGTCGCTCCATCCGATCCAGCTGTCCCGGCACGGCAGCGTCTTCGCCGCCGCCTCGAACAGCGGGCATCCCGGCCTGCGCCCCTCCCGGTCGGCGACGAAATAGCGGATGTGCGCCCCAAAGGGGCGTTTGCAGCCGAGGTAGTGGTGGCAGTCGACAAACGCGTTCCACAGCTGCCGTCAGTCCCTGTCGGTGACGGGCTCGAGGCACAGCGGACGCAGATCCGAAAGCTCGGCGCACAGCTCCGGGCGCCGGTCGGAGGCGGAAATCCAGTCCGGCACGGTTGACATATCCCGAACCTGGTTCTCCCGCTTCGGCGGCAGCGTCAGGATGCCATGCCGCTCCAGCGTTTCCAGAAGCTTCAGGCATGCCCCGACCCTGTAGTCGCCATTCGCCATCACTCGGTTGAGATGCTCGCAGATGGCCTTCGCGAGTTCGTTGCGGCTGTGGTGGGGAGACAGCGCCACGGTCTTCCGGACGTCCGCAATTTGCCGCCGGGTCAGGCGGCGACCGGAGATAGTGGTCGACTTCAGGTCGGCGATTCGCGGATCCATGGGCGATTCCCGCAGCTGCTCCAGCAAGGAACACGAACCGCTGAGCGCTTGTCAACGCCTCCGAGGGAAGAATCCTCGGGCAGAGAAAGGACAGTCCTATAAACAGATTACGAGCGCCGGGACAATGCGCCCACGGACCGGTGCGCCCATCCGAACGCCATTGCCGTGGGGGGGGGGGGCGCTGGGCAACCGGCGCTCCTGCCGCGACCGAGGGGAAACTGTTGACAGTGCGCATCCATTTTGTTTGTATACAAACGATATAAGGCTCTGGCGCATACCAGCGGAGGACGGGATGCAGGACGCAATCGAAACGGATGTGCTGATCATCGGCGGGGGACCGGTGGGGCTGTTCGCCGTTTTCGAACTGGGTCTGTTGGGGCTTGGCGCGATCATCGTCGATGTGCTGGACAAGCCCGGCGGACAATGCGCCGAACTCTACCCCGAAAAGCCCATCTACGACATTCCGGCCTGGCCCAGGATCTCGGGCCGGGAACTGACCGATAAGCTCTTGGAACAGATCAGACCCTTCGCGCCCTCCTTCCATCACAACGAGATGGTGACCGGGGTAAGCGGCGATGCTGAATCGGGGTTTTGTGTCACCACGGATGGCGGCTTGCAATTTCGCGCCCGGACCATCGTGATTGCGGCGGGCGGGGGTTCGTTTCAGCCCAAACGCCCGCCGATTGCAGGGATCGACGCCTTCGAAGGAACGTCGGTTTTCTATGCGGTGCGCAAACGCGAGACTTTCCGCGACAGGGATCTGGTGATTGTGGGTGGTGGTGATTCGGCACTCGATTGGTGCATTGATCTGGTCGAGATTGCGAAAAGCGTCACGCTCGTGCATCGCCGCCCCGATTTCCGTGCCGCACCCGACAGCGTTGCCAGAATGCGTGCCCTGGTCGATCAGGGCCGCATGGCCTTCCATGTGGGTCAGGTGAGCGAGCTGATCGGCAAGCATGGCGTGCTTCGGTCGGTCGCCCTCAAGGTCAAGGATGCGGAGGCGCCGGTCACGCTGAATTGCGACAGCCTGCTGCCCTTCTTTGGGCTGACGATGAAGCTGGGGCCGGTCTCGGACTGGGGGCTGGAACTGGCGGACAATTTGATCGCGGTGGACACCGAGAAATTCAGCACTTCGCGCGAAGGCATATTCGCCATCGGCGACATCAACACCTATCCGGGCAAGCTCAAGCTGATCCTTTCGGGCTTTCACGAAAGCGCGCTGATGGCGCAGGCCGCCAAGGCCATCGTGCATCCCGACGAGAAGGTCGTTTTTCAATACACGACCTCGTCGACGAAACTGCAAAAGGCATTGGGGGTGGCATGAAGCTGATCGTCACAGGCCGAGAGGGCCAAACACGGGACGTGCCCTTCCAGGAGGGTAGCCGCATGATGCATATCCTGCGCGCCGCCGACTTCGGCATCAAGGCCGAGTGCGATGGAAATTGCGCTTGTGCCACCTGCCATGTCTATGTCGACCCCGATTGGTTCGACCGTGCGGGTGCGCCCGATAGCGAAGAGATGGACATGCTGGACGAGGCCTGCGAGCCGGAAGACAACTCGCGCCTGTCTTGCCAGATCGTTCTCACGCCCGATCACGACGGCATGCCGGTAACCGTCGCGCGCGATTGGGACTGAGTTCCATGACCTTCATCGTCACCGAGAACTGCATCAACCGCAAATTCCAGGACTGTGTCGAGGTCTGCCCGGTCGATTGCTTTTATTAGGGCGAAAATATTCTGGTGATCCATCCCGAGGAATGCATCGACTGTGGCGTGTGCGAGCCCGAATGCCCGACAGAGGCCATCGTGCCCGACACCGGGGCCGGGCACGAAGACTGGCCGGCGATCAACACCAGATTCGCCGAGATTTGGCCGAACATCACCGAAAGGGGCGACCCGCCAGAGGAAGCCGAGAACTGGCAGGGCAAACCGGGCAAGCGCGAATTTCTGTTCAAGGCGCCGGGAGAAGGCAGCTGAAGCGCTGCAATGGGACGGTCATTTGGCCGATTGCGCCAGCGCGCGAATCGCTTGACGGGAATCGAAATTCTCCCTAATCATTGGTATACTAACGAAGTGCTGTCATTGGTATACTAACGAAGTGGCACGCCAATGGTGATGGCACCGCGACAGGGAAAGCTTGATGGCCCGTGCAGGAGAAAAGCCTGGAAAGATACGCTGCGATGCGTGTCCGGTCATGTGCTACATCGCCGATGGTCGGTCGGGGGCCTGCGACCGATATGCCAACGAGGGTGGGCAGCTTGTACGCCTGGACCCGTTAACCATTCTGGAGCGCAGGAAGGAAGCGGTCGCTTTCCTGGACGGCGGAACCGAATGGGACGGCAATGTCATCGCCGCCAGCAACCGGTTCGTCACCGCCGTCGGTGCGGGCACGACCTATCCCGACTACAAGCCCGCCCCTTTCATCGTCGCCAGCGAGGCCGATGGTGTCGATGTGATTACCGTAGTGACGGAAGGGATCTTCAGCTATTGCGGCGTGAAGGTCAAAATCGACACCGACCGTCATCTGGGACCGGAGCGAAACCTTGTACGCGCCGAGGGCGAGCCGGTGGGTCATGTCACGACCGGCGAATACGGCTCGCAAATGCTGTCCCTGGGCGGTGTCCACCACCTGACCGGCGGCGGCAAGAAGGAAGGACGGGTTACCTGCGCCACGCTGCTGGCGCTTTGCAATGGCAAGCCGGTGGATCTGAGCGTGGACGAAGGGTCCGAGATCACGGTGCAGGCCAATGCCGCTCCGATCATCAATGGCGAGATCGAAGAGCGGATGCGCGTCGGCTGCGGGTCGGCGACCGTGGGGATGTTCGCCTCGCAGTGGAAAGGGCTGGTCGATGAGGTCGTCGTGGTCGATGACCATATCACCGGCGTGATGTCGGAGCATCGGGCGGGCAAGGTCATCGGGTGGTCCGCCACGGGCATCCGGATCATCGGGCGGCGGTCGACACCGGGGCGGTACTTTCAGGTGGCCGAACCGGGGACCGGATGGGGCGGCACCAACCTGACCGATCCGCTGACCATCCTGGGCGACTTCAATGCGAAGGTGGCTGTGCCGGGCCAATCCCTGTTGATGGTCTCCACCACCGGCGAGCACTTCGCCTATTTCGAACTGGACGAGAATCTGGTGCCGGTGCGACACGAGATGCCCGACCGGCTGCAACCCTCCATCCTTCGCATCAAGGAGAACTGCGAGCCGGCGCTCTGCTCCGTGCTGTTCATGGGTGGTGCGGGCGGGTCGCTGCGCGCGGGTGTAACGGAAAACCCGGTGAAATTGACGCGCTCGGTACAACAGACGCTGACGCGGGTGACCTGCGGCGGGGCGCCAGCCCTGCGTTGGCCGGGCGGCGGGATCACGGTAATGGCAGACGTCTCGCGCATGCCCGAGAACTCGTTTGGTTATGTACCAACCCCGGCGCTGGTCGCGCCCATCGAGTTCACGCTTGCGCGGGCGGATTACGAGGCACTTGGCGGGCACATGGATCACGCCGTCTCGCTGGAGGCTGCGCTGCAGGGGATCTCGGGCCCGCAGAACGATCACAGGCTGAAAGGCCGGCGGGGCGTCGTTCCCAACGCGGAAAACCCTTGGCCGGGGCGAGTGACATGAGCCCCGGGCTCGATTCCACGGTGATGCGGATGCTGCCGGATGGCAGGCGACTGAATCTGCGCAGCGGGCCGATTGATCTGATCGTCGAGGCCTTGGGGCCCAGGCGCGCGGTCGAAGGGGCCTATCGCCGTGCGGCACATGTGTTTCCGGGGATCCTGCCCGATCTTGTGATCGACCTGTCCCTGCTGCGGGCGCCGTCAGGAGAGGTTCAGACAGCCGGCTCCAGCCCCGTGGCAAGCGCGATGATACACAGGGCAGCAGAGGTGCGCGCGGCGGATTTCGCGACACCGATGATTTGCGTGGCGGGCGCAGTGGCCGATTTTGTGCTGTCTGAAATGCGCAAGGAGCCGGGGCTGACCCGCGCCTATGTCAACAATGGGGGCGACATCGCCCTGTGGCTGGCCGAGGGTCAGAGCTTCGATGTGGGCATTTGCGTCGATTTGGCATCTGGCGTTCCGGGACCCAGGGCGCACATCGCGGCTGGCAATGGGATCGGCGGGATCGCCACCAGCGGCTGGCAGGGACGCAGCCACTCGCTGGGGATCGCCGATGCGGTGACGGTGCTGGCCCGTGACGCCTGCACGGCGGATGCAGCCGCCACGCTGATCGCCAATGCCGTCGACCTTCCCGACCATCCCGCCGTCACCCGGACGCCGGCTTGCGACCTGTCGCCGGACAGTGATCTGGGCGCGCGACCAGTCACCTCGTGGGTTGGGCCGCTCGCGGCCGAGGACACGGCGCGCGCATGCGACGCGGGACGGGTACGTGCGGGCGCCATGATCGGCGCAGGTCACGCAATCGCGGTCTTCGGCCATGTGCAGGGCCACAGCTTTGCGCTTCAGCGCCACGGTGCGCGGTCCCTGTGCCAGCACACCGCCAACCCGATCCAACCGGAGCTGATCGAGCATGCCTGAGGTTGTCGTCCGGAAGTGTCTTGTCACGGTCGAGGAGATCTTCCACGACGGTGGTCCCATCGCCGACAAGCCCGTCCTGCGCGGCACGGTCGCGGCAGTGATCCAGAACCCGTTCGCGGGCCGTTATGTCGAGGACATCGTGGGTTTCATCGACGATCTGAAACCCCTGGGCATGAAGATGGCCAGGGATCTGATCGCGGCTTTGGGCGGCAGGCCCGACGCGGTTGAGGGCTATGGCAAGGCGGCAATCGTGGGCGAGGCCGGAGAGCTGGAGCACGGCGCGCTGTGGCACGCTCCCGGGGGCTATTCGATGCGCGAGAACCTCCCTGCCTCGGCCGCCATCGTGCCGTCCACCAAGAAGGTAGGCGGTCCGGGAACACGGATCGACGTGCCGGTGACACACTCGAACGCTTCTTACGTGCGCTCGCATTTCGATGCCATCGAGGTGGGAGTGAACGACGCGCCGCGCGCCCATGAAATGCTGGTCATCCTGGCGATGAGTACAGGGCCGCGCATCCACAGCCGCTCAGGCGGGCTGGAGGCCGCGGATGCGATCGGAAAGGACGGGCTGAGATGAAAATCCGCAAGATTGTGACTACGGTCGAAGAAACGCGTATCGAGATGGGCAAACCCATCGCGCCGCCCACGCGACGAGCGGCCTCGACGGCGGTAATCGAGAACCCGTTTGCGGGCCGGTATCAGGAAGACCTGGCCGATTTGATGGCCGCGGGCGCTGAATTGGGCGCTCTGCTGGGTGGCAAATGCGTTGCCGCTCTGGGGATCTCGCCAGAGGCGGCGGAAAGCTATGGCAAGGCGGCCATGGTCGGCGAAAACGGCGAACTGGAGCATGCGGCCGCCATCCTCCACCCGAGCCTCGGCGCGCCATTGCGCAAGGCGGTGGAGAAAGGCGCGGCGCTGGTGCCGTCATCAAAGAAAATGGGGTCGATGGGCCAGCCCTTGGACGTGCCTCTGGGGCACAAGGATGCAGCCTATGTCCGATCGCATTTCGATGGCATGGAGGTCCGCATCAATGACGCACCCCGCGCCAATGAAATCATGGTGTCCATTGTGGTGACCGATTCCGGGCGTCCATCGCCTCGCGTGGGCGGGTTGGAAGCCAAGGACGTCAGGGGCGAAGACGGACTGCGCTGAGCGGCGAGAGGGAGAGTGAGCATGGATTATGTCAAGAATTCCTGGTATGTCGCCGGTTGGGCGTCCGAGTTCGGGGACGATCTGCGGGCAGTCACCATTCTGGAAGAGAATTTGGTGATGTTCCGCAACTCCAAAGGGGCGGTCGTCGCCCTTGAAGACCGTTGCCCGCACCGTCTGCTGCCGCTGTCCAAGGGCAAGCGGATCGGGGATGATATCCAGTGCGGCTATCACGGGATGACCTTCAACTGCGAAGGCAAATGCGTACGTGTACCCGGGCAGGACAATCTGCCGCCGTCCGCGTATGTCGAGACGTTTCCGGTCCACGAGCGCCACGAAATCGTCTGGGTCTGGATGGGTGATCCGGATGAAGCGAATGTCGACGACATCTTCGATATGGCCGAGTTCACCGACCCCGCCTGGCATGCCCATCAGGGCGAGGCGCTGCATCTGAAGTCGCATTACCTGAACGTGGCGGAAAACCTTGTCGATCCGGCCCATGTCAGTTTCGTCCACCCGACAACGCTTGGCAACGCTGCAAGCGAGAACGTGCCCGTACATGTCAGCACCAGGGGCAATCCGATTACTGCCTGGCGCTGGATCCGGGATGCCGAACCGATCGGGTTCTTCAAGAAATTCGGCGGGTTCAGCGGCAATGTCGATCGCTGGCATTACTACTTTCTGCATCTGCCCTGCACGGCGGTGATCGATTTTGGCAGCTCCGATGCGGCTGCCAAACTGCCCGAGGACGAGCGCGACAAGGGTGTGCGCATATTCGCGCTGCATTTCATCACGCCGGTCAACGCGGGCTATTCCATCGACCGCTGGATGCACTTGCGCAACACCGCCGTGGGCGATGAGGCTGCGTCCGCACAAATGGACGCGATGTTCAAGACAGCCTTTGCCGAGGACAAGGAGGTGCTGGAAGCCATCCAGCGCGAGGAAGAGCGCCCGCAAAAGCGCCGCCCCATCCGCATTGCCATCGACAAGGGGCCGAACGTGTATCGCAAGCGCATCCGTGAGCTGGTG
>CAXXGT010000002.1:0-407728 GCA_963664045.2 Paracoccaceae bacterium | reverse complement strand
GGATGCAGAACGGTTCCTGTGCGATCTGAAGGACAGGCTGGCCGCGTTCTCACTCGAATTGCACCCGGACAAGACGCGGCTCATCGAGTTCGGCCGGTTCGCCATGGCGAACCGCCGGGCACGGGGAGAGCGGCGTCCCGAGACCTTCGACTTCCTCGGGTTCACGCATTACTGCCGGACCACGCGGAAGGGACGTTTCGGACTGGGGCGCAAGCCGATCAGGAAGCGTGTCACCCGGACCCTGAAACGCATCGAGGCCGAACTGCGTCAACGGATGCACGACAACATCTACGAGGTCGCCATATGGCTTGGTCGGGTTGTGGGCGGTTGGCTGCGTTACTACGCGGTCCCGACCAGCTCCCGATCCCTCCAGACGTTCGGGCACCGTCTCAAGCGACTTTGGCTGCGCGTCTTGCGCCGCCGGTCGCAGAAGGACCGCCTTCCCTGGGGCAAGGTCGACCTGCTGGCGGCGGTCTTCTGGCCTCCGCTGCGGACCGTGCACCCATGGCCGGACAGACGGTTTGCCGTCAATCACCCGAGGTAGGAGCCTCGTGCCTTAACGGGCATGCGGGGATCTGTGCGGGGGGCGTCGGGCAACCGGTGTCCCTACCGCGACTGCTACTACTGGCCGGTGCTCGGCGACCGGGACGAAGTGGTGTTCCACTTCGCGCCCTCCCGCGCCCACCACCATGTCGCGCGGTTCCTCGGCGATTTCGAGGGCACGCTGGTCAGCGACGGCTACGGCGCCTACGCGGCTTACGCCGAGGCGCGGGGGGAGGCGGTGAGGCAGCAAAATTGCTGGGCGCATACGAGGCGCAATTTCGAGGAGCAGCTGGACAACCATCCGGTGTTCGCCGGGAAGGCGCTGGATCTGATCGGGGGCATGTACGGGATCGAGAAGGAATTCCGTACCCGGCCGCCGCCTGAACGCCTGGAGGCGCGGCGCACCCGCACCCGCCCGCTGGTCGACGCCTTCTGGCAATGGTGTGAGCGGACGCTCGGGGACCCGGCGCTGACGCCGAAGCACCCGATCCGCCGGGCGGTCACCTACGCCGTCGAACGCCAGCAGGCCCTCGAGGTGTTCCTCGAAGACCCGTTGGTGCCGATCGACTCGAATGGTGTCGAGCGCGCACTGCGCCGCATCAAGCTGGGACAGAAGAACTGGCTTTTTTCCTGGACGGAATCCGGCGCACGGAACGTCGGGATCGTCAACAGCCTCGTCGCCACCTGTTTCCTGCTCGGGATCAGCCCTGCAACCTATCTGGGCGATGTCTTCCAGCGCATCGACACCCATCCGGCCGACCGGGTCCACGAACTGACGCCACGCCTGTGGAAGGACCTCTTCGCCGACACCCCGATGACCGGCAGCATCGACATGACCGTCGTCCGGGCTCACCCGGACGCCAGCCGGGGACCGCCGTAACGCTTGCGACGGCGGCGAACGGTGACGTCGATGCCGTCGATCAGGGCCATCAACTCGGTCGAAGACAATGCAAGCGCCGCATGGCCGGAGGCCGGAGGCGGGGCGAACAGGCCCTGCTCCAGGCGCTTGGACCAGATGAAGAAGCCGCCCCGCTCGAAGCCCAGGACCTTTACGATGGTCCGGCGCCGGTTGACGAACACGTACCAGCGTCCATCGGCCGGATTGCACCCGAGATGGCCCGACACCAGCGCGCACAGCCCGTCGAAACTGCGCCGCATGTCGGCCGGGTCCGTCGACAGCCAGATGCCGCCCCGCGGCCAGCCGCCGAGCATCACGACCGCCGAACCCGCAGGACAACCCCGTCGCCCAGGTCAAGCTCGACGTCCCAGCCCGAGGAAACCGGCGGCGCAAGCTCGACAAAGGATCCCTTCCCGCCCCCAGGGCGGAGACGGCACCGCCAGTTCGAGAAGGTCTTCGAGGACAGCCCACGGGACTCGCAAAACTCCCGTTGCGACAGCCCCGAGCGCTCGAAGTCCGCCATGATGCCGCTCCACTCGTCTGCGCTGCGCACCACCGGCGCACGACGGGAACCAGCCGAACCATTCAAACCTGACATGACAATTTCCTCCGATCATTGATGAATGACCGGAATTATCCCCACCCAACCCTCGCGTGAGCAACCGAATTATCAGACGTCGCCATTTACCCGCTTACGGCGCACCTGCAGCTGTGCGTCGGCGCCGAAGGAGGTGGTGGCGCCACCGGTTCCCCGGCTGTTTCCCGGCTCCTCCTATGGGATCAGCTTCTGGGTCTGTTTCCTGCTCGAGCGTTACGCCTTCCACCGTCCGCTGAACCGGGTCGCGGCATGGATGCGTGACCAGGGGGTGCCCATCTCGGCCGGGACCCTGGGCGACAGCATTCACAGGCTGATGCCGTTGTTCGACCCGCTGTCGCAGGCGATCCTCGCCCACCTGAAAGCGGCCTCGGTGCTTCAGGGCGACGAAACCGGCTGGCGGGTTCAATCCCTCAAGGCCATCCGTGGCACCAGCCGGGCCTGGCTGTGGTGTGCGGTCTCCCGGGATGCGGTGTGGTTCCAGGTGGACGCGCGGCGCAATGCCGAGGCGGCCGGCAAGCTGTTCGCCGGCGTCGGTGCCGGCACGGTCCTGGTTTGTGACGCCTACTCGGCCTACAAGAAACTCGCGCGCGTTCTCGGCGGCATCCTGATCCTGGCCTGGTGCTGGGTCCATGTTCGCCGCAAATTCATCGAGGCCGCGGCCGGCAATGACGCCCTGGAGGCATGGGAGAACCGGTGGCTGGACCGGATCGGGAAACTATTCCACCTGAACAGGGTCCGGCTGAAACACTACGACCCGGAAGCGGGGATGGATCAGCAGTCGCGAAAGTTCGGGATTGCACATCGTCAACTGCAACGCGCGGTCGACAAGCTGTTCGCCCTCGCGGAGACGGAACGCGCGGGGCCTGCCGGTTCGGACCGGCGAGCGAAGGCGCTCAACTCGCTGGTGCGGCATCGCGGCGGGCTCTGCGTGTTCGTCGACAGGCCGGACATTCCCATGGACAACAATTTGCCTGAAAGAATCCAGCGCGGTCCCGTGATCGGGCGGAAGCTGTCGTTCGGCTCCGACAGCCTGGAAGGCGCCCGGTACTCCGCCATGATGTACGGGATCATCGAGACCCTGCGGATGAACGGGATCGATGTCCGCACGTGGCTCGACGACTGGCTCTCGGCCTGCGCGGGCAACGGCGGCCAGCCTCCGGACGACCTCTCACCCTGGCTGCCATGGTCGATGGACGAAGACAGGCGCCGACAACTCAAGGCCACGCAATGACCGCGGACAACACCACGATCGCGTGCCGTTACCACGGGCGTGACTTCACCACCGGCGAGATGGCGCTGATGCGGGACCTGATCGCGGCCTCCCCGCAACAGACCCGTGCCGGGCTGGCGCGCGCGTTCTGCCGCGCCATCGGCTGGGTCAAGCCCGACGGCGAACTCAGGGCCATGATGGCCCGGCTCACCATGCTGAGGATGCACCGGGACGGGATCATCACACTGCCGCCGCCGCGACACGGACCGCGGCCGCGGCGGGTTCCGGAGTTCGGCCCGGAAACCGACCCGCCGCAGACGCCGATGCCGGAGACCCTGGACGCGGTGCGCCCGGTCCGCCTGGTCAGGGTCACCGGCGCCGGCCGTGCCGCCAGTGTCGCCTGGAACGGCTTCATCGCCCGCTGGCACTACCTCGGTTACACGCCCCTCATCGGTGCACAGATGCGCTATGCGGTCCAGGACCGGGAGGGCCGGCCGCTGGCCATGCTCGGCTTCTCGGCCGCCGCATGGAAGACCGCACCCCGCGATGCCTTCATCGGATGGTCTCCGGAAGTCCGGGAGCGGAACCTGTACCGCGTGATCAACAATGCCCGATATCTCATCATGCCATGGATCCGGATTCCAGGTCTCGCCTCCCACATCCTCTCCCGGGCGCGGCGCCAACTGCCGAAGGACTGGCAAAGCCACCACAACATCTCCCCGGTCCTGATGGAAACCTTCGTCGAAACCCCGCGCTTCTCAGGGATCACCTACAAGGCGTCCGGATGGATCCATGTCGGAACAACAAAGGGGCGGGGCAAATACGACAGAAAGAATGAATTCGCAAAGCCCAGGAAAGACATCTGGCTCTGCCCGCTCAGAAAAGACTGGAAAAGAATCCTCAATCAATAGACAACAGACAACAACATCACGCCTTCGCCGAACGCTTACTCGACTTAGCCATGCGGCGGACACATCGCGATGAGCGGTTGGCAAAGACCAGAGGTCGCTTTCGATCCAAACCATGCGCCCATGGCCGTTCTCCCCGATGATTCGTCTTGATTCGCCGGGAATAGCCCCGGCGCCCTATCGTGTCAAACGGAAAAAACGGCGCAGCAGCAGCAAATTGGAGAATGTCAGGCCGCAGGATCGGCCGCAGCCGACAGGACGAAACCAGAAACCAGGCGAAATCAACAGACGTCGCCGTTTACCCGCTTACTCTGCACCACATCACGACGGACGCGCTCGAAGCATCCTACTTCATGCTGAAGAAGGATGCGGCGGCAGGCGTGGACGGGGTGACATGGGAGGAATACGGGAACGGACTGGAAGAGCGCCTGCTCGACCTGCACGACCGTGTTCACAGCGGGGCGTACCGGGCGCTTCCGTCCCGGCGGGTAGAGATACCGAAGCCGGACGGGGGAACACGACCGCTCGGCATCGCGGCACTGGAGGACAAGATCGTCCAGACTGCGGTGGCGGAGACCATCCTTGTGCCGATATTCGAGCCGGAGTTCCTCGGGTTCAGCTATGGGTTCCGACCCGGTCGCGGTGCGCATGACGCGCTCGACGCGCTGGCGTACGGGATAGAACGGCGCAAGGTCAACTGGATTGTCGACGCGGACATACGGGCCTTTTTCGATCGGTTGGATCGAAGCTGGCTCATCAGGTTCGTGGAGCACCGGATCGGGGATCGTCGGGTCATCCGGCTGATCTCCAAGTGGCTTGGCGCCGGCGTCATGGAAGAGGGCGAATGGCGGGACACCCAGCGGGGAACCCCTCAGGGCTCAAGTGTCTCGCCGATTCTGGCGAACATCTACCTGCACTTCGTCCTTGATCTCTGGTTCCAGAGGAAATGGCGCGCCCGGATCGCCCGTGGCGAGACGATTATCGTGCGCTATGCCGACGACTTCGTGGTCGGGTTCCAGTACAAGCGGGATGCAGAACGGTTCCTGTGCGATCTGAAGGACAGGCTGGCCGCGTTCTCACTCGACTTGCACCCGGACAAGACGCGGCTCATCGAGTTCGGCCGGTTCGCCATGGCGAACCGCCGGGCACGGGGAGAGCGGCGTCCCGAGACCTTCGACTTCCTCGGGTTCACGCATTACTGCCGGACCACGCGGAAGGGACGTTTCGGACTGGGGCGCAAGCCGATCAGGAAGCGTGTCACCCGGACCCTGAAGCGCATCGAGGCCGAACTGCGTCAACGGATGCACGACAACATCTACGAGGTCGCCATATGGCTTGGTCGGGTTGTGGGCGGTTGGCTGCGTTACTACGCGGTCCCGACCAGCTCCCGATCCCTCCAGACGTTCGGGCTCCGTCTCAAGCGACTTTGGCTGCGCGTCTTGCGCCGCCGGTCGCAGAAGGACCGCCTTCCCTGGGGCAAGGTCGACCTGCTGGCGGCGGTCTTCTGGCCTCCGCTGCGGACCGTGCACCCATGGCCGGACAGACGGTTTGCCGTCAATCACCCGAGGTAGGAGCCTCGTGCCTTAACGGGCATGCGGGGATCTGTGCGGGGGGCGTCGGGCAACCGGTGTCCCTACCGCGACTGCTACTACTGGCCGGTGCTCGGCGACCGGGACGAAGTGGTGTTCCACTTCGCGCCCTCCCGCGCCCACCACCATGTCGCGCGGTTCCTCGGCGATTTCGAGGGCACGCTGGTCAGCGACGGCTACGGCGCCTACGCGGCTTACGCCGAGGCGCGGGGGGAGGCGGTGAGGCAGCAAAATTGCTGGTCGCATACGAGACGCAATTTCGAGGAGCAGCTGGACAACCATCCGGTGTTCGCCGGGAAGGCGCTGGATCTGATCGGGGGCATGTACGGGATCGAGAAGGAATTCCGTACCCGGCCGCCGCCTGAACGCCTGGAGGCGCGGCGCACCCGCACCCGCCTGCTGGTCGACGCCTTCTGGCAATGGTGTGAGCGGACGCTCGGGGACCCGGCGCTGACGCCGAAGCACCCGATCCGCCGGGCGGTCACCTACGCCGTCGAACGCCAGCAGGCCCTCGAGGTGTTCCTCGAAGACCCGTTGGTGCCGATCGACTCGAATGGTGTCGAGCGCGCACTGCGCCGCATCAAGCTGGGACAGAAGAACTGGCTTTTTCCTGGACAGAATCCGGCGCACGGAACGTCGGGATCGTCAACAGCCTCGTCGCCACCTGTTTCCTGCTCGGGATCAGCCCTGCAACCTATCTGGGCGATGTCTTCCAGCGCATCGACACCCATCCGGCCGACCGGGTCCACGAACTGACGCCACGCCTGTGGAAGGACCTCTTCGCCGACAACCCGATGACCGGCAGCATCGACATGACCGTCGTCCGGGCTCACCCGGACGCCAGCCGGGGACCGCCGTAACGCTTGCGACGGCGGCGAACGGTGACGTCGATGCCGTCGATCAGGGCCATCAACTCGGTCGAAGACAATGCAAGCGCCGCATGGCCGGAGGCCGGAGGCGGGGCGAACAGGCCCTGCTCCAGGCGCTTGGACCAGATGAAGAAGCCGCCCCGCTCGAAGCCCAGGACCTTTACGATGGTCCGGCGCCGGTTGACGAACACGTACCAGCGTCCATCGGCCGGATTGCACCCGAGATGGCCCGACACCAGCGCGCACAGCCCGTCGAAACTGCGCCGCATGTCGGCCGGGTCCGTCGACAGCCAGATGCCGCCCCGCGGCCAGCCGCCGAGCATCACGACCGCCGAACCCGCAGGACAACCCCGTCGCCCAGGTCAAGCTCGACGTCCCAGCCCGAGGAAACCGGCGGCGCAAGCTCGACAAAGGATCCCTTCCCGCCCCCAGGGCGGAGACGGCACCGCCAGTTCGAGAAGGTCTTCGAGGACAGCCCACGGGACTCGCAAAACTCCCGTTGCGACAGCCCCGAGCGCTCGAAGTCCGCCATGATGCCGCTCCACTCGTCTGCGCTGCGCACCACCGGCGCACGACGGGAACCAGCCGAACCATTCAAACCTGACATGACAATTTCCTCCGATCATTGATGAATGACCGGAATTATCCCCACCCAACCCTCGCGTGAGCAACCGAATTATCAGACGTCGCCATTTACCCGCTTACCGCGCTTCGACAGCCTCGACGACCTGAACGACTGGCTCGAGGAGAGCTGTCGCAGGCACGCGCGGGAGCATCCGCATCCCGACGACCGCGAGCTGACGGTCTGGGAGGTGTTCGCGCGCGAGGAGCGTCGCTGCCTGATTCCCTTTCCGGGGCCCTTCGACGGCCACCGCCCGCTGAGCCGGAGCGTCTCCAGGACCTGCCTCGTGCCCTTCGACGGCAACCGCTACAGCGCCGAGGCGCGGGCGGCCCAGAAGGCGACGGAAGTGTTCGCCTATGCGGACCGGATCGATATCCGCCTTGACGGCGAACTGGTCGGCAGCCACCCGCGCAGCTTCGATCGCGGCAGGACGGTCTACGACTGGCTCCACTACGTGCCCGTGCTCGCGCGCAAGCCCGGCGCGCTGCGCAACGGTGCCCCGTTCCGCAACGGGGCTCTGCCGGAAGCGCTCGGAGCCGTGAAGGACAGGCTTGGCGCCTTCGACGACGGCGATCGGCAGATGGCACGGATCCTTGCCGCGGTGCTCGAGGACGGGCTCGACGAGGTGCGCGCGGCCTGCGGCGACGCGCTGGAAGGCGGCGCCGTCTCCGCCGACGTGGTCCTGAACATCCTGTCGCGACGGCGCGACCCCGGTCCGGCACCACGGATCGAACTTCCCGAGCGGCTTCGCCTGAGCGTCGAGCCGGAAGCCGACTGCGGCCGCTATGACAGCCTGAGGGAGATCCCCGAATGAGACGCAAGGACATCCTGGAACTGATGGGCACGCTCGGCCTGAAAGGCATGAAGGCCGTCTACGACGAGGTGCTCGCCGACGCAGCCAGACGCGGCCATCCCCCGGAGCGGACCCTCGGCACGCTGCTGAAGGCGGAGGTTGCGGACAAGAAGGCGCGCTCGATCAAGTACCAGATGACGGTCGCCAAGCTGCCGACGGCGAAGGAACTCGACGGCTTCGACTTCACGCAGAGCCTTGTCGAGGAGCGGCTGCTGCGCCAGCTCGCGGACGGTTCCTTCCTCGATCCGCCGCGCAACGTCGTGGCGATCGGCGGGACCGGCACCGGCAAGAGCCATATTGCCATCGCGATCGCCCGAGCCTGCATCCGCCGCGGCGCCCGGGGTCGGTTCTTCAACGCCGTCGGGCTGGTCAATCTCCTGGAGGAGGAACAGCGCGACGGCCGCCAGGGCCGTCTCGCCGAGGCCATGCGCAGGCGGGACTTCATCATTCTGGACGAACTCGGCTACCTGCCCTTCGCCCGCAGCGGAGGGCACCTCCTGTTCCACTTCGTCTCCTGCCTCTACGAGCATACGCCGCTGATCATCACCACCAACCTGCCGTTCAAGGAATGGGCCGACGTGTTCGGGGACCCGAGGATGACCACGGCGCTGCTCGACCGCCTCACCCATCACTGCGATATCATCGAAACCGGGAACGAGAGTTGGCGGTTCCGGCACCGCAGCTGAACACCCGTCGCAGGCTCGCGGGCAGGGCAGCGTCGTGGCCGCAGAGGATCCGACGCAGGCGCCAGCTGTCCAGCCAGCGCGGAACCGACGTCGCGACGCCGGCGGCGGACACCGCCGTGAAGCTCCGCAGCGTCAGCACCGACAGCGCGGCGAAATGACCTTGAGCGAGGCTTCCACGGCCCTGGAGGTCGATTGCCGGAAAGCGGGCCGCATGGCCCGGGCAATGGCATTTTCTTAGACATTCGGCATTTTTGTTCTGTCGTGCGTGGTGACGCACCACCCTGATTCAAGGTTGGTTTTGTTGTTCCTGGCGATTTCGTGTTTTGTGGGTTGACACGATTTCCCTTCCATGGCATGTTATGTCTGGATTGGACCGCCCTGTCGGGAGCTTGCAGCCATGGACCCGCGAATCACTGCCCTCAAGTCCACCACCTTTCTGGGCCGGCGCTTCACACGGCGCCAGATCGCCGACATCCAGGAAACGGTTGAACTGTTCCCGAACGACAGCCGCAACGAACTGTCCATGACCATCTGCGAGCACCTGAACTGGACCACGCCGAAAGGCGACTACCGGATTTCTGCCGGCCTGCGGCTTCTCGAGCACCTGGAGGAGTGCGGGATCCTGAGCCTGCCTGCGTCGCGCAACCCGGTGGCGAAGACGCGCAAGCCGATCGTCCATGTGCGGGCATCCGACCCGCAACCGGAGATTGCCTGTGGTCTTGGTGCCCTGGAGCCGCTGGTGCTTGAGGAGGCGACATCGCCGGAGGATGTCGCTCTCTGGAACGCGTTCGTGGACCGTTACCACTACCTCGGATGTCCGCGGCCCTTTGGCCCGCACATCCGCTGGTTCGTCCGTGACGGCCACGGACGGTGTCTCGCGGTTCTGCTGTTCGAGGCGGCGGCACGGATGCTGCCGGCCCGGGACGCGTGGATCGGGTGGAGCGAGACCGAGCGTGAGCGCCGGTTGCACCTTGCGCTCTCGAACAGTCGATTCCTCGTGTTGCCATGGGTTCGCGTCGAAAATCTGGCGTCGAAAGTGTTGTCGATGGCGTTGCGCCGATTGCCCGACTGCTGGCAGGAGCGGCACTCCTGCCGTCCGGTGGTCGTCGAGACCTTCATCGATCCGACCCGTTTCGACGGCGCCTGCTACAGGGCCGCCAACTGGCAGCAGATCGGCATGACGGCCGGGAAGCGCAGCGGACGCGGCGCCAAGCCGGCCAAGCAGGTCCTGGTCAGGGTGCTGGATCCGGAGTTCCGCGAGATCCTGAAGGGAGAGAACACGCCCCGCTCACAGCCGAAGCGCCGCAGCAGGCCTCCCGCCTCTGCGGCCGACGACCTCTTCATCGCGATGTGGTCCCGGATCGTCGACGCGGCCACCGACATCGCCGCCCGCCACGACCGGGAATGGATGCAGAGGCGACGGGTGCTGAACAGCCTGATCGTCATGCTGTTCGTGTTCCGCCTGGTGCTGGCGCGCGGACAGAAGGGCTACGCCACCGTGACAGCGGAACTGTGGGACCAGTGCCGACGCTCCGGCATCGCGCTGCCGCAGCCGAAACCGGTCGCCGCCTCCTCGATCTGCAAGGCCCGCGCCCGCGTGCACGAGGACCTGTTCCGGGACCTGCACCGCGAGATCCTCTCACACGACACAGACAACCAACCCTGGAACCAACACCGCACCTTCGCCGTCGACGGCTCCAAGCTCAACCTGCCGCGCCCGCTCGTCGAAGCCGGATACCAGACCCCCAATCCCGATGCATGGTACCCCCAGGGGCTGCTGTCCTGCCTCTACAAGCTCGACAACCGCATGCCGGTCGACTTCATCCTCTCTCCCGATACCAACGAGCGCACCGCCGCGCTCACCCATCTCGGCGCCCTCTCACCCGGCGATGTCGTGGTCCTCGACCGGGGATACTTCTCCTTCGTCATGCTCCACGCCATGACCGCACGCGGCCTGCATCCGGTGTTCCGCATCCCGCGAAACACCGTCACCGCCTTCGACGCCTTCCGCGACGGAGACCGCGACGATGCCCGCATCAGGATCACACCGGGAAAGGACGCCCTGCGGAAGCTGCGGGCCGCAGGCTTCGCAACCCCGGCCTCCCCGGTCGTCCTGCGCCTGGTCCGCTACGACATCAAAGGCGAACGATACGTGCTCGCCACAACCCTCACCGACACGGAGCGCTACAGTATCGCCGACCTTTCCGACCTCTACCATGGTCGCTGGTCGATCGAGGAGCTGTACAAGACATCCAAACATGTCATCGAGGTGGACGAATTCCACGGCAAGACCGAACGCGGCGTCCGTCAGGAACTCTACGCCCATTTCAACCTCATCGCCATGGCACGCCTGTTCTCCAACCGGGGCGACAGCCTGCTCGACGACATGCACGAAAGCGACAGGCCGAAGATGAAGACGAACTTCTCCAACGCACTGGCCATGCTCGCCGTCAACCTCGAGGAGATGATCCTGGCGCACACGGCAGCCCTGGCCGACACCGTCGGGCGCATGGCGGACTCCATCCTCGCAGTGAGGGCACGGTTGCGGCCCGGACGGTCATTCCCGCGCCGCTCACGAAAACCCGTCGGAAAGTGGAGCCGGAAGCGACAGAAGACCGCGTGATCACGGACTGATCCGGACCGGAGAGGGGCAAGGTGGCCCCGGAACAGCCATGCAATCTAAAGGAAATGACGCCGAATCGTTAAAGAAATGCCATTGATGGCCCGGGAGGGCCGTCTGCCGACCAGTGAATACAGGGCGAAACACACAGGGGGAGACATCGTCATGGCGTTGACACCGGCACAAAAGCAGCGGCGCTACCGGGAACGGGTGAAGGAGAGGCTCCGGGCCGAAGGCAGGCAGGTCGTCGTCCATTACCGCAAGCCGAAGGAAGAGCGCAGCATGCGGAAGCGGTGGCGCAGGCATGTCGCCGCCCTGGTCGAGATCCAGGAGCAGGTCCGGGATCGCCGCGACAGGGTGCCGCCAAACCTTGAAGACAGCCCCTATGCCCGGGCGGCCGACGCCTTTCTCTCGATCGACCTGTCGGAGCTCGAGGCCAACGATCCACCGCTCGGCTACGGCCGGGACTGATGGCCCGGCATGCCTCCGGCCGCGCGGTAACGTTACCATGCATGGTGGAATCCTCCGTATCAATGCACCGCAATACGCTGGCCGGGAAACGGGTGGCGCGGGTCATGCGCCACGGCGCGCCAGGCGGCGTGATCCGCCCCCAAACTCGTGACTCTCATCCTGATTGTCGCGCTGCAGAAGCCACCTCTTCCAGTAGTCGCAAGCGAACTGCGTCCGCCAGATCCCCGTGGATCGCTGACCACAGGTGATCGGAGAGCCCACGATCGCGGACGCGGTCCTCGATCGCATTGTCCACAACGCCTGTCGCATCGAACTCAAGGGCGAGTCCCAGCGCAAGCGCAACAGGCCGCCGCCGTGCCCCCGCATCGATCGGGGAGCGTCCTGTGGACTTCCCACCTGTTGTAAAGAGGTTTCAGCGGGTTTTATGCCCGCTCCACCGCTCATGCCGGGCTGGCACTCCGTGGATGGCCCGGATCGAATTCCGTCTGGTTCGTCAACATGGCACAAGCGACAGCGATCAGCCTGTCGGCCACGCTCCTGAGAGCGCGGGCGTGACCGTGGCCCCTGGCCCGCAGCGCGGCGTATTTCGCCTGGCAAATGGGATCCCGCTGTACGGCTTTGCCGGCCCAGTGATAGACTGCATGCTGCAGGCGCTTGTGCGCGGCGAGCCGACGTTTGACGATCAGGCTCTTTCCTGAGCGTCGTGTCACCGGTGCGACACCGCACAGGCATCGCAATGCGTGATAGTCCCTGCGCCTCAGAGGTTCATGAGCCTCGGTCAGCAGCGTGGCGAGGACAGTTCTGCCGACACCGGGAAGTGATGCCAGGATTGCCACGTCATGCTGCGGGACCACCCCCGGGTCGGAATCCGGATTTTCCTGGGCCTCTGCCACGGCCGCCGTCAATCGCTCCATCTGGCGATGTGCGTTCGACAGTTCAGCATTGACGAGCTGGAGCCTCTTGATGATGAGCTCGATGTGGGCGACAGCGGCCTCTGTGGTTCCGGGCGCCACGGCGATGGCCGGCTCACGCAGGCGGTCAAGGACATCCTGGGCGCTGACGGTGCGCACACGCCGGCGCTTGAGGAGCTTCTCGACCGTGGCGAGACGGAGGCGTCGGGCCTTGGCGGGCGTTGGTGCCAGCGTCCACAGTTCGGGCACCCAAGCCTTGGTCAGGTCGCTCTCGACCTTGAAGAACTGCGGATAATAGCGCCAGAGTTGCTGTCTCTGGCGGTTGACGAGGCGGGTTCGTTCACCGGTCAGCTCGTTGGCGATGCGGGTCCATTCGCGAAGCTGGACCACTTCCGGCGTGTCCGGCGCGAGCCTGCGAAAGAAGCGGCCGTCCGTGCGCAGTGCATCGGCCAGGGTGAGGGCGTCACGGCTGTCGTCCTTGGCACCGGCCGGAGAGTGGCGGTCCCGGAAGCGGTCGAGTTGTTTCGGATTGAGCGAATGGACGGCGAAGCCGCGCTCCATCATCGCCTCGACCACGGGTCCGTGTGGAACCTCGATGGCAACGCCGATGGCATCAGCCTTGGCGCCGGTCCGGGTCAGGATCCAGTTGGCCAGCGCACTCAGGCCGGTGCCGCCATGCTTGAAGCTCCGGTTGCCCAGAAGCGTGCCGTTGATGTCGACAATGGCTGCCTGGTGATCGCAGGACCCCCAGTCGATGCCGACGAGGAATTTGATATCTGGCATGTGTTCTGCTCCCTGTATGAACTGCACTCCCTTTTCCGTCGGGCCACCACGATGCGAACCGTTTCCTGTACTGGCGCTCGAGGCGCGAACTTCCCACTGGGTCTCCATCGCGGCCAACGATCGGGGCACGAGTCCACAGGAGGTGCTCACCACACAGGAGTTGTTAGGTTGCTCCCGATCGATTGGCCCGATTCGTCCTTGCGGACGAAACCCTGAAATTGGAAGGGTGACGGGGATTTTTGCTGCCCCGGTTTCCCCTCCGCGCTCCGGGGAAACCGGGGCAGCTGCGGGGCGGCGATCATCAGGCATTGACACAGGTACAGGAGTTGTGGACGAGCCCTTCGGGCCAGCCCGCGCCCTGCGGGACGTGTGGACAAGCGGTGGACGAGGCTGGCGCCTCGCCCACCGCGTTGACCACACTCGCGTGCTTCTCGCCCACAGGCACCACAGGACAACCACAACACCGATTCTTTCAATATTCGGATTCCACCGGCCTGACGGCCGGAGAGAAGGGGGACCCAACAGCGCCGGGGCCTCGCAAACGGACCACGGTCATCGCGTGCACCGCGGTGTTGAAATCCGGGTGGGGCTCGCTTGCGCTCGCAGCGGGCTGGCCTTCGGCCAGCCTGCCGGCATCAAAAAGGAGGACAGAACCCAGGCTTCAGTCCGGGAGAGACTTGCGCGCTGACGCGCGAACCGGTCCGTCAGATGTCGTAGGAATCTGTACCGAAGCTCCCGTCGTCCTCTTCCCGCCATCACGCACCCTCCTGCCGATGTCCGACGACAACAGGCCGCCGGGAAAAGGTGGGTCAATTTTGAACGCGAATCCTGGGTCAGTTTTGAACTGGACTTGACAGAAACTCCTGCCGCGCCCAGGTACTCTTGCCCACCCCTTGAACGCCGAGGAGAAAGAAGCTCTGCCGGGGTGGCCGGGTCAGCCGGGGATACGTGCATCCTGCCATGGTGCCGTCATATTTCGAGGAACATTGACGACAACATGGAAAGGAAGTGCAGGAAAGTCACCGGGATCCTGAGAGGAGTGATAATCCTCGATTCGGAATCTTTCTCCCAGGGTGAATCTGTTCTGTTTTTTTGCCGGTATGCGGGTTTGACGCGATTGTCTTTCGCATTTCACCGTTGCGCCCTTTTTCACGTTAGGTGACGTCACATCGACCCCGGACAAGGCCCCACGGCACATGATTCTGCGCCCGGGGCTGTTTCCCGGTGGCGTTTCCGGCGATTTGGCGATTGCCGGACATGCCTGTTCACCCCCGTCTTCGAGGGTGGAGACAGGATAGGCAACTCAGGCGCGGGTGTGGTGGGTCTTCAGCCGAACGCCGTGCGCGGGCGGGTGTTGCCTGTCAATTTCAGCATGTCCAGGACCCGCCTGGGTTTTCGGGCCAGTCTGCGCGTGGTCTCGGCGACATTGTCGCTGGACGTCTTGATCAGGCCGATGGCGAAGCGCCGGAGCAGCGTGGCGTTCGCCGGGCCGTGGCCGGTGCGGATGCGGCTTCGGTCCTCGTCGAAGGTCATGTCGAGGATGTGGTGGTTGGCCTCGATCCCCCAGTGCCCGCGATTGAGGCAGAGCAGGCGCTCGGGTGTTGCCCTGTCCTCGGTCAGGCTGGTGATGCAGTAGGCCGTCTCCTTCGACTGTTTCCCGGTCTTGATCTCAAGGGTTTCGCGGTGGACCGCGAAGACCTGGCCTGTGCCGGGAAAGTCGGCGTAGTCGTTCAATTCACTTGAGACCCATATGGAGCGTTTCTCCTTGCGTCCGTGGTCGGGCTTGCACTCGGGCTCGACGAAGTCAGGCGCACGGCTGGCCATGATCTCATCGAGCGTCAGGCTGATATCAGAGAGCAGGGTCTTCTGGTTGCCCTTGACGGTGAAGGCGTAGTCTGCGCCGCGGTCGAGGAGGTAGGTGGCCAGTTTCCGCTGCGCCAACATGGCATCGGCGGTGATGGTGCGGCCGCTGATGTCGGGCAGCATGTCGAGCAGGGGGATGGCTGTGCCGATTTCGTTGGTGCGTTTCTCCTCGTCGTCCGCCCCCGGCCTCATTCCGACTTTTTTTTGGCGTAGGATTTCCTGCTGTCGTGGCCGACAACGCCCATGACATGGGTCTGCACGCCATCGGCATCGACGGCGCCGCGCATGGTCTTGCCGTCGATGGCCAGGGCACTGTCGGGGCCGCCGTGGTCTTCGTTCCATTGCCGCAGGGCGGCGTCGAACTGGTCCGGGCACACCCGGACCAGCACGTCGCGGATGATCGTCCTGCTCGGCGGGATGTACCGGCCCTGGTCGAAGCGCGGCCTGAAATACGCCAGAACCGCCTGGCTCTGGTCCTCGACCCACTCCGAGATCTCCTTGTAGCCGCGCATGCCGGCGAGTGTCGCGGCGGTGGCGAGCGAGAGCACCGATGGCAGGGCGTGCCGCCGCCCCTGCCTGCGTCGCGGATCCTCCACCTGCCGGAAGTAATCGGGCAGGGAGCGCATCTGCGCGGCGGTGAGTGTCATCTTCGGAACTCCCTTGTGCAGGCCGGGATCAAGGTGGGCCGTCCTCAGCCGGCGGCGCGCATCCCGGCGCAGTGGATAGAGAAAGACAAGCTTGGGCCGGTCGTGGGTGATGTAGCCGCTGCCCAGGCGGCCGAAGCCCCGGGTGTGCCCGACACAGAGCCAGTTGGCGGCGCGGTAGACCGTGCCCCGGTGATGAGCAGGATCCACGAACGTCTCCATGAGTAGGACTTCGTGGCCGAAGCGGAGCGGCCAGTCCCGCACCAGGCGCCGTGCGCACAGCGACAGCACCCGTGAGCCGAGGTTCGGCACCCCGCCGGGCAGAACCAGGAACCGCGAATTGTTGGTGACAAGGTGAAGGCGGCTGAACTGGCTGCCACGCTCCCAGCCGATCCAGTCATCCCGCGCCGCGCAGAGCAACGCAGATGCCGAAAACATCGCCAGCGCCAGCCAGCGTCCCCCACAGTGGGCGACATAGCGTATGGTCTCGCCTCTCGGCTGGGCGTCGCCGAGGAAATGATGCTCCTGCATCAAGGCGCGAAAGCGGGCCTCGTCCACCTTCGTCACCATCTCCAATGACACTTGGGAAAGATCCACCACGCTTTCGATCCATACCGCCTTGCCGCGAATCACCCATGGCTGACTGTAGACCGGTGCTGCGGGAGAGTCCACCTCCAATAGTCATGTCAATGCAGGTAAAGAAAAAAATCCGGAGAACGGATTTGCCTTGATCTTTCTCCTTTAACGCATTGATTTATTGTCGTTATGTGGATATATTACGCAAACACTTCTTCAGTTTCGTCAGGTCACGGGGCGGTTCTCGTCGTCAAGAACGTGCCCACTGTCGACTGGACATTCTTGCTGTCAGTCGCTTGACACTCCCGAATGACCAAGGCCTCACTATCATCCAGACGGCCACGAAGGCACCGTCCCATGGTTCAAACGGGGAGTCCCGTGCGACACGACATGTCTGTGCGACCGGCCATATCGAGACCGATGGGAAGATATCGGTGACAAGATGGCCCCGTGCTTCCCCGTGATGAGATCGTCGACCAGATCAGATCGCCAATACCGACATCTTCCGGACTTGGACCTGGCAGAAAAACGTTCGAGGACGAGCCCGAGAGTGTTTCTTACCTGCAGCCGAGAATCAATCGGTTGGATGTCTCAGCGAAGTCGCCTTTCGTTTTCCGTGTCGAAGTAGAAGGCACTTGCCGGATCAAACGCGATGGCAACACCGGTACCCGACGCTATCGAATCGTCGCCCTTGGTCTCAACGACAATCTGCTCCCCGGTCGGGGTCGTAAGGTAGTCGTAGGCAACTCCCCCAAGACGCTCCCGGATGTCAATTCTTATTGGAGAATCGGACGGGCTTACAGACAGGTCCTGGGGTCTCAGACCCACGGTCACCTTATCGCCGTCGGCAGGCAGGTCCACGCCGGTTGCGATCACGGCATTGTCGAGCGCTGGAATCGTGACCTTCCCGGACCGGACAGTACCCGCCAGGAAATTCATGCTCGGCGAACCGATAAAACCGGCAACAAACTTGTTGCCCGGATCCTGGTAAAGATCCATTGGGCTGCCAATCTGTTCGATATACCCGGCGCGAAGGACAACGATCTTGTCGGCAAGCGTCATTGCTTCGACCTGGTCGTGGGTCACATAGATCATCGTTGCCCCGATTTCGCCGTGTAGCCGTGCAATCTCGACCCGCATTTCGACCCGAAGCTCTGCGTCGAGGTTGGAAAGCGGTTCGTCGAACAGGAATACTTCCGGCCCCCGTACAATGGCCCGGCCAATGGCCACGCGCTGGCGTTGGCCGCCGGAAAGAGCCTTTGGCTTGCGGCTGAGGTATTCGTCGAGCTTGAGAATACTGCTGGCTTCGGCGACCTTGGACTTGATGGTTGCCTTGTCAACGCCGTTCATTTTCAAGCCGAAGCCCATGTTCTCCTGCACCGTCATGTGTGGATACAGGGCGTATGTCTGGAACACCATGGCAACGCCTCGGTCGGCCGGGTCGACGTGAGTGACGTCACGCCCGCCAATCTGGATTGAGCCTTCCGACGTTTCCTCGAGTCCGGCGATCATCCTCAGCAGGGTGGACTTGCCGCAACCCGAGGGGCCAACGAAGACACAGAATTCCCCTTCTCCAATTTCGAGGTCAACGCCGTGAATAACCTGTATGGTTCCGAAGCGCTTGACGGCATTCTTTAGTGTTACACCCGACATTCAGCATTCCTTTCCGAATTCATGGCTGGAGTTGCAGGAACTTGGCCTCTTCTCCGATCTTTCTTGAGGTTTCCAAAAGGGATGGACGAAATTCGTCCAGCCCGGTCAACGATCGTCGCGCAGTTGACGTCGCGATCGAGATCGCACCGATGAGTCGACCGGTAGGCACAAGAATCGGTGTGGCAATTGAAATGATTCCCTCTTCGTGTTCTTCACGATCATAGGCCACACCGCATTTGCGGATGACCTTCAATTCCCGCTTCACGCCTTTGACTGACCTTTTCGTGTTCGGCGTGTAGCCGAAAAAGGACTGTTTCTGGAGAGCCAACTCCAATTGCTTGGGAGCCATGAAAGCAAGCATCGCCTTGCCGACACCGGTGCAATATGCAGGCGCCACCATGCCGACTCGTGCCAGCGTTTCGACGCGGGGATTTGCCTTGAGCTTGTCGACAAAGAGGACATGGCCGTTATCGATCTGCGCCAAGTGAACGGTTTCACCGGTCTCCGAGGCCAATGCTTCCGTGTGTTTCTTGGCAAGGGGGGCCAGCGAAGCACTCAATGATGCAATATGTGCAAGACGCACGAGCCGTCCGCCAAGGCTGTATGTTCCCAACTCCGGATCATATTGGAGCATGTTCTGGTTGGTCAGAGTCTTAAGAAATCGATAAAGCGTGGCCTTGGGATACGGGCTGAGTTTGAATACTTCCTTGAATCTGACCGGTTTCTCAAAGTCTGCGACCAGGTCAAGAATCACCAGCGCTTTCCCCACCGTGCTGCCGCTGTCGACCTGCTTGTTCATTTCAATGCTTTCCAGTCTCGCAAATTATTTTGATGAGGCTGTTGACAACGTAATGAATTCTGATCATAGTTTCAACCAGTGAAATTCTGTTTCACATTTTGCAATTTTTGTTGACAGAACTTGAGAGGATCCAGATGTCGAAATCTCTACGTGCTTCGTTTGCTGCCGCGGCAATGATTGCCGGTGTTGCAAGCGGTGCCTGGGCAGAAGGACTGTCCGGCACTCTTCGCATTATCTCGGACATGTCCAACCCGGGCCCCCGAGCTATCATGAACAAGCTTGCGTCAGACTTTGACGCGCTGCACCCGGATCTGACCGTCGAGCTGGAAGTGGTCGACCGCGAGGCCTGGAAGAGCCAGATTCGCAATGCCCTTTCGGCGAACCCGCCGGATGTCGTGAATTGGTACGCAGCCAACCGGATGGCGCCTTATGTCAATGCCGGCCTCTTCATGGACATCTCGGACATGTATGCCAATGGCGACCTGCCAGGCCTGGACGCGGTCAAGGGTGCGATGACCATAGACGGTAAGCAGTGGGGCGTCCCCTACACCTACTACCAATGGGGCATCTACTACCGCGAAGATATTTTCAACGAGTTGGGCTTGAGCGAGCCGGCGACTTTCGAAGAAGAGATCGCCAACTGTGAAAAGATCATTGCTTCAGGCCGCAGATGTTACGCGATTGGCTCGAAATTCCTTTGGACCGCTGGTGGCTGGTTTGACTACCTGAACATGCGGACCAACGGTTTTGATTTCCACATGCAATTGGCCCGCGGAGAAATTGCCTGGACAGACGACCGCGTTCGCGAAACGTTTGCCAACTGGCGCCGGCTGATCGATATGGGAGCCTATATCGATGATCACCAGTCGTATAACTGGCAGGACGCGCTTACCTTCGTGGTCAACGGCGAGGCAACAGCTTACTTGATCGGGAACTTCGCAATTCCGCATTTGCGCAGTTCGGGTGTTACCGATGCCCAGCTGGACTTCTACCAGTTCCCGAAAATCGCCGATGTCGCGATGGGGGAAGATGCGCCGACAGACACGTTTCATATCGCCTCCGGCGCCGAAAACGTGGAAGCCGCGAAGGCATTCCTTCAGTATGTGACCTCAACGGATGTTCAGACCGACATAAACGGTCCGGATGGCCTGGGGCAGCTGCCGGTCAATGCAAGCGCTTCAGTCGCGGATGACGAGTTCATCGTTCAGGGCTTCGACATGCTTTCCAACAACGCGACCGGCGGCATTGCGCAGTTCTTCGATCGTGATTTCCCGGCTGAAATGGCGGCTGTTGGTATGGAAGGCCTGCAGGAGTTCATGGTAATCCCCGATCATCTGGAAGACATCCTGAACCGCTTGGAATCAGCGCGTGAACGGATTTACAAGTGACAAGACCAATGTGCCCCGCGAAGGCGGGGCACAAATCTGCCGGACCAGACACTTTCTTGGGTCGGCACCGCGACAACAATTCGACAAGTCGTAATTCGCAGGGAGAAGCACCATGAATGCGGCGGTGGATTCCCGAGGATGGATTGCCCGCAACCGGATGACAATCACGCCATTGTTGTTTCTTTTGCCTGGCGTCCTGTTTTTCGTCGTCTACGTGATCATTCCGATCGTGCAGAGCTTTTACATTTCCGCATTCGAGTGGAACGGGCTTGGCGAATTGTCAGAACAGGGCGAATTCGTCGGCATGCGCAACTACCAGGAGCTGATTTCCGATCGCGCATTTGAGGTGTCACTCTGGAACAATGTGAAATGGCTGGTGCTTTACTTGCTTGCCATTCCCGCCGGCCTGTTTATTGCGCTCTTTCTCAACCAGACGATTGTCGGCATTCGAATTTACAAGTCGCTTTTCTTTTTCCCCTTTGTTCTCAGCCAGGTTGTCGTCGGTCTCGTGTTTTCCTGGTTCTACCTGCCCCGCGAAGGACTTCTCAATGCAATCATAACCTTCTTAGGCTTTGAATCGGTCAACGTACTCGGCGACCCGACCCTCGCCACCTACGGTATCATCGCCGCCGGCTTGTGGCCACAGACGGCCTATTGCATGATTCTCTATCTCACCGGTCTGAACGCCGTGGATCCCGAGCAGGTCGAGGCCGGGCGGTTGGACCGTGCCAAGGGTTGGCGGATGCTTTGGTATGTCATCTTGCCGCAGCTTCGTCCGGCGACATTCATCGCATTTGTTGTTACGATCATCGGGGCCCTGAGGTCTTTCGACATGATCTCGGTCATGACCAACGGTGGCCCGTTCGGTTCAACCCGGGTGCTCAGCTTCTACATGTTCGAAAAGGCCCTGTCCGAGTACGGATTCCGGATGGGTTACGGTTCCGCCATCGCAGTCGTCCTGTTCCTCATCATGCTGGTCTTCATCGCCTACTTCCTGTGGTCGATGTACCAGGACGAGCACGGAGCGCGGCATTAGGTAAAGAGGCGCCATCATGTTCCCGACACCTATCGAAAAACGATCCCGTGCGGCACAGATCACCTATCAGTCCCTTGTGCCGCTGGCGCTCGTCATGTGGCTCCTGCCACTGATCGCGGTTGCCCTGTTTTCAATTCGGCCTCTGGCTGATTTTACAAATGGCAATTACTGGGGTGTTCCGTCTTCGTTCGAGATGTTCACGAACTATGGCCGGGTTTTCTTCGATTCAGACATGCCGCGCTATATGGTGAATTCTGTGCTTATCACGGTCCCGACCGTGGTGGGCGCAGTGGCGCTTTCCTGCATGACCGGGTTTGCGCTCGGCATCTACCGTTTCCGGGGCAACCTGCTGATTTTCTTCATGTTCATCGCCGGTAATTTTGTTCCGTTCCAGATCCTGATGGTGCCCGTGCGCGACCTGACGGTGAGTGCCGGCCTGTATGACACGAAACTGGGCCTCGTCCTGTTTCACATCGCGTTCCAGACCGGTTTTTGCACGCTGTTCATGCGAAACTTCATTCGGGCCTTGCCCTTTGCGTTGATTGAAGCCGCCCGAGTTGAAGGCGTCAAGGAATGGCGCATTTTCTGGTATGTGGTCCTGCCGCTGATGAAGCCGGCCATTGCGGCCCTTGCCGTTCTGATTTTCACCTTTATCTGGAACGATTACTTCTGGGCGATCGTTCTCACGCAAGGACCTGATTCCCAGCCGGTGACCGCCGGAATCACCTCCTTCAACTCGCAGTTCATAGCCCAGTATCACCTGATGAGTGCGGGTAGCATCGTTGCTGCCATTCCACCGGTTCTGATGTTCTTCCTGATGCAACGGCACTTCATTGCCGGCCTGACGCTCGGCGCCGTTAAATGATTCGAACCTGGCGTCTCGACGACTCCCGTCAGACGCTGGTTCTAGGTTCCCGGAAAGACCACCTGGCAGAGGTGGTCTATTGGGGATCGTGCCTTCCAGACGACGAAGACCTGGAAACGGTCTATCGCTCTCACGCCATTGATGTCGCCGGAGGGATGCTGGACATCAACCCGGAGTTGTCGGTCTGCCCGGAGGCGACGCGTACTTTCCCGGGACAGCCGGGGCTGATGATTCGCGATAGCGACGGGCGGCCGTTCCTGCCGAAGTTCTGCTACGCATCAGACCAGACCGACGGGAACAGCCTTGAACTCGTTTTCGCCGATCAGTCCGGCACGCTCACCTACACTGCCAGCCTCTTGATTGACCCGATTACCCATGTGATCGAAGCGAGTGCATCGCTGGTGAGTTCCAGGCCCATGTATCTGGACTGGCTTTCCGCGCCGGTCTTTCCTGCTCCACAGGCCAGCGACGAGATGATCGATTTTTCAGGGCGATGGTGCGGGGAGTTCCAGATGAAACGCACACCCTGGTCTGCGGGCATCCGCTATCGCGAAAACCGGACCGGTCGGACAGGGCATGAGCACTTTCCGGGCCTTGTCGTACCTTGCCGGGGAGCTACGAATACGCAGGGCTGTGCCTACGGCTTTCACTACGGATGGTCGGGCGGACACCGGATGGTGGCCGAGGAAATGCCGGATGGACGCCGCCAGATCCAGTTTGGCCACGCGACCCGGCTGGAGAACGAGCCGGCCACACGGTTCGAAACGGCAAGACTCTATTCTGTGTTTTCCAATGACGGGATCAATGGCTGTGCGGTCGCGTTTCAGCGTCACCTCCGGGACAGGATCGTACGTTTTCCGAATCCGGCCAGGCCCCGTCCTGTTCATTACAATTGTTGGGAAGCGGTCTATTTCGATCACAACCTGCCGGAACTGAAAGAGATCGCGACCCGTGCCGCCGATCTCGGAGCCGAAAGGTTCGTGCTGGACGATGGCTGGTTCGGCAGCCGGGACGACGATTCGCAGGCGCTATCGGATTGGGAGGTCAATCCTCGAAAGTACCCCGACGGCCTAGGCCCGCTCATCAGGCATGTCCGTGCGCTCGGCATGAAATTCGGTATCTGGTTCGAGCCGGAAATGATCAACCCGAACAGCAACATCTTCCGATCGCACCCTGACTGGACGTTAGGCGGCGAGGACCAAATCCTCGGACGCCAGCAAATGGTGCTGAACATGGCTCTCCCCGTCGTGCGCGATTTCCTTTTCGAACGGATCAGTTCCGTTCTGTCGGACAACGAGATTGAATACATCAAATGGGACCACAACCGCGTCCTGCCGATGCCGGATGCGGCGCAGACACGCGGATCATATGCCCTGATCGACCGGCTGCGGGAGGCGTTCCCGGACGTTGAGATTGAAAGCTGCGCCTCCGGCGGTGGCCGCATCGACTTCGGTATCCTTGGCAGAACCCATCGAGTCTGGTTATCGGACAGCAACGACGCGGTCGAACGACTGACCATGCAGCACAATGCGGCGATTTTCCTTCCCATGGCCGTGACCGGTTCCCATGTCGGCCCGCGCACCTGCCACACCTCCGGGCGTACCATCGACATCCATTTCCGCGCTTGGGTCGCCGCCCAGCGCCATTTGGGGTTCGAGATGGACCCGCGGGAACTGACACCCGAAGAAACACGCGTGTTGGGCAAGATCATACGGTGGTGGAAGGAAAACCGCGACTGGATGCAGTCCGCAGATATCCTTCGACTCGACAGTTCCGACCAGGCGGTCATTGCTGAACAGCAACTGGGGCAGGGCGGCCGTCAATTCGTCGTTTTCGCGGGAAAGGCCGCAACTTCGGCACAGATCGCCCCGCGGCCGTTGCGGTTGACGAGGTTGTCTGCAGACAGGAACTACCGCGTTGAACTGGCCAACCACGCGGATGCGTCGGCATTGTCGCGGGGTGACCAGGCAATCAAGTCGGGGCCAATGGTCCTCAGCGGTGCCTATCTGATGAGCCATGGGCTGACACTGCCATGGAGTTTTCCGGAAACAATGTGGGTAGTGAATGGAACGTTGATTTGAGCGGAACGGGCGAGGAACGAAGAGGTCTTTCCCGGTATGGAAGACGCGACAAGGCCGCGCCCTGCACCGGCCGCCAGATTCTGGATCCGGTCCCGGTCCTCGAGGAACCGGCCGTGATCGCCGAGGACCCGGCGAGTGCGCCGTCCTACAGGACGATGGACCGGGTGCTGAACTGTTCCGCCTGGCCGCCCGAACAGTTCGGGGACCCGTGCGACGATCTCGCGGAGGAGCAAAGGCTGGCCGACTGCCAGTGACCTTTCCGCGGCACACCGATGGGTTCGGGCTAGGGGTCGCCGGGAGCCCGTTCATCGAGCGGATCGTGCTCGGCCACGAAATGACCTGGCGCGACTTCCTCAAACCGCGGTTCATAGTCGGTCTCTCCCGCCCTGATGCGCGTTTGCAGGAACTTCAACCTCGCCTCGGGATCAAGTGCGGAGGGAAGTTCACCGGCCAACCTGATGCGCTTGCGGCCGCGCTCGATCTTCGGATCGGGCACCGGCACGGCAGAGATCAACGTTCGTGTATATGGGTGGCGGGGATCTTCGAAGAGAGTGTCGCAACTGGCAAGTTCCACCACCCGTCCGAGATACAGTACCATGATCCGGTCGGCGACCTCCCGGACAACCGAGAGATCGTGGCTGATGAAAATCATCGAAAGCCCATATTCTGCGCGCAAATCCTTCAGGAGAGTCAGAATCTGGGCTTGTACAGAGACGTCGAGTGCCGAAACTGCTTCATCGCAGACAACCAGCCGTGGCGACGTGATCATGGCGCGCGCGATGCCAACACGCTGGTTCTGTCCGCCGCTCAGTTCATGCGGGAAACGATTTATCAATTTTCGCGAGAGGCCGACCCGTTCCATCATTTTCGAGACGAGGCATTTTCGCTCGGAGGAAGAGAGTTCGGGCCGGTGGGTCCCGAGCGGTTCGGCGATGGAGGCTGACACCGTCATGCGTGGATCGAGACTGGCAAGCGGGTCCTGAAAGACGATCTGAAGGTCCTTGCGGTGTTTTTTCAGTGCATGTGCCTCGAGCCCGGTGAGGTCATGGCCGAGCCAGGAAACGCGTCCGCGCTTGATGTCAACCAACTGCAGGATCGCCCGTGCCAATGTAGATTTTCCGCAGCCCGACTCGCCGACCAGGCTCAGCGTCTCGCCTTCGGCCACGTCGAGGCTTACGCCGTCAACGGCGCGGAGTTCGGCCGCTCTGCCGAACAGTCCGCCTTGCACGCGGATCTTGAAGCCGACTTCGATGTCGTCGGCCCGCAAGAGCGTCCGTGATGCCCCGCAAGGCCGAATGCGTGGTCTGGAAGGATCAAGCCGCGGTATCGCCTCAAGCAGCGTGCGCGTATAGGCGTGCCGGGGGCGGGTGAAGATCGCGTCCGCAGTTCCGTTTTCCACGAAGGAACCGTTCCGCATGACCTCGATGTGGTCGCACATGCGCGCAACGACACCCATGTCGTGCGTGACAAGCGCAACCGCCATGCCCTCGCTCGCCTGGAGTTCGGCGATGAGGTCGAGAATGTCTGCCTGTACGGTAACGTCCAGCGCAGTCGTCGGTTCATCTGCGATCAGGAGCTTTGGCGAAAGCAGCATGGCCATGGCAATCATCACGCGCTGGCGCTGTCCGCCCGAAAGCTCGTGAGGAAACTGCTGTAGCCGCCTTGCGGCATCAGGCATGCGCACCTTGTCCAACCATTCGAGACAGCACCGCCTGACCTCTGCGCCCCTCCGGGCGGAGTGGGTCCGCATCACTTCCGCCAGTTGATCTCCGATCTTCAGTTGCGGGGTCAGTGTGGTCAGTGGATCCTGAAAGATCATCGTCATCTCACTCCCGCGGATCCGGTTCAGCCGTTCCGGGGCAAGTCCGAGAATCTCCCGTCCTTCCAGTTTTATCGAACCCGTCGCACATCCGTTGCGCGAAAGCAGCCCCATGGCGGCGAGGAAGGTCTGACTCTTGCCTGAACCGCTCTCGCCGACGACCCCGAGGCACTTGCCATGCGTTATGGACAACGAGATGTTCCTTACCGCCTCGACGCGGCCGTCCCGCGTATCGAAGTTCACCGAGAGGTTCCGGATGTCGAACAGCGCCATCAACTGTCCTTCGGATCGAACGCGTCACGCAGGCCGTCACCGATGAAGTATAGCGTGATGATGGTCAGCAGGAAGAACAACAGCGGATACAGCAGTTGCCAGGATGTGCCGTAACCCATCGTCCCGGCTCCCTCCGCGATTAGTGCGCCGAGTGACGTGTTGGGTTCCTGTATGCCGAGACCGAGAAACGAAATGAAGGACTCGGCCAGGATCATTTCCGGTACCAACAGCGATGCATAGACGATGACGACGCCCAAGAGGTTGGGCAGGATGTGCCGCCAGACGATCATGGTGCCTGATACACCGGCGGCCCGGGCTGCTTCGATGAACTCCTTGGTCCGTAGGCTGAGCGTCTGCCCCCGGACCACGCGGGACATCGTCAGCCAGCCGGTCAGCCCCAGCCCGATGAACAGCATCAACAGTGACCGTTCGAAGATCACCATCAGGAGGATGATGACCAGTGTCGAGGGAATCGCCAGCAGGACGTCGACTTTGCGCATCATCAGATCATCGAGCCGGCCCCCGACATAACCGGCCACAGCGCCATAGGCGGTGCCGACCACCAGTGCTACGGCGGCGCCCACGAAGCCGACCGCAAGCGATGTTCGTGTGCCCTGGAGTGTGCGTGAATAAAGATCGCGTCCCAGATCATCGGTTCCGAAGTAATGCCCACTCGCGAGAGATGGCGCACCGAGGGTGCGGATGTCACCGATGGCCGTCCAGTCGATTTCCTCGTAATTCCACTGCGCGAGGAACGGACCCAGGGTCACGAAGATCACGAGCAGTCCCAGAAGGGCGGTCGCCCCTACGGCAGCCCTGTTGCGCAGGAACCGGAGTGCGGCATCTTCGAGGAGCGAACGTCCCCTTGGTTCCTGATCGGGTTTTGAACCGGTGCTTGCGGCCATGGATTCAGTACCGGATCCTGGGATCGAGCCAGGCGTAGAGCAGATCCGTGATCAGGTTGACCAGAATCGTCAACGTGCCGTAAAGGATCGTGACGCCCAAAAGCACTGCATAGTCCCGCGAAAGAGCCGAATTCACATAGGATTGGCCGAGGCCGCCGGTCGAGAAATAAATGTCGACAAAGACCGACCCGGTGATCACGTATACAAAGACCGGCGAAAGATAACTTACGACCGGCATCATTGTCGGCTTCATTGCGTGACGCCAGATCACCGTCCGCATGGGCAGCCCCTTGGCCATGGCTGTTCGGATGAAATTGGCGTTCAGCACTTCGAGCATCGAGGATCGGGTGATGCGTGCGATACTTGCGATGTAGCTCGTGGAAAGCGCGATGACCGGGAGCACCAGATATTGCCATTGGCCGCCGTGCCAACCGCCACCGGGCAGCCAGCCGAGATAGAGCGTAAAGACAAGGATCAGGATGGGGCCCAGAACGAAGTTTGGCAGCGCCTGAGCCGAAAATGAAATCCCGACTGCAAGATAGTCAAGCCAGCTGTTCTGCCGGACTGCCGCCGTGATGCCAAGCGAAATGCCGGCAACGGAAGCAACGACGAAGGACAACAAACCGTAGGTCAGCGTGATCGGGAAACCCTGTGCGATCACGTCGTTAACGTCTCGATCCTTGTACTGGAAGGATGGACCGAAGTCGAAGTGAAGTACGATATTGCGTATGTAGTCGAAAAGCTGCTTCCATTCCGGCTGGTCGAGCCCGTAGCGGGCCTCGATATTGGCCAGCACCTGCGGGGGCAGGGGGCGTTCGGACGTGAAGGGGCCGCCGGGTGCCGTCTTCATGAGCACGAAACTTGCGACGATCAGGATAAGGATCGTCGGAACCGCAATGGCGAGCCTCCGCAGGACGTAACCCAGCATGGAATTCTCCGGGCCGCGGCCACCGCCACGTATGGAGGCGCACCGCCGCTACTGTTCCCTGGCGACCTTGTAGAGGTTCCTTGAATACCAGTTCTGTTCGACATTGCCGAACGGCCAGTTGCGGACGTCGTTGTCGAGCATGAAGACGCCAGTATAGTGATAAATCGGAATGATCGGCGCCTCGTCCGCGATGATCCGCTCCACTTCCGCGTAAAACGGTCGCGGATTCGAGGCCGTCTTTGCCCGCATAAGCAGATCGTCGATCCGGGCATTCACGTACTTGCCGTCATTGTAACTCGAATCCGGATCGAGCAGGTCAAGAAAGGTCGAGGCTTCGTTGTAGTCGCCGCACCAACCGCCGCGTGCCAACTCGAAATCCTGGTTGTTGCGGATCTCCAGGAAAACCTTCCATTCGAGATTGGCAAGCCTGGCATCGACGCCGAGTTTCTGTTTCCACATCTGGCCAATTGCCACGGCGACTCTCTTGTGTCCCTCGGACGTATTGTAGACCAGTTCGAAGCGCAGTGGGTTGTCGGGGCCGTAGCCTGCCTCGTGCATCAGTTCCATGGCAAGGGCGTCGCGATCGAACTGGGTCATGGACGCAATTCCCAAGGGAGGTGGTTCGAAGCCCGCCACCGAGGCGGGCGTGAACGTGTAGGCTTCGCGCTGGCCGCCGGCGAGGATGTTCTCGGTGATGATCCTGCGATCGACCGCAAGCGACAGGGCGCGGCGCACCCGGGCGTCATTGAATGGTTCCGGTCCGGTGCTGCTCAGATTGAAGGTGTAGTAGTAGGTGCATAGCCGCGGAATGCTGAATGCCTCGTCAGGATACTCCTGCTTGAGGCGTGGAAACTGGCCGGTGGGGATGTCGGTCCGGTCGAGTTCACCCGCGAAGTACCGCGTCAAAGCGACGTTCTCGTCGTTGATGACCAATGCCACGACCCGTTCCATGACGGTCTCGTCATTGTTCCAGTACATTGGGTTGCGTTCGCGAACCGAACGTTCGTTCGGCACGTGCTCGACAAGTACATATGCGCCGTTGGAAACGATGTTGCCGGGCCGGGTCCATTCGTCACCGTGAGCCTCGACAGTTGCCCGGTGAACCGGGAATGTCGTCGCATGCGTCGTCATTTGCGGAAAATAGGGCAAAGGTGCGGTGAGACGGACCTCGAGCGTGTGTTCGTCGATCGCCGTGATCCCGAGTGAACTGACCGGCTTCTCACCCGCGATAATCTCGGCGGCGTTCTTGATGGACATGAGCTCCACGAACCAAGCATAAGGCGAGGCGAGCGCCGGATCTACCGCACGCCGCCAGGCGTAGACGAAGTCTTCTGCCGTCACCGGATCGCCGTTTGACCATCGCGCATCATTACGCAGGGTGAACCTGTAGACGTCCTTGCCGGAATTGGCCTCGAAAGAGAGAGCGACACCGGGTTCGAGATTGCCGTCCTCGTCCTGGTTCATAAGTCCCTCGAAGAGGTCACGAACGATGTCGGAACCGGACACGTCCTCGACAATCTGCGGGTCAACCGAACTGTGCTCGTCAAGTACGCGATAAGTGAAGGTCTGGTCTTCCGCGAGCAGTTCGCCGGTCACAGGGTGAAATTCCGCAGCGTTGGTCGGCGAGGCAAGAACCAAACTGACCACGAAGGCGTTGGCAAGAACAATGAATCTGATGGGCATCGTTTGTCTTTCCCTGACCTGGTGGACGTCCGTCTCGGTTCGGAACGCCGGTGCATGCTCGTAAGTATTCGTCAAGTCGGGCACCGACGGCCAGCGAATTCGGGGATTTTCCAGGCGAGAACGCCGGGTAAACCCGTTCGTCTGCAATCCATGCAGGCGCGAGGCTCCTGCCTCGGTTCGTTGACGGCAAATCGCCAAGTCGGTTAACGGCACATGATCCTTGGAGACAACCAAAAGGCCGGCCGTGTGCCGATCCTGTTCCATGCAAAACGGTCCTACTGCTAGCGTTGCCGTAAGGTACGCGGCCACGTTCTCTTGCCGCGGAGCATAAACGTGTCGAGGGACCGGTAGCCCGATCGGCACTGCGTCGTACCGCAGCCAGCCACTCGTGATCCGACCAAGCCAGTTGGCTACGGCATGGAGTGACCAGTCGCCAGGCTTGCCAAGACAGTACAGTTCATCGTTTGAAATTGATGGGACTTCCACCTTTCGAACCTCTTTGGCAATGAATTTGACAACGCTGTTGCACGAAACCGGGAACTCCAGACCAAAGACATCAAACGACACTATCCTATCAAAATCCGGATCAATCCGGCTTCTGTGACGGCGAAGATGCCTTATGGCAGTCACTGCGGTTGGGCCCCTTGATTTGACAATCAATAGGCGGACAAGAGCGTTTGTCACATATTGTGATGCCGGCCGTAAAGTAATCATCGCGTTACTCACGAACAACTTCTGGACCCACTTCCCTCCCTTTCCGAACGAGGATGCCTCAGCGAACAGGAACTGGGCGTCAGGCCCGCAAACCGGCCTTGCTGGTGTCATATATGACTTGCACGGAGCGAACGTCGCAAGAGCTTTCCCCGGCACGCAAGAGACCGTGCCAAACAGTTAGTCGAATAAAGAGCTGAAATTATACTATAGTATTGATTATTCAGTAATTTTACCGTCAAATTTGGTGTCGGGTAAGGTGTCAAGTATGGATGGGGACAATTTTACATTTGACGACAAATTGAAAACAGATGGTATCCTCTCAGAAGTGGTATCAATCGAGGCCCACAAGCAATCGGCTCAGAATTTGATCCTGCCTCCCGATAGGCGGAATCAACTGGATCAATTTAACCGTGTGGGGGCTGTTCACGGGACAACCGTATTGGAGGGAAACCCTTGACAGGATACCCCGTCCGGGCCTGTGCGGCAGGCCGGAGTTTTCCACAGGTCGCGAGATTCCAACCTGTTCATGACTCTATAGACGTGGGTATCATGGGAGGATTCATACGAGATGGCAGGGGTGATCCGCCAATAGAATTGGACTTTGATGCAATCGGAAAATACTGGTTTTCGTTTTCTCTCTTCCAACGGGCGTTGGCAGCTTTCCTTGCCAACCAAAACGTCTATCGGGCGACAGTATCTGAATTTCGGATATACCTCCCTTTCTTGCCTGCCTCCAAAATTGGACGTCCTGACCTCACGCTCTGCAACTGTCAGAATTCATGAACCCTATTCGGCTGGACTGTCGGCAGTGCGTGGGCCTTGCACAGTCCGGTTCCGGGGAAGACCGTGCGGGTCCGGTTGAATTTCTCGAGTGCCCCTTGATCGCGCGCCGCCAGCATTGTTGGCGGTGCCAGGGATGCGCAAGTGGCGAACTCGAACCGACGCACTGCCGAGGTTGCCCGAAATCCGTTCAAGGCCCGAACAGTGGAGCGGAAACATAGCAGGACGGCGGTGACTCACGGGCCGCTCGACACTCGGGTCATCGGAGAGAGCGCCCCTTGAGGATGGCGCGTTTCCCGAACTTTTCCCTGATTAGGTCAGAGGCCTTTTCGGCTTTCAGCCTTTTAGCCGTCTCGTCTTCCTGGAAGACCTCGAGGTCCTCCGTCGCGGTATCATGGCAGAGGTTCTTGATTCCAACGCCGATCAGGCGAAACGGTGCGTTCTCGATCACCTGGTCAAGAAGCGCGCGTGCGGTCTGGTAAATCCGGTTCGCCGACTGTGTCGGACCTGACAGCCGCCTTTGACGAGTCAGGATTCGGTGATTGGCTTTCTTGACCTTCAGTATGACCGTGCGTCCTGAGATTTCCTTGGCCTTCGCCCGGTCGGAAACCTGTTCGGACAACCGCCACAGATGGCCGTCCAGCTTGAATATGTCCGTTATGTCGTCAGGAAATGTCGTCTCCCTGGAAAGGCCCTTCGCTGCCTCGCCAGTTATGACCTTTCGGCTGTCCTCGCCATGAGCGAGCGACCACAGCCTGTCACCCATGGTCCCCGTCCGGCGCACCAGTTCTTCACGGTCGAAATCCCGGAGATCGCCAAGGTTCCGGATTCCCATACCCCGAAGGATTCGTGCCGTTTCCTTGCCGACGCCCCAGATCAGCGAGACGGGCTTGTCAGCCAGAAATGCCGTGGATTCGGCCTCGCCAATGATCGAGAACCCGCGGGGTTTGTCGAGGTCGGAAGCAACCTTTGCCAGGAACTTGTTATGCGACAGCCCGATGGAAACGGTCACGCCGGCCTGGCGTTCGACTTCATGTGCGAGGCGGGCAAGTTGCGACGCGGGCGGTTCGCCGTGGAGGCGCTCCGTGCCGGAAAGATCGAGAAATGCCTCGTCCAGGGACAATGGCTCGACCAGGGGCGTCATCGATTCCATCATTTCGCGAATCTGTCTTGAAACCCTGACATAGACCTTCATGCGGGGCCGGATAACGACTGCTTGCGGACACAGTCGCCTGGCTTGGAACATCGGCATCGCGGAATGCACTCCGAAACGTCTGGCGACATAACAGGCCGTTGACACGACGCCGCGACGACCTCCGCCGACGATCACCGGTTTGCGTAGGAGATCGGGGTTGTCCCGTTTCTCGACGCTGGCGTAGAAAGCGTCGCAATCAACATGCGCAATCGAGAGTTGACGCAATTCCTCGTGCCACAACAGGCTTTGACTGTTGCAATGGACGCAGTGGTGCCCGTGCGCGGTCCAGTTCAGGCAATCTCGGCAAAATGCGTCCATTTCCACCAGTCCCACCGGGCGGCCCCGTATCGACTTTTGCCAAGGATTCGGCGGGCCCTAATCTGCATCGGATCGTTTTCGTCGGTTCACCGGTCCCCGAAATCTTCCAGGACGCGCCGGACGGCGTCGATCGGGTTTCTTGATCGAGTGATCTGACGACCGACGACGACGTGGCTTGCTCCGGCTCGCAACGCCGCACCCGGCGTCGCAATACGTTTTTGGTCGTCGACCGCCCCCCCTTCCAGCCTGATTCCCGGGGTGACGATCAGGAATTGAGGTTCGGGAATCTGTTCCCGGAGCAACCGGGCATCGAGTGGTGAAGCAATCACACCGTCGGCCCCCGCGTCGATCGCCAGTCGTGCGCGTTTGACGACGAGACCCTCGAGGCTGCCGCTTCTGATAAGGCAGTTGTCGAGATCGCTCCTGTCGACGGAAGTGAGAAAAGTGACCGCCAGTATCTTCGTTCGGGAATCGGCCCGCCCGGAAACAGCGGCCGAGACGACATGTGGATCACCGTGGACCGTCAGGAATGTCGGTCCCAGCTGTCCAAGCCCGGATGCTGCCATCTCGACGGTGGCGCCGATGTCGAAAAGCTTGAGGTCCAGGAAAACCTGTTTGCCCCTGGCCGTGAGTTCTCGCACGAAATCCAGTCCGCCTCCGGCGAGCATCCCGAGACCGATCTTGTAGAACGAGACGAGTCCGTCCAGTCGATCGACCAGGAACAGCGCGTCCTCGCCGGTTGGGAAATCGAGAGCGACGATCAACCGGTCATCAGCTTCGGGCAATCCGGATTCTGCCGTCATCGGGGCACCTGTTTCACTGTTTGTTGCCGCATGTCAAGGCGGCGACTACCCGACTGCCTGCCCTTGTTGATCGCGAGGTCGGTTCCTATCTGTACATCATCCACCGACTTTGCCGTGTTCGCAAGCGATCCCGGAATCCGTGACATCGATGCGGACGGCAAGACCGGGTCTGGAGCAAGCCGTGCCCCGCTTGGCGGCACGGAAGGACGCCTCCGGTCCGGTCGATCTCGGGGTAGGGCGGCTGGTGTTTGACAGAAGTTACCGGTTGAAGAAACGAACCGGTGCGCAGGGAGCGCGGTATGGAAGACAAGAATCTGACTGAACGGTCTCGGAGCCTCATTCATTCTGCCCAGGTTCTGGCGCAGGAACGAAGTCACCAGAGATTCCTGCCCGATCATTTGCTCAGGGCGATGATCGAGGACGAAACGGGCCTCGTTCCGAACCTGATCAGGCAATCAGGCGGCGACCTGTCCGTTGTCCTTCGGGAATGCGAAGCGAATCTCGGCAGGCAGCCCAAGGTTTCTGGATCAGGTGACCGGATCTATCTCGATCCGCAAATGCAGAAGGTACTAGCCGAAGCGGAGCGCGTCGCCGATTCCGCTGGCGACCGGTTCGTACCGGTCGAGGCTTTGCTGATGGCGCTTGCCACGGTCAAGTCGGAAGCGAGGTCGGCATTACGGGCTGGAAACGTCACCGTTGAAGGTCTGAAATCTGCGGTCGACAGGATCCGCGTGGGCCGGACCGTCAATACGGAATCCGCGGAGGAGGGGTATGACGCCCTGAATCGTTTTGCACGCGATCTGACCGCTGAAGCCAGGGACGGAAGAATCGATCCCATAATCGGCCGCGACGATGAGATCCGCAGGACCATGCAGGTTCTGACCCGGCGAACAAAGAACAATCCGGTTCTGATCGGAGAGCCGGGCGTCGGAAAGACGGCAATCGCGGAAGGGCTGGCGCTTCGAATTGTCAACGGTGATGTGCCGGATAACCTTCGAGACAAGAAGCTCATGTCGCTCGACATGGGTTCTCTCGTCGCCGGGGCCAAGTACCGGGGAGAATTCGAGGAACGATTGAAGTCTGTACTCTCCGAGGTGACGGCGAGCGACGGCAGAGTCCTGTTGTTCATCGACGAAATGCATACCCTTATCGGGGCCGGCAAGGCTGACGGCGCGATGGATGCATCGAACCTGCTGAAACCGGCGCTGGCCCGAGGAGACCTGCATTGCATCGGTGCGACCACCCTCGACGAACACCGGAATCACGTCGAGAAGGATGCGGCCCTGGCGCGGAGGTTTCAGCCGGTTCACGTGAGCGAGCCATCGCTTGAAGACACGGTTTCGATTCTTCGCGGAATCAAGGAACGCTACGAACTCCACCACGGAATCCGGGTATCCGATGCAGCCCTGGTCACTGCAGCGCAGATGAGCCATCGTTATATCTCGGACCGGTTTCTGCCTGACAAGGCAATCGATCTCATGGACGAGGCGGCAAGCCGCCTGCGCATGGAGGTCGACTCGAAACCTGAGGAGCTTGACGCCCTCGATCGTGAACTGCTGCAGAAACGGATCGAAGCAACCGCGCTGGCAAAGGAGTCGGACACCGCATCACGGGACCGATTGGCCAAGCTGGAAGTGGAACTCGCCGAACTCCAGGAACAGTCGCGCGAGTTGACCTCCCGCTGGCAAGTTGAGCGCGACAGCCTCGCCTCGGCCCGGGACATCAAGGAACAGCTCGACAGCGCCCGCGTGGAATACGAGGCGGCACGCCGTGTCGGAGACCTCGCACGGCTCGGCGAATTGCAGTACGGCATCATTCCCGGACTGGAGACTCGGTTGAGCGAAGCCGAGCGCAACGAGCGCAACCTCATGGTCGAGGAGGCCGTCCTGCCGACCCATATCGCCGCAGTCGTCGAACGCTGGACGGGGATTCCGGTCGACAAGCTGCTTGAAGGCGAACGTGACAAACTGCTTCGGATGGAAGAGGCGCTGGGCAAGCGCGTCGTCGGTCAGCATGATGCACTGGTTGCCATCTCCAGCGCGGTTCGCCGGGCGCGGACAGGATTGAACGACCCGAATCGACCGATTGGATCATTCCTGTTTCTCGGCCCGACCGGTGTCGGCAAGACGGAACTGACCAAGGCCCTGGCCGAGTTCGTCTTTGACGACGAAAACTCGATGGTTCGGATCGACATGTCCGAATTCATGGAGAAACACTCTGTTTCCCGGCTGATCGGTGCGCCTCCGGGATATGTGGGTTTCGATCAGGGCGGCGTGCTTACCGAGGCCATACGGCGCAGACCGTACCAGGTCATCCTGTTCGATGAGGTCGAAAAGGCACATCATGATGTTTTCAACGTCCTTTTGCAGGTATTGGACGACGGAATCCTGACAGACGGGCATGGACGAACGGTCGATTTCAAGCATTCGATCATCATTCTGACGTCCAATCTCGGTACCGAGGTCCTGAGTTCGTCACCGGACCAGGCCGTCGATGCCGCGAAGACCAGTGTCATGGAAGTGGTGCGGAAGCACTTCAGGCCCGAGTTTCTCAATCGCCTTGACGAGATCATCCTGTTTGACCGGCTGAGCAGGAGCGACATGGATGGCATCGTGAATATCCAGATCGGGATTTTCTCGAAACGCCTCGAGGAACGGAAGATCGCCCTGGACATAGACGACAAGGCCCGGCGATGGCTTGCAGAAAGAGGATACGACCCGGTTTACGGGGCGAGGCCGCTGAAGCGAGTCATCCAGAACGAGTTGCAGAATGCCGTGGCCGAACAGATCCTGGGAGGAGAAATCGACGAAGGATCAGAAGTCGCCGTATCGACCGATGGCTTTGGACTCGTCGTCAATGGCAAGCACAAGTTGGGCGCAAAACCTGTCGACGCGACGTTGCACTGACGCGATGGTCGGCGCGACTTGCAAACGCGCAGCGGGAGAGCGTACGGGCAAGACGAGGCAAGGGATTTGCGCTCTGACGTTCGCGGCGGAATTCCGCGAGACGCCGCCGCGGCATCAGACACGACGACGGAGCGCCAACTGACGGCGTCCCCGACACGACGGCCGATTTCCAGCCGACCCGGAGCGGGAGCAGAATCCCCCGCGTTGATGGCGACACCGGCGGAATTTTCGATTCCGGGGGCAGTAAGACTGCCGCCCGGTACGCGTCGTCATACAGTTCGGGTGATCGCCGTAACTCGTCATGTGCGAAAATGAGGAACTTCGGGCGAAACGAACGACTACTGTATCGCTGCCAATCGTGATATGGTGCCTTATGGTCAAGATTGCGACATTCTTCCTTGTTGCTTTGGCAATTCTTGCTTTGTTGGGTCGCCTCCGCCTTCCGAGACTGGGTGAATTTGGCAAACGCAGGAAAACGATCAAGGCAGCCAAATGCGAGAAGTGCGGGAACTTTCTTTTCGGCCGGGACCGCTGCCCATGCGAGTCGAAACGACTGTGACGCCGACCTCTGGCGGTGGCCGGGGCACTGAGCGGAATTCCACGACGGTTTCGATGATTGCTTCTCGTGCCGAAGCATTCACTTCGGTTGCCTTGCCAATCGGATGTTCCGGATGAATGTACGCGCCGCGCTCGTGACCGGGGGTGCTCGACGTCTCGGGAAGGCCATGGCTCTTGGTTTGGCAAAGAGAGGCGCGGCTGTTGCCGTGCATTTCTCCTCAAGCAGCGACGAAGCGGCCGCAACGGTCGGATTGATTCGAGATGCCGGAGGATGCTCTTTCCTGGTCGAAGCGGACCTTCTTGACGAGGATGCGTGCAGGGGGCTTGTTGCTCACGCGGCGCTGGGTCTCGGGCAACCGCTCGATGTGTTGATCAACAACGCTTCGATTTTCGAACGCGATTCAATTGAAACCGCGACGGCGGACAGCTGGCATCGGCACATGATGTCAAACCTTCGGGCTCCTTTTGTATTGATGCAGGAATTCGCCCGGCAGGCTCCGAAAGCGGGCCAGGATCCGTTCGGGGAAATGTACTCGAAAGCCGCGATCATCAATATGGTCGACCAGCGTGTTCGAAAACCGACTCCGGAATTCATGACCTATACGCTTGCAAAGATGGGTCTCTGGAACCTGACCCGGATTGGCGCCAGGGCCCTCGCGCCCGATATCCGGGTGAACGCCATCGGACCCGGTCCGACGGTTCGTGCGGAACGGCAATCAGAAAGGCACTTCCGCAGCCAACGCAGTGCGACGCCACTTCAAAGGGGTGCCTCCCAGGACGACATTGTTGCCGCGATGAATTTTCTGCTGGATTCCTCGTCGGTTACCGGTCAACTCATCTGCCCTGACGGAGGACAACACCTTGCATGGCAGACTCCGGACATCCTCATGGGTCGGGCATGACACCTCCTGTCCTTCAAAATGATCGCGGAAAAGGTTTTGCCGAAAGGATTTTTCCACCGGCAGATTCCCGGAACCGCAAGACAGATGCTTTTTTGGTGCAAAATTGGGACAGTCGTGGGCAGAAGGAAGAAAAAACACGTAAAAACAATAACTTAACGTTTTGCCCACATTTTGGGCAAAATTGTCCAACCCGCGAAAATCAAACACATTTTTTGATGTTCCAAAGAGTTATCCAGATACTTATCCACAGGCTGTTACAATGGAGCCTTCCAGGTCGCGTGCAGGCCAGGTGCTCGGTTGCCGCGGCTTTTCGGATAGCCTGACGATGACCGCCGGAACGCATACTTCGGCCATGTCCGCCCCGGGTGCGCCGAGAGAATGTTCCGTCCCGAACGGAGAAGGGGAATCCGTTGGCCGCCTGTCAGGCCACGAGATCATCAGGAGTTATCTGGGATCACTCGACGGGAGTCCCGGGGTTTACCGCATGCTCGATGCCGCGGGAGCGGTTCTCTATGTGGGCAAGGCGCGTAACCTGAAGAAGAGGGTCGCGTCATACGCCAAACCGGGCGGGCACAGTGTTCGTATATCACGTATGGTTGCGGCAACCTCCTCGATGATGTTCCTGACAACCAGGACCGAGACCGAGGCTCTCCTGCTCGAACAGAACCTGATCAAGCAGCTGAAACCCCGTTTCAACGTGTTGTTGCGGGACGACAAGAGTTTTCCGGGAATCGTCATCACGACGTCCCACCCGTATCCCAGGATCGGCAAGCATCGTGGCCGGAGGTCCGACAAGGATGATCACTTCGGACCGTTCGCGTCGGCCGGCGCGGTCAACCGGACACTGAACCAGCTGCAAAAGGCCTTTCTCATTCGAAACTGTTCCGACAGCATGTTCTCTTCGCGGACGCGTCCGTGCCTGCAGTATCAGATCGCACGCTGTTCTGCTCCTTGTGTCGGCCGTGTCACGGAAACGGAGTATGGACAGCAGGTCTCGGACGCCAGGAAATTCCTGGAAGGAAAGAGTCAATCGGTCCAGAAATCGCTCGCGGGCAAGATGGCAGCTGCAAGCGAGATGCTGGAATTCGAACTTGCTGCAGCGCTCAGGGACCGAATCCAGGCGCTCAGCCAGCTCCAGCTGTCACAGAGCGTCAATCCCCATACAGTTCGGGAAGCCGACGTCATTTCGCTTTATCGTGAAGGTGGGCAAGCGTGCGTTCAGGTCTTTTTCATCAGGATCAATCAGAATTGGGGCAACCGGGCCTACTTCCCGAGAATGGGATCGGGAGCCGAGGAGCCGGAGGCGCTCGAGGCCTTTATCGGTCAGTTCTACAGCAACAAGCCGGCGCCCCGGCTGTTGTTGCTGTCGCATGAGATCGAAAACGCCGACCTCGTGGAGAACGCGATGAGCGAGCGGTCGGGGCGGCGGGTCCGGCTTGCGGTGCCCTGCCGCGGCGAGAAATTCGACCTGGTCACCAATGCATTGAGAAACGCGCGCGAGGCGCTGACGAGCCGGTTGACGGAAAACGCGGCGCAAGCGTCGCTGCTGGCGGAACTGGCGAAGAAGCTGGAACTTGACGAACCATTGTCGCGGATCGAGGTCTACGACAACTCGCATTTGCAGGGTTCACATGCTGTCGGTGCGATGATTGTCGCTTCGGTCGATGGATTTCGGAAATCCGACTACCGAAAGTTCAACATCCGTTCTGAAACACTGGCGCCCGGAGACGATTTTGCGATGGTTCGCGAGGTTCTCGGCAGGCGGTTTCGACGGTTGGTCGACGAAGACCCGAACCGTGAAACCGATAACTGGCCGAACCTGATCATTATCGATGGGGGTGCCGGTCACGTCTCTGCCGCGCACGGCGTTCTGGCCGAGTTTGGCCTCGACGACCTTCCGATCCTCGGTGTTTCGAAGGGACCGGACCGCAACGCGGGAAACGAGGAGCTTCACCGGTTCGATTGTCCTCCCTTTGTCCTGCAGCGAAACGACAGGGTCCTTTACCTGATCCAGAGATTGCGAGACGAAGCCCACAGATTTGCAATCGGAAGCCATCGCCAAAGACGGGCACGTGCGATAGGAGCGACATCTCTCGACGAGGTGCCCGGCGTCGGTGCGGCGCGCAAGAGGGCGTTGTTGTCGCACTTCGGTTCCGCAAAGGCCGTCAGCCGTGCCGGATTGCAGGATCTCAAGGTTGTCGACGGAATATCGGATGCGTTGGCGGCAACCATACATGACTTCTTTCATGACAAGGGTTGATTGTTTGGGTACAGGTTCTGATCGTAGGATCGTGGCGGGGTAAAGGATGCGACTGGGTCAATGAACTGGACGATCCCCAATACGCTGACGATGTGCCGGCTGGCTGTCACCCCTGCCGTTGCAATGGTTTTCCTGATATTGCCGCGCCCGCTCGCGGACTGGATTGCACTGGTGGTATTCATTCTGGCAGCCGTGACCGACTTCCTGGATGGATATCTGGCGCGATTATGGAAGCAGGAAAGCCGTTTCGGGAAGGTGCTGGACCCGGTCGCAGACAAGGCCATGGTAGTGATCGCGCTTCTGGTTCTGGTTGCACTTGCAGGTTTGAGCGTTTGGATCACGATTCCTGCGGTCGTGATCATATTTCGCGAAATCCTGGTCTCGGGACTGCGTGAATTCGCCGGAGCCCAATCAGAGTTGTTGTCCGTGACAGGAGCGGCAAGGTGGAAAACAACCGTTCAGATGGTGGCAGTCGCAGGCCTGTTCCTGTCGACCGGCATGGGTCAGTTGCAGGATCCGGAAACGGGTGAAGGCGTTACGGACATGGTTGCAGTTGCGACCTCGACAGTGGAGGTCGTGGCCCTGGCCTTGCTATGGGTGGCTGCGATCATGACGCTGACGACGGGTTGGGGGTATTTCATGAAGGCGATTTCCACAAATCCGGATGAAGGATAATGGCGAGCATTGCCAGGAAGAAAATTCGGGTCATGTACTTCGCATGGATGCGCGAGCGAATCGGGCTTCCGCTCGAGACGGTCGAAACCTCGGCTCTGACGGTCGGCGAGCTGGTCCGCGAACTGTCGGCGCGGGACGATCGTTACGCGCTTGCGTTTTCCGATCTTGCTTCGATACGGGTGGCAGTCGACCAGGAATTGTCCGGTTTCGGGCACGCTTTGGACGACGTGGAGGAGCTGGCATTCTTTCCCCCGATGACAGGTGGATAACTGGGTGAAAAGGGCGCAATTGCGGAAGTTCGGCGAGGATCCTGGACGCCGCCGGAAGCCACGCGGCATCGGACGGGAACATCACCGATGACCGTCAGGCTACAGGCAGAAGATTTCGATGTTTCGGTCGAGGCCGAAACCCTGCTCAGCGGGCGCGACGATGTGGGAGCATTGGTGACGTTCGTCGGAATCGTGCGAAACCGCGACGATGGGTCACTCCTTTCCCTGGAACTGGAGCATTATCCGGGGATGACGGAGAAGGCGCTCGGCACGATCGAACAGGAAGCGATTTCGAGGTGGTCACTGAATGCCAGCCTGATCGTCCACCGGTACGGAAGATTGATCCCGGGTGAGAGGATCATGATGGTCGCTACGGCAGCCGGCCACCGCCGTGACGCGTTCGCTGCCGCGGAATTCCTGATGGACTATCTGAAGTCGAGGGCGCCGTTCTGGAAAAAGGAGCATACGACAGCAGGATCGGACTGGGTCGATGCGCTTCCCGAAGATGAACGTGCGCTCGGTCGCTGGGCCGACGAAGCCTGATTCCCGGCCCATTCCATGGAAAGAAGGATCAGCGAAACGGAATTGTCGCTTGCGAGGCAGGCAGATCCCGACCCTCACATGTTCCTGTCTTCCGGGTCCGCGTTCCCGACGTATTGCTGCCTGTAATACTCCGATTCGCGACGCGCCCGGCCAAGTTCATCCAGTGCCGCTTCAAGATCCGCCGCAGACTGCCGCGCCTGACTGTCGAAGGCAGCCTGCGTTTCATACAATCGTTCCACCGCGGCGTCTCTTTCCTGTTCGGCTTCAAAGATCCTCTTTTCCAGTTCCATCTCAATCGAATCGCCGTCCCTTGCCCAGACATACTTCATGTAAAGCCAGTGTGCGGTCCAGCCGATCGCAAAGGTGACATAGATCAGGATCGTCAGGGTTACGACGAGCACAAGGTTGGACATCGGCCTTACGGGAACAAACGCCAACAGGGCAATGACACCCAATGCGGCAAATACGCCCACGAGAATAACGTACTTTCCGTTAGTCATTGTCGTCTGCCCCGCCATCTGCCGCGGTCAGGAGACGAAAGGCAATGCGCCGGTTCTTCTGCTGCCCTTCCGGTGTCGAGTTGTCTGCAATGGGAAATTCCTCGCCGTAGCCTTTGGCCGAAAGCCCGGACGTGATGATGCCGCGCTCGATCAAGGCGCCAATAACGTACTCGGCGCGAACCAGGCTCAGGTTCCGGTTCATTTCGGCGTTTCCGGAGCTGTCCGTGTGGCCTTCAACTTCGAAACGGGCACCCGGACACTCGGCCAGGACCGCTGCGACCGCATCGATCACATCGGCGCTTTCGGGTTCGATGGAAGTCTTGCCGGGCGAGAAAATGATCTGCTCATCGGCAAGAATTGCGGAAATCCGGGCTTCGCACTCCCCGGGGTCGAGTTCTGCATCCTGTTCAGCGCCCGCTTCCGGCTCGGCCTCTTCGTCAGAATAGACTACCGAAATCACGTGGTCTCCCCAGTCGCGTGCCTGCGTCGACAGGAGCCGTGCAACCTGTTCCGGCGAGTCCTCGCTCAGCCCGGTTCCGGTTATCGCTATACTGGTTTCGGTTACGGTCAAGGTCCCGGCACGAAGCAGTTCGAGGGCCTCGAGTCCAGAGAATACGGCCACGGGCCAACCGCCAGGCAGTTCGCCGCCGATTTCGATCCGGTTGTCAACCTTGTCTGTTCCAAACAGGACCTGGGCATATGTCTGGATCATTTCGGTCGACCTGTCGTCAGCAATGTCCCCTTCAAGCAACACGGTTCCGTCTCCATTCAGAGTCACATGGAGTCTGCCGGGGAAAGAATCACCCTCGGCAACATCAGTGCCGTCAGCAGGCGATTGAACGACCTGCAGTGAAAAGAGATCGGGAAGCGAGGCCTCGAATCCCTGTTTCACGACGGGCAACCGATCGGATTCGCTGTCTACCACGAGAACAATGCTGGTATTTGCAATTCTCAGGAGTCGACCGTCAGATTCGGCCATGGCCTCGATACCGGCGATGACGACATCGGCCCACTCCGGATGCGGTGAACCGAGAGCGACTTCGCACTCGGACGATTCCGTGGATCCGGTTCGTTCGACGGCATCAAGAATCCTGCGCGCATCTTCGGTCGAGGCAGCCGTACAACCGTCCACGAATATGATTCCGTCGCGCCTCGTCGCCCGGAACTCGAAGGTGGGCGCCATGGTTGCCGGTGCGCGCAAGTCCAGGGTCGCCTGGACGCCCTCGGGCCGACGCTCGGTAAGCTGAAGCTCTACGGTTCTCAGTTCGTCTTCGGATTCGAGCGCTGCAGTTATCGTCACGCGGTCCGCTTCGATCATGACGGAGGAGCTCGGAAGCAGTTCCAGGCTGGTCAGCCCAAACCGCAGGGCCTCGCTCGAGAAAGCCGATGCTGAATTCTGCACATCGATCAACATGTCGCTGATCACCACGACGTCGAGGGTATCCCGTACCGTATCGTGAATGATCCTCCGTTGCTCATCACCTCCAATCAGGCCTCCAAGCGAAACCTGATCACCGTCTCTCAAGGCCGATACGATGAACCTGGATTTCTCAAGCCTGCCCCTGACGTCTTCGGGCGCAACCGTGGACTCGTGGACGATCCTGTCAGGCGAAACAACGCTTCCGATCAAAGTGGCCAGCCGTTGGCTTGCCTCCTGATCCGGCGCTTCGCCCGAAATACGGATCAGAATGCCATCAGGAGTGATTCGCGCCCAGGTTTCGCCTGACGCAATGACAATCGGTTCGAGGGAATTAGCGGTTCGCTTCTCGATTCGGGCTACGGAAACCGCAGCAACAGCGGCTGCCGCCATCAGGGCGATGACGAATACAAGGATCGGAACGATCTCGACCTTGGGACGGGGAAGCTGAAATCGGGTTGCCATCAAGATAAAATGTTTGCTGATTTGGAGAAAAGATTCAACCGCCAGACGATGAAACCGGGCGACCGCCGCCGCGAATCGTCCGCCAAGTCACGGATTTCGTCAATCCATGTTGCCTAACCATCAGACCACGGCAGCCAACAGAAAAAAACCTGCCAGAATCAGGCCGGCATCCCGGTTCGAGCGAAACAGGGCCAGGCAACCACCGGCATCGTTGATGTCGAGGACCCGCAATTGGTACGCCAGGTGTGATGCGAAGCCGATGATCCCGAACGCGGCAAGGATCTGCGTTGATCGATCCGTAACGGGGATGATTGCCATCGTCGCGGCCAGCGCCATTAACACGGTCGCGAGCAACGCGAATACGAACAGCCACGTTCGGGTACCCGCGCCAAAAAGCAGTGCGGTCGATCGATTCCCCGCCGGTACATCGTCCCTGCGATCCTGGTGGGCGTAGATCGTATCGTAAAACAGGGTCCAGAAGATCCCTGCGAGGTAAAGCAGGATCGGGGGCAATCCAAGACTCCCTTTGTGAGCGGCCCAACCCAGGAGCGCGCCCCAATTGAAGGCGATTCCGAGGAAAACCTGCGGCCACCAAGTAAACCGTTTCGCGAAAGGATAGACAACGGCCGGAACCAGCGCCGCAACCGCCAGAACCACGGCGAACGGGTTGAAGACAAGCAGTATTCCAGCGGCCGCGACGGCCTGCAGTGTCATCCAGACAGCTGCCCTCGTAACGGATACCTGGCCGGACGGGATCGGGCGTGTGCGGGTTCTCGCGACCTGTGCGTCGAGATGCCTGTCTGTAATGTCGTTCCAGGTGCAGCCGGCACCGCGCATCAGGATTGCACCCGCGGCAAATGCCGCAGCCAGGAGACCGTCGTACCAACTGCCTCTCCCGGGGTCCGAGAGAAGGGCCAGCAGCAGGCCCCACCAGCAGGGTATCAGCAACAGCCATGTACCGATCGGACGATCCGCCCGTGACAACCGAAGGTAAGGACGCGCCCGGTCGGGGGCATACCTGTCGACCCAGTTTCCCTTCGGTGCGTCGGGAATCCGGTTTCCTGCGCTTGTGTCTGGAGAGTTCCGGCTTTCAGTCATATTCTCTCACTCATGTCGGATCGAACCCGAAGAGTACGCCTGTATGTCGATGCGCCCCTCGGCGCTGAAGAACGGATTTCGCTGACGCCGCCCCAGGCACATTACCTCAATTCGGTCATGCGTTGCCAACCCGGCGATTCCGTCAGCGTGTTCAACGGGTCGGATGGAGACTGGTCCGCAACGGTTGTTGCCGGTAGCCGGCGGTCAATCACCCTTGTTTGTCAAGTTCAAACCGCACTGCAGCGAACGCCACCCGACTTGTGGCTCGTGTTTGCACCGCTCAGGAAATCCCGGACAGATTTTGTCGTTGAAAAGGCAACTGAACTTGGCGTGAGGAGGATTTTCCCGGTTCGAACGGAACTCACGGCGGCGGGTCGCGTTTCGGAGCGACGCCTCCAGTCCCATGCAATCGAAGCGGCCCAGCAGTGTGGAGAAAACCATGTACCGCCCGTCTCTGGACTCCGGGCGCTTGAGACAGTACTCGACACCTGGCCCGCGGACCGGAAGCTCCTGTTTTGCGACGAGGCCAGGGTGGGCAGGCCGGTCACCGATCTGACGCGGTACCGGGCGCACAAGTGGGCGATACTCATCGGCCCTGTTGGCGGTTTTTCGAAAACCGAAGCCTCGCGAATCGGGGCGATGCCGCAAAGCGTGCCGATGAGCCTGGGGCCGAGAATCCTGAGAGCCGATACCGCAGCAGTGGCGGCCGTCGCCTTGTGGCAGACCAGTCTCGGCGACTGGCAATGCCAATCGGAGTTCACTGGATGAGTTTCTTCAGAAAGGATGCAGTCGCCGTCCTGGCCCGTTGGCAGGGCAGCATCCTTGCAAGCGCCGTGGCGCTGGTTTCAGTTTCGGCCGCAGCGAGCGGCATCAGGACCGGCGACATGGTCCAGGCCGGGATCGGGGGACTTGTGGCACTCGGTTCAATCATGGCCGGCTTCGCGATGTTTCAACGGGCGCGGTTGCTGCAGCAAGGGGAGCACTTTGGCGAAGTCGAGGTCGACGAAGGCGAAATCCGGGTTTTCGGACCTGAAGGCCAGGCGATCCTGTCGCTCGACATGCTCGAGTGCGTCGAGGTTCGCAGCAGCGAGGGTCTCGGTGTCTGCTGGATTCTCCACGGGGCCAATTCTGGGATCTTGCCGATCATCATACCCGTGTCTGCAAGAGGCAGTGAAGCCTTGTTCGACGCGCTGTCTTCACTGCCGGGAATCGATCTCTCCAAACTGGTCGAAATGTCCGTGAGCCCTCCGGCGAGAACTGTTTCGATCTGGGAACGGAATCGATCCATTCAGCGAGGCTGGTGATTGAGCCGGACTGAGGAGGTGCCGAAAATCGCCCGTTCCCGAAAACGGGCTGCATCCTCGCAGGCGACTTGCGTCGAGGCGCCCGGAACGGGGGGCTGTTTTCAAGACGATCAACGCGCGATGGAACACCGGCACGTCGCCATCCTTATGTCTCGCACCAGCCGCACCTGCACAGGAACGGACTTGCTCCCCGGTCGCGTTGACAGTACGGGCCAAACCTGAACTGCTTGCATGCCGATGCCTTTCTCGCGGAGATATCCCTGATGTCAATTCCCCAGTCCGGAGGCGGAGTGATCGAACGTTTCGATCAACTCGCCGGTTACCTGGAGGCAGGCTGCAAGCCGGCCGAGGACTGGCGAATTGGTACCGAACACGAAAAATTCGGTTTCGTGAAATCCTCGCTTGAGCCCCTTCCGTATGAAGGTGACTGTTCCATTCGCAGCATGCTGGAGGGGTTGAGCGACGGGTTCGGCTGGTCGGCCGTCAATGAAGGCGGCAACATCATCGGGCTGGAACGCGACGGAGCACATGTTTCGCTTGAGCCCGGAGGTCAGCTGGAACTGTCCGGTGCGCAACTTCGAACAATTCACGAGACCTGCGATGAGGCCAACACGCATCTTGAGGAAGTCCGGGCTGTTGCTGACCGGATCGGGGCGGGATTCATCGGGTTGGGTGCGTCGCCCGACTGGAGCCACGGCCAGATGCCGATGATGCCCAAGGGCAGGTACAGGTTGATGACCGACTACATGGATCGGGTTGGAAAACTCGGCACCCAGATGATGTACAGGACCTGCACCATACAGGTGAATCTGGATTTCAGTTCCGAAGCTGACATGGTCCGCAAACTCCGGGTCGCCCTGTCGTTGCAGCCGGTTGCCACGGCCCTGTTTGCAAGTTCAGCGGTGTTCGAAGGCAGGCCATCCGGTCACCAGAGCTGGAGATCAAGGGTCTGGCGCGACCTTGACGCCGATCGCACCGGCATGCTGCCGTTCGTCTTCGAGAACGGCATGGGATTCGAACGCTGGGTCGAGTACGCGCTCGATGTGCCCATGTATTTTGTCTATCGGGACGGGACGTATATCGATGCTCTCGGCCAGTCGTTCCGTGATTTCCTGGATGGGCGGCTGCCGGCCCTTCCGGGTGAGGTGCCGACGCTTTCGGATTGGGCCGATCACCTGACCACGCTGTTTCCCGAAGCCCGCGTGAAAAGATTCATCGAAATGCGCGGTGCCGATGGCGGGCCGTGGCGACGGATCTGTGCCTTGCCGGCCCTGTGGGTCGGACTGCTCTACGACGAATCGTCTCTCGATGCGGCCGCAGATCTCTGCGAGGGCTGGGACGCCGAATCCCGGGAAGAACTTCGCGTGGCGGCCTCGGTCGACGGGATCAACGCGCGGGTCGGAGACATCGTCATGCGTGATCTCGCGAGGGAGGTTCTCGCAATCAGCGAGGCGGGGCTCAGGGCCCGGGCGCGTCCTGGCGCCCTTGGGCTGATCGCTGACGAGACCCACTTCCTTAACGCGCTCCACGATGTCGTCGACTCCGGATGCACCCTGGCGGACGAAGTGCTTGAGAAGTTTCTCGGCGAATACGACGGGGACCCCTCCGGGATCTATGCCGACTACAGCTACTGATATTGCTCGTCGTACCCCTGGAAACCGTATCCGCCAGGGCTCAAGCGCATCGTGATCAGGCTGAAACGGGTTCAGCGGCTTCCGATTCGCGGTTCCTCACCGTTCCACAACCGCCTTATGTTGGCGGCGTGGCGAATCCACAGAACGACCGCGAGGCCGGAAAGGATGATTCCGGTTTCGTTTCCGACGGCAAGATATGCGACACCCGGCGCAACGACTGCCGCCGCCAACGCAGAAAGCGAAGAATAGCGAAACGCGGCTGTACACGCCAACCATGTGGCACATGCCACCGCACATGTGAAAATGTCATATGCCAAGGTTACGCCGAGAAATGTCGCGAAACCCTTGCCGCCCCGGAATCTGGTCCAGACCGGAAACAGATGACCCAGGAACGCTGCCGGTCCGGCTATCCAGGCACCGGGAACGCCGGCAAGGCCTGCCCCGACAAGGACGGCAAGCGTGCCTTTCCCGGCATCGACGACGAGGGTAAGGCCCGCCGCGAGGTAACTCCCGGTTCTCAGGACATTCGTGGCTCCCATGTTCCCCGAACCAAATTTCCGAGGGTCGGCGAGACCCATCATCCGGGTGACGACAAGCCCGCCGGAAACCGAGCCGGCCAGGTAGGCGGACACGATAACCGGAACGATTTCGGCGACGAGCAGTTGCAGGTCAGGAGTCATGGATGAATGCGGTCTCTCCTCCAACGAACGTGCGGAGCACGCGGCCCTGCATCCTGTGACCGTCGAAAGGGGTGTTCTTGGACTTCGACCGCAAGGTCGTGCGATCGAGGACAAACGGTTTGTCCGGATCGAACAGCACCAGGTCGGCCGGCGCGCCCGCTTCGAGCCGGCCTCCGTCAATACCGAGCCTCGATGCTGGATTGAGCGACAGGCATCGCCAGAGATGCGGCATGGTCATGGACCGGTTGTGGACGAGTTGAAGGGCTGCCGGCAAGAGGGTCTCCAGCCCGATGGCTCCGGACGCGGCTTCCTCGAACGGCAGGCGTTTGGACTCTTCGTCCTGGGGCGTGTGCATGGAGCTGATGATGCCGATCCGACCGTCGGCAATGGCCTCGACAATCGCCATGCGGTCGGCTTCGCTTCTCAGAGGTGGCTTGACCTTGAAAAACGTCCGGTATCCGTCAACGTCGAGTTCGTTCAGTGTCAGGTGATGGATTGACGTCCCGAAGGTGACATCGAGACCGTCATCACGGGCTCTTGCAACGGCGGGAAGCGCTGCGGCCGTGGTCAACTGGTCGACGTGGTAGCGCACACCGGTCATTTCCACGAGCGCCATGTCGCGTTCCAGCTGGATCCGCTCTGCGATCGGAGACACCGCAGGCAGCCCCAGCTTCGAGGCAAAGGTGCCGGATGTCGCCGCGGTTCCCGCGCTGAGATCAGGATTCTGGACATGTCCGATCACGAGTGCGCCGCAGCCGGCCGCGTATGAAAGACACCGGCCGAGAACACGCGAATCGTGGACGACATTGTCGGCATCGCTGAAGGCGGCGGCACCAGCATCCAACAGGAAGCCGATCTCGGTCATCTCCCGGCCATTCCGGCCCCGGGTCAGCGCCGCCATGGGTAGAACCCGCGCCTGGCTGTCCTGGACTGCCCGACGATGAACAAATTCCAGGATCTCCGGAGAATCGATCGCCGGGACCGTGTCCGGGCGGACAACGATGGTCGTCACGCCTCCCGCGACGGCGGCAGCGCCGGCAGTACGAAAGCTCTCCTTGTGCCGTTCTCCCGGTTCGCAAACCTTGACCCCGATATCGATGATCCCGGGCGCCAGGCAGTGGCCCCCGCAGTCGACGATATTGGCATGGGCATGGGGTTCGCTGGAACGGAACGACCCGTCGGTCGAGCCATTCGGGTCATCCAGGACCCTTGAGATGAACCCGCCGTCGATAACGAGCGCACCAGGGGAATCCGTACCATTGTCCGGATCGATCAGTCTCGCATTGGTGAGTGTCAGCATTCGGACCGGGACTCCGCCAGAAGAGTCATGGCAGCCATCCGGACGGCTACGCCCATTTCAACCTGGTCCCGAATTACGGAGCGGTTGATGTCGTCGGCGATTTCGCTGTCGATTTCGACGCCGCGGTTCATCGGCCCGGGATGCATGACGATGGCGTCAGTACGTGCACGGGCAAGCTGCCGCAGTCCAAGGCCCCAGCGGTGATAATATTCGCGCTCGGAAGGAATGAAGCCGCCGTCCATCCGCTCCCGCTGCAGGCGAAGCATCATGATCACATGGCACTCCTCCAGACCCGCCTCCATGTTGTCTTGGATCTCGACCCCGAGCCGTTCGACTCCGGGCGGTATCAGGGTGCGTGGCCCGACCAGCCGAATCCGGTTGTCGAATTTCGACAGCAGGAAGATGTTCGATCTGGCGACCCGGCTGTGGGCAATATCGCCGCAGATCGCGACCGTAAGGCCGTTGAGCCGCTTCAGCGCACGGCGGATGGTCAGCGCGTCGAGCAAGGCCTGTGTCGGATGTTCATGGCGACCGTCGCCGGCATTGAGTACTGCGCATTCGACTTTCTCCGCGAGCAGGTCGGCCGCTCCGGAACTCGGATGCCTGATGACCAGCAAGTCGGGATTCATGGCGTTCAGGGTCAACGCCGTGTCGATGAGCGTCTCGCCCTTTCTGACCGAACTCGCCCTCAGGTTCATGTTCATGACGTCAGCCCCGAGACGCTTGCCCGCGAGTTCGAAGCTGGATTGCGTCCTGGTCGAGTCCTCGAAAAACATGTTGATCTGGGTCAGACCGGCGAGGACGTCGGAGTGTTTCGTCGACCCTCGGTTAAAGGCGACGTATGTGTCGGCGAGATCGAGAATGGCTTCGATATCGGGTTTCGAGAGATGTTCAATTCCCAGAAGGTGCCGAGCTGAAAACTCCATGAACATCGCTCTTTTGACCGTTGAGACACCCATAATTCATGCGGCTCGGTCAAACAAGGCGTCCTGACAAAACCAGCGGCTGTTCTCCTTTCGAATTTTGTTCGTCGTTGTCGGGACAACAATATTGAACATCGGAACTCTTTGGGCTTAGATCGTGATCTCTCCGGACTTGGCGGAGAGGGACTGGAAACAGGAATTCGGCATCCAGGCCCTCATCCGGACGATGGCTGGCCTCGGCGATGCGAATTGGCGTCGCAGCAAGGGACGAACATGGCAACTGAAGACAGGGCCGAACTGCTCGCGGCGCTCGAATGGCAATTCGAAATGGGGATCGACGAAGCCATCGAGGAAAAGCCGGTGGATCGGACCCGCCTGACGCCGGAACCGCGCCGAAGTCAGCATGTCCAGGTGGCGGTGAAACCGGCACCTGTCCGGGCGGAGCCGCCTCCACTGATATCGACCAGGTCATCGAGCCCTGTTGCGGTCAGTGCTGGAAACACCTTGCGCGAAGAGAACGAATCGGCCCAGGCCATTGCAAAGGCCATGGCCGAGAGATGTGACGATCTCAAGGCTCTTCGCGCGGCGATGGACGCGTTCGAGTTCTGTGACCTCAAGAACGGAGCCCGAAATTTCGTGTTTTCGGATGGCAATCCGAACGCCCGATTGATGATCGTGGGTGAGGCGCCGGGCAGGGAAGAGGATCAGAAGGGATTCCCCTTCGTGGGAAGGGCCGGCCGGTTGCTCGACCGGATGTTCGAATCCATTGGCTTGACCCGGTCGTCTGCGAACCCCGAGTCGGCAATCTACATAACCAATGTCATTCCTTGGCGGCCGCCAAACAACCGTGATCCGACCACCGAAGAGGTGAGGATGTTGATGCCGTTTGTCGAAAGACACGTGGAATTGGCTGATCCGGAGGTCATCGTGCTCATGGGAAACACGGCGTGCGGTGCCATACTCGGTCGAAAGGGAATCACGCGACTCCGCGGTCACTGGACCGAGGCGATGGGAAAACCGGTGATGCCGATGTTCCACCCGGCGGCGCTGCTCAGGGATGGACTCAAGAAACGTGACTCCTGGTCTGACCTGCTGGCGATCAGGGAAAGGTTGTCGGCATGACCGCGGTTGATCGGCCGTTCGTAAGGGTCCGAATTGCTGTTCTGACGGTCTCGGACTCGCGAACGCTCGAAGATGATCGTTCCGGCGCGCTCCTTGCAGATCGGATCCGCGACTCGGGTCATCATCTGGCAGACCGGAAAGTCCTCCCCGACGAGCGTGACCGCATCGCGTCCCAGTTGCGCCGCTGGTGCGGGGACCCGGCCGTTGATGCGGTGATCACGACGGGAGGAACCGGTCTTACCGGACGGGATGTGACGGTCGAGGCGCATCGGGATGTCTATGAAAAGGAAATCGATGCGTTCCAGACGATGTTCACCCTGGTATCCACGAAAAAGATCGGAACTTCGGCAGTTCAGTCGCGCGCCTGTGCGGGCGTGGCCGCGGGGACCTATCTCTTTGCGCTCCCCGGCAGTCCGGGTGCATGCAAGGATGGCTGGGACGAGATCCTGGTTCATCAACTGGACTACCGTCACCGGCCATGCAACTTCGTCGAAATCATGCCCCGGCTTGAAGAAAACATGCGCAGAAAATGAAATGCATTCCAGCGATGGTACCGGGTTTTTTGCCCCGCGGAGGCCATGAAGCGGGAAATGTGACGGAAATCTGCCGCAATTTCGTATTAACTCTGGAGAATGACTGTGCGGTTCGGTTGAATAGGCTCGGGGGATTCGATGAGATTCCTGATCCGGGCATTGGTTGGCTTGGGCCTGTTGGCAGCAACTTCGGGGTTGCTGATCATGGCCGTGAGCACGCTTCACTCGGCGTTCGAGGCCAAACGGGATTCGGGCAACCGACCGCGAATGGCCCGGGAGAGGTCCTTCTCCGCCAATGTCGCGAAAGTAGCGCTGCAGGACATTCGGCCGGTCATCGAAACATTCGGGGAGGTCCGAAGTGGTCGGACCATGGAGTTGCGTGCAGCATCGAGCGGCGCGATCGTCGAACTCTCGGAAAATTATCGCGAAGGCGGCATTGTCGATTCAGGGGAACTCCTCTTTCGAACGGACCCGGCTGCGGCGCGCGCGCAATTTCGACTTGCCGAAGCCGCAGTGGCCGAGGCGAACGCGGAACTCAGGGATGCGGAGATTGCGCTCGGGCTTGCGGGAAGTGATCTCGAGGCTGCCGAAACCCAGCTTGGCCTGCGCCTCAGCGCACTGGAACGTCAGAACGCTCTGAACGAACGGGGTGTCGGAACCGAGTCGGCTATCGAAACGGCCAGGCTGGCAGCCACGGCGGCCGAACAAAGCGTGGTGGGAAAGCGGATCAGCCTGTCCCAGGCCATTGCCCGGATCGAACGCGCCGGCCTGGGATTGGCACGACAGGAAATTTCCTTGTCGGAAGCCAGACGGCAACTTGAAGGCACGCGGATGACCGCGGAATTTGCGGGAGTTCTGACGGGTATCACGAATGTTCTCGGGGAACTTGTCAACGCAAACGAGAACCTTGGGCAGCTGATTGATCCAACCGCACTCGAAGTGGTGTTCCGGGTGTCCAGCCGGGAATTCGAGCGGCTTGTTACAGCGAACGGCGGACTCGAGGCGGTCGGAATCGAGGTCTTGTTCGGCCCGGCGGAAACCGGGGTCAAGACGAGGATCAGCCGGGCAGGAGCATCGGTTGGCGAGGGTCAGACGGGCCGTGAACTCTATGCAAGCCTGGGAGAGGCGGCAGCGGCATTCCTTCGGCCGGGGGATTTTGTCACCGTGTTGATCCAGGAACCGGAACTGCAAAACGTTGTGGTCATTCCTGCAACTGCGGTCTCGTCAACGAACGAAATCCTGGCGCTCGGTGAAGGCAATCGACTTCGGTCCTTGACGGTTGCAGTGCTTCGCAAGCAGCGCGACTCGTTCGTAGTCGAAGCAGAAGGACTCGATGGCGAGACCATCGTTCTGGAACGTGTTCCGCAACTTGGTGCGGGAATCCGGATCCTGCCGAGACAGCCCGACGCGCCGGAATTCGAGGAAGTCGTGGTCGTGGAGTTGTCGGCTGACGAACAGAAAGCCATGGTTGCCGCCATTCAGGCCAACACCCGGATGCCGAGGGAAGTCAGGGACCGTCTTCTGGCCCAGATCCATGAAGGGAAAGTTCCCGCCCAGGCGGCTGAACGCCTGCGGGGGATGGCTGCACGCTCTTCCGGCAACCGGGGATCCGATCAGGGAATTCCAGATGGGCGATCCGGTCGGGACGCGGTACCGACAGCTTCCAGTGTCGCAAGCGAAGAACCGGCCACGATCGCAATTTCCGACGAAGAGCGGCAAGCGTTGGTCACGTTCGTCGAAGGAAGCACGAGGATGCCGGATGACAGGAAGACCAGCATTCTGAGAGCGCTTGCCGAGCCGAAAGTTTCCCGGGACCTCGTTGATCGGCTTCGATCCCGGATTGGAGGCTGAGGACCAGCCATGGCCACGACACCAATGGCAGGTTGGCGAGGCGTGATCGCGTATTTTGCCAGGCACCGAACCGCGGCAAATCTCGTGCTGTTGGCATTGGTCGTTCTCGGCCTCGCGTCGATGACCCAGATCCGTTCGCAGTTCTTCCCGGACGTGGTCATCGACAGCGTTCGCGTGTCTGTCCAGTGGGACGGTGCCGGGCCCGAGGACATGGACCAGGCCGTTGTCTCACTGCTCGAGCCGGCACTTCTCGATATCGAGGGCGTCGAGGGAACAAGCAGCACGGCACGGGAAGGGTCGGCGACGATCAGGCTTGATTTCGAACCGGGCTGGGACATGGGCAGGGCGGCAGACGATGTCAAGGTCGCGGTCGAAGGGGTGACTGGTTTCCCGGACGGGGTCGAGGAGCCGGTTGTCCGCCGCAATGCCTGGCGCGACAGGGTAACCGATGTCATCATATCGGGGCCGGTATCGGGCGAACAATTGCAGCGTTTCGCTGACGAATTCGTGGCAGAGCTGTTTCGACGGGGAGTAACGCGAACGACGACTCGGGGCGTCGATGAACCGGAAATCGTCGTCGAGGTTCCGGAGATGTCGCTAATCCGGAACGACATCACGCTCAGGGGAATCGCGGCGGCGATTTCCGAGGAAACGTCGGCAGACCCGGCCGGCGACGTGGCCGGAGGCGCGACCAGGGTTCGGACAGGGATCGAGAAACGGACTGCGGACGAGATTCGGAACGTCATACTCAGGCTGTTGCCGGACGGGTCGAAGCTGCTTGTCGGGGACATCGCCGAGGTTGATGATTCAGGGGCCGGGCAGGGACGCAGTTATTTCGTCGGGAAGAACCCGGCGGTGTCGATTCGCGTTGACCGGGCCGACTTTGGTGACGCCATTCGCATGCAGGAACAGGTCGAGGGCGCTGCACGCGAATTGCAATTGACCCTGCCGGACGGCGTCACGATCGATTTGATTCGAACCCGGGCGGAAGCGATTTCGGAAAGGCTCGGGGTTCTCCTGGACAACGGGTTGCTCGGCCTGGTCCTGGTTGTCTGCCTGCTGTTTCTTTTCCTGAATGCCCGCACCGCATTCTGGGTCGCGGCCGGGATCCCGGTCGCCATGCTCTCGGCCGTGGCGGTGATGTTTGCTGTCGGCCTGACGATCAACATGGTCTCGCTGTTCGCACTGATCATCTGCCTCGGTTTCGTGGTGGATGACGCCATCGTCGTTGGCGAACACGCGGATTTTCGTCACCGGCACCTGGGTGAATCTCCGGCGATCGCGGCTGAAAATGCGGCAATCCGCATGGCTCCCCTGGTGTTTTCCGCGACCGTCACGACGGTCATCGCCTTTTTCGGCTTGACGGCGATTGGCGGGCGTTTCGGCAACCTGATCGTCGATCTTCCGTTCACGGTGATTGCGGTACTTGCCGCATCGCTGGTGGAGTGTTTCTTCATTCTTCCCAGGCACATGAGCCATGCGCTGGTCAGCGTTTCCAGGCGGCACTGGTACGACTGGCCGAATATCCTGTTCAACCGGGTATTCGTCTGGTTCCGGAACACGGTTTTTCGGCGGTTCATGACCTGGGTACTCTTCCTGAGGTACCCTGTACTGGCCGGCTGCATCTTCCTGCTGGCATGGCAGGCAGCACTGCTGGTCAGGGGGGATGTTGTTTTCAGGTTTTTCAATGCTCCCGAAACCGGGTCGGTTTCCGGGAACTTCGCCATGCTGCCCGGCGCGACCAGGGAGGATACCCGCGCCGTGGTCGAGGAATTGCAGCGCGCCGTCGATATTACCGCCCGGGAATTCGAGAACCGGTACGGCACGAACCCGGTGACGTTCTCCCTTGCAGAGATTGGGGGCACGACGGGCAGGGGCCTCGCTGGCGCTGATACCAAGGACCAGGACCAACTGGGATCGATAGCCGTCGAGTTGATCGACGCCGATTCCCGGCCCTATACGTCCTTTGCCTTCGTGTCCGACTTGCAGGAAGAGGTCAGGCGGCATCCCCTGCTGGAGACTCTCAGCTTCCGTGGCTGGCGGTCCGGGCCAGGCGGTGACGCGCTTTCCGTGGACCTCAGGGGCGGCGACTCCGAGACCTTGAAGGCGGCTTCCGAAGCTGTGCAGCAAGCGCTTCTCACGTTTCCCGCGGTATCGGGGCTGGAGGACAATCTTGCCTATGACAAGGAAGAACTCATCCTCGACCTGACCCCGCAAGGTCGTGCCCTCGGCTTCACGATCGACTCGATAGGCGCAGAATTGCGGAGCAGGTTGAACGGAATCATGGCAGCCCGTTTTCCCGTGGGGTCCCGAACCACGGAAGTGATCGTGCGGTTGCCGGAATCCGAACTTACCGCGGATTTCCTGGATCGCACCCGTCTTCGGACGATGACGGGAGACTATGTTCCCCTGGCAGACATCGTGTCCGTTACGACGCGCCTCGGGTTCTCCGCGGTGCGTCGGGAAGACGGTCACAGGGTTGTCACCGTAACCGGAGACATTTCGGAAGATGATCCCGCGCACGCGGAGGAGATCCGGATCGAGCTTGAAGACCGAATTCTTCCCGGGGTCGCAAGCGAATACGGGATTTCCTACGCTCTGTCGGGACTAGCCGAACAGGAATCCCGATTCCTGAGTGAAGCTTCATACGGATACGCACTCTGTCTCCTGGGGATTTACCTGACGCTTGTCTGGATATTCGCAAGCTGGATTCGGCCGCTCCTCGTTCTGGCGATCATCCCCTTCGGTCTTGTCGGGGCAATTTACGGCCATCATCATTGGGGGGTGCCGTTTTCCATATTCTCGATTGTCGGGCTGATCGGACTATCCGGAATTATCATCAATGACTCGATTGTCCTAATTTCCACTGTCGACGACTATAGCCGGTCACGGGCGTTGTTCCCCGCAATTGTCGATGCGGCATGCGACCGGTTTCGCCCGATACTGCTGACGACCCTGACAACGGTTCTCGGGCTGCTTCCGCTCCTGTTCGAATCCTCGCGCCAGGCCCTGTTCCTCAAACCGACCGTGATTACGCTGAGTTATGGCCTTGGATTCGGCATGGTCATCCTGCTTTTCCTGGTTCCTGCACTCCTGGCCGTACAGAAGGACATTGCGGGGTTCATACTGGCTTTCAGGCGCGGACTGGGTGACAGGCGGATCGGAATGGCTGGCCGGTTCGTACTTGTCGCGGCCACCGCCTTTTCCGCGGCCGTTGTTGTCGGAACGACCGGCTACCTGGCGGTGACAAGTGAACTCCACCCATGGCTGCAGTTGTATTCTCCGGCCGAACTTCCGGACCGAATCACGGCGCTCCTGGCGATGTTCAGCGGAATTGCCGGAGTCCTGGTCGTGTCACTTCTGGTAGCGGTTGCAATCTTTGGGCTGAGGCCGCGGCGCAATTGACCTCACCGACGTTGTGGCGTCACCTGTCGGAAATTTCGGTACAACCGGAAAACTCTACCGCGCGGTCGCCTCCCAGCACGGTCATGACGATTCTTGAACGATCCAGAATGAACCCGTCCATCTGGTAAGGCACGATTCCGGCGCTGGCGACAATTCGGGAGCCGGAGACCACGGTCTCGCCGGGTTCGATCCAGGCGGCCTGTGCATCGCCAAGTTCGAATATCGCCTCGACCGGGTCTCTGAGGTCGGCGCCGACGCCGATGTGCGAGGTGACAACGAAGCTCCGGTCAACTTTCCTGATTTGGCATCCCAGGTGCCGAAGCCCCGCCCGATGTGGCGCGATCGCGGTCTTTCCCAGCGCATCCTCGATGGTTCGCCTGTGGCTGGTTCGGAGTTCGCTGAGCAGGTCCGTGACTCGCGACTTGACCGGAATGCAAATGTCCTTGCAAACGCCGAACTCGATCACGAGATCGAGGTGAATGTCGTCACCGGAATGCGTCGGGGACAATTCGACCGGCAGGATCAGTTCGTTATCATATCCGACGACGCGCAGTCCGTAGGAGTTGAATATCCGGGGAGTCGGCCAATGAAACCTGAGGGCCTCGAGGTTCATCGAGTCGGCCCAGTCGAATTGAGGAGGAAAGCCGAACTGGCCCGGGGAACGCCAATATGTTTTCCACTCCTCCGCCAGCTTGAACCTGATGGCCGCCATGTGACGCCCCGACGGGTCGCGCCACCCGTGAAGGAGGTCCAGGGAAACGATGCCTGGATGTCCGTGTTCCCCGTCCAGGCCGGATGCACGGCCGCTTTCCGTCGACCCGAGTGCAGTGGCAAGAACCGTTGCCATCGCGAGACCTGCCAGCCGGAGGTTAATTGATGCGTTCCTCATGAAATCGAACTCTAGTATTGAAATCCCGGGCCGAAAAGTCACGCCGGGTCAATATCGTGTCAGTCGCAGTCTCTTGGCTGCAGAATTGTCGCCGCGAACGAGAGTGAACCCGAAATTTTGACGAGCAATGTTGGTTGTCTTGACCTTTGTCTTTCCCGGCGCGCAGGCAACCAGGCGGTTCAGGACTTCCGGCCACCGGCTGCCGTCGGGGTTGCGTGCCGCAAGCGACGTGCAGACCAAAAGGGAAAAGCCGCCGGGAACGAATTCGTGCTCGATGCGCAATTCCGTCCCGGCCGGTGCTCTTTGATGTGCCAGCCATTGCGGAGATCGATGGCAGCGACAACACGTCCGCGTCGCGATGCCGAGGAAAACCGGTTATAACTTGGTCATGCTGGTTCTCTTCATGAGCCCGGGCCTCCCCGGTGGCCGACAAAAAGACGTCAGGAGAGTCGGAACTGTCCGGTCCAGGGTGTCCGATGAGCCCGCCGAAGCAACGCAGCCGTCCGAAGTCCCCCCTGGTTTGAACTTTCATTTGGAACTCGCGATCAAGGTTCCAGGTCATGCCGGTTCCCGACATTCGGACTGAGCCTTCATACTGACTCCGCTCAAATCAAGGTAGTCATGGGGAAGATCGGCTGTTAACTTGCCGAATGACCACGTGTGCCTGGCATGAAACAAAAGTCCGACCTGATGCCATCGCAGTTTGCCGCACAAGACAAGTCCGTCTCTCGCACGGGGATGCATCGAAGCCCCCGTCTGAGCTATCACTTCAAGGTCGGGTGGCGGGAACCCACGGCTATCATCGGTGCGTTGATGGTCGTGCTGTTCGCATACCTTGTGATTGTTCCAATTGTCACGCTCCTGCACGACGCAGTCGAAGTGCAGTTCGGCGATGCACGTCGAGCGAAGTCCGAGGTTGGCACCTGGACATTCTATTACCTGAATAGGACCCTTGCATCGCAAATTGCCCAGATCCTGTTCTGGGAACCGCTCACACACACGCTGTCCGTCGCGACCGGGGTCATACTGATTTCCCTTTCCATTGGCGTTCCGCTTGCATGGTTGCTGAGTCGTACGGACATGTTCGGACGACGATGGTTTGCCACTGCCTTGATCGTGCCATACATGCTGCCGTCCTGGACGTTTGCGCTTGCGTGGCGCACATTATTCCGCAATCGAACCGTTGGTGGACAGCAGGGATGGTTTGAAAACCTCGGATTCACGCCTCCGGACTGGCTGGCTTACGGCCAGGTCCCGATCACGATCATCCTTGCATTGCATTACGCGCCGTTCGTCATCCTGCTTTTCGGAAATGCGCTGAGAAGCTTCGATACCCAGTTGGAGGAAAGTGCACGTATTCTTGGCGCGAAGTCGGGAACCGTGGCATTGCAAATCATATTCCCGCTCATGTTGCCCTCTCTTTTGTCGGCCACCATCCTGATTTTTGCAAAGTGCATTGGCGAATTCGGGGTAAACTACCTCTTGGGTTTGCCGGTCGACTACAATGTGCTTGCGACGTCGCTTTATCGCAGCATCTCGTCCCGACAAAGCGGTGTCGCGGCGGTCTTGGCCGGGGCAATCATGTTGATCGGAATCATTTCCCTGTTGGTCGATGCCCGCCTTGTTCGTGAATCCCGCAGGTTCGTGACTGTCGGAGGCAAGGGCGCAATGAGCCGCAAATCCGCGTTGGGGATTTACAGATTGCCGGCGACCGTCTTTGCAGCACTGATCTTCGTGATTTCCGTGGGTTTCCCGCTGCTCGTGCTGGTGCTTTCGACCGTCATGAAGGTCCCGGCTGACTTTTCCATGGAGAACTTTACCCTCGACTATTGGATTGGCCGGAATCTTGAAACGGTCGCGTTGCGGACCGGTATCCTCTTGACACCGGATCTTTGGATGGCGGCATGGAATACACTTCGAATTGTCGGATTCGCATCGTTATGTTCCGGTCTTCTGGGACTGCTTGTCGGTTACGTGGTTGTGCGATCACGGGTGCGTTGGATGTCCGGCTTCCTCCGGCATGTGACTTTCTTTCCCTATCTTGTGCCCGGGATCGCTTTTGCCGTCGCATATCTGTCGTTGTTTGCGGTCCAGCGCGGGCCGATACCGGCGCTATACGGCACCGGCCTGATCCTCATTCTGGCATTGACTGCGGACCAGATGCCCTACTCTTCGAGGGCAGGGATCTCCGCGATGATGCAGCTGGGAAAGGATCCGGAAGAAGCGGCGCAAATGACCGGCGCCGGGTGGCTGCATCGCATGACGAGCATCGTGATTCCAATCCAGAAAGGCGCGCTCGTCACAGGAACACTTCTACCCTTCATTTCGGGAATCAAGGGGTTGAGCCTGTTTGTTGTCCTGGCGGTGCCCACCACCGATGTGTTGACGACATATTCCCTGAGGTTGATCGACAACAATTACACTCAAGCCGCAAATGCAGTTGTGCTGATCATCGCGGCCATGGCCTATTTCGGGACACTGGCAGTACAAAACGTGACCAAGACGAATCTCGCCGACGGACTGGGAGGATAGATTGCCCACCATTACACTCAGCCATGTTTGCAAGTCATACGACAGTCTGGTCCCGGCAATATCGGATCTCGACCTTGTGGTCCGGGACGGCGAGTTCATGTGCCTGCTCGGGCCTTCGGGTTGCGGAAAATCAACCACCCTGCGGGTGATAGCGGGGTTGGAAAACCTCAGCACCGGGGAAATCATGATCGGCGGCCGGGTACTGGATTCACGTGATCAGGGTATCTTCGTTCCGCCCGAACAGCGTGGTGCGGGACTGGTCTTTCAGAGCTACGCACTATGGCCGCATCTCACCGTCGAGCGGAATGTCAGTTTTGGCCTGCGTTTGCGCAAGGTTCCGACAGAGGAACGTGAAGAGCGTGTCGGGTTTGTCATGGAAACGCTGGGCATCGAGCAGTTTCGGGATCGCTATCCGTCGCAACTGTCCGGTGGTCAGCAGCAACGGGTCGCGCTCGCCCGGATGTTGGTCATCGAACCAGATGTCCTTTTGCTGGATGAACCATTGTCTAACCTGGATGCCAAGCTCCGCCTGAAGATGCGTGCCGAATTGAAGCGAATTCATGGCGAATTCGGTACGACCATCGTTTTTGTGACCCATGACCAGTGGGAAGCAATGACACTCTCGACACGTATTGCCGTGATGAACGAAGGATCCTTGCAACAGGTGGGCAGCCCTGACGAGATCTACAATTCTCCGGCAAATCTCTTTGTCGCAGAGTTTGTCGGTAATCCACCGATAAACATGGTACCTGTGACAGCCGATCAAGACATGGAATTGTCTCTGACCTTGGGGAAATACGTAGCCAGGTCATTCCCCGGAATTGACGATGTCGGTTCCGTGGGTCTTCGCCCGGAAACAATCCGGCTTTCGGTGACCAGACCATCGGGCAACTCCCGCTGCCTGGCAAGCCGTGCAAAAGTTGCAGGGATCCTTCCGACTGGTGGAAACTGGATAGTCGAATTGGACAAGGGCGGTACACCGCTCTTTGTCTCGACAAATGTATCGCCTGAATTCAACGTTGGAGAAATGCTGTATTTTCAGGTGGATCGCTCCCGGATACACTTGTTCGACCTTGACGGGATACGCATTTCATACGAGAAAGCCTGACGGGGCAGCCCACGTTGTCAAAAAAGACCCACGCAACTTGTAACGACCGGTCGAGGCAATGTGCTATGTGGCAGCAGCCCGAGAGTACAACAGGACAATATGGGAGTGCCTGAAATGTCCAGACTATTGCACAGTTTCATTGGTTCGTTCGCCATCCTGGTGCTCGCTGCACCTTTGTCGGCGGAAGACTTCGACCTGGAAGCCCTGATCGAAGCCGCCCGGGGCGAGGAAGCGATAACGGCCTATGCAAGTACCGGGAAAATCAAGACATCAGCCGCGGCATTCACGGAAAAGTACGGGATTGAAATCACCGGTTCCAAGGTGCCTTCATCGGCCCAGATCGAAATGGTAATCAGGGAGGCGCAGTCGGGGAATGTCGTGGGCGACGTGATCGTGTCCGCGGATGCGGCGGCAACGCTGGCTGAAGTCGTCCCGAGTGGAATCGTGATGAGCTGGGTGCCTCCTGACCTGGCGGATTCGATTCCGGAAGATTCCCGGGATCCCCTGGTCGTCTACCGGGACCCTGCAGTCTGGACGTACAACAGCGACAAATACGACAGTTGTCCGGTGGATAACATCTGGGCACTTACGGATCCCGAGTGGAACCGCAAGGTTGCCTTGAGCGATCCGCTCAACAAGCCGGGTTATCTTGACTGGTTCAACCAGATGGAGACCCATTGGGATCAGTCCGTTGCAGACGCATACGAGATGCACTACGGCAAGTCATTGGACACCAGTACCCAGAGCGCAACCGCGAGTTGGGTCCAGGCCCTGGCTTCCAATTCACCGCTCTTGACCGACTCGGATTCTGCCGCGTCCGAGGCCATTGGTACGCCGGGTCAGGATGAGCCTTTCATGGGGCTGATTTCCACCGCAAAGTACCGTGACACGGTCGATGGAAAGCTCACCATGATGATCTGCGAGGATATCAAGCCCTACATCGGTTACGCCAATCCAAATTTCGGGCTGATCGCTGTCGGCACAAAGAGCCCCAACCTGGCCAAACTGTTTCTGCATTTCATGATGACGGAGGAAGGTGTCTCGCCGATGACCAGGGATGGCAAGGTGTCCGGAAACAGTGCTGTTCCACGACACCCCGAGGAAGCATCCGGCGTAAACGCGTTTTCCGACCGTTTGACGCCGCACAATGCTGCCACGGGGAATGACGACTTCGACAAGCGGCAGGATTGGCAGGATTTCTGGCGGTTGAGCTACAAGCGGTAACGCAGCAACAGGTGACCGGTCGAGTCTCGTCATCGATGCTTTTCCCGGGTTCAAAATCGGTGAAGTGACAACCGTTCGCCGATGGCAAGCGGAACCGGGCTTGCCGAGGCATGGGGTCTGGATTCCGGACAGAAGCGTTTCGGTCGATGTCGGGTTGCTGGTGTCGTAAACACCGCGCGGGCGGGCATGGCTTCCTTTTTCGAATATTCGGGATGGCGAAGTCAGCCGGTCCGCACCAGGCGTGTATTGGAAGTTGCGCACCTGCTTTGGACACGCGGAACTTGTCGCGCATTTGAGAGATCAGGAATGTTCAAGGACGATGAATCCGGGCCCGTTTCAACCGGCAATCTTGCTTTCAAACACGAGATAATCAGCCTGATAGAAACCGGATTGGGGCCGGACAAGTGTAGTATCTACATTGGCGGGACGGCAGCCGCGAGCGATCTCGGGCTGCTGCGAAAGCATGACATCACCATTGTCGTCAATTGTGCGATCAACCTGGATATCAACTACGTTTCGGATCCAGTTGAGCCAATCGACGAAAACAGGTGTCCCCACGGCGTCGGACCAATGCGTGTATTCAAGCTCGGATTGGTGGACGGACACGGGAATTCCGAAGACATGATGTTTGCAGCTTATCTCCTGCTCGATGGTGCCATTTGCCAGGTCATTCCGGAGAGGCGCAGTTATCCTCGACGTGCCAAGGGGAATGTCCTTGTCCATTGCCGTGGCGGCCGGAGTCGATCGACTGCAGTTGTCGCACTCTATCTTCATCTGAACCGGCCGGAGATGTTCCCGACTCTGGATCATGCGTTGGCACACGTCCGGGAAAAACGGGGCCTGCATCCCGATGAATGGGTAACGGCGCCGAAATCAATGCTCATCGAGTCGGCGCGATCGGCTGCAGAAAAGGCAAGAAAGCTGAGGAAACTGCCCGAGACAATCTGATCGAGAACGCTCCAATCCCGTCGGGATTGCCCGAGACCCGGCAAGAGGGGAGATAACAACTGCAACACGAGACGAAGTCCTTGGCAAATGTGAACGGAACTTGGTGTGAGTCATGCTCCGCGTGACCTAATGAATTTCTCCCGAAAAGATCCCACCAATCCAGAATCGGGGCAAAGTCAGGAACATTGCCCTTGAATCCGGCGGGCAGAATGCACAATCATGGAATCATGACAATGGAAGCGGTCGCGGACGATTTGGCTGGACGGATGCTGATCGCGATGCCTGGGATGCTTGATCCGAGGTTTCGACGAGCGGTTATCTGCATGTGCGCGCATTCCGAAAACGGCGCCATGGGCCTGATCGTCAACATGCCGACCCGTGAAATCCGGTTTTGCGACCTTCTCAAGCAACTGGATATCGATTGCGAAGGCGATCCGGTCGACATGCCGGTCCATTTTGGCGGCCCGGTTGACTACGGGCGGGGGTTTGTCCTGCATTCAGGGGACTACGGCTCTGAATCCTCGACGCTCGAGGTCAATAGCCAGTTTTCCATGACGGCGACGGTGGACATCCTGCAGGACATTTCCGCGGGCAAGGGACCGGCTTCCTGCATGCTGGCGCTCGGTTACTCGGGGTGGGGACCGGGCCAGGTCGAGCAGGAAATCCGCGAAAACGGCTGGCTGATTTGTGAAGCCAGTACAGATCTCGTGTTTCAATCGAACCATGCGGGTATCTGGCAGGCGGCGCTCGACAAGATCGGCATTGATCCACGGATGTTGTCGTCATCGGGAGGCCGCGCCTGACGGTGGCGCCACCTGCAGGTTTGCAGGTTGTTCGGGTTCGTTCATCACGTGACCGGAAGCCAGGCCTGCTGAAATCGGGAATCAGTCCAACGGGACCTGGGCAATTGTCCCGAGAGGCGTGCAGGATTGTCTGCAGAAACTCAGACGTGAAGACCGCCGTTCAGGTCAGATCCGGCTCCCGCCCGGAACGAGGCCGTTGGTGCCGCACCCGAAGCTGGCCAAGATCCCTGTCGAATCACTGGACTCGCTTGCTCCCTCGGACGAAGACGGTCACGTCCGGGATGCGCGCGACAGGCGGTCGTTGATGGCGGCGCCGATTCCGTGTGATGGTACCGGAGCCACGGCGATTGACTTTCCGGATGACTGGGCTTCCGCGTCGAGTCGTCGCAACATCGAGAACAGCCGGGAGGCGGCTTCTTCGAGATCGCCGGACCGCGACAGGTTGTCCTCGTCACGGCCATACGTATTTCCAAATCCCAGAAAGAGTTCACCCGCTTCTGGTGCATCGACATTCATGCGGAGCCTGGCGGTGGGAGCGTAATGCGACGGCAACAGGCCGGGGGACGACAGAGGCCCGGATGGGGCAGGGCGGTCGACGCAAATCCCGGCGAAGCGTTCGATTGCTTCACGTGGAACCGCGCCCGGCCTGAGCAGATCGATGGCGCGGCCGTTCGACGAGGTCCTTACGACCGTTGATTCCAGGCCGAATTCCGTTGGTCCGCCATCAATGACTGCACCGATTCTCGTGTCGAGTTCATCGATGACGTCCGCGGCGGACGTCGGGCTGATTTTCCCCGACCTGTTTGCGGACGGTGCGACCACCGGATGGCCGAACTCCGCAAGAAGGCCAGCGGCAATCTCGTGATCAGGGACGCGTATCGCAATCGTGGGGAGCCCCGCAGCTACGGATTTCGACAAGACCGGGTTTTCGCGAAATGGCAGCACCAGTGTCAGCGGTCCGGGCCAGAACGTTTCGGCAAGCCGCTCTGCAACCGGGTCGAAACGAACCAGGGCCAGAGCCTCGTCGGCGTTTGCCACATGTACGATCAGGGGATTGGACCGCGGGCGGTTCTTGGCCGAAAAAATGCGCGCGACCGCGTCGGGGTTCCGCGCATCAGCGCCAAGTCCGTAGACGGTTTCAGTGGGAAAGGCGACAAGCTTGCCGTCACTGAGCATGTCCGCGGCGCGCGAAAGGCCAGCGGGATCGGGGGAGAGGATTTCCGTCCTGCGTCGGGGCAACGAGTTCCGTCCCGGGTTGTTGTTCCACAGGTGCGCGACTAAGTTCCGGCGGGATTGACCGTCACATAAACTGATGGTCGAAAGGATGCAAAGCGCGTTTGAAGGAGCACGACGTGGGTTACAGGGCGCCTGTTTCCGAAATCATGTTTCTGTTGCGTTCCGTTCTCGGTTACGGGAGGGTCTCGGCGACCGAACGGTTCGGCGAAGCCACCGACGAGATCGCCGAGGCGATACTCACAGAGGCAGCGAACCTTTCCGAAGAGATCCTTGCACCCCTTAACCCCGTCGGTGACCGACAGCCCGCGACGCTTGGAAACGGTGCCGTAACTTGCTCGCCGGGCTTCAGGAAAGGCTATCGGGCCATTGCGGAAGGAGGCTGGATCGGAATTTCCGCGCCGCAAGAGTATGGCGGAATGGAGTTGCCGATTACGTTGCAGATGGCCGTCGGAGAATCGATGTCTTCGGCATGCCTGGCCTTGGCGCTCAATCCCCTGATGTCGCAAGGACATATCCTGGCCCTTGTCAATCATGCAGATGAAAAGATTTGCACCACCTATGTTCCCAGGCTGGTCTCCGGGGAGTGGACGGGCACGATGAATCTGACCGAGCCCCAGGCCGGTTCGGATGTCGGTGCGATCCGTTGCCAGGCTCGGCCGAACGGAGACGGATCTTACGCCATTACCGGGACCAAGGTGTTCATCAGCTGGGGCGATCACGACCTTGCCGACAACATTTGCCACCTCGTGCTTGCCCGTCTTCCCGGTTCGGACCCGGGCACGCGTGGAATTTCGATGTTCGTCGTTCCGAAGTACATCCCCGGCCCGGATGGCAAGCCAGGAGAAACCAATAAACTGCGGCCGGTCTCGCTTGAGTGCAAGCTGGGCATGCACGGCTCGCCAACTGCGGTCATGGCCTACGAAGGAGCGGTTGGCTGGCTTGTCGGGCAACCGGGGAAAGGCCTGGCGGCGATGTTTACCATGATGAACAACGCGAGGCTGGGGGTCGCGGTCCAGGGTGTCGGAATCGCCGAGGCCGCGACCCAGGCCGCGATCGCCTACGCAAGCGACCGCGAGCAGGGCAAGCCGCCCACTGCCAACGGCACCGGCCCCATCATCGAACATCCCGACGTGCGGCGAATGATCATGCACATGATGGCGTTGACGACAGCGGCTCGAGCCCTTTGCCTCGATACGGCCATCAGCTGTGACATGGCCAGGGCGAGTGATGATGCAGGCTGGGCAGGGCGCGAGGCTTTCCTGACGCCGATAGCAAAGGCATTCAGCACTGATGTGGCGGCAGAGGTTGCGGACCTCGGCATCCAGGTTCATGGCGGGGCCGGCTACATCGAAGAAACCGGTGCTGCACAGTTCTGGAGAGATGTCCGCGTTACCCGGATTTACGAAGGAACGAACGGGATACAGGCTAATGACCTCGTCGGCCGGAAACTGGCCGACGGTGGGGAGATGGCCCGAAACCTGATTGCGGAAATCGGTGAGACTGTCTCACGGGCGCGCCATGGTTCAACCACACAGAATCGGCTACAGGCGGCCTTGCTGAGTCGGGCCGCCGAGGCGGTAACCGAGGCAACCGATATCCTGGCAGGATTCAACAACCGGGCCGACCGGCAGGCAGGCGCGGCGGAATACCTGAGATCGTTCGCTGTTGTCCTCGGCGGCCACTATCTTCTGCGCGCGTCGCTGGCCCGGGAAGCGAGTCCGGCAACCAGGAATCTGGCGGAATTCTATTGCAGGCGGGTACTTCCCGCGGCGATCACCTCGGCCGGGATCGCGCAGCTCGGTTCACGTGACCTCTACGCAATGTCGCAATCGGACTTTCAGAAATAGGCATGGATTCCCGGTTTTTCGACCCCATACGGTTTCCGTTCGAACATCCACCGGATGAAGGGCGTTGTACCGAGATTGCCGACGGCGTCCTCTGGATCCGCCTGCCGCTGCCGATGGCGCTCGACCATGTCAACGTCTACGCGCTCCGCGATGGAGACGGTTGGACGATCGTGGACACGGGCATACTGTCCCGGCGGGGAATCGGGATCTGGGAATCGCTTCTACGGGGACCGCTTGAAGGGAAATCCGTCAATGTCATCGTGACTCACCATCATCCGGACCATGTCGGAATGGCCGGGTGGTTCCAGGCGAACCGCGGTTCCGGGCTGACGGCGACGCGGACATCATGGCTGTATGCCAGAATGCTCACGCTTGATGTCCAGGAATTCTGGCCGTCCGAGACACTTGCATTCTATCGGAAGGCCGGGATGGCGCCGCAGATACTCAAGCGCCGCCTGACTTCAAGGCCATACAATTTTGCCGACACCGTTCATGCCTTGCCCCTTGGATTCAAACGCATCAGGGGCGGCGATGTTCTTGACATCGGGGGGAGACGCTGGCGCGTGGTCGTCGGCGACGGTCATTCGCCTGAGCAGGCGACCCTGTGGTCGGACGATGACGGCCTGGTCATTGCCGGCGACCAGGTCCTCCCCGGGATTTCACCGAACCTGGGGGTCTATCCGACGGAACCGGATGCCGACCCTGTAGGCGAATGGCTGGAGAGCTGCGAAAAATTTGCGCGTCTCGCGCGCGAAGATCATCTCGTACTTCCCGGGCACAAGCTGCCGTTCACCGGCTTGCCGGCCCGATTGAACCAGCTGATCGAACACCATCACCTGGCGCTCGGCAGGCTCTTGACCCATCTTACGGAACCATCGACCGCGCATGACTGTTTCCGTCCGTTGTACATGCGCGACATCGGTGAAGGCGAGTATGGGCTCGCCATTGTCGAGGCCGTTGCCCATCTGAATCATCTTTTTCAGGCTGGCCTGATCGGGAGGCACGAAAGGGACTCCGACGGTGCCTCGATCTGGACACGCATTGACTGATACGAAGACGTCGCTACGTCGCATGGCACCATTCCGTGAGGTAGTGGGTGGATTTGCCCGAAGAAGGAACCCAGTTTCTCGAAAAGAGTTCAGGAAGTGAAGGCGACTGCGTAACAAGCGCCACAAGCGCCATACGGTGGACAGAAATCCCAAATAAATACGGGAAAATAAGCGAAAAACCGAAGCGCAGCCCATGAAGAATGCCGATGCGATGAAGACCTTCCTTGAGTGGGACAGTCGGGGCCGATCTGTGTATTCCGAATTTTCAATGTGAAACCAGGTGGACCAGGTATTGCCCTTGCAGATGATTGCAGTCGATCGCCCGTCATTATCGATCTTGCCGACCACGATTTCTGCGTCGTCGGGAAACGCGTGATAGGAATTGACGATGGTTAAACATCCCCGTCAATCCCGTAGAAAATCGGATGATCCCGGGTTTTGTACTTCTTTCCAGCCGATTTGAGGAACGCGTACGGCATTCCGGTTGAAATGGCGCACATGACCCTGCAACTGGTCGAGGCAGCTGGCCTTGCCTTCGTCACTTCGCCAATGAACAACCTCAGGACCGACACAGATTTCGAGATACGGGTGCATTCTTTCGAAAACTAATGTGGCCAATGGTTCGATCAGGCCAAGCTCTTCGAGCGACTTCATCCTTGCGCCCGCCGATCCAACGCCATGGAGAATCACCGCATCAACCGTGTCGGGATTCCGCGGATGGCGTACCTTCTCGAAGGACGCATTGATGGCGGCAACAGCAGACGCAAAGCCTTTTGATTTCCCGGCCTTGTAGTTGATGATTCCAAGCTTCAGCTAGTTGCGCTCCAAATCTCCAATTGCAGTTGGTTGAACCGACCTGCCGTCCATCTGCTTTGAGCAAGAGACTGTCAATCGTCGGGAATTCAACTCTTCATGTCTGAACTGAAACCCGACTTGGAGACCACCCGATCCCATTTGTTTCGGGGAACACGCCCGAGAGCTCGCTTGGAAGAGATTTCGTTCGCAGAATCTGACTTTTCAGCTCAAGAGCGGCGTATCCAAACCCGGCAATTGTATCATTTACCGCATGCGGAGATTTCAATTACTGACGTCAGCATTTCTTCCAATAATTGTAACTGCTCGCCCCCTCCTCGCGATTGGCGGGCTTCCTGCCCGCAGCTGCCAATCTCATCGAACCCGTGCGCCGATGGCTTTGACCGCTTTCCTGTCATGGCCTTGCCCGAGACCTGAAGTTCAGCCGTGTTCGGCAGAAGCAGGCTGAATACGGATGCACCTTTCAGGCTGGCGGTACATGTCTTCTGTCATCCCGACCCAGCCGCAGTCCAATGGCATTCGGATAAGGTTTTTTATCGTTCGGATAAGGAAGCCCCCGTGCTTCGGGCGTTTTGCCGGAAGCCGGGGGCTTGATGGTGGTCTGGTTCTGTCAGGCGGCGGTTCGCTTCTGCCACTTGCTCCTTGGTTGCCTGGATTCCCGCTTGTAGCTTCGCCCTGGCCTCTCGCGCTGGATGCACCTTGAGAGGCCGGTCATGATTCTCCTGACCGATTGGGCGACCATCTGGCTCTGCCTGAGGAACATGGTCTCGATCTCGCGCCCCAGCAGTCTCATCCCGTTCTTGAAGTTGGTGCGCATGGCCGGCAGGTCATCGTTGGCATTGTGGTTGATGTCATGGTCACAGCGGTTGGCGAACATGCGTGCGAGGGTGATCAGTATGAAGGCGGCATAGAGTTCCTGGCGCACGCCGCGCTCGGACTTTGCGTGGAAGCTCTCGATCACGGCCTTGTCTGTCTTGTATCCCTCTTCGGTCTGCCAGCGCCCGTGGTAGAGGTCCGAGAGTGCCTGAACGGTGTAGCGGCTGTCGTGCAGGGATGTTGCGAGACAGTATTCGGTATCGGCGACGGTGTACTTGACCAGGCGGATGCGGAGGCTGCGGCCGCGCAGTTCGGTTGCATCGCGGGGCGCCTTGAGGGTGATGATGCGGTCGCTCTCCCGTGAGGCGGCGAAGGCAGCGAAGGCGGGGTTGGTATTGTTCTTGATGCGGAAGACGAAGTCGAGCCTGCGCAGGTGGTGGACCAGGGCCATCTCGAAGGACCAGTATCCGCGGTCGTAGATGATGACATCGCCTTTTGCGGCATGGTCGAGATGGGTGAGTGCGGCCGCGCGCTCGTTCTCGTGGCTGAAGAGGTCGAAGTCTACGGGCATGCGGCTGTGCAGCCTGTAGAGGGTGCTGATCATGCCCTGCGGGTAATGGGTATTGTCGTTCGGGATGCGGTAGCCGGCGTGCAGCAGTTCTCTCGGCAGGGTGATCTTCGATCCGTCGACGGCGAAGATGCGGTTTCCCTTCCACAGGGGATCGTCGGGACTGTGGGCGAGGATTTCCCTGTGCAGGGTCTTGAAGGCGGCTTCGTCGAGCTTCTCGCGCGCCTCGCTGACCGAGGATGCCGCCGGCGGTTCGTCCTGCGGCAGGGCGATGTCGGACTGCTGGCACTGCTCCCACAGCTCGCAGAGGGTTGCACGGTAGCCCTGCCGGCGCGGAGCGACGACCAGACGGAAGACGAACAGCATGATCAACAGGGTGGAGAACACGCGGCGGCGTTTCTGCCAGCGTGCATCCTCGCGCTCCGCCACGGCGGTGGCGGCGGCGACGAGCGTCTCCCACTGACGGGTGAAACGGCGACAGCTGCCGCCCGAGCGCCCGCGTTCCGCCGTTGTCTTCGGCCTCGCAGGCTTTGCCGCATCCCGGTGTTCGCCGCGCAGGACCTCCCGACTGTCCCTGCACAGCGGCAGGACGTAGACACCCTTGATGGACTTGCCCTTGTCTCCCCCGGTCTCCCCGATGCGTTCCCAGTTGGCCGCACGGTAGCACGTGGCCCTGAAGCGATCCTCCTCGACGAAGGTCTCGCACAGGACCGGCCTGTAGCCATGCAGTTCCTGCCAGTCGTCGCCGAGGCGCCGCGTCGCCAGCGACAGGGCGCAGGAGGCAAGGTTCTTCGACCGTACCCATGGAAACACCAGCCAGCGGGAATTGGTCACCACAAGGGGGCGGTTGCGGTCCCTGCTCCGGTCGTTCCACCCGATCCAGCGTTCGCGGCAGGGCAGCGATTTGGTCGCCGCATCGAACAGAAGGCAGCCCAGCCTGCGGCCCCGGCAGTCCGTCAGGAAGTAGCGGATGTGCGCCCCGAAGGGGCGGCGGTACCCGAGATAATGGTGACGGTCCACACAGGCGTTCCACAACTGACGTCCCTCGGTGTCCGTGACCAGCTCGAGGCCCAGGGGTTGCAACTCCCCGAGCGGTGCCGAAATCAGCGGCCCGGGATCCGATGCCGAACTCCAGACCGGCTTGCTGCTGTCCGGACGGACCATGTTCTGCCGCTTCTCCGGCAGGCGCACAATGCCGTGCTGCTCAAGATGCTCCAGCATCCCCATGCAGGCACCCACCTTGTAGTCGCCCTTCGCCGTCACCCAGTTGAGATGCTCGCAGATGGTCTTGCACAATTCGTTGCGGCTGTCGTTCGGCAACAGGTCAACCGTCTCCTGGACCTCGGCAACCTGGCGCCGGGTCAGCCGGCGGCCGGAGAAGGTGGTCGAATTCAGGGCGGTGATTCGCGGGTCCATCGCATGTGCTCCGTGATGACAAGCACAGCATGCATATTTGCGATAGCTTGACAACCCCCATTTGGAAAAAAAGTTCCACCAGGGGATTCAGGTCGTAAAATCAGAACGTTGCCGGCCGCAGAATAAAATCGCCAAAGCTCCAGGTCTGTCCGAATGCCATTGAGCCGCAGTCCGGTCTTCGCGGGTTCAGTGCTGGTTGCCCGGGTCGAACAGCGCTTCCAGGTTGTCGGCATCCAGAACCCGGTCAGACCCGGTCAAACCAGGCATCGGGTTCACCAGGATCGGCCACGGCGATGCGGTCCCTGACCGTCCGGGACAACGGTGCAAACCGGCGCTCCATAATCCGCGTCAAGCCCTCTGCCTTGCTCCAGGCCCACTGCCTTGCCTTGCTCCAGACCCTCGACCATCATGGCGGCAAGTTCGACCGCACGGCGCGTGAGCGCGATCAGGCCGGCCCCGAGCGTAGCGTCATGCGACAGATCCTCGGGCGGCAGCGAGGTGCGCACACGCAGGATGAACCGTTCGCCGGGCAGGAAGACCAGTTCCGCATCGTCGGTCGCCATCATTGCGCCCAATCCGTCCGCAACCGACCAGGCGGCCTCGCCATGATGGAAAACCACCGGCACGATCGCAGGACGGGCGCGGAGGCGTTCCACTTTTCCCTTCGCGTAACGCATCCATCCGCACCATGTAGTTGGCCAGTTGCAACGGGGTGCCGGGATCAGCATAGGTAAGCGTTCGGCGAAGGCGTGATGTTGTTGTCTGTTGTCTATTGATTGAGGATTCTTTTCCAGTCTTTTCTGAGCGGGCAGAGCCAGATGTCTTTCCTGGGCTTTGCGAATTCATTCTTTCTGTCGTATTTGCCCCGCCCCTTTGTTGTTCCGACATGGATCCATCCGGACGCCTTGTAGGTGATCCCTGAGAAGCGCGGGGTTTCGACGAAGGTTTCCATCAGGACCGGGGAGATGTTGTAGTGGCTTTGCCAGTCCTGCGGCAGTTGGCGCCGCGCCCGGGAGAGGATGTGGGAGGCCAGACCTGGAATCCGGATCCATGGCATGATGAGATATCGGGCATTGTTGATCACGCGGTACAGGTTCCGCTCCCGGACTTCCGGAGACCATCCGATGAAGGCATCGCGGGGTGCGGTCTTCCATGCGGCGGCCGAGAAGCCGAGCATGGCCAGCGGCCGGCCCTCCCGGTCCTGGACCGCATAGCGCATCTGTGCACCGATGAGGGGCGTGTAACCGAGGTAGTGCCAGCGGGCGATGAAGCCGTTCCAGGCGACACTGGCTGCACGGCCGGCGCCGGTGACCCTGACCAGGCGGACCGGGCGCACCGCGTCCAGGGTCTCCGGCATCGGCGTCTGCGGCGGGTCGGTTTCCGGGCCGAACTCCGGAACCCGCCGCGGCCGCGGTCCGTGTCGCGGCGGCGGCAGTGTGATGATCCCGTCCCGGTGCATCCTCAGCATGGTGAGCCGGGCCATCATGGCCCTGAGTTCGCCGTCGGGCTTGACCCAGCCGATGGCGCGGCAGAACGCGCGCGCCAGCCCGGCACGGGTCTGTTGCGGGGAGGCCGCGATCAGGTCCCGCATCAGCGCCATCTCGCCGGTGGTGAAGTCACGCCCGTGGTAACGGCACGCGATCGTGGTGTTGTCCGCGGTCATTGCGTGGCCTTGAGTTGTCGGCGCCTGTCTTCGTCCATCGACCATGGCAGCCAGGGTGAGAGGTCGTCCGGAGGCTGGCCGCCGTTGCCCGCGCAGGCCGAGAGCCAGTCGTCGAGCCACGTGCGGACATCGATCCCGTTCATCCGCAGGGTCTCGATGATCCCGTACATCATGGCGGAGTAGCGGGCGCCTTCCAGGCTGTCGGAGCCGAACGACAGCTTCCGCCCGATCACGGGACCGCGCTGGATTCTTTCAGGCAAATTGTTGTCCATGGGAATGTCCGGCCTGTCGACGAACACGCAGAGCCCGCCGCGATGCCGCACCAGCGAGTTGAGCGCCTTCGCACGCCGGTCCGAACCGGCAGGCCCCGCGCGTTCCGTCTCCGCGAGGGCGAACAGCTTGTCGACCGCGCGTTGCAGTTGACGATGTGCAATCCCGAACTTTCGCGACTGCTGATCCATCCCCGCTTCCGGGTCGTAGTGTTTCAGCCGGACCCTGTTCAGGTGGAATAGTTTCCCGATCCGGTCCAGCCACCGGTTCTCCCATGCCTCCAGGGCGTCATTGCCGGCCGCGGCCTCGATGAATTTGCGGCGAACATGGACCCAGCACCAGGCCAGGATCAGGATGCCGCCGAGAACGCGCGCGAGTTTCTTGTAGGCCGAGTAGGCGTCACAAACCAGGACCGTGCCGGCACCGACGCCGGCGAACAGCTTGCCGGCCGCCTCGGCATTGCGCCGCGCGTCCACCTGGAACCACACCGCATCCCGGGAGACCGCACACCACAGCCAGGCCCGGCTGGTGCCACGGATGGCCTTGAGGGATTGAACCCGCCAGCCGGTTTCGTCGCCCTGAAGCACCGAGGCCGCTTTCAGGTGGGCGAGGATCGCCTGCGACAGCGGGTCGAACAACGGCATCAGCCTGTGAATGCTGTCGCCCAGGGTCCCGGCCGAGATGGGCACCCCCTGGTCACGCATCCATGCCGCGACCCGGTTCAGCGGACGGTGGAAGGCGTAACGCTCGAGCAGGAAACAGACCCAGAAGCTGATCCCATAGGAGGAGCCGGGAAACAGCCGGGGAACCGGTGGCGCCACCACCTCCTTCGGCGCCGACGCACAGCTGCAGGTGCGCCGCCAGCGGTTGCGGTGGATGGTCCGGACATGCGCCCGGACCTCGACCTCGATGGTCTCGGAGTCATGGCTGCCGTTCTTCACGTAAGGCAGGCCGCAGCAGGGACAGACACGCTCCTCCTCCGGCGGGTCGTGAACCTCGGGTTTGCGCTCCATGTCCGGACGCGGTGTCCGGCCGTGCCCGGGCTTGTCCGCCTGCTGGCCACGTTTCCGGCCGCTGCCGGATCCGGACTTCTCCTTCTTCTCGCTCTTGCGGCCGAAGCGTGCCTTCGCATGGGTCTCACGCGCCGCGCGGAGCCTCTCGTTCTCCGCCCCGAGTTCCTTCAATTCCTCCGCCTGCCGCGCAATCACGGCCTTCAGTCGGGAAATCTCCTTGCGCAAACCCGTCATCGAGCGGCGGCCACACTCGATGGCGGCGGCGTTCAGAAGCCCCTGCAACCGCGCGACCTCCTTCTCCAGCCCGCGCACATTCTTCGTACTCCGGCTCCGGTGCAATTCCTTCAGGTCCGCACGCGCCGCCGCAAGCTTCTCCCTGTTGCGCGCGAAAACCGACCGAAGGACGTTGAGGTCGCAGCGCGCACGGACCGACTCCCGCCTCCAGTCCTCGGCACGGGCTTCCGATGCCCCGAGTTCGCCTTCCAGTTCCGCGATCCTCGCCTCCGCCGCCTCCGAACGTGCACGCTCCCGTGCGTACAGACGCTCCCAATCCTCCCCAGACCGAGCCGGCGGAACGACGGAAACAGAAACTCCGGAACTCAACATGAAACCGGATTAACAGATATCCGGTCTTGTAGCCAGTGGAAAATTCAACCCCGAAAAAAAGGTCACCAAACGCCGATAGACAACAACATCACGCCTTCGCCGAACGCTTACCAGCATAGCTCTTGAGTAAAAAAACCGCTATCTCATTGATTCCACGAAGTTTTGCAAATATCTCCGATTTCGACTGTCCTGATCACCTAGTAGCCGAACTTTTTGGTGCGCCAGCAGAACTTTGAGACTGTCCGGTTCACATCTCCGGACGGCAACAAGCAAACACGACCTTTACTTTCGCGACAGGGCCGCCGCTGCGCGGGGGTGGGTGCTCTTGAGAAAAAAACCGCTATCTCATTGATTCCGCGAAGTTTCGCGATATCCCCGAATTCGACTGTCCTGATCACCTGGTAGCCGAGCTGTTTGGTGCGCCAGCAGAACTTCGAGACTGTCCGGTTCACATCTCCGGACGGTAACAAGCAAACACGACTTTTGCTTTCTCGACAGGGCCGCCGCCGTGCGGGGGTGGGTGCTCTTGTGCTCGGCAAGCACGTACACGAACGCCGGCCCACCGGAGGCAAGCTCGACCTTGAACAGCATGTCGGACCGGCTCCCGCGCAACGCTTCGTCCACGAAGCTGCCATCCGGCGGCACGGGCATTGCATCCGTCAGAAGCCCCGTGATCCGGTTGGGCAGATGATCGCGGATCAGGGCCGCGGCGCGTCCCGGGTCGGAAACAAGCGCCCTGAACAGGCTATCGCGAGGGGTGGCAGGAACGGTGCGGGTTCCGCTCTTTCTCCCGCGCGCCTCCTTTTCGCCTGAACGGTCGGGTGATCCGGCCACTTCCTGTTCGTCGCATTCGTTTTCGGTCATGGGGGCGGCATCAACGGCGGGGCCTTGCGACGTCCAGCGTGAACCGCTGGCCGCCGGCCCCGCAGGATGAAAGTGTCCCGAGCCGTTTTGCGTGGCCTGACAATCGTCTTCCTGCCGGGAGCGAAGGTGTTGGCGGCGGGGCCAGCCGTGAAGCTATCGGAAACATCAGCGCCATAATGGCGCGAACGCTTGAACAGAACCCGCCAGCCGGGAAGCCGACAGTTTCCGATGGGGAAAGCAGTTACCCAAAATTTTATTTCTCTTTGCTCGATTACGACGAAGACAACGCAGCCTCAATCTACCAGAATCCGTTCCAGCATCGAATTTGACCCACGTGGAAGAACGCAGTCCAAACTTTCAATTATGCATTTGAGTGGGCGCTACTCCGCTACTGCAACGTACCGCCGTCTTCCTTTATGGCCGAATGGGTCTCCAACGAATCCAGGTCATTGCTCAAACATGCACTGCAAACACAACTCTCTCGCAAGTGCTTCTTCCCTGGTTTCGCCAAACTTGATGCTTTCACCGGGAGGGCGGTAACCTGCGATCGCCTCGCAGCCATCAAATACGCCACAAGCCGGAAAACTTCTTCGCCTGACGATGAGTGCGAGGACCTTGTTTCCAATTCCATGAGCTGGCCGCCACATTTTGGTATGTTTGGGACGCGATGTCGTTGTCATTGCTCAAGCGATCTGAAAACTGTCTACCCAATTCGAGTTCAGTTAGGCCTTCTACTGATTTAGGGGGTCCCGTATTGGTCAAGTTCGCAATTCAGGCTTCCCAACCGTGGGAGTTTGACAATAGGCCGATACGATCTGATCGACTGCGAATGGAGCGTCAGCGACCCCTCCCTGAAGGGAGGGGCTTGAAGGGCGAAAGCCCTGAAAGCCCATGCTGACCAGCACGAGAAAGGAGACTTCCATCCGATCTACCTTGCATCATGCGTTCAAGACCCACCCTGGCGTGCTTCCTCAGCGCCAGGCCCTGGAAGGTTCGTCAGCAGACACGCCGGGTCAGGCACGAAACGGGACGAATCCAAACGCGGATGTGCAAGATGTGCGAGAGGAGCCCGGCCATGGCCGGCGTCACGGGAGAAGCTCCGGCGACTCCCAGTGCGGCGTAAGCCGCGGTTTCGTTCTCGACCGGCGGGGCGACCCGCTGATGCCGTGTCATCCGGCGCGGGCGAGGATTTTTCTGAAAAAGGGGCGCGCCGTCGTGGTCCGCCTCTATCCGTTCACCATCAGGCTCCGGGACAGGACCGGAGGAGAGACGCAGCCCCTGGATCTCAAGATCGATCCGGGATCGAGGAGGACCGGCCTGGCGCTGGTGAAAGACGACGGCGCGGTCCTGTCCCTTGCCGAGATCGAGCACAGGGGCGCGCGGATCCGGAAGTCGATGCAGCAACGGGCGAATTACCGGAGACGCCGGCGCTCGGCGAACCTGCGCTATCGGAAGAAGCGGTTCCTGAACCGGCGCCCGGGACGCAGGCTCGCGCCGTCGCTGCAGTCGCGGGTGGACAACGTGCTGTCCTGGACCGAACGTTTCGGGAGGCTCGCGCCCGTGACCGGGATCCGGTGCGAGACGGTGCGCTTCGACATGCAGGCGCTGGAGAGCCCTGACATCGAGGGCGTGGAGTCCCAGCAGGGCACCCTCGCCGGCGACGAGGTCCGGGAGTATCTCCTGGAGAAATGGGACCGCAGATGCGCGTATTGCGACGCAACGGAGACACCGCTCCAGGTTGATCACATTCGCCCGAAGGCCCGGGGCGGGTCCGACCGGGTCTCCAACCTGACGCTGGCCTGTCCGTCCTGCAACCTGGTCAAGGGTGCGGGGCCGGTGGAGGGCTTCCTGTCCGGGCAACCCGAACGGCTGCGGCGGGTTCTCGCGGACGCCAGGGCACCGCTTCATGACGCCGCCGCGGTCAACGCCACCCGTCGCGTCCTGTTCGAAGGGCTGCGATGCACGGGCCTGCCCGTTTCCGGCTCCTCGGGCGGGCGGACGAAGTACAACCGGACGCGGCTGGGGATCCCGAAGACGCATGCCCTTGACGCGGCCTGCGTGGGGGAGACGCCCGCGCTGAAGGGCTGGGATCAGCCCGTGCTCGGTATCAAGGCCACGGGCCGGGGATCACATGCGCGCACGCGCGTGAACCGGTTCGGGTTTCCCGTCGGCTACCTGATGGCGAAGAAATCCGTCAAGGGCTTCAGGACGGGTGACATCGTGCGCGCGACCGTGCCCACGGGGAAGCGGCAGGGCGTCCATGTGGGGCGCGTCGCGGTGCGGGCCTCCGGATCCTTCAACGTCCAGACCGCCGGCGGCACCGTCCAGGGCGTCTCGCACAGGCATTGCCGTATCGTCCAGCGCGGCGACGGTTACGGCTACGCCCTCGACACGTTCCGGAAGAAGGAGAAGGTGCCGATGCATGGAACACGCGACATCGCATTCCTCCCCGCCCCGAAGGACGGGGTTTCCTGCGAGTTGGACAGATGATCCTGCCTCTGTTACTTCATAGCTGCGCGGCGTTCCCGGCATCGACGACCGGCGGCGCGTGCTGAACGGGATCCTCGTCCGTCTTTCCGTGGGGTGCTTGATGCGCACACGACGAAGGAGTTGTGGCGGCGGTTGTGTTGGAAACACAGGATCTGAAGTCGGAAGTACGTGCGCTACACGAGCCAGCGGCTGAGGGATTCCTGCCGTCGGGCGTGCCTCTCTTTGACTCCAAACAGCGGAACTATCCTCCGCCTTGGGGAAGCTCCGATCTTTAACGCGAAATTGACAGTTAAACGCATCCCGGATAGATGGCGTTCAGATGGAACCGGAGCGGGAAAATGGCTGAACACGAACACGGAACCATGGACACCTCTGCACATGAAACGACATTTGTCGGGTTCGTTCGATGGACCGTCCGGGTCATTGTCACGAGTTTGCTCGTCCTCGTGTTCCTCGCGATCTTCAACTCCTGATCGGACCCGGATTCCGATTTGAGCGATACATCCGGTTTCGGGGCGGTATGTGTAATCCTCGGCTGAGGGCTTTGCCGAGAGTCGGGTGGAGAATGCATGTTCACCGAATGCGTTCAGACGTGACGATTCGTCGTCGCCGTCGGACCCGCAGTGGATATCGGCGTTGAGAACGGTTGCCTGATTGTCCAACCGGAAATACGCTCAATCTACACCCTCAGACAGCTATTGGTGCAGTGCAGCCAGATCGATACCCCCTCTGATGAGGATCGTGCCTGGATCGATGCCAAACTGGTCGGCGAAGAGTTCCTTTGATGAAGCACGAAGATATCTGGCTTGTCACCCTTGATCCTACGGCCGGCTATGAACAACAAGACAGTCTATCGTCTCGTCTCCCTTACTGCGTTCAAAGAAGTCACGAGGACGCCCGTCGTTCTGCCCATTACCTTGGGCGGGAGTTTCGCGCGCCATCGGGGTTTCGCTGTTCCTCTGGAGGAGGCGGGCACGCGGAAAAACGGCGTCATCCGCTGCGACCAGCCCCGCGCCCTCGACCTTGGAGGTCGGAACGGCTAGCATTTCGAAAGGTCCCCGATCCCATCATATGCTCGCTCGGCTCGCTACTATCCTCGCTTAGACAACATGGCCAGCTGGAGAACAACTTCCCGCGCAAGACCACCACACGCGCACCGCAGTTTCAATTCTCACACGCCGCACTTTGCGCCGATGCGCCGGCATACGCCAGTATACAGTTCCGTAGCGCACTCCGACATTTTGGCAGTGACTCCCAACTGGCGCCCCAACTTCTCAAGTTGAACACGGGTTCACTGTGGCGAGCCTCCCAACTCTCCGGCAACCAAGTGCCGATCACTGCAAAGAGCACGTTCAGACACTCTCCAATCATTGATGCGCCGTCTCACGTGTTTCGAATTGCAGGTATCGTTGGTGACTTCGTCCTGCGCCGCATTCATCGAACACTTCCACCCGTCGGTGCATTGGCAGTCCCGATGATCCTTCGCATCGAGACGACACCTGGGAGTCGTATGCGGAGTATCGGGCGTTGTTTCAACTTGGCGAACCGGCCTTGGATCCCGGATAGGGTTGAGTGGCGTCAGCATGTAAGGTGCGCACGCGTCTGATGAAGTCGCTGATATTGTCGGCGACACAACAACTGATTCCTGCTGCCTTTGCGTGTATATGTCATTGCATATGCATAAGGGGAAGACATGCCACAGCCCCGTCTACCCGAGCCATCGTCACCGCGTCAGGCCAAACTCTTCCGAAACAACAAGAGCCAAGCCGTACGTATACCAGCTGACTTTGCTTTCCCCGGCGACCGCGTGATGATCAACCGGGATGGTGATCGTCTCATCATCGAACCTTTCCAACGCAAGGACCTTCTGGAGGTTCTGGCCGGGCTGGATCCGCTTGAACCGGAAGACCTGTTTCCGGATGTTGATGACACTTTGATGCCGGTGAAGGTCATCGAATTGTGAGCAGGCTCCATATGCTGCACACCAATATCGTGTCCGAACTTGCCTGCAATCCGCACGGTATTGTTGCCAGCCGTATCTCAGAAGTTGGATCAGAGGTCATTTGCGTCAGTATCATCACGGCCGCTGAGTTGCACTATGGCTGCGCCAGGAAAGGGAGTGATTCCCGTATGGCGCGATTTTCTGACCTCTGACGCAGTGAGAACGAATCACACTGTGCAGCGCGGTGCATCTTGTGTTGGAGCACTTTTCCACGCCACCCCAAAGCCAGGAATTCAGTGGAAATCACCGGGAAATGGAAAAACTGCGGCTCGTCCAGCGATTTTTCGCGAAAACCCGTGAAATCGGAGATCACCGCCGTTCAGGCAGCAAAATAAATGCGCAATTACAAGGCATTAAAAAGAGCGCAATCCACCATACAGAATCCACACCCCCAGGAAAGGTTCCCCGGCGTTGAGTGCGCAGATCGCAGCAATTCTGGGAAGCATACAGGTGCTTGCGCTGGAGCAACCGTCAGATGTCAGATACGGCGAGATCCGGGCTGGCCTAGAAGCCGCGGGCAAGCCCATTGGTCCAAACGATCTGCTGATCGCAGTTCATGCCTCCGCGCTGGGGGCAGTGCCGGTGACAGCAATATTCCGTGAGTTTGCAAGGGTTCCGGACTTGCTCGTCCAGAATTGGCTGGAATAGGGAAAGTGACACATTATCGGCGATTGCCCTGTCAATTTCAGGGTTCACGTGTTGCTGGTGCAGCCATTTCTGTTCCCGGGTGGCGGGCTTTGTGGGCGTCGCGACATAGTGAAAGAACGCTCCATCCGGTCCAGAGTGGCTGTGCGGCGCATGAACCCAACCGATGCGCCCCAGGGTCTTGGCCAATCCCGCTTAACCGTTGTTGCAGGAAAACCTGCAGGCTGCCTCATAGTTAAGCAACAAGCGAAACAATGAAGGCTTGGTTTCGTCGGAAATGTTGCTCAAGTTGCGATATGTGGATGACGACGACACGTCTTGCGAGACGCGAGAAGGTCACGACGCAAACCATACGACGCTGGATCGAGGGAGGGCGCTATCAACGATTTGAGCGGACACCCGGCGGACATTGCAGGGTCTGGGTTCCCGTCGAGCCCGACACGATCCTTTACGTCCGCGTCTCCAGTGCCAGGCAAGGATCTTCTCTCGACACCCAGGAGCGGCTCCTGCGCGGTCGTTACCCGGACGGACGCGTCGTCCGTGATGTTGGATCCGGGTTCGATTTCGAGCGACGAGGCCTTGTCGCCCTGTTGGAACGCGCGTTGCGCGGAGAGGCAGTCCATGTGGTGGCTGCCACATCGGAGTGCATCACCCGGGCCGGCTACCCGCTCATCAGACACGTCATCGAACTTTCGGGAGGAAGCATCGAGCTTCTGGAAGAGGACGATCGTCCCGGCCCGTTCGACGTCCGCTTCCTCGTTGGGTCTATCGCTTCCTTCTGCAACGCCCACCATGGGAAGCGTTGTGGTCAAGGGCACAGGAAAGATCGGGGCCTACCCGAAGAACCCTGAGTTGCTGCATGAGCTGGTCCGCCAGCAGCGCCGCGCATGCAACCTCGCGATCGCCTGCTTCATGGAGGTCGATCGCGGCCTCGTGGAGCCGAAGGGCCCGGATCTCGAGCAGACCGCTCTCCGCGCAACGATCCGCGACTTCGTGCGTTCGGAGGTTGAGGAGCGCGGCGGCGCGTTCCGCTCCGCCGACTGCGACGAGGCGCTCGACGCGGCGATCAGGACCCGGGACGCCGTGATCCGGCGCCGGAAGGAAGGCGAAGGTTGCGGCTTTTCCTTTCGCGGCATCGGGGACATGCGGCAGCGCATTGCCGTCCGGAAGCTCTCGGCCGGCTTCGTCGCGCAGAACGTCGACCTTGCAGAACCCATGCCCGGGGAGGCGTGGGGGAAGCTGACGACCATCGTGCTTGGGCGGGGGCAGTGGTTCATCTGCGCTCGGATGCACATTTTCACTGTGGGGCAGGACGAAATCCAGCTCCGCTCCATCGTGTCCCTTGAGCCCGGTGTGCGGACCTTCGTGACCGCATGCTCGATGAACAACGCCGCCAGCCACGGTGACGGCTTCCGCGCCGACAAGGTGTTTCCGCTCCTGCTCGAGCTCGACCGCCTGGTCGGACAGCGCGCGAAGGCAAGGCACGGGGACCGGAAGCGCCACTTCGAGAAGCGCATCGACAGGCTTGCCGTCCGTACCCGCAACCTGGTCGACGACCTGCACCGGCGGGTTGCCTGCGATCTCGTCCAGGCCTTCGATGGGTCTCGGACCCTACGTGGCACCGCTGCCGCTGGCGGCGCTGTCCGTGATCGTCGTGCTCGTCGGCTGGCGCATGATCGAGTTCTCGTTCCTGCGGAGGATCCCCCGGATGGATCCGAAATACTCCGCCGTCATGCTGCTGGTCATGGCCTTGACCATTTTTGCCGATCCGGTCTTCGCGATCATGTTCGGAGTTATCGCCGCCATTATCGTGAATGCCGCTCAGTTGGAGTCGCTGGAAGTCGACAGCGTGATCTTGACGCCGCTTCTCGACCGCAAATTCAGCGCGGAGGCGGCCGACGATTTCACGGCGCGAATCGGGCTGGTGGCCATTCGCGGCTCCTTCACGGTGTCGTCCTCGCGAAAGCTGATCGCGTTGATCGCCTCGGACATCCGAGACCGCGATGTCGTGATCTTCGACCTTTCCGGAACCATCCACGTCGACGGCAGCGCCGCGCACCTGCTGGCTCAGATCATCGACCGCGCCAAGCAGACCCGCACCGAGATTGTCGTCTTCGGAATCAACGACCGTATCCGCAGACCCCTTTTCGCTTTCGACGTCCTCGACCGTATTCCCGAAGATCGGATCGTCGAGACCGAGAAGGAAGCCAGGGACATTTTCCGGCCTCTCCTGTGACGACGTCCCGCTCTCCACGCCAGGAGAGCCGGAATGACGATGCCGACAAACCAAGGAGAATGGGCCGTCCATAGAGGTAAAACGCGACCTCGCCATCTCCGGTCCTCCTCGTTCCATAGCCTGACGACGGACCAAATCGATGAAGGAGAGTGGAGGCCCGGCCAATAGTTCCACGGCCCGCCACTGCATGGCGTGCCCGGCAATGGGGCCGTGCACCTGCATTACCCGCCGGGCAGTGAAGATGCGGTAAATTGACCTCGGCCGGTCGTCCGGCAAGGTCCGCGTTATGGCCGTTTGCGCCCGATCGCGGCTCAAGCGACGATGATGTCGAAATGACGGATACCCGGCGACTCGGCAAGGAACTCCATGAGCCGGTCGATGGTACCCTTCTCCCGCTGCCAAGCCTGACATTCTTCGTTTTGCTCGCGCGAATCCCACACTTCCACCACTTCCACATTGTCGGCGTCGTCGCTGTTCTTCAGCGCGTCGACGTTTGTGCAACCCTCACAAGCGCGCATCGCTGGCAGAGCCGGCCTGAAGAATGCAACCAACTCGTCCCCAGTGCCTGGCTTCGCCTAGACTTCAAGAATTGTTCTTACAGCCATATCGCAATCTCACTTGCCAGAATGTCCGATCAAAGGCCAAGGCTTGTGTCAAGGGACGAGATCCACAATGTGGGTAACACCCGATATGTCCGGTCCATGTGCCAGATGATCTGTCCGGTATTTGGAGAGCTTCCAAGCCATGGAGGGTCTGGATGCGTCGGACGGAGCAGGAACAGGGGCTGAGATTGATGAAGTTCGAAGAGGCTTACGGGGGCACCCTTCACGGTGTTCCGGGTCAGGTGGAGGCGACGGAGCTACAAGGTGTATCCGAGTGCACCGTCTGGCGCTGGCGCGATCGCTACGAGGCGGACGGCCAGGACCGTGATGCGCGACGCGGCACTAGTGGGCATGGATGTAATCGTTGAAACGGAACTCATGCATTACTAGATCAAGAACCGGCGCCGCATGCAGGTCGGCAAGCGCCTGCATGAACACCGGCTGCAGCGGAAACACCGATGCAAGACGGAAACCGCGTGCGTACCTAACCATGCCCGGCACATGAACCGGCTTGGCATCGGTTACGTCAATCCCAGGATTTCCGCCAGGTCCCCTTCCTGCGGCTTGGGGGCCGAAAAATTCAGGCCTTCCCTGATCCGGTTCAGGTGTTCGATCATTTGGGCTTCAGCTTCGTCCGGTTCGCCGCGCTCGATTGCAGCGAGTATGCTCAAGTGTTCGTTCTCCGGACACACCATGTGATTCGAAGCCCCGAAAAGGCCGACGATAAGCGATGACCTCGTGACAAGTTCGCGAACGACGCGCCACAGGACTGTGTTCCCGGATGCCTGGGCAAGCTTCACGTGAAATTCTCCGGATAGCCGAATCAGATCGACACCCTTGTCGTTGTCACGTGCGACGCTCTCCAGCGAAATGTGCTGCCTCAACATGTCGAGATTTTCGGGCCTGATGTACGTGACGACATGACGTGTGATCGCAGATTCAAGCAGTGTGCGGGCTTCAAAGACCTCGTTCGCCTCTGCCGGGCTTGGACTGGCCACGAACGCACCCCTGTTCGTTTCAAGGTTCACGATTCCCTGGTTGGATAAAAGCAAGAGTGCGCGCCTGACCCGCATGCGTCCGACACCAAACGTGTCACAGAGCTTGAGTTCACTCAGTTTTGTGGCGGGTGGAAGGCGATGCTCCATGACCGCGTTGTAGATGCGCTCGACGATGAAACTCTCGTCGACCCGTTCTGACCCGGCCGGTCTCGTCCTTTCGCCCGAAACGGATTCCACCGGCACACTCATCCAGGAAACTCCCTTCGTGTCAAACACCGCCTCAGTCTTTCAACCGACCTCACAGCGATTTGTCAACATTCCCGGAATTATTGTCAACAATTATTGTTAATAATAATTGTTGACAATAATTGGATTCTGTGGTCGCATCCGGACGCGGAGTCGAATGGCGCGGCCGGTGCGAGACAAGCGGTCGCCCGAAAATCACCTTGGAGAAAGATATGAAACGCAGAAGCATCTTTACTGCCCTGGCCGCGGCGCTCGTACTGGCGGCGGCACAGGGAACGGTTGGCCTTGCCGCGAACCCGGTACTCAAAGTTGGGTTTGTCGGTGTCACGAGTGGGCCGGCCGCGGCATGGGGCATATCGAACCAGCGATCGATGGAGACCCGTGCGGCCTGGATAAATGAAACCGGCGGCTACAAGATCGGCGATGTCACGTACGACATCGAAATTGTTTCGTTCGATGACCAGAAGGACCCGAAACGGGCGATCGCCGGAATGGAGAAGATGGCCCAAGAAGGAATTCACTACGTGGTTGGCCCGAACGTCGACAACGGCGCAGCCGCTGTCCGCCCCGTGGCCGAAGCGAGAGGCATCATCTACTTCCCGTACGCATTTCCCAAGGAACTGTATACGGCCCCGGCATCGAATGCCGTCCTCGGAATGGTTGCCAACTACCAGTCCGGTCCGGCCATCTACAAATACCTGATGGGGGAAAAGGGCGTAAAAACTGTGGCATTCATTGCTGCCAATGAATCCGACCCTCTTAGCCAGCGCGACAGTGGTCTCGCAGCGGCCGAGGCACTGGGGCTTGAGGCGGTCTCTGCCAACGTAACCTACCAGGTGGACACCACGGACTTCACTCCGGTTCTGACCCCGGTCATTCGCACGAATCCTGACCTCCTCGTTCTTTCCGGCGTATCGCCGGCCAACGCACCGCAGCTCATTCGGTCGGCGCGCGAACTTGGATTCCAGGGACTGATATCGACGGAGACCGCACAGGACGCGCAGGTTCTGCGGGAGGGGGCGGGCGACCTCGCGAACGGGTTCATTTCCGTGGGTGGTGCATCCACGCCGGAAATAGCATCCGACATGATGAAGGATTTCGTCGCGAGATACACGGAGATGTTCGGTGAGTACAATGACGAGTCGAACACCAAGGTCTATGCGCTCGAGTACATTCTGGCAACTCTCGCCGCAAACCCGGCTGCCATTGACGACGTGGATGAATTCATGAAGACGATGGATACCTTCGAAGCGCCCAACCCGTACATGAAGGGTGACGCCGTGATGCGATACGTCGGCATGTCGTCATTCGGGCAACGTCGGCAGGTCTCGGTGCCGCTGGTTGTCAACGTCTTCCAGGATGGAGAGTTCGAAACGCTCTTCGTTGCAGAAGTCGACTAGAAACATCCGCAGATTTCGTAAATTGTTCCGGACCGGTGTACCGGTCCGGAACATGTATGTGCGCTGAAAAAGGTATCCACCATGGAACAGGTCGTCGCCAACGGTGTGTATCTCGGATCCCAGTACGCGATGATCGCACTTGGCCTGACCTTGATATTTGCGCTCATGAACGTGCTGAATTTCGCCCACGGCCAGATGTACGTCATCGGCGGGTTTGTTACATACACGTTTTACGGCCAGTTCGAACTTCCGTTCATTCTTGCCCTCCTGATGTCGTGCGTGACACTGGCCGTTCTCGGAGCCCTGATCGAGAAGTTCCTGTTCGGCCCGGTCATCAAGCGCTCTGCGAGGGAAGAGAGCACCATGCTGCTCGCCGCCGGAATTGCCTTTCTACTCGACGCGATCATCCTGCTTGTCTTCGGGGAAAAACAGCGCGGTGTACCGAAGATCGTGGACGGAGTCTTCAACTGGGACTTCAGGATCATCATGCCGTACGACAGGATACTGATCTGCGGCCTTGCCATCCTTTCGATTGCCGCATTCATCACGTTCATGCAGTTCAGCAAGACTGGCCGGGCACTCCGGGCCCTCGCCCAGGACCGGGTCGCGGCCCAACTGATGGGTGTCAACGTGAATCGGTACTCAATGATTGGATTCGCCCTTGGCGCCATGTTGGCCGGCCTCGTGGGCGGCCTGCTCGTCACGATCACGGGGGTCAATCTCGGTATGGGCGGCCCGACATCGATCAAGGCGTTCATGATGGTCATGATCGGGGGCGCGGGCGTGATATCAGGCGCCATTGCCGGCGGTTTCATACTCGGTATGCTCGAAGCCGTCGGCCTCGCCGTGCTTTCCCAGTACGGAGACATTACCTATCTCGCGATATTTATCGCTCTCATGATTTTCCTTGCAATTCGCCCGCAAGGCCTCATGGGCAAGCCGTGGGGATGAGGGGATGGTCCGTAACGGCACCTACCGGGCCCTGGCTCTCGCGATCTTCCTTGTCGCGATCTTCTGGCTTATTCCTGTTCTGATTTCCGTCAGCGGGCGCTGGAACTTCTATTTCACGTTGACATCGGTGGCGCTGTTGTCCGTTGCGAGCGCGGGGGTATGGCTCACGTTCTACATTGGCCGGATCAACATCGGGCAGGGGGCATTCGCGCTGATCGGCGCCTACGTTTCGGCGATCCTGGTCACCAAGGCAGGCATGTCTTTCTGGATCTCTCTCCCGATCGCGGGTCTTTTCACTGGCATGGTCGCGGTCCTGATCGGACTTCCGATCCTGCGGCTGCGCGGCGTGTACTTTGCGATGATTACACTGGTGTTGACGGAAGTCGTCCGCCTTGCCGCACTTGCACTGCCGATCACGAACGGCGCAAAGGGCATCGTTTCCATCCCGTTGCCGAAGGAACTATCGATTCTTGGCATTTCCGTCATTCCGGACTTTTCAACGCTCGAAAACCCCAAGCTGGCATTCTACTACACGGCTTGTATCCTCATGGTCGCCTGCTTCGCGGCAATGTACCGGATCGTGAATTCCCGTCTCGGACATCTTTGCCGGTCAATGCAGCAAAACGAGGAACTCGCGATGTCGGTCGGCGTAAATGTCGCCTACCTGCGCGTGGTCGTTTTCGCGATTTCTTCGTTCTTCGGCGGCGTGGGCGGCGCCATGTTCGGAGCCATTGCCCAGTCTGTCTACCCGTCAAGTTTCGTGGTCAAGGATTCGATCGACTTCATGTTGAACTGTTTTCTCGGCGGACTTGGATACGTGTTCGGTCCGATGCTCGGGACCCTGACGCTGTACTTCGGTTGGGACCTGCTGTTCGAACTCGGCAAGTACCAGCTCCTGGTGTACTCGAGCGTGCTGATCCTGTTGATCCTCGTTCTTCCCAACGGCCTATTCAGCATACGACTGACTCGAATTCGGCGGATGAAGCAATGACCCCGCTCCTCCAGGTTCGCGAACTCACCCGGCGATTCGGGGGACTGACGGCGACGAATGCAGTGTCCTTCGACGTGGACGAAAACGAGATCTTGTCGGTAATAGGACCGAACGGCGCGGGAAAGTCCACGCTATTCAAGATGATTACCTCGTTCCTGCCGACGACCTCGGGCGAAGTGCTGTTCCGGGGGGAAAGGATTTCCGATCTGAAGCCCCATGTCGTGGCGCGAAAGGGCGTCGTGCGGACTTTCCAGGAAACCAGCATATTCAAAGACATGACGGTCAAGGAAAGCGTGGTGGTCGCGCAGCACCTCCGATCCTCGGCCTCGCTTGCCGGTTACTTCTTCGGAACCCGTGCCGCTCGGTCGGACGAAGACAGCTTCGGTCGGAAGGCGGACGAAGTGCTGTCTTTTCTCGGGATGTCGGGGATTGCCGAGGAACGAGCGAACAATCTGCCGCAGGGCCATCTGCGGGCTCTGGGAATCGCCATCGGCCTGTCAACCGATCCTGTCGTTCTCCTGCTTGATGAGCCGTTTGCAGGGATGAACCAGGACGAGACGATGAACATGGTTTCGCTCGTGAAGTCCGTACGGGACCGGGGCGTGACGGTCTTGCTGGTCGAACACGACATGGCGGCCGTGATGTCGATCTCGGACCGGATCGTCGTCCTGAATTTCGGTGAAAAGATCGCCGAAGGGACACCCTCCCGAATCCAGAACGATGAGAAGGTCATTGAAGCCTACCTGGGCAGCGCCGATGACGAGATCGGGATCTAGGTCATGGCGTCACCCATACTGCTATTTCAGGATGTCGAACTCTACTATGATCGCGTCTATGCATTGCGCGGTCTGTCGCTAGAGTTGATCGAGGGAGAAACGGTTGCGCTCATCGGAGCTAACGGAGCAGGGAAGTCGTCGATCCTTCGTGCGATCACCGGGCTCGCCAAAATCGACAGCGGGTCGATCACTTTCCGGGGTGAACGTATCGACGGCCGCGACACTGCCAGCATTGTCAACATGGGGATTGCCATGGTCCCGGAGGGTCGCCGGGTGTTTCCCTACATGTCGGTCAAGGACAACCTCCTGATGGGTGCATTCACCCGTAGGGGAAAGGAGGAAATCTCGCGCTCGCTCGAGAGCGTTCTGGAGCGCTTTCCACGTTTGAAGGAGAGATACCGGCAGACGGCCGGGACGCTCTCAGGCGGAGAACAGCAAATGCTTGTGATCGGCCGGGCGCTGATGGCCCAGCCTCGGCTCCTTCTTCTCGATGAACCGTCGCTCGGCATTGCCCCGAAACTGGTCCAGGACATTGCGCGGTCAATCGTCAGGATCAATCGCGATGACGGCGTTTCGGTCCTGCTGGTCGAACAGAATTCACGCATGGCGTTGAGCATCTCCCATCGGGCCTACGCGATGACGACCGGGAGCGTCGTGATTTCCGGGGAATCCCGTGAGCTGTTGAATGACGAACGCATCAAGGCTGCGTATCTGGGCGGAGCGGTCTGAGATATCCATGAAACTGCTCGTCGCAAACCCCAACAGCACGGTGTCGATCACCGAGAAAATCGCACGTGCCGCACGTCGGGTGGCCCGTCCCGATACCCACATCATCGCGGTCGGCTCCGCGTCCGGTCCGGCCAGCATCCAGGGGTTTTATGACGGTGCCGCCTGCCTTTCCGGTCTTCTGGAACAGGTTGAACGCCACCAGTGCGTCGATGGCATCGTGATCGCGTGTTTCGACGATACTGGGCTGGATGCCGTGAGATGCATGGTTGAGGTGCCGGTGATTGGTATTGGTGAATCCGCCTGTCACGCCGCCAGCATGCTCAGCAACAAGTTCACCGTGATCACGACCCTGTCCCGCTCGGTGCCGGTACTTGAAAACAATCTTGTCAGGTCCGGACTGGCGTCCCGATGCGCCAGGGTCAGGGCGACCGATATTCCTGTGCTGGAGTTGGAGAACATCGATTCGACAACGATGGATACCATTCGCCGTACTGTCGAGTTGGCGATCGAAGAGGACCATTCGGACGCCATCGTCCTCGGTTGCGCCGGCATGACTGATCTTGCGGCGAGGTTGACGGATGAATTCGGACTGCCGGTCGTTGACGGCCTCAGCTGCGCCGTGACGTTCGCGGAGGCGCTCTTTGCAGCGAACCTGCGCACGTCGAAAGTGGGAGCCTATGGATTTCCGACGGGCCGAGTGGTTGAATCAGGCGAGAGTCGCGGGATTGGCAGCGCTTCAAAGCATTCGTAAACAGAGCGTGACTATTGCGGCCGCGCGCACACCGGGCGCGCCGTGATCCGGTGCCCGCAAACCGGCCTGTAGCTGCCCTGTCTGGTCTGGACGACCCTTGTCCGGAACTGTGCGCGTGTCCGCCTGGTCGACTGAGGAGAGAAAGATGCCTGAAACATTCAACGTTCTGATACTTGGCGCCTCCTATGGATCCCTCCTGGGAGTGAAGCTGGCCATGGCCAAGCATGCGGTGCAGCTCGTGTGCCTGCCCGCGGAGGCAGACCTGATCAATTCCGAAGGAGCAATCGTCGAATTTCCAGTCCGGGGCAGAGACGGGCTGATCGAGGTTCGCACCCGGGACCTGGCAGGATCGGTTTCAGCTCTTGGTCCGGAACAGGCACGCCCCGAAGAATTCGACCTCATCGTTCTGGCAATGCAGGAACCCCAGTATCGACATGGTAGCATCCGGGATCTCCTCGGTCGCATCGGCGACTCTGCTCGTCCCTGCATGTCGATCATGAACATGCCTCCCTTGCCGTACCTGAAAAGGATTCCCGGGTTGGATACCGAAATCTGTCGGGACTGCTATGCCGATGCGACCGTTTGGGACGCACTCGATTCGGACCATGTGACTCTTTGCAGCCCCGACCCGCAGGCGTTTCGGCCGCCGGACCGGCCGATCAACGTACTGCAGGTGCGCCTTCCAACGAATTTCAAGGCTGCGCGGTTCGAGTCCGAGCGGCACACAATAATGCTCCGCCGACTGGAATCGGACATCCAGAATGCCCGACATGAACTTCCGGATGAAGTCATCGAGGTTCCGGTCAAGCTCAGGGTCCATGATTCGGTTTTTGTCCCTATGGCCAAGTGGAGCATGCTGCTTGCAGGAAACTACCGTTGCATCGGACCGGATCGGATGCGTTCAATCCGGGACGCCGTGCACGAGGACCTCGATGAGTCACGCCAGATCTATGAGTGGGTATCGCGGTTGTGCATTTCCCTCGGAGCGGATGCGGCGGACATGGTGCCGTTCGACAAGTACGCCAGGGCAGCGCAATTCCTCGTCACGCCATCCTCGGCGGCCCGTGCGCTGGCGGCCGGGGCTCCCGATATCGAAAGGGTGGATCGTCTTGTTCAGGCGATCGGTGCGCAACATGACCTCCGCCTCGCGGCAGTCGACAGAATTGTCTCGTTGGTCGACACCTGGCTTACGCGGAATAGGAATCAGTAAGGGTGGGTATGCCGCGCTGGTACTGAGGGCAGTTTTTTTGGTACGCCTACGCGGTCAGGCGCACATTACCGTGCGGAGGAGCGCGTTGCCAACAACATCTGGCCTATCACAACAGTAAGACACGAACTTTACGTCACCAGGAGAATTCCGTGTGCCCCATGGCCCGCATGAGCGCTTCCAGGAAATAGTAATCCCCATACGGAAGCAGGTTGTCGGCGCGACCAATCCCGACAAATGCGGCGCCTTCCTTGAGCAATCCCTCCGCATCCTCGCTGCCGGAGATGTCGTGGAAGTCGACCAGTCCTTTCAGGATGCGATCAGCGAGTGCCGTCATTTCCTTTGACTCCCGGCCGGGTCCGAACGCGAGTGCCAGTGAATAAAGCCCCGCTGCCGTGATAGCCCCAGCAGAAGTGTCCCGGTACGCATCGGGGTCCTTGTGCAGATCGTAGTCCCAGGCAGGAACGCCATCATCCGGAAGCTTGTCGGAAATATAGGCAGCCATCCCTGCTGCCGTATCGCGGAAAACGTCGATACCGGTATTCAGGTAACTCTGGGCCAGCCCGTGAATCGCCCAGGCTTGCCCGCGTGACCAGCAGCTGTCGTCTCGTAATCCCTGATGGGTGAAACCGCGAATGGGCTCACCTGATCCCGGGTCGAACTCGAAGGCGTGAAAAGAGCTGAAATCCCCGCGGACAAGATGCCGGATCGCCGTTTCAATGTGCATGTTCGCGATATCGGCAAAGGAACTCTGGCCGGTTTGATCATGCGCCCAGTACAGCAATGCCATGCCCTGAAGGCTGTCGATGTTCAGGGTGCGGGTTTTTTGAGCGGCGAATTCTGGCGAATCCCGGCGCATCGGATTCCAGCACATCACGAACGGCATCGGTTGCCGCCAACGCGCGGCGAGGAAATCCGCCGCCCGCAAGGCCATGTCGCGGGACTGTTCGTTTCCTGTAAGCTTGAAATCGGCAACTGAGGTCAACGAAAACAGGAATCCGAGATCGTGATCGTGCCATGCCGGGTTTTCGAGTATTCGCTGGAAGTACCCCCTGCGTGCCCGTGCGCTGTTCTTGAAGCGGGGGTCGCCGGTCAGGGAATAGGCCAGCCAGAGCTGTCCGCTCCAGAAACTCGCAACCCATTCATCCTCCCGGCAATACTCGTAGGCGAGGGATTGTCCGATTCCCATGCGCGGATTGCGAAGGCCGAATCTCGGGACCAGTTGCGTGACTTTTGCCAATGCGCGCTCCAGCGCTTCGGTGAACAGTTCCACGTGTTCTGTCGGCGGCTGGTAAAGCGCGAGCGAAGCGTAGGACTCGCCGGTGTCGGCAGGGTCGTTGATCGGCATGATGGATGTCCCTCAAGAAAACAGCATGCCGCCGTTGATGTCGACATTGGCGCCGGTAATGAATGCAGCCTGGTCCGAGGCAAGATACGTGACCAGGTTGGCGACGTCCCTGGACGTTCCTTCCCGCTTCAGCGGAGTGATGTTTGCAACATGCGCGCGCACTTCGGGTTTCGTAAAGGTGTTGTGGAAGTCGGTGTCGATCATGCCGGGGCAGACCGAGTTGACACGGATGTCGGGCGCAAGTTCCTTGGCAAATCCACGCGTCATGGTCATGACGGCACCCTTTGAGGCAGCATAGGCGACTGCGCCGGGACCGCCTCCGTCACGGCCGGCCTGGCTGGCGAGCGCGACCACGGCGCCTCCCCCGGTCATGTGCGGCACCACTGCCTTGAGCACGCGAAAGTACGACGTCGCATTGAGATCCATCACCGCGTTCCAGTGGTCGATGTCCATGACAGCCAGGGGTTTTCTCGCGATCATTCCACCGGTAACATGGACGAGAACGTCAACCTGGCCACCGAGCTCGGAAGCCGTTTCGGCGACCAGCCGGTCGACGTCGGCCTCTGATGTCATGTCGCCTTGCATTGCCAACGCCCGGCCGCCTGCCCCGGCTATTTCATCAACCGCGCTCTCTGCTCCGGCGGCGGAGGTGTGATAGTTGATTGCCACCGCGGCGCCTGCTTCCGAAAGTCGCAAGGCACAGGCGCGTCCGATGTCGCGCCCTCCCCCGGTGACGATTGCGACCTTTCCGTTCAGATCGGGGTCTGCGTTCGTGGTCTTGACTTGGGTTTGCAGCATGGTTTGTCCTATCGTGCTTTTAGGGATTTCGGGATCCCGACCCTGAACGTGCGGTCGAGAGAATCTGAAAAATAAAGGTCGCAGTCGTATCCCTGGTCGTCCAGGAAATGAAAGACCCGGCAGGGCGTGTGCGCCGGATAGGGTACGAGGAGCGTTGCGATCCGGTGGCTGGTTGCAGCCGGAAAACCGGCGCAGAGGCGTGTACTCTGAGGCAGCCCGGCGAACTCCTCAGGGTCAACCCCCGGAAATCCGGTCGCTTGGGTGATGACCGGCGGACCTGCCTCGGACCACAGAAACTTGCCGTAGATACCTGCGCGATCGCCGGTGTAGCGGAAGGTCGTCATGCCGAGGTCCATCGGGGCGCTGGTGTGGAACAGCCAGTCCAGCGTGACCGGTTCGCCGGCCTCGACCCGGTCGACGATGACAAAGTAACTGTCATGCACAAAGTAGACGTCCCGCAAGACACTTTCGACGTAAGGCGAAAGGCTCCGGTAGGCCATCGTAGCATCTCCGCGGATGTAGACATGGTCATCGGCCTCGCGTGCATCAAGGATCCTGCCGGCAGCTTCCATCGCTTTCGCCTTGTTCTTCCCGGCATATTGGCCCTTTCCGTTCAACAGGATGGAGTTCTTTGAAATCGTCTGGCGGCGCCAATCCCGGTGCATCGAGGAATTGAATGCGACGTAATGGCCGGACTGAATGGCCAGGTCTTCGCCGAAGGCGGCGAGGCAGAAAGCGTTCTGGTCGCCGTGGCTGTGACTGATCGAACCCCAGGGACTTGACTTCATGACGAAATGGATGTGCCGGTCGGGATCGCCCAGCCCTGACTGGATCGCTGCCCATCCGATTCCCCTGAACCAGCGCAAGCGGTCATGTGCAGGAGGAGGCTCGGCCGTGATCTTGGGAAAATCGTGCGCATAGACGAGATCGTCAAACGCCAGGTCCCACCAGCCCCAGTTGTAAAACTCTTTCTCAGTTCCCGCGTCGTTCCCCAGGATTTCCTCGAAATACCACTGGTAAGCAGTGTTGCCTGTCACGCCGGCGAACTGGCGCAGGTTGTATCCGAGCTTGAGACACGGAGAATCGCCCAGTGTGCTGTCGTCGCCGAAAGTGGCGCGGCGGGTATCCGGTGCCCGCGCGAACAGCGGGAAGTCGCCGGTTCGTTGGAAGAAAGGCCGGTCGTAGAGGTCGATCCCGGTGGCGTTTCGAAGAAGGTTCGCGGCATCGATCAGGCAGGCCATTCCGGTCATCCAGTAGTGCGGGCCTTCGGCCCACCCGCCGTCGGTGTCCCCCCAGGGGGGGTAGACCGTCGACAGGAACTCGACCGCGTAATGCAGCCATTCCTCGGCTTCGGGCTCTTCACCCAGCATTGCGAGAGAGGCTGGAACAAGCACCGACGAAACCGAACGCACCGAGTGGCTGTCGAACGGGAAAAAGTGAATTTGCGCGTTCCGGATGCAATGGTCAGCCACCTGTCGGGTGCGCTCGAGGAGCGCACGCCGAACGGTCATGCGTTCGGCATCCGAAAGGTCTTCGTGCAACCAGTCATAACCCCAGGCAAGCGCCAGGACGATGCGAAAGGCCCATTCGTCCGTGTAGCTGCGTGACGTCGTCCCGTTTGGGTCCCAATTGGCGGCCTCCAACAGCCATTCCCTGGCATTGGCGATCAGCCTGGCGTCTTCGAGAATTCTCCCCGCGATCGCCTGGTGGCGTATGGCGTAGATAACTTCCTGGCAATCGATGTACGTCTGCCGCCAGATCGACGCGACACGTCGGTCGCCAGGGTAGGGTGCCGGTTCCGGAATCGGTTTTCGGTCTTCCCAAGGGGTGACCGAGCGTTGCATGAAGGCAGTCCAGCCGCAGTAATCCGGATCGTTGTCGAGCGCTTCGCGAAACGCCGCCACGCGCGGGGCATCGAGCCAAAGGCGCGGATGTGTTGCCGAAACTCGGTCGAAGCGGGATTCACGAGTTGCCAGGGGCGTCACGGGCAGGTGTGCAGCGAGTCTGGCTGCTGAACTAGCGGGTGTGAGTCCCGCCGGCGCAATTCTTGGTTTGGCGCCGTAGCATATCCCACGGGTACCGGGGTGACCTGGTGCCTGCGAGCTGGGACGTAGAAAGCCATCGTGGGCGTGGCTGGAGCAAGGCTCCAACCGGTCCGGTCAGTCAGGATGGCGAACAAACCGAAGGGCCGTAGCGAAAGCGAACGATTGTTGATGCGACGAAAAGTTCGCCCCCACATGGAAGCTGACTTGTGGGGATATTGGAGGATGCCAAGGGTCAGCCTGCTACCCGATGGCTAGCACCGGTGCGGAAGAACCGAGGTGAGCACGCACCGGGTCCCCCGGCGTAGAGACGGCGGCAATTCGGGAAAGTTCAGCAGTGAAAGACCGGAAGGTGAGGAGAACGGACAGGATGTTGTGACCCTTGAATGTCAAGGACCGTGCCAATAACCGCAGTGCGGGAAATGGCACGGAGTTCTCCTGACTGGCGGATGAGGCCGATTAAGCGGTGATGGGCGGAACAACATAACCCGTCCGGAGCGAGGGCCTCTGGGCTCAGGTGGCGAAGGCGGCAGGTCATGCCGGGACACAGAGCCCGGTGTCGACCGATGATATCACCCGGATGACGGGTGGTGCTGTCGAGCCGAAGGGCGGCGCAAACGCGGGATGTTGCCACGGGCATGGCTGGGTCAGCCTTAAGCGTGGCGGATGTCGCGGAAGGCACCGCACCGAACTCCTGCGGGGGGGTGCCTGACGCTTGAAGCCGGACCCGGGAAAACCGGACGTCCGGAATTTTAGGGGGGATGCTGGAAACGTGGCCTTTGGTGCGCGCGCCAGTGTCCTACCCGACCCCCGGAGATTCGGAAACCGCGCTCGCTGCTCCAGGCGCTTGCCGGGCGTTCGTTCGCCCAGACGCAGTAACGCCAGGAATACGTGCCGTCAGGCATTGCCTCGGACGGAGTGAAGAAGTTGACCGGGATGTTCGAATAGAGTCGCTCCGAACCGTCACCTCCGGTGACCGAAACGGCGTATGACACGTCATCCTCGATGTCGGGAACCCAAGTAAATCTCGGCGGGTTCTCGACGATTTCGGTTTCGGGAAGCGGCGCGTACTGGATCGTCAGCCGACCCGTGGGTGGCTCGTCCAGCGGACGCAAGCCCCCTCCGTCCGATTTGGTGGCGTCCATCATTGAATCCTGTGAATTGGTGTTGGGCGGCGCACCTGAACAGTGCGCCGCCGGATTGGAAGGTTCAGCTTTCTGCGTACTGACGATTGTAGGCAGACTGCATGGCTGCCAACACGTCATTCAGCCCCATGCTGTCGAGATCGGCGATGTAGGCGTCCCAGTCCGCTTCGACATCACCGGTTCCCAGGATCCAGGCCTGTTGCCGTTCAAGCATGTAGGTCCGAACCGTTGTCCAATGCTTGTCATAGACTGCCTGTTCTTCCTCGTTGAACGCGACTCCGAGGAACTGGTCGATCAGGTAATCGCCCGCGTCGTAGAGAGCGATTCCTTCAAGTGCATACTCGTTCGACCACTGGATCTCGTAGCCATAGTCCTGGTAATAGCCGCGTGCGTGCAGTTGCGCGCCCAACTCGTAGAGCTGAGAGTTCACCGGACGACCTGTTCCCAGGATGGCGTCGGTGAAGATCGCCTTGCCGTCCTGCATTGTCCAGTGCACGCCTTCGACGCCGAAGTTCACGATGTTCCGCCCTTCGGGCGAAAACCAGAAATCGAAGTACTTGATCGTTTCGACGGGATGTTCGTTGAAACCGCCGATCGCCCAGCCGTCCGGCTTGATCGGGATGCGGCGGTGTTCCTCGATGCGCGCGCCTGAAATGGAAGCCGGCGGCGCAAAGGCCTTGAACACGAACCCGTCGATCTTGTCCTGCAGGGTCGAATTGTACCCGCTGGTCGAGGCGAACCAGTCATGCGTCATGCCACCGAGGTTTTCCGAAAGCAGGTATTCGCGCGCACTGGAACCGCGGGTGAAGATTTCCGCGTCGATAAGACCTTCAGCATACCACTGCGTCAGGTTCTTGATCCCTTCGCGGTATCCGACTTCAGCGTATGGATGCTTGATCTGTCCGCTGTCGACGTAGAAGTCGTGGTACGTGTCCGAGCCCGACGAGCGTCCTTCCCATAACGTCACCAGACGAATGAGTTCTTCCCACTGGCGGGCAAAGTATGGCACTTCGTCCTTCAGGCCGTTTCCGTTCGGATCCTGGTCGCGGAATGCTTCCAGCACCGCCTTGACCTCGTCGACGCTTTCCGGAACTGCGAGCCCCAGCTTGTCGAGCCAGTCGTACCGGATGAAGTATGCCCGTCCGTATTTCCCGTCCGGCAGGTACGGAATGTAGTACATGTTGCCGTCCGCGGCGGAAATCGCTGACTTGATCTGCGGGTTCTTTTCGAAGAACGCTTGCAGATGTGGTGCGTGCTCGTCGATCAGGTCGTTGAGCGGCATGAACGCACCCTGCGGGCCGTACTGGTTGACAATATCCTTGATCCGGGACGTGCCGACGATGTCCGGAATGTTCCCCGACGCCAGCAACAGGTTGATCGCCTCGCCGCTGTTATCGGTATTGGATCCCATCGTCGCGTTCTTGAGGTGGATATTGGTCAACCGCCGCGCTTCCTGTTCAACCGGCCAGTCCTCGTTGTAGGCCGGATAACGTTTGTGGTGCATGTGGATGGTCAGCTCCAGCGGTTCATCCACGATCATGAGGTGACCGTCCGCGAGTGCGGGCGATGCAATCGCCCCCGCGGCCAGGACCAATGAGGTTAAAGCGAGGTATCGCATTGGTTTTCTCCTTTTCTTGCGATGTGAATCACTCTTTGACACCACCCAGAAGTATACCCTTGTTGAAGTACTTCTGGATGAATGGGTAAAAGATGAGCACCGGGATGATCGAACAGACGATGATCGCGGCGGTTACGGTTTCCACGCTGTAGGGTGCATCGAGCAGGGTGGACGAGAATTCCTCGTCATCGGACAGCCTTGCGATTGTCTGGCGCAGGTAGACCTGAAGCGGGATTTTCCCGGAGTCGGTCAGCAGCACCATTGCCCAGAAGAATCCGTTCCACCGCGACACGACGCAAAAGAGCGTTATTGTGGCGATTGCGGGTTTCGACAGCGGGATAAACACCTTCCAAAGGACCTGGAACTCGTTTGCTCCGTCCATTCGCGCCGCGTCCTCGAATGACTTCGGAATGCTCTCGAAAAAGTTCCTCAAGAGGATGATGTTGAAGGCATTGCAGGCAAACGCGATGATGATACCGAAATAAGTGTCGAGCAGCCCCAGATCACGGATGTTCAGCCAGAACGGAATCATGCCGGCGTGGAACCACATGGTGAATGCAACCAGCAGGTTCCAGAACCGCCGGCCGACAAGTTGCGGTCTCGACAGGGCGTAGGCTCCGGGGATGATGATGATGAGGCTCGTGAGCGTTCCACCGATCGTGTAGATGAAGGTGTTCCCGTAGGAGTTCCAGAACTGGGGTTCCGAAAGGACGCGGCCGTAGGCGGCGAGCGTCGTGTCCACCGGGGTCAGGATCACGATCCCGGCTCGCGCGGCGAAACCCGAGCTGAATGAAACCGCCGCGATGTAGATGAATGGATACAGTGTGCTGAGCGTGAACAGCCCGATCAGTACCATGTTGATTCGAACGAACAGCTTGTCCCCGCGCGAATAGAGATTCATGTTCGCCATGTCCGCGTCCTCACCACAACGAAGTGCGCGAATAGCGCTTGGACAAGGTGTTGGCTGCCATCACCAGCACAAAGGCGACGCCGGCATTGAACAGGCCGGCTGCGGCGGCGAGATCGTATTGACCGCCCTGCAAACCCAGGCGGTATATGAAGGTGTTGATCACATCCGCGGTCTGGTAGGTGGCCGGCTGGTACAGCAGTATGATCAGTTCAAATCCGACTTCCATCAGGTTGCCGATGCGAATGATCAGCATGATGATGATTGTCGGCATGATCGACGGGATCGTGATTTTCCACATCATCTGCAGCCGGCTCGCCCCGTCGACGACGGCGCTCTCGTAGAGCGAGGGATTAACTCCGGCAATGGCGGCGAGGAAGATGATCGAGGAGAAGCCTGCCTCCTGCCAGATCCCCGATCCGATAAAGATCGGGCGAAACCACTCGGGTTTCGTCAGGAAATAGATCGATTCGATGCCGAACCAGCCCAGGATCGTGTTGACGATTCCGGCGCTTGGGGAAAACGCGGTGATCACGATGCCTGCAATGATGACGGTCGAAATGAAATGCGGAAGGTAAACGATGGTCTGGGCAGTTCGCTTGAAAACCGCGTTCAGAATCTCGTTGAACATCAGCGCCAGGAGAATCGGGACAGGGAACCCGAAACACAGGCTCAACGCGCTGATCATGACCGTGTTCTTGATTGCGCGCAGGAACTGCGAATTTGCGAACAGGGTTTCGAAGTGTTCCAGCCCGATCCACGGGCTGTTCGCCACCCCGCGGAAGATCGAGTAGTCCTTGAAGGCCACCTGCAGCCCGTACATCGGTTTGTAGAGGAACACGATGAACCAGATGACCATTGGCAACAGCATGACGTAGATCTGCCATTCGCGTTTCAGATGATCGACCAGCCAGGTCCTCCGTTCCCGCCAACGTGAAACCGTTTCGGATTCCTGGAACGATTTGGGCAGATCGATCATCGCTGGGCGTCAATTCCTGTGCGATGCGACGAGTACGCGACCTGTCTCCGCGTCGAACACCTTGACCAGGTCCGCCGGGATGTGGACTTCCGACAGGCCCGACAAGTGAGTCACGTCGCCGTGGATGGCCGTCTTGATGATGAACGGACCCTGCTCGACTTCGGCATGCAAGAGCGCTTCCGACCCGAGCGGCTCGACAAGATCGAGTTTGATCGAAACAGGAGATGTCCGGGCTGACGGAGTGAGCGACACGTGTTCGGGACGGATGCCCAGTATGACATCGCGGCCAGGATCACTTGGAATCGTCTCGGGGACAGCGATCCTGAAATCGCCCAGCTCCACCGACATACCGTCCGCGCCATTGGCCAGCGTTCCCCGAAGCTGGTTCATCGGCGGCGATCCGATGAAACCGGCAACGAACGTGTTTTCGGGATTCATGAACAGGTCGATCGGTGTTCCGATCTGTTCGATGTTGCCGCCATTCATCACGACAATGCGGTCAGCAAGGGTCATGGCTTCGACCTGGTCGTGGGTAACGTAGATCGAGGTTACCTGCAGGCGGTTGTGCAAGCGTCGAATCTCCGCACGCATGTGAGTCCTGAGTTTCGCGTCGAGATTCGAAAGCGGTTCATCGAACAGGAAAACCTTCGGATGACGGACGATGGCGCGACCCATCGCGACCCGCTGCCGTTGACCACCCGAAAGATCGGCCGGGCGACGGTCGAGGTAATCGGTGAGTCCGAGAATATCTGCGACCTCGGCGATCGACTGCGCGATCACCTCTTTCCTGATGCGCCGGATCCGCAGGCCGAAGGCGATGTTCTCGGCAACGTTGAGATGCGGGTAGAGCGCATAGTCCTGGAACACCATCGCGACATCGCGATCTTTGGGAGCCACCCGGTTGACGACCCGGCCGTCGATCGTGATCGTGCCTTCGGAAACCTCCTCAAGCCCTGCGATCATGCGCAAAGTCGTGGATTTCCCGCACCCGGAGGGTCCGACGAGGACGACGAATTCGTGCGCATCGATCCTCAGGTCAATGCCGTGAACCACCTGCACGGCTCCGAAGCGCTTGTAAATGTCCTGCAGGACGACTGCCGACATTCTCCCTCCCTGGCCGCATGCACAACCGTTTAGTTGCCATACTTGTCTACTAGTATTCCAGTTTGATTGTCAAGACAACGATTCACAGGGCAGTGCACAGGGCGACAAACCAAGGTGGCCCTGATACCCGGTCACCGGATTCCGAGCATCGTGGTTCTTTCGTGAGTCACGAAAGCGATCCCGCGGCCTTCCCTTCAATTCACCGGAGGGCGGGGCCGTTCTTTCCTCGGGGCAACTGGTATGGTAGGAATGTCGAGAGACAAGAGGAGCCGGCATGGCACAGGCCCTGACGACACACCACCGCGGAACCAACGCGGACGACGTGTTCGACCATTTGCACGGACAGATCGTTTCCTTGAAAATGCTTCCGGGAACGCGAATCAGTGAGGTCGAGATCGCCCGGCAGTTCAACGTGTCGCGCCAGCCCGTGCGTGAGGCGTTCATCCGTCTTGCCAACCTTGACTTGTTGCTGGTCAGGCCGCAAAGGGCAACGGAAGTTCGAGGGTTTTCATCGGAGAAAATCAAGCGTGCCCGGTTTATCCGCATGGCCGTCGAATGCGAGGTCCTGCGGCGCGCCTGCAGGCGATCGACCGAGCGGCACCACCAGGGGCTGGACCGGGAACTCGAAAAACAGAACGCTGCAATTGCGAAGCATGATGTCGAGGCGTTCCACGGCCTTGACTATGACTTCCACAAGCATCTTTGCACTGCCGGCGACTGCGTGTTCATGTTCGGCACGATTTCCGAGAACAAGGCACTTGTGGACCGGCTCTGTGTTCTGAGCCTTGCAGCACCGGCCGCGATGGATGAACTGTTTGACGATCACTGCGGGATCGCGTCGGCCCTGAAAAATCGGGACGAGGATGCGATCATCGGGGCAATTACCAGGCACCTGTCCCGGCTTGACGACGTCATTGCGGGGATCCGGCAATCTCACGCGGATTATTTCGATGACTGATTCCCGGTCCGTGCGCTCAGGATGTCATGCCGGGCTTGAAGGTGAACTCGCCAACGCGGGCGCGCCTTGCGCCTGCGAATGTGCAGCATTCATGTACCGGAAGGTCCTGGATTCTGTTTTTGGGCCGAAAGTGATTTCGGTGGCGCACGGACCGTGCGGTCGTACCAACTGCCTGCAAGGCGCGGCGATCGAGACCCTGAGCGCTGGATCGGTGATTCGGACATGTTTCGAAGACGGGCCGGCCAGCAGCTTGCCGCAGGGTTTTCACGGCATTGTCTCGGCCTGTTCCTGCCGCCCTTGAAAAAACGCTCAACCCTTGCCAGGGCAAACGGGACCAGGGAACCGCTGACGACTGGTTCAAGGGCGTGCATTCCGGTGATTTGGCGCTATGTCCGACTTTGGATTGGGGATTTTCCCGGTCGGCAGCGGGGCTTCAGTATTTCCCTAATTCCCGGGCACTTTTTGTATCTGGGGAACGCGTTCTTGGTGTCAAGGATTTGCTGAAATCCGAATTACAGTTGGGGCGTTTAGGTGCCATCATTGCCTTCATCACCGCCAAAATGACGGCACGGGCAACATGTGCAGAGTGATAATGAATCCTGTTTGTTCAGGCCGCGGTATGGTCAGTGTTTCCGCGTACGAGCGATCAGAAAACGGGGATTGCACGCATTCAGAGGAGATCCTCGCGCTGCGCCCTTTTTCGTGCGAGCTTTCGTGCGCGGCGAAGTGCCTCGGCTCTCTGGCGTGCGCGTTTTTCGGATGGCTTTTCGTAGTGCTGCCGGAGTTTCATTTCGCGAAATACTCCCTCGCGCTGCAATTTCTTTTTCAATGCGCGAAGTGCCTGATCAACGTTGTTGTCGCGAACCTGTACCTGCATCGATGTCGTCATCCCTTGCTGCCGGGAATTCATGGAGATCCCGAAAAAAGCGGCAGTTAACGCATGTTCACGGACCTGTCCAGACACGACACCGCCAACGAACACGCCGCCCACGTCCTGCGCGTGATTTGCGGCCACCTGAACTATCGATCATTCGAGGAGATTCCGCAACCGGATTCTGCCTGTAGCGAGCGTCGATGACGAATTCGCGACCGGCCAGGTTCCTCCTCGTAGCACACATGTGCTCCTTGTCGGAGGGGTCGGACGCGCAATTGGCGACTTGTCGGTTTGCCGGCTCAAGTTCGGTTACGTGGTCCTTGATGATCGTGGTCAGGTTGATTGCGACCGATCAGTGTTCGTCGTAAAAGGGTTGCGCCGGTTCTGGTGTTCTGCCCGTGTTTCCGTGCGGCACTTGCCTGGCCCGGGACTTGACGACGGAGAGCTGGAGAATGACCACGAAATGCGACACACGCGCAGCCAAGGCACGCATTCTCGCTGCGGCACTACCGCTGGTCCCGTTCAATGGATGGGGACACGCCACCTGGGAAGGCGCTGTCAAGGAGTCGGGCCTGGACATCCGCGAAGCGCGCCGGGTCTTTCCACGTACCAGCCTGGACCTTGCGCTCGAGTATGAAGCCACCCTTGATCGCGAAATGGTACGGAAACTTGAAGAGACGGCTTCCGAACTGGAGTCATTGCGTTTCCGTGATCGCGTCGTATACGCCGCCAGGACACGGTTCGAGTTGGCGGACAGGGAGGTCCTGCGGAAGAGTACGGCCTCGTTTGCGTTGCCGCATCATGCCGCCCCTGGCGCGCACGCCTTGTGGAAAACGGCCGATACCATCTGGAATGCGCTGAACGACACGTCGAGAGATGTGAACTGGTACACCAAGCGGATGCTCCTGTCGGGGATACTGGCCTCGACGAACCTGTTCTGGATTGGTGACGAGTCGCAGGGTCAGTCGGAAACCTGGGAGTTTCTCGACCGGCGTATCGAAGACGTGATGCGGATCGAGCGGGGCAAGGCCAGGCTGCGCGACCTGCCAGGTTATCAGGCATTCATGGCTGGTCCCGGCAGGATCCTAAAATCGATTTCAGTTCCGCCGGGGGTTTCACCTCCCGACCTGCCTGGATTCATGCCCGAGGATTCATCAAAGTCCTGAGCACACCTCGGCCAAGGTTGAATCACCTGTCAGCATTGTCTATGAGCGGCGGCGAATTCTGACGGGAGAGAAGTCTTGGCGATTGGACAGAAGGCCGCGACCTGGTTCGACGGAACCTGGCACGATGGCAATGTCCCCATTATGGGATCTGCCGACCACGGGTTGTGGCTCGGCACGCTCGTGTTTGACGGCGCACGGCAGTTTGACGGTGTGCGGCCGGACCTGGATCTGCATTGTGATCGAATCGTCGCCTCCGCGCGAACGATGGGAATGACGCCTCAAGTCACGTCCGAAGAGATCCACGGGCTGATTGAGGAAGGTTGCCGGCGATTTGACAGGAACGAGGCGCTTTACCTGCGGCCCATGATGTGGTCCCGAGAGGGTGGCCCCGGCGTCGTCGAAATTGACCCTGACAGCACCCGTTTTGCGATTTGCATCGAGACGTTTCCCATGCCGGCGGTCGGACAGTTCTCGCTGACGGTATCGCCCTACCGGCGCCCCATGCCCGATATGGCTCTGACGACAGCGAAGGCCGCGTCGCTCTATGCCAACAATGGACGAATTATCTCTGAAGCGCGCAGTCGCGGTTTTTCCAACGCTCTTTCGCTGGATATCAATGATCATGTCGCGGAGACTGCGTCGACCAACGTGTTCATGGTCCGGGATCAGGAGATCCTGACACCGGTCCCGAACGGGATGTTTCTGAATGGACTGACTCGCCAGCGTATCATCAAGTTGCTTGCAGAAGACGGAATTGCCGTTAACGAGACCACTCTGACAGTCGAGGATTTTCGCGGGGCCGACGAGATTTTCGTGACGGGAAACATCGGAAAGGTCGTGCCGGTAACGCGGTTTGACGACCGCGATCTCAATATCGGACGGACCGCAATGAAGGTCCGCGAAATGTACTGGGATTTCGCCCACTCGTTGTCCGGATAGCAGAGCCGGGGACCTGAAGTCATGCAATTGCCGGAGACGATGCGCGCGGTCGAGATCAGGGAACCTGGCGGACCCGAAGTCCTGACCGAAGTCTCGCGGCCGGTTCCTGCCCCGGGGGACGGCCAGGTTCTGATCAGGATCGAGGCCGCCGGGGTCAATCGGCCTGATTGCCTGCAAAGAGCCGGCCTGTACGCGCCGCCGCCGGCGGCTTCGGACCTTCCCGGGCTGGAAGCGGCCGGGACCATCGTCGCGACCGGGGCAAGCGCGACACGATGGCAGGTTGGCGACCAGGTCACGGCATTGCTGCCCGGGGGAGGGTACGCTGAATTTGCGGTAACCCACGAGGATCACGCACTTCCAGTTCCTTCCGGATTTGGCATGCAGGCGGCGGCGGCCCTGTGCGAGACCTTTTTCACGGTCTGGAGTAACGTCTTCACGCGTGGAGGTCTCAAGGAGGGAGAGACCTTTCTTGTTCACGGCGGCACATCCGGGATCGGCACGACGGCAATCCAACTGGCGCACGAGTTCGGAGCGCGGGTGTTCACCACTGCCGGATCGGCGGAAAAATGCGAACGATGCCTCGAATTGGGCGCTGATGTGGCGATCAACTATCGGGAACAGGACTTCGTGGACCGCATCGCTGACGAAACGAAACGCGGTGGGGTCGATCTCATCCTCGATATGGTCGGCGGGGACTATATCCCGCGAAACCTCGCGGCTCTGGCAGAGGATGGTCGTCTGGTCCAGATCGCCTTTCTGCGGGGGCCAAAGCAAACGCTCAATCTTGCACATCTCATGACACGCAGGTTGACCATCACGGGGTCGACCCTGCGACCGCAAAGCGATCGGGCAAAGGCCCGTATTGCCCGGGACCTTTCTGAAAGAGTGTGGCCGTTGCTGGACACGGGCCGGGTGCACCCGGTCATGGATTCGGTCTTTGACCTGGGAGAGGCGCCAGAGGCTCACCGTTACATGGAGAGTTCCGCGCACATCGGAAAAATCGTCCTCGCGGTTACCTGATTCACTGTTTCCGTCCCGTCGGGCAGGTATCCGGAGACGCTCTCCACCAGAATATGCGGGATCAATCTGCCCCGTCGCGGTTACGGTTTCGCAACGGACGTCGGACATCGCTCCAATGCGTTTCGAGCAGTGCATTCCCGATCGGTCTCGATGTACAGGTGTCGACGTATTCACGAACAGCGAAAGTTCCCGGGGCCCGACTCGCCGGAAGCGGCCTTGCGGTCGTTTCGCGCAGGCAACCGCAAGCACGACCGGGCCAATCGCGAATCGCCTCTGTTCGACGGGATTTGCAGTATTGTCCGCAAGACAAATGGTCTGGAAGAGTCAATACGGGCGCGCGCTCAACCCGTTGGCAGACAAGCTGATTTCGGCCCTGTTGTTCGGATCGTTTGCCAGGCGCAAGGACACGGCGGCGAGCGATATCGATCTCCTGCTCGTGTCCGATGATTTGACGCTGGAAGCGATTTACACTGCCAAAGGGGCCGGTCGAGGACCAACTCTGTCGACGCGTGAACCCGACGCTCTACACCTCGGATGAGTTTCGGATACGGCGCTCGGCCGACTTCGGCTCGAGGATGCGAAGAACGATGGTCTCGACATCGAGTTCCGGTTCGACCTTTCTTGCAACGCCACGCACGCATTGTCCTTGGCGACGGTTTCGCTCGCGAGTGTCCGGATTACACTTTTCGGCATCGTGCCGTATGAGTATAGAGTTGAATGAAACCGGTAGAGGATTGCATCGTTGGAGAGTCCGACGAGGCTGACCGGGGAATGGATTCCGGTTCAAGCGAGGTACGAGAATGGCGACTCCGATCATGGCGACGGCCACTGCCGTTTGGCTTGTCGACAACACGTCACTGACGTTCAGGCAGATCGCCGATTTCTGCGGCTTGCATGAACTTGAAGTGAATGGCATCGCCGATTGCGAATTCGCAATCGGAATCAAGGGACTGGATCCGGTCGCAAGCAACCAGCTGGAAACCGAGGAAATCGAGAAGGGTCAAGGCGATCCCGAATACATCCTGAAACTCAAACAGGACCTGTTGACGCAGAGCAGGTCGAAGAGGCGGGAAACCCGCTATACGCCACTGTCCAAACGCCAGGACAAACCGGCCGCGATCAATTGGCTTGTCAGGTTTCACCCGGAACTGTCTGACAGCCAGATTGCGCGCTTGATCGGCACGACGAGGCCGACGATCAAGTCCGTACGCGAGCGTACGCACTGGAACATGGCCAATATCCAGCCGACAGATCCGGTCGCGCTCGGTCTGTGCAAGCAGACCGAACTCGATGCCGCGATCGGCCTGGCGATGAAAAAGAAGGAGAAAGTCGGCGAAGCCATGACGATGGAGCAGAGGAAAACCTTGGTGTCGACCGAGCAGTCACTGCACATGGAAACCGAGTACCGCATGCCTTCGTCGATCAGTGGACTCGAGAACTTCACCCTTTCCGACACGGCGCGTGCAACGGAATCGGACGAGGACCCACTGAGCGATGCGGAAAAACTGTTCAACCTGCCGTCCAAGGACAGTAACGACACGTAGTCTGGCCCGGGCCCGTGATCTGATGCCACTTGGTCCGTGACGACAGCCAGATCAGAGCTCGACCTTTACCAGAATGGGATCGATGCAGGCATGAATTTTGACGACATTTTTCAGCGCCACATTAATGCCCTGCAAGAAGAGGGCAATTACCGGATCTTTGCGGAAATTGAACGCCGAAGGGGCAGTTTTCCGGACGCTACCAGCCATGAACATGACGGGGAAAGCGACATCACGGTCTGGTGTTCGAACGATTACCTCGGCATGGCGCAGCACGAATCTGTCATCCGGGCCGCGAAGGATGCAATTTCCCGCTACGGGGTCGGTTCGGGTGGGACCCGCAACATCTCGGGAACCAATCACTGCCACGTGCTTCTGGAACGGGAACTTGCCGATCTGCACAACAAGGAAGCGGCGCTCCTGTTCACATCCGGGTATGTCGCCAACTGGAGCACGCTTTCAACCATAGCGTCGAGGATTCCCGGCACTGTCATCCTTTCGGATTCGGCCAATCACGCGTCGATGATCGAAGGCATTCGCCACTCCCGTGCCACGAAATTGATCTGGCGGCACAATGACGTGGAAGATCTTGACCAAAAACTGAGCGAGATTCCGCCGGATATCCCGAAAATTGTCGCTTTCGAGTCCTTGTACTCGATGGATGGCGATATCGCACCGATCGGCGAGATCTGTGATGTTGCCGAACGGTACGGGGCGATGACCTACCTGGATGAAGTCCACGCCGTCGGCCTCTACGGCCGTCGTGGCGCCGGTATCGCGGAACGGGACGGGGTTGAAGACAGGATCACCGTCATTGAAGGAACGCTTGCAAAGGCCTTCGGATGCCAGGGGGGATACATCGCGGCTTCCCGGGCGTGCTGCGATTTCGTCAGGTCGTTCGCGAGCGGATTCATCTTCACGACTTCGCTGCCCCCGGCGATTGCGGCAGCAAGCTTGGCGGCAGTGCGCCATCTGAAAATCAGTGACCGGGAGCGAATGCAGCAGAGACGCCAGGTCGAGCGCCTCCGACGACGTCTTGACGCAGTCGGCGTCCCGCACATGGGACACGGCAGCCATATCGTTGCGGTCCTGATCAAGGATCCGGAAAAATGCCGCCAGATCAGCGAGATCCTGCGAAGGGATTACGGGATCTATGTCGCTCCGATCAATTACCCGACAGTGCCACGCGGAACAGAACGACTGCGGATCACTCCCTCACCCCTGCACGATGACGCCGACATAGACAAGCTTGTCGGAGCGTTGTCGGCGCTCTGGAACCAGTGCGCCCTGGCGCGTGCGGCCGCTTGACGGTTAAGGCGCCGGACAACCCGGGGTGACGCCTTTCGCGCACCGGCACGTCCTGATCTGAACGTTCGCGGGTTTCCACTCCGTCTACGTACCGGGATGAGTCGCCAGGTGGGTGAAGGCGCGCAACGCTCAACAAGGGGTTCTCTGTTGGAGAAAGAGATCTGTACCGGGCGACAGCGGGTTGCGAACTGGTTTCGGTCGCTGCGCGACGAGGTTCGTGAGCACTGCGAGTCTCTTGAAAACCGGCATGTAGTCGGACCTTTGGCCGACCGTACCCCGGGAAGGTTCGAAGTCCGAACCACCCGGCGGCAGGGGACAGGCGATCCGGGAGGCGGGATCATGTCGGTCATGCGGGACGGCCGGGTGTTCGAAAAGGTCGGGGTCAACGTGTCGACGGTCCATGGAAGACTCGACGCCGGGATGCTCAGGTCCCTGACTGCGCACCGCGATATTCCGGGGTTGAAGGAGGACCCGCGGTTCTGGGCTTCGGGGATCTCGCTCGTTGCGCACATGAACAGCCCGAGGGTCCCCGCCGTTCACATGAATACGCGGATGTTCTGGACGCCCGTTGCGACATGGTTCGGAGGGGGGATTGACCTGAATCCTGTCCTTGAAAACCCGGACGATACGAACAGGTTCCACCGTGTTCTCCAGGAAATCTGCGAACGGCACGACCGGGATTACTATGCGCAATTCAAGGACTGGGCAGACAGGTATTTCTGGATTCCGCATCGCCAGGAATCACGAGGGGCGGGCGGGATTTTTTTCGACGATCTCGATTCCGGAGACGGGGACGCCGACTTCGCATTCGTGCAAAGCGTCGGGCGCGCTTTCGGCGAGGCCTGGCTGCCGATAGCCGAACAGAGGCGTTGCGAGACCTGGACAGATGCGGAGCGGGAAATCCAGTTGACCAGGCGCGGGCGGTACGCCGAATTCAACCTGCTCTACGACAGGGGCACGCGATTCGGCCTGGATTCAGGACATGATGTCGACGCCGTACTGATGAGCATGCCTCCTGTTGCCAGGTGGAGGTGACGGGTTCCGCCGAAGAAAGCGACCCGTCACGCCGGATTCTCAGCGGCACAAGCGGGTTTCCCGAACCGCCTCGAGCATTCTCAGGACATTGTCCGGATCACCGTCCGGCGTGATGCCATGCCCCAGGTTGAAAATGTGAGGGCCGTTCGCAAATGCCCCGACAATTCTCCTGGTCTCGGAAACGAGTTGCCTGCCGCCGGAAACCATGAGACGCGGATCGAGATTTCCTTGCACGCAGGCTGCGGGCTGAAGATGTTTCACTGCCCAGTCGACGTCGACGTCCGTGTCGAGGGCCAGCCCGGATACGCCGGTTCGGGTTGCGTAGTCCCGATAGTGCTGACCCGCTCCTCTCGGAAATCCGATGACGGGAACATCCGGGCAGCTCGAGTTGAGCGCCTTGACGATTCGTTCATGGATCCGCGTGCAATACCGGTCGAACAGGCCCTCGCCTCGGGTCAGGCTTCCCGACCAACTGTCGAAGATGTTCAGAACTTCCGCACCGGCCCTAGCCTGCTGCTCGAGGTAGCGGATTGTCGCGTCGGTGAGCAGTTCAATCAACTGGTCGAACAGGGGGCGGTTCTCCCGGAGCATCGCGTGCGCGGGTTCCTGTCCGGGGGTTCCGCGACCGGCGATCATGTAGGTCGCAACTGTCCATGGTGCGCCGGCAAATCCGATCAATGCCACATCGCCGGGCAATGCGTCCCTGAGAATCCGGACCGTTCGGTAGACGGGCTCGAGCTTTCGGTGGATGTCCCCGGCGCGAGCCAACCTCCCCAGATCTTCCGGTTTCCGGATGACCGACAATTGTGGCCCCAGCCCTTCGGGAAAGTCAAGTTCGCAACCCAGCGCATGGGGAAGAAGCAGGATGTCGGCGAACAGGATCGCCGCGTCGAATCGGAAACGCCGTATCGGTTGCAGGGTAACCTCGGCGGCGAGTTCCGGTGTAAAACACAGATTGAGGAAACTCCCGGCACGAGCTCTGGTTTTCATGTATTCAGGCAGGTATCGACCGGCCTGCCTCATCATCCAGACAGGAGGCGTCGGCAGGATCTCGCGGTTCAATGCCTTGAGAAGGGGTTTTCGAGATGTGTCCAGTTGACAGTGCTCCCTGGTTTCAACGGCCGACGATCGCAGACGGCAATATCATTTCCGTACCGCGGCATGAAGCCTCAAGCCGGTCCGTCGTTCGTCCAGGGCCGCCACATGGCATCGAAAGGCAAGGGTCGTGATGAAACTGAATCTGCCAAATGGCCGACTGAGAATCGGAACGCGGGGATCCCGGCTCGCGCGTGTCCAGGCCGAAAAATTCCGCCGGCTGTTGATCGGGCACTTTGATGTCGAACCGGCGGCGTTGGAGGTCGTGACCATCAGGACGACCGGCGACGTCGTCCAGGATCGACCCCTGTACGAAATCGGTGGCAAGGGCCTGTTTGTCCGTGAACTTGATGATGCTCTCCTGGCGGGGAAAATCGATGTCGCCGTTCATTCGATGAAGGACCGGCCGGGTCACACGGTCAGCGGAATCCGGACCTGCTGTTATCTCAAGCGCGAAGATGTACGGGACACGTTGGTTTCCTTGTCCCATGCGACCCTTGGTTCAATGCCGAAAGGATCCCGGATCGGAACGAGCAGCCCGCGTAGGCGTAGCCAGGTCATGGCCATGCGGCCGGACGTGGAAGTCGTTGCGTTCAGGGGTAACGTGGAAACCCGGTTACGGAAGCTTGGTCGTGGGGACGCAGACGCGACAATTCTTGCGATGGCCGGATTGCAGAGGCTCGACCTCGTCGAGTACGCAACTGCGCCGTTTGATCCGGGCGAGATGCTTCCGGCCCTCTGCCAGGGCGCAATCGGCGTCGATGTCAGGGAAGATGATTGCGAACTCGTGGAAACCCTTTCTTCGGCAACGGACCAGGCGACCGCGGTAAGGATGCTAGCAGAACGAGCGCTTCTCGAAAGCCTTGGCGGTTCGTGCCGGAGTGCGATCGCCGGGCTCGCCGAGTTGACGGATTCCGAAATCCGTTTGCGTTGCGAGATTCTGCATCCATCGGGGAGGTCTCGAGTCCAGGGGGGAATTGATGGTCCGTCCGACGACGCGGGACAACTCGGGGTCGAGCTTGCGGACCGGTTGCGGAGCGATCCGCGTGCAAACCGATGGCTGAAAGGCTGACGGCGTTCGCGGAGCACCAGGCGATCAGGTGGAGGAAGGCGTGCCTGCCAAGTCATCAGGGCTCGATCGACCCGAAGGCGATGTCATGGGAGGTTCCTGTCAGGACGCGTTTTCAACGTAGTCAACGGCAGCGGTTCGATCCGGGCCAGCGGGCTCGACACGGCATTGTTAGCCGAATGAATATCGGAACTGGTAGCCAGGTCGGGCTCACGATCTCGGCTTACGCGCCCGGATTACCTTGAACCCGTCGGTCTCCCTGATGGTTCGCCATGACCGGAAGCAGGACTTTACTGTCTCCTCGTAGGGCAGGTGGCGATTCGCCACGAAGTGAAGCGATCCGGAAGGATGAAGAACTGCGGCTGCGCGACGAACAAATCCGAATCCGAGGCCGGGGTCGGGCCTGGTCGTTCGATGGAACGGGGGGTTCATCAAGACGAAGTCGAGTTTCCGGTCGAATTCGCAGTCCATGACGTCCGCCCAGGTAAACCGGGCGCGGTTGTCGAGTACGTTCAGCCGCGCGCACCGAATTGCTTCGGACTCGCAGTCGATCAGGGACAGGCTGGCGATTTCCGGGTTGGTGGCGAGGGCTTGAGCCGAAAGCCATCCCCATCCTGATCCGAAATCAGCGCCATGTCCCCGAAGAGGGGAAAGGGCGTCCGCCAGAAGTGCAGATCCCGGATCGATTTCTTCTGAACTGAACAGGTTCGGAACGGTAAAGAACCCGTCGCCGTTCAGGCGGGGTTCGAGGAGGCGTTTCCACTGCCGGAAATCCCCGGGTACATCCTCATGGCGCGTCAACCAGAACACGCGACCGTGCTGCTTTGAAATCGATCCATTCACGGGATGGCGCGAGCGGACCGCGTTGAGAGTCCCGTCTATTCCCATGTCACGCTTGCCGTCGATCACAAGCGTTCCGCCTGTCTCGAGGCCGGAATAGGCGATCCCGATCAGCCCTTGCGTTGCCTTCCTTGACCGGTTGATCTCGACAATCGCCAGGGAGGCGGGTTCGGTGTTCGCCGTGCCGGTACGAAATCCGTCCCTTGCAAACCGCTGCGATCTTTTCCAGTCACCCTGAACAAAAAAGACGCGCTCCCGGGGGAGCGATCCATAAAACGGTCGGGGACTCCCGTTCCAGACAACGGTTAATCCAGACTCGGGCACCGCGAGTTGTCCGTCCCGAAAGGGCAGACCGAGGCGATCGCGTACACTCATGTGACCGAACGGTCCGCCCCGGAGCCTACTGTTCCTTTTCCATGGTGCATTGCAGCGGGTGGCCGTGGTGCCGGGCGTAATCCATGACCTGGGAAACCTTTGTCTCGGCAACCTCTCTCGAAAACACCCCGATGATTGCGTGGCCGGTTTGATGAACCGTCAGCATGAGCGCCACCGCACGTGGATATTCCATGCTGAAAATCATCTCGAGGACATGGACCACAAAATCCATGGGCGTGTAGTCGTCGTTGATCAGGAGTACCTTGTAGAGAGGAGGCCTCTTGGTCTTCGGCTTTACGTCCGTCAGGACGCCGGAATCCGGCTCCTGGTCCTGATTTGCCGACGGGGCATGCGAAAAAGGTGTCACCATGGATGCGTACAAACATATAGTTTCGCGGACCGGTTCAGCATCGGAATTCAGTCGGAAATGTCAAGTCCCTGCGCACCTCTGTCCAGGTAGGCAGCGGGCCGGTTCAGTAACGCCCGGTCCATGGTTGATTGTATACGCATGGAATAGCCTCGATGACCCGTATCGACTGGAAATCGGACATCCGGCGATGGAAGTGACAGGGCGGCGATCTCCCGGCGGAAGCTGAAATCGTGCTCGTTTTCGAAAATTGCCAGCGAGATTCTGCACCGATTTGGGTCTGGAACGCCGGACTATCGGGGAACGTCGTCAATCGTTTTCGGGTTGCGGGTGGCCAAAGAATCGCCGGTTGAATGCCCGAATGTTCCCGAATTGTTCCTTTTTGTCCCGAACGTTCCGAAGTGGCCGGTAAATTATCGTATATCGTCAAACAGTACGCAGTAATGCGCAAAGTCCATGGCCAATTACGCGATATTGTGGAAACCTGGGATTATTCCACATTGGCTCGTGGTTTTACTTGCACAAAAAGGACCCGTCAGCCACAATTCTGCCGAAATGGCACCGCTGAAACAGCAGATAGTTTTATTGGACCGGCTTTACTCGTGCTTGCCCCGTGCTAGTCTGTGACCAAGACCGTGGCAAACGGCGAGATCAAATGGGCAGTTTGAGGCAAGTGAGCGTATTTCAATGATGTCGATGACTCGTGTGGCGGCAACGGCCGCACTTCTCCTGATTATTTCAGCATTGGCTGCCGGAGCCGCACCATACGCGGCGATGGTCATGGACGCGCGGACAGGTAAGGTCTTGCATTCCAGGAACGCCGACACCCGGTTGCATCCTGCTTCCCTTACCAAGATGATGACGCTTTACGTGACGTTTCAGGCAGTCGAAGGCGGTGAGATCGGACTGGATACCAAGGTCAGGATTTCGCGCCACGCTGCGAGTGAACCCCCTTCGAAACTCGGGCTGAGAGCCGGGCAAAGGATATCGATCCGGTACTTGATCCGGGCAGCAGCAATCAGGTCGGCCAACGACGCCGCAACTGCCCTGGGCGAGGCGATATCCGGCAGTGAGGCAGCTTTCGCCCGCAGGATGACGGCGACGGCCAGGCAGATGGGCATGAGCAAGACGGTCTTCAAGAATGCCCATGGCTTGACCCAGAACGGACATATGTCGACTGCCCGGGACATGACCTCCCTTGGACGCAGGATCATTTACGATTTCCCGGAATATTACCACCTGTTCTCCCGGAGAACCGTTGATGCCGGCGTCGCCACGATCAGGAACACGAACCGCAGGCTGCTGACGTCGTTCACGGGGACCGATGGAATCAAGACCGGATATACACGGGCGGCGGGATTCAACCTCGTTGCATCAGCCCTTCGCGGTCAGAAGCGAGTTATCGCGACGGTTTTTGGCGGCAAGTCCGGGAAACGCCGCGACGATCGCGTCGCGGAGCTCCTGCATATGGGATTTGACCGATCTCCTCAACACGCCGAGGTCAAGCCATTGCCGGCCATTATCTGGAATGGGGAAGCCGGAGTCATGCTTGCTGACGGTCTCAGGGGACTGTTACCTCCGTCGCGACCGGAGCGGTTGTCACGTCAATTTGCCGCACAACCACGGAGCGAGGAAATTGATGATGCCGTTCAGGTCGCAGTGCTCGAGTCGGTCGAGTCGGTCGAAGCCCAAGGCGCGGCCGACGTGGAGGTTGTCAGTCCGGAACCATCGCCGGTTGCACTGACGACCGTGGTCATCGGATTTCCTCCACCAACGCCTGATCGGGTAAAGGAAGACTATCGCCAGTCGCGCCTGATTGTCCGCGCGGATGACAGCGGGCCGCGCAACTGGAGCGCGGTCGTTGGTTATTTCTGGAATTCCTACGAAGCCGACAAGCATCTCATGGCAGTTGCCCTGAGAATCCCGAAATCCGGGTCCTCCGTGGACCGGATGGTCGAATTGGTAACCCACGAGGGAAGCAAACGTTTCAGGGCGAGCTTCAACAATCTCAGTGAAACGGAAGCAAACATGGCGTGCAGGCGCCTGCATTCCGAGAACGAGTATTGCGAACCTGTCGTTCTGACGAAAACGTAGTGATTTCGAATGGGCCGAACGCCCCCGCGCGTTTGCATTTTTCGCCGAAACGAGGAGTTCCCCCGGGAACGGGAACCGAGATCAAGCCTGACCGCGGACGCGCATGATGTCGCAAGCGGGCGTGAGACCTGCGCAGGGGAAAGAAGAAGCGACGATCAGATCAAGTGGCGCGGTTTTCCGGGTCGGAATCGGATCAGAACCCGAGACCTTCGTATTTTTTCTTGAACCGGGAAACCCGGCCGCCAGAATCAACGAGTTTCAACCCGCCGCCGGTCCACGCCGGATGAGCCGACGGATCAATCTCGAGGGTCAGTGTATCGCCTTCCGACCCGTAGGTTGAACGTGTCTCGTAGGTTGTGCCGTCAAGCAGCTTGATCTCGATCTTGTGGTAGTCGGGATGCAGGCCCTTTTTCATCAGTCCTGTTCCTCCGTCTTCGAACCGGACCTTGGCCGGTAGTTGGTCTTTTCGGCGATACGTGCGGACTTCCCGCGCCGGGAGCGCAAGTAGTACAGCTTTGCGCGGCGCACGCGTCCACGGCGAATGACGGTAATGCTTTCAATGTTTGTCGAATGAAGCGGGAAGACCCTTTCGACCCCCTCGCCGAAGGAGATCTTTCGAACGGTAAACGAAGCCCCGATCCCGTCACCACCCTTGCGAGAAATACAGACGCCTTCGTAGTTCTGGACACGCGACCGGGTTCCTTCGACGATCTTGTATCCGACACGAATTGAATCCCCGGCCTTGAAGTCCGGTATCCGGGTTGCAAGTTCACGGACCTGTTCCGCCTCGAGTTGTTCAATCATGTTCATGTCGTTTTCCTCGCGGCCGCGGATCGGATCCGCGGGCATTCACATTCTCTACCGGTCCCGGCAGCGTGTTGTGACTCTCTTCCCTTGCTTTCGGCCGGGCTCGCAAAAGATCCGGCCTCCTCGCCCGGGTCAGGTCTTCCGATCTTGCGCGACGCCACCTTGCGATCTCGGCGTGATGGCCCGAAAGCAAGACTTCCGGAATCCCGCGACCACGCCACTTTGCGGGCCGCGTATACTGCGGATACTCCAACAGTCCAGCGGCAAATGATTCTTCTTCGATCGAGTCGGGGTTACCGAGAACGCGCGGTATAAGGCGAACCGTGGCGTCGATCAAGACCTGGGCTGCAACTTCTCCGCAGGTCAGGACGAAGTCGCCGATCGAGACTTCCTCCAGCTCGTACTCTTCAATGACGCGTTCGTCGATTCCTTCGAAACGGCCGCACAACAACGTAACGCCGCGTGCCTGCGACCATTTCCGCGCTACGTCGTGGCGGAAAAGGGTGCCGCGCGGCGAAAGGCAGACGACAGGCCACTCCTGCCGGTCAGGCGGAATGTTGGAGGTGGCATGGTCGAGTGCGTTCGCGATGACATCGGCGCGCATGACCATGCCGGCGCCGCCGCCGGCTGGCGTGTCGTCGACAGACCGGTGCCGCCCGAGTCCGAATTCTCGAAGATTGATTGTCTGCAGTTCCCAAAGGCCTTTTTCGAGCGCTGAACCTGTGAGCAAATTGGAGAGGATGCCGGGAAAAGCTTCCGGTACCAGGGTTATGACCCGTGCAGTCCAGACCTTCGGTTCGGGAAGCGCGGCCGGCCCGGTCAAGTTCCCGGCCGTGCTGGCGTTTGCATTGGACTCGCTCGTCATCGATACTCACTTCGGCGAAGCCGTTGGCCCGGTGTCGCCCGTCGCTGCTGAATGGCGTTTCCCACGGGCCGATGATCAAGTGACCCCGTCGGGTGGATCAATGACGATCTGTCCAGCGCCATGATCGATTGAAAGAACCGTATCCTTGGTGAACGGAAGCAGAATCGTTTCGGTCGATGACGGCTGTCCGATTTCCAGGATGTCTCCTGCACCATAGTTCTGAACGGCCACGACGGTTCCGAGGTCATGCATCGACGTGTCAACCGCCTTGAGCCCGATGAGATCAGCCACATAGTGTTCTTCCGTTTCCGGCTCGGGGAGCCGGTTCCGTTCGACAAAAAGGAAGGCATCCTTCAGCGACTCCGCCTGCTCCCGCGTATCCACGCCCGTGATCGTCGCGACAAGCCTGCTGCCAACGGATTTCCTGATACCGAGAACGAGTTCCCTGCTGCCGTTCCCTGTCACCAGTGGGCCGTAGCTCGCCAGCGAAGCCGGGTCGGCACAGAAACTTTCGATACGGACATCGCCTTTGACTCCATGGGCCCCGAGAATCCGGCCAAGACAAACCAGACCGGACTTGTTCATCGAACCGGCATCTGACCGGATGGACGCTCCAGGTAACGGAAACCGCGAGGCGCAGCAGTATCGTTGGAATATCGCCAGACGACAGGCGTGGCCCGGACATCGGCCATGGTGTTCAACCCGGGATTCTTCTTGGCTTCAGGCATCTTCTCCCGGCTCTTCCGATTCGGCGCGCTCCCGGGCCTTCTTCCGCAACTGGCCTTTGATCGGGTTGCTGCGCTGCTTCTTGTCGAGGACTTCCGCGGCCTCGAGAAATCGCGAAATGCGATCGGTCGGTGTTGCACCCTGGTCCAGCCAGTAGCGGATTCGCTCGAGATTCAACGACACGCGGTCGTTGTTGTCCTTCGGAAGGAGAGGATTGTAGGTTCCAAGCTTTTCGACGAATCGGCCGTCGCGCGGCATGCGGCTGTCGGCTGCGACAATTCTGTAGAACGGACGTTTCTTGGAACCTCCGCGCGCAAGTCGGATTTTCATGGCCATGTGTTTTTCTCCCTGGTCAAGGCGTTGATGGTTCGTTCAATTCCGGTCACTTTGCGAGGTGTTTGTGATGCTGAATGACTTCCTTGATGATGAAGTTCAAAAATTTCTTCGCGAAATCAGGATCCAGCCCCGCATCGCTGGCCAGTTTCTCCAGCCGGCTGATCTGCCGGGCTTCCCTATCGGGATCTGCCGGGGGCAGCTTGTAAGTTGCCTTGAGTCCGCCGACGGCTTTCGTGTGCCGAAACCTTTCACTGAGCGTGTAGACGAGAATTGCGTCAAGCCGATCGATACTGTCCCGGTGGTCCTTGAGAGTTCGGCCAACGTCAGAAGGTATCTTCATGGTTTGCACTCCTCTACTCGGTATCGATAGACGAGGTCGTACGGCTCCGGACCGTCAGCGTCCGGGTCAATTCGGCCGCCGATACGCTTCGCAAGGGCGATCGAGCGGGAATTCTCGCGGCTGATGTAGCTGACGAGCGTGGACCAGCCGAGCGTTTCGAAGGCATACGACTTCAGGCACGTCGCGGCTTCGGTCATGTAGCCATTTCCTTCGAACTCTTCGTAGACCATCCAGCCAAGTTCTCGTTCGGGAAACCCGGGCAGGCGGTTCAGGACCACCTGGCCGACGCAAACGCCGGAGTTGTTTTCCACGACCGCAAGTCCGCCGTGGCCAAAAAAGCGCCATTGAACGATATCGGAAGCAAACCAGAGCCAGGCAGTCGTGGGGTCATGCGGCCCCCCCATGAATCGGCATCGGTCGGATGTCAGAAGTCCCGAGTAGGCTTCGAAGTCATCAAGTCGATGGGGGCGCAGCGTCAGCCGATCCGTCGTCAGAGTCGGAATAACGACTTCGGACCAGCCGGCGGTGTCCGCACTCGCTATGGACGGCGTTGTCATCGTTTCTTGCGGCGCTTCCGGCCGCGGCCAGCGAACATGCCCGGGTTCTGACGTGGCAGGGACAGTCCCGGAATTCCACCAGGAAGTCCTGTTCCGCCAAGCTGTCCAGGCAGGTTTGCCAGTCCCGGAATTTCCAGTTCGTCCGTCTTCATGTCCGGCTCCGCCTGATTCCCCTTGGACTTGGCGAACATCTCCGCCGCCGCCTTGAGCATTCCGCGCCGCCCCATTTTCTTCACCGTACCGTTCATGGTCCGATGCATTTTGAGGAGCTGGTTGAGGTCGCTGACCTCGAGCCCGGCACCCCGGGCGATCCGGCGTTTTCGGCTTGCCTTCAGCAGTGCCGGGTTGGCCCGCTCGCGAGGGGTCATCGACTGAATGAGGGCGATACTTCGAGAGGTATACTTGTCGAATCCGCCGGGGTCGCCGCGCCGTTGCAGGAGTTTCCCGGCGCCGGGAACCATGCCGGCCATGGCCGAGAGGCCCCCGAGCATGTTGACCTGCTCAAAGTAGGACATCATGTCGTTCATGGACAGGTGGCCTCTTCGAAGGCGCTTGAGCAGGCGTTCGGCCTCCTGTTTTTCCGCGACCTGCTGCGCCTTTTCCACCAGGGTGACGATGTCGCCCATTCCAAGTATCCGCCCGGCGATCCGTTCAGGATGGAAGACTTCGAGCGCGTCCACCTGTTCGCCGAGGCCGACGAACAGTATCGGCTTGCCGGTAACCGCTTTCATCGACAATGCGGCTCCCCCCCGCCCGTCGCCGTCCATGCGTGTCAGGATGACCCCGCTCACGCCGATTCTTGAATCGAATGCGCGGGCGACATTGACCGCGTCCTGGCCGGTCAGCCCATCGGCGACCAAGAGAGTCTCGCGCGGATTCGAGGCGTCACGAACGGCTTCCGCCTCGGCCATGAGATCGTCGTCCGCATGCAACCGACCGGCCGTATCGAGCAGAAGCACGTCATATCCGTTGATTGCGGCAAACTGGCTTGCCCGTCTGGTAATCTGGACGGCATCTTCGCCGGACATGATCGGGAGCGTATCGACCCCGGTCTGGGTTCCGAGAATTGCGAGCTGTTCCATGGCAGCCGGGCGGCGGACATCGAGCGAGGCCATCAACACCCGCTTGCCTTCGGATTCCTGAAGTCGCTTGGCCAGCTTCGCGGTCGTTGTCGTCTTGCCTGACCCTTGCAGGCCGACGACAAGGATCGTCGCAGGTGGATTATCGATTCGGAGGCTCTTGCGACCTTCGGTACCACCGGTCAGGACATTGACGAGTTCATCATGGACGATCTTGACGACCTGCTGACCCGGGGCGATGGACCTGATGACATCCTGACCGTGCGCCTTTTCCCGAACGTCGGAAACAAAGCTGCGCACGACCGGAAGCGCAACATCGGCTTCGAGAAGCGCGATCCGGACTTCCCGGAGCGCGGAGTCGATATCTTCGTCGCGGAGTACGCCCTTGCTGGTCAGTTTGCCGAATACGCTGTTTATGCGCTCGGAAAGGTTTTCGAACATGACGGTACTCCGGTACGCGGCGATCACGCCGGTTGGGAAACGGCGATTTGCGCGTACTCCCCATAGCGGTTTGTCATCCGCGGGCGATTCTCGCTGACGGATGGAGATCCCCGGAAGTCTCCGAGGGACCGGAAGTCAATGACCTTCCGAAATCAGGGAGGCAGATAAACCGTGCCCACCGTCACGTCAATGCCGATCGATGCACGCGGCAGGACCATCCCACGCGGAGGAATTGCGGATGATCCATTTCGCGTGCTGTCGGGATACTTTGGTTCTGTTGTGGTTTGCCCGGAGCTTAACGGAGAAAGCCATGCTTGTTGACAAGGCTCCGACGCCGAGAACCACCGGGGGTGCACTTACTCGACCGTTGTATCCCACTGCACGCGTTCATGCGGATTTGCGAGGCGGAGCACCACATCGGCAAGGGAAAAGCCGTCAGGCGACCCGGTGAAGACAGGTCTGTCGTCCGCTCAGTGGCCATGCCGCCATGAAATACCGATGCGACGGAAAAAGTCAGAAGAAATTGCAACTACGGCTGATAACGGATCAAGTCAGCAGAAAATGATGACATGTTCATAATCCCCATTTTTGCGATTCTACGATTCACGATATGGACCTGGCCCGCTGGTTGATGGAGGAAGAGGTAGTCGAGGTCAGAGCCTTCGGTTCCAACCTTGTCGATCCGGCCATCCGGGCAGCAAACGAACTCGACACGGCCGTGACGAGCCTGCGCAGTACGGGTGGCAAGCTAGGCATGATCAACAATTCAGGCCGTGCGGTCTACGGATTCGATCAGCGGGTCGAGGCCTTCGGGTCAGGGGGTATGCTGCAGACCACGAACCAGCTGGAGATTGGACTGCTGCGCTCGACCGACACTGGAACCGGGCATCGCGACCGACTGAAGCTCTCCTTCTTCAAGCGCTACGAGGAGAGCTTCAAGAGAGAGCTCGATGATTTTCTCGACGCGGTGGAAGCGGGCGGCCAGCCATCGGTTTCGGGAGAAGACGCACGCAGGGCCCTGATTCTCGCCGACGCAGCCCAGAAAAGTGCATAAACAGGTTCAGCTGTCACGCTGAATTGAGACAGAAGGACGGAACAGTGAACATACGCGCGCTCAATCACATGGCTGCACCGAACTTCGGCTGGGCCGATTTCTTGCAGCTCGCCAAGGCTCTTGGCTGCGTCGGCGTGGAATTCCGCAATGACCTTCCGGGCCGGCTCTTTGACGGTGCGGCACCCGAAGACGTGCGCGCTTCCACGAGGGCGGCCGGGCTACGAATTTTCGCATTGGCCGAGGTCAAGGCATTCAACGACTGGTCCGACGCCAAGCGCGAGGAGACCGCTGCCCTGATCGAAATAGCTACCGCCTGTGGTGCTGAGATGGTCAGCCTGATCGCTCGGAACGATGGCAGGGGCATGGGACGAGCGCAGCGAAGGGAGGACCTGCGCACCGCCATCAGCGAGTTAAAGCCGCTCTTCGAATCGAGCGGTCTGAAAGGCTTGATCGAACCCCTGGGATTCGAGAGCTGCGCGCTGCGCGACAAAGGCGAAGCGGTCGAGGCGATCGAAGCCTTGTCTGCTGGAGAACAATTCCGCATTGTCCACGATACCTTCCATCACGCACTTGCCGGAGGTGGTCCGCTCTATCCTGAACATACGGGAGTCGTGCACATCTCAGGCGTGGTTGTTCCAGACCTCTCGCCGGCCGAGATTCGCGACGAACACCGCGTTCTCGTGGATGAACGAGACCGGCTGGGCAACATCGAACAGCTGGCCGGGCTTCTGGCCGCGGACTACACCGGGCCGGTCAGTTTCGAGCCCTTCGCGGCGGAGATCCATGCACTCACTGAACCGCTGCAGGCCTATGCGCAGTCCTTCGAATTCGTCGAGGCCGAACTCGGGCGCATCGAACCCGCACGCTCGAAATGCCGCCCGCCCCTATCCGGACCGGAGCGCCATAACCAGGTTGGCGCTGATGCTGACCACAGCTTCTCCCGACCACAGCTTCTCCCGACCGCAATAAACAAGATCGCGGTCAGTGCGGGAAGGTCCCGCTCACGCCCGAGGTGGAGGGGCTAGCCTCCAGCATTGCACGGACCACACCTCTGTCCATAGTGCCAGCTGCCAAACCTGGGGTCGTTCGCAGGAGGAGGCGAAATCCTGCGCCAGGCGTTTCAGGCCTCCATTCTTGTCATTCCGCTCCCATGAGGGTCGATTTCAGCGCTTTCAGGGCAAAATGCACGTCCAGTCTCATGAACAGCACGAGATCGGGCACTTTTCCGGCTATCAGGGGTCGAGAACGCGTTTTCCGAAGTTGCGGAGGTTTCACCTCGGATGGACGTTGAGGTGGAGGAGAGGGTGACGGGTCGGATTCGGAGTTCCCTGCAAAGTTCCGATACCGGAGTATTGCGACGGACCATCGCTGCCTGGGCCAGCGCATTGGTCAGGGCGAATTTTCGGCCTCCCTTGTGACTTCTGGCACGAGCGGCCGCAAGGCCGGCCATGGTACGCTCGAGGATGAGTTCGCTCTCGAACTCGGCGCGTGCGGCGAAGATGCCGAATGACAGGCGTCCGGCGGTGGTTGTGGTGTCGATGGCGGCGCCTTTGCCGGTGAATACAAATTGTTAAAACGCTTAGCGCCGGATTTCGCGTGCGCCGTGGAAGGCGCGTCTTCCTTGTGGGTGCGAATCCCACCCAACAATTGTCGCTTCGGTTGGTAGCAGCCAGGGCGGCTTACGGAGGTTAACGATGTAGGCTGAAGCACTCTGGTGTCAAAGGGCCGCCTTGGGCGGCTCAGCGAGCAGACAGGCGTGCAGCGAGTCTGGCTGCTGAACTAGCGGGTGGAAGTCCCGCCGGCGCAATTCTTGGTTTGGCGCCGTAGCATATCCCACGGGTACCGGGGTGACCTGGTGCCTGCGAGCTGGGACGTAGAAAGCCATCGTGGGCGTGGCGGGAGCAAGGCTCCAACCGGTCCGGTCAGTCAGGATGGCGAACAAACCGAAGGGCCGTAGCGAAAGCAAACGATTGTTGATGCGACGAAAAGTTCGCCCCCACATGGAAGCTGACTTGTGGGGATATTGGAGGATGCCAAGGGTCAGCCTGTCACCCGATGGCTAGCACCGGTGCGGAAGAACCGAGATACGCACGCACCGGGTCCCCCGGCGTAGAGACGGCGGCAATTCGGGAAAGTTCAGCAGTGAAAGACCGGAAGGTGAGGAGAACGGACAGGATGTTGTGACCCTTGAATGTCAAGGACCGTGCCAATAACCGCAGTGCGGGAAATGGCACGGAGTTCTCCTGACTGGCGGATGAGGCCGATTAAGCGGTGAAGGGCGGAACAACATAACCCGTCCGGAGCGAGGGCCTCTGGGCTCAGGTGGCGAAGGCGGCAGGTGTGCAGCGAGTCTGGCTGCTGAACTAGCGGGTGGAAGTCCCGCCGGCGCAATTCTTGGTTTGGCGCCGTAGCATATCCCACGGGTACTGGGGTGACCTGGTGCCTGCGAGCTGGGACGTAGAAAGCCATCGTGGGCGTGGCGGGAGCAAGGCTCCAACCGGTCCGGTCAGTCAGGATGGCAAGCAAACCGGAGGGCTGTAGCGAAAGCGAACGATTGTTGATGCGACGAAAAGTTCGCCCCCACATGGAAGCTGACTTGTGGGGATATTGGAGGATGCCAAGGGTCAGCCTGCTACCCGATGGCTAGCACCGGTGCGGAAGAACCGAGGTACGCACGCACCGGGTCCCCCGGCGTAGAGACGGCGGCAATTCGGGAAAGTTCAGCAGTGAAAGACCGGAAGGTGAGGAGAACGGACAGGATGTTGTGACCCTTGAATGTCAAGGACCGTGCCAATAACCGCAGTGCGGGAAATGGCACGGAGTTCTCCTGACTGGCGGATGAGGCCGATTAAGCGGTGATGGGCGGAACAACATAACCCGTCCGGAGCGAGGGCCTCTGGGCTCAGGTGGCGAAGGCGGCAGGTCATGCCGGGACACAGAGCCCGGTGCTGACCGATGATATCACCCGGATGACGGGTGGTGCTGTCGAGCCGAAGGGCGGCGCAAACGCGGGATGTTGCCACGGGCATGGCTGGGTCAGCCTTAAGCGTGGCGGATGTCGCGGAAGGCACCGTACCGAACTCCTGCGGGGGGTGCCTGACGCTTGAAGCCGGACCCGGGAAAACCGGACGTCCGGAATTTTAGGGGGGATGCTGGAAACGTGGCCTATGGTGCGCGCGCCAGTGTCCTACCCGACCATGCCGGGACACAGAGCCCGGTGCCGACCGATGATATCACCCGGATGACGGGTGGTGCTGTCGAGCCGAAGGGCGGCGCAAACGCGGGATGTTGCCACGGGCATGGCTGGGTCAGCCTTAAGCGTGGCGGATGTCGCGGAAGGCACCGCACCGAACTCCTGCGGGGGTGCCTGACGCTTGAAGCCGGACCCGGGAAAACCGGACGTCCGGAATTTTAGGGGGGATGCTGGAAACGTGGCCTATGGTGCGCGCGCCAGTGTCCTACCCGACCGGAACGCGAGTGAACGCCGAGCAGGCCTCGAAACCGGCAATGCGGGAGCCGACCCTCCGCGTAATAGGGGAAGGCCGACGACGGTTCGGGAAGCAAGCGACAGATGCACCGGGCCGTTCCCGCCGGGGTATTGGCGCCGGCATGTCAGCAAGATGGAAGACGTTGCAACACGGGAAGCCCTGACGGTGGTGTGCACGCACCAACCGGAAATCCGCGAGGACCAGTCCGGGCCGACAGGGTGGCGGAGAGGCCCGTAGTACTGAGGACGCCGGGTAATGCCGGTCGAGGGAAGGAGCCTCAGGTGCGGAGGGACGCGGAAAGGTTGAATGCCTGCGGGAGTGGCCCAGCTTATAACCCCGCCTTGAGGGCAGAGACTTCGGAACGCGTCACATGCGGAAGCGAAGGGGTCGGACCCGAATGGTTCGACGCCGCCGGGGCGTGAACAGGTCTGGCGGCACACCGGAAACGACGTGGGAGGCAGGATGGCTGTCGTGCAGCGGCCTCGGGCTACCGGACCAACCGGCTCCTTCCTCCCACGACCCGTCCCGGTGGCCCGTGTGCGAGGTGCATGATCCCACTGGAGAGCCCGGTGCGGGAAATCCGCACGCCGGGTTTGGAGAGCGGGGGACTGGAAACGCGGCCATGGGAGCCGGACTGAGGCCCGGAGCGAAAGCGACGGACAAGCCACCGGACCCTAACGCTGGCGCGCCAGCCCCCGACTCTACCATCTCCCTCAACGACCCCGGGTGGACGGCTCGTCACCTGTTCAAGAAGCGCGTCCGAAGGGCAGGTCGAAGCAGCCCCTGCTGTGGACGATTTCCTGTAGCAGCTGACGAGTGGCACAAAGTTCCCCTGTTCGACTTCGTGCTCGAGATCGGGCAGCGCCAACTCCATGGTTTCGGCAAGTTGCACTGCCATCAGTGCGCCAACCGTATTCGTTGGAAAGTACACCCATATTCATGCGCCGAAGTCCAATGCATGTCCTGGAGGCAATCCTCGCTCGGATTTGCAGGACGGATGCCCAGAAGAGACTCCGTGCCGTCATCGAAAGCGTCGGGCAAATCGGCCGGGACGAGCGTTCCATCAATCAACGCGCTTTCGCAGCGGAAACGAGCGGCGATACGTCCCCGTTTGTCATGACCGGAGGATGTACGGTTCTCAAGATCAGGCCGGGTACGCGGCGCAAGGTCCCGGCTTCCTGGGTGTTCACGGAGGCCACGCGCGAGATCGGTTGGCGGTCATTCGGTTGAGTGTCGCAGGAAGTCCAGAATTTCCACGACGAAGACATCAGGGCGCTCCATGAGACCCAGGTGTCTGAGATCAGGAACGACGACCAAGCGCGCATCACTGCATTCATGTGATATCGCCACGGACATCGCTGGCGTACTGCCACTGTCGTTCTCGCAAGTCATCACAAGAACCGGACAGGCAATCGGCGGATCCGGTGCGATCAGTTCGGGAACTCCGCGGGCGAGGATCGACGCCGCACGCGTGTAGCTCTTGGGATCGACGCCGCCACGCCAGTTTCGAACTTCATGAATTGCGTCCGGGCGAGCTGCACGAAATTCTGGCGTAAACCAGCGTTCGAGAGCGGCACCAAGTGTTGCCATCGGTCCTTCTTCGCGGGCGCGGATAGCACGTTTTTCGACAAGTTCCTGCCCCGCCCTTCCCCGGTCGTGCGGCGAGTTCAGGATCACAAGTGACGACGCATGGGCAACATGGTCCAACGCGAACCGGCGATTGATCATCCCGCCGATTGAGAATCCGATGATCGCGGCCGTTTCGATCCCGAGCGCCTTCATGAGGTTTGCAATTTGGTCGGCATAGCTGCCGAGCGATGCGTTCGTCGGCAAAGGCACGCTGTCACCGTGACCATAGAGATCATATGCCAACACGCGGTAGCGTTGTGCGAGCGTCGGCACGAGGCCATCCCACATGCGGCGGCAGAGGCCGAGCCCGTGAATCAATATGACGACCGGCGCATCCGTACTCCCGGAGAACTCGTACGCGGTACCGTCCGGAGTGCGTTCGCTCATCGGTCTAGTGCCACGGTTCCCGGTCCCTGTCCCGCTCTATAGCCGAGTGCCGGCATGACCTCATTGATTGAAAGTTGCATCGACTGTTTCCGTTCACCGTCCCCAAACCCAACGACGCGTAGCAAATGAAAGCATCAGCACCGAGGTCGCGATAGCGTTGTAGCCTGGAAGTCAAGGTTCCGGGAGATCCGATGTCAAGGCTTACCTCAAGCATTTCCAGGGTTGATTTTTGTTGGCGGTTGCTTGCGCGTTCGCTTGGCGGGTCGGTTGCTGGCATTGGGTTTTCTGGCAGGTGGTTTTGGCGCCGCCGCGTGGTTTGCGGCGATATTTTGCCCCTGGCGGTCGATTCCAGCCGCGCCCGATCGGCCTGCCTGGCGTTGCCGGGCAGGATGTGTGGCCGTGATGTGGTGGTGTGACCCCTTGCGGGTCTATGCGGCGGACATTGTGCGTGGCCGCGTGTTCTGGCTGAGCCGGAGATAGTCGAGCACGAGGCGCGGGTTCCGGTTCAACTTTTCGACGGTCGGCCTGACCGGCTTGTTGCGCCCGAGGATGAGGCCGATGGCCAGTCTTCGGAGGCAACTGAGGTTCTCCGGGCCATGGCCGCTCCGGACCCGGCACTTGTCTTCGTTCCATGTTCCGGCGTCGTCGAGGATCCAATGCACGCGATTTTCGCAGGACCAGTGGCCGCGATTGAAGCCCGGGATCGCCTCGGCATCGGCGCTCTGCGGCGTGTGGCTGGTGATGCCGTAGACCAACTCGACCTTGGGCTCGCCGATCCTTGCCGGCTCTCCATTGCGCCCACAGCGGTAGGACCGTGTGGTTCGCTTGATCAGGAACACCTGTTCGACCCAGGGGAAGCTGATGCCCGCGACCGGTTCGGTCGCGGTCCAGATCTCCCGCTTCTCGATGCGTCCGTGCGCCGGTTGCGGTGATTGTGCGGCAAAGTCGGGCTCCCTGGGCGGCTGAGAGGCGAAGAAGGCCTTGATGTCATTGGAGAGGGTCTTCTGGTTGCCCTTGGCGACGAAGAGGAAATCTGCGCCGCGGTCGTGCAGGTAGGCAGCGATCGCTGTCTGGGTGAGCAGGGCATCGACGGTGACCGTTCGACCGCTGATGTCGGGGATCAGGTCCATGGTCGGGATGAAGACGCCGATCTCGTTGGTGGCCTTCTCCGTGTCTTTCCCGTCTTCCTCGATGGTCAGCACGGTTTTTTTTGAGCCAACGGCGCGGAGGCGTCGTGGCTGCTGGCGCCGAGCACATGGGTCTTGCGGCCCTCGTCATCGACAGCACCGCGGATGGTCTTGCCGTCGATGGCGATGCCCGCACCCTGGTCCCAGCCATGGTCCCGGCAGAAGCGGGCCGTGGCTGCGGCAAGCTGGTCGGGGTCGACCGTGACCATGATGTTGCGGATGCAATAGATGCTCGGGAGGTCATGGGTGCCATTCCCGGCCCTGGGCAGGCGGAAATGCCTCAGCATCCCCGGTCCGAGGTCCTGGATCCAGGCATGGATCGCCTTCCAGCCATTGGCGCCACACAGCGTGGCCGCAGCACAGAGCGACAGCAACGTCGGCAGATGGTAGCGGCGCCCGCGGCGTCCGCGAGGATCGTCGATTTCGGTGAAGTAGTCGTACAGGCTGGCCATTTCGGCGGTGTTCATCTTGCGCATCTTCTCGGTTCCGTGAAGCTGGAGTTCCGGCGCCAGCGCCGGGGCGGTGAGCCGGGCGCGGACATCGGGCGCGAGCGGCAGCACCAACACCTGTTTCGGTGTCGATCCCGCGACATAGCCGTTGCCGTGGCGGCGGTAGCCGCGGGTCCTGCCGACGGTGATCCAGTTGGCGGCGCGGTAGACCGTGCCGCTGTGGCGCTCCGGGTCGCAGAAGGTTTCCAGGAGCAGCAGCGGATGATGATAGCGGGCCTGCCAGTCGGCATTGATGCGCCGCGCACAGAGGCCGAGAAAGCGGGAACCCAGGTTCGGCTGCCGTCCGCGCAGCAGCAGGCGCACATTGTTGGCAACCAGGTGCAACCGCCCGAACCTGTCCCGCGGGCTCCAGCCGATCCAGCGGTCGCGCGCCGTGCATTTGAGCGCCGCAGCCGAGAAGGCGGCCAGCGCCGGCCATGCGCCGCTGCCGTCGTCGGCCGCATACCAAATGGTTTCGCCGATCTTCGGTCCCGCGCCGAGGTAATGATGTTCGTCCAGGAGATCGCGGAAGCGCTGTTCCTCGCGACGTGCGACCGGTATTGCGGACAGTCTGGAAAGGTCGATCATGGCACCTGATTCGATTCCCGATTCGGTGCCTCTATGGACGGGCAGGAGGCAAGAGTCCAGCCCGCGACGTAAATCAATCAAAACAAACGAAAATTGACGCTACAAAAATTGGCCCTGCAAGCATTTCCGGAACGAAGCGGGCGCTCCCGTCCAGCTCTGGAAGCAACACCCGGTCGGGGAATCGTTAACAACATCGCCCCACGTCAACGTCAGGCTGCCAACCTGGCAGAGTACGTGGCGAACAGCGGCGAGTATTGCAGACCCGGCATCTACATCTCGACAGACTGAGGTGCGGCGCATGACTGCCCACCGACCGGAGAAAATGCTACCTGCATCAGCTACCGGTGCCTCGAGACGGTACGTGTACGTGTCCGCCGCGGAAAATGGCAAGGTCAACGGCCAACCCAGCACATTGCAGTTGTTGGGGACGGAATAATCGAATTTGAAGGGCGCACGCGCGGCCAACCAGACGGTAGCCGTCCTTCTGGAGCAGTCCGGTTTTCATTCGATCGACTTCGCGCAGAAAGGCACTGGATCCCGGCCCGAGTTCCAGCCTCTTGTACGGGATCAGGTCCAGCATGGCTGCTTCCCCGGCAAGCCGCATCGGATCCCAATATACCGTGTTGACCATGCCATAGCCGGAGCCCGGATGCGATCCGTTTGACCTGCCTACCACGTCAGGATCTCGGAGGGGCTTTGCGCCATGGTCATTTCCAGTGCATGGTGCTCTGCCACCCAAGCCACCTCAAATCCCGCCCAGTCGGCCAACCGGATCAAGTCGAGGGTTTGTTTCCGAACAGGATCCGTCGTGGTCGCGGCACCTATTCGATCCAGGTTGATCGCCAGATGGAACTTTATTGTCCGCTCTCAACCCATCAGGAAGGGATTGTTGACCGGATCTCGTCGGACGTGTTCATCCAGACGGTCTTCGACCGCGTGTAGTCATAGATTGCCTGGAAACCTCCTTCGCGCCCGTAGCCCGATACTTTCAGTCCGCCGAATTCAGCAACGGGCGAAATGACGCGATAGGTGTTGACCCAGACTATTCCGGCTCTTATCCGCCTCGCCATGCGCAGGCTGCGAGCACTGTCACGGGTGAAGATCCCGGCAGCGAGACCATGTTTCGTGTCGTTGGCCAATTGCAGCGCCTCATCCTCGGTTCGAAATCGCAGGACACTCAGAACCGGACCGAACAGTTCGGTGTCCACGATCGTCATGTCCTGGCGCGGACATTCGACGATGGTCGGCTCGAAATAATAACCGCCCTTGTCGGGCAGGCGACGCCCGCCACAAAGCACATTGCCACCTTCATTCCTTGCGAAGGCCAACTGTTCCTCGATGTGCCGCAGCTGGTCGAGGGTGCAGAGCGGGCCCATCTCCGTGTCCTCAGCGTGGGGATCACCAATCTGGATCCCCTGTGCAAGCGGGACCAGTTTCTCGAGGAATGAATCGGCAATGTTCTCGTGCAGGTAAAGCCGCGACCCGGCAACGCAACTCTGGCCGGACGCGGCAAAAATTCCGGCCACGACACCGTTGACTGCACTGTCCATGTCGGCATCCTCGAACACGATGACGGGAGACTTTCCCCCGAGTTCCAACGACAGCTCTGCAAAGTTCTGGGCTGTGTTTCGTATGACGTGGGCGGCGGACGAAGGCCCTCCGGTGAACGAAACCCGCGCCACCGACGGGTGCGAGGTCAGGACACGGCCGCACGGGTCGCCATGACCAGTAACAATGTTGACCACACCGTCAGGAATACCAGCCTCGGCCACCAGTTTTCCGAAAGCGAGCAAAGGTGCCGCGCTGTGTTCCGACGATTTCATGACAATCGTGTTGCCCGCGGCCAGGGCCGGGCCGATCTTCACGGCTGCCAGGAATAGTTGCGAATTCCAAGGCACGATTGCCGCAATGACCCCGAGCGGTTCGCGGTTCGTGAAAACAAAGAGATCGGGCCTGTCAATTGGAAGGGTCTCGCCGCTGATCTTGTCGGTCGCGCCAGCATAAAAGTGATAGAATTCGGAAACATAGTTTGCCTGCCACCTGGTTTCCTTGAACATCTTCCCGGTGTCGCGGGTTTCAATCCGTCCCAGATTCTCGGACGAATCTGCCAGTAGGTCTCCCAGCTTCCGGAGGCATTTGCCGCGCTCCGTCGGAGTCATGCGTCCCCACGGCCCTTGGGTCAAGGCCTTGTCGGCAGCACGGACGGCCCTGTCGACATCGAAAGCTGTCGCCTCGGGCACACTTGCCCAGACCCTGCCAGTCGAAGGGTCGATGCTGTCGAAGCGGGCTCCGTCCGACGCATCGACCCAATGACCGTCGATCAGCATATGCAGCGTTTGAATATTCGCCATGTGGCCCCCTGGCCCTGCGGGAGAATCGTGCTCGTGATTACGTCCGGATTCTCTTCCCTAATCCGGCGAATTCATGGTCCCAGTCGCATAGAGACCCGACGCTAGATGAAGTCAATGCCCGAGGCAACGACCCGGCCGGAAAGCTTGTCCTTGGAACCTCTGAGTGACCATTGGTTTTGGCCGAATGAAGTTCCACATCAAGCATCACCATTGCCCGACGGTGGCTTTCCACGCGCTGCCCGACCTCGGCAGGAAGTGCGGCGATCGACTACCGGAACCCGGCCTCGGATTCCCTTGTACGAACTGAAAAGTCCCGAATGTCGTGACAAGGGGACGGCTCGGTCATCACGACCGGTTGGAAGTCATCCGGCAAATGCTTCGGAACTGCACCGGCCAAGCTATCGAGACCCGTACAGCGTGAGTTGGGTAAGGCATATCGCCCATGGGGCCCGGGTCACTAATGAGGTGGACCGAGCTGCACCGGAAGGTGCTGGCGGCAAGCGGCAGCAAAAGCACATCAGGCAGCAGCATCTGCTGGATCTATCTCTACAAGACCCGACAGGTAGAGGCCGCCATGACCGCGGCGAAGCAGCACTGGATTCTGAAGGTGATCGCAATCCATTCGCCTCAGGCGTGGGGGGCATAACAACTTGCTCGGGGAATTCGATTTTTCGAATGGCGAACTGCAGGACAACACCGGTGTCCCCGCCTTTTTCTCAAAATCTGTAAACAGGATCGTGCCGGAAAATTGGGAACCGCCAAACCGGTGAAAAAGCCATGATGCCAGCAAGATACCGAAAGTGCTACGGAACGATACAAACCTATGTTGTTGGCCATGACCCAATCACCCCGGGAGCGAACCTCCGTCATCAATTGACAATCGCTTGACTAGTGCAGACCGTGCAGATTCCAGGTGCGCAATGCTTGCCTGGCGGGCCGCGTCTTTATCTCTCTCGACCAATGCCTTTGCGAGGCGGCTCATTTCATTCAGTGATGCCTGCGCGCGATCAGGGTCGCTCATCAGGTGACGGCGAAGATAGTAGATTCGGTCGATGACACTCTCCAGGGCTTTCTGAATTTCCCGATTGCGGCAGCCTGTGAACAAAGCGTTGTAAAACCGATCCTTTGCCGATCTTATCTTGCAAAGATCACCGGTCTGGACCCCGTGTTCAAGAAACTCGATTGCTGCCTTGATGTCATTCACTTCTTGTTCACTCGCGCGCTCCGTGAACAATTCTGCCGCAAGTGTTTCCACCGAAGCGCGAAGCTCGAAAATTTCGAAAATGCTCCTGGGGTCAAGCTTGGCAACGGTATATCCACGATGCGGTTGCCTAACGACCAGACCGGTCGCTTCCAAGTGAGAAAGCGCTTCCCGTATGCTGGAACGACTGGCCCCGGTGATTTCACTCAACGCCCGCTCCGTCAGTTTCTGACCTGCGGCAAAGTCTCCATCAATGATAGCCTCTCGTATCACTGACTGTGTTTGCTCGCGAAAAGACTCCTCCAAGCCATCCATGCCAACGATTTTCCGGATTTTCCGATTGGACATGCCTAAACTCAACCGAGTATCCCCTTTCAACTTGCAACGCCTCACATACCCGGTCAATCGTACTGTCAATTCTGCATGGTGTAAACTGGATTGTCAGACAAAATATGGTCGTTGATGTTTCGATCGGCCATGGTTTTCGGAGACGCGTCGACAACTGTTCGTAATGGTTTCAATGTAATAAGACGCCTGACTTGGTTTAGGAATTTTCTGTTTACAGCCAATTGTGGTCGTGTTAGCATTTTTTGTCTGACAATATGAGCATGGCAAGTCATCGCTATGGTCGATTGAATGCTGGTCATAGGGAGATATGAAATGAACTGCAGTCTACACGGTTTCAGAAAAATGCTTCTGGCTTCTTTGGCGGTCTCGGTAGTAGGGACCGCAGCGATAGGGGCAGAGAAAATCACGTTAAATGATAATCCTTACCCCTCGTTCCAGGCCATCAAGTTTATGTTGAAGATCCTGTTTGAAGAACGCCTCGGATACGAGGTTGAAACAAAACCTGCAGAAAATGCGGCCGTATGGGCCAGCATGCATGAGGGCAAAGGCGACATCGACATTCATGCCGACACCTGGCTGCCCAATCAGAAGGCCTTTTACGACAAGTATGTCGTCGAAGCAGGGACCGTCAACTACAGCAAAAAGCCATACCATGGATTTGGCGGCTTCTGCGTGCCTCGGTACTTCTATGAAGAACAGAACGTAGAATCGATTTTCGATTTGGCACGGCCGGAAATCGCGGCACAACTCGACAAGGATGGCGACGGAAAAGGCGAAGTTTGGATCGGCCGCTCAGGTTGGGTATCCACAAACGAGAACATGGTAAAGATCCGCGATTATGGATTGTCCGAAAGCATCGAGTGGGTTCGCGCCGAAGTGGGTGTCAACCAGGCAGCATTGGCCGATGCTACCAAGAAGAAAGAGGGTTATGCGACATTTTGCGCGAAACCGGATTCCGTCTGGCAAGCCTATGATCTCGTCCAATTGTCCGAGCCCGAGAATGATGGTTCGGGCTGCTGGAAGTTGGTGGGGCAATCGCAGGACGACTGGTTTGAGAAATCCAAGATCACCTGCGCCAGTGCACCGCTCACGATGCAAATGGCCTGGTCGAAATCCCTGGAGGAAAGAGCTCCCTTGGCGACCGAATTGATGGCAAACATTGAACTCGATATCAAAACTGTAAACCAGTGGTCTTTCGAGGTTGGACACCTGCGCAAGGATCCTGAACAAGTGGTCCGGGATTGGATGGCAGAAAACGCGGAACGGGTTGATAGCTGGTTTGGCATCTAGGTTTCTCGTCCAGTGGGGGATTCGGCCATTTTGGAAATTCGCCATTTCGAAGTCTTGAGGCGTGTAACGCTGTCAATGCTCTGCAATGCGCACTATCCATTTGGCCAAACCCTCACGGACATCTCGCGTACGCGTATCACGGACCGCGTCAGAACTGTCCTCCACTAGGGGCTGAGAGTAGACATGGAATGAACGCTGGCGCTGCCATCGAAATCAGGAATGTCTGGAAGATCTTCGGTTCATCGCAACCGGATGTGCTTGAGAAAATTCGAAAATACGCCTTTAGTAAATCAGAGGCACTGGAAGAGTACAATTGTGTCATCGGCGTCGCCGATGTCACCCTGTCCATCAGGCGGGGTGAATTGTTCTGCATCATGGGCTTGTCGGGGAGCGGCAAGTCGACACTCGTGCGCCATATCAATCGATTATTGGATCCCACTTTCGGCGAGATCGAGGTTTCTGGAAGCCGGATCATGGAACTTGATGTTCCTGAACTGCGCAGGTTCAGAAACGAACACATTGCCATGGTGTTTCAGAATTTCGCATTGATGCCTCATCAGACAGTTCTGGAAAACGTTGCGCTTCCCCTGGCAATTCGCGGTTTGTCAAGAAACCTGCAACTCAAGAAGGCCGGGGAGGCCCTGGAAATGGTGGCGCTGAGCGAATGGGCGAACAAGTTCGCGCATGAGCTTTCGGGCGGAATGCAACAGCGGGTCGGACTAGCCCGTGCAATTTCTGCCGACGCAGAGATTCTCCTGATGGATGAGCCCTTTAGCGCCCTTGACCCACTGATCAGGCGCCAGTTGCAATCTGAGTTCGTGAAGCTTGCTTCCACCATGAAAAAGACGACCGTATTCATAACCCATGATCTGGAAGAGGCTGTCCGGATTGGTGATCGTATTGCGGTTATGCGTGACGGAGGGATTGTGCAAATCGGAACCCCTGAAGAAATAATCATGGCGCCGATTGATGATTACGTCAGGGATTTCGTGTCCGGTATCTCGCGTCTGAACATAGTCCGGGCATCCGCAGTCATGATGGATATCGAAAGCTGGCGGACCAGAGAGGGAAGCATTCCCTCACATGCTCCCCGCATACCATCTGAAACCAAACTGCACGCCGTCATTGAAGCCGCCGTCGGGAAGGAAGGTCCGATACTGGTTGTTGACGACAATGGCGATGTAATTGGCGTTATCGCACAGTCTGACCTGTTGAAAGCCGTCATTCATGGAGGTGACGAATGACCGTCGCTGTTTCCGAGTTGCCTGTTCAAGACAAAATCGGCGATTTCGTCGGATACAAGAGCAAGGGATACTATGAATCCGAATTTGACAAGATAAACGACAATCCGAAATTCGTATTCAGTTGGAATTGGATGACCGTCTTGTTCGGTCCCGTTTGGTTCGGCACATATGGCATATTCTCGTGGGCGTTGGTTTTTACAGTATTCGAGGCCTTCGCACTCACCCAAATAGGACGGGGCCTATGGGGGGATTTGACCAAGGAAATCAGAGATCGCATTGATACGGTCACGATTCAACTGAATCTGCGACAAGCCCAACTGGAGCAAGCCATAGAAGCCTCCAAGAGCAATGTTGAAGCATTGAAACGCAATATTGAAGGGCTTCAAACCATAATTGAGCAAGCACAGGTCGAGATGCAGCGAGCCGCTGAAAGCGGCATTTGGTATCTCGTTCTCGGGGTTGTGATGATTCTTGCCGTGAGGGCTGGCGAAGCCATGCTTGCCAATCCCATTCTGGCGCGCCGTTACAATGCCTGGTTGTCCGATCAGTCCGCAACACCGCCCAAAAGCGTACAGAATCTTGTGTTTTCGATTGTGTTTGTTTTCTGCATTTGCGCCATCAACATGGCTCACTACGCGTCTTTGATTGATTTTGATGTCCTGAGTGAGTTCCCGCGTGATCCGGAGTTCCGAAATTTTTCCGTCGCCATAATTGAGGGAATATTCGATTATCTAACCATCTACGGTGACACTCTTTTTGACACGATCAGTTTCGGCATTCGTATCGTACTGGATTTTCTCGAGACATTGTTTGTGCAGACCCCTTGGCCCGTAGTAGCCATCCTGATCGTGATAGTGACGGCACTCTCGGCAAATCGGTGGGCTGCGTTCACGGCGGCGGTCTTTCTTGCGTTTATCGGGTCGGTGGGGTTGTGGACTCTTGCCATGCAGACCCTGGCACTCTTGGGAACCGCAGCATGCATCAGCATTGGAATCGGCATCCCGATTGGAATCTATTCGGCCCACAGACCCAAGGTGTACCGGGCGATCCGCCCTATTCTGGACATGCAGCAAACGATTCCGACATTCGTCTACATGATCCCGATCATAGCCTTTTTCGGAACAGGCAAGTCGGCAGCTGTCGTTACATGTCTGATTTTTGGAATGCCTCCTGTCGTGCGCCTAACCGTGCTGGGGATTCAAGGCGTTCCCGATTCAATACGGGAGGCGGCAATTGCTTACGGTGCCTCCGAGTGGTTTCTCATGACCCGCATCGAACTGCCGCTTGCAGCTCCGTCAATTCGTGCTGGAATCAACCAGACGATCCTGCTGAGTCTTCTGACCGTCGTGGTCGCGTCGCTCATCGGTGCAAAGGGCCTTGGCGAGGATGTTCTCGAAGCCTTGCAATACGCCTCGATCGGCCAAGGGCTGCTCGCAGGTTTGGCCATTCTTTTCCTTGCGAAGATCCTAGACCGAATTTTCAGGGGGAACCGAGATGGAGTCTAGATCCCTCACCCTGCAACTCTGGAACCATTGCGTTGCCAACATCACGCGGCGCCATGAATGAACCGGATTTTGATTTTGTAATTGTAGGCGCCGGTTCGGCCGGTTGTGCAGTTGCTGAACGTCTGAGTAGAAACGGCCGGTTCCGGATTTTGCTCCTCGAGGCCGGAGGTGAGGCGAATCATCCGTGGATACCGATTCCGCTAGGTGTTGGCCGGCTGCTGGCAGACCCTTCGGTCCTGTGGGCATTCGAAACTGAACCCGAGCCGGAAATGAAGGGAAAAAAACTGTACTGGCCCCGCGGCAAGGTTTTGGGCGGGTCCAGCAGTATCAACGGCATGCTTTTTGTCCGAGGCGATCCGCTCGCTTATGACAAATGGCGGGACCTCGGATGCCCAGGCTGGGGTTATCAGGATGTACTTCCTTATTTCAAGCGCATCGAGGACCGGCCAGGAGGTGATGGAGTCTTTCGTGGAGTTGGTGGGCCAATTGCCGTCACGGATATCGCCCACAAGGATGCGATCACCGAGGCTTTTTTCAACGGCTGCCAGTCCTTCGGAATCGAACCGACAGAAGACTACAATGCCAAAACCTACGAAGGCGTATCGTATCTTCAGTTGTCGGTCTCGAACGGCAAGCGTTGCGGTGCCGAAGTGGGCTATCTGCAAAAGGCCAGAGGCCGCGGCAACCTGTCCGTCATGACCCGTGCTTTGGTAGAGCGGGTCGTATTTGACGGCGGGAAGACGGTCGGAGTTGAATACCATCCTCTCGACCACCGGGGTGGCCTCAACACCAAGGTTTTTGCCGGTTGCCGCTGTGAGGTTATTTTGTGCGGTGGTGCGTTGTGTTCACCATTGATTCTCGAACGGTCTGGTATCGGTGACCGGAGTATCCTGAAAAGGCACGGCATCCGGACCGTGAAGCATCTCCCCGGCATCGGCTGTAATCTCCAGGATCACCTGAATGTACGCATTACATACGAGACCATGCTCCGGATAACCCTGAATGACGCGCTGAACAGCAAACTGCGTGGTGCGATGCAGATGCTCAAATATCTAATCATGAAGCGCGGTTTGATGGCGACTTCAACCGTTACGGTTCATGCAATTGCAAAATCCCGGGCAGACATCACGTCACCGGATATCAAGCTTCAACTGGCCCATGTCACTGGCAGGGACAGGTTCTCAATGGCCAAGGGCTTGGGGGTCGACGATTTCTCCGGCTTCAGTCTCAATTATTTCAAGCTGTACCCCGAATCCCGCGGCTCGATACATATCCGATCGCGTGAACCACTGGATGATCCTGTCATCAAGGCGAACTACCTGCATGACGAGCGAGACAGGGACGACGCGGTAAAGGGGTTGAAAATCTTGCGCGAGTTGGCGAGGCAACCGGCGTTATCAGAATTGATCGTGCGTGAAGTTCTGCCGGGGGAGGATGTTCAAACTGACCGGGAGTTGCTGGACTATGCGCGATCAACCGGCCAGACGAGCTGGCATACGGTCGGTACGTGCAAAATGGGGCGTGATTCCGCATCAGTTGTTGATTCTGATCTCCGGGTTCATCAGTTGGATGGCCTTCGGGTCGCCGACACCTCGGTCATTCCGATCATTGTCTCTTCCAATATCAATGCTGCCGCCTATTTGGTTGGGGAACGATGTGCGGATTTTCTATTATCCAAATGGGCAGCGGAATGACATGCCACGAGCACATCACGACAATCGAAACCGCTCATGGCAAAGGTGGCCAATGCCAGAAACTGGGCTTCCCTGCCATGTCGAGAGGAATCGGAAGTCGGCAGGTCTTCCAAGGGAAGGGATGCCGGGACCGGCATGTACTTGCGGACACACGAAATGCTGATTTACCGTGAGAGCTTCGACGCCAACGTCCGGGGATTTTTCGTATGCCTCAATCCTGCGACCATTGGATATGGCGCCCCGATCGGGCAGTGGCCAAGAATGGAGTGGGCCAGGAAATCAAGAGCAGACATTGTCCCGGGTCAAGACTTGCCGGCTCTCCAAGTTGATTGCAAGGTTTGGAGGCACCGAGAATTCCAACGCGAGGTTAAACGATTAGGTCGTTGCCGTTGGGAATCATACGAGATCGAAGACGGTATGAATGAACTCCGAGACAGACCGTCAACGACCAGTTGGCCTGCCAAGGGCCCAGGGAATTATCCGGCAGACTCAATCACATAAAAATTGCCTCGCGATCAAAACGAGATGAATGACGTCCGGAACCGGTATCAAGGGGTTGGGAGATCATACTGCCTTGTTTGGAAATTTGCTGCGAAAGGATAACGCATGACCAGACTTTCCGGTGGCCAGGCCGCCGTCCAAGCACTCAAGGCAGAGAAGACGGACCATGTTTTCGGGCTGATCGGGTCGGCCACGATGGAGATGTTCGATGCATTGTACGACGCAACCGACATCACCTTCATCGGTGTACACGATGAACGAACCGGCGCGCACATGGCCGACGGATTTGCCCGCGCAACGGGTAAACCCGGTGTCATACTTGCCGGGCAGAACGGGCCTGGCGCCACCAATCTCGTGACAGGGCTCGGTCAGGCCAAGGCGGCGTTTTCGCCGGTTGTTTCGATCGCTGGGTCTCTTTCGTCGGAGCATGTTTTCCGGGATGCGTTTCAGGAGGTGGACCAACAGGCGCTGTTTGCACCGATTACCAAGAAAACCTTGACGGCACTGAGCGCGGAACGGGTACCGGAGATGGTCCGAGAGGCGTTTCGCGTTGCAATGACGCCACGGCGTGGACCGGTGCAACTCAACCTCCCCCGTGATGTCTTGTCGACGCAGGCGGATTTCGTGAACATGCAGGCGCCAGCGAATTATCGCCCCGAGTCATTTCCCACTGCGGATGGCGATCTGATCTCGCGGGCAGCTGCCTTGCTGCTGGATGCAGTTCGGCCATTGATCATCGCCGGAGGGGGCATCAAGAATACCGAGGGTCATGGAGCGGCACTGTTGTTAGCCGAAACGCTTGATTGTCCGATCGTGACGTCACCCGGGCACGGTGATGCGGTCCCGTTCGGACACAGGTTGAATGCCGGTCAGATGGGGCCGCGTGGAAATCCTGTCGCTTCGCGACTGGCCAAGGAATCTGACGTAATCCTAGCACTTGGTACACGGCTCGGATTCAACACGACATTTTACAGTTACGAGAACATCAATCGCGATGCAGCGATCATTCAGGTCGAATTGGAACCGACGGCAATCGGTCGGTACTTTCCAGTCAAGATCGGAATCTGGGCTGATGCACCAAGCGCAGCACGGCAGTTGGTTTCAGAGATCGACAAATGTCAAAAACGCAAAAGGGCTGAAGCTTGGACTGACGCCTTTTTGGCGGAACGTCGATCCTATCTGAAACAGCGCGACTCCGATGCTGATACCGATTCCGTTCCGGTCCAGCCATCGGGATTGTTCAAAACACTTCGTGACGTGCTGCCTAAGAATGCGGCCGTAACAATGGATGCGGGCACACTTTGCCTGCAGGCGACCGATGCGCTGAATTACCACACGCCCAGGAGCCTCTTCACGCCGCTTGATTTTGGCTTGGTCGGTTTCTCCTTCGCCTGCGGTCTAGGCATAAAGCTTGCCCAGCCCAACCGACCGGTCGTCAGTTTGATGGGTGACGGCGGGTTTGGCATGACAGTGTCTGAACTGTCTACCGCCGTCGACAACAACATCAAGACTGTCACTGTGGTCATGAACAACAAGTGCTGGGGAGCAGAGAAGGCCTATCAGAGGGACTTTTTTGGTGGTCGCTACATAGGTGCTGACGTTTCCAGCCCGCCATTCGACGAACTGGCCGAGCTCTACGGTGCCAAGGGATTCCGTGCGAAAACCAGTTCCGAAGCTGGCGAGGCTATCGAAGCGGCGTTTTCTTGCGGAAAACCGGCCGTAGTCGATGTCTCCGTCGACCCGGGGGCCCTCTATTCATTTCGCCGTGACAGTTTCAAACACAGGGGAGGGTGATCAACGTACGAACTGCATGACGTTCTTGGTCAAGCGGACAAACTGCGACTCCTCTTCAATCCTCCTGGGAACAATAGTGCCCAGGCACCGGCAAGATCGCCTGTTGGAGGCCATCGAGAACCCGGGTCAGGCGATCGATGTCCTGATCACTGCCACGGTCACGCCAGGCGAAATCATGCATGTTGCAACCTCGCGGGAATTCCGCAAGAAACTCTTCAGAAGTCCGAAACCCGTGGCCACTTGAAAACGCGACTCCCGGACACGGTTCTCTCAGGCGTCTCTCGAATGAATGTTGCGGTTGACGAACAGAAGCATGGTTGTGCGTGCATGAATTTTTCTTCCGAGGCTCGTGGCCATCTCGCCATGTTCGCGTTCTCGATGCTGATTGCCGGTTCCTTCAGCATCGGAAGCCGGATTTCGAACCTGGTGGAGCCAACGGCGATCATGGCGCTCAGGTTCTTCATATCGGGCATCATAATCGGGATTTGGGCAGGGATGGGTCCGGGAATCAGGCGCGCGCATTTCCGTGCCCCGTGGCGATACGCCGTGCAGGGTGTTCTGTTCGCAACTTACTTTGTCCTGATGTTCGAAGGACTGAAAACCGCGCCGGCCGTTTCGGCCTCTGCAGTTTTCACGCTAACCCCCATCATGACCGCGATCGCGGCATACTTCCTGTTGCGCCAGGTCTTGACCGGGCGGGTTGCCGTCGCCCTCGCCGTCGGCGCTTGCGGCGCTGTATGGGTGATCTTTCGCGCGGACCCGGTCGCGATCCTGCGGTTTGACATCGGGCGCGGTGAAGCGATCTACCTGGTCGGATGTGTATGCCATGCCGTCTACGTGCCGTTGGTCGCGCGGTTGATTCGAGGTGAGCCGATCCTGGTATCCACTTTCGGAATGACGGTTGCTGGCTGGCTGTTTCTGACGGCCATCAGCCTGCCTGTTCTGCTTCGGACCGAGTGGAGCGCCCTGCCAGTCATTTTCTGGCTGGGACTTGCCTACTTGTCAGTTGCCGCGAGTGTCTTGAGCTTTTACTTCCTTCAATACGGGTCCGTACGACTGCCGTCGGCGAAGGTCATGGCGTACACCTATTTGACTCCAACCTGGGTTACGGCCTGGGAAGTGACGCTGACCGGTCATTTTCCGCCGGTTCTTGTTCTTGCAGGGATTGCGGCCACCGTCGTCGCGTTGCTCATGCTGGTCCGAACCGGATGAATGCTCCGCCCGGGCCGGACAAGGGATCGAGATCCAGGGACGATTCCGGCCGCCGCCGGCTTCCAATGTCTGGGGACCGACCGACCGGGTCATGTCACGATGCAGCAATCCCGACTGGCGCCGGGGGCATCCGCTGGTAGGATGCAACGAGGCACGGTAGCGTCGTCCGTTGGTCGGTCAATCAATGGATTCTGCCCCTATCATGGGAACAGGAGAGGTGACAGTGAACCAATTCCGTGAAAAAAGTGATGTTTTTCAAGGCGGTGCCATGAGCGCAGGTTGATGACTTCAACCTTGACATCGGAAGGGACGGTACCTAGTTTCCGTGCGCCCGGCGGTTCAGGCCGCCGGCGCACCGGCGAAATCCGTTGACCACATGCCCGATATGCGAGAACGGGACGAATTGGCTGCTCTCGAACGAAGAATCGAGGCGGCAAAGCTTGTCGGTAGGCCGAAGCCTCGGGAACAAAGCCACGTATCCGCTGCACAATTGGCGTGGCGCATGGTGCTCGAGTTGGTTATTGGCCTCGTGTTCGGATTCGGGATCGGATTCGGGTTGGACCGGTTGTTCGGGACGCTACCGCTGTTCCTTGTCGTGTTTACCCTGCTGGGTTTTGCGGCAGGCGTGCGCGCGATGATGAGAACGGCCGAAGAGGTAAGAACCAGGAACGCCGGGTTGCTCCAGTCTTCCGGGACGGAAGACGGGGGCGACGAAGTCTAGGAGGATATCGCGAGTGGCTGCGGAATCGGAAACCGGCGGCTTCAATATACATCCCATGGACCAGTTTCTGGTGCGGCCCTTGTTTGGAGGCACGGAAACCGGAATCTTCACGCCGACAAATGTCACCCTGTGGATGGGCCTGACGGTCCTTGCAATCATCGGTCTGATGGTCCTGGCCCCGCGTCGTCGCCGGCTCGTACCCGGCCGGATGCAGTCGATTGCCGAGGTCCTTTACAGCTTCGTGCACAAGATGGTCGAGGACATTGCCGGCAGGGAAGGACTCCGATATTTCCCCTATATCCTGACGATTTTCATGTTTGTGCTGGTGGCGAATGTCCTGGGCTTGCTCCCGATGTCCTTCACCACGACGTCTCATATCGCCGTGACCGCGACCATGGCCCTGGTCATTTTCATCGCCGTCACGATTTTGGGGTTCGTCAAGAACGGTGCGCAATTCCTCGGCCTGTTCTGGATCTCCAGCGCGCCACTCGCGCTGCGACCGGTCCTCGCGATCATCGAGGTGATTTCCTATTTCGTCCGCCCGGTCAGTCATTCCATTCGCCTGGCTGGAAACATGATGGCAGGGCATGCGGTCATCAAGGTTTTTGCCGGTTTTGCCGGTGTGCTCGGCATCGGATCGGTAGCGCCCGTCGTGGCGATCATGGCCGTTTACGGTCTGGAAAGCCTGGTCGTCTGCATTCAGGCCTATGTCTTTACAATCCTGACATGCGTGTATCTGAACGATGCGCTGCATCCACAACATTGAGCACGCCCCCGGTCTGACCGAGCCATTCCAATACTGAAGGAGCAAACAAAATGGCAGTAGAAGGCAATCTTGTCGAAATGGGCGCCCTCGTCGGTGCCGGACTTGCGTGTACCGGCATGGGAGGCGCTGCCGTTGGTGTCGGCCATGTCGTCGGCAACTATCTTTCCGGTGCATTACGCAATCCGGCCGCTGCGGGTGGGCAGATGGCGACGATGTTCATCGGTATTGCCTTTGCGGAAGCGCTCGGGATTTTCTCGTTTCTGGTCGCCTTGCTCCTCATGTACGCGCAATAGCGGCTACCGTGTTGAGACCGGGCATATGCGCCGGTCCCGGCATGCCCGTACTTCGTGCCGATGAACCGTGAGCACCGGGTTGCCGGTCGCGACCTGAGGGAAAGGGGGGAAGGATGGCAGTAGAAACTGATGCCGTCGGAACTCAGCATGCGGAAGGCATGCCGCAGCTTGATTTCACCACGTTCCCCAACCAGGTTTTCTGGTTGGTCGTCACGCTCGTCATCATTTACCTCATCCTGAACGGGATCGCGATTCCGAGAATCAGGGAGATCCTGGCCGAGCGGAAAAGAACGAGAGAGCATGACATTGAACTCGCCGAGACCTTCAGGGCGAAGGCAGTTGAATGCGAGGAGCAGTACGAACGGGCGTTGAAAGAAGCTCGCGGCAAGGCCCGGGAAGTCCTGGAATTGGCGAAGGCCGAATTCGTGAAGGATCTTGAAGTCGCCACGGCCGAGGCCGACGAACGGATTGCCGTCAAGCTTGCGGAATCCGAGGAAAGGATCCGGGACATCCGGTCCAACGCCATCAAGTCGATCGAAAACGTGGCGAGTGATGTCGCCGAAGACATCGTCCGGGTGATCATGCCCGGAGCTCATGATCAGGAAGCGATACGATCGGCTGTTTCGGCCCAAATGAACTCCCTTTCCAGTTGACGGAGGAGAGAGTGGTCCGTTTTTCTGTCCTGTTCCCGTTTCTCGCCGCGGTACTGTTTCCTCAGTCGGCCGCTGCGGCAAGCGGCCCGTTTTTCAGCCTGAACAATACCGACTTTGTCGTCTCGATTTCGTTTCTGCTTTTTGTCGCCCTTCTCGTCTGGCTGAGGGCCCCGGGGAAGGTTGCGGGGCTGCTGGACCGGCGTGCGGACGGAATCAGGAAGGATCTCGACGAGGCCCGCGAGCTTCGGGAGGAAGCGAAGGCCCTTCTCGACGCCAGCGAGAAAAAGAGAAAGGAAGTCGACGAACAGACTGAGACCATCATTCGACGTGCACAAGAGGAAGCCGAGGCGGCTGCCGAACAGGCCAGGAAGGACTTGCAGGCTGCCGTCACAAGGCGGATTCAGGCCGCCGAGGACAGGATCGCATCGGCTGAGGCTGACGCCATCAGGGAAGTTCAGGACGCCGCGGCCAACGTTGCCGTTGCCGTTGCGGCAGACGTCATCAGCGGCGGCATGTCAGAACGGGATGCGGATGATCTGATCGAAGAGGCGATCGAGAATGCCGCGAAACGCCTGGGAGCAGGTGCGCCGGCAGCATGAGATGTGTGAGAGGGCTGGGTCACGCCCCGCAAGGACTTCGTCAAACGACGTAATCAAGCTTGCTGGCAGGAAAGCTGCATCCGGTTGCGATTCCTACCTCCCAACATAACACACACACACCTCAACCCGGCCGAGCGCGTATGGGATGTCTTGCCCTGCCACTCAACGTACAGCCGATTTCATGCGATTACCGCCAGTTTACCGAGGCAGTTCATCTCTTCGCGCATGTCCTCACGGTTAAGCGGAACTTCACGGCCGGACTTCACATTTTTCAGTTTTCCAACAACAACTTAGTCAGAACCAAACTGGACTCGTACTGGGAACAATTTTTCCGAATTATCTCCAAAATCCGACAATCTCTATGCGAAATCTGTCATCCGTGGGATAAATCGTCAACAAAATTTTCGAACTTTGCGGGAAATACATGGGAACAATTGGCCGGGATTGCATCTCTCCGAAAGCAAGCAAGCGACTCTATTTCAACAATTTTTTGTCAAATGATTCCGTTTTGTTCCGCTTGAAGTTCCGGTTTAGTGGGGGAATGCGAATTGAAAAGAATGGGCAGAGGTACTTGGACCTGTATTCCTTGCCCACATCGGGAAACGCGAAAATCGGTTCTCTGCAGGTTTAAGGGGGCGGATTGCGCGCACGTTTATCTCAACGCGGCTTGGTGTTGCTGTTTATCTCCTCTTGTTCAAAATTTAGCCAAGTCTTTTCCGATTGCCGAATACGTGGATTACCGGGGGAAGTGGCCAACCCGACTCTTCCTCAACGGACCGGAAGGGATAGTAGTGAATCCAAGACAATCTATACTGTTCCAGGCAGATTGATGCGGTTTCCGGCAGGCGCAAATTTGGCAATTCCCGCCAAGAGTATGCTTGAAATTTCCGGAGTCACTTTCCTTATGATTTACCCGGTGGATCTTAGGAGTGCTGAACTGAGCCCCCAAGCTTCGAATGTAGCAATAATGATCCATTCGCGGTATATTTTGCATACCGGAAATCGAATATCCGTTGTGGGCAGTTAGCCACGAGAGAAAGGCGGCAAGGAAGGTTCTGCGATCGCTTTTTCGTTCTAATGCCTAATGCGGTCTAGGTCTGCGCAACCGGACGGATGATGATCTCCACCCGCCGGTTTTTCGCACGCCCGCTCTCGGTAAAGTTTGACGCTACCGGCTCGGTGGCGCCTTTTCCATACGCGACGATTCGGCGCGGCGAGATCCCTTCATCGATCAGCACCTGGGATACGGCGAGGGCGCGGCTTCGCGACAGGTCCATGTTGTAGTCATCGCTTTCGGCATCGTCGGTATGTCCCACGACCTCGACGTCCGAACGCGGGTAACGGGCGAGACTGTCGGCCACGGCGTAGATGTCGGGCAGGGCAGTCGACCTGATTTCGGAACTGCCGGAGGCGAACGTGACGGACTCGGGTATGGTCACGACCAACTCGGACCCCGTGTTTGCGACTTCAACGCCCCGGTCTCCCAGGGCCCGTCGAATCTCTTCTTCCTGGTGATCCAGCGTGAGGCCGATTGCGCCTCCGAGAACAGCTCCTGCAACGGCGCCCTGAAAGGCATCGTCGCTGTCGTCACCAAACACTTCACCCGCGATCGCGCCGAGGCCGGCCCCGATAATCGCGCCCGATACGGCATTGTCCGGGCCTTCTCCGGTCGAGGGATTGCAAGCTGACAGGGCGGTTGCGCCAATCAGGCTCAATATCGACAGTTTTCGCATTGGCATCATGTCATCACCTGTGCAGGTCCTCTAGTCGAATTCATGAGTCGATTCTATTTCAGTTCGATATGCTCAACAACCGATCTCGGCCCGGGAATCGCGGATTCCTGACGAGGCACACGGACTTGTGAATCAGTGTCAGTGCGACCCCTGCAGATTTCCGAAACGGAAAAAAATGCCCGCCATTGATCCGAATCGGAAACAGGGTTAGTTTGATTTGCAAGGGGAAATGCCTGTGAGCCAGCAGATTGACGATCTGGATCGGGAAATAATCGAGCACCTCACGGTAGATGGTCGTGCTTCCGCTTCGGAAATCGCCCAGCGAATCGGCAAGGTCTCCGAGCGGACAATCCGCAACCGCATTTCGGCGCTCCTGCAGTCCAGGCAGATCGTCATCGGTGCGATACCGGATCCGATCATCGCCGAGCCGGGCGTCCAGGCAGATGTGCTGATTGATGTCGAGCCAGGCATGATAGACAAGGTCGCAGCCGCGCTCGCGGAGTACGACCAGGTTGGCTACCTGGCGGCAACGACCGGAGATTACAGCCTCAACGCTTCGATCTTCGCGGAAACCAACGCGGAGCTTCTGGATTTTGCGGAAAAGCACGTCGCCAAATCCGAAGGGGTGCGGCGGATCAACATCAGCCTAGTCATGCGGCTGTACAAGGTGTTCAACACGCGCACCACGGCACTCAGCCGCGAATCGCACGGACACCGGGCAGCCAGTTGAGCCGTGCAGTCCGGATAGGCGTGGACGTCGGCGGCACCAATACCGACGCGGCCGCGCTGTACGGACAGGCAGTACTGGCGACGGCCAAACGCTCGACCACGGTAGACGTTACCGGAGGGATCTTGGCCGCGGTCCGCGCGGTTATGGATGAAGCGGAAGTTGAACCCGAAAACGTCGCTGCCGTGATGGTCGGCACCACCCAGTTCGTGAATGCGGCGGTCGAACGGCGTGATCTTCGAAAGGTCGGAGTCCTGCGCCTGTGTGGTCCCGCGACACGTTCTCTGCCGCCGATGATCGACTGGCCGGAAGACCTGCGCGACATGGTTGAAGGAGAAACCGCGCTCGTGGGCGGGGGCTACGAGTTCGACGGTCGTCCGATCGTGCCGCTGGACCCCGAGGAAATCCGTAACGCCTGCCGATCATTGGCGGCCAAGGGCATCACCGCGGTCGCGATCAACTCCGTGTTCGCACAGGTCAACGACGAAATGGAACTTCATGCCGCCAAAATCGTGCAATCGGAAATGCCAGGCGTCAACCTGAGCTTGTCACACCGGATCGGGCACACGGGGCTGTTGCAGCGTGAAAACGCGACGATCCTGAATGCAGCCCTGATGGAGTTGGGCAGGTCTACAGTTGATGCCTTTCAAAGGGCGTTTTCGAACCTTGGTCTCACGTGTCCGCTGTACCTGACGCAGAACGACGGTACGTTGATGGCCGCGGAGCACGCCAGGCGATTCCCGATTTTTACCATTTCCTCCGGTCCGACGAACTCCATGCGAGGGGCGTCTTTCCTGACCGGGCTGACGGAACGTGTGGTGGTCGATATCGGCGGCACGACGACAGATGTTGGCATGCTGATCGGTGGCTTCCCGCGTACCCGTGGATTGGGCGCCGATTTCGCCGGTGTCAGGACCAACTTCCGCGTACCGGATGTCTATTCATTCGGCCTTGGCGGCGGGAGCATCATTCGCCGTGACGGTGAAAACTTCACGATCGGCCCGGATTCGGTCGGCTTTCGCTTGGCTGGCCGCGCAAGGGTCTTTGGCGGCGACGTGCTGACGGCGACCGACCTGGCGGTGGCCGCCGGTATTGCACATCTTGGGAGTCGGGCGGCAGTCGCCGATCTTGAACCCGGCTTCGTCGAACGCGCGTCCCGTCGTATGAAATCAGACGTCGAGGGCGCGATTGATCGTATGAAACCGGGACCCGGCCCGGTACCTGCCATCCTCGTCGGTGGCGGATCGATCCTTGTGGACGGCGACCTCGAAGGATGCAGCGAGGTCGTGCGCCCGCCCCACTTCGAATCCGCCAACGCCATTGGGGCCGCGATCGCCCAGGTTTCCGGGGACGTCGACCGGGTCATTTCGCTGGAAGACAAGAGCCGCGACGAAGCGCTTGCCGAGGTCACCGCTGTCGCCATGAACCGGGCAGTCGAGGCGGGTGCCAACGCCGCAAGCGTGGAAATTGCCGAATTGACCGAGACGCCGCTTGCCTACTTGCCGGGCAACGCCGTTCGAATTGCGGCAAAGGCCGTGGGGAGCCTTTCGGCATGAAGACCTGGGACATCTCTTCGGAAGACATCGACCGCATTGCGATCGGGGCCGGGATATTGGGAACCGGCGGCGGAGGAAGTTCATACCACGGCCAATTGAAAGCGAAGGCGCACCTTTCCTCGGGCATGAAGATCGAGGTCGTTCTGCCCGAAGACCTGCCTGACGATGCAACTGTCCTGCCGCTGGGCGGGATCGGGGCACCAACCGTCAGTATCGAAAGGATCGACGAGGGGCACGAAGGCATCCGGTTGATCGAGGCAATCGAAAACGTCTCGGGTAAACGCATTGATGCGCTGGTGGCCGACGAGATCGGCGGATCGAATGGAATAGCTCCGATGCTGCCCGCCGCTCAGCTTGGATTGCCGGTCGTGGATGCCGATGGCATGGGGCGGGCATTCCCCGAGACGCAGATGACATCCTTTTTCGTGGGTGGCCAGGAAACTGCACCCGCGGCATTGACCGACGTACACGGCAATGTCCTGGTCGTGACCGATGCACGGTCGCCGGAAATGCTTGAACGGCTGATGCGGCCTGCGACGATTGCCATGGGTTGTTCGGCGCTGATGTCGACGGCGCCGATTTCCGGTGCATTTCTCAAGTCGCACGGAATCCACCATTCGATCAGTCTGGCGCGCCGGCTGGGCGACGCGGTCCTTTGCGCAAGGTCAGCAAAGACGGACCCGGTGGACGCTATCTGCACCGTGGGGCGCGGAGGTTGCCTACTGCGGGGAAAGGTCGTGGACATCGCGCGAAGTATCGCAAACGGTTTCACGCGCGGAATGCTGACGGTATCGGGGCTCGGGGAAGACCGTGGCCGGGTCATCGAAATCGACCTCCAGAACGAGTTCATCGTGGCTCGCGAAGACGGGTCGGAAATCGCCACGGTCCCGGATCTCATTTGCGTCGTGGACAGTGATGACGGCGCTCCGGTTTCAACCGAAGAAATCAGGTACGGAATTCGCGTGGCAATCCTGTGTCTGCCCGCGCCGAAATTGCTGCGAACGGAGTCGGCACTCGCGGTCATGGGCCCGAGGGCATTCGGCTATGACCTTGATTTCAAACCATTCAACCAACCGTACGATCCCGCGCCCGCGGAATCCTACATGATGAACCCGGCACCAGCCGGGATCGACAATCCAGGGGAGGAAACCAGACATGGAACGTCGTGAATTTCTGAAAACCGGTATCCTGGCCGCATTGGCCACGACCGCTTGCTTCGCCCAGGCCAGTGTCGGCAGTGCCCAGGGCAGTTCGGACATCCTGACAATCGCCTCGCCGGCAGGATTTCCGGATCTTGATCCTGCAACATCATTTTCAAATGATGGAGCGGTACTGGCAAATGCCTATGAAACCTTGACAAAGTACATCCCCGACATGTCCGGCGGTTCGGGCACGGTGGAACCGGTTCTGGCGGAAAGCTGGAGTTCGTCGGAAGATGGTCTCACCTGGACGTTCATCTTGCGCAGCGGCGTGTCGTTTTCGGACGGCGCGCCATTGAACGCCGCCGCCGTCAAGGCGTCGATCGAGCGTACGCAGGCCATCGGTGGCGGCGCGGCCTTCATCTGGTCGGCAGTCGAAGCGATTGAGACGCCCGACGACCTGACCGTGGTCATGAAACTTGCATGGCCGCAGCCGATGGACGTGACCGCGTCCGCCGGATTTGCCGCCTGGATCATCAGTCCGAACGCGATAGACAAGGACAACGCCTGGTTCAATGCCGGCAACTCGGCCGGGTCCGGACCTTACGTGATCTCGCGCTACGAACCGGGTCAGCGCCTGATCATGGTCCGAAACGAAAATTATCGGGAAGGAAACGCTGGCGGCTTTGAAAACATCGTCTTCGAGATCACGGAGGATTCGGTTCTTGCGCAAAGCATGCTGGAAAGCGGTCAGGCGGACTGGGCGACCGGCCTGCCATTCGAGAACATCGCGAGCCTCGAGGCCAAGCCTGACGTGGCTGTCCACGTCAATCCATCCTTCCAGAACCTCTTTGGCCTGCTGAACGTACGCCGCGCGCCGCTTGACGATGCCCGCGTCCGCCAGGCTCTGGCGTTGGCATTCCCCTACGGCGATGTCATCGCGGCAGGCACCGAGGGCCTTGGCAGCCGGTCCATGGGGATCATTCCTCCGGGTATCTGGGGCCATGATGCAGCTGCGCCGGCGCCCTCGACGGATCTTGCCGCCGCGAAGGTCCTGCTCGACGAGGCCGGGGTTTCCGGAATCGAACTGACGATGACCTACGGTACCGGCGACGCATTGCAACAGCTCGCGGGCGAGCTGTGGCGCGCAAATCTGTCCGCCCTTGGTATCGAACTGATTCTGCAGCCGATGGCATGGGAGGCACAGTGGGAACTTGCGAAAGCGAACCCCGAGGCCGCGCAGGACATCTTCGTCATGTATTGGTGGCCCACGTTTGTGACGCCCTACGACTTCCTCTTCAGCCTCTTCAATTCCGAGGATGAGCCGTTCTTCAATCTCGGCTACTATTCCAACCCGGACTTTGATGCCATTCTTGACGAAGCAAACACCCTGTCGACCAGTGACCGTGCTGCTTCCGAGGCCAAGTTCCGGGAGGCCAATCGCATCGTCATCGAAGATGCCGCAGCGGTGTTCATGTTGGACATGCCGAACGTGCACTTCGTCCGTTCCGACATCGAGGGCTATGTCGACAACCCCGCCTACGGGCACGTCGTCTTCGCCAACGAACTCAGGCGGAAGTAAAGCTTATGGGCCGCACCGGATGAACCTTCTCAGGTATACCATCAGACGCCTCATCATGTCGGCGTTTGTGGTTTTCGGCGTGGCCTTCCTTGTCTTTGTTGCGTCCCGGATCGTGCCATCTGATCCGGCGGCGCTTTACGCCGGGCCGCGGCCCACGGTCGAACAGGTCGAATTGGCGCGGGAGCTTCTGAAACTCGACGAACCGCTCTACATTCGCTTTGCGGATTTCGTGACGTCGATGGCCAGCGGTGACTTCGGGTTCTCCTATCGCACACGGCGCCCAATTTGGGACGACCTCGCGGTTTTCCTGCCGGCCACGCTTGAACTTGCGCTGTTCTCGACCGGCATAGCGCTTCTCTTCGGCATACCTCTTGGCGTCGTTACAGCGGACCGCAGGGGGGGATGGCTTGACCGGCTTTCCGGTCTCGGCGCGATTGCCGCCGTTGCGATGCCAACGTTCTTCCTGGCCATGGTGCTGCAGTTCGTCTTTGCACAGTGGCTTGGTGTGCTGCCGTTGTCGGGTCGAATATCTCGCGAAATATCGCTGTTTGATCCGGTCGAAACGGTAACCGGATGGTTGCTGATCGACAGCCTGATAGCGTTGCGGTTTGACGCCTTCCGGGACGCCTGCCTTCACCTGATCCTGCCCGCGATCACGCTTGCAGCCTACCCCGCGGGCATCGCCACACGCCTGACCCGCGCGTTGATGATCGAAATCCTGGAGCGTCGTCACGTGCTGGCGTCGCGCGCCCACGGCCTGTCGCACCGGCGAATTCTCTTCGGACATGCCCTGCCCAATGCGGTCGGTCCCGCGCTTACGATCATCGGGTTGAGTTTCGCGTTCTCGCTCACCGGCGCCGTGTTGGTCGAGATTATTTTCGCCTGGCCGGGCCTGGGACGTTACGTCAGCGAAGCCATCCTGTCGAAGGACTTTCCGGTGATCGCGGCCTCCACACTGGTTGTGACCATCTGCTATGTCCTGATGAACCTGGTCATCGATCTTGCACAGGCCGTGATTGACCCGAGGGTCGTGGTGTCATGAGGCGGGTCATGCGCACCCTTGGGCTGACTGGCACCATAAGCCTGACGGTCATCGCGGGAATCATCCTTGCCGCCATCTTTGCGCCGGTGGTTGCGCCTTTCGCCGACCAGGGGGCAGGCGACCCGAATATTGCAGATCGTTTCCAGGGACCTTCCGCCGTGTATTGGCTGGGAACCGACGGCCTCGGACGCGATATCCTGTCCCGCGTGATCTTCGGAGGGCGGGTGTCCGTTACGATCGGGTTGGTCGTTGTTTTCATCGGGCTCCTCATCGGCCTGCCGATCGGGATCATCGCGGGTTACAGGGGTGGATGGGTCGACGAGGCCCTCATGCGCGTCACGGATGTGTTCCTGGCTTTCCCCGCACTGCTCTTGGCGGTACTTCTGGCTGCTGCACTTGGCGCAGGAATGGTCAACTGCATAATCGCGATTTCGGTCAGCTGGTGGCCCTGGTACGCGCGGCTGGCCCGCTCTGAGGTGCTGGTCCTCCGTGGTCAGCCATTCGTCGAGGCAGCACAGGTCATGGGCGTTTCGCATGCGCGCATTCTTGTTCGCCACATTTTGCCGACGGTCGCGCGACCGCTTTCGGTTCAGGCCGCCCTTGATTTCGGCCCGGCGCTTTTGACCGGTTCCGCACTGTCGTTCCTTGGATTGGGTGTCCGGCCACCAGTCGCCGACTGGGGTGAAATGGTCAACGCCGGTCGCGCGGTATTTCCCGAGCGGTGGTGGGTCGCGATTGCGCCCGGAATTGCCATATTCCTCGTGGCGCTGGCGTTCAGCCTTCTGGGCGACGCACTGCGCAATACCGACAGGCAGTGGGCCAGTGATTGACGTCCGGAACCTCGCGGTTGAATTCGGCCATCCGGCGCGGCCAATTCGGGCAGTCCGCGATGCGTCGGTGACGATCAAGCCCGGCACAATTCACGGCCTGATCGGGGAATCGGGTTGCGGGAAGTCCACCATCGGCATGGCGTTCCTGGGACTCTTGCCCGATAGCGCGCGCGTGTCCGCATCGCGGTGCCGGTTCGGCGGGACGGACCTGATTGCCGACGCGGCCCGGCTGCGCGGTCGCAGGATCAGCCTGATTTCCCAGGATCCAGCTGCGGCACTCAATCCGGTCCTGAGCATCCGCCGGCAACTGGATGATGTTCTGAAGGCAGCAGGTCTCTCGGGCCGCACCGAGCGGAAAGCGCGTTCAATCGAATTGCTCGAGGCAACCGGGCTCCCGGACAGCCGTCGTGTGTTGCGAAGCTTTCCGCACGAACTCTCGGGCGGCATGCAGCAGCGGGTCGTGATCGCCCAGGCTCTGGCGACTGGCGCGGAGTTCCTGATTGCCGACGAGCCGACGACAGCCCTCGACAAGACCGTCGGGCGCCAGGTGCTCGACGTGCTCAAGACGCTCGTGAACGAGCGGAACCTGACGGTTCTCATGATCACCCATGACATGGACGTCGTCGGCTACGCCTGTTCAAGGGCGAGCGTGCTTTATGCTGGCATGACTGTTGAAGAGGCCGAAACGCAGGCGCTCCTGTCGCGCCCGATGCATCCTTACACCCGTGCGCTCCTGGATGCGCGACCGGGCAGGGAGACGATCGGGTGCCGCCTGGAAGCCATCGACGGTCAACCTCCCGGGACGAATACGGAATTTGCCGGCTGTCCATTTACCGAGCGGTGTTCGGTTGCAATGCCGACCTGCGCCAAACGGCCGGCGCCCAGGATGCATGAAGATGATCGCGAGTGGGCGTGTCACCTCGGGGCAGAGCATGCTTGAGCCAGTTCTCGAAGTCTCTGAACTCGTGGTGCGGTATGGACGGTCATCAATGTTCGCAGATCGCCCCAAACCCGCCGCAGACGGCATCTCGTTCATGCTGGATTCTCGGAAAACCCTTGGCATTATCGGCGAGAGCGGGTCCGGCAAGAGCACGGTCTTGCGTGCAATCCTTCGGCTCGTCCCCGTCGAAGGTGGAGGCATCCGTTACCAGGGGCGCGACTGGCTCGACATCCCGGATCGCGAAATGCGTCCCCTGCGTGCGCAGATTGGCGTCGTCATGCAAAACCCGTTTCTCTCACTCAGCCCCAGGCTGACCGTCGCGGAAATCCTGGCCGAACCGCTGAAGGCGCAAGGAGGCTTTTCCCGCAGTGACGTGAGGGACCGAAGCTTGAAAAACCTGGAAGACTGTGGATTACGGCCTGAATTCCTGGAAAGCCGGGCGCGCGAGCTTTCGGGCGGCCAGGCACAACGCGTTGCCATTGCACGTGCACTTGCCCTGGAGCCTGACCTGATGATCCTTGATGAGCCGACTTCGGCACTGGATGTTTCCGTCCAGGCCCAGATCTTGAATTTGCTGCAGGAACTCAAATCATCCCGCGGGCTTTCGGTGTTGATCGTCACGCATGACATCGGCGTGGTCTGGCACACATCCGACGAGGTTCTCGTCATGCGCCGCGGGAAACAGATCGAGTATGGCGCGCTGGAAACGGTTACCCGGCGCACGACCAGCGACTATACGCGATCCCTTTTCGCATGATCGTGCTCGCGCGGCTTCGCGGGCGAGATGATCGGGCTACCGGGCCACGCGGAAGAACACGCACTTGTTCGGGATCTAGCGCTCCCCCTCTTACCCGCGGATTCGCACCTTCCTTTTTCGCCGATAAACAGATTGGGCGGGGAACGAGTGCTTGGTTCACTGAAAAAGCGAAATGTTGTCCCGTCCCGTTGGTGCGGCCAATCGAATTACAGACATTGACCAATTCGCGGTTGTCTCCTAGTCATTTGGCATTCTCAGGGCGGGGTGAAAGTCCCCACCGGCGGTGACAGCCCGCGAGCGCCATTCACGCGAATGGGTCAGCAGATCCGGTGAAATTCCGGAGCCGACGGTGAGAGTCCGGATGAGAGAGAATGGGATGGACGGCATGCTGCCCGACCATTTCGAACGCTCTGGGATCTTGTCATTGAAAAAGGATCCGGAGCCATGACAATATCCCCAACGACACCAAAATTCGCATTCATCAAGGCACGATGGCACGCCGACATTGTGGACCAATCGTTCTTGGGATTCACGAGGCGCCTGGATGAACTCGAGGTCGATGCGTCTGTCGAGACATTCGATGTTCCCGGCGCATTCGAATTGCCTCTTTTGGCGAAAAGGCTCGCCATGACCGGACGTTTCGACGCGATTGCGGCCGCGGCACTCGTTGTTGACGGGGGCATATACCGCCACGAGTTCGTCGCGCAATCCGTCGTCACGGGCTTGATGGATGTTGGTCTTCAAACAGGGGTTCCCGTTCTCTCGGTTTCGCTGACGCCCCACAATTTCCACGGTTCGGATGAGCACCACGCGTTCTTCCGAGACCATTTTGTCAAGAAGGGAGCCGAGGCCGCAGATGCCGCCGTTCAGATCATGGAAGTCCACTCCGGGTAATCCGTACCTGCATCATTGGCAGAAGCTTAATCCCGTTCGTATAGGGGATCGCTCAAAGAAGCAGAAATTCAAAACCGCCGGTTTGCCGGGCGATGATTCGATCCGTGAACACGCCAATCTGATCAAGAGCCGGTCACAACGGCCACTTTGATAGTAACCGAGTGAGGCGAAGTTCCTGTGATTGACTTGAGAACGAGCGTAGTCATCAGCAGTTCTCAATATGGATTTTGCGGCGTATAAAGCGTTGTAATAGTGTTCTTTTATTTCATGCGGTGAATTATTTCGCATTTCGTCGCACCTGCCCTCCCGATGGGCCGGAAGTGATTCCAAAATGCAACACCCGTTGATTTTCAACGATTTTTCCCGGAATTCCGCCTCCCGGGGATTCACCTCGCGGCTATTCCGTGATTCCTCCCTCCCCATGAAGCTGCTCGGCAGATATCTCGCCCGCCTGCGGAAATGCTGCGCCAACATGCTGGACCTGCGCAGCGGAAAGAACTGTCAATACTCCATGGCCGATGCCGGCATGGCGGCTTTCTCCGTGTTCTTCACCAAGTCGCCCTCCTTTCTCGCCCATCAGAAGTTGCTCGCCGAACGCCGCGGTCTCTCGAACTGCCTCACGCTCTTCGGAATGGAGAAGATCCCCTCCGACAACCAGATACGGAACCTCCTCGACCCGGTGCCGCCGGAGCATTTCGACACGGTCTTCATCGACGTCGCCAGGGACCTCGACAACCGCGGCGCCCTGGCTGCGCTGCGCAGCCGCCGGGGCGGCCTCAACCGCAAGACCCTGATCGCCCTCGATGGCACCGAGTCCTTCAATTCCTGCAAGGTCAGTTGCCCGAACTGTTCGACCCGGACACACAACAAGGGAACCGATGACGAGGTGGTCGAGAACTATCACGCGGTCCTTGGCGCCGCCATCGTGGGCCCCGGACAGGTCGCGGCGGTGCCGTTGCCGGTGGAGATCATCAGGCCGCAGGACGGGTCAAAGAAACAGGACTGCGAACGCAATGCCGTCAAGCGCTGGTTGCAGCGCATCGGCCCGCGTCTGAAAGACCTCGAACCCGTGTATCTCGGTGACGACCTCTACGCCTGTCAACCGGTCTGCGAGGCCATCCGGGCGGCGGGCGGCAACTTCATATTGACGGCCAGGAGGTCGAGCCACAAGACCTTGTATGAGGAACTCGACCGCTGCCGTCCGGAAACCCTCGACAGGAGGGTGACGCGCGGCATCAGGAAGCCGAAGAAGTTCAGGTACAGGTACAGCTGGCAGCCGGACCTTCGGATCCGTGGCGGCGAAGCTGCCATGCCGGTGACATGGGTCTGCCTCGAGATCCATGACATGGCCGAGAAAAAGCTGACCTACAGAACCGCCTTCGTCACCGACCTGCCGGTCAGCAGGACGAATGTTGCCGACATCGTCGCCTGCGGACGCTCCCGCTGGCGCGTCGAGAACGCCGAATTCAACGTCCTCAAAAACCTCGGCTACAACCTCGAGCGGAACTTCGGCCATGGAGAGAAGAACCTCGCCTCCGTGCTCCTTGTCCTGAACCTCCTGGCCTTCGCGATGCACACGGCCTGCGACCTCGCGGAAAAGCACTGGCAGAAGGCCCGGACGGTCTGCGGAACACGCGACTGGATGTTCCGGAACCTGCAGGTCCTGACCGCCAGGTTCGTGTTCGATGACTGGAAGCGCCTGATGCAGGTGCTCGCCGGAGAAGTCGAAATCCCTCCCTGAACCAACTCCCGCGTCAGCTCACATGCGCCCGACGTGGCGTTCCGAAAATTCTCGAAAAACCGAAAATCCCAAGGTCAGGAAAACAAAAATGCCATATTGAGAATTGCTGCGTAGTCATTCTCAACCTTGAATAAAGCGGGTCCTTGATCACCACCACCAAACGCCTGACCATCCTGGTTCGCTGTGAAGATTGGCACAGCCCGATCTTCTGCGCGTCAACATGAGCGGGAAAGGATTCGAAATTTATCGCGTGGGATAATTTTCGTTCTCTTTTCCTGTTTTAATTCAATTTTATCTCTAAAGATAAATTGTGATTGATCAGGCCGAAAATCCGTGTATTTTATTCTCAATGATAAAGAAAGGCACGAAGACATGGGGCCAGACTTCGCGCATTGGATCATGGTCATCGGCAATCGAATTCGAAAACGCCGAAAGGACCTCGGCCTGAGTCTCGAGGATCTGTCGATGCTTTCGGGCTCCACAGTACCTACACTCTCCATCATCGAACGCGGAAAGCGTGACGTCAAGCTCTCCACCCTGATCGCCTTGGCCGCCGCACTCCGGATCGAGTTGCCGATCCTCTTCGGAGGCGAAGATGGGTCGGAAAAGAATGCGGAGCCTGTCAGTACGTCAGAAGGTTACGATCTGGGCGACGATTGATGACAGTTATCGACAAGGTCGATGTTTTCTATGAGCATTTCGTTGTCGGGCAGATTTCGGTCCGAGCCGCAGGCAGCCTGAGCTTTGCCTATGATGCACGTTGGCTGGCTACGGATGGAAGTTTCCCGCTTTCAGTGATGCTCCCGCTTGGTGAGGATGACTTCGACGATGAGGTCATCGCTCCATGGTTGGCCAACCTGCTCCCCTAAGAGCAGCAACTCCTGTTGATGTCGCGGGCGCTGGGCTTGTCTTCGTCAGATGCCTTGGCAATCCTGAAAGAGGTTGGGGGTGACACGGCAGGGGCGGTTTCCTTCGGGGAACCGAGCGTCCGGGACCGGTGGAGTTACGAGGCGCTCCAGGATCATTATGGCTTCGGAACTGACGGCGACGCCTTGAGCCGCCACTTTGATGACCTGGGACAGCGTCCGTTTCTCGTGGGTGAGGACGGGGTGAGGCTTTCTCTTGCCGGAGGGCAGAAGAAGACGACCCTGTCTGTCCTTGGCGTTGATGGACAACCAAAACTCGGATTGCCCGGTCCGACGGGTAAACTGTCCATTCCGAAAACCGGGGCACCGTCGACGGTCATCATCAAGCCGGACAACCCGAGGCTACCGGGTATCGTCGAGAACGAAGCATACTGCCATTCGCTCGCACACCTGGTCGGCATACCGGTTGTCGACTGCGCCGTGATTGTTGTCGGCAATCGAAAAGCGCTTGCCGTTGCCCGATACGATCGTTGCCTGCGCGGGGACGCGTCGGTGAAACGGCTGCATCAGGAAGACTTCGCCCAGGTCAACGGGCTCCATCCCGGACAGAAATATGAGCGGGGGACAAGGCCGGGCCTCGACCTCAATGGTCTCTTGCTGACGGGTAACCACCTCTCTTCCGTCGAGGCCCTGAAACTGCTCGACCAGGTCATTTTCAATATCCTGGTCGCCAATACTGACGCCCATGCAAAGAATTATTCCATGATTTTGAGTGCCGGACCAACCTTGGCACCCTTGTATGACGTTTCATCCGTGCTGCATTGGAATCATGTGAACCAGTATCACGCCCAGAAAATCGCCGGGAAGAAACGCAAGCCCGGTGATACTGCCAGGCGACACTGGGATCGTATCGCCACCGAAGCAGGCCTTAATGCGCGTCAGGTTCGGCGCCGAGTCCAGGAATTGGTCGATGCGATGGTTGGGGCCAGGGGAGAGGCGACTCAAAGTGTCGCCGACCAGGCCGGGGCGTCAACGAAGATCGTCCACCACATTGCCGAACTCGTCGAGGTCAACGCTCTCCGAATTGCCGGATGGCTTCGGAATTCGAATTGATGTTGGATCTGTTCCCGAGACAACAAACGGAAACTGTTCGTCTGCACATCGAGCACGATGATGACAGTGGCTGTCACGTACCAGGGGAACGGGCGGACACAGCAGGTTCGTCACGTCAAAGGCTTACGGGACGATTCTCTGTCCCAAATTTGAATTGCCAAATACAAGGTTTCGGGCGAAGGATGACTCCCACGCCGTGACCGGGGATCGAATGCGATCTGCACTCCGGCTGCCTACAGCCACCGATACATTTGATAGCTATGGATTGTCGCTGCTAAACCCATTTTGAATTTGGACATGCCCTCGGCTGATCAAACGGGACCTTTGATCCGATGTTGGTCTCGTGGAAACGTGTTGTTCAGGTCCGGATACGATGTCGTTAGCTATGTTGCTCATGATCCGCTCACACTTCCGGTCAGCGAAAATCGAACAGGTTCACATCCACTGCATCACGAGACTCGATGAAAAACACTCCTGCCAATGTTTTAAGCAAACGTAACTGCTCGCCCCCTCCTCGCGATTGGCGGGCTTCCTGCCCGCAGCTGCCAATCTCATCGAACGCGTGCGCCGATGGCTTTGACCGCTTTCCTGTCATGGCCTTGCCCGAGACCTGAAGTTCAGCCGTGTTCGGCAGAAGCAGGCTGAATACGGATGCACCTTTCAGGCTGGCGGTACATGTCTTCTGTCATCCCGACCCAGCCGCAGTCCGGTCTTCGCGGGTTCAGTGCTGGTTGCCCGGGTCGAACAGCGCTTCCAGGTTGTCGGCATCCAGAACCCGGTCAAACCCGGTCAAACCAGGCATCGGGTTCACCAGGACCGGCCACGGCGATGCGGTCCCTGACCGTCCGGGACAACGGTGCAAACCGGCGCTCCATAATCCGCGTCAAGCCCTCTGCCTCGTTCCAGGCCCACTGCCTTGCCTCGTTGAATCAATGCCTCCGCCATCGTGCCCATGAGGCCCTCCATGTCGTCGACACGTGCCACGCGCAGGTTCGCCTGCAGCGCGCCCATGTCTGCATCGGGATATGTCAGCAGGATATACCCGAAAACCTGCTTCTGCAAAGTTCCATCGCCGGCCAGACCCTCGGCCATCATGGCGGCAAGTTCGACCGCACGGCGCGTGAGCGCGATCAGGCCGGCCCCGAGCGCAGCGTCGCGAGACAGATCCTCGCTCGGCAGCGAGGTGCGCACACGCAGGATGAACCGTTCGCCGGGCAGGAAGACCAGTTCCGCATCGTCGGTCGCCATCATGGCGCCCAATCCGCCCGCAACCGACCAGGCGGCCTCGCCATGATGGAAAACCACCGGCACGATCAGAGGAACGGCGCGGAGGCGTTCCGCCTTGCCCTGCGCGTAACGCATCCATCCGCACCATGTAGTCGGCCAGTTGCAACGGGGTGCCGGGATCAGCATGGCTCTTGTGCTCGGCAAGCACGTACACGAACGCCGGACCACCGGAGGCAAGCTCGACCTTGAACAGCATGTCGGACCGGCTCCCGCGCAACGCTTCGTCCACGAAGCTGCCATCCGGCGGCACGGGCATTGCATCCGTCAGAAGCCCCGTGATCCGGTTGGGCAGATGATCGCGGATCAGGGCCGCGGCGCGTCCCGGGTCGGAAACAAGCGCCCTGAACAGGCTATCGCGAGGGGTGGCAGGAACGGTGCGGGTTCCGCTCTTTCTCCCGCGCGCCTCCTTTTCGCCTGAACGGTCGGGTGATCCGGCCACTTCCTGTTCGTCGCATTCGTTTTCGGTCATGGGGGCGGCGTCAACGGCGGGGCCTTGCGACGTCCGGCGTGAACCGCTGGCCGCCGGCCCCGCAGGATGAAAGTGTCCCGAGCCGTTTTGCGTGGCCTGACAATCGTCTTCCTGCCGGGAGCGATCATGTTGGCGGCGGGCCAGCCGTGAAGCTGACAGTTTCCGATGGGGCAAGCAGTTACAAGCAAACATACAATGTCACTCCGCGTGGACACATATGAGTGTCCTTCCGGGTGATCCCGGGCAGCCTCCCTCGCCAGCATTGCCTGCTTGGTCGACAGACCCCTGTGATAACCGTCGAGTTGTCCGGTTTGCCTGATGCCCCGGTGACAGGGGATCATCCAGCTCACGGGAATTTTCCGACCGCGGCTCGGACGGCGCGTGGCGCGCGCGAATTTCCAATTTGGCTCGCGATGCAGGAATAGGTTGTGCCATGCCCGGATCGTAAATTCGGGAGCGCTTCCCAGATCTTGATCTGAAGCGGTGCTCCAAGAAGGCGCAGGCCAACATGCCAGGATCCGTCGAGTATTCCGCCGACATGTTCGGCCAACGTGCTAGGAACCCCGATGATCCTTGCTTCGGGCCAGCGTCGGGCACTGTCGCCGGTGGCAACGTCGGGACTGGCCGAAGGTGTACTGTTCAGCCGAATACCCTCTGCGTCCTTGAACAGGCGGCGCAGTGGCAAGTACCAGGCGAGCCTGCCGACCAGGAACCAGACAAAAAAACGAAAATCGGCGCAGTTCCCCTTGAGAACCGCAGGCTGTTGGGGAGGGTGGCGCAAACGCGCTCGATCCCAGCCTTTTTTTGAACCCGGCCGACGTGGCGGGACGCCGATTAGCAACGGTACATTGCGGATGCGGCCGGCTGTGCGGCGTCAAGAGCAGACAGTGGACAGCGAACCACACAGGAGGAAGACCTCACGCGACGTCCACCAATTTACGCAGTGTGTCCGCCAGCAACCGGAATTCCTCCGCCCTCGGCGAAGTCTTGCGCCAGGCCAATCCGATCCGACGCGACGCAGGTATGGCAAGACGTGAGAGCGAGATATCCGTTCCCAGGGCGATTTGGGCGTCGACAGCGAGCTGCGGAACCAGGGTGACTCCGATACCCGCCGCGACCATTTGCACCAGAGTGTGCAAACTGCTCGCCTCGAACTGTGTCCGCGCGCCCCGGTCGCCAATGCGGCAAACGTCGAGTGCTTGGCCGCGCAGGCAATGGCCCTCCTCGAGCAACAGCAGGCGTTCCCCGGCAAGCGCTTCGAACGGCACCACGCCGGCGTCGGCGAGCGGGTGAGTCCGGTTGCAGGCGAACAGGAACTCGTCATCAAGGATGTCCTCGACGACGAGGTCGCCAGTCTCGCAGGGCAGCGCGATCAGCACGGTGTCCAACTCTCCGTCTTCCAGGCGGACGAGCATCGGTGCCGTCTGCTCCTCTCTCAGGTATATGGTCAACTCCGGGAACCTATCTCTCAGCGTCGGCAGGATGCGTGGCAGGAAGAATGGGCCGATTGTCGGGATGACGCCCAGGTGCATCTCCCCCGTCATTGGTGAACGGCCAGCGCTGGCCGCGTCCATGATCTTTTCGGCGTCGCGCAGCAACGCCTTCGCCTTCTCGGCGATCTCAATGCCAACACGCGTAATCAACACGCGCCGGTTCGAACGTTCTGCGACCTGGGTGCCGAGCACCGACTCGAGATCGCGGATACCTGCGCTCAGCGTCGACTGGGTGACGTGGCAGCGTTCGGCCGCGCGCCCAAAGTGCCGTGTGTCGGCGAGCGCCGTGAGATACTCAAGTTGCTTCATTGTGGGCAGGCGTTTCATCAGAATGCTCCGCACGCGAATGTTCGCCAAATGCGATTGTAATGACAAATAATAATCGTTGTACACGAAGATTCAAAACACTTACGCTCGCCCGTGCAGCCGAACGGGCTGCATCCGGAACGTGGGGCCTTCCGATGATCCATCGGGTCGATACAGGAATGCGAGGCGAACGGCGCCATGCGGGTACGGAATTCCCCAACTCCACCCGCCGGGCGTCAACAGAACCAGCGCCCTGGATGCGGCCGGCGGCAATCGGCCGGCAGTGCTCCCGACAAGCCATGGCAAGGGACGCCGCCGCCCGGCGTTTTCACGCTTCGAAAGATATCGCCCGATGCCGGAACTGGCAGGCGCCTTGGCACGATCGCCGGGGCATTTTGGAGACAACACAGCACATGCAATGGAGGACATCATGAACGAAGGCAGTTGCCCTGTCATGCACGGGGCGCGCGGAAACGCTGCCGGTGCCGGCACGTCGAACCGGGACTGGTGGCCGAACCAGTTGAAGCTCAACGTCTTGCGTCAGCATTCTTCTCTGTCCGATCCGATGGGCGAGGACTTCGACTACGCGAAGGAATTCGAGAGCCTCGACCTCGATGCGGTCAAGAATGACATCGTCGAGCTGATGACGGCGTCGCAGGACTGGTGGCCGGCCGATTATGGCCACTACGGGCCCCTCTTCATCCGGATGGCGTGGCATAGCGCCGGCACCTACCGGACCAGCGACGGCCGTGGCGGCGCGCGCACGGGCACGCAACGCTTCGCGCCGCTCAACAGTTGGCCCGACAACGGCAATCTCGACAAGGCGCGTATGTTGCTCTGGCCGGTCAAACGGAAGTATGGCCGGAAGATCTCCTGGGCCGACCTCATGATCCTGGCGGGCAACTGCGCCCTGGAATCGATGGGATTCAGGACGTTCGGGTTCGCAGGCGGGCGCGAGGACGTCTGGGAGGCTGAAGAAGACATCAACTGGGGCTCTGAGGTCGAGTGGCTCACCGACAGACGGCATAGCGGTGACCGGGAGCTTGAAATCCCTCTTGGCGCCACCGAGATGGGCCTCATCTACGTCAATCCGGAAGGGCCGAACGGCACTCCCGACCCGGTCGCCTCGGGCCGCGACATTCGCGAGACCTTCGGCCGCATGGCGATGAACGACGAGGAAACCGTCGCGCTTGTTGCCGGCGGACACACATTCGGCAAAGCCCACGGGGCCGGGGACCCGGCCAATGTCGGTCCTGAACCCGAAGGCGCTCCCATCGAGGCGCAGGGCCTCGGTTGGAAGAGCAGCTTCGGTTCCGGCAAGGGCGGCGATGCGATCACCAGCGGCATCGAAGGCGCGTGGAACGCCACGCCGACAACATGGGACAACAGCTACTTCGACACCCTGTTCGGCTACGAGTGGGAAGTGACGAAGAGCCCCGCGGGTGCGTGGCAATGGGTGCCGAAGAACGGCGGAGGCGCGGGCACTGTACCGGATGCGCACGATCCGTCGAAACGGCACGCGCCGATGATGACCACTGCGGACATGGCCATGCGCATGGACTCTGTCTACGAGCCGATCTCGCGACGCTTCCACGAGAACCCCGAGGAGTTGGCTGACGCCTTCGCCCGGGCCTGGTTCAAGCTCACACACCGCGACATGGGTCCACGTGTACGTTATCTCGGTTCGGAAGTTCCTGAGGAGGAGCTGATCTGGCAGGATCCCATCCCGGCTGCACCGCACGAGTTGATCGACGAGCGGGACATCGCGACGCTGAAGGGCAGCATTCTGTCTTCCGGGCTTTCCGTCTCCGAACTGGTGTCGACCGCCTGGGCTTCCGCTTCGACCTTCCGCGGCTCCGACCTGCGCGGCGGAGCGAACGGTGCACGAATTCGCCTCGTGCCGCAGAAGGACTGGGAGGTCAACCAGCCAGACCGGTTGGCATCCGTGCTGGAAGCCCTTGAGAGCATCCGGCGGACGTTCAACGGTTCGCAGTCCAATGGAAAGGGGGTGTCGCTGGCCGACGTCATCGTGCTGGGCGGGTGCGCGGCTGTCGAACAGGCTGCGATCAACGCCGGGTATGCCGTGACGGTCCCGTTCACGCCGGGTCGCGCGGATGCCTCGCAGGAGCAAACCGACGTCGAATCCTTCGCCGTGCTCGAACCGACCGCAGATGGATTCCGGAATTTCCTCAACGGCGGGCACGCCGTGTCGGCGGAAGAGCTCATGGTCGACCGGGCTCAGCTGCTGGGGCTGACGGCCCCCGAGATGACGGTGCTCGTCGGCGGAATGCGCGTTCTGGGCACGAACGTCGGACAGACCCGGCACGGCGTCTTTACCGAGCGGGCGGAAGTGCTCACCAACGATTTCTTCGTGAACCTGCTCGACATGAGTACGACGTGGCGGGCAGCGTCCGAGTCGGAGGACGTGTTCGAGGGCCGCGATCCTGCGACGGACGAACTCAGGTGGACGGGCACCCGGGTCGACCTCATCTTCGGGTCGAACTCGCAGCTCCGGGCGATTGCGGAAGTGTATGGATCGGAGGACTCCGGACAGCGGTTTGTGGACGACTTCGTGGCCGCCTGGAACAAGGTGATGAACCTCGACCGTTTCGATCTGGCCTGAACGGGGGAAAACCCGCGGCGTCAACCGCGGCAGACCTTGCCCCGAACATGGAAACGCGACGTTTCCGAACAACGTGGGGGCGGACCACCTGCGGTCTGCCCCTCTTCCTGTCCAGACATACGCATGCACCCTAAATGATTCTGGTCGAGCCGTTCTCACCCATTTTCCCCCTTTGCCTGCTTCGTGACCTGTGGATATCCGACGTACATTCCGGCGAGGGTTGTGGTCGCGTGCCACGTGACGTTCGCTCCTCGGGGGTGCCCTCGAACGGAAGGTTCCTCCGTCCTTGGGCGCGATCAGGGTCGCCGTGGCCACGGTGTCCGAGGGGCCGCGACCCTGGTGGTCTGCAAAGGCAGTCAGAACCTGGAACTTCGAGGCGGTGAACAGGGCATCGGGCGGCAGATCGAGACGGTTCCTGCCAAGCAGGGTCACGACCAGGATCCGCCAAACGATGAAACCGAAGATGGTGCCACCCGTTCGATGCACCGGGCCGTGTTTGCGGCAGCGTCCTCGACCTCCATGGTCTTTTTCCGGGGGGTAACCGCCTTCCTTCTGTCGAGGCCCTGAAGCTGCCCGACCAGATCACTTTCAATATCCTGTTCGCTAAACCGACGCCCATACCCAAAAGTGATCCATGACTCTGGTGCCAGACCGGCCCTGGCACCTTTGTATGGCGTTCCTTTCTTACAGCACTGGAATCATGTGAACTAATATCAAGTCCATGAAATCGCCCGGGAAGAAACGCAGGCCAAGTGATACTGGCGGGCGCCATAGGGATCGAATTGCCACGGGCGCAGGCTTCAACGCGCGGGATTCGGTTCCGAAGCCAGGCATTTGTCGATGCGATGGTTGGGGCCAGGGGAGAAACGACTCAATGTGTCGTCGACCTGGCCGGAGCGTCAACGAAGATTGTCTAACACATTTCTGAACTCGTGGAGATCAATGCTCTCCGAATCGTCGGACGGCGTCGATAAACGGCAACTTGCCTGCATCCGAATCCGGTGATCGGCGGTACCCAAGATATTCTCAAGCGCCCGCGCCGTGTTTGCAGACACGCCCGCCTTGCCGTTCAGCAGGCGTGACAGAGGTCCGCGTTACACCCCCCCAAATACGGCAGATTTGCAGTGTCACCCCGCGTGAACATATGGGCGTCTGTCCGGGTGGTCCCGAGCGGCTTCCCTCGCCAGCATGGCCTGCTTGATCGACAGGCCCCAATGATACCCGCCGAGTTGTCCGGTTTGCCTGATGACCCGGTGACAGGGGATCAGCCAGCTCACGGGATTTTTCCCGACCGCAGTCCCGACCGCACGCGCTGCTCGCGGTGAGCCGATGTGGTTCGCGACACAGGAATACGTCGTGACACGCCCTGATGGTATATTCAGGAGGGCTTCCCAGACCTTGATCTGAAACGGAGCCCCGAGAAGGTGCAGGTCAACGTGCCCTGACCCATCGAGAATCCTGTCGACATGTTCGGCTAATGCGCCGTGATCCTCGACATTTCTTGCTTCGGGCCAACGTCCGGCAAGGTCGCTGAAGACCGCATCGGGACCGGTTTCGGCAGCAAAACCAACCCCGCAGATCCCGCGATCGGTGGCCATGACAAGCATGTCATCGAAAGGTGAATCGAACCAGCCGTAACGAATGGTCAACCCCGATCCGCGGTTCGCGAATTCGCCCGGACTCATGGCTTCCCATGTCAGGAAAAGATCGTGGAGTCGCCCGGATCCGGTCAGGCCTGACGCAAGTGCCGTCTCTAGCACCGTATGCCGATTCAACAGCAGGGCTTTTGCGTTTCCGAGTGTCACGAACTGCTGGAATCTCTTTGGGCTGACCCCGGCCCAACGGCTGAAGACCCGTTGGAAATGCGCCGGGGACAGGCCCACCGCTTCCGCCACTTCGTCCAACCCTGGCTGTTCATCGACCGTGCGGGTGATGTGGTCGATGGCACGGGCCATGAGCTTGTAGTGATACGAGTGTTCCGACATCAGGTCTGCCTCCACGTTGATCCGTATTGTCCCTGCTCTTGCGTCTCATTGACGGAATTGGCGCAAATTGACTCGAATATCGACCCGAATCCTGCGCATTCGAATCCGACGGTAATCCCGAACTCTTTCGGGCTTGGAACCTGACTGTTCGCGTGTCAAACAGACCGGATGTCACGTCAACTCGACTATCATGGAATGCGCGAGGTTTTCACCAGGTTCCGGACGCATCGGTCGGAGCCTAAGGGCGAACTTGAGCACGTGAATGCATTCACACTGCTGGTCGCCGTCGTTCTGTCGGCGCAGGCGACAGACGCCGGCGTCAACAAGGCCACCCGGTCACTGTTTCAGGTCGCCGATTCACCGGAAAAGATGGCACGGCTCGGCGAAAGCGGTTTGATCGAGTACATTCGAACCATCGGGTTGTATCAGCAGAAAGCAAAGAACGTCATCCGGCTCAGCCAGATCCTGATCGAGGAATACGGGGGCATGGTTCCTTCCTCGCGTGCGGCTCTGGTCGGGCTCCCGGGTGTCGGGCGAAAGACCGCCAATGTCGTTCTGAACATGTGGTTTTCTCAACCTGCGCAAGCGGTCGATACGCATATTTTCCGCTTCGGAAATCGCTCGGGTGTTGCAGTAGGCAAGGATGTGCCCGCGGTCGAAAGGGCGATCGAGGACCATGTTCCAGCCGAGTTTCAACAACATGCCCATCACTGGATGATCTTGCATGGGCGCTACGTGTGCAAGGCGCGCAAACCCGAATGCGGGGATTGCGTGATCCATGACCTGTGTCGTTTTCAGGAAAAGACCGGGTGACCCCGCAAATCCAGGTTGTCGGAATCGGGAACGCGATGGTGGATATTCTTGCCCACTGCGAAGAATCATTCCTTGTCGAGCACGGAATCCGGAAAGGCATTATGCAGTTGATCGACGGACAGCGGGCTGCCGATATCCGGTGCGTCATGGGATCTCCAAGCGAAGTTTCGGGGGGGTCGGCGGCCAATACGATCGCGGGGCTGGCGGACATGGGGTGTCGTACCGCCTATGTCGGCAAGGTCGTTGACGATCGTCTAGGGCATGTTTTCGCCGATGATATCAGGGGTCTCGGGGTGAAGTACGAGACGCCGATGACGCCGTCCGGGCAGGGAACGGAAACCGGATGCTGCATGGTGTTGGTCACTCCTGACGGTGAACGGTCCATGAACACTCATCTCGGTGCCTCCGAGACGCTTGGTTCCCGCGACATCGACCGGAGGCTGATGGAGCGAGCGGGCTGGATCTATCTTGAGGGTTACCGGTTCGATGGCCCTGACGGCCACGCCGCGTTTGCTAGAGCCATCGAGTACTGCAAGGCCGGAGGGGGACGCGTTTCGCTGTCGCTTTCCGACCCTTACTGCGTTTCACGTCATCTTTCCTCCTTCAGAAGGATGGTCAGGGACGACGTGGATCTCCTGTTCTGCAACCAGCACGAGTTGAAGGCGCTATACGAAATTGACGATCTGGAACGGGCCATCGAGAAAGCAGGGAAAGAAGTGGCGATCCTTGCCTGCACCCTTGGAAGCGAGGGCGCCGTTGTCGTTTCAGGGAAGCATTTGCGCCGGGTGCCTGCCCGACCTGGTCCCGTTGTCGACGTGACCGGCGCCGGTGACCTGTTCGCGGCGGGATTCCTGTACGGATTGACTGCAGGATTCGAGCCGGAACTGTGCGCCCGCTTGGGGTGCCTGTCAGCGGGAGAGGTGATTAGGCACGTCGGGGCAAGACCAAGGACGAATCTCAGGGAACTTGTTCACCGCGAATTGATTTCGTGATTTGGGCGTTTACATGAACCGAACCGGCAAAACGGGCCTTCCGGAATCGTCATTCGGCGCGTTTTTGCGGACCCGGGAATCCCGAATTTGCCCGTTCCCGGCATTCCCAAATCCAGGGAAGGGAATTCGGGTCGAGCGGACGAAGCGAGCAGGACTTGATCTGAAACCGTCACTTGATTTCCAGGTTCCAGATAACAGGAGTGCAACCAATGGCCTACGATTATGACAACGACAATATCTTCGCCAAGATCCTGCGCGGAGAAATCCCTAACCGGACTGTACTCGATACCGGGCACGCGCTCGCGTTCGAAGACATTTCTCCTCGAGCACCCATACATGTTCTGGTCATTCCGAAGGGTCCGTACGTCTGTTTCGACCACTTCCAGTCAACCGCCACGGCTGAAGAGATTGCCAGCTTTTTTGAAGCTGTACGGGGTGTGTGCGAAAAACTCAACCTCTCGCCGGGCGACGGCGGGAAGGGATACCGGCTGATCTCAAATACCGGCAGGGACGGCGTACAGGAAGTTCCGCATTTTCACGTCCACATACTTGCCGGCCGCCCAATCGGCCCGATGGTTATGGCTGTTTGAACCACGCTGGGGAGGAACATCGCCCGCACCCCCGCATTTTGTTTCAGGTGGGCTACCCCTGGGTGATCTTTCGGTCTGCTCCAGTCTCGGGGTGCGGCGACAATTGAAATCACTTCTCACGAGGCGGTAGCCCGGTGCCCATGGCGCTCACTTTGACTGATGCGCCCGCATGTAGGCGGTCAATACTGCGGCCATCCGAGCGGTGTAACCCTTTGGATTATCGGCTTTGAAGAATACCACGACCTCATCATCCACTCTCAGGCTGATGTTGGGCTTGGTGCGTGGTGGCTCCACCGTCGCGTTCGCCCAAAATTCCGCACCCAATTCCGGTTTGTCATCTGTGTCAATATCACCATCCGGGACCGCCGCGATCTCCTCCAGGGTTAAGGCTTTGTTGTACCGCTTCGTCACATCGTTCCCTCTCGGATTTTTTGCGGGCCGCGGAGAGATGATCCGTATTGCTCCCTGACGCTCTGTGTATGCAACAGCCGGAACTACGACACCGCCCGCAATGCCAAGGCTGATGACCCGCTCTTCGCCGTAGTCAAAGCGATCATCGACAACATCGAGGGTGAAGCACTCGAAGATGCGTTTGGCGTCGACAAAGCTCACACCATGCTTGGCGATGTTGCCTTGGTTTTATCTTCATCCCACTCAAATTTCATAGACTAGTGTAATACATTGCCAGAGTAAGCTTGGATTTTCCAGAAACATCAGATTCCGACGGCACTCGAACATGCGGCAGGATCGGCACGTCACCGGTCTCCCAAACTGAATGGAGGAACCGATACCGTGGGTCACGAACCCCCACGGAGTCGGGTTCGACATGACGTACGAGTTCGACAAGTCGGGCCGGCAATTGATGTGTGGTGCCCGTCGGCGCCGGCTCTGCAAAGGATGAAGTCTGCGAGAGTGAACGAGACTTTTCGGTTCGGATGGGCGCGTACCGGCAGCCAGGTTCGCAAGTGCCCCGGATTTGAAACCCCGGCTCGCAAGTTGCTCCGGTCCCTTGCGACAAACGCAATGCCGCGAAGCACCTCCACCGCGTCACAGCGGATGGTCCTGAGCGTTTCCTCGTGGAGCTCAGCCGAAAGTCGCCCCGCCGCGAGGTGGATCGGGGTGGAATCGGGGCGCAGAGGAGGAACTATTTCAAGCGACCTATTGCCTGCGGCCCGGATTCAGGCGGGTTGAGGTTGGACGGTCTCATGCGTCCGGGCCGAGAGGTAGGCGGCTTCCACAAGTGCAAAAGTCTTCAGGTTATCGGCGCCTGAGGTCGCCGCCGGCCGGCCGGCACGGAAGGCTTCGAGGAAATGAGCATTGGCATTGAGGACTGCCTCCTGCGAACCATGCCAGGGCTGGCTGGTCCATGGCAGGAGCGGCGATCCGATGTGTTCGCTCCGCGCTCGACCCTCTGATGTCACCGTCATGTTGTCCTCGTGGTCGAGAAGGATAGAACCTTTCGATCCCTCGATCTCGACTATGGTGGCTGGGAAGGGGTCGGGGACGCGGTGCGCCTCGTACGTGGTTTCGACCACGGACACGGCTCCCGACGCATGCCGCAGCAGCATGGTCGCGGTGTCGTCGCCTGCCACCCGCGGGTTTCGGCGTTGGGTTTCGCAGGAGATTCGCTCGACCTCGCCCAGGAAGAACCGCGCGAGGTCCAGGATGTGAATTCCATTGTCGAGGATCACAAGCCGCTCCTCCTCCAAGAGATAAGGCTGGCCGGTGTAGATGTCGTAGTCGGTCCGGAAGGACAGGCGTGCCCAGCCCGGCGCGCCTATGGCTCCCGAGTCGATAAGAGACTTGATTCGGAGCATGACGGTGCTGAAGCGGAAATTCTCGTGTACCGCCAGCCAGGCATTGCAGTTGGCGGCATGGCGGACGATCTCCGCCGCCTCCTCGCCGTCCGGCGCCAGCGGTTTTTGGACGATTGCGGCGATTCCTCTGTCGGCGGCCCGTGCCGCAAGGGCGCGGTGGCTGCGCATCTGTGTAGGGATGTCGAGGAGATCGATATGCTCCCGGGAGAGCATGTCGTCGATGTCAGTGTACCAGCGTGCGCCGAAGGTCTCGCCTGCGGCTCGCGCCTTCCCGGCGTCAAGATCGCAGACGGCGGCCAGTTTGGCGCCCGCCCGGGCAAGGTCCTTCCAGGCGTGGAGGTGGTTCTGTCCATAGAATCCGCAGCCCACGACCGCGACAATGGTGTCCAGCTGTTCGTCCTGCATGCTTTCCCCCATGTGTTAGGCAATAATGGAAAGACAATCCGATCATCAGATTAACATGCGGACATGCTGCCACAAGCGCCCTCTTGTGGCCGGCAGGACTATCCCGCGCTGCGGAATTGCGGTTGATCGAGGTCGGGACTGCTTGGCCAGGGTTGTTTCCGACGTTTTTGGCTTGACAATTCAACCGGTGTTGACGGTTTGAATTTCCCTGAAAAGTCTCCGCTGGTAGTGATTTCCGTCAGCGCTGACGCGGCGACCGACGACGCGCTGTCTGCTGCGCGCCCCGGAAAAGGATGCCACCTGCCAACCAGGGCATTTTGCAACGGACTAACCACCCACATGCGTATAAGTTCGAAACGAATATCACGAATGCAAGTGAGGGACACATGCAACACTTGAGAAATCTTGCGCCCGCGATAGCGATATTGCTTGCCGCGGCCACCGCGGCAAATGCCGCTCCTCCTGATCTCCGAACTCCGTCACCTGTCATATACCTGGCAAACAACCTGGACGAGGTTGATGGTCTCGGATGGTGCATCGATACAATTGGTCGCGGGTTGTCGGACCGCCTGCATGCCCACTCGTGCAAGCCACGGGGTGGAGACGTGCAGTTTCGTATCTCCGAGACCACTGGCCAAATCATATCGGTCGCCTTCGAAGGAAAATGCATGGCAAATCTGCATCCGGACGATCCGTCTGAACCACTCGGGCTGGTCGATTGCGATGCGGCGGCCAGTGCACAAAGGTTCATCTACGATCCCGGCTCCATGACAATCCGTCCGTCGCGTGACGACACGAAGTGCCTGAGCGTCGGAGTCGACAGCCGCTCCGCAGGTCCCTTCATGTCACGAGATCTCGAATTCTCAGGATGTTCCGAAGCACACATGCGGTTCCAGCAATGGATTGTCAGGCCGTGACTCTGGCCCATTCTCGGCATTTGATGTTGAGAGGCACTGCCGCGACTGGCGCGACATCGGCGTCATATGCTGGCCATGTGACGGCCGCAGTTTCGGAAATCCGGGCCGCAGGCAGGACGGATCTGACCCCGAGAGTGTTGAGGAAACTCCAACTCCCCCGGGAGGGGAAGATACTGAATCGGTGACCCGGGAACACAGGATCGCAGGAGCGGTAACGGACAAGCTCGGACAAGGCAAAAGGTGAAGTACAAAGTTATTCATCATCGCTCGCCCTTCCGACATCGAAGGACTGGTTCCGATAGTAGAGCGAAATAACGCGACTGAGATTATGAGGGCAATATGGCGGCTTTATGCAGAAATCTCTGTCTTCCCGAAGCATGCGGCTGAGACAGCAAAGCACACGCCTATCTGGCAGCACTCATCGAACCAGACTTCACGGTGGAGACAAAGAGCGCATGCCGGTACGGCGTACGGGCAGTTTGCAATTCCTACGAGTGCTAAGACGATGCTGTCGCCTCGATAGTATTCGCACACGACGGGTTTATCGCCACGATGCAGACGAAATCGGAATATGCCGGTGCCGAAGAAGAGATCCTTGTAGGACCGGGAGGCATTTTCGCGTACATGCCGGGACGTGGCAGTGAGAGGCGCCCCGGGAGGCACGAGGGATCGGCACCTCTTCTTCCCTGATGAGGAGGCACACGCTGTATTCGGGGAGTTTGGATAGCCCGCTCAGCAGGCGTTTGGTTGAGAATGGAGTAGGAATGTACAAACTGTTCTATGCCCGCAAAAGTGCGTCGATGGGCATCCGTGTGTTGCTGGAAGAGATCGGCGTGCATTACGAACTCATCCAGACGACTATCGACATGGACAAGCCGCGTCCGCCAGAACAACTGGCGATCAATCCAAATGGATGGGTGCCGGTCCTGGTTTGGGATGGCGGCTCGATGTACGAATGTGCCGCGATTACGGTTTTCCTTTGCGACAGGCACCCGGAAGCTGGATTGGCACCTGCACTCGAAGACACGGCACGAGCGCATTATTTGCAGACACTGGTGTACTTTTCGAACTCCGTTCAGAATGCATATCAGCTGACATATTATCCGGATCGCTTCGCCGACACTGCGGCGAACGAACCGAGTGCGCAGCGACGTGGCAACCGTAGGCTCAGGGAAACCTGGAGTGTTGTTGACGACCAGATCGGCGACAATGAATGGGTGCTCGGAAAACGATTCAGCGCCGTCGATATCTACCTGTTCATGCTGACCACCTGGCTGCGGGCCGCAAAGGGACACCCGGCCATCGGTGAATTTGCCAACGTCAAACGTATTGCCGACGCGGTTGTGCAGCGACCAAGCGTTCAACTTGTCTATGAGACCTGGATCGCGAATCCAGAGTATTGAGCACGGCGTTCATCCGGTTCGTCTGGACGAACGCTTCCGATATCCTCGATGGCCAGTCCGGCAGAGCCACCAAGGTGAGGTGCGCGGCGGTCGTCGCCATTCCTGTGCGTCGTGAGGAACAACCCGACGGCTTTGGGGACGTGCTTCTGGGGCGAGGTCAGGAGATCTGGCGAGGACGTGCGGCGTGTTCTCTGTGTCGTCACGCTTCCGGATTTCCAATGCGGTCTGAAAAAATTCTGCGTCCTGATGCTGGTCCAGATTGTTGATGTGGTTGAGACCTGGATATTTCAGCCGCAGTCCAAGTATGTCCAGAGTGCGCTCAACGAGATGAATCGCCCATCCGTTGTCAGTGAATCCGGGTTCGACCATTTGGTCCCGATGCTTCGCAGCCTTTCGGAACATCAGGTTTTCTGGAGATTATTTCGACTTTCCGTCAGATCGACCGGGCGGCTAACTGTCAGTTCCTGTGCCGACGTGGGCACGTTCAAGAAAATGACCACCGAGACCCACTCAAGGGGTCGGGCAATTCCTCCGGATACAAGCCGTTTCCGACAATACTGACCTCCGGAGACTCAACGTAACCCGTGCGTTTGAGAGTCGACAGGCTTCAATAATGTCACACATGTAGGACAAGTGAAGGAGGTTGCCGTGTTGTCACTCCGTTTGCATTCCGACATTGAATCCCGTCTTGAATTCCTGACCAAGCGAACGGGTGGAACGAAGAGCCATTATGCCCGCGAGGCCGGGTAGCCTTCGATAAGCTCAGCAAGGGATTGTCGTGTACGCACAGAACCGGGTACTCTTCTCGACATGGGGCGTGACCTCTTTTGAGGGCTGGCGAAAATCCGGCCGTTTCATGAAATTCACTCTCATTAGAGAACACACCCTTCTCAAATTTATCCTTCCGTTTTTTGACTTCACCTGGAGAATGTCACAATTGGTCGGTCCTTCGATCGACACCTGATCTCGTTTCCCGTCGGGTCGATTTCGGCTGTGCGGAAAATCAAGACTGGATTTCGTCTCAAGAGATTTGCGGGCACAAAGTATGCGATCCCCACAAAGCAAACCTTGCTATCGTCAACATTGTCGATTTTCCTTTGGAATCAGTTTGCAGCGAATCCCCTGTCGACGTTCAGGAACCCGCCTGGTTAGGACTCGATTCCATTGGAAATCGACGGCATTCATGGACAGGAAACAATGTGACCTGAAAATGGCAAACCCGGCACCAGGACACGGCGTTGCCGAATCCACGTGACCAAGCTAGTGTTTTCGGCAGGTGCTTGTACGGAGGATTGCGCGTGGTAACCGAGGTTCCTGAAGTCAGGGAGGTCACCGAATACCGCGTGGCCTGCGATGGTGGCGAGGGGGGACACCCCCGGGTCTGGTTACAGATTCCTCCGGAGACAGGATGGACGGAATGCCCTTACTGCGACTGCAGGTTTGTTTTGAAGGACGGGGCACGTGACCAGCACTGAGGCAAGGGGAGGACGAGTGGACGTGGTCCGGTCGTGGATGCCGTGACGATGGAGGGAGTTGGCGCAGGACATCACCTGCAGCTCATTGACGGATCGGGCTTCATCTTCCGCGCCTTCCATGCGTTGCCGCCGCTGACGCGAAAATCCGACAAACTGCCGATCGGCGCGGTCAGCGGATTCTGCGGGATGCTGTTCAGGTGTCTCGAGCAATGGCAGGCGGCCGATGCACCGACACATCTTGCGGTTGTTTTCGACCACAAGGGTCCGACATTCAGGTCGGGTATTTTCCCCGAATACAAGATGAACCGGCCGCCGTTGCCGGAAGACCTGGTCCCGCAGATGCCTTTGACCCGTGAAGCCACCAGGGCGTTCAACATCGTCTGCCTGGAGGAACAGGGTTACGAGGCCGACGACATCATTGCGACCCTCGCCGTCAGGGCCCGTGCCGCGGGTGCCCGGGTGACAATCGTGTCGTCCGACAAGGATCTCATGCAGGTCGTCGGCGACGGCGTCGAAATGCTGGACGCCATGAACGATCGCAGGATCGGGCCGGAAGAGGTGTTCGCGAAGTTCGGCGTCGGCCCCGACCAGGTCATCGATGTCCAGTCGCTCGCCGGGGATTCGGTTGACAATATTCCCGGAGCGCCAGGAATCGGTGTCAAGATCGCCGCGCAACTGATCAACGAGTATGGCGACCTCGACACGCTTCTTGAACGGGCGGCCGAAATCAAGCAGCCGAAGCGGCGGCAGACTCTGCTCGAAAAGGCCGATCAGATCCGGGTGAGCCGGGAACTGGTGACCCTGAAGACCGATGTCCCGATCGAGACGGGGTTCGGCGAAATGGAACTCAGGGAGCCGGACGCAGGGCAATTGCTCGGGTTCCTTGCCAGGATGGAATTCCGGACGCTGAGCAGGCGGGTTGCAGCCAAGCTCGGAGTCGAGGCCCCGACGATTGCCGACCCCGCAAGTACCTCCGGTGGCACGGAAGGAACGGACTCGGATTCGTCTTCCGCGCGGATCAGGAACCTGCCCTTTGATTCAGAGAAGTACGAGACGGTCAGGACGATGGCTGAACTCGAATCCTGGATCGAAAGGATTCGAAGGCGCGGACGCGTGGCCATCGATACAGAGACCACGGGACTCGACGAGATGCAGGTCGACCTGGTCGGAGTATGCCTGTCGGTAGAACCCGGACAGGCCGCCTATGTTCCGCTCACCCATACTTCGGGCGTGGACGACCTTTTCGGCAATGCGGAACTGGTTCCCGGGCAGCTATCGCTCAAGGAGGCCCTCGCGGTCCTGAAACCCGTCCTCGAAGATCAGTCGATCCTGAAGATCGGGCACAACATCAAGTTCGATTCCAAGATCCTGGCGCAACCCCGCTACGGAATCGTCATGGATCCGATCGATGACACCATGCTGATTTCCTACGCGTTGCACGGAGGGCTGCACAATCACGGCATGGACTTGTTGTCGGAGCGGTATCTCGACCACAGGCCGACTCCGATCAAGAGTCTCATCGGGTCGGGCAGAAAGCAGCTGACATTCAACCAGGTCGACATCGAAAAGGCGACCGCATACGCGGCGGAAGATGCCGACATCACCCTGCGCCTGTGGAGTGAATTCAAGCCGAGGCTCCATTCGGCAGGCGTATCGACGGTCTACGAAACACTCGAGCGTCCCCTGGTTCCGGTGCTCAGGGACCTGGAACGAACGGGCATCCGGGTCGACAGGAAACAACTGGCGCGCCTTTCGAATTCCTTTGCGGCGGAGATGGCCGCGCTGCAATCCGAGATCCACGGCCTGGCCGGTGTCGAGTTCAACGTCGGTTCGCCCAAGCAGCTGGGCGAAATCCTGTTCGACCGCCTTGGATTTCCGGGAGGGCGCCAGGGCAAGTCTGGCGCCTTTTCGACAGGCCAGGACGTACTCGAGGATCTTGCTTCCGAAGGGCACGAATTGCCGTCACGCGTGCTGGATTGGCGGCAGGTGGCAAAACTGAAGAGCACGTATACGGACGCACTTCAGGACCACATCAATCCCGAGACCGGCAGGGTTCATACTTCGTACTCCATCGCGGGGGCCAATACCGGGCGTCTGGCTTCGACCGACCCGAATCTTCAGAACATCCCAGTGAGAACCGAAGCTGGCAGGAAGATTCGCGAGGCCTTTGTCCCGAAAGACGGACATGTGCTTCTTTCCGTGGACTACAGCCAGATCGAGCTCCGCATTCTCGCGCATATTGCCGGAATCGAGAGTCTCAAGCAGGCGTTCAGGGATGGCCACGACATCCACGCCATGACGGCCAGCGAAATCTTCGGCGTTCCTGTCGAGAACATGGACCCGATGATCCGGCGCCAGGCAAAGGCGATCAATTTCGGGGTGATTTACGGGATCTCCGCTTTCGGCCTTGCTCGAAATTTGCGTATCCCCCGCAAGAAAGCGCAGGCATTCATAAACACGTACTTCGAACGATTCCCCGAGATCCGGGAGTACATGGACTCGACGGTCGCGTCGGCAAAGAAGAACCTCTACGTCGAGACGCTGTTCGGCCGCAGGATTCACACCCCTGAAATCGTCAGCGCCAAGGGACCTCATGCCGGTTTTGCGCGCCGTGCAGCGATCAATGCTCCGATCCAGGGAACGGCAGCGGACATTATCCGCCGCGCCATGATCCGGATGCCCGCCGCCATCCGGGACTTGCCTGCAAGCATGCTCCTGCAGGTCCACGACGAGTTGCTTTTCGAAGTTCTGGAATCCGCTGTTGGCGAGACGTCGGCCGTTGTCTCGAATGTCATGGAAGAGGCGACCTTGCCGGTCATCAAGCTTGACGTGCCCCTGACGGTCGACGGGGGAATCGGGGGCAGTTGGGCTGAAGCCCATTGAGGGATTGCGCGATCCGGCTGAACCGACCGTCGGCCGCAGCCCTGACCGGCTGACAGCGACTCCCTCCCGGGATCGGGTGAAGCCTCCGGGCTTCGGATGACCCGGTAAACCGGTCAGAGTTCGGCGGACGGGATGATCGGGAAGAACACCCCTCCCGACCAGACTCCAAACCATTTTTCTCCGTTCCGGGTCGCGTGGCTTCCAATGTCGACCAGCCGGTAGAAACTCTTGCGGTCGATCAGCGCCTCGAGGCCGGCGCGAACCATCACGTAAGGAGAAGGTTCACCCGTTTCCGGGTCCCTGGCGACACGGATAGGGTTCGCAGCACCCGCGGCAACCACGTCATCCACATGTGTCAGGAATCGCACGACTTGGTCATGCCGGGATCCCTCGACCTCGAAATCGACCGCGACAAACGGGGCATCGTCAACCGTGATCCCGACCTTCTCGACAGGCGTGACGAGAAAATACGCGTCGCCATCCTTCCGCAGTATGGACGAAAACAGTTTGACGAGCCGTTTTCGGCCGATCGGGGTCCCGAGGTAGAACCAGGTTCCGTCCCGCGCAATCCGCATGTCCAGGTCCCCGCAATACGTCGGGTTCCAGAGATGAACAGGTGGCAGGCCCTTTTCTGCGGCTTTCTTCGCGGCGGCGGCCAGGCTGTCGGCGCTGACCTGGGCTTGAGTGTCTGATTCCACGTCGGTTTTCATCGAAGGACAGCCTTGTCTTCTTCCGTCGGCAATCACGGCTGGTCACGGCCGACTGGAGGGTACCGGGTTTCCCAATTGCGTTTTGGCGCGTATGTTCCCTGTCAGGAGCATGGGTCCTGATGTTGGCGGGGAATCGTAGTTGCGATGACGGATAAAGCAAGTGGTTTGATTGACGAGATCAACTCGGTCGGGGAATTGTTGTCCAGCGCACTGGAAAACATCACGCGAAGAGTCATTGGCCAGGACCAGGTCGTGGAGACGGCATTGATCACGATGCTGTGCGGCGGGCACGCCCTGCTTGTCGGAGCGCCGGGTCTCGCCAAGACACAGCTCGTGGAAACCCTTGGCACGGTGATGGGTCTCAATGCCAATCGCGTACAGTTCACGCCCGATCTCATGCCTGCGGACATTCTCGGTTCCGAGGTGCTGGAGACCGCCACGGGAGGAACAAGACATTTCAGATTCCTGGAAGGTCCCGTCTTTTGCCAGTTGCTGATGGCTGACGAAATCAACCGGGCAAGTCCGAGAACCCAGTCCGCGCTGCTCCAGGCCATGCAGGAACATCATGTTACGATTGCCGGCCAGGAACGGGCTCTTCCGGTTCCGTTCCATGTACTCGCCACCCAGAATCCGATCGAACAGGAAGGAACTTATCCGTTGCCTGAAGCGCAATTGGACAGGTTCCTGCTTCAGATCGATGTCGGTTACCCGGCCCGGGACAAGGAACGCGATATCCTCCTGGCGACAACCGGAGTTGTCAACGTCGAGGCCGAAACCGTGTTCTCCCCGGAACTGCTGTTGAATGCGCAGGAACTGGTTCGCCGCATGCCGGTCGGTGAATCGGTGGTCGAGGCCATTCTGGATCTTGTCCGTTCGGCCCGTCCCGATGCGCCTGAGGCAGGGGACCAGGTCAGGGAAATGGTTCGATGGGGGCCGGGACCTCGTGCTGCCCAGGCGCTCATGCTGGCCACCAGGGCGCGCGCGCTGGTACAAGGCCGGCTTGCGCCTTCCATTGACGATGTCCTGGCACTGGCCCGTCCCGTGCTGATTCATCGAATGGCGCTCGGGTTCGCGGCGCGAACCGGCGGTCAGACACTTGACGACCTGATTGCCCAGTTGGGTCGTGACATCGGGCTTCGAGAGGCTGCGGCATGATTAATCGCGGACTGGGAATTCGCGAACGGACAATTCTCTCTGATCGCCGTGAGGCGGAGGGACTTGCGGAAGGCCTGCCGCCACTGCTCGCAAAGGCGAGGCAGCTTGCGGCAACGCTTTCACTCGGGATACACGGACGTCGTCGGTCAGGCCCGGGCGAGGACTTCTGGCAATACCGGCCCGCGGTCGCCGGTGACCGGCTTGGCGAGATTGACTGGCGCAAGTCGGCCCGGTCGGACGAGCATTTCCTGCGGCAGAAGGAATGGCAGACATCGCAGTCGGTCACCTTCTGGATCGATCTCAGCCAGTCCATGCAATACCTGGGCAGGTCGGCAGACGAACGGAAATCCGATCGGGCACGGTTGCTCGGTCTTGCCCTTTGCGTCCTCCTGTCGCGTGCGGGCGAGCGGATCGGATTGCTCGACGATCCCGCGCCGCCAAGGATGGGAGATGCTCAGTTGACCAGGATGGGCCTGATGCTCCTCGAGCCCGGTGACGACGACTACGGCATACCCACGGAGAGGGAATTGCAGGATGGCGGCATCGCGGTATTTCTTTCCGATTTCCTTGGAGACTGGGATCGCCTGGAACGAGCGCTCGAGAAGGTCGCGAGCCAAAGGGTTTCAGGCTGCCTGATGCAGATTCTTGACCCGACGGAAGTGGAATTCCCTTTCGACGGCAGGAGAATCTTTGAAAGCATGGGCGGGACGCTCAAGTTCGAGACGCTTCGAGCGGCCGCACTGCAAAAGGACTACAGCCGCCGTCTTGCTGAACGGCAATCGCTGCTCCGGGCGCTGGCGAAGCGCCTTGGCCTGCATGTTTCGTTCCACAACACGGGAGAGTCGCCCCTTCCGGCACTTCTTTGGCTTTACATTGCCCTGGAGACCGGAACTTGATTGAACTTGCGGGTTTCGGGTTCGTACAGCCACTTCTCCTGGTTGGTCTTTTGTCCCTGCCCATTCTCTGGTGGTTGCTTCGAGCAACTCCTCCCGCGCCGATGCGGTCAAGGTTTCCACCGGTCGTTCTCTTGCTGGGACTTCGTGACGAGGAGACGACACCCGACCGAACGCCGTGGTGGCTTCTGCTGCTGCGTATGCTTGCACTGGCAGCAGTCATCGTCGGTTTCGCCGGCCCGGTCAAGGATCCGAACTCCCGGTTCCGCGGCGACGAAGCCCTCCTGGTTTCGCTTGACGGAAGCTGGGCAAGTGCCGGCGACTGGGAGAACCGGAAACAGAAGGTCGAGGAACTCCTGCGCCGCGCCCAGGCAAACGCCCGTCCGGTTGCGGTGGTCCAGTGGACAGATGCCCCTCGCGCCCGCGATCCGATCGTTTTCGGGACCGGTCATGGCGAGCTTGAACGGGTTCATGGCCTCGAACCGCAAGCCTGGGACCCACTTTATACAGAATGGGCCGACGTTCTGGAGGCCCACGAAGGTGCGTTCGATTCGGTCTGGCTTTCAGACGGCCTGACGCACGAAGCGGCGGAGAGGGAACGTCTCGTTTCACTGCTTCGATCGAAGGGGCGAATGAGCATCATCACCAGTGATGAGGTCACGACGGCTCTCCGCGACCCAAGAATCGAGAACGGAAAACTGACTGTGACCGTACTTCGCGAAGAAGGCTCCGGCGGCGATGATCATCGCCTGGTTGCGGTCGGACCTGGGCCCAGGGGAATCAACCGGGTTCTCGGGCGGGAACAGGCGTTGATGGAAGATGGTGCCGTCTCGCTGGATATCGCTCTCGATTTGCCGACAGAGATCAGCAATCGCGTCCAGTACATCTCACTTGAATCAGCCAGGTCCGCCGGAGAGTTCGTGATCATGGACGACGCGGTCCGGCGGCATCGCGTTGCCCTGATTGGCGGTGCAACTGAGCAGGAAGGGAATCTCCTGCTTTCACCGCTTCACTATCTGAGGCAGGCGTTTGCAGCGACGGCAGAAATCATCGAGTCGGAACTGGCTGACGCTCTCTCCGTCGATCCCGATGTCCTGGTATTTGCCGACGTTGGCCGGATGACATCTGAAGAAACGGCAAGGGTCGAAAGATGGGTTGAAGCCGGCGGATTGTTGCTGCGGTTCGCGGGGCCGCAGCTGGCTGCGCTCGGAAGCGATCCGCAGGAATCCGATCCCTTGTTGCCTGTTCGACTGCGTGCCGGCGGTCGCCACGTCGGAGGGGCGCTGTCGTGGGGAGACCCGAAACGTCTCGGCGCATTTCCGAAACAAGGACCATTTGCCGGCCTTCCGATTCCGGATGACGTGCACGTCAGGAGGCAAGTCATGGCGCAACCGGGTCCGAACCTGTCGGAACGGACGCTGGCCGAACTCCAGGACGGGACGCCATTGATCACCGCGCGTGACCTGGGTCTCGGGCGGGTTATCCTGTTTCACGTCAGTGCCGATTCCGGTTGGTCGAGCCTGCCGCTTTCCGGGCTGTTTGTGGATATGCTTGACAGACTTGCCATCTCGGCACGAAGAAAGGGTGCAGCGCCCGAGTTGCTCGTCGGATTGAACTGGACACCGGTGCGTGTCATGGATGCATTCGGGACGCTCCGCGACGAAGACTCGTTACCTGCGGTTCCAGGCGAACAACTGGCGAGCGCCCGCCCAAAAGGGGACATGCCACCAGGAATTTACGAGAGCGGGAATCGCCGGATCGCCCTGAACGTGATAGATCCAGATCGGGAGTTGGTGACCGCTTCGTGGCCGGCGGATGTCGAAGTCAGTTCCCTTTCGGCTGCTGGCGAACGCGATCTCAAGCCGTGGTTCCTCGCTGCAGCCCTTCTGCTCCTGTTTGTCGATCTGATGGCCACGCTGTGGCTTACCGGGAGGATCACCGGAACAGTGCGGACAAGAGGCGCCGGCCCGTCCGTTGCGGCATTCGCCGGTGGAGTTGCCGCGCTCGTCACCCTGTCCCTTTTGGCGAGCACGGTCGGGGCAAAGGCACAGGAGGCGAGCGGGGAGAGCGGGCTGCGGCAGTCATACGCCGCAAACAACACGGTTCTTGCGTATGTCCTGACCGGAAACCAGAGGCAGGACGCGGTGTCGGCGGCGGGGCTTTTGGGTCTCTCGACGGTTCTTTTCCAGCGGACATCCGTTGAACCGGTTGAACCGGTAGGCATAGATCCGGCAGTTGATGACCTGAGTGTCTATCCCTTCCTCTACTGGCCTGTCGTTGCGGACCAGCCGCTGCCGGTGGATGATGCGATCCGCAGGTTGAACACGTTCTTGCGTACCGGAGGTGTCGTCTTGTTCGATACGCTTGACGGGGAATTGGGTTCATATGGAGGTGAAAGCCCGAACACCCTGCATTTCCGGCAGATCGTCGAAGGGCTGAGTGTCCCCCCCCTGGAGCCTGTTCCCCCGGATCACGTCCTGACACGTTCGTTCTACTTGATCCAGGACTTCCCGGGTCGTCATTGGGGCACCGATCTCTGGGTGGAGGCGGCGTCGGACGAGGCGGAGCAAATGGCCGGGGTCCCGTTCAGGCACCTGAACGACGGGGTCACTCCGGTGGTGATCGGCAGCAACGACTGGGCGTCTGCCTGGGCCATCGATGACAACGGACGGTTCCTCCTGCCCGTCGGACACGGCGCCAGCGGAATGCGCCAGCGGGAACGTGCCTTCCGGTTTGGCATCAACCTGATCATGTATGTCCTCACCGGCAACTACAAGTCCGACCAGGTCCACGTTCCCGCGCTCCTGGGGCGCCTGGGGCAATAGAGGCCTGACCTAGTGGAGGCCGAACTCTCACTTTCGCCGCTGTTGCCGGTTTCGATCGCCGCAATCGTCGCCGTACTGGCAGCGGCGGCGGCGGCAATTGCACTCTGGCGCGGACTGTCCGGATGGTGGCTTCGGGCGCTGGCGGCGGGTGTCCTTGTCGTCGCCCTGCTTGAACCCGTCCTGCGACAGGAGGAACACGAGGACCTGTCGGACGTGGTTTTCCTGGTTCACGATCAAACCGAGAGCCAGGCGATTGCCGATCGCCCGCAACAGTCCGCAGTTGCGCTGGCGGAATTGTCTGAAGAGCTCTCGGCGATGGAATCGGACGGTGTCGAGACCGTGAGGGTCGATGTCCGGAACAATCCCGGAGACAGCGACAGCGGTTCGATGGTTCTCTCTGACCTCGCCGCGGCGGCTGCGGACGTGGCGCCGGATCGAATCGCGGGAGCCATCATCGTCTCGGACGGGCAGGTCCATGATGGGGGCGTTCTCGATGACTTCCCGGCGCCCGTTCACCTGTTTTTGTCGGGGAAAGATGATGAGTGGGACAGGCGGGTCGTGGTCCGCAGGGCGCCATCGTTCGCCATCGTTGACGAGGAATTTCAGCTGGCCTTCCGCATCGAGGACAAAGGCGAGGTCCCGGCGGGCATCGCGGGCGCGGCAGAAGTCACGATTTCGATCAATGGTGGAGACAGCAGGACGGCCCGCGTTCCCGTCGGCCAGGAAGTGGAACTTTCGGTAATGCTCTCGCGCGGCGGACTTAATCACTTGCAGGTCGAGGTGACGCCGGTGGCCGGGGAGTTGACCGACCGAAACAACGTTTCAGTCATCTCCGTTAACGGGGTTCGCGATCGGTTGCGGGTCCTGCTTGTCTCGGGGCTGCCTTATGCGGGTGAAAGGTCCTGGAGAAACCTGCTGAAATCCGATGGTTCAGTCGATCTCGTGCATTTCACGATTCTTCGGCCGCCGACAAAGACGGACAGTGTTCCCGTTCAGGAACTCGCCCTGATCGAGTTTCCGGTGCGCGAATTGTTCCTGAACAAGATCGATGAATTCGACCTGATCATCTTCGACCGTTACGAGATTCGCGGAATTCTGCCCGGAATTTATCTGGCGAACGTCGTCGAATATGTGCGGGCCGGTGGAGCGTTGCTTGTCGCCGCCGGGCCGGCCATGGCGGGGCCCGGAGGTCTCTACCGAACCGCCCTGTCAGAGGTTCTGCCCGCGCGCCCGACCGGAAAGATTGTTCAACGTGCCTATCTGCCTGAAGTCACCGATCTCGGCAGCAGACATCCGGTGACCGAAGACCTGGCAAGTGTTCCTGCGCCTGGGCTGAACGGTCCTGACGACCCCGGCGATGGACAGGGATGGGGAAGCTGGTACCGTTTGGTGGAAGCGATCGCCGAACATGGCCAGACCATCATGAATGGTCCGGACGGGCGTCCCTTGCTGATTCTCGACCGGTTTGGCGAGGGTCGAATTGCCATGCTTCTTTCCGATCAGGCCTGGCTGTGGACACGAGGCCACGACGGAGGGGGACCGCAGCTCGAGTTGCTGCGCCGACTCGCGCATTGGGCGATGAAGGAACCCGAACTGGAAGAAGAACGGCTCGAAGCGGACTCGTCGGGAAGCGGACTCGTCGTGACGCGGCGGACCATGACGGACCGGATTCCCCGGCTTTCGATTACGACCCCGGGCGGCGAACGGATCGAAATTGACATGGAGCCGGTTTCGCGGGGGCGATGGCGGGCAGGGATCGAAGGACTTGAAAGCGGCGTGCATGTCTTGAGAGACGGCGATCTGGTGCGGGTCGCCGTCGTCGGGTCTCCTGCGCCACGCGAGTTTGAAAACCCGCTGGCGACATCGGCCATGTTGTCCGGACTCGTGGAGGCAACGGGGGGCGCAGTCGTTCGCCTCGACCGGGACAGGATTCCTGACATCCGGCACGTACGCGAGGGGAGGGTTGCCGCAGGTCGCGACTGGGTCGGTGTCGTACGTCGCGGTGCGGTCCTGGTCACCGATGTTCGCCAGCAACCGCTGTTTCCGTCCTGGATTCTCCTGCTGGCCGCCCTGGCCATGTGCATCGCTGCATGGAGGCTTGAGGGTCGTTGACCGGCCTTTGGCGCCACGGCGTCGCATCCCGGGCAGGCCCCGGTGACGGATCGAGAATTCCCTGTACCGGCCTTCGATATCACCAGGAATGTGCATGGCTTGCGCAACCGCGACAGGAACGGTCTGGAGAGCCTCGCCGACGTCCGCCTCCCTGCGTTAAGTCCTGCCCGGGTGATGCCTGATAGACTGAACAAGTCAATGCATGGTCAATTCAAGGCAGGAGTTTGAAGCCACAACTTCCTGCAGAAGCCCACCAGACGGACCAAAGACCCGACAAACACCCCGCAAACACCCAACTGCAGCTTGCATTGAAACGCGATGGACCTGAAGCAATCCCATTGTCCAGGCGTGTTATCCCGAGTACAGAAATCTTACGGTCGCCTGGTTTGTACCGGTCAATTGGCGCAAGCGGCCGCTCATGGACATCCAGGCACCTGAATTGACGGAGACGTGACGATGGACATGCCGGTCCCGAGTGCTGCTGTTTTGGCGAAAAGGAGCCAGGTCATCGCGCGATTGAAGGAGGCCTTGCCGTACGAATCCGTGATCGACGGCGAAAACGAACTCAGGGCCTACGAATGCGATGGCCTGACAGCATACCGGTGCCCGCCGCTTGCCGCTGTTCTCCCATCGTCAACGGAAGAGGTTGTTTCCGTACTGAAGATCTGTTCGGAGATGAACGTACCGGTCGTACCGAGAGGATCTGGGACTTCGCTTGCGGGAGGGTCTCTCCCAACCGCGGACAGTGTTGTCCTCGGAGTGTCGAAGATGAACTCGGTACTCGAGATCGACTACGAGAACCGATTCATCCGGGTCCAGGCGGGGATCACGAATCTCGGTGTCACCGACGCCGTGGAGGCGAACGGGTTTTTCTATGCGCCGGATCCTTCGAGCCAGCTCGCATGTGCCATCGGCGGCAACATCGGGATGAATGCGGGCGGCGCGCATTGCCTGAAGTACGGCGTCACGACGAACAACCTGCTGGGTGTCCGGATGGTGACGATGGGTGGTGAAATCGTCGACATCGGCGGCGCGAACCTGGATGCACCCGGGCTCGATTACCTCGGGATCATCTGCGGCTCGGAGGGCCAGTTGGGTGTGGTTACGGAAGCGACTCTCCGGATCCTGAGGAAACCGGAAGGCGCTCGCCCGGTACTGGTTGGATTTGACAGCAGCGAAACCGCCGGTGCCTGCGTGGCAGACGTGATCCGGTCCGGGGTGCTCCCGGTCGCGATCGAGTTCATGGATCGGCGCTGCATTCGGGCCTGCGAAGCCTTTGCCGGCGCGGGATATCCGGATGTCGAGGCTCTGCTGATCATCGAAGTCGAAGGCTCGGATGAAGAAATCAGCGAGCAGCTTTCGAAGATCATCGACATCGCCCGCAAACACGAACCGGTCGAGCTTCGTGAGAGTCGTAGCGGGGCGGAATCGGCAAGAATCTGGGCGGGGCGCAAATCCGCATTCGGTGCGATGGGCCAGATCGCCGACTACATGTGCCTCGATGGTACGATTCCCGTATCCGAGTTGGCCACCGTGTTGAACCGGATCGGCGAGCTCTCGAGGAAGTACGGCCTCGAAGTTGCAAACGTGTTTCACGCGGGTGACGGGAACCTGCATCCATTGATCCTGTTCGATGCGAATGCGCCCGGGCAAATTGAACTCACGGAGGCACTCGGGGCTGAAATCCTCCGCCTGTGCGTCCGGTCCGGGGGATGCCTGACGGGAGAGCACGGCGTCGGAGTCGAAAAACGCGACCTGATGCCGGACCAGTTCACCGATGACGACCTTGAGGCGCAGGTTCGCGTAAAGGATGTCTTCGATCCGAATTGGCTGCTGAATCCGGCTAAGGTATTCCCGCTGGCAGTTTCGGAGAATAGACTGTCGTCGTGAAACCGAAGACGACAGCCGAACTCGCGGAGATCATTTCTTCGGCCCGGTCAGGCCTGCGGATTCACGGCGGGGGAACCCGACAGGAGCTTGGCAACCCGGTTGCTGCCAACGACACGGTCCTTACCGGCGGTATCACGGGGATCATACTCTATGAACCCGGCGCGTTGACGCTCAGTGCCGGGGCAGGAACGCCTCTTTCGGAGATCGAGGCGGCACTGGACGAGCATGGCCAGCAGCTCGCCTTCGAGCCAATGGATCACCGTGGTCTCCTCGCCTCCGCCGGAGAGCCGTCGATTGGGGGAGTTGTTGCGTGCAATGTTTCCGGGCCGCGGAGGATCCAGGCGGGCGCCTGCCGCGACTCCGTGATCGGCATCACGTTCGTCGACGGTTCCGGAAAAGTCGTCCGGAACGGAGGGCGCGTGATGAAGAACGTGACCGGCTACGACCTGGTGAAGCTCCTTGCGGGAAGCTACGGGACCCTAGGTGTTCTGACGGAGGTCACGTTCAAGCTCTTGCCCCGGGCGGAAGCACGGGCAGTCGTGCTGATCGAGGGACTGACCGATGAGCAGGCGATGGCAGCCATGTCGCGGGCGGTCACGTCGCCCTTCAGCGTTTCCGGTGCCGCACACACTCCGCGCGGGATCGACGGAGATCCCGTGACCATGATCAGGATCGAGGGATTTGCCGAGTCGGTCCGATACCGGTCGGAACGACTGGCCAGGCATCTTTCGGACCTCGGAACAGCAGAAATAGAAACCGATCCTGCGAGGACGGCTGCAGGATGGAAGTGGATCCGGGACGCGGAAGCGTTTCACGGGAAGTCCGGTGACGTATGGCGGGTCTCGGTTCGGCCAGGCGATGGCGCCCGGGTTGCCCGGTCGGCACGAAACAGGTTCTCGGAGGGCACCGGAGTCCTGTACGACTGGTGCGGAGGACTGGTCTGGCTGCTGGTACCGGAACATAGCGACGTCCGGGACTGCCTGGGCGAGGTTTCAGGGCATGCGATGATCGTTCGCGGAGGGGCCGAAACACGTGCTGCACTTGGTGCATTTCACCCCGAACCGGAGCCCCTCGCAAGGATTGCCGGTGCGCTCAGAAGGAAATTCGATCCACGGCAAATTCTGAACCCGGGATTGATGGGAGCGCAGCCGCATTAGCCATGAAGACGGAATTCACCGAAGCCCAACTGCAGGATGCCGCGACGCGGCGGTCGAACGCCATCCTGCGATCCTGCGTGCATTGCGGTTTCTGTACCGCGACATGCCCGACCTACAGAGTCCTTGGCGACGAGTGCGACAGCCCGCGCGGGCGCATCTACATGATCAAGAACATGCTGGAGCGCGGCGATCCCCCGGACAGCAAAACCGTCACGCATATCGACCGTTGCCTTTCGTGCCTCGGATGCATGACCACGTGCCCTTCGGGCGTCAACTACATGCATCTTGTCGATCATGCCCGGGAATTCATCGAAGACAATTTCCGCCGCCCGGTGGCCGACCGGGTCATTCGCTGGTTCCTGCGGAAGACGCTACCGTATCCAACCAGGTTTCGTCTTGTCCTCCTGCTTGCCCGGCTCGGCCGGCCCTTTCGGTTCCTGGTACCGGGCCGCCGTCTACGTGACATGATGGACCTTGCTCCGGGGAAGATCCCTCCCGTGAGCCGGAACGACGACCCGCAGGTCTTCCCGGCGCTGGGTCGCCGGGACCTGAGAGTCGTACTGATGACGGGTTGCGCCCAGAGGGCCCTGGATACCGACATCAATGACGCGTCGATCCGCTTTCTGAGGCGGCATGGATGCGAGGTGGTCATCCCGGGCGGTAGCGGATGTTGCGGTGCGCTCGAGCATCACATGGGGCGAGTCGCCGACGGCCGGAAAAGGGCCGCGCGAAATATCCGAAGCTGGATTGCCGAGTTCACGACCGGGGGTCTTGATGCCATCGTCATCAACGCTTCCGGATGCGGAACGACGATCAAGGATTACGGGCATCTGTTTCAGGACACCGCGCTCGCTGAAGACGCCGCCCGCGTTGGCGCGCTCGCGAAAGACATATCCGAATTCGCCATGGAGCATGACCTTGTCCCGCGGGCGTCCCCGCGGGGCACGGGAATGCGCGTTGCGTATCACTCCGCCTGTTCGCTCCAGCATGGCCAGAAGGTCAGGGAAGAACCGAAGGCCCTGCTCGAGGCCGCGGGATTCGAGGTCTGTGAACCTGCGAACGCCCACATGTGCTGCGGGTCGGCCGGAACCTATAACCTGTTGCAACCGGAGATTTCCCGAAAGCTCAGGGATCTCAAGGTGGACGCCCTGGCGGCAACCAACCCGGATGTCATCGCTGCCGGAAACGTTGGATGCATGGTTCAGATCGGGTCCGGGCTCCCGGTGCCGGTCGTTCACACGGTTGAACTCCTGGATTGGGCAACGGGCGGCCCGAAGCCGCAAAAGATGTCCGACCGGGCGCAACTCCATCCCGAATGAAATTTCTCTCGCCTGAAGTTGAAATTCGTCGGCCACGTCCCCACATGAGGTCTGCCGGAAGCCTGAATCGGGATCCGGCAACAATCCTGGCCCGTCCCTAGCGAGGGCCGCAACGATCATATTGCTTCAAGAGGAGGATGTGTGAAATGCGTACGTTTGACTTCGCACCACTTTACCGCTCGACAGTTGGCTTTGAACGCATGGCGAACATGCTGGATCGGGCGATGGCCACCGGCGAAAGCTCGAACGGTTATCCACCGTACAACATCGAGAAGTCCGGTGAAGACAGCTACCGGATTACTGTCGCGGTTGCCGGGTTCAGCGATGCCGAACTTTCGGTCGAGACGCGCGATGGTCAGCTGGTAATTTCCGGCAAGAAGGCCGAGGCCAAATCGGATGAAGAGACCAATTTCCTGCATCGGGGAATTGCCACCCGGGCATTCGAACGGCGGTTCCAACTCGCGGATCATATTCGTGCCGTCGCGGCGGCAACCGAAAGCGGGTTGCTGCACGTGGAAGTCGTCCGCGAGGTCCCGGAGGCGCTCAAGCCGAGACGGATCGAAATCTCGGCACCGGTTCGGACCATCGACGGTTCCGCAAAGAAATCAAAGTAGGACCGTCTACAGGACGCCAAGTCAAACGGCCCGCAATGCGGGCCGTTTGTATTTCTGAGCACGATCGGGCAGGGAACCTGCCGCGTGAGTCCGGGCGTCAAATTCCGACGCAGACGTATTTCATCTCGAGATAGTCATCGATCCCGTGACGGGATCCCTCGCGACCGATGCCGGACTGTTTGACACCGCCGAACGGCGCCACTTCGGTCGAAATGATCCCGGTATTGACACCAATGATTCCGTACTCAAGGGCTTCGGCGACACGATGCACCCGGGAAAGGTCGCGGGCATAGAAATACGCGGCCAAGCCGAAGATCGTGTCGTTAGCCTGTTCAATGACGTCAGCTTCGTCGTCGAATCGGAACAAGGGCGCGACTGGCCCGAACGTCTCGTCGTTGGTAACCATCATCTCGCGGGTCACCCCGGTCAGCACGGTCGGTTGAAAGAACGTCCCGCCAAGAGCGTGACGGTTACCGCCGGTCACGACCTCGGCACCCTTTGTCTTCGCGTCCGCGATGTGTTCCTCGACCTTGAGAACGGCGTCCCGGTTGATCAGGGGGCCGGTTGTGACCGATGCGTCGAACCCGTCACCGATTGTCAGCTCGTCCGCCGCAGCGGCCAGTTTTTCGGCGAAGGCATCGTATATGCCTGACTGCACGTAAATCCGGTTCGCGCAGACGCAGGTCTGGCCGTTGTTCCGGTACTTGCAGATCATGGCGCCCTCGATCGCGGCGTCGATGTCGGCATCGTCGAAGACAATGAATGGCGCATTGCCGCCAAGTTCCATGGACATTTTCATGATCTGGTCGGCTCCCTGGCGCATCAGGATCCGCCCGACTTCCGTCGACCCGGTAAAGGAGAGCTTGCGAACGACAGGGTTTTCGCAGAACTCGCGTCCGATTGCCCCCGACCTCGTGGATGGAACGACGCTGAAGACCCCGGCAGGAATCCCGGCGCGTTCGGCGAGAACGGCCAGGGCGAGCGCGGAGAGCGGCGTCTCCTTCGCCGGTCTCGAAATCATGGCGCAGCCAACCGCTAGGGCCGGCGCAGCCTTTCTCGTGATCATGGCGTTCGGGAAGTTCCACGGAGTGATCGAGGCCGTGACGCCGACCGGTTGGCGAAGCACCTGGATGCGTTTGTCGGCCTGGGTCGGGGGAACGATCTCACCGTAGACACGCTTGCCCTCTTCGGCGAACCATTCGATGAAACTTGCGCCATAGATGATTTCACCCTTTGCTTCGGCGAGTGGCTTGCCCATTTCAGCGGTCAGGATGGCCGCCAGATCGTCTGCGTTTTCCATGAGCAGGTCATACCAGCGGCGCAAGACAGCGGCGCGTTCCTTGCCGGTCCGTGCCGCCCAGGCCTTTTGCGCGTCTTCGGCCGCCGCGATGGCCCGCCGGGTTTCGTCGATTCCCAGGTCGGGAAGCTCGACAATGACATCGCCTCTTGCCGGGTTGATGACCGGGAATCGGTTGCCATCGTCCGCCTCGATCCATTCTCCGGCAACATAAGCCTTTGTCGCGAGAAGTTCGGAATCGTTGAGCAGGAGTGTCAGGTTCGTTTGGTCGAGCATAATCAGATCCAGGATTGAAGACGGTGAAACCGTACAAGTCGCACAATATGTGGCCACAGGCAAGTTTCACGAACGATCAACGATCAGCGATCGGCGGAATTCCGGGTGTATCCCATTCCTTTTGTTCGGGATGGACCGGAGGGACGGGGGGTTGGCAAGAGCGCTTCCGGATGGAACATCGGCCTTCGAGGTGCAGGACTGCCGCTTCATTGACGGTGCCCGGCTGCGCAACCTGCCGCAGGCCCTGACCGCGCGTGTTCTCAGGACCTCCCGCTACCGCAGGGTTGCCGGCAGCGAGCTCAAGGTCGGCGTGTTCCGCCACGGTGGCCGCCGCCTGGTGGTGTCATGGAGTGCGAAACGGGCCCGCAAGGACGCCCATGACCGGCGCCGGGCGGTGGCGAAGCTGATCCGGCGACTGGGCAAGAGCACGACGCCGAAGCAGTTGCTCGGCACGAGCGGCTATCACCGCTACGTCCGGGTTGTCGGCGATTCCAGTCTCGAGGTCGACGAGGAGAAGATCCGTGCCGCCGAGCATTGGGACGGGCTGCATGGTGTCGTCACCAATCTCGGGGGCATCGGCGTACAGGACCTCTTCGATCGATACCGTCAGCTCTGGCAAGTTGAAGAGAGTTTCCGAATTACCGAACACGACCTGCGGGTGCGGCCGGTGTTCCACTGGACCGACCGGCGCATCCGTGCCCATCTGGCCATTGCCTTCATGGCCTATGCCTGTGTGCGCCATCTTGCCCGTCGGGTGGCGTTGCAGAAGCGGCCCATGTCGCCACGGGTCATTCGCGAGGCGCTCAACGACCGGCAGTGCTCGGTGCTGCACGATCCGGAGACCGACAAGCGCTATGTCATTCCCTCGCGGCCGAGCGCGGAGGCCAAGGCCATCTACGCCACCCTCGGGCTGAATGCCTCGGCCCGCCCCTACGGGCTGGGCACAGATGGCGCGGAGACGAAATCGGCTCGATCCTGACCCACAACTCACCCGCGGGCGCCGGATGTAGTGCCTAATCCAAAATGTGAACCATTGAAAATCAATGCGTTACGCAAAAAAACCGTCGAAGTCAGGAGGTGGCTCATGGACTTCCCGAAGAAATCGAACATTTCCAGGGCGCTCGCCGATGGATCGAGGGAAGGGGACGTTCGTCGATCCCGGCACGAAAAGAACCGTCTTCGATGTCCGGGCCACGAGTATGGAGGATTCGGTATGCGCACAGAAGGTTGTGCGGGGCGGGGGTCTTCCCCGGCCGCTTCATCGGGCCGCCGCCGTACGCCTGCCCGATCATGTGACGTATGGCCGGGGCACCCACCCATGTTATTCGAAGGGCCGCATTCATGAAGATTACCCGCATCACCAGCCACGTACTTCAATACGACTTGCCCGAGGAACTCGGCTTTTCCCAACAGTTCTACACGCATCGAACCGCCCACCTGGTCGAGGTTGAAACTGACGAGGGCGTCACCGGTTGGGGTGAATGCTTCGGTCCGGGCAACGTGGCCATCGCGAACAAGGGGATTGTCGAGAAGGTCATTCAGCCCATGGTCGTGGGCGACGACCCGGTAGACCAGGACGTGATCTGGCACAAGGTCTACAACCTGCTGCGCGATCACGGGCAAAAGGGCATGCCGCTACAGGCGCTTTCCGGGGTTGACATTGCGCTCTGGGACATCGCGGGAAAAGTCGCCGGTTTGCCGCTTCACAAGCTGATCGGAGGCGCGCATCGATCCCAAGTTCCCGCTTATGGTTACGGCATGATGCTCAAACGCGAAAGCCTGGAAGATCACATCGCCCGTTTTTGCGATGAAGCCGCGATGATCCTCGACATGGGTTTCCGTGCCACCAAGATGAAGGTCGGACTGGGGCCGAGGGCAGATGTGAGACTTTGCGAATCGGTCGCGGCGGGCGTGGCCGGGAAGGGGAGCTTCATGGTCGATGCCAATCGCTGCTACACGACATCGGATGCGTTCTATGTCGGACGAGCGCTGGAAGAACTCGGTGCCTACTGGTTTGAAGAACCGGTCGCGCCGGAGGATCTCGAGGGCTACGGGGAACTGCGCGCCGGGCTCAAGGTCAACATCGCGGGCGGGGAGGCCGAGTTCAATCGCTGGGGCTGGCGGCGGATCCTCGAGAATCGTGGGCTCGACATTGCCCAGCCCGAAGTCTGTGCCCTGGGCGGAATCAGCGAGTACTTGCGGGTTCTGGCTCTCGCACATGCACATTTCACCCCGGTCATCAACCATGTCTGGGGTTCGGCCATTGCCGTGGCTGCGAACCTGCACCTTCTGGCTGCCATGCCAGCCCTGCCCGGCGGCCTCAATCCATGCGAACCGATGCTGGAATTCGACACGACCCACAACGTGTTCCGCGACGACTTGCTGACCGAGCCATTGAATATCCAGGGCCAAGTCAAGTCTCGGGGCGGGTACGTGTCCGTCCCCGATCGTCCGGGGCTTGGGGTCGAGCCTGACCCTGACGTCATCCGCCGCTATGAAATCACGGGCTGACTCCGGGAGCACAGCACGTGCGACCGCAGACCCGCAATCAAACTGATTTCGGCGCGATTTGTTGCGTCTGCCCAAAGACATCGACCTCACCTGTCTGCCGCGCACGCCTCGCAAGAGGCGCTGCAGGTGATCCGCCAGGGCCTTGATGCCGTTGCGTCGAACCCAGCCCGGAAAATTCGATCCAATCCGCGTTGAACCATCCGGGAAGCAACGGAGAAATCAACACTGACAGGATAATCGAACACTCAAGTCGTCTATTTTGGTGTTCGGAAGTGACGTTTGAAAACGAACTCGGTCCTTCGAACAGGAACCGGTGTCGCGATGGGCTTGAACGTCAGGATTCCGGCATCAGACCTGATTCCAGCACGGGAAGATGTCGCCAGGCTCAGGCCTGGCATATCGAATGGCACGGGCAATGGCTCTCGCGAGGCACAGCGATGAGGCGTGGCAGAGGGAAAGCAGGTCAGTCGGTGTGATCAGTCTTGACCGCATCGAAGTTGCTGCCGCGAAAACCAGGTCACCGTCAAAAGGAGTATGGGAAGGAACGATAGCGCGTGCCATTCCATCATGGGCGGCAACGGCCACGCGTTCTGCCTGCCCCCGGGTCAGATCGGCGTTCGTGGCAACAATTGCGATCGTCGTATTTGCCGTTTCATCCAGAACGGTGTGTTTGCCCAGGAATGTCTGCTCGGGAAGTGGTGCGGCCTCAGGCAGGCCGGCATCCCCGAACTCGCCATCGATCTCGAAAGGCGCGGCCCAGAACCGGCTGCTGCCGGGGACCGTTACCGCGCCGACCGGATTGGCTGCCACCAGGGCTCCAACCACGAGACCGTCGTCGAGCACGAGTGATGCGGACCCCAGGCCCCCTTTCAGGTTTGCCGTCGTCGCGCCGATGCCTGCTCCGACCGAGCCAAGGTTGAACTGGTCCTTCGCTTCGTTGAATGCTTGTCGGCCGAGGTCGCGGTACGGGTTCGTGGTCCAGTCCTTGTCTCCTCCGTTAAGGAGGTCAAAGAGAATGGCGGCCGGGACGATCGGAACCCTGATTTCTCCGACCTGATACCCCCTGCCGATGTCGACGAGGGCATCGGCTACACCGGATGCCGCGTCGAGACCGAAAGCAGACCCTCCGGAGAGGACGAGTGCATCAACCTGTTCTACCAGTCGCGACGGATGGAGAAGATCGGTTTCACGGGTTCCGGGAGCGCCGCCCATGACATGGACCGCCGCAGTGAACGGTCGATCCGACGTGAGGACAGTTACCCCGGATTTGAGCGTTGCGTCCGACGCGTTCCCGACAAGAATACCGTCGACATCAGTGATCAGATTATGCGGCCCCGGTTTCACGAGACTGCCCAAGGGCCGAGACCTGCGATTCCGAATCGAATCAGGGAAGCCTTGTTTCGTGCCATTGACCCGTGATCCCGGTACATTGCATGGTGGCCAACCCGCGTTTCAACGTGCTGCACTATCGACTATGGCGTCAAAAGTGTAAACAACGAGCCCCGGTCAGCCGGTCAGGCGCATCTCGTCAGAGGAGTTGGAATCATGCGGTACATGGTGCGGTACATTCCCCATGCCGTCTTGTTCGCGATTGTTGCGGCGTTCCTGCACTATACTCTTCCTCAAAAGGATATCGCCAGGATCATCGATGGCTACGAGCGCCGGGTCGATTTCGGCCTGACCAGTATTTTCTGGGCGAAATCCCCGGCCGGAACGGCCAACCTCGAAACGCGCGATGTGTTTTTCATCGATGCGGCGATGCCCGACGGCAGCCTGATGGTCTATCGCAACGAGGACACGGGATTTGGCTGGCCGCCATATTTCAAGGTTGACAGCGCCAACCTGAACGCAGAGGCAAAGACCCTCGCGAGTAAGGAACAGGACCCGGTCTGGGTAACCATTACACACTATGGTTGGCGTAGCGAACTCCTGACGATTTACCCGAATGCCACCTCCATCGAACAGGTGTCCGGCCCCGATGCATCGACGATTCCGTGGTTCAGCCTCATCCTGCTGGCGGTTCTCGCGGTGCTGTTTTTCATTCTGTACTGGGTCACGCGGCGGTTCTATGTTCGCCGGATTTCCCCGGTTCTGGAACGGCTGGGATCGATGTTCCGGTACGGTGCGGAAAAGATCGGTTCGCTTTGGCGGAACCTTGCTTCCGTATTTCGCCGGTCCGGCGAGTGACACTCGTGGAGGTCGCGCATGCAGCGGCTTCGAAATCCTGCGCATTTGCTGTATATGATTGGAAACCTTGCGCAGGTGCCGGTGATTGAACGCAATCGGAGACATTGGTCATGGCTATGATACCCTATCGATCTCGCACAACGACCCACGGACGAAACATGGCCGGGGCGCGCGGACTGTGGCGGGCGACCGGAATGAAGGACGGCGACTTCGGCAAACCGATCATCGCCGTCGTGAACTCCTTTACCCAGTTTGTGCCGGGCCATGTTCACCTGAAGGACCTGGGACAGCTCGTCGCCCGGGAAATCGAGAACGCAGGGGGCGTCGCCAAGGAATTCAACACCATCGCGGTGGATGACGGAATCGCCATGGGACACGATGGAATGCTGTATTCATTGCCGTCCCGCGAAGTCATCGCCGACAGCGTGGAATACATGGTCAACGCCCATTGTGCCGACGCCATGGTCTGCATTTCCAACTGCGACAAGATCACACCGGGCATGCTGATGGCGGCAATGCGCCTCAACGTACCGGCGATTTTTGTCTCGGGCGGACCCATGGAGGCAGGGAAAGTTGTCGTCAAGGGCAAGGAACGGGCCGTCGATCTCGTTGATGCCATGGTTCAGGCGGCAAACCCCGACCTGTCGGACGAGGAAGTCGCCGAATACGAGCGCAATGCCTGTCCGACCTGCGGTTCCTGTTCGGGGATGTTTACCGCCAACTCCATGAATTGCCTGGCAGAAGCCCTGGGAGTTGCATTTCCCGGCAACGGCTCGGTCCTTGCGACCCATGCCGACCGCGAATCTCTCTTCCGCCAGGCAGGCCAGCGAATCGTGGCGCTGGCACGGCGGTGCTACGAAGACGGCGACGCCAGTGCGACGCCCCGCGGAATCGCGACGAAATCCGCGTTCAGGAACGCGATGTCGCTCGATATCGCGATGGGCGGCTCGACGAATACGATCCTCCATCTTCTTGCCATTGCCCACGAAGGCGAGGTGGACTTTACCCTCGAAGACATTGACGCCCTCTCGCGTCACACGCCTTGCCTGTGCAAGGTCGCGCCGGCTGTCTCCAATGTGCACATGGAAGACGTGCACCGGGCCGGTGGGATCTTTGCAATCCTTGGAGAGCTCGACAGGGCTGGCCTCATTGACCGGTCGGTGTCGACGATTCATTCCGCCAGCCTGGGCGAGGCCCTTGATACCTGGGACATCGCGCACTCCCGGGACTCGGCTGTCTGCAACCTGTTTCTGGCAGCTCCGGGCGGTGTTCCGACCCAGACCGCGTTTTCGCAGAATCGGAGGTATACGGAACTGGATCTCGACCGGGAGACTGGTGTCATCCGGAGCGCGGCGCATGCGTTTTCGCTGGACGGCGGTCTTGGGGTGTTGTTCGGAAACATAGCCAGGGAAGGTTGCGTCGTGAAAACGGCCGGGGTGGATGAAAACATCCTGAAGTTTTCCGGGCCAGCAATCGTCTGCGAGTCGCAGGATGAGGCGGTCAAACGGATTCTGGGCGGAGACGTCGCGTCCGGAGATGTCGTGGTGATCCGTTACGAAGGGCCCCGGGGCGGCCCGGGGATGCAGGAAATGCTGTATCCGACCAGTTATCTGAAATCGATGAAGCTGGGGGCGGCCTGTGCTCTCGTCACCGACGGCCGGTTTTCCGGAGGGACGTCGGGCCTGTCCATCGGCCATGTGTCTCCCGAGGCGGCAGAGGGAGGCAATATAGGATTGATCAGGGAAGGCGACATCATCGACATCGACATCCCGAATCGCGAAATCAATGTTCGCCTGACCGGGGAAGAACTTGCCGAACGCCGAGTGGCAATGGATGCCGCATGTCCTTCCGGCTGGCGGCCCGAGAAACCGCGCAAGCGCAAGGTGTCAAAGGCGCTGAGGGCGTATGCGGCGCTGGTTGGAAATGCCAGCCAGGGTGCAATTCGCCTGGACCCGCAAGGTTGATGAAGCGCAAGACTTGAAACCGTTCGCTCCACTTACCCGGACTTCGAATCGAAAACGGCGGGCCGGATGTTTCTTACTGGCCCTGGTTCTGGTCATCGGGGGGACGATTTCGGCGGGCCCCGGAGGTGCGTCGGGACTGGGCCGCGCGATTACCGGGCCACCCGGGTCTTCGATCGATCACGTGATGGCGTTTCTGCTGTCCTTTGCCGAGATGGATTCCGAGCGGGCCCGTTTGAGTGTTTCTCATGGCACGAACACGGCGATACACATGGTCGAGGCTGCAAAGGGGCAACGCGACGTTGTCCTGTCCTCGCCGGAAATCCTGCTTCAAATGATCGAAGGGCAGGGGGTGTTCGGCTGGCTCGGGGATGCTCCCAACCTCAGCGACAATCTCGGCCTGGTCTTCTGGTTCCCTGCCGGTGCGTGGCATCTCGTCGTTCACGCTGACAGCGATATCAAGCAGTTGCGGGATTTGCGCAGGAGTCGGGTTTTCCCGGGCCCGCCCGGCTCGGTTGTCAGGAAAATGGCACTTGAATGGATCGAGGCCGTAACCGGTCTCGTTCCCGGGATCGACTTCGAGATTCACAAGGCGGATCCTGCTTCCGCACGGCGGGCATTCCGCAACCGCGAGATCGAAGTCTATGTCACAGCGGGTATTCCGCCGTTTCCCGAGGTCGAACGGATCGCCCGGAGAACCCGAGTGCGATTGCTTGGGCTATCGCCGGAGGAAACCGGGACGCTTCCTGTACGGGCAGGCGAGATCATCTACGCGATTGGGCGCAGGCTCAGGGAAATCCCGGAGAACATGTACTCGAGACGCGTCGTCAATTCGCAACCGGTCTACACGGTTGCGACGACCGCCGGTGTCGTTGCGCGAATGGATTTCGACGAAGAGCTTGTCTACGAAATGACACGGTCTTTCTGGGAAAACATCGAGCGGTTTCGTTCGGAGGCGCCATACATGAAGTGGGTCACGCTAGACGCGGCGTTCGATGGCCCGAGTGTTCAACTGCATCCGGGCGCGCTCAGGTACTACACCGAAATTGGTCTCGATCTCCCGCGCGTGCGCGAGGAGCAGACAGCCGCCCGGACGGCCGACCCGGATTAACAGGGGGGGCTCGATGTCGGGACGGGTCAGGAATATCCTGTTCATCATGTATGACCAGTTGCGGTTCGACTACCTTTCGTGTGCAGGGCATCCGTTTCTGGAAACACCGAACATGGACCGGATTGCGGAAATGGGCGTGAGATTCAGCCGATGTTACGTTCAGTCACCGATCTGCGGCGCCTCCAGGATGTCGTTCTACACCGGTCGCTATGCCCATAGCCACGGCGCGCAATGGAACGGGTTTCCCCTCAAGGTGGGGGAATTGACCCTTGGCGACCACATGCGCCGGATCGGGATGGACTGCTGGCTCGTCGGCCGCACCCACATGAGGGCTGATGCCGAGGGCATGCGGCGTCTGGGGCTCGAGCCGGACAGTATTATCGGTGCAAGAGTGTCGGAGTGCGGGTTCGACGTCTTTGTCCGGGACGATGGTCTCTGGGCCCATGGTCCCGATGGTTACTATGATGGAGGCCGGTCGCCGTACAACGCCTACCTGAATTCGAGGGGCTACGCCGGTGAAAACCCCTGGCATGATTACGCCAATGCCGGGATTGATGAAGACGCCAACATGGCGAGCGGGTTTCTGCTCATGAATGCGGACCGGAAAGCCAATGTCGACGAGCCGGACTCGGAAACACCCTGGCTGACATCACGCGCGATCGAATTCCTGAACAAGTACGCCGGCGGGACGTCGAAACCATGGCTTTGCCACCTGTCCTATATCAAGCCGCATTGGCCTTACATCGCGCCGGCTCCATACCATGAGATGTATGGCGGGAACCAGATCGTTCCGGTTCACCGGAGTCATGTGGAACTCGAAAACGCGCACCCGGTTTACGCCGCATTTACCCGGAACCCGATCAGCAAGGCGCTGAGCCAGAAGGAAGTCCGGGAAAAGGTCATTTCCGCGTACATGGGGTTAATCAAGCAATGCGACGACCAACTCGGCCGGTTGCTGGACCACATGGAAACGTCGGGTCGAATGGAAGACACCATGATCGTTCTCACCTCCGACCACGGCGATTACCTGGGTGATCATTGGCTTGGGGAGAAAAACCTGTTCCACGAGGCGTCGGTCAAGGTCCCCCTGATCATTTATGATCCGGATCGAGAGGCGGACTCCGCGCGCGGCAGCATCTGCGATGCACTTGTCGAGTCAATCGACACGGTTGCGACTTTCGTCGAGGCTGGCGGAGGTACTGTTCCGGACCACATCGTCGAAGGTCGATCCCTGTTGCCTTTCCTTCGCGGGAGAGCACCGGATTCGTGGAAGAATTACGTTATCAGCGAGTACGATTACTCGGTATCGCCGATCGCGGCGAGACTTGGTCTCTCATCCCGCGACGCAAGGCTGTTCATGGTCGCGGACAAACGCTGGAAGTTCGTTCACGCGGAGGGCGGCATACGGCCGATGCTGTTCGATCTCGAAACCGACCCGGACGAATTCGTGGACCTGGGCGATTGTCCGCGCCATGCGGAGATCAGGGACATGATGTATGAGCGGCTGGGGAAGTGGGCTCTACGGATGTCCCAACGCACGACGCGCTCCGATGAACAGATCGAGGCGATGCGGGTCAGTTCGGAGAGACGCGGCATCGTCCTCGGTGCGCGCGATGCTTCGGACATTGAGCAGGAGTTGATCTCGAAATATGTAGGTTCTCCCGGCAGGAGTGCGAGAAAAGCCGTGACCGCCCGACAAACATGACGAAGCATGATAACAGGGTTTGCGCCGCACCACTTCGGCGATATCAGGAACAGCGGAGATTGACCGGGGCTGGAGCGAATTCAGGCGGACAACGTGGGACGCGTTGATGCCAGGCAAGGGAGGGCAAGGATGACCAGGGCGGCAGATGCAGTCATCATCGGGGCTGGCGTCATCGGTACGGCGATTGCGCTTGAGTTGAACAGGCGCGGATTCCGGACGATCTCGATCGACAAGAACCTCGCGGCCGGCCATGGGCCGACCAGCGGGTCGTGCGCCATTATCCGGGTTCACTATTCTACCCATGACGGCACGGCTTTCGCCTTCGAGGGATACCATTACTGGCGCGACTGGGCAGACTACCTGGGCGTACAGGATTCTCGCGGAACGGCCGAGTTCCGCGAAACGGGCTGCATGGTCATGCGGACCGGGCAAAACGGACACCTGAACAAACACGTCGCGATCTGCGAAGAACTGGGGATTCCGTACGAAGAATGGGATTCCGGACACATCGTTGACAGGCTGCCAGTCTACGATCTTCAGAGTTTTGCGCCGGCACGGCGCATGGACGATCCGGATTTCGGCCAGCCGAACGGCGGCCGTATCGAAGGCGCGATTTTTTGGCCGACGGCCGGTTATGTCACAGATCCGGCGCTTTCCGCTCAAAACCTGCAGTTCGCATCGGAGATGAGTGGCGGGCAGTTTGTTTTCGGCCGCAGGGTGACCGGAATTCTCACCCGGGCGGGACGTGTGAGCGGGGTGAGCCTCGATGATGGCAGCGAGGTCCACACCCCGGTCGTTGTCAATGTCGCGGGCCCGTATTCGGCCGAAATCAACGCGATGGCAGGCGTTCTGGAGGACATGACGATTTCCACCAGGGCGCTCAAGCAAGAGGTGGCGCACGTGCCGGCGCCGGGCGGATTCGACTTCTACAACGACGGGATCGTGATTTCGGACGGTGACATCGGCTGTTACGTCAGGCCCGAAAAGGGCAACTTCATCCTGATCGGATCCGAGGACCCGGAATGTGACCCGCGCGAATGGGTGGATCCCGAAACCTATGATCGCAACTTTACGGACCAGTGGACCCACCAGGCACTAAGGTATGCGCAGCGCGTCCCGTCTCTCGGGATTCCGAGTCGCATGAGGGGTGTCGTGGACCTGTACGACGTGTCAGACGACTGGATTCCCATATACGACGGTTCGTCACTTCCCGGATTCTACATGGCGATCGGGTCCAGCGGGAACCAGTACAAGAACGCGCCGATCGCGGGGAAAATGATGGCGGAGCTGATTTCCTGGTGCGAAAACGGGAATGATCACGACAGCGACCCGCTGCAGTTCGAATTGCCTTACATCGGCAAGAAGGTGGATGTCGGATTCTATTCACGCAAGCGCGAGATCAACATGGAGAGCAGCTTTTCGGTCCTTGGTTGACGGGCTTGGCGCAACTCTGACCGTGCGAGGGTTGAGATTGCATTCTCAAGTCTGCTGAAATCGGGAGGGTGAGTCCAAGGCTCAGGTGAGACAGGAATTGCTACCGCTCGCTGTCCGGCTACGGACCACGGCCATTTGAACCGGTCGTGCTGGTCGCGGGTCAAGTGTTGATTGTCGTCGTCGGTCTTACGCTTGTCCTCACCGGAACTCCTTGAACGGCCGTTTTTCCATGGTCGAATCTCGAGTCGTATTGCTGACAAATCCACGGGACTCGGTGGGTGCAGTCACATGGCGACGGGTATGCCCATAGCGTACCCGCATCTCCGAGATTGCGTCACCCGCCACAACCATGGCTTCCGCACGAGCGGTTTCCCGCAAATTGAGTACCCTGAGGCGCAATTCGATTTGTTGTGAAAAATCTTGCAGGCAATGCGAAGATTGAGGCTGTGAAGTGTGGGTTTCCTTTGACGAGAACAAGCGGATTGTAACTCGCCGATGCGAGCAACTATCGGTCCCGAGAATTACATTTGCGATTTGGATTTGAAATGACTCAGGAAAAACGCGGGCCGTTGCCCGCGCTCCAATGTGGTGCAATCGAGTACCTGTTAACGGCTCGACCGCGAATTCTGAACGCTCTGAATCTGATCTCAGAATCAGGCAGAGTCAAGAAATGACAAATGAAGGTGTCAGTGGCAAATGAAAGTAAAATCACCACAGGTGTCAAGTCCAGTTCAGGGGGCTGGGCCGTGCCAGAGCTTTCGGGTGCGGCTTGATGCTAGTGCGTCGCGAATGAATTGTGATTCAGATTGATGCCGCTCCCGGGAATCGCTCCACCCAAACCGATCCCGCTCAAGGAAAGGGCGGCTTTAGTGTTCGTCGAGCGGGCGCAACTTGATGTGAAGGACGGGGCCTTTGTCGCCATTAATGCCGATGGCACGCGGACCCACATCCCTGTTGGTGGTTTGGCATGTCTGATGCTTGAACCCGGCGCCCGGAATTCGCACAGTGCGGTCGCACTCGCTGCGCGCGCCGGAACTCTGGTGACCTGGGTAGGGGAAGCCGGTGTCCGCTTCTATGCGGCCGGTCAGCCAGGTGGAGCACGCTCGGACAAGCTGTTGTGGCAGGCCTCGTTGGCCCTCGACCCGGCAGCTAGGTTGCGCGTCGTGCGAGAGATGTTCAAGATCCGTTTCGGTGAGGCTGCTCCCCGGAGGCGGTCGATCAATCAGTTGCGGGGTATCGAAGGGGCACGTGTTCGGGCGAGTTATGATCTTTTTACCAAACAATTGGGGATTATATACTTGATTGAAATTCACCGTCTGGCGTGGGTTTCTCGCGGTCGTCTTCCTGGCGATTTTCCACTCTGCGCAACAGGGCGCGGCCTACGTCCTTCGGGGTCGCGCCCCTGTACGCAGGGTTCAGTACCTCGATCGGTTTTCTTTCGTTATCCTCGATCATTCCAGCTTCTCCTTGCCCACCTCGGTTGCAGGAACGCCGACCAGTAGCAGCGGGCACGGGCTGCCAACACCACGCTCTATTCGGCTTTGTAGCTTGGCCGTAATAGGGGCAACTCCTCGGGAATTGGATCTGGCCTGAGGGGCTTTTTCCGGCACTCATTGAAGCGATGATCAACGCGAACGGTCGATACTGCTGTCGCGCTTGTTCGGTCGTCAATGTCAGGTTGTTGCGCGCTGCCTGATGAGGTCTGCAAGCCTCGGCACGTCGGGAGCACCGGCAACTCCGAGACGGTTCCTCAGGTAGTCCCAGAATGACAGGCCAAGCTTCTTGCAGGTCTTCTTCCCTCCGATATAGGCATCGCGTGCGGCCCGCCCGGCCTCGCTTCGGGTCCCGAACGAGATCTTGCGCCGGGTGACATGGTCCCGGATGTCGTTTTCAATCCCGTTTGTGTGGAGCGGTGTCTCCGGATGGTCGAGCACGCGCAACAGCTCGTCCCTGTTCGCCTTCAACCGTTCGAGCAACCGGTCGAGGCTGGCATAACCGGTACGCATGCCGAAGATCTGGTCGAACCGTGTCTCCATGACACGCTTGCGCCGCGGGGTGGGGCGTTTCCGGTAGCGGGCAAGGCTGCGGTAGAGCTTCCACATCCTGTCGAGCACCGGAGCGACCCGTTCATGCTGATACGGGGTGTTTCCGTCCAGCTTGCTGACATTGCGCTCTGCATGAATCCAGCACAGGGCATGGAGGTCGCCGACATCGAACTGTCCGGCATCGTCGCTCAGGATCACGGTTCCGGCAATGCGCCCGCCATCGCAGATCGTCCCCCAGAGCGCGCCCTCCGTGGCGACCTTCACCGGGTTCTTCATCCCGGCAATGCCGAGCGCTTCCAGATGGGCCCGCCATTCATCGCCGTCACTGAAGCGCCGCTGCCCATGGGAGGCGAGACGCGCGATCACCGTCCCCGGAAGTTTCCGTTTCCCCATGTAGTCGAGTGCAGCGTCATTGACCGTGTAGGCTTCCTCACCCGCACAGAGATGTTCGAGGAAATCGAGGCGGCTTTTCGAGCCGCTCGACCGGAAATGGGCAAAGAGTTCGTTGCCGATCGCCGTGCAATAACCGTTCTCGGCCTTGTGGCGGGCACCGGTATCGTCGACGTTGAGCCACGAAGCGGTTTCCATGCCGGCCCTCAGCACCTGCTGCTGTTCCGCCACGATGCCCCCGGTGTCCGTGGTCAGGAACCGCCCCACCTGGCGCGCGGAGATGTCCAGGCCCACATCGTTCAGCATCGACGTAATCCGCCCGATCGTCGACTGGCACTGGTAATACAGCATGATCACCAGAGCCTTGACGCCGGGACCGTACTGTTCGCGTCCCGTCGCCACCTCCGGCGGTAACGGCGCTACATGCCGGCTGCCGTCCGGGAACTCCCAGACCTCGCGTCTGTAGGTGACCTCCTCGGCATGGAACACGATGTCGCGGACCGTGTGGTCCTGGTAGCCCTTGTGCACCGCTCCCTCGGGCACGTCGTCGAGACCCACCTTCACCTCACGACGGTGCAGGTGCCGGTTCCGACGCCGCGGGCCGCGACCTTTCCTGCGGTCCTTGCCGGCCTTCCCCGACCCGCCGGACCCGGAAGAGCCCGATGCCGGATCGTCCGTATCATCGCCTTCCGACGACGCCATTCCGCTCGGTTTCATCCGGGGGCGCTTCGGAAGCTTCTTCAGCGCCCGGATCTCGTCGCGCAGGACCATGTTCTCCTCGCGGAGTTCGGTGAGTTGTTGCGCCTGTTCGGCCAGTTGCCGATCCCGGTGCTTGAGCTGCTCGTTCTGTTCTGCAAGTTGCTGATCTCGTTCAGCGAGCCGGTCGAGGGCCACGGTGAGCTGCTCCCGAAACGCGGCAATCCCCGCCCCTGACGCAGCACCGGCGCCTGTCCGAATGTCCGTCTGCGAATCATCCATGCCCCTTGGAATCACAAGTCGATTCCGAAGGGAATCCCCTCATCGGGAAAAACAACCGGAAGTCACGGAATACCCTGTCAGGTCAACCCGAATTCCCGGAAAGATGCCCCTATTACGCTTGGCCCAATGTGTCGTCGCTGCGCCGAACTTGTCAGCGACGAATTTCCTTGCCCTGGCCGACGATGTTCCGGCGCGACCTTTCCGGGTCGATGCGCAAATCGCCAAGGAGGATCGGCGAGGATTGTCCCAAAAGTCTGTCCATCGAGGTCTACCGCCAAATCTTCGGCGGCACTCACGATACCAAGTCCCGATACATGATCCTCTTTCCGACCATGCGGACAACAACAGCTTCCATCTGTTTCAGCGTATCTTCCTCCCTCACGTTGTGGCGTCCGGCAAACTCATTCACATAGCGATGCAAATGCTTCGCGCTCATGTGATGATAGACGCCGATATACCCGCGCTTCAGCATCGACCAGAACGATTCCATGCCGTTCGTGTGGGCTTGTTCCCGGACATATTCGCCGACCGAATGCTTGACCGCTTCATGATCGAACGGCATTCCCCGATACGCCTTGGCATCGTCGGTGTAGACCTTGGCATCCGGCTCAGCATGGTCTGCAACGAAGCCTTGCAAGGTCGGCGCATCGGTTGATTCGATCACCTTGGCGGCAACCTGGTTGCTCTCACGATCCTTCGCGCCGACAACGGCGGTTTTCCCGACCGCGCCGCGCCCGGTGTCAGCCAGTTCCTCGCGCCTGGCGTTGCTCATGTTCTTGCGTTTGCCGCCCATGTAGGTTTCGTCAACCTCGACCGGGCCAGCGAATGGAACGTCGGCACATTCGCCCGACCACGCTTCCCGGATGCGGTGCAGCATGAACCAAGCCGTCTTTTGCGTCACCTTGATATCCCGATGCAGTTTCATCGAGGACACGCCTTTCAGGCTGGTCATTTCGAGGTAAATGGCAAAGACCCACTTGCGCAACGGAACCTTGGATCGCTCCAGGGCCGTCCCGATCCGCACGGAAAATGCTTGCTGACAACCCTGGCAGTAGTAGGGCAGGCCGGACGTTTTCGCGGCGATCGAAGTTTCGGTGCAACCGCAACGCGGACAGTGCCGGGCATTCGGCCAGATCAGGCTTTCGAACCATTCCGTTGCCGATTGCTCCGTCGGAAACATGTCGGTCAGCTCGATGATGCTGATGCCTTCGCGGTAGTGCTTGCCGGGTGCTGATTTTACCATGACCTTTAACCTCCTGATTCTTTTATAGGAATCATTTGGATTTCAGGCAAGTATATAAGCCCCAAACAATTTGGTGTGAAATGGAAACGGCGGCGTTACAACCCGACCGACTGGGACAGTTCCGATGTCCCGAACCGCTGTTTGAGTGCTTCAACTGCGTGCCTGCACGGACTGACGGAAGCGGCAGTACTCGCGGAAGGGTATGCGCCCGCGATAGGAATTCTGCACACCGGCAAGCCAAGGTCATTCGTCTATGACATTGCGGACTCATGGAAGACCCGGACCATTATCCCGGAGGCATTCCGGGTCGCTGGCAAGGCACAGAACGGCAAGCTGGACATGCCACTTGAGCGTGCTGTTCGGATTGCATGCAGGGACAGTTTCCGTTCAACGGAAGTACTATCAAAGATCATTCCCGGCATCGAGAATGTACTGAAAGCCGGAGACTTGCCTGTGCCTGAACCGCCCCCCGCGCTGTTGGTCCGGCGATCGAGGAAACTCCGGTAGTTGGTGATGCTGGTCATCGTGGTTGAGAATGCACCTCCCAGACTACGGGGCAGGCTTGCAGTTTGGCTGCTGGAAATACGAGCGGGGGTCTACGTGGGTCGCTACTCCCGGCGTGTTCGGGAGCGGATTTGGTCTGAGGTCGAGAAACATGTCGAGAACGGCGATGCCGTGATGGCTTGGTCAGCGCCAACGGATCAAGGAATTGACTTCGCAACTACAGGACACAATCGGCGGATGCCGGTTGATTTCGACGGGTTGAAACCAGTTGCATTTTCACCCGCAAGTCCTCATCCAACAGGGCGTTGAACAGCGAGTTCTGGATGTTCCCCGCCCACGCGGGGATGAACCGAGCCGATCGCGCTTCTATTTGGTGAGAGTGCACACCTTCGAGCGACGCAAGCTGTGCCATAGTTGGCGATGGGTAGCGGCGCCGTGTGGATGTTCCTCGACCAGGCGGCAATGAACCCGGTCTCACGAGATAATCGACCGGGAGAATAATACCTTTTGAATTTTGACGATGGTATCGTAGCTATTTGGATTTCGCGGTTTTGCCGCAGCCCGCGATGACATGCGAACCCATCTGTCAAAAAGTTTGTCTCACGCGCCAGGGTCGTTTCAAGGGCAATCGCCGTGGCGGTCGGGCAATACCGCCTGGTCAACAAAAAAGATATCCGTCAGCAAAGCCCTCAGGGCAATAAGTCCGTTTGTATTGTCGATCATGTCGGACGAGATCAAGGGTCGGGAAAGAAGCATTTCAAGGACCGAGCGGATCACCCCGACATCGCGCCGGAAACGGGTGCTGAATTCCGCCCCGGGCGGTCCGCCGATACCATCGCTCAGCGCGTTGTCGAGATCGGACAAGGCAGCGAGAAATCGCTTGAGGTATTGTCGTATCTGACTTTCGCCACCGCCCTCTCCGAGCTCACGCTTTCGCCCCTGAGCAGCATATGCCAGCATGAATTCGTAGGATTCCTCGATGACATCGAACGCGTCACGCATCTTCGCGGCCTGTTGTACAGAATCGTTCATCCGGAATCCTTTCGAGCATGTTCCGGCCCGTGACCTTGAAGCATGGAGATCAGAAACGCACGGTGCTCGGGCCGGAATGCGAAGTAAACATGGATTATGAAAAGGAAAAGGAGCAACATCGCCGAAGCCCCGTGGAGGACGTACACGATGCCCCATGCCTGATCGGAAAGAATCGATGGATCGCGGCGCCAGAATGTCGTGTCGATCTTTGCCAGCATGAGCAGTCCGGTCGCAACTGCCACCAGGACCGCGACCGATGCCGCGGCGTGATATCCCTTTTGAAGTGCGTCGAACTTGGCTTCGGCCAGCCCGGAATGGTCTCTCCCGCGAAGATCCCGCCCGATTTCGCGGACGTCATCGGCGCCGGGCATCATGTTGCTCAGTCCGTGGATGAAAAAGACCCTGTAGAGATGAAACAGCACTGCCAGCGTCAGGACGACCCCGGCCATCCAGTGCACGGGCACCCATTCGAACCGGATCCCGACAATCGGAAGAAATGCGGTGACACCAAGTACGATCACCGCAAATGCCATGACCCAATGAAACAACCGATCCGGAAGCCGGTGCCTGAAGCCCGCGTGCCGGGCACTTCCGCCAGACCTTTCATCCACCATCCGGTGTGCTTTTTCGCGAACCTGCCCGCCGGGTCCGGTGACTAGCCCGGCTGGCGGAGAACCCGGAAAAGAAGATGCAGGAGAATTGCGGCCGCCGCGGCGGCAACCGGCACCCAAAGGAACTCCCAGTTCATGCCCACGAGCATCTTCTGTCCGAAAACATCCTGCGAATAGCGTAGCACCTCCATGCGTCAGCCGAGCGAGCGAACCGCGCGTGCCGCGAGATTCTCCATCATCGGGATCTTGAAGTGGTTGAAATTCAGAGGTTGCGCGCCGCTCGCGGCAACCCTTTTCACCAGTGCTTCCAACTCGCCGCCAGGCGATTCCCCTCGGACAAGGTCCTCGACCTCACCGAGGCGCCTCGGCGTACACTGCACCGCGCCACAGACGATCGAGGCATCGGCGATTGTCCCGCCGTCCATTCGTGCCGCCATGGAAATGTTCGCCAGCGCGAAATCCCAGACGTTTCGGTCGGACACCTTTTCGAAGTATTGTTTCGAACCAGCCCATTTCCCGGGGATGCGGATCCCCAGGAGGATTTCGCCGCGTTCGACCGAAGTCATGCGGGTGATGTCGATTTCAGGCCCGATAAAGAAGTCATCGGCAGAGACCTCACGCTGTTCCCGCCGACCCTGAATCACGAAGGTTGCCTCGAGAGCAGCCAATGCCGGAGCCGTGTCGGATGGCGTAACCGCAACGCAGCGGCTGGCTTCAAACAAGGCATGCTCTCGGTTCATCGCCGTGGGCGTATTCGCGTAGCAGGTGTTCCCGCCTGCGCGGTAGCATGGAAATCCGTCACGGTAGTACACGCAACGGGTATCCTGCATGACGTTGCCACCGATCGTTCCAACGTTCCGGATTTGCGGTGAAGCCACATGTGCTGCAGCGTCGGCAAGAGCCGGGAAGCGGCTCCTTACCGACGCGTTTCCCTTGACGTCCGTCAGTGTGGTCATGGCACCGATCCACAAGCCACCTCCGTCCTCATCCCGGATGCCGTGCAACTCCTCGATGCCGGCGATGTCCACGAGCGCCGAAGGCTGCAGGACGCGATCCTTGAACCATCCAAGACTGTCCTTGCCGCCCGCGATGATCCAGGTGTCGTCTTGCTCCTCCAATATGCTCTGCGCGTCCGCCAAACTGGCAGGCTGGTAGAGCTCGAAGTTGTGCATTACGTCAGTCATGTTCGTTTCCTCCCGGGCCCGTCACACCGTGTTGGTGGCGAGCGGTTTGTGGGATTGTGGACGTCCTTCAGCCGCGTTCAGGACCATGTCGGTGGTAACCGGGGTCCGGTTGAAAAGGTGTCCGCCCAGTGCGTCCGAAATGGCATTGATCAGGGCCGCCGAGGCCGCGCCTTCCAACGGTTCGCCGATTCCTTTCATTCCCATGGGATTCTGGGGATCCGGCTCGTCAACAGCCGCCCAGTCCAACTTGACCGGGACATCCAGAATGGTCGCGGGTTTCGAAAGATAGAACGACCTTGCGTTCGGCCGGGCATACGCGGGATCGTAGATGTGGCGCTCCGTTGTCGCCAATCCGAATCCCATCACCGCACCACCGCGAATCTGCGCCGCGAGTCCGGTCGGATGGATCACCGTGCCACAGTCGGCAACGCCGATGTAGTCCAGGATCTCGACCTTCCCGGTTTCCACGTCGACGTCCACTTCGATGAACCCCACCGCGAGTGCGGGAACCGTGCCTTCTTTCGGGAGGTTGTCCTTGGCGACACCGATCAGCCCGGACCCGGCGATTGCCATGGCGGATGTCCGGGTCATCTCGTGGATGTCCTCGGGCAACACGTGACCGGCGTACTTGCCGCCCATGTCGATGGCCCTCTGTGCCGCTTCCGCGAAGCTGAGTCCCACGGATGCATCGGACGCCTTGACCACGTGCTCGTTCTCGAGCCTGTAGTCGTCAGGCGATCCACCAAGATCGGCGGCCGCGATTTCCTTCAGTTTCGTGGCCGCGTCCATGGCTGCGACGTAGTTCGAGCGCGTCATGGTGAAATTGGTGTTGGAACCGAACTGCCCCAGGTTCCACGGAATGTGCTTCCGGGTGCCACCTCTCTCGATCACTACGCGATCCCAGTCGTACCCGAGCGCTTCGGCCGCCACCCGGCTTGTCGACGCATAGGAATAGGTTCCAAGATTGCCGACACCGGAATGGACATGGAGAATGCCGTCCGGCGTAATCCTCATGAGCCCGTCGAAACCGTTTGAGCCTGCCGAATGGTAAGCCTGACCGATACCGTAGCCCCGTACTCTCGGTCCCGAGCGCATCCCCGAATTCGCGGAACGCTCGGCCCACTTGAAGGCCTCGGCGCCCTTGTCGAGGGCTTCTTTCAGGTAGGCGGATGTCACCGGGCCCTGTTTCGGTCCGTAAGTCGCGTCCGCACCCCCGTTTCCCGGCGCGTTGATGCGCCGGATTGCGAGCCGGTCGATGCCGAGCATCCCCGCCGCCTTGTCGAACAGGGGCTCCACCATGTTGGCTGCCTGGTTCTCGCCGGGGCCGCGTTGGGCGCCCTTCGGCGTCGTGTTCGTCAGCACTGGAACCGCCCGGAACCGCATGGCGGCCGGCTGGTAAACGATCGACGACGCGTTGCCGACGTTGTTGTAGTCCCTGAAACCGCTTGTCGGTCCGAGATCCTGGACCATGAACATGTCGGCCGCCAGTAGTCTCCCGTCCTTGGCAAACCCGAGCTTGATCCAGCCCTGGAACCCGGCGCGGGCCATCCCGTTGTCGTACTCTTCGACGCGGGAAACCCGCAAAAGGCACGGCCTTCCGCCAAGTTTCCTCGACACGAGCGCGGGAAGCGCCATCAGCGGGTAGGACGTCGCCTTCCCTCCAAATCCACCTCCGCAATACTCCGCCACGAGGACAAGATCGGAGAGTTCGATGCCGATCATTCTTGCGAGACCGGGCTGGGCAAATGACGTCGACTGTGTTGATCCCCAGACGTGGCACTTACCGTTTTCCCAGTACGCCGCAGCGGAACGCGGTTCCATCGCCTGGTGCGCGTTCGTCGCATGCACCATGCTTTCCTCGACGATGATCTCCGAATCGGCGAAACCCGGCTCGAGATCGCCAAACGCCCATTCGACCACGGCCGTTCCGCGCGGAAGTTCGCCGTCTCCAACCGTTGCGAAGTCCTTCCCCGTCCATTTCACGGTCTGGAAGTCGATACCGCGGCTCGCGATGTTGCCTCCTTCGAGGGCATCCGGACCTCCCGGTTTGAGACTCTCCAGCGGGTCGACGACAAACGGGAGCAGCTCCATGTCAACCTTGACTGCGGCAACCGCGTCGGCCGCCGCCTGTTCGGTTTCCGCCGCGATCGCCAGGATCGGTTGGCCGAAGTAAGTCGGGGTGCCGGTCAGGATCGGAAATCCGGCCGGACCTGGCTGCTTGACTTCCTCGGGCAGCAACGCCGCCAGGAATCCGGGTACTTTTTCCGCTTCGCCGATGTCGATGCTCTTCACCTGGCCGTGTGGCATCGGGGAACCGAATACCTTCACATGCGCCATGCCGTCGGCCCGGAAATCCTCGGCGTATTTCGCCGCGCCGGTGACCTTGGCTTCAAGATCGGGAGGCGTGAAGTCTTTGCCGATGAGTTTGTATGTCATGGCCTATATCCTCTCTGCGGCTATCATCGTGCCGCGCAAGTAGTGGTCGTACGCCCCACAACGGCAGACATTCCCTGACAGAGCCATCCTGGCCTCGTCGATCGTGGGATTCGGATTCGCGTTCAGAAGCGCCACCGCGGCCACGACCTGGCCGGGCGTGCAGAACCCGCATTGGGGCGCGATTTCGTCAATGAATGCCTGCTGCACCGGATGCAGCGTGCCGTCTTGTAATGCGATACCTTCGACGGTGACAATTTCCTTGCCCCGGACCCGGTGGGTCAGCGTTGAGCAGGAATAGATCGTGGCCCCATCCGCCATGACCGTGCACGCGCCACATTCTGCCTGGTTGCAGCCGATCTTGGTACCGGTCAGGCCTAGGCGGTATCGCAAAGTGGTCGCAAGCGTCTCGTTGGGCGGAACATCGAGCCGACGGATCCTGCCGTTGACATTGAGGCTGACCAGCCGTTCGACTGCGCGCGTATCAGCGTGACCTGGCGTCGCTGCCGAAAACAGGTAGCCCGAACCCGCAATAACCGTTCCGGAGCACACGACGCTCCGGAGAAAGTTCCTTCGCGACATGTGCAGCGGTCTCCATGGACGGATGTTGTCCGAGCCGGACGCGACATCCTTTGTTGCCGGACCCGGTGCGTAATCCAGGGTCGGATCGTATGGCCCATAGTTTTCCATTAAAGGATCCTCCTTTTCGCGCGAACAGACGAACTCGCACGAAAACTATCGAACGGGATCCGCCGCCCGCACATCATATGCACATGCGCACCTCGACCGTAGATCGTGCCAATATGTGCGTCAAGCTGCATTCGAAACATTGTGAGCCACCCGGCCCCCGCGACCTGGTATTTCAGCAACCGTGGAAACCGGATTCATGACCCAACCAGGTGTGCGGCGTCGGGCGACCACGAAATCCAGAACACTTCACCATGTGACGGCGCCAGCAGGTCAAGCGTCTCCTCGTCCACCTGCGCCTTGATCGTGGAGCCGTTGGCGCCCTCGAAGTAACAGAGAATGCTGGCTCCGGCGAACTCTTCGGAGAGGAAACGGCCCTTGACGGAAGGCCCTTCTCCGGGGCGTTCACGACTGACGCTGACCCGGTCGGCAGCCACGGACATGACGACCGGGCCGAATGCTGGACCCGGCAGCGGCAGCTTTCCGTGTGGCGAGTGGAGAGATCCCCCCTGGGCCTCTCCCTCGAAGATGTTGTTTCGACCGACGAACTCGGCGACAAACCGGGTGGCAGGCCGGCGGTAGATTTCCCTCGGCGCACCGGTCTGCGCGATCTCGCCATCCCCCATGATCACGACGCGGTCGGCCATGGAAAAGGCCTCGGACTGAGAGTGAGTGACGTACACGAACGTGATTCCCAGTTCCTGCTGGAGGCTGGATAGAACGCCCTGCATGCGGATCACCAGGTGTGCATCGAGAGCCGACAGCGGTTCGTCAAGCAGCAGCATTTCGGGTTCGGTCACCAACGACCTCGCCAGGGCTACGCGCTGCTTTTGCCCGCCGGATAACTGTTCGATCCCCCTGTTACCGAATTCCGACATCCCCAACCGGTCAAGCCATTCCTCTGCCCGTGCCAAGCGTTCCGCCCTGGCCACGCCGCGCATTTTCAAACCGAATTCGACGTTCTCGCGGACATTCAGGAACGGGAAAAGGGCCAGCGACTGCCAGACCATGGGCGTGTCGCGTTCATGTGCCGCGACCCCGTTCATGACCCGGCCACCGATCGAGATCGTGCCTTCCGTGGGGTCCTCCAGGCCGGCCAGCATCCTCAGTGTTGTCGTCTTGCCGCATCCCGACGGACCCATCAGCGCCACGAACTCCCCGCGGTTGATTCTGAGGTCAAACGACTTGACGGCCCAGACCTTACCGAATCGTTTCGAGACGTCCGTGAAACTGACAAGCGGGTTATCCATTTCTGTTCCGGCGCATGAAAATGATCTGTGCAACGACGACAAGCGTCATCGACGTGATGAACACCACGGTTCCGATCGCGTTGATCTGGGGATCGACGTTTCCCTGAAGGATTTCCAGGATCGCCACCGGTACCGTGCGGTTGAGGCCGGAGACGAACCAGGCGACGGCAAACTCGTCAAAGCTGACGGCTGCGGTCAGGCAGAAGGCGGACATCAGGGCGGGTGCCGAAAACGGCAGGACAACATGCCGCATGGCGGCCCATTCGGACGCGCCGAGGTTCCACGCCGCCGCCTCGAGCGAAGGGTCCATCTGGTGCAACCGCAGCCGGCACACCGCCATGGCGAACGGTGATCCGAGAACGGTATGGGCAGCAATGATTCCGAACAACGTTCCGGACAGGCCGATCTGGCTCAACCAGGCAAGCATTGCCAGTCCCATGATGACCAGGGGTATTGTCGGCGGCAGGAGTGCAAGGGCCAGGTACGCCGCCTTGAACCGGAAACCGTACCGGAAGTCGGTATACGCGGTGGAAAACCCGATGAACGTCGACGTCGCGGCCGCGGTCAGGGAAACCATGACCGAATTGCGGAACGCGTCCCAGATCTTGTCATCGGAAAAGGCCTTTGCGTACCACTCGAATGTGAAGCCCGCGAGAGGGAGCGTCGGAAACCTGTCCGAGTTGAAGGAAAACACGACGCTCGCTCCGATCGGAAGGAACACGAAGAAGAATACCGCTGCCAGGTAGAGGCGGGATGCGAACGCCGCGATGCGCATCAGGTGCGTTTCCTGTAAGCGGCGCTGACGGCGGCGAAAGCCGCGAAAAACAGGGTAGCGATCATGATGAGGGCCACGACCGCCGCGCGCGGCCATTGCTGGCCAGACTTGGTCGTGTCGATGATCAGTATGGAAAGGGTCGGGGGCTTGGATCCGCCAAGATAGAACGGACTCACGAAATCGCCGAAGGTCAGGATGAAACAGAACACCGCCCCGATGATGAGCCCGACGCGCGCGGAGGGCACGATGACCTGGGCTATGGTCCGGAAGGGAGAGCAACCGAGATTCCACGCTGCCTCGATCTGGTTCCGGTCAACTCCGGCAAGGCTGAACGTCTGCAGGACCACCACGAGCGGCAGTGTCAGCGTCATGTATCCGATCATTGCGCCGAAACCTGTATTGAGCATCGTGAACGGCCCAAGCCCGACCTGTCCCAGAACCGCGTTCACGACGCCGTTTTCGGCAAGAATGACCTGCCATGCGTAGGCTCGCACGAGGTAGGATGTGAAGAAGGGAACAATCAGGAAAAACACGGCCCATCGGCGCACGGTTTCGCTGACCTTGTAGGCGAGGGCGTAGGATGCAGGGAACGCGATCAAGCTGATGACCACGGCCGCCAGGGACGCGCGCCAGAGCGTGATCCAGTATGCATCCCAGAAAAACCCGCGGCTGAGCATCTTCGACCAGTTCTTCAGGATGAAGTCCGGCTCCATCCGGTAGTTCTTGACGAGCCAGAAACTGATTGCCGCCATGAAAACGAGCGGTACGACGAAGAATGCCGCCTGCCAGATGAGCATAGGAAGGCGCCATGTGAAGGCATATCGGCTGCTTGTCGCCATTGGCTGGGAACTGCATTTCAAAATGATAGCCCCGGGGTTTACCCGGGGCTATCCATGTCCGCAATCCGGGACTCAGGCATTCTTGTATTCAGACCAGAAGTCGTTCCAATCCTCCAGGCTCTGCTGGCGTGGAATGTCGCGGTAGTGGATCCGCCCTTCCCTTTTCAACCGGATCGGGTCGTTTGCGGCGCCCTCGATCAGGCCCGAACGTTTTGCCTCGTCCGGGTTTGACTCCTGTATCGCCGTCCATCCCGACATGGTCGGGGACAGGCCGGGATAAGCGGCCATCTGGATCGATCTCACCTGCCCGGCCGGGGACAGCATGTACTGGATGAACTTCTTCGCAATCTCACCCTTTTCTGTCCCGATGCCGATCGAATAGCTCTCGGTCCACTGGATGCCTCCTTCTTCGGGAATGACGCTGTCAACCGGTGCACCGTCCTTTCGCAGGACGCCCGTGATCCAGTCGCCGATTCCGCACATCGCGTGCATCTCGCCCGTCTTCAACGACGAAAACGTCCCGCCGTAATCGAAATACCCGCCGACCTGGGGTTTGAGCGACAAGGTCTTCTCCTGTACCGCTTCCCACGCCGCGCCGTCGATGTCGAATGGCGAGGGATCGTCGTTGCCGTTGAGCAGGGACATCTGGCCGAGGCTCGGCAAGTGCCAGTCGAAGTGACCGACCTTGCCCGTCAGGCGGCTGTCCCAGAAGACACTGTAGCTCATCGCCTCCTCGTGGGTGATGACATCGGTGTTGAACGAGACGCCGAGCAATCCGTATCGGACCATCACTGACCAGAGCTGGTCGCCGGTCCAGTGTCCCGGGAACTTCTGGAACTCGGGGAAATAGTCGTCGAACGGATAGTCGGCAGGATCCAGTTCCTGTATGTATCCTGCGGCATTGAGCTGCTGGACGAACTCCGCGTCTGAGAGGATGATGTCGTAGGTTCCCGGAGGAGATTGCGCGATCAGCGCGAGCATGTTGTCGCCCCCAGCGTAGTATTTTGGCACGAACTTGACGTTGTGCAGCGCCTCGAACTCTTCAACGATGTCCGGCTCGGCATGACCGTACCACGCCAGCATGTTGATCTCGACGGGATCGGCAGCCCATGCCCGGTTCAACATGGGCGTGGCGAGAACAACTCCCGTGGCGCCGGCCGTCTTCAGCAGTGTCCTGCGGCTGACATTCCTGGCTGACTGATGGGACATTCTGTATCTCCTTTTCTTGTTGCCGCGTTCGCTCAAGTATTAAGAGTTGCAGGAGTGTTATGGAAATTTAGTCGGGAAATGCTGTCATTTGGAAAATTTATCGAACGCGCCGTAAAACCCCGTCTTTCAGGGCGGGGATATGAGGCGTAGCCACGTTAACGTGGCTTTTGGGTTGTGCGTTGCTCTTCAACGTATTTTCGGATGATGTCGAGAGGCGCGCCGCCACAAGAGGCGGCAAAATAGGACGGCGACCACAAAACGCCTTTGCGGTAGCGACCTGTAATCTCGGGTCGAAAAGCCCGCAAGCGCCTACTGGATACGCCTTTCAGACTGTTGACCAGTTTGGAGAGGGAGATTTTAGGTGGATAATTGACCAGCAAATGCACGTGATCGTCTTCACCGTCGCACTCGATCAGTTTCGCTTCGAAGTCGTCGCAGACCTTGGCAAAAATATGCCGTAAGTCCTGAATGGCGGGTTCTGAGAGCACATCTCGTCGATATTTTGTGATAAATACCAAATGAACATGGAGAGCAAAAACGCAATGTCTGCCTGTGCGAAATTCGTTTGAACCGTCCATAGACCAATGGTACGATCGGGCTATGTTGAAAGCAACCAAAGTCCGTCTGTATCCCACGCCCGATCAGCGCCAGTCGCTGGCATTTCAATTTGGGGCCATGCGGTGGGTATACAATTTTGCCCTGGATTGGCGCAGCAAAGCGTGGTCAGAAAAGGGCGAACGCATCACCAGGCGGATGAAGCTGGATCGTCTGGTAGGTCTGAAAGCAGACGAGGAAACCCAACGGCTCAAAGAAGCCGACAGCCAGGCTTTGCAGCAATCGGTGATGCATCTGGATGACGCGTTCAAGCGGTTCTTCAGGCGGCAAGGGCGCTATCCGCGCTTCAAGAGCAAGCAGGGCAAGCAATCCATGTCCTACCCGCAGAGGGTGAAGGTCGTAGAGGGAAGCGCCCTGTATTTGCCCAAAGTGGGTGCAGTCAAAGCCGTGCTACACCGTGTCCTTGTCGGCAGGATCAAAACCGTGACCGTCTCGTGCACCCAAACAGGCAAGTACTACGCCTCGATCCTGTGCGACGACGGACAAGCCGCTCCTGAGCCTGCCAAGGCGCTTGAGGCGGCGAACGTAACCGGCCTGGATATGGGCTTGAGCCATCTGGCGATTGCCAGCACGGGCGAGAAGCAAGGCAACCCCCGCTTCTTGAAGCGCGCCGCCGCCAACCTGCGGCGCAAGCAAAAATCCCTGTCACGCAAAAGGAAGGGATCAGCCAATCGCAACAAGGCGCGTGTGCTTGTTGCCAAGGCGCATGAAAGAACAACCAGCACACGTAGCGACTTCCAGCACAAATTGTCGAGACGACTGATTGACGAAAACCAAGCGATCTGCGTGGAGACCCTGAAAGTCAAAAACATGCTCAAAAATCGAAAGCTGGCCAAACACATTGCTGATGCTGCATGGGGTGAATTGGTGCGCAAGCTGAGCTACAAAGCGACTTGGGCAGGCAAGCACCTGGTGCAGATTGACCAGTGGTATGCGTCCAGCAAAACTTGTTCCCACTGCGCCTCGAAAATCGAGGGTTTGCCCCTGTCGGCTCGACAATGGACGTGTCCGACCTGTGGCGCAGAGCATGACCGCGATATCAACGCTGCACAGAACATCAGACAGCAAGGTATCCTGAAACTAAAGGCGGAAGGGCTATCCGTCTCTGCCTGTGGAGGCTTGCGTAAGACGGGCACACTGCCCGCTGTAGCCTGAGAAACAAGAAGCCGCGTCCTTTAGGGCGGGGAGTAGTCACGACTTGAATGGCCGTCCGACGTGATCGATTTGTCGAATGATCCATTCCGTCAGCGCGTGCAGGGCGCGGTCCTGCTGGAGGTTCTTTCCGAAGATCCCGATTGTCAGTGGAGCGAGCGGCGGGAATCCCTCGTCCTCGCGGCCGATGCGCATCCCCTCTGAGAGCGTTGCGGGAGTGAGCGCCGTCGCGCCAATGTCAGCCCGCACGGCGGCCTGCAGTCCTTCGACATTGGTCGCGACCAGGGCCGTTTTCCAACTGCGGCCGGAAATGCGAAGTGCCAACTTCATGCGCTCGACGTATTCGCAAGGGTCGGGGTGGCAAACGATCGGAAGGGGGGCGCCCGGGTTGGACGAGTAGGACTCGGCGACGACCCAGAACGGCGTGACACTTGTCCGTTCGATCAGGAACGGGGCATCCGGTTCAGGCGCAATTGCCACGGCAAGGTGGAGTTGATCGGCGTAGACCCCGTCGCGGAGCACGCTCGACAGATTGCTCTCGACGTCCACCCGCACATCGGGGTTCCTGCTGACGAACTGGACGACGGCTTCGAGAAGGAAGGCGTTGGAGAAATCCGTTGGCAGGCCAACCTTCAGCCACCCCGACATCGATTCCCGGCTGAAGTGGTTCACGATTTCGTCGTTGATGCGCAGCATCTGACGCGCACGGGTTCCGAGAGCCTGCCCGGAATCGGTTACGGTGAGCCGCCGCTTGTCAGATTTCAGCAATTTCGTTCCGAGCAGGTCTTCGAGTCGCTTGACCTGAAGGCTGATTGCCGGTTGTGTCCGTCCGAGAACCTGGGCAGCCTTGGTATGGCTGCGGAGATCGACCACGGTTACGAAGGTCCGGAGCAGGTCGGTCGGGATGTTCTTCGGCATGAGCCCGGATAACTGGTGATAATGTGAAGATTAACGATATAAATTTCTTAAATCAATTCGCGTGACCTATTGTTGCACGGATTCATGCCGGGATAACCGATGACGCGCGCGGAGTTCCATCGACTGTTCAAGTGCCCGGGCCCGGTCGTGACGCCGGTCATCCATGTCCTGGACCGGGAACAGGTTCTGAGGAACATCAGGCTTGCCGTGAGTTCGGGTGTTCCCGGCGTATTCCTCATCAACCATGATTTTCCGGCCGGAGAGTTCATCCCGATCATCACGGACGTACGAACGTCGGCACCGAGTGTCTGGATCGGCGTGAACTTCCTTGCGATGCCGGGGAAGGACGCGTTTCCGATTCTCGGTCGGCTGTATGCAGATGATTGCCCCATCGACGCCTATTGGGCCGACGACGCGCGTATCGACGAACGGGTCGAGCACCAGACCGAGGCCGAGGCGGCGCGAAGGGTGTATTCCGCTTGCGGATGGAACGGCCTCTATTTCGGTGGTGTTGCCTTCAAGAAACAGCGCGAAGTCCGTCGTGAAGACTTTGAAGGCGTCGCGCGGATCGCAGCGTCCTACATGGACGTGGTCACGACGTCCGGGGCTGCAACGGGTCGTGCGGCGGACGTCAGGAAGGTCTCCGATTTCCGCCAAGGCGTCGGTGACCGGCCCCTTGCCCTGGCGTCGGGCGTGACCCCGGAAAACGTTTCCGAATACACGACGCTGGTTGACTGTTTCCTGGTTGCGACCGGCATTAACTACGCGGGCGACTTCTACAATATCGACCCCGGCCGTCTTGACGAGCTGATGGCAATCGCATGCAGACAAGGAGAAGAACCTTGAACGAACAGAAAGGGCCGCGCGGCGATCGTTGGTACCTGGCCCTCATGTCGCCGAATACCAAGGGGCCGCAGTTCGCCTGGCTGGACCCCACGTCGATCTACATAAACTCCGTGGCCTTCGGCGATCTCCTGGACGATCTCACGTCGGAACTCGACGGTGACAGGATTGACGTTGTTGCCGGGATCGACGCGATGGGCTTCGTGCTTGCTGCCGCGATCGCGTCGCGGCTGAGCAAGGGGTTTCTCCCGATCAGGAAAGCCGGCAAGCTCTGTGTCGAAACCGACATCGTGACGTTCACGAACTATTCCCGCAGGACGCAGGAGCTCGAAATGCGGATTCCCGCGTTCGATGCAGGCACGCGGGTGCTTCTCGTCGACCAGTGGGTCGAAACCGGTGGCACGATGGGCGGTGCGATCCGCCTGGTCGAACGACAGGGGGGAACGGTTGCCGGCCTGGTCGCAATCGCGATCGAGGACAACGAGAAAACGACTGCCCTCCGAAGCATGTACCCTTGTGTCTCCGCCGTGCTGCCCGGAACCAGCTGGCAGTTGCAATGCGACCGCCAGAAACTGGACAGTTTCGCCTCCTATGCATGCGAAAGGACGTTTCCCACGGCGGGGCGAACATCGTCATGAAATGCCGGGCAGGCAAGGAATACGCACCGGGAATCCTGCAGGAATCACGGAAAGTCTGTAGCTGAGCTGTCAGTGAAGCCGGTCGAAGGCGGAGAATAGTGGGCTACGGTCGAGACCCTTGTCCTTCCCTTCGCCCTCTCGCTACGCTCCGATCGGGGAGGAACCACGGCCAACACTAAATCTCCTGAACGAGGTCACGGGTAAAACCGCGCCATCAATGACACAGGCCGTTCATGGTTCGGGCCACGCCCTTGTCCGGGTGCCAAGGCACGCCAAAGGTCATCCGTCCTCCGCAACCCCGACCGTAAGGCAGCACCATCATGGCATCCTCCCTGTCCAGGCAAAGCCTCCATTTACTTTCGCGACACAGCCCATGGCGCGCGGGGGTGGGTGCTCTTGAGTGAAATCCCTCTAAGCAACTGATTTTTCGGGGTTCGTCATGGCTGTGTTATCGGCGACCTTGACCAGTTGGTGGCCGAGCCGTTTGGCACGCCGGCCGAGGTTCGAGACCGTCCGGTTGACGCGACGCTGCTCATAGGTCTCGATCCCGCGCTCCACATATTCCTTGCCGCGGGTGACCAGTGTGTAGATCAGGCAGGCAAGCTCGCGCGCCGTTACGGTGATCGCAACGGGCGTGTCCTTTCGGGCAAGGCGCGCACGGTGCCTGGCGCCGATGAATGTCTGGCTTCTGCGGGCAGTCAGGCAGCCATTCGCAGGGACTGTGCGACCTTGTTGACCGCCTTGAGCGCGCGTCCCGGCAAGGGCTTGCCGCCACTTATACGGGTTCCCGGCGCCAATCCCAGCCACGAGCAGAAGTGCTGTGTGGACGGGAAGGCCGAAAAGTCTGGACCGATCTCCGAGGCAATCGTGAGTGCGGTGGTCACTCCGATGGTCGGGATCGCGGTGAGGTCGACGCCCATCATCCTGCGCAATGCCTCGGCCGTCGCCCTTGCCCTGGCAGTTCGCCTGGCATGCTTGCTCAGGGGGGTCTTCGACACGGTGTACCCGGAACGCGAAGCATCCGGGGACCCGGGCGACAGATCGCCGTCCGAACCATCATCCGGAGGCGTCAGCCTGTCGATCTGCGCCCCGATCTGTTTCTCGCACGTCTCAAGCTGTTCGGTGAAGACGTCGAAGCGTTGCATCGCCTGCGTCAGCGCGAACAGGTGCTCCTCGCGCCAGGTGCCCTGAAGCGCGGCCGCGATCGTGTCAACGCTGGCCTTGATCCGCCCGTCCCGAAGCTCCGCAAGGCGGTACGGATCACGCTCGCCGTCGATGATCGCCCGAAGGATCCTCTGTCCCGTCACCCCGGCGATGTCGGTGATCACCGAGTCAAGCCGCACGTTCATCTCGGTCAGAGCCTTTTGCATTTGGAGCACGCAACGCGCGCGGTCCTCGATCAGCCGCTTCGTCTGGCGCACGTACGAGCGCAGCGGGCAGACCGCATCGTCCGGACGGAAGGCGCCGCGCAGAAGCCCGTACGACAGAAGCTGACGGATCCACTGGCAATCGAGCACATCGCTCTTGCGCCCGGCGATCTGCTTCGTCATCCGCGGCGGCACCAGCATCACCTCGAAACCGGCGCGGTCCAGAACCTCGCAGACCGGAATCCAGTACACCGAGGTCGACTCCATCGCCACCGTCTCAACCCCGCAGGACGACAGCCATGACGCCATCTCCTCGAGATCCCGCGTGAAGGCTTCGAACGACCGGACCGGGTCCGAACACCGCTCCGGATCGACCGCGACGTAATGGACATCCTTGCCGATGTCGATCCCGGCGCAATCCCGGTTCACCACCTCCAGGCTCTCGGTCTTTCTTCTTCGCTTGCGTGGCATGGAAATTCCTCCCCTGATCATCTCGCTTCACTCGGGCCGGGGAGGAACCACGGCGAAACTTCAATCTCTTGAACGAGGTCACGGCAGAACCGTGCCATCAGTGACAGACGCCGATCATGGTTCGGGCCAAGCTCTTGTACGGGTGACTGAGCACGCCATTGCCAATTGGACCTCGACTGCCTCGACCTGCCGGCGGATCACATCTTCGAAACCGCCGCCGCAAGCACCATTTTACTTTCGCGACAGGGCCGGCGCCGCGCGGGGGTGGGGGCTATAGATCGGAGACCGACCGTGAGTACTGCCGCACAAAACAGGGCGACCGGGAATTACCGTGCACGGCTGGTGCAACGTGGAATCAAGCGGTTCGAGATGATGGCTCTCGAAACCGACCGGGAACTGCTGCGCGCTCTTGCACACCGCCTGGCAGAAGAAGGGCCTGAAGCGGACCGGGCACGGACTGAAGTCAAGGCATTGGTTGCAGACAATCCGCCAAAGCGGGCGGAATTCCCGCGGCACTGCGTTGCTCTCCGCTGGTCGGGGCTGATCTCGACCTATCGCGTCCGCGTGTCGAAGGACGCACTATTTCCATGACAACAATGTCGTCAACGAGTTGGTCCGGTCAGGTCAAGATCCCGGCAAGCTGTCGTCGACTGAATCAAAGCCTGGAACCCATCCGATCTCTTCCCCTCAACCCCCGCTCATCCATCCGTCTCCCCAGTCCAGGACTCGCCAGGAAGGAGCGAAACGAGCCGCTCGGATACCGTCCGTGCCGCTTCCCACGGCCGCCACTCAAACCCCGGCCTCAGAATCGCGCTCATATCGGCATTGAACTGCGCATCGCCGATTTTCCCTCCAAGGTTCCGCTCGAACATCGCGCGCGTCACCGGACCGCCCTCGCGTTCCATGTACTCGCGGAACGAAGCCGCGATCCGCACGGCATCGCTCCGCTCGTCCGCGAGCCCCATCGCCAGGTCGAACAGATCGCGACCCTTGCGGCGTTGATAGAGCGCCCTCAGCTTCGTTGTCAGCAGCTCGTCGAACTCGAAGGTCGCGATATCGGCCCGCCCGGATTACCACCGCGAATCGACCGAGAACGCGCGTTTCGTGAAGCCCAGCACCGAAAAATGCTCGCGGGTGTTGATCTCGACCTTGAGACGCAGTCGCATCGCGGGCGCGTCCTCGGACAGGAACCGGAAGCCGAACGTCACCCGACCTTGCGACTGCTTCCACCACGCCTTGCCTAGCCAGGGATCGAGCGCGCTTCGCAAGCGGTCCATCAGCGGACCCGCAGGCCCGGGCTCGACCTGGACCAGGTCGATATCCTCGGAATAGCGTGCGGACGGCGTCAGGTAGAGCTTGTAGGGCGCCGTCCTTCCCCGGAACGCAAGCGCCCGCGCGAGAACCGGATCGGAGTACACCGCGACCAGGGCGCGGCTGGAATTACAAATTCCTCAAAAAATGTCGGCGAGACTAAAGTGCACTCGTGTGCGTTGAGAGTCTCACCCAAACCAATGTGGATTTGACCAAGCCCTGCGCCCGGATTTGTCCACAACTACGGCCCGGCACCACTCGTTCGCGAAATCCTTGAACGCCAACCTCGCTGACGTCAGATTGTGACCATGAACGCGCGCACCCTTTGATACGGGCCCAAGAAGCATTACGGTTTCGGCGGGAGAGCATCGAATGACGACATGATCATCTTCAAGCGCGATATGGTGAATTTCGGGTCCCTGGCTGGAATAAAACTCTCCCGCCTTGAGAGCTGCCAAAATTGCTTCCGGGGTGTTCTGTTCTGACTTGACCATCACCCAGCCGCCAAACGTGTCGTCGACAATGATGTGACTGTCGTCGACTGCGATGCAGTGTAGTTTGTGCCCACGACTGAGCATCGCATCAAAAAAGACAAGCCCATCGCCGCGGTCCGCATTCACTTGGCTGGTATGATTGTACACTTCGACGGCATTGGCAGCCCGCAACGCCTCTCCATCCTCAATCTGCAGTTGATACCAGTGGGGGTGCGCGATGGCCACAAATGCGCCTGCATCAGACGCCCGCTGAGCCAATTCTGGCCCTTCTTCGGTTTCGTCTGGCGGCGGGAAATCTAGCGGCAGACCGACAGCCAAAATGTGCCAAATTGCGCCTCTCGACGTGCGGGGGGCATGCAGTTCCGCGCCCAATATCGTGGTAAACTCTTCGTCCCGATACGCCCGCGTATCCGTGACTGGATAGCCGTAGACCTTGCGAAAGTGATCAGTAAGCGAAATGAAGTCATATCCCTGATCACGGTACAGCTTGCACACTTCCTTGGGATGCAGCGTGCCATCAGAGTTGTTTGAATGGCCGTGCAGATTACCTCGCCAAAACACACCCTTAGCTTGGAATGCCTTATCCAACGTATAGTCTCCCTTAGAGCCCAGCATTTGGCTCCGGTATTATTGACGCGGGCCAGATTCACATCAATGACTAACTATTTCTTCAGTATTTTTCTAATCGATTGATTCAATGTAAACCTTCATAAATCAATACTGACATCGCGAGCGGTCTGGCCGTCCCTGTCTGTGGAGGCTTCCGCGCAAGACGGGCACAACCGCCCGCAATAGCCTGAGAAGCAGGAAGCCCCTTCCTGCAGGGTGGAGAGCAGTCACATGCGCATCACCTTTCCGGCCGGGTCATACGGCGACCTCGCCATGACCCGTGCGGGAATCCTCTTAGCGACGACATGGGCCGAGACCTCGGTGCCGGTTTCAGCGAACTCGGGCTCGACCAGGGCCATGGCGAGGCTCTTTCCAATGACGTGACCGTATCCGCCTGACGTGATGAAGCCGATCCTCCGATCGCCTTGCCAGACCGGCTCGAAGCCGGACGCATCAGCGTCACGCGTATCGATCTCGAGCGTGACCAGCCGTTCCGGGGGAGCGTTGCTCTCCCGTTCCTTGAGCGCAGCGGCCTTGCCGATGAAGTCCGGCTTGGAATGGTCGATCCAGCGATCGAGACCGGTCATGCCGGCGGTATACCTTTGCGTGTATTCGGCGGACCAGATTCCGAAGCTCTTCTCCAGCCGAAGCGAATTCAGCGCGTAGTACCCGATTTCCCTGAGCCCGAATTCGGCGCCGGCCGCGAGGAGAATGCGCCTGAGCTCGATATGCTCCGAGGCGTGGCAGTTGATTTCGTACCCGAGTTCACCGCAGACCGACAGGCGGCCGACTCGCGCCCGGATCAGGCCGACATCCAGGGTCCGGCATGACATGAATGGCATGCTGGCATTCGTGACATCTTCATGCGCGAGCGACGCGAGAACCTGCCGGGAATTGGGGCCGGACAGTGAAAACCCGACGATTGAATCCGAAATGTCCGCGACATGAACGTCTTCCTCGTGCGGGTTCACGTGGTCGGTGAACCAGCGCATGTGCCATTCCCGGAGGTAGTAGGAGCCCATGATCCACCAGACGCCATCGCCCCAGTTGAACACGGTCAGATCACCCTTGAGCCGGCCGTCGGGTCCCAGCATCGGCGCGAGCGCAACGCCCCCGGGCGCCGGCAAACGGCCCGCCATGACCCGGTCGAGCCAGGCCGGCGCATCGCTTCCGGTGACTTCGAACCGGGAGAACCCGGAAATGTCCAGGAGTCCGACCCGTTCGCGAACCGCGCGGCATTCTTCTGCGACGATCGGGAACGCATTCGATCGCCGGAGGGTGGGAGTCTCGACGAAACCGGGCGGGGCAAATACGAGCGGCACTTCGAGGCCCCAGCTGCATCCCCACACGGCACCGGCGCCGTTCATACCTTCGTAGGCAGGCGCCTTGCGAAGCGGGCGCCCCGCCGGCAGTTGTTCGTTCGGATACGTCATGACGAACCGCCGCGAGTAGAACTGGCCGGTCGTCTGGCGAATGTATTCCCTGTTCGATGTGAACGAGCCGTAGCGGGCGATGTCCATCGACCAGGCGTCGCTTTCCGGCTCACCGTGTATGATCCATTCCGCAAGCGTCTTGCCGACGCCTCCGCCCTGGAGGAATCCGGCCATGACTCCGCATGCCAGCCAGTAGTTTTTCAGGCCGCGCACAGGGCCGACGAGAGGATTGCCGTCGGGCGAGAAGGTGAATGCGCCATTGACCCAGTTCCGGATTCCGGTTCTCTCGAGAACGGGATAGCGCCGGTTTGCCATGATCAGCTCGTTTTCGATCCGGTCGAGGTCTTCCTGGATGAGGTCGAATCCGTAATCCCAGGGCGCACCGTCGATGTTCCAGTGCTGGTGGTCGATCTCGTAGATCCCGATCAGGATGCCATTCTGATCCTGGCGCATGTAGGTGAAACCTTCGAGATCGATGGTCATCGGCAACTCGAAATCAAGTGCAGCGACTTCAGGGATCTCTTCAGTGACCAGGTAGTGGTGAGCGAGCGGGGACAACGGCAAGTCCAGCCCCGCCATCCGTCCGACCTGTTTCGCCCACAGGCCGGCCGCATTGACGACATGCTCAGCGTGGACGGTTCCCTGTTCCGTGATCACGTTCCAGCTGCCGTCCGGTCTCTGTTCGAGTTCGACGACGCGATTGTGTTCGATGACGTCCGCACCGTGCTTGCGCGCAGCGCCAGCGTAGGCGTGGACGGTTCCGGTGGTATCGATATATCCTTCCCGGTCCGCCCAGAGGCCGCCGATGACCCCGTCGATGTCGATGATCGGGCATTGCTCGCGAACGTCATCCGGGGTCATCAGGAAACAGTCTTCGATGCCGATCGTCTGAAATATCCGGTAGGTCGCCTGCAACCATTCCCAGCGGGGCTCGGCAGAAGCGAAAGTTACTCCGCCCGTCATGTGGAGACCGATATCCTGGCCCGATTCCCTTTCGATCTCGGACAAGAGGTCGATCGTATAAGCCTGGAGGGCCGCCATGTTCGGATCGGCGTTCAGGGCATGGATTCCGCCCGCTGCATGCCAGGACGAACCGGCCGTCAAGACCGATCGCTCAATGACCGCGACGTCCCGCCATCCGAATTTCGCCAAGTGATAGAGCACGGAAGCGCCAACGACGCCTCCTCCAATGACAACGACGCGATAACTTGATTTCATGTGAACGGTTCTCCTGCCAGTGACACCGGCGTCTGCCTTCTCGCCGCTTGAACGACCAGGCCGTTGTTTGCTCGCGGTCGGGCGGAATCGTCGTTTCTCGCTCCGGAACGGGGTTCATGCGCAACAGTCAAATGACCTGTCCGGTCAAGAAAAAAATCTTGCCGAGCGGTGACATACTTGACGGAGTCATGCGAGGCAATTCCCGTGATGTGGACGGAAATCGAATTGCGAAACCGCGGCTCAATCCTGTCTTCTCCGGATGCACGGTGACTTGATGGCACGCGTTGCACGGTGCCTGTCCCGTCAACTCGCCGCGGATATCATCGCGCGATTTCCTGAAGCGCCCGGGTCAGGCGATCGATGATTCCCGGAAGCCAGTAAAAGGTCTCGTCGATTTCGCGGCGTCCCTGTTCTACGATTTCCGAGTATCTGGCGATGCCAGCCTCCAGCGTCGGAAGATGTTCGCTGATCACCGGTCCGTGCCTGTAAACCAGGGCCAGCAAGCAAGCGGAAAAAACCGACAATGCGAACCCGAGCCTGAACCATCCCCTGGACCGCGAAGAACCCGTGTCTTCGGTCTCGGGGATCTTCCCGGTTTCGGCCTGATTCGAATCCTCGCCCGGTAAATTGGCCCCGGAGAATTTTGCCTCCTTCCGAAGGATGTTCTTGATGTCTTCGGGAAGTCGACGGTAGACGCGGTCGTGAACATGATCGCTGGCGGTCATGTCTTTATGCTCATGCACGACCTCGGAACCCTGGTTCGGTTCGGGTCCCGTGCCTTCAGGAATCGCGGTCTTTTTCACGAGTTTTCGACTTCCGGGTCTGTTTGCCCTGGCGTGATGGATGGCGGACCAAACAGCGACCGTTCTTGTCGCGATCTGTCTTTTTCGGTCTCATCTCGCGATACGAGAGTAAATGTGTTCGCAAGTCTTTCCAAGTGATGTCAGGCCGTCAACGGCAGATCCCGGGAGGAGCTGTCGACCAGTTCTCCGAAAATGTGCCGTCCTCTTCATGGCATCCCGATGCAACGGGCGTGCTCGACCGGAAGCTCGTCTCCGATGATTCCAGGCGGGTGAGGCACGACATCGAGGAGCAGGTCCACGATCTCTAGGGCGATCTTTGCCACCATTTTGGCGAAGCGGTAGAACGGGTTTCTGACCGTTTGCGGGCGAACGGGAGCGACGACCCGTGGCCATTGAAGACGGGGAAAACCGATGCGTTCGACTGCCCAGGATGGCGTGCGGCGGGTGCGCGTTTGCCCGACCTGTTCCGGCGTCGTGCGCAGGGGCGCCCTATTCCACCACACCGAATTGCGATGTCTTTGCAAAGCCTGCAACGTGGTCCAGAAAAACGCGGATGCGCTTTGCCTTGCGTAGATCGGGATGTGTAAGCATCCAGAGATCTGTGGCCATCGCCGGAATTGCTCCACCCACGCGGCTCAAATGGGCGTCATTTTCGCCGAGATAACAGGGTAATACGGACAAACCGAACCCGGCCTTGACGGCGGAGAGCATCCCATACACCGTGTTCACGCGAATTCGACACCGCTCGGCGAGGCCTTCCTGCTCGAGCCAGCGGTCGAATGCCAGGTACGTCATGCTTTCGTCTGGGCCAATCCAGTCGATGGAGGCCATGGCCTCGATGTCGTCGGCTTGGGTGGCCAGCGACTTCGCCATGTATGCTGCCTGTTCAATGGTTCCGATTTTTCGACCGACGAGACTTTCATTCGGCTTTTGAACCGGCCGCACGGCTATGTCTGCTTTCCGCTTGGAAAGACTGAAGACATCGTTGGAAACCACCAGTTCAAGCCGGATATCGGGGTATGCACTGCGGAACTCCCGCAGGCCCGGCAACAGCCAGCCGAACAACAGCGTATCGGTGGTCGTAATCCGCAGCGTTCCCGATGGTTGCAAGTCTCGCCCGGAAATCCGGCGCTCTACCGCCAGAATGTCATTTCGCAACAGTTGTACGAGCGCGGATACTTCGTCGGCCGCCGCCGTCGCGGTGTAACCGTCACGGGCCCGATCGAAAAAACGCACTCCCATCTTTTGCTCAAGCCTGTTCAACCTCCGGAACGCGGTAGGATGGCTGACATGAAGCGTACGCGCCGCGCCGGAGAGCGTCCCGACGTCTGCGATGGCATGCACCAGACACATGTCGTCCCAGGAAAGCAGATTGTACATTTTTGCAATATCTCCTTTCATCCATGCCGAATAGTATTGCGAAAATGGGTATCATAGGTTGCGGCGGAACCGGAGTCCGAATCAGGGACACCCCCCATGCATGTACTGATCGTCCACTGCCACCCCGAGCCTGCGTCCTTCAATGCGGCACTCACCGAGGTGGCCAGGACGACATTGCGGAAACGGGGTTTTTCCGTCGAGATCTCCGATCTCTATCGGCAAAATTTCGATCCATGCGAACGTCCGGATCACTACACGAACCGCGCAAACAATGCCGTTTTCTCTCCCTTGGGCGAGCAGCGCCACTCCTTCGAAACAAACACGTTGCCCCATGATGTCCGGAAAGAGATAGAGCGGCTGGAGGTTGCGGACCTGGTCGTGTTCCAGTTCCCGGTCTGGTGGCACAGCCAGCCGGCCATTCTCAAGGGATGGTTTGATAGGGTCTTCGTGAGTGGAGGACTCTATTCCAGCGAAATGCGTTACGATCGTGGTTACTTCCGCGGCAGGAAGGCAGTGTGCTCCGTTACGGTCGGAGCTCCCGAAGCCGCGTTCGGACGCGGCTTCCGCGGCGGGGACATCGAGCAGATTCTCTGGTCAACCCATTATTCGCTCCACTACATGGGTTTTCTCGTCTTGCCGCCCTTTGTGGCCTTCGGCATCCAGGGGTACGGCTATGTCTACTCGGATGAAGACAGTAACAATCGCCGCCGCATCCTGTATCGGAAGCTGTGGGAAGAACGGCTGAAGAATCTGGACCAGGACACGCCGCTTGGATTTCAGGGGTGGGAAGATTGGGATGAGTACGGAAGCGCGAAGGCGGCGCGAACCTGAACTGCTGTTCTGCTATCGTGGGTTTGAAAGGAATCGGCCGTAAAGAAAGCGGAACGAGGTTTGCAGAAAGATGTTTCGGATATCATGCCAGCCGCGAGAACCGGGTTGGCCGCGCGCTACGGCGGTCTGCCGTGACGGTTGCCTGCTGACCGTGATTCCTCTTGGACAGTATCCTTATCAACGGGATCCTCCTCCGATGCCAGCTTCGGCAGGACATCTCCCGACTGCTCCCGTGCCGCCGACAGCGCCGTCAAGGATGACAGACCGTCGCCGAACCTGGGCAACCCGGTGGATTTGATCTGTGACAGTTTTTTTAGGGGCTTATATACTTGCCTGAAGTCCAAATGATTCCTATAAAAGAATCAGGAGGTTAAAGGTCATGGTAAAATCAGCACCCGGCAAGCACTACCGCGAAGGCATCAGCATCATCGAGCTGACCGACATGTTTCCGACGGAGCAATCGGCAACGGAATGGTTCGAAAGCCTGATCTGGCCGAATGCCCGGCACTGTCCGCGTTGCGGTTGCACCGAAACTTCGATCGCCGCGAAAACGTCCGGCCTGCCCTACTACTGCCAGGGTTGTCAGCAAGCATTTTCCGTGCGGATCGGGACGGCCCTGGAGCGATCCAAGGTTCCGTTGCGCAAGTGGGTCTTTGCCATTTGCCTCGAAATGACCAGCCTGAAAGGCGTGTCCTCGATGAAACTGCATCGGGATATCAAGGTGACGCAAAAGACGGCTTGGTTCATGCTGCACCGCATCCGGGAAGCGTGGTCGGGCGAATGTGCCGACGTTCCATTCGCTGGCCCGGTCGAGGTTGACGAAACCTACATGGGCGGCAAACGCAAGAACATGAGCAACGCCAGGCGCGAGGAACTGGCTGACACCGGGCGCGGCGCGGTCGGGAAAACCGCCGTTGTCGGCGCGAAGGATCGTGAGAGCAACCAGGTTGCCGCCAAGGTGATCGAATCAACCGATGCGCCGACCTTGCAAGGCTTCGTTGCAGACCATGCTGAGCCGGATGCCAAGGTCTACACCGACGATGCCAAGGCGTATCGGGGAATGCCGTTCGATCATGAAGCGGTCAAGCATTCGGTCGGCGAATATGTCCGGGAACAAGCCCACACGAACGGCATGGAATCGTTCTGGTCGATGCTGAAGCGCGGGTATATCGGCGTCTATCATCACATGAGCGCGAAGCATTTGCATCGCTATGTGAATGAGTTTGCCGGACGCCACAACGTGAGGGAGGAAGATACGCTGAAACAGATGGAAGCTGTTGTTGTCCGCATGGTCGGAAAGAGGATCATGTATCGGGACTTGGTATCGTGAGTGCCGCCGAAGATTTGGCGGTAGACCTCGATGGACAGACTTTTGGGACAATCCTCGCCGATCCTCCTTGGCGATTTGCGCATCGAACCGGAAAGGTCGCGCCGGAACATCGTCGGCCAGGGCAATATGAAACGCTGGGCTTTGAAGAGATCGCCGCGGACTGGGCAAGGAAATTCGTCGCTGACAAGTTCGGCGCAGCGACGACACATTGGGCCAAGCTACAAAGCCGAATAGAGCGTGGTGTTGGCAGCCCGTGCCCGCTGCTACTGGTCGGCGTTCCTGCAACCGAGGTGGGCAAGGAGAAGCTGGAATGATCGAGGATAACGAAAGAAAACCGATCGAGGTACTGAACCCTGCGTACAGGGGCGCGACCCCGAAGGACGTAGGCCGCGCCCTGTTGCGCAGAGTGGAAAATCGCCAGGAAGACGACCGCGAGAAACCCACGCCAGACGGTGAATTTCAATCAAGTATATAATCCCCTTTTTTTAAATTTCCTTATGTCAATCCGTCGATGACGCTGAGACCATATCAGGCCATCTGAATCGTTGGGGGATACGGCGTTGACCGGCCCACCATCAAATTAAATCAAGCTTACATTCGCCGATCCTGAATTCTGCGGACATCTTTGGATGCTCGCGCCGAACTTGCGTCCGACCGGGTCGCATAAGGAAGTGCCATGTCTGGAACTGGTCGGGTTCTGAACTGTCAAATGCCTGGCACGTCAGGACAGCGATGTTCGGCAAAGCCGCCGGGTGACGGACGGACGTGTAACGTATCAGTTGACACCCGTCGTCGCGGACGCGGTCTGCCAGGTCGAGGCAGGATTCATAGTCATCCGGGTCAGTCCAACGGGCGTCCTCAGAAGACATGGGCAGCTCAGTGAGGTCGATTGCCAATGGAGCCTGGACCGGTACGGAGAAAGCGGTATAGGTTCCCGGTACTTCGGGAATCGGTGTGCCCGGCGAACCCTCGAAGAAAACCTGCCTGTGCCAAACGGTCTCTGCGATTACTGTCATCGGATCTTCCGCGCCGTAGAACACTCCGGGACTATCGCCAGTTCGCCGAAAGCGCGAATCCCTGGGATACCGGCCATATCGGAACGGCGTACCAAGCAGGTAATGGAGGTGCTGACAATCAGGAGGGAGCGGAGGTTTCGTGGTCTCCAATATGGCCTCCAGGATCTCCTGTTCTTCACGGCTATCGACGAGATTCATGGTCGAGACAATGTGCTGTGCCTCGACCAATCGCCACACTTCATTCTTGTAAGGCTTATAGGGTAGCTCTGGCGGCATCGAGATAGTTCATCACCCGAACAAGGCCCTGTGCGGACTTCACTTCGTCCTTTGGAACCGCGTTAAGGTGTGTGTTCCGGCTGATCATCCAGGCCTTCATGGAATTGCCGTCCCCGTGAACGATGGCATCGAGAGAACGGAAAACACGAACCAAACACGCCGCTAGCTCGAACGGTTTCCCACGGAGAGTATAATGTCCGTCATTCAGGCGCGAAATCGAGGCAGGGCTGACGCCAATGACGGCGGCAAGTTCGGCCCCGGTCAGCCCGAGAGCCCGTGACGCACGGAATACTGCCTTACCCAGAATGGCGCCTGGTTCCATCTCTGACGAAGTTTCGATCTTGTGCATTCTTGCCCCTGGTGTTTCACTTGAAAGATTTAGATCATCAAATTTCTTGTGAGGCAACACACAGTTCAACAACAAAACGCTCTATGCACATCTGTGACGCTGTTCAAACAACCACTGAACCGTGTCCTCAAATTTGCATCATCGCAAGGAGGCAGGAACCGGATGACCATTTCGCACAGAGTGAGGCAGTGCGCTTTTCAAGGTGCCGGTTCTCTTGAGTGCGGCCGGATCTTCGTCAATTCAGGCGCTGATTTTTTGGTCCCCCACTATTTTGTTTGTACGCCATGTCCGATTTCAACCACTGTAATAACCCATCCGCTGGGTTATGTGTTTACATGGTTGTCATTCACCGTACCCATGGCTTCCGGTTCGTGATCGACACGGCGGACCACGAACCGGACCATATTCACGTTACTGGATCCGGGCAGGCCAAGATCAATTCGACCGGTGACGACAACAAGCAAAATCTGGTCTCCGTTGTCGGAATCAAGCGATCAGACATGCGGCGGTTGATGGCGGAAGTGGCTGAACACCGCGAGGAGTTCCTGAAGGAATGGGAGCGTATCCATGGAAAACTTGACTGAGGCCGAATTCATGGCCGCAGAAACTCGCGGGCGGGAGATGCTGGAAACAGAACCGCGTGCCAAGTCTGCCCAATTCGACAGACGAACAGGCCGGGTGGTGCTCGAGTTGGCCAATGGTTGCACCTACCTGTTTCCGGTGCATTTGGTCGAGGATTTGCACGATGCCAGCCCTCACGATCTATCGTTTGTTAAAGTCGAAGGACATGGCTTCAATCTGAGCTGGCCGAAGCTTGGCGTTGACCTTGTACGTCCCTGCCCTGGTGGCGGGCGTATTCGGAACACGCAACTGGATGACCAGGGCGCTTGCGCGTCAGGCAGGGTCTTCCACCTCGCCTGCCAAGGCAGCGGCAGCGCGTGCGAACGGTGCAAAGGGCGGACGACCTCGAAGGAAAGGTGTATCCTGAAGCGTGTTGACAAAAGAAGCGGCCACCTTTTGCGAATCTCACGAAGCTCCAGTGCCGGTACTGGGTTTGATCCGCATTGGCCCTTTGGCGCAAGTTATCGTCGCTGGCCAATACAGAAACGCAAATTGACGAACTCAAGCGTTTGACCTGTCGTTTCGTACTCATCCACGTCAGGCTTGGATGTGCACCAGCACATAGGTGCTGGTGCGGCAATCCGAAATGCTGACATGGGAGGCCATGTGGCTGAAGGGGAAGGATTCACTGCGTAGCGGTCGGATCCGTTGGGTGCAATTCCGCTGAGCCAAGGGAGTCGAACGTCGGCTCGGGCCGCATGATGGGCGGCGTTGTGTTTGAATGATTGGACGACGGGCAGATTTCTGACCGGCGACGGCCGGCCTGCGTCGGCGAATGCCATTCAAACCTCGCCGACGACGGTGGTTACTCGCCCATGACAGGCTTTACTGGCAGTTGAAATGCAACCGTGTTGCCGCCGCTATCCAACTCCCTCCACCAAGACCGGGTTTCCTGTAGCGGCGGCGCATCAGTGGTATTCCTTCCCGATCCTGCTCATGTCACCGGGGTATTCACCGAAATTTGGCATGGCCCGGCCTCCGGGCATCTTGTTCAACCGGAGTTTCGTGCGCGTCCATTTGAGTTCTGACAATTCCGCTCACCGCTACTCTTCAGAGCCCTGCGCACCGCCGTCAAAGCGATAACTTCGGCAAGGCGTTGAATGTACGTCGATGAAATGCATAAACCACTATTTTATGGCGATGAGATCAACGACGGAGATCTCGTGATGAATTGTTCAGGTGTTGGTCCCGCGGGGTCGACTGATGTTTCGGGCGATGGGAGTGGTTTCTGAAATGAGCCAGGCTGTTCTCTTGGTGAAGTCCCTGCTCTTTATCACCATCATGTATTCGTGGATGCTGGTTCTCGGGATCATCGCGGCGCCCGCTGCTGCCGTGTCCAGAGATGCGACCTATTGGTTCGTGAAACTGTATTGCCGCCAAATCCTCTGGTTGCTGCGATTCCTTTGCGGGATCGATTATGAAATCCGTGGTCGGATCCCGGCTGGTGACGTTGCTGTCGTTTCCAAGCACCAGTCATTCCTTGATGTCATTCTTCACGTCGTGAGCCTCGACCGGCCCCAATTCATCATGAAACGGGAACTGTCATGGATTCCGGTGTTCGGGTTTTATGCCATGCGGATCGGCTGCACGCCGATTCATCGGGAGAACCGTGCACGCGCCACCGACCAGATGTCCAAGGGTGTCGAGAAGGAAGCCGGCGCCGGCGCGCAGTTGGTCATCTATCCGCAAGGAACACGTGTAAGTCCTGGTGACAAGAAACCCTACAAGGCCGGCGCCTTCATACTTTATCATCGCCACGAAAAGCCATGCGTGCTGGCGGCGACAAATGTCGGGCATTTCTGGCCTCGGCTGTCTTTGTTGCGGAGGCCCGGTCTTGCAGTTGTCGAATACCTTTCGGTCGTTCCGCCGGGGCTGTCACGGGACGAATTCATGGATAGGATCGAAAAGGAAATCGAGCAGGTCTCGGACCGGCTTTCGAAAGAATCTTTGAGCCATTCAACGAAACAATAAAAGCCGCTTCCTTGCGTTTGAATTCTGGCAAGACCGGATCAGGCCGGCCGTGTTTAACTGTCCGCGATTTTCGGCGCTATAGACGCTGAAAAAGCATTCTTTCCAAACGGTCATGATCGGGTTTTTGTTCACCCCTCTTTGGCATGTGACTGAGTGACGGCTTTATCAGTGGTTCCGCCTGCCGGTTGCGGGACCGGTTATGAGGCTGGACTTTCCCTGCTCCGCCTGTTGTGACAATTGATCGGGTGCGGAAGTGGGCATTAGGACGCTTTTTTTGTGCGGCCTTTTGAGCCCGTTTCCAAACTGTCCCAGGTCAACGGCTTCGAACCCCGCCATGTATCCGGCCAGTCCGAGAACGCACAGCAAAATGCACCGCAGTCCACCCTGGATCTGTGAGTCAGCTGTTCCGTTGACCCGCCCACTTCCGCGTGTGTTCCACCCGAAGGAGGAGGTTCCATGATATCGACAGACACGCTCCATGTCATCCACCCGTGCGCCGCCGGCATTGACGTGCACAAGATGCAGGTCACGGCGACGGTGCGTATTGCCCGGGCGCGCGGATGCACAGATCCACAACAAGGAGTTCAGCGCCCTTCCGTGCGCGCTCGCCGCCCTTGCCGACTGGCTCCGCGCGCACGGTGTGACGGCGGCGGCGATGGAAGGCACGGGCGTCTACTGGGAGACGGTTTTCGACACCATCGCCGAGGCCGGCATCACACCCCTGCTGCTCCATGCCCAGCACGTCAAGCAGATCAAGGGGCGCAAGACCGACATTGCCGACAGCGCCGGCCTCCGTGTCGGCGGCGTCCTCTCCGACCTCTTCGGGGTCAACGGACGGCGCATCCTCGACGGGCTGGTTGCGGGCAAGGAACGCGCCGAGATCATGGCCGCGCTCTCCGGCCATGTCCGCAGGCATCTCGTGACACTCAACGATGCCCTCGAAAACAAGCTTTCAGAGGCCGATCGGTTCCTGTCGCGTGACCAGGTCCGCCTCTTCGATCAGGCCGGTGGGCGGCGCGCCGAATACGACGCCGTCATCGACAGGGGCCTCGCCGAACACCAGGTGGCCATCAGGTTGCTGACCACCATACCCGGCATCGACCATCGCGCCGCATCGGCAATCATCATCGAGCTCGGCCCCGACATCTCCGTCTTCCCGTCGGAACGTCACTGCGCCGCCTGGGCCGGGCTCGCTCCCGGCAACAACGAGAGCGCCGGAAAACGACGCTCGGGACGCGTCCGCAGGGGTAATCAGGCACTGCGCACCCTCCTCATCGAGTGCGCACAGGCCGCCGCCCGAAGCAACCACTGTCAGTTCAAGGGATATCACAAGGCGCTCACCGTGCGCCGTGGCTACAAGCGGGCCACCGTCGCCACCGTCCACAAGCTGTTGCGTGTCATCTACCACATGCTCACGACAGGGGAATTCTATCGGGATCGCGAAACCGACTACGAGGCACTGATGGTCATGCGCAACGCGCCGCGCTGGTTCACCATGCTGCGAAAGCACGGCTTCATGACCAAGGGCGGGGCACAACCAGCGGCATCCTGATCACGGCCATCGCAGCGGCCAACATAACCGAAACGCACCCGCGAGCGCACTCCGGCACAGGGCCATGAATGCGGGGAAGCCCTCACCGCCCAAGTCGCCGCAAATGCGTCACATTCCGCAAAAAGCTGATCCCGGCCGGATCCAGCTAACCACCTCGTCCGTCCAACCGTTGGAAAAGTTACACAGCAAAGAGACCTCACTGCAGTTTCTTTTAGAAATTGCAATTTTAGGTGTCATAAACACTGTACGGTCAGAAAAATTGAAGAAAGTCCTTAATGCGGTGCCCGCAGGATATCTCGTCGATGCCACCTGGCTCACGTCGCACGGCGTCGCTTACGAGACCTTTCGCGACTACGTCAAGCGGGGCTGGCTTGAGCGCGTTCACCGCGGCGTATTCCGCCGCCCGACACCGAATGCCTCCGCGTCGAACACACTTGGATGGAAGAGTTGCCTGCTCTCAATGCAGGACATCATGCGCTACGACGTCCACGTGGGTGGCGCAACCGCACGCTCCCAGCAAGGGCACGATCACTATCTTCGCCTGAGTGGCAACGCCCCCGTATGGGTCTATGGTGAGACCACGCCGAATTGGCTCAGGAGATTGCCACTGGACGCGCCGATCGAGACACGCAAGGCGTCGTTGTTCGCCGATTCTTCGCTCGGAATCACCAGGGACGACAGGGATCCAGGAAGCACCTTGCCTTGAAACTGGCAACTGCGGATGTCGGCGCCCGAACTGGCAGTCATGGAAGCCATGGACGAATTGCCGGGCCATGAGAGTTTTCACAACCTCGACATGGTGTTCGAAAGCTTGACGACACTGCGCCCGAAGGCACTCACGGAGCTGCTGCAAAGTTGAAAGAAGATCAAGGTCAAGAGCGCCTCTTCTTCGGGGAGTGATTCCCGTATGGCGCGATTTTCTGACCTCTGACGCAGTGAGAACGAATCACACTGTGCAGCGCGGTGCATCTTGTGTTGGAGCACTTTTCCTCGCCCACCCCGAAGCCAGGAATTCAGTGGAAATCACCGGGAAATGGAAAAACTGCGGCTCGTCCAGCGTTTTTTCGCGAAAACCCGTGAAATCGGAGATCACCGCCGATCAGGCAGCAAAATAAATTCGCAATTACAAGGCATTAAAAAGAGCGCAATCCGCCATACAGAATCCACACCCCTTCTTCGTGTTTGCGGAACGCCACAATCACGCCTGGCGCAAGCGGTTGAGCCATGGAGACTTCAACCTCGGGAGCGGCGATCGAGCTTTGGTCAAAGGCGGCAGGATACACCCGCGTTTTCGCATCATGGTGCCGGAGGAATTTACAAGAACGGAGGCCGGCGATGGCGTATAAGGCCTACGAAGCCCAGGTCGCACCATTAGTGCGTTTGTTTCCCTATGTCGCGAGGGAAGAGGTATTCGCGCTCAAAGGCGGTACCGCGATCAACCTCTTCTATCGTGATCTGCCCCGCCTCTCGGTTGATATCGACCTGACGTACCTGCCAATCAAAGAGCGCGCAGAGAGCCTGGCCGAGATCAACGAAGCGATGGATCGTATTGTGTCCACTATCGAACGCGGCATCAAGGGCGCAAAGGTACAACGCATTAGGGGCGGCAGCGCCACCCGCGTTCTCGCGTTCAAATTCAGGGGTAAACAGCGGTCGGAGCGGTGATGCCGAAATACCACGATGATCGCATGAGGCCGTTCTCAGACTGACCCGATCTTGAGGAACTTCTCGCGCCTCGCCTTGAGCAGGGTTTGAGGTTTCCTTGATTTCAATTGCCGAAGCGAACTGGACAACCAGGCGCCGACGCTTTCGATTGTCTCTTTTTTCCCCCGTTGGGCTCCACCCAGGGGTTCCGGAATAACCTTGTCAATGATTCCCAATTTTCCGAGATCCTGGGCAGTGAGTTTCAACGCGGTGGCAGCTTCCCGCATCTTGTCCGAATCTTTCCAGAGAATGGACGCGCATCCTTCGGGGGAAATGACGGAGTAGATCGAATGCTCGAGCATCGCGATCCGGTCCGCGGTCGCAATTGCCACCGCGCCTCCCGATCCACCTTCGCCGATGATCACCGACAGGATCGGGACATTGACCCGAAGGCACGTCTCGGTGCAACGGGCGATGGCTTCGGATTGTCCCCGTTCTTCTGCGCCTTTTCCTGGGTAGGCGCCCGGCGTATCCACCAGCGTAATGATCGGGATCGAAAAGGTATCCGCAAGTTGCATCAGGCGGGTTGCCTTGCGGTAGCCCTCCGGTCGCGCCATGCCGAAATTGTGCTCAAGACGTGTGTGCGTGTCGTGACCCTTTTCGTGACCGATGACGACAACCGGCTCGTCTTCGAACCGTGCAAGTCCGCCGATCATCGCGCGATCATCGGCGAATTTGCGATCGCCGGCGAGCGACGTGAACTCATTGAACAGATTGCTGACGTATTCGCGGCAATGGGGGCGTTCCGGGTGCCGGGCGACCTGGCATTTTTGCCAGGGATCGAGTGATGCGTAGGTTTCTTTCAGTAACTTCCCCGCGCGCTCGTTCAGCTTGTCCGCCTCTCCCGAAAGGTCCAGGTCCGAAGTCTCGCGGGTCATGGATCGAAGCTCGGAAGCCTTTGCCTCGATTTCGGCTATCGGTTTTTCGAATTCGAGATAGTGCTGCATGACCATTCAACAAACGTTCAGGATCGATCCCGAGCCGGGAAAAGGAACGAACGACCTTTGCCGGTGTGGCGTGGCATTCCCTGAACGGTGCCTGTCGTCCCGTTCCCGTCAAGGGTCCGGCCTTGTCGGGCCGGGTTTCCGACCGGGGCCTCGGCTCCAGCACTGATCGGTTTCCCGAACGCCATCTCAGAGACCGATCATTTCGGCCTGGCGCACGATGACCTGGGCCTGTTTGATCGAGGCGATGTCCACGAGCTTTCCCTTGTAGGTCGCTGCTCCCTGACCTTCACGTTCTGCCTGGGCCATGACCTCAAGGATTTCCCGCGCTTCGGCAACGGACTCGGCCGAAGGCGTGAAGACTGAATTCGCCAGTTTGATCTGCGATGGATGGATGGCCCATTTGCCGACCATGCCAAGGGTCGCCACCCTTTTAGCCTGGGCCACAAATCCGTCCGGGTCGGAAAAATCTCCGAATGGACCGTCCACGGGCAGCAGGCCGTGCGTGCGACATGCCCCGACAACCGCGACTGTCGCGGCGTGCCAGGGATCGGGCCAGTGAAACGTGCGTGGCGAATTGTCCTCGGAATTCGAAATCATGTAATAGTTGGATTGGGTCCCGCCGATCCCGGTGGTCTGCATCCCCATCGAAGCCGCGAAATCCGCCGCTCCCAGGCTGATCGCCTGCAGCCTCGGGCTGGCGGCCGCAATTTCGTTGACATTCATCAGGCCCGCGGCCGTCTCGATGATGGCTTCAAACCCGATATTCCGCTTTCGGGAGGTCGCCGACTCGATCGAGGACACGAGGGCGTCCACGGCATAGATGTCCGAGGCGGTCCCGGCTTTCGGTATCATGAGGAGATCAAGCCTGTCGCCGGTATTTTCGAGGACATCGACGACATCACGGTACCAGAATGGTGAATCGAGGCCATTGATTCGAACGCTAAGGGTTTTCGAACCCCAATCGATCGAGCCGATCGCATCAATGGCAAGTTTTCGCGCGGAGGGCTTGTCGGCAGGCGCAACGCTGTCCTCGAGATCGATGTTGACCACATCCGCTTCGGATCGGGCCATTTTTTCAAACAGCTCCGGTCGCGACCCGGGGCCGAACAACTGGCAGCGGTTGAGCCGCGAGGGGGCGGACGGTTGGACGGTGAAACTCATTTGCAAACTCCGGCTACGCTGACGAATGTCGGCGAAGATTTGGCGATAGACAAGCCCGGAAACAACTGCAAGGGACCTGGCCGCGGCCAGCGCTCCGATTTGATCCATCTCGCGACAACGGGCCAAGCCGTCAATCGGCCACATGTTGTCTTGCTGGTTTTTTCGCCCCGGCTGACGACGCCAAAACTGAGGTTGAAAAGTAATAGGGGCAACTCCTCGGGAATTGGATCTGGCCTGAGGGGCTTTTTCCGGCACTCATTGAAGCGATGATCAACGCGAACGGTCGATACTGCTGTCGCGCTTGTTCGGTCGTCAATGTCAGGTTGTTGCGCGCTGCCTGATGAGGTCTGCAAGCCTCGGCACGTCGGGAGCACCGGCAACTCCGAGACGGTTCCTCAGGTAGTCCCAGAATGACAGGCCAAGCTTCTTGCAGGTCTTCTTCCCTCCGATATAGGCATCGCGTGCGGCCCGCCCGGCCTCGCTTCGGGTCCCGAACGAGATCTTGCGCCGGGTGACATGGTCCCGGATGTCGTTTTCAATCCCGTTTGTGTGGAGCGGTGTCTCCGGATGGTCGAGCACGCGCAACAGCTCGTCCCTGTTCGCCTTCAACCGTTCGAGCAACCGGTCGAGGCTGGCATAACCGGTACGCATGCCGAAGATCTGGTCGAACCGTGTCTCCATGACACGCTTGCGCCGCGGGGTGGGGCGTTTCCGGTAGCGGGCAAGGCTGCGGTAGAGCTTCCACATCCTGTCGAGCACCGGAGCGACCCGTTCATGCTGATACGGGGTGTTTCCGTCCAGCTTGCTGACATTGCGCTCTGCATGAATCCAGCACAGGGCATGGAGGTCGCCGACATCGAACTGTCCGGCATCGTCGCTCAGGATCACGGTTCCGGCAATGCGCCCGCCATCGCAGATCGTCCCCCAGAGCGCGCCCTCCGTGGCGACCTTCACCGGGTTCTTCATCCCGGCAATGCCGAGCGCTTCCAGATGGGCCCGCCATTCATCGCCGTCACTGAAGCGCCGCTGCCCATGGGAGGCGAGACGCGCGATCACCGTCCCCGGAAGTTTCCGTTTCCCCATGTAGTCGAGTGCAGCGTCATTGACCGTGTAGGCTTCCTCACCCGCACAGAGATGTTCGAGGAAATCGAGGCGGCTTTTCGAGCCGCTCGACCGGAAATGGGCAAAGAGTTCGTTGCCGATCGCCGTGCAATAACCGTTCTCGGCCTTGTGGCGGGCACCGGTATCGTCGACGTTGAGCCACGAAGCGGTTTCCATGCCGGCCCTCAGCACCTGCTGCTGTTCCGCCACGATGCCCCCGGTGTCCGTGGTCAGGAACCGCCCCACCTGGCGCGCGGAGATGTCCAGGCCCACATCGTTCAGCATCGACGTAATCCGCCCGATCGTCGACTGGCACTGGTAATACAGCATGATCACCAGAGCCTTGACGCCGGGACCGTACTGTTCGCGTCCCGTCGCCACCTCCGGCGGTAACGGCGCTACATGCCGGCTGCCGTCCGGGAACTCCCAGACCTCGCGTCTGTAGGTGACCTCCTCGGCATGGAACACGATGTCGCGGACCGTGTGGTCCTGGTAGCCCTTGTGCACCGCTCCCTCGGGCACGTCGTCGAGACCCACCTTCACCTCACGACGGTGCAGGTGCCGGTTCCGACGCCGCGGGCCGCGACCTTTCCTGCGGTCCTTGCCGGCCTTCCCCGACCCGCCGGACCCGGAAGAGCCCGATGCCGGATCGTCCGTATCATCGCCTTCCGACGACGCCATTCCGCTCGGTTTCATCCGGGGGCGCTTCGGAAGCTTCTTCAGCGCCCGGATCTCGTCGCGCAGGACCATGTTCTCCTCGCGGAGTTCGGTGAGTTGTTGCGCCTGTTCGGCCAGTTGCCGATCCCGGTGCTTGAGCTGCTCGTTCTGTTCTGCAAGTTGCTGATCTCGTTCAGCGAGCCGGTCGAGGGCCACGGTGAGCTGCTCCCGAAACGCGGCAATCCCCGCCCCTGACGCAGCACCGGCGCCTGTCCGAATGTCCGTCTGCGAATCATCCATGCCCCTTGGAATCACAAGTCGATTCCGAAGGGAATCCCCTCATCGGGAAAAACAACCGGAAGTCACGGAATACCCTGTCAGGTCAACCCGAATTCCCGGAAAGATGCCCCTATTACGTTGAAAAGCTCAACGACCACCAGGACGGACGGGTTTCGCCCGACCAGATCGAGAGGATCGGAATTTGGGGAGGGGTGAGGGGGGGGTCCTCCGGAAGATAATCCGTATACCGTGGCCGGCCCGGGTTCTGAGGGTGACGTCCGGTTCGCCCTCCGGAGGCTCGGCCGATCTCGGGAGGACAAATGTGGAGCGACGTCTGCCGGGTCGTGGACCCGACCCGCTGGTTCTGGACGGGCCGGAACGTGAAATAGGCCGTCTCATCCGTGCCGGGATGGTTCAGGTGGTGTGCACGACCCGAGTTCAACTGTGACATGCTCGCCACGTATGTACGACTTTTTGGCAGCGTCCGCCAGTTGCAGCGCCCGTTTCCCGGCGTGAAAACCGGGAGACATCGGCTTACCCCTGGCAATGGTCTCGACGAAGGCCTGCAATTCCGCATCATAGCACGGCAGATAACGCTGGAGGAAATCGGTCTTCAGGATGTCTTTCTGCCCGGTTCCCCGTTCGGTCCAGACTTCGAGTCCGGTCTTCTGAAGATTCGTTGAACTCACGAGCCCCAACTCTCCGAAAACCTCGATTCTTTGATCATAGCCGTAGACCGAGCGGCGGTTGCATTCGATCTTGCAGAACGCACCATTGCCCATTCGCATGAGCACATGTGCCGAATCGGTATCGCCAAGACTTCCAATGGCCGGGTCAACAAGGGCTGCACCCATGGCAAAGACCGTGACCTTGCCGCCCTCCTGCGTCATCCAGAGCGCAAGGTCGAAGTCGTGAATCATCTGGTCGTGAAACTGGCCGCCCGACACCTTGATGTACTCTGATGGCGGCGGCGAAGGGTCACGGCTGATGATTGAAACGCTCTCGACAGCTCCCACGACACCCGCCGAAATGGCACGCTGAACGGATCGGTGCGTGTCGTCAAAACGGCGCTGGAAACCGACCATGATCGGCACATCCGTGTCCTGGATTGCGTCCTCACAGGCTGTGACTCGTTCCATGTCGAGATCGATGGGTTTTTCGCAAAGGATAGCCTTTCCCGCCTTCGCGGCCTGAATGATGAAATCCACATGCGTGTTGGTTGCCGAGGCGATGACCACGGCATCGACCGTGCTGTCGGCGAGAGCACTGGCGATATCGGCTTTCGCCCGCCCTCCTATCCGGTCGGCGAGAGCACGGGCGCGTTCGATATCGGGATCGACCAGATAAGCCAGTTCCAGCCCCACGGTTTTCGCGATATTTTTTGCATGGATCGTCCCCATGCGCCCGACGCCGACGACACAGAATCTCATGTTCGGTCCTGTTTCTGCGAACGTTGATCGGGCACCGGCGAATCCGGGCGAATGAGACCACGTTCCTTCAGTTCGAGCCAGAATGCCGCGGGGATGAACTGGTCGATGCAGGAAACGATTCGTTCAACGTGGGCCGCGGAATGCACGCCCGGGATGACGCTCGCCACAAGCGGGTGTGCAAGCGGGAACTGGAGAGCCGCGGCGGGCAGGTCGACCCTGTGGCCGCGGCAGACCTCTTCCAGCTTTGTCACATGCGCCAGAATCTCGGGGCCTGCCGGCTCGTAATTGTACATCGCGCCCACGCTGGCGCCGGTCGCGAGGATTCCGGAATTGAACACGCCCCCGATCACAATGCCAATCCCGCGTTCCGTGCAAAGCGGCAGTTCGGCATCCAGCATTTCCTGTTCAAGGAGAGAATACCGAAGTGCAACCAGGAAGAAATCGAGATCCATGTTCTCGACGAACCACGGGATCATTCCGCATTCGTTGATCCCCGCGCCAACGGCGGAGATCACACCGCTTGACTTCAACTCGTTCAGTGCGTGGACGCCGCTTGTCAGCAATTGTGCCCGGTAGGCACTGAGGCTGCCCGTCGAGGGATGAAACCAAGTGTCGAGATCGTGGATCAGAAGAAGGTCGATCCGGTTAATGCCGAGCCGCTGGTAGCTGTCCTCCACCGACCGCATGATTCCGTCATAGCTGTAGTCGAACCGGATCTCGAACGGCAGGCCGCCGCGAAAGAAACCAGGCTCAAGCACTACCGGATCAGCCGGTCGCCGCAGCAAACGACCGACCTTGGTAGACAGGACATAGGCGTCCCGATTCCGGTCACCCAGCCCGCGCCCGACACGCAGTTCCGACTTTCCGTGCCCATAGAAGGGCGAAGTATCAAAATACCGAATTCCGCTTGCCCAGGCCCGTTCCATGGCTTCGGTTACGTTGGCGTCCTCAAGCCGGACGAAGGGTTCGCCAAACGGGGCTGTTCCCAAGCCGAGCTGCGTCAGCTCCACCTTGGTTTTGCCAAGCCTTCTGCGTTTCAAATGCCGTGGCATGATACCGTTTGCGCCTTCGCTTTACCCGTGCGTGCCGTAGGAATTCATAAAACAGATGTCTGGCGAGCCAGTTCCGAACTGATCCGGTCGGCTGCATCCAGAAGCACCGGCAGGAAATCGGATTTCAACTCTTCCACCGTACGCCGTTTCTTGTGCGAGCCGACTGCAAGGGCGGCCACGACGCTGCCCTCGGCGTCAAAGATTGGAACCGCGATGCCGATGGTTCCGACCTCCATTTCGTCCTCGGCGATCGCCCAGCTCTTGAGACGCACCTGCTTGAGTTCCGCCTCGAATTCCCGAATCCCCGTGATCGTCTTGACCGTCCGCTTCTCGAGCGGGCCCTTTTCGGAGATCAGCGCATTCAACTCCTCCGGGGAGAGCGAGGACAACAGGACCTTTCCGGCCGCCGAGCAGTGTGCGGGAAGCGTGTCGCCGACAATCAGCCGCGCCGAATGGATACGGCGTTTCAGATCACGCGCGACGAAGCGGATGCGCAACCCATCGAGCACCGAAATCGAAAACGGTTCGTCCATTCTGTTGGAAACGTCGACAACCAGACCGGCGACCTTCAGCCACCGATCTTCGCGCGCAAGAACCCCTTGACCGATCGTCATGATCTTTCCGGTGAGCCGGAACGCCCCCTTTTCTTGTGAAAGGTAGCCAAGATTGACGAGAGTCAGCAGCAACCGGCGTGCCGCCGCGCGGCTGATGCCCACAAACTGCGCGGCCTCGGTGGTGGTGATGGCCTCTGTCTCGGGCGTGAAGATCTCGAGGATGCGGATTCCCCGCACGAGTGTCAGCGAACGATCGCTGCTGCTTTGTGCGACAACCTCGTTCATGCGGGATTTGTCTCCACCAGTTCAGTAGTAGAAGCGTTGCCTGACACGGCCCGCCTCTCGTTCCTCAACCAGTTGCGCAGTCTTTGGATCGTTGGTGACATCGGCACCGACAACATCCCACCAAACACCGGAATCCGGCGGGAAGCGGTACTTTTCTGTTGGCACCACAATCACGCAGGGCCGGGTTTCGTCGCGGGCTTCACGCAGGGCCGACCGAATAGCACCGTCTGTTTCGGCCAGCCACGCGCGGGCACCGACGCTTTCGGCATTCTTGACGTAATCGACTTCGATGAATTCGCCCATGTCGAGAAGCCCACTGTCGGTGTCGCGCAACTTGAACTCGTTGCCAAGCGAATACCCGACCAGTGCTCTCTGATGTCCGTGGATCGACTGGAAACCATAGTTCACGTTGAGAACGATGGTGATCTTGGTCCGCTCCTGCATGGCCGTGACCAACTCCATCGGATGCATCTGATAGTTGCCGTCGCCCATCAGGACGAAGACCTCGTTCGCGGTGTCGGCCAACCGAACGCCGATCGCGGCAGGGATGTCATAGCCCATGCAGGAATTGCCAAATTCGACATGGAGGATCAGTCCGTCCTTTACATCGAAGAGTTTCGTGAGATCCGAGGGGATCGTCCCTGCCGCCGCAACCAGCGTATCGCCCGCCGCCATTTCGTCGTTCAGGATTCCGATGAGTTGGCCTTGGCTCACCAATTCGCCGGCACGCGGAACGAAAACCTCCTTTTGCTTTACTCTTTCCCAAGTCTTCCGCTGACCCATGGCCGTCTCGACCCAGGCCGTGTTCGGTCTGATACCCGCCGAATCGGCGGCCTCCGCGAGAGCATTTAAGGCCAGTTTTGCGTCCGCCGTCAGCGGCAGCGCGCCAAGCTTGTAAGCGTCTCGACCGTTCACATTGACAGAAATGAATTTCACGTCCGGGTTCTGGAACGCGGAGTTGGAGCCGGTCACGAAGTCATGGAGCCGGGTGCCAACGCAAAACACGAGATCGGCAGTTTCGGCAATCCGCGCCGCAGCCGGCGTTCCGAGGTGCCCGGTCCCACCCATAAGCAGGCCTGAACCGTTCCGGATCGCGCCCCGGCCCGCATGCGTCTCACCAACCGGGATGCCGAAACGTTCGGAGACCGCGGCCAGCTCCTCCCAAGCCTCGGAATAGTGGATTCCGCCACCTGCGATGATGTAAGGCTTCTCCGCCACCTTCAGCATCTCCACCGCCTCGCGAATTCGATTCGGGTGGGGTACGCGGCGTTCGATCCTCCAGACACGCTTTTCGAAAAACCGGGTCGGATAATCGTAGGCAAATCCCTGAACATCCTGCGGCAGGGCGATGGTGACGGCCCCGGTTATCGCCGGATCCGTCATCACTCGCATGGCTTCTGGCAATGCGGTCAGGATCTGCTCGGGCCGCGTGATGCGGTCATAGAACCGGCTGACGATGCGAAACGTGTCAGTGACCGACATGTCTTCGGAACTCAGGTGGTCGATGTCCTGAAGCACGACACCCTGATAACGCGTGGCGTAGTAATCGGACGGCAGCAGCAGCACGGGGATCCGGCAGATCGTGGCCGTTGCCGCTCCGGTGATCATGTTGGTCGCGCCGGGACCGATCGACGTCGTGCAGGCCATTGTGGCCTTGCGTCGTTTCGTGCGGGAAAATCCGGTTGCCGCATGCACCATGGATTGCTCGTTGGTGGGCTGATGGTACGGCAATTCCTTTCCGTACTCGACTAGACCCTGGCTCAGGCCCGAGACGTTTCCATGCCCGAATATGCCCCAAATGCCTTGGATGAAGCGCTGCTCCTTCCCGTCAAATTCAGAGTACTGCGCCTGCAGAAACTTGACGATGGCCTGTGCAAGCGTCAGCCGTTCCTTCTTCTCCGATGGGTAGGATTTCATTTCCCGCTCCCAAGTTTCAAACCACGGATATGGTGCCATTCTGGCACCCGGGTCTTGCTATTCCTGGCCGATGCGGACCGGGACAACGCTGCACAGCACGACGAACTCGCAGCGAGGACGATTTCCAAGTCTCGCCTGACCCGACGAGGAGTCCGGGTCCATGCGAGTCAGTCGACGAGGCAACGACAGCCGACGTCACGCCAAGATCAGTCAACGCTTCCTCCGGAGCGACGAGATCCTGCCGTGTCTCTGTCCGCAACACCTCACGCCCGTTCTTCGTTCTTGTCGACGACACCGGCAACACCTCTGCCCGGTCTGCAAGTGCGGCGTCGCGAGCATGGCGTTCATCTCCCGCACGTTCAGCACCGACGATGCAGAACGTCATTCCCCACCTCCCTCATTCAGCTGGAAGACCGACGCCCAACAGCCCTGGTTTTGGTGGGACGACATTGCTGCCTCGATCAACGCTAGCGTCACCACTCCGTCCTCGCATCCGGGCAAGCCGCGAAGATAGACGCCGGGATCCTCATCCAGATCCGTTGCGATCTTGGCGCAGGCGAAGTCTGAATAGAGGTTGGCAAATGCCAATGCGTATCCTTCCGGATGTCCCGGCCTGAAGCGAGTCGCGTCATTCGCCAGGGATGAAAGACCGTCGTATCCCCTTGCAACAATTCGTTCCTCGCCACCAATTGGCTTGAAGCGAAGAACCTCGGGTGATTCCTGGTGCCAATGAAGACCTCCCTCGGATCCAAACACACGAAACTGCAAGCCGTGGTCATTACCAGCCGCCACATAGCTGCCCCAGATTCGACCGCGTGCGCCACTCGCATAGCGCAGTGTAAGGTAGGCGTTGTCGTAGACATCTCGACGGGTAACGAATGTCGACATCTCGGCGGACACTTCTGCGACTTCCTCGCCCAGTATGTAATGCTGCAGGTGATGCGCATGCGAGGCGACCTCACCGAGTATCGCGCCTTTTCCCATGATTTCCGGCCGGAACCTCCAGTGGCGATCGATCGGGTCTTCCGGTTCGACACTCACGCCTTTGTCACCGGCCGCAAGTTCAGATTCGAAGATCCGTACGTCGCCCAGCACTCCCGACTGAACCATGGTCCGCGCCTCGCGGACCATTGGGTAACCGGCATAGCAATGAGTAAGACAGAAAAGCCTTTTTTCCTGACGCACCAAGGCCCGCAATGCCTTTGCCTCGGCAAGGCTGACTGCAATGGGTTTTTCGCAAATCACCTCTATCCCGTTTTTCAGGAAAACTTCGGCCGCCGGAAAATGCAAGTGAGGCGGGGTCGCAATTGTCACAACCTCTATACCGTCTTCGCGCTCACTTTCCTTCTTGGCCATTTCGAAAAAATCTCTGTAAACGCGACCAGCGTTGATAAATTCCGCCGCGGCAGTCGCTTTGGAAATCTCTTTGTCTGCCGAAAAAACCGCGGCGGTCGGAACATAGAAACCATCGGCCCGGCACGCGGCCAGATGTGAAGTGCCAATGACGGAGTCCCGGCCGCCCCCGACAAAGCCAAGCCTCAACGGCCGACCCAGTGCCTGACGCAAATGATCCCTGTTCTTCCTGTAGGCCAAGCCTGACGTTCCGTTGAATCGTTTTATTGTGGATTGCCCTGGCGAGACGGGCTCGCCAGGGCGGGCAGAATCAGAATGTGAAATCGTCAACATTCTCGACAGTGAAGATAAACGGCTCACCGAGAAGAATGGTGTCCTCCGAGATGAACTCCATCGATCCAAGGCGACCAGCCTCGATCGACTCGTCTCCCGGCGCAACGGTGCCATCGTGCAGCGCCTTCGCGATGTAGACGGCACCATAGCCGATGTCATTCGGGCTCCATAGTGCAGCCTCTTTCAACGAGCCGTCCTTCAGATAGGGGCGGATCAGGCTGGGCACACCCAGACCGGTCACGGCAACCTGATCAACCATGCCAAGCTGCTTGACGGCCTCGATCACACCCGGCGTCGCGATCCCGGTGACCGCAATCACACCCTTGGTTTGAGGGTTTGCCTGAAGATAGTTCAGTGTGACGTTCTTCGACTTCTCCAGATCCTCATCACCGGGGAGAATCGCCGGGAATGTCATTCCCGGATAGGCCGCAGCTGCATACTTTTTCAGTTCTTCAATCCAGCGATTTTGGTTGGGTGCGGTCAAAACCGCAGTCACAATCAGAAATTCGCCTTCCTCGGTGCCTGCGGAGCGCACGGCCATTTCGATAAAGGTCTTGCCCAGCCCCTCAAAGGTCGCCTGATTGAGGAACAGCGAACGGGCATCTGGATTGACGTCGGCATCCCAAGTCATCGTTTTGATGCCCGTTTCCCGTGCTCGCTTGAGTGCCGGTGCGAGCGCATCGGGGTCGTTCGCCGACACCGCGATGACATCGAATCGCCGTCTCACGAAACGGTCGATGATGTCGGCCTGAGCGCTCACGTCGGCATTGACTGGACCGTTGAACTCGACCGTTACGCCGAGTTCCTCTGCTGCGACTTGCGCTCCCTCATTGGCGGCAACGAAGTAGGGGTCGCTGGTGAACTTCGGGATCAGCGCAATCTTCACATCCTCCGCCTGAACGGCCGCACCAAGGGTCGCAAGCGAAACAGCAGTTGCCGCGAGGCCGTGTGCCGCACGCCGTGTCATTGTTTCCAGTCTACATGCAAGTCCCATGTCTCTCTCCTTTTTTTGACATTTGCATTCCGATTTGCGCCGATTTAATCCGACGTCTCGTTATTATCCCTATTGGCTCTTTTTCGAGTTCAGATTCTCATTCAAGAGCACGCCCAAAATGAGCACGATGCCAATTACGATCAGACCGACATCGCTGCGTATCCCGGCGAAACTCAGCCCATCCTGAAGAAACGACAGGATCAGAAGGCCAAGCACCGTTCCAAAGATCGTCCCGGCACCCCCGAGGATTCTCGCACCTCCCAGTACGACGACCGCAATTGCAATGAGTTCCAGTCCGAACCCCGCGTTACCCCGCGCGGTTGAAATTCTCGACGTGTGGATCAATCCGGCAAATCCGACCATAAGGCCCATAAGTGCATAGACCGAAATCTGAACCTTTTGTGTTGGCACTCCGGAAAATCTGGCCGCCGTCGCATTCAATCCGATTGCATAGATGTAGCGGCCAAAGGCGGTTTTCGCGAGTAGCAGCCAGAATGTTAACGTGCAGACGGCCAGGACAATCAGCTGTAGCGGCACAAGTCCCCAAAGCTTTTCGCGCCCGAACACCCCGAACCATTCAGGGAAATTAGACACTGCATTCGCGTCTGAAACGGCAAAAGCTATTCCACGAAACAAAGCAAATGTCCCGAGCGTAACCACCAACGGATGGAGGCGGAGAAATGTGGTGAAGACGCCATTCACAACGCCGCCTGCTACGCCGACCATGACCCCAATGCAGGATGCGGCCCAAAGAGGCACTCCGCTTTGAAAAGAAAACCCTATGCTTACCGAAACCAAGGCAAGCAGAGCACCCACTGAAAGGTCGATTCCGCCCGTGATGATGATCAGGGTCATGGCAAGAGCGATCAGCCCGACTTCGGTAAACGCGCGCGTGGCATCCAACAGTCCCCAGAGACTGAAATAGCCGGGCACAAGAATACTGGTCACTGCGATTTGCAGCACAAAGACCGCCAACAGTATCCCAATTCGTCCTGGCCAAATCCTTCCCAGAACTCTCTTTGTCGGAACCGGGACCGTGTTCATGACCGGCGCTCCATAAGGCGCTGGCGTACTCCTTCAAAGGATACGGATGCCAGAATCAGGGCTCCAAGAACAAGCAATTCCATCGTGCCCGGAACACGGTTCAGGGTCATCGCATTCAGGATGACCCCGACCAGCAGGGCACCTATGACCGGAGAGATGACGGAACCCCGTCCGCCGCGGATACTCGTACCGCCGAGAACGACGGCCGTGATGACCTTGAGTTCGAAATTCGTGGCGGCAGTCGCCTGAAGTTGACCAATCTGCCCGAGGAAGACTGCGGCCGCCAGTCCGCAGGACGCGCCCGAGGCCACAAAGGTTATGAACCGGGTCTTGCGCACGGGCAATCCGAGCGTGATGGCTCCGCTTTCGTTGCCGCCGACGGCGAAGCAATTAATCCCCCAGTTCGTATTCTTGCTTATCCAACTGGCCAAGATGAAAAGCAGTACAAGCAAAATGATGGCGGTCGGAACGCCGGCGATGTCTGACAGGCCAAGCACGCGGCTTTCTACTGGAACGTTGATCACTTGTGCTCCTGCAAAAGTCAGGACCAGCCCACGATAAACAAAGAGTGCGCCAAGGGTCGCAATAATCGAAGGAACACGTCCGATTGTGACCAGAAGCCCATTGATCGCACCAATCAGGATGCCGACCAGAAGCGATCCGACGAGCGGCAACCAGAATCCGCCGATTGACATGGCCAGGTTTCCGAAAATGAACGCGCACACGGCGAGAACAGATCCGACGGAAACGTCGATTTCTGCAGTGAGGATCACCTGGTTTACCGCAAGGCCGACAATCGCAATGATGATCGCTTGCTCGAGGATGGATGTGAAATTCTCGATGCCATAGAATCCTTTGGTCGTCAGCGAAAAGGCCAATACGAGCAATCCGAGGAACATCGCCGCGGGAGTCTCGGGACGTGCGAAGAACGTCCAGAGCCGGTCCCGCGCTCGTGCACCAACACCGCCATCTTCAGCCATGTAGAGGTATCCCCGCGCCAGCCGATGCGGCACCGATCTTTTCGGCGCTAAACTCCCTGCGATCAAATTCCTGAACCAACCGGCCTTCGCGCATGACGAGCGTTCGATCACACATTGCGAGGATTTCGTTCAGTTCCGAAGAAATCATGAGAACGGCGTGGCCCTCTTTGGCCAGTCCATCAATTATCCTGTAGATTTCCGACTTGGCACCTATGTCCACGCCGCGCGTCGGTTCGTCGAGGATCTGGATTTTCGGGTTTCGTGCCAAGGCCTTTGCGACAACGACCTTTTGTTGGTTCCCTCCAGACAGCGCGGACACCGGATCGTCGAGACTGGCCCCCACGACCTTTACCTGAGAGGCCGCGTGTTCAGCGAAGGCGTGTTCCGCCGACGTATTGACAAAAGGACCCCACAAAAACTTCGCGAGACTTGAAAACGTAATGTTCTCCTTGATCGAAAACGGGAGTATCAACCCCATTGAGCGCCGTTCCTCTGGCACCATACCGATCCCGTATTCGAACGCTTGTTTTACCGACGAGATGTCGACCTCACGCCCTTCTATGCGGATACGGCCAGCGGTTCGGCGCCGAAGACCGAAAAGGGTTTCGGCCAATTCGGATCGACCGGATCCGATCAAACCCGAGATACCGAGGATTTCACCTTTCCGTAGCGAAAAAGAAATGTTTGAGAATGCGTTGTCGGCGCTGAGATTCTCGACCTCCAGAATGGGCTCACCGATCTCATGCGGGTGGCGTGAAAACAGTTCCTCGACCGGTCGGCCTACCATCTTCTGCACCAAGGAAACGTGGGTCTCTTCGGGCGTCGGCTGGTTTGACACGAGTTTCCCGTCGCGCAGCACGACGACGCGGTCACAGACCTCAAAAATCTCTTCGAGACGGTGGGTCACGTAAATTACGGCAAGCCCCTCGGCCTGCAGCCCTCGGACCACCGAAAGAAGGTTTTCCACTTCCCGTTCGGTGAGCGAAGCGGTCGGTTCATCCATGATGACGACGCGCGCCCGCGCATTCAGCGCCCGGGCGATCTCGATCAGCTTGCCGTGGGCCGCGGAGAAAAGCTTCGCCGGCCGACCCACATCAACGTCGAGACCGAGCTTCAAAAGATGAGTACGGGCTTCCCTGCGCATCTTCGGGTAGTCTAGTCCCCCGAAACGGGTTCGAGGCCGATCGAGTCCCATCCAGATGTTGTCGACGATTGACAACTCGGGGAACAGGTCGAGTTCCTGAGGGATCATCACGATCCCCGCCGATTCGCCGTCACTGGGCGAGGCAAAGGACACCCGTTCGCCGTCCATCTCGACATGGCCGGCACTGGGCGCATACAGACCGTAAAGACATTTCGAGAGGGTGCTCTTACCAGCACCGTTCTCACCAGCGATCGCAATGACTTCACCCGGGAAAACTTCGAGCGTCAGATTGCGGCAGGCGCGAATATTGCCGAAGTTCTTGGAGATGCTGCGAAGGGCACAGACCGGACCGGACCGGAACGTCTCTGGATGCACGCGGACCTCAACCACTTCCAAGATCCTCCGGCAATGGATTGTCGTCGATGCCGCCGACGACATGCTGGTCAAAGTCGATGACAGCTCCGGTCATCGGCAGGGATTCGTCGCTCGAGAGGAAGGCCAGTCCACGGGCGACATCGTCCGGCGTCAACAGTCGTCCGAATGGCTGCACGGCCTCTACTTTTGCCAGCCAGTTTTCGCCGTGGCCGTGATAATTGGCTTGCAGATCGTGCTCCGTTGGCGTTGCCGTCCAACCGATATTGAGCGCATTGACCCGAATGCGATCCCATTTCAGCGAATTGGCCATATTCCTGGTCAGTGTCAAAAGTGCGGCCTTAGCCGCCGAATAGGCCATGATGTAGGGTTGTCCGGAATGCGCGGCGACTGACCCGATGTTCACAATAGTCCCGCCGCCTTTCTTCCGCAGGTGGGGAACGATTCGCTGAGACAGCAAGAACGGCGCGCGGGTGTTCACATTGAACAAATGGTTCCACAGGTCGACGGACGTATCCTCCAGCGTCCCGCGCTTGGTGGAACCGGTGCAATTGATTAGTCCATCAAGAGCATCGAATTCCTCCGCGGCACGATCGATTACGCGAAAGCAGTCCTCAGGCTCAGCCAATTCCGCGCGAACAAATATGGCCTTGGCACCACGAACGCGCAACTCTTTGACCGCGGCTGCTCCGTTTCTCTCATCGCGACCGCAAATGGCGATAGCTCTCGCCCCTGCCTCAGCCAAAAGCCGGGCGGTCACCCTGCCTACTCCAAGCGTGCCGCCGGTTATGACAATCGCCTTCCCCGAAAAATTCACCGCCCCTGCCTCCCGGCGTGCGTTATTTCAGTTGCATGTGCGATAATAGAACACCTTTGAGATGAAATATGCGAGAAAACGATAGCAAGGAGTGCGGATTCGTCAATCTTTTTCTGATAATTCCTGTTCACATGCGTGTACTTGTTCCAAAATTATCGCCTATTTGTGCATTATATGTTGACCTACATTGAATGAACTCATACTTTGGAAACTCGTTTTGCCCCCTTGGGCCAAGTCCGCGGAAGTCCAGGGGGAACTTGGGTTGGGCCGACTGCGGGTCCGCCCGCGGCACGCATCCTGATGGCCGAGACCGAGATTGGATGAACAGGACGGCACACAATTGGGGGAGGCGCGTGAGAGGCATCACTCCCAGCGAACTTTCCGGGGTACGCGGAGAAAAAGGGAGACTTTCGTCGTTTTTCGGGAGGCCAGATGACCATGGATCATTTCCCGGAGCCACGTCGTGCGGCCCCGTCTAGGCGTTGTCAACTTGAGGAGGTGGGTCTCGAGATCCCGGCTGAATTGCGACGGTCTGGCGGCGAATGATGGGAAGGAATGTCTCCGATGGCTGAAGAGATTTGAACGCAAGGAAGTACAGACCGGTCCCTGTCCACCACTCTTTAGGTCACGGTCTGCGATCGTAAGGGCGTCATCCGGGCTTTCGTCATCGATTTGGCCGGACCCGCCGAATTTTACCGGCGAGGACCGCAGCCGACGCTCGGAACGCAGGAGGTTTGGGAAAGCAATGTCTTCCACAATCATGCAAAAACCTACCCGGCCTGTAACGAACAGGACATGATCATGAGCCCGGACAGCCTTTTGGGGGGATGACAGATCCGGGACTACGCCAGAAGTGCAATTGAAGGCGACGTGTTGACCGCCCCGATCCGCACCCATACCGGAGACCATCGCGATCTCGGGGAGGAGCATCGCCGGCATCAGCCGGGGTTCGGCAGCGGTGCGCCCGAGACCGGCATCAACATCACCCATGTGACGCTTGCCGGGACGTCCTCGCTCATCCCCACAAGAAATTTTGCCAACCGGATCACGCATGCACGCCCGGAGACCCCGGACCCGGTCAAGGCAACGTCCGTCGTGCGGGAAGGGAACGAGTTCAACACTGCTTGCGCCGATGATTTGTCCGGTTGGTGCACGGTCGAGCAGGACGACGGGATGCGAACGAAAGCAAGTATCTTGTCGTCAGCGCGGACGGGGACGTCCTGAGATGGGTCGGTTTCTGACCTTGGCAGAGCCGACCAATGTCCTGGTGACCGGCTCGACCGGTAATCTTGGCCAGAAAGCGGTCGACGCGCTCTCCAAGCAGGGCGATGTCCGGCTTACACGGATCGGGCGAAACTCTGGAGGTTGCCCGGACGTGGTGCCGGCCGATCTTCTGGACGCGAACGGCGCATGGCGTCAGCATTTCGAGGGGATCGATGTGGTGCTGCACCTGGCCGCGGATCCGAAACCCGTCGCCACCTGGGAATCGGTGCGGGCGCTCAATATCGACCTCAGCCTGAACGTCATCGACGCCGCGAGGGGTGCAAAGGTGAAGCGCTTTGTCTTTGCAAGTTCGAACTGGATTCTTGGCGGTTACCGGTTCTCCGATACGCCGCTTCGCTCAGACACGCCGCCCCAGCCGACAAATGCCTATGGCGCCTCCAAGTTCTTTATCGAGCGTCTTGGGATGCACTTAGCCGAGACCGGTCTCCTGTCGTTCCTTTCGCTGAGGATCGGCTATTGCCAGCCTGGCACCAACCGGCCGAACCCGAGAATGGCCTTCGGCCGTTGGGGACAAGAGATGTGGCTTTCGAACGAAGATTGGGCCCAAGCCGTGCGATGCGCGTGCCTGAACCGTTTTCAGGGTGGCGCTGTACTGAACATTATGTCGGACAACAAAGGAATGCGATGGGACTTGGATGAAGCTCGTTCAACGATTGGCTACGTCCCCCGAAGTCGGTCGGTACCGAAGATCGGGATTGTAAACGGGATGAAGGATTTCGGCGCGCGGCTCAGGGACCTGATTGTACCTCAAATGTCGGAGTTCCCCGTTTTTGGAGCGCGGTGGTGAAATGAAAAGGAAAATTCTTGTTGTTCAGCCAATCCACGAACGCGCGCTCAATCTGCTGCGGGACCGGAACGACATCTTTTACAAAGTGATCACCGATTTTTCGGAAGAGAACCTGATCGCACATGTAATGGATGCCGAGGCGATCACGGTCCGGGACGCGCCGATCGGCGAACGGGTCATCAAGGCAGCAGAACGGCTGAAAGTGGTGTCACGCCACGGCGTCGGTTACGACAACATTCCCGTGAAACTCTGTACAGAACTTGGCATCCCCGTGACCGTTGTCGGCCCGGTCAACGCGGTTTCGGTGGCAGAACATACAATATACCTGATGCTCGCCGCCGCACGTCAAGGCGTGTTGCTCGATTCCGCCGTTCGCAGGGGCGACTTTGCCGCCCGCAACCGGTTCAATGCCGTGGAGCTTCGGGGCAAAACGCTCCTGCTTGTCGGCTTTGGCCGGATTGGCCGTGAGGTGGCCAAACGGGCCGCGACCTTCGATATGAATCTCAAGGTGTTTGATCCCTTCTGCGGAAACAGAGCCGGGCTTGAGGTGGATTTCGTCGACACGCTTGAAACCGGGCTTGCGGATGCTGATGTGGTCAGCCTGCACGCACCCCTGAACGATGGGACACGCCATATCATCGGCGCGCACGAACTGGCCATCCTGCCCCAACGGGCGATCGTCGTGAATGCCAGCCGCGGTGGCCTGCTTGATGAAACCGCACTCCTGGCTGCAGTGGCGAGCGGGAAGCTGCATGGCGCCGCCCTTGACACGTTCGATCGGGAGCCGCTTTCTAGGAACTCACCGCTCATCCTCGAGCCGCGGATTGTCTTGAGCCCGCATTCCGCGGCGCTCAGCGAAGAGGCGCTGATCAGCATGGGCGTCAAGACCATCGAAAACGTCCTTGCGGTTCTGGACGGCGAACCGAACGCCGACCTCATCGTAAACCGTGGACTGGTGGAAGCCTGACCATGGGCCACGCCCGAATCACATGATGCCCAGACTTGGCCTTCGATTGCCAAAAACGACTTCTCCATGATCGCAAATATGTCCGGCACCGTTGGCGAGACCGACGACCGGCAACGCGCAATAACCGATGTCTCGGACATGATCGTGATGCGTCAAATCCGGTCCGCCGCGGCGACGGCCGTACGGCCGCCTTCGACCGATCTGGGGGTGGTCATGAAACCGCAGGACGCTGTCGGCGAACGGCTGGTGGCGGTGGCAGCGTCCCTGTCGCCGAGACGCTCAATGGCATCTTTGTCGGTTCCTATGATCTGGGCCCCGACCTCGGCCGCGCAGAGCCCAAGATCGCATCAGCGAACTCCGGGTACCTCGCTGCGCCGGAGTCGGTGGGCCGGCACGCGGGCGCCTCTTGCCCTCGAGGCGCCGCTGCGCGATGACGCGCAGGGGAAGGCCGCGACCTCGCCGCCCTCGGCAATGAAGTCAACCACCTCGGATCCGCGCTGACCATCGAATTGCGCACCGCGCTGACCTGAACATCGGAGAATGACATGAACACGTCCTTCAAGCTTGTCGCCGACTGCAAGAACACACTGGGAGAATGCTGTTTTCTGGATCCGAGAGACAATGCCTTGTGGTGGACGGACATCGATGCCAGCCGCATCTGGCGCATGGATGCCAACCTCAGCACCCGCTCTTTCGTCCTGCCGGGGCGCGCAGGATTCATCCTGCCGCGGCGGAACGAAGGATTCGTCATCGGCTTCCCCGATCAGCTTTGTCTCGCGAACGGTGATTTGACCCGATTCACCCGTTTGCACGATGTCGAACCCGACCTTCCGCAGACGCGTATCAACGATGCGTGCGTCGACCCATATGGCGGTATCGTTTTCGGCACGTTCGACGAGACGCCCGAGATGGACCAACGCCGCCCCGTGGGTGCGGTCTACCGGCTGGGTCCGGACGGCGAACTCACGAAACTCTTCGGCGATGTGGTCATCGCCAACGGACTCGCCTTTTCGCCAGATGGAACGGTGATGTATTTCGCCGACACACCCGTACGAACGATCCGGCGTTTTCGCGTTGGCCCGAACTTCTCTGGGCTCGATGAGATCGAACCTCTGGCAGGCAGCCACGACGCGCCGGGCCTGCCGGACGGCGGCACGGTCGATGCCGAGGGACATTACTGGAGCGCCCGGGTCTGGGGCGGCTGCGTTGTCCGCTTCGGCGCCGACGGGACGCCCGATACCAGGATCGATTTGCCAACCAAAGGCCCGACCTGCGTGACGTTTGGCGGCCCGGATTTGTCGGAACTTTTCGTCACCTCTCTTCGCAGGCATCACAGCGAGGAAGAACTTGCGGCCACAGGCCACGCCGGCGGGCTCTTCTCCGTGCGAACCGACACGCCCGGCATTCAGCAGCTCCAGTGTGCCCTGTGACAGAGAATCCGAAGTCGTGACACCCGAGCACCTGAAGACGCCGAACCTCTGACCCGTTTGAGGCGAATGGCGCGTCGGTGTGCATCGAGACTGCTTCCTCCACGTGTTGCTGTTGGGTTTGTAAGGAGTCCCTTTACATTTTCACATGGCCCACATGGAACGCCGATCGATCATGTCGATCATTCGCGAATGGACAGATCTCTCTGCCCAATATCTTGGTTAGTGTTGGCTGAAACGCCGACACTAAGCCGGTTTGAACGAAGCCGCGCCTGGCGCGACGCTGGCCTCTTGTAGAAAGTTGATTCGGGGTTTTCAGCCTGGCCGGTTGATCCCGTTTGATGCGGGGGATCTTCGGGGACCGCATGTCTCGAACGGTGCGTCTGGCCTGTCTCCAGCGGAAGTATCGGGTCCGGAGACGGCGACATTTCGCGCCGTTTGTGTCGGTTCGGCGCGACGGGCACGAGCGGGCCCGTCGCGGTCCCGGGGCCGCTGGATATGCTGCATGCTTTCTGGCGTTGTCTTCATGTCGTCTCGTGAGGACGGGGAGGGCCGCGTTTTCGGATGATCTCCATTGCCTTGGCCACCTCCCGGTCGGTGGGGTTTCTTCGGATGGTCAGGACGGGCCAGGAGGGTTTGCCGCAATTCGGACAGGCCGGGGCATCCGTGCTGTCCGTCTCCCCGGTTCCGGTTTCGTCACCGGCTGCATGTGGGGGTTCGTGGCGGCCGGCTTCCGGTACGGCCTCGAGGGTCCTGGCCCGGCAGGCGTTTGCGAGGATGCCGAAGTGCCGGATGCGGTGGAAGCCTGGCGGGAGGCGATGCATCAGGAATCGACGTTGATGGGAATGTTCCCATCAACGTCGTTATGGGAACCGAATGGTTATGGGAACCTTGAATCCCATGTGCCTGTCATGACACGCTTTTTCCAGTGATCAGGTTCCCATAATAATTCCGGCTCAGATGTCGGAAAGCATCGCCATCAACGCGTCCTTCACGCCCGTGAACCGTCCCTTGGCGAGACCCGGAGAACGCCACTCGGAGAGAATGCCCAACTTTGCGGCCGGATCAGTGCGCAGGTAAATCTCAGTGGTCTTGAGGCTCTGGTGCCCCAGCCACAGCGAGACCTTGCGGATGTCTCTGGTCGCCTCGAGAGTATCCAAGGCGCAAGCATGCCTCAGAGTATGTGGCGTTACCTTCCGGTGTGCGATCGACGGTTGGCTCCGCGCCGCCGTCGTGACATGGAGCGCAAGCCGCTTGGCGAAGCCGCGCCGGTTAATCCCCCGTCCCATCGCATTCAGGAACAGGTGGCGGTTGGGAACCTCGGGGCGGATTGAGAGCCATGCACCGAGCGCGTCGCCTGTTTCCTTCCAAAGCGGCAGGACACGGGCTCGCCGTCCCTTGCCCATGACCCGGACCTCGTCGAGCTGCGGCATTCTGACATCGTCGAGACCGAGGCCGACCAGTTCGGAGACGCGGAGCCCGGCATTGTAGGCGAGGTACAACATCGCCTGGTCCCGGGTTCCGGACCTGGTGGCGGTGTCCGGGGCCTCGAGCAGCGCTTTCACTTCGTCCCGGTCGAGATAGTCGAGCGCGGGAACATCGCCCTTCTTCTGCGGAATCGCATGCACCTGAGCTGCAATATCGAGATATTCCGGGTAGCGGAACTCGAGGAAATGGAAGAAGCTCTTGAGCGTGGCCAGACGGACATTGCGGGTATTGACACTGTTGCCCCGTTCCGCCTCGAGATGGTCGAGGAAGGCGAGAATGGTGTCGACATCGAGATGCCCGACCTCGAGCGTGCAGGGACGGATACCGTACCTGTTTGCGGCGAAAGGCGCGAGCAGCTTGAAGCCCCTGACGTAGTTCTCGATGGTATGCCGGCTTGCCCCCCGGTCACGGGGGAGATACTCCCGCAGGAAGGCTGCCAGCGGGGTTGCGAGTAGGGTCATGTCTTTGTCCTTTCCTTTCCCTTCATGTGCAGTTTCTCGGTCGCCTCCGACACCTGGCGCATGAGGACGGGTGTTGCCTCAAGGTACCAGTAGGTGTCGGTGACGTTGGTGTGTCCGAGGTAGGTCGACAGTGCGAGCATGTGTCGGCCGACATCCTTCCGGCTGGAAGAGATGCAGCCTTCCAGCGCACGGACGGCGAACCCGTGTCTCAGGTCGTGCAGCCTGGGGCCGGGTTCTCCGGCACTGCCGCGTACTCCAGTCTTGCGTGCAAGCAGGATGAAGATCCTGGTCAGATAATCCGGATTCACCGGCCGGCCGGATTCGAGCACGAACAGGTGTTCGCCGTTTCCGCCCTGCCGTTTCCGCGCCACGAGGTAGTCGTCGAGGGCGCGGCGGGTGCTCTCGTGCAGGGGTACAAGGCGGTCCCTGCGGTTCTTGGTGTTCCTGACCAGAAGTCCGTCCGGTCCCAGGTCGCTCAACAGCAGCCCGGCCGCTTCCGAGCGCCTCAGGCCGGTGCATGCCATGAGACCGATGATGAAGTGGAAGGTCAGCGGGGTGAGTGACCCAGCCGGTGGCAGGGACAGCGCCTCCGTCAAGATCTTCCGGATCTCCTCCGGCGATGGAATGTACGGCGGTGGCCGATACCGTCTCGGTTTGCCGAGAGCGTCCCGGTGGGGCACCTCGTGACGGTCATCCTCGACATGGAGGAAGACGGCCATGCCGCGGACGATGCGCAATTGCCTTTGTGCCTCGCGGACCGATGCTGCCGTGCCAGCCCAGTCCAGGACACTGTTTGTACGTACGAATTTGTCGCCCCTGGCGTCGGCATGTTCGGCGTAACGCATCAACACCCGCTCCTGTCCCCTGAATGACAGGCCCAGTGCTTTCTTGCTTGCGACGTAATCCTTCGCGTGATCCGTCATGGTCATCGGGCATCTCCCTCGAACGGCCAGGGCTGCACGATTTCGCGGAGCATCCGGACATCGACGCGGGCATGGATCGCGGTGATGTCTGGAGAGCTGTGCCTGAGCAGGGTGCCGATGGTTTCCAGGGGCTCGCCGTCACGCAGGAGATTCGTCGCCGCCGAGTGCCTGAACAGGTGTGACGATGTCGGGCCGACGCCCCGGATACCGGCCCGCTCGATCGCACGGCTGACGATCGAGCCGCTGATGCACTGTCGCGACACGGGGCGGTATGGCGCCCTGCAGCGGAGAAACACCGCTCTCTCATCGCTGCGCGGCCGGGCCTCCAGGATGTAGTCCCGCAGCGCGTCGCCCACATCCTGCGGCAGCGGCAGTTCCGCCGCGCGCCGCGACTTGCCGCTGACCCGGATGACGGCCCTGTCCCAGTCGATGTCGTCGAGATGCAGCCCGCAGACGTCGCCGGCCCGCAACGCAAGCCGGGCGAGCAGCAGCAGGGCTGCCCGGTCGCGCATCCCCATCGGCGTCGTCACGTCACAGGTCGCGATCATGCGTTCGATGTCATCCTGACCGACATGCCGGGGCAGGCTCTCGCCCCGGAGCCTCGGGATCGTCGGGACCGCGTGGACGAGTTCCGGCCGGCAGAGGCCGTTCGACCCGAGAAAGCGCAGGTACATCCGGAATGCACTCGTCTCGTCTCCGACCTGTCCGCGAGAGGCGGTTTCGAGACGGTCCAGGATCGTGTTCCGAACCCGGGCGGAGTCATACGCCCCCGGGTCGTCGCCGAGAGCCGGAAGCAGCGTACGGATACGCCGTTCGTACTTGTCGACGGACGTGTCCCTGAGGCCGCGATGCCGTCGAAGCCAGTGCAGGAATGCATCGAGATGTTCGCCATGTTCCGCGTGGGACTGCGGGGGCTTCGCCGCCGGGATGACATTCCTGCCTACCATGAACGCAGCAAAAAGTCGGAGCATTGATCCGGAGGTACTGGCACCGGCAAACCTGGTGGACCTGCCGAAGAACCCCGGATGAACACAGGCACAATCATGGACAAGAAAGCGACGCCGAATACGTTCGTCGGTTTCCGCAAGGGGAATGTCCGACAGGTAGAGCCAGACAATGAAGTGGCGGCACAGGGTCCCGCTCTGTCTGATCACCGAAAGCGCGTATCCCCGCTCTTCCAGGGAATCCCGGAACTGCGTCGCGAGGTCTCCGCCCGCCTCGATCTCCGCAGGCACCTCTGCCCGCCCGGTCTCGAGCAGGTACCGGAGGAACCTGACCGCAAACCGCCTGCACTGTCGACCGGGCCTCCTGCCGGTCCGACGTCGGCCAGGGCAATGGCATTCATGGCGCATGAAGCGGTCAAGGAGGCGGATGTCGAACGTGTCGAGACCCGGTCCGTTGAGCGCCAGCCAGACCGCGATGTGCCTGGCCGTACTGGTCAATTCGCCGGTCATCCTGTCGGAAAGGCCAAGGCCTTCCAGGTGCTCCGCGTAGCACCGGACAACTCGGGAATCCCGTTCAGGAACCACATCGGGCAGTGGCGGACTGAATTGTTTCGAAAGCATGATCTCTCTCCTGTCAATGTCAAAACCGACAGGAGTAGAGCAGATTTTTATGGGAACCTGATCAGGAGAAAAAGCGTGTCATGACAGGCACATGGGATTCAAGGTTCCCATAACCATTCGGTTCCCATAACGACGTATGAACTGATCGACGCTCAGGGTCATGGTTCCGTATGACGGCCTGTCGCCGGCTTTTGCCGTCGGCTTGCGGCAGCGGAAGGTGACGGTGTCGTCGTCGAGGGACAGGATCCTGGCATCGGAGATTGCGATGCGGTGTGTATAGCGCGAGAGGTACCGGATCACTGCCGCGGGTCCGTTGAACGGGGGCTTGGCGTAGACGTTCCAGTTGAGCTTTCGGGCCTGCTTCAGCACCCGGGCGAAGGCGCGGGGACAGGCGCGGGGACAGGCGAGGTGGGCGATTGAGCCATGGAACTCCAGTTCCTGCCTGGCATGGGCCTTTGCGAGTTCCTCGAGGACGCGTCGTCGGAAGAAGCTTGCGAGCACCTTGACGGGTGCGAAGAAGCTGTCGCTTCCGGCCTTCCACTGCCCGGTGCCGACGTCGAAGCCGCCATTGGGCACCAGGCAGTGCAGGTGGGGGTGCCATTCCATCTTCTGGTTCCAGGTGTGCAGCACCGCGGTGCCGCCGATCCTGGCCCCGAAGCGCCGGGGATCGGCGCTGATGGTCTTCAGGGTCTCGGCGGCGGTGCGGAAGAGGATGTTGAACACCGTCTTGCGGTTCTGCAGTGCGATCCGGGCGAGCGGCCGCGGCAGGGTGAAGACGATGTGGAAATAGGGCACCGGCAGGATGCAGGCTGCCTGTTTCTCCATCCACTTGTGCGCGGCCGCGCCCTGGCAGGAGGGACAGTGGCGGTTGCCGCAGGACTTCCAGACGCCATGGACATGACCGCAATCGGTGCACTGGTAGACGGTGCCGCCGAGCACCGCCGTCCGGCAGCACGCGATACAGTCCATGATCTTCAGCGCAACAGCGTCGAGAGCGCCCGCGAGGCGCGCACGGAATGCGGGCCCGGCCTGGCGGAAGATGTCCGCCACGCCGGGCCTGTTGTCGGCCACCGCTCAGACGGCGCTGGCGAAGCCGGCCACCGGGTGATCGAGTTTGCGGAACATGGTCCCGGTGGTCCGGGCGTAGACGCGTGTCGCATCCGGGGACTTGTGTCCGAGAAGATCCTGGACCACACTGATCGGCGCCCCGCGTTCATGCACATGGGTTGCGACCGCGTGGCGCAAACAGTGGAAGCTGATGCCGCGATCGAGCCCGGCTCGATCGCGGCCCCTGTTGAAGGCGGTGCGCAAGCTCTCGACGGTGATCGGCCTGTCGGGGCTTTTGCCGTAGAACAGCCAGGTCGTGGGCCGCGGCCAGGTGTTTCTCCAGTACCGCCTCAGCGTCTGGAGCACCGGGTCGGGCAGATGCGCCATGCGTTCGTGGCCGCCCTTGCCGCCACGGATATGGAGCAGTCCTTCCCCGCTCCTGATGTCGCCGACCTGCAATGCCACCACCTCGGAGATCCGCAGGCCGGCGCCATAGGCGGTCAGGGTCGCGGTGCGATAGCGCAGGTCGTTGATCCCCGCGATCAGGAGTTCGACATCGGCTTCGGGAATGGAACGTGGCAGACGGTCGGGGATCCTGCGGCAATGCAGTCCCGCGACCTTCTCGGGCTGGCCCATCGCGTCACTGTAGAACAGGCGCAGGGCCGAGACGTCGGCATTGGTGGTGCGCGGACACAGCCCCCGATCGATCCGGGCGATCACCCAGGCACCGATCTCGTCGGCAGACAGGTCCTGCGGCGCCCGAGCGTAATGGCGCGCGAGGGTGCTGACGCTGCGCTGGTAATTGTCCAGCGTACTCGGCGACAGACCCTTCAAGGTCATCACCTCGATCATCTTCCTGCGGGCTGGCGATATCTTGACATTCATGCTCATCTCCCTGGTTGGCAATGGCCCCGAACTTCCGGGGCACCGGGGAAACTGAACATCAAACCACGCTCAGGGGAAGCCCGACAACGCACGCATCAGGACAGGAAGTGAATTCAGCCTTCTACAGAAGGCAAAGTGGGGGAAGCGTCACAACTGGCCGCGTAAGCGGCCTTCGTTCAAAACGATCCGTCAGGAACTGGGGGCGATGTCCGTGCGAAGGTGGCATTCGAACTCCACGAGGACGGACACGTTGTCGTCAATCGTGAAGATTCCGCGCATGAAGATCCGGAGGTCGGTGCGTTTCTGGATCTGCCCGCCTGTGATATCCACTGCGACCGGCATGTTAAGACGATCCCGGGCGATCCGGCGCAGGACATGTTCCAACATGCATGGATCAAGAGCGAACCGCTGACAGTGATTCAGCGATTCTCGACGCCGATGTGTGGCGTTTGGACGCAGGCGGCAGGCAATTCAACAAAGTTTGTGACGCCTTCAGCCGCTGCCGCCGTGTTCAGGCGCCTGTCCAAACCCGCAAGTACACAACCTTCGCGAATTGCGAGCGTCAGATAACTGGCATCGTAGGCGGTCAGGTTGTGGTTACGAACGAGAGCCATAACATCACAGCCTTCCACGTCTTCTGGGCAGCGTATCGGGAGACGGGGTAAACGTGTCAGGGAGGAATCGGCACAGCCGCCAGTGATTCGTCCCCGGCGCTCGGCAGTTAACAACACATTGCGCAGTTCGTGCCGGAAAATGATCGGAACCTTGGCTATCTCTTCGCCAAGCCGGTCCAATGCAATGTCGGCCCGTACCGCCTCTTCGTCGGGCAACACCCACGCGGCCGCAACCGAGGCGTCGAAAGCGAACGCCATTGGCGCGAGTGTCTCTCATGGCGCCATGACAACAGTTCCGAGCTCGACACGGTAGACTGTTTCGCCCGTTCCCGGCGCAACGTCGCGCGAGTCCTGGCGCAGTCCTTTGCGGTGTTGATCCGCGTTACATGGGCTACCGGTTTCGAGCCACGACATATCACGAAGTCCTTGGTTCCGAGCGGCAACCAGAGGCGTTCCGTGACCTCACTGCCCGACTGGCAGAATTCCAGGATCAGGCCGAACACCCGCGTGGCCCATGCCCGTTCTGCAACCTCGCTGTTTGACTGGCTTGCCGAACACGAAGTTACGGACGTCCGGGAGATCCGCGGTCATTTGCCAACTTGCTTCAAGAACTGACCGAACTCGTCGTCTTTGATCGGCACGACGTGTTCGGGTGCGGGATAGGCACCTGAGTCGACATCGTCGATGAACTCCTTGAAGGCTGCGACGCGCTCGCTCTGGAGCCGTTCAAATTCCGCCTTGAAGTTGCGGTAGACCTTGCCGTGGCGCGGCTTGTGATTGACGCCGTGACCAAGAACGTCTTCGGCAAAGAGGTATTGCGCATCCGCACCGGGCCCCGCACCCATGCCGAGCATGATCATCGAGGTATTTCGGGAAATCCATTCGCCGATCCGGTCAGGAACGACCTCAAGCTCGGCACCGAAGCAGCCGATGGCCTCCAGCCGCTGTACGTGTTCCCAGAGCTTCACCGCCTCGTCCGCCGTCTTGCCCACGGCGCGCCAGCCGGTCCAGGTGATGTAGCCGGGAATGAGGCCGATATGGGCCACGATCGGCACGTGGTTGCCGCACATGGCCTTCTGGATGCCGTAGGACGCTGCGCAGTAGAAGCAGTCGCCGCCCATTGCGGTGAAATGATACGCCGCACGAAGATAGTCTTCGGCGGTGGCGAGGTGGCGCCCTTCGAACTGGCCCCAACCGCCATACGGCAGCCCGACCTGGACAAAGCAGCTGCCCGCCGCCTCCCGCATCTCCGGGTTGAAAAATCTTCCCTCGATGGACAGCATGTGGATGCCGGCGGCATCAGCCGCCGCGGCCTCTTCCAGGGTTGTAACGTAGAGCATCGAAATCTTCTCGCCACGTTTCTTCATGTTGCGGATGTCTTCAACGTGGGGGCGGTTGTGGTACATGCTCATCAGTTTCTCCCTGAGTCAGATCTTGAATGCGGTGCGAAGGCGTCAAACGCGGGCGGCCTTTGAGATTGCCGTTCATGACGGTGAAAATCGCATCCGGCTTCTCGAACGAGCCTATGTCATGACGGGGCTGGCTGCAGTACCCCGCGCCAAATCCCAATTCGGTCAACCCGCTCGCACACCTGCCATAAGGATTGTCTTGCCAGAATTACTCGGCACGGGTGGTCGGTTGGAGGGCTGCGTCATGTTCTACAGCTCGATCAGCACACGACCGCCTTCAACCCTGGTCGGATAAATCTGGAGGTTTTCGCAAGCGGGTGGGGCCTCCACCTCGCCGGTCTGGACATCGAAGATCGAGGCGTGCTTGGGGCACTCGATGGTGTTTTCGATTACCAGGCCGTCGGACAGGTGTACGTCCTCGTGAGTGCAGAGCCCGTCCGTGCAATGGTAGTTGTTCTCGTGATCCCGCACGATGATGAAAGTCCGTTCGCCATGGTCGAAGCGGATCACGTCTTCGGCATCGATGTCATCAGCGGCACAGGCGTCGATCCATTCAGCCATGAGAGACTCCTCAGATGTCTTGTGGTTTGAAGTCTGATGGGGCGACCGGCATGACGCTCTTGAGAAGCGCCACGGACTTCTCGAGGCCCTCAAGGGAGTTCAGAAGCACATCTTCGTGCTCGATCGAAAGCCAGCCATCGTAACCGCACATCCTGAGGCGATAGCAAAACCGCCTCCACCATTGCTCGTCATGGCCGAACCCGAGCGTGACATAGCTCCACGACCGGGCGGGAATGTCCATCAGATTTCCATTCTCCAGAAGGCTGGTTGTGGCTTGCACCGGTGCGTTCAACATCGTGTCCTTTGCGTGAACGTGGTAGATCGCGTTTCCGATTTCCTCGGCGGCGATTAGCGGGTCCGCGCCCATCCAAAAAAGATGGCTGGGGTCGAGGTTGGCACCGATGACAGGTCCTACCGCCTCGCGGAGTTTCAGCAGCGAAGGCACGTTGTAGACACACTGGTTGCCGTTTAGTTCCAGCGCGATCCTTTCGACGTTGTTTTCGCGGGCGAATGCCACCATCTCTTCCCAGAAGGGGATAAGCTTTTCCTCCCACTGGTAGCACAGGATCTCCTGTGTCTCAGGCGGCCAGGAGGAGACGACCCAGTTCGGCATCGTGTCGGTCGCGTTGCCGGCTGGAAGGCCGGACATGGTGCAGACGGTGGCAATTCCCATCTCTCCCGCCACGCGAATCGTGTCCTTCAGGCCTTCTCTCTGCGCGAAGTCGGTCGGATGCAGCGGGTTGCCGTTGGCATTGAGGCCGATGATCTCGAGGCCTCGGGCCTCGAATTCCTCCCGATACGCTTTCTGGGTTGCGGTATTGCCGAGTATCTCCTTGAGGTCGAAATGCGGCGCGGTGGACCAGCCGCAGGTATTGACCTCGATGCCTGAGACGCCCATGCGGGCGGCATTGTCGAGCATGTCTTCAAAGGACATGCCACTCAGGCTGTCGGACACGAAACCAAGTTTCATGTGCCGCGTCCTCGCCAGGCGATCGTAATCAGAAAAAAGGTAAAAGACATGGACATCAACATGCGGGGCACCTGATCTGGTTCATTCATAAAACGCCGGACGATCGATCAAATCGACCGCAATTCGGCGCCTTTCTTCGAGGGCGGCCACACCTGCTTCGGCCACCTTGGCGGCGCAGTATCCATCCCAGCAGTTCGCGGCCGAGGCCGGGAATACTCCGGTCTCGACGAAACGCATGAATTCGCGATTCTGCTGACGATAGGCTTCCGCAAAACGCCCGCGCCAGTCGACATCGTAGGCAGTGCTGCTGGCCAACTGCATGTCGCTGCGGACGCAGGCGACGTCGTTCATCGAGACCGCGCCCTTTTCTCCGACAAGCTCGGCGCGGACGTCATAACCGTAGGCTGCGTTGTTGTTGACCTCGATGTTCACGAGTTGGCGGTCTGTGGTCTCGAGTACCATCATGACGGGTGCGACGAGCGCGTCCGTACGTTTCGGCTGGTAGGCCGAGATCGTCCGGTATTCGGAGCCAAGAACGTAGCGTCCAACGTCGAATTCGTGCGGGGCCGAGTTGGCGATCGCCATGGCACCAGTGAAATCGGAGGCAGGCGTTTTCACGTTGCGGTGAAAGTTGTGCATCATGAGCGCACGACCGAGCGTGCCGGCGATCAGTGCCCGTTTCATTTCGACGTAGGACCGGTCGTAACGGCGCATGAAGCCGAGCTGCACGAATTTCTCGCCCGTGGCCTGTTCGGCCTCCATGACCTCGAGGCACTCGGTCGAGGATTGCGACAAAGGCTTTTCGCAGAGAACTCTCTTTCCAGCTGCGATGCAGGCCTTGCAGAGTGATGCATGGGTGAAATCAGGGCTGGCAACGATCACTGCATCGACATCATCGCGGGTGATTGTCACGTCAGGGTCATTGGTGGCATACGCTGCGTCCAGAGCGTCAGCCACGCGACGTGCGCGCACCTCGTCCATGTCGCAGACCACCTGTAGCGTGGCTCCCCGTAATTCCTCCGCAACAATCTGGGCGTGGTCCGAACCCATGACGCCCGCGCCGATGACCGCCAGTCTTGTTGTCATGTCGTTACCCTTGCGTCACCGTGGGTCATGCGGCCGGCCTGGTTGGTGGCGGGTGCCCTTCATGGGTTTCCATGTAGCCCTCGACGCTTGCTTCGAGATCGGCCATGGATTCACCGCCTGCCATCAGGTCGGTGATTTCCTCACGGGTCTTTTCGTTCTTGCGGAAGTCGGCGGCGACGGCGCCGCGGATCAGGACCGCGAAATGGTCGCCGACGGCGAGCGCATGCATGACCTGGTGCGTGATGAAGATCACCGCGAGTCCGCGCCGCTTGGCCTCGTTGACAATTCGAAGCGCATGGGCTGCCTGTTTCACGCCGAGAGCGGCGGTGGGTTCGTCAAGGATCAACACACGGGCGCCAAAGTACACGGCCCGTGCGATGGCAAGCGACTGACGCTCACCGCCTGAAAGCCCGCCGACAAGCCGGTCGCCGTCGTCGATCCGGGTAATGCCGAAGTCCTGCACCGCCTTTACTGCGATCTCGTTGGCTTTCTTCCGGTCGAAGACAGTGAAAAGCCCCCATTTCCTGGTTGGTTCGACCCCGACGAAGAAAGACCGGCCGATCGACATCAGCGGAAATGTGCCTCCGAACTGGTGCACGGTGGCAATGCCGCGGTCGGCGGCGTCCCGGGGGCGGTCGAATTCGACAGGTTCGCCGTCCATCAGGATCGTGCCAGCCGTCGGTTCATGCACACCCGCAAGAATCTTGATGAGCGTCGACTTGCCGGCACCGTTGTCGCCCAGAAGGCAGAGCACTTCGCCCTCGTGCACCTTGAGAGAAATCTCATGGAGGACGTCAATCGGACCGAAGCTCTTGTCCACGTCGCGAAGTTCCAGAATCGGGGGTTTCTTGGTCATCGGATCAGGTCTTCTTTTTCCTCGGCACGTAGCTCAGCGCCTTTTTCCGGAACGTTTCGTTCATGCCAACCGCGACCAGAAGTATCACCCCGATAATGAGGTTCGACCAGTTCCGGTCAATCTGCGTGAAATAGATGCCCTGGTTCACGATGGCGAATGTCAGCGTACCGAAGAAGATACCGACGACGGACCCGAACCCTCCGGTCAGAAGCACCCCTCCGACAACGACGCTGACAATTGCGTTGAAGATGAAATTCATGCCGCCGGAAACCTGCGCCGAATTGAACAGGATGGCCTGGCACATGCCAACGAATGCCGCGGCGGTCGCGGACAGGATGAACAGGATGATCGTGACCCTGGTTGTCGGAATGCCCAGATTGCGTGCGCTGTCCCGGTCGCCCCCCATGGCGAAAATCCAGTTCCCATAGCGGGTCCGGTGGACGACGAAGGCAAAGATGATTGCCAGGATGACCCACCAAAAGATGATGATCTGATGGCTGCCTCCGATCAACTGTCCAAAGACGAACTTCGCCCACGCCGGCGCGCTTAGCGGTACACTTGCATTGCCCGTCAGGAGAACCGACGCGCTCAGGATGATACCCTGCATCGCAACGAGCGTGCCGAGCGTGATGATGAGCGACGGCACCGTTGTCCGCACGGTCAGCAGGCCGTTCACGCAGCCTACCAATACGCCGACGCCGAGCGCACCCAGCATTCCGACTGCGATCGGAAGCTCGTAGTAACCGGAGAGTATCGCGGTGGTCATCGATCCTGCCGGAATCATCGCACCAATGGAGATATCCAGTTCACCCGAGATCATCAGGAGTCCGACCGGGATTGCGACGATGCCGAGATTGGCCGCGAAGTTCAACCAACTGGCCGCGCCGAAAAGCTTGCCAAGGTTTACGCCGCCGAAAATCACGTAAAAGGCGATCACGGCCAGTAGGCTGATAATCGATGCGGCTTCTGGGCGGCGCAGGAAATGGCCGAATGCGTTCATGTCGGGGGCTCTTATGGCTTCTTTTTCGCCGCGTAGTTCAGCGCCATTTGCCTGAAGCTGTCATTCGTGAGGACAGCGATCAAAAGGAGCGCACCTATGATCACACTGCCGATGTTCGGGTCGAGGCCGCTGAAGAAAATGCTCTGGTTCACGATCGAAAATGTAAGTGTCCCGAAGACGATCCCGATGACCGAACCCGCGCCCCCCGTCAGAAGTACGCCGCCGATCACGACGCACATGATCGAGTTGAAGATGAAGGCCTGCCCCGTCAGCACCTGGGCGCTCTGATAGGTCAGCACCTGGCTGACGCCGACAAACGCGGCCGCGAATCCGCTGAGCATGAAGAGTCCGATCGTCAACTTGCGGGTCGGAATGCCGGCGTTCCGCGCGCTTTCCCGGTCACCGCCAACGGCATAGATCCAGTTGCCATAGTGCGAGACATGCAGGAGATAATAGATAACGACGATGAATGCTGCCCACCAGAACATCGTCACTTGAAACATGCCGCCGACGAATTGCCCTAGGAGCGCCTTGGTCACCGGATCCGGCACAATGAAGACCCCCGTACTGCCGGCAATCATGACGGTGAAACCGAGCGTCAACCCCATGACTCCGAACATCGTGCCGATGGTAATGATGAGCGATGGAATGGTGGTTCGCGTGGCGAGATAGCCATTCACGAAACCGACCAGCAGGCCGACACTGAGTCCTGCGAGGATACCGATGATTTCGGGCATGTCATAGTGACCCGAGACAATGGCCACGGTCAATGACGCGGCCGGTATCACCGATCCCACGGAGAGATCCAGTTCTCCCGCGATCATCAGGAGCCCGACGGGCAGCGCAATGATGCCCACTTCGGCGGCGGTGTTCAGCCAGCTGGAAAACCCGGGTGCACCAAGGAACACTTTGCCGCCAAGAGCTGCAAAGAACACGTACACGATGATCATACCTGTGAACGAGCCGGATTCGGGTCGTCTCGCAAGACGACCGAACGCGCTGGACATACTGTGCTTGTCTTCGGCTTCCTTCGACATCATCACTTTCCGGATCGCCGATGCATGGAATGGATGCGTGCCCCGGTCAAGTCGAGATGGGTGTCGAGGCCGCCCGAATTGGTCGCGCGGCCTCCATTTCAGATACTCAGCGAGTGCCCGCTTTCACGCCGGCCAGCGTGGCGTCGACGGTGGAGGCGTCGATGACGCCGGGGCCGGTCAGGATTTCACGGGTCGGAACCGTCAGGCCGTAGTTGACGAAACCGTTCAGGATCGAGACCGCGAGATAACCCTGATGGTAGCCCTGCTGGTCGATAGCGCAGGCCTGGGAGCCGTTCTTGATGTTGTTCAGGATCGACTCATCGAAGTTCATGCCGCAGACCTTGACCTGGCCGGTCTTGCCGGCTTGCGCGATTCCGCTGACGGCCGAGTTGGAATCGACATTGCCGATGGTGAAGACGGCGTTGATTCCCGGGTTTTGCAGCAGGTGCGCGCGTACGGCCTGCGCAACGGCGGTTGCCGAGCCGAAAGAGGTCGCGGGCAATGGCAGAACCGAGCCTTCGCCGCCGACATTGGTGATCCCCTCTATGAAGCCATTGCAAAAGGCTTCGATATTGGCAGCACCCGGCAAGGTGTTGATGCAGACGCCATTCAGGTTACCCGCGCTGCCGAGGTACTCGCCTGCCGCGACACCGCCCTTGTAGTCGTTCGAACCGACGTAATTCATTGCGCCCAGCCGATCGGCGGCCTCGATTCCGCCGGCGTTGTAGATCACCAACGGAAGGCCCGCGTCAACAACGGCCTGGAAGGCCGGGTCCATGGCTTCGGGAACCCAGTTCGGGCCGACGACTGCATCCGCACCCTGGTCAATGGCCTGACGGATGAGTTCCGCGGCGTCGACGCCAAGGTTGTCGTAGTTCTGCGGACCAAGCCAGGTAACCGAGCCGCCCTGTGCTTCGGCCACGATTCCGGCGTCTTCGGCTCCGCGTTTCACGATTGACCAGAACGGGTCGTCAGGTTTCCCGCCGATCACGAAAATGTCGGCCGCCATTGCGGTGCCGGCCATAAGGGTCGCCGTTGCTGCGGCAATGAACGTATTTGTCAGTTTCATGGTTGGTTTTCCTCCTTGTTTGTGATTGCCCCCGGTCAGATGGCGCTCAGTTGAACTTGCTGGATGGCTGTCCTTCATGGTCAGTTTTCCTCCCTATTGGTAAATGGCCCCGGTCGACGGCGCCTGGTTGAACTTGCCGGATGGTCATCTGGCCCGGATGCCCGCCCCTTTTCTGGCATTGGCCCGGGCCTTCTTGCGGCGGAAGCGTTCTTTCATCTGCTCGTCGGCTTCTTTGGAACCGTCGTGCCAGTAGCCAAACCACTTATCGAGTGGCACCAGACCGTCGGCGCCATAGTTCACCTCGAAATACTTGTGGTGCAGGTAGTGGGCGTAGGCGTGGCTGTCGAGTGCCCTCTCGTCGGTCAGCTCAAGCTTGTCGAAGCCGATGTGCCCGTTGATCGCGCCATAGCCGACGACGTGGCTGTTGAAGAGCATCACGATCGGGTTTGACGGGATGATCAGATGCCAAACAATCTCGCCGAAGTAGAACAAGTGCTCGACGGGATGCATGCTGAGCGATGACCAGGGGCTTGGGTTGATCGAGTTATGGTGCACTGAATGGACGTGCTTGTAGAGCCATGGCGTGTGGATGAGGCGGTGGATGAAGAAAAAATGGACCTCGTGGATCGCTGGCACGAGAAAGACGAGCACACCGAGCCAGAGCCAGTTGTCCTGCCAAGCGAGCCAGATGCCGATGCCGTTGGCATAACACCAGAGCATGCCGATCTCGACTGCCGTCCAGATCGGGATTCCCACGAAGAAAGACCGGAGGAAGTTGTCGAGGTTCTGGCTTTTGAACCAGAACACATCCGAGGGATGCTCGGCCGGGAACTTGTGATTGTACTTGAAGCGCGTGCCCTGAATGCGCTTGGCGTAGTAGAATAGTTCAATGGCGCCGTACATCAGGAAGATGCCAACAGCGTTTGCCGCAAGGAGCCAAAGAGCCCAGCCCCACGCGATCGTCTTCATGGTCTCGATATCGGGGATGATGAAGATCCAGTAGAGAACTGCCGTGGCCATGTGGAAGGCGTTCCAGGGCCAAATGAAGTCGACCAGGAATCGCCCCATCTTGTTGAGTTTGCCAAGCCAGAAAGGCGCAATCTCCAGCCGGGTGTTTGGTGTCCAGTTGCCGCGCTTGTCGCGCGTCCCGTATGTGAGATCGTCCAACGGGTTTCTCCTCCCGACATAATGGGCAGCCTTGGGCAGGCCGCTGCCGATGTCCGATACGGGTGGCAGAATGTTGCAATTCAAATCAAGATCAATGAACTATAGCAGGCTATTTTGCATCAAAATAGTTCATTATGGTTTGCATTGATGAAACAAAATGGTATAAGCCGGAGGATGTCATGAGACCGACGATCAAAGATCTCGCGCAAGCCGCCGGCGTGTCAATTTCAACGGTAAACCGGGTTATCAACAATCCCGGCACCGTGCGGGAATCCACCCAGGAGATTGTTCTCCACGCCGCGGAAAAAATTGGATTCTATGGACTTGGTTCAATCAGGCATGCGCTGGACATGAATCGGGAAGTCCACCGGCTCGGGATTCTGTTGCAACAGGGCAACCGCGTGTTTTACCGCGATCTTGGCGTGGCCCTCCAACAAGCCGCCCGGGATCACGCCGCGGAAAAAATCGACCTGACCCTGGAGTTCATGGATGATCTTTCGCCAGACCATGTTTCAGCACGATTGCGGGCAATTGGAGACAAGTGCGATTCGGTGGCGCTGGTCGCCGCTGAACATCCGCTGGTCTCGGACGCAATCGACGCCGTGCTTGAAAGGGACGTCCCGGTTTCCGGCCTCATTGCGCCGCTGACGGCACGCGGAAACGTTGGCTACATTGGTCTCGACAACTGGAAGGTCGGCCGAACTGCCGCCTGGGCTTTTGACAAGATCTGCACGACACCGGGCAAGATCGGAATCCTTGTGGGTAATCATCGCTACCGAAACCAGGATTTGAACGAGAGCGGTTTCCGCTCCTATTTTCGCGAACACAATCTCAACTTCACCCTTCTCGAACCGCGGTCCACCTACGAAAGTGCCGCGGTCGCGCGCGAAATGACCGAACACCTGTTCGCCGAGCACCCCGACATTTGCGGGCTCTTCATCTCGGGCGGCGGCATTACCGGGGCTCTGGCTGCATTGCGGGACGCGGACCTGCCCAAGGATTTCGTGAGCGTCGGATACGAGTTGATGGAACCGACCAGAAAGGGCCTTATTGACGGCACGCTTACCCTGGTCATCTCGCATCCTTTGAAAGCCTTTGCCCGTGCGACAATCGACGGACTTGCAAAAGCAATCAATTCCGGTCACCCGGCAGGCGCGCCGAACATTCGCCTGGGCTTTGAAATACACACCTCCGAGAACATCTAGACAGCAAGATCCGATGCCTTCCGGCGATACGTCCTATCTTGTCGGCCACCGCCGCTGCAGCCACGTTTCAGTTGTGCCACCCGGCGCTTCCGATCAGGTATCCTGCACCTCGAACAGGTCAACCGAACGATCTGTTCGGGCTGGCGTCTCGCGCGGCAGCCGAAGTCGCGGCCCTGAACAGTCTTGCACGGCGGATGAGGGTAATGGAGCTTCGCAACCGCCATCCACGGCGCCGGTTGATGTCAGAAACTGCTCCGGTATCGCCGCGCAGGGCATCGGGCTGCTGCATGCCGTGTGACGAGATGAGGGAACATTCCTCGAATTTTCGGCGCACAGATGACTCCAGGGTGATCGCGCAGATAGTATCGAAATCACACGCCGTATTGTTGAAGGTCTTCAACGGTCGGAAAATACCGATTGCAGTCGGTCCAGCGCCTCTTCGAGAACAGTTCTCTGGCAGGCAAAATTGAAGCGCATGAATTTCTCGCCGCCGCTGCCAAACGTATGACCGTGGCTCGGCGCAATGGCTGCGCGTCCCTGGATGCGTTCGATCAGTTCTTCGTTGCCAAGGCCGGTGCCTGAAAAGTCGACCCAGGCGAGATAGGTCGCCTCGAGCGGCATCGACGCGACCCCGGGGATGGCATTGACCTTCTCGTCGAAGAGCTGTCGGTTGCCGTCCAGGTAGGCGAGCAGATCCTCTAGCCAAGGCTCTCCGTCATTGTATGCCGCCTCGACCATGTTGGGACCGAAGCTGCCTGGAGTAATTCCAAGGCCCATCATGCGCGTTGCGAAGCGCTGGTGAAGATCCCTGTCCGAGATGATCACGTTTCCCGTATGGCACCCCGCAATGTTGAAGGTCTTGGTCGCGGCGGTCAGCGTCATCAGGCGGTCCGAAGACCGGGGCGCCGCGACGGCAGTCGGAATGTGGCGGTTTCCATCGAAGACGAGATCCTGGTGGATCTCGTCCGACACCAGGAACAGCTCGTGACGTTCACAAAACCGGACCAGTTCCCCGAGTTCTTCCCTGGTCCAGACGCGCCCCCCGGGGTTATGGGGTGAACAGAGAATGGCCATGGATTCCTGGCCGGCCATCCGGGCGTCATAGGCTTCGAAATCCATGACGTAGCGACCGTCACGGTTGACCAGTTCACACTCGACGATGTTTCGCCCTAACGCTCGAATAACTCGCGAGAATGCATGATAGACCGGGGTAAAGATGACGATCCCGTCACCCGGTTCGGTGAATGTATCGATGCAGAGAGAGGTTCCGTTCACCAGGCCGTGCGCCGTGAAGATCCAGTCAGTCTCGATCTCCCAGCCGTGCCGGCGGCCCAGCCAGTTCCTGATGGCAGCAAGATAGGAGCCATCGTCCCCGTAGTATCCGAAGACGCCGTGCTCGGCCATCTCTGCAACTGCCCTTTGAACCGAAGCAGGGGGTTTGAATTCCATGTCTGCTACCCACATCGGGATTCCGTCACGAGGGGAAATCCCGTAAAGCGATTGCAACATGTCCCACTTGAGCGAGTGCGTCCGGCAGCGCTCGACGATCTGGTCAAAATCCATGAATTCCTTTTCCCCGGTTGCATGCATAAACCCAAAACCCTTTGAAAATCCGGTTCTGGGTGACTCTGTGAATGACGACAGGGACTGGCACGAGAAATTGTCAGCGGCACGATCCCTGAAGGACGCATAGCTTGCCCTGAATCGAAGTGCAATTTCGGATGGTTATCGGGATCGAAAGATGCAGTCACGCAATTGAACTGGCACGTGTTTCAATCCGGGGATGTTGTCCATCCCGGGAGGTGGATGGGACGGCAATCGTCAAATGGGTGCGATCGACGCGAAAAAGCCCGGTTGTGAGGTGACCGCAAGGGGAACAGTCAAAAAGGTAGCCGACGTGTCGTGACCAATCCCGATTGTAGAAGAATCATGGCATGGCTCGATGTCTGGCCGCGAGTTCCCGGTTTTCTGATTTCAACGGAATTGTGGCTGGGCTTAAAGGTCTGTTCCGACATTCCTGGAAGCCATGACTGGCTCCGAGGGGCACCACTGCCGAACTTTCCCTGCCGTGTGATTTTCGGATGCGTTTGACGCGTGTTCCGTCAGGAAGTGCCAGGCTGGGGCGCCTTGCGCGATGAGACCCGCGAACCTCGCACATCGGAAGTCCCGGCAACTCCAAGGCAGTCGCGCAAATCGTACAGGAACGAAACGCCGCGTTTGTTGCAGGTTTTCAATGCCCCGAGGCAGGCACTCCGTGCCGCGTGCCCGTTCTCACGCCGGGTTCCGAACGAACCTTCTGCCGGGTGACACGAGCCCGGAAATCTCGCTCCGCAGCGTAGCACCGATATCGGCATCACGATAAAGTGCCTTATTCATTGTGCGTAGTGTGACCAAATGTAAAGGATTGGCCAGGGTCTCAAGCCTGACTACTCGTTGAATGTGAAGTTCCGTCAAGTCTATCTGCTCCCGACCAGATTACTCGCGGCCGCGGTTGCAATCGCGGCTTCGATGCCGGTCCACGGAGGCACTGTGGAGAAGGTGTTACGGACAAACACCGCCAGGTCGCGCAATTCCTCGTCCGACAGATCCGGAAAACTCAGCATGGGACGAACAAAGTACGCGTTTTCCGTAGGAGCCACGCCACCGGCGACCACCCTGAGGAAGTTGTCTGGAACCGGTCCCCAGAACGCTTTCACCAAACCGAGAGGAACGGCATCTGTTCCATATCTGTGACAGTTCTCGAATCGTTCGCGAAGGACCATCAGACCGGGTGCGATTCCTGATTCGGTCTCCGCCGACTGCATCGCGGATATCGACCGTGCGACCGTTTCCGCAAAGGTTCTCGCCGCGATGCCATTGCCGTCGTGGGTAACGTCTTCATTGAGCGAAAGGACATACGCTGCCAGAGCATACACATCTTCTTCAGGGAGAAAGGAAATGTTCTCGACAACATCATTCATGGGACCTGCTGCTATTTTGTGGTCTTCATTCCTTCCGTCGAAATAGTAGTTGACCAGCGCCTCCTGCGTTCAGGAAATCGGAGCAGGGGAATCACTGTTCAGGGCAGGGCTGTGCCGACCTTCGGCGTCGCCACGACCGTAGGCATTCCTGTTGTCCACGGCATCGAACGCATTCCTCGGAGTATGGCATGCGCCGCAATGTCCCAATCTTAGCGCGAGATTTGCCCCTCGGTTCCAGTCAGCATCCTTTTGAGGATACGGCTTCCATGACCCGGCACGGTGAAACAACAGGTTCCAACCTGCCATCGCGAGCCGGACATTATTCGGAAAACGAAGCTCGTCCGTCCTGCGCTTGCGGGAGACTGGCGGGAGCGACAAGACAAAGACGCAAATTGCATCAATGTCATCGTCGGTGATCCGTGTGAAATGATCGTAAGGGAACACCGGCTAGAGATAGCCGCCCTCTCGGTCTATGCCTTCACGCATGGCACGGCGGAATGCTACGGTAGTCCATGTCCCGATGCCGGTCTCGGGATCGGGTGTGATGTTCGATGAATAGAGTGCGCCAAAAGGGTATCGAAACGCTCGCCCCCGCCGAAGTCCGCCCCACGGCAGGTCCGGCAACCACGGAATTCCGCGAGCATCCGGCCTTTCACGACCGCGGCTCCGGGAAGTGGCGACAATCCGGCGAGATCGACCGCATCGATTGCGGCATGCCGGTTCGACCATAACCAGAGCCCGGTAACGACGGCCAGGCAGAGTGCAAGAAACCGGGCGAGCCGCCGTATTGCGGACCTCTACCTAATCTCGATCACTGTTCACTTCAGGGTCCACTCTGCGCGGTGCCCCGGACCGCCAGTTCCAATACTTCAACGGTCGCTCATCGGCGTCCGTAATCCATATCGTGTCGGGATCGTTGCAGTAAGCATCAACGCCAAAGCGCGCCCACTCACGCATTTTCGTCTCTGCTTCCTCAATCGTCGGGAAAGTTTCAGAGGCGATCTCTCCTGACCAACCAGGCAAGCTTGCGGCGGCGTAGAGCTTGTACATGCACGCCCTTCCCGGTTTTCGAGGAACAGATCGCCGATGCGGAAATTTTATGCGAGAATTTTATTGCTATCCATCCGGAAAAGAGTCAATGCGAATCCCCGGCGGAGTTTGACTTCGCCTCATGTGCCATGGTGAATCCGGACGCCGCCCGATTTTTGAATTTGGGAGGGAGGTTAAGTCCGTGGTTTCATTTAGGCTAAACGGAACAGATGTTTCCGTTGATGCACCGCAGGGCGCTTCATTGCTCACGGTGCTCAGCGAGAATCTTGGCATGAACGGCGTGAAGTACGGCTGCGGTAAATCGCAGTGCGGGTCATGTGCTGTTCTGCTCGACGGCGTTCTCGCATTTAGTTGTCAGACGGGAGCCGACTCCGTTGCAGGGCAGTCCGTTACAACGCTCGAAGGTCTGCGCAATGGCGACGAGCCTGGCGCCTTGCAAAAGGCCTTCATCGAAGAACAGGCAGCGCAGTGCGGGTATTGCCTCTCGGGCATGATCATGGCCGCACAGGTGCTCCTCGACATAAACCCGACACCGACCGAAGCGGATGTCCGCGCGGCCCTGAACGGCAACTTGTGCCGTTGCGGCTCACACAACCGGATCGTCCGGGCGGTGCTTCGTGCTGCAGAGGAGGCATAGGCCATGCACGACATGTTGGATATGAACCGCCGCACGCTCTTGAAGACGGGAGGTGCACTGACCGTCAGTTTCGCCCTGCCGAACTTCGGATTTGCCCAGGACGGACCGGAGTTGCCACGCAACCTCCGGCGCAATCCGAATCTTGCGTCGTGGATACGCGTCCATGCTGATGGAAGGGTCACGCTCCTGATCGGCAAGGTGGAACTCGGTCAGGGCACCGTGACCGCGGCAGCCCAGTGCGCCGCAGACGAACTGAAAATCGATATCGCAAATCTCGACGTGATCCCCGGCGACACGATGCAGGGGCCCAACGAAGGTACGACTGCCGGTTCCGGTTCGGCGCCGGGGTGTTTGCCGGCTGTGCAGCAGGCAACTGCCGAAGTCCGGCAAATACTTGTGAACATGGCAGCTGAACGATTGGGTGAATCTGCGGACGGACTTTCGGTCGAGAACGGTACGATTTCCGGATCCACCGGGTCGATCGCCTACGGCGAACTGGTCGCAGGTCTCGACCTTAACGTCGAACCAAGTGGCGAAGCAGAGCTGATTCCGATCGAGGAGCATCGCTACATCGGCCAATCCGTTCCACGGCTGGACATACCGGCCAAGATGACCGGCGGGGAGATCTTCATAGCGGAGATGAATCCTGAAGGCGTTCTGTACGGCGCGGTTGCGTCACCGCCGACGTACGAGGCATCCCTCGTCGAGGCCGATCCGGCCGCCATCGAGGCGATGCCCGGCGTGCGGAAGGTCGTTCGAAACGGAAGCTTCCTCGGCGTTATCGCCGAGTCGCAGGAGCAGGCCTGGACCGCTGCCGAAACGCTGTCCGCGCAGGCAACCTGGGACGTCAAGAGCGTTCTTCCCGGTCACGACGGGATCTACGACTGGCTCGAAAGTGCCGAGAATGTCGTGGAAAAGGAACTCGTCAACACGGCGCCACCCGGCGATGCAAGCAAGATCATCGAACAGGCCTACTACCGGCCCTACCAGATGCACGGTGCAATCGGACCATCCGTTGCGATCGCCGAACTGGGTGAGGATGGAGTCATGACCATCCATACCCACAGCCAAAGTGTGTATGCCACGGCAACGGCGATCGAAAAGCTGCTGGGCATGGACGAAGGCTCTGTGCGGTGCATACATGGACACGGATCGGGCTGTTACGGACACAACCTTGCGGATGATGCTGCAGCAGACGCGGCACTGTTGGCCAGGGAAATGCCCGGAACGCCCATCAAGCTCATGTATACCCGTGCTCAGGAGCACAAGTGGGAACCCTATGGTTCGGCAATGATCATGAAAACCCGTGGCGGTCTCGACGACAACGGTGACATCATTCACTGGAACATGGAAATCTGGTCTACGCCGCACTCGACCCGGCCGGGCGGAGATCCGGCGCGATTGTTGTCTGGAAGATATGTGGATCCGCCTTTCATCATGGAGACACGTCGCGACGGTGGTCCGCCCAATTACGCCTCGGCACGGAACGGGGTTCCCTACTACGAATTCCCGAGCACACGTGTGGCGACACATTTTGTCACGGACATGCCGGTTCGTGTGTCAGCGCATCGGGGTCTTGGTGCCTACGCGAATGTCTTCGCGATCGAATCCTTCATCGACGAGCTCGCGCATGAAGCGGGTGCCGATCCCCTGGAATACCGCTTGCGGTATCTCAAGGATCCGCGTGCAAGGGACGTACTGCTGAAGACTGCCGAGATCTTCGGCTGGGACAGCTACGATGGTGGCCGTAACCGTGGTCGCGGCATTGCGTTCTCGCGCTACAAGAACCTGCAGGCCTACACGGCTGTCGCGGTCGAAGTGCAGGTTGTGCCGCGCAACGGGCGGGTCCGGGTGACTCGGGCCGCCACGGCCAACGACAGCGGGCACATGGTCGCGCCTGACAACATCGCCAACCAGGTAGAAGGCGGACTCATTCAGGCGATCAGCTGGACCTTGAAGGAAGAGGTCAAGTTCGACAACACCGGGGTCCTGTCGGACGACTGGGTTGCTTATCCGATTCTGACCTTCAACGAGGTTCCGCCTGTCGAGGTCGCACTCATCGACCGCAAGGGTGAGCCTTACCTAGGGACCGGCGAGACGTCACAGTGCCCGACCGGTGCGGCCGTCGCCAACGCGGTCTTTGATGCCGTCGGTGCCAGGGTGCGGCGTTTGCCCTTGACCCCCGACCGGGTCAAGGCCTCCATGGAGACGTGATACTGTCCCGAAGAACATCCGGGCCACCACGGCCCGGATGTATCCCCTATGAATTCAAATCAGACTGAAACAGGGTGCCTTCGCGTGGGAGTGCAACAACGGTGAGGTCGAGTTGACCAGGATCCCCTTGGTTTCCTGAGGAGGAAAGCCGTCTGACCTGCCGCCCTGCCTGCGGTTCATTTCTAACCAGAAAAGTCAGTGCCCCGCCATTCCTGCTGATCTTCGGATTGACGCAACACGAGATGAACCTGCCTGTCTCAGGTTGCCGTCGAACCAGGGGTCGGCCCTCGAGTTGCCCATTTCCCTGTTTGATCCAGGCAAACAGAGGATTACCGCCATGACCGATGATCAATTCAGGGCGGTATGGAAATGCGCGCTGACCGGCGTTCACGGGTTGCCGTCTGGGCGGGAATTGACTAAGGGCGCGCCATGCCCGTCTTGCCAATCCTTATCTTTCCGGACTCTCGTCTGAGAAGGAAATGCGCGCCGGTGAAAGAGGTCAATCCTTCGGTCCGGAGGCTTGCGGACGATATGATCGAGACCATGTACGCCGCTCCCGGCATCGGTCTGGCCGCGCCGCAGGTGGGCAGGTTGATCCGCCTGTTCGTGATGGACAGGACGGAATCCGAAGAAGATGACCCGGTTTCCGAAGTCCTGATCAATCCGGAGGTGATCTCGGCGTCGGACGAGAAGATTACACGGGAGGAAGGGTGCCTGTCACTTCCCGGACATTTCGAGGACGTCACGCGGCCAGCCGAAGTACGGGTAAAATACGCTGGACTTGACGATTGCGAGCACGTTCAGACGTTCGAAGGCGTTCAGGCCGTATGCGTGCAACATGAAATCGATCACCTGAACGGCAAGCTGTTCATCGATCGCCTGTCCCTCGTGAAGCGTTCGATCATCTCGAGAAAGATGCGAAAGCAGAAAAAGGAACAGCTGATGAACGAGAAATCCGGGAATGTCTGAAAGGACCGCCGGCTTCTCTCCTTTTGCATCTGTTGCGTTTGCGAAGGTGGTGAGGGCAAATTTCGCGTCACCCCCGCGTCTGTAGGGTTCTGTCAATGCGCGTAGTCTTCATGGGAACGCCCGAGTTTGCGGTCCCGACGCTCACGGGACTGGCGGCACATGGCCATGACATTCTCGCCGCCTATTGCCGCCCGCCGCGTCCTGCCGGCCGGGGGAAAAAGCCAAGGCCTTGCGCCGTCCAGGTTGCTGCAAGCGATCTAGGAATCCCGGTGCGGTGCCCCGATCGATTCACAAGCCAGGAACACCACCACCTTGCAGGCCTCAACGCGGATGTCGCTGTCGTCGTTGCCTACGGCCTCATTCTTCCGGACGCTGTCTTGGACACACCGGAATTGGGCTGCATCAACGTTCATCCGTCGCTCTTGCCCCGCTGGCGCGGTGCGGCGCCGGTCAATCGCGCGATCATGGCAGGAGATCTTCTCACGGGCGTATCAATCATCAGAATTGGTCATGGAATCGACTCGGGGCCGGTATTTTGCCAGACCGAATTTCCGATAAGGACATGTGACACCGCAGACGCGCTTGGAGACATGCTGGCGCAAAAAGGAGCCGAACTGCTCTGCGAAGTCCTGCCAGGCCTCGCAACGCTCATCCCGGTTGATCAGGACGACTCGGTCGCGGTGTATGCGTCCAAGATCAGCAAGGGCGAAACCTGTATCGACTGGACCCGTCCGTCGTCAGAGGTCGACCAAATGATCAGGGGGCTGTCCAGTTCGCCGGGTGCATGGACACATGTCGGTACCGAAAGGATCAGGGTTTTGCACTCGGAACTTGCCCCGGTGGATATCAGCGACAGTGCGGCCCCTCCCGGAACCGTTCTCGACGATCGACTGGCAGTCCGTTGTGGGACGGGTGCCGTCCGGCTGTTGTCACTTCAAAGGAGCGGTCGGAAGGTGCTCGGGACGAAGGAGTTCTGCCGGGGGTTTCCTGTTCCGAATGGCTCGCGGCTCGGACCAGCCGAATTCGGCAGTTGATGTCCTCTGGCCCGATCACTGCATTGCAGCGTATGCGGCCGCGCCTTCAAGGCCGGACGAGTCCCTGATGAGCACGAAGATCGGAATCATGACGAGAAGCTCTTTGTAACGCCACCGTGCCTCGAATACTTCCCTGAACCGGACGGGATCGAGAAGGTCGAGATTGCGCCTGGTCATCCCGCCGCTGATGAAAATTCCTCCTGTCGGCAGGCCGGTCAAGGCAAGGTCGGCGCCCATACCTGCGAGCGCGTCGAAGAAATGCGAAAATGTCCTTTTTGCCCGGTCTTCACCCGCGTGAGCCCTGTCCGAAATCTCTTCCGCGGTCAGCCTTTCGTCAAACAGGGCAAAGTGCAGGTTCTCGAGGCCGTTGCCGGAAAGAATGTCCTCCTGACGCGGCTTCATCGTTGGATCGGGGTTTTCGGGCCTGCGTCTTTCAACCTCGCCGACGATCCGGTCGCGCAGTCGCGCCAGGTCTTCGGTCGGTGGCCCGAATGCAACGTTGCCGCCTTCTCCTGCGACAACCCGAGGCGGTCCACCTTCCAGGATCAGTTGGGCGACGCCGAGCCCGGTTCCCGGTCCGTAGGTGATCCTGTTTCCGGGCGGCCAATGGCCGTCAAAGGCCTGCAGGGGCTTGACGTCATCGGGTTCCAGGGCAAGCAGGCAGTAGGCCTGGGCGGCAAAGTCATTCATGACGGTGACCTTGGCGCCGGGCACAACGGCTGCGAGTTCCTCATGCGTGAAGGAAACCGGAATATTGGTAAACCGGTAGTGACCGTCGATCGGAATTGCCGGGCCGGCAAACGCGATCACGAGTTGCGACACTGTTCCGGGGTCAACGGAAATGTCGTGCAGGAAAACCCGAAGGGCGGTCGAAAGCGTTGGCGTGGCTTCCCAATCAAGTGAAACGATCGATTTCTGGTCAATGCCTGACGTGTCTGCGCAGGCGAAGCGGATGTTGCTGCCTCCAACATCGGCGACAACCCATGAACTCATGATCGTGGCCGGTGTTCGTTTGCGATGTCGTTTCGGACACCGAGGCCAAGTTTACGTGGGTAACTGGGTCGGAGTTGGGCAAGAACCGAAAGTCCTGGGGATGTCACCAGAAAACGGTGTACCGGAACGAGGTCCCGGAAGGAGAACATTGCAGGATCAGGCCGAGGTCTCACGTCGCGGTCTTTTCCTGACGTGGTGTCGCAACAAGGGCGGAATTCACGGCAGTGTAAGGCCGCATGCCTCGCCTCGCGAGTTCGTCTGATCGTTCGTTTTCAGGATGGCCGCGGTGCCCCTTGACCCATTCCCACCTTACGCTGTGTTGATTCCGCAACTTGTCCAGGCGTTCCCAAAGGTCACGGTTCTTGACCGGAAGGTCTGACGCCGTCTTCCAGCCGCGGCGTTTCCAGTTCCTGATCCAATTCGTGATCCCGTTCCTGAGATACTGGCTGTCAGTTACGATCGTGATGCGGGTGGATCGTGAAAGCGCCTCGAGCGCCCGGATTGCGGCCATCAGTTCCATCCGGTTGTTTGTCGTGTCGGCCTCTCCTCCGCAGAGTTCTTTCTCGCGGATGACATCGCTGCCGTTCTTCGCAACGAGAAGAACGCCCCAACCGCCAGGACCCGGGTTTCCGGAACATGCGCCGTCAGTATAGGCAATGATGTCAGGCAATTCGTCGCGCCTCGAGGTTGAGAAGCTCGCACCGGCTTCCGTCGTAGCCTGTACCAACCGCGACTTCGCTTGTGAATTCCCCGAAACCGGCGTTTGAAAGCATTCTCTCAAGATCATCCGTTCGATGGTGGCAGTAGAGTCGGCCCAGACGGTCTCGTCGTGTGTCTCCGCCTTTTTGAACTCCGATATACAGCCAACCTGCCGGTTTCAATGCCCGGGAGATGTTGTCGATTACCGCGGGCAGACCCGCCCGCGGAACGTGTTGCAGGGAGTAACTCGCCCAGATCCCGTCAAATGCGTCGATTTCACGGATTTGATCAAATGACATCACCCTGACATCGAGCCCATGAATTTTACTTGCTTCCCGGGCGAGTTCGCTGGAAGCGTCGACGGCAACCACGCGAAACCCTGCTGCGACAAAGGCGGCGGAATCCCATCCCGCGCCGCAGCCGAGATCCAGGACCGACCCTCCTTCCGGAAGTCGGCCGATCATCCTATCACGAAATCGTGTATCACGGTCTTTCCGTGTCCAGGCCGCATACGCGGTGGCGTTCGAATCATAGAAGGAAACGGTCGCCTCGTCGACCGGGCGCGGATTCGTCGATGGCATCAGGGTCTAACCGCGGGCACGTTCTTCAGTGACGCGTATCGGCGTCGTCACGGCCCGAACTCTCGTGGCCGTCGTGTCGCGGTGGACGGCCGATCACTTCGCGGAGCTCGTCGAGTTCGATGAAGTTGTCAGCCTGGCGCCGGAGTTCATCGGCGATCATTGGAGGCTGGGTCCGTATGGTGGAGACGACCGAAACCCTGACCCCTTGACGCTGGAGCGAGCCGACGAGGGGTTTGAAGTCGCCGTCGCCGGAGAACAGGACGATGTGATCGACATGGGGCGCGAGTTCCATGGCGTTAATGGTCAGCTCGATGTCCATGTTGCCCTTGACCTTACGCCGTCCCGTGGAGTCAGTATATTCCTTGGCGGGCTTGGTCACCATGGCAAAACCGTTATAATTCAGCCAGTCGATGAGCGGTCTGATCGGAGAATAGTCGTCGTGTTCGAGAAGGGCGGTGTAGTAGAATGCGCGCAGGAGTTTTCCCCGTCTCATGAACTCGGCGCGCAGGAGCTTGTAGTCGATGTCAAATCCGAGAGTCTTGGCAGCTGAATAGAGATTCGAACCATCAATGAACAGTGCGAGGCGTTCGTCGCGGTAAAACATCGGGTATGCCTTTCACGTTCGATTCCACGTCCGGCAACGGCGCAGGCATCGACATCGGGCAGACATTTCCTGTAAAGTGCACGACCGGCGCCTCTGCCAACGATAGACGTCGCGGAACCGCGTGGTGATCGGGATTGAATGCGCTAAAGACATGCCTTGTTTCTCTCGGGTCCAACTTGCCGTTCCGTGGACGAGACAAGACTGATACAATCAAATTTGCCTTAAATACTATATTTTCAGAGTCGGAAGAGCCTGTCAAGGCGAGCGGTCTCTATCGAACACCGGCATGGCCGCCCGGATCGGGGCCGGAATTCATCAATGCGGTGGCGATGATCAGGACGCGGAAATCACCCGAGGACTGCATTCGCTGGTTGCTCACGATCGAGAAACGTCTCGGTCGACATCGTGAGCCGGATGGCCCGAATACGCGATGGTTGCCCCGTGTCATTGACCTCGATCTCCTGGATGTGAATGGCGAGGTCTTGCCCGCCCTCGAGACATGGAGGCGGTGGAGGGATTTGCCGACGTCGCGCCAGCGCGTGCACGCGCCCAACCAGTTGATCCTGCCGCATCCCCGGATTGAAGACAGGGCGTTCGTCGTTGTTCCATTGTGTGATGTGGCCCCTGACTGGAGACACCCCGTGTCAGGAATTTCCGCGAAGACAATGCGGGAGTCGTTTTCCGAAGACGTTCTGGCGGAGATAAGGCCGCTCGGGAATCGGTCCGCGTAGCGGACGTCAGCCCCGATCGATTCGTGCTCGCGTTCATTCTCCTGGTGCATGGCTGGTGACACGACCGGAGCGGAGCCGCGTCGGATGCACGAAGAGCGAAGTGATCGTGTTCGACATATCGGCCACTTGGGAATCAGCAATCGTATTCGGGAACGAAAGGCGGATTCTCCTGCTTCAATCCACCAGGAATTCCGGACAAAGCCGTGCCGTGCTTGTCGTCATCTTTCCGAAAAGCATGAAGATCTCCGAAAACGCCACAATCGTGCTCAGCCACCTTGTGATCGAGTACCTGTTCTACAGTGTTCTGGCGATTTGCATGGGCAGCCGGATCGCCAGGGACACTATCTCGGGGCGAAAGTCTTCATTGACCGCACGGCGTCATTGATCCTGGGAGCCTTGGGATTGCGGTTGTTGATCGGCGGTTAAGAGGCAGAAGCTGTCATCGGTCCACCGCAGCAAACGAGGACAAAATTAGTCGACTGCCCGGCGCAGCCGTGCGTGCTGTTGCACAGGCGTTTCAGGTCGAAACTCGTGCGGTCGTGGCGATGCTCCGCGAGTTGTGACGACCCTGCCTTGCCCGACCACTTCCGTGTCCGACCGTATTCCGCCGATCGTTGGCGCCGGGACCCGACAAGCATCGAGAACCGGGAGTCGGTTGACGTGTACGTGTTCGTGGCAGTCGTTCTGCGGCGAAGTACGTGTCGAATACCGGAATTGGTGACGGCAAATCGCCTGCACTGTCCTGCTGGTCGGTTGATCAACCCGGGTTGTTGGCGAACTGCTTCCAAGGAGGCGGCAGGCGTTGAGAACTCGGAGGTTACGACGTCAAATCGACGAAATCTCAAGGACCGGAAGCGCCGGGTCGAACCCGACCATTCAAGTCTTGGCCAATAGCCTTCACTGTACGGGATTTCCGCACAAAGCGGAGTGCGAAAGCGATCGGCACCCGTTGTTCCGGCAGGGCGTCAACAAGGCGGGTAAACATGCGTCTTGTCTGCATTTCCAGGCTTCGATACGGTGGAATTTCATTTTGAAACGTATCAAGGAGAAACCGATGCATAAACGGAATTTTCTGAAGACAGGGGTCGCAGCAGGAGCCTTGGTGCTCGCTCCATTTGCCGCACTTGCCGAAGATATCCCTTTCAACCTGCTAGAGGGCAAGCCATTTGACGGCACCAAGCTGAACATACTCAGCGTTGTCACTCCGCAGTTCGACGGACTGATGCTGAGGGATGAAGAATTTACCGAACTCACGGGTATCGAGACCGAATGGACTTTCATTCCCTTCGGTTCGCTCCAGGAAAAGATCAATACCGAGGGCATTGCAGCGAGCGGCACGTTCGATGTGGTCAATTACCTGGACAGCTGGGGTCCGCCGAATGCCCACTGGCTCATGCCGATCGACGACTTGATGGCACGGGACGGAATCTCGATGGATCGTTACCCGGAAGCCTTTGCACGTTCGGCCCAGTTCGAAGGCAAGACGCTTGGCTTTCCCCTACGTGCACACCCCCAGGTCCTGTTCTATCGCAAGGACCTGATCCCCAACCCGCCAACCTCTTGGGAAGAAGTTGCTGCCATGGGTGAAACCTGGGAGCATGAAGGTATTTCTCCGGTCGCTCTCTACTACAACAATGACGGAAACCGCCAGGCACTGTTTATCTGGTTGAACTTTCTGTGGGGCGTGGGCGAGGACGTTTCAATGAAGATGGTTCGGCGGGATGGACCACTGATGCCGCGTTGAATGCGACCGAAGACTATGTCGCCCTGCTGACGGAACATGGAGTTGCAAACCCCAACTCCGTGGCATTCGTCGAACAGGACGCCCGGTAATCATTCAGCCAGGGCAAGTCTGCAATGATTCCTGGATGGTGGTGGTTCTACTCGGCATTCCTGAACCCCGAAACCTCGACACTGACCAAGGACCAGGTCGGTTTCGTGGGAATGCCCTCCTACAGCGGCACGACCAAGACCTATGCCATTTCCATGCCGTTCGCGATCTCTGAATATTCGGAGAACAAGGATGCGGCGTGGGAATTCCTGAAGTGGCTGTCGAATCCCGAGATGGACAAGGCCAACGCGACGGTTCGCGAGGTCAAGGGGAAAAGGATCGTCAACAACGTCGTGACCCACATCTCGTCGCTCACGGACCCGGATGTGAACGCTGCCAATGACAATATCCAGATGGCGGCCTGGGAGTCGCTCAAGGTGTCGGACATCATGCCGCAAATCGCCGAGTGGCCGGAAGTCGGCGACCTTTTGTCGGCAGCCATCGCCGAAGCCGCGGCGGGTGGAGACACGCGTCAGCTGATGCTTGATGCCGCCGAACAGGCCAACCGGGTACTGCGTCGCGCCGGGCGTATTCAGTAACCCGAATTACTCAGGCGCCCGGTAGCTGGGCGCACGGGTCCCGCTCCGCGTATTCGTGGAGCGGGACATTCCGGGAGGCATCGACATTCGGGACCGCACGCTCAAATACCTGCTGGTTTTGCCGGCAGTGGTGGTCGTCTTTGCCACCGCGATCTGGCCGTTGATCGAAGCGCTTCGCCTGTCGTTTACAGTAGGGCGACTCAATCGTCCGGGTTCTCTCGATCAATACCTGGGTTGGGAAAACTTCACCTGGGCAATCGCCAATGAACCCGCATTCTGGAATTCGGTCGAAGTCACCGCGATCTACACGGTTCTGACCGTTGGGCTGACGACGATTTGTGCACTCGGCCTGGCATTGCTCCTGGCCCCGGGCGGAAGGCTTCGATCGGGGGTGCAAACCCTGCTGATCCTGCCGTTCGCCATGAGCCCGGCGCTGATCGGCGTATCGTTCCGTTTCATGTTCAACCCGGAATTCGGCCTCTTTGACGCTTTCTTCGGGGTCTTGATTCCCCCTTTGGCCGATGTCAGCTGGCTGGCGGACCCGGTCCTGGCGTTCGCGGTTTGCGTGATGGCCGATGTCTGGGGCTGGATCCCGTTTCTTACGCTGGTGCTGATCGGCGGCCTGGCAAGCATACCACAGGACACGATCGAGGCAGCCCAGGTCGACGGAGCTTCGGGATGGCGGGTCTTTCGCGACGTCACCCTGCCCCAGTTGGCCCCTGTCCTTGCGGTCGTGATAATCCTCAAGTCGATCTTCAGCCTGAAGACTTTTGACCAGATATTCATGCTGACGAATGGAGGGCCTGGAACTGCAACCCAGACGCTTTCCCATTACATCTATTTCAACGGGATGAAATACGGACAGATCGGTTATGCGGCGTCGGTAGCCTGGCTGATGGTCATCCCGATGATTTTTCTCACCTACGCGTACACGAAGTTCGTGTTTCGAAAAGGATGAGCGCCATTACCGGGAAACAGAAGAAGCGACTCGTGAATGCAATCCAGGTGGCTCTGATCCTGGTTGCCACGTTCTTCATGCTGGTCCCGATCCTGTGGATATTCATGGCCGCCTTCAAGAACCACATCGACGTTTTCCAGTTGAAGCTGTTTTTCAAACCGACACTGGAGAATTTCGTCACGGTGTTCGAGTTGCCCTATGATCTTGGCAACAAGCTGATGAATTCCACGATCGTCGCTTTCGTTACCGTCGTATTTGCGATCCCCATCGCCACGATGGCGGCATATTCGTTCAGTCGCTTCCGGTTGACGGGTGAAACCGCGATGCTCGTGACCATACTTGCAACGCAATTCGTGCCTGCGGTCGTGATCATCCTGCCGTTCTTCGTGATGTTCCGGAACATTGGCCTGCTCGACACAAGGTTGGGCCTCATTCTTGTCAACCTGGCAATCGTCATGCCCTTCGCAATCTGGATGATCAAGGGCTTCATCGACGGCATTCCTCTCGATACCGAGGAAGCGGCAATGGTTGACGGCTCTTCGCGCCTTCAGGTGATTCGCAACATTGTTCTGCCGATGGCGGCGCCCGGGCTGCTGACCGCCGGTATTTTCTGCTTCATCATCGCCTGGAACGAGTTCCTGTTCGCGTTGATCCTGACCAACAAGTATGCGGTGACCCTGCCGATCGGACTCGCGCTGTTCAAGGCCGAGGAAGGTGATCTCTGGAACCTTTTGAGCGCTGCCGGCATCATCATAATGGTTCCGATGTTCATCCTCGCGCTGATCATCCGAAAGTACTTCGTGCAGGGCATGACGATGGGGGCAGTACGGTAATGGCCAGGGTTGTCCTCAAGGATCTGACCAAGCGCTGGGGTGAATTTGTCGGTGTCGACAACCAGTCGCTTGAAATCAGGGACAAGGAGTTCCTGGTGCTTCTCGGGCCCTCGGGGTGCGGGAAGACAACCACCATGCGGATGATCGCGGGATTGGAAGAGCCGACCGAAGGCGAAGTCTGGATCGGCGATCGCATGGTCAACGACGACCTGCCAAAAGACCGCGACGTGGCAATGGCGTTCCAGAACTACGGTCTCTACCCTCACATGACCGTGTTCCAGAACATTGCGTATCCTCTCAGGGTACGCGGGGTTCAAAAAACGGAAATCGGACCTCGCGTGGAAAGGGCGGCCGGGCAGGTGGAGTTGACCCGGTTCCTGAGCCGCCGGCCCAGGGAACTTTCGGGCGGACAGCGTCAGCGTGTCGCCCTGGCCCGCGCAATCGTGCGCACGCCCATGGTCTTTCTCATGGACGAGCCGTTGTCGAATCTCGACGCCAAGCTTCGCGTATCGATGCGGGCCGAACTTAAGCACCTCAGCCGGGAACTCAAGATCACGACCATCTATGTTACGCACGATCAGATCGAGGCGATGACGCTGGCGGACCGCGTGGCAGTCATGAACAACGGCATTATCCAGCAACTCGGCACACCTGACGAGATCTACAATGATCCCGCCAATCTTTTCGTGGCGGGGTTTATCGGCTCACCGGCGATGAACCTCATCGATGGATCGATTCGCGACGGCATGTTCGTGACTGCCGGCGGCAACCAGCTCGTCGAAGTCGAATCCCCGGATCGCGCGCAGGTTGTTCTGGGCGTTCGCGCCGATGACATGCGTGTACAGGAAAAGGGCCGGGGCGACGTTGACGTCAGGATTTATGCGTTCGAAAACACGGGCGAAGCGACGTTGCTGACGATCCAATGGGGTCAACAGCGTGTGATCGCCAAGGGTGACAGGCATTTGCGGAAAGATCAGGACGACATCGTGGGTATATCCCTGAACAGCGAACATCTTTACCTGTTTGATCCCGAAAGCGGCGGCCGCATCCGGAATTGAGACATGTGTCATCGCGTGAATCGCGATCCGCCGGCCACTACGGCGCCATTGTCCCGGCTGCGTTCGATGTCGGTGAATTCCAATCAACGGCGAGGTTTTGTCGGGAGGTCAATCGTGACGGCCAACGGTCGGCGGACGGAACAGGCAGGAATTTCGGCGGGGCAGGGCGGGCCGCCCAATCCGGGCGACCCGGGTCCGGAAGACGTGACCCGGCGATTGTCCCCGGATCGGACAACATACGTTCGCTCGGAAATCACGGGGCGGATTGACTGATGCGGGAACCGCTCGTGTTCCTTCCGGGCATGATGTGCGACGTGCGGCTTTTCGCCCTGCAGATTGCTGCATTTTCGCTCGATCGAGCGGTCATGTTCGTTCCGCTGAAGGGTGAGTCTACGATCGCCGGACTGGCACGTCGGGTTCTCGAGCAGTCGCCACGGCGGTTCGCACTTGCCGGCCTGTCCATGGGTGGAATCGTGGCAATGGAGGTGATCCGGCAAGCCCCTGACCGTGTTCAACGCCTCGCGCTGATGGACACGAACCCGCTCGCTGATCCGCCCGAAATGGTAACCGCTCGCGCCTTGCAGGAAGACAGGGTTCGGAACGGAGAACTGCGTGCGGTCATGCGCGACGAAATGAAGCCGAAATACCTGGCAAATGGGCCGGAGAAGGGAAGGATACTCGGGCTGTGCATGGAAATGGCCGAGGAACTTGGGAGCGACGTGTTCAGGGATCAGTCCCATGCCATTCGACATCGCCCCGACCAATGCGATACGCTGAGGAATATCGCTGTCCCTTCGCTCGTTCTCTGCGGTGAAGAGGATCGCCTGTGCCCGGTCGAGAGGCATGAGTTGATGCGCGACCTGATCTCCGGGTCGCACCTCGCGGTCATTGCCGGTGCGGGCCACATGCCGACATTGGAACAACCGGAAAAAACGAATGAGGAATTGAGGCATTGGCTCAGAATGTAATCCCCGAAGATCTGCTTGGACTTCTCCGCTCGGTCGACACGCCGACAGTATGCAATGCGATCGAGGTCGCCCAGGGAGCGAGGGGATTCGACCGCTTTACCCGCGGCACGATGCAGCACACCGCTCCCGAAGCTCCTGCCATCGTCGGAATTGCACGAACTGCACGGATAGCCGGTCTCCTGCCACCAGTTGAGTCTCCCGATGTACTCCGTACTCGCCGCATGGAGTATTTTCGTTCGATGGCTTCGGGAACCGTTCCGTCGGTCGCGGTCATTGAGGACACGGATTTTCCGAATTGCACCGCGGCGTGGTGGGGAGAGGTTCACGTCGCCATTCACAAGGGGCTCGGCCTCGCGGGCGCCGTCACGAATGGCGTGATTCGCGATCTCGGAGCGATCGATGACGGCTTCCCGATGCTGGCAGGCTCCATCGGAGTAAGCCATGGTTTCGTCCATGTCGTCGAGTTCGGCACCCCGGTCGAGATCATGGGGCTGGTTGTCGAGCAGGGTGAACTTGTCCATGCTGACCGACACGGCGCGCTGGTTGTCCCCCGGGAAGTCGTTTCGGACCTGAAAGGTGCCATCGAATCCACCGTTGCACGTGAGGCTATCGTGCTCGGGCCCGCCCGAGAGCGGAGCTTCGACATCGACAGGCTCGAGGAGGTCTGGGCGGAGTTTGAGTCGAAGAGGGTTTGATGCCCTGATCTTCTGCAAGCCACCTGTTCAGTTGGCAAGGGCATGGGACATCCGCGCAAGACGACCGGCCGCGCAACGCCAATACCTCTGCGATGCCTGAAACAGTGCGTCGCCTAGTCGATGACGTTTTCCCCGCCGTCGTCGAGTTGCCCAGGGAGCGTCCAGTAACGAAACTGGGGAGTCCATGCGTCTCCGCCAAGGCCGGCGAGACCCAACAGGTTCCACATGGAGCAATACAGGTCGCCTGGTCCGAATACTGCGTGTCCAGAACGAAAAACCTGGTCGTCGGACCGGGTGTAGGCAACGGCTCCCGGCATGTTGTCCATATCCGCCATCACGGTTTGCTCAAGAATGTAGTCTCCTCCGCCGTGCGATGCAATGCGGAATCTCCAGTTGCGTGACCCGGCAAAATTACGCTGGAGTGCAGGCGGATCCTTCGAAAGGAGCACGACAGACATGACCGATTCAAGATGCGGGAGCAATCCGTTGAAGCCGTCGGCCCACAACGTGCAGTACCTGCACCCCTGCCCCATGTTGTGTATGGCAAGCAGTCTATCCCGATTGCCGAACAATTCGAGCAGCGAAACTTCACCCTCCAGTGTCTGAAATCGGTAATTCGGTACAGGTACCCGCTTCAACTTGCTTCGTTCCCGGTTCAAGGTCGCCGTAAGTTCTGCGATCCGTTTTTCGAGATCAGTGATGTTTTGTTCAGTCATCGCGATTTCCTTCTGGTTGAGCCGGTATTCCTTCATACGGCACCACTTACGGTACGGGACGCATGATCTACCCGACTCCCTCGACGGTCAGATGGAATCAGGCTTTCCGCCACGAAGCCGGTACAGCCCTGTTTGCCAGTTGTGTCACCACACCGCTTCGTCGTGGAGATCGTCGAATCCCATGCTACAGGCGTGGTCCAAAAGGCAGGACCAGGGCGACGAACCGATGATCTCGCGATCGTACCATGTGCGGGCCATCAGGTCGATGCATTCGTCGCAGGACAGATTTCCGACGGGATTCACGAGATGCGGAAACGCCGGGGCCCAAGACAGGTGTCATGGTGTTCCGGGGGCGGGAACATGGGACCACCAGGTCAAGACGGCCGACCAGTTGACATGATCAGGGGATTGATGCTCCGGCACGTGCCCCGGAAGGCGCGAGCCGGGATACTGTTTATGGGGAGGGAAGCGCGAGACCTTGCGCCTTGCCTCGCCATGGGGCGCCCGGCCGCGAGGTCAAGGCATCCCCCCCGACATCGAATCTGCCGGTGAAGGGGGACATGAGCGGCGTTTCCGATCCACCGACCCATTGGACATGGCGGCGGGACGATCGAGTCGGCGTGCGGCATGACAATGGTGCGTTGCGACGGGGGCAGTCGGTTCAGCAATTCCTGGCTGGGCCGATATGGATGGCGGAAAAATCCCCATGAAGGCCCGTATCGATAAACGGCGATGCGCCGCTGGCCGGGGTTGGTGCGTGCGCCGACCCGTGCATGATCGCATCGACAAACAGGATCGCATCTCCCGCATTCAAATGCACTTCGACCGCGGCGGTGACACCGTCAACCGAGGTCGCCGTCGTTGCCATTGCCGCCTGGTCGAACTCGGGATGCATGACGCTTGACTTGCGACTGCCGGGAATGACCATCGTCGCTCCGTCACCGGGGCCGATTTCGTTGAACGCCATGAGAATATTGATCTGGCCGCAGTGAAATCGCCCATCGTGGCACCTGAACTGGCAGCGCGTGACACGGTCCTGACCGCCGGAATGAAGGCCGATCGCTTCTCCGGGTCCACGTATCGATGCATAGTTCTCGTCAATGAAGCACGGTCCATGCAACCTGTCGAACGACGGTTCGTCGGTCCCGAAAAAATTCATGACCTTTTCAATCCATGCCGGGTGGTCGATCAGGCGTTCAAATGCGGCACCGCCTTCTTAGATTTGCTGGAGATTCAGTCCCTCGTGGGCGCCGGTAAAGTTGTGTCCGTGAACCCGGCCCCTCCACTCGCCCGGTCCGCAATCCCGCAGTTTATCTAGAATTGCATTGCAATCATCGACCTCTTCACCGGACAGCGCGCCTTTCAAGACGATGAACCCGTTGAGATCGAACAGGTATCTTTCAGTTTTTGTCACGGTCGAATTGCTCATGCGCCCTCCTCCTTCCCTTGAGTTATCGGTCGTGAAAATCGAATCGCCTCCGGGAGTGCGTCATCGGTGTGTCAGGCCTTGCCGTCTCCGGATTCATGTTCGAACCGCTTCGCGCAGGCGGACTGAAGGAATTTCCCATGGCCATCACACCGCAAAACCTCCCGTCGATGCTTGCTGTCGAGTTCCCTGATCGACTTCCGCGCAAGGCTCCGTAGTTTCGGGTTGGCACGCATTTCGGATTTCGCAAGGTTCCTGCTGAGAAGACCGAGCCCAACGAGCACCGGAAAATAGAGTTGCTCTTCCACGTGAGGGGCGCCGCCGGCGAGTGGTTCGAAGTCGTTCTTTCGCGGAAGTCGCCGGGACCACTGCCGAAGGCGCGTCCGGGTGTCGTCCCCGATGCACTCGGGTCGAACATCATTCCAGGACGCCGTGTCCGTGCGTTCACCCATGTTGTGCATGTTGATGAATGCGCAAAAGTCGTCGACCTGCCGTTCAACCTCCTGATTGTATTCGTCTCGTTCCGGTTCCTGTCCCGCGACAACCCGGTCAAGAAACTTCCGGGCAAAGAAGTCCATCTGCAGGACAGTCCCGTGAATCGATGTCGCCTCGAGTTGTTCAAAGAAGCTCTGGCTGAGGCCGGCCGCGACGCAATTCCCGATCCAGGCCCGGTCCAGCCGCCCCGAATCGGTCCGGATGTCATTGCGCGGTTCGATCGGCATTCCGAGGACCTATTCGACTTCGCGCCGGGCCTGTTCGGGTTCGATGTGAGAATCCGAATAGGCGTATCCACAACCCAGGCGAGACTGGGTCGGTATCTGCCACATCCATCCGGAACCAAGGGCTCAGGCGATCGTATATGGCGCAATGTCATCGTCCCGGGGGTGAGGCAACCAGAACGGAATCGCCCGATTGACCGGCAACACCGCCGAATATGACATCCAGCGTCCGCCCATCGTTTCGCAAATCAACTTTCTCCCGAACCCGGTACAATCGACGACGAAGTCCGCCGCGTGCGTCGTTCCGTTGGTGAGCGACAGCGCGTTGATATCGCCGGACTCTGAATCCTGGTGAACCTCGGTCACGGCGGCGTCGACGCGCTCGATTCCTTCTGCCAGGCTCCGAAGAAACAACCCGACTTTCGCCTGGTCGAAATGATAGGCGTGATTGTGCGGCGAAATGGGCAACAGCCTGCCCTTGGGTTCAATTCGATAAGGCGCGCGTTTCGTGTCCATCAACCGCTTGAACAGGTGAATGGAGGAAACGGGCGGTCCACGCGAAACCAGGTTCACATCGATCCAGGACATGTCGTTCGCGACCGTCGGTGCGGGAGCAAACAGGTAAGGGTCGTCAATGGGACCATCGTATGAGTGCCCGATGCGGCGCCAGTCCTGGTGCCGAATACCGTACTTGAGTGTCGCCCCTGTCCTTGAAAGGAAATCGAGCTCGCCGACCTCCATGATGTCCAGGAAGCCCTTGAAAAACGGCAGTTGTGCCGTCTCCGACTCCAATTTTCGGAATGTGGCTGGGTTTGATCACGGAAACCTCGGCCGGGAGAGAGGATCCGCGAACCTTTCGCTGAATGAGCAGCGCTGCGGCCCAGGCCGCGGTTCCGCCACCGACCACTGAAATCCTGAATAGTCCGATTCGCTCAACTGACCGCATGGGTTTCATGTATCAGGGGTTGTTCGCGACAAGCCACTCAGACCGGTCCAGGGACTTCGCCGGGTTTTCCGCCCACGTCTTCCATTTTGTCATCCGGTCATCCAAGCCGGAAGCAGACCTGCGTGGGCACGCAGGAGATCGTCCACCATCGACTGAATCTGGTCAAGGTCGAGTTCGGCGGCGGTGTGCGGGTCGAGCATTGCCGCGTGGTATATGTGATCGCGAGACTCGTGCACCAACGCCGCGACTGTCAGCTCCTGCACGTTGACATTGGTGCGCATCAATGCCGACAACTGCGGCGGGAGGCTGCCGACGTGGGTTGGCCGAATGCCGGTCCGGTCGACGACACACGGGACCTCGACCGAACACCCGGATGGCAGAGACGTGATCAGGTTCGTGTTCGGCACGTTTCCGTAAACGACGGCGGGGACTCCGGTCCAGAAGGAATTGATGATTTCGGATGCGTATTCACAACTCTGCTCGACTTCAATCCGTTCGGCGGCGCGAAACGATTGTACCTGTTCCGCCCATTTGGCGATCTGCTCTTCACACCGTGTGCGATACTCATCGAGCGGGATTTCGAACGAATCCAGGAGGTCGTGGCGGCCGTTCTTGATGAACCACGGGACATACTCGGAAAAGTGCTCCGAACTTTCGGTCACGAAATACCCGAGGTGTTTCATGACTTCGTAGCGGACAATGTTCGGGCACCGCGGATTGTGCGGGTTCGGCTTCGGAATTCGTCCTTCCGCGTATCCGGCAAACAACTCGGGATAGAGGTCTCTGACCGTTCCATCTCCAAGCACTTCCTCGAACTGCAGGAAAAACGCCATATGGTTGATTCCTGCACACCGGAACCGGACATGATCCGGGTTGATATCGAGGTCACCGGCAAGCGTCCCGACGGTTCCCTGAACCGAATGGCACAAACCGACTGCCTTGATGTCGGGAAACCGTTCCTTGATGGCCCACATGTTGATCGCCATCGGATTGACATATTGGAGCAGCAGCGCCTGGGGACACAATTCCTGCATATCTGCACAGAGCGACCAGAGATGAGGAACGGTTCGCAGGCCACGCATGATGCCGCCGATGCCCAGGGTGTCCGCAATGGTCTGCCGAAGACCGTACCTGGCAGGGATTTCGAAATCCGTTACCGTCGCCGGTTCGTAACCCCCGACCTGGAAGGCAACGACAACGAAATCCGCGCCGTCGACCGCGGCCCGCTGATCGGAGTGCGCAGTGACCCGCGCTCCTCGACCAAGCGTCGATACGATCTTGCCGGCAACCATTTCGGCATCGGCAAGCCGACCGGCATCAATATCCATGAGCGCGATATTCGCGTCGCCTAGTGCAGGGCGTTGCAGGATGTCGCCGACGATATTTTTCATGAAAACCGTCGAACCGGCACCAATGAACGCGACCCTGGGAGGTTTCCTCATTTCGCTTTCCTGACAGATGCGGTTGCACGGTCTTTCGTAACCGCGGATTGTGCGGATTCTTCCGGATTAGTAGGATCGGATTTCGGGAATTCATGGTGAGACAGTACGAATTGCAATTGCCCGCAATCATCTCTCGATACTGGTACGCAATCCGCTGGGATGTGGATGCGATCTGGCGACTGGACCTTGCCGTCGAGTCCACTCCGGCTGAATTGCTGGCATGGCACATGGTTGTCCCTGTCTGGCCCGACCCATCGGGTGAACCCTATCGTGTGACGCCAGGCGAAGTCCTGCGCCAGCCGCACGTACATATCCGCGAAATGCAACGCATTCTGAACGCTTTGCTCGAATATCCGATCGACATGTACCGGCTTCAAAAGCGTTTGATGAACCTCGACGGAATTCACCGCCTCGCGCGCGCATGTTTGGGGCTTCATATCGATTACTTGACAGTGGATCACGCCGCCGGTTTCCGGCCCCCGATCCGTTGACATTTCGAGCGTCTTGCGTACTGTGCGTGTGACGGGAACTTGATCCTTCCCGTCACCAAACGAACCTTGCGACAAAGGTCCGACCGCATGAGCGAGACTACCACGTACCGCAACATTATCTACCGGCTTCTGCCCGGTTCGAAGGCAAACGCACGGCGCCTGGCCGGACAGGCGGGCGCCTGCCGCTTCGTCTGGAACGAGATGCTGGGGAGGCACAATGCCGCCTACGAGGCTGCGAAGGAGAGCGGAGACAAGCCGCCGTCCGTTTCGTTCTTCTCGCTCGGCAAGGAGTTCACCGCACTGCGCAACGCAACGCCGTGGCTGGGGCAGTACGGGTTCACGATCACCCGGTACTGCCTGAAGTACCGGGCCGATGCGTGGAAGAGGTTTTTCAGGGGCGAGGCGGAACATCCGCGCTTCAAGTCGAAATACGGAACAAGCCCGTCGTTGACTATTCCCGACAAGGTCCACATCGGCGGCGACATGATCAGCATCCCGAAGATCGGTCCCATGCGCATCCGGCGGAAGGGTGGCAACCCGCACCCTGACGGCAGTCCCGTCCAGGCCGTGGTCAGGAAGGTCACCGGCAAGTGGTATGTCACCGTCTGCTACGCGGTCGAGGCGGAGGAACGGCCCGACAACGGCACGGTTGCGGGGGTTGACATGAACGTCGGCCAGGTTGCGGTCGTGACGTCTGCGGGCGAGGCCGGGATCATCCCCGCGCCTCAGGCCGGCGATCTCGATGCGAAGATCGGGCGCAACCGGCGCAGGCTCGCGAGACAGCGCAAGGGATCGAGGCGCCGCGTGAAGACCAGGCTCCGCCTGCAGCGGCTGCACCGCAAGCGGGCGAACAGGCGTCGGAACTGGCAGCACAAGGCCAGCCGGAGAATCGCGGGCAGGGCCGGCACGGTGTTTGTCGAGAAGCTCAACACGGCGGGCATGACCCGCTCTGCCAGGGGCACGGCCGGGGAGCCCGGCAGCAACGTGAAGGCGAAAGCCGGCCTGAACCGCGAGATCCTGGCGACGGGCTGGCATGGCCTGAAGGCAAAGCTCGCCTGCAAGTGCGCGGTGGTGGAGGTCGACCCGGCCTGCACGTCGCAGACCTGCAATGCGTGCGGACATGCGGACAGGGCGTCGCGGCGCACGCAGGCTGAATTCACGTGCGTGGCCTGCGGCCACGCGGATCATGCGTACCCGAACGCGGCCCGCAACATCATGGCGTCCGGGATTGGCGCGTCTGCACGGCGAGGGGCGTTTGCGCCGGCAACCCCTGCGACCCGTGAAACGGATCGGAAACTGGCGGCATGAACCGTCAAGTAATCGATGTAATTCCCCATGTTTGCGCGGTCGGGACGTTGTCTCGACCCGCCGGGTACCCGAATCCGCGGTTTGCCGGATCTGCGGGTGAACGACTTTCACACACCGGCGCGCCGCTTGGTCAATTCATCGATTTCGGCAGGATCAGCACCAAAGCCGGAGACAGTGCCGACACCAAGTGGCGAATGACGCCGACGAGGCGGAGACGGCGCACGCCGTTGAACACCTTGGCCGGCTCAGGTCCTTGACCGGCATGCCGGATCCTTCCGAATCGGGGACCTTATCCCGGTCGGCCCAACTCACGGGATTCTGAGCCTTCCGGTTGATTCAGCACCAATCCACTATTGACGGGCCTCAACCCGAAATGCCGCTGGTGTGCAGTTCTGCTGGGCGCGAAATGCATCATAGAAGCTAGAGAGCGAATTGAACCCGCTATCGAGGGCAATGGAAATGACTTTCATATCCGAATTTGCCAGCAGCATCTGGGCGTGGCTGATCCGGGTGCGCGTGATGTAGGTCTTGATCGAAACCCCGACCGCCCGGCGAAAAAGGACCATCGCATGACCCGGAGACAGTCGAACGTGGCGCGCGACATCCCGAACCGTCAGGGGGTGCATGAAATTCTCGGCGATGTAGACGAGCATTCGGTCAATGTGGCGCATGGCCGACCAGCCCGCTCCGCGTGAATTGACTTCGGTCGCGGCGGGTAAGAGAATCTCGTAACGCTCCAGCGCCATCCTCCGCATGCGCATCTCGATTTCGCCGATGAGAAGTTGCCGCCACGGAGCACTTTCACGTTTGTAATCCTGGGCCCAGGAAGTGAACATGACCCGATCCGTCGACCCGGAATTCGGAACCGTGAGCACCGCGCCGCTCATGATTGTCTCGGTGAATGACTTTAACAGCCCCCATTTCAAGAGTTGGGTCAGCGCAACGTAGATGTTGACGATCCGTAAGCGGGTAAATGGCGACGTCTGATAATTCGGTTGCTCACGCGAGGGTTGGGTGGGGATAATTCCGGTCATTCATCAATGATCGGAGGAAATTGTCATGTCAGGTTTGAATGGTTCGGCTGGTTCCCGTCGTGCGCCGGTGGTGCGCAGCGCAGACGAGTGGAGCGGCATCATGGCGGACTTCGAGCGCTCGGGGCTGTCGCAACGGGAGTTTTGCGAGTCCCGTGGGCTGTCCTCGAAGACCTTCTCGAACTGGCGGTGCCGTCTCCGCCCTGGGGGCGGGAAGGGATCCTTTGTCGAGCTTGCGCCGCCGGTTTCCTCGGGCTGGGACGTCGAGCTTGACCTGGGCGACGGGGTTGTCCTGCGGGTTCGGCGGTCGTGATGCTCGGCGGCTGGCCGCGGGGCGGCATCTGGCTGTCGACGGACCCGGCCGACATGCGGCGCAGTTTCGACGGGCTGTGCGCGCTGGTGTCGGGCCATCTCGGGTGCAATCCGGCCGATGGACGCTGGTACGTGTTCGTCAACCGGCGCCGGACCATCGTAAAGGTCCTGGGCTTCGAGCGGGGCGGCTTCTTCATCTGGTCCAAGCGCCTGGAGCAGGGCCTGTTCGCCCCGCCTCCGGCCTCCGGCCATGCGGCGCTTGCATTGTCTTCGACCGAGTTGATGGCCCTGATCGACGGCATCGACGTCACCGTTCGCCGCCGTCGCAAGCGTTACGGCGGTCCCCGGCTGGCGTCCGGGTGAGCCCGGACGACGGTCATGTCGATGCTGCCGGTCATCGGGGTGTCGGCGAAGAGGTCCTTCCACAGGCGTGGCGTCAGTTCGTGGACCCGGTCGGCCGGATGGGTGTCGATGCGCTGGAAGACATCGCCCAGATAGGTTGCAGGGCTGATCCCGAGCAGGAAACAGGTGGCGACGAGGCTGTTGACGATCCCGACGTTCCGTGCGCCGGATTCTGTCCAGGAAAAAAGCCAGTTCTTCTGTCCCAGCTTGATGCGGCGCAGTGCGCGCTCGACACCATTCGAGTCGATCGGCACCAACGGGTCTTCGAGGAACACCTCGAGGGCCTGCTGGCGTTCGACGGCGTAGGTGACCGCCCGGCGGATCGGGTGCTTCGGCGTCAGCGCCGGGTCCCCGAGCGTCCGCTCACACCATTGCCAGAAGGCGTCGACCAGCGGGCGGGTGCGGGTGCGCCGCGCCTCCAGGCGTTCAGGCGGCGGCCGGGTACGGAATTCCTTCTCGATCCCGTACATGCCCCCGATCAGATCCAGCGCCTTCCCGGCGAACACCGGATGGTTGTCCAGCTGCTCCTCGAAATTGCGCCTCGTATGCGCCCAGCAATTTTGCTGCCTCACCGCCTCCCCCCGCGCCTCGGCGTAAGCCGCGTAGGCGCCGTAGCCGTCGCTGACCAGCGTGCCCTCGAAATCGCCGAGGAACCGCGCGACATGGTGGTGGGCGCGGGAGGGCGCGAAGTGGAACACCACTTCGTCCCGGTCGCCGAGCACCGGCCAGTAGTAGCATTGTTTCATCTTGCCCGGCCTGTCCGGGTCGCGCCCGGCCCGCACCGGCGTCTCGTCCATGACGATGACGGAACTTTCCAGAACCGAGCGGCACTGGGCCTCGAACACCGGCTCCAGCAGCGAGATCGCCCGGTTGGCCCAGCCACTCAGGGACTTGCGGCTGACGGTGATCCCGCTCTCGGCCAGCATCTGGTGCTGGCGGTAGAGGGGGAGATGCCAGGCGAACTTGTCGACCAGCATTCCGGCGATAAAGCTCACATCGGCGCAGGAGCTCTTGAACACGCCCTCGACGGCCGGGGCGCAGACCAGGGCGCCGGAGGATCTGATCTTCGCCTTCTTGTAATGGTAACGCAGCACCACGTGGCGGATCGGCACCGATGCCAGCTTGCAGCACACCCGCTCGGAGATGATGTCGTATTCACCCTCCGCCAGCCCCTCGATCTCCGGCGGCATCACGTCGATGTCGATCACCGTCGCCTCGGGGCCGAAGCGCAGCCCGGTGCCGTTGACGGCATCGCCACGATCCTTCTTGCGCCCGTTGACGCCGCCCCGGGGCTTCTTTTCGGCTTTCTTTTCGGCCTCGCCTTTCCTTTCGGCTTCGGGCTCATCCTCCCCGGCATCCGGCGATGCGGCGCCATCGGAGGCGGCGTCGGCGTTGCGGCGCTTCTCCGAGCGCCGGCCGTACTGCTGGCGCTCGTAGCGGGCGAGCTGGTCGCGAAGCGCACTGTTCTTCGCCACTTCCTCGGTGAGCTTGTCCTGTAGCGCGGCAATGATCGTCGACTGCGTCCCGGCAAGCCCGAACAACTCCCTGAACAGGGAGACAGCCCCCCGCAGCAGGCCGCCGCCGCCCAGCCCCGCGAACTCCGCATGGAGCCCGTCGAGCCTCTGGCGGACCGCATCCGGGTCGTGAGGGTCGATCCCGCTCATTCCTCCGCCTCCTCCGCCATGATCGCCGCCAGCACCGCCAGGCGCTCGCCCCGGGGCATCGCCGCGTAGCGCCGCCCCCAGCTCGCCGCCTTGCGCTTGACGGTCTGACGGTGGGTGAAATTCCGTCCGGCGAAGGCCGCCCAGTGCACCCGGTCGGGCGCGAAGTTGAACCACAGCTTCTCGGTGACGATGCAGGACTGGTTGTTGACCTGGATCTCCAGCGAATGCCAGTCGGAGAGGTGTTCGTCGTAGAGCCGGGACGGATAGCCGGAGACCATCGCCGAACAGGGCAGCGACTTCAGGATGCCGAGAAGCTCCACATGGTCGGCGTCCGTATAGTCGTAACGGTAGCGGCGCTGCGACTTGCGCGCAGACTGCACGTAGGGCGGGTCGGCATAGACCAGCTCGCGGCCGTCGAAGTCGAAATCAGACAGGAACGCGTGGCAGCAACCATGGTGAAGCTCGACCGGATAGGCGCAGCTGAAGGTGTCGATGGCCCGGCGGTTGAGATCGATGCCGATGTTCCTGAGCGCCGGAGGCTTGCGCTTCATGATGGCGCCGCCCCCAAGATGTGTCTCAATATATGCGACATGCGGCGGACACATCGCGATGAGCGGTTGGCAAAGACCAGAGGTCGCTTTCGATCCAAACCATGCGCCCATGGCCGTTCTCCCCGATGATTCGTCTTGATTCGCCGGGAATAGCCCCGGCGCCCTATCGTGTCAAACGGAAAAAACGGCGCAGCAGCAGCAAATTGGAGAATGTCAGGCCGCAGGATCGGCCGCAGCCGACAGGACGAAACCAGAAACCAGGCGAAATCAACAGACGTCGCCGTTTACCCGCTTACGACGATCCTGCCTTTTCCGAAGACCCGGGACACGCGGTGCGGGGTCACCCCCCAAAACACCGTCATCTGTTCGGATTCCACTTGAACGGGCCGCCCTGAAAACGAATACTCCAGCGAACATCCGATCAGGAAATTCACTTCGACGGATGCGTGGTGATGGTAGGTTGCCCGGAACGGTTTCGGGACATGGGTTTGGACGAGAATGCTCTCTTGTTCGGGGACCAGCCCAAGATCGACGTATTCCAGGTAAGGCTTGTCGAGGCCGTCAACTTGACCGCTCATCCCGCGCTCCCGATGCGCTGCGGACATCCTTCGGACCGGCTGGCCGCATCTTGCCGTACAATACCGGAAATCTACAGTAGATTTCCGGAAGAATAACCGCAAGCTTTGATCAGTTGTACGTGCTCTCTGCCACAACATCATTGTGATGCAAAATGGCCGAGTGGTCGAAGCCGGTTCGACGATCGATGTTCTCGAAAACCCCAAGACGCCCTATACGGACCGCCTTGTCCGTGCCGCGATGACGCCACAGGCTGCATGACGAAATCCTGTATCTTTCCGACGTTTCGGCAAAATCTGGAAGACCCGGTCGAAGAGTCCGCCCGTGTTTCCTGTTTGGCGCGGGGATTGACGGGCTTAATCGGCTGTCAACCCCGTAGGACCGGTGCTCTTCGCAAGGTCGCCGGACGCGCCAGCGCTCGAAAATCGATTTCAATCAGCAGTTGCCTGTTGTGGGTCATGGAGGTCGATCCGGATTTGGTCAGCCGTCTTCCGGACTTGCACCGGATCGTACGCGATCTGTCGACGTAAGCAGAATTCGGCACTGGACCACCCGGCAGGACTTTCCCACGCTGAGCAGATTGGTGCGATATTGGCGTTGTCAGGCATGATTTCGTGGGTTTTCGCGCTTCTGCGCCCCCTGCTTCTGTGGCGGGCCGCCCGAATCACCTCATGATTCGGCGCCTTTCTGCCGCGTGGCTGGCCGAACGGCGAGACCCGGACACCGCTGCGGGCGTCCGAACGGTTTTGCTGAAGTGAGGAGGGGTGAGGAGGGTCAGGCCTCGGGTGCCGGCGTCGGTTCGCAGACGACCCGGATCGCATCGTCCCGGTCGCGCGCGAACCTTCGCATGGTCTCGATGACGCCGGCACCCTTGCGGCGGGTGGCGAAGATCACGGCCAGTGCGATGGTGTTGAGGCAGGCGCGGTTCAGCGGGCCGTTCCCGGTATGGGTCAGGCAGGCGTCTTCCCCGAAGTTGCAATCGCGCTGGCGATGGTTGTTGTTTTCCACTTCCCAATGCCCGCGGTTCAACGCCAGCAGGTCGGCGGCGGATGCGGTTGCGCTGTCGAGCGAGGTGATGAGATAGACGGTCTCGTTGCCCGGTTCCTTGCCGTCCTCGAGGACCTCCCGGTAGCGCGTCACCCGCGCGATCTGGCGGACGCCGGGGAAATTGACCATGCCCTTGAGCGGGGCCAGGACATCGATGCTGCGCTGTTCGATCCGCCCGTGCTGTTTTTCGGACTCCCCCACATGTGCGCGGTCGCGGTCACGTTCCCAGTCGATGCTGTCGAGCAGCGCGAAGGTCTCCGAGGCATTTCCTTTCACGTTCAACACGTAGTCGGCGCCGCAGCGTTCGGTGATCAGACGCGCCGTTTCCCGCGTCGTGTGCAACGCGTCGGCGGTGATGATCCGGCCACGGATGTCGCAGCGCAGCAGGAGATCGTTGAGGGCGGCGATTTCGCCGCCGTCGTCGTTGTATCCGAGGATGGCGAAGGGCGCGCCGGTCACATGATCGACGAGGGTCACGGTCTCGTGGTGGCCGTCGCCGTTGCGGTTGGCGCCCCTGATGCGCTTGCCGTCGGCCGCGATCGCCCGGGCAAGAGACAGGCGGGGGCGGGACCAGCGATGAAGCACGTCCTCCAGCGCCTCGGGGTCGAGGGACTGGACAACCCTGTGCAGCGTCGACTTGGCAACCGGCTCATGGAGGCCGGTCTTCGGGTTCTTCCAGGCGCCGATGGCCGCGAGTTGCTCCTGCGACAAGGCCCTGGCGAACTGCGCCGCGGCAAGGCATCCCCTCATGTTGGCCATGGTGGCAAGGATGTGCACACTGAGCACGCAGGCGACCGTGTGCTTGCGTCCCTGCGCCCGGCGATAGTCGGGAACGGCGGCCAGTTCGTCATGGAGCGAGCGCATGACCGCGGGATCGCGGGGCGCCAGTTCGTGGCCGACCGGCGGCATCACCGACAGCGGCAAGGGTTCCGGGCGGGCCAGGAGCTGATGCGCGTCGCGCTGCAGGCTCCGGACCAGGATCAGCTTCGGTTCGTCGTGCGGGTCGGTGTATTTGCCATTGCAGCGGGCGAAGCCCCTGGTCCTGCCCAACGCCTGCCAGCCGGCAGCCTTGTACATGGTTCCCGGAAACCTGGCCGGATCACAGAAGGTCTCCGCGATCAGCACGCGATGGCCATACGTCGACAGCCAGTCGTCGGCAATCCGGCGGGTCATCCCGGCAAGAAAGAAAGAGGCAAGGTTGGGGAACACGCCGGGTGCGGCCAGCACCAGGAACCGGGTATTGTTGACGATCATGCCGAGGCGGTCGAAATGCTGCGCAGGCTTCCATCCGATCCAGAGGTCGCGCGGCCGGCACTTGAAGGCGCCGCCCTGCCAGCCCGCCAGCGCCAGCCACCGGCCTTTCCAGGTTGCGGCATAACGCAACCCCCGGCCCGCAAAGCGGCGGAACCCGAGATAGTGATGGGTGTCCATCAGGTCATCCCACAACAGGCGCTCGCTGGGCTCCACAAGCCGAACCTCGACATCGGCAAGGTGGAAGCCCGCCGGAATTTCCTGCCAGATGGGCTCTCGCGAGAGCGGCTTGATGCACATGCGAACCGTGTCGCACATCCAGCGCGGGAAAGCCAGCGAAAAACGCACCGGCCAAAATCGGCGCGCACCCGATCACAGAAGCAGAAAATGTCAAGAAAAAATAGCGTGGGAAGACCCTGGACCACCCGGCCCGGCCGGTTGACATTTTCCCCTCACCATGCGATCGGGAAGTGACTGAACTGTTGGCTCAGACCGGGTGAGCGAACAGCCAGTCCCCGCGGGCCGGGATCTTGTTTTTTTCGCGCGAAGGGCACGTGAGCGCGGACCAAAACAGGAGGACGACCATGGGTCCATTCCCACATGACGCACCAAAAGCCAGGATTGACACGGTCAATGTCGCCGGAACGGACGGGTTCGAGTTCGTGGAGTTCGCCCATCCGGACGCGACTCGGCTTCATGAACTGTTCGGGATGATGGGCTACGTCGAGGTGGCCCGGCACAGGTCAAGGGACATCCGTCTCTTTCGACAGGGCGACATCAACTTCGTCGTCAACAACGAACCGGACTGCCACGCGGCGCGCTTCTTCGAAACTCATGGACCGTGTGCGCCGGCCATGGCCTGGCGTGTCGTTGACGCCCGGCATGCCCTGAAATGCGCACTCGACTACGGAGCCGAAGAATATACTGGCAGGGACAAGTCGCTGGACGTGCCGGCCGTGATCGGAATCGGAGGATCACTGCTGTATTTCGTCGAGACGTACGGCGAGCGCGGATCATGTTACGAGTCCGAATTCGAATGGTCGGACACGCCAGATCCGAAACCGCGCGGAGCCGGATTCTACTATCTCGACCATTTGACGCATAACGTGGTGCGCGGAAACATGAGCACCTGGTATGACTTCTACGCCAAGGCGTTCAACTTCCGTGAAATCCGCTTTTTCGACATCAAGGGAAAACAGACCGGGCTATTCTCGCGCGCGCTGACATCGCCTGACGGAAAGATCCGAATCCCGATCAACGAGAGTGCAGACGATCATAGCCAGATCGAGGAGTACCTGCGTGAATACAAGGGTGAAGGCATTCAGCACATCGCCGTGGCGACCGAGGACATCTACAGGTCAATAGACCGGATCTCGGACAACGGGATCGAGTTCATGCCTCCTCCGCCCAGGACCTATTATGCGATGTCGCACGCCCGCGTTCAGGGGCATGAAGAGCCGATCGAACGGATGATGAAACACGGGGTCCTGATAGACGGCGAAGGCGTCGTGAATGGCGGCGAAACCCGGATACTCCTGCAGATCTTCTCGAAAACCCTGGTCGGACCGATCTTTTTCGAGTTCATCCAGCGCAAGGGCGACAATGGGTTCGGCGAAGGCAATTTCAAGGCGCTTTTCGAATCAATCGAGGCGGACCAGATCGAACGGGGCGTACTCGGTAGCGATCAGTAAACCGGCCGTCGAAAACGGCCGTCGATATCGGCATGCTGGTCGTTGAGACCGGAAATGCGGCTAACCGAGCGGCATGCTGTCTCGCGGTTCCCGCGCGGCAGCTTCAGTGGCTGAATCGCCGGATCCCGGTGAACATCATTGCGATCCCGAAGTCGTTCGCGGCCTGAATGACTTCGGAATCTCCGCGAGAGCCGCCGGGTTGAATGAGCGCGGTGACACCGGCAGCCGACATTTGGGTAATCGCGTCCGGAAATGGCAGGAATGCGTCCGATGCCGCCACCAGTCCCCGACCGGAACCGTCGTCCTCTACCGTCGGAGACTTGTCCCCGGCCTTCCAGCCGGCGATCCGGGCGCTGTCCACGCGGCTCATCTGGCCAGCTCCAATCCCCGCGGTTGTCCGGTCCCGGCAATAGACGACGGCATTGGACGTGACATGTTTGACCACGCGCCAGGCAAAAAACATATCCCTGACTTCATCATCAGATGGATGCCTTTCGGTGACAGTCGTGACGGTGTCAAGACCAGGGGAATCCCCGCCGGAATCCTGCAAGAGGAATCCGCCCACGATCGGTCGCATCAGTTCGCGAGGGCGCAACAGGTCGGAAATGGGGTCAATTTCCAGAAGCCTGAGATTGGTCCTGGGCGCGAGGGTCTTTGCCGCACGATGGTCGATGGAAGGGGCGGACACGACCTCGGTAAATACGCTGGAAATTGCCTTGGAAACGTCCTTCGTCAGCCTGGTGTTGAAGCAGACAATTCCGCCAAAGGCGGAGTCGGGATCACAGTCCAACGCGGCAAGATACGCGTCCAGAACAGTTGACCTGCACGCGACTCCGCATGGATTGCCGTGTTTGATAATGACGCAGGCCGAACCGTCGACATCCGGGCGGAACTCCGAAATCAGTCCGAGTCCGGCGTCGAGGTCACAATAATTGTTGTAGGATAACTCCTTGCCCTGAAGCTGTCTGGCGGAAACCGGCCCAGGTCGTCCCGAGCCGTCCGAATAAAGCGTCGCTCTTTGGTGCGGGTTTTCTCCGTAACGGAGTGTTCGCACGAAACGGCCGGCTACGGTCCTCATCCGGCGCGGCGCCGTCGCGCCGGTCTGCGCGGCCATCCAGTCCGCGACGGCCGCGTCGTAGGAAGCCGTCCTCGAAAAGGCGATCTCGGCCATTTCGCGGCGAAACGCACGGCGGGTCCCCTCTCCGGTTAGTTCCATTTCCTCGATCAGCTTCCGATAGTCGGCGATTTCGGTGATGGCGCATACATGCGCGTGGTTCTTTGCCGCCGCACGGATCATTGCAGGTCCGCCAATGTCGATGTTTTCGATGCAGGACTCGGGGCTCGAGCCGCTGGCAACAGTGCATTCAAACGGGTAGAGATTCACGATCAGGAGCTGCACGGACTCGATTCCGTGCTCTGCCATCTCCTGCACATGAGTGCTGTTGCCCGGGTCGGCAAGCAAGCCGCCATGGACTCCGGGATGAAGTGTCTTGACCCGTCCATCCATGATCTCCGGGTGTCCGGTCAGATCCGAAACCTCCCGGACTTCCGCCCCGGTCTGCCGAATTGCCGAAGCCGTTGCGCCGGTCGAGACGATTTCGATACCGAACCGGCCGAGGACAGGGACAAGGTCGTCAAGTCCCGACTTGTCCGAAACCGAAATCAATGCCCGGCGTATTCGGACAACGTCGTTCGGCGTGTTTCCTCCCCGGGACCTCACTTTCGTCGGCATTTGTCGTTTTCCACCCTTTGTTGTCCACCAGCCTCGGAACGGCATGCCGGTGGCATTGCAATTTTGCCGCCGGTGCAGCTGTTGCCGCCAGCGAGAGAAATTCTGGCCGTGCAATCAGATCAGGGACCTGCCCCTGTCAACGCACACGAACGACCACCGGATGAGGCTCTCAGGATGCTGAACCCGTAATGACACCACGATTCGGGTCGTGGAGACCAGTTCATTACGATCCAATTCCATCACCGTTGCGGGAAGGAGTGCCAGGGCGCCACTGCTTTTCCCGAATTCCCAGGTCTCGCCATTCGGCAGCACGAGATGAACGACACTGTCATCGCTGTCAACGCGGACCGTGACGTCTGGATGGACACAGAACCCGACCAGAACAGTACTTCCTGGTTCGCCTTTCGGCCGAGCCTCCGACCTTTGTTCGCTCCGACTCCCGGGCATGTCCGGATGAAGCCGATCCTCACCCCGGAGAGCAAATCCGTTTTCGGTCAATTCGACGCGCCGGGAATGGATAACACCAAATCTGCCCGCGTATCCGTCGTGGTGGGCAAGAAGCGCCGAACCGTGGTGATTGTACCCGGTTTTCGCAGTTACCGATCTCGGTGGATCAGGCCTGATTGGAGGTGCGTCGAGAGGGTAGAGGCCTTCTGCAATCCAGAGCGTATTGTGTGCCGCCGGTGATCTCGCGAACTCCTCGCTGTCTGCGTCATCCAGAATGGCCGGCCCCGCATTGATCAGAAGAGGACTCCGGCCGGATGTGAACTCGAATGCCAGCGTCGAGGAAAAGGCCATCTCCCTATGCACTGATTCCGGCCAGAATCCGGTGTCCATAACCAGGACCGAGGCGCCATTTGTCATTCTGGTGAATCCCATCGACGAAGTCTTGTCATCAGCCCGGTCATGACCGAGTCCCGCGATCGTGTGGTCGATCAGGGCAGTGGGCCCCGCGTCCCCTCCGTGAAACCGTGCAAGCGCACCATTCCCGAGTCGGAGTTTCCTCACCGCACCTGCTGCCCGGTGCAATGCGTCGAGATGCAGTTGCGAGGGCTCCCGGCCGCAGGCCCTGATCGCGTCGGCCGCCCAGGACATGAAAATGAGTGCTTGGGAGAGCTGCTGCGGATTCCTTGATCGCAGACCGCCATCCCGGCCGATGTTTCGCGAAATCCAGGAAGTGACCCAACCCGACGCGCGGACCGCCAGCGTCGGGCGCAGGTCGATCGCAGCGATTCCATAGATCAAGCCCGTCAGCGCCTCGAGGGCGGGCAGGCCGTCCGGCGAAGAACGTGCTCGCCTGTTCAGGAACCAGATCTGATGGGTGAGCGATGACTCGAATCCGTCGATTTCCTCCGGATCCATTGTTGCCGTGAGAAAGTCGAAATGATTCAGCCAGCGCACGATTCGCTGCCCGGTCATCGCCGGCGTCCAGCTCCAGACATGGTCTCCGTATCCGAATTGGTCAATCCATTCGAGGGTCCAGCCCAACGCAAGTGATCGTGAACGGATTGATCCTTCCGAGGCGAGATCATCGAGCCAGCCAAAGCCGTGCAGGAGATCGAAACGCGGTGACGAAGTGAATTTCAGGTTCCAGATCGAATTGTCCGGAATCCGGACTTCCCGGCCCGAGAGAAAGAACCGGCCCGAAGCCAACTCGGTGCCTAGAACCGGGTTCCCCGCGGGCTTGGGCGTGGGGCGAATCCGGGTAACGGATGCGGGCGGATAGTCACGGGATTTGCGGATTGCTCTTCTGTCACCCGCTGCCCGGAGCCGGTTCCCTAGACTTGTCAGAAATGATGCCATTCAGGCCGGATTATATAATGGTTCGAATTGAGAAAGGATATGGCGACTGAACGTGGGGGGTGCATTCCATTATCATGATTTTGGTGGACCCATGGGGGCTAGACTCACTTCATTGGCATCCATCCATCTCGTGTGGAATCGTAGTATGTTTTCCTATTTTTTCCGATTTCAGGCAAACCGAATTGGTTCCCTTTGCAGGAGTGCGTCAAACGACGCCCGGAGGCATTGCGGGTGTCAAGTGGCACCGGACGTAAATTTGATACCGGGTTGCTGTCAGACCTGCTAACGGCGACCCAACAGGGGACGATCGATGATAACACGGCTGTTTTCCGGCGCCGGCTAAAACGCATAGATGCCCGCTCTATTTCAGGGGCCATTACATGCTTCACCGTCAAGCATGCCGATCACATTTTTCCTACTTTTCCATGACACTCCGGATGAGAATGCAGTACGTTTACTTCATGCCCGTTTTGGGGAGGTCACGGACATGGCTGTCAACGCGGCATCACACGTGCGCGGAATAGGCGACGAGGCCTTCGGCACGGAGGAGCAGTGTCGCGCGGCGCTGGTCCGGCTGCACTGGCCGGACGGCTTCGATTGCCACTCCTGCGGCCACAGCGGGCATTGTCTGCCGCGGGCCGGTGGCTTTACCAGTGCTAACCGCTGCGAGACGCAGACGTCACTCACGGCGGATACGATCTTCCTTGCGGCCAAGTTGCCACTGACGCTTTGGTTCGCGGCCATCCAATCAGTCTTGACGGCGAAGCAAGGCGTCTCATCGGTGGAACTCGGCTGCCGACTCGGGGCCAAGCAGCCGACGGCCTGGATCATGAAGCAAAAGATCATGGAAGTGATGGCACGGCGCGAAGGCGAGTGGCGGCTTGCGGACAGCGTTGAGAAGGACGACGCCTGGCTCGGCGACAGGCGTTTCGGCAAGCGCGGCCGCGGCGCAGACGGCAAGACGCCCTTCGTGGCTGCGGTCTCGATCATCTCCGAAAGACGCCTGCGCACGGTGAAGCTGGTTCACGTCAGGGGCTTTCGCAAGCGGAAGATCGCGCGGGGTGCCCCGCGTTGGCTGGCTCCGGGAAGGGAGGCCGTCACCGATGGCTTCGGCTGCTGGCGCTTACCCGGCGAGGGCGCCTTTGCCCATTGCCCGGTTCTCACCTTCTTTGGTCTCAAGGCGGTCCGCGCGCCCGCTTTCAAGTCGGTGAACGCGACACTCGGCAACATCAAGAGCGCGATCACCGGGACCCGTCGCAAGATCGGCCCGAATCGGGCCGAGCATTACCTCGCCAGATTCGCCTGGCGATACAACCTGCGCTGCCGGCTCCAGACCATGATCCCGCGCTTCGTCCACAGTGCAGCGCGAAACAACCCGATGCCCTGTCGCTCGCCCGTCGCAGGTTGAGAATCAGAGAAATGCGGGAAGCCATTTACGTTCACGAAACAATTCGAACCGGAGGAGCCACCATACCGATTTGTGGACGTGAAATCGTAAGCGTTCGTGAAATCAAACCTGACACGGCAGGGTGCCCCCGGCTTGTCAGCGAAAATGGTGATGGGAACTCTCGCGGATCAGGTGCAACTGCCGATGGTTGTACGTCTTGACTCGTACCAAACGGCAAGAGTTGTTGCGCGAACTCGCCCGGTATTCGGTTGGCAAGTACCCTTGAGCAGGAGGAATTGTGATGAGATCAACCAAGGTTTCCGCAATGGTTCTTTCGAAACCTGTTGTCGCGACTGGACGCGGGGGCAGCGGGACCCGGCTTCTATCCATGCTACTGCAAGAACATGGATTGTTTCTGGGGAACCGTTTGAATGGTTCCGAAGATTCCATTGAATGGACCGGAGTACAATATGAATCTGCCGTCAGGAAGCTCACGGACGACGCACCCTTGCGCGGGCGTTGGCACGAGGCATTGTCAGGGTGCGCAGAGAACATTCTCACAAGAGGCCAATGGAAGGAAGGTCAGCTCTGGGGATGGAAGCTTCCGGAGACGATGTTGTTGCTGCCGGAAGTCATGCAGGCATTTCCGAACGCCAAGATCATCCATTTGGTGCGACATCCTGTTGATACCTGCCTAAGGAGCCCTCATGTGACGTCGCGAACAGACAACCCCGTCGGTGCAGCGACGCTTAATGCCGCCTACTCGTGGCTGGGTTGGCGTAGAGATCCAGGCGACGATGACGATTACATCCTCAATTCGGCCTCTTGGGTCTATCAGGTACAACGGGCCATTCAGTTTGGCAGGGAATTGGGCTCGAATCGGTACCTGGAAATTCGGTTCGAGGATCTGTGCGCTGACGCACAAACGGTATCGGACGCAATTGCCCGATTTCTCGACATTCCAGGTACTGCAAGCGCGGTTGGGGGGATTATTGATAGCAAGCGTCGTCGAAATTGGGTGGAAGGCGACAAAAGAGCCCTCGAAGTTTGGTCAATTTGCGAAGAAACCGGGAAGACGTTGGGCTACGACCTGAAATGGACCGAGTAAACGATTGCCGGTATTCTCGTGAACGGGATAATGTCGGGATAATGTCGGGATGAGTGAGGCGTCACGGCCCTGCCGGCGATGGACGGAACGGCCGGTTCGGCGGCTTCCGCATGAACCTTGAGGCGCTTGGCAAATCCGCGCCGTGTCATCCCAGTCACGGATGCATAGAAGAACAAATGCGGATTGTCCGCGCTCTCCGGCCGCGCACCCGGCCAGCCGCACAATGCGTCGCCGGTTTTCTCCCGGAAAGGATAATTCTGACCGCCCTCCAAGAACTTCAGTTCAAGATCATGAGCAACCGTCGTCGTATTCGTTCGCTCGCCCCGAGGGAGTGCAAATGTCAGAGAGTCGTCCGGAATCTGGTTTTCATGCGAGATCATTGATAGCCCGGCCCGGATTCCTGCCGCAACGCCCTGAGCATGCGCTCCGAATTCAGTGAAGACGGCGAAATCGCGCGATGAAGAACCCGTCCATCCCCCCTTTTTCCGTCCAATAATCCGGTCGTGTTCGCAGTGCACCGGTCGGCAGCGCCCATTCTTCCGGGACCCCGGTCAGGGCGTCAAACGGGAACTCGATTCCCCAGTTGGGATGGCGATGAAGGAATCGGTCCGCCTGCTCCTCACCTTCGGCGGATAACAGGGAGCATGTGCTCATGATCAGCCGCCCGCCAGGGCTAACCCAGCCTGCGGCTCGATCCAGGAGTTCAGCCTGCAGGGAGGTCAGATCGTCGATCCTGTCAAGATCGCGGATGAATTGAAGTTCCGGATGTCGCCGCATGGTGCCCGTCGCCGTGCACGGCGGATCGATCAGGATTGCGTCGAATTGCGATTCCGGATTCCAGGTCAATGCGTCGGCGGCAATGATCCTGGCCTCGAGACCAGTACGGCGAAGATTGGCTTCGAGCCTGCGAAGCCTGGTGGGTGACTTGTCAATTGCCGTCAGAATTGCACCGGCTGCCGCAAGCTGCATCGTCTTGCCACCCGGGGCAGCACAGACATCAAGGACTCTGGCGTTCCGAACCGGTCCGAGGCAGGGTGCGGCAAGTGCCGCAGCGGCATCCTGAACCCACCAGAGTCCTTCGTTGTATCCGGGAAGCCCTGAGACCGGGCCGCGTGGTGAATTGATGCGCAGAGTCCCCGTCGGAAGAACTTCCGCCACCAACCTTTCTGCCAGGTCGAACCGGGCATCATGATCGCGAGGCGTCAAGTCGAGCGGTGCGGGCAGCGCATGCGCGCGCTCGATTCTGGAGATCGCATTCAGGCCTAGCCTGTCGTGAAGCTCGCGAAAGAGTGGGCCGGCAAGCGCGTTGGGTGGAAGCCGGCCTGCCGGTGCAGTGATCTCTCGATCCCCGGACATTCTCCTCCCCACGGCATTGACGAGGCCGTGGTGGCCGGAGGCGGCGGAGACCTTTCGCGACAACGCGACGCCACAGTCCACGGCAGCGTACGCCTGGGTCTGGCCAAGGAGGATTTCGGCTGCGACGATCTTGAGGATGAGGTAGATCTTCAGGGGTGGCTTGCGCTTGAGGTATCGGGAAAGGATGTCATCCAACGCGTCGTTGTGGCGGAGAATCGAGTGGGCGCGCCGTTTGGCTGCGGCCTTTCCAGCTGAATCAATGTTCCGGATCGTCTTGAACCCTGAATCATCTGCCAGCATCTGCCGGTCGCGGAACACGCGAAGGAGATGGTCGAGGGTCGCGGCGCGCTCGGCAATACCGGGTTTCGCAATACGGTCGGTCATTGATAAACTCTGGTCACCCGATCGGTTCGGAATTCAAGTCGGCGGCAGCACGTCCCTGGTCTTGCGGGCAATTCAGGCCGTATCGATGCATTCGGCACCGGGAGAAATCGCATGACAGGTGAATCGAAAGGCAATGACGGCGATTCTGCAAGAATGCAGCGGATTCGGGAAGCGGGAAAACGTGCAATCGTGGAAGCCGAAAAACGCCGGAATTCAGGCGTTCGAATTGATTCGCCCGTCGAAATGGGCGGGCGCGATGGCCCGGAACCGACACGGTTTGGCGACTGGGAGAAGGATGGAATCGTTTCTGATTTCTGATCCCGTAAGAGATTGACCGGCGCTGGCCTCCTGGTCAGGTGCAATAATTCCGTCGGGCGAGATGACGGACCTGGTAACCGGACACCGTGTTCACCGCTCAGGCGCGGACTCGGGGCAGATTCCTGATCCCGACCAGGGCATTTCCGGTGATCGCGCTCAAGAGGATTGCACCACCTGAAAGGGTCCAGAACCCGGCTGTCTCTCCAAGCACGATCCAGACCCAGACAGGGGCGAGCAGAACCTCCGTCATTGCGAGTAGTGCGAGTTCGGCCGCAGGAACGGTACGGCTGCCGATCGTGTAAATCGTGAGTCCGCAACCGAGAAGTCCAGCGCCCATCAGAAACGCTATGGCAGAATCATGTGCGCTGATCACGAGGGATTGCTGCAACAGGAGGCACATGGCGACGGAGACCGCAAGTGACAGGATTCCGGCGAGGAGGACACACGGAGCCATGTCGGAAAATCGTCCCCAGCGAAGCGAAAGAGTGAAAACCGCAAATCCTATGGCCGAGATCACCGCGGCCAGGTTCCCGAGAATTGCACCTCGTGCAATCCCGTCATTTACCATGACGACAATGCCGACAAAACCGACACCCACGGCGATCCAGGTTCTCTTCCCGACCCGTTCACCGAGAACCGGCCAGGCGAGAACAGCGGTGAAAAGGGGAGCAGTGGCAAAAAGGAAAACCGCATTTGCCACCGTCGTTTCCTGGATCGAAAAAATCCCCCCGGAAAACGCGGCGACCAACCCCGTAGCGCCAACCACGGAGGGAAGTCCGGCCTCCCGGATTGTCTTGACCGGCGATCGTCCGGTTCGGATGGCGATGAACAGGAAAAGAACCGGGATCAGTCCAAGTGACCTGTAGAGGACGATCTGCCAGATTGCGGCCGATTCGATCAACTTGACGGCGAGACCCATCAGCGACCAGAACGTGCCGGCAAGCAGAACGCACAGGATTCCGCCTCCGTATCCGAGTCTGCCCGACATGCCCGTCGCTGCCCGAACCGGGTCAGAAAACCTGACGGGAATACTCGACCGGGGCCTGGGCCCGACCGAATGGAACGGCCATTATGATCATCCCTGTGAATCCCGTTCCCCGGGCCAGCCGGAAACGAAAGGAAACCGGGGCGCGTTCCATTTCGTTCATGTCCGTCATTGCATCGCCTGCCAGGCTTGCAGTGGCCTGGCGTAGCCGACATAGAGAGGGTGACGGGGATGTCCCTTCGCTGTCAGTCCGAGGTGATAGAGGCCCGCGCCGGTCTGGCGCAACAGCTGCTCGACGGCGCGGCCGCGGTTCCGAAGCTCTCCGTGGTTACCCCAGGCACAGATGACGCACCCGCCCGTGTTCTGAAGGGCCCATTCGCACCCTTCGAGGATGGCCTGGTCGTTGCCAGGTCCGACCGGATCGGCGAGGTGCGCAAGCGCACGCGGGTCGGTGCTCCTCCACGCGAATATGTTGCAGACCCGAAACGCGCCGAAACCGAGCTTCCGGGCCCGCCGCTCGCATCGTTCGACCGTTGGATCATTCGCGATTTCGGTCGCTGTCGATGGATTCAGCATGATGAATACCGCGTGTGGACCACCAGGCTTCCAGATCCGGGTCAGGCTGTATCGATAACCCTCGCAGTTCGAGTAGATCGCGACCGATTCGATTCCCGGTTCACTGTGCTGCCTGGGAATCATGTACCGACCTTTGCAAACACGCGAGAAGGATGAAGGTGGCTGTCGCGGATTGCGGCAATCGCGACCAGTTGACCTTCGCTGGCAATCCATACCTTGGCTCCCGCCATCGTAGGCGGGCCTCGATACGGAATCGGTGAACCGTTTCTGATGCGGGCAGCCTCTTCGGGCCGGCAGTCGACACGGGGCACTTCGGCGAGGCCGGCTTCAGGTTTGAGGAGACATCCGGCCAGTTGGTCCCCGTCAGACGACGAGAGGGTGTCGAGCGACGTGGCGTCCGCGAGCGAAAAAGGGCCGGTCCTGGTACGCCTTATTTGGCAGGCATGCCCAAGACAGGCGAGCGTGAGCCCGAGGTCCCTTGCCAGGGCACGGACATAAACGCCTTTCCCGCATGTCATTTCGAACACCGCATGATCGGGGTCCGGACGCGACACCAGTTCGATTCGATCGATCCTGACCTTCCTGGCCGCAAGTTCCGGCAAGGTTCCGGACCGAGCCAATGTATAGGCGCGTTTCCCGCCAACCTTGATTGCCGAATACGCCGGGGGCGCCTGGTTGATCTCGCCGGTAAAGCCGGCCGCCGCCGCTTTCAGGTCGTCATCTGACGGGCGTTTGGATGTTTCGGCCAGGATTTTTCCCTCGGCATCGTCCGTATCCGTCGCCTGTCCGATGCGCATTGTGAAACGGTAGGCCTTTACCGTGTCCACAACGTGAGAAACTGTCTTGGTTGCCTCGCCCAGCGCAACCGCAAGGACACCTGATGCGGCAGGGTCCAGCGTTCCCGCGTGTCCGGCCTTGCGCGCGCCAAAAGCGCGCCTGACGATACTGACGGCACGCGTCGATGCCAGGCCGACAGGCTTGTCAAGGATGAACCAACCGTTTGCACTGATGGTGCTGCGGACATCCATGTGGACCCGTGTCCCTGTCAGGCGATGATATCGCGGCGAACCGTTTCCAGATCCAACAGCCGGCGGGTCTCGTCCATCATGTCGAAGGACATGTCAGGGACAAACCGCAGACTCGGGGAGAATTTCAACTTGACTGCCCGATTGACGATTCGTCTCAGCTCGGATCGGTTACGGTTGAGTGCGTCGACAACTTCGTCGACTCGTCCTCCTCCGAGCGGAAGCACATAGACGCGTGCTCTCCGCAAATCCGTCGACAGGCGAACTTCACTGACCGTGACCGATGCCCCCGAGAGTTCCGGTTCGTACAGGGTTTCCCGGGCAAGGGTTTCCGCAATCGCCCGCCTGAGCAATTCACCGACGCGAAGCTGCCTTTGGCTCTGAACTGCCGACCGGAAAGCCCCTCTTGCGTGTTTAGCCATGCTGGCCTCCCAAGTTGCCGGTAATCTACCTTGTCGATCGAATCACGCAAGCCTTGTCGAAGGCATCATTTTGCTCCATGGCTGTACCGTGTGCCAGCCTTGAAGCCGGAGGATCGAAATGTCCGAGCGAACAGCAGTGACCGTCGTCGGTGCGGCAGGCCGGATGGGGCAGATGTTGATCGAGACAATCCTCGCCGACGAACGGGTTTTTCTGACCGGGGCAACCGAACGCCCGGGACATCCGTGGATCGGTCGTGATCTCGGAACATGCATGGGTGGACCTGCGCAGGGAATCGAGGTTGCCGACGACCCGCTCGAGGTCTTTGCGCGCTCGCAGGCCATCATAGATTTCACGACACCGGCCTCAACAGTCATGCACGCGGAACTCGCGGCCCAGGCACACGCGGTTCACGTCATCGGAACCACCGGATTGTCCGAAAGTGATCACGAGAGAATCGCGGCCGCCGCGTTTCATACTCCTGTCATCCGGGCCGGCAACATGAGCCTTGGGGTCAACCTGCTCGTCCAGATTACCAGGCAGGTCGCGGCAGCCCTCGATGATGACTTTGACATCGAGATCGTCGAGACCCATCATCGGCACAAGATCGATGCCCCGTCGGGAACTGCGCTCATGCTAGGCGAGGCTGCTGCTGACGGCCGCGGCCGGAGGCTTGAGGATGTCGAAATCCGGGCGCGGGATGGTGTTACCGGACCCAGGCCGCGCGGCGGCGTCGGGTTCAGCGTCATGCGGGGTGGTGATGTCGTCGGCGAGCACGATGTCAATTTTGCCGCTGACGGAGAACGAATAGTCCTCCGTCACCTTGCGAGTGATCGGCGCATCTTTGCCAGGGGAGCGCTCAAGGCGGCCTTGTGGGGCCAGGGCCAGCCCTCGGGAACGTATGACATGACCCATGTTCTCGGACTCGCGGAACCGAAAAGCGCTTCCGGCTGACTATCCCGAGAAAGACTCGATGAGCGCCCCGTTGGCTGCCCGGATGCCACGCAAACGCTGGCAACGATCAGGTAATGATCGGAATTGCCCGCCTGCACCGGGTGAGATGGATGCATGTCGCTCACCAGGACTGAGCGACGAACTCTCTCAAGCGGTTGTTCATCAAAGATCGCTCGATTGACGGCGGATGTCATTGCGGGTTCACCTGCTTTCCGTGACGTTATCTGTCGATGTGACTACTCCCCGCCCTAAAGGACAGAGACGGATAGTCCTTCCGCCTTTAGTTTCAGGATACCTTGCTGTCTGATGTTCTGTGCAGCGTTGATATCGCGGTCATGCTCTGCGCCACAGGTCGGACACGTCCATTGTCGAGCCGACAGGGGCAAACCCTCGATTTTCGAGGCGCAGTGGGAACAAGTTTTGCTGGACGCATACCACTGGTCAATCTGCACCAGGTGCTTGCCTGCCCAAGTCGCTTTGTAGCTCAGCTTGCGCACCAATTCACCCCATGCAGCATCAGCAATGTGTTTGGCCAGCTTTCGATGTTTGAGCATGTTTTTGACTTTCAGGGTCTCCACGCAGATCGCTTGGTTTTCGTCAATCAGTCGTCTCGACAATTTGTGCTGGAAGTCGCTACGTGTGCTGGTTGTTCTTTCATGCGCCTTGGCAACAAGCACACGCGCCTTGTTGCGATTGGCTGATCCTTTCTTTTTGCGTGACAGGGATTTTTGCTTGCGCCGCAGGTTGGCGGCGGCGCGCTTCAAGAAGCGGGGGTTGCCTTGCTTCTCGCCCGTGCTGGCAATCGCCAGATGGCTCAAGCCCATATCCAGGCCGGTTACGTTCGCCGCCTCAAGCGCCTTGGCAGGCTCAGGAGCGGCTTGTCCGTCGTCGCACAGGATCGAGGCGTAGTACTTGCCTGTTTGGGTGCACGAGACGGTCACGGTTTTGATCCTGCCGACAAGGACACGGTGTAGCACGGCTTTGACTGCACCCACTTTGGGCAAATACAGGGCGCTTCCCTCTACGACCTTCACCCTCTGCGGGTAGGACATGGATTGCTTGCCTCGCTTGCTCTTGAAGCGCGGATAGCGCCCTTGCCGCCTGAAGAACCGCTTGAACGCGTCATCCAGATGCATCACCGATTGCTGCAAAGCCTGGCTGTCGGCTTCTTTGAGCCATTGGGTTTCCTCGTCTGCTTTCAGGCCTGCCAGACGATCCAGCTTCATCCGCCTGGTGATGCGTTCGCCCTTTTCTGACCACGCTTTGCTGCGCCAATCCAAGGCAAAATTGTATACCCACCGCATGGCCCCAAATTGAAATGCCAGCGACTGGCGCTGATCGGGCGTGGGATACAGACGGACTTTGGTTGCTTTCAACATAGCCCAATCGTACCATTGGCCTATGGATGGTTCAAAAGAATTTCGTACAGGCAGACATTGCGTTTTTGCTCTCCATGTTCATTTGGTATTTATCACAAAATATCGACGGGATGTGCTCTCAGAACCCGCCATTCAGGACTTACGGCATATTTTTGCCAAGGTCTGCGACGACTTCGAAGCGAAACTGATCGAGTGCGACGGTGAAGACGATCACGTGCATTTGCTGGTCAATTATCCACCTAAAGTCTCCCTCTCCAAACTGGTCAACAGTCTGAAAGGCGTATCCAGTAGGCGCTTGCGGGCTTTTCGACCCGAGATTACAGGTCGCTACCGCAAAGGCGTTTTGTGGTCGCCGTCCTATTTTGCCGCCTCTTGTGGCGGCGCGCCTCTCGACATCATCCGAAAATACGTTGAAGAGCAACGCACAACCCAAAAGCCACGTTAACGTGGCTACGCCTCATATCCCCGCCCTGAAAGACGGGGTTTTACGGCGCGTTCGATAAACGCATTTCATCGACATGGTGGAGTGACGTATCGACGGGGTCGACATATTCAGAAAACGTGTCGATAGGAGCAGGATAAATCGACATGACATTCGAAGCCAATCGACCTTTCGATGACCTTCCGGATCTCCCACCAGATTCGGAAAACGAGACGAAAGCCATTTTTTTTCAGCTGCGTCGCCCTGCGCGTGGCATTGGCAGAACTCCGGGTCTCGGGAAAATCCATCCCGAACCAGGCGATGCTGATCAACTCGATCCCACTGCTGGAAGCACAGGCGAGTTCTGAAATCGAGCACATTGTAACCACGACTGGCAAATTGTTCCGCTATGCCAACGACGCGGCGGGGCATTCGGATCCCGAAACCAAAGACGCTCTGCGCTATCGCACTTCCTTGTCCTGCGGTTTCGAGATGCTGAAGGAGCAACAGGTTTCGACAGGCATGGCGGTCAAAGTCTGTCGAACGATCAAGGGTGGGGGATCCGGATATTCGAAAGACGCCGGGAAAAACGTTGAAAAACGAAGCAACCGATTAGGTCATTTGCATGGCGCCGGACGGAGAGGACGTTCTCTGAAACAAACTGGAAAACCGGGAGAGCTGCATTCACGAGGCCGAGCCGATCGACCCACTGATCCGGCTTGCCGTCATGCACTATCAGTTCGAGGCAATCCACCCGTTCGTCGACGGAAACGGCCGGACCGGACGCATGCTGAACCTGCTCTATCTGGTCGGCAAGGGCCTTCTCGACACTCCCGTCCTTTATCTCAGGTCAATACATCATCCGTAACAAGGCGCTGTACTATCGGCATTTGCTTGAAGTAACGACCAAACAGGCATGGGAAACGTGGGTGCTGGTCTTTCTTGAGGCTATCGGGACGACGGCTAAATGGACGTCGGTGAAGATTCATGCGATTCGAGTTCTTCTTGACAAGACGGTCACTGAAATTCGACAGAGAGTACCGAGAATCTACTCCCGAGAATTGTCGGAAATGACCTTCGTGAATCCCTTTTGCCGGATTAGCAATGTGGTTGAAGCAGGCGTTGCAAAGCGCCAAACGGCTGCCGTCTACCTGAAAGCTCTCTCGTCGAAGGTCACCTCAAGGAATTCGAGGCGGGACGCGAAAAAATCTACATGAACTTGCCGCTCTTGGCGCTTCTGTTTGAACACGCGTGACTATGCGCGAGGCGGCGGCGTCATGGCGGCACCTGCACGGAGCGGTTTTTGCACACCTGTCGCCATTTGTGACTGTCGCGCCATCGCTCACGCCAGATCCTGTTCCACTGCCGTGCGATGCCTTCAAGATAGCAATGAAACGGAACAACCTTGTCATCCGGGAATAGCCGCGTGCAGTTGCACGTGCACGTGACACCCTCATGTTTTTTCTCTTTCACCTCCGGTCAAACAGGACTATAGGCCCGAGACTGACGGTCAGCGGATTGTCCGCGCACCGGCTTTTCTCCACAGGCCTTGCTGGACGACATCCCGGCTCGTGCTGCTATTTCTAGTGAAAGAGGAGGCCCCGATGTCGATTTCCCCGGAACTCAAGACGGAATTGATCAAGGAATATGCGACAAAGGACGGAGATACCGGCTCACCGGAAGTTCAGGTTGCCGTCCTCACGTCCCGGATTTCGACGCTCACCGAGCATTTCAAGATCCACAAGAAAGACAATCACTCTCGCCGGGGACTTCTCAGACTCGTTGCGAAACGAAGGAAACTCCTCGATTACGTCAAGAACCATGACGAGGGACGATATCGGACGCTGATCAAACGCCTTGGAATCCGTCGTTGACTCCGGTTGGTGTCCGGGCGGAAGAATTCCATAACAACCCGGGACCAGACTTCGAGGTCCTCATGCGGTTGCAGTCGTGTTGTTGAACGGTTGCGCAATCGTGCACGATGCAGAATGACCGCGCGCATTTCATCCCTGGCTCCAGAGGTGGCGTCGACCGGCATGCCGGTCGGCCAACGTGTCGAGCTTCTCGAGGACGGGAACTGTGACTTGGCGCAAATGATCGGATTCAGGCAAGAAGTGTCTGGAAAGTAATCCACGTGCGATGCCGGGGCGGCGTGACCGTCCGCGCATCGACGAATGAAACGAATGAAACTTGGTAACACAGATGTTCAAAGAAATCAGAAAATCAATTGAATGGGGGAGTGAAACCCTTGTTCTCGAAACGGGAAAAATCGCACGCCAGGCAGACGGCTGTGTCGTTGCAACCCTTGGTGAAACGACAGTCGTGGCTGCTGTCGTCTTTGCGAAATCGGCACGGGAAGACCTGGATTTCTTCCCCCTGACAGTCAATTATCAGGAAAAGTACTACGCTGCCGGAAAGGTGCCGGGCGGCTTCTTCAAGCGCGAGGCGAGACCGACCGAAAAGGAAACGCTGACCGCCCGGCTGATCGACCGTCCGATCCGCCCATTGTTTGCCCAGGGATTCAAGAACGAAACCCAGGTCACGCTTACCGTCTTGTCGCATGATCTCCAGAACGACCCGGACATCGTCGCGATGATTGCCGCCTCTGCCGCATTGACCCTGTCCGGCGTTCCGTTTCTTGGGCCGATCGGGGGTTGCCGCGTAGGATTTGCAAATGGAGAATATATTCTCCATCCGACCGTCGACAACATGCACGAACTTCGCGAGGATTCGGACCAGCGCCTCGATCTCGTCGTCGCCGGAACGCGCGATGCCGTGATGATGGTCGAGTCGGAGGCGTATGAATTGTCGGAAGCGGAAATGCTGGGCGCTGTCACCTTCGGGCACGAGGCGATGCAACCGGTTATCGACATGATCATCGAACTGGCCGAGGCCGCGGCAAAGGATCCGTTCGAATTTGATACTCCGGACCATTCCGACCTGTATGCGAGGATCAAGGCGGTCGGTGAAAACGACGTGCGGGCGGCATTCGCCCTGACCGACAAACGGGAGCGCGGCAACGCGATTTCCGCGGCACGAAAGCTGATTGCCGAATCCCTGCACGAAGAAGGGGAAGACCTGCCGTCCGGTCTCAGGGCTTGCATGAAACGCCTTGAATCAGAGGTCGTCCGCGGCGACATCCTGACGTCCGGGCGCCGGATTGACGGGCGCGGATTGGACGAAGTTCGCTCGATCGCGTCCGAGACCGGGTTCCTGCCGCGCACGCACGGTTCCGCGTTGTTCACCCGGGGAGAGACGCAGAGCCTTGTCGTGACGACGCTCGGGACTGGCGAGGATGAGCAGCTGATCGATGCGTTGCACGGAACGTTCCGGTCGAAATTCCTGCTTCACTACAATTTTCCGCCCTATTCGGTCGGTGAATGCGGCCGGGCATTGGGTCCGGGGCGCCGCGAGATCGGTCACGGCAAGCTTGCCTGGCGTGCGCTGCAGGCCGTGCTGCCATCGGCCGCCGAATTCCCGTACACGATCCGGGTCGTTTCAGACATCACGGAGTCCAACGGTTCGTCGTCAATGGCCACGGTCTGTGGCGGGTCCCTTTCCATGATGGATGCAGGTGTGCCCCTCAGGGCGGCCGTTGCCGGCGTTGCAATGGGACTGATTCTCGAGAAAAACGGCGACTTTGCCGTTCTGACCGATATCCTCGGAGACGAGGATCATCTTGGCGACATGGATTTCAAGGTCGCGGGAACCGAGAATGGAATCACGTCGCTGCAGATGGACATCAAGGTTGCCGGAATTACCCCGGAAATCATGAAACAGGCGCTTGAACAGGCGCGCGGCGGCCGGCTGCACATTCTGGGAGAGATGGGCAAGGCACTGAGCGAAGCCGCCGATTTCTCGATTCACGCGCCGCGTATCGAGTCAATCCAGATCAACCCCGAAAAAATTCGCGAGGTCATTGGATCCGGCGGAAAAGTCATTCGCGAAATCGTCGAGACGTCCGGAGCAAAGGTCGATGTCAACGACGACGGTTTGATCAAGATCGCCAGTTCCGATCTTGCGCAAATCGAAAAGGCTCGTGAGATGATCATGGCGATCGCCGCTGATCCCGAGCCGGGAAAGGTCTACTCCGGAAAGGTCGTCAAACTGATGGATTTCGGTGCCTTCGTGAATTTTTTCGGCAAGCGCGATGGCCTCGTTCACATCAGCCAGATCGCCAACCGTCGTTTGGGGCATCCATCGGAAGTCCTCAGGGAAGGCCAGGAGGTCAAGGTCAAGTTTCTCGGGATGGACGATCGCGGAAAGGTACGCCTGTCCATGAAGGTCGTCGACCAGAACACCGGAGCCGAAACCGAAGAAGGCGGCGACGGCCGGCAGCGCAGGCGAAGATAATTCAAACCGACTCGACACAGGCAGCGCCAGGCGCAAACAGGCAAGACGATACGGTGTTGCTGATCGGACCTTGGGGAATTCGGCGGGTCGACATGGATCGGCCTGTCAAGTCGTGGCGGTTTTCGCAAATTCCATTTTCCGCGGACGCGACCATGTAGCTCTGCGCGCTTGCGTGAGGACAAGGTCAGGCAAGGCTTGGCACGCGTGCCGTCTTCGGAAACCGGTGCCGCCAACAGTTCGGCATGTCATGTCGTACACCGAGAAAATGTCGAGGGCGGCCTCTCTTGTCCAAACGAGAGCCCCAGTCCGATCCCGCTCGACGACTTGGCGAAAACACGCGCAATCAGCTTCCTCGAGATGCATTGCAGCCCATACGTCGATGTGCCTGTTTGTAAATCTCTCGCCCGTCCCCTGCCGGATGACATACCCGAAGACAGGGCGTATCGCCGAATGTTGAACCGGTCGGAAAGAGTCGGGCTCGCCGAGCGACTGGCGCACTGCTGCACATCGCGATGCGGACCGCCTGTAGGCCCAAATTTAAAGGTCGCGTAAGTCAACAGGCCTTGCACCGATAGCGGCCGAACTTCCGGCGAGCGTTAGCGAGCCCGGTTCCCGGAACCGTCCCTTGTCAATCTCATTGTCGACGAGGGACTTCAGGCGTTTTTGCAGAGTTCGACGCGGTCATGCGGCATCCACTGCGTTAGCAATATCTGTCGCGGTCATGCCCTCGGGTCGCTGTCTTGCCCCAACTTCGATCGCGTGACGGTTCCCTTCCTAAATGTGTCTTGCCACATCGGCACTCGACTTTCGCGGTCAAATTCAGACGCAAGATTAGCGGCATAGACGCAAGAATCAGTCATGGGCGCAATTTTGATTGCGCACATGTTTCCAGATTGCGCGTAATCGACAGGCATGGATCCAACCGCGCCCGCTGGAATCCACCAGAGATGGAACCATCCCGCTGGCCAGTTCGGCGTGATTCCATTGAACCGCCAGCGAGTCCTTCGGGGTCAGCCGAGGGATGGCTGGCGGCGACGAAAGAAGCGCAAACGTGGAAACCTCTTTACCGCCTGCGAGGACACGTTCGTAGTGTCGTGCTTACTTTAACCCCATGCCACACGCCTGCCGAATTTCCAGGACCGGCGCGCTGTTCCTTCCCTATCGGATCAGGACTGTTCCCGTTGCCAGGATGCAGCGCCAGTCAGGATCGCTTTTCAGGGTCCGGTCAGCTCCCGTGCGAAGCCGGCCAATCCAGTATTGGCGCATTTCCCCAGCACAGACAGGAACGTTCCATGCGGGAGAGCTCCCGGATTGCCAAGGCGATGCATACAGCGCGGTCGACCAGGCGATGACGCGAAGGAGCTTCGATCTCCCCTTCCAGCCGCCCGTTTCAGTGTCGAAACCGGACAGGGTTTCGCTCGCCATCCCCGAGAAAACCTTACGGACAAAACCCGACTAGGTTACCGGTCCCGGATTGAACAGGGCGAGCTGGTTGCTCAACCCCAGCCGCTCTGAGCAGGTCTTCTCGCCGCTGGCGACGGCCAGGATTTTCTCGAACATCATTTTACCCATGCTTTCAATCGTTTCGCCTGCCGAAATGATCCGGCCCGCATCAATATCCATGATGTCAAACCAGCGTCGGGCCAGGTCGCTGTGGGTCGCCACTTTGATTACCGGTACTTCAGCCAGCCCATAAGGCGTCCCTCTCCCGGTCGTAAAGACGTGAACATTCATGCCCGCGGCAATTTGAAGCGTTCCGCAAATGAAATCTGACGCCGGCGTCGCGGCAAACAGCAAACCGTTTCGCTGAGCACGTTCCCCGGGCGGAATAACGCCGCTTATGGACATTGAACCGGACTTGATGATCGAACCCATCGCCTTTTCGACGATGTTTGACAGGCCGCCCATCCTGTTTCCGGGCGTTGTATTGGCGCTGCGGTCCGACTGGCCGCGGGCAAGATAGCGATCATACCAAACCATCTGCCGTATCAAGTCTTCGGCAACGCCTTCCGATGCGGCGCGCCGGGTCAGCTGACCGATCCCATCTCGAACTTCAGTGACCTCTGAAAACATCACGGTTCCGCCTGCCCGAACAATCAGGTCTGCCGCCTGCCCGAGTGCAGGATTGGCAGTTACGCCTGACAAGGCATCGCTGCCACCGCACTGGAGGCCGACGACAAGGTCGGAGACAGGGCAGACTTCCCGGCGCCGCCTGTCCAGCCGCGCCAGGTGCTGCTCCGCTTGAAGGACGATTGAACGGATCATCGCGTCAAAGCCGATATGGGTGTGGTCTTGCAGGGTGACGAGGCTAGTCGAGCCGGTTGGTGCTGCCGTGGCTTGTGGAGAATCCCCGAATGCCTCGGGAAACAGCAGCGACGGTTGCAGCTTCTCGCAGCCGAGGCTTACGACCATGGTTGATCCGGCGAAATTGGGGTTGCGTGCGATGTTGTGCAGGGTGCGGATCGGAACTGCGGCACCGGGGGCATCAATTGCGACACCGCAACCGTAAGTATGGTCAAGCGCGACGACATTATCGACGTTCGGAAAGTGCGGGAGCAATTCCCGTCGGATACGCTTGACCGCGTGGGCGACGATCCCCGAGACACATTGCACCGTGTTTGTGATTGCCAAAATGTTCCGCGTGCCAACGCTTCCATCGCCGTTTCTGAACCCCTGGAACGTGTACCCTTCCAGCGGCTCGATCTCCTTGCGCTCTCCCGTTGCGGTGATCAGCTCTTCAAGGTCTGGTGCCCGGGGCGTATCAAGGTTGGTTTCATTGACCCAGGCACCGGAAGGGATTGCGTCGGTCGCGTATCCGATAACAACGCCATAGCGCCACACGGGATCGCCCGCATCATGCTCGGTCAACGCGATCTTGTGCGCCTGCGGAATGTGCTGGCGAAGCGTCAGGCCATCAACAGCTGTCCCTTTGGGTAATCCACCGCCATTTGCAATTATGGCAACAGTGTCACCGGGTTTCATCCTGATCAGGCGTGGGGGCAAATTCATCGCGAGGACGGTATTCGGTGCAGGGTGCGGGCTCAAGCATCTTCGTGATCTGCCGGAATCATGAGCGGCCGGACAAGTATCGCGTGATCCTGTCCAGTACCGTCAACTGCCAGGGATGTGTTGTCGAGTCCATCGACTCGGGGTGCGCCGGAACGCGCAAACATATCCCCGGTCGCGCACGCATGGTGCTGACGGTGCCGCGCTTGCACCAACTTCCCCGCCCGATGCCAGCGCCAATGTCGTCGCAGCCAGGACCCTTGATCCTTTCCGCGATCTCCCGCGGCGTCAAGCGCGAAGGTGAACTCATTTCGATTACGCATTTCCCTACGCTCAATCCACCTGCCACGTCATGGCATTCGCGGACTGTATGTCGGCAACATGGGTCGTGTCAGCTACCCTGGGGAAGACCTCGTGCCCGTTGGCCGCCAGATGGCCTGTCGTGGGTGCACCCAAGATTGCAAGGGCCGGTGAATCCGGGTTCCGCCATGAGGTTCTCCCAATCCTGATACATCTGTACACTCAGATCCGGGTATCGCGCGACGAATTGTTGAAAGGATTTGCGGTGACCCTGATGCGACAAGAGGCGCGTCGGCGAAACAGATGCGAGATGGAAACCCAACTCGATCCGCGTCTGCGCTGCTTCCGGTTTCCGTTTTGGATACGCTCGACCTTTCCTCGCCCTGTGGACCTGGCGACAATCATTCCGACCGCCTCCGCCAAGCGCAGGTCAGCCCGACGAATGTTGGATGGAAGCGAAGTCCGCGCTGCCACAGGGTAAGTCGCGGATGGACCGGAATCGATGCTTGCCCGGGGGCAGGTGGTGCGTACACGCCACGAGATTTCGGGCGTCGTCGCACGAGCTGATCGTTGGGCTGATGATATTCCGTAGTCCCCGGAATCAAGCACACTCTTCAAGCGTGCAGGATTGCGTCACACGGAATACATGCTGTCGGAGTGGATCCGAAATTGCGCGGGCGGGCTGAATAACCCGCCCGCACCAGCTCGTATTGTCCTCAATGGGTGTTCTGAACCATCTCGAGAAGTTCACCACCTTGATTTGCGATGAAGTCCTCGTAGACCGGGCCCATCCGATCACGGAACGCGGCGACATCGGCGTCGTTGATCAGCATGCCCTTGGACTTCAGTTCTTCAAGCGCAGCTGCACCCACTTCTGCGGTCAGTTCGATTTCATAATCCTGCAGTGCTGCCGCTTCCTCTGTCAGCACAGCCTGCTGTTCCGCCGTCAATCCATTCCAGGTGCCCAGGCTGATCGCGACAATCCCTGGCGGGCGGAAGTGCTGCGTCATCGAAAAGTATCCGCTCACTTCATAGAACTTGTCGTTCAGAACGTTACCGGCCGCATTCTCACCGCCATCCAGCACGCCCTGCTCGAGAGCGGTGTAGAGTTCACTGTATGACATCGGGGTTGCCGAACCGCCCATGGCGTTCACCGTGTTCACCATCAGCGGGCTCTCCATCACGCGGATTTTCAGGCCATTCAGGTCGTCAGGCGTGACGATTGGGCGAACCTTGTTGAAGACGTTGCGATAACCGTTGTCGAACCAGGCAAGGATCTTTAGTCCGCGCTCTTCGGCCAGTTCGCTGAATTTGGCTCCAACAGGCCCGGTTACGACACCCTTGAAGTGATCCGTGTCCCGGATCAGGTACGGCAGACTGAAAAGGTCAAACTGAGGCACGAAACCGCTGACCGGCGCGGTGGACACCTGGGCCATCTGGATGCTGCCGAGCATCATGCCTTCGATATAGTCCCTTTCGCCGCCAAGCTGTGCGCCGTCCAGCACCTCGATCGTCAGGCCTACGTCACGCTCCGCCACGCGATCGGCAAACCAACGCAACGCGACGTTGTGGTGGTGAGCCGGACCCGTGACCGAAGCCACGCGGATTGTCATATCTGCGGCAAGCGCAGGTAGCGCAAACCCTCCCAGGAGCAAGGCACATGCCCCACCAATACTCACAAACAGTTTTCTCCGACTTAGCATGGCATTTCTCCTTTTTCGAAATTTTGCCTTTCTTTCAGCCCTGCGATGACCGAGGGCGTTCCTCCCCTCTTGGGTTTGGAGCTCTTGTGCCGTGTGCAATTCAACGCTGCACGGCGAAGTCGTCCGGCTCTTCCAGAACCAGCTTGTTTAACGGCCGTATCCCGCTTTCGGTGACGGCGACCACGACCTCGATGCGATAGCCGCCGCCGATCAGGTTGTGCAGGTCAAGCTTGACCGCCAATGTCATTCCCGCCTCCAGCTCGAAGTCGCTGTCAGAGCTGAGGTTGGGTGGTTCAACAACGTCGAGGCCAACGGAGTGACCAACACCTCGAAGTCCCTTGGCATACGGTGTGAAATTGTCCGAGAATCCGTGCGGCTCCAGTTCTTCCAACAAGCTGTCGAAGATCGAGCGTGCAGTGATGCCGGGACGAATGGTCGGTATGACCTTTTTCAGTGTCCGATGACCAACGACCAGTGCACGTTCCTGTTCGGGATTCGCACCACGCATCAAGATGGTAATGCCGCCGTCGTTGCAGTAGTGGCCGACGGCCGGGTTGAAATCCAGCATGACGAATTCGCCCGGTTGAATCTTGCGGTCCGTCGCACGCCAGGCGGGATAGTTCGTATTCGGTCCGGACATGACAACCGTGGCGGAACCGATGTCGGCGTTCATCTGCCGCGCGATTCCTTCAGCCAGGCCCGCGACCTGGATTTCGGTCATGCCGACCTTTACCGCCCCTGCTGCTTCCTTGAGTACAGCATCGTTGATCTCGGCGGCGCGTTCCATCAGCGCGATTTCGGCTTCTGACTTGATCTTGCGCAGGTCGAGCATGATGTCGTCGCGCGATTCGAAGGTGGCCTGTGGCACTGCGTCGCCAATCTGTTCGTGGACTTCCACGGGCATGATATTCTTGCCGATCAGGCCAATCCTGCTCGCGCGGCCGGCAATCGGAGCAAGGACCTCCGGCAGATCGGTATAGGGCCGGTGAATGCCGCGAACGTCCTCGATCCAGCAACTGTCCTTCGCCGCGTAGGCGTTCAGCCGGCCCAGGAAGACGACCGGCGCGAGGTCACCGACCATGATCACCAGTTGCGGGGATTCCTCGATGACATTGATCGGCTTGTAATTCGTGATGTAGGACGAATGGCCAGTGCGATATTCATCTGAAAAAATGACAAGTGCGTCATACCCTTCGGATTTCATTCTGCGCCGGAGTTTCTCTGTCCTTCGCTGCAGTTCCTCGCGAGTTATTTTCAAGGCGGAATTCCTTTTACGAGATCAATGCTAGTGGCTGAAAAGGTTCGGGATTGTCATGACAAGGCCTGGGAACACGGCGACGGCGATCAGGACAGCGACCAGCACTGCACAGAACGGCAGCAGCCCGCGGAAGGCTTGCGAGATCGTAATCCCGGCGATGGCGCAGCAGATATAGGTCAGAATTCCGACGGGCGGTGTCACCGATCCGATGACAACGGCCATGACCAGAATGACACCGAAGTAGACCGGATCGATTCCCAGGCCATGAATGACCGGCAGCAAAACCGGAGTGAAGATGATGAGGACGGGTATGCCTTCGATGAAGAGTCCAAGGACCAGGATGAACGCGAGAATCAGCAGGACGGCGATCGTCGGGTTCGTCGAAATTCCACCAAGCACATCCAGCACGGCAGAGCCAAATCCGGCCCAGGCAAGGAGCCAGGCGAAGGACGTAGCCATCGCGATCAGGAACATCGCCGCTGCCGTCGTCACTGCCGCATCAACCAGGAGCTTCCCCAAAAGCCTGAAGGTCAGCACCCGGTAGACGAAGGTGCCGACAAGGGTAGCGTAGGCCACCGCGACCACACCCGCTTCGGTGGCGGTGAATACTCCCGAAAAAATTCCTCCCAGGATGATCACGGGCATGGCAAGTGCCCAGAGCGCATCACGGAACGCAGGAAGAATCGGCGGAAGCTCCGAGCGTGGCGGGGCAGGGTAGTTTCGCTTCCGGGCGATAAAATAGGCCATCGTCATCAGGCCAAGCGCCACGATCAACCCCGGCACGAAACCACCCAGAAACAGTCGCGCGATGGAGACATTCGCGATAGAGCCGTAGATCACCATCATGATACTGGGAGGAATGATCGGTCCCATCGCGCTGGCTGCGGAATTGACAGCGACCGCGTAGTCCGCATCGAATCCGTTCTTTTTCATCGCGGGGATCATCATGGATCCGAGGGCGGACGCATCAGCAGTCGCCGACCCCGAGATGCCTGAAAAGAACATGTTCGACACAATGGTCACATGGGCCAGGCCTCCACGAATATGCCCGACAAGCGTTCTCGAGAAGGTAACGATGCGCTCGGTAATCCCGCAGGCGTTCATCAACTCGCCCGCAATGATGAAAAACGGGATCGCCAGGAGCGTGAACGAGTCGACGCCCACGAAGGCGCGCGTGACAATGCTGTTTAGCGGAAGCGTATCGTCAAGTGCCAGGGTCAGGGCCGCCGCGATGCCGAGTGCGAAGGCAATCGGGATGTTGATGAGCAAGAGCACGAAGAACGTGAGGAACAGGATCACCAGCATCGACATGCCTAACCCTTCCGTTCTCTGCTTTCGCGAAAGACGAGCACGATTCGCTCTGCGCAAATCAGGAACATCAGACACATGGAAATCGGGATTGCGATGTAGATCCATGTCATCTGCACGCCGAGGGCCGGTGAGCGTTGCAGCATGTTCATGTTGATAACCGGATAGCTCGCGTAAACGACCGAAGCTGCAAAACACGCGATGAGCGCATACGACAGCACCTCAAGGCCAACCCTGAACTTTTCCGGAAGCAGGTTGACAAACAGGTCGACGCCAAGGTGAATGCCCCGGGAAAGGCCAATCGCCCCACCCAGGAAGACAATCCACACGAAACAATACCGCGCCAGTTCCTCCGACCAGGGAAGTGGGGAAGAGATGACGTATCTGAAGATCACCTGGGCCAGGGTGACGACGACCATCAGCACGGAAATCACGATGATTGAGAATGTTGCGACTCTCAAAAGTGACGACAGGATCTTCGAGTCTTGCCTGACCTCCGGCTGCAACATTCTCCCCCCGGCGGTTTCCGTAAATGATGGAAACGATTTCATCAGAATGACGTGCCGGAGTCAACGCTTTTCTTCCAAAACGGGTAACGGCCTGATAAGGTAAGACAAATAGAGAAGAAGTATCATCACCATGACGTCTAAGGAAAAAAATCGATTTCACGATTCGGCATCGCGGGCTCGCCTGGCGGATGTTGCCAAACTTGCCGGCTGTGCACCTGCAACGATATCGCGCGCAATCAACAATCCGGAAAAAGTCTCCCCCGAAAAGCGCTTTCGCATCGAAAGCGCGATGCTCCAACTCGGTTACGTGCCAAACCACGCCGCGCGTGCTCTGCGCTCCCAGCGCTCGCACATGGTCGGTGTTCTGATCCCGACCCTGGACTATGCGCTCTATGCGCAGTTGGTCGGTGCGGCCAATTCCAGATTTTCGGAGGCTGGCATCTCGACCTTGATCGCAACTTTCAACTTCGATCTGGATGCCGAATTGAACGAGGCCAGGCTGCTGCTCGAGCGCGGTGCCGAAGCGTTGATACTTGTCGGAGACCAGCACCGGCCCAAGCTCTACGAACTGCTGGATCAGTTCGACGTTCCGTTCGTCAATACATATGCGTTCAACCCAACAGGGGCATGTCCGACCGTGGGATTCGACAATTCCTCGGCGGCGGCGAAGATTGCCCGACACCTGGTGCACCTGGGACACAGGAATATTTGCGTCATTTCCGGAATTACCCAGGACAATGATCGTACGACACAGCGGCTTGAGGGGATTCGAGAGGAACTTGTGAGGCACGGAATCGAGTTGCACGATTCAATGGTTTCGGAGCGCTCCTACTCCATTTCCGATGGCAGGAAGGCGTGCGAAATTCTTTTGTCGCGGGACATCCCGCCGCCAACCGCCATCATCTGCGGAAACGATGTTCTCGCCCTGGGAGCCCTCATCGAGTGCACTGCGAAAGGATTGAAGGTCCCCGCCGATATTTCCGTCGTTGGTTTCGATAATCTCGAATTTGCGATGCACTCCAACCCGCCGCTGACAACCATCAACGTTCCGGCGGAAGAAATGGGCGCCAATGCCGCCAGCTACATTCTGGGAAAGTTGAGCGGAGATGAAGTGACCATGCACAATTCAGTCGAAGTACAGTTGATACTCAGGAATTCATCGGCCCCTCCACGGAACCTGGACCGGGTTTCGACACCCACATAGGTTCGGTGAAGTTGTGATGCCCCTGTTCACCGGCGGGTCGTGAACCTCGGGTTTCCGCTCCATGTCCGGTCGTGACCTGATCTGGACGTCCAATTTTCGTTCATGCGGCCGGACGTCGGCTTCTCATGGGTCGTACGCGCCGAGCGGAACTTCGAGTTCCGTCATGGCCAGTGCCCGCCTGCGCATGGATGCGTACCTGCGGGCGTCCATGGCCAATTTGATCGGGCCTACCCCAAGATCGCCCCGGGAAAGGGAGTCGGGTGACCGAAAGGCGTTGTGCTGGATGAACGCCGTCACCGGACGGAGAAGGTCCCCGCACCAATGTCATCGGCACCGGATCGCGGACTTGGGAGCCGGTTCCGCCCGCGCTGACGATGGCTACGCCCCCGGGCCGGAGTTTGCGGGTGTGGTCAGCCGTATCTTGACGAGCAGTACCCGGCACCGATTCCTGTCGTTTCGCCGAACAAGTACCGCCAGCATTCCATCAGCACGGGATTGCATTTGGCCTCTCGGCGACTCCGGTCATTTCATCTCGGTACACCGATCATGGAATTCGCAGCGGCGTTTCAGCCTGGCTGGCCAGTCTTGCGCAAGTAGGGAATAACGGCGTCGAAATCCCCGAAACGGTCCTTGGCGTCCTCGTTCGAAACCGCGGGTGTGATGATGACGTCTTCGCCCTGCTTCCAGTTCGCCGGAGTTGCGACCTGATGGTTGGCCGTCAATTGAATGGAATCAAGCGCCCGGAGTATTTCATCGAAATTCCTGCCCGTCGTCATCGGATAGGTCAGCGAAAGCTTCACCTTCTTGTCCGGACCGATGATGAACACCGAACGCACCGTCGCATTGTCGGCGGGAGTCCGGCCCTCCGAACTCGACCCTGCCGACGCCGGCAGCATGTCGTAGAGCTTTGCCACTCTCAGGTCACCGTCGCCGATCATGGGATAGTTGACCGTGTTGCCGGACACGGTTTCAATGTCGGACTTCCACCGATGATGGTCTTCAACCGGATCGACGGAGATTCCGATGATCTTGGCGTTTCGCTTCGCGAATGCCTCGGTCATCCCGGCCATGACCCCGAGTTCGGTGGTGCAGACCGGAGTGAAGTCCTTCGGATGAGAGAACAGTACCGCGTATGCGTCGCCAATCCATTCGTGGAAATCGATTCTCCCTTCGGTTGTGTCGGCTGAAAAGTCCGGTGCCGTGTCGTTGATGCGTAAGGCCATGATTGTGCTCCCTTGCCCGGTATCCGTGTATCGCGGGATCATGTGGCGACGAAGCCTGAAAATTGCAAGATCGCAACGCCGGGGAATCAGAGGATACCGACCGAATCCTGACGCGGTTCGACGGCGCTCTGTGACGGTACGCTCTCGAACACTGCTGACAATCTCGTTTGCCGGTCAATCGAGCCTGATTACATGGTCAGGCCGCGACGAACCAGGTTCAGGCCCAACAAGAGAAACAGCATCAACAGGACAGTCTGAAATCGCTTGGCGTTCAGCCTGATACGCAGCCACTCTCCAGCGATGAAACCTGCGACAGAAGGAATGACCATGATTGTGGAAACGACGGCAATCTCTTCGTTGAATCGATCGGCTTGCCAAAAACTGAACAGGAGGGGCAGGCTTCCGATCGCGAACAACACCCCGATGGCCCGTACGAAATCGTCCTTTTCGATGCGCCGCGCCATGAGAAAGATGATCAGCGGCGGCCCCCAGATGGCCGTGATGCCGCCAAGCACTCCTGCCGCGCTCCCGCAAATGAACTGGCCTGGCCGATCCCACGCTTCGGGGAGTTTCGGGAGGCGGAAACCCAGGCCGAGCACCGAAAAGGCAATGACGCCGCCGCCGATGATCAGGGTCAGGACCGAATTCGGAATGCTGTGGACGATATTTGCTGAGAGATAGATGAAGGCCACCATGCAGACGGCCATGAGGGCGTATCGTCGGAACGTCTCCAGGAACTGCCCCGCCCTCATGCATTGCCACAAGTTCGAGACCAGGATCGGCAGCAGGGTCAGTGAAATCGCCAGCCTGGGGTCCAGGAACTGGCTCAGAAGCGAAATGGAAACGGTCGGCAATCCGATCCCGACCGTACCCTTGACGAACCCGGCAAGCAGAAACACAAGAGCCGAGACGGCTGCGAATTCGAGCGTCAGGTCCGGCACTGGAACGGCGGTACGGACGCGGGATGTTCGGCTACCGGGCCAGGATTACCGACTCGCGCGAACCGGAACTCAACCCTCGACAAGGTCTTCGGCTCGGCTCAGGTCGACAGAAACCAGCTGGCTGACGCCCTTCTCCGCCATTGTCACGCCAAACAGCCGATCCATGCGGGCCATCGTGATGGCGTGGTGCGTGATGATCAGGAACCGGGTGTCCGTGCGTTGCGTCATTTCGGCCAGAAGCCTGCAGAACCTGTCGACGTTGGCGTCATCAAGCGGTGCATCGACCTCGTCGAGAACGCATACGGGCGACGGATTGGTTACGAAGACCGAGAAAACGAGTGCGATGGCCGTCAATGTCTGTTCGCCGCCCGACAGGAGCGACAGGGTCGACAGCTTTTTCCCGGGCGGCTGACAGATGATTTCGAGGCCGGCTTCCAGCGGGTCATCGCTTTCGACCAACTCCAGGCGGGCGCGACCGCCCTCGAACAGGTGCCTGAAGAGTCCGTTGAAATTTGAATTGACCTCGTTGAATGCGTCGAGCAGTCGCGCGCGCCCGTCCTTGTTCAGCGAAGTGATCCCGGATCTGAGGCGCGCAACGGCGGTTACGAGTTCATCCCTTTCGGCGGCAAGGGAGTCGCGTTCGGATGCCAGTGCGCTTGCATCCTCTTCGGCTCTCAGGTTGATCGCTCCGAGTGCGTCTCGCTGGCGCCGGAGATATACGATTTCCGCCTCGATCGCGGAAACGTCTTTCCGCTCGTTTCCGCCCGCGGCAGGTTCAAGTGTCCGGACAAGATCTTCCGGACTGCCGCCGGTCTCTGCCGCAATCATCGCGTTCGCCGCGCGTTCCTGTTCGGTGGTAGTCTCGAGCATGACCTCTGTGCGTGCGCGTTGTTCGCGCGCGTCCGAAGCTGCCCGTTCGCATTCGCGTTCCCGCTGTTCCACGTCCCGCAACGCTTTTTCTGCCGCCTTGAGGAGATCCGAAGCCGAATTGCACCGATTTTCCGCCCGGTCGACCCGGGTCTTCAATTCGTCACGTCGAACGGAAATCTCATCGGGAAGGTTGTTCGCCTCGGACAACGCGATTGCCGCCTTGCCCCGGCGCAGTTCCAGGTCGTGAATCCGTTGGGCCGCGGTTCGTGCGCGGTGGGACCAGTCATTCCTTTCGGCTTCGACTTCCGCGAGCCGTTCCTGTCTTGCAACCTGGTTGCGGTGGAGCGCGTCGTGTTCCAGGTTACGCGAAATCATTTCGTCGCGGGCGCCGGACAGCTTCTGCCGCGCCGCATCGAAATCGGACTGCACCGCCACGAGTTTGCCCGACTCGAGCAGTCCGCTTTCGGCCTCCGAAATCGTGGCGGCGGCGGACGCAATGTCTTCGATCATTTGCTCGCGCGCGAGCGACAGGGCCTCCAGGTTTCCCGACAGCTTGTCGCGTTCGGCCTCGAAACGGGAGTGGCGTCTCGAAACTTCCGTCAGGAGTTCTTCCGCCCTTTTTCGGCGATCCCGCGCCATGTTCTCGGCAGTGACGGCAGCGGACAGCCTTTCCCTTGCGGTCGCCAGAATCCGTGCAGACTCTGTCGACCTGCCTTCCGCATCCTTAAGCGCATCGCGCAGGCTGTCCAACCGGTTGATCTGCCTGAGCCGCTCGGTTGATCTGGAAGGGGCATCCGAGGCAGATGTCCTGAACCCGTCCCAACGCCAAAGGTCGCCTTCGACGCTCACCAGGCGTTGCCCAGGCCTGAGTTGCCCCTGCAACCGGGAACCTTCGGAAGCGGCAACCAGCCCGGTCTGGCTCATTCTTCGCCCGAGCTCTGGAGGAGACACCACGTGGACGTCGAGTGGCCTGGCTTCCAGAGGCATGGCTGGCGGTTTTGTGTAGCCCGGGAGCGACACCCATCCGGAACCGGAGTCACTGTCTGTGCCGGGAAGTGTCAGGTCGTCGCCGAGGGCCGCGCCGAAGGCGGCTTCATAACCGACTTCGACCCGAACGGCGTCCATGAGTTGGTCGCCGTCCTTCCGGGTTTCGTCAAGCACCTTCTCCAATGCGCTGATTTCGGACCTGAGAGCGGAAGCCGTGCCTTCCGCTTCGGAGTGGGCGTTCCAGGCAGCACCTTGCTCGGCCTGAGCCCGGGCTGTCTCCGTCGCGGAATTCGTGAGTTCCGTCTCGGCCGAATCAGCCTTGGACTTGGCAACTGTCGCTTCTTCCAACGCGACGGCAACAGACCTGTTCGTTTCGTCAAGGCGTTCCCTGGCCTTTTCAATGCGGGACGCTGTTTCCTCGGCCCGCGCCGTTCTGCGGGCGAGCATCGACTCCGCTTCGGCGCGCCGCTTTTCCGATGATTGCCTGCTTGCCGTCAGCCGGGCCAATTCACGCGACAGCGATTCGAAAACCGCTTCGGCTTCGCGCAACCGTTCACGTGCGGCCTCTGCACTTTTTTTCGCGACCTCGATGCGGGCGTCATGGTCGCCACTGGCTTCGCTCAACTCGTCCTGTTCGTCGTCGAGACGAGAGACCGCGTTGGCGGCATCTACGCTGAGCGAAGATTCACGATCCAGGTCGACTTCGAGTTGCCGAACCTGTGCCTGCTGGCGATCGATCGCCTGCCTTGCCTGTGCCTCTTCGGCGGCCAGGCCCGCGAGTTGCATCCTGAGTTTCTCCAGCGCGGTCGAAGCTGCGGAATCATCGCGACGGGCTGTGCCCAGGCTTTCTGCCGCCCGCAGCCTCTGTTCCTGCGCGGCGAGAGTGGCGGTTTCAGTTTTCTCTACCGCTTCCTTGGCGCCGATGACGGCGTTGGTCGCCTCTGCTCGCGCCTCGCTGGCATTCTGCCACCGTTGGTACAGCAGCAATTGCCCGGACCTTCGCAGCCTCGCGCCGAATTCGCGGTAACGGGCCGCCTGCTGAACCTGGTGTTCAAGGGACTTCAGCTGCGATTCAAGCGAGGCGATCACGTCCGCGACGCGATCGAGGTTGGCTTCGGCATTCTGGAGTTTGAGTTCGGCCTCCCGGCGTCGCTGGTGCAATCCGGAAATTCCGGCGGCTTCCTCAAGGATACGACGCCGGGAGGCAGGCTTTGCATTGACCAGTTCCGCGATCTGCCCCTGGCGTACGAGTGACGGAGAGTTGGCACCGATTGAGGCATCTGCGAACATTCGCCTGATGTCGCGGGCACGGACCTGCTTGCCATTCACCCGATAGGCGGAACCGATTTCCCTGTTGATCCGGCGTACGACCTCGAGGGTTTTCGCGGGCTCGACGCCTTCCACCTCGACGTTGGCGCTGTTCCCGATCGTGAGCACGACTTCGGCGAAGTCCCGTGGCGGACGGCCTTCGGTGCCACCGAAGATCACGTCGTCCATTCCTCCTCCACGGACGGAGGTCGGGCGACTTTCCCCCATGACCCAGCGCAACGCTTCAAGAAGATTCGATTTGCCGCAACCATTGGGTCCAACGAGCCCCGACAGCCCGTCAGCAATGATCAGCTCCGTTGGATCCGCAAAACTCTTGAATCCGGTCAGACGAATCTTGTCGAAATGCACCGAACCACCTGCTGTTGCTCTCAATGCAGGGAATTGCCCGCCAATACCAAGTGTTGTCAACCTGTACTGTCAGTCAACCACTTATTGACTCGAAATATCTGTTTTTCTGTAGCCCCGGTGAAGGCGCGCGCTTCGTCAGGGATACGTGACTATGTGTGAAGGTCCGGATCAATCGCGTACGCCGCACCGGACACGAAATGTCTTGACCACGGTCCGATGCCGGTTAACAAGGGCTCCGCATGGTTCCCCGCGCGGATGCAAAGCATCCGGGGATGAAACGGGAATGCGGAAGAGGTTGACCGATATCCGAGGAACCTCCAGCCGCAGCCGCCCCCGCGACTGTAGCGGCGAGCGCGCGTCCAGTTCCACTGGCGATTGCCGGGAAGGAGGGCGCAGCGCACTGACCCGCGAGCCAGGAGACCTGCCATGCACCAGTGCAATTGCGCTGACCAACAGCGACGGACGGGGTGTTCCGTGATGGTGAAGACGGTGTTTCGGTTAATCCACGACCCGCGGATCCTCCCCACAGACTGAGCCGAGGAGGAGATTCGGTCAGCGACCCCTCCCTGAAAGCCCATGCTGACCAGCACGAGAAAGGAGACTTTTATCCGATCTACCTTGCATCATGCGTTCAAGACCCACCCTGGCGTGCTTCCTCAGCGCCAGGCCCTGGAAGGTTCGTCAGCAGACACGCCGGGTCAGGCACGAAACGGGACGAATCCAAACGCGGATGTGCAAGATGTGCGAGAGGAGCCCGGCCATGGCCGGCGTCACGGGAGAAGCTCCGGCGACTCCCAGTGCGGCGTAAGCCGCGTTTTCGTTCTCGACCGGCGGGGCGACCCGCTGATGCCGTGTCATCCGGCGCGGGCGAGGATTTTTCTGAAGACGGGGCGCGCCGTCGTGGTCCGCCTCTATCCGTTCACCATCAGGTTCCGGGACAGGACCGGAGGAGAGACGCAGCCCCTGGATCTCAAGATCGATCCGGGATCGAGGAGGACCGGCCTGGCGCTGGTGAAAGACGACGGCGAGGTCCTGTCCCTTGCCGAGATCGAGCACAGGGGCGCGCGGATCCGGAAGTCGATGCAGCAACGGGCGAATTGCCGGAGACGCCGGCGCTCGGCGAACCTGCGCTATCGGAAGAAGCGGTTCCTGAACCGGCGCCCGGGACGCAGGCTCGCGCCGTCGCTGCAGTCGCGGGTGGACAACGTGCTGTCCTGGACCGAACGTTTCGGGAGGCTCGCGCCCGTGACCGGGATCCGGTGCGAGACGGTGCGCTTCGACATGCAGGCGCTGGAGAGCCCTGACATCGAGGGCGTGGAGTACCAGCAGGGCACCCTCGCCGGCGACGAGGTCCGGGAGTATCTCCTGGAGAAATGGGACCGCAGATGCGCGTATTGCGACGCAACGGAGACACCGCTCCAGGTTGATCACATTCGCCCGAAGGCCCGGGGCGGGTCCGACCGGGTCTCCAACCTGACGCTGGCCTGTCCGTCCTGCAACCTGGTCAAGGGTGCGGGGCCGGTGGAGGGCTTCCTGTCCGGGCAACCCGAACGGCTGCGGCGGGTTCTCGCGGACGCCAGGGCACCGCTTCATGACGCCGCCGCGGTCAACGCCACCCGTCGCGTCCTGTTCGAAGGGCTGCGATGCACGGGCCTGCCCGTTTCCGGCTCCTCGGGCGGGCGGACGAAGTACAACCGGACGCGGCTGGGGATCCCGAAGACGCATGCCCTTGACGCGGCCTGCGTGGGGGAGACGCCCGCGCTGAAGGGCTGGGATCAGCCCGGGCTCGGTATCAAGGCCACGGGCCGGGGATCACATGCGCGCACGCGCGTGAACCGGTTCGGGTTTCCCGTCGGCTACCTGATGGCGAAGAAATCCGTCAAGGGCTTCAGGACGGGTGACATCGTGCGCGCGACCGTGCCCACGGGGAAGCGGCAGGGCGTCCATGTGGGGCGCGTCGCGGTGCGGGCCTCCGGATCCTTCAACGTCCAGACCGCCGGCGGCACCGTCCAGGGCGTCTCGCACAGGCATTGCCGTATCGTCCAGCGCGGCGACGGTTACGGCTACGCCCTCGACACGTTCCGGAAGAAGGAGAAGGTGCCGATGCATGGAACACGCGACATCGCATTCCTCCCCGCCCCGAAGGACGGGGTTTCCTGCGAGTTGGACAGATGAAAAGCCCGCCGAAGGTTTTTTCGATTCCTGCTTGCGCGATGAGTGTCGTGCCGGGCGTTGCGTTCGCCCACCACCCGGTGGCAGGGGCTCCCTTGGAGACATTCACGTATGGTTTCCTCTCCGGCATCGGGTATCCCGTGATCGGGCTCGAACACCTGTTCTTTGTCCTGGCGGCAGGTCTTGCCGCGGCGCTGGCTGGCAGGCCGTATTCCGCCCCAGCCTCATATGTCGTCGCCATGCTCGGCAGCACCTTTCTGGCTTCCACCGGCATGGGCCTGCCGATTGTCGAGACGATGATTGCGCTTTCGCTATTGTGCCTGGGCGGGCTGCTCGTCTGGGGCCAAAAAGCCCTGCTCGGGACAATCCCTGGATTATTTGTCTGTCTTGGCTTGTTCCATGGTTCAGCCATTGGGGAAAGTCCCGCCGCTCGGGAAGCCGAGGTCGGATTACACGTGGTGACCGCGTACGTGTTGGGACTGGCCATCGTCCAGTATCTCGTCAGCGCGGCCAGTGCGCGGTTGGCACAGGGATGGGCGGCCGCAGACCGGGTTGGTGCTGTCGAATCACGGCTCGCGGGCGCTGCCGTTGCCGGAATCGGCCTGTTCCCGGTTCTCGAGACGGCGGATGACGCCACCTTCGCTATCGCGGGATTCAGCTGATCGCCCCGCCGCCGACACCCCGTCGGGGGTTGTTTCCGTCAACAGTTTCGGAGGAATCATGGCTTCGCGTATTCCAGTGACGATCCTCACCGGCTTTCTCGGTGCGGGCAAGACCACCATGATCCGTCACCTTCTGGGTAATGCGCGCGGTCGGCGGATTGCGCTGGTGATCAACGAATTCGGCGATCTCGGGGTCGATGGTGCGCTCATCGAAGGCTGCGGCGAATCCGCTTGCGGAACCGGCGAGATCGTTGAACTGACCAACGGCTGCATTTGCTGTACCGTCTCCGAGGATTTCGTTCCCGCGATGGAATCCATCCTCGCCCGCGATGAATTGCCGGATCATGTTGTCGTCGAAACTTCGGGCCTGGCCCTTCCACAACCCCTCGTCAGGGCGTTCGGCTGGCCGCGGCTGCGCAACCGTTTGACCATTGACGGCATCATTGTCGTTGTTGACGGCAAGGCTGTTGTCGAGGGCCGTTTTGCGAGCGATCCGGTTGCAGTCGATGTCCAGAGACAGGCAGACGTAAACCTGGACCACGAGTCACCGCTGGCGGAATTGTTCGAAGATCAGCTTGTGTCAGCCGACATCGTCGTGTTGAACAAGTCCGACCTGCTCGACCCGGATGACGTCGACGGGTTGATTGCCCGGCTCCGACAGGAATCCCGGGTAGGAACACGGTTCGTGGCTGCGCGGAACGGGGACTTGCCGGCCGATGTCGTCCTCGGTGTCCGGGCGGCTGCCGAAAACGCAGCCGATTCCCGGCAGGCGAGGCATCACCATGATGACGAGGATCACGACCACGACCACGATGAGTTCGAGTCATTCGTTGTCGAGTTCGGATCCGTGGCCGAGCCCGACACCCTGTCTGTCAGGATCGAGGAGACTGTCCGCAAACATGACATCCTCAGGATCAAGGGATTTGCGGCCGTGACCGGACGACCCATGCGATTGGCGGTCCAGGCCGTTGGCCCCCGGGTCGAGCACTATTTCGACCGGCCGTTCCGGCCCGGCGAAAGGCGCACGACGAGGCTCGTCGTGATTGGTATGGCCGGGCTCGATCGAACGGGGATCAGAACCGGGTTGAAGGCCGCGGCATGCTGAAGATTGCCGCCGAGAGTCCGGTTTCGACGGAAGGCAGGCTCTTGATCGAAGGCAGCGAAGCCGCGTTGCGGGAGCTCTATCCACCCGAGGCCTGTTTTTCGTTCAGTCCCGAAGAACTGAAAGGCTCCGCTTCAACCTTCCTCGTCGCACGGGAACTCGGCGAACCGGTCGGGTGCGTGGCTCTTGTTGACTGCGGCAGCTACGGCGAGATCAAGCGGCTGTATGTTCGTCCGGAATGGCGCGGTCGTGGTATCGCCAAAACGCTGATGGACCGTCTCGAAGCTGACGCAGGGGACTTGGGTCTCGGTGTCGTCAGGCTCGAAACCGGATCCAGGCTGGCCGCCGCGGTTCGGCTGTACGAACGTCGGGGATACAACTGCTGCGGGAGGTTCGGATGCTATCGTGACCATCCGGCAAGTCTCTTCATGGAAAAGCGCCTCGACTGATGCACTTGCTGCAGGCCCGACCCGGCCAGATCGATGACGGCTCCAGCGCCGTTGATCTTGACCAGTCGCCGGGCGATCTGGTTTTCGTCTCGGCAGCCGATACGGAACTCGCAGCGTTCGCGGCCGCCCGAGCCGAGCTCGGTGACGCCGTCGGTTCGCTGAGGTTGGCAAATCTCGCCCATCTCGCCCATCCGATGTCGGTCGATTCTCACATCTCGGCCTGTGCGTCGAGATCCCGCCTGGTGATCGCACGCATACTTGGGGGAACCGACTACTGGCCGTATGGCGCGGAGCAATATTCCGCCAGGCTTGACCGGGCCGGCGTTCCGTTCGCCGCGCTTCCTGGCGATGACAAGCCCGATGAAGGACTGTGGAGGTCGTCTACGGTCGCCCGCGCGGACTGGGAGAACCTGTGGGCCTATCTGGTTGAGGGCGGCGCCGAGAACGCGCGTAACTTCCTGCTTTATGCCCGTGCAATGCTGGAATCTGTCGACCGGCCACCCACGGCGCGTCCCCTTTTGCGTGCGGGGATCTACTGGCCGGGAGACGGTGTCACTGACCTGGATCGCATTCGGGAACAATGGATCACGGGCGCACCGGTTGTTCCGATCGTCTTTTACCGCGCCCTGGTTCAGGGAGCAGGCCTGCACCCCATCAACCGCCTGGTCCGGTCCTTGCTTCGCAGGGGCCTGAACCCGATGCCGGTGTTTGTCGTGTCGCTCAGGGACCGGGTTTCCGCTGCGACCCTGGAATCACTATTCGACAGGGCTCCGCCGTCGCTGATCCTGAACTGCACGTCCTTCGCTACAAGATCTCCCGATCCCGGGACCGGGAACCCGAACGCTGTCAGCCCGTTGACATCGCCGGGGGCGCGGAATGCCCTGGTCTTGCAGGTTGTCCTGGCAGGGTCCTCGGAAGAGGACTGGCAGTCCGGGTTGGCGGGACTCCGTCCGCGGGATATCGCGATGAACGTCGCGTTGCCGGAGGTAGACGGACGCGTACTGACACGTGCGGTTTCCTTCAAGGACGAGGCGTATTTCGACGAGGCGACGGAGTGTTCGGTCGCCACCTACAAGGCGCGCGGGGACCGTATCGACTTCGTGTCGAGACTGGCGGCGAACTGGATTCGGCTTCGGGATACTCCGGCAGAAGAACGCGAAGTCGGGCTGGTCCTTGCAAACTACCCGAACCGGGATGGGCGAATTGCGAATGGCGTTGGTCTCGATACGCCCGCGTCGGCGATGAAGATCATCCGGTTGCTCAAGGAGAACGGCTACGAAATCCGGGATGAACCGGAGGATGCGGCCGCGTTGATGAAGTCCCTGCTTTCGGGGGCCACGAATGCCCTCGACGGGCATTCAGGAAACCGGGACGCCCGCGTCCGCCTGTCTCTGGACGATTACCTTCGCGCATACCGCGAACTGCCATGGGAAACGCGCGACCGTGTCGAGTCGCGCTGGGGCGAAGCTGCCGGAGACCCGTTCCTGGAGGATGGCGGATTCCCGTTGCCTGTCCACCGTTACGGCAAGCTGGCCCTGGGGATTCAACCGGCGCGCGGCTACAACATTGATCCCAAGGAAACCTACCATTCTCCCGACCTGCCGCCGCCGCACAATTACCTGGCATTCTATATCTGGCTTCGGGAGGAGTTTGGCTGCCATGCGGTTATCCACCTGGGAAAGCACGGGAACCTGGAATGGCTGCCGGGCAAGGCGCTGGCGCTTTCCGAATGCTGTTTCCCCGAAGCGGTCTTCGGCGCGGTTCCCCAGGTTTACCCGTTCATCGTGAACGATCCGGGGGAGGGAACCCAGGCCAAGCGGCGGACAAGCGCAGTCATCATCGATCACCTGACGCCGCCGCTAACCCGGGCAGAGACGTATGGTCCGCTCAGGGACCTCGAGGCCTTGCTCGACGAATATTATGATGCCGTCGGGCTGGACCCGCAGCGCCTGGAGCTTCTTCATCGGGAGATCCTGTCGTTATCGTCTGCCGCCGGGCTCGACATCGACGCCGGTCTCACCGGAATGGATGGCGACGAAGACCTGGCCAGGCTTGACGCGTGGCTATGCGACGTCAAGGAAGCACAGATCAGGGACGGGTTGCACGTATTCGGGCAGTCACCGCACGGCACGCTCGAGCGGAACCTGGTCCAGGCTCTGGTCAGGCTGCCGCGGGGGAACGGAAAGGGAGCCGACGCCTCGCTGCACCGGGCATTGTCCGATGATCTCGAGCTCGGTTTCGATCCCCTCGACTGCGACATGTCGGCAAAGTGGCACGGGCCGACGCCAGCCGTACTTGCGACGGCGTCAGAGGATCTGTGGCGCTCCGAGGGCGACACGGTCGAAAGGATCGAGGCGTTGGCCTCTGATCTTCTTGACGGCGTGACGGCGCCGCCGGGGACATGCAGCCGGGAGGTCCTGGACAACGTCCGGACCCATGTCGGTCCGCTGGTACGTTTTTCGGGCCCGGCGGAGGAGGCCGGATTGCTGGCCGCTCTCGACGGGAAATTCGTGCAACCCGGCCCGTCCGGAGCTCCGACATCGGGGAGGCTCGATGTACTGCCGACGGGCAGGAATTTTTTCAGCGTCGACAGTCGCTCGATCCCGACTCCGACGGCATGGACTCTTGGGTGGAAATCGGCGGCCTTGTTGATCGAGCGGCACATGCAGGACCACGGTGACTGGCCAAAAGCCCTGCTGCTGACGGCCTGGGGCACGGCAAACATGCGAACCGGAGGCGCTGATGTTGCCCAGGCGCTCGCGCTGATGGGAGTCCGGCCGACCTGGAGCCAGGCAAGCCGACGCGTGACGGGATTCGAGGTGATGCCTCTCTCGGTCCTGGGACGCCCGAGGGTCGACGTGACACTGAGGATTTCGGGGTTCTTCAGGGACGCGTTCCCTCAACAGGTCGACCTCGTGGATTCCGCGGCCAGGGCCGTCATGGCACTGGATGAACCGAATGAAATGAATCCCGCGGCAGCCCTGTTCAGGGAAGAGGAGACGGATGAAGCGGGATTCCGGGTGTTCGGCTCGAAGCCCGGCGCCTACGGGGCGGGACTGCAGGCGATGATCGATGAACGCCTGTGGTCGAGCCGCGAAGATCTTGGAGAAGTCTGGCTCGAGTGGGGAAGTTACGCCTATGGCAAGGGTGCGGAAGGATCATTTGCCCGGAATTCGCTCGAGCAACGCGTTCGCCACGTCGAGGCAATCGTTCAGAACCAGGACAATCGCGAACACGATCTTCTTGACAGTGATGACTACTACCAGTTCGAGGGCGGTGCGTTCGCGGCGGTCGCCAGCCTGCAGGGCCGGGAACGGCCCATCTACCACAATGACCTGTCCCGTCCCGAGCGTCCGGTCATTCGAACCCTTGAGGAAGAGATCAGCCGCGTTGTCCGATCGCGGGTCGTCAATCCGAAGTGGATCACGGGCGTCATGCGCCACGGATACAAGGGAGCCTTTGAAATCGCCGCGACAATCGATTACCTTTTCGCATTCGCAGCAACGACCGGAGCGGTTCGAAATCACCATTTCGATCTCGTCTACGATGCGTGCCTCGATGACGACCGGGTTCGCGGGTTCCTGTCGGAACACAACCTGCCAGCCTTGCGGGAGATCTCAGAGCGTTTGAACGAAGCGCTCGACCGAAACCTGTGGAACCCGAGATCGAACTCGGCGCGAGCACGGGTGGCGGCCTTGAGCAAGAAGGGTTTGTCACGGTAATCGCGATACCCGCAACCGGAAGCCGGCGAGATCGAACCTGCCCAATGGCTTCAGCGAGACCCCGCACGTTGAACTGATGAAGAACATTATCCCGAGCGCGCGCGAAGGATCTGCCGCCGTACCCTGAAGCCGACGTCGGTTCCCGCTTCTGCACACGAAAAAAGATGTTTTCGGCGGGTTCGGATTCCCACCATCACAAATGATCCCGGGTTGCATTATCGTGTCCCGCGTAGCCCGAGCTCGTCATGCGGCCGCTTGTCTGCTGCACATGACCGATCTCCGGATCAGTTGAGGACGCCGCGGAACCCATGAAGTCGCCGAACGGCGTGATGCGTCCGGCGACGACCGGCAACGGATTCGAACTAAGCCAGGAGATCGAGCAATTCGAGCGTTGGCCAGGCATCGGCAGGCAATCCGAGACGGACCTGTTCGGCCTGCACCGCTGCACGGGTCCTGCTTCCGACGATACCGTCCACGGCTCCGACATCATGGCCCCGGGACTGGAGGCTCTCCTGCAATCTCCTGACCTCATCCTCGGCAAGCGGCGGCGGCGCGTTGCCGTCGAGATACATCGGGCTTCCGGACAGGAGCGTTGCGAAGAATGCGGAAGTCGTTGCGTAGACGAAGGAACGGTTCCATTCGAAGTAGAGCCTGAAATTGTCGAGCGCGAAGAATGCAGGCCCTAACCTGCCGTGGGGAAGCAGGATCGATGCCTCGAGCGAACCATCGAGCCGTTGGTCCGTGCGGAGCCTGACCCCGAGATCCATCCATTCCGCTACCGTCTTTTCGTGGTCGAGGCCGGTCTCGCTCCAGTCGAGAGATTGAGGCACGATGACCTCCACGAGCCAGGGCTGGTTGGGCTGCCAACCCAACTCGTGCAAGACCCTGCCGGCAGTCATCAGCGCGTCCCAGGTCGACGATTTGAGGTCGACCCGTCCGTCGCCATCTCCATCCTGGCCGTATTCGAGAATGTCGGAGGGAAGCATCTGGATCATCCCGATTTCGCCGGCCCAGGCGCCGATCGTGCTTGCCGGGTCGAAATCGCCCCGGCGATAGAGTTCGAGTGCTGCGAATATGTGTGGCCGGAAGAGCCCGGGACGCCGGCAGTCATGCGAAAGGGTGACAAGGGAATTGAGGGTGTTGTGATCGCCCTGGACCAGGCCGAAATCGGTCTCGAGCGCCAGAAACGACAGGAGAACGCCGCGCTGCACGCCGTAGACATCCTCGACCCGGTCAAAGACAGACGAATGTTCCTTCTCGAACTTCGCCCCCTGGACGATACGGTATTCAGCCATGACCAGCTTGGAGAATTCGATAAAGGATTTCCGGAATATTCCCTGGGCGCGGTCGCGCCGGATGGTGTCAGGATCAAGGACAACACCGGCAAAGAACTCCTCGATCGTCGGTTGGCCGAAACCGCTGGCGAGCGCTTCTGCCTTCAACCCGTCGACAAAGGCCGGAAAGGGGCCGCCGCAAGGAACGTTTTCATCGCCGGAGACCTGTAGAGGCAGCACCAGTCCGAGCACTATTGCGGCAGGAGCAAAGAGTCTCCGAACATCCCGGGGAAACCTGAACGAAGACCGGTGCATGGCATGGGTCCGGTTGATCATGGGCATTTACCGTTGCTGTTGATTGATGGATTGTTGAAGTGTTTCGTGAAACAGGCGGGAAATGGCCTGCGCGCGCATGAAATACACATACCGGAATTCCGGGGACAGAGGTTTTTTAGGTCCTCCAAACGACTCATGAACCGCAAGGCCCTGGAGATGGATTCGCAGAGACTCCCGCTTCCCGGCATGATCGTCTCGCTGTCGGCTTCAACCTCTTCAAGTACAAGAGGAAACTGGTCAGCCGCTCCATGGCTGCAAGCACACTTTTTTGGCGCTGGATTCGTAAGATCCGGTCAATTGCCGCAATTGCGTTACGGTGACGGGAACTTTCAAGTAGTACGTCGTTGCAATTCAATGGTCCGCTTCGAATTCCATGACTTCGGGGAATCGACTCGTGCCCCGGACGACCCTGCTCAGGCGCAGTTGACCATTGTTGTAGACCTCGACCGCGTCTGCGTCGGCGTAGCGAAGGAAGAGAATGCGCCGGTCCCGGTCCGGAGAGTGATTGCCGTCTGACCGGTGATACGTCCAGCAACTGAACACCAGGCATTGTCCGGCCTTCACGGGCATCGGAACGACATTGTTGTCGTCCGGTTTGAGTTCGATCTCGATCAGGAAATTCCTCTCTTCTTCCGTAAAGCCGGCTCGACAGGGTTCATTTGCATTTCACGCCACCCGTACCCGGGTGACTACGCAAAGTGTCCGGGAAATTCAAAAACCGGCTCGGGGATGCCGGTGCAATCGCTGGCCAGAAGAAAAGCATGCCCCTCGGCGTCGCCGGCGGCATCACCGGTGTCGATCGCAGCGGTCGTGACGAACAACCTGGACAGATCGTGACCGCCGAATGCGCAGGACGTGACATTAAGCGCCGGCAGCTGAATCCGCTTCCGGACCGATGCATCAGGGCCATACACGGTGATCCGGCTGCCTTGCCAGTGGGCACTGAAGACGTGTCCGGAGGAGTCCACTGTCAATCCGTCAGGCAACCCGTCCTCTTCCGGGACGTGCGCGAACACCGAGCGAGAAGCGGGTTGGCCGGAGTCGTCGAGATCGTATTGCAGGATTCGGCGTCCGGCCGAATCGGCGAAATACGCCTTGCGTCCGCCGGGAGCGAAGGCCGGTCCGTTCGAAATGATGAAACCGGTGTCGAGCACACTGGTCCGGGTGCCTGTGATTCGATGAAGCTTGCCCGTGGGTTCAACCTCGTCGACATCGGATGTGCCCAGCCAAAACGAGCCGTCGGGGGCAACTTTCCCGTCGTTGAAACAGGTTCCTTCCTCGGGCACGAGCGGCAAGTCGACCGGGACGACCATACCGCTGTCGAGATCCAGCCGGATGAAAGCGGTCGCCGTGACGAGCAGAACCTGGCCATTCGCCAGTCGCGCGAGGCAACCGAGATTTTCTCCGAATCCACCGGCGATGATCTCATGCTCACGCAGCAAAGGGTCATAGCGGTGCACCTCGCGTCCGACGAGATCCAGCCACAGGAACAAGCCTGGTTCCGGAAGCCAGATCGAAGATTCTCCGAGGCTGGCGTTGATGGAGACCTGGTCGATCAGTTCAGTGTACATGTTCTTCTCGGGCAACGGAACCGGGCTCCCGGCTTCAACTTTACATACTGTATACGAACAAATAGTATACGAGAATGCAAAATGCGGTCAACGTTTCAGCAAGGATCGAGCCGGTGCGCAGAAGGCTGGTGACCGAACAGATCATCGACCGTCTCATCCCTGCCATTGCAACCGGTTCGTTCCCGCCGGGTTACCGGTTGGTGGAGGATGAACTTGCATCGGAGCTCGGCGTGAGCCGGGTTCCCGTCCGCGAAGCCATCCGCGAGTTGTCGCTGCAGGGAATCCTCTGCGCTGCGCCGGGTCGAGGATGGCGGATTGCGCCGTTCGATGACCGTCAGGTCCGGGAAGTTTGCAACGTCCGAATTGCCCTCGAAACAATCATGCTTGCCGAAGCAATGCCGAATTTTCGGTCCGATCCTTCGGGCTTCGCAAAGCTCGATTCGGCACTCGAAACCATGCGCAAGGCTGCCGTGGTTTCGGATGTCGACAGGCTTCGCCACGCCGACGTCGATTTTCATCGTGCCGCAATATCGGTTTCCGGGAACTTGCTTGGACGGCGGATCTGGGAAGGTATTTCGCGTCAGGTCACGATTATCTTCGGCCTCGAGATTTACCGTGATCCTGACTTCGCGGCAGTAATCGCACAGCACGAATACCTGCGCGGTTTTCTTGCCGAAGGCGATCCATCCAGGCTTGAACCCGTTTTGCGTGAACACATTACCGGCCGGGTTTCCCGCAAGGGCCAACACCCGGACAACAACGAGAAACCAAGAAGAGAGGAGAAGAATGATGCTTCGATCCCGTGAACTTTGTTTGGCCGCCGCGACGATCCTGTTCGCTACCGGTCCCGGAATGGGACAGGAAGTCCGGTTGTTCAGCTTTGAAGGCTATGCCGAACCGGAATGGGTCGACCCCTTCGAGGCAGAGACGGGCTGCCAGGTCAGCGTGGCCTACACCGGTTCGGTCGACGAGATGTTCGCCCGGATGGTCGGCAGCGACGGCGCAGATTTCGACCTGATCTCGATCGATACCTCGATCATCCAGAGATACGTGGACAATGACCTGATCATTCCATTCGACATGTCCATGGTCCCGAACACGGCAAACCTCCTGCCGTCATTCAGCGCGGTGTCCGAGGTGATGAGCGGTGGCGAACAATACGGTGTTCCGATGGCCTGGGGGTCACTTGGACTGATCTACGACAAGGAAGCGTTCCCGGACGGCGTAGACAGCTGGGAAGCCCTTTGGGATCCGGCGAACTCGGGGCGCGTGCTTTCCCTCGACGACGCCAACAACAACGTCACGAACGCCGCGATCATCCTCGGTCTCGACGACCCATTCAACCTCGACGATGCCGACTTCGATGCCGTGAAACAGAAGCTCATCGAACAGAAACAGTACCTCATCAGCTACTACGCGGGTTTCGAGGAAGGCGTGAACATTTGGGATTCAAGCGAAGCGAACCTGATGTTCTCGATGGGTGAATTCCAGGCAGTGGAACTCGCGAGCCGCGGTTATGACGTGGTCTACTCCATTCCGCAGGAGGGGGGGATCGGCTGGTTGGACACTTGGGCCATGTCCAAGGGCGTCAAGGATTCCGACTGCACGCACAAGTGGGTCAACCACTATCTGAACGGGCATACTGGACCGACCATGACGGAGCTCAAGGGGTACGGCAACACCACCGACGAAAGCCCCGGGCTCGATTATTCGGACAAGCTGGTCTGGCTCCGCCCAGTCGAGAACTTCGACCGACGCGTCCAGGTCTGGAACGAAGTCAAGGCTGCCCAATAAGGACGATCCGGCAGGGCATTCGCGGATGCCCTGCCGCCCACCTATCGGGGTTCCGGAAACGCGAAATTCCGGGTATGTTTTCGGCCGGTTTCCGAACGATGAGGTGGTCGATTGAGAATCTCTGACGTCACATGTCATGTCCTGGTCGCCGACGATTTCGACCCTGGACTGACGTCTTCTGCACAGGACAGCCTGTTGGTCGTCATCACGACCGACGATGGCGTGGAAGGCTACGGGGAGAGCGATCTTAATCCCTGGATCGGGCGAGCCTGTATCGAAGCGCCGGGCACACACACAATGGGTCTGTGCATGCGCGACCTGCTCATCGGCCGGGACCCGGGCGACATCGGCGCGATCTGGAACGACATCTACACGTTCACCGCAATGAACGGTCGCCGGGGCGCCGTGATTCACGCACTCGGTGCGGTCGAGATGGCACTCTGGGATATCGCCGGCAAGGCCGCGGGAAAACCGTTGTGGCAGCTACTCGGCGACCGGCGTGACTCGCCGGTCGTTCCGTACGCGTCCCTGCAACCCGCGGGCAAGTCATTCGAAGAGTATCGCGACGCCCTGTGTGCATCGGCCGAGAATGCAAAGGAACTCGGTTTTCGCGCCGTCAAGGCGGAATGTACGCTGGCCGGTCCATTTGCCCACGACGGCATGAACGAGAGCTTCGAGCGGCACACGGACGTGGTTGCAGCCGTCCGTGAGGCCATAGGTCCGGACATCACGCTCATGGTCGATGTCCAGTACCTCTGGCGCGATGCGGACACCGCGTATTCGACCGTCCGGGACTGGGACGCGTACGATATATTTTTTCTCGAGACACCGATCTGGCCCGACTTCCTCGACGAACACGCGAAACTCGCAAGCCGGGTTCCATTCCCGATCGCGTCCGGCGAATGGCTCTCGACGAAATGGGAGTTTGTCGACCTGATCGAGCGTGGCGGAATCGGGGTCGTGCAACCCGATGTCGGACGCGTTGGCGGCATCAACGAGGCGGCGGCGGTCTGCGAGATGGCGGCCGAACGGAATTTGCCTGTCGTTCCGCACTGCTGGAAGACAGGAATTTCGCTATCCGCCACGGCCCATCTCGCCTTCGTTACGCCCGGAATTCGTTTCATCGAATACCTGCCGCCACAACTTTGCATCGAGAAACTTCGGCGTGAGCTAGCCATCGAGGACCTGGTGTTCGAAAACGGCGTAATACTTCCGCCGACGAAGCCGGGCCTCGGCGTGGAAATAAACTGGGACGCCGTGAAGGCATATGGCCAAGCCTGACACCGGCGGTGCGGCGGCCGACGTCGGGATGCCGTTGTTGCGGATTCGCGGATTGGGTGTCCGGTTTGATACGGTCGACGCGATCAGCCCGCTCGACCTCGACGTCCACGACGGTGAATTCCTGACGATCCTCGGCCCGTCCGGATCGGGAAAGACCACCCTCCTGCGTGCAATTGCGGGGTTTCAACCGGCAAGTGCGGGACGAATCGAGTTTGACGGCAATGACATCGCGGACAAGCCCATCAACCGACGGCCGTTCAATACAGTATTCCAGGACTATGCGCTGTTTCCTCACATGACGGTGCGAGAGAATGTCGGATTCGGGCTTCGCGTCCGCGGAACGGCACGGCAGGAGCTGAACGAGCGGGTCAATGTCGCCCTGGGAATCGTTGGCCTCGAGGACCTGGACTTGCGTTATCCGGCACAGCTGAGCGGCGGTCAGCAACAGCGAACCGCCCTCGCCCGTGCCATGATCTGCGAACCGCGGCTCATACTTCTCGACGAACCGCTCGCCGCCCTCGACGCCGCCCTCAGGCGGCAGATGCAGAAATTCCTAAAGTCCGTCCAGCGCCAGAGCGGAATTACCTTCCTCTTCGTCACCCATGACCAGTCCGAGGCGATCACCATGTCGGACCGGATCTGCGTGATGCGTGCCGGAAGCATCGAACAGATCGGCACACCAAGGGAACTCTACTACCGGCCGAAGAGCAGGTTCGTTGCGGCATTCTTTGGCGCCAGCAACATCATCGAGCCATGCCGGATCAACGATTCGCGGGGTGACTCGACCGTTGTGTCGACACCGGTCGGTACGTTCACGGTTTCAGGGCCGCCGCCGGAAGACACGTCCGGGCTTGTATTGGCCATCCGTCCCGAGGCGTTCGGGACAGATGCGGAGCCCCGCATCAACTCGATCGAATTCGAGGTCTCGGCGGTCTCCTTCGTCGGTTCCGAAACGATCACCGAACTCAAACACCCGAACACGTCCCAGACGTTCACGATGAAGACGCGGAGTGATCCGGCGGCCCGGCCACCGGACATCGGATCACGTCTCAGGGTCGGCTTCGACCCGGCGGAATGCGCCCTCGTCACGGGTGCTGAAAATTGAGCAAACAGCCAGGCAGCATCGGAGCACGTTCCGGCGGCATCTTCCTTTGGGGAATAGCTGCGTTGTTCATACTGCTTCCGCTCGGCAGCTTCCTGACATACGGGTTTTTTTCCGTCGTCGAGAATTCCATCGTCTATCAACCGACACTCACGAACTTCATCGAAATCCTGTCCAACACTGCCTACCGCACGACGTTCCTGAGAACCATGCGCATGGCTTTCGAGGTTTCGGCAATCAACCTGGTTCTCGGCTACGCCACTGCCTACTTCATCTGGCTGCGGCCGCCCGCCTGGCGAAACCTCCTCGTCGTCGCGCTCGCGATACCGCTTCTCATGAGCTACATCATCAAGATCTACGCGATGCGCGGCGTGCTCGGCACGAACGGCCTGCTCAACAGCGCACTGATGGCGTTCGGGATCGTAGACGAACCGGTCAGTGCGCTGCTCTTCAATCTCACTGCCGTCAGAATCACGCTGTCGGTCGTGTTGCTGCCATTCATGGTACTGCCGATCTACGTTGCTCTTGAACGCATTCCGGCATCCGTCCTGCACGCGGCGTCGGACCTCGGTTCAAGCGAGGTCCAGACCTTCGCCCGAATCATCCTTCCCCTCAGCCTTCCCGGTGGGATCGTTGGCGCCATGTTCACCTTCGTACTGGCCTCCGGTGACTTCCTGGCACCCGAACTGGTCGGCGGGATCGCGGGATTCACCTACGGGCGGCTGATCTTCAGCCAGTTCGGTCTCGCGTTCAATTGGCCGTTGGGGGCGGCGCTGTCGATCCTTCTCATGTTGGTTGCACTCTGCGTCATCTACGTGGCCCGTCGACTTGGCAATCCGAAGTGGCAACGATGACGCGCATTCGCCTGCTCGATATCTCCCTGGCATCGGTGACCACACTCGTCTACCTGGCGCTGTATCTTCCGATCGTGCTGGTTTTCGTGCTGTCGTTCTTCTCGATGCGCCGGGGACGGGTTAACTGGGAGACGTTTTCGCTTGAATGGTACGCAAGGCTGTTTGACAACGAGGCTCTCGGCGACGCCGTCCGGAACTCGATCCTGGTGGGTGGAACCGCCGTTGCCGCCGCCGCAATCTTCGCGACCGCCGCGGCGCTGCATGTAAACGCCCGGCCGTCGTCGCGCTCGGCGCGGCTTCTCGAATATGTCATCTTCCTTCCGTTTCTGCTTCCTCCAATCATCACCGGGCTCTCGCTGCTCATCTATTTCCGGGAGGCCGGCGTCCCGCGCGGGATAGCCACGATCATCGTGGGCCACGCCGTATTCGTGCTGGCGATCATCTACCGGATAATCCTCACCCGTCTCAACGCACTCAGCCGAAGCCTCGTCGAAGCGGCACATGATCTCGGGGCCAGCAAACTGCAGACCTTTCGCTACATCATCCTGCCGAATCTGCGCATGCCACTGTTGACGGCCGGCATCCTGGCATTTGCACTGTCATTCGACGAAACCATGATCACGCTTTTCGTGACCGGCACCGACACGACCCTGCCGGTTCGGCTCTACGCCATGATGCGCGTGGGATTCACGCCTGAGATAAATGCGCTGATCACCTTGATTCTCGGGCTATCCATTGTCCTGACTGTCGCCGTCGCGTTCGCATGGCGACGGAACGCCGCAATCGAACGCAACCAGACAAGAGGGAAGTGACATGAGTGACAACCGATTTGAGGGCCAGGTCGCCCTTGTCACCGGAGGTGCTCGTGGCATCGGTTTTGCGATCGGGCAGCGTCTGGCCAGTGAAGGTGCGACGACGATACTCGCCGACATTGATTGTCAGGAACTCGAATCCGTGCGGGCCGGATCAAGTTACCCGGGAAGGATCATTCCGGCCGAACTCGACATCACCGACGGCGATGCCTGCCGGAAACTGGTGGATGGGATCGCGGACGATCACGCGAGGCTTGATATCCTCGTCAACAACGCGGCGATCCTGGACATATGCCCATACCCGGACCTCACGATCGAGCGATTCCGTGCCGTTACGCAGGTCAATCTCGACGGTGCCCTCATTTGCACGCTTGCTTCGGTTCCGCTGATGGAAGCAACCGGCGGACGCATCCTGATGACCGCCAGCATCATGGGTCAGTTCGGCTCGCCGGATTCGCTTCCCTATTCCAGCGCAAAAGGCGGAATCATCAACATGGTGCGCGCACTTGCCTGTGACCTTGCACCGAAACGGATTACAGTCAATGCGATCGCCCCCGGTTTCATCGATACCCGCATGGCCAGGCTCGCTGACGGCAGTCATGAACATGCGACCGAGTATTTCCGCACGATCTATCTGCGGTACCGCAAAATCCCCCTTGGGCGGGCGGGCCGGCCGGAGGACATCGCTGGCGCCGCGTGTTTTCTCGTCTCTCCCGATGCGGCGTACGTAACGGGACAGATTCTCGCCGTCGACGGAGGAGTCACCGCAACCTTCTGATCCGTTGACCTTTAGCGGCAACACGAACAGGTCCCCGGTGGAACGGGCATCCGGCAAACCGTCCGGTTTGCGCGGCGGCTCCGCATCGCTGTTCACGTGATCCGGGGTGCGATCTTTCCCTCCGCGTTGTCGCGGCAGTCGCCTGGACCGGGTATCAACGTGTCCTTGCCGGACGGTCGGCGCGCCTCTTCGCTCATCAGGCGTGTCCGCGTGTCCGGACACGGGATCACGTTCTGCCATATTCTCAACCCGGCATACCCGGGAGAACTGATCCGCAAGAGCATGAACTCGCTGGCTGGAACGTGCCCGTAACCGCTACACGACTCAGTTGTGAACAGAGAATTGCCGTCGCGCCAGCTGATGCGGCATGGCTACGAACTTGCTCAGGCGCGCCGGAACCGGGCCGTTTCTCAACGGCGAACGGGCGCGCTGCGCGTACGATGCGACGACGCGCCCAGCCTCGGGGATGGTCTTGGTGTCGGCATCGCCAATGGTGACGCAGCACCTGCGCCCGCGCACCACGCTTTCTCGTGAGAAGGTTCACACGGCGCGTTCGAAAACCCGAAGCATCGGGCCGGACACCATTGGTGCGCAGGGTGTGACCCGGGGACGGATCGGCCACTCCCGCAGTGGGTTGGATTGTCCGGGTCGTACACGGGCGGGCCATCCCTTGAGCACTTCACTGCACGTGTCGACACCGCGGCGCCAACGACCGTAGACCTGTTCCGAGCGCAGAGACCGCGGCAGACCTCGCTGATCTACCGGCCCAAGCCGTGCCCGACTTCAGCCGCGCGAAGCATGCCAATGATCTGTTCGCATTCGTATGCCTTCCTGCTCGTTCTGATCTCCCCGAGGAGCTGGAATTGACCCGGATTCCAACAACAGCGGCGGATCACTTTCGAGGGTCCGGGTCAGATGCCTGCCCGACACGCCTTGGCCAAACACCTGCTGTCAAGCCATGTAAGACAATGTCATGGTCCGTTAGTAGTCATGGGTTTGATTCATGCCGGGTTCACCATCCAAGTGCTGATCTTGCACAATCATCCGGAAACCAAGTCAGTATTCGCGGGAGTTTTCCGGGTGGATGACCCTGTCGCCCGCATCACTATCGATAGGTCGCCAAAAACTCGCTTGTCGTACGTCGTTGCAATTCAAAGATCCGCTTCGAATTCCATGACTTCCGGGAATTGACTCGTGCCCCGGACGACCCTGCCCAAGCGCTGTTGACCATTGTTGTAGACCTCGACCGCGTCGGCGTCGGCGTAGCGAATGAAGAGAATGCGCCGGTCCCGGTCCGGAGAGTGATTGCCGTCTGACCGGTGATACGTCCAGCAACTGAACACCAGGAATCGCCCGGCCTTCATGACGCGAAAACAGGAACTGTGATGTCCAGCGCCTCCGCGTTGCTGATGTCAAGTTCTAACGTTGTAAATTCCTGATTATCAAACGATTCTGAAATCCGAAAGCAAAGCCCGTTTCTTTTGAAATGTCCTGTCATCTGCGGAAAACCGATGACGATCGTGTTCGGCGAAGATGTCCAAGACGCGAAGGTCCTCAGGCACGTGACCGGCCGCCCATGATTGATGCTGCGGGCTTTGCCCTGCATCAACCTGCACCCTCCGCCACGGATCTTCGAACGGGTTGTAGGTGCCACGCAGGTCGAATTCCAGGAGATCGAGCAACACCAGAACGCTGGCCAGGGTGCCTTTTTCGTGCCCGAAGTTTCGCTCGAAATGGATGCCGTGCTGCTAGGCCGTGTTTCGGCGGCAGACCCACACCGCACTGGCTGCAATCGCAGAACCACTGGCAGGCATCGGTGGCCGTCGTTTCCTTTTCGGATTGACCACAAGCCGGACAGGTGATTGTGGTTTCCAGCACCACGGATGTTGTCCGCGCCACCATATCGCGCTTCCCGAGCGTCCAGTGATCGCAAGAAGACCCAGCGGTACTTTAGCCGATGCAAGGTGTGCAAGCGAAGGGGAAGCCTTCATCAACCGAGGCACCGGGTGATTACACCGAACCTACGAGTTCCCGCCTGCCTCCCAGAACCAGCTGTGTTGCATTGTTTTCAATTTGGGCAACCGTTCCCAGTAATGGGCGATCGGGCTATCAAGCCACCCCTTTTCCAACGTGTCCCAGGTGAAGGGTTCACCCACGTCATCATGGAAGTCGGGTCGAAGCCATTTCTCGTAAATCGCGTGGCTTACGCCGGCATAACGAACGTCAATCGAAAGTCGCATCACATCGGGCGTCAGATTGGCGGCTGCAGCGTGTACCGTGAAAGGCTTGAACAGCAGAACATCTCCGCATTGGTAGCTGGACTGGTGCCATTCCAGCGAAGGATCGACATAGACGGTTCTTCCCCCTGGACCAAGCGCGGCTCGAGGCTCGAGGAATCCTGCCTTGTGGCTTCCCGCCAGTATTTTCAGGCCTCCGACATCGAACGGTAAATCACCCAGCGGTGCCCAGCAACTGATGGTCTCCGTCGAACCGCCGACGAATATCCAGTCCTGATGTGGTTGGGTGCCGCGCGCGTTGTCCCGGGGGAATGCAATGCGCCCTATCGTCCTTGGAAAGGGAATTACCGGCTCCTGGAAAAGGTTTTCCATGACATTGATGACATTCTCGTCGAGCTTTAGCCGGTGAAAGGCTTCCAAGGCCTGGACCTGGGCGTATACGTCAATATACGCATCGTCCCCCTCCCAGATTGGGTCACAATCGGCTAGGCCGTCCATGAGGTCGGTGCCCGAGCGCGTCCAACCGGCCTTCGCGCAGATTTCGAGGACTTGTCGCCGCAGGTCCAGCACCTCGCCCTTCGGGAGGATTTCCCTAAGAAACAGGTAACCGTCATCACGCAGTCGTTTACGCAAGCCCGGCGGATCATCGAGAAGATCGTTTGATTCCAAGAACGGCCGCATTGTGCCCTCCAAATGCAAATTTCCGTGCCTTCGCCGCAGATAATCACGATTCCGTTAACACCGTCAAACATTTTTCCGGTTTTGCCGATATGTTTTGACGGGTTTCGTGTGGTTCTCTTTCATAGAGGAATGCCCGGTCAATTCCGGATTTCTGTGTGTTCGGAATTGCACGTCTAGATGGGTTCACGGGCACTCCGGTTATCGTATGCACCCATCTCGGTTGCTTTCGGGATGATCACGACTTTTTCTTTCGGAGTTTGCTGATTCCCCGTTTCTCGAACTCGCGCCGGAACGGGGGTTAGAGACATGGAGCGTGGTAGATTGCGTTTTGGGGGTTGTCGTCCAGACCATGCCCCGAGCTACTCACGCGCGCTCCGGCAAACTGTGTCGAACAGGCCACGGGCGCAGCGCCGGGCAAATGTCAGGAAATTGGCACCACCGGCGCGCTGACAACGGTCGACTTGCCACGGTTGCTTTGCCGATTTCGGCAAAGTGGATAACGCGAAGAGTCGCCCGGGATTCGTTCACGTCAAGTTGTTCAAGCGTAAAGTTAGTTTCTGATAGCGAAATTTGCGCGCAACTGTTTTTGCCCCGGATTGCCGAATTCCGTAACTCGTCTGGTGGAAGAGGATTTCGACGGATTTGATCCGACGTTCCGAGGTGCGGTAGCTCGGGAAGACTATTGTTTTCGTCTATCGCTACCGGGCGCCGCAGGCCTGCAGGCAGGCCTGCATGTGGCCACGCGCCTCGGCGGCAATGGTGCAGCACCGCTCAAGGCCGTATTCCCTTGCTCCAATGATCTCGAGATTGAGGGCACCCGAATAGCCGTGCTCGCGAAGCACCCGGATGAATCGCAACAGGTCGATGTCACCTCGCCCGTTGGCTTGGTCCTCCGGACGGCCAGGGTCCTCCTGCCGGCCTTTGCAGTCCCGTATGTGCACGTGCTTGACTCGCGACATGACCTCTACGATCGCCTCGGAGGGGTCTTCACCTGCCCTGTAGATGTGAGATGGGTCCATGTCGATGCCGAATGCGGGCGATGAAATAGCCTCCATCGCCCGCAGAGTGGTGGGCGTGTCGTAAATGCTGCAGCCTACGTGCGCCTTGACGCAAAGCGAGACACCATGCGTCTCCGCGATCTCCGTCAAACTGGCCAATGACCTTATCGATGCTTTCAAACTGTCCGCGTCGCCACTCTGCCCCCCCGGGCCGCAGTTGACGACCGGAATCTCCAGCGCCGACGCGGCGCGGCAGGCGCGTTCCATCTTCTCCGCGTCGTGGGACGGCTGCTCGATGGCCGTCAGCTCCAGCCTATGCTCCTCCGAGAGTTCCTTGATCTGGGGCACCTGATCCTGCCAACGGTCGAGCACCAGGTGATCGCTCATCCAGTCGATGGCTGAGAGTTCGACGGCGTCGTAGCCCGCCATGGATATGCATCGGAAGGCCGTCTCCATGCTGTGGCCTCCGAAAAGGACGGTGTTTGCACCTGGTTTCATGGCTACACTTTCTCCACTTCGACGACTTGGCCGGTCTCCCAGGACTTTATGGCAGCTTCGATCACCAGCTGGGCCTTGAGGGCGTCCATCCCGGAGCCATCGATTTCGTCCGGATCGGCGCCCTCCACGTTCTGGTCGATCCATCGGGTGATGCGGCTCTGGAAGGTTTCGCTGAATCCCATCATGTCACCCAAATGGGCGTAAGTCTCGACCTGCCTGGAACGCCGCGGGTAGAATTCGAGGTGCTCGCATGACTCTCTCAGCACGAACCTGGCCTCGGAGCCCACGATCTCGAGGGTTTCGAGGCCGTAGCTTCCCCCGGCATCGTAGCTGCCGGTCAGGTGGCCGATTATGCCGTTCTCGAACAGCATGTTGGCCTGGACATTGGACCAAATCTTCCGTTCCGAGCCCTGTTTAAAGAATGCATGGACCTTCGTGATGTCACCGCAGAAGTGACGCATGACGTCGATCGAGTGGGGATGGAGTGCCCGCATGTGAAAGTGGGGCGACAACTCGATGGCATTGTCGATCCACATCGTCATGTTGATGATGTTCACCTCGCCGAGGCGCCCCTCGTCGACCCACTTCCTGGCCCGGACCGCGGCTGGCGTGAAGCGGTGATTGAGGTTGATTCCATATCGGAGGCCCTTTTCCTTGGCCAGGGAGACCATCTCTCTCGCCTTGGGGATTTCGTTTGAGATCGGCTTTTCTCCGAGGACCGTGATTCCGGCGTTGAGCAGGGTCATGGTGGGTTCGTAGTGATCACCGCCGTTCTCCTTGCCGGCAGTGCACATGCTGGCGACATCGATCTGAGTTCCGGCGACCATCTCATCTGCGGATGTGAAGGACGGACACCCGAAGCGTTGGCCTGCCGCCGCCGCCTTGTCCTTGTTGATGTCGCAGACCGCCACGATCTGGCAGCGCGCGTCGGCGTCGTAGACCCCGGCGTGGATGTCGCCAATACCACCCATCCCCACAACTGCTACGCGTAGAACCATGTCTTTCTAGCTCCCACTCAAGATCGGGCGCGGTCCAGTTCTCAGGATCCCGAGGATATCCGCAAAGCCTCCGATGAATCGCCGATGCGCAGCGTGTCGTACGCCTGCTGGGAGGACTTGAAGGCGCCGATCCCCTCGTGGCCGTGCCAGTCGCTGCCCTGGTGGAATATCGGGTTCGGCAGACCGGTCGCGCTTTCCCGGGTTGCTATCCAGCGCTCCATCCTATCGGTCAACACTTCGACGACGTCGGCACGCTCCGCTGCCACGTCGATCGTCTCGCGGGGGTCCTCGATCAGGTTGTACAGCTCCACCGGCGGCTTGAAATGGAAGTCGGGCTCCAGGGCACGAATCAGCTTCCACTGCGGCGTCCGCCAGCCGTGCTTTCGCATCCAGGTACACTCGGTGATGTACATCTCTCCCTCGTGGGAGGCCACTTCACCGCGGACCATGCCCATCAAGCTCCTGCCATCAAAGCGGATGTCGCTCTCGATTTCCGCGAGTTCCAGCAACGTGGGCACAAAGTCCTTGAGTTGACTGTAACCCGAGAGCCGCAACCCGGCGGGAACCTTTGACGGGTAGCGGATTATGAGAGGCACGTGGAGGTTCGAGTCGTAGAGGCCGTGGTGGTCGAACCAGCATTCGTGCTCGTAAAGTGTCTCGCCGTGGTCGGAGATCAGCACAACGATCATGTCATCGAGGACACCGCGGGTTTCGAGGAGGTTCAGAATGGTCTGGATACAGGAGTCCATGTATGCGATGGCCCCGTCGTACTGGGCGATCACGTAATCCTTGTCGGTAATCCCCGGCGGCATCCAGCTCGCAAAAAAGTCGCGAAAGGGCTTGAAGGCGAAGACGGGCTCCATCGAATCGTTGTTCGGGTCGCACTCATTGCCGTGGTAGAACATGCGCTGGAAGGGGTCCGGGGGCAGGTAGGGCGTGTGCGGGTCCATGTGCCGCAGCAACATGAAGAATGGCCGGTCCTGGTCGAGGAGACGTTCGAGTTCGGGGACGGCCACGCGGTTGAGGTCCTGGGCCTTGTCGAGGGGCCTTTCGTCCCAGTTGCACCAAGCCCTGTAGTCGAGGTAGGTGTCGAAGCCCCTGGAGCTGGGATTGCCGCTGAAACCCACGCAAGTCGTATCGTACCCCCGATCCCTCAGGAGCTCCGACAGCATCGTCACTTCTGGCCTGATGCCCCCCCTGTGTTGCAGCGCAACCACCTGGGAACCGAACACGTCGAGGCCGCTCAACATAGACGTGAAACCGCTCGTTGTCGGGATGTGCGGGCTGAAGGTGTTTTCGAAGAGGGCACCCTGGGAGGAAAGCGTGTCAATGCGGGGCGATGTCAACCGGCGATAGCCGTAGCAACTCAAGTGGTCGGCTCTGAGGGAGTCGACGCCAAAGACAAGGATGCTTGGCGTTGTCATAGACGAGGTTTCCCCGAAGCGTGTCGTGAGATGTCGAGTTCGGCCCTTGATCCCTCAATGGTCCGATGGATACAGGCGCATTCGAAATTGGCCGCCAGCGTACAAGATCCTTGTCGAAACATTGCCAAGGAAAACACTACGGTACGACTCGCGCTCGGTCAAACGAATTCCTCCGAAATTGTGACATCCATGGCTGCTTCCGCGTTCGGATGCGGTAAGCGTCACAGGCGCATCCAGTATCAGAGACAAGACGTAAAGCAGACAACCGACACCTGAACATCCCCTGAACATCGCCATGGAAAGACATCGCCTGCGTGCTGGCGCGCGTTCAGGCGCCATCAGGGTTTGCAGTTGTGATCAAACAGCATCCGGGAAAGAGGAAGAACCCAATGGGTCCTGATTCTGGTTAGGATTGTACCCTGCGGCTGGACAACTGGGCGATATGGATTCCCCCTTCCGGGCCTGTCCGGAAAGGGACAGCGGTCCGGCATATCAATCAGGTTCGGCGGCAGACCCTGGATGGACTTGAGCTTCTCACGGGATGCGGAATCCAGTTTCGGAGGCGACCCGAGCAGACCGATGCCGCAGGGATGCCTGGGATTGGCGTAGAACTCCCTGATTGGGGCCGATTCAACGATCTGCCCGGCATACATGACGATCACCTTGTCCACGCAACCCACCACCACGCCCAAGTCATGCGTGATCCATATGATCGCCATTCCGAGTTCTCTTCCCAGGCGCATGACCTGGTCGACAATCTGGGCCTGCGTGGTGACGTCAAGGGCCGTTGTGGGCTCGTCTGCAATGAGGAGCAGAGGATCGCATGACAGGGCCATGGCTATCATGACCCTCTGGCGCATGCCGCCGGAAAACTGATGCGGATAGTCGTTCAACCGGTTTCTTGTGTCCGGAATTCCGACCAAGTTCAACAAGTCGATTGTGTTGGCGGCCTGTTCCTTGTTCCTGTCGGTATGCGGCAGCACCGTTGACGAAATTTTCCTGCCAATCGTCAGGACCGGATTGAGAGAAGTCAGAGGATCCCGGAAATCATGGCAATCTGATTGCCGCGAAGATCTCTGAAGTCGTTCATGTTCATCCTGAGAACGTCACGACCTTGAAACAGGACTTCTCCCGCGACAATTTCCCCTGGGGGTTCCGGATTCAGGCGCATCAGCAAAAGAACGCCGACGCTTTTTCCACATCCGCTCTCTCCGACAATACCAAGCGCCTTTCCTTGCTGGAGTGAGTACGATACGCCGTTGACGCATTGGCCACGCCGTTTTCCGTGGTGAACGTGGTTCGCAGATTTCTCACTTCAAGCAAAACTGCGTTCCGCCTTGGTTGTCGGAAAGTGCCGTTTTAACAGCGTTTCTCACTTTGTCACGTTAGCACAAGTGCATCGAGTATATGAGTCGAACGCGACAGTGCGGAAGACACACATGGCACAGCAGCATCAAGACCTGAAACATTGTCTTCACCTGCCGCGACCGGGACGGTAGGAAAACCGGCGCCGAACTGGTCGGAACCCGGCCAGACAGGCCCTTCAGGGCCATGGCCATGGGAAGCCGCAAGACCGACGGCGGCTTCTGGATCACGCGACAGAAGGCACCCGGAACCGGACTCCTCGGCGAAGGGGCCATTGATGCCCTCTCGGTATGGACCCTCGCCGACATGACGCAGAGTAGCAGAGGCCATCTTCGGATCGGCGTCGGGGATGATAATGGTCGGATTCTCGTCTCCGAGTTCCAGTGTTGCTCCCTTGAATTTTTCCGCCGCTTCGCCTGCGACGATGCGTCCTGTTTCCACTGAGCCGACGAATCCTATGCGGGAAACGTCCTTGAGGCGCACCAGGGCTGAGCCAGTGGCGGCAGCGCCGGTGACGATATTCGCAGCGCCCGGAAGGAAAATCTCTTAGCACGATTCGCCGAGCCAGAGACTCGACAGCGGCGCCATCTTGGGGCACTTTACAGACGAACGAATACTTCGAAACAATCAACGCCGTATTTTTCATGGTGCAATCTGGAATACATTATGCCTCGCAAGGTCCGGAGACTTGCGACATTCAGCGTGACGAGCCCAGCCTTTGTATAACTTGTTCAGTGGCTTGCTTGATCATGCCTTTTGGAAGGGCATCTCGCAATCCGTTTGTCCATGGGCATACGCTGACTGGAGCAGTGTTGCCGCTGGACCGGTTTGAACTCGGATCGCGCAGAGCAGTCTTCGTGGGTGCGGCCGGCCGCGGAGCGTGGAGCAATCCCCTTATGTCCGCGGAAATCTTCCAGGTCCACGACCAGTGAGCACTGAAGCTGTAATCTTGCCCGATATTCGCGGTGTCGTCTCCGACCTGGACGGCGTCGTCTATCGCGAGGACACGCCGATCGACGACGCGGTCACCGCAATTTGCAACTGGATGGAGCACGGCGTTCGGATGGCCTATGTCACTAACAACTCCACCGGCACGAGCGCGTACTTCGCTGCCAAGCTGGGCCGCATGGGCATTCCCGCCACGGCTGAAGATGTGGTTACGAGCGGGGAGGCAGCGGCCGACTTTGTGCGCGGTCGCTGGCCGAACGGTGCCACGGTGCACGTGGTGGGTTCGGACGCCCTGCGCGATACGCTGCGTGCGGTCGGCTGCAAATTGACGACCGGTGAGGCGGACGCGGTCGTTGTCGGTCTGGACCGAGACTTCCACTACGACAAGCTGGCGAAAGCGGCCGACGCAGTCCGCACGGGCGCGTTTCTGATCGGCACCAATCCCGACCGCATTTACCCGGTTCCCGGTGGCTTCATCCCCGGAGCCGGCAGCCTCCTCGCCGCGGTCACCGCGGCCGCGGGTCTCGATGCGCCGCACGTCGTTGTCGGGAAGCCGGAGCCAGCGCTGGTCGAGATCGCGCGCCGTAATCTGGGCACGGACGCCGAGCGTACGATCATGGTCGGTGACCAGCTCGAGACCGATGTTGCGGCTGGCCGAAACGCCGGCCTCACGACGGTCCTCGTCAAGACCGGGGTTCTCAACCACCCGGATCCCGGCAACGCGGCCGACTTCGAGGTCGACAGCCTCGCCGACCTGCGTCTTGGAGGATCGTAACGGTCGCGCTTCAATAGTCGAATCCGCCCTTGGGAGCGCGACCGAGTTCCCTTGGATTCCACTGCCGCCCAACCTGAAGTGGGAAACGACCGTGGATGACGAGCTTGGCAGCCGGCTTGCCGATCTTTTCCGGAAAACTTTGTGTGCCCATCACGCGTCCTTCGCCGCGACCGATGGCGCCGGTCCGGACTGGCCGACCACATTCTGGAGCCGCTCCGGGAGTTGGGCATGAGGTTCACCAGAAGCGAACGGCCCAACCATGTCTGGTCCTATGACTTCACCCTGAACCGAACCTGCGATGGCTGTGCCTACCGCATGTTCAACATCCTCGATGAATTCACCCGCGAAGCCCTGATGATCCGGGTCATGGCCTTTGCAGAATTGAAGTTAACCGAATTGAACGCTGCCACACCGTAGCCGTCGGCGACGACATGCGGCGGGATCTACTTCATACCAGTCAGTGGCATGTTAGAGAAACTCACTCTCAATGAGCTCCGGCAGCTCCGCTACACTGGAGATTACGTGTGTATGCCAGTACCGTCCCCAAGCCTCGACGGGTCTGGGCCCGCTGAGCACGCCAATGATGCCGCGACAGCCTGCGTTATAGCCTTCCAGCATATCTGCCGGCGTGTCCCCAACCTTGATAACTTCGTGCACATTCTGTACATCCAGTTCGCTCATGGCGTGGTAGATCATGAAGGGTGCCGGCCGGCCTCGTTCGCCGGGCACATGTTCGACATCGACAGCGACATCAACGAGTCCGTCCTTCACCCAGCCCAGCCCGTCCATGATGGCAGTCGTGACGTCTCGATGAAAGCCGGTGTCGGTGGCGACCATGATACCGTGGTCGTGACACCACTTGAACGTATCGACAGCCCCGGGCACCTCTCGGACCTCGTTGCGGTAGTGATCGATCATGATTTCCGTATACCGGTCGAATATCGTCTTGGCTTCCTCATATGTTTCGGGATCTTTGGCCTTTTCGAAATCCTCTATCTTGAGGTCCTTGCCCTGAGCCCTGGAAATCAGGAACTGATAGAGATGAATCTTATTGGTGCCCATGTTAAGCAGTATCTCGTCGGGCGTCGTGTCCAGTTTGAACTCCACTGCTGCCTTGTACAGGCAATCCCTTACACCGGTATCGTCGTGGACGGTCGTACCGGAAAGATCAAACATCACCATGCTTACTTTGCCCATCAGGAATCTCCCTTCGCGGTCTGAGGTTTTACTATCGGCCTGATAGCCGTGCGGTTCTCTAACCTGAAGTTCTGGGGCGGATCAAAAAATTATTGAATCGTATCAACATGATACGTGGATCGGGACTGTCACGGTCTGCCTACAAACGGCGGATCCGGCCGGATCCGCCTTCACATGGCTGCAATATCCTTCAACAGTTTCAGCGCCCTCGCCTGGCTGGCGTCGGGCCGGGTCGTCAGCTCGATCGTGGTTTCCCCTTTCCCACCGCCCGTGCGTGGAACCGTGTGGGTTGAACGGACGATGGTTGACAGGCTGTCGAGAAGGGTCCGAAAGCTGTGGGCGCCGCTGCCGTCCGGCAGGGTGTGGGTATGAACCTTGGTCAGTGCCGGCTCCGATCGCCGGGCGGGCAGCACCGGGTCCCCGGTCTCGTCGGGTTCGGTGTCAGTGTAGCACAGGGGGGCCCATGCCTTGCGCATGTGCCATTCGACGAGGCAGGCGAGCATGCAGATGAAGACATGGGCGCGGACCCGGTGCTCGAGGCGGTGGAATATGGGACGGACCTGGAGGTCGCTCAGCTTGAGACAGCGGAATGCCCGCTCCACGCGGGTGAGCCGCTTGTAGTTCCTGACGCATTCGGCGGCGGCCATGTCGTCGGATTTGAGCGAGGTGCGGATGATGTAGATTCCGTCGAGGGCGGCCTCGGCGTCGATGGATTGCTGCTTGCGGCGGAAGCTGAAGCTGGTCGCGGTGATGTCGACGTGGAAGTGCTTCTTGACCTTTCGCTTGTTGATGACCTGCCCGACGGCGAGACCGATGTCGGCCTCGCCCTTGAGGGTTCCGCCCTCGACACGGGTGACGATCTCCGAGAGCGCCTTTTCGGTGGCCTTGAGCAGCTCCTGCCTGACCCGGTCGCGGTGCCCGGCAAGGCGGGGATTGCGGCAGGCGACGAGGCGCTCCTTGGGGAAGTCCGGATGGTCCCGGATCTCGAACAGGGTCTGCTCGTGTTCGGGATCCTGGAAACGGTCGAGATGGCCCTGGCGGGCGAGCTTGCGGATGGTCTGGCTCTTGAGGGCGGTGATCCAGTCGACGCCGTCGCGTTCGCGCAGGGCCGCGATGGTGGCCTTGATGATCATTCCGCGGTCCCCGACCATCACCACCCGGCAGAGGCCGAAGCGGCGCTGCAGGCGGTCGAGCTCGGGCAGGAGGGTCTCCTTGTCGGTGATGTTTCCCGGGTAGACCGAGACCGCGACCGGTCGGCCGTCGCGGTCGCAGAGGAGGCCGAAATTGATCTGCGGGACGCCCCTCTTGCCGTCGCGGCTGTAGCCGAAGCGCGCGAGCGGACAGTGGCTTCCCTCGTACCAGGTCGATGACAGGTCCCAGAGGACGAGGTCGTCTTCCTTGATCCAGCGTCTTGCCAGGCGTCCCTGGATGCCCTCCTGTCGCCCGTTGAGCCAGTCCATCGCCGCGTAGAGGTCATCGGCGGTGACGTCGTCTGCGATGCCGAACTCCTCCGGCAGGGTGGTGTTCCGCCACCAGCGGGTTGTGGCGAGCCTGGAGTTCGGCCTGAGGATGCGGCCGGCGACCATGGCCAGGACAAGCTCCCGTTCCGGGCAGCGCTCGCGGGCGACGAGGCGGGGAAGGCCGATGGCATTCATGGCCATGCGCACTGCCTGCACCGCCCCGTGATGGCGGGAGCGGACCGGGTCCCCGAGAATGTCGCCGACTTCGGCGTACTGCTTTCCCGCGAGTGCGCCGCGCAGGAGCGGGATCGTGTGGGGCGGCAGGTGGGAGAGATTGGCGAGTGTGCGTTTCTGCACCCGGTTGTTGTTGTCGCGATAGCTCTGCCTGAGGAGGACGGAGGTGTATGTTTTTCCGTTCTGATGGGACTTGATGACGGCGACATGCATGGATGAGGAAGCGGCCATGGGAGTGCCCCTGATAGCTAGTGCCTACTTGTTTGTCCTCTTCTGGATGATCCTGACTATGATGTCAAGCGGGTATTTCGCCAGAATGCGGGGTTATTGCGGCAAATGCTGGAGATGTCTGCTGTCGGGCCGCAAGACGGACTGCGAACACATACTGCCTACAAGAAACCGGTTCGGGAGATGCCTGTCCCCTGTAACCCCTTGAATATACGCAAATAAATGTGAAAACGGGAGCAAAATAGTCCAGAACTTCAGTCTAACGCCTCGAGCGCGGAGGTCACGCCCTCGGCCGTCAGCGGAAAATTGGGTCCTGCAAGTTTTTCATAGGGAAACCTCGATCGGCTTTTATGAACCAGGTCCATCGCATGTCCGAGGTATTTCGAATGATAGTTGTGAAGCCCCTTGATGGTCAGACACTTGATAATCACGTCATATGAATCAAGGGTGAAGCTGTCGTTCGGATAGACCGCCCCTTGCATCAGATACTTGCCACCGATGCGCAGCATTTTTACGCCCAGCGGTACCACCTTGGCAAAGCCACTAACCTCGACCACCAGGTCAGCACCGATGCCGCGCGTGAGATCATGGACATGTTCAATCAACGTCTCATCCGTGCACCCGTCGGCGTTGATACACACATCGGCACCGAATTCCTTTGCCATCTCGAGGCGCTTGTCCAGGATGTCGATCATAACGACCTGTCCGGCGCCCTGTTCCTTGGCGAATGCGGCGGCGTAAAGGCCGAGCATCCCGGCCCCTTGGATGACAATGGTGTCACCGGTTTGCATGTCGATTCTGTCAAGGCCGCCGGTTACCGTCGCTGCGGCGCACATCAAGGGCGAAGCTTCCTCATCCGTCGTGTCGTCCGGGACCCTGAACACACCGGTGCCCGGTTTGAGATAGACGTACTCGCCAAATGTGCCTTTGAAATACGGGGGTACGTCGCTCTTGTCGTGTCCGTACTTGAAGAGATTCTGGCACTTCTGCGGTAAATTCGTCATCCTGCAGAAATAGCAGTTGCCGCAGTTGGCCATGATAGACCAGGTAATACGGTGCCCATCGGACAGCGGGTTGCCGGCGGTATCTCTCGTGATATCGCGCCCGAGCCGCTCGATGACGCCGACCCCCTCATGACCGAGCACGGATGGGGTCGGAAAAGGCCTGCGCCCGCGCCAGCTGTGCATGTCCGAGCCACACACGGTAGCGATGCTGGTGCGGACCAGAATCGCACCCGGCTCCAGCTCTTCCGGCAATGGGAACTCTGCTTCATCCAGTGGTTCGCCAACGCCTGTAAAGAGTACAACTTTGCCTGTTTGCGATGACATTCTGCCTCCGATTACATCAGTTCGTTCTCGACGCCGGGTCTCTCTCGCGCGCGGTACTGCCTTTTGAGGGGCAAACCCAACTTCGCATGATCGACAGGTCTACTTGGAGTCGCGGGCCTTCGACCGCAGTACATCTCCCAGCGTCACGTGTACGGCTGGCGGATCGCCCAGCTCCGGGTAAACGGCGTCCGCCTCGGAAAAATCTTCGTCGCCAGTGTAACTGCTGATCGTGATTACGCAGCGCATCCCGGCCCCCTTCGCTGCCAGCAGCCCGTTGCGACTGTCTTCGAGCACCACGCATTCTGCGGCGGCCAGTCCCAGTCGCTCCGCCGCGAGTTTGTAAATCTCGGGGTCTGGTTTCTTCCGCGACACGACGTCACCGGCGAAGATTGCGGCGAACCGTTTGTGACGCGCTTCACCGAGCAAGCGCTCGACGATCAGCGTTACCGCGCGTTCGTTCGAAGTGGAGCAGACAGCCAGCGTCAGTCCGGCCGCAATTGCGTCATCGATCAGCCGCGCAATTCCGGACCGCAACGGCAACTGACCTTCCCTTGTAATCTGCATGAAGATATCGGTTTTGGACCTGTGCAGATCCCCGATGAATACATCGCGGTTGTCGATGCCGACAGGCCAATCCGTCTTTTCGAAGTAGTGGCGCATGCGCTCTTTGCCGCCCGCGACCTTCAACAACTCACCATACGACTCGATACGCCATTCGATCCCCAGGCCTTTAGCGGCGAACGCGCGATTGAAAGCCACACGGTGGCCGTCACGTTCGGTGTCGACGAGAACGCCGTCGCAGTCGAATAGAAGTGCCTTGACTATGAGTCGCCCCCCAAAATTCGCTTGGCCGCCGGCATCATTTGGCCAGTATCTTCGAGCCCTGCCCGGCGCCGCCGAACTGCTCGATCCGGTCCGTGAAAACAGCCAGCAGCGCCTCGTACTGCGCCTTGATTGCCCGAAGCGGCTCGTAGTCGTCCGGGTTGTCCTGGTGGTACGCGGCGAACCCGTCGATAAAGGCGTGTTTGAGCTGTGTCGAGATGTTGATCTTGGCGCAGCCGCGAGCGATCGATTTCGCGAAAACGATTTCGGCCAGCCCGGTGCCTCCATGCAAGGCCAGCGGCTTGCCCGTGCGCCGATGAATTTCCTCGATCCGGTCAAATGAAACGTTCGGTTCACCCGAGTAGTAGCCGTGCGCCGTGCCGATGGCGGGCGCGAACACCGCTAGGTCCAGATCGCGGCAAAACCGCACTGCCTCATCAACTTCCGTGAGATGGGCTTCGCGCGCATCCACAAAAATGTCGTCCTCAACACCGACGATCCGGCCCAGTTCCGCCTCCACTCCCATCCCTGCTGCCGCCGTCATGGTTACAACTTCGCGGGACATGGCCAGGTTCTCTTCGAATGGCAAGGCCGAGGCATCGATCATCACGTCGGTCCAGCCATAATCGATGCAGCCGCGAATGACGTCGAGATCCTGACAGTGGTCGAGGTGCAACGAAATCGGCACGCTCGTGTCGGCAGCCAGTTCCTTGACCCATCCGGCGCAGGCCGCATGGCCCCAGTACTTGACCGTCTTCACCGAGGTTTGCAGAATCACTGGCGCGTCCAGCGCTGCCGCGGCGTCAACCATCGCCCTTGCGGAATTGTAGTCAACCGGATTGAATGCTGCCACACCATAGCCGCCGGCGACGGCATGCGGCAGGATCTGCTTCATACTAGTTAGTGGCATGGTAACAACCGGACTCGGAGTTATCGGTGAATGATCCCGGAGAAACCGCCAATCGGAATGTTCGGATCGTCAGCGTCAGTCCGGCGCATTGTTTTGTGCAGCAAGACGATGCCGTTCAGTTCGGCTCGGTTGCTGGCCGTCTTCACGCCGCCAGTTCCATGTCCTCGCAGGGCTCAAATGCATTGCAAGCTAACATTCCGCGTGCTATCTGGTAAAATTGGAAAACGTGAGCATTCCATCGATCTAATCAATGTATCAAAAGTGGCTTGAAGCGTTCCATCATGTCGCGACCGAAGGCAGCTTCACCCGTGCGGCGCAGAAACTGAATGTGGGGCAGCCGACCATTTCATCGCACGTGGGCAACCTGGAAGCGCGGTTCGGCGTCGAACTGTTCCACCGCAAAGGCCGATCCATCAGGCTGACTTCGGCCGGCCGGACCCTGCATCGCATCACCCACGACCTCCACGGCCACACGCAGGAAGCCATCGCCTATCTCAATGCGGCCAAGAATCTCGAGGTTGGCGAACTCAGATTCAGTGCGGTCGGTCCCTATGATGTCATGGAACTTCTCGTAGCCTTTCGTGAGCAACGCCCCAGCATCAATTGCTCCGTTCGCCTTGGACTGATCGAGGACGTCATGAACGATCTGGAGGAGTTCAAGGCCGACATCGGATTCGTCGGACGCGACTGCGCCAGCGACACCATTCATTCGGTGTTCTACAACCGGCACAGGATATTCGTGGTCGTGAACCGGCGACACAGGCTGGCACGGAGACGCAATATTCGCCTGAAGGAACTGGAGGGCGAGGACATGATCGTCCGCACCGCCAGTTCCACCACCCAGGAGGCCTTCAACAACGCAGCGACCACGCGAGGCGTGACGCCGGAACCGGTCTTTGAGATCGAGAGCCGCGAGGGTCTGCGTGAAGCGATCATCCGCGGGCTCGGCATCGGCGTCATTTCCGAGACGGAATTCGCGCCGCATCCAGAACTGCGACCGTTATTGGTCACGGATTCCGAGATGTTCACGCGCGCCTACATCATCTGCCTGAAATCGCGCCGCAACCGGCCAATGATCCAGGATTTCCTGCAGCTTGCCACTTCAATCGTAGACGGTTGGGAGAAGTAGCCACGCGGCGTCCGTGCCTGTTTGGGCTTGGCAACCACGGCTCGCGCCCAGGCCGATACGCCTTCGGCAACTCGGGCCAAGTCAACGATGGAGAGCAAGTTTGCCTTTCATCGGCCATGGCCCCGTCCACCACGCGGTGATCATGGGACATTGCCATGTGCATCATCGAGGATCGCACCCGGTCGCCGGGCACAGGGCGTGAATACACCTTCCCGCCCTTCCTGCGAACAAGCCCGGGCCGTTTCAGGCGATTGAGGCCATGGCGGCAGAGAACCGTGGGGAACGTGTCATTCGCGAGATGCAATTCGAACTGTTGGTGTCGCTCGTTTCGCAACCGCTTGATCCCGAGTTCCGGCTTCGTCGGAGCGTGACAATGCGCTCCTCCTCAGCCTCGCGTACCTTCCATACGAGCGATCGGTGCGGGCGATGGCCGCGATCCTGCAGGCCTGCGATACCCGCCTGTTGATACCGTTGCCATCATTTGCGAAGCGTCGGTTGCAAGCCACCACACCTACGGTAGGTCCGTCCTGCATCTCTCGTCCATCTGGCGACAGTCAGGATGAAGCGGCCAGGTCACCCCACCGAAAATGCGAAGCGATTTTTCCGAACGCCACACCTAATCGGCAAGCCCGACCTCCGCCAGCCATTTGGCGGATGGCAATATATCCGCCGATTCCCTAAGCTCCAGCAGTAGCCTCGGCATGTCCGGCAACTCCGCCAGGGCATCGAAAACCGAGTGCCACACGATTGAACCGCGGCCGATCTGCCAGTGCCGGTCGGCGAATCCGTCGCAGTCCTGAAGGTGCACATGGAACAGCATCGCGCAGGCAGCCCGAACATAGTGATCCACCGGCGGCGCTCCGGTTGCACCGTGAGCATAGTGGGCATGGCCGGTGTCTAGCGACACTTTGACTGCCGGGCTATCGAATGAGCGGGCCAGCGCAACGCGGTCGCGCGGATCCTTGTCTTCAACATTCTCGATCACGATCACCACGCCTTCGTCTTCGGCCCGCTTGACGACCTCCCCCAGCGTTTCGTGGACGCGTTCGATCTTGTTCGCACGTTCGCCCGGGCCGCGGTCCAAATTGTGCCAATCCCACGTCCTGTAAGGACTGTGTACCACCATATGGCCGGTCCCCGGGCTCCCCGTAACCGCCAGGCAAGCATCGAGACCCGCATGAAGGCGCGCCTGGGCGATAGCGCGAATGTCGGGATCGTGGGCGTCCAGCTGGAATCCCTTTCCCGGTCCGTGAATGCCGACGCGGCCGCGATGACCACCAAGTTTACGCCGCACCTTCCCGACGAGCTGCGACCAGTCGGTGCGCAGGGCATCAACCAGATAGAAATCCCGGATTTCCACGTCACGGTGTTTGTCCATGAGAAATGCCGACAGACCGTCGATACGCTCCAAATCGTCCGCCCACACGGCGGCACCGACGACCGGCCGGCTGTTGGTGCCTTCAGTCATGACGCCCCCCATAACCAACCAGGCCCTGCACCGATCGCCGAGCCGATCGCGACCTGGACATCACGGCTTCTCGCCGTGCGCCGGACGAGCGTTGATGTCCTCGATCACTGCTGGCAACTCTGTCGCACAATCTGAACTTTCCCAGCCGACGATCGCTCGTTCAGGCACCCGGGTATTCAACCGAAATATCTCTTCGAGCGTCACGCGCACGGCCAGCGGATCGCCCAGTTCTGGGTAAACGGCGCCCGCTTCGGTGCTGCGATATGCAAGTCATCTGTCCAACTCGCAGGAAACCCCGTCCTTCGGGGCGGGGAGGAATGCGATGTCGCGTGTTCCATGCATCGGCACCTTCTCCTTCTTCCGGAACGTGTCGAGGGCGTAGCCGTAACCGTCGCCGCGCTGGACGATACGGCAATGCCTGTGCGAGACGCCCTGGACGGTGCCGCCGGCGGTCTGGACGTTGAAGGATCCGGAGGCCCGCACCGCGACGCGCCCCACATGGACGCCCTGCCTCTTCCCCGTGGGCACGGTCGCGCGCACGATGTCACCCGTCCTGAAGCCCTTGACGGATTTCTTCGCCATCAGGTAGCCGACGGGAAACCCGAACCGGTTCACGCGCGTGCGCGCATGTGATCCCCGGCCCGTGGCCTTGATACCGAGCACGGGCTGATCCCAGCCCTTCAGCGCGGGCGTCTCCCCCACGCAGGCCGCGTCAAGGGCATGCGTCTTCGGGATCCCCAGCCGCGTCCGGTTGTACTTCGTCCGCCCGCCCGAGGAGCCGGAAACGGGCAGGCCCGTGCATCGCAGCCCTTCGAACAGGACGCGACGGGTGGCGTTGACCGCGGCGGCGTCATGAAGCGGTGCCCTGGCGTCCGCGAGAACCCGCCGCAGCCATTCGGGTTGCCCGGACAGGAAGCCCTCCACCGGCCCCGCACCCTTGACCAGGTTGCAGGACGGACAGGCCAGCGTCAGGTTGGAGACCCGGTCGGACCCGCCCCGGGCCTTCGGGCGAATGTGATCAACCTGGAGCGGTGTCTCCGTTGCGTCGCAATACGCGCATCTGCGGTCCCATTTCTCCAGGAGATACTCCCGGACCTCGCAGCCGGCGAGGGTGCCCTGCTGGGACTCCACGCCCTCGATGTCAGGGCTCTCCAGCGCCTGCATGTCGAAGCGCACCGTCTCGCACCGGATCCCGGTCACGGGCGCGAGCCTCCCGAAACGTTCGGTCCAGGACAGCACGTTGTCCACCCGCGACTGCAGCGACGGCGCGAGCCTGCGTCCCGGGCGCCGGTTCAGGAACCGCTTCTTCCGATAGCGCAGGTTCGCCGAGCGCCGGCGTCTCCGGTAATTCGCCCGTTGCTGCATCGACTTCCGGATCCGCGCGCCCCTGTGCTCGATCTCGGCAAGGGACAGGACCTCGCCGTCGTCTTTCACCAGCGCCAGGCCGGTCCTCCTCGATCCCGGATCGATCTTGAGATCCAGGGGCTGCGTCTCTCCTCCGGTCCTGTCCCGGAGCCTGATGGTGAACGGATGGAGGCGGACCACGACGGCGCGCCCCGTCTTCAGAAAAATCCTCGCCCGCGCCGGATGACACGGCATCAGCGGGTCGCCCCGCCGGTCGAGAACGAAAACGCGGCTTACGCCGCACTGGGAGTCGCCGGAGCTTCTCCCGTGACGCCGGCCATGGCCGGGCTCCTCTCGCACATCTTGCACATCCGCGGTTGGATTCGTCCCGTTTCGTGCCTGACCCGGCGTGTCTGCTGACGAACCTTCCAGGGCCTGGCGCTGAGGAAGCACGCCAGGGTGGGTCTTGAACGCATGATGCAAGGTAGATCGGATGGAAGTCTCCTTTCTCGTGCTGGTCAGCATGGGCTTTCAGGGCTCTCGCCCTTCAAGCCCCTCCCTTCAGGGAGGGGTCGCTGACGCTCAACGAGAAACCATTTGAACAATGTTGAACTTTGCCTCGGAATGGCCTTTGCATAGGTAAGACATACACCTCATTCAAGGCATTTGCCTGCAAAAGCCACCATTTCGTCGGTCGCTCTTGAGAATTGCTCGGCGGTTCGCTGAAGTGCGGGAAGAGAATTGTATTCATCACGGGTATAGCCATCTTCAGCATATCCTCGTTCAAAATACGGTACCCGCATGAGCTTATCCATGAGTTTGCCGGGGATATCTTCAAGAATTCGGTCTTTTTTGAACGATATCTTTTCAACGCCGGGCATGAGAAGAACCTTGTCTATGAACGTGGGCGGACATGTCACAACGACATTGGCGCCGGCTTTTTCTTCGAGGTGCCAGACACGGTTTTCCCCATCTACGGTCGGCCCAACGATCAGGGAGCATGCAAGCATTTTGCTCGGTCGATCATTGTCTATCAGATACTTGTAAGCCTTCTTGAAAACCGCCAGTTCCGCCAATCGGATTTCGCCATCGGTCAGTTCCACGCCTTTTTCCTGGGCAAGGTCCTTGAGTCCGCCGAGATTCCCGAATCTCCCCTCCATGTGGGTGATGACCGACCGCCACCGGCTCAGGTCCACACCGTTTCTCCTGGCGGTTTCCAGACCGCGCTCGACGCTGTCGGCACAGTCAACCAACTGGGGCAGGACAAAGCTCAGGGTATTATTGGTGGGAATGCCTTTGGACGTCAGATACTCGATCACTTCATAACCCTGCATGGAGCCAGGGATTTTTACCATCACGTTGGGATTGATAGCCGCGATTTCTTCGGCCTGTCTGATCATCGCATCCTTGTCAAACACACTTCTCGGATCGACTTGCCCAGAGAGGAAGCCTTCCTTGTACCCACTGGCCTCGAACAGCGGCAGGTACATCTCCGAGCCAGCTTTCACGACCGTTTTGTAGAGCTTCCAAAAAAGGCCTTCACTGTCCAGTCCCGGATTTTCGGATACGATATCCTTGGCGACCCCTGTCCAATAAGCAGGATTGGTTTGAATCGCCTGCAGCGAAAGTGGCGGATTGGTGGTCACACCCCGAAACAACTGATTTTGGGGGTCGTCTTTGTCGTACATTCGGCTGAATTGCGTTTTCAGCAGATTACGGTCCGCCGGATCTGCCTTGTCGAGCAATTTTCGGCACCAATTATCGAAAACAACGGGAGAAGAATCCCACCAGATTTCCATCCCCGGGCTGATGTCTACCAGCCGTTCGAAAAAGTTTCTTTCTTCCATCATTGATCCTGCTGTGTAACCAAACTGGCTAATGGACGTTTCTTGACCCAGGACAACATGCTCGAACCCTGAGCGGTGTTCTTGTGCGACCGGTGGGATGCACCGGCCAACTGCAGAGCCCCCGCCGTCCATCCGCGAAGCTCGGCGTCGATAGTTCTTTTGAACGAAGCGCTGATACGAACGCGTCCAGTTCCGCCGCACATTTGCGCTGCACATGTTCGCCGGGCAAAGGATAGGGCAGCCCCAAAGCGGTCATCCTGTGAAAAAGACTCGATGTCTTCGTCGAGTACGAACAGCGCCAGCTCTTCGAATTACATGTCAAACAGCGGCTGGCCGCGGAAATCCAGCCCGTCTTCAATCCCGTTCTCCTCCATCGTGCACCTGTCCGCATTTTGCGACGAGAACCACACATGGCACTTGGAAAAGTCGAGGTCGTTGCCGAACTGTGTGCACAGCTTGTCCGTGGCAGTGACCACGACCACTTTGGCGCCCGCCTTCGCCGGCACGTCGCAATGTTACGCGAGCGCATCATCTCCGGCTTTCGTTATCGCCACGCCCAGTACCGACGAGGCGACTCTCACTAGCATGCCATGGATCAGGCACGAGAAATTTTCCTGCCCAAGCATGTCGCTGTACACGATATGATCGGGATCGGCGCCTGCAATCCGGCCCGGCACATCCATCGAGTTCAGGTTGCTCATCATGTTCGGATTGTAGGGCAAGATCCAAGGATCATCTGAAAGGCCCGTTCCGAGTATCGCGTTGGCAAAGGCAGCCGGGCGGGTTGCTGGACCCGCCCAAGCCATTGCAGCATTACTCGCCGACGGTGATTTGACCCGCGCGCAGCGGCAGCGTGAACGGGCGCAGCGCGGTTGGGATCTCGAAGTCGATATCCGCACGCATCGCGTAAGAGTCCGCAGGCTGGTAGAGCGGGATGAGCGGCGCGAGGTCGCTGAAGACTTCGTGCAGCCTGGCATAGGCCTCTTTGCGCTCTTCCACGGTCTGGCCGAAGCGGGCGACCTCGTAATGTTCCAGCCAGCGCGGATCGGCATAGGGGTCGAAATACCCGCGCTTCGCGGCCCAGCTGTCTTCCGTCAGCGCATTGTCCATCACACCCATGATGTCGCTGTACAACATCGGGATCGACCAATTGCGCACCATGGTGCCGGGATCCTTGTCGACCGTGAGCCCACCGACCGGGATATGAACGAGCTTTACGTTGACGCCGATGTCCTGCCACATGTCCTGGATCGCCTGGGAAGCCAGCTCACCGTAGAGGTAGTAGTTGGGGTAGATGGTGATTTCGACATCCTCGCCGTCATAGTCCGACTCGGCCAGCAGTTCGCGCGCGCGTTCGGGATCGTAGGTGAAGATGTCGAGATCGGGGTTGTAGGTCTCGCCCACCTGCTCGTACTGCATCCCCCTCGGGGCCATGCCCTGGCCGCTGAACAGCGCCGCGACTAGGCCGTCATAGTCGATCGCATGGGTCAGCGCCTGGCGCAGCTTCACGTCCGAGGTCACCGGGTGGGCGTTGTTGAAGAGGTACACGTGGTACATCGGATAGGTGACTTCAACGCGCTTCAGCCCCGGCTCGTTGTCGATCAGCGCGTACTGATCCGGAGGGATTTCCGAGACAATGTCCACTTCGCCGTTCACCAGCGCGGTGATGCGGGTCGAGACTTCCGGGATGCGGGTGAAGGTCACCCTGTCGAAGGGTGCCGGCTCGCCCCAGTAATCGTCAAAGCGCTCGAGCACAACGCTCTCGCCCGGCAAGATGCTGGCGACCTTGTAAGGGCCGGCGCCGATCGGATGAAGGCCGTGCTGGTCTTCCTGGCCGTCATTGATCCGCTCCAACGAGCGGATGCCGGCATTGCGCACGGACAGAAGCGTCTCCATCAGCGCGTCGGGGCGCTTGGTGTGGATGCGAACGGTCATGTCGTCCACCACTTCAACATCCTCGAAGTTATAGAACATTTTGCCGTGCGGGTTGCGGTAGCGCTTGTTTTCCAGCTTGATGATCGGATCGAGCGAGGCTTCGACGTCGTAGGCATCCATGGTGTCGCCGTTGTGGAAGGTTACGCCTTCCCGCAGCTTCAGCTCCATGGTGTCGTCGTCGATCATCTCCCATTCGGTCGCTAGACCGGGGATGAACACGCCCGGCCGGAACGCATCGCGTTCGATCAGCGCCTCGTGGATGGCATAGAAGATGCCAGTGGAGGCGTTCGACGTTTCGGTGCGGTTGTCGTGCCCTTTTCGAACCGACGCAACGCCGATCACGATCTCGTCGGCGGCAACTGTAAGCGGGACAGCCAAAACCAGCGCAACCAGTGCGCCAGTTGATATTTTTCCAAATTTCCTCATGGGTTCACTTCTCCATGTTGATTTGCCGTGTCCGGTGGCTGAACCCTCCGCAAGCCGTTGCTGGCTCAAAGGGCGAGCCGCCTTGTTCTGGTACCTGCGTCTGGCAGGCCCGCGCTTCAAGAGAGTGCAATGGCCCTGGAGTTGTTCACGCGGACCAGATTCGACGTCCAAGAAAGGCTAACTATTTCTTCGGTATTTCTCTAATCGATTGATTCAATACAAACTGTCATTAAATCAATACTGACATCGTGAGCCACGACTTGGCTGACAGGATCACCGGCCTTACATTCCCTCTGAGCCCCCCACGCATCATCAAAGACAAGGCCCCGGAGGATGGCATATCCGCCGATGGGGTTGACCGGCTGCTCCCCCCGGCGCCAGCGCGAGCGGTTGGTCGGATCCCGGACATAACCCAGAAACGGCGCCACCTGTTCCAGTGGTCGCAATCGAACCGCATCGGCCAGATCCCGAAGTTCACGTCCTCCTCTTCCCGCCATCTCGCGCCCTCCCGCCGATGCCCGACGAAAAAAGGCTACCGGGAAAGGAAGGCGGGAAAATGTGGGTCAATTTTGGACGCCTATTGACACCGCTATCCTTAGCCTTCGCGCGCATGTTGACCCAGGTGCAGCTCATACCACGCCTCAATATCAGAAAAGAGATCCATAAACCCGGTCTAGTGTTCTGATTCCTTTTCACGATGCCAATTCCTGCACCTTCTGGCGCCCCATTTTCCGCGCCTCAACGAGGTCTTCAATGGAATCTTCGAAAACGAACATACCACTAGCTTTGAGCAACAACTTTGTGTTTAGTTGGTCCCCGAATGAACTCGTTCGCGACAATGTGTTTGACAAGTCACAAACGACACTTCGAACTTTTTTGCTGTCGGGCATTTGTCCTCACTGGGCGAGGCCCAGCTGCACCAGATACTCGGCCGAGCGGAGCACATCGGTCCTGTCGCGGATCTCGATGATCAGGCGGGGATTGAACGACAGCCGGCCCAACTCTTCGAAGACGGCACGCCACGGCACGGTGCCGTCGCCGATCGCCCAGTGCCGGTCTGCGAGCCCGTCTGCGTCTTGTAGATGCAGATGCGCCAGGTCTTCGCCCGCCGCGCGCACGAACAATTCCACCGATGGCGCCGCGCCCATCCGGTTCGCATAATACGCGTGGCCGGTATCGACGGAGAGCCTGAGCGCCGCGCTGTCGAAATGGCGGACGATGTCGCGGCGGATCGCCGGGTCGCGGTCTTCGACGTTTTCGATCACCATCTCCACGCCAAGGGCCTCAACGCGTGGCATCATGGGCTCAATCGTGGCGATGAAGTCGGCAAGCTTTTCGGCGCGACGCCCGGGCACGCGATAGAGGTTCTCCTGGTCCCAGTGGATATAGGGGCTGTAGATGACCATCTGAGTCAGCCCCAGCTCTTCACACACATCGAGACACTGACCCAGACGCTCTTGTGCCAAAGCGCGTATCCCTGGATCGTTCGAGGCCAGCGGTACCGAGGCCGGGCCATGCATACCCTGGCGGCCCTTGTGGTTTTCCAAGAGCTTGCGCACGTCGGCGGCGCGAGGTTTCCAGTCGCCGGCAACCAGCACGTCGGGATAGTGAAAACCCTGAAGCTCCAAGTCCCGGACGCCATCGACCAGCCAGTCGATATGGGGCGGCAATTCTTCGGGCCTCAACGCGGCGCCAAGTTTGGGTAGATCGGACATGAGAGACTTCCTTGATTGATTAAGCCGCAACCGGCTCCGGACAACGCATGCGTGACCGACCCTTGAGATTCCGCGGAGCCGAAAATAGCTTTCTCAAGTTTACTGCTACGCAGCGAATGAATGCTTCCTCACAAATGTATGGTTCAGCAGTGTGATTTCAGTTCATCACTGATCACTCACCTCGGGGTCCAACACGTCGCGCAGCCAATCCCCGACAAGGCTCATGGCCAAGGTGATCAGGAAGATCGTCACGCCGGGAGTGACGGCGACCCACCATGCCAGAAGGAGGTGATCGCGCCCCGATCCAAGCATTTCCCCGAGGCTTGTGAGCGGCGCTTGAATGCCAAGTCCGAGAAAGCTGAGAGCGGTTTCGAGCAGGATGGTCGAGGGGAAATTCAGACTGAGCTGCACGATCAGGATACTTGCGACATTGGGCAAGACGTGCCTTGCATAAAGCCGCCATGGCCCCGCGCCCAGCGCGTTGAGCGCCGAGACATACCCTTCCTGTTGAGCGGCGAGCACGGATCCCCGAACCAGCCGGGCATAGGTCTCCCATCCGGCAAGCCCGACGAGCCCGATAAACAGCCACAGCTCGTTTCCGAAAAGCGCTAGCGCACCCAGCACCAGGATCTGGAACGGCAGCGCCGCCTGTGCGTCGACGAACGCCATGATCAGCCCGCCCAGCCAGCCATGCGCATGGGCCGCGACGAAGCCCAGAAACGTTCCCAGGACCGCTCCAATCAGCGTTCCGAGAAGGGCGATGCCGAGACTGACGCGGATCGCGAAAAAGAGCCGGCTGAGCACGTCGCGCCCCAAAGCATCTGTCCCCAACGGATGCGCCCAATCCCCGCCGAGGCCGACAGGCGGGACGAAGCGATTGCGCAGGTTCTGGTCCACGAAATCGTAAGGCGCCAGCAGACTTGCGAAAAGACCGCACAGGCACAGCACCAACAGCAGGCCAAGTGCCAGGCGGACGGTTTTGGGCGGTCGCGGGAGCGTCAGAAAACCCGGCTGGCGCAGGAGCGAGGTTTCAGGATCCATCACGAACGCTCCGGCTGCGTTGGCGTGGGTCGAGCCAGCCATAAAGCAGGTCGACCAGAAAATTCGCCGTGACCATGGTTAGCGTGACAAGCACGATGATGGCCTGCACGATCGCCAGCTCTCGCGCTGTGACGGCGTTGACGAGCAGGCGGCCGACACCCGGCCAGGCAAACACCGCCTCGACCACGACGGAGCCCGCGATCATATCGCCCAGCCGAAAGCCCAGCAGCGTGACCACCGGAATGGCCGCATTTGGGACCGCATGCCAGGCAATGCGCCGGGCGCGCCTAAGGCCTTTGGACTGCGCTGTCCGCATATAGGGCCGATTGAGCACGTCGAGCATGGACGAGCGGGCAAATCGGGCAATGCTTCCGGCACCTGCCGTGCCGAGTGTGATGACGGGCATTATGAAATGCGCCAGCGTGCCCGTCCCCGAGCTGGGAAGAAGGCGCCAGGTCAGCGAAAACAGCAGGATAAAAAGTATCCCCATGAAGAAATTCGGCAGCGCAAAGCCGAGAACCGAAAAGCCCATCGCAAAGCGGTCCAGCAATGAGTTACGGTGAAGCGCGGCCCAAATGCCCAGCGGGATCCCGAGACACAGGCTGAGCACAAAGGCCGCAGAGCCGAGCTGCAGCGTGGCCGGCACCCGCTCCAGCACGACCTCGAGCGCATCGCGGCCATCGCGGAACGACGTGCCCCAATCTCCCTGCAGCAATCCGGCGAAGTAGCGCAAATACTGCTCCCAAATGGGCCGATCGAGACCGTAGAGCGCCGTGTAGTAATCCACCAGGTCGGGCGGAGCATCATCGCCAAGAAGCGCATCAAGCGGGTCGCCCGAAAGGCGCAGCATGACAAAGACGAAGGTCAGCAGGCCCCAGACTGTCAGCACACCCCGCAGCGCTCGCATCAACAGAAAGCTCGGCATCATTCCGTCTCCTCGACCGGAGCGGGATTGTGACAGGCCGCGAAATGAGCGCCTGCGCCTTTCAGTTGCGGGGCCTCTTGCGTGCAGATCGGCAGGTGCCTGGAGCACCGCGGGGCAAAGGCGCAGCCATGGTCTGACGCGGCGGGCTCTGAGGCCAGCCCCTGCGCCCGGGCGCGCCGCTTGCGCCGCCGCGGGTCGGCGACCGGAACCGAGTCGATCAGCAAGCGGGTATAGGGATGGCGCGGATGGCGAAACAGGTCGTCCGCCGCGGCTTTCTCGACGATGCGGCCGGCATAGACGACGCACACCCGGCTGACGAGGCTGCGCACCAGCGACAGGTCATGCGACACGACCAAGAGGCTCATCCCATGCTGGCGCTGCACCGTCGCGAGCAATTCGACGATCTGGGCGCCGACGCTGACGTCCAGGGCTGAGACCGGCTCGTCGCATACGAGGAAGCGAGGGCGCAGCACAAGCGCCCGGGCGATGACCGCGCGCTGTTTCTGTCCGCCGCTGAGCGCAGATGGGAACTGATCGAACACTGCCGTGTTCAGACCAACCTCGGCAAGCGCGTCAGCAGCGCGCTCCCTGCGGCTTTCAGGCGCCCCGATGTCGAAGATGTCGAGCGGTTCCGCGACCTGATCGAGAATGCGGGCGCGCGGGTCAAGCGCGCTGTGCGGGTCCTGAAAGATCATCTGGATGTCGCGGCGCAGGCTCCGCCATTGTGGCGCGTGCCGCGGGGGCATCGCCGTCCCATCGACCCGGACCGTACCCACATCCGGCGCCTCCAACCCAAGGAGCAGACGCCCGATCGTGCTTTTGCCCGACCCGCTTTCGCCGATCAGGCCGACAATCTCTCCTGCGTCGATGCGAATGTCGACGCCGTCGACCGCCCGCGTCTCGGCGCGGCTCCCCCACAACCACTGGCGCGGCGTCGCGTAGCGGCGGACGAGACCGCTTCCCTCGATCGCTCTGCCCGTCATGACAGCGCATCCAGAGGGTTATGGCAGGCGAAGCGCCGTCCATTTCGGGTTTGAGCTGGCGGAACGGTTGTTCGGCACACCGCGCTCGCCCGCAGACAGCGCGGTGCAAAGGCGCAGCCCGCGCCGCGCCCGTCGAGGTCCGGCGCTTCACCGGAAGTCGGTTTCTGGCGCTGGCCAGTCTCAAAGGACGGCCGCGCGGCCAAAAGCGCCTGACTGTAGGGATGCAGGGGCATGTCGAAAAGCGCCTCAACCGGCGAAATCTCGACAATACGCCCCGCATACATCACCGCGACCCTGTCAGCCATTTCGGCAACCACGCCCATATCATGGCTGATCAGCAGCATCGCGAGCCCGTGGGAGGTGCGAAGCGCCTGCAACAGGTCGAGGATCTGCGCCTGGATCGTGACATCAAGCGCCGTGGTCGGCTCGTCCGCGATCAGCAGCACGGGACTTGCCGCCAGAGCCATGGCGATCATCGCGCGCTGAGCCATGCCGCCCGAAAGCGCGTGCGGATAGCTCCGCAAGCACCGCGCGGGCAGCCGGATGCCGACGGAGGCAAGAAGCTGGGCCGCCTGTTCGAGAGCTGCCCGTTTCGACACGGAACGGTGGGACCTGATCGCCTCGACCAACTGGCGCCCGACGGTTTGCACCGGGTTCAATGCCGGGATCGCTTCCTGAAAGATCATCGCGATCTCACGGCCGCGCACAGCGGCAAATTCGGCATCGCTCAACCCCAAAAGGGATCGTCCGCGCAGCGTGATCTCGCCGACCGCCTGCACCAACTCGCCATGCAATCCGAGGATGCTCAGCGCGGTCAAGCTCTTTCCCGAGGCACTCTCGCCAACAAGGCACAGGGTTTCGCCCTCGGCGATGTCGAAACTCACGTCCTCGACGGCAGGAAGCCGCCCTTTCGGTGTGTGAACAAAGACCGACAGCCCGGCGACTAGCAAAAGGGGCGCTGATAAGCCCCTTTCCGGAACGCCCTCATCGGGCATTACTTGGGTTTCACCCTGCGCCAACGGTCAAGTCCGAGACATGCTGGATAATCGGGCCTGAGGTTTCCTGTTGAGGCGCTTCGTTTGAGGCCGTTTTCGGCCTCGTATTCCTGGTCGAGTTCGTCCCTGAGGTCGTCCATCTGACGGCGCTCGAACTCGGTGATCCTGACGGCGCGCCAGCGTTCGGCGGCTCTGGTCATGGCCGCGAACATCAGCTTGAGCACCGCCTTCTCGCCGAACGCGTTGGGAATGATCTTCAGCCGCCGGCTCAAGGAACAGGCGTTCAAGCAGATTCGTCGTTCGTGTCGCCCGGCGATGGGTGACAGGCAGCCGCAAATGGGCGATCATTGCTTCGAAGTCATCCTGGAAGCATGCCACGGCCGAGGGCAGGCCGGCGGCAAGACCGCGGGTCGTGAAGTCGGGCCAAACGTCCTCGAGCACCTTGGCGGACAGGTTCCTCATGCGATGGGCTAGGCAGCGCTGGCGGGCCGAGCGCGGGAAGCAGGTCTCGATCGCCTTGATAATGCCGGCCGCCCCGTCCGAGACCACCAGCAACGGGTCATTCAAGCCGCGGGCACGCATGTCCTGGTAGAAGGCCGAGACGGTCTCGGCATCCTCCTTTGAACCGGCCATCAGAGACGGAAGTACCTTCTTGCCCTCGACCGCGAGCCCCCAGGCCGCCAGCACCGGTTCACGGCGTTGCTCCGGCCGGATGCGCTGGGTGATCCCGTCGACGAACAGATAGGAGATCTCGTATTCGTTCAAATCGCGCGTGGCGAACTCCTGATAGTCGGCCCACAGCCGCTCGCCCAGCTCCGACCCCGCCGTTCTCGGCAACAAGAGCCACCCGCTCTCATCCCTGAAGGCATCTTCGATGTCAAGCGCCGAAAGCTCCTGCATCTCGATCGCCAGATTCTCCAGCGCCTCGCTGTTGCCTTTGAGATGACCGCGCAGCCGAGAGCGAAAGGGCGCGTCGCTGCCAGCGACCCGTGGAGCCGAGTAGTCGATGAAGCCCTCCGCCGTCTTCAGCCGGCCACCACGAACGCCATTGCGGTAGCCGTCGCCGGGTTCACCGCCGTGCTCGTCATAATCGCGACCAGGTGCGTCGCGCACCTCCGCCACCAGACCCTCCTCGATGATCAGACGGGTGGCCAGTTGAACCAGTTCGTTGCGCCCGGATTGTGACGACAAGCGCCCCTCGATCAAGTCACGAAGCCCTTCACGGGTGCGCTCACTTGCCGGTATCCTTCTCGACACGGAGGTGCCTCCTTCATGGGCCCATACAGCCCGTTTGAGGATCAACACCTCGAAGGATGCACCTCCGCCAAATCTCCTAGCAAGTCCAAGAATTCACCAAGCGCCAACGGTTACTTGGAAGCGCTGATCTTCAGGTTGTCCGGGCGAAAGTCTTCCATGAACTGCGGCGTGGGCGTGTACTCAAGACCTGCACGGATGGCATAGATATCAGCCGCGTTGTACAGGAAGGTGCTCGGAACTTCTGTCATGTAGATCTCGGCGGCCTCGCGGAAGGCCACGCGGCGTTCTTCGACATCCATCGAGGTTACCAGCACATTCATCAGCTCGTCGAAGCGGTCGTTGGACCAGTATTTGTAGCGTATCTGAATGGCCGAATTCGGCCCGAAGAACCAGTCCAGCTGAGCCAGCGGATCCGGGAAGCGCCAGGAGTTCGACCACGTGTAGATCATCACGTCTTCGGTCCGTACCGCCGTCCAGCTCTCCTTAGGCGTCAGCTCGATATTGACGCCAATATCGGCCCACATCTCTTGCAGGACCTGCACCGCCTCGTTGCCCAAGGTGTAGTAGAAGGGGACATAGCTCAGGGTGATCGGCGTGCCGTCATATCCGGCCTCGGCCAACAGGGCGCGGGCGCGCTCGGGGTCGTAGGCGAACCCGGGCAGGTCATCGAGATACATCTCGTTGTACGCCTTGAGTTGCGGGCCCTGCTGGGTTTCGGTTGTGCCGCGCCAGATGGTCTCGACCATTTCGGCCCGGTTGATGCCGAGGCTCAGGGCTTCGCGCAGGCGTTGGTCCGACAGCATCGGATGGGCCGTGTTAAACGCCAGCACGTGGGTGTTTTCGCGCGTCACGGATTTGACCTGGATCTCGTCATAACGCTCGAGAACCGGCAGTTGGTCCGGGGTGAGATCGGCAGCGATGTCGAACTCGCCGCTGACCAGACCGGCAATCCGGCTCGAGATCTCGGGGACTTCGACAAAGGTGATCGAGGCTGCGGCAGGCGCGCCCATAAAGTAGTTGTCGTTCGACACGAGGCGGATCGATTCACCGGCCTTGAAATCGTCAAAGATATAGGGGCCCGTGCCAACAGGGTTCCACGTCACCGCGTCAACCGCTTCGCCCATCCAGACTTTGTCCTCTACGCCGTCCTTTTCAAATTCCTTGTAGGCGTCGGCCTGCACGATCCAGGAGCTGTTGGTCAGACGGTGCGGCATAAGGGATTCCGGAACCGTTGCCGCCCAGGTCAGCTTGACCTCGTAGGGGCCGAGGGCCTCGACGCTCTCAAGCTGGCCAACCGTCCGCGCGGCGGTGCGCGCCGGCGCGCCGTCGCCGAACACGCGCTCCTGGCCGAAGGAAAAGACCACATCTTCTGCGGTGAACTCGGTGCCGTCATGCCAGGTCACACCTTCGCGCAGCTTCAGGACCATCTCGGTCGGGCTGATCTGCTCCCACGAGGTGGCAAGCCCCGGGATCAAGACGGCTGCGCCGGTCTCGGCCTGGGCCACGAAATCGCGGCGGATCAGCGTATCAAAGACCGAATGGGCCACGCGAACATCCACGTTGCCCGTGTTGATGCCCGGCTCGAGTCCCCTGGCAAGCTTTGGGACTGCCACAACCAGATCCGGGCGGTCATCGGCCAGCGCCGCGCCACCCAACGTCGATGCTGCAAACGAAGCGAGCACCGCAAGTGTCAGTCTTCTATACAGTTGCATTGTCTTCTCCTCGCAAATTGTCAGTCTTCGCGCCCGGGGCAATCGCCCCTGCGCCTCCGACGCGTGCGGACGCGGACCAAATGTAGCACCCCACATGACTAACAGTTCCCAAGGTATTCTTCAAATCGTTTTGCTCAATAAGCATTGTCGCGAATTCAATATCGATCTGGCCAGCCAATATCGCCGCATTACGCCCATGCTGCGGGATGCCGGCTGACAAGTGAACCACAAGCGCATGGAGCGGATCTGGCGAGGGGCTCAAGTCCCACGGAAACAGCCGAAACGAGCCAGGCAATGGCTCGATAACCGCTCCCGCGTGCGGTTGCCGCCGGAACGGCCAGACCGCCAGTGCATCGTCTGACCAACTCGCAAGTCCAGTTATCAGCGGCGTTGGCGCCGACTGATGGACACTGGTTTGCCGGTGGCGATTTCGCCCGGTACGAGTCCGGCGACGGAATTCACGGCATCAGCGTTGCCGTCAAGGCCTAAACCCGGTTTGCCGAGGTCCGCTTTGGCTCGATACCGTTGAATAGTCCGTTGAACGCGTCACCGAACGCTGATGCCGTGCCAGCGTGGGATGTTGGCTATTGTGACGCTCGGAACCAGGGCTCATCTGGGGAAAATCGGGTTACAATCGCCTGCAAAGGCATGAAAACCATGGCCGAGAAGCCCTCATGTCCGCTGATATCCGCGGATCGAGGTTGAAGTTTCCCCGCGCTTGGCATGTATTTGCCTGCCAACGGCAAATCTTGAAAAATTAGCCTGAGGTACAAGGCGTGGCAGCCGAACTTCAACGATTCCGCAGAACCAGACAGCTCGAACAGCAGATCGACAGTTTTTTTGACAAAGTGTAACTACTCACCCGTTCACGATTGAGATCGGGGTTCTTTTTTTACTTGACCATCTCTGCGGCCCGTCCTGCAAGCGCGATCTGGATGGCGACGAGTGGATTGTAACCCATTGCGGCCATTGATTGCAGGTAGCTTGAGATTCGGCACCAGTATTCGGCATAGACGCGGGTTCTGAAGCATCCGGAGACCTTCATCTTGACCTTTGCCATCCTGAAGCCCCTTTCTGCCGCATTGTTCGTAAAGCTGACATCGGGGTCGTGTATGAAGCGCAGCACGGCGTCTTCGTATTTTTTGAGCCGCTCGTGCAGGTTGTGGGCATCGGACTTTGCGATGCGTCCGCGCTGGCCTTTCTTGCGTTTGGGGATTTCGGGCAGTTCCCCGGCCCCCTGTGTGAGGATGGTTCGGTATCGCTTGCGGATGGCGCGGTATTCGGCCTCGCTCAGGGTCTTGGTTTCGCTTGTGTTGACCCTGTGGCAGGCCTCGCACAGCAGTTTCTTCATCAGGCGTGCCCAGCGGTAACTGTTGGACTCGATAATGAAAGCCAGTTCACGCAGCAAATGAGAGCCACAGAGGCCGTGCCTGCATGTGTCGTAGGAGAAGTATGACGCCCAGCAGTCGTGGATCAGTGTGCCGGTGAAGCGTAAGCGGGTAAATGGCGACGTCTGATAATTCGGTTGCTCACGCGAGGGTTGGGTGGGGATAATTCCGGTCATTCATCAATGATCGGAGGAAATTGTCATGTCAGGTTTGAATGGTTCGGCTGGTTCCCGTCGTGCGCCGGTGGTGCGCAGCGCAGACGAGTGGAGCGGCATCATGGCGGACTTCGAGCGCTCGGGGCTGTCGCAACGGGAGTTTTGCGAGTCCCGTGGGCTGTCCCCGAAGACCTTCGGGAACTGGCGGTGCCGTCTCCGCCCTGGGTGCGGGAAGGGATCCTTTGTCGAGCTTGCGCCGCCGGTTTCCTCGGGCTGGGACGTCGAGCTTGACCTGGGCGACGGGGTTGTCCTGCGGGTTCGGCGGTCGTGATGCTCGGCGGCTGGCCGCGGGGCAATGGCATTTTCTTAGACATTCGGCATTTTTGTTCTGTCGTGCGTGGTGACGCACCACCCTGATTCAAGGTTGGTTTTGTTGTTCCTGGCGATTTCGTGTTTTGTGGGTTGACACGATTTCCCTTCCATGGCATGTTATGTCTGGATTGGACCGCCCTGTCGGGAGCTTGCAGCCATGGACCCGCGAATCACTGCCCTCAAGTCCACCACCTTTCTGGGCCGGCGCTTCACACGGCGCCAGATCGCCGACATCCAGGAAACGGTTGAACTGTTCCCGAACGACAGCCGCAACGAACTGTCCATGACCATCTGCGAGCACCTGAACTGGACCACGCCGAAAGGCGACTACCGGATTTCTGCCGGCCTGCGGCTTCTCGAGCACCTGGAGGAGTGCGGGATCCTGAGCCTGCCTGCGTCGCGCAACCCGGTGGCGAAGACGCGCAAGCCGATCGTCCATGTGCGGGCATCCGACCCGCAACCGGAGATTGCCTGTGGTCTTGGTGCCCTGGAGCCGCTGGTGCTTGAGGAGGCGACATCGCCGGAGGATGTCGCTCTCTGGAACGCGTTCGTGGACCGTTACCACTACCTCGGATGTCCGCGGCCCTTTGGCCCGCACATCCGCTGGTTCGTCCGTGACGGCCACGGACGGTGTCTCGCGGTTCTGCTGTTCGAGGCGGCGGCACGGATGCTGCCGGCCCGGGACGCGTGGATCGGGTGGAGCGAGACCGAGCGTGAGCGCCGGTTGCACCTTGCGCTCTCGAACAGTCGATTCCTCGTGTTGCCATGGGTTCGCGTCGAAAATCTGGCGTCGAAAGTGTTGTCGATGGCGTTGCGCCGATTGCCCGACTGCTGGCAGGAGCGGCACTCCTGCCGTCCGGTGGTCGTCGAGACCTTCATCGATCCGACCCGTTTCGACGGCGCCTGCTACAGGGCCGCCAACTGGCAGCAGATCGGCATGACGGCCGGGAAGCGCAGCGGACGCGGCGCCAAGCCGGCCAAGCAGGTCCTGGTCAGGGTGCTGGATCCGGAGTTCCGCGAGATCCTGAAGGGAGAGAACACGCCCCGCTCACAGCCGAAGCGCCGCAGCAGGCCTCCCGCCTCTGCGGCCGACGACCTCTTCATCGCGATGTGGTCCCGGATCGTCGACGCGGCCACCGACATCGCCGCCCGCCACGACCGGGAATGGATGCAGAGGCGACGGGTGCTGAACAGCCTGATCGTCATGCTGTTCGTGTTCCGCCTGGTGCTGGCGCGCGGACAGAAGGGCTACGCCACCGTGACAGCGGAACTGTGGGACCAGTGCCGACGCTCCGGCATCGCGCTGCCGCAGCCGAAACCGGTCGCCGCCTCCTCGATCTGCAAGGCCCGCGCCCGCGTGCACGAGGACCTGTTCCGGGACCTGCACCGCGAGATCCTCTCACACGACACAGACAACCAACCCTGGAACCAACACCGCACCTTCGCCGTCGACGGCTCCCAAGCTCAACCTGCCGCGCCCGCTCGTCGAAGCCGGATACCAGACCCCCAATCCCGATGCATGGTACCCCCAGGGGCTGCTGTCCTGCCTCTACAAGCTCGACAACCGCAATGCCGGTCGACTTCATCCTCTCTCCCGATACCAACGAGCGCACCGCCGCGCCTCACCCATCTCGGCGCCCTCTCACCCGGCGATGTCGTGGTCCTCGACCGGGGAAACTTCTCCTTCGTCATGCTCCACGCCATGACCGCACGCGGCCTGCATCCGGTGTTCCGCATCCCGCGAAACACCGTCACCGCCTTCGACGCCTTCCGCGACGGAGACCGCGACGATGCCCGCATCAGGATCACACCGGGGAAAGGACGCCCTGCGGAAGCTGCGGGCCGCAGGACTTCGCTAACCCCGGCCTCTCCCGGTCGTCCTGCGCCTGGTCCGCTACGACATCAAAGGCGAACGATACGTGCTCGCCACAACCCTCACCGACACGGAGCGCTACAGTATCGCCGACCTTTCCGACCTCTACCATGGTCGCTGGTCGATCGAGGAGCTGTACAAGACATCCAAACATGTCATCGAGGTGGACGAATTCCACGGCAAGACCGGAACGCGGCGTCCGTCAGGAACTCTACGCCCATTTCAACCTCATCGCCATGGCACGCCTGTTCTCCAACCGGGGCGACAGCCTGCTCGACGACATGCACGGAAAGCGACAGGCCGAAGATGAAGACGAACTTCTCCAACGCACTGGCCATGCTCGCCGTCAACCTCGAGGAGATGATCCTGGCGCACACGGCAGCCCTGGCCGACACCGTCGGGCCGCATGGCGGACTCCATCCTCGCAGTGAGGGCACGGTTGCGGCCCGGACGGTCATTCCCGCGCCGCTCACGAAAACCCGTCGGAAAGTGGAGCCGGAAGCGACAG
>CAXXGT010000001.1:0-511872 GCA_963664045.2 Paracoccaceae bacterium | reverse complement strand
GTTCGAGGCGGCGGCACGGATGCTGCCGGCCCGGACGCGTGGATCGGGTGGAGCGAGACCGAGCGTGAGCGCCGGTTGCACCTTGCGCTCTCGAACAGTCGATTCCTCGTATTGCCATGGGTTCGCGTCGAAAATCTGGCGTCGAAAGTGTTGTCGATGGCGTTGCGCCGATTGCCGACTGCTGGCAGGAGCGGCACTCCTGCCGTCCGGTGGTCGTCGAGACCTTCATCGATCCGACCCGTTTCGACGGCGCCTGCTACAGGGCCGCCAACTGGCAGCAGATCGGCATGACGGCCGGGAAGCGCAGCGGACGCGGCGCCAAGCCGGCCAAGCAGGTCCTGGTCAGGGTGCTGGATCCGGAGTTCCGCGAGATCCTGAAGGGAGAGAACACGCCCCGCTCACAGCCGAAGCGCCGCAGCAGGCCTCCCGCCTCTGCGGCCGACGACCTCTTCATCGCGATGTGGTCCCGGATCGTCGACGCCGCCGCCGACATCGCCGCCCGTCACGACCGGGAATGGATGCAGAGGCGACGGGTGCTGAACAGCCTGATCGTCATGCTGTTCGTGTTCCGCCTGGTGCTGGCGCGCGGACAGAAGGGCTACGCCACCGTGACAGCGGAACTGTGGGACCAGTGCCGACGCTCCGGCATCGCGCTGCCGCAGCCGAAACCGGTCGCCGCCTCCTCGATCTGCAAGGCCCGCGCCCGCGTGCACGAGGACCTGTTCCGGGACCTGCACCGCGAGATCCTCTCACACGACACAGACAACCAACTCTGGAACCAACACCGCACCTTCGCCGTCGACGGCTCCAAGCTCAACCTGCCGCGACCGCTCGTCGAAGCCGGATACCAGACCCCCAATCCCGATGCATGGTACCCCCAGGGGCTGCTGTCCTGCCTCTACAGGCTCGACAACCGCATGCCGGTCGACTTCATCCTCTCTCCCGACACCAACGAGCGCACCGCCGCGCTCACCCATCTCGGCGCCCTCTCACCCGGCGATGTCGTGGTCCTCGACCGGGGATACTTCTCCTTCGTCATGCTCCACGCCATGACCGCACGCGGCCTGCATCCGGTGTTCCGCATCCCGCGAAACACCGTCACCGCCTTCGACGCCTTCCGCGACGCAGACCGCGACGATGCCCGCATCAGGATCACACCGGGAAAGGACGCCCTGCGGAAGCTGCGGGCCGCAGGCTTCGCAACCCCGGCCTCCCCGGTCGTCCTGCGCCTGGTCCGCTACGACATCAAAGGCGAACGATACGTGCTCGCCACAACCCTCACCGACACGGACCGATACAGTATCGCCGACCTTTCCGACCTCTACCATGGCCGCTGGTCGATCGAGGAGCTGTACAAGACATCCAAACATGTCATCGAGGTGGACGAATTCCACGGCAAGACCGAACGCGGCGTCCGCCAGGAACTCTACGCCCATTTCAACCTCATCGCCATGGCACGCCTGTTCTCCAACCGGGGCGACAGCCTGCTCGACGACATGCACGAAAGCGACAGGCCGAAAATGAAGACGAACTTCTCCAACGCACTGGCCATGCTCGCCGTCAACCTCGAGGAGATGATCCTGGCGCACACGGCAGCCCTGGCCGACACCGTCGGGCGCATGGCGGACTCCATCCTCGCAGTGAGGGCACGGTTGCGGCCCGGACGGTCATTCCCGCGCCGCTCACGAAAACCCGTCGGAAAGTGGAGCCGGAAGCGACAGAAGACCGCGTGATCACGGACTGATCCGGACCGGAGAGGGGCAAGGTGGCCCCGGAACAGCCATGCAATCTAAAGGAAATGACGCCGAATCGTTAAAGAAATGCCATTGGGCGGCGGCCTGCTGCGGGGGGCTGTCTCCCTGTTCAGGGAGTTGTTCGGGCTTGCCGGGACGCAGTCGACGATCATTGCCGCGCTACAGGACAAGCTCACCGAGGAAGTGGCGAAGAACAGTGCGCTTCGCGGCCAGCTGGCCCGCTACGAGCGCCAGCAGTACGGCCGGCGCTCGGAGAAGCGCCGCAACGCCGACGCCTCCTCCGATGGCGCCTCCTCCGACGGGGCCGCATCGCCGGACGCCGGGGAGGATGAGCCCGAAGCCGAAAGGAAAGGAAAGGCCGAAAAGAAAGCCGAAAAGAAGCCCCGGGGCGGCGTCAACGGGCGCAAGAAGGATCGTGGCGATGCCGTCAACGGCACCGGGCTGCGCTTCGGCCCCGAGGCGACGGTGATCGACATCGACGTGATGCCGCCGGAGATCGAGGGGCTGGCGGCGGACGAGTTCGAGCTCATCTCCGAGCGGGTGTGCTGCAAGCTGGCATCGGTGCCGATCCGCCACGTGGTGCTGCGTTACCATTACAAGAAGGCGAAGATCACGTCCTCCGGCGCCCTGGTCTGCGCCCCGGCCGTCGAGGGCGTGTTCAAGAGCTCCTGCGCCGATGTGAGCTTTATCGCCGGAATGCTGGTCGACAAGTTCGCCTGGCATCTCCCCCTCTACCGCCAGCACCAGATGCTGGCAGAGAGCGGGATCACCGTCAGCCGCAAGTCCCTGAGTGGCTGGGCCAACCGGGCGATCTCGCTGCTGGAGCCGGTGTTCGAGGCCCAGTGCCGCTCGGTTCTGGAAAGTTCCGTCATCGTCATGGACGAGACGCCGGTGCGGGCCGGGCGCGACCCGGACAGGCCGGGCAAGATGAAACAATGCTACTACTGGCCGGTGCTCGGCGACCGGGACGAAGTGGTGTTCCACTTCGCGCCGTCCCGCGCCCACCACCATGTCGCGCGGTTCCTCGGCGATTTCGAGGGCACGCTGGTCAGCGACGGCTACGGCGCCTACGCGGCTTACGCCGAGGCGCGGGGGGAGGCGGTGAAGCAACAGAATTGTTGGTCGCATACGAGGCGCAATTTCGAGGAGCAGCTGGACAACCATCCGGTGTTCGCCGGGAAGGCGCTGGATCTGATCGGGGGCATGTACGGGATCGAGAAGGAATTCCGTACCCGGCCGCCGCCTGAGCTCCTGGAGGCGCGGCGCACCCGCACCCGCCTGCTGGTCGACGCCTTCTGGCAATGGTGTGAGCGGACGCTCGGGGACCCGGCGCTGACGCCGAAGCACCCGATCCGCCGGGCGGTCACCTACGCCGTCGAACGCCAGCAGGCCCTCGAGGTGTTCCTCGAAGACCCGTTGGTGCCGATCGACTCGAATGGTGTCGAGCGCACACTGCGCCGCATCAAGCTGGGACAGAAGAACTGGCTTTTTTCCTGGACGGAATCCGGCGCACGGAACGTCGGGATCGTCAACAGCCTCGTCGCCACCTGTTTCCTGCTCGGGATCAGCCCTGCAACCTATCTGGGCGATGTCTTCCAGCGCATCGACACCCATCCGGCCGACCGGGTCCACGAACTGACGCCACGCCTGTGGAAGGACCTCTTCGCCGACAACCCGATGACCGGCAGCATCGACATGACCGTCGTCCGGGCTCACCCGGACGCCAGCCGGGGACCGCCGTAACGCTTGCGACGGCGGCGAACGGTGACGTCGATGCCGTCGATCAGGGCCATCAACTCGGTCGAAGACAATGCAAGCGCCGCATGGCCGGAGGCCGGAGGTGGGGCGAACAGGCCCTGCTCCAGGCGCTTGGACCAGATGAAGAAGCCGCCCCGCTCGAAGCCGAGGACCTTCACGATGGTCCGGCGCCGGTTGACGAACACGTACCAGCGTCCATCGGCCGGATTGCACCCGAGATGGCCCGACACCAGCGCGCACAGCCCGTCGAAACTGCGCCGCATGTCGGCCGGGTCCGTCGACAGCCAGATGCCGCCCCGCGGCCAGCCGCCGAGCATCACGACCGCCGAACCCGCAGGACAACCCCGTCGCCCAGGTCAAGCTCGACGTCCCAGCCCGAGGAAACCGGCGGCGCAAGCTCGACAAAGGATCCCTTCCCGCACCCAGGGCGGAGACGGCACCGCCAGTTCGAGAAGGTCTTCGAGGACAGCCCACGGGACTCGCAAAACTCCCGTTGCGACAGCCCCGAGCGCTCGAAGTCCGCCATGATGCCGCTCCACTCGTCTGCGCTGCGCACCACCGGCGCACGACGGGAACCAGCCGAACCATTCAAACCTGACATGACAATTTCCTCCGATCATTGATGAATGACCGGAAGTATCCCCACCCAACCCTCGCGTGAGCAACCGAATTATCAGACGTCGCCATTTACCCGCTTACGGCGAAGCGGCGCAGTAGCGACCTCATCGTGCTCGGAACCCGGGGGCTGAGCAAGACGAAGGGGATGCTGCTGGGATCGGTGTCGGGAAAGGTCGCGAACCTGTGCGGGATGAACTGCCTGATCGTGCGTTAGGGACAGGTACCCGCCTGTCGGCCCTGCCCGTCCCGTGCCCTCGTCCCCGGCGACCCGCGCATGGCGAGCACGTGCGGCCGGCCCAAAACGTCGGGACGGAAGTCACCGTTTACCCGGTTGCGTCCGGCACGCATGATGCCATGGAAGTTGAACTGGAAAAGGTGGATCGCTTCCCATCGCCACCTGGAGCACGCCGTGAAATTCACGAAGCGACGCGGTCTCGGGCACCGGAAGGCGGCGTCAGATCATCCTGACTATCAGCTTCAGAACCAATCCGGTCTTCGGCAAAGCCCACGCACCCGCCATGCGAAATGCCTACAAGGGGCATTCCCGGACTCCGGACGCCAACTGCCGCATGACGCCCAGGTTCTTGGTGCTCCCCTAATCACGGATCGAACCAAGAACCCCTGTTCGCAAGCACCGTCGGGATCCGGTACGGTTCGATGCCTTCAAGCAAATCCGTCGTGGGGGCCGACGACGACAGAAGGACGTCTTGCTGCCACGATTTGTTTTCGAGCGCTGGCGTCCTCTCGCCGACAATGTCCCTGAGTCTGTCGTGCCCAGGCAGATACCGGTCTTCGCTGAACGGGAATGCCATCCACAACCCTTTCCCCCCGTACTTCCCGGCAAGCGTCAGACGTGATTTCAGCAGCGAGGGGAGCATATTGCCGCTGGGCATGTGCAGCACCAGCAAATCCGTGCTGTTCCGGTTATCGGCCGACCTGATGCAGTTGAATCCGTAGTCGGCCAGCACCGCCGATATCTTCTGACAGTTGTCCATTCTCTTCTGCCAAGGATCGTGACAGCATAATCAACCTGTTGCGATCCCGCGCACTTCGGGGCGGTGTTCTCATTGTGAAGATTCTTGCCGCCTGTACTATTTCCGCGGCCGCGGACATGCCTCGTTGTCGAAACCGGGGTAGTCGCGCGCGCACTCATACCTCGAACGAAAATGCGAACGGACCGCATTGCCTAGGTCGTCGACCAAGGCCTTCGAGCAGGCAGCAAATGTCCTTGCGCCAGCCTCGATGCTGTAATCGGCCCGGCAAGGCCCGTCCCCCGATAGTTCCGCGTCGGTGTCAACAACCTCGGTTTCCGGCAAGGCTTCTTTCGGTCCCTTCGTCGCCTCTTTGTCGCGACATACCTGGTTCTTCAAGCCCACTCCACGATTGCGAGGTCGGCACGGGAGCCCGACGTCTTCTGCAGGAATTCCGCAACCTCATGCCTTTTCGTTTTTAGTTCACAGGCCACCAATGCGTCAACGGGAACAGCCTTGCCGAGTTGGTCAATTGCATGGGTCTCGACCTGGCTTCTCGTTCATTTCATGTCGAACCGGTCCTGGCCTGACTTGCGTGCATATGTCTTCCGGTTGGGCTGCTTCATGGCAGGTTCACTGTCACCCCGGCAAATCCCGTCGCACCTCGAGGATGGCCTGAAATTCCCGCCATTCCCGCTTGGACATACCCGACTCCCCCGGAGTTACGGCTTCGCCCGCCAGCATTCTCCTAATGCATTCCAGTGCCGGTCTTGAAAGCAGGACGGCGTGCTTTCGGTAGTCCTCGAATGCCGCATACGCAATTGGTACCCAATCGGCGAGGATTTGACACATGACGTCTGCGTAGGCCCGGATTTCAAACTGGGCGTGGGAATCACCGCGCAGATGGACGAAGTGCAGGAGGTTGTGCAGATCCGTTTTCCAGTACCACTGCGTATAAACACTCGCAGGGAGATTCATTCTTGCCAGTTCCCGTGAGAGACCGGACTTCTCGCCGCTGTCGTCCAGCATTTCCTCGTAATGGTCATATGCCCTGGCGCTGTCGGTCTTCAGGATCTCGAGAACCCTCTCGGCCTCCTCTCCCTGCAACGGAGTTCCCCTGCCCTGGTTATTGATCCCGGACTGCGCCGCGAGCTGTTCGGGCGCCGGCACGTAAAACTCACGGTCCAGTATGGAATAGCGGGCCGAGTACTCGTTGACGTTCGCAGTCCGGTGTCGAATCCACTGGCGCGCGACAAAGATCGGCAATTTGATGTGGAACTTGACCTCGCACATCTCGAACGGGGTCGTGTGCTGGTGCCGCATCAGGTAGCGAATCAGGCCGGCGTCATTCTGGACGCTCCGCGTCCCCTTTCCGTAACTCACTCGCGCTGCCTGGGTTATCGCCCCGTCATCACCCATGTAATCGATGACCCGGATGAAACCGTGGTCGAGAACTTCGTGGGCTATGTACAGCCGTGCTTCCATTCCCGGAGAATTCGCGCGCAGAGTTGAACGCGACCGGGATCGAAGGTCATCGATCTCCGCAACGTGTCTCGGATCAATAGCCATGGGTTCATCCCGGTCGACTGGCGCAACAATTGCGGTCAGGCTTGAGGTATAGGACGACTTCCAATATCAGGCAATTCAAGAAACCCGGTCACCGGACGACAGGCAGCACGCAATCCGCCCCATTCAGGATGTTTCAACCTGCCAGTGATGCATCAAGGAAGTTCTCACACGAGAACAGAAACGAAAGAAATCAATGGGAATCAAATATTTACACACCATGGTTCGCGTAAAGGACCTGGACGAGTCCATGAAGTTCTATCAACTCCTTGGCCTGGAGGAGGTCCGGCGGCATTCCAATTCGTCGGGTCGTTTCACGCTCGTCTTCATGGCTCCGCCCGGACAACCGGAGTTTCCGTTGGAACTGACGTTCAATTGGGACGGAGACGAAGGGCTCCCTTCGGACAGCCGTCACTTCGGACACCTCGCTTACGAGGTCGACGACATTTACGCGAGTTGCCGGTCGCTGCTGGACAATGGCGTGATTATCAACAGGCCACCGCGGGATGGTCACATGGCATTTGTCCGTTCACCGGACAATGTCTCGATCGAACTCCTGCAACGGGGCAAGGCGTTGCCACCCGCCGAACCCTGGGCGAGCATGGAGAATTCAGGCCACTGGTAATCGCCGTTTTCGTCCGGTTGGCGAGAATGACCCCGTCAATGAGACGTTTCGTCACCGGTCCACCCTGGTCATTCGACAATCGTCGCATGAACCAATGCCATGGCGGTACATGATGGGTTACCGCTCGATTTCTGTCGCAATTCTGTGCCTTGTGACATGGGCCTCGGTTCCTGCGCACGCGACTTGCAGGCAGGCACTCGCGATCGGGATGGACGTGTCCGGTTCGGTTGATGCCGAAGAATACCGCTTTCAATTGACAGGGTTGGCGAACGCCCTGACCTCGGACGCCGTCAGCAGCTTGCTCTTGAGGACGTACGATACGCCCGTCATGATCTCTGTCTTTGAATGGAGTGGTGACCGGCACCACGAAATCGTGCTTGAATGGTTGAGGATTGAAGACGAACAGGCCCTGGCTGACGTTGCGCTCATGCTCAACAGCCGGTCGCGGCCCAGGGGGCCGTTTTCCACCGCGATCGGAGCAGCAATACAGTTCGGCGGTGCACTCCTCGACCAGGTACCGGAATGTTGGCGCCATACTCTTGATTTGTCCGGGGACGGGAAGAACAACTACGGAGTTCCGCCGGAAGCAGTCGGGTCGACCGCGACCCGCGTTGTGATGACGGTCAACGGGCTCGTTATCGGCGGCCATGATGAAAGGCTAAAAAGATCACCAGAAGCCCGGCTCGAGGAATTACGTATCTATTACCGGAACAATGTCGTCTCCGGTCCCGGAGCATTTGTCGAGGTCGCCCGCGGATACCAGGACTTTGAAGAAGCGATGACACGAAAACTCATCAAGGAGTTATCCGGTATTGCGATCAGTTCTTACGGGACGCCCGGTTCGGCTGCTCCGGGTGGTTGAACTCGATCCGTTTCCTTCGGTACTTTCACGATCAACTGGCGGTTCTGAAACGGAATGTCCTGTTACTACAGTTGCACGTTTTTCGGCGTTGTCATTCATGCATTTCGTCATCCACGGAGAGGAGACGGAATGATGAATGTTGCCGCGCGGTCCGGATCCCTTCTGGCGTGGGAAAACGAACTGTCATCGCTGAAAGCGCGCCTCGGCCCGGTATTCGGGCGGCACGAGTTGCGGGAGACCGGCGGTGCCTTCCTGGACGGTCTCCTGTCGGGGATTGCCCGCAAGACCGGCTGGATGATGTCGGAACAGGCGTGCCTTGCCCGTCCCTGGCGGATCCAGGGTCTTCTCGACCGCAACCGCTGGGACGCGGACGCGCTGCGTGACGAGGTCCGGGCCTACGTGGTGTAGGCGCTGCGCGCGAACCTGCGTGCGGCGGGTTTCGACGAAATGGAGGGCCTGGTGAGCACGATCGCGGAAGCACTGATGGAACGGGGCAAGGCACGGGGTTTGACGCGCCTTCTGGAGCGCCGGTTTGGACTCTTGCCCCGGACGGTCAGGGAGCGCGTTGCTGCGGCCGATCCTGGTGAACTCGATGCCTGGCTGGACCGGATACTGGATGCCGACAGCCTGGCCGCGGTGTTCGAGGGGAGCAACCGACACTGACTTCGCGAGAGCCGGACTACAACCGGGCCATTGGGACAGAAACCTGTGCGGTGACGCCGCAGGGTTCTTCTGTTGCCCGCCCGCTCCCGTCGTGCACCGCTTCATCAAAGGAACGGGCAAAGCAGATGACAAGGGGGAGAGCAAAGCCACCGGCAATTTCGTTCAACGAGATTGACCGCTTTCGTGCAGGTGAGGCACCAACCTCAAGGAGGGGCGAGCAGTTACCCATTTCTTTTTCTGGTCGGGTAGGACACTGGCGCGCGCACCAATGGCCACGTTTCCAGCATCCCCCCTAAAATTCCGGACGTCCGGTTTTCCCGGGGTAAGCGGGTAAACGGCGACGTCTGTTGATTTCGCCTGGTTTCTGGTTTCGTCCTGTCGGCTGCGGCCGATCCTGCGGCCTGACATTCTCCAATTTGCTGCTGCTGCGCCGTTTTTTCCGTTTGACACGATAGGGCGCCGGGGCTATTCCCGGCGAATCAAGACGAATCATCGGGGAGAACGGCCATGGGCGCATGGTTTGGATCGAAAGCGACCTCTGGTCTTTGCCAACCGCTCATCGCGATGTGTCCGCCGCATGGCTAAGTCGAGTAAGCGTTCGGCGAAGGCGTGATGTTGTTGTCTGTTGTCTATTGATTGAGGATTCTTTTCCAGTCTTTTCTGAGCGGGCAGAGCCAGATGTCTTTCCTGGGCTTTGCGAATTCATTCTTTCTGTCGTATTTGCCCCGCCCCTTTGTTGTTCCGACATGGATCCATCCGGACGCCTTGTAGGTGATCCCTGAGAAGCGCGGGGTTTCGACGAAGGTTTCCATCAGGACCGGGGAGATGTTGTGGTGGCTTTGCCAGTCCTTCGGCAGTTGGCGCCGCGCCCGGGAGAGGATGTGGGAGGCGAGACCTGGAATCCGGATCCATGGCATGATGAGATATCGGGCATTGTTGATCACGCGGTACAGGTTCCGCTCCCGGACTTCCGGAGACCATCCGATGAAGGCATCGCGGGGTGCGGTCTTCCATGCGGCGGCCGAGAAGCCGAGCATGGCCAGCGGCCGGCCCTCCCGGTCCTGGACCGCATAGCGCATCTGTGCACCGATGAGGGGCGTGTAACCGAGGTAGTGCCAGCGGGCGATGAAGCCGTTCCAGGCGACACTGGCGGCACGGCCGGCGCCGGTGACCCTGACCAGGCGGACCGGGCGCACCGCGTCCAGGGTCTCCGGCATCGGCGTCTGCGGCGGGTCGGTTTCCGGGCCGAACTCCGGAACCCGCCGCGGCCGCGGTCCGTGTCGCGGCGGCGGCAGTGTGATGATCCCGTCCCGGTGCATCCTCAGCATGGTGAGCCGGGCCATCATGGCCCTGAGTTCGCCGTCGGGCTTGACCCAGCCGATGGCGCGGCAGAACGCGCGCGCCAGCCCGGCACGGGTCTGTTGCGGGGAGGCCGCGATCAGGTCCCGCATCAGCGCCATCTCGCCGGTGGTGAAGTCACGCCCGTGGTAACGGCACGCGATCGTGGTGTTGTCCGCGGTCATTGCGTGGCCTTGAGTTGTCGGCGCCTGTCTTCGTCCATCGACCATGGCAGCCAGGGTGAGAGGTCGTCCGGAGGCTGGCCGCCGTTGCCCGCGCAGGCCGAGAGCCAGTCGTCGAGCCACGTGCGGACATCGATCCCGTTCATCCGCAGGGTCTCGATGATCCCGTACATCATGGCGGAGTACCGGGCGCCTTCCAGGCTGTCGGAGCCGAACGACAGCTTCCGCCCGATCACGGGACCGCGCTGGATTCTTTCAGGCAAATTGTTGTCCATGGGAATGTCCGGCCTGTCGACGAACACGCAGAGCCCGCCGCGATGCCGCACCAGCGAGTTGAGCGCCTTCGCTCGCCGGTCCGAACCGGCAGGCCCCGCGCGTTCCGTCTCCGCGAGGGCGAACAGCTTGTCGACCGCGCGTTGCAGTTGACGATGTGCAATCCCGAACTTTCGCGACTGCTGATCCATCCCCGCTTCCGGGTCGTAGTGTTTCAGCCGGACCCTGTTCAGGTGGAATAGTTTCCCGATCCGGTCCAGCCACCGGTTCTCCCATGCCTCCAGGGCGTCATTGCCGGCCGCGGCCTCGATGAATTTGCGGCGAACATGGACCCAGCACCAGGCCAGGATCAGGATGCCGCCGAGAACGCGCGCGAGTTTCTTGTAGGCCGAGTAGGCGTCACAAACCAGGACCGTGCCGGCACCGACGCCGGCGAACAGCTTGCCGGCCGCCTCGGCATTGCGCCGCGCGTCCACCTGGAACCACACCGCATCCCGGGAGACCGCACACCACAGCCAGGCCCGGCTGGTGCCACGGATGGCCTTGAGGGATTGAACCCGCCAGCCGGTTTCGTCGCCCTGAAGCACCGAGGCCGCTTTCAGGTGGGCGAGGATCGCCTGCGACAGCGGGTCGAACAACGGCATCAGCCTGTGAATGCTGTCGCCCAGGGTCCCGGCCGAGATGGGCACCCCCTGGTCACGCATCCATGCCGCGACCCGGTTCAGCGGACGGTGGAAGGCGTAACGCTCGAGCAGGAAACAGACCCAGAAGCTGATCCCATAGGAGGAGCCGGGAAACAGCCGGGGAACCGGTGGCGCCACCACCTCCTTCGGCGCCGACGCACAGCTGCAGGTGCGCCGTAAGCGGGTAAATGGCGACGTCTGATAATTCGGTTGCTCACGCGAGGGTTGGGTGGGGATAATTCCGGTCATTCATCAATGATCGGAGGAAATTGTCATGTCAGGTTTGAATGGTTCGGCTGGTTCCCGTCGTGCGCCGGTGGTGCGCAGCGCAGACGAGTGGAGCGGCATCATGGCGGACTTCGAGCGCTCGGGGCTGTCGCAACGGGAGTTTTGCGAGTCCCGTGGGCTGTCCTCGAAGACCTTCTCGAACTGGCGGTGCCGTCTCCGCCCTGGGGGCGGGAAGGGATCCTTTGTCGAGCTTGCGCCGCCGGTTTCCTCGGGCTGGGACGTCGAGCTTGACCTGGGCGACGGGGTTGTCCTGCGGGTTCGGCGGTCGTGATGCTCGGCGGCTGGCCGCGGGGCGGCATCTGGCTGTCGACGGACCCGGCCGACATGCGGCGCAGTTTCGACGGGCTGTGCGCGCTGGTGTCGGGCCATCTCGGGTGCAATCCGGCCGATGGACGCTGGTACGTGTTCGTCAACCGGCGCCGGACCATCGTAAAGGTCCTGGGCTTCGAGCGGGGCGGCTTCTTCATCTGGTCCAAGCGCCTGGAGCAGGGCCTGTTCGCCCCGCCTCCGGCCTCCGGCCATGCGGCGCTTGCATTGTCTTCGACCGAGTTGATGGCCCTGATCGACGGCATCGACGTCACCGTTCGCCGCCGTCGCAAGCGTTACGGCGGTCCCCGGCTGGCGTCCGGGTGAGCCCGGACGACGGTCATGTCGATGCTGCCGGTCATCGGGGTGTCGGCGAAGAGGTCCTTCCACAGGCGTGGCGTCAGTTCGTGGACCCGGTCGGCCGGATGGGTGTCGATGCGCTGGAAGACATCGCCCAGATAGGTTGCAGGGCTGATCCCGAGCAGGAAACAGGTGGCGACGAGGCTGTTGACGATCCCGACGTTCCGTGCGCCGGATTCTGTCCAGGAAAAAAGCCAGTTCTTCTGTCCCAGCTTGATGCGGCGCAGTGCGCGCTCGACACCATTCGAGTCGATCGGCACCAACGGGTCTTCGAGGAACACCTCGAGGGCCTGCTGGCGTTCGACGGCGTAGGTGACCGCCCGGCGGATCGGGTGCTTCGGCGTCAGCGCCGGGTCCCCGAGCGTCCGCTCACACCATTGCCAGAAGGCGTCGACCAGCGGGCGGGTGCGGGTGCGCCGCGCCTCCAGGCGTTCAGGCGGCGGCCGGGTACGGAATTCCTTCTCGATCCCGTACATGCCCCCGATCAGATCCAGCGCCTTCCCGGCGAACACCGGATGGTTGTCCAGCTGCTCCTCGAAATTGCGCCTCGTATGCGCCCAGCAATTTTGCTGCCTCACCGCCTCCCCCCGCGCCTCGGCGTAAGCCGCGTAGGCGCCGTAGCCGTCGCTGACCAGCGTGCCCTCGAAATCGCCGAGGAACCGCGCGACATGGTGGTGGGCGCGGGAGGGCGCGAAGTGGAACACCACTTCGTCCCGGTCGCCGAGCACCGGCCAGTAGTAGCATTGTTTCATCTTGCCCGGCCTGTCCGGGTCGCGCCCGGCCCGCACCGGCGTCTCGTCCATGACGATGACGGAACTTTCCAGAACCGAGCGGCACTGGGCCTCGAACACCGGCTCCAGCAGCGAGATCGCCCGGTTGGCCCAGCCACTCAGGGACTTGCGGCTGACGGTGATCCCGCTCTCGGCCAGCATCTGGTGCTGGCGGTAGAGGGGGAGATGCCAGGCGAACTTGTCGACCAGCATTCCGGCGATAAAGCTCACATCGGCGCAGGAGCTCTTGAACACGCCCTCGACGGCCGGGGCGCAGACCAGGGCGCCGGAGGATCTGATCTTCGCCTTCTTGTAATGGTAACGCAGCACCACGTGGCGGATCGGCACCGATGCCAGCTTGCAGCACACCCGCTCGGAGATGATGTCGTATTCACCCTCCGCCAGCCCCTCGATCTCCGGCGGCATCACGTCGATGTCGATCACCGTCGCCTCGGGGCCGAAGCGCAGCCCGGTGCCGTTGACGGCATCGCCACGATCCTTCTTGCGCCCGTTGACGCCGCCCCGGGGCTTCTTTTCGGCTTTCTTTTCGGCCTCGCCTTTCCTTTCGGCTTCGGGCTCATCCTCCCCGGCATCCGGCGATGCGGCGCCATCGGAGGCGGCGTCGGCGTTGCGGCGCTTCTCCGAGCGCCGGCCGTACTGCTGGCGCTCGTAGCGGGCGAGCTGGTCGCGAAGCGCACTGTTCTTCGCCACTTCCTCGGTGAGCTTGTCCTGTAGCGCGGCAATGATCGTCGACTGCGTCCCGGCAAGCCCGAACAACTCCCTGAACAGGGAGACAGCCCCCCGCAGCAGGCCGCCGCCGCCCAGCCCCGCGAACTCCGCATGGAGCCCGTCGAGCCTCTGGCGGACCGCATCCGGGTCGTGAGGGTCGATCCCGCTCATTCCTCCGCCTCCTCCGCCATGATCGCCGCCAGCACCGCCAGGCGCTCGCCCCGGGGCATCGCCGCGTAGCGCCGCCCCCAGCTCGCCGCCTTGCGCTTGACGGTCTGACGGTGGGTGAAATTCCGTCCGGCGAAGGCCGCCCAGTGCACCCGGTCGGGCGCGAAGTTGAACCACAGCTTCTCGGTGACGATGCAGGACTGGTTGTTGACCTGGATCTCCAGCGAATGCCAGTCGGAGAGGTGTTCGTCGTAGAGCCGGGACGGATAGCCGGAGACCATCGCCGAACAGGGCAGCGACTTCAGGATGCCGAGAAGCTCCACATGGTCGGCGTCCGTATAGTCGTAACGGTAGCGGCGCTGCGACTTGCGCGCAGACTGCACGTAGGGCGGGTCGGCATAGACCAGCTCGCGGCCGTCGAAGTCGAAATCAGACAGGAACGCGTGGCAGCAACCATGGTGAAGCTCGACCGGATAGGCGCAGCTGAAGGTGTCGATGGCCCGGCGGTTGAGATCGATGCCGATGTTCCTGAGCGCCGGAGGCTTGCGCTTCATGATGGCGCCGCCCCCAAGATGTGTCTCAATATATGCGACATGCGGCGGACACATCGCGATGAGCGGTTGGCAAAGACCAGAGGTCGCTTTCGATCCAAACCATGCGCCCATGGCCGTTCTCCCCGATGATTCGTCTTGATTCGCCGGGAATAGCCCCGGCGCCCTATCGTGTCAAACGGAAAAAACGGCGCAGCAGCAGCAAATTGGAGAATGTCAGGCCGCAGGATCGGCCGCAGCCGACAGGACGAAACCAGAAACCAGGCGAAATCAACAGACGTCGCCGTTTACCCGCTTACTTCCCGGGTCCGGCTTCAAGCGTCAGGCACCCCCGCAGGAGTTCGATGCGGTGCCTTCCGCGACATCCGCCACGCTTAAGGCTGACCCAGCCATGCCCGTGGCAACATCCCGCGTTTGCGCCGCCCTTCGGCTCGACAGCACCACCCGTCATCCGGGTGATATCATCGGTCGGCACCGGGCTCTGTGTCCCGGCATGGTCGGGTAGGACACTGGCGCGCGCACCAAAGGCCACGTTTCCAGCATCCCCCCTAAAATTCCGGACGTCCGGTTTTCCCGGGTCCGGCTTCAAGCGTCAGGCACCCCCGCAGGAGTTCGGTGCGGTGCCTTCCGCGACATCCGCCACGCTTAAGGCTGACCCAGCCATGCCCGTGGCAACATCCCGCGTTTGCGCCGCCCTTTCGGCTCGACAGCACCACCCGTCATCCGGGTGATATCATCGGTCAGCACCGGGCTCTGTGTCCCGGCATGACCTGCCGCCTTCGCCACCTGAGCCCAGAGGCCCTCGCTCCGGACGGGTTATGTTGTTCCGCCCATCACCGCTTAATCGGCCTCATCCGCCAGTCAGGAGAACTCCGTGCCATTTCCCGCACTGCGGTTATTGGCACGGTCCTTGACATTCAAGGGTCACAACATCCTGTCTGTTCTCCTCACCTTCCGGTCTTTCACTGCTGAACTTTCCCGAATTGCCGCCGTCTCTACGCCGGGGGACCCGGTGCGTGCTCACCTCGGTTCTTCCGCACCGGTGCTAGCCATCGGGTAGCAGGCTGACCCTTGGCATCCTCCAATATCCCCACAAGTCAGCTTCCATGTGGGGGCGAACTTTTCGTCGCATCAACAATCGTTCACTTTCGCTACGGCCCTTCGGTTTGTTCGCCATCCTGACTGACCGGACCGGTTGGAGCCTTGCTCCAGCCACGCCCACGATGGCTTTCTACGTCCCAGCTCGCAGGCACCAGGTCACCCCGGTACCCGTGGGATATGCTACGGCGCCAAACCAAGAATTGCGCCGGCGGGACTCACACCCGCTAGTTCAGCAGCCAGACTCGCTGCACACCTGCCGCCTTCGCCACCTGAGCCCAGAGGCCCTCGCTCCGGACGGGTTATGTTGTTCCGCCCATCACCGCTTAATCGGCCTCATCCGCCAGTCAGGAGAACTCCGCGCCATTTCCCGCACTGCGGTTATTGGCGCGGTCCTTGACATTCAAGGGTCACAACATCCTGTCCGTTCTCCTCACCTTCCGGTCTTTCACTGCTGAACTTTCCCGAATTGCCGCCGTCTCTACGCCGGGGGACCCGGTGCGTGCTCACCTCGGTTCTTCCGCACCGGTGCTAGCCATCGGATATAGGGCTGACCCTTGGCATCCTCCAATATCCCCACAAGTCAGTTTCCATGTGGGGGCAAACTTTTCGTCGCATCAACAATCGTTCACTTTCGCTACGGTCGGGTAGGACACTGGCGCGCGCACCATAGGCCACGTTTCCAGCATCCCCCCTGAAATTCCGGACGTCCGGTTTTCCCGGGTCCGGCTTCAAGCGTCAGGCACCCCCGCAGGAGTTCGGTACGGTGCCTTCCGCGACATTCGCCACGCTTAAGGCTGACCCAGCCATGCCCGTGGCAACATCCCGCGTTTGCGCCGCCCTTCGGCTCGACAGCACCACCCGTCATCCGGGTGATATCATCGGTCGGCACCGGGCTCTGTGTCCCGGCATGACCTGCCGCCTTCGCCACCTGAGCCCAGAGGCCCTCGCTCCGGACGGGTTATGTTGTTCCGCCCATCACCGCTTAATCGGCCTCATCCGCCAGTCAGGAGAACTCCGTGCCATTTCCCGCACTGCGGTTATTGGCACGGTCCTTGACATTCAAGGGTCACAACATCCTGTCCGTTCTCCTCACCTTCCGGTCTTTCACTGCTGAACTTTCCCGAATTGCCGCCGTCTCTACGCCGGGGGACCCGGTGCGTGCTCACCTCGGTTCTTCCGCACCGGTGCTAGCCATCGGGTAACAGGCTGACCCTTGGCATCCTCCAATATCCCCACAAGTCAGCTTCCATGTGGGGGCGAACTTTTCGTCGCATCAACAATCGTTCGCTTTCGCTACGGCCCTTCGGTTTGTTCGCCATCCTGACTGACCGGACCGGTTGGAGCCTTGCTCCAGCCACGCCCACGATGGCTTTCTACGTCCCAGCTCGCAGGCACCAGGTCACCCCGGTACCCGTGGGATATGCTACGGCGCCAAACCAAGAATTGCGCCGGCGGGACTTCCACCCGATAGTTCAGCAGCCAGACTCGCCAGGGTGAATCTGTTCTGTTTTTTTGCCGGTATGCGGGTTTGACGCGATTGTCTTTCGCATTTCACCGTTGCGCCCTTTTTCACGTTAGGTGACGTCACATCGACCCCGGACAAGGCCCCACGGCACATGATTCTGCGCCCGGGGCTGTTTCCCGGTGGCGTTTCCGGCGATTTGGCGATTGCCGGACATGCCTGTTCACCCCCGTCTTCGAGGGTGGAGACAGGATAGGCAACTCAGGCGCGGGTGTGGTGGGTCTTCAGCCGAACGCCGTGCGCGGGCGGGTGTTGCCTGTCAATTTCAGCATGTCCAGGACCCGCCTGGGTTTTCGGGCCAGTCTGCGCGTGGTCTCGGCGACATTGTCGCTGGACGTCTTGATCAGGCCGATGGCGAAGCGCCGGAGCAGCGTGGCGTTCGCCGGGCCGTGGCCGGTGCGGATGCGGCTTCGGTCCTCGTCGAAGGTCATGTCGAGGATGTGGTGGTTGGCCTCGATCCCCCAGTGCCCGCGATTGAGGCAGAGCAGGCGCTCGGGTGTTGCCCTGTCCTCGGTCAGGCTGGTGATGCAGTAGGCCGTCTCCTTCGACTGTTTCCCGGTCTTGATCTCAAGGGTTTCGCGGTGGACCGCGAAGACCTGGCCTGTGCCGGGAAAGTCGGCGTAGTCGTTCAATTCACTTGAGACCCATATGGAGCGTTTCTCCTTGCGTCCGTGGTCGGGCTTGCACTCGGGCTCGACGAAGTCAGGCGCACGGCTGGCCATGATCTCATCGAGCGTCAGGCTGATATCAGAGAGCAGGGTCTTCTGGTTGCCCTTGACGGTGAAGGCGTAGTCTGCGCCGCGGTCGAGGAGGTAGGTGGCCAGTTTCCGCTGCGCCAACATGGCATCGGCGGTGATGGTGCGGCCGCTGATGTCGGGCAGCATGTCGAGCAGGGGGATGGCTGTGCCGATTTCGTTGGTGCGTTTCTCCTCGTCGTCCGCCCCCGGCCTCATTCCGACTTTTTTTTGGCGTAGGATTTCCTGCTGTCGTGGCCGACAACGCCCATGACATGGGTCTGCACGCCATCGGCATCGACGGCGCCGCGCATGGTCTTGCCGTCGATGGCCAGGGCACTGTCGGGGCCGCCGTGGTCTTCGTTCCATTGCCGCAGGGCGGCGTCGAACTGGTCCGGGCACACCCGGACCAGCACGTCGCGGATGATCGTCCTGCTCGGCGGGATGTACCGGCCCTGGTCGAAGCGCGGCCTGAAATACGCCAGAACCGCCTGGCTCTGGTCCTCGACCCACTCCGAGATCTCCTTGTAGCCGCGCATGCCGGCGAGTGTCGCGGCGGTGGCGAGCGAGAGCACCGATGGCAGGGCGTGCCGCCGCCCCTGCCTGCGTCGCGGATCCTCCACCTGCCGGAAGTAATCGGGCAGGGAGCGCATCTGCGCAGCGGTGAGTGTCATCTTCGGAACTCCCTTGTGCAGGCCGGGATCAAGGTGGGCCGTCCTCAGCCGGCGGCGCGCATCCCGGCGCAGTGGATAGAGAAAGACAAGCTTGGGCCGGTCGTGGGTGATGTAGCCGCTGCCCAGGCGGCCGAAGCCCCGGGTGTGCCCGACACAGAGCCAGTTGGCGGCGCGGTAGACCGTGCCCCGGTGATGAGCAGGATCCACGAACGTCTCCATGAGTAGGACTTCGTGGCCGAAGCGGAGCGGCCAGTCCCGCACCAGGCGCCGTGCGCACAGCGACAGCACCCGTGAGCCGAGGTTCGGCACCCCGCCGGGCAGAACCAGGAACCGCGAATTGTTGGTGACAAGGTGAAGGCGGCTGAACTGGCTGCCACGCTCCCAGCCGATCCAGTCATCCCGCGCCGCGCAGAGCAACGCAGATGCCGAAAACATCGCCAGCGCCAGCCAGCGTCCCCCACAGTGGGCGACATAGCGTATGGTCTCGCCTCTCGGCTGGGCGTCGCCGAGGAAATGATGCTCCTGCATCAAGGCGCGAAAGCGGGCCTCGTCCACCTTCGTCACCATCTCCAATGACACTTGGGAAAGATCCACCACGCTTTCGATCCATACCGCCTTGCCGCGAATCACCCATGGCTGACTGTAGACCGGTGCTGCGGGAGAGTCCACCTCCAATAGTCATGTCAATGCAGGTAAAGAAAAAAATCCGGAGAACGGATTTGCCTTGCCAGACTCGCTGCACACCCTTTTCATTTGCTCCAAGATCGACTAAATGAGACGTGTTCCTCACGGAACTATGGCGATAAACGCACATGTAATAAACGGACCGGACCCGGGGGCGGTACCCGGCGGCTCCACCAAGATCATGGGGCCGAAATAGTATCGACGGACGCGTAAAGATGCCTGCTTTCGCTCGGCGGACTGCCACCGTTATCGGCGTAAACAGTACAATTGCAAACGACAATCGTGCTCCGGTTGCTCTCGCTGCTTAATGCAGCGCGGTTAACCGAAACTTTTAGTCCAGGTCTCAGCAAGACCTGGCGGGGTCCGCAGGCACCTGGCAACAGAAGCCTGCACTCATCTGGACACCATTTCGTCAAACATCAGCGACCTGATCGACCGCATGGCGGGAAGGTGACGTGGTGGTGTTTAGCGGGTTGCTGTTAAAGATGGCCCCGCTCTCGCAATTCAGGTCGTCGTCAGATAAACACCCCGTAAATTCCCGATGGCCGGGCAAGACTCGTCGCTTACTGATCATCAAGGGTCTCTCAGTATGGATCAAGGAATTGAATACGGAGAACTCATGCATCGGGCGATGCGGGAACTTATCGCAAACGTCCTGACGCGCATCAGTCGCGAGGGTCTGCCGGGCAAGCATCATTTTTACGTGACATTTGATACGACACGCTCCGGAGTCGACGTGCCATCCCACCTCCTCGAGCGACATCCGGACGAAATGACCATCGTTCTCCAGCACTGGTTTCAGGACCTGACGGTTTCTCCCGAGTCGTTCTCGGTTGTTCTCAGTTTTGACAACACCCCGGAAAAGCTGACCATTCCGTTTGATGCGATCACTTCCTTTGTCGATCCGTCGGCCGAGTTCGGCCTCCGATTCCAGTACGGTTCACGTCAGGATGGCGACCAGAAACAAGAAAGCCCGATGATCGAGATCGATGATGCAGGAACTGAGGCTGATCAGACCCCTGGTGACGGCGGCAAGGTCGTCCGTCTGGACTCTTTCCGGAAACCGAAAACCAGATAGAACGGGTATGGAAACCTGTGCGGACATTCGGCCGCGGGTTCCGGTTGGCAAATAGAAGGACCTCGGAAGATGCCGAATCATGCGGCGGGGCAGGTACGTGAGACAAGGACGGAAACCGACAGTTTCGGCCCAATCGAAATCCCGTCAGACAGATATTGGGGTGCGCAGACACAGCGAAGTCTCGCGAATTTTCCGATCGGATGGGAACGGCAACCTGTCTCCGTCATCCGGGCACTCGGAATCATCAAGAAGGCCTGTGCCGAAGAAAACATTGAGCGGAACCTGATCGATCCCGAGATCGGATCTGCAATCGTGCAGGCAGCGGAAGAGGTCGCCAGCGGCAACCTCGATGATCACTTTCCCCTCGTCGTCTGGCAAACGGGGTCCGGAACCCAGACGAACATGAACGCAAACGAAGTCATCGCCAACAGGGCCATTGAAATCCTGGGAGGCGAAGTCGGCACCAAATCCCCTGTCCACCCGAACGATCATTGCAACAAGGGGCAGTCGTCAAACGACACCTATCCGACCGCAATGCACATCGCCATTGCGATGACGGCGCACGATCACCTGCTGCCCGAACTTGAACACCTGCACGGCTGCCTGGCGGCCAAGTCCAGGGAGTTCGAGTCGATCATCAAGATCGGTCGAACTCATACCCAGGACGCGACCCCACTCACGCTGGGCCAGGAATTCGGAGGCTACGCGCACCAGCTCGAGGCAGGGCTTGACCGCGTGCGCCAGGCCCTGAAGTCGATTTACCCGTTGGCACAAGGTGGGACCGCCGTTGGGACCGGGCTGAATTCGCCTCGCGGCTGGGACGTCGCGATCGCGGCTCGAGTCGCTGCACATACCGGACTGCCGTTCGTCACGGCGGCGAACAAGTTTGAGGCGCTCGCCGCTCATGACGCGGTTATCGGGATGTCCGGATCGCTCCGCGCTCTGGCGGCCAGCCTGTTCAAGATCGCCAACGACATCCGCTTCCTGGGTTCCGGTCCCAGGTGCGGATTCGGCGAACTGTCGCTTCCTGAGAACGAACCTGGTAGCTCGATCATGCCCGGCAAGGTCAATCCGACACAGTGCGAAGCAATCACCCAGGTTGCAGTTCACGTAATGGGCAACGATGCGACCGTCGGGTTCGCTGGCTCGCAGGGCCACTTCGAACTCAACGTGTTCAAACCGGTCATGGTCTATAACGTATTGCAGTCGATACAGATTCTCGCCGACTCGTCCCGTGCGTTTGCCGACAATTGCGTGGCCGGAATCGAGGCCAACACATCGCGAATTGATGCCCTGCTCAATGACAGTCTGATGCTTGTCACGGCATTGGCCCCGGAAATCGGGTACGATAACGCCACGAAGGTCGCGAAGTCGGCACATGCAAACGGAACGACTCTCAAGGAAGAGGCGCTACGGCTGGGTTATGTCGACGAAGAAACGTTCGATCGTGTCGTCAGGCCCGAACGCATGTTGGGGCCGAAGTGAATTCCCGCAGTCGTGTTTTCTCAGCGTCCCTTCCTGCCTCGGTTCCCGGGGCGGCCGTCTCAAGTGCGGCGAGGATCTGCAGCCGCGCGGTTGCGGAAAACGCGACGGGATCCGAGGCCGGATCTGCCCCTTCCTTTGCCATGTACGCACGACCGGAAAAGTATTCGGTAACCATCCGAGGTCACCGGACCAGCGTCTCGCTCGAAACCGTTTTCTGGACGGAACTTGGGGAAATCGCACGTGAGAGAGGGATCTCACGCAACGCGCTGATCACGGAGATCGATGCGGCGAGAAGCATGAAATCGGGGCTTGCTTCGGCCATTCGAGTGTTTGTACTCGAATGGCACAGGCGTCGCTCGCGCAGGTCGAGGACGGCAAATTCTGCAGGGTGACCGTAACGTGAGACACGGACCGCGGCCTGAACACGGAGCGGTCCTGCCACTCGCGGGGCAAGGTCGATGTCACCCGATTTCGCCGAGTCCTGGAAACGTCTCCAACAACCAGAAAGAAATGTCCGAGAAATTGCCGGTTACAAGCAAGGTACCGACCAGGAGAAACAGGCAACCCGCCGTTCGTTCAAACCAGATTGAAACGCGACGAAAGCGTTGCATGATACCAAGCGATTTCCTCACGAAGGCGGCAACCAGGATGAACGGAACTCCCAGCCCGACGGCATAGGCCGCCATGAGAGCAGCCCCGTAGGACCCGGAGCCTTCCTGAATGACCAGGGAAAGGATAGCACCCAGTATCGGACCGATACAGGGAGTCCAGCCGAACGCGAAAGCCAATCCGAGGACGAATGCCCCGAGTGCGCTCCCTCCCCAACCACCGGTGTTGATCCTGGCCTCCCGGTCAAACAGCGGAATCCGGAAAATTCCCAGGAAGTGAACTCCGAAGACAAGAATCATCAGACCTGCCGCCACCCCGAGTTCCGTCTGGAACTGAAGCAACATGCGTCCGGCAGTGGACGCAGCCAAACCGAGAAACATGAACACGACCGATAGGCCGGCGACAAAGCAACACGCTGCGATGAGAACCCGGTTGTCGGTATCGCCGTTTTCCTCCATGTCACTCACGGTGATTCCACCCATGAACGCCAGGTAAGGAGGTACGATCGGAAGGACACACGGGCTCAGGAAACTGAGCAAGCCCGCGAAGCCGGCCAGACCGACGGCAACCATCGGACTCGATTCGAATATGTCTATCCCGATCATGTGAAGACCCATAAACACCTACGACGCTGCGGTCATCTCCGCGTCGCTCACAAATCCGTGGACATTCGTTTCAAGGCGACCTATCGGACACGTATGGATCAGGATTGGGATGCCGAACTTGACGCGACCGGTCTGCAATGTCCACTCCCCGTATTGAAGGCCCGACGCAGGTTGAGGGACATGAGCGAAGGCCAGGTACTTCGAATCCTGACTGACGATCCGGCAGCGGTCGTGGATTTTCCGCATTTCTGTGATGAGCAGGGCCACGGAATGGTCAAGTTCCGCACATCGGCATTGCCATTCGAATTTCTTGTTCGAAAAGGATAACAGGCACTCCCCCGTCTGGTCTGGTCCGTGGATCGAACCTGCGAGCGGGAATCACCGGATGAAGGCAAAGAGCCCTGCCCTGACCCTGATCACGGGATCAGAAGACGGGTCAGCGAAGGAATCCAGCTCATGGACTGGGACAAGCTACGTGTTTTTCATGCCGTCGCCGAAGCCGGCAGTCTGACGAGGGCGGGCGAAATTCTGCACCTTTCCCAGTCAGCGGTCAGCAGACAGATCCGCGCCCTGGAGGACAGCCTGGCTACGGTTCTGTTTCACCGACATGCGCGCGGATTGATCCTGACGGAATCCGGCGAACTCCTGTTCGAGGCCGCGAAGAAGATCAGGTCGGAAATCGATCGAACAGAAGTCAGGATCCATGACGATCAAAACGCGGTACAAGGCGAATTGAGAGTGACGACAACAACGGGGTTCGGAACCTTGTGGCTGGCGCCCCGAATCGGCCAATTGTTCGCGCGTCACCCTAACCTCAAGATCGACCTCCGGCTTGCGGAACACGTTCTGGATTTGTCGATGAGGGAAGCCGACGTCGCCATTCGTATGAAGGAGCCCAGTCAGGCAGAGCTCATTCGCCGCAGACTGATGACGGTCAACATGCGCCTTTATGCATCGCAGGAGTACCTGGCGGTCCATGGCGCGCCGTCCACCCGTGCCCAGCTACACGATCACCGTCTCATCAGCCAGAGCCCGGCGGCCGAACAAGCGAACCCTGCCTACCACTGGACCGTGCCCTTCCTGAAATCCGACCACTGCTCGCACATGACCGTGAACAACTACTTCGGCGTGCTCCAGGCCGTGCTGCACGGCGTTGGGATCGGGGTCTTGCCCGACTATGTCACGGACGATTTCCCGCAGCTCGTCAGGGTACTGCCGGATGAGCAGAGCCAGGGCATTCCCGTTTACCTTGCCTATCCCGAAGAACTCAGGCATTCGAAACGGGTGGCGGCATTCCGCGATTTCGTCATTCATGAGATCATCGCATACAGAAAAATCCACGAGTCTGATGGCAGTGTGTCACATGCTGGAACGACCCGTTCCTGACACAATTGATTCCTGTCTTTCCGGTCGGGACAGAGTGAACCGGGCGACCAGCGCCGGGCCAGCCGCTCGCCGGGATTCGTTGCAGGGTCTCCACTTGCCTTTCGGCGGCTCCCGAAGATGCCGATATCGGCGACATCCATCCAGCACGCAATGATGAAGTGCAGGGAAAGGTGAGACAGGAACCAGAGATCACGGACGACGTCATTCGGGATCACGGACTGAATTCCACAGAGTATCAACGTGTTCTCGGAATGCTTTGCCGTTCGCCGAGTTTCACCGAACTCGGAATCATCTCGGCGATGTGGAATGAGCATTGCTCATACAAATCGTCGCGCAAGTGGTTACGCTTGCTTCCGACAACCGGCCCCAGGGTGATCCGCGGACCGGGAGAAAATGCCGGGGTCGTGGACATTGGCGACGGCCAGGCGGTCGTCTTCAAGATGGAAAGCCATAATCACCCCTCGTACATCGAACCGTTCCAGGGAGCGGCAACGGGGGTGGGAGGAATTCTCCGCGATGTATTCACGATGGGTGCCAGGCCGATCGCAGCGATGAACTCCCTGTCTTTCGGTGCCCCTGATCACCCGAAGACAAAGTCCCTGCTTTCAGGAGCTGTCGAAGGAATAGGAAGTTACGGAAACTGTTTTGGCGTGCCGACAGTTGGCGGCGAAGTTCGGTTCCATAGGGCGTATGACGGAAACTGCCTGGTTAACGCATTCGCAGCCGGCCTTGTTGAAACTGACGGCATTTTCTACTCGGCTGCGAGCAACGCTGGCAGGCCGGTCGTCTATCTCGGTGCACGTACGGGACGCGACGGCGTCGGCGGATCGTCGATGGCGTCTTCGGAGTTTGACAGTGCCGACTCGGGGAGTCGATCGACGGTTCAGGTCGGGGATCCGTTTACGGAAAAGCGGCTGCTCGAAGCCTGTCTCGAATTGATGGCTACAGGGGCCGTCAACGCCATTCAGGATATGGGAGCTGCCGGGCTGACGTGCTCGGCGGTCGAAATGGGGGACAAGGGCGGTCTCGGGGTCCGCCTGGATCTGGAACGCGTTCCCGTCCGGGAGGATGGGATGACGGCCTACGAAATGATGCTCAGCGAATCGCAAGAACGCATGCTGATGGTCATGAACCCGGGTCACGATGACATTGCGCGAGGGATTTTCGAAAAGTGGGACCTGGAGTTTGCGATCATCGGCGAGACAATCACGGAAGACCGCTTCGTCGTGACACTGGAGGGAGAGGTCAAGGCAGATCTGCCCCTGAGCGCACTTTCCCGGGAAGCTCCGGAATATGACCGTGAAACCCGAGCGACTCCACCCCAGCCGCCGCTTAGGGAAATGCCGAAAATTTCCCCAGTTCTGGCCGTGAAATCCCTCCTTTCGTCGCCTAATCTCGCGTCACGGCACTGGGTCTACCAGCAGTATGACAGCTCGGTAATGGCGGACACGGTGCGTCCCCCCGGATTTGGTGCCGCCGTGGTTCGTGTTCACGGCACCAACAAGGCGCTGGCGTTTACTTCCGACGTCACGCCACGTTATTGCGCTGCCAACCCCGAGGTTGGTGGCAAGCAGGCCGTTGCCGAGGCATATCGAAACCTCACGGCAACCGGTGCGGTTCCGATCGCGTGCACCGACTGCCTGAATTTCGGAAACCCCGAGAATCCGGCCATCATGGGCCAGTTCGCCGGATGCATCGCCGGCATCAGCGAAGCCTGTAAGGCTCTGGGCATGCCTGTCGTCTCCGGCAACGTGTCTTTCTACAACGAGACTGATGGTGAAGCGATCCTCCCAACCCCGACGATCGGCGCGGTTGGCCTGATTGATCGTCTGGACTCGCTGATAGGGACCAGGGCGGTCGATGGTGACATCGCCATTCTTGTAGGCGAAACCCGCGGCCACCTCGGGCAATCTGCCTTGCTTGCAGAGGTCTTTCGCAGGGAAGAAGGTGATCCTCCCCCTGTCAATCTGCACTCCGAGCGTGTTCACGGAGACTTTGTCAGGTCCTGCCATTCGCTGATCCATGCGGCGACGGACCTTTCTGACGGCGGGCTTGCCCTGGCAGGATTCGAACTGGCAGAGCGGTCAGGTATCGGACTGACTCTCGATTCGGGAGACCTTGGCTGGTACTTCGGAGAAGATCAGGGTCGTTACCTTCTCGCGGCGTCCCCGGAGGCCGCGTCCCGGTTGCTGGCGGAAGCAGACAGGCTCGACGTTTCGGCCAAGAAAGTCGGCAGGTTTTGCGGCAATACATTTCGGTGTGGCGACGATGGAATTGCCATGGAGGAAATGGTGCATGTATTTCGCACGGCATTCGAATACCTGGCGGAACCCGACAGCAAGCAACCCTGAATACCGAAGTGACTGCTCCCCGCCCCGAATAACGGGGTTTCCTGCTTCAGCCTGCTGCGGGCGATATGCCCGTCTTACACAAACCTCCACGGGCAGAGACAGGCAGCCCTTCCGCGTTCAGCTCCAGGATGGCTTGCCGCCGGATGTTCACGGCGGCATTGACGTCCCGGTCATGCTCCCGGCCACACGCGCCGCTACCGACGCTTCACGTGCACCCTCGCGAGTGCACGCGCACGGCTCGCGGTGAAAGTGGTGGTCGGGTGGGCTGCTGGCGCGCGCGTCCTTAGGCAGAGGCTTTTCCGATCCCGCTCTTTCGATTGCGGGCGGGTTCACAGTTCCACCATAGACCACGTTTCCAGCGGCCCCCCTAAAATTCCGTACGTCCGGTTTTCCCGGGTACGGCTTCAAGCGTCGGGCACCGCTAAGTTGAGATAGAGCCTTCCGCATACGGCAGACAGGTTAAGGATGACCCAGCCATACCCCGTCCATCGCAGGCGTTTACCCTACCCGTGGGCCACAAGGTGACGCCAATTTGCGACGGTTTCTGAGCACCGCCACCATGACGTCCGACTTGAGGCCACCCGAGCCCAGAGGTCCTCGCTCAGGATGGGTTGTGTTGTTCCACCCCTCATCGCTTAATCGACCTCATCCGCCAGTGAGAGGAACTCCGCACCATTTCCCGCTTTGCGGTTATAGGCCTGGTCTTGACATTCGTGGGTCATCCTGTCTGTTCCTTTCACCTTCCGATCGTTCGCCACTGAACTTTCCCGAATTGCCGCCGTCTCTACGTCGGGGGGTCCCGATGCGTGCACCTCAGTTCTTCCGCATCGGCTCTGGCCATCAGGTTGCTAACAGACCCTTGGCGTCCCCGTTTACCCCACAAATCAGCTTCATGTGGGAAGGAAATTTCGTCGCTTCAAACAATCGTTCGCTTTCGCTACGGTCGGGTAGGACACTGGCGCGCGCACCAAAGGCCACGTTTCCAGCATCCCCCCTAAAATTCCGGACGTCCGGTTTTCCCGGGTCCGGCTTCAAGCGTCAGGCACCCCCCCCCGCAGGAGTTCGGTGCGGTGCCTTCCGCGACATTCGCCACGCTTAAGGCTGACCCAGCCATGCCCGTGGCAACATCCCGCGTTTGCGCCGCCCTTCGGCTCGACAGCACCACCCGTCATCCGGGTGATATCATCGGTCGGCACCGGGCTCTGTGTCCCGGCATGACCTGCCGCCTTCGCCACCTGAGCCCAGAGGCCCTCGCTCCGGACGGGTTATGTTGTTCCGCCCATCACCGCTTAATCGGCCTCATCCGCCAGTCAGGAGAACTCCGTGCCATTTCCCGCACTGCGGTTATTGGCACGGTCCTTGACATTCAAGGGTCACAACATCCTGTCCGTTCTCCTCACCTTCCGGTCTTTCACTGCTGAACTTTCCCGAATTGCCGCCGTCTCTACGCCGGGGGACCCGGTGCGTGCTCACCTCGGTTCTTCCGCACCGGTGCTAGCCATCGGGTGACAGGCTGACCCTTGGCATCCTCCAATATCCCCACAAGTCAGCTTCCATGTGGGGGCGAACTTTTCGTCGCATCAACAATCGTTTGCTTTCGCTACGGCCCTTCGGTTTGTTCGCCATCCTGACTGACCGAACCGGTTGGAGCCTTGCTCCAGCCACGCCCACGATGGCTTTCTACGTCCCAGCTCGCAGGCACCAGGTCACCCCGGTACCCGTGGGATATGCTACGGCGCCAAACTGAGAATTGCGCCGGCGGGACTTCCACCCGCAAGTTCAACAACTAGATTCGCTGCACGTTAACCTTTCCTTCCTGCCGGACTTGCACCGGCTACCCCAGCGCCAGTTAGCTCGGCGCTCCATCGTCTTCCGTCTTGCAGACATGCCGGCGCCAATACCCCGGCGGGAACGGTTCGGTACATTTGTCGCTTGCTTCCCGAACCGCCGATAGCCTTCCCCTATTCTGCGGAGGGTCGGCTCCCGCATTACGCGTTTCGAGGCCTGCTCGGCGTTCACTCGCGTTCCGGCCTGCCTGCTCGCTGAGCCGCCCAAGGCAGCCCTTTGACACCAGAGTGCTACAGCTCATTTCGTTACCTCCATGGCCGCTCTGGCTGCTACCAGTCGAAGCGACAACTGTTGAGTGGGATTCGCACCCACAAGGAAAACGCGCCTTCCACGGCGCACGCAGAAACGACTTCGTTACTGACCTGCCTGTCGGCAGGGCGAGTGATTCCGACATCGCCGCCTGTGGCGCGCGGGAATGCCGAGAGCCCGTACGCTGACTTTCTAACGAATTCCGCGGCAAGTCTTGGGCGGAACTCAGGGCACGGAAACGAGAACCGAGCCTTCGTGCTCCTTGTCCTGAACCTGCTGGCGTTCGACATGTACGCCGGCTGCAACCTCGTGGTTAGGCGCGTGAAAGCGAACCGGGAGGCCACCGGCACACGCGACCAGGATTTCCGGAGCATGCAGGTCCTGACGGCCATGTTCGTGCCCGATGACTGAAACGGCCTGATTCAAGTGCGCGCAGGCGAAACCGAAGTTCCTCCCTCAGCCCTCGTACCAGTTCCAGCATTCCCGCGCGCAACGCCCCGCAAACACCCGAGACAATACGAATCCGGAGGTCAGGACGAAATATGGCGTATCAAGAATTGCATCCGATGGCACATGGCCGGACTTGAAGTTTGTGGACAGCAGACCTATTTTCCGGAACCGATCGGGAGTTTGCTATGGCTATGGACGCAAAAGAAATCCAAAGACTGATCCTGGACGCGTTCCCCACGGCAAATGTTACCATTACGGACATGGCGGGCGATGGAAATCATTATGCGGCAGAGGTCATCGCGCGAGAATTCCAAGGGAAAAACCGGGTCCAACAGCAACGCATGGTCTACAAGGCGTTAAAGGGCAAGATGGACGGACCGTCAGGTGATCTTCATGCGCTTGCCCTGACCACGAGGGCTCCGGAAGGATCGGAAACGTGATCTGCAGATTGGCGAGTTCCAGGCCATCTGTCGCGCCATTTTGTCACGTTGCACCCGTCCAGAACGCGTGTGGCGCAGTTCCGGATGGACATCGCGGGTTTGCAAGCAGGAAATCGGACGGAGTCCAGGACAGTCACGCCGTCGGCTTGAAATCTCACGGGTGTCCGCCTCACGGTTTACAGACTCCCTACGCTGTCCGTAGCGAACAGGCCTGAGCCGGAAAAACCTTGCAGAAACCGAAAGGAAATTCAGGATATGTCTGACGTAAATGTTACGATTGGCGCCGAAATCGGTGAAAACGACGTTGTGCTGTTCATGAAGGGGACAACCAGCATGCCTCAGTGCGGGTTTTCTTCCAGAATTGCCGGCGTACTCAACTACATGGAAGTCACGTTCAAGGATATCAATGTTCTTGCCAACGAGGAGCTGCGCCAGGGCATCAAGGAATATTCGGACTGGCCGACAATTCCGCAACTCTATGTCAAGGGAGAGTTCATCGGCGGTTGTGACATCGTCACGGAGATGACCCTTTCAGGAGAACTGGACGAACTGTTCGACGACAAGGGAATCGTCTACGACAAGGCTGCGGCGAATCGAATCCGTGAATCAAACCGTTGACTCGGATTGAGTTGATCCGATCCCAATCCATGTTATCGGGTTAAAGGGGCCGCGACCCGTTCAACTGCCTCGACCATCCGATTCATGCTTTCGAGAAGTTCGTCACTGGCTTGGCCTTTCTGTTTCGCCGACTTCAGTTCGGCGTCAAACCTTTCCTGCAGGTCGGCAAGCCGTACTTTCGCCCGTGTCAATTCGCCCTTGGCCATTCGGAGGTCATCCATCGTCTTTTGAGCAAGATCGTTCGCCTCCCTGGCAGCTCTCTCGGCGACCCGGGCTGCCTCGTTTTCCAGTTCAACCGTCTTGTTCGCGACCATGAGACCCGCCAACAACAACAATCGTGACTCGGGAATACGGCCCATCGTATCGATCAGGGCGGATGCCTCAATGTCGAGGCGATTTGCCGCATTCTTGAGTGCTTTGTCCTCGCCTTCTCCGCAGGTGAGTTCGAATGCTCTCCCGGCAATTGTCACGACGATTTCAGGCACGACGTTCTCCTTCGACCAGAGGCAACAACTGTTCCAGGATTCCATTGATGTGATTCACATCGTCCTGCCTGGCCTGCCGAAGCCGTTCCATCTCCGCGTCAACCTCCGACCGGTCCGGACGGTTTACGTCTGCTGACGACTGGTCGGCGGCAGACTGAACAAAATCCTGGAACTGGCCTGCAAGATCGGAGATTTGCCCCAAGGCAACTTCGAGTTTCGCTTGAACGACTTGCAGCTGGCCATCGAGGCCCGAATGAGCCCGGGTTATCGACTCGACGACTTCGCCGGTGCCGGCGGCGGCTCCGGAAAAATGCTTGGCCAGTTCCAGTTCCGCCGCGGTTTCCGCAAGACGGATCTCGGCTTGGGCAGCGGCCTGCTCAGCGGATTCAATTCCGGTTTTCAATTCGGCATTTTTCTGTCGCAACGCGACAATGTCCGCCATTCCTTCACCATCGCTGATGGCTGCATCAATCAAGGCAAGTGCGTCCTTGAGACGGTTCTCCAGTTCCGAAATCTCTTTCATTCTCTCGCTCGATATCTGTCCAACCGACATCCTGCCGCACTGAATCCCGTTTTTCAACCGATGAGTGACTCTGAAAACTCTTCGTAAGGAAAACAACGACGAGCGACATGCATCTGTGAACGCTGCAATTCATTGGCGTCAAGTCTGGCAACGGTCCGGACATCACCTTGCCTCGTGCCGGCTCAAGGCAAAATGCAGCAGTTCTCAATATGGATTTTGCTGCGTATAAAGCGTTGTAATAGTGTTCTTTTATTTCATGCGGTGAATTATTTCGCATTTCGTCGCACCTGCCCTCCCGATGGGCCGGAAGTGATTCCAAAATGCAACACCCGTTGATTTTCAACGATTTTTCCCGGAATTCCGCCTCCCGGGGATTCACCTCGCGGCTATTCCGTGATTCCTCCCTCCCCATGAAGCTGCTCGGCAGATATCTCGCCCGCCTGCGGAAATGCTGCGCCAACATGCTGGACCTGCGCAGCGGGAAGAACTGTCAATACTCCATGGCCGATGCCGGCATGGCGGCTTTCTCCGTGTTCTTCACCAAGTCGCCCTCCTTTCTCGCCCATCAGAAGTTGCTCGCCGAACGCCGCGGTCTCTCGAACTGCCTCACGCTCTTCGGAATGGAGAAGATCCCCTCCGACAACCAGATACGGAACCTCCTCGACCCGGTGCCGCCGGAGCATTTCGACACGGTCTTCATCGACGTCGCCAGGGACCTCGACAACCGCGGCGCCCTGGCTGCGCTGCGCAGCCGCCGGGGCGGCCTCAACCGCAAGACCCTGATCGCCCTCGATGGCACCGAGTCCTTCAATTCCTACAAGGTCAGTTGCCCGAACTGTTCGACCCGGACACACAACAAGGGAACCGATGACGAGGTGGTCGAGAACTATCACGCGGTCCTTGGCGCCGCCATCGTGGGCCCCGGACAGGTCGCGGCGGTGCCGTTGCCGGTGGAGATCATCAGGCCGCAGGACGGGTCAAAGAAACAGGACTGCGAACGCAATGCCGTCAAGCGCTGGATGCAGCGCATCGGTCCGCGTCTGAAAGACCTCGAACCCGTGTATCTCGGTGACGACCTCTACGCCTGTCAACCGGTCTGCGAGGCCATCCGGGCGGCGGGCGGCAACTTCATATTGACGGCCAGGAGGTCGAGCCACAAGACCTTGTATGAGGAACTCGACCGCTGCCGTCCGGAAACCCTCGACAAGAGAGTGACGCGCGGCATCAGGAAGCCGAAGAAGTACAGGTACAGGTACAGCTGGCAGCCGGACCTTCGGATCCGTGGCGGCGAAGCTGCCATGCCGGTGACATGGGTCTGCCTCGAGATCCATGACATGGCCGAGAAAAAGCTGACCTACAGAACCGCCTTCGTCACCGACCTGCCGGTCAGCAGGACGAATGTTGCCGACATCGTCGCCTGCGGACGCTCCCGCTGGCGCGTCGAGAACGCCGAATTCAACGTCCTCAAAGACCGCGTTGCCGAATGCATGCGTTCTCGATCCAGGTCCACGCCCTGGCACCGGCGGCATCGAGGTCACGCACCCGTTCCATCCCTGGAGGGGTCGCTGGCTCGCGCTTGAATCCATCACGAACGAATTCGGCCTGAACCGGGTTCGGGTGTTTACGGGATGCGGGCGGCAGCTACGCCTGTTTCCGGCGGCCTGGACCAGCCTGCGCGCTGTTGACACCTTCGAGGCGCGGGCGGCCGGGTGTTCCCCTTTCCGTGCGGACGATCTTTCGGAGTTGCGGGAGTTGGTCGACATGTTGATCAAAAAAGATTGCCTGTAATGATTGGAAATTATTGCCCGAAATGCACAACTGGTTTGCATAACAGCGCAAATACAGGGTATTATGTACCAGCAGGGGGGTCGATTGGCTTGCGGAAGCTGTCAAAGTGAGTAAAATACGATGATTGTCAAGAGCCGTGAATGGAGCTGCCCATGTCCGACGATGACCCGAAGGTCAAAAACCTCGAGGCCTCCGGAACCCTCAACCGGCGCCCGGAGCGCATCCGCTCCCAACGTTTCCGGGACGGTGGCTTCTTCGACCCGCGCGACTTGCTGCAGGTGCGTTACGAGATGGTGCGCAATGCCGGGGACGCACCGCTGGCGGTGGTCGCCGCAGAGTTCGGCATCTCGGTCCCCACCTGTGTTCGGATCCGGCGCAGCTTCCGCGAGGGCGGGCTGCAGGCCCTGGTTCCACTGCGCCGGGGACCGCGCCGGCCCCACAAGGTCAGCGACGAGATCCTGGACTTCATCGCCGCCTACAGGTCCGAGCACGGGCGGGTCGGTGCACGGCGCCTGGTGCCGGTGATCGAGGAGCGTTTCGGTGTCAGCCTTCATCCACGCACCATCAACAAGGCAATCGAGCGGTCAAAAAAAAACACCGCGCCCCCGGACGGGAGGGCTCGATGACGACGGACTGCGACGCTACCGGTGCTGGCATCTCGACTGGCTCGCCGGGAACGCGGTACCGGTTCTCAGCCGCCACGGCATGGCGGAGGCGCTGCGTCTCACGGCGGTCCCTGACCGGTGTTGGGAGCCGGTTTCAAGCGCGGTGGCGCCGGCCGGTGAAGCCGGGGCCGACTGCATCACCGTCGCGGCGGCGGCGATGGTCCTGCGGCTGCTCAGATGCGAATCCAACGGGAGGGATGGAACATGAAGGACATCGGAACCGGCAAGATCTCCGCCAGCCACCTTGAGCGCGAGGCGTGTGTCTACATCCGCCAGTCGTCTCCCGGCCAGGTGGTCAACAACACCGAGAGCGCCCGGCGCCAGTATGACTTGAGTGAGCGCGCGCTGGCGCTGGGATGGCCGCGGGAGCGGATCAGGGTCATCGACGAGGATCAGGGTCTCTCCGGCGCCGACGCCGAAAGGCGCGGAGGGTTCCAGGACCTGATGGCCCGGATCGCCGCCGGCGAAGTCGGCATCGTTCTCAGCCTCGAGATCTCGCGCCTCGGCCGCAACAACGCCGACCTGCACCGCCTGTTCCGCCTTGCCGCCCTTTCGGGCACGCTGGTCTGCGACGAAGCCGGCGTCCATGATCCGGGCAACAGCAGCGACCTGCTCCTGCTCGGGATCAAGAGCTCGGTCTACGAGTTCGAGCTTGACGGGATCCGCCAGCGGCTGCTCGGCGGCGTCCTCAACAAGGCACGGCGCGGCGAATTGAGAACCGCACTGCCCGCCGGCCTGGTCTACGATTCCGCGGGCGCGGTGGTTCTCGACCCCGACATTCAAGTCGCCGAAGCGATCAATCTGGTGTTCGAGACGTTCCGCAGGACCCGCTCGGCCAGGGCGACGTTCAACTGGCTTCTCGACAACGCCATACTGCTGCCGGCGTGCCCGGCCTCGGAAGGTCATCGCCTGATCTGGTCCGAGGCTCACTATTCAAGGGTTCTCGGCATCCTCCGGAACCCCCGCTATGCGGGCTGCTACGCCTGGGGCCGACGGGGCGGCAATGCCGGGCGAGCGGACCCCTGGGAGGCATGGCGGGTCTGCATTCCCGAGGCGCATGCCGGCTACATCGACTGGGAGGAGTTCCAGCGCAACCAGAGGCAGCTGGCCGACAACCACAGGCAATGCTTCGTTGCGGCACACGGGCGCACCGGCCCACTGCGGGAAGGCGGCGCACTGTTGCAATCGCGTGCGATCTGCGGGCGTTGCGGCAGCCAGATGCTGGTCAAATACGGCGGAGCGACGGATTCGAAGCGGGCGAACGAGCGGCATTACTATTGCGTCGGCGGCAAGGTCGCCCGGGCCGGGGAATCCTGCCAGACGATGCGGGGAGAGCGGATCGACGCGGCCGTCGCCGACTTCCTTGTCGGCGCGGTCAATCGGAGCAACATCGATCTGGCCCTGTCGGTGGAGGAACAGGTCAGGTCTGACTTCGCCAGGGCAGATCGTCAGCGCTCACACCGGGTCGAGGCGCTGCGCCACAAGGCCGAACTGGCCGGCAGGCGCTACCGGGAGGTCGACCCGGGCTACCGCCTCGTCGCCGCGACGCTGGAAAGCGAGTGGAATGATGCGTTGCGCAAACTGGACGAGGCCGAAGCCGAGCGCAGTCGGCTTGCCGACGAATTCCAGAAAACGACGGACGAGGTCCAGCGCCGGAGAATCAGGGAACTGTCCGCCGACTTCGCAGTCGCCTGGAATGCGCCGACGACAGGGAACGCGGACCGCAAGCGCATGCTGGCTCTTCTGGTCGAGGATGCCACGCTCATTTGAAGCGGCTATTCGGTGGCAATTCAGTTGCGCATGCGTGGCGGCAGGGCGCTCGAACTCGATCCGGTCGAACTGCTCAGGCCGGGCGTCGGCGTTCGCAACACACCGGCGGAGACCGTGGCGGAAGTGGGCAGGCTCACCGAAAGCATGGGCGACAAGGCCATCGCCGTGGAACTCAACCGGAGAGGCACGCTGAACTGCGGGGACAAGCCCTGGACAAGACAGAGCATCGCCAGCCTGCGCCACTATCATGGACTGCCGAGCCACCTCAGGCGGCTTCAGCAGGCGAAACGGGAGCAGGGCTGGAGCACCGCCGAGGAAATCAGCAAGGTGCTTGGAACCTCGGTCAAGGCCATGCGAGAGCGAAGCCGCCGAGGCACGTGGGTCGAACGGCACGCCTTCACCATAGGGACCAGGACCTTTTCGATGTACCGTCTGCTCGACGCTGCCAGGTGTGAACGAACGAAGGAACCGCAATCCGACCACCCCGGGAACAGGCGTGGCCATGAATCGACAAGGGAGGCATCATGAAATCAAATCCAAAAACCTCGGCTACAACCTCGAGCGGAACTTCGGCCATGGAGAGAAGAACCTCGCCTCCGTGCTCCTTGTCCTGAACCTCCTGGCCTTCGCGATGCACACGGCCTGCGACCTCGCGGAAAAGCACTGGCAGAAGGCCCGGACGGTCTGCGGAACACGCGACTGGATGTTCCGGAACCTGCAGGTCCTGACCGCCAGGTTCGTGTTCGATGACTGGAAGCGCCTGATGCAGGTGCTCGCCGGAGAAGTCGAAATCCCTCCCTGAACCAACTCCCGCGTCAGCTCACATGCGCCCGACGCGGCGTTCCGAAAATTCTCGAAAAACCGAAAATCCCAAGGTCAGGAAAACAGAAATGCCATATTGAGAATTGCTGGGCAAAATGACATTTCCTGTTCACGTGAACCCCACTATATCAATTTCGAGCAAGACGAATGACATTGCCTGCCACGACGTCGTGCAACGCGACACAACCGGGTCCGTTCTGTCTTGAGGATCGATTCGCCCGGTTGTCGGAACGGCTCGTCGTTTTCTGTTTGGGTCAATCCCGGTTGCGCCCACCGACTCAGGGCGCTGTTTCGACACGTGGTCCCGGCACAAACGCATCCTTGACCAACCGTTGGAGGTTGCTATCAGACCCATAGCGGTTTCGTGCCACTGCCAGAGAACCCTTCAGACTGGAAAGACAGGATTATGAATCTCGAAGAATTGCGGAACAAACATCCTTCCCATTGGCAACTCGCCAACGCGATTAGGTTTCTCTCCGCTCAGGCCGTTCATGGCGCCGCCTCGGGGCATCAGGGTATGCCAATCGGAATGGCCGATGTCGCAACCGTGCTGTTCAGGCGATTTCTTAAGTTTGATCCCGGGGTCCCGCACTGGCCAGACCGGGACCGCTTCATTCTCTCGGCCGGTCACGGTTCGATGCTGCTCTACGCGTTGTTGTACCTCACAGGTTACCGTGACATGCCCATCGATCAAATCCGGGCATTCAGACAGCTGGGATCCAGAACTGCCGGCCACCCCGAGTTTGGGCACGCCAGCGGAATAGAAACAACAACCGGGCCGCTTGGACAGGGACTTGCCAACGGAGTCGGCTTCGCCATGGCCGAGGCAGCGCTGCGCGCCAGGTTTGGCAGATCAATCATTGATCATTTCACGTTTGTCATCGCCGGAGACGGATGCCTGATGGAAGGCGTCAGTCACGAGGCCATGGCGTTGGCCGGGCACCAGGAATTGGACAAGCTGATCGTTCTCTGGGACGACAACGGCATCACTATCGACGGACCCGTCAGCATTTCCGATCGCACGGACCAAATGTCTCGATGCGAGGCCGCAGGCTGGTCAGTCAGTGCGTGCGACGGCCATGATCCAGACGAAATCGGCCGGGCAATCGCTGCGGCTATGGAACAACCCCGGCCTTCAATGATTGCCTGCCGGACGCGGGTCGCGTGGGGAGTCGAGGGAGTCGAAGGGACGGCTGCTGCCCACGGCTATGCGATCAAGGGCAGCGAACTGGAGCAGATGAAAAAGGCCTACGGCTGGGATTCACCGGACTTCAAGGTTCCGGACGATACATTGCGCCTCTGGAAGGAAATCGGTGCACGCGGCTCGAAGCGTCGCAAGGAGTGGGAACTTAACCTCGAGCAGGCGAAACCCGCGGTCCAAAGGGAGTTCGATCGCGTCATTTCCGCTCAGACTCCCGGCAAACTGGCAGCGGCCATTCGGCGCATGAAACGGTCGGTGGCCGACGACCAGCCGGCAAGTGCAACGCGAAAATCGTCACAGGTTGCGCTTGAGGCGATAACGCCAATAGTCAGGGAGGCATTCGGCGGGTCTGCCGATCTGACCGGCTCGAACAACACACGTACGTCCGGAATGGAGTCATTCTGCCCATCAAATCGACTGGGGCGCCATGTTCATTACGGTGTTCGCGAGCACGCGATGGCGGCGGCGATGAATGGAATGGCGTTGCACGGAGGTATCCGCCCTTACGGAGGAACGTTCCTGTGCTTTACAGATTATGCCCGCCCGGCCATGCGCCTTTCCGCCCTCATGGGTCTCCCGGTTACATACGTCATGACGCACGATTCGATAGGCCTCGGCGAAGATGGTCCAACCCATCAACCGGTCGAACACCTGGCGATGCTTCGTGCAACTCCCAATATGAACGTCATAAGACCTGCGGATTCCGCGGAAACAGCCGAAGCATGGGAGATTGCCATCTCTGCAATAAAGACGCCCACGGTCCTGTCTCTGTCGAGGCAGTCTGCACGGACGTTGCGTACAAAGTATGCACGTAAAAACCACACGCGCCTAGGAGCGTACATTCTGGCCCGGTCCAAAGGACGATGCCGCGTCATCCTCATGGCGACGGGAACCGAGGTCGAGGTCGCCGTGGACGCACGTGACATCCTGCAGGACAAAGGGATCGGAACCAGAGTCGTTTCGATGCCATGCTGGGAAATCTTCAGATGCCAGGATGAGAAATACCGCAGGCAGATTCTTCCGGCAGGCCCAGTCAGGGTAGCTGTCGAAGCCGGGAGCCGCCTGGGATGGGATGAATGGCTTTCAGGTGAACGGGGAAATCACCGCCGCTCCGCTTTCATCGGCATGGATTCTTTTGGTGCATCGGCCCCATCAAAGGCGCTCTACGAGCATTTTGGCATAACTGCCGGAAAGGTCGCCGATGCTGCACTTGCGCTCTTGTGACAATCACACGCGAACAACAGCCTCACTCGAGGCAGAACTTCCCGGGTGGAGGAAATGCCCATCGGGAAGTTACCCGAAGCCGCCAGCAAGTCCGGTCTCGGTTGACCGGGTTCCGGTTCCCGAAAATCGGGGATTCCACAGCAAAAATGTGAAACCATTCGGGAACCGGGTTAACGCCATCCCGGGAAGCCCGCGAAACCGAGGGGGTTTGAGGTGAAGTTGCTCGGCCTGGATGACCTGAGCGTACATGGTCGCCGCGTACTGACCAGAATAGACATCAATGTGCCGGTTCGGAACAGAGTCGTAACCGATTCCACGCGCATCGAGCGCGTCGCTCCGACAATAAGGCGTATCCTTGAACTTGGTGGAACGCCCGTCCTCGTCGCGCATCTCGGCCGGCCCAATGGCCAGGTTGTTCCGGAGTTGTCCCTCGAGGTGACAGTTCCGGCGCTTTCGGCAGAAATCGGTTCCCCGGTTTCGTTCGTCCCCGGCCTGCCCGGCAAGGGTTCGTTGTCTGCCGTTAAATCCGCAATCGACGGCGATGTACTGCTCCTCGAAAACCTGCGTTTCGTGCCTGGCGAAGAAAGCAACGACCTGGCGTTTGTGCGAGAGCTCGCAATGCTGGGCGATCTCTATTGCAACGACGCCTTCTCCGCGGCCCACCGCGCCCATGCATCGACTGCAGGCGTGCCTGGCCTGCTCCCGGGGTGTGCCGGCGACCTGATGCAAGGAGAAATCCACGCCCTGACGAATGCACTGAAGTCTCCCGAACGCCCATTCGTCGCCTGTATCGGGGGTGCGAAGATATCTTCCAAGCTCGGGCTTCTTCGAAGTCTGGTCAAACAGGTCGACGGGGTGGTCATCGGTGGCGGAATGGCAAATACGTTTCTGTCTGCACAAGGGTTAGGGGTCGGTCGGTCGCTGTGCGAGTCCGAAATGGGCGATTCCGCCCGAGGGATACTTGAAGTAGCCAAGCAATTCGACTGCACAGTTACGTTGCCGGATGATGTCGTCGTCGCGCCGAGACTAGAGACGGATGCGCCTTGCAGGGTCACTCCAGCTGATGAATGTCATTCCGATGAGATGATTCTGGATCTGGGGCCAAAGAGCGTCGAGCAGGTCAAATCTGTCATCGACACCGCCAAGACGTTGATCTGGAACGGTCCCTTGGGCGCGTTCGAGACCAGTCCCTTTGATCGCGCGACACTCGAACTCGTCCGCCATGCCGCTGCTCGCTCTGTCGCTGGAGAAATGACCACGGTCGCTGGCGGAGGAGACACCATTGCCGCGTTGAATACAGCAGGTGTTTCTGGATCGTTTTCCTACGTGTCGACGGCTGGAGGTGCATTCCTCGAGTGGGTCGAAGGAAAGCCCCTGCCCGGAATACAGGCCCTGCTGGCAACTGAAGGAAGTTCGTCATGATGATGACGCAGACGGTCGGGAAAATTCTTGCAAACTATGAAAGTGACAACCCGGGAGTGAAGGGCAACCTCTGCCGAATGCTCATGAATGGGCGCCTGGGAGGGACCGGAAAAATGATAATCCTGCCCGTTGACCAGGGATTTGAACACGGACCGGCCCGGTCGTTTTCCGTCAATCCTCCGGCCTATGATCCCCAGTATCACTTTCGGCTGGCCATCGACGCCGGTTTGAACGCCATCGCCGCTCCGCTGGGTTTCCTGGAAGCGGGCGCCGCGAAATTCGCCGGTCAGATTCCGATGATTCTGAAGGTCAATTCGGCAAATGCACTGGTTCCCACGGCCTCGGCCAAGGACCAGTCGATCACGGCCTCGGTCTCCGATGCGCTCAGGATCGGTGCGTCGGCAATCGGCTTTTCCGTCTACCCGGGATCCAGCATGGCACTGGAAATGTTCGAAGAGATCGCCGAATTGCGCCGGGAAGGAGTTGCATCGGGCCTTCCCTCCGTCATCTGGTCGTATCCCCGCGGGGAGGACCTGGACAGTAGTGCCGAAACTGCCACGGATGTCGTGGCGAACGCCGTGCATTTTGCCGCGCTCCTCGGCGCTCACATCATCAAGGTCAAGCTCAGCTCGGGCCAATTGGCCCTCGATGCGTCCCGGCCCGCTTACCTCGACGGCGACATTGAACTGGAGACGATGGCGGGACGCGTTGCACACTGCATGGACGCAGCATTGGCCGGGCGAAGGATCGTGGTGTTTTCCGGCGGGTCAAGACAGGACGACGAACAGGTCTTTCGCCAGGCTCGCGCCATTCGCGACGGAGGAGGGAACGGGTCGATCATCGGCAGAAACACATTCCAACGCGAACGCGCCGAAGCGATTCGCATGCTGGACACGCTCGTTGACATCTACCAGGGATGAATCCGATCCTGCCAACATAGCGACGGAATCCTGTTCTTCGAACAACAAGGACCTGTTCCGCCCTCGGGCAGTATCGTGGATGGTCGCGTTGTATCCGAGCTTACGTTTGTTGATCCCGACCCTGCACTTCGATTCAGTTCAAGTCACCCGTCATCGAAAACGACATGTGCATAATCACCGCGGCAATTCGAAGAGGCATAATCCGTTTTCGTGGACGTGCGCGCAACCGCCGAAAGATTTACACGGCATTGTGATTGTGAAATAGTGAAGTAAACCGGCAGGGACCGGGATCGAGGCAGCAGTGATGGATCCGGGAAAAAGGCCGTCATATATAGGAATGGCCGTAATTGGGTTCGCAGCATTGGCGGCGGCGGGATATTTTTCGTGGGCGGCAGTCAATGGAGACTTCGGACAAATGCAACGCGAGCAGGTCACGGCCGACGTGGCGGAAGCCGAACAGAGATTGGCAAGCCTGACCCGGCAACGCAAGGAACTGGAAAACAAGGTTCGACGCCTTTCGGACGATTTTCTCGATCTCGACCTGCTCGACGAACGTGTCCGGGACGTCCTCGGATATGCGCGCGGGGACGAAATCGTCATTCAATGAGTCTGATTGGCCGGGGGTCTGCACAGACGCCTTTCTTCGAAACCGGCGTCGTGCACATTCACCAAGGTAGGCATATCAACTCCTCGCCCGGGCCAGGCATTTTGAGAATTCATTCAACGCGCGACGGCCAAAATCGATCGTGCAAGTCGTCACCCGATTGACTATGATCCGGCCACATTTGAACCGAATTCGGAAGGCGCGACGATGGCAAGGCGGAAAACCACCCGGCAGCCCAAGGTGCATGGAGGCGAACTTCTCGAGTATTACCGCTCAATGCTCCTCATCAGGCGCTTCGAGGAAAAAACCGGGCAATTGTACGGAATGGGAGAAATCGGCGGTTTCTGCCATTTGTACATCGGTCAGGAAGCGGTTGTTGTCGGGCTGGAGGCCGTCGCGCGTGATGGAGATCAACGCATCACGTCGTACCGGGACCACGGACACATGCTGGCATGCGGGATGAACCCGGATGGCGTCATGGCCGAGCTGACCGGCAGGATTGGCGGTTATTCACGCGGTAAAGGCGGATCAATGCACATGTTTTCGATCGAAAGGAACTTCTTCGGGGGTCACGGGATTGTCGGCGCGCAGGTTCCTATCGGTGCCGGTCTTGCTTTTGCCAACAAGTATCGAAAGACTGACAATGTATGTTTCACATATTTTGGTGAAGGCGCGGCAAACCAGGGGCAGGTCTACGAAACCTTCAACATGGCCAGCCTTTGGAATCTTCCCTGCATTTTCGTGATCGAAAACAACCAGTACGCCATGGGAACTGCTCAAGGCAGGGCGTCGTCAACCCCCGAGCTGTATACGCGAGGCGAAGCGTTCGGGATTAGCGGTGAAACCGTCGACGGCATGGACATTCTTGAGGTCAGGGCGGCCGGCGAACGTGCTGCCAAAGTGTGCCGCACGGGAAAAGGCCCATTCATTCTCGAAATGAAAACGTACCGTTATCGGGGTCATTCCATGTCCGATCCTGCCAAGTATCGGACCCGGGACGAAGTCAAGAAAGTACGCGAAGAGAGCGATCCGATCGACCGAGTTCGTGACCGAATTGTCGGAGAAGGCCATGCCGACGACGACGCTCTGAAAGCCGTGGACAAGGAAATCAGGGCTGTTGTCAACAAGGCGGCCACCTTTGCGACATCGAGTCAGGAACCTCCGGTGGATGATCTGTATACCGACGTGTACGCCTGAAAGGATTCCATGATGGCAACACAGATTCTCATGCCCGCGTTGTCTCCAACCATGGAACAGGGAACCGTCGCCAAATGGCTTGTCGAGGAAGGTGAAGTCGTTTCGTCCGGGCAGGTCATCGCGGAAATCGAGACTGACAAGGCGATCATGGAGCTTGAAGCGGTCGAGGAAGGAACGATTTCAAAATTGCTTGTGCCTGCAGGAACCGAGGCGGTTGCGATCAATTCGCCGATTGCCCTGTTGATCGAAGAAGGCGATGACGGGAATACGGAAACGGAAACCGATACGGGCCAGGCGGGCCGCCATGATGGCGCCCGACGCGCTGGCCAGAGCACCAAGTCGGTCCCAGGCACGTCCGAACGACGTGATGAATGGTCGGGCAACGGAACCAGGCGTGCCGTCTCAAAGGCACGCGAGGACGCACCAGACGAATCGAACATGACGAATACGACCGTCCGGGACGCGTTGCGCCAGGCGATGGCAGAGGAAATGCGCGCCGATCCGGATGTCTTCCTGATGGGAGAGGAGGTCGCGGAATACCAAGGCGCTTACAAGGTATCCCAAGGGCTGCTGGAGGAGTTCGGTCCTTTACGCGTGATCGACACGCCCATAACCGAGCATGGTTTTACCGGTCTTGGCGTTGGCGCGGCATTTGCCGGACTTCGTCCGATCGTCGAATTCATGACCTTTAATTTTTCCATGCAAGCCATTGACCAAATTGTAAATTCTGCTGCAAAGACTCTGTACATGTCGGGTGGTCAAATGGGATGCTCGATCGTCTTTCGCGGCCCGAACGGAGCGGCAGCCCGTGTGGCGGCCCAGCACAGCCAGGACTACGCTGCCTGGTATTCGCATATTCCCGGCCTGAAGGTTGTTCAGCCGTACTCGTCAGCGGATGCCAAGGGACTGTTGAAATCAGCCATTCGTGATCCCAATCCCGTCATCTTTCTCGAAAACGAAATCCTTTACGGCCGAAGCTTCCCGGTTCCCGATGTCGATGACCACTGTGTTCCCATTGGCAAGGCAAGAATATGGCGGGAAGGCAATGATGTCACAATCGTCAGTTTCGGCATCGGCATGCAATTCGCTCTCGAGGCAGCCGAAAGACTGGCGGCAGAGGGCATTGATGCCGAGGTCCTGGATCTCAGGACACTCCGACCAATGGACACGGATGCCATCATTCGCTCGGTCGCGAAGACAAATCGTTGTGTGACAGTGGAAGAAGGATTCCCGGTCTGTTCAATTGGCAATCATGTTTCCGCGGTACTCATGGAACGTGCATTCGATGATCTCGATGCTCCCGTCGTCAATTGCACCGGCAAGGATGTTCCGATGCCATATGCGGCGAATCTGGAACGCCTTGCGCTCGTCAGTTCTGACGAAGTCGTCGAAGCGGTTCGGTCGGTCACGTACAGCTAGCGAGCCCAGAACATGCCAATCAAACTGTTGATGCCTGCGCTGTCGCCCACGATGGAGGCAGGGACATTGGCCAAGTGGCTGGTCGACGAAGGCGATTCCGTTTCCGCCGGCGACCTGCTTGCCGAGATCGAGACCGACAAGGCGGTCATGGAATTCGAAGCGGTCGACGAAGGGACAATTGCCCGAATTCTTGTCCCGGAGGGTGCCGAGAATGTCGCCGTTAATTCTCCCATCGCGATCCTCGCGGAAGATGATGAGGAGATATCTGATGCCGTTCTTGACGACGTAATGACGCTCCAACACACCGAGCCCGAACCCGTTCCCCAAACGTCGTTACCGGCGGGTCCGGGATTGGATGAGCGTGCACGGGGAGACGTTTCCGCATCCCGTGATCGACCACGGACCGATACGCAGCCCTCGGCCGGAAAAAGCCGCGCCGGTCGAATCATTGCGTCGCCCCTCGCCCGGAAAATTGCCAAGGCCCGAGGGATTGACCTCGCATCAGTCAAGGGCACAGGCCATCACGGACGAATAATCAAACGGGACATCGACGGATTTACGCCGCAGCCGGACAAGGTTGAGGCCAAACCAGCCGCGTTGGACGCACGCGCCAGGCCACCTGAGCCGCTCAAACTCACCGCGCGTGAGGATTTGCTGGCTGCTTACCGTGATCGTGCCCACACCGAAATCGATCTGGACGGCATGAGAAAGACCGTCGCTGCAAGATTGAGCGAAGCAAAACAGACAATTCCGCACTTCTACCTGAGGCGAAAAGTCGTAATTGATCGCCTCCTAAAACTGCGTTCGGACATCAATTCGGGTCTCGAACACAGGGGGATCCGGGTCTCGGTCAATGATTTCGTCATCAAGGCCTGTGCAGATTCCCTGCAGGACGTGCCCGAATGCAACGCGATCTGGGCAGGTGACAGGATCGTCCGCTTCGACGCATCCGACGTCGCCGTCGCCGTCGCCGTTGACGGAGGCTTGTTTACACCGGTCTTACGTGACTGCGAGACCATGAAACTCTCGGCGATCTCCGAAACGATGAAAGACCTGGCGGCGCGCGCGAGAAACCGCAAACTGGTGCCCGAAGAATACGCAGGCGGGAGCTGCACGATTTCGAACCTCGGGATGTTCGGGATCGACAGTTTCGATGCGGTTATCAATCCACCCCACAGCTTCATCCTTGCGATCGGAGCCGGGCGCCGGAGTCCCGTGGTTACGAGCGACGACAGCTTTGAGGCCGCGACCGTAATGGAAGTCACGATGTCAGTTGATCATCGAGCCATTGACGGGGCCTTGGGAGCACGGTTCCTCGAAGTTTTCACCGGCCACCTGGAGAATCCTGCAACGCTTCTCGTGTAGAAAAAGGACAATGGCTCTGACCGATTGGGACTGGTGCCGGATGTGTTCCATCCCATCTCCCGGTTGAACTTTTCGAAGCGGCGAGGTTGCGGCGAACAACCCGTCTGGTGCAACCAGCGAAACAGATGCCAATCTCCCTACCCTTGAGGCCGTACGCCGGAACGAAAAATCTCGACTTGTGTAATTTTTTGTGACGAGTCGATTTACGGCAATTCAGATCATTCGCGTTCAACGCTAAACCACCTGAACCTTTGAAGGGATTTTTGAATTCAGCGCCAGAAGCACTTCGGGCGAACCTGTCGGCCATCAGGACCGTTCACTCAGGGTGGAGTGACCAAACCTCGGCGGGAAATATTCAGCACTGTTCCCGCAGCAACTGGTTCATTGTTCGAGACGGTTGGTCACAGCCCGCTTCTCCCACGATGCGCGCAGGAACACCCGCAACGGTCTTGCATGGAGGAACTTCCTGCAGTACCACCGACCCGGCAGCGATCCGGCTACAATAACCAACCCGGATATTTCCAAGCACCTTTGCTCCAGCCCCGATCAGCACGCCGTTCTCGATCTTCGGATGCCGGTCGCCGTCGGCCTTTCCGGTTCCGCCAAGGGTGACCGAATGAAGCATCGAGACATTGTCTCCGACGACGGCGGTTTCACCGATCACGATTGAATGCGCATGGTCGATCATGATTCCCTGCCCGATGACCGCACCTGGGTGAATATCAATGCCGAAGACCTCCGAGATACGCATCTGGAAGAAATACGCGAGGTCCTTGCGACCATTCTTCCACAGCCAGTTGCCGACACGATATCCCTGTACGGCTTGGTAGCCCTTGAAGAACAGGATCGGCTGAATGAAATAGTGGCATGCTGGGTCGCGGTCGTAGACAGCCACCAAGTCCGCCCTGGCGGCCTCACCGAGAGTCGAATCCGAAGAATACGCTTCTTCGACGATTCCCAGTAGAATTTGCGCAGACATTTCATTCGAAGCGAGCTTCAGAGAAATCCTGTAGCTCATCGTCTTTTCGAGTGATCCGTGGTGAAGAACGCCAGAGTGTACAGCGCCTCCCAATATCGGTTCGCGCTGGACGATATCTTCGGCTTCCCGTCGTACGCGCTCCCAGACCGGATCAAGCGTCGCGATTGCGGGATCGATCTTTTCTGCTGTCATGGTCGTTCACCTTCCCTGATGCCGGGATGCCTGCAGATTAACATGTCATGTCCCGTGTGTCGAACCGCGACGCCGTGTCACAGCAATTCTGATTTTGGCGTTTCCCTCTGTTTCGAATGAAGGCCACTTGCGCGGCAAGTCGTGACGCTTCCCGCAGTTTGCTTTTTGTAGAGGGCGGAATTCATTTCCTGTCTTGATGCGTCCGTGGTCGGGTTTCCCCGAGCGTGGATTGATGTTCAGTTTCCCCGTCGAACCGGTGATACGGGAGCTGTCGCCGTACGCGCCAGTGCATGATCCGGTCGCGAAGTGCGGCGACTATTTCCGGAACAATCTCCACAGGATGCGCTACGATGAATATCGGGCGCAGGACATGCCGGTGGAATCGGGAGTTATCGACGGCGGCTGTTGATCGATGACCTGTGGACGCATGAAGAAGAGTGGTGCGCGCTGGTCGTTAACGGCGCCAACAACATCATGGCACTGAGGTGCTGCTCACTGAGCAATCAAATGACCGACCAGTTCGACTGGAGGCGGGCGGCTTGAAGCGGGAGAAAAATGAACATCCCATCTTCAAACCAAGCTCAAGTTCGACATGCTCGGAATTTCGTCACTTCCGGAACCCATGTTGCGGCATCTTCAAACCCGCAAGGCCTCAACGCATCCCAGCCAACCCGTCCGGAAACCCATCGTCCCGCCCGCCTGCCTTGCCCCATCATGAGCTTTCGTTGCGATTTCGACGAACTCACTCTTTCTGTCGGCGTAACGGCCTGCGCCGCTAACAATCGACTCCGACCGTGCGTGCTCCCGGTTCGGTGTCGTCGTGAGCCCTCACTTTCTCGAAAAGCAGTGGCCCCGGCGGGAACTGGACAGCGTCCCTGCCTGCACAGTCGATGAGATCAAGGAGACTTTTCCGTCCGGTGCAAAATCACCACCGAACACCTGCGCACCCGCGCACCGATGCTTGTGAACCGCATTGCTAATTTGTCGAGCAACGGGATCGACCGGGGCGTCGCAGGCCTAACACCAAGCTCGGACTTGCCCTGCAGCTTTGTGCCCTGCGATATCCCGGACGGGTTCCGGCACGAGTTCCGCCGAATTAGCGTACAATCTGTAGCCGCAGATCCAAAGCCTTAAGAACGCGGAGAACTGTCGCAAAACCCGGATTCCCGTCCCGCGATAGCGCCTTGTACAGACTTTCTCTGCCGCGTCCGGATTGCGCCGCGACCTTGGTCATGCCCTTCGACCGAGCCACGTCTCCTAGTGCTCCCACGATCACGTGGGGATCGCCATCCTCAAATGCTGCTTCCAGATACGCCACGACATCGCTTACGTCTTCCAGATGTTCCGCCGGGTCCCACGGCCGCGTTCTCACGGCATCTGTTTGCTTTTCAGGTCCGTCCATCAACAGCCTCCAACTTTCAACTTCTGTGCAAGATCACGGGCACTTACGATGCCCTGACCCTGGGTGCTCTTGTCACCTCCCAGCAACAGCACAGCCGTCGCTCCAGCGACACGACAGAAATATACACGGTAGCCTGGACCATAGCCGATCCGAAGCTCCGAAATTCCACCGCCTACCGAGCGCACGCCACCCGGGTTGCCCACCGACAAACGCATGATACGGATGAGAATACGCGCCTTCGCTTCCCTGTCGCGAAGCTTTCGGAACCATTTCTCGTAGGCATCGGTCTGGCGAATTGCGATCAACTGCCTATTGTATCCTATAGGATACATTGACGTGAACTGCCTTTCGATTCGGATTCAAGGCCAATCGTCTCCGCCGCCGGTTTCTTCCAATCGACACGGCTTCACGAGCGTCGAGCGGTCCTCGCACATCCGTGGCGATTGGCCGGAACTTCATCACCAGATTTGAAAAATATTCAATGATATCCGACAAGTATCGGATATCAGGCTGGACTCGGACTGGGAACAAACTTGGTCGGATCGATCCCCATCAGTTCAAATGCCCGGCTCTGAAGCGGCGTCGGTTCCGACATCAGCGGAAACCGGTACGCCCGCCGGGCCGGTATGGCCACCTCGTTCAGCGTCAGCGTGGCCAGGTCGGCGAGAAGCGTCGTGAAACTGTGAACCGGCAGCCCGTCGGAAGTCAGTTTGGTGTCGGCCTTGGCCTTGGCGCTCTCCGAGATCCTGGCAGGCGCCACCGGTGACTTGCGTCGTGCCTGCGCGCCCTCACGGTCGTCATCCTCGAACAGAAGCGGCGCCAGGCGACGGCGCAGGTGCCATTCAACGTAGAAGGCCAGCACGCACAGGAACACATGCGCCCGGACATGATCCTCGGACCAGACGTGGACCGGACGGATCTCCAGCCGGGATGCCTTGAGAATTCGAAATGCACGCTCCACTTGCGCGAGGGACTTGTACGCCACCACCGCCGCCTCCGGCCCGATGGCTTCGGGATCAAGGCTGGTGCGGATCACGTAGACACCGTCAAGCCGTGCCTCGGCGGCAATCCGTTCCTGCCGCCGGCTCCAGGTGATGGCATCGTCGGTGACGGTGATCTCGAAATGCTTCTCGACCTTCCTGCGGTTGGCATCCCGTCCCACCCTGCGGTTGATGGCCTCCCGGCCCTTCAGCCGGCCCGCGCGCACCGACGCCGCAATCGTCTCCAGCGTCTCCTCCGTCGCCTGCAGCAGGTCCTCCCGCTTGCGGGCCCGTTCCTCCCGCAACCGCGGGTTCAGGCAGACCATCAGCCGCTCGCCGGGAAAGTCCGGGCCGGTGACCTCCGCCACCGCGTCGGGAACCAGGGCCTCGGGGACCAGCGGCGGCGGCTCGTCCGGACCCGCCGGACGCAGGAGCTTGCGGATATCCTCGGTCTTGAGGGCCGAGATCCAGTCGAGATCCGCCGGCTTGAGATCCTCGTGGATGCGGGCCGCGGTGATCATCCCCCGGTCGCCCACCAGCGCCACGTGGTCAATGCCGAAGCGGGTGCGGACCCGGGCCACCTGCGACGCCACCGTGGAGGGATCCCCGGTGTTGCCGGCAAAGACCTCCACCGCCACCGGACAGCCGTCCGCGGCACACAACAGTCCGTAGGTGATCTGCTGCTTGCCCGTCTTGCCGTCACGGTTGTGGCCGAAGGCCGCCAGGGGGCAGCACCGCCCCTCCAGGAACGAACTGGAAACATCGTAGAGAACAAGGGTATTGCCGCCCCCGAGGTGCCGGTTGGCGAGGCTCTTCTCGATCCAGGGCTGGCGCTTCAGCGTAAGCGGGTAAACGGCGACGTCTGTTGATTTCGCCTGGTTTCTGGTTTCGTCCTGGCGGCTGCGGCCGATCCTGCGGCCTGACATTCTCCGATTTGCTGCTGCTGCGCCGTTTTTTCCGTTTGACACGATAGGGCGCCGGGGCTATTCCCGGCGAATCAAGACGAATCATCGGGGAGAACGGCCATGGGCGCATGGTTTGGATCGAAAGCGACCTCTGGTCTTTGCCAACCGCTCATCGCGATGTGTCCGCCGCATGGCGCATATATTGAGACACATCTTGGGGGCGGCGCCATCATGAAGCGCAAGCCTCCGGCGCTCAGGAACATCGGCATCGATCTCAACCGCCGGGCCATCGACACCTTCAGCTGCGCCTATCCGGTCGAGCTTCACCATGGTTGCTGCCACGCGTTCCTGTCCGATTTCGACTTCGACGGCCGCGAGCTGGTCTATGCCGACCCGCCCTACGTGCAGTCTGCGCGCAAGTCGCAGCGCCGCTACCGTTACGACTATACGGACGCCGACCATGTGGAGCTTCTCGGCATCCTGAAGTCGCTGCCCTGTTCGGCGATGGTCTCCGGCTATCCGTCCCGGCTCTACGACGAACACCTTTCCGACTGGCATTCGCTGGAGATCCAGGTCAACAACCAGTCCTGCATCGTCACCGAGAAGCTGTGGTTCAACTTCGCGCCCGACCGGGTGCACTGGGCGGCCTTCGCCGGACGGAATTTCACCCACCGTCAGACCGTCAAGCGCAAGGCGGCGAGCTGGGGGCGGCGCTACGCGGCGATGCCCCGGGGCGAGCGCCTGGCGGTGCTGGCGGCGATCATGGCGGAGGAGGCGGAGGAATGAGCGGGATCGACCCGTCCGACCCGGATGCGGTCCGCCAGAGGCTCGACGGGCTCCATGCGGAGTTCGCGGGGCTGGGCGGCGGCGGCCTGCTGCGGGGGGCTGTCTCCCTGTTCAGGGAGTTGTTCGGGCTTGCCGGGACGCAGTCGACGATCATTGCCGCGCTACAGGACAAGCTCACCGAGGAAGTGGCGAAGAACAGTGCGCTTCGCGGCCAGCTCGCCCGCTACGAGCGCCAGCAGTACGGCCAGCGCTCGGAGAAGCGCCGCAACGCCGACGCCTCCTCCGATGGCGCCTCCTCCGACGGGGCCGCATCGCCGGACGCCGGGGAGGATGAGCCCGAAGCCGAAAGGAAAGGAAAGGCCGAAAAGAAAGCCGAAAAGAAGCCCCGGGGCGGCGTCAACGGGCGCAAGAAGGATCGTGGCGATGCCGTCAACGGCACCGGGCTGCGCTTCGGCCCCGAGGCGACGGTGATCGACATCGACGTGATGCCGCCGGAGATCGACGGGCTGGCGGAGGGTGAATACGACATCATCTCCGAGCGGGTGTGCTGCAAGCTGGCATCGGTGCCGATCCGCCACGTGGTGCTGCGTTACCATTACAAGAAGGCGAAGATCAGATCCTCCGGCGCCCTGGTCTGCGCCCCGGCCGTCGAGGGCGTGTTCAAGAGCTCCTGCGCCGATGTGAGCTTTATCGCCGGAATGCTGGTCGACAAGTTCGCCTGGCATCTCCCCCTCTACCGCCAGCACCAGATGCTGGCCGAGAGCGGGATCACCGTCAGCCGCAAGTCCCTGAGTGGCTGGGCCAACCGGGCGATCTCGCTGCTGGAGCCGGTGTTCGAGGCCCAGTGCCGCTCGGTTCTGGAAAGTTCCGTCATCGTCATGGACGAGACGCCGGTGCGGGCCGGGCGCGACCCGGACAGGCCGGGCAAGATGAAACAATGCTACTACTGGCCGGTGCTCGGCGACCGGGACGAAGTGGTGTTCCACTTCGCGCCCTCCCGCGCCCACCACCATGTCGCGCGGTTCCTCGGCGATTTCGAGGGCACGCTGGTCAGCGACGGCTACGGCGCCTACGCGGCTTACGCCGAGGCGCGGGGGGAGGCGGTGAGGCAGCAAAATTGCTGGGCGCATACGAGGCGCAATTTCGAGGAGCAGCTGGACAACCATCCGGTGTTCGCCGGGAAGGCGCTGGATCTGATCGGGGGCATGTACGGGATCGAGAAGGAATTCCGTACCCGGCCGCCGCCTGAACGCCTGGAGGCGCGGCGCACCCGCACCCGCCTGCTGGTCGACGCCTTCTGGCAATGGTGTGAGCGGACGCTCGGGGACCCGGCGCTGACGCCGAAGCACCCGATCCGCCGGGCGGTCACCTACGCCGTCGAACGCCAGCAGGCCCTCGAGGTGTTCCTCGAAGACCCGTTGGTGCCGATCGACTCGAATGGTGTCGAGCGCGCACTGCGCCGCATCAAGCTGGGACAGAAGAACTGGCTTTTTTCCTGGACAGAATCCGGCGCACGGAACGTCGGGATCGTCAACAGCCTCGTCGCCACCTGTTTCCTGCTCGGGATCAGCCCTGCAACCTATCTGGGCGATGTCTTCCAGCGCATCGACACCCACCCGGCCGACCGGGTCCACGAACTGACGCCACGCCTGTGGAAGGAGCTCTTCGCCGACAACCCGATGACCGGCAGCATCGACATGACCGTCGTCCGGGCTCACCCGGACGCCAGCCGGGGACCGCCGTAACGCTTGCGACGGCGGCGAACGGTGACGTCGATGCCGTCGATCAGGGCCATCAACTCGGTCGAAGACAATGCAAGCGCCGCATGGCCGGAGGCCGGAGGCGGGGCGAACAGGCCCTGCTCCAGGCGCTTGGACCAGATGAAGAAGCCGCCCCGCTCGAAGCCGAGGACCTTTACGATGGTCCGGCGCCGGTTGACGAACACGTACCAGCGTCCATCGGCCGGATTGCACCCGAGATGGCCCGACACCAGCGCGCACAGCCCGTCGAAACTGCGCCGCATGTCGGCCGGGTCCGTCGACAGCCAGATGCCGCCCCGCGGCCAGCCGCCGAGCATCACGACCGCCGAACCCGCAGGACGACCCCGTCGCCCAGGTCAAGCTCGACGTCCCAGCCGGATACCGCAGGCGGAGCGAGTTCGACAAAGGAACCCTTCCCGCCCCCAGGGCGGAGACGGCACCGCCAGTTCCCGAAGGTCTTCGGGGACAGCCCACGGGACTCGCAAAACTCCCGTTGCGACAGCCCCGAGCGCTCGAAGTCCGCCATGATGCCGCTCCACTCGTCTGCGCTGCGCACCACCGGCGCACGACGGGAACCAGCCGAACCATTCAAACCTGACATGACAATTTCCTCCGATCATTGATGAATGACCGGAAGTATCCCCACCCAACCCTCGCGTGAGCAACCGAATTATCAGACGTCGCCATTTACCCGCTTACGCTTCAGCAGCCAGTCGAGCATGGCCAGCATCTCGTTGCCGGTCACCGGCCCGAGATCGAGCGCGGCCCCGAGGCTGGTCGATGCGGTCTCGGGCGACAGCGCCCGGGCGGTGGCCGGCCTGGAGGCGGGATCGACGATGCGCGCGACAATGGCGGCGACGGCGAGATCACGCATGCGGTCCGCCTTGCGGTCGAGGATGCGCACCAGGCCGATCCGGCGCAGGGTGCCGAGGATGGCGGCGACGTGGCCATGGGGCCGGGATCTGCGGATGGTGAAGATGTCCTCGGGGCCGGCGACGGTGACGTCGCCCTCGAACAGGGCCTTGATCCCGTTGGTGATGTGGGGCGGGAGTTGCGTGAGGTTGGCGAGTGTCTTCTTCTTGAGGCGTCCGTTCTCTCGCCAGGCCTTTCTGATGAGGATTGTGGGCCTGCTCTGGCGGTTTGGGATGGCTTCGAAATGGAAGGGCATGGAACCCTGATATCTTGTGTGCGCGGTCTATACTGGCACAATATCGGGTTCTCTGTCAGATTACATGCAAGAAGAATTCCCGAATTCACGTTCGTCGATCCCCGAAAAACGACTCAAAATCACCGACTTGCGAACATTCGATTTCGTCTTGTTCCGCTTGAAGTTCCGATTAATTCGGGAAAAGCCTTCCCACTTGCCGCGAAACAACTCGGGAAACCCAGTCCAGGGCAGCAAAAAAAACGTGCGTCTGTCGCTTGCTTCCCGAACCGGCGTCGGCCTTCCCCTTGATCCAGGAGAGTCGGCTCCCGCATTACCCGTTTCGAGGCCTGCTCGGTGTTCACTCGCGTTCCGGTCTGCCAGTTCGCTAAGCCACCCAAGGCGGCCCTTTGACACCAGAGTGCTTCAGTCCATTTCGTTACCTCCACGAACCGCCCTGGCTGCTACCAACCGAAAGCGAAAATTGTTGAGTGGGATTCGCACCCGCATGGAAGACGCGCCTTTCACAGCGCACTGACCCCGGGATTTTGGTGGTCCCGAAGTATGCCAGGTGGCGAAGGACCTGGGGGCCTTAAGGTGCATTTTTTCACGAAATGTGTTGGTGCCCTAAAGACGAGAGCAGGGCGTCCTGATCCGAGAACTCATGGCAAGCTACGGCCTGTCAAAGGCGACCATCTACCACTACCTTGCTCACAAGGACGCCTGAGATCAATTTCTTGCAACAGCAACAGATGAGGATTGAAAAATGAACGAGCCCACACCCCTTCTGGGCAAAACAGCTGTCATCACCGGCGGCGCGCGGGGCATAGGTCGCGCAATTGTCGAGCGGTTTGCAACGGAGGGAGCAGATATCGCCACCTGCGCCCGCACACTGGCGGATCTTGAAGAAACGCGCCTGACGGTTGAGTCTTTGGGGCGCAAGTGCCTCGCTTCGCAGGCCGATCTGTCCGATCCAGCAAGCACTCAAGCCTTCTGCGGTGCCGTCCTTGCCACCTTCGGCACGGTCGACATCATCGTGAATAACGCCGGGGTCTATCTGGATCGTGGAACGGTGGTCGAAAGTGACCCCGACGACTGGTGGAAAAACATCGAGATCAATCTCCGCGGCCCCTACATGGTCACGCGCTTCCTGCTGGAGCGCCTGGAGGATGGTGGAAAGATCCTCAACTTCTCTTCCGGCAAGGGGTTGAACGCCGGCAAGGATGCGGCCTCCTATCACGTGGCCAAGGCGGGTCTGCACATCTTCACGGAGTGCCTCGCGAACGAACTTTGGCCGCGCAAGATCGACGTGAACAACATCGTGCCCGGCCCGGTCGCCACCACGACATTCAGCCGTGAAGATCCCGTCAACCGAAGCACTCCGGAAGAATTGCTTGAAAAATACAAGACGGAAGTTCCACACGGCCTGCCGCAATGGGAGCGTGTGAAACACCCAAATGAAGTCGCCGATCTTGTGATGTGGCTCGCGGCGATGCCCGAAGGCGGTCCGACCGGACAAACCTTTTCCCTCGCGCGTCGTCCGCTTTGAGCTAGCGAAGCCAACCCTAAACCGGTCGTTCGAGAGACAGGCATGACACGAAGAACAGGCGATGTGCTCGGCTACGCCAGGGTCTCGACAGCGGACCAGGGTCTCGACAGCGGACCAGGGTCTCTCCGGAAAGACTTTCGACCGGCCGGGCCTCGCTGCACTGCACGACTATGCCCGGCCCGGCGGCACGCTCGCCGTGATACGGCTTGACCGCCTCGGGCGTCCGCTCAGGGAACTCCTCGAGACCGTCGACACGCTGAAAGCACAGGTGATCAATCTGATCAGCCTCGAAGTAGATATCGACACCACTTCGGCGGCCGGCGAATTGGTGTTCCATGTCTTCGGCGCAATGTGAATCATCCACGACCCGGATGACGCACTCCTAGCATGGCAAACGACGTGTCCAAAACGATCCGTCAAACTACCCGAAATCCAGTGAATCGTGTACTGTGCAAATTGAGAACTGCTGGCCATGTCATGCCCATGCGCGACGTGTACAGTCCCGCACTGTCCGCACTCTCGCCAAGACCCGGAGCTGTTCAGTCAGCGCCAGTCAGCGATTCCCGTTCTCTTGTTCGATCCGCCTCCACTTCGCCACATTTCGGTTGTGCTGGTCCAGCGTTTCCGCAAACGCGTGCCCTCCCGAGCCGTCGGCCACGAAGTACATGTTTCTCGAGTCGTTCGGCTGCACAGTTGCCTCGATCGCGGCCCTCCCCGGATTGGCGATCGGTGTCGGGGGCAGCCCGCGTATGAGATAGGTATTGTACGGCGTTTCCTTGTCCAGCTCGCTTCGTGTGAGCCCGCGGCCCAGACTATTTTTTCCGAGAGTCAATCCGTACACCACAGTGGGATCACTCTGGAGCGGCCAACCCCTGCGAAGCCGGTTGGCAAACACGGCGGCGACTTCCGCCCTTTCCGATCCAACCCCGGTTTCCTTTTCGACAATCGACGCCAGGATCAACACGTCTGACGGGGATTCCAGGGGAAGGTCGGTTTTTCGGTTGCTCCACGCCTCTTCGAGAATGGCGTCCTGGGCATTTTTCATCCGATCGATCACCGACTGGCGGGATTCTCCACGCGAGATCGCATACGTTTCAGGTGCGAGCGATCCCTCGAGGGGGATTTCCGTTACGTCCCCTTCCAACTGGTCGGTTTCCATCAACCGTGCAAGGACTTGTGCAACCGCGAAACCTTCCGGAATCGTAACCCAATGAATAATTCCGCGTCCTGATGTCAAGGCATCCAGAACTGACTCCATCGAACCGCCCGCCTGCAATTCGAATTCACCGTACTTGAAATCGGTTTCGCGATCGAGTGACCGTACCCCTATCCGGAAAATGGCCGCGCTCGAAATCGCTCCCTTGGCCTCCAGCCGTTCAGAAATCGGCCCCAGGGTCTCGCCTCGCGAAATCGAGAATTCCAGCGAGTTTTCGAGCGGACCTTCCCGGTAGAACTCGTAGCGACCCCAGGCAAGCACACCCGCAAGAACGACGAGCGTGACGACAAGCAAACTGACGAGGTTCGAAGCAAGATGCCGCATGGTGCCGTCAGTCGGCAGCCTTTCCGACAACGAGGGATATGTTGGTTCCTCCAAATCCGAAGGAATTCGACAACGCGACCTGAATTCCCCTTTTGACGGCTCGATGCGGCGCCAGGTCGATGTCCGCATCGACTTCCGGGTCATCAAGGTTGATCGTTGGCGGTGCAACCTGGTCCCTGATGGCCAATACGCAAAAGATCAATTCGACTGCCCCTGCCGCCCCAAGTAAATGACCGATCGACGATTTTGTCGAAGACATGGTAACATGGGACGCATGGGAACCGAGCAGGCGCTGTACGGTTGCGAGTTCAATCGAATCTGCCATCGTCGAGGTGCCATGCGCATTGATGTAGTCGATTTCCCGAGGTGACATCCCTGCCCTCGTCAGTGCAGCTTCCATGCAACGAAACCCGCCGTTTCCGTCTTCGGGCGGAGCGGTCACGTGGTAGGCGTCACCGGAAAGGCCAAACCCGAGGATTTCAGCGTAAATGCCTGCTCCACGTGCCCGCGCGTGTTCAAGGTCCTCGAGGACGACGACTCCGGCCCCTTCACCCATGACGAAACCGTCGCGTTCCTTGTCCCAGGGCCTCGATGCGCGACCGGGATCATGCGCCCAGGCGGTAGAGAGTGCGCGACAGGCGTTGAAACCGGCAATACCGAGTTCGGTGATCGAGCTCTCAGCACCACCTGCGACCATGACATCGGCATCTCCCATCATGATGAGACGCGAAGCGTCCGCAATCGCGTGTGCACCGGTCGAGCACGCGGTAACCACTGAATGGTTGGGGCCTTTGAATCCGTACCGAATGGACACTTGGCCCGAAGCGAGATTGATGAGAGCTCCCGGGATGAAGAACGGGGAAATCCTCCGTGCGCCGCGGTCTCTCAGTATTTCGGTTGCCCGTGAAATTGACTCCAGTCCGCCGATCCCCGAGCCGATCATGACACCTGTTCGAACACGACCGTCTTCATCAACAGGCGTCCAGGCGGCGTCGGCAATCGCCTGATCGGCTGCGGCCATCGCGTAGAGAATGAAATTGTCGACCTTCCTCCGGTCCTTTGGCTCCATCCAGTCATCCGGATTGAAGGTGCCGTTCGACCCATCGCCCAAGGGTACTTCGCAAGCATAGCTGGTCGTCAAACCGGACGCATCGAAGCGCGCGATCGGTGCGGCACCGGATTCGCCTGCCAGTACGCGATCCCAGGTCTCCCCAACCCCGCAGGCCAGTGGCGACACCATACCCATTCCCGTAATGGCTACCCGCCGCATGTGTGCTCCTCAACAGACTGATGACAGTCGGGGACTCCTAATGCCTCGACATCGTACAAACAAGCACATGAAGGCCAATCGACGTCCATCCGCACCTGTCTTTACAAAATTTCTTATGGCGCTGCAGGGTAGCTTGCGGAAGTGTCAGGGAACGGGTCGGCATCTTCGTCACCTGGTCGTAGGGCGCGAGCACGCATGAGGCGTTCATGGCCCCGGCGGCCCATCGCGGCAAGTGGCCCCTGCACGATCCGGTGCATTTCCGGCAGGTCGAATTCGGCACAATGCCAGGCGCGGCCGGAAACCCCGGTGGTTTGGCCAAGGATCAACAGGTCGCGGAAATCGACAGACTCGCACAAAGGTGACATTCGTTCGGCACCGGAGAGGCGGACCTGACGCAGACGGCTCAACGCTCCGGCACCGACCAGTTCTTCAAGCCGTATCCCGGGTTCGCCGTTGTCCTCTCGAAGTGTCTCTTCGCTGCCGCCTATCCCGAGACAACCACGTCATCCGGCCGCGGGGTTGCCAGATCGAGAGCTTCGGCCAAATCGACGCTCCTGTTGAATAAGGCGCGCCCGACAACAGCGCCATGGACGGTTCCGATCCGCTTGAGCGCGGAGATGTCTTCTAGTTCACGAACGAGACCGCTAGCGATGACAGGCGTCATTGTCGCTGAAGACACCGCGGCAATTTCGGAAACCGGCAAGTCCGTTTCCTCGGCTTCCACTCCGACATCGGTGAAGAGAATCGCCGACAACGGAACCCTGTCAAAGGCGCGAACGAAATCAAGCGTGTTGAACATGCTGGTGTTGCGCCAACCGTCGGTCAGGACCTTCCCCTTGTACACGTCAACCGCAAGGACGATCTGATCCGGAAAACTCTTGGCAACCCGTTTGACCAAGTCGGGGGTTCGGACAGCCGCCGTTCCGATCACGATTCGACCGGCACCAAGTTCAATGCCCCCCCTGACTGTATCTTCCGTTCGAAATCCCCCAGCCAATTGCACGGGAATTCCTGCCCGGCGAATGATCTCGATCACGAGGTCATGGTTTTCATCGTTTCCGTCGATCGCGTCGAGATCGGTCAGGTGCACCCATTCGGCGCCGACATCAGCGAATTCCTGCGCCTTGTCGACTGGGTCGACATGCCAGATCTGAGGATCATCGAGATTTCCGCGACGCAGGCTGACGCATCGACCATTCTTGAGTTCGATCGTCGGATAAATCACCATTACACCTTCCTCCGCTATCAGGAGAATCTGCAACCCTTCCTTGCATTCATGGCACGGACATGCGGATTTGCCCCGGATTCAACCGCAACCCGGGCAAAATGTCAAAATTTCCGTATCACTCTTGCGTCATTCTCGATCCGAAGTGGCCATGACTGCGACAAAAGAGGCGCGCAGTGATCATGGGGTTCATGCGCCGGTACTCTTCATGTTGAGGTATGATTACCCGGCGGCGACTCTTTCAAGTCAACCGCCGTTCAGGTCAGGCACGTTGTTCCAAAGTCAGGGATGCGTTCGTCGATGCGATCACCAGTTGGCAGTAAGGTCGCCGCTATTCAGTTGCAGATTCGATATATTTGACGGCATCCTCAAATGTTTGAATTGATTCTGCTGCATCGTCGGGTATTTCTATTCCAAATTCTTCTTCGAATGCCATGACCAATTCGACAGTATCGAGGCTGTCGGCCCCGAGATCATCAATGAAGGACGCACCGTCCGAAACCTTGTCTTCATCGACGCTCAGCTGTTCGACAACGATCTTTTTCACCCGATCCGATACTTCGCCCATGTCCCATGTCCTCTTTTCGTTACTCGGGGAATACCCGGGTTTGCCAGTTTTCAGTTCATCGCCCGTGACAGTTCCGGCGAACCCTGAATCGCATTCGGTGCGCTATAACCCACACCCCAACCAAATGGCAATCGCATTTGAGCCGGTACCAAGCAGGCACGGAACGGCGGAAAACGTGAATTCGTTTTCCCTGCGGGCATCCGTCAAGCCATGAGCATGCCACCATTGACGTGAATGGTCTGACCGGTCACGTAGGACGCTTCGTCACTTACCAGAAAACGAACGGCAGCCGCCACTTCCTCAACGGATCCAAATCTTCCGGCCGGGATCGACTCGCTGTACTTTTTCGCAACGTTATCGGGCAGCCTGTCCGTCATCGCCGAAACAATGAAGCCCGGGGCAACACAATTTACCGTCACTCCACGGCTGCCGATCTCCTGGGCCAGCGATTTCGCCAGTCCGATCATGCCTGCCTTGGATGCCGCGTAATTTGACTGGCCCGAATTGCCCGTGATTCCGACGACGGAGACGATGTTGACAATTCGCCCCTGGCGTTTCCTGATCATCGTTCGAATTGAGGATTTCATCAACCGCATCGCCGCCGAAAGATTGACGGAGATGACCGTCTCCCAATCGTCTTCGCTCATACGCAACATCAGGTTGTCCCGGGTGATGCCGGCGTTGTTGACCAGAATGTCGAGTCCGCCCATTGCTTCCGCCGCGCGTCGTGAAAGCGAGGATGTCGCCTCGCTGTCGGCCAGGTCGCAGACCAAGGGGTATGCCCGGTCACCCAGTTCGCCGGCAAGAGCATCGAGTGCATCGACCCTTGTCCCCGAGATTGCAACATGCGCCCCCCCTGCATGCAGATTCCGGGCAATGGCGCCACCGATTCCACCGGAAGCACCGGTAACGAGAGCATGTTTTCCAGATAGATCAAACATGGATCACTCCTGCCGCTGTTGAGCTGTTACATTCCCGGGAATGCCCGGTCACGCGACGGCCAGTTCATTGACCAATGTCCGAACGTCTTCGGCCGTCTGCACCGAACGACAGGAAATCGTTCGGTCGGTCCGCCTGATCATTCCGGACAACGCAGACCCGGGGCCGATCTCGAATCCGGCTCCCACGCCAAGGTCTTTCATGCGAATCACTGTCTCTCGCCATCGAACCGGCATCGTCACCTGCTCATGGAGCAAGCGGCGAACGTCTTCCGGATCGTCGCTCACATCGGCAGTGACATTGGCCAGGACGGGGATCTCCGGAGGTTGGATTGTTACATCCTGAAGTGCGGCTTTCATCCGTTCCGCCGCTGGCCGCATCAGCGAACAATGAAATGGCGCCGAAACCGGCAGGAGAACTGCGCGCCTGGCCCCGTTTTCCTTTGCCAAGGCGACTGCCCGCTCGACAGCGATTCGATGTCCCGAAACAACGACCTGTCCGGGGTCGTTGTCGTTAGCAGCCTGACAGACGTCGTCACCTGCCGCCCTGCCCGCAATGTCTCGGACGGATTCGACATCAAGACCCAGGATCGCCGCCATTGCCCCTTCTCCCACCGGTACCGCTTCCTGCATTGCCGTTCCACGAATGCGCAGGAGCCGCGCCGTCTCGCCGAGCCCCAGAACCTTCGCCGCGCACAGGGCCGAATATTCTCCAAGCGAATGACCGGCAACGCAACCGGGAACGGCTTTCGGCAATCTCTCAGCCCTGATTGCGGCCAGGATTGCCATCGACGTCGCCATGAGAGCCGGCTGTGCATTGGCGGTGAGAGTCAGGTCTTCAATATTGCCCTCCCAGATCAGTTCCGACAGCTTTTCACCGAGTGCATCATCAACCTCGTCGAACACTGCCTTTGCTTCCGGCCATGATTCTGCGACGGCCTTTCCCATACCGATTCTTTGCGAACCCTGGCCGGGGAAAACGAACGCCGTGGCGGTCCCTATTGGCTGCATGGATCATTCCCGGGCTGGCAGAACTCGGTAAAGTCAAATTGGCGCTTATACGGACCCCGTGCATGCGTCCAGCCCTTGCAACCAGATCATGGAAAGTGTACAGGAGCGCTCCTTTCGCAACAATGAAACGAAACGACCCTTTCGTTGCACCTCTGAAAGGCCAGGGTCGTAAACAGTAGATTTTGGATCGGATCACGGAATGGCGCTCTACGAGCATGTATTCATTACGCGTCAGGACCTGTCGCACGCGCAGGCCGAAGGGCTGATGGAACAGTTCGGCAATATCCTGGAAACCAATGGTGGCTCACTGGTTCACCAGGAGTATTGGGGACTCAAGACACTTGCCTACAGGATCAACAAGAATCGCAAGGGCCACTATGGCTTTTTCCGCTCGGACGCACCTGTGCCTGCAGTCGTCGAAATGGAACGCCAGATGCGCTTTCACGAGGATGTCTTGCGCGTCCTGACCACCAAGGTCGACAAGCACGACGAAGGACCCTCGATCATGATGAAGTTCAAGTCATCGGGCAGGGGCCATTCCGGCCACAAGAACTGAGACCGGGCCGTCAAGGAGAACTGAAAATGGCAGCCAGATCGTTTTTCCGCCGCCGCAAATCCTGTCCCTTCTCCGGAGATAACGCGCCCCGGATCGATTACAAGGATGTCAAGCTGCTGCAGCGTTACGTGTCTGAACGCGGAAAGATCGTTCCATCGAGAATAACCGCGGTCTCTTCGAGCAAGCAGCGCGAACTGGCCCGCGCCGTAAAGCGCGCTCGATTCCTCGCGTTGTTGCCCTATACGATCAAGTAGGAGTTCCCTCCATGGATATCATCTTGCTCGAAAGGGTCCCGAAGCTCGGACAAATGGGGGACGTGGTCTCGGTCAAGAAGGGATTTGCGCGAAACTTCCTTTTGCCGTTGGGAAAAGCGCTCAGGGCAACCGATTCCAATATCCGGTATTTCGAATCCGAACGCGCGCGAATTGAAGGCAGAAACCTGGATGCCATCAAGGAAGCCCGGAACGTCGCCGAAAAGCTGGATCAACGGCAATTCGTCGTCATTCGTTCTGCATCCGATACCGGTTCGCTCTATGGTTCGGTAACAAGCCGAAACGTTGCAGAAGTCGCAGCCGGAGCCGGCGTTGAAGTTGATCGAAGACAGTGCGTTCTTGATCGGCCGATCAAGGAACTCGGCATGCACGAAGTCTCCGTTGTTCTGCATCCCGACGTGAGCTGTACCATCGTCCTGAACGTCGCACGATCCGAAGAAGAGGCGGAACTTCAGGCGACCGGAAAGGATATTCGAGAGATCGAATCAGAAGCCGATCATGAAGCGGATGCGGAGCTCTCTGATCAGCTTGCCGAAGTCGGCGCCGCGGTCGACGAAGATTCTCCTGTCGCAGAGAACGACTGACGGGCACTTCGGGGCGGTATTTGGCCCAATTTTTCATTGACCTGTAGATCGCCGGTTATTCTCGCGGACAGGAATGCTCGCCTGGTCCGGATTTAGCTTGATTCGACCGACCCCTGATTTGATAATCGTTCGGACAACGCTCGTGTGGTGAGCGTGATGAAACCGCTTCGTCAGGGAGACGGTCTTGAAGGTCAGCCAATCCAGGTCGGAAAGCCTTAATGTCCTCGGCGAGCAACTGAAACCGTGTTCGTTCGACCCGCTCACCGGGTTTTATCGGGACGGTTGTTGCAACACCGGTTCAGACGATCACGGGCGACACACGGTTTGCTGTATTGTCACCGACGAGTTCCTGGAGTTCAGCAGGCAACGCGGTAACGACCTGAGCACGCCGCGGCCGGAGTTCGGTTTTCCCGGCCTGAATGCCGACGACCGTTGGTGCCTGTGTGCCGAGCGATGGCTTGAGGCCTACGTGGCGGACAGTGCTCCGAGGGTCGTACTGGAGAGCACCCATTCGGAAACACTGTCCGTCGTACCGTTCCGGGTCCTGAAACAATTTGCCATCGACATGAACTGATGGAAGGTCCGGTCCCAGTTTACGGGTGATCGGCGCAATCCCGGGATTGACCTTACGTACAGAGTGAATCTGGCAATAACGATTGCAACGCTCATTGATCAGGATTAGCGTCCCGCAGACCATTACGGACGAGAGTATCGCCGCATCCTGCGAACGAGGCCCGGGCGCGACAAGACCGGGTTGCCACCAGAGAGAACGAACGGAGTGCCAAGATGGATTCGCCGTTGCACATGAACGATATTGAAGAGGTGATCGAAAACGATCGCGCACATGTCTGGCATCACTTGACCCAGCACAAGCCCTTCGAAACCGTCGACCCGCGCATCATTGTCGAAGGCAAAGGCCTGCGCGTGTGGGACGCCCGCGGGAAGGAATACATTGATGCCCTCTCGGGAGGCGTCTGGACCGTGAACGTCGGATACGGCCGAACACGTATCGCGGACGCGATCAGGGACCAGTTGGTCAAACTCAACTACTTTGCGAACTCTGCCGGGTCCATTCCGGGGGCGATCTTTGCCCGAAATCTGATCGAACGGATGCCCGGCATGAGTCGGGTGTATTTCCAGAATTCCGGTTCGGAAGCCAATGAAAAGGCTTTCAAGATCGTGCGCCAAATTGCCCACAAGCGCTACGGCGGGAAAAAGAACCGCATTCTCTACCGGGAACGTGATTACCACGGAACGACGATTTCGGCTCTTTCGGCCAGTGGACAGCCGCAGCGGTACGAACAGTACGGACCCTTCACTCCCGGTTTTATCGAAGTTCCCCACTGTCTTGAGTATCGAAGCCAGTGGGGAACCTGCGAGGATTACGGTGTTCGTGCAGCGAAGGCGATCGAGGACATCATTGTTCGTGAGGGGCCCGACACGATCGGCGCCATCTGCCTTGAACCGGTAACCGCAGGTGGGGGCGTGATTCCTCCGCCGGAAGGATATTGGGAAACGGTCCAGGACGTCTGCAAGAAGTACGACATCCTCATTCATATCGATGAAGTCGTCTGCGGGCTTGGACGTACAGGCACCTGGTTCGGCTACCAGCAATACGGGATCAGGCCTGACATGGTCACGATGGCAAAGGGAGTTGCTTCGGGCTACGCCGCCATCGCCTGCCTGGTCACGACCGAAGAGGTCTTCGAACAGTTCAAGTCAGATCCCGACGACCCGCTCGACTACTTCCGGGACATCTCCACGTTCGGTGGCTGCACCGCCGGGCCGGCGGCAGCAATCGAAAACATGGCAATCATTGAAGAGGAAGGATTGCTCGAGAACACGGAAATAATGGGCATCTATCTCGCCGAGGCCTTGAGCGAACTCCAGCGCCGGCATCCGGTCATCGGAGATGTGAGGGGCAAAGGGCTGTTCTACGGCATCGAACTGGTCGAAGATCGAACTACCCGTGTTCCGGTGAAGGAATCCCTGGCACAGGCAGTCGTCGCTGATTGCATGGAACAGGGCGTCATCGTCGGGGTCACCAATCGCAGTTTGCCAGGCTTCAACAACACTTTGTGCCTGAGTCCCGCGCTCATCGCGACCCGCGACGATCTTGACCAGATCGTCGCGTCGATCGACTCGGCGCTGGGCCGCGTCTTCGAATGAACGGTTTCTCCGGATTCACGTAGTCGGCGCCAGAATCTCGCGCGGCAGACCAATGGAAAACACTTCCGATCCCCTGGTCATATTCATGCCATCAGGAAAACGGGGACGGTTTCCGGTCTCAACCCCTGTACTGACCGCGGCGAGGCGCCTTGGCGTTGACCTCGACAGCGTTTGCGGAGGACGCGGAATCTGCTCGCGGTGCCAGGTCACTCCCGCCTACGGCACATTTCCGAAGCACGGCGTGACGGTAAATGACGACGCGCTTTCCGAATGGAATAATGTCGAGGAGAGGTACCGGTCGAAGCGAGGGCTTTTGCCCGGCAGACGCCTGGGTTGTCAGGCCAGAATCGAAGCCGATGTCATCATCGACGTGCCACCTGAATCCCAGGTTCATCGCCAGGTCGTCCGGAAGCGAGTCGAAGCGCGTGACATCGTCCTGAAACCGGATGTTCGGCTTTACTACGTGGAAGTCGAACGACCGGACATGCACGAACCATCCGGCGATATGGAACGGATTGCCCGCAGTTTTCAGGACCAGTGGGGGATCTCGGGCGTCGTCGTTGAACCTCACTTGTTCGGCGTATTGCAACCTGCCCTCAGGAAAGGCGACTGGAAGGTGACCTGTGCGCTGCGACGGACCACCGGTGGAGCGTATCAGACAATCGGACATATCTGGCCGGGGTATTTTGACAGGGACATCTATGGTCTGGCAATTGACCTCGGGTCGACCACGATCGCGGCTCACTTGTGTGAACTGAGGACCGGTGCGGTCCTTGCATCGTCGGGCATGATGAATCCGCAGATCCGGTTCGGCGAGGATCTGATGAGCCGGGTTTCCTACGCGATGATGAATCCCGACGGCGCTGCGGAGATGACCGATTCGGTTCGCGAGGGGATCAACGCGCTGATCGGCGAGGTCGCCGGGGAAGCCGGAGTGGAACGAGAACATATTCTCGATACCGCACTGGTTTGCAATCCGGTCATGCATCACCTGTTACTCGGCATTGATCCCGTGGAACTGGGTCAAGCTCCGTTTGCCCTGGCGTTTTCGGGTGCCCGGTCCATCAGGTCCTCGGAATTCGGTCTGAAAATGAACCCGGGGACCCGAACTTATATCTTGCCCTGCATCGCCGGACACGTCGGCGCGGATGCTGCGGGCGTGGTGCTATCGGAGTCGCCTCAAACCTCCCAGGACCTTGTGCTCGTCGTCGACGTCGGCACGAACGCGGAGATCATCCTTGGCAACTCGGACCGTGTCTTTGCCTGCTCGTCTCCGACCGGGCCGGCTTTCGAAGGCGCGCAGATTTCATGCGGTCAGCGCGCTGCGCCGGGAGCCATAGAAAGGGTCCGGATCGACCGCAACACGGGACTTCCCCGATTTCGCGTCATCGGCTCGAATCTCTGGTCGGATGAAGATGGCTTCCACGACAGCATCGCCGTCACGGGAATCACCGGAATCTGCGGCTCTGGTATCATCGAACTGGTTGCGGAAATGCGCCTCGCCGGAATCCTGGACGGTTCCGGACTGATCGGATCGCCGGAACAGACGGGATCACCGAACTGTTACCTCGACGGGCGAACATTTTCATACCTTGTTTCCGAGGGCGATGACGGCGGGAGGCAACGAGTATCGGTCACCAATCGTGACATCAGGGAAGTCCAGATGGCCAAGGCTGCCCTTTACTCCGGCGCCAGGTTGCTGATGGACAAGTTTGGCGTCGACAGGGTCGATCGGATCGTGTTGGCTGGCGCATTCGGTTCTCACATTTCTCCCCTACATGCCATGGTTCTGGGAATGATTCCCGACTGCCGGATCGACAAGGTTTCATCGGCGGGGAACGCCGCGGGAACCGGCGCAAGGATCGCGCTGCTCAACACTGATGCGCGTGCAGAAATCGAAGCCGCCGTTCGGCTAATTCACAAGGTCGAAACCGCGATCGAGCCAAGATTCCAGGAGCACTTCGTCAACGCGTCGGACATTCCCAACGGGTCTGAACCGTTTCCCGTCCTCGAATCCACGGTTTCAATTCCCAGCGTCAATTTCAACATCGGGTTTCGGCGGCGGAACAGGGCCGCAGGAACTGCGCGACCCCGGCGCCGAAAGATGTCGTCCTGACCTGCCGGCGTGTCCCTGCACCTGCTCGGTTCAGGTTGACAGCAAACTGTTTCTGACTAACTGTGTAGCAGGGCGCGGGTATGGTGAAAGGGTATCACGCGAGCTTCCCAAGCTTTCGTTACGGGTTCGATTCCCGTTACCCGCTCCAACCTTTTCCTCAGGAACTGCCAACTCGAACGAGCCCGCCCGGTCCTGGCTTCAAAGTTCCCGCCAGTCGCGCCTGTCGCGGTGCAGGAGCGCGTGCGATTGAACGGGACCATCGGAGCCTGGATCGTACATGTGCAATCCACCCGGGCGATCGGCCCATCCTGCGGCAATCGGGTCAATCCATGCCCACGCCGCTTCAACCTCATCCCCACGCATGAACAGCGTCTGATTACCCCTTATGACGTCCATCACCAGCCGCTCGTAGGCGTTGGGCATAGCCTCGGCGTTGCTTCCAAGGGCTTCCGCGAAGGTCATGTCAAGCGGGACTTCCGTCAATCGCATTCCTCCAGGGCCCGGATCCTTGATGGTCATGCACATGGTGATCCCTTCGTTGGGCTGAAGGCGGATTGTCAGGCTGGTGCCTTTCCGGTTGGCCTGTTCCTCGAAGATCCAGTGAACCGGGTCCTTGAATGCCACTGACACTTCGGTCAGGGTCGAACGCAGCCTCTTTCCGGTCCTCAGGTAGAACGGCGTTCCTGACCAGCGCCAGTTGTCTAGATGCACCCTCAGGGCAACGAAACTTTCCGTTTCACTCCCGGGATCTCCGCACTCGTCACGATAACTGGCGATATCGGAGCCGGAGAGATACTGACCACGGACAACGTCGTCTTTTGCGACCTGTCCCAAAGATTTGATAACCTTGAGTTTTTCGTCCCGAATCGCAACGGCTTCAAATTGCGCGGGAGGCTCCATTGCGATCAGGCACAGCAGTTGCATGAGATGATTCTGGACCATGTCCCGCATGGCTCCGGCCTCGTCGTAGTAGCTGCCCCTTCCTTCGATTCCGCCGCTTTCGGCGACCGAGATCTGGATATGATCGACGTATTGCGAATTCCAGATGGGTTCGAACAGGGAGTTCCCGAAACGAAGAGCCATCAGGTTCTGAACCGTTTCCTTCCCCAGGTAGTGGTCGATACGGTATATCTGGCGTTCGTCAAATCGCCCGGAAAGCTCGGTGTTCAGGTTGCGTGCGCTTGCCAGGTCGTGGCCAAACGGTTTTTCGACCACGATGCGGCAGTCGGGCGAGACCAGTTTCCATTCGGTGGCCATCGCCGTAATCACGCCAAACAATGATGGAGCAACGGACAGGTAAAACGCCCGAATGACATCCTGCCTGAGCATGCGTCTCAATTCGCTCCAACCATCTGATCCATTTACGTCGACACGGGCATAACATACGCTGTTCAGGAACTCGCCCAACGCTTCCCGGTCGTCAACACACGGAACAGCAAATTCCCGAAAGGACGTTTCGACTCTGCTTCGGTAGGATTCGTCCGTAAGCGGCTGCCTGCCAACGCAAATGATGCGCGCATTTTCCGGCATCTGTCTCGCCCGCCATCTTTGATAAAGCGCCGGCAGGAGTTTTCGCCTCGCGAGATCGCCTGTCCCGCCAAAAATGACCAGATCGAACGGTTCAACTGGAATTACGGTAGTTACCATGAGTTCAAACGCTCGCGATTGACCAGAGTTGGGTTGCTATCGCAATGTCCGGTGGTTCTTGCAAGTGCAACATGTCGAACGCGTGTCTTGTCGTACGGACAGAACGGCGCGCCCGATTTTCGGCGACACGAGGCCGATGCCTGCGTGCGTGCGTGGTGGCATTCGTCGGGCCGAGCCTGTATGCACCCTCAAGCGATTCTGGACGAGCTGACCATTCGCAGCAATCGATGCCAACCGGAGCGGGTTTAGTGTTCCGCTGAATTTTGCGGCTTTCTGGCGGTTTTGGGCAGAATTCGATCTAATGACCGCCAAGGAACGCCTGGTTGAACAAGGTCGACGATGGAAGATTTACTCATCCACAATGCACGGTTCGAGCATGTTGATTTCGTACCGAAATTCAGTGATCCCGACGTTACCGCGAATGGCCAAAAACGTGCCAGCGTCGTACTCAAGGAGTTGCGGACCCTTTGGTTCAATACCGGAACGCTCTGTAACATCGCATGTCACAATTGTTACATCGAGAGTTCACCACGCAATGACCGCCTTGTTTACATCACGACCGAAGATGTTCGCGGATACCTCGGCGAGATTTCCGAACTGAACTGGCCTACCGAGGAAATCGGTTTCACCGGTGGCGAACCGTTCATGAACCCCGATATGATCCCGATCACGGAAATGTGCCTGCAAAGGGGTTTTCACGTATTGATTCTGACAAACGCCATGCGGCCGATGATGCGAAATAAGGTGCAGGACGGCCTTGCGGCGTTGAATGCTACGTTTCCTGACCGGTTGACCCTCAGGATTTCCCTGGATCATTACCTGAAAGCAAACCATGATCTCGTGCGCGGCGGCGGGAGTTTCAAAGCCAGTCTCGCCGGCATGCGCTGGCTTGCCGATGCTGGAATCAGGATGACGGCGGCCGGTAGGACGCTCTGGGGCGAATCGGATTCACAATCCCGTGAAGGATACCAGGAGTTGTTTGAAAGGAACGGATTCGCGATCGACGCGTGGAACCCCTCGGAAATGGTGCTGTTTCCGGAGATGGACGGATCGCTCGATGTTCCGGAAATCACCGAATCGTGCTGGAGCATCCTCGGGAAGTCGCCCGACAGCGTCATGTGTGCGAAGTCCCGAATGGTCGTCAAACGCAAGGGCGCACCCGGACCGGTTGTCGTAGCCTGTACGCTCTTGCCCTATTCCCCCGGATTCGAACTCGGGCGTACCCTTGCAAAGTCCATCTCGCCTGTCCGGCTCAATCACCCGCATTGTGCAAAATTCTGCGTCCTCGGTGGAGCCAGTTGCTCCGCATGATTTCAACGCGGGGGTTCATTCGCTCTCGCAGGCCTCTACCAGAATCGATCTGATCTCGGCCGCGTCGACCCGGGATTCGACAAATGCACGCCCAATTCCCCGGACCAGAACGAGACGGTTCTGGCCCTGCCTGACCTTCTTGTCCCGGCCCATCAGCCTGATCAGCGCATCCGGATCGGGGTGATCGCCCGGGATATCAGAAATGCTCGCCTTCATTCCCATTTCGAGGAAGTGACTCCGGACCCGGTCGCGGTCTTCGGGAGGACAAAATCCCAAGCGAACCGAAAGGTCGAACGCGAGGCCGCATCCAATCGACACGCCTTCGCCGTGCAACAATCTGTCGGAGTACCCGGTCGCGGCTTCCAGGGCGTGACAAAAAGTGTGGCCGAGGTTGAGCAGTGCCCGATCGCCGAATTCGGCCTCGTCCCGCGAAACGAGTTCGGCTTTCAATTCGCACGAAGTGGCGACACCTTCAACGAGATGTGTTTCGCTGCCCGAGATGACGTGCCTGCCGTTCAGTTCCAGCCAGCTGAAAAAGTCCGCACTACCCAACAATCCATATTTGACGACCTCAGAATATCCTGCCAGCAGGTCCCGGCGCGCGAGTGATGCAAGAAGGGAAGTGTCCGCGAGTACGAGGTCAGGCTGGTGAAACGCACCGATCAGGTTCTTTCCGTGACGGGAATTGATCCCGGTCTTTCCACCGACCGAGCTGTCGACCTGGGCCAACAGGGTCGTAGGGATTTGAATGAAACGCATTCCCCGCAGGGTGATCGCGGCAACGAACCCGGCCATATCGCCGATCACGCCTCCACCGAACGCAACGACCGTGTCCTCCCGTTCAATTCGCTCCGAAAGCAACCAGTCGGTCGCAAAGCGGACAGCTTCCCAGGATTTTGTTCTTTCTCCCTGTTCAAGCGTCAGGCTGACGGATTCGATTCCCGCGGCAGCGAGAGACGTCTCGAGCCTTTTCAGGTAAAGGCCGCCCGTGGGATTGTCGGTGATGACGGCCACGCGCCTCCCAACGAGGCAAGGACGCATGATCTCACCTGCCGACTCGATAAGTTGCGGTCCAATCATGATATCGTACGTCCGAGGGCCGAGTTCGACCCGAACCGTCTTCATCATCTGGCGATTCCCTTACAATGTCCCTCGTGATCGTAAGCCGGAGTGAATCTGGTCGAATTCCGGATGCCCGAATTCATCCCTCCGGCGGAACGCAGGTTGTACCATCCACCGGGTGTATTCGCCCGTCGTCGCGACTCAGGGAAACGCCGCTTCCCGCAGCTTCGACAAGCGTTCTCACGACCGCGGCGGCCATGTCGTCAACGGACCTGTCATTGCGCGACCGCACGCTGATATCCGCCGTTGCATAAGTCGGGCGCCGTATCCGGTACAGGCGTTTCAACTCGGAATACGGATCGTCGACTTCCAACAGCGGACGACCGCCCTTGCGCCGGACGCGATCCCAGATCGTATCCAGATCGGCATCGATCCATACCGAAAAACCGCCCTGCATGATGTTCCGGCGATTGATTTCGCTGACAAATGCCCCCCCTCCAACAGAAAGCACGATCGGTTTCCCCGTCAAGAGCGACCCGATCACCCTGGTCTCGAGATCCCGAAACGCCTGCTCGCCCCTTTCCGAGAAAATTTCCGGAATCGTCTTTCCCGAGGTGCGTTCAAGTTCGTCGTCCGAATCCGCAAACCTCAAGCCAAGCCGGCTCGCGACCGCACGACCGACGGCCGTCTTGCCGGCGCCCATCATTCCAACGAACACGATCGAGCGATCGATACAATAACCCATTCCGCCTCTCACGGCAGCGAGAACACAACGATGTCGCACGACGTCGGCTTGACCGGAACTTCCCAGGTGCAATCCTCCCGGCATATACCAATCGTCGTGCGTTGCTGCTATCATTTGTTTGCGGAGAGGGAATCCGCCATGGCCGGAAGTGCCCGGCAGACAGAGGCAACAGCATGCTGAGATCGATTCGGTACCTGTTTTATCTCGCTGTTCTGCTGTCGGTCGGCATCGTCGCCTATGCGTACCTGGGGGACATTTCCGTACCGCAGCGCGATGTGGAACTCGTTCTCGAAGTTCCGACGAAGTAATCCGGCCTGTCAGCGACCTGCCTTGCGTGCGCCCGGTCGGCCAGTACACCGACGACCCCAATGGAACGAAATGTCTTTCTCACACGTTCAGCCAATATCTGGCACCAATGGTACGCGACCTTGAACGACATGCATTCACTCTTCCTGTCCTCGAGACCAGACTATCGAAATCCAGGGGAAATCATCGTGAGCGGTTCGTTTCCACGAGAACGCGTGTGCGTGGCATCCGGTAAAGTGGTGCCACCGGCACCGAGACTCTCGGGTTGCGGCGGCGCCCGGCGTCAGAACCTCCATCCTCCTTGGAACCCGTTCACATGACACCGAAGAGAACCGAAAACAGAATTCTTCAGTTTCTCGATTCCATGCGGGCCGAACGCAACGCCGCGGAAAACACCATCTCGGCCTATGCCCGGGACATAGGCGACCTTGTCACGTTCCTGAGGGAAAACGGTTGTACACTCGAAAATGCAGACCGGCAGAACATCCTGGACTACATGCATCTCCTCAATCAACGCTGCCTGTCGGTCGCGACTCGTGGGCGCAGGCTTTCGGCAATCCGGCAATTCTACCGTTTCGCGTTGGATTCCGGCTGGCGCAGCGACGATCCGACCCAGAGAATCACGGGGCCCGGACGATCGAAGTCACTACCACACACGTTAAGCGAGGATGATACGGAGAAAATCCTGGCCGCTGCGGCACAGGTTGGAAAGAGCCCCCTCGAAAGAGCGCGAAACGACTGCATGTTTCAACTGCTGTACGCAACCGGCATGCGTGTCTCCGAACTGGTTTCGCTGCCCGCGTCGACAGTGCGCGGCAACCCGGAAATGATCCTGGTACGCGGCAAGGGAGGCAAGGAACGGATGGTTCCGCTGTCGACTCCGTCCCGGCTGGCGGTCCTGGCCTACCTGAAGTTGCGTGATGATCAGGTTTCCGGAACCGCGAAATCCCGCGCCAGGCGCTCGGACTTCCTGTTCCCCTCACGCAGCCGCAAAGGACACATGACACGTGAACGGTTCTACCTGTTGACCAAACAGGTTGCCTCCACCGCCGGCCTCGACCGCGAGCATGTTACGCCACACGTACTGAGGCACGCCTTTGCGACCCACCTGCTGGCCCACGGAGCTGACCTCAGGACCATCCAGGTCCTCCTCGGGCACAGCGACATATCGACGACTGAAATCTATACACATGTTCTGAATCACCGTATGAAGCACCTTGTCCTTGCGAACCACCCCCTTTCGAACAACCGAAAACCCGGATGATACCCCGATGCAGTTGAGGATCCCGTTCCAGGATGGTCCTGGCCTTGGGAATCGATCCGGGCTTACACTTATCCGGTTCATCGTGCCTCCGGCCGGACCTGCTTGAGCCGACGCATGGGACTGGTGCAATTCCTGTGCTGGAAGACATCCGGTGCCGCGATTTGCCCGTGGCGGCCCGACTTTGCCCGAATGGCGTGACGCCTTTTGGTTAGGTACCGTAAGGTTGACTCAACACGAGTCGGCATCAACTTGAGATCAGGCGACAAGACATGACCATGATTGACCCTTCCCTCATGGAGAAACTGGACGCGACTGTCTGGCTTACGGTCATCTCCATACTGGCGCTTCTCGTTCTTTCGGCCTTCTTTTCAGGGTCGGAGACCGCCTTGACCGCCTCTAGTCGAGGGAAACTGCACTCCCTCGCCGATCGGGGATCCCGGGGCGCTTCCCTGGCACTGAGTTTGACGGAAAGGAGCGACCGATTGATCGGAGCCGTGCTGCTCGGAAACAATCTGGTTAACATTCTTGCTGCTGCGCTTGCGACAAGCCTTTGTACCCGCCTTTTCGGTGACAGCGGTGTCGCACTTGCAACCCTGATCATGACCTTGCTCGTCCTGATATTTGCCGAAATCCTGCCGAAGACATATGCGCTCGCCAATTCAGAGCGTGCAGCCCAATGGCTGTCGTTACCGCTCAGCATATTTGTCTGGACATTCGGACCCGTCGTTTCAGCAATTCAAGGAGTGGTCGGAACCGTATTTCGAATCCGGAGTTCACGGCAGGCAAATGGAACACAGGAACAGGACGTTCAGGACGAAATCGCCGGGACCATCGTTCTCGGCCACGTTGAAGGCAACGTGCAGAAAGATGACCGGGATCGCCTGCTCGGCGCGCTGGACCTGAAAGACCGAGTCGTCGAAGAGATCATGCTGCACCGCTCCAACATCGAAATGATCGATGCGAATGCCGATCCGGGTTCAATCGTAAGCCAGTGTATTCGATCGCCCCATACCCGCCTCCCGGTATTTGATCAGGATCCCGAGAATATTGTCGGGCTGGTGCACGCCAAGGACCTGCTTCGGGCTCTGGACAGCCTGACTGGAACCAAAGGCGACAAAAAGAAATCCAGATTCACGGAATTCAAGGTGATGGACGTAGCCATGCAGCCGTATTTCGTTCCGGAAACGACGACTCTGAATGACCAAATGCGGGAGTTCCTCCGGAAACACACGCATTTTGCCCTTGTCGTCGACGAGTATGGTGCCTTGAGAGGCTTGATCACGCTCGAAGATATCCTTGAGGAAATCGTCGGGGAAATCACGGACGAGCACGATGTTGCAATTGCGCCCGAAGCCGAACATGACACTGAAGGCAACTTCATCGTTGACGGCACGGCATCTATTCGCGACCTCAACCGGACGCACGAATGGTCCCTGCCCGATGAAGAGGCCGTGACCATCGCAGGACTCGTCATCCATGAGGCCCAGATGATCCCGGTCCCGGGCCAGGTCTTCAGCTTTCATGGATTTCGTTTTGAGATCCTGGCCCGCGAGCAAAACCGGATTACGCGGTTGAAACTTCGGCCTTTATGATGCGGAACGGCGGTTCGCACGATACCTGTATCCGACTCCTTGTACCCCGTATGGCGCAGGATTTACTGGGAGAATGATGTACGGAACGGTGGGTTGGATCAAACGGATCGAATTGCAAGAACGGCATTCAAGCCGCCAAACGCGAAGGCGTTATTGAGAGCGACATCGACACCGCCTTGCCGACTTTCGTTTGGCACGACATCAAGATCGCAATCGGGATCATGTTCAGCAAGTCCAATCGTCGGGGCAATCATTCCGTCCCTGACCGCCGCGATGCAGGCTAGCAATTCAACCGCACCCGTTCCACCGATCAGGTGACCGTGCATCGATTTCGTCGACGAGACCATGACGTTGTCGGCATGCGTTCCAAACGCCTGCCGAATAGCCTTGCATTCAGTCTTGTCATTGGCCCTGGTTGCCGTACCGTGGGCGTTGATATAGCCGACATCTTCAGGACTAGTGCCCGCATCTTCGAGTGCGCCGGAAATCGCCCGCGCGGCACCTTCCGAATCCGGAAGCACGATGTCTGATGCATCCGATGTCATCGCGAATCCCACGACCTCGGCCAGAATGTCGGCACCCCTGGCCGAGGCGTGTTCAAATTCCTCGAAAACGAACACACCTGCCCCCTCCCCGAGAACCATGCCGTTTCTCGTCTTGCAAAACGGCCGGCAACCGTCCCTGGACATGATCCTGAGACCCTCCCAGCCCTTGACGCCGCCAAAACACAGCATCGTCTCGGAGCCACCCGTCACCATAATCGTGCATAGTCCCGCACGAATCATCTGAAATGCCTGCCCCATCGCGTGGTTGGACGACGCGCACGCCGACGACACGGCAAACCCCGGACCCTTAAGGTTCCATTTCATGGAAACATGGGAAGCCGCCGCGTTGCCCATCGAGCGCGGAATGATGAACGGATGAACCCTGTTCTTGCCGATCGCGTAGACACTGTGAAAGCTCTCGTCCAGGCTGTAAATTCCGCCGCAGCCCGAGCCAAGAACAACCCCGGCACGCACTGCCAGCTCACCATCGACGACAAGCCCCGACTGGGTGATGGCTTCGTCCGCCGCGATCATCGCGAATTGGGTAAATCGATCGTAAAGGGCCAGCTGTTGCCTGGAAAATTCCCGCTCTGGCTCCAGGTCCTTGATCTGGCCGGCGATCCTGATCGACAGGCGCTCCGCTCGTTCTATCTCAAGTTCCGTTATCCCGCAGTCGCCATTGGCCATGGCCTCGAGCGTTTCAGGGACGGTACGACCCAGGCAATTTACCGTTCCCTGGCCGGTGATGGCCACGCGATGCATTGGGAATTCACCCGTTGCCTTCAAACAACAGGTCTTCAACCGCGGTCACAATCGATCCGATCGAGGCAAAATCAAACAGTCCGGAATCCGGATTGTTGGCATCAAACGGGAGTTCAACGTTGAAGCTGTCTTCGATCGCGTACACCAACTCGATGACGCCGAGAGAATCTATACTGAGATCGGCAAGCATCGAATCCGCGTTCAGTTCAGAAGGATCAAGCATGGCAAGTTCGGCCACGATCGAAATGATCCGGTCCAGGATCGCATTGGCAGATCTCGTCATTGTCCGGTTCCCGACGGCTCCGTCAGTCGTTGCTGTCGTTGCCACCTGCTGAAGCAAGGCGTTCCAGATTCCTGACCCTTTTAGCCAATCGAGGCAACCTGCGCAAAGCCTTGTAAGCGTCAATGTTGAGATTCATTTTCATCGCTGGATTCCCCATCATGATGCGACCGGACGGCACATGACTAATCACCGCCGACATCCCTCCTACCATCACGTCCGAACCTACATTGACGTGGTCGCCGACACCGACATGGCCGCCCAGAAACACGCGGTCACCCAACCTGACGCTGCCTCCCATGGCGACAAGTCCGCAGATCAGGCAGTTCCTCCCGATCTGAACGTTGTGCGCGATGTGAACCAGATTATCGATCTTGGTGCCATCGCCGATGACAGTCCGGGAAATCGTGGCACGGTCAATCGTGCAGTTCGCTCCGATTTCCACATCGTCACCGATGACAATTCCGCCAAGAGAATTGATTTTCACGATGGGTACATCAGGATCCGGTGGAACGACGTGCCCGGTCGCCTTGGCATTCCGGATCGTGTCCGGCGACGGAGTCACGTAGGAAAACCCGTCGGCGCCAATGACGGTGTTGGACTGGCAAACGAAATTTGAGCCGGTCCGAACCCCGGGACCGATGCGGGCGCCGGAACGAATGAATGCACCCGGACCGATATGCGTATCCGGACCCAGTGTACAGTGGCCGGAAACAACTGAATGTTCCCCGATCTCGACGTCGGCCTCAATTTGCGTGAATGGTCCGATGGATACGTTGTCCTTGATCCTGACCGAAGGATCGACAACTGCGGTCGGGTGAATTCCCGGCTCCGCCTGTCGAGGCGGAACGAACACATGTGTAAGCCTGGCGAAATCCAGTTTCGGCTCCCGCACGAATATCGCCGCTTCCAGTCCCAGATCCCGCCAGTTGGTGTCAGGACAGAGAATCGCGGCGCGGGCACTCCCCTGACTCAGAGCTTCCAAGAAACGCGGGTACAGTGCGATGGCAAGATCGCCGGGACCGGCTTCAGAAGGCTCACGTACGGCGAAAACCCGTATTGACGTGTCCCCGGTGGCGTCGGATCCAAGCGACGAGGCGATTTCCGCGATCGTAAATCCGGTCACAGCTGCTCCCTGACGTGACTGCCCGAAGGCTATCGAATGAACCCTGGTTTGCGAATCAGGCCAGGACCGGCCGGCCTGGCCAGGGCTTCCACCAGAGACTGCATTCCCGAATTCCTGCGATGCCGCCCCACCGTCGGAAGGAGACAAGTGACCGGGTTCAGGGGCGAATTGTCCCGTTCCCTTCCACAAGGTACTTGAAGCTGGTCAACTGTTCCGCACCCACCGGGCCACGAGCATGCAGTTTTCCGGTCGCAATGCCGATTTCCGCCCCCAGTCCGAACTCGCCACCGTCGGCAAACTGCGTCGACGCGTTCTTCATCAGAATCGCACTGTCGAGCCGGGAAAAGAACGTTTCTGCAGTGTTTTCGTCTTCGGTCAATATACTTTCCGTATGTCCAGACCCGTAGCGGCGTATGTGCTCGATCGCCCCGTCGACGCCATCGACGACGCGGGCAGCGATCACCATGTCAAGGAACTCGCACCCCCAATCGTCATCACAAGCAGGTTTGACTTCGGGGAACGCTCCGGACAGCGTTTCGTCGCCACGCACTTCAACTCCTGCATCCAGGAGTTCCCGGACGAACGGCGCACCTGCAGCCGCAAAGTACTCCTTGTCGATGAGCAGGCATTCCGCGGCCCCACAGATTCCCGTTCGACGGGTTTTTGAATTCAGTACCACCCTCATGGTTTTATCGGGATCTGCCAATCGATCGACGTATACGTGGCAGATTCCCTCGAGATGGGCAAAGACCGGCACCCGCGCCTCCTCCTGAACCCGCGCAACCAATCCCTTGCCGCCACGCGGGACAATGACGTCGATACTCTCTGTCATCGCAAGCATTGCACCGACTGCCGCCCTGTCGCGCGTCGTTACGAGCTGGATAGCAGAAACAGGCAAACCTCCGGCTTGCAGTCCTTCGGCCATACATTCGCGGATGGCTTTGGCCGAATGGATGCACTCCGAACCGCAGCGCAAAATGACGGCATTCCCTGATTTCAGGCACAATGCACCAGCGTCGGCCGTCACGTTCGGGCGGCTTTCGTAGATCACTCCGATAACCCCGAGAGGCGTCCGGACTCGACGGATCTTCAGGCCGGATGGAACAGACCATTCAGCCATGACCTCGCCCACCGGGTCCGGGAGCCCGGCTATCCGGCGCGTGCTGTCAGCCATGTCTTGGATTCGGCCATCGTCGAGGGCCAGTCGATCGATCATGGCGTCAGACAGGGATTTACTGCGACCATAATCAAGGTCCCGCGCGTTGGCGGAGATGATTCGATCGGTGTTTCGCAGCAAGCTGTCGGCGGCAGCTTCCAAGGAATCCGTCTTGGCGGCAGAACTCGCATTGGCAAGTTCACGCGCGGCCGTCCTTGCATCTTCACCCAGTGCAGCCATGATCCGCTGGACGTCCAAATGGGTATCGGGCATTGATCGTCTCCCGTTAACGGCAAGCCCTACGGCCTGCCCTTGTCCAATCCACAGGTTGCATCAATCTGGTTTCCCTTTCGGGCACGTACCAGAAACCAGTCCGGGGGCAACCGGTTTCGAGTCATAGCACGAGATCATCCCGGTGGACGAGAGCAGCGCGCGCGGGATATCCGAGTGCCGATTCAATCTCGTGGCTCCTGAGGCCGACAATCAGTCGCGCATCCCGGCTCGAATAACTTGCCAGGCCGCGAGCAATGTCGTGACCCTCGGCATTCCTGACGGCGACGGCGTCGCCCCTTCCGAACTCGCCGGTCACCTCGACGACACCTGCGGGCAAAAGGGAATTGCCGCCTCGGAGCGCCCGTTCGGCACCAGTGTCAATGTGCAGCCACCCCTTGGGTTTCATGGCGGCAATCCATTGTTTTCGGGCAGTTTTCGGGTCGTCCATCGAGAGGAACCAGGTACAGTTCGCTTTCTTCCTCAAGGCAGTGATTGGCCGGCTGACGTTTCCGGCCGTGATCACCATGGCGCATCCGGCCCTCATCGCCGTTGCGGCCGCCATCAGCTTGGTCTTCATGCCTCCACGCGATGCAAGACTTCCCGCGTCACCTGCCATGGATTCGATTTCAGGGGTGATTTCACGCACCACATCGACTCTCCGGGCGTCGGGCCGCACCTTCGGGTCGTTGGTGTACAGGCCGTCAACATCGGAAAGGAGAATCAGAACGTCTGCACCGGCCATCGATGCAACCTGAGCCGAGAGTCGGTCATTGTCTCCGAAGCGGATTTCGTCCGTGGCGATCGTATCGTTTTCGTTAACGATGGGCACCACGCGATATCCGAGCAACGCGTTGATTGTCGCGCGGGAATTCAGAAACCGTCGACGATTGTCGCTGTCATCAAGGGTCAGCAGGACCTGGGCTGCGACAATGTCATGCGGCGCAAGTGCCTCTTCGTAAGCCTGGGCGAGTCTGATCTGCCCCACAGCCGCGGCGGCCTGACTTTGTTCGAGCGCCAATGGTCTGTCCTGCGGGAAGCCTAGGACCGAGCGGCCGAGCGCGATGGACCCGGATGAAACCAGAATGACCTCCCGGCCGCCGGCCAGTTCGAAGGCAACATCGGTCGCGAGACCCTCGAGCCAGTCGAAACGGAGATTCCCGCTTTCCGAATTGACCAGCAGGTTCGAACCGATTTTCACCACGATCCGCCTGGTGGATTCCGGCATGCTCACGGGTGCCATGTCCTCCTGTCTTCTTCCGACCGGTCCGGAATGCGGTTCATGATCGAACGGAGAACTCCCCGCACGCCCACGCCCGATACTCCGGATAAGGGTATGACCGGATTGTCGGTTTCGTGGACAAGCGCGTCAAGCCTGGCATCGATTTCGCCCTGATCGAGCGCATCAACCTTGTTCAACGCAACCACGCACGGCTTTTTCTCTAGTCCGCAGCCGTAACACGTGATTTCATGCAAGACCGTCTGGTAGTCCCGGACGACGTCGTCCGAAGTTCCGTCAACGAGGTGCAAGAGTACCGAACAACGCTCAAGATGACGCAAAAATCGGTCTCCTATTCCCTTTCCGTGATGGGCGCCTTCGATGAGACCGGGAATGTCGGCCATGACGAACTCCCGACCATCGAGGTCGATCATGCCGAGGACAGGGTGGGTCGTCGTGAACGGGTAATCGGCAACCCTCGGACGGGCATTGGAAACAGCTGCAAGGAATGTCGACTTTCCGGCATTCGGCAGACCAACGAGGCCGGCATCCGCGATCACCTTCAACCGAAGCCAGATCGTACGCTCGACTCCCCCTTGCCCGGGGTTGGCGCGGCGTGGCGCCTGATTCCGAGATGACTTGAAATGAAGATTGCCGAAACCGCCATTGCCTCCGGCAGCGACGCGCAATTGGTCTCCCCGGCGCTTGAGATCGGCAAGAACGGTTTCCCTGTCTTCCTCCAGCACCTCCGTCCCTTTCGGCACCTTAAGGACCATCGATTGCCCGTTCTTGCCTGACCGGGCGCGGCCTGCACCTGGCCTCCCGTCGCCGGCATGGAAGTGCCGGCGATAACGAAAATCGATCAGCGTATTGAGGTCAGGATCGACTTCTATCCAGACGTCGCCGCCCCGACCGCCGTTTCCGCCATCGGGGCCACCGTACTCGACATGCGCCTCACGCCGGAAACTGACGCAGCCGTTTCCTCCTGCTCCAGAGCGCACTTGAATCCTGGCCAGATCAAGGAATTTCACGTGTTTCGAGCCCCACGACGATCACAACTGGGCAGAGCAGGTTATAACGCGACGCCCACGGCGCAGACGCAAAACATTGTTTCCGCCGGGTTCCGGAAGCCGTCGATCGGCGGACCTGGCGAGAACCGCACCCTGACCGGTTGCTGCGCACGGCACAAGCATGGCCTGGCAAAAATTCTTTTGCGTTTCCCCGAAAAGGGAGACTACTGCACGGAATCACCCGTGGCAGGGAGGACCGAAATGAACGTTCGCCCCTTCAACCCCTTGCGGAATTGTACGTGCCCGTCGACTGTCGCGAATATCGTGTGATCCTTGCCAATACCGACGCCCTGTCCGGGCCACCAACGGGTTCCGCGTTGACGCACGATAATGTTTCCGGGAACGACGGATTCACCACCGTACTTTTTGACACCCAGGCGGCGACCAGCGGAGTCGCGTCCGTTGCGAGATGACCCTCCGGCTTTCTTGTGAGCCATTTCCTGCTCCCCTATTCGTCCGAGGCTTCTTTTCTGTCATCCGGCAAACAAATTTCATTGATCCGGACGATCGTTATGTATTGTCGATGGCCTTTCTTGCGCCGCGACGACGCCTTTCGTCGCCGGTGAACAAAGTTGATGACCTTCTTGTCACGGGTTTGTTCAAGGATCTCACCTCGAACGACCGCCCCGGAAACGGTTGGCGCACCAATCCGGATATCGTCGCCACCGACAACCAGGATTTCATCAAATTCGACAGCTTCGCCGACTTCTCCTGCAAGTTTTTCGGTTTTCAATACATCTCCGGCGGCAACACGATACTGCTTTCCGCCCGTCTTGAGCACAGCGTACATGGCTGTTCCTTCAACTACCACGCCCTGTGGCCCCGGTTCAATCATCCGGAGTTTTGCGAGCAATTCTCGCGCCTCGGGCAGTGCGCTCCCATAAGGAGAATCGGATGGACCGGAGACTGCCCCCAATCCCGACAGGTTGCGCGGTATCGTTGAGTCCTGGGTTCAAGTCAAGTGGAAGTTTCCTGTCGGGGTTTCCATCAACGGACCGCGAGGCGATTCCTGGTTCGGCAGGTTATCGATCGAACTGCGGCGAGCGGGCGGGCGTCGGCCCGGAACTGTTCATGTGCATCGTTCCGGTACCGGAAGCGGTCAACTCGTGGAGATCAAGGCTTGGATCACGGGCCACGATCGTTAATACACTGCCTGCGAATCCTGATTCAGAAAGATAGATGGCTTTCATCAACCCGGAACAAATCCCCGAACTGTATCGGACGGCACTCGAACTCCAGTCCGCAGGGCGGCTTGCCGACGCGCTGGCGATCTATGACTCCATCATCAAGTCGCGGAACGACGTTCCCGAAGTGCACTACCAGGTCGGAAACATCTTTCTTAACAACACCGAGTTTCGGAAAGCTGTCACCCACTTGCAGGTGGCCCAGGTCCTGGTTCCCGGCGAACGGGAAGTCTGGAATTCTTATGTTGCCTCCCTGATCTGCCTGGACGACAGGAAAGAGACAGCAGACGCCTTGCGTGCCCTCAAGTCATCAGGACTTCCGACCTCGCTCATTGACGCATACAGGTCTCGCCTGCTCGGCAAGCGGGTCAAGTCTTCGGTTCCTATCGGCAATTCTGACAGGAGTGAAGTCGACAGGCTCCTCCGCCTGACGAGAGCGGGTCATCACGAGGAAGCAGAAACCCTTGCGACCAAACTCCGGGACATGCACCCGGACGTTGCCCTCTTTCCCAATCTGCTCGGGATCATTTTCAAACTGAAAGGTCAAACTGACGGGGCGCGCCGGTTGTTCGAACATGCTCTCGAAATCGATGGCGGCTACGCAGAGGCCCACAACAACATGGGGCAGCTACTTCTCGAATCCGGCGAACATGAAACGGCACGGCAACACCTGATTCACGCGCTGGTTCTCACGCCAGGGTCGCCAAGCGTCCTGACAAACCTGGGGCGCCTGGTCCGCAACAAAGGTCAATCATCGAGGGAACCCGAGAGGTTCTTTAGCCGCGCCATCAAGGTCGACCCAGGATACGCGGAAGCATACCTGGAGCTTGGCCGCGAGAAACTTGACGCCGGCGATCCAAGGCAGGCACGCATCAATCTGCGGAAGGCGCATCGGTTGGGATGGCAATCCGCGGACCTGTTTCTTGCGCTTTCGCGCGCCGAAGAAAACTCCGGGGACATTTCCGAAGCGATCAAGTGGTGCGATCAGGCGATCGCGCAGGCGCCAAATCTTGCAACTGCCCTCAGCAGGAAGGCCGTCCTGTGCCAGCAGATCGGGGACTTCGGGACTGCTGAGCCATTGTTTCGGAAAGCAATCGAACTGGAGCCGAACAACGGCGAACATTACCGCCTGCTGTCCGCGAGCTACAGGTTTTCCACCGATGACGAACTCATCGACCAAATGAAGTCCGCATTTGCGAACACGTCAATCGATCACAAGGATCGAATGGGGCTTGGATTTGCCTTGACGAAGGCGATGGAAGACTGCGGTGAAACCGGAGCGGTCTTCGAATACCTCGGCGAGGCGAATCGGCTCATGCGGGAACTGCATCCTTATGATGTCGGAACCAGGGTGAAGGAGATCCGCCAGGTCACTGAGTTCTTCGCCGAATTCGATCCGGAACGGGGACCGGGCCCGGGATTTTCCGAATTCGCCCCGATCTTCGTTACCGGTCTGCCAAGATCGGGAACAACTCTCGTCGAACAGATTCTCTCGAGCCACAGCACAATCCGAGGGGTTGGCGAACTCGGATACTTCAGCCAGGAAGCGGCCAAGCTCTCGATCTTCTCGAAATCCCATTCATCCTTTGCCCAGATCAAGGACAGGGATTTCAGGAAGCTTGGAAAGGAATACCAGGCAAGGGTCCAGTCGGAGTTTCCGGGAGTCGTTCGGGTCGTGGACAAATCGATTCAGACGTTTCTCTTTTTGGGGCTTGCCAAGCTGACGCTTCCCAGGTCGAGGATCATCTTGGTCAAGCGAGACCCGAGGGACAACCTGTTCTCAATGTACAAGAACAGGTTTCCCGAAGGGACACATCTCTACAGTTACGCCTTCAATGACCTTGCCATGTACTTCAATCTTTACCGCGAGATCGTTGATTTCTGGCGTGGAACCATGCCTGGCAGCTTTTTCGAGATCAGTTACGAGGACCTGATTACCGAACCGGAATCGGGGACCAGGGCCTTGCTGGATGCCTGTGACCTGGACTGGGAGGACTCATGCCTGCAGTTTTACCGGAATCGGCGCATGGTCAAGACACTCAGTCTCTATCAGGTCCGGCAACCGATCTACACTTCGTCAATTGGCTCCTGGAAGAAATACGAGACCGAACTCGAGCCACTCTTCGATCAGCTCGACCTGAATTGACGCGCCTCGTTTCTGGACAAGGATGAAGATGTCCAGAACGGATTCACGGACCACGCGTAGCGTGATCCAGGGGCGAATCCCGGAACGAACTCACTTCCGAGTTAGTTGAATCGACGGTCTTGCCGACATCTCCGAGGAATGGGGAGGCCGATGGTTGATCCCCCCCGACCGTCGACGTCGGCGTCCCGGCCAGCGACCCTGCCTGCACGTCGAAAACCATACGTGTTGCGAATCCTGGGTTCAGGTGACCAGACCCGACTGCAAAATGATCTGCTTCCAGATGGCAGTTTCATCGAAGAGCGTCCATTCTCGGCGAAGGGTTGGTCGGGAGGCACCGAGGCTGCCGAACTCCGCGTGGGATATCCCCAAGACGTAGACTTCCGCCCCGGTCGGAGTGCCGAAGGCGCCATTCCCGTCGTGGCGTCCGTTCAGCGACCACCGGATTGCGGCACGGGGCGGCATGAACGGATCGTCACGTCCGATCTGATGATGGATCTCGAACTTCGCCGAGGGGAAACTGGCGCGTAGGCCCATCCAGAAATGGTCGATCGCGTCCCAGCCGTTTACCGTAACCCCACCCGGGTATTCTGCCTGTACTGCACGATCGTATTCGGCCGGGACCGCCGCCATGTCAGCACCCATGACACGGGTGAGGATATCAGCATAGCGCTCGCCCCATTCATTGTCGTTGCCGCGGCCAGTGTAGGGACCTTCCCGATCAGTTGCGGGGGTCAGGGGTTGCACGCACGACTCCGGTCCACCTTCGCGGGTAATCATCTCTTGCGCGTAGTCCCTCGGGGTCCGGCCGAGCTGCCTGACTATTGCCCCCTGGTCCCGGATCAGCCATTCGTCGTTGATCTGGTTGCAGGTCGCATGGCAGTCAGCGATGATGCGATACTTGAGCCTGGTCCCGGTCGCCGTCCCGTAGATGCCATCCGCTGCATGGGTCGCCGTCGAGAGGGTACGGTGCGAACTGAGCAAGCTCGTCTCGGGCGTGCCTGACCAGATGACGTCTTCGCCGAGAAGCTGGCGATCGGGAAATTCCGCCAATGTCGCCATGGTCGTCGCGATGACACGGTCGTTGCCCACGATGACCGACGCCGGGGAGCGAACGATGATGTCCTCGGCATAGTAGTCCCTGAGTGTCGCTATGCGACGGTCTTCCCAGATCTCTTTCGTGATGCCGATGATGTAGTCGGGAAAGTCGCGAAACTTCGAATCAAAGCCCTTCACTCTACCCATTGCTCCGGCACGCGAGCCGATCCCCTCACGATGAGCGGCCCGTCAATTTCCATTCGCTTGCTTTCAAAATTCCGGTTTTCAATCTGTCCGATCAGCGTTTCGACCGTTTCCGACACCATGCGATTGGCAGGCTGTCTGACCGTGGTCAGGTCATAGGCCGGCCATCCGGACAACGGCACGTCGTCGTAGCCAACGACCGAGACATCGTCCGGGATGGCGAGACCGGCCTGGAACCGGAGAACATCCATGACCTTAAAGGCCATGTGATCATTGGCCACGAATACGGCGTCAGGCCGGTCGGGTCTGCCGAACATGCGCCGCGCCGCCCTGGAGGCACCGTCCAACGTGAATTGACCGACTTCCCGGGCGAACAAGGTAACGCCCGCCTCGGAGAGTCGGTTGACGAACCCCGCTTCACGGTCGCGTTGCGTCGAAGCGCCTTCCCACCCCGCGATATACCCGATGCGGCGGTGCCCGCCCGCGAGCAGAAAGTCCGCCACCTTTCGACCGCCCGCCACGTTAGCCGAAGTCACGGCGGTCACTTCGCCAATGTCCTGACTCCGGTTAAAAAGTACGACTGGCACACCAACGCCCCTGCAGCGCTGCGCGACATCGGACGACAATGCGACCGATGCAAGAACGAGCCCGTCGACCTGATAGGCAAGGATTTCTTCAACCACACTGTCGATGTTCCCGGCAGCCTGGGAAGCCATAAAGACAAGGACATGGTAGCCCTTTTCCTGCAATCCGACAGAGAGCTTTTCCAGCGCCTCCGAATAGAACTGATTGTCAAGGTATGCCACCACAAGGCCGATAATCCGGCTGCGCCCGGAAACCACGGCCCGTGCAAGGGAATTCGGCTTATAGCCCAGTAAAGCGGCCGCCTTTCTGACTTTGTCTGCCGTTGCAGGCGACGCCGATGCGCCTGGAGTAAACGTGCGGCTGACCGCAGAGCGGCTGACTCCTGCAAGCGCCGCAACCTCCGCAGAAGTGATCCTTGTAGCCTTCATGATTATCCGCCCGTGAGCGGGATCGGGCCGAGATTCCGCGCCTTGTTGAACTCACGAAGGCGGGCGATGACATCAACGCCAAGCTGGCAATAGACGTCGAGCAAATCCACCATTACCCAATTCTCGCGAATCTTGCCGTTTTCGATGCGCCAGAAGTCAAGTGAGCACATGGTGATTTCCCGGCCCTGCGGCGCGATTCCCATCCAGCCGTCGTGGGTAACGGTTTGGATCATGTTTGGCCAACCGGTCACCGCACAATAATTGTTGTCGCCGAAGAAATGATAGATGATCTCGCTGACTCTGGAACCGCGGTCGGGCATGGCGTTCAGAAACGGTATCTGGTGCCAGTTTCGGAATCCCTCGATCCCGCGTCCGGTACCAATCCCGGCCGGTCCGTACCAATTCATCCGATGGTCCCAGAAACGCGGCATCTCCATCTTCTCTGGTCCGCCCCGGGAGGGATGCAGTTTCATGTGCTTCAGCATATCGATGACATGCCGCTGATTTTTCCGGCTGAGTTCCACGTCCCGGGGCGGGCGGACCAGACCGTCGCCCGACGACGGCCCGGGGATGCAGAACTCGCGCCCGAGCGATGGGGCCATTGGCCATGCACCTGCCTGCATCATGACCTCGGGGATATCCCAGAGTGCCTGGTACTCGACGACCTTGCCGGTTTTGATCCTGTAGAACTCGTGAAACCTCATGTGGGTCAAATGACCCGTGGGCGGGATATCCAGGAATGGCGCGACAAAGGTGCCCATGAAGTGGCCGCCGCAACCGACCCAATCGGCACCATATTCGTCGTCACCAGCCATGACGATCCAGTCCCGGCGTTCGACATCTGGCCAGGCAGCTCTCAGCGAGGCGAGCGCCTGATCGTGGAAGGCCTCCGGCCCAACCATGTCGCCGAACGGGTAGGCAAGGCGGAAGACCGCGTCCGGCTCGGCAAGATCGCTCAGCGCGTGGCGAAGAGCGGTTTCGTCCCAGTTGTACTGGGCCGCCCGTAGCGAATCGAGAACCGTTCGGTTTTGAGTATGGATGTCGGTCATCCCTTGACGGCCCCTGCAGTCAGGCCGCTCACAATCTGGCGTTGGAAGAAGAGGACAAGCATGAAAAGCGGCGCTGTGGCCGAAACCACGGCGGCGACGGCAAACATCACATTGCCTTCGACCTGGGTGGTTCCAAGGAAGCTCGCAATCTTTGGAATCATGGTTTCGTTCTGCTCACTCAAAAGCATCGAGGTGACGGCGAAATCGTTATAGGCGAGGAGGAAACTGAAAAGGCCGGTCGTGATTACGCCCGGCCACATAACCGGGATGATGACGTAGCGGAAGGCCTGGAAGCGCGTACAACCATCCACCATTGCACTTTCATCCATGTCCCGGGGAATATTCAGAAAGAACGAATGCAGCATCCAAAGCGTGAAAGGCTGATTGATCGCTACCAGCACGATGATGGTGGTCGGTAATATGCCCCAGATGTTCCATTCGAAGAAGGGCAGCAGATAACCCGAAACCAACGTGATGTGCGGCATGGCCCGAAAGACCAGAGCCGCCATCAGTATCCAGAAGGCGTAACGCCTTCCCGACCTGGCAAGTGCAAAGCCCCCAAGCGTTCCGATCGTGAGGGAAATCACCACGGTAAAAAGAACGACAATGGAGGTGTTCAAGGCCGCGCGGTAGAATTCTTCCTGAACCCAGGCGCCGTAGAAACCCGCGCCCGTGAATGCGCTGCCGGTCTCCCTGATGGTGTGCACACCGTAAAGCGCGTATCGCCAGTCGGCCCGGGAAAAGAAGTCCCCCTGCACCTTGAAGCTGCCCCAGAGCGTCCAGATGAAGGGGAACGCCGCGATCAAGAGCCAGACCGCAACAAGTGCGGTCGAAAAGACCATCAGCGGGGAAATACGGGACTGTGCCGTTGTCGCCATGCCCCGCCCCTAGTGTGATCGCCGCCTGAAATCGCGCCAAGTGCGAATCAGGACGGGAGTCAGCAGGATCGCCACCCCCAGAATGGTCATCATCGAGGTCGCGCCGGCGGAACTGTAGAGCGGGTTGGCGCTTTCACGCAGGTCCTTGAAGATGATCCAGCTGAGCGACTGCGCATGTGCCTCAGCCGAAAACCCGACGATTGGCTCGAAAACCCGGAAGTTGTCCATCAATAGGATAAGCGTTACGAAGATAACGATCGGCATCAGGTGAGGCACGACCACGTGGACCATCTGCTGCCACTTCGTGGCGCCGTCGATCATAGCCGCTTCGAGTGTTTCGCGGGGCATCGTTTGGAGCCCGGCATAGAAGACGATGAAGCTGAACGGCAGAATGTGCCAAATGCCATAGACGATCAGCATGACCCAGGTCAGTGAAGGAGAGGCCTTGAGACTCAACGCATTGTCGTCATAAATCTTCTGCAGCGTCGCGCCGATGATTCCATCGCCATCGACCATCCAGAACAGGATCAGAGAGCCCACGAGTGGCGTCACCATCATCGGCAGGAGCGAGACGAAAATTGTCGGCCCCTTGATCAGATTCGGCAGGTTGTTGACGCCGACGGCGATCGCCAGCCCCAGAACCAGGACAAAGGGCGTGACGACAAACGTGTAGGTCAAGGTGAAAGTCAGTGCCTTGTAGAAAGGCAAGTTCAGGACCTGCGAGAAAAAGGCACCATGTGTGTCAGCCGCGCCCCAGGCATGCCTGATCTCTTCAAGCGCGAGGTGTGACCGGTTGGTATAGGTGCCAAGGCCGTTGAACCGGCCGAGAGGTTTTTCTTTGCGCAGCTTCTCTGTCGCACTGGTATCGACCGAAGTCGTCTGGTTGCAACCGAATGGATCGCAGCTTTCGGAGACTACGACGACCTGTTCATGTTCGATATGCAAAGATTGAATGAAGACCGAGACGATCGGTAGCGCAATGAAAAGGGCCATCGCGGTCAGCGTCGGCAGAATGAACCAGAAGAAGGTCCGGTGCGGCATTCGTCAGTTCTCGGGCCCGGATTTGGGAGGATGGGGCACTTTCCGGCGCCCCATCTCTTCGTTCGGTCAAAGGAAGCCGGCTTCCTTGGCGGCGGTCACGTACGCAGCCTCGACATCGGCGATCGCCTGTTCGGCGCTTTCGGAACCCTTCAGGAAGTCCACCAGTTCCGCACCGAGAGCGTTGTGCATGAGCCCGATGTAAGGGATCATCGGGTAGGACCTTGCACCGCCCGATGCCGTCGCGGCAACGCCGGCGGCTGCCGGTCCGGGCTTGAACCCTTCGATCAGCCAGACGGCAGCGTTATTGTGCTCTGCGACCATTTCAGGCGTCAAAGCGCTGACGAGCGCGGCAAATGTCGCCTCGGCCTCTTCATCGCTAAGGTTCGTCGCGATTGTGATACCGTCCCACCAAAGCGTCGCCGCCGGAATGGAACCACCTGCGACAGTCGGTGCTCTGGACAGCACAGTGTTCGACGTCACCTCTTCGCTCGAACCCTCATCGTCAAGGATCACACCGCCACGCGATCCCCACATGATCCCAAGCGCCGCCTGACCGGCTTCCCAGAGACCCTGGGTTTCGTTGGAGGCCTGTGTCAGATGGTCGGGATGGGCATATTCGGTTAGCGATTTCATGACATTGAGAGCAGCTATCGCCTTATCGTTGTTGATCGCGGGTGCAGCCGAACCAGGCTGGAAGAATTCACCGCCATGCGCAATGTAGATCTTGTTGAAGACCTCGCCGACGTTCCAGCCGACCTTCAGGTTCATTACCAGTGGATGTTCCATGATTCCGGCTGCGCGAATCTTCTCGGCTGCCGCCAGAACTTCTTCGTAGGTGGCCGGAACCCCACTCACGCCCACCTTTTCAAGAATGTCCATGCGCGAAAAAAGGTGCTGGGAATTTGCCATGAAGGCCACAGCCATGACGTTGCCGTCGATGGTGATCAGCTGATGCGGCTTGAGGTGCGCGCCGTACGTCTCGACATAGTCGTTCAGCGGCCGCACAAGGCCGTCATTCATCAACTGCGTCAGTGTCGAGTTTGCCACGATGACGGAGGTGTACTCAGCCGGGTCCGGTGTCAGCGCCGCATTCATGATTTCGCGGGCTTCAGTAGTGTGGTTGCGGGTGAATTCTTCCGCCGCGCCCCCACAGTTTGCCTCGGCAGTCCCGGCAACCGCGTGGATTGCCGGAAAATCGCTGGCGAGAATGCGGATCGATTGACCGGACGGACCGCAGTCCGCAAACGCAACCGATCCCATCAACCCGGCAATCGTTCCCGCGAAGGTAAGGTGTCTCAAAAACATGTCGTTCTCCCTCTGTTGGACCCGGGTGCGCTTTTCGATCACGCACCCAGGTGCTTGTTCCGGGCCGCCTCGCCCGGGGTCAATCGGCCTTACGCCCCAAATCGCGCAGCCGTCTGGCTAACAAACGTGTGGCGAATTCCGGCCGGTACCGAGATCGAGACTGCATCTTCGACTCCGGCCTTGAACGACTTGTCGGTCTGGACACTGATGAGCGTCCCGCCGGTGCACATCGAAATCGCCGTAGCATCCCAAAGAATTCGTACGCGAAGAAGGCCGCTGCAATCCTGTCGCTGCCGTCGGCGTCGATACCCGCATCCTTGACCCGAAAACCGAATGTTGAGGTTCGGGTTGAAATTGTCGATGCCGACGAAACCGTCCCGGCACCTGGACAAATTGCGTAGCTGAATCTCGGCCATCAGGGCAGTTTTCCCAGCAACGGAATCGTTTTGCACACGTTTGCAATACGGGCATTAACAGCGAATTCGCATCAATGGCAAGTAAATTCAAAATGCAGGGCGTTGTAGACAGCCCTAAGGCATTGTGCCAAATGAAGGCTGCGGAGAGGTGCCGGAGTGGTCGAACGGGGCGGTCTCGAAAACCGTTGTGGGCGCGAGCCCACCCAGGGTTCGAATCCCTGTCTCTCCGCCATGAAATGGCCTTAAGTCATTGTTTTATAAGGAAAAGCGAAACTTGGTTATTACTTTAACTATCGTTCTGCACCGTTTGCGCGGCAAACCGAATCAGCAGTCGAAAGGCCTTGCGAGATTCACGAAGAATAGAGGGACTTAGCAAGTATGAAGTTTCGGCTTGTCTACAAGGGAGAACTGCCTCCTACAAACGACGATAATGAAAAGTTGGAAATCAAGCAAAAAATAAGAAAGAAATTTCATCCCCAATTAAAAAAATTTATTGAGAGCAACAAGGTAAGTCCTGGACTAGGAAGAAAGCTACAACTGTTTGAACGAAAAGGGTTCAAATTTAGACCAATTATTGACAAGAAAAATCGGTGCTCGTTGGATATCTTGTTTCTTAGGAGTGATGCACCGGGCAAAGGGTTTGCTGGAGACATCGACAATCGTGTCAAAACGCTTCTCGATGCTCTAAGTGTGCCGGGAGAAAATGAGTTATTACCTTTGGATTCTCCACCTGATAAACATGAGAAGCCGCTCTTTTGCCTTCTCGAAGATGACAGTCTTGTGACACAGCTATCCGTGGAAATGGATCATTTGTTTGACCTTGATCTCCAGAATGGCAGCAAGAACTGCAGAGCCGTATGCCAATTAATAATCACCATTGTCCTTGAGCCCGGTTTGTTCATAAAGGGCGAACATCTGTACCTATGACTTGGTTACAACGCGTTTTAGTCTCGTGCTCGGCGGCTTTTTAGACTTTCATTCGTGCGACTGCTTCCGCCCATGTATCAGGCGGCGTCAGTTCAGAACAATCCAGTAGCGTGAACAGTTCTTCGTCAGTCCACGGCGTCATCAATCAACCCGGCAATCTGTAGTGCCTGTTGAACCGATATGCCCTCGGCAGTCGCAACCTTGGCAAAAACTTGCGACCGGCTGACTTGATCCATTGGATAGCGGTCAAACGTCAGCTTGACCGGTGCGGCCAGTTTCTCCGTCAGTTCGTCTTGCAGCATTGCGGCAAGCGGTAGCACGGTTCCCAAATGCCAGCGTCTCAAGGCCTCGCGCTGGCCTTGAGAATCAGCGTTTGAGAACAACGAAGGGGGAACCCCGCACGCGCTCAACATGCGCTCGAACGACTGTTGGGCCAGGTCGACTTGTGCTTGTGTCGGCGCTGGCCCCAAACGGGCAGCCACCCAATCCCTGCCCGGACTACTCGCCCGGCCGTCGCCCATTCCGTCAGCAGTCGTTTCCAAAAGGAAAGCCTTCCCCCGACTCTTGGCAATGTCTGCCCGGAGCAAGGCCAGCGGATCCCGTTCCGGATCCCCGTCTGTATCTTCGCCAGCCGCCGCCGCCGAAGCCGGAACCGGAATCAGGTTCCCGATTGGCCCGGCAGATTCGTCAGCCAGTGCCTTTTCGGACTCGGCTTGCAATCGCGCCGAACCGCTTGCCCACGTAGTCGGCGCTCGCCCGCGATACGTACTGCCCGCGTGTGAACCCCACGTCGCGAACACAACGGACGCATTCGGCAGATAGGACGTCTGGCTTGATGAAGGCCCGTAGGACGTCGCCCGGACGTGCCAGGTATCAGGATCGGCCGAACCGCCATGCCACCACCAGTCGGCCGCCGGTATCAACTTCACCTTGCCGTCATGCGTCAAAATGATCTTGTGCAAGGACTCTCCACGCCGAACTAAGTCCCTGCCAACTTGGGAAAGCACGCGCCGCGTAACCGTTTCTTTCACCCAGGTCGGCCCGTCGATCTTCGCCGATCCGAAGGCCCGTGCGAGTGCTCCAGCCGCGCATTCAACCGCCGCACTGGAACCCGCATTCGCCGCCGTCGAAAGCGCGTTGTTCTCGACAAACTGGACAATCTGGCTTGTGTAGTCGCCGCCGGCCTCGCGTTGTTCTCGTTTCTGCCAAGGCCATCTCATATCGCGCCAGCCCTTCTAACTCGCCAAGGTGCAAGCAGGGATTGCGCACCTGAAGCGCGTAACGCGCCCGTCATGGATGGAGTATAGGAAGCCGACAAAGGCCCTGCGCTTTCGTCTCGGATACCGCTTGCAGGCGCGTCATTGAGCCAAGCACTGCACCTTATGACTGCCTCGTTTCGCACGGCTTGCGGCGCGTCCGGCCCGTACTGCTCGACAAGCGCGCTGGCGGCTTCGCCTAGCGCGTGCAAGCGGTCGTCTGTGATACCATCGCCCAGTTGGTCTTTCAGGCAAGCCAGCGCCGCCGTACGGGCAGCAACGGACGTCACAGGCGGCCAGGGACTCAAGACTGCTAGTGCCATATGCGCCGTCTCCGTTCTTGCCGTTGGTCCGGCCCGTCAATTCGCGCTTCCGGCCATCGGCCGCTATCGCCAGCAATCGCTTTCAGCAAGAACGCCCTCACGTTTGCGCGTTCGTATTTCCGGACTCCGTCCACGTCCTGAAACTCGGAATCGGGTTCGGAGACTATCGGCCGCACGAACAACGGCGCGCCCATCATTTCAGCAACGGCGCGCGGTGTGTCCTTCTCGGCAAACGCTTCCAATTGCAAGTTGCCGTGTTCGTCAATGTGCGCTTTCAGGGAACCGCGCCGCGCCGACGCGACGGCACTTGAAAAGCCGGAACCGGCCAGTAGCAGAATGTCCGCCGCCCGCGTCGCTTCAACCGCGCTTTCGTGAGCACGATCAAACATTTCCTGCATCTCGCGTTGGATTTCGTTCATGGCCTTTGCCGTGAACTCCGCATACTTGCAGCCCGCTCCCACACAATCGCACACGAGCGGAGTCAACGGCGGTATGAAGGCCCGCAGATACGATTTCCGCCGCGCCTCGATACGTGATTTTTCGTAGCTTGGAGAGCGCACGATCGCGGCCGCAAAGGCCGTCGCCCGCTCGACAACGCGCAAGCCGTTCTCGCGCCTGTCACGCTCGCAATTGAACTCAATTGAAAGTCCCGTAGAAACTTCCGATCGTATCTCCTTTAGCGCGCGGTCGCTTGCCGGAATTGGCAACAGGTCCGCCGTCATGGTCATGGCCTTGTCGTCGTGTTCCAACGAAAGCCCGCCGTCCGGTGCAAAGGCAACAACCCGTTCCCGGTCGTGATGGAGATTCAATTGAAAGGTGTCGGCAATCGTGACGGAACCCGGCAGGAATTTTTCTTGGTGACTCGGACTCACTTCGTTGTAGTTCAGTATGGTTCCGCGAACCCGTCTGCCCTCGGCCCGGATCTCGCGGAGCGTCAAAACCTTGCGTTCAACCATGCGTCACCATGAAGGGATCGGGGAACGGTGTGTGACGGAGACTAATTCGCTGCACACCGTTCCCCACACACGCGGGCCTGATAACCGCGTGTATTCCGTCAGGGAATTTCATCGACAATCGCCGGACAACCGGCCAGGTCGTCAGTCCAGACATACGTCGCTTCGTCACCGCTGATCATGCCATGACCGCCGGATTCCAAACGAAAGCCGCGCGCGGTCGCCGCCGGTGCAGTGCTCGCCGATCGCACGAACAGACTCGCGACCGTGCTCACGTTCTGAATCGTGTAGCGGCCAGACGCCAACGACAACGCCGCGACTATGTTGACCGGCGCAGTCGTCGCGTCAAAGTCTTGCGCGGCCATTGCCGTCCCCCGATCACGCGATTTTCAGGTCCGCGCGCTGATAGGCGTCCGCATGATTTATCAGCACGTCGCCGATCAAAGCCGCAATCGTGAAGTGTCTGATTCCACTGGCGGAATCGCTGTAAATGTCGTCAATCGAGAGGTTCGCCCATACAGGACAGGTAGCCGTTTGCATGGCGTTCACGCCATCGAGTCCCGATGTCCCGGACCGGTACAAGATTGTGCTCGCGATTGTGCTGGCGGTCGCTGGCATTCGCGAACTCGACATGAACCCGCCGCCGGTGCGCGCGTCCAGATAGGCCGCCGCCGACATTTCGCCCTTGTAGCTGGCCGAGCTTTGAAACGTCCGTTCGGACAATTGCAACGTGTCTTTGTTGACGACGCCTTTGATGTCGCTCATCCGCTCGGCCCATGGTCCGCCGTCTAGCGCACCTGCCATCCACGCCACGAAGCCGTCAAAGTCGACAACGGTAGTTGGCGCGTTCGCCGGTGCGGCAAGTTGCGGGAACAACCCTTCCGGGTCGCTGGCCGTAACGGTCGGATCTCCCGAAATGCCAAGGGCATCAAGCTGATTGGAGAGTGCCAAGCCAAGATTTTCCTGCAACATTGGCTGGAACGAGTCGGTTCCGATCACGGCAATGTCTTCAACCGCAATCGACAGACGCGCGGCAACCCGGTGTGCCGTTGTCGATCGTGTTGCCAGTGTCGCCGGAGTCGATTCTTGTGCCGCGCCCTTGGCCTTGGAACCCGCCGTCAGGCTGGTGTCGATAGTCATTGTGGCATACGAACCGCTACCGACCTGGGGTAAGGCAACGCCCAAACGTGGGAGCAGAGCACGCGCGAATATCGCCGGAAAAATCGGTGCCAGGTTCACGCCTTCGTTGCTTCCCGGTGAAGGCGAAACCATGTCCGCTCGTACCTCGCGCCGCGCCGGTGCATTGCCGAACATGGCGACCGGGATCCCGTCAAGGACCCCTACCGATTGCGCATATTCCGCGCTCGGCCCGGCAACTGGACGGCCGTGCAAGGCAGCCAACAGGAAGTCGCCCAGCTTCGCCTTGGAGCGCAATTCGTTCCGCTCGCGCTGTTCCGAGTCAGGTTCCGCCTTGGCAGCCGCCTCGGCCGCCTTCTCTTCTTCGGTCAAGGCCGCCATCGCCGCGCGCGCTCGCCGTTCAAGGTCCGGCGCGGCCGCTTCCAGCGCGTCAAACTCTTGTCGTTGTTCGTCTGTCAGTTTTTCCAGCAGGGAAAATTCCGCCATTTTCTGGCGCGACAAACTTTGTTCTTCCCTGATTTCGCGCAATTTGCGTTGTGCCGGTGTCACTTCCCATACCCCTATAAACGTGATGAATCCGAGACAGATTGCACACTTGTTAGGCGCATGTCAATTTTCTGCCTATTTTCCGTGCAACTCGGCTTATTCGCCAGTTCTTGGCCATTCTAAGCCGTTTCTAGGCCGTTTCTCGGCCAGATGCCCTAGACCTCATAAAAAACCCTACCGTGCGCCCAGCCCAGCTTGAGCGCCGGGATTCAGGGTTCAGCGGCCAATTCGTCTACCAAGGCAAGCCACTCCTTTTCTGCCGGTGTCGGTTCGCGCCGGTTCTCGGATCTTGTCTTTTCAATGTGGCAACCACGACACAAGCATTGCAACCCGTCCAACTCGTAAGGGTTTTGATCGGGGAACTTGTGAAGGGGACGGATGTGATCAACTTCACACTTCCCGGCCCGGCCGCAAGCCTTGCAACGGTAACCGTCGCGCGCAAGCACGGCCCGCCTGGCTATCGCCAGCCGTCGCCGGTCAAGCCGTGCGTGCTGACGACTCATGTCGACATGTACCGGAAACGGGGTTTGGCCTTCTTGTGGAAATGCGGACTGGCGAGACCTGCAGCGATAATCGCCGCGCTCAACACATCAATGCGGCCGTTGCTTTGGCGCTTGTCCAGTCCGGGATTGCCGTTCTGGTCCCGGTGAATGACGCTTTTCGATATGGCGTCCACAAGGGACAGATTCGGCAACAGCTTCAAATCCCGAAGAATGACATGACGCTGAAACCGTCGCGTGTCTGCGCCGCCATCCTTCCCCGCGCCAACGCGCCGGAATGTGATCGGCCATGCAGCGCCCGACCGGTCAAGCCAGTCCTTGACCTCGGAGTCCTTCCAGCCATCAGCCGCCGCGCCAGCAATCCGAACCCCTGCCAGTTCGTCTTTGACGTCCGAAAGGAATCGCGGAACGGGAACAACCCGGCCGGGATACGTCCACAGTTCGCCGCGTTCGCTCATGCGGACATAAGCCGCGTTGTCGCGCCGCCCGCGCTCGCGCAAACTCGGCTTGTCACCGAAGGCCGTCCACGTTTCCAACCGACCGGTAGCAGGAAAAATCGCACAACAACTTGTCGCCGAAGTTGCTTCGCCCGCGTCCAGTCCGAGATAAGCAGGGCCGGATCGTGGCGGTAGTTCGTCGACAAAGCACGCGCGCAGATCGTCCGGCGAACAGATCATTTCCGTTCCCGGTTCGTATGGCGCGTTCAAATCCAGCGCCCGAAAGCTCGCTTCGTCGGTAGCCACAAGTGCAACCCGCGCCGCTTCGTCGCGCATGTAGGCCAAAGACTTGATCGTACCCAAACCGGGATTGGCCGCGCGCCATGCGCTTTCATCGTCCAACTTGCAGTCCGCCGGTGCGTAGTAGTGGTGAACGGAAACCGCCGGTGCATCACGTCGCGCCAACATTTCACCCACGAACGGCCCGTGACCGTGAATCGTCAAGGCGATAAACCGACCGTCGCGCGCCGATATGCTTGTCCGCATGGAATTGACGTTCTCACGATCGCGTTCCTCGAGAAGTCCCAATTCGTCAATGATCGCGTCGTCAAGCCCGCTCGCATGGCCTTCTGCCAAGATGTCAAACCGGCCGCCGTGCTTGCCAAGGACATGCCCCGGAACCGGTGACGCCATGAACCGCAAGCCTTCCAGCCCGCTTGCTTCGGCAATCTGTTCCATCTGCATTTTCAGTTCGGCCGCTTTCGGTTTGCTGATCGACAAGCAACCGCCGCGCCAACCGGGAACAGCCAAAGGCCCTGCCAGACGTGCCAGGGCATAAATTGCCACTCCACAAGACTTAGCGTTCTTTCTGGCGATGCAGAGAAGTGACTCCCGGTGTTCCATCGCGTCACGAAGAAAGTCTACCAGGAACGCCGGCAGGACAAAGGGAGCGCCGGCGCTCGGATGCCCCGGCGGTATCACAAGAGAAGTCCTTGCCCATTCGGCAAGAACCGTCGCCGGGTCTTCCGGTTCAACCGGTGCGGCTGGCGTGACTTCCCGTGCCTTGGCCGCACGATCGCGTTGACGCTTGCGTCGTTGCCGTTCTCGCGCCGCCAATCGTGCGGCCGTGGGATCCTTATATGGCACTTGTCACGCCCCTGTTACGGTGTGACTCGGTTCTGCCCGTGGGGATTCCCCTACGCGCCGTAAGGGTCCCCAATCGACTCGGTGCTGCAATCAGGGGGGGGGAATCGCTCAATGCACGCTCGCGCCCGCTGGCTTCATAGGCGGTTTCACGGGCACAAAGTCGATTGGCTCATTGAGTGCGCCTGATACGTAGATGGACAGTCCTTGTCGTACTGCTTCCAAGCCGTGCTCTTCATCAGCAATGACATGCAGCAAGCCAATCCCGCAGGACATGCGCAAGGGCATGTTGTCGGGCATCATGTCCAGGTACTCGTTGATAGCCTCGATAGCAGCGTCCGACTTCACCTTGATCTCGGCCAAGCGCTCTTCACTGACTGGCTTCATTGTCTTGTCCTTCCGTTTCGTCGTCAAAGCGCCGTGGATCCGCAGTCACCGGAGTCAACGCAAACGTAGGTGGCAAGTCCTTTGCCGATACGGGTCCATCAACTACGGTGAACCCGGCCGCTTCAAGTATTGCTGTTAGGTCGCTGTCGTTCTTCTCGTCCGGGTGCGACAAGCACCAATACCAGCCGTCAGATTGAGTTTCCCACGGAACCGAGCCGCCCCTTTCTTCGTAGTTCCCGCATAGGTCGCTAAGGTGCATGAACGGCCACATTCCCACGGCTGGCAATTTCAGGTCTTTGGGTTCGCGGTGACATTTTCCAAGTTGGGTATCTGGATTGAAGCCCATCCAGTATGCGCACGTTTCACACGCTCGCGTTTCTTCTGCCATGATCTTTCCTTTCATTGGCAAAGCCGGACAAGACGAATCCCCGTTCCCCCTTCTCCAAAAGGGGGTTTAAGGGGATGGTCTGCATCCGGCGATATGCGCAACCGTTCCGTTGCGCCAAAAATGGCTTCTGTCGTTGTAAAGGCTGCTACTAGGATTGGCTCCTGTAGGGCCAACCTAGCAGGCTTATAGCTATGGGTGACCTTATGTTGATGAGAAGTGCACTTAATGTTGACGAGAAATGCACTTAATGTTGAGATTTTCAGTCCAGAAATGCACTTAATGTTGAAAACGGTCATTTGAGAAATGCACTTAATGTTGAAACTTTACGGTGATTGCCAAGAAATTTCGGGAACGTCTGACTTCGATTAAGCCGAGTTGTTCCAGTGCGTCCAACCGCTCCCGGACATACCGCAGATTGATTCCGCCAACCCGTCCTGCCAGTTCTTCCCGCGTGGTCTTGATAACCGGTTTGCGGCCATCCCAATGCAGCACGTTCCATAGGCGCAACAGGCCCGGCCGCAACGTAACGGGCGGGACCGGAACCTTCATGTAACCTTTCGTGCCCTTGCCGTAGTTTTCCCGGATCCAGTCGCGGGAAGCGATACGGAAGAAATAGCCCTTGTGGTCACGATCTTTGAAAAGTCGTTCCTTTGGATTCCCCGTGAAAACGACATGGAATGACGGCACGCACTCGACTAACGAATCCGGCTTTTTGTCGTTCATCAGCCGGTTGACGCTCATGTCGGACATGCCAGCCGCCGCCGCGTATTCGGCAATGGTAGGGAAGTGGAAAGTTACCCTGTCCCGATCATCGGAAAAGCGGCCTTTCTGGAAAAGTGCTTGAAGCTGCCCAGCCTGAAAAGCCGCCAATTCAATGTCCGGCAGTTTCTTGCGTGGACGCTGGCAATAGTCGCGCGGCACGTATGTGCGCCGCTTGCGCTCGCTTGCGGAGTCGTCCGGTAATGGGGTATGGAAGGCCATCTCGGTTCTGCCCGGCGAGGGAAGGTTGAATCGGTCCTAAACCCCGCGCCGGGCAACCACTCTAGCCACCCACCACCTGCCGCGACGCAAGCCAAGCGTCCACGTCGCTTTTCAGAAACTTGATGTTTCGTTTCCCGATCCGTCGCGGTTTCGGAAACTCGCCTTCCTTGACGTGCCGCCAAAGCGTGATCCGCGAACAGTCTTTGATTTCGCATACGGCCTTGACTGACAGCAGGCGGTCTTGATCGTCTGGTTTCATGTATTCTTCTCCAGAATTGTCGTTTCCAATTTCGATGTGTCTTGAGTTCCTCGGTCTTCATTTGCGCATCTCCTTCGCCTTGGTATGAATCGCTGGCTACATTGTATCCGATGAAACGTCAAATAGTTTCATGTTTTCAATCTTTTAAGCGTTTGCAACATTGGGGACAAACGCAAAAATCCAAGCCTTTGTATCGGCAACAAAAAGGCCGCTCGAAGCGGCCTTTTCGGGGTCGATATTTTTTTTGCTTCATGCGGTCGCAACTTCTGCCCATTCGGCCATCAGGACGCGCCGCCGTTCGAGAACGTCCGATCTTTGGTATGCGCCTTCAACACCCCGGACGGTGTGAGCCAAGGCCATTTCGGCCAGTTCCCTATCCTTGCCCATATCACTGCACCATGACCTGAAACTTGACCTGAAACCGTGTGGCACGGCACCTACCGAGTTTTCCCGAAGCAATTTGCTAAGTGTGGAATCGCTCATTGGCCTTCCCGTCGCGCCGGGAAAGACCAATCCGGCCCTGTTGTCGGCAAACGGCTTGGCCTGTTCGAGGACGTCCATTGCCGCCGCCGACAACGGTATTCTGTGCTCGCGGCCCGCCTTCATTCTGGCAGCAGGGATATTCCACGTAGCCGCGTCCAAGTCGATTTCTGTCCATTCGGCAAGCCGACATTCGCCCGATCGGCAAGCGGTCAATGAGATGAATTCCATTGCAAGTTTCGTTGTCGGATACGCGTCGGATTCCCGGATCTTGGCCAGCGCGGCCGGAACGTCCTGCCATTCAAGTGCGGTATGGCTTTTCCTTGTCACGCCATTACGCGGCAACGCGGCCGTTACGGCCGGAACCGGATCGTCAGCTCGGTAGCCTTGCGCGACCGCCCATTTCATGACCGCGCCGACCCTTTGACGAACCCGCCGCATGGTCTCGCGCTTGGAGTTCCAGTTCGGTTTGAGCGCGGCAAGAATGTCTTGTGCTGTAACCTCGGAAACCAGTTTGTTGCCGAAAACCGGATCCGCATAATCGCGCAAGGATGCACGCCATTGACCGGCCGATTTTGCGCCGTCGCGCCATGTTGGTTCATGCAACTTAATGACTATCTCGGCAGCTTCGGAGAAGGTCGGAACCCCGCCTGTCCTCGGATCGATTCCCAATTCCAGCGACCGGCGGTTTTCAAGTGCCTTCTTTCTCGCTTCTGCCAATGTCACGATCGGGAACGCGCCAAGGCCGATGTTGGTCGGCTTGCCATTGATGATCAGGCGTTGCGCCCATGACTTGCTAACCCTTCCGTTGGTCATTGTTTTGACCAGAAGGGACAGGCCGAAGGAACCGCGCCCGTCGCCGTAGCGTCCGGGTTCTTTGACGCGGGTTACGAACATGGCTGAAAGTGTCTTTGGTCGCTTCATGGCTTGGCACTCCGATATTTCAGTTATCACTTTCCCAACGTGATAACGGAAGAAACAACGGGTTACAATATGAAACGTTAAATAGGGGTTTTGGCCAAGCATACAAGGCGATTGCGTTTGTTTCATCCGAAACCAAAACACGCCATAAAACACGGAAACGGCGGTCTGTCTCTCCGCCAGCAGAGGAATTCAGGCGCAAGTGCGCCCCTGGTATCAGGATCAATCCGTTCAGGTCACAGGCACCCGCGACCGGCACGGAACGCGCTGCCAGTGACGACCCGGATTTGCCTTACGCGATGCCGTCCCGGGTTTCCGACAAAAGAAGATCGACGACGCTTCGGAGTGCTTCCTCGTTCGAATCCCCCTCAAGGCGCCGCATCCGGTAAAGGTCAAGCTGTCGGTCAGCGCTCGAGCCCAATTCGACAATCTTGAGCGCGTGGCGAACTTCGGCTTCGCAACTGAGCGCCCGGGCATCATCGGCGACCTTGTCGACGAGGTCCACGAGGTAGTCCTGAATGTCAATGCGACCGGCGTCCTCGTTCAGATTGCCAAAAAACGCAAACACACCGTAACGCTGTGCGACCCACCTGTCTTCCATGATTATTTCCGTCAGCGGCTCTTCCGGCAGTTCACCCTTTCGATCCAGGCGGACAAGCCAACGAACCAGGCTGGCATAGAGTGCGGCAATGCTCACCACGTCTTCCACGCGCGGGCAGGCATCACATATTCTCAGTTCAATTGTGGGATAATGATGCGATGGACGGATATCCCACCAGAGTTCGCTCCCGTCACCGATGAAACTCCGATCCCTGTACGCAGACACCAGCGTTTCGAGCTCGTCCCAGGACTTCATCGGGGCAGGCATTCCGGTGCGCGGCAATCCACCGATCAGGCTCAACCTGTACGACTTGAATCCGGTATCGAATCCCGAGTTGAATGGCGATGACGTCGAAAGTGCGTGAAGCAAAGGCAAGTATCGCCTGATGGCGGTCATGACCCGAATGCGCCTATCCGGATCGTCAAATCCTATGTGGATGTGCGTACCCCCGATGATGAAACGCCTGACACCCTCTTGAAACGTCATGGCGAACCGGTGGTACCGTTTACTCGGAGTGATCTCCATTTCGCGCCATCGGGCGAGCGGATGGGTCGACGCCGCCATGGCGACAACGCCGTAGTCTTCGGCAGCCGCCGTGACGATCCGGCGAAGATCGCATATCGCGGTTCGCAATTCGGCAATGGACCGACAAACCCGTGTGTTGGTCTCGATCTGAGACCGAATGAACTCCCGCACGACCTTGTGGGGACCACAATTCTGCTCGCAGTTTTCGAAAATTCCGATGTCAGGATCAATCACGAGGTTCCGTGTCTTCGGATCGACCAGAAACAGCTCTTCTTCAACGCCAAGTGACAACGGAACGTCGTCTTGCCGCTCCACAGAATCACCTGTGGCGGTGACTCCGCCATCGAAAGCCGGCGACCGTTTGGATTCCTCGACTTCGGGCATCTATCCAGCATTCCCTCTTGATTCGCGTTCGCGGTCGACGGTGCCGGGACCCGCCGCGACACCGGCCCGTCAATAATGCACCGGGAGAATTATCGCCACCGGACAATTGACCTGGTGCAGCTCAATCGCGCACGCCTTAGCCAGATCTCCCGTCATGACCAAGATGTGAGGCGGAGACGGGGACAACGGTACGTTCACGCAGCGAAAGGATTCACTCCGTCCCTGATCAGCTTCCAGTTGATCGCGTCAAGGAGGGCCTCAAAGCTGGCGTCGACGATATTCGGTGATACGCCAACGGTCGACCATCTGCGTCCTCCCCCGTCCTCGCTGTCGATGATCACCCTCGTGACCGCTTCCGTGCCACCGTCAGTGATGCGAACCTTGAAGTCGACAAGCCGCATATCGTCGATCACTGCCTGGTACGGGCCAAGATCCTTCGCCAGCGCCCGCGCCAGTGCATTGACAGGGCCTCTGTCGTTACCGGATTCGTCCTGGCTTTCCGACACGTTCATGACCACGGAATCACCGATCTCGACGACAACGACGGCCTCGGATACCGTCTTCATTGTGCCATGCCGATCCCTCTGACAATCGATATTGACGCGATATCGTTGAACCCTGAAATACCTTGGCAACTGGTCCAGGATTCGCCGCGCGACGAGCTCGAATGATGCCTGGGCACTGTCATAAGCGTACCCCTTGTCTTCCCGCTCCTTGATTTCCCTGAGGATCGCGTCAATTCGCGGATCGGGCTTTTCGATATCCAGCCCAGCGTCGGAAAGGCGTTTCGACAGACTTGACCGGCCCGCCTGGTTCGACATGGGTACCACTCTCTGGTTGCCAACCAGCTCCGGTCTGACATGCTCATATGTCGAGGGGTCCTTCATGACACCGTGGGCATGAAGCCCGGCCTTGTGCGCGAACGCGGACGCACCAACATAGGCCGCAGACTTGAGGGGAACCCTGTTCAGGATGTCGTCCAGCAAACGGCTCGTGCGTGTCAGATTTCGAAGTCGCGCCAGGTTTATTCCTGTCTCAAATCGTTCTTTGTAAGGCTCCTTGAGCAGCAAGGTTGGAATGAGAGAGATCAGATTGGCGTTTCCGCAGCGTTCTCCGAGACCATTGAGCGCTCCCTGAACCTGCCGCGCTCCCGCGTCGACCGCCGCCAGCGTATTGGCAATCGCGTGTTCAGTGTCGTTGTGACAGTGAATTCCGACGTGGTCTCCCGGAATCCCGGCTGCTATGACATCCGCCGTGGCCCGTCTGACCGAGTCAGGCAGGGTTCCGCCATTTGTATCGCACAGGACAACCCAGCGCGCGCCAGCGTCATAGGCCGTCCGGGCGACCTTGATCGCATAGTCTGGATCATCCAGGTATCCGTCGAAAAAATGTTCGCAGTCAAAGATCGCTTCCCGATCGCGTGCGACCAGATGGGCGATGCTGTCCCTTACCGCTTCCTGATTTTCTTCAAGCGAAATTCCCAGAGCGTTCCTGACATGGAACACGTGCGCCTTTCCGACGAGGCAAACTGCGTCGGTACCGGCATTGACAACGGCTGCGAGCACACTGTCATTTGCGGCTGACCGCCCGCTCCTCCTCGTCATGCCGAACGCGGTGAAAGTCGAACGTTTCAATGACGGCGGTGACGAAAAGAACTCATCGTCAGTCGGATTTGCTCCTGGCCAGCCGCCTTCGACATAGTCGATACCGAGGTCGTCCAGCATGCGCGCGATCCGGTATTTCTCATCAACAGAAAAGGCCACCCCCTGGGTCTGTTGACCATCTCTCAGCGTCGTATCGAACAGATACAGCCTTTCCTTGGTCATTTCGGGCTCTCCAGTCTTGCAGGATCAAAATTCGGACCACGTTGCCAATCGGTGCCCTTGGCCGAATCCATCAATTCGACTCCTGCCGCATGCAATCGGTCTCGCAGCAGGTCGGCTGTGGCGAAGTCCTTGCGCAAACGCGCAGATTGCCGTTCTCGAACAAGGCTGTCGATCATCGAGTCAAATCGTCTTGCGTGCGCATCCGGACGGTTCCAATCACCGATGTTGTCGCCGAGCAGGCCAAGGAGACTTGCCGACGCCTTCAATTCACTTCCGTTCCCTTTGCCGGCGATGTCATGCAAGGCGGCAAGGGCAGCCGGAGTGTTCAGGTCATTGGCCAATGCCCGAACCACGGACGACGTGACCTCGCCGGACTCATCGGCATCACTGCAAATCCTTCGCCACTTTCTCAACGTGGTTTCTGCTTCGCGTACCCGTGTTTCCGTCCAGTCAATCGGTTTCGAATGATGCGTCCCGAGAAAGACGAAGCGGATGACCTCTCCGGGTATTCCACGATCAAGCAGGTCCCTGATTGTAAAGAAATTTCCGAGAGACTTTGCCATTTTCTGCCCCTCGACCCTGAGCATTTCGTTGTGAATCCATACGCGCGCGAAGCTGTTCCTGTCCGACAGGCAACAGCTCTGCGCAATTTCGTTCTCGTGATGTGGAAACATCAGGTCAGCACCACCGCCATGGATGTCGAATGACTCGCCGAACAATGCTCTCGTCATTGCAGAGCACTCGATATGCCACCCTGGTCGTCCTCGTCCCCACGGGCTGGACCAGCCGGGCAAATCATCCGTTGATGGTTTCCACAGGACGAAGTCCATCGGATCCCGCTTGTACGGGGCAACCTCGACGCGGGCACCTGCAATCATGTCGTCAAGACTGCGCCCGGAGAAAGATCCGTAGTGTGGATATGAAGTCACATCGAAAAGCACGTTCCGTTCGGCTTCATATGCATGACCTTTTTCCAATAATTCTTTGATAAAAAATACCATTTCAGGAATAAATTCCGTGGCACGAGGTGTGAGATCGGGTCCGAGCTCACCAAGTGCGCGCATGTCCTCCAGATACCATGCAGTCGTTTCTTCAGTAATGTCGCGGATCGATCTGCCGGTTTCGAACGCACGCGCGTTGATCTTGTCGTCAATATCCGTGATGTTGCGCGCGTAGGTGACTTTCCCCCAACCGTTGACCGGCGCGAGGAATCGCAACACTCGATGCAGGACATCGAACACGACGGCAGGTCGGGCATTCCCCACGTGCGCACGATCGTAAACCGTTGGTCCGCAGACATACATTCGGACGTGGTCCCGGTCGATCGGTGTGAAGGTCTCCCGTGTCCTGGTCCGCGAATTGTACAGTTTAAGTTCTATCATGGTTCACCGACAGGCCTGACATGTTCCCCCAGGCGAGCACGAAATCCGGTTTTTTGTTAAAAAGAAGACTGGCTCGCCTGACGATGTCAGGTGATAATGCCCTCGCAACAAATGATGTTGGCCGTCTTCATGAGAGCCCAATACGATATGCAATTGCCGAGCGCAAGAGCGAGTCGCGCCAGCCTTGGTTCACCGTCAATGTTCGGGATCGAAGAAAAGGTTTACAAATCCTTTGGTTCGCACGCCTCGGACCGGCATGTCGAATCTTGGGACAACAAGAGGAGGCGACTGGCGGTATTCCGCAGGAAGTTGGGACTCCCGAAATCCCGTGTCGGGGATGGGCAAGTCTGTTCTGCGCGACCATATTGACGCGACAATCGGCTTCCAGAATCTGGGCGCGCTGACCGAAAAGCCATCCCAAAGCCTGATACGCATGCTGGGTCCAAGCTCAATCCTCAAGTTTGCAACCATTCCGCCATTATCGGTTGCCTTCAGGAGGACAAGGGAGTTCACCTGAAAGTCCCGGCTGTTCGCCAACCTCAAGATGGCTACCGCCTTTTTTCCACACCTCTGACGGAGGCCGCGCGGGTCATGTAATCGATTCCGGACAAAAATGGATCATATGATACTTGCCGAGTGATGGATTTCGTGGTGACGGTCTAACCAGGGTCCCACCGGCCCGGAACGAATGCACGAACGGATATTGCGATGAAACTTTCGCGTCGAATCGAGAACATCAATGCAGGCGGCAGCGATGGCTGGGAGATCTATTACAAGGCTCGGCAACTCGTCGCAGATGGCGTGCCAGTCCTTGACCTCACGATAGGCGATCACGATTTTCGAACCGCGGCTCCGATCATCGACGCGATGAACCGGAGCGCGAGAAGAGGAAACACGGGTTATTCCCCTGTCCCTGGATCGCCTGCCCTCAGGCGGGCGATCGCAGCGCGGATTGAACAGCGTACCGGCGTCGAAACATCACCCGACAATGTCCTCGTGACCGCCGGCGGTCAGGCTGCCCTGTTCGCCGCTCACCTCGCCGTCCTCGAAACCGGAAAGACCGGACTTTATTGCGACCCGTACTATGCAACGTTTCCCGGTACGATAAGGGCAACCGGAGCGACGGCCGTTGCAATGCCGACCCATTCACGTAACGGTTTTGTCCCGACCGCGGAAGACTTGTGTCGTTGCATCGATGACACCGTTCGCTCACTCCTGATCAATTCTCCCAATAATCCGAGCGGAGCCCTGTATGGCCGTGAGGCACTGGTCGAGATTGGAAAAGTCTGCAAGGAAAGCAACCTCTGGCTGATTTCGGACGAGGTATACGAAAGCCAGGTCTGGTCAGGAACACATGTCTCTCCCCGCTCGATTTCAGGTCTCGCGGACAGGACTCTGGTCATCGGTTCGCTCTCCAAGAGCCACGCGATGACCGGATTCCGGTGCGGCTGGATCGCCGGACCCGAAGCCGTCATTTCGCGAATTGCAGACCTTGCAACAGTCAGCACCTACGGCGTCGCCGGATTCGTTCAGGACGCGGCGCTCCAGGCAATCGTGCAGGGAGATGAGATCGAGGCACGGGTGGCTGACATCTACAGACGACGGCTTGAGGTCGCCATGAATTGCCTGTCAGGCGCAAACTCCGTGCGCGTGGTTCCGCCCAAGGGAGCGATGTATGTCCTGCTTGATGTCTCGCCGACAGGAATTACCGGGATTGAATTTGCCCATCGACTTCTCGAGGCCAGGCACATTGCCGTGATGCCCGGAGAAAGCTTTGGCAATGCAACGGCGGGTCATGTCCGCGTTGCCCTGACGACTGGCTCAACCCGCCTTTCGGAGGCGCTGAACAATCTCGTTGACTTCGCAGGCGACCTCTCCGCGCACGAATGAAAAAAAGATTCCTCAGGCTGAGTCAAAGCCAGGGTCCCAATCCTGAGGCACTCCCGACGTAACCGGTCATGGGAGGATTCTTCTCTCGTCCCAACGGTCGCGTGCGCCGCAATCCGCCCGGACGTCAGGGGTTCACCGAGCTCGGACGCTGCTGTAATGAGGCGGGGTTATGGTCCGGGAATTCCTCCGCCCGGGTTCGTTTATGGATTCCATGTCGGACGCGGCCCAATGTCGCGGGACACTTCCGGCCTGCCAAAACCATCCACCTGCCTGAACCACGAGGTTCGATGCAATGCGATACGCCGACTACCGCCAATGGAGCAACAGGGCAACGGACTGGATCGAGCACTATCACGCGTCGATAAGTGAACAGCCGGTTCGCTCGGCAGTCAAGCCGGGCGACATTCTGGACCGGATACCAACCTCCCCTCCCGAACATGCTGAATCCATGGAGAGGATATTCGCCGACTTCGAGGAGATAATCCCGGATGGCCTGACGCATTGGCAGCATCCTAGGTTCTTTGCCTATTTTTCAGCGAATGCAGCTCCTGCATCCATGGTCGCCGAACAACTCTCGAGCGCAATCGGCGCTCAAGGCATGCTCTGGCAGACGTCTCCGGCTATCACGGAACTCGAGATCGCCATGACCGGATGGCTTCGCGAAGCGCTCGGCTTGCCTTCGATTTTCGCAGGTGTCATTCAGGACAGCGCATCATCATCGACCCTTGCGGCAGTCCTGACCATGCGCGAACGCGCACTGGCCTTCGAGGGTAATCGAACCGGTCTTTCCGACAAGGGCAGGATCCGGATCTACGCGACCGATCAGGCCCATAGCTCGCTGGACAAGGCAATCAGGATTGCGGGGATCGGCCAGGACAATCTCGTCAGGATTCCGATCGACGGAAACCTGGCGATGTCGCCGACATCACTTGCGGAGCAGATTGCCCGGGATCGGCAGGCCGGGCATTCCCCTGCAGGCGTCACCACTGTCATCGGTGGCACCTCCGTTGGCGCATCCGACATTTTGCGCCCGGTTCTCGAGATCTGTCGCGAGCACGGACTCTACAGCCATGTCGACGCGGCCTGGGCGGGTTCGGCGATGATTTGCCCTGAAAATCGACACATCTGGGATGGAATCGAACTTGCTGACAGTGTCGTTTTCAATCCCCACAAATGGCTTGGCGCCCAGTTCGACTGTTCGGTTCAGTTCCTCGCCGACCCTTCGGACCAAGTTCGGACACTGGGAGTTCGTCCAGGTTACCTCAAGACCCTTGAACACTCTAAAGTTACGGACTTCAGCGACTGGAGCATCCAGCTTGGGCGCAGGTTTCGGGCGCTGAAGATCTGGTTTCTGCTTCGGGCTTACGGACTTGAGGGGCTTCGGAATCGGATCCGAAACCACGTGACCTGGGCCAATGAACTTCAGGCCCGGCTTGCCCGCATTCCGGACATCGAAATAACGTCATCATGCCGCCTCTCCCTGTTCACGTTCCGGTACGTCCCGTCCGGCGGGTCCGACCCGAACGGGGCAACGGAAAAACTCTTGCAGGAAATCAATGCTGATGGCCGTTTGTATTTGACCCAAACGGTGCACGACGGCCGATTTGTTATCCGCGTGCAGGTCGGACAGTTCGACACGACCCGCGAAGATGTCCTCATGGTTGCAGACGTTGTCCGCGAACTCACCAAGGTGCAATGACGGGTTAGCGCCGTTTTCCAATGACATCTGCTACACGTGACCGGTTCACACGCCGGGCGACCACCTAGAAACTCACCTGGTCAGACCCTGCCCGGAGAATCCTCTTTGAACCGACCGGTATACTCTGCAACTGATTCGTCGTTTGTGTCGGTCCTTTCTCCCCTTCACCAGCAGGAATCCGGTACTGGATCGTGCATCACCATCGATAAGTGCAGATTTGAAGCGTCGTCAGGTTTGACAACGCGAATACAGACAATTAACGCTTTGGATACCGTCCCCTTACCGAGGAGTCGGAAGATTGGTCGATCTGGGCTGGTTGGAAGCACTCATTACGCTGACGATTGGGGCGAATCGTGGCCGTGCGGCGCGTGGGTCACCTGGACCGTGAACTGAATCCGGCAATTCAATTCCGTTCTCCAGGGCAGGATTTTCCAAATGAATGACATCAGACCACGTAGAGCGGGCGGCCGGGTGGCTCGGCGCACGTTGCGTTCCGCACCTTTGCCGAGGGATGTCCGACCGATCTGGCCGGGAGTTGAAGGGGGAACATACCGACCTCTGACCGACTCTGGAATCTACCGAATCCATTGCGCAGCGCTCGATGCACTCGAACAGATCGGGCTTGCTGACGCACCGGAGTCCGGCGTTGAAATCCTGACGGGCGCAGGTGCCGTGCTCGGTGACGATGGAAGAATTCGTTTTCCACGTGCCCTGATTGAAGACACCATTGCGATTGCCGCGAAGAACATCGTCCTTCATGGACGTGATCCGAAACACGATTTGGACCTGTCGGGCCACCGCGTCCATTTCGGAACCGCCGGTGCGGCGGTTCATCTTGTCGATTCGGAAAACCGGGAGTACCGGGAATGTCGCGTTCAGGACCTGCATGACGCGGCCCGTATCGTGGAACAGCTCGACAATTTACATTTCTTTCAGCGGCCCTTGGTCTGCCGAGACATTCCCGACAACTACGAGATGGATCTCAACACGATCTACGCGAGTTGTACTGGAACGCTCAAACATGTCGGGACAAGCTTCACGGAAGTCGCGTTCGTGCCTGGCGCACTAGACCTGATCTACAGGATCGCTGGCGGCGAAGAATCGTTCCGTGAACGGCCATTCGTTTCCAATTCGAACTGTTTTGTCGTGCCTCCGATGAAGTTTGCGACAGAGAGCTGCCTCGTCCTCGAGGCCTGTGTTCGAGGCGGAATGCCTGTTCTTCTCTTGTCTGCCGGACAGGCGGGCGCCACGGCACCGGCACCGATTGCGGGCGCGATCGTTCAGGCGACAGCGGAATGCCTTGCCGGGCTGGTTTACGTCAACGCCATGATCCCGGGATTCCCGGCAATTTTCGGCACTTGGCCGTTTGTCTCTGACTTGCGCACCGGCGCCATGTCGGGTGGATCAGGCGAGCAGGCACTTTTGACAGCAGGATGTGCGCAAATGCACAAGTTCTACGGCGTGCCAGGCGGTGCTGCAGCCGGAATTGCCGATTCAAAATTGCCGGATATGCAGGCCGGTTACGAACAGGCCCACTCCGACGTCATGGCCGGTTTGTCCGGCCTCAACATGGTCTACGAGGCCGCCGGAATGCATGCCTCCTTGCTTGGCTTCTGTCTTGAAAGCCTCATAATCGGAAACGACTTACTCGGTCAGTCAATGCGTTGCGTACGCGGAATCGAGGTTACAGAGGACAACGTATCATTGGACGTTATCAGGGATGTCTGCATGAACGGTCCGGGACACTACCTCGGGCATCAACAGACCCTGGATCTCATGCAGACCGAGTACATTTACCCCACGATCGCCGATCGGACTTCGCCCAAGGAATGGGAAGAAAACAACAGGCCGGATCTTCTCGAGTCTGCCATTCGACTTAAACGGGAAATCCTTTCCCAGACATCTCCCGCGCGGCTCCCCCCGGATCTGGACGCCAGGATTCGCAAGGACTTCCAGATTCATTTGCCCCCAATGTAACCTGCTCCTCCCTGGACAGGCAGGCGCCGCGGGAATTCAGTGGCAAGAGATACTGCTGATCCATGATATTGGACGATGGTAGCAGGAATGGCTTCGCGGCGAAATTCAACGTGTCGGGCGTTGGCTACGCTTGACAGGCACCGGCGCGACCGGACGCTCTCACGCGGCGGCGCATGTCCGGCTTTCCGACCTGGCACGGCGCATCCCGTCTCGTGCTATCCGACGACGGAACGGAGGTCTCGCGCAACACCGGAGACGGCCTTGGCCAGAATACCGAGATCAGTGCCAACGGCCAGAAAGTTCGCGCCCCAACCCACGTAATTCCTGGCCGCATCGGCATTGCCCACATAGATTCCCGCGGATCTTCCCGCGTTTCGAATTCGCTTCAGGGCCTTCTCGATCGCTTTTTGCACATTGGGATGCCCAGGGTTCCCGAGAAAACCCATGTCGGCTGAGAGGTCAGAAGGACCGATGAACAGGCAGTCGACCCCGTCGACTCCAAGCAGCGCGTCAAGATTGTTCAGTGCGATTTGGCTTTCGATCTGGATGATCAGGCAAGCTTCCTGATTGGCCGTTGACAAATAGTCCGCATTCAGCCCGAACTGACCTGCGCGCGTACCTGATGCGACGCCACGAATTCCTTCTGGCGGATATCGCATGGCACGGACCATCGCCGTGGCATAATCGACGGATTCCACCATTGGCACCATGAGCGTCTGCGCACCGGCATCCATGAACTGCTTGATGACATGGGTTTGTCCCTCCACAACCCTGACGACGGCCGGAACACCTGTCGCGTCGAGTGCAACCAGCTGATCACGAACGGAGAGCACATCATTCGTAGAGTGCTCGCTATCCACGACAATCCAGTCAAAGCCGGCGTGGCCCAGGAGTTCGGCTGCAAGTGGAGAACCGAGACTGTGAAACAAACCGACGCTCGGCTTCCCCTCGCGAAGCATGCGTTTGAGCAGGTTAATCCTGGCGGGCATGCATTTCTCTCCTCAGATGTGATTGAAATTTGCCATTCGGCACCGTTGCCGGGATCTCACATGGGTGAATCAAGAACCGGTCGACGATTGTTCGGGCTTTGCCGACCCGGGTTTCAGGTTCAAACACGCAGTTCCAATCCTTCGGCAAGTCGTGATCGACGTCACTTTCGAGAACAGCCCTCTGTGGGCACCCCTGGCTGATTGATTCACGGCACGCTCTCTTGACAATTTTTCTGACCGACACAAGGCCTTATTGCTCTGCGAGGGCGAAACTCGCCGACTCGGCCATCATGACTCAGTCAGTATCATCGAACCTCCGTTCCGTCTTGGCATGATCAACCGAAATGGAGTTGACCACCTCCTCTGAATTGCGACGTTCGAACCCGATCGCAATGATCATCGGACTTGTCATGAACGCCCACCGCAGCGTCAAGACCTGCCGTCTTTGCTGAACTCCCGTTTTTCATAGATCGAGATGATTCGCTGTCCATTCCGGACGTCGCTGAGGCGGCGCTCCTAGCGGGCGTTGGAAAGACGGCGTGGCCGGAATACGCTGGCACATTTGCCCCCCTGCCAGCGAACACTGTCGTAGACGACACCATTCGACCCGGCTTCTCGAAGTGATTTCGCCGGATACTGGCCCGCCACGTAGCATTCGTTATGGTAAACAAGAGGATAGGCCGATTCCTGGCCACGCAGGTCATGCAGATCCCCATCGAGGTCAACTAGATAGACCCGCATTTCCAGTTCCTTGCGTCCTTGGGCGGTGGCGTTCATGAACTGCTCGCGGTGGTGCTTTGTCCCCGCAATGGCCGTTTCGAGGTCGATGGCTCCTCTACCGCCTCAGCCCTGAACGCGATCAAAATGACGGATGCCCGTCACACTAGGCACCGAGCCGTCCCGGCGCCGGCGCGAGCGGTCGGCCGGATCCCGGACATACCCCAGAAACGGTACCACCCCTTCCAGTGGTCGCAATCGAACCGCATCCGCCAGATCTCGAAGCTCCCGTCGTCCTCTTCCCGCCATCTCGCGCGCTCCCGCCGATGTCCGACGAAAAAAGGCTACCGGGAAATGAAGTCGGGAAAAGACGGGTCAATTTTGGACGCCGATGGTGGGTCAACCATTTTCAACGCCAATAGACATGGGGAAGGCTCCGCAAAACTCCTTCCGGCCCCATGCCGGTTCGGTCAGTGTTGACTGGATCTAGTTTGAAATGGACGTCTCTCTTTCGATCCAGTCCTGAAATGCATTGGACGCCGGGGTCTGGGCATGGGGGGACGTCGGAAGAAGAAAGTAACCCTGGCTCAACGGTGCCATGTGCCCGAACGGGCGGACAAGATCGCCTTTTTCAAGCAGGTCCGAGACGAGCGAGTCATGGGCCATCGTAATGCCCGCATCATTCAATGCGGCGGTGATCGCAATCACGAAGGTCGAAGTCAGGTTGACATCACCGTCACGGGTAAACTCCTTGCCCTGTGTCCTGAACCAGTTTCCCCAGGTGCCGGTGACGCCGGCACAGTCGAACAGCGTGGCCAATTCAAGATCGAAGGCTCCACCACAGTATTCTGGTGCGCAAACGGGGAAGAATCGCTCTTTGGCAAGGCGGACCGCTGTCGCCGACATTTCTTCGCTTCTACCAAATCGAATCTCGACGGACGCGTTCGCGGAATGGCGCTCGGGGTCCCAGATCGGGGTTACGACGTTGAGCACGAGCCAAGGGTACGTGGCATAGAGCCGGTGCAGGCGCGGCGCGAGCCAGAACACCGAAAACGCCATGTTGCACTGAAGGGTCATGTTGCGGCCTCGATCGCCGCCGGTGAATGCCCGGGTGCTGCTGACAATCAGTTCGAAAGCCTCTCGCAAGCCGGGCAGGTAGTTCGCACCATCTTCGGTCAACTCCAGCGCACGGGTCTTGCGAACAAACAGATCGCGACCAAGGAACGCCTCGAGGCTGCGGACATGCTGGGAGACGGCGGACTGCGTCAAGTTCAACTCGACCGATGCACGGGTGAAACTCAGGTGGCGTGCCGTGGCCTCGAATGCACGTAGCCAAGTGAGAGGGGGGAGGCCGGAGATCGTCATCTTGGCTCACCGAGCGCACATAAATTTTTCTAATTCATTAGCCGTAAAATCATTGTTTGTCAGCCCCCGCACGCCTGAAAGATAACGTCATCAGACAGGGGGGCAGTGATGCAACAGGCAGCGCGTTTCAGAAACCTCACCCATTGGGCCGCGCGCACGGACCTTGCCGCTGCCTTCCGCTGGACTGCGCGACTGAAACTGCACGAAGCAGTGGCGAATCATTTCAGCCTCGCGGTCAGTGACAATGGAAAGCGGTTTCTGATGAACCCCAACCAGCAGCACTTTGAGCGAATCAAGGCATCGGACCTGTTGCTTCTCGATGCGGACGACCCCGCCACGATGTACCACCCCGACGCCCCCGATCCCACGGCCTGGGGTCTGCACGGATCGATCCACCGGTTCGTGCCTCACGCCCGTTGCGTGATGCATGTGCATTCGATCCACGCCACCGTGCTCGCCAGTCTGGAGGACAGCACCCTGCCACCGATCGATCAGAATACCGCAACCTTCTATGGCCGCACCGTGGTGGACGAAGGCTTTGTCGGTCTCGCCTTCGAAGAAGAGGGTACGCGCTGTGCCAGGATGCTGTCGGACCCGAAGATCAGGGTGATGATCATGGGCAACCACGGGGTTCTGGTGATCGGCAAAGATGTCGCCGACACGTTCAACCGGCTCTACTACTTCGAACGCGCGGCGGAGACCTATGTCCGCGCGCTGCAGACCGGCAGGCCGCTTCGGGTGCTCAGCCACGAGATCGCGGAAAAGACCGCGCAAGAACTTGATGATTATCCAGATCAAGCCGAACGGCACCTGGCCGAATTGAAAGCGATCCTCGATGACGAGGGTTCGGACTACGCAAGTTGAGGACCGTCAATGCCTGGTTACGTTCCCACGAATGCCGCTTCCTCCGGTGTTCAACTCGACAAGAAAGCCCTCAAGCAGATCGCTGCCCGCTCAGATCGGCCGGGTCTGGCCTACCTGGCGAAATGGGCGCTGTCGCTCGTCCTTACCGGCGCTCTGGTCTGGACCAGCCTCGGCACCCTATGGGTCTGGCCCGCCATGTTCATCCATGGCGTGTTCCTGACGGTGCCTTCCTATGCTTTCAGTCACGAAACCGCCCACGGGACCGCTTTCCGCAGCCGCTGGCTGAACGAGACGGTCCTTTGGGTCATGTCACTGCTTTACATGGAAGAACCGCTCCATCGGCGCTACACTCACACCAACCACCACACCCATACATGGCATGTGGGCAAGGATAGCCAGATGCCCTTCGACACGCCGATGGGATTCGGGGGGTGGCTGACAGAAATCTCCGGCTTCGGGCTATTGCGCTTCCACATCCTGGTGTTCTTGCACCTTGCGACGAAGCATTACACCGACACGATGCGGATGGTGACGCCCGAAGAGGAATTCCCCAAAATGACCCGGAATGCGCGAGTCATGCTCGCCATCTACACCCTGATCGCTGCGGCACCCGTCGCGGGCATTTGGTGGCCGGTCTGGCTTCTCGTCATTCCGCGTGTCCTAGGCGCGCCCGTGATGCTTCTTTTCACGCTTATCCAGCACGTCGAGTTGCAGGAAAACTCGCCCTCGATCCTTGAGAGCACCCGCTCGTTCCGAGGCAACCGGCTGACCAGTTTTCTCTACATGAACATGAACAACCACGTTGAGCATCACCTTTACCCGCAGGTGCCTTTCCATGCCCTGCCGGTCCTTGCCCGCGCAGTAGAGGCGCAGGTTCCCGCACCGGACCCCGGCTTTTTCCGCACGAACTGGGAAGTCCTCGTGGTGACGCTGCGCCGCTCTCTGGGCCTGCCCACGAAGGCTCCCAGCATCCGCCAGGCGCCGCATATGGTCACTTCCGGCGGACCGGAGGAGCGGTTCGCACAAAGGACAATGTGACATGGGGAGAATCTACGATTTCAGCCGAAAACCGGCCCGGCGGAATTACACGATCGTCGATCTCCGTGCCCTCAAGGGTTCGGGCCGCAAACTTTCGATGGCCAATCCGGCCAACAATGACGAGTTGCGCGCCTGCGTCGAAGCCGGGATCGATCTTTTCGTCGTTGGCGCCGACCAGATCGCGGATGTACGACAAATCGTGCCGACCCATTTCACCGGCGTCGGCTCCACTTGGGCGCAATTCGGCTCCGATGACGAAATCGTCGCCCATGTCTACGAGGCGATGCGCAATGGCGCCGACATGTACTACACGCTCCGTTCCTATGAAGTCATGGAGCGGATGGCCCAAGATGGCATCCCGGTTCAAAGCCGTATCGGCTTGATCCCCACCTTCGGCCACTACTGCAGGGGCCTGCGCGGCTGGGGGCGACGTGCGGACGAGGCGATCAAGGTCTGGGAAACACTCAAGCGCATGGAGGATGCGGGTGTCTTTGCCGTCGAGGTGGAATGCGTCGCCGAAGAGGTACTTGAGGCGGTCAACGACAAAACGACCGTTGTCACCTTTTCTCTCGGTTCCGGCATGGCTGGCGTCGCGGTTTTTGCTTTCGTAGCCGATATCTGTGGTGACACGAGCGAAGAGGAGAAGCCCCCCAAACACGCGCATGCCTTCGGCAAAGTGGGCCCGCTATACAAGCGGATTCATGAAGAACGTGTTGCCGCGCTCGGTCAGTTGCACCGCGAGGTGGCGGCCGGCAACTTCCCCTACGCCGAAACCAGCATTGGCATGCATCCGGGCGAGAAAGAGAAGTTCCTCGAAGCGCTCGGCAAGTGGAACTCGACGCATCAATGAACGATGCCACGGATTACAGCCGTGCCTTCGCGGCCAAACCGCAGCCGCTGACGCTGGAACAGGCAGCCTGGATCACGCCACCGATGCAGGCGGTGGATACCGAGGGCATGATCGACGTGCCCCGCATGCGCCGCTACCGGCAGAACCGTTTACGCGAACAGATCATCAGTCAGGGTTTCGACGCGATCATCCTGACCGAGCCGCTGTCGATCCGTTACGCCACCGGCGTACGCAACTGCACGTTGTTCCAGATGCACATCCAGGCAGGTTACCTGTTCATCCCCGCCGAGGGGCCAGTGATCCATTTCGACAACGCGCCGGGGCACGAGACCGGTAGTCAGCTGGAAACCATCGATGAAAACCGCAGAGACATCCTGCCGCTCTCTTACATGTTCGCAGGCCCTCGCCATCCGGAATGGGCATCCCGCTGGGCTGAGCAGATGGAAGACCTGATCCGTATCCATTGTGGGCAGGGAAGGAAGCGGGTCGGAATCGAACGCGCCGGATTCCATTTCGGGCAAACACTGGTGGCAAAAGGGCACGAAGTGGCGGATGTGGCCCCTGTTCTGGCCATGGCCCGCAAGATCAAGTGCCCCGAAGAAATCCTCGCTATGAACCTGACCATCGCCGTGGCCGAGGACGGCATGACCCGGATGCGCGATGCCTTGCGCAACGGGGTGATGGAACAGGAACTCTGGGCGCATATGTGGTCGGCCCTGATCGAAGGCGGCGGCGAGTGGCTGGACTACCGGCTGCTGGCCTCTGGCGAGCGCACCAATCCCTGGCAGCAGGAAGCATCCAGCCGGATGATCCGTGCGGGTGATCTGGTTGTGTTCGACTGTGGCATGGTCGGCCCGTTCAGCTATGGCGGCGACATCTCCCGCGCCTTTCGCTGCGGTCCTGGGCGGCCTTCGGACTACCAGAAGAAGCTCTACACGATTGCTCATGAAGAAGTGACGTCGAACACTCGGCTGGTGAAAGCCCGTGCGGCCTTTTCCGACATCGCCCGTGCCCGTTACGTCCCGCCGGCAGGCTTTGGCGATCAGCTTTACCCTTGCATGATGCACGGAATCGGCATGGCGGACGAATGGCCGGTGATCCTGCATTCGCCCGACCATCCCGAGTTCTACGATGGCGAACTGGAGCCGGGAATGGTGATCTGCGTCGAAAGCTACATTGGAGAAGTCGGCGGGACCGAGGGTGTCAAGATCGAGGACCAGGTTCTCGTGACCGAAGGCAGCCCCATCGTCCTCAGCCGCTACCCGTTCGAAGACAGCCTGCTCATGCGGGAAATCTGAGGCAGGCAAATGAACGAACCTTTTCGTGTCGGCGCAAAGGAAGAGCAAGCCGGAAATCCACGCCCCAGGCACGAGGAATCCCTGACCTCCTGTTCAGAACATGGCCCGGGCGGATGGCCCTCGATCAGGCCGTTTATCGTCGTGAACGAAACGACCAGAGAAAAAATCTCTCTGCGGCAAATCCGTTTGATTGCATGTCTGCCCCGCCAACCAGAATGCGGAAATGGCCGAATTCTTTCCCGAGTTCATGATCCACGCGCGCTGCGGTGATGCGGGTTGCCGCTTGTCAGACTGCAACGCCTACCTGCCCGGCCGACCCGGGATATGTACCTGCATGGATGCCACCACTAATGGCACGACAGCCGACCATCAAAAAGGAGCCGACAGATGACCCAATGGATCGATGCCTGTGGAACGGAAGATGTCGACGAGAAAGACCTGATCGCATGGGAATATGACGGACATGCCTATGCCATCTACAATACCGTCAAAGGGTTCTTCGTCACCGATCTGATGTGCACCCATGAAGAAGAAAGCCTCGAATATGGTCTGGTGACGGACTGCGTGATCGAGTGTCCCCTGCACGGTGGGCGCTTTGATATCTGCACGGGCAAGGCGCTTTCTTCGCCGGTTAGCGTTAATCTCAGGACCTATGAAGTCAAGGTTGAACGTAGTCGAGTGTTCGTGCAAATCGAACGCTGATCCGAACGGCTGCAATTCTGAAAAACAGAGGTCGGGGATTCAGAACGGTTGTGCAGAAACAGACCTGCGGAGGAAAAAATCGGCCTCGTTCGGACCTCTTTCAGGATTCACGGGAATGGCGGAGGGAACGGAACCGGGGTCGAACATTCTACCGAACATGTGCTTTCGCTAAGTCGATTCATAATGCCCACCTCGGTATGTCGTTGATATTACGCAATATTTTTTGTCACACATCGTGATAACGCCCCTTTCCCCGATACCCCGACCAGTCCGCTGGGCAATCCAGTCCCTTTTTTTGCCCCTGGATGGCGTCCCGGTCGTCGAATTCGATCGTGGCCACCGTATCGGCCTGCCGCCTCCCGCAGGTTGCCGCAGTGTCCATGTTCCCGGCGGACCCGTTGCAGGACCGTTGCGGTCCATGTCGATCATTTTCAGCTCCATTCGATACCGTGACAAGACCCCCCGAACACAAAAGACAACCTGTTGCCCTGTTCTGATCGGAATCGGGACCTGACCCGGTTTGCCCAGGGTTTCGAGGTGTTTTCGGGATCGGGATCGAGTGACGGATTGCAAGGGTATCGTCACCGGCCAGGACATCCTTGACAAGCAGCCTGACGATCCGTTGGCGCTCCGCAACATCCATGGTCTCGGCGCTCTCCTGCAGCCGGGTGAGAAAGCCTGTCAAGGTTTCGGTGAGTTTCAGCCAGGTTTCCTTTTCCCGCGCCTGACTGACGACGGACTGCCATTCGGCGCTGACAGCCTTTTCCTGCTGTCACAAATGCATTGCCCCATTGTGGAATCGCGTTCAATACTGACCCACTTTCGGGGTGAATCGCGTTCAAAATTGACCCACCCCTGATCCGATGGAAACGACTGCCTCGCAACATTTTCAGCGAGGCAGAAGAGATGGTGTCAGTGGAGACGATCGGCAAGATTCGGCGTGCATGGCACGTTCAAGGGAAGTCCATTCGATCGATTGCGAAGTCGATGGGCGTGTCGCGCAACACGGTTCGCAAGGTGTTGCGCTCCGAGGAGTCGGCGCCGCAGTACCGGCGTCCGGACCAGCCTCATCGGAAGCTCGGCGACTTCATTCCGGAGCTCGAGCGGAAGCTGGAGGCCAACAAGCAGAAGAAGAAGCGGCGTGACCGCCTGAGCATGAAGCGGATCTGGCGGGATCTCGCGGACCAGGGATGCGATGCGAGCTACAGCGCCGTCTGCCGCTACGCGGCGGCCTGGAGCCGGCGCCATGGTGCCGGCGTGTCGGGCGCCCACGTTCCCCTGGAGTTCGATCCCGGCGAGGCCTTCCAGTTCGACTGGAGCCATGAATGGGCGGTCATCGGCGGCACGACGGTGCGGCTCAGGGTGGCGCACATGCGCCTGTGTTACAGCCGCATGAGCTTTGTGCGAGCGTATCCGCGCGAGACCCAGGAGATGGTCTTCGACGCCCACAACCGGGCGTTCCGGCTGTTCGGAGGTTCCTGCCAGCGCGGCATCTACGACAACATGAAGACGGTGGTCGACGTCATCTTCGCGGGGCGGACGCGCAAGTTCAACGCCCGTTTCCTGGAGATGTGCGGGCACTTCCTCGTGGATCCGGTGGCATGCACGCCGAACGCGGCGTGGGAGAAGGGCCAGGTCGAGAACCAGGTCCGCGACATTCGCGAGCGGCTGTTCCGCGAGCCACCGCGCTTCGACAGCCTCGACGACCTGAACGACTGGCTCGAGGAGAGCTGTCGCAGGCACGCGCGGGAGCATCCGCATCCCGACGACCGCGAGCTGACGGTCTGGGAGGTGTTCGCACGCGAGGAGCGTCGCTGCCTGATTCCCTTTCCGGGGCCCTTCGACGGCCACCGCCCGCTGAGCCGGAGCGTCTCCAGGACCTGCCTCGTGCCCTTCGACGGCAACCGCTACAGCGCCGAGGCGCGGGCGGCCCAGAAGGCGACGGAAGTGTTCGCCTATGCGGACCGGATCGATATCCGCCTTGACGGCGAACTGGTCGGCAGCCACCCGCGCAGCTTCGATCGCGGCAGGACGGTCTACGACTGGCTCCACTACGTGCCCGTGCTCGCGCGCAAGCCCGGCGCGCTGCGCAACGGTGCCCCGTTCCGCAACGGGGCTCTGCCGGAAGCGCTCGGAGCCGTGAAGGACAGGCTTGGCGCCTTCGACGACGGCGATCGGCAGATGGCACGGATCCTTGCCGCGGTGCTCGAGGACGGGCTCGACGAGGTGCGCGCGGCCTGCGGCGACGCGCTGGAAGGCGGCGCCGTCTCCGCCGACGTGGTCCTGAACATCCTGTCGCGACGGCGCGACCCCGGTCCGGCACCACGGATCGAACTTCCCGAGCGGCTTCGCCTGAGCGTCGAGCCGGAAGCCGACTGCGGCCGCTATGACAGCCTGAGGGAGATCCCCGAATGAGACGCAAGGACATCCTGGAACTGATGGGCACGCTCGGCCTGAAAGGCATGAAGGCCGTCTACGACGAGGTGCTCGCCGACGCAGCCAGACGCGGCCATCCCCCGGAGCGGACCCTCGGCACGCTGCTGACGGCGGAGGTTGCGGACAAGAAGGCGCGCTCGATCAAGTACCAGATGACGGTCGCCAAGCTGCCGACGGCGAAGGAACTCGACGGCTTCGACTTCACGCAGAGCCTTGTCGAGGAGCGGCTGCTGCGCCAGCTCGCGGACGGTTCCTTCCTCGATCCGCCGCGCAACGTCGTGGCGATCGGCGGGACCGGCACCGGCAAGAGCCATATTGCCATCGCGATCGCCCGAGCCTGCATCCGCCGCGGCGCCCGGGGTCGGTTCTTCAACGCCGTCGGGCTGGTCAATCTCCTGGAGGAGGAACAGCGCGACGGCCGCCAGGGCCGTCTCGCCGAGGCCATGCGCAGGCGGGACTTCATCATTCTGGACGAACTCGGCTACCTGCCCTTCGCCCGCAGCGGAGGGCACCTCCTGTTCCACTTCGTCTCCTGCCTCTACGAGCATACGCCCCTGATCATCACCACCAACCTGCCGTTCAAGGAATGGGCCGACGTGTTCGGGGACCCGAGGATGACCACGGCGCTGCTCGACCGCCTCACCCATCACTGCGATATCATCGAAACCGGGAACGAGAGTTGGCGGTTCCGGCACCGCAGCTGAACACCCGTCGCAGGCTCGCGGGCAGGGCAGCGTCGTGGCCGCAGAGGATCAACCGCAGGCGCCAGCTGTCCAGCCAGCGCGGAACCGACGTCGCGACGCCGGCGGCGGACACCGCCGTGAAGCTCCGCAGCGTCAGCACCGACAGCGCGGCGAAATGACCTTGAGCGAGGCTTCCACGGCCCTGGAGGTCGATTGCCGGAAAGCGGGCCGCATGGCCCGGAAGGGCCGTCTGCCGACCAGTGAATACAGGGCGAAACACACAGGGGGAGACATCGTCATGGCGTTGACACCGGCACAAAAGCAGCGGCGCTACCGGGAACGGGTGAAGGAGAGGCTCCGGGCCGAAGGCAGGCAGGTCGTCGTCCATTACCGCAAGCCGAAGGAAGAGCGCAGCATGCGGAAGCGGTGGCGCAGGCATGTCGCCGCCCTGGTCGAGATCCAGGAGCAGGTCCGGGATCGCCGCGACAGGGTGCCGCCAAACCTTGAAGACAGCCCCTATGCCCGGGCAGCCGACGCCTTTCTCTCGATCGACCTGTCGGAGCTCGAGGCCAACGATCCACCGCTCGGCTTCGGCCGGGACTGATGGCCCGGCATGCCTCCGGCCGCGCGGTAACGTTACCATGCATGGTGGAATCCTCCGTATCAATGCACCGCAATACGCTGGCCGGGAAACGGGTGGCGCGGGTCATGCGCCACGGCGCGCCAGGCGGCGTGATCCGCCCCCAAACTCGTGACTCTCATCCTGATTGTCGCGCTGCAGAAGCCACCTCTTCCAGTAGTCGCAAGCGAACTGCGTCCGCCAGATCCCCGTGGATCGCTGACCACAGGTGATCGGAGAGCCCACGATCGCGGACGCGGTCCTCGATCGCATTGTCCACAACGCCTGTCGCATCGAACTCAAGGGCGAGTCCCAGCGCAAGCGCAACAGGCCGCCGCCGTGCCCCCGCATCGATCGGGGAGCGTCCTGTGGAATTTGATATCTGGCATGTGTTCTGCTCCCTGTATGAACTGCACTCCCTTTTCCGTCGGGCCACCACGATGCGAACCGTTTCCTGTACTGGCGCTCGAGGCGCGAACTTCCCACTGGGTCTCCATCGCGGCCAACGATCGGGGCACGAGTCCACAGGAGGTGCTCACCACACAGGAGTTGTTAGGTTGCTCCCGATCGATTGGCCCGATTCGTCCTTGCGGACGAAACCCTGAAATTGGAAGGGTGTCGGGGAATTTTTTCTGCCCCGGTTTCCCCTCCGCGCTCCGCGCTCCGGGGAAACCGGGGCAGCTGCGGGGCGGCGATCATCAGGCATTGACACAGGTACAGGAGTTGTGGACGAGCCCTTCGGGCCAGCCCGCGCCCTGCGGGACGTGTGGACAAGCGGTGGACGAGGCTGGCGCCTCGCCCACCGCGTTGACCACACTCGCGTGCTTCTCGCCCACAGGCACCACAGGACAACCACAACACCGATTCTTTCAATATTTGGATTCCACCGGCCTGACGGCCGGAGAGAAGGGGGACCCAACAGCGCCGGGGCCTCGCAAACGGACCACGGTCATCGCGTGCACCGCGGTGTTGAAATCCGGGTGGGGCTCGCTTGCGCTCGCAGCAGGCTGGCCTTCGGCCAGCCTCCCGGCATCAAAAAGGAGGACAGAACCAAGGCTTCAGTCCGGGAGAGACTTGCGCGCTGACGCGCGAACCGGTCCGTCAGATGTCGTAGGAACCTGTACCGAAGCTCCCGTCGTCCTCTTCCCGCCATCACGCACCCTCCTGCCGATGTCCGACGACAACAGGCCGCCAGGAAAAGGTGGGTCAATTTTGAACGCGAATCCTGGGTCAGTTTTGAACTGGACTTGACACCCATACGTCCAGCGTCAAGAGTCGCTGCATTCCCTGCATCATCCGTCCCGCATCCCCCCTGTCAGATTGACCAACACTGTTGCGCACATTCCACGATCTCCTGTCAGTCCCGGCCATAGCCCCGTGGCGGCGTGACGTCCTCGAGGTCCGAAAGGTCCAGATCACAAATGATGCCAAGGCGTTCGCCGGTCTGCGTATCATGGAGCGCCTCGGGAAGCGCGTCATGCCAGTCCCGGTACTCCTCCTGAAGGCGGATCAGGGTCTCGACGGCGTCGGTCCAGCGCCTGTGTCGCGGACGCCGGTCGATCGGGGATCCCGGACGGATCGGCTTTGCCGCGGCCTTGCGCCGGTTCCGGAAACGTTTTTGCCGTTCTGCATTGGTGAGGGCCATGACGCGGTCTCCCGGGCGTTACGTAACGATCGATGTATGGGGTTGAGGCTCCGCGTCGTCTGCAGATACCGGGTCGCGCGCGCCTCATGGGAAGCGGCCCTGCGGAGCTTCGCATCGTCTGCGGGAACGGGGATGGTGCCCGGCCACCTGGACAATCATGGTGCAGTCTCCCAAGCGTTACGTAACGGATTCTGTATGGAGATCATGTCTCGAGACCACCATCACGTGAGGGCGCAGGTGCAGCATCGGAATGCCGGTCCCGACCCTTTCCGTCATCCTTGACCGGACGGTTACGCCATCCCGTGATCACGCGTGCGCATGAAAAGCCATCTTTCGTGTTCGGGGGGGTAATGGCGCCCTCTTCAGCCTTCGTCAGGCTCTTCATGGCCTGACGCCGTATCGTCGAACAGCGCCAGCTGGGGCGTTTCCGGCCGCGCGCCTGAGCGCAGGCGCTCGACATCGGCCGCAGAGATGATCCAGGGTGCCCCCTTGCACAACTGATGGGCCGGCAGACGGCCCTCCCGCGCCATGCGGCCCGCCTTCTGGTAATCGACCCCCAGGGCGGCGGCGGCCTCGCTCAACGTCATTTCACCGCGCTCAAGCCGCTCGCCCTCACGGTAGAACGGGATGCCGCGCTTGTTGCGGAAACGGCAGACACTTGCCTTTCTCCAACTGTGGCCCTTGCCGGTGCGCCGTCCCAGCCGGTTCAGCAATGCCGCGATCGCCATGTCCGGCATCTGTCGCGCCAGTTCCGTGATCAGGGCTCCGGTTTCGGCATCGGTCACATGGCGATGCCGACCTGTGGCTCTCCTGGTGACGAACAGTTCCGTATGGTCGCCGCCACGCCAGTGCAGCAGCAACCTGACCTGCCTGTCCTCACACCAGACCATGATTTCCTCGAGCGCAGCGCGAAGCATTCGCTTGCGGGTCTCCGCGGTGACGCCTTCATGGTTCCATGCCCGCTCAAGATCGGCGCCGAGTTGCAGACATGCTTCCCGCTCCTCTTCATCCATCCTCATGTCCGCGCAGGCCTCGCGCGCATGTTCCAGGGCGGTCTCGACCGTCTGCACCGCGATCAGGCGCTCGTTCCACCGGCGCTCCAGTTCGCCCGCCACCTGCCGGTTCCCCGGATCGACGGCATCGTACTGCTGCCACGCGCGATGGGCCTCGTAGCGGGCGCGCTCGAGCGCGATCTCATGCTGGCGAACCGCCTCCGACCCGGCGTTGGCATCGTCTTCGATGACGCGGAGCGCCGCCTCCAGGCCGATCGGCTCGAGAATGCGGACAATCTCCCTGCCGACCGCCGCGTCCGCGGGAGCGCCGCTGAACGAGATGCACTTCGGCTCGTTGTGGTTGATCATCCCCGAATGGCAGATATAGCGCAGCACGGTGCCCCTGGTTCCGCTGTAGGTGACCGTCAGCTTGCGCCCGCAGTGGCCGCAGCGCACCAGCCCGGCAAGCAGGGCCGCACCGCTGCGAACCGCGCCGCGGCGTCCCGAGGGCATCATTTTCGTGCTGTTGTCTGCGATCACGCGCCGGTTCCGTTCGTAGGTCTCCAGGCTGATATAGCCTTCATGGTTGTCGGGGATGAAGACCTGCCAGGCGTCCCGGTCGCTCACCACCTTGCGCGTGATCTTCTTTTCTCCGTCGCGGATTTCGACCTGGCTCTCGGTCCGGCCGTAGGCATAGGCCCCGGCAAAGACCGGGTTCGTCAGAATCCCGTGAACCCGCCCGTAGTTCGGCACCTGCCATCGCAGCTGCTCGTTCTCGCCCGTCGGCCGTGACGGCAACTCAAGGCCCTCGTCGTTGAACCAGAGATGGACCTGCCGAACGCTGTGCAACTCGTCGAACTTGCTGAAGACAAGATCGATCGCCGCGCGGACACGCAGGTCCGGGTCCTTCTCGATCGCGTTCCTGCCGACACGCCGGTAACCTGCCGAAACGGCCCCGAACAACTCGCCGCGCGCCGCCTTGCGATTGCGGCCCTCGATCGAACGCCTGCGCATGTTCGCAAGCTCGAGTTCCGACATGGTCCCGTGAAGCCCGAGCACCATCCTGTCTGTCGGCAGGCGGGGGTCGTAGACCTTTCAATAGGACACGGTTACTCGAGGTTATTGACGTTATAGCCTTGGTTCGATGAGAATTGGTCTTCGACATTACGCTTCCGAGACGGTTGACTGGCTGAAGGCGACGCTTGGAGGCGGGGACTGCACCCGGACTTCACTGGCTCGGGAGCTTTGCGAGCGCGAGGACTGGCGGAACGCGAAGGGGGACCTGTGCCTCGCCTCGGCCCGTGCTGTCCTTCCGAAGCTGTCCTCGGCCCTCGGCCTTTCCCTGCCGGAGGCACGCCCGATGGGTTCGATCGACGCGGGGTCCCTGGCTCCGTCGCTGGATTACCCGGACAGGGTGCTGTCGTGCTCTCTAGACGATCTTGGCGAGATCAGCGTGGTTCCGGTTGCCGATGCGGAGAAGGGCCTGGCGCGGTCGATGATGGCGTCGCACCACCCCGAAGGCGATGCTGCCTGTCCTGGCGGGCGCATCCGCTACTGGCTCCGTTCGTCCGAACACGGCATTCTCGGCGGCCTGACTGCCGGCGCCGCCTCCTGGCACCACAAGGCGCGCGATCTCCACATCGGCTGGTCGCAGGCGGCCCGGGACGCCAATATCGGGCGCGTTGTCAACAACGATCGGTTCCTGATCCTTCCCGGGGTTCGCGTCTACGGGCTTGCGTCGCTGGCGCTGGCGCTGTTCCGCGACCGCGTTGCGGACGACTGGGAGGAGCGCTACGGTGTCCGCCCGGAACTGGCCTACAGCTACGTGGGGCCGGAGCACACGGGCGCCAGCTACCGTGCGGCGGGCTGGACGTGCTGCAAGGATCCGGCATCGGGCAAGGATCCGGGGCCGAGGCTCCGGGTGTACGTGAAGCCGCTGTCGGCGGGATGGCGGGAGGTTCTCGGACGTGAGCCGGAAAGGGTGATCGGCGGCGGCCCGCCTCTCGTTGCAAGGGAGGATCCGACATGGGCGGAGCGCGAATACGGGCGGAGCGCCCACAGCGACGCGCGCGTGCGCGAACGTCTGGTGATGATGGGCGGGGCCTGGTGCGCGCGTCCGGGAGCGCCGCTTCCGGTGATCTTTCCCGGCGAGGCGGAGCAGAAGGCGGCGTACAGGTTCCTGTCCAATCCGAGGATCGGCGTGCGGGACATTCTTGAGCCCCACCAGGAGGCGATGGCCGAGCGCTGCCGCAGGCAGCCCGTCGTGCTCGCGGTGCAGGACACGACGATGGTGAACTACACCGGGCTGAAGGCGACGGAGGGTCTTGTCGACATCGGCGGCGGCGGTTCCGGCAGCACCGGGCTCGCGGCCCATTTCGGCGTCGCCTTCAGCGAGGGCGGCTGCGCGCTGGGGGTCTTCCATCTCGATGCCGACTTCCGCGCGGTGGAGAAAGGGACGGCGGTGGAAGGCGAGGAAAGCGAACGCTGGCTGGACGGTCTCGGCAAGGCTGCCGAGTTGGCGTCCGCCTGTCCGCGGACCCGTGTGGTGACCCTCTGCGACCGGGAAGGCGACATATGGGCGCTGCTGTCGGAAGGCTGCGGCTGCGCCGACGCTGCCGACGGCAGCGGCCTTCTGGTCCGCGCCAGCCGTTCGACCAGGCGGCGGGTCTTCACGGCGGAAGGCGGGCTGGAGGATCTGTGGGAACACGCGGCCGGGCTTGATGTCGCCGCCGTGAAGAGGATCGACATCGAAGCCTGCGGCGGGCCTCGGAAGCGCAAGGGACGCAAGGGCGTGAAGCTCGAACTGCGGGCCGGGTACGTTGATCTCGTCCCGCCGACCGACCTGCCGAAGGACACGCGGCCCCTGCGCATGCTCGCCGTGCGCGTGCTTGAACCTGAACCGCCGAAAGGAAAGGAACCGCTCGACTGGCTGCTCCTGACCACCGAGGGCGACCCGACGGAGCAGAACGCGCTCCGCATCGCGGAATGGTACGAGAAGAGATGGCTGATCGAGGAGTATTTCGCGGCCGTCAAAACCGGTACGCGGATCAAGGACCGCAGGCTCAACGCCGCCGACGACCTGCGCCGGTGCCTCGCCTTCGACGCCGTCACCGCCTGCACCGTCATGTCCGTCGAGCGTCTCGCGCGGAGCGCGCCGGACACGCTGGCGCGAACAGCCGTCCATGTGGACGAGATCCATGTCCTCGCCGTGCACATGGCCAAGCCGAACCATCGAAAACAGCGCGACCCGCCAGACCCGCAACAGACAATCGCAGACTTCGCAGTCAACACCGCCCGCCTCGCCGGATTCATCCCGTCAAGGCGACAGCCCATACCGGGAACTCACAAACTCTGGGAAGGATACCTCATCCTGTCACTCTTCGTCGAAAATTACCGCGCCTTCCGAGATTACACCAACGTCGAGTCAACAGTGTACCATTGAAAGGTCGTAGACCGTCTGCTCGTCGGCCAGCAGGCAGCCGACGACACCGCAGAACTCGAGCAGCGTATGCCATTCCCGGCCATTCCGGGAGAGCCTTGTTGCGTCCACCGAGAGGATGATGCCGGCTTCACGGTTGCAGACGGCGTCGAGCATGATCTTGAAGCCGGGCCGCCGGGCGCCGCCGCTGCCCGACAGGCCGAGGTCCTGGTCGATGAAGGTGACGTCCGACCAGCCAAGGGCCTCGGCGCGGGCCTTGAGCCCGTACTGCCACTCCCGGCTCCCCGTGTTGTGGCGCACCTGGTACTCGGAAGACTGGCGCACATAGACGATCGCCTTTCGTGCGAGATGCTCAGCCGTGATCTTGTTCATGTCCGTCTCCCCCGTCTGGCGTGCGGTTCGTCACCGCCTCCCGGATCAGTTGCGCCAGGAGCGCCAGCAGTTCCGTCTTCCGCTCTCCTTCCATGATGTGGGCGGGTCCGTCCGGTTCGAACAGCCGCCCTTGTCGTGTCGTCCGCCAGTTGCGCGTCATCGTTGCCTCCGTCGTCTGCAAGGGAGCGGACGACGCGATCGACGATCATGCGCAGGTCTGACAAAGCCTCACGTGACAGCCTCGGGGTGTCACACACCGCGCAAGCCGCCGCTTCCGGCCGGGTCATCCATTCGCGAATCGCCAGCGAACGGCCGCTCGATTGCAAACGGACGTAAAGATTATTGCCGGATGGTTCAGGGCGGCGGCTTTCGAGTTTCACCTTTTCGCCGGCACAGGGATGGAACCGGTAATGAATCGTCAGCTCGGAAGCGTGATAATGGGCAGTATGTCGGGACGTTGCACATGTTTTCGGAACTACACGCCGCTTGCGGCAGGACCATTTTATTGTCGAGTCTGCGGGGCCAACGTGACGAAGAGCGGTCATGCTTGATGCGTCCCGGGTCATCTGCGCACCGGTTTTGGCGACGACCCGTGGCCTTCCAGGGCGGGCTGGACACGATTTTCGGGCTGTTCGGGCACGGCTGTTCCTTCGCGCCGTCTGGCGGCGCGTTCCGTGCGCTCCTCGCACGGTCAGGACAGACGGATCACGCGCCGGGCGGGATCAGGATCGCGTCGATGGCCTCCTGGGCACGGGCTGCGTCGTGCCGGTTCGCCTCGGGCATGTAGCTGAAGCGCCCGTCGCAGCGCACGATGGCGATGGCTGCGTTCGTCAGGCAGGAAAGGTTGCGCGGCATGTGGCGCACATGGGCCCTGCAGCGGTCCTCGTCGTAGGTGAAGTCGCGCACGTAATGGACCCGGTTCTCTATCACCCAATGGTTGCGCACCAGTTCCAGCAGTTCCTCGGGTCCGGCGCGTTCGGGGCCGAGCGAGGTGAGGCACCAGGTCACCTCGACGCTGCGCTCGCCGGTCTTGAGGATCTCGCGCTCGCGCTCGATGCGCATGGCCTGCCTGCGCCCGTGGAGGGCGGCGTAGCCGTCCCATTGGGCGCCGGAGAGGTCGACGACGGCGCACTGCCGACGCTCGAAGCGTCCATGGCCCTTCTCGACGGTCTCGTGCAAGGGCGCGTCGTCGAAGTCGATCGCCTTGAGGTCGTCGAGGATGGTCTCCTGGTTCTGCTTGAGCGCGGTGACGACATAGTCGGCGCCGCGCCCGATAAGGCGGCGCGCGGTCTCGTGCTGGGCGTGCATCGCGTCCATGGTGACGATGCGGCCGGCGACGTCGAGGCTGCCGGAGAGTTCGCGCACGGCGGGGATCTCGTTGCTCTTCGCGTCGACCTCGACCTGCCGGAGCTCCATGCCGGTCCCGTGCTCGACCGCCGCGACCATCATCCGCCGTCCCTCCTCGGTCTGCTTCGAGGCACCGCGCAGGTCCTTCCCGTCCATGGCGAGCGGCGTGTCCGCGCCGGCCTGCTGGGCGGTCCACCGGCCGATGGCGTCGTCCAGCGTCTCGGGCGGCAGGTCGGCGAGGATGTTGTGGAAGGTGGTGATCGAGGGCGCGGTGAAGTGCTTCCTGGAAGGGCTGAAGAACGCCTCCACCGTCTCGAGCTGCTCCTGCGAAAGCAGGGCGGCGAACTGGGCGAAGGCGGTCACGCCGCGGTAGCCGGCGAGCCGGGCCGCGACGGCGATCGTCAGCACGGTCCTCAGCGGATAGCGCTTGCCCCGGGGCTTGCGGCACTCGGGCACCTCGCCCAGGCACTCGAACAGGCTGCGCAGCCGGGGCGCGGCCATCGGCTCGGCGTCGTCGTGCTGCTCCGCGTTCCAGCCTTGCGGGATCTCGTCCCGGCTCAGCGCCTCGACGGCGTCGTCGGTCAGTTCGTACATGAAGATCTCCTTTGGCTGGCCGTGATGGCGCCAACGCGCCGCGCCTCCGGACTCGCGCGCGAAGCCGCGCGTCAGCCCCAGCGAGCGCCAGTTCGACGCACGGTAGCAGGTCCCGAAGAACCTCGAGACGTCCACGAACGTCTCCGCGAGGAAGGCCGGGTACCCGTGCACGGCCTGGATGTCGGCGGACAGCCGCCGAAGGCTCAGCCCCAGCACACGGGACGCCAGGTTCGGCACCCGCCCGGGCGTGAGAATGACGAAACGGGAATTGTTGCAGATCAGGTGCAGCCGCCGGAACTGCTGCTCCTGCGACCACCCGATCCAGCGGTCGCGCGCGGCCAGCTTGAACGCGCCCGGCTGCCAGCCGACCAGTGCGAGCCAGGTCTCGCCGTGCAGCGCGACATGGCGCAGGCCCTTGCCGACGATGCCGTGAAACCGCAGGTAGTGGTGCTCCTCGACCAGGCGGTCCCAGAGCCGGTGCTCACGCGCGCCCCGGGTCGGGCGCACCGTCACCGCGCGCAGGTCGATGGACGAATCCGGGGTCGGAAGAATCACCATGGCCGGCATGTTGACACATCGAGAACGAAATGGCCAGCCCAAAAATCACCGCACGTCGATCACCGCGCGGACAATAAAATCGCCCTGCCGCTTGCGGCACGCCGCCTTCGCTGTTCACGGATGCGGACGGCACAAGCCAACGCGCGGCAATCCGGCGCTATCACCTTGGAACCGTCTTGCCGATAGCGCGGCTTCTGGAATACGAATTGACCATGAAACTGGAAACGCCGGTGAAACTGGTATTCGATGGCTATCCAAAGGACATGGTGAGCCGGGCGCAGGTGTTCGCGAAACTCATTGCGGCCGAGGGCATGGACCTTGGCAAAGCACTGGAACTGTCTGGCATCATGGAACAGGACGATTGACGCGGGATAGGCGCTCCGCATTTCAACGTGATTTGAACTTAATTTCGTGCTGACATAGTCGCGCTGTTTTCCCTTATGTGTACCGCGATCCCCATGCCTTCGCGGATGAAACCAGCGAAATACCACTTATCGCCAATCCTTGCTGATTCAACGAGTTCAACCAAAGTACTGTCTGACTCCATAATCCGCCTCAAATCAGGTTCGTTTTCATGCCCAAATCCTCGCATTGCCCGTTCTCGGTCGGTGTATTTTTCCGAGTAGAGTTTATCTAACACGTTCGCGAGTTCATCAAAGCCTGCCATTACAAGTTTCCTTTACTGTTGGGAGGCCACCGAATTTTATACACAAGCAACACCGGATAGGCGATGCTGCCTGCTAAGGGAGACTTGTGCTTCCCAACTGGATTGTTGGGCCTCCTAACTGTCGCCACGGTTTTCCGCAATTTCCACTCCTATCAGCGGGCCGGTGCGGCGTGGTTATCCCCGTCTGGTTACACACAACTGGTCAGGGTTTTCCGGCAGAATCAAAAGTTTGGCCAAAACAATTCTCCGATGGCCGGTTCTACATGTCGTGTTAAATCTGCACAACGTGTCCAGATATGGTGTTTCTGCCGGGAAATTCAATAACCCAACAACGATTCTTTTGGTGGTGCATAAGTGGTAACGTCTTTCATCTTTCTATTTATTTTCAATGAGTTAAGGTCTGTTTATGGCGGAGAGACAGGGATTCGAACCCTGGAGACGGTTCCCCGCCTACACGCGTTCCAGGCGTGCGCCTTCGACCACTCGGCCACCTCTCCTTGAACTCATAGCCGATTATACTGTGTGGAAGCAGGCGGCAAGACTCTACGGGATCGAGCGCAGGAGATGTTGGTCGAACTTGCCGAATGCACATCGGACGATGTGGTTCCGGTCCCGGCAGATCCGACTACAGTCGTGTGATCCGGAAGAATTTCAAAGGTTCCATGCGTGCATGCGGGACCAGCGTCTGTCGCCCCTCCTTTTTCCTTTCTTTTTCAGTTTTTTTGCGCCGGATCGTTACCGCCTTTTCCCGACTTGGGCGTTCAGGGAAGGCGCGATGGCCTTGCCATTTGCCGTCGATTGAGTGTTCGCTGCCAGTCTATTTTCTGAGCGGGAAGAGCCAGGTGTCTTTTCCGGGTTTCGCGAATTCTGTCTTTTTTCGTAAATTAAGGCAATTTGGGCGACACCCTGTTTGTCACGCGACGGTCCGTGGCGATCCAGTTTCTTCCGTTCATGCCATCAACCGATATCCCCGTTTCCCCGAAGACAATTCAGGTGCATGAGGCCGGCAATGCCGAATACGCTGCCAGACGCTTCAAGCAACGAACGGAAATCGAATCGCGACCTTTTGCGTGGCCGCGTCGGCAAGGCCGGCGCTTTCAGCAGGACCGTTGCACCGCGGAGGAAGGGAGGTGTGCCTTCGGGGCAGGCCGACAAGGCTCGCCACCGGGAATTTCTCCAGCGGATCGAGGAACTCTCCGGACAGCCGCGGCGACAAAACGATCCATACTGGAAACGTCGTCCAGCACTCCGGTGACCGATCCCGTGCCGAGGCTGACAAAACCGACGCACTGTCCGGGGATCCTGTTACGCCTCCAAGGCGTTGAAGAGAAGTTATGGGACACGGCGGCCGCCGGAGACCCGGTCTCCGGGAAAGTTGGTCAGTCGCGTATTGACGACATCGAAAAAGGCATGTTCGGCATCAGGCACGACATCGATGCGATCGATCCCGTTACGGAACTACAGTATGCCGAACCGACGCGACCGCATCCAGCACCTTCATGTTGTTGAGTGATTCATAAAGGGGCAATGGCAACGCCTCATCGTTCAGTACCGCTTCTGCAAACGCATCGACCATGAGACGATACTGGTTCACAGGTTCGAATACTTCTTCCCTGCGATTTGAGTCCTGGTCACAAACTATCACCAGGCCTTCTGCGGCGCGCGTGCCGAGCCCCGGGATTATTCCTCTGGGAACTTCTATTGACCCTCGCGAGCCGACGACCTTGTAAGAACCGTTACCGTCGGCTTCAAAGGATGCTCCGACAAGTGCGACACCTCCACAAAACTCAAGCATTGCTGCAACGCTCATGTCCACACCCATCGTGTCGTCGGTCCGCAACAAACCGGTGACGCGTTCAGGTTCGGATCCGAAACACATCCGTGCAATACTGACGGAGTAGCAACCCATGTCCAGAAGTGCACCACCGCCCAGTTCAGGTTGGAACCGAATGTTGGAAAGGTCGGCATCTCGCCGGATATTGACAGAGAGATGAGCATGGACCTCCCGGACCTCGCCGATTTCTCCCGATTCGATCACTTCCTGAACGCGATGCGTCTGGGGGTGAAAGCGATACATGAAGCCTTCCATTAGATGCACGTTGTGGCGTTCGCAAATTTCGATTGCGCGCTCAGCCTCTTCGGCATTCGTGGCAAGAGGTTTTTCACATAGTATCGCTTTGCCCGCTTCGGCAGAACGTACAATCCACTTGGCATGAAGGGAATTTGGCAATGGGATGTAAACAGCATCAATGTCACGGTCGGCCAGAAGTGCATCGTATCCCCTGTAGACACTCTCGATGCCGACCTCTGCTGCGTAGTCCCGAGCCTTGTTCTCGTCGCGGCTAGCAATGGCCGCAACACGGCCACGCCGAGACTGCTGAATTGCGGGAGCGACCTGCCCTCGGCCGATATCAGCAGTTCCCAAGATTCCCCAATTGAGTTTCGAGGCCATTTCCTCCTCCACATACTTAAATGACGACACCCTAAGCGATAAACTGGAATTTCTATTCTGATCAGCCCTCAGCAACCGTACGTATCAATGCTCTGAATATACTATAGATTCCGACTACTGTTTCGCAAGACTGCAGGATCGTTAGTGGGAGGAGTTTCCGGCAAACATGCCATGCAAGGGTCAGGATTCTCATTCCTGATTTCTCCGGGCTTTCCTGGGACATCGGGACATCTGCGAAGTACCTTTCAACCAGAGTTGAAACACTCACTAGGCGCATGCCTCTTGTTTTCGTGTTTGTCCGGCTCTGGACGGGGCATTGCAGCGGAATCCCAAACGCTATTGCAAGTGCAGCACGGGCCAACTGGTTGTTTGCGGTCGGTGGGTCAAGACACCCGATAGGACATCATGCGAGTTCAATCGGGCGAACCTGACGCACACGCATCTCGTGATGACTTGCTCTCGGGCGAATGGAACAGTTATACACGGCAGATTCACTGCGATATGTTGAATTAGGGACCACCCAGAAGGCAAATGCCCACAATTCATGATGTCGCGCGGAGAGCAAGAGTATCTTCCGCGACGGTATCACATGTCATTAACAATTCACGGTATGTCACCCCCCAGACTCGCCGTAGAGTTCTCGACGCCATAGAGACGCTTCAATATCGGCAGAATGCGGTTGCGCGCAGCCTTCGGCGTAACAGAACCGGCACAGTGGGCCTAATGATATCTGACATTTCAAATCCGTATTTTTCGGACTTGGTGCGCGGTGTCGAGGATGCCGTATACGACAGGGAGGATAACTGTAACCTCATTCTGTGCAATACCGATGAAAACCCCAAGAAAGAACGCCTCAGCATCGAGATGCTCCTGGAGAAGCGAGTGGACGGCCTGATTCTTGCGCCGGTAGGTGGCAACTTCAAACTCTTGCAGGAACTCGCGGATAACGATTTCCCACTCGTTATGGTTGACCGTTTCCTGCCTGAAGTATCGGCGGATACCGTGGTTGTTAACAATCGCGAGGCAGCGTTCGCTTTGACCGATCACTTGGTTGGTCTTGGTCACCGGCGGATAGCAGTTGTCATGGCCGAACTGGCGGCGAGTTCGATTGAGGACCGCGTGGCCGGATACAGGGATGCCCATGACAAAGCTGGGATAGCGCTGGACCCAAATCTATTTGTTCATAGCAGTTCCGATATAGATTCCGCACAGCGTGCTGGCGCCGCTCTCTTGTCGTCGAAACATGCGTTGAGTGCCGTTTTCTGCACGAACAACTTCATGACTTTGGGAATGGTGCGGGCATTGAATCAAATGGGAATGCGATGCCCCGAAGATGTTGCGATCGTCGGTTTTGATGACTTCCACCTCGCCGACGCGTTTCGCCCTCCCTTGACTGTGGCTGCACAACCTGCCTACAAGATTGGCCAGGAGGCAGCAAAGCTCCTGTTTGACCGCGTGTCCCGAAAGGAAAGCCGTCCGTGTATCAAGACGACCTTGGAAGTATCGCTGCTCTTTCGGGGATCCTGTGGTTCGAATTACGATGTTTTCCAAAAAACCTCCCTCGCGCCCGCATTCTTAGCCACGTGACTTGACCATACCTGAGGGAAATTCTGTATTTCCTCGGACGGTTGCTCGTAGACATTCGGGCATTTTCACCACTCTCGAATGTGCGGCGACCACAAAGATTACTCTTCCGGCTGAGCCAGATTGAACCCGGAAAACCCTTTCATGCTCAGGGCCGGATGTCAGGAACGATTGAACCAAGGAAACGGCAACTTTCCGGAGTGATATGCGTCCGTATTTCCGCGACGCTCCTCGGTAGATCAATTCACTGACAAGTCCGACGGCGATGCAGCAAACTTTCTTGGAAGGCGGCAAGTCGGTCTTGATCGTACCAGCGGCACCGTTCCCTTTGGCCGGCCATCGTCACCATCGCGAACCGTGACGGCGCTAGCCCGGTTGAGGGCGCGTCAACATTGTCTGGCCGTCAGGGCGTGCTAACGCGACATTCGGCCTGTTCCGCGGCCAACCTGGACGAACATCTTTGATTCCGCCTATGAATTCGACCATTCAAATTCCGACACCGGAAGACCTTCGGCAGTCGGCAATGAAACCAAGTAAAGTTTTGCGAGACAGTCTGGTTGAACGCCGGGACCGGGTTCAAGTATCAGGAATAGCTTCCCGAAGTCATGGCGCACGCGTCCAAATGGTTTCGTATCGATTCCAAACGGATCGGCTTGGACCACGAGTTGGCTGGCTATTCGACACGCCATAAACGGTTGCAAATTGAGCCAAGTGCCTAACAGTGACAAATTGAACTATCCGTTTTTCATTTTTGCCAATTTTCCTGACAGATTGGTTGCCGTTGATCCTGTGGTGTTCGTGGGCCAGGAACTCGAGTGCGGACAGGCGGCCGGAGGGTTCGCGCCGGCCCGACGGACCCGTCCAAACTTCCGCAGGATACCTTTCATCGCGTTCAGCCCGCCCGGTTTCCCGCCCGGATCGGGAACCGCGGAGCCATTGGCATTGACGTCATCGAGCTTGCGCGGTCTGTGGATTACGTTCAAGCGCCGGTCGGGGAAGCGATGGACGCGCACACGAACATTGATGACGTGACAGCGGTAAGCCTGGGCCGGGATATGGCGCAGGCGTTCATCAAGCAAACCGCCGAGGCTTTCCTCTTCGTACCGGCCCACATTCCGCCAAAACCTGCAGTCACACAATCCTGGAAGGCACGCTTGTCAAGTCCAGTTCAAAACTGACCCAGGATTCGCGTTCAAAATTGACCCACCTTTTCCTGGCGGCCTGTTGTCGTCGGACATTGGCAGGAGGGTGCGTGATGGCGGGAAGAGGACGACGGGAGCTTCGGTACAGGTTCCTACGACATCTGACGGACCGGTTCGCGCGTTAGCGCGCAAGTCTCTCCCGGACTGAAGCCTTGGTTCTGTCCTCCTTTTTGATGCCGGCAGGCTGGCCGAAGGCCAGCCCGCTGCGGGCGCAAGCGAGCCCCACCCGGATTTCAACACCGCGGTGCACGCGATGACCGTGGTCCGTTTGCGAGGCCCCGGCGCTGTTGGGTCCCCCTTCTCTCCGGCCGTCAGGCCGGAAGAATCCGAATATTGAAAGAATCGGTGTTGTGGTTGTCCTGTGGTGCCTGTGGGCGAGAAGCACGCGAGTGTGGTCAACGCGGTGGGCGAGGCGCCAGCCTCGTCCACCGCTTGTCCACACGTCCCGCAGGGCGCGGGCTGGCCCGAAGGGCTCGTCCACAACTCCTGTACCTGTGTCAATGCCTGATGATCGCCGCCCCGCAGCTGCCCCGGTTTCCCCGGAGCGCGGAGCGCGGAGGGGAAACCGGGGCAGAAAAAATTCCCCGTCACCCTTCCAATTTCAGGGTTTCGTCCGCAAGGACGAATCGGGCCAATCGATCGGGAGCAACCTAACAACTCCTGTGTGGTGAGCACCTCCACAGGACGTTCCCCGATCGATGCGGGGGCACGGCGGCGGCCTGTTGCGCTTGCGCTGGGACTCGCCCTTGAGTTCGATGCGACAGGCGTTGTGGACAATGCGATCGAGGACCGCGTCCGCGATCGTGGGCTCTCCGATCACCTGTGGTCAGCGATCCACGGGGATCTGGCGGACGCAGTTCGCTTGCGACTACTGGAAGAGGTGGCTTCTGCAGCGCGACAATCAGGATGAGAGTCACGAGTTTGGGGCCGGATCACGCCGCCTGGCGCGCCGTGGCGCATGACCCGCGCCACCCGTTTCCCGGCCAGCGTATTGCGGTGCATTGATACGGAGGATTCCACCGTACATGGTAACGTTACCGCGCGGCCGGAGGCATGCCGGGCCATCAGTCCCGGCCGAAGCCGAGCGGTGGATCGTTGGCCTCGAGCTCCGACAGGTCGATCGAGAGAAAGGCGTCGGCCGCCCGGGCATAGGGGCTGTCTTCAAGGTTTGGCGGCACCCTGTCGCGGCGATCCCGGACCTGCTCCTGGATCTCGACCAGGGCGGCGACATGCCTGCGCCACCGCTTCCGCATGCTGCGCTCTTCCTTCGGCTTGCGGTAATGGACGACGACCTGCCTGCCTTCGGCCCGGAGCCTCTCCTTCACCCGTTCCCGGTAGCGCCGCTGCTTTTGTGCCGGTGTCAACGCCATGACGATGTCTCCCCCTGTGTGTTTCGCCCTGTATTCACTGGTCGGCAGACGGCCCTCCCGGGCCATGCGGCCCGCTTTCCGGCAATCGACCTCCAGGGCCGTGGAAGCCTCGCTCAAGGTCATTTCGCCGCACTGTCGGTGCTGACGCTGCGGAGCTTCACGGCGGTGTCCGCCGCCGGCGTCGCGACGTCGGTTCCGCGCTGGCTGGACAGCTGGCGCCTGCGGTTGATCCTCTGCGGCCACGACGCTGCCCTGCCCGCGAGCCTGCGACGGGTGTTCAGCTGCGGTGCCGGAACCGCCAACTCTCGTTCCCGGTTTCGATGATATCGCAGTGATGGGTGAGGCGGTCGAGCAGCGCCGTGGTCATCCTCGGGTCCCCGAACACGTCGGCCCATTCCTTGAACGGCAGGTTGGTGGTGATGATCAGAGGCGTATGCTCGTAGAGGCAGGAGACGAAGTGGAACAGGAGGTGCCCTCCGCTGCGGGCGAAGGGCAGGTAGCCGAGTTCGTCCAGAATGATGAAGTCCCGCCTGCGCATGGCCTCGGCGAGACGGCCCTGGCGGCCGTCGCGCTGTTCCTCCTCCAGGAGATTGACCAGCCCGACGGCGTTGAAGAACCGACCCCGGGCGCCGCGGCGGATGCAGGCTCGGGCGATCGCGATGGCAATATGGCTCTTGCCGGTGCCGGTCCCGCCGATCGCCACGACGTTGCGCGGCGGATCGAGGAAGGAACCGTCCGCGAGCTGGCGCAGCAGCCGCTCCTCGACAAGGCTCTGCGTGAAGTCGAAGCCGTCGAGTTCCTTCGCCGTCGGCAGCTTGGCGACCGACAGCTGGTACTTGATCGAGCGCGCCTTCTTGTCCGCAACCTCCGCCTTCAGCAACGCGCCGAGAACCCGCTCCGGGGGATGGCCGCGTCTGGCTGCGTCGGCGAGCACCTCGTCGTAGACGGCCTTCATGCCTTTCAGGCCGAGCGTGCCCATCAGTTCCAGGATGTCCTTGCGTCTCATTCGGGGATCTCCCTCAGGCTGTCATAGCGGCCGCAGTCGGCTTCCGGCTCGACGCTCAGGCGAAGCCGCTCGGGAAGTTCGATCCGTGGTGCCGGACCGGGGTCGCGCCGTCGCGACAGGATGTTCAGGACCACGTCGGCGGAGACGGCGCCGCCTTCCAGCGCGTCGCCGCAGGCCGCGCGCACCTCGTCGAGCCCGTCCTCGAGCACCGCGGCAAGGATCCGTGCCATCTGCCGATCGCCGTCGTCGAAGGCGCCAAGCCTGTCCTTCACGGCTCCGAGCGCTTCCGGCAGAGCCCCGTTGCGGAACGGGGCGCCGTTGCGCAGCGCGCCGGGCTTGCGCGCGAGCACGGGCACGTAGTGGAGCCAGTCGTAGACCGTCCTGCCGCGATCGAAGCTGCGCGGGTGGCTGCCGACCAGTTCGCCGTCAAGGCGGATATCGATCCGGTCCGCATAGGCGAACACTTCCGTCGCCTTCTGGGCCGCCCGCGCCTCGGCGCTGTAGCGGTTGCCGTCGAAGGGCACGAGGCAGGTCCTGGAGACGCTCCGGCTCAGCGGGCGGTGGCCGTCGAAGGGCCCCGGAAAGGGAATCAGGCAGCGACGCTCCTCGCGTGCGAACACCTCCCAGACCGTCAGCTCGCGGTCGTCGGGATGCGGATGCTCCCGCGCGTGCCTGCGACAGCTCTCCTCGAGCCAGTCGTTCAGGTCGTCGAGGCTGTCGAAGCGCGGTGGCTCGCGGAACAGCCGCTCGCGAATGTCGCGGACCTGGTTCTCGACCTGGCCCTTCTCCCACGCCGCGTTCGGCGTGCATGCCACCGGATCCACGAGGAAGTGCCCGCACATCTCCAGGAAACGGGCGTTGAACTTGCGCGTCCGCCCCGCGAAGATGACGTCGACCACCGTCTTCATATTGTCGTAGATGCCGCGCTGGCAGGAACCTCCGAACAGCCGGAACGCCCGGTTGTGGGCGTCGAAGACCATCTCCCGGGTCTCGCGCGGATACGCCCGCACAAAGCTCATGCGGCTGTGGCACAGGCGCATGTGCGCCACCCTGAGCCGCACCGTCGTGCCGCCGATGACCGCCCATTCATGGCTCCAGTCGAACTGGAAGGCCTCGCCGGGATCGAACTCCAGGGGAACGTGGGCGCCCGACACGCCGCCGCCCTGGCGCCGGCTCCAGGCCGCCGCGTAGCGGCAGACGGCGCTGTAGCTCGCATCGCATCCCTGGTCCGCGAGATCCCGCCAGATCCGCTTCATGCTCAGGCGGTCACGCCGCTTCTTCTTCTGCTTGTTGGCCTCCAGCTTCCGCTCGAGCTCCGGAATGAAGTCGCCGAGCTTCCGATGAGGCTGGTCCGGACGCCGGTACTGCGGCGCCGACTCCTCGGAGCGCAACACCTTGCGAACCGTGTTGCGCGACACGCCCATCGACTTCGCGATCGACCGAATGGACTTCCCGTGAACGTGCCATGCACGTCGTATCTTGCCGATCGTCTCCACTGACACCATCTCTTCTGCCTCGCTGAAAATGTTGCGAGGCAGTCGTTTCCATCGGATCAGGGGTGGGTCAATTTTGAACGCGATTCACCCCGAAAGTGGGTCAGTATTGAACGCGATTCCACAACGCTGCCTCCCCCCGGTCAGGCGCCTTTCTTCCGGACGCCGGAAGGCCTCTCAAATCCGTCGTAACTCCCGTAACAATCGCGCGCGGGTCATCAGGCATCTCCTCAGCACCCAGAAAACCGTACAGATCATTTGCTCCTGACAATTTTGGCAGATTTGAGGGGTGTAAATTTGAGATGGCGACGTTTTTGGTCTCATGCTGCGAGGGCCTTGCGGGTTGGTTTGGCGTTGTCATTTGCTGCCAGTGCGTTCCACGCGCGGCCGAACCGTCCTGACAGGATCAGTGCCCGGAAGGTCATGATCGCCTGGCCGCCCTCCATGCTCCTTCGCATGCCCGAACCCTTGAATCTCTTGCACACGATGCTTTTGTTTGCGGCCTCCACCACACCGCTGCCGATCGGGAGATTGCGGTCCTGCAGGGCCCGGTAGCGCATGCGTGATCTGTTCTTGCGGAAGAATTCCAGCTCCCGCTCCACATCTCCACGGCCGCGGTGACAACTGTCCCGCAGGTAGCGTATGGCCCGGATGACCCGCTCCACCCCGTCGTGTTCGTTCATCAGCACACCGCGCCACTTCTGGAACCAGCTGTCCGGATCACGTGCAGATTGTGCGACGACATGAAGATGTTCGACCGCGTGCCAGACATCCAGGACCTCCGCGTGCGGGTCCAGCTTCGCAAGGAATTCCCAGTTCGACAGCGCCCCGTCAGCCGCCGCCACCAGCACCAGGTCCGGCCGCGCCTCCCGGATCTTCGCAACCTCGCTCAGGAGACGCGCCTTCAGGCTTGTCATCCCCGCCTCCGGCATGCGCGCCAGGCAAATGCCGGCAAGACGCGTTCCTTCCCTGTCGAGGAAGGACACCGTTCCGCAGGAGGCCTCGCGCCAGCAGGCCTCCGCCCGCCCATCCTCGCCGGGACGCATCGGCACCATCACGCCATCCAGCGAAATCGCCGCCGAAACCGCCGCGCCCGGAATGCCTTCGGCCTCCCGCACCTGGGGTATCACCGTCTCCTCGGCCGTGCTCCAGTGTTCATGCACCGCAGTCACCAGATCCTGCAGCGCGCTCGCCGACGGCGTCATCGCGCCGGCCTTCTGCAGCAGCTGTTCCGCATCCTGGTAGGTGCAGTGTGCCACGGTCATCACCGCCGCCTCCGCCGCCGGCCGCGTCATCCAGCCTCCCATCAGCCCGAGGCTCTCGTCCACCGGCATCCATGACACTGGCGCGCCGCGGCGGCGAAAGCGGCTGCGCTCATAGCTCACCTCCCCGAGCAGTGTCATGATGGTCTTGTGAGTGGCGCCGGCCCGGTACCAGGGCTTGTCGTCCCGCATCAGCCGCGGCGCGGCGTCATCGCGGGCTTCGATCAGGGTCCGCAGCATCTCCCGCCCCGTTGCCGCAACGGAATCGAAAACCAGCATCTCGACCCTGGCAAAGTCGCACGCGACGTCGCCCGAGGCAAAGCGTTCGAGGACCTCGCGGCGGATGGCCTCAGCTGCCGCGTCGGCAATTTCGGAAATGTCGGGAGTGTTGGACAACGCTGAACCCGTGTGCGAAAGTGTCATTGGGAATGCTCCTTGCTCCGGCCAAGCGCCGGTCTCTACGGTCAACCGCACGATAGCGATGTCGTGCGGAAGGAACATTCCCGAAATCCCCCGATGGTGACAAAATTCCGCGCCAACCCGAAATCCTGTCACCTCGACCGGCCAAATCACGCCTAAACACCCGCTTTCGCCTGATTCGCAGCAGTCAAATCCATCGATCCATGCCAAATCATGTCGCCATGCCGGATTCACACCCGATTTGAGCCAAGCGTCTTGACAATCTAGCCAAATATAATGAATATATTTTCATTCGAAGGCGTAATCGTTTACGTAATCGATTTGTGGAGATCTTTTAAAAGGATTCCGCAAAAAATGGATTGAAGAGACACAGAAGGAAGTACGCTATGCCAAGAAAATCACAATTCACTCGCCGTGGCGTGTTCATCCGAGGCTGTGCACTTGCAATGGGCGTTTCGCTTGCAGGGAGTATGGCCGGAATGTCCGGTTCAGTACTGGCTTCCGGACATGGCGTCAGAGGAAAAACAGTCGAGTACATCGCATTCGGTTTGCAGTTCGAATACCAGGTCGCGCTGGTTTCCGGGATCGAGAATCGCGCAGCCGAGGAAGGAATGGTCCTACGGGTAGTTGACGGAAAAGGAGACCCAAACCTCCAAGTTACCCAGGTGCTTGATGCGGTCACCAAGCAGCCGGATGCATTATTGATTAACCCGGTTGACGCGACGCTTCTCGTCGCTGGCGTCAAACGTGCCAACGAAGCCGGTATTCCCGTCTTCATCATGGAAAACCCACCGCCAGAAGGCGAGTATCTCGGGTTCGTCGATTTTGACAATGAGGCAGGTGGTGCAATGGGTGCGGATGAACTGGCCCGCTTGGTTGGGAACGAAGGTGTTGTTCTCGAGACGAGAGGATCAGTCGGTTCGGCACAAGCGCAACTGCGACACAAGGGTTTCAACGATCGGATGGCGGCAGAATATCCGAACATCGAGGTGCGTTCGTTGAATACCGAATGGGTGGCTGACAACGCCTATTCGATGGTGCTTGATGCTTTCACGCGCAATCCTGACATAAAGGGCGTCTTCAGTCACAATGACGAGATGGTTCGAGGAATCGTTTCGGCCCTTAGGCAAATTGGAAAGCTGGTTCCTCCCGGGGAAGAGGGCCACGTAGCAGTAGTCGGTTTGGATGGCACGCCACTGGGCCTGGACCGTATCCGTGAAGGCACCCAGGACGCTTCTGTCGGCCAGGATCCGATTGCCATGGGTAACGCGATTCTAAACCAAATGATCGCGCATTTTGAAGGACAGGAATATGAGCCTTCGGCAGTTACGCTGCCAGTCTTGATCAATGCTGACAACGTGAGTGATCCGGCACATTGGGGTAACTTCTGACAGTTCCGGTCCGCCGTCGTAACAGACGGTCTGTGGCTTGAAACTCGTTGCATTCCGAGCGGAAATCAGATCCGGGCCGGCATCGGCCCGGGTCAATTTCAATATCGTGATTCCCGAAAATGAGTCAGCACGTGGACGAAATGGCAGATAGCAAGCTTACGAGTATTTTCAACCAGACGCCCTTTCACGCCGATAGCAATTCTTCCATTCGATCAAGATTGGCGGCAAATGGTGGCGCAAACGCAGCATGCCCTGGTTGCAGTCCATAAAGTATGCGCTGAAACAGACGCTTCTACATCGCCTAGCATCGGAGCCCGGTCCAGGCGCCATTTCGGTTTGAGGACCGGACGCAGGCATCGATGAAGGCAACCCCCTCAACACCGTCAACGATACCGGGATAGATGTTTTCATCCGGTACTTCGAGTTGCTCCCTGGCTGCCTCGATTGCGTCGGCCGCCTCCCTGTAAATGTTTGCAAATCCTTCGAGGTATCCTTCCGGATGGCCCGGTGGTATTCGTGATACCCTGTTTGCGACATCAGCAGCACCGGCACCCATTCGAGTGATCAGTCGCTTCGGTTCGCCCCGCGACGTATGCCAAAGCTTGTCGGGGGCTTCCTGCTCCCACTCCAAGCCACCGTGCTCGCCATAGACACGAATCTTGAGCGCATTCTCGTTTCCAGGCGCGACCTGACTGCACCACAGCATACCCCTCGCACCACCGACGAAACGAAGAAGGACGTGCGCATTGTCATCCAGACTTCGGCCGTCCACGAACGCGGTAAGATCCGCTGAAAGGCTGTCCAGTTCGAGGCCGGTAACAAAGCGGAGCAGATTGTAGGCATGGGTCCCTATATCACCTACAGAACCGCCCAACCCTGATCGCTCTGGATCAGTTCTCCATGCGGCCTGTTTCTGACCGACCGCCTCGAGTGGCTCTGACAACCAGTCTTGCGGGTATTCGGCATGAACGACACGGATTCTTCCGAGCTGACCCTTCGCCACGATATGGCGCGCCTGGCGTATCATCGGATAGCCCGTGTAGTTGTGTGTAAGTATGAACAGGGCAGAGGACCGCTTCGCTTGTTTTGCCAGTCTTTTGGCGTCCACCAAGGAGGAGGTCAGCGGTTTGTCGCATATGACATGGATACCGCGCCGGAGAAATTCCGCTGCAACCGGGTAATGCAGGTTGTTCGGAGTTACCACCGCGACAACCTCGATGCCGGACTTCAGCCGCGCCTCCCGAACCGCCATAGACCGGAAATCATCGTAGATGCGGTCTGGTGAAAGCCCTAGGTCCCGACCGGATGCTTGCGACCGTTCTGGCGTCGAAGACAAGGCGCCTGCCACGAATTCGTACCGGTCGTCCAGTCGTGCAGCGATCCTGTGGACCGCACCAATAAACGCGTCTCGGCCGCCTCCAACCATGCCAAGCCGAATTTTTCCTCCGGCCCGACGCCCCTTCCCTCCTTCAACCGTCATTCCTGCACCTGACTTCTTTCCGTTTCGTTTATTTCGGCAATTCGTCCCCGACAGTCACGCCAACAGGGCGTTCAAATTCCCAGCATCCGTTTGTTTGCTGCGTCGTCAGTACCAGCTCCTGCGAAGTCGTCAAACGCCTTGTCGGTAACACGTATGATGTGATCGCGAACAAAGTCGGCCCCTTCCCGGGCACCCGCTTCCGGGTGTTTCAGGCAACACTCCCACTCGACGACGGCCCAGCCGTCGAAGTCCATGGCCGCGAGCTTCGAGAAGACCGTACCGAAGTCAACCTGTCCGTCGCCGAGCGAACGAAATCGTCCGGCCCGGCGAACCCAACTCTGATAACCGCCATACACGCCCTGCCGTCCGTTCGGATTAAATTCGGCATCCTTGACATGAAACATCCGAATCCTGTCCGCGTAGATGTCGAGGTGGTCGATATAATCGAGACACTGCAGCACATAATGCGAAGGGTCGTAGAGCATGTTCGCACGTGCGTGCCCGTCGGTTCGGTCCAGGAACATTTCGAATGTCACTCCATCGTGAAGGTCCTCGCCCGGGTGAATTTCGTAGCAGATGTCCACGCCACAGTCGTCGGCGTGATCCAGTATCGGCTTCCATCGAGCTGCGAGTTCGTCGAATGCAGTTTCAATCAGTCCGGATGGTCGTTGCGGCCATGGGTAGACGTAAGGCCAAGCGAGGGCTCCCGAAAACGTCGCTTGTGCACAGTGTCCCATGTTGGAAGATGCCGACAATGCCATCGTGAGTTGTTCGACGGCCCATTGCTGGCGAACCCGGGGATTGCCTCTCACACCAGGTATGGCAAATCCATCGAACGCTTCGTCGTATGCCGGATGAACGGCGACAAGCTGTCCTTGAAGGTGGGTGGATAATTCGGTAACCTTCACTCCATTCTCTTCAGCCACGCCCTTGAACTCATCGCAGTAGTCTATCGAACCTGCAGCGGCCTCAAGATCGATTAGTCGCCTGTCCCAGCTAGGAACTTGGACCCCGCAGTATCCGCACTCGGCAGCCCAACGAGTAATCGAATTCCAGGAATCGTATGGCGCCTCGTCGCCAACGAATTGCGCCAGGAAAAGTGCTGGTCCCTTGATCGTCTTCATGACGTTTCCTTCCGTTCACGAACTGCGCGACAACTGCTGTCGTCAACAGGCCATTTGACCGACACAGGTTCGTTCCGGCGCACTTTGTCCAGTCCATTGATCAATTTGATCGACATGCAACTGATGACTCTGGCGACCGAAGAGTATGTGCTGGAAACTCTATCCGCCGAACGCCTCCCCCATCAGATCGGTTGCGCCGGAACATTCGGCTTACGCTAGCATGGTTTGTTCACGGCGTTCATAATGCACACGGGTTGGAAATTTCGCAACCATCCGGTTTGGTTTGATTTTGTTGATAAATTCGGAAAATTCGGTTCGTGGCGGCAACACCGGATGCCCGGCCGTGTCAGAGGTTGAGGATTCTCGAGACATCGGCATCCTTTGTTGCGCTCAACAAGCCGATTGTTCTCGAGGTGCCCGAGTTAGCGACAGAGTCAGGCCATTGAATTAAGGGTGTCAAACCGGCTTCATCGAAATTTCGGCCACCAAGGCTCCCGCCCGGCTTCGAAACGGATCAATGGAAGATTACGTGGTGAACAGCAGTTCTCAATATGGATTTTTCGGCGTATAAAGCGTTGTAATAGTGTTCTTTTATTTCATGCGGTGAATTATTTCGCATTTCGTCGCACCTGCCCTCCCGATGGGCGGAAGTGATTCTAAAATGCAACACCCGTTGATTTTCAACGATTTTTCCCGGAATTCCGCCTCCCGGGGATTCACCTCGCGGCTATTCCGTGATTCCTCCCTCCCCATGAAGCTGCTCGGCAGATATCTCGCCCGCCTGCGGAAATGCTGCGCCAACATGCTGGACCTGCGCAGCGGAAAGAACTGTCAATACTCCATGGCCGATGCCGGCATGGCGGCTTTCTCCGTGTTCTTCACCAAGTCGCCCTCCTTTCTCGCCCATCAGAAGTTGCTCGCCGAACGCCGCGGTCTCTCGAACTGCCTCACGCTCTTCGGAATGGAGAAGATCCCCTCCGACAACCAGATACGGAACCTCCTCGACCCGGTGCCGCCGGAACACTTCGACACGGTCTTCATCGACGTCGCCAGGGACCTCGACAACCGCGGCGCCCTGGCTGCGCTGCGCAGCCGCCGGGGCGGCCTCAACCGCAAGACCCTGATCGCCCTCGATGGCACCGAGTCCTTCAATTCCTACAAGGTCAGTTGCCCGAACTGTTCGACCCGGACACACAACAAGGGAACCGATGACGAGGTGGTCGAGAACTATCACGCGGTCCTTGGCGCCGCCATCGTGGGCCCCGGACAGGTCGCGGCGGTGCCGTTGCCGGTGGAGATCATCAGGCCGCAGGACGGGTCAAAGAAACAGGACTGCGAACGCAATGCCGTCAAGCGCTGGTTGCAGCGCATCGGCCCGCGTCTGAAAGACCTCGAACCCGTGTATCTCGGTGACGACCTCTACGCCTGTCAACCGGTCTGCGAGGCCATCCGGGCGGCGGGCGGCAACTTCATATTGACGGCCAGGAGGTCGAGCCACAAGACCTTGTATGAGGAACTCGACCGCTGCCGTCCGGAAACCCTCGACAGGAGGGTGACGCGCGGCATCAGGAAGCCGAAGAAGTACAGGTACAGGTACAGCTGGCAGCCGGACCTTCGGATCCGTGGCGGCGAAGCTGCCATGCCGGTGACATGGGTCTGCCTCGAGATCCATGACATGGCCGAGAAAAAGCTGACCTACAGAACCGCCTTCGTCACCGACCTGCCGGTCAGCAGGACGAATGTTGCCGACATCGTCGCCTGCGGACGCTCCCGCTGGCGCGTCGAGAACGCCGAATTCAACGTCCTCAAAAACCTCGGCTACAACCTCGAGCGGAACTTCGGCCATGGAGAGAAGAACCTCGCCTCCGTGCTCCTTGTCCTGAACCTCCTGGCCTTCGCGATGCACACGGCCTGCGACCTCGCGGAAAAGCACTGGCAGAAGGCCCGGACGGTCTGCGGAACACGCGACTGGATGTTCCGGAACCTGCAGGTCCTGACCGCCAGGTTCGTGTTCGATGACTGGAAGCGCCTGATGCAGGTGCTCGCCGGAGAAGTCGAAATCCCTCCCTGAACCAACTCCCGCGTCAGCTCACATGCGCCCGACGTGGCGTTCCGAAAATTCTCGAAAAACCGAAAATCCCAAGGTCAGGAAAACAGAAATGCCATATTGAGAATTGCTGCGTGGTGAAGGAGGACATTGACGACATTTGCGGAGTTTTCATTCAATGTGAGCCGATTTCAGGTGTTCGATCCTGACCAATATGATTAGACTCTTTCGGATAACGGACGGCAAGCCTTCCGTTCCCGACGGAACTGGACGCGAATTCGAACGTTCCGGCGACCCGTACCGTCATAATGCCGAAAGGGAGGGTCACGTGAAACTAGCATTCAACACTTGGGTCTATTCGAGTTTTCCAGTTTGGGTTCCCGCTTATCCTCTAGAAGATGTCATTAGGCGACTCGCACGCATCGGATATGACGGAATCGAGATCGGTGCCGCGGCACCACACGCATATCCCGATTACCTGACGCCTGCCCGACGCAGAGAGATCAAGTCAGTCCTGGATGACTCCGGACTGGCATTGGCCAGTATGCTGCCGGCGCCGGGCGGTGGTGCCGGATTCAATGTGGCTTCGGCAAATCCATTGGAGCGTGCCGCCGCCGTGGACCAATACAAGAAGGTTGCAGATCTGTGTGCAGAATGGGGAGGAAATATCCTGCTTTACGTTGCCGGGTGGCAAGTTTTCGGAACACCGCAAAAGGACGCCTGGAAATGGAGCGTCCAGTCATTGGAGGAAGTGGCGGGTCATGCCGCAGGACTTGGCCTGACCGTCGCGGTCGAACCGACATCCGCCGACAGCAATCTTGTCGACGGTTGCGACGATGTCCTGGAAATGATGGCAGACGTAGACAGGGATAATGTCAAGGCAATGTTCGATACGTATCACACCCTGTACCGGAACGAAGTGCCAACCGACTATGTCTACAGGTTGAGGGAAAACTTGGCCCACATACATCTCGCCGATTTCGATCGCAATCCTCCGGGAAGCGGCGTGGTCGACTATGTGTCATTGATCGAGTCATTGCGAGATGTCGAGTTTGACGGATACCTGACCATGGAAATCGGTTTTTCTCGCAGAAACGTCGAACCGGACGACATGGCCAGGCGGGCCCACGATTACTTGAAAACCCTCCTTTGACCATCGGGGACCAACTGTGTGGAGACCCTGCAAGAAGCCCCCGGATAAACGGTCGACCGTTCGGGGATGCTACTGTTCATTGGCAGCTTCTCCCTTGTCCAAAATCGTACGTCGCAACAAACCGGCTTCGACATACTTGCGCCGCGCCACATCCAGAGCCGCTGCGGCTGCAATCACGACCCCGCTAACGACCAGATCGTAGTTTGGCGGTACATTCAAAAGGTTAACGGCATTTTGCACCAGGCCGAGAAGCAACACGCCGAGCAAAACCCCTACGATCTTGCCCTCTCCGCCGAATAGACTGACGCCTCCAATGACCACAGCGGAAATCACGGTAAGTTCCATGCCGAATGCGGCGGTTGCCGCTCCAGCCTCCAACCGGGCAGTAATCATCAGACCGCCTATTGCGGCCGTCAGTCCGGAGATTACAAACGCAATCACGGTTATGCGGTCGGTTCGAATTCCGGCCAGACGGGCTGCAACTGGATTCCCTCCCGTGGCGTACACCGAACGGCCAAAACTTGTGCGTGTCAGAACGAAATGCGCCAATACTGCCAACGCGAGGGTAAATAGGATCACCACAGGAATTCCGAAAAGCCTCGCTGCCTGAACTTCGATGAAGACCTTCGGCACGGGCGCGATATTGCGCCCCCCGGAGTACAGGAAAGCCGCACCGCGAGCGATGCTCATCATCGCCAGGGTGGCGATAAGTGGTGGAATCCGCAGGACTGTCGCGCAAAGGCCATTGATGAGGCCGATGCCGCCACCGGCCACCAGCGTGACGGCAACTGCAACTGGTACGGGAAGCCCGTTGTGCAGGCTCAGTCCCACCGCAAGGACAGACGACAACGCCAGCACTGCACCGACGGACAAATCGATACCGGCCACGAGGATCACGAACGCCTGCCCGATTGCGACGACTGCGACAATCGTCGCCGTAAAGAGGAGGTTTTCGATGTTGATTATCGTGAAGAAGACAGGTGATGCAAAACTGAGCACGATACTGCAGATTACGATAACGGTCAGAAGGCCAAGGCTCTGGATTACCTCGAGCAGCGTCGTCCTTCCCCCGAGCGTGAAACCGTTTCCGAGTCTCCCAAGTAGCGGGCGTGCACCTTTTTCCGTCTTCATGTTCATGGTCCCGGCCTCTTCAACCTGTGGTGGCGTAGTGCATGATGCTCTCGGGAGATTTTTCGGCGCGATCAAGTTCACCGACGATTCGACCGGAACGCATGATCAGGACGCGGTCACTGAAACTCATGACTTCCGGCAATTCCGAACTGATCAGGAGAATTGCGACACCTTGTTCCGCAAGATCGACGATGATGTCTCCGATTTCTGCCTTTGCACCAACATCTATTCCTTTTGTTGGTTCATCAAGGATCAACAACTTCGGTTTGCGGGCAAGCCAACGCGCGACGATCGCCTTTTGCTGGTTGCCGCCAGAAAGCGTGGAAACCTGTGATTTGCTTGAAGGCATGCGGATCGACAACGACTTGCGCGCGTCTTCCACGATGCGGTCTTCCATCGGGAAGGAAATGACGCCCTTGGGGGCAATCTGATCGAATATGGCGAGCGTAATGTTATTTGCTGCACTCAATTGTCCGACAAGTCCCTGTCCGCGGCGGTCTTCCGGAATCAGGGCCAATCCCATCCGGATTGCCGCATTGATGTCGCGTTGCGGAAGGCGAATTCCATTGATCAGAACTTCCCCTGAATCGTAACCGGAAAATCCGAAAATGCAGTTCGCCAATTCGGTCCGCCCGGCACCCACAAGACCCGCTAACGTGACTATTTCACCTGTACGAACGCTAAAACTGACGTCATTGATCGCACCTGTACGGGAAAGGCCCCGTACTTCCAGAACGGGGTCGCCGATGGAGCGCTCAGGAATTATCGTTTCACGTACGTCCCTTCCAACCATCATCTGGATGACTGTCGTCTGATCAAGATCGGCGGCGGGTGCACTCCCGACAAGTTTCCCGTCGCGCAAAACCGTGATGCGGTCCGCAATACGGAAGACCTCTTCAAGCCAATGGGATACGAACACGACACCCATTCCCTGGCGCTTGAGGTTATCGATCACGTCGAATAGCCGGTCGATTTCGGGGCCTGACAGGGAAGTCGTGGGCTCATCCATGATCAAGATGCGGGATTTCTCGGCGAGGGCGCGCGCCACCTCAACGAGCTGGCCTTCCGCAGGCGAAAGTCTGCGTGCCGGAGTGTCTGGCGAGAGTTCCGGCGCGACCAGGGCCAACGCCTCGCGCGATCGCTCCAGAATGGCTGTCTTTGAAATGACCCCAAATCTCGTGGGCCAGCGACCGAGTACAATGTTCTCCGCCACGGACATGCCCGGTACAAGGTTGTGATCCTGGTGAATAGTTGCAATTCCAGCCTGGTGTGCAGACGTCGGACTTGCCACAAGCTGTTTCTCTCCGACGACGATGTTTCCTTGATCGGGCGCATAAATTCCAGCCATGAGCTTAATGAGGGTCGACTTGCCGGCACCGTTCTCGCCGACCAATGCATTCACCTCGCCGGAGCAAACTACAAAGTCGACGTCATTCAGCGCCACCACGCCCGGGAACGACTTGGAGACGGCCGAAACCGATGCCAGAACTTCCGGATTCAGTCGCGACCGCTCTCTCGAACCTGCACTGGAACTCGATACGGGTCCGCGTGCCATCAAAATACTCTCCCGCAGGACGGCACCGGTTCAGCCACACGCGGCCAACTGGGACGTGAGGAAGCCAATTTCAAATCGATCTGGCGAGCAGAAAGGCTTCATATATCGCGCTTTGAATAAGTCCTGGTGCAACACAATCACCAACGCGTTCGATCCGCACATCTCGGAATTCATCGTCTCTGCGCAGCTTCAGGAAAAGGTCTTCACGAGAACGACGACCGATCACCGGCACCACCCAGTCTACGTCTTCGATCCACTCGTCATCACCGGGCATCAGGACATATTGACCCCAACCGTAAGAATCGGCAGGGCTGTATGTCGCCGACAACGCGACGCGGTTTTCGCCGATTTCGACAAGTTGGTATCCCGTCCTTAACCGAATTCCCTTTACTGCTGCACGCCGATAAAACAGCGACCGAGTTCCGCTCTCTAGTTCCGCCCCGGCCATCATCCCCCCAGAGACCAACTCCACCTGGCATCCGCTGTCTGCGAGGTATTCTGCGGTTCCGGCTGCTTCCCAATGACCGTTGCCGTCGATTACAAGGACCTTTCCGTATACGTCAACGCGGTCAGACATGACCTGCTCTGAGGAAACCACGAAGTCGCGATTCAGACCCGGCAAGTCCGGTTCGACCTGGCGGCCTAGTTCCCGTGCCAGTCTTACATCGGAATCCGCAACGTTCGGAAGATTTGGTTCAGACCCGGTTGCAACCACGATCGTGTCGGGTTGAAGGTCGCGGAGCATTGCCTCGGTTGCGGCGTCACCCAATCGCAAATTTACGCCGTGTTCGTTCAAGGCAGCTTCAAGATAAACGACGACTTCGCCGACCATGTCATGTGTCGGCTGTTTTACGGCGAGTTTGATTTGGCCCCCGAGTGATCGTTCCCGCTCGATCAAGGTGACGTCATGACCTCGTTTGGCTGAAATCTCCGCCACTTTCATCCCCGCAGGGCCACCTCCAACCACGACAATTCGCCGGATACTTTCTGCGCGGTCAACCAGACGTTCATTTACCGTCCGTTCTCGACCTGCCCCCGGATTCTGGATACAGCGAACCCCTTTTTCTTGATTGACCTGGAAAAGACAGGCTTCGTTGCAGGATATGCATCGTCGAACAAGGTCTGCGCGCCCTGCCTTCACTTTGTTCGGAGTCTCCGGGTCGGTAATGAGCTGTCTGGCCATTCCGATGAGATCAGCCTGACCCTTGGCCAGCATTTCTTCTGCCATCTGAAGCGGCCGGATACGACCGAAAGCGATAACGGGAATGCGGCTCGATTCCTTCAAGGCTATGTTGAGTTTGCGAAACTCTTCCGACGGTATGCCAGCGGGCGGAATTTCCATCCAATAACTCGAAAAAGAACCCGCATCCGAATTGAAGTAGTCAACCAAGCCACTCGTTTGAAGAAACTCGGCCATCTTGAGTCCATAGTCGATGTCATACCCGAACGGTGTGAACTCGTGCACGCACAGCCGGACTCCGAGTGGAACCGCTTCGCCCGTGGCACGCTTTATGGCCTCGAGGACTTCTATGGACAGGCGCATGCGGTTTTCGAATGTCCCGCCATAGTTGTCCGTGCGATGATTGAAGAACGGTGACGCGAACGACCTCAACAGGCCGTCGTGGGCGATCTTGACCTCTATACCGTCGAATCCTCCTTCGACCGCATTCCGCGCACTTTTCGCGAAACCTTCTATGGTCTCGCGGATATCCTCCGCATCCATTGCCTTGGTGTTGAAATGGCTTGACGGCTCGGGCATCTGCGTGGGTGCCCAGAGACGACGTGGAGGCTGTTCCAGCGATGTATGGCCACCGTGCGTCAACTGGCTGAAAATTCGCGTCCCGTGCGAATGAACTGCCTCAGATATCTTGGCAAACATGGGGATTACTTTCCGGTCCCATGCGTCCACGAAACGTCGAGACATCTTTCCAGACGGATGAACCGCCTGGCTTTCGAAGATTATCAGTCCGACCCCGCCGCGTGCCCGTTCTTCATGATAGGCGAGATGCGCATCAGACGGCGTCCCGGTAAGTTCCCCCAATGCAGTAAAATGTGGTTGAAAAACAAATCGATTTTGAAGTTGCACATCGCGGATTTGAAATGGACTGAGGAGCGTTGGGAACTGTCCGGCACCCGGATGACTTGCCTGAAACACAGCGTCAAGCTCCGAGTCCAGACGTTTACTCCCCTTTGAATTGTTCATGCCGTTTTGAACTTCGCCCTTGCGTTTTTTTTAAAAAATCAAACTACTTTAATCGTTTACGTAAACGATTATAGATCAAGCGAGTACACTGTCAATGACTTGCGATCCGGAGGGAGTGATTCCCGTTTGGCGCGATTTTCTGACCTCTGACGCAGTGAGAACGAATCACACTGTGCAGCGCGGTGCATCTTGTGTTGGAGCACTTTTCCACGCCCACCCTGAAGCCAGGAATTCAGTGGAAATCACCGGGAAATGGAAAAACTGCGGCTCGTTCAGCGATTTTTCGCGAAAACCCGTGAAATCGGAGATCACCGCCGATCAGGCAGCAAAATAAATGCGCAATTACAAGGCATTAAAAAGAGCGCAATCCGCCATACAGAACCCACACCCGATCCGGAAAGCGACCCGTGATCAATCCCGATCGCCGGACTCAGGTTCAACTCCGACACCTGAAGGAATCTGATATTCACCTGAAGAAGATCAAACCTGGGCAAATCATTGTCGTGATCCCACGAATTTGGATCAGGCTCGCCTATGGACTACGCATTTGACGCCGGAAGATTTACGCAAGGGCCAAGAAGGGCCTCACATCGAATTTGAGGCCGATGCCAGGCCAAATCGATATTTTCCTGACCGGACGTTGAATACAATAGAGTCTTCTTCGCTGCGGATGCCGGAAATACCGGACGTGCAATCTTCGGCAACCACCGCGCCACCTTCGGTCAACTGTCCTTCCGATTTGCCCAGTCTCGGGAATTGAACCTCGGCGTCCACTCCGGGAGGCACGCTGATCGTCAATGAAAATCCGCCCTCCGCATTCTCCCACGACGTCTCGATCGTCCCCCTGACGGTATCGAGGGCGGCGTCAACCGATTTCAGTTCCGACGGAACTTTTGGAGCGATCAACACTTTCGAAAACCCGCTGCAGTCGCGGCCCACGCGAATGCCCGCCAACGCCTTGTAGAGCCACGCACCGATCGAAGCGTACATACCGTGGTTGTGAGAATTCATGCCGATACCGGTGCCCTCTTCCCATCGCTCCCACATGGTGGTGGCGCCACGTTCGAACATGTAGCCCCAGCTTGGATAGCTTGTTTGTGTCAACAAGCGATAGGCGGCGTCAATTTCGCCGCCATCCGAGAGAACGTCGAATATGTATTTGGTGCAGAGATTTCCGGTCGTGAGATGGAAATCATGGTCTTCCACGTCCTTGACGATGTTGGCCAGGACCGACGCCTTCTTCTCGTCAGGCACAAGGCCCATGTAAAGCGCCACTGAATTACAGGCCTGGTTGTTGCTTGCATAGCCGCCGGTCTGTTCGTCCCAAAATCTCCGGTTGAAGGCCCTGTGGACGTTCGCCGCCAGTTCGCGAAATTTGCGCCCGTCCTCACTCCGATCGATTACCCCTGAAATCCGCACCAGAAGCCTGAGCAAGTGATAATAGTGGGCGCTCGAAATCAGCGCGCTGGGCGTATGCGCCGAAACGGCGGACGTCCCGATGCTACCGACGATCGCCTCGGTGACCGGGGGCGCCCAGTCGCCGATGTACCCGTCCTCGACGATGTGATCCTTGGCCCTTGAGGTCAGGTAATCGGCCCAGCGTTCCATGCCCGGGAAATGAGTTTCCAGAACTCGTTCATCGCCAAAATGCTGGTACAGGAGCCAGGGGATCAAGGCGTAGCAAACGCTGACAGGATCTCCCGGCCTGGCGCCCCAGCGAAACGGGGCGGTGTCGGAGATTGCACCGGATACGGGATCTTGTGCGTCCCCGATATCGTCGAGCCACTTGGGGAGAAATCGGGAAACGTCGAAATTGTAAATCAGTTCTTCGGATCGGGCCGCCATGTCGTTCAGCCAGCCCATGCGCTCTGCGCGCTGGGGGCAGTCTGTCGGCAGGCCATGCAGGTTGGATACCTCGGTCCATCGCACGGCTTTCTCGATGCGGTTTACGAGAGGATCCGAACATTTGAACCGGCCAGTCGCCGCGACGTCCGAACGGACAATCTTGGTTTCGATGGAGTCGACCGTCGGCTCGCCCGGAAATCCTTCCAACTGGATGTATCGGAAACCGTGATAGGTAAAGCGCGGTTCCCAGGTCCGGGTCTCGTCATTCGCAAAAACAAATCTGTCCCGCGCCTCGGCAAAGCGCAGGTTTTCCTGGTTGACGGTGCCGTCTTCGTAGAGGCACTCGGCAAAACGCATCGTGATCGCGGTGTCGCGCTTTCCTGTAGCAGTGAGTGCAGCCCAGCCAGCGAGGTTTTGACCATTGTCCAGCACGAAGATACCCGGTTTAGGCTGATCAATGGATTGCGCCCTCAGTGTGTCGATGATCCGGACCGGCTCCATTGTTTGAGGCATCAATTTCCCGCCAGGGGGATCGACGACCATCGATGCAACCCAAGACCCACCATGCACGTAGGCAGACTCGTCCCCTGTCGACCGGTCCCAGTCGGGCATCTCGTGGCGAGCATCATAAACTTCGCCGTCAAATACGCTGCTCGAAACGATGGCGCCGTCCGAAACCTTCCACAGATCGACATCATTGTTGTTTCGGCCATTGGTAATCATCAGCTGCGTCGTGCCATCCGCGAACTCAACCTCGATCTGCGCGACAAGCTTGGGCACACCGTACCAGCCGGCTCCAACGATTGCCCCAATGACATTAGTGCCGGAATTGAGGTAGTCGGTGACGTCATAGGTGGAATAGAGGACGCGTCTGCTGAACTCGCTTTGCGCCGGTTCGAGCACGCGGTCGCCGACCTTTTGCCCGTTGATACGGAACTCATACCAGCCCACTCCGCAGATATAGGCCCGAGCCCGAGCGACCGGTTTATCCAGTGTGTATGTATTTCGAAAATACAGCGCCTTTCCGCTACGGCCGGCGGGAAAGCCGACCCAGTTCGCCAGCCAGTCGGATTGTTCGAGCAGGGCAACCTCGAAAGAACTGGCCGCGCTGAAGTCACTTGCGGTTTCTTCGGAGTCCCACAGGCGGACCTTCCAATGGCCCACCGATCGGCTTTGCAGCGGAAGACCGTCATATTCTATCAGGGGCGACCGGCTCGTCGGCACCTTTCCGCTGTCCCAAAGGTCTCCTTTGCCGGAGGCGAGCGACTCCGTGGTCGAGGCGACGAGGACCTGGAAATGAGCCGCCTGTTCCCAGCTTCGCGGATTGCTGTATTTCCATGAAAACCGTGGCCGGTACGTTGCAATTCCGATCGGATTTGTTGCGAATTCAGTCTTCAGATCATAAATGCGAAACGGCATTCCCGATTGTCCTTCTCGTAATTTAATTTGGTGTGGTGCCGATCAGCTCGCCTCGACAAGGCACGCCATTTATCCGCCTACCCCCTGCCCCGACAGGATCGGACTGATTCACATCTTGATGGCCCCCGCGGTCAGACCTCTCACGAATTCTCTGGAAATGAACAGAAAAACGATTAGCAACGGCAAGAGCGAAATGATGTAGCCGGCCATGAGCGGACCGTAGTCGGTTTGATATTGCGTTCGGAAGAATGCGAGCCCGATCGGAATTGTGCGCAAGTCATCGTCGCTGATCACGATGAGCGGCCAGATGAAGTCGTTCCACGTATTCAGGAGCGACGTTATGACCACGATACTGAGGACCGGGCGTGACAGCGGCAACGCGACGTGCCAATAGCTTCGCCAGATTCCCGCGCCGTCCATCCGTGCGGCCTCGAACAGTTCTTCAGGCAGTCCGGCCATGAAGTTGCGCAGCAGGTATATTGCAAAAACCTGAAGGCCAGCGATGCCGGGCAGGATGAGTCCCCACAAGGTATTGAGCATGCCGAGGTTCTTGACCAGGACGAAGGCCGGGACCATCGTCAGGACCGAGGGAACCATCAGCAGGCTGATGATCAGCATGAACAGGAAATTGCTGGCCGGGAAGCTGTATCGGGCAAAGGCAAAGGCCGCGAGACTGGAGACGAACAATACACCGACTATCGTCGCTGCTGTCACGATCGCGCTGTTGATGATGTATTTGCCGACGACCTTGAACGCCAATGTGTAATTTTCGAAATGTAGCGGGTAATCGAGCGTCCAGACGTTGTGGTAGAACTGCGGCAGATCCTTGAACGACACGACGAACAACAACCAAAACGGAAAGAAGGTCAGGAGCGCCATGACCAGCAGATAGGCGTGCTTTACCCGATCCTCTTTCCTCAAGACGGCCATCAGTTCGGGCCGCCGGTGCTTGGGTTTGGGTTTCGGTTTGATCAAAGTCGACATGGCTTCAATTCGGATCAAAGTCCGTGGTGGTCCGCAGGCGATTGTTGGCGACCAGCGTGATGACCAACATGATCACGAACAGGACGACGCCGATTGCCGACGCGTAACCCATGCGACTGAACTCGAAAGCATCCTGATACATCGCCATTCCCGGCACCATCGTCGAGTAACCGGGTCCGCCGCGCGTCAGAAGGATGATGGTGTGAAACGTCTGAAGCTGCGTGATTATCGTCATCACCAGGTTTATTCGGATCTGCGTTCTGATGAGCGGCAATTCAATGTTGCGGAACATTTGCCAACTCGTGGCGCCTTCGAGGATGGCCGCCTCTTTGACCTCGCTTGAAATGTTGTTCAGGCCCGACAAGTAGACAAGAAGGTTCAGGCCAGCCACGAAAGGAAAGCCAACACCGGTCCCGCCTCCGCCGATGAGCGTGATCGCGAAGATCGCGATGTCGGGGTCAGCTAGCCAGGCGCGAACGAATTCGGGATATCCCGCAGCGATCAGAAACCGGTTTATGGGCCCGTCCAACGGATCGTAAAGAAACTGCCAGACCAGAACGGTAACCACCCAGGGAATGACCAGGGGCATCGTGAACACGAAACGATAGATCGTGCTCATTCTTTCGGACTTCAGATTATGAATGAAAACCGCCGCGATCAGCGGCAAGGTCAGAGCAAAGAAAACGCCCGCGCTTGTAAGTATGAAAATGTTCTTGACCGACGGACCAAGCCGTTCGTCACTGGCCAGGTCAACAAAATGCTTGAACCCGACAAACGTCGAATTCACGCCGTCCCATTTGAACAAGCTGTGATAAAAGGCCGAGAAAAACGGGTAGTAGCTGAATACAACCAAAAAGATCAGCGCCGGAATCAGGCACAAATATACTGGAAATTTGTTGAGTGCACGCCGCCGTCGGCGGCGTGCACTTACGACCGGACGCGAAAGTGTATCACCTTCAGCTGGCAAGGCAGAGACTTTTCCTTGTCCGGCCTAGTTTCCGAGAACGCGATCGGCAGCCTGCGCCATTTCGGCGTTCAGACGTTCGACCGTTTCATCCAGGCTCTGGCGGCCCGAAAGATACGGAGACGTGACGACGAGGAACTTTTCGGCGAAAACGGAATCGAACATCGAGTCGTCTTCCTGATAAGGTGCCCGCGCCAGTGTCACCGATTCCTTGAAGTCTTCCAGTTCAGGATTGGGGGGCGCGCCATGCACACCCAATGGCATTTTCTTAGACATTCGGCATTTTTGTTCTGTCGTGCGTGGTGACGCACCACCCTGATTCAAGGTTGGTTTTGTTGTTCCTGGCGATTTCGTGTTTTGTGGGTTGACACGATTTCCCTTCCATGGCATGTTATGTCTGGATTGGACCGCCCTGTCGGGAGCTTGCAGCCATGGACCCGCGAATCACTGCCCTCAAGTCCACCACCTTTCTGGGCCGGCGCTTCACACGGCGCCAGATCGCCGACATCCAGGAAACGGTTGAACTGTTCCCGAACGACAGCCGCAACGAACTGTCCATGACCATCTGCGAGCACCTGAACTGGACCACGCCGAAAGGCGACTACCGGATTTCTGCCGGCCTGCGGCTTCTCGAGCACCTGGAGGAGTGCGGGATCCTGAGCCTGCCTGCGTCGCGCAACCCGGTGGCGAAGACGCGCAAGCCGATCGTCCATGTGCGGGCATCCGACCCGCAACCGGAGATTGCCTGTGGTCTTGGTGCCCTGGAGCCGCTGGTGCTTGAGGAGGCGACATCGCCGGAGGATGTCGCTCTCTGGAACGCGTTCGTGGACCGTTACCACTACCTCGGATGTCCGCGGCCCTTTGGCCCGCACATCCGCTGGTTCGTCCGTGACGGCCACGGACGGTGTCTCGCGGTTCTGCTGTTCGAGGCGGCGGCACGGATGCTGCCGGCCCGGGACGCGTGGATCGGGTGGAGCGAGACCGAGCGTGAGCGCCGGTTGCACCTTGCGCTCTCGAACAGTCGATTCCTCGTGTTGCCATGGGTTCGCGTCGAAAATCTGGCGTCGAAAGTGTTGTCGATGGCGTTGCGCCGATTGCCCGACTGCTGGCAGGAGCGGCACTCCTGCCGTCCGGTGGTCGTCGAGACCTTCATCGATCCGACCCGTTTCGACGGCGCCTGCTACAGGGCCGCCAACTGGCAGCAGATCGGCATGACGGCCGGGAAGCGCAGCGGACGCGGCGCCAAGCCGGCCAAGCAGGTCCTGGTCAGGGTGCTGGATCCGGAGTTCCGCGAGATCCTGAAGGGAGAGAACACGCCCCGCTCACAGCCGAAGCGCCGCAGCAGGCCTCCCGCCTCTGCGGCCGACGACCTCTTCATCGCGATGTGGTCCCGGATCGTCGACGCGGCCACCGACATCGCCGCCCGCCACGACCGGGAATGGATGCAGAGGCGACGGGTGCTGAACAGCCTGATCGTCATGCTGTTCGTGTTCCGCCTGGTGCTGGCGCGCGGACAGAAGGGCTACGCCACCGTGACAGCGGAACTGTGGGACCAGTGCCGACGCTCCGGCATCGCGCTGCCGCAGCCGAAACCGGTCGCCGCCTCCTCGATCTGCAAGGCCCGCGCCCGCGTGCACGAGGACCTGTTCCGGGACCTGCACCGCGAGATCCTCTCACACGACACAGACAACCAACCCTGGAACCAACACCGCACCTTCGCCGTCGACGGCTCCAAGCTCAACCTGCCGCGCCCGCTCGTCGAAGCCGGATACCAGACCCCCAATCCCGATGCATGGTACCCCCAGGGGCTGCTGTCCTGCCTCTACAAGCTCGACAACCGCATGCCGGTCGACTTCATCCTCTCTCCCGATACCAACGAGCGCACCGCCGCGCTCACCCATCTCGGCGCCCTCTCACCCGGCGATGTCGTGGTCCTCGACCGGGGATACTTCTCCTTCGTCATGCTCCACGCCATGACCGCACGCGGCCTGCATCCGGTGTTCCGCATCCCGCGAAACACCGTCACCGCCTTCGACGCCTTCCGCGACGGAGACCGCGACGATGCCCGCATCAGGATCACACCGGGAAAGGACGCCCTGCGGAAGCTGCGGGCCGCAGGCTTCGCAACCCCGGCCTCCCCGGTCGTCCTGCGCCTGGTCCGCTACGACATCAAAGGCGAACGATACGTGCTCGCCACAACCCTCACCGACACGGAGCGCTACAGTATCGCCGACCTTTCCGACCTCTACCATGGTCGCTGGTCGATCGAGGAGCTGTACAAGACATCCAAACATGTCATCGAGGTGGACGAATTCCACGGCAAGACCGAACGCGGCGTCCGTCAGGAACTCTACGCCCATTTCAACCTCATCGCCATGGCACGCCTGTTCTCCAACCGGGGCGACAGCCTGCTCGACGACATGCACGAAAGCGACAGGCCGAAGATGAAGACGAACTTCTCCAACGCACTGGCCATGCTCGCCGTCAACCTCGAGGAGATGATCCTGGCGCACACGGCAGCCCTGGCCGACACCGTCGGGCGCATGGCGGACTCCATCCTCGCAGTGAGGGCACGGTTGCGGCCCGGACGGTCATTCCCGCGCCGCTCACGAAAACCCGTCGGAAAGTGGAGCCGGAAGCGACAGAAGACCGCGTGATCACGGACTGATCCGGACCGGAGAGGGGCAAGGTGGCCCCGGAACAGCCATGCAATCTAAAGGAAATGACGCCGAATCGTTAAAGAAATGCCATTGCATGCACACCAGGCAACGCGATTCCGCCTTCCAGGATCATCTGGTTCAACTGGTCGGGTTGGGTCGCGAACATGAGGAAGTCTATCGCCGCCTCGACTTCGCCGCTTTCTACTGCCGTATTGGTTACCGCGTACTGGAAAGAACCGTACCCCGCAGACTTGTTCGTTGGTGGAACTCCGTCAGGGATCAAGTCCGATGTCGCGGAATCGACAACCGGAAGATAGAATATGCCGAAGTCGAAATCCCGATTCTCGTCCTCGGTGATGGTTGGCAGCATCCAGGTGCCGACAACCAGCATTCCGGCCCTGCCAGTGACAAACAACCGAACCGCGGCGCCCATGTCGGCGCCAAGTGCACCAGGCTGCCAATAACTGGCGAAACGCTTGAGTTCTTCCAGCCGGGCACGATTGCGCACGTCGTCGTAGGAATAGGTTCCTTCCTTGACTGCCGTGGCCATTTCGACCTTGTCCAGCACGCCATCTCCGTTCATGTCATGTTTGCCGATCTCGGGATGGTAGAAGAAATTGGTCAGCCAGCCGGAAACCCAGGTAAGCTGATGAAGGTTGTTGCCCGTGGCGGCGAAGCCATACGCACCGGTCGCCTTGATCTTCTCGGCGGCTTCCATCATCTCTTCCCAGGTCTTGGGTACGCCATCGACCCCCGCTTTCGCGAACAGGTCCTTGTTGTAATAGATGCCGACCTGGATCTGATCGGCCAGGACGACGTACATTTCGCCATTGGGTGCAGTCCAGACCTCGATCTGCGGGAAAAACAGGTCGCGCCACCGCTCCGATCCCGGCTGACCCTCTTCGATGTAGGGGTTTGGCCGTTCGAGATACTCGTTGATTGGTACAAGCCATTTCTTGCGGAAGTCTTCGACTGCCCAATCGCCCAAATACCACATGATATCGGGCGCGACCCCGCCGGTCAGTTGCGTAACCATCCAGCGCCGGGTGTCCGCATTGATGGACTGTCCGATCACTTCGATCGTCACATTGGGGTGCAGTTCTTCATACGCCGCAATAATGGGGTCGATGCCCTGGATTGCGCTCGATTTCGTACCGCCTCCGGCAGTGGCCATAACCCGGGTCGGCGTGTATCGCCCGGGCCAGATCGTCAGGTGTACCTCGTCATCCTGGGCCCTGACTTCCGGTGCGGGCATCACGGCGGCCAGTACGGCAACAGCCCCGGCAGCGCATTTCGCGACCCATTTCGTAGAGAACGAATACCTGGGTTCAGGTTGCCGCAACGTACTCGTGATTGCGGATTCATTTAACATGTTGATCCTCCCATTCTATTGACACGTCAACTATGCCATCAATAAAAAATTACATCAATGCGATTTTAGATCAATTCTCGCGTTTTTTGATGCATTCCAATCGAAAACACGTTACATTTCATTACCATTTGCCACATCAATCATGATTTCAATGTATAACTGCATCAATGCGATTTTAGATCAATTCTCGCGTTTTTTGATGCATTCCAATCGAAAACACGATACAAACCGGTTTCTTGGCGAGGTGAAGTGAACGGAGCTCGAATGAAACGCAGGCGACCGGTGCGAATTGCGGATGTCGCACGCGAGGCGGGGGTTGGCACGGCGACGGTCGACAGGGTTCTGAACGACCGGGACGGCGTATCGGAAGCGATGGAGCGGCGTGTCCGCCAGGCGATGGAAAATGTCATTGCGCGCAAGCCGGGACGCATGCGCGAACGACCGCAGCCGACCCGGGGCCATTTCGAAATTCTTCTTCCAAAGGACAACGAAGCGGGGACATCGTTTTTTGCGCGATCTTCGCAAGCGTTCGGCCAGGCGAATCGGGTCGAGGTGACCTGTTCATTCGTCGAAAAGATGAACCCTACGGCGTTGGCCAATCAGCTTGACAAGATGCGCGCGCGCGGCGTTTCCGGGATTGCCTTCATAGCCCTCGATCACCCCGCCGTGTCTGACGCGGTCGCCCGTATTTTCGCCGAAGGCATACCCGTCGTCTGCATTTCGTCGGGCTTTGACGGATCGTTGAACGTTCCTGTCGTTGGCATGGACAATCGCGCTGCCGGCCGTGCAGCCGGGTTCCTGATGGGTCACCTCGTTCGTCGACCGGGGCGGGTTGCCGTATTGTGGGGCGGCCAACTTTATCGCAGCCACGAGCTGAGAGAAATCGGGTTTCGCAGTGTCCTGCGCGCGGAATTCCCGGAACTGGAGGTGCTGGACCTGGTGTCCGGCGGCGACGATTCAGATGGTAACCATCGACAAGTAGACCAGATGCTCAGGGAATACTCGGACATCGTTGGCATTTACAGCGTCGGCGCCGGCAATCACGGAGTCGTTGAGGCAATCAGGGAGCAAGGTCGATTGCAGGAAATCATACTGTTCGGTCACAACCTGACGGCCACGACCCGGCGATACCTTATGGAAGGCTCGATGAAGGCCGTAATTCACCAGGACCTGAAGCGAACCGCTCAGCTGACCGTCCAGACACTGCTGGCGCAGCACAAAGGTGAACCGTTCAAAGAGTCGCGGGTGCCGGTTGAACTGATCATGAGAGAAAATACGCAGGGGCATGAATTGTCGTAACAAGGAACACCGGCACTCAGAGGGCGAGGATCCGCTGGTTTCGATGAGGACAGACGTTGATCCATTCGCCTTGAATTCGGCCAAGCGAGAAGATCTGAAATGACCGAAGTTGTTCTGTCTGGTATCTGGAAATCCTTCGATGACGTCGACGTCATCAAGGGTGTCGACCTGGAAATTCAATCCGGCGAATTCGTCGTGTTTGTCGGCCCGTCAGGGTGCGGAAAGTCGACGCTCTTGCGCCTGATTGCCGGACTGGAGGAACTCACCGCGGGCGAAGTGGAGATCGGCGGCGAAGTCGTGACGGACGTGGCGCCGTCAAAACGCGGCATCGCAATGGTGTTTCAGTCATACGCCCTTTACCCCCACATGAACGTTTATGAAAACATGTCGTTCGGGATGAGGCTCGCCAAGGCCAGCAAGCAGGAGACCAAGCAGCGCGTCCACGAAGCCGCTGACATTCTGCAATTGACCCCACTACTCGACCGACTTCCGAAACAACTTTCCGGTGGGCAACGCCAAAGGGTCGCCATCGGGCGGGCCATTGTCCGCGATCCAAAGGTTTTTCTGTTCGATGAGCCATTGTCCAACCTCGACGCCGCGTTGCGCGTGGCAACGAGGATCGAGATCGCCAAGCTGCATCAGAGCATGTCCCATACGACGATGATCTATGTCACCCATGACCAGGTCGAGGCGATGACACTGGCAGACCGCATCATCGTCTTGAACGACGGCGTGATCGAACAGGTCGGGACGCCGATTGAGCTCTATGATCATCCGATAAACCTTTTCGTGGCCCGTTTCATCGGCTCGCCAGCCATGAACTTGATTCCGTGTTCGATCGGCAGCGCCAAGCCAAAGGCGACCGTCACACCCGCCGACGGAAACCCGATAAATGTCAATCTACCGGTTTTGGCGGACGCAGTGGGTTCGAAAGGAACACTTGGAATCCGACCCGAGGACTTTGAGATTGGCAACGAGGCCACCGCCATTGTTTCAGGCGATATCGACATCGTCGAGGTTTTGGGCGAATTCACGATGATCTATTTGAATTGCGGTTTGGTTGAGCCAGTCCTGGCAAAACTCGACGGAAACGTTCCGGCAAAAATCGGCGACCTCGTACATTTGACCGCGCCAATCGAGAAACTCCACCTCTTCGACAACAACGAACAGGCCTTCAGGCGAGAGCATCTTTCGGAGCCGGTCTCCTAGGCCGGACATGCCGTGGCGTTGGTAGCCCGAAGCAAACGTCAATCCCCGTCGCGCGATGAAACAAGCAAGGGAAAAGCCATGCTAGACCAATCTCAAATCGACCAATTTCATCGTGAAGGCTATCTCATTGCACGAAACGTGGTGCCCCGGGCGGTGGTTCATGCGCTGCAAGGCGAAATCGAAGCGACGATCGACAGGCAAGCCAGGATGCTGCGAGAGCGCGGAGAGGTCACCGAGATGCACGAAGACGCGGATTTTCTCCATCGAACCGCACTTCTGCATGACCAGTCGCCAAGAATCCTTGACCCGGTAGCGCATGGAACCCACACCGGACCGGCAATTTTCAATTTGCTCACATGCCCGGCGATTCTTGACATCATGGAGCAATTGCTGGGGCCTGAGATCCTCGTCTCCAGCATCTACCGGTTGCGTCCAAAGCTGCCGGGACTGGCAGAAGGCGTCATCCCCTGGCACCAGGACTCGGCCTATTTCCATTCTTGTGCCGACGATGACCTTGTTCCGACATTCTGGGTGCCCCTGATGAACGCGACGGTGGAAACGGGATGCATGGAAGTCCTTCCCGGGTGTCACCGAAAAGGTGTGTATCGTCACTATTGGGCCGACCTGAATGCGCCCGGGCTCAGCGTACATCCCGACCACATGCCCGATGTCGATCCGGTCCCGGTCCCGGCCGATGTCGGTGATGCCGTGATGATGACCAATCTCACGCCGCACAGGTCGACGGACAATATATCGGGCCTGATCCGGTGGTCCGCGGACCTTCGATACAATTCGCCGGATGCCGGCGATTTTGGCCCGAACGAAGCCTCTTTCCTTGGCAGAAGCAACGACCGGCCGGACGACGTGGTAACGGATTGGCGGGTGTTCGAAGCAATACGCGTGAACCACGCGCCTTCAATAAAGATCGACCGAACCTGGCTTCAGCACGACAAGGAATCGTTTCAGCATCCGGAAAAGCGCCTGGACCTGGCCCGGTAGGCTGAACCGCACGAAGAAACTCCGTTCTCGCATGCCCGTACCATCCGAGTTCAGAAAACCGCCGGAGAAAAGCGATTCGGTTGCGACCTGCCGCCCAACCCTTTTCTGAACGAAACTGCACGCGGGCCGGAAATTGCCGGAACTGTTTCCGATTGTTAATCTGGTCCCGTGAAAGGAGGCGCTCCACATGGGAAAGATCAGGACCCTCCCTGCCCGTTCGGGCACAGCATGCCAACTCAACGCCGGACAACGGATTCGCATCATCAATACTCACGGTCAGCAAGTGATCGACACCTGGGCGTTCAGCGCGGCCGACTCGACCGAATACATGGCCATGGACGCAACCCGGGTGTTCAATCTGCGGATGACGCCCCGTGTCGGTGACGCCCTGGTCACCAACAGGCGCCACGAGATTCTGGTGCTCGACGAAGACACGTCGCCAGGGCGACACGACACGATGATGGCTGCATGTGATCGATGGCGATACCATCTGCTGGGATTCGAGGGGATTCACGACAATTGCTCGGACAACCTGGCATCCGCCATGGCCGAATTGGGAATTGTCGTGACTCACACACCCTCACCCCTGAATCTCTTCATGAACATTCCCTGGGATGACTCCGGTGACCTGCGATTCGAACCGCCCCTGGCCCATCCGGGCGATCATGTCGTCCTGCGTGCAAGGATGGACTGCATCGTTGCCATGTCGGCCTGTCCGCAGGACATGGTCCCTGTCAACGGAGTATCCGGCCAACCAACCGAGGCGCATTTCGAGATCATTCCGGGAAACTAGGCGGCTGCCATTGCCGATTCCGGTAACGATGGCCGGCTCAGAAGGAGTGGAGATTTGACCGTCATTCAAGGTGGCGGGAATTGAATCTCATGACAGCCGACTTCAAACTCCCGTTTCTTCCCCTGGGTTCTCCCGACATCAACGCGGTCAACGTCTGTCTTCGATGCGCGGGAAGCCGACTGGTGCGCACAAACACCCCATGGCGAACCGTAAACATTCGGCGAAGGCGTCAGACGAAAACCGAGCCCTGATTGCCGAATTGGCGACGAACTCCGTAAAACACGGGGGTCCGGAAAAGGAACGCGTGTGGCGGTCGAAAGACTGAGCCAACCCGGTCACGGCCTGACCCGGATACGACCGGGGTCGCGGTCAGGTCCCCGTTTCGGTTGCCGCGCACACCTGGGTTCTATGCAAGTTCCAACGGATGTATGTTGACGCGGCGATTGAGGCGGCTCTTTTTTTCGACCTTTCCGAGCCGCAGCCTGCCAATCTCTCTTGTCGTTCGTACATGTGTACCGCCGCACGGTTGAAGATCGACGATTTCGCCGCCCTTGCCTATTCGAACCAACCGAACCTTGCCGCGTCCGCTTGGAGGCTTGACCGACATCGTTTTCACGAGCCCGGGATTTGCCGCCAGTTCTTCGTCCGAAATCCATTCGTCCGTGATTTCAAGGTTCCGTTCCACAAGTTCGTTCAATGAATCTTCGATCGCCTGCTTGTCATCGGGCGCCGTTGGCATGTCAAAATCCAGGCGGCCTTTTACGGCAGATATCTGGCCACCCGTGACCGGCAACGGGATAACGACCGAGAGAAGGTGCAGTGCGGAGTGGACACGCATATGCGCAAACCTTTTGCCCCAATCAATCCTCTGAAAGACTGGAGTTCCGGCAGGCAATTTGACAGGCGATTCGGGAACAAGAACGATGTCTTCACCATCGCCCTTGACCGTGGTCGCAATTCTGATCGTCTCGCCGTTGACCACGAGCTCGCCCGAGTCCCCGGGTTGGCCGCCACCGGTCGGATAGAACAACGACTGGTCAAGGATGACACCACCACGGTCATTGATCGCGACCAAGGTCGCGTCCGCTTCTCTCCGATAAGCATCTCGTTCATAAAGTGATTCGGTCATCGAACTGTTTTCCTCTGTATCGAACCTGGGCCTCTCCCGTTCCCGGTTCCACGGGTCGTCGGCCCCCGAATCATTCCTGTTACTTTCGGTTCACTCTTCGCTCACGACATAGACGGTCGGAATATCCGTGAACTCTCCGTCGAGCCAGCCAGGGACGGGCAGGTTCTTTGAGCTCAGAAACTCGGGATTGAAAAGTCTGGACTGATATCGCGTTCCGTAATCGCACAACACGGTAACGATGACATGACCGGGACCCAGGTCCCGCGCCATGCGAATTGCGCCGGCCACGTTTATGCCCGTGGAACCACCTAGGCAAAGACCTTCTTTCTGCAAAAGTGAAAACAGTATCGGCAAGGCTTCCGAGTCCGGAATACGGTACGGGAAATCGACATCGAGTCCGGCCAGGTTCTCGGTGATTCGGCCCTGTCCGATTCCCTCCGTGATCGAGGTGCCTTCCGCTTTCAGCTCGCCATACGCATAGTAGTTGAACAGCGCAGCACCTTCCGGGTCAGCAATACCGATCTTTACGTTCGAATTGCGGGACTTGAGTCCTTCGGCGACTCCGGCCAGCGTACCTCCCGTACCAACGGCGCAAATGAAAGCGTCCACCGTTCCGCCAGTTTGGTCCCAGATTTCCGGCGCCGTGGTCACCACGTGAATCTGCCTGTTGGCCACGTTGTCGAACTGGTTCGCCCAGATGGTGCCATTTGGCTCCGACTCCGCCAGTAATTCTGCCAAGCGCCCCGAATAGCGAACGTAGTTGTTGGGATTGCGATAGGGCACTGCCGGTACCTGGATGAGCTGGGCACCGGCCAGGCGAAGCATGTCCTTTTTCTCTTCACTCTGGGTTTCGGGAATCACGATGACCGTGCGGTATCCTAGTGACCCGCCGACAAGCGCCAATCCGATCCCGGTGTTGCCCGCGGTTCCCTCGACGATCGTCCCCCCTGGTTCGAGGAGGCCACGCTCCTCGGCATCCCTGATGATTCCGACGGCAGCACGATCCTTGACCGACTGGCCGGGATTCAGGAATTCGGCCTTTCCAAGGATTTCGCACCCGGTCAATTCCGAGGCTTGGTTCAGGCGGATCAACGGCGTGTTTCCCACCGCGTCTGCCAAATCTGACCTGATTCTCATGTTCCACCCGAAACCACAGTGCGGACGCCCGCGTTCTTACTTCCGCCTCTACCTGCCTTCAACCATTCCGGCGGTGGCAATTTGGAGGTCTCCGATCGTGAAACGCGCTCCGGGCGATTTCCAGGGAACGCCTGCATCGAAAGATCACGTGGTGCCAAGTCAAAAGGCAATGAGTGACCCGATATACAAGCAGTAGCCTGCGAAAAGGATACCGCCTTCAACGCGGCTAATCCTGTAATGGCTCCACATGAACATGAACAGAAGTACGGTTGTTGCCGCGAGAACCCAAATGTCGTACCGCGCGATCTCGTCGGAAATCGGCAGCGGAATGATCAGGCCTGTCACGCCGGCGACACCTGCCAGATTGAAGATATTGCTCCCGAGGACGTTTCCGAGAGAAAGATCGGTTTGCCTGCGGTATGCCGCCACGAGTGCCGTTACGAGTTCCGGCAATGACGTACCGATTGCAACGATGGTCAATCCGATGATCTCATTCGATACGCCCAGTCTCCGCGCAAGCTCGACTGCCCCCGACACCAGGCATTCGGCACCGGCAGCTATCGCGACGAATCCTGCAAGAATGATTAATAATATCTTGATAAAATGTTGTTTTTTCTGTTTTGGCTCGTCTTTCTCCACCCAGGCTTGAGACGTCGGCGATCGCGTCTTGGAGCCGGAACCCGTTTTTGCCGTGATCGCGACATAGAGGCACAGCAGCGCCAGAAGAATGATCGCCAACCAAGCGTTCAGCAAGCCGTGGAGACAGATTCCGATGAAAACGATCGTGACGCCCAGGAGCCCCACCCCGTCGCGAAGTACCGCCCTCGTGTCAACAATGACCGGCGCGAACAGGGCGGGCAGGCCGATGACCAGGAGCGAATTGGCGATGTTGCTTCCCACGACATTTCCGACAGCCAATCCTGGAGAGCCTGACAAGGCCGCGTTGATCGAGACAACAACCTCGGGGAGAGACGTCCCGAATCCTACGACGGTCACGCCGACAACCAACGGAGAGATATTCAGCAATCCCGACAAACGGACCGAGCCGCGAACGACAAGCTCCCCCCCTGCCGGCAGCAGGATCAACCCGGCTACGATCAGAACGAAAATCATCGGCTATCTGGAAACTCCGCCCGGATTCTGCACGAGAAAGGCTGCCTCGTGTGCCTAATTCGTCGTGATTGCAAGTCCGAATTCCCCGCGTGCCTCGGTGAAAAGGCAAACTGGCGAAACGGGATTTCCTCCCCTTGGTGTTTCCCGGGACACCGACGATCGGGATCTTCCGACCTGACGCGACCCATGAACGCTGCCTCTTGCCGGGACTGTCCCGCCAGATACCACGGATTTTGGGGGGAAACCACGTCGGTACGCAAAGCCCGACGGGTATTCCAGCCAAAAACATCACGAAACGATATTGGTCAGCAACAGTGAGTGTGGTACGTGCGACGCGCATGATGCCCGGTGAACTGACGGTTCACCCAGAGGATGCACCCCGGCCAACCGGCCGACCAGAAGAGTTGCCAATTCGATTTACTGACAGGAAACCCGAACATGTCTGATTCGTCGACTTACGTCCTGGAACGCGATTTTGATTCACCCAGCGACCTCGTCTGGAAAGCCTGGACTGACGCGGAACTTGTGTCGCACTGGTATGGTCCGGGCGTCGAGACGGTTATCCATGAACTTGAAGTCAAGCCTGGAGGCCAATGGCTTTTGGAAATGCGTATGGGTGGGGCATCACATTATCAACGATTGGATTATGTTGCAGTCGACCCGGGTGTGAGCCTGTCCGCTATCCAGTTCGTGACAGACGAAAACTGGAATCCGATTCCCAATCCGATGATGCCGGATTGGCCCAGGCAAGTCCTGTTGGAGTTGCATCTCGAGGGTTCCGGCAACAAGACCAGCATGCGCATGACCTGGGCGCCTCATGATGCAACTGAAGACGAACGAAACTGTTTCTCACAGGCGGTCGGCAATATGGACAAGGGGTGGCAGGCCGGGATGGATCTATTGGCACAGAAACTCGAGAGCCTGAAGCAGTCTTGAGTCCGGAACGATTCCAGTAATCTTCGACCGGCCCTGACTCCCGCTCGTTTCGCCGTCGGACATTGTCGCAAGGTCGTCCGTGGAAAGGACAACCGACGTCAAATCACCTTTTCAAGAGCGTCAATCAGCCGTGTAACATCATCTGCCTCGGTGTAGTGGACAAAGCTCAGTCGAAGAACACCGTGAGTCGGGTCGATTCCGAGGGCCTTGAGGCATCGTACTCCATAAAAATGCCCTCCGCCGGCCATGATTCCATGGGTGGAGAGAGCGGCCGCGACGGTTTGTCCCGGCCGGTCCAGTAAAACCGACACGGTCGGCACTTTCTCCTCAGCAATTTCTGAACCAATCAAGCGGACGGCATTCACGCGGGATAACCAATCCAACAGAGGCTTCAGGACTCTGGTCTCGTGTTCCCGCATCAACCCCGCGACGTATGCGCACCGCGCATCGGGTCGTTTACAGGTTCCCCGGTGATGTTCATTCAGCAGGTCAACGTAGTCCAGAATCCCCGCTGACGCGGCAACCTGGGCATGGTCAGGGCCGGCTGGCGTCAATCTGTGAACCGGGTATCCCGCATTGAATTCGTGGCCCTGGTTCGGAAGCCGATTTCCCAGTTCCCTGCGTACCGCCATGACGCCCTGATGCGGGCCATAGGTCTTGTACGTCGAGAACAGGTATATGTCTGCGCCCAGACTCCGTACATTCGGAAGACCATGCGGAGCATAGCTCACGCCGTCAACACAGGTCCAGGCACCGGCGTCTTTCGCCATCTGGCAAATCGTCTTCACCGGATTGATTTCACCAACGATGTTTGAACAGTGTGGGAAACAAACCAGTTTCACTCGCCGGTCCAGAAGGGATTCAAGGCCACTGATCGGCAGGTGGCCGGTTTCCGGATCCAATTTCCAGACGCGAACCGTCACTCCGGCGTCAGCGAGCCTGGACCACGGGCCAACGTTCGCTTCGTGATCCTGTTCAGTGACGACAATTGCGTTGCCGCTTCCCAGGATCGACCGGAATGCCTGTGCCAGAACATATGTATTCTGCGTCGTCGACGGACCAAATGACAGCTCGTCCATTTCAACCCCGATGGCAGCGGCAAGACGGGTTCGAGCCTCGTCCATTTCCTTTCCGCCAACGATCGACCTTTCGAATTCGCCATAAGGCTGCACCTTGCGCTCACGATAAAACCGGGCCAGCCTGTCGATGACCTGGCGGCAAGCGTAGGTTCCACCCGCGTTTTCAAAAAATGCCGATGAGGACAATCCCGGATCGGAAAAGGCCGGAAACTGGCTCCTGGCGAAACCCACGTCAAGTTTCACTCTCTTGCTCCCGATTCACATGCTGCAAATCTGGTAGGTACTGGAATCGACCAAGGCCATCAGGACCCGAATTTCGAATGACCAAAGCCATGACCGGCGAACTCCTTGTCATGATCGATTCCGATAAAACCACCGATCTGTTTGTCCCAGTGCCTGGCAAAGACACCCCCCTTGTTCAGCAGTTCTTCATGCGTGCCCTGCTCGACGACTCGACCGTTCTCGAGGACGACGATCGTGTGCATCCGAAGAATGGTCGAAAGCCGGTGTGCAATGGCAATGACAGTCTTGTTCTCCATCACTTTTCGCAACGCGTCCTGAATCGACGCCTCCACGGTCGAGTCGAGCGCCGAGGTCGCTTCATCGAGCACGAGAATCGGTGCATCCTTGAGAACTGCCCTGGCCAAGGCGATTCGCTGGCGTTGCCCCCCTGATAGCCGGACCCCGCGTTCCCCGAGATGGGTTTGGTAACCGGTACGACCGTGCTGATCGGTGAGCCCCAAAATGAACTCGTGCGCCTCGGCCTGTCGTGCGGCCTCGATAACCTCCTCGCGGGACGCGCCGGGGCTGCCATAAGCGATGTTCTCGAGGGCCGAGCGATTGAACATTGCCGTCTCCTGGGTAACCATGCTGATCTGACGCCTCAGGCTCTCCTGCGTCACATCCCGAAGGTCGTAACCGTCCAACAGGATTCTGCCGCCCTCCGGATCGTACAAGCGCATCAGAAGTGCGGCGAAGGTCGACTTTCCCGCGCCGGATTCGCCGACAAATCCGACATGTTCGCCCGGTTGGATGACTAGACTGACATTTTCAAGGCCGCCTCCGTGCCTGCCGTACGCAAACGAGACATTCTCGTAAACGATCCGCCCTTCTACCCTGGGAAGGGCCAACGCACGCGGCCCGTCGAGCAGGCCGTGAGGGACAGCGAATGTCCGCATTCCATCCTCGGCTTCGCCCACATTGGCGTAAACCGCCATGAGAACAAAACTGACCCAACCGGACATCTGGGCGATCCTGAGGGACACGGCGCCCGTCGCGGCAATGTCGCCCGCCGTCGCCTCGCCCTGTGTCCAAAGGAGCAACGTGCCTCCAACCAGGGTTACGGGGAGAAGGCCGGAAACCGACATCAACGAAAACCTGAATGCCGTCGCAACCTTGCCGAAGCCAAGCGCGTTCTGCCTGAAATTCTGCAAAGCCTTCAGAGCAGCCTTGTCTTCGTGTCGGTTATGAGCAAACAGCTTGACGGTACGGATGTTGGTAATCGTGTCGACGATCTGGCCGGAAAGCATCGACCGTGCACCAGCCCTGTTGCGGGACCGAACCCGAATTCGAGGCATGAACCAGCGGATCATGACTGCGTAAATGACGAGCCAAACCCCCAAAGAAGCGGAAACGCGGGAATCGATCGATGCCAGCAGAACAAGCGAACCGACGAGGGATGCCAGAGCAAAGGAAACGACGTTGACGACTTCGACCACCGTATCGGTAATTGCCCGCGACGTCTGGAGCAGTCTTTGTGCAATTCTGCCAGCGAAGTCATCATCAAAAAAGGAAACAGATTGCTCGATCGTGTGACGATGCAGTCTCGCCAGCACGAGTGCATCGACATTGGGAGCGATGAGTATCGACGAGATCAATGAACTCAGTCCGATGATGATCGGACGCAAGATGAGGAAAAACGCGGTCGCCCCGATCAGGAGGACAACGTTTTCCGCGAACAGACTGCTCGGGTCTGTATTGACAACGCGATCGATCACGATGCCGAGAATCAGCGCCGTGTAGACCTCGAGCGTACCGGCAGCCATCGAGAAAATTACGCCGGTGCCAATGACGGGAACTGCCCCTTGAAGGCACCAAAAGTAAAACTGCAAGAGGGAACCGGGCGGGCTACCCGGTACCTTTCGGTCAAGATCAAAGAGATCAGAGAACCACATGCGACCTACCGGTGATTTCCGGTGCGGAGGCCATGAATTCGCAATTCAGTGGAAAACATGCATTCAAGGCGCCTGGATTCTGCAGTGGCGATCAATGTCAAGGAAGGTCCGGAATTCCGATGTCTTTCCGTCACATGGTCGATCTGAGGATTCCTGATCTGGCTCACGGCCCCAGCCCCCTTTTGCTCGTCGATCATCGGTCTACGCCGCTCCTGAACACTCCTTTCCGGGCAATCCTTGCGCGACGGCGGAGAACAGGGTTAATCGCGGGCTCGTGCCAGGCACGGTGCATCGACGATACGACACCGGACAAAGAGGTTTCGGTCTTCGGCCATCGGGCGCAAGAACGCAAGTCGGGAGATCCCTGAAATGGCCGATAATCGTGGCCAGAGGTTCCGGTTTCGTGCCGTCGACAACGCCAATTGGGAGGATCTCGTCGAACTTTTCGAAGGCCGGGGCGGCCCTTCATATTGCTGGTGCATGGTTTGGCGACCAAAACCCTTTGGCGCCTCAAAGTGGCCGAAAGACGAACGAAAACGAATGTTGCGGACACAACTACACGATCTTGTCACCAAAGGGGTGCCTGTCGGTATCATCGCCTATCACGAACAGACCCCGGTCGGCTGGTGCTCGGTTGCGCCGAGACCGACGTTCCGGAAACTCGGAGGCCCGGAAATCGGCGATGAAGATGAAATCCGAATTTGGTCAATTACCTGCTTCTTTGTCAAAAGGGCGTATCGAGGACGCGGTCTGTTCCCGGGGTTGCTCGACGCTGCCGTTTCAACGGCACGTGCCCGCGACGCGCGCGTGATCGAAGCCTACCCGGTAGACGGGGACTCTCCGAGCTATCGCTTCATGGGACTAGTCGAATCGTTCAGAAACGCCGGTTTTGTCGAAGTCGGCCGCGCCGGCAGTCGTCGTTACATCATGAGACTAAGCGTTTGACAAGGATTTCCCTGTTGGCATTTCAGCCACCCATCCCGGGGAACTCCGGGGCAAAGCGGGATGCGAAACGAATTCAGGAATTTTCCCATGCTCACCGCATGATGACCGCAGTCTACGCGTTCACGTCAACGATGACCCGCCCCTTGACCTTGCCCTTGAGAATCCTGGACCCGAGGTCAGGCAAATCGGACAGCGTCGCCGGTTGCGCCATCGACTCGAGCAATTCGCCGGGAACGCCCGATGCAATCCGGTCCCAAACGCGCACTCTGTTGGCATGCGGTTGAAGGACACTGTCTATTCCGAGCAAACTGACGCCACGCAGGAGAAACGGGATGATCGAAGCCGGCACATTGCCCCCCCCAGCGAGACCAACCGCAGCGACGGACGAACCGTACTTCATCTGGCCAAGCACCCGGGCGAGCATTTTTCCGCCAACAGCGTCGACACACCCTGCCCATCTCTCCGATTCAAGCGGGCGCTTGACGGTTTCGTCAATCTGGTTCCGGTCAATTATCTCGGAAGCTCCGAGAGACGTCAGGTAGTCCCTTGTTTCAGCCCTGCCGGTCACCGCGGCAACCTCATACCCGAGCCTGGCAAGAATAGCCGTTGCGACCGAACCGACGCCCCCGGCCGCACCGGTCACGAGCACGGGACCGTTACCCGGTTCCAAGCCATGGTCTTCCAGTGTCATGACCGCCAGCATTGACGTGAACCCGGCGGTCCCGACAATCATGGCATGTCGTGTTGTCAGTCCTTCGGGGACGTGAACCAGCCAATCTGCCTTGACACGCGCCTTCTGGGCATATCCCCCCCACCGGACCTCCCCGACGCGCCAACCCGTGAGAACAACCCTGTCACCCGGCTGAAAACGCCCGTCATCCGAACATTCGACCATTCCGGCAAAGTCGACCCCCGGAACATGCGGATAATTCCTGACGAGTCCGCCTCCAGGCCCCAGGCAGAGACCGTCCTTGTAATTCACGGTCGAATACTCGACGGCAACGGTCACGTCCCCGTCGGGAAGATCATCCTTGCCAACCTGCTCGACTGCGGCGGTCGTTGTCCCTTCTGGTTGCTTTCTCACCACAAGCGCGTTGAAATTCATGGTGCTTTCCTTGCCTCTTCTTGTCGCCGAACCGTTCGCGAAACCGCATATGCCCATGGCATGAAGGCTCGCGTCACGGGCCGGACCAGTCAATCCTGCAAATTTCTGCCGACTTGCCGTCGAAGTCCCATACCCTGCCATGGTCACGGAGTCGCGACCGCAATCCTTTCGCGACGACGATGTCGGGGCCGACCCAGTAGCGGGTATTCCGAATGACGACCTGTTCATCCGGGTTCAGTCCGGCAACTTCCTCGATCTCCCCCTGGATTTTCCTTCCCACGACAATCGAACGGCGCCGATTTCCCTTGACGATCTCGACCTTGGTTCTTTCGGCGTGGATGATCGTGCTCACAAGCATGGTGAACAAGCCCGTCGTCCCGCCTGCTGATCCCGACAGGACCTTCAGAATTCCATTATAGGCCTTTTGGGTCGCACGGTCGTCAACATACGCAGCAACCTTCCAGTTGCCTTCCGCCATCCTCCCCGGAATGTCGACCAACAGGCCGACGTTCAGACCGGCAAGACTTTCTCCTTCGAAATGCCCGTCATCGATGCTGATCGCCATCCATGCGTGGCAGTATCCCTCGGTTGGCGGGTGTTTCCCCAGACTGACGACACACGGGCAAAAAACGGTGCATGAACAGTTCAGGAACAGTTCCCCCGTGATTCGCCAGTCAGTCGGCTCCCGTCGGCGGCGCGTGGGGATCATGCGCTGGTCGATCCGTTCCAGGACTTCCAGCCGGTCTCTGCGACGAATCCCGGCCTTTCCCGTACCGGGCATCGAACTTTCCCTCGCTCCAGCCGTTCGCGTCATAGAATTCCTCCCGCCAGCAACAAACCGAAAACCATAAGAATAATACCCAGGGGCTTCGTCACGAAGGCCGCAATTTCCGGCAGCTTTTCGAGGATCATGACCGCAGTTGCAAGTCCCATCCACAAGAGGTTCATGGTTCCGCCAACAAATCCGAGCATCATGAATCCCCAACAGCATGCGACGCAATACGCCCCGAATTCCATTCCCATTCGCAATCCGCCCCGAAACCCGGGCCGCCAGCGCCCCAGGAAAAACAAGGTGGGAGACAAGCAGATTCCCTGGCAGACTTCCTTTGCCCGCGTAAACTGGTAGCCTCCGACCGCCAATAGAATAGCTGCCTGAAGCCATCGAACCGTCGCCGCTCCAAGCAGGTCTATCAACTCCAGCAGAAAAAGACCTGTTTGCACGCATGCAATCGCCCCAGCGAAACCGAACCAGGCGAGAGCATATCCCGCGATCAGACCCGTCCATCCCGTGCGGTTCGCGTGCCCGGAGTTGATCAGCGCCTCGAAGGAAACGAGAACCGGCGCCAGTGTCGGCCCCATCATGGCCAACATCATGATCGTCCACATTGGAAACAGCACGTGAATTCCATGCATGGGCATCATGTTCGCCTCGACAGCCTCCCCGAGTACATTCAGTCCCGACATTCCGGCCATGGTGAACATGATCCACCACGCCAACATGATGCCGGAGAAAAACAGGGCCCAGCCAATCGCCCTTCCCCGGTCTCGTATGGCCCCCACGATCAAGATCAGCTACCCTCCAGCACAATGTCCTCGTGCCCGCATGACACTCTGTTTTCCATGCAGGCCTGACAGGATTCCCGGCATCGCCCCCTGACCCGGGGATGGATGAACCCCAACGTCTGCCGACTCACAGGATTCCGTCTCGCAACAGGAAATGTCCGGGCATGATTTCGTCGTAGAGGCTGGGGCCAGGGTCGTGGCCTGCAGGATGGATCGGGGTGTGGAGCGGTCTCGCATCGATTTCGTTGTGGGATATCCGGACAGCCGGATCCATCTTCGGAACCGCGGCAAGCAGGGACCTGGTATAGGGGTGGTGAGGACGTTCGAAGATGTCGCTGCGTCGTCCCATTTCCACGATTCGCCCCTGATACATGACGGCAACGGAGTGGGAAATGCGCTCGACGACCGCCATGTCGTGACTGATGAACAAATACGACAAACCCAGGTCGGACTGAAGGTTCATCATCAGGTCCAGGACCTGCGCCTGTATGGATGCATCCAGCGAGGACACTGCTTCATCGGCGACGATGAATTCGGGATTTACTGCCAGTGCACGCGCAATTGCCACCCGTTGACGCTGACCGCCCGAGAGTTCGTTCGGATATCGCCGGAGGAACTGGCGCGACATCTTGACGCGGTCCAGCAGGTCCGCAACGCGGTCCTCGAGCGCGCTTCCGCTGTCCAGGCCGAAGTTCCGAATCGGCTCGGCAATCTGGTCAAGCACGTGCATCTGCGGGTTCAACGAACCGTACGGATCCTGAAAAACCATTTGAATATTGCGGCGCCGGTCTCGCATCTCCCGTCGCGACAGTGACATAAGGTCCCGTCCGCGAAACCGAATCTCGCCGGAATCCGGTTCTTCCAGCTGCAGGATGCAACGCCCGACGGTGGACTTGCCGCTGCCGGACTCACCCACCATCGCCAGCGTCTCCTTCTCGCCCACGCGGAACGACACGTCTTCGACTGCGTGGACATTCGCGATCGTCCGTCTGAACAGGCCACCGTGCACAGGGAATCGCCTGACGAGATTCCTGACTTCGAGAATTCGATCCCCGCCTGCGCAAGGCGTTTCTTCGTTCCGGTCCACATCGCCGAAAGTCCTGATCCGTGCCGGTGACGGTTTGCCGGCCATTTCACCAATCTTCGGCACCGCTGCCAACAACGTGCGCGTGTAGGCGTGCCGTGGTCGCAGGATGATCTGGCGGACAGATCCGGCCTCGACCAGTTCACCCCTGCGCATGACGGCAACCCGATCGGCCATCTGCGCAACGACGGCCATGTCATGGGTAATCAGGAGCACGGCAGCTCCCGTTTCGCTGCACAACCGCCTGATCAATGCCAGAATCTCGGCCTGAACGGTCACGTCAAGTGCCGTTGTCGGTTCATCGGCGATGAGCAGTCGGGGTTCACAGGCTACGGCCATTGCGATGACAACCCGTTGACACATGCCGCCCGAGAGTTCGTGCGGGAACTGTCTCAGCCTGCGCTCCGGATCCGGTATCCGCACCCTGACGAGCAGTTCCAGCGATCGTTCCCACGCCTCCTTCCTCGACAACCCCCGGTGCTTCATCAGGCCTTCAGACAACTGCCAGCCGACGGCATAGGACGGGTTCAGTGCAGCCATCGGTTCCTGGAAGACCATACCGATCTCGTTGCCGCGAATCCGTCGCATCTGGCGCTCGTCCGCGGAGCGCAGGTTTAGTTCCTCGCCAGAGCGGCGAACGAAGTTCAGCTGGCCATTGGTCACCTGCCCGCCGGAAAAACGGGTCAATTGCATCAATGCATTCGATGTAACGGATTTTCCGCTGCCGGACTCGCCCACGATGCACAATATCTCGCCGGGAGAGATCTGCAGGTCGACGCGGCGAACCGCAACCACTGATCCGCCGAGTGCCGGGAACTCGATGCGCAATCCGTGAATGGAGGCGAGTGGTTCCATGGCAGTCCCGCTTCAGGTTCCTATGAGCCAGCGCCAGCGTTGAACCGGGTCGGTCACGGCCCGGACCCAGTTTGCAATGAGGTTCAGACTCAGGGCCGTCAAAAAGATCGCCAGTCCCGGAAAAGTCACCAGCCACCACGCGGAACGGATGTGCTCTCGACCGTCCGCGATCATGAGGCCCCAGGACGGGTCCGGAGGCTGAACGCCGAAACCAAGAAAGCTGAGCGACGCCTCGGAGAGGATGAGAATCGCGATTTCCAGGGTGAAGAGGACGATGATCGGCGCCATGACATTGGGCAGGATATGCCTGAAAACGATCCGAATTCGGGACGCACCGAGCGTCCTGGCCGCCTGGACATAGGTCGCCGTGCGGGCATCAAGCGCCAATCCCCGGGACAGGCGACAGAACACCATCCAGTGGAGCACGGAAAAAACGAGAATCAGATTGACGTAGCCTCCGCCAATCACGAACAGCACGAACAGGGCCACGAGCAAGGATGGCAATGACAGCATCCCGTCAACGAGACGCATGATGATGTCTTCGTACAGCCCGCCGAAATAGCCTGCCGTGAGTCCGGCGACAACGCCGAGCACGCATGAAACGACGGCACCAAGGACACCGACCGAAACGGAGACGCGGGCACCATAGATCAACCTGGAAAACAGGTCGCGGCCCAGTTCATCGGTGCCGAGCACGTAGAACGACCCCTTCGAACCGGTTGCACCGGGTGGCAGCATTCTGTCGGAAAGATTCAGGCCGGTCGGCGGGTAAGGCGCCAGGATTTCCGCGCCGCCGGAGAAAACACAGAGCAGTGCCAGAAAGACGACAGCCGCCAGCGTAATCCGATCATTGACGATCGACCACACATAGTTCGTAAAGGAGGCTCGGGTCTCGTGCGGACCGGCAGTTCCGCCGTCGCGATTCCTAAATCCGGTCGCCAAGAGTTCAGGTCCTCTTTCCGAGACGGATTCGCGGGTTGACCACGCGATAGGCGAGATCAACCAGAAGATTGACGACAACGACCAGCGCGGCCACCACCGCGATCGAGGCCTGGATCAGGGGAAGGTCACTGCGGGTCAGGGAGTCGATGATCAGCAATCCGATGCCGGGCCATGCAAAGATCTTCTCGACGAGAATTGCTCCCGTCAGCAGGGCAGACAGCTCATCTCCGATCATCGTGATGATTGGCACTGCAGCATTCCTGAGAGCATGCAGGAACACGATCCTGCTTTCGTTCAACCCTTTAGCCCTCGCGGTGACGACGTAGGGTTTCGACAGCTCGTCCAGCATGGCGCTCCTGGAAATCTGCGCGATCCTGCCGATCGGCCGCGCCGCGAGCGTGAGTGCCGGGAGAATGACGTGGCTCGCGCCTTCGTATCCACCAGTCGGCAGCCAGCCGAGATGAACGGCAAACAGGACGATCAGCATCAAGCCCAGCCAGAACTGCACGATCGAAACGCCCGCAAGGGCGATCGCGGAAACCAGCCTGTCGATGGCGGAGAGTGGGTTCGACGCAGCAGCGACCCCCATCAGCACGCCAAGGGGGACGGCCAGTCCCATGGCAACCGCTGCGAGCAGAAAGGTTGCGGGTAGTCGCTCAAGTACGATCGCAACGACCGGTTGGCCGATCGCATCAAGGTCCTCCGACGGCAGGACCGAAAACCCGAAACGGTAACTGACGCCGAAGTCGCCCTGGATCAGGTTGCCAATGTAGCGCAAATACTGCTGCCAGAGGGGATCGTTAAGCCCCGCGGCCCTCCGCAACTTTTCAAGCGCAAGGTCGCTGGCTCCCGGCCCCAGCATGTTCAGGGCCGGATCTCCGATCAATCGTCCGGCCAGGAACACGAAGCTGACCGTCAGCAGAAGAAGCAGAAACGAATTCGCTATTCGTGTGACGAAATAGACCATCCAGGACGAGCTTCAGTTCTCCTGGTGGAAAGGCGGACGGCCCCGGGAAAGAACCACGGGGCCGCCTGCATGGAAATTCACGAGTCCGGTTTGACGTAAACGGCCTGGATCCTGTGATCCGTCCCGAAGGTGAATTCCAGCCCGGCCTCCACGAGGTGGCCTCGATCCAGCAACGCCAGCGGGACGATCAGATGCCGATCGTGGACGTACTGGACCAGTTCCCGCATTCGTTCGCCCCGTTCCTCCCCGAAACTTGCCAGGGCTTCGAACAGGCTGGCGTCGAATTCCTCGTCGCAATACACCGAGGATCGGGAAGGACCTGTCGGATCATCGATATTCGGGCAAGCATAGTTCGACAACAGCAACAGGCCGTAATCTCCGGAAGGATTCTGCTTGACGTGAACCTGCATCATCTGGCGTTCGGGCTCATTCGAATAGCCGGTGATGCGAACCCGTGGATTGAACTCCGCCGGCGTCTGCACCCTGATGTCGGTGCCAATGCCGGCCATGCCAAGCATCGCCCCCAGCGCTTCGACTATCGGTTTGATTCGGGGCGTCGTGTCACGTCCCACTATTTCGATTTCAAGCCCGTCAACATCGATGCCATCAGCCTTAGCTTCTTCCAACAACGACATCGCTTGCTCAAGATCATATGCATATGGGCTGACCGCGTCGTTGAAGCCGATCGTACCCTTTGCACCGAGCTGACCCTGAGGCACCGAAGCCATGCCGTAAAGGTCGACGATACCTGCGATATCGATCGCCGAGAAAATTGCTTCGCGGATTCTTGGATCCGACAACCGTTCGTCGGCATGCAGTGAATGGTCGAGTCGACCGTAAAGATAAGTTGTCGACGGTCCGGTCACGCAATTGAAACTCTCGGCTTCGGCGGCACGAGCGCAGTCACCAGCGGACGGAAACATGGCGAGTTGTGCTTCACCGCTCTCAACCATTGCAACCCGCGCGGCGTCTTCCGATCGGAAGACGAATTTCACGTCCGAAAAGGCAGGCTTCGAGGTGCCGTAGGCATCACTCGCGCTCAATCCCCACCAATCCGGATTGTAGGTTGCGGACCAGTACTGGCCGTGTTGCCACTCCACGAACTTGTAAGGCCCCGTTCCGACAGGCGTATCGAAATGCCTCGCGGGATTCTCGGCCAATTGTGTTGGCGACGAAATTCCATTCAGTGACATCCGGAACTCGAGCAGAGGATCCTGTTCGCTTGACCTGACTTCCACGGTTGCGTCATCAATCGCAACAGCGGAGATTTCGCCGGGACCGGCGTACTCCTGAATCGTGAATGCGTTCTCCGTGCTCCAGACCCAGCTCACCGATTCTGCGACAGCCTCGGCGGTCATGGCCGTACCGTCATGAAATGTCACGCCTTCCCGGATCGTGAACCGGAGCGTGCTTCCATCTACCCTTTCCCAGGCCGTTGCCAGTACCGGAATGAATTCTCCGGAAACCGGATCAACCGCAATGAGCGTTTCCAGCACATTCCGGAGCCCGGGAGCATTGATTTCCTTGTAGGCACCTTGCGCGGCAAGATCCTGCGGCTCCTGGTTGACCGCAACGACCAAGGTCCCCCGGTTCGGTTCCGCGTGAAGAACCAGACTCGAAAATGCGATTATGCCTGCCGCCACGACTACCGTTATTGGACTGATGACAGAATAGTACTTAGTCATTCTAACCTCCCGATTTTGTTCCGAAGGAATAACCACGTTCCACAAATGAACGGCCGGGAGAATAGTTGCACCCCGCAATCGGACAGTTGGGACCGCAGAATCCTGCTTCCTGAATATAGTGCCGGAGCCTCCTGCAGTTCGCAGGCCAACTCCGACCGGCTCAGTCTACACTGCCGCGTTCCGTGAAACAACTGCGCTGCCGATCAGGGAGCGATTACCGTATGGCGCGATTTTCTGACCTCTGACCCAGTGAGAACGAATCACACTGTGCTGCGCGGTGCATCTCGAGTCGGAGCACGTTACAACGCCACCCCGAAGTCAGGAATTCAGTGGAAATCACCGGGAAATTTAAAAGCTGCGGCTCATCCAGCGATTTTTCGCGAAAACCCGTGAAATCGGAGATCACCGCCGATCAGGCGGAAAAATTGAGGCCTAACAAAAGGCACTCAAAAACGCAGTCCGCCATACGGAATACGCACCCCCGGTCGTCGCCAGAACTATCCCGTGCCGCGGAATTGTCGATGATTCGGGCCGGGCCATCGGAGGCGTTAAATGACGATGGCAGGAGGGTCAGCGACTGGCAAAGGCACCACATGCGACCTGACGGTTCTCCTTCCGCGCGATCGCGGCCACCGCAGGCAAGCACTTTGCCCGTTGGATGGACCGCACCGTCGTTCAGTATTTCGTCCCGCGCACGATAATCGCTACCTGTTGGTTCGCCTTCCAGAAAGAAGCCGCCGTCTCATCCCGCAAGGAAACGCCAATCGGCGCAGTAGCAGTCGAACGTAGCCTTCCGGCCAAAGAGAAAGCTCTTTCGCCTCGCCATCCGGGTCGATGCACCAGCCGGCGCCTGTCGGGATTTCAAGATACGTCTGCGCGTCGCCTTTCATGCTCTGGCTGGTACTTTCGCCAAGAACGGTGCGCGTCCTCCCGAAGCGGCGAATTTCTGGCTTGGCCCCCGTCAAGCCTGGCCTGCTTCAGTATGTCGAGTTCAACAAACCACCATCGACACAGATGGCCTGTCCGGCGAAGTAACGCGAATGATCGGACAACAGCAAAAAAGAACGCGCCTACACAATCGTCGGGCGTGCCAGGTCGGCTGAGCACGATCAGGTCGTCCCGCGCAGGCCATTCCGCGACTGTGCGAAGCGCCATGGCAGTGCTGTCGGGTTGGCCAATATCGAGCAGGTGACGCCTCAATCGGCCTGAATAGATTCCATTCTCTGCTGCGGCTTCCGAGAGAGCGCCGCCATCCCGATCGGTGGCGAAAACCTCGACCCTTTCGGCGAGCCAGGCACGGGTGATGGCAAGGCCGATACCGCGCGCGGCACCGGTAACGAAGATACGTCTGCCTTTAAGGTCTCGGCTTTAAATTACTGCTTCATCTTTGGGTGGCGGCATGAAGGTGTAGTTCCACTCGCCGTGGAAGGGTTCGCGCCGGATGTTGAGTGCGTCGATGGTCGCCTTGTCGATTGCAATGCCCTTCGGATCGTGGTTTTCGTCGATGTCGCAATAAACTCTGAGACCGGTTTCCGTGGTCGTCGCGCGAATCAGGTTGATGATCGTGGCAAGATCGCGCAGCGGCTTGCCGCGCCAGTTCCTGCTGATGAACGAGAACAGGCGACATGCCGATAACCTGATTATGCCGCGTTTGCAGCCCGGGGCATTGAATCCCCGGGCTTTTTCGCAGGAATTATCGGCATGATCACGTCCGATCCGGACCCGCATTCCCTCTACGCCGAAGTTCCTGTCGGGTCTGTCTTCGGCTCATGACAGGCCGTGCAGCCTTTGCGTTCGCGTGTCATGACCGGGTGCGTTCTCGACGACTCTGCCAATCAAGAGAGAACCGGGTCTTTGGATCCCTGTTCAGCTCAGGCAATCCTGTTCGTTCCACTCATTCGCAACGAAGGAACGAAAGGATGCAATCAAACTCAATTGGAATCCCATTGCCAGGGGAACAGGTGCCAGATTGGCTGCTTGCCCTGCGCAACGGATTTCTGGCCTCGCTTGTATTGCTTGGCCTGAAGATCACTACGATCAAACACTACGCCCGCACAGTCGACTGGTTTTGTGCCGAGGTGGGGCGTCGCGGGCTGATGGCGCCGGACGGCGTTGACGAGTCAGTTCTCGTGCAAGTCCGTGATCCGCTACCGGCAAGGCTTACAGTTCACACCCAGCGGGATTGGACATCTGTCCTGGATCGGTTCATCGCCTTTCTCGTCAAGGAGAATGCCATAGCGGCCGCGCCACAACTGCCGGAACCAGTGCCAACGGCTCTTGAGGCGTTGTGCACGGATTATGGCACCTGGTTGCGCACCCGGCGCGGGTTGGCGCCCAGCACCGTCAAAGCGCGTCAAGGCAAACTGCGCAACTTCCTGACCTTCCGATTTGGCAATGCAACTCCGGGCGACCTGAATGCCATCACCCGGGCCAACATTGTTGCCTGGCTGGAAGCGACGGACGAGGCGGGCCTTGCCGGTGCACGATCGAAGGCCACTTCCCTGCGATCCCTGTTCCGCTTCCTGTTTGCGACCGGCCGGATCGAGAAGAACCTGGCCCTCTGCGTCCCGAGCATTGCAGGACCCCGATCGCCTGCTCCAAACCGGCATCTCTCGCAGGAAGAGGTTGAACGTGTTCTGGCGGCTGCCAGGGGAGACAGCGCCATCGCCCGCCGCAACCATGCGATGCTGCTGACAATGGCCCGGCTCGGCCTGCGCGGCCAGGAGATCATCGCCATCCGGCTCGACGACATCGACTGGCAGGCTGGCGAGATCCTGATCCGCGGCAAGTGTGAGAAACATGAGGCCATGCCGCTCCCGGTCGACGTGGGCGAGGCCATGGTGGACTGGATCCGGCACGGACGACAGGGCAACTCACGGCATCTCTTTGTCAGCACTCGGCCGCCCTTCCTGCCTTTCACGGGATCGGCCCCGATCGGGAAATCGCTCCTCAGGGCCCATGCAGCGTCCGGCGTCACACCACCCGGGGGCAAGGTTCGCAGCCATGTCTTTCGACATTCCCTCGCCATGAGTCTGCTGCAGGACGGAATGCCGCTGTCCGACATCGGCAACCTGCTGCGTCACGGCTCGGCGGAGACAACGACGATCTATGCCCGGCACGACACCCAGGCATTGCGTCCACTCGCACGTCCCTGGCCGGTACAGGAGGGCGGATCATGACGTCGATCTCCGCCCGGCTTTGCGAGTATCTTGACCATCGCCGCCGCTTCGGGGCCGACATGACGGCAGCCGGCCTTGTCCTCAAGCCATTCGCCGCCTTTGCCGATGCGGAGGGTGCCGAATGGATCACGACGGAACTGTTCCTGCGCTGGAAGGACACGTTCGGGTCGGCAGGCTCGAATACATGGGCCAGCCGGCTTTGCCTCGTGCGCAGTTTTGCCCGTTGGCTGCAAGGACTTGACGACCGTCACGAAGTCCCGCCCAAGGGACTGATCCCACGGCGCGGCACACGCCCACGACCATGGATCTACAGCGAGGCGGAGATCGAACAGATCGTGATCACCGCAGCAGCACTGCCCTCGCGGTCGGGACTGCGTGGCGCGACCTTCTCGACAGTGTTCGGCCTGATCGCGGTGACCGGCCTCCGGATCGGCGAAGCGCTCGGGCTCGATGACCGGGATGTCGACGCCGAAGACGCCGCTCTTGTCATCAGGCACGCCAAGAACGGGAAGAGCCGCGTCATTCCGGTCACCCGGTGCGTGGTCACGAAGCTGCAGGCTTACCAGCAATTCCGTGACCATGTCGTTGCCCATGCCGGCAGCGGTGCGCTCTTTCAGGCCGAGAGCGGCAAGCGGACAAAGGTTTTTTCCGCAGAATGGAACTTCGCCAGGGTCGGCCAGACCATTGGTCTGCGCAAGCCCTCGCCCGGAAGGGGCCGCGGGCTGCGGATCCACGATATGCGTCACTCCATGGCCAGCCGGACCATTCTCGACTGGTTTCGGCAAGGGCGTGACGTGGATGCGGAGATGTACAAGCTCAGCGCATACCTGGGACACAAAAATCCGTCCGGCACCTGGTGGTACATCGAGGCCGTACCGGGGTTGCTGGCCCTGGCGAGCGAACGTGGTCTCAAAACCCTCGGCGATGGAGGCGCGTCATGACCGGAACCGTGCCGACGCCGCTGGCGCCGCTGGTGCAGAAGTTCTTCACCGAGCGGCTCATCAGTCAACTCGGAGCCAGTGCGAACACGATCGCAAGCTACCGCGATACCTTTCTACTGCTCCTTGAATTTGCCGAGGCCCAGTGCGGAGTGGAGTCAACGGACATGGATATCTCCGACATCGATGCCGAACTTGTCGGGAACTTTCTCGAACATCTCGAGACCGAACGCGGCAACAGCGTGCAGAGCCGCAATGTCCGCCTTGCCGCCATCCGTTCCTTCTTCCGTCATGTCGCGGTCAACGAACCCCAGGTCCTGCACCATTGCCAGAAGATCCTGCACCTGCCGACAAAGCGGCACAAAAGAACCACCGTGAACTGGCTCACGGAAGACGGGATCAAGGCACTCGTCGCCACGCCCGACCTCTCCACATGGTACGGACGGCGTGACCGGGCGCTGCTGATGCTCGCCACGCAGACCGGCCTTCGGGTGTCGGAACTGATCGGCCTCAGGACCCGGGACGTCGAACTCGGACGCGGTGCCCATGTGCGTTGCCATGGCAAGGGGCGCAAGGATCGTGCGACACCTCTGCGGAGCGGTACGGTGAAGGTCATCGAAGCCTGGATCAACGAACAGGGCAATGTGGCGAACGCTCCGCTGTTCCCCAGCAACCGCGGCGGCCCACTCGGTCGCGATGCGGTCGAGCGTATCGTCGCCAGACATTGTCGCACCGCTGCCGAAACCTGCCCCTCACTCGGAGAGAAGAAGGTCACCCCGCACGGCCTTCGACACGGCGCCGCCATGGCCCTGCTCCATCGGGATATCGGGTGCACGGTGATCGCTCTCTGGCTCGGTCATGAATCGGTGGAGACGACGCAGGTCTACCTGCACGCAGATCTCCGTCTCAAGGAAAAGGCCATGGAGACGACCCGCCCTGTCGGGGTCGAACCCGGGAGGTTCAAGCCGGACAATACCCTGCTGGGCTTTCTGAAATCGCTGTGATTATGCCGACATTTCCTGAAAAAAAGTCCGGGGATTCAATGCCCCGGACTGCGAACGCGGCACAATCCGGTTGTCGGCATAGCAGGCGGTGCTCGATCTTGTTCCATTTGCTGGTTCCCGGCGGCAGATGGCAGACGCTGATTTCGGGACCGAGTTCGGTTGCCAGCTTCTGCAGCTCGACCTTCCACAAGCGCACCCGGGAGCCGTTCGACCCGCCGCAATCGGCGGTGATCAGGAGGCGCCTTGCGGTCGGGAAGCGTGCCTGCCCAAGGTTCTTCCACCAGCGCCGGATGCTCTCGACGGCAAAGGCGGCGGTGTCATGGCTGATCCCGACATTCACCCAGCCCACGGTGTTGGCCACGTCGAAGACGCCGTAGGGCGCCGCCTTTCCCAGCTCCTTGTCGGCGAAATCATGCACATTGACCTCTTCCGGCCGGCCCTTCGGCCGCCATGTGCGCCCCGCATTCTTGAAATTGCCGACCAGCTCCTTCTTCCTGGTGTCGACGATCTGACCGGCTGGCCCGCGTCGATGAATGCCTTCACCTGCGTATTGATATGGGAAAACTGCGCATCCCGGTCAGGATGGTCGCTTCCTTCCCGGGTCTTCGCGTTCGACTGCAGCGTGTAACCCATCTCCTTGGATTTGATTTCATGATGCCTCCCTTGTCGATTCATGGCCACGCCTGTTCCCGGGGTGGTCGGATTGCGGTTCCTTCGTTCGTTCACACCTGGCAGCGTCGAGCAGACGGTACATCGAAAAGGTCCTGGTCCCTATGGTGAAGGCGTGCCGTTCGACCCACGTGCCTCGGCGGCTTCGCTCTCGCATGGCCTTGACCGAGGTTCCAGGCACCTTGCTGATTTCCTCGGCGGTGCTCCAGCCCTGCTCCCGTTTCGCCTGCTGAAGCCGCCTGAGGTGGCTCGGCAGTCCATGATAGTGGCGCAGGCTGGCGATGCTCTGTCTTGTCCAGGGCTTGTCCCCGCAGTTCAGCGTGCCTCTCCGGTTGAGTTCCACGGCGATGGCCTTGTCGCCCATGCTTTCGGTGAGCCTGCCCACTTCCGCCACGGTCTCCGCCGGTGTGTTGCGAACGCCGACGCCCGGCCTGAGCAGTTCGACCGGATCGAGTTCGAGCGCCCTGCCGCCACGCATGCGCAACTGAATTGCCACCGAATAGCCGCTTCGAATGAGCGTGGCATCCTCGACCAGAAGAGCCAGCATGCGCTTGCGGTCCGCGTTCCCTGTCGTCGGCGCATTCCAGGCGACTGCGAAGTCGGCGGACAGTTCCCCGATTCTCCGGCGCTGGACCTTGTCCGTCGTTTTCTGGAATTCGTCGGCAAGCCGACTGCGCTCGGCTTCGGCCTCGTCCAGTTTGCGCAACGCATCATTCCACTCGCTTTCCAGCGTCGCGGCGACGAGGCGGTAGCCCGGGTCGACCTCCCGGTAGCGCCTGCCGGCCAGTTCGGCCTTGTGGCGCAGCGCCTCGACCCGGTGTGAGCGCTGACGATCTGCCCTGGCGAAGTCAGACCTGACCTGTTCCTCCACCGACAGGGCCAGATCGATGTTGCTCCGATTGACCGCGCCGACAAGGAAGTCGGCGACGGCCGCGTCGATCCGCTCTCCCCGCATCGTCTGGCAGGATTCCCCGGCCCGGGCGACCTTGCCGCCGACGCAATAGTAATGCCGCTCGTTCGCCCGCTTCGAATCCGTCGCTCCGCCGTATTTGACCAGCATCTGGCTGCCGCAACGCCCGCAGATCGCACGCGATTGCAACAGTGCGCCGCCTTCCCGCAGTGGGCCGGTGCGCCCGTGTGCCGCAACGAAGCATTGCCTGTGGTTGTCGGCCAGCTGCCTCTGGTTGCGCTGGAACTCCTCCCAGTCGATGTAGCCGGCATGCGCCTCGGGAATGCAGACCCGCCATGCCTCCCAGGGGTCCGCTCGCCCGGCATTGCCGCCCCGTCGGCCCCAGGCGTAGCAGCCCGCATAGCGGGGGTTCCGGAGGATGCCGAGAACCCTTGAATAGTGAGCCTCGGACCAGATCAGGCGATGACCTTCCGAGGCCGGGCACGCCGGCAGCAGTATGGCGTTGTCGAGAAGCCAGTTGAACGTCGCCCTGGCCGAGCGGGTCCTGCGGAACGTCTCGAACACCAGATTGATCGCTTCGGCGACTTGAATGTCGGGGTCGAGAACCACCGCGCCCGCGGAATCGTAGACCAGGCCGGCGGGCAGTGCGGTTCTCAATTCGCCGCGCCGTGCCTTGTTGAGGACGCCGCCGAGCAGCCGCTGGCGGATCCCGTCAAGCTCGAACTCGTAGACCGAGCTCTTGATCCCGAGCAGGAGCAGGTCGCTGCTGTTGCCCGGATCATGGACGCCGGCTTCGTCGCAGACCAGCGTGCCCGAAAGGGCGGCAAGGCGGAACAGGCGGTGCAGGTCGGCGTTGTTGCGGCCGAGGCGCGAGATCTCGAGGCTGAGAACGATGCCGACTTCGCCGGCGGCGATCCGGGCCATCAGGTCCTGGAACCCTCCGCGCCTTTCGGCGTCGGCGCCGGAGAGACCCTGATCCTCGTCGATGACCCTGATCCGCTCCCGCGGCCATCCCAGCGCCAGCGCGCGCTCACTCAAGTCATACTGGCGCCGGGCGCTCTCGGTGTTGTTGACCACCTGGCCGGGAGACGACTGGCGGATGTAGACACACGCCTCGCGCTCAAGGTGGCTGGCGGAGATCTTGCCGGTTCCGATGTCCTTCATGTTCCATCCCTCCCGTTGGATTCGCATCTGAGCAGCCGCAGGACCATCGCCGCCGCCGCGACGGTGATGCAGTCGGCCCCGGCTTCACCGGCCGGCGCCACCGCGCTTGAAACCGGCTCCCAACACCGGTCAGGGACCGCCGTGAGACGCAGCGCCTCCGCCATGCCGTGGCGGCTGAGAACCGGTACCGCGTTCCCGGCGAGCCAGTCGAGATGCCAGCACCGGTAGCGTCGCAGTCCGTCGTCATCGAGCCCTCCCGTCCGGGGGCGCGGTGTTTTTTTTTGACCGCTCGATTGCCTTGTTGATGGTGCGTGGATGAAGGCTGACACCGAAACGCTCCTCGATCACCGGCACCAGGCGCCGTGCACCGACCCGCCCGTGCTCGGACCTGTAGGCGGCGATGAAGTCCAGGATCTCGTCGCTGACCTTGTGGGGCCGGCGCGGTCCCCGGCGCAGTGGAACCAGGGCCTGCAGCCCGCCCTCGCGGAAGCTGCGCCGGATCCGAACACAGGTGGGGACCGAGATGCCGAACTCTGCGGCGACCACCGCCAGCGGTGCGTCCCCGGCATTGCGCACCATCTCGTAACGCACCTGCAGCAAGTCGCGCGGGTCGAAGAAGCCACCGTCCCGGAAACGTTGGGAGCGGATGCGCTCCGGGCGCCGGTTGAGGGTTCCGGAGGCCTCGAGGTTTTTGACCTTCGGGTCATCGTCGGACATGGGCAGCTCCATTCACGGCTCTTGACAATCATCGTATTTTACTCACTTTGACAGCTTCCGCAAGCCAATCGACCCCCCCTGCTGGTACATAATACCCTGTATTCGCGCTGTTATGCAAACCAGTTGTGCATTTCGGGCAATAATTTCCAATCATTACAGGCAATCTTTTTTGATCAACATGTCGACCAACTCCCGCAACTCCGAAAGATCGTCCGCACGGAAAGGGGAACACCCGGCCGCCCGCGCCTCGAAGGTGTCAACAGCGCGCAGGCTGGTCCAGGCCGCCGGAAACAGGCGTAGCTGCCGCCCGCATCCCGTAAACACCCGAATCCGGTTCAGGCCGAATTCGTTCGTGATGGATTCAAGCGCGAGCCAGCGACCCCTCCAGGGATGGAACGGGTGCGTGACCTCGATGCCGCCGGTGCCGGGGCGAGGACCTGGATCGAGAACGCATGCATTCGGCAACGCGGTCTTTGAGAATCCTGACAACCGACGTCCGGGAAACCCGGTGTCCCTGTTCCTTCAACGCCTGCGCAAGCTGCCGGCCGCTCTGTGACACCCAGAGCAGGGCCTGTTCCGGATCGCCCCGGGTCGCCGGCTCGACCAGCGCCCGCAAAGACGGCATCAGATCAGGCTGCGTTTCGGTGGCGTGCTTGCGTCCCGCGCATTCGCGGCGGACCCGGCCGTCCCCGGCCAGCGCTACCGGGCCGTCAAGCTCCTTCAGCCCCCGCCCGATCGTCGAGCGGGCCACGCCAGTCACCTCCGAGACCCGGGACGTTCCGCCGTAACCCAGGCTTCGGGCCTCGAATGCCGCCGGAAGGCCGCGGCCTTTCTCGTCAAGATGCGGCGACAGGGTCTCGAACCGAGCACGGACAATGTCCATCTGTTTGTCGTCAATCCGTTCCATCCAACAAATAAGGACGAAAATTCACCGAGACGGAATCCCGCGTATCGAAAGCGCGACCGCGCCACGACCAAAGCGCGGCACAACACAACACATCTTCTCAAAACCCAGCGAAACCTCAGATCACACAACCGATTCGATAATTCTCGGACGGACCCCAAGTTGCGTCACCTTTTGCCTTTCCAGCTTCGCGCCGAGGCTTCCCGCGCGCGCTTGACGTCGCTCCAACTGATCTGGCCACCGTCGCCTTCATCACGGAAACACGCCGCTTCTTCACGTATTGCGCTGGCAACCTTGGCGGCCTCGTCATCGGTCAGGTTGCAGGGATCGAGGTAGATCTCTTGCCTTTCGATCAGGTTGTCGCGCACGACGATTCGAGGCGCACGGGCCTCAAGCCGTCCGACCAACTCCCAAGCGTTGAAACCGGCAGCGGCAGGATCGACAGTGATCTTTACGCGAGTGATTGGATTGCCGGTCCAGTCCGCGTGGCGCACCGATGTAAGCCCGGGCACGCCGTCCAAGTTCTTTAGCCATTGTTCGACCCGCACCTCTTCAGCCGCTTTGGCAGCGGCGTGGTCGCGGGCCTCCCACAGTTCCAGCGCAGCCATGGCACCGACAACGCTTTCCTTTCCCGCCTTCATCGTGCGGCCGATTCCTCGATGCTGAAGGTAGGTGGCGCGAACAAGATCGGATGTGCCTGCCACGATTCCGCTGGTGACGCCCGAGAGAAACTTGTGCCCGGAATAGATCGCTGCGGAAGCACCAAGTGCGATAGGATGACGCAAATCGTACTCTGACGCCATGTCCACGATCACCGGTACGCCGTACTCGCGACACATTGCGATGAAGACATCCATCGGCAGTTCGTTCTCGCGTACTGTATGGTGCGAGACGACATACATTGCGGCGACCGCGCCTTCCTCCAGTGCCGCGCGTAGGTGCCACGTTTCACAGGCGGCTGCCGAGCCGATCGGCACGACCTCTGCCCCGGCAAGACGGATTGCCTGATCGACACGTGCGCCATAGTTCACCATATGGCACGAGGGCAGAAGTACGCGGCGGTCGCCCGTAACCTGAGGCAGCGCTTCGATCCGAGCCAGGTTCAAACCGGACAAACAAGCCGCCACGGTCTGGGTCATGGCTGCCGCAGAACAAGCCGTGACGCAACCCTCCTCGGCACCGGTTGCCCGCGCAATGATCGAACCCGCGCGCGACTGCAACTCGTCCATTCCGACGAACTCAGCGAGTATTCCGTCCACCAGAGCACGCACCTCGCGTGGAACACGGGATGCGCCGATGCTGGTCATAGTGCCCGAGGCGTTGACTATTGGCGTCAGGTTCCAACGCCCAAATGGATCATTGATCATGTTAGGCGCCATCCGGTAGCGAGATCGAAGACGTGGAACCGGCCGGGCATGATGGCAAGCGGAACTGACGCATCTGGCGCGATTTTCCCGCGAACCCCGCCGCTTGTCGACGAAGAGAGTGCCGCGCCGATTTTCATCGCTTCCACATCCGGGTCGATCAAAAAATGTCCGGTACGGGACCCAGCATGCCCGCTCGTCCGCCTGTGGGGTCGTCCGTGGGTTCGGAGTCGACCAGCAGATCGTTCGGGGACAAAAGGTTTTTCCGGGTGCTGCCTGTAAACCTGGCCACAAGTGTATTCGCAGGGCATTCATTTGGGCCAGTCGGTGCGTCAACCTGCATAGTCCGCTCCTTGGTTCATGACCGCAATTCGCCCCCCCATGGTCGTGGCTTCGTCCTGGTCATGTGTGGCAAACCCATGGTTGCCGCCAGTTTCCACGGCCTCTCGGAAATCTCCCCGCGCACCTGCGCCCTGAGTTCAGCATCGAGGTTCGAAAGCGGTTAGTCAAAGAGAAAGGCATCCGGTTTACGGATCATCGCGCGCCTGAGCGCCGCCCGTTGAGCCTGTCCCCCGGAAAGCTGGTGCGGCTTGCGGTCCGGAAGTTCGCCAAATCCCGGCATCTCGGCGATGCGCGACCTCGCCTGCAAAATCGACGGATCGGGCTTCCTCAGCCTTGATCCGAAGGACATGTTCTTGCGAACCGACATGTTTGGGAAAATCGCACGGGATCGGAAATCCATTGAGACATTGTGCTCGGCAGACGTTTGTTCATTGGCGCGACGACCACCGATAAACAGATCTCCTGAGGAAATGGATTCAATGCCCGCAATCATGAGAAGCGTGGTAGACTTTTCGCGGCCTGAAAGACCGACGAGCGCCTTGAACTCGCCTTCGCCCATTTGCTGATCGAGGCTCTTGGCGACTTTGACTTCATGTTTGCGCTTGCCCGCTTCGCTGAAGCGGATTTCACTCATTGGCCTAATCCCGATCCGGCTGTGACAGATACGATGGCGTCGATCTCGACCGTGATGTTCCCTGGCAGAGACGCCATTCCGACAGCGGCACGCGCGTGGCGTCCACGAGAACCAAAAACCTCGAAAAAGAGATTCGAACAGCCATTCAGAACTGCTGGGTGGTCCTCGAATTCGGGAACTGCATTTACCATACCAAAGACCCTTCTGATTTGGGCCACATGGTCGAGGGATCCCAGAAGTTCTCGCATTGCGGCAATCAGAACCAACCCGGTACGCCGGGCGTGGTATTGGGCATCGGCGACGCTGACATCCGCGCCGACTTTTCCGGTCGCAAGCGTGCCGTCTTCCAGAAGTGGTCCCTGGCCAGAGAGATAAAGAGTCGTTCCGTCGATAGAGCCAAGGTCGAAATTGCCTACCGGCGGCGGAACTTTCGGCAAGGACAACCCCATCTGCGCAAGCCGCAGCTCGGGTGTTTCGTACCCGTCGAAATTCGCGGTCGGATTGGCTATCATCGGGATAAGGTCTCCTCGATCATGCTTTTTGCGCCTGCCGCGCAAGCTTCAGTCACATCGAAGTCATGCACGATGCCGTATGGCAGTTCTTCGCTCCGGGCGAAATCTTTAAGGCCCGTGCACAGTGGTAACGACATCCCTCCAAAACACGTCCAATGCTGCGGAGTGGAAGTCGACACCAACTAGCTTCGCCACCGCGTCCAGAAGTTCCTTGCCTCGTTCGCCGTGCATCATCGTGCCGAGAATCGAACCCGGATATACGGCTTGCCCATGGAGGAACTATTGGAAATATCGCCGATGAAAGTCCGGTTAGACTTGCATTTCGTCCCGGTGTGCTTCATGTTTTCAGCTGACCATGATTTCCTTGGTCATCGTCGTGTCTTGCCCGCGCGCAACGTCGATCACGTTTTCAGGAGATTTCGTAAATCGCCTTTTGCGATCGGCCTGAATGATGGATGTCGAAAGCGGGCAGTTACCGAGGTCCCTTAGCTCAGCTGGATAGAGCGCCACCCTCCGAAGGTGGAGGTCGAAGGTTCGAATCCTTCAGGGACCGCCAAATCACCGGCCCAGGATTGCTGAAAGCAGTTCTCCTCGCCCCAAGATCATTTCATGCACCGCGTACGGTGCAAACCCGGGAAGGCGTGAAGGCGATTCGCTGATGCCGGGATTTCTTTTTCCAGCCAGGCAGGAGCGGGCGACAAGCCGTCACGCATCGAGCGCCCGGCAATCCTCGACCGCCCACCCTATCATGGCTCTTTCTCCGACTGACAGTCGATCATGGTCAGCAGTGTTTGGAAGCTTGAGCACGAACTCGTCGTTTCCGTGAACATTCATTCGGCATCGAACATGATCGCCAAGGTAGATCAACTCGAGTACGTCACCCTCGGTCATGTTGGCTTGATCGCCGCCGCCAATCACGACACGCTCGGGACGAATTGACAGTGTCGTTCTGCTGCCACTGCCGCCACAGTTGATGGCCAAAGCCCGGTTCCTGAACCCGTCATCAAGAACAACCGAAGCGTAGGCGCCGTCGACGTGTTCAATCGTTCCCGACAGGCGATTGTTCTCGCCAATGAACTGCGCGACGAAGGCATTCTCCGGCCGCTCATAGAGATCGTCAGGAACCGACAACTGCTGGATCACCCCGTCATTGAAAACCGCGATCCGGTCCGACATCGTCAACGCCTCGCTCTGGTCATGGGTCACATAGACAACAGTGACCCCAAGGCGTTCGTGCAAATGCTTGATCTCAAGCTGCATGTGCTCGCGCAGCTGTTTGTCCAGCGCGCCAAGCGGTTCATCCATGAGGACCAGTTCCGGTTCAAACACGAGGGCCCGTGCCAGGGCAATCCTTTGTTGCTGCCCACCGGACAGCTGGGCAGGCCGCCGAGCGTAGAACCCGCCCATCTGGACCATATCGAGTGCGTTCTTGACCTTGAGTTCCCTCTCGGATTTCGGGAGGTTTCTGACCTCCAGGGGGAAGGACAGGTTTTCGCCAACCGTCATGTGCGGAAACAGCGCGTAATTCTGGAAAACCATTCCGATTCCGCGCCGGTGCGGAGGTATGTTGTTGATGGGTTTCCCACCCAGCCTGATTTCGCCGTGCGTCGCCGTTTCAAATCCGGCCAACATCATCAGACAGGTGGTTTTTCCAGAGCCCGAAGGCCCCAACAGAGTCAGAAACTCGCCGCGACCGATCGTGAGATTGAGGTCTTTGACAACGAGCGTCTCGCCGTCATAACTCTTTTGTACACCGTCAAATTCGACAAACTGATCGTTGTCACTTGAGTTTGGCAATCTCTGTCTCCGCAGTGTCAACGCACGTATGGCTGTTCAGCCCGTCACGCAACCTGGCAATCCCCTTTCTTCGGGAATCTTCCATTCAACCTGTACACTTTAACAAATCTCCATCCTTGAATAAACGTGCTGCGTACCGCAGATTATCGAGAAGCATACCCCTGCCACGATCCTGATTTCCCGACCTTTTTCCCAATGCTGCCCAGGCAAAGCGAACCAGGATTTACCGGGGGGGCATCCGAATCGGGGGGTCGTTATCGGAAATTGGTGCGGCCGAGAAGACTCGAACTTCCACGGGTGTTACCCCACAGCGACCTCAACGCTGCGCGTCTACCAAATTCCGCCACGGCCGCACTTCAAGACGAGCCGCCTATAAACGACACCTTTCGCGATGTGAAGAGGCTGGTTTCTCCGTACACTTGTCGAACCCTGATCGATTCGGAGCCATCATGGTGGAGTGGCGAAAAAGCGCTGGCGAAGTGCCGTATGAAACAGCCGTCCAATACATGGGAGAACGCGTCGACGCGATTCTCCGGGGGCACGCGGATGAGCTCGTCTGGCTGCTCGAGCATCCGCCAATTTATACGGCTGGAACCAGCGCCAACAGCGTGGAGCAATATTTCGGTGACAATCGGATTCCGGTTCATCCGAGCCGGCGAGGCGGCGCATTCACATATCACGGTCCAGGTCAACGCGTTGTCTACGTGTTGCTGGACTTGAATCGCCGCGGCAAGGACGTCCGGAGATTTGTCTGGTGCCTCGAGGAGTGGGTTATCCGAACCCTGATGGATCTCGGTGTCACCGGCGAAAGGCGATCAGGCCGTGTTGGCGTGTGGATCGTCCGAACCGAAAAGCCCGCCCTCGGTGATAGCTCGTTTCGCGAAGACAAGCTAGCAGCCATCGGCGTCCGTCTGAGGCGATGGGTCAGTTCACACGGGTTGTCGCTCAATGTTGACCCGAACCTCTCGCATTACGACGGCATTGCACCTTGCGGAATAACCGAACACGGGGTCACCAGCCTTCTGGATCTTGGCCTGCCGGTCACGATGGGCGACGTCGATGCTGCCTTGCAACGCACTTTCAGCCCTGTGTTCGGACACGGCGCAGGCAGGAGCCCCGAAGAATGAACCCGTTTTGTTTTCACCTGAAGTCCTGCTAATGACGTGTCATTGAAAACTAGATCGCGTCAATCGAGTTCAGGAGACTGATGGACACGATGACCCGAATTTTTCCGGGTAGAACCGGACCCATGGCCGCAACATGAGAGAAAAACACTTCCAGCGGTTGAAGGAAAAACACCGCAAGATCAGGGACGGTTCTCCCGAAAACCTGCGCCTGCGCGTACATCGGGCGCTTAGTTGGCTCAATCGGGCAGAACAGGAAGCCAATGACGACGACGCGGCGTTCATCTTTTACTGGATCAGCTTCAACGCGGCTTATGCCACCGAAGGTGCTGTCTCGTATCGTTCAACCATTCGCAGAACGGAACGGTACAACTTTTCCGAGTTTTTCGCGACGCTGGTCGAGCTCGACAAGGAGGAGCGGATTTACGACGTGATCTGGGAACAGTTTCCGGATTTCGTACGCTCGCTTCTCAACAATCAATTCGTCTACCAGCCATTCTGGGCGTACCACAACGGGCTTGACGGCTACGAGAACTGGGAATCAGGCTTCAGGAAAAGCCGCGACCAGGTTGCGCGAGCCCTTAGGTCCAAGAACACGGTCCAGATTCTCGAGATCCTGTTCGACCGGTTGTATGTGTTGCGCAATCAGCTGATTCACGGTGGCGCCACCTGGAGAAGTGCTGTCAATCGCGACCAGGTCAGGGGCGGTCGAAACATCCTCGCGCGCCTGACTCCGTTCTATATCGAACTGATGATGGACAATCCCGGCCTGGAGTGGACACGGGGACACTATCCGGTTCTCGAATCCGGTAGACGCGAGGAGCCCGCCGACTCCCGGTGATCATGTTTTCCACAGGATCGGACGATCTGAATCCGGTTGAGACAAACCACCAGTTGGAGTACCAAGCCGACCATAACCCGATGAATCGGGTCCATGAACTGGATTTTCCTGGAGGCCTCCATGGCAGACGCGGCTCTGCACGACAACGATGACCATTACCGTCCCGGCTTCTTTGTACGATGGTTCATGTCAACGAACCACAAGGACATCGGGCTTCTCTATATTTTCACTGCCGGTGTGGTCGGTTTCATCTCCGTTGCATTTACGGTGTTCATGCGTCTGGAACTCATGGAGCCAGGCGTTCAGCACATGTGCCTGGAAGGCTCCAGGCTGATCGCTGCAGCCACGGAGAACTGCACCCCGAATGGCCATCTCTGGAACGTCCTGATCACCGGACACGGCATTCTGATGATGTTCTTCGTGGTCATTCCGGCCATGTTCGGGGGATTTGGCAATTACTTCATGCCATTGATGATCGGCGCGCCGGACATGGCTTTCCCGAGGCTGAACAATCTCAGCTACTGGATGTATGTCACGGGAACCTCACTGGCGGTTTGTTCCATGCTGGTGCCGGGCGGAAACAACCTGAGCGGTTCGGGCGTCGGATGGGTGCTCTATGCACCGTTGTCGACAACCGAGGCCGGCATGTCGATGGATTTCGCCATTTTTGCAGTTCACGTTTCAGGTGCTTCGTCGATTCTTGGCGCGATCAACATGATCACGACATTTCTGAACATGCGCGCGCCGGGAATGACACTGCACAAGACACCGCTTTTCGCGTGGTCGATTTTCGTGACAGCATTTCTCATCCTTCTGTCGCTGCCCGTGCTCGCAGGGGCAATCACGATGTTATTGACTGACCGGAATTTCGGTACGACATTCTTCGATGCAGCCGGGGGTGGTGACCCTGTGCTCTACCAGCACCTCCTGTGGTTTTTCGGGCACCCGGAAGTCTACATGATCGTCGTGCCAGGCTTCGGAGTCATCTCACACGTGATTTCGACATTCTCCCGAAAGCCGATTTTTGGCTACCTGCCAATGGTCTACGCAATGGTCGCGATCGGCGCACTCGGGTTCATCGTCTGGGCCCACCACATGTACACGGTTGGCATGAGCCTGACCCAGCAGACGTACTTCATGCTGGCAACCATGGTGATTGCGGTTCCGACGGGAATCAAGATTTTCAGCTGGATCGCAACCATGTGGGGCGGATCCGTGTCCTTGCGAACTCCGATGCTGTGGGCATTCGGATTCCTGTTCCTGTTCACCGTCGGGGGCGTAACGGGAATCGTCCTCAGCCAGGCTGGTCTCGACCGTGCCTATCACGACACCTACTACGTCGTTGCGCACTTCCATTACGTCATGTCGCTCGGTGCCGTCTTCAGCATCTTTGCAGCCGTCTACTACTGGATCGGCAAAATGTCGGGCCGACAATATCCGGAATGGGCCGGCCAGCTGCATTTCTGGACGACTTTCGTCGGGGCCAACCTGACGTTCTTTCCGCAGCATTTTCTTGGTCGCCAGGGTATGCCGCGACGTTACATCGATTACCCCGAGCAGTTCGCCTTCTGGAACGAAATCTCGTCCTATGGCGCTTTCCTGACATTCGCCTCGTTCGTGTTTTTCATCGGGGTCGTCTTCTACACCATTCGTTTTGGCAGGAAGATTGAAGAAAACGCGTATTGGGGAGAACACGCCGACACGCTTGAATGGACTCTGCCCAATCCACCGCCTGCTCACACTTACGACATACTTCCAACGCGGGAGGAATGGGACCGGCAGCCGCATCATTGAATCAGGCAGGGCGAAACGAAAGGCATCGCGTTGGCTCATCTGGCGGAAGGATCAGGATTTTCTCGCGCAGGTGTCCAGCTCCCGGTCAATGGCGGAGACGACACCCGTTTGGGCTCTCCAATATATGAACTAACGCTGAGACCGAGCCGGTCGCTCACGCGCAAGGGACATGCTGTTCTGATTCTTGCGACTTTCCTGGCCTTCGCAGTCATGCTGAGCCCGTTTCTAGGAACGGTCATGTGGCCCGTCATGTTGCCGTTCCCGCTGTTCGTTCTCTGGCTCATGTTTACGCTTATCGAACGCAACTATCTCGACGGCAGGCTGACCGAGGAACTGAGAATCTGGCCGGACCTGATCACGGTTGATCGAATTGATCCGCGGAGGCCGGATGGGCAGCACTGGTCCGCGAAACCCTACTGGACAACTGTTCATCTGTATTCGAACGGGCCTGTCGAAAACTACCTGACACTTCGGGGAAACAGCCGCGAAATCGAACTCGGCGCGTTCTTGAGCCCCCAGGAGCGATCCCATCTGTTTGGGCAACTGCAACGGGTTTTGTCCAGATCGACCGCGAACCCGCATCTGACGCCGTGATCAAGGTAGACTGTTTCACCTCGCGTCGGAGATTTCGCGGCCAGTTCCGGAAACGTTCAGGGTTCGGCATGACGCCGCGCATCGAATTACATGAGGAGGGGAAATGAGCGAAATCAACATAGAACATGCCAACATCACGGTTAAGGACCCTGATGAAACGGCCGCGATGCTCGTTCGCCTTTTCGGCTGGACGATACGTTGGAAGGGAGTCAAGGGTGCATCAATTCACGGCGGGTATTCCGTCCATGTCGGAACCCCGGGTAACGGCGGCGGAGCAACCTACCTGGCCCTTTACCGTCATCCCGATCAGGACCAGGAAATCACCGATTCCTATCGGACGCGGGGTGGCCTGAATCACGTCGGTGTCGTAGTTGACGACCTGGATGCCGTCGAACAGCAGGTCCTGTCGGAAGGACTGGAAACTCATTCCCACGCCGATTACGAACCAGGGCGACGATTCTATTTTGACACGGAAGACGGCATTGAATTCGAGGTCGCGAGCTACGCGTGATCCAGATCACCCGGTAAAGACATCGATCATGCTTCTTCGTGAAGCATCGCCGTTGCGCGTCAACTTCGCCCCATTCGCTGCATGAAAATGTCTCGTGCCGCTTTCCATTCGCGTGGGTGACATTCGCAATGTGGTCTCATGGAATCTGTCCGGCTGAGGGATTCATGGTTTGCGCATGCGGTGTCACACGTCACCGGACCCGAACCGCTAACCTGGAGGCTGCCCGAGGAACGCAGGTGCGAGACATGCAGCCTTTGCTGTCGGGTTTGCGATTGTCGCGATTCCGAATCCGCTATGGCGGAAAGACAGTCTGGCGGCAGGCAATTTCGCAATTGCTCTTTCCGAAGTCATGCACAGATACATCGCAACGTCCCTCGCCCCAATCATCGGGTCGAAAAGTGCGTGCCTGAATCGGAACCGAACTGCCAACCAGACGTAAATGTCTGCGCGTCTCGCCCGCGAAGCCATGTGGATCACTGCAGCCGGGAACGGCGATAGCATCGGCGGAAACGCCATCCAGGAAAACCCTAGGCGATATTTCCGTGCGAAGTGACTCTTGACGCGGGCCGCTCTACATATGGCCCGGCGATGGAGGTCAAGAGTTCATCTTCCGTGCTACAAGAAACGGCAACCGCTGAGAAGGACACAATGGTTGATATCAATTTGTTAGATCGCATCCAACTCGGCGAGGCTTCGACGCTGGAACTCAAACGCGTCGAAGTCGCGGGCCGACGGGTCAAGAGTCCAGATCGGCGTGACTTTGCCGACGAACTTGCGGCAATGGCAAACGGTCGAGGCGGAAAAGTGGTTTTGGGTGTGGATGACGAGAGCAAGGAAGTGCTTGGCATCCCACTGGAGCACTTGGATATTGTCGAGGGATGGGCCCGAGAGATCTGCAATGACTCCGTGAAACCTGCGCTCGACGCGGACATTCGCAAACTCACCCTGAGCGATTCAACTGGTCGGTCAGTTCCGGTCATCCGAATTGACCTTGTGCGCAGCCTGTTTGTTCACAGGAGTCCTGGCGGGTACTTTCGTAGAATTGGCAGTTCAAAGCGTGAAATGACACCTGAGTTCCTCGCCCAACTATTTCAAGAACGCAGCTACAGCCGCCTTGTTCAATTTGACGAAACTATCGTTCCCGGAACCGAGCGATCAGACCTGCATTATGAGCTAACGCGACGATTTGCCTCAGCGGATTCTACAGACGACACTTTGCGAAAACTCCGCATCATGGCGAGCGACAGCGACGGAACCGAACGGCTGACGGTCGCTGGTGTGCTTCTTTGCACGGCTAACCCGCATAGCTCACCAAAAGAGGTGTGCATGGGGCCAGTTTTGTGGTATTGGTGAATGAATACAACAACATACGCCACGACGAGGACCGGACCCCATGCAGACAGAGTGTCCATCGCCGCAACTGGAATTTGAAGCCCTCGGGAGACGCCAGGTTGTCGGGAAATTCGACGGCGGCCGGATGACATCCGACGCCGGTGCCCTGCTGCTGCGGGAAGCCGATCGCCTGTACGACGTCACCGGACGTCTCGCGGCCTGCTTCGTCGACTATCGCAATCCCGAGCGTATCGAGCATCACCTTGAGACCCTTGTCGCACAGCGGGTGATGGGCCTGGCGCTGGGTTACGAGGATATCAACGACCATGACCGGCTACGCGATGACACGGCCCTGGCCCTGGCCAGCGGATGTGCGGACGTGACCGGTGCCGGGCGTGTCCGGGAACGCGACCGGGGTCACGCGCTGGCCGCGTCGAGCACGCTGAACCGGCTGGAGCTTGGCACGCCGGAGGCGGCGGCTACGCACCGGTACAAGAAGATTGTCGCGGAGTCCGAGAACATCGACCGGTTGCTGGTGGACCTGTTCCTCGAGGCCCATGAGATGCCGCCCGATGAGATCATCCTGGACATGGACGCCACTGATGACCCGCTGCACGGCAAACAGGAAGGCCGCTTCTTCCACGGCTATTATGGTCATGACTGTTATCTTCCGCTGTACGTCACATGCGGCGAGCATGTTCTGTGCAGCCGGCTGCGTCCCTCGGACATCGATGCGTCGCACGGTGCCGTGGACGAACTCATGCGGATCGTGCCGCAGATCCGGGCTGCCTGGCCGGAGACCCGGATCCTGGTGCGCGGCGACTCCGGCTTCTGCCGCGAGGAGATCATGGCCTGGTGCGCGGAGCAAGGCATCGACGACGTGTTCGGTCTTGCCCGCAATTCCCGGCTGTGCCGGCGCATTGCCAAGGCGATGCACAAGTCACGGCGCCGGTGTGCGGCGACGAAACAGCCGTCACGGCGGTTCCGCCAGTTCCGCTACCGGACACTGAAGAGCTGGAGCCGCAAGCGCCGGGTGGTGGCCAAGGCGGAATGGCTTCCGGGGCAGCGTGGCGACAACCCGCGGTTCGTGGTCACCAGTCTCCCGGGGAACAGGGTCGATGCCCGTACCCTTTACGAGGACGTGTATTGCGGACGTGGAGACATGGAAAATCGCGTGAAGGAGCAGCAGCTCTGGCTATTTGCCGATCGCACCTCCTCGGCCACCATGCGGGCCAACCAGCTGCGGCTGTACTTCTCGGCCTTTGCCGGCATCCTGGTGACCATCCTGCGCCGCGTGGGGTTGCAGGGCACCGATCTCGCCACTGCGCGCATCGACACCATCCGATCTCGATTGCTCAAGCTTGCCGGGCGCATCCGGGTGACGGTGCGCAGGGTCTGGTTGTCCTTCGCATCGGTGTTTCCGTTACAGGGCGTTTTCGAGCAGGCGCTCGCCAACCTGCGCGCAGCACCGGTACGTGATCCGCCCGGCTAACCGCGCTCCGGCCCCGAAATCCCCCTCCTGCACGGCGCCACTCGGAACGCTGCCGGGGAGGTGTGTCCGCAGCACACGGAAAGGCACGCACGGCATCCGGGAAAACAACTTCGCGCCTTGACTGGCGGGCGGAAACCGGGCTCGATCCGGCCGGAAGCCCGGCAAAAGCCGCCTTCAGTGCGTCATCGTGGCCACTGGCCGCGAAAACACCGAAAAACTGACGTCACCGCGGGTTTGGTGAGATATGCGGGCTAAACCGCAGACCTGGCTGCCGCATGCATATATCCAGGCGGTCAGCTATGCCGGGGAACGAACAGACATCGCCTACCAGACAGATGTACGCGACATCTTGGGTCCGCTTGACAAACAGGTTTCCGAAGCCTTGCACTTCGTAAGGAGAAACATGTTCGTACGGGCCGCGAAAACAAACGCAAGATCCGAGCGACCGCAGTTCAGTGAGCGGGCAGTATTTGAGGCGCTTGTGAACGCCGTCGCGCATCGCGACTATTCAATGCCCGCCTCGCGGATTCGTCTGCACCTGTTTGCGGACCGGTTCGAACTTCATGTTCCGGGCTCGCTTGCCAACACCATGACTCCGGAAAGCCTACACTTTAGGCAATCCAGCCGGAACCAACTCATCGTATCCTTGCTGGCGCGTTGTCCAGCGCCTACAGGCCTTGACCGTTCACGTCTGATGGACCGGCGTGGTGACGGCGTCCCGATCATCCGTGCCGAATGCGAACGCCTTTCGGGTTGCCCGCCAGAGTACAGCTTGCTCGACGAGAGTGAACTGAGGCTGATGATCAAGGCGGCAGATTCAAGTTTGGTTTAGCTTGCGATACAAGAGTAAGCGGTGCGCGAGGAGAACTCGTGGCCTCACCTTGAGTTCTGCATAATTCAAAGACCAGATCAGATGTTCTCCCGATTTGGGCGATCCCAATGAATGAAATCAAACGGATTGTATGCCTCGCAAATTCACGGAAGTTGGCGGGTCGATGTGTAGCCGGTCGGGAGTGGGCAGCAGGAAAGGGAGACTGGATTCGACCCGTGAGAAGACGTCCCGGCCAGGAAGTATCGGAGTACGAACGGCAATACGAGGACGGAAGCGATCCCCAGATTCTCGACATAATTGACCTCCCGTTAAAGGAACGGCAACCTCATGGCTTCCAAACCGAGAACTGGCTCCTCGATCAGGAACACTATTGGAAAAAGGTCGGATCCTATTCACCGTTTGAGCTTTCAAACCTGGCTGACCCGATTGAGCCTCTCTGGGCAAATGGCCACAGTACTTATCACGGTCGCAACGATAGGATTCCGATTGCGGCAACAACCGACATCAATACCTTCTTGCGATTGATCAACGTTGAAGAACTTGTGCTAAAGGTTTTCGCGCCGGGAGAGGCGTTCGGGAATGCCAAGAGACGCGTGCAGGGCCAGTTCGTACACGCGGGTCAAACCTACTCCCTTTGGGCCACCGACCCCAAGTACGATAGGCGATACCTTTCGAAGCTCGACGGAACCTACCGGATCTATGGTTGCTACCTCACCACCAGTCTTGGAGAGCAATTCGGAGAATTCGTCTACAAATTGATTGCAGCGATTTTTGAATCGGAAGGGCGGTAGTGAAATGAACAAGAACATGACTTCGATCCTTACGATCGGTCACTCCAACCATACAGTCGAGATGTTTCTCCAGCTCCTGGCAAGGCATCACGTATCTGCGCTCGCGGACGTGCGCTCTGCGCCTTACAGTCGTTTCAGTCCACGGTTCAATCGCGAACAACTTGCGGAAAGCCTCAAGAGTTTAGGCATAGAGTATGTCTATCTCGGCTGGGAATTGGGTGGGCGATCGAACGATCCGTCCTGTTACGAACACGGCCGAATCCGTTACGACCGCGTATCACGCACGCCCAGTTTTCACGAAGGTCTGAAACGGCTCGTACGCAGCGCCGAGGAGTACCACATTGCATTGATGTGTGCCGAAAAGGAACCACTTCACTGCCACCGGACGCTTCTTGTCGGACACGAACTCGACAAGATGTGCGGGGTCGATGTCGTCCATATTTTGCCAGACGGACGGCTTGAACCGCACGTGGAAACAATGAATCGACTGCTCGCTGAATTCAAACATCTGCACGAAGAAGACTGGTTCAGGTCACGCGATGAACGGATTTTGGAAGCGATAGCGTTTCAGACCGAGCGAGTTGGCCACAAAGTCGAGCACATTCCAGATGTAGCCTGCCGGAAAGAACAATGAAGATATTGACCATAGGTTTTACCAAAAAGTCCGCACAGCGGTTCTTCGAAATTCTCCGCGAATCGGGTGTCGAACGCATTGTGGATGTGAGGCTCAACAACGGGTCTCAGCTTTCCGGTTTCGCCAAAAAAGACGATCTCGCTTGGTTTGCGCAAGAACTCTGCGGCATAGACTATGTCCACGAACCAGCACTCGCCCCAACGAAGGAATTGTTGAGTAGCTACCGTCAAGGGCGAATCAGTTGGGACACCTATGAGGCCAGATTCATCGACCTCATGAAGACGCGACGGATAGAATCCGTTCTTTCAAGGGAGGTTATGAACAATGGCTGCCTGCTTTGTAGCGAGAATCAACCGCATCATTGTCACCGTCGACTTGTCGCCGAGTACCTGACAGAGCACTGGGGTCAGCTGGAAGTCAAGCATCTGGGTCACGAGACCTGATGCCAAGGCAGCGTGGTCGCAAGCAAGTATCGATGGGTACCGGTCAAACCGTCGTGCCATTCGGCTGCCGCCTCCGGTTTCGGCAGGAAGGCCCGTTTCAAGGCCGGCCGGCCGACCGGTTTCCCAAGGAAACAGGCGATCATCGCTTCGGCGTCCACGAGGAGAATTCATTCGTCGCCGGCACATGGCGCAATTCGAAACACCCTCCTCGGCCGGCGCAGTGAAATTTCCGAACCCGTCGCGGAACTCGGCTCACGCCTGTCCCGCAAACGGCACAATATTCGAGATTGTTCAGCCGAGCAGGTTTCGCACGGCGGGACCGACCTTGCCGAAGTCCATTTGCCCGGCATATCGACCTTTCAATTGGCCCATGACACGGCCCATGTCGCGAATGCTCGTAGCCCCCACCTCTTCGATTGCCGTCTGGATCGCCCGACTGATCTCTTCCTCGGTCAATTGCCTTGGCAGAAATTCCCGAATGACGACTATTTCCAGACGTTCCTTTTCGGCGAGCTCCAGCCGACCTGCTTCTTCGTAAGCCTTGATGCTCTCGTTTCGCTGCCTGATCATCTTGTCCAGGATGGAGAGGATTTCGTCTTGCGAAACACCCCTATCGTTGCCTTCACCCCGCGCCCCGATGTCCCTGTCCTTGATCGCCGCTGATATCAAGCGAAGGGTCGATACCCTGATCTGGTCGCGATCCTTGATCGCTTGCGTCAGTGCAGTCTTTATTCTGTCTCGCATGGTTTTGGCATTTCCATTGACAGGTTGTCATAATACGAAGCGACAGTCGCCAGTTCAACTGCCAGAAAAATCGGGAAAGGCAGGACAACCACATGTGGTTGACCCGGTTACCATCGATCATTTACGACTGAGCACCGCATCGGGTCACTGGTCTCCGCATGCGACACCGATCGGCAAATTCGGCCGATCATACGACCGGAGATTGCAATGTCATTCAGCGCCATGACCCAGACTTCGGACAAACCGACTGCCAGTATTGTTCTTTCAGACGGGACCTATTTCCTGGGGCGCGGATTTGGTGCGACCGGTTCGGTAACGGCTGAGCTCTGCTTCAATACGGCGATGACCGGTTACCAGGAAATCATGACGGACCCGTCTTACGCTGAACAGGCGGTTACGTTCACCTTTCCCCACATCGGAATCACCGGAACCAATGATGAAGACAACGAGGCGGGCGATCCAGTAGCAAGGGCCATGATAGTCAGATGGGACCCCGCAGAGCCTTCCAACTGGAGATCCCAACAGACACTCTCCCAATGGCTGGAGGGACGTGGCTGCGTTGGGGTTGGCGGGGTCGACACCCGAAGACTGACCCGCGTGATCAGGCATCTCGGTGCGCCCCACGCCAACATTTGCCATGACCCGGACGGCAAGTTCGACATCCTGGATCAGCTCGCGAAGGCGAAGAATTTCGAGGGTCTCGAAGGACGGGACCTCGCGCGTGACGTGACATGCCTGCAGGCCTACAGGTGGAACGAGTCGCGCTGGGCGTGGCCGAAGGGTTATCAACGGCTGAATACGGACGACGGCAAGCGCGTCGTTGCGGTTGACTATGGGGCCAAGCGAAACATTTTGCGGTGCCTTGCCGACGCCGGCTGCGATGTGACCGTATTGCCGGCGCAATCTTCTGCTGATGACATCCTTCGACGGGATCCACAGGGGCTCTTTTTGTCGAATGGCCCCGGCGATCCAGCTGCCACCGGCGAATACGCGGTGCCAATGATCCAGGACATCCTCGAAAAAACCACGATTCCCGTATTCGGAATCTGCCTTGGTCACCAAATGATCGGCCTCGCCCTTGGTGCAAAAACCGTCAAGATGAATCATGGTCACCATGGTGCGAACCATCCGGTCAAGGACCTTGAAACCGGGAGAGTCGAAATCACTTCGATGAATCACGGCTTCGCCATCGACTCACAGACGCTGCCGGATGGCGTCCTCGAAACTCACGTTTCCCTTTTCGACGGGTCGAACTGCGGCCTTCGAATGCGCGACCGGCCGGTGTTTTCGGTGCAGTACCACCCCGAAGCCAGTCCAGGCCCGACGGACAGCTTCTACCTTTTCGAGCGGTTCGTGAAGGCAATGGACGCATAGGCGGCGGCGGGCGCCCCGCGGGACTCCTTATGCGAGGCACACCTCCGGCGGCAGTGAAGTTCAGGGCTGCCGCAACCACGCACAACCCTTCAGGTTCATCGACGTCGTCAACGTGCGAGCCTGCCGGTTTCGATTGTCTCCCGATCCCGATCCACAATACAAACACGTATGCGATCCGATCGAGTCACGACAGACATCCTTGTCAGCGGTGGTGGAATTGCCGGGCTTGTGGCCGCGGCGGTACTTGGTTCGGCTGGTCTTGGCGTAGTTTGCACGAGTGCCGACCCGTCAACGGCAACAGGAGGGGGATCCTCCCGCGACAATCGCACGACCGCATTCCTTCAACCCGCCCGATCGACCCTGGAGGAGGCGAAGATCTGGCATCGGGTTTCCGATCACGCTGTGCCGCTTCAGGTTCTGACGATTCTCGATGCGGGGAGTCAAGAGAACAGGATTCGTTACGAAGCACGGTTTGACGCCGCCGAGATCTCGAACAGACCATTCGGATGGAACGTCGCAAACGGAGTCGTCCGGCAAGCCATCGTCGACCGCCTCTCGGAACTGCCCAACGTCCTGTTGAAATCCGGCACACTGACCCGGCAGATTTGCCCGAGAACACGGGAGGTGATCGTAGACCTGACGGACGGCTCGGTGATTTCGTGTCGTTTGCTGATCGGCGCTGACGGGCGTGATTCACATGTCAGGAATGCCATGGGAATCGGCGTCAAGACCTGGCGATACGGTCAAATGGCTCTTGCCGGTTCGGTGTATCACGAGCAGCCACACGAGGCAGAGTCTTTCGAAATCTATCGGTCCGGCGGACCGATGACCCTGGTTCCAATGACCTGCGGCTCGGGCCGGTTCAGGTCGGCGCTGATCTGGATGGACGCGGCCAACGAAATCGAGCTGCTGTCCCGACTTCCCCAAGTGGATTTCAACCGGAAACTCACTGCACGAAGCTGTGGTGTTCTCGGAGACCTGGAAGTTGCCGGACAAAGGTCATGCTGGCCGGTCGTGGGGCAACTGGCCCACCGCCTGACCGGACAGAGAACGGTTATACTGGCCGAGGCAGCCCATGTCGTTCCGCCGATTGGCGCCCAGGGATTGAACATGTCTCTGACGGATATCCAGACTCTTTTCGATGTCATCCGGTCGAGCAATCAGGACCCCGGGTCACGAGCGGTACTAGGCCGATTCAGCCGGCGCCGTTGGCCTGACATCCTGGCGCGGGTCACGGCCGTGGAACTGCTCAACCGGGCGGCGATGGCTGGAAGTCCGATCATCGGCTCGTTACGCCTGAATGCGCTCAAGACCCTGCATCAGAATGTGGTCATGCGAAAACCGTTGATGCGGGCAGGTCTCGGACGGGTCGCCTGACTGACGCGGTCCGTTGATGTCCCGTACGTTAACTCGGGTTCCGGTGGACCGAACCGTCGGCCCCGCAATGCGAATCCCTGGTTCTCCCGGAGACAACTGCCAAGTGTGGCCGACTCTTGCGATCGCAACGGCGGAGTCATCTCGAAGCGGCGCTTGTTTTTGCCACGAGAGCATTTCCATTTCGGGTTTTCGTCAAATCCGGCCTTCAAATGAACAATCTAAAGTCATATTTGCGCAAGGATGGGTACTCGGTGTCGATTCCGACGTCAGGAACACGACGGTACCTGACGATATCGATCTGGATTGAAATGAGGACATACCCAATGCGCGTTTACTACGACACAGACTGCGATGTGAATCTGATCAAGGACATGAACGTCGCGATTCTCGGATACGGTTCACAGGGACACGCCCACGCGTTAAATCTCCGCGACTCCGGTGCCCGCAACGTCTGCATCGCCTTGAGAGAAGGGTCCGGCTCGGCGCGAAAGGCAGAGGCCGAAGGCCTGGCGGTAAAGAACATCTCCGACGCGGCGGCATGGTGCGACCTGATGATGTTCGCGATGCCCGATGAACTGCAAGCCGAGACCTACCGCAATCTCGTACATGCGAATATCAGGGACGGAGCGGCAATCGCCTTTGCCCACGGACTCAATATTCATTTCGGGTTGGTCGAGCCCAAACCAACGCTGGATGTCATCATGATGGCGCCGAAGGGGCCCGGCCACACGGTTCGCGGCGAATACCTCAAGGGAGGAGGAGTCCCTTGCCTTGTCGCGGTCGATAACGACGCGACCGGACGTGCGCTCGAGACCGGCCTCTCATATTGTTCAGCGATCGGTGGTGGTCGATCGGGAATCATCGAGACGAACTTCCGGGAAGAGTGTGAAACCGACCTGTTCGGAGAGCAGGCGGTTCTTTGCGGAGGGTTGGTCGAATTGATTCGAATGGGATTCGAAACCCTCGTTGAAGCAGGTTACGCACCCGAGATGGCCTATTTCGAATGCCTCCACGAGGTGAAACTGATCGTCGACCTGATCTACGAAGGCGGAATTGCCAACATGAACTATTCAATCTCCAATACGGCCGAATACGGAGAATATGTCTCGGGACCGAAGGTGTTGCCCTACGACGAGACCAAGAAACGGATGAAAGACATTCTGGATGAAATCCAGTCAGGCGCGTTCGTACGTGGCTTCATGCTGGAGAATGCGGTCGGCCAACCGTTCTTCAAGAGTACGCGCCGAAACAACGATGCCCACCAGATCGAACAGGTCGGCGAACGCCTGCGGGCCATGATGCCATGGATCTCGGCAGGGCGTCTCGTCGATCAGGAAAAGAACTGAAACAAGACATCGGGCGTAACGGCAAGGGGCCGTACCAAAGGGCCAGCCCCTTGCCGATCGCGAACGCACGGGCGGATCGGGTCAAGTCGCGCACAAAGGCGGCAAGGTCCGAATTCGGGGACTGAATCCGTGTTGTTGCGATCTGCTCATTCACCGGAAAAGATTTCCGCTGTGTATTTGGGGATTTGTGAACGTTTGACCCCGATTGCAGCCAGCTGTTCATCCGTCATGCTCGACAACACGAACGCAACCCGGCCTTTTGCAAAGCGGCGGAAAGCCCGTTTCAGGTACGACCCGACGGCCTGACCTGATCGTGAGGCCGCGGTTCGGGCGATGCCTGCGAACCCGGTAAATGCCTCTGCATCGAGTCTGGTACTTGCAATCGCCATTTCAGTCCACTCCGTCAGCAACTTCCCTGGAGATTCGCGCGATGTCTACCCGCATGATTCCCAGGTCATCGAGATCCCGATCGGAAAGCCGACTCAATTCGTCGTGGGTTTGTTTGAAGCTCCTGTACCAGCGCCATGCACGGGCGACGGAAGCAATTTGAGCACGGAGCCACCCAACCGGATGGACTTCGAAATGCCCAGTTTCCGCGGTCTTGCGGACCATGTCAGCGATCATGATTTGTTCCTTTCCATTCGCTCAGGGTCCTTCGATTTCATGGATTTGAACCCTGTTGCACCCACATGTAGGCTCCGGATTCGCGGTCAACAACGCACAACAATGCATAGCCGCTATGCGGATTCAGACACGCCTGTCCTTCTCTACGACGGGCGTTCCCGGATCGATTTAACGGAGTCGGTTTGGGAATGGTCAGTCGGTCGCAAAGGTCCTGCTGCAACGAATGTCGAGGCCGGCCGGAAAATTCTGACCTTCCGATCGTGGGCTTGTCACGATGGTGACGCCAGACGCCCCCGACGGCGCAAGGGAGTTCAACGCGAGGTCAAGGCAGAAGGATCGGGTGAAATCGGCGGCCTCTCCTCCGGCCCGCGGACAAATCGGTTCCGCGGGCAGCGAGACCGCCGCCGCAATCGGAGAAATCATTGATGAATTACCGCCACCCGTCCGACGACTTACACAGGGGCGGTTGTTTGTGATAGCAACCGGGGCTCATGCCCGGGCAAAAAAGTGACTTGAAAACCCGGACCCGTCCCGTGCTCGGCCAAATCCGGATCATGTTCCATGCCGGCAGCCTTTCGCAACCGCTGAACATGAAAAGCAAGACCCGTTGCGTGGCGATGGTGTTCGCTCTCGGGCTGATATGGGGTGGATCTTTTCCTTGCGTGGAGCTGGCGCTGACCGGATTCGGGCCGATAACGATCGCGGCCGCGCGCGTGACCCTGGGGGCCGCCGTTCTGGCGGTCTTTGCCATCGTTCAAAGGCAGGAGTTCCGGTTCCTGTCAACTGTCAAGAACGAGACCCTGTGGCCGTATTGCCTTGGGACCGGCCTGACTTCCCTGGCATAGCCCTGGATGCTTCTGAACTGGGGGCAGGTCTACGTCACATCCGGGTTCGCCGGCCTAACAATGGCGACGATTCCACTGATGATATTGCCAATGGCGCATTTCCTGACCCGAAACGACCGCCCGACGCCGATGAAATCAATCGGAACCCTCGTCGGTTTTGCGGGAGTCTTCTTACTGTTCGGCCTCGATACCGTCACGGATCAGGCTTCCGGCAACATCGAGATTCTTGCACGATTTGCCTGTATGGCTGCTGCGTTCGGATACGCAACCGGATCGATACTCATCGCGAGAAGACCCGACGTGCCACGTCTGGCCTTCGGTGCGGTCAACCTGCTGATCGGCTCGATCGCCCTCATCCCTGCCGCACTGTGGATCGAGGGAATTCCGTCGGCCTGGCCTGGCCTTCCGGCCTTGTTCGGTGTTGCCTTCCTGGGACTCGGATCGACAGCGCTCGGAACGCTGATTCTGCTGCAGGTCATTCGGGACGCCGGCCCATCCTACCTGAGCCTGGTCAATTACCAGGTTCCCGTCTGGGCCGTGTTTTTCGGAACGGTCTTTCTCGATGAATCACTGCCGCCGCCATTCCTGATTGCCCTGGCATTGATCGTGCTGGGCCTCTTTGTCAGCAGCAAGGACAGACCGCCATCCGCATCATGATGCCAAGAAAGGCTCAGGCCGCTCGTTTGACCGCCGCCGCAACGTCGGACACAACTGATTTCAACAAGTCAGGATTCTCGCACTCACCCATGACCCGGACAAGTGCTTCCGTGCCGGACTTGCGGATGACCAGCCGACCGGAAGACCCGAATGCTTCCCTGCCGGCCCGAACTGCCGACTTCACGCTGTCTGCCTCCAGCGGATCCTGCCCCCTGCCACACCTGACATTATGCAAGAGCTGAGGAACAGGTTCGAACATGCTGAAAAGTTCGCTGGCCGTGCAGCCCGACTCCACCATGGCGCTGAGAACCTGCAATCCCGCCGTCAATCCATCACCGGTCGTCATGTAGTCGGTCATGACGATATGCCCCGATTGCTCACCGCCCAGGTTGCATCCCTCTCGAAGCATGGTCTCGACGACGTACCTGTCTCCGACATCGCACCTGATGACCGAGAGCCCCAGTCCGGAAAGGTAACGTTCCATCCCCATGTTTGACATCACAGAAGCCACGATCGAATTTGATGACAGTTTGCCGTCGTTCAACCACGTCGAGGCAATCAGCGCCATGATCTGGTCACCGCCGATGACCTGGCCCTTCTCGTCGACCATGATCACGCGGTCAGCATCTCCGTCCAGGCAGATTGCGACATCGGCCCGCCGTTCTTTGACGGCCGCCACTGCAGTGGCCGGACAGGTTGATCCGCAGTTGTCGTTGATATTGTATCCGTTTGGCGATACGCCGATGGGAACGACATCGGCACCGAGTTCCCACAACACCTCCGGAGCCGCACGATAGGCGGCGCCATTTGCGCAGTCGATAACAATCTGAAGTCCGTCCAGCTGCCTTTTTCTTCGAAACGTTGTCTTGGAAAACTCCATGTATCGGCCGAGTCCGTCGTCAATCCGGCGGGCCTTTCCGATCTTCTCCGGCGGCGCAAGATCAGACCCCTGCTCCAGGACCGCCTCGATCTTGCTTTCGGTCTCGTCGCGGAGCTTGAATCCCTCGCGTCCGAAGAACTTGATTCCGTTGTCCTTGTATGAATTGTGCGACGCCGAAATCATGACGCCGGCATCTGCACGCATAGATCTCGTCAACATGCCGACAGCTGGTGTCGGGACCGGCCCGAGCAGCAACACGTCCATTCCGGTCGACGCAAATCCGGCCGTCAGCGCGCTTTCGAACATGTAACTTGAATTCCTGGTATCCTTGCCGATGACAACTCGATGGGTGCCAACGTCACGTCTCAGGACAATCCCCGCAGCCGCGCCCAGGCGGAGCGCCAATTCCGCAGTCATCGGATGAGTGTTCGCCTCACCCCTGACGCCGTCCGTACCAAATAAACTGCGAGCCATTCAGCCTCCTTTCACAACATCGCACGCCAAAGTGCGATTGCCTGCCGAGTCTGCGCGATATCATGGACCCGGATAAACTGCACGCCCTGACGAAGGACTTCCAATCCCACCGCAATCGAGCCAGGGAAACGCCGGAGCGCGTCACTCTCCTGGCCAATTGTTCCGATAAACCGCTTTCGTGATACTCCGACCATGACAGGGCATCCAAGTCCATGGAATAGCGAAACCCCCCTGAGAATCTCAAGATTGTGCTCGGCAGTCTTTCCGAAACCGATGCCAGGATCGATGATGAGCCTGTCTCGCGAGAGTCCCGCCGCAACACAGGCGTCTACCCTCGCTTCGAGGTACCCGTAAACATCGAGAAGCACGTCGGAATAGACCGGACAATCCTGCATGGTTTTCGGGTCGCCTTGCGCGTGCATGAGGCACACGGGAAGCTGCTCTCGCGATGCCAATTCGAGATTCCCGGGATCGAACTCCAGAGCCGAAACGTCGTTCAGCATGTTTGCGCCGACGGCGATTGCCTCAGCCGCCACCTCCGATTTCCGGGTGTCGATCGAAACCGGGTCGCCGAAGCCGGATTCCCGCAGCCGTTCGATAACGGGAACGACCCTTGCAGATTCGACCGCGGGATCTACGAAAGCGGCCCCGGGACGGGTCGACTCCCCGCCGATGTCGAGAACCGATGCGCCTTCACGAAAAGTGCGCATGGCCTGCCTGACCGCGATCTCCCGTTCCGCGTAGTGCCCGCCGTCCGAGAAACTGTCGGGGGTCACGTTCAGAACGCCCACGATGTGCGGCCGGTCCTGCGCGAGACCCAGAATCGGGGCCCGTGGCCGGACAAGTGCCTCGATGACCCCCTCGTCGACGTCATCCCACCTTACGATGTCCCGGGGTTCCTCACGCGAAAGTCGCTCGCAGAATTCGAACCACAAGGGGCCACCGGCGAGCGACAGTGCCGACTCCGGCCTGGCCCGGTCGGTCTGTACGATCGGGCGGTACCTGACACTGGTCAAGGAGTGAGACCTCGCTCATGCCGGTGAAATGTCATCGAATTCGTCATCAGGCCACAAATCGGTCCGGCAACTCGATCATGACGAGTGCCTTTCCGCGACAGTTGATTTTCCGATCCAACACGGTCACCGAAGCCGGCTCACCCGGTTTCCGGGCCGACCAGGAAACTACAGGTCATTGGGGGTCAGGGCAAAGTCGATCCGCACACCGCCCTCGTCCCCACCACGTGCCCCAAGCAGGTCATCCCCGCAACCGCAAACGACAAGTCGCCGCGCCCCGACCGACCTGGCCAACCAGATAGCGAGTTCCCGCGACAATGGGCTCTCGCTCTTCAGTAGCCCCGTACTGTCGTCAGCCCCGAGAACGATCCGCGCGGGAGCCCAGACCGAAATCCGGTTTTCACCAGTCCGCGCCTTCAGTTCGGTCAGGGTCGTCACGACGCCGAACGCGTTGTCGCATGAAGCCAGGTACCAGGCATTTTGCTCAACCGACAGAAGTTCAATTCGAAACCTGGCGTCCGGGTTGCCCGGAACGGGGCCGTGATCCTCCCGGTTGTCGACACAAATGACCGACGCGGTCTTCAATTCACGAATTGTTTCGATCCATGCAGGGAGCAGGTCCGAAAGCAGTACGATGTTCGGAACGAATATGACCATCGGCGTGACTGGAAACGACCAACCGGTCTCCGATGATGCAAGAGACGCTTCGGGATCGCGGCTGCGAACGATTTCGATTCCGATCGCCCCCGGGACCCGATCAAGTTTCTCGACTCGAACTTCCGCAACCATCACCCGAACGTCGCGAAGAAGCACGGCGGCAATGCGCTCGGCAACAGTTTCGAGGAGATCCGACCGACCGTCGGCCTGGACTTCCTCGATGGCTTCAACAATCATGTCGTAGGACAGGACGCGATCGACGTCGTCGTCCGGATCGAATGCCCCGGCTTCCAGGATCACGGCAACATTGAAGAGAACGCGTTGCGGTTTTCCTTTCTCCGACTCGAAAGCCCCGACATCGACACGGCGAAGATGGTCCCGGAGCACCAGCCGGTTACGACGTGAACCGCTGTACCCGATCGCCTTGTCCGCAGCGCCGTGCCTTTCCTGAATTGCACGTGTGGTCATCTGAGAACGACACCCTCGGGCAAATGCCGACGTTTACGGAATCATCGATCGATGCCGCGCGACCGATTTCGAGTAATCGTCTGTGCCGGGCGTGGGTCGCAAGTGCCGGTATCGGTACGGCCCGGGACCCTGGCTCGTTCACGCAATCCGGATCGGGCAAACGACTGCATCGGCAGGGTTAGGCGTCTCGCCGATTAAAAAAGTAGTGGTCGCCGATTCTTGCAGTCCTGATCAGTTTCTTGCTCCACCCCGGGCGAACCGAAACCGAGTGATAGTACAAGGCTCCGTTGGTCAGGTTCGACTCGAACCCATCCAGCATCTTGCGCGCGATCAAGGCCGCTTTTCTATGGGCCTCTTCCTCGTGGAAAACCTCGTGAAGCCCATCGCAGTTGTAGGAAAACTGGCACTTCCCCCGCTTGTGGACGCCCTGTTCCAGTACTTCGCAAATGGTTCCCGGGAAATCCGGTGAATCCCTGCGATTGAGAATGACCTCGGCGACAGCCACCTGACCTCTCAACGACTCACCACGCGCCTCAAAATAGATCGCTTCGGTAAGGCAAACCCATTCATCATGGTCGGTGATCGAGGTTGCATCGGGCAAATGACTGGCGGTCTCGACCAGGATCCTAAGGTTGTCGATTGACCGGAATCTCCGGATTTTCTCCGGGCGCGGCTTTGGCAATGTCAATTCGATCCCGGTGCCAGCCGTTGCGGTGACCGGTTCCCCGGTCGGTGAACTTTCGTCGGGATCGAATTCACGACCTCGAGGAATCACCGCAACCGCGTTGGCCGAAGGCGGCTCCATCCCGACGGCATTCCGACGCGGGGCCGGGCCGGGAATGATCGCCACGGTTTCCACGGACGGAAAAGCCCGAGGGAGCGGAACAACAGGTTTTCGCCCCTTCGGCAAAATGGAGCTTTCCTGAGGCGTCCCGAAACTGGTTTCACTCGAGACGTCGTTGACACCAGAGGCCTTGTCTCCACTCTTTTGGCCGCCCAGAAAGAATTTCAAGAACGCCGGAACGACAAGGATACGGGAAAACGCCACGATTTCGGACGCAGGCGCCCGAGAGGACGGAGACAAACCGGCATGCAGAGATGGTTGCGCAGAGGCCGTTCCGCCAACTGCGACAAACACCACGCAACAACCAACCGCGACAAGCAGTCTCAGCGTCCCCCCTCCGAGCCGAATTCGGCCCAATTGACCCTGATCGGTACAATTCGTACCAAGATACAATGGTGCGGAGGACAAAGTACATTCGTGCAAGGGGAAAGAACAACCAAAAAGTTGCGACCGCGCCACAAGTAGCGAAAATCCGCCCGCAGGCACTCGCTGCCTGCGATGAATCACGTCGTCCGCGGATTCACCAATCCCGGATCAGACGCCGTTCCCGACCACCCGGCAACGTCGGGACCGACCGGATGTCACGCCAGCAGGCTACTCTCCTCCGCTTTTTCCGCACGATGCGTCCCGGTTGCGCATTTCGTCTCTCAACGCTTCCTGGGCAGCAGCGAGCCGCGCAACGGGCGCGCGGTAGGGAGAGCACGAAACGTAGTCGAAACCGGCCCGGTGGCAAAAGGAAATTGACTTCGGGTCTCCGCCATGTTCGCCGCACAACCCGAGAACCAGGGCAGGTCTCGCGGAACGACCGCGTTCCGCAGCCAAAAGGAGCATTTCGCCAACTCCCTCGGGATCAAGGGTCTGGAACGGATCTTCCTCGTATATGCCCAGTTGAATGTATTCGCGCATGAATCGACCTGCGTCGTCTCGGCTGAGACCGAAAACCATTTGCGTGAGATCATTGGTGCCAAAACTGAGAAACTCTGCCACTTCCGAGATCTTTCCTGCCCGGAACGCGGCACGCGGGGTCTCGACCATGACGCCAAGCGCAAAATTGAAATCGCAATCACTCTCGGCCCGAACCGCGGAGGCAACCGCGTTGACGCGAGACTTCACGATTTCAACCTCCATGGTCGTCGAAACCAGTGGCACCATGACTTCCGGTGCGATGACTGTCCCATCTTGCCGGCGAACGGCAACTGCCGCTTCGAAAATCGCCCGTGCCTGCATGTCGTAGACCTCCGGCACGGTCATTCCGAGCCGGACCCCGCGCAACCCGAGCATCGGATTGAACTCTGCCAGTTCGTCGATCCTCTCACTGACCCGTGATACGGGCAGCGCCATGGCTTCGGCCAGCCGCTCGATCGCGCCCCGGGAAGTCGGCAGGAACTCGTGCAGGGGCGGGTCCAGGAGGCGAATGCACACGGGCAAGCCCTGCATGATTCTGAAGATCTCCATGAAATCCGCCCGCTGCATCGGAAGCAGTCGTTCAAGTGCTACCTGCCGGTCAGTCGGAGTTTGTGCGAGTATCAGCTCGCGCATCAGCGTCAACCGACCGGGCTCAATGACCATGTGCTCGGTTCGTACCAGACCGATACCGTCGACCCCGATTTCCCGGGCCAGACTGGCATCCAGCGCCGTGTCCGAGTTTGCCCGCACGCCAAGGGTCCGGGCCTCATCTGCCCACGACATGAACACGCGGAACGCTCCATCGAGGTCAGGTTCGACAAGTCCCGGCGCACCGGCGACCACCCGGCCGCCCGTACCGTCAACTGTCATGACATCACCTTCACGGAGTACCCTGCCGTCCGGAATCGTGACGGTTCTTGTCCGGGCATCGACGTGAACGGCCGTTGCGCCTGTCACGCATGGAACACCGAGACCTCGCGCGACGACGGCAGCATGGCTCGTCATGCCACCCTTCTCGGTCAGGATCGCACTAGCCGAGTACATACCCCGGACATCTTCAGGCGAAGTCTCGACACGGACGAGGACGCACTCCTGCTCGCGGGACTTCATCGCCTGAGCAGCCATGGCGCTGAACACGATTTGCCCGGTCGCGGCGCCCGGGCTCGCGGCCACACCGGTCGCAACCACATCCGGCTGGCCGCGCGGGTCGAGTTGGGCCAGCATGACGTCGTTCAGGTTCAGCGGATCAACCGAAAAGAGCGCATCCTGCCGGGAGACCAGACCGTCATCAACGAGCCCCACCGCAATGGCCAGCTTCGCCCGCGTCGAACGCTCCGCCGGAACCGCGTCCAGGATCCAGGCTGTCTCGCCGTCCAACAGGAAATCCAATCGCATCTCGTCACGAAATGTCCTTCGCGCGATCATGCCGTATTCGCTCAACATGCCCCTGGTGACCGGGGAAGACGTATCGAATGCTGACGCCAAGTGGTCGTCAACCGCATCGAGTATCCCGGAAGACGGTGACCGTCCGGCACTCCCGGGGCGTTCCGGAAGAAATCTCCCGAAAACGCCGGCCTCGCCGGACAGCGGCGACAGGAACTGCACCGTCCCCTGGCGTGCAGACACGAATCCAGGCACCATGTCCTGCACGATCAGTCCCAACCCGGCATCCGGAGGTGCACCACGCGCCGCCCTGAGAATCCGGGCCGAAGTTCCATCCCAGGCAGCAATCATCGATTTCAGGCCATTCCTGAGCTGCTCTGCCGGGTCCTCGGGGAACTCTTCACCAACCAAGGCACGGTAGGCTTCCAAGAAGGATGCAACCAATTGCTGCGGCTGAACCTTGACCTTCGGGCGGTCCCGGGCGATTGCCCTGAATGTCTCGGCATCCTGGTGCTTGATGCTGACGGCGTACTCCTGGACGAAGTGGCAAAAGGCTTCTGCGGCCGCGCGTTCGCCCAGTTCGCGGGAGAGGTCGGCCAGGACCTGCTTGTTCATTCCGATATTGACCAGGGTTTCGGGACCGCCCCAGGAGCGCGAAACCGGACTCGAGCGGATTGCCTTCAATCGACCAGGCGCAATCAGCGACGACAGGTCCCAGTTTTCCGGAAATCCCGTGATTCCGATTTCCCGAACCGCCGTGACCGACAAGGCGAATCCCTCCGGTACCGGCAATTCGGCGCCGTGAAGCCGGTTGATCGTCTGGGCCTTTTGCCCGAATTCCTCCGGGCACAAGGCCACCTTCGCCGACAGCGCCCTGATTAATCCCGACGCGATCAACGGAGGCCTTCGGGTGCACAAGCGCAACTGGTCGCGACAACAGCGCAAATCGCGTGGATTCCGTTGCCGGGCCGGGTCATACGCCAAGTCTTGAAAAATCTGCGGCCCTGCACATGACTTCGCAGATCCGGTTCATCAGGCACAGTCGATTGCGACGCAGGAGAGAATTGTCCACATTGACCAGAACAGTGTCGAAATACGCGTCCACCGGTGCCCTCAGTTTCGACATTTCGGTCATGGAAAGCACGAAATCTTCGTTTTCAAGCGCCGTTACGACGGCAGTTTCGGCGGTTCCCAGAGCCGAAAACAGCAATCGTTCCGCCTCCTCCCGTGCCAATGCCGGATCAGGCGCCAGTTCATACGAAACCCCGTCCTTCCGCTCTTCCGCAACAAGGATGTTCTTGGCCCTGCGGAATCCCTGCACGAGATTCTCACCATCATCCGTATCCAGGAATTCGGCAAGGGACCTGATTCGTCGAACCAGCAAGGCAAGATCATCACGCCCCGGCAACTCCAGGCAGGCATCGACGAGGTCTCCTGTCACACCCAGTTCCCTGAGATGACCCTTGAGCCGGTCATGGATGAACCCGAGCAGGTTATCCGAGATATCCGGAGGCAGTCGAGACTCGAACAGCTTGAGGAGCGGCAGTCTGAGCCCGTTGTCGAGAATCAACCTGATCACGCCCAGCGCGGCCCGCCTGAGACCGTATGGATCCCTTGAACCCGTGGGTTTCTCGCCAATCCTCCAGAATCCCGTCAGCGTATCCAGCCGGTCCGCGAGCGCGAGCGTAACCGAGACCGGCGCGGCGGGCACCCTGTCATCAGGTCCCTTCGGCGCGTAGTGTTCTTCGCAGGCCCGCGCAACGTCTCCATCGAATCCGGCAGCCACCGCGTAGTGCCGACCCATGGTCCCCTGCAATTCGGGGAATTCCTGAACCATGCTGGAGAGCAGGTCCGCCTTCGCAACCCGTGCCGCGGCTTCAGCCTTTTCAGGGTCCGCGCCAGTCACGCAGGAAAGCTCCCCTGCCAGTCTGACCAGGCGGGTCACCCGGTCGGCCTGGGTTCCGAGATCCGCAAAATAGGTCACCCTCTCCAAATCTTCATTCCAAGACGTCATTCCGTCCCGGGCCTGGCGAAGATCATGTTCCCAAAAGAACTTGGCATCCGACAAACGGGCGGACAGCACCCTCCTGTTCCCTTCAAGGACCTTTGCGCCTCCATCTTTCGTCTCGGTGTTCGCGACAGTGATGAACCCCTCGATTCGTCCGTTGTCAGGATTCCGGGCTGAAAGGAATTTCTGGTGTTCCCGCATCGAGACCTGAAGGACTTCCGGAGGCAGTTCGAGGAATTCAGGATCGATGGCACCCGCCAGGACAACGGGCCATTCGACAAGTCCAGATATTTCCGCAAGGAGTCCGGGGTCGTGGACAAGCTGCCACCCCTTGTCATGAACGATCTGTTCCGCGTCCCGGCAAATCATCGCTCGCCTTTCATCGGGATCAAGCACGACCCTGGCGGTCCGCAACTTGTCCCGGTAGTCCCCGAATGACGAAACCGAAATTTCCGCGGGAAACATGAACCGGTGTCCGAATGTACGGTTTCCCGAGCGAATGCCCGCGACCGAAAACCGGACCACGTCTGATTCGCGGCCACCTGAGCCGTCCTGGTCCCGGTTGCCATCCGACAGGATACACAGGATCGATCGAAGTGGCCGAATCCACCTGAAGGATCCGTGTCCCCACCGCATGGACTTCGGCCAGGGGAAGTCCTTCATGACCGACTGGACAATGCCGGGCACGATTTCGGTTACGGCGGTTCCCGGCCTTTCGAATACCGCATAGTATGTCTTGACGGATTCTCCCTTTTTCTTCGCGCCTCGGCGCCTGTCGTCCCGGATCTCGAGGGCTTCAATATCGAGCCCTGTCGAACGCAGAAACCCCTCGATTGCGCGTTTGGGCGCGTCCACCCTGGGTCCTCTTCGCTCCTCGCGGGCCGCGGGCGTCATCTCGGGCAGTCCCTTCACGACCAGGCACAGGCGCCGCGGCGTCGAATAGGACCGCGCCTCCGAAGGCGGCAGCCCCGCCGCTTCAAGTCCTGCTGTTATCAGCCGTTCCAGGTCGGCCGAGGCCTTGCGCTGCACGTGCGCAGGTATCTCTTCCGACATCAGTTCGAGGAGCAGTTCGGGCATCGATTACTCCTGGCTGTCCTGGTTGAACTGATGCCACGCAAATGCACGCTGATCAGGATAGACCGCCACCAGCCGATCGACACCAGGGGAGATCTCCCGTTCGCCGAGGAACGCGACCGCGTCGCCCGTGGCCAGGTCTTCCGTCAATTGCTTGACGTCAAAGCAGTCAAACCAGCCGGGCGGACGCAACGGAACCGCATGATCGGCTTGCACATATCTTCGTTTCAGCTGCTCAAGTGAATGCTCGGTGACGAAGCAGCCACGAAATTTCAGCGGGCTCGTCCGGGCATCGATTCCGGTAAAGCCCGAGACCGGAATCGACTCGGGAATTCCGCCAGCAAGGCTTGTCAGGCGGATGTCGGTTGCCGCCATGGACCCACCGCGACCCAGGTCTTCATCAATGTCAATCGAATTATTGACCGTAACTTTCTGATAATAAGCGTAATTCTGCGTATAAATCAGACCTGCGCCCGCGATGATGCAACAGGCCACAAGCCCGACAACCAGGTATCTGCCGTTCACGGTCATGCAACACCGGCCGCAGTCTTCAGGAATTCGTCAGAACAGAGTGTGGCAAGCGCCCGCACCCGGCCAATATAAGCTTGCCGCTCGGTAACCGAAATCACACCGCGCGCATCGAGCAGATTGAAGAGATGCGACGCCTTGATGCATTGATCGTAAGCCGGCAGCGCCAGCGGGACAATTCGATCCGCACCGGATCCGTTGACATGCGAGCCAACTATGCGCCGACATTCCGCTTCCGCGTCTTCGAAATGCCGGAACAGCATGTCGGTGTCCGCGACATCGAAATTCCAGTACGAGAACTCTGTCTCATCCTGCCTGAACACGTCGCCGTATGTCAGCGGGATCCCGGAACCAGGGTCATTGTACGGCATGTCCATGACGTGATTGACGTCCAGGACAAACATGGCAAGCCGCTCGAGGCCATAAGTTATTTCGCCCGATACCGGCTTGCAGTCATGCCCTCCAGTTTGCTGGAAATAGGTGAACTGACTGACTTCCATGCCATCACACCAGACTTCCCATCCAAGCCCCCAGGCGCCCAGGGTGGGACTTTCCCAGTCGTCCTCGACAAAACGAAGGTCATGCAGGTCAGATTTGATTCCGATTGCTTCAAGCGAACGCAGGTAGTCGTTCTGGAAGTCGGGAGGCGACGGCTTGATCAATACCTGGAGCTGGTGATACCGTTGAAGCCGGTTCGGGTTTTCTCCGTAACGTCCGTCGGAAGGTCGTCGGCTCGGCTGGACATACACGGCCGCCCATGGTTTCGGGCCCAATGCGCGAAGCGCCGTGGCCGGGTGAAACGTTCCGGCACCGACTTCCATGTCGTAGGGTTGAAGCACGGCGCACCCTTCGCCGGACCAGAATTCCAGCAACCGAAACATGATGTCCTGGAAACACCGTGGTGTGCTCAGTTTCTCGGACATGTGACAACACTTTCAGCCATCGGAGTCACGGTCCAATTATTTTAAGCCAGCCAGTCGGTCAATCTGATCCCGGTCATTGGATACGAATCGCGGTCTACTGTTGCCAAGGGTGCCTCAGGTGTCTCGGGAGCTGGTTTCCACGCAAGCGTTGACGGCGGCGGGTGTCGGTTCGCGAATCGTTTCACGTTGCGGAAATCGCTGGTTCCAGGTGAATCAAGGTCGGACGATTCAAGGAAAGCCCGCCGGCTACCGCCCTTCTGAACTCCGAGAGGCTTGATGGACGCACATACCCGACCCGGTAGGCGCGCGCGAGGAGTTCGAGATCCGGCCCGGGCGCCGCCACTGCGATCGGTTCGATCTGGGCCGCCGTCATGCAATCCTCGATCTCCTTCAATGCCCGATTATCCCATATCACGATTGGCAGTCCGATGCCCAAATCGGCAGCGGTTGCCAGCTCCTGCAAAGTGAACTGAAACCCGTAATCTCCTGCGACGGCAACGACACTCCTGCGTCCCGGAGCGGTGCTTGCACCGATTGCCGCGGGAAGGGCAAACCCCAGGGTGCCGAACCCGGACGGGTGAAACCACCTGTTAGGGACATCCAGGCACACGGTTTCCTTCGCGACGTAGGCAAACTGGGTCATGTCCGAAAAAATGACGGTTTCATCGCCCACCGCATCGACCAGCGCATCCGCGACCCGGACTATGCCTGGCCGTTCCAGGTCTGCAGACGCCCGGAACTCGGATCTTGTCTTTCGGAGGTGTGCCGGGTCCCAGCCGGAACGTCGAACCGTAACCGGTAATGCGTCCGCCAGGTCCTCAAGGAAACGCGCTGCGTCACCAAGTAACGCGACGTCCGCCCCATGCTTGTCAGCAAGCGCGGAGTGATCAATGTCGATCCGAATCATTTCGCACCGGTGGCCGAGGCGTTTTCGCCAGAGATCGGTCTCGCTCAGGCGGGATCCCACGACAACAACGAGATCGGCTTCGGAGAGCACAACCTGACTCTCGGGGCGGGGCAACGCGGACCCGAGACCGAGAACATGGTTGCTCTTGACGATTCCCTTGGCCGCATAGGTGCAAAAAAAGGCAGCTCCGCTTCGCTCAATGACCCTTAAGGCGGCGGCAGGCGCTCCTCGCGCACCGCCACCGAAAATGAAAAGCGGACGCCTGGAACGCCCGATCCTTGCGGCGACCGCCTCGACATCTTCGCTCGATATGGCCGTCGGCCCCGGTACCGAGTCCAGGTCGGGAATTTCCGAAACGAGGTCGGACAGACTGCTGATCGGGATCTGGATCTGCTTCGGAAGCGGCCGCGAGGTCGAAAACTCCGTGAATGCCCGGTCGAGAAGCTTCTGCACGCTGTCCGCATCATGCGCCGTCGCGGACCAGTCGCATACCGTCGCTGCTGCCCCTTCCTGGTCCTTCATTTCATGCAGTCTGCTTCCGGAGGAATCGTCGTCCGGATCCAGGCAGGATGACAGAACGAGCATGGGAACGCTGTCTGAATAGGCCTGCCCCATCGGGGTCATGATGTTGCACAGCCCGGGCCCCGAAATCACGAGGGCAACGCCGGGACGCCCCGTAACGCATGCGTATCCGATGGCCATGAATCCGGCACCCTGCTCATGCCTCGGAAGAACATGGCGAATTCCCGCGTTCTCGATTCCCCGGTACAGCTCGATGTTGTGGACGCCGGGAATTCCGAAAACCACGTCGACGCCCCTTTGTGCAAGTGCATGAGCGACCTGTGCTCCAAGTGACCTCAACTCCGCCGGACCATTCATCTACCGTCTCCAGAATTCGGTCGTGAACAGAACGAAAACGATCATCAGTTCGAGCCGCCCAATGAGCATTCCCGCGGCGAGCAGCCATTTCGCCGTATCATTGATGCCTGAGTAATTCCCGGTCGGCCCGATGACGGGCCCGAGACCCGGGCCGATGTTCGCAAGTGCCGCTACCGCGCCTGACATCGACGTCATCATGTCAAGGCCCGTCATGCCCAGAGAAATGGCAAGCACCGTCAAGCTCAACATGAACAAGAAGAAAAACGCCATGACGGACGCAATGACGTCTTCACCGACCTTGCGTTGAGCGTATTTCGGCACAAAGACGCCGTGCGGGCTGTGCAGTCTGCGGATCTGGGTCGCGACCAGGGAAAAAAGCAGCTGGTAACGGAAGATCTTGATCGAGCACGACGTTGATCCCGCGCATCCACCGATCAGACCGACAAGAAAAAACATCGAAACCGCAAATCCACCCCATCGGCCGTAGTCATCGCTGACGTAACCGGTGCCCGTCAGTATCGAAATACCGTTAAAGGCGGCTTTCCTGAAAGCAAGCTCGTTACCTGCCGGGGCCATCACGAGTTGCCATACGGTCAGCAGCGCAACGACGACGGCGGCAACCAGCAGAAATGCGTGGGTCTGGCTGTCCCTGATGAACGGTCTCGCGTGCCCGCGAAACAACTGCATGTAGCGAATGAACGGAAGGCTTGCGAGCAGCATGAACAGCATTCCGACATATTCCGGTCCGGGCCCGAGGTTCGCAAAAGACGCGTCGGAGTTCGCAAATCCGCCGGTCGCCACAGTTGTCATCGCGTAAACGACGGCATCGAATTCTCCGAGTCCCGACCACTGGTAGGAAACCGCGCACATGACGGTAAGCAACAGGTAGATCCAGGCCACGGAGCGGGAAGTTTCGGCAACCCGCGGCAGGATGTTTCCCAGGTTGTCGACATCTTCAGACCTGAAGATCTGCATACCCCCGACGCGCAGTTGCGGCAGGACCACCAATGCCACGACGATGATCCCGACACCACCAAACCACTGCAGCAGGCCACGCCAAAGCAGGATGCCCCGGGGCAAGGTCTCCAACCCGGAAAACACGGTCGCGCCGGTCGTCGTCAGGCCGGACATTGCCTCGAATACGGCATCGGTGAACCCGGCTCCGGTCACGCCGAGCACGAACGGAAGTGCCCCGAAAAGCGGCAGGATCGTCCAGATGCCGGTCGTCATGACGAATGCCTGCCGGAGTGAGATCCCGGAACCCGCAGAATTCGCGCATGCAAGGGTCATGGCACTGCCGGCCAGGATGGTTATCATGGCCGACTGTCCGAAAACGAGCCAGTGGCCGTTTCCGTCGTACCAGTCCATGATGGTCGGCACGAACATGACGAGGCCCAGGCCGAGCACCAACCTGCCAATGACATGCCCGGCCGGTCGGAAATCAAACATCAGGCGGGCGCGGTCGTCGAGATGACGATCGATCGGCGTTTTGCTCTGACCGTCACGACGCGTGCACTTGGAAGAAGCGACCGATTGACGTCTGTGCGCGAAGGAGCCGACAGACTTGCACGGCGACCCGGGAGACATGATCCGGGTCGTTTCAGCGGGTCACAGAGGACGGGCTTGCCCCGTCGATCGTCCGGAAATCCCGTCACCACATATCCCGTCACAGCCTCGGCCGTGCCACACGCATGTTCGTTATTCGCCGGAAGACGGGCTTCCGATCGCGAGCATGAATTCCCGCCTGAGTTCCTGATCCGAAACATAGGCGCCGTGCAGGCTTTTCGTCACGGTTTTCACGCCGGGCTTGTGGACACCCCGTGTCGACATGCAGAAATGCTCGGCTTCGACAACGACAATCACCCCTTCCGGAAGCAGACCTCTCATGAGCGCAGCGGCGATTTCGGAGGTCATCCTTTCCTGTATCTGGAGTCGCCGCGCATATACGTCCACCACGCGCGCGATCTTCGATATGCCAACGACATGAAAATCAGGCAGGTATCCGACGTGAACCATGCCGACTATCGGTGCCAGGTGGTGCTCGCAATATGACTGGAACCTGATGTCCTTAAGTATGACAGGTCCCTGATATCCTCCGACATCTTCAAAGACCTGCTTCAGGATTTCGACCGGATCCTTTCCATACCCGGAGAACCAATCCATGTACGCGCGGACCACGCGTTCGGGCGTTTCGCACAGACCCTCACGATCGGGATCGTCGCCCGCCCAACGCAACAGTGTCCGGACGGCCTCCTTGGCGTCCTCGGCTTCGGGTTGCGAGACGGTCTCCTGCCCGCGATTATCCTGCTCTATCATAAGGTCATGGATGTTCATGGGCGCACCTCAGGTTCGGCATGTATAGCTCTGCATCCGGAATTGTCCAATCACGGGGAACGAAAATCCCGGCCCGGCAATACCGGCAGTTGCCTCACAAGCAACGACGTCATGAAACCGGACGGGAAACGGTCTTGCGGCGCCGGACTCCATGGACCCGCCGTGCGCGAACCGGGGGCTGCGTTCAGCCGGGGCGCTCAAGCCGACGCGAGAGCCTGAAGCATGTCGTCCAACAGGTCATTCGGGTCTTCGAGTCCGACGGATATTCTGACCAATCCTCCCGTGATTCCCAATTCCAGGCGGCTCTCTTCGCTCAAACGCTGGTGGGTCGTCGTGGCGGGATGCGTAACCAGGCTCTTCGCATCGCCAAGATTGTTCGAAATAATCATGAGTTTCAAGCTGTTGACAAACCTGAATGCAGAGTCCTTCCCGCCGGACAATACCACCGAAAAAACGGTTCCGCCCGCGGACATCTGACGCTTTGCGATTCCCACCTGCGGGTGATCGTCGGCAAACGGGTAAATGACGCGGGAAAGTTTGCCGTGGCCGGCCAGCGCCTCCGCAAGGAAACCGGTCGAACGTGCCTGCTCGTGGCACCTCAGTGTCAGGGTTTCCATTCCCTTCAGGAGTACCCAGGCGTTGAACGGGCTGAGCGCACTTCCCGTGTGCTTGAGAAATGGCTCGAGCGTGTCCCTGATGAACTTCCGTTTTCCCAGGACAACCCCCCCGAGACAGCGGCCCTGCCCGTCAATGTGCTTGGTCGCCGAATAGATCAGAACATCAGTCCCAAGCCCGAAGGAATCCTGGAACACGGGCGTCGCGAAGACATTGTCGACAACGACTTCTGCGCCGCTGGCGTGAGCTATCCTGGCGACCGCGGCAATATCTATGACCTCCAGCGTCGGGTTCGAGATTGTCTCAAAAAAAACGACCTTGGTATCTTCCCGGATCGCCGAACGCCATTCCTCAACGTCGGTACCGTCAACGATCGTCACCTCGACACCGAACTTCGGGAGTATGTTCTCGACGATGAATCGGCACGAACCGAACAGCGCCCGCGACGAAACAAGATGGTCGCCGGCCTTGAGCAACGACATCAGTGCTCCGTTGACTGCCGCCATCCCGGACGCTGTCGCGAAGGCGTCCTCGGCACCCTCGAGAAGCGCGATTCTCTCTTCAAACATGCGCACGGTAGGATTGCCGTACCGTGAATAGGTAAACTCGTCCTCGCCGCACTCCTGAAACCTGGCTTCCGCCTGTTCGGCATTCGCGTACTTGTAGCCTTGCGTCAGGTACAACGCCTCCGAGACCTCTCCAAACTGGCTGCGGCGGGTTCCTCCGTGAATCAAGCGGGTTCTTGGCTGCATGCCGTTCATCTGAACTTCAATCCTCCCTGTCCTGCCGCGTGAGTGCGGATTCACGCCAGGATCGTCGCACCGGGACCAGGCCGTCCCAATTGCCGGCGACTTCCTTCGAGCCATCCGGCGACTTATCGTATCTGACCGCCTATTGCATGGCCGACCGCCGGTCAAACCCGTCAATCCAAAATTTACCGGGATGACGTGTTTTTTCGGGTGGGCACCCGTGCCCTCGGCAGCAGTCGGCAGCATCCGTCCCTCGGGTTCCCGAAATTGCAGCGTGGGCTCCCAAGGCACCGGGCCGATTTCGATCCAGGTCAGACGCCCGGTCACTGCCGTCTTTGGGGACATCGTTGCAGGACCGGGCGATTTCCTGTTTTCGACTCGGACGTAAGGATTTATTGCGGTCGAACGAATGGAAATTGTTGATGGATCCAAAATGACGGACTTGCGCGGACGGACAGCACTGATCACCGGGGGGTGCACGGGAATTGGCCTCGGGATAGCCAAGGCGCTTGGCGCGGCGGGATCACGAATTGCGTTGCATGGATTGCCGGGAGAACAGGCGATCGGGAATGCGCGCCAGGAACTTGACAAGGCCGGCGCGGTCGACGTCGATTTCTTTGCAGCGGACCTCCGGAACCCCGACGAGATCGGTAACTTGATGACGAGGGTTCTCGATTGGAGTTCCATCGATGTGCTGGTCAACAATGCGGGGGTTCAATCGACGGGGTCATTGTCGACCATGCCGGGAAACAAGTGGGACGAAATTATCGCCGTCAATCTGTCGGCGGCATTTCACACGATGAAGGCCGCGATGCCGGCCATGGCCGAGCGCGGTTACGGCCGTGTCGTCAATATCGCGTCGGTTCACGGTTTGGTCGCATCGATCAACAAGGCGCCCTACACGGCGGCAAAGTTTGGCCTGGTCGGCTTGAGCAAGGTCGCGGCACTTGAATACGCGGCGGCCGGCAATCGGGAATCCGGCGGCGTTACCGTCAATTGCATTTGTCCCGGCTGGACGGAAACGGCGCTTGTCGAGCCACAAATTACGGCGCGGGCCAACGAGCTTGGCGTCGACCGTTCGCAGGCAATTGCCGATCTATTGGCAGAAAAACAACCGTCCCGCCGCACGGCGACCACGGCGGAGATCGGTGAACTTGCTCTTTGGCTGTGTTCTCCGGTTGCACACAACATCACAGGCGCCACCATTCCCATGGACGGAGGCTGGGTGTCCCAATGAGTTCGGAGGCGCCTGCTTGCCTGTCCTTGCTGCCGGCCGCGTCGCGGTTGTCACGGATAATCCGCCGGCAAACGAATTTGCCCGAACCGGAATCGATGTCGAACGGAAAACCGGCGAGAGACCATGGCTGATCCGATAGCGCTTCATTACTGGCCCACGCCAAATGGCTGGAAGATCTCGATTGCACTTGAAGAGATGGGGCTCCCTTACACGGTCAAGTACGTGGACATCGGGGCAGGAGACCAGTTCGACCCGGAGTTCCTGAAAATTGCGCCCAACAATCGAATGCCGGCAATCGTCGATCCCGACGGACCGGGCGGGCAACCTGTTTCGATATTCGAATCGGGCGCGATCCTCATGTATCTCGCCCGCAAGACCGGCATGTTTTACGGCAATTCCCAACGGGACCGCATAGATATCGAACAATGGCTGATGTGGCAGATGGGCGGGGTTGGCCCCATGGCCGGCCAGGCACACCACTTCATTCGATATGCACCCGATCTGGATCCCCCCCAGGACATCCCCTACGCGAAAGACCGGTATCGTGCGGAAACAGGTCGTCTGTATCGAGTCCTGGATCAACGTCTCCGGGGTCGGGATTTCGTTTGCGGTGAATTCTCCATCGCGGACATGGCCATCTGGCCATGGGCATGCCTTTGGGAAGGGCAGGAACAGGACATCTCCGGCTTGCCTGACTTTTCAGCGTGGCTCGACCGTTGCGCGGCCCGGCCTGCACTCGAGCGGGGAAAACAGGTCGGAAGCGAGTTTCGATCGCGCGACCGGACGGATAGAAAGGCTCAGGAAATCCTGTTCGGCCTCCGACACGGGCGAACATGAACGACGATAATCGTTTGCGCGCGTTTGCGCGCCGCCTTGCGGGACCGTGTTCCCCGATGGCAAGTCGAAGGCCTGCCGATCGGCCGGCAAACTGATCGCGTCTCACTAATTCAGGGACTGAATTCAATTTCGCCCGCGAGCGTTTGCCATTCGCGCGCATCGGAATTCGCCGGCCTCGACAACCGCTTTCACGGAATTCCGGCCGCGGCGACTGCACGGGTACGGCGCCGGCCAGCACAAACTGAGGTTGCCGGAGACGCATGTAGTCGATAGTGGAAGGCGCTTTTTCAGGTTCGGGAAAGAACGTGACCGAAATCCACGACACCATAGCGCGCGTTACGCGGCGGATCGCCGAACGCAGCCGGAAACCCAGGGCCGCCTATCTCGACGGCGTCAGGGAAGCCCGGGAAGCGGGACCCCGCCTGCCCCATCTCGCCTGTGGAAACATCGCCCACGCGTTTGCATCCAGCCCCGGAGAGGACAAGAACGCGCAGACCGGGGGCACGTCCGGAAACCTCGCGATCATAACTGCCTACAACGACATGTTGTCGGCGCACAAACCTTACGAAAACTATCCCGAGATCATTCGATCCGCGGTTCGTCAAGCGGGGGGAACCGCCCAGGTTGCGGCCGGCGTACCCGCAATGTGCGACGGAGTCACCCAGGGTCAGCCGGGAATGGAGCTCTCGCTGTTCTCACGCGACGTCATCGCGCTTGCCTCCGCAATCGGCCTTTCGCACAGTGTATTCGACGGTGCGATCTTTCTCGGAATCTGCGACAAGATCGTCCCGGGCATGCTGATCGCGGCAGCGACGTTCGGCCATTTGCCCACGATGTTCATTCCCGCGGGGCCCATGCCTTCCGGCATGCCAAACGACAGGAAGGCAAAAATCAGGGAAGAATATGCGGCCGGAAAGTGTGGCCGGGAAAAACTCCTCAGCGCCGAAATGGCATCTTATCACGGCCCGGGAACCTGCACCTTCTATGGTACGGCGAACACCAACCAGATGTTGATGGAGTTCATGGGGCTCCACCTCCCGGGAAGCAGTTTCGTCAATCCGGGCGGGTCACTGCGTCGCGCCCTTACCGAAGCGAGTTCACGGCGGGCGCTGGAGATTTCGCGTAAAGACGGGAACCATACGCCAATCTGCGACGTTCTCGACGAAAAGGCGTTTGTCAACGGAATCGTCGGACTGAATTCCACCGGTGGATCGACCAACCTCCTCATACATCTCGTGGCTGTCGGACGGGCGGCGGGGATCGTGCTCGAGATGGACGATTTTTCCGAGATTTCATCGGTCACCCCAATGCTTTGCCGCATGTATCCAAACGGGCTCCTGGACATTAACCATTTTCATGCGGCCGGCGGCCTTGGTTTCGTCATCGGCGAACTCCTCGATGCGGGTCTTCTGCATCCCGATACCCGAACCGTCGCCGGGTCGGGTCTCGAAACCTACACGCGTGAACCGGCATTGATTGAAGGCAAGCTGGCATGGCGGGACCGGGCGAGCGAAAGCCTGAGTCTCGACGTGCTCAGGCCGATGCGGAATCCGTTCATCCGGTCAGGCGGGCTCAAATGCCTTTCCGGCTCCCTGGGATCGGCGGTCATGAAAGTGTCTGCGATTCCGGAAGATCGCCTCAGCATTACGGCTCCGGCCCGCGTGTTTCACGACCAGGAAGGCGTCAGGAAGGCGTTCCGGCAAGGCGAACTCGACAAGGACGTGATCGTCGTCGTCCGTTTCCAGGGTCCGAAATCCAATGGAATGCCCGAATTGCACGGTTTGACGCCCATGCTGGCATCCCTGCAATCCAGGGGATTCCGTGTCGCCCTGGTGACCGACGGCAGGATGTCAGGAGCTTCCGGAAAGGTGCCGGCCGCCATCCATGTCACGCCCGAGGCGTTCGTCGGCGGACCGATTGCCAGGATCAGCGATGGTGACATTCTTTGTGTCAACGCCGGGGAAGGCAGGATCGAGTTCGGCGATCCGGCCACGCGGGAACGGTTGTCAAGCCTCAAACCCGCACGTCCGCCCGAATACGACCATCGGGGAAGCGGTCGATCCCTGTTTCAACTGTTCCGCCAGAACGCGCGGCCAGCCAGTGACGGCGCAGGAGTCATCTGAGGCATGGCCACCGCGAAGCCTTCGGACTCCCGACTCCGGTCCCTGGATGAGATTTGCCGGCAATGCCCCGTCATTGCCGTCCTGACCGTGCGCAACGTCAGGACGGCGCGGGCGTTGGCAGAATCCCTGGTGGCCGGCGGCGTGCGCGTACTCGAGATCACGCTGAGGTCTTCCGAAGCACTCGATGCGATCCGTGCCATGTCGGGGGTCAAGAATGCGATCGTCGGTGCGGGAACAATCGTTTCGGTCGGCCAGGTGCACGACGTCGTGGGTGCAGGAGCGGTCTTCGGGGTTTCTCCCGGTTTCTCACCGGCAATTCTGCATGAATGCCGGCGGACAGGTCTCCCGCTTCTGCCCGGTGTCTCAACGGCAACCGAGATCATGTCGGCACGTGATCACGGAATAGACATCGTCAAGTTTTTTCCGGCAGAGGCGGCGGGAGGTAGAGCCATGCTGCGCTCGTTTCTCGCTCCGTTTCCGGACATGAGCTTTTGTCCTACCGGGGGACTGACAGAGCACAATACGGCCGACTATCTCGGCATTTCCAATGTCATCTGTGTGGGTGGATCGTGGGTCGCGCCTGCGTCGGCCGTGGAAGACGGTGATTGGGCGGAGATCACCAGGCTGGCACGAATCGCCTCGAGTCTTCGCTGAGCGAACCACTTGTCAGGTCGGCGCGCCACCCGGACGCGTGATACACCTGGCTTGCCTTACATGTTGAAGAGAACGTGCAGAACATCTCCGTCGACCACGCGGTAATTGCGGCCTTCGGTTCGGACCTTCCCTTCCTCGCGTGCTCCCTGTTCGCCACCGAATTCAACGTAGTCACCATATGAAATGACCTCGACGCGAATGAATCCTCGGCTGAAGTCGCTGTGAATGACATTCACTGCCTCGACTGCCGGCTGCCCGCTGGTGAATGTCCACGCCCTTGTCATTTTCTGGCCGGTTGTAAAGAACGTTTCAAGATCGAGGAGACGGTAACCGGCCCGAACGAGGCGATCGAGACCGGGTTCCTCGAGGCCGAGATCGTGAATGAAGGTGTCGGCATCCTCGGGGTCCAGTCGGCTGATCTCCTCTTCGATCGACGCGGAAATCGCGATGCAGCTGGCGTTCTTTGCATCGGCCATTCTTGAAACGGCTTCGAAATGGCTGCCGCTTTCAACGATGTCATCTTCGCTCACATTGCATACATACAGGACCGGTTTCGACGTGAGCAGATGAAGCGATTGCCAATGATCGACCTCCTGTGCCATGACCTCGACCTCTCGGGCGGGATGGCCGGATTCCATTGCTTCGGTTGCCCGTTCCATCAATGACTCGAGGGCGCGAGCGTCCGGGTCCCCTCCCTTGATTTTCTTGTCCATCGCCCGTCGACGCCGTTCGATCGACTGAATGTCGGCCAGCAACAGTTCCGTCTCGACGATTTCTGCATCGCCGAGCGGATCGACATGTCCTTCCACATGGGTGACCCGCCCGTCATCAAAACATCGAAGGACCATGATGATTGCATCCATTTCCCGGATGCTGGCAAGGAACCTGTTCCCCAGGCCTTCGCCACGCGAGGCGCCTCGAACCAGTCCCGCGATGTCGACAAAGGTCGTTTTAGCCTGAACCGCCTGCGCCGAACCGCTGATCTGGAAGATTTTTTCGAGTCTCGGGTCCGGAACCGGAACCTCCCCGACATTGGGATTTATGGTACAGAACGGGAAGTTGGCCACCTGTGCAGCGGCCGAACGCGTCAGCGCATTGAACAAGGTTGATTTCCCGACATTCGGGAGCCCGACGATGCCGGAACGAAATCCCATTGAGCGGCCTCCCGCGGCGAACGTGCTGGCATGCACCTTCCCATAAGGCGTGCAGGGTTGAGCCATCTACCCTTGACAACACGCAGCGGCAAGGGCACGGAAAAGCCGGTTCCGGTCGTTGTCCTGATCCGTCGACATGCGGAATCCGGATCCTGATTTTCGGCGTTGCGCTTCCGGAACGCCAAACGCACTTGTGATCGATGTAACGGAGAGCACAGAGATGTCACGGATTCAGGACAGGTTTTCGAGGCTCCAGGCTGAAGGGACTTCGGCGTTCATTCCGTACATCATGGCCGGAGACCCCGATTACGACACGACACTCGAGATCCTTCGCGGCCTGCCCGGCGTCGGCGTTGACGTGATCGAACTTGGCTTTCCGTTCACCGATCCGATGGCGGACGGCCCGACGATCCAGCTTGCGGGCCAGCGGGCGCTCGGTTCGGGAATGACACTGTCACGAACGCTCCGGATGGCGTCCGAATTCCGGGCGTCGGACAATGAAACGCCGCTGGTCCTGATGGGGTATTTCAATCCCGTCCTGTCGTATGGCGTCGACGCCTTTCTCGAGGACGCGGTCAACTCGGGCGTCGACGGGCTGATCATCGTAGACCTGCCGCCCGAAGAAGACGACGAGTTGTGTGTTCCCGCGCTGAATCGCGGCATCGAATTCATTCGCCTTGCCACACCGACGACTGACGCGGTCCGGCTCCAGAAAGTGCGCCAGAACACTTCCGGATTCATCTACTATGTCTCGATAACCGGCATAACCGGGGCAGGCGCCGCAGATGCGGGTTTCATTGCGCCTGAAGTCGCCCGTATCAGGGATGTCTGCGAACTGCCGGTCTGCGTCGGATTCGGCATTCGAACGCCGGAAGCGGCGGCAGACGTGGCGCGTATCGCCGACGGCGCGGTGGTCGGTACGGCAATCGTGCAACGCATAGCGGCGGGCGCCAGACCCGATGAAGTACTCGGTTTCATCGGTGACCTCGCACTTGGCGTGCACAATGCCCGACAGACATGAGTACCGAACGCGGCCGCCAGGACAGCCTTTTCTGAGAGAGCGGGGATTCCATGTCGGTAATCGTATGCATCGACGACCTGAAGGACCTCTACCGGCGACGCGTGCCGAAAATGTTTTTTGACTACACCGAGAGCGGGTCGTGGACCGAGCAGACATTCAGGGAAAATACGGACGATTTCGCGAAAATTCGCTTTCGGCAGCGCGTCGGAGTCGACATTTCGGACCGCTCCACGGCCGCGAAGATGGCCGGACGAGACGTGTCCATGCCGGTTGCTCTCGCCCCTGTCGGCCTGCTCGGCATGCAGCACGCAGACGGCGAGATTCTCGCGGCACGGGCGGCCGAGACGTTCGGCGTCCCTTATACACTCTCGACCATGTCCATATGTTCGATCGAGGATGTCGCCGAAAACACCAGCGAGCCTTTCTGGTTTCAACTCTATGTGATGAAAGACCGGGAATTCGTCGGCCGTCTGATCGACCGTGCACGCTCCGCCGGTTGCTCGGCGCTGCTGCTGACCATGGATCTTTCGATTATCGGTCACCGCCACCATGACATTCGAAACGGGATGACTGCACCGCCGCGGCTGACCCTGCGAAACATGATCAACATTGCAACCAAGCCGTCCTGGGTGACGGGTCTGGTCCGTACCCGACGTCGTACGTTCGGAAACATCATCGGTCACGCGAAGGGCGTCGAGAACATGACGTCTCTCATGCAATGGTCGGCAGAACAGCTGGACAGGTCACTGAGCTGGTCCGATATCGACTGGATCAAGGAACGCTGGGGCGGACCATTGATCGTCAAGGGAATTCTCGATCCCGAAGACGCTGAAATGGCGGTTCGTTCTGGCGCGGACGGCATTGTCGTTTCCAATCACGGTGGGAGACAGCTCGATGGTGCGCCGTCTTCGATCCGCGCGTTGCCGGAAATCGTCCAGGCTGTAGGTGACCAGGTCGAGGTCCTTTTCGACAGCGGCATCAGGTCAGGCCAGGACGTCCTCAAGGCATGTGCGCTCGGTGCATCCGGTACGTTCATTGGCCGATCATTCGTATATGGGCTCGGAGCCATGGGCGGCCAGGGCGTCACACGTGCACTCGAGATCATCCATACGGAGCTCGACACGACCATGGCGCTTTGCGGGATCACTTCGATCGACCAGGTTGGCCCGCACTGTCTTGCAGAGCCGCATGCGTCGACCATGACGGGGAATGCTTACGTTTCTGCCAGTTGAAGTCCGGTTGTCACCGCGGGCCGGGCCAGCTCGTCAATCATTCGCGATTCCTGCAGCCGGGCTGCCCGCCCTCAATATCGGCCGGTTTTCGGATCGTGCCTGAATTCCGGCTTTTCAATTGGGCAGATCTTTCCTATAGGGCGGCGGAATCCGTCGGGTATCGTTTCCGGACGGCGTGTTGGTTTTTGGAGATTGCAAATGGCCGAACTGCCGCAATTTGTCGCCTATCCCCGCGGCAGAACGGGAAAGGGCGGTGCGCGCCAAGCGCGAAGAGACGGTTTCGTCCCCGGCATCGTATACGGCGGTGGGCTGGATCCGGTCGCCATAAACGTCAAGTTCAACGAGTTGTTCAAGACGCTCAAGAAAGGGCGCTTTCTCTCGACGCTCTTTGAACTGAAACTGGAAGGACACGAGGATTCCCGGGTAATCTGCCGCAATGTCCAGCGGGACGTCGTCAAGGACCTCCCGATCCATTTAGACCTGATGCGCCTCAACTACACATCGCGCGTCAATCTGTTTATCCCCGTGACCTTCGTCAATGAACAGGATTGTACCGGTTTGCGCCGGGGCGGCGTGCTCACTGTCGTTCGCCCGGAAATCGAGTTGAAGGTAACCGCGAACAAGATTCCTTCGGCTATCGAAGTCGACATTTCCGGTCTGGATATCGGGGATGTCGTGACGATTTCAAGCGTCCCGCTCCCGGAAGGAACCCGGCCGATGATCATGGACCGGGACTTCGTCATCGCTAACATATCGGCACCGTCGGGATTGAAATCCACTGATTCGGAGACGCCCGAGGACGAGGAAATCGCCGAAGAAGAGGAAGAGACTGAGACCGAGGCTGAGACCGAGTGAATTGACCGGAGGTAGTCCGCCGCCACAACGCAACGAACTTTCGCAGTTCTCGCGCGCAGGATGCGCCGCGATCCTGTTGCCCGGGGGAATTGCGCCGAACTCACCGGTTTCGGTTCCGCTGCTGGCTGCCTTCGGCAAATTCCGATAAAGGCGTCGCCGCAACGACCTTTCCCGAGTCCAGGACTCGGTCCGGTTCGCTGAACCGTCCGGCATCTTCTGCCATTCGACCTGCCATCAACCGGTGACAGGTTCACCGTCACTTCCAGACCAACAACAAGTCTGCCAACCCGAATAAATGATACTTTTTGCAGGACTCGGAAATCCCGGCCGGAAGTACAAGCGGCATCGACACAATGTCGGCTACATGGCCGTCGAGCATATCGCGACGCAACATGGCTTCCCCGCCTGGAGCAGAAAGTTCCAGGGACTGGTTTCGAATGGCCGGATCGACGGCGTTCGGGTCGTCCTGCTCAAGCCGGAAACGATGATGAATGAATCCGGACGTTCCGTCTCCGAAGCGCAGAGGTTTTTTCATATCGAACCGTACAATGTCGTGGTGTTTCATGATGAAATCGACCTGGCTCCGGGAAAATGCCGGGTGAAGGCAGGAGGAGGAACCGCCGGGCACAATGGACTACGCTCTATCGACAGCCATTTGGGAAGGGATTTCCGCCGCGTCCGAATCGGCATCGGTCATCCGGGCCACAAAGGCCGTGTGACGTCGCACGTTCTCGGGAACTTTACGACTTCTGATGCGGCCTGGCTCGACCCCCTGCTCGACGCGTTGGCAAGGTCGGCACCTTTCATCGTCAATGGTGACGACAATGCGTTCATGAATGAATGCGCGCGCATTCGTCGAGCCGCCGGGGACCCGCCTGGACGCGGGAACCACGGTGAACCGCGACAACCGCCAGGCGGCACTCCGGAATCGCCTTCGCTGTTGCGGCAATTGCTGGGTCGCCTGATGAGTTGAGGAATTCCCGTCGACCACGGGACGTACCCGTATGGCGAAACGGACCGGATACCGAAATTAGAATAATTCTAAATGCTTGACATCTCTTGCCACAGAACCCTATGTTTTCCTTCAATCGAGAGGGAAAAGAGATGTTCATTCAGACTGAGGCAACACCGAACCCGGCCACTTTGAAATTCCTGCCGGGGCAGACAGTACTTGACAGTGGAACGGTCGATTTCCCGGACCAGGACACCGCGTCAGATTCTCCGCTCGCAAGCCGGATTTTTTGCGTGCAGGGGGTGACGAGGGTTTTCTTCGGCAATGATTTCATTTCCGTCACAAAGCGGGACGGCACGGACTGGAATCACATAAAGCCGGCAATTCTCGGCGCAATCATGGAGCATTTCCAGTCCGGGCAGGCAGTGCTGGCGGCGGACGCGGAAATGTCCGGTCACAAGTCCGATGACGGGCCCGATTCGGAAATCGTCGCCCAGATCAAGGAGCTTCTGGACACCAGGGTGCGCCCTGCGGTTGCCCAGGACGGCGGCGACATAACGTTTTACGGATTTGATCGCGGCGTCGTCTACCTTCACATGCAAGGCGCGTGCGCGGGCTGTCCATCGTCGACAATTACCCTGAAGATGGGAATCGAGAACCTCCTGCGGCACTACATTCCGGAAGTCACCGAGGTCTGTCCGGTTGCGGCCTGATCGCACCGTTCTTGCATTCGATACTGCACGCGAGCATTGCGCCGCAATTCTGGTCTCCGGTGGTGAACCCGTCGGCCAGGTGATCGATCTCATGAAGCGGGGGCAAGCCGAACGGCTTTTCCCGATGCTGCAAGACTTCCTTGAAGCCAGGCGCATTTCGTGGACCGACCTTGCCGCCATCGGAGTCGGCACTGGACCCGGGAACTTTACCGGTACCAGAATCGCTGTCTCTGCAGCTCGGGGGCTGGCGTTGGCGCTTGGCATACCGGCAATCGGGACGAGCAGGTTCGAAGCGGTTGCGTTCGTGGTGCATGAGTCCGGAATTGCCGGCAACGGCGACAGGATTCTCTGCTCGGTTGCCCTGCAGTTCAACCGGATCGCAACACAGGAGTTCACGGCTGCACCAATCCCGAACGGTTTGGATGAGCCCGTCGTTCGCGACGCCTGCGCATTCGAAGTCGATACTGGGACTTTGGCAACAACGACCACCTCGAATGACGGCGAGATCCCTCTGTTTCGGGAACTGTCCGGGGATGTGCCCGGTTTTCTCACGACCCTCGGCATGCTGACCTGGAGGAAGCTCGTCGAAGGCGGTGCCTACCCGCGTCCCCTGCCCCTCTATCTTCGACCTCCCGCGGCAGCCCCGGCAAGGCGGCCGTCCGTCCTCTCCGGCCAATCGGGCTGACGACCGAACTGACCTCGCGCAATTCCGGACATCGCCGCGACATCGCCAAGCGGTCGATTGCTCAAGAAACCGGTTGACGAGAAACCGGTCGTCAATGCTAAACGACGCAATGCACAAGAATTCCCGGCGGACTGGTCCGGCGGGTCTGGGTTCATCCAACGATGAATCATCAAACAGGGGGAAAGCAATGACAACGTTCAGGACCGTCCTAGGCACAATCGCCGGTCTCATGCTCGCGACGGTAGTGCAGGCCGAGGGACCTGCAATCATTTACGACGTCGGCGGAAAATTCGACAAGTCGTTCAACGAAGCTGCCTACAACGGCGCAGAGAGATTCACCGCGGAAACCGGCATCGCGTACCGGGAATTCGAAATGCAATCGGAAGCCCAGCGCGAGCAGGCGCTCCGCCGTTTCGCCCGTGCCGGCAACAACCCGGTCGTGATGACCGGTTTCGCGTTCGCATCGGCACTCGAAGCCGTGGCACCCGATTTTCCGGACACGAATTTCGCAATCATCGACATGGTCGTCGATCACCCGAATGTCCGCTCGGTCGTCTACAAGGAGCATGAAGGCTCGTACCTCGTCGGCATTCTCGCGGCGATGGCAAGCGAATCCGGGAAGGTCGGGTTTGTCGGGGGAATGGACATTCCCCTGATCCGGAGGTTTGCTTGCGGCTACGTGCAGGGCGTCAAGTCGGTCGATCCGGATATCGAAGTATTCCAGAACATGACCGGAACCACTGCCAGCGCGTGGAATGATCCCGTACGGGGCGGCGAGCTTGCCATGGCGCAAATCAACCAGGGCGCAGACGTGGTTTACCACGCGGCCGGTGGCACGGGCCGCGGCGTGCTCCAGGCGGCTGCCGATGCAGGCGTTCTCGGGATCGGCGTCGACAGCAACCAGAACCATCTTCATCCGGGCAGCGTTCTTTCATCGATGCTGAAGCGTGTTGATGTCGCTGTCTACAACGCGTTCAAGGATGGAACGTCAGGTGACTTCATGACAGGATTCTCGGTTCTCGGGCTGTCAAACGACGGAGTCGGCTACGCTCTCGACGAGAACAATGCGGACCTGGTTTCGGACGACATGCGCATGGCAGCCGACACTGCTGCCGAGAAAATCATTTCGGGCGAAATAAGCGTTCATGACTACCTTTCCGACGAGAGCTGCCCGGTCATGTAAGCGTGCCTGATCGAGCAACGCAGTGTCGAGCCATTCGGTTTCGGGGCGACCGGACCTGGTCGCCCCGGCCATTGAACTGAGAGGAATTTCCAAGAGCTTCGGCCCTGTCCGGGCGAATCGTGACATCAACCTTTCGATTACGAAAGGCGAGATCCACGGAATCGTTGGAGAAAACGGCGCCGGGAAATCCACGCTCATGGAGATTCTCTACGGGCATTATTCTGCCGACGCCGGGCAGATCTTCATAGACGGACGGCATACACCGATCCCCAACAGCGAAGCGGCCATTCGTGCGGGAATCGGAATGGTCCATCAGCATTTCATGCTGGTCGAGAACTTTACCGTGCTCGAGAATGTCGTGCTCGGCGCCGAGGACGGCTCGTTGCTCGCACCGTCGCTCGTCAGGGCGCGGGCGCTGCTTGGGGATCTCGCGCACGAGTATGAACTTGAGGTCGACCCAAAGGCCGTCATCGAGGATCTCTCGGTCGGACTGCAGCAACGCGTGGAAATCCTGAAAGCGCTCTACCGAAACGCCGATATTCTCATTCTCGATGAACCGACGGGTGTCCTGACGCCATCTGAGGCGGATCACCTGTTCCGGATTCTCCGTAACCTGAGCAACCAGGGGAAAACGATTCTCCTGATCACCCACAAACTTCGTGAAATCATGGACGTAACCGACAGTGTCAGCGTCATGCGTCAGGGAGAACTCGTGGCAACGCTCAGGACCGCCGAGACGTCACCCGAAGAACTCGCCGAATTGATGGTCGGGAGAAAGGTCCTTCTCAGGGTCGACAAGCAACCATGTCAACCGGGCGAAATTCTTCTCGATGTCGAAAACCTCTCGGTGACCGACAGAAACGGGCTGCGGCGACTGAAAGAGATCTCGTTCAATGTCCGGGCCGGGGAGATTTTCGGCATCGCCGGCGTCGCCGGCAACGGACAATCGGAGTTGCTTGGCGTCCTTGGCGGTATCACGTCCGGGTCCGGCAATGTGCGCGTCAAGGGCGCGGAAATCGATGTCGGACACGCCGATGGCCAGGCGCGCCGCGCAGCCGGTATCGCTCACGTCCCCGAAGACCGGCACCGCCTGGGCCTGATCATGGAATTTGCCCAATGGGAGAACTCGGTTTTCGGTTACCATGTCGTTGACCGGTACTGCCGGCGTTTCGGACTGACCAACCGGCGCTCGATATTCGAGGCAGCAGAAGCAAAGATCGAAAAGTACGACATTCGACCGGCGAACCGGAACCTGAGTGCCAGCCGGTTCTCCGGCGGGAACCAGCAGAAAATCGTGATTTCGCGGGAATTCGAACGCGACCCGGACATCCTGATCGTCGGCCAGCCGACCCGGGGCGTGGATATCGGTGCGATCGAATTCATCCACCGCCAGATCGTCACTCTCCGCGATGCCGGAAAGGCGATCCTGCTGATTTCCGTGGAACTTGACGAGATTCTCTCGCTCACCGACCGGGTTGCCGTCATGTTCGACGGATCGATCTCGAGCGACGAGTTGACCGAGCGGACCGACGAGCGTGAGCTTGGCCTCTTGATGGCGGGTCTTGCTCATGATTTCGAAACCGCGAGGGAAAACATGCCCCCGGGGCAGCCTGCTTCAGCGGAGTCCAGGCGATGAATGACCGGACGCGAGGCTGGATACGGCTGTTTCTTGTCCCGTTTCTGAACCTCGTGCTCGCATTCGTGGTGGCCGGGCTTGTCGTCCTCATGATCGGCGAGAACCCGTTGCGTGCATTGAGGATTCTTCTGACGGGAGCCCTCGGGAGCAGCTACGGAATCGGATACACGCTCTATTATGCGACCAGCTTCACGTTTACCGGCCTTGCGGTTGCCATCGCCTTTCACGGGAGCCTGTTCAACATTGGCGGCGAAGGACAGGCCGGTGTTGCAGGAATCGGTGTTGCAGTCGTCTGTCTGAGCGCTGTCGGCGATACCCACTGGGTACTCGCATTCCCGCTGGCCATCGCTGGCGCGGCCTTTGCGGGTGCTGCATGGGCTGCCATTCCGGCATATTTGCAGGCCAGCCGCGGCAGTCATGTCGTCATCACGACGATCATGTTCAACTTCATCGCTTCGGCCCTTCTGGTCTACCTGCTCGTCAATGTCCTGAAAGTCGAAGGATCCATGGCACCGGAAAGCCGGAAGTTCGGCGACGGCGCGCGCATGCCGTTCATGCACGAACTGGCCGGCTGGATCGGCATCCGGATATCGCGAACTCCCATGAACATATCGTTCCTGCTGGCCGTCGCATGCACGTTCCTGACCTGGGTACTGATCTGGAGAACCCGTCTCGGGTACGAAATCCGCGCCTTTGGGCAATCCGAAACCGCCGCGGTGTATGCGGGGATTTCACCGATGCGCATCACCATGGCCACCATGTTGCTGTCAGGCGGAATGGCGGGGCTCATGGCGCTGAACACAGTCATGGGAGAAGCCAGCCGCCTGGTTCTGGATGCTGTCCAGGGGGCGGGCTTCGTCGGAATTGCCGTCGCCCTGATTGGCCGATCGCATCCGGTCGGCGTTTTCCTCGCAGCAATCCTGTTCGGAATCCTCTACCAGGGCGGCGCGGAACTCGCGTTCGAAATGCCCGCGATTTCACGCGAAATGATCGTCGTCATTCAGGCGCTGGTCATATTGTTCACCGGTGCCCTCGAGAACCTCGTGCGCTTCCCCGTCGAGGGATTCCTCCGTAAGTTCCGGGAGGCGGGAAACTGATGGATTTTCTCGTCTTCCTCCAGCTGCTGGATTCGAGCCTGAGGCTGGCAACGCCGTTCCTGCTGGCCTGCCTGGCCGGGCTGTTTTCGGAACGAGCGGGCATTTTCGACATCGGTCTCGAAGGCAAGATGCTCGCAGGTGCTTTCTGTGCGGCGGCGGTCGCCGCCACCACCGGGTCAGCCTGGGCAGGCCTGGCAGCCGGCATCGGAATTTCCGTGGCCCTTGCGGTCCTGCACGGTTTCGCCTCGATCACGCTTCGCGGAAACCAGTTGATCTCCGGCGTCGCGATCAATTTTCTGGCGTCGGGAATGACTGTTCTCGTCGGTCAAAGCCTGTTCCGCCTCGGAGGCCAGACGCCGCAACTCAAGGGCGACGCCCGATTTACCGAGATTTCGCTCCCCCTGGCCGAATCGCTGCAGAACATCCCATTGGTCGGCCCTGTCTACCATGACCTGGTGTCCGGCCATAATGTCATTGTCTACATGGCCTTGTTCGCGGTGCCGCTGACATGGTGGGTGTTGTTCAGGACCAGATTCGGCCTCCGGCTTCGCGCCGTTGGCGAAAACCCGAGTGCGGTCGACACGGCCGGGATTTCGGTCATCTTTCTGCGTTATAAGGCAGTGATCATCTGCGGGATTCTCTGCGGAATATCGGGGGCATACCTGTCACTCGGGACCTCTGCCGCCGGTTTTGTCAAGGACATGTCGGCGGGCAAGGGATTTATTGCCCTCGCGGCCCTGATCTTTGCCAAGTGGCAGCCGTTGAACGCACTTTATGCCTGCCTTCTCTTCGGGTTTCTCGAGGCGATCGGAACCAAATACCAGAACGTCGACGTATTCGGTCTCTTCGTCCTGCCGGTCCAGTTCATGCAGGCCCTGCCCTACATCCTTACGGTCGTCATTCTTGCCGGGTTTGTCGGCAAGGCAATTCCCCCGCGGGCCGGCGGCCAACCGTACGTCAAGGAAGAATAGTCATGCCGTCGTCTTCCGGCCACGGACGACCAGGCCCCGAGCAGGTCGACGCCTGCCTGCGCGTGCTTGAACGCGCCTTTTGCAAAACGGACATAAACATCGCGGTCGTACTCGGTTCGGGTCTCGGCGATGTTGCGAACGTCATCGATGGCGACAGCGTGGGCTTCGACGCGTTGCCCGGATTTCCCGTGACCGGGGTCTCGGGACACGCAGGACAGCTGAAAATCGGCACCTGTGGAGGTTCCCGGGTCGCGGTCATGTCCGGGCGGGTGCACTTCTACGAGTCCGGTAAGGCGGACGCGATGCGGTTTCCACTCGAGGTTCTTCGTGGACTCGGCGCGGAAGCCCTGATTCTCACCAACGCCGCAGGGTCCCTGAATCGGGTATTCCTGCCCGGGTCCCTGATGATGATCGAAGATCACATTAACATGTCGGGCATCAATCCGCTGACGGGAATCTGCGATGACCGGCGATTTGTCACCATGACGACAGCTTACGACCCGCAGCTCCGGTCCATGCTCGTGGAAGCAGCGGCGAACGCCGGAGTTTCCCTTGGCTCAGGCGTATACGCCTGGGTGCCGGGGCCAAGTTTTGAAACTCCTGCCGAGATCAGAGCGCTCGGAATCCTGGGAGCGGACGCCGTCGGGATGTCGACCGTTCCCGAAGTCATCCTCGCGCGATACCTGGGGATTCGGGTCGCGTCGATTTCAATTATCACCAATCTGGCCGCTGGCCTCGGGGATGAGGAAATAACCCACGAACTCACCAAGGAGGTGGCTCCGATTGGAGCTGCCGCCCTTTCCGGTGTCCTGCGAGAGTTTTGTTACGAATTCCCAACCAACCGGTAAACGATCGAGCCGGACTGCCGCACATTGCAATGGGCACGGACAAGGGGTCGGCATTCCGAATACACGGCCCCGCCTTCACCTTCGCCCGGTCCGTTTGCCGTCCCCGCCCACCAGAATTCGAATTCAGGACCGAAACTGAGGATCAGGAACCATGTCGCGTCAACCCAGCCAGTATTTCCAGCCCGTTTCCGGTCTGGACCTCCCACGGTTTGCCGGAGTTCCGACATTCATGCGATTGCCACATCTGACAATCGATCATGAGAGAATCGCCGAAGTCGACATTGGACTCATCGGCGTTCCCTGGGATGCCGGAACGACCAACCGCCCCGGCCCGCGACACGGTCCAAGGCAGCTGCGCGACTACTCGACGATGATTCGTTCCACCAATCCGTTCACCAGGATCAGTCCCTTCAAGATCGCCAACTGTGCCGACCTCGGCGATGTTGCGATCAATCCCGCCGATGTTCAGGACACGATGAACCGCATTACCAGATACTATCTCGGGGTCCTCGAGAAAAATATCGTTCCCATGACCGCAGGGGGCGACCATCTCGTGTCGTTGCCGGTTCTGAGGGCGGTGGCAAAGGACGGCCCTGTCGGAATGATCCACATGGACGCCCACACGGACCTGTTTCATTCGTATTTTGGCGGCAGTCTCTATACCCACGGAACTCCATTTCGCCGTGCGATCGAGGAAGGATTGCTCGACCCTCGCAGGGTCATTCAGATCGGAATCCGTGGCACCATGTACGACGACGAGGACATCACCTTCGGACAACGGGAGGGCGTCACGATCATTCCGGTCGACGAGCTCTTCGAGCGCGGCATCGATGATGTCATGGCGGAGGCCCGAACCGTTGTTGGCAGCTTCCCGACGTACTGCTCGTTCGATATCGATTTCATCGATCCTGCGTATGCGCCCGGTACCGGAACACCGGAAATTGGTGGCCCGACTTCGTACCAGGCACAACGGGCAGTTCGAGGCCTTCAGGGTGTCAACCTGATCGGGGCAGACCTGGTGGAAGTTTCTCCGCCGTTCGACCCTGGCGGAGGAACCGCGTGGTTGGGGGTTTCGATCATGTTCGAACTCATGTGCATCCTGGCAAGCCGCATCAACACTCATGAGAATCGGGACTGACGGGAGGCCTTGCCACCCGTGCTGATAATGGAGAGCATCTTCTCCTTCGGACGAATCGGCCGGTAAGCGGCGAATTCGGCCACCTGTGCCCACAGGTTCGGCCACGGGAAGGTCGTGCCTTGCGATAACGAACCGCTCGCCCGCGTCGACGCGCTGAAGCAGTTGCGGCAGACGGGCCTTCGCCTCGATACAGTCAATTTCCGGCATGGCATTCACCTCCGCGCGCAGCGATGCCAGACCAGACACGAACTGGTCCAAACAGGTCGACGGTTCAAGGGCGATATCGCCGGATCAGAAACCGAAGGTCCCTGATTTGACCCCTTTTCCTCCCATCCGGGAAACGATCTGACGGCAAATTCGTGAACAGGTCGATCGCCCGGACCGACCGAAGAGACAGCAAGACTTCAGTAGGAGACCTCATGGTGGCGAAACCGGGATAGAGCCTTGATCCGCGGCGGGACATGCCGTGGGCACATCTTCGAAGATGTCGTTTCGGGCACGAAGACGGCAAAACCGACGACCGACGAGGCGTTCAGATGGCCCCATGAGAGCAACGCTGCCCGCGTACGCCGCGTCTCCAATAGTTGAGATTGACCCTGACGTGACATATAGGGGCGCGATCAATCCCGGTTGACAGGCTGGTCGGAGCATTGTCACCCAGCCACGGACATTCCCCGACGGAAACCCGCGCATGCTTCCATTCGGCCTAAGTTTCGAGATGATCGTCGTTCTCGGTGTTCTCGCGTTCACCGTCTTTCTTTTCGTTTCCGAAATCGTTCGTGTCGATCTTGCGGCGATTCTCGTCATGGTTCTCCTGGGCGCCCTGAGTTACCTGCCCGGACTTGGAGGCATTGTCGACGTCAATTCACTGTTCGATGGGTTCGCCTCGAACGCGGTCATTTCCATCATCGCGGTGATGATCATTGGCGCCGGGCTGGACCGCACCGGCATCATGAGCAGGGTAGCCGCCACCATCCTTCGCATGGGAGGGGCATCGGAAAAGCGAATTATTCCGATTGTCTCCGGAACGGTCGGTGTCATCTCCGGCTTCATGCAGAATGTCGGGGCCGCATCACTGTTTCTGCCGGTTGTCAGCCGAATATCTGCCCGCTCCGAGTTGCCGCTAAGCAGGCTTCTGATGCCAATGGGATTCTGCGCGATCCTTGGAGGAACCATGACCATGGTCGGGTCATCGCCGCTAATCCTCCTCAACGACCTGATTATTTCGACCAACAGGACCCTTTCGGATGAACTCAAGATGGAAACATTCCACATGTTTTCCGTCACGCCCGTCGGTTTCGCGCTCGTTCTGACCGGGATACTCTATTTCGTGCTGTTCGGCCGATGGGTTCTGCCCGGAAAGTCCAAGAAGGACGAAGCAACCACGGCCCAATCGGTGAAAGACTACGTGAAGCGGCTATACGGACTGAAAGCCGACATCTTCGAAGTGGTCATTCCCGAAGGTCACCTCCTGGTCGGGCAGACGCTCTCCGACATGATGGAAGCCTACCACCTCTATATCATCGGCACGTACCATCACGGGCAAAAATGGCTTGCGCCCCCCGTCGAAACCACGATTGTCGCCCCTTGCCGACTGGCGATTCTCGGACGCCGAAAGGTCATTCAGGAAATCGCCGACGTCTATGATCTCAGAATCGAGGACAGGCTCAAGGTCTTTAACGAGGAATTTTCGCCTGCCCAGTCGGGCATCGCCGAAATCGTCATTCCCCCGAATTCGCGGGTAATCGGGAAAACGGCTCGAGACCTCGTGTTTCGGAAGACGTTCGGCCTGAATCTGCTCGCGATCCACCGGGTTGAAGAAACCCTGAGCTATGTCGAAACCGAAGACCACCCGGCCACGATGATCGGCAAGGTTCCCTTTCAGGCTGGTGACACGCTGGTCGTCCAGACCCAATGGACAAGATTGACCCGCCTCAAAAACAACTCGGACTTTGTCATCGTGACTTCGGAATTCCCACAGGACGAAGTCCGTCCCAAAAAGGTTGGCTGGGCACTTCTCTTCTTTCTCATCGCCATTTCTCTCATACTGTTCACCGACGTTCGGCTTTCCCTGTGTCTCCTGACAGGAGCTGCGGGAATGATCGTGACAGGTGTGTTGTCGGTTGACGAAGCCTACAATTCCGTGGGCTGGAATACGGTCTTTCTGCTAGCCGGTCTGATTCCGCTGGGCCAGGCAGTCCAGAGCACCGGAACTGCGGAATGGATTGCGCAACTGATACTGAGTTTGCTGGAAGGTTGGCCGATCTGGTCACTTCAGGCTGGAATCGCCGTCTTGGCAACCGTTTTCACGCTGATCATGTCGAACGTTGGAGCCACCGTGCTTCTTGTCCCACTGGCGGTTTCCATAGCCCTGGCATCTGGCGGTGATCCGGCAATTTTCGCAATGACCGTTGCGATTTCAACATCGAACTCGTTCCTGATCCCGACCCACCAGGTCAATGCGCTGATCATGGGACCAGCCGGTTACCGGGTGGCGGATTTCATGAGAACCGGCGGCATCATGACCATTCTCTTTCTCGTCGTATCGCTCCTGATGATGAACCTGGTTTTCTAGGTGCACTAAGGATGACGCCGTTCGCCGATACGTCGCTGCTCCGGGCCATGACAGCCTCGACAGGGACGGCAAATCGAACTGACAGCATCAGGCTCCCCGGCGTTCGAGACCCAAACTCGCCTGAATATCGAGGTCCGAAGTGTCGAGGGGGCGACCGGGCAGTGCCAATGCGGCGTTGTGCACCCAGACAAGCCTTTCTTCCGCGCGGGTGACGGCAACATAGGCAAGACGTTTCCAGAGAGGCAACTCGGCCTCGATCATGCCGGATCTTGACGCCGCGGTCAGGTCGGGGCCAAAGATCTGCACCGCTGGCCACTGCGACCCTTGCGACTTGTGGATGGTACAAGCCGCCCCGTGCAGGAACACGCCGCCCATGCGTGCCGAAGACTCCATGAAAGGCTCCGTCTCTCCGGGGAACTCGATCTTGATGATCGTTGGTACGGCGATGACCGGCTCGGGTGCCCCCACCATGTAAAGCCTTGAGAACCCGGGCCTCGCCGAGCGGCCAAGGAACACGGCCTGAGCGCCCTTGATCACACCTCGCGTTTCAAGATCAAGGCGTTCCTTGCGGTGCTTGCGCGAGATCTCCAGGCCGTCACAAATCAGCGGCTCGCCCGGCAGCAAAGCGTCCTGGGGAGCCTTGTGACCCCGCCTAAACGCATCCAGGAGCCGTATCCGGCTGGAATTCCTCCAGCAAAGGACCGGCGAGCGCGCCATCAATTCCGAATCGACACGGCGTGAGAACTGAACGCGGTCATCGCGAGTGCTGAGTTGCCTGATCTTCGAAATGAACGATTGAAAATCGGACTGCGGGTCAAGCAGATTATGCGCAAGATCGAGAATCGGATTGTCGCTCTCCTGGCGGTGGATTCGGCTGAGAAGGAATGTCCGCATCAGGTCAGGACTATCGAAGACCATGGACTTGCCTTCGCCCACGGGAGCAAGTTGTGCCGGGTCACCGAACAGCACGATCGTCGAGAATATCTTTTTCAGGTCGTCCAACTGGCGACCATCCAGCATGGAGGCCTCGTCGACAAATCCAATGTCCAGCGGTTCGTCGCGAAGCGCCCAGCCCTTGATGAACTCCGCGGTACTGATGCCCGCGGCAGCGAAGGCCGCAGGTACCGAAGGACTCACCTGATAGAATGCCAGCACGCGTTTCAGAATCGAGTCGCTGACCAGAGAGGTCGTCGGGCGTTTTTCCTTTCCTTCAAGCCACTCCTTGATCTTGTCATACTCAGGATCGTATTCCGGGGTGTACATGATCCGGTGAATGGTCGTTGCTGGAACTCCGCGATTCCTGAGGACACTTGCGGCCTTGTTGGTTGGAGCAAGCACGGCAAGGGTTCGCCTTCCGTCGGATTTTGACGTCGGCTCATTGCCGGAAACAGCCTTGACGCCTGCCGAAACCAGCGTTCTTACAAGTTCCGCCAGGAAAAAGGTCTTGCCGGACCCTGCCTTTCCCAGAACGGCAACGACCTGCGATGAGCTTTTCCGTTTCCGTTTGACACTTTGTCGCCGCTTTTCCAGGTCAATGCCTGCATCTGAAAAAATCTCGACAAACGCCTGATATGCTGCGGACTGATCTCTTGAAAACTGCGGGGTTGTCTTATGGACTTCCGGCATTGGTTCAGTCGATCCTCAAGTCGATCAGATCCGCGGACAGCCGGTTTCGGCACCACGGGATTCCCCCGTGGCGGGACGACTCCAGGCCTTGCCCGTCAACGTCCATTTTTTTCGATGCGCGACCGTTCGACCCGGACGTCGTCCAGGCAAATTTTGCTCCCTTCGGTCACATTCCCGCGTGTTGCGCCGTTGAAGTTACTCCGGCCAGCTTGCTTCAAGTGCATCCTCGATCGTCCTCAGGCCCGTCGTCGGAGCATTGACGAGAACGGCCATGTTGCCGGGTTTGTGCTCATTCCGTCTCATCTTCATGTGGGCGTCCGGGATCTGGCTCCACGGATAAACTTCTGACATGCACGGATCGAGACGGCGGTCCAGCATGAGCTTGTTGGCACGCGAAGCCTGCATGAGATTGGCAAAATGACTCCCTTGAACCCTTTTCTGGTGCATCCAGAGGTATCGTGCGTCGATCGTCAGGTTGTAGCCTGTCGTCCCCGCGCAGATGACCACCATGCCACCACGTTTGACCACGAATGTCGAAACCGGGAAAGTCGCTTCGCCCGGGTGTTCGAACACCAGGTCGACATTGTTGCCCTTGCCCGTAATGTCCCAGATCGCCTTTCCGAATTTTCGCACTTCAGCGAACCATTTCCGGTATTCCTCGGAATTGACCTTGGGAAGCTGCCCCCAACATTCGAACCCCGTTCGATTGATCACCCCTTTCGCGCCCAGGGAGTGGACGAACTCACGCTTGCTCTCGTCGGAAATGACCCCGATTGCGTTGGCACCGGCAGTGTTGATCAGTTGAATCGCGTATGAGCCCAGTCCGCCCGATGCCCCCCAGACCAGGACATTCTGGCCCGGTCGCAGGACATGCGGCCGATGACCAAAGAGCATCCTGTAGGCCGTCGCGAGCGTAAGCGTATAGCACGCGCTTTCCTCCCAGGTGAGGTGGCGGGGTCGCTGCATGAGTTGTTGGGCCTGGACATTGGTAAACTGGGCAAATGAGCCGTCAGGCGTCTCGTAGCCCCAGATCCTCTGGCTGGTCGAATACATCGGGTCTCCCCCGTTGCATTCCTCGTCGTCGCCGTCGTCCTGATTACAATGGATGACGACTTCGTCCCCGACGGCCCAACGCCGGACCCTGTCCCCGACGGCCCAGACGATTCCGGACGCGTCCGACCCGGCGATGTGATAGTCGGCTCCATGGATGTCGAACGGTGAAACCGGGACGCCCAGGCCCGCCCAGACCCCGTTGTAGTTGACGCCGGCCGCCATCACCATGACCAGCACCTCGTGGCTGTCGAGTTTCGGAACATCGACGACTTCGGCCTTCATGGCATCCACGGGTTCGCCGTGACGCTCACGCCTGATCGTCCATGCGTGCATCTTTTCCGGTACATGGCCGAGCGGGGGGATTTGCCCGATCTCGTAGAGAGGTTTGTTCGGGCAGTTCACGTCGAAATTCCATGACGCCATATCGAGGTCCTTTCGTTGAGTTCCACCGATCTACGGTACGTGTCGATTGAGGTCATCTTCGCCTGCTGTTCTGCTGGTGGGTACCGACGTCCGATCGAACTCCTGATTACGCATTCCTTCGGGAGGCAACAGGCGGATTGCAGGCAGGACGACGTCTCGGTCTTGGCACCCACTTGCCGATGTCACCCCTGTAACGCAGGTACAATCTGTTTCTTGCGTGAAACGACACCCGGCAAGACGACCATGTCGCTTTCGGACGTGACGCCAAAGGCCCACTTGACGGTTGAGCGAACCCTGTCATCGGGAACGATAAGCGTTGCCTCTTGGCCGAGTATGTCGATCACGAAAACCAGAATTTCGTCGACCCCGTCCTCCGACGCAACGCCGGCCATGCTTCCGATCAACTCGTCCTTTCGTTCAAGCACTCCTGTCGGGTTGGTTGTCTCGAGCATCGTTATCCGGAACCTGCCTCTCGGCGTGGCGTAGATCTTCGAATCCAGGCGCAACAACTCGCTGGCTGAGAGATGGGAAATGTCCGACTTGGCCGCGAACAGCTCCGCGGCAATATCCGAAATCTCGATATCGAGTTCTGCCGCGAGACGGCGGGCCAGTTCCTCATCCTCGTTCGTCGTCGTCGGGCTTCGAAACTCAAGAGTATCGGAAATGATGCACGACAGCATCACTCCCTTGATTGACTCGGGTGCTTCCCAGAGCGCGTCTCCCATCAAACCGGCCATCACGGTCGCCGTTGCTGCCACAGGCCGAACGACAAACTCGATCGGTCGGCTGGTTTGCAGCCCTCCTGCAATCATGTGGTGATCAATGACAGCGACGATATTCGTCGAACTGATTCCATCCGGCAATTCAGCCGGGTTGTTCGTGTCGACTATGGCCACGTCTTCGCCGGCGGTCACTCCTCCGAGCAGGGCAGGACAATCGAGATTCCAGCGCTCGAGGACAAATTTTGCCTCCGCGTTCGGTTCGTCCTGAACAAATGGGGCGGCATGCTGCCCCCTCGCCTCGTTGAGGTACCAGGACCAGACGATCGCCGAACCTGTTGCGTCCGTATCAGGGGCCTTGTGTCCGAAAACCTTAATCATGCCGTCTACTCTCCGAGTCAAGGATCCGCAGAAAGTGGCTCTCATACCTGCTTTCAGGAGAAAAGTTAATTGGGTGTTGTTGTCGGCATGACAGGCTGCAAAACCCGTAAATCCCGATATAGTCCTTGAGCTACTCCCGGGAAATCGGACAGTGACGTAAGCTATTGGTATCGGTCTGCTGGTCTTCGACGAGAAGGAGATCAGCGATGTCGAAACGCAAGAGACACAATCCGGAGTTCAAGGCCCGTGTGGCACTGGAAGCGCTGAAGGGCGAGCACACGGTTGCCGAGCTGGCGACCCGGTTCAGCGTTCACCCGACGATGATCCATCAATGGAAGCGTGCGCTGCTGGAAGGTGCCTCGGGCATCTTTGAGCCCGGTGGCAAATCCAGGGAGCCAGCGGTCGATGAGGCGACGGTGAAAGAGCTTCACGCCAAGATCGGGGAGCTGGCCGTCGCCAACGATTTTTTGGAACGAAAGCTCAAACCCTGGACCGGCAAGTGAGGCAGGCCATGATTGAGATGAATCATCCCCGCCTGTCGGTTGCCCAGCAATGCCGTCTGCTGTCGATCTCGCGCTCGTCGTTCTACTACGAAGCCAAGGGCGAAACGGCGTTCAATCTGGCGCTGATGCGTCTGATCGATAAGCAGTTCCTGGAGACGCCGTTCCATGGTGTCCGTCAGATGACGTGGCACCTGCGGGCCGGGGGTCATAGGGTCAACGCGAAGCGTATCCGCCGTTTGATGCGGTTGATGGGCCTGATGCCGATCTATCAGCGCCCGCAGACCAGCATCAAGGCGAAGGGTCACAAGATCTGGCCATATCTGCTCAAAGGTCTGCGGATTGATCGGCCCAACCATGTGTGGTGTTCGGATGTGACCTACATCCCGATGCGACGCGGCTTCCTGTATCTGGTTGTCATCATGGATTGGGCCACGCGCAAGGTCCTGGCCTGGCGGCTGTCGAACACGCTGGAAGCAGACTTCTGTGTCGAGGCCTTGAACGAAGCCCTCTCGACAATATCTTCGTGGAACGGCTGTGGCGCTCGCTCAAATATGAGTGCGTCTATCTGTATGCGTGGCGCGGTGGACGGGAGGCTCGAGCCGGCATCGGCAAATGGACAACGTTCTACAATCAACGGCGGCCGCATTCCGCTCTTGGCGGACGAACGCCCGATGCTGTTTACTGGACTGGAAATAATCAGGAGCAACCCGACTGGCAGACGCGATTTGTAGCTTAAACGAACCTCAATCCTGTCCAGCAATTGGGGAGTAGCTCACCTATCACAAACATGTGGAACAATCAGGTATCTGACGGAGGTCGACCGTGCCGCCACATCCGGTTCACCAAGCCCCCAACGCCCTCCGGAAAAAAATCTGAGGCGGCGCCCAAACGGAACGCCGAAACCGCCGAAATTCTCCGGCAATCCCTGACACCCGGACCCGGGCAGTGTGAATCAGTCAGGAGATACCGGTCCGGGCGCCCGGGATGGTGAAACACGCATTGCCGGACAGATGAATCGAGTACCTCTGCTTTTGCATGGGTCCGGTACCGGCTCTCCGGTGCAAAGCACGTCTGGTATTCGCGCTGTGCCTTCAGCTTCTGGTACTTTTTCCACCCCTCCGCAAGATCGTCGGGCTTCCCGCTCAACAACCCCGACGACCTAGGCCATCTTTTTTTGTGGCGATACCGACCCGGAAACAACCGTGGTGTTGGAAGGCAAGGCAAGGTCCTCCACAGCCCCATCCCCTGATCATCGCTGATTTTCGGAACCCGCGAAGGGAAAGGAGGGGACAGGCAGCGCGGTTGACCGACCTATTGTCGAGCGCCGCCCCGCTCAAGCTGATCGACGGCGCCACCCTTCAACTGGCCTTGCACCAGGCGGATGGCCGGATTACGTACCGGCTCTGATAAAATTCCAGCCGTTTCCGGCGCGGAACGTCGGGAGCAAGGAGTCAACGAATCCCGACACCCTCCGGTTTACTTCACACGGGATCCACGCTCGGTTCGGAATTGACTGGTATTGAACCTCGGGCCGGGGCCGGGGTGGCAAAACCGTGGGGATACTCAATGAACGCCTGGCTGTACTTGACCGTTGCAATTGGCCTTGAAATCTCGGGGACATTTCTGCTCAAGTTATCGGATGGTTTCTCGAAATGGCAGTGGGGTTCGCTTTCAATCCTCTGCTATTCCCTTTGTTTCTGGGCGCTTGCACCTGCTCTCCGGGATTTGCCTGTCGGCATCGTATATTCGATTTGGGCCGGCGTCGGAATTGTCGGCGCAACCGCCCTGGGCATGCTTGTTTTCGGAGATCGGCTCGCTGTCTATCACTACGGCTTCATCGCGTTGATCTTGGTGGGCGCAGTTGGCCTGAGGCTGACAACGACCGGGTAGCATGGTTTTCATCGCCATCGCCGAATGGTTTTTGCTTCGTCCGCATAATTCTGGAATGTCGCGCGCAACATTTGTTGTTTCTAAAACCAAGTCACCGGGCAGTGCGGTAGTTTTCCCGGATTAGGCCGACACCGGATGTCCTGGAAATCGGAATAACCCGGGAACCTCTCGCCCCCGTTTCTTTCCCAAGCAGAACTTTTTTCCAGCGGTTGATTCCGGTCAGATTGATCGCTGTCTGCCCGCGCGTCGCCGGAAGCGGGTTCCGGGATCTTCTGATTGCCGTCCCGGCAGCTGCCGTCTACTCACTCGGGTTCTGATCGGCAAAAGAAGAAGTGGCCCGCGCGGACTGACCTCCGCCGGGCCGTGGGCGGTCGAGTGCAACTCATCCACGAGACAGACCTTTCCGCCGAGGATTACGTTAGCACGCAAGCGTGGCGTGACGCAAAGCTTGAGCGCTGTCCGAACCACCCCGACGGGGGTTGCCGGTTCGCCCGTCACGGCACCTACGGGCGCAAGACCCCGACCGGGCTCCGGGTTGCCCGATACTACTGTCCGGATACGCCGATGACGTTCAGCCTGCTGCCGCAGTTCATGGCGGCAGGAATGGCGGGCACTCTGCACGCGGTCGAGGACAGCGTGGCGGCGGTGGAATCCGAAGACGGCCTTGCGGCGGCGGCGGAACGGGTGCGTCCCGGCCGTCATGGCGACCCCCGGGCTGCCCGGTGCTGGATCCGTAAGCGGGTAAACGGCGACGTCTGATAATTCGGTTGCTCACGCGAGGGTTGGGTGGGGATACTTCCGGTCATTCATCAATGATCGGAGGAAATTGTCATGTCAGGTTTGAATGGTTCGGCTGGTTCCCGTCGTGCGCCGGTGGTGCGCAGCGCAGACGAGTGGAGCGGCATCATGGCGGACTTCGAGCGCTCGGGGCTGTCGCAACGGGAGTTTTGCGAGTCCCGTGGGCTGTCCCCGAAGACCTTCGGGAACTGGCGGTGCCGTCTCCGCCCTGGGGGCGGGAAGGGTTCCTTTGTCGAGCTTGCGCCGCCTGCGGTATCCGGCTGGGACGTCGAGCTTGACCTGGGCGACGGGGTTGTCCTGCGGGTTCGGCGGTCGTGATGCTCGGCGGCTGGCCGCGGGGCGGCATCTGGCTGTCGACGGACCCGGCCGACATGCGGCGCAGTTTCGACGGTCTGTGCGCGCTGGTGTCGGGCCATCTCGGGTGCAATCCGGCCGATGGACGCTGGTACGTGTTCGTCAACCGGCGCCGGACCATCGTGAAGGTCCTCGGCTTCGAGCGGGGCGGCTTCTTCATCTGGTCCAAGCGCCTGGAGCAGGGCCTGTTCGCCCCGCCTCCGGCCTCCGGCCATGCGGCGCTTGCATTGTCTTCGACCGAGTTGATGGCCCTGATCGACGGCATCGACGTCACCGTTCGCCGCCGTCGCAAGCGTTACGGCGGTCCCCGGCTGGCGTCCGGGTGAGCCCGGACGACGGTCATGTCGATGCTGCCGGTCATCGGGGTGTCGGCGAAGAGGTCCTTCCACAGGCGTGGCGTCAGTTCGTGGACCCGGTCGGCCGGATGGGTGTCGATGCGCTGGAAGACATCGCCCAGATAGGTTGCAGGGCTGATCCCGAGCAGGAAACAGGTGGCGACGAGGCTGTTGACGATCCCGACGTTCCGTGCGCCGGATTCCGTCCAGGAAAAAAGCCAGTTCTTCTGTCCCAGCTTGATGCGGCGCAGTGCGCGCTCGACACCATTCGAGTCGATCGGCACCAACGGGTCTTCGAGGAACACCTCGAGGGCCTGCTGGCGTTCGACGGCGTAGGTGACCGCCCGGCGGATCGGGTGCTTCGGCGTCAGCGCCGGGTCCCCGAGCGTCCGCTCACACCATTGCCAGAAGGCGTCGACCAGCAGGCGGGTGCGGGTGCGCCGCGCCTCCAGGCGTTCAGGCGGCGGCCGGGTACGGAATTCCTTCTCGATCCCGTACATGCCCCCGATCAGATCCAGCGCCTTCCCGGCGAACACCGGATGGTTGTCCAGCTGCTCCTCGAAATTGCGCCTCGTATGCGCCCAGCAATTTTGCTGCCTCACCGCCTCCCCCCGCGCCTCGGCGTAAGCCGCGTAGGCGCCGTAGCCGTCGCTGACCAGCGTGCCCTCGAAATCGCCGAGGAACCGCGCGACATGGTGGTGGGCGCGGGAGGGCGCGAAGTGGAACACCACTTCGTCCCGGTCGCCGAGCACCGGCCAGTAGTAGCAGTCGCGGTAGGGACACCGGTTGCCCGACGCCCCCCGCACAGATCCCCGCATGCCCGTTAAGGCACGAGGCTCCTACCTCGGGTGATTGACGGCAAACCGTCTGTCCGGCCATGGGTGCACGGTCCGCAGCGGAGGCCAGAAGACCGCCGCCAGCAGGTCGACCTTGCCCCAGGGAAGGCGGTCCTTCTGCGACCGGCGGCGCAAGACGCGCAGCCAAAGTCGCTTGAGACGGAGCCCGAACGTCTGGAGGGATCGGGAGCTGGTCGGGACCGCGTAGTAACGCAGCCAACCGCCCACAACCCGACCAAGCCATATGGCGACCTCGTAGATGTTGTCGTGCATCCGTTGACGCAGTTCGGCCTCGATGCGCTTCAGGGTCCGGGTGACACGCTTCCTGATCGGCTTGCGCCCCAGTCCGAAACGTCCCTTCCGCGTGGTCCGGCAGTAATGCGTGAACCCGAGGAAGTCGAAGGTCTCGGGACGCCGCTCTCCCCGTGCCCGGCGGTTCGCCATGGCGAACCGGCCGAACTCGATGAGCCGCGTCTTGTCCGGGTGCAAGTCGAGTGAGAACGCGGCCAGCCTGTCCTTCAGATCGCACAGGAACCGTTCTGCATCCCGCTTGTACTGGAACCCGACCACGAAGTCGTCGGCATAGCGCACGATAATCGTCTCGCCACGGGCGATCCGGGCGCGCCATTTCCTCTGGAACCAGAGATCAAGGACGAAGTGCAGGTAGATGTTCGCCAGAATCGGCGAGACACTTGAGCCCTGAGGGGTTCCCCGCTGGGTGTCCCGCCATTCGCCCTCTTCCATGACGCCGGCGCCAAGCCACTTGGAGATCAGCCGGATGACCCGACGATCCCCGATCCGGTGCTCCACGAACCTGATGAGCCAGCTTCGATCCAACCGATCGAAAAAGGCCCGTATGTCCGCGTCGACAATCCAGTTGACCTTGCGCCGTTCTATCCCGTACGCCAGCGCGTCGAGCGCGTCATGCGCACCGCGACCGGGTCGGAACCCATAGCTGAACCCGAGGAACTCCGGCTCGAATATCGGCACAAGGATGGTCTCCGCCACCGCAGTCTGGACGATCTTGTCCTCCAGTGCCGCGATGCCGAGCGGTCGTGTTCCCCCGTCCGGCTTCGGTATCTCTACCCGCCGGGACGGAAGCGCCCGGTACGCCCCGCTGTGAACACGGTCGTGCAGGTCGAGCAGGCGCTCTTCCAGTCCGTTCCCGTATTCCTCCCATGTCACCCCGTCCACGCCTGCCGCCGCATCCTTCTTCAGCATGAAGTAGGATGCTTCGAGCGCGTCCGTCGTGATGTGGTGCAGAAGCGCAGTGAGTTTCTCCTTCGGTTTCCTCGTGGCTGCTTGCCGTATCCGCTCAGCCGCCTGTGACATGCGATCCCGGCCCTGTGTCCGGTGCATGCTTTGGCCTCGCGGATTCCCCTTGGTTCCGGCCCTTCCCTCCATCGGCTCCGCAGGAACTGACGTTCCCTTGTTCGCCGACTTCACCGGTACTATGGCCGGATCCGACTGCTTCAATCCGTTCGTCATCGATTCAGACTATCTCCTTTCTTCCGCGGCCCCGGCACGACTGCCGGGGCAGATTGAAGCCCTCCCGAGTCCCGGCTTGGGGCGTACGTGCGTCCCTGGATTCCTTTGACAGCGCGGAGCCCGGCAGTCCCTCACCATGGCGGTCCTGCAGGTGTTGCCTTCGGTCAAACAAAGAACCTCGGCACTCCGAATGATAAGATTTTCGTTGCTCAATCATCCTGGCCACACGCGCCGCTACCGACGCTTCACGTGCACCCTCGCGGATGCACGCGCACGGCTCGCGGTGGAAGTGGTGGTTAGCCTCTCCTTCCTGCCGGACTTTCACCGGCTGCCCCAGCGCCAGTTAGCTCGGCGCTCTTGTTTCATCTTGCCCGGCCTGTCCGGGTCGCGCCCGGCCCGCACCGGCGTCTCGTCCATGACGATGACGGAACTTTCCAGAACCGAGCGGCACTGGGCCTCGAACACCGGCTCCAGCAGCGAGATCGCCCGGTTGGCCCAGCCACTCAGGGACTTGCGGCTGACGGTGATCCCGCTCTCTGCCAGCATCTGGTGCTGGCGGTAGAGGGGGAGATGCCAGGCGAACTTGTCGACCAGCATTCCGGCGATAAAGCTCACATCGGCGCAGGAGCTCTTGAACACGCCCTCGACGGCCGGGGCGCAGACCAGGGCGCCGGAGGATCTGATCTTCGCCTTCTTGTAATGGTAACGCAGCACCACGTGGCGGATCGGCACCGATGCCAGCTTGCAGCACACCCGCTCGGAGATGAGCTCGAACTCGTCCGCCGCCAGCCCCTCGATCTCCGGCGGCATCACGTCGATGTCGATCACCGTCGCCTCGGGGCCGAAGCGCAGCCCGGTGCCGTTGACGGCATCGCCACGATCCTTCTTGCGCCCGTTGACGCCGCCCCGGGGCTTCTTTTCGGCTTTCTTTTCGGCCTCGCCTTTCCTTTCGGCTTCGGGCTCATCCTCCCCGGCGTCCGGCGATGCGGCCCCGTCGGAGGAGGCGCCATCGGAGGAGGCGCCGGAGTTGCGGCGCTTCTCCGAGCGCCGGCCGTACTGCTGGCGCTCGTAGCGGGCCAGCTGGTCGCGAAGTGCACTGTTCTTCGCCACTTCCTCGGTGAGCCTGTCCTGCAGTGACCCGACGAGCGCCGACAGCGTCCCGGCGAGCCCGAACAACTCCCTGAACAGGGCCGCGGCACCCCGTAGAAGACCACCGCCCGAGCCCAGCCCCGCGAACTCCGAGCGGAGCCCGTCGAGCCGCCGGCGAACCACCTCCGGGTCGTGAGGGTCGATCCCGCTCATTCCTCCGCCTCCACAGCCATGATCGCCGCCAGGACCGCCAGGCGCTCGGACCGGGGCATCGCCGCGTAGCGCCGCCCCCAGCTCGCCGCCTTGCGCTTCACCGTCTGGCGATGGGTGAAGTTGCGCCCGGCGAAGCGCGCCCAGTGGACCCGGTCCGGTTCGAAGTTGAACCACAGCTTCTCGGTGACCACGCAGGACTGGTTGTTGACCTGAAGCGCGATCGAGCGCCAGTCGGACAGGTGTTCGTCGTAGAGCCGGCTCGGATAACCGGAGATCATCACCTGGGCCGGCAGTGAACGCAGAAGACGGATCAGCTCCACATGGTCGCCGTCGTCGTAGTCGTAACGGTAGCGGCGCTGCGAGCGCCGCACCGACTGCACGTAGGGCGGATCAGCGTAGACCAGTTCGTCGCCCTGGAAGTCGAAGCCGGACAGGAACGCGTGGGCGCAGCCGTGGTGAAGCTCGACCGGATAATCACAGCTGAAACGCGCGATCGCACGCCAGTTGCGGTCGATGCCGATGTTGCGCAGCGCAGGCGGCTTGCGCTTCATGATCGCACCGCCCCCCAGAAATGATTCGATATACACAGAATGAGGAGGCATGGCCGCAATGAGCGGCTGGCACAGCCCCGATGTCGCCTTCGATCCGAACCATGCGCCCATGGCCGATCCCCCGATGATTCGTTTTACCGCACCGGAAATAGGCCCGGCGCCCTATCATGTCAAACGGAAAATCGGCACGGCAGCGGAAAATCGGGGAATGCCAGGGCCGCAGCATCGGGCACAGCAGCCAAACGATACCCGAAACCGGGCAAAATCAACGGACGTCGCAGTTTACCCGCTTACCTGGATCCGGCGCCGCGCCGTATGGGTCGAGACCTGTCTCGGGATCGTCATCGGGCTGTTCCCCGAACTGTTCGCCGGGACCCCGATCCGGATCGATGGGTTCCGGGAGCATGCCGGAACCGGGAGCGTGCTGATCACGCTGCGGCTGCTCTGCACCGATCACCTCCAGGCGCTGCCCACGCCGGTCGGATTCCGGCAAGGCTTCAAGCTGGCGTCTGTCGATCGACGCGAATCTTCCGAATGTTCCTCTTCGGCGAAGGCGACATCGTCAATGCCCTCCGCCCCGGATTTGAGTGACCGTTTTCAGGACAGGTTAACGGTATATTTTGCCCCGCAATTTTCAGGATCATGCATTGCTATGGATGAATATCACCCGATAACACGTTGTTATTATTACGCAACAGTGGAGTATTGGATTTTCGCAACATGGCGGATCCCGCACCTCCGGAACAGTCCCGTCAACCCCCTGGTGATCTCGTCCTGCAACGTATCGATGTCCACGCCAATTGGCAGTTCCAGTCGAGGTTCGCCCACTCTTATACAACCAACAGCGTCAGGCACCGTGCGGGTTCCGGTTGCATGGCACATTCGGAGTGCTAGAAGTTCAGTGTTGCTACCAAGAACCGGTTACGTCAACCGAGGACAAAAAATGAGCTCTGGGACGAAGGACAGGCCTTGGCTTTTTCGGACCTATGCGGGGCATTCGACTGCTGCCGCTTCCAACAGGTTGTACCGGGACAACCTCGCAAAGGGACAGACAGGTCTTTCGGTTGCTTTCGACCTCCCGACCCAGACCGGATATGACAGTGACCATGTCCTGGCTCTCGGCGAAGTCGGCAAGGTCGGCGTTCCGATCTGTCACCTTGGCGACATGCGGGCACTGTTTGACGGAATCCCGCTTGAGCAAATGAACACATCGATGACGATCAATGCCACAGCCCCGTGGATTCTTGCGCTCTATATCGAGGCGGCGCGGGAACAGGGCGCAACGATCTCACGACTGACCGGAACTGTCCAAAACGACATTATCAAGGAATACCTTTCGCGCGGCACCTATATATTTCCACCATCGCCCAGCCTCAGACTGACCAGCGACGTGACGACCTACTGCTTCAGGGAAATGCCGAAGTGGAATCCGGTCAACATCTGCTCCTACCATCTCCAGGAAGCCGGCGCGACGCCTGAACAGGAACTTGCGTTCGCTCTTGCCGCGGCGATTGCTGTTCTTGACGACGCGAAAGCCAGGATTTCAGTGGCGGAATTTCCTAAAGTCGTTGGTAGAATATCTTTTTTTGTGAACGCCGGCGTACGGTTCGTTACGGAACTGTGCAAGATGCGCGCCTTCGTCGAACTCTGGGATGAAATCTGTTCAGACCGGTATGGTGTCGATGACCCGAAATATCGCCGGTTCCGATACGGTGTGCAGGTCAATTCCCTTTGCTTGACCGAGCAACAGCCGGAAAACAACGTCTATCGAATCCTTCTCGAAATGCTCGCGGTCACCCTGTCCAGAAAAGCCAGGGCGAGGGCTGTTCAATTGCCGGCGTGGAATGAGGCGCTTGGTCTTCCCCGACCCTGGGACCAGCAATGGTCCCTGCGCATGCAACAGATTCTCGCTCACGAAACCGATCTCCTGGAATACGAGGACCTTTTTGACGGAAACCGGGCGATCGAGCGCAAGGTCGAAGCGATGAAAACCGAGGCCATGGCGGAACTCGGGCAAGTCGAAGCGATGGGCGGCGCGATCAGAGCAATCGAGTACATGAAGAATCGTCTGGTCGAGAGTCACTCGGAACGAATCTCGAGGATCGAAAACTGTGAAACCACTGTTATCGGTGTCAATCTTCATGTTGACGGCGAAGCAAGCCCACTCGAAGGAGGAGACAACAGTTTCCTTGTACCGGACAGTTCTGCCGAGGCTGATCAGATCGCGCGATTGTTTTCATGGCGACGGTCCCGGGACCCAAGAGCACATGCTGCGGCGATGAGTTCTCTGCGCGCGGCCGCCGGGTCGGGGGCCAACATCATGCCGCCGTCAATCGAAGCGGCGCGTGCCGGAGTTACGACCGGTGAGTGGGGCGAAGTGATGCGTTCGGTATTCGGAAGGTTCCGCGGGCCAACCGGCGTCAGTGCTTCGGTATCGAATTACGCCGAGGGGCTGGATGATCTCCGTTCCCGGGTCGATGCCGTGTCCGACGGCCTGGGACGAAGGCTCAAGATCCTGATCGGAAAACCTGGACTCGACGGTCACTCGAACGGTGCCGAGCAGATCGCTGCAAGGGCTCGCGATTGTGGAATTCACGTTACCTATGACGGCATTCGCCTCACGCCGGCCGAAATCGTCGACAGGCTCAAGGATGAAAACGCGCATGTTCTCGGCCTGTCGATCCTGTCAGGATCTCACGTCCCCCTTGTAAAAGACATCATTGAGCGCATGAAAAACAGCGACCTCGGTCATGTCCCTGTCATCGTCGGAGGAATCATTCCCGACGATCACGTGGATGTTCTCTTGCGGCTGGGCGTTTCCCGGGTTTATTCGCCTCGGGACTTCAAGATCAACCTGATCATGAGTGACATTGTCGCCCTGTTCGAACCCGGCGATGAACGCGCTGCGGCCTGAGGAAAGCAGGCCAACCGGCTGACCGGTCATGCGTCGGAAATTGTCGCCGGACACGGGCACGACAACATGTGATGACTGATGCCGGCGCGTCCCGTTCCCGGCGCGGGGATTTCCACCAAGGAATGACAACATCGCGCGCGCCAGGCGATTACCGGAATTCGGCGATCGAGACGTCGCTGAAACAGGCTTCAAGCCGACGTGAATGCGGCGGCATTGAGTATTCAGACGCGTTCTCTTACACATCGATGCGACCGGCTGTAAATGGCCCGGGTCAGTCAAGGGAAGAATCCCATGTTTATTGACAGTTTGCTGGCCGGCGGACTGCAGTTCATGTCGGCACTGTTCATTTTTTGCGTCGGTCTCGGCGTCGCCATCGCAACCGCCCTTTTCATTATAGACGTCTCCCAGACCCGCGACGCTGTCCGGCGGAATTATCCCGTCATCGGGAGGTTTCGGTACGTCTTTTCGATGCTTGGCGAATTTTTCCGCCAGTACTTTTTTGCCATGGATCGAGAGGAAATGCCTTTCAACCGGGCCGAACGAGAATGGGTCGATCGTTCGGCGCGGGATTCCAACAATACGGTGGCTTTCGGATCGACAAAGAGCCTGAACCCGACCGGCACGGTCATCTTCGTCAATTGCGCGTTTCCCACGTTGACCGAAGATGCCGTCGACATGGTGTCGATGGAAATCGGTCCGTTTTGCCGAAATCCATACGTCGCGCCGTCTTTCTTCAACATTTCCGGTATGAGTTATGGCGCCCTGTCGACGCCGGCCGTCAGGGCGCTGTCTCGCGGCGCAGCGCAAGCCGGCTGCTGGCTCAATACCGGTGAAGGCGGCCTGTCGACCCACCACCTCGAGGGCGGATGCGACATCGTTTTCCAGATCGGAACGGCCAAGTACGGCGTCCGCAACCCTGATGGCAGCTTGAGTGATGACAGGCTCAGGGAAGTCGCGGCGCATGAATCGGTCCGGATGTTCGAACTGAAGCTCAGCCAGGGCGCCAAACCGGGCAAGGGCGGCATCCTGCCTGGCGCCAAGGTCACTGCGGAGATCGCCAATATCCGGGGGATAAAGGTGGGAGAGGATTCGATTTCTCCCAACCGCCATCCGGAGATCAAGACCGTATCCCAGTTACTCGACATGGTCGGGCATATCCGGGACGTCTCGGGCAAGCCCGCGGGGTTCAAGTCGGTGGTTAGCGATGTCGACTGGCTGGAAGAAATGTGTGTCGAGATTCATGTTCGCGGAATAGAAAGCGCACCGGACTTCATCACAGTCGACGGCGGAGATGGCGGGACCGGTGCTGCTCCGATGCCGTTGATCGACAATGTCGGGTTGCCTGCGAAGGAAGCGCTTCCGATGGTGTCCGACACGCTGCACAAGTACGGACTGCGTGAACGGGTTCGCATCATTGCCTCAGGCAAACTGATCACGCCAGCAGAGGTTGGATGGGCACTTGCCACAGGGGCGGATTTCGTCACGTCCGCTCGAGGGTTCATGTTTGCGCTCGGATGCATCCAATCCCTCAAGTGCAACAAGAATACCTGCCCCACAGGGATCACAACGCACAACGCCAGGCTCCAGAAGGGCCTGAATCCCGCTGAAAAATCGGTCAGGGTCGCGAGTTACTGCAGGAGGCTGATCAAGGAAGTGCAGATCATTTCGCACTCATGCGGAGTCGTCAGACCAAGACTGATGACGCGCAAGCATGTCCGCCTCGTCCAGTCTGACGGCAGGTCCGTTCCAATGAACATCCTCTATCCCACGCCGGAAGTCCTGCCCGAGTACCGGGTTCACGCAAAGGCCGCATGATCCATCCGGAATTCGCGGGCCGGACGAATGGCTCCGTGCATCCGTCTTGATCAAATTCGGTTATTGAAACGCTTGTTGAAGCCACGTCGACATGTGCTCTCGCGGGCGTACATCGAACCAAGTTCAAGGCTGGCAGAAGGAGCACCGCAGGGTCCCATTCTTGTATGAATGCCGTTGATTTCCAACCGGTCAAAGGATGCAATGACACCACAAACCGGGACTGCGGCCACTCTCAGTTGCAGTTCCGGTTTGCCGGTGAACTGTTCAGTGGCGCGTCGGCACAGGAGCGGCCGGTCCGCACGCCTGATCGCAAGGTGGCGTCCGGGTTTGAGAAGCGTACACGGACGGACCCTGTCGGCGGTCACGCCGGCTCTCGACCGGGCGAAACCCCGCTCTACGCCGAGCCGGCCAGTACTCTTCACCCGTGTTCAGGCAGACCCTGACGCCATGAACGATTTCTCCCGAGACAACGGACTGCCGATTCGTCCCGTTATCGAACGACTCAACATTGAAGCAATCTTGCGGACCGACACCACCACCAGGATACGGATTCCACTTCGGTGCCAGGAGACCAGGGAGCGGAAACCGGGAAAGGATTCCCGATAGTCGCATTCCTGGAATTCACGGGCTCAGATGTTTCTCTCGACCAGTTTTTTCTTGATTTCTGCGATCGCCTTGGCCGGATTTAACGACTTGGGACAGGTTCGCGTGCAATTCATGATCGTGTGACACCGATACAGCCGAAACGGGTCCTGAAGGTCATCCAGCCGGTCGCCCGTGCTCTCGTCCCTGCTGTCGATTATCCATCGATATGCGTGAAGAAGTGCAGCGGGCCCCAGGTAGCGGTCACTGTTCCACCAGTAGCTCGGGCAACTTGTCGAGCAACAGGCGCACATGACGCATTCGTACAGGCCGTCCAGCTTCCGGCGGTCATCGACAGACTGTTTCCACTCCTGGCGCGGTTCGGTGGTTTGGGTTTCCAGCCATGGCTTCACCGAAGCATGCTGGGCGTAGAAATGCGTCAGATCGGGCACCAGGTCCTTGACCACCTGCATGTGCGGCAGCGGATAAACCCTGATGTCTCCCTTGACCTGATCGAGCCCGTACGTACAGGCCAGTGTATTAACCCCGTCGATGTTCATCGCGCATGACCCGCAGATCCCTTCCCGGCAGGATCGGCGAAAGGTCAATGTGGGATCGATGCCGTCCTTGATTGCAATCAACGCATCGAGGACCATCGGTCCGCAGGCGTCGACATCAAGGTGGTAGGTGTCGATCCTGGGATTTTCCCCCGAATCCGGGTCCCAACGATAGATCCGGAGCTTGCGAATTCGATTGCCCGTGTCCGGCGCTGGCCAGGTCTTGCCAACCTTGATCCTGGAATTCCGCGGCAGTGTGAATTCCACCATGACTCAATCCCTCGCTCGATTTGCCCGGCTTAGATCAATCGGACCTGAACCAGCAATTGGCTTCCCGCGAACTTCCGTAGACACGAATGCCACTCCCGTTACGGTCGACGTTCGAACTGAATTATTCATTCCTCGAACGGCCGGGTTGGTTCTTTCCCGGAGCGCCTGACGACGCATTCCCGGTAGACGACCTCGGGGTCCCGCCCGGCAAGGAAGTCGTCAGTGACACCGATTATGAAACCGCTGCTCACGGCACCCTCGGAATTGACACCCACCGCAACAGACGCCGTAGGCCTCGTGGCCTGCCTCGCCTTTCCCGCACACTCGGCCATCGCCTCCTCCACGCTCAGGGGTTCTTCGGTCCCGCAACCCGCGACCGCCAGTCCGAATGCCAGCACCAGGGCCGGGCTGAATGTTCTCTCCATGGTCAATACACCCTGGCCTTCGGCGCGATCTTCGAAAGTTCGATACCGCCTTCTTCCTCCCCCACGAGCGGTTCGACGTGGACGTCCCGGTAGTCCAGGCGGACATCTTTTCCATCGATGCGCGCAAGCGTGTGTTGCCGCCAGTTGACGTCGTCCCGTTCCGGATAGTCCTCATGTGCGTGAGCACCACGGCTTTCCTTCCGGGCTTCGGCGCTGACAATCGTCGCGAGTGCGTTTGGCAGCAGATTGGCGAGTTCCAGGGTTTCCATCAGATCCGAATTCCAGACGAGGGACCGGTCGGTCACCTTGATGTCCCCAAGCTTCGACGCCACGTCTTTCATCCGGGTGCATCCGGCAGTCAGCGTCTCGTTGGTCCGGAATACGGCTGCGTCTTCCTGCATCGTTTTCTGCATCTCAAGGCGAAGCGCGGCCGTGGGAACGGCACCGTCAGCGTATCGCAAGGCATCGAACCTTTCCAACGCCCGCTCGACCGAAGCACCGTCCAAAGGTCGGTCAGGAACCTCGCGCTCGATGACATCGGCAGCGCGCAAGGCTGCGGCCCGCCCGAATACGACAAGATCAATCAGCGAATTGGACCCGAGCCTGTTGGCGCCATGGACGCTGGCGCATCCGGCCTCGCCGACCGCCATCAGACCAGGGTAGACCCGGTCATGGTCGGCGGGGACCGGGTCGAGAACCTCACCCCAGTAGTTCGTCGGGATTCCCCCCATGTTGTAATGAACGGTCGGCAGCACCGGAATCGGGTCCCGGGTCACATCCACTCCCGCAAAGATCCTGGCGCTCTCGGAAATTCCCGGCAGCCGTTCGGCCAACGCCTCCGGAGGCAAGTGATCAAGGTGAAGATGCAGATGGTCGCCGTTTTTTCCGACACCTCTTCCTTCGCGAATTTCCAGCGTCATGCACCTGGAAACGACGTCTCTCGAGGCCAGGTCTTTGTAGGTCGGCGCATACCGTTCCATGAACCGTTCGCCCTCGGAATTGGTCAGGTAGCCCCCCTCCCCGCGTGCGCCTTCCGTAATCAGAACACCGGCCCCGTAAATCCCTGTTGGATGAAACTGCACGAACTCCATGTCCTGAAGCGGGAGGCCCTGACGGGCAACCATGCCGTTACCGTCGCCGGTACACGTATGTGCAGACGTGGCCGAAAAGTAAGCCCGGCCGTATCCGCCGGTCGCGAGAACAACGATCTTGGCTTTGAACAGGTGCATCGTGCCGTCATCAAGCTTCCAGGCGAGGATTCCCTGGCAAGACCCGTCCTCGGAAACAATCAGGTCAACGGCGAAATACTCGATGAAAAACTCCGCGTTGTGCTTGAGCGACTGCCCGTAAAGCGTATGGAGAATTGCGTGACCCGTACGGTCGGCCGCCGCACAGGTTCTTTGCACAGGCGGCCCTTCCCCGAACTCCGTGGTATGACCACCAAAGGGGCGCTGGTATATCTTTCCTTCCTCGGTTCGGGAAAACGGAACCCCGTAGTGCTCAAGCTCGTAAACCGCGGCGGGCGCTTCCCGGGCAAGGTATTCCATTGCATCGACATCGCCGAGCCAGTCCGATCCCTTGACCGTGTCGTACATGTGCCACTGCCAATGATCGGGACCCATGTTCGCCAAAGAAGCCGCAATGCCGCCCTGTGCGGCAACGGTGTGGGATCGCGTCGGAAAGACCTTCGTCACGCATACCGTTCGCAGACCTTGTTCCGCCATTCCGAGAGTGGCCCGCAATCCGGATCCTCCAGCCCCGACCACAACGACATCGTAGGCGTGCTCTGTGCATTCATACGTGGCCAAGGCAACTTTCCCCGATCGTCCGATTCACGCGCCAAAGGCCATTCTTGCCACCGAAAAAACCCCGATCACACCAAAAAGCCAGCAAAACAGTTCGGAAGTGATCGACAAGGCCGCGAACGCCAACCGGTGGTGGACATAGTCCTCGATCACGACCTGAAGTCCCTGCTTGAGGTGCCAAAAGACAGCCATCACGCACAAGACCGCAACGAGCGCGTTGAACGGATGGCGGAAAGCGGCCACGATTTCCTCCCTTGGGCCACCGATCAGGGGAACAAGCGTCCAGAAAAACAGGATAACCAGCGGGACCAGCGCAATCGACGATACCCGCTGCTGCCACCAATGATGCACGCCTTCTCCCGAAGCACCAAGCCCGAAAGCGCGCTGCCTGTCCGTCCTGTAGCTCATTGCCAGCTCCCCAGTTCAAAGGACGGCGGCGGCGAGGACCAAAGCGGTCAGGATCAATGACGAAGCCACAACCGCCCATCCCGACAGGTTGATCTCCGGAATTGCAAATCCGGCACCTGTATCCCAGATCAGATGCCGGATTCCGGTACACAAATGATAACAAAGCGCCCACAACGAACCGACAAGGACCAGCCGGCCAGGCCAGGACAACATGACACTATTGGCAAATTCGAAATACTCGTCGCTGGTCGACGCGGCCAGCAACCACCAAACGACCAGTGCAACTCCGGGAACGAGCCCAACTCCCGTTATCCGGTGGATGATCGACGTGACCGAATTGATCTGGGGCCGATAAATGGTCAAGTGTGGAGACAATGGCCGAGCATTCCGGTCAGGTCTTTTCATTCGGTTCCTCTCCGTGTCCGGAAACTCCGATCCGGCCCGCTTCCCAAAATAGCGAAGAACTTGCTGAGCGAAACCGAAAAAACACGATCTGTTTTCGGGCTACCGTGCAGGAATTGCCATTGGCATGGACAGAGTTTCCACCCTTTCGGCGCCCCTGCCCGTCCTGAACGCGCCGGCATTTCGTCACGGACCAAGACAACCCGGGATCCCTGAAACCGGATACGGGCCGTGACTTGACGCGTTCGATCCTGGGGCCCTGTCTCACGGACTTGCATCTGTTCCCGGATCAGACCGATTCCATGCCGTGAACGCCTTCCGAACCGGGAATCCCGTCTAATCGGTCAGGTGGGAACCAATGCCCAATAGTCGAAGTCGAGGAGGATACCGGGACGATATTGGCCGGATTCATCCCTGAAATCCGTCCCCTCGGTATTGGCGGTCGCCGCGACGAGTCGAAGCCTCAGCGCCCCCACCCCGGGGGCAGGTGTTGGAGCGATGTCCAGGACGTGGCTCCACGCCCGAACCGTGTCGCCTGCAAAGCATGGGTGAACATGCGATCCGGCGTTCACGGCCGCAATGATCTGCGCATTGGCAAGTCCGTTGAACGAAAGGCTGCGGGCAAGGCTGATGACATGTCCGCCGTAAATCAGGCGCCTGCCGTCTTCCCGAAGCGTCGAATCGAAGTGAACGCGGGCAGTGTTTTGCCAAAGGCGGGTCGCCGCCATGTGATCGGCCTCTTCGATCGTGATTCGATCAACATGATCGATCGTTTCGCCCGGCACGTAGTCATCCAGGCGATGAGGTTCGCCCGCAAGGACAAAGTCATAATTCCGGAAGTCCAACCCGTCCGGAACCGGCAGTTCGGACGGACTGACAAAGGCCGCCAGCGCGGGAACCGACGCACCGGGAGGCGGGGATTCGCGATCGCGCTTGCGAACCATCACCCAACGAACGAACTCGACGACAGTTTCTTCGTGCTGGTTCTCCCCGCGCGTCCTGACCCAGACAATGCCGGTCTTCCCCGACGAATTCTGCTTCAACCCGATGACTTCCGATTTGGATTTCAGGGTGTCCCCAGGAAATACCGGGTGCAGGAAACGACATTCCGCATAGCCGAGATTGGCAACGGCATTCAGGGAAATGTCCGGTACCGAGCGACCAAACACGACATGAAAGCAACCGAGTTCGTCGAACGGGGATGCGGAAAGTCCGCAGGCGCGGGCGAATTCGTCCGAGGAATGCAGGGCAAAACGCGACGGATAGAGTGCGTGATAGAGCGCCCTCTCTCCGCCGGAAATGGTCCTCGGTACGGCGTGCTCGATCGTCTCGCCCAGCCGAAAATCCTCGAAAAATCGCCCTTGTCCAGCTTTTCCCATCTCCTCCCCGCCTTTCCCTGCCGCAAGTCCGTGTCGCTCCGATCAGTGCGCAGGCTGACCTTAACGTCCCGGCCGCTGTTCATTCCCGCCGGCACATCCGGAAAAATCGATTCGTTCACCGTCAATGTCAATCGGTCGGCCTACCATCGATGCCTTCGCGCTCCAGACAGGGGTTCGGATCAAGCGACCGTGGTCAGCGCGCATCGACGACCTGGCCCCGGCTCCACCTTGCTTGCCCTTTTCGGCCAATGAAGGTACCCAACATCATCGAGAACGACACGACAAGCAGAAGGGACGGAAATGGCACGACGCAAGATCGCGATGATCGGGGCTGGCCAGATTGGCGGAACACTGGCGCACATGGCAAGCCAGAGAGAACTCGGCGATGTAGTCCTTTTCGACATCGTCGACGGTATTCCACAGGGCAAGGCCCTCGATATTGCCGAAAGCGGCCCGATCGACGGTTTCAACGCCGCTCTCCTAGGGACAGGCAGCTATTCGGATATCGCCGGGGCAGATGTCTGCATCGTCACCGCGGGCATTCCGAGAAAGCCGGGAATGAGTCGGGATGACCTGCTCGGAATCAACCTCAAGGTGATGAAATCCGTGGGAGAAGGAATCCGGGAATTTGCGCCGGACGCGTTCGTGATCTGCATTACCAATCCGCTTGATGCCATGGTGTGGGCCTTGCAACAGTATTCAGGGATTCCCTCGGAGCGGGTCTGCGGCATGGCGGGGGTGCTCGATAGCGCCCGGTTCCGGTACTTTCTCGCACGGGAATTCAACGTGTCCGTCCAGGATGTCACGGCATTCGTCCTCGGCGGTCACGGAGACACCATGGTCCCGCTTGTCAGGTATTCCACCGTCGCCGGGATCCCGCTTCCGGATCTGGTCGCAATGGGGTGGACGACATCGGAACGCGTCGGCGAAATCGTTCAGCGCACACGCGATGGAGGGGCCGAGATTGTCGGGCTGATGAAAACGATGTCGGCCTTTGTTGCACCGGCGACATCGGCAATTGCGATGACGGAATCCTACCTGTTCGACAAGAAACGGGTTCTTCCATGCGCCGCGCGCATCCAGGGGGTCTATGGTGTCGACGATCTTTATGTTGGCGTACCTGCAGTCATCGGTGAAGGGGGCATCGAGAGAGTCGTCGAAATTCAGCTCAACCCGGAAGAACAGGCCATGTTCGACCATTCGGTCGAAGCTGTCAGGAGCCTGGTCACGGCATGCCGGGCGATCGATTCGGATCTCGGCAGCGATTGATGTCGGCTCATCCGCGCGGCGCATGAGCACTGCCGGTCTGTACGCGGCAAACGGGCTTGAAACGAGGCCGAAACCCATGGTGTCCTTCCCTGGTTCGCAACGATTCTTACCTGCCGCTCGAGGCCGGCTGCATGCCGCCCGTCACCCCAACCATTCAGACATTTGAACCGGGCTGACCGCTTATGAACATCCATGAACACCAGGCGAAGGATCTCCTCCGCGAATACGGCGTCCCCGTCGCAGGCGGTCGCGTGGTCACCTCGCCGGAACAGGCCGGCGGCGCGGCGCGGGAACTCTCGGGCCCGGTCTGGGTGGTCAAGGCCCAGATCCATGCCGGGGGCCGGGGCAAGGGCAGGTTCAGGGATGCGCCTTCGGGAGACTTCGGTGGCGTCCGGATTACCCGATCGCCGGAAGAGGCCGCCAAGGCCGCCGAAGACATGCTCGGCCGCACTCTCGTTACGCACCAGACCGGCCCGGAAGGAAAGACGGTCGGGAGAGTGTACCTGGAAGAAGGCTGCGACATTGGCCGTGAACTTTACCTCGCGCTGCTGATCGACCGCGGAACGTCGCGTTTGTCTATCGTTGCCTCGACCGAAGGCGGAATGGATATCGAGGAGGTTGCGGCGTCCACGCCGGAGCGGATTCTCACGGTGACCGTCGACCCCGCGTCGGGAATTTCGGATTTTCACGCAAGGAAAATCGCTTTCGGCCTCGGGCTGTCGGGCGATTCCGTCCGGGACTGCCTGGCTCTCGTCCGAAATCTCTTTCGCCTGTTCATGGAGAAGGACTGCGAACTTCTCGAAATCAACCCGCTTGTTGTCGACGGAAACGACCGGCTCATGTGTCTGGACGCCAAGATCGGATTCGACGGTAACGCACTGTACAGGCAGCCTGACATCCTGGCTCTCAGGGATCTCGCCGAAGAGGACGAACGGGAAGTCTCGGCGTCGGCATTCGGGCTGAATTACATCGCCCTGGACGGTGAAATAGGATGTCTTGTGAACGGAGCCGGCCTCGCCATGGCAACCATGGACATCATCAAGCTATACGGATCCGAGCCGGCCAATTTCCTGGACGTAGGAGGCGGTGCATCACGGGAACAAGTCAAGGAAGCGTTCAAGATCATTACATCCGATCCGAAGGTCAAGGGAATCCTCGTCAATATCTTCGGCGGAATCATGAGGTGCGACGTGATCGCCGAAGGCATCGTCGCGGCGGTTCGGGATGTCGGGTTGCACGTCCCGCTCGTTGTTCGACTTGAAGGCACCAACGTCGAGATCGGACGGCAGATCCTCGGGAGCAGCGGTCTCAGGATCGCAGCCGCAAATGACCTCGCGGATGCCGCAAAGCGCATCATCGCGGAAGTCAGAGCCTAGGCTGAAGGACCCAATCATGGCCGTACTTGTGGACAAGGGCACCCGGATAATTTGTCAGGGATTTACCGGTCGGCACGGATCATTTCATTCCGAGCAGGCGATCGCATACGGTACGGCGGTCGTTGGCGGCGTCACTCCGGGAAAGGGCGGCTCGACCCACCTGGGGCTGCCGGTTTTCGACACGGTAGCGGCTGCGCGCGCGGCAACCGGCGCGAATGCCAGCGCGGTCTACGTCCCGCCCCCGTTTGCCGCGGACGCTGTCCTGGAGGCCATTGACGCCGGAGTTGAACTCATCGTCTGCATTACCGAAGGAATCCCGGTTCTGGACATGCTCCGGGTCAAACGGGTGCTCGAAAACAGCACCACGCGCCTGATCGGGCCCAACTGCCCAGGAGTCATCACGCCGGAGGAATGCAAGATCGGCATCATGCCAGGCCATATTCACCGTCGCGGATCTGTCGGCGTCGTTTCCCGATCGGGCACGTTGACGTATGAAGCCGTCGGTCAGACGACCGCGATCGGACTCGGCCAATCCACCTGCGTCGGCCTCGGCGGAGACCCGATCAAGGGTACCGAGTTCATTGATGTCCTGGACATGTTTCTCGATGATGACGAGACCGAGTCCATCATCATGATCGGAGAAATCGGTGGTTCGGCGGAAGAGGAAGCGGCGGCGTACCTTGCAATGGAAAGGGATAAGGGCCGTACGAAACCGGTCGCCGGATTCATTGCCGGGCGAACGGCACCGCCCGGCCGCCGGATGGGGCATGCGGGAGCTATCGTCTCGGGTGGCAAAGGCACGGCAGAGGGAAAGATTGACGCAATGAGTGCCGCGGGGATCATTATCGCGGAAAGCCCCGCTAGTCTCGGTAATGCGGTACTGGAGGCCATCAAGAGCGCCTGAGGTCGGAGCAGACCGGATTGGACACGGTTTGAACCTTCGCAGGCCGAGCGGTCCGGATCCCGGCAGACCACGGAGGACATCATGAAGAACGGAGCCCCCCCAACGGATCAATCTCGCAACGGAAATCTTCACGCTTCATCCTTTCTTCAGAGGAACAACGCGGAATTCATCCGCCAGCTTTACATCCGTTATTCGAACAACCCGCACTCCGTCGACGACGAATGGAACCGCCTCTTCTCTGCTCTCGGGGACGATCTCGCCGACATGAGACAGGAGTCGGACGGGCCTTCCTGGGCGCGCAAGGACTGGCCGTCTTCGGTTGATTCGAGATTTTCGGAGGCATTCAACTGGGATCTCGAGGAATCGGCCGAAGACCTCCGGACAAAGATACGGCTTCGAACACCCGGAACACCGGGAACGGCAGTACATGAAAGCCATGTACAGCAAGCCGTGCTCGATTCGATTCGCGCGCTGATGCTGATTCGATCATTTCGAATTCGCGGACACCTGGCAGCAGACCTTGATCCGCTTGGCATGCGTGACACCGGCGGCCACGACGAACTAGACCCGGGAACCTACGGGTTCGGTGATTCCGACATGACTCGGCCGATTTTCCTCGACAACGTGCTTGGCCTGGAGACGGCAACCATGCGCGAGATCATGGGAATCGTTCGGCGGACCTATTGCGGGACCTTTGCGCTGCAGTACATGCACATTTCCGATCCCGTCGAAGCGGCCTGGCTCAAGGAACGGATCGAAGGCTACGGAAAGGAAATCGCCTTCACCAAGAGGGGGCGCAAAGCCATTCTCAACAAGCTGGTTCAGGCAGAAGAATTCGAGAAATTCCTCCACGTCAAACACACGGGCACCAAGCGATTCGGCCTCGACGGCGGGGAAACCCTGATTCCGGCGATGGAACAGATCATCAAGCGCGGCGGCGCGTTGGGAGTTCGCGAAATCGTCATTGGCATGCCGCATCGTGGCAGGCTCAACGTCCTGGCAAATGTCATGGGCAAGCCGTTCAAGGCGATCTTCAACGAGTTTCAGGGGGGTAATTTCAAACCGAACGAAGTCGAGGGGTCCGGAGACGTCAAATACCACCTCGGCGCCTCATCGGACCGGGAGTTCGACAACAATGTCGTCCACCTTTCCCTGACAGCCAACCCATCGCACCTCGAGGCGGTCAATCCGGTTGTGCTTGGAAAAGTCCGGGCCAAGCAGGAACAGTTGCACGACGAGAGCCGGAAGGCCGTCCTGCCGATTCTGCTTCACGGTGATGCTGCCTTCGCCGGACAGGGCGTCGTTGCGGAGTGCTTCGGCCTGTCCGGCCTGCGCGGTCACAAGACCGGCGGAACCATACACATCGTCGTCAACAACCAGATCGGCTTCACGACCGCCCCGAGGAATTCACGCTCGTCTCCTTACCCGACAGACATCGCCCTGATGGTGGAAGCTCCAATTTTCCATGTCAACGGCGACGACCCGGAAGCCGTCGTTCATGCGGCCAGGGTGGCGACCGAATTTCGGCAGAAATTCGGAAAGGACGTGGTTATCGACATCTTCTGCTATCGGCGTTTCGGCCATAACGAAGGCGATGAACCGATGTTTACCCAACCGATCATGTATTCGAGGATCAAACAGCACCAGACGACGCTGTCGCTCTACACCGACCGGCTTGTTCGTGACGGGTTGATGTCACTCGGCGAAATCGAGGACATGAAGTCCACGATCCGCGAACACCTCGAACAGGAATTCGAGACCAGCAGGGAATACCGGCCAAACAAGGCTGACTGGCTTGACGGGCGCTGGTCTCACCTCGACAGGAAAGACGACATATACCAGCGTGGAACCACAGGAGTCGACGCACAGGTCCTCGCCGAGATCGGCAGGGCAGCGACCAGGATACCAGGGCGCATGCGGCCCCATCGCACGGTTAAGAGGATTCTCAAGAACAGGCGGGAGAGCATCAAGAACGGAAAGGCGATCGACTGGGCTTCGGCGGAAGCACTTGCGTTCGGATCATTGCTGATCGAGGGAAAACCGGTTCGCTTGTCCGGTCAGGATTGTACGCGAGGAACGTTCAGCCAGAGACATTCGGGAATTATTGACCAGGACACCGAAGAACGATTTCTGCCCCTCAACCATATCAGGAACGGGCAAGCGCACTTTGAAGTCATTGACAGCATGCTTTCCGAATACGCCGTGCTTGGCTACGAATATGGCTACTCCCTCGCGGAACCCAATGCGTTGACCATCTGGGAAGCCCAGTTCGGCGACTTCGCCAACGGCGCACAGATCATGATCGACCAGTTCATCAGTGCGGGCGAAAGCAAGTGGTTGCGCATGTCCGGACTGGTGTTGTTGTTGCCGCACGGTTTCGAAGGACAGGGGCCGGAACATTCCTCCGCAAGGCTTGAACGTTTCCTGCAGCTCTGTGCGGAAGACAACTGGATCGTTGCAAACTGCACGACCCCGGCCAATTACTTCCATATCCTTCGCCGCCAGATGTACAGGAATTTCCGAAAACCCCTGGTCGTCATGACTCCCAAGTCACTGTTGCGTCATCGGATGGCCGCGTCCGCAATCGAGGATTTTGCGACGGGGTCGAGCTTTCACAGGGTGCTTTGGGACGATGCCGAGAAGGGACACTCGGAAACGAAGCTGGTCGCGGACAGCAGGATTCGTCGCTGCGTTCTCTGCTCAGGAAAGGTTTATTTCGACTTGCTGGCCGAGCGTGACGCACGAGGAATCGGGGATATCTACATCATGCGCATCGAACAGCTCTATCCCGTCCCGGCCATGTCTCTCACCAGCGAGCTCGGTCGTTTCAAGAAGGCAGACTTCGTCTGGTGCCAGGAAGAGCCCAAGAACCAGGGGGCCTGGAATTTCATCGAGCCCAACCTCGAATGGATTCTCACGCGTTGCGGGGCAAGTCACACCCGGCCGATATATGTTGGTCGAAGAGCCTCGGCTTCCCCGGCAACAGGGCTTGCAAATGAACACCAAACCGAACAAGAGGCGCTCGTCGACCGTGCGCTGACCATTGATGGAATCCAGAAATGACCGAGATTCGCGTACCCGCCCTGGGCGAGAGCGTCACCGAAGCAACGCTCGCGTCCTGGAGCAAGCAGGCTGGAGATGCGGTCACGGCCGACGAGATCGTCTGCGAACTTGAAACGGACAAGGTGTCTCTCGAGGTTCCATCCCCGGCAACCGGGGTAATTTCCGAAATCCTGGTTGCCGTCGGCGATTCCGTCGAGGCCAACGCACTGCTTGCAACTGTCTCGGAGGCCGGGGCATCAGGAGTGTCGGCGCAATCGACGGCCCCGGAAGGCGAGCAACCAGGGGGAGACCTCCGGTCAGACCCGGAGGCGGCGGGTGAAGCGATTGACGTCGTGGTCCCCGCATTGGGCGAAAGCGTCACGGAAGCAGTGATTTCGGCCTGGCATGTCCAGGAAGGTGACCGGGTGTCCGCGGACCATACCCTGTGCGAACTCGAAACTGACAAGGTCGCACTCGAAGTGAACGCTCCGGCGCCGGGAATCGTGTCCAGCGTGCTTGCCGAGGCGGGCACCACGGTTGCTCCCGGAGACAGGATCGCCGAGATCAGGTCCGCGCCGTACGACGGGAGCGCCCACGTGCCCGCATCGACCGAGGACGCGCCTTCCGCCAGGCGGTTGATGGATGAACACGACATCGACCGATCCGATGTCCGGGGCAGCGGACGTGACGGTCGCGTCATGAAACCCGATGTGCTGGCTGCCATCGACGAACGACGGGAAACCGAAGCGCCGAAACCCGATCGCGCAACCAATGCCGGGGAGGCCGACGTGGCCGCCATTCTCCAAAGCCAGCCGCCGTTACCAGACCTGCCCCGCGGTCCCGCCGTCGTCGACGATGCTGCACGCGAAGAACGCGTCCGCATGACCCGGCTTCGAATGACAATCGCCCGTCGACTCAAGGACGCCCAGAATACCGCTGCAATTCTCACGACCTGGAACGAACTCGACATGACGTCCGTCATGGAAATGCGCGCCGAATTCAAGGACCTGTTCCAGAAAAAGCACGGCGTGAAACTCGGGTTCATGTCGTTCTTTACCAGGGCCTGTTGCATCGCACTGAAAGAAATCCCGGAGATCAACGCCGAGATCGACGGAGAGGACCTCGTTTTCAAGAATTACGTCAACATGGGGATTGCGGTCGGAACGCCCGCTGGCCTGGTCGTTCCCGTCATCCGCAACGCCGATGCGCTTGATTTTGCCGGAATCGAATTGCGGCTTGCGGAGCTGGGGGAGCGGGCTCGCGATGGACGGTTGGCCATCGCGGATCTCCAGGGAGGCACATTCACGATCTCAAACGGCGGCGTCTACGGATCGCTGATGTCGTCACCGATCCTCAACCCGCCCCAGTCGGGAATCCTGGGCATGCACAAGATCCAGGAGCGCCCGGTCGTGTACAAGGGGGAGATCACGGCACGCCCGATGATGTACCTGGCCCTTTCCTACGATCACAGGATCGTCGATGGAAAGGGAGCCGTGACATTCCTGGTGCGGGTCAAGGAAATTCTCGAGGATCCGCGCCGGCTCCTGATGGACCTCTGAGAATTCCCGGTCGAAGGTGATCCGGTTCGATCATATCGTCATCGGCGCCGAATCCCTAGAGTCCGGCAACCGATGGATGAGGCAGGAGTCCGGCATCGAAATTCCTGCCGGTGGCCGCCATCCGAGAATGGCAACACACAACCTGGTGACGGCGACCGGACCGGACACGTACCTGGAAGTGATCGCGAAAGACCCGGAAATGGCTTCACCAAAAAGGCCAAGATGGTTCGGACTTGACGACAAGTCCGTGGCAGGGAGGCTGGCAGCATCGCCGTTCCCGCTCGCCTGGGTTGCCTCGACCGACGCACTTGATGCGGCATGCGCGAAAGCACGGTCGGTTGGTGTTGACGTCGGACGCCCTCTTTCCATGTCGCGCGACAACTTGCGCTGGCGGATCGCCGTCAGGGATGACGGCTCCCCCTGCCTTGGAGGCGCTGCACCAATGATCATGGAATGGCCGACGGGCGCGCACCCCGCCGGCGGAATGACCGATCTCGGAATTCGGATACGCAGGATCTCGATCGCGACACCCCATGCAGGCAAACTGACCGCTCTGTTCGACGTTCTCGGCCTCGCCGAACGCCCTGACGTAACCACGGCTTTCCCGGAACCCGGTATGCCAACCTCGCGACTGGCTGTAGAACTTCGGCTACCCGGCGCCGGAACCTGTGTATTGAGTTGAGCACGTGACGCCGTTAACGGGTGTGATACAACTATTTTTGAAATCACCCTTGCATAGTTCCTTGACCAGCGCCTACAAGTCCTCCATTTCATGCCGTTTTTACAATAGGTTACGGAGGAGCGCAAGTGCCTTTCCGATCAAGCATACATGTCCCAATAGCGACGATCCGTGCTTCTGCAGTTGCATTTTTGGAGAATTACGTGCATAGATGCACGATCGCATCGGGGCGCGAACAACAAACTTTCCATTGGCAGTATGAATGACAACAAACGTGGGAGAGCCGGTACACATGCGCAACTATGTACATGTATATTCCATTCATGTTGCTTCGATTTTTGTCACCATGTCTTCACAGGTACATAGCCCGACGACATGACTATGGAAACCGAAAGAGATGAATCCGACCCCCGCAGGCGCCCGCGCACCGTCATGGCAAACGACAGCGAGTGGGACCGCATCCGCGAACGGGCGGAGGCAGCCGGAATGTCGATCTCCAGCTTCATCTGCCTGCGCTCGGCGGGCCAGGAACGCAAGCCGCCCGCAGGTCCGGCACCCCAGGCCCTCGCCGCGAAACTCGAAAGGATCGAGACCGCCGTCCTCACGCTGGCGGAACTCGAGCGCCAGCGGCTCGCTGAACGGGGAGAGGAGGAAGGCTGGGAAGCCGCACTGCGGAGGGTCGGGTTCCGCCTCCGCACGGAGCGGCCGCTTGCCGGCGATCCCGTGGCCGGGGAACAGCAATGAGCCGATCACGGCGCCGCAGCATCTACTGCGACCCGGTCGACTGGGTCGACATTGTCGACCGGGCCCGTTCCATCAACATGAACACCTCCGCCTTCGTCATCGCCTGCGCGCTCCAGGAGGAGGAGCCGGAACGGCCCGACACCGTCCTTGCCCTGACGGCGGAGGAGCAGAGACTCCTCTTCGAAAGGATCGAAATGCTCGACCGCTGCAGCCGCGGGCTCCACGACACGATCCCCGGGATCGGCATGTCGATGTTCGGTGCACTGGCCGTGCTCTGCCGGATCCATGGCGGGGAGGACGGGGAATGAGGCGAAAACAGCGAACCACTTCCCCGATGGTGCGGACGATTTCCTGCCCGGACACCGACTGGGAACGGGTGCGCAAGCGTGCCGCTGCCGCGGAGATGTCGATGTCGCAATACGTGGTCTCGCGGGCGCTGAACACGGAACTGATCGTGGATGCCGAAGACCGGCCCCGCTTTCCGCCCCGCCTCGTTCTCGGCGAAGAGGAACAGGTCCGGATACGCGACCAGGTTTCGATGATTGCGGAACGGATGGCGAATTCGGATGATCTCACCGACCTCGGGAAGCTGAGGAAGCGTGTCGCCTTCATCCTCACGGCGACCATGAACGACATGGTGGAAAGCGGCAGGACACGGGAATTGACCCTGATCCTCGCAGACCTGTTCGGCTCGGAGGAGGGAGGGCGGATCGCCGAGAAGTTCCTCGCCCGCAAGCGCGCAGGGGATCCGGCCGACTGACCCGCTACCTTCCGATGTCGAAGCCGCGGTCCTTACCGCGGGCTCTCTGCAGTTCCAGTTCGCGTTGTAATTGCTCCCTGGCCTCCTCCCAGGCGGGTTTGTCCTGTTCGAGCCGAGCGGACAGCATGTCGCGGTGCCGTTCCAGTTTCACCTTCAGTTCCGGGTCCCGTGCGAGGAACGGTTCAAGTTCCGGCTTCTTCTCCAGCAGGCTCCTGGTGTCGCCCAGCGCGTATTGGGCGTTGATCCGCCAGAGATGGTAGCCGGGCTTCCTGGCGAAGTCCGGGCCGCGGTCTTCCCGTTCCTTCAGGAGACTGGCCCCCGTCCTCTCCGCGCTTTCCAGGACGCTCCGCCTGCCGCGCATCTCCCGGCAGGTCTCGATTTCATCGTGTTTGAACAGTCGGGCCGGAATTGCGACCGGCTCGAGCTTTTCCATCCGGTCGCAGAGGTCCTCGTAACCGGGGACGAAGAACCTGTGGCCGCCCGTTGCCTCCACCCGGTCGGTGAAAGCCTCCCAGTCGACGATGAAGCGGGGCGGCAACCCGTCGAGCACGGCAGCCTTCCGGATCCGCCTGAGCGCCGCCGCGGCCTCGTTCCGGCGAGCCGGATGCAGGAGCGGCGGTCCCGGACCTTCCAGCAATTCCTTCCCGGCCTTGAGCGCACGCCCTGCCTGGCGTTGCCAGCTCCTGTGCTTCCTGCCCGTCTCGAGGAACGCCTCGTCAGGACCGAGCCTTTCGACGGCCTCCTCCAGAAGGTCCTGCCGCCGGTCCCGGCACGAGCAGATCGTTTCTGCAAGCCTCTCGGCCCGCCGGCTGGCCTTGAGGAGTGCCGGATGTTCACGCTTCGCCCGTTCGAGTTCCTCCGGCAACCGCCCCCGGTGATCCCTGATGCGGTCCATGACGGCTCCGTATCCGGGCATGAGGAACGGATGAAGTCCGGCCTTCCCGGCCTCCGCCCGGAGTGACTGCCAGTCCTCCTGCATCGCGCGCACGCGGTCCCCGAATTCCAGACGGTCCTCGATCCTGTCGCAGGCCCGGGTCATCTCGGCACGGATTTCGGGCTCATGGGCCAGGACCGCCCGTTCGAGGAGGTCGTCCCCGAGAAGGGTCCGCGCCTCGCGCGCGGTCCGCCTCGTTGCATCGTCACTGGACTCTTCGTCAACGCCGGCCTTGGCAAGGCGCTGAAGATCCTCGCGGACGGCGTGCAGCTGATCGACGGACCGTTGCAGTGCGCGGCTCTCGACGAGCGCATTGGCGAGAACGGAGGGGCATTCCGGTTCCAGCTCTTCGATCCGTTCCATCAGCTGGTCATGGCCCGGCAAGAATAGCGGATGGCGGCCTGCGCGTTCCGCCGCCGCTTCGAGCGCACGCCAGTCCGACCAGGCGCCGGCTGCCATTTCGTCGCGGTCGATGGCACCCCGGACCCGCATGGCGAGCGGACTGTCGCCTGCGCCCGGTTCCATGGCCTCGAGCCCGCCAATGGCTGTTGTCATTCGCTGCCGCCAACTTCGCCAGTCGGCGGTTCCCGAGATCGGCTCCGGCGATTTCGCCAGCATGCGGCTGCGCTCTTCCATGCCTTTTTCGACGAGCGCGCGGTACTGCCGTGCGACCTCCGCCCGTTTCCTTTCTTCGTGGTCGCGAAGCGCCTTCGCGAGCGTTGGCGGAACTTCGCCCGGACGGGCCTCCGCCTCAAGTTGCCGGATCCGGTCCGCAAGATTTTCGTCGGGCAGCCCGTCGCCGAGGTCCCGCACCAGTTGCCCGGCAAGGCGGTCAAATTCCAGTCCGCGTTCGAGTTCCCCGATTTCCGCCCCGAAGGTCTTCCGGGTATCCTCGTCCATGTGCGGACCGAAGCGGCCGGAATCGGAAAGAACCGGACGAGCTTCTTCGGCCAATCGTTCCGCCTCCGCGGTCCAGGTTTCATGCCCCGGGACTTCCGAAAGCGGCAATCCGTTCTTCAGGGCAAGGGCCGGCAGGACCTCGCGGCGTTCCGCCAGGCGGGCGGCGGCATCGACCAGTCGCCGGACCCGGTTCCGGTCTTCCCGGAACTGTTCGAAGTCCGCCGCCAGCCGCTTCATCGGCTTCGGAAGCGCCTCCGCAGGTATCCGGGCGATTTCGGAAACCAGCGCCTCAGTCGCGTCGGGCGCGAAGCGATGTTGCCCTTTCCGTTCCGCCTCCTCTGCGTGTTGCAGCCACCGGTCGTGAAGCCGAGCGACATCGCTGTCCAGCCTGACAAGCGAACGGACCTCGTCAGTCCGTTTCGTCACCGCGTCACGGAATTCGGCAACGGAGACTTCGGGAGCCCGGTCGAGTACATTTTCGATTCGGCTGCGCCAATCCGTATAGCCGGAATGAGCGGCCACGGGCTCATCGGTTTCGGCCAGGAACGCCTGCCGCTCGTCGTCGAGCGCGGAAAGGGAGGCAAGGTACCGTTCGCTCACATGTTCCGCTTCCCACACTGATTCGTATTCGCCGAGTGCCACGGCCAGTTCCGGCGGCATCTCTTCCTTGCGTGCCTCCCCGGAAAGTTTCGAAACCTCGAACGCCAGGGCGTCGTCGAGGCGGCGCCCGTTTTCCTCCCAGGCTTTCAGAAGTTCCGCTGCCCGGTCATCGATCCTGCGGGCCCGTTCCAGTTCGAACATCCGCTTCCTGGACTGCTGCCCGAACCTCGCGAGATGAAAGCCGTAACGGGTTGCGTCGCCGAGAAGCTCCATCCCCTCCGCGAGCAGGCGGTCCGCATTCCGCCGCCAGCGTGAAAGACCCTCGACGCCGTGAAGGCCGGTATCCGTGCGTCTTGCAACAGCGAGCAGCCAGCTCCGCTCGCCGGCTGCCAGTTGTGCGCGCCCGGCCCAGTTCGTGACCCATTCCCGGTCGCGGACGAAGGGTTCGTGGTCCGCCAGCACCCGTTTCAGTTCCTCCGGCATGTCCGGGTCACGTTCCGCCCTCCGGCGGACCCGCGCCATCAGGGCGTCGCATCCGTTCATGTGGAACGCCGGGATGCCCGCCTCGCGTGCAGCCTCTTCCAGTGTCCTCCAGTCGTGCAGCGCCGCGCAGAGCGGTTCCTTTTCCGTCACCGGCACGGCCAGGTCGGGTACCAGCCAGCTCTCGTTTCCCGTCGCTTCGAGGGCCGAGGGAGCCCGGCCGTGTTCCTGTTCGAGGCGGTGAACCAGCTGTTCGGTGTCGTCCGTCAGCAGCACGAAGCCGTCGCGGGCGCGGCTCATCTCCACGTAGAGCATCGCCCGGTCGCTCATCATGCTCGACGCATCGAGAACCGCGATGACATTGTCCTTCGTCATCCCCTGGGCGCGGTGGACCGTCGAGCTCCAGGCATGGTCGATGTGCCGGAGATCGTCGTCGTCGACACCGAGGGACAGGCCACGCCCGGACTCCAGGCGGATGCGGACGCGCTCGCGGCCGATCTCTTCGATCGTCGCCCGCTCGCCGTTGATGATCTTCCTCTTCTTCAGGTTGCGGGTGAAGACGATCTCGTCACCTGCCCTGAGCGAGAGGGGACGGGTCTCGAACACCGAAACGTTGTGAGATGCGTTCCCGGAGGGACGGAAACCTCCGTCGCTTCCCTTCCGTGCCAGTTCGACGCACTCCGGGCTGCTGCCGGTGACGGTCCAGGCCTCGCCCTCACGGCAGCCATAGACGTCGCGGTTGGCAACGACGACATCGCCCGGACGGTAACTCTCCGGGTCGGCCGCGAGGACCCGGGTCAGCCGCCGGTCGACGAGACGCAGGATCTCCAGGCTCCGGCCCATGAGAACGCCTTCTTCGGCGAGGCCGTGGCGTAACGTCGCGTTGATCTCCTCCCTGAGTTCGTGGGTCGGCGCCAGGATGGCGGTTCCCGTCCTCGCCTCTTCCGGCAGCGCCAGCCACAGCCGGGCCGCCGTTTCCGCCAGCGCATCGGGCGGAAGCTCCCGGACATCTCCGCCGAGGCTTGCGACGGCAAGATCGGGATCGCCGGTCACCATGTGCGTCACGGCGGCCTTGAAATCGGCCGAACGCTGCCTGAGGACGTCGTCCATCCGCGTGGTCTCCATCCCCGCCCTCTGAAGCAGCCGGAACGGCTGTCCCGCCTCGACCGACTTCAACTGCAGCGTGTCGCCGACGAGGACGAGGCGGCCGAGGTCGAGCGCCTTCGCGATCCGGAGCAGGGACTTCATCTGCACCGTGCCGACCATGGAGGATTCGTCGACGACCATGATGGAGCCCGCGAACTGTTCGCGCGCCTGTTTCAGTTCCGCTTCCGATGCCGTTCCCTCCGCTATCCCGCCATAACGGGCCAGCAGCCATTGCAGGGTGGTGCTCCCGATCCCGCTCTCCGTCGCCAGCACACGGGCTGCTGCCGAGGACGGGGCCAGCCCGAACACGAGCCTGTCGCCGGCAAGACGGATGATTTCGTTCAGCATCCGCGTCTTGCCGGTGCCGGCGAACCCCTGAACGCCGATGACGGAATTGTCCGAGAGAAGAATCCGGTCGACGGCGTTCTTCTGCCCGTCTGTGAGCGATACCCCTTCGAGACGCCTGGCGACCGCCACGGGGTCCGCAAGTGCCTGCGACAGGCCCCGGCCCTCACGCATCAGGGCGATGATCTCCTTTTCGGCCCGGAGCGTCCGCCGCGTGGTGAAGTCCCCGGTCTTCGTCCTGACCAGGTGGCCGTCCTTCTCCAGCCTTCCGATCGCCGCCGCGAGTTCCGTGTGCGCATGGCGCCCGGGATCACGGCCGAGCGCCGCCGCCAGCAGGTCCTGCGGCCGGAACACGCAGTCACGCTCCTCGAGATGGTACAGGGCCTGCCAAGCCGCTTCCAGGGGCGAGAAACGCGGCGGAACCCGCGTCAGCTTCCGCTCCTTCCGGTCGAGCCGGACGGCGCCGGGGTCGCGCGAAAGGCCGAAGGCCTGCGCCTTCCGCTGCCACATCTCCGCCAGCACGTCACGGCCGGGTTCGTTCTTCTTCCCGCGTGTGGCCAGCGCGGCCCGTCCTGCGTTATCCGCCGTGTAGTCCAGGCCCTCCGTCTCCATGTAGCGGAGGATGTCCTGCCGCCGGGTCGAGAAGGCGTCGAGGAAGGCGTGTGAATATCCCGCGAGTTCGAACCCGGGCAGTCCGCCCACCGTCGTCGGCGTCAGCACGTATCCGAGTTCCGTCAGTTCCCGTGCGAGTTCGTTCCGGTACCAGGATCCGATCAGCCTGCGGTTCCGCATAAGCAGCGTCGGCTCGACGCTCCGCCACGCTCCGTCCCGGTTCCGGGTCATGTTGGCGATCACCGCGTGGGTGTGAAGCTGGGGATCGTTGTTGCGGCTCGCCACGTGGCGGAATGTGGCTGCGATCATGCCGTCCGCCGCCTCCCTTGGCCGCCGTCCGGTCGCCGGATCGTAGCCCCGGGTCTGGAGAAATTCCGCCTCCACCCAGTCGAGCGTCGCCCGGACCGCCTTGTCATGGGCGCGCATCACCCTTTTGTCGCCCTGGAGCAGCGCCTCCAGCGAGACCGACTTCGGCGCCGAGAAGGTCAGGTCCCATCCCGGGCGGTGCTGGTGCTCGCCCGCGACAACACGTCCGAGCCGGATGTCCGTTCCCGGGACATGGCCGGAAAGGATGGAGATGAACTTCCGCTTGCCCACGCGCCGCGGCAGGCCGAGGGCTTCCGCCCCGCGCCCGTGCCAGCGGTTGGCCGTCCGGTGGGTGGAATCGTTCCTCGCCAGGTATTCGTGCAGGAAGTAGTGGAAGGTCTGCTCGGCGCTGGCCAGTTGCCGGGGACCGGACAGCATCAGGACGCGCCGGATTCCATTGATGGTCCGGCGGACCCGGTCACATCCACCCCTGGAGCCACGCCAGGTCCGAAACCGGATTCCAGGTCGCCTCGATCAGGGCGCCGGCGATGATCAGGGCGGAGCCCGCCAATGTCCATCCGAGCCAGCGCCACCTCCAGCGCGGGCCGCCGCCCTGGCTTTTGCGGAATTTGGCGGCGGCGCGTTCGCGCCCGGCATGGGGAAGTGTCATGTCGAGCACGGCGATCGCGATGCCGAGTTCGTCGCGCAGACCGTGGACCACGCCGATGGTCGCCCTGAAGTCCTTCAGGTCGAACCCCTCCGGAACCGAGCGGGCAGGAACGGGCAGGGAATTCCCAGGATCCGTGGCGCGCCGGCCCTCCGGCGGCCCGATGCCCTTCCGCACAAGGGAAACGGAATCGATCGCATCGATGTCGTGCCTGATGCCGGAAATGCCCTTCTCGATGTCGTCAATCCGCCTGCTGACCAGCATTCCCAGCAGCCGGACCTCCGCCAGGACATCACCGTCGCGCCCGTCGCCTTCGCGTGGGCGGCTGTCGAGCGTCCGGGCGAGGTCCCCGATCCGGTCCGCAAGCCGCGCGATTTCCTGACGGACCGGTGCCGTGTCCGCCCTTGCATCCGGCATCTTCTCTTCGACGTCACGGAGTCGCGACAGGATGTCGGACAATGCGGCGGTCGCGTCGGCCCGGTCGCGGGATAGGTCACCCTGGTGCCGGACGATCTCGTCGATGGCCGGAGCAACCCGTTCCAGCGTTGCCGCAGTCTCCAGTAAGGATTGTTCCGTCGCCGCGGCCTTTTTCGAAAGTTCATCGATCCGCTGGAGAATCTCCTGGAGCAGTGCATTGTCGGCCTGCCCCGACGACACGCCCCCCTTCCTCTGCGGTGTAGGTGGCTTCCGGGAAGAGCCGGGCTTGTCGACGCGGCCGAGCAGCAGGTTTCGGTCAGATTCCCTGTCGTCGTCGGTAGCGTCTGGCCCAGTGTTCACCATGGTTAACGTCATATACCCGAACCATTTTCGGGGAAACGAGAAGATCGGTCCAGGGTGTGAATCCGGCATGGCGACATGATTTGGCATGGATCGATGGATTTGACTGCTGCGAATCAGGCGAAAGCGGGTGTTTAGGCGTGATTTGGCCGGTCGAGGTGACAGGATTTCGGGTTGGCGCGGAATTTTGTCACCATCGGGGGATTTCGGGAATGTTCCTTCCGCACGACATCGCTATCGTGCGGTTAATTGTAGAGACCGGCGCTTGGCCGGAGCAAGGAGCATTCCCAATGACACTTTCGCACACGGGTTCAGCGTTGTCCAACACTCCCGACATTTCCGAAATTGCCGACGCGGCAGCTGAGGCCATCCGCCGCGAGGTCCTCGAACGCTTTGCCTCGGGCGACGTCGCGTGCGACTTTGCCAGGGTCGAGATGCTGGTTTTCGATTCCGTTGCGGCAACGGGGCGGGAGATGCTGCGGACCCTGATCGAAGCCCGCGATGACGCCGTCGGCGAGTGCGCTGCAGGATCTGGTGACTGCGGTGCATGAACACTGGAGCACGGCCGAGGAGACGGTGATACCCCAGGTGCGGGAGGCCGAAGGCATTCCGGGCGCGGCGGTTTCGGCGGCGATTTCGCTGGATGGCGTGATGGTGCCGATGCGTCCCGGCGAGGATGGGCGGGCGGAGGCCTGCTGGCGCGAGGCCTCCTGCGGAACGGTGTCCTTCCTCGACAGGGAAGGAACGCGTCTTGCCGGCATTTGCCTGGCGCGCATGCCGGAGGCGGGGATGACAAGCCTGAAGGCGCGTCTCCTGAGCGAGGTTGCGAAGATCCGGGAGGCGCGGCCGGACCTGGTGCTGGTGGCGGCGGCTGACGGGGCGCTGTCGAACTGGGAATTCCTTGCGAAGCTGGATCCGCACGCGGAGGTCCTGGATGTCTGGCACGCGCTCGAACATCTTCATGTCGTCGCGCAATCTGCACGTGATCCGGACAGCTGGTTCCAGAAGTGGCGCGGTGTGCTGATGAACGAACACGACGGGGTGGAGCGGGTCATCCGGGCCATACGCTACCTGCGGGACAGTTGTCACCGCGGCCGTGGAGATGTGGAGCGGGAGCTGGAATTCTTCCGCAAGAACAGATCACGCATGCGCTACCGGGCCCTGCAGGACCGCAATCTCCCGATCGGCAGCGGTGTGGTGGAGGCCGCAAACAAAAGCATCGTGTGCAAGAGATTCAAGGGTTCGGGCATGCGATGGAGCATGGAGGGCGGCCAGGCGATCATGACCTTCCGGGCACTGATCCTGTCAGGACGGTTCGGCCACGCGTGGAACGCACTGGCAGCAAATGACAACGCCAAACCAACCCGCCAGGCCCTCGCAGCATGAGACCAAAAACGTCGCCATCTCAAATTTACACCCTCGGTCCATGACGCGGACGGATGACACGGCAGCGAGGACCATCCGGTATGGCTAGATGGTCAAATCCGCAAGGCTCCTGACAGAAAACGCTCACGTCTGAAGAAGGGATAAAACACAATCCTAACATTTGAAGATTGAGCCTGACGCACTCCTCCTCGACTACCTTCGCCAGTCTCAAGACGGCAACCGCAAACTCCTCACGCGAGCAAACAATGCTCATGTCTTCGCGCAATTCCTGAGCTGTCGGTATGTATTCACGGGACTTGACAGTGATCGTGGGCTTGTCTTTGATCGCGTTGATTTCGCTGATCATAGCCTGTCTCTAGTGAGCAATGACCATGGCGTTTAAGCGTCGATTAAGGGAGGCTTGTCAAATTTGCGCAAATGCAAAAGTATCAATTTCCATCAATATCTTGAGCGGATTCCCATACGAGGTCATTGATCAATGTGATTACCGAACATGCGTTGAGCAACGCCCAAATCGTTAAACCGACAGCTATCGCCATGATACCCTGATCCACAATCAAAGGGAACGGAATGAGTACAGAAACGAGCGCAAAGCCACTCCAACATGCCGACAGAATCAATATAATTTGCGCAAATTCGATGAAGAACAAATGACTTTCCAGTAAGTCGTTCCGCGTCAAAAAATTACCGAGCCCAGTCGAAATTAGGATTTCGTAAAATTTCGAAAATGCGCTCCATCCAAGTGCCAGTAATATACCATTGAACGTCAAAAAACCTGCAAAATATCTTGGTTAGTGTTGGCTGAAACGCCGACACTAAGCCGGTTTGAACGAAGCCGCGCCTGGCGCGACCCTGGCCTCTTGTAGAAAGTTGATTCGGGGTTTTCAGCCTGGCCGGTTGATCCCGTTTGATGCGGGGGATCTTTCGGGGCTGCATGTCCCGAACGGAGCGTCTGGCCTGTCTCCGGTGGAAGTATCGGGTCCGGAGACGGCGACATTTCGCGCCGTTTGTGTCGGTTCGGCGCGACGGGCACGAACGGGCCCGTGGCGGTCCCGGGGCCGCTGGATATGCTGCATGCTTTCTGGCGTTGTCTTCATGTCGTTTCGTGAGGACGGGGAGGGCCGCGTTTTCGGATGATCTCCATTGCCCTGGCCACCTCCCGGTCGGTGGGGTTTCTTCGGATGGTCAGGACGGGCCTGGAGGGTTTGCCGCAATTCGGACAGGCCGGGGCCTCCGGTCTGTCCGTCTCCCCGGTTCCGGTTTCGTCACCGGCTGCATGTGGGGGTTCGTGGCGGCCGGCTTCCGGTACGGCCTCGAGGGTCCTGGCCCGGCAGGAGTTTGCGAGGATGCCGAAGTGCCGGATGCGGTGGAAGCCTGGCGGGAGGCGATGCATCAGGAATCGACGTTGATGGGAATGTTCCCATCAACGTCGTTATGGGAACCGAATGGTTATGGGAACCTTGAATCCCATGTGCCTGTCATGACACGCTTTTTCCAGTGATCAGGTTCCCATAATAATTCCGGCTCAGATGTCGGAAAGCATCGCCATCAACGCGTCCTTCACGCCCGTGAACCGTCCCTTGGCGAGACCCGGAGAACGCCACTCGGAGAGAATGCCCAACTTTGCGGCCGGATCAGTGCGCAGGTAAATCTCAGTGGTCTTGAGGCTCTGGTGCCCCAGCCACAGCGAGACCTTGCGGATGTCTCTGGTCGCCTCGAGAGTATCCAAGGCGCAAGCATGCCTCAGAGTATGTGGCGTTACCTTCCGGTGTGCGATCGACGGTTGGCTCCGCGCCGCCGTCGTGACATGGAGCGCAAGCCGCTTGGCGAAGCCGCGCCGGTTAATCCCCCGTCCCATCGCATTCAGGAACAGGTGGCGGTTGGGAACCTCGGGGCGGATTGAGAGCCATGCACCGAGCGCGTCGCCTGTTTCCTTCCAAAGCGGCAGGACACGGGCTCGCCGTCCCTTGCCCATGACCCGGACCTCGTCGAGCTGCGGCATTCTGACATCGTCGAGACCGAGGCCGACCAGTTCGGAGACGCGGAGCCCGGCATTGTAGGCGAGGTACAACATCGCCTGGTCCCGGGTTCCGGACCTGGTGGCGGTGTCCGGGGCCTCGAGCAGCGCTTTCACTTCGTCCCGGTCGAGATAGTCGAGCGCGGGAACATCGCCCTTCTTCTGCGGAATCGCATGCACCTGAGCTGCAATATCGAGATATTCCGGGTAGCGGAACTCGAGGAAATGGAAGAAGCTCTTGAGCGTGGCCAGACGGACATTGCGGGTATTGACACTGTTGCCCCGTTCCGCCTCGAGATGGTCGAGGAAGGCGAGAATGGTGTCGACATCGAGATGCCCGACCTCGAGCGTGCAGGGACGGATACCGTACCTGTTTGCGGCGAAAGGCGCGAGCAGCTTGAAGCCCCTGACGTAGTTCTCGATGGTATGCCGGCTTGCCCCCCGGTCACGGGGGAGATACTCCCGCAGGAAGGCTGCCAGCGGGGTTGCGAGTAGGGTCATGTCTTTGTCCTTTCCTTTCCCTTCATGTGCAGTTTCTCGGTCGCCTCCGACACCTGGCGCATGAGGACGGGTGTTGCCTCAAGGTACCAGTAGGTGTCGGTGACGTTGGTGTGTCCGAGGTAGGTCGACAGTGCGAGCATGTGTCGGCCGACATCCTTCCGGCTGGAAGAGATGCAGCCTTCCAGCGCACGGACGGCGAACCCGTGTCTCAGGTCGTGCAGCCTGGGGCCGGGTTCTCCGGCACTGCCGCGTACTCCAGTCTTGCGTGCAAGCAGGATGAAGATCCTGGTCAGATAATCCGGATTCACCGGCCGGCCGGATTCGAGCACGAACAGGTGTTCGCCGTTTCCGCCCTGCCGTTTCCGCGCCACGAGGTAGTCGTCGAGGGCGCGGCGGGTGCTCTCGTGCAGGGGTACAAGGCGGTCCCTGCGGTTCTTGGTGTTCCTGACCAGAAGTCCGTCCGGTCCCAGGTCGCTCAACAGCAGCCCGGCCGCTTCCGAGCGCCTCAGGCCGGTGCATGCCATGAGACCGATGATGAAGTGGAAGGTCAGCGGGGTGAGTGACCCAGCCGGTGGCAGGGACAGCGCCTCCGTCAAGATCTTCCGGATCTCCTCCGGCGATGGAATGTACGGCGGTGGCCGATACCGTCTCGGTTTGCCGAGAGCGTCCCGGTGGGGCACCTCGTGACGGTCATCCTCGACATGGAGGAAGACGGCCATGCCGCGGACGATGCGCAATTGCCTTTGTGCCTCGCGGACCGATGCTGCCGTGCCAGCCCAGTCCAGGACACTGTTTGTACGTACGAATTTGTCGCCCCTGGCGTCGGCATGTTCGGCGTAACGCATCAACACCCGCTCCTGTCCCCTGAATGACAGGCCCAGTGCTTTCTTGCTTGCGACGTAATCCTTCGCGTGATCCGTCATGGTCATCGGGCATCTCCCTCGAACGGCCAGGGCTGCACGATTTCGCGGAGCATCCGGACATCGACGCGGGCATGGATCGCGGTGATGTCTGGAGAGCTGTGCCTGAGCAGGGTGCCGATGGTTTCCAGGGGCTCGCCGTCACGCAGGAGATTCGTCGCCGCCGAGTGCCTGAACAGGTGTGACGATGTCGGGCCGACGCCCCGGATACCGGCCCGCTCGATCGCACGGCTGACGATCGAGCCGCTGATGCACTGTCGCGACACGGGGCGGTATGGCGCCCTGCAGCGGAGAAACACCGCTCTCTCATCGCTGCGCGGCCGGGCCTCCAGGATGTAGTCCCGCAGCGCGTCGCCCACATCCTGCGGCAGCGGCAGTTCCGCCGCGCGCCGCGACTTGCCGCTGACCCGGATGACGGCCCTGTCCCAGTCGATGTCGTCGAGATGCAGCCCGCAGACGTCGCCGGCCCGCAACGCAAGCCGGGCGAGCAGCAGCAGGGCTGCCCGGTCGCGCATCCCCATCGGCGTCGTCACGTCACAGGTCGCGATCATGCGTTCGATGTCATCCTGACCGACATGCCGGGGCAGGCTCTCGCCCCGGAGCCTCGGGATCGTCGGGACCGCGTGGACGAGTTCCGGCCGGCAGAGGCCGTTCGACCCGAGAAAGCGCAGGTACATCCGGAATGCACTCGTCTCGTCTCCGACCTGTCCGCGAGAGGCGGTTTCGAGACGGTCCAGGATCGTGTTCCGAACCCGGGCGGAGTCATACGCCCCCGGGTCGTCGCCGAGAGCCGGAAGCAGCGTACGGATACGCCGTTCGTACTTGTCGACGGACGTGTCCCTGAGGCCGCGATGCCGTCGAAGCCAGTGCAGGAATGCATCGAGATGTTCGCCATGTTCCGCGTGGGACTGCGGGGGCTTCGCCGCCGGGATGACATTCCTGCCTACCATGAACGCAGCAAAAAGTCGGAGCATTGATCCGGAGGTACTGGCACCGGCAAACCTGGTGGACCTGCCGAAGAACCCCGGATGAACACAGGCACAATCATGGACAAGAAAGCGACGCCGAATACGTTCGTCGGTTTCCGCAAGGGGAATGTCCGACAGGTAGAGCCAGACAATGAAGTGGCGGCACAGGGTCCCGCTCTGTCTGATCACCGAAAGCGCGTATCCCCGCTCTTCCAGGGAATCCCGGAACTGCGTCGCGAGGTCTCCGCCCGCCTCGATCTCCGCAGGCACCTCTGCCCGCCCGGTCTCGAGCAGGTACCGGAGGAACCTGACCGCAAACCGCCTGCACTGTCGACCGGGCCTCCTGCCGGTCCGACGTCGGCCAGGGCAATGGCATTCATGGCGCATGAAGCGGTCAAGGAGGCGGATGTCGAACGTGTCGAGACCCGGTCCGTTGAGCGCCAGCCAGACCGCGATGTGCCTGGCCGTACTGGTCAATTCGCCGGTCATCCTGTCGGAAAGGCCAAGGCCTTCCAGGTGCTCCGCGTAGCACCGGACAACTCGGGAATCCCGTTCAGGAACCACATCGGGCAGTGGCGGACTGAATTGTTTCGAAAGCATGATCTCTCTCCTGTCAATGTCAAAACCGACAGGAGTAGAGCAGATTTTTATGGGAACCTGATCAGGAGAAAAAGCGTGTCATGACAGGCACATGGGATTCAAGGTTCCCATAACCATTCGGTTCCCATAACGACGTATGAACTGATCGACGCTCAGGGTCATGGTTCCGTATGACGGCCTGTCGCCGGCTTTTGCCGTCGGCTTGCGGCAGCGGAAGGTGACGGTGTCGTCGTCGAGGGACAGGATCCTGGCATCGGAGATTGCGATGCGGTGTGTATAGCGCGAGAGGTACCGGATCACCGCCGCGGGTCCGTTGAACGGGGGCTTGGCGTAGACGTTCCAGTTGAGCTTTCGGGCCTGCTTCAGCACCCGGGCGAAGGCGCGGGGACAGGCGAGGTGGGCGATTGAGCCATGGAACTCCAGTTCCTGCCTGGCATGGGCCTTTGCGAGTTCCTCGAGGACGCGTCGTCGGAAGAAGCTGTCGCTTCCGGCCTTCCATTGTCCGGTGCCGACGTCGAAGCCGCCATTGGGCACCAGGCAGTGCAGGTGGGGGTGCCATTCCATCTTCTGGTTCCAGGTATGCAGCACCGCGGTGCCGCCGATCCTGGCCCCGAAGCGCCGGGGATCGGCGCTGATGGTCTTCAGGGTCTCGGCGGCGGTGCGGAAGAGGATGTTGAAGACCGTCTTGCGGTTCTGCAGTGCGATCCGGGCGATCGGCCGCGGCAGGGTGAAGACGATGTGGAAACAGGGCACCGGCAGGATGCAGGCTGCCTGTTTCTCCATCCACTTGTGCGCGGCCGCGCCCTGGCAGGAGGGACAGTGGCGGTTGCCGCAGGACTTCCAGACGCCATGCACATGACCACAATCGGTGCACTGGTAGACGGTGCCGCCGAGCACCGCCGTCCGGCAGCACGCGATGCAGTCCATGATCTTCAGCGCAACAGCGTCGAGAGCGCCCGCGAGGCGCGCACGGAATGCGGGCCCGGCCTGGCGGAAGATGTCCGCCACGCCGGGCCTGTTGTCGGCCACCGCTCAGACGGCGCTGGCGAAGCCGGCCACCGGGTGATCGAGTTTGCGGAACATGGTTCCGGTGGTCCGGGCGTAGACGCGTGTCGCATCCGGGGACTTGTGTCCGAGAAGATCCTGGACCACACTGATCGGCGCCCCGCGTTCATGCACATGGGTTGCGACCGCGTGGCGCAAACAGTGGAAGCTGATGCCGCGATCGAGCCCGGCTCGGTCGCGGCCGCTGTTGAAGGCGGTGCGCAAGCTCTCGACGGTGATCGGCCTGTCGGGGCTTTTTCCGTAGAACAGCCAGGTCGTGGGCCGCGGCCAGGTGTTTCTCCAGTACCGCCTCAGCGTCTGGAGCACCGGGTCGGGCAGATGGGCCATGCGTTCGTGGCCGCCCTTGCCGCCACGGATATGGAGCAGTCCTTCCCCGCTCCTGATGTCGCCGACCTGCAGCGCCACCACCTCGGAGATCCGCAGGCCGGCGCCATAGGCGGTCAGGGTCGCGGTGCGATAGCGCAGGTCGTTGATCCCCGCGATCAGGAGTTCGACATCGGCTTCGGGAATGGAACGTGGCAGACGGTCGGGGATCCTGCGGCAATGCAGGCCCGCGACCTTCTCGGGCTGGCCCATCGCGTCACTGTAGAACAGGCGCAGGGCCGAAACGTCGGCATTGGTGGTGCGTGGACACAGCCCCCGATCGATCCGGGCGATCACCCAGGCACCGATCTCGTCGGCAGACAGGTCCTGCGGCGCCCGAGCGTAATGGCGCGCGAGGGTACTGACTCTGCGCTGGTAATTGTCCTGCGTACCCGGCGACAGACCTTTCAAGGTCATCACCTCGATCATCTTCCTGCGGGCTGGCGATATCTTGACTTTCATGCTCATCTCCCTTGCTCGAAATGGCCCCGAACATCCGGGGCACCGGGGAGATTGAGCACCAACCCGAGGTCATGGGAAACCCACAACCTGCGTATCAACGCAGAAAATGAAGCCGCGATCCAAAAAAGGAAAACCGGGGAAGCATCACAACTGGCCGCGTGAGCGGCCTTCGTTCAAACTGTTATAGCTATACTCCAATTGCAATTTGACCAATATTCAGTCGGTATGAACATTGTTGGAAACCCGCCCGCAATCAGTCCGATGATCAATTGCCACGGCAGTATCCTATTTCGTTTTTTTTCCGTTGGCTTTTTCTGGGAAAAGGCGTGTCCAACAACGGCCGTGGAAACTGGTAGGCGAGGCTGTCTTCGCCTACAATGAACTGGACTACACCCATTGGTTTTCAGTATTCATGGCGGTTGCGATTGGACCAGTCTGGAGACAGCGGTTTTCTCTCCCTCCATTGCGACTCACCAACGAACTCGACGTCGTGGTACCCTCGCTGCACATCACAGAATTGCTGAATGAAACAGAACAGAATCCTCAGGTTGCGGGACATATCCACAGCACCGTCTTGCCGAGTTCACGGCACAGAAGGAATCCCGAGGCGTTCCGAGATCGTGACCCCAATCCGCTCCGCCGCAGTCTCGACCTCCGTGTCGCAGGCATGGGCATAGCGAAGGGTCGTGGTCACCTGGCTGTGGCCCATAAGTCGTGCCACGACCGGCAGGGGGACGCCTTGCATGACAGCTTGACTGGCAAAATTGTGGCGAAGATCATGCAGCCGGACATCCTCGATCCCGGCTTCCCGTCGCACCGCATACCAGAGAGGCAGGCTAACCGAAATCGGTCCGGCCGGGTCTTTCGGAGAGGGAAACACGAACTCGCCTGTTGTTGCTCCAAGGTGGCGTTCAAGGATGGCACGGGCCGTCCTGTTCAGGAAAACCGTTCGCGGACCCGTCTTGCTGTCTTCGAGTCTCAGGCATCCGGCATCAACCTCCCGCCTCCTCAGACGGACGATCTCCCCCTTGCGGCATCCGGTCAGAAGCAACAAACGGATGATGTCGGCCTGTTGGCTACGTCGTCCGCAAGCGTGGCGGCTGAGAACGACAAGCAGGCGGTCGATCTCGTCCCGGGACAGGAACCGCGTGCGTTTTGGACGCGGGTTCGGCCTGACCCCCCGGGCCGGGTTGGCCGTGATGTGTTCAAGCCTCACTGCGTAATTGAGGACGTGACGCAACACGGCCAGTGCGTAGTTGGCAGCTCCGGGCGATGTCCGGCTGTATGCGTCGAACCAGCGGTTGACATGGGCGGGCGTGATCCTGTCCACGCGGGAGTCGCCGAAGGTCGGAAGGAGCTGGGTGTCCAGCACCTGATCCCGCCCGCGATTCGTCGACGGCTTGCAACGGGGAAACCAGGAATCGCGCCATGGGCCATTGGCGAAGGCCGCGAACACAGGCGCCACGGCCTTCCGGTCCGTCCCTTCAGTCTGCAACCTCAGGCATTCCCGTCGTGCCTCGTCAACCGTCAGCAGTGTGGCCGGACCCAGGGATGTCTTCGTGTCCGGGAAGTGACAGACGAAGGTCCGGGTCCCGGATGGATGAACGCGGACGTACAGCGACGGTACCATGGTGTCACGGACCGTGAATTCGCGCACGCCCGGTGTCAGCCGGCGGATGCCGGCGTCAGTAAGGCGAGTCCTGTTCATTATTCCGTTCCTCCGAGTATGGCGTCCATTGCGTCGGCTGCATCGCGTACCGCGGTCTCGGCAAGGTGCGTATACTTGAGGGTCGTGCCTACATCGTTATGACCGAGCAGGCGGCCGACGACGGGAACGGTCTCGCCCTGCATGATGGCGATGCTGGCGTAGGCATGGCGAAGATCATGCAGCCGCACGTCTGGTAGCCCCGCGTCGAAACGCACGCGTTGCCAGAAACTGTTGACCACGGTCTTTGAAATCGGTTCACCGATCTCGCGCGACGGAAAGATCCAGCGGGATGCCCGCGGCAGCCCGGCCAGTATTTCCCTGGACGGTGAGGACAGCCACACGGTGCGGGGACCCGTCTTGCTGTCACGGAGGTACAGCCGTCCGTCACGGAAATCCATCCACTGAAGGGTCCGGATCTCGCTGCCCCTACAGCCGGTCAGCAGAAGCAGCCTGACGATGGCCGTCTGCAATGGCCGGTCTGCCTCGTAACGCGAGAGGACATTGCCGAGGCGGCGAAACTCGACGTCGGACAGGAACCGTTCCCGGCCTTTCCGCCGGTAACGTTTGATACCCGTGCACGGATTGCTGTTTTCGGGACGATAGCCGTAGACCTCTGCCTGGGACATGATGACGGACAGCACCGGTGCCGAGCGGTCGGCGGCGACAGGCGTCGCATGCAGGGACAAAAACCAATCCTGGACATCCTTCCGGGCGATGTCGGCGATCTGTCGTCCCCTGAACCTAGGCAGGATCTGCTTTCGGAGATACCCCCTGTTGACCCTCAGGGTGGACGACTTCCAGTGGCGTGAATAGCGGCGGAAGACTTCTTCCGCGACAACCTCGAAAAGGGTTTCGCTCGGCGACGCTGCGGCTGGTTGGCCCTTTCGGATAGCAACAAGAACCGCCCTCGCGGAATCGCGGGCCTCGGCCAGGGTCATCATGCTCGGGTCGCCGATGATCTTCCAAATGCGCTTTCCGTCAAATTGAGTGTGGATGAAAAAACGTCGCCGTCCGGAGGGCAGGATCCGGACACCGAAGCCTTTCAGGGCAGCATCACGGACATCCCGTGTTGATTTGTTGGATTTGAGGGCCTTGATTCGTGCGTCCGTGAGCCGTACTGTCAGCATGATTTCCTCCTGCAGTCAATTGCAGATGCGGAAGAATCAGGCTCGAAACCTGTCCGCATCTGCGGGTTGAGGGAGGAAAAAAAGACGCTATAACAGGGTGTTAGAACCGAAGGTGCGATAACGGGTGTGATTGGCTCCGTTCAGCCACGGTGGTAAACCGTTGCCGGCCGTGGCTGCCAAATCCGGTTATCTGCAAAAGGAAGACCAATGTCCGAGAACGAATTTGACGTCATCGTAATCGGCGGTGGCCCGGGAGGCTACGTGTGCGCCATACGTTCTGCCCAATTGGGGCTTGCGACGGCCTGTATCGAAGGAAGGGGCGCGCTTGGTGGCACATGTCTCAATGTCGGCTGCGTTCCCTCCAAGGCATTATTGCACGCGTCGCATCTCTATCACGAGTCGCGGAGCAACTTTCGCACGATGGGCCTCATGGGTGATCCGCCATCGCTCGACCTGGCCCAGATGATGACGTACAAGGGCAATACCATCTCGCAGAACACTGCCGGCATCGAGTTCCTGTTCAAGAAGAACAAGGTCACCTACATCAAGGGTTGGGGCCGGATGTCCGGCGATGGAAAGGTGTCGGTAGGCGAAACGACTTATCGTGCCAAGAACATCGTCGTCGCGACCGGTTCCGAACCGTCTTCCCTCCAGGCCTTGCCTGTCGACGAGAAACGGATTGTCACGTCGACAGGTGCACTCGCACTCGAGGCGGTCCCCGAGCAGATGGCCGTCATCGGTGCCGGCGTCATCGGCCTGGAACTGGGATCGGTTTATGCCCGCCTTGGCAGCAAGGTCACCGTCGTCGAATACCTGGACGAGATCACTCCAGGGCTCGACAAGGACATCTGCAAGTCATTTCGCCGCGCCCTTTCGAAACAGGGCCTGAAGTTTGTTCTCGGCGCCGAGGTCACCGGCGTGAAGGATTCGGAGTCACATTCGACCCTGACCTATGTCCTGAGGAAATCATCGACCGAAAAGGAACTTGATGCCGAGGTCGTGCTCGTGGCGACGGGACGGAAGCCATTCACTGACGGCCTGGGATTCACGGAATGCGGGGGGAAACTGAATGACCACGGGCAAATCGTCACGGACGCGAAATGGCGGACCTCGATCGAAGGCGTGTTTGCCATAGGCGACGTCATCGCGGGACCAATGCTCGCGCACAAGGCCGAGGACGAGGGGATGGCGGTCGCCGACTCCATCGCGGGGAAGGCCGGGCACGTCAACTACGACGTCATACCCGGTGTCATCTATACTGCTCCCGAAGTGGCATTCGTGGGGAAAACCGAAGACCAGCTGAAAGATGAAGGCACTGCCTATCGGGTCGGGACATTTCCGTTCATGGGCAACGCCCGGGCGAAGTCGATGTTTATGGGTGAAGGCTTCGTCAAGCTCCTTGCTGACGCCGAAAGCGACAGGATCCTGGGGTGCCATGTGCTTGGTCCATCCGCGGGTGAACTCATTCACGAGGTCTGCGTTGCCATGGAGTTTGGCGCCTCGGCCGAAGATCTTGCCCTGACATGCCATGCCCATCCCACGTGTTCGGAAGCGGTCCGGGAAGCGGCGCTTGCGTGCGGACTGGGGGCCATCCACGCGTGATCCCCACCATGGGTCTACAAACGGAACCCCCAGGATCTATCCGTCGCCAAAGTCGTATCGCTGCAGGATCCGGCCGAATTCGGAATCCCAACGGTCTGCGGCGCGGTATTCGGGGCAGAATTTCCTGAGCAGGCCGTAGAATCTCTTGCCGTGGTTCATTTCCGCAAGGTGGCAGGCTTCATGAATGGCAATGGTCCTCTGAACGTAAAGAGGCGCCATCGCAAGGCGCCAGGACAGCGTCACCCGCCCGGCCCGTGAACACGAGCCCCAAATCGAAACCGGATCCCTGAACCTGACGTCACGTACCTCCCGTCCCAGTTTCCTGGCACAGCTGCAGACGACGGGTTCCATGTATCCGGCTGCTTTCCCGATCAGAAACCGCTTGATCGCACCGGGGACATCGCCGGCATTGCCGCCAACCTTGAGCACCGTCCCGTCAAACCGCACTCTGGGAACGGAACTGGGAACGATCCGGTGCCTGTTTCCCTGGTAGTGGATCGATTTTCCGTGAGTCGGCACGACCAGCGGGGGGAGCTTTTCCAGTTGTTCCCGGATCCAGGGCTCATTCGTCCGGGCAATTGCGAGGATGTCATCACGCGTGGTATGCCGCGGGACGCGCACCCGGAAGGTGTCCTTCTTCCTGAGTTGAACACGAAACGAGATGTTCCGGGAAGCTCTTGAACTCAGGACTTCCAGATTAATCGGAGTCGTGCTCTGAAAAACGATCTTTTCCATCATTGTCGCGGCTTCGACGAAACAATCCCGGTTTTGTCAAGGCCGAGTCCGGATCCGCGGGATTCCAGATGCCGGACGTAAACGACATGCCCGGCCGTGTAGGCACCAGCGGGGCATTGCCAGTCGAACGGAACAGGATCACTGCAGAAAACCGGGCAACCATGCCGTGGCGGAATTGAAGCCTTTGACTCGATTGCCGCGCTGTGGCAGGAGGCGCCGGCCGCGTACAACCTTCCAGGAGACAACCTGAATGCCGAAAGAAAGTTGGGGGACCAAAAGGGTCTGCCCGGAAACCGGGAAACGGTTCTATGATCTTGGCCGCGACCCGATCGTCAGTCCATATACCGGCACCGAATATCAGTTGTCCGACTTTACCGGGGAACGTCCACAAACCTCGATGGCCGACAAGGAGGATGCCTCACGGCTTTCCGACGTGACGTCAGAGGAGTTGACCGACAATGTCGATACGCTCGATGACACGGACGCTGGTGCAGAGATCGATGAGGATATTCCTGACATCGACGACGACGACGACGATACCGTTGACATCGAAGAGATCGCCGATGTGCCCAACTCGGGCGACGACAGCAACTGACCCGTTGCGACGTGCTTGATACGCCGGATTGTGTCGGCTACGTTCGACGAGGGAAGAAATTGCATCATGGGGCCGTAGCTCAGATGGGAGAGCGTCGCGTTCGCAATGCGAAGGTCGGGAGTTCGATCCTCCTCGGCTCCACCAATCCGGTTGGCGTGTGACCGCAGAATCGTCTGCGGCAACATGGTCCTGCGAGGTCGGTGCCCGGCGGGTCATGCCGTTTGCAGCGCAAAAGGCAGACTTGGTCCGAGTTTCGCGGCCATTTCGTACGTGACGTCTGGCTGTTGAAATAGGCAATCAATCAGCAAAAATGTTCACGTAACCGGAATCGCCGACGATCGTCGGGTCCGGTTGAGGAGGTGTCACCATGGCCCGACATGCGCCGCTTCTTTCGCCAATGGCTCCGAAGCGCAATACGACCGGGTGCTTCACCCCGTTCGTGAGGCGGGTACGGAAATGCAACCGGGCGCGTGGGGAGATGAAACCAGGTGCATCAGCCCTGATCCTGCCGCTGTTGTGCGGCCTTGCCCTCTTTCCGGTTGAAAGTCATGCAACGCAAGCCGCGGACCCGGTCCCTGAGGCACTTGTGGAGTGGGCATCCGGGGAGAGCGCGGAGCGTCTTTCCCGCTCCTCTCACAAGGCCGACTTCTTTCCGCTCAGCAATCACTTCATCAGTCAGGACAACGCCATATTCTGCGGCCCGGTCTCATCGGCCATTGTCCTGAACGCGTTGCGTCTCGGCAAGAAAGATGGACTGCCGCGGGACCGGCAGTCGATTGCGCAGGACGAATTGGCTTACCTCCCGGAAGGCGCCGACCCGTTCTACGGGAAATACACGCCCAACAACGTCCTCACCGAGCGGACCAAGACGCGTCTCGAGGTCCTCGGCAAACCCATCCTCATCGACGGCGACGCCAGGAGCGATTTCGGCCTGCAATTGCGTCAACTTGCACACGTCCTGCGCAGCCACGGCCTCAAGGTCGTGACCAAGGTCGTGGACGAGACCGCGGACCCGGCGGCAATCGGGCGCGAGATCGCCGCGAACCTTGCCGCCAGGGGCAATTTCGTGCTGGTCAACTATGCGCGCGGGAGCCTCGGGCAGGAAGGCGGCGGTCACATCTCGCCGCTCGGGGCGTATGACGAACGCAGCGATTCCTTCCTGATCATGGATGTCAACCCAAACCGGGCGCCGTGGGTGTGGGTCGGAGCCAAGGGCCTGATCGCGGCGATGCGGACCTTCGACGCGGTTGAGAACCGGGGCTACCTTCTGGTGTCGGAAGGAGACTAGCGAATCCGACGGACGTGTTCGGCGGGAGGCACGCATCGGGTTGGTTGGCCGCCGAGAGTGCGCCACGTCCCTGACACCGGATCCTGGCGCCCGCACGGGCGGAGGTTGCGAATGACCGCACCGCGCGAGGATCTGTCGTTCGCGCTCACCCGCCCCGGCAGTCCGCCGAAAAATTTTCAGGGTTTACGCTTTCACTCGGGCCCGAAAGTCGATGGACTTGATTCAGAACGCTGAAACACTTGACCAGGGTCCCTTGCCATGCATGGTATTATGGCTCTCCGGTTCGGCGAAGAGGCCGTTGGCAACCAGGACGTTGCGAAAGAGTGGAACGTTTGAAGTTTGCCCTTAACCACGTGACCGTGCCCAGTTTGCACTACAGGGACTTCCTTGATCTGGCGGCGAGACTTGGCTGCATCGGCGTCGAAGTACGCAACAACATCGCCCGTCCGCTTTTCGACGGCTTGAGCCCTGAGGAAGCAGGGAGGATTGCCAGGGACACGGGAGTACGGCTACTCGGTTTGAGTGAGGTCTATGCGTTCAACAGCTGGGACGAAGAGCGGAGTCATACCGTTCGGTCGCTGATTTCGACGGCGTCGGCAGCAGGATCCGAGACCATCAGCCTTGTTCCCCGAAACGACTGGACGCAGCGGGGTGATGACGAGAGGCAGGCGAAACTGCGGAGCGCGTTGGAGGCCATACTTCCGATGCTGGAGGAAGCAGATATGGTTGCCCTTGTCGAGCCTCTGGGATTTCCAAGTTCTTCCCTTCGTTCGAAGACCGAACTGGTCAAGGCCATCGAAACGATCGGCAGCGGAAGCCCTTTTCGGCTTGTCCATGATACCTTTCACCATGCGCTTGCCGGTGGCGGTCCGATCTATCCCGCTTGTACCGGAATTGTGCATGTCTCGGGTGTCGCGGATCCGACGCTTAGGTTCGACCAAATGGAAGACGAGCATCGTATTCTCGTCGATGAACATGACCAGCTCGGGAATATCGCGCAACTTGCAGCATTGATTTCGTCTGGCTATGATGGCGCGGTGTCATGCGAGTGCTTTTCACCGGTAACACAGTCGATGGGAGATCCGTACACTGAGCTTGTACGTTCTTTCGAATTCATTTCTTCGCGCGTTCAGGCGGAAGTTGCCTGACGCGGGGGATTCCGGCGGAAGTTTGGAATCACGGGTGAGCCGGACACCCACAATTGGAGGATTTTCATGAGAAAGACCTTGTTTGCCGTTAGCGTTACCGCGCTGATGTCTACAGCGGCCGCGGCCGAGACCATCGGTTACGCGATGTCGGAATTCAATGACAACTGGCTGACGATCATGCGCAACGCGGCCGTCAAATGGGCCGCAGAAAACGGCCACGAACTGCTTGTCGAGGATGGCCAGAGCGACCTCGGCCGACAGCTTGACCAGATCAACAACTTCGTCGCGTCAGGTGTCGATGGGATCGTCGTGGTGCCGATCACCGGTGATGCAACCCAGGCAATGACCGATGTCGCGGCGTCGGCGGGAATCCCACTGGTCTTCGCGAACCGCATTCCGGGAAATTTCGATACGCTGCCTGATGACCAAGCAGTCGTGGCATCGGATGAAACCGAATCCGGCACGCTTGAGACCTTCTATATCTGCCAGCAGTTGCGTTCCGCCGGAAAGGTCGACGGAGGTGCCCGTGTTTATGTCCTGCAAGGTCAATTGCATCATCCCGCCGCTATCTCCCGCACCAAGGACGTTCATGACGTCGTCGGCATGGACATGTGCAACTTCATCGAGATCATCGACGTCCAGGTCGGCAACTGGTCCCGTAACGAAGCCCAAGACCTCATGACCAACTGGCTGACGACTGGTGACGAATTCGATGCGGTCATTGCCAACAATGACGAAATGGCCATCGGTGCCATTCTCGCGTTGAAAGCCGCCGGGGTTGACATGGACAGCGTGCTCGTCGGCGGAATCGATGCGACGCCCGACGCGCTTCAGGCGATGGCGGCCGGTGAACTCGATGTCACCGTGTTCCAAAACGCCGCGGCACAAGGCGCTGGCTCGATCCAGACCGCAATAGCCCTTTCACGTGGCGAGTCGGTCCCGCGTTTTGTCCGCATCCCGTTCGAGCTGGTGACGCCGGACACCATGGACGAATACGTCGGCGCCAATTGATCTGATACCAGCTTTGTGAGCGGCTTCCTGCCGCTCACAAAACCTGGGAATCGGCGGCTGAACCCGCCGATTTCTGCCGTTAGCCGCAAGTCGTTTCCGAGGGATTAACATGGCCGACAATGTGCACGGAACCGGAGGTCAAACCTACGACCACAAGAAGCGCGCATGGCCGCCGGAAATCGGCGTGGTCATCGCATTGATCGTCATCATCGCGGTTTTCGAGATTCTCGGTGCGCTCGTTGTCGGGCAGAGCCTGCTTTTCGACACCAAGGGACGCTTCGATGGCCCGCTTGGGATTTTCAACGTTGCGCGCCTGAAAATCATGATCCTGCAGGTGTCGATCATCGGTATCATTGCCATAGGGTCAACCCAGGTGATCATTTCCGGAGGCATAGACCTGTCTCCTGGATCGGTCGTAGGCCTCTCGGCAATGTTTGCGATGAGTTTTGCCCAGGTGGCAGAAGTCAACGGCCTGCCCAACCCGAAATCGGTATTCGGTCCATGGGCACATGACATACCGGCCCTGGTTCCGATTGTCGTTGGACTGACCATTGGCCTGTGCGCAGGCCTCGTCAACGGCACCTTGATCGCATATACCCGCATTCCGCCATTCATAGCGACATTGGGAATGATGGTCTTTGCCCGCGGTGCCGCGAAATGGTGGACCAAGGGCGAGCCCGTGTCCTTTCCGACAGAAAGCTACGCGACCATCGGTTCGGGCATGATGCCAGTCGTGATCTTCGTGGCGCTCGCAATCCTTTTCCACTTCCTGTTGAGGAATACGGTTTACGGCAAGCACACGTATGCCGTCGGATCCAATGAGGATGCCGCGCGAATGTCCGGGATCAAGGTCAAGCGCCACAAGGTCATGGTCTACGCCATTGCAGGCGTCCTGGCAGCTACCGCTGCCATCGTGTTGAGTTCGAAGAATCTAACTGCCCAGTCCGGAATGGGCATCATGTACGAGTTGGACGCAATCGCCATGACAGTCATCGGTGGGGTCAGCCTGAGCGGTGGGCGTGGATCAATAATCGGTACGGTGCTGGGAGCCATGATATTTGGCGTGATCATCTCGGGATTCACCTTTTTGCGCCTCGACGCCTTTTACCAGGAGATGGTCAAGGGAATCATCATCATCAGCGCAGTCGTGCTTGACCAGGTGCGGCAACAGCGCGCAGCGGCGCAAGCATGACGGGAGACAATGACATGAGCGATACAAGCGATTCGATTGTCCTCGAAACCCGCGATCTGACGAAGCACTATGGTGGTGTTCATGCACTCGAAGGCGCAGACTTCATCCTCCACAAGGGTGAACATGTCGGAATCATGGGCGACAACGGCGCCGGCAAATCGACCTTTGTACGTCAGATTACGGGCGTGGAACAAAGAACCCGGGGAGAGATCGTCTTCGATGGAAATCCTGTCAACTTCTCGGGACCGCTCGAAGCCCGTGAAGCGGGGATTGAGACGGTTTTCCAGACATTGGCGCTGGCCGATGATCTCGATGTCCCGGACAATCTTTTTCTCGGCAGGGAGATGACCAGGCTCGATTGGCTCGGTCCTTTCAGGATCCTCGATTACAGGGGCATGCGGCAGGCGACGCTTGACGGCCTCAAGAAAACCGCAGTCAAGATCCCGAATATCAAGAACACGATCCGCAACATGTCGGGTGGTCAGCGGCAGTGCGTGGCGATCGCCCGGACGGCCACGTTCCATTCGAAACTGACAATCATGGATGAGCCGACCGCGGCGCTTGGTGTTCAGGAGACGTCCCAGGTCGAGAATATCATCCGGACATTGAAGGAGCAGGGCGAACCCTTGATACTGATCAGCCACAACATGCGGCAGGTTTTTGATCTGGTGGACCGTGTCGTGGTGTTTCGTCGCGGGCGTATCTGCGCCAACCTGGACATCAAGAACGAGGACATTACGGGCGAGGACGTCGTGTCCTACATTACCGGGGCCAGAACCCAATCAGGGTACGCCGAGGCAGCCTGAAGACATAGCTCCAAACGGACACGGGTTGGTCAACTCCGTTTGCTGCAAGCCGGTTCTGCCTGATTGCCTTGCCCACGACAGTGCGTGGAATTGGTCTACAAGCTCCTGGAATAACCGGTCGAGACGGCCTGGCGTGTGGCTTCGACTGCTGCATTTCCCGACGCCGGCACTGATCGTCGGCTCAAGATTGGCAAATGGTTGAGCGCCGAAACCGGGCCGCAGAAGCCGAAGGCAAGAGCGATGTGGAAATCCCTCAGCGTACGTCATCCGTTCTTTCGACCAGCCTGGAGGCGTATGATCACGACGGCATTTGTCGGGTGCTGGACGCTGTTCGAACTTTGGACGGGGAGTGTATTCTGGGCAATGCTGTTTGGTGCCGTCTCGGTCTATTGCATCTATGAATTCTACGTCGCTTTCGACCCGGCCAACTACGAGGATCGTGATGGGTGACCTTTTGCGAAAGCCCCGTGGCAACCATGGAAAGGTGCATGACGTGACGCCCCAAAATGCGGGTTGGCAGTATGTCGGTTTCTCTCTCCATCGGCTGCGCCAGGGCGAGACCGTAGCGGAGACGACGAAGGACCGGGAAGTGATTCTGGTCATGGTCGAAGGCACTGCCCGCGTCTCAGGTGCAGGAGAGGACTGGGGTGTCCTGGGAGACAGGATGGACGTGTTCGAGAAGACACCGCCTCACAGTCTCTATCTGCCCGATGGAACGGCATGGGAAGCGAAAGCCAGCTCCGACTGCGTCATCGCCGTTTGCTCGGCGCCCGGCAAGGGCGGGCATGCGCCACGGAGGATCGGACCTGATAACATCACGCTCACCGAACGCGGCAAGGGCACGAATACGCGCCTGATCAACAATATCGCGATGGAAAACGAGGACTATGCCGACAGTCTTCTGGTCACCGAGGTCTTCACGCCTGCCGGGCATTGGTCGTCCTATCCGTCTCACCGCCATGACGAAGACGACTACCCGCGGGTCACTTACCTCGAAGAGACGTACTACCACCGCCTGAACCCGGCATCGGGTTTCGGCATCCAGCGCGTCTACACGGATGACGGACAACTCGACGAGACGATGGCCGTTGGCGACGGCGACGTGGTGCTGGTCCCATGCGGCCACCACCCCTGTGCCGCACCGTACGGGTTCGAAATGTACTACCTCAACGTCATGGCCGGGCCATTGAGAAAATGGCGCTTCGCCCTGGCGCCGGAGGTCGAGTGGATAGCCGAACGGGACGCCTGACCATCGATCATTTGCGTGGCCTGTCAGAACGATTTCAGGACGCGGAATCGAGGTGCCGGAAAACGCTGACCTGACGAGGTCTACAGACCACGCGTGACGGCTTCAATCACTAGCCTCAGATCGCAGACCATTGTCGAACACGGGTCGATTGAGTGATCGCCAATGTGATGGCATCCATCCAGGTTGACGCGCCGTGCGTTCCCGGCAACGGAAGGCATGGCGGCGCGCAAGACAGCTGATTGCACGCACCGCCAGAATCCCGTCGCGTCGAATCGGGAGGCCGAGGATGTGGCCAAGACAATCGGACTCTTGAACGGGGGCGTGACCGACCAAATGGCCGGAGTCATGCTGCCACTGCCCATTGACAGAGGATCGGAATTGCCCGGAAGTGAGGCGAAAATCTCGCAGACTGGCGCCGCGCAATCACGTTTTCCGTCGGCCCTGCCCCGCACCAAGTCAGGTCGACAGGAACCATGGTTTCGCGAAATGGTCTTCAAGACATCCGCCAATGGGCAAAGGACCGCTATCTGAATTTCACCGAGAAAGAGGTGCATGGTTGCTGCCCGATCAACAAAGACCTCCGGCCCAGCAGATCGCCAACGCCCCCAACCTGACCGAGATGATCGCCGCATTCCCCAATGAAAAATGTCAACCCAATCTGATCATGGCTTCCCTGCGCAAGCTCTCGAAAATGGCCTGGCCTCGGCATCGCATTCCGACCGGCGTCCCACGACACGCACAAGAGAATCAACGCCGGGCCGCGGCAACGCGACAGGCGACACGAAAACCGACAACAGCGACAACAGGAGCGCGACAATAGGGAAAGAACACGATCTCGCAAAAGCGCGGCAAATCGCCAGATTTTCGCGCTTTCTCGTAGCCACTGACAGAACGCTGAAAACAACGGATCTAATAGTACGGCGCATATGCGTCGGTTCCGTCGAACGCCGGTTGAAGGCCGCGCCGCCAGCGTCACCAGTCCCCTTACGTCTCGGAATAGAGGCTATCGGGCAGCGAGTAGCTGATGCCATTCTCTTCGTACGCCGAGGTCTGGAGCAGAAATGAAAACTTTCGAAAGTCTCTATTCATCCGATAACCCGGAATCAGCCTGACCAGAAGCTTGCCAAGGCGCTCCCGGAGCCTGAAAATTCTGACGATTCCGACGGAGTAGGTGCTCGGGTAATTCAGCGCCTTCGCCAACTCTTCGTCGATAAGCGCCCGGGATAACTGGTACACATAACGAGCATCCCTCAATCGCGATGCGGGATCGGTGGCCGTCCTGGACAACAGCGGGGCATAGTCGAGCAGCGAGTTCGCCAAAGTGAGCGATTCCATGCTCGGTGGCGGCTCGCACATAAGCCCGATGTCGAACAGTTTCACTGCGTCGTCATGGTCTTTGTACATGATGGTCTCGGGAATTCCGATCAGGAAACCCGCATAGCGCCATATGTCCATGAAGCTCTTGAGTTCCTCGTCATTGCAGTCCGCGCCCAGCCTCTTCATGTGATGCAGCAGCCGCGCCGAGAAAGCGCAGAGGGCAAAGCCCGTGTGCGCGGCGCAGATAGGCGTCCCCCAGGCTTCACCGTCCCACTTATCGGAAGCGCTCAGAAAGTGCCGGACTTGCGCGTGGACAATCCTGATTCGGACCGACAGCTTCCAGCCGTTCCCATTCCTGTCCAGACCGCCTGGCACGAATACCTCGACCACATGCCGACTGTTCTGTCCCAGGCGCCTGAGGCCCCCGTCGCGCGATCGACCGGTGAGCGCAAAGGATTTGGCTATATTCGTGGAATAGCCCTCAACCAGAACCGCAGCCAATATGGCCACGAAGGCGGTGTAGGAGATTCGGTGGAATATTCGGATGCTCGGGGCAAAGGCGGAGTAGTCGAGCCAGTCCGGCTGACGTTCCACTTCTCTGAAGAACTCCCGCAGCGAGGCTGGCGCGTCGCCCAGCGAGCCGCCGCCGGGATCGTTCATCGCCTTTTCGATGAACTGGGCGGCTTCCTGACGCTCCAGGTCCGCCAGGTCCGCCGCCATCGCATCGGCCAGCGGATCTCCGATCAGCGTGTGCGCAACGTAATTGGACGCCCTTTCCTGGTCGATGATCTTGGCATTTTCATAGCCGGGCAAGTAATCGGTCGGGATGTTCTTCGACCTTGATAAGCGCGGATTTCCCGGGTTGTTTCGCTCCGTTTAGGATGATCCTTCCGGCATTACGTTGATCTGACTGGTGAGGATTGGGATTTGTTTTCCTTTGCAGGATGTCAATCCAGTCCTTGACGTTGCTGTCGCCGCCTGGCCGCATGCGCCGGATCGCGCGACTTTGTGCCTCGAGCATTCTTGCGGCCATGTCTCCGACAAGGTCGGCATCATGTTCACAGAAGACGTTTTCGAATTGGTGCCCCTCGACGTGCTAGAGGGTCTGAAGGTCGCTAGCACCCCTCCGCATGGAGGAGCAGATCGATTGTGCCGCCGCCACTGTGTCCCATGACGTGATCGAAGATGCTTTGATTGATACTGGTCACGGAGCCAGGGCGTTTCCGGCAGCCCTGTCGGTGGCGTCCTTCCGGCACCCAAGTTCGGCGGCGGCGATCAGCGCACGGTGGGAAAGGCGGTCGATCTGCCGCGGGATGCGGTTGCTTGCCGGTGCCACCGCCCCGATTGCCGCTGGCTCGAAGACCGGCATATCGGCACCGGTCATGCCTATCCGGTGTTCGACATGGGTGCCGATCTCCTCGTGGCGGAGCCCGGGAATGTGACAGTTGACGACGATTCCCTGTGCAGGCTGTTCATGCACCGCCATCCTGAGCCGGTTGCGCAGTTTGGTGAGCCCGACCAGCAGCTGGCGGAGCCGGTTCCCGGATTCCATTCGGTAGTTGGTAATCATCTTGAACTCGGCGAGGACACCGTTGCCGGGTTGGTGCGCTTCGTCGAAGTTTAGCACCGGCGATTACCCGGTTTCGGCAGCGCGGCGGCTCATCTCCGCGGTAAGCAATGTTCCTGGGATTATGAATCGCAGCTATACGGGCCGCCCACGGCCCGGCGAAAGGCAATCTGCGCGGGCCACGTTCTTCTGTTTCAGGCAAATGGCGTCGTGCAGTCAGCCAGTCGAACCGGCAGGCAATCGCAAGCATCCGGATCGCATCCGTCCCACACCAAAAGGCTCTTGATAAAGTCTGGCGGGATAGCGGAGGTCTTGAAGATGCCTGCCTTGGGGATAGGCCCTGTTTCGGATAGCACCTGATCAATCGAAAGTTCGTGTGCAAGGAATGTGGAAAAACACCCGGTTCATGGCGAAGAAGTCCGAGCCCCTACATTGCCTGACTTTGTTCTACGCTGTGACGTACGCGGCCAGACGCTGGTGCCCGACGCCTTTCCCCAAGTCACTTGCCTGGCGTGCCGGGCTGGACATCATTCCGCCTGATAAGGATGACCCAGTTTAGCGCGAATGGCCCGAAACGTTTGTTTGGCCTTCGGAATACTATCGCCAAAGCGCGGCTGCACGCAGTGATGGACCTCGTGGCAAGAGTAGACTTGCGAATCGAAGTGGACGACCTGCACCCCAGCAGCCTCGTTCTACTGTGCGTTCAGGCGCCAAAGGATGCCACGCGTGTTGTATTCCACACGGCCGTACCGTGACACTTTGAACCAGGCATAGCGTGAATCTTTGCGCGGCGGACCGACTACCTGACCGGTTTTTTGGATTTCGGACGAATCGCCGACGCTTTTCACCAGTTTCGGTTGTGATCTGGCCAACGAACGTCCGAACCGTGATTTCCTGATGACCTTAAGCGGCTGTCCAATAACCTGGACTGATCCACATGGCACCTCGAACGCCTGGATTGACAACGGCATGTTCTACTTGCCGAAGGTCCGGACCCAAGTGATTTTGACATGGATACTCTCTCGGAAACCGTAAATCCGGTAGGTCCCGAATTCCGTGGAGGGTGAGGGTCACATGCAGCGGGCAGTGCTTCGGAAACGAAACTGCGTGTATAGCTGTATCACCGAAACCAAGACCGAAACGCCGGTCCGCCAATTGGTTTGGGTCCAGTCCCCTTTTCGGGTAAGGCATACGCAGACAGCGGGTAGAGTGGGAGAGCACTTGCTCAGACCATGCTGGCACCGGGTGACACTTTAAGGTGCCTTCGTAAGGGATCCGATACGGCGTCGCTGCGCGATGGATTTGACTCGACACGCTGGACAATCCGCGATTTGCCAAGGGGCTCCCAGCAACCGGCATTTCGATTTCGTCTTGTGTCAACCGTGTTTCGAATGATACTTTTGTCTTGTGGGGCCATAGCTCAGCCGGGAGAGCGCTTGCATGGCATGCAAGAGGTCAGGGGTTCGATCCCCCTTGGCTCCACCAATCGTTCAGTTTACTGGTCCATGGACTCTGTCCATTCCCCTTGCCCAGGAAGTCATCTCAATCAGGGTCAACACACGCACCAATCCTCCATGCTCCTCATGGATTGGGCCAGGTTTCGCACCGAAAAGCCAGTGTTGACGAGGAGCGTTTCTGATCCAGGTGCGACCGATGGTGGTCACGTATCCCGAACGTCACCGCCGTCACCGATGACGGCGGGCCTGTACCTGACTTTGCCGCCGCCTCAGACTCTGGTCCAGTTTCCGGTGTGCGATGAATCACGAATTGCTTCGACCAGGCATTGGATCCGATACCCTTGCCGAAACCCGAAAGGTTCGACCCCTGCGGCAACGATAGCGGCAGCGAACCGGCCGATTTCGATCGCCTTCAACTCGTTGAAGCCGATCTGGTGTCCCGGCGCGGTGCAAAACCGGCCATAAGGCCGGTGCTCCGGTCCACATTCGATTTTCCTGAAACCACGCAATCCGGCTGGACCGTTCGATTCATACAGGTGCAGCTCGTTCAGTCGTTCCTGGCTGAACAGGAGCGCACCCTTTGAGCCGTAAATCTCGAAATCGTGCTGCATCTTGCGGCCGGTCGCGCACCAGTTGGCCTCGATCGAACCGCCGACGCCCGACGAAAATCGCAAGAATGCCCGTGAGATGTCGTCGACCCGAATTTTCTGACGATTGCCTTTCATGTCCGCTCGATGTCCGATCAAGGTCTTGCAATCACCCATGACTTCCGAGATCGGGCCGAGCAGGTATTCCGCGGTCGCGAGCACGTGGCTGCCGATGTCCGCAAGCGCACCCCCTCCCCGAGGATCATGTCGAAACGTCACCGGCCCGCTCGGGTCGGACATGTAATCCTCGGCATGGATACCCCGGAAGCTGTAGATTTCCCCCAGATCTCCCGTAGCGATCAGGTCACGGGCGACATCGAGCATTGGGTTCGCCAGGTAATTGAATCCAACCTGCGTCTTCAGTCCGGCTGACTCCGCCGCCTCCGCGACTTCAAGCGCTTCCGATGCCGTTGGAGTCAGGGGCTTCTCGCAATAGACATGTTTACCCGCGCGAATTGCTGCGAGCGCGATTTCCTTGTGCCGGGACGTCGGTACCGTGATGTCGACAACGTCGATTTCGGGATCTTCAACCAGGTCGCGCCAGTCTCCGGTCGAATGCGCAATCCCGAACTCACGCCCGGCTTCGGCGGCCTTGTCGACCGAGATCTCGGCGATTGCGATGAGTTCGAGTCGTGCGACATCTGCAAATGCGCGGTTCGCCAGCGCGTAACCGAAAATGTGCGTGCGCCCCATGAATCCGGCGCCAATCAATCCAATCCTGAGTGTCGGGACGGCCATCACGACGCGCGGTTGACGATCAGGGAAGGATCGAGCGTTCCTTCAAGGGAATCCAGGACATTCTGGACCGCCTTTCGAGCCATCCGCCTGGCACACTCTTCCGTCAGGCCGGCTGAATGCGGAGTGGCAACGAAGGACTGATGGGAAAGGAACGGGTGATCGGAGGGAGGAGGTTCTTCGGCAAATACATCAATCCCGACTGCACCGACCCGCCCACCCTCAACCGCACTCAGGAGGGCCACCTCGTCAACGACGCTTCCCCTTGATGCATTGACAATGACGACACCGGGTTTCATGCGACGAAACGCAGAAGAATCAAGTACCTGGATGTCCGTAGCCGGAACATGAAGAGAGATCACATCCGCCACTCGAAGGGCGTCATCAAGACTCGAAACCCGGTTTACACCTTCGAACTGATCGACGCCGATGAACGGATCGTAGGCGAAAACGGACATCTCGAATGCGGTTGCAATGCGGGCAACCCGTCGACCGATTCGGCCGAATCCGATGATCAAAAGACTCTTTCCATGCAGTTCCCGAGACTCGAACGCGTCCCGGTACAGCCAGTCACCCTCGCGAAGCCGCGTGGCACTCTTGAGTAGGCGTCGTGACGCGGCAAGCATCAGCATGACGGTGTGTTCGGCCACGGTGGCCGAGTTGACGTCGCCAACGACGGCAAGCGTAATGCCTCTTTCGTTCAGCACCCCGACATCTACGGCGTCATATCCGACTCCGTTTCTCGATACGATCTTCAGTCGGGGGGCCATGTCGACGATGTTCCGCGTCAGGGCTTGGGTGCGCAGCACCAGCCCGTCTGCCGCGCCAATGTGGGAAGTATACGCGATTGGATCGCGACTCGTTTCATGGACAAAGCTAACGTCCGGCGCAGCCGCCAGCACTTCAATCCCGGCAGGATGAAGAGGACCGGCAACGACAACATGTGGCATCAATATCCTCCGCCATCGTCTTGCTCACCGGTCAGGATCCGTCCCGTAAGCCCCTGGAACCTGCCAAGGGATTCAGCAGCAGCCTCGGCCAGCAACCTGACGTCGCTTGAAATCGTGACCATGTCAAATTCCCAATCAATGGACCGCGCCGCATATTCCGGGGTTCCGCAGTGAATGCCCGATGAAATCCCGGCCGCCCTGGCCGCATCCCGGATTCGGAGGATTGCGTCCCGGGCTTCCTTTTCCTCGCGATCGAGCCCAGGCTGCAGGCGGCCGTGTGAAATGCCGAGGGCAAGATCGCCCGGTCCGATATACAGGGCGTCGATGCCCGCAACCTTTGCGATTGCCTCGACGTTTCGAACCCCCTCATCGGTTTCGATCATCGCGATCGCCAGTACGTTTTCATTGGCTCCGCCAAAATAACCTGGTCCGGCAGAGATGTTTGCCCGGGTCGGGCCAAAGCTTCGATTGCCTAGGGGCGGGTAACGCATGGCATCCACGAGGGCGGCCGCCTGATCCGGTGTGTTGATCATTGGGCAAATCACGCCGTGAGCACCAGCGTCGAGGCACTTCATGATGATTCCGGGCTCCAGCCAAGGAACTCGAACCAATGGCGTTTTTTGGCTCGCGCGGATCGCCTGCAGCATGCCCTTGGCATCTGCATAATCGAGGAATCCGTGCTGAATGTCGATCGTGAGGCTGTCATACCCTTGTTCGGCCATGATCTCGGCGGTAAACGCGTTTCCGATCGCCAACCAGCCGTTGACGGTGGAACCGCCGTCCGACCAAATGCGCTTGAGCCTGTTTGGTTTCATTTTTCGTGCCCCGTGTCATCATTTCAGGTGGATTAGCGTAGACCGCCTTGTGATATGAGTCTTGCCCCGGGTTCAAGCCAAGATTTCGAGGAAGCCGCCGACGGGACACACGATCTTTCGCTTGGGACCCCTGTTGCGCGCATGGGTGCGCATGGACGCCCGAATTCGTGATTGAGTGTCCGGAAAAGACAGGGCCGCAACCTCTCAATTCATCTGGACGAAAACGGAACGGTACAGATTCACGCGACGCACCCCCGCGCGGGCGGATGGAAATTCACCTGCCGATCTTGCGAACTCGCGCCAAACATGTTGAATCCTGCGTTTCTGACAACGGGGGACCTGAAATGTTGGCCAAACTGGGAATTGCACCGATCGCATGGTCAAATGACGACCTGCCGGAACTCGGCGGAGACACACCCCTCGAGACTTGCCTGCGGGACGCGCGGAAGGCCGGGTTCATCGGCGTGGAGACAGGCGGCAAGTTCCCGAAAGAGGCAAATGTCTTGAAGCGAGTTCTCGCTGCACATGACATTGGAATTTGCGGAGGCTGGTACTCCGGGACGCTTCTCGACAATAACCTGGATGCCGAAAAAGACCGGATTGCGGAACAGCTCGAACTCTTCAAGGCCGTGAACGCCCCATGCCTGGTTTACGGAGAAACCTCCGGTACGATTCAGGGTGAACGAAAGACACCGCTTGAACGACGTCGGCAGCTCGATGAGGATCAGATCAAGGAATACGGCCAGCGGCTCACTCTTCTCGCAGAGTGGTGCGCAGACCAGGGAATGCCGATCGCATTCCATCACCATATGGGGGCGCCGATCGAGTCGGAACGCGACCTCGACCTCTTGATGAATCATTCAGGTGCGACCCTGCCGCTCCTCTACGACCCTGGCCACATGGCATTTGCCGGAGGCGACGTGTATCGCGTGATCGCCAATCACGGGTCCCGCATCAGTCACTTCCATGCAAAGGACATCAGGGCCGATGTGGTCGCCGGACTCGACCGATCACGCGAGAGCTTTCTCGATGCCGTGCTGAAGGGCGCCTTCACGGTTCCTGGCGACGGATCACTGGACTTCGGGGAACTGGTCCAGCGCATGGCCGACACGGGATACGAGGGCTGGTTCGTGGTGGAGGCCGAGCAGGACCCGGCGCTTGCCCCTCCCTACGAATTTGCCTGCATCGGCTACGCCGAACTGTCACGGGTTCTGGCTAATGCAGGCTACGAAATTTCGGAGCGACCGGACTCATGAACAGGATCGATGGAAAAATTGCCGTTGTCACGGGTGGAACCCAAGGGCTTGGGGCTGCGATCGCGCATCGACTCGCGTCGGCGGGGGCAAGCGGTCTGGTCATTTGCGGGCGGAACGCGGATCGCGGTGAATCCGTTGCCCGGAAGATCCGCCGTGATCATGAGAACGCCAGGGTCATCTTCGTTCGGGCAGATCTCGAATCCGTCGACGAATGCCGAAATGTGATTGCAGTTGCGGACCGCGAATTCGGACGTGTCGACATTCTCGTCAACGCCGCCGCCACCACTGACCGGGGAAACCTTGTCGAAACATCGGAGGACCTTTTCGACCGGATGTTTGCGACGAATGTAAGGGCACCGTTCTTCCTGATGCAGGAGGCGGTGAAACTCATGATTCGGGACGGAGTCGAGGGATCGATCGTCAACATTGGCTCCATTTCAGCCACCGCCGGCCAGCCTTTCATATCAGCGTACTGCGCCTCGAAAGGCGCGCTCGCAACACTGACGAGGAATTCGGGTTACGCGCTCATGTGCAATCGAATTCGGGTCAACCAACTCGACATCGGATGGATGGCCTCCGACGGCGAGGACCGGATACAGCGCACGTACCACAATGCTGAAGAAGGATGGCAAGCCCGGGCAGGCAGAGAGAGACCGTTCGGGAGACTGATCGATCCCGATGAAGTTGCGCGCGCCGTGAACTTCATCGCCTCCGACGATTGTGGACTCATGACCGGTTCTGTCATTCCGTTTGACCAGTCGGTGAACGGCGCGTGTTCGTTCGCGCCACCCGTCCCTCGTGAGCCCATGACAGCGGGCGAAAACCACCAGTCCTGAGTGAGCGCAAAGAGCACTGGCCCGGTGAATCCATGATCCAGTGCAGATATCGTGGGCATCACCAACAAATGCGCGACCTGCGCAACCATCGGGAATTCCGGTTGTGTGTCTCGAACGTGGGATTGCATTCGGACCCAGCCGAGCAAGCGTTCAATCGCGTAATGCGAACGCCGGTTTCGACCATCGATCGACTTGGCTGAATAGAGAAGGTCACGGCAGATTTCCTCCCGAATGCGCCCGCAGAGCACCGGCAGTCCCCGTTCCCACCGGTCTTTGCCGCAACACCCGTGCACCGATGCAACCAGGTATCGAATTTCCCGGGTACACATGCCGGTACTCACCAGTGTTGATGCAACCGGAAAACACGGCCCGCCCGGAATTCCCGGCTTGATCGCCCAACGTCGCGAGGCGCCTCGGTGGTTCAGACCCTGGGATGGCTCGGGAAACACGCGCCTGTCGTGCTGATCGTCGGGTGCGCGGTCGCGTTCACTTTTCCGGACCTTGCGTCCATCATGCGTCCCGCGCTTCCCGTCCTGGTATCCCTGGTTCTCGGGTCGTCCATGGCGCAGTTGAACCCCCGCGAATTCTTGCCGAGAATCCTGTCGCTTTCGCGCTTCCCCGCCTTTGTCGCACTCGCGGTCGTGTTGATGCCGGTCACATCGCTGATCTATGCGCTGACTTTCGGACTGATCGGGATATCAGGGCGATCACTTGAATTCGCAGTTATCCTGGCAGCAGCGCCGCCAATCGCATCTGCGGCTGCACTCAGCCAGTTCATTGGCCTGAACAGTCGACGTGCGCTGGAGGTCTCGCTCGTGGCAACCGTGCTGACTCCCCTGCTCGGCCCCCTGACCCTTTCGATCCTGCTCCCGGAACTCGAGGCAGTCGATCCCTTTCGACTCGCCGTGCGGCTTGCCGCCATCATCGTGGGCGGATGGATCATTGCCATCACGATCAGCCTGCCATTGAGGTACCGAAACCGTTCTGGGACCGACGAAAGCCACGTGCTGAACGGCGTCTCGGCGGTTGCCATGATCCTATTCCTGATTCCCGTCTTTGACGGTGTTGCCGTACGCCTGTTTGATGACCCGTTGACCGGATCATCAATATTCGGCCTCGCGGTTCTCCTGAACCTCGGAGTCAACGGAGCCGTCTATTGCATCGCCCTTGGGCCCCTTGGACGTCGGGATTCCGGCACCCTGGGCCTTCTCTGGGGAAATCGTAACGCGGCCGTCTATCTTGCTGCCTTGCCGCCCGACCCGTACCTTGGAATGTTCATCGCACTCTACCAGTTTCCCATGTATTTTACGCCGATGCTTGTCCGGGTGCTCATTCATTTGAACAACAGGGCGACCTAGATTCCGAGGTAGTGCTCGACGGTTTCCGTGGTCAGATCAGAGTGCCTCCCGGTCCACGCCGTTCGGCCTTTCTCAAGGATGACGCACCGGTCGGATACCTGGAACAGTTCGCGGACCGCCTTGTCGACGAGAAGTATCGAAAGTCCGTCCTGTTTGAGGCTTCTTATGACCGACCAGATTTCCCGTTGAACAAGCGGTGCCAGACCTTCGGTGGCCTCATCCATGATCAACATCCTTGGATTGGTCATCAGTGCCCGCCCAATGGCCAGCATCTGTTGTTCTCCCCCCGAAAGAGTGGCCGCCGGCTGGTCCAGGCGTTCCGTGAGAAACGGAAACAGTCCGCATGTCCTTCCCAGGGTCCACTCTCCCCGCCGGGAGGCAGAAAGAAGATTCTCCCGAACCGTCAGATTGGGAAAACAGCGTCTGCCCTCGGGCACCAATCCGATTCCCAGCCTTGCGATGCGATGAGGCGGCAGGTTCGTTATGTCGTGTCCGGAAAACCGGATTTCACCCGTACAGGGACGAATCAGGCCCAGAACGGTCTGTATGGCGGTCGTTTTTCCCATGCCGTTACGGCCCATGAGCGCAACAACCTCGCCTTCGCCCACATCAAGATCAACGCCAAACAGCGCCTGGCTCGAGCCGTACCATGCGTGCATGTTGCCGACGTTCAAAAGGCCATTCATTTTCCCCAGTCCCCGAGATAGGCCGTGCAAACTTCAGGGTTCGTGCGCACGGATTCCGCGCCTCCGGTGACAAGAAGTCGACCTTCGACCAGCACGGAGACGCGGTCGGCGAGCGCGAAGACAGCGTCCATGTCGTGCTCGACCAGGAGAATCGGGGCCGTCTTGCGGAGCCTGTCCAGGAATGCCGTCATTTCCCTGGTTCCCTCGGGGCCCATTCCGGCCATGGGTTCATCGAGAATGAACGCGCCCGGCTCCAGGGCGAGTGCAACTGCAATCTCCAGCTTCTTTCGTTCTCCATGGCTGAGTTCCGACGCAAGAACGGCCGATCTGCGCTCGAGCCCGACCTGCTCAACGCAGGTCCTTGCGGGCCTCACCAGCGAGTCGTCGGTCATTGCAGGTCGAACGAACCGGAAACCCGCGCCGGTTCGCCCGAGAACGGCAAGCATCGTGTTCTGAAGGACGGTGAATTCCGGAATCAATGACGAGACCTGGAAGCTCCTGGCCAACCCAAGCCGTGAGCGAAGTGCCGCGTCCAGCCCACCTATGTCGCGACCACGAAACTGAATGGTGCCGGAGTCATGGCGCATTTCTCCGACGATCTGTTTGACAAGGGTCGACTTCCCGGCCCCGTTCGGCCCGATAACCGCATGAATTTCGCCGGGTCTGAGATCAAACGAAACATCCAGATTGGCGACAACCGCACCGAATCGTTTCGTCAGGCCGTCGATCTCGAGGATGGCTCCGCCACCTGAACCAGGCTCCCCGGTGTCACCCTTGGAAGTGGCTTCCGAGCCGGGCACGGTTCCCCGTTCAGGCACTTGCCTCTTTCCTGACCAGCAACCCGATAATTCCCCCCTTGGCGAACAGGACGACGATCACGAGACCCATTCCGAGCCAGAACTGCCAGTGCTCGGTTATCCCGCCAAGGACCTGTTCGAGCAGAACGAAGCACGCGGCTCCGACAATCGGACCGTACAGGCGCGCGACGCCACCGAGGATGACAAAGACGATGATCTCGCCCGAAGTGTGCCAGTTGAACATCGTCGGACTCACGAAGCGGTACAACTCGGTGAACAGAGCGCCGGCCAACGCAGCAATGGCCCCGGAAATGACAAACGCGGTGAGTCGGGTCCTGAAGACTTCGACACCAACGCTGGCGGCACGACCCGGGTTCTGCCGTGCCGCCTGCAGCGCCATGCCGAAGTGCGAATTGATCACTCGGGACGTCAGAAAAATGACGAGGAAAAGGAGCGCGAGGCAGATACCGAAGAATGGAAGCGGTTGCATGGTGCTCACGCCCGGAAAGCTGCTCCGGACGTAGGTCGGCAGACCGTCTTCCCCGCCATAGGATGGCCACGACACCGAAAAATAATAGAGCATCTGCGCGAACGCGAGCGTGATCATGATGAAGTAGACGCCGCTCGTCCGGAGCGAGAGGAAACCGATACAGAATGCCAGAAGCGCTCCGGCCAGCATAGCAAACGGCCAGATGACCAGCATTTCCGCCGTTCCGTGAATGATGAACGGGAACTCGATGATCGGATCGGCGTTCAGGGCATGGTGTGCAAGGATACCCGCAACGTATCCGCCCGCTCCGAAATACGCGGCATGTCCGAACGACACCAGGCCGCCGTAGCCGAGAACCAGGTTCAATCCGATTCCTGCCATTCCCAGGATCACCACCCGGGTCGCCAGCGTCAGGATGTAAGGCTGATCGACAAGAAAGGCTCCCACGGGAACGGCGACCAGCAAGGCGGCCAGAACCAGGTTCAGTCTTTCTTCCGAGATCATGACTGGTGCACGTACGCTCGACCAAAAAGACCTCCTGGTCGGAGGTAGAGGACAAGTGCCATCAGAACGTAAATCAACATGGACGCGAGGGAAGATCCGACGGCCGTCGCTGACGACGGGTCCATGAAAATCCCGAAAGCCTGGGGAAGAAGGAATCGCCCGACCGTATCCGTAACCCCGACGAGCACTGCACCGACCAGAGCTCCCTTGACCGAACCGATTCCTCCGATGACGATGACGACAAATGCAAGAATCAGCACCGGTTCCCCCATGCCGACTTCCACCGATTGAATCGTTCCCACAAGTGCGCCGGCAAGGCCCGCCAGGGCAGCGCCAAGTGCGAAAACCAGCGTGTACAACCTGTTGATGTCGACGCCGAGGACGGCAATCATTTCCCGGTCCGTCTGCCCGGCACGGATCTGGATTCCAATTCGCGTAAACGAAATCAGGCCGGCCAAGCCGGCAGCGATCGCAAGACCCACGGCGATGATTATCAGCCGATAAAGCGGATAGTGGATTTCGCCCGGTAACAGAACGGCGCCTGCCAGAGAATCCGGGATGTCAAGGTACAGGGGAAACGGGCCAAAGATCCAGCGTACGCCTTCCGAGAAAACCAGGATCAGGGCGAAGGTGGCAAGGACCTGGTCTAGGTGGTCACGGCCATACAGCCTCTTGATCACGACAATTTCAATGATCGCGCCCACCGCGGCTGCGGCTGCGAGGCTGGCTGCAAGCCCCAGCCAGAACGATCCGCTGGCCATGGCCACGGCGGCGCAGGCGAACGCTCCGACCATGTACAGCGAACCGTGCGCCAGATTGATCAATCCCATGACACCGAAGATCAACGTCAGACCTGCCGACATCAGAAAAAGCATGACCCCGAACTGGAGACCGTTCAGGATCTGCTCCGCAATCAGTGTCGTCGTCATTTGTCCCGCGCATCCCGACAGGCGAGTTCATCCCGCCGGGATCCTTGAAACCGGATCAAATCGTCAGAGTGGGCAGTCTGCCGCGTAGACGTTCGAGTGATCCTCCAGACCAACCGAGATAATCCGGTTGGTAAGAATATCCCCTTCCTTGATGACTTCCCTGACGTAGATGTCCTGTATGGGGTGATGATTGGAGTCGAAGCTGAAATTTCCGCGTACCGAAACAAAGTCGGCCGCGCGAAGAGCATCCCGAAATGCATCGGTATCAGAAACATCGGCCTTTCCGAGCGCCGAGATCAGCAGGTTCGCTGTATCGAAGCCCTGGGACGCGTAGAGCGAAGGCAGGCGGCCATATTCCTCTTCGAAACTTGCAACGAAGTTCCGGTTTGCCTCGTTGTCCAGGTCCTTCGACCACTGCGACGTGTTCCTGACGCCGAGCGCGGCGTCGCCTACCGCGGCCAGGATTCCCTGGTCAAATGAAAACGCCGGGCCGAGGACGGGGATGTCCACACCGGAACCCGAGTACTGCTTCATGAAGGAGATTCCCATGCCACCCGGCAGGAAGAAGAAAACGCTGTCAGCACCCGATGCCCGGATCTGGGCGATTTCGGCGGCGTAGTCGGTCTGGCCAAGCTGCGTGTAGACTTCACCGGCGAGGTTCCCCTTGAAGTATCGCTTGTACCCGGTCAGGGCATCCTTGCCGGCCGGGTAGTTCGGCGCCAGGATGAACGAATTTCCGAATCCTGCGTCGTTGGCATAATTCCCCGCGGCTTCGTGCAGGTTGTCGTTTTGCCAAGCGACGTTGAAGTAGTTTTCGTGGCAGCCCTTGCCCGCAAGCGCCGATGGCCCCGCATTCGGCGACAGGTAGAACTTGCCTTGGGCCACGACCGACGGAACGACAGCCATCGCGAGATTCGACCAGATAATTCCGGTCAAGACATCCACTCGGTCCGACTGAACCATCTTGTCCGCGAGCTGGACAGCGATATCGGGTTTGCGTTGATCGTCATCGACAACCACTTCGATATCGTCTCTTCCGGACTGCAGGACCGCGAGCATGAAGCCATCGCGGACATCGATTCCGAGAGACGAACCGCCGCCAGAGAGCGTCGTGATCATCCCGATTTTCGCACCGCCGGACACTGCGGATGTTCCGGTCAGCGCAATCGTGAGTGCGAGCCCCGCCATTGCCGGAACAAGTCTGAAATCGTAATTCGACATGGGTTACCTCCTGTAGTTCATGTCCCTGACCCGCCGGTCTGCACACGTGTTACCGACCCGGCCCCTCACGACGAGACGCAACGTGGCCGGTTCGGTCTTCGCCCGACAACTGCGGGTATGTGTCCACAATAGGAACATTTTCGAGAAACTGAAACACTGTCCTTTATCCCGAAACGGCCCACCCTGTTCCGTTGGAGGCCGTTTCATCTCGAGTTCGCGGAAATGTTCAAATTTGAAAAATGCCGGGACGTAATACGTCTTGGGTCCGTCTTGTCGAAGCTTGACGGATTCGCCGGTCAAGGATAACTTCGAATACGATGGTGGGAGAATCTGGCCTTCGCCAGTGCCGAAGGGGCAACCGCGCCCGGAAACTCTCAGGCAAAAGGACCACCGTCAGGGAATACATCTGGAGACAGGTACGGCTGTACCGGCCGAAGGGATAGCGATCTCAGGCACCAGGACAGATGGGGCGTCGACAATCCGGAGATCCGGGTTGCGTGAACGAACGAGGCCCCATTGCTGGAACCAGGAATCAAGCATACACCGCTTTACGAGTTTCATCTCGCGCATGGCGCGAAGATGGTTGCGTTCGCAGGACACGCGTTGCCTGTTCAATACCAGGACGGTGTTTTGCGTGAACATCTCCATACACGGAAATCTGCAAGCCTTTTCGACGTCAGCCATATGGGGCAAGTCGTCATCAGGCCGGACGGGATCAGCATTGACGATCTCTGCCTTGCTCTGGAATCCCTTGCGCCTGTCGACGTTCTCGGTCTGGACGACAACCGGCAGCGGTACGGGTTTCTGACAAACGAGGCGGGCGGGATCCTGGATGATTTCATATTCGCAAAACGACCGGGGGAACTCTTTCTCGTCGTCAACGGAGCGCGGCGCGACTGCGACGTTTCCCATCTTCGGACGCACCTTCCCGCCGGTTGCAATATCGAGGTCCTGTTTGAACGCCGAGGCCTGATCGCACTCCAGGGACCCGCTTCGGGAAACGCGCTGGCCCGGCTGTGTTCGGACGTTCGCGACATGCGGTTCATGGACATTCGCGACCTGAACCTGGCAGGACATGCCTGCTGGGTTTCCCGGAGCGGTTACACGGGCGAATACGGCTTCGAAATCTCCACGCCGATCAACGCGACAGTAGAGATTGCCCGGATCCTGACCGAATCTGGCAGTGTCCGGCCGGCAGGTCTCGGCGCGCGTGATTCACTTCGCCTCGAAGCAGGCCTTTGTCTTCACGGCAGCGACATCGACGAGAAGACAACCCCCGTGGAAGCCGACCTGACCTGGGCAATTCAACGCGTACGACGGCCCGGTGGGGAAAGGGAAGGCGGATATCCGGGTGCCGGGTTCATCGGTCCACAGATTTCGGGAGGCGCGGATCGACTTCGTGTCGGTCTTGCTCCGGCCAGTCGTGCGCCCATGCGGAGCGGAGCGAAAATATTTCCCGACATGGAATCTGCCGAGCCCATCGGAATCGTGACCTCCGGTGGGTTCGGTCCGAGCGTCAACGCTCCCGTTTCCATGGGGTATGTCCAGACACGGTTTTCGGATCTGGGGACGAAAGTAGCCGTGGAAGTCCGGAACAAGCGGCTCAGCGCGAGCATCGTCATCCTCCCCTTTGTCAAACTGAACTACCAGAGACGCTGAAAGGACACCTCATGCGATTTACCGAACAACATGAATGGCTGCAGGACGAAGACGGGATCGTGACCGTCGGGATCACCGAATACGCCGCCGAGGCGCTGGGTGACGTTGTTTTTGTCGAATTGCCGGAGATTGGTCAGAACGTGGTTTCCGGTGAAGAGATCGCCGTCATCGAAAGCGTCAAGGCCGCTTCCGGCATCGAGGCGCCTTGCGACGGCGAGATCGTGGAAATCAATGAAAATACAGTCGATAACCCGTCGATCGTCAACGAAGACCCTCTTGGAAATGCCTGGTTTTTCAAGATCAAGCCGATATCGGCCGACGATCTTGACGAGTTGATGGACGAAGACGTCTACAAGGCGTTTATCAAGGAAAACGGACATTGACATGGCATTTGTACCTACCGAATACAAACCATACGACTTCGCCAATCTCCGCCACATCGGGCCATCGCCAGGCGAAATCCGCGAAATGTTGGACACGATAGGCGTCGGCTCGATTGATGAACTGATCGGAGAGACCGTACCTGAAGCGCTCGTGCAAAATGATCCGTTGGACTTCGGCCCCCCGATGACCGAGCGGCAGGCCCTTCATCACCTGAGTGCCGTGGCATCCAGGAATCGCTGCCTGACCTCGCTTATCGGCCAGGGATTCTACGGAACGGTCACGCCGCCGGTCATCCAGAGGAACATCCTCGAAAACCCGGCCTGGTACACGGCGTACACCCCGTATCAGCCGGAAATCAGCCAGGGCCGTCTCGAGGCACTGCTGATTTTCCAAACCATGGTCGCGGACCTGACCGGCATGGAAATCGCCAATGCATCCCTTCTGGACGAGGCCAGTGCCGCATCAGAAGCAATGATGATGGCCCGTCGTGTTTCCAGGTCCCGATCAAACGGGTTTTTCGTTGACAGGAACTGCCATCCGCAAAACATCGCCGTGATGCAGACGCGGGCAGGCCCACTCGGCGTTGATGTCGTGATTGGCGATCCTGAAACCGACCTGGACGCGGCAGCCGTGTTCGGTGCCGTATTCCAGTATCCTGGAACCCATGGCGACATCCGTGACTTTTCGGAGGTCATCTCGCGATTGCATGCGGAAAGGGCGGCCTCCGTCGTCATCGCGGATCCACTCGCCCTGACACTGCTCAAGCCGCCCGGTGACATGGGTGCGGATATCGCCGTCGGCTCAACCCAGAGATTCGGTTTTCCGGTCGGATACGGAGGTCCCCACGCGGCCTATATCGCCTGCAGGGAAAAGAACGTTCGTGCATTACCCGGTCGCATTGTCGGTATTTCGGTCGATTCCCGGGGTAACCATGCTTATCGGCTGGCGCTTCAAACGCGCGAACAGCATATTCGGCGGGAGAAAGCGACCTCGAACGTGTGCACGGCCCAGGCCTTGCCTGCAATCGTGGCAGCAATGTACGCGGTTTTCTACGGTCCCGAGGGCCTGAAGGCGATTGCACAACGGATCCATCGAGAGATCGTCAGGTTCGCTGACGGTCTGGAAGAAAACGGATTCCCGGTATCTCCAGAGAGTTGTTTTGACACGGTAACGGTCGAGGTCGGTCCCGCCCAGACCGTCATCCTTGGCGCAGCCGAGTCCGAGGGAGTCAATCTGCGGCGGATTGGCAAGGAGCGGGTTGGAATCGCGTTCGATGAGTTGACCACTCCCGAGATCATCGAAAGTGCCTGGCGCGCCTTCGGCATTCACCGTCATTATCGCGAATCCGAAGTTCGGGAGCGCCTGCCTGATCGACTTGTTCGCCAGTCGGAATACCTGGCTCACCCGGTATTCCACATGAACCGGGCCGAACAGCAGATGACCCGGTTCATTCGGCGACTGTCTGACAGGGACCTCGCCCTGGACCGCGCCATGATCCCCCTCGGTTCCTGCACGATGAAACTGAACGCAACCGCGGAAATGGCCCCTATCAGCTGGCCCGAGTTCAACCAGATTCACCCGTTTGCGCCAAAGAGCCAGGCAGCCGGCTACATCGAGCTGATTTCCGATCTCAAGCAGAAACTCTGCGAGATCACTGGTTATGACGACATGTCGATGCAGCCCAATTCCGGCGCTCAAGGTGAGTACGCTGGCCTGCTGGCGATAGCCGGCTACCACCGGGCGCGAAGTGACGACCAGCGCAATGTCTGCCTGATTCCGGTTTCCGCACACGGCACCAACCCTGCTTCAGCCCAAATGGCGGGCCTGCGTGTCGTCCCTGTCGGTTCACTCAGAAATGGTGACATCGACGTCGAGGATTTCCGTTCCAAGGCGGATCGATTCAGGGACGAACTTGCCGCGTGCATGATCACCTATCCCTCCACGCATGGAGTCTTCGAAGATTCCGTCAAGGAAATCTGCGGGATCGTGCACGATTGCGGAGGACAGGTCTATATCGACGGCGCCAATCTCAACGCCATGGTAGGAATTGTCAGGCCCGGCGACATTGGTGGCGACGTCAGCCATCTCAATCTGCACAAGACATTCTGTATTCCGCACGGAGGAGGTGGTCCTGGAATGGGGCCGATCGGGGTCAAGTCACACCTGGTCCCGTATCTCCCGGGCAATCCGGAAATCAGTGAATCCGGAGCCGTGGCGGCGACCATGCACGGGTCGGCGATGGTTCTTCCGATCAGCTGGGCATATGTGCTGATGATGGGGGGAGCCGGCCTGACCCGGGCCTCAAGAATCGCTATCCTGAACGCGAACTACATCGCAAGCAGACTCAAAGACGCATTTCCCATCCTTTTCGCGAACAGTGAGGGACGTGTAGCCCATGAATGCATTATCGATACCCGGCCACTCAAGGAAACGGCCGGTGTGACCGTCGACGATGTTGCCAAGCGCCTGATTGACAGCGGGTTCCATGCACCGACGATGAGCTGGCCGGTCGCCGGAACCCTGATGGTCGAACCGACGGAAAGTGAAACCAAGGCGGAGCTCGATCGGTTTTGTGAAGCGATGCTGTCGATTCATGACGAGGCGGCGGATATCGAACACGGCCGTATCGCACCGGACAACAATCCCCTGCAAAATGCTCCCCATACGGTAGAAGACCTGGTCGGCAGGTGGGACCGTCCCTACTCGCGTGAACAGGGGTGTTTTCCACCCGGAGCGTTGCGGGTCGACAAGTACTGGCCACCGGTCAATCGGGTCGACAACGTGTACGGCGACAGGAATCTCAATTGCGTTTGCCAAATCCAGAACACCACGGCCCGCGCGTCCAGTGATAACGCCCTGTCATAGCTTCCATTTTTTCTTTTTCGAATCGCGTATGCGCCCGGGTTTCGATCCTGAGCGGACCAGGTAGGAACCTCCTTGCCTTCAGGTCGGCAAGCAAACACCCCGAATATGTCACCTTCCCGGTCGGCAACAACCGTCACCAGTGCGGCCGACGTCATCAGGCGCACACATTTCCGCATGCCGTCAATCCAGCACTGGCTCTGTTTGTCGCGAAAGGCCCGGTTTCCCGGGAGCCCTTCCCCGCCGCCACAGCACTCAATATCTTGCACATCAATCAGTCAAGGCAGCGCTCCATGCGCGGATTCAACCGCGATCGCCGAACGGCCGAAATGGCTGTCGCCCGAGCCATCATCACGAGAGCTGGTCGTATCCTGGATCGCGAACATGGGCGGCCACCGACATCGACGCACGAAACCGGGACAAGCGATGCGTGTTCGACAATCTTCCCGACCGTCACCCTTCCAACTCCGGAGAGACCGCCTAATACGGACTTCGCCAGCACTATTCCCGCCCAGCACCCAGTCCCGGATCGTACCTGATCAACAGAAAAAAAGTGCGCAAGGAACGTGGAAATTCCTCCCGGTTCATGACGAATTTGTCCGAGTCCCGACACGACCACACAAGGGCGTCACCGACGCCAGCGAGTCTCCACATCCGGCGCAAGGCACTCACGCCTCCCCCGGTTCGGCCATGCGGTATCCAACGCCGCGTTCGTTGTGGATCCAGACGGGGTTGGCCGCGCTGTCGCCGAGCTTGCGGCGGAGGTTACGTACGAAAATGCGCACCAGGTTCGCGTCGGCGCCGTTGCGCCCATTCCAGACCCGGCGCAGCAGTTTATCGTAGCTCACTACCCGCCCCGCGTCGAGCGCAAGGACGCGGAGGAGCTCGTACTCGGTGGCGGTGAGCTTGATCTGCTCACCGGCGACCGATACCCGGCGCCGGTCGTAGTCGATCTCGAGTGCGCCGAGCACGAACGGGTCGGGCTCCTCGTGCCTTCGCAGCGCCGCGCGGACGCGCGCCACCAGTTCGGTCGGCGAGAACGGTTTGACGATGTAGTCGGCCGCGCCCGCTTCGAGCGCCGAGGCGACGGTCTCGTCGCGGCCGTATCCGGAAATGAAGATGACCGGAAGGTCTGAGAGCTCGGGAATTCGGTGCATCAGTTCGATCCCGTCGCTGCCGGGCAGGATCAGGTCGAGCAGCACAAGCCTCGGATTCTCGGTGCGGATGATGTGGGCGAGCTCCTTCGGCTCGGCGGAAACCAACGGGGCGTAGCCGGCTCCGGAAAGCGCGTCGCGCGCGAAACGGAGCGTGCGCGGGTCGTCGTCAAGCACCAGGATGCGCGCACGCTCACCCTGCTGCCGGCCCGGGGGCGGGTCCGCTATGGCCTGGGCGCCAGACTCCCCGGCCACGGGCAGCGTGAAGGTAACGGTGGTGCCACAGCCGGGGCCGGGGCTCTCGGCCCGGATGCGGCCGCCGTGCGCCTCCACCAACCCCTTGCAGATCGCAAGTCCCAGGCCGTGGCCGGCCGGCGTTCCCCCCGTCGACGCCCTAGCGTGCTTGTTGAAGAGCTGCGCCAGCTGCTCCACCGCCACTCCCCGCCCCTCGTCGGCGACCGAGACCGCGACATGGGCGTCCTCGCGCACCGCCGAGACCCGGATGGCAGTGGACTCCGGGGCGTGCCGGGCTGCGTTGGCGAAGAGATTGTTGAGCACCTGCACGATGCGCCGGCGGTCGGCCATTGCCCGCGGTAGGCCGACGGGGAGGTCGACGACGACGCCGTGCCGCCCACCCACGCCGAGGAAAGTGTTCCGTGCACGCTCCACCAGCTCGGCGATCTCCGAGGGCTCGGGCGAGACCGAGAGCGTACCCGAGTCGATGCGGCCCGCATCAAGCAGGTCCCCGATGAGACCGCGCATGTGGTTGGCCTGCTCGGAGATGATGCGGTGGAATTCGCGCATCTCGGCCGGGTCGAGCGTTGCGGCATCCTCCATGAGCGTCGTCGCCGAGCCCTTGATCGCCGCCAGCGGCTCGCGCAATTCGTGGCCAACCAGGCCGAGGAACTCGGTGCGCAGCCGCTCGATCTCGTCGAGCGGTGCGAGGTCCTGCATAGTGACCACGACCGAGGCGATGGCGTCGCCTTCGGCGCGGATAGGCGTGGAGTTGAGCAAAACCCGGACGCTCCGCCCGTCGGGGACGGTGAGGACGACCTCCTCGGCGCGCACCGTCTCACCGCTGTTGAGGTACTGCGCGATGGGGAACTCGCTCAAGCTCTCCTCGCGTCCATCGGCCCGACGAAAGGAGATCACTTTCAGCAACTCCTCCGCCGGTCGGCCCGCCGTGCGCAGACCTTCGACGATGCGCCGCGCCTCGCGGTTGGCCAACACCAGCCGGCCGCTCTCCGCGTCCAACACCACGACGCCCACCGGCGAGGTCTCGACCAGGGCCTCGAGGTCTGCCCGCGCGCGGCGTTCGTCGCGGTGAGTGCGTGCGTTGACGATCGCCGTGGCGGCCTGGGAGGCGAACAGCGCCAATACCTCTTCGTCCTCGTCGGTGAACGCCTCGCCGTCCGCCTTGTCGGCGAGGAAGAAGCTGCCCACATCCGCGTCGCGATGACGCATCGGCGTGCCCTGGAAGGTGCGGGAGAACGCCTGGGGAGGCTCGATTCCGAGCGCACGGATGTAGTCCGAAAAATCGGCGAGGCGCAAAGGCCCCGGCAGGCCGCGGAAGTGTTCGAACAGGCGGGCGTGGTCGGGCCAGGCGTCGAGTTCGCGCTGTTCCTCCGACGTGAAGCCGGAGAATACGATGTCATGGGGTGCACCCGCCTCTTCAAAGGTGGCGATCACACCCCAGCGGGCGCCGGTGAGCACCCGGGCGCTCTCCACCACCTCGCCGAGAACAGTCTCGAGATCAAGGCTTGCGTTGATCCTGAGGATGGCGGCGTGGAGGGTGGCGCTCCGCGCGCGCAGCGCCTCGTTCTCCCGCCTCAGTTCGTTCGAATCAGTCAGTGTTCCACTCCTCCGCAAGGGCACACATCGAAGTGCGCGCCAGGGAAAGAGAACATGCGGTTAGCGCATATCGCCCTGGCGCCGTCTGTTGTTTATGGAGATGATATTATAACGCACGAAATCCACACACACAATTAACAAAAACCCTACTATTGGGGCAGTTGCGTGCACGCGTCGGCAAAGTCGGCCTTACGATTCCACCGTAGGATCGCCGGTGCCGATTGTGGAGGTGCCTATGCTGACGGCGGAGAAAGATCAAGGGCCGGGTTTTGTCAAACCGGACGGTGTGATTGCCGGTTCAATTGATCCGAGCCGACAGCTGTGTCGGCGCATCGGGCGGCTTTCTCCGACAATTTCCGCAGCGCGCGGCTAGCGCCATGGGTCGCGCCCTTTCGCCGGTCCCGGGGCAAGCCTGGAGCTGCCGCCGCGAGCACCAATCCGTCCTGAGGTGCCGTCTCGACCGTCGAGAGGGACCGGATTTCTCCGTCGCCGTTTCCGGGGTCTTTTACCCTTGTCGTCTCGCGCACATCAGTCACGCCACGGCACAGACCCTGTGGTCACGCTGGTGAGCAACATCGGGCAGCCGACCTCGACCGGATCCGTTGTGAACGATGAGGAATTGGGCCACGCGACAGGACTCTCCGAATTCAGGTCCGGGGTCGTCGGGATCCTCGCGAAGCAGCCTGACTACGCGTCACGGTTCAGGAGACTCGGCGTGGACGTCGTCTTTCCCACCAATTGGCCGGTTCCGCCGCCTCGCGCGCGAAACGGGTCGTAACGTGCACGCCTGCCGTTCTGTCGGGACGCTACCCGGGGTGGGAAAGATTCCGTTTCCGCTCCCCCGGTCCCCACAGGGCATCCGCACGCTACCGGCTGCAACGTGAAGAACCCGCTGTTCGCCACGCTTGCGGCCGCCGGTGTCATGGCCCATGCCGCACCTCTCCACCTGAACCGGATCGTATTGGACCGGAGCAGAGTCGATCGAAACTCCGTTCGCTATATTTCCGCTGCGCACGTACCTGCCTTTTTTCTCGATCCCGCTGGTCCAGGCGGAACCGAACAGGCCCGGTCATTGCCTGAGCAACCGCCATGAGCTTCGAAGAGGCATTCGCAGATTCCGAAAAACGCCTGCTATGCGAGGCGGGGTCCCTAGCGGAACTGCTGGAGCGGCTCAGGAGTCGCGTTTCCCGCCAGCTTATCGGGGACCTGCAATGGGAGCGGTTGCTGCTGTCGCGGGTCCGCAAGCTGCCGGCGACCCTGGCAGCAAATCCGTTCGGATTCGAGCTGCCGCTGCACGCAATCCGGCCAAAAGCGGATTTCGGCGTGACCGTCGTCGGCGGAAGCCGGTCGGCTGCGTTCTTCGAAGAACGGGGGCAACTGCCGGACGCGGACCTGAGCACGGCCGCCATCGCACGGTTATTGTCCGAGACGACACGGGATGCCTCCTCGCTGCGCTGTGTGGCCGGCAGGGGGATGATGCTGGAGTACGACATCGATTCGAAACATCACAGCGCGCATATCCCTCCGGGGATCTTTCTCTATCCCATTGACTTGGTGCCGGCGGGCGACCACCCTGAACAACGGCTGCAGGACCTTGGCATCGTGGTGAACGCCGTCGTGAACGCGGCCGGCTGGGATCCGGATTCCGCCGAGCGTTCGCAGGTAGAGCGGCTATGCCAGGCATTGAATCCGGGTACCTGGATTCAGTCCGTCGGCGCCTTTCCGGCAAGGGAGAGAGGGATTCGGATCGCCGTGGCCGGCTTTCGTAAGACCGGCGATGTCATGGGGTTTCTCGGGCGCGTCGGCTGGCCAGGGCCTGGTTCGACTGTCGCCGCAACGATGTCGCGTCTCGAGGAACGTGGCGCCATTGCCCGCATCGTGGTGCACCTTGATGCACGCACCTCGGGCATGGGACCAAGACTTGGACTGAGCTTTATCGCCAGCGAACAAGAATGGTTGACGGATAACCGTCCCTGGACCGCACTGATCGACGGCTTGCGCGAAGAGCGCCTCGCCGTTCCAGAGAAGCTCTCAGCGCTTTCCGACTCCTGGTCGGGCACCGGGGTGCTGTTCGGCAAGTCAGGCATGTTTGCGCTCCTGTGCGGCGTTCACCACGTCAAGGTCGTGGTCTTCGGCGACCGGTTCGAACAGGTCAAGGCGTATGTATTCATGTTGCTGGTGGGTGTTGCTCCGACGAGCAGGGCCACCAGATCGGGGCCCCGGGCAACATCCGCACGGTCTGCGGACGGCGCGAGCTCAGAAGAGTGACCAGCAGGAAGCAGGAAGCAGGAAGCAGGAAGCAGGAAGCAGCCGCGACGGCAGGGAAACCGGCGCCGAACTGGTCGGGACCCGGCCCGACCGACCCTTCAGGGCCATGACGCCGGGAAGCCGCAAGGTGGCCGGCGGTTTCTGGATCGCGCGGCAGGCAGCCCTCAAAACCGCGCTCTTCGTCGAGGGAGCCATCGACGCCCTCTCGGCATGGACCCTCGACGAGGAGGCACGGATCGACATCGTCATCTCCACCGCCGGGGCCACCGGCAGAGTGCCGGAATGGATCAACAGGTTCGAGCTCGATGTCGTCTTCTGCGGGTATGACGCCGACCAGGCCGGAGACCTGGCCGTCACAATGCTCGAAAGGCTAGATCCCGCCGTCCGACGCATGCGGCCAGTCGGTGACGGTGACGTCAAGGACTGGAATGGCATCCTGACGGGGCGAGAAAAAACAACCACGAACCTGCCCCCGGGCAGGAACAGTGACGGGTCCAGAGAACCCTCCAGTCAGACCAGCGCAAAGCGGGAAGAACCGTCCCGAACCGAGCGAAATAACGCGGGAGATCCACGCCGAAGCAACCCAAAAAACAACAACCGGGAAGTGCCTGGTCGGAATTGCGGCGACCGACGCTTCGTTCGTCCGGCGCCAGGAAGAAAAATGCCTGTTTTCCCATGCCCGGATCCTTCCGTGCGGGGCTCACACGAGAGCTGGAGCGAATTCGTAGCGAAATTGGAGGACATCGACAGAACTCTCGTTGACATCGCACCTGGAGGCAAGAGCTACAGGTCTGATCGAGCGGGCTACGAGGTGAATTGGCGGAACATTACGAGGAGGTGCTTGAGGCGGGTGCCGGGTGACATGGAGAATTCTATACGACGCAGGTGTTCCGGGAAAGGTCCCTGCCCTTCGGGGAAAACCGGTATCCAGGGATTGGCGGTCACGATCATGGGAGGCGGCCTGCCCGCCGACGACAAACTTCTTGGTGAAGCTGGCTTTTTCTGTCGGAGATTTCGAATCTCACGAAGATTCGCAACGATGTCATGCCTCGGAGGGAGGACAGTCCGCCCGGCTGCCGAAACCAAACTCCGCAATGCTCGTCTCTTCCCAGGACGATACGCCCGTTGCATGAGCGAAGCGGTCCGGATCGCCCGATCCGGCAGCGCATCCGGCCAGCCCCAGATCCGTCGCAACGAGATAAAGGCTCTGCAACACGACACCTGCGTTCAGGAGTGAGACACGATAGGCGATGGCGGTGTACTTCCAGGCGAGCCGCGGCAGGCGCGACGAGACGACGATGAGACAATGCGGTGATTCTTCCGGCGCGTTCCAACTCCGCGCACAATCCGAAAGCATGGCTGCCGCAGCCGGGTCAGCAGTCTCGGGGCACAGGCGGGTCATGGCATGGATGTCGCCTCTGTAGTGATAAAGGCCCGGATCCAGGCCGCGGCAGGCTCCGACAGCCAGATAGAATTCGAGCTCGTGAAGGGCACCGCCCGACGGGTAAGGCCGAAAAAGGATCTCGTCCGAGCGGCACCGTGTCACGCGTGCAACGCGGTACAGCAGCGTCGCCACCTGTTCGAGAGTCGGGGGAATGTCACCCATTTTCCGTTGCGACCGGCGGGTTTCCATGACCGTCAGGAGAGACGCGCTTGCGATCGTCTTCGGCACCGGCAAGTCGATTGTTTCACCTGCATGCGCGGCCCTTTTCGCGGGCGGTGACGGCAAGAGTTCGGCGAATCCATCCGGGGTCGGCTCACGGATGCGAAATGTGCCGCCAGTCGGCCTGAAATCAGGGTAATTCCGTGACCGCCGATGGAAAAAGCGGTCGTGGAATTCCCATGTCCGACGGTCCGGCGCCTCTTCTTCGTCCGGATCCTCAACAAATCCGAGGTTTCCAAGCAGGGCGAGGACAGCAGCTTGCACGGAAACCGGCTTGGCAACAACAGTTGCCGCGGCGTCGTGAATCCATCCGACCAGATCCCGATCTTCGAGCACGAAGTCGCACGGTGCTTCGGGATGCTCGAGAACCAGTTGTCCGTCTTCCCGGCGCATGAGCGCAAATCTGGACAACGACCGCCGGTCCGCACGGCTTGCACCGCGGCTTGCTGCACGAAGCGGATCGAACGCCGGGGAGAGCGGGCGCATTCTGGCCAGTCTCCGGTCGCCGCCATACATGTCCACGACCAGCAGACCGTTCTTCCGAAGCCTGTGCCTGAGTCGGAAAAGGCGGGTCGAAGCCATTATGTCACTTCCCGCCATGTCTCCGATGGCGCTGTCCGACAGGCCAAGGTCGAAGCGCAGGGCCTCTCGTATCAAGTCGGACGGCATTGACAGGAGGGCTTCCGGCCAATCATCCACCGTGATGCCGATACCGCCGGCCCGCGGCGCCAGCAAAACGCCGTCACGACAACGCCATCGAAAGTCGAGCATCGCATGCCGTACGCGAGTCATCGATCTCTCACAAAACGACCGGGACAGGGTTGAGATCGGACTCGGCGAGAGGGTGCGCGCGCCACCCCATCTCGACCGGTACGTCGAACAACCGTCCGGGCGCGAATCGTTCCCAGAAATGTCGCAGTCCCGGCACGGTGACCCGCGCCACCGGCATCCCGATGTCCGGACGTATCTGGTCGAGAACCAGGAATTCCATGCCCGCGGCTTCGACCTGCGCACGGCAGTGCTCTATGTCATCCCTCGCATCCGTCGTTTCCGGAACAGTGTATTCCGATGCGCCACGGAGCGGCGCACCGGGTGCCGGTGTCAGAAAAGGATTTTCCGCAACCCTGTTGCCGGTCCACCACCGCACGCAGACCGGATTGTCGAGGCCGTAGCGGGAATCGCCGCCAGGGCGGGGAACCAGGGCCAGAACCTGGTTCATCTCGCATACGGCGCGCGAGGCGGCAATGTGCGGGTCGGGGTGCGCGCCGCTCCCATAAATGATGTCTTCCGCCACGGAATCGGTACGACGCGAAAGGGCGACGAAAACGGGGATGCCAAGGTCGTTGGTAACGTCGAGCATCCACATCTCTCTCTGAAGGCGGTTACCATAGTAGTCGGGCGCCGATGCCAAATAGTCGTCGCCGAAACTCCCCAGGTCGACCCCTGGGCGGCATAACCGATTGTACCACCAGATCGCGAACGCGTCGCGCTCGACCAGCTCGAGAAATCCCTGCAGGATCGCTTCCTCGAGAGTGTTGCCGGCGGCGCAACCATTCGAATCCGACCACAGGTCCGTGGGGCTCCTTTGTGCTGGCGAAATGCGATAAAGGACGGATGTGGGAAGGTAGAGATGCCGCCCCCAGGTCAGCGACCACACCGGCGACCAGTCGACTTCCGCTTCCGGATCGAAATGCCCCGGTACGACATTGAAGGGGTGGTTCATGGCGTTGATCCGCTCCGCGTTGTCCAGTTGGCGGTCGCTGAAGAGCTGGACCGCGTTCGGGTGGACCGCCTCTGGCCCTCCGGCCTCCGAAAAATCCGTGAACCGTCTCCGGTGGCGGATTTCTTCGCCATGGAACGCACCGCAATAGCGTTCGACCGCCTCGCAGAGAGCGCTCGCTTCGGATTGCGCCCGCGTACTTCCCTTGCCAAGGCTCTTGTTTTGCAGGCTGTGCCGTAGCGAACTCAACCCCTTTGTTTTGAGTGCTGGACTGCTCCCTGCGGAATGAACATGCAGCCAGGGATCGGAGTCGTCCGTTGTGCGTGTGAGCCATGTCACGACACCGCTAACCGGGCTGACGAGGTGGCAGTAATCGGAGACGGTACGCTCCGGTGGCACAGAGCGTACGCCGCCGCAATTGCGAACCCTCTTCGGGCTCGGCCGCAACTGTACCGGAACAGGCGGCCGATCCTCACGATACTGCGCGTGGTCCCCACAGACAAAACACTGGGGACGGCGCGCGGTCGGATGCCGGTCGCTCGTCAGTTGGCCGACATCCAGGGAGATCGCCTGATCGTGGAGGGGCGCCGTTTTCCCCAGCACGAGCCATTTGGCGATTTCAGCCGCGGCGAACCCGTACACCGCCTCCATGACAGCGGGTTCGGCTGCAACGGTCCGGAATTCGGCATCGTCGCCAGCGTTATTGCGCAGGAACTCGTGGACCTCCCGATGGCCGCGCAGGCGATAGGCGAGACAGGCCCAGCACGGACCTTGCTCTACCGGACGGAAGACCGGGCCGAACAGTGCCAGCATGCCATTGGGCCTGACCAGCACCCACGGTTGTCCGGATTCGATATGGCTTCGATTGACGGCGTCGTGCTGTGCGTCAAGATAGTCGGTACAAACGACGACGGAGAGGGTCGGGTCGGCAGCGCCCACAGCCACACCAATCGCGTCAAGCCGCCGGGCGAGATGGCCTGCATCCCCGGAGACCGCCACCTGCGATGTCGTCAGACAGTGCTCCGCCCAGCGTGGAGAGGCACCGAGCGAAGACCAATAGGCGGCTCTGGCCCGCTCCATGGTAAACTCTCCCGAAAGGACGTAGCCCCTTGAGGCGAGCGCGGCGAGCGCGCGGCGAATGGAGGACGCGGAATGCACCCCGTCAAGCGCGGCAACAATTTCGTCGTGAGTGCGGCGGCCGTTCAGAAGCGGCAGCAAATCACAGTGGATCGGCCGACGAAGCAACGTATTGAACGTCTCGGAAAGCAACAGCACCTGACGGCCTTCAATTGGCCGAAATTCAAGATGCGGCGCGAGCACGGGAACGTCGATGAGGCCTTCGTCCTCGGCCGAAATCTTCGTCAGTGTTACGGGGGCAAATTGTTGCCGGGCCAAGTCATCCCACCCCAGTTCCGGTCTCTTTCCCCTCAACCAACTTGTCAGCCGTGATATGGGTGCGACTACGATATGGGTGCGACTACGGGTTTGTCCATCGGGAAACTGATGACCGCATGGTGGGAACCGGCTTTAGCGAAGAGTGCGGCACGGGGGGCAGGAAAATGTCTCCTCACACCAAAACGGGACCGCACCCGAAGTGGCCGCTCTCCCGGCACCACGATACCCGTCACGCGACCATTGTCGCGCTCGATCTCACTAAAAGGTCGACACGCAACTTCCCGTCGAAACCGTTTCCAGCCGCTCCTCGTCGAGTTCATCAAAGCTGGGTGGCAGACCTAGATGAATGGTGTTCAGGTCACTCTCGTGCACGTGGACCTGAACATGGTCGGGAACCGCAAAGCCGAATTCCTGGCGAAAGGCGTTTTTCGGGTCAGCAATAATCTGCCTGCGGAATTCGGGATCTCCCGCCGCCTTCGCTATAAGGTGGGTATAAATCTGTTCCGCGGAAGGAAGTTCCCATTCACTCGTCGTTGGCATGGCTAATTGACACTGACGTCCTGAAGGTTCGCTCGGGAAATTTTACAAGAGGCCCCGGCGCGGTTCAAGAAAAACCTAAGCCCGGTATCGCCGGTCGAGATCAGGTATTCCTGGTTTTCACCCCGCATGTACCCGGATATTTGGCCTTTTGGCGTCATCGGTCATGCTTGCCGACGACAGGAATTCACTTGAGCTTGAGGCAAGAGCGGTGGCCTTCACGACATGAGCGAAGCAGAACGGCACCACCGATCCGTGTCCAGACCCCGGGCTTCCGGAATAATGCTCAAGTCACCGGGATTCCGGCCATTTTATTGCCATCGCGGCGCCTGGAGAAACGGTACGCCTGTCAACGTCGAGACCCGAGTTGCCGAATCTCAGATTTTCGGATCAGGATTCTCGGTATGCCCGTCGATAGGCAGGACAACGCCTGAAATCGATCTTGCCGCATCGCTGACCAGAAACCCGACCGCCTCGGCGATTTCTTTCTCCGTGACCCAGGTTCGGAGCGAATTACCGGCGGTATATCCCTTGCGAATGACCTCTGCCGTTGTTTTCTTCAATCGCGCCTCACGTTCCAGAACCTGTTCCATGCGCGCCCCTTTGACTGCGCCGGGACAAATCGCGTTCACGCGAATTCCATATGGCCCCAGTTCCATTGCCAGCGTTTTCATCAGACCGATGACACCCCATTTGGCCGATGCGTAAGGCGCGCGCAATGGATACCCGAACATGCCAGCGGTCGAAGATGTAAAGATCATGACACCCGAACCCTGACTTTTCATTATCGGCGCAGTTCCCTTCGCCGCGAGGAATGATCCCTCCAGGTTGACTGAAACACATCTGCGCCATTCCTCTACGGTCGTGTCTTCAATGCGGGCAGTCGGACCAGCAATGCCTGCGTTCGAACACAAGGTATCAAGGCGACCCCATTCGGCCGTGATCTCCGTAAACAGATCGGACATCCCGTCGGGGTCTGCCGCGTCAACGCAGGTGGTCTTCCAGTCAAGAGGCAGCCGATCCAGTGATTCCTCGTGCGTATCCGTCACCCAGACCTGATTCCCGGCACGCGCGAGGCACTCTGCCATTTTGCGTCCGATTCCCCGAGCACCTGCCGTAACCAGGGCCGTCTTGCCTGCCGTCATGTCTGTCTCCATCGACCGCGGGACGGTTCCGGCCCCGGCAGTTCCGCGGGCCTCGTTGCCGCGATCAGTTTCTCAGCACGGTCTCAAAGTCCCGGACCCTCAAAGGCGCCGGGCAAACGCTCCGAATGTATTTTTCGGTCAACTTCCGACTCCGCACACCCGCGCCAAGCCGTTGTCACGGTGTCGCTTCGCCGATACACGCAGGTCAGAGGCAGGTCTTTCAGTTGAATGCCTGCAGTCCCGTTTGCGCACGTCCAAGAATGAGAGCGTGGATGTCGTGCGTGCCTTCATAGGTATTGACCGACTCGAGATTCATCACGTGTCGAATGACCCCGTATTCGTCGGACACTCCGTTGGCGCCGTGAATGTCACGGGCCTGCCGCGCGATTTCGAGCGCCTTTCCGCAATTGTTTCGTTTCATCAGGCTGATCAGTTCGGCGGGTGCCTTGCCCTGATCCATCATCCTTCCCAGGCGGAGGTTCCCCAACAATGCCAGCGAGATCTCGGTTTGCATGTCCGCCAGCTTCTTCTGGACCAGTTGGTTGGCCGCCAAAGGCCTGGAAAACTGGATCCGGTCGAGAGAATACTGACGTGCCGCGTGCCAACAGAATTCCGCAGCGCCAATTGCCCCCCAGCAGATGCCGTACCGTGCTCGATTCAGACAGCCGAATGGACCGGAAAGCCCCGACGCACCGGGAAGAACTGCGTCATCCGTCACGAAAACGTCTTTCATCCTGATCGAACCGGTCGTGGACGTTCGAAGCGAGAACTTGCCCTTTACGGTGGGTGTCGACAGCCCGGGAAGCCCGCGCTCGAGAATGAACCCGCGGATCTTGTCGTTGTCGGCGTCCGACTTGGCCCAGACGACAAACACATCCGCGATCGGAGAATTCGAAATCCATGCCTTTTCGCCCGAAAGCACATAGCCCCCGTCGACTCTGTGAGCCCGCGTCACCATGCTTCCGGGATCGGAACCGTGGTCCGGTTCGGTCAGTCCGAAGCAACCGATCAATTCTCCCTTCGCGAGTCGGGGGAGATAGGCGGTGCGCTGCGCCTCCGAGCCATAGGCCAAGATCGGAAACATGACGAGCGAAGACTGCACCGACATGAATGATCGATATCCGCTGTCGACCCTTTCGATTTCGCGGGCGATCAACCCGTAGGATACGTAATTGACTCCCGCGCCACCGTATTCCGCAGGAATTGTCGGCCCCAACAAACCAAGACCACCCATTTCCGTCGCGATTTCCCGATCGAAGCTCTCGTTCCGGTTCGCGAGGAGTACCCGTGGCTGAAGCCGGTCCTGACAATAGGCATGGGCCGTATCGCGACACATGCGTTCCTCGTCATCGAGTTCATGCTCCACAAGGAACGGGTCGCTCCATTCGAGAGCCGGCATTCTTGCCCAAACAGCCTCGGGAGAATTCCTGGATCCTTCCTTGGATTTTCCACTATCTGGCATCGGTCTCTCTCCGTTGGTCATGTTCAGTCGATCAGGCAAGCCCTTCGCTCAACGATGGGACCGCGATCACAACCCGGATTTCTTCGCTACCCGCAAAAAAGGCAAGCCGAAATCGATTGCCGGCGGCAGTCTTCCGGGGCAGTCCTGCGGATCGTGTCGATGGCCCGCGCAGGTCTCCTCTTTGTTCTTCGATGACAGTCTCTCGCGTCATCTCACAATTTTTCGCCCACCGTCTACGCCGGGCGGCCGTTCGACCTGAGTCCCATCAGATTGGAAGCGGTCAAGACGGCGAGCAACAACGCACCGCCTGCGATGACATGCTGCGACGGTGTCTCTCCAAGAACCAACCAGACCAGGACAGGTGCAAGAGCAGCTTCGAGCAGGAGCAACAACGAAACTTCCGCGGCCGTGATGTAGCGAGGCCCGATCGCGAGCATGGCGGTTCCAAGCGGAACAAGCATTCCGCCGAGCACCACGGCGTAAGCCCAACTTGCACCGGACAGCACGAACGGATCAGTCACCGCCAGTATCACGAATGCCAACAAAAGTTGCGAAAGCGCGGCCGCAGGAACCATGGAAAACCGCCGCGCACGCCGCGCGACCGTGTAGCTGGTCGAAAGGCACAATGCGACTCCAAGTGCCGCGAAGTCTCCGACAGCGGCTTCGGACGGACCACCTTCCGCTCCCCAAACTATGATCCCGATACCGATAATGGACAGCAAGATCGTCCAGACCATCCGCCAGCCGACGGGCTCACGCAGGACGAACCGCCCCATGATCGCAGAAAACACCGGAGTCGTGCTGATAATGAACAAGGTGCTTGCAACCGTCGTCGTCTCGATCGCGACGACAAACAGCAATGTCGCGAGCGCCGCAAGCGTGGTGTAGATCGCTCCCGACCACCTCAGCTGAATTATGGCGCGTAGCGTGTTGCTTTTTTGTCTCAAGCCGATGACCAGAATCAGGACCACACCGGCGAGCGACGACCGCCAGAACGCGATGACCAGAACGTCTGCATCGATCAACCTGATCAACAGGCTGTCAGGGATGATCGCAATGACGCCAATTGTCGTCAGCAACACGCCTTTGGCTTGGTCATTCAAGGCCTGACATCCTTCTTCAACCGGAATTCCGGGATCACGTGAGGTCCCTTCGCGTGCCGACAACCACGCGCGAGCAGGTTGATGGCACATATTTCCCGGAATTATTAGAGTGGGAGGGTCCCCCAGAGGACGGATCGCGAGCAAGGCAGCCGGCACTGCACTGGCCACAAAAGGTGTCACCCCGAAAACGGCACGTAACTAGCGCTTGCACAGTACACGACTCACCGGATTTCGGGTAGTTTGACGGATCGTTTCGGGCACGTCGTTTGCCATGCCAGGAGTGCGTCATCCGGGTCGTGGATGGATGATCCACCTCCGAAGTGCATCGAACCCGGTTCGGAACCAGGACTTTTCGAGCCGCTTATGCTTCTTCCGGCAGATTGGCTTGCGCCCCATCACCCGGGTCGCGCAACGGTGTGCCCACGTCACGTCGAGGGCGACGATGCCGGGGAGGGTCGCGAGTTTGGCCGGATCGGTGATATGGGTATCCTCGATGTTGAGACCACGGGTCCTGGCATCCGGGAAGAGGCACTCGATGCCCCGGCGACGCCGATAGAGGCGCAGCGCACGCCGGGGGTTCTCAAGGTTTGTCGCGATGATGAGGCTCTCATTTCCCCGGATCCGCTTCGCCGCGAACTTCAGCCGGTTTTCCTGCTCCCCTGCCATGGTGCTCAGCCAGCCGGTCCAGGTGCGCCTGCTGCCTCTGGGGCTCTTGTGCACCAGCGTGCGGAACTGCCTCGGCATTCCATCGTCCTCGGTGCGGACCTACAGGTTCTCACGCAACCGGACACAGAACGGGACAATGTTTTCATTGAGGAATTCCAGCCATCGTGCACCGACGAACTCCCGATCGGCGCGCAGGGCGTCAATCGAGGATGGGTCGAACAGGTGCAGGTAACGCCGCATCAACGCGATGCGTTGCGCCGTTGACGAGTTGCCCCCATGCTCGAGCAGGCTCCACATCGGCGGCACGCGGAACCGTTGCGTCACGATGGCCAGAACCGGAATGTTCACGTCCCTTGAGCCGAGTGTCCAATTGGTCCGGTCCAGGGCCAGGACCTTCAGACCCGCAAGACCGAGAATGCGCACCACCGGGACCGCGACCACATCACCATCAAGACGGACATACTGAAAGAAACGCTGAAGCCGTCGATAGTTCGATGCGTGCAGGGCGGGTCCCGGGAACTGCGTCGCAAGGTGGCTCGAATTCACGGTCCGACAGTTTGCCAGGCCAACGAGCAGGACCGACAGTGTTGCGAGCCTCGTCTTGCTCACATCAAAAAGCGGTTGTCGAGTGCTCATCAGAGAGGCGAGGAGACATCCGAACATCGCGAAAATCCTTCGTGTTGAAGACCTTGCGAGAGTCCTCAACTCGAATCCTTTTCGCCGCTCAATTCAAGTGCGTCGTGTACTGTGCGACTCCGATAAACGCGTCGCCATCATACAGCTGGATCTTTGCCCAGCCCTCGTTACATGTGGCAACTCCCTCGATCGAGAGAAATGACGATGTCTGGTACCATGTCCAAGCCTCGATCTCGTACGTTCCATGGTGATCGTCGCAAGCAAGGACAGGAGGGGCGGTTATCGCGACCAAAAAGGTCGCCAATATGAGTTTCTTCATCTGCAATCTCCTTTTGTGGTTGCGGCGTCGGCAGGTGCCGGGTCGTTGCAACATCTCACAGAAAGTTTGAATGCCCCGCCTATTTGCCGAGGCTGGGTAGTGACTCCGAGTGTCATGATCGCTTTTGTGGATTCCATTTTCCTGTGGAGCATGATTCAACCCCTCCCGGCGAAAGCCGCACAGTTTTCAATGGGAGCAGAACCGCAATGGCAAAGAGCAGGAGAACACCGATCGTCCTCAGCAAGGAAGATCGGAAGCGTCTCGAGCGGATCAAATCCGATCCGCATTCGATCCTCAAGCATGTCCAGAGGGCGACCATCATCCTGCACCTCGGCGACGGCCTCACACTGTCGCAGACGATGAGGGCCACCGGCATGTCGAAGCCGACGGTCTGGCGCTGGTGGGACCGCTTCCTCGTCGAGGGTGTTGACGGCCTGCTTTACGACATCCCCCGGAGACGGGGCCGCAAGCCGATATCCGAGGACAAGGTCAGTGAACTGATCGAGCTTGCGATGTCGCCGCCGCCGGCGCACGCAAGTCACTGGACGCTGCGGGCGCTGGCGAAGAAACTGGGGATCGCCGTCTCGACGGTGTTCGGCATCCTGAAGCACAACGGCCTGAAACCCCACAGGGTCAAGACATTCAAGGTCTCCCGCGATCCGAGGTTCGAGTTGAAGGTCCGCGACGTCGTCGGCCTCTACGTCAACCCGCCCGACCACGCTGTCGTCATCTCGGTGGACGAGAAGACACAGATCCAGGCATTGGGACGGACGCAGACGCCCCTGCCGATGAAACCCGGCCATCCCGAGACCCGCACTCACGACGACAAGCGCAACGGTACCACCTGCCTGATGGCGGCCCTCGATGTCGCCGCCGGCAAGGTCACCGGCCAGATGGTCGCGCGTCACCGCTCGGAGGAATTCCTCGCCTTTCTCGACCTCGTCTCCGAAGGGATCAAGCCCGGAACCCAGGTTCATGTCGTCCTCGACAACGTTTCCTCTCACAAGTCGGCCGAGGTCAACGAATGGCTGAAGAACAACGCCAATTGGACGTTTCACTTCACTCCGACCTCGGCCTCGTGGATGAATGCCGTCGAGGGGTTCTTCCCCAGGCTCTCGAGACAGAGGCTCAAGCACGCGATCTTCAACTCGCTCGACGAGTGCATTGCGGCGATCGAGGGTTACATCGCGCACCGCAATGCCAATGACGCCGGGCCGTTCCGCTGGAGCAGGAAACCCGAAGATCTCGTGGAGACGTGGAAGAAGGGGCACCAGAAGCTGCAGGAATCGGCATCGTGAAAAAGAATCAAAACACCAGCCGGGTCCAGGCTGTTCTATTCAGCGGGCGGCCCGACATGACAGGCCAGTGAGAATGCTGCGAGTCAATCGCTGTGGCGATTCGGACAGGAAAGTCAATTCGGACATTAGGACTTACGGTTTTGAAGTCTGGAAAATCTTTGGATCCGTGTATCCGCGAAATTGGAGCAACTCCGAGACGGTTGTCCAGGTAGTCCCGGATGACAAGTCAAGCTTGTCTCAGGCATTCAATGCCTCAAGGCCGGCGGCGCTTGCCGCTCGCCAAGTCTCGCTCCGGGTTCCGAACAAGATCTTCCGTCGGGTGACGTGGGCTCGATTATCTCATTGAACGATGCTCATCAAACGCTCAGGTGTCATGGGTTTCGCTCATGAGGAAATCCCGGATTTAGGGTGCAATGCCGTGATCGTCAGCCGTACCATGCTAATCAGTGGTCTTCTTGCTTTTGTCGTTGGAGCAGGAATTGTGAGTGCAGAGGATCACGTTATCCTGAAATGGACTCCGAGTGTGCCAGTAGGGCACTACGTCTCAAGCAGTCCCACCGCCGCTAAGATTGTGACCTTCTGTCTACCCTCCTTTGCCGGCGTGGGTCCGTCATGATCCCGCCTTGTGTACCTGGACTCATTCGAGCGGGTGACCGGTTTTCAAGCGTTTGATGGTATCGGGACCAAGTGGACTTCATTTATGTGGAAATACCGGGAATGCATTGGATTCCAATCTTTTCGGCCCTCTCCCTGTGGAGTTGGTCCGGGGGTACTGGCGGCCTGTCCTGACTTGGTCATGGCCTACCCGGCATAATTCGCTTCATGAATTCATCAAAGAGCGGCACGGTGAACGCGGTGTCGCCGTGGGCGGGACTGTAGATCATACCCTTGGTAATGAGCGAGTTGCGAACGGGAGCAACCGTTGTGACTTTCAGATCGAGGGTTTGGGCGATATCTCCGGATCGATGGGGCCCAGGCCCTAGTTCCGCCATGGCGCGCAGGTAGCGCGTCTGGCTGGGTGTCAATCGGTCAAATCGCACGCGGAAGAAGCTCGCGTCCAGCTCGGCCAGCGTTTCGTTTGTTGCGCGTTGTGCGTCACTAGGCATGATCGGGGAATCATTGGCGACGTTCCAAATGTGCTTGCCCCACTCTTGAAGAAAGTACGGATAACCGTTCGTCTCGCGCACAACCTCAGCGACGGCGTCTGGGTGGAAATCGACTCCTTCCTTGGACGCGGGAACAATGAGCGCATCCCGGGCGTCGCTATCGTTCAAGCGGTCAACCGGAGCAAACTCGAAGAGGCGTTCTGCGTATGTCTTGGCGTCTCCGGTTCGACCGACTAACTGAGGCTGGCCAGCCGCCACCATGGTAATCGGCAATTGCTCCTGACTGGTGCTGTGGAGCGCGGTAATCAGAGACGCCAATTGGTCTTCCGGCACATATTGTAGTTCGTCGACGAAAAGCACGAATGCTGTTCCACGTTCGTGCGCGGCATGTCCGAGGGTCGTCAGGAGGTCCGTAAGGTCTGTGTCGAGATCGCTGCTATCGGCCAGCCCGATCTCAGGTTCGATATCTATCCTGACTTTCAGGTCCTGATAATTGACCCGGAGAGCACTGGCCTGAAGAAGCTCATCACCGCGTACGAAAAGAACCAGGACGGCGACCTGTTCAGCCGCCAAGACTCGGAGCGGGCGATACGGCTCGAATACAAGGGGACCGCGAACGGCGGCAGGGTGCCCGAAGTCGGCGATATTGGCATCAGTCAGTTTGAAGAGGACAGCGAATTCCGCAATGCGGAGTGCATCGAGCTCCTGAATCGGGCGGACATCGTGGTGACCAATCCACCGTTTTCGCTGTTCCACGAATACGTCTCCCAACTGGTACAGTACGAAAAGAAGATCCCTACCGTCGGGAGTCCGAATGCTGTCACCTGCAAGGATATTCTCGAAGACTTTATCCTGATCCTGGTGGCTGATATCGTCTACGTTCCAGACGGCATGGTTCAACTGGCACGGGTGGTCCTGATGCCCGATTATTGGTTGATGATGCGACATGTAAAGATCGGGGAGGCACGAGGCAGTAATGGCGAAGATCGGCAGAAACCAACCTTGCCCTTGTGGCAGCGGCAGGAAATACAAGAACTGCTGCCAGCATGACGATGGCGCTGCTCTCGAGCATAAGGCGCCAGCGGAATCGTCACATGGATACTACTTTGCCGAGACCGATCTCGATCGGCTCTCGAACAGTGTCGCCCGCCTGGTCAATGAAGGCCGCCTCGATGAAGCCGACGCCGCCTGCGAGCAGTTGAGGACCCGCTATCCGGAGGTGCACGATTGGCTCATGCGCAAAGCGATGGTCTGCGAAGCGCGCGGCGAAACCGAACTCGCCATCGAATTCTGCGAACGCACGATTGCCTGGATGGACGCACATCCCGAAGGTTTCGACCCGGAAAGCCGCGAACCCTTTTACGAAGACATCGAGCGTCTTCGAGGCTCGCTCGGAGACGCCTGCTGAGCGAGCTCGATTGGATCCGCGCAAGGGCATGTGCATTTCAACGACCCTGCAGGAGGATGGAGGGTCTTGTCAGCAATCAACAAACGGGTCATGGCGATGGCATCCCTTTCCCTGTTTCTCGTTGTGGCGGCCATGTTCCGCGATCACGTGGTGCTCAATACCGGGGGCAGTGTGCCGGTTGGTTTCTGCATCGCTGTAGATCCCGCTGATGCCGAGTACGTGACCTTCTGTCTGCCTCCATTGCCAGCGTCGATCCGACATGATCCCTCCTTGTGTACCTGGTCACAGCCGCGCGGCCGCCCTGTTCTCAAGCGGTTGTTTTCTACGACACGCCTGGGACTTCATCTTGGCGGCGATTCCACGAATGCCTTGGATTCCAGGCAATTTGGCCCCTCGCCCGTGGAGTTGGTCCAGGGATTCTGGCGGCCTGTCCTGAAGTTCGATCATGCGTTTGCAAGAACCCGCGACAGCGATCACTCTGTTCCGGCGCCTCATCAATTGCTCCAACGTTCATCTCAGCATTCCAAGTATGCCGGTTAGGCCGGTTACGGACTTCCGCTGCGTCGAAAGGCGCGCCGACGACGCGCCGCCTGACGGCGCGCCCGAAACACCAGTTCATTCGTGGCCTGCCCGGAGCGGGAACGGCCCCCTATGGGCTGACGGTGGCGAAAGCCGCGCAATCAAGTCCCAAAGGCGGGAAACCTGCCGTTCGGGACGCGTCAACATCCCGATGCGAGGAGGCATTCCGGTATGTCGAAAATCGTGATCCGACATCGTCGAAAAAGGGAGGTCTTCTGGCGGACACTAACTACGGTGGCTGACCAACTGCCCGGCCGACACCTTCGGGCAAGTCAAGTCTCGAATGGAATTCGGCAATCCGCCCGAGTTTTTCCATGACGTGCGGCCTTGCCGGAGAGGTTCGGCGTGTCTGAAGGTCGACATGAAGCAGCAAGTGCTCTCCGGTCGCCACCAGATCGCCGGTTTCGTTCAGCATCTGGTGGAACAACCTCATTTTCCTGGGTTCTCCCTGCAGGCAGATCGTGTCGATCATGAGAGAATCGCCAGCCAGGAGCTCATCGATATGGCGAATGTGCGTCTCGACGGTGAAGTAGCTGTTCCCGTCGGCAATGTACTCCGCGTCGCAACCGACGATTTCCATGAACCTGTCAGTCGCGTCCCCGAAAGCCTGGAGGTACCTGGCCTCGTTCATGTGGCCGTTGTAGTCGGTCCAATCGAGCGGAACCGCGCGCGAGACCGTTCGTACGGGCCCGGCAAAATCATCGACGTCGGATTGGCCGCGCACGGCATCGTGTGCGTTCAGAACAGCTCCCGCACCCCAGTTGCGCCCCTTGAGGGCCCGGAGAACGGCGACCAGGTTTCCGTCACGAATCCGCTCAAGTTCACGAATGGACAAGTGCGATGATTGCGCATCCGACTGGCTGGCGATCGTCTTGACCAGATCTTCCGTCAACTCGGGGACATCGGTCAACCGGGTCCAGGGCATTTCAAGGCAAGGCCCGAACTGCGCCAGGAAATACTGAATCCCCGCGTCGCCGCCAGCGAGCCTGAAGGTTTCGAAAAGGCCCATCTGGGCCCAGCGAAGCCCGAAACCCAAACGAATCGAATCGTCGATCTCTTCTGTCGTCGCGACACCGTCCCTGACGAGCCACAATGCCTCTCTCCAGGCGGCTTCCATCAGACGATCAGCTAGGTGAGCGTCGATCTCTTTCCTGATTATTAGTGCCCGCATGCCCAACTCACTCAGAGTCCGGTCGGCGCGAGCCAACAATTCCGGCTCGGTACGCTTGTGACCGACAACTTCGACCAGGGGCAGCAGGTAAACAGGATTGAACGGGTGGCAAACCATGACCTGCCGGGCAATCGGGCTGCCTTCCGCCAGGGCAGATGGCCGGAATCCCGACGTCGACGAGGCGACAATGCAATCCGAACCGACCAGTGTGGCGAGGTCGGAAATCAACTGTTTCTTGATGTCGAGCCGTTCCGGGATCGATTCCTGAATCCAGCATGCATCGACCGAGGCTTCTTCCAGGCTGCTCGTAATCGTCAGGCGTCCTTCACGGGGGATACTTCTGTCAGACAAGCCCGGAAGCGCGACCCGCGCGTTGTCAAGAACGCGCATGAGCCTTTCCCCGGCGGAAGGATCGGGATCGAATACCGAGACATCCCAACCGTTCAGGAGAAACCGAGCGGCCCAACCGGCTCCGATGACCCCGGACCCGATGACCGCAACTTTCCTGTCGTTGCCGATCATCGATTACCTCCGGGTCGCGTGGTGCAGTCGCTTGCGGATTCGCGCTGCAGGATCATCGAAACCTGGCACGGCCAATGAACCGACTCGATCATTACCCGGGAAGGCGTTTCGTCAATCCCAGCTTCTCGCGCGTTTCGTCCGGGCCGACGATTCGGACACCCAGGCGTGACAGGATTTCGACTGCACGATCAACGAGTTGTTCGTTTGTCGCAAGTACGCCACGCTCGAGCATGAGGTTGTCTTCAAGGCCGACCCGAACATTGCCGCCAGCCAGTACGGCAGCTGCAACATAGGGCATCTGGTTCCTCCCCAGGGAGAAAGCGGAAAAAATCCAGCCGTCCGGAATATTGTTGACCATCGCCATGAACGTATTCAGATCGTCGGGGGCGCCCCAGGGGACTCCCATACAAAGTTGCACCAGCGCAGGACTCGGCAATATCCCTTCGCGAACAAGCTGTTTTGCAAACCACAATTGCCCGGTATCGAATGCCTCGATTTCCGGCCTGATTCCGGCTTCAACCATCATTCCACCCATCGCCCTGAGCATGTCCGGTGTGTTGGCCATGATGTAGTTCGCCTCGGCAAAGTTCATCGTGCCGCAATCGAGCGTGCAGATCTCGGGACGGCAGCTGACCAGGTGACGTACGCGCTCAGTGGCCCCGACAAGGTCAGTCCCTTGCGGGTCAAGCGGGAACGGTTGTTCGACCGGACCGGTTGTAATGTCACCTCCCATTCCAGCCGTCAGGTTCAAGACGACGTCGACATCTGACGCCCGGATCAGACGGGTCACCTCGCGGTACAGACCCGGGTCACGGCAAGGAACTCCGGTTTCCGGGTCACGAACATGACAATGGACGATCGCTGCCCCCGCACGGGCAGCTTCAATGGCGCTGCCGGCTATGTCCTCAGGCGATCGCGGGACATGGGGCGATCGATCCTGTGTGCTGCCCGAACCGGTGACGGCACAGGTTATGAAGGCTTCTCGATTCATCTGAAGGGGCATGGCAGGTCACTCACGGGTTGAAGGCGATACGCAAGGGAATAAAGAATTACATCGATTACTTGACGGTTCATGCCGCCAGTTTCCGATCCGTTTCACGGGTCGCAGGGGTTGCCGGCGCAAACGCCCCTCGCCGTGCAGAAGCGCCAATCCCGGACGCCATGATGTTGCGGGCCGCGTTCAGGTCCGCATTGTCCGCATGGCCGCAGGCCACGCATGTAAAGTCTGATTGCGTGCACCGCGACGCCTTGTCCGCATGTCCGCACGCATTGCAGGTCTGCGACGTGTAGGCCGGATCGACCTCCACCACCGCGCACTTGCAGGCGAGCTTTGCCTTCAGGCCATGCCAGCCCGTCGCCAGGATCTCGCGGTTCAGGCCGGCTTTCGCCTTCACGTTGCTGCCGGGTTCCCCGGCCGTGCCCCCGGCAGAGCGGGTCATGCCCGCCGTGTTGAGCTTCTCGACAAACACCGTGCCGGCCCTGCCCGCGATTCTCCGGCTGGCCTTGTGCTGCCAGTTCCGACGCCTGTTCGCCCGCTTGCGGTGCAGCCGCTGCAGGCGGAGCCTGGTCTTCACGCGGCGCCTCGATCCCTTGCGCTGTCTCGCGAGCCTGCGCCGGTTGCGCCCGATCTTCGCATCGAGATCACCGGCCTCAGGCGCGGGGATGATCCCGGCCTCGCCCGCAGACCTCACGACCGCAACCTGGCCGACGTTCATGTCAACCCCCGCAACCGTGCCGTTGTCGGGCCGTTCCTCCACCTCGACCGCGTAGCAGACGGTGACATACCATTTGCCGGTGACCTTCCTGACCACGGCCTGGACGGGACTGCCGTCAGGGTGCGGGTTGCCACCCAACAGCGGATGCGCATGGGACCGATCTTCGGGATGCTGATCATGTCGCCGCCGATGTGGACCTTGTCGGGAATGGTCAACGACGGGGGTGTTCCGTATTTCGACTTGAAGCGCGGATGTTCCGCCTCGCCCCTGAAAAACGCCTTCCACGCATCGGCCCGGTACTTCAGGCAGTACCGGGTGATCGTGAACCCGTACTGCCCCAGCCACGGCGTTGCGTTGCGCAGTGCGGTAAACTCCTTGCCGAGCGAGAAGAACGAAACGGACGGCGGCTTGTCTCCGCTCTCCTTCGCAGCCTCGTAGGCGGCATTGTGCCTCCCCAGCATCTCGTTCCAGACGAAGCGGCAGGCGCCCGCCTGTCCGGCCAGGCGCCGTGCGTTTGCCTTCGAACCGGGCAGAAGCCGGTAGATAATGTTGCGGTACGTGGTAGTCTCGCTCATGCGGTCGGACCTTTGTCGCAAGGTTCGTTTGGTGACGGGAAGGATCAAGTTCCCGTCACACGCACAGTACGCAAGACGCTCGAAATGTCAACGGATCGGGGGCCGGAAACCGGCGGCGTGATCCGCTGTCAAGTAATCGATATAAGGCCCAGGGAATACGCATAGCCGGGTGCAAGACGAAGCACTTGCCTTTCCGGCGGTCAGGTTCACGAGGAACAAGCGGCATGGAGCATTCAGAATGGCATCGGGTTGTCACGGTGGGCCTTGTCTATGTCCATGAGGCAGTCTTCAGAGAGAGTCACCCCGTCCGAGCGCAAAATGTGCTCGAGGTGCGCCAGCCGTGTTGCACCGAATATTGCCGATGCCATGAACGGCCGCGTTCGACACCAGGCTAAGGCCATATGGATGAGGTCAAGGCCATGGCGCCGTGCAACGTCGAAATAGCGATCCACGGCAGCATGGGCGCGTTTGGTCGCGCGTCCCGCGAGATCGGGATTCAATGACATGCGCGAGCCGTCGGGAACGGCTCCTGACCGGTACTTTCCGGTCAGCAACCCGGTCGCCAGCGGCGAATATGCCAGCAGACCGACACGTTCATTATGCGCGAGTTCGGACAAATCCGTGTCGAACAACCGGCACAGCAAGCTGTATTCATTTTGAATTGTCTGGACTTTCGGCAGGCCCCTGTCTTCGGCCGTTCTCAACCAGCGCGCGGTACCCCACGCGCTTTCGTTCGATAATCCGATGAACCTGATCTTTCCCTCGTTCACCAGGCCCTGGAGCGTTTCAAGAACCTCTGACATATGCTCAAGCGTTTGATTCAGGTCCTGCGACGAGGGATCAAACGTCCAGTTTCTCCTGAACGTGTAGGCCGGCCTGTTTGGCCAATGAAGTTGGTAAAGATCGACATAGTCGGTCCTCAATGATCTCAGGGAACACTCGATCGCTTCCCTGATCGTTGCCTCGGTGATCGGTGCACCATTCCTGATGTGCGTTACTCCCGGGCCGGTCACCTTGGTTGCGATCAGGACGTCCCCGCGCCTCCCTGACTTGGAAACCCATTGCCCGACGATTCGCTCGCTGTCTCCTTGCGTTGCCGCGGAAATCGGACCGACCGGATAGAGTTCTGCCGTGTCGAGAATATTGATGCCATGGTCGAGCGCCATGTCGATCTGCGCGTGGGCTTCTTCAACCCCCGTACGGGTGCCGAAAGTCATGGTCCCGAGACACAATTCGCTGACCTTGAGGTCAGTATTTCCCAGTCGATTCCGCTTCATCTGCTCCACCCGTTTGCATTAGTCAGTGGCCCAGCCATGTGCCAGTGTCAATCCGGGCATGCAACAGGGCGTGCAAGATTGAGGTGGCAACCGCTGTTCACCGAAGCTTGCGTCCTGTCAAAGCCACAAGGCGTTCTTCCGCGGTTTCGATCTTTCTCGATCTCACACGGGATGGTAACTGCCTGCCATGAACACGGAACCGGCCATTCGAGAAGCTGAACCCGGTGATTGCCCCCGGATCTGTGAACTGTGGAACGCATTCATACGGTCGTCGGTCGTCACGTTTACGAACGAGGAACGCACGCCTGCAGGGTTGGTTCGATTCGTCGAGCAGAAACGGCGCGACGGCCACCCTTTCCTGGTTGCAGCCGTTGCCGATTCCATTGTTGGATTTGCGACCTACGGACAATTCCGGTCAGGACCCGGGTACGCGCACACGATGGAAAGCACGATCATGATCGAGGCAGATGCACAGAGTACGGGAACCGGTAGACGCCTCATGGCCCGATTGGAACGTCATGCAAGCAAGCATGGTGTTCATTCAATTTTCGCCGGGGTCAGTGCCGAAAATGAGTGGGCGGTATCGTTTCATGAAAAATGCGGCTTCGTCCGGGTTTCCTGCCTGAAAGAGGTCGGCTTCAAGTTCGGACGCTGGCACGACCTTGTCCTCTTGCAGAAGATTCTCGACTGACGTCGTGCCTGACAGGCCGTCCCGTCAACCTGGCCCTTGGGGGGAAACCCCTCGTTTCCCGTTAGCCACGAGGTAATGCGATGACCATTCACGATTCCGAAACGAAAGGGTCGCGATCCGGGATCGCGCGTTTCCCGGATGACGCCGGCGTTGCGCAGCCCGGGTTGCGCGAACTGCCGGAGTGGGATCTCTCGGACCTGTATCCGTCGGTTGATTCCCCGGAACTCGCCGCCGACCGCGCGTGGCTGGTGAAGGAATGTCAAGGTTTCAACTCGGACTATGCCGGCAGGCTCCCGGGCCTGTCCTCTTCGGACTTCCTGACCTGCATTCACCGCCTTGAGCGCATTTGCCTTGTCGAGGGGCGTATCATGTCCTTCGCCGAGCTCCGCAACGCGCAGGACCTGGCCGACGCGGACAAGGCCAAGTTCCTGACGGACATGACCACCGAAGTCACCGGTGCGATGTCGCAACTGGTCTTTTTCAAGTTGGAGATCAACAAGCTCGAGGAGGAAACACTCTCCGAACTTCTGCAGGAAAACGAGGAACTCGGAAGATACCGGGAGTATTTCGACCAGGTCGTGGCAATGAAGCCCTACTTGCTGTCTGACGAACTCGAGCGGTACCTTCACGACCAGTCCGTTGTCGGTGTTTCCGCCTGGGGCAGGCTCTTTGACGAAACGGTCAGCGCACTCGAATTCAACGTCGGCGACGACACGCTTTCGCTCGAGGAGACATTGAATCGACTCTCCGACCCTGACCGCGATGTCCGCGAACAGGGTGCGCGTTCGCTCGCGCGGGAATTCAGCAACCGTGTCTCCCTGTTCTCGCGCATTACGAACACGCTGGCAAAGGAGAAAGAAGTCCAGGACCGTTGGCGCAACCTGCGAACGCCGCAATCGAGAAGACACCTCGCCAACCGGATCGAACCGGAAATTGTCGGCGCGCTCCGGGATTCCGTGGTCGCGGCCTATCCCCGGCTGTCGCATCGATACTACGAGCTCAAGGCCAAATGGCTGGGGCTTGACTACCTGGAGATCTGGGATCGAAACGCACCCTTGCGCGATTCGGATTCGGAAGAGATCAGTTGGGACGAAGCCCGGCGAATTGTCCTTGACGCCTTCTCCGGTTTCTCTCCCAGGCTGACCGATGTTGCGAAACCGTTTTTCGAAAACGGCTGGATCGATGTGGCTCCACGGCCGGGGAAAGCCCCCGGGGCCTTCTCTCATCCAGCCGTCGTCAATGTGCATCCGTATATTCTTCTGAATTATCAGGGCCGGAAGAGGGATGTCATGGTGTTGGCGCATGAACTCGGCCACGGCGTGCATCAATGTCTGTCGTCCGTTCAGGGCCAGCTGTTGTGCAGCCCTCCGCTGACGCTATCCGAGACAGCAAGCGTCTTTGGCGAAATGCTGACGTTCCGGCGCCTGCTCGATACAGCGCGATCGCCGACAGAAAAGAAAGTCCTGCTCGCGTCCAAGGTGGAAGACATGATCAACACGGTTGTCAGGCAAATCGCCTTCTACGACTTTGAAAGCAGGGTTCATGAACATCGGCGCCGGGGAGAAATCGTTCCCGACAGGATCAATGAAATCTGGATGGACGTTCAAAGGGAAAGTCTCGGGCCACATTTCCGGTTCATGGAGGGATACGAGACGTTCTGGACCTACATCCCCCATTTCATCCATGCTCCGTTCTACGTCTACGCCTATGCCTACGGAGACTGCCTCGTGAACTCCCTCTTTGCGGTCTATCTCGACAAGGGCGACGACTTCGTACCGCTGTATCTCGACATGCTCTCGGACGGTGGGTCGAAACACCACGTGGACCTTCTCAAGCCGTTCGGGCTCGACCCAAGCGACCCGTCCTTCTGGAACAAGGGTCTCTCGATGCTGTCCGGACTGGTTGACCAGCTTGAAGAAATTGACCGGCAATGAAATTGTCCCGGGCGACGCGCCGTCCGATCAACAAGAACTGCGTGACCGTACCGGACACACGGGCAGCCAAGCTTGCGCTTGACGGCACGAATCAGGGCATGCGCCCAAATTCCAGGAGATGATTTTCTGAAAAAAGACCGGCCGCGAACCGAACCGATGCAGGGCGCAGATCGATCAGGTCGCCGGGATCGGAATCCCGCGATCGGCTGCAATGCTCATCATGGCCTTCTGGAGTTTCTTGAAAGACGACACTTCGATCTGCCGAATACGCTCCCGGCTGACGCCATGCTTGTCGGACAGTTCCTGGAGGGTTGCCGGTTCCTCTGACAGTCGTCTTTGCGTCAGTATATCCTGTTCACGCCCATTCAGCGTCTGCATTGCCTGACCGAGCATTTCACGCCGAAGATCGAACTCGTCCCGTTCGATGATATCCTTGACGTGATCCGCGTTCTCGTCTTCGAGCCAGTCCTGCCATTCACCCGTTTCAACGTCGTCTCCACCCCGCGACCGCGGTGCGTTGAGCGATTGATCTGAGCCGGTCATCCGGCGATTCATTGCAACGACATCCTGTTCGCTGACCGCCAGGTCACGGGCAATTCGCTTCAAGTTTTCCGGGTGTAAATCTCCCTGTTCAATGGCGTTGATGCGGCGGCGCGCCTTGCCAAGGTTGAAGAACAGTTTCTTTTGAACGCTGGTGGTCCCGACCTTGACCAGCGACCAGCTGCGCAGGACATACTCTTGCACGCTCGCCCGAATCCACCACATCGCGTATGTCGCCAAACGGAATCCCCGTTCAGGATCGAAGCGTTTGACCGCCTGCATGAGCCCGACGTTGGCTTCCTGGATCAGGTCGGAAACGGGAAGGCCGTATCCCCTGTAGCCGAGGGCGATCTTTGCAGCCAGCCGCAGATGAGACGTCACGAGCTTGTCGGCAGCACGGACATCTCCGTGCGTGACCAAAGCCTTCGCGAGCATGTACTCCTCTTCAGGCTCAAGCATCGGAAACTCTTTGATCTCCTGCAAGTACTGGGCCAAGCCGGTGCTGGTCGACGGAACTGGCAGATTCGCGTAGCTCATCCGGGAAATTTTCCTTCCGTTTCTCGAACCGGCGAGATCAAGCGAAATCGCCGCAGTTCGCAGTGCCATTTATATGGGCCAAAATCCGCAGATTTCAAGGTCGGCGTAAGCCGCGTAAGCCGCAAACCCGTACGGTTTTCGACCGGATTCGCCATGCCATGCACCATGTTCGCGCGCAGTTGTCCGGGTTCCAAGTCAACATTCCGTGAACGTTCGCGGAACTCCTCCGGTCTGCGCGACCGGCGTCGCGGGTCCGGCGCCGCGGGTCCGGAAACATGCCTGTCAACGACAACACCGGCACGTCCACCGGGAAACCATCGTCCGTTGCTCCAGGTCGTTGCAGGGGAATCTCTCCCCGGGGGGCCAGCGATCCCGGGTCATCCGGTCCCGGAATCACGAAAATTCCGGTTTGCATCGATCAACGCGCATTCGAGATCTTTCAGATCGCCGGGCAATTCCGACTGGAACCGAAGGCGCCTGCCCGTCTTCGGATGGGCAAATCCGAGGAATCCGGCGTGCAGGGCCTGGCGGGCAAGTGGACCCATGCCGTCCGGAGACGGGACCCTTTCCAATTCCTCCGGGACACGCCGGCCTCCTCCGTAAACCGGATCACCGACAAGGGGATGGCCGAGATGCAGCATGTGGAGACGAATCTGGTGAGTCCGTCCGGTTTCCAGCCAGAAATTGATCTTCGCGAATCTTGAACGGCGGTCGATCGAAAATGCGTCAACGACCCGGAATCGGGTCACGGCGCGGCGCCCGCCGGATCTCACCACTGCCATCTTCTTTCGGTCGGCACGATTCCGTCCGACGCTCGTCGTCACCTTGAATACACCACCGTCCTGCAGGGAAACGCTCTCGAGTCCGGTGAGCCTCGGATTCGACCTTTCCGGTACGCCATGGCAAAATCCGATATACAGTCTTTCAACGTCGTGCGCCGCAAACTGGTTGGAAAGGTCGACATGAGCGGAACCCGTCTTTGCTACGACCAACAGCCCGGAGGTATCCTTGTCGATCCGATGGACTATCCCCGGCCTGAGCGGGTTTCCGGTGTCGGCAAGATTTCCTCCGCAATGATGCAGCACCGCGTTCAGCAGCGTGCCGTCTTCGGACCCTGGTGCAGGGTGAACTGTCATCCCGGCCGGTTTGTCGACGACAAGAAGCTCATTGTCCTCGTAGACGATTTCCAGGGGAATGTCGTTCGGCTCAGTCGTCGGAATCGGAAGCGGCTTCACCTCGACAACCCAGGTCTCGCCGGGATAGCATCTGGTATCCGGTTCCAACACGATTTCTCCCGACGCCTTCGACACCATGCCGTCCCTGATCAGTCGTTGGACGCGTGTACGTGTCAGCGCGGCATGAGGAGGTGCGGCCAAGGCAAGCGCCTTGTCAAGGCGCACCGGATCGGAGCCTGTCACCACAAGCGTCAGTCTTCGATTCGGTGAATCAGGCATCAAGGGCCAACCGGCCGATATCGGGAACGAAAGATCAAATGGAAGTATTCCCGGAGTCCAGTAGATTGAAGGTCCTGCGCCGCCTGGTCGTGGCACTCCTTGTTGTCATGATCGCCGGAATCGTTGTCATGACGACGGTCATTACCATTCGGGCCCTGAGACTGGAATCACCTCCCGTGTTTCCGGACAGTATCGCGATCCCGGAAGGACATGCGATTACTGCCGTGACCCGGGGGACCGACTGGATCGCTGTTGTCACGAATCAGGATCGTATCCTCGTTTTTGACCCGACGGGTCAGGAATTACGCCAATCAATCGAGATCGAGCCGAGATCGACTGTCCCCTGACCGGCCGAATTGTTGTATAGTCTCCCGACCCGACGCACGAGGGTCTCGGGAATGGATCGGCCCAGTACATGACGATACTCCCAGACGGATTCATTGATCAACTCCGGGACCGGATCTCGATTGCCCGGATCATCGGGGGAAAACTGTCCTGGGACGCGAAGAAGTCCAACCCGGGGCGCGGCGAATACTGGGCCCTCTGCCCGTTCCACCAGGAGAAAACGCCTTCATTCAAGGTCGATGACAGGAAGGGTTTTTACTACTGCTTCGGGTGCCACAGCAAGGGAGACGCCATCAGGTTCCTCCGCGAAACGAAAAACGTCGGATTCATGGACGCGGTAGCCATGCTCGCACGCGAGGCGGGGATGGACATGCCGGCCCCCGATCCGAAAATGAAGGAAAAGATCGACCGCCAATCCCGCCTGGTCGATATCCAGGAACAGGCACTGTCGTTTTTTCGATTGCAGCTCAACTCCGCGAAGGCCGAAGCGGCACGGCGATACCTGGATGACCGCGGCCTTTCCGAAGCAACGACCAAGTTGTTTGAAATCGGCTACGCTCCGAACACTCGACCGTCGTTATGCCAACACCTGTCGGGAAAGGGTGTTCAGTTCGCAGACATGATCGAGGCAGGGCTCGCCATTCAGCCAGACGACGGAGGGGCGCCATTCGACAGGTTCAGGGACCGGATCATGTTCCCCATACGAAACCCCCGAGGCTCATGCGTGGCTTTCGGCGGCAGGGCAATGGATCCTAGGACACCTGCGAAATACATGAATTCGCCGGAAACGCCGGTCTTCGACAAGGGTCGCATGCTGTACAACCTGGGCCCGGCGCGTGAATCGCTCGGAAAAGGCGGCCAACTCGTGGTCGCGGAGGGGTACATGGACGTGATTTCGCTGGTTTCAGCGGGAATCACCAACGCCGTCGCTCCGCTCGGGACCGCCATCACGGAATCGCAGCTCCTGCTCATGTGGAGGGTCAGCCCGGAACCGGTCATCACACTTGACGGTGACGCCGCGGGACGCCGCGCCGCGTTGCGCCTGATCGAACTCGCGTTTCCGCTTCTGGAGGCCGGACGTTCGCTGCGGTTCGTGATGATGCCGGAAGGGAAAGATCCGGACGACCTGATTCGTGGCGAGGGCGTCGCCGCGATGCGTGAATTGCTGTCGCAAAGCCAGCCAATGGTGAATCTTCTCTGGCAACGCGAAACCGAAGGCCGCACTTTCGACAGCCCCGAGCGGCGGGCGGCGCTTGAGAAGTCGCTCGAAGAGGCCGTTGGCAGGATCAGGGACCGATCCATTCAACAGCACTACCGGGATTCGCTGCGCCAAATGCGCAGGGAACTGTTCGGGTTTTCCCGGCGGCCATCGCGAAATGCTCGAGGCGGAGCGAGGTCCGGCCGTCATGATCAAGGAACGGCAGCGCCTGTGGCGGAAACCCGCAGGTCTTCACTTGCAAATTCCGGGCGGCCCGAATCATCCAGCCGGTGGAAAAATCGCGAATCGGTCCTGCTCGCCTCGGCCATCCTCAATCCGGCGTCCGCGCTCAAACTGGAGTCGGAACTGGAAGCATGTCCAATCGAAACGCCTTCACTCAAGTCCCTGTACAACCAGTTCATGGCCCTGCTTTCCAGGGAAAACCCGGAAACAATGGATCCGGATTCGTTCCGAAATGGTCTCAGGGAGGCCTTGGGCTACGACCCTCTCGAGGTATTGCGCAAGGAGCCCGGAGTCCGGAACAGTCCTTGCCTCGGCGAGAACGCGGACCCGGCCATGATGGAGAGAACGCTGGAAGAGACGGTTCGCGTCCATTCTGTCGAGATTGGCCACCTCCGCGAGATCAACGAATTCGAGCAGGACATCGTCACTGCAACCAACGAGAACATGACTTACCGGCTCAAGCAAGTCACGCAGGATGTTGATCGTGTTCGACGGTCGACAACTGCGGAGACGCTGGAAGACGATGAGGAAAAAGGTCTCTCGCAACGGCTCCGATCCCTCGTCGAAAACCGGGTCTGGGAAAAACCCTGATCGGATTTTACGGTGCCGGGTTCCTGTTTCTTTGCTCAGGTGCAGGAATTCTCAAGAGTCGGTGCGTGGCAAAAACGAATTCGAACAGGGAGCGGGCACTGAAGGCGGTACGGCGGCGGTTACGGCCGGTGCAAGGCACGAGTAGTCTCGAACGGAATTTTATTCCGGATTTTGCGCTGATTCCTTGCAAAAGGAATCAATCGATACAATATGGCAACTGAACCAACCTACGCCCGAAGGGAGCCACCTCGACAACCGTTGTCGTGGCGGATGATTCGGCGTAGATCAAGGCGTGCCCGAGCGGAACGCGATTTGTCTCGTCGGGGTTTCCCGAATTCATGCCGTTCGATACGATCTCTGGACGTATCGTTATCCGTACCGAGGGATGCCAAATGACAGCCAAACCAGACGACGACTGCAAGTCTGTCGATCAACAGGAATCCGGAGATTCCATGATCGACCTGAGCCAGGCCAAGATCAAGAAGATGATATCCGACGCTCGGGCTCGCGGATACATTACCTACGACGAATTGAACGACGTTCTCCCGCCTAACCAGGTTTCATCGGAGCAGATCGAGGACGTCATGTCGATGTTGTCCGAGATGGGTATCAACATCGTCGAAGGAGAGGACGCCGAGGACGAAAGCAGCCGCGACGTCGCGGTTGTCGAGAACAATCCCGAGAAAAGCGTCGTCGTCGCGCAATCGACAACTGATAAGCTCGACAGGACAGATGATCCGGTTCGCATGTATCTCCGGGAAATGGGATTGGTGGAACTCCTGTCCCGCGAAGGCGAAATCGCAATCGCCAAACGCATCGAAGCCGGGCGTAACACGATGATTGCGGGCTTGTGCAAGAGCCCCCTGACCTTTCGGGCCATTACGATCTGGCGCGAGGAATTGCTGAATGAAGATATCCTTCTGAGAGACGTCATCGACCTCGAGAGCACCTATAGCGATGCCGACGTGCTCAACCAGGAAAAGGGTGATTCCGCGCATACGGATTCGGCAAACCCGGTTCCCGGAAGTGCCGGCAACGGAAAGCCGGATGACGATGACGATGATGACGACGCGCAATTGAACGTCTCGCTGGCGGTAATGGAGTCCGCTCTGACCCCCAGCGTCCTGCAGACTTTCGACGAAATCGCTGAAAAATACTCCGAACTCGAAGTCTTGCAGAAATCGCGCCTGCACGCGGCGATCAGGAATCCGGGCGGGTTTAAACCGAAAGAGGAAAAACGGTTTCAGAAACTCAGCGACGAAATGGTCACGCTCGTTGATTCGCTGCATTTGCATAACAACCGAATCGAAGCGCTGCTTGACCAGCTCTACGGGATCAACAAGCGGATCACGAAACTGGACAGCGACATGTCCAGGCTTGCGATCCGATCGAGAATCAATCGAAAGGAGTTCATCGCCGCTTATCTCGGGTACGAGCTTGACCCGGCATGGCCGGAGATCATCGCGCAGAAACCCGGGCGAGGCTGGGCCACGTTTGTCGAAAAGCATTCGTCCTCGGCTGCGAGAATCCGGGAAGATCTATCGAAAATCTGCCAGTACGTCGGGCTGGACATGGCCGAGTTTCGGCGGATCATCCGGCAGGTCCAGAAGGGCGAACGGGAATCCAGGATTGCCGAAAAGGAAATGATCGAAGCCAATCTCCGGCTCGTGATTTCGATTGCCAAAAAGTACACGAACCGCGGACTGCAGTTCCTGGATCTCATCCAGGAGGGCAACATCGGGCTGATGAAAGCAGTGGACAAGTTCGAATATCGCCGCGGGTACAAGTTTTCCACCTATGCCACGTGGTGGATCCGGCAAGCCATAACACGTTCCATCGCCGACCAGGCAAGGACCATCCGAATTCCCGTCCACATGATCGAGACCATCAACAAGATGGTCAGGACAAGTCGACAAATGCTGCACGAAATCGGCCGCGAACCGACGCCGGAGGAGCTGGCACAAAAGCTGCAAATGCCGCTTGACAAGGTGCGCAAGGTCCTGAAGATCGCAAAGGAGCCCATTTCCCTGGAAACTCCTATCGGCGACGAGGAAGACAGCCAGCTAGGCGACTTCATCGAGGACAAGAATGCCATCTTGCCGCTCGACAGTGCAATACAGGGAAATCTCAAGGAAACCACGACACGGGTTCTGGCTTCACTTACGGCGCGGGAAGAACGGGTTCTTCGCATGCGTTTTGGCATCGGGATGAACACGGATCACACGCTCGAGGAAGTCGGCAAGCAATTCAGCGTGACACGCGAGCGGATCAGGCAGATCGAAGCGAAAGCACTTCGAAAACTCAAGCATCCAAGCCGCAGCCGGCGGCTCAGATCTTTTCTCGAGCAATAGAGCTGATTCAGAAGGAGCACGCGTTCCGACGAACCGCTCCATTGTGCCTTCGGGGCGCCTGGCGAAGACCGGGGCCTGTTTCCGGTCGACCACCCGTTCGGGCAGACACACCTGGCAGTGGACTGGATCGAAAGCGCGGACATCCCGGTGGAAACGCCCGAAAAGATCTGTTCCGGCAACGCCAAAGCCCTGCCCGGGCTTCAATGACATCCCAAACTGGCCAAATCGAGGAGCAACCGTGAAACTCTATCATGGAATCACAAGCGTCTGTTCGATCAAGGTCCGTATCGGCTTGGCCGAGATCGGCCTGGACTACGACAGCCAGACGCTCGACCTGCAAAAGGGCGATCAACACGATGCCGATTACGTTGCACTCAACCCGAACGCCGTTGTCCCGACGCTCGTCGACGGCGATCTGATCCTGGTGGAGTCGAGCCTGATCCTCGAATACCTCGACCGCGAATACAACGATGGCCGACTGATGCCCTCGGGTCCGGCCGCGGAGGCCGCTGCGCGGCACTGGCTCTTGAAGTGCCTGGCCATCCACGACGCCATCAACTCTTTGACGTTCTCGACGGCTCAGCGGGATCGGACACTGGCGAGCAAGAGCGCGGGGGACATCGCGGCCTCGCTCGCCAGGATGCCCGATCCCGTCAAGAGACTGAAACGGAAGGACTTGTTGGAGAACGGGTTGGAGTCGGTCCACGTCGAGCAGGCGCTTGGCATCCTGCGGCGGACCTTCGCGGAAATGGAGGTCGCGCTGGAGCGTTCACCGTGGATAAGCGGGTCGGATTTCGGGATTTCGGACATCGCCGTTGTTTCCTACGTCGACCGGCTCGAGCGGCTCGGGTTCGAGGGCATGCTGACAGCGCCGGCGCCGCGCGTCGCTGGCTGGCTTTCCGCGATGCAGGCGCGGGCGAGCTATCGATCCGAAGTCAGTGGCAAAATCGATCCCGCAGCCGCCGACAAAATGCGGTCGTCCGGCGGGGAATACTGGCCAAGATTAAGGCAACGCTGGCTCCATTCCCAGGCGTGAGGTCTGCCGGCTGAATTGCGAAGATCATCCATTGAGCGCGGAACAATTGTTGGCATCGTGAGCCAGGATCCGAAGGTCTGCAGCCCGGACGCAAACCGACGCTCAACTGATAGCCAGTTCCGCCCTTGCGCGCGGCAATTGCGATTTCGCGCCAAGCGGTCAATCAATCCGACCACGGCGAGACATTCGTCACGCGGGACGTCAAGATCGGTCACGGCACACGTCCGGGTCAGGCGGGGGCAGGCTGCGGATCGAGTCCCGGGCGCACTTGGCATGGATCAGGGTTGTCTCCGGGTGCCGGTGCTGAAGGGTCTGTCCGATGTCTCCCGCACCTTTCAACTGCCTTTACGAACGCATTTCCCAACGTATATCTTCAGTTTCCCTGCCAAGGCTCCAACGGCACGTTACGATCACAACATCAGGAACAGGGGATGACGATGAGGTATTTGACGACTGCCCTCATCGCGACGGCGATGACGATGACCGTCATTTCTGCCGCAGCCGAATGCGATGACGGAGAAACAGTGATCAAGTTCAGCCACGTTACCAACGCGGACAAGCATCCGAAAGGCATCGCTGCCGCGCTTCTCGCCGAACGGGTCAACGCAGAAATGAATGGCAGCGCCTGCATGGTGGTTTTTCCCAATTCGACGCTCTACGATGACAACAAGGTTCTCGAGGCATTGTTGCAGGGCGACGTTCAACTGGCCGCGCCGTCCCTTTCGAAATTCGAAAAGTTCACCAAACAGTTCCGGATCTTCGACCTGCCGTTCATGTTTCGGGATGTCGACGCCGTGGATGCCTTCCAGAGTTCCGATGCCGGCCAGGCAATGAAAGACAGCATGAGGAAACGAGGCCTTCAGGGTCTGGCATTCTGGCACAACGGGATGAAGCAGATGTCGGCGAACAGGCCGCTCATTTACCCGAGCGATGCCAACGGACTGAAGTTCAGAGTTCAGTCATCCGATGTTCTCGTCGCGCAAATGACCGCAATCGGGGGTTCTCCCCAGAAAATGGCCTTTTCAGAGGTCTACGGCGCGTTGCAGCAAGGTGTTGTCGACGGACAGGAAAACACCTGGTCAAACATCTATGGCAAGAAGTTTTTTGAAGTTCAGGACGGCATAACGGAAACGAACCACGGCATCGTCGACTACCTGGTCGTGACGCCGGTAGACTGGCTTGACACTCTTCCCGAGGACTTCCGCTCACGGTTCCTGACCATACTCGAGGAAGTCACGGTAACCCGCAACAAGGAAGCGGTTCAGATCAACCAGGAAGCACGGCAGGCAATCATCGACGCTGGCGGGACTGTTCGCGAACTGACGCCGGATCAACGCCAGGCATGGGTTGACGTGATGAAGGATGTCTGGGCTCAGTTCGAAGAGGACGTTGGCGCACACAACATAGCGACAGCCCAGGAACTGAACCTGCTGACAAACTGATCCGGGATTTCGAACAGTGCGGCCGGATCCTGCCTGGCCGTGCTGTCTTTTCTGAGAGACGCGCATACGATGAACCGGCCGCAGAGTATTGGTGACAGGATCGAACAGACCCTGATCGGCGGTATTCTCGGATTGATGACCGCCATCACCTTTGCAAACGTCATTGCGCGATATGTGTTCAATTCGAATATCCTTTGGGCTCTGGAACTGACGGTATTCCTTTTCGCATGGATGGTTCTTCTTGGCGCCTCGTATGCCGTCAAGGTCGGGTCCCATCTCGGAGTGGACATCGTCTTGATGTCCGTGAGCCCGCGCATGCGAAAGCTGATCGGGATGATCTCCGTTTCCTGCTGCATCGTGTTCTCGTTCCTGCTTCTGAAAGGCTCGTGGGATTACTGGGCCAACTTCGCCAACCTGCCGAGAACGGAGGGGCGTTGGTTACCCACGGGCTTCGAGGACAGTTTCCGGGGCAAGGGGTGGTATGAAACACAGGACATTCCGATGCCCGCAATCTTCAGGTTCCTTGAGGATTGGTTCAACGACGGTGACCCCTACGAAAAAATCCCACGGTTGATACCATATTCCGTTCTTCCCCTTTCCATGGCGCTCTTGCTCTGGCGATTTCTCCTGGCAGCATCACGTCTTTGGAAGGGCGAGATAGACTTGCTGGTTGCCAGCCATGAAGTCGATGAGGTGAAGGATACCAATGGGCCTCCCAAGGCTCCCGGAAGTAACCGGTGAGACCAGGCGATGGAAGTCATTCTCCTCTTTTCGATGGTCATTGGGTTCCTGCTCCTCGGCATTCCGATTGCGGTTGCTCTCGGACTATCGTCCATGCTCTATCTGCTCTGGTTTTCGGACAGCTCGCTTGCCTCGATTGCCCAGACACTGTTCAGCGCGTTCGAAGGGCACTACACGCTGCTTGCGATCCCGTTTTTCGTCCTGGCATCGAGCTTCATGTCGACGGGTGGAGTCGCGCGCCGGGTCATTCGCTTCTCGATTGCGTGTGTCGGACACTTTCATGGCGGGTTGGCGATCGCCGGAGTGTTCGCCTGCATGATTTTCGCGGCATTGTCGGGATCGTCACCGGCAACCGTGGTCGCGATCGGGACGATCGCCATCTCGGGCATGCGCCAGGCCGGCTACAGCAAGGAATTTGCCGCGGGCGTGATCTGCAATGCAGGCACACTCGGAATTCTGATTCCCCCTTCGATTGTCATGGTCGTCTATGCCGCCGCCGTGGAGGTCTCGGTTGGACGCATGTTTCTGGCAGGCGTACTCCCCGGACTGACCGCCGGCATCATGCTGATGGTCAGTATCTACGTGGTCGCCAGGCTGACAGACTTGCCAAGAGGCAACTGGGCCGGCTGGAAGGAAATCGCCGATTCCGGACGTGAGGCCGGTTGGGGTATCCTTCTGATCGCCATAATCCTGGGAGGGATTTACGGAGGAGTGTTTACGCCGACAGAGGCCGCCGCCGTAGCAGCCGTCTATGCCTGGGCGGTCGCCTGTTTCGTATACCGGGACATGGGTCCACTTGCAGCGGAGGCCACCGGTGAACGTCCCGGGCTGCGGCACAGGCCGGGGGCACTGATGGCGGCCTTGTGGCACCGCGACACGCGCACGACTCTCTACGAAGCGGGAATGCTGACAGTCGTGTTGCTGTTTGTCATCTCCAATGCCCTGATTCTCAAACATGTTCTTACCGACGAACAGGTCCCCCAGAAGATCACCGAAGCGATGCTTGCGGCCGGGCTCGGCCCCATCACGTTTCTCATCGTGGTCAATCTGATCCTGCTGGTTGGCGGTCAGTTCATGGAACCCTCGGGACTCCTGGTCATTGTGGCCCCACTGGTCTTTCCGATCGCAATCGAACTCGGGATAGATCCGATCCACCTCGGCATCATCATGGTCGTCAACATGGAGATCGGCATGATCACACCACCGGTCGGTCTCAACCTGTTTGTCACATCGGGCGTGGCCGGGATGCCCGTATTGCAAGTTGTCACCGCGGCATTGCCATTCCTCGCCGTTCTGTTCGTGTTCCTGATCCTCGTGACTTACGTTCCGTGGCTTTCGACCGTCCTGCCGAATGCCCTGATGGGGCCTGAAATCATCACACGGTAGAAAAGACGTGCAAAATCCCGTGACCCGTGAAATCGATCGAATGGTCGCCTGATGGCACCAACCGGCATAGTTCCCAAATTGTGGGCGATTTCGGACCTCCATGTTTCCCATCCGAGCAACAGGGAAATGCTTGAGGACATTCCTGCCCATCCGAATGACTGGCTCATTCTCGCCGGAGACGTTGCCAACGGTTGCCGCCACCTGGACTGGTGTTTCGAAATTCTTTGCGGACGCTTTCGACAAGTCGTCTGGACGCCGGGGAACCACGACCTGTGGAGTCGCGCCGGCGTGGCAAGTGAGCCACGTGGCATGGACCTGTATCGCCGTCTCGTCGAGATTGCGCGACGGCACGGAGTGTTGACGCCGGAGGACCCCTACCCGGTCTTTTCCCATTCGACCGGCGATGTCATCATTGCCCCTTTGTTCCTGCATTTCGACTACAGCTTTCGCCCTGACCACGTTCACATAGACGACGTCGTGAAGTGGGCCCTTGATGAAAATGTCATTCCGGCTGATGAGCGTTTGCTCCACAGCGATCCGTTTCCCGATCACCAGTCGTGGTGTGCCTGGCGATGCGCGGTCACCAAGCGGCGCCTGGCTGCCCGCGGAACGGACATGCCCAAAGTCCTGGTCAACCACTATCCTCTGGAAGAGACACTGGCCGTCCTGCCGCGTGTGCCGCGTTTTGCGCCCTGGTGCGGAACCCGCCGCTCACGTGCCTGGCACGTTCGATTCAATGCCCGCGCCGTGATCTATGGCCACCTTCATATCCGCGGGACTGCATGGTTGGACGGGGTGCCGTTCCAGGAAGTGTCGCTGGGTTATCCGGGACAATGGAAGCCTGCTCGGGGAATCGGTCACTACCTGCGGGAAGTCGAATTGTCCGTGGACGCCCGTCCGGGACAAGAATCGAAGGCGTTTCGATGAGCAAGTCGGGTTCCGGCGATACGCAATGGTGGCGACCGTATGCTTCGTGCGCTGGCGTCGAAATCCTGCATGTCGACCTTTCTCCCAACGAGTCGCACGATCAGGCTGCCTTGGCCTGGCTCGACGGCACCGAGTATCAACGGTGGCAACGGTTTCGTGTCGAGCGGGCGCGGCGCCAATTTTCGCGGTGCCGGGCGGCATTACGGGTATGTTTGTGCGAACGCCTCGGCTGCCGAAACGACCAACTCGCATTCGGGGCGGCCAAGTACGGCAAACCTTATGCCATAATCGACGGTCGGGCCAATGAGACGGCCTTCAACGTGAGTCACAGCCACGAGCACGGGCTCATCGCATTCGGAACAGACGGCGTGCGGCTTGGCGTGGATGTGGAGACGCGCAGGGCACGCGACACACTTCGCCTTGCCAGTGAATCGGTCTTTGGAAAAAGCGAACGAGATGCACTCGCAGGGCTTTCCGGATGGGACTGGTACGTCATGTTCTTCCGTCTCTGGACCGTCAAGGAGGCATTGATCAAGGCACTGGGGACGGGATTTTCGCTCAATCCGCGCAAGTTCGAGGTCCCGCAAGGCGTTCTGGAAGGAGCTTCGTCGTCGCGGTTCCACTTTCCGCACCTTCCGGACGATCAATGGCTTGTGGCGGACTTGGGGGATTGCCGCTTCGCCGCTTCGCTCGCACTGAAAACTGGGGCAAACGACGACGCAAATCCGGAGATCGCCTTTCCGGGTCGTCAGGACACGTCACGCTTCACCGTGTAGTGGAATCCAGGCCACGATCCATGGATTGATCGTGGCCCGCCGTCACGGACTTCCGGCAGGTTTCGGGGGAGAACCGGTTTCAGCGGCTGAACGAACCCCGAAGATGGCTGGCACGGGATCACTGTGCCCTGACGGTTGGCGGCTGTTTCGAAAAAACCGGTGCCGGCGAGATAGCCACGGGTGCCAGGCGCAGGACGTCAAGACCGGTGCGATCGTTCGTCAACCAGTATTTTCAACGTGTCTGCCATGACCTTTGCTTCGGCCGACCGGGTCGCGCCTCCGACACCGACCCGTTTACCGATCCGCCAGTAGAGACCGGGAATCCAGCGAAAACCGGCCGGTCGTCGCAGCCTGATCAGAAATCCGTTGGTTGGCTTGAATGCGAACATCCCGCGGTCAACTGAACCAATGTCGTCAAACGCGCAAATCAGATCGCCGGAATCGTCGAACAGCCCGTCCTCGGTCAAAACGATACCGGTTTTCGATATCGTCAAATGCCGCCAGGCCTGCCAAAGGCAACCGGCACCAAGCACAATGGAAACGATCTGGATGGAAACGCTTCGCTCGGGAGATGACAGCCCGTGACCTGCCAGGACGACACCGAGAACGCCAAGCGCGCCGACGCCGAGCCACCGTCTCCCCTGGGAAATCCGCAATTCTGCAATTGATCGGGACAACCGGAAGCCTCCGTCAATCGGCGTTTTCGGTTCGCGAGGTCAGTCCCGCGCCGTCACACGCGACTCCTTGGTACCACCTCATGACCGGGTTGCTCAGGTTCATCATCGAGCATCTCGGACGGAAATCCGGGCGCGCGTATTGAGAGTCCAGTCACGTCTTCGAGCCGCCTGACGATGTTCGGTGACAGTTCCCTTGGTCCGTATTTCTCGATGCCTTCCCGGAAGATCTCCATCATGACCGGGTTGATCTCCAGCGGCACACCGACGCGTTCGGAAACGGCCTGAAAGAGTCCGATGTCCTTCTGGACAAGATCCATCGTGAACGAGATGTCCCTCGACCCGTTAAGGATGACCTGCGACTCGGTTTCGTGGACGAACGAATTTCCCGACGAAATCCGAATCGCATCGTAAGCCATTGCAAGATCCATACCTACCGCTTTCGCGACTGCCAGTGCCTCGCAGCATGTCACGAGATTGGCGGTTGCCAGGTAGTTCGTCAGAACCTTCAGAACGGAGGCTGAACCGAGATCACCGGTATGAAGAATCCGACGTCCCATTGAAGTGAGAACGGGGAAAACACGTTCAAAGGTCGACCGCTCGCATCCGGCGAAAATGGAGATGTTTCCGGTTGCCGCACGATGGCATCCCCCCGACACCGGGCAATCGACTGCTTCACCGCCCCGGGCGATGAACAATTTGCCGAGCCTTTTGACTTCCATTTCATCCGTCGTGGACATCTCCATCCAGATCTTGCCGGGTGCCGCGGCCGCATGCAGGCCGTCATCGGCTTCCATGACGGCTGCCGATGCTTCCGGAGACGGAAGGCAGGTGATCACGGCATGGCATTCCTGCATCATTTGAACCGGAGGCCCGCCAGGCCTGGCCCCTGCCGTCACCAGTTCCCGCTGACGGTCTTCCGAAAGATCCCTGACCGAAACATCCCACCCGTTTCGAAGAAGGCTTCTTGTCAGCTTTCCTCCGACATTTCCAAGCCCGATGAATCCGATTCTCATGTTCTGTGGCTCCGAATTGCGTGTTGCGGGCTCACTGCGCGGACGAGTTGACCACGCAGCCGCGAGTTCCTCCAGGGAATCCGGGCTGGTCCGAATTGTCCGCTTCGTATCCCTTGCTGTCTCCCGGAACGGTCAGGATCGACTGCAATGACCTCGCAGCCGTTCAGGACAGGTCTCCGCCTTCTGCTCCATGTGAAGCGCCGCCTGCCTCACGTTTCCATGCGCAACACGTTGACGAATGCATCGTGGGGAATGTCGACCTTGCCGAATCGGCGCATGCGCTTCTTGCCTGCCTTTTGTTTTTCAAGGAGCTTCCGCTTGCGGGTCACGTCTCCGCCGTAGCACTTTGCCGTCACGTCCTTTCGCAAGGCTGAAATCGTCTCGCGAGCGATGATCCTGCCCTCGATTGCGGCCTGCACGGGAATTCGAAACATGTGGCGTGGAATCAGGTCCTTCAGCCTTACACACATGGCGCGCCCGCGGGCTTCTACACTGTCGCGATGGACCATTACCGTCAAGGCATCGACCGGCTCTTCGTTGACGCGAATCTGCATGCGAACGAGATTGCCAACCCGGTGTCCGATCAACTGATAGTCCAGCGACGCGTAACCCCGTGATACGGATTTCAGTCGGTCGTAGAAGTCGAAAACGACCTCGTTCAACGGCAGTTCGTAGACGACCATGGCGCGTGAGCCCGCATAGGTCAGATCCCGCTGGACGCCCCGTCGGTCCTGGCACAGCTTGAGAATGTCTCCCAAGTAGGTGTCGGGCACGAGAATGGTTGCCTGGACCCAGGGCTCTTCCAGGTGGCTGACGGAGGAGAGGTCGGGCATGTCGACCGGGTTGTGCATTTCGATCTCCGTGCCATCCAACGAGCACACCCGGTAGATGACGCTCGGAGCAGTTGTGACGAGATCAATGCCATACTCGCGTTCGAGCCGGTCACGAACGACCTCGAGATGCAGGAGGCCGAGGAAACCGCAGCGAAATCCGAACCCGAGAGCCGCCGAAGATTCGGTTTCGTGGGTAAAGCTGGCATCGTTGAGAGCGAGTTTCTCAAGGGCTTCCCTGAGATTTGGGAACGCCGCGTTTTCGACAGGAAACAGCCCGCAAAACACGACGGGTTGGGTCCGTCTGAACCCAGGCAAAGCATCCGTAACACCGTTTTTTTCCGACGTGATCGTATCGCCGACCCGCGTATCGCGCACCTGCTTGATCGAAGCGGTCACGAACCCCAGTTCGCCCGCGTCCAACCTCCCGGTTTCAGCCATGGAGGGCTTGAAAACGCCGACCCTGTCGACCAGGTAAACGGCGCTGGTATTCAGCATTCGAATTCGCTGGCCCTTGCACAAAGACCCGTCGATGATTCTGACCAGGACCACGACGCCCAGAAAGGAATTGTACCAGCTGTCCACGAGCATGGCTTTCAACGGCGCCCCCGGGTCCCCGGTGGGTGGTGGCAATCGATTGACAATTGCCTCCAGTACGTCGGGTACGCCATCACCGGTTTTCGCCGAAACTAGGATGGCGTTGCTCGCATCGATCCCGACGACATCCTCGATTTGCCGGCAGACCGCGGCGGGTTCGCTCGCCGGCAGATCGATCTTGTTCAGGACAGGGACGATTTCGTGCCCGGCATCGATAGCCTGGTAGGCGTTGGCCAGAGTTTGCGCCTCGACTCCCTGTGTTGAGTCGACGACGAGCAACGATCCTTCAACTGCCCGCATGGAACGCGAGACTTCGTAACCAAAGTCCACGTGTCCGGGTGTGTCGATCAGGTTCAGCACGTAGTCGCACTGGTCTCTCGCCCGGTACTCGATCCGTACCGAGTTCGCCTTGATCGTGATTCCCCGTTCTCTTTCGATTTCCATGGTGTCCAGGAGCTGTTCCTGCATGTCTCGTTCGGCGACTGTACCAGTCTGCTGGATCAACCGGTCCGCAAGTGTGGACTTTCCGTGATCGATATGCGCGACAATGGAAAAATTGCGGATGTTGGCGAGTTGGGTCATCCGGCGGATATGAGCGCGAATTGATCTTTGGTCAAGCAACCAGGCTGGCCGAACCAGCAATGTTTAAAGGCGGACGAATTCAGCCGAGTCGGCTGCGAGCCAGATTCGCAGTTTCCCGGAACGTCAACAATCTTTGTCCAGAAGCGGAAACCGATCCGGATCTGTCATGGGTCAGGTCCGTTCGCAGATCTCCCGTGGTGATTCCGCAATTTCGCGACAATTTCGGCCCCGGCGCGTTCGATCAGTTCGAGAACCATGTCGAATTGTCCGGAATAATAGGGATCGGGCACATCGCCGTGCGAAGGGCCTAACGCGAACTCCAAATAGAGACCCAACTCCGCTCGGCTTCCTGGCGGCCGCCGCCTTTCGAGCCAACGCAGGTTCGATGAGTCCATTGCGAGGATCAGGTCGAAACGGTCAAAGTCTTCGCTCGTCACGGTCCGTGCGCGCAAGGCCGCCATCTGGTAACCCCGCCTGCCCGCCGTTTTACTCGCGCGATAATCGGGAGGGTCGCCGACATGCCAGTCTCCCGTTCCTGCGCTGTCGAACAGAATGTCCTGACCTGCCCTGGCGGCCAGCGTCCGGCAGACCGCTTCTGCCGTGGGAGACCGGCAGATATTGCCAAGGCAAACGAAAAGAACCCTTGCGGTCATGGCTGAACGGTGGTGATCATCGGATCGATAGACGGAGGCAAACGGTACCGGGTTTGATGGAAAGGAAAAAATTCGTCTTGACAGGTGCCGGGATCTCCGCTGACAGCGGCCTCGGCACGTTCCGGGATGCGGATGGAATCTGGCATAAGTACGATCTTGAAATGGTTGCCACTCCTCACGGCTTTGCCGGAAACACCGATCTCGCACACGAATTTTATAATGCGCGACGACGAAACTGTCGACAGGCCGAGCCTAACGCTGCTCATTTCGCATTGGCTGCCCTTGAGACGGCTTTGCCGGGGGAAGTCGTCATCGTGACCCAGAACGTCGACGACCTGCACGAGCGCGCCGGATCACGCAACCTGATCCATATGCACGGCGAGCTCATGAATGCGCTTTGTTGGGGATGCCACCATCGCTGGCCGGCTCCGGATGAAATGCACAGGGACGACCAATGCCCTCGTTGCGGAGCGCCGAAAACTCGACCGGACGTCGTGTTTTTCGGGGAGTATCCATACTTCATGGATGCGATTCTGGATTTGGTCGACCGTTGCGAGACGTTTGCATCCATCGGAACTTCGGGTGAGGTCGAACCGGCGGCAAGTCTTGCTTCGATGGCCAGGGCAAAAGGAGCGAGGACCGCGCACCTGAACATTCAGTACCCGCACCTCGGCCACCCTTTCGACGATGTCCTGATTGGACCCGCGACCGAAGTTGTCCCGATCTGGGTCGATTCATTGATCGGATGACATCCGCGTCCGATTCCCGAATACCCGCGCGAGAAAATCGGGAGAGGAAACCGGATTCTCTTGCTTCAGGCACGACGGAAACCCGGTTTCATGAACTGCCTGAACTTCCAGGCAAACTGCTGTCCTGGAGGTCACAGGCGCCGATCGGAAAGAGCTTTGCCGAATTACCCGGCCTGCCAGACAGTCAGGCGTTCGCGGTCGTCCTTTGAATCTCGCGCTTGATCTTGAGCGTCCGGTCCGACAGTTCAGCGTCCTTGGCCTTCGCCAGGAACGCATCGAGGCCGCCGCAGTGATCTACCGCCCTGAGCGCCGCAGCCGAAATCCGAAGCCGGAATGACCGGCCCAGCGTTTCGCTGACGAGTGTTGCCTGGTTCAGGTTTGGCAGAAACCGGCGCCTGGTCTTGTTATGTGCGTGACTCACATTGTTGCCACTCTGAGGCTTTTTTCCGGTCAGTTCACATCGGCGGGACATTGGTTCGGTTTCCGTTGCTAGGATTGGGCCGCACCTGGGCGGCAATTCGGCGCGGTACCTAGCCCGCCAACGCTGTCTCCGTCAAGACACAATTGAACGTGAAGATACTCGGGATGTCCGCCAGAGGATGGCGTGACGTCGGTTCGGGATTTCAGGAACACAACGATGCAAATCGCCGGCCGGGCAAGCCTCGACCACATGCACATCGTCGATCGAAGCAGATTACTGCAGCCATCTCGCGACCTGTCAATCGACTGCGTCGGTGCTTCGAGGGTCGCGATCCATTGCCACGGGCCCGTGGACGAATGAAACTTCGGGAAGATGTACCCGGAAACCGCATGTGCCTCTCCGGACCCGGCATATGCGTTGACTGAACTGTAATCGGAATCCGGCAAGGAGGCAGGCTGCGTGCTGTCCCCCACCTGCCTCGGCCTGGCACCGCTTTTTTTGCCATCGACGCTCGATAACATTCGGAACCCGGCAATTGTGGTTGCAGAAATGGCGAGTCAGGCAATCACCAATATCAATCCGTGGACTTCCTTGTGCGAAACCAATCGATCACCCTGACTGCGCCTTCGCCCGGGTCGACTTCTCCACTGCTCACGCCAAGCGCAATTTCCGTCCGAACTTCCGCCAGACCGGGAATGGTCCGGATTTCATCCAGCAAACACCTGTCCACCTCCGCCTCGAACCAACGGACCTCCTGGCGGGTACGGTTTGAATCCCAGAAACCGGAACGCTTTCGCCATTCGGCCAAAGCAGTGATTTCTTTCCAGGCCGTCGCGAGGCCGGTTCCGAGCCTGGCCGAAATCGTCATGGCCAATGGGACTCCGTCAGGGTCGCACGGACGTGAACTCAGCAGCCTCAGTGCGCCCGCATACTCGGCGCAGGTTTGCCTGGCCGCAGCTTCCAGGTCGCCGTCGGCCTTGTTGACAAGCACGATGTCGGAAACCTCGATGACTCCCCGTTTGACGCCCTGCAGTTCATCACCCCCGGCCGGACTGAGTATCAACACAAAGACGTCCGACATCTCGGACACAAGTATCTCGGATTGCCCGACACCAATGGTTTCGACGATGATCGTGTCGAACCCGGCAGCTTCGCAAAGAGCGATGACTTCCCGTGTTCGGGCGGACACGCCGCCTAGCGCCGTGCGCGAGGGTGACGGTCGAATGAACGCGTTGTGATGGCGTGCCAACAATTCCATCCGGGTCTTGTCGCCGAGAATCGAGCCACCGGATTGGATTGACGAGGGATCGACCGCGAGAACGGCAACGCGGTTTCCAGCTTCCGCGAGCATCAGCCCGAGTTGTTCGATCAAGGTCGACTTGCCAGAACCCGGGGTCCCGGAGAGACCCACCCGAAGCGCCTGCCGGTCGGCACGACGCAACAGGGACAACAGTTCGAGCGATTGTGCCCTGTGGTCAGGCCTTTCACTTTCCACGAGCGTAATCGCGCGCGCGAGACTTCGCCGGTCGCCGGCAAGAATACGTTCCGCCGTTGCCTTCAATCCCTGATTCCGTTATCTGTTCCGCCGTTTCGCCGAGATATATTCTGAGGCAGGAAGATGCCACCATGACCCGCGTCCTATTGGCGATTCCCCCGGAATTCGCTTCACATGATCCCTTGAACCCGAAACGACCTGGTCGCTTCGCAGAATTTACAGTGAGGAAATCCTGATTTCCGGACCCGGACGTCTGGTCGCTCGTGCCATGGCCGTGCTGGCACTGGTGACCGCTATGCAATTTAACCCGTTTCAATCGGCTGCGGCTGAAACCAGGACCGACAATCTTGAATTCACGATCTATTTCGGTGGCATCAGGATCGGGACGGTACACATGTCGGCCGAGATATCCGACACTGAATTCGTGATCGAGGGATCGATCACGTCTTCGGGACTGGCATCGGCCTTGTCCGGATTCGGGCATGCCAGCCGGGTACGGGGAACAATTCGAAAAGACGGATTCCAGCAGCAGTCTTACGTTTCCATGACCAAAACCAGGAAACGACGATCGGAAGCCGGCATCGTCTACGTCGGCGACCGCCCCGATGTCAGGTATTACAGACCCGAGCGTGAACCGAGAGACTATGACCTCGTGCCATCGGAACAAAAAGGCACGCTGAATCCCACGATTGCCGCTTACTTCATGTTGAGAGACGCAACGCACGAAACGCTGTGCGACCAGACATACGACATTTACGACGGCCGACGCAGAACGAACCTGGTTCTTGAAGTGCCTGAAATCGTCGACGGCGAAGCGACCTGCCAGGCAGCCTTCAAACGCGTCGCAGGCTATTCACAGGAAGAACTCGACGAAAAGTCCAGTTTCGAGACCAGGCTGGTTTACAGGCGGTCCGGAAACGACAGTTTTGAATTATGGAAAATCACCGCGGACTCGACGATCGGAACGATCAACATGCTCCGGAACTGAACGTCCTTGCCGGCCGACCTGTAACAAGATGCCCGAAGAGATTCTCATCCAAGCGTCTTTGCCAGCAATTGGCGTTCGGATTCCTCCCGGCTCAGTGCGACGGACGTCCTGACACCGCGTTCGACAAATTTCATCATTCCCTTGACGCAGCGTTCATTCGGATCGATGCCTGCACAAGTCAGAACTTCCCGACCATCCCTTGACCTGGCCCACCTGGCTATAGATTCTACGCCATTGCCATATTTCTTGTCGTCCGCAATCGCGTCATCGAGTGCGGCCAGCACAACAGCAGCAAATAGCTTTTGGGATCTTTTTCCCTGATCGTTATTGAATGACGCATCGTCAACGAAATCGAACATCATGCAACCTTTGTCTTCCTGTCATCTCTCTGCCATCTCTTTTTTGTCCTCTTGCATTATGCCCGATATGACACGAGATTTGCATTGCGTTTTTTGCATGGCAGGTATGCAATGAGGGCATACCTTCTCTTTTCTGCGAATCGATCCGGTTCAATCATGACCTTCACGGGTCATGCCGGTTCTGCCGACTTCGAAAGAACTGAAGAATCTTGTCTGAAACGCTGCCCCGGGATAAGAACTCCCGCAAATGTCACGCGAATTCATGGAGGTTTGGTGTGCCTCGAATCAACGGGAACGAAATCCGTTCAGGATATGTCATTGATCACAACGACAGCCTCTGGGCTGCCGTCAAGGTCGAACATGTAAAACCGGGTAAGGGCGGAGCATTCGCTCAGGTCGAATTACGCAATCTCCGCAACGGATCAAAACTCAACGAACGGTTTCGTAGCGCGGATCGGGTCGAACGGATTCGCCTCGACCAAAAGGACCAACAGTTTCTGTACAAGTCCGGCGACCGGCTTGTGTTCATGGATATGGAGACCTTTGAACAGGTCGAATTGCCCTCAGACATGCTTGGGGAACGCCTTTCCTTCCTTCAGGAGGGAATGACCGTACAGGTGGAGTACCACGAAACCGAGGCCTTGAACGTCCAGTTGCCCCAAAAGGTTACCTGCCGAATTGCCGAAGCCGAACCGGCCGTCAAGGGTCAGACTGCTGCCAGCAGTTACAAGCCCGCACTCCTCGACAACGGAATCAGGATCATGGTTCCCCCGTTCGTCAACCAGGAGGAAGACGTCGTGGTCAATACCGAAACGCTCGAATACGCCGGCAGGGCCTGATCACCTTCAGCCCTGGTTAAGCACGATGCATGTCGTGGATCCGGTCGCATAAAGTCGACCGTTGTCCTTCCCGACAATCTTTCCCGTGGCGACACCCGTTCTTCGTCCAGCGTGTTGCACGACCCCTTCCGCGATCACCGGTGTATCGAGCGGGATCCCCCGCGTGATGTTCACCTTGTATTCCAGTGTCGTGTAACCGCTACGGTCCGGAAGGGTCGTCAGGAACGCGCAGGCCATCGCGCTGTCAAGGAGCGTCCCATACCAGCCTCCATGCACGGTTCCATGCGGATTGCAGGCATCGAATCCGGGCACACCCTCGAAGCGCACCCGGCCATACGCCACGTCGCTCAGCCGAAATCCAAGCACCTTGCATATGGGCGGGTGCGGAAAGCAGCCTTCGAGAATTCCCTGCATGACCTCGAGGCCGGTCAGAGACTGCCGGGTTTCAGGGTCGAGAAGCTCGTCCGGCCCCGTGGCAAAGACAGCCTCACTCACGACACGGACCCATCGACTTTTCCGGCCCCGGAGTTTCCGTCACTTCTGCCGCCATGGCTTGACGATCCGTCGTGCAAAAGGAATCGATATCGCCGCCGTGGCGACAAAGGCGACTTCCGGTCATTCGGCCCCGAGAACAAAACGGAGCGGCCTCCTGCCAAGCTCGAGCGGGTCGCACGGAAGGTCAGACCGTCCGGGACCGGCGGCAAAAACATGAACTGGTGACGGGGCGGTCGGCCCTGGCAAGTACCCGCCTGGCGACCTGATCGACAATTGCCAGTTCCTCCAACCTTCCCTGCATTTCGAGGCATTCGGAATAGCCGACCAGAGACCAGACATTGTCAAGGTGTTGTCCGCTCCTGTTGAGTGTCCCATCATAGCCGAGGTCCGCACGATACACTGCTGCCGCTTCCTCGACTCGTCCCTGCTCCAGCAGAAGTGCTCCGAGAGCATGGCGCGGCGGATGCATCCACCCCCATGGCTCCGAGTACTCAAGTGAATCGTCCAGTTCGGCGGCACGGCGGAGATGGGCAAACGCTTCGTCGAAATGCCCCAGACTGTATGACAACTCACCGTCCAACATGGCCTTGCCGATCTCAAGGATATCCCTTGCCTGGTTGTTGAAAATCAGGCGGTCCGACGGGATCCTTTCAACGGAATCTTCCAACTCGGCGCGCTCTTGTTTCGCCGGCTCGAACTGCCGGAGCGACGCGTGAGCGACTCCTTTCGCGTAGTGGTGCATTGCCGTCGTGACGCAATACAATTCGGGTTCCTCCCGTGGCCCCTCGCCCGCCAGTGTTTCCCACTGACCGAACCGCACAAGAACATGTTCCCGCGTCGACAGGTATCCCTCGAGCATGGCGGCCAGGTGCGGTCGCCTTTCGTTCAACAGCTCGGGGGCAAGCAGATCCCGGATTCCGTTGGCAGCCTGAATGGCGGGTTCCATTCTGCCGGACATCATTGCGGCATACATCATCATGTGAAAATCGTGGCAGATCGAGATCATGTAGAACTGGTCGGTCCCGGAGTACCCGAGAAAACGCCCGTCTGCCGCGATCGACCTTTTGCTGCACTGGACAGCGCGATGGTAGTGACCGCAAAGAACGTGAATGTGACATGGCATGTGCTCGAGGTGCCCGGAATCGGGGACCACTCCCGGAAGCCGGTCGGCTGAGGACAATGCTCTTTCCGGCCAGGGCGACATTTCGAGAAGATGCAAGTGCATGTGCAGGAGCCCCGGGTGATCCGGCAGGCCTCGCGTTTTTCGGTCTCCAAGCGCCCTCTCAACAACATCGAGGGCTTCCTGCGTCGCGGCGTTTTCCGCAGGCTTTCCGGTCGCAAGATTCCATAATTTCCATGGCGTCAGAGACATCAACGCTTCCGCAAACAATGCCGAAACATCATGATCCGACTGAAATTGTCGGTGTACCCGCCGCATGGCGTCCGCGTATTCGCGTTCCCACTGCTCGAATTCATGCAATGGCACCGGATGTCCCTTGGGGAACCTCACGGCGATGGCCTCGATCAGCAATCGCTCGACCGGCGCAACCGCCTCGCAGAGCGAGAGGGCCGTTTTGGCCGCCTCGTGGCAGGTATGCGTGGCTTCCCTGGCTTCCTCGTCTCCGAACAAGTCCCAGGTCAAGTTGTAAAACGGTCCGCTCGCCAGCGCGATTCCCCACCAGGCGAAGGCGAAATCCGGATCATGTTTCAGGGCTCGCCGGAAACAAATCACGGATTCTTCGTGATTGAATCCGTATATCCATGCCAGGCCACGATCGAACCAGGTTTGAGCTTCGGGAGACGATGTCGTCACCGGCCTGGAATGCGATCCGGTATCAAAATACGGTCGCGCAGGCGATCGAGCCGACCGGTGACGATCGGTTCCCACAACACATGTTTCCCGGAACTTGTCCATGAGACCACCGTAATCTGGGCTGCGTGGTTCATTTACCCGTTCGCGTAACTGCGGGAATTCCGGACCGCTGTCAAACCCGTTGGATCGTTTTTCCACCGGCGATCGGGGCGGTAACGGATGCGTCGGCTCCGGCCGCGAATTCGAATGTTCGTGATGCCGGCTATCGCCATCGGCACCCGATTGCCCTTCCCGTGCCGCGCCGGGCTTGGATTGACGTAGCCGATTCACTATTGAGTTCCCACAAGGCTGACCGAACGGAGTATCCAGGGCGTGCCATCGCAATTTTCGGCCAATATCAATCTCATGGTCGGCGCAGCATTGAAGGCCGGGCGCGGACTGATCAGGGACTTCGGAGAAGTTGAGAAACTCCAGGTTTCCGTCAAGGGTCCCGGGGACTTCGTCTCGAGAGCCGATATCCGGGCGGAATCCATTCTTCGGGAAGAGTTGCGCGGCGGCAGACCGAACTACGGCTGGTGTGCCGAAGAAAGCGAACCTGAACCGGGTAAGGACCCGACCCGACGCTGGATCGTGGACCCACTCGACGGGACAACGAATTTCCTGCACGGACTGCCGTTCTGGGCGATCTCGATTGCGCTCGAACACAAGGGCGAAGTCGTTGCAGGCGTTGTTTTCGTACCGCCTACGAATGAACTGTTCGTAGCCGAAAAAGGAGGCGGCGCCTGGCTCAACGACAATCGCATCAGGGTTTCCGCCCGAACCCGCATCGGCAGCATGTTGTTCGCGACGTCCCTGCCAGCTGCCGACAAACCCGGATGGACATCCTCCGCGGCGTCCCTGGAGCGGTGTCTGCCGGTCAGCGCCGGCGTTCGAACGCTGGGAGCGGCCGCGCTGAATCTCGCATCGGTCGCAGCGGGGCGAATCGACGGTTACTGGGAGACGGGCCTCAACGCCTGGGATATCGCCGCCGGCCTCCTGCTGGTTCGCGAGGCCGGAGGACTCGTCTCATCCGCCGAGCCGAGAGGCAACCCGCTCCAGGACGGAAGCATCATCGCCGCCAGTCATTCGGCTTACGAGCGTCTCTCCTCGCTGGTCAGAAACAACCAATGAACAAGTATTCACGGTTCGGCGCGCGCGCCCTGCAGGTACGGGCTCCTTCCGGCCATGTCAGTCGACACCGGGATTCTTTCCGGTGACCGCCACTGCAACTCGACCCCGATGAATCTCGACGGAATGAACATCGCCGTGATCGGCGGCGGCGTTGGAGGCCTTGCGGCCGGAGCCGCGGCCTCCACGAGAGGCGCCCGGGTCAGGGTTTTCGAGAAAACGCTCCGGCGAACTGAATCGGGCGGCGGAACGGGAATACAGATCAGCCCGAACGGGACACGCGTGCTCCGGGCACTTGGCTCCATCGACGGGATTTCCTTGCCGTCAATACCGGCAAGATCGCTTTCTCTGAAAAACGGCCCAAGCGGAAAAGAGATTACCCGGCTGGGCATTCATGCGCGCCACGATGACGCACGCTACCTGCTGGTTCGGCGTTCCGACCTCGTGGCCTTTCTTGCGGATTGCGCCGAGAAACACGGCGCGACCCTGCTCGCAGGCACGCACGCCGATATCTCGTTCCGTGACGGCAGGTTCGGGATCCTCGCGGACGCACACCCATTGCCAGGCGACTTCGACGTCGTTGTTGCCTCCGACGGAATCCATTCATCAATTCGGCAAAGGCACCTTCCCGGCGGAAGGCCAACAACGGAATCGGGCCAACGGGCCTGGCGTGCACTCGCGTCGATGTCGTCGGTGTCTGAACGCCTTCGATCAGAACTGTCGGAAGGACCTTGCCTGTTTACCGGCCCCGGGAAGCACCTGGTGGTGTACGTCGTGCCAAATGGACCCATGATCAACATCACCGCCATCACCAGGGGACCCGGCCGGAATGGCAATCCGACACGCAGGGCCCGGCCGGATCACGACCTGATCGAACTGCGCGCACTTTTTTCCGGGTGGTGCGATCCCGTGGTTTCGCTTCTGGACAGGATCCAGCCACCTGAAGTCCGGGAGCTTTATCGGTGCCCGGTTCCAGCCGCCCTGTCACGGGCCAATCTCGTCGCAATCGGCGATGCGGCTCACCCGATGCTTCCGCATCTCGCGCAGGGTGCCTCGGCGGCCCTCGAGGATGCATGGACCCTGGTCGAAGCGCTTGCCAATGCACGGACACTTCCGGCCGCCTTCACGGCTTACGAACGAAGACGCAGATCCAGGGTCGTTCGTCTTCAAAGGGCTTCGGAAAGAAGCGGTCGGATCTACCAGCTGAAGAACCCGTTCCTGCGGCTTCCCGTTCACCTCGGGCTCCATGCCGCCAAACCGTTGCTGCCTGTATTACTCCGGCAGTGGTACGGGTGGATTCACGACCATGACGTCGTGGCAGGGACAGCCCGGAATTGACACAAAGCCAGGCCTACGCGTCAAGTTCAACCCAGACCGGAACATGGTCTGAAGGTTTCGGCTCACCGCGCACATACTTGTCGACCTGGCAATCTATGAGCATATCGGCTGCCTGCGGAGACAGCAGCAGGTGGTCGATCCGGACCCCGTGGTTCCTGTTCCAGCGACCGGCCTGGTAGTCCCAGAACGTGTAGTTGCCAGGCGAATCATCGCGGACATGCAGCGCATCGGTGAATCCGAGGTTCAGGATTTCCCGGAAGGCCGTTCGTGTCTCCATCAGGTACAGGGCGTCATCAAGCCATGCAGTCTCATCCCAGCAATCTTCAGGTTGCTGGATGACATTGCAATCCCCTGCCATGATGAACGGCTCCTCGAAATCCAGCAACGTCCTTGCCCGAAGTTTCATTCGATCCATCCACGAAAGCTTGTAGTCGAACTTGGGTCCGGGAGCGGGGTTTCCGTTTGGCAGATAGAGACAACAGACACGGACGGGCGCCTTCGATCCCTGTATGTTCGCTTCGATCCACCGCGCCTGCTCATCTCCCGGATCGCCCGGCAGTCCCCGTACGATGTCGTCAAGAGGCAGCCGCGACAGGATTGCGACCCCGTTGAAGCCTTTCTGACCGTGGGTTTCGACGTGGTACCCGAGTTCCTGGATAGGGTCGGAAGGGAAGGCCTCGTCGACCGACTTGATTTCCTGGAGCAGGGCCACATCCGGCCGCCGGTCTTTGAGCCAGTCCAGCAAGGCAGGCATTCTTGCCTTGATCCCGTTGATGTTGAAGGTCGCAATGATCATGGGCGGGCCCCGATTCGGCAGGCGCCGCAAAGCGCTTCAGACAACCACAGGCTTCCGGAACCCGAGGTCACAACGAGAAGCTGACACCACAACCGCAACTGGAGGACGCATTCGGGTTTGAAACAGTGAATCGAGACCCGATCAATTCATCGCTGAAGTCGATGACCGCATTGGACAGGAAAGGCAGCGACACCTTGTCGATCAGAACCGTCATTCCGTCCTTCTCGAGAACGAGGTCGTCGTCGGCCGGTTCATCGAGCCGAATGTCATACTGAAACCCCGAGCACCCTCCTCCTTCCACGGCAACCCGCAGACCCCTTGCCCTGTCGAGGTTCCGGTTGATCTCCTCGAGGCGCATGAAGGCACGATCCGTAACCTTGGGCGGCACTGAGATATCCATGTCACGACTTCCTTAGGAACCTCGTCTTCCATCGAGGACTTGATACCAATGATATACGCTCAATTTCGTGGTCTGCAAGGTCAGGCGACGACAAGAATATATCTGGGGCCCTTGATCACTGTCAGGTTCTTCGTCACACAGCTTGGCGGTCACCTTTCGATCTTCCGATTCCTCAGGGAGCTGCCTCGACGCCCCCCATGCTAGCCGCCTTTGCCTGCAAACCCGAAAACAGCCGCGGCCGCCTGTGTCCCGAATCGGCGTCCGACTTTCGGACCGCGTTTCAACGGGATCGCGACAGGATCATTCACTCGACCGCGTTTCGACGTCTCAAGCACAAGACGCAGGTCTTTGTCGAACACGAGGGCGATCACTACCGGACACGCCTGACCCATTCGATCGAAGTTGCGCAGGTTGCGCGATCAATCGCGGGCGCTCTGGATCTGAACACCGACCTGACCGAGGCAGTAGCGCTTGCCCATGATCTCGGCCATCCACCTTTTGGCCATTCGGGCGAAGAGGTCCTCAACTCCTGCATGCGGGATTATGGCGGATTCGATCACAATGCCCAGGCGCTCAGGGTCGTGACCCGATTGGAACGGCATTATCCCGGGTTTGACGGCCTCAACCTGACGTGGGAGGCGCTGGAAGGAATAGCCAAGCACAACGGGCCGGTGGTCGCCGATCTCCCGTATCCGCTGGCCGAGTTCAATGCGGAACATGACCTCGAACTTCACACACTGGCCAGTGCCGAGGCCCAGGTTGCCGCGCTCGCTGACGACATCGCGTACAACACCCATGACCTGGACGACGGCTTGCGGGCCGGGTTGTTCAGGGATTCCGACGTCCTGGATCTGCCGATTGCGGGGGCCTGTTTCCGGGAAGCAGACAGGCGATACCCAAGAGTCGACAGTGTCAGGAGGCGCCATACGGCGTTACGGCAGGTATTCGATTGCCTTGTCAGGGGCGTCATTACCGAAAGCCGCGGACATCTCCGGGCGCTTTCACCGGGAAGTCCCGGCGAAATACGCAATGCCGGTCGCCCGGTGGTTGCCTTCCCGGACTCCATTCGCCATGACCTGGGCCAGATCCGCGAATTCCTTTTCCAGCACATGTACCGGCACCACAAGGTCCAGAAGGTGCGCGACCGGGCGTCATCAATCCTTTCGGAACTGTTTGGCCTGTATCTCTCCGGGGACGCTGATCTTCCTGACGGTTGGCCTCCTGTTGACAGCGCCGACAGCGAAATTCGGGCACGCGTCATTCTCGACTATGTTGCCGGGATGACGGACCGTTTTGCGCTCCAGGAACATGCCCGGCTTACCGGTCGAAACAACTCGCTGGATAGCGAACTTCGCCTGTGGTAATCGCCGCGCAGGCGATCTCCGGGACACGATGGACATTTTTCTCGACATTCGGGCACTCGTCGCGAACGCGATTGCTTCCCTTGCCGACAAGGGCGTTCTGCCTGCGGGAACCGACGCCCGGGCGGTGACCCTCGAGGCGCCCCGGGACCCGAGACATGGCGACATGTCAACGAATGCGGCCCTGGTTCTTGCGAAACCCGCCGGGATCAGGCCAAGAACGCTGGCCGAGCACATTGCCGGCGAATTGGCGGCAGACGGACGGGTGCAGTCGGTTGACATCGCGGGGCCGGGGTTCATCAACCTCACCTTGACAAAGTCGGCCTGGCGCGACAGTGTCCCGGCAGCGCTTCAGGCCGGTCGTTCGTACGGTCGTCCCCGCCCCGGCCAGGGTCAACGGGTGAACGTCGAATTCGTATCCGCAAACCCGACCGGACCCTTGCATGTTGCCCATGCAAGAGGCGCCGCGTTCGGTGATGCGCTGGCAAACCTGCTTGAATTCGCGGGATACGACGTCGCCCGGGAGTACTACGTCAATGACGGAGGCGCACAGGTCGAAGTCCTCGCACGGTCGGCTTACCAGAGATATCTCGAGGCAAATGGAAGGACGGTCGCGTTTGCAGCCGACGGCTACCCCGGAGATTACCTGATTCCGGTGGGCGAGGCGCTCCGGGAAATTCATGGAGACCGTTTCGTGGACAGGCCCGAGGCGGAATGGCTCGACCTGTTCAGGGAGTTTGCCACAGGGAAGATGATGGAGATCATTCGTGATGATCTCGCCGCCCTCGGCATCAAGATGGATGTCTTTTTTTCCGAAAGGTCCCTTTACGGTGCCGGGCGTATCGAGGGCGCACTGGATGCACTTGAATCCAGGGGCTATATCTATCGGGGTGTTCTCGATCCGCCGCTGGGCAAAAGCAGCGAGGACTGGGAACCGAGGGAACAGACGCTGTTCAGATCGACCGACTTCGGCGATGACATGGACAGGGCAATCCGGAAACATGACGGAAGCTGGACATATTTCGCTCCGGACATCGCCTATCATTATGACAAGATACTTCGCGGTTTCGACGAGTTGATCAACGTGTTCGGTTACGACCACGGAGGTTACGTCAAGAGGATTTCCGCCGTCGTTGCGGCACTTTCGGAAAACCGCGTTCCAGTCGATGTCAGGCTGGTCCAACTGGTTCGCCTCCTTTCGGGCTCTCGCCCAGTCAAGATGTCCAAGAGGGCGGGGACTTTTGTCACGCTTCGAGAACTCGTCGACGAAGTCGGACCCGACGTCGCGCGATTCGTGATGTTGACGCGAAAGAACGATGTCCCGCTGGACTTCGACCTGGAACTCGTCCGTCAGCAGACGCGCGACAATCCGGTTTTTTACGTCCAGTACGCCCACGCCCGGATCTGCTCGGTAATCAGAAAGGCCAAGGACGCCGGATTCGACGTTTCCGACGCCGCGCTGTCCGATGCATGCCTTGATCTTGTCGGTCACGATGCGGAAATGGCCCTGGTCCGAAAGGTCGGTGGATGGCCGCGTCAACTGGAACTGGCGGTACGGAACCGCGAGCCGCACCGAATTGCTTTCTACCTGAATGAAATCGCTTCCGAGTTTCACAGTCTCTGGAACAGGAGCAAGGAGCTACCGAGACTCAAGTTCTTCCAGGCCGATGACGCCGACGGAACCCTCGCCAGGCTGGCCATGTGCAGGGCTACAGGCATTGCTATTTCGACAGGACTTGGTATTCTGGGCGTAACCCCGCTTGAAGAAATGCGTTAAATACAAGAAAATCGATCGCATTTTTGGGGTTGGAGCAGTCAATCACACCATATAGAGTGTGAACCAATGAGGCAGGCCCAATGATTTCCCGATACGATCGCGATCAGCGAGCGGGACCTTCCGTACTGACATCCTCGGAAAGCAGGCCGTCTTCCTCCGGTCTGGCTGGAAGGCTCTCGGTGTTTCTGAGTTGGTTCGGAGCCCTTGTTTCCATCGCCTTGATGGCCGGGATCGGCTACTGGGCCGCCAACCTTGGATCCAGAGACATTTCAGAAATTCCCGTGATTCGCGCAATGGAGGGGCATGCGCGAACACGGCCGATCGACCCCGGCGGACTACAGGTCGGAAACCAGGGGTTGTCGATCAACCAGGTCATTGAATCAGGAATTGCAGCCGAGGGACCGGACACGGTCGTTCTCGCGCCAAGACCAATGCCGCTCGATCCCGGAGACACGGTTTCGTCCCAGGACGGCCTCATTGACGAGACGCCTTCGCCGGAAACCCTGATTGCAGGAGCAGCGGAGCCCGCGGATGCAACCGGGACAGAGCGGCCGATTGAACAGGCAAGCGTTGCAGAAGCGGCGGAACCGCCGGCCGAAGTGGAGGTGGAACCGGGATTTGAAACGGCGGATTCGGCCACCTTGCCGAGGCCACGCCCGAACGGTCTTGGAATCGCGCCGCTCCAAGAGGGGGCACTGGTCGTTCACCTGGGATCCTTCGGCAGCTACCAGGTCGCCGAAGAGGAGAGAAAGCGCCTGATCACCGACCATGGTGATCTGATCGGAGATCGACCAACGGTGATTCAGCCTACCGAAAGCAGCGGTGTGACGTCCTACAGCATTGCAGCTGTCGGTTTTGAAAGCCAGGTTGCCTCCAGAAACCTGTGTACGTCGCTGCTTGAGCGTGGAAAGCAGTGCATCCCGGTTCAGAATCGCTGATGTCGGCCCGGGCCTGCATCTTCGGATGCGAAGGACTGCGGCTTACGTCCTGGGAGCGGCAGTTCTTTGCGGACGCCGACCCGTGGGGATTCATCCTGTTTGCCCGCAATGTCGATGACCCTGACCAGGTTCGCGCGTTGACGAGCGACTTGCGTGCAAGCGTCGGACGCGGTGCCCCGGTATTCATCGACCAGGAAGGCGGACGCGTCGCCCGCCTGTCGAAGCCTCACTGGAAGGAATGGATCCCTCCGCTCGACCAGGTCCAGAGAGTTGATACCGAAACCGCAAGACGGGCAATGCGCCTGCGGTACAGCTTGATCGCATCGGAACTCCAGGCACTCGGAATCGATGCGAATTGCGTCCCCATGCTCGATGTTGCGTTCGAAAATACTCATCCAGTCATACGTAATCGCTGTCTGGGCAATGATCCCGGCAAGGTCGCCTTGCTTGGTCGAGTCGTGGCGGACAGTCTGCTCGATGGCGGCGTTCTTCCCGTGATGAAACATCTTCCGGGCCATGGCCGTGCCCGACAGGACAGCCATGAGGAATTGCCTGTCGTCGAAACCGACATCGAAACACTGTCCGGGGTGGACTTCTTTCCGTTCAAGCGGCTTTCGGACCTGCCGATCGGGATGACGGCCCACGTGCTGTATCCGTCCATTGACGCCGGCGCATGCGCAACCCTGTCGTCCCGCGTCATTCGCATGATACGCGGGCAAATCGGCTTCTCCGGCCTTTTGATGACCGATGATCTGTCAATGAGGGCCCTGACCGGAGATCCTGCACGCAATGCCGAAGCTGCGCTTGCAGCCGGGTGCGACATCGCCCTTCACTGCAATGGCGACTGGAAGGAAATGACCGATGTTGCCGCGGCCGTACCGGAACTGAGCGGCGCAGCCGGTGCCAGGGCAAACCGGGCGCTGCAGCTTCGGCGGCAATCCGGACCAAATGGTCTGCATGCCGCGGACACCGTCCTCGAACAGGCATACGCGGACGCGTGCAATGGATAGATTCCTTCCGGACATTTCCGAAGAACATGCGTTCGAGGATTACGTCGACGGACCGGCAACATCCGAGACCTTCATCGTCGATGTGAACGGATATGAAGGGCCGCTGGACCTGCTTCTTGCGCTCGCCAGAAAGCAGAAGGTCGATCTCAGAATGATCTCGGTACTCGACCTTGCCAATCAATACCTCCAGTTCATCGAGCACATGAATCGCAGCCGAATGCGCCTCGCCGCCAATTACCTGGTGATGGCAGCCTGGCTCGCGTATCTCAAGTCGAGGCTTCTTCTGCCGGAAAAACCCACGGATGATGAAATCGACGCTGACGAGCTTGCTGCCCGGCTTGCTTTTCAGCTCGAACGACTGGAAGCCATGCGAAAATGCGGCACCGGGCTCATGGCAAGCGACCGGCTTGGAAAGGACTTTTTCTCCCGCGGGTGCCCGGAGGTCGCTGAAACCAGGCGGCGTGTCTCGTTTTCTGCCTCGATTCTTGATCTGCTGCAAGCCTACGCCCGCGTTCGTACCCGTGACGATTTCGCGCCGCTCAGCTGTACCCGCAGCCATGTGCTTACCGTCGAACAGGCCCTGGATCAATTGCGGCCGCTGTTCAGGCAGGCGTTCGAGTGGGCCAGCCTCCTGCGGTTCATGCCCCGATCATGGCTGGCGGATCAGGCACGCTGCCGTTCCGCGACGGCATCCACGTTTGCCGCGGCCCTGGAACTTGCAAAACGCGGCCAGATCGAGATCCGCCAGTCGGAGTCGTTCGCTGAAATTCAGGTTCGCGCAAGGAGATCATGAAATGGACGACCTCTATCAAACCATCGAATCCGTCGATTGCAGTCCGGCAATGGACGAGCAGGAGCGAATGGTCGAAGCAATCCTCTTTGCGACGGCAGAGCCGATGACCGTATCCCAGATCGGAAACCGCATGCCGCTCGGGTGTGATCCGGTGACGGCCCTGGATCGGCTCGTCAAGCGATACGAGGGACGCGGTGTGCGGCTGTCGCGCATCGGAAATACCTGGGCCTTCAGAACGGCGGCAGATCTCGGCTACCTCATGCAGCCGGAAACGGTCGTTCAGCGCAGACTCTCGCGTGCAGCGGTCGAAACGCTCGCGATCATCGCATATCATCAGCCAGTAACGAGAACGGAAATCGAGGAAATCCGGGGGGTGACGGTTTCGCGCGGCACGATCGACATCCTGCTGGAGCTTGACTGGATCAAGCTGGGACGCCGCCGGGAGAGCCCCGGTCGACCGGTTACGTTCGTGGTCACCTCGCACTTCCTCGACCATTTCGGACTGTCGAGCACGCGTGATCTTCCGGGACTCAAGGAACTGCGTGAGACCGGCTTGCTGTCAAGCGAACCCTCTTCTCGTGAGGATGCCGCTGATGCCGGGCTTGCCCAGGTTGCTGCCGACATCGACCAGCATCGAATGGCAGCATGAGAATGGCGGATCCCGGTTCAGTTCGCGCGTCACGTGAAGCGGGACGCGGATAGCGCCCCCCGGATCTTCGGGGCTCCGGGATCCGTTCCGAAAGGCACTGGGGACTCTCGGGAAAACACGCATGTGACGGTTGTCGGCTTGATACAGGGAGGCCGGACCTCGCCTGTCCGTCCGGGTGATCGTCCGCGTCAATCGAAAACATTTGAGATTCAATGGCGTGACGAACTGGCGACGTCCTCGATCGCTTCTCGCGAACGCGCGATACGCCTGAACGAATACGTCCGCCTGTTCCGGAGCGAGGGAATCTGCGAGCGGGCTCGCGCAACCATCTTGAGATCAATGTCGACAGTCGCCCGGGCGGGGCGATCGCCGCCGAGATCCAGGTCGACCCTGCCCCATGGATCGATGACGACAGAGTGGCCACAGGTTGTCCGGCCATCGGCATGGCGACCGACCTGCGCCGGCGCGATGACCCAAACACCGTTTTCGATCGCCCTGGCCCTCAGGAGCACTCCCCAATGTGCATGCCCCGTAGGCACCGTGAAGGCTGACGGGACAAACTCGACCGTTGCGCCGTTCAGGCAATAGTCCCTGTACAGGCAAGGGGAGCGCAGATCGTAACAGATGGAAAGGCGCCAGGGGGCCGATGGCGTGTCGACAAGAACCGCCTCGCCACACACCTCGTGGCGCCGTGACTCTCCTGTCGGATCCTGGCCGTCGAGAGAGATATCGAACAGATGAATCTTGTCGTATGTTGCCCTTGTCCTTCCGTGATCGTCCAGCAGCACGGAATGGTTGAGATATCTCCGGTCCGACATCCTGACAGGGCTGACCCAAGACGTATCCAGATTGTAGCGCTATACAGATTCCCTGCTCGGCCGCCATGACACGGCATGCGGCAACGTAGGGATCGTCTCCGGGGGCAGGTGACGTGCCGCCTCGCGTCGGCACCGGCATGGTTCATCAGGCAGGAGACTTCCGGCAAGGCCAACAGGTCGGCACCGTCTTTCCTGGCCGCGACAGCCGCAGCATTCATCAATTCGATTGGCATCGTACCTGTTCGAGGACGTCAGTTGCGCTACCGATACCCTCAAGCTGGTTCGCATGGTTCGGTCCCTGCCGCCCAATCCTTCCGATGTGCCTTGACGCCGTCCGGAATGACCCTGATTCAACCGAGCGTATTGACGGTCGCACCAGTCTACCGGTTACTGGTCATCCCCAGGGCAGATGTCCTTCGCGTTTCTCATTGCCGCTCCAAACGCCTCGTAAAGCAGGCGGGATACGGGATCCTTCGACGCACGCCATTCCGGGTGCCACTGAACCGCCAGCGCGAAACCGGGCGCATCCCGAACACGGATCGCCTCTTCCGTCCCGTCCGGAGCACGGCCTTCCACGACGATTCGTGCTCCAGGTTGCTTGATTCCCTGCCCGTGCAACGAATTTGTCGTGACCGTGCTCGAACCAAAGATCCGGGCGAAGACACCCTCTTCCTCGAGCGTGACCTCGTGCCTGTGGGCAAACTTTTCACCCAAGGTACCTTCAGGCGGCATCCTGTGGTTCATCCGCCCGGGCAAGTCACGGATTTCCGGATACAGGGTTCCACCAAACGCGACGTTCATCTCCTGGAATCCACGGCAGATTCCGAGCACCGGTTTCCCGGCCTCGACGGCCGACCTGATCAGGGGGAGCGCAAGCTTGTCACGCGCCCGATCAAACATCCCGTGCGCGTCCGTCGGCATTTCTCCGTATTCTTCCGGATGAACATTCGGACGCGCACCTGTAAACACGAAGCCGTCACACACGCCGAGGATGTCCGGGATCGTGTTGACATGCGGCAGCGACGGCAGGATCAGCGCAACTGCGCCGGCTACCTCTGAAATCGCTTCGATGTTGTGAACGCCGCTGGCCTGGACCGGATACTCTCCGTCAATCAGGTATCCGTTGCCACTGACGCCGACAACTGGCTTGCCGTTCGAGATCGCTTCCTCCATTCCGCCTACATGTCGTTTCTGAAATTGGCCAACTCATGACGGCCAGGACTCGCCGGACCGTTCCTCGGGCCGGGCAAAGGTCCGGTTCGACCCGTCTCGATCCCGGAAGACCACGGACAGGCATTCACGGCTCGGCCGAATAACCCGCGGATTCAATGCCCTCCACCGCGGCAGCCGCATCGTTCTCGGAAAGATCGCCGGAAACGCCGACCGCACCAACGATATCTCCGTTCCGGTCGCGAACCAGTACGCCACCCGGGACGGGCACGACCCGGCCACCGAACAGCCCGTTCATCGCCGAAACGAAATACTGTTGCTGTTCAGCCCTGGCCATCAAGGCCTGTCCACCGATGCCGAGCATCAGGCACCCGTAGGCCTTGCCCATCGCGATGGCAAAACGCCCCGGTGACGCACCATCCTCCCGTTCGACCGCTTTCACGTGACCGCCGGTATCGAGGACGGCGACGGTAAGTGGTTTCAGGCGTCTTTCCCGGCCGCTCTCGAGCGTGCCGGCAACGATCTTCCGAGCCTCGACTATTGGAATTTCACCCATGATCAACACCTTCGCTTCCCGTTCCTTCATGGACCTGAAGCCGACGCGCATGAAGCGCCGGCTCGGTGTATCCCGATGGCGCCTTCGTGCCTCCGAAAACGAGATCGCATGCTGCCATGAACGCGAATCCGTCGAAATCCGGCGCCATTGACGTGTAGTTCGGATCATCCGCATTCTGGGCATCAACCTTGACCGCCATGCGCCGCAGCGCGTCCATGACCTGGTCTTCGGAGACGACACCATGATGCATCCAGTTGGCCAGCATTTGCGAGGAAATCCGGCACGTGGCCCGGTCCTCCATCAAGGCAACGTCATTGATATCCGGGACCTTGGAACACCCGATGCCCTGATCCACCCATCGAACGACATAACCGAGAATCCCCTGTGCGTTGTTGTCGATCTCGGCCTGAATTTCGCGACTTGACCAATTGACGCCGCCGGCAAGCGGCACGGTCAGGATGTCGGCCAGCTTTCCACGGCTCCCCTTCGCCGCGATCTCGTCCTGCCGCGCGAAAACGTCGATCTCGTGGTAGTGCGTCGCGTGCAGTGTTGCAGCCGTCGGGCTGGGAACCCAGGCACAATTTGCGCCGGCATGGGGATGGCCGGATTTCTGCTCAAGCATGTCGCGCATCAGGTCTGACGCTGCCCACATTCCCTTGCCGATCTGGGCCTTTCCCGAGAACCCGCAGGCCAGCCCGATATCGACGTTTCGGTCCTCGTAGGCCGCGATCCAGGGCTGGGTTCGAATGTCATTCTTCCTGAGGAAAGCCCCGGCTTCCATGGCCGTGTGGATTTCATCGCCAGTACGATCAAGAAATCCGGTGTTGATGAAAGCGACCCGCGCCCTGGCGGCTCGAATGCAGGACTTGAGATTGACGGAAGTCCGCCGTTCCTCGTCCATGATGCCGATCTTCACCGTGTTGCGTGACAGGTCGAGCACCTTTTCGACTTCCGAGAATACACGATCGACATAGGCAACTTCCTTCGGGCCATGGAGCTTGGGCACGACCACGTAGACGGATCCACACCTGGAATTCCCGCTTCCCTCCCCCTTGTTCAAATCGTGCCTGGCGATCAGGACAGTGCACATCCCGTCCATCAGGGATTCATGGACCTCATCACCGTTTCGATCCAGGATCGCGGGGCTGGTCATCAGGAGCCCGACATTGCGGACGAGTAACAGTGACCTCCTCCGAAGAGTGGCAGGTGCGCCTTCCGCAGAGACATAGGAAATGTCATCCTTCAATCTGCGGCGATGCTGTTGGCCAGCTTTCCGGAACTCCGTCTCGAGGTCTCCCTTCATCAGCCCGAGCCAATTGCGATAGACCAGGGTTTTTTCCGCCGCGTTCACGGCGGCTACCGAGTCCTCGCAATCGATGATCGTTGTCAGCGCGGACTCCAGCAATATGTCCGCAACACCTGCCCTGTCCGAACGGCCAACCGTATCGTCCGCATCGATCCGAACCAGAATGTGCAACCCGTTGTTTTTCAGAATGATGGCGTCGGGACCGGATCCATCTCCCTGGTAGCCACAATACTGATCGCGATCCCTCAACCCGTAACTCCGGCCGGAAATCCGGGCGGAGAGACGACGGTCTGCATGTACATAGGAATCGACATCGGCGTGACTGGCGCCGTCCAGGGGAACTGCCCGGTCGAGAAACGCGTGCGCCCAGCGAATGACCCTGTCGCCATGTGCGTGATCATAGCCATCTTTCTGGGCCCGGCCCAGGGCGTCGGTCCCGTAGAGCGCGTCGTACAGGGACCCCCAACGCGCGTTGGCGGCGTTCAATGCATAACGGGCGTTTGACGCGGGGACGACGAGCTGGGGCCCGGCCACAGATGAAATCTCTTCATCGATGTTCTCGGTTTCGATCTGGAAATCGGTCCCGTCCGGAAGAAGATATCCGATCCCTTCGAGAAACATCCTTGTCTCTTCGGCGTTCGCGGGATTTCCGCGGCGAACCAGGTACCATTGGTCGATCTTGTCCTGCAGTTCTTCGCGTTTCCCGAGGAGCGCTTTTTGCTCTTCGCCGAAGCCGTGGACCAGGTCGGAGAATCCCATCCAGAACCGGTCAGGTTCGATTCCGGATCCCGGCAACACTTCGTGATCAATGAAGTCAGCAAGTTCCCTGCCGACCTGCAATTCGGCCTTGCCTGTCCTTTCCACGGCGACTCCCCTTGAATTGTTCTGCCTCGAGACCTGTTGAGCTGGTGGGTCAACGTTTGGTGGGTAGTCCAGATTTCCGGGGACGGCAACCTTGCCGTGCGCGAATTCGCGTCCGGGACCACCGCATGCTGTTTCTGCCAGGAAGCTCCATGCCGTTGTCCGCCAGATGGCGGGTCATCGTCGAGGCAGATCACGGAATCACGAAGGGAACATTGGCAAGCAGGTGGCGATGGAAAGCAGCGAGATCCAGGTGCTGACCTCACCCGCGACATCTCCCTTTGCCGAATCTCCGAATTCGACGAGCCGCCGGTGCGGCCGAGCACAGCCTTTATCGGTACTTGCGAGGCAGATTCACCGGATTTATTAACGGGCCGGAAATGGCAGAGGGGGCGTCGCCGGTCAATGACCCAGCCAAGCAAATCAGCGACCGAGAGTCGGCAACAGGAGCCAACGCCCTGGACGTTCAGAGCGGCCAGGAGCGAATGGGAGGTCGTTGTCGGCTTGGAGGTCCATGCCCAGGTCAGTTCGAACTCGAAACTGTTTTCCGGAGCTTCGACATCATTCGGGGCAAGTCCCAACGTCAACGTGTCCTTTGTCGACGCCGCCATGCCCGGAATGCTGCCGGTCGTGAACGACTTCTGCATCGACCAGGCGATACGCACAGGGTTGGGGCTCCGGGCAAAGATCAACCTTGTCAGCCAGTTCGACCGGAAGAACTATTTCTACCCCGACCTGCCGCAAGGATACCAGATTTCGCAATTGTACCATCCGATCGTCGGGGAGGGAGAGGTGTTCGTCAACGTCGGTCCGGGGTCGGTGAGGCGTGTACGCATAGAACGTATTCATCTGGAACAGGATGCCGGAAAGTCCGTCCACGACATGGACCCTGAAAACTCGTTCGTCGATTTCAACCGCACCGGCGTCGCACTGATGGAAATTGTCAGCCGTCCGGACATCCGGGGACCTGACGAAGCCGCGGCCTACCTTGGCAAACTGCGGCAGATAATGCGTTACCTCGGGACTTGCGACGGCAACATGCAGGAAGGCAGCCTGCGCGCTGACGTCAACGTGTCCGTCTGCCGACCCGGAGACCATGAAGCGTTTCGCGAAACCGGTGACGCCTCCCGCCTGGGAACGCGTTGCGAAATCAAGAACATGAACTCCATGAGGTTCATACAGCAGGCGATCGAAAACGAGGCCCGGAGGCAGGCGGGAATTCTCGAGGACGGAGGCACGGTTCGGCAGGAGACCAGGCTGTTTGATCCCGATCGCTCCGAAACCCGGTCCATGCGTTCCAAGGAAGAAGCCCAGGACTACCGGTACTTTCCATGTCCCGATCTCCTGCCGCTGCGGCTCGACCCGTCCCGCATTGACGCCATCGCCGAATCCCTGCCGGAACTGCCTGACGAGAAACGTTTCCGTTTCGTCCGCGATTACGGCCTGACCGAGTATGATGCGGGCGTGCTGACCGCAGAGGTCGCGGATGCCGACTATTTCGAAGCTGTCGCCGGCGGCAGGGACGGGAAACTCGCGGCCAACTGGGTCGTCAATGACCTGTTCGGGCGGCTGAACAAGGAAGGCTGGTCCATCGAGGACTGTCCGGTATCTGCCAGTCAACTGGGGGGCATTCTCGATCTGATCTCCGCCGAGGAAATCTCCGGCAAGATCGCCAAGGAATTGTTTGAGATTGTCTGGACTGAAGGTGGCGATCCCTCAGAGATTGTCGAACGCCGCGGGATGAAACAGGTCACGGACCTGTCGGCGATCGAATCGGTGGTTGAAGAGGTCGTTGCCTCTTCTCCCGATCAGGTTGAAAGACTCGGGAGCAATCCAAAGGTCCTCGGGTGGTTCGTTGGCCAGGTCATGAAAGCAACCGGTGGAAAAGCCAACCCAAAACTAGTAAACGAGTTGTTGCGGTCGAGATTGCTGAAGTAAACTGATAATCAGGGAAATGCCCGACCGCGCAGGATGCGAAATTCCGCCCGACACCACCAGGTCAAAAAAACGATGCAGCACGAATACAAGATGGAACCGGTCCCGCGTCAACCTGGACGCATCCGGGGTGTTCGTTGCCCCAGTACCAGGCTTGCCATCGGCCTGACGGAACAATTGAACAATGCGGCGCAGGAGGGATGGGAGTATGTGCGAACCGACACGTTCCCGATCGAGTACAGATCCGGATTGTTCCGAACCAAGGTTGTCGAGGTCGCTTCCTTTTTGGTTTTCCGGCGACCGATAGCCTTCGATGACCCGATCCAGCACGATTTTGGTCCGCCGATGGTCGGCCCCGAAGACAACGGACCACCAGCGGGCTTTGGCCGGCCGGAGGCCGGCGTCAGGCCAACGCCTCCGATTACGTCCAGGCCACTTCCTGATGACGAAACCGCGTTTCGTCCCACGCCGCCGGTCGGTAGATCCTGAACCCCTGGTCTGACCGGACCACCAAACCGTTTGCGAGGCGCAAGTCGTCCGCCGGCTCTCGGGACCTCGTTCACCCGCGCGAACGGAAGACGTCAATTTGGCACTACGGTCCAAGACCATCGGCATCCAGCGACAGTGCATGGAGGCCCGACGAAAACTCTGCCGATAGCGATCGATAAATTCGCCGCTGGCGCTCTACCCGGCTCAGACCACTAAGCGACACGGCGCGAATACGCACCCTGTAATGGGTCTCGCCCCCTTCCCTGTAACCGGCGTGACCACGGTGCGCAGCGCTTTCGTCAATAATCTCGAGCACGGCAGGAGCGAATTCCCGTCTCAAGACCTTCTCCATCCTTTCCTTTCGGCCCATGAAACACTCCAAGTTTTCTGGCAATTCCTGCTGGGATAATCGTCTCGATCGTGTATGCTGCCGAATCCGAATTCGAAATCGCCGGGTGGTGTGATGACCAAGGGGTCGCCCTTCGAATACGATATTTCGGTATCAGCCTACAAGCGCCGCCGCGCCCGGTCGCGCAGGGGCATGTCCGGAGCATTCGAGACGTCCGTTCGAAAGTGCGAGCACCCGGGGTGCGAAGAGCCGGGCAAGTACCGTGCTCCAAAACATCCGGACCAGAAGCCCGGCGTGACCTGGTACTGTCGCCGCCATGCACGACAGTACAATCTCAGGTGGAACTTTTTCGACAACCACGGTGATCCCGCTGCGACCGGAGACGAGGATCCGGAAGACAATGATGTTCCCTGGGGTGACTCCGAACCACGCGGCGCCTCGGTTGCATGGGACCGCTTCGGAGTCGACGACCCGCTCGACGTACTTGGCTTTAACTCGACACAGAATCCGGGGCCGGGCAACCGGCTGGGAAACGCACGAAAACTGTCGCCCGTGGAACGACGGGCGCTCGACATTCTCGATGCGCGGGACCATTGGTCAATGGAATCCATTCGCAAGCAGTACAAGCAGCTCGTCAAGGACCTGCATCCTGACCTGAACGGAGGAGACCGGACCGAAGAAGCCCGTCTCCAGGATGTTGTCTGGGCCTGGGAGCAGATTCGCAAGAGTCCGGGTTTTCGGGATTGACTTGCCTTAAGGTCCCCCGCGGCCATCGTTTCCCGCATAACGACTCCTGTCACGCCGCGAATTCGGGTGCGACCGGCATGCATCGTCCCGGAAACCGGTCAAGGGCATTGACGGAAACCTGGAAGCCAAACGGCAACGCGGCGAATATTGGCAATGACCGCCGCCGTTTGCATGGCGCAGGAACTCCCGGAAACCGCTGACCCGGCTGACGCAACAGGAATCGACGACCACAAGAGAAAGCCGGCTACCGGAAAGAGCTGCTACTTGCACCTCAACCGATATTGTTCCACTAAGCGTCCGGTCTGCATTTTTTCTCAATTAGCACGAAAACGGAATCGAATATGGCGGACGGGAGTCTAGAAGCGGTCGCACGCCCCACCCTGCGGGTGAGAGTTGACGAGGCGTTCGGCTTCGAAAGCAAAATGGAAATCTACGCGTTTGCAGACCCCGGCGAGAGGGTTCCGCCGATCGACGAAAGCTACCGATTCGACCCGGAAACAACGCACGCGATCCTCGCCGGTTTCGCCTTTAATCGCCGGGTTCTGATCCAGGGATACCACGGGACTGGAAAGTCGACGCATATCGAACAGGTTGCCGCACGGCTTTGCTGGCCCTGCGCCAGGGTCAACCTCGACAGCCACATCAGTCGTATCGACCTGATCGGCAAGGACGCGATCAAGATCAGGAATGGCAAGCAGGTCACGGAATTCCACGAAGGCATCCTGCCCTGGGCACTCCGAAATCCGGTTGCCATCGTGTTTGACGAATACGACGCCGGCCGGGCGGACGTCATGTTCGTGATTCAACGCGTCCTCGAAGTTGACGGGAAGCTGACGCTCCTTGATCAGAACGAGGTCATCCACCCGCACCCCTGCTTCCGCCTGTTCGCGACCGCCAACACGGTCGGGCTCGGCGATACGACCGGACTCTACCACGGAACGCAGCAAATCAATCAGGGGCAAATGGACCGCTGGTCCATGGTCGCCACGTTGAACTACCTGAGTCATGACGCCGAATGCAAAATCGTCGAGGCCAAGTGCCCGAAAGAATCGCCCGAAGAAATTGCCCGGATGGTCACCGTCGCGAACCTGACCCGAACCGCTTTCATGAACGGCGACATTTCGACCGTCATGTCTCCGAGAACGGTGATTTCCTGGGCAGAGAACGCACGGATCTTCGGCGACCTAGGCTTCGCTTTCCGCCTGACATTTCTCAACAAATGCGACGAACTCGAACGAGCAACGGTCGCGGAATTCTACCAGCGTTGCTTTGACCAGGAATTGCCCGAAAGCGCTGCGTCAATCAGCCTGGGTTGAATTAATTCGACGCCCGGATCGAACACGCCATGACCGGAGCCAATCATTCCCCGCCCGATCCTTTCAAGAAGGCACTGACCGAAGCGACCCGGGCGATGGCCAATCGGCCTGAACTCGATGTCACCTTTGGCGTGGATTCGCCCGCGGCTTCGGGTGACGCGATCAGGTTGCCGCATGTTCCGCGCAGGTTGAATGACGACTCGATCCTGCGAATCCGGGGAACCGCTGATGCGCTCGCACTCAAGTTGAGATTTCACGACGAGTCGACTCACAAGCACTTTGCGCCCGAAGGGCCGACGGCCAGGGAACTGTACGAGTGCATGGAAACCGCGCGTTGCGAGGCCCTAGGCGTTCGGGCGATGCCGGGCTGTGCTGCCAATATCGACGCCAAGATTTCTGCAGATCTCAAGAGTTTCTTGGCGAGCGACCCGGAGGACGTGGCCTCTGTTCCCCTGGCAACCGCGGTCGGGCATCTCATCCGGCAGCGTGCGACCGGGCGTAAGCTCCCATCCGTTGCTGCACATGTGGTGGAACTGTGGCGGGGACATATCGAGGAACATGCGGCCGAGACGCTGGACAGGATCGATTCGGTGCTGGAGTGCCAGAAGGATTTCGGGCGCCTGAGCAGGCAGCTGATCAGCGATCTTGGTTTCGGTGAACAGCTCGGTCAGGACCCGGACGCGGACGCGCCCGAAAATCCCGAAGAGCCGGAAGAGGCAGACGATGGTGGAGACGGAGATTCCGCTTCCGAAGAAGGTCCGTCCGATGACATGGAGCTGCAACCTGATTCAGGCGAAGACAGGGACGATTCGGATGTCGAAATGATACACACCGATGGCGAAGTCTCGGACGAGGATGATTCCGAGAACGCCTCGGACGCGGAGACTCCGCCCGACCCGCCCGTTATCCTGCCGATTTCGGACGCCGATCCGGACTACAGGGTGTTCACCACCGAATTCGACGAGGAGGTATCCGCGAATGAACTTGCCGAGTCGGAAGAACTGGAACGCCTGCGTTCGTACCTGGACCAGCAACTCGAACCCTTGAAAGGCGCCGTATCCAAGCTGGCAAACCGGTTGCAGCGACGGTTGCAGGCCCAGCAAAACAGGTCATGGCAGTTCGACATGGAAGAAGGAATCCTGGACACGGGGCGGTTGGCGCGCATCGTTGCAAATCCGACGACTCCATTGTCATTCAAGGTCGAAAGGGACATCAAGTTTCTTGATACGGTCGTCACGATCCTTCTGGACAATTCCGGGTCCATGCGGGGGCGTCCCATCTCGATTTCCGCGATTTGTGCCGATGTGCTCGCACAAACGCTGGAACGCTGCCAGGTCAAGTGCGAAATCCTCGGATTCACGACGCGGGCATGGAAAGGCGGAAAGTCACGGGAAAAGTGGCTGGCTGCCGGGAGGCCGCAGACGCCCGGAAGATTGAACGACATTCGGCACGTCGTCTACAAGGCCGCGGACGCTCCGTGGCGGCGCGCCAGACCCGGTCTCGGGCTGATGATGAAGGAAGGGATTCTCAAGGAGAACATTGACGGCGAAGCTCTCGAATGGGCATATCGCCGAATAGTCCGGCGGCCGGAACAGCGGCATATCCTGATGGTCATCTCCGACGGCGCGCCGGTGGACGACAGCACCTTGTCGGTCAATTCCGCGAACTACCTCGAAAAACACCTTCGGGACGTCATCGCCATGATCGAGGAGAGACGGATCGTCGAGCTCATCGCTATCGGGATCGGCCATGACGTCAACAGGTACTACAGGCGCGCGGTCACGATCACGGACGCCGAACAGCTTGCCGGCGTGATGACCGAGCAACTTGCCGCGCTTTTCGATCGCGACCCGGTTTCAGCAGGGCAGTTTCGCTCCATCCCAGCCGCCTGATGTTTCAGAATTTCACGTCCAACGCCACTCCCGAGGTCGGGGAGAAGCGCCTCGACATGCTCCGGCGAGAGATGCGCAATGAGGAACTCGATGGATTCCTCGTGCCGTCCACAGACCCGTGGCTGGGCAGTGGACAGGGTCCCGCAGACCGCCGGCTGGCCTGGGTGACCGGGTTCACGGGATCTGCCGGTCTGTTGATCGTACTTGGCGAAACCGCGCAGCTTTTCGTTGACGGCCGTTACACGGTTCAAGCCGGCCTCGAGGTCGATACAAACCAAATCACGGTCGTTTCGCACGACATCCACCGGATCATCGCGTTCCTGGCGGCTGACGATGACAGGGGGAATTCCCGGTTGATCGGCTACGATCCCTGGCTGCACAGCCGGTCATGGATCGAAAGACTGGTCGAGAAATTCACGTCGCTGACTCGGAACTGCTGTCTTTGCCCGTGTGACAACCTGGTTGACCGAATCTGGACCGACCGTCCGGAACGGCCGATGCATCCGATGAGGCCTTACCCGCTGAGCCGGGCGGGGCGTTCGTCAGGGGACAAGAGGAACAGCATTACCGAGAAGCTCCGCGCAAAGGGCTGCCGAAGTGCCCTGATCACCAGACCGGATTCGATCGCATGGCTCTTGAACACGCGCGGCTCCGATGTCGAGAGGACACCGGTCACCCTGGCCTTTGCCGTCATCGGGGAAAACGGTGCCGTCGACCTGTTCATGCAAGAAGAAAAGGCGGACGAAGGCCTCAAGGCACACCTTGGATCAGGGATCACCATTCATCCTCCCGCTTCCCTCGACGGATTCCTCGAAAACCTGCCCGAACCTGTCATGGTCGATCCAGCGCGGACGCCGGATCGCCTTTTCCGCCGGGTTACCGATTCCGGTGCGAAGATCGTTCGTGCCCGTGACCCGGTCGTCCTGGCGAAGGCCATCAAGAACGAAACGGAATTGAGGGGAATCGAGGCGGCACATCAACGAGATGGTGTCGCGTTCGCCGAATTCCTGTCATGGCTCGCCGGCGCGGCACACGACCAGGCCCTCTCTGAAATCGACCTGGTCCGGAAACTCGAGAGTTGCCGCAGAGCGACCGGAGAACTGAAGGACATCGCATTCGACACGATTTGCGGATCCGGTCCCAACGGAGCGATCATCCATTACCGGGTGACCGAATCTTCGAATCGCAGGATCAATGACAATGATGTCGTCGTCATAGACAGTGGCGGACAATACGAGGACGGCACCACGGACATAACCCGGACTCTTGTATTCGGCACTCCTGACGCGCACGTGATCCGTGCCTATACCCTGGTTCTCAAGGGCATGATCGCCATGTCGCGGCTCCGCTGGCCGTGTGGTGGAATCGCCGGATGCCACTTAGATGCAATCGCGCGCGTACCATTATGGGGATCGGGGATGGACTATGGCCATGGCACGGGGCATGGAGTTGGCGCGTATCTTGATGTTCACGAGGGTCCGCAGGCTATTTCGCGCCGTTCGGACGTCCCGCTTGAAGCCGGCATGATCGTGTCGAACGAACCAGGCTATTACCGCAAGAACCGTTTCGGAATCAGGATCGAAAACCTGCTTGCGGTCGACCGATGGGACTCTGGTTCGGCAGAACGGGAAATGCTGCAGTTCAGGACATTGACACTGGCGCCGCTGGAACACCGGCTGATCGATTCATCCCTCCTGCACGGGGATGAAATCGAATGGCTGGATTCCTACCATGAAACCATTTTCGAAACCCTGTCGCCTCACTGTACACCCAAGACTGCAGCCTGGCTCAACCGCGCGTGCTGCAAGATCACGAGGGTTGAACCGGCCGGCGAATGACAGCAGAGTGGTCGAGGATGCCGAGATGGAGCGGGTGCGGCACATGGGTGACGCTACCGGAATGCGCATCAAGTCCGGCAAGCGGAGGAAAGCGGGTCTGCATTGCCCAAGCTGAAACGGGAATCACAGGAGCGCGGGAATTGTCGATTGACTCGGCCATAGGACGTCTTTCCGAAAACCTGGGCGAGCAGGTTTCGACGTCAATGGCGATACGCGTGGAACATGGGCAAAACGAATCGTATTTCAGGGTAACGCCACCCGATGCGGTCGTTCGTCCGGAGACAACCGAAGATGTCGCACGTGTCGTCCGGATCTGCGCCGATGAAGGCTGCCCGGTCGTTGCGCGAGGCGTCGGAACATCTCTCGAAGGACACGCATTGGCCTTTCGGGGTGGAGTTTCGCTCGACATGGCCGGCATGGACAAGGTCCTTGGCATCAATCCGGACGACATGGATGTCATTGTTCAGCCCGGAGTTACCCGGGAACAACTCAACACGGAACTTCGCGCGACCGGACTGTTCTTTCCGATCGATCCCGGTGCCAACGCCACGCTGGGCGGAATGGCATCGACCCGCGCCTCGGGGACAACCGCCGTTCGATACGGGACGATGAAGGACAACGTTCTGGCACTGGAAGTTGTTCTGGGTGACGGCCGGATCATTCGTACCGGGAATCGCGCACGAAAGAGCTCAGCCGGGTATGACCTGACTTCCCTTTTCATCGGATCAGAGGGCACCCTCGGGATCATCACCGAGCTCACCCTCAAGTTGCACGGACAGCCCGAGTCGATTTCGTCAGCGGTTTGCGCGTTCGACGATGTCGACTCCTGTGTCCGCACCGTCATTGCAACCATACAGATGGGGGTGCCCATTGCCCGAATCGAGTTGGCCGACACCGCCATGGTTCGGGCTCTCAACGCCTGGGACCGGGACATGGACCTGCCTGAGAAACCTCACCTGTTCATGGAGTTTCACGGGACTCCTGGCGCGATTGCCGAACAGGAGGAAACTGTCGCCGACCTGGTCGCTTCCTTTGGAGGGAGCGCGTTCAAATGGGCAACAACGGCCGAAGACCGCAGCGCACTTTGGCGCGCACGGCACAATGCCTATTTTGCCGCAAAGGCGATGCGGCCGGGATGCCGGGTCGTCACGACCGATGTCTGCGTGCCGATTTCCCGTCTTGCCGAGGCGATTACCGAGACCGCTGCCGAGATCGAGGCGAGTCCGATCGATGGCCCGATTGTTGGCCACGTCGGGGACGGCAACTTCCACGCTGCACTGCTCATTGACCCTGAAAGCCAGGACGAACTGGCTGTCGCAAAAGAACTGGCCAGCAGGATGAATCACCGGGCGCTCCGCCTTGGCGGCACGATTACCGGTGAGCACGGAATAGGCGTCGGCAAGATATCGTTCATGGCAGAAGAGCATGGCGATGCATGGGCGATCATGGCGGACCTCAAGCGCGCCATCGATCCCGGCGACGTCATGAACCCGGGCAAGATCGTCAAGATCAACTGACTTTCACCTGCGATCGAGCGACCGGGCATCGACCCCGCAGATTCCCGCCATGCGCGCGCAGCCGAACTGGTGTCGACGTTTTGGCCGACACCAGCCACGAAATCGGATAGACCCATGATGACCGGTTGGACGGACACTCGATCACCGCCATTTCCCGTTCGTTCAGGGCCATTTTCGACATGGTGCACAAAGAACGCCGGATGCAGCCAATACAAATGTTTCAGCCGCCCGCATCGGCCTTGCAGGGATCTCAACCGTGAAAGGGAAACTCGATGCCCGGGTCGCGGCGCTCGAGGCAAATGGTTGCAGTATAATCCGGTCCGAATCCGGCAGCGGCTCCAGCCTCGAAGGCCGTACCGAACTCGGGACCATCCCCGATTTCATCCGCCCGGGCGAGAAATCGGTGGTCATGCGTATCGAACGCTCGGCACCCGCACCGCGGCGGGAACTTCAGATCACTGCCGCGAAACTCAAGGAAAGGAGTGCCCAACTCGCCGCCTCCGAACAGCTCGTGGACACTTTGAGCGCTACCGGCAAGGCATTCTTCAACATGCTCGGCGCCGCCGCCGCGTGCGAGACGAACCTGGGGCGTAACCGTCAAACCGAAGGAATTTCCGCGGCCAGACAACGGGGCGTCTATCTTGACCCGCCTCGGAAGATCGGCATGGATGCGAACAGGCACCTTCTTGCCGAAGGCCCGCCGCCGGCCGGGATCGTCCGCGATCCGGGGATTTCGCGCGGAACCGTGTACAAGGCGAAGGACACCTCCGGGGAACATGACAATCCGGGTTCGGGTCCGTGCGCCGATTTCTGTAGAATCCAGCCTCAAAAAACCTGACAAGACACAGTGCGCGAAAAAACCGCAAACCTTGACATGTGTTATCTCTCGGCAACCGAAGCCGTTGAAGCCTTTCGGGACGGCAGCCTGGCCCCAACCACGCTGATCGAGGCTCTGATCGAAAGGATTGGGCAGGTCAATCCGACAATCAACGCATTGGCCGATACCTATTTCGACGAGGCCCGGCAGCAGGCACACGTGGCGGACAAGGCCTACGCCGATCGCACCAACGAAGGGGCCCTGTTCGGTGTGCCTGTCCTGGTCAAGGATGCCCAGCGGGTCAAAGGCAAACGCACGACGCACGGTTCATTGCTCTTTCTGGATTCTGCTCCTGACAAGGTGTCGGATCCGATGGTTGAGCGTCTTCAGGACGCCGGGGCGATCATTCTGGCACGCACCACGACACCCGAGTTCTGCATTTCCGGCGTCTGCCGCAGTCTGGCCTGGGGCAATACAGTCAATCCATTCAATCCCGAGTACGGAACCGGGGGATCTTCAGGAGGATCCGGTGCTGCCGTTGCGGCCGGGTTCGCCCCCATCGCAACGGGTACGGATATCGGCGGCTCCATCAGGATTCCGGCCAGCTGCTGTGGCGTCGCGGGATTCAAACCGCCTCATGGGCGCAATCCTGATGGCCCGCCTGCGAACTTTGACCGTTACAATCACTGCGGACCGCTGGCGCGTTCGATTGCCGACCTTGCCTTGGTGCAGGACACCGTGTCAGGTGCGCATCCGCGGGACCATGACAGTTTGCGCGAAAAGGTGGTGTTGCCGCGCAAAGCAGGGCGTCTCGACGGCGTTACAATCGCCTTCTCGATGGATTTGGGATACCGGCCGGTCGACATTGACGTTCGCCGCAATACGCGTGCTGCACTGGAACGGTTCCGCGAAGCCGGCGCACAGGTCACTGACGTAGATTTGGCCTGGAGCGAAGCCTGCGATGAGGCCGCTACGAACTGGTACAATACCATGCACTTCCTCAGGCAAACGGCCTGGGCAGCGGAGAAACACAAGGAGAAATTGAACGATTATACGCTCGCCGCGGCAAAAGGTGTTCGGGAGACAAATCTCGATGACGTTTCACGTTCCTGGGAAATCCAGCATGACATGTACCAGTCATTTGGCGCGCTGATGGAGCGGTTCGACCTTTTCGTTTGCCCCACGACCACGGTTCCCGCTGTCAGGGCTGATCACGACCCGTCGTCTGAAGACATTCGAATCGAAGGAAGAAAAGTGGACCCGGAATATGGTTGGATTCTGACACATCACTTCAACATGCTGCACTACTGCCCGGTCATGGCTGTACCGAGCGGGTATGCCTCGACGGGCGTCCCGACCGGCATCCAGATCGTTGGCAGGACGTTTGATGACCCTTCCGTGTTCCGTGCCGCGCTCTCATTCGAAGCACAGACCGGAGGGTGGTTTGGTCACCATGCGCATCGGCCGATGGCGGTTTGAAATAGATTGAGGGTTCGTCACGAAACAACCGCCTCGACTCGTGTTCAGGTGGCTTCCGTGTTGGCCATCGTGTTCAAAGAAGATTCTTCCCCGAACACCCAGACAGTATCCGGAACTGGTCCGAACCCCTGTCGCGACATCAGGATGAGTTGTGTCTTTGCTTGTCCAAGGCAACCGAGGAACCGGGCCTTGGCCGTGGTGGCGTGCGGCGGGTCAATAATGACAGGTGGTGTGCGGTCGGTGATCGGCCGTGGCCTCGGGGAACCCGGGGAAACTCCCGAATCCTTCGCCCGGGGCTGCCCTCGTGGCGGTGAAGCCAGGTCGCCGGAAGGCTCGTACCCGGAATCATGCAGGGGAAGAACCGGGATGGAAGGATCGATGGCGGCCCGGAATCAATGCCCGGTGCGCCCTCCGAGCACTTCTTCGATGACCCGTGCGATCAGCAGGGCCTCAAGCCGGGAATCAAGCTGTTCGCGCGTGGCGCTGCAGACCTGTTCAGTCTGCGCCGAAGACAGTTCACCAAATTCCAGCCGTGCCAGGCGCAGAAACGGGTCGGCCTTGCCTTAAATGACTCCAGCAGCCTTGCCCGGTTCCATCCAGATCTGTGCGGCGGTTCCCTTGACGTCCTCTACCGTTTCCAGGTCCTTTTCTGCGCGCCTCAAAGCAGCTTCGATGCGCTCGGGTGGCAGGCTGACCTACTCAATGATGTAGGCCAGTTTGTGACGCTTGCACAGCGACAATCAGGACGAGAGTCTCGATTGAGGGGGCATAGCTGAGGGGGCTTAACCCGGGGGCCTTCAGGACGACGTGAATTCGTCGACGAGCGCGCGGAGATATCCGACATCGTCGCCCGAAAGGATATCGATGGCCCCGTCGGCCACCCATCCTCCGGCCAGGGACCGCAGATCGCGCCCGTAAATCTCGTATCCGGCGAGGACGGCCGGCGGCGGCAGGTGGCAACGAACGGCGACGCCGGCCCGGTGAATCGCGTGACCGTCCTCGGAACGGAACCGGTCAGCCTCTACGGAAACCGAATCGAGGCCCGCCCGGATGGCCATCCCGGCGGGGTCGACATGGCGGGCATGGGTGATGCCTTCGGTCCGGAGGCCCGGGATCGACGCCCGGGCCTTTGCCAGCTGCTGGTGATCGAAGGAGATTGCGCCCAGCCAGTCGCTGGCGCCGGGGACTGCCGCAAGATGTTTCCCCAGCCGTGCGATCAGGGCGTCCTCGTTGTGCGGTGAGTCCTTGATCTCGCAGTGCAGGCCGATGCGGTGTTCGCAGGCGAAGTCCAGGACCTCGCCGAGGAACGGTACGCGTTCGCCGGCGTTCGCCAGGTCGAAACGGACGCCCGCATCCAGCGCCCGAACTTCCGAAGTTGACATGTCCTCGGCATAGCCGCGGCCGTCGGTCGTCCGGTCGACCGTGAGATCATGCAGGACGATGATGTCGCCGTCGCCGTTCAGTACCACGTCGATTTCGAGCGACGTGCAGCCGAGTTCCACGGCCCGGCGGAACGCCGCCATGGTGTTTTCCGGGCGATCGACGCAGTGGCCGCGATGCCCGCAGACATGAACCTGGCCCGAGTCGGAAGCGAGAAGGGCGTACATGGCGGGACTCCTTGTCGTTGAGCCGGAACCCCGGTGTCGGGACGGCCCTCCGATCTGCCGCACCCCGACGATTCGGCGGGACGGGATTCGTTCGGGATGCCGGCGGAGGTGAGGGTTTCCGTCATAGCCCGACCCTGGCGTCGTTCAGCCGTTCGCCGTTCACTTGGCTGAAGACGAGAACGTTGTCCTCGGCGAAGCGGAGCCACACCTTCTGGTCGATGCTGTGTTTCGGGGACGAGCCGGACTCGAGTGCCCGGAGGGTTCCGATGGTGGATTCGACGACATAGAGGATTTCCCGACCCATGGGCTCGATCTGGGTGATGCGGCCAGCAAGCCCATCGCTGCCGAAACGGAGGTGTTCAGGTCGCACGCCGAGGGTAACCGGCCCGGCCGCAACGCCGCTGGCCGCGAGGAAACCATCTCCGATTTCAAGGCGATCGTCCTCGACATGACCATCGATCAGGTTGATGGGTGGCGAACCGATGAACCCGGCGACGAACAGCGTCGACGGGCGGAGGTAGAGATCGTCCGTTGTTCCGATTTGTTCGATGCGCCCGTCGCGCATGCAGATGATCCGGTCTGCCATGGTTGTCGCCTCGATCTGGTCGTGGGTGACGAGCACCGTCGTCACCCCGAGGCGTTCCTGGAGCATCTTGATCTCGGTCCGCATGGTCAGCCGAAGCGTGGCGTCGAGGTTGGACAGGGGTTCGTCGAGCAGCAGCAGGGTCGGATCCTTCACCAGGGCCCGCGCCAGTGCCACGCGCTGCTGCTGGCCGCCGGAAAGCTGGCTGGGTCGCCGGTCGAGCAATTCCGAAATCTGGACCAGCTCGGCGGCCTCGGTGACCCGTCGGTCGGCATCGCCGCTCGCCACGGTCTTGAAGCGCAGCGGGAAACGGATGTTCTCGCGAACCGACAGATGCGGATAGAGGGCGTAGGACTGGAAGACGATGCCGACATTGCGGTTGCGGGTCTCCACCTCGTTCACCCGGTAGCCGTCGAACAGGATGTCACCGCTCGTGGGAAGATAGATACCGGCCAGCATGAATAGGCTGGTGGACTTGCCGCAGCCCGAAGGGCCAAGGAGAGCGACGAACTCGCCATCGCGGATCGACAGATCCAGCCCATCGATGACCTCGACGTCACCGAAGCACTTTCGGACGTTTCGGAATTCGACAGTTGCCATGGTTCAGCCTTCCGACATCGGTCTTCAGCCCTTGACCCCGGACAGGGTCATTTGCATCAGGTATTTCTGGGCAAAGGCGTAGAGCAGGAAGCTCGGCAGGATGTAGAAGAGCGCCACGGCCGAGACGAGCCCGTAGTCGACGCCCAGATTGTTTTCCTCGACCACATAGAACGTGTAGAGGCTCATGGTCCATTTCGCCTGCTTGGTCGACAGGACCAGCACGAAGACGAATTCCTCCCAGCCCCGGATGAAGACAAAGACGGAAACCGCGATCATTCCGCTCACGGTCTGCGGCAGGACCACCCGGAAGAAGGCCTGGCGCCGCGTAGCGCCGTCAGCGAGCGCGCTCATCTCGATCTCCCAGGGGACCGCGTCAAAAAACCCCTTCATGATGAACACCGCGAGCGGCAGTTCGAGCCCGACGATCACCAGCATCACCCCGAGGAGCGTGTTGAGAAGCCCCATCTGCCACATCATGATGAAGATCGGGATCAGGAGGACGGTGGCCGGGAAGGCGTGCAGGATGAGCATCGCCGAAAGGGATGCAGTCCGGAACCGGTACTGGAACCGGGAGATGTAGTATCCGGAGAGCGAGGCAATCACGACCACGATGATCGTTGCGCCGCCGGCGATGATCAGCGAATTCTGGAATGCCGTCCACACCCAGGGAAAGGCCGTGACGCTGAAACCCGGGTTGTCCTTGGCGGCGACGATGTTGTCGTTGATCGAATTGAAGTCGGGATTGTGCAGGAAGCGGAAATTGTCGAGATGCAGGCTCGGCCCCAGGATCATGGCGAAGAGCACGACGGCCACCGCCCAGATCAACCCCCAGCCGAGGAGCGCCTGTTGCCGGCTTTGGGCAAAGATCGACCAGATCCAGCACAGCGCCACGGCCGGGACCAGGATCAGGATCGCCGGCCAGAGGACGTCGGTGTTGACGTCATCGAGGCGGGCCGAGAACGCGAGCGTTCCGAGCCAGAAATACGGCACCATCACCGGTAGGGAGATCAGGATCAGGAACCCGTAGAGCAGGCCCAGGCGGGTTCTCCGCTGGATCCGGGCCCGGGCCGCGAGCCGGTCCCAGCGCGCCTGTCCGGTGACGTTGCCCGGTGACGTGATGTCGGCGGCGGCAGTCAATGTACTTCGATCCTCGGCTGCTGCATCAGCTTGCGCATGTTCGAAAGTCGCCAGAGAATCAGCGCCAAGGCGACGCCAGGGACGATCAGGAAGAAAGTCAGGGCCGCGCCATAGGCGTACTGCCCGGACGCGCTGAAGGCGCGCTGGAAGATGAAGATCGCATAGACCGTGGTCGCCCTGAACGGGCCGCCGCCGGTGATCAGCAGGATGTACTCGAAGCTGGTCATCAGCGAGAGCGTTTGCCAGATCAAGATGTAGGTCAGCGGCCAGCGCAGCTGCGGCAGGGTGATGTGGCGGATAACCGACATCGGGCCGGCCCCGTCACAGCGGGCGGCGTGGAACAGGTGTTCGGGAATGCTCCGGACTGCCGAGGTCAGGATGATCATCGCGAAGGAGGCGCCGATGAAGCCGTTGGCGATGATGATGACCCACATCGGGTGCAGCTGGCGAAGGTCGATGTTGTCTTCGAAGCCGAAAAGCCGGGAAAGAACCTGGTTGACGAGGCTGGTATCGCCGCCGTGAATCGACCAGATCCAGAGGATGGCATAGACGACGGACGGACTCATCCGGGGCAACAGCCAGACAGCCCGGAAGAACGCTCCGGAACCCGATGGAAGCGCCGTCGTGGTTAGCGCCAGGATCAGACCGAAGGTGGTGTTGAAGATCAGAAGCGTTCCACCGACATAGAGAACAGTCCTGGCGATGACTCCCGGCAGCTGCCTGTCCCTGCGGGTGTCGCCGACTCCAAGGGCGCGTTCATAGTTGTCGGTGGTGAACTCGGTGACCCGAAGGTCGCGACCGAGATCCGTGAAGGAAATGACGATGTCGACAATGACGGGGACGACGAAAAAAAGGCCGATCACGAAGAAGGCCGGCCCCAGAAAGAACACCATGGTGATCCGCCGTCGGCGCTCCATGGCGCCCGGCGGTTCCCGGCGAAAACCCTGGTCCGCGGCCGGCGAAGTCATCGGTGCCTCCGGATCCTGTCGATACGGTCCGGAGCTTCCCGGTTCCGGCGGCGTTTGTCAATTCGTCCTTCAGGACGATCCGCTGCTGACAGAATGAACTGCGGGGCGAACGGCACAGTCTGTCTGCCCGCCCCGCAGTTATCTATTAGGCCAGGAGAGATCCCTAACGGATCTCGATGCTGTCCGGAATCCGGGCCTCGGCTTCGCTGATCACGAAATCGGCTGCATCCTCGGCCGAAAGCTGGCCGGTTTCGACGCCCTGGAGACCTTCGTAGATGATTTGGTTGAGCGCCCCGAAATCCGGGTGGTTCGGCAAGAACTTGGTGATGTCGAGAAGCGGCGTCGACAACGCCAACGGCCACTGTTCGATGTAGCGTGGATCGTCGAGCTGCGCCCGCTTGATGCCGAGGTGGGTGGTTGTCACCGCGTGATCGGTATTCAGCACGGCGTCCGAGGCATGGCCGACAACACGGGCCGCCAGTTCCTGATGGTCACCCGCCGACACTACATAGACGATGGGATGGGACAGGCTGCCGGGCTGACCGCCTTCTTCCGCTGCCGGGGCAGCGGTCCAGCCGAACTGTTCGAAGAAAGCCTCCTGGTCCGACGGCACGCCGCGCGGGAAGGCATTCGACCCCAGGTCCCAGATCCCGTACATCCACATCGCGGCATTGTTCTCCGCATAGAACTGGTCGCGGATGTAACCCCACTCAAGCGACGTGTTGTTCGACGGCGTCACGCCGATCTCGACGTTGCGGGCGAACCAGCCGTAGGCGGCAGCCAGCTTGTCGAACTCGAGCAGCATCTTGCCCGTTTCGGGATCCGCGAAGGTGTTGCCATACTGGAAGAACGGCATGATGTAATCCGGTCCCCGCGACGGGCGATGGAAAATGCCGTATTCGGCATCGGTGTTGTCGACAACCTGCTTGGCGATGTCGGACATGCCGTCCATGGTCACTTCACCTGCGAGAACCCGCTCATCGAGGCCTTCGATGAATTCATCGTCGAATCCGGCCTGGCTCATCAGGTTCTTGTTGAAGAAGAACATCCGGGCTTCCGCATCCTGCGGAACCGCAAAGCGACGCCCGTCGCATTCGGTCGACCCCCAGAGGGACGGGAAGATGTCCCCGAAATACTCGGGATTTGCTTCCGTGTAGTCGGTCAGGTCAAAGAGATAGCCATCGACGGCAAACGCACAGACCCATTCATGGGCGGCGTGGAAGAGATCCGGTCCTTCACCGATGGCAAAGGCCCGAAGCAGGCGCTCGGCGTCCTTGTCGTAGCCGCCTTCCGACGGTTGCTCGAGCACTTCGATCGCCACGCGGTAATCGGCGCCTTCCGCTTCCAGGACCTCATTCAGCGCGTCAGCACCCCTGAGGATGTTGCCGGGCCGGAGCGGTCCCGAATTGTCGGCGCGCGACCAGAGCGTCAGGGTGATGGTCTCCTGAGACACGACCGGCGCGGCGACGCCGGACGCGAGGGATGCAATCGCGGCAACAGCCGCTAGACGAAACGTTGTTTTCATGGTCACCTCCTTGAGATGTAATGTCTGATCCTCGAGATGTAATGTCTGACACGACAATAAGAAAATATTGTTTGCCTGTGAACCCCCACCCATGCAATGGCATTCGGATAGGCTTGCCGTTCCTGGCGCGGATTTTCGGCAACCCGCAAGCCGTTGACATGACTGGACTTTCGGCGCGGGAACATTTTTTTCCACGGCCCTCATGACAGGCTCCCGGCAATCCGCATGCTGTCGTCAGGCAAATGCCGGCATCAACCAGCGAATCATCGACCTCCCGCAGACCGTTTTCCCGGATTGCCTCCTGAACCGGCAGCAGATCGCCCACATCCATGAACGGGCCTCTTCCACGGCCTCCGGCAGGTCGAAGAGGGGTACAAGACAGGCAAGGCCGTGATCGAGAAACTTCACGCTAAGTCCGAGCGCGGCGTACGCCAGGAACTCCATGCCGCCTTCACACTGATCACCCTCGTACGCCTGTTCGCCAATCGCCGTGACCATGACATCAACCACAGTCCCGACGATGACGACCTGCCCGCCATGCGCGCCAACTTCAAGAACGGGCCAAGACTGGTCGGACGCGGAATCGAGGTCATGTTTTTCAGGCAGAGCGAATCGGTCGCACAATCGTCAAACGGATCATGACAGGCCTCTGGCAATGCATCCGGCGCGAAAGGCCGGGGCGATGGTGCAAACGGCAATCCAGGCAACCAGGGAGCATTTGGCAGAAACGACTCACCGCCTGACGGAACCGGACAACCGGCAAGCCCCCGTCTCAAAAAAGTCCGAAGCACGCGGGTTTCCTAATCCGAACGACAAAAACCCTTGCCCGAATGCCATTGCCCTGCACCCGTCCCTGCAATCAGCCAAGGGTTTCACGGTACGCGGGCCAGTTCGACGAGCACATTCACCGCCGATTCCGCCAGGTGCCCTGTTTCCCTGTCGCGCAATTGCAACGGAAAAGGCTCATCTGCGTTCGGGGGAGCAACACGGCCCGGCCGAGGAACATGCCGTCGGACACGCTGAATGAATGACGCGGTCCAAGGCGGTGTCGCGGCGTCGAGGACAGCCCGAGTTGTTCCGAGATCGTGGTAACGATCCGCTCCGCCGCCGACTCGACTTCTGTATCACAGGTACGTGCAAAGCGAAGAGTCATGGTGACGTATCCGGCATTCGTGAAGCTGGATTCCAGCCGTCGGCAAGCGGTTTCGGGCGACTTGATTCGACCATGAAATGGTCGAACACGTGTAAATCCGGCAGGGGCGGGTTCGGGTTCGACGTACATGCCGCAATTCAATCCCACGTCATTCCAAGGTCCATGGACCCGACGAGTTCATTGTCCGGAGAGAAGCGCCCTGGCGGCGGCCCTGGCTTCTCCGGTGATTTCGCTTCCGGAGAGCATTCGCGCAAGTTCATCGATCCGCTTCTCCGGATCGAGCCGGGCGACATCGACCGATGTGCTGCCGCCCCGGGGTTCGACATCGAACTTTGAAACCAGGAAATGGTGGTCCGCGCAGGCGGCGACCTGGGGAGAGTGCGTTACGACCAGCACCTGGGTCCTTTGCGACAGCGTTGCCAGCCGCCTGCCGACCGCATTTGCGGTCGCGCCGCCGACTCCTCGATCGATTTCGTCAAATACAAGCAAATTGGGCTCAAAATTGGTGGCAAGGCATGCCTTGAGTGCCAAAAGGAACCGCGACAGTTCACCTCCCGAAGCAATTCGATCGAGCGGCCCTGCCGGCATCCCGGGGTTGGTCGCCGCGAGGAATCTTACCGCGTCGGAACCTTTCGGCCCGGCGGGCGCATCATCAAGATCCGTGCGGAACCTGGCATTTTGCAGCTTGAGTGACGGAAGCTCACCCAGCATCATGGAATCGAGTTGATGTCCCGCAGAGCGCCGGCGCTCGGACAACTGCGCCGCCTCGGCGCGGTAGCTGGTCTCCGCCGATCGCAGCTTTTCGGCAAGGTCGCTGATCTCTGCTTCGGTTCCCTCCACGGCCGCAAGTCTTGTCTGGATCGACTCCCGGACTTCGGGTAGCCGGTCCGGGTCGACATCATGTTTCCGGGCGAGTCTCCTCAACGCGAACAACCGTTCTTCGACCTCTTCCAGGTCTGACGGCGAATAGTCGAAAATCTCGAGGCAATCCGCAATTTCACGTTCGGCTAATGCGAGTTCCTCGAGCGCGCGGTCAAGAGCCTCGAACGCGCTTTCGAGCCGACCAACCGCTTCGGTGCGCGCCCCGTTCAACCACCCGATGGCCTGCGTAATCTGCCCCTCGGCACCCTGGGAGCCGAGGCTGTTCCAGGCACGGGACACATCGTCCCGGATTCGTTCGGCGGCTCGCATCAACCGCCGTTCCTGGTCGAGCCTTTCGGCCTCCCCGTCCCTTGGCGCGAGTTCATCGAGTTCCCCCGCCGCGTGTCGAAGGAATTCGGTCTCCCGCCTGTCCCTGTCCACTTGAGCCCGGGCGGCTTCCAAATGTTCCCGGCAGTCGCGCCAATTGTCCCAGTTGCATTTGACCGACGACAGATCCGTCCCGGCAAACTGATCGAGCAGATTCAGGTGAAACCCGGGATCAAGGAGGCCGCGATCATGCCGCTGACCCACGATCTCGACCAGGCCTCCCGAAACGTCCCGCAACGTTTCAAGCGTGCACCGCCGATCATTGACATATGCAACGGTTCGCCCATTCGGGCGAAGCCGGCGCCTGAGTAACAACTGTGAAGTTCCCGGCACTCCAATGCTGTCGAGTGTTTCCAGTACGGGATGGCCGTCGGAGAGGTCAAAGCTCGCAGAAACTTCACCGAATCCTTCCGGGTTGCGGAGCATTCCCGCCTGAACGTTCCACCCGAGCACGAAACCAAGGCAATCAAGCAGGATGGACTTTCCGGCTCCGGTTTCCCCTGTCAGAACATTCAGACCCGGCCGAAACTCCAGTTCCAGCTGGTCCACAAGGATCATGTCGTGGATTTCCAGGCAGGTCAGCACAGGTCATCCCCTGACCGTCTGCTACAACCATTCCCCCCTGATCACGCGGCGGTAGGTCTCCCCGAGCCATCCCGTCGCGCCAGCATCAGGCTCTCTGGTCCCCAGGTTTCTGTCGGACAAAAGGTTGTAACTGTCCTGATACCATTCAGAACCGCGAAAATTATGTCCGAGTATCGCCGCGGCAATCAGTGCCTCGTCATCAAGCCCCAGAGACAGATACGACTCGACCAGCCGGTGCAGGGCTTCGGGCGTGTGGGACGTCGTCTCGTATTCCTCGACAACAACGCGGAATCGGTTGATCGCTGCGCCAAAATGACCCTGCTTCATGTAATACCGGCCAATTTCCATTTCCTTGGCCGCGAGATGATCATGAGCAAGGTCGAGCTTCAATTGTGCCGACGTTGCGTATTCGCTGTCCGGATAGAACTCGCCAACGGACCGGAGCGCTCGAATGGCATCAAGCGTGACAGCCTGATCGCGGCTGACGTCGTCGATCTGGTCATAATGGCTGAGCGCAATCAAGTACTGGGCATAGGCAGCATCTTCATCTGCCGGGTAGAAATCCAGGTAGCGGGCCGCTGCAATGCGGCTTTCTTCGTAGAGACCTGCCTTTTGGTACGCGAAAGCAGACATGATGACCGCGCGCTTGGCATAATCGGAATACGGGTAAAGACGTTCCACTTCACCGAACAGAACGGCTGCGTCGACATAGTCGGTCTCTTGAAGGAGTTGCTCCGCCGCCTCGTACAATTCGTCCGGTGGCCTGTCTTCGGGCGGGATCTCGTCGTTCCCGCACGCGGACAACAGCAAGGCGGCAACCAGGCAGGAGCTCAGCAGGATATTTCGCAACTGGTTGATCACAAACCGATCGACTCCGCCAGACCAGAATTCATGCCCGTCAGCGCGCGCCTTTAAACAACTCGGCACCCTTCGGCAATAGAACAGTACCTGAGAATTCCGGTCTCGGTAAGAGTGCCGGTAACAGGTCACGCATTTTTTGGTCGTCCGCACGCGCAACCTGCATGATTCCTGCGCATACACGGATTTCCTGCGTCCGCGCGCCGCGAATTGTCCGGAGGGCAGCTAACTTTGCCCGAAGGGACTCTCATGCTGAAGGGTTCGGTCAGCCCAGACGGCACTCAATGAAGTCCGGCGTGGGAATCCACTCCGTTATCGTGGTCCCGACGCAGGTCTTCGACCATGATGTGATAACCCGGAACAAGGTCATTCATGGCTTCATCGCAATTGACGACATCCCAAGCGCCGGGCGTCGAGAACAGCTTGCGAAGCAGCTTGTTCGTCGCACTGTGTCCTGCCTTGATACCGGTAAATTTTCCGAAAATAGGTGCGCCAGCCAGCGCAAGGTCCCCGAACGCGTCCAGCATCTTGTGGCGTACGCACTCGTCCCGGTACCGAAATCCTTCCGGGTTCAGCACGTTCGGGCCGGCGATGACCATTGTCGTGGCGAAACTGCCGCCCCGTCCAAGGCCCCGTGCCCACACCTTCGGAATATCGGCGTGTTCGACAAAGGTCCGCGAAAGACTGAGTTCACGAACAAATGCACCGTTAGCCATATCGAGCGACTTGGTTTGCGTCCCGATAGCTTCGGACTCGTACTCGATGTGAAAATCGATCTCGAAACCCGGAGACGGGGACAACGATACCGTGACGTCATCTTTTGTGACCGATACGTTCTCGAGAATTCTGATCGCCCGAATCGGTGCGTCGACCGGTTTCACACCGGCAAGGAGGATTTCCTGCACGAATTGTTCGGAACTGCCATCCATGATCGGAACTTCCGGCCCGTCGATTTCGACCCGGACATTGAAAATCCCTGTCCCCGACAGTGCCGCCATGATGTGCTCGACCGTCGAAACCCGGACGCCGTCCGCGTTTCCGATCACAGTGCGCAGGTCGGTACTTGCAACCTTGTCGTAGGTTGCCGAAATCCGGTTATCGCGATCCGTGATGTCCGTTCGGGTGAAGCAGATGCCGCGGTCCGCTTCTTCCGGTAACAGTCTCATGGTTACCGGCTCACCCGAGTGGAGCCCGATCCCCTCGAAGCTTGTCTGCCTGTTGATTGTCGCCTGCAAATGCTTGCCTTCAGGTTCTTCCGGTCAGTCGACGTGGGCTGGTACCGGAACCAAATTTCAACCGACTTGTTCTGCAAGACTTTGTACTAAAGACCGTCCCAAAACTGCTCAAATCAACAATTGTGTCCGAATGCTACAGTGTGTCCAAGGAGTCCAGGGTATCCAAGGAATTCGGTTTCAAGGACTTTGCCAAATCCTGACCTGGCGGTCGAGACAAGATCCTGACCGAACCAGGCATTTGCACGTCCGCCCTCTCGATCAAACGTCTCGGCGGATAAGACGAACCATAGGTAATATCCAGCAGAAAACGCTGACGGCAGGCGAAACCGACGTTTTCACGGATGAAATCGCGCGACGGCCTGCGGCCGTCCCTCAAAATCGGCCCACCAGGAAGGAACAGGCGAAGTTTACGCGCCGGTCACCACGCGAACAGGCGCTGTTCCGTTTTTCTGGACACGCCGTCGGCGCGGTCTTGCGACGCGGAAGGAGAGCGTTGCCCGGTCAGTCAGTTTGCCTGGCGGCGAAGAAACGCGGGAATTTCGTTTTGTTCGAACTCGGAAACCCTTTCGTCACCGTATTCGTCACGACCCCGCGAATTCGATGAGACTGCAGGTTCGCGGCGTCCTGACTGCGACGACGCAGAGCGACCTGTCATTTTCGAAATCAGGTTGTTCAACCCGAACCCACCGTTTCGCCCTTGCTCTGCCCCCTTGTCAGTGACCTGTTGCGCCCCGTCCCATTCGTGGCCGCTTTCAAGCGGTTCGGACGCGGTATCATGATGGTGCGAGGCGGTTTCGAACGACGGATCGGTAATTCGTTCACCCACGCGTGAAACCTGTTCGGGACCGGGTTCTTCCGCATGTATGATACCTGACGCCATTCCCGTCGCTCGGGAACGATATGCCGGCGCCGGTAATTCCTTGTCGAATTCGTCGATTCCGTCTGTTCCATGTCGTGTTGCGGCGGCACCTGTCGAGGGCGGATCGTCCGCCATTGCCGCCGGACGGTTCTGGTCATGCCATCCCGGATTCGGGATCTCCTGCCCTGACGATTCCTGCTCAAGCGCATTCACCTGGCCCGAATCCCCGTCCTGCCACTCGCCACCCCGGGAAAGCGGCACTCCATCCTGCTCTGCACCGTTTCCGTACACGGACGCACCTTGCGCAGCGGGGAGATCCTGTTCGACGTGCGTGCTCCCATGATCCCAGTAAGCACCGTTCGAGGAGCCGTTGCCTTCGCCGAGATGAGTATTACCGGCAGGTTCGATTTCAGCCTCGAATCCGAATTCCGGCTGGCTGGCGGTGTTCACACCAGGTGGTCTGTCTATTCCGGTCGCGACAACCGAAACCTTGATCGTACCCTCCATCGCCGGATCCTGGGTCGAGCCGACAATGATGTTCGCGTCAGTCTCTTCAGGATCAAGCTCCTGCCGAATTCGGTTCGCGGCTTCATCAACTTCGAACAGGGTCAAGTCCGGACCACCGGTAATGTTGATCAGGACCCCGCGCGCGCCCTTGAAGGAGACCTCGTCAAGCAAGGGATTGGAAATCGCGCTCTCGGCCGCGTTGATAGCCCGTCCTTCGCCGGAGGACTCTCCGGTGCCCATCATGGCCTGCCCCATTTCGTTCATGACCGAACGAATGTCGGAAAAGTCCAGATTGATGATCCCTGGCTTGACCATGAGGTCGGTGACCCCCTTCACGCCCTGGTAAAGGACCTCGTCCGCCATGGCGAACGCGTCGGTGATGGTTGTTTTTTCATTGGCAACCCGGAAAAGATTCTGGTTGGGAATGACAATCAGAGTGTCGACCTTGTCCTTGACTGCCAACAGTCCGTCGTCGGCGTAACGCATTCGTCGGACGCCCTCGAAGTCGAAAGGCTTCGTGACAACGCCAACGGTCAGAACGCCGAGTTCCCGCGCAACTTCGGAAATGACCGGTGCGGCACCGGTTCCGGTCCCACCGCCCAATCCCGCCGTGATGAAGCACATGTGACATCCGCCAAGATGATCCTTGACCGCTTCGATGCTCTCCCTGGCCGCAGCCGCGCCGACATCAGGCGACGCACCTGCACCGAGGCCCTCTGTCAGATTTTCACCCAGTTGAACCTTGTGCGACGCCATCGAGAGCTGCAACGCCTGGGCATCCGTGTTGGCGACAACAAACTCGACGCCTTCGAGATTCTTGGAGATCATGTTGTTGACGGCGTTGCCGCCAGCACCTCCGATTCCCATTACGACAATGCGTGGTTTAAGGTCTGCCGCGTTGGGCATGCAAAGTGTCAAACTCATGCTGAAATCGCCTGTATTGCTTCTGCTCAGCCTTGTCGGTCAGTGCTTCTTTCGGCCTGCCGTTGCCGAATTATAGCAAGCCCCGTTCAAAAAGGCACGAAAAATCTTCCCGCAAATTGTGCGAGAGTGCCGTTTTTGGCGGATTTGTTCCTTATTCTCTGTGGTTTTCTCGCTTGTAGCCCCCAAATCACCTCTACGTCCGTCAACCGACCGGACTGACGCGAACCGGCAAATGGAGATTCCACGGGATGTTGAAATCAGTTAACGGCAGCATTGACATTCTTGCCGAAAAATTCCGGAGAGCGCTTTCGTTAGCGCGTCCATAGCCATGCCCGGTCGTCATGCAACGTCGTTGACGAAGGAAATTGCTGCTTTTGAACGCATGCGTGAAGCACTTGAGGCCGAACACTTCGGGGAATGGGTTGTCGTGCACGGCGAAAACCTCGTTGGGACATTCAGTACGTTCGAGCTTGCTGCCGATGACGCGACACCGCGCTTTGGGGAAGGCCCCTATTTGATCAGAGAAATCGGGGCAGCACCTTTCGTTCTTCCTGCATCCGAATTATATCGGCCTGTTCATGGTTAAGGCATTTTGTGGATTCCAAGATAACAACGGGTCCAAAGGTAGAGACCTGCTCGTGGCTTTCGGTCCAACACTGTCCGTTCGGGCAGGATTTGATTCCGGCTACCGGCACGCCAAAGGAGGGGTGCTGGCGCTACCGACAGCATCATACCCTGCTCTCGTAGATACGGGTGCAACGGAAAGCTGCATTGAGTCCACTCTCGCTTCAGCCTTGAAGCCTCCAATTGCAGGCCGACAAAAAGCGCTGGAGCTCACGGAATTCATGAACTCAATATTCATCTCGCCCAAATACACATTCCAACTCCAAACTAAACGATAGTTGGGCGGTTTGCGGGTGTTCACCTGCATGCAGGAGGCCAGACGCATTTTGCCCTTATGGGAAGAACGTTCCTGGAAAAATTCACTATGACGTATGATGGGATGACAGGAACGGTAATCACTAGACGTCAGATGACCTCAAGATTTTTCTGACCCACTACCCTTTCGCGGGATCCGGGTAACTCGGGGTCACGTCCTCCCGTGCCGTATGCTGCCAACCAATCACCTACCAGTTCTCACGCAACCAGCGAACCATGTTGCCGAATGACAGCCCGTCCAATGCCAGGTCCGGTGCGTGGAAGTCCCAGCACTCGTCCTGCGGCAAGACCGTATGCAACGTCAGGCCCACGGTCGCCGAGAATGCAGGTCCTGATGCTGCCTGCGGCAGGCCGGCGATCCTGAGCGGGCGCCCCAATCTCACCTCCTGGCCCAGAACCCGTGCCGCCAGCCTGTCGAGGCCGTGAAGAAGGCTTCCTCCTCCAGTCAGCACGATCCGCCGACTCGGCAAATGGCCAAATCCGCCATTCTCCATGCGTGACCGTACTTCCTCGAGGATTTCCTCCATCCGGGGTTTGATCACGCCGATCAGTTCGGCCCGGCTGACACGGCGATAATCCCGGTCTGCCTCATCGGAAGAGACGAGTTCGATCATCTCGCGGTCATCTGCTCCCGTAACCGTGACTCCTCCGTGCAGGGTCTTGATCCTCTCGGAGACTTCGAACGGGATCTGCAAACCCTTCGAGATGTCGGAGGTAATGTGACTGCCGCCCATGCGCACGCTGTCGGAAAAAATCATGTGGTTTTTGAGGAAAATTGATACGGTCGAACTGCCGCCTCCAAGATCGACGCAAACGGCTCCAAACTCCCTTTCATCGTCGACGAGCGACGCGAGTCCGCTGGCGTAACCGGCAAATGCAACACCGGCAAGCTCGAGGTCACATTGCCGGATGCAGATCTGGAGGTTTGTCAATGCCTGACCCTGGATCGTCAGCAGGTGCGTATCGACACTCAGATGAGAACCTGTCAGGCCGCGCGGGTCGGTGAGCTCGCTTCGATCGTCAACCTGGAAATTGACCGGCATCGCATGAATCGCTTCCCGGCTAGCATTCCGTTCGGGCGATTCGCAGCTTCCGAGCACCCTGCCGATGTCGGACTCGGTCACTGAGCCTCCGCCGAGTTCGATCCGGCCGCTGACGCTGAACGACCGGGGCAGCCCCCCAGAGAAACATGCGATGACGTGATCGACCCGGGTCTGCGCCATCTTCTGGGCACCGCTAATTGCTGTCCGGATTGCGCGTTCGGCTTCGTCCATCGTGCAGATTTCGCCGAAACGGATTCCGCGGGAACGCGTGGTTGCGACTCCAATGACCCGGTAGAGCTCGTAGAAAGCGTGTGCATCGCGAACGCCGATCGGCTCCGACCTGAGCTCTGGTGACAACTGCAGGATCATGCAGGCAATCTTGGTCGAGCCGATGTCGAGAATCGCGATACGCCGGCGTTTGAGCGCGGCCTTCCGCCTCTGGCGCATCAATCGTTGGGATTGGTATTGTATCGGCATATCCTATGTCCCTCCGGCTGGTACTGTCCTGCCAGCGTGCCCCTCTGCATCGTCACCGAGTTCGTCTCCGGCCCTGAACTTGTCATGTTCCACCCGGAGAACCGGCCGGTCCGGTAGGCGAAAATCAACGACGGTCACGAAGCGATCGAGCAATCGATGCTCCAGGTGCAGCTGGGTTATTCGTCTCAAAACATCTGTAGCGCGCGATTCCGGCAGCTTTATGGTTTGACCCCGGTCCAGGACGAGATCCCAACGCCTTTCCCCCACCCTGCGCAGGCCGCGGATACGGCCGAAGATAGGTCGCGCCACCGTGAACAGATCCAACGCCTCGTCGATCGCCTCCGGAGCACCTTCGCCGACGATCAGCGGCAGGTTCTCACGTTCACTTCGTGATTCGAGAGAACCAATGCGCCTGCCGTCGCGGTCGACCAGCGCAAGTCCGAATTCGTGGCGCCAGACAGCAGCCGGACGCCGTTCGGCAATCCTGACTTCAAGGATACCGCCAGGCTTGACAAAGAGTGTGGCCGACTCGATTGCGGGCACGCGAAGAATGACCTGGCGAATCTGTTCGATATCCAGGCTGAACGAGTTCTGGGGAAGCACGCCGTCCGTAACATCCATGATCGCCGCCGTCACTCCGGGCGATGCGCCCACGACATCCAGCGTGTCAACTCGAAACTCGGGCGTCTGCGCAAGATCGGCCAGGGTAGCAGCAGCCACGGCGGCGCCGGCAACCGCGCGGTCCATGAGATCGCGATTCTGCGTAACGAACGCGAGTGGCAGCAGTACGGCTGCCAGAGGAATCCCGATCCTGGCAGCGCGCCTGAACGCTGGTGAAAACCAGAGCCGCTCCAAACGGTAACGCAGGCGACTCGGCGCGGGATCAGGAGAACCGATCCGCATCATCGGTCGCACGACGCGTCTTCAAGCAACCACAACACCAGGTCCGAATAGCTGAAACCGGCCAACTCGGCCTGTTCCGGAACCAGCGATGTCGGCGTCATGCCCGGTTGCGTGTTGGTTTCAAGAATGAATAACCCTTCGAGACCCTTGCTTTCGTCCCATCTAAAATCGGTTCGCGTCACACCCCGGCAATGGAGCGACACGTGCGCGCGAGCTGCGTAGTCGAGGCAGGCGTCCGTTATCTCCGGCGGAATTTCGGCCGGAACCACGTGCCGTGATCCCCCGGGTACGTACTTTGCATCGTAGCTGTACCAGCCTTCGGTCTGGATGTCGGTTACGGCAAGCGCACGCCCATCCATGACCGCGGTTGTGAGTTCGCGGCCAGGAACATAACGCTCGACCATGACCCGGTCCGGCGCATCGGCGGCGAGCCGGGCGGGCGTATTGGCGCCCGCGGTCACGAACGTGACACCGACCGATGAGCCTTCGTTGACAGGCTTGACCACGTAGGGAGGATCGATCGGATGCGATGAGCTGACTTCCTCGCGGCAGACGACCAGGCTGTCGGCCACCGGCAGCCCCGCCGCACGGAAGACCGATTTCGCGCGTTCCTTGTCCATTGCAAGAGCGGATGACAGGACGCCCGAGTGCGTATACGGGATTCGCAGCAATTCCAGCAGACCCTGCACGCACCCGTCCTCTCCCCACCGTCCATGCAGGGCGTTGAAAGCCACGTCAGGAGTTTCACGCGCGATCTCGGAAGGCAGGTTCGGGCCGGCGTCGATCTCCCGCACGTTGTATCCGTGCTGGCGCAGCGCATCGGCAACACCCTGACCAGAAACCAGGGATACTTCCCTTTCCAGGGACATGCCGCCCATAAGGACCGCAATCCGGGGACTTGTCCTGCTCGACATTCCCGCCTCTCGCTAAACCGCGGCGCCGTCGACTTATTGTCCGGCGTTTTCTTTTTCTTCGCGGCGCGGATTTCCAATCCGCCTGATTTCCCATTCTAACCAGACGCCGTGTTTTTGAAATACCCTTTTTCGAACATTTTCGCCAAGCGCCTCCAGTTCGGCGGCCGACGCGCTGCCCGTGTTGATCATGAAATTGGCGTGGCGTTCCGAAATCTGTGCGCCACCGACGCGTGCTCCACGCATTCCGGCAGTCTCGATGAGCTTCCACGCCTTCATGTCATGTTTGTCGTCGTCGTCGCCGGTGGAAGAATACCCCGCCGGGTTCCTGAACACGGACCCACAGGTTCGCTCCCGAATCGGCTGCGTCTCCGATCGCATGGCCAGCAGCCGGTCCATCTCGTATTCGATGGCCTCCGGGTCGCGATTCGGTCCGGACAGTTCCGCCTCTAGCACGATCCAGTCATCAGGAAGACCTGATGTCCGGTAACCGAAATCCATGTCGCCGGCTCCGAGGCGGTGGCGCGTTCCGTCTCTTGCGAGCACGTGCGCACTGACGAAGGCATCGGCAAGATACCGGCCATAGCATCCTGCATTCATCTTGACCGCACCGCCAATCGTTCCCGGAATCGTCCGCAGGAACGAAATGTCGATCCCGGCGCGGGCGGCCTTGCGCGCCACATGCTGGCCGAGTGCAGCCGCGCCCGCCCGGACGAGGCCACCCTTTATGTTGACCTTGCCGAAGGCACGGCCCAGTCGAATGACGGCGCCTTCGACACCTCCGTCGCGGATGAGAAGGTTGGAGCACACGCCGACCGGAATCGCACGAATGTCCGCGGGCAAAAGCCCCATGAACTTAACGAGATCGTCTTCGTCCGCCGGCTGGAAGAACATTTCGGCCGCGCCCCCGACCCGCAGCCAGGACATGGTCGCCAACGACCTGCCGAATTCGAGCGTCCCGCGAACATCCGCGTCCCGGAGGCGCTCATCCATCAATCAGCTCCCGAAACCAGGTTGTGAGCCCAGGTTGAAATCGAACCCGCGCCGAGGCAGATCAGCAGATCACCCGGACGTGTATGCGCATCAACGAAATCTCCGAATCCTGCCTGGCCGTCGATGGCGTGAACGTTTCGGCGGCCGGAACGCCGTATCTCCGAGACAAGGCTGTCGCGGTCCGCACCATCGATCGGGGATTCCCCGGCCGCGTACACCTCGCTGATCGCAACCACGTCCGCGTCACCGAAACAGCCGCACATGTCGTCAAAAAGGCTGTGCAGCCTGGTATACCGGTGCGGTTGATGAACGGCGACCACGCGACCGGAGGTTGACTGGCGTGCAGCCCTGAGGGCTGCCGCCAACTCGACGGGATGATGCGCGTAGTCATCGATTACCTTGACGCCGTTCACTGTCCCGACATGGGTAAAGCGGCGATTCACTCCGCGAAACGCGGCGAGCGCCTCGCGAATTTGCGCGATGTCCAGCCCCAGGTGCCGCGCAACCGCGATGGCGGCAAGGGAATTGGAAACATTGTGCTCGCCGAGCATGGGAAGACGCATGTCCTCGACAAGCAGGTCTTCATTCCTCAGGTGAAGATCAAAGACGGCGGCGCCGTTGTCAAAGGCAAGGTTCAGGCCGCAGAAGTCCGAATCATCTCCGAACCCGTAGCTGATCACCCTCCTGTCATGCAGGTTCGCCACCATCGAACGAACTTCCGCGTGATCGGTATTGCAAATCGCGACCCCGTAAAACGGGATATTCGATACGAATGTCTGGAATGCCTGCCGAAGGGCATCGAAATTGCCGTAGTGTTCCATGTGTTCGGGATCGATGTTGGTCACGACCGCGATGGTGGCAGGCAGGCGGTTGAAACTCCCATCGGATTCATCGGCTTCCACGACCATCCACTCTCCGCGCCCCACGCGCGCGTTGGACCCGTAGGCGTGGATGATACCGCCATTGACGACAGTCGGGTCCATGCCACCGGCATCGAGCAGTGTCGCAACCAGCGTCGTTGTCGTGGTCTTGCCATGCGTGCCGGCAACAGCAACATTCAGCTTCAGGCGCATCAACTCCGCCAGCATGTCGGCCCTGCGGACAACGGGCAGCCGGCGGTTCCTGGCAACTCTGAGTTCGGGGTTGTCCGCCTGGATAGCCGAGGACACGACCACGACGTCGGCGCCGTCCACATTGGATTCGCGCTGCCCGATCCAGATTCTCGCACCTAGGCGCGCGAGACGTTCGGTCAGCCGGCTCGACTTCAAATCGGACCCCTGGACCGCGTAGCCGTGGTTAAGAAGCACCTCCGCAATTCCGGACATGCCGATGCCGCCGATGCCGATAAAATGGACCGGGCCCAGCTGTTGGGGGAGTCTTGTTGCCGCACTCACGGGCCGGACCTTCCCTTCGCCATGTCCTCGACCAGATCACCGAGTGTTTCGGCCGCCCGCGGCCTGCCGACCATCGATGCCGCTTCCGCCATACTGGAAGCCCGTCCAGGTGTTGCGACGATGTCCATGATCGACTCCGCGAGCGCGACAGGCGAGAATTTCGTTTCGTGAAAGACGACCGCAGCGCCGACACCGGTCAATAGCCGCGCATTGGAACTCTGTTCATCGCGCACGGCAGCGGCGAACGGAACCAGTATCGAGGGGCGGCCGATCGCGGCAATCTCCGCGACCGTCGAAGCGCCCGCGCGTGAAATCACCAGGTGGGTTTCGGCCATCAGGCGCGGAATGTCGTCAAAAAAGGAAGCGACCTCGGCGTCGATACCGGCGTCTTCGAAGGCCTCGGCGGTCGCGCCGACGTCTGCCTCACGTGCCTGATGGGTGACCTGCACCATGGACCTGACGGACTCCGGCAGCAATGCGCAGGCATCGGGCACGACGTCAGACAGTATGCGGGCTCCCTGGGACCCGCCCACGACGAGAATTCGGATCGTCCCGTCTCCGGGCGGGCTGTACGGTGCGCCCGCGTGGGCCCTGACCGTGTTCCGGACCGGATTGCCGGTGTGGACGGATGACACGCCCTCGGGAAGAGACATGGGCCAGATGCTGAGCGCAACATGGTCGACGCGGCGGACAAACATCCGGTTGGCACGTCCGAGGACTCCGTTCTGTTCGTGGATCAAGGTTGGAATGCCGCAAAGGACTGCAGCGGCCATGGCGGGAACTGCGGGGTAACCACCAAACCCGGCGACCGCGCCTGGCCGGTCGCGCAACATCACCCTCAGCGCCGAGCATGTCCCGGCGACAAGGCGCAGCGGAACCGCGGCCCGCTCAGCCAGGCTTCCCCTGGAAAACGTTCCCGACTTGACGACCCGGAGAAGGATTTCATCCGGAAATCTGTCGATGAAGCGCGCTCCACGGTCATCGGTCGTCAACATCACGCGCCAGCGGCGGCGCAACATTGTCTCGGCCAGGGCCTGGGCGGGAAACATGTGGCCGCCGGTTCCTCCGGCCGCGATCATGAGAAGCGGCATCCGGTTCATTCAGGCCGCCCGGATCACGGTTCTGTCCATCGGGCCGAGCGCACCGTCCATGTCCCTTAGCGGCCTGGCCCTGGTAAAAGCCAACAGCACACCCATCAGGAACGCGGTCGCGAGGATGGATGAGCCGCCGTAACTGACGAATGGAAGAGTCATACCCTTGGCCGGGAGCAAACGGGCGGCGACACCCATGTTGATCAGCCCCTGGAGCGCAAAGATCGACGTGAGACCCGTGCCGGCAATCCTTGTAAACACGTCGCGCCTGCGCCGGATGCGCGCCAGGGAGGATATCGTGATGGTCAGGAACAACAGGATGATCAGCAAGACAAGCATGAGCCCGTACTCTTCCGCGGCCACCGCGATGATGTAGTCGGTATGTGCGTCCGGGAGCGTCCATTTGATCTTTCCTTCGCCGACGCCAACGCCGAAATTGCCACCGCTTCGAATGGCGCTTTCGACATACCCGGCCTGGGAGTTCGGGTTCGGTTCCCTGTCGAGGAATCCGACAATTCTCCGAGCGAAATGTTCCGATGAATTGAAGGCGACGACTCCACCGAGAACCGTCGCGATGCCGAGACCGAGCAGAATCAGCACCGAGGCGCCGGCAACGAAATACATCAGCATCCACGCCGCGAGGAAAAGGCCGGCCTGCCCGAAGTCGGGCTGCACGACCAGGAGGCCGATCATGATCATCGCGAGAAAAAAGGAAATTCGCGTACCGGACACGGTTGTCGAAACGCCCTTCGCGGAAAGAAACCAGGCTGACGTCACGATAAAAAAGGGTTTTGCAAATTCCGAAGGCTGGAACGATACGAACCCGAGCGAGTACCACCGCATCGCCTCCTTGCCGAAATCGGTCCCGAGGAAAGGCAGCAGGGCCAATGCAGCCGTCCCGGCCACGAATCCCAGGATGCAGAGTCTGCGCAGCACCTCGATCCTCACGATCGACACCACGACCATGCAGGCGAGTGCCAGCAGGGTAAAAAACGCCTGGCGATAGAAATAATAGAACGGGTCAAGGTTGTTGCGCCCGGCAATCGCGGGGGATGCCGCGAGCGCCATGACCAGCCCGATGAGGGCGAGGAGGAATATGCACGCAAGCGTCCAGCGGTCGACCGTCCTCCACCATTGCGGAAGGACTGGCTCACCCGTGTTGACTTCCACAGGGCCGTAGACGATTCCCGTCATTTGTCTTGCCTGTGCCCGAACCTGCCTATTCGTTCTTGCCGCCGTTTCCCGGCGTTTGTTGCGGGCCAGTATGAATCGAAGCGGCGTTGAAATCCAGAAAAATCTGAGATCTATGGCAAAAACTGTCACCGGTTTCGCGAAAGACTCGAAGAAGTATCACGATTTGCACGGAAGGCGCCCGCGAACTCGACGGGCAGGCCACGGAATCCTTTCCTTCCGGGAGTTCACCTCGGGACGGCAACCAGGTGATGATTCCGCGGATCTTCGAACCTGGTGTCAGCCAAGACTCCCTGAATGTCCGCCTTCGAGTTTGCCAATGTCCACCAAGTGTGATTCTACTCCCTCGGCAAGGCGGCTTGAACCAAGACCGATTGCCGGGACAGGAAAGCCCGTCTCGTTGTGTCGCTCAAATGAACAGAGATTCAAGTTGCACTGGAAACGGCCGAAGTCATTTTCTTGCGTCGTGTCCCGTCACTCTGCCCGGGGCGAAAGGTTCGACCGTGAAGCGGCCTGACTGGAACGATGCCCGGCTACGTACTCCGTACCGGGCAGACCGCAGGCATCAGGGCAAAGGCCACTGGCATGTCGAACGCCGTTCAAGCGTGTTGATTTGCATGGTTTGTCGGGCACGCATCCCTCGGTCGGTGCAGCCGGCGTTCTGCCCGGAATGTGGCGCGGGCGCGCGTAAACGGAATAAACGGAAATAGAACGGAGGTCCGGCCCGCGTCAGGCGTCAGCAGGAGCAGCCCGTGACGCTGCCATGCCCCACCTGGATGCGCGGATCAGCGACGTTCCGCGGGCTCCCCCTCCATCACGTTCCTGACGGCCCCGACGAACGCGTCGCCCCTGGCCTCGAAATCCGTGAACTGGTCGAAACTTGCCGCGGCCGGCGACAACAGGACGACATCTCCCGGTTCGGCCTCTTTCGCGGCAGAATTGACCGCCTCGGCAATCGTGCCGGACATGACCAGGTTCCTGCCGCCCAACTGCCGGCGGAACAGATCGGCGGACTCCCCGACAAGATAAATCTTGCGCACATTGTCGAGTTCCCCGGAAATCGAGGCGATTCCCCCGTCCTTGGCCCGGCCGCCCGCGATCCAGCGGATGTTTCGGTACACCGAAAGAGCCCGCGCAGCCGCATCCGCGTTGGTCGCCTTGGAGTCATTCACGAAGGACACGCCACCGTGTTCTCCAACAACCTGGCATCGGTGAGGAAGCCCGGGGAAACTGTCCAGACCACGCCGCAATGCCTTCGGCGACAATCCGAAACTCCGGCAAACGGCGAATGCCGCACATGCGTTCTGCCAATTGTGTGTACCGCGGAGGTTTCGAATTCCGCGCAAGTCGATGGACGCGACCTGCCGCCCCCGCCGGTTTTCGACCAGGAACCCCTTCCTGACCGATACCGACCAGCCGCCGCTGTCGATGGGTCGCCGCGCCGAAATCCGGATCAACGAGTCCGCGTCCGACAGGCCGTCATGCGCGCGCGCAGCAAGAAACTCGCCTTCGAGATCGTCTATTCCGATGACCAGCCGCTCTGCATCCCCGTCGCTGAACAGCCGGCGTTTTGCGGCGAAATACCCTCCGACACCGCCGTGTCGGTCCAGGTGATCAGGCGAAAAATTCAGGAACACCGCCACATCGGGCGCGAGGGTCCGGGCAAGTTCGATCTGGTAGGATGACAGTTCCAGGACCACGACCTCTCCATCGGAAACGGGATCAAGGTCAAGAACCGGGCGACCGATGTTCCCGCCTGTCTGGACCCGCCGGTCTGCATTTCCCAGGAGATGGCCGATCAGTGCCGTCGTGGTCGATTTTCCGTTCGACCCGGTGACGCAGACAACGCGCGGAAAGACATCAAATCCGTCCCGGTCAGTCGTGACCCAGTTTCTGAAGAACAATCCGACGTCATTATCGACCGGCACGCCGTGGCGCCACGCCACCCTCACCAGCGGGTGCGGCTCGGGATAGAGATGTGGAATTCCCGGCGACACCACCAGGCAGGCGATGTCGGTCCATGTTTCGTCCCTTGTCAGTGATTCCACCCGGAACCCCTGCCCTTCGGCAGCAACCCGGGATTCGGGCCTGTCATCCCAGCAAATGGCCTCGGCCTCCCCCGAGGCGAGTGCCCGGGCGGTCGCCCGTCCTGACCGGCCCATCCCGAGGACAGCGACACGTTGGCCTGCGAATTCGCGAACCGGGATCACCGGACCTTGAGCGTCGCGAGGCCGATCAAGGCCAGGATCAGGGAGATGATCCAGAAACGGATCACGATCTGGGGTTCCGCCCAGCCGAGCTTTTCGAAGTGATGATGGATTGGCGCCATCAGGAACACGCGCCGTCCGGTTCGCTTGAAGTAGATGACCTGGATGATGACGGAAAGCGCTTCCATCACGAACAGGCCACCGACAATCGCCAGCACGATCTCGTGCTTTGTGCACACGGCGACGGCGCCAAGGGCACCCCCGAGGGCGAGAGATCCGGTGTCGCCCATGAACACCGCTGCTGGCGGAGCGTTGTACCAGAGGAACCCGAGACCGCTCCCGATCAGCGCCGAGGTAAAGACAAGGATTTCCCCGGTGCCCGGAACGTAGTGGACATCGAGATACTCGGTGAAATCCACGCGACCCACCGCGTAGGCGATGATTCCCAGCGCCGAACCCGCAACCATCGCGGGCACTATGGCCAGCCCATCGAGACCGTCGGTCAGGTTCACCGCATTGGCGGAACCAACAATGACGATCATGGCGAACGGAAAGAAGAGGTATCCGAGTGACAGCAGGGCATCCTTGAAAACCGGGAATGCCAACTGTCCGGAGAGCTCCTGCGGATGGACGCCAGCGACCCAGACGCTCGCGACCAACGCGAGGGAAAACCCGAGCAGCAGACGTATGCGTCCGGACAGCCCGCCGTTTGCCCGGCCGCTCCTGATCTTCAGGAAGTCATCGGCGAACCCGATCAGGCCGAACCCGGTCGTGACCAGGAGAATGACCCAGATGTAATGGTTGTCCGGTCGAGCCCACATCAATGTCGACGCGGTCAAGGTTCCGAGAATGAACACGCCTCCCATGGTTGGTGTTCCGGACTTGGCCAGCAAATGGCCTTCGGGGCCATCGTCCCGAATCGGCTGGCCGTTTTCCTGGCTGCGCTGCAGGAACCGGATAAACCTTCCCCCGAAGAGGAAACTCGCGACGAGAGCAGTAAAGAATGCGCATCCCGACCGGAAGGTGATGTAGCGAAACAAGTTGAAAGCATCGCCGCCGTCTGAAAATTCGCTGAGATAAAATAACATCGGGTTCCGTACCTGTGATATCGAAAGTGGTGTCTATTCCGTGTTTCCCGCGTGCCCGGGACGACGGTCCGTACTTCGCCGGCGCCTGTCTCCTTCAAGACCGGAACACCGTATTGCCTCGACAACCTTTCCCACCCTGGCGCCCGCCGAGCCTTTAAGCATGGCGACGTCGCCTGGCGCCAGAAGTTCCGAGATCCTGCAGGCGAGTCCGTCCGAGTCCTCGTGCCATTCACCGCGTTTGCTTTCCGGCAGGGCATCATGGAGCGAGCGCATCAGGTTGCCAACCGTGTGGATGCTGTCGATTCGCTTCAATGCCGGATGACGGGCCAGTTCGGCATGTTGCCGCCTTTCGTCGGCGCCGAGCTCAAGCATGTCTCCGAGGACAGCAACACGCCTCCCGGCGTTGCCCGCGGCATCCCGCTTGCCCGGGACGGCACTTGCCAGCACCTCCAACGCGGCACTCATCGATGTCGGATTGGCATTGTAGCTTTCGTCAATGATTTCCACGGCCCCGCTGTCGCCCTCACGAATGCGCACCCGGAACCTGTTTCCGCGCCCGTCAGGCACCCGCCAGTCAAGGAGTGCATCAACGGCGAAACCCAGGTCCAGGCCAACTGCATCAACGACGCCCAGAACTCCAAGAAGGTTGAGAGCCTGGTGTGGCACCGGCGCCGAGAGCCGTGCAGTCACGGTGCGACCGCGAGCACGGCAGGTAACGGCGGTCGACAAATGGTCGGTTTCGACCGAGACCAGCCGGAAATCGGCGTTATCCGAGCGACCGAACGTCACGACCGTGGCGCCCGCGTCAATGGCTGCCGCCTCCAGGATCCCGAATGTCTGGAGGTCGCGATTGATGATTGCCGACCCTCCAGGTCTGAGCCCGGAGAAAATTTCCGCTTTGGCCCTTGCAATGTCGTCCAGGTTGTCAAATGCAGCCACGTGGACAGGGGCGACCGTCGTGACGAGGGCGACATCGAGATCCGCGAGCTTCGCGAGCGGCGTGATCTCGCCGGGACGATTCATCCCGATCTCGACGACAGTATGGGTGGCGTCCAGTGGCATGCGTGCCAGCGTCAACGGAACGCCGAGATGATTATTGAAACTGCGTTCGGCCGCATGGACGATCCCCTGCCCGTCCAACGCGGTGCGAATCATGTCCTTGGTACCGGTCTTTCCCACCGATCCCGTGACGCCGATGACGATCCCTTTTGCCCTCTGGCGGCCCGCGGCTCCCAGGGACCCGAGTGCCGCCACGGTATCGTCGACCAGAAGGAGCGGATGGCGCTCCGGCAGATTTGGGGGAATTCGAGACACGATTGCAGCTGCCGCGCCCATCCTGAACGCCTGGTCGACGAAATCGTGCCCGTCCCGCTTGTCGATGATCGCACAAAAGATTGCCCGATCGACATTCCGCCGCGTATCAATGGAGACATCGTCGGCACACCAGGGACGGGTGCTGGTACCGCCCGTCGCACGTTCAGCCTCCCGGGATGTCCAGAGACTGCTCATGTGCGTTTTCCGTCCAGTGCCGCGACCGCGAGACTTGCATGTTCCCTATCATCGAACGGGTGCACGTCGTCACCGATCACTTGGCCGGTCTCATGTCCCTTGCCGGCGACGAGGAGGGCATCGCCGTGATCCAGAGCGAGAACGCCTTCAAGGATTGCGCTCGCCCTGTCACCGATATTCCGTGCTTCAGGACACCCCCGCATGATCTCGGAACGGATGACGGCCGGATCCTCATGGCGGGGATTGTCGTCGGTCACGATGACCGAGTCCGCCTGGCCTTCGGCCGCGGCGCCCATCAGGCAACGTTTTCCTCGGTCCCGGTCTCCGCCTGCTCCGAAGACAACCGTGATCCTGCCCCGAACATGCGGCCTCAACGCCCTCAATGCGGCCTCAAGCGCGTCCGGCGTATGGGCGTAGTCGACGAACACAGCGGCTCCATTGTCGCGTACTGCCGCGAGTTGCATCCGCCCCGGCACGGTCTCGAGGGAATCCACGACAGAAAGCACGCGCTCCGGTTTCTCGCCGCACATGATCGCGAGACCGGCCGCGACGAACACGTTCTCGGCCTGAAACCCTCCAATCAGTTCCAGCCTCAATCCGGTTGTACGGCCCCGAAACGCGTACCGGATCGACTGCCCGGTTTCGTCGAACCGCTCATCGAGGATGGTCAGGTCGCCGTCACCGCCGTACCCGACCAGAAACAGGTCCTGCCCCCGGCCCCGGGCAATTTCGACGACAGCGCCCGCGCGATCGGCTGACAAGTTGACGACAACCGATCCGTCCGAAGGCAGAACCTGGGAGAAAAGACGGGCTTTTTCTGAAAAATAACTGTCAAGGTCTTTATGATAGTCGAGGTGGTCGCGGGAAAAACTCGAAAACGCCGCTGCCCGGAACTCAACGCCATCGAGACGATACTGGGAGAGGCCATGGCTCGACGCCTCCAGCACGGCATGGGTGACCTGCTGCTCCCGCATGGTCGCGAGAAACCCGTGAAGCGTAACGGGATCCGGAGTCGTGTGACGGAGAGACGCTCGCAGCGCACCATCGATCCCGAGTGTCCCCACGTTGACAGCCCGATATCCCAGCCGTTCCCAGATCTGGCGGGTAAAATGGGCGATGGATGTCTTGCCATTCGTTCCGGTGACTGCCGCCACGGTCGCGGGCTGCTTGCCGAAAAACCTTGCCGCCGCCGCACTCAAGGCGAGCCTCGGGTTTTCCGCGACGATGAACGGGACCCGTTCCGGTGGGGCATCACCGGCCGCAAGCTCGAATCCGCAAGGGTCGGTCAGCACCGCGGCCGCTCCGTTCTCGATGGCGTCACGGACATAAACCGCGCCGTGAACATTCGAGCCAGGCAATGCAGCAAAAAGATCCCCGCTTCGCAATTCGCGGCTGTCGACGGACAGTCCACTGATGCCCTCAACCCGGGCAGAGCCGTGCGTTGGCCTCAGACCGAGCGACGCCAACGAGACAGCCTCAGGCTGGCTGGCGTCTTGGTTCATTCCCGACTCCCAGCCCGGCCGTACACGGGCCGAGCGATAACGGTCCGCCTTCCCTGATCGTCCACGAATCCGGATAATCCGCCGGCTTCAATCCCAAGAGGGGTGCGATCCTGTAAATGATGGAGCTGGCGATCGGAACGGCAGTCCAGCCGGCGGTCCTGCGGTTCTTGCCATCGATTTCGATCTCCGGCTCGTCAACCATGACAACAAGCACGTATTTTGGTCGATACACGGGGAACATGGCAGCAAAGGTCGATACGACCCTGTCTTCGTAATACTGCCCGTTCGGAGCGACCTTGTCCGCGGTGCCGGTCTTGCCCCCGATCTGGTAAGGGTTCTTTTGCGCGATCGTGGCGGTTCCCTGCATGACCACACCCCGGAGGAACTCGCGAAGTATATTCGAGTTCTCCGCCGAAATCACCCGTTTGCCGGCAACCGGACCGTCTCTCTTCCTGATGGTCGGATTGACCAGAACCCCGCCGTTCGCGATCGCCGCGTAGGACGTCGCGAGGCGCAAGGGCGAGACGGAGAGACCATGGCCATAGGATACGGTGACGGTCGTGGACTTCCTCCACACCTTGGGCACGATCGGTTTCGCTCCCGCGGCCTCCGTCAGTTCGATCCTGACCGGATCAAGGTATCCAAGGCTTGAGAGGAATTCCTTCTGTTTCGTCCGGCCAAGACAGAGAGCAATGCGTGCGACGCCGACATTCGATGACTCGATGATGATGTCACGTACCGACATCGTCGGACCCTTGTACTTGAAATCGGAGACTGAATTCCCGCCAACGACAAGCGGCTGCGTCGTGTCGACCATTGTGGACGGCCCGACCCGGCCGGATTCCAGGCCCATGGCAACAGTCAGGATTTTCTGGGCAGATCCGAGCTCGTAGATCCCCTGGACCGCATGGTTGAACAGTGGACTGTCGGCCGGATCGGTCACGCGCGGCAACGGAGGACGGGAATTGGGATCGAAATCCGGCAGTGAAACCATGGCGAGCACTTCCCCGGAATGGACATCCATAAGTACCGCCGATCCTTTTTTCGAGTTCACCAGGTCGAGCCCGCCGGCGAGGACCTCGCGGGCCGCTGCCTGGACAGACAGGTCGATCGACAGTAACAGGGGCCTGCTGCTGCGGGCGGAACGGCGAAGTTCGTCGTCAAAATACCCTTCAACGCCGCCAACACCGACGAGTTCGACAGCACCCAGACCCTCCTTTCCGTTGCGAACGCCTCCGAGAACATGGGCGGCAAGACGGCCATTCGGGTAAAAACGGATGAGTCTTTCGCCGAACACGAGCCCAGGTTCTCCGATATCGTGTACCGCCTGGTGCTGTTCGGGGCTGAGTTCCTTGCGAATCCAGACAAATTTCTTCTTGCTGATGAAGTCACCGAGCAGGTCGTCCGCGTCGAGATCGGGAAATATCCGGCTCAGCGCCCGCGCCGTGCCAACAGGGTCAGCCAAATCGGCAGGTACCGCTGCGAGGGTCGTGGCCGTCACGTTGACGGCAAGCAGGTTTCCATCCCGGTCATGGATCTCCGCGCGCGTTTCCCCGACGGGGGACCCGTTCCTTCCCGACTCGTCAGGTTGCTCGTTGGTCAGCAGGGTCATCTGCACGGCAAGTACGCAGAAACAGAATGAGAGGAATGACAGAAGGAATGACAACCTGCGGCTGGACCGCCGTTCCGCCAGCTCCCGAGCCGTGCCATCGCTGGCCGTACCGGCGTTTTTGGCAGCATCCGCAGGATCCTGGCGCCCGCTACCCGCCAGCTCCCTCATGATCCTGGCGATGCCGGATGCTGGCACCAACTTCATGACGGCCGTCCGGCCGGACCCGGCCTCAGGATCAGGGCGACGTAAGTCGGTTCTCCCGACGGTTTCAGTTCAATCTGGCGAATGACGCCGAACCTGGTATCCGCCATCGGCGTCAAAGCCGAGTCGCCACCGACCATCGCGACAAGCTTTTCCAGCCGGTCCGGCCGATTGAGGTAGGACCATTCAGCCCTCAGCAACGCCAGGCGGTTTGTCTCCAGGGTAATCTCCCTTTTCAGGGTGTCGAGCCGCTTGATGTCGGCGCGTGTCCCGATGTTCTCCTGGTAGGCCCAGACCGCGGTGACGAACACGGCCAGGAAACACGCGGCGGTGACGAACGCGCGCAGCATCAGACGACCTCGCCGGGATCGATGGCCGGAATGCCAAGCGTCTCCAGAAGGGCGGATCCGACAGTCACGGACGAGCTGGACTTAACCCCGCTCCGCCTCGCGATCCTGAGGCGAGCCGACCTGGCGCGCGGGTTTTCGGCGACCTCCGGTCCGCCGGCCTTGAGCGCCTTGCCCGTCACCGCTTCGAAGCGTGCCGGCTGATGGCTCACCGGCGGAGCGTGGCGGTTGGCTGCCCCGGCCGGGACGTTTCCACGCAGAAACATCTTGACGAGCCTGTCTTCCAGAGAATGAAAACTGATGACGGCCAGCATGCCCCCTGTCCGGAGAATCCGTTCTGCCGCCAGGAGGCCGGAGGCCAGGCTGACCAGCTCTTCGTTGACGGCAATTCTCAGCGCCTGGAACGAACGCGTGGCCGGGTGCTGCCGGCGTTTCCCGAAACGGGCACCGCCCGACGCGACGATACCTGCAAGTTCGGCCGTTGTCCTGATCGGCGCATGTTCCCGTGATGCGACGATTTTCCTTGCGATGCGCCGCGAGGCCCGTTCCTCACCGTAGAATCTCAGGATCTCGGCGAGTCTCGCCTCGCTTGCCCGGTTGACGATGTCGGCGGCGGATATGCCGGTACCGGACATCCTCATGTCCAGCGGCCCGTCGCGGGTAAATGAAAACCCGCGGCGGGCATCGTCCAGCTGCATCGACGACAGGCCGATATCGAGCACGACCCCGTCGACAGGAGCCGCGTGACGCCTTGCCGCGATCTCGTCCAGGCAGGAAAAATTTCCCTCGACCAGGGTCAGCCGCGCGCCGTAGCGCGGTGCCCAGGCTTCCGCCAGCTTCAGGCATTCGGGATCGCGGTCGAGCGCAATGACCCTTTCGGCGCCATTGTCCAGCAGGGCCCGCGTATAGCCTCCGGCACCAAGCGTGCCATCAATCCAGCATCCCGCGACCGGAGATATTTCCTCGAGGAATGTTCCGAGAAGAACGGGAACATGACCGGGTGGTTGCCGTTCGCCGGGGACGGCAAGCATGGTCATCCATCCCGATTCTTTTTCTTGCGCCGCTTTCCTTTCCCGGAACCCTTCCCGCCCGCGCCATCGTCAAGCAGCTGGAGGGGATGGAAGTTCTCGCCGAACTGTTCCACGAGCTTGCTCATGAAGTCCTCGTGTTTCAGCGTTTCCTGTTCGTAGTCTTCCGGATTCCAGATCTCGAAGCTGTCGCCAGCACCAACGAACATGACCTCGTTGGCGATACAGAGCTTTTCCCTGACCTTCGCGTTGAGCAGCAGCCGCCCCGTATCATCGAGTTGCGCGTCGTATTTTCTCGTGTTGTAGACCCAGTCCAGCCAGCGCCGCTTAAGCGAACCGAGATCCATTTTCCTGATCCGCTCGATGATTCCATTCATCGAACTTTCGGAATAGCATTCGACATAAGAGGTTTGCCTGGATCCGTAGACCACGTGGACGGTGGGCTTTTCGCCCGGCTTCCTGCTCGGGTTTCCAACTTCGAGTGCGCGGCGGAACACGGCGGGAACCGCGACGCGACCCTTTGAATCGACCTTGTGAGATGATTCACCGCTGAACTGTGACGCCACCAATTTGTTGTCTCGCTTCAGCGTCCCGATCAAAATCCTGACGGACCAACGCTTGCCTCTCCTCGTGATCCCAAAGGAACACCTGCTTCGTTGGGTCCGGTCCGCCAGGGGGGGAGTATTGACTGCGGCGGACCGGACTGTTCGCCGCCTTACTGCTTTACCCGCCTCTTGTTTTTTGTTGCCATTGGGAGGGATCTGCTCGATTTCGGTTTCTGTTCGGCGGCGAACTTGTCAGCCGAGGGCAGAATGCCTCATTGAAATGCACTTTCAAGCCATTTCTTGCAATTTTCTGCCACTTTCCCCCACCCACACATAACACATTGTTTTTTAGAATTTTTTTATTTCATATTTTCCGAATCGACTCGTGCGAAATGAGAACAGAAAATGAACATTCGGCAAGAATGGCTTGGGGTGTGGCGTGCTCCCACGTGCAGGCGCGCATGATTCGCGGTTTCCGCCCGACTCGAGGACCTCAACATGTCCAAAAAAATGAAACCACGAAATGGAGAAGCTGGGTGGCAGATGGCCTGTAAGCCGGATTCTGTTCAGGGACATGGTCCCTTCGATGGCCATTCATCTGGACCTGCCGTCGCCGGCAGATTCTTGCGGCCCACCCGAAACACCTGGCCGGAGCAACCTCGACGCGATGTCTTCCGTGTTTCCTATTCGACCTTGCTCCCGGCGGGGCTTGCCGTGCCACCCGCGTTACCGCGTGCGCGGTGGGCTCTTACCCCACCGTTTCACCATTGCCTGCACAGGCAGGCTGTCTGATCTCTGTGGCGCTTTCCCTCGGGTCTCCCCGGCCGGGCGTTACCCGGCGCCGTCGCTCCGCGGAGTCCGGACTTTCCTCACCGCCGGTCGCGTACGCCCGGCAAGTGCGGCCATCCGGCCATCTGCTTCTCCACACCTAGATTCCGGCTTTCCCCGGGTCAATCGATTTTGCCCGGTAGTTCCGTGCAAGACTTGTCATTGCGGCGACGTCGGCCTCACCCGGGTCAACCGCATTCTGCTCTCCAAAATCCCAGGCAGCCGTCCGAAAGCGCATCCGGAATGCCGTGAGCACGGTCCGCCATCCGGTCTCGTCGTCGCTCTCCGGCGCGTAGCCGAATTCGACCGCCGCGGACTTGAACCGAGACCAGCGATCGTGACGGGCGGCGGCGGGCGGACGGGCTCGACCGCCGCGCGTCCGGCTTTCCGAATTATCCGTCCATACCGACAGGCCGGAAATGGCCAGACGTTCCCAGTCGAACGCGGGGCCGGGATCGATTTTCCGTCCCGGTGCCATGTCGGAGTGGCCGATCACCCTGGCCGGGTGAATGTTCCACCTTTCCATGGCCTCGCCAAGGACATCTTCGAGCCGGGCCATCTGCGGCTCCGGAAACGGAGGAAACCCGTCACCAGGCCCCGGATTGGCGAGCTCGATCCCGATCGACAATGAATTGATATCGGTGCAACCGCTCCAGGAGCCACTGCCCGCGTGCCAGGCGCGCATCTCTTCCGAAACAAGGCTGAATACCTCGCCGTTTTCCGCGACCAGATAATGACATGACACTTCCTTTTCCGGATCCCTGAGCCGCTCCAGGGCCGCGCGCACGCTCTGCATCCCCGTGTAGTGCAGGACGACCAACGCAGGTGGACCGCCGTGGCGCCTCGGACCGAAGTTCGGCGACGGGTGCGTCAGCCCATCCACTTGAACCGCCATATTTTCCGGAAGCCTGTCAGCCGGCCTTCCGGGTCGCCGGTTACCACCAGCGCTCCGGAACGACGTCAAATGCCGCGGCCCGTTCGAGCGCGTAGGCAATGTTCAGCAATTCCGCCTCGTCCCACGGACGGCCGATCAACTGCAGACCGAGAGGAAGTCCGTCTTCATCGATTCCGGCCGGAACCGAAATCCCCGGCAATCCGGCCAGGTTCACGGTCACGGTGAAGACATCGTTCAGATACATCCGCACGGGATCATCATCGGGAATTTCGCCGATACCGAAAGCTGCCGACGGCGTGGCCGGCGTCAGGACCGCGTCGACTCCTGCATCGAACACGGTTTCGAAATCCCTGCGGATGAGTGTCCGCACCCTTTGGGCGCGCTTGTAATAGGCGTCGTAGAACCCTTCGGAGAGGACGTAGGTGCCGATCAGGATGCGCCGCCTGACTTCAGGGCCGAAACCCTCGGCCCGTGTCTTCGCGTACATGTCGACAATACCGTCACCGGGTTCGATCCGGGCGCGGTACCCGTACTTGACCCCGTCATAACGCGCCAGGTTCGACGAGGCCTCGGCCGGTGCAATGACATAGTAGGCCGGCAGCGCAAATCGCGTATGGGGAAGCGAAACCCCGACGACCTTGGCGCCGGCGTCCCGCAACATCTCGGCACCGGTTTCCCAAAGGCTCTCGATTTCGTCCGGCATGCCTTCCTGGCGGTACTCGGTTGGAACACCGATGGTCCTGCCGCGAATATCTCCTGTCAGGCAGGCCTCGAATTCGGGCGTCGGGATTTCGGCCGACGTGGTGTCCATGGGATCGTGACCAGCCATCGTCTCCAGCATGATCGCGGCGTCCCTGACGGACTTCGTCAGCGGGCCGGCCTGGTCAAGTGACGAGGCGAATGCCACGATGCCCCAGCGCGAGCATCGTCCGTAGGTCGGCTTTATCCCGGTTATGCCCGAAAACGCCGCGGGCTGCCTGATCGACCCGCCCGTATCCGTACCGGTTGCGGCCAGGCACAGGTTCGCCGCAACGGCAGCTGCCGACCCTCCCGAGGACCCTCCGGCCACCAGCGGCGCGGTCGAACCACGTCGGCGCCACGGACTGATGACCGGCCCGTAGACCGAATTCTGGTTGGACGAGCCCATCGCGAATTCGTCCATGTTGGTCTTGCCGACCATGACGGCACCGGCCTTCCACAGCCTGTCGGTGATGAAACTCTCGTATTCCGGGACGAAGCCGTCCAGTATGCCGGACGCCGCCTGCGTCGAGACGCCGCGGGTACAGAACAGGTCCTTGACGCCAACGGGAATTCCACAGAGTTTCGGCGCGTCTCCCGTCGCGATGCGGCGATCGGCTTCCCGTGCCATGTCGATCGCCAGGTCGGGCGTAGTTGCGCAAAAGGCGTTGAGCGGCGCTGCGGACTCAATCGCGTCGATGCAGGACCGGGCCAGGTCTTCGGCCGTCATGTCTCCAGCTCGAAGAAGATTTCTGGCACGCGCGATCGTCAGTTTCGCCAGCGCATCCATCGCCTATTCGACGACCTTCGGGACGACGAAGAAACCCTCCCGGCTTTCCGGAGCGTTGGAGATGATCTTCGTGGAGTAGTTCCCGTCCGTGATTTCATCCTTGCGCCGCTTGAGGTCCATGGGGGTGACGGACGTCATTGCCGGAACATCCTTGATGTCCGCTTCACCGAGCACGTCCATGAAGGCGAGAATCCGGTTCATTTCGCCCGACAGGCTGTCGAGTTCAGATTCCGGAACGGCAATTCTCGCCAAATGGGCGACGCGCCGCGAAACGTCTCTGTCGATTGACATGCTGAAGATCCGTCAAAACCTGCGGGCCATTTACTCGGTCGCCAAATGATTGGCAACATGACCCGAGGCGCCACGGCGCCACGGCATCCCGAATTCGCCCATACCAGTCCGAAGGACGACGTGACCGCTTCACGGCATCGACTCTCCTCCGGGCTGCCTGTCACCAACGGACTGCAAGCATCGCCATGTCCGTCATTCCCAGCCAGTGTCAAACCGGCGGTTTTCACCTGTTTCACAGGGAAACTGCAGACAGATCGCACGGAAGACCGGAACCAGCCGCCGGCGGGGAATGTACCAAGACATCTGGCCGCCGGACACGGGACAGTCGAAGCTGCACGCAGCAAGAACGAAACGCGGAGCCGAATTGATACCGAGACCGGGCAGCGAGACAAGTAAAGACGACAACGGACGGGTTGCCGGGTTCTACCACGTCGCCCTGAACTTGGGCCCGACCCCGTGCCTGGACCCTGACCCCTCACCGCTGTCGTCATTGGCGGCTTCGTGCCGGGTCGCTTCGTGCCTTGGCTCGAACGTGGAGCTGTCGCCGCCCGGGGGCTCGGCGGCCGGCCGAGACCGTACTCGCGGATGTCGTTCGAGAGCCCGAGGCTCACCTCCGGCGTCATCGTGAAGCGGCCGCCGAATGCGCCGAACAGGCGGCCGAGCTTCGCCTCGAAGCGGCGCGCATCGAGGCCGCCGTTGTCATTCGAGTCAAGCACCGTCGGCACCCCGTCCCGGAAGAGCGCATCCGCATCGTAAGTGGCCGATGCGCCGAGCGCTCGGGACAGCGTTGGCGACGGCCCGCGGTCGGAGTCCGACGCCCGGTCCCGGGCGAACGAACCCGAGAGGCCGCGCTCGTGGAACCGGCCATCCTCGTGGCCCAGCAGGCCGCGTCCATCCTTCGAGAACCCGCTCGGTCTACCCCGCCAAAAACAGGCCGGAATGGTGGAAGCGCAGCAGAATGTCCCGCGTTCGGAACGGAAACAGGACGTTCGCATCGAGGACGACGACAGGGCAGCCTGCAACGGACATCAAGACGCATCGAACTCCTGCCCGAGACAGGCAAGTTCGTCGAGCGCCGCATTGCGCGCGGCATCGCGCCGGTCCGTGCAGGCCGTCAGGTCGGCATGCACGACACGCCGGTGCAACTCGGCCGGAATGAACGGGATTTCGCCGTCCTGGGCAGTTCGGCAAGATGCAGCCGTGAGAAATTCAGAATATTCCCCGCCTGCCCGGTCGTGAGCGTGGCGCCAAACGGAATCACTATCACCGTCTTGCCGTCTGCCACGCCTTCCAGCAGGTCGATGGCAAGGCCGTCAACGGCCGCACGGACGTGCCGCCCTCGCGGTGGATTGCGAGAACACGTTAGCAGCCCGCGTCCGGGCAAGTGAGGTTGCCGCCTCGGCCGCACTTGAAATCCCGTCCTGCATTGGGGGGCGGCGCGCCAGGTCGGACGCCTCGGCAGCGCCGGGCATCCAGGTACTCCTTGCCGGTCATTTCCACGGCCCCCGGCAGCAGTTCATGGAACCGAGATCAAGTGGATCAACAGGATTGACGGAAACGTGTGTAATAAGTTGCCTTCCCAAGGGAAGCCGACGCGACCGCTTCATTGCCCGTATGTGGATACAGGCCAGAAAATCCGGAGTGGCTACGGCGTCGCAAGTTCCCTGCGACGCGCGCGAAAAAAAGCGTCGAGCAGGGATTCCGAAGCATCGGCGCCCATTCCGCCGTAAACGTCCGGCCGGTGATGGCATTGGGGGTGGCTGAAGACCCGTGCGCCGTGCTCGACTCCACCGGATTTCGAATCTTCCGCGCCAAAGTACAGCCGCGAAATACGACTGAGCGAAATGGCGCCCGCACACATGGCGCATGGTTCGAGAGTCACATACATGCTCGCGCCGTCGAGACGGTGCGAGCCGATTGACCGGCAAGCCAGGCGAATTGCCAGCATTTCGGCATGCGCAGTCGCGTCGTTGAGTTCGCGGCACCGGTTGCCGGCCACGGCGAGCACGGTATTGTCGAGCCCGACGATCGCTGCTCCGACAGGGACCTCCCCCCTATCGGCCGCTTCGCCGGCTTCGGCCAGCGCCAACTCCATGAAGTTGAAGAATTCACTCATTCTCGACTCGACCGTGGACTGGCTGTTTGCCATGTGCGCATGCATTCGGCATTCCGATTTCGCAGATCTCAAGCGCGGCGATTGCGGCATTCCACGCGGGAACTGCTTCCGGACCTGCTGCGACCATACAATTTGCCTCATTGACCATCCACGCCTAAAGTGCCGGTCACGAGCGGCTTTTCGGGTTCGAGGACAGTTTGAATGGCAGGACATGACTGCGATCGCCGGCATTTTCCGCGCCAGGCATGGCCCGCCGGTCACGATCAGCGGTGACGCGTGGCCGAGCCGGTTCGGATCGCACGGTTTCTTGCCCGGGCTGGCGTAACGTCCAGACGCAACGCGGAAAAGATGATCGGTGATGGCCGGGTCACGGTGAACGGACAGATTCTCGAATTCTTTCATCACAGGGTGTCTCCTGAAGATGACGTCCGGGTGGACGGGAAATGCGTCGCGGCTCCCGGGCCACCAATGCTGTGGCGATTTCACAAGCCTGCCGGGTACGTCACGACGACTTCCGACGAAAAGGGACGGCCGAACGTCTTTGAACTCCTGCCGCCCGAAATGCCCCGCGTTCTGAGTGTCGGCCGGTTGGACATGAATTCCGAGGGCCTGCTGTTGTTGACTAATGACGGAGGACTCAAGCGCCTCCTCGAGTTGCCGTCAAACGGGTTTTCCCGGGGCTACCGGGTCCGGGCAAGAGGCCGTCCCTCCGTGACCGCCCTGAACCAGCTCCGGCGCGGAATCCGGATCGGCGACGAGCAATTCCGGCCCATGACGGTCAGCATCGAGAGACAGAATTCAGCAAACTGCTGGTTGAGCGTTCAGCTCACGGAAGGCAGAAACAGGGAAATCCGTCGCACGTTCGCGGCAATCGGCCTGACGGTCAACCGGCTGATTCGCGTGTCATACGGGCCTTTTCGACTCGGACGACTGGCTCCGGGCGATGTCAGGCGGATTTCGGGCAGTGACATTTCCGGACTGTTTCCCGATATGGCCGGGAATGCCGGGGAATACTGATTCCGACGATTCTCGGATGACGAACCCGGTTCCCGGGGGCGGGCAGGAATGCTGACGCGACTTTTGGAGGTATCTGAATGGCCGAATTCATGACATTTGAGAATCTGGCGAATCTCGTCATGTTGATCTTTCTCCAGGCGGTCCTGGGGTTCGACAACCTGCTCTACATTTCGATCGAATCGAAACGCGCGTCCGCCGCGTACCAGAGATCGGTGAGAATCTGGGGAATCATCATTGCGGTCGTGCTGAGAATCGTCCTGCTGTTCGTCATGATCGCGTTGATTGACGCCTTCCGTGAGCCGTTTTTCGTCTTTGACCTCCCGGGTCTCCTTGAGGGCGGCGTCAACTATTCGACCGTCGTTTTCATCTTCGGCGGCGTCTTCATCATGTATACGGCGGTTCGCGAAATCACGCACATGCTGACCGTCGAGCATCTTGGCAGGGGGAGTGAAGGGAAACCGGCGAAGTCGGCAGCACGGGTCATCATGATGATTGTGTTCATGAACCTGATTTTCAGCTTTGATTCGATCCTCTCCGCCATCGCCATAACCGACGTGTTCCTGACCCTCGCGATCGCGATCGCGACGTCCGGGATCGCGATGCTCGTTCTGGTCGACCGGGTCACCGAATTCCTTGAACGCAATCGAATGTACGAGGTCCTCGGCCTGTTCATCCTGCTGATCGTCGGCGTCGTCCTGATTGGCGAAGCCGGGCCGGCGGCCGCGCATGCAATGCATGACGAAAGTCTTCGGATTCGCATTCTCGGCTATGAACTGCTGCCGATGTCGAAGACGACTTTCTATTTTTCAATCGCGGTGCTGGTGGCAGTCGAAGTCGTTCAGACCGGCTATCGTCGACGACTCGAAGCCGAGCGGTCGATCGCGCGTGGCCAATCGTCGGCCCATTGATACGAGGACACTCTCGGGGTTGCGACGCCAGCCGTTTCAGACGAACGGTCGCGACCCGAACGTTGGACGGCAGGGTCCAGGATCCGCCAGGCATCGTGACCCGAAAACGGAGTCCTGGCGGGGTTTCCGTCGCGTCGCCGACTTGCACACCACTGGGAACTAAATCCGGGGCGGCCGGACGGTCCGCCAACCGGTCATGAATCGGGCGGGAACTCCATCTCGGTGTGGATGGCATCGGAGGGATTTTCTGATCGGGCGCCCGCCCCGGGCAATGTCGATCAGACTTCGAGGCAGTACCGCATGATGGCCTTCTGGATGTGCAGCCTGTTCTCGGCCTCGTCGAACACGACCGATTTCGGGCCGTCAAGCACGGCGGACGTAACTTCTTCGCCCCGGTAGGCCGGAAGGCAGTGCATGAAAATGGCGTTTTCGGCCGCCACCGCCATCACCTGATCATTGACCTGAAAAGCGCCAAGGCATTCCCGCTTTTCGTTGCGATGGCTTTCGGTGTCGTGCATCGACAGCCAGGCATCGGTGACCACGAGTTCGGCTCCCTCCGCCGCTGCAAGCGGATCCGTGACCAGCTCGACCGCGGCGCCCCTTGATCGTGCATACGCAACGTATTCCTCTCCGGGCCTGTATGGTTCCGGACACGCAAGGGTCATGCTGAATCCGAACTGGCCGGCGGCGTGCAAAAACGATGCGCACACGTTGTTGCCGTCTCCGAACCACGCCACCCGCCGGTTCGCGATCGGCCCCCGATGTTCTTCGAACGTCATGACGTCGCCCATGACCTGGCACGGGTGCGTGTTGTCCGTCAGCCCGTTGATCACCGGAACCGTCGCATGCTCGGCTAGTTCCAAGAGATTGCTTTCACGATGCGTGCGTATGATGATCATGTCGACATAGCGGGACAGGACACGCGCGGTGTCCGCGATGGATTCTCCGCGCCCGAGCTGGGTTTCGACCCCCGAGAGCGTCATGACCTCGCCACCGAGCTGGCGAACGCCGGTATCGAAGGAAACCCTGGTCCGGGTCGAGGGCTTTTCGAACAGGAGCGCAACCAGCCGGCCCGAAAGCGGCTGAGAGGTATCGCGGGTTCCCCGCGCGCACCCCCGGCGCGCCGACTTCATTGACCTCGCGTGCCTGATGATCCCTGCCAGGTCCGTGGCCAAAGGCTGGTCGATGTCCAGGAAGTGCTTCAAATTCGTGCCTCGATCGACCGTGCTGCCAGCCCGAGTCGGTGCACCCCTTCCTCGATTTCCTGGAGAGAAATGTTGAGTGGCGGCAGGACCCGGGCGACGTTGTCCCCTGCAGGAATGGTAATGACCCCTTCCTCGACCCCCGCCGCGATGACGTCGGTGTTCGGGGGCTTGCACACGAGTCCGAGCATCAGCCCTGCTCCGCGAACGCCTGAAAAGACGTCGCCATGGGCATCCACGAGGTCGGCCAAACGCAGGCGAAGCGCCGCGGCACGTTCCTGGACGCCCTCGAGAAACACGATTTCGCTCACGATATCCATCACTGCCGTTCCCACCGCGCATGCGAGAGGATTGCCTCCGAATGTCGATCCATGGGTTCCGACGACCATGCCTGCTGCTGCTTTTTCGGTCGCAAGGCACGCCCCGAGCGGAAACCCGCCTCCGATCCCCTTGGCGATGCCCATGATGTCGGGGGTGATCCCCTCGGATTCGTGGGCAAACAGTTTCCCCGTTCGCCCCATGCCGCACTGGATTTCGTCCAGGACGAGCAGGATACCGTGCCGGTCGCAAAGTAACCGCAATTCCCGAAGGAAGCCCTCCGGAGCCGGTTTGATTCCGCTTTCTCCCTGGACTGGCTCGACCATGATCGCGGCGGTCCCGTCATCGACAGCAGCCTCGGTCGCCCCGATGTCCCCGAACGGAACGTGCGCGAATCCTGGTAGCAGCGGTCCAAACCCGTCAACCAGTTTCTTGCCGCCGGCGGCGGAAATCATCCCGAGGGATCGCCCGTGGAAGGAACCCTCGAAGGTTATGATCTTGTGGCGCAGACTCTCGCCATCCCGGGAAAAGTACTTCCGTGCCATCTTGACGGCACATTCCATGGCTTCCGTTCCGGAGTTGGTGAAGAAAACGGTGTCGGCAAATGTCTTCCTGACCAGGCGTTCCGCAAGCGCCTGCTGATTGGCTACAGGATACAGGTTTGACGTGTGCCAGAGGGTTTCCGCCTGGCGCTTGAGGACGTCCACCAGCTCCGGATGGGCATGCCCCAGGCTATTGACCGCGATTCCCGCGCCGAGGTCCAGGTATCGCTTGCCTTCACGGTCGAGCAGCCACGAACCCTTTCCGCTGGCAAAATCGACATCAGCCCGGGCGTAGGTAGGCAGTATTGCTGGCACCATGCTGCAGGTTCCTTTTCCAGATCTTTCGTGCTGCGTCATACGGCACCGGAACCGCGAGTCAATCCTGCGCTTCCCCGGAAACCGGCCAGGCATGCAAGACCCGTCACCGTGGTCGAGCCGCGCAAGGCCCGGTTTGGTCGTGGGCCACATGAAACGAGGTGACCCGCGGTTCATATGTCATCGGCAATCACGTTCACCGCGCGGCAGCGCCAGGCAGGGTTGTTTCCGGCTTCGCCATGACGTATTCGCCAACCATGTACTGCAGGCGGTCGTGCCGGATTCCCTGATTCCCTGGCAGAATGCAGGATATTGCCGGCGCGCTGGACGTCCCGCAGGTGCATGTTTCAGGTCCCCGTGCGGAAAAACAAGGAATCGACGATGAAGTACTGGACGGAGGACCGGGTCAAGACCCTGATTTCAATGTGGCTCGAAGGAAACAGCGCGGGCAAGATCGCCGACACGCTGGGAGGAACGACGCGGAACGCGGTCATTGGCAAGGTGTACCGCCTGGGGTACTCCAACCGGAAGGTGAACAAGAAAGCCACGCCGGAAAAACCGGAGACCATCGATCCGTCCCGTGAAACCGGCAGTTCGGCTCGCCAAGCAAGGAAGAAGACGAAACGGGAACCGGTGCGTGCGGACGTGGGAGCGAAACCCAGGCCAGAGCCCAAACCGGACGCCGAATCTGAATTGGAAACCGAAACTGCCAATGTTCCGGTCGCAACCATGTTGCGGAAGAACATCATTCCGGCCGGTCAGCCGTTGCCACCGCAACCATCTCCGAACGAAGTGAGCGAAGAAGCGCTGGCGCTGGTCGCCGCGGCGGAAAAAAAGTCGCTCCGGCTCGGATTGATGGAGCTGACCGACAAGACATGCAAGTGGCCGGTCGGCGACCCGGCGTGCGAAGACTTCTGGTTCTGCGGGCTCTCATCCGAACCCGGAAAACCCTATTGCGCAGCCCACGCTGCCCTGGCGTTCCAACCGATGTCCGCGCGCCGCGACAGGCGGGCACGCTGAATAAAAGATGACAGGGTCTTTCGGATTCAGTCGATCACGATATAATCAGGTACGTTCGCATCCGGGCGTAGATCCCCGGGAAGGGACTTGTCATGATCCTCTACACGATGAAATGCGAAGATGGGCATGAGTTCGACAGTTGGTTCGAGTCGGCAAAGGCATTTGACCGTCTCCGGGATTCCGGGCTTGTCACCTGTTCCGTCTGCGGGTCTCCCAATGTCGAAAAGGCGATCATGGCACCAAAGGTCATGGCGCCCAAGTCTCCTTCATCCCCGTCCGCCGACAAGGGACCGCAGCCCCTTTCCGCGCCGGCTTCTTCATTTGAGCAGAAGGTCAGGGACCTCAGAAAGTTCGTCGAAACGCATGCCGAGAATGTCGGGACACGGTTTGCCGAGGAGGCACGTGCCATCCACGACGGAGACGCACCGGAAAGATCAATCTACGGCAAGGCACAACCTGATGAGGCGCGGTCACTTGCAGAGGACGGGATTCCGGTTCTGCCGCTACCCTGGTCCCGTGAAAGGGTCAATTGAACGGCGACCCGTTCAGGTTCAGGAATTACGTGGATTGGTGAACGGACCACTCCTTTCGTCGACAAACCGGAGCAAGACCGGATGATGCAATAGGCGGCGTGTCCCGGATCGAGCGTCTCGCATTGTATTCGCGGCAAAATGACCACCTCTCGGGTCACCCCCTGGTTCAGCAACTCTAGCAATCGGATTTCCGCATGCCATGCCTGGTAACAAAATTCGGCGGAACATCGGTCGCGGACGTCGACCACATCAATCGTGCGGCGTCGAGGATCAAGGAAGAGGTCGAGCGCGGGAATGACGTGATCGCCATCGTTTCCGCGATGGCAGGCCAGACCAACGAGCTCGTCGACCTGGTCGCGAGAACGTCGCAATTCTACGATGCGCGGGAATACGACACCGTAACCTCGGCCGGTGAGGTCGTGACATCCGGCCTCATGGCGCTCATGCTGCAAAGGATGAATGTCCCGGCACGGAGTTGGCTGGGCTGGCAGGTCCCGGTCAGGACGAACTCGGCACATGGCGCAGCGCGTATCGACGCAATCGAAACCGGCAATCTCCGTGACCGTTTCGATGCGGGCATGAAGGTTGCGGTTGTCGCGGGCTTCCAGGGAATTTCGCCGGAAGGCCGGGTCACGACGCTCGGCCGGGGCGGATCCGACACGTCTGCGGTCGCATTCGCAGTTGCTTTCGATGCCATCCGTTGCGACATTTATACGGATGTCGACGGAATTTACACGGCCGATCCCAGGATCGTCGGGAAGGCGCGTAAGCTTGACAGGATCTCGTACGAAGAAATGCTCGAGCTTGCTTCTCTCGGAGCGAAGGTCCTGCAGACCCGGTCCGTTGAATTGGCCATGCGGTACAAGGTCCCTCTTCGCGTGTTGAGCAGTTTCGGAGAGGATTCAGCTGCAGCGGAAGGTACGATTGTCTGCGACGAAGAGGGAATCATGGAACGCAACGTGGTTAACGGAATTGCCTGTTCGCGCGACGAGGCGAAGCTCACGATTGTCTCTGTCGCGGATCGGCCCGGCATTGCAGCCATTGTCTTCGGCTCACTGGCCGAGGCTGGCGTCAACGTGGACATGATCGTGCAGAACATTTCCGAAGAGGGGCGCACGGATATCACGTTTTCCTGCCCGACGGACCAGGTGGCGACCGCCGAATTGGCGTTGTCGGAAGTCAGGGAAAGGGGCGAGTTGAACTTTCGGGCATTGCTGACTGACAAGGAAGTCGCCAAGGTATCGGTCGTCGGGATCGGAATGCGATCCTATGCCGGGGTTGCCGGGCAGATGTTCTCGGCCCTCGCGCGGGAAGGTGTCAACATCAAGGTCATCGCCACTTCCGAAATCAAGATTTCGGTACTGGTTGACCGAAAGTACATGGAACTGGCGGTTCGTTCGCTTCACGACGCGTTTGAACTTGAAGCCGCAGCATAGAGTAAGGCTGATGGTTGAAATCCGCGGTACCGACTCCCGTACCCTGCTGCAGAACCTGCGAAGTACGCTTGCCGAAGACGGCGACGGGCAGGAACGTCTTGATCACATAGCAGAACTGATCGCGACCGGCATGGGGACCGACGTCTGTTCGATCTACCTGCGCCGCGACAGTGATACGCTCGAGCTGTGCGCGACCAGGGGATTGAATCCGGGTGCCGTTCACAAGTCACGGCTTCGGTTCGGAGAGGGACTGGTCGGTCGCGTCGCGCGCAAAGCGAGCCCGCTCAACACGGCGAATGCACCGGAGGAGCGGGGATTCCGTTACATGCCGGAAACCGCGGAGGAGGCGTTCAGGGCATTTCTCGGCGTTCCGATCCAGCGTTTGGGTGAAGTGCTCGGCGTTCTTGTTGTCCAGGACACGACGTCAAGGCTCTATTCCGACGACGAAATCTATGCGCTCGAAGTCGTTGCCATGGTGATCGCCGAAATGCAGGAACTCGGTGCGTTCACGGGCGAAGGCGTTGCAATGTCGAGGCCGCATGCGCAGCCCCTGATGATTCAGGGCATTTGCGGCCAGGAAGGCGCATCCGAAGGCGTCGTTTTCCGCCATGAACCCCAGATCGTCATCTCGGACCCGGTCACGGATGACCCCGAAGCCGAAAAGGCCAGGCTCATGGACGCGATCGAGCGTTTGCGCCTTTCGGTCGACGATCTCCTGTCGACAAACCTGAAGGATGCCGGCGGCGAACAGCGCGAAGTCATGGAAGCATATCGGATGTTTGCCAACTCCCGCGGATGGGTGTCCCGGCTGATCGCGGGAATCGACAGCGGTCTCACGGCGGAAGTCGCGGTGGAAAAGGAGCAATCCGCGACCCGGATCAGGATGATGCGGGCACCTGATCCCAACTTGCGCGATCGTCTGCACGATCTTGACGATCTGTCCAACCAGCTTCTTCGCATGTTGACCCACCAGGAAGTCTCGTCAGCCGAGGCAGCGCCAGATGATGCGATTCTTGTCGCCCGGAATATCGGACCCGGAGAACTCCTCACCTACGGAAAGTCACTGCGGGGTATTGTCCTCGAAGAAGGATCGGTGGGTTCCCACGCGACGATCATTGCAAGGGCATGGGCAACTCCTGTGGTGCTCCACGCCGAGAACATCACCCGTGAGGCGATAAACGGGGACACGATCCTGGTCGACGGTGATCGGGGGCTGGTCCATCTCCGCCCCGAGGAATCCGTTCGAAGCGCATTTCATGACAAGATCGCGATGGCGGCCGAGGCGCAGCAGGAATACGCCGCACTGCGGGCGCTTCCGGCGATGTCCCGGGACGGAATTCGCGTGGCGATGCAAATGAATGCCGGATTGATAGCTGATCTTCCGAGCCTGGTTCCATCGGGCGCGGAGGGCGTGGGGCTGTTCCGGACCGAACTCCAGTTCCTGACCCGAAACGCAATGCCGAAGCGGGGGGAACTTGCGGATCACTACAGTCATGTCATGGATTCGGCGCAAGGCCGGCCCGTCACCTTCCGGACAGTCGACATTGGTTCCGACAAGATCCTTCCCTATCTGAATGCATCGGACGAACCCAATCCTGCCATGGGCTGGCGCGCGATACGCATCTCGCTCGAACGGAAGGGAGTGATGCGCATGCAGATCCAGGCGTTCATCAGGGCTGCAAAGGGCAGACCACTCAGGGTGATGTTTCCGATGATCGCCCAGTTCGAGGAGTATCGGGACGCGCGCCAATTGGTGTTGGACGAAGTCAGCAGGGAGAAGGCGCGCGGCCACGAGGTTCCGGATGACATCAAGGTCGGGGCAATGCTCGAAACTCCGAGCCTGGCCTTCGCGCCGGACAGGTTCTTCAAGCTGACGGACTTCATCTCGATCGGGGGCAATGACCTGAAGCAGTTCTTTTTCGCTGCCGATCGCCAGAACGAGCGTGTACGCCGCCGGTACGATACGCTGAACGTCAGTTTTCTCAGTTTCATCGAACAGATTGCCCAACGGTGTAACGCACTCGAAACACCGGTCAGTTTTTGTGGCGAGGATGCCGGTCGCCCGGTCGAGGCGGCATGTATCGCGGCGATGGGGATCCGGTGCCTATCGATGCGCCCTGCATCGATTGGACCCGTCAAGCACCTGATCCGGAGGTTGAGCTTTGGCAAATTGAGCGAGGTCATCCACGAAGCGAGGGTGCGAGGTGATCAAACCGTCCGCCCGGCCGTCACGCGGTGGATGGAAACGCAACGCTGACCAACGCGGCAACGAAACAACCGAAACGCATGCCAGCAAGGCAGGATTCCCGTGCATTACATCCAGGACTGGCTCTTTGAAAGCGAACACGCAACCCATCCACCGAACCATGTGGTACCTGAATGTACGGCAACCTCTTTTCAGCCTGGCGAAATTGCGACCGGACACGAACTGCCTGACTTTGCCGCGGTCATGTCGCAAGGGGTCCCTCGCCTTCCTCGGCTGCGTAGCCTAACAGGGTGAGTCCGGGATCCGGTGCATGTCATTCCCGACAATGTCTCTTCCCGCGAGTCGCCCGAGGCGCATGCCGCGCCGGCCAACCCAATACAACCCGACATTGGCGTTCTGGACAAATATCGTGCAGGGAATCGTCGCCTAACTCATCCGACACCGCCCAAGTCGCGGCGCCAACGATGCCCGGTCCTTCCGCTGGAACGGGCAGCCGGAACAGCCTATCGAGGCATGGAACACAGGTGCCATGTGATTGAATCAAAGCAATCGGAATGCACAGGTGGTTGGAAGGACTTGCCGGGCTTCATCAACCGTCCTTTCGGTTACCGTTTGCGCACGCTTTGATGCGTCTTGCACGTCGTGCAAGGATGAGTCACTCAGGTTGCCGACCGGGGAATCGTGCGGGAAACGGGGATGATTTGCCCGACCAGGAAACAGGACTCAGACAGGAAGTCAGGGTTGGGCGGAGAATTCCGAATGCACTCAGTACTTTGTTTTGGCGACTCGAACACTTACGGCGTAATCCCGGGACAGCCTCCCGGTGCAAGATACGCTTGGAATGACCGTTGGCCGGGCGTACTGCAGCACGCACTCATGTCGGACTGGCAAGTCATTGAAGAGGGCCTCCCCGGGCGCACCACGATCAGTGACGATCCTGTCGAGGGTGCGCACCTGAATGGTCGCCGCTATCTTCGGCCTTGTCTCGAAAGCCACAAACCGCTCGATGCCGTCATCATCATGCTCGGGACCAATGACCTCAAGGCGAGATTCCAGAAAACCGTCTCGGAAATCGCCATTGGGTTTGCAGCCTTGGTTCAGGATATCAGGGAAGATGCCTCTCGGTCATCCACCGGGGTTCCGTTTATTGTCCTCGTCTCTCCGCCCGAAATTCGTCCCGACCTTCGGGGGTTGGAGAGCGTTTTCGAAGGTGGTTACGAGAAGTCGCAACAGTTGGCGGATCAGATCGAAGCCGTCGCAACAAATCTTGGGGTCGGCTACGTCAATGGCGGGAAACATGCGGTTTGTAGTGAGTTGGACGGATTTCATATCGATAGCGAGGGGGCAGCCGGGATCGGTGCTGCTCTTGCGAAATTTCTTCGAGCGCAGTTTCCCGACGTTTTACGAGGTGCCAACGAAAACGTCTTTCCCGCATCGTAATGATGACCTGACCTGACATGCGCTTTGCTCCACCCACTGCAAGAGCATGGGAGATGGACTCCTGTCAGTTCCTGATCTGTCTTGGTGCCCGCACGGTCCCCGAAACACCGTCAAACGATCCTGCCACGAGTGACATCGCGAGAATCCTTGCAGGATCGGTTGGAGCAGGAAACTCCAGGCAACCAGTCTTTCTGAACCCGAAGCGGCCATAGTAGGATTCATCGCCAATCAGCACGACCCGTTCCCATCCCTTTTGTGCGGCAACCCTCAGGCTGTGCCGAATGAGCAGTGAACCGAGTCCTTCACCCTGCATGATTGGATGAACGGCGATGGGTCCCAGAAGCAACGAGCCGGATCGTTCTCTGCCGATAGTGATTGGCCAGTAGCGAATTGCTCCTGAAACGGCCCCGCCATCGTCGCGTGCAACGAAACAGAGTTCCCTGACCGGTTCGACATTCTCGCGTAGCCTGTATGAACTGAGTGACGTGCGTCCCGGTCCGAAAGCAAGGTCCAGAAGGTACTCGACCTCCCAGACATCGTCCGGACTTTCCAAAGTCAGTTGAAACATTCGAAGTCCGGGAAAATGGTCGCTCCAGCAGTTGGTCGCGCCCACCAAAACGGAAAACTGGAGACGACTCCGACCAGCAAGTGCGCGTCGTGTTTCATTTTTGTGCGAACCAAGACTTCAACACGGTTTTAAGCGCCAGTGATCAGGTCACGACGAATCCGTGGGCAAACGGATCCCTTTCGTCGATAAAAATCGTGTTGAATCCGGTTACGCGCGCCCACCCGCCGACCGACGGGACGATGGCATCGTAGTCTCCAACCCTGGTCGTACTTTCCACGCGTCCGACGAACAGAGATCCGATGATCGATTCATGAACGAATTCGTCATCGACACCCAACCGGCCAACCGACGTCAGTTGCGCCATCCGTGCCGAAGTCCCGGTCCCGCAAGGCGAGCGGTCGATCGCCTTGTCGCCGTAAAACACCGCATTCCTGGCCACCGCCTTTTTGTCGATTGGCGCCCCTGTCCACATCACGTGGCTTAACCCTGCGATCACGGGTGTTTCCGGATGGACAAACTCGTAACGTGCGTTCAGATCCTCCCTGATTCCGGGACTCCAGTCGACCAGGTCGAGTGCGCGGTGATCGGCAAGGTCGCGGAAGTTCTCCTGCATCTCGACGATTGCATAGAAATTCCCGCCATACGCAACATCTACCTTGAGTTCGCCCAGGGCTTCACACCGCGCCACGAGCCCCGACTTGAACAGGAACGACGGAACATTCTTCAGCCTGACTTCTTCGACGAACTGGCCCACCTGCTTGTATCGCGCAACAACAACTCCCGCAGGCGTGTCCAGCCAGACTTCCCCTGGGCGTCGTGGCCGGACCAGGCCGTGCTCAATTGCGATTGTGACCGTGCCGATCGTTCCGTGACCGCACATGGGCAAGCATCCCGAGGTCTCGATGAACAGAATTGCAACGTCACAATCGTCTCGCGTCGGCGGATACAGGATCGAGCCCGACATTTGGTCGTGGCCCCGAGGCTCGAACATCAGACCTGTTCGAATCCAGTCGAATTCAGAAAGGAATCGAGCGCGCTTTTCAAGCATGGTGGCGCCGTCAAGATGCGGAGCGCCACCGGTAACGACGCGGACAGGATTTCCGCAGGCGTGACCGTCAATGCACTGAAACGTGTAATTCGTCATTCCTGAATCGCCCCAATGGCTGCAGCCTGACATACTGGTCTGCGCCAGGCACACCGGCAACATGTTTTGACGCCACGTGAGTACGTATTGTCAATCGACTGTCTCGGCGAGGCTGCCCTCAGGTTCCCGGTCGCGGACTGAACATCCAAAAAATGCCCGGTTTCAGGTGGAAGATCAATTTCCTCGACCGGGAAACTCACGAAGGTCCGCCCCACCTGTGCGGGGTCGTCTGTCTCGTGCGGGAAGCTTAAGAAGTCGAAAACGCATCTTCGCATGCACGCAATTGTCTGCTGGACTGCAGTCAGTTAATCCTTATCGGAGCACTTGACGTCAAAGACCGTGTTAGAACACCTCAACCTCAACACCTGGAAACGGGGAAAGGAACGGGCGCCGCACAAACCGCTACTGGTTTTGTGGGCGATCGGTCGATGCATGCGGGGAGAATCCCGACTGGTTGAGTACAGTATTGTTCATGACGAATTGAAGTCCTTGTTACAACGCTTCGGCCCTCACCGGCGATACGTCAGGCCGCATTTTCCGTTTTGGAGGCTGCAAAAGGACGGGGTCTGGGAAGTTCGTGGCGCCGAAAGGGTAAAAGAAAACAGCTCCGGGGACGTTTCGCCCAAGGAACTCCGTGAATTCAATGTATTTGGAGGCCTGACCAAGGACCTGTTTGAATGGTTTCGCCGTGACAGGTCTGCCGCTTTGGAAGTGTGTCTTCAACTGGTCGAGGGCCATTTTACGCCCACTTTACTTCTTCCGGTTCTCGAAGCGACGCTCGGGCCTCAGGTGCTCATGTCAGGCGGTTCAAGCACCGGGCACAACCAGATCAACCCGGACCCGATGGTCGAATCACTCCGGATTCGCAGATATCGCGATCCGGGGTTTCGAGGGGTTGTTCTCAAAGCATATGAACACGGTTGCGCCGTCTGCGAATATTCGATCGAGTTTCCTGCCGGCAACTGGCCCGCGCTCGAAGCAGCACACATTCAGTGGCATAGTTGTCGAGGACCGGATGACATCACGAATGGGCTATCGTTATGCCTGCTGCACCACGAGCTGTTCGACCGCGGGGCATTCACGATTGATAGCAATACACAGGATTTCAGGGTCGTCGTGGCTGAGCCGGTTCTGGAACTCGTGCCCCTGACCCACTTGAATGGATTCCACGAGAAACCGCTGGCCAGGACGCCAGATCACCCGTCACAACGGCCAGCGCTGGCATCCCTGAAATGGCACAACAAATATGTTTTCAAGGGCAAGCTGTGATTTCCAGAATCACCGCCAACAACGTATCCGAAAGACTGCAGATCCTGTGACGAGGACCAAACTTCCAAAACGAACGACCCGTGACAGGAGGCACGGGTGTCTTGGCCACATACAGAGAACCTTCTTGTCAGGGCCATCGTCATACCGAATTGCCGAAGGGTTTCAACCGATGTCCGATTGCGGTGCCCGAGCAGTTGATTGAAATGCCGTGTACCGTGAATGTATTCCGGTTGTCTCGGATCGGCGTCATCGCAGGGCACGTCTCGGCGAAGAGGCCCGCACCTCCGTTTAACGGATCAACCAACGTTGACTGTCCGAACGACCATTTGTACGTGCCTTGCTGAGAAAGATCGCGGGAGTCGCGTTTCATGGAAACTCACATTGCAATTATCGGCGGAAGCGGAATCTACGAAATCGAGGGACTTGACGACGCCGAATGGCGGGGAGTTCGTACACCGTGGGGGAAACCATCCGACCATATCCTTTCCGGGCGGCTGGGAGGACTCAGGTTGTCATTTCTTCCGCGCCATGGCCGTGGACACGTCCATTCGCCGACCACCGTACCTTACAGGGCGAACATCGATGCGCTGAAACGATTGGGGGTTACTGACATCGTATCGGCGTCTGCCTGTGGCTCGTTTCGTGAAGACCTGGCGCCCGGTGATTTCGTGATCGTGGATCAGTTCATCGACCGAACATTCGCTCGCGAGAAGAGTTTTTTCGGCTCGGGCTTTGTCGGGCATGTCTCAGTTGCACATCCCACATGCAACCGCCTCGGCGAAACGCTGGAACAGATCGCCCGGGAAAAGGGGATCCGTGTACACCGGGGCGGCACATACCTGGCTATGGAAGGACCACAATTCTCGACATTGGCCGAATCCAGGATGTACCGGGACAATTGGGGCTGCGACGTAATCGGCATGACCAACATGCCGGAAGCCAAGCTCGCCCGCGAGGCCGAGATCTGCTACGCAACCGTCGCAATGGTCACAGACTATGACAGTTGGCACCCAGATCACGGAGAAGTCGACGTTTCCGAGATCATCAGGACCCTGACAGGCAACGCAAACCGCATGCGTGAGATGATTGGCTCTTTCCCGAATAATTTCCCAGGCGTTCGTTCGGCATGCCCCCAAGGCTGCGACAGGGCCCTCGAGTTTGCCATACTGACGCGCCCGGAAAACCGTGACGCAACCGCCGTTGCACAACTGGACGCCATTGCAGGTCGGGTACTCGGCTAGGTCCCATGGCGCGTCAAGTCAAGGATTTCATTCGGACAATTCCGGGGTTTCCGCGCGACGGAATTCTTTTCCGGGACGTTACGCCGCTTTTTGGAAGTGCCGAAGGATTGGACCTGGCGGTTCGCGGGCTGGTTTCCGCAACCAGTGAGGCGAGATTTGACAAGGTGGCGGGAATCGAAGCTCGTGGGTTCATCATCGGCAGCGCCCTCGCACAGGAGTTGGGAACCGGCTTTGTACCGGTGCGCAAGAAAGGAAAGTTACCTGCAACAACAATTAGTGAGGACTACGAACTCGAGTATGGCGAGGAGACACTCGAGATGCACGACGATGCCGTGGTTCATGGTGAGAAAGTACTGCTCGTCGACGACCTCCTCGCCACCGGAGGAACGGCCGCGGCTGCAGCCAGGCTTGTCGGTCGTCTCGGAGGAAAAGTTGTTCAGGTCGGAGTCATTATCGAGTTGCCGGACCTCGGAGGCCGATCTGTCCTGAACTCGATGGGGCTGTCCGTGGCAACTCTCTGCACGTTTCCAGGACACTGAATGACAGGAGCACCTCAATTGTGCGCTGGAAGCGTCGCGCGTGGTCCGTTAACGCTCCCAAACAGCGTTTTCCCGCTTGGATGTCGCCATCCTGACCTTCGATTCCAGCCCGGAAAGGTAACCCGGGATGACCCTGTTTCCTTTCCGCCACCAACATCCGGGGACTCTCCGTCTCCACGACAGGATACGCGACCGACATGATCGACGCTGAACCAAGCGATTCAGTCAGAGGAAAGGGTGTCGGATCAGGAGAAAACGGACGATCCCACCGCACTCGCGATCGACCATGGACCAATGAAACTGCATTCAGTCCGGCCCATCCCGTAGCGGCGAAAGGACAGCGCCAGGATTCATGATTCCGAGCGGATCGAGAGACGCCTTGATCTTCCGCATTGCCTCAACCCCTGCCGGATTACCGTATCGACGCAGTTCGTTCGTTTTCAGGCGGCCGACCCCGTGTTCCGCGGAAAAGGAACCGTGGCACCGATAGGCCAGTTCATGGATGTACTCCGAGATGGCGTTTCTGCGTTCTCGCAACCTTGCGAGGTCTTCCGTTCCGCATCCGTGTGGAGGGAAAACGTTGAAATGAAGATTTCCGTCTCCGACATGCCCGAAACAATTGATTCGGAGAGGGCCAAATCGTTCCGAAACATCCATTCCCTGTTCAATGAACTCCGAAACCCTGCTGATCGGTACCGAGATATCATGCGATGCTATGGCGCCAATCAGGCGGTTGGCTTCCGGGATCATCTCTCTCAAGCTGCGCAGTTCCTGCTGTTGCGCGATGCTTTGCGCGACGACGGCATCGACGATCCGGCCTGCCTCGATCTGCGCAAACATGAACCCCTCGATCCTGCCTTGCAGGTCGGTTCCCGTCACATCGGCGAACTCCGCCAGAACCAGCCAGTCAGAGTCCGGCAAGGGCAGCCTGACATCCGGTCGGACTTCCCGCAGGAAGTCAAACCCGGTTCCCCGAATCAGCTCAAAGACGGAGACGGCGTTGCCGAGTCGCTCCTTTGCCCGCCGGAACAGGTCAACCGCGTCCGCAGGCGAGCCGATACTGGCCAGGACCGACATCGAGGCGCCGGGCGGAATGTCAACCTTCAAGACAGCCGCGGTGATCACGCCCAGGCTTCCTTCCGAGCCAATCAGGAGGTTCTTCAGGTCGTACCCCGTATTGTTCTTTCGCAACCGGTGAAGACCGTCAAAGACCGTTCCGTCGGGAAGAACGGCTTCCAGGCCCAGGCAGAGGTTTCGTGCGGTTCCATGACGCACGACCTGCATTCCACCCGCGTTGGTCGCGAGATTGCCGCCAATCTGGCATGAACCCTCGGAGGCCATCGACAAGGGAAAAATCCTGCCGGCGTCCGATGCCGCACTTTGCACGTCAGCCAGGATCGCTCCGGCATCGGTAACGAGAACACCGTCGTCCAGATCAACTTCCCGGATTCTCGAATAGCGTTCCATCGACAGGATCACGGGAGCGGGACCGCTCGGCAGGACCTGGCCGCCGACCAGACCCGTCCCCCCTCCGTACGGAACAATCCCGACCCGCGCCGCCGCGGCGCGACAAACGATCTCGGCGATCTGTTCCGTCGATGATGGCAAGAGGAGCACGCCCCCCCTGCCCCGCATGTTTCCACGTGGCTCGTCCCGGTGTCGTGACTGAATCTCGCCGAAAACACTCTGGGGCAAGACCGACCGGAGAGACGCGACGAAGGACGGGCTGGCGTTTTTCAGCATCGCCGGGACTGACTACATCGCCCGGCGCAAACGTCGGGCGTGCCGGGTTGGATCATCGTCGGCAACGCTCCGGGTTCCCCCGCCGCCGTCTGCCCGACCGCCTGGCGGAATCTCGTCTGGGTCCGGTCGGCCGCCTGTCACGGTCTCCATGCGCCGCGCGCTTTCCCTGCGGTCCTCGCGTATGTTCGAAAACAGGATATGGTCACGCCAGGCGCCGGCGATCTTAAGGTATGCCTCTGCCCGCCCTTCCACGCGAAACCCGGTTTTTTCGAGCAGTCCTCGCGACGCCCTGTTTTCGGGAAGGCACGCGGCCTCCAGCCGACCAAGGTCCAGCCTTGAAAATGCGTGGTTCACGAATGCCGTTACAGCCTCGGTCATGTAACCCGACCGGGCGTATTCCCGCCCGATCCAGAAGCTGAGTGTCCCGCACTGCACGGTTCCCCGCCGGATGTTCTTGCATGCCAGCGAGCCGAGCAAGGCCTGGTCGGAATTCCGGAACAAGAGCAGGTTGAGTTCGCTCCCTTCACTGAAGGTTCGGTGGGCCTGGTTCACCCACCTCCGGAATCCGGTCCTCGAGACATTGCCTGAAAAGGACGTCGGGACCCACGGTCTGTGAAACTCCCTGCTTGCCCGCCGCTGGCAAGCCCAGCCGACATAGTCCGACCGTTTCGGCAGCCGCAATTCAATCCGCTCGGACTTGATTGAAAAGCTGCGGGTGCGTCTCCACATCGATCAAGCCGCCAAACGGTCCTTCAGAACCGATACGGGCGGAGTTCCGGCAATCGGGCCATAGAGAGACATCGCGGGATCTCCGGTTCGGCAGAGGCGGTCGGCAAAGTCGATCACACGATCCCTGTTCACCTCGTCGATCCGCGTGCACACTTCATCGAGGTCCACCACGCGATTCCAGTTCAGGAACATCCGGGTCAATCGCTCACTCCTGCTCGATGCACTTTCCAGCGCCATCATCATTCCCGCCTTCAACTGGGTTCTGGCGCGAACCACTTCGTCTTCTGCAAGATCGTGCCGCACGCGCCGCAATTCATCAATGCAGAGCGTCGCCGTCGCGGCAATGTTCTCCTCGCTCGTTCCCGCATAGATCGTGATCGAACCTGTATCTGAATAGGCCACCGACTGTGCTCCGATCGAGTAACAAAACCCATGCTGTTCCCTCACCGTCTGGAAAAGTCGTGACGACATCCCGCCCCCGACCAGGGTCGAATACACGAGTGACGTATACAGATCGGCATCCCGGAGGTTCGGGCCCTCGAATGCAAGCGAAAAGTGGGCCTGTTCCAGATCCTTGACTTCGCGGTGTTCTCCTCCGCAAAAGACCGCGGGAAGCGTCTCCTTGGCCTGTCCCCGCGGGAGAGAGCCGAAAACCCGCTCGGCGAACTCGACGATCTCGTCGTGCTGCACCGCTCCCGCCGCGCCCAGGATCATCGCGTCCGGACTGTAATGCTCTCCGATGAACGACTTCAGATCGTCCGGCTTGAACGACCTGATGTTTTCAGCCGGCCCGAGGATCGACCACCCCATCGGCTGGTCCCTGTAGGAGACCTCCTGCAACCGTTCGAAGACCAGGTCATCGGGTGAATCCATCAACTGGCCGATTTCCTGCAGAATGACCCCGCGCTCTGTCTCCATTTCTCCCGGATCGAAAACCGGGTGGAGAACGATATCCGAGATAACATCGAGAGCCGTCAGGACATCGTTTTCCAGGACCCTTACGACGTAGGCCGTGATGTCCTTGCTCGTGTAGGCATTGATGAAACCGCCAAGATCCTCGATTTCCTCGGCGATCCGGCGCGCAGAGCGCCGTTCCGTGCCCTTGAACGCCATGTGTTCGAGGAAATGGGCAATCCCGTTCTGCTCGCGCCGCTCGTGGCGCCCGCCCGCCGAAACCCAGACCCCGAGAGAAGCGGACTTGAAGCCTTCCATGTGCTCGGTCACGATTCGCATCCCGTTCGAGAGCCGTGTCATCCGGATTCTCATGCCGCTGTCCTTTCCTTGATGATTGACTTGACCGCTTCCGCATCATTTGAAACCCGGACGGTCCGTTCAGGTCGCGTGAAGAGATCGGCCATGGAATCCGGCAATGACGGACGAACCCCGCACGCCTTCTCGACGGCCTCCGGAAATTTCGAGGCGTGTGCAGTCGCAAGCACGACCATTGGGGATTCGCCACGATTTTCCCGCGCCACCTTCATGCCGACCGAGGTATGCGGGCAAATCAGGTGGCCGGTTTCGTCGTAAAGCTGGCGCATGGTTGCCGCCGTTTCGCTTTCCGACGCCCGCCCACTGGCGAATTCCCGGCGAAGCACCGGCAGCGCTTCCGCTGGAACCTCGAATGCGCCTTCCTGCTGGAGCGACGCCATCAATCCACGTACCCGGTCACCGTCGCGGCCGCACGTATCGAACAATACACGCTCGAAGTTCGAACTGACCTGAATGTCCATCGAAGGACTCATGGACGGCGTGACACCGTGCTTTTCGTGGAAACCGGTCTCGAACGTCCGGTGCAGGATGTCATTCTGGTTCGTGGCGACAATCAGCCGGTCGACCGGCAGCCCGAGGCGCCGGGCAACATAACCGGCGTAAACGTCTCCGAAGTTCCCCGTCGGGACGGTGAACGATACGGCGCGTTTCGGAGCCCCGACGGCGGCGGCGGCGGTAAAGTAATAGACAACCTGGGCCATGACCCGGGCCCAGTTGATCGAATTGACCGCGCCGATCCGAGCCCTGTCACGGAATCCGGAATCACCAAACAGCTCCTTGAGCAACCTCTGGCAATCGTCGAAATCGCCTTCGACCGCAAGCGCGTGGACATTGTCGTCATCAGGGGTCGTCATCTGCCGCCTCTGAACTTCGGAGATTCGCGCGTGCGGATACATGATGAAGACATCGACCGTCTTTCGGCCGCGAAATGCCTCGATCGCCGCCGAACCCGTATCGCCGGAAGTGGCGCCGATGATGGTCATGCGTTCTTTGCGCTCGATCAGGCAGGCATCGAAAAGGTGGCCGATGAGTTGCATCGCCACGTCCTTGAATGCCAGGGTCGGGCCGTGAAACAACTCCAGCAGAAACTCGTTCGAGTCGGTCTGCACAAGGGGGCACCTCGCCTTGTGATCAAACCCCGAATAGGCCGCCGCGACACATTCGCGAAAGATCTCGTCGGAAAACGAGCCGCCGATAAAGTGGCGCATGATTTCGACCGCGGCCTCCTCGTATGGCAGTGTCGCGAGTTCGGCGATTTGCCGGAGCTCAAGTCTCGGCCAGCTGTCGGGCACATAGAGACCCCCGTCGGGGGCGAGGCCTGTCAGCATGGCGTCCTCGAAGCCCTGAGCAGGGGAATCTCCGCGTGTCGAAATGTATTTCATGGCGGCGTCCCACTATCGGAAGTGCTGAAACGGTCATCCCTTAACGCATGACCCAGGGGATGGCGTCAAATGGCTCCGCGCCTGATACGCCACAGCCAAAAAATTGTCATCAGGCTCCATACGCATGCAAGTGAAAACCACGTGATGGCGTATTCCAGATGGTCATTGGGCACGTTCGCATCAACGGGCGCGGGCCTGGTCACCGTCCACGACGTCCGGTCCGTGCCGTTCAGGCGACTGATCCTGTCCGCCACGACCAGGACAGGGCTGGTCCCGAGTTCGGCCGCCATTCGCTCGACATCCCTTGCGAACCAGATGTTTTTCTCGAGATCGGGGTCCGGCGTGAACAGGCGGTCGACTTCACGCGGCCAGACCAGGTTCCCTTCGATGCGAATTGCCATCGCTGGTCGTTCAAGACCCTTTTTCGTTTCCGGAACAAAGCCCAGGTCCGCGAGATAGACGCGGCCATCACCGGCGCTCAACGGTACGACAATCCGAAATCCGGGACCAAGGGTTCGGTCGCTGGTCAGTACGTGCAACTCCTGTCCCCGGGTTTTACCCGTTACGGACACGCGGAGATAGGCATGGCGGTCCGGGTCCGGATCGAGCGGAATTGGTATCGGGACCGCCTGCATGCGCGCGTCGATTTCCGCGAGCAGAGCGGTCTTCCACTCCAGCCGGTCGAGTTGCCAGTCTCCGAGCCCCAGGAGGACCAGCGTACCGGACAACCCGAGCAGGATTGGAAAAATCATCCGGCGAGACACGTCACACGCCCCGTATTTCGCCCCCGAACTATCGCGCGTGAGGCGAGGCCGCGAAACGGGGGAAATCCCGGGATCAGCTTCCCCAGATGTAAACGGCGAAAAACAGGAACAACCAGACGACATCAACGAAGTGCCAGTACCACGCCGCCGCCTCGTAACCGACGTGGCGTTCCCGGGAAAAGTGACCCGACATTGCACGAAACAGGCAGACGATCAGGAATAACGTTCCGATGATGACGTGGAATCCGTGGAATCCCGTAGCCATGAAGAAGTTGGCGCCGTAGATGTTTCCGCTGAACCCGAATGCGGCATGGCTGTACTCGTAGGCCTGGAATCCTGTGAACAGGATTCCCAGGATGATCGCACCGAACAGGCCCTGTCTCAACGCCTTGTGATCGTTCTCATGGGCGATTGCATGGTGGGCCCATGTGGCGAAACAGCCCGAGCACAACAGGACGAGCGTGTTGATCAGTGGCAAATGCCATGGGTCGAATGGCTCGATGCCAACCGGGGGCCATACTCCGCCTGTGCCCTCCGCCATGGGGTACATCGCGTGCTTGAAGAATGACCAGAACCACGCAGCAAAAAACATGACCTCGGACATGATGAACATGAGCATGCCGTACCTGAGGCCAATGACCACGACCGGGGTATGATCACCGGTATGAGCCTCGTCGATGACTTCGCTCCACCAGCCGAACATGACGTAGAAAATCAGCGCCAGGCCACCCATCATCAGGAACGGAGTAATGTCTTTCATGAACAGCACGGTTCCGGAAAGAAACGTGAAGGCGCCAATCGCACCGAAAAACGGCCAGATGCTCGGGTTCAGGATGTGGTAGTCGTGGTTTCTAGCGTGTGCCATGCCTTACTCGGTTTCCTTCTGCTTTCGTTGCCGCCCTGCCTAACGAATCCGGGTGCATCCAATCAGTTGTGTTCCGTTTCGCCTGGAGGAGCAAGGCGTGCATGTTGCTCCGGCAGATCCGCCATGTGGAACGTGTAGGACAATGTTATCGAACGGATGTACTGCGAATCGGGATCTTCCAGGATTTCCGGATCGACGAAGAAGGAAACCGGCATCCTGACTTCTTCACCGGGCTCAAGTACCTGTTTTTGGAAACAGAAACACTCGATCTTGTTGAAATGCAACCCGGCTGCATAGGGATAGACATTGAAACTTGCCGAGCCGGCAAGGACTACGTCCGTCGGGTTCTTTGCACGGTAGAACGCTACGGTCGACTCACCGATCCTTAGCGTCATCTGGCGTTCAACAGGCTCGAACTCCCAGGGCATGCCCGCTTCAAGCGAGGCATCGAAGCGAATCCTGATCGTTTGTTCACTGACGTCGGAATCGGGAGCCGTGGCCGAGGCGACGCGGGTTTCCCCGCCAAACCCGGTGACACGGCAAAACCAGTCGTAAAGCGGAACCGACGCAAATGACAGCGCAAGCATTCCGCACGCGAGCAAGAGCAACCGGGCGGCGAGACGACCGTTCGAGTTACGAGTCCCTCCGGTCATCCGTCCTTCTCCAGCAAGGAGGGGCGCAGCACGTGATCGAAAGCTTCCATCGAGGCGCCGTTCTTCATCTTCACGATGGTGATTGCGAAAACGAGGACGACAAAAGCGCCCAGTATGAACCCGATCGTTGCGTTCGAGCGTTTTCTCCGGAGATGCAAATCCGAATCTGGCTGCGCGGCATCAGGTTGAGTCCGGATCTGCATGTCAGGCCACTCCGAACCAGATGGGCCAGAACGTGAACAGACCCGCCGCCTTCAATCCTGCGTCGGCAGCCAGCCCCAGGAAAAGCAGAAACAGGTAAACGATCGAAAACCGGAAGAATGTCCTTTCCCGCTCATGCCGGTCCCGCCGCGCCTGTTCCGCCTTTCTTGCTCTCAGGGCCATTGCCGAAGACAGCAACAGAATTCCGAGGGCAAGCGACAAGACCAGGTAAACCGGCCCGCCGATCGGCGTGAATGCGACCATCAAGGATACCGGAACAAGCGCAATTACATAGACCAGGATACGGTTTCGGGTGACGTGTTCCCCGTGGGTCACGGGCAGCATCGGCACGCCCGCCTTGCGATAATCCTCGTCGGTGTACAGGGCAAGTGCCCAGAAATGCGGCGGAGTCCACAGAAAAACCAGGAGAAACATCAGGATGCCCTCGATGCCGATCATTCCTGTCGCCGCGGCCCACCCGATCACCGGCGGCAGTGCTCCGGCAGCCCCTCCGATGACGATGTTTTCCGGCGTCAGGCGCTTGAGCCAGGCAGAGTAGATGACGACATAGTAGAAGATGGCGCCGGCAAGCAGCCCGGCCGCGAGGAAATTCGCCGTAAGCGCCAGCATCCCGACTGAAATCCCCGCAAGCCAAAGGCCGAAGGCGAGCGCAGATTCCCTGCCGACTCGGCCTGCCGGAATTGGTCGATTCCGTGTTCTTTTCATCACCCCGTCGATGTCGGCGTCCCACCACATGTTGAGAGCTCCCGCCGCTCCGGCGCCGAGCGCTATGAACAGCACCGAGGCGAGAAAAAGGACTGGATGAACCGGATTCGGCGCAACAAGGATTCCAACCGCGGCTGTGAACACGGCCAGCGACATGACTCGCGGCTTCATGAGTCGCAGGTAATCGCCTGCCTCCGCACAATCGAACTGGTCTCTGACTGCAGTTTGGTTCACGATTCAATGCACCCGTTTGGCGAATTGGCAGAACCGGGCCTAAGATCCGGCCAGCGGTGTACCCTTCAATTGCTCGCAACGACCAGGGGCTCGGCCTCCCCGGGGGCCGCGGCATACTCCTCGATCATCCGGTCAAGCCACTGTTCGTATACGTCTTCGCCGACCACCTTGACCGTGATGGGCATGTAGCTGTGGTCCTTGCCGCAAAGTTCGGAGCACTGGCCGAAATAGACGCCTTCCTGGTCGGCACGGAACCAGAGTTCGGCCAGTCGGCCGGGAACGCCGTCCTGCTTGACTCCAAATGCCGGAATTGTCCACGCGTGGATCACGTCGGACGCCGTCACCTGGACCACAACCGTCCGATCTGCCGGAATGACGACGGCATTGTCTGTAGCCAGGAGATACTCGTCGTCTGCGTATCCGAATTCTGCGAGTTGTTCGCGTTCCAGCATGAAACTGTCGAACTCGAATTCATGGTCCACGTATTCATACGTCCAGTACCACTGGTTTCCGGTTGCCTTGATGGTGACTTCCGCATCGGGAATGCGCATCTGCTTGAACAGCAGGGACAATGACGGCGGGATGATCACCAGCAGGATTATGACCGGAATAACCGTCCAGGCGATTTCGAGAGGCGTGTTGTGGGTAAACCGCGCCGCAACCGGATTGGTTCGTTCATTGTAGCGAAACGCGACAAATATCAGGAGGCCGACTACGAAGAGCGAAATCAGCGAAATGACGACGAGCAGGAAGTTGTCCAGCCAAATGAGGTCCCGCGCCAACTCCGTTACCGGAGGCTGAAAGTTGACACCATCCGGCACGGGCTTGCCGATTGCCTCGAGCCCTTGGATGTTGTCCTGCCCCAGAACAGGGCCCACAAACCCCACGGGCATAACGACAGCAGCACCACGAAACAACAGTTTCAGGATTCTCACGAACATTTGCCGGTCCCCGCAAGCCCGCCACGTTTGGCGGCACCTTATACGCGCGGAAACATTGCTCTGCAAACAGCAGATTGACCGAATTTTCCGTTTCCGAACCGGCTCGCGACTTGAACATCATGGAGTGCTTCGGGGTCGATCTTCGCGATCGTTCCCTGGCAAGCCGCCAACCGGTTCCGCCGGCGATTCCGCGCGGTAATCAAGGACAGAAATTGCTAGTGACCGGAGCCGTGTCCGGGCGGCAGTCGGACCCGGGCACCGATCCCTCCTTGTCCCCTGGAGCGTGTACAGAGTCTGCGCAGACTGCAGCATACGGGATTGGAGCCTTCACCTTTGGAGGCGCCGGCATCAACGAACCCGGTTCCGCTGACGCACTCGTCGTCGCCTCGGTACGAATGGAGCCATCCGCCGTGCCGAAAGCGGACGGAGGGAGCCGGTCACGCCCTTCGGGGTCCGTAACCACGCCCTACAGTGGTCGTAACATTGACTTGATCGCGCCTGTGAAATGCCCGGTTCGCGTTTGCCCGGAGAACCAAATAACGCTATGTGAAACTCGAATTTCCGGAACCGTACGTGGACGACAGGGAGGACAGGAAATGATCCGGGAACAGGAATTCCGGCCATTCGATACCAATGTCGGCCGAGACGTAGCCCTCCGTCTCCTTCGGAATGCCACCGCGGGTGCCGATGACGCTGAACTCTTCCTGGAACATGTGCGTTCCGAGAACCTGGTGTTCGACGATCAAAGGCTGAAGACCGCTTCCTACAACGTGGCTGAGGGGTTCGGCCTACGTGGCGTTTGCGACGAAGCGGTCGGATATGCGCACTCCACGGAAATTTCCGAGAGATCCATCGCTCAAGCCGGCGAGATTGCCCGACTGGCGATCGGGGACGGCAAAAGCGTTCTGGCTCCCGTACCACCGGCAACGAATCGACGGGTCTATACGGACGCCGATCCAATCGCGGCCGCCGATTTCCCTGGAAAACTCCGGGTGCTTCGCGAGATCGACGCCTATGCGAGAGATCTCGATCGCCGGGTAATCCAGGTTTCTGCCACCCTTGCCGCATCGTTCCAGCAGGTCGAAATCCTCAGGCCGGAAGGCGGTCACGTTCGGGATTTGCGTCCTATGGCACGGCTGAATGTCTCTGTCATCATCGAAGATGGGGACAGGAGAGAGACGGGCCGGGCCGGTACAGGGGGTCGAATCGAGATTTCGGGGCTGCTGGGCTCGGAAAGGTGGCAATCCGTCGTCAATGAAGCGATCCGGATCGCCAGGGTCAATCTCGGGGCCGTACCGGCTCCGGCCGGAGTCATGGAGGTGGCGCTCGGAAGTGGCTGGCCCGGAATCCTCTTGCACGAGGCCGTCGGGCATGGTCTCGAAGGCGACTTCAACCGCAAGGAAACGTCGGTTTTTTCCGGCCTCATGGGGAAACGGGTTGCATCACCCGGAGTCACGGTCATCGACGACGGAACCATTCTCGATCGACGAGGATCGATCTCGGTTGATGATGAGGGAACGCCGAGCGGACGCACGGTCCTTATCGAAGACGGAATTCTTGTCGGTTACTTGCAGGATCGCCAGAACGCCAGGCTGATGGGCGTGCAACCAACGGGAAACGGCCGGCGACAGGGGTACGGACATGCGCCAATGCCGCGAATGACCAACACGTTCATGAAATCCGGAAGTGCCGAACCCGCCGAAATCGTTTCCGAAATCTCCGACGGAATCTATGCGGTCGGGTTCGGCGGCGGCCAGGTCGACATTACCAACGGGAAATTTGTTTTCAGTTGCACAGAGGCCTACAGGGTAAAAGACGGCAAGGTCGGTGAACCGGTCAAGGGTGCGACGCTGATCGGTGACGGAGCGACTGCGCTCAGGACAATTCGGGCCATAGGCAACGACATGAAACTCGATCCCGGAATCGGGACCTGCGGCAAGGCAGGACAGTGGGTTCCCGTTGGCGTCGGTCAGCCAACGATCCTCATCGAAGGGCTGACCGTCGGGGGAAGCGCTCTGTGAAGACCGGAAATCGGGATGACGCCTGCCGATTGATCCCACCGTTGTAACGAACAACAATGGAAGGCCGAAGTGATGGCTGATCTGTCAGAATCCGGTTCACCAGTTCAGGTTCAGCTTTTCCGCTGGGCAGGCTCATGGGGCCCATTCAAGGTGAAGATCCCGTGCGGGGAGTGCTCACTGACTCTTGATGTCATTCACGATACCTTTGCGAATGAACTGTCGGGCATTCCGGTATCGCTCGATGTTCGCGACTGGTTGACCGAGTGGTGGCGTCCCCTCCCGAGGGGAGGCTGGCATGCGCCGATCGTGTTGGTCGAGGGCCGCCTTGTCAGCCAGGGACACGCGCTGAACAGGGGTGTTCTGACCGAGGCAATCATTGATGCCCACGCACGCCGCAGCGAGGTTCGGGGAAACCACGTTTTCGGAAAGGCCACCTGCCCTCATTGCGTTCGCGCAAAGTCATACCTCGAGTCGTCCGGAATCGATTACGAGTACCATGACGTTGTCGCGAGTCCGCGTTCGCTTTACGAAATGCTCGCGCGGGTCAAACCGATCGTTGGGCACAAGACTCCGATTACCGTCCCGCAAATCTGGATTGACGACGCCTATGTCGGCGGAGCCGACCGGCTGGCGGAAATCGTGGAGCGATCAGTGGAACCGAATCCGGAACGAGGTCGCTGCTCGTTGTCTCCTGGCCGGTAAGCCGCCTCGGGCCGGGGCACCGGAAATCCGGGAGACGTGAAGACCATGGGCGACTCGGACAATCGGAACGAAGTGGTCGCGTATCGTCGTGCATTCCGACACCGGATGCTGTTCACACGTGCCGCGGGTCTGCATGGAAACCCGTGGACCGGTTTCGGGTCGCTTGCACGGGCCCGTATGCGCTGATGCGGCGCGGCCGTCCAAGGAAAATCGCCGTACGTGCACCCGCGCCCGCCGGTGCGCCAAGCGGCATGTACAGGCCGCTGAGCCACCGCGACAAGGAACGTATCCACCTCGCGGCGTTGGAGTTGCTCGAAAGAGTCGGAATGAAGGACCCGACTCCCACGGTGACGGATCTCGCCCGGTCGAAGGGATGCCGTGTCGACCACGCCGGGCGCCTCCTGTTTCCGCGCGCGCTGGTCGAGGACACGATCGCCTCCGCCGCGCGCGGGTTCGTTCTGCATGGCCAGAATCCTGTCCACGATCTCGAAGCGCACGCCAACCGGGTCCATTTCGCCACCGGCGGGGCAGCGGTGAAAATACTCGACTCCGAAAGCCGCGAATATCGGCCTTCGACCCTGGAAGACCTGTTCGACCTCGCCCGGCTTTGCGACACGTTGCCGAACATTCAGTGGTTCACGCGTCCGGTCGTTGCAACGGACATCGAGGATTGGCGCGAACTGGATCTGAACACCGTCTATGCCTGCGCCTGCGGCACCACGAAACACCTGGGGTCCAGCATCACGCTACCCGAACATGTTCCCGAAATTGTGGCCATGCTGGACATGGTGCTGGGAAGCGACGGCGCGTTCCTGCGGCGTCCATTCCTCTCTGTCCATGCCACCACGGTCGTCTCGCCCCTGGCCTTTGCACGGGACAGCAGCGACGTCGCCACCGCCGCGGCGAGGGCGGGCATGCCCATCCTCAGCCTTACTGGTCCGCAATCCGGCGCCACGGCGCCGGTGGCGCTTGCCGGGACTCTCGTGCAGGTGGTCGCCGAAACCCTGGCCGCCCTGACCGCGATCAATCTGGTGCGCCCGGGACACCCGGTGATAGCCGGCGGCTGGCCGTTCGTGTCGGATCTTCGTACCGGCTCCTTTACCGGCGGAGGCGGTGAGCAGGCACTGCTGAGCGCCGGCATGGCACAGATGATGACGTTTTTCGACCTGCCGAGCGGAGTGGCCGCGAGCATGACCGACTCGAAGGTGCCCGACAACCAGTCGGGGTACGAGAAGGGGGTCACCAGTCTTTCAACAGGACACGGTTGACTCGGTATCGGTGACGTCGTATTCGCGGTTCCATGAGAATCGGACTTCGACACTACACTGCCGGGACGGTCGACTGGCTGAAGTCGACGCTCGGCACCGGGGACTGTACCCGGACTTCACTGGCTCGGGAGCTTTGCGAGCGCGAGGACTGGCGGAACGCGAAGGGAGAGCTGTGCCTCGCCTCGGCCCGTGCTGTCCTTCCGAAGCTGTCCTCGGCCCTCGGCCTTTCCCTGCCGGAGGCACGCCCGATGGGTTCGATCGACGCGGGGTCCCTGGCTCCGTCGCTGGATTACCCGGACAGGGTGCTGTCGTGCTCTCTTGACGATCTCGGCGAGATCAGCGTGGTTCCGGTTGCCGATGCGGAGAAGAGCCTGGCGCGGTCGATGATGGCGTCGCACCATCCCGAAGGCGATGCCGCCTGTCCTGGCGGGCGCATCCGCTACTGGCTCCGTTCGTCCGAACACGGCATTCTCGGCGGCCTGACTGCCGGCGCCGCCTCCTGGCACCACAAGGCGCGCGATCTCCACATCGGCTGGTCGCAGGCGGCCCGGGACGCCAATATCGGGCGCGTTGTCAACAACGATCGGTTCCTGATCCTTCCCGGGGTTCGCGTCTACGGGCTTGCGTCGCTGGCGCTGGCGCTGTTCCGCGACCGCGTTGCGGACGACTGGGAGGGGCGCTACGGTGTCCGCCCGGAACTGGCCTACAGCTACGTGGGGCCGGAGCACACGGGCGCCAGCTATCGTGCGGCGGGCTGGACGTGCTGCAAGGAGCCGGCATCGGGCAAGGATCCGGGGCCGAGGTTCCGGGTGTACGTGAAGCCGCTGTCGGCGGGATGGCGGGAGGTTCTCGGACGTGAGCCGGAAAGGGTGATCGGCGGCGGCCCGCCTCTCGTTGCAAGGGAGGATCCGACATGGGCGGAGCGCGAATACGGGCGGAGCGCCCACAGCGACGCGCGCGTGCGCGAACGTCTGGTGACGATGGGCGGGGCCTGGTGCGCGCGTCCGGGAGCGCCGCTTCCGGTGATCTTTCCCGGCGAGGCGGAGCAGAAGGCGGCGTACAGGTTCCTGTCCAATCCGAGGATCGGCGTGCGGGACATTCTTGAGCCCCACCAGGAGGCGATGGCCGAGCGCTGCCGCAGGCAGCCCGTCGTGCTCGCGGTGCAGGACACGACGATGGTGAACTACACCGGGCTGAAGGCGACGGAGGGTCTTGTCGACATCGGCGGCGGCGGTTCCGGCAGCACGGGGCTCGCGGCCCATTTCGGCGTCGCCTTCAGCGAGGGCGGCTGCGCGCTGGGGGTCTTCCATCTCGATGCCGACTTCCGCGCGGTGGAGAAAGGGACGGCGGTGGAAGGCGAGGAAAGCGAACGCTGGCTGGACGGTCTCGGCAAGGCTGCCGAGTTGGCGTCCGCCTGTCCGCGGACCCGCGTGGTGAACCTCTGCGACCGGGAGGGCGACATGTGGGCGCTGCTGTCGGAAGGCTGCGCCTCTGCCGGTGCTCCTGACGGCAGCGGACTTCTGGTCCGTGCCAGCCGTTCGACCAGGCGGCGGGTCTTCACGGCGGACGGTGGGCTGGAGGACCTGTTCGAACACACGGCCGGGCTTGATGTCGTGGCTGCGAAGAGGATCGACATCGAGGCCTGCGGCGGGCCTCGGAAGCGCAAGGGCCGCAAGGGCGTGAAGCTCGAACTGCGGGCCGGGTTCGTCGATCTCGTCCCGCCCGTCGACCTGGCGAAGGACACGCCGCCCCTGCGCATGCTCGCCGTGCGCGTGCTTGAACCTGAACCGCCGAAAGGAAAGGAACCGCTCGACTGGCTGCTCCTGACCACCGAGGGCGACCCGACGGAGCAGAACGCGCTCCGCATCGCGGAATGGTACGAGAAGAGATGGCTGATCGAGGAGTATTTCGCCGCCGTCAAAACCGGTACGCGGATCAAGGACCGCAGGCTCAACGCTGCCGACGACCTCCGCCGGTGCCTCGCCTTCGACGCCATCACCGCCTGCACCGTCATGTCCGTCGAGCGCCTCGCGCGGTCCGCGCCGGACACGCCGGCAAAGACCGTCGTCCATGTGGACGAGATCCATGTCCTCGCCGTGCACATGGCGAAGCCGAACCACCGGAAACAGCGCGGCCCGCCAGACCCTGACCAGGCGATCGCGGAGTTCGCGGTCAACACCGCGCGCCTCGCCGGATTCATCCCGTCGAAGCGCCAGCCCCTGCCGGGCACAAGAAAGCTCTGGGAAGGATACCTGATCCTGTCACTCTTCGTCGAAAACTACCGGGCCATAAGGGATTACGCAAACGCCGAGTCAACAGTGTACCATTGAAAGGTCACCAGTACCCTGACGGCGTTGAGCGGTCCGACGTTTGTCTATGAATCCGCCGGAATGACGGCCAGCCTGCTCGGTTGCTCGTTGGAAGCGATGGTTATCGATTCGGAAATGATTTCGACCGTTCGTCGATGCATGCGTGGGATCGAGGTCACCGACGACACCCTGTCCGTGGAAGTCATCGAGGAGATTGTTCGCGGACCTGGGCATTTCCTTGGCCATGACCAGACGCTGGCGATGATGACCACGGAGTACGTCTATCCGGAAATCGCGGACCGAGCCCCGATTGATGACTGGACGGAACGCGGTTCCCTGGACATGTGGGAGCGAGCCAGGGTTCGCGTGCGCGAGATCCTGGCCAACCATTACCCTGATCATGTCGGAGCAGAATCGGACGCGTTGATCCGCAACCGGTTTCCCATACGGTTAAGCAGGGAGTTGGTCCTTCCGCGAGCCGAATGTGGTCAATTGATGCCGTGAGCAAGCCATGACCGAACGGGTGCAGGTGGCCATCGTCGGCGGAGGCATCGTCGGATGTGCAGTCCTGTACTGCCTTGCGAAGCGCGGCTGGTCCGACACGGTGCTGCTGGAACGCCAGGAGCTCACCTCCGGCTCGACCTGGCACGCGGCCGGGAATGTCACTCATTTCGGTCATTATGCGGAGATTACCCGCCTCTATGTCGATTCGCTGCACGTCTACCTTCAGGCCGAAGCCGAAAGCGGTCAGTCGATCGGTTTTCACAGGACCGGCAGCCTGCGGCTTGCCACGAACCGAAGCGAACTGGACGCATATCGCAGCCTCGAAGGCATGTATGAGCAGCTCGGCATCCCGTACCGGGTGGTCGAACCCGGAGAAATCGCGGCCGTCCATCCGCTAATTCGCCTCGATGGCGTGGCGGGCGCCGCCCATACTCCGGCCGACGGGCATGTCAATCCGGTCGGGGCGACCCACGCGATGGCCAAGGCGGCCAGGGCGGCCGGAGCCCGGATCAGGCGGCACTGCCCGGTGCAGGCGTTCAGCAAGTGCTCCGACCGGACCTGGGAAATTCATTCGCACGAAGGCGTCACTCGTGCCGAGCACGTCGTGCTGGCAACGAGTTTCTGGACGCGCGAACTGGTTCAGCCTATCGGCCTGGATCTTCCCCTGTACGCACTGGAACACCATGAACTCATCACCGATGACGTGCCCGAACTGAAATCGCTCCCATTCGAAGTCCCCGCTGTTCGCGACCCGTACGGTCCGGCAAATGTCCGGCAGGAGCGCCATTCGCTGCTGTGCGGCGTGTACGAGAGCAAACCAAGGTTCTGGGCCGTGCAAGGTGTCCCGCCTGACTTCGGCCAGGAATTGCTCGCTCCTGACCTGGAAAGGCTGGAAAAACACCTGCTGCGGGTGATCGAGCGCGTGCCGGCCTTTGGCCGGGCCGGGTTGAAAACCGTGAACAACGGGCCGATCTGCTTCACCCCCGATGGCTGCCCGATGGTCGGGCCAGTGCCTTATCGTCCAGGGCTATGGCTCGCTGCAGGCTTTCCTGTCGGGATTGGCACGGGCGGAGGCGCCGGTGCGTTTCTCGCCGACTGGATGATCGATGGCGCGCCTCCCTACGAACTCGGCATGATCGATCCGGAAAGGTTCAGGCCAAAAAGGGACATTAACAGAGATCTCGCCAGGGTCCGCGAAACCTACGCACGAGGATACATTGCTCCGAAGCAATGAGCCAACCGGGGAACGCTGATTCGCGGGAGATGGTACGGGAGCGCGTTCGCTCGACCACTACCAAGAATTACCGGCCGTCGAACATCAAGAACTTTCCCTGGTTTGCTGGTCATGCGGAAACAACCGAAACGGGCCATCCACGTTGATCGAGGTTTTCCGACTTCCGGCCGGCGGGCGCCATCGCGGATGGACGTTACGTGGCGCCCTCGGTCACGGCTCCGGCAGATAGCGGTCCGCGGATTCGGGCAACGGAAGCGGAAAGACCAAACAGGGTTCGGTCTCGCCAGTTCTCTCTCGTACTCCCGGCTTTCCGGTCAACCGGTGCCGCCAGGAGAATCAGAAGCGAGTTCGGGGAAGGACGGGTAGAGGCCCTTCAGCGCGGCAAGTTGGCACACCAGGCCGAGAACGATGTCGATGACAGGTGTCTTGACGCCAACGACCTGTCCCAACTCAGTGACCGCGGTTACAAGGGCGTCGATTTCCATGGCCCGACCGCGTTCCAGGTCCTGAAGCATCGATGTCCGATGCGGTCCTACGCCCGCCGCGCCATTGATGCGTCGATCCATGTCGACGCGAAACGTCGCACCAAGCCGGGTGGCGATGGCTTCGGCTTCCGTCATCATGGCCCGGGCAAGCTGCCGGGTCGCGGGTTCGGTTGCGACACGGTCGAGCGTGGCCCGGGTCAGCGCAGAAATCGGGTTGAAACAGAGGTTTCCCCACAGCTTCAGCCAGATCTCGCTCCGGATGTCGGCGAGAACGGGCGCCCGGAAACCTCCCGCTTCGATGGCTTCCGACAAGCGTCTGCACCTGTCCGAGAGCGTCCCGTCCGGTTCGCCGAGTGCGAATTTGTCACCGTAGACATGCCGAACGACGCCCGGTTCGGAAATCTCGGTTGCCGGGTAGACGACACATCCGATGGCGCGATCGGGACCGATTTCCCGCCACTGCCGTCCCGCGGGATCAACCGCCTGGATTCGCCTTCCCTCGAACGGCCCTTCCAGCGCGTGAAAGTACCACCATGGGACACCGTTCTGGCATGTCACGACCGCGGTTTCGTCATTGAGAAGAGGCTTCATCCGTTCGGCAACGTCCCACGCCTGCTGAGCCTTGAGACACACAATCACATAGTCCTGGGGTCCGATCTTGCAGGGGTCTTCAGAGGCATGGACAGAGACCGTTTCACTCCGCCCGGCTCGGTCGAGACGGAGCCCCCTTTTCCGGATGGCCTCCAGGTGGGCTCCGCGCGCGATCGCCGATACGGTCACGCCTTCAACCCCGGCGAGACCGACAGCAAGGTACCCGCCGATGGCTCCTGCACCGTAGATACAGATCTTCATGGTAACTGCTCACCCCTTGTTGGGACTGGGCTGAGCGTAGTGCATCTTTATCATTTCGGCGGCGTTTCCGGCGAGCGCGATCTGGATGGCGACGAGAGGGTTGTATCCGAGTGCTGCCATGGAACTCAGGTAGCTTGAGATCCGGCACCAGGCTTCAGCGTAGAGCCGGGTTCGGAAGCATCCGGACACCTTGATCTTGACCTTGGCCATCCTGATTTTCTGCTCGCCCGCGTTGTTTGTGAAGCTGACATCCGCCTCCCCCATGAAGCGTAGCACGGACACCTCGTGCTTCACGAGGCGCTCATGGAGGTTGTGTGCGTCCGACTTCGCGATCCGTCCGCGTTTTCCTTTCGGGCGCGGCGGGATATCGGGCAACTCCTTGCCGCCCTGGGTCAGGATGGTCCGATATCGCTTGCGCATGGCCAGGCGCTCGGCCTCGGTCAGGACCTTGGCCGTGCTCCTGTTGACCCTGTGGCAGGCCTCGCGCAGCAGCTTCTTCATCAGGCGCGCCCAGCGGAAGCCGTTGGACTCGACGACAAAGGTCAGTTCGCGCAGAAGGTGCGAGCCGCACAGCTGATGCCTGCACTGGTCATAGGCGAAGTACGAGGCCCAGCAGTCGTGGACCAGCGTGCCGGTGTAGCGCGGGATGATGCCGATTTCCTCGATCGCCTCCCTGCCGCGCTTCCGGTGCAGGAACTTCAGGGTCAGGGAGCCGTCGGTGATGACATGGAGCCATTGGGTTTTTCCATCGACCCGGAAACCGGTTTCGTCGGCATGCAGGGCCGGGCGTTCCAGGAGATGCGCGATGGCGGCCTCCTCCCATGACTGCAGCGCGTCATGGAGGCGCCTGACATAGCCGAGGCAGGTGGCCTCGGAGAGCCTGAGGCCGGAGATCGCCTGCACCAGCGCGACGGCCCGGCGCAGCGACAGCATGTGAGCGACCAGCAGGTTGATGATGAAGGCCTGGAGGCCGGCGCCGTATTGCAGCGGACCCGGCATGGCGTCGGGGAACTGCCCCTTGGTCCGGGCCCGGCAGTCCGGGCATTCCTTGACCTCGACATCCACGCGGCGCTCGACGACCTCGAACACGATGTCGTACAGGATGCGACGTTCCCGCTCGACAGGGTCGATGCCGGACAGGTCGGCACCGCAAGCGTCGCAGGCCTCGACGGTGACCGTCTCCTCGACGGTGGTCTTGCGGAGGTTGTCGCCTGTCTGCAGGTTCGGCCTCGCGCCCGTGCCGCTGTCGCCCTTGCCCGTGCGCCGTGCGGTCTCGTCCTTCTCCGTCTGCGACGGCGGCAGGCCGGAGTTGGCACTGGTCTTGCGGGTCGTCTTCTCCAGCAGGACGGTGATCAGGATGCCCAGCAGGGTGAACAGGACGCCGATCACGGCATCGACCTCTTCGGACACCTTGCCGTCCTTTCGCAGCGCGGCGATGCGGGCCTTCGCGCCCTCGAACTCCTCGCGCAGCGATGCCGCGTTCACCGTCGCCATCACCCGGCCTCCACCGCCAGCACCGCCGCCAGCACCGCGAGCCGCTCGCCCGGCGGCATCGCGCGGTAGCGCCGCGCCCAGCTTTCGGCGTTGCGCTTGATGCGCTGGCGGTCGGTGAAGTTCCTGCCCGCACAGCTGTGCCAGTGCGGGCGGCCCGGCTCGAAGTTGAACCACAGCTTCTCGGTGACGACGCAGGACTGGTTGTTGACCTGGACCTCGAGCGCGTGCCAGCCGGCCAGATGTTCGTCGTAGAGCCGGGAGGGATAGCCGGAGACCATCACCTGGCAGGGCAGCGACTTCAGGATGCCGAGGAGTTCGACATGGTCGGCGTCCGTGTAGTCGAAGCGGTAACGGCGCCCCGACCTGCGCGTCGACTGCACGTAGGGCGGGTCGCTGTAGACCAGCTCGCGGCCCTCGAACGGGAAGTCGGACAGGAAGCGGTGGCAGCAGCCGTGAACCAGTTCCACCTCGTGGTCGCAGCTGAACGTCCTGATGGACCGGGCGTTGAGATCGATGCCGATGTTGCGCAGCGCAGGCGGCTTGCGCTTCATGATCGCACCGCCCCCCAAGTGCGTTTCCAGATATGCGGAATGAGGCGGCATGAGGCTCACGATGGCCTGGCAGAGCCCCGTCGTCGCCTTTGACCCGAACCATGCCCCCATCGAAACGGCCTCCCCGGAACGATCAATCCGCGACCAACCATGGAGCGTCCGCTCTGTGATGTCAAGCGAAAATCCTCGACGGGCCAAGAGGTCGGCAGCGAGAACCGCGCAAGGCGCCGCGGCAAGAGGGCGGACGCTCGTCCCGAACGCAATCAGACAAGAAAACCAATGGTCAAGAAGGGGGGTGAGCAGTTACTCTTCATGGAACTTCGCCTAACCCCTGAGGGCTACCGGTGCCGGCAGGGAAACAGGTCCGGCCGTCATTCGGAAATGCTCCTCGGCCGCGGCGACCCCCGAGCCTGCCGTAACCGAAATGCCGAGGTCCCGCATCGCCATTTCGGCCCCGGCGATGGCCTGTAGCAGCATGAGTTCGTTCAGCCAGCCAAGATGACCGATCCTGAAGACCTGGCCGGCAACCCGGCCCAGGCCGATTCCGAGCGACAGGTTGTAGCGGGCATAGGCGACATTCACGATGTCATTCCCGTTGAAGGACTCCGGCACACGGATGGCGCTGACGGTGTCCGAGTACCACTTCGGTTCCTTGGCGCACAGCTTCAGTTCCCAGGAATCGACAGCCTTCCTGACACCTTCGGCCAGCCGGTTGTGCCGTGCGAACACCGCCTCGAGGCCCTCGGCGAACAACATGTCAATCGAGGCTCGAAGGCCCCGCAACAAGGTTGTTGCAGGTGTGTACGGGAAATACCCATCCCTGTTGGCGGCGTGCATGGCAGCGAAGTCGAAGAAGCAACGCGGGCATGTGGCCGACCGGCTCGCGGCCAGCGCCTTTTCACTGGCCGCCACGATGGCAAGGCCGGTTGGCAGCATGAACCCCTTCTGCGACCCGGAAACCGCGAGATCGACTTCCCATTCCGACATCCGGAAATCGATGCTCGCCAGGGAACTGACAGCGTCCACCATCAGGAGCGCGGGGTGATCGGCGTCGTCAAGCGCCCGCCTGACCGCGGCAACATCGCTGGTGACTCCGGTTGCGGTCTCGTTATGGCAAACGAGAACGGCCTTGATTGCGTGGTCCTTGTCCTCCGAGAGACGCGCTGCGTACCGCTCGACGGGCACGCCTTCGCCCCAATCGACATCGATGACGTCGACATTGAGCCCGTGGCGCCGGCACAGATCGATCCATAGGCGCGAGAACTGGCCGATGTCCGACGCGAGGACCGTGTCGCCCGGGCTCAGAGTGTTGGTGACAGCCGCCTCCCAGCCTCCGGTACCGGACCCCGGGAACACGAACACCTGTCCGCGATCGAGTCTGAAGACACGTTTGAGATCGTCAAGGAGTTTGAGTGTGAAGTCCGGAAAGTCCGGCGCCCTCTGATCTTCAAGTGGAAGATCCATGGCGACTCGCAATGCCGCGGGCAAGTTCGTCGGTCCGGGGATAAAGAGTCCGTTGTTTCCTGGCCGCATGTCCGTTGTCCTCCGTGTCTGCGCAATCGCCCGCCGGCGTTTTCGGTTTTCGACACTTCATCTATAAGGTTGAGAATCCCCGGTGAATTCGCAAAAAAATCACAGATACATGAGAAAAACTGATGCGAAAGTTGCGTGATCGACTTCCACCCGCGAACAGCCTTGTCGTCTTCGAGGCCGTCGCGAGACACATGAGCTTCACCCGGGCCGCCCAGGAACTGCGTGTCGGTCAGGCGGCGGTCAGCCGGCAGATCCGGTTGCTGGAGGATTTCCTCGGCACGGCACTGTTCCTGCGCAAACATCGGGCCATCGAGCTGACGCCGTCGGGCGAACAATTTTTCAAGGCAGTCGCGATGGGGTTGCAGTACATAGCCAACGCAACCGACGAGATCGGCCGCAACAGGAAATCCCGCGATGTCACGATTTCTTCGAGCGTGACTTTCGCCTCCTATTGGCTCATGTCCCGGATCGCGAAGTATCGCGCCCAGTTCGCCGAAGCGGATATCCGTCTCGTGGCATCTGCACGAGTCCGGGACATCACGGCAAGCGATGTCGATCTGGCCGTCCGTTACGGCCGCGGCCAGTGGCCGGAAGCCACGGCCCATCACCTGTTCGACAACGAGGTTTTTCCGGTCTGCGCACCTTCTTATCTCGAAAGGGAGGGTCCGATCCGGGAAGTATCCGACCTAGGGGACGCGACGCTCCTGCATCTCGACCAGTTCGACAGGAACTGGGTGACCTGGGAGTCGTGGCTGAAATCGTTTGAATTCAAATCGCCGCTCAGGGGTCGGAGCCTGTCCTTCGACAACTACCTGTTGCTGATCCATGCCGCGGTTCGGGGCGAGGGTGTTGCGCTCTGCGGCCAACGTCTCGCGGAGGACCTGATCTGCGAAGGAACGCTGGTGCGTCCATTGACGGCTTCGGTCGGCTCCGAACGTGCGTTCTACCTTGTGCATTCCGCGACCAGCCGCTTGCGGCCAGAAGTGCGGCAACTGCGTGACTGGTTGCTCGACGAATCGCACGGCAACCGGGAACGATCGTCGACCCGTCCTGGCGACAGTTCGGGGACACAAGGCACTCCTGCACCAGACGATAACTCGACTAGGCCGTCGTCGGTATTCGGGCCACGGTCATCCTTGAGTCCCGAAGTCCATCCCTCAACTCCTGCTGAGTGATCATTGAGACGGGTGGCGGCAAATGACCGGGGGCAATACCTGCTCGGATTGCACGCGGACTCTGGCCGCATGCAGCGTCCTGACTTTTCTCCGGGATACCCCCGGCCTGCGACGACGGGGTTTCCATTGATCGAGAGCGGCATGGTCCAGGAGGCCAGCTACCCGTGGATCGATTTCAACAGTGCAGGTCGAACTGTCCCGCTCTTCGAGGATTCGTCCCGACTCGACGAATGGCAAATTGTCCCGTGCAAGATCTTTTCAGAGTTCGTCGTGCCGTTGGTCAAAACAGTTGATCCTCCAGATTGCCGCTTCAACGAACACGCGATGCTCGTACAGAGCCACCGTCGGCCGAGTGTCCCTGGATCAAGGCGATCGTATACGAGCGTTATGCTCGGCGGTTACCTTCGAACACGAGGTGCGATGCCTGAAGCTTGAGTTCCGCTCCCGACAATCCCTCCTGACGTCGACGGTTTGTACGGGTTCGTCCTTGTGTTGATCTGACCCTCGTCTCGAGCATCCTGCCGACATGCTGCACGGTTGGATCGGTGGCAGAATCGATCTTCGATGTCAGGCTGCGCAACCAGGCACCGACGTGCCGAGCCTGACGCAGCGCAGCGCAATGTTGAGACCAGGCAGGAGCGCGAAGCGCATTCTGGAATTTCCGTTTGGTTTGGTCGTCCTCGACCATCCAGCGAGGTCCGGAGCACAACAGCAGGATGTGTTGATATCCCATCCGCGCCAGTTTACTGCTCTACCGGCACGTGCACGAATGGCCTTTCGAAGTCTGTCCCGCCTTCCCTGAAAGCAACAGTGTCTTGCCTAACGGCCTGACTTGTCGAGAATCCGGTAGTAGTGAACCGAAGGCGCCAGGAACCAGGGATGCCCGAAATAAAACGGCCGGGTTGAAAAGTTCGATTGATCAAGCGCCGTACGGCCTTCCGGCGAACCGATGAGTTTCTGGCCGACGCGGGTTCCGAGGTAGCTGGAGGTAGCGATTCCGGATCCGCAGTAACCCATCGCATAGTGCACGTCGCCGAGCTGTCCGATGTGCGGCAACTGGTCGAATGTAAAGTCGACATATCCCATCCACGAATAGCTGAGCCTGACATCCGCGATCTGCGGAAAAAGGCGAACCAGTTCATTCCTGAGGAGGGGTGCGCTCAGCCGGGGATCGGTTTCCGTCAGCGAGACACGGCCGCCGAACAGGATTCGTCGCCTGTCGGGGGATGTGCGATAGTAGTAGACGAGCTTTCGCGTATCGGTGACGATCCGGTCATTGGGAATGATGCCGCGGACAGTCTGTTCGGGCAGTCGTTCGGTTGCAATGATGTAACTGCCGATCGGGATGACTCGGCGCCGGAAACCGGGGAGCGCCCGATCCGTATACCCGCTGGTCGCGACTATGACATCCCGAGCCCGAATTGTGCCGCGAGCCGTGTCCACGACATGGAACCGGCCCGATCGGCCCAGCTTGCTGACAGCGCAATGATCGACCAACTGTGCCCCGGCGGATCGGGCACGGTGGACAAGTTCACCGTGATACTTGGCAGGATCAATGGCAAAATGCGAGTGGATGACCGCTCCGCCATGATAGGAGTCCGTACCAATCTCCCTGTGCTGCTCAAATCGCGGCACCATGTCGGCTTCGACTTCGAGACCCCTGACCGGGTTGGCAAGACTGCGAGCCATGACTTCGTATTGTGACGGGTTGTGAGCAGCGCGGAACTTGCCGTTTCGTCGGACATCGCAATCAATCCCTTCCTCATCGATGAAGTCGCGCAGGAACGCCATCGAATTCGGGCCTTCCTGGAGAATCTTCAGCGCCTGGTCCGCGCCGTATTTGCGCGCCAGAACCGAATACGACGGCTTTAAGAGACCGGTGACCTGTCCGCCGTTGCGGGTGCTGCATCCCCACCCGAGTCGCTCGGCATCGAGCACAATCGTGCCGCGTCCAGCGCGCGCCGTCTGGATTGCTGCGCAAAGCCCGGTATAGCCGGAACCAATCACGACGACGTCCGCTGTCTTGGGAATCAGAGCCGCGTCGGCCTCGGGGGCCGGTGTCGTGTCCCACCAGAAGGCACTGTCCTTGTAGTCGTCCGCAAAGATGGAGGCAGGGTGAGCCGTCGAGGCCATGGGGATTGCCGTTTGTGTTCTCTTGAAGGGATCTGTTCGCAACCGGGCGAGGCGCGGCTATTCCGCTTCGCTGACTTTGTAGGCGGACTTTTCGAGCCAGACTTTCTCGATCTCGACCCCCCAGCCGGGCTTGTCCGGAATGGTGAAAGCACCTTCCTTCACGACCGGATAGTCACGATAGACCCCATATTGCCACGGGTAGTAATCCTCGGCCTCGATCGAAAACTCGAGGTACTTGCCAGCGTTTTCGAGTGCGGCGAGCAAATGTGCGGTGAACACCGTGATCAGGGACATGTTGGCGGCGTGCGGTGTGCAGGGGAGACCGGCTTCACCAGCCATTCTCGCGACGCGCATGGCGCGGTCGAGGCCACCGACATAACAGATGTCCGGCTGAACGATATTCACCACTCGGTCGCGGATCATGTAGCGCCAGAGCGCCAGGCTGTTGTCCTGTTCCCCGCCGGCGACGTCAATCGAGAGAGCCTCGGTCACCTGTTTCGTGGCATCCGGCTGCCAATAGGGGCACGGTTCCTCGTAATGGGTCACGCCGTTGTCTTCGAGGAGTCGCCCGACTTCGATCGCACGTTCGACGCCGAAGCAGCTGTTGGCATCGACCATCAGTGTGGCGGAGTCCCCGAGTTCCCTGCGGATCGTCGGTACGATGTCCTCGGTTCGGTTCGGCCACTCGTCCTGGTTGCGCCCGACTTCGGCACCGACCCGGAACTTGAAGGCATCGAATCCGCACTGGTCCCGCAGCCGCTTGAACCTTTCGGCTTCATCACTCGGCGCAATGTCGCGCTTCATGCTGGAGGCATAGGCCCGCACCGGTCCCGCCTTCCCGCCGACCAGCTCGCAGACGGGTCTGTCTGCCACCTTGCCGTAGAGGTCCCAAATGGCCGTATCGAGTCCCCCGAGCGCACGGCACATATATGAACCCGGAAACTTGTGCTGCCTTTCGTAGATGCGGTCAAGAAGATCACCCAGCGCCGACGGTTCGGAAATGTCCTGGCCCAGAGCGCCGGGCGCCACTTGGCGGTGCAGGACCTCAGTGCTGATGTCAGCGTTGTAGGTCGAAACCTGTCCCCATCCTTCATTGCCGCCGTCATCGGTGACTCTGACGAGGCCGACAAACCGCGTGCTGAAGGTTTCAATCTTGTCAATCTTCATGGGTCCATCCACGACGAAGAGGTTTCCGTGACTCCGTCATCCGTCAATACGACAAGACCATGGTCCGGGTCAGGTCTCAATTGCAGCCAGTTCGACTGATCTGCGTCGGGACACGTAACCGATAGGACAGCCGTCATTGGCGGGATGCCCCGCCCGCCATGGTTTGCACGACTCGGCGTGACGTGTCGACCCTGATCGCAAACGTGCGAGGGTGATGAACATACATGCCTTGAGGGACACTGTCGCCGACACCTCCGTTTCCGCAACCATTCTCGCCCTCGGTCACGTCCCGCGGGGATTCTATCTGGATTGGCTCCCTCGCATCTCCGGCGTTGGGACCGGACCAACGCGTTTTCCGGTTGACGGGTACTCTGTACCCGAGGTTCCGAACAGCGACTTACGGTCTCCCTGGGCGGGGGACTTTGGTGTCGTGGCAGAACGATCCCGTGCTGTTTTCGTTGGCAATTCGAGTCGCGGTTCCCAGTAGTTGCGGTTTCCACTGACTTTTTCATGCCTCTGGATCGTTCGCGGCCGCAAGAGCCACCGTGCCAACGGGAAACCTGTTTTCGTGAGGGACCCGGACGGCTTTTCTTTCGTCGATGTGGGGTCGGCCTCGCACTGCCGTGAAAACGCGTGCAGTGGGATGCGGCGGTCAAACGAAACCTTGAGTCTCGGCTTCAAACGTTTCGCAGGACGCGGTTCGTGCTACATCATCGAATGGTGCCCGTTGTGGGTCGCCATTGCCGGGTGGCAATTTGGCACCTTCAAGTGCCGCTCCCGGGATCGCCGGATCGGCTGGACAGGGAAGGAGCAGTTCAGGCAGCTCAACTTGATTGCCAACAACCTGCTTACGGCGTTCCTAACCGGAACTTCATCACCAGATTTGAAATATTATCCAATGATATCAGACAAGTATCGGATATCAGGCTGGATTCGTACTGGGAACAAACCTGGTCGGATCGATCTCCATCAGTTGAAATGCCCGGGCCTGAAGCGGCGTCGGTTCCGACATCAGCGGAAACCGGTACGCCCGCCGGGCCGGTATGGCCACCTCGTTCAGCGTCAGCGTGGCCAGGTCGGCGAGAAGCGTCGTGAAACTGTGAACCGGCAGCCCGTCGGAAGTCAGTTTGGTGTCGGCCTTGGCCTTGGCGCTCTCCGAGACCCTGGCAGGCGCCACCGGTGACTTGCGTCGTGCCTGCGCGCCCTCACGGTCGTCATCCTCGAACAGAAGCGGCGCCAGGCGACGGCGCAGGTGCCATTCAACGTAGAAGGCCAGCACGCACAGGAACACATGCGCCCGGACATGATCCTCGGACCAGACGTGGACCGGACGGATCTCCAGCCGCGATGCCTTGAGAATTCGAAATGCACGCTCCACTTGCGCGAGGGACTTGTACGCCACCACCGCCGCCTCCGGCCCGATGGCTTCGGGATCAAGGCTGGTGCGGATCACGTAGACACCATCAAGCCGTGCCTCGGCGGCAATCCGTTCCTGCCGGCGGCTCCAGGTGATGGCATCGTCGGTGACGGTGATCTCGAAATGCTTCTCGACCTTCCTGCGGTTGGCATCCCGTCCCACCCTGCGGTTGATGGCCTCCCGGCCCTTCAGCCGGCCCGCGCGCACCGACGCCGCAATCGTCTCCAGCGTCTCCTCCGTCGCCTGCAGCAGGTCCTCCCGCTTGCGGGCCCGTTCCTCCCGCAACCGCGGGTTCAGGCAGACCATCAGCCGCTCGCCGGGAAAGTCCGGGCCGGTGACCTCCGCCACCGCGTCGGGAACCAGGGCCTCGGGGACCAGCGGCGGCGGCTTGCCCGGACCCGCCGGACGCAGGAGCTTGCGGATATCCTCGGTCTTGAGGGCCGAGATCCAGTCGAGATCCGCCGGCTTGAGATCCTCGCGGATGCGGGCCGCGGTGATCATCCCCCGGTCGCCCACCAGCGCCACATGGTCGATGCCGAAGCGGGTGCGGACCCGGGCCACCTGCGACGCCACCGTGGAGGGATCCCCGGTGTTGCCGGCAAAGACCTCCACCGCCACCGGACAGCCGTCCGCGGCACACAACAGTCCGTAGGTGATCTGCTGCTTGCCCTTCTTGCCGTCACGGTTGTGGCCGAAGGCCGCCAGGGGGCAGCACCGCCCCTCAAGGAAACTCGACGAAACATCGTAGAGAACAAGGGTATTGCCGCCCCCGAGGTGCCGGTTGGCGAGGCTCTTCTCGATCCAGGGCTGGCGCTTCAGCAGCCAGTCGAGCATGGCCAGCATCTCGTTGCCGGTGACGGGCCCGAGATCGAGCACGGCCCCGAGGCTGGTCGATGCGGTCTCGGGCGACAGCGCCCGGGCGGTGGCCGGCCTGGAGGCGGGATCGACGATGCGCGCGACAATGGCGGCGACGGCGAGATCACGCATGCGGTCCGCCTTGCGGTCGAGGATGCGCACCAGGCCCAGGGACCGGAGCGTTCCCAGCACCGCTGCCACATGTCCGTGGGGAACCGCCCTCTTGATGGCGAAGACCTCGTTGAGGTTCCTGACGGCGACACCGCCCCTGAGGAGGGTATCGATTCCGCTGATGATGTGTTCGGGCATGCCGGTGAGGTTGGCGCGGGTGCGTTTTTTGATGCGTTTGCCTTCGCGCCAGGCCTCGCGGATGAGGATTGTGGGTTGTGCGCCCCTGTTCGGGATGAACTCGACGTTGATGGCCATGGGAACGACTATGGGGGGATGTATTGCGCCATGTCAATTGGAAAAGTGACGCCACCCTGACTTTACATGGGAACATTTGTCCGGAATCGCCTTTTTCGAAATCCGCGTAAGTGATTCTAATTCAACGACTTTCTCACCAATGATTCCGTTTTGTTCCGCTGGAAGTTCCGGCTAACCCTGAGTGTCGAGCCTTGGCGGCGGTGGTGCGGGCGCCGCAGCCGTTCGCGCATCTTTACCCGTGCGACGATGGACCTTTTCCTTCAACGTTGTCCGCTGCCGCATGGTAAGGTTGTGCACTGGATCACCGGCCTCTCATGAGCGAACCTGTACCTCGAGGAACCGAATGCAGAAGCCCCGCACGTTCGGGTCTGCGAGAGACAAGGCTCTCGGCAACGCCCCCGTCTGCTCGACTCGCCGGGACTGCCGCACCGCAGAATTCTGTTTGCAGTCGCGCGCCAACCAGTCCCGATCGACGACAATGGCAACACAGTATCTTGTTGGCTGGCAAGGTTTCAGAAGGATTGCATCCGGATCGGGAAGTCGGGCCGGCGGGAGAAGGACGCGAAAGCAGGGTTTGCGAACCGGGCAGAGCCGCCGGACCAACGAAGTGAGTCGGTATCGACAGTCGGGACGCGGGTTGGGCGGGCGTCTGAAAGATGTGGCCGTCTCTGGTCGTTGCCGTTCCCTGAACTCCGTCGGATCCTGGGGGCGACTGCCATCTCTTGCACGAGGAGAACAGCCGCGGCCATGCCGGGTCGCGAACCAGATCGCGCAAACGCCGCCTGAGCGACGAGAATTTCTCTGGTGCCCCCCGTCCTCGATGATCGAGTCCGACGCCAGGAGAAAACCTGAAACCTGTTTCCGAACAGGCCGTCCGAAACCGAACAAGGGAAACGACGCGCAGCACTCTCGATTGAGGCGTTGCGCCGATGACCCTTGCACCGGGAATCCTGGCGCGACTCCCGTTCACGGTTCAATGAGAGCTACCGTCCTTGGGACGTGACGCCACTTTGGCAAGAATTCGACCCGGGGCCGCCCGCGCCACCATCATCGTCGGTGCATTCGTGTTTCCCGAGGGAATCGACGGAAACACGGACGCGTCGACGACGTAGGGACCTTCCATTCCGTGAACGTTCAACGGCCCGACGACGGAATCCGCGGCATCCACGCCTATGGTACAGGTCCCGAAGGGATGAAATGTGGTCGTGCCTCGGTTTCGGAAATCGTCCAGTATCTCCCTATTGCTCATCGTGGCCGGGTTTGGGCCCAGCGCCGCCGTGATCACATCGGAAATGGCCTTCGTTTTCAGAAAACGCGCTATGAAGCGTCCGCCCGCAACCAAATCACGCCGGTCCTCTTCTGTTGCCAGGGGATTCATGCGGATGTCGGGTGCATTGGCGAAATCGGTGCTGACGGCACGAACCCAGCCGCGACATGTCTGTCGCGTGGGCTGGAATCCGAGAGTGAAACCGGGAAACGGGTCCGTTTGCAGCATCGGCCCACCGGAGCTGCGCGCAAGAGTATAGCTCGCCGGATTGAAATAGAGTTGAAGGTTCGGCGCCGACAGTTCCGGTGAGCTGCGGACAAATCCTCCGAACTGGTTCACGCCGTTCGATAAGGGTCCCCGGCGGGTCAGCAGGTATTTCACAGCTTGCGCCACTTTGGCGCGGAGCGTGTGCAAGTCTTCGTTCGGGGTCGGTTCCAGGGTTCGAAACTGGTAGCCGACAAAAACGTGGTCCTGAAATCGGGCGCCGACATTTGGATTGGCGACACGCGGGGGCGGGCGATGGGGCGCGTTTCACAGGTGTTCCGGCGGGCGCGTGACGCGATACCTGCAGGAAGACCGCGAAGCCGCTTACCAGGAGCAATGTATGCGCACATCGGACGCTGGGCTCCCAATCCGATCTTGCCACACGCACAGGCGAAACACACATGGCGGATCTGTCGTTGGGCACGGCGACGATCGAGGCGGATTTCGGATACGGTACGCTCGATGTCGCGGTCGACGATCTGGTGGACCTGGTCGCAAAAGCTCCCGCCGAATTCGCCTGCGCGGCATGGCGCGACATTCCGATCTCGCTCGGGGCATGTCCCGCAAGAATGATACGAAGTCGCTGAACATGTCATTCTACGGCAACAACTGGGTCGAGGCTGAAGGCGTCTTCCACACCGAAACGATGGTTGGCGCCTTCGGCGCCAAGCTAGACCGGGCCCGTTTTCAAGAGCAGGGATGCTCTCGCGCCTTTGCGGTTCAATCGAATTTCCGGTTTCGTCGCCGCCTTCAAACCCGGAGTCCGGCCAACCTTGCGGTTCCCGAATTGGTTGGCAAATTTCCCGAAACCATCACTGCGCGACCGTCCGGTCTGTTACGGCGAAAGGCAAAGCGGTCCCGAGTGATCGAAAGTGATCTTGTGCAAGGGACCTGCTACCCGTGAATCGTTTTCAGCAACCCCCGGGTCGAACTGTCCCGCCCTTCGGGGATCTGTCCTGACTTGACGAATGGCAACAGATCGCGCGCAAGTTCCTTGCCGAGTTCGACGCCCCACTGGTCAAAACAGTTGATCCCCCAGATTGCCGCTTCGACGAACACGCGATGCTCGTACAGAGCCACCAGTCGGCCCAGTGTCCCTGGATCAAGGCGGTCGTAAACGAGCGTAATGCTCGGGCGGTTACCTTCGAACACGCGGTGCGACGCCTGAAGCTCGAGTTCCGCTCCCGACAGCCCCTGCTTCTCCATCAACCGGACGACCTCATCGAATGAACGTCCGACCATGAGCGCTTCCGCCTGGGCAATACAGTTCGCAACAAGCATGTGATGGTGGATATCGCCAAGGGAACTCCCTCCCCGACGCCCGACCAGGAACTCGACCGGCACAATGTGTGTGCCCTGGTGCAGCAGTTGCGCAATTGAATGCTGGGCGTTCGTTCCGGGCTCTCCCCAGACAACGGGACCAGTGTCGATTCGAACCCTTGATCCATCCAGTGACCGGCTCTTGCCGTTGCTTTCCATGTCGACCTGTTGGGCAAAGGCGGCAAATCTGTTCAGGCGCTGCTCATAGGGCATGATCGTGCGGCTCGAATACCGGCAGAAATTGGCGTGCCAGATTCCGGTCAACGCAAGAATCATCGCCAGGTTCTGCTCCGGAGGCGCATCTTGAAAGTGGAGATCCATGGCATGGCCGCCGGCCAGAAAATCGCCAAAGTTGCGGCTCCCGATCGCAAGTACGACCGGCAGTCCGATCGGTCCCCACATCGACAGCCTGCCGCCGACCCAATCGGCAAACCCGAACGTCCGCTCGGGTGGGATTCCGAAGGCCGCGACGTGGTCGTCTGCCGTTGAAATGGCGACGAAATGGTCGCCGATGCCGTCATCTCCCGTGACGGGCAAAAGCCAGTCGCGTACCGTCGCGGCGTTCGTCATGGTCTCGGGCGTCGTGAAACTCTTCGATGCCACGATAGCCAGGGTGGTTTCCGGATCGATCCCGCCCAGGATATCCGCAGCATGCGCTCCGTCGACATTTGCGAGGAAATGAACGCGCGGGCCGTCATGGAATTTCCTGAGGGCGATGCAGGCCATCTCGGGCCCCAGTTGCGACCCCCCGATGCCGATATGGACGACATCGGTAAAAGCCTTCCCGGTTACGCCCCGAACCGTTCCCGAACGGACCTGTTCGGCGAATTGACCAAGGCGGTCTCTTGTCGCGATGACGTCCGGCATGACATCTTCGCCATTCACCATGACCGGAGTTCCGGCGACATTCCTGAGCGCCGTATGCAGCGCAGGCCTGTTGTCGGTATTGTTGATGAACTCCCCGGCAAACATTTGCTCACGCCGGCCCTCGACGCCGGCGCATTTTGCCAGCCGGAACAGCAGCGTACGAGTTTCCCGGTCGATGTTGGTTTTTGACCAGTCGAGCAGCAGGTCGTCACAGGTCGCGGACCATTGGTGAAAGCGGCTGTGCGTTTCGTTGTCCCCGGAAAAGAGATCCACGATCCGCCGGTCCTGGGTTTTCAATGAAACTTCCTCCAGCGCCAACCAGGTGCGTGCAAATTCCTTCGTACGCATCGTTTGCCCGGATTCCGGCTGAATCTTTCCCATATTCCTGATCCCTGCACGTTTCCGGCCCGGAACTAATCGCCGGGATGTCTCTCCCGTGGCCCCGGACCACTCAGAGCGCCTTGGCGGTCAACCCGAGATTTCCTGCTTTGGCGCCTCATGCGTCAGCTGCACGACCTTTGGCAACCGGAAAAACGCGTCGGGCGACTGCCTTGACCAGTTGCACGGATTCCCGGAAAAGGCGCCTGATATTTCCTCGAGGAGTTCAATATGGCGGAACAACGCGTCGCAATCATTACGGCGGGCGGAAGCGGAATGGGAGCAGCCGCAGCCCGGCGGCTTTCCGAAGACGGCTACGAGGTCGCTGTCCTGTCATCGTCAGGCAGGGGTGAAAAACTCGGAAACGAACTTGGCGGAATCGGTGTGACCGGATCCAACCAGTCGAATGACGATCTGCAAAGGCTTGTCGATCTCACGCTCGAGCGTTGGGGGCGAATAGACGTCCTGGTCAATAGTGCCGGGCACGGCCCGAGGGGACCTGTCCTGGATCTGACCGATGAAGATTGGCACCTGGGGATGGAAGTCTATTTCCTTTCGGCCGTTCGCCCTGCCCGCCTGGTCATTCCGACCATGTTGTCGCAATTCAAAGGCTCAATCATCAACATCACGACATTCGCATCGTTTGAGCCGCATCCGGCTTTCCCGACTTCCGGAGTGTTCAGGGCAGGTCTTGCGGCGTGGACCAAGCTGGTCGCCGACCGCTACGCTCCACGAAACATCAGGGTGAACAACGTGCTGCCGGGATTCATCGACAGCTTGCCGGAAAAGAAAGAGTTCCAGAGCCGGATTCCCATGGAACGGTATGGGTCCGTCAACGAGATCTCCGCAACGATCTCGTTCCTGGCATCGGACGGGGCGGGTTACATCACCGGCCAGAACATCCGGGTGGATGGTGGAATAACCCGGGCGGTCTGACCCGTATCCCCAGTTACCCGGGATTGCCCGATCTTCCCGGATTGCCCTCGGTCTCCGTCCCCCGATGCCTGCATTCGGGGACGAATTCACAATTCGACGACCGGCGAGAATCCTCCGTAAATCAGGCGCATCCCGTCGAACGGCATCGGGTTTTTCTCCGGATTCATGCGATCATCGGTCTTCCAGAGGTCTTCCATCCTGTCCATCGCGGCATCGCGCGTTTGCTTGTCCGGCCACTCGATCCAGGCGAACACGATCGTCTCGTCTTCGGTCGCATTGACCGCCCGGCGAAAGTCCGTGACTTTTCCCTCCGGAACGGCATCACCCCAGCATTCGACCACCCGTGTCGCGCCCTGGTCGATAAAGACGCTATCGGCCAGTGTCGCGTGGTCGATAAACTCCTGCTTGCTTGCCGTCGGTACGGCACACACAAAACCATCAACATACATCGTCTTTCCTCCATGACTTGCACGTTTCGTGCCTGCACCGATTGCCGAGGCCGTCCGGTTCCCCCTCTAAACTAGGGGAAAGCCCGGTCAGGCCGGCCGTGGGCCATCGTCAATCTCCTGCCCGACTGATGGCGACGGCGATCGGCGTAGCCACGTCGGAAGGCACTTGGCCGATGGCCAGACTGGCGGATTCCCTTGCCCGGGCGACACGGCACACGCCTGGTCACGGTCGTTTGAGCGTCAGTGTTTGGTCGCCTTTTTTCGCGTTCGTTTGTTCGCGGACTTTGCCGCAATCAGTTCGACCGCCGTGTCAATGGACATGGTCGCCGGATCGATTGTCTTCGGAATCGAGACGTTCTTGCGATTCCATTGCAGATAAGGCCCGTAACGTCCCGACAGGACAAGGATTTCGCCAGATTTTGCCGGATGATCGCCGAGGTTCCGAAGCGGCTCGGATCGCCTTCGGCCACCACGACCACCGCCGGACATTTTCGACTGTGCGAGCAATTCGACCGCGCGATTCATTCCAATGGTCAACGCCTCAAGCGGGTCGGAAAGATCTGCATATGTCTTCTTCGACCCGGTCTTTTCCTCCTGCGACGGCACGGACCAAACGACATATGGCCCCTTCCGGCCGATCCCTGCCCTGATTTCACCGCCGTCAGGATGATTGCCGACAAGCCGGGGCAGCGAGAGAAGTTCCAGCGCCGTCTCCAGGTTGACGGCCTCGCCCGGAATCGATTCCGGAACCGAAGCTGTTTCAGGCCGCGCACGATCTTCGGTCTTTTCCCCGCGCTGCACATAGAGGCCAAATCGGCCGTCCCGGAGGGTCACGGGCATGCCTTCGTCGTCGCTCCCGAGCAAAAGTCCTGTGCCTGGGAGATCAAGTGTCCCCGAATTCCCGTTTCGGGACCTGGAAAACAACGGGCGTGTGTAACGGCATTCCGGATAACCTGAACAGCCGATAAAGCCGCTCCCCCCCTTGGCCATTCGAACTGACAACCGGCCCTTCCCGCAATTCGGGCACAGTTTCTTGTCTCCATCAGTTGGTGAATCCGGAAATGCGATCAGGGCGAGTTCGTCGCTTATTCCTTCGAATACGTCAATGAAATCGAGTTCCCGAGCCGTGCCGACGGTTTGGGAAAAGTCCGCCCAGAAATCACCGAGAACCGACTTGTATGAAACCCGCCCGGCCGAAATCGAGTCCAGTCGTTCCTCAAGACCGGCGGTGTAGTCGAAGTTCACGTATTGCCGAAAGTGGTTCTTGAGAAATGCCGTCGTCAGGATGCCGACTTCCTCGGCGTAGAGAACGTTCTTTTCCTTTCGGACATAATTCCGTTCCTGGATCGTCGCCACGACCGTCGCGTAGGTCGAGGGTCGCCCGACGCCCAACTCCACCATCCGTTTGACCAGCATCGCTTCGGAAAAACGGGGCGGAGGCTTTGTAAAATGCTGCTCCGGGCTGACCTCCCTGCATTCGAGGTTCTCGCCTTCCTCGAGCGACGGCAGGCGTTGATCTTCATCCCGGCCTCCCTGCCCTGAGCCGTCGTTCGCCTTGCTGTCCGCGTCGCGTCCTTCCTCGTAAACCTTGAGGAATCCATCAAATTCAAGGACCTGGCCCGAGGCACGGAGCGCGGTCAGTTCGTCGGATGAGCGAATCTCGACTGTCGTGCGGCCAAGGCGTGCGGGCGACATCTGGCTTGCAAGGGTTCGTTTCCAGACGAGATCATAGACCTTCGCTTCGTCAGGCGGCAGGCTCGCAAGCTGCGAAGGATGCCTCCCGACTTCTGTCGGTCGGATGCACTCATGCGCTTCCTGGGCGTTCTTTGCCTTGTTCCTGTACTTCGGGGGGGTCTTCGGAAGGTACGCAGTGCCGAAGTCCTCAAGAACGACCCTGCGGGCTGCCTTGACGGCTTCCGGTGCCATGTGAATCCCGTCCGTCCGCATGTAGGTTATGTGTCCGGCTTCGTAGAGTTTTTGCGCGGCGGCCATCGTTCGGCGGGTCCCGAAACGAAACTTCCGGCTGGCCTCCTGTTGCAGTGTCGACGTGATCAGGGGCACCGGCGGTTTCCGCATGATCGTCTTCACTTCGACACCATTTACGCGAAACGAGCCATCGCGAACGGCAGCGGCAGCGTTTTCGCCCGCCTCCTGGTCATTCAGATCGAACTTCCCGAGTTTTTTTCCGTTCAGTTCGAACAGCCGGGCGTTGAATTCGTCGCCCCTGGGCGTCGCAAGCCTGGCCGTGACCGTCCAAAATTCACGTGGTTCGAAGTTCAGGATTTCGAGCTCGCGTTCGACGACGAGCCGCAGGCAGACGGACTGGACCCTCCCCGCGGACCTGGCGCCACGAAGCTTGCGCCAGAGAACCGGCGACAGATGAAATCCGACAAGATAGTCGAGCGCTCGTCTTGCAAGGTATGCATCGACCAGATTCAGGTCCAGTTCCCGCGGCTCGCGAAACGCGGCCCGTACCGCGTCCTTCGTGATGGCATTGAAGGAAATGCGCTTGACGACGGTATTCTTCCTGATCGATTTCCGCCTTGTCAGCACTTCCGTGAGGTGCCAGCTGATCGCCTCGCCTTCCCTGTCGGGGTCGGTTGCAAGAAACAACTGCTGATCGGACTCGAGCGCGCTGGCAATGGCGCGAAGGTGTTTTCCGGAGTCGCGTCCGATTTCCCAGATCATCGCGAACTCGTTGTCAGGATCGACCGAGCCGTCCTTTTCCTTCAGGTCACGGACATGTCCGTACGATGCCAGGATTCGGAAGTCCTTGCCAATGAACTTGCCGATGGTCCTGGCCTTTGCCGGAGATTCCACAACAACTACTGGCATGCAAGATCTCCCGCTCGCCATCGTGACAGCTGAAAAGATTTAGAACCGGGAATTGTTCTTCCCGCCTCGGGACTTGTCAATGATTCGTCTCGTGCGGTCCTTACCCGGCCGCATGATCCCCGAAAACCCCCGGGCGTAATTCCTGCCCCGGGGACATCAAATTCGTTCGGCCCCGCCCGTTCTTGCACCGGTTCCGCCGCCCAGAAACGCGAACGGATGCGATACCGATTCCCCCGTGGGCCGTCGTGGTTAAATTACGTGCCGGACGGACTGGAATCCCTTTCCAGGATCGGGCGCCCGGGTGACGGCGTTCCTGAATGATCGGTGTTCACCCACGCAAAACACGTAACCGCCCCGGAGTTCGCATGCGAATTCACAAGCCCGCACGAGCGTTCAAGCAACCCGGAAACAAAGGGCCAGCGAGGTCGAATTTCCGAACTGTCGGCGCGCCGGCCTAGCACGCGGCAACTGCACGACTCGTCAGGACCCTGACGAGGTTGGCACGATAGGCCGGTGTTGCATGGAGGTCCGCGATCAATCCGTCGGGCGAGACCGATAATCCGTCGAGCGCCGACGGTGAAAAGTCCACGGACAACGCCTCCTCGGCAGCGCCCCAGCGGTGAACACCCTCGTCCGCCGCTCCAGTGACTGCAACACGAACGCCGTCAGCGAACCGGGCAACGAACACGCCCACCAAGGCAAACCTCGACGCCGGCTGGAGGAACTTCTGGTAGTCCGCGGCTTCCGGAATCGGGAATCGCACTTCGGTAATGATTTCATCGTCGCCCAAGGCGGTCTCGAACAATCCGACAAAAAAATCATCCGCCTGGATCACTCTGGAACCCGTGACGACCTCGGCCCGTGAAGCCAGAACCGCTGCCGGATAACAGGCCGCCGGGTCATTGTTTGCCAGGGAACCGCCGATCGTGCCACGATTCCTGACTGCCGGGTCTCCAATCCTGTCAGCAAGGCCGGCCAGAGCGGGATACGCTCCCGCATCCTTGGCAACGTCTGCATGGGTTGTCATCGCTCCGATGCACAGCTTACCGGACTCATCCGTGCGAATACCCTTCAATGCGTCGACCCGGCCCAGGCTGACGACTGCCTCCGGGCTGTTCAGGCCGAGCTTCATCGCCGCAAGCAGGGTCTGCCCGCCTCCGCAGAGCACGCCTCCCTCCGCAAGCGCGTTCGTCGCGTCCTGAAGGCTTTTCGGTTGTTTGAGTTCGAAACCAATCATTGCCCGTCTCCTCCACGCGATTCATTCATTGCTGACCAAACGGCACATGAGGTCAACGGCATATCGATGTGATCAATATCAAAACCGCCCCCCTGCAATGCATCGATGACCGCATTGACGACTGCGGGAGGCGACCCGATCGCCCCGGCTTCGCCGCAGCCTTTCACTCCGAGCGGATTGTGAGTGCATGGAGTCTGGCACGAGTGGTCAACGACAAACGAAGGCAGATCGTCGGCGCGCGGAACCGCATAGTCCATGAAGTTACCCGACAGCAATTGACCGTTCTCGTCATA